>NC_021658.1:6710000-12127500 GCF_000418325.1 Sorangium cellulosum So0157-2
CATCTGCAATCCGCGCCGATCTTCGGAGGAGCCGCCTCGCGGAGAGACTACCCTTGTCGGATAGCACCTTCGCGCTGCGTTCGCCTCGGATGAGGACCGGCCTCGATCGGACCAGAGAGACGCAAGCTCGCGCTTGCCGATCCTCCAGCTCCGTCGTTCGGGGGCGGGCTTTCTAGCGCCCTGCCTTGAATCTGTCAACCTTTTCTTTCGAGAAGGTCAACCTGCCGATTCGGCCAGTTTAGACTGGCCAGACGGACCGGAGCTGCAGCGCCTTCGCTGCTCGGCTCGCCGGTTCGCCGTTCGGGGCGGGCTTTCTATCGACCTACCTCGAACCTGTCAACCTTCTTTTTTTGAGAAGGTTGACCCGCCGACCAGGCGAGACGGAGCTGCAGCGCCTTTGCTGCTCGGCCCTCCGGTTCGCCGTTCGGGGCGGGCTTTCTATCGACCTGCCTCGAACCTGTCAACCCTCTTTCAAGGGATCGACCCGACGATCGGCCGGGTGGCCCAGGGTCGCAGCGCGTCTGCTGCCCAGCTCCCCGGTCCGCCCGTCGTGCGGACCAGGTTATTGATGTCCTGCGAGGGTGTCAACGGCGACGAGGAGCGTCCGCGGTCGTCCCGCCCGCAGGTCTGGCGCGTTCGGCCGCGCGGCTGGGAATTCCAGGGTGCAAACGCCGATGTGTCCGGCCGTCATGCCGCGGCGTCGCGCGCGGCTGCAGCGGGGCGCCGCACCGCGAGGTGCCGACCGGGGCGGCGCCGATCGACTCCCCGACCGGTATCACTTCGTCGGAGAGCGGATTCCCATCCATCCAGAGTGAGGACGTGACGAGGGCGCGAGAGCTCCTCCGACGAAAGGCCGCCGCGGGCCGCGCGACATGAGCGCGCCAGAGGTGCGCGAGCGCACGCGCCGCCGTCTGGGGCGCAATCGCACGAGCGCGAAGGAGAACGCAAAGGACGAACGCGCCCACCGACGCAGCTCGGCTGCGCGCGCGTGCATCGATTGCGCGACGCGTCCACCTCGCCGCTGGCCTGACCTCTGCAGACATCGGCGACGCGGGTGGCAGAAGGTAGGCGTCAGGGGGGAAGCAGCCATGACTATGCGCATCGGGGCGGTGGCGGTGAGCTCGGCGGTTCTCGCGCTGGGCTGTATGGATCCGGATCGGCAAGAGCCGCTGCGCGACGGCGCGGCGGCTCTCCAGAGCGGCGCGGGGCCGGCGGCGGCGCGCTTCATCGAGGGCGGCTCGGTGCCGTACGTGCTCGGGTTCTCGCCGGAGACGGGGCAGATCCTCGGCGGCTCGCACACGCTCCTCATCCCCCTGAGCGGGACGCGCGAGCCCATGGACGCCGCGAACCTCCCCACGAGCCTGCACCCGGAGCTCCGGGGAACCTACGCGGCGCTGAACTCGACCCTGCTGCAAGGCCAGTCCACGGGCCCCTTCGCCTCGCAGTGGTGGCCCCAGAACAGGAACGGCATCGCCGACCGCTGGAACTCCGCGGTCAAGGATTACGGCGATCTGACGTCGGATCCGGACAACCTCTCGCCGGCGGAGAAGTACGATCTCCTGTTCTACGCGGGGCAGGCGCGGTCGCTGGAGCCGCCCGCGGGCGCCGCCGCCGGCGAGGCGGGCCTGCCGGAGGGCGCGCGCGCGGCGCCGCGGGCGACGCGGGTCGCGGGGCCGACGACGTACTGGGAGCTGACGCACCACGGCCTGTACCAGGGCGTGACCCCGGAGTACTGGTGGGGACACTGCAACGGCTGGGCGGCCTACGTCGTCGCGGAGGGCGGCGGCCCGCCGCTGCGCGACATCCGGGTGAAGGTCTCCGGCAGCACGCTGACCGAGTGCGCGTCGATCGAGCGGGGGTGCATCCTGTTCCGCACGGCGGACATCGAGGCGCTCATGACCGAGGTGTACCACCACGACTCCGCCACCATGTCGGGGCGGCGCTGCGAGACGCGGGAAGACCTCGTCCTGCGCGACGTCTACGGCAGGCCGGTCGATCCGGCGTGCCGCGACCTGAACCCGGGGACGATGCACGTGGCCATGACCGGCCTGCTCGGGCTCGGCGCGAGCTCCATCAGCTCCGCGTCGAGCGGTCGAGCGCAGCGCTCGTTCGTCGTCGACTACACGTGGCACCGCGAGGTGTGGAGCTACCCGGTCACGTCGTTCACCATCGACACGATGGCGGAGGTGAGCGCGCAGGAGGCGGCGCGGCTCGTCTGTAACGGCGGGTACCAGGGCGCCGATTGCTACAACTACGTGCTCAACCCGAACGCCAGGCGCTTCGTCCGCGTCGGGGCGCGCTACGGGATGATCTCGGACGAGGTGAGCGCCGCCGACCTTCTCCGGCCGCCCGCGCTGCGCAACGTCCCGATCCTCAACGCGGAGCTCCACTACGTGCTCGAGCTCGACGATCGGCTGACGGTGCTCGGCGGCGAGTGGATCAAGAACCCCGCCTTGGCCAACGGCGTGAACGGCAAGGCCATGCACCCGGACTACCTCTGGATCCCGGTGAGGCCGCAGGGCGCGGGCGAGGACGGCGACGATCTGGGCGGCTCCGGAGACAACCCGTACATCGCGTACTCGCGCGCGAGGGCGCTGCTCGATCTGTCGCGGCGACGGTGATCGCCGCCCGACGATCCGCGCTCCCGCGCCCCGCTCGTCAGTTCGCGCCCGCCGCCTCGGCGCCGCCTGTCGCTTCCCGGGCCCCCGCCGCCTCGCCCGTCGCTGCTCCCGGGCCGGCGTGCCCTGCCCCCGCATCGACCGGACCAGGCACGACGCCGCGGTCGGGCTCCCCGAGCACGCAGGCCTCCTTCCCCTCCACCACCCTGCAGCGGCGATCGGCAGGGCACTTCCCGCCGCACGGCAACCGCACGCACAGCCCCGTCGCAGGATCGCACGCCGTCCCGGGCTCACAGATCGCGTAGCAGGTGTCGTACACCTCGCGGTTCACGGCCGCCGCCCCGGCCGCGGCGGCGAGCACCGCCGCGGCGTCCGCGTAGGAGCCGCCCGCCGAAGAGGAGCCGCCTCCCGCCGAGGTCACGGGCCGCGCCCCCACCAGGAACTCGGGCGGACCACGCCTCGCCTTCAAGCAACCAGCCAGGCTTACAGCCATACAGCAGGACACCAGAAGGGCGGTAATTCGCATGGGCCTGAGATCCTGCATACACACCGAAACGATTCAACGACAAGACAGGAACAGACTCCGGTACTATGGTCGCCATGAAGGGGGGGAGGCATACAAGGTGAGTGAACCTGTACACCTAGCGCCGTTGCCGACGCCGCTCCGCTGGGAAGTACCGCCCAGGAGCTGGAGCACCGGCAAGGCATCGAGCCTGACCGTCACGGCGGGCGGCAAGACCGACCTGTTCCTCGATCCGGAGCGCACCACCGGCCTCCTGAACGCGCCGCGCCTGCTCGGCACGCCGCAGGGGGACTTCCTCGCCAGCGCGCGGGTGACGGTGGGCTTCGCGGCGGCGCACGACGCGGGCGTGCTGCTGCTCTGGGCGCACGAGCGCGCGTGGGCCAAGCTCTGCTTCGAGCTGTCGCGCGAGCGCGTGCCGACGGTCGCCTCCGTGGTGACCCGCGGCCTGTCGGACGATCGCAGATCCTTCGAGGTGGACGGCGACCACGTCTGGCTGCGCGTCTCTCGGCTCGGGCGCCTGTGCGCGTTCCACGCCTCCACCGACGGGACGAGCTGGCACCTGCTCCGCAGCTTCTCGCTCCGCAGCACGACCGAGCTCGCCGTCGGCTTCTCGGCCCAGTCGCCCGCAGGCGACGGCTGCACCGCCGTCTTCGACGACATCCGCTTCACGCCGCGCCGGCTCGGCGATCTGCGCAGCGGAGACGTCGAGAGCGTCGAGAGCGTCGAGAGCGACGCGGCGCTTTCGCGCGCCGGTCAGATGCCGCCGCGGACCGGCGTCGCCTCGCCGCTCACGTACGTGTCGTAAAGGGCGAGCCTCACCGAGGCCCGCGCGGCGCCCTGGCGCCGTCTCCCGCGGTCAGGACGCCGCCCTCGCGAGCTGGTCGCGCAGCCAGCGCTGCGCCGGATCGTGGTGCGTGCGCTCGTGCCAGATCATGGCGAACGAGAAGCCCGCCAGCTCGAGGGGCGGCGGCAGCACCGCGAGCCCGAGCGGCGCCGCGGTGGCGTCGACGATGCGGGCGCCCAGGGTGGCCATGAGGTCGGTGGCCGCGACGACGTGCGGCGCCACCAGGAAGTGCGAGACGGTCGCGGCGACGCGCCGGCTGCGCCCGAGCGCCGCCAGCGCGTCGTCGACCAGGCTGCCCGGCGTGCCGCGCGGCGCCACGAGGAGGTGCGAGAGCGCGCAGTAGCGGTCGAGGGTGAGGGCTCTGCGCGCCGCCGGATGGCCGCGCCGCACCACGCAGCGGAAGCGCTCGTCGAAGATCGGGCGGAGGTAGAGGCCCTCGGGCCAGCCGCGGCGAGGAGGGCCGATCACGACGTCGACGGCGCCCGAGGAGAGCTGCGCGACCACCCCCTCCCGGGTCAGCGAGAGCGGCAGCATCCACACGTCGATGCCCGGCGCCTCCCGGGCCAGGAGCGACAACAGCGGCGGCAGCAGCACGAGCTCCGCGTAGTCGCCGGTGGCGACCCGGAAGGTGCGCCGCGCCGCTCCGGGATCGAAGCGCGCTTCGCCGCGGATCGCGCTGGCCAGGCCGCGCAGCGCGGCGCGCAGGCCGGGCGCCAGGGCCTCGGCGCGCGGGGTGGGCACCATCGCGCCGCGCGTCCCGCGCACCAGCAGCGGATCGCCGAGCGCGCGGCGCAGCCGGCCGAGCGCGTGGCTGCACGCCGGCTGGGTCATGCCGAGGCGCGCGGCGGCGCGGGTGACGTGGCCCTGCTCGTCCCTCGCCTCGTCGAGCGGCCGCGCTCCTTGCGCGCCGCCGCGGCGGCGGTCGCGACCCTCGGCGCGATCGAGCTCGTCGGCGTCGCCGGCGCGCTCTCGAGCGAACGCGCCGCGCCGCGCGGTCCGCAAGGCATGGCGTTCGAGATCCCGCGCGCGATGTTCGACGTCGATCACAGGTTCGTCGAGCTCCCGAGCGGAGCGCGCGTCCATTACGTGGACGAGGGTCAGGGCGAGACGCTCCTCTTCCTGCACGGCAACCCGGCGTGGTCGTTCCAGTGGCGCGAGCTCATTCACGGGCTCCGGGGCTCGTACCGGTGCGTCGCGCTGGACTATCCGGGCTTCGGCCTGTCCGAGGCGCCCGCCGGGTTCGGCTTCACGCCGGGCGAGGAGAGCCGCGTCGTCGAGGAGCTCGTCGATCGGCTCGGCCTCCGCGACGTGACCCTGGTCATGCAGGACTGGGGCGGCCCCATCGGCCTCGGGTTCGCCGGGCGCCGGCCCGAGCTCGTGCGGCGCGTCGTCCTCGGGAGCACGTGGGCCTGGCCGACCAGCGCGAGCACGCCGCGCGGCAAGTTCTCGAGGATCGTCGGCGGGCCGATCGGCGAGTTCGCGCAGGTGAACTTCAACGGGTTCGCCGCGCTGGGGATCGACAACGGGATCGTGCGGGAGCTGCCCGCCGAGGTCGCCGACGTCTATCTCCGGCCGTTTCTCCCGCTCGATCGCCGCGGCATCGCGGCCTTCTATCCGGGGCAAATCACGGCCGCGACCGAGTACTTCGCGGAGGTCGAAGCCGGCCTGCCCCGGCTCGCGGACAGGAAGGCGCTCATCTTCTGGGCGCTCAAGGACGTCGGGTTTCCGCGCAGCGATCTCGCCCGCTTCGAGGCCGCCTTCCCAGACCACAAGACGATCGAGCTCCCCGACGCGGATCACTTCTTCTTCGAGGACGCCGCGGAGGTGATGATCGCGGAGATCCGCGCGTTCGTCCCTGCGGGCCCGGCCGCACCGACCCGCGCTCGGCGACGCCCGCTGACGACCTGGCAGACGACGCCGGTCGTCTGTTTGAGAGGTAGGAGAGGTATAAGGAGGGTTCCAGTGCCGATCGACGGCACGTCGCACGGAGGCTCAGCGCCATGAACAGAGAGCTGCGCGCGCGCATCATGCATATCGTGGGAGCCGGCGTGTTCACCGGCCTGTCGCTGGCGCTCGGCTGCCAGGACGGCGACGGCGGCGGCGCGGAGACCGCAGGCGGGGCCGGCGGGGCCGGAGGAACCGGCGGCGCCGGCGAGCAGGGCGGCGCCGGCGCACAGGGCGGCGCCGGCGGACAAGGCGGCTCCGGCGGACAAGGCGAGGTCGGTGAGACGAGGTGCTTCCCGCCGGAGGAGGTCCGCGCCGACGCCGGCGCTGGCGGGGCCGGCGGCGCGGGGGGAAGCGCCGCGACCTGCCCGAGCCAGTACCATCCGAACCCCGTGTCCTGCGTGGTCTACGAAAATGGCCGTCTGGAAGACGGCCAGTGCTGCTACGACACCAACAACCTGGGCGTCGGCGCCTGCGGCCGCCCGTTCTTCGTGGGCGGCGAGCCGCGCCTCGCGGGCGTCGAGGCGCGGGCCGACTGGGTGCTCGCCGCCGCGGCGGACGAGCCGCTCGCCCTCGACCCCGCGACGCGCACCGCCCTCGCCGAAGCGTGGCTCGCCGACGCGCGCCTCGAGCACGCGTCCGTCGCATCCTTCGCGCGCTTCACCCTCGATCTGCTCGCCCTCGGCGCGCCGCCCGCCCTGATCGACGCCGCGCAGCGCGCCCTCTCGGACGAGCTGCATCACGCCCGCGCCTGCTTCACCCTCGCGAGCCGCTACGCCGGCCGGTCGCTCGGCCCGGGGATGCTCGCGCTGGACGGCGCGCTCGACGCGCCCACGCTCGCCGGCGCGGCGGCCAGCGCGGTGCGCGAGGGCTGCGTGGGCGAGACGCTCGCCGCGCTCCAGGCCGGCGCGCAGCGGAGCCGCGCCCGCGAGCCCGACGTGCGCCGCGCCCTCGACCGGATCGCCGCCGACGAGGCCGCCCACGCCGAGCTCGCCTGGGCCTTCGTGCGCTGGGCCGTCGCGCGGGGCGGCGAGCCGGTGCGCGCCGCCGTGGCCCGCGCCTTCGACGAGGCGCTCGCCGCCGTGCGCGCCGCCCCGGGCCCGGAGCGCGCCGGGATCGACGCCGCGGCGTGGCACGACCACGGCCGGCTCACCGAGGCGGAGCGGGCGCGCTGCCATCTCGACGCCGTGCGCGAGGTCATCGCGCCGTGCGCAGAGGCGCTCTTGTCCGCGTCGCCCGCGCCGCCCGCGCCGCCCGCGTCGCCCGCGGGCATCGCCGGTCTGGACGCCCCGGCGTAGCTCGGCCGCACCGACGTTCGGCCATCGCCGGCCCGGACGCCCCGGCATAGCTTCGCCCCTGGATTCCGCGCCCGGCCGCGCCTACGTCAAGCCGCGCGCACGACGCCGGTGCCCGAGAAGAATTCCACGAGCCCCTGCCCCCTGCCCTACCTTCCCGTCATGACCGCGCTTCGCCAGCTCCGCCTCATCGCGATCCTCGAAGGCCTGTCGTACCTCCTCCTGCTCTTCATCGCGATGCCGCTCAAGTACCTTGCCGGCCAGCCGCTCGCCGTTCGCGTCGTCGGCAGCGCCCACGGCCTCCTCTTCGTGCTGTTCCTCGCCGCGCTCGCCCACGCCGCCGTCCGGCGCCGGTGGTCGCTCGGGCGCTCGCTGCTCGCCTTCGTGTCGTCCATCGTCCCCTTCGGGACGTTCGTCTTCGATCGCTCGCTGCGGCGAGAAATCGAGGCGACCCTGCCGTCGCCCTAGGCGAGGCGGCCGCGGAGACGGCGCGATCCCGGGATCGCGGGCCCGTCCCGCCGCAACCTCGCAAATAATCAACAATTTCAAACAGTTATCGAAATCTAAAAAAGATCGAGGGCGTGTCGATCCTGCGTCCGCCCGTTCGTCGTGACGATAGAACCAGGGCGCATCCGGTCGGGAACGGCCGGACGGCCAGCTTCGAACCCAAGGAGACACGACGATGCGATCCATGCACACCGAGGAACCGGCGACGAACGAGGCGAGGACGGGCGCGCAGCAGCCGGATCACGCGACACCGTCCGATCGCCGGACGAGGAGAGGCCGCACGGTCATGAGGCGCATCTCGATGGCGGCTTGCCTGTTCGTCGCCGCGTGCGGCGGCGCGGACGACGGCGAGCCCGATCCGGTCGCGTGGCAGGACATGACCTTCGGCGAGCGCACGACGTACATGACCAACGTCGTGGTGCCCCGGATGAAGGAGATCTTCGTCGCGTACGACGCGAAGTACGAGACGATGGACTGCACGACGTGCCACGGCGCCGACGGGGCCGCGCGCGCTTACGCCATGCCCAGCGGGCAGATCGCCCCGCTCCCCAACGAGGAGGTGTTCCCCGAGTGGGTGCAGGATCCGGAGCACCCGGAGCGCATGGAGTGGACCGACTTCATGTTCAACCAGGTCGTGCCGGAGATGGCCGATCTGCTCCAGGTCGCCAGGTTCGACCCGACGACGATGACCGGCGAGTTCTCGTGCGCCAACTGCCACACCGTGGAGGAAGTCGAGCCCGAGCCGTGACGCGGCCCAGGGGGCGAGTGGGCCTCGCGGCTCGCGACGCCCCCGCCGCCAGCGCGGCTCGCTCCCCTGGTCTGCGCCCCCTGCGGCTCGGCGTGGGCGTGCCGACGCCGCCCCCTCGCAGAGCTCTTACCGGACAGGCCACCTCATCTCCCCCGGCGGAGCGCCCCGCCGCGGCCGGCGGCCCGGCACGATCGCGCCGCGCGCAGCGCGACAGCGGCAGCCCGGTCCCCGCACGCCCGGTTCCGGCTACTCTCCGCTTCGAGGAGGTTTCGCATGCCGGACCCGATCGAGATCGAAGAGTCCAACGCTCAGTTCCTGGCCGCCTGGATCTATTTCAGCCAGGGCCTCCCCGGCCATCGGATCGAGCACACCGACGGCGTCACCGTCGTCCTCTCGGGCACGGACATGATCCTGCTCAACATGACCACGCTCTCCTCGCCGGCCACCGACCTCCAGGATCTCGAGCGCCGAGCGCGCCGGGCCGTCGAGCTCGCCCGGGCGGGCGGCGTGCCGTGGCTCTTCGCGCTGTCCGACAGCTGGTCGCCCGGCGGCGACGGGGGCGCGACCGCCGAGCTCCTCGGCCGGCTCGGCTTCAAGCCGGCCGTGTCGCTCCTGGGCATGGTGGCCGACGCGATCACCCCGCCGCGGCGCGCACCTTCCGGCCTCGATCTCCGGCGCGTGGCCGACGCCGAGACGCGCACCGCCATCGCGGACCTCAACGCGGCGGCCTACAGCGTCCCGATCCCCGCGGGGCGCGCCTCCGTGGCCCACGAGGCGATGTGGGGCGACCGGGCGTTCGGCCGGGTCGGCTACGTGGGCGAAAAACCCGTGTGCTCCGCGGCGACGTTCATCGTGGCGGGGATCCGCTACGTGGGCTTCGTCGTCACCGCGCCCGAGCACCGGCGCAAAGGGTACGCCGAGGCGGTGATGCGCGGCTGCCTCGACGACGCGCTGAGCGGAACGGGTATCGAGAGGACCGTCCTCCACGCGACGGACATGGGGCGGCCCGTCTACGAGGGGATGGGCTACCGCGCGGTCACGCGCTTCGCCTTCTACACGCCGCCGCAGGCCTGAAGCCCGGGCGGCGCGCACGTCCCGCGTCGGCCGCAGCCTACCATCCGCACTTCCTGCCGCGGTTCTGCCGATCGAGCCAGCCCCTGAGCGGCGCGAAGTAGGCGAGCATCGCCGCCGCATCCATCCGCCGCGATCCGGTCACCGCTTCGAGCGCCTCCGGCCACGGCCTGCTCCGCCCCATCTCCATCATCCGCCGGAGCCGCTCGCCGGCCTGCTCGCTGCCGTAGATCGTGCAGCGGTGGAGCGGCCCCTTGTGCCCCGCCTCCTCGCAGAGCGCGCGGTGGAGCTGGAACTGGAGGATATGCGCGAAGAAATACCGGATGTACGGGACGCTCGCCGCCACATGGTATTTCGCGCCGGGGTCGAAGTCCGCCTCGGAGCGGGGCACCGGCGGCGTCACGCCCTGGTATCTCCTCCGGAGATCCCACCAGGCCTTGTTGTACTCCGCCGGCGGGATGTCCCCGGAGAAGACCCCCCAGCGCCACCGATCGACGAGGACCGCGAACGGCAGGAAGGCCACCTTGGCGAGGGCGTCGCGGAGGAGGAGCGAGACATCGCTCGACGGCGGGGGCAGCTCGTCCACGAGCCCGATCCGCTGGAGGTACGCCGGCGTGACCGACAGCCCGATGGTGTCGCCGAGGGCCTCGTGGAACGCCGGGTTCGGGCTGTCGCGGTACAGCCACGGGAGGTGGTTATACGCCCTCTGATAGAAGGTGTGGCCGAGCTCGTGGTGGATCGTCTGGAAGTCGTCCGCCGTGATGTCGATGCACATCTTGATGCGCAGATCCTCCTCGTCGTCGATGTTCCACGCGCTCGCGTGGCAGACGACGTCGCGATCCGCCGGCTTGACGAAGAGCGATCGCTCCCAGAAGGTGGCCGGGAGCGGCTCGAACCCGAGCGAGACGAAGAAGCGCTCGCCCGTCTTCACCATCTCGATCGGCGTGAACCCCTTCGCGCGGAGCGCGGCGTCGAGATCGTAGATCGGCGCGACCCCCTCGGGCGCGACGAGATCGTGGATGTTGCTCCAGTCCTGGGCCCACATGTCGCCGAGCAGATCGGCCCGGATCGGGCGCGCGCCGGGCACGACGTCCTCGCCGTAGCGCGCGGCGAGGCGGCCGCGCACGTAGCAGTGGAGGGCGTCGTAGAGCGGCTTGACCTGCCCGAAGAGGCGGTCGACCTCCCGGGGCAGCGCCTCTAGCGGCATCTCGTATTTCGCGCGCCAGGCGTCGCCGGTGTCCTTGAACCCGAGCTCGCGGGCGCCCTCGTTCGCCAGCGCCGTGAGCCGCGTGAAGTCGCCGCGCATCGGCGCGGAGACCGTGCGCCAGCCGACCCACGCTCGCTTGAGCTCCTCGGGATCGCGGCTCTTCGCGATGATCCTGCTGAGCTCCTGGAGATCGAGGCACTGGCCGGCCGAGGGGCAGTATTTGCCCGCGCCGTACGTGGCCTCCAGCCTCGACGCGATCGTCGCGAGCTCCTGCGTCTTCGCCGGGTCGGCGGGCGCGTAGAGGGTGAGCGAGGTGCGCAGGAGATCGAGCCGCCGGCGGACGTCGTAGGGCAGGTCGAGGTCGCGGTAGCGGGCCGCGCGCTCGGCGTAGTCGGTCTGCGCGCCGAGCAGCTTCGCGCTCGCCGCGGCCGCGAGGACCTGCGTATCGACCGTGATGTACGTCGACGCGACCCAGGCGGCCCGGTTGTTCTGGGTGCTGAGCTCGTGGAGCTCCGATTCCGCTTGTTCGATGAATCTCTGGGCCTCCTCCGCCGCAGGCTGTGAGCCGGGCCGCGGCCGCGGCGGAGGGCTGGGATCGGAGCAGGCCGCCGTGAGCGCGAGCGCGCCGCACGGCAAGGCGACGACCAACACCGGAACCATGCGCACCATTTCCCGCCGCTCCTCGATCGCGGGCAGCTCCGGCGTGCAAGGGTCCCTCCACCCCGGACGCGCAGAGGGCGCGGGGTGCGCTTCGGCGCCGCGATCCTGGTGGGGCCTCTAAGGCCGCTCGGCCGCTCGAGCAATCCTCGGGGGTGCCGCCTCGCGAGGGGCTGACATGCGGCAAACTCCGCTCCTTTCGCGCCGTCACGTCAGCCTGGAGGATGCCCCCTCGCCGCGACATCGCTCAAGGCCCCCCGGAGATGGGCCAGCCAGCGGTGTCCCAGGCGAGCTCGGAGACGCGGAGCTTGGGTGCGCCGTTCGCGCTGGCGTCGTAGGCGTGAAAGACGTTGTACGCGGATTTGCCGTTGAACAGCACCGCGTTGTGGCCTGGGCCGCGCCAGCGCTCGTTGCCTTGCAGGACGAGGCTGCCGCCGCCGTTCAGCATCGGCGTGCCGTTCTTGTCGACGTACGGGCCGAGCACGCTCTCGGAGCGGCCGACCCGGATGTTGTAGGTGCTGTCGGTGCCGCTGCAGCACCTGTCGAAGGAGACGAAGAGATAGCAATAGCCGCAGCGCCGGACCACGAAGGGCGCCTCGATCGCGCCGCCGCCGCGCGAGGCGAGCGCGTGCACCTCCGCGCCCACCCGGGCGCCGCTCTGGTCGAGCTGGACGGCGCGGATGCCATCCCAGAAGCTACCGAACACGAGCCACGGCGTGCCTGCCTGATCGACGATGACGTTTGGATCGATGGCGTTGTACCGATCCCCGCGGCGCGAGCAGATCACCGAGCCGTGATCGGTCCAGCTGCCGGACGCCATGGAGTCCCGGGTGGCGTGACCGATGCACGAGCTCTGGCTCCCGAACGTGGAGGCCGAATAATAGAGGTGGTATTTGCCGCCGAAGCGCGAGAGATCCGGCGCCCACAGGTCGGTCGCGCCCGGGACGTCCCGCGCGACCCAGGCAGGGTTCGTCGAGAAGGCGCTCGGGGCGCCGCTCCAGTCGATGAGGTTCGTGGATCGCTTGCCGGGGAGCCGTGGGCCGGTCTGCTGAAGATAGAACGTGCCATCCTGGACGAGGATGGCGGGGTCGTGGGTGCCGAGATTGCCGGTGACGTTCAGCGACGCCGGCGGGTCGCTCGGGTCGTACACGCCGACGTCGCAGCGATCCTCTGCGGAGCCGCTGCCCCCGGGCTGCTGCCCTCCGCCGCCCGTGCCGCCGGTGCCCGATGAGCCGCCGGCTGCGGGCACGAGCTCGATGGTGTCGATCTTGAGATCATAACCCGACGCGGCGGCGTTTCTGCCGGCGCATTGCAGCGTGAACTCGACGCCGCCGGAGAGCGACGCATCCCCGAGCGTCGTCGTCGTCCAGCTGTCCCCCGTGGTGCCGATATAGGCGTCGAAGGTCGCCACCGAGGCGCCGTTCGCCTTCAGGGCGTACTGCCCGTACACGTTCCGCTTCGCGTGGCGGAGGACGATCGTGTACCTGCCGGCCGCGATCGGCGTGGAGAACCTGAAGGTATCGCCGATCTGGTTGGCGCGGAGCTTCACGTTCTGCGCGTTGTCCTCGATACGGTCGCCGGGGGAGATCGACCAGGACTGGTCCTCGGCCTCAATCTTGATGACGCTCGGTCGGGTCGCCGCAACCCGGGTCGGTGGCCGCGCCGCGCCGCAACCCGGGTCGGCCATCCCCAACCTGGGTCGGGTCGACCGCAGGGTCGTCGAAAATCGTCACCGCCGATGTCGAGGGCGCGCCGGCGGCTCCGACGTCCCGGTGTAGCGCCGAGGACGGCGCACCATCACCCGGACGAGGACCCCATGAACACCAGCGAAACCCTTCAAGCAACGCTCACCGTCACGACCGATTCCGCCCAGACTAGAACCACACTCCGCAGCGTCGGCGCGGTGCTCTGCGGTCTCCTCTCGACGGTCATCCTCACCACCGCCGTGGACCTGGCGTTGCACGCATCCGGCGTCTTCCCGCCGCACGGCGAACGGATGGCCGACGCGCTGTTCGTGCTCGCGCTCGCCTACCGCATCCCCCTGAACGCCGCCGGCTGCTACGTCGCGGCCCGGCTCGCTCCGGCTCGCCCGACGCGCCACGCGCTCGCCCTCGGCTTCGTCGGCCTCCCGCTCGCTACCCTGGGCGCTGTCATGATGTGGGAGCACGGCCCCGCCTGGTACTCGCTCGCGAACATCGCGATCGCGCTGCCGTGCGCCTGGGTCGGCGCGCGGCTTCGAGGCGCTCGCTCCTGACCAAGTCGCCCACCCAACCTGCACCACCCCGGGCAACCCCGACCTCGGCTGGGTCGCTCAACCTGAGTCGGACGACACCATCCCTGAGGGCCCCGAGCGCGTCACCCGGCCGGCTCGCCTCCGTAGCCGAGAAAGTGCACCGGCTTCCTCCCGCGCGCCCCCGCGACCCGCGACGCCCCCTCGGGGAAATACCGCTCCGCCAGCCGCCGGAAGCTCCGCTCCGTCGCGCGCTGAAACAGCGGCCGAAACACCGCGCGATCGAACCACCGTCCGAGCGCCCCCCAGCGCACCTCGTACGTATATGACGTCGAGAACTCCACGACCCCACCTCCCACGGCCCGATATAGCCAGAGCCCGACCCCGCGGCGGATCAGCGACCGCGGATCCTCCGACCAGAACTCGAACGTCGACTGCCGACAGGGCCGGTGGAGCTTGTATCGCCCGAAGCCACGGATCGTCGCCACGAGCAAATCCTTCTCGTAGCGCATCGCCGTCCCGGTCTGGACGACCTCCCCGAGCATGGCGATCCGGCTGAAGCGATGATCCCAGCTCGGATGGATCCTGTGATCCTGCGTGAGCTCCCAGAGCCGCTCGACCGTGGTGCGGAGCCGCACCCGGACGTGGATCGGCGCCGGTCGCGGCAGGCGCTGCTCGACGAGCGCGAGCCCCTCGATCACCGCGACGAACGCGGCCCCCGCGCCCATGAGCCCGAGCGTCCCGAGAAGCCAGCCTGGGACGTCCGCCGGCGCGTAGACGATCGCCGAGGGCAGGTGCCGCCATGCCATCGAGTCCAGCGCGATCGCATGCAGGTAGGCGCCGACGAGCACGCTCAGGACGATGTGCATCAGGTACTCCCCGGCGGGCAGCCCTCCCTGGCTGCGCCGCGACGCCGGCTCGACGGCAACATCGACCATCGCCACACCGATATCGGCCACGAAGAGCGCGATGAAGACCGCGTAGAACGCGCCATGAAACTGGACATTGGGCACGAGCGCGAGCTGAAGCGCATAGATGAATCCGCGCGCCACATGGATCCATACCTCGGCCCGCGACTCGGCGCGGTCCCCGAGACGGCACCGGTGCCAGTGAAAGTAGGCAATATCGAACGCGCCGAGGAGGCAGACGACAGCAAGCAAAAATGACGCGGTGGCCATGGTGCACCCATCCCTGAACCCGAACGACCCGAGCGAGCGAGATCGCCCGCCCCGGCCACCGCCTGTGCAAGCCGCTCACCAACCTCTGAAACCATCAACGCGCGCCGCCCCATCGCGCGCGCCTCGGCCCCTCGCTGTCCACACGCCTTCGTGGCCGTCCACGCCGTGGACACCCGGGTTGCCGACCGCGTGGACACCGGAGGTCGCGCCGCGCGCGCCGCGTGCATCGGACGCGCCGCCGCGGCCCGCGCCCGTCCGCGCCGCGCCGCGCCGGCCGCGCTCCCTGGCACGGCGATCGCACTCCGAGGCGCCATGCAACCGCGCCTCGGCGACCTCGCCTTGCACATCGCCCGTGTCAGCCTCTGCGCCTCCGGCGTCGGCCTCGCCGTGCGCATCGAGAGCGCGACGCTGGCCGCGGCCTTCGAGGGCGCGCTCTTCTTCGCCTCCTTCGCCCTGATGCACGACGTCGCCCACGGCGCGCTCCGCCTGCCGCGCAAGGCGAACGAGCTCGCCCTCGCCTTCTCGGCCGCGCTCATGCTCATGAGCGGCCACGCCCTGCGGCTGATGCACCTGCGCCATCACGCTCGCCCCCTCGCGCCCGACGACGCCGAGGGCGCCCCCGCGCGCCTGCCCCTCCCGCGGGCGCTCCTCGACGCTCCCCTCGGCGCCCTCGCCCTCCGCGTCGAGGCGCTCCGCGCCGCCGGCCCCTCCGGCCGCCGCTGCCAGCTCGCCGAGACCGCGCTCAACCTCGCCTCGCTCGCCCTCCTGCTCGCCTCGCGGCGGCCGGCGCTGCTCGCCGTCGCGGCCACCGCGACGTGCCTCCAGCTCACCATGGCCGTGTGGGCCGCGCACGTCCCGCACAACGCCCCGGCCTGGATGCTGGCCGCCGCGCGCCGGCTCGCCTTCACCCGCTCGCCGATCGCGCTGAGCCTCGGCTACCACGAGCGCCACCACCGCATCCCCAACCTCCCCTGCAGCCGCCTCGCCCTCCCCTCCCCCGACCGCACGTGAGCCCATCGCCCGTGCAAACCCTCCTCGATTCCGCTCGAGCGCCGCGGGCCCCGCGCCGCTCGGACAGGTGACCGCGACGATACGGCGGTGCGGAGGTCACGTGACCGACGAGCGGAGGAGAACAGCAAAGACGGGATGGCGCGCCGGTCGGCACGCCCAGGCCGGCGAGGTTGCTCGCGTGAACCCACCGTGGCAGGCTCGCCCTGTTCCCGGGCGGGCACGCGCGGCGGGCCTCGTGCAGCGGCTCGGTCCGCGGGGCTCGGCTGGATGGAGGGTACAGAGAGATGAACGACACCAGGCCGACGCGTGAAGTGATGGCCTCGCCCGAGCGGCCACGAGGCCTGCTCGAGCGCCGCGGAAGGGAGACGCGCGCATGACCGTCCGGCTCAACCACACCATCGTCGCCGCGAAGGACAAGAAGGTGTCCGCCACCTTCATGACGGAGATCCTGGGCCTCCCCGCCCCGGAGCCGTTCGGACATTTCCTCACGGTGCGGCTCGACAACGACGTCACGCTCGACTTCATCGACACCCCTGACGAGGTCCGCCCCCAGCACTACGCGTTCCTGGTCAGCGAGGCCGAGTTCGACGAGATCTTCGGCCGGATCCGCGAGCGAAAGCTGCCGTACTGGGCCGATCCCAGGGCGCAGCGCCCCGGCGAGATCAACCATCACGACGGCGGGCGCGGCGTGTACTTCCCCGACCCCGCCGGACACTACCTCGAGATCATCACCCGTCCTTACGGCAGCGGCGGCTGATCCCGGCGCGCCCCCCGCCCCGCGGGCCGGCGCCGATCGCGCCGAAGCTCCGAGCGTCGGCGCTCGACGTCGACGTTCGTCGGACGGCGCTGACCGCCATGGGTGAACGAGGGCGTCAGCGCCATGCGCAGCGTCTTGTGCAGAGAGCGCGGCGCGTGGCGAGCGCGATGGAATGGATGTCGTGGAGGGGGCCGCGAAGGCGAAGCTGGAGAGCTCAACCGCGCCGATTCACGCGGCGAGGATTGACGAGCGGGTCATGATCTGGCTCACGCCGTCCGTCTCGGGGTCGGCCGCGGGGATGGCCGCGGGGTGGGCGATGGCATAGCGCAGGAGCTCGTGCGTCCACGGCTCGAAGAGCGCGAACACCTCGTCGGCGAGCGCCTTGTAGCGCGCGCGCGTCTCCGCGTCGAGGGAGATGCTCGCGAGCGCGGCGTGATCGGCGTCCACCGTGTGGCCCGACTCGCGCTCGAAATGGAACGGGCCGCAGTAGCGCAGCTGCGTTCCAAGCCGCTTCTCCAGCGCCTCCGCCAGGGGAAGCATCGCGCTGAAGAGGACGTTGCCGGTCTCCTCGATCGCTTCGATGATGACCAGCCGCTCGAGGCCCGTCGTGCCCTTGATGAGCTCGGTGAGCCTCGCGGTGAGGATCCGATTCTCGATCGTCTCCTCGCCCCAGAGGAAGTGCATCATGTCCGAGCTCCGCGCCTCGACGTCGTAGCCCAGCTTGGTCAAATCCTCCAGGTACCACGGCCAGTGATGGTCGTCCTCGCGGGTGTGAACGTTCACCATTTCCTGGTATTCGTCCGCCGCGGGCTCCTGTCTCAGTACGAATTTGTTCAGATCACCGAAGCTCATGATGAAGAAAGCCATGCACGGATAGAAGGCGAGCCGCTCGCTGGGATCGAGCCGCTCATCGCGCATGCGCTCGAACAGGGGTAGACGAGCGTATGCCTGCTTCTTCTGGAAGATGTGCCGCAAGACCTGCCGCATAAGCGATCTCCTTTCGGCTGGTGGTGTCAGTTGATCGAGCGATCCCTCTGTTTGCGTAAGCCAAGCGTCGTATGCGCTTCGTGAGGCAACAAGACAAGACCACGGCGTACCCCCCATGGACGCTGCGGCTGGATCTCACCTCGGTTGAAATCCTGCACGACCCCCCCTCGCTGCATTCCGAGCTTGATTTTTGGAATTTTCCACGAACCACCTCAGACGTTACGTAACGTTGGGGGGTGCTTCCACTCGGTGAACCCACTCTAGCGCAAGTTCCGCGTAAGCTGCATCCAGTATCTTCAGCGATCTCCATCGAAATCGAGCTCGGTAGCCAGGTGGGCGAACGGGCGCCCATGTGCGACACCCATTCCTTTTATGGTGATTGCGCGGCGATTTGTTCGGCGGGCATCCGAGAGCGCCGGCGGGCCGACCCGCCACACATGAAAGGAATGGGCAGAGTCGTCGCGGGCACGAGCCTCCATGGCCGCCACATGGGCCCATGTCGCAGCACCCATGTTCTCAGAGTGGGGCTCTGACTGGTCCCACACGCTCGCACCTGAACGACGGCGATCCCAGTGTGGACAGCGCGGCCGGGGCGGCGGCCGCGAAGGCGCTACCAAACCGCTTGAAGGTCGGCGGTCGAGGCATGTAGCTTGCCGAGTTGTGCCGTGAAAGACCAACACGAATCGGCCTGGATGATGGAACCCGAAAGCCGCGAGGTCCCGAAGAGCACCCCCGTGCGCGCGGAGATCGTGCGGCTGGTCCGTGAGAAGCGCTACGAGGAGGCGCTGGCGGTGCTGTACCGCGCGCGCGCGGAGGCGCCCGAAGATCGCGAGCTGCAGACCAGCATCGAGCGGATCAAAGAGTTCCTCGCGGGCGCCTACGCCAAGCGGCTCGGCGGCCTCGATCAGGTGGCGGGGCCCATCCCGGTGTCGGCGGGTCGCTCGCCCGACGCGCTCCTGGTGGCGCGGTACATCGACGGCTCTTCGACGTTCGACGACATCGTGCAAATGTCCCCGCTCGGGCGGCTCCGCACGCTGCAGGTGCTCGTCGGCCTTTACACGGGGCGGGAGGTGGCGTCGCCGTTCAGCGAGAAGACACCGCAGTCCTGGCGCCGGCAGATGGACACGCTGCCGTCCGCGGTCAGCTCGGATCCGGCGCCGCCGACGATGCCCGAGCGCGGGCTCGTGCGGCGAGCGCCGGAGCCGCCCGCCCCGACCAGCGCGCCGTTCACGCCGCGGGTCTACGAGACGGAGGAGGATCGGCGCTACCGCGAGGCGTTCGCCCGCGGCACCGCCGCGTTCGTGCAGCGCCGGTACGACGAGGCGATCGAGGCCTTCGAGGCCTGCGGGCGCATGCGTCCGGGCGACTCGGCGTCGTCGGTCATGCTGCGCCGAGCGCGGCGCGACCTCGGAGGCTGATGCCGATCGTCGTGGTCGCGGATCCCGATCTGCGCGAGCGCATGCGGTGCATCCGCGTCATCGCGGGGCAGACGCCGGTGAGCGCCATCGGCGCCGCCACGTGGGAGGAGCTGGAGCAGGCGCTGGAGGGCGCCGAGAGCGCGGAGCTCATCATCTACGCGCCGTCGCTCCCGGGCGGGCCGGAGGACGCCGTCGCGCAGCTGCTCCGCCGCACGGCGCGCCTGGTGCTCGCCGTGAACGAGGGCGTGGACGTCCCGGGCGCGATGAACGTCACGCGCGTGACGTGGCCCATCGCCGAGGAGACGCTCGTCCTCATGGGGCACGCCGCGGGCGCGCAGTCGGCGCCGATCGGGATGTACTTCGTGCCCGTCGACTTCTTGCAGATGATCTGCATGTCCGGCGACTCGCACGTCCTCGTGGTCAGCAACGAGAGCGGCGACGTGGGCCTCATCGAGGTGCGGCGCGGCCAGGTGTGGACGGCGTTCGACGGCCTCGGCGTGGGCGAGGAGGCGTTCGCGCGGCTCATCCGGCCGGAGATGCGCGTGCGCGTCAACCCGACCGTCAGCTCGACGAAGGAGCGCACCATCTTCAAGGATCTCGCGGAGCTCGTCCTCGACTCGCTCCGCCGGATCGACGAGGGCTGCGTGGAGATGCCGCCGCCGATCTCCTCGAGGCGGATCGAGGTCGCGCTCTTCTCGCCCGAGCAGCGCGCGGCCCGCGTCAAGCAGCTCAACGCCGACGCGCGGCGCCTCCTCATGGAACGCAGCTACAGCGAGGCGGCCCGCGTCCTCACCGACCTCTCCACCCTCGACCCCGCATCCAGTCTCGTGCGCGCTAACCTGGAACAGCTACGCAAGCTCGGATACCCCAAATGACCCGATCCATCGCATTCGCCAGCCTGAAGGGCGGAGTCGGAAAGACCACCGTGGCGCTCAACTGCGCCTTCGCCTTCGCGCGCCGAGGCGCGCGGACCCTCCTCGTCGACACGGATCTGCAGGGCGCCATCGGCATGTCGCTCGACGGCGTCAGCGACCGCCCCGGCCTCGCCGCGAGCCTCGCGCGCGGCGGCCCCCCGCTCGAGGGGCTCGTCAAGACGCGGCTCCCGGAGCTCTGTCTCCTGCCCATGGGCCCCGTCGACGCGCTCGACGAGGATCGCTTCTCCATCAACGCGCGCGAGGCCAACCTCGTGGGGCGCATCCTGGAGCAGAGCCAGCGCGACTTCGACCTGATCCTCTTCGACACGCCGGCCGGGCTCGGCGGGATGTCGCGCCTCGCGCTCGAGGAGGTGGACCACGTCATCGCGGTGGCGCAGTGCGAGCCGCTCGCGCTGCGGGCCCTGCCCCGGCTGCTCGAGCTCCTGGCGCGGCTCCGCGACATCGGCTCCGCCTGCTCGCTGCTCGGCGTGGTCGGCACCATGAGCTCGTTCCGCGATCCGGTGCTGTTGGCCTCGCTGGAGGAGCTGTGGTCGCTCTACCGCGACCAGGTCTTCGACACCGCGGTCCCGCGCGACAGCACGTTCCTCCAGGCGAGCCGCGCGGGCGTACCGCTCGGCCTGCTCAGCCGCCGCCCGCCGGCGGTCTCCGCGGTGTTCGACAAGCTGGTGGCCGAGATCGAGGAGCGCCTTGGCACCACGGCAGGAGGCGAGGATGACGGTCCGATCCGTCTCGTGGACTGACGCGCAGCGGGTGAGCTCGCTGCTCGCGCGGGTGTCGGCGACGCCCGCGCGCGAGCCCGCGGCGCTCGTGAGCGCCATGGGGTCGTCGCGCGCCGGCGCGCCCGCGAAGGCGCCGCCCGCGCCGGCGAAGGCGCCGCCCAAGGCGCCGAAGGAGGTGCCGCGCCTCGTGCAGACCTCCGACAACCCGTCCGACCGGCTCGACGCGCTCGTCGCCTGGACGCTCGCCCACCACGCGTGCGCGGGCGCCTTCGTCGCCGACGACAACGGCCTCACGCTGGCGGCGCACGGCATCTCGGAGGCGCACGTGTCCCTCGTGGGCCCGCTGCTCTCGGCGCTGGTCGGCGTCCGCACCGTCCCTGGCGTCGACGCCACGGCGGGCGCGCTCTGGCTGGGCGCGCAGATGATGTCCTGGGTCGAGACGCGCACGGCGCGCGGCGGCTTCTGCCTCGGGACCGTGGGCGACGAGGCTCTCTCCACGCGGGCGCTCGAGCAGCTGAAGGAGGCGCTCGAGACGACCGTGCGCGGGCTGTGATACATCCGGATTTTCAATGCGGGCGCGCGCGCCCAGGAGCGACGGAAGCACGATGATCGACACCAAAGTCCTCGAGGCCGCAGTCCACGACCTCCGCAACATCCTTCGCGACGGGCTGCTCGCCAGCGACATCTGGGAGCGCACGGCGGGCCTGTCGCTCGCCGGCTTCAACCAGCAGCCCGTGGCGGTCGCCCTCTTCACGCGCATCACCGAGGAGCTGGACAGCTCGCTGCGCGACTCGAATTTCCCGCCCCTCGGGCGGTATTACATGCTCGACATGGCCGGCAACCACACCGTGGTGGTGGTCAACCACGGCAAGCTGCTCCAGGGCATGCTGGTGGACAACAAGCGGGCGAACCTCGGGATCCTCATCTCCGTCGCCATCCCGCGGATGATCGAGACCATCGCGCAGGCGTACGAACCCTGAGCTGCCGAGCCCGCTCGCTCTCGCTCCGAACGCACCACAGAAATCCGGCGCCGCATCCGGGGACACGTCGCGAAGAGGGCTCGACGCGCGCAGCCGCTCGTACGGCGTGGGCGCCGCGCGCGCCGCGCGCAGGCCTCGCCGCTAGTCCGGCAGACCGCGCGTGAAATCGAGCAGGCGCAGCATGTCCCGGCGGGTCCGCGGGCCGTAGGTCTGGAACGAAGGCATCGGCGCGTTCGCGTACTCCGCGCGCGCGCGGCTCACCTCGTCGCGGGCCTGCGCGCCCTGCACCGCGGCGACGTCGACGCCGTACACGCGCGCGGCGTTGAGGCCGAGGATCTTCGCCTTCCGCTCCGGGGTCAGCGCCGGGTACCCGTGGCGCTCCTGGAGCTCGGGGGTGATCTCGAACGCGCGGAATGCCTGGATCTGATCCTGCGGCGAGCCGAACCAGATGGCGTCGGTCCCCCAGAGGATCCGGTCCTCGCCCACGTGCTTGAGCAGCTTGCCGAGGACGTGCGCCGCCTCGTCGGGTTTCTTCATCACCTCGCGCCACGTGGAGCCGAGCTCGGCGTACACGTTCCCGTTCTGCCCGATGCCGTTCTCCTCGAGGGAGCGTATCAGCGCGTCCACGCCGCGCGTGGCCTTCGGGTCGTACGGGCCTTCGGTGATGTCGGGCTCGTAGCCGGAGTGATAGATGAGGAACGTCGCCTTCGGGAACGCGCGCGCCGCCGGTCCCACGTCCTTCGGCCGCGTGTACTCCGGGTTCATTCCGGAGAGCGGCAGCCCCTTGTGCACCGCGAAGATCGGAATGCCGAGGGCGATGCCGTGCTCGATCGTCCTGCGGCCCACCTCGTCGTTCAGCCACCAGCCCTCGCCGGTCGGCCCCCACACCGTGTAGAGCTTCCACGCGCTGAGCTTCATGGTCTCGGCCTGGCTGCGCATCTCGTCGGCGATCTTCTCCCAGGGCGCGATGGTCGGCTGGACGACGCCGTGGATGCGCAACCGATCCCGTCCGAGCTGCGCGACCTTCTCCCGCGTGCGCGCGGCTTCCTCGGTGAGCATGGGCAGCGGATCGCCCCAGAGGCCGGTCAGCACGGCGAGCTGGGTGTCGCTGTTCATGAAGACCTCGCGGATGAGCACGTCATCGGTGAAGCACCGCGCCCAGGCCGGGGCGCCGCAGTCCGCTTGCGGCGTCGTCTTGAGGAAATTCGCGAGCGACGGCTGCCCTTCCTTCCACCAGACCCGGTCGGCGCTCACCTCGTGCGTCTGCACGTCGAAGATGAACTCTTTCCCGGTCAGCTTCTCGTTCGCGGCGGCGGGGTCGAGCGTGGACTGCTTCGTGACCTGGTAGCGCCCGCCCCCGCAGCCCAGCTGGTTCAGCGCGAGGAAGACGGTCGCGGCGCCGCACGTGCTGGCCAGGTACTCGCGCCGGCTCATCCCCAGCCTGCGCGCGTTGTCGAGCGCGCTCTCCATCGCGCTCCGCTGGGCCTCGCGCAGCGCCGCGTCCGGGGCTCGCGGCCAGTACTCACCGTTGCTCGTGGAGTCCAGCTTCACCGGCAGGCGGAGATCGTCGTCAGGTAGGCTCTTCTTCATCGAGTGGCTCCTGTTGGTTCCGGCTCAGGCGTTCACAGCGGCGCGTCACGGTGAAGCGGGATCATCGCCCGTGGCGAGGTCGACGGCTGACGCGATCTCGGGTCGGACCGCGTCGGCCGATGCGCGAGGTTGCTGGAGCTCGCGCGCGCGACGCATGGCTGGGTCGTGACGCGGCCGGGCGCGCGCGGCAAGGCATCGTGCGGGACCTCGTCGAGCAGGGTCGCCGCGTTCGGCGCGCGCGGTGCGGCTGGGCTCGCTCGATGTGATTGGGTCGAGGACGAGGTCGCGCGTCAGGTGGTGCTCGCCCCGCGGGTCGCGCCGCCCGCGGCGCCCCGGCGCTGCGGGCCGAGCCACGCGGCGAGCGCGCGATCGATGGCGAGGAAGGTGAGCGCCGCCGCGGCCGCCACGAGGGCGAAGAACAGATCGTAGCGCGGGAACAGCGCCTCCCAGCCCGCCCAGACGCGGCGGGAGAGGTTGACGTTCGTCTCGGGCGGCGTGAGCGCGCGCGTGAGCCCTACCAGGGCGAGCAGCGCCGCGGTTGCCTTGAGCCAGGCGCGGTGCGGGAGGCCCAGCTCCCGCACCGCGAGGACGGCGAGGAGAGGGCAGAGCACGTGCGGCAGGAACGTGGTCAGGAGGAGCCCGCTGCCCGTCGCGATGTCGAGCAGCCAGATGGGCGTGCCGAAGGCGAGCCACAGCGCCGCGATCGCGGCGAGGTCTGGCCTGGCGAGAGAGCAGCCGGCCGCGAGCAGGAGGGGCGCGACGTTGCACATCCAGAGCAGATCGTACGGTGAGCCCCGCCGCACGTGGTTGCCGCCGTGGACGACGAACGCCACCGCGGCGAGGCCGCCCATCACCCGGAGCCGCGACGAGGACGGCGCTGCCATCAGAGCCCTCCGTCGCCCCTCGTCGTCTGACCGGTGACGTAGGCGTTCTCGAGCGCAAGGCGCCGCGCGCGGGTCGCCGAGGTCGTGGTGCGCGCGCCGCTGTCGCGCTCGAGGTTGTGGTACGCGGCGGGATTTGTCGAAATGTGCCGCTCCATCAGAAATGGGATGCGAGCGTCCGCGGTCTGCTCGCGGGTCCTGCTGGGGCTCTCCGTCAACGCGCGGTCGACGTGCTCCGTCGGCTGTCGCGGGTTCCCCGTTCCGCGGATCGCCACGGTCGACATGGCGACCAGAGGTACCTGGGCCGGTCGGACAAGGCAACGTCCGGGCTCCGGGCGCTCGCGGCGCGTGCACGATGTCGCCGGGCCATTTCCTCGCGCGAGATTTCGTGTCTAGCCTCCGGCGCATGCTCCGTGTTGCCGCTCTTCTCCTCGTCATCCCGCTCGCCGGCTGCGGCGGGGCCCCCAAGCCCCCGCCGAAGCCTCCGCAGCCCGCGCCGATCGCGGCCGAGCCCGAGCCTGAGCCCGAGCCTCCGTTGGACGACGCGCCGATGCTCGACGTGGTCTCGGCGCAGCCAACCGAGATCCTGCTGGACGGTAAGCCCATCGGGACGACGCCGATCACGGGGCGCAAGGTCGCGCCGGGAACGCACGAGGTGACGTTCGTGGACCCGGAGCGCGGCAACCGGACGATGATGGTGACGCTGGAGCCCGGCGACGCGAAGACAGTCCAGTCGGACCCGCCGCCCTCCATCCAGGAGACCGGCGGCGGAGGCGACGCCAAGAGCGACAAGCCGAGCGAGGGGAAATAGCGGACCCGACCCGACCCGGGTTGGGCGGACCCGACCCGACCCGGGTTGGCCTCGTGTCGCGTCGGCCACGTGCGTACTCCGACCCGGGTTGGCCTCGTGTCGTGTCGCGTCGGCAACTTGACCCTTGTTGACGACGACCGCCCAACCCAGGTCGGCAGCGACCACCCAACCCAGGTCGGCAGCGCCGCAGCGCCAGGTTGGCAACGCCCAATTGGCGATGCGATCCAGGTTGGCAACGCCTCAGCGCGTGCGAATTGCGAAACTCGACGCAGCGCGGATAGCCATGGTGACGCGCTTCAGCCACGGGTGGCGGAAAGCGGCGGAATCCGCGGCCGCCACCCACCGCGCGGAGGCAACCCCTCGAAATGATTCACACCGGCTCACGGCACAACGCTTGCTCTTGCGCTCCAACCATGAGCCAGCCTCGCGAGATCGCTGCCGGCGCAACCTACCTGGTCACCCGTCGCGTCCTACGCCGTCATTTCCTGTTGCGCCCCGATGCGGCCATCAACCAGCTCTTGGTCTACACCCTCGCAGTCTCAACCCGCCGCTACGGCGTCCAGGTTCACGCTCTTTGTGCAATGTCGACGCATCTGCACCTCGTTGTGACCGATGTGCAGGGCGTACTGCCGCGCTTCTTGCAGTATTTCCACCGCCTCGTCGCTCTGGGGACGAAGGTGCTGCGCGGGTGGGAAGGGCCCGTATGGGACCACGAGGCCACGAGCGTGGTACGGCTGATGACGCCGGCCGCGGTGGTGGAAAAAATCGCTTACGTGCTCGCGAACCCTGTGGCCGCTGGTCTGGTCCGGCATGCGACGGAATGGCCGGGCGTCAAGGTGCATGTGGGTGAGCTCGGCCGTGGCGTGCTGCGCGCGACACGGCCCTCGGTGTATCTCGACCCGGCGAACCCGCAGTGGGTCGAGGAAGCGACGCTGACGCTGACGCTGCCGCCGGACATCGCGCCGGAGGATGCGGAGAGCCTTCGCCGTCAGGTCGCTGCGGAGCTCGAGCACCAGGAAGCGCTGGCGCATGCGGACGTGGAGCGGAGAGGGCTCCGCTTCATGGGCGCCGAGCAAGTCACCAAGAACTCCCCTTATGAGCGAGCCACAAGCTCCGAGGGCCTGCGCGGGCGCAATCCGACATTCGCCGTCGGCCGTGACCAGGGCGACGCCTGGCGAACCGCTGCTGCCGCCGTACGCGCGTTTCGCGCGTCGTACCGCGTTGCGCTCGAACGATGGCGTGCTGGCGTGCGCAGCGTTTTATTCCCGGTGGGGACGTGGTGGATGTGCACATTTCACGGCGCCAGCGTCAATGACGCGATGAACACGGGATAGCACCGCACGCGGAGAGAGAGCACGCCGGATAGGAGAGGGACACCTCTACGCATGGTCCTGGGGAACGTGCGTGTGATGGGGGCGGAGCGGGTGGCGGGTCCGCGGTGCAGCGCTCCGAGAATGGCTGCGCATGCGTCATGCCGCGCCACGTGAGCATGGCGCGGAGCCAAGCCGCCGCGTCTCTGCTTGACCGACAGCGGCTGTTTCGCCGCCGGCCGAAGCCCCCGGATTGATGGGTTGCCCTGGGCCGACCGCGCCGCCGTCGGGGGTTTCGCCCGCGGGGCAACCCTCAGTTCGGGTGACGTGCACCAAGCTCGGTGGGGTCAACCTCAACCTGGGTCAGGTCAATCTCAACCTGGGTCGGGTCAACCTCAACCTGGGTCGGGTCAACCCGGGTCGGGTCAACCCGGGTCGGGTCAACCCGGGTCGGGTCAACCCGGGTCGGGTCAACCCGGGTCGGGTCAACCCGGGTCGGGTGGGGGTCCAACCTGGGTCGGGTAGGCGCAACCTGGGTCGGGTAGGCGCAACCTGGGTCGGGTAGGCGCAACCTGGGTCGGGTAGGCGACCTGGGTCCCATGCTGGGGGGGTCAACCTCAACCTGGGTCGGGTAGGCGGGTGAACTCGGGTCAGGCTACGGCGCTGGTCAGCGCTACGGCGTCAGGTGACGGGTCAGGTGATGCGTGAGGCGTCACGATGCCCTGACCGAGGCCGCCATCGACGGGCAGCTCGACGCCCGTGGTGAAGGTCGCCTCGAAGGCGAGAAACAGCACGGCGCGAGCCACCTCATCGGGCGTGCCGATTCGCTTCATCGGGGTGACCGCGCGCCCCTCCTGCTCGAAGGCCGCCAGCGCCTCCGCGGATGCGCCCGCGATGCCCATGGTCGGCGTCTTGATGAACCCGGGGCTCACTGCGTTCACGCGGATCTGCCTCGGCAGGAGCTCCGCCGCGAAGACTTGCGCGAACGACCGCAGCGCCGCCTTCGATCCGGCGTAGACGCTCATGCCGGGGCTGCCGCCCTCGTTGGCGATTGACGTCGTGAAGACGATGGCTCCGCCATCCCGCATCAGCGGAACCAGCCGCTGTACCGTGAAGAACGCCCCCTTCGCGTTGACGCCGAACGTCCAGTCGTACGAGGCCTCGGTCACCTGGTCCAGCGTTTCCAGGCTCGCGACACCGGCGTTGACGAACAGCAAGTCGATCCGCCCGAGCGTGTCCGTCACGATCGAGAAGAGCGCGTCGATGTCCGCAATGCTCCCCATATCCGATCGCACCACGTGCGCCCTCGAACCGAGCTCGCGCCGCGCCGCCTCGACATTCCTCTCGTTTTTGCCGGTGAGCAGCACCTCGGCGCCTCCGGCGAGGAGCGCCTTGACCGTGGCAAGCCCCATGCCGTGGGTCCCGCCGGTGACGACCGCCTTCTTCCCTGCGTAGCTCTTCATGACCCGTCCTTTCAGCAACTCAGGTTGCCACCCGCAGCACCTTGATCAGCGCGCCCGGAGACTCGGCGCCGTAACCCGCGGCCACCCCCTTCCGGAAGAGCCCCTCGGTGAACGCCGGAATCACGGCGTCGATCCTCCCCTCCCGGGCCTGTCGCAGGACGATCTCGGCGCCTCGCGCGCACATCTCCAGCGAGCTCTCTGGGCTCTCGTACGTCCCGACCTGGATCGCTTCGCCGTCCTGCTTGATCATCCCGCCCACGGCCGGCGCGACGTCGGCGATCATGGAACCGAAATCGCCCACGCGCAGGCCCTCGCTCTCGCAGATGCGAGCGCCGTGGTAGAAGCCGATCAGCCCCCCGAAGACGAACGAGATGAAGGCCAGGTCCAGGGCCGACGCCGAGCCCACCTGCCCGCCGAGGTACGACACGTTGCCGGCCATGCGCTCGAGGAGCGCCTTGCTCTTCTGGAATGCCGTGGCCGAACCCGAGACGATGATGCTGCTCTCGGGCTTTCCCATCTGGCTCGGAATAGCCAGGATGGCGCCGTCGAGGTAATCGGCCCCTCGCGCCTTCGCCCACGCCTCCCCGTCGCGCGCGTCCATCGGCGTCCCTGTGCTCAGCTGAACGAGCACCTTTCCGGCGAGGGCGGCGGCAACCTGGGTCGCCTCCAGCAGCCCATACGTCGCCTGGTAGTCGGCGACGCAGACGACGACGACCGAGCTCGCCTGCACGGCGGCTGCGACGCTCGACGCGAGCGCCGCCCCCTCCGCGACCAGCGGCTCGGCCTTCGCGCTCGTCCGATTCCAGACGGTGACGCGGGCGCCGCTCCGGAGCAGCGCCCCGGCGAGCGCGATGCCCATGCGACCCAGGCCGATAACCGAGACTTCACTCATAGGATGTCCTCCGTTGGCTCGCCCGCCGTCGACGGCGGGCGTCGGTGCTCGCCATGGATGCGGTCCGCGCGCCGGCCCGTCGCGCACGTTTGGACGCGCGGAGAGCACGTTCGGCCAGCGGAGGGCCCCCGCGCGGCGCGCGCGGAGGGCGCCCCGCGCGCCGGTGGCCTGGCGCGCGGCCGGGCGCCGGTGGATACTCGCCGTCGATGCGAGCCACCGGCACACAGGACCATGCGGCGAGCGCGCCCCGGCCTCGCCTCGGGCCGCGCGTCGATGTCCTCGAGACCCCGGGCGGCGTGGTCGCCCTCGAGCCCTCGTCCAACCACCGGCTGAGGATGCTCACGGGCCCGCCGGTCCGCGGCTCGTGCGGCGTCCACCGGTTCCTCTACACGCGCGGCGACACCGACGTCCTCCCCGCCGGGTTCGCGGACGTCTGGCACGAGGACGACCCGAACACGTCGCTCCTGCTGGAGCTGCCCGCGTCGCTCGTGCGCCGCGCCGCCATGGACATGGGGCGCGACCCCGACACGGCCGGCCTCGATCTGCGCCACCAGCTCCGGGATCCGCAGATCGAGCACATCGCCTGGGCGCTCGACGCCGAGCGCATGGCCGGCCATCCGAACGGGCTCCTCTATGCGGAGAGCCTCGGCCTCGCCCTCGCCGTGCACCTGCTCGGCCGCTGCGCCGCGCCGTCCCGGTCGCAACGCGGGCTGTCGCCGCAGCAGCTGCGGCGCGTCACGGCCTACATCGAGGAGCACCTCGACAAGAACCTGTCCCTGGAGCGGCTGGCCGACGTCGCCGAGCTCAGCGCCTCGCACCTCAAGACCCTGTTCAAGCGGTCGACGGGCCTGCCGGTGCACGAGTACGTCGTCCAGCGCCGGGTCGAGCGCGCGAAGGCGCTGCTCGCGCGCGGCGACCTGCCCGCCAGCCAGGTGGCGATCGAGGCGGGGTTCGCGCACCAGAGCCACATGGCGCGGTGCATGCGCCGCGTCCTCGGCGTCACGCCGACAGCGCTGGCGCGCCGCTCGCCCAGGCGCTGATCCGCCCGGTCAGCCGGCCTCGCCCGCGCCGCCCGGCGCGACCCCGCCTCCGCCGTCGCCCCGCGCGACGCCCTCGCCCAGGCGGGCCAGCTTGTCGGGGTTGCGCACGATGTAGACGTTCGTCGCCGCGCCTTGCTCGTCGTAGGCGAACGACACGCAGGCCACGGCCGAACCGTCCTTCCACAGGACGACGCCCCGGCCCCCGTTGATGTCGGTCGCCTCCCACGTGTAGTCGCCCCAGTACGCGTGGAGGGCGCGGCCGACGAACTCGAGCACCTCGGCCCTGCCCCGCAGGACCTCGCGCAGGGTCGGCACCTTGCCCCCCCCGTCGGCGCAGAGCTCGACCTCGTCCGAGAGCAGCGCCGACAGCTGCTCCGTTCCGCCGCTCGCCACGGCCGTCTGGAAGGCGGCGAGCAGCCGCTCCTGCCGGTCCAGCGGGGTGGCGTGCCGCACCTTCGATTGCGCCACGTTGGCGCGCGCCCGCGAGACAAGCTTGCGGCACGTGGTCTCCTGGAGGCCGAGCGTCGCCGCGATCTCCGGGTAGGACACGTCGAACACCTCGTGGAGCAGGTACGCCGCCCGCTCCTTCGGGGTGAGGCGCTCGAGCACCAGCAGGAACGCCGTCTGGAGCGACGCCGCGAGCGACAGCCGCTCGCCGGGCTCGCCCTCGGTCGACGCGTGGATCGGCTCTGGCAGCCACGCCCCCACGTAATCGACACGGGCGTTGCGGGCGGCCCGCAGGAGATCGATGCACCGGCGCGTGCACAGGGTCGTGAGCCACGAGGCCGGGTTCTCGATCGCGCTCCTGTCGGCGCTCTGCCATTTCAGGAACGTATCCTGCACCGCGTCCTCGGCCTCCGCGCGCGAGCCGAGGATGCGGTAGGCGAGGCCGAGGAGCATGGGCCTCGTGGCCTCGAACGCCGCGACGTCGTCCTCTTGGGTCATCTCAGTGCCTCGACACCTGGATGCGGTTCCACAGGTTGATCATGGCGACGGCGGAGGTCAGGACGCCGATCTCCTGCTCGGAGAAGTGCTCCCGCAGCCGCGTGCGCAAGGCCGCATAGTCGGTCCGACGATCGAGGACGGTCAGCGCTTCGGTCCAGGCGAGCGCGGCCCGCTCGCGCTCGCTGAAATCGCTGACGTGCTCCCACACGATCACCCGGTCCAGCCGCTCGTTCGTCTCGCCGTCCTGGCGCGCATCCCGTGTGTGCATCTTCACGCAGAAGGCGCACTGGTTGATCTGCGACGCGCGCAGCTGCACGAGGTGGATGAGCTTCCTGTCGAATCCGTGCCTGTCCATCGCCTTGTGCACGCCGGCCAGCGCCTGCAGCACGTCCGGGATCTCCTGCTCGTATTTCACAGCGGTTCTGTCGCTCACGGTGGCTCTCCTTGTCCGGGGCCCGCGGGCCCCTCCACCTGACGACGATCCAGCCTCCCCGCCTGTGACGCCTCGGCGATCCGGCGCTCGCTCAGCGTTCTTTTTCATACCACAAGAATTTTGCAGCACTCAACCGGCTCGCGGCGAGGGGCGCGCCGCGCGCTCAGGCGGCGATCACGACCGCCCGGGGCTTCGTCGGGTGCACCTTCACCGGCACGACGCGCCCGGGGGTCAGCATCATGAGCTCGGTGTGGGCGATCCAGTCGATCGTGACCTCGTAGGGCGCCCCATCGCGCGGCAGGACGCGGAGGCGCAGCCGGCTGACGGGGTTGCCGTCGTACTCCTTCTTCGTGAAGTCGCGGCGCAGGACCTCGGCCTGGGCGGGGACGCCGTGGCGCATCACCCAGCGGTTCAGGAGCGAGCGCCGCAGCTCGAGCGCGCCCGGGATCCCGAAGACGAGCCCCATCGGGATCAGGATCAGCTCGATGGTCAGGCGCGGCGTCTTGCCGGGGAGATCGAAGAAAAGGAGCTGGACCAGGCCCACCGCGAGCAGGACGACGCCGATCGAGGTGCTGATCACGCCGCCGAGGAGCTGCGACTGCTTGCCCCGATCCGGCGGCGTCGGGAGGTTCGGGTCGGAGGGGTCCACGCGGGCAGTGTACTGGAAAAGCGTTTCCCCGATGTTCCCGCGGGGCGCGTGCAGCGATCTGCACCGCGGGCGGCCGAGTGTGGCAGCATGCGGGCCGGAGGAGACCCGCCTTGCGACTCGGGATCGATTTTGGGACCACGCGGACCGTGGTCGCGTGCTGCGACCGCGGGAACTACCCCGTCATCAGCTTCCAGGACACGGCGGGGGACCCCGTGGACTTCTACCCCTCCGTGGCGGCCGAGCGGCGGGGGGAGCTCCGGTTCGGCTTCGACGCCCTCGCGGTCGCCTCGGACCCGGAGTGGACCGTGCTCCGCTCGTTCAAGCGCGTGCTCTCGGGCCCGCGCGCGTCGCCCGACTTCGAGGTCGAGATCGGCGGGACGAAGCTCCGGGTGCTCGATCTGCTCACCCTGTTCCTGAGCTCGCTCCGCGACGCCGTGCTGCACCGGTCGAACCGGCCCAAGAAGAAGGACGACGACGGGCGCCTCATCTGCGTCGTGGCGACCCCGGCGAACGCGCACGGGACGCAGCGCTTCGTGACGCTCGACGCCTTCCGCCGCGCCGGCTTCGACGTCATCGCGCTCCTGAACGAGCCCTCGGCCGCCGGCTTCGAGTACACGCACCGCTACCGCAGCACCATCACGTCGAAGCGCGAGCACATCGTCGTGTACGACCTCGGGGGCGGCACGTTCGACGCCTCGCTGGTCCACATGACCGGGCGGAGCCACGACGCCGTGGCGACCGCGGGGCTGAACCACCTCGGCGGCGACGACTTCGACGCCGCGCTGGGCGAGATGGCGCTCGCCGCGGCCAAGATCGAGCGCGAGGCGCTGCCGGCGCGCGCGCTCGCGGCGCTCGCGGACCAGTGCCGCGAGGCGAAGGAGCGGCTCAACCCGAACTCCCGGCGGATCGTGATCGATCTGGAGGCGTGCCTCGGCGACCTCGCGCCCGCGCACGAGGTGACGATCTCGGCCTCCGACTTCTACGACCGGTGCGTGCCGCTCGTGGAGGCGACGATCACCGCGATGCAGCCGGTGATCGCGCGCCTCGACGCCGGCGCAGGCGAGGCGCTCGCCGACATCGCGGGGATCTACGTCGTCGGCGGCGCGAGCTCGCTGCCCGTCGTCGCGCGGACGCTGCGCGAGCGCTTCGGGCGCCGCGTCCATCGCTCCCCCTACCCCTCGGCGGCGATCGCGATGGGGCTCGCCATCGCCGTCGACGAGGACGCGGGCTTCGAGCTGTCCGATCGGCTGTCGCGCCACTTCGGGGTGTTCCGGGAGAGCAGCGGCGGGGAGGAGGTGGTGTTCGACCCGATCTTCGACCGGGAGGCGCGCGTCCCGTCGAGCCACGAGGCGCCGGTGGTCTCGCGGCGCGTGTACCGCGCGGCGCACAACGTCGGCCGCTACCGGTTCGTCGAGTGCGCGGCGCTCGACCGGCTCGGCGTGCCCCACGGCGACATCACGGCGTTCAACGAGGTCGTGTTCCCCTTCGACCGGCGGCTCCGCGAGCGCGCCGCCGAGCTCGCCGCCGTGCCCGTGCAGCGCATGACCAGCGAGGGGCCGCTGATCGAGGAGCAGTACGCGATCACCTCGCACGGCATCGTCGAGGTGACGATCACCGACGTCGAGGCGGGCTACCAGCGCGTCTATCAGGTCGGCGCGTGAGCGCGCCGGCCGCGGCCTGGAGGCATCCGCGCCGATCTCGGCCGCGCGCGCCGCGCCCTCGCTGGACGGCAGCGTCGCGGACGTAGCCGTGCCGCGCGCGGCAGGCGCGGCCGGCGCGGCCGGCAAAGGCAGCCCGCGCTTGCGGCATCCTTCAGGCCGACCATACTCTGCGCTGTTTCCGGCGAGCGTGGCCTGCTGCGCTTGTCCTGCTGGGGGGCAGGATCATGCACATTCCCGAGACCGCGGCGCGGCGCGCCGAGGCCCACGTGCGCGCGATCGTGGCGCGGCTGTTACGGGCGGAGCACCCCGCGGCCTTACCGGCGCACGCCGATCTGTTCACGACGATGGGCATCAGCTTGCCCGCGGCGCTGGTGCTGCTCGTCTCCCTGGAGGACGAGCTCGGCATCTCGATCCCCGACGGCGCCTTCATCGAGGCCCGCACGGTGAACGCGCTCGTCGCGCTCGTGGCGGCCTTGGATGGCGCCGCGCTGGCGGGGCGGCGCCTCGGGCGACGCGCGCCGGGCGAGGATCGCCACCTGAAGCGGCCTCGCCCGCGATCCTCCGACGTCACGCGCGTCACGCGAGGAGCCGGCGCAGCGCCTCGATCACGGCCGGCAGGGTCACCAGCGCCCCGAGCGTCGTCACGACCGCGGCGGCCGCGGCGAACTGGCCGTCGCAGCCGTATCGCGCGGCGACGATCACGGACACCATGGAGGTCGGCATGGCCGACTGCAGCACCGCCACTTCGGACACCGGCCGCCGGAGGCCGAGCGCGACCGCGGCGCCGAGCGCGACCGCCGGGGACACGAGCAGCTTCACCGCGGCGACGGCGACGAGCGGCCGCACGCGGCCGCGCAGCGAGCGCAGGTCGAGGCTCAGGCCGAGCGCGAGGAACACGAGCGTCGGGGTGGCGCTCCCGAGCGCGTCGAGCGCGCGCTCCACCCACGTCGGCAAGGGGATCGGCAGCGCGTAGAGCGCGAGCCCGGCGGCGATCGACAGCACGTTGGGGTGCAGGATGACCCGGAGCAAGCTCCGCGCGTCCACGTCGCCGCCCGCGCCCATGCGCGCGGCGAGCGCGACGCCGAAGGTCCAGAGCATCAGCATCGTGACGATGCTGTCGACGAGGATCGCCGTCCCCGCCGCGTCGCCCGCCCGCCCGTAGAGGGCGAGCACGACGGGCACGCCGAGGAACCCGGTGTTGGAGAAGCTGCCGACGAGGCCCGCGGCGCCCTGGGCGGCGCGCGGGAGCCCGAGGGCGCGCGCGACCGCGACGCCCGCGAGGGCGCACGCGAAGAGCGCGATCGTCGAGGCGGCGACGGCGCCCCACGCGCCCTGGCCGATGCCGGAGCGGCGCAGCACGGAGACGATCAGCGCCGGCGTGGTCACGTCGATGACGAGCCGGTTCAGCGCGGCCGCGTCCGCCTGGCCGCCGCGGCCGAGCGCGCGCAGCAGCACGCCGACCCCGAGCACCGCGAAGAGGGCCAGGAGCTGCGAGATCAGGTCGCCCGACGGCACGGGCGGCATGTAGCTCCGCGGCGCGCGGCGTCCAGCGCTCTCGTGGACCGGGCGGCCCGCCTCACGGAGCGCGCCCTCCCGGACTCCCGGCGGGCGACCGGGGCGCAGCGCCGTCGTCGGCCGCGGCAGGACAGCTCTCCGCGGTCTCGCCGCTGCAGCACTCGGCCTGGTTGGCGCCGAACATCGGGCAACGGCCGTTCACGCAGGCGGCGTGGCCATGGATGTACGCGAGCGGTGAAGCGCAGAGCCGGCAGCGCACCGCGGCGGACTATAGCCGGCCGGCGCCCGGCGGAACAGCAGAGGAAAGGGCGCCAAGGACGCGGAGAGAGCGCGGCTCCCTCGCGTCCTTGGCGTCTCGGCGGGCGGCTCTCCCGAGGCTCAGGGCACGAGGTCCTGCACCGCTTGCACGACGGCCTGCGGATTCATGCCCAGCCGGTCCATCACGATGTCGCCGGGGGCGCTCGTGCCGTAGCGGTCGATCCCGAGGGCGAGCCCCTTGGAGCCCACCCACTGGTGCCAGCCGAAGGTGACGCCGGCCTCGATGGACACGCGCCGCGTGCACGCCGCGGGCAGCACGGCCTCGCGGTAGCCGCGGTCCTGGCGCGCGAACCGCTCGACGCACGGCATCGAGACGACGCGGACGCCGGGGCCGATCCGCTTGGCGGCCTCGACCGCGTGCTGCACCTCGCTGCCCGTCGCGATGAGGATCGTCTCGAGCGCCGCCGTCTCCTTGACGAGGACGTAGGCGCCGCGCCGGACGCCCTCGCGCTTCGCGGCGGCGTCGCCCGGCAGCATCGGGACGGCCTGCCGCGTGAGCGCGAGGACCGTCGGCCCGTCGGTGCGCTCCAGCGCGGCGATCCAGGCGCCGGCCGTCTCCTCGGCGTCCGCCGGCCGGATGACGTCGAGATCGACGATGGCGCGCAGCCCGGCGACGGTCTCGACGGGCTGGTGCGTCGGCCCGTCCTCGCCCACGCCCACCGAGTCGTGCGTGAAGATGTAGATGACCGGCAGGTGCGACAGCGCGGCCAGGCGGATGCTCGGCCGCAGGTAGTCCGCGAACACGAGGAACGTGGCGCCGCTCGGGCGCAGGCCGCCGTGGTAGGCGATGCCGTTCATGATCGCCCCCATGCCGTGCTCGCGGATGCCCGCGCGGATGTTCCGGCCGCCGGGGTGCTCCGGATCGAAGTCGGTGCTCGACGCGATGTAGTTGAACGTCGAGCCGTAGAGATCCGCGCTCGATCCGATGAGCGCGGGCACCGCCTCGGCGACGGCCTGCAGCACGGTCTCGCCGGCCTTGCGCGTGGCGACCTTGGTGCCGGCGGCGAAGGCGGGGACGCGCGCGTCGAGATCGGCGGGCACCTTCCTCGAGGTGCCCTCGTCGAGCTTCTGCGCGAGCTCCGGGTTCTTCGCGCGCCAGGCCTGGAAGGTCGACTCCCACGCCGCGCGCGCCTTGCCGAGCTCTTCCTTGCGCTTCGCGAAGAACTGCTTGACCTCCTCGCTCACGTAGAAGTGCTCCGGCGGCAGCCCCAGGTTCTTGCGCGCCTGGTCCACGAACTTGGCGCCGCCCTCGCCGTGCGCCTTCTGCGTGCCGGCGACCTCGGGGATCCCCTTGCCGATCAGGGTGTGGGCCACGACGAACTTCGGCTTGCCGCTCTTCGACGCCCGCGCCTGGCCGAGCACCCGGTGGACGGCCTGCAGATCGTTGCCCTGCTCGATGTGGAGCACCTCGAAGCCGTAGGCCTCGAAGCGCTTGGCCGTGTCCTCGCTCTGGGTCTTGACGGCCATGGCGTCGAGGGTGACGTCGTTGGCGTCGTAGATGAGGATCAGGTTGTCGAGCTTGAAGTGCCCCGCGAAGGCGGCCGCCTCGGCGGCCACGCCCTCCTGGAGGCAGCCGTCGCCGGCGAGGCACCAGACGGTGTGGTCGAAGATGGTGTGCTCCTGGGTGTTGTAGCGGGCGGCCAGCATCTTGGCGGCCACCGCGTGCCCCACCGCGTTGCCCACGCCCTGACCGAGCGGGCCCGTCGTCGCCTCGACGCCCTCGGTGTAGTGGTACTCCGGGTGGCCGGGCGTCTTCGACTCCCACTGCCGGAAGCGGCGGATGTCGTCGATGGACACCGGGTAGCCCGAGAGGTGTAGCCAGCCGTACAGGAACATGCTGCCGTGGCCGGCGGACAGGACGAAGCGGTCCCGGTTCAGCCAGTGCGGTTCGCTCGGGTCGTGACGGAGGAGGTCGCCATAGAGAGCGGCCCCGATCTCGGCGGCCCCGAGCGGCAGGCCGAGGTGACCGGAGGAGCAGGCGTGGACGGCGTCCATGGCGAGGCCGCGGGCCATCGTGCACGCGGCGGCGAGCTTGGCGAAATCAGGCATGGCGCGCACTCTAACCTACTTCGTCAAGAAGCGCGCCCTTTCGCTCACCCTGCCCTCCCTCCCCCGGCCGAGCGGCGCCTGGTCTGCCTGGAGGGCTCCTCGGCACGCGCTCGAAGTCCACGCTTTCTTGGGATGCGCGGGGCTCGCGGATCGCCAGCTTGATCAGGCTGGAAGTGTGCCGTGGAGGGGTTCAGCGCGCTCCCGTGCTGCGGGCGAGCGGCGCGCTCCCTGGGTCGCAGGTCGCTCCCTGGGTCGCGGCCGACCCGACCCAGGTTGGCCGACCCGACCCAGGTTGGCCGACCCGACCCAGGTTGGCCGACCCGACCCAGGTTGGCCGACCCGACCCAGGTTGGCCGACCCGACCCAGGTTGGCCGACCCGACCCAGGTTGGCCGACCCGACCCAGGTTGGCCGACCCGACCCAGGTTGGCCGACCCGACCCAGGTTGGCCGACCCGACCCAGGTTGGCCGACCCGACCCAGGTTGGCCGACCCGACCCAGGTTGGCCGACCCGACCCAGGTTGGCCGACCCGACCCAGGTTGGCCGACCCGACCCAGGTTGGCCGACCCGACCCAGGTTGGCCGACCCGACCCAGGTTGGCCGACCCGACCCAGGTTGGCCGACCCGACCCAGGTTGGCCGACCCGACCCAGGTTGGCCGACCCGACCCAGGTTGGCCGACCCGACCCAGGTTGGCCGACCCGACCCAGGTTGGCCGACCCGACCCAGGTTGGCCGACCCGACCCAGGTTGGCAGGACGGCGCGGGGTGGGATGGCGCGGCGAGCGCCGGCTCCAGCGTTGCGGGAGCTCGCGGACACCGGGATCCGTCACCCCTGACGCAAGCGCGGTCGCGTACGTCAGGGAGCGAGGACCGTCACAAAGCCGTCGCTGCCTGCGGCGGTGAGCGGGCCGGCGCCGAAGTCGACTGTACCCGTGAAGTCGCCGACGAGCACGAGTCCGTCGTCGTAATAGGTCGTCAGGCCTCGAATCGTGGCGGGCGTGCCCGTGAACGTGCGGCGCCAGAGCTCCGCGCCGGAAGCATCGAGCTTGACGAGCGACCCTTCTCCCAGGACGATGACGTTCCCGGCGGAGTCCGCGAACACGGCGTCGCTCGGTGCCTCTCGGTGCCAGATGTAGTCGCCGAGCGGGCTCATCTTCACCACGAAGTGCGTCCCGGCGGGGATGGGTCCACCGCCCAGGTCCAGATTTCCCAGGCTGCGGCCCACGATCAGGAGATTGTCCTCGGGATCGACGGCGATATCCTTTGCCTCCCCACCGTCGTCCCAGGCGTCCGGTCCGGACACGCGCTTTCGCCAGAGCACGGTGCCCGCAGGGGCCCGCTTCTCGACGTGGAAGGCGTAGTCGCATGGACATATCCCCACGCCCGACGAGTCCGCCATGGCTACCAGGACGTTGCCGGCGCTGTCCATGGCGACGCCGCCTGGAGAGCTGACGAACGTCCGATGGGTGAACCCCCACATGTACTCGCCCGCCGCGTTGAACGTCAAGAAGCTCATGCCGTCATCGACGGAGCTCGGGTAGGCGAGCAGTGCAGCGGAGTTGCCCGCGGCATCGACTGCGATGTCTCGTAGGTTGATCGAGAGCGCGCCGGTCGGGACGATGTGCCCGCGGCTCCAGAGGTGGTTCCCGTCCGGATCGAGCTTGACCAAGAAGACGGCGCTCGTGGAGAAATCATAGTTCCAGGGGAGCGGGCCGTCGCCGAAGTCGACGGGCGGCGGACCGTCGAGGAGGGCGCCGCCATAGCTCCCGCCGAGGAGGATGTTGCCGCTCGCGTCGAGCGCGATCTTGGTTCCTGATTCCCCGTAATCGCTGCTGCCGAACCGCCTGCTCCATATCGCATGGCCTGCCGGGTCGAGCTTGAGCAAGAACACGTCGTTGGCTCCTGCGCTCACGAGCGGCCCCGCGCCGAAATCGACCGTCCCCTCGAACCAGCCCGTCACATAGAGATTGCCCGCGGCGTCGGTGGCGACGGCGTACGCGGCGTCGCTGCCAGCGCCGCCCAGACCGGCGGACCACAGCGGCGCAGGCGAGCATTGCCCGATGCCATCGCAGTCCTCGTCAGCGTTCGTGGCGCAGTCTTCGGCCGATGGCGTGACCTCGCCGGTGCACGAGCCATAGCCAGAGCCGTCTGGCAGGCAGGTTTGGACGCCGGCGGTGCAGAGCCCTACCCCTTGCGTCCCGGGGCCCCCCGAGTAGCAGCTCAGCTGTGACCCCGGCACGCAAACAGCTGTGCCGCCGCCGCCGCCGCCGGTCGCCGGCTCTCCTCCGCCGCCGCCGCCGCCGCCCACTTGGATCGTGCAGCCGATCGCCAGCATCATTCCTAGCATCGCGGCCCCGCTAAGCCCGTGCCACACCCCGGTGCCTCCGTACCCCATGCGCTCCACCTTTCGCTGGCTGGCAACAGGTCTCCCGAGCGCTACCCCGCTCCTGAACGCGGGCGGAGCTCAGGCGACGAGGTGCTAGATGCCGCGACGCGCGCGCATTCACCCCGGAGAACGGGGGAGCGACGCGCGCAACGCGCGCGTGGCCGAACCGGCTCACGTACGTCAGGGAGGGAAGACGGTCACAAAACCGTCTCTGCCTGCGGCGGTGAGCGGGCCGGCGCCGAAGTCGACGGTACCTTCGAAGCTGCCGACGAGCGCGAGGTGGCCGTCGTGATAGGTCGTCAGCTTTCTAGAAGCCCAGATCGTGTCCGTGAACGTCCGGCGCCAGAGCGCCGCGCCGGAAGCATCGAGCTTGACGAGCGCCCCTCCTCCCAGGACGATGACGTTCCCGGCGGAGTCCGCGACCACGGCGTCGCCCGGCACCTCTCGGTGCCAGAGGTAGTCGCCGAGCGGGCTCATCTTCACGACGAAGTTCGTCCCGGCGGGGATTGGCCCACCGCCGAGATCGAAATTTCCCAGGCTGCGACCCGCGACCAGGACATTGTCGTCGGGGTCGACGGCGACGTCCTTTGCCTGTCCTCCGTCACCCGAGAAGTCAGGTTCCGACGGTCCGGACAGGAGCTTCAGCCAGAGCACGGTGCCCTCGGGGTCTCGCTTCTCGACGTGAAAGTAGTAGTCGCAGGGACATGACTCTTGGCCGTCTCCGCGTCCCATGGCCACCAGGACGTTACCGGCGCTGTCCATGGCTACCCGGCCTGTTGGGGCCTCTGAGCTGAACGTCCGACGGGAGAAACCCCACATGTAACCGCCCGCCGCATCGTACGTCATCACGTCGTAGCCGATGTCGAAGAAGCCCGAGTGGACGACCATCACAGCGGAGGTGCCCGCCTCGCCTACCGCGAGGTCTTGCACGGTGATCGAGAGCTCGTCCCCGAAGAGGTGCCCGCGGCTAAAGAGGTGGTTCCCGTCCGGATCGAGCTTGACCAAGAAGGCGGCGAGCCACGATGCGTCGTCCCATGGGAGCGGGCCGCCTCCGAAGTCGATAGGCGGCTGCGGCGGCGCGAGGCCGATGTCGACGCCATAGGACCCGCCGAGGAAGATGTTGCCGCTGGCGTCGAGCGCGATGCTGGTTCCTGCTTCCCCTGGATTCATGGTGCCGAATCTTCTGCTCCATATCGCATGACCTGACGGGTCGAGCTTGAGCAAGAACACGTCGTTGCGTCGTGCGCTCACCAGAGGCCCCGCTCCGAAATCGACCGTCCCCTCGAACCAGCCCGTCACATAGAGGTTGCCCGCGGCGTCTGCTGCGACCGCGCTGGCAGAGGCGGGGCCATCGCCGCCCAGAGCGACGGACCACAGCGGCGGCGAGCATTGCCCCGTGCCGTCGCAGTCCTCGTCGGCGTCGGTTGCGCAGTCTTCAGCCGATGAGGTGACCTCGCCGGTGCACGGGCCATAGCCGGATCCGTCTGGCAGGCAGGTTTGAGCGCCGGCAGTGCAGAGCCCGACCCCTTCCGTCCCCGGGAGCCCCGAATAGCAGCTCAGCTGCGACCCCGGCACGCACACGGCGGCGCCGCCGCTGCCGGTCGCCGGCTCTCCGCCGGCGCCTCCCTGACCGCCGCCCACTTGGATCGTGCAGCCGGCGGCCAGCATCATTCCTAGCATCGCGGCCCCGCTGAGCCCGTGCCACGCCCGGGTCCCTCCGCATCCCATGCGCTCCACCTTTCGTTGACCGGCAACAGGTATCCCGAACGCTACCCCGCTCCTGGATGCGGGCGGAGCTCAGGCGACGGGGTGCTAGATGCCGCGACGCGCGCGCGCATTCACCCCGGAGAACGGGATGGCCCGACCATCCGGCGCGGGCGTCTGCCGCTACCGACCAGCGCTCGAGAAACCACACGAACGTCGCGGATGGCTCCCACATCAGGGCGCCGCAGCGCCGGCTGCTCGCGGCTCGCGCCCCAACCTGGGTCGCCGGCTGCTCCCCCCACCCCGGCCTCAACCTGGGTCCACCCCCGCCCGGCCTCAACCTGGGTCGGCGGCTCAGGCAGGCCGGCGAGCGCTGCCGGCACGCCTCGGCGGGTCGCCCCAACCTGGGTCGGCTCGCCCCAACCTGGGTCGGGTCGGCTCCAGCCCTGGGTCGGGTCGGCTCGCCCCAACCTGGGTCGGGTCGGCTCCAGCAAGATCTGCGGCGCACATCGTGGGCCGTCGTCCTATGCTCCTTGTGCCTGAAGCCTCCAGATTTCCATGTCCGAACAAAAATCCGCTCGGCCCACCCCCTCCGCCGGTCTGCCCGAATGCACCTCGTCGGCGCGGCGCTCCCGCTGGCTCGGCGCGTCCTGGCGGTTGTCCTGGCGGCTGGCGCTCGCGCTCGGCGGGGTTGCCTGTGAGGATCAGCAGGTCGTCATCGGCGTGTTCACGCCGGAGCGGCCGCGGTTCACGGCGCCGCAGAAGGTCGCCACGCTCAACGACGACATCGCCAGGGACGAAGACCCGACGCTGACGGGCGATCTGCTCGAGATCCACTTCATGTCCGAGCGCGGCACGAGCCAGGATATCTGGATCTCGCGCCGGGCGGGCCTGGACTCGCCCTGGGAGACGCCGACCGTCGATCTCGCGGAGAACCTCAACACCGAGGACGACGACGACACGCCGGCCATCTCGAACGACGGGCTCAGGATGTGGTTCTTTCGCGGCAGCGCGGAGCGCTCGGGCATCTGGATGTCCGAGCGCGCAAGCCGGGACGCCCCCTGGGGCGAGCCCTCCTACGTCGACGCCCTCAATCCCGGTCACGACGACGGCACGCAGGCGATGAACCCGCACGTCGATCTGCCCGAGCTCCGCGCCGTGGTCGGGCTGAACGGGCCTGCTACCCAGAGCTGGGACCTCGCGATCGCGTCCCGCGAGCGCCCAGAGGACGAATGGGGCGAGTTCGTCCCGCTCGCCGAGCTGAACGACGCGGGCGACCAGCTGGCGCCCTTCCTGTTCGACGATGGCCGGCAGATCCTGTTCCGTTCGGGGGACGACCTGTACTGGGCGCGGCGGCCGGGGACGAACGACGCCTTCGAGCCGCCGCAGCCGCTGAAGGAGGTGAACGTTCCCGACGCGCGCGAAAACGATCCTTACCTGTCGCCGGATGGGTCCATCCTTTTCTTCTCCTCGGAGCGCTCCGGCGGAACCGACATCTACGAAGCGCGCCGCATCGCACCATGAACGGACGCCGGCCCTCGCCCCCAGTCCAGCTTCACCTCACCCAATTTCCGCCACAGCAAAAGATCCAGAAGCGTTTGAGAAGCACCAGACCGAGCGGGACCCCACGAGCATGGCACTCGAGCATTTCTCTATCCCGCTCGTACCCATGGCATCCTTCGCGGTCGGCTGCGGGACGCGGAGATCCCCTGATTCGTCGAGGCCCACGCGCTCCTCGATCGGCTCATGGAGTCGCGCGCTCTCGCACCCACCTTGACCCACGCCATCGATCAGCCGATCTTTGCGGCGGCCACACGCGACAGCAATGACGCCGCGCTGGGCGTCCGAACCGCCTCGACACGGTCCACGCCGAGGTCAGCCGGCAGCAGCGCGCCGACGTGTGACCGACGTGGGGGCGTACGTGCATGATGGCACGCCCGGTGTGACTCAGCCTACCCCCGCCCAATCGCCCGCCGCCCACAGCCTACACCCACAGCCTACAAAAGACGTGTTAACGCCGGCCATCCCATGGTACGAACGTCAAGATGCCAGAGGGATGCCTTCCGTGACAGAGATGCCAGCTCACCGCGCGTGCGTTTGCTCGCTCGCCGCCCAGCGGGACACGCCGGCCAAGCCCAGGAGGCGCCTTCGGGCGCCCTGAGACTGGCAGACACCTATGCAAGCGCAAGAATCTCGGCCCACCGGGCTCGTCCTCATCGTGGACGACAGCGCGGACAACCTGAACGTGCTGTCGGACGCGCTCATCTCCGACGGGCTGGAGGTCGCCGTCGCGTGCGACGGCGAGGAGGCGATCGAGCTGGCCGGCCTGACTCAGCCGGATCTCATCTTGCTCGACGCGCTGATGCCCGGCCTCAGCGGGTTCGAGACCTGCCAGCGCATCAAGGCCGACCCGGCGACGCGGAGCATCCCCGTCGTCTTCATGACGGCGCTCGCCGAGGCGAAGTTCAGGATCGAGGGCTTCCGCGTGGGCGCCGTGGACTACGTGACCAAGCCGTTCGAGAAGACCGAGCTCCTCGCGCGGGTGCACACGCAGATCTCGCTCCGACGCGCGACGCGGGCCATCGAGGAGCAGAATCGGAGGCTCTCGGAGGAGATCCGGGAGCGCGCCAGGGCCGAGGAGGCGCTGGCGGACGCCGTGCAAACGCTGCGCGACACGAACGCTCGGCTCTCCGACCAGCTGCTCCAGGGCGAGCGCGCCGAAGCCGCGAGGGCCGCGCTGCAAGACCAGATCATCGCGGCCCAGCGGGAGCGGCTCCTCGAGCTCTCCGCCCCGCTCATCCCGATCATCGATGGCATCCTCGTGATGCCCCTCGTCGGCACCGTGGACGTCGAGCGCGCCAGGCAAGCGGTCGAGACCGCGCTCCACGGCGCGAGCGAGCGCGGGGCGGACCACCTCATCATTGACATCACCGGCGTCAGATCGGTAGATGAGACGGTCGCGCACATGCTCGTGCAAGCGGCGACGGGGCTGTCGCTGCTCGGCACGCGGACGGTCGTCACCGGCATCCGCGCCGAGGCGGCGCAGACGCTCGTGCGGCTCGACCTGCACCTCGATCACGTCGTGACCAAGGCCACCCTGCAGTCGGGCGTGGAGCACGCGCTGCGGACGCGCGGCCGTCGTCGACGCGAGCGCGAGCTCTGACGTCCTGATGAATCGTCGTTCCCCGGCATCTCCGCCGGACCCGAAGAGGAGCTGAACCGGGATGGATCTCAGAGACTACGCTGTGGGGGAGGTGCTGCACGAAGGGACCGAGACCCGCGTGTGCCGCGCGGTCCATCGCCCCTCGGGCGACAGGGTGGTGCTCAAGCTCCCTGCGGCGCCCGAGCCGAGCTCGCGCGTGACGGGGCGCCTCCTGCATGAGCATCACATCCTGACGCAGCTCGAGGCGGTGCCCGGGGTGCCGCGGGCGCGGGAGCTCCTGCAGCAGGGCGGCGCGGTCGGGCTGGCGCTCGAGGACCCCGGCCTCCGGTCGCTGGATCGCGTCCTCGCCGAGCGAGGGCGCTTGCCGGTGGACGCGGGGCTGAGGCTCGGCGCGCTCCTCGCGCGGGTCCTCGAGGCCGTGCACGCGGCGGGCGTGACCCACAAGGACGTCAAACCGCAGAACGTCCTCGTCGATGCGGCGTACTCGCAGGTCAAGCTGCTCGACTTCGGCATCGCCTCGTCGCTGCCGCTGGAGGCGACGGCGGCGAGCATCCCCGAAGGGCTCGAGGGGACGCTCGCGTACATGTCGCCGGAGCAGACGGGCCGCACGGCGCGGGCGATCGACGCGCGCACCGACCTGTACTCGCTCGGCGTGACGCTCTTCGAGGCGCTCTCGGGCCGGCTGCCGTTCACCGACCGCGACCCCCTCTCGCTGGTGCACGCGCACCTGGCCAGGGAGCCGCCCGCCCTCGACGAGGTCGCCCCGGAGGTGCCCCCGGGCGTCGCGGCCATCGCGGTGAGGCTCCTGGCGAAGAACCCCGACCGGCGATACCAGACGGCCCGGGGCGCGGCGGAAGACCTGGAGCGCGCGCTCCACCTGTGGCGCGAGCGCGGCGCGGTGGAGCGGTTCCCGCTCGGGAGCAGGGATTTCTCGCACAAGCTACGGCTGCCCGACGTCCTCGTCGGGCGAGAGCGCGAGCGCGAGCTCCTCGGCGCGTGCTTCGCCCGCGCCGCCGAGGGCGCGGCGGAGCTCGTGCTCATCGGCGGGCCGTCCGGCATCGGCAAGACGGCGCTGGTGCGCACCGTCTACGGGGACATCGCGGCCCGAGGGCGCGGCCTCTTGATCTCGGGCAAGCACGACCAGCTCGCGCGGTCGACGCCGTACGCGGCCATGGCGCAGGCGTTCGGGGCGCTCATGCAGCAGTGGCTGGCGAGCCCGAAGCCGGTGCTCAGCGCGTGGCGGGAGCGCATCGAGGCCGAGGTCGGCGAGAACGCGCGGCTCATCGCCGACGTGGTGCCGGAGCTCGACCGGATCATGGGCGAGCTCGCGCCGGTGCCGCCGGTGCAGGGCGATCAGGTGCTCGCCCGCCAGCGGCTCACCTGGCTCGACTTCGTGCGGGCGGTCACGGCGCCGAACGCGCCGCTCGTGATGTTCCTCGACGACATGCAGTGGGCCGACAGCGCCACGCTGGAGATCCTGAAGACGCTGCTCACCGACGCGGAGCGCAGAGATCTCCTGGTGATCGCGGCCTACCGCGACAACGAGGCGCCCCCCGAGCACCCGCTGTGGAGGCTCGTCGCGTCGGTGGAAGAGAGCGGAGCGCGGGTGTCGAGGATGTCGGTGCGCCCCCTGTCGGAAGCGCACGTGCAGGCGTGGGCGGCGCGGGCGCTCGACAGCGAGGCGACGCGGGTCGAGCCGCTCTCCCGGGTGCTCTGGCACAAGACCCGAGGGAACCCGTTCTTCATGGAGCAGCTGCTGCTCTCGCTGCACAAGCAGGGCAAGGTGGTCCGCGACCCCGAGAGCGGCGCGTGGCGCTGGGATCAAAGGGACCTGGAGCAGGCGCAGATCACCGACAACGTCGTGGCCTTCCTGACGGACAAGGTGCTCGAGATGCCCGAGGCGACCCAGCAGCTCCTCGGGCTCGCGGCGTGCGCGGGGCACACGTTCCACCTCCACGATCTGGAGCGGCTCAGCGGGTGGGAGCGCGCCCGGGTGACCGGGGCGCTGTGGCCCGCGCTGCAGGAGGAGCTCCTGGTGCCGGCCGACGGAGCCTACCGGACGGCGCAGGCGCTGGGGCAGAGCGGAGAAGGCGCGCCGGACGCGGAATACCGCTTCTTGCACGACCGCGTGCAGCAGGCGAGCTACGAGCGCGCCTCGCCCGAGCAGCGCGTCCTGGCGCACCTGGAGATCGGCCGGCGGCTCTGGGCGCGGTACCGGGCGCAGGGCGGAACACCGCAGCAGCTCCTGGAGCTGGCGCGGCACCTGAACCTGGGCTCGGCGCGGATGGACGCCGAGGACGAGCGCGCGTCGCTCGCGCGCCTGAACCTCGAGGCCGCGCGCGCCGCGAAGGCGGCGAGCTCGCACCGGCTCCTCGCCAGCCTCGCCGAGGCGGGGCTGGCCCTGCTCGGCGACGGCGCGTGGCGCGAGCACCCGGCGCTGTCCGCGGAGCTCGCGCTGGAGCGGCTCGAGGCCGCCTTCCTGATGCGGGAGTTCGACGACGTCGAGGCGCGGTCCGCGCGGCTGCTCGCGATGCCCTTGCCGGCGCTCGCCAGGCTCTCGGTGCAGGAGCTCCGCGTCCGCTGCATCCAGGCAGCAGGCCAGTTCGCGCGCGGGGTAGAGCTGGGGCTCGCCGCGCTCGCGGAGCAGGACATCGTGTTTCCGGACGCCGACGAGGCCCGCCGCGCCGCGCTCCTCGAGGAGTCCGCCGAGCTGGATCGATGGTTCGAGGGCGACCCGGAGGCGTTCGACCGGATGCCCCCCGATCCATCGCCGGCGCACGTGCTCGTCGACGCGCTGACGATGCACCTGATGGTCTGCGCGGCGATCGGCGGCCAGCCGATCCTGTCCGCGCTCGTGATCGTCCGCGCCGTGCTCCGGGTGCGGCGGCAGGGCGTGCTCACGCCGGTCTCTCCCTTCATCATCGTCTGTTTTGCCAACGTGTGGTCGCTCACGACGGGGCTCTATCGCCGCGCCGCGAGCTGGGTCGGGCCTGGCGTGCGCGCGGCCGAGCGCGTGGCGTCCCCCTTCCTCGCAGAGTGCCTGTCGTTCGAGGGCCAGTACACGGCCTACGTCCGCCCCGCGGACGAGATGGCGCCCATCTTCGAGCGGACCTGCGCGACCGGGCTGAAGGTCGGCTCGTTCCAGGGGGCGAGCTGGGGGCTCGAAGGCGACCTGTTCTATTACCGGGTCTGGCGCGGCCAGCCGCTCGGCCAGATCGAGGCGCACCGCGCGGCCCGCTGGGGGCTGATGCAGCGCGCGGGGACCGCGCTCGGGACCCACTATTTCGAGGCGGTCGCCTCGTGGTGCGGCCTCCTGTCGACCGCGGACGGCGCGGGGAGGCTCCGCTCGGAAGAGCCGTTTTCACGAGGGTCGCGCTCCCTCCTGGCCGACGGGGACGTGATGGCGGCCGAGCTCGCGCGCATCCTCGAGGCCCACCTGTTCCTCGCCGCCGGCGCCCCTCCGATGGCGCTCGCGCGGGCTCGGGAGGCCGAGCAGTTCCGCATGTCCATCTTCGGCTTTCCGCCGGTGACCGACGTGCCGCTCTGGCTCGCGCTCGCGGCCGCGAGGTGCTGGCCGGAGGTCACCGACGCGGAGGAGCGGGCCAGGCTCCGCGAGCACATCGAGGAAGGCCTCGCGCGCCTCCGCTATTTCGCCGAGGGGAGCGAGGACAACTTCCTGCACAAGCTGCGCCTCCTCGAGGCGGAGCACGCCCGCGTGCAAGGCAAGACCGACGAGGCCATGGCCAGGTACGACGAGGCCATCGAGCTCGCGCGCGGGCAGCGCTTCCTGCACATCGAGGCGCTCGCGGCCCAGCTCTCCGCCGAGTTCCACCTGGAGGCGGGCAGGCGCCGCATCGGCGCGCTGTACCTGCGCGAGGCCCGGGACGCCTATCTCCGCTGGGGCGCGCACGCGCTCGTCGCCCACCTGGAGGCGAGGTGGCCCGCCCTGCTGCGCGCGCCGGCCCAGCCCTCGGCCGCGGAGCGCCGCCTCGCGACGGGCGTCTCCACGCTGACCACCACCGGCGTCGCGGGCGGCGCGCAGCTCGACGTGAACACCGCGGTGCGCGCGGCGCGGGCGCTGTCGAGCGAGCTCGACCCCGAGCGGGTCGTCGGCCGGCTGATGGAGCTCGTGCTGGAGAGCGCCGGGGCGCAGCGCGCCGCCCTCTTGCTGGCCGAGGGCGAGGAGCTCTCGGTGGTGGCGCGGCTCTCGGTCCACGGAGGCCGCATCGAGACGGGCCTGTCCGAGCCGCTCTCGCAGAGCGCGGAGGTCGCGAGGACGGTCGTGAACTACGTCGCGCGCACGAGCGAGCCGGTCGTGGCCGACGACGCCCGGGCCGACGCGCGCTTCGCGGCCGATCCGTACCTCGCCGCGCACCCCGTCCTCTCGCTCCTCTCGCTGCCGCTCTCGCACCGCGGGCGGCTCCTCGGCGTGCTCTACCTCGAGCACCGCGAGGTGCCCGCGGCGTTCCCCGAGCGGCGGGTGGAGCTCCTGTCGATGCTCGCCGCGCAGGCCGCGATCGCCGTGGAGAACGCCCTCCTCTACCGGGACCTCGAGGCCAAGATCAAGGAGCGCACCGCCGAGCTCCGCGTCGCCAAGGAGGCGGCGGAGCGCGCCAGCCAGGCCAAGAGCGACTTCCTCTCCAGCATGAGCCACGAGCTGCGCACGCCGCTCAACGGGATCATCGGCTACGCGCAGATCCTGGAGCGGACGCCCGAGCTCCCGCCGGCGTGGCGGGATGGGCTGAGCGTCATCCAGAAATCGAGCCAGCACCTGCTCTCGCTCATCAACGACCTGCTGCAGCTGGCCAAGATCGAGGCGGGCAAGATGGACGCCGTCGTGACGGTGGTCCGGTTGCCTGCGCTCGTGCAGATGGTCGTCGACCTGTGCCGGGTGCGCGCCGAGGCGAAGGGGATCGCGTTCACCCACGAGCTGCGCGGCCCAGCGCTCGAGGCCGTCCGCGCCGACGAGAAGCGGCTGACGCAGGTGCTCTTGAACCTCCTCGGCAACGCCATCAAGTTCACCGAGCGCGGAGGCGTGCTCTTCCGGGTCGACGTGCTGGACGAGCGCGCCCCCGCGGGGCGGATGGTGCGCTTCCGCGTCGAGGACACCGGTCCGGGGATCGCCGCGGAGCACCTGTCGCGCATCTTCGAGCCCTTCGAGCAGGTGGGCGAGCAGGGCGCGCGGAGCGAGGGCACCGGGCTCGGCCTCGCCATCACGAAGAAGCTCGTCGAGCAGCTGGGCGGGGCGATCGAGGTGCAGAGCGAGGTCGGCGAGGGCAGCGCGTTCATCGTGACGCTCCCGCTCGCCGAGCCGCGACCGGCGGAGCAGGCGGCGAGCCCGGGCGAGGCCCGGCGGTGGGACGCGATCGTCGGCTATCGGGGGGAGCGCCGCACGATCCTGATCGTCGACGACAACCCCCAGAACCGCGCCGTGGTGCGCGGGCTCCTCGGCCCGCTCGGCTTCGAGCTGTGCGAAGCGGACGGCGGCGAAGCGGCGCTGCGCGTGGCCGCCGAGCGCGCGCCGGCGCTCATCCTGATGGACGTGTACATGCGGGGCATGGACGGCTGCGAGGCCACGCGCCGCCTCCGGCGCATGCCCGAGCTCCGGGGCGTCGCCATCCTGGCCTCGTCGGCGAGCGTCTCCGAGGCCGAGCAGCAGAAGTGCGCCGCTGCCGGCTGCGATGACTTCCTCCCCAAGCCGATCCAGGCGAGCGCGCTCCTCGACAAGATATCGCGCCTCCTCGGCGTCGAGTGGCTCCGCCGCGACGAGGCGCCCGCGCAGGGCTCGCCGGCCGAGCGGGCCGCCGACGGCGACGGCGACGGCGGGCACCTCACGCCGCCCTCGGCCGACGACCTGGCCACGCTGTCGGCGCTCGCGAGCAAGGGGCTCGTGCACAGGATCCTGGAAGAGGCCGAGCGGCTCAGGCTGCACGACCCGCGGCTCACGCCCTGGATCGAGCAGCTCACGGCGCTCGCGCGCGGCTACCAGACCCGGAAGCTGCGGGAGTTCGTCGGCGCGTACGCCGAAGGCGGCGCGGACCGCATCGACGGTCGCGCGGCTCCCCAGGGACCGGCGTAGGGCGCCGCGCTGCCCCTGCCCTCACGGCCGCGCGCGGTCCATGGCGCCGGCGCCCCGGCCGAGCAGCCGCTGCACCGTCGCCGCCTGCAGATCGCGCGTCTGGGCCGTGAGCGAGTAGAGCATCGCCTCCCGGAAGAGGCGCTGCGCGGCGTTGTCGAGGCGGTTCGCGCTGCCGCCGGTCGCGGCGACCGCCGCGTGCGCGGCGCGGACGCCAAGCTCGACGCACGAGGCGCGGGCGCGGACCGCGTGCTCGGCGTAGCCCTCGGCCTCCGGCTGGTCCGCCCATGCGTTCACCTCGGCGCGGGCGGCCTCCCGCTCGTCCTCGAGCGCCCGCGCGGCGCCGGCCAGCTGCGCCTCGCCGCGGCGCTCGGCCAGCGACGCGAGCAGGGCGGCGGCGGCGCCGGCCGCGCCCAGGGACAGCGCCGCCGGCGTCAGCAGGCCCGCCACGTCGCGGGCGGCCTGCTGCTCGCGCGTCGCGGTGGCGATCACCTGCTCGGGGCCGACGCGCAGCGCGCGCAGCGTCAGCGACACCGTGGCCGAGGCGTTCATCGCGCTCAGGCGGAGCGGCGGCGACGCCTCGATGGAGTCGCCGGCCGAGAGCGGCGTCAGCACGTACATCAGGCGGCCGTCGGGGAGCGTCCCGGCGATGACCGCGTCGTCGGCGATCCCGTGGCCGGTCAACCACGGCACGGTGCCGTGGAGGCGGACGTCGTCGCCGTCGGGCTCGATCCGGACCATCGGCGGGCCCGGACGGCGGACGTGCGAGAAGCCAACGGTGCAGAGGCGCTCGCCGGAGGCCAGGCGAGGCAGGACGCGCTCCTTGAGCGCCTCGTTGTCGCCGCGCGCGATGAGCGGGCACGCGGCGGTGGCGTGCTGCATCTGGACGAACGCGGTCACCCCGCAGGCGCCGGCGAGGATCTCCAGGACCTCGCGCGCGACCCGCGCCGGCGCGCCGAGGCCGCCGTAGCGCGCGGGCGTCGCGATCCCGAGGAGACCGGCGCCCGCGAGCGCGCGGAGGTGCTCGCGGGGGACGCTATCGGCCTGATCCGTGGTGTTCGCCGCCGGCGCGAGCACGCGCGCCGCGAGCTCTCGGGCGCGCTCGAGCAGCGCGATCGCGTCGGCCCCGACGGGCGGCGTGGGCGATGCGGGGGACATGCGACGGCAGTGTAGGCCGCGGCGGCTCCCCCGGAACCCGGCGCGGGCCGCGGCCGGCCCTGGGATCGGCGTAAGCGCTTGGATTCGTTGACCTTTGAGCGCTGCACGCGGGGCGCCCTCGCGCGCGCCTCGACCAGGCGGGCGACCGGCGTCGTCCCGCCGCGGGGCTGCGTCGGGTTGACCGATGATTTCTCCGCGGGCGGTCGGGTTCTTTCACCCGCACCACCCGTGCGCAACTCTTCGTCTGACGCGCCGCGCAGAACGATAGCCCTGCTCGTGACGCTGCTGAACCGCAGCTCCGGCGGGTAGACGATGGGGCAGCGCTCACGCCGGATCTGTCGCGCGGGGGGTTGGCGCGGTCCCTGCGGGCAGAGGGCTGCCTTACGCTTTCAGACCTCCGGCCAGCGCGGGAATGATAGTCTCTGGATCATGGCAAGACTTCGTTTCGTGACTCGCTTCTGCGCTGCGATCGCGGCCGCCTGGCTGCCGGTCATCGCTTGTTCGGCGAGCGGCGGCGGCAACGGCAACACCACGGGAAATGGCGAGGGCGGGCAAGGCGCGAGCGGCCCCGGCGCCGTCAGCAGCAGCAGCGGCGACGACTTCGGCGGCGAGATCGGCCTGACGAGCTCGGGTCCGGGCGGCGAGCCGCCGGCCGACGCCGGGCATCAGACGACCTGCGATGACGAGGGCAACTGCACCTGCATCAACATCGCGTCGATCGGCCATGAGGGCGTCTGGGGCCCGTGCAGCAGCGACAGCACCACGGCGCTCCAGAACTGGCTCAACACGCAGAGCACGGCCCAGGTCGACAACTACAACATGGAGAAGCCCACGCTCACGCCGGAGTTCCTCGCCAAGTACGACGTGATACTGCTCCAGTGGATGGTGACGAAGGGCGCGCAGAACGACGACGGGCAGCCCTGGCAGTTCTCGCCTGACGAGGTGAAGGCGCTCGAGGACTGGGTCAACGGCGGAGGTGGTCTCATCGCGCTGAGCGGCTATCAGTGCAATGGACAGGGATGCACCATCCACGACATCACGGCGACCAACCAGCTCCTCTCGTTCACGGACATCCAGTTCAACGCCGACGGCGTGCTGGATCCTGCGCGGACCAACTGCGCGAACTGCAACTGCTGGGGCGGCCCGGTGCCGCTCGGCGGCCCCCTCCCCGGGAGCGTGGGCACCTGGAACCAGGACACGCCGATCGGCAAGGACATCCAGAGCGTCGGCGCCTACATCGCGCGCTCGATCAAATCGACGACAGCGACCGTCGACTGCACCGACGGCACGAACAATTTCGCGGTGCACAAGGAGGTCGGCAAGGGCCACGTCGTCGCGTACGGCGACGAGTGGGTGACCTATTCGGGCCAGTGGCTCGGGACGGCGGCGTGCCTCAATTCGCAGATGTACACGGACCCGAACAGCCCCTGCTACGAGCGATCGGCGGCGCAGGTCTTTCAGATCTCGCAGTTCTGGTACAACGCGCTGAAATACGCGGCGTCGTCGATCGAGTGTTTCACGATCGAGGACCCGGCCATCATCAAGTGACGCCGGGCCGCTGGACGGCAGGGGGCCCCGCTGTAGAGTACAGCTCGATAAACTGACGCGATCTGCGTCTTGAACCGAGAGCGAGCGATCCTGCATGAAGAAGCACGAACGTCCAGGCGGCGCGTGGATCGCCGCCATATTGCTCGGCGTCGTCCTGGGGAGCCCCGGCGACGCCGGCGCGGCGGCGGGCCCCGTCTGCGCCCACCACATCGACGTGACCGAGCTGACGATCTCGAAGATCCAGAAGGCGTACAGGAACAGACATTACACCGCAGAGGCCCTGACCCAGGCCTACCTCGACAGGATCGAGCAGTACGAGCCGTCCTACAACGCCTTCACCTTCTTGAACCCGAGCGCGCTCGACGAGGCGCGCGCGATCGACAGGAAGCGGAGGAACGGCGAGCCGCTCGGCCCGCTGGCGGGGATCCCGGTGGTCGTCAAGGAATCCATGGACGTCGTCGGACTGCCGTCGACGGCGGGCTGGGCGCCCCTCAGCGCCGAGGCGGGCGGCGTCGATCTGTTCCCGATCGAGAACGCCGTCGTCGTCGAGCGGCTGATTCGAGCGGGCGCCATCATCCTCGGAAAGACCAACATTCCGGCCTTCAGCGACGACGGGACCCGGGCCAACAGCAGCTGGGCAGGCCCCACGTACAACGCCGTCGACAGGGACCTGGCTCCCGGCGCGAGCAGCAGCGGGACCGCCACGGCGGTGGCCGCCAGCTTCGCGGTGCTGGGCCTCGCGGAGGAGACGGGGGGCTCCATCCAGAACCCCGCGGCAGCGCAGAGCCTCGTCGGCGTCAAGCCGACGTTCGCCCTGGTCCCCACGGCGGGCATCGTGCCGCTGGCCGGCAGCACGAGGGACGTCGCAGGGCCGATCGCGAAGACGGTCCTCGACGCCGCCCTGGTGATGGACGTGCTCGCCGGCTACAGCCCGGAGGACCCCAAGACGAGCGCCTCCGATGGTCGGCTGCCCCCGCACGGGTACACGAGCGAGCTCAGCAAGAATGCCCTTCGCAGGAAGCGGATCGGCCTGTACGGCCCGGGCTTTCGCTCGAGCGCCCTGTCGCCGGAGACCGAGGATCTCTACGCGCGCGCCGTCCTGGAGCTCGAGCGCCAGGGCGCGACCGTCGTCGACGATCCCTTCGCCGGCAGCGGCTTCGCCGAGCTGGCCTTGCCCGGCGAGCCCTACGACATGCGAGGCACGGAGTCGCTCGCCCACGACTTCCAGCGATACCTCGCGGGATTGACGTTCGACGGGGGCGTGGTCGGCTCGATCGACGAGCTGTCGCTCATCGCGGGGATATCTCCGTTTCAAGAGGACGGCGGCCCGCTGTTCTGGTACGTCGAGAAGCTCCCTGTCCTCGCGGATTCGCTGCTTCACCCGGAGGCGCCGCCCGATCTATCGAGCTTCTGGGCGCTTCGGGGCCAGTACCTGAGCCTCTTCGACGCCGTGATGGCCGAGCACGATCTGGATGCCCTGGCGTTTCCGCAGACCTACGAGGTCATCCCGGAGCTCTTCAGCGCGGATACCTACGCGGCGACCACGGAATCGGCGATCAACATCGCCGGTTTGCCCGGGGTGGTCGTGCCTGCTGGCCAGTACGAAAACGGCGCCCCCTTCGGCTTGATCTTCGTCGGCCCCCTCTGGAGCGAGCCCCGCCTGCTGGGGTATGCGTACGACTACGAGCAGGCGACCCGGCACAGGATCGAGCCCGAGCTGACCCCCTAGCCCACGACGCAGCCGGCGGTCGCTGCGGCTCGCGCCGCGCGCGGCGCCCGCGTCCGACGGGCGTCGAGACGCCTTGACGAGGCGGCCACGCGCGCCTTGCATGGCCGCATGCTCCGAACGATCGCCGAAGACGTGTGGGCGTACGAGAAGGACTTCCGGATGCCGGTCGGGTACCTGCCGGCGCGCGCGACCGTCGTGCGGCGGGCCGACGGCGGGATCGTGCTCCACTCGCCGCTCGCGTTCGACGACGCCACGGCCCAGGCGATCGACGCCCTCGGCGAGGTGCGCGCCATCGTCGCCCCGAGCCGCCTCCACCACGTCTTCGTCAAGGCCGCGACCGAGCGCTGGCCGCGCGCGAGCGTGCTCGGGGCGCCCGGGCTCGAGAAGAAGCTGTCGGGCGTCCCCTTCGCCCCGCTGCCGCGGTCCGGCGCGGCGCCGGAGCTCGGCGACGAGCTCACCGTGCGCCTCGTGGAGGGCGTGCCGTACATCACGGAGCACGTGTTCCTGCACGCGCGATCGCGGACGCTGATCGTGACGGATCTCCTCTTCAACGTGCACGAGGTCCGGAGCTTCGGCATGAAGGTCTTCCTCTGGCTCGGCGGCGCGTGGAAGAAGACCGCGCAGGACCACGTGTGGCGCGTGCTCGTGAGGGACCGCGCCGCGGCCGCGCGGAGCGTCGCCGACGTGCTCGCCTGGGACTTCGAGCGCATCGTCGTCGCCCACGGCGACGTCATCGAGGGCGACGCCAAGGACCGGGCGCGCAGGGCGCTCGCCTGGATGGGCGGCGGGGCTGCCCCGCTCCTGCCGGCGACGTGAGGGCTCGCGGGCGCGCTCGGCGCTGCTCGCGGTCTGCCCGACGGAGGATCGATGAATTGAAGGGGGGGGGTCGATGCAGCGGCGGCGGGCTGGGCCCTGCCGGACGAGCCGCCGGGCGGCGGCCGTCCGACAGGGCCTTTCGCTGCGTCAGTTGGAGCGGGTCGGCGCGTACTTGTAGAAGTTCTGCGCCCACTCGATGGTCCAGATCGTCGGCTCCACGTACACGTTCTTGTCCGCGCCGAGGACCATCTCGCTCTTGATCTTCGCCATCGCCGCGAGGAAGACGCGGCGGTCGTCCTCCATGCGCGACCGCATCACGCTCGAGGGCGGGTACAGCTCCTTGACCTGCGACACGACCGCAGCGTCGTTGATCCACCCGTCGACCCCGTGCTCGCCCTTCGGCAGGCGCTCGCCGCCGGCGTCCAGCCAGTCGCGCAGATCGTTGTTGCCGCGGTTCATGCCGTCCGCGTGGCAGCCGATGCAGGAGCTGCCGGTGTTCAGGCGGCGGTCCTGGGTGGCGAAGCCCACCGTGCTGTTGATCTGCGCGTCCGACGCGTTCCGCTGGATGCGCGGATCACGCACGATGTTGACGAAGGCGTCCACGCGGCGCTGGTTGAAGCCGCCCCACAGCGAGTACCCCTGCAGGCCGTTCGGCAGATCCCAGATGACCTCCTCCGCCGACTGCTGCAGCCCGTCGGTCCCGGTGTAGTAGCGGCAGTTCACGTAGCCGCCGCCCGCGTAGCTCGGCTGCCCATCGCACCCCGGCGGCTCGGTGCCCTGCGGCTGCGCCAGGGTCGCGACGAAGCTCCAGTTGTTCGCCGAGCCGCCGATGCCCGTCCCGCTGATGAACTTCGGGATCGGGTGCGCCCAGAAGGGGAACCGGATCTGGCCCGTCTCCCACGCCTGCTCGATCGTGTTCACGCCGCCGTCGAGCTGCCCCGTGAAGACGTCGAACGTCTTCCAGTAATACCCGCCGCGCCGCGTCTTGGCGCGCCAGTACATGCGGGAGTCGACCGTGATGGCCTGCTTGGTGAGCATGTACTCGTACGACTTCATCCCCTGGTCCTTGATGACGCCGAGCTCGCTCTCGAGGTCCTGGGCGTACCAGGGGATCGCCATGATCGCGTTGTAGACGTCCGGACGGGTCAGCGTATAGACGAGCTGGCTCGCCTCGATGTAATCCGTCTTGAAGCCGTCGACGTAGGGCGGCAGCACGCCGCCGTCCGTGGCGCCCTCGACGTTGCCGGCGAGGACGCGCCCCCAGACCAGCCGCGCGAAGCTCGGATCCACCTGGACGTCCGCCGTGTACCGGTACTTCTCCCGGAAGGTGACGTCGGAGCCGACCGGCTCGCCCAGGTAGTTGACGCTGGTCCTGCCGAAGAAGACGTCGTCGTCCGACCCGCCGAAGTGGAGCTTCGTGACGCCCTTGTTGTAGCCCCAGTAGCTGCGGGTGTCGAAGCGGTAGACGATGCCCTTCCCGTTGATGTCGACCGGGTTCACGATCCTCGGAGCCCAGCGCGCCGTCGAGTTCAGCGCCTTCGACAGGCCGACGCGGGCCACGTTCATCTCCTCCGCCGTGGCGCCCTTGTTGTGGATCTCGTGCAGCGAGGCGTACTTGATGAACTCCGCGTCCGCCGCGGGGATGGTGGCCTTGTCCGTCGCGATCCACGACTTGACCTGGGCCTCGGTGACCTGCTCGCCGGCCGCGACGGGGCGCGGGGTCGTCGGCAGGCTCGACGAGACGGCGTTGGCCCACGCCGTGACGGCGGAGAGCATCTGCGTGTTCGCGTCCCTGCAGCTCGAGCCGAAGCAGTTGTGCCGGTCGATGCCCATCCGGACGACGAGCTTCGAGTCCGCCGGCTTCTTGAAGTTCACGCGCGTGAGCGCGTACTCGTGGGCCAGCGCCGGATCGACGTCGGAGTGGAGGGGCGCCTGGGCCTTGCCCGTCGAGCTGTGGCAGCCCGAGCAGTTCGCCTGCAGCAGCGGATAGACCGTCGTCTTGAAGGCTTCCAGCGACGCGGCCATGTTGAAGTTCATCTCCTTCGGGATGCAGACGGGCTCGACGTTGAGACCGCCCTTGCCGTTCGGGAGCTGGCTGTAGCCGAGCCCGCAGCCGGACGCCGGCGCAACGCCGACGTCGCCCGATCCGCCGGTGCCGCCGCCGGTCCCCCCGGCACCCCCCGCGCCGCCAGCGCCCCCGGCGCCGCCCGTGCCTCCCGCGCCGCCGGTCCCGGTGGTCGAGGAGCTCGAGGTCGTCGTCGTCGAGGTCGTCGTCGTCGACGAGCTCGACGAGCTCGACGAGCCCCCCACCGCCTTGAGCGAGAACTTCTGGTTGTCTCCGTTGGCCCAGTTCCACTGGTGGAGGCTGGCGCCGTCCGCCGTCGACCGCCCCATGACGTCGAGCACCTTGTTGCTGGCGCGGTTCGTGAGCCGCTGGGCGGTCGAGGAGACGTCCGCGATAGAAAACTGCTGGCTCGTGGCGTTGCCGCAGCTGGACTGGACGATGGTGGCGCCGTTCGACGTCGACGAGCCGTTGACCCCGAGGCAGAGCCCGCTCTTCACGTTGCGCAGCCGGTAGTAGTTGCTCCCCGCAGACTCCACCCGGAACTGCTGGCTCGTGTCGCCGTCGCGGCAGGAGGCGATCTGCGCGGCCGCCGAGCTCGCCGTGCTCCCGCCGCGGATCTCCACGCACTTGTTGCTCTGCACGCCGACCATCGTGTAGACCGCGCTCGGGTCGATCGTGAGGCCCTCGTCGAGCACGCCGCCTTCCTCGTCCTCGTAGTCCTCCGCCAGGCCGACGCAGGACACGGCGAGAAGGCCCGTCGCGGCGGCAAGCAAGAGTTGCCTGGATGCGAATCTCATGTGATTCTCCTAATTATGTTAACCAGGTAAAAAGCCGATCTCTCTACAGCTCGACGCTGCCCTTCGTTGATCGGATGCGCTCGCCGCGCGGTGAAGGCTGCCGAGGTACTGCCGCGGTTGCCCTCCGGGGAATCTCGCTCTCGAGGTCCACGGAGCGAGTGAGCTCGGTCCGTGTTCGGTCAGGCACTGCGACGAGTATAGTTATTGTTTCATGTTGGCTAGCCCGTCAAGACGAACCTGCATTTCGCGGTGTTTTGCGAGCCGACGTGACTATTCCGAAGTCACAACAACCGCGTTTTTTAGGTGATGTTGGGTAGCGCAATATCCGACATCGACCGGAGCTCAGACGGGCTCTACCGCCCGTGAGATTGAACTGCTTGAGCCTCGTTCGAAATGAGAACGTTAACTCGGCAAAATGGATCCGCCGGCGACCAGGTCATCACGTGCCCCAGCGGCTGCAGAAATCCAGGCTGACCGGTCCCCGGACGCGGTGACTGGACGGCGCAGATACGCGCCAACCGAGGCGATCAGGACGTCAGGAAAAGAAATTTTACGCGGCGGCGCCAGGGCGCGCAGAGCACCGCGAGATAAGAAATTTCGGGATTCGCTGGCGCTCTCGCGCCCTTGGCGCCCTCGACGGATAGATCCAGGCCCCTGCGCCAGAGGCCGCCGAGCGCCGCGCCGGCAGCTCGGAGCGCTGCTGGCGCGCAGCGACGGCGTCCATGATTCTCGTCGCGCCTATCCACCCGCCCACCGTCACTAGGCCCGGGCGCAGGGGACCTTGCGAAGGATGGTTCGAGGTGGGGAGTCGAGGAGCGACTCGCCAGCACCGGGTCGCCCAGGCTCGTCCCCGATATCATCGATAGAAATAGCCACGGAGTCGCAGAGTCACAGGAATGAATCTCTCTCTTCTCGCCTCTGTGCCCTCTGTGCCTCTGTGTTCAAATTCTCCCAGTCGGACCCAGCAGCGGGATCCGAGCGAGGTCGCGCTAACGTCGCGGCGCCCGCGGCCACAGCATGATCGCCGCGCCGACGAGGCAAATCGCCGCCCCGATCCAGTCCCGTCGATCGGGGAGCTTTCGATCGACGCCCCAGCCCCACAGCATGGAGAGCGCGATGAACACGGCGCCATACGCGGCATAGACGCGGCCGAACGGGTGCTCGGCCGCCTGCAGCGTGGGAATGACGCCGTAGGCCGCGAGCGCGGCGAACCCGGCGAGGCCGAGGAGCGCGCCGCGCTGATCGCGCAGCCAGAGCCACACGAGGTACCCGCCCCCGATCTCCAGGAGGCCCGCGGCGAGGAACAGGAGCGCAGCGCGCATGCGCAGAACCTACCAGGAAGGACGGGGCTCGGGACGGCCGCGCTCGCGCTCTCCGCGCTCTCGACGACCCATGGTACGCTCCGCCGGCACGTGCTCCGGCGCCCCCGGCAGCTGCCTCGCTCCCCGGCGGCAGAGCGCGCGTACGCGGGGCCGGGTCGGCCCAGCGACGCGCGGGAGCGGCGGCGCCGGCTCGGCGGCAGTACGAAGATCAGGCGGAGAAACGCATGAAGATCCATCTCATCTCGCTCGTGATCGGCGCCCTCGCCCTCGGCGGCGCCGCGTGCTCCAAGGAGGCGCCGGGCGCCGGAAAGGGCGCGACCGAGCAGGCGGCCGGGGCCGCGCAGGCGCACGCGAACGCGGCGCACGCGCCGAAGGACGTGAAGCCCGGCTCCCACGAGGACTGGTGCGGAGAGCACGGCGTGCCAGAGTCGCAGTGTAGCCGCTGCAACCCGGAGCTGATCCCGGCCTTCAAGGCCACCGGCGACTGGTGCGCCGAGCACGGCCTGCCCGAGTCGCAGTGCCTGAAGTGCAACCCCGGCCTCAAGATCGTGAGACCGCCGAAAGAGAGCTGACATGGCCGGCCGCACCCACGCCCACGCCGCCCTGATCCCGATCCTCGCCGCGCTCCTCTCGTGCGGGGCGGCGTGCGGGCGCGGGGAGGCCGGCAACGCCGCTCCGGCCGAGGAGCAGGAGAAGGCCGGCGCGAAGCCCGCGGCGGGGCGTGTCGCCGAGGGCGCGCTGTGCAAGGAGCACGGCGTGCTCGCGGCGCTCTGCACGAAGTGCAATCCGAAGCTCGCCCCCGTCTTCCAGGCGAAGGGGGACTGGTGCAAAGAGCACGAGCTCCCGGAGTCCATCTGCCCCGTCTGCCACCCCGAGCGCGGCGGCAAGCCGGCGGCCGACGTGGCGAGCGACGGCGCGCCGGCGGACGGGACCAAGGTCAAATTCAAGACGAAGGACACGGCCCGGCTCGCCGGCATCCTCACGGCGAAGGCCGTCGAGCGGCAGGGCGGCGGAGGGATCCCCGTCACCGCCCGGATCGTCTACGACGCGCTCAAGGTCGCCGAGCTCAACGCGCGCGCGCCGGGCGTCGTCCAGAAGCTCTTCGTGGACGTGGGGTCGGAGGTCAAGCAGGGCGCGCCGCTCGCCGTCATCGACAGCGCCGACGTGGGGGCGGATCGATCGCGGCTGGCCGGCGCGGTGGCGCGCCTCAAGGTCGCCGAGGAGAACCTGAAGCGCGAGGAGCAGCTCGAGAAGGAAGGGCTCGCCGCGCGCAAGAGTGTCCTCGCCGCGCAGCAGGAGCTCGACGCCGCCCGCGCCGAGCGCGCCTCGCTCGCGGCCTCCCTGGCCGTCGTGGGCGCGAGCGCGGGCGGGACCGGGGGCTACACGCTCACGACCCCGCTCGCCGGCGTCGTGACCCAGCGCAAGGCGACCGTGGGCCGGCTCGTCGGCGTCGAGGAGACCCTGTTCGAGGTGGTCGACGTCTCGAGCATGTGGGCCGAGCTCGACGTGCCGGAGACCGACCTCCCGGCCGTCTCGCTGAAGCAGCCGGTGGTCGTCGAGGTCGACGGCCTCGAGGGGCGCGAGCTCGAGGGGGAGATCACGTACGTGGCGCCGGCCATCGATCCGGCGACGCGCACGGCCAAGGCGCGCGTCCCGCTCGCGAACCCGGGCGGCGCGCTGCGGGCCAACATGTTCGGCCGGGCGCGCATCCTCGCCCCGGCGCGCGCCGCGGTCATGGTGCCCCGCGCCGCGGTGCAGCGCGCGAGGACGGTGAAGCTCGTGTTCGTCCGGCTCGCGGAGGACCAGTTCGAGGCGCGGCGGGTCGAGATCGGGGCGACCGAAGGCGATCTCGTCGAGGTGACGAAGGGCGTGCGCCCGGGCGAGGAGGTCGCGACCGAGGGGAGCTTCCTGCTCAAGACCGAGACCCTCAAGGAGAGCATCGGCGCCGGCTGCTGCGGCGAGGACTGAGGCGCGGCCATGCTGAACGCCGTCATCGCCTGGTCGCTCCGGCACCGGCTGCTCGTGATCCTGGCCGCGATCGGCCTCTCTCTGGCGGGCATCCTCGCGTTCCGCCGCCTGCCGATCGACGCCTTCCCGGACACGACGCCGGTGCAGGTGCAGATCAACACCGTCGCCCCTGCCCTCTCGCCCGTCGAGATCGAGCGCCAGATCACGGCGCCCGTCGAGCAGGCGATCTCGGGGCTGCCCAGGCTCGAGGAGGTCCGCTCGCTCTCCCGCTTCGGCCTCTCGCAGGTCACGGCCCGGTTCGAGGACGAGACGGACATCTACCTGGCCCGTCAGGTCGTCATGGAGCGGCTCCAGACCGTGACGCTGCCGCCGGGCATCGAGCGCCCGGAGCTCGGCCCGGTCGCCACGGGGCTCGGCGAGGTGTTCCACTACGTGGTCACGGGCAAGGGCAAGTCGCTGAGCGAGCTGCGCACGGTCCACGACTGGGTCATCGCGCCGCAGCTCCGCTCGGTGCGCGGCGTCGCCGAGGTCAACGCCTGGGGCGGCGACGAGCGGCAGATCCAGGTCCTCGTCGACCCGGCGGAGCTCACGGCGCGGGGGCTCTCGCTCCACGACCTCTCCCAGGCGCTGGAGCGCAACAACGCCAACGTGGGTGGGGGCACCCTGGACCAGGCCGGCGAGTCCAGCCTCATCCAGGGCATCGGCATCGCCACGCGCGTGAGCGACATCGAGGACATCGTGGTCGCCGCCAAGGGCGGGGCCCCCATCCGGGTCCGCGACGTGGCGCGGGTCGTCGAGGGGCGCGAGATCCGGCGGGGCGCGGTCACCGCGGACGGCCAGGGCGAGGTCGTGCTCGGCCTCGGCTTCATGCTGATGGGCGAGAACAGCCACGACGTCACGACGCGGCTCAAGGCGCGCCTCTCGGAGGTCGAGAAGAGCCTGCCGGACGGCGTCGACGTCGCCGTCGTGTACGACCGCACCGAGCTCATCGACAAGGTGCTCGGCACGGTCAAGAAGAACCTGATCGAGGGCGCGCTCCTCGTCGTCGCGGTGCTCTTCGCCTTCCTCGGCAACCTCCGCGCGGGGCTCATCGTGGCCTCGGCGATCCCCCTGTCGATGCTCTTCGCCTTCGATCTGATGCTGCGCGCGGGCGTGGCGGGGAGCCTGATGAGCCTCGGCGCGATCGACTTCGGCCTCGTCGTCGACAGCTCGGTGATCATGGTCGAGAACTCGGTCCGGCGGCTCTCGGAGGACGCGGGCGACCGGAGCGCGACGGACGTCGTGCGCGACGCGTCGATCGAGGTGCGCAAGCCGACGATGTTCGGCGAGCTCATCATCATGATCGTCTACCTGCCGATCCTCGCCCTCGAGGGGGCGGAGGGGAAGCTGTTCCGGCCGATGGCGCTCACCGTCATCTTCGCGCTCGTCGGCTCGATGATCCTGTCGCTCACGCTCATGCCGGTGCTCGCGAGCCTGCTCCTGCCGCGCCGCATGAAGGAGCGCGAGAACGCGCTCGTGCGCCTCCTCAAGCGGGCCTACCGGCCGGCGCTGCAGCTCGCGCTAAGGGGACGCTGGGCGGTGCTCGCGGGCGCCGCGCTGCTCCTCGGCAACGCGGCCTTCCTCGCGACGCGGCTCGGCGCCGAGTTCGTGCCGCGGCTCCGCGAGGGCACCATCGTCGCCAACACCGTGCGGCTCTCGGGGGTCTCGGCGGCCGAGTCGATCCGCTACGGCACCCGGCTCGAGCGGGTCCTGCTCGAGAGGTTCCCGGACGAGATCGAGCGCGTCTGGACCCGCACGGGCACCGCCGAGGTGGCGACGGACCCGATGGGGCTCGAGCTGTCCGACATGTTCATCACGCTGAGGCCGCGCGAGGCATGGAAGCGCGCCGCGACGCAGGACGAGCTCGTCCAGGCGATGGAGTCGGAGCTCGCGGGGATGCCGGGCATGCGCGTCATCTACACGCAGCCGATCGAGATGCGGGTCAACGAGATGGTCGCCGGGATCCGGGCCGATCTGGGGGTGAAGCTGTTCGGCGACGACTTCGACACGCTGAAGCAGAAGGCGCGCGAGATCGAGGCCGTCCTCAAGAACATCCCCGGCGCCGCGGACGTGGTGACCGAGCAGGTCACAGGGCAGCCCGTGCTCGAGATCGAGGTAGACCGCGCCGCCATCGCCCGGCACGGCATCGCGGCCGCCGACGTGCTGGATGTCGTCGAGGCGCTCGGCGCGCGCGAGGTGGGGCAGCTCCAGGAGGGCGAGCGCCGCTTCCCCGTGACGCTGCGCATCGACGATCGCTGCCGGGAGGACCCCGCCTCGATCGGCCGCATCCTGGTCACCGCGGCCGGCGGCGAGCGCATCCCGCTCGCGCGGCTCGCGAAGATCCGCACGACCGAGGGGCCGACCGCGATCAACCGCGAGTGGGCGAAGCGCCGGATCGTCGTGCAGGCGAACGTCCGGGGCCGCGACGTGGGCACCTATGTGGAGGAGGCGCGCGCGCGGCTCGATCGGGAGGTCGAGCTGCCGCCCGGCTACTACGTCCGCTTCGGCGGGCAGTTCGAGCACCTGGAGCGGGCGCAGGCGCGGTTGCTCGTCGTGGTGCCGGCGGCGCTGGGGCTGATCCTGCTGCTGCTCTACGTCACGTACGGGCGGCTCCTCGACGCGATCCGCGTCTTCACGGGCGTCCCGTTCGCCGCGATCGGCGGCGTCGTCGCCCTCTGGCTCGGCGACCTGCCCTTCAGCATCTCCGCGGGCGTCGGGTTCGTGGCGCTGTCGGGCGTCGCGGTGCTCGGCGACATGGTGCTCGTCTCCACCATCCGGCAGCTCACCGCGGCCGGGATGCCGGTGCGGGCGGCCATCGAGCTCGCGGCCGAGCGGCGCCTCCGTCCGGTCCTGATGACGGCGCTCGTCGCGTCGCTCGGCTTCGTGCCGATGGCGCTGAACACGGGCGTCGGCGCCGAGGTCCAGCGCCCTCTGGCGACGGTCGTGATCGGCGGCGTGATCTCCTCCACGCTGCTCACGCTGCTCGTCCTTCCGGTGCTCTACAGCGTCGTGGGCACGGCGCGCGAGCGGGCGGCGGCCGCCCCGGGCCCTGACGCCGCGCCGGGCGCCGCCGGCCCCCCGCCGCGCGCCGCGGCGGCCTCGCCGCCGGCCGCGGAGTAGGCCCATGGGCGCGCACCCGCACCTCCGCGCTGCCTCCCGCGCCGCCGGCGTCCTGATGCTCCTCCAGGCGCTCGCGGTGGGCCTTTACTGGGCGGTGGAGCACCGCCGCGGCGCGGGGCGGCCGGGGCGCCCCTTCGCGCACGAGCCGCTCTCCGGGGCCGAGCTGGCGCCGGACGAGGTCCTCGCGCGGCCGGACGGGAGCGAGCTTCGCCTGAGCGCGCTGCGCGGCCGGGCCGTGCTGCTCCACCTCTGGGCGACGTGGTGCGCGCCGTGCCGCGCCGAGCTCCCTGCCCTGCTCGATCTCGGCCGGGAGCTCCAGCGGGACGGCGGCGTCGAGCTCGTGGCCGTGAGCGTCGACGAGAGCTGGGAGGTCGTGCGCGCGTTCTTCGACGGCGAGGTGCCGCCCGAGGTCGTGCGGGCCGGCTCGCCCGCCCTCGGGCGGCGGCTCGGGGTCTCGACGCTGCCCGACACGTTCCTCGTGCGCCCGGACGGCACGCTGGCGCTCCGGTTCACGGGCGCGCGCGACTGGAGGGCGCCCGAAGCGCGGCTGCTCGTGACCGGGCAGGCGAGGTCGTGGCCTCCGGCGCCGGACGCGCCGCCGCGCTGAGCGGCGCTGCCGGCGCGCGGCGGCGACGAGCGCTGCACGCGCGCCCGGCAGGGCGGACGCCCCGCGGGACGCGGCCGCGTGCCGATCTCGAAATGAACGATGCCTCGATCCGTAAGCCCGATGGGGCTCGGGAAGATGCGCCGCGGACCTTGCTGCGGTGTGGATCCTCCGGCAGGCTGGAGGCATGACGTCCCTGGCCTTCTCGATGCCGGCGGAGATCGTCGACCCGGACGTCGTCGCTCCTCCGGCCGATCTGGACAGCAACGAGCCGCCCATGGAGAGCTATGTGCACCTCATCCAGATGCTCCTCCTGCTCGAGAGCCTGGAGCTCTTCTGGAAGGAGCGGACGGATTTTTTCGCGGCCGGCAACCTGACGATCTACTTCAGCCCTCGCCAGCTCAAGTCCGAGCACTTCCGGGGTCCCGATTTCTTCGTCGTGCTCGGCACCGAGCGGAGGCCGCGCAAGAGCTGGGTCGTCTGGGAGGAGGACGGCCGGTATCCGAACGTGATCGTGGAGGTGCTCTCGGACAGCACCGAGAGCATCGATCGCGGCCTCAAGAAGCAGACGTACCAGGACGTCTTCCGTACGCCGGACTACTTCTGGTTCCACCCGGAGACGCTCGAGCTCTCGGGCTTCCACCTCGTCGACGGGCAGTACGAGCCGCTCTCTCCCGACGCCGCGGGCCGGCTCTGGAGCGCGCAGCTCGATCTGTTCCTGGGCGTCGAGCAGGGGCAGCTCCGCTTCTTCACCCGCGAGGGCGAGCTCGTGCCGGCGGGCAAAGAGCTCGCTGAGCGCGCCAAGTCCGCCGAGCAGCGGGCGGCGCGTCTGGCGGAGAAGCTCAGGGAGCTCGGCGTCGATCCCGACACCTTGAAGTAGCCAGCGCGGCCCGCGCGCCCCGCTGCAGCGCGGCCCGCGCGCCGTCGCCTCGCCCGCTCGCCCCGGTCCTGGTAGAACGCCGGCCGGAGCGGGCCCGCTTTCCGGGCCGCTCTCCGCGCTCGTCATCTCGTCGCTCGGGAGGACCCATGTCCGACATGCTCGTCAATCTGCTCAAGCTGCCGCCGCTCGAACCGTCGCTCGAGGCGATGCGCCAAGCCTCCGTGGTCGTCCGGCGCGCGGCGCCTTACGAGGTCACGCGCGTCCGGCGGTTCGTCGAGCAGCACTTCACGACGTACTGGGCCGATGAGATCAGCGTCGGTTACGCGAACAAGCCCGTCAGCGTCTATCTCGCCATCCGCGGCGGCGAGGTGATCGGCTTCTCCGCCTACGAGTGCACCCGCCGCGGTTTCTTCGGCCCGACCGGCGTCGCCGACAGCGAGCGCGGCCAGGGGGTCGGCAAGGCGCTGCTCCTCGCCTCGCTGCACGGCCTCGCGCAGATGGGCTATGCGTACGGCATCATCGGCGGCGTCGGGCCCGTCGAGTTCTACGCGCGCACGGTCGGCGCGACGCTCATCCCCGACTCCACCCCTGGCGTCTACGCCGATCCGCTGATCGACCCTGCCCCGCCCCGCGGCGCGGAGCCGCCGCGCTGACGCCCCTCCCTCGTCACGGAGGCCACGATGAAGCTCTATTTCAGCCCCGGCACGTGTTCGCTGTCTCCCCACATCGCGCTGCGCGAGGCTGGCCTGGAGTTCGACCTCGAGCGCGTCCACCTCGGCACGAAGAAGACGAGATCCGGCGCCGACTTCACCCTGATCAACCCCAAGGGCTACGTCCCCGCGCTCGAGATCGAGGGCGGCGAGGTGCTCACCGAGGGGCCGGCGATCGTCCAGTACATCGCCGATCGAAGGCCCGAGTCCGGGCTCGCGCCGCCTGCGGGCACCCTCGGTCGCTACCGGCTCCAGGAGTGGCTCAACTTCATCGGCACCGAGCTGCACAAGCAGTTCGCGCCCCTCTTCAAGCCGCGGGCGCCCGACGAGCAGAAGAGCGCGGCGCGGGCAACCTTGGGCCAGCGCTTCGGGTACGTGGCGCAGCGGCTCGACGGCGCCACGTACCTCCTCGGCGAGCAGTTCACGGTGGCGGACGGCTACCTCTTCACCGTGCTCACCTGGACGCGGTTCGCGGGCGTCGATCTCGGCGGCTGGCCCGTCCTCGGCCAGTACAAGGACCGCGTCGGCGCCCGCCCCGCCGTGCAGGCCGCCATCGCGGCCGAGAAGGGCAAGTAGCGCGCCCTGCCGCTCAGGCCGCCGCTCGCGCGCGGCGCAGCCCGAGCGCCTGCGCCTCGGCGAAGAGCGCCACGGCGAGCGCCTGCGCCGCGACGAACGCATAGCCGAGCGCCGTCGGCTCGAACCATCCGAGCGCGAGGAGGAGCACGCTGTCGACGACCCAGAGCGCGTTCGTGACGACCACGGCGAGGACCGCCCCGCGCGCCGGCTTCTCCCGCGTGCCGAGCCAGGCCACGAGGGCCGCGAACGGCAAGAGGCTCGCTCCGGCCCAGCGGAACAGCGCCTCGGGGAGGCCGGTGAGGCCGGCGAGCGGCGCCGCGGCCGCGACCATGAGCAGGCCAGTGGCGCCGCTGACGATGGCATCGGCGAGGAGGGCGCGGCGCAGGAAATGAGGAGAGGTCATGAACGACATGGCGAGTTCCTTTCGCTGAGGGTCGTGCTCCGACACGGCCTACGATGCGCGGCGCCGGGGTCGAGATCGATTACCTCCCAGGTAATGGGCGTCATTTTCCGGCGTGCTAGGGTCGCCCTCGATGATGAGCGCCCATCCGCCGGTCGGGGGTCTCTTGCGCGAGTGGCGCCAGCGCCGCCGCATGAGCCAGCTGGATCTCGCCTGTCAGGCCGACATCTCGACGCGACACCTGAGCTTCCTCGAGACCGGCCGCGCGCAGCCGAGCCGCGAGATGGTGCTCCACCTGGCGGAGCGCCTCGACGTGCCCCTGCGCGACCGCAACCAGCTCCTCGTGGCCGCGGGCTTCGCGCCGCTCTATCCCGAGCGCAGCCTCGACGATCCCGCGCTCGCGGCGGCGCGCAAGGCGGTCGATCTCGTGCTCGCGGGCCACGAGCCGTATCCGGCGGTCGCCATCGATCGGCACTGGACCCTCGTCGCCGCGAACGGGGCGCTCGGCCCGCTCCTCGCCGGCGCCGACCCTTCCCTGCTCCGGCCCCCGATCAACGTGCTGCACCTGAGCTTGCACCCCCAGGGCCTCGCGCCGCGCATCGAGAACGCCGCCGAGTGGCGCGCGCACCTCCTCGCCCGCCTGCGCCGCCAGATCGAGGTGAGCGCCGACCCCGTGCTGGTGAAGCTCCTCGAGGATCTCAGCCGCTATCCGCCGCCGCCCGAGGGCTCGCGGCGCCCGGAGCCCGGCCGCGAGCCGAGCCCGGTGGCCATCGCGATCCCGCTCAGGCTCCGGACGGAGCACGGGGTCCTGAGCTTCCTCAGCACGACGATGGTCTTCGGCACGCCGGTCGACGTCACCCTGTCCGAGCTCGCGGTCGAGTCGTTCTTCCCTGCGGACCAGGCGACCGCGGACGCGCTGCGCGCGCGCTGACGTCGGCGTTCTACCGGTGCATGGCGATGTCGTTGCGGGGGAAGGGCTTGATGCGCCGGTTGACCCGCACCGTCGACGGGGCAGGCTTGGCCCGCCCCGGGGTCCGCGCGGGGCGCGCGGTGGGCTTCTTCGCGGCCGGTCGGGTCGCCTCGCTCGCCGGCGCGGCGTCGGCCTGGGTCGCCGCGGCGCTGGCCGGGCCGGGCTCCGGGATCTCCGGAGCGCGCAGCTGCCGCTGCGTCTCCACGACGCTGGCGAGGAGCGTCGCCTCGGCCGGGCCGGTCATCGCAGCGCTGCGGGGGGCGACGGCGGCGAGCGCGGCGCCGTCGGCCACGGGCGCGCCGTAGCGGGCGCCGAGGAGCACGCCGGCGCCGGCGAGCATCACGCCGAGGGCGACGGCCGTGGCGAGCCGCACCGACGGCGACCTGAGCTTCTTGCGGCTCGCGGTCGTCATCATGACCGTCGTCGTGCGATCGGGGACGTCGGCCTCGCAGGGATCCGTCTCCGCCAGCGCGAACGCCGAAGGCGCCGGCGCGGCGTGGCGCCGGGTGACCGCGGTCTCCGGCGCGCTCGGAACGCGCATCGTGATCGGGCTCTCGGCGCCCGTGTCGCCGGTCGTCGCCCACGCCTCGGCGCCGCGCCTGCGCGGCGAGAGCGCCCGCTCCAGCGCGTCGGCCATCTCCTTGGCGGACCCGAAGCGCGCGGTCGGGTCGAGCTGCAGGGCCCTGCGCATCCAGTCGTCGAGGGCGGGGGGCACCTCGGGCCGGAGCGCGCTCGGCGGCTTGAACTTGGCGGTGTGCACGAGCAGCGTCAGCGCCGCGAGCGAATCCCCGAAGAACGGGGCCTGCCCGGTGATCGCGTGGTAGGCCACGACGCCGAGCGACCAGAGATCCGCGCGGAAGTCGAGGTCCTTCGAGCTGATGAGCTGCTCGGGGCTCATGTAGAGCGGCGTCCCCACGACGTTCCCGGTCGAGGTGACGCGCATGTCCCGGGCCCGCCGGGCGATACCGAAATCGAGCACCTTGACGAAGGTCTCCCCGTCCACCTCGGTCAGGAACAGGTTGTCCGGCTTGATGTCGCGGTGGATGATGCCGAGCCGGTGCGCCTGCCCCAGCGCCTTCGCCGCCTGCGTCACGATGCGCGCCACCTCGCCGAGCGGCAGCCGGCCGAGGCGGCGGATGCGGGCCCGGAGATCCTCGCCGCGGAGCAGCTCCATCGCGATGTACGGCATGCCCTCCGCCGTGAGCCCGTGATCGAGGACCTGAGCGACGTGCGGGCTCGTGATCTGCGCCGCCGCGACCGCCTCTCGCCGGAACCGCTCCACGTAGCCCGGGTCGTCCGCGAACTCGGGCGACATGAACTTCACGGCCACCTGCGACTTCAGCGGGAGGCGCTCGGCGACCCAGATGCTCCCCATCCCGCCCCGCCGGAGGATGCGTACGAGCCGCAGCGCAGGGGTCACCATCTGTCCGGTGTGCAGGGGCATACCTCTGCTACTCCTTACTCGAAGAGGCCCGAGCTGGTGGTTCATGTCAGCTCTAGCCCAAAACTCGCGTACCTAGATCACTACGACGCCTTCATACGCTCTGCAAGAGAAACAAGTGCTCTCCCGCGGCGCCGCGCCTCGTGGTCACCACCGGCGTATCGCCGGGATCGTCGAGGATTCCCTGGCGGTAACGTGGGGTTAGCGACGTGGGCGCGCATCGGCCATGCGCCGATGTCGGCGCATGGGCGCACAGGAGCACAATATCGCCCCTTCGGTCGGATTCATGCTCCGGCGCGGGCGATGTCGGGAGATCCCGGAGGCGCGGTCATCGCACACGGCGACGGGGAGCAAGCGAATCGGCCCTCGCCCTCGTCCCGCGAGGTCGTCTCGCCGTGGTAGGCCGCGGCCAGCCGACGAGAGGCATGGATGGAAAGCCACAAAATCGAAACGCCAAGAGGAGGGAGGATGAAGCCCATCCCTCTCTCCTCTTGGCGGCCGCTTCTGTCTCGACGGCTACTTCTCTTGCCGTCCTCTTCGCTCGGCGCCCTGGCCGCGCGCTCGCGCCCGGGCGGCCTGTCCCCCGCTCAGCCCTTCGAGGGCTTCGGCCCGAGCGGCCCCCCGTCGCCCGGCATCCGCGCGTAGACGCCGGGGTGCGAGGCGGCGAGCCACTGGTTCACGTGGCTCATCACGTGCGGGCGCTCGGTCCTGAGCTGCAGGTAGCGCTGGCCGCGGGGGACGAGCACCTGCTCGGTCACGTTGCCGCCGAGCTGCTCGGCCAGCACCCGCACGACCGGCTCCACGTCGAAGAACTTGCAGCTGAACAGATCGAAGAACGCCTCGTCGCTGTCGGGGAAGATGTGCAGCGTGATGTGCGACTCGGCGATCATCACCATCGCGCTGATCACCGGGACCCCGTCCTTCGTGGCGGTCTTCACCACGAAGGGCCGCATGATCGGCGTCATCCCGATCTTCGCGGGCAGGTGATCGAAGATGTCGAAGAGCGCGTCGAGCGACGTGGGCCCGCGGTACGGGCTGAACTGCAGGAAGAGGTGGGGCCCGAAGTCGGCCTCGGGGCTCACCACCTCGTGCCCCCGGCGCTCCTGGAGATCTCCGCCCTCGCCGCGATCGACCGTCTGCGTGAACACGCTGCGGCACGGCAGCGTCGTCTGGAGCATCATCTGGACGCGCTGGGGATCGAAGGCCCCGGGGTACACCAGATCCGCGAAGAAGCACTCGCGGAAGCTGAAGGTGTGGATCGTGAGGTGGCCCCCGAGCAGCAGCACGAAGGCGCTGATGCCGCAGTCCTCGGCCACGACCCCGTTGTAGTACGGCAGGATGAAGGGAGGCATCACCGGCTTGAGCCGGAGCACGCCGGGCACCTCCTCCAGAAGCTCCTGCGCCAGCTTCACGTCATCAAAACGGCTCCGGAAGCCGTGGAAGCCATCCATCGTGAAATGGGTGAGGTTCTTGCGCGCCTTATGCATGTTGCCCCTTCGTCGACGAGTTGAGCGATGCTACTCCACACGGAGCAGGCGCGATCGGAGAAATTTCGCGCGCCGCGTTCCGCCGCCCGCGCGCGTGTGCGCCACCCGATGATCAGGTGGGGAAGCAGGGCACAAACATGGCTATCGTGCGGCCATGGCCGCGATCCGCTGCGGTTTCACGCATCGGCTCACCTCGCCGTGCACGATGAGCCCGCCGGGACGGCGCTCGGCACTGCAGCGCTCGCCCGCCGCCCGCGCCCCTCGGCGGCGGCCCTCGGCGGCGGCCCGCGCCCGCGGACGCCCAGCAGCCGCCAGCGAGGCTCGCGGGAAGAGAGGAGGCGCTTGACTTCAAAAAAAGTCTTTCATTTGGCTTCGAGATGCCGTGATGGATCGCGCAGAGACCATGAGGCGAATCGCCTCCTGGCCGCGCGACCGGCGGCGCTCATGTCGGTCATGCAGCGCAGGAGTCGCGGGGACCGGACGACTCCCATGGGGAGCTCGGCGTCCGAGACGTGCCTGTCATCACGCGCTGCGACAGGCCAGCTGACCCAGGAGGAGGCCAACACCTCTCTCGGTTTCGGGATGCCGGCTCACTGAACGAGTTCACCCGGACAGCCCGGACGCCCTCGGAGCGCGGGTTGCGCCGGCGGAGGAAATCCACCCGCCGTGGATCACGGTGTCGAGGTGCGATAAAAATTGAAGCCCGGGTGTCATCCATCGTTGCCCGGCCGCGCGCAGGCGTAGAATCGCCGTAGCCATGACCCGATCCCCCTCCGACAAGGACGCGAACAAAAAGGCACCGGTCAGCCCCGTGTCGTCGCGAGGGACCCCGCCGGAGACGATCCCGTCGCGCGGCAACACGAGCGGCAGCTACGTGCCGCCGGCGCCGCCCCCGGCGCGCAACAACAGCAGCTGCCTGCCGCCGGCGCCGGCGTCGAACCGCGGCGGCAGCACCCTCCCGCCCCCGCAGCACCCGGCCGCCCCGGCGCGCGGCAGCCACTTCCCGACCGACGCGCGCGTGCGGCGCGATCGGCCGAGCGCCACGGGCGCGGTGCACGGCGGCCCCCCCTCGCCGGACGCGCGCTGGCGCGATCGGCCGCTCGGCCCGGCCGCGGCGCGCAGCGGCCACACCTTGCAGGATCCGTTCGATCGGTGGGACCCGCCGGAGGGGCCGCCCACCATGCCCGCGACCCAGCCGCCCGAGCCGCCGAGCTCGCGCGTGCCGGAGATGTCGCGCCACGAGGACGGGGGCCGCGGCCACGCGCCGGCCTCGTCGCCGGGCAGGCGCGTCACGCCCGCCGCGCCGCCCTCGCACCAGCAGCCCTCGCCCCAGCCGTCGGCCCGCCCGGCGGCGGCGCGCGAGCCGCAGCGGCTCCACGAGCCGCACGGCGGCGGGCACGACCCGTACACGCCCATCAACCAGATCCTCGGCTACACGCGGCTGCTCGTCGCGTCGCTCCAGGGCAAGGTCGCGCCCCAGCACATCGAGGACATCCGCAACATCGAGCTCGCCTCGCGAAAGCTGCTCGGCATCGTGCAGGCGATGGAGAACGGCGACGAGGACGCGCCCTCGAGCGTGAACGTCAACGTCGCCTCCCCGCGCGAGGAGCCCGCGGTCCACGCCGAGATCGAGGGCGGCGGGCGCGGCGCGATCCTCGTGGTCGACGACAGCCGGGGCAACCGCGACGTGCTCTGCCGCGTGCTGCAGAACAACGGCTACCGCGCCGTCGCCGCCGAGGACGGCCCGCGCGCGCTCGGGCTCGCCGCGCGCGAGCGCTTCGACGCCGTGCTGCTCGACGTGAACATGCCCGGCATCAGCGGCCTCGGCGTGCTCTCCGCCCTGCGCCAGAGCCGGTCGGCGGCGGAGCTGCCCGTGATCATGGTGACCACGCGGGGCGCGAGCGAGGACGTCGTCGAGTCGCTCAAGCTCGGCGCCAACGACCACGTGACGAAGCCCATCGACTTCGACATCCTGCTCGGGCGCCTCGACACGCAGCTCACGCTGAAGCGCTCGCGCGAGCAGCTGTCGCAGCTCGCCGCGGAGCTGTCGGTCAAGAGCGAGTTCATCCGCAAGACGTTCGGCCGCTACCTGAGCGACGACGTGGTGAACCGCCTGCTCTCCTCGCCCGAGGCCCAGCTCCTCGGCGGCGAGGAGCGCGAGGTCACCATCATGATGACCGACCTGCGCAGCTTCACCACGATGACCGAGAACATGCCGCCGGAGGTCGTGATGCGCCTCCTGAACGGCTACCTCGGCGAGATGGCGCGCATCATCATCGCGCGCGGCGGCACGATCATCGAGTTCATCGGCGACGCGATCCTCGCGCTCTTCGGCGCGCCGTTCGCCACGGGCGACGACACCCGCCGGGCGGTCGCGTGCGCGCTCGAGATGCAGATCGCGATGGACGCGGTGAACGAGAAGAACAGCGCGGAGGGGCTGCCCACGCTCCAGATGGGCATCGCGCTCAACACCGGCCCGGTGGTCGTCGGCAACATCGGCTCCGAGGCGCGCACGAAATACGGCGTGGTCGGCTCGCAGGTGAACCTGACGTCCCGCATCGAGTCGTGCACGGTGGGCCGCCAGATCCTCATCGCGGACACCACGCGCCGGTCCGCCGGCGCCGGCCTCCTGCTCGGCCAGAGCCACGCGCTGGCCGTCAAGGGGTTCTCGCACCGCGTGCTGGTCCACGAGCTCCTCGGCCTCGACAACCCCGAGCGGCTCTACCTGCCCGAGCGGCGCGTCGAGATCCTCGCGCTCTCGTCGCCGCTGCCGGTCGTGTGCGCGCGCCTCGCCGGCAAGCGCGTCGAGGGCGAGCCGCAGTCCGCCTTCATCCTCGGGCTCTCCCCCTTCGGCGCCGTGCTGCGGCTGCACCCGCGGCCCGCGCCGTTCACGAACCTCCAGCTCCACCCGTCCGTCGCGCTCGCCGAGCAGCTCGGCGGCGAGCTGCACGCGAAGGTGATCGAGCTCGACCCGCGCGCCGAGGACGTGGTGCGCATCCACTTCACGTCGTCGCCGCCGGGGCTCGCCGCGCTCGTGCAGGAGCTCCACCGCGCCGAGGCGTAGCCTCCCCTCCCCCGAAGGGCGCGGGGTCGCTAGGACTGCGGCGGCGCGGGGAGGCGGCGCGCGACGAGGAAGTACCCCAAGGGGAATTTCCTGCCGCTCCAGTGCGCGACCTTCCGGCCGGGCGACGACCGGGACCACGCGCTGACCACGCCCTGCGCCACGGCCGCGATCGGATTCCCCACCACGGGAACGGCGGAGGCGCTCTTCGCGAAGACGTCGCACGCCACTTCCAAAAGCCCGCCGATCCGCTCCATGACCAGCACCTCGAACCCGGCCTGCTCCGCCAAACGACGGTGCGCGAACTCGGTGTACCGGTAGTAGTCGTAAGGCTCGCCGTGCACCCAGTAGAAGAACGGCGTGTTCACGAAGGCGACGCCGCCGGGGCGCAGGATCCGCGCCATCTCCGCCCAGAGCGACTCCGGGCGCGCGATGTGCTCGAGCACGTCGGACAGGATCAGCGTGTCGAGGGAGGCATCCGCCAGCGGCAGCGCGCCGTTCAGATCGCACTCGAAGTCGAGGTGCGGCGTCTCGAACGCTGAATTGCTCCAGTCCACGCAGATCACGGACGAGACATGGCTCCGGTAGGCCCCGTACAGCGGCACCGTCCCGCAACCGAGGTCCGCCGCGGCCCCGTGCGCGTACCGGGGAAGGTACTCGTCGTAGAGCCTCGCGATGCAGTCACCGGTCAGGCGGGAGCCCATGATGACTTCTCGCAGGTCGGTCGACGCGCGCAGCCTGCCGCCCCGCCGGACGTACTTCGTCTCTCGCCATGCCGCTTCGTTCTTCATGGCCCTGCTTATCCGACGGGCCCTCCGGCGCCGTCAACCGGAAGGCATCCGGAGCGCCGCGACGACGAGGCGGCCGCGCCCTCTCCGACGCCGCGATCCACGCCGACGGCGGTGGACGAGTCGACGAGATCGCGCGCGACGACGACCCCATGTTCCTCGCGCGCGGCGCCTTCGCCGGCAGACGCGGCGGCGCGCGGCGTTGCTTCGGGTGCGCGCCTCGCCTACGCTCCGCCTCGCAGCGCAGCGCGATTCCGTCACGCCGCCAACCACACCGAGGTAGCCGACGCACATGCGTTCCCTGACCATCGCGGGCCCTGCGGGCGCGCTCCACGTCGTCGATCATCCCGCCGCGGGCGCCCATTCGGCGGGCGCGGATCCCGCGCTCGAGGCGCTGCCGGTCGTGCTCGTGCACGGGATGGTCGCCCACGCCGGCTTCTGGGAGGCGCCGCTCGCGCATGCCTCTGGCCGGCGCCGCGCCGTGGCCGTCGATCTCCGGGGGCACGGCGCGTCCGAGCCCCCCGCCGACGCGGACTACGCTCCCTCCGCGTGCGCGGCCGACGTGCTCGCGGTCCTCGACGCCCTGGCGCTCCCCCGCGTGGCGCTCGTCGGCCACAGCTACGGCGCGCTCGCGGCGCTCGCCGCCGCGGCCGCCCATCCGGAGCGGGTCGCGCGCCTCGTGCTCGCGGACCCGCCCCGCGACTTCTCGCAGGTCCCGGCGGCCGGCAAGGCGCAGCATCTCGCGCCTTACATCGCCGCGCTCGAGGCGGACGGCTGGCGGGACACCGCGGTGGCCACCTTCAACGAGGCGCTCGCGGGCGGCGCGCCCGCGACGCGGGAGACGGTGCTCTCGCGCGCCGCCGTCGTGCCGCACGACCAGATGCTCGGCATGTCCCGCCACCTGCTCGAGTTCGAGGCCGCGAGCGCGCTGGACCGCTACCTCGCGGCGCCGGGCGCCCGCGCCCACGCCATCCTCGCCCCGTCGAACGCGTGGCCGCTGAGCCTGCATGTGCTGCGGCCCGCGCTGACGTCCGTCGTGCTGCCGGGGACCAGCCACTGGCTGATGCTCGACGCTCCGTCCGCGTTCGCCGCGGCGCTCGAGGCCTGGCTCGACGCCCCCTGACGTGGCCCACCGCCTTTGCGGGGCGGCCCGCCCGGCGCACACTGCCGCCATGCGCGACGACGACCTCTCCCGGCTCACCGCGAGGACCCTCGGTCACTACGACGATCACGCCCTGTCGTTCTTGGAGGGCACGCGGGATCACGACGTCTCGCAGAACCGCGCGGCGCTGCTCGCGGCGCTGGAGGGGGCGGGCCCGTTCACGATCCTCGATCTCGGCTGCGGCCCCGGGCGCGACCTCGCGGCGTTCCGCGCCGCGGGGCACATCCCGGTCGGGCTCGACGGGTCGGCGCGCTTCGTCGAGATGGCGCGGCAGCACGCGGGGTGCGAGGTGCTCCACCAGGATTTCTTGCGCCTCGATCTCGGGGCCGAGCGCTTCGACGGGATCTTCGCCAACGCGTCGCTGTTCCACGTGCCGAGCCGCGAGCTGCCGCGCGTGCTCCGCGAGCTCCACGCCGCGCTCCGGCCGCGCGGCGTGCTCTTCAGCTCGAACCCGCGCGGCGACGATCGCGAGGGGTGGTCGGGCGACCGCTACGGCTGCTATTGGTCGCTCGAGCGGTGGCGGGAGCACGTGAGCGCCGCCGGGTTCGAGGAGATCGAGCATTACTACCGCCCCGCGGGCCGGCCGCGCGAGCAGCAGCCGTGGCTGGCGACGGTGTGGCGCAAACGCTGAGCGGCGGCCGCTGCGGCCGGCCCCCTGGCGCCGGCCCAGGGCGCCGGGCGGCCGGAACATGACGGTGCGCCCCGGTCGCATGCGCGCGGGCTTCGTCGGGCGCGACCTCGCCGAGACGACCACCCCGACGTCGCCGCCGAGCTCCGAGCGGATCGACGCCTCGCCGCGGACGGCGCACCGGCGCCTCCGGTCGCGACGGCTCGGGCGCGCTCCTGCTCGCGACGAACCGCCCTCCCCCGCATGAGCAAGCTTGTTCGAGACGCATGAGAGCCGCCCTCTCCACCCGTCAGGTGAGGAGGCCAAACACGATTGCCGGCCTGACAGGCGATGATAGATTTTGACACCCGAGGCCGCTCGGGGAGAAGAAACGCCGTCGAGCATGCCGCGGTCCATCAGCCGCCCGAGGGCTCCGGTGGAGACGTCCTCGATGGCTTCCACGAAGGATGGGCCATGCGTAAAATCCCTGCGCGTATCCTGGAGATCGCGTTCGACGCGATCAACCTCGTCGTCCCATGGCACAGGCTCCCTGCGCAGATCGGCGTGTTCAACCTGCTCTCGTTCCGCAATGTCCTGAGACAGAAGAACCTCGTCGACACGAGGGAGATCCCGTCGAACGGCGCGGCGACCGCGCCGCCGTGCTTCCGCCCCGAGGTGCTGTATCAGCGCACCGCGGACGGGTCGTTCAACGATCTCGGCGACCCGGACATGGGCCGCGCCAAGACGCGGTTCGGACGCAACGTACCACTGCGCAACACGGAGCCCGAGCCCGAGCCACGCCTCCTGGAGCCGAGCCCGCGGCTCGTCAGCACTCGCCTGCTCGCCCGCCGGCAGTTCGTCCCGGCGACGTCGCTGAACCTCCTCGCGGCGGCGTGGATCCAGTTCATGACGCGCGACTGGTTCAACCACGGCTCGCCCGTGGAGGGCAACGAGTTCCGGGTGCCGCTCGACAGGGAGCGCGGGGACGACTGGCCCGAGGACCCGATGATGATCCGCCGCACCCCGGCCGACCCCACGCGCGTCCCTGGGGGCGGCGACGGGCCCCCGACGTACGTCAACTACGCATCGCACTGGTGGGACGGCTCGCTGATCTACGGCAGCAGCCCGGAAGAGCTCGAGTCCGTGCGCGACGAGGATCGGCAGGGGTCGGGCAGAGGCAAGCTGAAGATGATGCGGTTCGACGGGCAGCAGGTGGGCTTCATCTCGCCGGCCACGAGGACGCAGGCCGACGTCTCGAACGCGTGGTGGGTCGGGCTCACCCTCATCCATACGCTGTTCGTGAAGGAGCACAACGCCATCGTGGACCGGCTCCGCCAGAGCTACCCGGACTGGGACGGAGACCGCCTGTTCCACACCGCGCGGCTGATCAACACGGCGCTGCTGGCGAAGATCCACACCGTCGAGTGGACGACGGCGATCCTCGGGCACCCGGCGCTGCAGATCGCCATGAACGCGAACTGGTGGGGGCTCGCGACCGAGCGGATCACGCGCGTGGTCGGGCGGCTCAGCGGCAGCGAGGTGCTGAGCGGCATCCCCGGCTCCAAGCCGGAGCACCACGCGGCGCCCTACGCGATGACCGAGGAGTTCGTCGCCGTCTATCGCATGCACTCGCTCATGCCCGAGGAGATCCGGCTCGCGCGCGTCGCCGACGGCACGTTCGCGCGGAGCGTGACGATCCCCGAGGTCTCGGGGCGCCGGACGGGGGACGCCGTCAAGGGCGGGCTGTCGCTCGCGGACCTGCTCTATTCCTTCGGGATCGCCCACCCCGGCGCCATGGTCCTGCACAACTACCCGAGCTTCCTCCGCAACCTGGAGCGAGACGACGGCACCCGCATCGATCTTGCGGCGATCGACGTCATGCGCGACCGCGAGCGCGGCGTCCCCCGGTACAACGAGTTCCGCGCGCTCCTGCACCTCGGTCCGGTCGACTCCTTCGAGGCCATGACGAGCAACAAGGAGTGGGCCCGCGAGCTCCGCGAGGTCTACGGCGACGTGAGCCGGGTCGATCTGATGACGGGCATGCTCTCGGAGGATCTGCCGGCGGGCTTCGGGTTCAGCGACACCGCGTTCCGCATCTTCATCCTCATGGCGTCCCGGCGCATCAAGAGCGACCGGTTCCTCACCACGGATTTCAACAGCAGGATCTACACCCCCGAAGGGATGGCCTGGCTCAACGACAGTGACATGTCGAGCGTCCTGCTGCGCCATCATCCGGAGCTCACGCCCGCCCTCCGCGGCGTCAAGAACGCCTTCGCTCCATGGTCGCGGCTCGACGGGCGCCCGGGGCGGTGCGCCGCCTCCCAGGAACAGCCCCCGTCCAAGCGGCGCGCGTGAGCCCGGGGCGCCGCGCCATCATCAACCCGATCCCAAGAGGCAGAGCAATGCAGCCTTCACCCTGGATCCCAGGCGACGACCCCTTCTGCGATCGCGCCCCTCGGGCCGGGCTCCTCGATCGATCGATCTGGGCGGTTCGCAAGCGGTTCTGGAACGCCCTCGCGACGTTCAAGTTCCGTCATAACAAGCCCGTCGGCGTGCCGGTGCCGCGCCGCGACCGGAGGCTCGACCCGGTGTTCCTCGCCGAGCAGTTCCCCGGCATCCCCGTGTCCAACATCCTGGTCGCCGACCGCGTCCCGGCCGACGAGGCGCTCCCCCTCGTCGACGGCTTCTACTGGCTCCAGGTCATGCTGTACCGTCTCTTTCCGCCCATGCAGCGTGGATTGCCGCCGATCGACGCCGACCCGCAGCGGGCGCTCGATGAGGCGTACACGCTCGCGCACCGGCGGCTCTTCCCCGCCCCGCGGCTCCCGGAGGAGTACCGGCGTCCGGTCGATCTCGGGCACATCGCCGTCGCCGGCCCCTATGCCTTCTACCTCGATCGAGCGCCCGAGGGCGGGTTCCAGTGGGATCTGCGCAAGCTGGCCCGCTACGAGCACCACGCGGGGCTGCGCTCGCTGGGCGTGCGCGTCCTGTTCGGCGTCGACGCCTGCGCCCGCCGGCTCCGCCCCACGCGCATCGAGTGCGAGCTCGGCGTATCGGTTCCGGGCGACGAGCGGTGGGAGCTCGCCCAGAAGATGGCGCTGTGCGCGGTGACCACGCACCTGTCGCTCGTGCGGCATTTCAACTGGATCCACCTGGCCGCGGGCGGGCCGCTCGCGATGGCGACCCGCAACCACCTCCCGCCGGACCACCCGCTCCGCCGCCTGCTCTGGCCGCACGTCTTCCACACGCAGTTCAGCAACCGCATCGTCACGCTGGGTCAGATGGCGAAGGGCGGCGATTTCGAGACCATCTTCAGCTTCACCCACCGGGGGATGTGCCAGCTGTACGAGGAGGCCTACGCCGACTACGACGCGATCGTCATCGATCCCGCGCGGGAGGCTGAGCGCCGGGGCCTCCTCGACGCCGGGTTCGACACGCCGACGCTCGCGAACCGCCTCGCGCACTTCGAGGTCATGTGCAGGCACGCGGAGCGCTACCTGCACGTCTACTACGGCTCCGATCGACAGCTCCAGGAGGACGTGGGCTTCCAGGCGTGGCTCGACGCGTGGGATCGCCTGGTCCCGAACGGCGTCCGCAAGCTGCTCCCGGAGGAGATCACGCTCGACGGCGCGGCGCGCCTGTTCGGCGCCATCATCTACCTCGTGACCGTGGAGCACGAGGCGGTCGGCACCGGGCTGTGGGACTACCAGATGTGGACCCACGTCCAGCCGGTGCGCATCTACAGGAACGGCCAGCGCGAGCCGCTGGACGTCTATCAGCGGCTCGTCAACGCCAACTACAACCTGAACGTGCACCGCACGCAGCTCCTCACGGACTTCTCGTACCTCGCGCTCGATCAGCGCGGCGCGGAGGTGTTCCAGCAGTTCCGAGCCGATCTCCTGGCGCTCCAGTCCAGGCTGGAGAAGGAGCCCCCCGCGCGCTGGAAGGTCTACCCGACGCTCCTGGAGGCGAACATCAACGCCTGACGCGCGCGGCCGCCGGCCCGCGAGGCGCGAGGTCGCCTCGCGGGGCCGGCGCTCGATGAAACGGCCCGCTGCGCGGAGAAACGGCCCGCTGCGCGGAGAAACGGCCCGCTGCGCGGAGAAACGGCCCGCTGCGCGGAGAAACGGCCCGCTGCGCGGAGAAACGGCCCGCTGCGCGGAGAAACGGCCCGCTGCGCGGAGAAACGGCCCGCTGCGCGGAGAAACGGCCCGCTGCGCGGAGAAACGGCCCGCTGCGCGGAGAAACGGCCCGCTGCGCGGAGAAGCGGCCCGCTGCGCGGAGGTCCGGCGGTCAGTGCGCCCCGACCGCCTGCGGGCGCGCCCCGGGCGGGCACGCGGCGGGCGCGCCGGCGGCGGAGCCGCGGGCCACGGCCGGGGCGAGGACGACGATGACGAGGACCAGCGCCACGACGAGGACGAGCCCGCCGCGCAGGGTGAGGAGGTCGGCGACGAGGCCGATCGCCGGCGGCCCGACGAGGAAGCCGCCGTAGGACATGGTGGCGAGCGTCGAGAGCGCCCTCCCCGGCGCGACGCCGGGGGCGCTCGCCCCGGCGCGGAAGACGAGCGGCACCACGACGGACAGGCCGGCGCCGACGCACGCGAAGCCCAGCAGCATGGCGATCGGGACGTTGACGAGCAGCGCCGCGCCCAGCCCGGCCGCGACGAGGAGCGCGGCCGCGCGCACGAGCCGCGCGGCGCCGAACCGCTGCGTCAGCCCGTCCCCGGAGAAGCGCCCGAGGAGCATCGCCAGCGAGAACACGGCGTAGCCGGTCGCGGCCACGGCCGCGGTGGTGTGGAGCTCGTCGCGGAGGTAGACCGCCGACCAGTTGGCCATCGCGCCCTCGCCGATAGAGGAGCAGAACGCGATGAGGCCGAGCAGGAGGAGCCGGGTCGAGCGGCGCTCCGCGGGGGCGCCGGCGGCCGCCGTGGCCGGGGCCTCGGGGCGCGCGTCGGCCGAGAGCGCCGCGCCCGCGGCGGTGACGGCGGCGGCGAGGACGGCGGCGACCGCGAAGAGGTGCGCCGCGGGCGACACCGCCCGGTCGGCCGCGAGCGCGCCGAGGGACGCGCCGACGAGGCCGCCGAGGCTGAACATGCCGTGGAACGAGGCGAGGATCGGCCTGCGGTGGCGTTGCTCGACCTCGACGGCCTGCGCGTTCATGGCGACGTCCATGAGGCCGTTGCTCGCGCCGAGCAGCAGGAGCGCGGCGACGAGCGCGGCGAAGGAGGGCGCGAGCGCCGGCAGGGGCAGCGCCGCGCAGAGGAGCACGGCCGAGACGCGGGTGACGCGCCGGCTGCCGAAGCGGGCGATGAGCGGCCCGGCGGCGCGAAAGGCCAGCATCGCGCCGACGGCGACGCCCAGCAGGGCGAGGCCGAGCGCGCCGTCGCGCAGCGCGAGCCGCTCGCGGACCGCGGGGACACGCGCGGCCCAGGAGGCGAAGGCGATGCCGTTCGCCACGAACATCACGGAGACGGCGCGCCGGGCGCGCGCGATGTCGCCGGCGGATGCTGGGGGCGCGAGCATCACGGCACCCTCCGCGCCGGGCCGGACGGGGCGCGGGCGCTGCGCCGATCGAGGAAGGCCGTCCAGCAGACGGCAGGGTGAGCAGGAAGCGTTCCAGAATCTTCGTGCATTATCGTGAACATCAAGGAAGAATCTTGCAGCCGAATGCGGCCTTCGCAAGGACGTTCGTGCACAAACAGGAAACAACGTGCAAAACAACGCAGACAACTCCGGGCTCATGGTCGCCGAACGGCGGCGGCATATTCTCGCCGTACTGGAACGCGACGGGAAGGTGGTGGCGGCCGAGCTGAGCCGCGCGTTCGGCGTCTCGGAGGACACGATCCGGCGCGATCTGCGCGAGATGGCGAACGAGGGGCTGCTGCAGCGGGTGCACGGCGGCGGCCTGCCGCTCGCCCGGGTGAACCCGAGCTTCCCTGCGCGCGAGCGGCAGCAGCCGCGCGTGAAGGACGAGCTCGCGCGGGCGGCGGCCACGTTGATCAAGAAGGGTCAGGTGGTGTTCATCGACAGCGGCACGACGAACGTGGCTGTGGCGCGCCACCTGCCGCGCGATCTCGAGGCGACGGTCGTGACCAACAGCCCTCCTGTGGCGATCGCGCTGTCCGAGCACCCGCGCGTCGAGGTTGTGCTGCTCGGCGGGCGCATGCGGAAGGATCCGCTGGCCGCGGCGGACGCGGTGACCATCGCGGGGGTGCGGCAGATCCGGGCGGACCTCTGCTATCTCGGCGTGTGCACGCTGGATCCGACGTTCGGCATCACCACGGTGGATCTGGACGAGTCGTACGTGAAGCGGGCGATGGTCGAGGCCTCGGCGGAGGTCGTCGCGCTGGCGACCGCGGACAAGCTCGGCACGGTGTCGCCGTACGTGGTCGCGCCGCTGGGCGAGCTGACGTGGCTCTTCACCGAGCGCGGGGTGTCGAAGGAGGCGCTCGCTCCATATCGGGAGGCGGGGATCACCATCACGCAGGCGCTGGAGGAGGAGCCGGCGTAGCGGCGCTCCGACACCGGCATTCCAACAGCGGTGCTCCCGGCCCCGCGGAACGGAGAGGGGCTCCTAACGAGCTGGAAGAGCACGGCACGCAGCAAGAGGAGAGAGCGCAAGGGCGCAAGAGGCGCAACGGGACAGAGATGGAATTGTAATGGGTTTCATGCAGACGTTTTTCGTCTTCCGTGCTCGTCCTTCGTGCGCGTGCGCGCTGACTCCGGGAAATCGCGCACGCGCACGAGAGAGGGAAGACGGGAGACGGGAGACGGGAGACGGGAGACGGAAGACGGAAGACGGGAGACGGTGTACGAATCCCAGCTAAAAACCGCTCTAGCAACCTAGAGCAATCCGGAGACCAGGTCCAGGACACCGCACGTCAGGCCCCCCGAGGAGAGCGCGACGAGCGGCTCCAGGCTCGAGGCGATCGACTCCGGGTAAACCCCGCTCCAGGGGGCCCAGCAGGTCGGCGCGCCCGCGCCGTCCCGGTCGCAGATCGCGTTGCAGTGGCCGAGGAGGGTGAGCCCGCACGTGGGCGATTGCCCGCAGACGCGCTCGAGGGTCTTCGCGCTCAGCGCCACGCCGCAGTCGTCGATCAGCGCGTTGTCGGCGCAGGCGAACGCGGTCGGGTGGGCCGGCTCGAAGAGATCGCCGAACATGATCGCGTCGCGGACCGTGTACTCCGACGCCTCGCTGTCCGATGCGTCGGCGAGCCCTGGGTGGCCGCCGGTCAGGTGGACGGCGACCTGCGCGCCCAGCGCGTTCAGCGACTGAAGCAAGCACGCCGTCAGCCAGCGCCGCGACGCGCCTTCCGAGAGCGGCGAGGAGGCCCACGACGGCGCGAGCCCGATCCACCCGGCGAACGACTGCCCGGTGGGCGCCGCCACCGCCGCCCCCACCGGCAGGGCACAGGCGACCACGCGCTCCACGAGGTGCCTGCCCTGCGCGCTCGCGAGGAGCGCCGCCCCAGCGCCGCTGTCCAGCCCGGCCGGGAGCGGCGCCTGCGCGAGCGCCCGCAGCGCCTGCTGCGTCGAGGGCTTCCAGAAATAGGCCGGCTGGAGGCCGTTCATCACGATGATCTCCTGCTCCGCGACAAGGACCGACTCGCCGTCGTCGGCCGGCGCCGCACCGCACCCGACCGCAAGCACGCAGAAACCGATCACCCCGGCAGCATCGATCCTTACGCGAAGCATGACCTCATCCTCCAGTTAAGGCGCACGTGCGTGCGCATCGCACCCGGTTCAGCGGCCACTCCTAAGCAATTCCCGATCCGTGGCCGCGTCCGGCCGGTCGTCCGCTCGGGCGGCCATCGCGCCGCGATCGCCGCAACCGGGCTCAGCGGTGATGGGAGCGGTGCGGTCAGCGGCGGCTCGCGGCCGCCTGCGATGCGCCGAGCCGGAGCGCGATCCCGTCGAACCGCGACCGCCAGGCCGGATGCTCCGAAAGCAGCGCGCGGGCCCTGCTCAGGCTCGCGACAGCGACCTCGACAGCACCGTGGCGGATTGCCGCACGGCCGCGCCAGTAGAGGACCTCGAGGAGCTCGTCGGCGAACTGGAACGGGCCGGCCTCGAGCTCCGCCTCGTCGAGGCCGCCGAGCAGGGCGCGCGGCGCGACGCCGTCGCCACCGTCCCAGAGCAGGCAGCGCAGCATCAGGTAGCAGCCGTGCGCCGCCTTCGCGGACGGCTCCGGCGGGCACGACGCGGCGATCCACGCGAGGAGGCGCCGCGCCTCGCCGAGCTCGCCCCGCGCCGCGAGGATGCGCGCGAGCAGCAGCGAGCACTCGGGCACGGGGCGATCCACGAACCGCTGCTCGAGCGTGTGCGCGCGGCGCGCCAGCGAGAGCGCCTCGTCCTGCTGATCGCTCCAGTAGAGCAGCTCGGCGACGTTGTACGTGGCGACGCGCTCCAGCCACGGGTTGCCGATCTCCCGCGCGAGCGCGATCGCGCGCCGGAGGTCCGCGGTCGCGCGCGGGAGCTCCTTCTTCAGCGCCCAGAGCACGACGCGGTTCATGATCGCGACGCAGAGGTGCGGCAGATCCTCGGCCCGCTCGCAGAGCGCGATCGCCTCCTCGGCCCGCCGCTCCGCCTCGGCGAAGCGGCCCGCGTGCGCGAGCTCGGTCGACAGCAGCACGAGCGCGATGATCCGGCCCTCCTCGTCGCCCGCGGACTCGGCCAGCGACGCCCCCTCCGAGAGGAGCGCGATCGCCTCCGCGACCTCGCCGCGCCGGAGGCGCGTGCGCCCCTCGGCCACGCAGAGGCGCGCCGAGAGCCGCGGCGAGCCCGCGCGCTCCACGAGCGGCCGCGCCAGCTCGACCTGCCGCGACGACGCCTCGTAGGCGCCCGTCCAGTCGAGCGCGGTGGCCTCCTCGAGCAGGACGTCCGCGCGGAGCTCGTCGTCCGCGAGCTCGAGCGCGGCGGAGAGGTCGGCGAGGGCCTCCTCGATGAGGTGGAGCCGGTACCGGATCCGGCCGCGGCCGGCCAGCGCGAGCGCGCGGCGGCGGCGATCGCCGTCGCCGGCGAGCTTGAGCGCGGCGGTGTAGCAGCGCTCCGCCTCGACGTGCCGGTGCCGCGCGAACGCGAGCTCCCCGAGCCGGAGGTGCGCCTCGGCCGCCTCCTCCCCCGCCCCGCACGCGCCCGCGTGCCGGGCGAGCGGCTCGAGCTCCTCCGGCCCCGGCTGCGCCGCGAGCTCCGCGGGCGGCGCGACGGGGTCGGCCCGCGGGGCCGCCGAAGACGCGGGAGGGCGCCCGCGCTCGACCCGCGCCCGCCAGAAGGCGAGCGCGTGCCGGTGGATCTGCGCGCGGTGCTCGGGATCGAGCGTCTCGTACACCGCGTCGCGAAAGAGGCCGCTCTGGAACCACCAACGCTCGCCCTCACCCCGCGCGCGGCGGCCGTCGCCGTCGCCCTCGCCGCGCGCGCCGCGCTCGCCGTCACCCCGCGCGCGGCGCCCGATGATGCCCTGCTCGACGAGCACGCCGAGCCCGTACCCGGCGTCGATCGGCGTCCCGGCGCCTCCGGCGCGATCGACGGCGTCCTGCACCCACTCCAGCTCGGCCCGGGTGAACGACTCGCCGAGCACGGCGCAGAGCCGCGCGAGCGCGGCGACCTCCTGCGGCAGCGCACCGAGCTGCCGCATCGCCAGCCACTGCCACGCGGGAGAGACCGGCAGGCCGTCGAGCTCCGCCGCCTCGACGCAGTAGTCGCCGCCCCCGGGGCGACGGCGCACGAGGCCGGCCTGCTTGAGCGATCGGATGATCGCGGCGAGGCAACCCGGGTTGCCGCCGGCCCAGCGGGCGAGCCCCCGGAGCACGTCGGCGGGCGGGTACGCCGCCGGCAGGAGCAGCTGCGCCGCGAGGTCCGCCGCGGCGGCCTCGTCGAGCGGGGCGAGCGTCACCCGGTCGGCGCGCTGCGTGCGCGCGCCCCACGTGGGGCGGAAGCGCTCGAAGCGCGGGTGCGCGACGACCGCCGCCCAGAGCGCCACCCCGGCGCCGTCGAGCGTCGCGACCTCGAGCGCGTCGAGCACGGTGACGTCCGCCCACTGCGCGTCGTCCACGATCACCGCGACGGGGGCGCGGCGCGCGCGGCGGCGCAGCCCCTCGGCGATCGCCCGCGCGAGGTGGTGCGGCGCCCGGGAGGGCGCGGCGCCGGGGCGCGACCACCCGAGCGCCGCGGCCACGGACGCGAAGGTCGAGGCGCCGATCTCCGGGCCGAGCCGCGCCTCGCAGAAGGCCCGAGGATCGGCCGGCGCGGCCGCGGGCGCGGCGAGCGCGAAGCGCAGGATCGCCGCGGTGTCCTTGCTCGCCTCGCCCGGCAGGGGCTGCGCCGCGCGCACGACCAGCGCCGCGGCGCCGGGGCGGAGGCGCCGCGCCACGGCGGCCGCCTCGGCCGCGACCCGGCTCTTGCCGAGGCCGTCGTCGCCGAGCACCGTGACGAGCGCCGGGCACACGCCGCTGAACGCCGCGGCGGCGCTCGCCTCGAGCGCCGCGATGACGTCGCCCCGCCCGACCGTGGTCGGCGGCGGCGCCTCGAGCTCCGCCGCCGGCGCGCCCTGCGGCGAGGTGGGGGTCATGGTCGCCTCGGCCTCGACGAGGGCGCGCTCGAACTCCTCGGTGAGCGCGACGCCCGACCAGGGATCCGCAGGGATCCAGGTCTCCGGGCGATCCACGGCCGCGCCGTAGACGGCGGGCGGGGCCTTCTCGCGCGGGCGGATGATGACGCCCGCGAGGTGGAGCGCGGCGCGGGCGCCGTGCCGCTCGACGAGCTCCCGCGCGGCGGCGAGCGCGAGCCGGACCGGGTCCTCGGCGTCGTGGGCCGAGAAGACGGCGGTGTAGCGGCGCCGGCGCTGGCGGACGCAGATCCCCCTGCGGCTCGCGAGCGCGGCGACCACGACCGGCGTGGCGGCGCCCGTCTCCGCGACGAGCACGACGGCCGGCTGGAGCCCCTCGGCGATGAGCCTGCCGCCGCCGCGGCCGGAGGGCGGCCCCGGCGCGATCGCGGCCCGCGAGGTCGGCTCCGCGGCAGCGGCGGCGCCGGGCTCCGCGAGCGCGGCCGGGCCGGGCTCCGCGGCGGGGGCGCCGGGCTCGGTGGTTGCGGCTGCGCCGCGCTCCGCGGCGGCGGCGGCGCCGAGCGCGCAGGCCTCGTCGAGCGCGCGGCGGAGCCGGGCCGCGCTCGGGGGCCGGCGGCCGGGGTCCTTGGCGAGGCACGAGAGGACGAGCTCCTCGAGGGCCTCGGGGACCGGCGCGAGCTCTCCCGGCCGCGGCGGGCGCAGCGTGAGGTGCCCGTGCTCCACCGCGCCCGTGTCCCCCACGAACGGCGGCCTGAGGGTGAGCAGCTCGAACAGGATCGCGCCGAAGGCGTAGAGATCCGCGCGCTCGTCGAGGTCGGCCTCCGCGCGGAGCTGCTCGGGCGCCATGTAGTCGGGCGTGCCGACGACCGTGCCCCCGCGGGTGATCTCGATCTCGTCGTCGTGGCGCGGCGCCCCGGCGGGCCGCGCCAGGCCGAAGTCGAGCAGCACGGCGCGCGCCCGCCGCGGCGTGAGGATCACGTTCTCCGGCTTGAGATCCCGGTGGACGACGCCGCGCGCGTGCGCGGCCGCGAGCGCGTCGAGCAGCGCGGCCGCGCGCGCCGCCGCCCAGGCCGGCTCGGGGGGCCCGGGCAGCGCCGCGAGCGCCTCGGCGAGCGTCTCGCCGGGGACGAGATCCATGGCGAACCAGGGGCGGCCGTCGTCGAGCCGCCCCTCGGCGTGGACCCGCGGCACGTGCGGCGGACCGACGAGCCGGAGCGCGCCCGCCTCGCGCCGGAACCGCGCCTGGACGGTCGGCAGCGAGGAGCGGCCGATCTTGAGGGCGACGGTGAGGCCGTCCGCCTCGCGCCGCGCGGACCACACGGCGGAGAAGCCGCCCTGCCCCAGCAAGCCGCCGACCTGGAAGCCCGGGACGTGCGGCCGCCCCGGCGCGGGCGTGCGCTCGGCCGACCGCGGCGCCGTCCCGCCGTCGCGAGGGCAAGCCCCCGCCGGGGGGAGCCGGCGGTGGCACTGTGGGCAGCGGGACACGTCGTTGCTCCCTGGGGCCGGCGGAGGGCGTCAGCTCGCCGCCGCGCTTATGGTACCGTCGCTCGGCCGGTCCATGGTGAGCGAAGAGCCCGACACCCTCCCCAGCGCGGGGATCCCCAGCGAGCGCACCGTCCGGACCGCGCAGCCGGCCTCGGCCGAGCCCGACGCCGCAGTCGCGCCGATCACGTTCACGCCGATGACGCCGACCGCCACCGCCACGCGCCCGCCGGTCGCGCTCGGCGGCGTCGCGCTGGACGGCCTGATGCCCGGGGAGCGGGCGGGCGACTGGGTGATCGAGGGCCCGCTCGGCGCGGGCGGCTTCAGCGTGATCTACCGCGCCCGGCACGCGGACCGCGGCGCGGCGGCCGCGGTGAAGGTGCTGCACCCGGAGCTCAGCGCGCAGCCGGACGTGGTGATCCGCTTCCAGCGGGAGGTGGAGACGGTCCGGCGGCTGGAGCACCCCGGCATCGTCCGGGTCTTCGAGCAGGGGCAGCTCGAGGACGGGCGGCCTTACTACGTCATGGAGCTGCTCGCCGGGGTCAGCCTGGATCAGCACCTCCGGTCGCGCGGCCGGCTGTCGCCCGAGGAGGCGCTCGCCGTGCTGGAGCCGCTCTGCGACGCGCTCGAGGCCGCGCACGCGCAGGCCGTCGTGCACCGCGACCTGAAGGCGTCGAACGTCTTCCTCGAGGAGGACGGCGACCGCCGCCGCGTCGTCCTGCTCGACTTCGGGGTGGCCAAGCTGCTCGACGCGCCCGGGCCGTCGCTGACCTCGTCGCGCGAGGTCCTCGGGAGCCCCTCGAGCGTCGCCCCCGAGCAGCTCCTCGGCCAGCCGGTCGACGTCCGGGCGGACGTCTACGCGCTCGGCGCCCTCACCTACCGCATGCTCGTGGGCGAGCCGCTCTTCAGCGGGGACATCGGCGCGCTCCTGCGCCAGCTGCACCTGTTCGCGAGCCCGCCGCGCCCGAGCGCGAAGGCGCGGCTCTCGTCGGGCTTCGACGAGGTCATCCTCCGGGCGCTCGCCAAGGACCCCGCGGCGCGCCCCCCGAGCCCCGGCGCCTTCCTCGAGGAGTTCCGCGGCGCGCTCGAGGCGTCGCGCGGCGCGAGCGACGCGCCGAGCGGCGCGCGCGCGCGCCCCGGGGTGGCGGTCTACGCCGAGGTGGGCGCCGCGCCCGAGGCGCTCGACGCGCCGGACGATCGCCTGCTCGCGGATCTGGAGGCGATCCTGCCGTTCGTGGCCGCCGAGCTCACCGAGGCCGGGCTGTCCCCCGGGGCCGAGACCGGCAGCAGCCTGCTCTTCACCGCCGAGCGCCCCGCCGACGCCGACGCCGACGCCGACGCCGACGTGGAGGCGCGCCGCCGCGCCGTGGACGCCGCGCTCCGGATCTTCCGGCGGCTCGAGGGCCGCCCCGGGCGCGATCCGAGGGTGCAGGTGCGCCTGTGCCTCCACGCGGGGGAGCTGCTCCTCGGCCCCTCGGGCGAGCTGCTCGGCGGCGAGCTCGCGGAGGTCGGCGGCTGGGCGCCCGAGGGGGCGCAGGCAGGCGTGTTCGCCTCGCCCGAGGTCGTCGCAGGCCTCGGGATCGTCGCCGGGCCGACGGCGCTCGAGGGGACGATGCTCGTCCTCGCCGGGGCCGAGCCCACCGCAGCGCGGTAGCGGCGCGCTCCGGCACCGCGCCGGAAAAGTCCATCCTGGGTGCTGCCTGCGAGGGCCATCAGCAGCTGCGTGCCCGCGCCTGCACCGCACGTGCGATGTCCGGGACACCGCTCAAGCGAGGTTCGACATGGTAAGCTGGTGAGAGTGATCCGCACTCCGATACCCACATCAGGCGAGGACGCGACCACCGTGCTGAAGGTCCACCCGCGCGAGGTGACGTTCGGCAGATTCAGCGTGCAGGTGGTGAGCGGCCCGGATCAGGGCGCTTCCCACGTGGCCGACGCGCCGGAGCTCGCGATCGGCACCGCGGCCGGCAATCACCTGGTGCTCACCGATCCGTCGGTGTCGCGCCACCACTGCGTGATCGCCGCGACCTCCAAGGGCTACCAGCTGCGCGATCTCGGCAGCACGAACGGCATCACGCTCGGGGGCTTCCGCGTGGAGGCGGCGTACCTGACGCCGGGCGCGACGTTCGGCGTGGGCCAGACGTCGCTGCGCTTCGATCACCTGCCCGACGAGGTCCACGAGCCGCTCGGGGACGCGGAGCTCTCCGGGCGGGTGCTGGGGCAGAGCACGGCCATGCGCCGGCTCTTCGCGATGATCCCGCGGATCGCCGCGGCGGACGCCACGGTGCTCCTCGAGGGCGAGACCGGGTCCGGCAAGGGGCTGCTCGCCGAGGTGATCCACCAGAAGAGCCCGCGCGCGGCCGGGCCGTTCGTGGTCATCGACTGCGGCGCGATCCCGCCCACGCTCATCGAGGCCGAGCTGTTCGGGTACATGAAGGGCGCGTTCACGGGGGCGCACCAGGCGCGCGCCGGCGCCTTCGAGGCGGCGCGCGGGGGCACGGTGCTGCTCGACGAGATCGGCGAGCTCCGGCTCGACCTCCAGCCGAAGCTGCTGCGCGCCCTCGAGGAGCGCTCGATCCGCCGCATCGGCAGCCTCGATACCGTCCCGCTCGACGTGCGGATCATCGCGGCCACGAACCGCGATCTCCGGCAGGAGGTGAACCGCGGCACCTTCCGCTCGGACCTGTTCTACCGGCTCAACGTGGTCCGGCTCCGCGTGCCGCCGCTGCGCGAGCGGCGGGACGACATCCCGCTGCTCGTCGCGCACTACTACCGGCAGTTCGCCGACAAGGCGGATCCGCCGGCCGAGCTCGTGGAGCGGCTGCTCCACCACGACTGGCCCGGCAACGTCCGCGAGCTGCGCAGCGCGGTGGAGCGCGCCGTGCTGACCGGCGACCCCGCGATCGGAGAGGGCTGCCCCGCGGCGCGGGAGGTCGGCGACGACGATCAGGCGCTCCGGCCGGACGACCTCGAGCTCTCGTTCCGCCAGGCCAAGGAGCGCACGGTGGCGCGCTGGGAGCGGGCGTACGTGAGGGCGCTGATCCGGGCCAACGGGGGGAACCTCTCCCACGCCGCGCGCGCCGGCCGGATGGACCGGAACTACCTGCGGGAGCTCCTGCGCCGGCACGGGGTCACGGCGACCGAGCCGTGAGCGCCGCGCGCCGCCCGGGGCTTCACGACGCCTCGGGCCGCGCGCGAGGGGGCCGCCCGAGGCCAGGGCCGTCGCGGTCCGAGCTCCGCGAGCGCCGGAGCGGGCGCCCGCCTCGCCCGTCCTGCCGCCTGGGGAGCGGCTTCCGGTGGAGGGCGGCGTCGGCGCGCGCGAGGACGTCCGCGAGGTAGTCGCTCCGCCCGGCGGTCGCGTGGAGGGAGTCCTGGATGCCGCGCCGGTGCATCTCCCAACCGCGGCCGGGGACGAAGCGGAGCGTCGTCGTGGACGCGTGCGGCCGCGCGCGCTCGCGCAGCGCGTCGCCGTCGAGCACCCACACCTCGGGGCCGAAGGCGGCGACGGCCTGCCGCAGGTCGACCGCGGGCAGCGCGCCGGCGCGGTTGGCGCTGCTCACGAAGAGCGGCGCGTGGCGCTCGAGCAGCCAGGCGATGGGCTCCCACGTGACGCCGAAGAGGAGCGCCATGCCGTAGCTCGCGGCGGGCTCGAGCCAGCTCGGCGCGGCGACGTCGCGGGTCTGCGGCACGAGGGCGGTCACGCGCTCGACCGCGAGCAACCACCCGAGGCGGCGGCGCTCCGCCTCGTCGAGCGCGAGGTGCGGGGCGAGCCGGTCGAGGCGCGGCTCCCACGTGGCGACGGGGTAGTTGTGAGGTCGTCCCCGCGCGCGGTTCACGGCCGCGGCCGTCTTCCCCGCGATCACGTAGGCCAGCGGCGACGGGGTGGGCAGGACGACCGCCTCGCCGCGCTGGAGCGCCTCGTCGACGGCGAGCTTGCCCGCGGCATCAAATCGCGCGACCGGCAAGGTGGCCTCCTGTGCGCTCGCGATCGTGCGCGGTCACGGATGATTCGGTTCTTGCTTGAAACATGGTGGTCACACTCGACGACGGGCGAGGTGCACGGGGTGATGTCGCCCTGCCGCCGCCGCGCGCTCTCAAGCAGGCATCGCGCCACGCGCGGCGCGGGCCGAGGTCAGGGCGATCGCCGCCTCGGAGGGCCCTGATTTCCGGGGAGCTGCGTGGATCCCCCGGCGCGGCGAGCGGCGAGCGCGGCGGTCGGCGGCGGAGGCGCTCCCGGCACCCGGGTGCTGGCTGCAGCAGGCGGCAGGTGCAGCCCGGGGCAGGCAGCGAGCGCCCTCTCCCGCGGGCCGGTCAGCCCGCTGGGCCCGCTGGACGGGCGAGCGCGAGGGCGTCGGACAGGATCCAGAGCCCCAGGCCGATCAGGACGAACGGCAGCGCCGCCCGGCCGTAGCGCCGGATGCGGTTGCCCAGGACCGGGTGGTGGACGAGGCGGTGGCCGAGCGCGCACAAGGCGCCGGTCATGACCGCGAACACGGCCGCGTGGAGCGGGACGTGCCCCGGGGTGCTCGAGAACAGCGGGATGTAGACGCCGAGGTTGTCCCCGCCGTTCGCGATGGTCACGCTCGCCACCGCGAGCGCCTTGAACCGCGCCGCGCCGCCGGGCGGCTTCTCGTCGTCGTCGCCGTCGTCGTCGGCCCCGGGGCCCCGCCGGAGCGCCCAGAGGCCCCGCAGGCCGAGCGCGAGGGGTGCAAGGCCGAGCAGGCCGATCCACCCGTCCGGCACGCGGACGGCGAGCAGCGCGCACGCGACGCTCGCCAGGACGAGCGCCGCCATGCCGAGGAACTGGCCGGCGACGACCTGGCGGGCGGTGAAGCCGGGGTCCGCGAAGAAGGCCGACAGCAGGAGGATGTCGTCGATGTTCGTCGAGATGAACACGACGACGCTCACCCCGAGCGCCGGAAGGATCTGCTCCATGGCGACCGCGGGCATAGCACCTCCCGCGGCCGGCCAACCCGCGCCGCCGCGCGGCCGGCGCGGCTTCGGCCCTGCGGCCGCGGGAGCCGTGTCGGCCGTTCCGGGGTAGATAGCGTGGCCGGAGCGGCTGCGCCTGCGCAGGCGGACGGGAGGCGAGCCGCGCGCTCGTGGAGTGGAATGGAGAGGCCATGACGACGAACCCCCAGCGCGCGGAGCCGACCAGGGCGACGGCCGCGCCCGGAGCGAACGCCGCGACCCTGGAGCAGCGCGCCCGGACGGACCTGCCGGTGCAGGGCATGACCTGCGCGGCGTGCGTGCGCCGCGTGGAGAAGGCGCTGCGCGCGACGCCCGGCGTCGCGGAGGCGACGGTCAACCTCGTGACCCAGCGGGCGACGATCGCCTACGACGCGCGGACGATCACGCCGGCCGCGCTGGCCGACGCCATCGTGGAGGCGGGCTACGAGGTGCATGACGCCTCCGCCGTCGACGGCGACACCGCAGCATCCGCCGTCGACGGCGCCCCCGCAGCATCCGTCGACGCCGGCGCTCCCGCGGCACCCGCCGTCGACGGCCCTCGCGCGACCTCCCCTGCGCCCGAGCGCTCCGCGGCCGCCGCGGGCGCTCCGCCGCCGCGCCCGCACCCGGCGGCGTCCGAGCGCGCCGCCGCCATGGACGCGGCCGAGCAGCGGGAGCAGCGCGCGCTCCGGCGCGACGTCGCGATCGCCGCCGTGTTCACGGCCCCCCTGCTCGCCGTGGCCATGTCCCACGGCGCGCTCCCGGCGCTCGAAGGCGCCTTCGGGCGCTGGCTCTCGCTCGCGCTCGCCACGGTCGTGGTCCTCGGGCCGGGGCGCCGGTTCTTCCGCCTCGCCTTCGGCGCGCTCCGGCACCGCGCCGCCGACATGAACACCCTCGTGAGCCTCGGGGCCGGCGCCGCCTGGCTCTACTCGACCGCCGCGGTCGTGGCGCCCGGCCTCTTCCCGCACGCCGAGCACGGCCACCTGCCGCCCGTCTACTTCGAGGCCGCGGCCGCGATCGTCACCTTCGTGCTGATCGGCAGGCTCCTCGAGACGCGCGCGCGGAAGCGGCTCGCCGACGCCGTGCGCGGGCTCGTGGCGCTGCAGCCGAAGACCGCGCGGCGCCTCCGCGGCGACGCCGAGGACGAGGTGCCCGCCGCCGCGCTCGCGCCCGGCGACCTCGTGCTGGTGCGGCCCGGCGAGCGCATCGCGACCGACGGCGAGGTGGTCCGCGGCGCGTCCGCGGTCGACGAGTCCATGCTCACCGGCGAGAGCATGCCCGTCGACAAGACCGCGGGATCGGCCGTGCTCGGCGGGACGCTCAACCAGAGCGGCGCCCTCACCTTCCGCGTCACGAAGACCGGCGCGGACACCGCGCTCGCGCGCATCGTCGAGGCCGTGGAGCAGGCGCAGGGGTCGCGCGCGCCGATCGCCCGGCTCGCCGACGTGGTGAGCGGCGTCTTCGTCCCCGTCGTCGCCGCCGTCGCGTCGCTCGCCTTCGTCGCGTGGCTCGCGGTCGACCCGACCGCCGCGGGCCTCGCCACGGCGATCGAGCGGTTCGTCGCCGTGCTCGTGATCGCCTGCCCGTGCGCGCTCGGCCTGGCCACGCCGGCGGCCGTGGCCGTCGGGACGGGGCGCGGCGCGGAGCTCGGCGTCCTCGTCAAGGGCGGCGCGGCGCTCGAGGCGGCGAGCCGCGTCGACACGGTGCTGCTCGACAAGACCGGGACGCTCACCTCGGGGCGGCCCGAGCTCACCGACGTCGTCGCCCTCGCGGGCCACGGCGAGGCGGAGCTCCTCGGCCTCGCGGCGGCCGCGGAGCTCCAGAGCGAGCACCCGGTGGCGCGGGCGATCGTCGAGGGCGCGCGCCGCCGCGGCGTGGGCCTCCCGGCGGCCTCGGATTTCCGCGCGGAGATCGGCCACGGCATCGAGGCGCGCGCCGCGGGCCGCCTCGTGCGCGCCGGCACCGCGGCGTGGCTGCGCCGGGCGGGCATCGACACGGGCGCGCTGGAGGCCGAGGCCGAGCGGCTCGCCGCGCAGGGCCGCACGCCGTCGTTCGTGGCCGTCGACGGGCGGCTCGCCGGGCTCGTGGCGGTCGCCGACCGGCCGACCGGGGAGGCGCGCCGCGCCATCGCGGCCCTGCGGCAGCTCGGCGTCGAGGTGGCCATGGTGACCGGCGATCGGGCGGGCGCCGCGCGCGCCGTCGCCGAGGAGCTCGGCATCCGCGCGGTGTTCGCGGAGGTGAGGCCGGAGGACAAGGCGAGGATCGTCCGCGAGCAGCGGGCCGCCGGCCGCCGGGTGGCCATGGTCGGCGACGGCATCAACGACGCGCCCGCGCTCGCCGGCGCGGACGTGGGGGTCGCGCTCGGCAGCGGCGCGGACGTCGCGGTCGCGTCCGCCGACGTGGCGCTGCTCCGCGGCGGGATCGCCGGCCTGCCGGTGGCGCTCGGGCTCGCGCGCGCCACGCTGCGCACGATCCGCCAGAACCTCTTCTGGGCGTTCATCTACAACGTGCTCGGCATCCCGATCGCGGCGGGCCTGCTGTACCCGCTCACCGGGTGGCTCCTCTCCCCCGTCCTCGCGAGCGCGGCGATGTCGCTGTCGAGCGTGTCGGTGCTCGCCAACTCCCTCAGGTTGCGCGCGTTCGGCCGCGGCTGACGTCGCGAAAGAACGCTCGATGAGTCGACTCCGCATCGCGCGCCGACCTCCGCGCGCGGCGATGGCGCGCGCGGGCCGTCGGCAGCTCCACCAGGTCGGGAGAGGCCGAGATCGCCTCGCGAAGGCGACGATCTCCCACTCGGCCCGTTCCTCGATGGCGTTGAATTCATGCTGATATCCAGATCGACTTGGCGAAACCTGGACTGGCATCGTTACCTAGACCCCGGTGAGGAGCGCAGGCGTGACGGCGACACGGGTCAGGGCTGGCTCGCCCGCGTCATCGCGCTGCCCAACGCGGCGCACAAAGAAGCCGGGCGCGCCGTTCGGGTTCGCCGCGCCGCATCTCTCCGAGCCGGCTTGCGGAGGGGCGGAAGGCCCGGACGCTCTTCTGCCGCGCGGGCGCTCCGCCGCACGCCCACACGCGCCGCGAAAGCATCGCCCGGACGCCGACGCGGGTGAATGCTAGAAGCTGCGTACGCACCAAAGTCCCAGAAATACGGAGGATCTATGAGAACTTACCACCGGCATACTGGCACAGCCGTTGCCCTTACCGTGCTCCTCGCGGCGCAAGCCGCTGACGCCGCCGTCACGGTCGACATCGTCCAGCCGAACCACACGCTCATCGAGGGCAGCACCGTCCCGGTGCGCGTCGCCGCGTCGTCCCCTGACGAAATCTATTACGTCGAGGCGGAGTTCGAGGGCCTCACCATCGAGCTCACGCCGACGGGAGACGGCTACTACGAGGGCGCGTTCGATCTCGGCGAGCTCGGCGGCGAGCTCCCCTACGGCCCTTACGTCGTGACCGTCAACGCGTATGACACGTTCGGCGAGTCGGCGAGCGATGAGGGCATCGTGCATCAGTACGCGCCCCCGACCGTGGTGTGGAACGTGCTGCCGCACGACACCCTCACGGCCGGCTGGCGCTTCGAAGCGAAGTGCATCCCGACGCCGCCCTACGAGTGCAAGCAGCTCTCGGCGCAGTTCGACACCGATAGCGGAAGCTACGGGTTCGACAACAACGACGGGTCGCCCCACCCGCAGCCCGTCCCGGGACGGCTGTACGTCAAGGAGGCCAATGGCAGGAACGGCAACTGGCTCCCGTCGGGCAAGACGTACACGCTCACGGTCTCGGCCAACGTCGGGGTCGGCCCCAACGTCACCAGGACGGTCGGCCCCATCCATGTCGACCGCAGCCCGAGGCTCACCGCCGTCGAGCGCGCCCCCGGCACCATCCTCGATTTCGACGCCACGCGGTTCCTCTTCCTGGATTACCTCCGTCGCATCGGGATCTTCGATCGCAACACCCACCAGATCACGTGGGTCGAGGCCATCCCGGAATGGGCGGCTCCCCAGCTCGGCGCGGTCTACGGCGCGCTCACGCCGTCGGGGTGCGTGTACCAGTCGGCGACCGGCTACATTCTCTCCTGGGCCGACGGCGTCCGGCGCCAGATCGCGAGCGCGACGATAACGCCGCGCCTCGACGCCGTGAACGGCGATACGGCGGTGTGGACGTCGTACAACGACGACTGGGCGCACGAGCACACGCTGTCGACGGGCACCAACCGGACCCTCTGGTACAACCCGGGGAGCCGATCGCCGTTCCAGGCCGACGTTGCGGCGTCGGGCGGCGTCTTCTTCGGCACCTACGAGAGCGCGTCCATCGTCGGGCCGGGCACCGCGCTCCTCGGGGATCACGCGGGCAACCTGCAGCGGCCGATCACCGACGGAACGAACGTCGTCGGCCGGTGGTGGGACGGGATGACGAGCTCGAGCTACCTCTACACCGCGGAGGGTGAGGAGGAGTTCCTGGGCGACTCGCTCACCAACACCTCTGCCGGGCTGCTGGCGCACGCGGGCTACGCCGCCTTCCTGAAGAGCGATGGCGACGCCAACCAGATCTGGCTGCGGACCCCCGACGGCGAGCAGCACCAGATCAGCGATTTCCCGAAGTCGAGCCGGTTCGACCAGGCGAAGCTCCGGGTCGGCCACGACGGCATCAGCGACGCCGGCGAGGTCCTGTTCCTGTACGAAGGCAAGCGCTATATCGGCCGGCCGGGGGGAATTCCGGAGCAGATCAACACCGAGCTCGGGCACGGCCGCTGGCTCGACGGGAGCTGGTATGTGACCATCGGCAACACGCTGTTCGAGGTCTCGACCCCGGCCAGCGCCGCCGCGCGGCTCGCCGCGACGGGGATCGAGGGGCTCGCGCGGGAGGAGGGCCTCGGCGAGCGCGAGGTGCTGTCCACGTCGTTCGCCGAGACAGAGGCGCTCGACGCGACGGTGTGGGCTCGGGATCTGCACGAGCCCGACGCGCTGCCGGTGTCGGCCGACGGCGCCGAGCTGCTCGGCGACGTCGACACGGACACCGGCGCCGACGTCGCGCCGGCCGGGGCGGGGTGCAGCACCTCCGGCCCGGCGGGCTCTGCCGGCGGCACCGCCGCGCTCGCCGCGGCGCTCGCGGGCCTCGCGCTCGCGCGCCGCAGCCGCGCGCGCTCGTAGCGCGCCCCGCGGCACCTCGCCGCCGACACGGGGCCCCGGCGGAAGCCCATCGCGACCGTAGATTCCGCCCGCGGCGTCTGTTATAATGGACACACGTCATCGCTCCGATCGTGTCCACGTCGATGCGCGGCGCCGCGTCTGGACGAAGCGCATCGACTCGGCAACGAACCGTCATCACCGCCTCACGCCGCGGGCGTCGCGCGCCGGTCCCGCCGGGAACGGCGGCGGCGCCCCCGGAGAACACGCGAACGCCAGAACTCAAGGAGACGCAGCGCATGCGCTTTCGGCCGGATCCCACCTTCTACCCGTCGCCGCGCCTGGCGATGGAGGCGCCGCCCGAGCGGCTGGCCTACGTGACGGCGCTCGACGCGGGCGCCGCGCTGAAGCGCCCGGGCAACCACCGCCACGACGCGCTCACGGTCGTCGACCTCGACCCGAGGTCGCCTGAGTACGGCACCCTCGTCTCGGTCAACGAGCTGCCGACCTACGGCGACGAGCTCCACCACTCGGGCTGGAACGCGTGCAGCGCCTCCCTGTGCCCGTACGCGCCGCACCCCCACGTGGAGCGCCGCTTCCTCCTGCTCCCCGCGCTCCGCTCGTCGAACATCTTCGTCTTCGACGTCAAGCCGGACCCGCGCCGCCCCGAGCTCGTCCACACGGTCCGGGCCGAGGAGATCGCCAAGCGGGCCGGCTACTCGCGCCCGCACACGCTGCACTGCGGGCCCGACGGCATCTACGTGAGCGCGCTCGGCAACCCCGAGGGCGAAGGGCCAGGGGGCATCTTCGTGCTCGACTGCGAGAGCTTCGATGTGCTCGGCCGCTGGGAGATCGACCGCGGGCCGCAGTTCCTCCATTACGACTTCTGGTGGCACCTCGGCCACGACACCCTGCTCACGAGCGAGTGGGGGACGCCGAAGATGATCGAGGACGGCGTGAACCCGGAGCTCCTGCTCGGCAAGAAATACGGCCACAAGATCCATGTCTGGGATCTCCGGAAGCGAAAGCACCTCCAGGCGCTCGATCTCGGCGACGAGCACCAGATGGCGCTGGAGCTCCGCCCCGCGCACGACCCGACCAAGGCCTATGGCTTCGTCGGCGTCGTCGTGAGCGTCAAGGACCTCTCCGCCTCGATCTGGCTCTGGCATCGCGACGGCGACCGGTGGGCGATCCGCAAGGTCATCGAGGTGCCGGCCGAGCCGGCGGAGCCCGATCTCTTGCCGCCGCTGCTCAAGGGCTTCAAGGCCGTCCCGCCCCTCATCACCGACATCAACCTCTCCCTCGACGACCGGTTCCTCTACGTGTCTTGCTGGGGCACGGGCGAGCTCCGCCAGTACGACGTGTCGGACCCGTTCCACCCGAAGCTGACCGGCTCGGTGCACCTCGGGGGCGTGGTCCGCAGGGCGGCGCACCGCCGCTCCGGGCCGCTGCGCGGCGGGCCGCAGATGGTCGAGGTGAGCCGCGACGGGCGGCGCATCTACTTCACGAACTCGCTCTACGCCTCGTGGGACGAGCAGTTCTATCCCGAAGGCGTGGGCGGCTGGATGGCCAAGGTCGACGCGGCCCCCGGCGGCGGCCTCGCGCTCGACCCCGAGTTCTTCGTCGACTTCGGCCCCTTGCGCCCTCACCAGGTGCGGCTCGAGGGGGGCGACGCGTCCTCGGATTCGTTCTGCTATCCCTAGCTCGCCATGACGCCCTGGCTCACGCTGGCGCTCCTCGGCGCCTATCATGGCATCAACCCGGGCATGGGCTGGCTGTTCGCGGTCGCGCTCGGCCTGCAGGAGAAGAGCGGCCGCGCCGTGCGGCGGGCGCTCGTGCCGATCGCGATCGGCCACGCCGCCTCGATCGCGCTCACCGTCGCGCTGCTCGGGCTCGGGCTCGCGAGCGTGCCCGCCGCGGCGCTCCGCTGGATCACGGCGATCGCGCTGATCGGGTTCGGCGCGCTCAAGCTCGTGAGGCCGCGCCACCCGAGGTGGGTCGGGATGCGCGTCGGCTTCCGCGATCTGACCTGGTGGTCCTTCCTGATGGCCACCGCGCACGGCGCCGGGCTCATGCTGCTCCCGGTCTTCCTGCTCGGCGCGGACAACCCGGCGCCGTGCCATGGCGCCGGGTGTCACAACGCGGCTGGCCTGTCGCTGACGAGCCCCGCGGGCTACCTCGCCGCCGTCCTCGTGCACACGGCCGCCATGATGGCGGCGGCCGCGGCGGTCGCGCTCGTGGTCTACCACAGGCTCGGCGTCGCGATCCTCCGCACCGCCTGGTTCAACCTCGATCGGGCGTGGGCTGCCGCGCTCATCGGGGCCGGCGTCATCGCGATCCTGGTCTGACGCCGGTCACCCGCCCGTCGATTCGCCGTCGATTCGCCGTCGATTCGCCGCCAATTCGGCGTCGATTCGCCGTCAATTCGCCACGACGAGCTGCCACCGCTGCTCCTCGCCGCCGCTGCTCCCCCGCTGCTCGATCGCGGCGGCGTCCTCGGTCGAGGCCTGGACGACCCCGACCAGCTTGCCGCTGTTCTTGTTCCTGATCTGAAAATCGCCGCCGCCAAGATCGATGAAGAGCCACGCCTGGTTGTCGCCGTCGTGGTCCGTCCATTGCTTCAGCGCGATCCCGTCGCTCTTCGACTCGTCGGGGACGTCCAGCACCTTGCCGCTCTTGACGTTGGTCAGCCGGAAGTAGCCCGCGCCGTTGTAGTTGAGGCTCCACTTCTGGTTGTCACCGCCGTCGTCCGCGCTCTGGACCACCGCGGCCCCGTCCTCGGACGACGCGCCCGCGACCGTCATCACCTTGCCGCTCCTCCTGTTCATGAGCTTGAAGCGGTTCGTCGCCCCGGTGACGCTCCCCGCCGCCGTGTCGATGGTCAGCGTGTTGTTCCAGCTCATGCTCATCGTCGTGTCCGAGGGGAACGAGATCGGCTGCCACACATAGGTCGAGTCGTTGACCCGCCCGCCCCAGGCGCCCGCCCAGCGATCCCCCATGTACAGGTAGGCCGTCCCCGCGCTCCCCTGGACCGGGAGCACGTAGGTCGACTGGGAGTGGTAGGTCGTGCCGTCGGCGACGTTGGTCATCGTCGACCAGCCGCGCTCGAGGGAGCGGGAGGTCGCGTACTTGGCCTGGTTGGGGTCCCAGCCCGTGGCCCCGGACGTCAGCAGGAAATAGACGCCGTTCCGCTTAAACAACGCCGGCGCCTCCCGGTGTCCGCCGGGGAACAGCACGGCAGCCAGCCGGTCCACCGCCAGGTAGTCGGGGGTCAGCGCGTAGAGGTTGAGATCGTAGTTCTCGTTCGACGCCGAGATGAAGTAGCCCTTGCCGTCGTCGTCGACGAAGAGGCCGCAGTCCCGGGACATGTACCCGGGTTTTCCATGGTCGGTCACCCCGGTGCCCGCGAGCGGCCGGAAGCTGCCATGATACGTGTAGTCGCCGTCCACGGTGCTCGCGCTCGCGACCGCGGCCCGGGCCTCGCCGTAGTTCACCCCGTTCTCCCAGTGCATCCACATCACGTATTTGCCCGTGGACGCGTTGTAGACCACCTTCGGCCGCTCGATGTTGGCCGGGTCGAGGTCCTCGTCGGAGTCCATGGTGAGCACATGGTTCCTGAACTCCCAGCGCCGCAGGTCCGACGAGCGGTAAGCGGACACGGCATAGAACGTCCCGTCCGGGTTCCGGTTCTCGCCGAACCAGTAGTAATAGGAGCCCACCTTGATCACCCCGCCCCCGTGCGCCTGGATGGGATTGCCCGAGGTGTCGGTCCACTGAATGCCGTTGACCAAAGGCCCGACCGGCGGGAGCGGCCCCGGGCCGCCGCCCTCGCCGGCAGACCCGCCGTCGCCGGGCGCGCCGCCGTCGCCGGGCCCACCGCCGACGCCGGAGGCGCCGACCCCCGAGGTGACGCCGCCGCCGGGCGCGCCGCCGCCGCCGGAGGCGCCGACCCCCGAGGTGGCGCCGTCCCCGGGTGTCGCGCTCCCGGCGCCCTCGGCCGTACCGGCATCGCAGGCCGCGAGGCCGAGGCCCGCGACCAGCAGGCACACCATCGGAGACAAGGAATCGAGACGCATGATGCCCTCCAGAAGGAGCACCATCTCGAGTCCTTCAACCAGGCTTGTCAAGGCCTTCTCGCGCGCTATGGCAGCGCTGGGATGTTCCGCTCTCGTGCGAACACCCAGCCTCGACGATCTCGACCGCTCGTGCCCGCCGATCAGCGCGCGCCCGCCGGAAGCCCCGGCGCGGCGTTCGGGGCGGCGAGCTTGTACCGGTTGCGGGCCCACGCCGCGACGTCCGCGACCTGCCGCTCCACGGGAGTCGCCGACCAGCCGAAGGTCTCGCGGAATCGCGTGTCGTCGATGACATAAGGCACGTCCCACTGGTACGCCATCTCGACGGCCTCGCGCACGAACGGCGAGAACAGGCCCACCGCGCGCAGCGCGAGGCGCGGGACCCGCGCGACCTCCACCTCGACCCCGAGCGCGCGGCCGAGGCGCCGCGCGAGCGCGCGCGTGCTCTCGGCGGGCGCCGTCGGCAGGTGCCAGATGTGGCCCATGGCCTCTTCCCGATCGCCCAGCGTCACGAGGCCGCGCGCCACGTCCTCCACGTACGTATAGGAGTGGGGTACGTCGGGATCGCCCATGCACTCCACGGCCTTTCCGGCGAGCGCGCGCGTATAGAAGCGCTCGCCCCAGGCGGACAGCGGCACGTTGGCGCCGAAGAAGTCGCTGGCGCGCCCGATGGCGACGCGCACGTCGCCGCGGCGCTGGGCCCCGAGGCGCATCTCCTCGAGATCGACGCGCAGCGCGCCCTTCTTGCTGCAAGGGCGGCGCGGCGAGCCCTCGCGCATCGGCCCGTCGGGCACGCCGTACATGTAGAGGCAATCGAGCGCCACGAGCTTCGCGCCCGCCTTGCTCGCGCCGTGCACGGCGCCCCGCGCGATGGGAAGGAGCTGCGTGGGCCAGAGATGGTAAGGCGGGTTCATGCAATCGTAGACCACGCTCGCGCCGCGCGCGGCCTCCTCGGCAAAGGCGAGATCGGTGATGTCGCCGCACACCGACGTGAGCCCCGGCCGCTCCGGAGCGCGGCGGGTGCGCTGCACCAGGCGCACGCGATGGCCGCGCGCGAGCAGGAGATCCGCGACGCGCGGGCCGATCTGGCCGGCGCCGAGCACGACGTGGAGCTGGGGAGAGGAGCCCGGGGCGGGCGATGCGTTGTTCATGAGCCCAGGATGGTTCTTGCAACGGCGCAAGACAACGCCCGGAAACTGCAAGCGGCGGCGGCAAAAATGCAAGACCCGAGAGGGCGCGGCGCCGGCGAGGCACGGCCGCGACCGAGGAAGATCGCGGCGCCATGGGGCGCGTGTGTCCCGCCGGCGGGGGGCGGTCAGGTGAGGCCGGGGAGCGGCCCGGTGCAGAACTGGGGGTCGCCGAAGGTCGTGTCGTCGGTCCCCATCGCGTTCGCGATCGAGACCAGCAGGTCGTTGTGCTGGCGGGCGGAGCCGCCGTTCGCCAGGTAGTCCACGAAGCGGCCGGTGCGGAAGGCCCCGCCCGCGCTGCCGGCGAGCAAAAACGGCATGTTCGTGAGCGCGTGCTGCGTCGACTCGCTGATCTCGGTGACCCACAGGACCACGGTGTTGTCGAGGAGCGTGCCGTCCCCCTCCGCGTACGAGTCGAGCTTGCCGAGCAAGTAGGCGAGCTGCTCCGCGAACCACGTGTGGATCTTCGAGTACTGCGCCTTGCCCTGGGTGTCCCACTGGTGGGAGATGGCGTGGTGGTTCCCCTGGAGATCGAGGAACGGATAGAGGTGCTCGCTCTCGGCGTACGACCACTGGATCGTGCAGATCCGGGTGAGGTCGCACGCGAGCGCCGCGGCCGCCATATCCATCTGGAGCTTGCCGATGGCGGGCATGTTCGCGTCGTCCGAGAGGTCGATGCGATCGCCGAGCGCCGGGCCCTGGCAGCTCGCGGTCGGGCCGCCGCCGCTCGACGAGCTGCCGCCGGCCAGGCGCGCCTCGATGTCCTGGATCGACTGCAGGTGCGCGTCGAGCTTCACGCGATCTTCCCGGCCGATGCGGGGCCGCACGTCGGCGATGTCCTCGCGGAGGATGTCGAACACGGTCCGCCGCTGCGCGCGGAGCCGATCGAGCGCATCGGAGCTGCCCTGGCCCTGGCCCGGCACCGTGGCCCCGAAGAGCTGCTCGAACGTGTCGTAGGGATCCTCGCGCGGCGGGATCGGCTGATCGGGCCCGGCGTAGCAGATCCGGCCGCGCACCTCCGCGTCGCGGACCTGGACGCCGAGCTCCAGGGTGCGAAACAGCGTCGGGGGCTTCAGCTTGTTCGCGATGTGCTGGTCGAGCGAGATCCCGGACGACCAGCCGGCGTTGTTGGAGTTGAAGCTCCGGAAATTGCCCCGGAGCAGCGCCCGCCCCGTGAGCAGGCCGCCGATGCCCCGCGCGTGCTCGGAGCCGATGTTGGAGTTGACCACGACGTTCATGTTGATCCCGCGCAGCGGGATCAGCTTCGCCTTGAACGGCGAGAGCGGCTGCAACAGCGGGCTCAGCGTGAAGTTGGTCTCGGTGCCCTGGGGCATCCATTGCGACTCGAGCGTGCCGTTCGGCGTGTAGAACACCACGAAGCGCTTGGGCGCGGTGGTCTCGTCCCCGCGGGCCAGCTCGGAGTTGAGCAGCGGGATCGTCGCCGTCGCCGCCAGCGCGCCCTGGAGCATCCGCCGCCTGGAGATCATTCGCTGTCTCATCTCACTCCTCCTCTGCCGCGATCGCGCTGCGGAACATGAACGCCTCGGTCTGCGTCGTGGCCACGATGAGCTCCACGAGATCGCCCTCGGAGGCGTGGAACCCGCCGCGCAGCCGGTCGAGCGAGCAGCCGTCGCCGTCCGTCTCGAAGCGGCCCGACGCGTAGCGGAACCACTGGGTCGCGAGGCACTCGCGGACCTGCTCGCTCCCGGCGAGCCGCTCCGCCAGCTCGCGGACGCCGACGAACGGCCCATCCACGTCCGTGGACCGGAAGATCTCGCCCGAGCTGTCGATCACCTGCCCGCCCTCCTCGGTGCGGTAGGCGCCGACAGCATCGTAGTTCTCGAACGCGAAGCCGATGGGATCCATCAGCTGATGGCAGCCGGCGCACGACGCGTCGGAGGAGTGCTGCTGGAACCGCTCGCGCGCCGTGGCGCCCTCCTCGCCCGTGGGCGGCGTGAGGTCGACGTCGTCCGGGGGCGGCGGCGGCTCGTAACACAGGAACTTCTGCCGGATCGCCTTGCCGCGCAGGACCGGAGACGTCTGATCCGGGTGCGCATGGACGGCCAGGAACGCGGGCTGCGTGAGCAGCCCGGCGCGCTGCTCGGGCGGGAGCTCGACGAGCTGGGGCGTGGTCGTGCCGGGCGGAACCGACACGCCGTACAGCTCGGCGACCGGCTCGGTGGCAAAGCCGACGGGCAGCGTGAGCAAACTCGACAGCTTCCGGTCCCCCGACCACAGCACGTGCTCGATGAACGCGGGCGTCTCGGCGCGCATCCCCGCGACGAGCTCATCGTCGAACCCGGGGAAGGCGCTCTCCTGCTTGACGATGGTCTCGAGCCTCCCGAGGTTGAGCCACTGCTTGTAAAATTCCGCAATGGCCAGGCGCGCCCGCGGGCTCTCGAGCATCTCGCGGGTTCGCTCGGCGAGCTGCTCGCGGGTCTCGAGCAATCCGGCCTCGGCGGCCGCGAGCAGCTCGTCGTCGGGGCCCGACGCCCAGACGAGGTAGGAGAGGCGGGACGCCATCTCGTACGGATCGAGGCGCACCTTCGGCGCGGAGCCGTCGAGATCGTGGCGCAGCTCCAGGCGGAACAGGAACTTCGGCGACTGCAGCGCGGCCCGGATGACCACCTCGATCCCCTCGCGCAGCGACCCGCCCGTGCGCCCCGCGTCGTAGGCGCGCATCAGCCGATCGACGTCCTCTGGCGCGAGCGGCCGGCGGTACGCGCGCCGGCCGAAGGTCTCGATGAACTTCCGCGCGCACGCCGCCTCCGCCTCGGCCTGGCCCTCGACGGCGGCCGGGTCGCACGGCACTAGCTTCGACAGATCGCCCGCCACGGCCTCGGCCGCGAGCGCCTCGGCGGCCAGCAGGTATTTCTCGGCGTGCAGCGACGATATCGTCAGCACCGACGCGTTGTTGTTGAACCCGCCGGCGACCTCGTCCACCGGGAATTGATCGGCAGGGGTGAGCGACGTTCCGAGCAGATCTCGAACCGTGTTGTTGTATTCGAATCGCGTCAGGCGCCGCTGCGGCGCGAGGAGCCGCTCGGTCCCCGCGCACGCCTGCGGACCGCCTTGTCCGGACCCCGGGACGTCCTCCCCGTCCCCGCCGCCCGCCGCCCCGATCCTCCCGTCGCACCCGGCCGCGAGCGTCAGCGCGAGCGTCGCGGTGGCCGCGAGACAACCTCGCCAGCGACGAACCCTTAAGTCAGCCATACCGTGACCTCCTACCGTCGTTCACAACCTACGGTGATGCTTCGGCACGCGCTCAGCGACTCGGGCCAAGAAAATTGCACTCACGCCGAAGGCATCGTGTCTCACCGCTTCGCCGCGCCGGAACCAGGACCGCGATCCCCTGAATGCCCGCGCCGCGGCGCCTTGATCACGAGCGCGCCAGAAATCGGGACGCGCGCGGGCGCCGGGCTGCTCCGGGGGAGCGCCGGCGCGCCGCGCCACGAGCGCGCGCTCCGGAGGATTACGGGGTGTCCTCGACTCCGCTCCTGCCATCTTCATCATCCGCGGGCGCGGGCGCGCGGGAGGAGGCAGGCAGCCGCAGCCATCCATGCGCGGCGAGGAAGCGGCGCAGCGCCGGGTCGTCGGCGGACAGCGGCGGCAGGTACGCTCCGACGCGCTCGCGGCGCCACCACGCGCCGCTTCCGTCGCCGACGCGGGTGAAGCTGTACCGGTAGAGCTCGGCGCGGATGTACCGGGGCGGCGCGCCGGGAAACGGGTTCGTCCCGAGCAAGCGCTGCGCGCCCGGGTCGCCCGTGAGGAGCTTGTAGATGAAATGGACGAGCCACGGCTCGCTCTCGTAGCTCCCGAAGGCGGCGAACCAGATCTGCCAGTCGAGGCGGTAATGGTACGGCGTGATGACGCACGGGCGCCGGCGCACGTCGCCCGGCTTGCACGGCAGGTCGTATTCGAGCCACCGCGTCCCCTCCCCGAGCGCCTCGTCGCTCGTGCCCTCCAGGATCACCTCGTAGCGCTCGCGGCCGACGCTGCCGAACGCACCATAGGTGTTCACCAGACCGAAGCTGTCGAACGTGGCGTTCATCGCCTGCCGCGGCGAGAGCAGGTTCATGACCGGGCTCACGCTGAGGCAGAGCACCAGGACCGCGAGCAGGGCGGCGGCGGCGCGGTGCGCGCGGGACGGCGAGCGCTCCTGCGAGCACTCCTGGGCGAGCGCCACGGCGCGCTCCCTGAGCCGCGCCGGAAAAAGCCGGCCGAGGGCGCCGTCGTCGAAGCAGGCGAGCGCCGGGACGATGGTGAGCCAGTTGAGGAAGGAGAGGTTGCCGCTCGCGATGAGCAGGACCTGGAAGAGCACGAGGAGCGCGCCGGCGGCGTGCCGGGCGCGGCGGGGGCCGAACGCGAACCAGGGGACGACCAGCTCGACGAGGTGATTGAACAGCGCGCCGAGCGCGTGCACCGGCCGCGGGAGCTGGTGAAGGTAATAGCTCAGCGGGTTCGGCACCGGCTGCGTCTCGTAATGATAGACAAGGCACGAGAGGTCGCGCCAGCACGGGTCGCCCCGGAGCTTGATGAGGCCGGCGCCGAGCATGATCCGGAAGATGAGCCAGCGGAAGAGCCAGATCACCACGACCGGCGGCGGCGGCGACCGGAACGGGCGGAGGCCGCGCACGGGACAGAGGAAGACGGCCAGAAAGCCGGTCTCGGCGAGCTGGTGCTCCCAGCCGTAACCGTAGAAGACCTGCCCGATGTGCACGAACGAGAGGTAAAGCGCCCAGAGCGCGAGCTGCACGATCGCGTTGGTGACGCCGGCGCACACGGCGAGCGACAGCGCGACGCCGGCCCACGCGGCGGCGAGGAGGACGCCCTCGGAGGCGCCGAGCCACAGAAAGAGCGTGGGGAGCCGGCGGAACGCGGCGCCGGGCGAGCCGGTCACGGCGAGGAGGCGCTCGAGGAACCGGTCCGCCGGCAGGAGCCCGTCCGGGCCGAGGAGCGGGCCGAGCTGCCGGGCGAGCGAGAAGAACGCGATGAAGTAGACGAAGCCGAGCAGGCGGAGCAGGACGAAGCGCGTCAGCAGGTACGCGCGCGGAGGGCCGAGGAAGCGGCGGAGCGGGTGGCTCCGGAGGCGGCGGAGGAACGCGCCGTCGTCTTCGTCGGCCGGCGCTGCTTCGTCGGCCGGCGCTGCGGCGGGGGGCGGTGCTTCGCGAGCCATCGGGCGCGAGAGGATAGCCCCCCCGCGCGCCGGTCATCCACCGCGCTTCATCGTGGCATGGATGAGCCCGTGCGGCTCGTCGACGGGGACGAAGATCTCGTTGTCGTTGCCGAACCCGAAGGGCGAGAGATCGACGAGCAAGCAATGCTTGTTCGGCAGCGAGAGGCTCAGCTCGTCGACCGCCGGGCAGGCCGCGAGCACGGCCTCCCCGAGCGCGTGGATGGTGTGCTGCACCGAGAGGCTGTGTTGCTCGGCGAACGTCTCGAGCAGGGCGCGTCGGGCGCGCTCCCAGGTCGCCGTGGGGGCCTCGTCGCGGGCCGCGGCGCGCCATCGCGCCAGGATGAGCGTGGAGAGGATGCGGTCCTCCGTCTCCTTGAGCGTCGTGTACTTGTCGCGCGGGAAGCCCGAGAACGCCGAGCCGCCGGTCTTGAGGACGAGCAGATCCTCGATGCCGGACACGATCTCGACCCCGCCGGGCCCCGCCGTGATCTCCGCGGTCCGCCGCTCGGCCCCGGCGCGGAGGAACGCGTGCCGGTGCGGCGCGCCGCCCGCGTCGATGCGCGACCAGACGTTCTCCGCGATGGCGACCCGCGCCAGCCGGGTGTGGGCCTTTCCGAGGAAGTGCTCGGCGAGCAGGACGCCGAAGTCCTCGATCGGCTCGACCGGGTGGCCCTTGGCGAGGGCGTACACGGTGTTCTTCATCGTGTCCGTGGGCAGCACCTTGCTGTTGTCGCCCCGCGTGTAGGCCTCGTCGAAATCGCCCTCGAGCTGGATGTCGACGTCGATGTCGGTGAGCTCGTGCCGCCCGTCCGCGCGGCGGACCTTGACGAGCCGCACCCTCGATTTGCCGTAGCTGTTCCGCACCAAGGAGATCGACATCGTTCTTCAGCTCCCGCGCCCGCGCAACGACGCTTCGTTGCGATGCGGGGAATACCGTACCTTGAAGCGGGACGCCCGCTCAAGCCCGGCGGGCAGCCGGCGCCGGCGGCGCCCGCGGTGAGGCGCGCGCCGCACGCCGGAACGCCCCGGGCGGGCTCGTGCGATACGGGACGTGCGCCGGCGAGCGCGCGTCGCAAGATGGGTCGATATGGCGATCGCAGAGCGCGACAGGGCGGCGGCTCGACTCCTCGCCTCCCGCGAAGCGTTGATGGCAGCCGCGCTCGGGCGCCTGCAGGGCGCGTCGGCCGCGCAGGTCGCCCCCGGCGCCCGCGAGGCCCTCGCGCGGTGCGGCCTGGACCTCGGCGCGCACATCGACGCGCTCGCGGCGGCGCTGCGCGCCGGGGTCGACGAGGAGCTCGGCGAGCACTGCGCCTTCGCGGCGGTGTTCCTCGAGGGGCTCGGCGTGCCCCGGAGCGCGCTCGCCGCCGCGCTGGACGCGCTCGGCGAGAGCGTCGGCGAGCAGCTCGACCCGGCGCTCGCCGCGCCCGCGCAGGGCGTCCTCGCCGCCGGCCGGCGGCGCCTCGACGGCGCGCTTCTCGTCACGCCGGCCGCGCTGGCGGCCGTCCCCCCGGCCGGCCCCGCGCCCGGCGAGGCCGCCTCGGCGGCGGAGGCGCTCCGCATGTCGGCGGCGCGCGTCGCCGCGATGAGCGTGGCGCTCAGCTACGCGCGGCGGCCCGGGGACGCGCTCGCCCACGGCGAGCGGCGCGCCCGCTGCCTGGAGGACGCCCGGCGCCACCTCGCGCAGCTCGCCGCGGCCGTCGAGCTGGAGTCGCCCGAGCTCTTCAGCGCGTACGCGGACTGGGCGCAGGCGCTGCTCGTCGGCTTCGGCCTCGACCCCGCCGAGCTCGTCGCCCACCTCGGCGCGCTCGGCGACGTCCTCGCGATCGCGCTGCCGGAGCACCTCGCCGAGGCGCCGCGGAGGTACCTGTCGGCGGCGGTCTTTCGGCTCACCTCGGCGCGCGTCGAGCCTCCGAGCTTCGTCCGGCCGGAGGCCCCGCTCGGCGTGCTCGCGTGCGGCTACCTCGACGCGCTCCTCCAGCGGGACCGGCGGCGGGCCATGAGGCTCATCCGGGAGGCGGTCGAGCTGGGCACGCCGATCGGGGACATCTATGCTCACGTCCTGCAGCCGTGCCAGTACGAGGTGGGCCGGCTGTGGCAGCTCCATCAGGTCAGCATCGCCGAGGAGCACTACTGCACGGCGGTCACCCAGATGGTCATCAGTCAGCTGTACCCGCTCGTCCCGAGCTCCGATCGCGCCGGCCTGCGGCTCGTGGCCACCGCGGTCGACGGCAACCTCCACGAGATCGGCGCGCGCTTCGTCGCCGATTTCTTCGAGATGGCGGGGTGGGACACCTTCTATCTCGGGGCCAGCACGCCGGCCCAGGACGTGATTGATGCGGTCGTCCGCTGCAAGGCCGACGTCCTCGCGGTCTCGGCCGCGCTCGGCGAGCACCTCGCGGGCGTCGGCGATCTCATCGCCGCCGCGCGCCGCGACGAGCGGTGCAACGGGGTCGTCGTCCTGGCCGGCGGCCGGCCGTTCTGCGCCGTCTCCGACCTCTGGAGGCAGGTCGGCGCCGACGGCTCGGCGCCGACGTGGCGGAAGTCGAGGCTCGAGAGCGCGACGAAGAGGCCGGGCTGGACGCGCGGCCGCGCCAGGAGCTCCTCCATCCATAGCGGCGGCCGGGCGCCGTCACCGCCGAGGGGGCCGTCGGCGCGGCGGAGCAGCTCCTCGCCGCGCGCGCCGCATGACCCTGCCCGGCGCGCCCCGGCGCCGATCCCGCCAGCGCGGGCGAGCGGCTGCGGCGCCAGCGCGGTACGGTTTCGTCTAGCGAGCTTCGCGCCGGCCTGCCAAGAACAGGTCGCCCCCACCGGAATAAGAGGCCCGGAGTCCGATGGCACCGCGCGAGCCGCGAAGCACAGGAGATAACGAAGAAAAGGTGGGATTGGCCCTGCCGGCGACAGGGCAGCTCGACGGCAGGATCGCAGAGCTCGCCGGCTCGTTCCTCATGGACGCCACCGCGCTCGCGGTGGGCGTGTTCGCGCCGGACGGGGCGCCCCGGCTCGCGAACCGTGGCATGCGCCGGCTGCTCGGGCGCGCGGATGAGCCGGCCCGCCTCGTCAGCCCGAGCTTTCCGCAGCTCGCGGAGGCGGCGCGCGGCGGCGACGCGCCGGTCCACCGCGGTATCCTGCACTTCGGGGATCTCCGCTCGATCGCGCACAGCGTCCGCGGCGAGGTGTGGCGGCTCGACGATGCGCTGGTGATCCTCGCCGAGTTCGACGTCGTCGAGCTCGAGCGCGTGGTCGCCGAGGTGTCCGCGCTCAACTCGAGGATCACGAGCCTCCAGCGGCGGCTCGTGTCCGAGCAGAAGGCGCTCGAGAGGTCGCTCGGGCAGCTGCGCGCCACGCAATCGATGCTCGTCCACTCGGAGAAGATGAACGCCCTCGGCAAGCTCGCCGCCGGCGTGGCCCACGAGATCAACAACCCCCTCGCCTTCGTCCGCAGCAACGTGCACACCCTGGGAGCGTCGCTCGGGCGGCTGTTCGCCGCCTACGAGGCGCTCGAGGCGGCCGCGCTCCGCGGGCGCCCGGACGACGTGGCGGGCGTCGCCGCGGCGCTCCGCGAGGACGACGACCTCGAGTTTCTGCGCGAGGACGCGGGCGATCTCGTGAAAGGCACCCTCGGCGGCCTCGCGCGCGTGCAGAAGATCGTCGAGGATCTCAGGACCTTCGCGCGGCTCGACCAGGCGGAGGTGGAGCGCTCCGACCTGCGGGAGAGCCTGGAGAGCACCCTCGCGATCGCGGGCCCAGCGCTGCGGAGCGGCGGCGTCCAGGTGACGGTGGCGTGGGACGACCTGCCGAAGGTGCGGTGCAAGCCGGCGGAGCTCAGCCAGGTGTTCCTGAACCTGCTCATCAACGCGGCCCAGGCGGTCGAGTGCCGCGGCCCGGGGAACGGCCGCATCGCGATCCGCGCGCGGGACGAGGGGCGGCAGATCGCCCTCGAGTTCGAGGACAACGGCGCCGGGATGACCGATGACGTCCTCGGCAGGGTCTTCGATCCGTTCTTCACGACCAAGCCCGTCGGGCAGGGCACGGGGCTCGGCCTCACGATCTCGCACAAGATCGTCGTGGATCAGCACGGGGGCACGCTCGCGGTCCGCTCGACCCCGGGGGCCGGAAGCACCTTCACGATCACGCTGCCGAAGGAGCCCGATCGATGACGAGCGCGCCCGGCGAGCGCCGCGCCCTGCTCATCGTCGACGACGAGCGCGAGACCCTGAAGGCGCTCCGCCGCGAGCTCCGGCGCGACTACGAGGTCCTCACCGCGGAGAGCGCCGAGGAGGGCCACGCGCTCCTGCGCGCGCGGGCCATCCCCGTCGTCCTCAGCGATCAGCGGATGCCGGGCATGACCGGCACGGAGTTCTACGCGGCGGTCAAGGCCGAGTTTCCGGAGACCGTCCGTCTCCTCATGACGGCCTATGCGGACACGAGCGCGGCGATCCAGGCCATCAACGACGGCGGCGTGTACCGGTTCATCGCCAAGCCGTGGGATCCGCCGGCGCTCGCCGCCGTCGTGCGGGACGCGTTCGCCCAGCACGATCGGCTCTGCGACCGCAATCGGCGCCTCGATCGCCTCGAGGCGAGCGCCGAGACGCTCCGCCGGGAGAACGAGCGGCTCGCCGAGCAGAGCCAGCGGAGCCATGAGCTCGTGGGCATCGCCGCGCACGATCTGCGCAATCCGATCGCGGCGATCCAGTGGTTCTCGGCGATGCAGCTCGGGGGCGCCTCCGCCGGGCGCGAGGACGCGCGCCGCCACCTCTTGAAGATCCAGGCCAACGCCGAGTTCGCGCTGCAGCTGCTCGAGGATCTGCTCGACATCACGACGCTCGAGCACGGAAACCTCGCGCTTCGCCTCCAGGACGCCGACCTGCGAGGCCTGATCGCGGCGGCGATATCGCTGAACGAGCACGGCGCCCGCCGCAAGCAGATCGGCCTGGTCGTCGATACGCCCGCCGATCTCCCGCCCGTCCGCTGCGACGTCGAGCGGATCGAGCAGGTCTTGAGCAACCTGCTCAGCAACGCCTTCAAGTTCTCTCATCCGGGCACGACGGTGACGGTGCGCGCGCGGCGGCTCGGCCAGGCGGTCGAGGTGGTGATCGAGGATCAGGGCCTCGGCATCCGCCCGGAGGAGATCAGCGGGCTGTTCTGCAAGTTCCGGAGGACGAGCACCCGGACGACGGGCGGCGAGAAGAGCACGGGGCTCGGCCTCTCGATCTGCAAGAACCTCGTCGAGCGCCACGGCGGTACGATCCGCGTGGAGAGCGAGCTCGGCCGGGGAACGCGGGTGTTCTTCACGCTGCCGCTGGCCGTCGAGAGGAGCAGCTGAATCGACGCAGCTTTCTTCGAGCGCGATTCGCGGTCGCCTAGCATGTGCGCTCCTGCTCCAGGAGCGAAGACATGCGGCGCACTCCCCTCTGGTTACCGATCGTGACCTCGGCGACTCTCGCGACGGCGGCGGCCTGCGGCGACGACGACGGCGCAGGCAGCGGCGGTGATGGCGGCGCTGGCGCGACCAGCAGCTCGAGCACCGCGGGCGGCGACGGCGGCTCGGGCGGCGACGGCGGCGGCACGGGCGGCTCCGGCGGCGGCACGGGCGGCTCCGGCGGCAGCCCCGCTGCCGAGGACTGGACGCGCGACATCCTCTCGACGGCCCTCGAGCTCGACCTCGCCAGCCTGGCGGGCAGGGCGACCATCGTGCTCGCCGCGTCGGACAGCACGTCCGCGTCGTTCGAGATCGGCGACCTCGACATCGCGTCGGTCGCGGATGCATCGGGCGACCTCGACTACGCGGTGGGCGCCGGCGCGCTCCACGTCAGCGTGCCGCCGACCGGGAGCGACGCCACGGTCATCATCGATTATGCATTCAAGCCCCACGACGGCTTCGACGGGTGGATGCCGGAAGCGGGGGTGTCGTTCCTCTGGCCCTATTTCTGCGGCAACCTCTTCCCGTGCAAATCCGATCCTGCGGACGGCGTGCGGTTCACGATGCGCGTGACCGGGGTGCCGGAGGGCATGACCGCGATCTATCCGGAGACCATTCCCACCGACGCGCCCTCGTACATGCCCGCGCTCGCCGTCGCCGAGTTCACCGAGCTGGATCTCGGCGTCACGACCGCAGGCACCCGGGTCAGCGTGTGGCACCTGCCCGACCAGCAGGTCGACGCCGCGACCGGCACCGCGCACCTCGTCGACGTCGTCGACTTCCTGGAGACCACCTACGGCCCCTACCCCTTCGGCGACAGCGTGGGGACCGTCTCGGCCGACTGGGGCGGCGGAGACTACGGCGGCATGGAACATCACCCCTTCTGGCACCTGTCGAGCGGCTCTCTCGACCGCGAAGAGGTCAACGCGCACGAGGCCGCCCACGGCTGGTTCGGCAACGGCGTGCGCATCGCCTGCTGGGAGGACTTCGTCCTCTCCGAAGGCACCGCCTCGTACCTGGCGGCCCGCGCGCTCGAGGAGCTCGGCGTGGAGGTCTGGCCGTCGTACGCGTGCGATCTCAAGGGCGTCTGCGACCCCGCCGACAACAAGAACACCATCGCGCTGCCGGACACCTGCAACGAGATCGACATCATGACCGACCCGCTCTGGTCGACCGTGCCCTACATGAAGGGCGCGTTCTTCTTCCGCGAGGTGGCCGACGCGATCGGCGTCGGCGCGCTTGACCAGGCCCTCGGCGATTTCTATAGGGCGAACGTGGGGACCGCCGCGCGGACGCAGGACCTCATCGACGTCATCAAGGCAGCGACGGACGGCGCCGGCGCCGCCGCGGTCGACGCGCTCGCCGCCGCCTGGCTCCGCACGCTGGAGTGCCCGATCGACGTCTCGACCCTCTGCCCCACCTAGAGCCCTGCCATGTGGACCGATACCCGCCTCACCCGACAGCTCGGACTCCGTCTCCCGATCATCCAGGGCCCCTTCGGGGGCGGCCTGTCCACCACCGCCCTCGCGGCCGCCGTCTCCAACGCCGGCGGGCTCGGCTCCTTCGGGGCGCACGCCCTGACGCCATCGCAGATCGGCGACCTCATCCCCGAGCTCCGGCGGCTCACGCCGCACCCGTTCGCGGTCAACCTCTGGGTGCCCCAGCCCGGCGAGCCCACCACCATCGACGCGGCGGAGCTCGAGCGGCACGTGGCGCGCCTGCGCCCCATGCTGCGGCAGCTCGACCTGCCCGACCCCGAGGTGCCCAGCGCGTTCGCCCCGCGCTTCGAGGAGCAGGTCGAGGCCGCGCTCGAGGCGAGGCCGCAAGCCCTGAGCTTCGTCATGGGGGTCCCGCCCGCCCCGGTCATCGAGGGCGCGAAGGCGCGGGGGATCGCCGTCATCGGCACCGCCACCACCGTCGACGAGGCGGTCGCGCTCGACCAGGCCGGGGTCGACATCATCGTCGCCTCGGGCAGCGACGCGGGCGGACATCGGGGCGCGTTCCTGCGGCCCGTGCGGGAGTCGCTGGTCGGCACGCTGTCGCTCGTCCCGCAGGTGGTGGACGCGGTGCAGGCCCCGGTGGTCGCCGCGGGCGGCATCGCCGACGGCCGCGGCGTCGCGGCGGCGCTCGCGCTCGGCGCCAGCGGGGTGCAGATCGGGACGGCGTTCCTCGCCTGCGAGGAGTCGGGGGCGAGCGCCGGCCACCGCGGCGCGCTGGCCTCGCCGCGCGCGCGCACGACCGTGCTCACCCGCGTGTTCTCCGGCCGCACCGCGCGGGGCATCCCCAACGCGTTCGTCGAGGCCCTGACGCCGCACGAGCACGAGATCCCGGAGTATCCGGTCCAGAACTGGCTCACGCAGCCGATCCGCCGGGCCGCCGCGGCGGCGGGGCGCGAGGATACCCTGTCGCTCTGGGCCGGGCAGAGCGCCGCCCTCGCCAGGCCGCGGCCGGCGGCCGAGCTCGTGGCGGCGCTCGTCGAGCAGGCCGAGCAGGTGATCCGCGGGCTGATGCAGCCCTGAGGGGTCTCGCCCGCGCCGCCCTGCCCTTACCAGGTCACGGTGTCGTTACGCGTGAGCGTCCCGCCGGACGCCGGGGTGTTCAGCGTGCGATTGCCCCCACCGGGCAGGTTCTCCCAGGTCACGGAGCCATCGACGTTCGTGCGGAAGTACTTGTACAGCAGGGCGCTGCCGGCCGGCAGGTTGACGCGGTTCGTCCACACCGGGTAGCTGCGCGGATCGACCGGGATGGCGAGAGCGGTATTCCAGTTGCCCAGCGCCGCGGTGTTCCCGGTGACGTACACGTGCTGACCGACCACGGTGCTCGCGGTCGCATTGAACACGACGCTCGCCTGGCCTGACGCGGGCGGCACGACACACGCGTTGTAGCGGCTGCAGACCACCGACGGGATGTCGACGACCTTGCCCGCGCGGATCGACGCCAGCAGGCTTATGTACTCGCCCATGGCCCAGTTCAGCGGGCTCATCGACCTCGTCGGGGTGCCCGCGGTAGCGTTCGACGGCTTCTCGACGATCCAGCCGGTGACGTTCGTCGTCTCGCTCCACACCTGCTCCGGGATGAAGCCCTGCGGCGTCGAGAACGCCTTGACCGCGGCGAGGTAGGTGCTGCCTTGGCTGCCGAGGCCCGAGAGGGCGATCTCGTACATGCCGCGCTCGGCCGTGAAGATGGGCCACAGCCGGCCCCGGCCGCCGTTGCCGTCGAAGTTGCCGCCGCCGTTCTCCTCGCCGTACGCGTCGTAGTTGTAGCGGAACCAGGCGTCGCCCTTGCCGGCGATGGTCCGCTTCAGGATCTTGTCGTAGATCTTCATCGTCGCGACGATCGACGCGTCGTCCGGGCGCTTCACCCCCATCCTCACGAGCTCGAGGAACCCGCCGTCGACGATGTAGCGATGGTCGTGCGTGCCGCCGCCGTTGCCGATCGTGAGGGGGGTCGCCGCGTCCGGCCCGGACACGGGGTTATAACGCTGCCGCCCTGTGCCGGTGATGTTCGGGTCCGCCGGGTTGATGCGGACATGATAGCTGTGCTGGCCGTTCACCTCGTGAAAGCCGGTGGTCGTGAACGTCCAGCGGTCGACGCTCTGCTGCCAGTAGTCGGCGGCTGCCAGGTAGCGGGCGGCGCTCGTGGTGTCGTTGTTCGCGCGCGCGATCGTGGCCGCGCAGACGAGGCCGGCGATCTCCGCGGCGATGGTCGACGGCGAGTACCCGGAGTTCTCCTCCCAGCGCTCCTGCTGCGTCCAGGGGCCGGTATTGACGATGTAGTCGGCCGTCAGCTTGATCTTCGGCCACAGCGGGTTGTACACCGACGGGCCGAGGCGCCAGGCGAGGATGATCGGCATCGCCTGCTCATCCATCTGCGTGCCCTGCCAGTACTGCCACCCGCTGACCCAGGCGTTCTGCGGAAAGCGGCCGACGCGGCTGTAGCCCTGCAGGCAGCTCGGGGGCGCGTTGTACTCCGAGATGCCGCAGTCGCTCGACTGCTGGAGCGTGTTGAACAGGTAATTGACGACCGAGGTCGCGGTCGCCGTGTCCCCGGCCGTCACGAGCGCGCTCGCGAACTTGAACAGATCGCGCGGCCACACCAGGTGATAGCCGCCGTTGTTGGCGTCGCCGTTGGTCTCGCCCCACGGCGTGCCCATCCCGGCGATCATGGCGCCGTTCGACTTGTCCTGGATCGTCTTCAGCGACATCGCCGCGAGGTAATACTGGTCGTCGGCGGTGCCGCCCTGGTTGTCGAGCCCGCTCGCGTAGCCGTTCCACCCGCTGTCGTAGGTGGTCCGCAGGGTGGTCAGGTTGCTGCCGAGCGTCGCGTTCGCGGTGGTCGTCGCCTCCGCCTCGGTGGCGCCGAAGGCGAGCACCACGTCGAACGAGACGCTGGTGACCGCGCTCGCGCCGAGATCGACCCAGCCCATCTGCGCCACGTTACCGCCGCTCGCGAGGTCGTTGCGCCAGCTCATCGTCTTGTCGGAGGTGCCGCCGAGCAGGTCGGTCCAGCCGTCGGTCGCGCCGACGAAGCCGCTCGACACCATCGGCAGGCCGCCGCTCGTCTGCGTCTTCCACGGCTGCGAGGTGGCGAGCGCCGAGAAGCGGCTGTTCTCCGAGGCGACGAGCATCGCGCGCCCGCCCGCCGTCACGGTCTTCGACGTGTCGCCGCCCCCGGAGTTGTCCATGGCCGGGTTGTGGAGCAGGTAGAGGTTGAACTGGGTGACGTTCCTGCCGTTCAGCGCGTCGAACTGGACGCGCTGGATCAGCGCGTTGCGCCCCGGATCGGTGAAGATGCTCTTGGTGATCCGCCAGTTGTGGGCGCTGTTGCTGGTGACCGCCTGCCACCGCATGGAGCGCTTGTCCGGCTGGGTGACGGTGTAGCTCTGCTGCTTCTCCTCGTCGACGAAGGTCTTCGCCGTATCCCCCACCATGAACTGCAGGTCGACGGTGTTGACCGTGTCGAGCACCGGATAGAACACCTCGGACACGATGCCCCGGTACCCGGTGAAGTAGACCCGCGAGGCCGAGGTCGTCGACGTGCCGAGGAACGACTTCTCGGCAGGCCCCCACACCGAGGCTGCCCCCGCGCCCGCCGCGCTGAGGCCGGCGGCGGCGGCTCTCACATCGCTCGTCGCCTCGCCGCCCTGTTCAAACGGGACGGCCGACGCCCCGAACGAGGCCTCCTCCGCGCCGACCGCACAGCCCGTTAGTCCCAGCGCCAGATGAAAAATTATAGCACCACAAGAAATCTGGTTCCGCATCACGCCATCCCCTTTCCGCCCGGGCAGCCGCCGCGCGAGGGCCCTCCACGGCTGCCGTAAGCCAGCGACTTGATTGATGTTTCCACGTGGTGCAGGCGACCCGCGGCGGCGGCCCCCTGCGCTCCGCTCGCTCCTGCGCCGCGTGGAACGCCGGCAATTTTTCAGCTTAGCACGCAAACAACGCGCTCTCGCGCGCCGCCATGCCGGGCTCCAGGCGAGGACAGCGACGATGCGCCTTACGCGTCGTGTCGACGCGGTGCTCTCGGCGGCGTGAGGCCGCGCGCTCAGGCGCTCACGAGCCGGCGAGCTTGCGGCGCGCCGCCGCGTAGCGCTTGGCCAGCTCGTCCGCGATGACGCCGATCAGGATGACGGCGCCGATGACCGCGAACTCGATCTGGGTCGGGACGCCCAGCATGTTGATGGAGTTGCGCAGCACCTGCATCAGCGCCGTGCCGAGGATCACGCCCATCACCGCCCCCTCGCCGCCGCGCAGGCTGAAGCCGCCCAGCACGGCCGCGGCGATGGCGTAGAGCTCGTAGAAGTTGCCGAAATCGACCGGCTGGGCCGAGTTGACCTCCAGCGCGAACAGCATGCCCCCGAAGCAGGAGAGCACCGAGCAGAGGACATAGGCGAGGATCGTCATCCTGTCGGTGTCGACGCCGCTGTAGCGGGCGGCCTGCTCGTTGCGGCCGAGCGCCATCAGATAACGGCCGTAGACGGTGCGGTTCAGGAAGATCGACGCCGCGACCGCGATCCCGAGGAACAGGAGGAACGGCATCGGGATGTCGATCCACGTGATCGGATCGAGGCGCGTCCTCGCGCCCGTGAACGGGTTCACCGCGTAGGGGCTGAAGCGGCCCTCCGAGACCCACGAGAGGAACGGCACCGGGATGGAGAACGGGCTGCCGACCGACAGGTACCGCAGCGACTCGAACCCGACGCCGAACCCCTGCGTCTGATCGCCCGAGATCCCGCGCGCGGTGCCGCGGTAGAGCAGGAGCCCGCAGAGCGTCACCACGAACGGCTGGAGCCGGAGCTTCGTGATGAGCAGCCCGTGCGCGAGCCCGATGCACAGCGAGATGCCGAGCAAGACCGGCACCGCCAGCGCGGGCGACCAGCGCTCCACCGCGAGGAGCCACGGCAGCATGCAGCCGGCGAGCGCCACGACCGAGCCGATCGACAGGTCGATGCCGCCCGTGATGATCACGAAGCCGGCGCCGATGCTGAGGATGCCGAACAGCGCCGTCCGCCGGATCAGGTTCTCGAGGTTGTCGGCCAGGAGGAACCGGCCGTTCAGGAGCGCGGTCCCGAGCGACACGGCGACGAGCAGCCAGAAGACGCCGAGCACCTTGCGCCGCGTGCTCGACGCGAGCGGGGCGGGCGCGGGCGGGGCGGGCGCGTTGACGCGCGCGCGCGTCAGGAGATCACGAGTCGTCGTCACAGGCATGCTCCTCTGGCCTCGATCCCGCCCGATGGCTCCGGGTCACGCCGCGGCGTCGCTGCCGGTCGCGAGCTGCATGATCGCCTCCTCGCGGAGCTCGGCGCGGCCGAGCTCCCCGGCGATGCGCCCCTCGTGCATCACCAGCGCACGATCCGACATGCCCATCACCTCTTCCATGTCGCTGGAGACGAACAAGGTGGCCATGCCGCTCGCGGCCAATCGCTCCATCAGCTGGTATATCTCGTGCTTCGCGCCGACGTCAATGCCGCGGGTCGGCTCGTCGAGCAGGAGCACGCGCGGCGACATCGACAGCCACTTTCCGATGACCACCTTCTGCTGGTTGCCGCCGGAGAGGTGCTGCGCGGGCTGCACGTCGGTCGGCGTCCGCACGCCGAGCTCGCGGACGATCTGCGCCGACATCCGGCGCTCGCCCGCGCGATCGAGGACGCCGTAGCGCTGCGCCGCGCCGAGGCTCGGCAGGCTCACGTTCGCCCGGATCGCCATCTCCAGGATGATGCCCTGTTGCTGGCGGTCCTCCGGGACCAGGCCCATGCCGGCGGCGATGGCGTCGCGCGGGGTGCGCGGGGTGAACGCCCGCCCGGCCACGCGGACGGCGCCCCCGGCCGCCGGCGTGACGCCGAACAGCGTCCGCAGCAGCGACGTGCGCCCCGCGCCGAGCAGCCCCGCCACGCCGACGATCTCGCCGGCGCGCACCGTGAAGGAGAGCGCGTGCTCGGGGTGCCTCGGCGTCCTGAGGCCCGAGACCTCGAGCACCGGCTCGCCCGGCGGGTGCGGGACGTGCGGATAGAACTGGGAGAGATCGCGGCCCACCATCAGCCGCACGATGCGATCGTGGCTCATCTCGTCGCGCAGGAGCTCGCCCGCGTTCTCGCCGTCGCGCAGCACGAGGACGCGATCGCACAGCGCCGTCACCTCGCCGAGGCGGTGAGAGATGTACACGACGCCGATGCCGCCCGCGCGGAGCTCCCGCACCACCTCGAACAGCGCCTCGGCCTCGGGCGGGCACAGGCACGACGTCGGCTCATCCATGATGAGCACCCGGGCGTTCGCGGAGAGCGCCTTGGCGATCTCCACGAGGTGACGCTGCCCGAGCGACAGGCCGCCGACGAGCGCGCGCGGCGAGCAGGCGAGGCCGACCCGCGCCATGATCGCCCGCGCGTCCCGCTCCATCCTGCGCTCGTCGATGAAGCCGCCCCGCCGCGGCTCCCGGCCGAGGAAGACGTTGGCGGCGATATCGAGGTTCTCCGCCAGGTTGAGCTCCTGGTGGATGAGCGCGATCCCGCGGGAGAGCGCCTCTCGCACCGAGCCGAGCGCGACCGGCCGCCCGTCGAGGCGCAGCTCGCCGGCGTCGGGCGCCTCGACGCCCGCGAGGATCTTCATGAGGGTGCTCTTGCCGGCGCCGTTCTCGCCGACGATGCCGAGCACCTCGCCGCGGCCGAGCGCGAGGTGAACGTCGTGGAGCGCGAGCACGCCGGGAAAGCGCTTGGTCAGGCCGCGCGCCTCGAGCAGCGGCGCCCTGTCCGGGTCGGGCGAGGAGGCTGTCATTCGCGTCAGGGGTCGTCGATCGTGCGGCGCGGCGCGGCCCGCCTGGGGCTCACTCCGCCTTGCCTGCCTTCTGCTTCAGATCCGCCCAGAACTCGGGCAGGTTGCTCTTGCGGATCTGCCGGGCCGGCAGGGAGATGAACTCGCCCGGGGGCACGACGGAGGTGTCGCCCCGCACGAGCGCGGCGAGCACCCGCACCGACTCCTTGCCGTACATGTACGGATTCTGCACCACGGTGCCGACCACCTCGCCGTCCTGGATCGCGCGCAGCGTCGCGTCCTGCTCGTCGAAGCCGACGACCCGGATCGAGGCCATCTTCCCGGCCTGCTTGACCGCCTCGAGCAGGGCCGGCGTGTGGTACGCGTTCAGGCCGATGAGGCCCACGAGGTCCGGGTGCGCCGACATCATGTCTTCGGCGTTGCTCTTCGCCTTGGCGGCGTCGATCTGGTCCGTCAGGGTCGCGATGATCGTGTACTTCGCCCCCTTCAGCTCCTGGTTCAGCGGGTCGTTCCCGCCGCTCGTGTCCTTCCGGTCGAGCAGCTCGTCGAGCACGCCCTGGCGGCGCTTGCGGGCGTTGTCGCCCTCGAGCCGGCCGACGAGGATGGCCACCTTGCCGCCGCCGGGGATCGCCTCCTTCACGAGCTGCCCCGCCATCCGGCCAGCGACGTAGTTGTCGATCCCGATGTACACGATCCGGTCGCTCTTCGGCGCGTCCGAGTCCTGCGTGATGAGCTTGGTCTTGGCCGCCGCCTTGTTGAGCAGCGGGACCTGGTTCTCCGCGTCGATCGGGCTGATCGCGATGCCGTCGACGCCGCGGATCAGGAGGTCCTCGACCCGCTGCATCTGGTCGTTCACGTCGCTCGGCATCACGACGCTCACCTCGGCGTCAACCTCCTTGGCGCCGTCGATGACGCCCTTCTCGGCGATGGTCCAGAACGGGGCGACCCCGTTCGTGATGTACGCGAGCTTCGGCTTCGCGCGCTCTCCCGGCGCGCCCGGCGCGCTGCCGGCGCCGCTGTTGTCGCAGCCCAGGGCCGCGAGCGCCGCCGCCACGCAGACCCCGACGATGAACCGTCCGATGCTCTTCCTCATGCGCCTCACCCCTCCACCCGCGCGGAACCGGCCGACTCGGCGGATCCCGACGCCTCGTGTCGCCGCACGGCGCACGATGAAGCAGGCATCCCCCGGCGGACTGGCGACCTCATGATGCGCCATCCGCTCCGGACGTGTCTACACGATTCGACGTACGGACCCCGGGCCGCCCCTAGGCGCGCGTTCGCGACGCCCGGAGGGCGCCGGATCGGCCGATGGCGTAGGCGATGCCGCTCTGCAGGGTGCCGCGGATCGCGAGGCGCGACATGTCGATGTCGAGCCGGATGAGCGCCTGCGCGACCTCGCCGCGGATGCCGGTCAGCACGGCCTGGGTCCCGAGCAGCCGGAGGGCGTTCACCGCGTTGATGAGCGCGTTCGCCACGCGGTGATCGACCCCCTTGATCCCCGTGACATCGATGATGACCACGCGGGCGCCGCTCCGCGACGCGCCGTCGAGCAGGGTCTGAAGCACGTCCGCGGCGCGCTCCTCGTCCAGCGTGCCGATGAGCGGCATGACCATGACGTCGTTCGTGATCGGCACGAGCGGCGTCGACAGCTCGGAGATCTTCTCCCGCTGGAACCGGATCACCTCCTCTTGCAGCTGGGCCCTCGCCTCCTCGGCGCGCTCGCGCTCGCCGAGCTCGTGGAGGAGGCGCAGGTTGGCGTCCCGGAGCTCCTCGCTCTGGGCCGAGAGGCGCTCGTTCGCCTGCGAGAGCTCCTCCGTGCGCTCCTCGACCTCCCGCTCCAGGCGCTCGTTGGCCGCCCGGAGCTCGGCGCTCACGGCCTCCAGGTCCGCGTAGAGCAGCGCGTTCTCGACCGCCACCGCCGCCTGCGAGGAGAGCAGCCGCAGGAGCTCGATGCGATCGGCGGTGAACGCGTGCTCGGCGAGGTGGTTCTCGAGGTACAAGACGCCGCTCAGCCGGCCCTGGTGCAGCAGCGGCAAGCCGAGGATCGATTTCGGCCGGCGCGCGATCACGTGCGGATCGCCGGCGAGGCGCGGGTCGTCCTCCGCCCGGCCGATCACGAGCGCCTCGCGCGAGCGCGCCACGTAGTGCACGACGGCGCGGGCCAGATCGAGGCGCGTCTCCAGGGGCATCGCGAGCCCGAGGCTCACCGTGTCGGGGTCGAGCGAGATCATCGCCTCGACCGTGAGCACCTCGCCGCGCGAGAGGATCAAGAACCCACGGCTCGCGCCGGCGCTCCTGATCACGCTGCGCAGCACCTGATCGAGCACCTTGTCCAGCACGATCTCGCTCGAGATGGCCTGAGCGGTCCTCAGCACCGTGGCGAGGTCGAAGCTCTCCCCCGCGACGAGCCCCGGCAGCGCGGTGCTCGTCGGCGAGAGCGCGACGGCGCCGTCCGCGGCCGACGGGGCGGCCGGCGCGAGCTCCTCGCGCAGCGCCGCGACCTTCGCGCTCGCCCCCCAGCGCTCGTACAGGTAAACGGCCCTGCGCAGGTGGATGCCCGCGAACTCGGCCCTGCCCTGGGCGAGCCAGAACCTGCCGTAGAGCTCGTTCCCGAGCGCCTGGTTGTTGATGTAGTCGGCCTGCCGCGCGGCCTCGATGCCCTGCTCGTAGAGGTCCATGGCCTCGGCGCGCCGCCCCTCGACGCGGGCCTGCTCGGCGAGCACGAGCAGGTATTTGTGACGTACGTTGTCCGGCCCGGCGTCCGCCCAGCGCTTCATCCGCTCAAGGAGCCGCCCGAGCTGCTCCTCGTGCTCCCGCCGCGCGGCGCCCTCCGCGCCCTCCAGCGCGGCGATCCGCATGAGCCCCGCGTAGAACGTCGCCTCGGGCACCTTCGCGTGCGTGGGCAGCGCGCCCTCGATCACGGCGAGCTTCGGCATCAGATCGGGATAGCTCGCCCGGTCGCCGAACAGGTACGCATTCCGGATCTTGGCGTAATACAGCCACCCCATGTGGTAGGGCGAGCCGCCGTGCTTCGCGGTGTAGGACGCCTCGTCGAACGCGCCGTCATCGAAGCTGAGGCGGCTCTTGGTGAGCCCTTGCAGGCATTTCATGGGCTGGATCACGCCCGCGAGCAGGATATCGATGATGTCGTGGCTCCGGGCGCGCCGCAGGAACGCGAGGTGCACCTCGGTGAGCTGGGAGAGCTCCGCCAGCGGCATCCCGTAGGTGAGCCGGTCCGAGCCGCTCTGGCTGATCATGTAGCCCATGGCCGTCCAGTCGCCGGCCTGGAGCCCGAGATCGTAGACGCGGTCGTAATAGGGATCCGCCCTCCGCAGGGGCTGCGTCCAGCTGTGCACGTCCGCGGAGAAGATGTGGTAGGTCTTGGCCCGGAGCACGAGGTTGTCGAGCTGGTCCGCGAGCTCGATGGCCATCCGGCCGAACCGATAGGCCGTCTCGTACTCGCCGAGCAGCGGGCCCACCACCATGCCGTACGCGACGTATCCGAAGGCGGACATGTCGCTGTTCCCATGCTGCAGCGAGAGCGTCACCATCTTCACGATGGCGAGGTTCGCGAGCGTCTGATCGCTCGAGTTGTAGGCCCCGAAGAACAGGTTGACGAGGAGCTCCAGCGTCACCGGGAGCTCGGGGCGCGTCGTCCTCGGGGCGTGGGCGAGCTCCTCGATGCTCCGCCCCGCGAGCAGGACCGGCACCGCCTCGAGCTCCTGCTCGAGCAGCGCGGCGACCTCCCCCCGGTCCTCGGGGATCGGGCACCCGAGCAGCCGGAGGCCGGCCTTCTGGACCAGGGTCGCCTCGTGGTTGCGCCACTGGAGCAGGTATTGATTCGCCTGGACGAGGTGGATCGAGACCTTGTCCATCGCGGTCCGGGCGCGCTCGAGCGCCGCGGCGCACAGCCGCTCGGCCTCCTCGAACGCGCCGCACAGCGACTCGACCTCGGCGCGCTCCCGGTGGAGCGCGAGGGCGAGCTCGTAGGTGTCGTCGAAGCCGCCGCGGGGCAGAAACGCCATGCCCGCGCGGAAATAGCCGGCCGCGGCCTCGTAGGCGGTGGCCGCCTTGGCCCGCCTGCCCGCCTCGAGGTTCAGCTCGGCGGCCGTGGCCTGCTCCGCGGGCGAGGAGACGATCGGCGCCGCGATGTTGAAATGGTTCACGATGTCGAAGAGCGCCTCCTCCCGCGCGGCGCCCTCCATGCTCGCGAGCATGAGCCGCCCGATCCTGAGGTGGACCTCCCTCTTCCGATCCTCGCCGATGAGCGAGTAGGCCGCCTGCTGGACGCGATCGTGCAAGAAGCGGTAGGTGACGCGCCAGTCGACGCCGGCCCGCGCGTCGCCGTCGGTCGCGTGCGCGAGGCGGTAATCGGTGTCGACGGGCGCGATCAGGCCCTCTTGCAGGATCTTCCACAGCGCGGCCACGGTCTCGTGCGGCGGCCGCTCGCTGATGACCGCGAGCGTGCGCAGGTCGAACTCGTGCCCGATGCACGCCGCGAGCCGGAGGACGCGCACGAGCTCGGGATCGAGCTCCTCGATCTTGCGCGCCATGAACTCGACGACGTTATCGGTGACCGTGCGGCGCCGGATGCTCTCGATGTTCCACGTCCACGCGCCCGCCTCGAAGCGGAGCAGGCCCTCGGCGTGGAGCGAGGCCAAAAACTGCCGCACGAAGAACGGGTTGCTCTGGGTCCGGTCGAACACGACGCGGGCGAGCGGCTCGACCTCGTCGCGCGCCGCCGAGAGCGCGTCCGAGAGCAGCTCGACAACGTCGGCGAGGGCGAGCGGCCGCAGCCTGAGCTCGCGCGGCGGCGCGCCCGCCTTGTCGATCTCGCCGAGCGCGACCCGCAGCGGGTGCGCCGCGTACACCTCGTTGTCGCGGTAGGCGCCGATCACGAGCAGGTGGCCGCGCTCCGGATCCGTGGCCAAAACCTCCAGCAGCTTGAGCGAGGCGGGGTCGGCCCACTGGAGGTCGTCGAGGAAGAGCACGAGGGGGTGCTCGGCCGTCGCGAAGACGCGGACGAACGCCTTGAAGATCGCGTGAAAGCGGCCCTGCGACTCCGCCGGCGGGAGCTTCTGGACCGGGGGCTGCGGGCCGACGATCCACTCGAGCTCCGGGATGAGGTCGACGAGGAGCTGGCCGCTCGTGCCGAGCGCGCGGGCGAGCTCCGTGCTCCAGCGCGCGAGCTGCTCCGGCCGCTCGGTGAGGATGTGCCGGATGAGCTCCCGGAGGGCCCGCGCGAGGGAGGTGTACGGCGCGCCGCGGTTCAGCGGGTCGAACTTGCCGGCGGTGAAATAGCCGCCTCGCTGGGCGATGGCCTTGTGGATCTCGTTCACGAGGGCCGACTTGCCCATGCCCGAGTACCCCGACACGAGCAGGAGCTCCCCCTCCCCGCCGGCGGCGCGCTCGAAGGCGGCGAGCAGCGCGCGCTCCTCCTCGGCGCGGCCGTAGAGCTTCTGCGGGATGCGCAGCGTGTCCGGGATGTCGCGCTGGCCGAGCGCGAACGGCGCCACCGCGCCGGAGGTCGAGAGCTGGCGGAGGCACGCGTCGAGGTCGGCGAACAGGCCGAAGGCGCTCTGATACCGGTCCTCCGCGTTCTTCTCGAGGAGCTTCATCACGATCCGGGACACCGCCTCGGGCACGCCCGGGACCCGCTCGGGCGGGGGCACGGGCGTGCGCGCGATGTGCCCGTGGATGAGATCCATCGGATCGCTCTCGTTGAACGGCAGGACCCCGGTGAGCATCTGGTAGAGGGTCACGCCGAACGAGTAGAGATCGGTGCGGCGGTCGATCACGCGGTTCATCCGGCCGGTCTGCTCGGGCGACATGTACGCGAGCGTCCCCTCGAGCGCCTCGGGGCTCACCGCCTGCTGCGTCTCGTGCGGGAGGAGCGTGGCGATGCCGAAGCCGACGAAGTGGACCTTGAGCGAGTCGGGGTCGACCAGGATGTTGTGCGGCTTGACGTCCTTGTGGATCACCTTGCGGCGGTGGATCTCGTCGAGGACCCGGGCCGCCGAGCGGGCGATCGTCAGGGCCGGCCTGAGCTCCAGCCGGCCGGCGCGCAGGACGTCGTGGAGCGTCGTCCTGCTCGGCCTCTCGAGCACGAGGGCGAGGCCGTTCTTGTGCTTCTCGAGCCCGTACGCCTTGACGACGCCCTCGACGTCGAGCTCGCGGAGGACGTTGTACTCGTGCCGGAGCGCAGCGAGCTCGCGCGAGCTCGGGAACTCGCTCTTCAGGACCTTGAAGACAGCAGGCTTGCGCTCGTCGCCCCAGGTGCCTTCGAACACCTCGATGCTCGAGTCGACGTAAATCTGCTGGCTCACGGTACACGTTGCGGAGAGCATCTGACCTCGCCACGGCGCTTGACCGTCCGGTCTGCACAGCGCATGTGCCGAGCAGAAGGGACGGACGGTGGCTTGGCAGAATCGCACTGTGGGCGGATTCTGTCTAGATCGCTCGTCCGCGGGTCATCCCCGAATCCTGGGCGTCCGTTCGCGCCTGACTGAGAACTTGCAGCCGTTGTGCTCCAGCTCTCTTGCTGGGGGCTATTGCGCCAGTCGCGCCCGGTGCCGAGCGCGGCGGCAACACCGGCGCGCCGCGGCGCGGCTGGCGCGGCGCGGCACGCGTTGTGGGCCGCCTCGCGCCCCGCAGGGGAACCACCGACGTGGCGCTACGCCGACGACCTGCTCCCCTTCCAGAGCGCGGTCCAGATCCGTCCCGTCTTCACGGCGGCCTCCGGGGCGGGCTCGCGCGCGCTGTCCGCGTCGGGCTTGTCCTTGTGCGCCTGTCCCTCCAGGAACGCGATCAGCCGCTCTCGGAGCGGATAGTACATGGGATCGTCGAGCACCGCCTGGCGGTCCCTGGGGTGCGGGAACGGCACCTCCAGGATCTCGCCCACCCGCGCCCCCGGGCCGCTCGTCATCATCGCGATGCGGTCCGACAGGAACAGGGCCTCATCCACGTCGTGCGTGACCATCAGCGCGGTCTTCTGGTCCTCGGCCCACAGGTTCATGAGCACCTCCTGGAGCTCGAACCGGGTCAGCGAGTCGAGCATGCCAAAGGGCTCGTCGAGCAAGAGCATCTTGGGCGACAGGGCGAAGGCGCGCGCCAGCCCGACCCGCTGCTGCATCCCGGAGGACAGCTCGCGCGGCTTCTTGTGCATCGACTCCTCGAGCCCGACGAGCTCCATGTAGTGCGTCGCGATCTCGATGCAGTCCCTCTTGCTCTTCAGCCTGTGGACCTGCTCCACGCCGAGCAGGACGTTCTCGAGCGCGGTCATCCAGTGGAGCAGGCACGGCGACTGGAACACGACCCCGCGGTCCGGGCCGGGCCCGTGGATCTGCCGGCCCGCGAGGACGATGCCGCCGCTCGTGATCTCGCTGAGGCCGGCGACCATCGACAGCACCGTGGACTTGCCGCAGCCGGAGTGGCCGATGAGGGACAAAAACTCGCCCTTCCTCAGGTTCAGGTCGAAGTTGCGGACGACGACCGCGGGGCCGCTCGGGGTGGGAAAGGTCTTGGTGACGTTCCAGATCTCGAGATACTTCTTCATGCGACCGCCTCCGCGCTCCGCGCTGCGCCGGGCACGCCCTTGCCCGCGCTCGGCCCGGCGCCCGGGCCGAGCAGGTAGTTGATGACCGCGCCGCGGATCTCCTTGAAGCGCGGATCGTGGTTGAGGGCCTTGCGATCCCGCGGGCGATCGAGATCGACGATCACGCTGGGGCCCAGCGTGGCGCCCGGGCCCTTGCTGAGCGGGACGATCCGGTCGGCGAGGAGGATGCCCTCGTCGACGTCGTTGGTGATGAGGAGCACGGTCTTCTGCGTGGCCCGCCAGATCCGCGCGATCTCGTCCTGCAGCGTGGCGCGCGTGAGCGCGTCGAGCGCGCCGAGCGGCTCGTCCATCAGGAGGACCTCCGGATCCATGGCGAGCGCGCGCGCCACCGAGACGCGCTGGCGCATGCCGCCGGAGAGCTGCGCCGGCTTCTTGTCGCGGGCCGGGGTGAGCTTCACCATGGCGATGTAGCGCTCGGCGTGCTCGCGCTTCTTCTCGGCGGGCCAGGCCGAGAAGATCTGGTCCACGGCGAGATAGACGTTCTCGTAGACCGTGAGCCAGGGCAAGAGAGAGTAGTTCTGGAAGATGACGCCGCGGTCGGGGCCAGGGCCCTCGATCGGCTTGCCGTTCAGCGTCACCGCGCCGGCGTCCGGCCGCTGTAGCCCCGCGATGAGCGACATGAGGGTCGTCTTCCCGGCCCCCGAGTAGCCGACGACGGCGACGAACTCGCCCTTCTCGATCTCCAGGTCGATGTCCCGGAGCACCTCGGTGCGGGTGGCCCCGGCGCCATAGCTCTTGTCGACGTTGCGCAGCTTGACGAGCGCCATCGCCGTCACCCTCCCGCCAGCTTGAGCCTGCGCTCGACGAGGCTCATGAGCGCGTCGAGGAGGAAGCCCACGACCCCGATGGTGATGATGCAGAGGATGATGTGCTCGTAGATGAGGCTGTTGTACTCCTGCCAGAGGAAGCCGCCGACGCCGGGCGAGCCGGTCAGCATCTCCACGGCCACGATCACCAGCCAGGCGATGCCGAGGCTGAGCCGGAAGCCGGTGAACATGTACGGCAGCGCCGCGGGCAGCTGCACCTTGAGCAGCGTCTTCATGCGCGAGAGCCGGAGCACCCGGGCGACGTTCATGTAGTCCTGCGGGATCGACCGCACCCCGAGCGCGGTGTTCAGGACCGTCGGCCACATCGAGCACATCGCGATGGTGAAGACGCCGGCCGGGTCCGGCTTCTGGAAGAGCACGAGGCCGAGCGGGAGCCACGCGAGCGGGGAGACGGGGCGGAGGATCTGGATGATCGGATCGAAGCTCGACTTGAACAGCCTCGAGGCGCCGAGGAAGAAGCCGATCGGCGTCCCGAGCAGGATCGCCAGCGTGTAGCCCTTCGCGACCCGCTGGAGCGAGTACCACGTGAAGCGGAGGATGCCCTGATCGAGCTCTCCCCGCTTCTCGAACGGCTCGAAGATGTAAGGCCTGCTCACCTCCCACGTCTTGAGCGGAGAGGGCAGCGTCTGGGCCCACAGGCTGCTCGCGGCGGCCCACAGCCCGATCACGCACGCCACCCCGAAGAGGGGCAGGATCATGTGGTCGACTCGAATCTTGGGAGAGATCGCTTTCGCCTCGCTCATGCAGCACTCCTTCACCGTGGCCCTCCGCCGCGCTCCCCGTCGGCGCCCGGCGATGTCGGGGATCACCCCTTCAGGGCGTTGACCGGGAACGACGTCGCGTATGTCTCGGGGTCCTTGGGATCGAACGTCACGCCGTCGAACAGCGTCTCGGGCTGGTCACTCTGGCCGCCGTGCGCGACCCCGAGCTCCTTCATCGCCTCCTCGTAGAGGTCCGGGCGCATGACCTGCTTGACGACGCCCTCGTAGTCCGGCCTCCCCTCCACCATGCCCCAGCGCCGGAACTGGCTGAGCCACCAGAGCGCGTACTTCGGCTGCGGGTAGTTGCAGCCCCGGTCGCTGAAGATCATGTAGTCCTTGTCCTCTTTCCTGCGGCCGTCGCCGTAGTCGTACTGCCCCTTCAGCCGGCCGAGGATGAGCTCCGGAGGGCAGTTGATGTACGTGGGCCTCGACACGATGTCCGCCTGCTCGGGGCGGTTGTCGAGCTTGTCGAGCCAGACGCTCGCCTCGTGGAGGGCCTTGAGCACCGCCTTCACCGTCTTCGGGTTCTTGTCGGCGAACTCCGCGGTGAACGCGCACACCTTCTCGGGGTGGTCCTTCCAGAGCTCCTGCGTGGTGACGGCGGTGTATCCGATCTGGTCGGCGATGGCCCTGGCGCCCCACGGCTCGCCGACGCAGAACCCGTCCATCTTCCCCACCTTCATGTTGGCGACCATCTGCGCGGGCGGGATGGTCACGAGCGCGACGTCCTTGTCCGGGTGGACGCCGCCCGCGCCGAGGAAATAACGGGTCCACATGGCGTGCGTCCCCGGCGGGAACGTCATGGCGAAGGTCATGGGCGCGCCCTTCGCCTTCGCCTCCTCGACGAACGGCCGGAGCGCCTTGGGATCCCCGGCCACCTTGCCCCTGAGGTCGCTCTTCATCGTGATCGCCTGGCCGTTGCGGTTGAGCAGCCACGGGATGATCATGGGCTTCTTCGGCGACCCGAGGAGCCCCATCGTCGAGGCGAGCGGCATGCCGAAGAGCATGTGCGTCGCCTGGAGGTCCCCGTTCGACAGCGAGTCGCGGATCGCCGCCCAGCTCGCGCCCTTCACGATGGTCGAGTTGATGCCGTATCTCTTGAAGAACCCCTTCTCGTGGGCGATCACGAGCGGCGAGCAGTCGGTCAGCGCGATGATGCCGAAGCGCAGATCCGACACCTCCGGCTTGTCGGCGGTCGCGACGAGCGGGGCGGCGTTCGCGGCCGGCGGCCCCGGCTCGTCGGAGCGCGAGCCGCAGGCGGGGAGGAGCGCCGCCCCCCCGAGCCCGAGGGCGCCGCCGAGGAAGCGCCGGCGGCGGAGGGGCGTCTCGCTCGGTTCCTCACGCGAAGCTTCTCGTCTCTTCATTCCATCGTCCTTTGCTGGGAATGACCGCGGAGCCGCGGGCGCGCGGAGCGGCGCGCGCCCGCCGGTCGGGGTGGAACGGACGGTTGCGCTCCGGAGGCGCCGTCCGTGAAAATCGCCTGCTGGTTCGAGGGTGAGCCAGGCCAGCTCCCGCAGCGGAGCGACGGCGTGAGATCGATCTCGCCGCGGGCGTGCGCCCGGATGGGGTCGACCCTACATGGGCCCATGATGCGCTAAGGACGATGCATGGGTGCGTGTTTCATTCAAGTTTCTGTGGGATATTTTTTCTGCATTCGAGTCGTACATGCGATTTCGGGGCGGCGGCGAGCCGGCGCCAGGACGGAACGCCCTCGCTGGGCCGGCGGTCGACGATCGTCGACGACCGATTGGCTGTCTTCGCGTCTCTGGCGTTCTTGGCTTCTCGGCGGTTCGTCTTCTTTTCTTCCGAGATCCTTTGCAGAGGTCATGGCCGCGTCCCGAGCGACGAGGGACAGGCGGCGTCCGCGCTCGGTCCCGCGGCTCCTGCGGGTCGAGCGGCTCCGGCCGGCGCCGCGCCGGGGCCGGCCGGCCGAGCGGGCCGCCGCGGCGCGGGCGCCGGCGGCCTTCGCGGGCCTCTGCCCCGCGCCGGGCTCGCGCGCGCTCTCGGGCGGCCGGCCGATCGGTGCGCGGCTTGCCAGGCCGAAGGTGAGACGGTAGCGTCCGCGCCGCGCGGCGCATCGCCATGCAGGGCGTGACGGCATGATGCGGTAGGGAGAGGAAGGGAGATGACGAGCGGGTCCGCTACATGGGTGTGGGCGGCGGCGTGCCTCATGGCCTGCGGATGCACGGCCGTGGCCGGGCTCGACAAGCCGTTTCACCTGGTGGACGGCGGTGGCGCGGGCGGGGAGAGCTCCGGCGGAGGCGGCGGGGCCGGCGGCGGACCCGCCGTGGGGTGCGAGGACGAGGTGAGCGAAGGGTGCGTCTACGCGCGCTGCGGCGCCGTCCCGGCCAGCGCGCCGGGCGGCGTCTACACGCTCGACCCCGACGGCTCCGGCCCGCAGGAGCAGTTTCAGGCCTACTGCGGTGAGTCGACCGACGGCGACAGGTGGGCGCTCGTTTACAACAGCGTCGGCGCGGCGGACGGCGCCACGCTCGCGTTCTGGAAGATCCTGTATGCCGACCGGCTCAGCGCCAAGGGGGAGCCGTCGATCGCCGGCAACCATTACCAGCCTTCCCTGTACGTCGCTGGACGGGAATACCGCGACGAGATCGAGGACATCGCCGGGACGGTCGCCGAGGTCATGCGCGCGACGGCCGACGGGATCGACACCGCGGACATGCACCTCCTCACGCCGATCCGCGTCTCCGGGGAGGAGGAGCTCTTTACGTGGCAGTTCGCCACCGGGTGGTCGTCGCCGGACTTCGACGCGGACACCAAGGGCGACGGCAACTGCGCGAGCTCCTACGTGGGGGTCACGCAGCACTACGGACACTGCTTCGTCTACAACCTCGGCGCGGACGACGACGCGCCGATCGAGGACGAGGGCTGGGGGCCGCACGTGAGGACCCTGAGCGCGACGTCGTTCGGGCTCTCGGACGACGGCAGCCCCTACACGCGGGTGAAGCGGATCTCGCGCTGGGCCCGCTGGTGAGCGCGCCCGGCGCGCTCAGGCCGGGTGCGCCACGACGGGCAGCGACGTCACCCCGCGCATGGAGAGGGCGCGCCGCCACTCCGGCGGCCCGGCCGGGGAGAGGCGGCGGACGCGCGGCAAGAGCGCCGTGAACAGGAGGCGGGCCTCGAGGCGCGCGAGCGGCGCGCCCAGGCAGAAGTGGATGCCGTGCCCGAACGGCAGGTGCGTGACCCCGCGCCGGTCGATGTCGAAGCGGTGCGCGTCCGGGAAGTGCGCCTCGTCCCGGCAGGCGGAGCCGATCATCGCGAGCACCTTCGCGCCCTTCGGGAGGCGCACGCCGCCGATCTCGGTGTCGGCCATGACGAGCCGGTACACCGATCGCACCGGCGGCTCGTACCGCAGGACCTCGTCGATGAACCTCGGGATCAGCGCCGGATCCGCGCGCAGGCGATCGAGCACCTCCGGGTGCGCGATGAGCTGGAGCGCGCTGTGGTTCAGGAGGTGCACCGTGGTCTCCAGGCCGCCGACGAGGAGCAGGAAGAGGAAGCTCATCAGCTCGGCGTCGGTGAGCGACTGGCCGTCCACCTGGGCGCGGAGGAGGTCCGTCACCATGTCGTCGGCGGGCTCGCGGCGGCGGCTGGCCAGCACCTCGGTCAGGTACTGCTCCGCCTCGCGCACGGTGGTGCGGATCTCCTCCATGCGCGCGGTCATGTCCGGCGTGACCGGGCTGATGCTGGTGAGGTCGTCGGTCCAGCGCTTGAAGCGCGCGTGGAGGGAGGGATCGAGGCCGAGGAGCTCGCCGATGACGCTCGCGGGGAGCGGCATGGCGAGCGACTCGACCCAGTCGACCGGCTGGCCGAGCGGCAAGCGCGCCGCGATGTCCTCGGCGAACGCGCGCACGCGCGCCTCCAGGCGGGCCATGGCCGCGGGCGTGAAGGCGCGGTTCACCAGCGACCGCAGGCGGCCGTGCGCCGGCGGATCCAGGACGAGCATGGAGTCGCCGAACGGGTTGTGCCCGAGCCACGCGGGCTTTGTGGCGGCGCGGAACCCCTCGGACGAGAACACCGCGGTGTCCTTGAGGACGGCGACGACGTCGTCGTGGCGGGTCACCGCCCAGAAGCCGCCCGGATCGACCTGGCACACGGGGGCGTCGCGCCGCAGCTCGGCGTAGGTGGGGTACGGGTCGGCGAGCATCGCGGGGGACATCAGGTTCAGCCGTTCGCTCATGGATCGAGGACCTCCCGGGCGGGTCAGGGATGGAGCGGGCATGGTCGCCCGACGCGAGGGCGCGCCGCAAGGCGCCGATCAGCGCTCCTGGAGGAAGCCCATGACCGCGGCGCAGAACGCCGGCGCGTCCTCCTCGGGCCACAGGTGGGTGGCCCCGCGGACCACCAGGTGCTGCCCGGGGATGCAGCGGGCCGCCGCGCGGGAGACCACGCCGAACGTGGGCCGCGACAGCTCGCCATGGGCGACGGTCACCGGCACCTTCAGGCCCGCCAGCTGCCCGCACGTGATGGCTGGCGGCTGCGGCTGCGAGAGGAGGAGCGGCATGGTCCGCGCGTTGTCGAGGTTGATGGCCTGTCGCTCCGCGGGCTGAGCGTCGAAGTACCCCTGGCGCTGGCCCGACCCGTCGAGCAGGAGCCTCAAGGCCTCCCGGCTGTCGCCGCGCTGCACCGCCCCGAAGACGGGGCCGAACATGGCGTTCTGGTCGTCCCCCAGCGCCCGCAGCTCGGCGGGATCGGTGACGTACGAGGGGACCCCAGGCTCGTAGATGAAAGCGCTCCTCAGCAGCTCGGGGTGGCTCAGCGCCGCGGTCAAGGCCACGTGACCGGCGTAGGACCACGCGACCAGGTGGACGGGCCCCGCGTCGAGGCCGCGGAGGAACGCGGCCAGATCGTCCGCGTGCGTCTGCACGCCGAACGGGGGCCAGCTCGGGTCCCACGCGCCGGTCCCGAAATAGCGCTGGCTGTAAGCGATGGCCCGGTACCGCTGGCCCACGATGGCGCGGTGACGGTCCCACATCCGATGATCCGAGGCCGCCCCGTGCAAGAACACCACCGGAGCGCCCTGCCCCTGCTCTGCATAGGCGAGGCGGGCGCCGTTCACCTCCATGAACCGAGGTGCGTCGGCGCCGTCCGAGATGCCATGTTCCGACAGAGATGCTGATTCCATACCAGGCGGCGATAGCTCGCTCGAGCTCACGGATCAAACGCCGCGTGGAGATCGTCGGCCGCGGCGCTCGAGCGCTTCACGTCGCTCCTCCGGGCTGGGCGGGGCGTCCCCGGCGCGCTGGGGGATGGAGAAGCGGCGCGCGCTCGATGCCGCGCATCGGCCCCGCGCCGGCGTGCCGCGGCGCGCCGCCGGGCCGTTGACCCGGGACGCGAGGGCGGGCGAAGATCCGGCGATCCCTTTGCGCCGCCCAGCGACACGCTCTCTCGCCGCACTCCTCGCGCTCGCAGCGAGCGCCTGTTCCCGCGGCCCCGCCCCCGGCGCGGACGCGGGCGCTGCCCCGGCCGGCAGCGCGGGCGCCCCGATCGGCAGCGCGGGCGCGCCGGTCGATCCACCGGCGCCGCCCGGCGCCGCGCCCGTGCGCGCGCCGGTCCGCGAGGGGGGCGCCCTCGCCCGCGCGGCGCGCGAGGACGCGCTCTATGTGGCCGACGAGGATCACGGCGTCGTCCGCGTCGTGCCGCTGCCGCTCGATCCCGCGCGCCCCGGCGCAGGCGTGCCCGCGCCGGGGCGGCCCGCGCAGGTGCTCGCGCTCGGCGGGCGCGAGGCGCGCGTGCTCGCCACGGTCCGCGACCCGGGGCTCCTGCTCATCTTCCGGCCGGACGCGTCGGCCGGTCTCGTCGAGGTCGGCCGCGTCCCGCTGCCCGCCGACGCGTGGGGCATCGCGGTCACGCCGGACGAGAAGACCGCGTTCGTGACGTCGGCGTGGACGCACAAGGTCTCGGCCGTGGACCTCGAGGCCGGGAGGGCGAGGTGGACGGTCGACGTGGCGCGCGAGCCGCGGGGCGTCGCCGTGCTGCCCGACGGCAGCGCCGCGTACGTGAGCCACCTCGTCGGCGCGGATCTCACGCGGATCGACGACCTCGGCGGGGCGCCGAGGGTCCGGCGCGTCGCCTTGCCCGCGTCGCCGCTGCGCGCCCCGTCGGGCGAGCGGCTCGCGGCGTCGCTGGGCTATGCGCTGGCGCTCTCCGAGGACGGGCGGCGGCTGTTCGCGGCGCGGCACGCGCTCGGCGCCATGGGCCACGCCGCGTGGTTTGGCGCGGCGACCGTGGACGTGCTGCTCACCGGCCGGGACGAGCCGCTCGCCCCGCCGCACCACGGCAACCTGCCGGTGCTCCGGTCGGCGTTCGCCGAGCAGGTGATCACGCCGGAGAGCGTCATCACCCTGCCGGGCGCGAGCGTCACGCCCGTCACCCAGCCGCGCGCCGCGGTCTACCGCAAGCGCGCGCGCACGCTGCTCGTCGCGGGCGAGGGCGACGACCTCGTGCTCGAGGTGGACGCGACCGCCGTGGATCCGACGCTCGCGATCGTGAAGAGCTACCCGGTCGGCGGGCGCTACGACCCGCACATCCGCGTGGCCGGCGCGTGCGGCGCGCCGACCGGCCTCGCGCTGTCCGCGGACGAGGCGACGGCGTGGGTGTTCTGCCGCTCGACCGGCGACGTGGCGGCGCTCCGGCTGCACGATCCGGCGGCGGGCGCGGTCGCGGGCGCGGCGGCGGAGGGGCCGGCGGCGCTCGTGCACCTCGCCGACGATCCGCTCGGGCCCGAGGTCGCGAAGGGGCGCCGGCTCTTCTACAACGCGCTCGACGGCACGGTGAGCGGCAATCTCGGCTGCGCGGGGTGCCACCCCGACGGGCGCGACGACGGGTACGTGTGGCGCGAGGCGACCTTCAGCACGGCCGACGGCGAGCACGCGAACTTCGTCGGCCGGCCGGAGAACATCCCGGAGGTCGCGAAGAGGAAAGGGTTTCCGCGGCGCACCCCGATGCTCGCCGGCAACGTCGGCGCGGCCGGGCCGTACGGCTGGCACGGCGAGAGCGAGGATCTCGTCGGCAGGCTCCAGACGGGCATGGGGCTGCACCGCTGGGGCGGGCTGCCGATCGACCACACGCAGGCCGGCCTCGCGGCCAGGGCCACGTACCTCGCGATGTTCCTCCGCCGGGGCCTGGTGACGCCGCCGCGCGGCGAGGGGGCGCCCGACGAGCGGGCGAAGCGCGGCCGGGAGATCTTCCACAGCGACGAGGCGAAGTGCTCGCGCTGCCACGTGCCCGCGAGCGATTACACCGATCGCACGGCGTACCCGATGCCGAAGCGGCCGCCGCTGCCGGGTTACGACGAGGATCCGCGCCCCGAGTACAAGACGCCGTCGCTGCGCTTCGTGGGCGGGCGGCCGCCCTACCTTCACGACGGGCGGGCCGGCACGCTGGCGGAGCTGATCGAGCAGAACGCCGACTGGATGGGCAAGACCAGCCACCTGTCGCCCGAGGATCGGGCGGCGCTCGTGGCGTTCCTGGAGACGCTATGAGGCTGCGCGTCGCGTGGATCGCCTGGATGGCCGCCGGCGTGGCCGGCGTCCTGGCCGCGGCGGCCGGCGCCTCCGGCGCGCAGCAGGACGGCGCGCGCTCGGCCGCGGCGACCGACGCCGGCGAGGAGCGGCCCCTCGACGCCGAGCCGTTCCCCGCCGAGCCGTCGAAGCAGCCCACGGCCGCCGAGTGGAAGGCCGCGCCGCGCGTCCGCCTCTCCCGCACCGGCCCCGCGGCCGCGGGCTGCCGCGCCTACCGGACGAGGGAGTGGCTGCGCATCCGCTGCCCCGAGCTCACCGTCTCGGCCATCGCGCTGCTCGGCGGGAAGACCGAGGGCGTGGCCTTCTGGATCGATCCGCCCCGCGGCGGCAGCGAGCTCCCCCGCGGCGGCGAGGTGATGTTCCCGATCCGCCGCGGCGATCGGCGCGTGATCCAGATCCTGACCTTCGGCCCCGGCTACGACGGGCCGTTCACCTTGTTGCCGGCGATCGTCGTCCAGGAGCAATGGCTCGACGACGAGCCGGCGCCGACCGTGACCGCCTCCTGAGACACCATGCGATCCCACAGCACGCCCCTCGTCCTCTCCGCGCTGTTCTTCCCTGCCGTCGCGTGCGGCGTCCTCGCCGCCGCGTGCGGCGCCTCCCCGGCCGCGCCCCCGCCCGACGGGCCTTCGCCCGCCGCGCAGGTGGCGCCGGCGAGCGCCTCCGGCGGCGCGGCGACCGCCCCGGCGTCGCCCCAACCCGGGTCCGATGCGGCGCCGGCCGGCGCCGGCGCGACCGCCGCGCAGGTCGGCGGCGAGACGGCCGCTGCGCAGGCCGGCAGCGGGCAGGCCTCCGCCCCGGCGGCGCCCCCCTCGGACGGATGCCCGGACGGCATGGCCCGCGTCCCAGGAGGCAGCTTCGTGATGGGCCCGCTGAAGGTGAAGGCCACCGTGGCGGACCTTTGCATGGACAGGACCGAGGTGACCGCCGAGGCCTACGCCGCGTGCGTCAAGGCGGGGAAGTGCACGGATACGTTGGCGAATTGCGCCAAGGAGGCGTCGACGTACGGCGTCGCCGGGAAGGAGAAGCAGCCGATGGTCTGCGTCGACTTCGCGCAGGCCGAGGCCTACTGCGCGGCCCAGGGCAAGCGGCTGCCGCGCGACGACGAGTGGGAGTGGGCGGCCCGCGGCGGCGAGGAGGCGCGGCCGTACCCGTGGGGCGGCGAGGCCCCGAAGGATCAGCTCTGCTGGTCCGGCGGCGGCACCGTGCGCAAGACGGCGTGCGACGTGGGGAGCTTCCCCGCCGGCGCCAGCCCCGAGGGCATCCAGGACCTGGCCGGCAACGTCTTCGAGTGGACGACGAGCGCCAACGACGGCAAGGGCAAGATGCGCGTCGCCCGCGGCGGCAGCTGGCGCGACGGCATCCCGCCGCTCGTCAGGACGGCGCGGCCCGGCGGCTTCGAGGCGACCTACCGCTGCGGGTTCCTCGGCATCCGCTGCGTCGTCGAGCCGGCGGCGCAGGCGGCCCAGCCGGCCCAGTAGATCGCGCCGCGTCAGCCGGCGTCCATCGGGTCCGGCGGATCTGTCGCCCGGCGCTGCCGCGCTACGTCGCGTTCGGATCGGCGAGCCAGGTCGCCAGCGCTTCCGCCGAGAACGAGAGCAACACCTCCGCCACCCGGGTCTCTTGCAGCCGGGCGAGCCGCTCCCCGAGGGCCGCGGTCTCCGCCTCGGTGAGCGGCCTGCCGAACCGGAGCTCGCACATCTGCGCCGTCAACCGAAGCCGCGCGCGCTGCTCCGCCTCCCTCTTCGCCTCCTCCGCGCGCTGCTCCGCCTCCCTCTTCGCCTCCTGCAGCGCCTCCTTCTTCGCCTCCTTGACCGCCTCCTTGACCGCCTCCTTCAGCCCCGCTTCCACCCCCGCCGCGACCTTCCGCGCGGTGAACTGTTCGAACCATTCCCGGGTTTCCATGATGAAATCCCTCTCCTCGGAGGGCAGCCCTGGAAGGAGCTGCTCCGGCACCTCGAAGCTTAACCGAACGAGCCACGGCAGCGCCCCCCGACGCTCCCACGCGTTCCCGGGGAGCGCCGCGAGATCCCGCAGCGCCGCTCGGCGCACCCGGGGCGCGCCGAGCAAGCGCAGCAGCACCGTACCCCGCACGCGCGGCAGCTCCGCGATCACCACGGCATGGATCCGCCACCCCGGCGCCGGCCCCGCGTACAGGCCCGCCAGCCCGGAGGCGTCCTGCACGAAACCGAAGTCGCGCAGCACCCCGTCCGGGCGCCCGGCGCTCACGATCCACGCCGACGGCAGCTGCAGCGCGCGCTCCGCTCGCAGCTCGAGCGTGTGGTGCCACTGATAGCGCTTGCGCATGCAGCCGTGGAGCTCCGCCGCCCCCGGCGCGGCGCTGAACACCTCCACCATCCCCGCCTCGGCCGCCATCGAGCGGAGCAGGCCCGGCTCGATCTCGGGGTGCGCGCGCAACAGCGCCGGATCGGGCACGTGCCAGACGTCGATCCGCTGGGCGTCCCCGGCCGGCACCTCCACCTCGGTCTCGGCTGCGCCCACGAGCACGAAGAAGTCCCGGAGGATGTTCTTGGCGAGCTGATCAAGCCGGAAATGCATGATTGCCGCCGATACCACACCAGGGCTCGAACGGACACTGTGCGGCATCGCGCGCGTCGTCACGAGCGGTGTCGAGAGGCATTACGGAGACCACACGATTTCATTTACACATTCGATCGACACCGATGCTCGGCCGCGTCTGGCGCGCCGGCCCGGGTCGAGACGACCGTCTGGCGGCCGGGGGCGCCCAAGGCGCGAGCCGCGGACGCCTGCGCCGCCCGAGGCGCGCGGCTTGCGTTCCGGCCCGGCGCGGCGCACCTTCGCGCCCAGCCACCATGCACAGCGACGATCCCTACGTGATGCCCGCCTACGTCAAGCTCCTCGTGGCCGACGCGGAGCGCTCCGCCTCGTTCTTCGAGCTCCTCGGCTTCACCCGCGTTCACCAGGATCCGGTGTTCGTTCACCTGCGCTGGGCCCGCTATGCCGATCTCTTCCTCGTGGCGACGCCGCCGGGGGCCTCGCTGGCCGGCCAGCGCGGCCTCGGCGTCATCGTCTGCTTCAGCGCGACCGGCGACCTCGGCATCGAGACCATCGCCGCGCGCGCCGCGGCCGCCGGCGCCGCCGTCGATGGCCCGCGCGACCAGCCGTGGCATACCCGGGAGGTCGTCGTCACCGACCCGGACGGCTACCGCCTCTGCTTCGTCGAGCCGAGCACGTCCCTGCAGGGCTGACATCCCCGCCCGCGCGCACCGACGCCGAGCTGCGGGGCCAGCGCGGGCGAGGCGCCCGACAGCGCCGGCCGGGCAGCCCCCACCATCACCTCGAGCGGATCAGCTGTTCTCCGATCGCATCGTCGCCGCCAATCCTCACTGGCCGTTCGGCGCTGAGCGCGCCGACCAGCTCGATATCGACGTCTCGCCGACAGGCGTCCTCCACATCCGGTATTTCCCCTGGAGGCTCGACACATCCTGGGACATGGCCTGCCCGGCACCGGCGTCGTGACGCTCACGTTTCACCAGAACATCACCATCCCCTGTTGATCCGAGCCGCCCTGCTCGCGGCGCCGCCGAGCGCGCCCATGGCCTCCTCGCGCCCTGGGCGCGAGCCTGGGCGCGAGCCGTGTCGTTCGTGACGGCGCCTCGCGCGCGCAGGCTCCTGCTCCCTGCGCGCCCTCCGGGGCGCGCCTCGGCCGGCTCCGGAGGGGCGCTCACCGCCCCCCTTCTCCCCCGCCCCCCCGACCCTCGCGGCGAGCGCCGCGGACGAGAGCGCTCGATCCAGGAGATCGGCCCCGCGAGGCGCGCGGATGCATCGGCGGGCGAGGCCGTCCTGGCGAGCGGCGGCGCCGGGCGCGCTCGTGTATCATCGCCCCGGCATGTGGTCGGAGCCGTCGCATCCGAGGCGAATCGGGCGGTATCTGCTCTACAGCCCGATTGCGTCCGGCGGGATGGCGTCCGTGCACCTCGGCCGGCTGGTCGGCGAGGCGGGGTTCGCGCGCACCGTGGCCATCAAGCGGCTGCACCCCCAGCTCGCCGCGGCGCCCGAGATCGCCGAGAGCCTCCTCGACGAGGCCCGCATCGTCGCGCGCATCCAGCACCCCAACGTGGTCGCCACGATCGACCTCCTCGTCGCCGAGGACGAGGCGTTCCTGGTCATGGACTACGTGCGGGGCGAGTCGCTGGCGCGCCTGCTCCGGGCGGCGCGCGACCGCGGCGCGCCGGCGCCGATCCCCGTCGTCGCGAGCATCGCGTGCGGAGCGCTCCACGGGCTGCACGCGGCCCACGAGGCGCGCAGCGAGTCCGGCGAGCCGCTCGGCATCGTGCACCGCGACGTCTCGCCCGAGAACGTGCTCGTCGGCGTCGACGGGACGGCGCGGCTGCTCGACTTCGGCATCGCCAAAGCGCGCGGGCGGCTCAGCACCACCCGCGGCGGGCAGCTCAAAGGCAAGCTGGCTTACATGGCACCCGAGCAGATCCTCTGCGGCGAGGTGACGCGGAGGACCGACGTGTTCGCGGCGGGCGTGGTCCTCTGGGAGGCGCTCGCGGGCCAGCGGCTGTTCGACGGCGGCGACGAGGCCGCGATCCTCGGGGCCGTGCTCGAGCGGCCGATCCCGCCCCCGAGCGCGCTCGCGGCCCACGTGCCGCCGGCCCTCGACGCGATCGTCCTCCGGGCGCTCGAGAGGAACGCCGAGGGCCGCTACCCGACCGCCCGCGAGCTCGCGATCGCCGTCGAGGACGCGGTCCCGCTCGCGTCGCCGCGCGCGGTGGGCGAGTGGGTGGAAGAGCTCGCCGGCGACGCGCTCGCGCGGCGGGCGGCCCGCGTCGCGGAGATCGAGGGCGCCTCGGCGGCGGCCCCCGGCAGCGCGGCGGTGGCCGGCGCGGGGACGCCAGCGCGCGGCGGGTCGAGCGAGCCCGGCATGCAGAGCGGCCGCGAGCCCGGAAGCGGGCGCGGGCGCGACCTCCAGAGCGGGCGCGACCTCCAGAGCGGGCGCGACGAGCCCAGGTCGACGGGCCCGCGCGCAGGCGGGCTGGCCGAGACCGCGCCCTCGATCCCGACCAGCGCCCTCGATGAGGTCGCGCTCGCAACGGCGCCCCCGCCGGGGTCCGCCACGTCCAGCGGGCTCTCCGTGGCGCTCTCCCCGGCAGACGGCGCGCCGCGCGACGTTCCGCCCGCCGCGACGTCGAGGCGCGCGCGGCCGGTCCTCGCTCTACTGGGCGCGGTGCTCCTCGGCAGCGCGGCGGTGCTCGCCGTGCAGTGGGCGCGCCGCGGCCCGCCCGGGCCGGAGAACGCAGCGAGCGCGGCCCACACGCCCGCGGCGCAGCCCGCCAGCGCCAGAGCGCCGGGCGCGCCACCGGCCTCGGCCCAGCCGCCGCCCAGCCCGGCGGACGTCACGAGCGCCACGCCCGCCGCTCCCGTCCCGCCGCCGGCGCCGAGCCCGGGCAGCGCGGCGACCACGCCGCCGGCGTCGAGCCCGGGCAGCGCGGCGACCACGCCGCCGGGGTCGGGCGCCGCCGCGACCGCGCCCGCCCGCAAGCCGGCGCGCACCGCCGCGGGCGCGCGCGCCCCCGCGCCCGCGCCGCGGCCGGCCGGCGCCGACGCCCAGCGCTGCTCTCCGCCCTACACCGTGGACAAGGCCGGCATACGCCGGCTCAAGCCCGAGTGCATGTGACCCGATGAACGCCCGCTCTCCCGCCCCCGCGCGGCCCGCACGCCCGCTCGCCGTCGCCGTCGCCGTCGCCGTCGCCGCGGCGCTCGCCCTCACCGGCGCCCGCGCTCACGCTCAGCCTCACAAGCGGGCGTGCGCCGCCGCCTACGAGCGCGCGCAGGGCCTCCGCCGCGACGGCAAGCTCCTCGCCGCGCGGGAGGCGCTCATCACCTGCTCGCAGCCCACCTGCCCGGCGGCCGCCGTCGCCGACTGCGGGCCATGGCTCGCCGAGGTCGAGAAGAGCCTGCCCACCGTGGTCATCGCCGCGAGGGACGCGCACGGGCGGGAGCGGCTCGACGTGCGCGTGCTCGTGGACGGGCGCCCCCTCGCCGCGGCGCTCGACGGCAAGGCGCTGCCGGTCGATCCCGGCCCGCACACCTTCCGGTACGAGCCCGCGTCGGGGCCCACCGTCGAGGAGCGCGTGCTGATCCGCGAGGGCGAGAAGAACCGCGCCATCACCGTGACCCTGGGCGCCTCCTCGGCCGGCGCGCCGGCCTCTCCGCCGCCGCCGGCCGCGCCGACGCCTGCCTCGACCCGCCCGGCCCGCCCGCGCCGACGGCCGCCCCGCCCGCGCCGACGGCCGCCCCGGCCGCGCGGCCCGCGCCGTCCGCCCCGTCCGCCCCGTCCGCCCCGCCGCCCGCGCCGCCCGAGGAGCCCGCGGTCCCCGGGCTCGTGTGGGCTTCCGGCGCCCTCGGCGCGGCCGGGCTCGCCGTGTTCGCCGTCGCCGGCGCGCTCTCGCTGAGCGCCGAGGCCGACCTGCGCGCCACGTGCGCCCCGCGGTGCCCCGGCGACGACGTGCGCGCCATCCGCGTCCAGCACGCGATCGCCGACGTCGGCCTCGGCGTCGGCGTCCTCGCCCTCGGCGCCGCGACGTGGCTCTACCTGACGCGGCCGGCCGCGGCGAGGCCGCCGAGCGCCGGCGCCGCCGCGCCCGGACCGGCGCTGCGGCCGTTCGTCGCCGGCGCCGCCGCGGGCGTCGAGGGGGCCTTCTGATGCGCCTCCGGCCCGCCCACGCCGCCGCGGCCGCCCTCGCGGCCGCCCTCGCCTCGGCGTGCACGCTCGTGCGCCCGCTGCACGGCCTCACCTGCGAGCCGGGCGCCGCGAACGCCTCGTGCCTGTACGGCCAGCCGTGCGAGGCCGACGCCGACTGCGCGACGGCCTCGTGCGTCACCGAGGTCTGCCAGTGCCCCATCGGCATGGTGACGATCGAGAGCTCGTTCTGCGTCGACCGGACCGAGGTGTCGAACGCCGCCTACCGCGCCTTCCTCGCCGCGCAGCCGGACGTCGCCGCGCAGGAGCCGTTCTGCCTGTTCAACGACAGCTTCGCGTTCGACACCGGGCCCGGCGCGCCCGACGTGTGCAAGACGCGCAGCGAGGACGATCTGCACCCCGCCACCTGCGTCGACTGGTGCGACGCCCGCGCTTACTGCAAGAGCCTGGGCAAGCGCCTCTGCGGCGAGATCCACGGCGGCCCGCTGCCCTACGGCGGCGACACGGCGCAGGGCGAGTGGTTCGAGGCGTGCAGCCACGGAGGCGCGCTCCCACACGCCACCGGCGAGCTCGACACGGAGCACTGCAACGGCGACGGGGTGGCGACCGTGCCGGTCGGCGACGACGACAGCATGGCGTGCGAGGGCGGCTATTTCGGCCTGCAGCACATGAGCGGCAACGTCCGCGAGTGGGAAGACGCGTGCTCGGACGACACCGGCCCAGGCGACCTGTGCCGGACCCGGGGCGGGGCGTTCGACAGCGGGGGCTCGCCCGACGAGCTCCGGTGCGACGCGCGCGACGTGCGGGAGCGCGCCGACACGGATCACACGATCGGGTTCCGCTGCTGCAGCGGGTAGCGGCGCGCGCGAGGGATCCCGCCAGGGATCGCTGACCCGGCGGTACGAATTCAGACGGCGACGGAGCGCGCTGGCTGCGACGCGCTGGCTGCGACCCGAGGCCTCGAGCGGGCGCGCATCCGGGGGCTGAAGGACACCTGCGAGCGCAACCCCGCCGAGGAGCGCCCTTCCGACGGGGCGCCTCGGGCCGGCAGCGGCGCGGCCGCCGGGGAGCGAGCGATGAACGAGACGACACGCGATGTCAGCCGCGACGGGCGGCGCGCATAAACCGCTCTCGACGACGGTGGGGCGTTCGCGGCGATCCCGCCCGGCGCAGGCCGACTGGCAAGGCTCGGAACAGCCTTGCTCGAGTCCATCCACGTCGGGCTCACGCCGCCCGCGAGCTCCCTCGTCCAGCGCGGAGCCGTCGCGCTCGGCGCGTCCGAGTGCTCGCCGGTCCGTGCGATTCGATTCGACATTTCATGCAGCCAGCAGAACGAAGAACATCTTCGAGGAAACACACATTCGATTTCATGCAGCCAGCAGAACGAAGGACATATTCGATGAAACATAACTTCGCATCGCTCGTCATCCGCCATGCCGCCGCCCCCATCGCCTCGATCTCCGCCGCCCTCGCCGGCTGCGGACCGAGCGAGCCGGGCGACGAAGCGGCCGCGAGCGAGGAGCCGATCGCGTCGACCCACGACGCGCTCCAGCTGGGCTGCAGTTGACCGGCACCGATCTCTGCGTCGACGTGCCGCCCGGCACCCCGGCCCTCGGGACGCGGCCGACGCTGAAGCCGTGCATCAACACCGCATCGTACCAGACGTTGAGCTTCCTCGCCGGCGAGATCAAGGCCACGTTCGCCGTCGACCGCTGCCTCAACGTCTCCGGTGGCATGCCCGTACCGGGCTCCCCCATCATCTTGTGGGACGGCTGCGGCCAGGGCCTCTACAACGAGTACTATTACCTGAACGGTCGTATCAAGCCGCTCGGGCAGTGCGTCGATATCTTCGGCGGCGCTTCGTATCCCGGCGCGCAGGTCGGCATGTACCCGTGCTGGCCAGACGCCGCCAACCAGGACTGGGACTTCCACTGGCGCTGAGGGGCAGCGCTCCCGCGCTCACCGCCGGAGGTTGTACTTGTCCAGCTTGTAGAGCAGCGCGCGCCGGGAGATGCCGAGCCGCTTCGCCGCGCGCGTCTGGTTGTTCCCCTCGGCGGCGAGCGCGTCCTCGATGCTCTTCTTCTCCAGCTCGGCGAGGCGCGCCGGCATCGGCGCGCCCTCCGCCGGCGCCCCCGCGCTCGCCGGCGCTCCCACGCTCGCCGGCGCTCCCACGCTCGCCGGCGCCCCCGCGCTCGCCGGCGCCGCGTCGGCTCCGGCCACGGTGGCCGGCAGGTGCTCGACCTCGATGACGCCATCCTCGGCCAGCACCACGGCGTGCTCGACCGCGTTGCGCAGCTCGCGCAGGTTGCCGGGCCACGCGTGCGCCTCGAGCACCCGCATCGCGGCGGGCGCGAACCGCGGCGCCGGCTCCCCCATGCGCTCGGCGACCTGCTGCGCGAAGCGGTGCGCGAGCAGCGCGATCTCGGCGCGCCGCTCGCGGAGCGGCGGGACGCGGAGGACGAACGTGCTGATGCGGTAATAGAGATCCTGCCGGAACCGCCCGGCCGCCACCTCGGCCGGGAGATCCCGGTGCGTGGCGCACACGACGCGCACGTCGAGCTCGATCTCCTGCGTGCCGCCGATGCGGGCCATGCGCCGGCTCTCGAGGACGCGCAGCAGCTTGGCCTGCATCGCGAGGGGCAGCTCGCCGACCTCGTCGAGCAGCAGCGTGCCGCCCTGCGCCGCCTCGAAATAGCCGATCTTGCGGCGATCCGCCCCGGTGAACGCCGCCTTCTCGTGGCCGAAGAGCTCGCTCTCGAGCAGCGTCTCGGGCAGCGCCGCGCAGCTGAGCCGGACGAACGGGCCGCCGGCGCGCGGGCTCGCGCGGTGGATCTGCTCGGAGACGACCTCTTTCCCCGCGCCCGTCTCGCCGAGGACGAGCACCGTCGTCTGGGCGCGCGCGAGGCGCTGCACCACCTGGAAGACCTTCACCATCGCCTCGTCCGCGACGACGAAGCCGGCGCCGGAGAGCGCGTCCGCGACCCCGGCCGGCGCGGCCTCCGCCGGCGCGGGCCGCGAGAGCAGCGCTGGCGCGGCGATCGCGACGACGATCTCGGCCGGGCCGACGCGGATCACGTCGCCGCCGGCCAGGAGCCGCTCGCCCCCGCGCACCGCGGCGCCGTTCACCGACGTGCCGTTGCGGCTCCCGAGATCGACGAGCTCGAGGGCGTCGCCCCGCCGCGCGATGCGCGCGTGGTTGCGCGAGACGCGGGGGTCGTCCACGCAGACCGTCGACTCCGGCGCGCGCCCGATCGCGACCGCGTCGCCGTCGGTCAGGTCGATCACCCGCGCCGCGCCGTCGCCGGTGCGCACGATGAGCGACGCCTGCCCCTGCGGCGTCCGGCCTCCGGCGCCCTCTGCGGCCTCGAGCTCGGTCGCGACCTCGGCCGCGAGGGGCGGCGGCGCCTCGCCGGACGGAGGGGCCGGCTGTCGACGAGGATCTCGCTCCGCCATGCCGTCCGAAGGATGCGCACGTGTACGAAGCTTGCGCAACCCTCAGCGACGGCGCCGCGCGGCGCGGCCGCGAGATCGCGGGGAGAGGCGGGGGCCGCGCGCTGGCCCCCGCCTTGCAGTGCCGCTCCGGCGCGCACGGAGACGACGCGGGAGCCGCCGTCGCCGGGAGCCATCGCGGGGACCGGTGCGTCGCGAGACGCCCTGCGCCGACGTGCGCCGAGCTTCACGAGCCCACGAACCAGGAGAGAACCCATGACTTATTCCAGCCGTCCGGCGTCCGCTCTCGCGATCCGCAGCGCGCTTTCCCGCGCCCACGCCGTCGTGTGCTTCACCGCCACGCTCGCCGCCGCCGGGTGCGGCGCGGATCCAGCCGTCGACGCCGTCGACACGGAGGTCGCCTCGGGGGCGAGCGGCGACGCGGTCAGCGGGGCCTTCACGATGGCGTGCTCGAAGCTGACGGTGAGCCGCGGCAGGATCGGCGCCGGGCAGATGGCCGCCGCGCTCGCGACGGCCGATCTCACGGGCGAACAGGACGTGTGGAGCAAATACGTCGAGTTCGCGCCGAGGACGAGCGCGACGTGCGAGTATGCGCTCCCCGCGGGCACGTCGGCGGCGCAGCTCTCGTCGCTCGCGCTGGGCGTCAACTACCGCGGCCCGGCGAAGTCGGCCATGCGCTGGACCTTCGAGGCCTGGGACGCGGCCGCCGGCGCGTGGGTTCCGATCGGCGACAACGCGTTCGCGGGCGACTGGTCCTGGACGAGCGCGAGCCTGAGCCTGCCGGCGCCTCACGCGAGGTTCGTGTCGGGCGGGGCGCTCAAGATCCGGTATGCGACGGCCAGCTCCGCCGACAGCTCGCAGCTCGACCATCTCGTCCTCACGGGCGCGACCGGCGGCGGCTCGAGCGGCAGCGGCGGTGCGACCAGCAGCGGCTCGGGCGGCAGCGGCGGCTCCGGCGGCAGCGGCGGTAGCGGCGGCTCCGGTGGCTCCGGCGGCAGCGGCGGCTCCGGTGGCTCCGGCGGCAGCGGCGGCTCCGGCGGCTCCGGCGGCTCCGGCGGCTCCGGCGGCTCCGGCGGCTCCGGCGGCTCCGGCGGCTCCGGCGGCTCCGGCGGCTCCGGCGGCTCCGGCGGCTCCGGCGGCTCCGGCGGCTCCGGCGGCTCCGGCGGCTCCGGCGGCTCCGGCGGCTCCGGCGGCTCCGGCGGCTCCGGTGGCGGGACCGGCGTCTGGGTGCCCGCCCCGGGGACGACGTGGCAATGGCAGCTCACGGGCACCATCGACACGAGCCTGGACGTCGCCATGTACGATATCGACCTCTTCGACACCCCCCAGGCGACCATCGACGCCCTGCGCGCGGCCGGGAAAAAGGTGATCTGCTACTTCAGCGCGGGGAGCTCCGAGGACTGGCGCAGCGACGCGTCGAGGTTCCCCGCCGCGGCGCTCGGCAACCCGCTCGACGGGTGGCCCGGCGAGCGGTGGCTCGACACCCGCAGCGCCGGCGTGCGCGACGTCATGAAGGCCCGGCTGGACCTGGCGGTGCAGAAGCGGTGCGACGGCGTGGAGCCCGACAACGTCGACGGCTACACCAACGGCTCCGGCTTCCCGCTCACCGCGGCGACGCAGCTCGACTACAACCGCTTCCTGGCCGCCGAGGCGCACGCGCGCGGGCTGTCCATCGGCCTGAAGAACGACCTCGATCAGGTGAGAGACCTCGTCGGGCACTTCGACTGGGCGCTCAACGAGGAGTGCCACGCGTACGACGAGTGCGAGATGCTCACGCCGTTCATCCGCGCCGGCAAGGCGGTCTTCCACGCGGAGTACGTCGCCGCGTCGCAGGCGAACGCCGTCTGCGCCGCCACGAAGCCGCTCGGGCTCTCGACGCTGATCAAGCGGCTCGATCTCGACGCCTGGCGCGTCACCTGCCCCTGATCCGCGCGCGAGCGCCGGCCGCCCACCGGCGGCCAGCGCCATCGCCCGCTCAGCCGCTCACTCCCCCCTCACCTCCAGCACCTGCGCTCCGGAGAAGCTCTGCTGCTCCGGCTGGTAATACGGGTGCACCTCGGCGCCGCCGTCCTCCGCCCGGACAGGCATGGTCGCCTGCAGCCGGTAATCGAAGCTCGCCTCGCCGCCCGCGGGGATCTCCTTCACGTACAGGATCAGCTGCTTGCCCGTGATCTCGAACCTCGAGAGCTGGCCCGCCGCGATGTACTGCTGGAGATCCTCGGTCAGGACCTGGAAGCCCGGCGGGAGCCCGACCGTCACGAGGATCATGCTCTGCGCCGAGCTCGTCGTGTTCCGGACGTCCACCGACGCGGTCACGATGTCGTTCACGTACAGCGCGGTCTTGTCGTAGCTCACGCTGACCGAGAGCGGCCCTCCCCCGTCGCTCGGGACCGCGCTCCAGGGCAGGTGGTGGCGGCTCACCAGGTTGTAGCTGAGCTTCCCCTCCCCCTCGAACGCGAGCGTGACCTCGTGCGCGCCGGTGGTCGCGAGGTGCGTGAGGTCGACCGTGGTCATGACGTCGGCCTGGTCCTCGCGCAGGGCGACCGTGCTCACCGCCTCGCCGTCGACCGCGACGCTCAGCGACCCCACGGCGCCCTCGCTGCCCTTGCTCGCGGCGAGGAGCAGCGTCCGCAGGCTCCAGATCGTCGCCTGGGTGGAGCCGAAGTTGCCGTTCGCGTCCTTCGACTCGGTCAGGAACTTCACGCCGCCGTCGGCGCTCGACCGGTGCGCGTCCGCGGAGAGCAGCGCGTGCGCCGCGAGCGCGGTGGTCGTCACCTTGGCGTCGTCCCCGACCTCATAGAACGAGGTCTGCGTGCCGCCGTCGTCCCAGAAGATCGCGCCCCCCTCGGCCGTCTTGCGCTCGTCGAGGGCGTCGAGCACCCGGTCGGTCAGCGCGCCGGAGGGGGCGGCCACGGCGAGCGCGTTGGCCGCGATGGCGAGCGTGTACAGGTCGTCGGTCGCCGGCTGCAACGACCTGCCCAGGACCTCGAGCCCCCGCGCGATCTCGGGCCCCTCGTACCCCGCGCTCGCGAGCGCCCAGAGCACGAAGGCGCTGTTGCGGAGCGTGCCCGTGTGGAAGCTGAAGAACTCGGTCTGATCGCCCTCCCACGTGCCGTCCGTCTTCTGCTGGCCGGCGAGCCACGCCACGGTGCGGGCGAGCATCGCCTCGTCCACGGCGTGCACCTTGATCATGTCGGCGAACTCCATGACGCCGAACGCGGTGACCGACAGGTACGGGCGCCCGTCCTGCTCGCCGAACCACGAGAACCCGCCGCCGGCGTGCTCGAAGGTGAGCAGGCGCTGGTAGCCCGCCGAGATCAGCGACTCGGCCTTCATCTGGATCTCCGGGGTGATCTGGCCCGTCTGCTTCATGTACTGCGTCACGAGCACGTTGGGCCAGGTGGTCGAGGTGGTCTGCTCGAAGCAGCCCGACGGCACCTGGAGCATGCTGTCCATGCCGCTCACGACCTGCGACAGGAACGCGGGGTAGATCTCGAGATAGAGCTGGTTCGAGCCGACGACCGCGCCGTCGGGGAACGACAGCGCGTGGGTGACGCTGCCCGCCTCGACCATCCCGGACTTGCTCTCGGCGAACGGCTTGCCGTCCGGGACCACGCGCACGGTGCGCGCCACGGCGTCCGCGCCCTCGGTGCCCCGCGCCGTGACCGTGAGCGCGTTGACGCCCACCGTGTCCACGCGCACGGGGAACCGGACGCCGCGCACCTCGCCCGGCGCGAGCGACACCTGCGCGGTCGTCGCGCCGAGCGCGGTATACCAGCTCCCCGGCTGGAGGCTGAGATCGACCGTCTGCGGCGTCTCGAGGTAGTTGTAGACGGCGATCGGGAACTCGACCTCATCGCCGCGCGTGAGCGTGGCCGGGAAGCTCACGTCGACGAAGAAGTCCTGGAACACCTTGAAGCCGCTCTGCACGCCGCCGAGCTTGCCGTCGGCCGAGTTCGCGAGCGCGGAGAGCCGCCACTCGGTGATGCTGTCCGCGAGCGGGATGCTCAGGGTCGCCGTGCCGTCGGGGCTCGTGATCACGCTCGGGTTGACATACAGGGTCTCCGGGAACTCGCGCCGGACGCGCGGCCCGCTCTCGCCGCCGCCGCCGGGGTCCCCGACGACGCCGCCGCCGCCGCCGCCGCTGGCGCCCCCGTTGGCCCAGTCGCCGTCGCCTTCGGCGGCCTCGGGCCAATTCGGCGCGGGCACGTCCACCCCGAGATCGGCGAACTCGAACGCGATCGCCGCGTCGTCCGCGCTCTGCGCGACCTCGTCGGGCCCCGACGACAGCACCGTGAACCCGCTCCAGGTGGAGCTCACCCGGTACGCGTTGCCCCACACGTCGAAGGCGCGGAGGCGCTCGGCCGTCCGGCCCGCGAACAGCGCGGCGTACTCGCCCTGCCCGTCGCAGAAGTACTGCATGGGGTCGCAGCCGAGCTCGCGAAGGTCCTCCACGGCGCCCGCCGCGGCCTCGGCGAGCACGGGCCGGAGCGCGCCCTTCTGGCGCTCGTAGAACGGCTCGAGCTCGGTCTTCGCCTTCGCCAGCACCGCCGGCCAGGTGCGCGCCTGGAGGCCGGTCACCGACGTGCCGGCGAGCGCGGCGAGCGACGCCTGGGTCGTGCGCTGCGCGGCCTCGGCCTGCTCGGGGTCGTCGCTCGCGGTCGCGCTGAACAGGAGGTTCTGGAGGTTCGCCGAGGGGCCGCGGATCTGGTAGCTCGGCTTCGCGAACTCGTCCTCCAGCTCGAAATAGGTGCGGAGCAGCCCGGGCTGCGCGTCGACAAGCGCGAAGACGGCCTGATCGACCACCTGCACGCCGACCGCCGCGACCTTCGGGTTGCCGGCGTCGTCCTTGACCGAGAGCCGCAGCGTCGCCGTCTCTCCCGGCGCATACAGCGGCTTGTCGGCGTCGACCTCGATGTTCAGCGCCGAGTCGCCCCGCGCGAAGACGGTGCGGCCCGAGCGCACCAGGTTGCCGTCGTCGTCGACCAGGTACGCCTCGACCCGGTTGTTGCCGAGCAGCCCGGCGTCGACCGGCATGCTGAAGCGGGCGCGCCCGCCCTCGAGCTCGAGAGAGCGCATGTCGACCGCCTGGCCGTCGTTCAGCCAGTCGACATAGACGCTGCCGGTCTCCTCGCTCGACTCGATGGCGACCTCGATCGTCTCGCCGGCCTCGTACACGGCGCGATCGGTGCGCACGATCAGGTGCTCGCCGCCCGCCTGGGCCGCGAACGAGAACTTCTGCTGCACCGCCTTCTCACCCACCGTCGCTCGGACCGAGAACTCGCCGTCCGCCGCGCCGACCGGCGGGGTGAAGCTCACCGCGGCCTGGCCGAAGGCGTCGGTGCGCGCGGTGAGCCGCGCGCCGTCCGGCGCCGTGATGACCGCATCGATCTCGGGGATGGGCTCGCCGAGCGGATCGGTGACGAAGAGCAGCAGGGTGTTCGGGACCCCCGGGACGAGCTCGCGCGCCTCGGGCACGAGCACGAGGGAGGCCACGTCCGCGGCGACCTTCACCGGGATCGCCTTGGTGACCGCCTGCCCGGCCGTATCCGCGACGGAGATCGTGAGCGTCACCGCCGCGTCGCCCTGCTCCAGCGGCAGGCCCGCGAGGTGCTGCGGCAGCGTCAGGCTGAACCCGTAATGCCCCTTGGCGTCGAGCGTGCCCATGATGCGCTGGAACGTCGTCTGGCCGACGTCCAGCGACGCCGCCTCGATGGTCACGCTGCCGCCGGCGACGTCCTTGCCGAAGAAGTAGCGCGCGTCGATGGTGCCGGTCAGCGTGTCGCCCGCGCTGTACCAGGGCCGGTCGGTCTTCACGGCGACCTCGAACTTCGGCAGCGCGTACTGCCCCACGGTGACGATCTTCTCCGTCGTGGTCTCGCCGCTCACGAGGCGCACCTTGAACTCGCCGACGTTCACGATCGATCCGATCTGGAACGTCGTGGCGGCCACGCCGAAGGCGTCGGTCGCGATCGGCTTCTTGAAGATCTTGTTGCCCTTGCCGTCCTCCACCTCGAACGTGACCGCCGCGCGGGCGAGCGGCGCGTTGTTCCCCCGCTCGAGCGCGAGCGCGCGGAGGTGGATCGTCTGGCCGGGCTTGTAGAGCGGCTTGTCGGTGGTGAGGAGCAGCTTCGGACCGGGGCCCTCGACGGTGACGCGCTCGTCGACGACCGCGCTCACGCCGAAGCCGAGCGCCCGCGCGGAGACGGGGAGATCGCCGATCTCGCCGGGCTCCACCTCGAACACCGCGGCGCCCAGCGCGTCGGTCGTGCCGCGGAGCTCCCGCGCCGCGGCCCCCTCGCCCACGGCGAGCTCGACCTCCACGCTCGGCACGGGCTGGTGGCTGAAGGCGTCCGTCGCGCGCACGCGGTAGCTCGCCGCGCGCCCGCGCACCACGCGCGCCGGTCCCTCGAGCTGCACGTCGTAGGGCGGGATGACGCGCAGCAGGCTCCGCGTCACGAGGAGCCCTTTGCCCGACCCGTCGTCGATGCGCACGAGGTAGCGCGCGAGCCCCGGCTGCCCGCTCACGGCCGGCGCCGGCAGGCGCGCCTCCGCGGTCGCCGCGGCCGAGCTCGAGATGTCCACGTCCACCTCGGTCGAGCCTTGTTCCTCGTCCGCGCCGAGATCGACGAGCGTCACGCGCAGGTGGCCGCGCGTCGCCCCGGCGGTCAGGTTGCGCACCGGGATCTGGAGGCGCAGGTCGCCCTCCTCGATCACGCCCCGCAGCTTCGCCTCGTCGACCTCGATCGTCCCGTTTCGCGGCTGATCGGGGCGGCCGAAGGGCGGCGCTACCTCTTCATCGGAGGAGCAAGCCGCGCCCGAGCCGGCGCCCGCCAGCGTCAGCGCCAGCGCGGCCAGCAGGTGGGGTGAGCTCCAGCGTCGGCGAAATGCATCGAAGCGTGCGCGCATGAATCCAGTCCTCCCGAACGGCGCTGGCACACCCCAGCGGCCGGCGCGTAGGGTGCATGGGATGTACCAGGCCATCGAAGCAGCAATTCCGCGGGAATAGACGCGGGTCGTCCGGGGGCTGTGCCACCTTGTGCCCCGGATCCGGCTCCCGGGAGGCCTCCGGCGCTGCTCTCGAGGAGGCGGCCCCGCGCTCGCGGCGGGGGCGACGGCGGCGCGTCGCGGCCGCGCGCGGCGCTGGTCGCAAGGCGCGGCCGCCGTGGATCGCCTCGCGCCTCATCGATGATGGCGGCGCACCAGCAGCCCATGGCCCTTCACAGAACAGCTGATCTTGGCCAGATCGCCTATCGAGATCGCGTGATCGCATTCGACCCAATCCATGACATCACGCCAGGCCGGCCCATGGGATGGGGTCGCCCGCTCAGCGGCGCGCGCGACATCGGCGCGGCGGTGCGCGAGGCGGACGGCGTGCCGCCCGGCGCGCGCCGGCGATGTTCCGGCGCCGGGGCGGACGCTCGCCGGCGCTCCCCTGGACATCGGCGTCCGAGCGTCCAAGGCTCCCGTTCGAGCAAGAGGCGCTTCGCTCAGGAGGAACCATGCAGATCGACTTCGATATGCCCGTGATCGCGGGAGGCGGCCTCGACGCGGGCGTGCTCGACCGGGTCCTCGTCGACCGGGAACGGGGCGTGTTGACCCATGTGGTGCTCCGTTCGCCGCTCTCGAGCGAAGAGCTCCTGGTCTCGATGGATCTCGTGCAGGGCACGGCGGGGGGCCAGCTCCGCCTGCGGCCGGGGCGAGACGAGCTCCTCTCGCTGCCTCGGTACTACGAGGGGCGGACGACGGCGCAGCCGGCGGGCCGGGTCGACACCTCGCTCGTCCCGCAGCCGCCCGAGCAGAGGCAGGCGCTGGACGAGGCGCTGGGGGTCACCGACGATACGGTCGAGCTCGGCCCCGAGACGCGGGTGATGACCGCCGACGAGGCCGAGGTGCAGCTCGTGGGCATCGGCGCGAACGACCCCGGCAATGACATCTCGCGGCTCCGCGTGCGCGGCCCGGCGGGCGCCGAGGCCGACTTCCCCGCGTCGTGGATCGACGTGATGCGCGAGGACGTGGTGGCGCTGACGGTGACCCGGGACGACGTCCTGCGGTCGCGCCCCGCGCCCAGGCGCCGCGACGGGAACCTCGCGGACCTCGAGGGGCTCTCGGGCATGGGCGGCCTCGGCGGAGACACGCCCGAGGAGGTGTTCGGCGCGGATTTCGTCGATGAGCTGCGCGACAAGGGCGGAATGGTCCTCAACATCCCCGGCGCGAGCGGCCCCGGCGAGGCCGCCGACCGCCGCGCCGCCGAGCCCGTCGACGCGGGCGCGGCCGCGGCCGCGGAGCGGCAGCGCCCCTCCCGCTGAGCGCGCGCGCCGGGCCGCTCACCGGCGCTCCTCTCGACCGGAGCTCCGCTCTCGGCGCGTCCGCTCCTGGCCCTCCGGTGGACCCGCGCTCGCGCGATCTGGGCCAGGAAGAGGCCAGGAAGAGGCCAGGAAGAGGGCGGCGCGGGACTCCATGCCAGGGAGCGTCCGAGTCGAGCTCGCGCCGAGAGAGAGCTGACCGCCGGAGCCTTGACATCGATGCTGGCGCGTGCTCGTCTCCGCCCCCCGATGGATCCACACGACAAGCCGCCGAGCCGGGACACGGGCGCGGCCAGGGTTCTCGATCCGAGCGCGGTGGCCGAGACGTTCCGTCGCGAGATCCGGGCGGAGCTCGCCGCCCTGCCTGAGCCGCTGTTCCTGGTCGGTGTGCTCGCGGCGGATCACGGGCCCTCGTACACGTATGCCGAGTACACGCGCAAGGCGTGCGAGGACGTGGGGGTGCGCTTCGAGATCCGCCACGCCACGCGGCTCAGCGCGGAGTCCGCCATCCGCTCGGCGAACGAGGACGCGGGCGTGCACGGGATCATGGTCTATTACCCGATCTTCGGCACCGAGCAGGACGTCTATCTCCGGGACAGCGTCGATCCGTCCAAGGACATCGAGGGGCTCCACACGTACTGGGCACGTTGCCTGTACGGGAACCAGCGTTTCCTGGATGAGGCGAAGACGAAGAAGGCGATCCTGCCCTGCACGCCGCTGGCCATCCTCAAGCTCGTCGAGGCGGCCGGCTTCTTCGGCCAGGGCGAGCGGCCGCTCGAGGGCAGGAGCGTGTGCATCTTCAACCGCAGCGAGGTCGTCGGGAGGCCGCTCGCGAGCATGATGGCGCACGACGGAGCGCACGTGACCTCGTTCGACATCGACGGTGCCCTGCTCTTCGTCCCGAGCTCGTCCGGCGGCACGCACGAGGTGCACGAGACGACGGTGGACCGGGCAGGCGCGCTGCGGCAGGCGGACATCGTGGTGACCGGCGTGCCTTCGCGGAGCTTCCCTCACGTGCAGGCCTCCGAGATCCGCGAGGGCAGCCTCTGCATCAATTTCTCCACCTTCAAGAACTTCAGCGACGATATCCAGACCAAGGCGAGCGTGTTCGTGCCGCGCGTCGGCCCCATGACCGTGACGATGGCGATCCGCAACAGCCTGCGTCTCTACAAGAACACCCACCCGACCGGGTGAGCCCGGCGCCCGCGCTCGCCGGCCTCAGCCCCCGGTCCACGCCCGCGCGTGCTCGCGCGCCCAGGCCTCGAAGGTCCTCGGCTTCCGCCCCGTCACGCGCTCGACGGTGTCGGTTTGCAGGGCGCCTTTGCCCGCGCGGATGCGCTCGATGAGCTCGCCGACGGCCATGGCGAGCGACGCGGGGGCCCCGGCCTCGATCATCCGCCGCCGGGCGGCGTCGACCGGGACGTCCACCCGCCGGAGCGGCGTGCCGAGGACGCGCGCGAGGATCTCCACCTGCTCCGGCGTGCTGAGGAGCTCGGGGCCCGTCACCTCCAGCGCCTGTCCCAGGAGGTCTTCCGTGGTCATCGCGCGCGCGGCGACCGCGGCGATGTCGCGCGGCGCGATGGGCGCGGTCTTGCCGTCCCCGTGCGGGTTGTAGACCACGCGCTCGGCCCGGATCGACCGGGCCCACTGGAAGGTGTTCGACATGAACGTGCCGGGGCGGACGAAGGTCCAGCGGAGCCCGGACGACCTGACGAGGTGCTCCCGCTCGGCGTGGCGGCGGGCGAGCTCGACCTCCGCCGCGCCGGCGCTGATGCTCGACAGGAGGACGATGCGGGGCGCGCCGCTCGCCTGCGCCGCCGCGACGAAGCCTCGGACGTGATCGATGCCGTCGGCCTCCGCGACCGGCAGCAGGAACGCCGCCCTCACGCCCTGGAGCGCCGGCGCGATCGTGTCCTGCCGCGCGAGGTCGCCCACGGCCTTGTCGACCCTGGGCCCCCAGTGGGCCACTTTGCGCTCGTCGCGCGTGAAGACCCGGACCTCCTCGCCCGCGGCGAGGAGCTCCTCGACGAGCTCCTTGCCGACGTTCCCGGTGGCACCCGTGACCAAGTACATGCGTGTCTCCTTCCAGGTGGGCTCCTCGGATCGCGTTGCGAATCGCGGCCGAGCCGCCGAATCGCGCGCTCGACCGGGCCGAGCCACCCGTTCTGGAGCGAACCTACGACTGTTCCATGGGCTTGATTAGTGTGGACTTCTAGGAAAAATAGTTCCAACCATGGGACAATCGATGCTGCCCGACCTCAACGAGATCGCCGTCTTCACCCGGGTGGTCCAGGCGGGCAGCTTCACGCGGGCCGCGCGCGAGCTCGGGATGCCGAAGTCGACGGTGAGCCGGAAGGTGTCCGAGCTCGAGGCGCGGCTCGGCGCGCAGCTGCTGCGGCGGACCACGCGCAAGCTCAGCGTGACGGACGTCGGCGCGGCGTACTACGAGCGCTGCGCGCGCATCGTGGCCGATCTCGACGAGGCGGACCGGACGGTGACGCAGATGCAGGACGGGCCGCGCGGGCTCCTGCGGATCACGGCGCCGCTGCACTTCGGGTGGATCGGCGGCGTGGTCGCCGAGTACCTGCGCGATCACCCCGAGGCGAGCGTGGAGGTGGTCTGCACCGATCGCGTGGTCGATCTCGTCGCCGAGGGGTTCGACGTGGCGCTGCGGTTCGGCGCGCCCAGCGACACCTCGCTCGTCGCGCGCCGCCTCGGCGCGCTCCCGCGCTACCTCGTGGCGGCGCCCGCGTACCTCGCGCGGCGCGGCGCCCCGCGCGCGCCGGCGGACCTCGCGGGGCACGACGTCCTCGTGTCCGCGGGGGCGCGCGCGGGGGAGCCGCCCGGCGCGCGGTGGGTGCTCCACCGCGGCGCGCGGCGCGAGGAGGTGCGCGTGACGCCGCGGGTGACGGCGAACAACCTCGAGGTGCTGCACCGGGTCGTGCTCGCGGGCGTGGGCATCGGGGTGCTGCCGGCCACGCGGTGCGAGCAGGACGTGCGCGAGGGGCGCCTCTCGCGCGTGCTCGACGCGTGGAGCCCGGCCGACGTGCCGCTCCACGTCGTCTATCCCGGCACGCGGCACCTGTCCCCGAAGGTCAGGGTGTTCGTCGACCTCGTGCGCGAGCGGCTGGGTCCCGCGCTGCGCGGCCGGCGGGCGGGAGGGGCGGGCGCCGGTCGAAGCAGCGCGTGAGGAGCCCCCGGGAGGAGATCACATGTGATCGGTGGGATCGTCGGGAGCGGTCCTCGGCCTGGCGGGCTGCGGGGTACCTCTCCGGGGGGCTGGTGAAGGTGGCGCGGGTGCGGACGCGCTTGTGGACGCGGCGGGGGTGGAAGAAGCGCTCGCCGCGGCGGAGGCGCTGGGAGCGGCCGGCGGCGAGGGCTCCGTCGCCGCCGCCGAGGGCTCCGTCGCCGCCGCCGAGGGCTCCGCCGCGGAGAGCGGTGTCGCGGGCTGCGCGGCCGCGGAAGCAGGCGAGCCCGCCGGATCGGGCCGCGACGCCGGCGCGTCGCTCGGCGCGGTGGCGCGGAGGACGGCGTAGGTGACGAGCCCCAGCGCGAGCACGCTCGCGCCGAAGGCGAGCGGGATCCAGCCGCGGCGGCCGCTGCCCGGCGGCACGACGAGGATGCTTCCGGACGGCGCCAGCGTGCTGGCGGTCTCCTGGAAGGCCGGCGCGCCTCCCTGATTGGCGCCGCTGCCCGGCGCGCCCCGCGGGAGGTCCGCTGGAGCGGCCGGCAGCGTGGACCGGAACGCGCCGTCGGAATCCGCGTTGGGCTCGGAGCGCAGCAGTCCAGGGGGTGCGCCCATCGCGCCTGCGCTCGCCCCTATCGCGCCTGGGCTTGCGCCCACGGGCGCCGGCGGCCGTGGGGCCCCGGTCTCCGCCCCGGGCGCGGCGGCCGCTGCGCTGAGCGCCTCGGCGAGCTCGCTCGCGCTCTGGAACCGGCGCTCGGGCTCGCGCATGAACGCGCGCGAGAAGAACCGGTCCACCTCGGGCCCGAGCTCCGGCGCCAGGCTGGACGCGAGGGGGACGTCCTCCGTGCAGATGGCCACGAACACCTCGCCGATCTCCTCGCCCGGGAACGGGAGCCTGCCGGTGACGCAGCGATAGGCGATCACCCCGACCGACCAGAGATCGCTGCGCCAGTCGAGGGTCTTGCTCCGGCGCACCTGCTCGGGGCTCATGTAGTAAGGCGAGCCGACGAGCGTGCCCGTCTTCGTCTCCTTGCCGGCGAGCAGCGCGCCCTGGGCCTTGGCGATCCCGAAGTCGAGGACCTTCACGATCTCCTCGTCGTCCTGGCGCGCGAGGAAGAGGTTCGCCGGCTTGAGATCGCGGTGGATGATCCCCATCTCGTGCGCGCGGCGCAGGGCCTTGCACACCTGCGCGACGACGCTCAGCGTGGCCGAGAGCGAGAGGCGCCCCTCGCGCGCGAGCCGCGTCTCGAGGTCCTCTCCGTCGAGGAGCTCCATCACGAGGAACGGCGTTTCGCCCTCGATCCCGTAGTCGTGCACGTGGACGACGTTCGGGATCTTGAGCTGCGCCGCCGCCCTCGCCTCGCGCTCGAAGCGCGCCCGCGCGGTCGACGAGGCGGCGTACTCGGGCGCCATGAGCTTGATCGCCACCGCGGCGTCGAGCTGGACGTGCCGGGCCACCCAGATCGCCCCCATGCCGCCCCGCGCGAGCATCCGCTCGAGGCGGTATCTTCCAGCGATGACACTGCCTTCTGCGAGCGAACTCATGAGCCTCGGCCTCTCGCTGGGATGACGTCCCCGAGGCCCCGGGAGCCTGCGCTCCGGGGCGCCTCGCACCCAACGAAGCAAACGAACGGGCCCCTCGCAACAAGGATCCGGCCGAGGAGAGGGCGAGCCGCCTACCTGCCCCTCGGCCGCGTCGTCGCGCCTGCGCCGAGCGCCGCCGTCGGGGCGGCGGATCGCCCGGCGCCCTGCGGGGCCCGGAGCTCGCTCGCCCGCGCGCGCCGCGCGGGAGCGCCGCCCCGCGACGTGAGCTGCTCCAGCGCCGCCCGCAGCTCGGCGCGCACGTGGGGGCCGAGGAGCTTCTCCGCCATGGCGCTCAGGCGCCCGGCGAACGTGGCCATGATGCAGGCCGCGCGCTGGTCGTCGCGGTCCGGGGCGCCCGAGCGCCGGTAGTGGCGCGCGTAGTCGCGCGTGATCGCCCCGAGATCGCCGCCGACGTGGACCGCCTGCCGCATGAAGAGCCGCGCGGCGCGCTCGTTGGCGATCCGCGGCATCTGCGCGAGGGTCAGGGCGACGTCGGTCCTGCCCACGGCGAGCAGCATGGAGACCACGCGCTCGCGGGCGATCTCCACGAGCCTCGGCGCGAGCGTGTGCTCGTCGAAGACGTGGACGTTCGCCGGCACGAGCGCCTCGCGCTCGGCGCCGAGCTCGTTCAGGAAGGCGTTCAGCACCGGCGAGCGGGTCGGCGCGGCGTGCAGGTACTCCCGCGCGGCCTCCGCGGCCGGCGCGTCGGCCGGCGGCGAAGGGGCGCCGGCGTCGGGCGTCGCGGGCGCCTGGCGTCGCGCGGCGCGCGCGCGCCGCGCCCGCTCGAAGTGCCGCTCCGCGATCCCGGCGCGCTCGTCCGCCGCGGCGGGATCCGTCGCGTCGAGGAGCGCGGCAAGCCCCGCGGCGCGGGCGGCGGTGACGTGCGGAAGGGGTTTCTGGCTGGTCATTCGAGCAGGCTCTCTCGCTGAGACCTGCTCAGGCGTTTACCACGCCGCGCGAACGGCTGTACAGCGCTGAACCCCGGTTCGGTCGCGGATCAGAACTCCCGCCAGGGAGCTGCCTCGCGAGCGAAGAGAAATAAACGCAAAGGCGCAAAGACGCAAAGGCGCAAAACTACAAATCTTTTTTGCGGTTTTGCGCCTTTGCGCCTTTGCGCCTTTGCACTGAACTCTCGCTCCGGATCCCTGGCCGGACTTCTGGCGGGCGGAATAAGCGAAGGAGCGCACACCATGACGTCGACCTCGAGCCAATGGCAGTTCTGGATCGACCGCGGCGGGACGTTCACGGACGTCGTGGCCAGGCGGCCCGACGGCTCGCTCGCGACCGCCAAGCTGCTGTCGGAGAACCCCGAGCAGTACGCCGACGCGGCGGTCGAGGGCATCCGCCGCCTGCTCGGCCTCGCGCCCGGGCGGGCCATCACCCCCGCCGAGGTCGCGTGCGTGAAGATGGGCACCACGGTGGCCACGAACGCGCTGCTCGAGCGCAAGGGCGATCGCACCGCGCTCGTGACCACGCGCGGCTTCCGCGACGCGCTGCGCATCGGCTACCAGAACCGCCCCCGCCTGTTCGATCGCCACATCGTGCTCCACGACCTCCTGTACGAGCGCGTGATCGAGGCGCGCGAGCGCGTCGACGCGCGGGGCGAGGTGGTCGAGCCGCTCGACGGCGCGGCGCTGCGCCGCGCGCTGGAGGAGGCGTTCGAGGCCGGCATCCGCGCCTGCGCCGTCGTCTTCATGCACGGCTACCGCTTCGCGGCGCACGAGCGGCGGGCGGCCGAGATCGCGCGCGAGGTCGGCTTCACCCAGGTCTCCGCCTCGCACGAGGTCAGCCCGCTCATGAAGCTCGTCTCGCGCGGCGACACCACGGTCGTCGACGCGTACCTCTCGCCCATCCTGCGCCGCTACGTCGAGCAGGTGGCCAGCCAGATGCCGGGCGTGCCGCTCTACTTCATGCAGTCGAGCGGCGGGCTGACGCTCGCCCGGAGGTTCCAGGGCAAGGACGCGATCCTGAGCGGCCCGGCCGGCGGCATCGTCGGCATGGTGCGCACCGCGCTCGCGGGCGGGCACGAGAAGGTCATCGGCTTCGACATGGGCGGCACCTCGACCGACGTGTCGCACTACGCGGGCGAGCTCGAGCGCGCCTTCGAGACGCAGGTGGCCGGCGTGCGCATGCGCGCGCCGATGATGAGCATCCACACCGTGGCCGCCGGCGGCGGCTCGCTCCTCACCTTCGACGGCGCGCGGCTGCGCGTGGGCCCGGAGTCGGCCGGCGCGAACCCGGGCCCGGCGTGCTACCGCCGCGGCGGGCCGCTGGCCATCACCGACGCCAACGTGATGCTCGGCAAGATCCAGCCCGACCTCTTCCCGCGCGTGTTCGGGCCCGGCGCCGACGAGCCGCTCGACCGCGAGGTCGTCGAGCGGCGCTTCCAGGCCATGGCCGAGGAGGTGCGCCGCGAGACGTCGCGCCCGATCACGCCGGAGCAGCTGGCCGAGGGCTTCCTGCAGATCGCCGTCGCGAACATGGCGAACGCGGTGAAGAAGATCTCGGTGGCGCGCGGCTACGACGTCACGCAGTACACCCTCCAGTGCTTCGGCGGCGCCGGCGGCCAGCACGCCTGCGCGGTGGCCGACGCCCTCGGCATGCGCCGCGTCTTCGTGCACCCGCTCGCGGGCGTCCTGTCCGCCTACGGCATGGGCCTCTCCGACCAGAGCGCGATGCGCGAGGCCGCGGTGGAGCGGCGCCTCGACGAGGCCGGCCTGGCCGCGGCGGGCGAGGCCCTCGCGCGCATCGGCCGCGACGCCGAGGCCGAGCTCGTGGGCCAAGGGTTCTCGCCGGAGCGCGTGCAGCTGCGAGCGCGCGCGCACGTGCGCTACGACGGCACCGACACCGCCCTCGTCGTGCCGTACGGCGGCGCGGAGGCGATCCGCGCCGCCTTCGAGGCGGCCTACCGCAAGCGGTTCGCGTTCCTGATGCCCGACAAGGCGCTGGTCCTGGAGAGCGTGTCGGTGGAGGCGATCGGGCCGGGCGACGCCGCCGAGGAGCGGCCCGCCGCGAACACGCGCGCGCGCCCGCACCGCCCCGAGGCCGACGCGCGCGCGCGCATGTTCTCGGAGGGCGCCTTCCGCGACGCGGCGCTGCACCGGCGCGAGCGGCTCGGGCCCGGCGCGGTGATCGACGGCCCCGCCATCGTCGCCGAGGCCAACGCCACGACGGTCGTCGAGCCCGGCTGGCGGGCCGAGATCACCGCGCTCGGCCACATGACGCTCACCCGGGTGGCGCCGCGCCCCGAGCGCCGCGCGGTGGGCACCGAGGTCGACCCGGTGATGCTGGAGGTGTTCAACAACCTCTTCATGAACATCGCCGAGCAGATGGGGCTGCGCCTGCAGAACACCGCTCACTCGGTCAACATCAAGGAGCGGCTCGACTTCTCCTGCGCGCTCTTCGACGCGGAGGGCAACCTGATCGCGAACGCGCCGCACATGCCGGTGCACCTCGGCTCGATGGGCGAGTCGATCCGGACCGTGATCGCGCGGAACCCCGGGATGAAGCCGGGGGACGTCTACGTGCTGAACGACCCCTACCACGGCGGCACGCACCTGCCCGACGTGACGGTGGTCACGCCGGTCTGGGACGACCAGGGCGCCCGCGCGCTGTTCTACGTGGCCTCGCGCGGGCATCACGCCGACATCGGCGGCATCACGCCGGGATCGATGCCGCCGTTCTCCAGGACGATCGAGGAGGAGGGCGTCCTGCTCGACAACGTGAAGCTCGTCGAGGCCGGGCGGCTCCGCGAGGCCGAGATCCTCGCGGCCCTGGGCGGCGGCCCGTATCCGGCGCGCAACCCGCAGCAGAACCTGGCCGACCTGCGCGCGCAGATCGCGGCGAACGAGAAGGGCGCGCAGGAGCTCTCGGCGATGGTGGCCCAGTTCGGGCTGGACACCGTGCACGCCTACATGAAGCACGTGCAGGACAACGCCGAGGAGAGCGTGCGCCTCGCGATCGCGCGGCTCGACCCGGCGCTGCTCCGCGACGGGCGCTTCACGCTGCCGCTCGACAACGGCGCGACGATCGCGGTGTCCGTCCGGATCGACCGCGCGCGCCGCGCGGCGGTGGTGGACTTCACCGGCACGTCGGCGCAGATGGACAACAACTTCAACGCGCCCCGCGCGGTGACCATGGCCGCCGTGCTCTACGTCTTCCGCACGCTCGTGGACGACGACATCCCGCTGAACGCCGGGTGCCTGAAGCCCCTCGAGGTGATCGTCCCCGAGGGCTCGATGCTGAGCCCACGCCCGCCCGCCGCGGTGGTGGCCGGCAACGTGGAGGTGTCGACCTGCGTCACCAACGCGCTGTACGGCGCGCTCGGCGTGCTCGCCAGCAGCCAGCCGACGATGAACAACTTCACGTTCGGCAATGACAGGGTCCAGTACTACGAGACGATCTCGGGCGGCTCGGGCGCGGGCATCGAGCTCGGCGCGGGCGGCGCGCGCGGCTTCCCGGGCACGAGCGTCGTGCAGACGCACATGACGAACTCGCGCCTGACCGACCCCGAGGTGCTCGAGCACCGGTTCCCGGTGCGGCTCGACCGGTACGAGATCCGCGCGGGCTCGGGGGGCGCCGGGCGCTTTCCGGGCGGGGACGGCGGCACGCGCGCCGTGCGCTTCCTCGAGCCGATGGCGGCGTCGATCCTGTCGAACGGGCGCTCGACGGCCGCGTTCGGCCTGGCGGGCGGGGGCGCGGGCGCGCCCGGGCGCAACGTCGTGGTGCGCGCGGACGGCTCGACCGAGGTGCTGCCGCACATCGGGTCGGTCGAGATGGGGATCGGCGACGTGTTCGTGATCGAGACGCCCGGGGGCGGCGGGTACGGCGCGCCCGCGCCGGGCTGAGCGCGCGGGAGGCGGCGGGGCGAGGCAGGAGCGCCGTCGCCTCCGGAGGCCGCGCGCCCTCGCCTCGACGCGGGCACCGCGGCCCGCAGCCGTGTCCGCGTCGAGGCCAGTGCCGCGGGTCAGAGCTCCCGCCAGGGATCTGCCCCGCGAGCGAAGAGAGATTCAACGCAAAGGCGCAAAGGCGCCAAGGCGCAAAGGCGCCAAGGCGCAAAGGCGCCAAGGCGCAAAGGCGCCAAGGCGCAAAGGCGCCAAGGCGCAAAGGCGCCAAGGCGCAAAGGCGCCAAGGCGCAAAGGCGCAAAGACGCAAAACTACAAATCTTTTTTGCGCCTTTGCGCCTATGCGCCTTTGCGTTGAACTCTCTCTGGATCCCTGGCGCGACCCCTGGTGGGTGGAACTAGAAGCTGCCGACCACCTGGAGGCCCAGACCGTCGCGGCCGATCCGGGCGGGCGAGGCGCCGAGGAGGCGCGGGCCGGTGCGCGCGACGTCCTCGCGCACGAGCGTCGTCTTCCGGACCAGGACGCCGCTCGCGATCATCGCGAGGCCCGCCGCCTGCAAGACGCCGTCGATCACGAAGATCGCCTCGTCCCCGCTGTCCACCACCCGCGCCGCGTGGATCAGCGGACCGGCCACCGGAACGGCGAGGATCGGGTAGCCGACGAGCGTGCCCGAGACCGAGAACGGCGTGTAGGCCACCCCGAGGATGGTCGCTCCCGCGGAGATGAGCCCGCCGCGCGCGTTCGTCTCGAGGCGGTACCCGAGGGGGATGGGGTCGCCCTTCTTGTAGTCGATCTCGACCGGATCGGCCGCGGTGAGCATGGGGCGCGCCTTCACCGCCCGGAGCGGCGCGTCGACGACCTTGCCCGCCTTGACGGAGACCGTCGTCGGCGGCGTCCCGAAGCCGTCGGCGCCGAACAGCACGATCACGTGCGCGCCGGGCTCGACCTTGCCCTCCCAGGGGGTCGTGCCCACGCGCACGCCGTCGAGCGCCACGCCGAGCTGCTTGCCCGTGATCTCGGAGATGCGCAGGCGCCCGCGCGTCTCGATCGCCTTGAGGCTCGCCGCGACGCTCGCCGTCTTTCGGCCGACGACGTCGACGCGCGCCTCCAACGGCTCGAAGCCGTCCTTCTGGATGCGCACCGTGTGCGCGCCCGCCGCGACGCGCAGCGGGGCCGGGAGCGGCAGCTCGGCGCGGCGCTCGCCGTCGACGAGGACCGCCGCGCCGGGCGCGCCCCCCTCGATCGCGATCGCGCCGACGAGCTCGCGCAGCTGCTCCACCTCGGCGAACGCCGCCTGCTTCGCGTCGGCCGGGAGCACGTCGTCGAAGTCGGCGAGGACCGACTCGAACAGCTCGAGCGCCTCGGTGGTGCGCCCGAGCTTCTGCAAGCAGCGCGCGGCGCTGGAGGTGGCCCCCCACGTCGGGAAGAGCCGCCGCGACTCGAGGAACTCGGCCGCGGCGGCCTCCCACGCCTCGGCCCTGTACATGCGCAGGCCGCGCTGGAAGCGGGCCTCGGCGTCCGCCTTCGCGGCGGCCTCGGCGGCGGGGGCGCCGGCAGAAGGCGCCCCGGCGGGGGGCGCCCCGGCGGCGGGCGCGGCGGCAGAAGGCGCGCTGGCCGCGGGCCCGCTGGCGGCGGGAGCCGCGGCCGCAGGCCTGCTGGCGGCGGGCTGCGCGCGTCCGGCGCCCTGCGCGAAGAGCGGCGCCGCCCACGCGGCGAGGAGCAATGCGACGGCCGCAGCGGCGCGTCGGGGAGGGCAGATCCGGATTCGCATGATCGAGGATGCGACGCCCGCAGCTTACAGGAACCCTGTCCCTTTCCCGCAACCTGGTTCTGGGCGCCGCCGGTTACTGAAGCGTGCTCGGGACGAGCGGGTCCGCCGGCGGCTTGGGCGGCGCCGACGGCTCCTTCGCCGGCGCCGGCGCCGGCCGGCGTGGCGGCTGCGGTCTCGCGGGCGGCGCGCCGCTCGCTCGGGCCGCCGGGACATCGAGGGCGACCCGCGCCGGAGACGCGCCGTTCTCGGTGACGACGACCTCCTCCACCCGCTCGGCCCCCGCGCGGACGAGGCGCACGCGGTGCTTGCTGCCGAGCACACCGGAGATCTCGACCAGCCCGCCGCGCACCTCGCCGGGCACCCCGTCGACCTCCACGGCGGCGTCGCTGGGCGCGACGGCCAGGACGACCCGCCTGAGGGCGACGGGGGCAGGATCTGTCGTCGCGGACGCGGCGCTGGTCGCAGGCGACGCGCCAGCCGCCGCGACGTCGCTCGCCGCAGGCGCTGCCGTCGCCGCAGGCGCTGCCGTCGCCGCCGCCGTGGCCGCCGCCGTGCTCGCGGCCACGGCGGCGTCGGCGCCCGGCTCCGCCGCGCGCGACGCCGCGAAGTACGCGATCGCGCCCGTGACGCCGAGGGCGAGCAGCACCGCCGGCGCCCGGGAGCGCGCCGCGGCGCCGCTCGCCGGCGCCCCGCTCGTCGTCGGGGCGCCGGACGTCACGCTCGCGGCGCGGCCGCGCCCGCCGTCCGTCGTCGAGTCGCCCGGGCGGCCCTCGGCGGCGTTCGCCAGGCTCCCCTCCCGGCGCGCCGCGTGGCCGACGTCGAGCCTCGGCGCCAGCACGGCGCGCTCCTCGTCGGTGACGGTCACGAGCATCTCCTCCCGCAGCGCGTGGCCGCCGGGCAGCAGCGGGAGCATCGCGGCGAGCATCTCCTCCGCGCTCTGGAAGCGGTCGCCCATCTTCAGCTCCAGCGCGCGGTGCACCACGGCGGCCATCTCGCGCGGGACCCACGGGGCGGCGTCCTGGATGGGCGGGGCCGGCTCCGTGCACAGGAGGACGAAGAGGCGCGCGATCGAGGCGATTTGATGACGAGGCGCGTTCCCCGCCAGCGCGGCGTACAGGACGACGCCGAGCGACCAGATGTCGGTGCGGTAATCGACGGTGCGGATGTCCTCGATCTGCTCCGGCGCCATGAAGAGCGGCGACCCGAGCATCTTCCCGGTCGTGGTCAGCCCGGTCGTCACGCCGCCCTCCGACGGCTTGATCTTCGCGATCCCGAAGTCGAGGAGCTTGACCACGATCTCCCCGTCGCCGGAGCGCGCCAGGAACAGGTTCGCCGGCTTGATGTCCCGGTGGATCACCCGGGCTTCGTGGGCCTTTTGCAGGCCGAGGCACGCCTGGACGACGATGCGCAGCGCGACGTCGGGCCGGAGCGGCCCGAGGCGGTGCAAGAGCTGCCCGAAATCCTCCCCGTCGAGGTACTCCATCACGAGGTACGGCGAGCCGGTCGCGGGATCCGTCCCGGCGTCGAGCAGGCGAACGATGTGCGGGGTCTCGATGCCGGCCGCGGCGCGCGCCTCGCGCTGGAAGCGGCCGAGCGCGGTGCCGCTCTCCCGTCGCTTCTGCGAGCTGATGAGCTTCACCGCGACCCGCTCGCCGGAGTCGGTGTGCCGCGCCTCGTAGACGCAGCCCATCCCCCCCTCGCCGATCAAGCGGGTAAGGCGGTATTTGCGGTCGACGATCTCGCCTTCCAAGGCGGAGCAGGGTAGGTCGAAGGGCGCCCGGCTGCAAATCAGGCGCAGCTCGGGCGCAGACACCGCGGTGGGCGGGCGCCTCGGCCGGCGCGCCGCGCTGTCCGGCGACCTGCGGCGCGCCGCGGCGCGCGTCACCCCTGCGCGCCGGCGCCCTCGAACCGCGCCCCGCTCTCGCCGCTCGCCGCGCCGCTCGCCGCGCCGCTCGCCGCGCCGTTCGCCGCCCTCGCGTCGGCCCTGGGGAGAGGCTTTGCCTGGGCCGCGTGGCTCGTCCGGTGGACGGGCGGCATCTCGATGCCGTGCGCGCCGAACGCCTTCGCGAGGCGCCTCCGGTACTCCCGGCCCACCTGCCACTGCTCGGCCGGCTGCGTCTTGATGCGCGCGCGGACGACCACCGCCCGCTCGTCGAACGACTCCACGCCGACGAGCTCCAGCGGCTCGAGGATGCTCGCCCTGTAGCGCCTGTCCTCCTGGAGCTCGCGCGCGACCTCGCGCATCACCCGCATCACCCTGTCGACGTCCTCCGTGGTGGCGACGGCCACGTCGAACACGAGGGCAGACCACTCCTTGGTCATGTTCGAGAGCGCGTCGATCTTCCCGTTCTGGAAGACGTGCACCACCGCGGCGTCGTCGCGCAGCGAGACCGTGCGGAGGCCGATGTGCTCCACGACACCCGAGGTGCCGTTGACGCTCACCACGTCGCCGGGCCGAAGGTGGTTCTCGAGGAGCAGAAAGAAGCCGGAGATGACGTCGCGCACGAGCTCCTGCGCGCCGAGGGCGATGGCCAGACCGGCGATGCCGGCGGCCACGAGGAGCGGCGCGATGTCGACCCCGAGCTGGACGAGGAGGATCATCGCCACCACGACCCCGATGACGACCCTCCCGGTCGTCCGGATGATGCCGAGCAGCGCCTCCGAGCGCCTCTCGATCTCGCGCACCGACTTGACGTCGCCGCTGCGGCTGCGCCTCACCAACGACACCTCGACGCGCCTGCACAGGACGTGGAGCCCCTTGAGCAGCACGAGCGCGACGAAGAGGAGCAGCAGCGCGGTCGGCAAGGCGTGGATGACCCACGCGACGGCGCGCCGGAGAACGTCCCGCCAGGATGTGACGTCGAGCCAAGGGTCGAGCTGCGCCATGGGGGATGGCACCTCCTCCGCATGACGTCCGCAACCCATATGCCAGCGAGCTCGGGGGGCGCGAGGTCCGGCAGCGGGCGCGCGCGGTGACGCGGCGGACGCGCCGCGCGCCGGACGGTGCGACACGATGTCGCAGAGGAGTCGAATTGTCGCAGGGGTCGTGCGCCCGGGCGTCGCGGCCAGCGCCCGCCGAGGCGCTCGCTCCAGCGCCGCGGGCTCGCGCCGGCCCCCGGCGCGGGGGGCCGTGCGGCGCTCGGAGCGGCCTCAGAGATCGAAGCGACCGGACGCCTCGGGCTGGTAGACGACACGGTCGATCCGGAGGCGGCGGGTTCGGCTCGGCGTGGGCCACTCCACCTCTTCTGCTTCTCGACAGCCGAGCAGCGCGAGCCCCATCGGCGCGAGCACCGAGATTCGCCCGCTGTTCACCTCCGCGGCCCCAGGAAAAACCACGGTCACGCAGAGCTCCTCCTTGGTATCGAGGTCCACGAGCTGGGCCCTGGAGTTCATCGTGATGACGTCCGGCGGGATCTCGTGCGGCTTCACCACGTCCGCGCGCTCGAGCTCGATCTCGAGCGCCTCCAGGTTCGGGGATTCGCCCCCTGGCCGTTCGCGGAGCGCCTCGAGCAGCCGCGTGAGCCGCTGGCGGTCGAACTCGGTGATGACGATGGGGTTCGTGTGAGGTGCCATGAGCAGGATCTCCTTGTGTTGTCGACTCGAGCCAGGCCGCGGCCGGCGGCCCGCGCGGGGCGAGCAGGCCGGCGGGCGCGCCCGTCCAGCTCGTCCGGACGCGGGCGTGCTCGACGACACCCGCGCTTCATCCCGGGAGCGGCCGGCGAAAGGCGCCGAAAGACCGCTCCCTTACGAGCGTGCGGGGGACCTCGGACAGAGCAGCCGGGCGCGCAGGGGGAGGAACGCGCCGCGCGCGCCGCGGCGACGCCGCGAACACGACTCGAGATACAGGCGGGCGTTCATTCCGCTCAGACGGTAGCACGGTGATGTTCCGCGAGCCATCGAGCAGCGCTTCACGTCTTCCAGGCGCCGCGCGCCTCCGCGCCATCCGCGCCTCCGCGCCATCCGCCGTCGCGCCGAACCGGCGGTGCCGCTCGGCGCGACGCGCTCGTGCCCGCGGCGACGGCGGACGGCGGGACGGCGACGCCGCTCGATGGCGCGGCGCTTGCCCGCAACGGCGGCCGCGGCCGCGCCGCCCGCCTCGGACGAGGCCGGTCGGCGCGGGCGCACGCCGGTGCGCATCACCGCGGGCGAGCGCGGCGACCGGGCTCGAGCCCATGACAGCATCGCTCCACGCCAGGGCCGTCGCGGCCGCATGACCATCCACAGAGGAGGCAAACGTGAACATCCGGCCGATGGTGCCAGTTCTGTTCTTCATCGCCGTCGCGCTCCCGAGCGCGGCGCAGGCCGAGATGCTCAGCGTCAAGGTCCCGGTCGCGAACTTCCGCGCGGGCCCGTCCACGCGTGAGCCCGTCGAGTTCACCGCGACCCGGTACTACCCGGTCAAGGTCCTGGAGCGCGAGGGCGGGTGGTGCAAGATCAAGGATTTCGAGGGCGATCTCGCGTGGGTGGCCGATCGGCTGCTGGCCAGGGTCAAGACGATCGTGATCAAGGCGGCGCGGGGCAACATCCGCGAGGCGCCGACGACGTCCGCGGACGTCGCGTTCCAGGCCGAGCGCGGCGAGGTGTTCAAGGTCCTCGATCGCAAGGGGCGCTGGCTCCAGGTCATCGACGAAAAGGGCGGGAAGGGCTGGGTGCGCGAGGATCTGGCCTGGGGCATGAAGAGGCCCGGCGACGCGAGCGGCTCGTCCTGAGCCCTGGAGCGAGGCGCGGCGACCCGTCTCTCGCTCGCCGCCCCGCCAGACTCCCCTACCCGCTCACGCGGGACCGACTCCCTTGCTCCCGCCTCCGCGCGAGAGCTTGCTCGTCGCCTCCCACAGGCCATTGAGGTAGACGAGGCCCAGCGCGCGGTCGTACAGACCATAACCCGGCTTGCCGGTCTCGCCCCAGATCATGCGGCCGTGGTCCGGGCGCACGTAGCCGTCGAAGCCGACGTCGTGATACGCCTTCACGATGGCGGCCATGTCGAGCGAGCCCTCGCAGGACAGGTGGGCGGACTCGAAGAACGTGCCGTCCTCCTGGACCGCCACGTTGCGCATGTGCCCGAACGGGACGCGGCCCATGCCGCCGAACTCGTGCACCAGCGATACGATGCTGTTGCACAGATCCGCGCCCAGCGAGCCGGAGCACAGCGTGATGCCGTTGGCCGGGGAGTCGACGATCTTCACGAGGCGCAGCAGGTCGTCGCGGTTCTTGACGATGCGCGGCAGGCCGAAGATCGGCCGGGGCGGGTCGTCCGGGTGCATGGCCATGCGGACGCCGACCTCCTCGGCGACCGGGATGATGCGCCGGAGGAAGTGCTCGAGGTGCGCCCACAGCGCCTCTTCATCGACGTTCTTGTACTCGCCGAGGACGGCGCGGAGCTCCTCGGGCTTGTAGCTGGCGTCCCAGCCGGGCAGCGCGATTCCCTGCTCCGGGTCGATCTTCGCCACGGCCCCGGCGTCGAAGGCCAGGGTCAGCGAGCCGTCGGAGAGCTCCTTGGCCATCTCGGTGCGCGTCCAGTCGAAGACCGGCATGAAGTTGTAACAGATCACCTTCACGCCGACGGCCGCGCAGTTGCGGATGTTCTGGCAGAAGTTGTCGATCAGGCGGTCGCGCGTCGGCTTGCCGAGCTTGATGTCCTCGTGCACCGGCACGCTCTCGACCACCTCGAACTTCAGCCCGACGCCCTCGATGCGCGCCCGGAGCGCCTCCAGCTTCTCGGCCGGCCACACCTCGCCCACCGGCACGTCGTAGATCGCCGAGACGATGCCGTAGAGGCCCGGGATCTGGCGGATATACTCCAGCTTGACGGGATCGTTGTCTCCGTACCAGCGAAAGGTCATCTTCATCGTTGCGATCTCCTCGGGCGGGCGCGCTCGGCGCGCGGGAGCGCGGCGCGGCCTCGATCCGGGGTAGCCCCGGGGCAGAGCGGCGCGGCGCTCGTCGCTGCGAGCGCCGGCATCGTACAACCAGCCGCGAGCCGAGCAAAGGGATCGCGGGCGCCGAGCGCGGGGCGCCACAAACGGCGAGGGCCCGCCGCGCACCCCGTGCGCAGCGGGCCCTCCGCGGTCGCATCCAGCCGACGCGCGACTATTCCGTCCCCTTGCCCATCCAGTAGCTCTCGGGCGGGCCCAGGTGACTGTCCTTCACGCCGCCCGCGTCCACCACGATCTTCTGGAGGATCACGCCAGGATGGACCATCCAGAACTTCAGGACGTGATCCCCCGGCGCGCTGATCGTGTGCTTGGTGCGCATGATGTTGACGTTGTCCGAGGTGTGCCGCTCCCAGATCTTGTTGCCATTGCCGTTGAGGTCGATGGCGTGGGTCATGTTGACCCGCTGGATCGCGCCGTTGTCGATCGACACACCGTACTGCATCCCGTCCTTCCAGTTCTGGAAGTTGTTCCTGGGGGACACGTACACGTAGACGTTCACCTCGCCGCTGCTCTTGAGGTGCATGTCGTACTCGAGCCGAGGCGAGTTGCCGCCGGGCTGCTGGGCCGCCGCGGTCACCGGGAACGGCGTGATGCCGTCTCCGGTGCGGCCGATGTCCGGGATCTGCTTCCACCAGATCTCGTCCGTCTCGATCGCGCGGCTGTAGCGCTCCGCCAGCATCGACACATAGCCGTTGGCCTCGATGTAGCGGTTGGGCTTCCAGTCGAGCTTCCTCGGGTCCTCGACGCGCGCCTTGACCACCACCGAGCTGCCGTCGGACCCGCTCACTGTGATCGGGATCTCGAGCGGGAACTGGAGCGGCAGCTGCTTCGCCGGATCCGCGGGGTCGGGGTACGTCGTGGGGGCCATGGTCCAGTCCACCCGCACCGTGGCGCGCACTTCCTTGTCGACGACGCCGTGGCTCGGGTGGATGGTCAGCCAGGGCGGGCACGGGGCGCCGCCGCCCCAGCTGGCCCAGCCGGCGGGGCAGTCGACGGGCAGCTCGGCCTCGATCGCGTACTCGAGCGGCTCGCTGCCGCGGTTGAACACCTCGATGTACTGCTCGGGCGCCGTCTGGTACGGGCTGAACGACGGCAGCACGGGCTCCTCTTCGCTGCCCCCGCCCGCCGTCCAGTAGTCGCTCGAGCCGTCGATCGCCACGCCGAGCTCCGCCGCCGCGGGCACCTCGATCGACACGAGCTCAGGCCAGATGAACTCCTGGATGTTGTTGTACTGGTACTCGGGCTGCTGCCAGGACGGGTTGCCAGGCGCGCCGTAGCCGATGTGCGGCTGCGTCTGGAAGCCCTCCCACTTGCCGCCGGCGAGATCGTGATTGTAATAGTACGAGAGCGCCAGATCGTCCTGGAGCCGCGCCTCCGCGATGGCGGCCATGTCGTTGGTCGCGGCGCGCCCTTGCCCGGCGTAGAGCTTGTTCTTGAAGCCCGCCAGGCGCAGCGCGTACAGGTTGGCCGTCGCCTTCACCTGGTAGAGCACGAGCTGGAAGTAGGCGTCCTGCGCCTCGTGCGGCAGGAGCTTGGCCACGAACTCCGCCTGCGACGCCAGCGACTCCCACTCGCCGGCGACCTGCTCGAGCTCCTGGTAGTTGGTGAGGCTGAACGGGCTGGCGCTGTCGTCGTACGTGACGGCCGCGGTGTCGGGGTCCGGCTGCTGGTCCGTCGGCGCGGAGTACAGGAGGTCGTAATCGACCGTGATCTTCCGGTTCGTCAACTCCGGCTTGCGATCCGACTGCAGCAGCGAGTAGCCGTGCAGGATGTCGGCGATGATGTCCGCGTAGTCCGGGCCGAACTGCTGCTCGGTCCACCGCTCGTACCACTCGCCGATGCGCTCGACCGGCCACCGCTCCGGGTTCCAGGCGTAGTCCAGGAAGAACTGGAGCGGGAGCTCCTCGTTCTTGAAGTCGCCGACGTTGACCACCCAGAGCCGATCCACGCCGTAGTTGTAGGCGAGGTGGAGCTGCTCCCAGACGTTGGGCAGGAGCGTCGTGTCGACCCACTTGTAGTTGCGGCCGCCGCCGACGTAATCGAAGTGGTAGTAGAGGCCGTATCCGCCGGCCCGCTGCTTGCCGGGCTCTGGCAGGCGCTTCATGTTGGCCCAGTTGTCGTCGGCCCAGACCACCGTGACGTCGTCCGGCACGCGGATGCCGGCGTCCCAGTACCCCTGGATCTCCTTGTAGAGCGTCCAGACCTGGGGAATGGTCTCCACGTCCTGATCCATGATCGTGTCGAGGATCTCCCGCTGGGCGGCGATGATGTTCTGCATCAGAGGAATGCCGTCGTCCGGGGGCAGGCTCACGTCGCCGGGGCCGCGCATGCCGAGCGTGACGACGCCCTCGATCTTCTCGTCGCGCATCCGCTGGATGCCCTTGGTCCAGTGCTTCTTCAGCGCCTCGGCGTTGACGGAGAAGCGCCACTCGCCGGTGCCGCCGTACGGGTCCGTCTTCGGGGTGACGACGTTGCCTTGGGCGTCCTTCACCTCGGGGACGACGTGGCGATTCCACTCCTCGATGCCCTGCATCATCGGGGCCTCGTGCGAGGTCCCCATCACGATGCCGTAGCGCGTCGCCGTCTTGTGGTTCTCGGGGTCGTCCTCGGCGAACGCCCGGCCCCACACGGCGGGCCAGATGTAGTTCGCCTTCATGCGGAGCGCGGCCTCGAAGACCTTCTCCCAGTAGAGGTGGTTGAGCCCGCCCGGGTAGTTCGGCGCCTTGCCCGGCCCGAACATCTTCGCCGCCCAGTTGCCCGTCGCGGGGTTCTCGTCGTTGACGAAGAAGCCGCGGTACTTCACGGCGGGCTCACCCTGGGTGTGGACCCCGGGCAGCACGTACAGCGCGCCCTTCTTCTGGGGCGGGACGTCGTCCCACCAGTACAGGGGCGACACGCCGATCTGCGCGGAGAGGTCGTACGCGCCGAAGATGGCGCCGCGCTGATCGCTGCCCGCGATCACGAGCGCCCGCTCCACGCCCTCCACCGGGTCCTCGACGATCTGCGTGACGAAGGTCTCCCACTTCCCGGTGAGCTCCGAGGCGTCGAGCTTCCCGCTCTCCTCCAGCTGATCGATGAGGGGGCTCTTGCCCAGCGTTCCGATGATGACCACCTCGGACGCCGACGCCGGGATCTCGTTCTCGACCTCCGCCGGGGCGTCGGTCACCCGCTGGATGTCCGCCGCGAGGTCGTCCACGACGCGGCGCACGCCCGCGTAGTCGTCGGCGCTGACGACCAGCGGAGGGACCTTGCCGTTCACGGCCAGGGCGAAGCGACCCGCGCCGCCCTCGGTCGAGACGTACTTGCCCGGGTCGGCCCCTGGCCCGTCCGACACACCGTTCTCCCCCGGATTACCGTCCTCTCCCGGCGGCCCCTGCTCGCCCGGCGGCCCCTGCTCGCCCGGCGGACCTTGCTCGCCCGGCTCGCCCGGCTCGCCCTTCTCGCCGTCCGACCCGCAGGCGGTCAGCGTGGCGAGCGACAGGGGGAGCAACAAGCAGAGTAGCGAGGGTCCGATTCGACCCTTCCTGATGGCAATGCGTGCATAGCTCATGACGGTGTTTTCCTCGTTGATGCGGCTGACCGGTGTTGGTCGGCTCGCCCGCGCCGAGCGCCGGCCGTGTCATCCGGCGCCGGGGCAGGCCGCTCCTGTGCATTGACCGATGTCCCTCGAAGACGTGCGCCTGCAGTGGTCCGCTTCGTGTTGAATCCACGGAGCCGCGGGCCTGTCGACCACGGCGAGAAAATTCTTCCAGCAGTGTCAGCCTTAGAGCCCGTAAGTAACCCGACGGAGTGGATGAGATTTAGGCGTTGTTGATATTCCCGCCAAGGTCCGATCTGATCTCACCATCGGCGCTCCCGTGGTAGGACGTGAGTGACACAACCCTCATCGCGCCGGCGCCGCCTGCGGCGCGCAAAAGGGCCTGGCCGAAGCGGCAGCTCGCCGAGATCCGCGCCGCTCGGCGCGCGGCCGGAACTCCCCGCCTTCGCCCGCTCTCACGTGCTCGTCACTCCCGAGCTCGCGAGATGCCGGCCGACGCGGCCGACCAGAGGCGGGCCCCTCGAGGCGCGGAGACATCATCGAGGGCTCATCCCTCTTCCGGGAGCGCGAGCGGCCCGCACAAGGGATCTCCGGTCGCGTGCTGCAGGCGCGGAGATTCGGTCTTGACATCCTCGAATCATTCTGTCTCCCCCTCCCCTTGGCCGGCGGCGCCCGCGCCGATGCCGCCACCGGCTGCGCCCGCGCCGCTCGGCCCGGGGCCTCCGCCTGGCTCGCCGCTGGAGGCGCGGCGAGCCGCGGCGAGCGGGAACAGGACGGAAATGAGGTGAGGCACGCTCCGCTATTACACCCGCTGGCCGGGCACGGGAAGCCGCGCGTGACACGCCGCGGCTCGGTCGCTCCGGGCGCTCCAGGTGCTCCGGGCGCGGGCGGCGGCGCGCCCATGAGGCCTCTCTCGTCGCTGACACCGCGCACCGCGCGCCGCGCGCCGCGCGGAGGCCGGCTTGGCGGCGACGTCTTGCGTTGACGTGCCGCTCCGCTCCCGCCCATACTCCCGCCGATGCGGCGTTCCGTGATGTGCACCACAGACGGTGCGGCTCGGCGGGCCGCTGTCGGGCCCGAGGGCGCGGGGGCGTCTCGATGAGGAAGGGCCCCGCGAAGCCGGCCAGCCAGCGCGCGCAGCGCGAGGGTGAAGGGCGCGCGGTCGACCCGGCGAGGAGCCTTGCGCTGCTCTGGGGCGCTCACGGCAAGCCCGGCCGGTCGGGGCTCACCGTGCGCGCCATCGTGACGGCGGCCATCGAGCTCGCCGACGCGCGCGGGCTGGAGGCCGTCTCCATGCGGCACCTCGCCGACCAGCTGAACGTCGGGACCATGTCGCTCTACACGCATGTTCCCGGCAAGGCCGAGCTGACCGATCTCATGGTCGACACGGTCTACGGCGACCTCTACGACGACGTGGACGCGCCCTCGCGGCAGCCGGGCGGGTGGCGCGCGTCGCTCGGATACATCGCCGCGCGCAACTGGGAGCTCTACCAGCGCCACCCGTGGCTGCTCGAGATCGTGGGGGGGCGGCCCGTGATCGGGCCGAACGCCTCGCTCAAGTACGAGGCCGAGCTGCGGCCGCTCGACGGCCTGGGCCTCACCGACGTGGAGATGGACTCGGTGCTCACCCTCCTGCTCACGCACGTCGAGGGCACGGCGCGAGCGCAGGCGAGCGCGCGGCGCACGCGGCAGGAGAGCGGCATGACGGACGTGGAGTGGTGGGTCGCCACCGCCCCGCTGCTCGACAAGGTCATCGACGCGAAGCGGTTCCCCGTGGCGACGCGCGTCGGGCAATCCGCGGGTCAGGCCTATCAAGGGGCGTCAAGCCCGGAGCACGCATTTCACTTCGGCGTGGAGCGCATCCTCGATGCCGTCGCGCTCCTGATCGCGGAGCGGCGCGACGGCCCCGGCGAAGGCCGGGCCTGAGGGCGAGAGGGGCCCAAAGGCCCCTGCCGGACGCCGAGGTCGAGCGCCGGTCCGAGGGGGCAGGAGCGGCACGACCGGAGAAGGTGGTCAGTCGGCGATCACCGGAGCGCAACACTAATTAAGAATAATTAACAGGCATCATCTCCGAGATGAACGCATGGATCGCCGCGTATACGCGCGCTTGACAGCCCCCAGGACGACTCCTATCCACCAGCTGCGCCGGACGAACAACCTGGCAGCCGGCGACTTCGCTCGAGGAGAAATCGAATGCGGTATCTGATCGCACCAGCGGCAGTCTGGGTGGGCGTCCTCTTGTCCGCTTGCTCGGCGGAGGAGGCCGCGTCATGTGACGATTGCGGCGAGGCCGCCTCGGCGCTCAGCGCCGGCGCGGCGGCGGCGCTCGGGTTCGAGACGCTGAGCGGCTGGACGGCCAGCGCGGGCGCGCTGTCGCTGAGCGCCACGCGGAGCGAGGGCGAGAGCGCGCTCTCGGTCGCGAACGCGACGTACACGGTGATCCAGCGCGCGCCGCTCGCCATCGACGAGCCGATCAAGGGCGCGGTCTCGCTCGACGTCCGCGTCCCGGCGCAGCAGCCGAACCCCTGGTGGGCCGGCGAGATCTCGCTCGCCGTGCAGGCCCCCTCGAAGGGCGTGTCGCAGAGCCTCGGGACGCGATCGCTGACGGGCCTCGCGCAGGGCACCTTCCATCGGCTCTCGTTCAGCGTGCCCTCGGCGGTCCAGCAGGCGCTGTCCGCCGGGGCGTCCGACTGGTCGTTCACCATCACCCTCAACGTGCCGTCCGGCAGCGGGCCGCACCTCCTCGATCGGCTGGACGTCGTCGACGCCGCCCCGCCGGTCGCCGCGGCGCCGCTGCCGCCGTGGCTCGAGTACTGCGACACGGCCCCCTGCGCGGCGGCGGCTCCCGTCGTGATCCACGTCTGCCCGGAGAGCAACCCGCTGTGCACGCCGACCCGGCAAACCACGGTCGTGCCCAACGTCGATGGCAAGCCGATCAGCGGCGTGTACCTGCCGATGACGCTGCCGGCGGGGGCGGTGCTGCGCCACGTCTCCGGCTCGGCCAGCGTGAGCTACAACACCGTTTCTTACTCGTATGCGCCGGGCCTCGTGCTGCGCTCGGACCTCGACGTGCTGCTCAGCTATTACGACGTGGCGCCGGTCTGGAGCGGGACGACGCCGGTGACGTTCGAGAGCACGCAGCTGACCTCGGCGACCGTGGACAGCGTGTTCTACCGCCACCCCTCGTACGGTACGGGGACCGCCGCGGCGGATCTGCACGCGCAGGGGCAGGACGCGGTCGCGATCGAGCGCGCGATGACCGGCGTCACCTCGGAGAAGCTGAGCGCGTTCTTCATGCCTTCCGAGCTGGGCGGGGTCCAGGGGGAAGGAAACTGGTCGTTCGGGGACGGGACGGTCACGATCAACTACGGCAACCCGCCGTTCATCGCGTACAAGGGCGGCATCCCGAACGCGGCGATGCCGCGGTTCGCCCACGAGAACGCGCACGAGCTGTACAACGAGATCCGCTCGTCGTTCCTCGGCGACGACTCGTGCCTCAACGAGGGCATCGCCGACGCGCTGGCGTACCTGACGGGGTATCTGCCGGTCGAGGACTTCGGCCCCATCGGCCTGACCGGGATCGATTTCGACACCGGCTGCACCGAGCTCACGAGGACGCACGACATCGGCAACTGCTATTTCTGGCACGTCAAGAACGCCGGGCTGCTCACCGAGAGCTTCATGCACGGCATCTTCCATCCGCAGCACCAGTACGGCTTCAACAGCTGCACGCAGAACGTGGCGCAGACGGGCAACAGCATCCTCGTCTACTTCACGGAGGCCGCGGGCGGCGCCGACATGGTGCCGGTGCTCGACGCCATGGAGATCCCGCACGCCGGGTCGTACGCGGCGGCGAAGCTCGCGCTCGGGCTCTGAGCGCGCCGACGATGGCCATGGCTCATCCAAACGCACGTCGTCGAAGCGGACGATGCGTGCGGTGTTGGTGACCGATCTCGATCAATCGCAATTAAGTTACATCCTTGGATGGGCTGCGGATGGGCCGAGAGAGAGAGGCGCCCATCGCGCCCGGCCGCACTGCTTTGAGGCCGGGTGAAGCTCATCGCCGCCGTGCGCCGGCCAGAGGCCGCCCCGGCGTTCGAGGCGCGCGGCACTGCTAATCGCCCCTGACATCCCCGCTTCCGTCTCGAATTCATCGTGACGCCGCGCTGCGCGAGCGCCAGACAATTCGGGAAACGCATCCTCTCCTCCGGCATCAAGATTGGGTACCGACCTGAGTGGTTCTAGAGCTCTCCGGGCGTGAGAGCGATCGTCAAGGACGCCGCGCCGCGAAGCTCGAGATCACGTGGGTACCGAGGGGGGTGCGGGATGCTTCTGCGTGTCATATCGAGAGTACGTACGTTCTGCGCGGCGACCACTATGTTGACGATGGTCACGGCCTGTTCCTCGAAACCCCGGAGGTTCGATCCCGACGCCGGTAGCGCGGCTGGGGTGACGGTCGACCCGGACAAAATCTGCGAGCCTGGAACGCAGGAGCTCTGCTACGGCGGACCGCCATCGACGATGGGTGCTGGCCTCTGCAAGGCGGGGGCGAGGACCTGCAATGACGAGGGGACGGAGCATGGCCCATGCGAGGGCCAGATCCAACCTGCGATCGAGCTGTGCGATACGCCAGCCGACGAGAACTGCGACGGAGCCGTCAACGAGGGGTGTATCTATCCGAGCTGCGCCGACGTTCCGGCCGGCTCGCCGAGCGGCGTGTACCTTCACGATCCTGGCGCCTCCGGCGCCGCCGAAGCGCCCGCGGTCTACTGCGACATGGAGTCCGAAGGCGGCGGCTGGGCGCTCCTTTACAACAGCGTCGGCTCGGACCGGGGGACCACGATGGCCTTCTGGGACATCCCGTACCTCCATCGATTCCGCAGCAAAGGGGAACCGTCGCTCGACGCCAACGTCTATCAAGGGTGGTTATACCACCAGGGGACCGAGTACCGCGACGAGGTGGAAGACATCCAGGGGAAGGTCGCCCAGCTCTTCCACGCGAGGTCGGCCGGCATCGAGCCAGACACCCTGCACTTCAAGGCTCCGGAGCTCGTATCCGGCGAATCCGAGATCTACGAAGCTCAGTTCGCCGCTGGCTGGTCGTCCTCGGACTTCGACGGCGATACGTGGGCCGAGAACTGCTCCGTGAAATATTCGCGCGTGACGCAGCACTACAGCAGCTGCTGGAGGTACAGCCTCGGCTCTGACGCGGACAGTCCGGTGGACGACGGTGGCTGGGGTCCACATCTCCATTCAGCGTCTGCGCGGCGCCTGGGACTGCACGTCGACGGGAGCGGCTACACACGCGTCAAGCGCCTATCGCGATGGGTCCGGCGATGAACACCCACGACGATGGCTGAGCCCGCCGGCCGAGCGGAGCCTGCTCTGGGCACGGAATCTGCTTCTCGCATCCTCCGGGCGACGGCCGGTGCGCCGAGCCCGACCGCGTGGCAAGACAGCCGCCGTCGCCGCCGGGCGACGCGCCGAGGAGCGCCCTCGGCGACCACCGAAAGCAGAGCCCCCCGAGGAGCGTCATGCCTGATCCCCTGCCCACGACCGACCGCGCCCACGACGTGCTTCGCCAGGAGTTTCAGAGCCTCGACCCGATCTTCAAGCCGCGGAACGTCGCCGTCATCGGCGCGACCGAGAACAGCGGCGCCGTCGGCCGCACCGTCCTCTGGAACCTGATCAGCAACCCGTTCGGCGGGACCGTCTTCCCGGTGAACCCCAAGCGGCCCAGCGTCCTCGGCATCAAGGCCTACCCGAGCATCGCGGCCGTCCCCGCCAAGGTGGACCTGGCGGTCATCGTGACGCCGGCCGCGAGCGTGCCGGGCCTGCTCGGCGAGTGCGTCGACGCCGGCGTCCCCGGCGCCATCGTCATCTCCGCCGGCTTCAAGGAGATGGGCCCTCCGGGCGTCGCGCTCGAGCGGCAGATCATGGAGCGCGCCCGCGGGAAGATGCGCATCATCGGCCCCAACTGCCTCGGCGTCATGAACCCGATCGGCGGGCTCAACGCCACGTTCGCGAAGGGGCAGGCTCGGCCGGGCAAGGTCGCGTTCATCAGCCAGTCCGGCGCGCTCTGCACCGCCGTGCTCGACTGGAGCCTCCAGGAACAGGTCGGCTTCAGCGCGTTCGTCAGCATCGGCTCGATGCTCGACGTCGGCTGGGGCGACCTCATCGATTACCTCGGCAACGATCCCAAGACGAACAGCATCCTCATCTACATGGAGTCGATCGGCGACGCGCGATCGTTCCTGTCGGCCGCCCGCGAGGTGGCGCTGAACAAGCCGATCATCGTGATCAAGCCCGGCCGCAGCGAGGCGGCGGCGAAGGCGGCCGCCTCGCACACGGGCTCGCTCACCGGCTCGGACGAGGTGCTCGACGCGGCGTTCCGGCGCGTCGGCGTGCTGCGCGTGAACGACGTCGCGGACCTGTTCTCGATGGCCGAGACGCTGGCCAAGCAGCCGCGGCCCCGCAATAACCGCCTTTGCGTCGTCACCAACGCCGGCGGCCCGGGCGTCCTCGCGGCCGACGCGCTCGTCGCCCACGGCGGCGAGCTGGCGCCGATCTCGCCGGAGATCCTGGGCGAGCTGAACAGCTTCCTCCCCGCCGCCTGGAGCCGCAACAACCCGGTCGACGTGCTCGGCGACGCCGGCGCCGACCGCTACCGGAAGGCCCTCGAGATCTGCGCCAGGGACCCGAACAACGACGGCGTGCTCGTCATCCTCACCCCGCAGGACATGACCCAATCGACCGAGACCGCCGAGGCGCTGCGCAAGCACGCGCACGTCGAGGGCAAGCCGGTCCTGGCCAGCTGGATGGGCGGCGCCGAGGTGGAGGCGGGCAAGTCGATCCTGAACCGCGCCGGGATCCCGACCTTCGAGACCCCGACACCGCCGCGCGCGCGTTCTGTTCCATGTACCGCTACACGTACAACCTGCGCGGCCTGTACGAGACGCCGAGCACGGACGAGCGCGCGCAGAACGTCGATCGCGAGAAGGCCGCGGCGCTCGTCGCCGGCGCCCGCGCGTCGGGCCGGACGCTCATGGATGAGTTCGAGTCGAAGCAGCTCATGGCGGCGTACGGCATCCCGACGGTGCAGACCGCCGTCGCTCGGCGCGTCGAGGACGCCGCGGCCATCGCCAGGGAGATGGGGTACCCGGCCGTCCTCAAGCTGTACAGCGCGACGATCACGCACAAGACCGACGTGGGCGGCGTGAAGCTCAACCTGCGCGACGACGACGCCGTCCGCCGGGCGTTCGCGGAGATCCGCGAGAGCGTCTCGCAGAGGGCCGGCGCGGAGCACTTCCAGGGCGTGACGGTCCAGCCGATGATCGCCCTGAAGGACGCTTACGAGATCATCCTCGGCAGCTCGATCGATCCGCAGTTCGGCCCGGTGCTCCTGTTCGGCGCGGGCGGGCAGCTCGTCGAGGTGTTCAAGGACCGCGCGCTCGGCCTGCCGCCGCTCAACGCGACGCTGGCCCGGCGCATGATGGAGCAGACAAAGATCTACCGCGCCCTCGAGGGCGTGCGCGGCCGCGCGCCGGTCGACCTCGCGGCGCTCGAGCACCTGCTCGTGCGGTTCTCGCAGATGGTGATCGAGCAGCCGTGGATCCGCGAGATCGACATCAACCCGCTGGCCGTGAGCGCCGAGCGGATGATCGCCCTCGACGCCCGCGTCGTCCTGCACCCGGCGGACACCCCCGAGTCGGCGCTCCCCCGGTCTGCGATCCGCGCGTATCCGACGCAGTACGTGACGGAGCTGAAGGGCCGAGACGGACAGGCGTTCACGATCCGCCCGATCCGCCCCGAGGACGAGCCGCTGCTGGTCAAGTTCCACCAGACGCTCTCCGAGCGCACGGTGCGGCTCCGGTACTTCTACCCGATGCAGCTCGACCTGCGCACCGCGCACGAGCGGCTGACGCGCGTCTGCTTCGTGGACTACGACCGCGAGATGGCGCTCGTCGTCGAGAAGCCCCCCGCGGACGGCGCCGATCGCGAGATCATCGGGGTGGGCCGGCTGAGCAAGCTGCCCGGCACCAACGACTCGGAGTTCGCCCTGCTGATCAGCGACGAGCACCAGCGAAAGGGGCTCGGGTCGCGGCTCCTCGGCCTCCTCGTGCAGATCGCCCGGGACGAGGGGCTGTACCGCATCAGCGCCGATATCCTCGCCGAGAACGTCGAGATGCAGCGCGTCGCGCAGAAGCTCGGTTTCCGGATCACCCGCGATCTCGAGGACTCGACCTCGAGGGCAGAGCTCCTCCTGTAGGGAAGACGCACGGCGGGCGCGCTGGCCCCTCTCCGCCCGCGCGCGCTGCTTCCCTCTTCAGCGCGAGCTCCGCTGGACGTCCACGGGAAGTCGCCGGACGCTGATCATGCTCCATGGGTTGTTGAACTCGCAGCGATCGTCGCGGGCCACCGCGATCGTCCGGTACCGATCGAGCAGGATCTCCAGCGCGATCTTGGCCTCGAGCCTGGCCAGCGGGGCGCCGAGGCAGAAGTGGATGCTGTGCCCGAAGCTCAGGTGCTGGTTGGGCTTGCGGTGGATATCGAAGGTGTCGGGGTCCTGGAAGTGGGCGCCGTCCCGGTTGGCCGAGGCGATCCACAGCATGATCAGCTGATCGGCGGGGACCGTCTTCCCGCCGATCTCGACCTCCTTCGTGGTCCGCCGGGCGAGCCGCGGGAACGGCGGGCGGTAGCGGAGCACCTCCTCGATGGCCGCCGGGATCCGCGCCGGGTCGGCCCGGAGCTCCGCCGCGGCGGCGGGGTGCTCGTCGAGGCACAGGATCGCGTTCCCGAGGAGCGCGGTCGTCGTGATGTGCCCGGCGATCAGCAGCAGGCCGACGAAGCCGACGATCTCCTCGTCCTCCAGGCGGTGCCCGTCGACCTCCGCGCGCACCAGCTGGCCGATGAGATCGTCGGTGATGCGCTCGCGGCGCTGCTTGATGTGCGAGAGGAGGTAGCGGTTCATCTCGCCGAGCACCGGCCCGAGGCGGTTCAACATGGCCTGATCCGGCAACTGGCCCGGGCCCTGGGTCTCCCTCGACAGCAGCGTGTCGGCCCAGGCCATGAAGGCCGCGCGGTCCGCGACCGGGACGCCGAGCAGCTCGGCGATGACGATCACCGGCAGCGGATGGGCCACGCTCCCGACCAGGTCGAAGCGCTCGGCGTCGCCGACGTCGGCGAGCAGCTCGCCGGTGACGGCCGCGATCCGCGGCGCGAGCCCCGCCACCACGCGCGGCGTGAACGCCTGGCTGACGAGATCGCGGAGCTTCCGGTGCTTCGGCGGGTCCATCCTGACGAAGTTGCCCCTGGAGAACAGGTCGAAGTCGGCCTGCGGCGGGATGAACTTGGACATGTCCGACGAGAACGTCGCGGGATCGGACAGCACGCGGAGGATGTCGGCGTGGCGGCAGAGATGCCAGATGCGCTGCTTCTCGTCGTGAAGAACCGGGGTGGACTCCCGCGCGTTGCGCAGCCATGTCAGAAAGGCGTCCAGCGTGGGCTGGCTCGGCTGGGTGGTCACGTCGGTCGTGCTCATATCGGATCACTCCTCGGGGCTCTCCCGCGTTGAGGTGATGTTGCCCTGTGCGAACTGCACGTAGTGAGCGCGTAGCTGCTCGAACCGGTCGATGATCGCGGGCGCGAGCGCGCGCACGACGTCGGGCTCGGGGGGCTCCGGGGGCTCGAAGGTCCTGCGCACCATCGTGGCGACCATGTCGGCCCGCTCCTCGATGGACCGCCTCTCCTCGGCCGGGAGCAGCGGATCGATCAGGTAGAAGCCGAACACGGCCGCGTTGATCGCGTAGATCTGGGCGTCCAGATCCACGTCGGTGCGCAGCAGCCCGTGCGACCGCAGGAGCCCGCAGTACTCGCGGAGGTAAGCGAACTTGTTCGCCTGGAGCGGGCGCGCCGCGCTGTCGGTGACGAGGCTGCCGAGCACCTCGGTGTCGCGGGAGAACAGCGCTTGCAGCAGCGGATAGTCCTCCAGGAGGAGGAGCCTGCGCCGCATCGCGCGGTGGAGCAGGATCTCCGCCGGATCCTCGCGTATGACCTCGGCGAACCTGTCGAACATCCGCAGGGCGTCGCGCGCGAGGACCGCGAGGAAGAGCGCCTCGCGCGTCTTCCAGTGCAGGTAGACCGTGCCCTTACCGATGTTCGCCCGCTTGGCGACCTCGTCGATGGTGACGCGCTTGTACCCCCAGCGGAGCACCAGCTCCGCCGCTGCATCCAGGATCCGCTCGGCCCGCTGCCGCTGCTTCGAGAAATCTCCGTCGGCCACCCTCGCCCTCCGCGCCTTGATAAATGACTGATTTTGAAAATTGGTCAAGCGACGATCGGTCACGGTGGCTGAAGCTCAAATTCCAGCGCCATTCCGCGCGTACTCCTCGACGGTTATATAACTACATACGAATATGATCCGTCGATGATGCAGACGTTCGCGGCGCTCGCCGATCCGACCCGCCTGCGCAGCGCATGGCTCGAGCGCTTCCGGGACATCTGGGACGAGCGCTTCGAGCAGCCCGACGATTTGCTGGCCGAGATCCAACGCGGCGAAGAGAAGGGGTGAGCCGGATCGTCTACCAGTCCCAGGCCGATCGCGACGCGCACCTGCAGTCGGGCATGGAGGCCGGCATGCGCGAGACGTTCGATCGCCTCGCCGAGCTCCTCCCCGCGCTCGCCTCGGGTGGATGCGAACCGGCGAGCGCCTCATGACGCCTCCGCACGCTGGTGTGCGGAGGCGACGCGATGCTCCCAGCTACCACTCTGCGAGCACGCCGGCGCTGACGACGTTGGCGTTCTGCGTCTCACCGCGATGCCAGGTGTGCTTCAGATTCATGCCGTCGATCGAGAACACCACGGGGTTCATGTAGTAGGCGACCTTCCCGCCGATGCCGCGCACTTCCTCGATCACGCTGATCTTGACCGGGTTCGAGGCGGCCTTGTCCCAATCCGTCTCCACCACGTTGGTGGAGCCATAGGTGACCGCGACCTCGAAATTACCCGCGCGGTAGTTCGCGGCTGCCAGGTAGCCGTAGTGCATGCGCAGCTCGCCGATGCTGTCGATGGCCGTGTTGCCGAGCGCCCACGCGGTGCCGAGGCCCTCGCCGAACCAGCCCGTGGCGCCGATGGCGAAGCCGGCGTAACGACCCCAGGCGCCGCCGCCGGCGCCCCACACGTTGCGCACCGCGTCCGCTGGAATGCCAGGGTCCTGCGTGTCCGGGTTGGTCGGCGACTCCTTGGTGCGGCCGACCATCTGCGTCAGGCCGTTGATCCAGGCGTTGACCTCGTCCTTTACGACGAGCTTGTCGTCCAGCACCTTGCGAAAGGTGAGCTCGCCCTCGAAGCGGGGCGCGACCGTGCGATTCCAGGAGGCGTCGATCATGGCCGGGTCGAGCGCCGCCACCGAGAGCTGCACGCCGGCGAGCTCCGGCGTGGCGTAGCCGAGCTGCGCGTGACGTGACGGGAACATCGAGCCCACGCCGGTGTGGCCGCAGGTGGCCGCCCCTGACGAGTCCACGTTGCACGGGTGACCCACGCCGTGCTGGTGGATCAGAGTCCAGTTCATCCTCATGCCGCCGCGGTTGAACAGGCCGAGGCGGCGGCCGCCCCACGCCGCGCCCCAGCTGCCGGAGAGGTCCACATACTGCTCGCGGAAGTCCACCGACGCCGCGTCGTTGAACTGGCGCACGTTGTTGTTCTGGGCGTTCTGAATGCCGGCCCACAACGCCAGCTTGATGGTGAGCTTCACGTCCGGCAAAACTTGTTTGTAGACGTTGAACGCCAGGATCGTGCTGGCGAACCCGCCGCGGATGCGGAACGTGTTCAGATCCGTGTCGGTGACGGCGTCGCCGACGGCGCCAGCGGGCGTCGCATTGCCGCGGATCGAGATCTGCGGTCCTACCAAGATGTACCGTTCGGTCGAGGCAGGGTCGCCGGGGTCGACCTTGTTGCCCAGGCCATCCGCGTCGATCGTCTCGCCACCGATCCAGTTGAGGTAGGCGTCGACGCGGCCGTTGGTCGAGACCTCCCAGTCGTCCACCTTCTCCTTCTTGAGCAGGAAGATCTCGGCTCGCGCCGGCGACGAGGATAGCAGCGCGGGCACGACGCCCGCGCAGACCACGAGGGCTCGCACGACTCTCTTTGAATGAAGCACGTTTGTCGATCTCCTCTGCCTGGATCTCGAACGAAGGCCGGCGTGGAGCGCAGCCGGCGGCGCACGCAGCGACCGGAACGAATAATCCAATGTTCGGAAATTTGAAACAAAAATTCTAACAAGCTCTGCCGAACGGCGTTCGGAGCGACGGCAATGCGCTCGGCCAGCCCCCGTCGACATTCGCGTAGGCATCGACGATTCGCCGGCGAAGGTCCGAGGCCGTAGGCGGAGGGCGAGCGCATCAAGTTGCATAAAATTGCAAACTCATCGCAGCTCAAACTGTGCGATCCGCAAGAAAATCCTCATTATTTATGAATATTTAGAGGTCCTCAGGCGCTCGCCCTGAGGCCGTAGGGGCCCATGCGATCGCCCCCAGGCACCTCCTGTGCCACGAGCTCTGCGGGCAAGCTCGGGGCTGTACCAGACCCCGTCTGAAAACCGCTGTGGATCCGAATTCTACCGGTTGACAAAATAGAACAAATATTCTACGAGGGAGCTCCCTGAGCCAGAGCCGCTGGCGAGAGCAAATCAGAGCGCGTGGAGGCGAAGATCCTGCGATCAGCGCCCTGGTAGGAGTCCATCATGGCAAAGAAGATCGGTTTCGTCGGAGTGGGTTTGATGGGACACGGCATGGCCAAGAACCTCCTGGCCAAGGGCTTCCCCGTCACCGCGATGGCTCACAGGAATCGCAAGCCGATCGAAGACCTGGTCGCGCAAGGCGCGAGCGAGGCCAAGACGCCGCGCGCCATCGCCGAAGCCTCCGACCTCGTCATCCTGTGCGTGACCGGCGCTCCGCAGGTCGAGCAGGTCGTGTACGGAGAGGACGGGATCCTGGGTGCATCCAAGAAAGGCATGATCCTGCTCGACTGCTCCACGAGCGAGCCGGCCATGAGCGAGCGCGTCGCGAAGGACCTGGCGGCGCTCGGCGCGTCCTACGCCGACGCACCGCTGGCGCGCAGCCCGAAGGACGCCGAGGCCGGCAAGCTGAACACCATGGTCGGCGCCGACGAGCAGACGTTCGCTGAGGTGCGGCCGGTGCTGGAAGCGTTCTGCGAGAACATCTTCTACATGGGCGGCGTCGGCTCCGGCGCCCGCACCAAGCTCATCTACAACCTCATCACGATGGGGCACGCGGCGCTGATCGCGGAGGCGCTGTGCGCGTGCGCGGCCACGGGCGTCGACCTCGGCAAGTTCGCCAAGGTGGTGGGCAGCGGCGGCGCCAACAGCGGCATCTTCCAGCTGATCGTGCCGAAGATCCTGGAGAGCGGCGACTTCAGCGGGCTCAATTTCACGCTCGCCAACGCCGCCAAAGATCTCCGCTACTACAACCGCATGGTGGCGGACGTTCCGCTCACGGCGCCGATGGGGCCGGCGGTTCTCAACTCGCTCGTGTCCGCGCTCAACTCCGGCTTCTCGGACGGGCTGGTCGGACACATGGTCGCCTCCCACTGCAAGCAGAACGGCGTCGAGCTCGGAAAATGATCTCTCGCACCCTGAACCTGGCGGCGGTGGGCGCGCTGTGCGTGCTCGCGGCGGCGTGCAGCAAGAAGACGGGCGCCGAGGGCGCCTCGTCCTCGCAGGCGGAATCAGGCAAGCCGCCGATCCTGATCGGCATCACGGCGGACGCCAGCGGCCAGTACGCGAACAGCGGCGACTCCGACAAGCGCGGCATCATCATGGCCATCGAAGAGGCCAACGCCCGGGGCGGCGTGCTCGGTCGGCCCGTGAAGTGGGTGCACATGGATACCGAGACGACGCCGGCGACGGGATCCCGCGTCGCCGAGCGCATGATCAAGCAGGACAAGGTCGCCTTCCTCGTCGGCGGCGTCAGCTCCGGCGTGGCCAACGCCGTCTCGCAGGTGGCGCAGAAGTACGGCGTCATCTACCTCAACACGAACAGCAGCTCCGCCACGGAGGCCGGCGAGAACTGCCACCGGGTGAAGTTCGTGTGGGACGCCAACGGCAGCAACTTCACCCAGGCTTCCGCCAAGGGCGCGATCGAGACGTTCGGCAAGAAGTGGCTCTTGCTCACCAACGACTACGTGTGGGGTCACGACACCGCCAAGGCCACCAAGAAGGTGGTGACGGAGAGCGGCGGCGAGATCATCGACGAGATCCTGGTGCCGCAGGGCACGCGTGACTTCAGCGCGATCCTGCTCAAGGTGCAGCAGAAGGCGCCGAACGTCATCGCCGCTGCCGTCGGCGGTGACGACTTGAAGGCCCTGCGCGCGCAGGTCGCGCAGATGAGGCTGGGCGACAAGTACGCCTGGATCAACAACCAGCAGGACTGGCCGGACATCTACGGCTTGCCGCGCACGGACCTGTTCGGCGTGTTCGGCACGACCTGGTACCAGGGGCTCGACTTGCCCGGGGTCAAGGAGTTCAACGCCAGATACGCCAAGGCCAACGCCGACTCCAAGATCAAGACGCCGGGCAACGTGTTCTACAACGGCTACTGGGCGACCCGCTCGCTGCTGGAGGCGGTCGAGCGCGCCAAGACCACCAAGAACCACGCGGTGATCAAGGAGCTGGAGGGCCTGAGAATCTCAGCCAAAGACCGCATGCAGCACCACGACGCCACCATGAACCCGGCGACGCACCAGCTGCAGCAGACGATCTACCTGGCCACCGCCGACCTCGACTCCCAGAACCCCGACGAGCTGTTCAAGATCCTCAGCCACACCGATCCGAGCAACGTCGTCGACAAGGACGCGGACGCCAAGTGCAAGCTGGAGCCGCTCGAGTCGACGCCCGTCTACGAGCCGTAAGCCGTGCTGCCCCACCTGATCAACGGCGTCTCGCTCGGCATTCTGTTCGGGCTGCTGGCGCTCGGCTTCATGCTCATCGTCGGCGTCATGGAGGTGATCAACCTGGCGCACGGCTCGCTGTTCGCGCTCGGCGCCTACCTGGCGGTGGAGATCATCAATCCCGCGTTCATGGGCGAGGCGGCCAGCACCTACGTGGAGCTGCCGCTGGCGCTCAGGTACGCGCTGGCGCTGATCGTGGCGCCGCTCCTGCTCGGCGTCGTGGGCATGGGCCTGGAGCGCTGCGTCCGCCGCACGTACGGAAAGAAGTCCGAGTACGGCCTCTTGCTCACCTTCGGCGCCTCCCTGGTGCTCGAAGAAGGCATTCGCATCGTGTGGGGCCCGGGCGAGAAGAGCCTGCCGGTGCCGGAGGCCGTGAACGGCGCGTTCATGGCCGGCGACCTCATCTACTCCAAGTATCGGTTCTTCGCGGCCTTTCTGGGCGTCGTGATGATGGCGCTCGTGTGGCTCTTCCTGGAGAAGACGCCCTACGGGGCCCGCGTGAAGGCCGGCGCGCACGACGCCGAGATGGTGCGCGCGCTCGGCATCAACATCAGCCGACTGCGGCTGTTCGTGTTCGCCATGGGCGCGGGTCTGGCGGCGCTGGCCGGCATCATCCTGACGCCGATCTGGGGCCTGCGCCCGCACGTGGGCGTGGACGCGGTGATTCCCTCGTTTCTCATCATCGTGCTGGGCGGCGTCGGTAGCTTTTGGGGCGCCGTGCTCGCCGGGCTGCTCGTCGGCATCACGGTCGGCGTCACCGGTGGATACGCCGCCGAGTGGTCGGTCATGTCCATGTACCTCTTGCTCATCCTGGTGCTCAGCGTCCGCGCGCGCGGGCTGATGGGTAAGAAGAGCGCGCTCGAGGCCTGATCGATGCCGCTTTACACACCCGTCACCGCCAGAGGACGCCAGGCTCGCGGGCAAGCCTGGGTCACGAGGCCCATGCTGGTCACGCTGGCCTTGATGGCGAGCTTCCCGCTCTGGGCCGAGCACGTCGGGCTCTACCAGTACCTCGGCATCGAGGTCGCGATCTGGATGTTGTACGCCCTCGGCTACAACTTGCTCATGGGCTACACGGGCCTGCCCGCGTTCGGCCAGGGCGCGTTCCTGGGCGTCGGCGCCTACGCCTACGGCCTGTCTTACCTGAGCTGGTCGCAAAACCCACTGATTTGCCTGGCGCTCGGCGCGGCCGCGGGCGGCCTCGGCGCTGCGCTCGTCGGGGCGCTCGTGGCGCACCGGCGCGGCATCTACTTCGCCCTCCTCACCATCGCCTGCGGGCAGGTGTTCTGGTTCGTGGCCATGAAGGCGCACTCGATCACGGGCGGGGAGGACGGCTTGCTCAACATTCGCCGGCCGGCGCTGGCTGGGCTCGAGCTGAAGGACAACGCCGCGCTCTATTACGTGGTGCTCGCCGTCCTGGCGCTCGCGATCGCAGCGCTGTGGCGCCTGGTGCACTCGCCGTTCGGCAAGGCGCTGCAAGCCATCCGCATGAACGAGTCTCGCGCGCGCTTCGTCGGCTACAACGTGTGGCTCACGAAGTGGGCGGTGATCGCGCTCTCCGGCGTGTTCGCCGGGCTGGCCGGCGGGCTCCTGGCCGTGGCGCAAGAGAGCGCCTATCCGGACGTGATGAGCGTGCACAGCTCCGGCTTCATCGTCATGGCGGTGCTGATCGGCGGCGGCACCGTGAGCTTCTGGGGGCCGGTGCTGGGCGCGCTGGTGTTCATCGTCGCGCGCGACCTGCTCGGCGCCGCGACCGAGACCTGGCTGCTCTGGTACGGCTTGCTCTTCATGGCGGTGGTGTTGTTCCAGCCCGAAGGCATCGCCGGCGCGTTTCAGCGTTACCGCGCCAAGCTCTCGCGCCGATCTCGCGCGGCGGGACCCGAGCCGCTGCCCACGGAGGCCGGAAATGGCTCTGTTTGAGGCCATCCACCTGAGCAAGCGCTTCGGCGACCGGGTGGTCTTGGAGGACATCACGCTGTCGTTCGAACAGGGCCAGCTGTCGGGCATCATGGGCCCGAACGGCGCCGGCAAGTCGACCTGCTTCAACGTGCTCACCGGTCACTTCCCGCCGGATCGCGGGCAGGTGCTGCTGGATGGACAGGACATCACCGGCCTGTCGCCGCGGCAGATCGCGCGGAGGGGCGTGGCACGCTCGTTCCAGATCATGAGCTTGTTCGACGAGTTCACGGTGCTGGAGAACGTGCTGTTCGCCGTGCCGGAGATGCGCCGCTCCGGCATGAACCCGTTCAAGAGCGTCGCCGCCGACTCCGCTGCCATGGACAAGGCGATCCGCGTCGTCGAGCAGGTGGGGCTCGGCCAGCGCCTCGACAGCAAATCGATCAACCTGTCCTACGGCCAGCGCCGCGCGCTCGAGATCGCCGTGGCGCTCGCGGCGGAGCCGCGCGTGCTCTTCCTGGACGAGCCGACGCAAGGCATGGGCGCCGAAGGGCGCGACCGGCTGCTGGAGCTGATCCTCACGCTCAAGCGCCGCTTCACCATCGTCATGATCGAGCACGACATGGACTTCTTGTTCCGACTGGCCGATCGCGTATCGGTGATCCACTGGGGCCAGGTGATCGCGCAGGGCACGCCGGACGAGCTGCGCTCGGATCCGTGGGTGCGCCGGGCGAAGCTGGGAGCGCCGGCGGATGCTTGAAATCCAGGGCATCGAGACCTTCTACGGCGAGACGCAGGCGCTGTTCGGCGTCGATCTGAGCGTCGGCAAGGGCGAGGCCGTGGCGCTCCTCGGGCCGAACGGCGCCGGCAAGACGACCGTCTTGCGCTCCATCCTCGGTCTCACGCCGGCTCGCCGCGGGGCGATCCGCTTCGGCGGCAGCGAGATCACGCGCGCGGCCACGAGCGACATCGCTCGCGCCGGCATCGGCTGGGTGCCGGATGATCGCCGCATCTTCCCCGCGCTCAAGGTGAGGACCAACCTCCAGCTAGGCAAGAAGAAGACGGCGTTCCGCAGCTGGAGCGAGAAGGAAGTGTTCGGCCTGTTCCCTGCGCTGGAGTACCTGCTCGAGCGCGACAGCGAGAACCTCTCCGGCGGCGAGATGCAGATGGTCGCCATCGGCCGCGCCCTGCTGGGCGGTCCCGGCCTGGTGCTGCTGGACGAGCCGTCGCAAGGCCTGGCGCCCAAGCTGGTGCAGGACGTCATGAAGACCATCGCGCGCCTGCGCGACGAGGGCATCGGCGTGCTGGTGGTGGAACAAAACGTGCGCAGCGCGCTGGCAGTGTGCGATCGCGCGTACGTCGTCCGCGGCGGCCGCGTCGTGCACCACGGGCCGGCCAAGGCGTTGCTAGAGGACGCATGCCTGCTGGGAGAGCTGTCATGACGACCCCGGTCCTCGAGGTGCGGAGCCTGACGAAGAGGTACTCGCGCGGCCTGTTCGTCAGGAAGCAGACGTTCAGCCTCAGCGCCTCGTTCACGATCGAAGGGCCGGAGATCATCGGCGTGATGGGGCCGAACGGCGCAGGCAAGACGACCCTGTTCGAGATGCTGTCGGGCAGCAACGCGCCGACCAGCGGGCAAATCCTGTGCGGCGGGCGCGATATTCAAACGGTGAAGTACCGCGAGCGTGACCGCATGGTCATTCACTACCACCAGTCGTATCAGGTGCGCTCGGTCAAGAAGGCCAAGCCCGATTTCATGCTCCAGCCGGCGGGGTCCGACTACCCGCTGGTGCACATCTTCGACGAGCCGCAGTTCAGCACGCAGGACGGTTACATCGGCTTCATGCTGAGCTTCTTCAAGAAGCTCCGCGCTGGCGGCCGCGTGGTCATGCTGTGCGTCCATCCCTACGAGCCGTTTCACATCGACATCATGCGTGACCACTGCGAGCGCTTCCTGTTCGTGGCCGGTGGTCAGGTCGCGGAGCTGCCGACGTACGGCAGGCTGCTGGAACATACGGGCGTGCGCGACTACCTGGGCGCGCTCGCGGATTGCTGAGCAACGAAAATGACTCCAACTAGAATCGAAACGAAGGACAAGACGAACAACCCGAGCCGCGTCGCGATGGTGACGGGCGCAGGCGGCGCCATGGGCGCGGCGATCGCGCGCTCCTTGCTCGCCGAAGGCCACCGCGTGGTGCTGGCGGACGCGGATCGCGCGGCGCTCGATGCGGTGACGGCCTCCCTGGGCGATGGCGCCTACCCGATCCTGTTCGATCTGAGCGACTCGGCGCAGGTCGAGGCCGCGTGCGCCGACGTGCGCGAGCGCGTCGGGGCGGTGGAGATCCTGGTCAACAACGCGGGCGTGCTCTCCAATCACAAGCTGGCGGAGACCACTCCGGAGGAGTGGCGCAAGATCATGGCCGTCAACCTGGACGGACCGTACCACCTGAGCCGCGCGTGGGCGCCCTCCATGCGCGAGCGCAGGTGGGGCCGCATCATCAACATGTGCTCGGTGGCCATGAAGACCGGCGGGCTCACGGCCGGCACCGCCTACACCGCGTCCAAGGGCGCGCTCGGCGGACTCACGTTCTCGCTCGCGCGAGAGCTGGCGCCGCACGGCGTGACCGTGAACGCCATCGCGCCGGCCTACGTGAAGACCAAGATGATCACCGAGCAGCTCACGGAGGAGCAGCGGCAGCAGACGCTGAAGCAGATCCCCGTCGGTCGCTTCTGCGAGCCGGAGGAGATCGCGCACGCCGTGGTCTTCCTGTCCTCGCCCCTGGCTGGCTTCATCACCGGGGAGCTGCTCGATATCAACGGCGGTTTACACCTGGATTGAGGCCACCATGACGACCACCGCGCCCCAGCTCTCGAGGACCCTGCTCGACAAGGTCGCGTACGTACCCGGCGGCACCGGAGTGCTCGGCGCGGCCATCGCGCGCGGCCTGGGCCACGCCGGCGCCAAGGTGGTCGTGGGCGGCACCGACGAGCGCAGGCTGCGCGCGGTGACAGACTCGGTGCTCGCTACCGGGGCGGAAGCCGAGGGCGTCGCCTTCGACGCCCGCTCGGTGAAGGACATCGGGCGCTCGGTCGACGCGGTCTGCGACTACTTCGGGCGCTGCGACATCCTGGTCAACGCCGTCGGCATCCATCGCGAGCAGCGCGTGCTCGACGCGACCGAGGAGAGCTTCGACAGCGTGATCGACCTCAACCTGAAGGCGGCCATGTTCCTGGGGCAGGCCGTCGCGCGGCGTCAAGTGCAGCAAGGACAGGGCGGACGCCAGGTGCACGTCCTGTCCGTGCGCGCCTCCCTGGCCCTGCAGGGTAAAGGCTATTCGGCCTACACCTCGAGCAAGGGCGGCCTGGCCATGATCGTCCGACAGCACGCGGTGGAGCTCGCGCCGCATCGCATCAACGTGAACGGCGTGGCGCCGACCTTCGTGCAGAGCGAAATGGCGCAACATGTACTCAAGAACCCCGAGCAACGAGCCAAGCTGCTCGATCGCATCCCGCTCGGTCGCGTCGCGGAGCCGGAGGACGTCGTCGGACCGACGCTGTTCTTCTGCGGCCCCGGCAGCGATTTCGTGACCGGGCAGATCCTGTACGTGGACGGAGGCCTGACGGCCTGCCAATAGCGCGGCACGAGCCTCGATAGGTAATGAAGCCATGATCAAGAAACTGCAGAACTACGTAGGCGGTAAGATGACGAACAGCTCCACGCAGCGGTGGGGCGACGTCTTCAACCCGGCGCTCGGCGCCGTCACGAGCCAGGTGCCGATGTCGACGGCCGGCGAGGTGTCGAGCGCCGTGCTGGTCGCCAAGCAGGCCTTCGAGGGCTGGTCGGCGACGCCGCCGGTGCGGCGCGCGCGCGTCATGTTCGAGCTGAAGAGCCTGATCGATCGACACGTGGACGAGCTGGCGGCGCTCGTCACCGCCGAGCACGGCAAGGTGCTCGACGACGCGCGCGGCTCCGTGACGCGCGGCATGGAGGTCGTCGAGTTCGCCGCTGGTATTCCGCAGCTGCTCAAGGGTGAGTACTCGGAGGGCGTGGCGCGCGGCGTCGACAGCTGGTCCTTTCGCCAGCCGCTCGGCGTGTGCGCCGGCGTCGGGCCGTTCAACTTCCCGGCCATGATCCCGCTGTGGATGGCGCCGATCGCCATCGCCTGCGGCAACACCTTCATCATGAAGCCGTCGGAGAAGGTGCCGTCGCTGTCGCTGCGCCTCGCGGAGCTGTGGACGCAGGCTGGGCTGCCGCCGGGCGTGTTCAACGTCGTGAGCGGCGACAAGGAGGTCGTCGACGCTCTCATCGAGCACCCGGACGTCGCGGCCATCAGCCTGGTCGGCTCCACGCCCGTGGCCGAGGACGTCTATCAGCGCGCGACGCGAGCCGGTAAGCGGGTGCAGGCTCTGGGCGGCGCCAAGAACCACATGATCGTCATGCCGGACGCCGACCTGAGCCACACGGTCGACGCGCTGATGGGCGCCGCCTACGGCTCGGCCGGCGAGCGCTGCATGGCCATCTCGGTGGCGGTCGCCGTCGGCCCCGGAACGGGCGACCGCCTGGTCGATGCGCTCATCCCCAAGATCAAGGCGCTCAAGATCGGACCCGGCGACCAGCCGGGGTTGGACATGGGGCCCCTGGTCACCAAGCAGCACCTCGAGAAGGTCTCCGGCTACGTGGACCTCGGCGTCAAGGAAGGCGCCAGGCTGCTGGTCGACGGGCGCGGCCTCAAAGTTCCCGGATCCGAGAACGGCTTCTTCCTGGGTGGTTGCTTGTTCGACCACGTCACCTCGTCCATGAAGATCTACCAGGAAGAGATCTTCGGCCCGGTGCTCGCCGTCGTCCGCGTGCCGACGCTTGACGCCGCCATCCAGTTGGTGAATGCCCACCGCTATGGCAACGGCGGCGCCATCTTCACCAGCAGCGGCGAGGCTGCGGATGAGTTCACCAAGCGCATCCAGATCGGCATGGTGGGCGTGAACGTGCCGATCCCCGTGCCGATGGCGTTCCACAGCTTCGGCGGCTGGAAGGGCTCGCTGTTCGGCGATCACTACATGCACGGTCCGGAGGGTGTCCGATTCTTCACGCGCCTGAAGACCGTCACGTCGCGCTGGCCGCGAGGGGCCAGCGTCGGGGCGAGCTTCGCCATGCCTACGGTGAAATGAATGAAGAAGAGCGAAGCTACGCATCCGGAGACGTACGCTCAGCTGGAAAAAGCGATCATCAAACAATTCCCCAGCCTGAGCAAACGTCTCCAGCAGATCGCCAGCCACGCTCTCGACAACCCCAGTGAGCTCGCGCTCGATACCATCGCGCAGGTCTCGCAGCGCGCCGGTGTGCAACCCAGCAGCCTCATCCGCTTCGCCAAGGAATTCGGCTTCTCCGGCTACAGCGACATGCAGCGTGTGTTCCGCACGCGGCTGACCGACGCCATGCCGGATTACAAAGAGCGCCTGCGCTCCCTCAACGGCGCCGAGGGTGCTCCGAGCGAAGAGGCCAAGGGCGACGCCAGCGCGCTGCTCGATCAGTTCGTCGAAGCGGACATCGTCGGCCTGCGCCGGCTGCAGCAGCAGAGGCGGATAGGGCCGCTGCTGGACCAAGCCTACAAGCTGATCACGGACTCCGAGATCGTGTACGTGGTGGCGCACCGCCGCTCCTTCCCGATCGCCTGCTACCTGGCCTACGCCTTCAGCCAGATGAACGTGCGCAACGTGCTGGTGGACGGCGTGGGCGGCATGTTCATGCAGCAGGCCGGCCATGCCACGAATCGCGACGTCATCATCGCCATCAGCTCCAAGGCTTATTCGCCGGACGTGGCGCAGGTCGTGCGTGAAGCCAAGCAGCGTGGCGTCAAGGTCGTCGCCTTGACGGACAGCCCGCTCAGCCCGCTCGCCGAGCACGCCGACGTGAGCCTGGAGGTACAGCAAGCCTCGGTCGGCATGTTCCGCTCGCTCGCCGTCACCATGACGCTGGCCGTCACGCTCATCGTCGGCCTCGGCCGCGCCGTGGAAGCCAAGCGCAGCCACGGTAACGGTAAGAGGTCGAAGCGATAGGGCTGACGGCTTCGCGCACCGCCGGGCGTCGGGCGAGCGGTCGCGGTGAGGTGCGGCGACGCCGGGGGCAGCCCGCGGGCGAGCTGCGACGCGGCAGCCCGCCCGCTCCAGCCCCCGGCCGGCGCCGGTCAGCTCACGTGTCCGGATTCGGGATGCGCAGGTCGCGGATGAAGCTGAGCAGGCCGTAATATGAATCGAGGAAGGTGCGCAGCGTGCGACGGGTGGCGCCGAAGCCGTCGAACTCGGCCACCTGCATACCCCTGGGGTCGTAGGCGCGCCTGAAGTCCTCGAGCTGCTCGGAGAGCTCGGTCATGGCTTGCTGCGGAACCGGGTTGTCGATGCGCGGGATGACCGGGATCGTGGAGGCGTTGAACTTGCGCTGCCACTCCGGCGGAATCGTGAGGATGACGTCCCCGCCCACCAGCTCCGACCAGTGGAGGTGATGACGATAGGCGGCGGCGAGCAGGCGCGTGCGGTAACCGGACTGCTTGAACGTCTTGAGCGCGTTCTTGAACACCGCGATGCCTGCCCAATCCAGCGTGCCGGGGGTCGGCACCTTGCCTTGTCGTTCGCACACGACCTTGAGCCAGTCGTCGAGGCGGCCGACCATGATGGTGCAGACCGGGACCATGTTGGCCGTGGAATGTCCGGCTGCCTCACGGCGCTTGAGCCCTCGCTCGACGGCCTCGGCGACCGCGACGGCCTGCGGCGCCGTGAAGCAGACGGTGGCGTTGACGTTGACCCCCTCCGCCGTCACTTCCTCGATGGCCTGGATGCCGGCCGCCGTCGCCGGGATCTTCACCTGCAGGTTGGGGGCGAGCGACGCGAAGCGGAGCGCCTGGCTCACGAGCGCATGGGGGCTCTTGTGAAATTCCGCGTTGGTCTGAATCGACAGCCAGCCCTTCTTGCCTCCCGTCTGCTCGAACACGGGCGTGAGCAGGCGGGCAGCTTTCACGGACATCTCTTCCATCAGCTCCCAAGCGATGTGCGCCTCCGTCCACGTGGGCTGCGCTTGAATCAGCTGCTCCACGTGCGCCTTCCAGTCGCCGAACTCGGTCCTGAGCACGCTGGCGACGATGGTGGGATTGCTGGTGGCGCCGACCGCGCCGTGCTCGAGGGCGTACTCGAGCTCGCCGACCGCGCACGAGTCGCTCCAGAAGTCCGTGGGGGTGGTCGAGGCCATCTCGTGCAGGGGGCTGCGGAACTTGGTGGACATGCTGACATTGGAACATATTTTCCAAACAACGGCAATCATCAGAATAAAAATTCTACGACAGGGATCCCGGCCGCTGCCTCGAGGAGAAGGACGGCGCGGTTGAAAAGGTAAAGCAGCCAACACAGAGAACGAACGTCGCTCGGAAGGAGGACGACCGCCGTGAGCCACGAAGCTGGGTGACGGTGCGCTCGCGTGCGTCGATCGAATGTGCGGGTCGTGCGCGGTCGGAGGCGCTGCGCAGGTCGGGCGCACGTACGAAGTTCACCCGAGGCGACCGTGCGTTTGGTACGCTGGCGGAGAACGGCGCCGTCCGTCGGCGCTTCGAGGGGCCACGGGATCATGAACGATGGCGAAGCGAGGAGTGGCAGTACAGCGGAGGTGGAACTGGAGAGGCTCCGCCGGCGCAACGCCGAGCTAGAGCGGGAGCTCGCCGAGAAAGCGCGCGTGGAGGCCGCCCTGCGCGAGAGTGAGGCGCGCTACCGGGGCATCGTCGAGGACCAGACCGAGCTCATTTGCCGCTTTCGGCTGGATGGCACGCTGACCTTCGTCAACGACGTATACTGCCGGTACTTCGACAAGACGCGGGAGGAGCTGATCGGTCATAGCTTCACGCCGCTCGTCCCCGACGAGGATCAGCGGGTCCTCGATCGCCAGTTCGCGAAGCTCGGCCCTGAGAACCCGATCGTCCACACCGAGCACCGGGTCGTGCGCCCCGACGGGTCGATCCGCTGGCTGCACTGGACCAACCGGGCTCCGCTCGGCGAGGGGGGCGCGAGCGCCGAGTTCCAGGCGATCGGCGTCGACGTCACCGATCGACGGCAGGCCGAGGAGGAGGTGCGACGACTCAACGCCGAGCTCGAGCTGCGCGTGGCGGAGAAGACGATGAAGCTCGAGCAGATGGTCCGCGAGCTGTCGGCCCCGCTGATGCCGGTGGCGGATCAGGTCATCGCAATGCCGCTGATCGGCTTCCTCGACGGCGCCCGCGCCGAGGCGGCGCTCGAGACCCTCCTCAACGGTGTGATCGCGCACAACGCCACGACGGTTGTGCTCGACATCACCGGCGTGGCGGTGATCGACACTCAGGTAGCGGACGCGATGATCCGGCTGGCCAAAGCGGTGCGGCTCCTCGGCGCGCAGGTGGTGCTCACCGGCATCCAGCCGCGGATCGCGCAGACGCTCGTCGACCTGGGCGTCGGTGTAGGCGGCGTCGTGACGCTCCGGACCCTGAAGGAGGGTATCGCGTTCGCCCTGCAGCGCCGCCCCGCCGGCCCGGGGGGGCGAGCCCGCTAGCGAGGCTCCTCCGCGACGCGGCGGTCCTCGGCCCGGCGCAACCCATGGATTGAAGCAAGGAATCTCCGACCCTCTATCCAGTCTCACGTCGCGTCGTGTAGCCTGATCGATCATGGCGCACACGACTGCTCAGCTCGACGTGCAATCCGCCGCCGACGAGGATGCCCGCGGCGGCTCACGGGGGATGGAAGGGGAGGTCGACGCCCGCTACATCAACGAGGACATCGCGCCCGTGCGCCCGGATCAGCGCAAATGGGGGATGAAGGACATCGCCGCACTGTGGATATCCATGTGCGCCTGTACTCCCACGTACATGCTCGCTTCGGGCCTGATCGCCGAGGGGATGAGCTGGGCGCAAGCCGAGCTCACGATCCTCCTCGGCAACGTCATCGTGCTCCTGCCCATGATCCTGAACGCGCACGCGGGCACGAAGTACGGCATTCCGTTTCCCGTCTACTGCCGGAGCGCGTTCGGCGTCCGAGGGGCCAACGTGCCGGCGGTGCTCCGGGCCCTCGTGGCGTGCGGCTGGTTCGGGATCGGGACATGGCTCGGCGGGTGGGCCATCTACAAGATCGTCGCCGTCTTCGTGCCGTCGATCGAGCAGCTGCCGGCCACGCCGCTCGGCATCAACGCCGCCCAGCTCGCCTGTTTTCTGCTGTTCTGGGGCATCAACGTCTGGATCATCCACCTGGGCATCGAGTCGATCCGGATCCTGCTGAACATCAAGGCGCCCCTCCTGGTCGCCCTCGGCCTGCTCTTGCTCTTCTGGGCGCATGGCCGCGCCGGCGGGTTCGGCCCGATGCTCGAGAAGCCCTCGGCCTTCGCGGCGGGGCAAGCCAAGGAGGGCCAGCTCTGGAGGTTCTTCTTCCCCGCCCTCACGGGGATGGTCGGCTTCTGGTCCACGCTGGCGCTCAACATCCCCGACTTCACCCGCTACGCGCGCTCACAGCGCGATCAGGCCCTCGGGCAGGCCGTCGGCCTGCCGCCCACCATGGCGTTCTTCTCGTTCATCGGCGTCGCCGTCACGTCGGCCACGGTCGTCATCTACGGGGAGACCCTCTGGGACCCGGTCGTCCTCATCACCCGCTTCGAGAGCCCCGTCGTCCTGATCGTCTCGCTCGCGGCGCTCAGCATCGCCAACCTGGCGACCAACATCGCGGCGAACGTGGTGAGCCCCGCCAACGATTTTTCGAACCTCTGGCCGTCACGGATCTCGTTCCGCACCGGCGGCCTCATCACCGGCGTCATCGGGATCCTGATGCAGCCCTGGCGCCTCGTCAGCGATCCGACGGGGTACATCTTCACCTGGCTCGTCGGCTACTCCGCGCTGCTCGGCCCCGTCGGCGCGATCCTGATCGCGGAGTACTACGTGATCCGCAGGACCAAGCTCGATCTCGCCCAGCTCTACAAGCGGGAGGGGCCCTATTGGTACACGAACGGGTGGAACCCCATCGCGATCGTCGCCCTCGTCGCCGGCGTCCTGCCCAATCTGCCCGGCTTCCTCGGCACCGTCGGTGTCTTGACGGCCTCCGCCGCATGGATGGATTTCTACCACTATGCGTGGTTCTCGGGTTTCTCGATCTCGTTCGTGGTCTACGTCGCCCTCTCGCTGATGCGCCGCCCGGCCAAGCTCGCCGCGGCTTGATCCTCGCTGCCCGAGCAGGCGCGATGCCCATCGCGGCGTAAGCTGCCGGCGAAGCCTGCGCCCTGACGCGGGGAGCACGCCGCGACATGCGACCTCCCCACCACCGCAGCAGGACGTCCTCGCGACCGGATCTTCGTGGTGAGCCAGGCCCCTACCGCAGAGGACCTGTAGCACATTGTGGAGCGATCCATCCACGAGAGGCCCCCGCCCTTGAAAGGTGTCTTGCAAAACAATCGCATCTCATTCTGACTCTGCACCATTGCTCGGCGGCTGAGCTTCGGTGGTATCCTTGAATGTTCCCCTAGCCTCCGAGGTTCCCATGATGAAGCTCCTTCGCCTGTCGCTGCCGGCGCTCGCCCTCGCCGCCTGCGGCGACACCGGCACATCCGTGGATGAATCCCGAGCCGCCGCGAGCGCCCCGAGCGCCCTCGCCCCCGCCCGGCCCTACACCCTCTTCGAGAGCGGCCAGGTTCGCCCTCTCGCCCTCTCGCCCGACGGGTCGACGCTCTTCGCCGTCAACACGCCCGACAACCGGCTGGAGATCTTCAAGGTCAAGCGGGGCACGCTCGTGCACCGCGGCTCGGTCGCCGTCGGCCTGGAGCCCGTCGCGGTCGCGGCCCGCAGCGACGACGAGGTCTGGGTCGTGAACCACCTCTCCGACAGCGTGAGCGTGGTCGACGTCTCGAGGCCCAGGAAGCCCCGCGTCGTGCGCACCCTGCTCGTCGGCGACGAGCCTCGCGACATCGTCTTCGCCGGCCCTGGCAAGGACCGCGCCTTCATCACCACGGCGCACCGCGGCCAGAACAGCCCTGTCGACCCGGCGCTCACCACGCCGGGCGTGGGCCGCGCCGACGTCTGGGTCTTCTCCGCGGCGAGCCAGAGCCCCGCGCCGCTCACCATCGTCACGCTGTTCAGCGACACGCCGCGCGCGCTCGCCGCCACGCCCGACGGCGCGCGCGTCTACGCGGCGGCCTTCCACTCGGGCAACCGCACCACGGTGATCGAGACCAACGTGGTGAACCTGGGCCTCGGCCTGCCCCCGCCGACCACCAACGCCGCCGGGGTGGCGCAGCCGTCGGCGCCCCTCATCGTCAAATTCAACGGCCAGCACTGGGTGGACGAGCTGAATCGAGCCTGGGACGACAAGGTGAACCTCGCGCTGCCCGACAAGGACGTCTTCGTCCTCGACGCCATGGCCGACCCGCCCGCGCAGCTCGCGGGCCCCGCGGGCGCCTTCCAGGGCGTGGGCACGGTCCTCTACAACATGGCCGTCAACCCGGTGAGCGGGCGCGTCTACGTGGCCAACACCGAGGCGTTCAACGAGGAGCGCTTCGAGGGCCCCGGCGTCTTCGCCGGCCACAGCGTGCGCGGCCGCTTCAACCACAACCGCATCACGGTGCTCGATCCGGCGACGGGCGGCGTGGCCCCGCGGCACCTGAACAAGCACATCGACTACGGCGCGTGCTGCGCCCCGGTCCCGAACGCCGAGAGCCGGAAGAGCCTCGCGCTGCCGCAGGGCATGGCCGTCTCGGGGAACGGAAAGAAGCTCTACGTCGCCGCGCTCGGCTCGGACAAGATCGGCGTCTTCTCGACCGCGGCGCTCGAGGCCGACACCTTCGTGCCCAGGCGCGCGGGCCAGATCCCCGTCTCCGGCGGCGGGCCGACCGGCGTGGTGCTCGACGAGGCGCGCGAGCAGCTCTACGCCCTCACGCGGTTCGACAACTCCATCGCCGTCATCGACCTCGACGCCCGGGCCGAGATCGCGCACGTGCCCATGTACAGCCCGGAGCCGGAGAGCGTGGTCCGCGGCCGCCGCTTCCTCTACGACGCATCGTTCTCGTCGAGCCACGGCGACTCGGCCTGCGCGAGCTGCCATGTCGACGGCGACGTCGACAGCCTGGCGTGGGACCTCGGCGACCCCGACGCGACGACCACGCCGATGCCAGGGCCCTTCGTGCTCGATCCAACGCTCTTCGGCCAGCCCGCCGAGTTCGCCGCCCTCAAGGGGCCGATGACGACGCAGAGCCTGCGCGGGATGGCCAACCACGGCCCGATGCACTGGCGCGGGGACCGCACCGGCGGGAACGACGCGCCGAGCGCGCAGCCGGACAGCGGCACCTTCGACGAGGAGGCGGCGTTCAAGAAGTTCAACGTCGCCTTCGTCGGCCTGCTCGGGCGCAGCGCGCCCATCCCCGAGGCGGACATGCAGGCGTTCACCGACTTCATGCTCCAGGTGATGTATCCGCCCAACCCCATTCGCCGGCTGGACAACACCCTCACCCTCGACCAGGAGGCGGGCAAGGCCTTCTTCACCGAGCCGGGCGGCGCGTGCAGCACGTGCCACGTGCTCGACCCCGCGGGCAACGCCGAGCATGGAGTTCCATTCCCGGGCTTCTTCGGGTCCGACGGGCGCTACACGTTCGACTTCATCTTCCAGAGCTTCAAGGTCGCTCAGCTGCGCAACGTCTATCAGAAGGTGGGGATGTTCGGCATGGTGCAGAACCCCCGCTTCAACGATCGAGACGTCGCGTTCCAGGGCGATCAGATCCGCGGGTTCGGCTTCGGCCATGACGGGACGATGGATACGATCTTCCGCTTCCACGATCAGCGCGGCTTCAACGAGGCGCCCGGGGTCGCCGGCTTCCCGCCGGGCGAGGCGGGCGACGTGCTGCGGCGGCAGGTGACCTCGTATCTGCACGCGTTCGATACGAACCTGGCGCCCATCGTGGGCCAGCAGGCGACGCTCGCCGGCGCCGGCGACACGGCGGCCGAGCAGCGCGTGGACCTCTTGATCGCGCGCGCCGGCGCGGGCGAGTGCGATCTCGTGGTGAGAGGCCGCATGCAGGGCGAAGAGGCGGGCTTCCTCTACCAGGGCGACGGCACGTTCCGCCGGAACCGGGCGGGGAGCGCGGCGATCGGCGCGGCGGCGCTGCGCCAGCTCGCAGCCCCGCAGCACGCGCTGACGTACACCTGCGCGCCGCCGGGCTCGGGGGTGCGGATGGCGCTCGACCGCGACGGCGATGGAGCGCTCGACGGCGACGAGGAGGACGCGGAGACCGATCCGGCGGATCCGGCGAGCCATCCGGGAGGCTGAGCCGGGACGCGCCCGCGCGCGCTCACGTCGTGGGCGCACGCGCCGGGGCGGCCATCGCCGTCGACCCGACGAGCACGTCCAGACCAGAGCGCCGCTACCCGCGCTGCTACAGGGCTCGGAGCGGCGTCCGCCTCGATGGCGTGCGGTTTGCAATCTGCGTCAGCCGCTCTCGAACTGGCCTCTCCACGGCCCGAAGAGCGCGGGAACATGAAGAGAAGCAGCATTGGACCGTTCCTGGACCTCACCCTCGCCATGGCCCTCGTCGGCAGCTCCGTCGTGGCCGGCAAGATCATCACCCGCGAGTTCCCGGTATTCCTGGCTTCGGGCCTGCGCTTCGGGCTGGCGATGCCCGTGCTCATTCTCCTCCTGCTCGCCAGGGAAAAGCGCCTGCCGGCCCTCGCCTGGCGCGACTACCGCGTGCTCTTCCTCCAGGCGCTGACGGGGGTGTTCCTGTTCAGCCTCTTCCTCCTGTACGGACTGCGCTACACGACGTCCTCCGAGAGCGGCATCATCACCAGCACGACACCGGGCGTCACCGCCCTCCTCGCGGCCTTGATCCTCGGCGAGCGGCTCAATCGCTGGAAATGGGCCGGCGTCGGCCTCTGTGTCGCCGGGATCGCCGCCCTCCAGCTCGGCTCCGGCGGAGAGGGCGGCGCGGAGGGCGCCCGCGGCTCGGCTCACCTGTTCGGCACGGTCCTGATCCTGGGAGCGGTCGTGTGCGAGGGCCTGTTCACGATCCTGGGGAAGGTCATGACCGCGAAGCTCAGCCCCCTCGCGGTCTCGACCATGGTGGTCGCCTTCGGCTTCGCGCTGTTCTTGCCGCTGGCGGTCTACGAGGCCCGCTCGTTCTCGTTCTCGCAGGCCTCGATGGCTGGCTGGCTGTCGATCGTGCACTACGCGCTGGCCGTCACGGTCCTCGGCTTCGTCCTGTGGTACCGGGGCGTCAGCAAGGTCTCCGGTGCCACGGCGGCGGTCTTCACGGGCGTCCTGCCCGTGAGCGCGCTGATCCTGTCCTACCTCGTGCTGCACGAGGAGCTCCGCGCCGCGCACGGGCTCGGTATGCTGCTGATCTTCGGCGGGATCCTGTGCGCGACCCGGCAGCGTTAGCGCGATGCCGTCAGCGTGCGGGCCAGGTCATCGAAGAGAAGAGATATTTGAACCACAGAGACACAGAGGGCACAGAGGAGAGAGAAGGAGATATAAAAAAATCTCTCTTCTTCTCTGTGCCCTCTGTGCCTCTGTGGTTTATCTTCTCCTGTTCTCGGGATTCCTGGCTTCACGATGGGAGCCTCTGGTGAGTGCCAGAGGCACCGCGGATTCGTTTGGAGCTAGCGCGTGTGGTGCTGCTCGGGGCAGCCCCGAGCACCCTACCCGCGCGTCGCCTCCTTGAGCTCGCGGACGAACCCCTCGACCGCGGCCAGCCGCGCCGGCGCCGGCGTCGCGTCGAGGAGGCGGATGATCGCGCTGCCGACGATGGCGCCGTCGGCGCAGCGCGTGACCTGGCGGACGTGGGCCGGCGTCCCGATGCCGAAGCCGACCGCCACCGGGAGCGCCGTGGCGGCCCGGATGCGGTCGACAAGGGCTTCCATCCCGTCCGCCACGCGGTCGCGCACGCCGGTGACGCCGTTCAAGGGGACGCAGTAGACGAAGCCGCGGCCCTTGGCGCCCAGCGCGCGGAGGCGAGCCGGGCTGGTCGTCGGAGCGGCGATGAAGGCGACGCCGAGGCCGTGGGGAGCGAGGACATCGAGCCAGGGGTCGGCGGAGTCGGCCGGCAGATCGGGGACGATGAGGCCGTCGATGCCCGCCTGGGCCGCCGTCGCGGCGAGCCTGTCCAGACCGAAGGCGAGGAACGGGTTGCTGTAACCCATCAGCACGATCGGCACCGACACGGAAGCCGCGCGGGCCCGGGTGATCTCGGCGAGCAGCCAGGCGAGGCTCGCGCCATTGGCCAGCGCGTCGTGGCTGGACTTCTGGATCACCGGGCCGTCGGCGACCGGATCCGAGAACGGTACGCCGACCTCGATGACGTCGGCTCCGGCGCGCTGGAGCGCCGCGAGCAGCGGGATGAGCGACTCCCGCGACGGGTGGCCGGCGGTCACGTACGGAATCAACGCCCGCTCGCCGCGGCGAGCGAGCTCCGCGAACCGGGCTTCGAGCTTTCTCATGATCAGACTCCCTCCTTGTGCATGTATTCGATCGCCGAGGCGAGGTCCTTGTCGCCGCGGCCGGAGATGTTCACCACCAGGATCGCGTCGCGCCCGAGGCGCGGGGCGAGCTCCATGGCGTGCGCGACCGCGTGCGAGGACTCGAGCGCCGGGAGGATGCCCTCCATGCGGCAGAGCGCCTGGAACGCCTCGATAGCGCGCGCGTCATCGACGCCGACGTACCGGACGCGGCCCGTGTCGCGCAGGTGGGCGTGCTCGGGGCCGACGCCCGGGTAGTCGAGGCCCGGCGCGATGCTGTGGGTCTCGAGGATCTGGCCGTCGTCGTTCTGAAGGACATAGGTCTTGGAGCCCTGGAGGACGCCGACCTTGCCGGCGAGGAGCGACGCCGCATGCAGCCCGCTCGCGAGGCCCCCGCCCGCGGCCTGGACGCCGATGAGATCGACCGACGGCTCGTCGATAAACGGCGCGAAGATGCCGATCGCATTGCTGCCGCCGCCGATGCACGCGACCACGGCATCGGGCAGGCGCCCCTCGCGCTCGAGCACCTGCGCCCGGCACTCGGCGCCGATCACCGTTTGAAAGTGGCGAACCATGGTGGGGAACGGGTGCGGTCCCACCGCGGACCCGAGCAGGTAATGCGTCGAGTCGACGTTGGCGATCCAGTCGCGCAGGGCCTCGTTGCTCGCGTCCTTCAGCGTCTTCGAGCCGGCGTGGACGAACCGGAGATCGGCGCCCAGCATGCGGATTCGCTGGACGTTCATCGCCTGGCGCTCCGCGTCGACGGCCCCCATGTAGACCGTGCAATCGAGCCCGAGCAGGCTCGACGCGGTCGCGAGGGCGACGCCGTGCTGGCCGGCCCCGGTCTCCGCGACGATACGGCGCTTGCCGAGCCGGACCGCGAGCAGCGCCTGGGCGACGGCGTTGTTGATCTTGTGGGCGCCGGTGTGGGCGAGATCCTCGCGCTTGGCGTAGATGCGCGCGCCGCCGAGGGACTCGCTGAGGCGCAAGAGCGGCGTGAGCGGCGTCGGGCGGCCAACGAAGTTCGTGAGGAGGTCGCCGAGCGCCCGGTTGAACTCCGCGTCGTCCTTGTAGCGGAGAAAGCCCTGCTCGAGCTCCTCGAGGTTGCGCATCAGCGTCTCGGCGACGAAGCGCCCGCCGAACGCGCCGAACACCCCCGGCGCAGGCCCCGCGGAGCCAAGGAGGGACCTGAGGGCCGCGCCGGGATCGGGCGCGCTGACCAGCGCCTCGCCGACGAGGACGCCGTCGAACCCCATGCCGGCGACGGCGGCCACGTCCGCGGCGGTCTTGAGGCCGCTCTCGCTGACCGTGAGCACGTCGGCCGGGATGAGCCGGCGGAGCGCGCGGGACCTGTCGAGGTCGACCGCGAACGTCGACAGATCGCGGTTGTTGACGCCGATGATGCGAGCGCCGGCCCGCACGGCCCGCTCGATCTCGCCGGCGTCGAAGGTCTCGACCAGCGCCTCCATGCCGAGCGAGCGCGCGAGCGCGATCAGCTCGGTGAGGAGCGCCGCGTCGACGCCGCGCGCGATGAGCAGCACGGCGTCGGCGCCGGCGGCGCGGGCCTCGATCACCTGATACGGGCGGACGACGAACTCCTTGTACATCACGGGGACATCCACCCCCGCGTCGTTCGCCACGGCCTCGACGATCTCGGGGCCGCCGCCGAAGAACTCCCGGTCGGCGAGCACGCTGATGGCGCGGGCGCCGTTCGCCGCGTAGGCGCGGGCGACGGCCACCGGGTCGAAGCCCTCGCGGAACACGCCTTTCGACGGCGACTTCAGCTTGATCTCGGCGATGGCGGACACGCCGTCTTTGCGCAGCGCCGCCGCGAAATTCCGGGGCGGTCGGGCCGCCCTGGCCCGCTGCTCCAGCGCGGCGCGCGGAACGCGGCGCTCCTTCGCGGCGACTTCGCCGCGCTTATGTTCGAGGATCGTATCGAGAATCATCGCAGTCCTTCCGCGCTCCGGCGCGTCGCCGAGCGTGCAATCAGGTTGTCCACAAGCGAAGCCAGCGCCCCCGACCGGATGGCGCGGCGGGCAACCTCGACTCCATCGCGCAGGTCGCTCGCGAGGTCGGCGAGGTACAGCGCCGCAGCTGCATTTGCGGCGCAAAAATCATGAAGAGGCCCGCGCTCGCCCCGGCAGAGCGCGCGGAGCAGCGCCGCGTTCTCGGCCGGACCTGCGCCGCGCAATGCCGCGAGATCGCAGCGGGCGACGCCGAGGTCCTCCGGCGTCACCGTGAACCGGCGCAGGGCGCCGTCGCGCAGCTCGGCGATGTCGGTCGGCGCGGCGAGGCTCAGCTCGTCGAGGCCGTCGCGGGCGTGCACGATCAGCGCGCGCCTGGCGCCGATCGCCGGGAGGATCTCGACGTAGAGATCGACGAGGGCCGGCTTGGCCACGCCCAGGACGCGGCGCGCGGGGGCGGCCGGGTTGGCCAGCGGCCCGAGGAGGTTGAGCGCCGTCCGCAGGCCGAGCTCGCGGCGCAGCGGCGCGAGCCCGCGGAGCGCCGGGTGGAAGCGCTGGCTGAAGAGGAAGGCAAAGCCGGTCTCGGCGAGCGACCGATCCACCTCCGCGGGCCCGAGCTCGATATCGATGTCCATCGCCTCCAGCAGATCGGCGCTGCCGCAGCGGCTCGAGGCGGCGCGGTTGCCCGCCTTGGCGACGACCGCGCCTGCGGCGGCGGCGATCAGCGCGGCGGCCGTGGAGGCGTTGAAGCTGGCGTGGCGGTCGCCGCCGGTGCCGGCGGTGTCGATGGCATCGGCCCTTTGCGGGACACGGACGGCGCGCGCCATGAGCGCGGCGAAGAAGCCTTCGAGCTCGGCGACCGTCTCGCCTTTGCAGGCGAGCAGCGACAGCCACGCCGCAGCCTGCGCCGGCGTGAAGGCGCCGTCGAGCAGCGCGAGCATGGCGTCGCGCGCCTCGCTCGCGAGGAGGTGCTCGCGGGCGGCCGCGCGCGTCAGGACCTCGACGGGTCTCATGTCAGCGCCCTTCGCCCTCGGGCGACGGCTCGCCCGGCAGGAACTTCACGGTGTCCTCGACGGCGAGACCGAGCTCGCCCGCGGTGACGGGCGCCGCGGCGGCGACGAGGACGTTGTAATGGTTCGGGAAGTGGCAGGCGTCGAAGCCGAGGACCCTGCCGATCACGGTGCCGCCGTGGACCACGAGGTCGCCGCGCTCGATGACGCCGGCGGCGCGCGCCTCGACGAAGCCGAGGAAGCCCACCCGGTCGACGCGGTCGCCGGGCCCGGCGGTCGCCTGATCGGTGGTGACGAGCTCGTGGACCTCGCCGGCGCGCACGCAGCGCGTCGCGTGTCGCTCGAGGACGAAGCCGCGATCGCTCCGCTTGTGCTGGAGGAGCTTCACCACCGTCGTCGGGACGGCGCGCTTGCGCGCCTGCGCCGTGCGGGAGAGCCCCTCCGCGGCGTAAGCGTCGTCCACGAGCCGCACGGCGTCGAGGCCGTCCTCGCCGTGGCAGCCGCCCGCCCCGATCGTGGCGACGAAGTCGCGCACGATCTCCTCGTACTCGTGCCAGAGAGAGCCCTTGAACTCGTCGAAGCCAGCGAGCATGTCGATGACGACGCGCTCGCCGCTCTTGAGCGAGACCTCGATGTCCTTTCGCTCGCCGCGCGGGTAGGCCCAGTCGAGGCGGACGTGCACCGGGATGCCGCCTTCGCTCACGAGGTCCACGTCGGCTTCCCGATCGATGCCGCCGCCGTCGCGCTCGACCGCGGCGCGGGTGACCTCCATCCGGCCGAGGAACGAGGCGAGCGTGTCGAAGACGTTCGGGCCGTTGTCCGCGAGGCAGCCGCCGCCGCAGCGGCGCGAATCGAGGTACCAGCGGTCGTCCCCCGCGTGCTCCTCGATCTTCTCGAGGTATCGGGCGGTGACCGAGGCGATGCGCGACCGGTCGGCGAGCTGCGGCAACGCGCGCACGACGTTGGCGTTGTAGCGGCGGTGGAACGCCGTGAACAATGTCCGGCCGGCGGCGCGCGCCTGGCCGACGAGGCGCTCGGCGTCCGCGCGGCGGATGGTCAGAGGCTTCTCGCAGCAGACATGCTTGCCGGCCGCCAGCGCGTCGCGGCAGATGGCGTAATGCTCGTCGTTGGGGACGTTGATGATGACCGCGTCGATGTCCTCGCGGGCCAAGAGCTCCCTGTAATCGAGCGTCGTGTCGAGGCCGCGCGCCTCGAAGGGCGCGACGCGCTCCTTCCGCAGGTCGCACACGGCGACGAGCTTCGCCCCGTCCACCCGGGGAAAGCCCGCGACATAAAACTTCGAGATGACTCCCATACCGATCATACCAATACGCACCGTCACGCTGCATCTCCTTCTTCAACGAGGGTCTCGAGGGGCTTGATCCCCAGCTCACGGGCCAGCCCGCCGAGCGCCGCGAACAGGTCCGAGTCCACGCTCACCGCGTCGACGCGCACGGCGCGGCGGCGCTCGTGCTCCAGATATCCAGGATAAGTGACGCGCCGGCCCGGCCCGTTGGCCGGGCACTCGACGACGCCGGCGAGGATCCGGTCCATGCGCCGCTGGAACTCCGACAGCTCACCGAAGCGGCGGATGTCCAGGGCGAGGAAGAAGTGGCCGACGTCGCGATCGTCGCGGGAGCGGGCCTCGCCCGAGGGGCCGAAGAGGTCTGGATCCGGGCCGGCCGCAGCGCCGGCGAGGGCGCCGCAGAGGATGTCCACCCAGAGGGCCAGGCCAAGGCCCTTCCACCCGCCGGTCTCGGGCTGGCCGCCGAGCAGCTGGAGGTGCCCGGTGCCGGCGTCGAGCGCGGCCGGATCGGTGACCGGAGCGCCGTGCTCGTCGACGAGCCAGCCTTCGGGGATGCGCTCGCCCAGGCGGGCCGCGGCGCGGACCCTGCCGGTCGAGACGACGGTCGTGCTCATATCCAGGACGAAGGCCGGCATCTCCCCGCCGGGGGCGGCGAGGCAGATCGGGTTGGTCCCGACGATCTTCACCCCTCCATGAGGCGGGCGAGCGATCGTCTGAGAGCCGAGGTTCGACATGGCGATACCGACCATGCCGCGCTCGAGCGCGAGCTCCGCGTAGTAGCCGGCCGGACCGAAATGGGAGCTGCGTCGCACGGCGACGGCGCCGACGCCGGACGCCGCCGCCTTGTCCATCGCGAGGCGCATCGCCTTGACGCCGGTCACGAGGCCGAGGCCGTCCTGACCGTCGATGAGCGCCGTCGCGCCCTCGTCCTTGAGGACGCGCGGCTCGGCGTCGCCGCGGATGCGGCCGCTCCTCAGCTTGGCCACGTAGATGCGGCCGAGATTGGCGATGCCGTGGGTATCGAAGCCCTTTTTGTCCGCGTAGACGAGCGGCTCGGCCGCGATGCGGGCGTGCGCCGGCGCGAGGCCGGCCCGGGTCAGGGCGTCGGTCGCGAAGCGCCGCAGCTCATTCAGAGAGACGTTCATCTTGCTCATTTCGATTCCTCGTCGAGGAGGGCGGCGCCGCTGCGACAGTGGTCGCCGAAGCAGCGGACGATGGCCTCGACCTCGCGGGCGAACCGCTCGAGGTCGGCCACGGCGATGAACTCGCCGTCGGCGTGCGCGCGGTTGTGCTCCAGGCTGCAAGGGCCATAGACGACCGTGTAGCGGTCGGGGCGTTGCGCCCACATCGCGTCGCAGGTGAACGCGCGATGCGCGAGCGCGGGCGGCGTCCGGCCGATGCCGGCCGCCGCGAGGACGCGCCGCATGGCCTCATCGCTGTTGTCGAGCGTCGGGAGGCGGCGCTTGAGCCATTCGAGGCGCGTCACGGCGCGCGCGGCCGAGGCCGTCGCGCCGAAGACCTCGGAGCCGGCGAGATCGGTCGCGAGGCCGTGGAGGGCCTCCGCGAAGCGGATCTCGGTCGCCTCCTCGATCGCGACGGCCTGGGCCATCGTGGAGTACGCGAAGTTGACGAGCAGCGCCCCCTCGCCGTAAACCCGGTTATGCATCCTGCCGGTGTGGATGCCGGCGATACAGGTCTTGCCGCCGATGCGACGGACGTCCGCGACCAGATCGCGGGCGAACCGCGTGGCGACGGCGGCGAGGATGACCGTGGCGTTCTGGCCTGCATGGGGCGCGTCGTCGGTCGAGCCGACCCCCTCGACCGAGACGCGCGCCGTCATCGACGTGGTCGAACGGTCGAAGAAGTGGCCCTCGCTCGGCTCGGCGAAGACGTTCAATCGGCCGACGTAGCCGAGGTCCACGAGGGCCTTGGTCCCGTAGACGCCCATGGCGCCGCCTTCCTCGCCGGCGACCGACTGGACGAGCACCTGGATCTCGCCCGCGAGGCGGGGATCCTGGCGCATGGCCGCCTCGATGCCGGCGAGCACCGCGACGCCGGGGCCTTTCATGTCGACGGCGCCGCGGCCGGTGACGATCCCGTCCTCGCACGCGACGGGGACGTGGCCAGCGACCGTGTCCATATGGAGGTTGAACATCACGGTGCGAGCCGCCGGGCGGCCTCCGCCGGCGCGGAGGACCAGGTTCGGCTGCGACGAGAGGAACGCGCCGCCCATCTTCGCGGCCACCTCACACACCGAGACCGGGACGTGGGCGCCGCTCAGGACCGCGGCGCACGGAGCGCCCAGGTAGGCTTCGGTGAAGCCGCGGGAAACCGCGAAGTCGCGGAAGGCCCGCTGAGCGTCCGGGATGGCGCTCGGCACGCCGGTCTCCATGGGGCTTGTCGTGTCGATCGCGAGCAAGCCGAGGAGGTGCTCCAGGTGCTCGGGGGTGAAACGGCTCTGCGGATCGTTCATTGGCTCCTCTCTGCGCGCCAGACGGCCCGGGCGATGCGCTCGAAGCGGCCGCCGAACTCGACGAAGCACTCTCGCAGCGTGGCTGTGTCGGCGGTGATGCCGAGGTGAGGGATGTGGGCCAGGTGCGGCTCGATGGCGATGGCGCCGGCGTAGCCCGCCGCCTCGAGCATCGAGAGGCACTCGGCGAGCTGGGCCTCACCTTCGCCCGGCCAGGTGAACTGGGCGGCGCCGTCGGCGTCCCAGACGACATCCTTGACGTGGACGTGGCGCACGTGCGGGAGAACGCGACCGAGGAACGCGACGGGGTCCTGATCCGCGACGCGCACGTTGCCGACGTCGAACAGGAGCCCCAGATGGGGGCTCGCTATCTCGCGCAGCATCGCGAGGGTGTGCTCCGCGCCCTGGGAGGCCCAGCCCGAGCAGTTCTCGTGGAGGAGCGTGACGTCGAGCGCCGCGGCGAGCTCGACGAGCTCGGCGACCCGGCGCATGGCTTCGCGGCGCCAGCCGGCGCCGTCGAGCCCCTGGTTCGGATAGGACATGATGCGGATGAACCTGCAGCCGAGCGCGTGGGCGCGGTCGGCGAGGATCCTGAGCTCTCCCAGGTCGCGGCCGAACGGCCCAGAGACCGGGCGCGCCCAGCCGCCTATCCGGCTCGCCAGGGCCACGACGCTCATCCCGTCGTCCGCGATGCGCCGCGCGGCGGCGGCGAAGCGCGCGGGGTCGAGGTCGGCGACGGCGATGCCGTCCAGGGTGCGGAGCTCGATGCCCCGAAAGCCGAGGCGGCGCAGCGCCTCCAGCTGACCGTCGAGGTCCGGAGAGGCCTCATCGCCCACGCCGGCGAGCAGCACGGGAGGCGCCTCACGCATGGAAGCTCCTGACCGCGGAGACGACGTACTCCGCTTCCGCGTCCGTCATCTCTGCATAGAGGGGCAGCGCCAGCGCCTCGCGCGCGAGCGTCTCGGCCCCGGGGAAGTCGCCTGCCACGTGCCCGAGGTGGGCAAAGCACGGCTGCAGGTGCAGGGGCACCGTGTAATAGAGCTGCGTCTCGACGCCGCGCTCGAAGAGGTGGGCGCGGAGCGCGTCACGGCGCTCGGCGCGGATCACGTAGGTATAGAACACGCGCTCGCCCGGCGCGGACGCGAGCGGCCTGATCGCGGGGCCGAGCTTCCCGAGCTCGGCGTCGTAGTGCTCGCCGATGGCGCGGCGGCGCGCGTGCAGCGCGGGGAGCCGCGCGAGCTTCGCCGTGAGGTAGGCGGCCACGATTTCATCCATTCGGTGGTTCCATCCCAGGTGGTGATGCAGAAAGCGCGTGACGCCGTCCTGGCCGTGATTGCGCAGCCGCCGGCACATGTCGCCGAGCGCAGCGTCGTTGGAGACGATCATCCCGGCGTCGCCGATGCCGCCGAGGGGCTTCGCGGGAAAGAAGGAATAGAGGCCGACGTCGCCCGCGAGCCCCGCGGGGACCCCCGCCGTCCTCGCGCCGAGCGCGACGGCGCTGTCCTCCAGGACGCGGAGGCCCAGCGCCCTCGCGGCGGCCTGGATCTCGGCCATCGCGGCGAGCGAGGAGAAGAGATGAGCGGCGATGACGACCTTCGATTCCGGCGTGCGCCGGCGCGCGAGCTCGTCGGCGGCGATGGTGCCGGTATCGGGGTTCACGTCGACGAAGACCGGCCGGGCGCGCAGGAGGGCCGGGGCGCTCGCCGTGGAGATGAACGAGAAGGCGGGCGTCAGCACGTCGACGCCCGGGCCGACGCCGAGGGACGCCAGCGCGATGAGCAGCGCGTCCGTGCCGTTCGAGACGGCGACGGCGTGGGCAGCGCCGGTCTGGCCCTTGATGGCAGCCTCGAGCTCGGCGACGTGCTGTTTCAGGATGAACGCGCCCGAGGTGCCCACCTCGGCCACGAGCTGCTTGACGAGCGCCGCGTCGGCGCCGAAGCGCCTCGGATAATCGAAGTACGCGACCTTCATCGGGCGCCTCCGCGCTGGAAGAAATCGGCGATGGCGCCGCAGACGCGCTCGACCTGTCCGGCCGTCATGTCCGGATACATCGGGAGGCCGAGCGTGCGCGTGCAGGCGCGCTCCGCGACGGGCATGTCGCCGCGCACGTAGCCGAGCCCCCGAAAACAAGGCTGCAGGTGCAGCGGCACAGGGTAGTAGGTCTCGGTCCCGATCCCCTCTGCGGCGAGGTGAGCGGCGAGCGCGTCGCGCTGCTCGCACTCGATCAGATAGACGTAGTAGACAGGGCCCGCGCCCTCGGGGCGGCGCCGGATGCGCGGCGTCGAGACGCTGGCGGAGAGGCCGGCGAGGCCGCGATTGTACAGGGCGGCGAGCTCGGCGCGCCTGGCGATCTCCTGGGGCAAGCGCCCGAGGCGCGCCAGGAGGATCGCCGCCTGGAGGCTGTCCATGCGGCTGTTGAAGCCGAGGCGGCGATAGACCTGGGGCTCACCCTCCCTCTGGCCGTGGTTGCGGAGCATGCGCGCGGCCTCGGCGAGCCGGTCGTCGTTCGTGAGGACCATGCCGGCGTCGCCGAACGCCCCCAGCGTCTTGGTCGGGAAGAACGAGAGGACCCCGGCGTCGCCGATGAGGCCGGCGTGCTGCCCGCCGAGCCACATCCCGATGCCCTCCGCGCTGTCCTCGAGGACGAGCAGGCCGTGGCGGCGGGCGACGTCGACGATGGCGGGCATATCGGCCATCTGCGTGAACAGGTGGACCGGCATGACGGCCCTGGTGTGCCGCGTGACGGCCGCGGAGATCCGGGTTGGATCCATCGCGTACGTGACCGGATCGATATCGACGAAGACCGGCTTGGCCCCCGCGTGCGCGATGGAGGACGCGGACGCGAAGAAGCTGAACGAAGGGACGATGACCTCGTCGCCGGGCCCGACGCCCGCGGCCATGAGCATGATGGTGAGGGCGTCGGTGGCGTTGCCGCAGGCGATCGTGTGGCGCGCCTCCGTGAAGAGGGCGATGCGCCGCTCGAGGCGGCGGACGAGCGCGCCGTCGGTGAACGACCCGCCGGCGAAGAGCTCGTCGATCAGGGCGTCGATCTCGCCGCGCTGCCGCTCGAGCGACGCCGCGCACGTGTAAAACGGGATAACTGCTGTCATGTACGACTCCGTTGCTTGAAGCTCCGCGTGACGGCGGGCGGCGGCATGAGCGCCCGGGCGGCGCCGGACGAGAGCTCGGCGGCGAGATCCGAGCAGGCGGCGGGCGCGCCCGCGCGCCCTCGCGACCTCCCCGCCCCGCGCAGGACGGCGTCCGGCACGCCGGCCGGATGGAGGAGGCCGCTCAGGACCTTGGCGCGGGCGATGACGTCCACCACCCCCGTGTTGAACTTTACGCTGCTCAGCGGCTCGGGCCCCTGAGCGGCGAAGTGACGATAATATTCGATGAAGCAGGTGCTCAGGGGGTCGTCCTCGTACACGTCCGTCGCGACGAGGCGGCCGTCGCCGCCGAAGACCTTGACCCAGGCGTGGTTGTCGTCGGCGCCGGTCTGGTAATACCCAATGGCCGTTCCGCGCTCGAGCTCGAGGATGACGTCGCGCTTGCGCATCGGGCAGCCGAGATCGGAGTGGCAGACCGCGGCCACGCGGTCGCCGTGCATCGTGGCGATGGTCGCGCCGCCCATGTGAGGCACCGTGCCCGAGGCGGCGGAGAGATCGGTGCACTCGGCGTGGAGGACCGCGGCCTCGGTCCCGCCGAGGGCGAGCGCCAGCGCGATCTGGTGAGGCATCTCGACGTCGAAGGCGGTCTGGTGGCTGCTGCTCGCCAGCGTGCGGTTGATGCGCGGCTTGCTGCTCTCGATGACCATCCGCTCGAGCGCGCCGAGCTCGCCGCCGTCGATGATCGCCTTGAGGCGCGCCGTCACCGGGCTCGAGAGCCAGTTGCTGACGACGGCGACGTCCAGGCCGGCCTCCCGCTCGAGGGCGAGGATCTCTCGCGCGTCGGAGACATGGATGGTGAACGGCTTCTCCACGACGAAGCGGCGGAACCCGGCGGCGACGGCCGCGACGAACACCGGGTAGTGCTCCGACGGCCCCGTGCAGATGTGGACCACCGTGCGCCGCGGATCGAAGGCTCCGCGCGCGTCGGCGATCGAGGGATAGACCGGGAGGCCGGCCGCGCCCTGGAGCGCGCCTCCCGAGGCGACGAGCGGATCGACGACGCCGATGCGCTCATCGAACAGCCCTCGCCCCTCCGGCCTGTGTCGCGCCTTGCGCAGGCAGGTCAGGTGCAGATCTCGGCCTGCCTTGCCGAACCCTACAATCAGCTGCTGAAACATATTTCGCTCCTGGTCGCGCGCGCTCATGCGTTCAGCGAACACGACAGCTCGCGCGCGATCACGTCGGCGAGCTCCTTGACGTACGCCTCGATCCGAGGCCGCTCCAGGCCTTCGGCCATGATGCGGACGACCGGCTCGGTCCCGGACGCGCGGACCACCATGCGCCCGGCGGCGCCGAGCTCTCGCTCCACCCTGCGGACGACCGCGGCGATCGCCGGATTGCCGCTCAACCTGTTCCTGTCGGCGACCATCACATCGGCGCGCACCTGCGGGAGCCTCTCGAACGGTCGTGTCAGCTCGCTGAGCCGACGGCCCGTCCGCCTCACGACGTCGAGCAGCAAGAGCCCCGCCAAGATCCCGTCCCCGGTCGTCGCGTGGTCCAGCCAGACGACGTGCCCTGACGGCTCGCCGCCCAGGTTGTAGCCGCCGCGCCGCATCTCTGCGACGACGTGGCGGTCCCCGACCTCGGTCCGCTGCGTCGCGACGCCGAGCCGCCCGGCCGCCTGCGCGAGCCCCGCATTGCTCATCACCGTAGTGACGATCGTGTCCTTCGCCAGCCGGCGCTCTCGCTTCGCGGCCGACGCGCAGACATACAGGATCTCATCACCGTCGACCACCGCCCCGCGCTCGTCGACGGCCACCAGCCGGTCCGCGTCGCCGTCGAGGGACAGCCCCATCTGCGCGCCGCGCCGCAAGACCTCTTCTCGCAGCGCCTCGACGTGCAGCGAGCCACACCCATCATTGATGTTCAATCCATTGGGCGCAACCCCGATCGCCACCACATCCGCGCCGAGCTCCCGGAAGACGCGGGGCGCCAGCTCGTACGCGCCCCCGTTGGCGCAATCGAGCACGACCCGCGCCCCGTCGAAGCGCGCCGGCACGGCCGCCTTGAGGTGGCGCAGGTACGCCTCCTTCGCCTGTGCGTCGACCGACGTCGCGCGCAGCTGTCCGCCGACCGGGCGCGGCAGCCTGTCCTCCGGCGCGTCGAGCAGCTGCTCGATCGCCTGTTCCACCTCGTCCGGCAGCTTGAAGCCGTCCGCGCCGAAGAACTTGACGCCGTTGTCCTCGGCTGGATTGTGCGAGGCCGAGATCATGATGCCTGCCCGCGCACCGAAGTGCCTGGTGAGGTACGCGACGACCGGCGTCGTCACGACGCCGAGATGGATGACGGAAGCACCGATAGACGAGAGCCCAGCGACGATCGCCGCCTCCAGCATCGGGCCGGAGACGCGCGTATCGCGCCCGACGACGAAGGTCGCGCCGCTCGACTCGCCCGCCAGCGCGTGGCCGCCGCAGCGACCGAGCCGGAAGGCGAGCTCTGGCGTCAATTCCAAGTTTGCGATGCCGCGTACGCCGTCGGTACCGAAGTATTTTCCCATGTAGTTCCACCTCTCCTCGAGGCCTCCACGCGCGCCGGGCAAGCTCGCCCGTCAGCACCCGCGCTGCGCGGGCGAGCTTGCCCGGCGCGCGCCCGACTCCCCTGCTGGATCGATCATCCAGCGTAGGCGCGCTGGCCTCTTGCCCCTGCCTTCAGCAACGGCCGTGCCGCGTGTCGATGTCGAGAGCGCTCGTCGCGGGGCCAGCCGGATCGGGGAGCCAACGCGCTCGCATTCCACGCGAGCCGCCCAGGGAGGAGCGCCTGGCGAGCAACGGTTGGCGCGGTCGCGCAACGCCGCCTTGCGCGGCGTCCGCGGTCATGTCCGCCTGTCCGGCGCGCGGCCAGGTCCAGGCACGGTCCTCGCGGAATGCGCCGGATGGCATGACGGATGCACGCGCCCTCGGACGAACAGCGGTCCATCGCTTCACGGGGCGTCCTGTGAGGCGCTGAGGCGCCTCCTCGTCATCGGGTGCAAACCATGTGTGGAATCGTTGGCTACGTAGGTTATCGCGACGCAAAGGAAGTGCTCCTCGACAAGCTCGCCCGGATCGAGTATCGCGGCCATGATGGCGCGGGCCTCGCGATTCGCACGGTGACGGGCATCGAGGTCTACAAGAAGGCCGGGCCGCTCGCCGGCCTCGCGGGAGAGCTGAAGCTGCGCTCGGTCCGCGGGATGCTCGGCCTCGGTCACACCCGGTGGGCGACGCACGGCGCGCCCGACGACCGCAACGCTCACCCTCACGCCAGTGAGGACGGGGCCATCGTCATCAGCCATAACGGGATCATCGAGAATTTCCGCCCGCTCAAGGATCGGCTCGCCGCCCAGGGCCACGCGTTCCGCTCCGAGACCGACACCGAGGTCCTCGCGCACCTCATCGCGGAGAAGTACCGGGGAGATCTCGCGGGCGCGGTCCGCGCGGCCCTCGCGGAGGTGCGCGGCGCGTACGCCGTCGTCGTCGCGCACGCCGAGCACGAGGAGATCGTCGCGGCCCGCAGCGTCAGCCCCCTCGTGATCGGCGTCGGCGACGGCGAGATGTTCCTCGCGTCGGATGTGCTGGCGCTGCTCCCGTACACCCGCCGCGTGGTGTTCCTGCAGGACGGCGATCTGGTCGTCCTGCGCAGCCAAGGCTACGACGTCACGGATCTCGAGGGAAAGCCGCGCGCGCGCCCCCCCACCCTCGTCGACTGGAGCGCCGAGGCCGCCGAGAAGGGCGACTGCGATACGTTCATGCTCAAGGAGATCCACGAGCAGCCCCGGGTCCTCGCGCACACCATCGCGGGCGGCCTGCGCGGCGGCGCCGGAGAGGCGTGGCTCGATCTGCGCCTCGACCCGTCCTCGATCGATCGCATCCAGATCATCGGATGCGGCACCGCGTACCACGCTGGCCTCATCGGTGAGCACCTCATCGAGCGGCTCGCCCGGGTGCAGGTCGAGGTCGACATCGCGAGCGAGTATCGGTATCGCCAGCCGATCGTCGACGAGCGGACGCTGGTGATCGCCATCAGCCAGTCCGGCGAGACCATCGATACCATCGAGGCCCTCCGCGAGGCGAAGCGGCTCGGCGCGAGGACCCTCGGCATCATCAATGTCGAGGGGAGCAGCATGACCCGCGAGGCGCACGAGGTCCTCTACGTCCACGCCGGGCCGGAGATCGGCGTCGCCAGCACCAAGGCCTACACCGCCCAGCTCGGCGCGCTGCTCCTGTTCGCCCTCTGGCTCGGCCGCGCGCGTGGGGCCCTGAGCCCCGCGCGCGCGGCCGAGCTCTCCGCCGAGCTCCGCGACCTGCCGCGCGTCGTCGACGAGGCGCTCGACCCGGCGCGCGTCGCGGAGATCGAGCGGATCGCCGCCAAGTACAGGGATGCCCGCGGCTGGCTGTTCCTGGGGCGCGGCGTGAACGCCCCGAGCGCGTTCGAAGGCGCCCTCAAGCTGAAGGAGCTGAGCTACGTCTACGCCGAAGCGCACGCCGCCGGGGAGATGAAGCACGGCCCGATCTCCATCATCGACGACGGCCTCCCCGTGGTCGTCATCGCAACCGAGTGCCCCCTCCTCGAGAAGGTCCTCAGCAACATCCAGGAGGTCAGGGCGCGCTCCGGGAGGATCATCGCCCTCGTCAGCGATGGAGATACGGAGGCCGCCCGCCACGCGGACGACCTGATCCGGCTCCCTCGCACGGACGAGCTGCTGAGCCCTGTGGTGAACGCCGTCGCTCTGCAGCTCCTCGCGTACCATGTCGCGTCCCTCCTCGGGAGGGACGTCGACAAGCCTCGCAACCTGGCCAAGAGCGTCACGGTCGAGTGAGGCGACAACCCCAACCTGGCCGCACCCGCGAGGCGAGGCGATCGCGCCGAGAGGCAGCGCCGCGCCGCCCGCGGGCCAGCATCGAATGAACCAAGCACAGAGACCGAGAGATGGAAAAACTCCTCAGGAAGATCGAGCGCCGCGAGGCAAACGTGGTTGTGGTGGGCGTGGGCTATGTCGGCTTGCCGCTCGCGGTCGAGCTCGCCAGGGCGGGCTTCGCCGTGACGGGCTATGACAAGGACCCCGAAAAGGTGCGCCGGCTCGGCCGCGCCGAATCGTACATCGACGACATCCGCTCCGCGGAGCTCGAGCCGCTCGTCGACGCCGGAAAGCTCACGGCGTCCGCCGATCTGGGCGTCCTGGAAGCCGCGGACGCCATCGTCGTCTGCGTGCCGACGCCGCTGAGCAAGAACAAGGATCCGGACATGAGCTTCGTCACCCAGGCGATGGAGGAGATCGCGGAGCGGCAGCACGCCGAGATGCTCATCGTGCTGGAGTCGACGACCTACCCGGGCACGACGCGCGAGGTGCTCGCGCCCACGCTGACGCGCGGGATCTACGAGCTCGGCAAGGACGTGTTCGTCGCCTTCAGCCCCGAGCGCGTGGATCCGGGCAATGCGCGGTGGAAGACGCGCAACACGCCCAAGGTCATCGGCGGAATGACGCCGGCGTGCCTCGCCGTGGGGAGGGCCCTCTACGGGGCGATCATCGACACGCTCGTGCCGGTCGGCAGCACCGACACGGCCGAGATGGTCAAGCTCTTCGAGAACACGTTCCGCGCCGTGAACATCGGCCTCGTGAACGAGGTCGCGCTGATGTCGCGGCGGCTCGGCGTCGACGTGTGGGAGGTGATCCGCGCGGCGGCGACGAAGCCCTTCGGCTTCATGCCCTTCTATCCGGGGCCGGGGCTCGGGGGGCACTGCATTCCCATCGATCCGCTCTACCTGTCCTGGCGCATGCGCGGCCTCAAGTACCAGGCGCGGTTCATCGACGTCGCGGACAGCATCAACAGCGCGATGCCGGGCGAGGTCGTCTCCCTGGTGCACGAGTCGCTGAACCGGCGCAGGGTGCCGGCGAACGGCGCGAAGGTGCTCGTCGCGGGCGTGGCCTACAAGAAGGACGTCGCCGATTACCGCGAGTCGCCGGCGATCGACGTGATCCACGGCCTGCGCAGCCTGGGGGCCGAGGTCGACTACGTCGATCGGCACGTGCCCGAGGTCCGCGAGCACGGGCTGGAGCTGAGGAGCGTATGCCCGAGCGTCGACTACGGACGCTATGACGCGGTGGTGGTCGTCACCGACCACTCTGACACCGACTATGCCCGGATGCTCTCGGAGTCGAAGCTCATCGTCGACACGCGCGACGCGCTGCGGACGCTGGACGGCGACAAGTCCAAGGTGGTGCGCCTGTAGGCCGGGGCCGGCCCCGAGGGGGTCTCCCGGGAGGTCGACGAGCGGCCCTCCCCGCGAGCGCTCAGCGCCGCCACTCCCTCCGCGCGGGGGCCTGCATGCAGCGAACCAGGGCGTCCCGGAGGTTCGCGAGGGTGCTGATCCTCGAGAGATCCACGCCGAGCGACACGATGGTCTGCGCCACCTCGGGCCGGATGCCCACCACGATCCCGCGCACCCCGAGGAGCTCGACGGCGCGGACGAGCCTCACGATGTGATCGCCCGTGCGGTGGTCGATCCCATCGGCGCCGGTCAGGTCGATGATGGCCGAGCGGCAGCGGGTGCGCATGATCGCCTGGAGCAGCACCTCCATCATCTGCTCGGCGCGGCGCTCGTCGACGGACCCGAACACCGGCATGGTGATCACGCCCTCCCAGACCTCGATGATCGGCGTCGAGAGCTGGCGGATCGCCTCCTGCTGCCGCTCGATGATGTCGAGCTTGTCCAGGAGCACCGCCTCCGCCCGCTTGCGCGCGGTGATGTCGCTGAGCGAGCCCGCCATGCGCGTGGCCCTCCCCTGCTCGTCCCAGAGCGCCTGCCCGCGCGAGCAGAGCCAGCGCAGCTCGCCCGCGGCGGTGCGGCGCCGGAACTCCACGTCGTACGACCCGCGCCGCGCCAGGTGGCCGCGGAGCGCGGCCTCCACCCGGTCCCTGTCCTCCTCGTCGACGAGGCCCAGGAAGGACTCGATGGAAACGCCGAGCTCGCCGTCCTGGCAGCCGAGGATGTCCTTGAAACGCTCGGAGTAATAGGCGCCCCCGGCGGCCAGGTCCCAGTCCCAGAGCCCGTCGCGCGAGCCCTGCACGGCCAGGGCGAACCGCTCCTCGCTCTCCTTGAGGGCGACCTCGGCGCGCCGGCGCTCCGCCCGCTCCGCCACGTCGCGCAGCGAGCGCTCGATCGCGGGCGCCAGGCGCCTGAGCTCGCTCTTCAAGACGTAATCGTTCGCGCCGGATCGCATGACCTCGGCGACGGTGGTCTCGCCGATGCTGCCCGAGACGATGATGAAGGGCAGATCCAGCCCGCGCTCCTTGATCATGCGCAGCGCCGCCAGCGAGTCGAACCGGGGCATGCTGTGATCGCAGAGCACGACGTCGTACGCCTGCCGCGAGAGCGCCTCGGTCATCCCCTCGGGCGTGTGCACCCGCTCGTGCGACGGGTCGTAGCTCCCCCGCTTGAGCTCGCGCAGGATCAGCCGCGCGTCTTGCTCGGAGTCCTCGACCAGGAGGACGCGCAGCGGCGTGCCCATCTAGGACGCGCTCCCCGGCCGCGGGACCGCGTTCATCCGACGTTTGTCGCGACCCGCGCGAGCGGCCCGCGCGTTGCCATCGACGAGGGGGTTCGTTCCGTGGTTCATGGCGCTCCTCGCGAACAGATGAGATCCCGGCCTAGAGCGTGAAATAAAACGTCGCTCCCTCGTCGACGGCGCCCTCGGCCCAGATGCGGCCTCCATGGCGCTCGACGATGCGATGTACGGTCGCGAGGCCGACGCCGGTCCCCGCGAACTCCTCCTCGGTGTGCAGGCGCTGGAACGCGCCGAACAGCTTCGCGGCGTACCTCATGTCGAACCCGGCCCCGTTGTCGCGCACGAAAAACGTCGCGCGCCCGCCCCGCGGCTCCTCCTGCCCGCCCTCCATCTGCCCGAGCTCGATCCGCGCGCCCGCCCGCTTGCTCGTGAACTTCCACGCGTTGCCGAGCAGGTTCTCCAGCACGATCCTGAGCAGCTGAGGGTCGCCGTCCGCCGCCACCCCCTCCGCCACGACGCACTCCACGGCGCGATCCGGCTCAGGCCGCTGCAGCGCGGCGAGCACCTCGCGCCCGAGCGCGCTCATGTCGACGCGCTCGCGCTGCATCTCGGCGCGCGTCACGCGCGACAGCCTGAGCATGTCATCGATGAGCTCCGACATCCGCTGGCTCCCCCGCCGCACCTGCGACAGCAAGTCGCGTGCCTCCTCGTCGAGCTTGTCGCCGTAGTCCTCGATCAGCGCGAGGCTGAACCCGTCGATGACCCGGAGCGGCGCACGCAGGTCGTGCGAGACGGAGTGGCTGAACGCCTCCAGCTCCTTGTTGGCCACCTGCAGCTGCGCCGTCCGCTGCTGGATCCGGAGCTCCAGCTCGCTGTTGAGCTCCCGGAGCGCCTCCTCCGCCCGCCGGCGCTCGGCGTTCTCCCTCGACAGCTCCGCGTACAGCCGCGCGTTCTCGAGCGAGCTCGCGGCCTGCGACGCCAGGAGATCCAGCGTCAGCGCCCGCTCCGGCGTGAACGCGCCGGCGGTCAGGTTGTTCTCCAGGTAAAGGAGACCCACCAGCGCGGCCTGCCGCAGGAGCGGGATGCACAGCACCGACTTCGGCCGGTTCAGCCGCACGTACTCGTCGTCCGCGAACCGCGGCTCGCCCGCCGCATAGTCGAGCACGACGCGCTCTCTCGCCCTGCGGACATGCCCGAGCAGGGTCATGGGCGCGGCCGACGGTCGCAGCGGGGCCGCGGGGTTGCAGACGCTCACCACCGCGCCGGCGGCGGACGCCTCCGCCTCGAGGAGCAGCGTCCCCGCCTGATCCCGGAGCAGGTACCCCTTCTCGGCGCCCGCGTTCTCGATCGTGATCCGCATGAGCTTCTGGAGCAGCCGCTCCAGGTCGATCTCGTCGGAGAGCGCCTGGGACGCCTTGATGACCGCCATCAGATCGATCGCCGACGGCCCCGCCGGCAGCCCGAGCCGCTCCGACGCCGAGGGCGGGCGCGCGGCGAGGAGGGCGCCGTATCGCCCCTCGAGCTGCGCCACCTTCGCGGACGCGCCCCACGCGCGGTAGCACCGGTGGGCCTCGGTCATGTAGACGCCGGCGACCTTCTCCCGGCCGAGGCCGAGGTAGAACCTGGCCGCGAGCTCGCTCGCGAGCGCCTCGTCCTGCACGAAGCGGTTCGCCTTGGCCGCCTCGATCGACCGATCGTAAAGGTCCATCGCCTCGAGGAGGCGCCCGGCGGCGCGCGCCTCCTCCGCCTCGATGAGGAGGCGCTTGTGCTCGAAATTCTCGGGGCAGCCCGCGGCGTACGAGGAGACCTTGCCCCGGTAGCGGGCGCGCATGCCGCCGAGCGGCTCCCGGGCCGCCTCCGCCGGGGGCAGCGCCAGGATCGCGAGGCACAGGTGGAACGCCATGTCGACCGACAGGATGAGCCCCGCGCTCCCGCCGATCGTCTGGTCGGCGATGATCCCCATCTGGATCGCGCCGGCGTAGTCCTCGGCGAGCAACGCCAGCCGGAGCTTGGCCGCGGCGTACCAGCACAGCGTGCTCACGAGCTCGGGCGCCATGATGCTGTCCAGGAAGGACGGCTCGTCCAGCGTCTCGTCCCCGATGGAGTGGAGACCCGCCGTGCGCCCCCTGAGGCAGGCGACGAGCTGCCGCCCGATCGTCACGTTCGCCGTGCTCGCCGCGTTGTACGTCTGCCGCACCAGGAGGAGGAGCTTCTCGATCTCCTCGCCGACGGCGCCGAGCTCGTCGCCCAGGGCGATCCGCGTCCAGACGATGTTCGAGAGGGTATACGACAGATAGTTCAGATCGCCCGACTCCGGCCCTGCGCGCATGGCGCGCCGGGCATGATCGAGCGACAGACGGAGCGACTTCTTGCAGAAGCTCACGTTGAGCGCGAACATGTAGTGGAGCCGGCACTTGATCGAGATATTGTTGTATCTCTCGTTGAGATCCAGCGCGAGCTGGCCGAACTCGTGGGCTGCGTCGTACTCGCCGCGCGTGGCCAGCACGAAGCCGTAGGTCAGGTATCCGAAGGCGGCCTCCTCCGAGTGCCCGTGCTTGAGGGAGATGTTGGCCGGCATCACGCAGACCAGCGCGAGCAGCACGGGGTGGATGATGAACGCCACCCCCCACAGGTTCGCCAGGATCTTGAGCGCGATGAGCTGCTCGGGATCGGTCATCGACGGCGCGCCGATGAGCTCGCGGATCCGTCGCCCGCCGAGGTTCGCGCGCACCGCCGCGAGCTCCGCCTCGAGCGCGGCCTGGCACTCGTCCGCCGCCTCCGGCACGCGGATGCCGAGGAGCGCGAGCGCGGCGCGCCCGACGTCCATGGCCTGGACATACCGGATCTGCATGCAGTAGAGGACGACCCGCAGGTTGAGGATCTGCGCGCGTTCGAGCGTCGATCGCGCCCGCCGCAGGATGACGTCGAAGAGGGCCTCCGCCTCCTCGTGGCGGCCGATCAGGTACTCGCACTCGGCGAGCTCGGCGGAGAGCTCGAACGTGGTCGCGTACTCGTCGCCCCACCCGGCCTCGCCGAGCAGCGCGGCGCCGGCCCGGAAATACCCGACGGCGGTCTGGAACGCGGTCGCGGCCTTCGCCCGCTTGCCGGCCGCGAGGTTCAGCCGCGCGACGTCCACCTGCTCGCCGCGCTCGGTGATCAGCGCGGCGCCCAGGTTCGTGTGGTGGACGATCTGGAACACGTCCTCCACGTGCCCCTCGTCCGCGCGAGACCGCCTGAGCAGCCTGCCGATCCGCAGGTGGACCTCCTGCCGGCGGTCCTCCTCGATCATCGAGTAAGCGGCCTGCTGGACGCGGTCGTGCAAGAACTTGTACGAGATCCGGAGCGCCTCGAGGTCGCGCTGGTCGTCGACGTCCTCTCCCCTGGGCGCGTGGAGGAAGCGGTACTCGGACGTGAGCGGCACGACGTACCCTTCGCGGAGCGCCTCCCACAGATCGGCGGCCGTCGCGGCGGGCGTCTTCTCGTGGATGATCGCCAGCGTCCTCAGCTCGAACTGGTGGCCCATGCACGCGGCGAGCTTCAGGATGCGCTGCGTGCCGGGCGCGAGCTTCCGGATCTTGCCGACCATGAGGACGACCACGTTGTCCGTGATGTCCGCCTGCTGGATGCGCGCGAGATCCCACTCCCACGCTCCGGTCCCCGCGTTGAAGCCGATCAGCTTGTCCCGGTGGAGCGCCCCGAGGAGCTGGCTCATGAAGAACGGGTTGCCCTGCGTCTTCTCGAAGACGATCGCGGCGAGGGGCGCCACCCGGTCCGTGTCGGTGACGAAGGTGTCGGCGATGATCTGGGCGACCGTCGGCGGCGCGAGCGGACTGAGCGTGATCTCGCCGAGCTTCGCCCCCGTCTTCCTGATCTCCTCGACCGTCAGCGCGAGCGGGTGGGCCGGGCCGACCTCGTTGTCGCGGTACGCCCCGAGGACGAGGAGATACGCGTTCTCCGGGTTCGCGAGGATGGCCTGGAGCAGCCGGAGCGACGCCGAGTCGGCCCACTGCAGGTCGTCGAGGAAGAGCACCAGCGGGCGCTCCCTCGTGGCGAAGACCCGGAGGAAGCTCTGGAAGACGATGACGAACCGGTTCTGCGCTTCGGTGGGCCCGAGCTCCGGCACGCCCGGCTGCGACCCCAGGATGACCGAGAGCTCCGGGATGAGGTCGATCATGAGCTGCGCGTTCGGCCCGAGCGCGGCGAGCAGCCGCTCCTTCAAGCCCGCGAGCTCCCCGTCGGAGCCCTGGAGGTGCCCCCGGATGAGGTCCCGGAAGGCGTTCGCGATCGGCGCGTACGGGACGCTCCGGTTCAGGAGATCGAACTTGCCCGAGATGAACGCGCCGCCCCGCGCCGCGATCGGCTTGTGGACCTCGTTGACCAGCACCGATTTGCCGATGCCCGAGAAGCCGGCGACCAGGAGCAGCTCGACGCCTCCCTGGCCCACGCGATCGAACGCGAGCAGGAGATCCCTTGTCTCGGCCTCGCGGCCGTAGAGCCGCTGGGGGATGTGGAGCTCGCCGGAGAGATCGCGCTGACCCAGCGAGAAGGGCGCGACGGCTCCGCTCGCCTCGAGCTGCGAAAGGCACGCTCGCAGGTCCACCGCGAGCCCGAAGGCGCCCTGGTAGCGGTCCTCCGCGGCCTTCGCGAGGAGCTTCATCACGATGTCCGAGACCACCTTCGGGATCTCGGGCGAGGCCTCGTGAGGCGGCGCGGGTCTCCTCGCGATGTGGCTGTGCACGATCTCCATCGGGTCCGACGACGGGAAGGGCAGGCGGCCCGTGAGCGCCTCGTACATCACGACGCCGAGCGAATAGAGGTCGGTCCGGTGATCCAGGGTGCGATTCATCCGGCCGGTCTGCTCCGGCGACATATAGGGGAGGCTCACCTCGATCGCGTCAGGGCTCTGGGCCGGCTGGATCTCCTGAGACAGGCGCGTCGCGACGCTGAGGTCGCTCAGCCTCGCCGCGCCCGTGCGCACGTTGACGAGGATGTTCCTGGGATTGATGTCCTTGTGGATGACGTGCCGGCGATGGAGCGCGTCCAGGGTCTCCGCGACCGAAGCGGCGATCCTGAGCGCGGTCCGGAGGTCGAGCCGCTGCGCCTTGAGGACGTCGTGGAGCGCCTGCCCGCCGAGGTCCTCCATGACGAGCGCCAGGCCGCCCTCGTGCCGCTCGAGGCCGTACGCCGTGACGACCCCGGGCAGCCCGAGGTCGCGCATCATCATGTATTCGTAGCGGAGCTTCGCGACCTCTCGCGGGCTCTCGTGGGAGCGCTTGAGGAGCTTCACCGAGATCGGCGCATGATCGGAATTCCGGTAACCGCGGTAGAGGGCGGTATCCAGACCCGAGTGGATCTCCTCCGTGATTGTGAACCGGCTCACTCAAACCTCCTGCGCCCGCGATCGAGCCCGGCTCGAAGCTGCCCGCGCTCTGGAGGCCGATGTAGCATCCCCCGAGCGAAGACATCACCCGGGCCCACAGACGCTACAGGCGGCCACGAGCGCGTGGCGGGGTCCGAACCGGCAGGACCAAGGCCCCCCTGGTCAGGAGACCATCCTATTCCGAGTATCCGGGCTCAAACAAGTGGGAAGGCGAACATTCCGAGCGGTGCCCGCACGAGGTCGTGTCGGGGCGTGGAGGCGGCGTCCGGCGGCGCCGAGTGGCTGAGCTCGCCGCGCGACGAGCCTACAGGGGCTCGAGGAAGCGCCGGTGCACGTACTTGGCGATCTTCTTGCCGGTCCTCGCCCCGACCTCGCCCGATCCGCGGTAGTGGATCCCCCCCCAGACGCGGGCGTTGATCACCCCCTCGACGGCGTCCTTGAGGGAGTCGAACACGATGTCTCCGCAGGTGTTCGTCCCGACGAGCGGCTCGTCCAGGTCGCCGCCGCCGAAGAACTCCATCAGCGCGTACAGCGTCGCTCCGCTCACCATCGGGTGGCCGGCGGGGTATTCCTGGTTCGGCGAGGTGGTCATGAGCGGCTTCCAGTCGGAGCCCGGATAGTAGTGGTCGATCGCCGTGATCGGCCGCCAGAAATTGTAGTGATTCTTGCTGTTCACATTGGCGATCATGGCGTCGGCCTGGGTGAGCATCGCGAGCGCGAACACCCGCGCGGCCTCGTAGTTGTCCAGCTCGAAGTCCGAGACGAGCTGGCGGGTGAACGCGTACGTGCCGCTGAAGACGAACCCGTCGCAGGCCTCCCACCAGAGGGCCTCGAAGGCCTGCTGCGGGGTGCGCACGGCGCTGTCCACGGCGCCGTAGGCGCGGGTCTCCTCCAGGTCCCTGCGGAACGCGCCGTTCTTGGGGCGCGGCGGCGGCGGGGGCAGGAATTGGTCGTTGTCGCGCATCGTCCACGGGGTCATGTCCCCCCACCAGAAGAAGAACGGCTGCGACGTGCCGGGGAACGTGTCGGCCGGGTCGAGCATCACGTACTCCCCCGGCAGGCCGGTCATCGGGTCGCCGTCGCCGTCGCTATCGGGCCACTCGAACTCGAGATCATCCGGGTTGTTCCACCCGTCGCCGAGGCGCTCGTTCCACAGGTTGATCGCGGCCGCCTCGCCGATCCGGATGCCCTCCTCCTTCTCGGGGCCGTCGGGGATCGCCGAGAGCTGCGCGTCGTAGACGGCCTCCACCATCGGCAAGAGGTCCTGGAGGCCCGGGTTCGCGAACTCCGGCGGGAGGCTCTGGTTCGAGTAGAAATCGATGTACGTCGCCAGCATCGTCCGCCCTGCCGCGGCCAGGGCCGCCTCGGGCAAGGCGGGCCCCTCGGCGTCCACGGGCGGCAGGTAGGTCTCGTAGCGCGCGGTCTCGGGGATCGCGTTGAGCGCGTCGTGAATCGAGACGTGCAGGAGCGCCGAGAGCCTCGACGCCATGAAGAACCCCGTCAGCGGCTCCATCTGCGCCATCACCGTGTTCCAGTCGCGGACCTCCTGGTTGGCTCTGGCGTCCTCGGACCACACGATCGCGGCGACCGACATCGCCGCCGAGAGCAGCCCCTTCCATCGACGCCCTCCCATGCCGGTCCTGTGTGGGGTACACGCGTCCTTTTGGTCATGTCCGGACAACAGCATCGAACACCCCCTGGCGAGATCAGGTGGAAACGCCGCACACGACGTGTGCGCCCCCCGATCTGTGCATACGATGTCCGTCGCGACCTGCAAATTCAATCCACGACGTTTTTGAGCTCTCTTTGCGTCGCAGCGGCCTCGCGCGCGGTCCTCGCGATCGGGCGGTCGCGCGCGCACACGCGCGCACTACCTGCGCGGACGCATGCTGCATTCCGGTGCTGGACGAGGCGCCGCTGTCGTCGCCGGTGAGCAGCGACTCACCTCCATCGAGGGGCGACCGCAGGGTGTCGTTCTGCTCGAGCGAGAGCGCGAGTCCGGGGGCCGCGTACGGCCCCCAGAGCGCCTCCGAGCCGGCGCGACTCCCGGCCGTCCTTGAAATCGACGTTCCTGACGCGCGATGAGCGAGCGCTTGCGCGATCAGCGCGGCGGGACCTGGTTGCGCGGCGATCCGGCCCGGCGCGTCACTGCGCCAGGTACGCCTCCACCTCCGCGGCGCGCCCCTTGGCGTGCGCGATCAGCGCGGCGAGGCCGCTCTCGAAGTCCGCGGACGACGCGAGGTGCGTGTGCCCCTCGATCTCGCCGTCCGGCCCCACGACGTACGGCGCGATGAGGTCGTGCGCCGCCTTGAACCACGCCTCGGCCGCGGCCGGCTCGTACTCCACCTCCGCGGCCTGCTTCACGTAGTCGCGGTAGATCTCGAGGTAGACCGGGTCGTCGAGCAGGTAACGGATGAGCGGCCACTGCTCGGTCACCTGGGACATGTCGAGCGGCAGCGCCGGCATCGGGGTCGCTCCTCCCACGTCGCCATCGATGAACGCGAACGTGTGGTCCCACGGGATCCACGTGAATTGCCCACCCTTGTTCGGGTCCGAGTAGAGGTAGTAGTTGTGCGGCAGGCGGCCGTACACGTCCCAGTCCTCGATCACCGTGTTCAGCGCCAACCAGTGGAGGAAGCCGTCGACGTCGAGGCGCGCCTCGAGCCCCGCGCGCCAGGCGGCGGCGTCGGTCCGGTCCGCGTGCAGCGCGTCGAACAGCGCGCGCGCGTCCGAGAAATCGGCCTCTTCCTCGTGGTTCTCCTTGACGAGGGTCTCGGGATCCCAGGTCTCCCACCGCGCGCCGGTGCCGTCGGGCTTGTAGACATTGCCGTCGTGGCCGCCGAAGTGCCTGTCGAGGAACGAGTCGTCCGACGGGACCTCGATCCCGGTATAGAGCCCGAAGTAGACCGGCCCCTCCCCGTGATCGACGAAGACCCGGTAGAACGCGGTCGCGGGCGCGGGGATCCCCGCCTTGGCGAAGATGTCGGTGCCGAGCTTCTCGCGCAGGAGCGACGAATCCAGGTAGCTGCTGGTGAACGCCAGCCCGTCGAACCCGTAGAAGCGCTGATTCTTTGTCTCGGGATAGTCATCCTCGAACCGGTCGAAGTTGAGGCGCAGCGGCAGCTTCCAGTTCCCCGCCCCCCAGGGCAGGAGCAGGCTGGCGTTGCCCCGGAGGCGGATCCCGACGTGCTCCCATTTCCGATCCTCGGTGGCGACGTCGCACTCGACGTAGAGCGGCGAGCGCGGGATGAGGTCGACGCTGCTGATGAGCCCAGGGTCGCCGCCCACCCCTCCCGGCCCGGAAGGCATGCAGGCGAGGCCGGCCTCTTGCTCGGTACACGTCCCCGGGGTCTCGGTCCCGAAGAGGTCGACCGTGCAGGGGTCGGACGCCGCGAGATCGTTGCAGGCGTCGATCCAGTCCTGCGGCGGCTCGAACTCGCCGGGCTCCTGCGGCTTCGGCTGGCAGGTCAGGCCGCCGGGGAGCTCCCCGCACGTCCCCTCGGCGGGGGACCCGAAGAGATCGACCGTGCACGCGTCGCCGGCCACGAGCCCGTTGCAGGCGTCGACCCACTCCTGCGGCGGCTCGAATCCGCCGGGCCCCTGCGCGCCGAACTCGCCGATCATCGACGCCATGTCGTCGATCATCGCCTGCCACTTCTCGGGCGCGATGGTGATGTCGATACGGGGGACCCGGTCCTGCGGGAACGCGCGGTCGTAATCAGGCTCCTCCTTGGCGCTGCCGCCCGCGCCGCCGTCGCCGCCCGTGCCGTCGCCGCCCGCGCCGTCGCCGCCCGTGCCGTCGCCGCCCGTGCCGGTCGTGCCGGTTCCACCGCCGCTCGCGCCGGGGCCCGTCCCGGACGCGCCGGGATCCTCGGATCCGCCGCAGCCCACGAGGGGAGTGGCGGCCAGCGCGGCGAAAGGCAAGAGATAACGCAGACTCCGTAGGTTCATCGATCGCTCCTCAGCTCGGCGGTCCGAAGCGATCTTATGTCAACCGTGCTTCGATCGCGTGACAAATGCGTCCACGGACAGCGCTGGGAGCCGGCTCCGGCGCGGCGAGGGTGGATAGTTCCAGTCAGGGTGAGGTGGAGTTTTCTACTGGCGCCGATGTGGAACTTTCCACGCGGGGTGGAGTCGGGCGCTCCACGTGGAGGGACGGCGGCGCGGGCGCTCGCTCACAGCAGCGCGGCGCACGCGCCGGCCGACGCGACCGACACGCCCGCCGCGTTCGCGGCGCACGCGTTGCTGTACGTCTTGCCGTCGCAGCCGCAGACCGGCCTGTACTCCTTCGTGCACAGCGCCGGGATGGGCGCGCAGACGCCCGTCTGGTCCGCCGCGCCGCACTGGGCCTCTCTCGCGTAGTCGCAGAATAAGCCGGGCTTGCAGGCGAGGCCGGGGAGCCCGATGCAGGCGTCGCCCTCACCCCCGCCTGTCCTCACCTCCTGCGATGCGGATTCGGTCGCTTCGGAGGCGCCGTCGGCCACCTCCACCTGACAGCCCGCGGCGAGCGGGACCATCGAGAGCGCGAGCCAGACGATGGATGCAAAGCGATTGATCTGGAGTCGACCCTGAACGTTCATGATGTTCCTCTTCCTCTCCTGTCGCCTCGCCGCGCCGCGATGAGATCTCGAGACCATCGCCGCGGCGCCGCGGGCGCAGGGTCCACGTAGCAGGAGCCGCGCCACGCGCGTTTCGCGGCCTGCGCGCGCCGCCGTGGCGTCCGGGTCACCCGGATCGTGCAGCGCCGTGCTCAAGTGAGCGAGGGCTTGCCCAACTTGCGCGGCGGCGGGGGCGCGCCTCGGCCGCGCGAGGCCGCGCGGGCGGCGCGCCGGCCGGGGAGACTCGAGGCGAGATGCACGCGGTGCATCCCGCGCATGCCGCCTTCGCATTGGAAGGGCAGCCCCCCGCGACCTACATGGCTCAACACGCCACCGTGCTGCGCACGAGCGCAGCGCGACACGGCGCAACCCGGAGATCACGAAGATGGCTTGGTTGCATGTCATCCATCGAAATTCCGCCTGCGGCGCCGCAGGCCGGCGAAATCTTGCTATTCCAACGCGGCCGGCGACGGCTCCGCGAGGGCTGCTCTGCGCCGGCCTGCTCGGCGCGCTGCTCGGCGGCTGCGGCGGCGAGCCCGCCCCCCTCGAGACGACGGGATCCAGCGATGTGCTGTCGGGCCAGGAGGCGCTCGTCGCCGGCGACCTCTCGGGGCTGGAGCACGCGTGGGAGACGGTCCCGAGCGTGGTGCGCAGCGACGGATCCGAGGAGTTCGTGCTGGAGGTCGACCCCGTGGACGACGTGGTGAGCGTCGAGCTCACCGGGCTCGCATTCCAGCTCGAGGGCCCGAGCGACCTGACGTTGCGCGACGACGGCCTGGGCGCCGATCGCGTCGCCGGAGACGGCATCTTCTCGGTCGGGCCGTTCCGCTTCGACCCCACGCCGTCGATTCCGCTCCCCGCGCATTACGAGTCGAGCCCGGACAGCCCGGCTGGCCTCTATGCCCTGGAGGTCGGCGACCTGGTGATGACGAAGGCGACGGGAGAGACCGTGGCGTTCTTCGTCCGCCCCCAGGTCGGCGCGCTCGCGCCCAGCGTGCCGGTCGCGCCGCGGCGGGTCCTGAGCTCGAAGTTCCGCGCGGCGTCGCACCTCGTCGAGGTGCGGGACGGGCGCGGCGACAGCCAGCGGTTCCTGCGCGGCGCGGGCGGCGACGCCGCCGGCATGCTCTCGGCCATGTACGAGGTGGTGCCGGACGTCTTCGACTTCGCGGTGCTCTCGGCCACGTCGCACATCGAGCGGCCGGGCAGCGTGAGCAACGGCAACTCGGGCGTCCACTCCGCCGTGAAGATCGACTACACCGGGATCGGGCGCGATCCGGTCGACTACTCCCAATCGTATTACAGCCGCCGCCTCAAGGGCGTCGCCGCGCTCGACAACCTGCGCCGCGGCTGGCTGAGCAGCAACTTCGTGCACGAGCTCCTCCACCAGTGGGGCGCATACCTCCCCTACACTTTCGGCATGACCGACGGCTTCCATTACCTGCCGACCACCAGCGCGGCCAGCCTGCTCGGCGGGATGGAGTGGATCGACAACGGAAACGGCACCTTCACCCTCGACTGCGACAGCAACGGTCGCTCCGGGGCGACCACCGCCTCGCCGCTCGATCTCTACATGATGGGGCTCATCCCGGGGAGCCAGGTCCCGCCGCTCCGCAGGCACGGCGGCGGCCTCTTCGACTACTGCGACACGGTGATCCCCTCGGTCCAGGCCACCGTGACGATCGCGCAGATCCAGGCGCAGCTCGGCGTGCGGACCCCGGGGCCGGCGACGGCGCAGCGCGACTTCCACATCGCGTTCGTCGTGGAGGCGCACGGCCGCGATCTCACCGACAGCGAGCTCACCTTCTTCAACACGCTGGCGGAGTTCGCGACCCTGCCGGTCCCGGCGGGCCAGCCGAACCCGAGGCTCGACAGCAACTGGGTGCCGATCACACGCTATTTCGGCAACGGCACCACCTGGCGCACCGACATCCCCGACACCCCGGCCAACCCCGGGGCCGTCACCGCGAACATCCAGCTGAACGCCGACTGGGCGACCGGCTACTGCGCCAACGTCACCGTGACCAACGGGCGCAGGTTCGGTATCTGGGGGTGGGAGGCGGTCATCGACCTCGGGCAATCGACGGTCAACTCGAGCTGGAACGCGAGCTTCAGCTTCGCCGGGAGCGAGATGACCGCCACGAGCACGCAGTCGAGCGGGCTGCTCGACACCGGCGCGTCGACGTCGTTCGGGTTCTGCGCCAACAAGACCGGCGCGGCGTGGCAGCCCCAGGTCGTCAGCGCCAGGCAGCTGTGACGCGCAGCGCAGCCGCCCGCCGGCGCGAGGCCCCGCGGCGGCGGCTGCGCTAAGCTCCTCCGCGATGCCCGCGCTCATCCACCGTCCCGGACCGCCGCTCGACGACTTCGTCGACTGCTTCTGGCTGTGGGACGGCTACACGGCGCCCGCGCCCAGGGAGCGCGCGCTCCCGTCCGGCACGCTCGATATCATCATCAACCTGCGCGAGGATCGCCTCCGCATCTTCGATCGCGACGATCCCGGGTCGTTCGAGCGGTTCCCCGGGATCATGATCTCCGGCGCGCACGCGGGGCACTTCGTCATCGACACCGCGCCGGGCGCGTCGGTGATGGGCGTGCATTTCAAGCCAGGCGGCGCGTTCCCCTTCCTGGGGGTCCCGGCCGGAGATCTCGAGGGGAGGCACGCGGCGCTCGACGCGCTCTGGGGCGCGAGCGCGGCCCGGCTCCGCGAGCGCCTGCTCGAGGCCCGGTGCGCGGCGGATCGCTTCTCCGCGCTCGAGGGCGCCCTCCGCGCCAGGGCCACGCGGCCTCTCCGCCGGCACGGCGCGGTCGCGCTCGCGCTGCGCGCCTTCGACGATCCGACGCTCCGCGCCGTCGCCGAGGTCAACGCGCGCACCGGGCTCTCGCCGAAGCGCCTCATCGCGCTCTTCCACGATGAGGTCGGGCTCGGCCCCAAGGCGTTCTGGCGTGTCCGCCGGTTCCAGGCGGCGCTGCGCCTCATGGACGGCCGGCGCGACGCGCGCGGCGGGACGCGCCGGCCCGTTCGCGGCGCCGAGATCGCCGCGGAGCTCGGCTACTTCGATCAAGCGCACCTGAGCCGCGAGTTCCGGGCGTTCGCCGGTCTCGGCCCGTCCGCGTACCTCGCCCAGGAAGTGGAGCGCCCCAACCACGTGCCGCTGCGCGGGTAAAAATATCCAAGACGCTCGCGGCGGGCGCGCTCAGGTTTCGGCTCTCCTCGACACGAGAGAAAGGAAGAGCTCATGAACCCCGTCGCTGTCACCGCCTTGCTCGTCGCCGCGATGCGCGCGGAAGAGTCGAAGCGGAAGGATCGCCTGTTCGACGACCCCTTCGCGCACGCGCTCGCCGGAGACGCCGGGTACGCCGCGCTCCGCGCGTACCGGGACGCTGTCGGCCCCTCGATGCCCATCATCGAGGTGCGGACTCGCTGGTTCGACGAGGCGCTCGCGCGCGCCGCCGCCTCGGGCGTCGCGCAGGTCGTCCTCCTCGCCGCGGGCATGGACGCGCGCGCCTACCGGCTCGCGTGGCCCGCGGGGACGCGCGTCTTCGAGATCGACCAGCCGGAGGTCATCGCGCACAAGGCCGGCGCCCTGGGGACGCGGCCCCCCGCGAGCGAGCGCGTGGCCATCGCCGCCGACCTCGCCAGCGACTGGCCCGCCGCGCTCCGCGCCGCGCGGTTCGACCCCGCCGCGCGCACCGTCTGGCTCGTCGAGGGCCTGCTGCAGTACCTCGACGGGCGAGCGGTGGAGACGCTCATGTCCCGGATCGACAGGCTCTCCGCGCCGCGGTCCGTCCTTCTTTATGACGTCGTGGGCAAGTCGCTGCTCGAGGCGCCCGCGCTCGCGCCGGCGCTCCGCAGGATGGCCGAGCTCGGCGCGCCGTGGATCTTCGGCACCGACGATCCCGCGGGCCTCGTCGCGGCGCATGGCTGGGACGCCGCCGTGGTCGAGCCGGGCGAGGTGGGCGCGCGCTGGGGCCGCTGGCCCCTCCCGCCCGCGCCCCCGGGCGCGCCGCGAGGCCACCTGGTCGAGGCCATCAAGCGTTGAGCCCACCGAGGCGCCGCCGCGCCCGGCCGGCGCGGCGCGCCGCGCGTCACGGTCGCTCCGCGCCGGGCGCGAGCGTCCGGTGAATCGCGTCGATCGCGAACGCGAGGTAGGCCCGGCTCTCGGCCCGGTCGAACCCCTGGTTCGAGAGGTGCTGGTGGAACGGCCGGAAGTGCAGCGCGCCGAGGAAGAGATCGGCCGCGTGCTCCGCGGAGACCGGGCGCAGGAGCCCGCGGGCGATCGCGCGCGAGAACCACGCGACCACCTCGCGCCGCGCGCGGACCGGCGGCAGGTCCTCGCGCCGGTCGGCCATCGACTCGACGGTCATGCCCGCCGATCGGAGCACCGCCAGGCACGGCACGATGCGCTCGAGGTACGCGGAGATCTCCTCGCCGAGCTCGAGGAGCTGGATCCGCGCGTCCCGATCGTCCGGGCCCGACCGGGCGCGCGCCATCCACGGCGGCTCCAGCGGCGGCTGCAACGCCGCGCGCAGGAGCTGCTCCTTGGTGCCGAAGCGCTGGAACAGCACGCCGTGCGAGATGCCGAGCCGCTCCGCGATGACGGTCGTCGAGACGCCGGCGCCGTGCTCCAGGAAGCACGCGCGCGCCCCGTCGAGGATCTGTGCGTCCGTGATGTTCCGCGGCCTTGCCATTTATAAGTATCCTGATACTTATTTGGTTACAGGACAGTGACTTCCTGGTGATAATTCTCACAAAACGCTGACGCTGGCGACTCGAGCGAGGCGCTGCCCGGAGGGCGGGCGGGCGCAGGGGAGCTCGGGGCGCAGGGGAAGCGACCTTTCTTGGCCAAAGGAGGCACCTGATGCTTGTTCATCGCTTGAGCCAGCTATCCCGAGCCGATCTTTCCACGGCGGGCGGCAAGGGAGCCAACCTCGGTGAGCTGCTCCGGCTCGGGCTCGCCGTGCCGCCCGGGTTCGTCGTGAGCGCGGGCGCCTATGCCGAGCAGGCGGGCGCGTGGGGGCTCGCCGAGCGCCTCGCGGCGCACCTCGACGCGAGCCGCTGGGAGGACGCGGCCGCGGCGGCGGCGGAGCTCTTCGAGGGGGGCGCGATGCTGCCCGGGATCGAGGCCGCGGTCCGCGACGCCTACCGGGAGCTCGGCGCGCCGCCGGTCGCGGTGCGCTCCTCGGCGACGGCGGAGGACCTCGCCGACGCGTCGTTCGCGGGCCAGCACGAGACGTACCTCGACGTGGCCGGAGAGGACGCGCTGCTCGCCGCGCTGCGGCGGTGCTGGGCGTCCCTCTGGAGCCCGCGGGCCCTCGCCTACCGGGCAGCGCGCGGCGTGGATCACCTGGGCGTCCACATCGCCGTCGTGGTGCAGCGGATGGTGCCGGCCGAGTTCGCCGGCGTCCTGTTCACCGTCGACCCGGTGGCCCAGCGCGCCGACCGCATGCTCCTGGAGGTCGCCCCGGGCCTCGGCGAGGCCGTGGTCTCCGGGCACACGACCGGCGATGTGTACCGCCTGCGGCGCGCGCCGTTCGGTGGGGCCGCGGCGATCGACACGGGCAAGCCGAACGGGGCCGCGGCGAACGGCGCGGGCAAGCCGAACGGGGCCGCGGCGAACGGCGCGGGCAAGCCGAACGGGGCCGCGGCGAACGGCGCGGGCAAGCCGAACGGGGCCGCGGCGAACGGCGCGGGCAAGCCGAACGGGGCCGCGGCGAACGGCGCGGGCAAGCCGAACGGGGCCGCGCGCCCCGGGGCGGACGACCTCGCGATCGAGGACCGCGACCGCCGGGAGGCCGGCCGCCCCGCGCCGAGCGACGACCTGGTGATCGAGCTGGCCCGCCTCGGGCTCCGCCTCGAGGCCCACTTCGGCTGTCCTCAGGACGTGGAGTTCGCCATCGCCGGGGGCTCCCTGCACCTGCTCCAGTCGCGCCCCATCACCACGCTCGGCAACGCCGAGATCGAGCCCCTGCCGCCTCCGCCGCAGCTCAACCGCCTGCAGCGGAGGATGCTCGAGGCCAACGACAACGACCGGTTCCCCGTCGCGCCGAAGCCGCTCGATCAATGGGGCTTCCGGATGACGCTCCCCGCGCTCGTGCACATGATGCGCTTCCTCGGGGTCGACGTGGACGAGGACGAGGAGCGCGCGTGGGTCGACCAGCTGTGGCGCCCGATCTTCATCCCGCCGCGGGTGCGGCCCACCCTCCGGCTGCTCCGGCTGCCGCGGAAGGTCGCGGCCAGCCTGCGCGACGACCCGATGGCGTGGTGGGAAGGCGACGGGCTCAAGCGGATCCTGGAAAGCTGCGCGCCAGTCGATCTCCGCGCGCTGGACGACGGCGCGCTCCTCCGCCGCGCCGACCGGATCGCGGAGACCTCGACCGCGGTCCTTGGCGAGCGGTTCGAGCGGAACGCCAGCCAGCTGGCCGCGGTCGCCCTCCGCGTCCCGGTCACCCTCGCCGTGGGGCGGAAGCGGGCGGCGACCGTCATGAGCGACCTCGTCTCGGGCGTGCACACCCGGACCTCCGAGGTGAACCTCGCGCTCTTCCACCTCGCGCGCCGGGCGGCGAGCGCCGGCCCGGAGGTCGCCGGCGCGATCCGCGAAGGGCGCCCGGACGCGCTGCGCGCCTCGGAGGCCGGCCGGGCAACGCTGGCCGAGGTCGAGGCGTTCCTGGAGGAGCACGGGCACCGGGAGAGCGCGGGGCTCTACCTCTCGGCGCCGACGTGGCGCCAGGATCCCGCGCCCGTGTGGGGGCTCCTCCGCGGCCTGCTCGACGCCGCCGAGCCGCCGTCCGAGCAGGCCGGGCTCGCGCGTTACCAGGCGGCGCTCGAGGAGGTCACCCGCGCGCTCCGCTTCGTGCCGGGCCTCGCCGACGCGTTCCGCCGCAACGTCGAGCGGCTGCGCGGCGCGATCGTCTTCCGGGAGCGCACGCACTTCGATCTGGTGCGCTCGTACTCCGCGCTCCAGGCGATCGTGGCCGAGATCGCGCGCCGCCTCGTCGAGCGCGGGCACCTGCCGAGCCACGACGATGTCTTCTACCTGACGGAAGGCGAGGTCCGGGCGTGGCTCACGGGAGAGGCGCCGCCGCTCGAGCAGGTGAAGCGGATCGTGCAGCGGCGGCGCGCCACGTACGGGGTGGTCAACGCGCGGTGGCAGAGGACGGCGTTCGAGATGGGCGGGGGAGGCGCCCGGGGCGACGAGCTCCGCGGCGTCGGGGCGTCGTCCGGGGTGGTCCGCGGCAAGGCGCGCATCGTGCGCGACGCGCGCGAGTTCGAGCGGCTGAAGGCGGGCGAGATCCTGGTCTGCCGCTACACGAACCCCGCGTGGACGCCGCTCTTCACCCTCGCCGCGGGCGTCGTGACCGACACCGGCGGCGCGGTCTCCCACGCGGCCATCGTCGCGCGCGAGTACGGGATCCCGGCGGTGCTGGGGGCCGCCGGGGCGACCGAGCGCATCGAGGACGGCCAGGAGATCCTCGTGGACGGGACGGAGGGCCGGGTGGCGCTCCTCCGCCAGGCCGGCCGTCAGGGCGACGCGGACGAGCGCGGCCGTGGCTGAGGCCTCGTCGCGCCTGCCGGTGCGGCTGCTCGCCGCCATCGCGCTGTCGGCGGGGCTCGCGCCGCTCAACTCGACGATGGTCGCCGTGGCGCTGCCGGAGATGGCGCGCACGCTCCGCGCCGACTCCGGCGCGCTCCGGCAGGCGCTCGTGACGAGCTACCTGCTCACGGGCATCGTCCTGCAGAGCCCCGGCGGGAAGCTCGGCGACCGCCTGGGCCACCGGCGCGCGCTCGGGCTGGGCCAGCTCCTGCTCTCGGTCGGGGCGGCGCTCGCCTACCTCTTGCCGGTCGTCCCGGCGCTCGCGGCGGCGCGCGTCCTGATGGCCGCGGGCGGCGCGATCGTGGTCCCGAGCGCGACGGCCCTGCTCCGCACGGAGCTGCCGCCCGAGGTGCGCGGGCGCGCCTTCGGCGCCTTCGGGGCGGTGATGGGGGTGGCGGCGGGCACCGGGCCGACGATCGGGGCGCTGCTCGTGGGGTCGTTCGGGTGGACGTCGATCTTCCTCGCGAACGTCCCGGTGCTGCTCCTCTCCGCCGGGCTCGCGCACGTCGGCGCGCCGCCGCGCCCCGCGGCCGCGGCGCCCGCCGCGCCGCGAGCGCGCTTCGACGTCGTGGGCTCGGCGCTGCTGGGCGGGTCGCTGGTCGGGCTCGCCCTCGGCCTCGAGGCCGCCCACCTCCGCTGGGCCGCGGCGCTCGGCGCGCTCGGTCTCGTGCCCTTCGTGCTCTGGGAGCGGCGCGCCGCGGATCCCGTCGTCGACTTCTCGCTGTTCCGGCGGCGCGCGTTCGTCGGCGGCAGCCTGATCATCGCGATCCAGAACTTCGCCCTGTACGCGACGATGTTCGAGCTGCCGCAGGTAGCGGGGCGGCTGTTCCACGTCGGCCCGCGCGACGTGGGCACGACGCTGCTGGCCATGATGGGGACGATGGTGGTCGTCTCGCCCTTCGCGGGGCGCGGCTCCGACCGCTTCGGGCCGCGCGCGGTGGCGCTCGCCGGCTGCTCGCTCGCCCTGGCCGGCATGCTCCTGCTCGCGGCGCGGCCCTTGAGCGCGCTCTCGGACGCGATCCCCGCGCTCGTGATGCTCGGCGCCGGCCTGGGCTTGACGTCCGCGCCGTCGCAGTCGGCGGCGATGAGCGATGTCCCGCGGGAGAAGAGCGGCATGGCGGCGGGCCTCACCGCGACGATGCGCTACGTCGGGGGCATCGCCGGCCTCACCGTGCTCGGCCTCGTGCTCACCGACCGCCCGGAGGGCGACGTGGTGATGCGCGAGCACACGATGGCCACGTCGATCTTCGGCGCGGCGCTGCTCCTGACGCTCGGCTGCGCCATGCTCCTCCCCGGCCGCGCCGCCGCGCCGGCGGCAGCCGCGGGATCCCGGTAGACCGGCCGGCGTCGCGAGGGACCGGCGCGCCGCGCGCGCGGCGGGCCCCTGGGACCGGCGCGCCGCGTTCGTGGTAGGGAGCGCGGATGCACCGCCGCCCTCGCCTCGCCGCACTCGCCGCCATCCCCGCCCTCCTCAGCAGCTGCAGCGCCACCCCCGACGCCGCCGCGCCGGCGGGCGGCGGGCACCGCGACGCCGCGAGCGGCGCGCAGGCCGCGCACGCGGATCACGCCCCGTCGCAGGGCCAGCAAGGCGCGGGGCACGCGGGCCACGGCCCTGGGCACGGCCATCACGCCGGTCACGGCCCTGGGCCGCTCGTGCACCGCTTCGAGCGGGCCGAGGACTGGGTGCCCGCGTTCGAGGGACCCGAGCGCGACGCCTGGCAGAAGCCGGCGGAGGTCGTCGCCGCCATGCGGATCGCCCCGGGCATGCGGGTCGCGGATCTCGGGGCGGGCACGGGCTACTTCCTGCCCCACCTCTCCCGCGCGGTCGGGCCGGCCGGCGCGGTCGTCGGCCTGGACATCGAGCAGGACATGGTCCGCTACATGACGGAGCGCGCCGCGCGCGAGCGCCTCGCCAACGTCACCGCGCGGCAGGTCCGCCCCGACGATCCCGGGCTCGAGCCCGGCTCGGTCGACCGCATCCTCGTGGTCGACACCTGGCACCACATCCCCGATCGCCCCGCCTACGCGGCGAAGCTGAAGGCCGCGCTCCGCCCGGACGGCGCCGTGGTCGTCGTCGACTTCACCGAGGCCGCGAGCCACGGCCCCCCGAAGGACCACCGCATCCCCGCCGAGACCGTCGCCGCCGAGCTCCGCGCCGGGGGCCTCTCGCCCGAGATCGTCGCGGAGGACCTGCCCGAGCAGTACATCGTCGTGGGCCGGCGCGCCGACGCCGGCCCGGCGCGCTGACGCGGGCAGCGCATCGGCGCCCTGCTGGCGAGGACAAGAGAATTTTAACGCAAAGGCGCAAAGGGCGCAAAGACGCAAAAAAGATTTAAAATTGTTTTTTTGCGCCTTTGCGCCTTTGCACCTTTGCGTTGAACTCTCACTCTCCGGATCCCTGGCCGGACTCCTGGTGGGTGGACCTAGCGATACCCGGTCACGTCGGCCGGCTTGCCGGCGTCCTGGACCTCGACGAGGTACCGCCACGCTTCCGGCTGGCTGCCGTCCACGTCCGTGAAGCCATACACCTTCGCGAGCTGACCGCTCGACAAGGACTGCCCGGACCACCGGGCCACCTCCGGATCGGCCGCGAGCGCCGCCACCGCCCGGCCGACATACGCCGGCGTCTCCGAAATGGCGAAATGGGGCTCCTTCGCGAGCGCGTCTCGCCAGCTCTCCTCGGTGACCCCGAAATGCTGCAGCATGATCTCCGAGCGCAGCCACCCCGGCGTCAGCGCGACGGCCGAGCAGCCGTGGGCCCGCAGCTCCTCGGCCTGGGCGAACGCCATGCGGAGCACCGCCGCCTTGGCGAGGTCGTAGAAGAAGGAGACGCGGTAGTGCCCTGCATTGTAGTCGGCCGTGCCGTCCGTGATCTCGACGACAAGCCCGCCCGGCCTCTTGATGAGCAGCGGAAGGGCGCAGTGGCTCGTGATGATGTGGGTGTCGATGGCCAGCCGCAGCAGCCGCATTCCGTTGTCCAGCGAGTGCTCCCAGAGCGGCGCGTTCCACGCGAACAGGAGCTCGCCGCCCCAGATGTCGTTGACCAGCACGTCGAGCCGGCCGTGCTCCCGCTCGATGCGCGCGACGAGCTCGCGCACCTGCTCGCGCTCCAGGTGATCCACCTGCGCCGCGATCCCCTCGCCCCCGGCCCGGGTGACCAGCTCGGCGGTCTCCTCGATGGTCTCGGGTCGATCCATCTCCGAGCGCCGCGCGCGCGTGGTGCGGCCCGTGGCGTACACGGTCGCCCCCGCCGCGCCCAGCGCGACCGCGATCCCCCTGCCCGCCCCGCGCGTCGCGCCCGCGACGAGCGCCACCTTGCCCTGAAGTGCTCCGCTCATGCTCCGTCGTCTCCTTCCTCGTTTGCCGAGGCGAGCGACCGTCGCACGCAAATCCTGACACCTTGTGTCAGGTATTCCGGAGCGCCGCGACGGCCGGCGCCGCGCCACCGCGCCGCGGCGTCCCAGACGCCCGGCCCCCGACATCCCACTCGACAGCCGATGACACGCGCGTCCAGCCGCCCTCACGACACCCGCCCATCGGTGCCACGTTTATCCACCACGTGTTACCTCGGCCGAGCGCGCGGTGACGCTTGATGCAGCGCAGAGAAGCGCTCTACAAATAGCTCATGATAGGTATCCCCGGCTACACGCTCACGGGTCTCATCCACGAATCCGCCGCATCGACCGTGTACCGGGGATACCGAAACGACGACCGCGCCCCCGTCGCGGTCAAGCGCCTCAGGAACGATCGCCCCGCCCCGGCCGACGTCGCGAGGCTCCGCTACGAATACGCCATCGCCAAGGAGCTCGCCCTGCCCGGCGTCGTGAAGGTCCTCGGCGTCGTGAAGATCGGGGCGAGCCTCGCGCTCATCATGGAAGACGCCGGGGGCTGCACGCTCCATGAGCTCATCGGCGCGCGCTCCCTGACCCTCCAGGACGCGCTCCGGATCGCGGTCTCCGCCGCGAGCACGCTGGAGTCCGTCCATCGCGGCGGCGTCGTCCACATGGACATCAAACCGCAGAACATCATGGTCGACGCGTCCACGTGGAGCGCCAAGATCATGGACTTCGGCAGCGCCACGCGCCTCTCCCAGGAGGCGCAGCGCTCGAAGAGCCCCGCCGCCTTCGAGGGCACCCTGGCGTACATGTCGCCGGAGCAGACCGGGCGGATGAACCGCGTCATCGACCTGCGCACCGATCTCTACTCCCTGGGGGTCACCCTGTACGAGATGGCGACAGGCAGGCTCCCCTTCCCGACGAAGGATCTCCTGGAGCTCGTGCACTGCCACATCGCCAGGCTCCCGCCGCCGCCGGCGCAGATCTCGCCCGACGTCCCGCGCCCGGTGTCCGACATCATCATGAAGCTCCTGGCGAAGAGCCCCGACGATCGGTACCAGAGCGCCTACGGGCTCAGGATGGATCTCGCGGCGTGCCTCGCGCAGCTCGACGCGGGGCCGCGGATCGAGCCGTTCGAGCTGGGGCGCCACGATTACGTGGACGAGCTCCGGATCCCGCAGAAGATCTACGGCCGCGAGGCGGAGCTCGCCGTCCTCGAAGGCGCGTGGCGGCGCATCCACAACGGCGCGCGCGAGCTCCTGCTCGTGTCCGGCCACGCCGGCATCGGCAAGTCGCTCCTCGTCGGCGAGATCCAGAAATCCGTCGCGCAGGGCAAGGGATACGTCGTCGCCGGCAAGTTCGACCAGATCAACCGGACGGTGCCCTACGCGGCCGTGGCGCACGTCTTCCGGGAGCTCGTCCGCGCCCTCTTGACCGAGCCGGCGGAGGCGCTCGGGCGCTGGACGGAGAAGATCGCGAGCGCCGTCGGGCAGAACGCGCCGCTCCTCATCGACCTCATCCCCGAGCTCGAGCTCATCCTCGGCCCCCAGCCGGGCGTCGAGCCGCTCGGCCCGACCGAGGCGCAGGCGCGCTTCCACCTCGCCTTCACGAAATTCTGCAGCGCCATCCCCGCCCAGGAGCACCCGCTCGTCGTCTTCCTCGACGACCTGCAATGGGCGGACCCGGCGTCGCTGAAGCTCCTCGAGCAGATCCTGACCGCGCCGGAGATCAAGCACCTGCTCGTGATCGGCGCGTACCGGCAGAACGAGGTCGACGAGAGCCACCTCTTTTCGATCACCCTCTCGGAGCTGCGCAAGGCCGGGGTGAGCGTCGCCGAGATCGACCTCGGGCCGCTCGATCTCCCCGTGGTGACGCGGCTCCTCGCCGACGCCCTCTCCTGCGACCCGGAGCGGGCCGAGCCGCTCGCGCGCCACGTCATGAGCAAGACCCACGGCAACCCGTTCTTCATGAACCAGTTCATGAAGGCGCTCCACGCCGAGCGGCTCGTCGCCTTCGACCCGGCCCGGCGCGCGTGGACGTGGGATCTGCCGCGCATCCAGGAGAAGAAGGTCACGGACAACGTCGTCGACTTCATGGCCGGCAGGCTCCGGGAGCTCGACGAGCGCGCGCAGCGCGCGCTCACGCTCGCCGCGTGCATCGGCTACCGCTTCGACCTGAAGACGCTCGCGACCGTGGCCCGCAAGCCGCGCGGCGCGGTGGCCGACGAGCTCTCGGCGGCGCTCCGCGAGGGCTTGATCCTCGCCGTCGGCGCGGACTCGAGGTTCTTCGACGCGGCCGTGAGCGGCGCGATGGCCGGCGAGGCGGACGAGCCGGAGCTCTCGGTCGACGCCGCGTACCGGTTCTTGCACGATCGCGTGCAGCAGGCGGCCTACCGGCTCCTCGACGACGCCCGCAAGCAGGAGGTCCACCTCCAGATCGGACGGCTCCTGCGCGCGGAGGGCGACCCCGGAGACGCCGAGGGCAAGCTCTTCGAGATCGCGACCCACATGAACCTCGGCATGGGGCGGATCACCGCGCCGGAAGAGCGCGTCGCGCTCGCGCGCCTGAACCTCGAGGCGGGCAGGAAGGCCAAGGCCGGCGCGGCGTACGAGGCGGCCGCGAGCTACTTCGAGGCCGGGACCACGGCGCTCGGGCCGCGGCGCTGGGACGAGCAGCACGAGCTCGCCTTCGCGCTGGCCCTCGGGCTCGCGGAGTGCCTGTGCCTGACCGGCAAGTTCGACGCCGGCGAGCGGCTGTTCGGCGAGCTCCTCGAGCGCGCGAGGACGCGGCTCGACAGCGCGCAGGTCCTCAACCTGCGCATGTCGTTCCACCTGATGCGCGGCGAGCTCAGCGACGTCGTGGCGCGCGGCCTCGAGGCCCTCGCGCTGCTCGGGGTCGACATCCCCAGGGGCGCCGAGGAGCAGGGCGCGCGGCTCGGCAGGGAGCTCGAGGCGATGCAGGCCCACCTCGCGGGCCGCCCGATCGCCGATCTCCTGGGGCTGCCCACCGCCGCCGATCCGGAGAAGCAGGCCGTCCTCCGCCTCCTCGCCGACCTGACGCTGCCCGCCACCGCGCTCGGCCTGCCGGCCCTCGGCCCGCTCACGCTCATCATGCAGATCAACCTCGCGATGGATCACGGCCACGCGAGCACCTCGGCGTACGCGTACGCGCTCTACGCCTTGCTCCTGATCGACGGCGTCTTCGCGCCGAGGACCACGGACGACCGGTTCAAGGAAGCGTACGAGTTCGCCAAGGTCGCTATCGAGCTGCACGAGCGGATCCCGAGCCCGCGCATCGCGTGCATGCTGCTCACGACCTACGCGTCCATCCTCCATTTCTTCGAGCCGCTCCGGGACACGATCAAGGTCCTCGCGCGCTCCCGGCAGGCCGGCCTGGAGTGCGGCGATCTGACGTACTCGTCCTATTGCTGCATCCACATGGTCTCGGCGAGCCTGGCGCTCGGCGACGATCTCGGCGCGGTGGCCGAGGAGATCGAGCAGGATCTCGCGCTGATGCGGCGGACCAACGACAAGCTCACGACGCTCATCCTCACGTGCGCGAAGCAGGTCGCCGCGAACCTCGCGGGGCGCACCGACGGGGCGCACACGCTGAGCGACGGCGCCTTCGACGAGGCCGCGTTCGCGAGCGAGATCTCGGTCCCGGAGCTCACCTACGTGGCCGCCTGGTATCACGTGCAGAAGCTCCAGCTGGCGGTTCTCTACGGCGACCACGGGGCCGCGCGCTCGCTGATGGCCGCCGTGGAGAAGATGACCGCCGGCAGCGCCAACAACTTCTGGGCGACCGAGCTCGTCTTCTATTCGTGCCTGAGCCTCGCCGCCTCGTGCGACGGGGCGCCGGCCCCGGAGAGGGAGCGGCTCGTCGCAGCGATCGCGGCGCAGCGGGAGAAGCTCGCCCGCTGGGCCGAGCGCTGCCCAAGCACCTACGGGCACAAGCACCTCCTCGTCTCGGCGGAGCTCGCGCGCGTCTCGGGCGACGACCGCCACGCCGCGGCGCTGCTCTACGACCGGGCGATCGAGGGCGCCGAGGAGGCCGGGTTCACGCGCGACCAGGCGATCGCGAGCGAGCTCGCCGCGAGGTTCTACCGGGGGATCGGCCTCACGCGGTGCGCCCGCGCCTACATGACCGACGCGCACCACGGCTACATGCAGTGGGGGGCGACCGCCAAGGCGGACCGCCTGGCGGCCGAGGCGCCGCACCTCGTGACGAGGGTCGATCTCACGTCGGCGCCGCCCGGCATGCTGGAGCTCGCCCGGACCACGGTCCAGACCACCTCGACAACGCGCCTCAGCACCAGCGTGCTCGACGTCGAGGCGGTCATCCGGGCCGCCCAGGCCATCGCCGGCGAGGTCGTCCTCGACAGCGTGGTCCACCGGCTGCTCGACATCGCGATCCAGAACGCCGGGGCGAAGAAGGGGGTCCTCGTCCTGGAGCGCGATCAGCAGCTGGCGATCGAGGCGATCATCACGGTGGATCCGAGCACGGCGCGGGTGGGTCACCCGGTCCCGATCGAGGGCAGCGCCGAGGTCCCGTCGTCGATCGTGCAGTACGTCGCGCGGACGCGGCTGCCGGTGGTCCTCGCCGACGCGAGCCAGGAGCCTCGCTTCGCCGCGGACACCTACGTCGCCGCGAACGACCCGAAATCGATCCTCTGCCTGGCGATGGTGCACCAGGGGCGCACGACCGGCGTCCTCTACCTGGAGAACAGCACGGCCACCAACGTGTTCACGTCGGCCCGGCTGGAGCTCTCGAAGCTCCTCCTGGCGCAGGCGGCGACCGCGGTGGAGAACGCGGTGCTGTACGCGCACCTGCACAAGCGCACGGAGGCGCTGCACCGCGCCGAGGAGCGGCTCCGGGTCGAGTTCTCCGAGCGGGAGCGGAGCGAGCACGCCCGCGCCGAGCTCCAGGAGGAGATCATCCGCGTGCAGAACGCCCGCCTGGCGGAGCTCTCCACGCCCATCATCCCGATCACCGACCGGATCATGGTCATGCCGCTCATCGGGATGATGGACAGCCAGCGGGCGCAGCAGGTCCTGAGCACGGCGCTCCAGGGGGTCGAGTCGACCGGCGCGGAGGTCGTGATCATCGACATCACCGGCGTGAGGACGGTCGACACCGACGTCGCGAGCACGCTGATGAACACCGCCGTCGCCCTCCGGCTGCTCGGGGCGCAGGCGGTGATCACGGGCATCCGCCCCGACGTCGCCCAGACGCTGACCGCCCTGCAGATCGACCTCGGCTCGGTGGTCACGCAGGGGACGCTCCAGAGCGGCATCGCCTACGCCCTGCAGCGGGTGGGGAGCCGCGGCGCGCCCCTCGGCGCGCGCGCGCGGTGAGGCGCGGCGGCGGAACGGCGCGGCGGCGACATGGCAATCTCTGCCGTCGCACCATGGCAAGAATTGCCAGCGCGGCAAACTTTGCCAGCGGGCGTCACCGGCGTCGCTGCGGCGATCTCGACGTGGGTCGGGTCGACGTCCGCGAGGATCGCCCTCGCCATGGCTGGCTCGGTTCTGGCACCTGCGAGACGCATCTTCCCGCCACGGGCCGCAGGCTCTGGCGTGAACGAGGCTTCTTCGATGCATGAACCGGCGCCCGACTCGGCCCAGCTTGGAGCGATCCAGGCGAGGTCGGGGGACCCGGGCGGCCCTCGCGAACGGATGATGAGCTCCAGGTAACCCGATCTCCGCTCTGCGCGGCAAGCGCCCCGCCCTGCCCCGGCGAGCGCGCGGCGTGCCCGGCCTGGTGACCCCACGGCTCGGGCCGGCGCGGCGAACCGCGCCGGCGTCATCCATTTTGTGCAACGATCAACGCATCTCGCGGCAGCGCGCGAGCCAGGGACGGATCAGCTCGCGACAGAATGTAATGCTTGCCCCGAACGCAAACAGCATTCATATTCCCGTCGCGCTCGGTCGTGGCTCACCGCGTGCGCGACGGCGCGCGAGCAGGGCATCGCAGGAGCGTTGACTCCGAGGGTCCCGGAGGCCGCGCTGCAACCGGCGCGGACGACGGCGGCGCGCGACCAGCCCATGGCGAGCGTGCTCGACCCGCTCCTCAGGCCGACGTGCGGTGTTCTCCCGCGCTCGCCTGGAGTCCGTCTCTCTCTTCGTCTTCGAGCGCGCGCCCACCGGGGGCGCGGCTCTTCATCATGGTCGTTTCCAGGAGGTCTCATGCTTTCCAAGCGTTCGAGTTCGAGCATTTCAACGCGCTCGCGGTCTGTCCCCGGCTCCGCCGGGGCATGGTGGAGGGCGCGGCACGCCGCGCTGGCCGCGCTCGCCCTCCTGCCCGCTGCGTGCTCGGACTTCGCGCCGGGGGACGGCGAGCTGGACGACGCCAGCGCGCTGCTCGACGCGGCGGAGGCCGACCTCGGCGAGGCCGCCGAGGCGCTCTCGCTGCCGTTTCCGATCGAGCCCCTGAAGTCGCTCACCGTCACCGAAGTCGACATCGTGTCCCAGTTCTCGCTGAAGGATGTCCTGCAGCAGCTGGTCACCCAGTCGGGCGTCCCGGGCCTCACGCCCCTCACGCTGTTCCAGCGGTTCATGGACACGTACCGGGCAGCCCCCGGCCTTTACCCCTCCGTCCCGCATTGCGATAGCGTGGCCGCCAACCCGAACGATGTGTTTCCTCCCCCGCAGCCCGGCGACACGCCCTCGCCGGGGTCCATCAACGGATGGCCGGTCCGCTGCCCCCGGACCATCGGACAGGATTCAGGGATCGATCCGTTCTCCACGACGGCCGGCGACGACGCATACATGGCGACGACGCTGGCGAACCGCTTCGATCTCGCCCCTCCGGACGGCGCCCACTGCGGGGAGTACCGGATCGTGTTCGCGCGGAAGTCGGGCCACCCCGACTCCAGCGATGACAGGCCCGACCAGACCTTTCGGCGCAGCTTCATCATCTTCGAGGGCCGGCTGCCCAACCCGAGCCCCAGCCTCGGCCGGCAAGGCTGCCGCCCCATCGTCGATTTCTGGCTGAACCAGTCGAACCCCTCGAAGACCGCGGCGACCCGGGCGGCCGAGCTGAAGTCCTTCTACTTCAACGGCCTGCCCGCGTCCGGCGTCGGTCCCGTCATCCACATCGACAACTACGGCCACACGCCGGGCCCGAACAACGGCCAGATCCGGACCAATGAGTTCCTCCTGTTCCAGGAGGCGTTCGACGCCTGGCCGCTCCGGGAGTTCAGGCTCACGCACGGCACCAGCAGCAGCCCCTCGCTCAACGTCATCCCGTCGTTCGTGAAGGACAACCCGTCCGCGAAGCTCTTCGCGCCCGGCATCTCGGGCGATTCGCGGGTCACCAGCTTCCAGAGCACCGTGTTCCCGAACATGGTGGAGAGGCTCGCCGCGGCCGACGACGTGAACCGCTTCGCGTACCCGTCGGCGCTGCCCGACGCGATGAACGCGGGCGAGAGCCTGATGATCCCCCTCCAGAACAACTACCTGAACGCGATCGGCAGCGGGGCGTCGACCCTGAGGACCAACATCGCGAACAAGCTGATCGCCATGGGCAGCGACCTGTCCGGCACGCCCACCAACCCGTCCGTGGATCAGATCGTCGGGCGCGCTCAGTCCCTCGCCTGCGCGGGGTGCCATGAGCCCGTGGACGCCACCAACAGCCCGAGCAGCAGCCTCGACGTGGGCCTGTCGAGCGCGTTCCCCAAGACGCTGGTCTTCACCCACACCTCCGAGAAGACGGCGCCGGTCGATGAGAACGACCCGAACGGCCCGCGGCGCTTCATCCTCTCGGACGCCGTGCTCGATACGTTCCTCCCGTACCGCGAGAAGGTGATGAAGCATTTCCTCGTCAACAACACGACGCTCGGGTTCGAGAAGCCGGGCGCGTGGACCTCGACGCAGGCCCTGCTCGCGACCCACACGGGCCGGGTGGAGGAGGGCATCGCGTCGCTGGAGGTCCGGACCCCGAGCTCGTTCAACACGATCTTCAGCCCGAACTTCAGCACCTCGGGCCTCACGCCGGTGGGCAACAAGATCAAGCTCTCTCTCTTCGTGTCGAAGCAGCAGCCGAACCCGAGCTGGGTGGGCAACCTGGAGGTGCTGATCTCGATCCCGTCCGCCGGCATCTACGACCAGTGGGTCGGCAACGTCGTGCTCAACGGGCTCACCCGGGGCGAGTTCAACGACGTCACGTTCCCGCAGCAGCTCCAGGCGGCCACCATCACGGCGCTCAACGCGGCGCCGAGCGACGTGAAGCTGCAGTTCACTTTGAACGTGACCGCGAACTCCGGCCCCTACTACATGGACGACATCCGGTTCGAGAACTGATCCGCGTCGCCCTCTCGTGAGCAGGACGCCGGCGCGGAGACGCCGGCGTCCTGCCTTGCAGCGCCACAAAATTCGACCCCCACCCGAATCGCCCGGTCCGCCCGCAGGCGCGTGACGCCTGGCACCGAGGCATAGGCGAGTATGCCTATGCCTCGATCCAGAGGACTTGGGTACGACGTCGTTGCAGTCACCTGCACCGGGTGATGCGAGGCAAGGACGGCGATCGTCGAGCTGCGCCGAGCGCTGCGTCGACCGGGGCAGGATCCTCTGGACCGGAGTCACCGCATCTGCACAGGCTGCGGCCAGCTGCAAGAATCCCGGGCAATCAGACGGAAACGGGAGGTCTCTCCATGGGCGCATCGCCCCCCCACGCGCCGCGCGGCGCCGTCACGCTGTCGCTGTGCTTCATGATCGCCTTGCTGGAGGGGTTCGACATCCAGGCCATCGGCGTGGCCGCCCCCCTGCTGATCCCCGCCCTGGGCCTGACGCCCGGGCAGGCCGGCGTCGTGTTCGGGGCCGGCATGGCCGGGCTGGTCTGCGGCGCGCTGGCCGGCGGCTGGATGGCCGACCGCATGGGCCGCAAGCCGCTGCTGATGACGGCCGTCGCCGTCTTCGGCCTGTTCACGCTGGCCACCCTGGTGGCGGGCGGACCGCTGTCGCTGGGCCTCTTCCGGCTCTTCGCCGGGGCCGGCATGGGGGCGGCGATGCCCAGCCTGGTGGCCGTCGCCCTGGAGATCGCCCCGCCCGACCGGCGGACCCGCACCACCACCCTGATGTTCAGCGGCATGCCGGTCGGCGGCGCGCTGGCGGCGCTGTTCGCGGCGGGGCTCATGGGTCGGTTCGGCTGGCACAGCATCTTCCTGGCCGGGGGCGTGCTGCCGCTGCTGCTGCTGCCGGTCATGGCGTGGCTGATGCCCGACATCCGCGCGGCAGCGGCCGGCGGCGCGCAGCGGCCCGGTAGCGCGCAGGCGCTGTTCGGCGATGGCCGGCTGCTGGTCACGCTGCTGGCCTGGTTCACCTTCGGCATGACGCTGCTGGTGCTGTATCTGCTGCTGAACTGGCTGCCGTCGCTGGTGGCGGCCAAGGGCCTGGGCGGGTCGGGGGGCGCTGGCGCCGCCTTCGGCTTCAATGTCGGCAGCGTCGTCGGCTGCTGGGCCATCGGCGTGCTGGTGGACCGGCTCGGGCCGCGAATTCCCATCATCGCGGCCTATCCCGCCCTGGGCCTGTCGCTGTTCGGGCTGGCGATGGCCGACACCCTGCTGCCCGTGGTGGTGCTGGCCGGCCTGTCCGGCTTCTTCCTGCTGGGCGCGCAGTATTCGCTCTATGGAGTCATCCCGCTCTATTACCCGGCGCCGGCGCGCGGGCTGGCCACGGGCGCCTCCATCGCCGCCGGCCGGCTGGGTTCCATCGGCGGGCCGCTCGTGGCGGGCCACCTGCTGGGACAGGGCTGGGGCCCCGCCGGCGTGGCCATGGCCATGGTGCCGGTGGTGCTGTCGGCCGGGATGGCGGTGGCGTTGATGACCATCCGCGGCCGCTATGCCGGCGATTGAGGAGAGGGCGGCGGCTTGAACGAGCGGCGGCGCCGAGCCGCATGTCTGGGGAGGATCTCATGCAGGTGATCGTCGTGGGCGCCGGGATCGGCGGCCTGGCCGCGGCTCTTTCGCTCCACGCCTCGGGCCACGAGGTGACGGTGTTCGAGGCCGCGCCGACCCTCCTGCCGCTCGGGGTCGGCATCAACCTCCTGCCCCACGCCGGCGAGGTGCTGGACGAGCTCGGCCTGGTCGAGGCCCTCCTGGCCCAGGGGGTCGCGACCCGCGAGCTGGTCTATTACAACCGCTTCGGCCAGCGCATCTGGGGCGAGCCGCGCGGCCGCTTCGCCGGCCACGCCGCGCCGCAGATCTCCCTGCACCGCGGCGCCCTGCAGGGCGTGCTGTTCGACGCCGCCGTCGAGCGGCTGGGCCCGGACCGGGTGATCTGCGACCGGCGCCTCACGGACCACGAGGAGGACGGCGGCCGCGTCGTGGCGCGCTTCCTCGACCGCGAGGGCGTGGCCCGGAAGGTCGCCGCCGATCTCCTGATCTGCGCCGACGGCATCCACTCGGCGGCGCGCGCCCGCCTCTATCCGGACGAGGGGCCGCCGGTCTACGGCGGTCACATCCTGTGGCGGGGGACCACGCTGGCGGCGCCCTTCCTCACCGGCGCCAGCATGATCATGGCCGGGCATCAGGACCAGAAGTTCGTCGCCTATCCCATCTCCCCGCCGGGGCCGGACGGCCGCCAGAGGATCAACTGGATCGCCGAGCTCGCCGTCGCCGAGAGCCTGCGACGGGAGGACTGGAATCGGCGCGGCGACCCCGCCGACTTCCTGCCCAGGTTCGAGGCGTGGCGCTTCGACTGGCTGGATGTGCCCGGCCTGATCCGGGACGCCGAGGCGATCTACGAGTTCCCGCTGGTCGACCGCGATCCGCTGCCGCGCTGGAGCCATGGGCGCATGACGCTGCTGGGCGACGCCGCCCATCCCATGTATCCGATCGGCTCCAACGGGGCGAGCCAGGCCATCCTGGACGCCCGCGCGCTGGTCCGCGCGCTCGCCGCCCACGCCGATCCGGTGGAGGCGCTGGCGGCCTACGAGGCCGCGCGCCTGCCCGCCACCGCCGCCATCGTCGCGGCCAATCGCGGCAACGGCCCGGAGCAGTGCATGCAGATCGCCCAGGACCGCGCGCCGGACGGCTTCGACCGCATCGAGGACGTCTTCGCCCCCGGCGAGCTGGAGGCGATCGCCGCCCGCTACAAGGTGCTGACCGGCCTGAAGCGCTCCTCGGAGTCCGCCGCGTGAGCTAGCGGCAGCGCTCTCCAGGAGGGCCGGATTGGCGTCTTCTTTTCAAGACCGAGGCTGCTCCGGACGATGAGAGGCTCGTCCCGTCTCGATCTCGCTCTCCTTCGGCTGACCGGCGAGATCGCCGGACGCCGACTCCCCGTGTCTCGACAATGGCCTCAATGCGACGGCGGCCCGCTCTCAGGCCCGCTCTCCGCGCCGAGCGACCGGGCCCTCGACCTCCGGAGCGCCCGCCCCTCCAGCCCGTCGGCGAGCGCTGGCCTCACCGCCGCCGCGAGGTGCTGCTGGATCGCGCGGGCGACGTGCGCGACGTGGGGCGGCTCCATCATCGTGAAATGGTTGCCGGGCACCACCTGGAGGGCGAACGCCGCCCGCGACAGATCCATCCAGGCGTTGACCGCCACCGCGTCCTCGGGGCTGACCTGCTCCCGCGCGCGCAGGAACAGGACGCTGGCGTCCGTCGGCTGCGGCTCGTAGCTCGCGAGCGCCTGCCACGTGCTCGCGACCTCGGCGCGGAGCCGCGCGTCGTCCTCCATGGCCGCCACGAAGCCGCGGTATCGCCGCGACGCGACCGCCTCGAGCTTCGCCAGCTCGTGGGCGAGGCCGCTCGCCGGAGAGCGCTCCCGCGCGCGCGGGTCGAAGCCCGTGTCCAGGAGCACCAGCAAAGGCACCTTGCGCCCTCGCGCGAGCAGCTGCTGCGCCACCTCGTACGCGACGACGCCGCCGGCCGAATGCCCTCCCAGGAGAACCGGCCCCTCGGGCCGGACGCGCAGGATCTCGTCCACGCACCGGGCCGCGATTCCAGGAATCGACGCGAAGCCCGGCGCGGCGCCGGTGGGCTGAAGCCCGTGGACGGGCAGCTCGCCGCTCAGGCGCTGCACCAGGGGGCGATAGGCGTGCACCGTGCCGCCGAGCGGCGGGATCAGGAACAGCGGCGCCGCGTCCGGCGCCCCCGCCTGCAGCGTGACGAGGAGCTGTCCGGTCCCGCGCCCGTCGGGGAGGAGCGCGGCGCTCCCGCTCCGCTGCGTCAGCGCCGCGCTCACGGGCGCAGGCGAGTCCGGAGGCAGCGCCTCCGCGAGCCGCGCGCTCGCCGGCGAGCCCGAGGGAGGGCCGGACGACTCCGGCGGACTCCAGATCTTCGGCGACACGGACCGCACCGTCGCCGGGCCCACGGTGCAGGGGGTGTCGAGCGCGTGGGGGACGCGCTCGAACGGATACGTGGGGAGCGGCACGCGCCGCCGGCGCTCGTCCCGGGAGAACGCGGCCCAGTCGACGTCGACGCCGGCGCACCAGAGCCGGCCCACCGCGCCGAGCAACACCTCGAGATCGCCGTCGCCGTCGCCCGGGCCCGCAAGGGTGGTCGCGACCGGTCGCCCGGCGCCCGGGTGGCGCGCCGCCAGGGCGGCCAGCGAGGCGCCGGGCCCGACCTCGACGAGGGCGCGATCGGCCGAGGCGAGCTGCGCGGCGATGCGCTCGTCCGCGCGCGCCGAGCCCGCGAGGAGGCGGGCCCAGGTCGACGGATCGTCGACGTCAGCCTCCGTCACCCAGTCGCCGGCGAGGCTCCCGACGAGGGGGATGCTCGGCGCCCGCCTCGCCATCGAGGCGGCCCGCCGGGCGATGCGCGCGAGGAGCGGCCCCGCGGCCTCCTCCTCCGCGCGCCCGAGCAGCGCGGCCAGCGCGACCGCATCGTCCAGCGAGATCACGCCGGCGACGCACGCGGCGGCGACCTCGCCCACGCCGTGGCCGAACAGCGCTGCGGGCCGGATCCCCCACGACATCAGGAGCTGCGCGAGGGCGACCTCGGTCGAGAAGAGCGCGGCCGCGCGGAGGCGCGGCGCGCCGAGCTCCCCGTCGCCGGAAGCGCGCCCCGGCGCCTCGGGGAAGAGCCGGCCGCGGAGGTCGACCGACAGCTCGCGGCGGAAGAGGTCGGCGCACCGGTCGATGCCCTCGCGGTAGGCGCGCTCGTGCAGGTAGAGCTCGCGCCCCATGCCGACGCGCTCCGCGCCCGCGCCGGGGAACAGGAAGACGACCTCCGGCGGCCGCCTGCCGGCGACCTCCGTGACGACGCGGTCCGGGTCGCGCCGGCCGAGGGAGGCCGCCGCGGAGGCCGGATCCGCGCACACCACCGCGCGGCGGTGCGCGAAGGGCGCCCGGCCCCGCTGCAGGGTGAAGGCGACGTCGGCGAGCGAGCCCTCCGGCGCGCGCCGCAGGTGCTCGGCCAGGCGATCGGTGCTCCTCTCCAGGGCGGCGGGCGTCTTCGCCGAGACGACGAGCAGCTGACGGCGCCGCGACGGGCCGGACGGCGCCGGCGCCGGCGCCTCCTCGAGCACGGCGTGCGCGTTCGTGCCGCCGATGCCGAAGGCGCTCACCCCGGCGCGGCGCGGGGCCCCGCCGCGCTTCCAGGCGATCGGCGCGGCGTTGACGAAGAACGGGCTGCGCGCGAGGTCGATCTCGGGGCCGGGGCGACGGAAATGGAGCGTCGGGGGGATGAGCTCGTGCTCCAGCGCGAGCGCCGCCTTGATGAGGCCGGTCACCCCGGCGGCCGCGCGGAGGTGGCCGAGGTTGCTCTTCACCGAGCCGAGCGCGCAGAACCCGACCCTGTCGGTCGCCTTCCGGAACGCGCGCGACAGCGCGGCCACCTCGATCGAGTCGCCGAGCCGCGTGCCCGCGCCGTGCGCCTCCACGTACGCGATGCTCTCCGGGCTCACGCCGGCAGCGGCGTGGGCCCGGGCGAGCGTCTCGAGCTGCCCCTCCAGGCTCGGCGCGGTGTACCCCACCTTGAGCGCGCCGTCGTTGGTGACGGCCGAGCCGCGGATCACGGCGTGGATCGTGTCACCGTCGTCGAGGGCGTCCTTCAGCCGCTTGAGGACGACGAGGGCGACGCCGTTGCTGGCCACGATGCCGCTCGCCTCGGCGTCGAAGGGCCGGCAATGACCGTCGGGCGAGGTGACCGCGCCCTCCTCGTGGAGATAGCCGATCCGCTTCGGCGAGAGGACGCCGACGCCCCCCGCGAGCACCATGTCGCTCTCCCCGGTGAGCAGGCTCTGGCAGCCGAGGTGCACCGCGACGAGCGACGTCGAGCACGCCGTCATGACGCTGACCGCGGGCCCCCGGAGCCCCAGCTTGTAGGCCACGCGCGTGGTCAGCGAGTCGGTCACGTTCCCGGTGTAGATCCGGGCGTGCTCCGAGTTCGGCGCGGCCGGCGGCGGCCCGACGCGCTCGATCCAGTAGCTCGGGGCGTCGCTCCCGGCGAACACGCCGATCGGCTTCGAGATGGCGAGCGGGTTGTACCCGGCGCTCTCCATCGCTTCCCAGGCGCACTCGAGGAACACCCGCTGCTGCGGGTCCATGAGCGCGGCCTCCCTCGGGCTGTACCCGAAGAACGCCGCGTCGAAGCACATGACGTCATCGAGCAGGCCGGCCGCCGGGATGAACCCGGGTGTTCGAACAAGCTCCGAGTCGACGCCGAGCGCCCGCAGCTCCTCGGACGAATAGAAGGAGATCCCCTCGTTCCCGTCCTTGAGCATCGACCACAGCGCGCCGACGCTGCGCGCCTTCGGGAAGCGCCCCGCCATCCCGATGATGGCGATGGCGTTCTCGGGCAGCGCCCCCCGCGCCGGGGCCTCGGCCGCGGGCGCCGCGGCGCCGGGCGCGCGACTCCCGGCGGCGCCGTCGCCCGGGGCCGCCGCCCGGGGGCCCCGCTTCAGGTGGACGGCGAGGCTGCGGATCGTCGGGAACTGGAACAGGTCCATGATCGGCACGTCCTCGCCGAGCCGCGCCCGGATGCCCGCGCGGACCCGGGCGAGGAGCAGCGAGTGGCCGCCGAGATCGAAGAACGGATCGTCGAGGCCGACCTCGTCGAGGCCGAGCACCTCGCGCCAGATCTCGCCGAGGACCACCTCGATGTTCGAGGCGGGCGCCGGCGCCTCCGCCCGCGGCGCGGGCTTCGCGCGGTCGTCGGCCGGGAGGGCCGCCATGTCGATCTTCCCGTTGGCGGTGAGCGGCAGCGCGTCGAGCTTCACGAACGCGGCCGGAACCATGTAGTCGGGGAGCTTCGCCGCGGCGAGCTCGCGCAGGCCTCGGGGCATCGCGCGCGTCTTCGGCCGCCGGAGCGGGCTGTTCGCGAGCGACCGCGCCGGCAAGGCCGCGTCCGGCCGCGACTGCATCCACGCCCGCGGCCGCGGCGCGCCCTCGGCGGGCTCGAAGAGCGCGTCCATGCACCCCGGGCCCGCGGTGCTCGCCCCGGTGATCCGGACCGAACGGCCGAGGCGCGCGGCGAGCGCCCACAGCGCCTCCGGATCGACCGCGACCGCCGCCGCCCCGGCGGCCGCGGCCCCCCGGGCGCCCGCGGCGGCGCCGGCCGGCTCGTCGCCGCCCGCCTCCCGCAGCCGGCGCGCCGCGATCACGTCGGCGTGCACGCGCGCGTTCGGGATCCCCAGGACCTCGAGCCCGAGGGAGCCCGCCTCGCGCAGCGCCCGCTCGACGCCGGCGAGGCCCTCCGCGGCGGCCCAGTCGAGCGATCGGCCGACCGCGGCCGGCTCGGGCGCCGCGCCGACGTGCAGGACGACGTCGTAGCGGAAGCGCGTCATCTCGTCGGCGCCGGGGCCTCGCTTGAGCCAGGTCTCGACGTGCTCGACGCCCGGGATCCGGTCGCGCAGCGCGTGAAAGAGCTCGGGCGCGAGGACGAGCTCCTCCTCGCCAGAGGCCGCCCGCTCCACCCGGGCCCGCAGCTCGGCCGCGGTGGCGCCCGCGGGCGCGCGGTGGAGCTGCACCGAGGTGTGAAACGCCTCCAGAAGCGGCAGGCTCCGGATGTCGCCCAGGAACACGACGCCCCCGGGCGCGGTCGCGCGCACGGCGCCCTCGATCACCGAGCGCAGGTAATCGGCGCTGGGGAAGTACTGGACGATCGAGTTCAAGATCACCACGTCGAAGCTGCCCGGCGCGATGCCGCGGAGGTCGTTCGCCTCCCGGCGCTGCAGCGACACGTGCGCGAGCGTGCCGCGCGCGAGCTCGGGGCGGAGGAGCGATATCGCCTTCTCCGAGAAATCCGTGCCGAGGTAGGCGGCGCACTGCGGGGCCAGCTGCAACAGCAAAAGCCCCGTCCCACAGCCGATCTCCCACGCCCGCCGCGGCTGGAACGAGAGGATCCGCTCGACCGTGTGGTCCCGCCACGCGCGCATCGCGCCGGCGTCGATGGGCTCTCCGGTATAGCTGCTGTTCCAGCCCGTGATGTTGAAGGCCGGATCCACGCCGGCGCCGCCCTGCCCGTAGGTGCCGTCGTACAGCGCCTGCCACGCCGAGACGTGCTCCGCCTGGAGCGCCGGGGCCTGATCCGCGGCGCCGCCGTCGTCGAGGCGCGGGATGACGTACGCGACGAGCCGCTTGTTGCCCGTCGGCTCCTCGCGCGCCACCACGACGGCCTCTTCCACGGCGGGGTGCTCGCGCAGCACGGCCTCGATCTCGCCGAGCTCGATGCGATAGCCGCGGATCTTCACCTGGTTGTCGACCCGCCCCAGGAACTCGATGTTCCCGTCGGGGAGCCACCTGGCGCGATCGCCGGTGCGGTACATGCGCGCGCCCGGCTCGTCCGAGAACCGATCGGGGAGGAACCGCGCCGCGTCGAGCTCGGGCCGGTTCAGGTACCCGCGGGCGATGCCGGCGCCCCCGAGGTACAGCTCGCCGGGGACGCCCACCGGGACGAGCTCCCCGCGCGGATCGAGGAGGTAGGCCCGCATGTTGTCGATCGGGCGGCCGATCGAGGGGTCGGCCGCCGCGGCCCCGCCGTCCGGCCGCGCCCTCGGCACGACGCACGAGGTGGCGACGACGGTCCCCTCGGTCGGACCGTAGTTGTTCACGACGTCGAAGGGGAGCCGCGCGCCGGGCCAGACGCGGAGCTTGTCTCCTCCCGTGAGCAGGTACCGGAGCGCGGCGGAAGCAGGCCAGTCGAGGCGCAGGAGCTCCTCCGCCATCGGCGTCGGCAAGAAGGAGACGGTGATCCCGCGCGCGAGGAGCCACGCCTTGAGCTCGTCCGGGGAGCGGCGGAGCGGCTCCCCGGGGATGAACAGGCACGCTCCCGAGCACAGGTAAGGCCAGAGCTCCCAGACCGACGCGTCGAAGCCCGGGCTCGCGACGAGGGTCGCGCGATCCTCGCGGGACACGGCGAAGCGCCGCACGTGCCACGCCACCAGGTTCATGAGGCTCCGGTGCTCCACGAGCACGCCCTTCGGGCGGCCGGTCGAGCCCGAGGTGTAGATGGCATACGCCAGGTCCCGGGGGCCCGCGCACGCCGGCGGGCGCGCGCCGTCCCGCGCGGCCAGGGCCGGCGCGTCCGCGTCGAGGCGGATCACCGCGCCCGCGAACGGCGGGAGGCGATCGGCGAGGTGCGCCTGCGTGAGGAGCACCGGCGCCCGGGAGTCCTCGAGGATGAACGCGAGCCGCTCGCCCGCGATCGCGGCGTCCACGGGGAGGTACGCCGCGCCCGCCTTGAGGGCCCCGACGATCCCGACCACCAGCTCCGGCGAGCGCTCCGCGCAGATCGCGACCAGGGCGTCGGTCGCGACGCCCAGCTCGAGCAGGCGGCGCGCGAGCTGGTTCGCCCGGCGATCGAGCTCTCCATAGGTGAGCGAACCGCCCTCGGACACGACCGCGGCGGCGTGCGGCGCGCGCGCGACCTGCTCCTCGAACAGCGCCAGGACGCCCCGATCGCGCGGGAAATCGGCGCCGGTGTCGTTCCACGCGACGAGCAGCCGGCGCCGCTCGCGCTCCGGGAGCAGCGGCATCGTCGCGACGGACCGCGCGGGATCCGAGGTCGCGGCGGCGAGCAGCGTGAAGAGGTGCGTGAGCGTCCGCTCCATCGTCGACCGCTCGAACAGATCGGTGCTGTACTCCAGCATCCCGGCGACGCCGGCGGCGGTCTCCCAGGCATAGAGCGAGACATCGAAGATCGTCTTCTTCGTGTCCGTGTCGATGGCGCGCGCCTCGACCCCGGCGAGGCGGAGCTCGCGCTCCGCGGGCGGCTGCGGCGCGAACACGATCTGCACGAGCGGGCTGGTGCTCGGGTCGCGCTCCGGCTGGAGCTCCTGGACGAGCCGCTCGAACGGGAGCCTGTCGTGCGCGTACGCGTCCAGGCACACCGCCCTCACCCGGCGGAGCAGCTGCTCGAACGACGGCTCGCCGGAGACGTCGATCCGGATGGGGACCACGTTGACGAAGAAGCCGATCGCCGCCTCGAGCTCGGCGTGATCGCGGCCCGCGCTCGGCAGCCCGACGAGGAGGTCGTCGCGCTGCGTGACGCGGTGGAGCAGGACGGCGAACGCGGCCAGGAGGACCATGTTCACGGTCACGCCCTCTCGCGCGCCGAGGTCCCGGATGGCCCTCGCGACCTCCGGGTCGAGCTGGAACGGGATCGTCGCGCCGCGGAACGTCTGGACCGGCGGCCGGACGCGATCGCTCGGCAGCTCGAGCAACGGCGGCGCGCCGAGGAGCCGCTGCTTCCAGCCGGCGACCAGCTCCAACAGGCTCTCTTCCGTCAGCTGCTCTCGCTGCCACGCGGCGAAATCGGCGTACTGGAGCGGCGCCTCCGGCAGCGGAGGGGGAGCGTCCCGGCAGAAGGCGTCGTAGAGCGCCGCGAGCTCGCGGTAGGCCACCTCGAGCGACCAGCCGTCGACCGCGATGTGGTGGATGTGCAGCCAGAGGACGTGATCCCGCGGCCCGAGCCGCAGCAGCCCCGCCCGGAAGACGGGCCCGCGCTTCAGATCGAAGATCCGCTGGGCTTCCGCGTCGAGGAGCCGCGCCGCCTGGGCCTCGCGCTCCCCCTCGGAGAGGTGCTGGAGGTCCGCGACCTCGAGCCGGAACGCGGCGTCCTCGGCGACGATCTGGACGGGCAGGCCGTCGATCTCGGTATAGACCGTGCGCAGGATCTCGTGGCGGCGGAGGAGCTCACGGAGGCTCCGGTCGAGGGCCGGGGCGTGGAGCTCCCCGGTGAGGCGGAAGGGACAAAGGCAGTTGTAGGCCCTGCTCTCCGGCGCGAGCCGGTGGAGGAACCACATGCGCTCCTGGGCGAACGAGAGGGGGACTGGCCCCGTCCGGGCGCCCCTTGGAATGGCATGCTCCGCCCGGGGGGCCGCGCGGCCGCCCCCCTTCGCCAGCGCGGCGAGCCCGGCGACGGTCGGGTGCGCGAAGAGCTCCTGGAACCCGATGTCGAGCCCGAAGCCGCCGCGGAGGCGCGAGAACAGCTGGACGGCGTGCAGCGAGCTGCCGCCCAGCTCGAAGAAGCTGTCGTGGACGCCCACGCGCTCGACGCGCAGGAGCTCCTTCCAGAGGCCGGCGAGCGCCTCCTCCAGCTCGGAGCGCGGCGCCACGAAGGCGGTCCCGAGCCCCGTCCGGGCGCCTCCGGGCGCAGGGAGCGCCCTGCGGTCGACCTTGCCGTTCGGCGAGGTGGGGAGCGCGTCGAGCGACACGAAGGCGGACGGGACCATGTAGCTCGGCAAATGGCGCTGCGCGAGGGCGCGCAGCGCGGGGATGAGCGCGTGCTCGTCCCCGGCGGCGGCGCCCTCGGCGACCTCGCCGCGCGCGACGACATACGCCACGAGCCGCCGGTCGCCCGGCGCGTCCTCGCGCGCCACGACCGCGACCTCGCGCACGCCGGGGTGCTGGCCCAGCGCCGCCGCGATCTCGCCGAGCTCGATGCGGTGGCCGTGGATCTTCACCTGATCGTCGATCCGGCCGAGAAACTCGATCTCGCCCGACGGGAGGTACCGCGCGAGATCGCCTGTCCGGTACAGCCGCGCGCCCGGCCCGGCGCGGAAGGGGTCCTCGACGAAGCGCTCCCGCGTGAGCTCGGGGCGGTTCAGGTAGCCGCGGGCCACGCCGGGGCCGCCGATGTAGATCTCGCCGGCGACGCCGACGGGGACCGGCGCGCGGTGGCGATCGAGCAGCAGCACCTGGACATCGCGGCACGCGCGGCCGATCGAGCTCGACCACGGCCGCTCGAGGTCCGGGATGCCCATCGGGCGGCGGGTGGCGAACACGGTCGTCTCGGTGGGCCCATAGATGTTGAGGATCGCGGGCCGCTCGTCCCCGCGGCGGTCCCACCACGGCTTGAGCGCGGCCACGTCGAGCGCCTCGCCGCCGCAGATCACGAGGCGCAGCTGCAGGCGGTCGCGCAGCGACGGCTCGGCCGCGGCGTCGGCGTGGATGAGCTGGCGGAGCGCCGAGGGCGTCTGGCAGACGACGGTCACCCCCTCGTCGCCGAGGAGCCTGTAGAACGCGTCCGGCGTGCGGCTCGTGAGGAACGGCACCACCACCAGCCGCCCGCCGTGGCAGAGCGCGCCCCAGATCTCCAGGACGGAGAAATCGAAGGCATAGGAATGGAATAGGGTCCAGACGTCGCGATCGCCATAACCGATCTCGCCGGCGGTGCGGTCGAAGAGGCGAACCACGTTGGCGTGGGTGACCATCACCCCCTTGGGCTTCCCGGTCGACCCCGAGGTATAGATGATGTACGCGAGGTTCTCCGGGCCCTCGCCCGGCACGGGCGCCACCTCGCCCTCGGGCTGTCGCTCGATCACGGCCCGATCCGCGTCGAGGCACACGACGTCGGCGCTCCCGCTCCTCAGCCGGGAGGCGAAGCGCTCCTCGGTGAGGATCACGGGGACGCGGGTATCCTCCAGCAAGAAGGCGAGCCGCTCCTCGGGATACGACGGGTCGAGCGGGACATAGGCGGCGCCGGACTTGAGGACGCCGAGCAGCGCGACGATCATCTCGAGCGAGCGTTCCAGGCAGACGCCAATCGGGACGTCGGGCCCCGCGCCGCTCGCCCGGAGGAGGTGGGCGATCTGGTTGCTCCGCCGATCCAGCTCGGCATAGGTGAGGCGGCGCCCCTCGAAGGCCACCGCCACGGCGGACGGGGCGCGCCGGGCGTGCGCCTCGACCCGCTCGTGCAGCCGATCGCGCGGCGGATCGAACACCCCGCCGCCATTCCACCCGAACAGGAGCGTGCGCCGCTCCTCCTCGGTCAGGATCGGCAGCGCCGAGACGGCCTGCGCGGGGTCGCTCGCGGCGCCGCCCAGCAGCGCCGCCCAGTGCCCGAGCAGCCGCTCCACCGTCGCGTGCTCGAAGAGGTCGCGGTTATAATCGATGCGTGCGACCACGCTCGCGTCCGTCTCCTCGACGCGGACGGCGAGCTCGAACGCCACCTCGGTCGCCTCCATCGCCGCCGGCGTCAGCGTGAGCAGAGCGCCTCTCCTCGGCGCGATCGCGCCGCGCGCGCTGGAGAAGGTGGCCTGGACGAGCGGGGGCCGGCTCGGATCGCGCGGCAGCGCCAGCCGCTCGACCAGGGATGCGAAGGGGAGATCGCCGTTCTCCTTCGCCTCCTCCAGGGATCGGCGCACCTGGCGCAGGAGCGCTCGAAAGCTCGGATCCGCGCCCAGCCTGCCCCGCACGACCACGAGGTTGCCGAACGGACCGATGAGACCCTGGGTCTCCTCGTCTCGCCCGGACAGGGCCACGCCGATGAGGACGTCGTCCTGGCCTGTATACCGGTGCAGGACGGCGTGCATTCCCGCGAGCAGCACCGCGGACAGCGGCACGCCCTCCTCCCGCGCCAGGGCGCGGAGCGCGCGCGCGAGCTCCGGATCGAGCGCGCGCGCCGCCGAGCCTCCGGCGAAGGTCCGCGCCGCGGGCCGCGGCCGATCCGTCCGGATCTCCAGCGCTTCCGGCGCCCCCGCGAGCTCGCGGCGGACGTGCGCGAACTGCGCGTCGAGCAGCGCCGCGGTCCTGTGCTCCCGCTGTCGCCGCGCGTAGTCCTGATAACCCATCGGCGGCGCCGGCCGCTCGGTCCCATGATAGCCGTCGAACAGCTCCGAGAAAACCAGCGCCGCGCTCGGCTCACCGTCCGAGAGGATCGGGTGCATGGAGAGCGCGAGGAGGTGGCGCTGCGCATGGACGCGGATGAGGCTCACGCGCCAGAGGGGACCGCGCTCCAGATCGAGCGGCAGCGAGGTCTCCCGGCGGGCGATCGCGAGCGCCGACGCATCCGACGCCGGCTGCCCCTCGACGCCGAGATCCACCGCGCGAAAGGCGATCTCCGCGCGCGGCGAGACGACCTGCACCGGCTGTCCATCGCGCTCTGCGAAGGACGTCCTCAGGATCGCCTGGCGCGCCGCGAGCCCCTCGATGGCGCGGACCAGCCTGGGCACGTCCAGCGCGCCGTCCAGCCACGCCGCGCCCCGTTTCACCGGGCCCGGCGCGGCGCCGCGGCCCCGTTCGAGCCGCAAGGCGCATTCTTGCTCCAGAGAGAGCGGCATAGTACCCAATTCGTTCATCGCGGATGACCTCCCTGTTGCTGGTAGGGGTCGGCAGCATCGGCGCGCGTGGACCCGCCTACGCCGCGTCGAGACGCTCGACGCGCACGCACCTTCACGCACACCGTGCTTGTTGATCTGTCGTACGTTCGTCAGGCATCACGGCCGCTGGTCGGCTTCTGGCCAGAAGAAACCGGCGCCAAGCGGACCTCAAGCTCATGAGCCGCGCTGTCGGCCGCATCGCGACGTGGCGCGAAGCGGACGCTGCGCAGTATGCAGTAGGGACACCGCGACGCCAGTTCGTATTTGAACCATCGCGGCCGCCGGCGATCGGACGGCGCGTATCCGCGCTCGAGATCACGGCCTCGACTCATGCTCTTGTGGGCGGATACACCAAGCCAGCTGCCGGCGCGCCCTGCGTTGGTCCCCTTCCCCACCTTCCGGGTCGATTCCAGCGCATGACGTCCGAACCTTGCTCGCGCGGCGGCATGGGGTCGTATTCGGGACAGAGCGCGCGCGGGACGGTGGGGATCCATCCGCCGCGGCGGCGCGCCGAGCGGCCGGGAAGTCCGGGCTCCGGTGAAATCGACGAGCTCGAATTTCCAGATTCATGGCCGGGTCGAGCGGAACGGTTTTCTGCATACCGTTCCGCTCGCGCAAAAATACGTAATGGTACGATCGCAGGCATCGTTATGGCCGGCGGGTGCAGGGGCGATCGCCCTCCCTCCTCCGGTGCGGGCCGTGGGCCCACCGGCGTGCACGGCGCCGGAGCATGGCTCGATCGCGTGCGCTCCAACCGCGGAGTCTGGCCGCAAGCCACCGGCCCCCGACGGAACCAACCTGGGCGCGCCGCGGCGATCACCGGTCCTCCAGCGGATTACGATGACACCGCATCTTGACAGGCGAGTCGGACGCGGACTAGCTTCTCGCGGCCATGGCACGCTCCAGCTCGGCGCTGGCGGTGGGGATCCTTGGGGGCGAGAGGGGGGACAAGCGACCATGTCGAACAGCAGCGCACCGAGCGGCACAGCAGCGGCCGAGCTCGACGTGTTCCAGCGTCGCACGGTCGAGCTGGAGCGGCTGCTTCACGCCGCGTCCGCGCGTGAGATCGAGCGAGAGAGGGAGATCGGGGCGCTCAGAGAGCAGATGGAGCTGCTCGATATCGCGCACGACGCCATCCTCGTCCGGCGCCTCGACGGTGTGATCACGTACTGGAACAGGGGCGCAGAGCGGATGTACGACATCCGCCGCGAGGACGCCGTGGGGCGCGCCTCCCATGAGCTCCTGCGCACCGCCTTCCCCTCGCCGCTCCCCGCGATCGAGCGCTCGTTGCTGGAGGCGGGCCGCTGGGAGGGAGACCTCAAGCACACGACGCCTCGCGGGGTCGTCGTCGTCTCGAGCAGGTGGGTGCTCCGGCGGGGCCCGAGCGGCGCGCCCGAGACGGTGTTCGAGATCAACAACGACATCACCGCGCGCAAGGCGGCCGAGGAGGAGCGCGACCGGCAGACTGCCCTGCTCAAGCGGCAAGCGCAGCTGCTCGATCTCGCGCACGACGCGATCCTCCTGCGGGCGCTCGACGGCACGATCGCCTACTGGAACCAGGGGGCAGAGCGGATGTACGGCTACGCCGCCGCCGAGGCGGTCGGGGCGCGATCCCATGAGCTCCTGGGCACGCGCTTCCCCGCGGCGCTCCCCGCGATCGAAAGGGCGCTGCGTACGGAGGGCCATTGGCAGGGGGAGCTCGAGCACACCCGGCGCGACGGCGGGACCATCGCCGTCGAGAGCCGGTGGGTGGTGCAGGCCGACCCGGGCGACGCAGAGGCGCTGATCATGGAGATCAACACCGACATCACGGCGCGCAAGGAGGCGGAGCGGATGCGCTCCGAGCAGCAGCAGGAGCTCATCCGCCTGCAGGCCACGGCGATCGCCGAGCTGTCGACGCCGCTCATCCCGATCACCGACCACGTGGTGGTGATGCCGCTCATCGGCGTGCTCGACACGCTGCGCGCGCAGCAGGCGATGGACACCCTGCTGCAGGGGCTCTCGTCCTCGGGCGCGACGGTCGCGATCGTCGACATCACGGGCGTGAAGGTCGTCGACACGAAGGTGGCCGACGCGCTCATCCGCGTGGCGCAAGGGGCGCGGCTGCTCGGCGCCGAGGTGGTGCTCACCGGGATCCGCGCGGATGTCGCCCAGACCATGGTCGGCCTCGGCGTCGATCTGCGGAACATCGTCACGCGGGGCACGCTCCAGGGCGGGATCGCGTATGCGCTCTCCCGGCCAGGCGCGCGCGGGAGGCTGGCCTGACGAACAGGTCTTGGCCGGGGGTGCCGGCGCTGGGCACGAACCGGAGCCCGTCGGGACCGGTCAGCCCAGGAGGCCCCGCTCGGCCAGCCACAGCGTCGCGCCGGCGCGGCTGTAGATGCCGAGCTTGTCGTAGGCGTGGGCGACGTGGTGCTGCACGGTCTTCTCCGAGATGCAAAGGACGAGGGCGATCTCGCGGTTGGTCTTGCCGGCCCCGACGAGCCGCAGCACCTCCAGCTCGCGCCCCGTGAGCGCCTTTCGCGGCTGGAGGAGCCGACCGCACCGGGCGCCGCGCTCGCTGCTCGGCGGCGCGGACGGCACGGGATCGGTGGCGAGCAGGTAGCCGTACGTCGTGCCGTTCCCGCCCGTGAGGCGGTGCGTCCAGATCGGGTTGGCGCAATAGATCTCCAGCATCTCCTTCGTGTACCCGACCACGAAGTACTCGAAATACGGATGCCATGCGGGGAGGTCGCGCACGCGAAATTCGATGCCGGAGTCCCTCAGCGTCGCCTCGGAGCGGCTGTCCGTCTCGGCGAAGTACCGGTGCCAGATGTTCTGGGTGGTCGCGACCAGCGACGAGATGTCGGGATCCTGGACGAAGCGCTGCAGCGGGCCGTCGACGAGCGCCCAGCGCGCCGATTCGGCCCCGAGCTCGAAGAGCGCGTCCTTGCCATCCGCGTAGAACCGCCGGACGAGCTCGTCGTGGAACGCGAGGAACTCGGGCAGCGGGACGAAGCTGCTCGCGGTGATCGGCCGTTTGAACCAGGGGTTGGCCACCGCCACTTCACGAAAGAAGCCGCGCCACGCCTCCGAGCCGAACCTCCGGCTCACCAAGGTCTTCCGCGTCAGGATTGTGGTTCCGCTGACCTTCATGGAACAGCCGATCGACCCCTGTTCCTGAGCGACGAGGCCGCGCAGGACGCAGGAAGGCAAAGGATCGCCTGCCAGTATGGCCGATCGGGGTGTCAGCGGTCAACACGCGAGCTCGCTCGCTCTGTGGCGGCGCTCTCATGGTGCGACGGATATATCAGCAACAGATCATTTCAATATCGATGCACACCCAAAGCTTCGCGCGTCACGCGTCACGCGTCGCGCGACGCGCCGTCATCTTCTTCGAAGCTCTTCTGCTCGATCTCCCAGCCGGTGCTGCAGAGGCCGCACGATGTCCCGAGGGACATCGTGCGGCGGGGTGGGCTACGGCATGACGTGCCGCTTCAGCGCGGGCCAGCCGACCGAGGCGTTGCCGGGCTCGTGGCCGCCTCCCTGCTTCGTGCAGAGCGTCACCTCGACGCCGTCCTGGCAATTGGAGTAGGTCGAGCAGCCCTGCCCGTTCTCGGCCGACGGCGAGCCGGTGCAGCCGTTGATGTCGGCCCACTTCTGGAAGGTCGACTTCGCGCCGAGGAACGTGACGGGCATGCCGCGCACCACCGAGGAGCCTCCACCGGCGTAGGGCACGATGGAATCCGACGTGCCCCGGAACGAGATCACGCTGATGGGGCGCGACGGCTCGCAGCCGCCGATGTTCTCCTGCAGGAGATCGAAGGCGGCGGGCGCCACGGCCGCGAACACGTCGGCGGCGTGGCAAGCGAGGTAGTGGGACATCCCGCCACCCATGGAGAAGCCGACCGCGTAGATGCGCTTGGGGTCGATGCAGGCGGTCTCCTGGACCTGCGCCACGAGGGCCCTGGCGAACGCCACGTCGTCGGTGTCGGCCACGCAGCAGGGCCCCACGTTCCAGGCGCCGCCCGAGGGGCCGGACAGCCCGCTCGGGAAGGCCATGATCACCCCCTCCGGGTCGGTCTGCGCCGGATACGGCGAGCCCGACCGCTCCGACGGGCCAGAGCCGCCGAGCGGGTGGAAGTCGACGACGAGCGGCACCGGCTTGCTGCCGTCGTACGTGGCAGGGACATGCAAGACGTAGCTGCGGCTACGGGAGCCCACCATCACCGTCTTGTTCGAGTCGCCAGCGCTCAGCGCGGGCGACGGGCAGGTGATGCTCCCGCCGCCGCCCGTACCGCCGCCGCTGCCCCCGGCGCCCGCGCCGCCGGTGCCCGCGCCGCCGGTGCCCGCGCCGCCGGTGCCCGCGTCCCCGGCGCCGCCCCCGCCGGTGCCGGTGCCGCCGGCCGAGCCCGTCGTGCCCGCGGACGACGTGGTCGTCGTCGTGTCCCCGGACGCGGCGCTGCCGCCGCTGCCGGAGGTGACGCCCGAGCTCGTCGTGCCGCTGGTGCCGCCGCCGTCGCCGCCGCCGGTGGTCGTCCCGTCGCTGCCGCTGCCGCAGCCCAAGAGGGCGATGCCGAGCGCTCCTGACAGCAGAATCTGCTTTGGTGAATTCATTCGCCGGTTCATCATGGGTCAGCACCTTCGTTTGCGGTGGATATCGGGACGGTATCCGCTGTTCGGGTCGCGTCCTGGAAGCTTCAGCTCGAGGGATCGGGATGGCTCGGCGGCCGTGCGTCGGTCGTCATAGCTCCCTGGCCCGAGCAGGCGAGCGCCGCGGAGGCGGCGGACGCGGCGACCTCTGGAGCGGCCTCGCCGAGGTTGCGAAACGTCTCCAAGCGCCCTCGCGTCCCTGCTCCCAGATCGCCGTCGGTCCTCGCGTCACCCGATGCAGGTGACTGCAACGAGCTCATACCCGAAACCGCCGCAGCGAGGCATAGGCATACCGGCCTATGCCTCGCCGCGGGGCGTCACGCACGCTCGGGGGACTGGACGACTCGGGCGAGGACCGAGAGCTCATTCGGCACTACGGTTGTCCTGGCCGCGGTCGGGCGCAGCGGCGCTCGGTCGCGACGGCTGCACGCCGCCGAGCGGGCAGCCTTGTCGCGAGCATGCTCGCATCCATGCAGGTCCGGGCCCGGCTCGGTCACCGCCTCCGCCAGTGAGCGAAGAGGGCCGCCACGGATGGCCAGGTGGCCAGCGCCGTGCCGCCTGCCCACGCGACAAACGACTCCAGCTGAAACGCGGCGGTGGGTCCTCGTGTTGATATCGCCGACGGAGCTGGTGTCAAAGCGTGCTGCCTCTGTACCCGGGAAGCCACGCCGCACCTGCCGACTGAAAGCGGACGCCTCCGTGGAAGACCAGCACGGTCGGCGATCGGGAGGGAGCCATCCTGACACTACGTTCCATAGAAGGCAACGCACGCGCTCTCGTGGCTACGGCGCCGGCAGACCCGCCTCGGCGTAGGCGGCGAGATAGTCCGCCAGCAGCATGGGCAGATCGCCGCCGGCCCGGGTCATCCGGGCGTAGCGCGGACCGGCGTGCAGCGGATGCTCGGACGCGACCGCGCCGATACGCTCGGCGAGCTCCTTCCGCCCGTAGATCGCGGGCGGCTGGGGGAGGCCGTCCACCCAATTGGCGTAGTCCTGGACCTCGACGGTGGCAGCCAGGCCGAGGGCTTCGGCGCGACGCACGACCTTGGCGCGGTCCATGTCCACCACCACGACCCACGGCAGCCCTCTCGCACCGGACACTTCTAGATCGTGCATCACGTCGGGAGGGCAGATAACGAGGGTCCCGCCTCCGGGCGAGGGCGTGCCCTGCTCGATCACGAGCGCGGGGACGCTCAGCCGAAGGCCAAGCGCTTGCGCCAGCTCGTCGAAGCGCCCCGCGCTCCGGATGGGGATGGGAACGACGCCGGCGGAGGACACGTGAGTGACGGTGGCGGTGCCTGGAAATACGACGACGGATTCGATCACGTTCACGGAGATCACCTCTAGTCGGTGCCGGCGTCGCGGCCAGGCGGAATCGGAACAGGCACCGGGCCGGCCGCGGGCGGCGGCTCGCTCGCCGACACCACGTTCAAATCGATGTCGAACCCCGACAGCACTTGCTGGTCGGGGCGGATACCATTGGCGGCAAGGTCTGCCGCGGAGAACTCCCCGCTGGCCGCGACACGTGCGCCGCCACTCACCCGGGCGCTGGCAATCCTCCCGCCGCTCTGGACGATTGAGTTTTGCGCGTACTGTACCGAGTGCGTTTCCAGGATGAACGCGTCGAGCTCGGCGGGGGACATCGGTCGATTGAGAGTGGCCTCGCGCGCGGCGATCTGCAGGAGCGTGCGGTTGTTGATGATGGTACTCATGTGCACCCTGCGCGGTCCCGCGAACGTCGCGCCCCGCTGCGCCTCCAGGATGCGCATCTGGCGCATGGTCATGTAGGTTTCCAGGGGTGTTCCGCGCCCAGACACCATCTCGGGTGTGGTTTGGACCCAGCGGGTCCCCGACGGAATGTTGTCGAGGAAGGCATAGTCCATCGAGAACTCGCCCGTGGTTGCATTATATGAGCGCGCCATCGATCCGGTGGTGCCGTCCGGCGCAACGACCGTGGTGCGCACGTTGGTCACGTCGCCGCTGGTACGGACCACGTCGGTGAACGTCCAGCCGCCCTTCGGTGGAACCGCCGGATCGATGGCCTCGTACAGCCCGGGAACGCGCGCGGTCGTGCGACCACCAGGGGCCGGCGTCTCGTTTGGACGCGGACGCGATCCCACTTTGAACAGGCGGGCAAACAGCCAGGCGAGGAAGAGATTGGCCAGCAGTCCGCGGTCCCAGCGCTGTCCCGTGGCAATGTTCGCGACAATCCCGATCCCGGCGGAGAGAACCATGGCGGCAGCTACGGCGGCGGCGCCCTCCAGCCCCAGCCCGATGATCACGCCCACGCCGAGAGCCATGGCCGCGCCCGCGAACGTGCCGATGGCCGCGTTGCGGATGATGGCGTGCGGATCGTACCACGGGCGACCGGAGGCGATGTTCTCCTCGATCCCGGCCACGATCCCGCCCGCGAGGCCGCCGACCACCAGGGCGCCCGGACCCATGACCGGGAACAGCACCAGCGTCACGATGAGCCCGACCCAAAAGGACGGGCTCTTCAGCATATTCCACAGGTCCGCGAGCTGCTCCGCGAACCAATCGCCGACATCGGACAGAACGCTGCGCTGCACGGTGACGCCGCGCTCGCGTTGCCCCGCCCCGACGTGCTCGTCGACGCGCCGCTGGCCCTCGGCGATGCGGCCACGCACACCGCCGAGCGCCTCGCCAGCGCGCCGGTCGACCTCGGAGGCGCCGTGGTTCAGGCTCTGCTCGAGCGCGCCGACCGCCTGGCCGAACCCGGACGCAGCGGTGGAAGCGGCGGCGTCGAGCGTGCTCGCGGTGGTCGCCACGGCCTCGTCGCCAGCGCTCGCGGCGGCCTCGCGCATCGAGCCCATGGCTCCGGATGCGGCGCCGGCGACGCCGTCCGCGTGCGAGGCGAAGTCCGCGCTCGCCTGATCCAGCCGGGAGGAGATGGAGCTGGTGCCGGCCGCCAGGTTGGTCGCGCTCTCGGCGGAGGCGCCGGAGAGCGCGGCAGACACCGCGTCGCCGGCGCTGCTGGCCGCGGAAGCGCCCTCGCCGTGCGCTTCCGCGATCCGCTCGCGGATCTCACCCCCGATCCCGGCAGCGGTTTCCTCGTCCACCTGTGCATCGACGAGCTGCTCCGCGGCCGCGGCCTGGAGCTCGCGGCTGGACTCGACCGTCTGTCCGGCCTGCTCACGGAGGACCTCGACCGCGCCGGCGCCCGCCTCGGCCACCTGGCTGCGATGCTCGGCGCCGCGCGCGCGCAGATGGGCCGTCGCGCCGGATTCGGCCGCAGCGATCGCCCGACCGGCGGACCGCCCCTGCCTGCCCAAGGCACCGGCAGCGTCCCGGCTGGCCCCGGCCACGCCCTCGCGGGCGGCGCCGGCTGTCGTGCTCAGTCCCTCCATCAGGGGACCGGCCTCTGCAGCCACCGTGGCGCTCGCCTGTCCGGCGTGACGTGCCAGCTCGCCCGCGGCCTCCTCGGCGTGGACCTGCAGCCGAGCGCCCGCATCGGGGGCGGACGCGCTCATCTGATCCGCCGCGTCGGACGACACGCGACGGGCCACCTCGGCGTGGCCCTCGCGGGCGGCGCCTTCTCCGCCAGCACCAGCGCTGCTCTGACCGCGTGCTTCCGCCTCGGACGCGGTCAGCGCGGCTTCCGCCTGGTCTGTGGCAGCGTTGCCGGCCTCGGTCGCACGGCTCGCTTCTTCAGCGCCGGCTTCCGCGATCCGCGTGGCGCGGGATTGCACTTCGTCCGCGGCCCGGCGGGTGGCGGCGCCCTCCCAGACCGCAATCTGTGCCTGCTCGCCGGCCTCGGCCGCCTGGATGGCGCTGGTCTGGGCGGCGACCGAGGCATCGACGCCGGCGGTGGCATGCGCGGCCGAGGCCGAAACCTCCGCGACCTGCTGCTCCGCGGCCTGCGTGATGCCCTGCGCCTGTTCGTCCGCGGTGGCGGCCACCGCGTCGATCGAAGCGACCACGGCTTCCGTCAATGCGCGGCGCCCTTCGGCCGCGGATTCGGCCAGCGCGTCGAGGAGGACCTGCTGGCCCGGCGTCCGCGCCTCGGGCATGACGGGATCGGGTGCCTCGGCGAGTGCTGCGCGCGCCTCGGCGACGGCGCTCCGGAGCCCGGCCTCCGCCTCCTTGGCCGCGCCTTCGGCGAGCGCCTCAGGCGTCGCTGCTCCCGCTGCTGCTACCGGTCCGTTTCCCTCTGGGGCGGGGCCCGTGGCCGTCGTGCGGGGTGCGGCAGCAGGGGCCGCCGCCGGTTCCTGTCCCTGTCGGAGCGGGCTTTCCGCCGCGGCGGCGTCCGCTGCCGGTTCCTGTTCCTGTCGGAGCGGGCTTTCCGCTGCGGCCGGCGCCTGCGTGGGTGGCCGTGGCTGGGCCTCCTGCGCGGGTGCCCTGCTCGGACGATCGGCATTCGAGATCTGGCCGGACGGACTTGCACCAGCTTCACGGCGATCGTGGTCGGCGCCGCGGCCCGGCGCGGTCGGGGTTTGGTCGCGCTGCGCCGGATCGTCCATCGTCGTCCGCGCCGGCGGCAGCTCGGGAGGTCGTTCGGTCTGGCCCCCGATCTCGACTGCGGCCGGCTGAGGTCGCGCGCTGCGCGATTGCTGGACGACGTGCGTCAGCTCGTGCGCCATCAGTCGGCGATCGGAGGACGATTCGCCCGCGGACACATAGATGTCCGAACCGCTGGTGAACGCGCGGGCCTCGAGGGCCGCGGCGGCTTCGCTGGCGAGCGCGTCGTCGTGCACCCTCACGTCGCGCAGATCACGCTGGAGCAGCGCCTCGACCGGGTTCCGAACGTTGGGACTGACGCGTCGCCCGCCGCCCCGACTTCGGTTCAGGTAGTCCTCGACCTCCGCCGACACGCCGGGGACACCGCCGCCACGCGCTACACGCTGCAGCTCCGCGCTCGTCCCGGCATCGCCCAATGACAGCGCCTCGTCCCGTTCGTTGTCCGACGCGGGTGGCGCTGGCATCCGCATGACCTGGTCCGCCACCCGATCGGCCTCCTCCTCGAGGGCATCGTCAGGCGAGCTGACGTGGAGCTTGGTCTGAATGGCGACCTCGGCGCTCGCGCCGACGCTCTGGCTCGGCCTGGTGCGCTCGGCGGTCGAGGCCGCGGGCCAGCGCTGGGAGCCCGGGGACGTGCGAGCGAGCTTGACGATATCGTCGTAGCCGGTCTCGACGAGCCGGCGCTGGACCGGCTTCTGTGGCTGCATCGCCCGCGCGAGGAGCGCCTCGCGCATACGCGCGCCATAGCCCTCATCGAGCGTCACTGCGGACCTGCTCTGTAGGCGCGGTTGCGGGGCCCGTGGAGCGCTCAGCTTCGGATCGGACGCTGGAGGCGGCCGCACGTGAGCCTTCATCGATGGGCCCTCATGGAGTGCGACGATATCACCGTCTCAGCACGCTGTCATGCATGCCACCATCACCACGCGGAGCCTGCGCCCGCGCGGCGCTCGGCTGTCACGGCCGGGAGATGGCCAGGACCCTAGAGAGATGACAGCGAGGTGAAGCGCAGGTCATCCCTATCGTGCTCCGCCCCTGTCTGTATGCAGCAAATACAGTGCCGCGTCGCAGGGTCATGGAGGCAAACCCGTTGCAGGAGCATGGGGGCAGGAGGAGACGGGCCTGTACGACTCGCCCTCGGTGATGAAGTCGAACGCGGCATTCCGCATGTCGTGGATCGTCGCCATGAGCGCTTCCTTGTCGCCCATCTTGGCCAGGCTGTGAATGGGGCGGCGGAGGCGCTGGTGCGTCTGGTGACCACCGACCCAAGGCACGATCAGGTCCGTCCACGCCGTCTCGATTTTCGCCATCACGACGATGTGGTCGACAAGTAGCCTCAACACAGTCTTACGATTCACGCCCGTTGTGATACTGGGCTCGACGCAGGTGGAAAATTCCGGAATCCGGCCCTCCGCTTGATCCGCGGGACGCCCCCTCAATCGCGCGCTTCGCCGCGACGGCATCTACCGCCCCCGCCGCCCCGCCCGGCTGTGCACCACCTCCGGCCGCTCCTCCGCCCCCTCCCCCTCCCCGTGCTGCTCCGGCAAGAGGTCCGCGTACGGCCCGAAGTCCCCCGCCGCCGCGAGCTTCCCCTGCTTCTGCAGCTCCCAGCGCACGCCCTGCACGAGGTGGCGCATCCCCACCGCGGACTCCTCGGCCGCCGCCGCGAGCGCCGCGGCCTGCACGGCGTTCTTGATGTGCCCGCCGGAGAGCTCGAACCGCTCGGCCAGGAACGCGAGATCGAGCCCCGCCTCGCGCGGCATCTCCGCCGGCATCAGCGTCTGCCAGAGCCGCAGGCGGCTCTCGACGCTGGGGAACGGGAAATCGACCAGCACGTCGATGCGGCGCATGAACGCGGGGTCGATGTTCTTCTTCAGGTTGGTCGCCAGCACCGCCAGCCCCTCGAACAGCTCCAGCTTCTGGAGCAGGTAGCTCGTCTCCACGTTGGCGTAGCGGTCGTGCGCGTCCTTCACCTCGGTGCGCTTGCCGAACAGCGCGTCCGCCTCGTCGAAGAAGATCACCGCGTTGCTGCGGTAGGCGGCCCGGAACACGCGATCGAGGTTCTTCTCGGTCTCGCCGATGTACTTGCTCACCACGCCCGCGAGATCGATGCGGAAGAGCGGAAGCCCGAGCGCCTGCGCGATCAGCGAGGCCGAGAGCGTCTTGCCGGTGCCGGGCGGCCCCGCGAACATCGCGGTCACGCCGCGCCACGAGGCCACCTTGGAGCCGAGGCCCCACGCGCGGAACACCGTGTCGCGGTGGCGCAGGTGGTCGACGATGCTGCGCAGCCGGCGGACGCTCGGCGGCGGCAGCACCAGGTCGCCCCAGGCGCCCCGCTCGGGGACCCGCTGCGCGAGCTCGCCGAGGCCCTGCCGGCTCTGGGCCTGGCTCGCCGTGCGGAGGTGCGACGGGCTCGGCCCCTCGGCCACGTCGAGGGTCTCGACCATCCGCGCCGCGTCGCGGATCTGCCCCGAGCCGAGCCGGTAGAGGCGCGCGATGTCGGGCAGGTGAGGCCGGGTGTCCGGGCGATCGCCGAGCTGCGCGGCCCACAGCGCGGCGCGCTCGTCGACCTCGGGCAGCGGGGCGTCGAGCACCAGCACCGGGCGCCGCCGCAGCTCGTGCCGCAGATCCGGCGCCTCGCGCGCGATCAGCAGGCAGGCGCCGTCGAAGCGGCCGAGCTGCGCCACGGCGGCGCCGAGCGCGGCCTCGCGGGCAGGCCCCGCGAGCTCGTCGAAGCCGGAGAGCGCGGCGAGCGCGCCGAGCAGCCGCGCCTCGTCGAGCGAGGCCTCGATGACGCGCTCGACCGGGTGCCGCGACGCGCCCGGGGCGGCGAGGTCGACGAGCAGCGCGGGCGCGCCGGCCCGCCCGGCGATCGCGGCCGCGCTCGCCAGCGCCGCCGCAGGGTCCTCGGACCGCAGCACGCCGACGGGCCCGGGGCGCTCGCGCCGCGCCCACACCGCCGCGAACCTGCCCAGGGCGCCGAGCAGGCTCGACGTCGGCGGCGGCAGGGGCTCGCGCGCGCGGGCCGCCTCGACCTCGGGCTCGGCCGCGGGCTGGTCGGTCAGGAAGCGGAGCAGGCGCGGCGAGACCCAGAGCACCCGCGAGAGATCGGAGACGGCGGGCTGATCGGGCGGGTCGGCGAGCCGCACGAAGCCGCTGCGGAGGAGCGGCGCGTCCGGCCGGAAGACGCCGCGCAGCGCGAGGCGCTCGGCGGGCGCGCCGCCGAAGACCTGCAGCGCGAGATCCATGCGCGGCGCCGTGCGCGCCGCGTCCCCCTGGAGCCAGCCGTAGACGCGCTCGTAGTGCCGGTCCACGTGGGGCGCGAGGGCGAGCATGAGCACGCCGATCGACAGGGGGTCGAGCTCGAGGCGCTCGCACAGGGCGATGAGCGGCAGCCGCGCGCCGGCCGCGCGCGAGGCCTGCACCGCCGCGCGGAGCCGCTCGGTGTGCTCCTCGAGCAGCGCGCCGGGGTCGCCGCGCGCGCCGGAGGGGCCTTGCGGATCCATGGGCGGCGCGTTCGGCGCGTCGGCCTGCCCCTCGGGGAAGCCGCCCTCGCGCACGTGCTGCCACAGGATCAGGTCGAGGCGCCGCAGCTCCGCGAGCAGGTGGCCGATGGCGTCGAGCGGCGCGGCCGGAGCGGCTCCCTGGTCCGGCATCAGGCGGGCTCCAGCACGTCGAAGTCCACGGGGCGGCTCAGGTAATGGTCGAGCTGGAGCCGCACCTTGACCCGCCCGGGCTTGAGGCCGGCGGGCACCCGGACGCTCACCGCGCCCCCGGAGCGCCGATCCGGGAGCATCTCCGCCTCGGCGTCGCCGAACCAGACGCGCACCAGGCTGCGCTCCGTGCCGGGCTCGTTCACGAGCAGGCCGGCGCCGTAGAGGCGCACCGCGGCGCCGGGCGGCGCCGCCTCGGGCGCGATGGTGTCCGGGTGGGGGAACGGCACGACGTCGACGGCGCGCTCCTCGACCAGCCGCACCTCGGCCTCGGGCGCGTCCTCGTCGAGGAACACGGCCTCGACCTCGTACGCGACCGAGGTCCGCAGCGGCTCGGTCTGGCTGCCCCAGATCTTCTGCAGCGTGTCGACGTCGAGGTTGAGCAGGGTGAGCTGCACCCGCTCGGCCCGCACCGGGCTGTCCTTGAGCGTGCCCTTGAGCAGCGCCTCCGGGATGCGGCGGTGCTTGTAGAGCGCCTGCATGGCCTCGCCGAGCAGCTGGTGCTCGGTGAGGCCGCTGCTGGCGAAGGCCGTCACGAGGTAGTAGAGCCGGAGCGCCAGCGGCTCCGGCGCGAACTTCTGCGACGTGGCGGAGCGCTCGAGCGGGACCCACCCGCCGCTGTTCCGACGGCCCTCGTCCTGGACCACGTTGTAGAGGAACAGGTTGATCCGGAACTCGTCCTCGTTGCCTCGGTGCGGCGAGTCGACGGTCACCGTGACCGGCGCGCCGACGCCGCCGATCCGGCCGGGGGTGTTGAGCCGTGCTTCGAGGAGCGACTTGAGCGTGAGACTCGCGTCGTGGATGACGTTGGCATCGCTCATCGTGGTGACCGTCGGGTTGGGCGGGGGCCGCTCAGTCGGGGTTGACCGTCAGCGCCAGGTCGAGCGGGACCCGGCACTGCTCGATGTCGTAGTGGACATCCATCTGCACGTAGTACATCCCCGGCGCGACGCCGCGCGTGACCAGCGCCAGGTGCTTGGTGCGGTTCATGCGCGGCGCGAGGTGGCCGTAGTAGAGGTCTCCGGGGACGATCTCGAACAAGAGGTTCCCGTCAGGGAGCTTCTTGTCGGCGACGGGCCCGGGGCAATTGTCGTCGGCGACCGACGCGAGCCGGATGTTGGTGAGGTGGACGTGCTTGAGGTGCTGCCCGCTGTCGTTGAGCAGCGTCACCTCGAGCGCCGCCGTGTCCTGCGACGAGAAGTACGACTCGACCGTGTTCGAGTCGGGGTTATAGCCGTAGCTGCAGGGGCAGTCCTCCGGGACGGGATGGCTGCCCTTGGTGAGGCGGTAGCTCACGTCGAGGTGGCCGCCTCCGGGCAGCGTGACGCGCATCTGGATGGGCCGCAGGACGCGGTGGCGGTGGCGGGGAACGATGGGGGCGAAGTAGCGTTTCTGCTCTGACATGGCGTGGCTCCTCTGTGGGGACGGTTGGCTCTGTTGGGACGATTGGCGCGGCGGAGATCCTGTCGCGAAGCAAGGGTCGCTGCCGTGCACCGGCAGCTCGAGGTGGTAGGTGGCGCTGGCGCGGCGGCCGTCCCAGTAGACGAGGCGGTAGGCCACCGTGACCTCGACGGCGTAGACGCCGGGCCGCGGGCCGCGCGAGATGGCCATGAACACGAGCTCTTTCGACTCGCCAGGCTCGATGCACTGGGCGTGCTGCTCCTCCGGGATGAGGCGCAGCGCGGCGTTGCCGTCGGGCAGCGTGGGCATGTCGTCGTCGCGGCCGACGATCCTGGCGGCGACGTGCACGTCCTCCGCGATGTAGTACTGCGACCTGTTGGCGAGGCGCAGCGCGTAGCGCGTGTCGTCCTGGGTGCCGAAGACCTTGTCGGCGACGCTCGCCTCGACGCCGAGCACGTCGCAGTCGCGGGTCACGCCCGGGTCGAATGGCGGATCGCCCGCCTTGCCCGAGGTGGCAGAGACGAGCCGGATCGCGAGCTCCGCGTGGGTGGCCTCGGCCCGCTCCACGACGAGGTGGCAATGGTACGGCGGATCGCCGGAGGGCAGCGGGACGGTGGTCTTGCCCCCCTCGCCGGTGGCGTCCTCGATCTCGATCGCTGGCGGCGATTTCTCGCTCTGCTGGATGAAGAGCTTGAAGACGTAATCCGGTTCTTGGCTCATGGCTTCTTCTCATCGGTGCGCGAGCGGCGCTTGAAGAGCTCGACAGCGTCGTCGACGCTGACAGGTCGGCTGAGCTCGGCGAGCTTGAAGCGGGGCTTCCAGAGCGCATCCAGGGCGGCTTGCAGCGCCGCCCGGTCGGCCTCGCCGGCCTCGGCGCGGCCGCCCACCGCGGCCGTGTGGTGGAGGAGGCTCGCGACCGCCTCGGCGAGCTTCCGCTCGCGATCGCGCGTGAGCGCGGCGGGCGGGGGCACGTCGCGGAGCGTGGGCCACTTGCGCAGCTGGGCGGGAGGAATGGAGCGGGGCTCGCGCAGGAGCCGGGTGGGGAGCGCGGTGATGTCGAGGACATCGGCGGCCGGCGATGCGGCGCCGTTCGGGGAGGCCGGCGCCGTGGTCGAGGAGGATGCCGCGGTCGAGCTGGCGGCGGGCGCCTCGGCGGGAGCGGGCGCCTCGGCGGGAGCGGGCGGCGCGGGCGGCGGCGGCACCTCGGCGGGAGCGGGCGCCTCGGCGGGAGCGGGCGCCTCGGCGGGAGCGGGCGCCTCGGCGGGAGCGGGCGCCTCGGCGGGAGCGGGCGCCTCGGCGGGAGCGGGCGCCTCGGCGGGAGCGGGCGCCTCGGCGGGAGCGGGCGCCTCGGCGGGAGCGGGCGCCTCGGCGGGAGCGGGCGCCTCGGCGGGAGCGGGCGCCTCGGCGGGAGCGGGCGCCTCGGCGGGAGCGGGCGCCTCGGCGGGAGCGGGCGCCTCGGCGGGAGCGGGCGGCGCGGGCGGCGGCGGCACCTCGACCGGAGCCGCCTCGACCGGAGCCGCCTCGACCGGAGCCGCCTCGACCGGAGCCGCCTCGGCGGACGATCCACGTTCTCCCCCGCCCGCCGCGCCGTCGTCCAGGGGCGCTCCCTCCCCAGCCGGCGCCGGCTCCGCGGCGGCGCGCTCGCCTGCGTCCGCGGGAGGGGGTTCCCCGGCGGCTGGCTCCCCGCGCTCTGGCGCCTCGACGGCCTCGGTCGCCTCCGCCGCCGTCGGCCTCTCGCCGGCCTCGGTCGACGCCAGCGACTCGCCTTCCCCGGCCCTCGCGCCGGTGGGCGCGGCGCTCGTCTCGACGCCGGGCCCCGCCCTGCGCTCCCGGTCGCGCGAGCCGCCGTCGAGCGCCAGCGCGAGCACCACCGCGAGCCGCTCCATCACCGCGCTGATCCGCGAGAGCTCCGCGTCGGTCGGGCTCTCCGCGTCGGCGACGGCCGCGGCCGCCCGACCGAGCGCCTCGAAGGCGCGCACGCACGCCGCGCTGCCGTCGAGCCGCTCCGGGCGCCGCGACGCGAGGCTCGCGATGGCGGGCACCAGCTGGCGCTGCGCCCGCGGGTACCGGGCCATGGCCCCGATCCAGCTGGCCGTGGAGGCCCCCTCGTCCTCCCCGAGCAACGTCGCGATCTCGCCGGCCGCTTCGCCCAGGATCGCCAGCCATCCGTGGTGCGCCCGGGGCGCCGGCACCGGCCGCAGATCGACGAGCTCATGGCCGCCCTCCTCGGAGAACGTGAGCTTGGCCAGCTTGGCCCAGCCCCGCGGCACCTCGTCCACCGGGGCGAACACGGGAGCCTCCACCCAGCCGCCGGCCCGCGCGGCGAAGGTCCACCCGTCGCCGCGGATCACCGTCGGCTCCGCCCCCTCGACGGACAGCCGCAGCGAGAGCCCGCTCGGCAGCGCGAGGGCGCCCCCGAGGCTGTAAGGGCCCTCGGGGCACCGCGTCGCGGGCTGGAACGAGGGGTCGAGCGTATCGATGGGCACGCGGCACGCGTGGCCCTGATGGCGGCGCGCCCGGATGAGGCGCTCGGGGACCACCTTGTCGCGCTCGGCGTGATCGAAGGACAGCGGCCGATCCAGCCGCAGGGTCATCGTCGCGCCCCCGCCCTCCCCGTAATGACCGCCGTCGTGGCGGATGATCCGCACCACGGTCCGATCCTCGTACGAGCCTACGGTGTCGTCGCCCGGCCGGCAGTGCGCGCCCGACTCGGTGTCGATGCACTCCAGGTCGTAGCGGCGCTTCGCGTCCGCCTTCGCCGCGTGGATGCGCACCCGCATGCCCTCGACCCACGCCAGGCGCGCCGCGACCTCGATGCACGTGTGGAAGGGGTGCGCCGGGACCACGAGCTCGGAGGCGTGCTCCGTGTTCCAGGGATCCAGCGCCTCGACGAGGCCGTTCGGCATCAGCGTGAACGTGGTGGCCCCATCCCCGCGGGCCACGTGGGCGATCCGCCACACCCTCGGCGGGGCCTGGATCTCGAGATCCCGGGGCAGATCCTTCACGAGGCTCGAGGGCGGGAACCGCTCGCCGGGCCCGCCCTCGCCGGGATCCTCCACGACCAGCACGTACCCGCCGTCGCCTTCCTCGCGGATCGACACGCCCTTGCAGTCGGCCATGGACAGGATCGGCTCGCAGTCGTGGCCCTCGATCGTGATGGCGTTCGCGTCGCGCCCGGTCACCCGGTACACGTACACGCGCTCCCGATCCAGCCCCGGCCCCTCGAAGCGGACGTAGGTGCCCGGCTCGAAGCCCTCGGTGCTGCCGAGCTGCACCTGCGTGGCGTACGCCTTCGCGAGGTCGGTCACCCGCGCGGCCACGGCGCCGCCGGCGGCGTCCCACACGAGCGCGGCGGTCGAGCCGCTGCACGACAGCAGCTCGACGCGGTAGAGCACGTTGACGTCGGAGACGTACGAGCCCTGGACCGTCAGCAGCACGTTGGTCGGCGTCGTGTCGGGCTCGCCCACGCGCACCCGCGAGCGCACCCGCGCGCGGAAGCTGCCGCGCTCCGCGCCGAGGCCCGGGTCGTCGAGGTCGGGGCGGTCGAGCGCGTCCACCGCGTCGACCCACGCCTCGAGGTAGATGGTGTGGGGCACGCCGGAGCGGAGCTCGTCGAGCGACAGCGGCTCCTGATCGACGTCCTGCGCGTCGATGCGCCGGCTCGCGGGCCAGAGGACGGGCAGGCCGCCGCAGTAGAACCGCCCCGGGCCGCCGCGCGCGACGAGGCCCGTGAGCTTGCCTTTGTCGTCGAGGATCGGATCGATGCGCAGCTCGATCCCCGCGGCGCCCTCGAGGCCCGCGTCCCGGACGGCGTCGCGGAGGAGCGACCGGTGGATGTCGCTGCCCTCGTTCCAGCAGGCATCGACGAGGGGCGCGCCCTCCTGGAGGTAGACCCCGAGGTAGCCGCGGAGCCGATCGAACGAGTTTCGGGAGACGGGCTGCTTCATGTCGAGGACACCTCGGTGCTGCCGGGAGCCGTGTCGCGGAAAACCAGCGTGGCGGAGCGTCCCAGAGGCAGGGATCTCCGCAGCGCGTCCTCGCCGCGGCGCTTGACCGCGGCGACGTCGTAAGGCCGGTGGTAGCGGACCCGCAGCGGCTCGCGCTCGTGCGCGGGGCCCACGCGGAACCGCCCTCGCTCGACGTCCACCTCGACGGTGTCGTCCGGCGGCGGCTCGCGGCCTAGCTCGGGGACCAGCCGGAGGTCGCGGAAGCGATCCCACCCCCACCGGTCCTCGATCGAGAAGAGGCTGCTCAACCCCGGCTCGTCGAGGAGCAGCCCCTGATCGGCGGCGGGCGCGTCGTCGCGGAGGGCGCGGCCGGGGGGGAGCAGGACGAAGGGGATGACCCGCTCGCGCCGGCGCGCGTAGCCCTGCTCGCGCACGATCAGCAGCCGCTCGCGCGCCGTGGGCACGGGCGTCGAGCGCTCGCCCTCGAAGCCGACGCGGAGGCGCACGCCCTGGGGATCCGTGAGCGGATCGAGCCCGCCGTCGCCGGCGAAGGTGAAGACGCCGTCGCCCTGCGGCGCCGGAGCGCCGCGGACGGCCTCCCCCCCGAGCGGCTCCCAGAAGTGGAGCCGGTAGCGCCGGTAGGCGCGGATGCCCGGCATCGGCGCGGTCGGCCCGGCGACGCGGCCTCGCTCGGGGTCGATCGCGATCGTGCGATCCGGGACGTAGACCGGCGCGCCGCCGGGGAGGCTCATGAACCGGGGCGTGAGCGGCCCGAGGCGCGCGAGGTCGGCGCCGATCAGGTCGATCTCGATCGCGAGCCCGCGGCCGACCAGCGCCCCGGGATCGTCGCGCAGGAAGATCGGCGACCCGTCGGCGCGCCGCAGGCCCACGGGGCGCGCCGGATCCACCGCGTGGACGTCGGGGCCAACGCGGGTGAGCTCCGCCTGGGCGCGCCGCACCGGCCAGGCGACGTCGAGGAGGATCTCGAGCTTGCCCGCCGGGATCCGGCCGGAGATGTCCGCCGCGGTCGCGCCGATCGCGGGGGGCGGCGCGCCGCTCACCCGCGCGGAGCGCGAGGGATCCCGGACCGTGCGCTGCGCGCTCGGCGCCTCGCGCACGCGCGTGCGGAAGCCCGTGGTCTGCCAGCCGAGCGTCTCGAGCTGGGCCACCGTGCCCTTGCGGCGCCGCAGGTGGAGCGCGTACTTGGCCTGGTGGCGCTGGCGCGCGATCGGGATCGCGGGGTCGATCGAGACGCCGACCAGGTCGGCGATGAGCGGGACGAGGCGCGGATCGCAGGTGTCGACGAACATGTCGTCGAGCAGGCGGAGCGCGTCGTCGCGCGCGGCGTCGAGGCCCACGCCGAGCGTGTCCACGAGCCCGCGGAGCAGGCCGCTGGCTGCCTCGTCGCGGGCGCGGGTCCACCCCGGGACCAGCTCCCACAGCCGCTCGGCGGCCGCGCGCATGGAAGGACGGGTCGTCACGGGCTACCTCCTGCGGCAGGCGCGAACCCGACGGTGCCGCGCACGTGGCTCGGGTCGTTCAGAGGGTCGGTGTCGCACCGGATGACGCCGCGGGGCCCCGGGTTGATGCTGTCGGCGGGGGGGCCCGCGGGCGACGGGGGCCGCTCGCCGGTGCTCATCCAGGTGACGCGCGCGGTGGACACCCCCGGCACCGCGAAGACCGCCTCGTAGACGTCGCCGAGGCGCAGCGGCTCGCCGACCGGCCAGCGCTCCGCCGCGAAGAACCCGCCCGGGCCGGCGCCGAAGGCGCGCCCCAGCGCGGCGAGCACGTCGCTCTGCCGGTGGCCCGGGCCGGCGGTGATCTCGACGACCATGTGGATCGCCACCTGCTCCGCCCCGACGACCTCGAGCTCGACCCCGGCGGTGGCCGGCATGCGCGCGGCGATGCGCTCGCGGATCTCCTCGAGGATGCTCTCGGTCGGCGCGCGGCGCTTCGCGAGCGCGACGACCAGCCGGAGCGTCCCGCGCGGCGCCGTCGGGTCGACGCGCGCGTGCAGCACCTCGCCGACCTCGAGCGCCACCCGCGCGGCGTCGTCGGCCGAGACGACGCGCTCGAAGCCGACGTTGCGGCCGAGCAGCGTCTCGCGGGCCTCAGCGGCCGTCTCGCCCCGGCGCCCGCCGGTCGCGGCGGTGACGTTCCAGGTCGCCTTCACGGCGAGGTTGCCGTCGCGCAGCTTGTCGATGGCGCCCGCGGGCAGGTTGCCCGCCTCGCCGTCGCCGGTGTGGAGGACGGCCTCGATGTTGTTGTTGCCGGCGGGCGGCACGGCGCCGTGGATGCCGTCGCCGAAGGTGACGAAGGCGCTGCCGTCGGTCGAGAGGTCGAGGCGCCACACGCGATCGCGCGGCCCGGCGGTGTCGAGGTCCGCGACGCGGCTCCAGGCCTGGCCGTCGACGAGCACGGTGATCGCAGGCTCGGGGTCGGTGCTGCCCTCGGTGACCACGTGGAGCAGCGGCGCGCGGTTGTAGACGGGCAAGCGCAGGCCGCGGGTGCCGCCGTCGCCGCTGCCGAGGACGGCGCGCTCGGCGTTGCCCTGGACCACATCGACGAGGTTGCCGCGCAGGAACGACGCCTCGAGCGCGTAGGTGCCGGCGAGCGGCTCGGCCAGCGTGGCGCTCCAGGTGTCGTGGTCGACGGCGTCGATCCGGGCCATCTCGAACCGGCTCTCCTCGCCGCGCGACGCGGCCAGGAGCGACCCGGGGCCGAGCCCTTCGGTCTCGAGCAGCTGGAGCCGCCGCGCGCCCGGGGCGCGGGTGAGGTCGTGGCCGGCGAGGTCCGTGTAGAAGTCGCTGTCGAGCGCCCAGACGCGCGCCTCGGGCACCTTCCGCACCTCCACGCGGGCCGACGCCACGGGGGTGCGGCTGAAGAAGTAGACCTCGACCGCCCCGGGCCGGAGGCCGCGCACGTGGACGCCGTCGTAGCCCTGGCAGGCCTCGGCTCGGTCGATCTCGCGCCAGGCGACGCCGTCGACGAGCACCTCCATCGCGGGCCGCCACTGGCCCTCGCCGGGGGCGGGGCTCCACTGCTCCGGGTCGTCGGCCTCGACGACGAGCTTCAGGTTGACGGGCGCCGCGGCCGCGTCCGGGGGCACCTCGAAGGGCGGGCGGGCATGCTCCACCGACAGGATGCGCAGCGGGCGGCAGGCGGGCATGTGCTCCGCCCAGCCGCCGATCGCGGTGGACCGCGCGAACACGTTGCGGGTGCCGGTCGGCAGGACCTGGCCCGTCGTGCCGTCCCCGAAGCTGACGCTGAACGGCACGGCGCGTCCGCTGGCCACCGCGGCCGCGTCGATGCCGAGCACGAAGGCCCGGTCCTTCCGCCCGGCCCGATCGATGTCGGCGAGCTGGCTCCACCGGCTCCACTCGCCGGACTTGGGCTCGCGCGTCAGCACCTCGATGTTGCCCGCGTACACGCCCGCGCGCGAGATCGGCAGGGTGGCGACGCCCGGGTCGGGGTCGAGGGTGCCGGTGTAGCGGGCGAAGCGGCGGGCCTTGTCGCCGCTGCCGAGCACCATCAGCTTGCGGTCGCCCTGGAAGGGGGCGCGGTAGTGCGGCAGCACGCGCAGCGTCGGGGTCGCGGGCGTGAGGGTGAGCGCGCCGGCGTCGTCGGCGAAGCGGAGCGCGAAGCGCTCGGGCAGCGGCTCGCTGAGGATCACGAGCCCGGTGGCGGGGTCGACCTTCTTGACGACCGCCTCGTGCTGGTAGTCGGGCCACTCGGCCCACGCCGTGTCCTCGGGCCCGGACAGGCCGAGGCGGCGGCGGCTCCAGGCGACGCGGTGGTCCTCCTCCCAGACGAGCAGGCGGTCGCCGGGGACGAGCGCGCGGAGGTGCGCGGCGTCGTCGCTGTCGGCGGCCCCGACGCCGCGCGGGCTGATGACGAGCCGGTCGCCGAGCGGGAGCGTCAGCGACGCCGGGTCGAGCTCGGCGTCGTTGAGCTGCGCGTAATACTCCTTGTCGAGGGCGGCGGGCCTGGCCGGCTTGGAGAAGCCGTTCAGGGTGCACCTGCGGAACTGCTCGAGCACGAACGAGAGCGGCGGGAGCGGCGGGTCCACCGTGAGGAGCGGACCGGTGATCGAGCGGACCCGGGTCCACTGGATGGGCCTTGGAGGGTCGTCGGGCGCGTCGGTCGCCGTGTGGAGGAACAGGTAGTCGTCGGGCTTGAGATCGCCGCTGTCGAGCGTGACGATCTCGCGATCGGGCTGGAGCCGATCGAGCGGGGTCTCGAACTGGTAGATCCTGCCCGCGGCTTCGGTGTCCGGGTCCGCCACGCGGGGAGCGCTGTACTCCACGAAGACGGTGACGCGGGGATGCTCGGCGATGTTGTAGCCGATCAGCAGGAAGTTGAGCGTGAACGTGCCTCCGGGCACCTTGTTGAAGCTGTAGAGGTACTGGTCCCCGTTCTGCTCGACGAAGGCGTAGCTGCCTTGCTCGATCTGCTCGACGATGTTGCTCAGCCTCGGCTCGTAGGAGACGAGGATCAGCTCTCCGCTCTCGACGCCAACCCAGACGCGCAGGGCGTTCCGGATGACTCGGTCGTCCATGACGACGCCGGTCCCGAGCACGGGGATGAAGTCGCCGGAGTTGAACACGATCGACTCCGAGAAGACGCTGGCCCGGATGCGCTCCTCGAACCGGTCCTCGACGCCGAACTCCAGCGTGCCGTCGGGGACCGGGGACGAGGTCTTCGAGCAGATCAGCACCGAAGATGGCGGCGGCGAGCGGTCCATCCGGAAGGAGGGTGCGTCGATGCTCGCGAGGAGCGCCTCGACATCGCCCGAGCTCTTGAGGAAGTTGTGCTGGTCGATCGGCGGCCGCGGGATGGTCGCCGTGTACAGGTCCCTGCGGAGCTGGCGCGCCTCGTTCGTATAACAATGGATCTGGCGGCCGCGGTGGTCGAGGACGGTCTCCGTCACCTCGTCGCCGAACGTGAACGTGATGCGCCCGCCGCTCTCGTGGCGCTCCGCGTAGCGCAGGAGCGAGTCGGCGATCGACGTGACGGCCTCGCGCGGCCTGCTGAACGTGAGCAGCCACGGGTCCTGGCGCTGCTCGGCGGTCGGGGGGCTCGGGATCGAGAGGCGGCTCTCGAAGCCCACGGCCTTCACGCGCAAGCTGTGGAGGCGCACCTCGGCGGGCGGCTCCTGCGCGCCGAACTCGTACATCCCGGAGGATGTGACCCGGGTGATTGAGGCGATCTCCTGGCCCCCTTCGCGGAGGAACGTGAGCTCGTCGCCCACGGCGAGATCGAGCACCTGGCCGCCCGGCATTCCGGTGAAGGGCGCGGCGCCCAGGGCGAGGACGAGCGGCGCGCGCGAGACGCTGGTCTCGCTGAGGTTCGACCATTGTTGCGCGAAGCTGAGCGAGGAGAACCTCGGCGCGCCGCGGTCGTCGAAGATCTCCGAAGGGCCGACCTCCAGATCGATCGTCCATGTCGCCGCGTCAGGCTGGATCAAGCCATGCTGGAACGGGGAGGTTACCCTGGGGTCGAGATCGCCGCCGTCGTGGAACACGACGGCGTTCGCGCCGCTCGCGGAACCGGAGACGCCCGCGCTCTCTAGCGTCCCCTGCGGGATCTTCGCGTGCAGCCGGAGCTCCGTGCACGCGTCGACCCCAGGGGAGGATGCGGCGGCATCGTAGGCGAGGTGCAGGCTGACGCTCGCAGGAACTCCGCTCGGGAAGAGATCGGATAGGGCAGCCTCAATCTCGAAGTACCAGTGCGGGGTGTCATGGGTCCTTGCTGAGATCCTGTGCGCGTGCCAGCCAGCGGCGTCCTTGAGACCCAAGAAATTGACCTGATCGCCGTCGGTCACGCTGACCCGGAACACGGTCGCGCCCTCCGACGTGACGTTCTCTCGAGAATAGAGGGACAGGTAAACCTGACCCGAGTTCGGCGGGAGATCGATCTCCGGATCTCTCGACGAGAATCGCAGCACGCCGCCCTGGAGGTTCGCGACGGTGGCGACGTGCTGGGCGCCCGAAGGGAGGTCGGTGGCGCCCGGCCTGTCCGCGACCGTGGAAGAAGCGAAGAGCAACCCTCGGCCGGGCTGCGTCGCGACGCCGTTCCAGGATCTCTGTGAGACGCGGAGGGCCTTCACCTGCCTGACGGCCTTGGCCGCGAGAGCCGACCAGTCGTTGAGCACGGGGAAGATGACGGTGCAGAGACCTCTCAGGTCTCCATTGAAGACCAGCGTCCTCTGCTCGCGGTTCGTTTCGACTCCGATGGCCGTGTAGAGCTCCGGCCGGTCGTCGTCGGCGTTTCGAGCCCCCAGGACCGTGCCGTGAAAAAGCCCGGGCCAGTCCGGTGGCCGGGTGACCACGAGGTACGTCTTGTCTTCGTCGGCGTCGTACCGCACTTCAGGGCGTATCGCCGTGGAATGGAATTGAAAGATTCGTCCGACGGAGCGGACGGATCCGTGTCTGCTGAGCGGGGGTGCGTCGTAGGGAAGCAGGCGCAGCGTGCTCGTCTCGGCATCCCACCAGATGTGCGCGCGCTGGACGCCCTCCGATCCAGGCCCCTCGAACGTGAAGGCCACACGCCAGTCGCCGCTCGGGGGCGGCATGTCTGGGATGCGGGTGCCAGTCCAGACCCAGATCTCCTCTTCCACGTGGCCGGTCGCCGCTTCGGGGTGCAAGGCGTGGACATCGACGCTCCCACCGCGGAGATCGCGGGCATCTCCGGGCAATTCCACGGACAAGACGGGGCCCGGTTCACGGATCGTCTTGACTGGACGCAAGGCCACGTTGTGCGCGCCCATCAGCACGAGCGGCCCGGTCCACGAGAGGCTCCGTAGCGCGCCGACGGCAGCGTCGGGCACACGGAAATGCCAGCCCCCGAGCACGGCGTCGGAGGGGATTGACGTCGGCTCGCCGTTGCGCAGGGCCCACACCGCCGTCACCCCGTGGAGCGGATCGAGCGGCTGGCCGGGGACGATCGGCACGTCGCGCAGCTCGAAGCCGGTGTTGTCGCTGTTGCGCGCGAAGCGGTGCACCCGCTCCGCGCTCCCGGCCTGCAGGAGCATGAAGCCGGACGCGTCGCGCGCGATCCAGCCGCCGGTGTTGGCGAAATGGGTGGGGATCGACCAGTCGGCGCTCCACGCGATGCCCGAAGGAGCGGGCGCCGACATCGGGAGCGTGGCCCGGCTGGAGATCGCGAGCGCGTCGGTGGGGCCTGGGGTCAGAACATGGCCCGTCTCCAGCAGGAGCCCGCGCGGATCGAGCCCGTTGGGCGGGACCTCCCATGTGAACGAGATCCGGGAGCGCCGGCCGTCGGCCTCATCGATGAAGAGCGTGCCCCCGTCCCTCAGCAGGTCTTCATCGAGCGCTCTCGGTTCGGGGACTCCCTCGGGAAAGAAGATCCAACCCACCGTGGCGACAACGCGGAATCTGCCAGCTGCGAGCGTCGCGCCATTGGTCTCCGGCGGGAGCCACGTGAGCTCCGGCGTATCCGGGTCGATGGCCACGCGGAGATCGGCCCCTTCCTCGTAGAGCCTGTAGGCCTCGGAGGCGCGATCGCCGGAGGCGAGCTGCACCAGGAGGTCGTCCCCGACGACCTCGCTGGGCGGCGGCGACGTGGTGATCGGCAACCGGGTAGACGCGACCTCGAGCGCATGGATGTGCTCCGGCTTGACGCCCCGCGCCGGGATCCGGACGTGGTACGACCAGCTCGCCACGGCGAGCGGCGCGACCTCGCCCGCCACCGCGAGGAACAGCTGATCGAACATCGCGGTCCAGTTCTTGTTTCGGTGGTACCCGGCCCAGCCCAGCCTCTCGCGGAGCGCCTCCGCGGTCACCGACCGCCCCGTGAGCGCCACGCGGATGTAGCGCAGCTCGAGCCTCGAGCTGACCGAGATGAACGTCCGGTCGTTGGTGAGCTGGACCTCCTGCGTGAAGTGGTCGCCGTAATAGACCGAGGCCACCCTGGGGACGACGATCACCTCGGTGAGCTCCCGTCCGTCCGGCTCCGGCAGGCGATCGAGGTAGTAGTCCTGGCCGACAGGCTCCTTGAGCCGGACCAGATTGCCCTGGACCTCGACGGCTTGCACCACCTCGGCGGTGAGCCACGGAGCGTGCGTGTTGAAGCCGTCCTCTCTGGTCGGGGGCCTGTCCTCCTCCTCCTCCTCGGGCGCGGGCGCGTCGTCCCCATTCGGTTTGGGCTGCAGCTTGCGAAACGCCTGCCTCAAGCGCCGGCCCACGAGCAGGTAGTCGCCCGCCTTGACGTGCGAGGCGTCCTCGAGGAGCAGGAACGTGCCGCCCTTGTGCAGGTACACGACCTGCTCGACGTGCGCGAGGTCCTCGGCGCGGATGTCGTCGCCGTCCCTGACGACGCGCTCAGGGATCTCCGTTCCCGGGGCCGGGCCAGCCCGCCACGCCGTGTCCGGCACGCGGGCCTGCTTGTAGAACGCCTCCCAGAGCGGGTACATCTGCCCGCGCGCGACGTCGGCGAGCGGCGCGATCGCCCCCTTCGATGAATCGAAGACGTCGCGAATCGGCTCATGCTCGTCCACCGGGCGCGGCTCGGGGCGGCTGGGCCCCATGGCCGGCGCCCACTGCAGGTACTGGCCGTCGCCGACCGCGAGCGTCCGGAAGAACACGTCGCCCGAGGCGCCGCCCAGCACCGCGATCTGATCGCCCGCCCCGAGGCCCGTCGCTTCGCTCGTGACCGCCCAGCCCGCCTCGTTGCTGATCGACCTGCCCTTCACCCGCGGCCGCACCAGCGCGCTCGTGAAGTACGCGGCGTCGAGCCCCATCGTCACCCGGTCGAGATCGCCGAACGCGGCCGCGGCGACCGGCTGCGCGATCGGCCCCGGCGCGAGCTCCGCCGGCACGTCGACGGGCGGCGCCTCGAACGACGGGACGTCGCGCAGCCGCCCGATCGCGGGCGTGTAGCGCACGTAGACGCGGCCGAGCGCGCGATCGTCGAGCAGCGTGCGGTAGCCCAGCTTGCGCCGCAGGATGATGTACGTGGTCAGGCGGTCGTCGACGAAGACGCGGTAATGGCGATCCGACGCCTCGCTCGCCGAGAAGTCGGGCACCTCGGTCCACGCCGCGCCCGGATCCCACGCGCTCGTGGAGGGGACGGGCTCGCTCGTGTCGAAGACGAAGACCTCGAGCGTCGACCTCAGGACCTCGGGCGCCGCGGGATCGGGCAGGTGCAGGATCGGGCGGTCGGTCACCTCGAACACGACCAGCGACGGGTCCGGATCGGCCCCGAGCGCCTCCCAGAAGCGCAGGTGGCGCAGGCGCGTGGCCCGCGAGATCACCGTGTCCGGCGCGTCGTAGCTGCGCAGCAAGGGCTGCTCGAAGGCGACGCCCCGCCGCCGGCCCCCGGCGATCGGGCAGAGCTCGATCCCGCGCTTGCTGTTGATCATCGCCAGGGCGCCGGCGCGGAAGTCGTCGAGCGGCAGCGGCTCCGCCCCTCCGTCGTGCTCATGCAGGTCGAGGAGCGGCCAGAACTCGCCCCGCTTCATCACGTCGAGCCGGCGCGTCACGATCGCGCGCAGCGCCCCCGCGTACCGCGTGAGCAGCGGCGAGAGCGCCATCCGGTTGTACGCCGGCGCGATCGCGACGGCGGCGCACGTCTCGAAGATCACGTTGGCCGGCGGATCACCGCCGCGCCCCGCGACCCGGGTGCCCGCAGGCACGACGCCCGCCGCGGCCGCCAGGAAGAACTGGCAGGCCACGGCGGCGAGCGGCGGCGACGGCCGGTAGCCGACGGCCGCCCCGAGCCTCGCCACGCTGCTCAGCGTCAGCGCCGAGCCGAGCTTGGACTCGGTGAGGATCCGGTCGTGGTAGAAGCCCATCACCTCCAGGCACGCCGCCAGCGCCTCGACGATGGCCACCCCCGGATCGCCCGCGTCGCGGAGCGTGTAGTCGGGGAGCCGCTCGCGCAGCGCGGCCATCATGCGATCCCGCATCTCCTCGTAGACGAGCGGGCTCAGGGCGATGAGCTCGCCGCGCAGCAGCAGGTCAAGCTCGGGCTCTCGCTTCACGGGGACCTCGCGATGACGGCGATCTGGAGGGTTTCTAGGACCGGCACGTCCCCCGGCCGGAGCGGCACGCGCTCCACGGCGCGCTGCACCACGCGCGCCCCGGCGCGCCCCGCCCGGCGCTCCACGAGGGTCAGCATCCGCGCCGACAGCCGGTAGCCGGCGCCCGGCGGCGGCACGCCCTCGAGCGCGCCGTTGACCCTGGGCACGGTGATCTCGGTCCAGCCCTCGGCCACCGGCACGGCGCCCGGACCGGACAGCATCCCCTGGATCCGGGCGCGGAGCGCCTCCATGAGGCCCTCGTCGCCGCCGCCCCAGACGAGCTCGATCTGCAAGCCGAAGTGCGGCATGGAGACGCGCTCGGAGAGCTCCAGGCTGTCGAGGATGGGCAGCTCCCCGTCGGCGAGGGGCACGCGATCGACGGCGCGGCCGCCGATCATCAGCCGCCGCGTCGACAGCCGGAACGCCTCGCCGGCGCGCGGCACCCGCTGGAACAGAGCGTCGAGCCGGGCCGCCGTGATCTCCGGCCACCGCTCGCGAGCGGGCGCCGCGTCCGGACCGGAGAGGAGCGCCATGAGCGCGCCGCTGAGCCACGCGCCGGGGCGGTCGTCGGGGTCGGGGAAGGCCACCTCGATCTGCAGCCGGTAACGGCGCGCGGCCCAGATCGTGATCCGGCCGGCGAGCGGGCTGTCCGGCAGGTCGAGGCAGCGCACGACCTCGTAGGGGCCGGGCACGATCTCCTCCTGCGCGGTGAGCTCGGGCTGCGAGGCGAGGGAGAAGCCGACCACCTGGCTCCACACCACGCCGGCGACCGCCTCGACGGCCGCGTAGACCTCGGCGCGCGCGCGGCGGCGGCCGAGGATCCGCTCGTCCCCGTCGCCGAACGCCGACAAGAGCGCGCGGCGCAGCCGGGAGCGCAGGTCGGCGGGGCTGATCTCCGGGTGGATCTCCACGATGAGCGCGATCGCCACGTAGAGCGGCTCCGCAAGGCGCGCCCACGCGTCGGTGCCGGCGAGCCTCGCGTCGCGCAGGAAGGCGCGCGCCCCCTCGAGCGCGCGCGCCGGATCGTGGCCGGGGCTCGGCCGGAGCACCACGTCCACGCGGCGCCTCGCCGCCGAGACCGACACGGCCGCCTCGGCGATGTCCGGGCGCGCCTCGAGCAGCGCCGTGTAGTCGGCCGCGGTCACCGGGACGACCGGCACCGAGAGCGCCCGCCGCATGCGCTGGGCGATGTCGTCGGACGCCCCGGCGCGCCCGTCGCTCGCGCCCCGCTCCCGCCGGGGGACCTCGAGGGGGCGCCCGCCGGTGGTCGGGAGCGGGTTCGTCGTGGGCTCCTCCGGATCGAAGCCGTCGCCGCCGCCGACGACGACGACGCGGAGCGCGTGGGCGCCCACGTCGCCCGCGAAGACGTCGCCGGTGACCCGCTGGACCATCACCCGGCTGTCGCCCGGGAGCACGGCCCCGTTCACGCCGTCGCCGAAGCGGAGCGTCACCTGCCCGTCGCCGTCGATCTCGGCGACGTAGTGCCGATCGTCGGGGCCGCTCCGCAGCAGGTCGTCCACCTCGGTCCACGGCGCCCAGCGCCCGGCGACGCCGACGCGCACCTTCAGCGTCTCGACCCCGTCGGCCCAGAGCGGGGGCTGCTCGCTCTGCAGCGCGATCTCCTGCCGCGGCATGGGCACGCGGCGGGTCGGCTGGAGCGCGCCGGGGACGGCGCGGCCCGAGCCCTGGAGCATCTCGCGGAAGAGCTGGGCGGCGCTGCGGAGCTGCTCGTCGAGCGCCTTCGCCCGCTCCAGGGTCATCACCGACGCCGCCCCCGCCACGCGGAGCTCCCGCGCCACGCAGTCGACGGTGGCGTTCGCGATCTCCCACCGCTCCGCGAGCGCGCGATCGCCGAGCCAGCGCGCGCGCGCGGCGTCGACCTCGTCGCGCAGGGCGCGGACCTGGTCGATGCGCCGCGCCAGGAACACGCCCGGCGGCACCTCGCCGAGCGCCTTGCCCCCGCGATCGACGAGCTCCCAGCCGCTGGTCCTGCCGCGGCGGATCGGCGCGATGTTCCCGAGGACCCGCGCCGCGTCCTTGCCGCGCCCGGCGAGGTACGTCCGCCCGAGCGGAGCCCGGAGCTCGACCGCGCCGGCCTGGACGCTGGCGACGGTCGCGATCTCTCCCTGCTCCCGATCGACGATGGCGAGGAGCATCCCCGGCCGGAGCCCGATCGCGCGCAGGTCGCGCGGCCCCTCGACGGCCGGCGCGAGGCGCAGCACCGCGCTGCCGGCGGCCGCCGAGCGCGTGAGCGCGAGCTCGTTGCGGCGCGCGTCGAGCGCGACGTCCTCGAGGGTCTCGGCGACGAGCCGCTGCTCGGGCGGCTGCCCGGGCGCGGGCTCCTGCCCGACCTGCGTCCCGGCCGGCAGGGTCCGCGCCACGCCGGCCTGGAGCCGGAAGTGCTGGTAGCCCCGGGTGGCGTTGCCCCGATCGAGGCGGTAGTCGCCGAGCGCGGCGTGCCGGCGCAGCGACTCGCGCCGCCGCGCGCTGCCGAGGAACCCCTCCTCGGCCACCCGGTCGCCGGCGTAGGCGAGCAGGTCGAGCTGGTGCGCGAGCATCTCCAGCACCATCACGCCGAGGTCGGCGGTCGCGCGCTCGGTCCAGCGCGTCCCCGCGCGGTCGACCAGCGAGACGAGGAGCTGCCGGAACCCCTCGTAGTCCCGGGTCAGGTAGTCGACGTCGGGCGCGCGGCGGCCGAGGCTCATGGCACGCTCCGCGCGGGCACGACGATCTCCAGGTCCTTGCGGCTGGAGACGATGCCGACGATCTCGTACGCGACGTGGACGTGCAGCTGCTCCTCGTCCCGCCCGACGGAGACGTTGAGCACGCGGACGCTCTTGCCGAGGCTCGTGTAGACGTTCTCGTCGAGCGCGATGCGGATGCGGTTGGCGAGCAGCGGCGAGTTCGGCTCGAACACGTAGTGCTGCACGCCCACGCCGAAGGTGGGGCGGTTCACCCGCTCGCCGGGCGCGGTGAACAGGATCTGCTCCAGCATGGCGCGCACGCTCTCCTCGATCGCGACCACGTCGAGCCCGCGGTGCGGTCCGAGCCGCAGCGGGAAGCCGAGCCCCTTGTCGTCCATGTCCATGGCCTAATCCCCGATCACCACCGAGCCGCTCGACTCGATGATCTTGCCGGTGCACTTGCTCGGGATGGACCCCGGGAAGGGCGGGATGGGCGGGCTCGTGGGCCCCACGGGCGAGACGTGCGTATGCGTCTGCACCCACATCATCAGCGTGTTGACCCAGGTCCAGAACGCGGGGTCGTCCATCATGCCCGACTCGACCTTGTCGTTCTTGCGGGCGGCGCCCATGCTCCCCTGGTTGAGGTCGATCTTGGGCGCGTCGACGGCGACGCCCGCGCTGTCGAGCTTGATGGTGTCGCCGTGCCCCTGCGCGTCGATGGTGATGCCGTCCTTCGACATCGTGACGACGTTCTGGTTGTTGTCGGTGATGACGATGCGCGGGTCGCTGCCGGCGCCGACGAGCTCGATGGTCTGCACCACGTTGCCGTCGCGATCGGTGTTGGTGATCCGGACGGTGGGCGCGGACTTCGTCGCGTCGAGCAGCACCGTGTTGCCGGCGAAATCGGTGAGCGTGATCTTGGCCTCGTTCGCGACGAGATCGCTGTAGGCCACGTCGAGGGTGGCGGTGGCCTTGTTCCCGTCGGCGTCGCGCTTCGTGTTCGGCTTGAGCGGCGCCTCGAAGGTGAGCCGCTGCCCGGCCGCGTCGCGGATCTCGAGGCGCTCTTCCTGCGGCGTGTCGACGGCGACGACCGAGTGGCCCGCGAAGGTGCGGGCGACGTGGACGTCGACGCTGGGCTCGGCGTCGTCCCCGGGCGCCTCGGAGGCGTCGTCGGGCGCGCCGAAGAAGGTGCCGACCCAGATCGGGTACTGCGGATCGCCGCCGCGGAACTCGATCCACACGCCGGTCGTGTACGCGTCGCCGCGCTTCGTCACGGGCGGCACCGAGAACGTCCCGAAGTCGGCGCCGCCGCCCCACGGGAAGCACGGCTCCGCCCAGCCGCTCACGACCTCGGGGCCGAGCACCTCGGGCACGAGCGCCCGCAGCCGGCCGCGCTTCTGCGGGTCGGCGGTGTCGACCACGAAGCCCTGGTACTTCCCGTAGTACCGGCGCTCCACGCGCTCGAGGAGGCGCTGGAGGAGCTCGCGCTCGCTCGGGCTCACGGCGCCACCTCCCGCCCCGCCCCGCGCACCTCGACGCGCTCGTCGTTGCCGGCGGGCTCGCCGGGCTCGGCGTCGGCGCCCTGGAACGGCTCGTCGCCCTGCACGCCGAGGCCGTTGCGCGTCACCTTGAAGCGCTGCGTGTAGCCCGCGGGCGTGATCCGGTGGGTGACCTCGGTGACGTAGTACCGGCCCGAGAACGCCTGGCCGGCGCCCTTGATGAGCACCACCCCGTCGGCGCGCAGGGCCCGCCCGTAGAGCGTGCCGTCGAGCTCGCCCTCGCCGGTCACGATCCAGTCGTTCCGCCGGCGGATGCCGGTCGCCAGGGCCTCCATCGCCTGGTCGGTCACGAGCGGCTCGGGCGCGGCGAGGGCGACCGGCTGCGCGGGGATCTGACGCCCCTCCCGCAGCGCGTCGCCGGCCCGCTCGCCGAGCGCCCGCAGGGGCGACTCGCTCACCTCGACCTTCTCGATCGCCTTCGTCAGCGGGTTGGCGCGGGCCATCGCGATCTTCGTCGGCAGGTCGCCGACGACGCGCGGCTCGAACCACGTGACGTTCGTCCCCAGGGTGCCGACGTGCACGGCGAGATCCTTCTGCGGCGTCCGCGACAGCTCGGCCGGGCGGAAGTAGCCGGCCCCGCCGCGCACGAACACGTCGAAGCCGACCCGCCGCGCGAGCTCCTTGAGGAACTGCCAGTCGGTGCCGCGCTGGATGAGCAGCTCCTTCGTCTGGTCCTGCACGACCTGCGTGTCGACGACCGTCGGATCGAGCCCGTAGGCCTGGAAGAGCTCGGTCGCGATGTCGCTGTACTTCTTGTCCGGCCAGGCCACGACCTTCTCGTCGAGGTCCATCGCGTAGCTGGCGTCGTAGCCCCACACGAGGACGTAGCTGTCGGCCTCGACCGGCTCGAAGCGCGGGCCGACGCCGGCGACGTAGCCGTCGATCAGCACGTCGGGGCTGTCGTCGAAGCTCGCGGCGACGGTGATCCGCTGCCAGGGGGCGAAGCCCCCGTCAGCCGCGCTCGTCTCGTCGAGCCGCGTCCACCCGCCCTGCTGCTTCTTGTAGATGCCCACCTGAAGCGCGAACGACGAGGGCTCGCCGACGCGCTCGCTCACCTCGACGGCGATGAGATCGTCGTAGAGCCCCTCGTGGACCTCGCCGTCCACGCGGATCACGCAGTGACGAACGCGGGGCATCGCTAGAGCCGGTTCCTCGGGATGCGCAGCACCCGCCCCGGCACCATGAGGTCCTCGGGGAAGATGGCGTCGTTGGCGTCGCAGATGAGCCAGTACTTGAGCGGGTCGCCGTAGTAGCGGTGCGCGAGCTGGTCGAGGCGCTCGCCCTCGACGACGCGGTGCTCGCGGCGCACGGTGAGCTCGCCGGCGGCGTGCGGCGCGACGCCCTCGATGGGGCGCTCCGCGCGGGCGGGATCGCGCGAGGCGTACACGTCGGCGCGGCGGTAACGGCTGTTCCGCGAGATCATCTCTTGCCTCCGGCCTTGTTCTGCTCGATCTGCTGCGGTGTCTCGATCACGTCGAAGCTGAGCGTGGCCTTCACCTGCCGCGGGACGAGGTCGGGGGTGAACTCCTTCTCGACGACCGAGATCGAGCTGACGTAACAAGCCCAGGTCCGGTTACCCAGCGTGAGCTGGAGCAGCGGGGGGCTGGGCTGCGGCGGGGCGCCCGTCACCTGATCGTTCTCCGTCGGCACCGGCCCGGGCTCGCAGATCCTCTCGAGGTGCTGGATGCAGCTCAGCACCGCGGTGAGGTTCTCCTCGTCGGCGAGGTGCTCGGCGTCGGTCCAGTACGGCATCGACGCGTCGAACCAGAGCTCGAGCGACTCGATCTTCCACTTGGAGACCTGGTGCGTGTACTTGCGTCCGGCCTCGCCGCGCGAGGTCCTGGTGCCCGCGGGGTTGGTCGCCCTCGTCTCCTGGAGGGTCGCGCTGCGCGAGCGGGTCAGCGACGTGGGGTTGCACTGGAAGTAGAAGGACTGGCTCTTCCCGTCGTGGTCGACGTAGGTGATCAGCCCGGGCGTGACCTTGACCTGATCGTTCACGTCGCGACCCTCCGCTCGACGGCGCTGGCCAGCGCCTCGGCCACGGCGCGCGGGCTCGGGCGCTCGGCCGCGTCGCCCCGGAGGCGCACCCGCAGCGCGCCGATCCGGACGGGACCGCCGCGCGACCGGCCGGCGAGCAGGCCGGCGAGCCGGCGCTCCTGGACCTCCGCGAGGCGCTCGCCCAGGGCGCGCGCGACGCGATCGCCGAGCCTGCGCGCGTCGAACGCGTCGAGGGCGGCCTCCGTCTCGATGCGCAGCTCGCGGACCACGATGCGGTGGTCGTCGGCCTGCGCGGGCGCGGGCCGAGGCGGCGCGGCGGGGGCGGCGGCGGCGGCCTCGCGGGGGCGCACGACGACGCGGACGCGGCCGATGACGACGCCGAGGTCGAGCGGCCGGCGGAGGTGGGTCATCGGCGCCCTCCGGCCACGCGGAACGACGGGATGGCCGCGATGAGCGAGCCCGCCTGGGGCGGGGCCGGCGGCTGCCACGCGGGCTCCACGGCGCCCAGATCGACGGTGATGTCGCCGATCTCGATGGCGCGGGCGACGGCCGGGCGCGCGGCGGCGCGCCGCAGGACCGGCGGCTCGACCGCCGGCGCGGGGGCCGGGATCGCGCCGGCGACGCGGGCTCGCTCGACCGAGGCGGGCGCCGGCGCGCGCGGATCCGGCGCGGGGGCGGCCGCCGCCCCCTGGATCCAGGCCGCGAGGGTGCGCGGCCGCGCGGGTCGCGCCGGAAGCGGCCCCGCCGCGGGGGGGAGGACGGGCGAGCCGGCGCGGGCCGCTGCGGGGTGGGCCGCGCCCGGCGGCGCCGCGAGCGCCGGCGGCGCCGCGACGGGGCGGAGCTCTCCGGCGCGGGACGGCAGCGCCAGGGCCGGGGGCGCGGCGCGAGGCGCGGCGGGCGGGGGCGCGGCGGAGAGGCGCGTCGCGGCTCCCGGAGGGGGCGGCGCCGGCTCCGGCGCGGCCTTGGGTTGCGCGCGCGGAGGCGCCCCGGCGAGCGCGGCGGACGTCGCGCGCGCGGGCGGAGCCGGCGCGGCGGCAGGAGGCGCGGCGGCGGGGCCTGCTGGAGGCGTCGCGGCGGCGCGGCGGCCCGGCGCGCGCTCGCCGCGCGGAGGCGCCGGGGGAGCCGCCGGCGCGGCGGGGCCGGTCCTGCCCGACGGCAGCGCCGGTCCCACGGGCGCCTGCGCCTGGTCCACCGCGGCACCGCGGCCGGGCAGCGGCAGGACGCCCGCGCCGGCCTGCGGCCCCACCGCGGCGGCGCGCCCCGGCCTATCCGCGTCCGGCGCTGGCCGGCCGCGCGGCGGTGGCGCGGCCGGCGCAGGGCCGCTCGCCGGCGCGCCGGTGCGACCGGAGGGCTCGCGCGGCAGGGACACGGGCCGGGCCGCCCCTGGCCGGGCGTCCTGGCGGGCCGCGCCGTCCTCCGGAGCGGCGCCGCGGGCAGACGCGCTGTCGTCGCGCGGGGCCGCGGGCGCCCTGTCGGCGGGATCGGCGCGGTGGATCGCCTGGGCGCGCGCGGGGCTCTCGGCGCGAGGAGGGCTGTCGACCCGAGCGCTCGCCCCGGCGCGCGCCGCGCTGTCCGCTGCGGGCGGGCGCTCGCTGCCGCGAGCCCGCGGCTCGCCCGCGGCGCCGGTCGGCCGAGCCTCGATCGTGTCGCGCGGCGCTGACGGAGCTCGCGGCGCCGGGGCGCCGCGGGGCGCGGCGGCCGGCGCAGTGGCGGCGAGCGCCGGGGCGCCGGCGGCGAGCGCCGGGGCGCCGGCGCCGCGCGGCGGGGCGAACGGCCGCGACGTCAACATGGACGAGGGCATGCTCGACTCCGAGCAGGCGAACCGGCCGCGGTGGCGCCGCGCCCGCCGCAGGGCCGGGGGCGGCCTGCTCGACGGGGCGTGCGGGCAGGGCCATCGCGGCGGGCGGAGGCGCGAGCGCGGGCTCGGCTCGGCCCGGCAGGCCCGGCGCGTCGTCCGCGGCGAGCGCCTCCCCCTCCCCGGTCGCGGCGGCGCCGTGGAGCAGCGGCAGCTCGGCGGCCGCCGAAGGGCAGCGCGCGCGGCACGTCCGCGTCGCTTTCGCGGCGCAGGAAGCGCGCGAGGAGCCAGGCGCTCGACGGAGCGTCGCTCCCCGCGGCGCGGATCGGGCGCGCCTCGATCTCCGGCCCGGCAGCCGCTGCCTCTCCGGCAGGCGCGTCCGCCTCCGGCCCGGCAGCCGCGTCCGACTCCGACCCGGCAGGCGCGTCCGACTCCGACCCGGCAGGCGCGCCCGCCGCGCGAGGCGCCTCTTCCTTCCCCACCACGTCCAGCGCCGACGCGCGCAGCAGCGGGCCGGAGGGCGCGCCGGCGATCGGATCCCAGCGCCGGAACAGCACCTCCTCGCCGTCGCTCCCGATCTCCACCCACGCGGCGTCCTCCGGCGGCGCCCAGGCGTCCCAGCCGAGCTGCGCGCGCGATCCGAAGGCGTCCACCGCGGCCGCGAGGAGCACCTCCGCCCCGCCGCCGGCCGGCGCGAGCGCGGCCGCGGGCACCCACGCCGGCTCACCGGACGGCGCCGCCACCAGCGCGAACGGCGCGCCATCGACGGCCGCCTCGAGGAGCACCCGCGTGGGCAGCGCCCCCTCGGCGAGCCAGCCGCGCACCTGGCTCGCGCTCGCCGCGAGCACCGCGGGATCGGGCGCGCAGCGCGCGACCCGCCGCCGCACCTCGGCGCCGGGCCTCAGGCGCAGCCGGATCCCGCTCAAGATGCCCCTCCCTGCGGACGGCTGAGCTCCTCGTCGAGGATCGCCAGGTATTCGCGCCGGAGACTCCGGGAGAGGCTCAGGATCTCGCCGTGGCTCCAGTGGTAATAGAAGGCGAGATAATGCACCTCCTTGAGCAGCGCCGGGCGCGAGGCGCGCAGCTCGGAGAGGAGCGAGTGGACCGGCTCGTACACGAAGCGGAACGTCTGCCCGCACTCGACGCAATCGAGGTCGAGCGTCATGTCGAGCTCCGGCGAGGCGGCGATCATCTCGCGCACGATCTCGGCGCGCGTGGCGGAGGGCAGCGACATCACCTCATCCGGCCCGAGCGAGCGCGCATGGCCCTCCGGCGCCGGGCGCACGCATCGCTCGATGAAGGCCGCTTCCAGCTCATCGGCCGGCAGCCCGTGGAGGGCGACCTGATCGCCGGCCGTGGGCAGCCGATACCGCACGTCGCGCCCGTCGGGGAGGGATAGCCGGCCGCTCGCCTCGGGCGGGACGTCCGGAGGCGCCACCGTGGACAGGTCCAGCTGGACATCGACCCGCTTTCCGCAGCCCGCCGCCGGGCAGGCCACGGTCTGGAAGCGGACGTTGCCGAACGTCAGCCGGTTCAGCTGGACGAGCAGCATGTCGCGGTCGACGGGGAGCAGGCTCCCGAGGAGCCCGACGTCGACGTCGTCCCCGCGGAAGGGGCCGATCCGCTCGGTGCTCGAGGCGAGGAGGAGCAGCGCCGCCCGGAACGGGTTCGGCTCCTCGGCGCCCAGCATCTCGCCGCGGCCGTTGACGGGGACCACGACCGCGCCGCGGGCGCGGCGCCCCCGCCCGTCGGGCACGCCGAACGGGAGTGCGACCTCGAGCTTGAGATCGGACCCGAGCACGAGGACTCCTACCGTTCTTCGGGACTATCGGGGCGCTCGTCGATCTGCCAGCCTTCGTGCTGGAGCTCCAGCACCTCGATGGCGAGCTCGTTGGCCTTGGCGTCGAAATCGGCGACGGTCAGCTTGGAAGGCCAGGCGTTGAACACCGAGATGCTCATCACCTTCTCGTTGGGAAGGTTGTACACCTCGATGATCAGGTTCTTGCGGAACTTGTGGACGCTCTCGATGACGGTGCCGCCCGCGGCCTGGTAGGTGTTGACGAGCTTCATCCAGTCCATGAACCGGGCGTCGGCCGAGAGCCCGCGCTCCAGGGTGATGGGCTCGTACTTCGTGACGCCGGGGACCTTCGCGGTGCTGTTGTGGTCGCCGCCCGTGCGCCAGTCGACGGGCTCCACGCTCTTCGTGAGGGCGCTGATCTTGGAGACGCCGGCGACGTAGAGGTTGTCCCACTTCACGAGGAACTTGAACTTGCGATACGGGTCGTACTTGAGGACCGTTGCCTGGAATGCCATGAGGTTCTCTCCCCGTCGCCGGCGCTACTGCTTGCGGATCTGCTGGATGTGGATGATGACGAATTCCGCGGGTTTGAGCGGCGCGAACGCCACCAGGATATGGACCTGCCCGGCGTCGATGGTGGCCTGGGGGTTGTTGTCGGCGTCGCACTTCACGTAGAAGGCGTCCGCCGGCTTGCCGCCCTGGAACGCGCCGGCGCGGAACTGCGCGAGCATGAAAGCGTTGATGTTGAACCGGATCGCCGACCACACCGGCTCGTCGTTGGGCTCGAAGACGACCCATTGCGTCCCTCGGTAGAGGGACGTCTTGAGGAACATCGTCATGCGGCGGACGGGCACGTAGCGGTACTCGGGGTTCGACGAGGTCGCCAGCGTGCGCGCGCCCCAGACCACGATCCCGGAGGCCAGGAACTGGCGGATGCAGTTGACCCCGATGGGGTTGAGCGCGTCCTGATCGCCGTCGCTGATCGGCGCGGCGACGCCGATGGCGCCGAGCAGCGCCGCCTCCGTGCCGGCGGGCGCCTTCCACACGCCGCGGGTGTTGTCGGTCCGCGCGTAGAGGCCCGCGATCATGCCCGAGGGCGGGGCGAGCCGGGTCGCGCCGCTCACGTTGGAGTACGGATCCGGGATGACGACCCAGGGGAAGTACAGGGCGGCGTAGGACGACTTGGGGGTGAAATCCTTGACGAATTTCTTGATGTTATCGATCTGCGTGCTCGGGTCGGTGTTCCCGGGGGGATCGGGGGGATCCACGATGTAGATGATATCGCCGAGCAGCCTGCCCTCGACATAGGATGCCCCGATCTTGGCGACCTCCGCGGACGCGCCGGGGATCACCAGGATGCTCACGTCGTCGACACGATCGAGCTCGTGAAGGGATGCATCGTAGTCGGTCGCCGTGATGGCGGTCCCATCGGTCCCGCCCACGAGCGTCGCAGATACCGCCGCAGCCGCCTCGGTCGCCGCGGGCGTGGTGCCCGGGGTGCCGGTGCCCGGGGTGCCGGTGCCCGGGGTGCCGGTGCCCGGGGTGCCGGTGCCCGGGGTGCCGGTGCCCGGGGTGCCGGTGCCCGGGGTGCCGGTGCCCGGGGTGCCGGTGCCCGGGGTGCCGGTGCCCGGGGTGCCGGTGCCCGGGGTGCCGGTGCCCGGGGTGCCGGTGCCCGGGGTGCCGGTGCCCGGGGTGCCGGTGCCCGGGGTGCCGGTGCCCGGGGTGCCGGTGCCCGGGGTGCCGGTGCCCGGGGTGCCGGTGCCCGGGGTGCCGGTGCCGGGGGTGCCGGGGCCGGGGGTGCCGGTGCCGGGGGTGCCGGGGCCGGGGGTGCCGGTGCCGGGGGTGCCGGGGCCGGGGGTGCCGGTGCCGGGGGTGCCGGGGCCGGGGGTGCCGGTGCCGGGGGTGCCGGTGCCGGGGGTGCCGGTGCCGGGGGTGCCGGTGCCGGGGGTGCCGGTGCCGGGGGTGCCGGTGCCGGGGGTGCCGCCAGCAGCTGCCGGCGTGGTGACATCGGGAAAGTTGCCGGTCGCGTCCGGCTCGATCCGGATGTAGCTCGAGTCGCGGTTGATGACCGAGGCGTAGAACTTGTCCCCCGACTCCTTGATGCCGAGCGAACCGAAGCGCTCGAGCTCTTCCACTCTCCCCTCGGCGTTCTTGCCGGAGATGACCCAGTCGAACAGATCCTGCCGGTCGTCCTTGTCGTCCTTGGGGTCGCGACCGTACGGGTTGCGCGTCACCTCGATCTTGATGTCGTTGGCCCAGGTGCCGCCGCCAGCCGCCTTGATCTTGAGCGGGACCGCGATCCCTTCGATGGACAGCTCACCTGCGGCGGCAACGGCGTCCTTCGCCAGCACCCGCAGGATATACGCGCGGCGCCCCCCGTTCTGGAAGAAATGATACGCCGCCAGCGGCATCGGATGAGCTTTGCTGAAGCCTCCGAAGGCACGCTCGAACTGCGCCCAACTGCTCACGAAGGTCGGGCGATTCGGCCGCCCCCGCGTGGCCGTGCCGACGATACACGCCGTCGACGTGCTCGCCCCCTCGATGGGCTTGGCGCCGCTCGACTCCTCCTGAACATAGACCCCGGGATGCAAATACTCGGGCACGGAGCACTCCTTTGGCAGCTCTCGCTCAGCCGCCCCCGTCAGATGCTCGCTGCATTAAACTGAGTAAGCCGGAATATGGTTAATGCGTATATCAGAGCGCCGACGGCCCAGTCGCCAGAAAAATCGATCGCGCATGAGAATTTTTTGGCGTCCAAGACAAGTCATTGAAATCCTTGCCGTCGCGTACGGCGCAGCAGGAAACTGACGGAAGGGTTCGACTGGATCGTCGCCGAGCCGACGCCGGGCATGCACATGACCGAGCGGGATGGTTCGTCCGTAACGGACGAACGCGGCGCGTGGGTGCAGCCGGCGTGCGATGGAGCTGGCCGGGCATTCTCCAATTCAGCAGCAAAATCCAAAACATGCGTCGCCTCGACAGCTCGCGTCCTGTCGACGCGAATCGAACATTCCAGGATAGCTGCGATCCGAGCGTCCCCCGCCGGGCATCGAGGCAGGGAACGAAGCGCCTGACGGCCCCGCCCTGCGCGTGAGAGCCCGCGATGGCGAGTCGGCCTAGGTGGCGCGCTGGACCAGCTTCCGCGCGGCTTCTCGGATGTGGGTCGACGGATCGGAGGGCGCGGCGGCGATGGCCTCCTGCTCGACGCCCCCCGTCTGGCCGAGCGTGTAGTAGAGGACTTCAGCCCAACCTGCTCGGCGGCGCCGCGGAGGAGAGGGACGACGACGGCCGACGGCGGTGGCGCCGTGAGCAGCCGCATCGCTCTCGAGGCTGCGACACGGCCGGCGGGCTCGGGATGGCGTCTGACGCGACCGCGCGTCCCCACGACTGGACCAGGACGTCGTCCGGACGGGAGAGGGCCCGGATCAAGCGGCGCGCTGCCCGTCCATCCAGAGAGTGTCCGTCGCCCAAGCGAAGGAAGAGCCGCTCCGGCAGCGGTCGCTCGATGGGCGCGTCCCGCCTCTGTGGATCCACCCCAGCGAGTTGAGGGCGCCCCCCCCCGAGCCTACCACTCTCGATCCGCGCGGAGGCAGGACAGGGTCAGGGCGAGCTGTCGGTTGCCCAGGGCAGCCAGCCGCTCGCAGGCGCGACGGCGGACATCGGCGCGGTCCGCGAGCTTGTCTGCGGAGACCGCTGCAGCTTCCGCTGTCGGAGGGTACGGTTCCCTTGAATCTCGAAGAGGGCGCTCGATTCGCGGCCCAGTTCGCTCATGCGGTATCCGATGAGCGCCAAGAATGAGATCGACACGTGGGCCGCGCGCCCGCCACAGGAGATATGATACCCAGTAGAGCGAGCGGTCTACCGGGGCGTGTAGAACTCATCCAGCCATCTTCCTTCGCTATCATACATGACCTTCAACGTGCCACCGTGCGACACGCCCATGTACTCACCTTGAGAAAACCGGGGCCCGAGGACAAACTTGACATACAGCGCCACACCACCACTCAGCCGCTTGTTGCTGACCAGGATTTTTTCCTCGATGTAGATCTTGTCCTCGGACGCATATCTCTCTCCGTCCGGAACCGCCTCGGTGGCCCCGCGAAGAAATTCGACGACCTCAGCAAGGATCGCGCGATCTGGAAGGACGGCATCGAGCCGGCGAACCGCCTCGTCCCACCCGCTTACGCTCAGTGCGTTGTCACCTTGTTCCATACGATTTTGTTTCCCACGATTTTTCCATGAATCCGAAAATCGCCCCCTACACCGAGGATCTTGAGCTTGAAATCGTAACCGGGAAGCTCGGAGCGAACAATGCCAGTGCTCCCCTTGGGCGGCACCAGGCCCTTCTCCATGGCCCTGTCGAATTTGCTCCTGAATTCGGGATGGTCCTCGAAGAACGCCAAAGCATCATCGCCATAGGACGACTCCAGCTTCCTCCCGCCGATGTCGATCTCCCTGGGACCAGCGGATCTCATCGCGTCGGCGACCTCGTTCTCGAGCATCTCGCCTCTGGTGCGCACATCGTCAAAATCTTCGCTCACGACATCGCTCAGCTCCGAATCTCCCTCAATTGCCTTTGCGTCCTCAACTGCCTTATTCCACGCATCCTCGAGCGCGCGCAGCTCGCCCTCGAGCCGCCTCCTGAGCGCCCCGTTCTTCTCGAAGAACTCTTTATTGGCTGGATCGCTGAGGATCTTCCTGATCCGCTCGATTGAGCTCCGAGACTCCGTCCTGGTATCGGCGAGTCTCTTCGCCTTAACCTCGGGCGTCTCTGCGCTCCTGCTCTTCGCGCGAGCTTCGGCCAGCTCCCTTTGTAGTTCAGCGCATGCTTTCGCCTTGGCCTCGGGGTCCGCGATGTTGTGGTTCTCTTCCCACTTCCTCTGGAGGCCCTCGTTCGCCTCGAGCTCGGAGCGGTACTTGACCTGGAGCTCCTCGCATGTCGAGCAGACGAAGGCCCGCCCGTCCTCGGTGACCTTGACCTTGTGCCGTCCGTCGGCTGTGGGCTGTTCCGCCGCTACGGGCTCGCCGTTCGGAATCTCGCCATCGGCCCTCGCCTCCTCCGGCCGCGCCGCCGTCGCCTCCTCCGGCCGCGCCGCCGTCGCCTCCTCCGGCCGCGCCGCCGTCGCCTCCTCCGGCCGCGCCGCCGTCGCCTCCTCCGGCCGCGCCGCCGTCGCCTCCTCCGGCCGCGCCGCCGTCGCCTCCTCCGGCCGCGCCGCCGTCGCCTCCTCCGGCCGCGCCGCCGTCGCCTCCTCCGGCCGCGCCGCCGTCGCCTCCTCCGGCCGCGCCGCCGTCGCCCCGCTCGGCTCCGTGGTGGAACTGCTGCCCCTCCGCGCGGCGGAGGCCGCCGCCTCCGTGGGCGTCACGTGAAGCGCAACGCCGCGGTCGACGGCCATCGCGCGGGCGCCCTCGCTGACCCGTTGCATGCCTCTCGCCAAGGGCCCGTAGGTGAACGCCACGCCCTGGGCGACGTTGAACAGCAGGTTCTTGTCCCAAGGATCGCCCTGAACGACGTTCTGCACGATGCCGAGCACCACGCCGGTGGCGACGTTCGCCGCCTTGCCGAGCGCGATCGACGTCGCCTCGGTGACGAGGCCTTGCATGACGCCCTTGCCGAGCGCGCCCGTCACACCGCCGCCGAGCACACCGCCAACAGCCCCGAACGCGGCGCCGATCAGCATGTTCCTGCCGAGCTCGCCCCAGTTCGTATCGCGCCCGGCAATCGCGTCGTTGGTCAGCGTGGTCGCAGCCACGGACAGCGCCCCCGCCAGGGCGCCGGCCACGATGAGCGCGCCGATGCCCGTACCGATCAGGGCGACGACCGCGATCGTCACCAGGATGCCGACGAGCAGGCCCGCGAGCATCCCCCAGTTGACGCTCTCGACGAGGTCGCTCCACTGCCGCTCGAGCCAGCTCTGGTTGACCCTCTCCTCCGCGCGGGCCATCCCCTGCTCGATCCGGCCGTCCAACGTCCCGAGCGGCTCGCGCGCGTTGCTGGCGGCCTCCGTCACCCGCTGCTGCAGCTGCGCGCGGAAATCCGAGATGGCCTGCGAGAAGCGGCCGTCGATGTCCGCAATCGTGGCGTCGAGGCCGCGCTCGGCGCCACCGACCACCTGATCCCCGGACTGCACCGCGCCCGTGACGACCTCCGTGAGCTGCTGCACGAGCTGTTCGACCTGGCCCTGGGCGCTCGTGGCCGCCTCGGCGCCGAACGTCTCGGCCTGCCCGCGGGCCTGCTCCGCCTGCGCGCGGACCGCTTCGAACGTCTCCAGCGCCGCCTGGGCAAAGCACTGCGCCGTCTCCGCCATCGCGAGGCGGGCCCTCTGCTCCGTCGTGAGGAAGCCGGCCTGGACCCGCCCGCGCAGCTCCGCCGCCAGCCTGCGGGCGACCGCGCGCCGGAGCCGGCGGTTGGGGACGGTCGCGAAGATCGTGGCCACCACGTCCGCGCCGGCCTGCGAGGCGGCGTCGTGCTGCGCCCGCACCGCGTCGGCCGCCTGCCGGCCCGCCGCACCGAGGGCCTGGCGGCCCCCGGCCACGCCCTCGCGCAAGCTCACGCGGACCGACCGCTCCAGCGCCCCGAGGCCCTGCCCGAGGCTCGCCTCGAGCTGCGCGAAGGCCTGCGCCCCGCCAGCGGCGCCGGTGCCGAGCGCACCGGCGGCGCCCTGCCGTGTCTGACCGAGCTGGCCCAGGATCGTGGGCAGCTGCTCGCCGAGCTGAGAGGCGAGCTGGTTGGCCTGCTGAACGAACTGAGGCCGGGTCTCCGGCCCGAGACCGCGCAGCTCGTTCACCGTGGCCGCGAGCGACTGCGTGACCTCTGCGGCCGTGTTGCCGGCCACGCCCTGCGCCGCGACCTGGCGCGCCTCGACGATCTCCCTGGAGGCGCCGCGCGCCGAGCGCGCCTTCGCCTCCCCCGTCTGGCGCGCCTGCCCGGCGTAACCCTCGATGCGACTGCGCGCATCCTGCGCAGCCCGGTCGGCCGTCGCGACCGCCTCGTCGCCCTTCGTCCCGCCGAGACGCCGGACGCGCGCCTGGCGGGTGGAGAAGGCCTGCTCGGTCCGCTGGCGAGCGCCGGTGTGCCAGGCGTCGAGCCGCTGCCGCTGCGCCAGCGCAGTGGCGGCGACCTGGCGGCGCGCCTGCCCGAGGGAGCGGGCGACCTGCCCTCGCACGCGGGTGAACGCCTGGCCCACGGTCGCGAGCTCCTGGGCGCCGACCGCGTCGAGGTTCCGCTGCTCGGTCGCCACCGAGCGCTGGATCTCGACCAGCCCACGGCGGGTCGTCGCCTCGAGCTGCGCCAGCCCCGCGCGCGCCGCCTCGCCGACGGCCTCCTGGATCTCCCGCGCTTCGTCGGTCGCCGCGCCGCCGCGGGGCAACGCAGCGACGTGCAGCTCGAGCGGCGGGCCCATCCCGACGCCGCTGCCCTCCGCGGCGATCGGAGGCAGGGCGGCGGCAGCGCCGCCCTCTGGTGCCGCCCCCGTCGATGCGGCGGCGGCCTCGCCACCGGAGGCCGCGCCGTCCGCCGCTGGCCTGGCGCCCGTGGCTGCAGCAGGCTCGGCCACCCCGACGCCCGCCTCGCTCGCGGCGACGGCGGCAGGAGAGAGCAAGCCGGCGCCGTCGCCTGGCGCAGAGGCGCCTGCCGCTGCCACCTCGACAACGCCGTCCGCGGCGAACGCCTCCTCGGCCTCCGCTGGGTTCGCCGGCGTACTGCTGGCATCGACGGCCCCATCGCTCGCGGGCGAGGCGGAGCCCGATGGATCTCTGCTCGCCGGCGCGGCGACCGCCTCCGCCATCGAGGCGGCTGGAGGACCAAGCGCCCGGGCTGCGGCAGGCGCGGCGGCCTCGGAGCTGGCGACATCGCGCGGCGCTGCGGTGGCGAGCGGAGGCTCCGGAGCCGCGCCGTCCGGAGCCTCGCGCGTGGACGCAGCGCGGACCGACGCTCCGTCGAGCACCGTGGACAGGCGCGCTGCCCTGTCCGGCGACGTGGTCGCGCGGACCTCGTCGAGCACGCGGGCCCGAGCGGCCGGCGGCAGCGCCTGGAGCTGCGCGCGCACGGCGCTCGCCCGCTCCTCCGAGCCCTCCTCCAGCGCCGCGACGATCTGCCGCGCGAGCGGCACCTCCCCGGGAGGCAGCGCGCTGGAAGCGACCGAACGTCGTTCCGGAGCGCCGACGTTGCCCGCCGCGGAGCGCGACGGGGGCGCATCCGCCGCGCGCGCCAGCGCATCACCTGGCGTGCTCGCGCCAGCCGTTGCTCGTCCCGCCGACGGCGGATCGGCTTGCGCACGCGCCGCAGCCACGAGATCGCCGTAGCCGTGAGCGGCGGTCACCCTCGCCTGGGCCGGCCGCGTCGCCCGCTCGGCGAGCGCCCTGCGCATGCGCGCATCGTTCGTCTCATCGATCGCCTGGGCGCGGGTGCGCGCCGCCTGCACCCGCGCCCGCGCGAGCGGCAGCGCATCCCTGCTCGGTTCGGTCAGCGGCGACAGGGCAGCAGACGCCTTCATCGGCATGCTCTCGATCGCATCCTATCACCGCACTCCATAGAAACTACTCCATTTCAAACGATTCCACGTGTGTCGTGTCCAGCGACCGAAGAACGCGTCGACTTCCGTTAGGAAGGCAATACCGCCGCGCAACCGCATGCTCCAGCGACGGCGCGCGCTTCGTCGCGTCAGCGAGCGGCGGCAGCGGTGCAAGCGCCTTCATCGAGGATCCTTCGTGGTTCCCGTAACCCCGCTCCACGGCCGTATCGCTCCGACCTCTCGGCCGCGAGCGCGACGCGCAGCCCCCCAGATTCTCGCGTGGCTATCGAGACATAGCCACACCGAGCGATGCGATCGAGGACATCGAGCCGCATCCCGGAGCTCGTCCACGGGCCCTCGCGCTCGATTCTAGCCAGGACGCACGCCGGCTCTTGCGCTGCGCGGCGCATCGCCCTACCCCGCGGGCGGCCAATCCACCTCGAGGCCGCGTCGAGCCGCAATACCAAGGCCAGACGCTCGATGCCCGATTGCTGCTCCGCCTCGTTCGAGCGCTCGGATTCCGTTGACAGGGGCAATCCCGCTCGCTCTCCTCATCGGTTGTGACAGACATAACCGCAGACACAACGAACGTCTTTCTCTTCCACATCGCCCCGGAGACGAGCGTCAGTCCGGCGGAACTCCAGCGGATTCTGCTGGCCGAAGCCGCCGCGTTCAGCGTCGCCTCCCGGCCGACGATCCACCCCGCGCTCCTCGCGCACCGCATCCTGCGCGGCACGGACGGCCGCCTCCTCTGGGAGATCGCGCTCACCGGGCTCGAGTCGCCCGACGACGACGCGCCGAGAGAGAGCCTCTGCGAAGCGCTCCTCGGCGAGGTGCGGGAACGCCTCGAGGGGCTCGGGAGAGTCGAGAGCTTCGCGGGCTACACGGATCTCGTGTTCCCCGGGCCCGGTCTCGGCTTCTGCCGCGCGCCGCTGGAGGCGAGCAGGTCCTCCGGCTCCTCGGCCGGGCTCGCCCAGGCGAGCGCGCCCCTCCTCGGGTGGGAAGACTACGCGACGGACGCGGGCACGGCCGTGGCCGGGGCGGAGCTGCCCGAGGATCTCCTCGCGGAGATCGAGCAGAGCCGCGGCGAGGCGCCCGCGGAGCCGGGCCTCAAGCCGGTTCGCCAAGGGCACATGTACACCGGGGCCAGCGACAAGGCGCACCTCGCCTACCTCCACGATTACCTCGAGTCCCGCGCCGCGGCGTCGAGCTCCAGCGACCGCCGCAAGGTCATCGCCTTCCGCGCCTTCCAGGCGCGCGAGGGCAGCACCGCGGCCATCAACACCTACGACAACCAGATCGTGACCTGGGGGACCGGCTGGGGCGGCCTCGGGATGCTGGGCAAGGTCATGGCGCGCGCGGTGGCGAACGAGGCGCTCCGCGACCGGCTCGGCCGCGCGGGCCTGCGCTACCGCGACAAGAACGTCTACGATGTCGTCGACCTCCGGGCGAAGCGGGTGATCACCGGGCGGAGAGAGGCGCTCGAGACGCTCCGCAGCTCGGTCCCGCTGCTCCGGGTGCTCATCCACGCGGCGCGCGATCCGCGCACGCGCGACGCCGTCACCGAGGCGCAACTGGTCACGTTCATGGAAACGTCGGCGCACATCGCCGGGGCCGACGGCATCGCCACGCAGGCCTTGTTCAACTGGATCGCCCACCTCAAGCACTGGGCCCCGGCGTACGTCGACGGCTGCCTCGACTGGGCGCTGCCCCAGGCCGACGGCGGCGCCGCGTCGGTCGAGCGCGACCAGCGCCTCGCCGTGCTCGTGGGCCGCTATTTCTACGGCAAGGCCCGGAAGCTCAAATGGATCCCCGACTGGCGGCAGTTCCAGCTCTACTGCGAGCACATGAAGGCAGACGGCCTGGATTGCACGAGCGATCCGTTCTTCCGGGCGGCGGCGTCGCCGTCGAGCGATCCGTTCGCCGAGCGTCCGGCGCCGCGGCCCGGCAGGCCGGCCAAGCCGCAGCTCCTGAAGAACGCGCCGCTCGCCGGCGAGCCGGCGCTCGAGCGCGTCGCGCGGGGCGAGGGGTCGCTCCGCAAGCGGGCCAGCGGGCCCGAGATCAAGGCCCTGCAGGAGGCGCTGCTCGCGGTCGGGATCCAGGTCCGAGGCGGCGTCGACGGCGTCTTCGGCGATCGCGTGGAGGAAGCCGTGAAGGCGTTCCAGGCCGAGCGCGGGCTCCTCGTGGACGGGGTCGCGGGGCAAGCCACGTTGAAGGCGCTCGACGCGAGGCTCGGCGCGGTGAGGGGCTGATCAGGGCGGCTCGCGCCAACCCGATCGAGAGGAGACCACACGATGGCGGCGAAGGCGGGCGAGGGAGACTACCGGTACTACACGATCCAGCCGGGCGGCGACGACGGGCCGCTCCTGCCCCATCAGCACTACCTCGGGGTCGACGCCGTGGCGTGGTTCCTGAACCGGGAGGATGGTTGGTTCTCCAAATGGACCGCCTCGGGCACGCTCGAGATCTCCCTGGTCGGGGGCCTCGAGCGCTACCAGGCGGCGCTCGGCGCGTTCGAGCTGCAGGGCAGCGCGAGGACGGCGCCCGTGTTCGATCGCCCCGTGCTGCCCGATCGCAACTACCGCGGCGGCCCGATCACCCTGAGCGTCTCGCTGTTCGCGCTCCGCCGCGACACCGCGCTCGCGGGCCTGCTCAAGGGCGCCGCGTCGGCGAGCCTCGGGATCGTGGCCGGCATGGTGGAGACGGCGAGCCTGGCCGGACCGCAGCTCGTGCTCGGCGCGGCGGGGGCGTCGCTCATCGGCGGGGTGTCGCAGCTGCTCACGAGCGCGCCCGGCGGCGCCGAGCACCTGCTCGGCCAGGGCGGCCTCGAGGTGACGCTCTCGCCCGAGCAGGTGCGCGGACCGATGACGTATGTGCTGTTCCATCGAGGGACGCCGCTCGATCCCGCGCGGCTCGCGGTGGGCGCGTCCGGCGCGCTCACCTACCCGCTGCACGACGGGCGGGAGCTCGCCGACGGCGCCTGGATCCTCGTCCGCCTCCGCCGGAGCGCGCGCTACGCGGGCGCGCGCGGCTGGTTCGACCGGGAGCGGGCGCTGCGGGCCGCCGTGGAGAACCTCGTCGACGACGTGCGGACGGGCGCGGTCGACGCCGCCGAGGCCCTCCCCCGCCTGCGGCCGGGCGCCGGCGGCGCGGAGACGCTCTTCGACGACCTGCGCGCGCTGCGGCAGATCATCCAGCTCGACGGCGCGATCCACGAGGCCGAGGCGAAGGAGCGGGTCGCCGGGCTGGTCAAGCGCTTCGCCGACGCGCGGGCGGCGGTCGCGGGCCACGCCGCCGCGGCGAGCCCGGCGCGCGTCGCGCGCGGCGGCCCCTCCGGGGCGCTGGAGAGCTTCGGCGGGCTGGAGAGCTTCCCGATCGCGCCCGGCGGCGCGGAGACCCCGGCGGACGCGGATCTCCTGCGCGAGCAGGACTCCATCGCCGAGGCGCGCCGCGCCGCCCGGCCCGGCGAGGGCGTCGAGGCGCGCCGCGCTGCCCAGCCCGGCCAGGAGCGCGCCGGGCGCACCCGCGCGCTGCTCATCGGGATCGACGCCTACCCCGGCCCCGTCCCGCCGCCGCTCGCGGGCTGCGTCAACGACATCGACGACCTCCAGCGCCTGCTCGTCGAGCGGCTCGGCGTGGACGGCGGCGACATCCGCCGCCTCGCCTCGCCGCGCGCGGGCGCGGCCCACAGCGCCGGCGTCGCCGCGCTCCCCGCGACCCGCGACAACATCGTCGCCGCGCTCGAGGCGCTCGGCGGCGACGCCGTGGGGCCGGACGACAGGGTCTTCATCTACTACTCCGGTCACGGGGCGAGCCTCGAGGTGGCCGGCGCGCGCGGCGCCGCCCAGCGGGAGGCCCTCGTGCCCGTCGACGCGCACCGCGACGCGCAGGGGACGCCGCGCAACCTCCTGTTCGATGTCCAGCTCAACGCGCTGCTCCGGCGGATCGCCGAGCGCACCCGGCAGGTGACGGTCATCCTCGACTGCTGCCACTCCGCCGGGGCGACGCGCGACGGCTTCTCCTGGCGGAGCCAGCAGGACCAGGCGCGCGCGATGCACATCGCCGGCCGCTTCCCGGCGGCGGCGCTCGGCCTGCCCGCGGAGCTGCCTGCCGCGCAGGCGCGCGAGGGCGGCATCCTCCACGGCCTCGCCGCCTCGGTGGAGAGCTGCGCGGTGGTGGCCGCCTGCCTCGCCGACGAGTCGGCGATGGAGGGCGTGCACGAGGACGGGCGCCGGGGCGGGTACTTCACGCGCGCGCTCGTGACCCAGCTGGCCGCGATCCCCGACGACGAGCTGCCGGAGCTGCGCTGGGGGCGCATCTGGCGGCAGGTGCTGGCCGACGTGGAGGGCAAGCAGCGCCAGCACCCGCGCCTGCTCGGCAGCCTCGCGCGCAAGGTCTTCGGCGGGCCGCCCGAGGACGGCGATCCCGGCTTCGGCGTCCGGTTCGACGGCGCGGTCTATCACCTCGCCGCCGGCGAGCTCGCGGGCGTGACCGCGGGCGCCGTCGTGGCGGTCTACGGCAGCCAGCCCGCGGTGCTGCCGCTCGACGCGGGCTCGCCCGAGGAGCAGGCGGCGCGGCAGGGGACGCTCGAGGTGAAGCGCGCGAGGCGCTCCTCCGCGGAGGCCGCGCCGACGGAGGGCCGGCCGCCGTTCGCGCTGCCCCCGGGCGCGCGCGCGCGGGTGATCCGGCCCGGCCGCGACGCCGCGCTCGCGGTGGCCGTCGACCCGGCGGTCCCGGAGCTGCTCGAGGCGATCGCCAGGTCGCCGTCGCTGCGGCTCGCCGACGGCGCGGAGGCGCCGGCGGTGCTCCTGAAGCGGTGCGCGAGCGGCGCGTGGGCCGTCACCGACGAGCTGCACGGCACCGGCGAGGCCCCGGACGAGCCGTTCCTGGTCAGGATCCCGGCCGACGCGGCCCTGGCCCTCGCGCCGAGGATCCTCGAGCATTACCGCCGCTACATCGCGCCCGTCGCGATGGCGAGGAGCTGCAAGGATCTGCCCGCGGGCACGCTGAAGCTGGGCTTGCTCGACTGCAGCGACCGGGAGATCGACGACGACGGGATCCTCGTCGATCCCGCGATCGATCCGCAAAACCCGGATCTCGATCCGATCTTGCCCGACGACCGCGGCGTCTACCGGGTGCGCGACGGCAAGAGCAGGCTCTGCATCGAGGTGCGGAGCAGCTACGCGAAGCCGCTCCACGTCACGCTGCTCGAGTCCGGGGCGAGCGGCCGGGTGTACGTGCGGGAGAGCCGGGTCCTCGTGCCGCCGCGGGGTCGCCATGTCTTCTGGGCCGACGCCACGCCGAAGCGGGTCGGGAGCGTGGCCCTCCCGCCGGATCGGGCCGTGATCATCGACCGCCTGGTGGCGATCGGCACGACCGAGCGCGACAAGGACCTGGGCTTCCTCGCGAGCGAGACCGCGTTCGAGGACCTCGTGGCGCTCACCCGCGACGGGGCCGGCACCACGCCGGTGGGCCGCGACATGGGCAGGTATCCCCCGCTCGAGCGGTGGACCGCGGACCAGCTCATCGTCCGGACGAGCAGGCATTGAGGAGAGGAGCCGTCATGGCGCAACAGATCTTCGTGATCTCCGATCTCCACCTCGGCGGGGAGCCGGGGTTCGAGATGTGCAGTCGGGTGATCGCGCCCGAGGGGCTTACGACGCGCGCGGGTACATCCGCTGAATGAAATCGATGTCGGTCTCCGACAGCGTGCTGTTGCCCGGGCGCGCCTTCCGGTCGAGCGTGTGCGCCTTCGGGATCGCGTACAGCATGATCGAGCGCGGATCGAACCGCGAGAACTGCGTGACGTTCCTCGCGTACCTCTGGAAGAGGTTGCTATCGACGTCGGCCCGCTTCCAGCGGTTCGGCGGCCCCATGTAGTACTTGTAGACGGCCTCCGTGTCCCACGGGATGCCGGCGTCGGGGTTCTGGTGCTCGTGGATGCACCCGAGCGCGTGTCCGAACTCGTGCAGCACGACCCGCGAGCACTCCTCGTCGGGCGTCGACCGCGTGAGCCAGCCCAGGTTCATCGTCGGCTCGTCCCGGCGGATGCTCAGGCAATCCCGGCCGATGTAGGACCACGAGCCCTCGCCGCGCGTGAACGCGATGCGGATCTGGGCGCTCGGGCCATCGTCGAAATCGAACGTGAGGTTCGCGTGCCGGGTCCAGAGCTCGGCGACCTCGCGGACCCGCCGCTGCACCTCGCGCTCGCCGCCCATGAACGCGATGCGCAGCGTCTGCCCGGGGGCCCACCGCTTGCCTTTCAGCACGGCGATGCGCGCCGGGTTGCCCGGGTCCTCGGCGTACACGGAATCGAGGGACTCCGCCCGTTCGCCCTGCGCCGCGCCCGAGCGGGCCAGATCGTCGTCCACGGGCGGGAACACGTCCACGCAGACGCAGATCTCCTCGTCGATCTCCGGACCACCGGTCGCTTCCGATTCAATCATCGCTTCCTCCCTGGTTGATGACGTCTCCGCGTCGGCCGCCGGCCGGGCGCTTCACGCGCCGCTGCCGAAGACGAACCTCGCGTTCGGGTGCGCGTAGACGCAGTACGCGAGGTGGGTGGGATCGCCGTCCTTCTTGGCCGCGCGCCGCGCCTCGCGGACGGCCTTGCCGACGGGGGCGCCGTTCGCCAGCTCGCGGTACAGCGCCTCGCAGAAGGCGTAGGCGCGGTCGTCGCTCACCAGCCAGAGGGGCGCCAGGAACAGGCCGGCGCCGGCGGAGATGAGGCGGTTCGCCCACCCGCCGATGCCCACGAGCGACCACGCGCCCTGACCCAGCTCGCACGCGTTGAACACGAACGCCGGGCGCGCGGCGCCGAGGTGCGCTTCGATGTCGGGGCCGTTGATGGCGCGCGGGCTCAGCGGCTCTCCCCCTTCCAGCCACAGGGCCGTGATGGTGTCGGGCGCGCTGGTCGAGAAGTTGCCGTGCGTCGCCGCGTGGATCAGCCCATAGCCGCCGTTCTTCAGCAGCGCCTTGACCTCCTTCGCCGTGGCGTACTTGGGGCTCCTGTCCTGCACCCTCCTGTCCTGGCCCAGGAGCCTGGCGAGGAACTCCTTCTCCTTCGGCGCGCTGGGGAGGTTGGAGTCCGTCGGCACGAGCAGCGCGAACGCCTCGACGCGGAGCGCCGCCGCCGGGCCCTCGTGGCCGCCCCCTTGCTCGTTCCGCCGGAGCCAGCGGGTCAGCGACATGCTGAGGCACCAGGGCTCCTCATCGTGCCAGCGCTCCGGCTCGGTCCCGTACGGCCAGACCAGCTCCCACGGGATGAACGGCTCATCCGACAGGATGATCATGCTGCTGTCGCGCCACGCCTCGCGCTCCGCGGCGTACATTCGACGGAAGTCCTCCGGGAACAGCGTCTTCCATAGCTCGAAGCCCATGTCGCGGATCTTCATGTCCACGTCCTCCCGGTCGATGGCGAGCCGCGGCCTGCCGAGCGCGTCGACGGTGGGGTCCTTCCCGGCGCGGAGCAGGTTCAGCTCCCGGTACAGCGACGTCGTGAAGTCCTCGGGCGAGGAGGAGAGCGGGACGCGCGTGAACGTCCTGCCCACCTCGCCCTTCCGGATCAGCGTGAAGGTGAGCGCGCCGCCGGCCGGCGAGCGCTCGTAGGCGATATAGAGCATCCGCTCGGGAGCCTCGGCGAGCGAGCCGCTCGAGGTACGAACCGCGCCGCTCACATAGGCGGTGTCCGAGGTGGCCACGGGCATCGCGGTGACCTCCACCTGGACGGAGGCGGACCCGACGGGGTTGCCCGATTGGAGGAAATCGAGAACGAGCGTGCGCTCCCCGAGCGCGGTGGGCTTGAGGAAGAACACGACCGGATCGCTGTCGCCGCTCGCGGGGATGCGGATCTCCTGCTCCAGCGGCGAGAGCACATCGAAGGACGGGGCGCTCAGGCGCACGCGCACGGGCTCGGACGGCCTCAGCGCCACCGGACCGGTGCGGCTGGCGACGCTGAGGCTGGATGGCGCCACCGTGAGGCGCACGACCAGGCTGAAGCGCTCCGCGCCGAGCCACATCCGGCGCGGGCACGCGACATCGACATGGCGCAGCACGGTCGGCGCGTCGACCGGGGGCGACGCCTCCAGCGGAAGCGACGCATCGGCCGGCGGCGGCGCCTCGGCCGGGGGCCATACCTCGAATGGGGACGACGCCTCGGCCGGGCGCGGCGCGCCATCCGGCCGCACACCCGGGAGCGGCAGGGGCGACGCCGCGCCGAAATCGCGCGCGCTCGTCGGATTCGCCCCGGGTATCGGCTGGCGTCGGGCCGAGAGCAGCTCGTCGCCGCTGAAGGGGATATCCAACAGGCCTGAGCCGCCTCGCTCGACGGCGTCGAAGCTCTCCCAGAACCGGGCGTGCTTCGGCTCGGGCTGGCTCACGCCGGCGCCTCGCGCCTCCCGGGTCGATTCGAAGTAGTGCGCCGCGGCGGGGGCGGCGTGCGCGCTCACGAACGCCACGCCGCCGCCGGGGAGGACGCCCCCGGCGATCGCAGCCCGCGCGGCCTTCAAGGCGTCCTGCAAGCGCCGCCTGCGCGCCGCGCTCTCGGCCTCCGTGGCGCCGCCGACCTGGAGCAACGCCGCCCGCTGCGGGGGCACATCGGCGAGAGCGGCGCCGGAGCCCACGTCGACCTGGAGGAGCGTGCGGCCTCGCTCGACGTGGACCCGAAACGCGCTCCCGAGCTCGACAGTCTCCCCGCGTTCGAACAGGCGCTTCGCCCTCTCCGTGCGCACGCTCGTCCGGGTCAAGGCGGCGACGCGATCGAGCAGCGCGTCGCCCTGACCCGCAGGGATCGCCACCACGGCGCAGCGGCGGGCCCCGCGACGGTGCTCGTGGACGAGCGCCTCGATCGCGTCGCCGCCGAGCCCCTCGGCGACGAGGAGCAGGGCCCGCGACGGCGGCGCGGCGACCTGGAGCCACCCGGCGAACAGGCGCTGCTCGGCGTCTCCCTCCACCTTCATGACGAGCACGGAGCACGCCTCCAGCGTGCATGACATCCGCTCCGCGTCGGTCGCGAACGCGGGAGAGGCATGGCCGAAATGGAAGTCCATCTCCGCGAGCCTGCGGAGCTCCAGGCCGCCTCCCTCCTTCGGCTCGATCAGGATCTGCCCGTCGCCCGCCCAGCCGATCGCCTCCGCGAGGGCGGCGCTGGCCTCCTGGTCGCCCTTCAAGCACGTGGCACAGATCCGGCCGATCTCGTTTGATGTCATGGTACAGAGACGAGCATACGTCATCGCCTCTGGGCCGTGAAGCCGCCCGCCTCGATGCGCGGATAAGCCGTTGATCTATATCGCTTTTCAAGGAGGCGGCCGGCCGGCGTTACAACGCGCCATGGGCCGCGCAACTTAAGCCTTGAAATGCGTGCGGCCGGGCGCGACGATGCCCGGTCGTGAGCCCTCCCGCCAGCGCAGCGCATTTTCTCGACGACTTCAATTACATCCACCCCGAAGCCGTCGAGCTGCGCGGCCTGCTCGCCAAGGCCTACAGCCGCAAGCAGGACATCCCCGTGATCCTCGAGCGCGCCGGGCTCGACACCGGCTACATCGATCTGGAGCAGGCGCCCATTTACGTCTGGCAGGACGCCCTGCGACAGGCGTCCGACGCTTTGCTGCTCCGCCCATTGCTGGATCTCGTCCTCGCCGACAGGGATCGCAAGAAGTACCACGACCGCATCAAAGAGCTGATGGCGCCGGCGCCCGTCGTCGAGGCGCCGGCCGCCGGCGCGCCCGGCGTGCCCAGCCTTGCCGGGCCCGACCCTGACTCGGGCGACGTCGAGCGGATCCTCGGCGGCGCGAGCAGCCTCATCGACATGGGCCAGCTCGCTGGCGCCTTCCGCGTGTCTCCGGCGGTGGCCCGCCTCGAGGTCCAGGCCGGAGGGCAGCGGTTTTACGGCACAGGCTTTCTCCTGGACGCGCCGGGCGAGCCTCTCCTGCTCACCAACCATCACGTGCTCTTCGACCTCGGCGCCGGCGGACGGCCGGTGTCCCGCGTGGACGCGTGGTTCTCGTACGAGACGGGGCCGGACGGCGCGCCCAGGCAGCCGCGCGTGGTCCCCGGCGACCCGCCGACGATCGTGGGCTCGGCCGAGCACGACTGGGCCGCCGTGCGCCTCGCCTCGCCGCTGCCCGAGGACTACCCGCGGCTCGCCCTGCGCCCTTCTCGGCCGCTTTCGGAGAACGACCCGGTCTTCATCATCCAGCACCCGCGCGGCCTGGTGAAGCACATCGGCCTCACGCGCAACCAGGTGCAGTATGTCGATGACAGCGTCGTGCAGTACCTGACGGACACCGACGGCGGCTCGTCGGGATCTCCCGTGTTCAACGACCGGTGGGAGGTCGCCGCGCTGCACCACCGCTGGGTGGAGATCCCCCAGCAGAACGGGCGGCCGCCGGCGTATCGCAATCAGGGCATCCGCATCGAGCGCGTGCGCGAAGGGCTCGTCCAAGCCGGCCTGCTCCCGGCCTGATCGCGCCCCCGGGAGAGAGCTGAACCGAGATGCCGGCTTCCGTACCGATGGCCTATGATCGCGCCGCGCTCGTCCGCGCGCTCTCGGCCGCGTACAACGGCATGGAGCAGAAGCGCGAGGCCCTCCTCCTCTGCGAGCGGGCGGGGATCGACCTCTTCAGCATCAACCACGATCAGTCGGTACAAGGCATCTTCGACGAGGTCACCCGCGTCCACGCGGCGAAGATCCCGAAGCTCGTGGAGTGCGCGCTCGCGGACGCGCGCAAGGCGAGGCACCACGAGGCCATCCGGGCCGCCTGCAAGCCCAAGGCCTCCGCCCTCCCGCGGCACCCCGCGGCCAACGCGTACCTGCGGCTCGATCGCCACGACATCTGGAGCGACCTCCAGAGCCGCAGCGCCAATGACCCGCGCGCCCACGCGCTCTTGCTCTGCGGCGCGCCCGAGGACGGCCATCAGTACTTCCTGAATCGCGTCCGCGCCTTCGAGGACGATCTGGGCGCCAGGGCGCTCCCGGTGGACTCGACCGTGTTCAACCTGCGTGACGCCCGCAAGGCGCTCCTCGCCCTCCGGGACGTCCTTGCGCGCGAGCTCGGCGAGGACGTCGCGGTGGACGCGCTGCCCGACGCGATCGCGCGGCTGACCGAGGACAGGAGCCTGATCCTCATCTATCCGACGTATCCGGAGGCGCTCGACGCGGCCCACGCGAGGTGGCTCAAGGCGCACCACACCGACGCGATCCCCGAGCTTTACCGGCAGGCGGTCGAACGACGCGGGGGCGCCGGCGGGGGCGCCCTCATCACCCTGCAGCCGATCGTGTGGAGGCCGCGCCTCTGGGACTGGATCGAGGCCCTCTCGGCCCACAGGGTGACCCACGGCGCGCTCGCGCCGCTCGAGCCCCAGGCGACGCGGCACGAGCTCAAGCGGATCGAGAGGAGCGATATCGAGATGTTCTTCCGCGAGCTGTATTCAGGCCACCCGGACGCGATCGACGCGGCCACGAGCCGAGGCCTCAAGCTGTACGAGGCCAGCGACGACGCGCAGAGCTTCTTCGCGAGGCTTCAGGAGCTCCTGTCCGCCGCCGACGCGGCGCAGCGCTAGGACGTGACATGGACGAGCACTACGAATTCCGCCAGTACCCCGAGGGCCCGTTCGACGGCGACGACTACATCCCCAGCAAGAAGCTCGCGATCGCGGTGAACACGGCGCTCGCGGCCGAGCAGCCGCTGCTCGTCACCGGCGAGCCGGGCACCGGCAAGACCAGGCTCGCCGAGTCGGTCGCGAGGCGCCTCGGCCTCGGCGAGGTCCTCACCTTCGTCGCCCGCAGCGATCACCAGGCGCGCGACTGCCTCTACTCCTTCGACAGCCTGCGCCGCCTCCACGACGCCCAGGTCAAGAGCGAGCTCGCCAGCTCCCCGGCAAACTACGTACGTTACGAGGCGCTCGGCGAGGCGATCCGCTCGCCCACGCCGCGCGTCGTGCTCATCGACGAGATCGACAAGGCGCCGCGCGACTTCCCCAACGATCTGCTGGGCGTGCTCGAGGGACGGCTCAGGTTCCCGGTGCACGAGACCGGCGAGACGATCGAGGGCAAGGAGGGCGTGCGGCCCTTCGTGATCATCACGAGCAACCGCGAGCAGCCGCTGCCGCACGCGTTCCTCCGGCGGTGCGCCTTTCATCACATCGAGTTCCCGAACGACGAGGAGCTCGGCGCGATCGTGCGGGCGAAATACTCGGCCAAGCAGATCTCCGACCGCCTCCTCGCGGCGGTGCTGAAGCGCTTCCGTGAGGTCCGCGTGTCGGACGTCGAGAAGCAGCCGGCCACCGGCGAGCTGCTCGCGTGGGTCAAGGTGCTCCTCCGCGCGAGGGTGACGGAGGCCGACGTGCTGGAGAAGCGCCTTTCCGAGCTGTACCCGGGCGTGCTCCTCAAGCTGGACGAGGACTTCAGGCGCGTGCTCGGCGCGACGGGCGACGCGAAGAAAGCCGGATCGGCGGCCCGATGACGGGCGAGGACCGCTTCCCGTTCGACGACCTGCTCGACGAGGTGAAGCGCTCCGGCGTCGCGATCGGCCCCCGGGAGCGGCTCGCCTTCGCGCGGTTCTTGAGCCGTTACGACGGCACCTCGCGCGAGGAGCTGCGCACGGCGGTGGCCAGCCTGCTCGCCCGCAGCCGCGCCGAGGTGGAGATCGTCGAGGAGGCGTTCGAGAGAGTCTTCCCGGCGGCGGAGCCAGCGCCGATCGCAGAAGAAGAAGGCGAGCCCAGACCTCCGCCTCCGCCGCCCGTTGCGCTGGAGAAGCTCCTGCGCGCGTGGGCGGCGCTCCTGCGCTGGATCCGCCCGCGGGGCCGCCAGCTCGGCGCGCTCCTCGCGACGGTCGCAATCGTGACCAGCGCCGCGTTATGGATCTCACCTGAACCTGATCCGAGGTCTGGTGACACGGGCAGCGGCGGGGCGAGCGGCGCGAACACGGCGGACAGCAGCGCGAGCGGCGCGAGCAACACGAGCAACACGAGCAGCACGAGCAGCGCCGGCGGGGGCGACGTCACGGCGTGCCGGCCGGAAGAGGCGAGCATCCAGCGCTGGTACCTGCCCTCTTTCGTGCTCCTCTTGGGCACGCTGCTCTCGCTCGGCGTGGCCGGCGTGGTGCGCGGGCGGAGGCGCCTGCTCGACCGGCAGCGAGGCACCCTCACGGAGGCGTTCGTCGAGCGCCGCGGGCCGCGCTGGTACGACCTCGCGCCCACCCCCGATCGGAGCGCCCGGGCCGCGCTCGATCGGATGAGCGTGACGCTCGAGCGGTCGCTCCGCGAAGCCCTGCTGTCACCGGAGATCGACGTCGCGCGCACCGTCGACGCGACCGCGCGCGCCGGGCTCTTCCCCACCCTCGTGCGGAGGACGCGGCTCGGCCGGACGCGCGCCGTGGTGCTCGTGGACACGAGCGCCGCGAGTCGGCCCTTCCGCGCCGTTCTGGAGGCATTCGTCGAGGCGCTCGAGCGCGCGGGCGTCGACGTGATGCGGCTGTGGTTCGCGGGCGATCCCACGCGCGTCGCCGTCCGCCCCGGCGCGCGCGCCGTCCCCCTCGGCGCGCTCGCGCCGCGGCTCGGCGGGCAGCCGTTGGTCTTGCTCGGCACCGGGGAGGCCGTGGCCGCGGCGAGCTCCGATCCGCTCGAGGCGCTGCGCGTCGCGCTCCAGCCCTGGCCGGCGAGCGTGCTCCTCACGCCGATCGAGGATCCGGACCTGTGGCCTCGCGGGCTCGCGTCGCCGGCCGCGGCGGTCGCGGCCTTCCCGCTCGACGAGCACGGCGTGCTCGGCGCCGCGCGCAGGCTCGCGGCGCTGCGCTCCCACGCCGCCGCGCCGGCCTTCGCGCCGCGCGCCGAGCGCCCGCCCCTGGATCTCGTCGACCTTCACCTGCTGCGCGCGATGGTCGCGCTCGCGCCGAGGCCCTCGTTCGAGCTCGCGGAGGCGCTGCGCCGGCGGTTCTTGCCGCACACGCCGGGGTCCATCCTGCTCGCCGTCGCGCCGATCGTCGAGGGCCGCGAGACGGAGCCGGAGCGGCGCGCGCTCGCCGGATCGCTGCGGGAGGCCCGCCGGAGCGGACGCTTTCCGGAGGCCGAGGTGCGGCGCTTCCTGCGCGACGCCCTCCTCAGGGCCGAGCCGAGCGACAGGGCGTCGGCGGCGTACCTTCGGTGGGAGCAGGATATGGCGCTGCAGGACCTCCACGCGGGCGACAGGCGCGCGCGGAGGGACGCGCGGGCGACGCTCGCGCGGCTCCTCGCCGGGCCGCTCGGTCCGGAGCTCGAGGGCCGGCTGCACAAGGAGCGCAGCGTGCGGCGGGGGGTCGGGGAGCCCCACGCGGACCTCCTGCGCGTCATCGTCGATCGCGGCCTCCGCAGCCTCTGGCCGCCGCGCTTCGCGCTGTCCGGCAGCGCGGCGGCCTCCGTGCTCGCCGCGGCGGCGCTCTTCGCGGCCGTGGCGGCGGCGGCCGGCGCCTTCTCCCCGCGGCCGCTCTCGATCGACGGCCGGGCGAACCTCGTCGTCGACGCGGAGGATCTCCGCATGGCCCTCTGCGGCTTCGACCGCTTCTACGACGTCATGGTCGAGGCCGAGGCGACGTACGGGCTCGCGCGGGCGCCTGGGCGCCCCCTCGTGGTGTTCAAGGTCAGCCCAGTGATCGGCCCGATCCGCGCGATCCAGGCGGTGGCTCAGCCCGTCGAGGCGGAGGACGCCTTCCTGGCGCGCGCGAGCGCGACGACGCTGGACCTGGTCACGAAGCTGCCCCAGGTCGAGGGGGGCGAACGGCGTGAGCTCGATCCGAGCTCGCTCACGGTCAGCGCCGGGCCGGCCTCGCCGCGTGATTTTCAGGTGAGCGATCTTCTCCGGTGCCAGAGCTCTCTGGGGGTCCTGCCCGGCACGGGCGACGACGTGATCGAGCGCCTGCTCGACCCCGCAAAGCGCCACCCGAGGTGCCCGCCGCCGTGCGGGGCAAACGAGGTGTGGTGCTCCGGCGTCGGGTGCACGAACGTCACGACCGAGCAGAACTGCGGCAGCTGCGGGAACGGCTGCCGTGCCGGGTCCTCGTGTGTCGCTCGCAAATGCGAGCCCGTGTGTTCCCCCCCGGACAGGATGCGATGCGGGGACCAGTGCGTCGACGTGATGACCGACCCGAGGAACTGCGGCGGGTGCGCTGGGGTATCGGGCAAGGACTGCGGCGCGGGGACGTGCGTCGGCGGCGAGTGCGTATCCCCTTGCCCTGACGGTCAGCCGCTCGGGGGCGGCCGCTGCTGCCCGCCGCGCGCCAACGCGACGGTGCGCTGCGAAGGCGAGGTCTGCGACTATCGCTGCAACGCCGGCTTCCAGAGCTGCAACGGGACCCTGGACGACGGGTGCGAGTCGAACCGCTGGGTGGACCGCGCCCACTGTGGTGACTGCGCGACGCGCTGCGGTCGAGACGCACGCTGTTCGCGTGGAGAGTGCAGGATCGGATGCCCCGCGGGCACGACGGGATGCGGGGACCAGTGCGTCGACGTGATGACCGACCCGAGGAACTGCGGCGGGTGCGCTGGGATATCCGGCGAGGACTGCGGCGCGGGGACGTGCGTCGGCGGCGAGTGCGTGTCCCCTTGCCCTGACGGTCAGCCGCGCTGCGGCGACCGCTGCTGCCCGCCGCGCGCCAACGCGACGGCGCGCTGCGACGGCGGGGTCTGCGACTACAGCTGCAACGCCGGGTTCCAGAGCTGCAACGGGACCATGGACGACGGGTGCGAGTCGAACCGCTGGGTGGACCGCGCCCACTGTGGTGACTGCGCGACGCGCTGCGGTCGAGACGAAAGCTGTTCGCGTGGAGAGTGCATCCCGCCCCCGTCCCCTCCGGTGAGCTGCGAGGCCGCTTGTGGCGACGAGTTCAACCAGTGCCGTCGGTACTGCGAAGCGTCCAAGTCCGCCCAGCAAGCCCCTCCCCCCGATTGCGCAGCAGGTTGCGAGAGAGACCGAGCGCGCTGCCTACGGTCCTGCGAGGCCAAGCGGCAGCCGCCGAAGTTGGCGCCCAAGAAATGAAGCGGCGAGGAGCGTCGCGCCCCGAGAGGAGCTTGAGCTTAGGCTGCCTGAGCGAGGCAGGCGCCGGCGTGCATCCTGCGATGGCATGCCCCGCCGCCATCCAAGCGTCGATCTGCGGCGCGAGCGCGGCCCCCTCGGCCGGAAGCGCCGGCACCTCCGCCTGCGGCGCCCGCGACCCCGCGGGTTGAAAGACCCCGTCCCATGCACTACGCCAAGGCGGAACCAACGGACGGCCTCCTCCGGGGACCTTCCCTCGATCCAGGCCAAATCGACGTATGACCGACCTCCGCAAGCTCGGCGGGCTCCTCCCGGCCGCCCTCCTCCTCGGCGCGTGCCGCGCCGCGGCCGACACCCCGCCGGCGCCGCCCCCGCCCGAGGTCGGCGTCATCGAGGTCCAGATGGAGCCCGTGACCCTCCGCGACGAGCTCCCCGGCCGCGTCGCCCCCCTCCGCCTGGCGGAGGTGCGCGCGCGCGTCGCGGGCGTCGTCCTGAAGCGCAGCTTCACCGAGGGGAGCGAGGTCAAGGAGGGGCAGACGCTCTTCGTGATCGACCCCGCGCCCCTCAAGGCCGCCGTCGACAGCGCCGCCGCCGCCCTCGCTAAAGGGCAGGCCAACCTCGGCCAGGCCGAGGCGCGCGCGAAGCGCGCCACCGCGCTCGTGCAGGAGGGCCTCGTCAGCCGCGAGGCGTACGACGACGCGCTGGCCGCCCAGGCCATGGCCCACGCCGAGATCGCCCAGGCGCGCTCGGCGCTCTCGCTGGCCCGCCTGAACCTCGGCTACGCGACCGTGACCGCCCCGATCAGCGGCAGGATCGGCGGCGCGCTCGTCACCGAAGGCGCGCTCGTCGGCCAGGCCGAGGCGACGCCGCTCGCCGTCATCCAGCAGATCGACACAGTCTACGTCGACATCAAGCAGCCCGCCTCGCAGCTCACGCGCCTGCGCCGCGCCGCGATGGACGCCTCGCCCCAGGGCGCGGCCGGCGAGCACGCCGCGCTCCTCGTGCTCGACGATGGCGTCGAGTACCCCGAGAAGGGCGAGCTGCTCTTCTCGGACATCAGCGTCGATCCCGGCACCGGCGAGGTGACGCTGCGCGCGCGCTTCCCGAACCCGAGCCGCCTGCTCCTGCCCGGCATGTTCGTGCGCGTGAAGCTCGCCAAGCGCGTCGATCAGGCGGCCCTCACCGTGCCGCAGCAGGCGGTCGGCCGCGACGGCGGCGGCAACGCGACGGTCCTCGTCGTCCAGCCCGACGGCAAGGCGGCCGTGCGCCAGGTCCAGACGGGCGGCGTCGATCGCGACCGCTACATCGTCACCTCCGGCCTGAACGCCGGCGACAAGGTCGTTGTCGAGGGCCACCAGAAGGTCGCCCCGGGCGCCGAGGTCCGCGCCGTCCCCTTCACGCCCGCGCCCGCGCCCGCGGCCTCGGCCGCCGCGCCGGCGGCGCGCTGACGCGCGCGGAGCAGATCGAGGCCACCATGTCGCGCTTCTTCATCGACCGGCCCGTCTTCGCGGTCGTCATCGCGATGTTCATCGCGCTCCTCGGGGCGATCGCGCTGCCGCGGCTCCCCGTGACGCAGTACCCGTCGGTCGCGCCGCCGACCGTCTCCATCTATGCGAGCTACCCTGGCGCGACGCCGGAGACGCTCGACGAGAGCGTCGTCAGCCTCATCGAGCGCGAGCTGAGCAGCGCCAAGCGCCTGCTCTACTTCCAGTCGTCGAGCGACGCCTCCGGCGGCGCCCAGATCACCGCGACCTTCCTGCCCGGCACCGACCCCGATCTCGCGCAGATCGACGTGCAGAACCGGCTCAAGGCGGTCGAGCCCCGCCTCCCCGCGGCCGTGCGGCAATACGGCCTCTTCGTCGAGGCCTCGACGTCGAGCTTCTTGATGATCGTCAGCCTGTCGTCGCGCGACGGCAGCCTGAGCCCCACCGCGCTCGGCGACATCCTCGCCCGCTCCATCATCGACGAGATCAAGCGGGTCCCGGGCGTCGGCCGCGTGCAGCTCTGGACCAGCGAGCGCGCCATGCGCATCTGGATCGATCCGACCAAGCTCGCGGCGCTCGCGCTCTCGCCCGCCGACGTGTCGGCCGCCATCGCCGCGCAGAACGTCCAGTTCGCGTCGGGCCGCATCGGCGACCTGCCGAGCCCGCCCACGCAGCAGATCAGCGCCACGCTCATCGCCGAGGGGCAGCTCACGACGCCCGAGGATTTCGGGGCGATCGTCCTCCGCGCGAAGCCCGACGGGTCGCGCGTGCTCCTCCGCGACGTCGCGACGATCGAGATCGGCGCGCAGAACATGGCGTCGTCGTCGCGGAGCAACGGCAAGCCCGACGCGGCGATCGGCATCCAGCTCGCGAACGGCGCGAACGCGATGAAGACCTCCGACCTCGTGCGCACCCGCATGGAGGAGCTCTCGCGGGGCCTGCCGCCCAACGTGACCTACAGCGTGCCTTACGACACCGCGCCCTTCGTCAGGATCTCGGTGCACAAGGTGATCGAGACCCTGGTCGAGGCCATGGTGCTCGTGTTCGTGGTGATGTTCCTGTTCCTGCAGAACATCCGCTACACGCTCATCCCGGCGATCGTGGTGCCGCTCGCGCTGCTCGGCACGTGCGCGGTGATGCTCCTCGCGGGGGCGTCGATCAACATGCTGAGCCTGTTCGGCATGGTGCTCGCGATCGGCATCATCGTCGACGACGCGATCGTCGTCGTCGAGAACGTCGAGCGGCTGATGGCCGAGGAGGGGCTGTCCCCGCGCGAGGCGACGCGGAAGGCGATGGCGGAGATCTCGGGCGCCGTCGTCGGCATCACGCTCGTGCTCTCGGCGGTGTTCGTGCCGATGGCGTTCGCGTCCGGCTCGGTGGGCGCGATCTACCGGCAGTTCTCGATGTCGATGGCGGTCTCGATCCTGTTCTCGGCGTTCCTGGCGCTGACGCTCACGCCGGCGCTCTGCGTGGTCTTGCTGAGGCCCGTCCCCGCCGGCCACGCGCGGCGCCGCGGCCCGCTCGGCTGGTTCAACGCCGGCTTCGAGCGGCTCACCTCCGGGTACCGGCGCTGGGTCGCGGGCTCGCTCGACAGGCGCCGCCGGCTGCTCCTCGGGTTCACGATCCTCGTCGCGACGCTCGGCCTGCTCTACGTCCGGCTGCCGACCGCCTTCTTGCCGGAGGAGGATCAGGGGCTCGTGATCGTCGACGTGCAGCTCCCGCCCGAGGCCACGCAGCACCGCACGCTGCGGGCGGTCGAGCAGGTGGAGGCGCACTACCTCGGCCGCCCCGCCATCGGCAGCGTGGCGTCCTTCCCGGGCTTCGGCTTCTCGGGCTCGGGGCAGAACGTGGCGATGATCTTCCTGACGATGAAGGACTGGGGCGAGCGCCCGGACGGCGCGACGGCCCAGGCCGAGGCCGCGCTGGCGAACGAGAAGCTCGGCCAGATCCGCGACGGCGTTGTGTACAGCCTGGTGCCGCCGCCGATCATGGAGCTCAGCAGCACCTCGGGCTTCAGCCTGAAGCTGCAGGACCGGGGCGGGCGCGGGAACGCGGCGCTCGTGGCGGCGCAGCAGCGGCTGATCGAGCTCGCCGCGGGGAGCCCCGTCCTCGCGCAGGTGCGCGCCGAGGCGCAGCCCGACGCCGCGCAGATCCGGCTGCGGATCGATCGCCAGAAGGCGAGCGCGCTCGGCGTGAGCTTCGAGCGCGCGGCCGGGGTGCTGTCGACCGCGCTGAGCCCGACCTACGTGAACGATTTCCCCAACCAGGGTCGGCTGCAGCAGGTGATCGTGCAGGCGAACGAGGCGAGCCGGATGCAGGTCGAGGACGTGCTGCGGCTGTCCGTGCCCAACGGCGCCGGCCAGATGGTGCCGCTCTCCGCGTTCGCGACGGCGGCGTGGGAGCGCGGCCCGCTCCAGCTCGCGCGCTTCAACGGGTTTCCGGCCACCGGGATCAGCGGCGCGCCGGGGCCCGGGCGGAGCAGCGGCGAGGCGATGTCGGAGATCGAGCGCCTGGCCGCGCAGCTGCCGCCGGGGTTCGGGGTGGAGTGGACAGGGCAGTCGTTCCAGGAGCGGCTGTCGGGGGCCGAGGCGCCGGCGCTGCTCGCGCTGTCGCTGGTGGTTGTGTTCCTGGTGCTGGCGGCGCTCTACGAGAGCTTCGCGATCCCGCTCTCGGTGATCCTCGTGGTGCCGCTCGGGGTGCTTGGCGCGGTGCTGGCGATGACGGTGCGCGGGCTGCCGAACGACGTGTTCTTCAAGGTCGGTTTGATCACCATCATGGGGCTGTCGGCGAAGAACGCGATCCTGATCATCGAGTTCGCGAAGAGCCTGCGCGAGCAGGGAATGAGCGTGCGGGACGCGGCGATCGAGGCGGCGCGCCTGCGCTTCCGGCCGATCCTGATGACGTCGCTGGCGTTCATCCTGGGCGTGATGCCCCTGGTGTTCGCGCGGAACGCGGGCTCGGCCACGCAGCACGCCATCGGGACGGGCGTGTTCGGCGGCATGCTCACCGCGACGCTGTTCAGCATCTTCTTCGCGCCGCTGTTCTTCGTGCTGGTCAGCCGCCTGCGGCGCGTGAGGGCGGCCGACGGCCCGCAAGCGGGGCCGGCGAGCGCGCGGTGAGCGGCTAGTACCGCGGGCCAGGACTCCCGCCAGAGATCTGCTCCGCGAGCGAAGAGAAATTCAACGCAAAGGCGCAAAGGCGCAAAGGCGCAAAACTACAAATCTTTTTTGCGTCTTTGCGCCTTTGCGCCTTTGCGTTGAAATCTCCCTCCAGATCCGTGGCCGGACTCCTGGTGGGTGGAGCTAGCCGGCGCGGGCGGAGGCACGGTGGGGCCGCGGCGTCACGGGCAGCGCTCGCCGTTCCCCTCCTGGCGGTGGCTGCCGGTGACCCTCTCGAAGAGCGCGTCAACCACGCATGCCGGCAGCGACGGGTTGCCCGTGACCTCGAGGTTGGCGCGGCTCAGGACGTCCAGGCCCACCCGCTGGAGCTGGCTGTTCTCGCGGATGGCGAAGAGCCCTCCGGTCCTCTGAAGCGCGAGCAGGTCGATGTTCTCCAGATTGGGATTGCCGCTGATGGTCGCCGTTCCCCCGATCGACTGCAGCGCGTCGAGCCCGCTCCAGGCAGCCATCGCCGCACCGAACACCGTGAGCGTCCCCTCGATGCTGCGGAGCGTCCCCATGTCGAGATGCTCCAGCGCCGGGTTGTCGCCGATGGTCACGTTGCCGCCCACGTACTGGAGCTGGTACATCGCGGGACGGATCAGGGACGCGTTGCCGGAGATGGTCAGATCACCTCCCACGCTGCGCGTCCACTGCAGACCCGCCACGTGCTGGAGCCGGTCGTTGCCGACGACGTACACATCCCCGCCGAAGTGCCCGTCGTCGAGGAGAGCGAAATTCCCCAGCGCGTCGTTGTCATCGAGCGTCAGGCCCCCGTCCACCTGCTCTACCTGGAAATAGCCGAGGTTCGGGTTGCGACGAAGTATGACGTTGCCGCGCACGTGGGCGACGCTGCGCTCGAACCGCTCGATCTGTGTCCCCTCGAGCACGAGCCCCCCCGCGACGAGCCCGCTCTGCTCGCTATCGAACCACAGCGAGCTGAGGGGAGCCGCCACGTAGAGGGTGCCGCCGATCTCCAGGTGGTCTGCGAAGCTCTCGGCGGCGTTGAGGAACCATGCAACGTCGAGCGCGGGCGCTTCCTGCACGTTCACGTCCCCGGTGATCCGGTCGCTCTCGATGGTGATCTCCTGCAGCGATGCGTTGCGGACCACGTTGACGCCCTGAAAGCTCTCGGCCGCGAGCTCCGCGCTCGCGAGCTTCGGGTTGTCGAAGAGCGTCACCCGGCCCGCTTGCGTGGAGAGATCGTTGAGCTGTGACACCCGGATGAGCACGTCGGTCAAGCTCGCGTTTCCTTGGATGACCACGTCATCGAGCCTGTCGAACATCCGGAGCTCGATCTCCTCGAGGGCCGCGTTGCCGCGCACGAGGATCTCGTCGTCCACCTTGCGCAGCGCCGGGAGGTCGATGGCGGCCAGCGCGGGGTTCTCGCTCAGGTGGAGCTCGCCGCCGGTCTGCACCAGGCCGGTCAGATCCACGCGGGCGAGCTCGGCGTTATCGTGCACGTCCAGCGTCCGCCCGACGGCCGCGAGCGCGGGGAGCGAGAGGCTCGCGAGCGCGGAGTTGCCCGACACCGTGAGGCGCCCGCCGACATGCGCGAGCACCGGCAGCTCGATCGAGGCGATCGAGGTGTCGCGGATCGACAGACCGCCGTGAATCGCCCGGATGTCGGCGAGGAGCGCGAGATCTTCCGCCGACGTCACCGCGACGTCGCGCTGGATCACGTCGCTGCACTCGACCTCGGTCCACTCGACCTCGGCGTCGCCCAGCTCCCCGTCGCCGTCCGTGTCGCGCCCGACCTGGAAGGCGATGCCGTCGGACGCGCAGCGCTCGCCCGGCGGCTCGGCCACCATCCGCGTCAGCAGCGCGTCGTCGCAGATGTACTCCGTCGCCGCGACCTCCTCCTCGTCGAGGACGCCGTTGCCGTTCTCGTCGGGGCCCGACCGGACGGCCGCGCCGCCGTCGGCGCACGCCTCGCCGGCCGGCTCGTCGTCGACGCGGACCAGGGTCTCCGGCCGATCGTCAGGCGTGTCGTCGTCCGGCGCGACGTCCTCGTCCTGGCACTGCAGGGTCGACTCGGCGATCTCGTCCTCGTCGAGCGCGCCGTTCTCGTTGCGATCGAGGCCAGCGTGGACGACGGAGCCGCCGTGAGGACACTGCGCATCGCTCGCCGCGTCGGTGCGCACCACGACCTCGAGCTGCCGCTCGATCGGCGCCCGGGGGTCGCTCTCGCCGCCGCACGCGGCCGGAGCGATGAGCGCAAGCACAAGGGGGTAGTAGGTTCGGGTTCCCATCGTAGAGAACCACGCGTAGCACGAACAAGCCGGTACTCGACGGCGGCGGCCCCGGGGAGCACGGTTTGCGCGCTGGCGCGCGGCGCCGGGGCCGTCGCGGTCAGCTCCAGCGCGCTCCGGTGCGCGGGCCGTCAGAACTGGTAGAGACCGCCCGCCTCGACGGCCCAGCCCACGCGGTCCGCGCCTTTGTCCGCCTCGGCGACCGGGTCGAGCTTGTGGCGCGTGAGCATCAGGGAGGGCTCGAGCACGAGGGAGAGCCCCTTCATGGGCGAGAAGGCGTAGCCCGCGCGCACCGTCACGTTGCGCTCGATGCCGGGGCCGTTGCCGCCCACGCGCGCGGGAGGCGTGGCCGGCGCGCCCTCGGTCGCCGGTGTTCCGGGCGTGTAGCCGAGCAGCATGTCGTCGGCGCTCGGCACCATCGCGGCCCCCGCGATGAGGTGCAGGGCGTGCTTGTCGAACGTGAGCTTCCCCGACACCCAGCCGCCCACCTCGGCGACATCCTGCGCGCGGTGGCCCTGGCCGAGCGTCAAGAGCCCCAGGTTGGCGAGGTTCTGACCGCCGTACGCCTCGGCCCGCAGGTTCAGCGGACCGGACGTGACCTCGGCGAACAGGTTGCCGCCGATGGCCAGCTTCCTCTCCTCGGTCGGCAGGTTCGCGTCGAAGGCGAGCGACGTGGCGATCATCGAAGCGCCGATCCACGCGGCCTTCTCGGCGCGGTAGCCCGCGCGCAGCGCGAAGGTGGGCGTGCGCGAGTACTCGACGTTGTTGAGGATCGCCGTGACGTTCTGGCTGACAAGACCGAGCGCGGCGCCCACCTCCACGCTGCCGAGGGTGGCGACATAGCTGAGCTGGTGACGCACGAAGCCCGAGTTCCCGGACTGAAAGAGCGCGCCCACGAGGTTGTACGTGTGCGTGTTCAGCGGCGAGAACAGGTCCCAGAGCTGACCCAGCGTGAGCTTGTGCCCGTCGGCGGGAGACCACTCCACGAACGCCTGCCGCACGCGGAGGCTCATCGCCTGAGCCGGCGACGACTTGCCGAAATCGGTGAAGTCGACCTCGAGCTGCCCCTTCACGGGCGTGCCCTCCCCGGCGGTCACGCCGAAGCGCGTCTGCGCCGCCTGGAAGCTCAGGCCGACGGCGTCCGGATCGGCGAGGAACACCGGGTTCACCGCGGCCGTGGGCGCGGAGTAGTTCGGGTTGCCGAAGGACTCGAGGCCGTTCCCGACGACGACGGTGGGCTTGACGATGCCGTAGACGCGCACGAGCGGCTTGTCTTCCGGCTTCTTCGGCTCGATCGGCGGCGGAGGCGGCGGCGGAGGCGGCGGCGGAGGCGGCGGCGGAGGAGCAGGGGGAGGCTCCACCACGGGCGCCGCCGCGGCCTCGGCCGGCGCAGGTTGCTGAGGCGGCTCCGCCGTTTGCGCGCTGCTCGTGGCGGGCGCGGCGACCCCGGCGAGCGCGAGCGAGGCGACGAGAGCTGCGCTAGGCGTCTTCCAAATGATCATGAGTTCTCCTGTGGATCGGGTGCGCGGGCTAGGCCCTGGTCACGCCCCGTGGACGTCGGCGTCGATGCGGTGATCCTTGGTCTCGTGGATGAAGAGGCCGCCCACGATCAGCGTGACCACGCAGACAGCGATGGGATAAATCAGGCCCGTGTAGATCGCGCCCGCCCCGAACGTGGTCTTGGCCCAGGCCGACGCGGTGACGGCCGTGGCGATCAGCGGCAAGAAGCCGCCGAACCAGCCGTTGCCCAGGTGGTAAGGGATGGACATCGAGGTGTAGCGGATCTTCGTGGGGAAGAGCTCCACGAGGAACGCCGCGATCGGGCCGTACACCATGGTCACGTAGACCATCTGGATGCCGATGAGCAGGATCATCATGGGCACGTTGACCTCGTCCGGGTTCGCCACGGGCAGGCCGCTCGGGTTCGAGAAGTGCTTCATGGCCATGTAGATCGGGATGTAGGTGATCGCGCCGAGCGCGCAGCCGGCCATCATGATCTTCTTCCGGCCGACGCGATCGGACATGCCGCCGAACACCAGGAACAGCGGCGTGGTGAGCGCGAGCGCGACCGACATGATGGTGTAGGCCGTCTGCCACTGGATCTTCAGCACGCTCTGCATGAACGTGAGCGCGTAGAACTGGCCCGTGTACCAGACGACGCCCTGGCCCGCCGTCACGCCGAACAGGGCGAGGAGCACGTACTTGCGGTTGAGCGGGTTGGAGAAGGTCTCCTTGATCGGGTTCTTCGAGACCTTGCCGGTCGACTTGAGCTTCGAGAAGAGCGGCGACTCCTTCATCTTCACGCGGATGTAGAGCGAGATGGCGAGGAGCAGGAAGGAGAGCAGGAAGGGCACGCGCCAGCCGAACGCCTTGAAGTCCGCCTCGCCGAACAGCGAGCGGGTGGACCCGATCACCGCCATGCTCACGAAGAAGCCGAGCGTGGCGGTGGTCTGGATGTAGCTCGTGTAATAGCCGCGCTTCTGGTCCGGCACGTGCTCGGCCACGTAGGTGGCGGCGCCGCCGTACTCGCCGCCGAGCGCGAGGCCCTGCATGAGGCGCAAGAGCACGAGCAGGATGGTCGAGGCGATGCCGATCTGCTCGTACGTGGGCAAGAGGCCCGTCAGCGCGGTCGAGATGCCCATGGTGGCCATGGTGACGAGGAACGTGTATTTGCGGCCGATCAGGTCGCCGATGTGCCCGAACACCACGGCGCCGAGCGGGCGCACGCCGAACCCTGCTCCGAAGGTCGCGAGGCTCGCGAGCAGCTGCGCAGTCTCATTGCCGGCCGGAAAGAACAGCCCGCCGAAGAACACGGCGAGGCTGCCGTAGAGGTAGAAATCGTACCACTCGAACAACGTTCCGAGCGACGACGCGGTGATCACACGACGGATCGTCCCCGTATCCTCGATGGCTGCATCGGCGCCGCCTTGGACGACGCCACTTGTCATGTTGGTACTCATTTGGGTCTCCCGAGAGGATGGTCCGCGCAGAGCGACTTCAGCACATCAAGAATTTTCCAGCGGGACCGTACACTGACGAGACCCATACTACCTATCCTTCTGACTGCCAACAAGTGCGCTCAACCTCGTTCTCTGACCTACCCGCCCGGCGGAGACGAGACCGGAACAGCGGCGCAATGTCCTCGTCCACGTCGAGATCCCCCGGCCGAGGCTCATCGGCGCCTTCCGCGCCGAGAGCTCGGCGCGCTCGCGTGCGCGGGCCCTCGCGTGCGTACCCGACCAGACGATCGGGCGCGGCCTCTCCGCGGGGCGGTCAGGTCGCGCCCGCGGCGTTCATCATGAAGGTAGTTTGCTTGTGTCTCTGCTTCGGGGCGCGCAGGCACGAGCAGCCGGAGCTTCGCGGGCCGATGGCGACGGCCGCGAGCTTTCGCGGGCGAAGGCCGGGGCGGGAGGCCGCCGGCTCCCGCCGGTGGCGATGAAGACGGCGTGGGCCGTAAACGGGAGCATGGAGCACGCTGTCGCTCGCGTCCGCACAGGCCACGGTCTCTCCGGTAAAGTCGCCGAGAAAAAGCAGACCGAGCCGGCGAGCCGCACCCGGCGCAGGGCGCATCCATTGCAACGCCACGGTACATGACGTAGAAACACCGTGCGTTGGCGGATTTCTCGGAGCATGGCGGCGCTCCGCTGGTTGAAGGACGAATGACGCAGCACATATCGACCGCGCAAAGAGCGATGCCGCACGAAGCCCACGCGATCCTTGTCGGAATCACGGGTTAAAGAACGTGAACCCACCCCTCGCCGCAGTGCACATCGGTGTCGCGAGCCCCCGCGAGGCGCTGCTCGACCCCGCCGCTGGGTGGGCGCGTCACCTTCGGCACGCATGAGCCGATGACATCGCCGGACATCGCATCCACGCAACCCGCCGAGCCGCCGTCCGGGAGGACCCGAGACGTCTTCGTCTCCTACGCCGAAGAAGATGCCGGCTGGGTCGAGGGTGCTCTCGTCGATGCGCTCCGGCGCGCCGGTCTCCGGTGCACCACGGAGACGGCTTTTGCGCTGGGCGTGCCGCGGGTGCTCGAGTTCGCGCGCGCCATCGAAGCTGCGGAGCGGACGGTGCTCGTCCTCTCGCCCGCCTACCGGGTCGATCGGCTCGGGCGGTTCATCAGTCTGCTCGCGCGCAGCTTCCATCTCGAGAGGGCGCAGGGCGCCGTCCTCACGCTCAAGCTGAGCGACGATCCCCTCCCCGCCCACCTGCACGGCCTCGAGGTCATCGAAGCACACCAGGCCGATCGCGCCGCCGCCATCGCGGAGCTCTGCCGCAACCTCGGCCGGGATCTGCCGCCGGCCGCGCGCAAGCCGCCCTGTCCTTACCCGGGCATGACGCCCTTCCGGGAAAGTGACCAGCTCTTCTACGGCCGCGAGCGGGAGATCGCGGAGATCCTCGCCGCGATAGAGGAGAGCGTCGACGTCTTCATCATCGGCCCATCGGGCTCGGGCAAGTCCTCGCTGATCAGCGCCGGGCTCCTGCCGTCGATGGAGAAGGCCGGGCTCCGAGTCCGCGCGCTCCGGCCGGGCGCCTCGCCGCTTCGCGCGCTCGAGCAGGCGCTCGGAGGGCCAGCGAGGTCGTCCCCCGCGCCGCGAGCGGAGCGCGAGATCCTCGTCGTCGATCAGCTCGAAGAGCTCTTCTCCCAGGGCGAACGCGACGTGCAGCGGCAATTCGTGTCCCGGGTCGCCGCCGCCCGGGAGCGCGGGGTGTCGCTCGTGGCCGCGATGCGCGCGGATTTCTATCCGGATCTGATGAACACGGCGCTCTGGCCGATCGAGGGTCCGACCCGCCGTCGCTTCGAGATCCTCCCGCTTCGCGGCGACGCGCTGCGAGACGCGATCGTGAAGCCGGCGGCCCGCGCGGAGGTGCACGTCGAGGGCGCGCTGGTGGAGCGCCTGGTCGCGGAGGCGGAGGGTGAGCCAGGGGCGCTGCCGCTCCTGCAGGAGGCGCTCGTCCTGCTCTGGGAGCGCATGAGCGACCGCGTGCTCGCGCTGGACAGCTATCAGCCCCCCGGCGCACAGACCGCGCACGGGCTGAACGAGGCGCTGGCGCGACGCGCGACACACACCTACGACGAGCTGTCGGCCGAGCAGCAGGCGATCGCGCGGCGGATCTTGGTTCAGCTCGTGCAATTCGGGAGGGGACGCGCGGACGCGAAGCGGCAGAGCTCTCGGCGGGCGCTCGCGGCGCGCGAGCAGAACCAGGCGCTGTTCGAGCGTACACTCGATTACCTGATCGGCAGCCGCCTGCTGACCGCCGATGGTGACTCCAACGATGCGACGGTCGAGCTCAGCCATGAGGCCTTGATCACCGCCTGGCCGGCTTTCCAGGAGTGGCTGCGGACTTGGCGTGACCGCGAGGAGACGCTGCGGCGACTCGAGGGGAAGGTGGACGACTGGGGCCGGCTGGGGCGCGGCGAGGGCGGTCTGCTGGACCCAGCCGAGCTGCCCGAGGCAGAGCGCTGGCTCGCCGGCGAGGACGCGGAGGTGCTCGGCTATCCGGCGGATCTGCGCGCGCTGGTCGAGGAGAGCCGGCGCGCGATCGAGGAGGAGCACCTGCGTGAGCTGCGGCATGCGCAGGCGATCGCCGACGAGCAGCGTCAGCGTGCCGAGGCAGAGGAGCGGCGCGCGAACGCCGAGGCGGCGCGCGCCAAGGAGGCGAAGCAGGCCGCGGCGCGGCTGCGGCGGCGCGCGATCACCATCGGTGTCCTCGCCTCCCTCGCCCTCGCCGGCGGTGGAGTCGCCTCCTGGACGTGGCAGCAGCGCTCGCGAGCGGAGCACGAGAGAGCGCTGCAGGCTCAGCGCACCGCCGAGGAGGCGCAGAAGGCGCTTGCCAATGAGATCGTCGGCGTGGCCTCGAGAGCGGACGACCCGCTCCTCGGCGCGCTGCTCCTGGCGGAGCTGCCCGACGAGCCGCAGCCCCGTCGCGGGCCGTGGGTTGCGCGTCAGATCGCCAATGCGCTCCTGCCGATCTCGGCCATCTTCAGGCCGGACGAGAATCCGATGAGCGCCAGGGTGGAAGCGGCCGACTTCAATGGGCGCGGCGACCGGATTGCGCTCGGATGGAGCGACGGGACGATATCCATTGTCCCCGCCGACGGCCGCGGAGCGCGCGTCGACCTGCGTACCGGCGGTAGCTTCATACGATGGCTCCGCTTCGATGAGGAGCGGCAGGCGGTCATCGCCTGGCTGGGCGGGCACTCACGAGACACGCTCGCCGTGGTCCCGCTCGACGGGACGAGCGCGCGGCGGCTGGCCGAAGTTGACATGAGGTCGACGCGGTTCCCCAGCGTCTTGAGGGATGGCACGCTCGTCGTGGCGCGCACCGACGGCAGCCTGCGCATGTGGCGCTGGGAGGGGGACAACAGCGGTTTGGCGGTGAGCACGGAGCGCCGGGTCGCGGAGTCGATCGACAAGATCGCGCTGGCGGCGGACGGCCGTCTCGCTGTCGTCTGGAATCCCGGCGGGGTGTGGCTCATCGACGTCGAGTCCGGCGCGACCCTCGGCCAGCTCGCGGGCCCCCTCGTCGGCCGCGCGCGCGCGGCCGGCGACGTGATCGATGTCGACTTCGATCCTCGGGGGGAACGGATCGTGACGATCTCGTCGGGGGAAGAGGTATCGCTCTGGACCGTCGCGCGCGGCCGGCTGCAGGGCCCGTCGCGGCTGCCGGAGAGCGCGCCTCACGCAAAGCCGCTGGCCGTCGCGTTCTCGCTGGATGGCGCGCGCGTGCTCGCCGCCTACGACAACCAGCGGGTGCGGCTATGGGACGTCACCGGCAGCGTCCCGACGCACGGCGTGAGTTACAACCCCATCGACTTCGATGCGCAGACCCACTCGGCGCGGTTCGACCCCCAGCGCGAGGCGGTGCTCTTCGGGACCGCAGGCGGGACGGTCTTCTGCGCGGTCAGGCCGCGTTGCGCGCCGAGGGCGCTCGGCGGGCTCGATGAGACGGTGCTCGCGCTGTCGCGCGCCGAGACCGACGAGCGCGCGGTGAGCGTTGGAGGCAGCGCGCTCCGGGTATGGCGGCTCCGCGACCAGCAGGGCGTGGAGGAGCTTCCGGCGAGCTCACGGCGAGGGACCGGCGTGTCCGTACCGAGCGCCGACGGCAAGCTCGCGCTGCTCAGCCGGGATGACAAGCTGCAGCTCCACGACCTGAGCGCGCGACGCGCGATCGATCTCGGGACCTGCACCGACGCGCCCGCGCGCGGCGCGTGGTTCAGCGGTGATAGCAAGCGGCTCCTCGTGGAGTTCGACGACGGCGTAGCCGGGGTTTACGGCATCGATCCCTTGTCGCATGCCGCCGGCCCCTGTCGGAGCCTGACTCCAGGCCATAAGGGCCCTTGTATCCAGCACGCTGCGTTCAGCCCCACCGACACGCGCGTCGCGATCGTGTGCTCCGACGTCCGCGTGCTCGACCCGGCGGGCGGCCGCGCGCCGCTTCGCGTCCAGGAGGCACCGCCGCCGGTCCCCGAGGAGGAGGTGAGCGCAGAGAGCAGCGACTGGATCGAGGAGGCCGTCTTCACGCCTGACGGCGAGCACCTGCTCGTGCGGCATTTTCGCGGGGCGGTCTACATGTGCCCGAGCCGCGCGCACGACAGCTGCGGCGCTGCGCTCCATGCCGGTCGAGGGGGAGCCGCGCTCCTGCCCGATGGCACGGGCTTCGCTTCTGGCACCTACCAGGGTGAATACAAGCTCTGGCAGCCGTCGAAGAACGGTGGCGCGTGGGAAGCCAGGCGGCTGGACGAGAACATGCCTTTCTTCGAGGACGCCGGCGGCCTCGTGATCGCGAGAGCGCCACGAGGGCCGACCGTGGCGGCGCTCGGGCTCGGCAAGGGCCTGTTATGGAGGCCGGAGGACGAGTATCGCCCGGTGTCCCTGGCCGTCCCTATGGACGCGGATTCAATCGTGCTGGCTGTGAGCGCTGACGGCGTGCTGGCCACCCGCAGCCCTGGAGAGGTGCTGCTCTGGCCGAACGACGGGCGCGGGCAGCCGCTCAAGCTCGGCCCGGCATCGGCCGGCACGTCTCGGCTCAGCTTCCGGCCCGACACGAAGCACATCGTGACGGCTTCGGAGCGCGGCGTCATGCTCTGGCCTATCGGCTGGGTCGAGCTGAAGATGGCGCTCCGAGGCGCCACGACGGCGTGTCTGACGCCGGAGCAGCGGCGGCAGTACCTCCAGGAGAGCCTGACCGATGCGCAGCGGGCTCACGGGAAGTGCGAGGCGAGCTTCGGCCGCCCGATGCCCGCCGCCGCCCCCGACCGCACAGTGCAGCGCGGCGGCTCGGATCGCTGAGCGGCGCGCGCCCGTCACCGTGCGCCATCCCGCAGGGCGCGCCACTCCGAAGCCATCAGAGCCTCTGTGCCGGAGCTCTCGGCGATCCGTCGCGCGGCGCCAATCTCAGCCGCGGAACGCAGATCGTCCGCCGGCTGCGATGCGGACCCCAGGTTCAAGACGCGGAGCTGCCCGTCGTCCGTCAAGACGGCAACGCGCCCTGAGCCCGTTTCAGCCAGCGCGACGACCGGCTCAGGAAAAATGCGCGGCAGCCCCACGGGAGCCCCCGTGCTCGCGTCCCACTCGAAGACATGTCGACCGCTGGCCGAGAGCAGGAGCCGCTCATCATGAAAGAACGTCGCGGCCGAGACCTCCTCGGCGTGAGGCATCGGCTCGGAGAGGGCGCGTGCCCCGCTGGCGTCGAAAATCTGTAGCGCATTCGACGTCGCCGCCACCCTCGCGACAATGCGCCCCTCGTCTCGCGTGAATAACACCGGAACACCTGCCCATGAGACGTCGGAGATCCGTTCTCCGGTCCTCGTCCACCATCTCACAAATCGCCGCTGACCTAAGGCATAGGCCGTACGGCCGCTCGGCGTGATCCCGCTGTGCAAGGTGAACAGTCCGTCGGGTTGATCGACGAAGAATGGAAACAGCGCCCTCGCACGACCCGACTCGAGATCGACCTCCACCTCGAAACCATCGTTGGCCCACGCCAGCCATATGCCACGATCGCGCTCGACGCTGGACAGCTTGGCCACCTCTGGCGCATGCACCGACTCAACGCGGAATCCGTCGTCCTCGACGTGGATCCGACGCAGCGCCTCGCTCGCCTCGGTGACCAGGATCGACTTCCCCAGAGCGTCGACGGTAAGCTTCCGGACGTCGGCGCCGTCCGACGCCAGGCGCATTCGATCGATCTGCCCGGTAACAACGTGCAACACGAGAACATCTTCTGCCGTCAAGAGCAGGACTCGATTTGGGAGCGCAGACGCGAAGAGACGCGCATCCTTCGGAACAGCGAACGTGCGCTCGGCGTCCTCCAGCACGAGCGGATGGCGCCGCACCTTGCCGTCGTTCCCCGTGGTGATCGCGAATTGACCGTCTTGTGTCACGACGGTGCTCCACGCGATGCCGTCGAGCTGGATCGGCATGCGGTACAACTCCCCGTAGTCCGTGTCCCACACGCGGAAGTTGCCGTCTTGACACGTCGTGACGGCGAGCCGACCCTCCCCCAGGAATCGGGCGCCCAGGACGACGTCGCCGTGCCGCATGGGCGCCCCGATGCGCTTTTGGGTGCCGATGTCCCAGACAAGGGCCGTGCCATCCCTGCTCGCCGTGAGCAGGCGCAGGCCCTCCGGGTCGAACGCTGCCGTAGAGATCGCCTCCAGATGCCGAAATTTCGCTGCCACGAAAGGCTGTCCTCGAACATCGATGACGGCGACTCCGTTCCGGCCGTCGGGCACCGCCAAGAGATGGCCCTGTGGGCTGAAGACGGGGCCGCCCATTTCCCAGAATCCTCCCTCGGACCTGATCTCCAGGATCGGGCTGCTGTAAGCCCCGGAGTCAAGCAGCTCGACACGACCGCTCTCACGAAAGAACATCGCGAGTCGGCCGGCTGCCGGGTCGAAACCGATCCAGTCCGCGGCGTGCTCATTCGCCATGGCCATCTCCGTCTTCTCAAGGCCGGTCATAACGTCATAGAACCGGACCCCGCCCGAGCTGAGCGCCACAGCTACGACATCCTCCCCAGGATCGATGGCGACCGATGTGGGATGGCTTGGCAGCTGGATAGTGAGCAGCTCTCCGAGCTGGCGCCACACGTCGATCGCCGCCGTCACGATGTCGTGCGCCACGACCGTCTGCCCGAGAGCCCCCGTGACGAGCTCGACCCGATTGCGGACTGTACCCAGGAGCACCTGAGGCTCACCAAGCGTCCAGTCGAGGACGTAAAGCGCGTTACCGTCCATGAGGCTCACGACGGCGAGGTCACCGGCCATCAATGCGATACGGGTCGGCGTCACGGGCATCCACGCGATGTCCGGCGAAGGCGCCTGACCATATTGGACCAGCCACGAACGTGCGAGCAAATCGTCGACCGGGCGCTCCCAGAACCTGAGCACTGAGCCCTCGGCGCGGCTGACGGCCCGAGCGAAGTAGAGTCGCGCGTCGCCAGGCCGCTGCAGGGAGAGCGCTCGGCCCGTGTCCACGTCGTTCTGCACAAGGAGGGATCTTGCGCGCGTCAGATTGACGATGGCGATAAACGCGGTGACGGCGATCATGATGAAGGCTCCGACCGCCAGCCCTGCGAGCAGCCAGAGCCGCCGTCGACTCGCCGCGACCAGCTGGTCGAGAGCGCCGGAGTGCCCGAGCTCGCCCGTGTCCGCGCTGCGCACGTAACGCTCGGCCTCGCGCACCTCGACGAGCCCGAGCAGCCCGCCTCGGCGCCCGAGGCGCTCCCACTCGGCCGCGCGCGCCTCGAGCCGCCGCCGTGTAAGCTCCATCGCGCGCTTCTCCGCGATCCACGCCTGCAGCGTCGGCCACGCCGAGAGCAAGATCTCATGGGCGATGTCGACGATCTGGGCGCCCGGTGAGCTATCGACCGTGAGCAACCGGCTGCTTGCGAGGTAATGCACGGTACTCTCCACAAGCCCGTCGGGATCACCTGAGGCGCGGAGCGCCTCAATCGCCAGCTGCCGTCGCGTGTCGGGTCGCCCCTGGCCGAACTGCACGAGCCGCAGGAACGTGCGGCGCGCGATCCGACGGGCCTGTGGATCGAGCAACTCGAGCGCCGCGCTGGCACGATCCGCGACGGCCACCGCGAGGCCGCTCTGCCCCTGGACGCCGAGCGCCAGATAGTCGTCGAGCGTCAGCACCTTGCCCCGCATCCGTTCCCAGAGCCGCACCATCGTCTCCTGCAGAAACGGCAGCGCGCCCGCCTGGTCGCGGGCGTCCGCGAGCAGCTGGTTGACCAGCCCGGGCTCGACATACGCGCTCACGTGGATCGCGGGCTGCTCGATCGCGCGCTCCAGGGCATCACCTTCGAGCGGCGCGAGCTCGATGCGATCTTCGAACGGCACCGGCCAGAGCGGCGAGCGCATGAGATCCGAGTAAAAGTCGGCGCGCAACACCAGGAGAAGACGAACGTCCGCGGCGACCCGAGCCAGCGCATCGAAGAAGCTCGCGCGCGCCTCGGCGGTGCACAGCGTGAACACCTCTTCGAGCTGGTCGATGATCAGGAGCCTCCGCTTGCCCGCCACGGCGGGCGCCTCGAGGCGCGCCGTGAGCTCCGCGCCCGGGGCGGCGCCAGGCCTCATGATCCGCAGGTCCCACGTCGCCTCACGCCGCAGCCGTGCGGCGAGCCCCGCGAAGACGAGCGACGACTTGCCGGCGCCGGACGGACCTATCAGCGTCAGCAGCCGCGTCTGCTCCAGGCGCTCGAGCAGCGCCTGGAGCTCGCGCGCACGCCCGTGGAAGACAGCCTCGAAAGCCTCGGTGAACGGCACCATCCCAGGATAAGGACAAGGCGGCTTGCGCGCCCTGGTCGGTATGCGTCGCGCGAGCCGCTCTCCGAGCTTGCGCAGCGCTTCTTCCCTTTGCTTGGGGCTCGTCGCGTCGATCGGATCGAGAGCCGCGAGGTGCGGTGGCACCGGAACAGGTCGGTAAATGACGGGTATCACGCCGCCGCCGGCCACATCGAGATCATAGGTGAGCGCCAGCGCGGCGATGAAGGGGCCCTCGCGGTCGGCGCGAAACGCCGGCGAGATCACCAGCACGGTCCAGCGGCTGGCTTGGATGGCCCGCTCGAACTCCAAGACGCGCGGCACGCCGAGCGCGAACGTCGCCTCGTGTCGGCACGAGAGACCTGCGACGTCGAGGCAAGCGAGGAGCTCTCCGCAGGCCCAGGGCTCGTCCTCTGGCGCGTACGACAAAAAGACGTCGTGCAGCTTTGTGCTGTCAGTCGGTGGCGCTGCGTCCATGCTGGGACGAGCCGCGGCCTCTTCGAGAGGGACGATGTTCATCACCTATCTCCACACGTTTCAAGCTCTCGAATTCCATCCTCTCTCCACGAGCCATCATCTAGACCTCTCGATCTCGGCGATCTCCGCGTGCGAGATCCCGAGCTCCGTCGCGATGACGGCCGAGCGCGGCATCCCTTCATCGGCGACGCCATCCGCCCGCCTCCACAACCGGGCAGCATTCGCTCCCTCCACGACCACGAGCCCGTCCTGGTCGCCGGCGACGAGGCGCGCGGGGGAGTCGACCTGCGAGGCATAGCGCGCGACGAGGTCTCCGTTCTCGCGGACGACCAGATCTCCTCCCTCGATGCTCACGGTCCGGAACGACCGGGAGCCGGAAGACGCCGATCCCCACAAGGAAAGCGCAGATGCGTTCGTCGCCACAATCCGCGGAGGGGGCGGAAAGGTGACAGGGGGGGCGACCGGGGGCAGTAGGCCTATTTCGCCGTTGGCTGTCAGGTAGACTGCATAGAACCCGCTCTCGGGAGGCAACGGGAAAAGGCTGTTGATCTCCGCGGCCAGGTCGCGACCGGGGGCATACGGGTCCCACTCCAGGACGACCCAAGTATCCGTCGAGGCTCCAGGCATAGGCGCCGCGACGAGCGGATAGACCGGGTGCGGCGTGTTGATACGCGTATAGTTGACGAAGAATATCTCGCAGCTGTCATCAGGGATCACCGTCACCCAAGCACCTATCGAGAGCCCGGGCAGCGCAAAGCGCCTTCGTTCGGTGTCGAGCCCACCCTCGACTGCGGGGCCGCCACGCTCGATGAGCACCCCGTCCCCGTCCGTGCGCGCGCCAAAGGCGCGAAACCGGCCCTGGCGGCAGAGACCTTCTTTCCGCCAGACGTCGCCGTCCAGGTATACCTCCGGAGGACCAACGTGTTCCAAGGTGTCCGGGTCGAGGCGGAGGACGCGCCCTCCGGGCTGTATACGCTCGAGCACCCTCAGCTCCCCGGAGACGCATACCGCATCGACGACGGTCCCATCCCTCAATGAACGCGTATGCGCGACGCCCGTAGCACCCACGACGAGGAGCTCCTGCTCGCAAAGCAGCGCGACGGAATCGCGCGAGCACTGCAGCGCGTAGCTCGGGCTCTGGCAGGCTATCTGCCTCGGTGCTGCGTCGCTCCCTGTTCCAGCAAGGAACACTCCGTCATCACGCGCGACGATCGTCCTCGCCACGTCACCCAGGAATCCTGCGTGCACGACGCGGCCCGTAGCCGCATCCGCGATCTGCCCCGCGGAGACGAGCACGCGGCGCTTGCGATACACGAGATAGCGCTCCAGCAGCTTGTCCGCAGTTGACGGGTCGGCTTCGGCTGCGAGGGCGATCGCATACTCTGCAAGATCGAACCGGCCTCGGGACGCCGCGAGCTCGGCCGCTGAGCCCCATCGTTCAGCTGCGACGGCGCGGGCCTTCTCTTGATGCTTTCGCCAGGCCACGCCCCCGGCGACGAGGGCGAGCGCTGCCGAGATCCCGATGCCGAGGGCGCGGCGGCGCAGTCGCGCGGCGGACCTCCTCGCCTCCTCGGCCCTTTCCTCGATAGCGCGCTGGCTCGCCGCGACGAGCGCCGGCAGGTCCTTGGGGTAGCCCAGTACCTCGGCGTCCTTGCTGGGAAGCCAGCGCTCGGCCTCGGGCAGCTCGGCGGCGTCGAGCAAGCCTCCCGCGCCGCGCCCGAAGCGGATCCACTCGCCCACCTTGCCCTCGAGCCGCCGCAGCGCCTCCTCACGATCGCGCCAATCGCGCAGCCATTCCTGGAACAAAGGCCAGGCGGTGATGAGCGCCTCATGGCTGATATCGATGGTCGCATCGGCCGAGTCGCCGTCGGAGGTCAGGAGGCGGCTGCCTATCAGGTAGTCCACGGTGCTGGCGAAGAGCGCCAGATCCCGCTCGCGCGCCGCCAGTGCCACGCGCGGAACTTGGCGCCTCGCGGCCAGCCGGTCCTTGCCGAGATGCACGAGCTGCAGGAAGACCCGCCGGGCTATCGTCTGCTGCTCGGGCGACAGCTCGTCGAGGGACTGCGTCGCACGCCGCACGAGCGCCTCGTCGAGCCCGCCCGGGCGCGGCGCGCCCGGCGGGCGGTAGCTGGCGAGCGCCAGCGTGCGGCCGCTCATACGCTCCCACAGGAGCACGAGCGCCTCCTGGAGCAGCGGCAGCGCGCCCGGGGCACGCTCCGCGTCGGCCAGGAGCCGCTCGACGAGCGCCTCCTCCACGTGCACGTCCACGGCGGCGGCCGGCCGCACGATCGCGTCGCGCAGCGCATCGCCGCGCAGCGGGAGCACGTCGAGGCGACGTCGGCCCGGGCCATCGATCGGCCAGAGCGCTGAGCCCATCAGCTCGTCGTAGAAGTCGGCGCGAATCGCGGCGACGAGCGAGATGCCGCCCTCTCGAGCCGCGAGCAGCCGGTCCATGAAGGCGTGCTGCGTGTCGCGGTCGCTCTGAGAGAAGAGCTCCTCGAGCTGGTCCACGAGCAGGATCTCGCGCCGCCCGTCCGTCGGCGCCGCCTGCGCGCGCGCGAGCGCCTGGAGCGGCGCGGCGCCCGGCCGCATCGATCGGACGCGAAGGCCCTCGCGCTCGAGCTCGGGCAGGAGCCCGGCGGCGATCAGCGACGATTTACCCGAGCCCGATGGACCGATGATGAAGACGTCGATACTCTCCTCGATCGCGGCGAGGATCTCCGCGATCTCCCGCTCCCGGCCGTAGAAGAATCGGTCACCCTCGCGGAACGGCGCCATGCCTGGGTAGGGACACAACGGCTTGCGCGCGGATGGGGGCGGATCCCGGCCAAGGCGATGGCAGAGCGCGGCGACCGCGGCGCTTCGATCGACGCTCGCGTCGACGACCTCGAGGCTCTGGAGGTGCTTCGGCAACGGATCGGGCTGCATCTTGAGGGCGAGGGCCGCGCCCTCCGCGCGCTCGAGATCGAAGCTCAGCGCCAGCAGGCTGATGAATCGGCCAACGCGATCGGCGTGATAAGCGGACGAGATGACGAGGACGGTCCGCTCGGCCTCCTGGACGGCGCGCTCGAACTCCAGCAGCCGGGGCACGCCGAGCGCGAACGCCTTCTCGGTGGAGCAGCGCAGGCCCGCTTGCTGGAGCGCATGAACGAGCGTCCCCTCGACCCACGGGGCGTCTTCCTCCGCGTAGGAGACAAAGACGTGCTGCGGGCGACGCTGCCCGAGCGCCCCTACCGTTCGGAGCTCGCCGTGAAGAGCATCCTCCATCGCGCCGCCACCGCTACATGGACCGGACGGGGAGCTTGATGGCCTGGACCACGCGCTCGAGCGCCTTCTCGCCCCCGGTGTATGGGTGCGCATAGTCCGCCGCCTGCAGGTTCCGCAAGAGGAGGGGCATCTCGAGGTCCCGGGGCCGCCGGAGGGTGAGCGGTATCAAGCGATATTTCCCTTGATCGATGCCGAGCTGGATCGCCAGCGTCGTCTCGAGCGCGGCGTAGTGCTCGCGTAGGTAGGCCTCGCTCACCACCAGCAGAGTGCGCTTCGACCTCTCGATTCCGCGCGCGGCGTTCGCTACCGGGTAGCCACCAAGGTCGAGGGTTCCGGAGTCCGTTGTGACCACCCGCAGGCCGGCGCGCTCCAGGTACGGAATCAGCGTCTCGTAGACGAACCGGAGGTCCTCCGGGGCGAAGCTCACATAGACGTCATCATCGAGCTCTTCGCCCTTCTCGCGCGCGGCCGGCGCCCCTGGCCCGAGCGCCACGGCGAAGTTGTCCTCCGTCTGGCATTTGAACACGGGGCGCTGCCGCCCGCCCGCGTCGCGGACCGCCCTCGCCACATACTCGAAGAGCTCGAAGATGCGGACGAAGCCGTCCTTCGACGCCGCCGCGCCCCTCAGCCCGGCGAGCAGGTGCTTCGTGAACAGGCTGTTCGCGTCGTGCCGCAGCACCCACGAGACCTCGTCGCGGCGGGCGGCGGCGAAGATGACCCGGCCCTCGCCGGCCGCGAGCCTTTCATAGTCGGCGCCGGAGAGCCCCGCCTTGAAGCCGTCGAGCCCCTCGACGGGGACGATCGCCTTGGGCTCGCCCACGCCGCCCGCGTGGCAGCAATCGAGGATCACGAGCAGCCGCTTCGCGCGGACGGCCGACAAGAGACCCGTGAGCTCGTCGCCGGAGATCCCGGTGCCCGCGAGCGAATCCTGCGAGCTCCCATCGGCGTCGACGGGCAGCAGGTACTGGCCCACGCGCGGACCGGAGGTGATGCTCCCCCCGTGGCCGGAGAAGTAGACGAGCGCCGTGGAGCCCGGACCGCACCGGGCCTTGAGCTCCTCGAGCGCGCCGCGGATCGCCGCCCCGGTCGCCTCGCCGTCGCGCAGGAGCGTCACCCGCCCGTCCTCGTAGCCGCCGCAAGCAGGGTCGATCAGCGCCTCGCGGATCTGCTCCGCGTCGTGAACGACCGCCCGCGGCAATGGGTTCACATGGCCGTACGCGGAGATCCCGATCACCAGCGCGTGCGCGTCGTGGAGCTGCCGCGCGTTCTTCATCCTGGGTACGTTCCCTTCCATGACTCCTCCTGGATCGCTCACCCGTCCTCGTCCGGGTCCTCCGCCGCTACTACGTCCCCTTGAGCCGCGAGGTCGAACGCGGCCTGCGCCGGCGCGCCGCGCTTCATGAAGCGCTCGATCACGCGCCGATCCGTGCCCACCAGCCGCGCCGCGCGGGCCCTCTTGTGATCGCAGCGGGCGAGCGCCTCCCGGAACAGCGCGGCCGTCATCTCCTCGATGAGGTCGACGCGCTGCTCGTGCCGCTCATCGGACACCGCCAGGTTCTGGGCGCCGACCGCGGTGAGCAGCATCCGCGCCGCCGAGCGCAGGAGATCCGCCGCGGCGGGCGGCGGCGACGACATCGCGGCAGCGACGTGCTCGGGCCGCACGACGCCTTCCGCGGGCGGGCGGATCGCGATTCGCTCGACCACCTGCTGCAGCTCACGCACGTTGCCGGGCCACGCGCGCACCATCAGGTCCCGGAGCGCGTCAGGCGAGAAGCGGAGAGGGCGTAGGCCGCTCGCGCCGATGTAGTGCTCGATGATCGCGGGGATGTCCTCGGCGTGATCCTTGAGGGGCGGGACGCGGATGGGGAAGAACGACAGGCGCATGTAGAGATCGTGGCGGAACGCACCGCGCTTCACGCGCTCCTCGAGGTCCACGAGCGTGGCCGCGACCACGCGGCCGTGGAAAGGGCGCTCCACATCCGCGCCGAGGGGCGTGTAGCGCCGCGCCTCCAGCACCCTGAGGAGCTTGGCCTGCTGGCCGAGCGGCATCTCCCCGATCTCGTCGAGGAACAGCGTGCCCTTGCCGGTCGAGCCCAGCGCGCCCGCCCTCCGCTTGGCGCCGGTGAACGCGTGCTCCTCGTGGCCGAACAGCTCCGACTCGAAGAGCGACTCGGGGATCGCGGCGCAGTTCTTCGCCACGAACGTCGCGTCGGGGTGCGGCCCGAGCGCGTGGATCGCCCGCGCCACCAGCTCCTTGCCCGCGCCCGAGGGACCGAGGATCAAGACGGGCCGGTCAGAGCCGACGGCGATCGCCTTCACGTCCTCCCGCAACCTCATGATGGGCTCCGAGTCGCCGACCATTCCGTGCACGATCGGCTGGTCGAGCGTGCGGCGCGCCCGGTGCTCCAGCACTTCGCGCTCGAGCGAACGCCGGCTCCGCAGCCCCTCGATGACGCGCGCCACGAGCTCCTTGTAGGGAGCATCCTTGAAGATGTAGTCGTACGCGCCGTTGCGCATGGCCTCGCGGATCTCGTGGATCTCCCGCGTGGCGGTCCACACGATGGGGACGGTGGTGGTCCTCTGGCGCAGCTCGCGCACGAGCACGTGGCCGTCCCGGTTGCGCAGGTCCTCCCCGAGGCGCAGATCGACGATCGCCGCGTCGAACGCGTCAGCCTCGATGGCCCGACGCGCTGCGGCGAGCGAGTCGGCCTCGGCGAGCTCGATGTCGCCGAGCTCGCGGAGCACCTTGCGGAGAATGAGCCGGTCTCCCGGCTGATCATCGATGATCAGAACTCTCATGAGGCCGCCGTGGAGTGGACCGGAATCGTAATCCGGAAGATGGTTCGATCGCCTTCGCGGAGGAAGTCGATGTCCCAGTGTAGGTGCCGCAGGATGCGGGTGCAGACCATCAGGCCGAGGCCCTTCCCGCCCCTGCGGGTGGTCACGCCCCAGACGCGGAACAGCGTTGGCTCCACCTCCTCCGAGATCCCTGGGCCATTGTCCCAGATGTCCACCTGCCACGCATCGCCGGCGCGGTAGGCGCGCACGCCGACGCTGCCGCCAGGCCCCGCGGCCTGCGCCGCGTTCCGGAGGAGATTCGCGAAGACCTGAACGAGCGGATCGTGCTCGGCCTGCAGGACGAGCCCTTCGGGAACATCGTTCTCCACGTTGACGCTCTGCGCCTGGAAGGTCTCGCGGAGCAGGAGCAGGGCGTGCTCCACGGTCCGTCGCAAGACGACCGGCTCCTGCCGCGGCGGGGGGATCTCCAGCGTCTCGAGCGTCGCGAGCATGCGATCCATGCGCTCCACCTGGAGGCGCGCAAAGTCGAGCTCCTCGTTGCTGATGGGGGCGCCGGCCGGTCGCTCCTGAAACAGATCCTTGAAGTAGCGGAGGGGATGGCCGAGCTCGTGAGCGATCTCCGCGCTCAGGGTATCCACGACCCGCGTGCGCTCATCGCGAGAGGCATCGACCTGCACGCGCCGGAGGTTCTCCACCTCGCCGATGACGGCCGCGTGATGCAAGGCGACGGCCCCGAGGGCAGCCATGGTGTCGAGCAGCGCCACGTCCTCGCTCGTGAACAGGGCGCCGCCGAACTTGGGGCCGATCCGGAACACGCCGCACAGCTCTCCATGGAAGCGCATGGGGACCAGGATCTCGACGCGCCCCGGCCCGGCCGCAACGCGGACGTGTCGCCCTGCGTCCAGGGAGGCGTGTCCGGCCGCCGTGAGCCCGGCCACGGTCGCGAGAGCGCCCGGCGCCAGCACGTCGACGCCCTCGGTGGGGAGCCAGCGGAGGATGAGCCGCGAGAGCTCCGCGCGGATCGCGTCCTCCTCGCGCAGCGAGGCGATGTGCTCGCTGAGCTGCTCGATGGTCGGCCGGTACTCCTCCGCGGCGCGGAAGAACAGCCGCGTCACGAGGCGCTGGCCGAAAATGACCACCAGGATCACGGCCGAGAGGCCGAAAACGACCGGAACCAGCCAATCCATGCCGTGCACGGTGGCCGCGTAGCGAAGAATGAGCCACGCCAGCACGCCCGCCGCGAGCCCCGCCAGCCCGAGCGGCAGGGCCATGAGCCGGCGGGTGAGCAACGCGCGCGTGTACAGGATGTCGTAGCGGATGATCGAATAGCCGATGGCGAGGGGGATCAGCGGCGCCAGGAGCGGCAGCAGCAGGTGCACGGCGGCCCGCCCGGCGACGAGCGCGAGCGATAAGCTTACCCCGATCAGCACGGGGATGGTCACGAGGCCGTACGCGGCCGAGCGGAGCTGCTCCCGCTCCACGCCCGTCGAGGCGCGCACCCGGACGCCCAGCGCCGCCACCAGAACGAACATGGCGAGCACGTTGAGGTGTCCCACGGCGATCCGCAGCGCCAAGAGGTCCACCGGAAGCCGGGGTGAGGCAATGAGCACGCCCGCGATGGCCGCGCCGACGGCCGACGACGCGACCAGCGCAGAACGGAGCGCGCCGCGCCCGCCGCGCGGGGGAGCCGGGAACGCCCAGGCCAACCACAGGAACCCGAGCAGCACCGCGAGCGCTGCCACATCGAACAGCGGCACGAGCGCGGTGGTCGTGTGGTAATCGTAGAACGTACAGAAGAACAGGGCCGCGCCGGCGGCCCACACGGCGTACGCGCGCGCCGCAGCCCGCCGCTCGGCGATGACGTACACCACCACGCCGGAGCCGAGGATGGATAAGCCCACCAGGACATAGAAGCCGAAGAAGAACGCTACCTCGTCGACGCCGACGGTCCGGATCGCGCGGCGGACGGGGATCTGCTCTCCACCGCGCGAGAACACGAGCTCGACATCGCCCGCCCCGCGCTCATACCGGCCGGCGATTGCACGCCGGATGCCCGGCAGGACGAAGTCGTTGGGCATGTCGCGCGGCGTCCCTGCCGGAATGCCGTCCACCAACACGAGGCGATCTGGGAAGCGCAGCGAGTCCGCCGCAGGCCACCTCGGGAAGCGCACCGACGAATAGGACCCGTGGGGATCCAGGAAGAGCCCGGGAAACGGCGTCCCCAGGGTAGCGAGCGAGAGCCGGCCCGCGGCGACCGCGACCGCGGCGACGAGCACGAGCGCGATCGCGCAGGGCCAGAGCCGCGCCGCCCGCCGATCCCGAGCGCGCCGGCTCGTCGGGGGATCCACCGTGTCCGCATCACCCTCGGAGCTCGTGCCGTGCGAGCTGGCGGAAGGGCACGCTGGAAGGCGGCAGGTTGGACTTCCCATGATCGACGCCATATCCGAGGAACGCTCCGAGGAGTAGGGCCTCCAGCGCGGCGTCGCTCAGCTTTTCAAGAGAGGCGTCGAGCGCACCTGCCCACGCGTCCAGCGGCCCGCGATCGAGGTCGCCTGGACCCACCCCGCCCGCGATCTCGGCGCGGAGCGTCTGCGCGACGCGGCGGAGCCTGCGCCGGAGCGCTCCGTGGTTGGCCTGCGGTCCGCCGCTCGGCGAATACCAGCGGTGGCCGCCGTCGTAGGTGAAGATCGCGAAGAGGTGACGCATTACCCAGCCCAGGTCCTCGCGCAGCGGCGCGGAGCAGAGCAGCAGCCGTGCCAGTCCGGATCGATGCGCCCGGTAGCCGGCCGCGATCCGACCATTTCCGGTGTAACCCACGGTCCAATGGTCGAACCAGCGCGCGATGAGCAGCGCCGGATCCGCGAGCAGCGCGTCCAGCTCCGGAGGCGGCGGCGCCGGCGCCGCCACCTGAAGCAGCGTCTGGCAAATGGGGTCGCGCGCGGCGAGCGTGGCCCCGAGGGCGTTCACCATTCCCGCGCCCACCTTGAAGTTGTGCCCATCCCGGCCGAAATCAGAGCAGCCCGCGGCCTCCGGGCCGTAGGGCGCGTCCACAGCGCGCGAGATGAGCGCCGTCTGCCGCAGGACGGTCCGCACCTCGCGGGCGGTCAGGGAGGGATTCGCCTGCAGCACCAGCGCGGCCACGCCGGCCACGAGCGCGGAGGCGAGGCTGCTCTCGTCCGTCAGACCGCCGCGCTCGTGGAGCACCGAGCACACACCCGGCGCGACGATGTCGACCGCGGGCCCCATCCGGCCGGAGATACCCGTCGTCAAGCGCAGCGCGTCGGGCGTCTCATCGGTCAGCCGCTCGCCATACCGCCGGAGCCACCGTCCCGCGAGATCGCATGGTCCGACGAGCAGCACGTCCGGGTGGGAGCCCAGCTCGTCCGCGCCCAGCGCCGCGCTCGGCCAGGAGTACCGCGGCATCGTGTCCTGATTGTCGTCCGGGCGGCCGGTGGAACAGACGATCACCGCGCCGCGGCCACCGCGCCCCGCGCGCGCCGCCTCGGCGACGACGGCATAGAGATGCGGGGGCATCCCCCAGCGGCCGCTGCTCATGGGGATCAAGATCACATCCGCGGGGTACGCCTCCGCGCCGCCTCCCCTGGGCTCGACCGCCTCGGCGACGGCCATGGCGAGGTCGGTCGGCGCGAGGTAGCTGCTCGCGTGCGGCGGCACGCGGATGCGCCGCACATACGCGTGTGTACCGGCGAGCGACTCCGCGACGACGCGCGTCATCAGATCGCCGTGATTCCCCCTCGTCTCAAGCCGCGGCGACACGAGGGTGCGCGGGAAATACGCGCTCTCGACGGGGCCGACGCGATCCGGAGGGAACTCCTCCTTGTCGTTCCGCCCCACGGTGAGCTCGGTGTCGATCACCGCGACCACCACCTTCGCGACGTCGGGATGGCGGAGCGGCCGCGCGTCGGTCGCGCCGATCCTCGCGAGCAGGCTCGGGAGCGAGGGGTAGACCGCCGCCCTCCTCTTCTCCGCCTGGAGCGAGCCGTCCTTGGGCATCCAGAGATCCTTGTCTGCGTGGGAAGGCGGCGAGGGCGGGTCCGCCGACGGGCCCGGCGCGAGCGGCCGACCGGTCCAGATCTCGGTGTCAACGCCGACCGGATCGCCTCTCGTGCCGCGCCGCTCACACAGCACGGGCGACGGTCGCAGGCGCCCGATCTGCTCCTGGGTCGGCGTTGCAATGCATGTCAGCCGAACCGCACCGACGCGCGCCACGAGCGTCTCGTTGTGCTCGAGCGGATCCTCCGGCGAGCGGATCGCCACGCGAGCTTCCCGGAACTCGCGCAGCTCGTCCGGGGTCGGGACGTCCTGGAACCCATACGACAGATCGTAGCCGGGGTGACCGGGCCTGTTGGGTGCGTCAGCCATGATGGACCTCCTCCGCGGCGGCCTGCAGGACAGCGGCGGCCAGCGAGCTCTGGAGCGGATCGCCGGGAATGGGCCAGCGCTCGAGCGTCGCGGCGACCCGCTCGAGCCACAGGCCGAACTCGTGAAACCGCGCGGCGCGCGCGAGCGAGGCCGCGCGGCCGATCAGCCCCGGCGCCGCGGCGAGGAGGCCCCCCGACGGTAAGCCGAGGGCCAGAGGGAAGCTCGCGCCGCGCGTCCGCCGATCGCTCGCGTCGTCCAGCGCGTCGTCGATGCACTGGAGCGCGATGGAGAAGATATCGTACGTCCTCCGCAGCGCGCCAGCGCGGCCGGGCTCCCCCAGCGAGAGGAGCAGGCCGTGCGCGGTGGCGCCGAACCAGCGCAGCTTGGCGGAGGTGAAGGTGAAGTACTCGCGCGCCGACAGCGTCCCCTCACCGCGGCGCCGGGCGCGGACGAGCGCGCGCCGCTCCCGGGCGTTGCCCCACTCGGTCGCGCGGAGCGCCGCGCCGACGAGCGCGCGCGCGCGCGGCGGCGAGCCGGTGGCGACCCCGAGCGCGCGGATCCAGGCGCGGAGGACCTCGTCACGCAAGCGCACGAAGACCCGGGACTTCGCCACCTGCCCGTCCGCGATGCGATCGGCGATGAGGCCATACACCGCGGCGCAGTGGTGCGCGCGGCGGTACGCGAAGAGCTGGCCGACCGCGAGGCGGCAATGCCCCGGGCGCGCCGGATCCTCGGCGGCGTACCGCGGCAAATCGCGGTTCGGGTCCATGACCACGAAATCTTCCCACGCGCCGCTCGGGCTCCGCGTGAGCCCGAGGCGATAAGGAAGGTGCTCGGCCTCGCGGCGGAGATCGGCGGGCAAGCCCGCGACCACGGCGGCGAAGGTGTCGTCGATGCGCGGTCGGGGCTCGTTACCAGGCGTCATGGACGGTGTCCCACCAGGCGAGGCTGCGAAAGACGGTATCGCGAACCGAGATCGTCACGAGGGCGTCGAGCTGGTCATCGCCCCACGTGCTCCCGGGTATCATGATCACGAGCAGCTCGACGACACGCGCGCGGTTCTCGGCGCTGCGGACCGCCGCGAAATCGTGCAGCCGGCTCCAGAGGTCCCGCACCTGGTCCACGCCCCCGAAGACCAGCGCATGCCAGTAGCGCCTGGCGGCGAGGGCGGCGCCGTCGTCCGCCTGCACGGGCGACATGGGTCGCGGCGGGAGGAAGACCTTCCGCAACGCTGCGAGCTGACTCAAATCGAACGGGGGCTCCTCGCCCGCGTTCAGCACCCGCAGGACCTCGATCGCCCTCGACTCGCTCCCAGGAGTGCTCGGGCTGAAGCCGAGCAACGCCTCCTTGAGCTGTGCAACCCGGGCCTCGTCCGCGGGCTCGCCGAACAGGTTCCTGTAGATCCTCTCACGTGCCTCCAATAGCGTCGTCATGAACTTCCCTCCTGGCCAGGGGCGGTAACATGCCAGTATCGTGCCATTTCGCGGCGATGTCCAGCGCGCCGTCGCGAAGGCGCAGCTTCGTGCACCGGAGCGGAGCTGGACCTCGCCGAGGCGCCGATCCGGACGTGGCCGATTCCGACCAGTCGTAGGAGCGCCTCCGGCCGGAACCGCCCGACCGCATCGAACGCCGCGCCGAGAACACCGCAGGACCGCAGGTCCGTCTCCTTGGCACGGAGGTTGATTGAGCGCGCATCGAGCTCGGGGACGCCGCGATGGGCGCCCCGGCGGGCGGGGGCTGAGCGCCGGCCATGGCGTGGGAGAGGTACAGTCCGATGCTGATCAAAGATCTTCGCAACGCCGCGTCCAGCGCGGCGAAGCTCGCGCGCGCTCCTCTGGGCCCGAGCCGCGCCGGGTGTGCATGGCTCGTCGCCCTGGCGCTCGCGGCGTCTCCGCGAAGCGCTATCGCCGGGGAGATCCCCACGGTGACGCTCACGCAGGCCGGACCCGACCAGGAGATGCCCCTCGGATCGAGCTTCTATATCGCAGGCACTCCTAGCGCGCCCAGCGTCGATAAGGTGCACCTGGTGTTCGTCCGGTACTCCTATGGCGCCCTGGGGAGCAACGTCCACTTCTACGAGCGGCCGGACGACTGCGCGGCGGTGCGCAGCGCCCTATCGACGATCCGGGGTGACGTGTTCGCTCCGCCCCGCAGCGGCGTCGTCGACATCGGGGAGATCTGGAGCCCACCCGCGAGCGGCACGGCGGCCGACCGGGCGAATTATCAGGGGCTCCGCCACGGGCATGCGGCGCTCGTCGTCCCGCCCTGGGAGAGGGCGCCCGGCACGAAGGACGGCGGTTTCAAGATCCTGATCCCAAAGTCCGAGTTCTTCCGGCCCAGCGCCCGGTATTGCTTGCTCGGGTACGAGATCAGCAAGCTGCCGAAGCGCGACGGCGAGATCAAGAAGGCGCTCTCGCGCTTCGGGCTGGAGTGGCCGGCGTGCGAGGCGCAGGCGACCGAGCAGGAGCGCGCCGCGTGCCAGCAAGACACTCTGGCCAGGCTCGACGAGGCTGTCGGCAAGGCCGTCAAGGGCCTCGACGAAGACGCGCGGAAGAAAGCCGTCGAGACGGTCCGAGCCGAGCTCTTTCAGGCGGCAGAGCACCTCGCGAACGCACCCCGGAGGGTCGCCCAGCTCGCCAGGATGTGGGAGGACCTGGTCGTCACGAAGTATGATCTTCCCGACTATCGCCCCGTCGCCACCGATCCGCTCGCCGGGCTCGCCGTCGCGCTGCTCGCGCGACACGGCAGAGGAATACAGTCCTTCCCCGATCCAGCGGCCAGGCGCGTCAGGTTCTTCACGGACGACGCCAAGATCGCTGTAAATCACCTCGGCCTGTTCGACACGTTCGATCGCGCGCGGGTCGCCGCCGATCTCACCCCCGGCAAGCCCGGGAAACACCCGCCGATCCCGTTCGATCCGAAGACGGTTTTCCTCCCCGACAGCAACGTATCGCTCCTCGACGTGCTCCAGCTCTCCCAGGGCAAGGTCCTCGCCGGCGGCGCGTATGTCCCGATGAAGGAGATCCCCGATCGGGTGCTGCGGCCGGCGCTGGAGGTGGGCTCCGGCAGCGTGCCGAGCGAGGACAAGCTCAAGGAGATCGCTGCGCTTCATGATTGGCTCGACCGGGTGCATGCAGCGCTCGTCCGGGCGTGGAAGGCGCGGGCGGAGCAAGCCGCGGCGGGCGCCTCGGCGCCCCCGCCGCCCGATCTCAGCGCGCAATCCATCGATGCGTCTCTCGGCCGCTGGCTCGATCAGGTGCTCCGGCCGTGCAGCGATGATGTCCGGCGCGCGGCGGCGGACCGGCGCGCCCCGTCGTGCAGCGCAGGCGTGTCGGCGGTCGCCCCGACATGGCCAGGGTACGACACGCCTCGGCAAAACCCTCTCGGCTACGTCGTCGTCCAGCTCGCCAGCTACCTGGACAGCGCCCGCATCTGGACGCAGAAGACGGCCGAGCTGGCCGAGCACTTGCAGCAGCTCAGCTCGACGCCGCTGCGCACCGCGACCATCGATCTGCGGGTGGGGGTCACGGCGGAGACGTGGGTGTTTCATTACCTGACACCGACGGTCGGCTGGTCGCACCTCTCAGCCTTGCCGGGCGCGGTGTGGATCAACTACCTCGGCGTGCAGCTCTATCTCTGGCCAAACCCGGTGGACGAGCCGATGTGGTCCAATGGGTGGTCCGATGTCAATCGCCTGTTCGGCCTGGAGGTCGGCGTCGGCCTGAGCAACGGGCCATTCGGGCCGGACGGTCGTTACGGCGGGCTCGCGGGGTCGAACCTGCCGCCGATCTTCGCGGGCGTCGCGGTGCAGCCGCTGCCCTACGTCACGGCCTCGGCCGGCGCGTCGTTCCTCGGCAAGCGGAGCTCGACGTTGGCGCAGGAGACGCAGGACGCCTATGTCAGCCCCTACGTGGGCCTGTCCGTCCAGGCGAACATCCCCGATTTCGTCGCGGCGGTGCGGGGACGGAAGGTGACGGTGGAGCCGCAATGAGGAGCTTCTCGAGCGAGCCGCGGCGGCGATGCGCCGCCCGGCCGCGCGCGACGGTCATGCCAAAGGAGCAAACGCGATGAGCTCGGTCAACAGGGTCATTATCATCAAGGTCCCTCCGGTCGTTCAATCGGGGGCAAAGGTCGACGTCGAATTCGAGTACGAGGTTCAGGACGAAGGCCGAAAGATCGAGGTCTCCGCGGCTCCCTCGACGCTCGTGTCGGTAGCACCCACGAGCGTCCCGGCGCCCAGGGGGAGGAACAAGATCACGGTGGGCCTCGTCTTCACGGCGGAGTGCAACGAGCGCGTCGAGTGCGTCGTCACGGCCGAGCTGGAGGCGTCGGTGGCGCGCGCGCGGACCAGGGTGGAGCCGTGAAGCGACGAACGCTGCTCCTCGCGTTGCCCGCCGTCGCGGCGGCGATCGGCCCTGGGTGCACGGCCGATGAGCCACCTCCGGTGCAGCCGATCGTCTCGGTTCAGAAGCTGAGCTTCGAGAAGGGCTGCTATGAGACCTGCCCGAGCTCGACGGCGCCAGCGGCCGAGATCGATCTCTCGGGCGAGACCTGCGGCACGGCGGCGGCCTGCGGCTTCATGGCCGGATCCGACCGGGTGCGGGTCATCGTCGATTATGGCTCGGTCGAGCTCCAGGCCAACGTCGCCCCGCCCGCGCCCGCGCTCACGCTCATCGAGGACGAGCGCGAGGTCCCGGCCCCCGCCTCCCCCGTGCTGCACCGCCAGAAGGACGGTCGCGTCGTGTTCTCCGCCGGCTTCACCGCGCCGGCGCAGGTCGCGCGCACGCTGAGCGTCCGGGCCAAAGCCGCCGAGGGGTTCTCCGGCCAGGTCGACCTCCTGTCGATCGACGCCCCCGACTTCACGGTCAGCGTCGCCGAGTGCACGACCGACGACTGCGCCCCGCTCGCCGCCGATGTCGGCCGCGCCCACGTGACCGTCACCGCGCCGATCGGGACCGATCCGCGCTCGGCGCGCCTCTCGTCGCGGCTTGACGGCGTCCCGCTCGCCGAGACGACGGATGTCGCGCTTTCACCTCAGCAGAGCGGGGCCGTGCTCGAAGGGACAGGCTCGCTGCTCGTCCCGGCCGGAGACGACGCCGACGTGTGGGGTATCGACGTGACGGTGGGCAGCACCCGGAAGACCGTGACGTTGCTCCTGACGCGGCCGGCGCTCGAGGTCGTCGTGCCCGGATGCGACCCGACGCCTGACACGACAGCGACGCCGATCTGCAGTGTCACGGCGGGCAAGGCCGTGACGGTCGTCGTCACGGCACCCCGCGATATCCACCTCTCCGAAGCCAGCGTGACTTACGAGCTCGATGGGATTCCGGCGGCCGGTCAGCCGCAGACGGAGGCGCTGGACATCGAGGACGTGGCGACGCGGAGCGCTGTCTTCACCGTCCCGGTCCCGAACGCGCCGGGATCCATCTGGCTCATCACGGGCCGCGTCGGGAGGTACACGCGCCAGGCCCACCCCATCAAGATCGGAGCGCAGTGACGATATGAGCTCCAGAGCCATGATCGGCTGTGCCCTGCTCGCCAGCATCGCCTTTTCGGGTGGTGGCCAAGCAGCAGCGCCACGCAGGGTCGAGGACTGCGCGTTCAAGTACGGCCTTGCCGAGCGGCGCCTGAAGCCGGCCACGGGGCGAGCGGCGTGCGACCGTGGCGTCGCCGTCTTCGTGGGCGATGTCGTGATCGCGAGCGCCGAGGCGCCCCGGACCACGACCTCCGAGATCAAAGGCGTTTGCCGGCGGGAGGAGCAAGAGAGCTACCGCTGCGGTCCGTTCTCCGTCTTCAACTGCACGCGCACGAAGAACGTCGACACCCCCCGGACCCACAACCTGCCAGAGGCCGTGGAGCCGTCCGTGTATTTTCACGCGAACAGCGCGACCGCGGCGGAGCCGCTCGGCACGCTGCGCCTCGGTGCGACCAAGGGGTTCGTCGTTCCCGAAGACGGCCGGATCCGCCTGGCTCCCATCGACGTGACCAAGCTCTACGAGCGCGCCGAAGAGCAGCGGCGCAAGCTATGCGCGCCGAACGAGTCCCTCCTGCCGGGATCGAGCGTCAAACACTGGTTCGAAGCGGACAAGCCTTCGGCCCGGCTGGTGGTATGCAGGGGGGGCGTCGACGATTCCGATGAGACTTGCGAGGAGCTGGAGCGATGACGCCGCGTCCATCGCCTTTTCGCGAGGCACCACGGCCGCTGCGCAACGCGCTCGAGATCGTCCTCGTCGCAGGGGCCGTGCTCGCGATCGCCGCAGCGGCGTGCACGACCGACGCGGAAGCCTACATCGCAGCGGAGCGGGAGCGGGCGGGGCTCTCCTGCGACGCCAGCGGCCATTCCGACGGAGCAAGGCGTACGCTCGGGAAGTGGTTCTTCCTCCGCGCGATCGGCGCGGAGCCCGCGGGAGCTGGGCCGTGTCACTTCCCGCTGCGAGAGCCCACGGAGCCCGGCCCGGGCGGCACGCTCTTGGTCTTGGTCACGGCCGCAGCACCCGTCGCAGCGGCCGCCGCGGTGACGCTCGGCCGGCGCGCCCGAATCCGCGGCGCGCTCTTGGGGCGGCCCGCGTTGGCCTTCGTCGCCGCGGTCGCTCTTGTGGCCGTCTTCGTCGCGGTCGCCCTCCGGCACCGCATCCATGCGACGCGCGAGTCTCTCGAGCGAGACTTCTCGGGCTATCGCGCCCTCTGCAAGGAGTATCGCGAGACCGCCGTGGGCGACGCGAACGTGCTCGAGGATACGAGAAAAGCGCTTTGTAAAAGCGACGCGGTCCTGTCCTTGTGCAACGCCAAGCAGGACTGGAGCGAGATCGACAATGCCTACGAGACGTACTGCTCAGACCAGCCGGGACGTACCACATCGGCCTGCGACGACTACAGGATTCACGTGAGCAACCGAGTCAAAACGGTGCAGAGGATTCCGGTCGACAGCTGCCGCGACCGGGCCGAGCAGCAGCCGCTCACCGGCCTCGTTGCGCTCGTGAAGCGTATCCAGCCAAGCGCGACGAAACCGCGACCCGCGCCCGAGCCGAGCGCAGCAGCCGACACCGCCGACGCGGGGCAGTCCTCCGTGCGAGGCGCACCGGGCGGCGCGCCCTCGGTGGACGCCCGGTCGGATGAGGGCGCCGATGTCGGCGACGGCGGTGCGGGCGATGCAGGCACGACGCCCAGCACGAGGACCGTCGAGCGGCTCGAACGCGAGGTGCTCACCAAGCACCCGAACCTGACCGAGCAGCAGGCGAAGGCCGTGGTCAAGAACATGATGTTGGGAATGAGCCTCCCGCTCGCCCTGATCCTCTCCCTCCTGCAGGAGAAAGGAGAGCCCGTCCAGGAGGTCCGGGAGCGCGTCGTCCGCGAGCTCGAGGCGCAGGTCGCAGCCGGGGAGGACCCGAAGCTCTCCGTGGTCGCAACCGACGAGCTAGCGGAGAAGGTCAAGAAGGATCCGTCGCTCGTGCCGCTCCTCAGCAGCCTGCCCCCGACGCCGAACGTCCGCCGCGTGGCCGCCACCCTCCATTGCGCCGAAGACATCGAACCGAGGAAGGAGCTGTGCGAAGCCAAGAATGCGACCCAGGTCGCCGGATTCAGCACCGAGGTCGCGCGATCCTGCTGCCAGGGCGACCACGATCCGACCGGCTTCGCGGCGCTGATGTGCTGCAAGTGCGACCCGTCGCTACGGGGAGCGGGCTGCATGGATCTGATCAGGATGAGACACGGATACGCCTGCACCAAAACCGCCTCTTCGACGACCGAATGAGGAATCCATGAGAACTCCAACTCACAGCGCGATCTTGATCCTTCTTGGACTGGCGGGCTGCGACAACGAGCCTCGACCTGCGTCGCCGAACCCGCCGCAGCTCGTCGCCGGCGTCCCGAAGGACGTGGTCGATCGGGAGATCGCCCAGAAGGTTCGGCGAGCGCAGGACAGCGTTGCGGCCGGCGTGCAGTGCGCGTCGCGGCCGGGCATCACGCTCCCGGATACGCTCAAGTGCGTCGAAGACAGGTCCCGTCAAGCGGCGGTGACAGCCGCGTCGCCCGATGCTGGGCCCGCCGTCGCCGGTCCTGTCGACGATGCCGCGGCTGCGCAGGTCTCCAAGGAGTTTCAGGACGCGGTAGCCCGAGCCGACCAGCGCTTCCGCGCCACCGCCACGACCGCGAAGGATGAATCCGATCCGGCCGTGCGGCGAGCGCTCGACGAGCTGGATCAGGATCTCCAGAGAGCAACGGCCGACGAGCTCATGCGTCAAGCCGCGAGCGCAGAGACCGGCGCGACGAGCGCCGACACCGGCTCGCAAGGCGCAGGCGGCGGCCAGACCGCTCAGCTGGCCACCCTGCTCTTCGCAGCAGGCTGCATGGCCTACACGGGCTCCGTCCAGGGATGCGCGCTCGCCGCACAGTTCCTCTCGTCGCTGTTTGGCGATAGGAGCGGCGGCGCCATCGACGTGGAGCGGGCGCGGCGCATCTCGGAGGGCGGGAAGGCGCTCGCTGAAGGCACTTGCGACGCCGAGTGCCTCGTTGAGCTCTACGAGAGCAGCGGCGCGAGGGAGGAGGTTGAACGGCAGGTCGGCGAGGCCATCGACAAGCAGCTCGGGCCGGAGCGCCACCGGCAGGTTATGGATGCGTTTCGCATCTTTCGCTGCATCGACGGGATCCGCCCCACGACGGGGACTGCGATAGCGGCGGCTCTCGGCCGATGCGGGGTCATCGGCAAAGACGCCGCCGCCGCGGCCCGCGTGATCAGCAATTGCCATGAGCGCGGGGGCCTGGACTGCGCGAACGAAGCGGCCAAATGCCTCGTCTACCGCGAAACGAAGTGGACCTGGAGCTGCGAGTGACGCCATGGACGACCGCACCGCCGATCGTGGGACGCTGTTCGAGAGCGGCCACGAGCTGATTGAGCGAATCCGTGATGCCATCGTGCTGCGACGACCCGTGCTCGTCACCGGTCCGCGCGGCAGCGGCAAGAGCTACTGCGCCCGACGCGCGATCGAGCTCGCCATCGAGGCTGGCCAGGTGGGTGGCATGCGGTTTCTCCAGGGGAACCGGGAGATTCCTCGCGAGTACCTCAGCGAAGACATGCTCGTCGTCCGCGCGCACGAGGGGCGCCCCGAGTTGACCGCAGTCGACGCGCTCGCGATCCGCCACCCACGGATGACCGAGGTCGAGCTGCGCGAGCGCCGCTCGCGATCCGACCCGCAATGGCCCGCCCTCGTGGACGGCAGGTCGACCGACTGGCAGGACACCGACTGGACCGTCCTCTTCCTCGACGAGATCAACCGCTTCGGCGAGGGATTCCTCGATAGCCTGCTGAGCCTCACGGAGGAGCGGACCGTGGTGCGCGCCGGTCAGGAGCTCCACGTGCCCTTGACCGTCGTCGCGACGGCCAATCCTCCCGGGTACGACGTCACAGCCAAGAAGCTGAGCCCGCCCTTGCAGGCCCGCATGGCGCGCGCTTACCGCGTGGCTCAGCCGACGCTGGAGGCGTTCAGCCTCACGATCCTCCCGAGCCTCGTCGCCAGGCATCGAGATCGCATCGCGTCCGGCGTCACGGCCCGCGACCTCCGTTTGCGCTCGCCCGAGGCGCCACCCGAGCTGATCAAGGTGTGCGCCGGGATCGGGCTCTGCCTCTGGGGGACGCCCAGCGATGCCAGGAAGGGCACCGGCTTCCTGACGCGATCCACGATCGAGCTCCTGACGGAGGCGATACGCCTTAGTCGGGCGCTGCGTTCGGCGATGGACGAGCTCGGTGAGCTCGTCGCCTTCGGCCCAGATGCTCGGTCGATCGGGGATTGGCTCGGCGCAGCGCTCGCGGCTGCGACGAGCCAGGGAGCGGAACGATTGAGCGAGAGCCATCTGCTCGATACGGTGCTCGAGACGCTCGGCCACAAGATGCGCGAGACGTTCAACGAGGGAGTCGAGCCGCAGAAGGCGGTGCGCGTCGGCGAGCTCATCGCGGTCATCGCCGAGACGGTGCTCTCGCACGCCAGCCTGCGCGACCTCTTCGCGCCGCGATACGAGGACGCTGCAAGGGCGTTTTTCGGACAGGCTCCCCCCGCTCACGAACAATACCTCTTCGCGCGCCGGCTCTCGGGGTTGCGGTTCCGCAGCGCCGTCGAGCAGATCGCAGGCGTTGGCGGCGATGACGATGTCGTCAAGGGGCTCGGCACCCTCGCGGCGGCGGCGGCGGCGCACGCGATCGTCGGAGATCTCGCGCGCCACGCTGTTTCCATGGAGGCCGCGGCGCAGGCGGCCGACGCGAAGGCGCGCGCCGCGGTGGGCGGGGAGCAGGCGGCCGACGCCGAGGCGCGCGCCGCGGCGGCCAGGGAGCAGGCAGCCGCCGCCGAGATGCGCGCAGAACGCGCGAGGCGCCTCGCTGGCCGGCTCGGCAGCGCACCGCTGGACCGGCACCGGCTCCAGTCACAGATGTCGGAGCGCCTCGCGCTCCCTCCCCACGTCGTTTCGCGAATCTCGGGCGCCCTGACGTCGGCTGGAGCGGTCGACATCACGCGCGCCGAGGTGTCCGTTCGCTTCCTGGAACAGGCGCTGAATCGCCTAGAGCAGCCGGCCGAGCACTGGATTGCTCGGATCTCCCCCTTCGTCGCCGAGCTCTACACCAGCGCCATCGCAGCCTTCGAGAAGCCGACGGAGCGGACGGAGATCGATTGGCGCGCCGTCGGCGAACGCTTCGACGCCCCGTGGTCGGCGGCCGCGCTACAGAGCGTCGCGTCCGCGATGACCGTAGAGCTGCGGCCCAGCGCGAGCAAGGAGCTCTGGGCATGGATCGCCGAGCTCGCGCGACCGAAGGGAGGCTGAATTGCCTCCCTCGCCGAGCCTGTGGATCATCGGGATGGCTGTCGCGGCGGCCACGGTAGCCTTCGCGTTCTGGTTCCGCAGCGCGCGAGCCGCGGCGACGGCCGCGCTGATGTCCGGAGCCTTGCTGTGGCTTGGCCCATCGTCGGACCCGGCGACACGCCTGATCGTGATCGCCGATCCCAGCGCGCCGGAGCTACCTGGGCAGCTCGAGAAGCTCGAGACGGCCCTCGGCGTCCGGGACTGCCTCGTCGTCCTCAGGGACGACGAGCCGGCCGGCCACGCGCCGGCCTGGCGCTCCCGGTGCCGGGTCCACGAAGCGACGCACGCGCGAACGATCGATGAAGCGCTCCAGAATGCGCTGCAACGCTTTGCGAACAGGGGCGTCGCGGCGGCGGTGTGGGACCGCCTGTCGGGCACCCAGCAGCGGATCGCGCTGATCCCAGGGAAACCGCGGCTGGGTGCGCTGGAGGGACACAGCATCGACGCCGCGGCCCTGGCGGCGAGGGCGCGCGAGCACGGGGTCCTCGTCGATTACGCCTGGTCGAGCACGCTGGAGAGCGCGGTGCGGCCACCGCAGCTGTCCATTCGTCCGCACCAGCACACGGTCATGGCGCTCCGCAATCCCGGCGTCGAGCAGCTCTCGTTCGACCTCACGCTCGAAGGAGCGCGGAGCCCCGGGAGCGTCGATGTCGCGTGCATGTTCGCGGGCAGCTGCCTGCGAGACGAGGACTGCGGGGCGGCCGCCCCCCTCTGCGTCGAAGGGCACTGCACGACCGAGTGCAGCTCCGAAGCGGATTGCCCCGCGGGCGATGGGGTCTACAAGACCTGCACGGCATCGCGGTGCTCGATCGCGAGCCCTGCCAGCGCGCGAGCGTTCGAGGTGAGCGTGCGCGATCCGACGGTGTCGGGCTCCGCGACGAGCCTGGGGAGGTACGACCTCTCCCAGTTCCGCTTTCTGTCGCCGAGCCCTGCGTCGAGCATCATTCCGGGGTTTTATCCGCTCACGTGCCGGGCGACGTATGAGGACGACGGCGAGCGGCGCACGGTATGGTCCGCTCGGTACTTCCTCGCGACCGACGACGGCTGGACCGCGGTTTGGGGCGAGGGCCGCGGGTTGATGCTCCCGTCGGAGACGCGCGATGGCGACGCGCTACGAGCCGTCGCCTTCGACACGCTCATCGACGCGATGGGACGGACGAGCCTCCGCTACGCCCGGGATGCGACCGAGGTCGCGCTGGCGCCCGGAAAGGCATCGCTGGCCGCCTTGCTCCGCGACGACGCGCCGGTGCGCCTGCTGCTCGTACACGATGCATCGCACCTGTTCTGGAAGACACGGTGCGCCGAGCTCCTCGATTATGTGAGGAACGGGGGCAACCTGGTCGTGAGCGTGGCGCCGCCGAGGATCGCCGGCTGCGAGCTGCCTGCGTTCGCGAGCCGGGAGGACGACGCCGCGTTCGTCGACCTGAAGCCGCGCGTCACGTTCCTGCTCGACGATTCGCGCCTGGGACGGCTCACCCACCGGCAGGCATCCACGGCTAGCGCTGCGCTCGAGGACCTCGCGGATATCCGGAAGCGTTCGCTGAAGGACGGCCTCCTCGAGTTGCAGATCCCGATTCTGGAGCGCATCGCAGGCGCGCTCCACTGGGATATCGTCGGAGACCAGCTGACGCCACGCAGGCATGGCGACGCTGCCGCGCCGCTGTTCACGCTCGAGGTCGTGCCCCCGCTCGCAGAAGCCAAGGGCGCAGGCCAGGGCAAAGGCATTGTGGCAATGGCCGCGGCGAGCGCCATCCCTCGCAGGGCCACCCGCCTCCCGGCGCTCGAACGCGAGCGAATCGGAGTCCATGACGTTGTCGTCGTCTTCGCGTACGACGTCAGGACCAGCCAGCCGCCCGAGAGCATCATCCCCGACCTCCTCGGCCGGGGCGCCCGCGTTATCGTGGTCCCGGTCAAGACACCGTTCGCGCAGGCCGTGGCTGCGGGCGGGAGCTCGTTGCATCAGCTGCTCGCCCGGTATCGCCCGCCGCGCGACGCTCCGCTTTCGCGCGAGCCGGCGCTGCTCGATCGCCTTGAGGTCGCCACGACCGCGGGCGTCGTCCCCTTGAGACGATGGAGCCCTGGGTCGGCTGCGCTGTCGGTCGAGAGCGACGGCATCGACGACGTGGTCGATGGCCTGACCAGGCATCTCGACGCGCTGTACGGTCCGGCCGCGCTCCGGCTCCTCCGGGCTCGACGCCACCACCGCTTTGTGCGCGCGTCGCTCTCGGGGCAACCGTTCGGACCGGACACCGTCGGCGGCTCTGGCCGCGGGGAGCCGCTCCGGTTCCAGCGGCTCGTCCAGAACGCCGAGCTGGCGGAGGACAGCGCTCTCCTCTTCGATATCGAGTGGCCTTCCGCCGTGCCGGCGACCCTCTCGCCCATGCCCTTGGCCTACGGCGGCGTCGTCGGGCAGGGCCATATCCTGGTCGCGGGGTATTCCCTCCTCGACGGCGCTGGGGAGCCGGCGCTCTCGAACCCGCGCCTCGGCCCGATCGCCCGGATCCACGCTCAAGGGCGCGTCGATCCGCTCGGGCTTGGTTTGTTCGTCCACCTGGGCGAGACGACGGATCGACTGGTTCCGGTGCCGAGCGACGTGCCGCGCGTCGTCGGCGTGGAGGTCCGCGACCGCCGCTTCCTCGAGCTCGACGTCTCGTTGCGAACCGATGAACGCGCGCCGCGGCTCGACTCGATCCATCTCGTCGATGCGGAGACTTGCAGCGACCCGACGGTGTCCGCGGGGGCGAAGCTGAGCCTTGTCGGTCTCGATCCTCTGAGCCAGATCGCGAGCTTCCAGCTGCCGCCGCTCCAGCGCGCGCGGCTCTGCGACGGCGCGTCCTGCAAGGTGTCGCTGTGCCGCAAGGCCTGCGAGGGCTGCGCATGGCAAAAGGGGGATGCCGCCCTCTATCTCGAGGCGGCCAGCGACGAGGCGACCACGAGCCTAGGGGACCTGACGCTCGATCAGCAGCTCCACTGGCTGCGGTCGATGTCCAGCGGCAGCGACATCAGCCCGCCCGCCGCGGCGCCGAGGAGCTTCGCCGTCCTGTCACGGCTGGCGCTGCTCTTGGCTGCAACGCTGCTGTTCCTCGCGCCTGCCGCACGACGGCTCCGTGCGTCCGTGCTCGCCCGCGTTCAGCGCTCGCGACGAGCTTCGACCGATCCGAGCCACGGGCTGCTGCGCGGAACGGCCGAGGCGCTCGGCGTCCCCTCGCCCGTCGTTCCTGCCGGCGCGTTCGCCGGCTATCGACCCCTGGAGGGCGGCGACCCCCTGCGGAGCGTCGAGCCGCGCGACCTCGTACTCAGCATGCAGCTGCGTCCTGGCTTTCTCTCCAGCGTGCCACGCGTCGCGTTGAGAATCGACACGAGCCCGCGATCGCTCCTCGTCATCGTGGACGGGGGCGCCACCATGCGGGTCGGCGCCGGCCAGCCGAAGCTCCAAGCAGCGCGCCGCATCGTCGCCCTCCTCGCCGAGACGGCCGCGTCCCTGAACACGAGCGTGACGCTCGCGACGATGGCGATCGCGGACCGCTCCCTTCAGACCGGTCCCTACCATGGTCGCATCCCGACGCCGGAGCTGGAGGCCTTCTTCGCGGCGATCGCCCGGGCGGCGGCGGTCTCCTCGCGCGCGATCGAGCTCACCGATGAGCCTGGCGTGTCGATCGTCCTCATCTCCGATCTGATGGGCGTCGATCTCGAAGACCTTCGCACGACCGTCGCGCGGATCCAACTCGGCGGTTCGTCGATCGGCGTGTTCGTGCCGTGGTCGCGTCAGGAGTGGCTGGAGACGCACGTCGGGTGGCTGGCCGGTTCACGTACCCTCGCCGACCGCTCATACCTGGACCCGCGTCATCTCGCGGTGATGCACGCGCGGCGGCGTGAGCGGGTGCTGGCGCTGCTGGCGGACGCGCACGGGGGCGTGACGGCCGTCGGCGCCGAGATGTCGGACGCCGAGCTGCTGGCCGCAGTGGTCGAGGGTCCGGTCGTGGAGATCATGAGATGATGTGGGAGCTCGCCTGGAACGGAGCCGACGCCGTCGAGCGCGTGGCCCTCGGCGTCCTGGTCGCGATGTCGCTTGCCGCCACGGCGGTCTACCTGTGGCCGACGAGGCTGTCGGGGCCGCTGCTGCCCGAGGAGGCTCGCACTGGGCCAAGCTCCGCGGTCACCCTGCTCGCCGCCGCGTGCTCACTGCTCACCCTCGCTGCGTGCGTGGCGCTCGCGCTGGACCTGCGCACGCGACATTCGGTGGTGCTCATCAGCCGCGCTCGCCGCGCGCCGCCTGACTGCGGACGTGTCACCTGGCCGCGGGACGACAGGAGGCCGCCGGACGCGTGCGACCTCCGCGGGATCGACCTCGGGCTGCTGGTCGATGCTGTGCTGTCCTCGGTCGACGCGTCCGAGGCGCGCTCGCTCCCGACGGACGAGCTGGTCGAGCGGCTCCAGCCTCGGCTCATCGCCGCCGTCGCCCAGGCGTTCGACGGCAGCGAGGTGGCGATCTCCGCGGCTTCGCATCGCGTGCATCAGCTGCCTCGGTGGCTCATCGACAGCGTCGAGATCGAGCTCGTGCGGTCGCTGGCCGACGACGGGCGCATCGGCGTCGCGCTGGTCGCCCCCGGTGGCTACGAGGGGAACTCACTCTGGCAGGCGGTGGCGGAGCTCGAGCGAGCGCGTGGCGCGAATGCCGTGCTCGTCGACGAGCTCGAGATCCCGTCGGGTCTGCACGTCCGAGCGATCCCGAGGGCGACGTACGAGCCACACGGCACGGTCCGAGCCTGGGCGCTCGTCGTCGGCGCTCTCCCGGAGCGCACGTCGTTTCACTTCGTCGTCATGGATGGCGGCGCTCGCATCGACGAGCAGTGGCAATCCCTCGATCAGGACGACTCCACGCAGCGGCTGGTCAAGCTCGAGTGGCGGTGTGCCGCGTGCGCCAGGACCGATCGCGATCTGACGCTCGTGGCTCTCCGCGATGGCGCGGCCACCGCCGAGGGGCAGCTGCTGGCTGCGTCGCGCGTACATCGGCTGCGGCTCGGGCTCGGCCCCGACCTCGATCAGCGGACCTCCGTCGCCCTCGGCGACATGCTCAGCCCGCCGTTCCGGCATACCCGGGTGGGATGGCACCTCGAGCGCGAGCTCGAGGCGCTCGGCCTCGCGCTGCCCGAGCGCGCCCCGAAGGAGGGCGAGGCCGACGTGGTGGCGCACCAGCAGGGTCCCAACCTCGTCTTCGCTCACGGAGACCGGCTCGCGGCGGCGCGAGCCTGGCTCGACGCCAACGCTTCCCCGAGCGGCCGGCCCGCGTTGCTGCAGCTCTCCCGGAACAGCACGGGTCCGAGCACCACGTGGTCGTACGAGAACGTGACCCAGCGCGCGCGCTCGCTGGGAGCGCTGCCGGCCGAAGGCGCTGCGCTCGTCGCCACACCGGTCCCGGAGCGCGGCAGCTTGCAGGCAGCGGTGCCCTTGGGCATCGTGGCATTGCGGGACGGATGGGGGATCGCGTCTCTTGAGCCGCCGGCCGCGCCGTACTCGTCGATCGACGCCGTGCCCTATTTCCGCGCCGTGGCGTGGCTCGCCCATCACGCCAAGGCGGTAGGACACATCCGTGCCGCCGGCAGCGAGCCCTCGGCCCCCGTGGGTTTTGTCCGCTCACTCCGATTGCCTCGCAATCTCCTGGAGGAGCGAAGGCTGACGCACCGGCAGGGTGGCCTGGCGCTCGGATTCTACACGCTGATGTCTCTCTCGCTATGGAGGGTCCGTCGCGTACACCGGTTGCGTGACAGGCTCTCATGAAAGGCCTGTTGCGCGGGACCACGCACGGAAAACGGAGCATCGCCAGCTGGACACGCCCTGTACCGCACGACGAACCCGCGGAGATGCCGCCGATCGGACGTCTGGCCTACGCCCACACCTCGTCCCGCGGCGTGAGACGCCTCACACGTTCAACACGAGACCTAGTTTGCAATGACACGGGATCCATCACATTGGCCGGTGGGTGGCTCCTCGGTGTGGGTGCAGGCCGGACATGGCAAGCGGCGTGCTGAGCGCGGGCGAGCGAGCTTTGCCCGCCCAGGGGCGGGCGCCCGAGCGGACGGCCAGGCGGAGCAACGCCCGGCGGCGATCGTGACGGGGCACCGATGATTTTTTCGGGCGCGGGCAGTCAGTGCTCTCGGCAGGGGCAGGCGCCCCCGCTCGGAGAGGCATCGACGGTCATGAGAAGGCGGGAGTTTATGGGAGCTTTGATCAGCGTGGCGGCGCCGGGGTGCGCGTTGGGCGGGGCCGAGGAGGAGGGGCAGCCAGGGCAGGACGCGGGGGCCGGCGCGCTGGCGCCCGCGCGCGAGGTGATGGCGGCGGAGGTGGCGGCGGGGCAGATGCCGGGAGCGGTCTGGCTTGTCGCGCGCGGCGACGACGTGCACGTGGACGCGGTGGGCGTGACCGAGCTCGGCGGCAGCGCGCCCATGCGGCGGGACACGATCTTCCGGATCGCCTCGATGACGAAGGCGGTCACCGCGACGGCGGTGATGATGCTCGTCGAGGAAGGCAAGCTCGACCTCGACGCCCCCGTCGACCGATGGTTGCCGGAGCTCGCGAACCGGAAGGTGCTGGCGCGCATCGATGGCCCGATCGACGAGACGGTGCCCGCGGAGCGGCCGATCACGGTGCGCGACCTGATGACGTTCACGATGGGCTTTGGAATCTCGTTCGACGCATCGTCGCCGATCCAGCGGGCCATCGACGAGCTCGGGCTCGTCAACGCGCAGCCGGTGCCGATGACGCCGCACGGGCCAGACGAGTGGATCCGGCGGCTCGGGACGCTGCCGCTCATGCATCAACCGGGGGCGCAGTGGATGTACAACACGGGGAGCCTGGTGCAGGGGGTGCTCGTGGGGCGCGTGGCCGACCAGGGCTTCGACGCGTTCGTGCGCGAGCGCATCCTCGCGCCGCTCGGGATGCGGGACACCGAATTTCACGTCCCGGCGGACAAGCTCGCTCGGTTCGCGGGCTGCGGTTACTTCACCGACGAGCAGACGGGGGAGAAGACGCGCATGGATCGCGACGGGGCCGAGAGCGCCTATGCCAGCCCGCCGGCGTTCCCTTCGGGCGCCGCCGGGCTCGTGTCGACCGTGGACGACTACCTCCTGTTCGCGCGCATGCTCATGAACGGCGGCGTGCACGAGGGCCGGCGGCTCTTGAGCGCCGCCTCGGTGCGCGAGATGACGGCCGATCACCTCACGCCGGCCCAGAAGGCGGCGTCCTCGTTTTTCCCGGGCTTCTTCGAGACGCACGGCTGGGGTTACGGGCTGGCCGTCATCACGGCGCCGGACGTCGTCTCGGAGGTGCCCGGGCGCTATGGCTGGGACGGCGGGTTCGGGACGTCCTGGATCAATGATCCGGGCCGCGAGCTGATCGGGATCGTGATGACACAATCCGCCGGCTTCCTGTTCTCGGGGGCTCTCGAGCGTTTCTGGCGCAGCGTCTACGTCGCCACCGAATCGGCATGAGCTGCGAACCGCCGGGAGTCGATTCGCAATGACCACACGGCACGAGCTCGAGGGCACCCTGGCGCGTTGGTTTGCGCTGGACGCCGACTCGCAACTTGGCGTCTTCACTGGCGCCTACGCTGCCTGGCCGGCCGCTGTCTTCGAGGACTACGTCGCGGTGCGCGCTGCCGACGAGTTCCTAGACTCCGCGCCCGTTGTCACCGAAGGGATGCTCAGCGCGGCCTATCGAGCTTCCAAGGCAGATCCCACGTTCCCTCTACGCGAGGCCTCGCGCGGCCTTTACTCCTTCGATGCCGATCTTGGTTACGGCGGATCGACCATCTACTTTCTGGGTGCGTCGCCGGCCCAGCCTCTCGTTGCTCGTTCCGCTCCCGAGTTGCTGCTGCGTGCTGCGCGTCTCGTTCGCTTCACCAGCCTGCGTTTCGCAAACGTCACCCAACTTGATCTAGCCCACCTGGTGCCGTTCGTCATTGGTGACGGATGAGGCTGAGAGAGACGAAGCTGGGCAGATCGGGCGCGAAACAGGGCGGCGCGGCCGCGAGCCACAGGCGCCTCGCCTCCTGCGCCGTTCGGGCCCGCGCTCCTCTTCGTGCTCGCGGAGGGGACCCTGGGTTTTCGGCCCCCTCTCCCCAGCAGGTCTCATCTACGATGTGATCGATGCTGATTGACACCGCGATGACCATGCCTGGACACCGGCGCTTGCAGCCATCCAGCGGAGCGCGATAGGATTGCGCGCATCATGCACCACCTGGATACGCTCGGCGGGAGCCTCGCGCAGGCCGCGCAGACGCAGCCGGAGAGCGCGGAGCGCGTCGCGCGGGCTGCTCTCGATCTCGGCGTCGAGCTCCCCGGGGACCCGTGGGCGAGGTGGCTCCTCGTCGCCCTCCATCGCCACATCCCGCGCCAGCGCTGGGTCGGTCGGATCGTGGAGCAGCACCTGAATGGAGACCTCGCGAGGCTCGCGACGGACGGCGCGTGCGTATTCCGGGCCGACGTGACGGCCGATTCCGAGAGCACGTGACGGCCCGTTCCGAGGGGAGGTGACCGGGCGTTCCGGGCCACCCGACGGGGAGTTCCGACACACCCGACGGCTCGTTCCGACGCACGTGACGGGCCATTCCGAGGGACGTGACGGACCGTTCCGACGGGGGTGACGGCCCACAGGCGGCGCTCGCGGTCGCAGCCTCATCGCGTACATGGGCGCGATGTCGGAGCGGCTATCGATGCGGAAGGTTCGAGAGATTTTGAGGCTCAAGTTCGAGTGCAAGCGCAGCCGAGCGGAGATCGCTGCAGCGGCCTGCGTCGGCGAGAGCACGGTGAGCGGCTACCTGGCGCGCGCGGAGAAGGCGGGGCTGACGTGGGAGGTCGCCCGAGAGATGACGGAGGCCGAGATCGAGTCGCGGCTGTTCCGCGACGTCGGCCGCAACGAGCCACCCGCGCGCGTGCCGATCGACTTCTCCTGGGTGCACCGCGAGCTGTCGAAGCCGTGCGTCACGCTGCAGACGCTCTGGCTCGAGTACCGCGAAGCGAGCGCGGCACAGGCTCCGCTGAGGCCCTACGAGTACAGCCGGTTCTGCGACCTGTACGCAGGCTGGAAGAAGAAGCTCGGCGTCGTGCTGCGTCAGGTTCACCGCGCCGGCGAGAAGGTCTTCATCGACTACTCGGGAAGGAAGCCGCACATCGTCGACCGGACGACCGGCGAGGTGACCGAGGTCGAGCTGTTCGTCGCGGTGCTCGGCGCCAGCAACTACACGTACGCCGAGGCAACGCGCTCGCAGAAGCTCGCCGACTTCGTCGGCTCGACGGTGCGGATGCTCGAGTACTTCGGTGGCGTGCCCGAGGTGATCGTCCCCGACCAGCTCCGCAGCGCGGTCTCCGGGCCAGACCGGTACGAGCCGGACATCAACCCGACCTACCTCGAGATGGCGCGCCACTACGGCGTGACGGTGATCCCGGCTCGGCCCCGGAAGCCGCGCGACAAGGCGAAGGTCGAGGGCGGCGTGCTCATCGCGCAGCGCTGGATCCTCGCCTCGCTGCGACACCGGACCTTCTTCAGCCTCGCCGAGCTCAACGAGGCGATCGCGTCGCTGCTCGAGCGGCTGAATGCGCGGCCGTTCCAGCGGCTCGACGGCTGCCGGCGCACGGCGTTCGAGACCATCGACAAGCCCGTGATGCGGCCGCTGCCGGCGCGGCGGTACGAGCTCGCCGACTGGAAGCACGCCAAGGTCAACATCGACTACTGCGTCTGCTACGACGACCGGCTCTACAGCGTGCCGTACACGCTGGTCGGTGCGCGCGTCGAGATCCGAGCGACGGCCTCGGTCGTGGAGCTGTTCCATGACAGCGTGCGCGTCGCGTCGCACGCGCGCAGCTACGGCCGGAAGGGGTCGGCCGTGATCGTGGACGAGCATCGTCCCAGGGCCCATCGCGACTACGGCAAGTGGCCGCCGGAGCGCGTGGTGGCGTGGGCCGAGACGATCGGCCCGAACGTCGGCGAGCTCGCGCGCGCGGTCATGCGCCACCGCACCCACCCGGAGACGGGCTACCGGACGTGCCTGGGCGTGATCCGGCTCGCGGACAAGTACGGGCGTGATCGCGTCGACGCTGCGTGCGCGCGTGCGCTTCGCATCGGCAGCCCCACCGCGAAGAGCGTGACGGCGACCCTGAGGAACGGCCTCGACCGCGTGCCGCTGGTCGAGCCGCCGCCCCGGGGGGCCCTGGCGCACGAGAACATCCGCGGTGCTGAGTACTTCGACAAGGAGGAGAGGAGTGATCTTGGAAGAGACGATTCAGAAGCTGGTCGAGATGAAGCTGAACGCGATGGCGGCGATGCTGAGAGAGAGGGCGGCTGCGCCGTCAGCGGAGCCGCTCTCCACTGAGGAGATGATCGGGTTGCTCGTCGACCGCGAGTGAACGGCCCGTGAAAACAAGCGACTCCATCGCCTGCTGAAGGATGCGCGGGTGCCGGGGGGCGCGTGCATGGAAGACTTCTCCTGCGAGGCAGGGCGTGGCGTAGATAGGTCCTTCGCTCGGTCGCTGGGCTCCTGCCAGTGGGTCCGAGCGAAGCAGAACGTGATCGTGCTGGGAGCGATCGGAGCCGGGAAGAGCTTCCTCGGCGGCGCGCTCGCGCAGGCCGCCTGCAGGCAGGGCTTCCGCGCCCTCGTCATCCGCACCCCGCGCCTGCTCCAGCAGCTCGCGGTCGCGCGTGCCGACGGGACCTACGCGAACGCCCTCGCGCGCCTCGCCAAGGTCGCCGTGCTGGTCCTCGACGACTTCCTGCTCGCGCCCATGACCGACGTCGAGAGGCGCGATCTGCTCGAGGTCCTCGAGGATAGATATGACAGGTCGTCAACGGTGATCACTTCGCAGATCCCGACGAAAAGTTGGCATCAAGCCATCGGAGAGGCGAGTATCGCCGACGCGATCTGCGACCGCGTTGTCCACAACGCGCACCTGGTGACGCTCCGCGGCGGGTCGATGCGGAAGAAGAAGGCGGTGGCTCCCGAGGTGACCGAGACGAAGACCTGACCACGCTCGTCGCTGCGCTCCGGTCCACGTCACGCCGGACTGGGCCGTCGCGTCGCTCCGGAACGAGCCGTCACGTCCGTCGGAATACGCACGAGAGCAGAACCTGCCGCTCGGTGAGGCCGTGCATCAGGCCGGGCGGCTCCTCGGCGCGGGTGCAGGGCCGGACATGGCAAGCGGCGCGCTGAGCGCGAGCGAGCGAGCTTTGCGCTCCCAGGGCGGCGCCCGGCACTTCTTCCGACGTTACCCGGACGGGCTCGCCATCGGGGTCTTCTCCGGGCCGTGGATTCGATCTTCGCGCGCTGACAATGGGCTTGTCCGCTGGATCGAATCGCACCCGCGGCAGACAGCACCCGCGCGCGAATTATATCATGAAGGAACGAGGTTCGGGAAGCGATGCCCCCGCGAGTTATCCAGCTTTGGAGGGCCTCAAGATGACGTTGAGTGATTCGATGTTCCGGAACGCGGGGTGGTATCCAAACACGGGAGTTTCTTTCAGCTTCATGTCGGGGAACCTACGGAGGATGGTGCCCACGGCGATCTCCGCCTCGAGGCGAGCAAGGGACACCCCGGGGCAGACATGGGGGCCTCTACCGTACGCGAGGCTCGCGCTCGTGTCCCGTCGCACATCAAACACGTCTGGCCTGGAGAATACAGTCCCATCTCTCAGGGCGCTCGGGATCAGGAGAAAGACCATCTCCCCTTTCTTGATCGATGCCCCGCAGTACTCCAGGTCCTGCCTGGCGAAACGCACAGTTCCTATTCTTAGGATATTGTCGAAGCGGAGCACCTCATCGAGCGCGTTCCTCATGAGCCCGGGCTCGGCCTTCACCAGCTCAAGCGCCTCGGGCGACCGCAGCAGGTTGAGCACAGCGAACGCGATAAGGTAGATCGTGGTATCGGTGCCAGCAGCGATAATCGCACCCACGAGCGCGACCAGCTCCTTCGTGCTCAGCCTGCTGCCGTCGGCCTCGGCCTGAAGCAGCATCGTCAAGACGTCATTCTCGAGCGGGTTCCTGCGCCGCTCATCGAGGACGCCATGGAGCAGCGCGAGCCCCTCGGTAACGGACGCGACCAGGGTCTTGGTCTCCTCATCGACCTGGGGCACCAAACCCACGCCGAGCGCGCGCGCAGTCGCCGAGCCGAAGCGACGGAACTTCTCGTCACACTCGGCCGGAACCTTCAACAGAGCGCTGATCGCACGCATCGGGATTCCCTCCGCGTAATCCCGCACAACGTCGAACTCTTCTTGTCCGGAGCGAGCATCGAGCAGCTGGTCGACGGTGCGCTGTATTTCGGCGCGCAGCAGGTCGATCGCGCGTGACGTGAACGACGGGTTGACGAGCTTGCGGACCCGAGCGTGATCCTCCGGCGGCAGCCCGAACAATCCGTACTTTTTCATATCGCTGAGCTCGGGAATGGTCGACGAGTACTCCGCGCTCGATTCCCATTCTTCTCGACTGACCGCGAAGCGTTCGTCGCGGAACACCGCCGACACGTCGTGGTATCGGGTGAGGACCCAGGAGCGGCCTTCATCCCAGTAGAAGATGGGGGTTGCCTCTCTCAGGCGCTCGATCGCGGGGAACGGGTCCTCCGCGTACCCAGGCGCAAACGGCTTGAAGTCGAAAGCAGGCTTCGTCTCACTCTGATTCGCTTGCTCCTGCGTCATAAAATCTCCTATGCTGCGAGTTTCCAGGAAGGCTCATGAGCCTCCGCTGCCTGCCGCCGGCCGCCAGCACCCACGCTGCACCAACCATCTCGCGCGCCCGACGGAGGCTGCCATCATTTTGCCTCGAACGCCGGGCCTGACGACGTCGTCTTCGCGGCGAGCAGCGGATTGAGATGCGAGTCGACGATGTGCATGATCTCGCGACTTCGATCGACGAGAAACTCGTGATCTCCGGGAAGGAGATGCATATAGAAGCGCTCCGTGGTGCGAGATTGTAGATCCTGAACGTCGCTTGGAGGCACGATCACATCGTCCGAGCCGGCGATGGCGACGATAGGGACCGCGATCTTCACGGGCGGCTCCTTCGAGTCCCCGGGGGCCGGAGCCATCATCGTGTCTGTGATGACCTTGTCTGCGCGAGCATCGGCCTGAACTTGTTGGGTGGATCGCACGAAACCCGCGGCATTTCGGAAGAAGAGCTTGGCTATTATGTCGGTCTCCATCTCCGGGGTGATCTCTGAAGAAGAGATCAAGCTGCCGCCCAACGTGAAAACGGCCAGCGGAGCCGGTGCGCCGGAACGACTGGCGAGCTCCACGGCTGTCCCCATGACGAACCGGACACCCAGGCTGAACCCTACTAACGCAAACGGTGCGTCTGCATAGTGCTGAATCAGCGAGGCCGCCTCTTGGACGTACTTCTTACCAGGCGTGTCCTCGGAGGCGAGGCTGCGATCGTGCCACATGGCCACGATTTCCAGATCGCTCCACTCAGGCTTCTCCGACCAGGAACGGAAGCCCTCGGGCGAGCCGCCAGAACCGTGAAAGCAGAAGAGACGAGCCCGCGGCTTAACGACAGGACGAAAGCGGAGGACGTGGACGAACGAACCGGCGCTTGCCGTCGATTCGTCCGTGTCCGACCCGCCGCCAAGCCGGACGACGAGGGCGTCGTCGAGCAGCCAGCGCGTTATCGCTGCTACCGTTGGGTACGTCCACCCCAAGGCTGCAGGCGCGGCGACGCCCAGCGCAGCCTCGATGCGGTTGCGCAGCTCCAGGCTCATCAGCGAGTCCATGCCCATGCTCGAGAGCGGGGCATCCACCTCGATCTTGCCTTCAGGGAGACGCAGCACATGCGAGACCTGCACGCGCACGACGTCCTGCAGCAGCCCCGCCCGCGCGCTCGGCTCAGCCGAGGCAAGCTGTTCGAGCAGGTCCCGATCCCCGGCGGTCCGATCAGCGACCGCGCGCTGCGTGGTCACCAGCCGCGACAACCTCCGTGAGGCCGCCGTTGCCGGGTAGAACTCCACCCACTGGCGCGGAGTGATCGGTATCACCCCCGTCTGCACGCGATCACCCTCGAGCAAGCGCGCCAGAGCGGACAGCCCCTCATCGGGGGTGATGCCCCGCATCCCGCGAGAGATCAGCCGCGCGCCACGGTTTGCTTGCGCAACGGCCATCCCCACCTCCGTGAACATGCCCCAGTCGATGCTCAGCGCCGGCAGGCCCTGCGCCCTTCGGTGATGCGAAAGGGCGTCGAGGAAAGCGTTGGCTGCGGCATAGTTGCCCTGGCCTGGCGAGCCGAACAGCCCAGCTGCAGAAGCGTACAGCACGAAGAAGGAAAGAGGCGCATCGCGTGTCAGCGTGTGCAAGTGCAAGGCTCCCTGGACCTTAGGTCCCATCACCGTGCGGAACCGCGCCGGAGTCTGCTGCATCAGCAGCCCGTCATCCACAAGACCTGCCGCATGCACGACACCCCGCAGCGGCATCCCCGACGCGGTAACCTCGCGGAGGACCCGCTCGATCTGTGACCGATCGGCGACGTCCGCTTTCGCCACCGTGACGCGCGCGCCGTGGGCCTCCAGCGCCGCCACGGCGGCTCGCTGCTCTGCGCTCGCCGCACCGGAGCGGCCCACCAACACCAGTTGCCCCGCGCCCCGCTCGGCCAGCCATCCGGCCACGCGCAGACCGAGCCCACCCAGACCGCCGGTCACAAGGTAGGTGCCGTCCGCGCGGACGGCGACGCTGGATTCGGCCGGAGCGCGGATCCGCACCTCCGGGTCGTCCAGCGTGAGCACGAGCTTCCCGAGATGCTGTCTTTGCGCCATCCTCCGGAATGCCTCGGCTGCGCGAGAGATCGGGAAGGTCTCGACCGGCGGTGGCGTGAGGGATCCGCCAACGCGCAACCCCCACCCCAGTGGGCTGATGGGATCGGCTGCGACCAACCCGAACAGCTCGTCGAGGAGCGCACGGATCCTCGCCGGTTGATCGAGCATCATTCCCCGCAAGTCCACCTGCGAGAAGGAAAAATTCCGTAGGAGCGGCGGCAGCCCAGGCTGCGTGTCGGGGCAGTCGTCGCGCCTGCCCAGCTTCACAAGGCGACCACAGGCGCGCAGGACCATGAGGCTCTTGTCGATGTGCTCGCCCGAAAGCGAGTCGAGCACGACGTCCACACCCTCGCCGTCCGTCCATGCATGCACGTCTGCGGCGAACCGGCCCGAGCGGGAATCGCTCACGTACCGCACGCCCAGCGACGCCAGGTAGGCACGTTTCTCGGGCGTGTCGGCGGTCGCATACACCTCGGCGCCCACGCGCTGCGCCCATCGCACCGCGCAGAGGCCGACACCACCGGCCTCCGCATGGATCAGCACCCGCTCCCCCGCCTGCAGGTGGGCGACCTTGTCGAGGGCGTACCAGGCCGTCAAATACGCGAGGGGCATCGCGGCCGCCTCGGTCGCCGAGAGCCCCAGAGGCCGAGGCAACACCAGCGTGGCCGAGGTGGTGACATGGGTAGCAAATACTCCCGCCGCAAGGGCGATCACCGGCTGGCCCACCACAAGGCCGTTCACGCCCTCGCCCACAGCGACGATGCGCCCGGCGCACTCGCGTCCGAGCACCGACGGCTCGATTTCTTCTCCAGGCAGGTCATTGGGAGCAACGCCCAACGCCAGCTGGATGTCGATCGAGTCGAGCCCCGCCGCTTCGACGGCGATCTCGACCTCGCCCGGACCAGGAGCGCGCCGCCCCGTGGCCCGGAGCACCAGTTGGTCCAGCGCGCCGGGTTCATCGATCTCTAGCCGGAACGGCCTGTCACCGGCGGGCTCGACCTTCTCCCGGCGCTGAGCGTCGGGCAGCCGGTGGACGAGCCGCGCAACAAACCGCTCGCCACCGCGCAGCGCGACCTCCTCCTCGGCATCATCTGCAAGTAGCTCGGCCAGCAAAGCATCGGCTTCCCCTTCAGGCTGGGCTGGATCGAGGTCGACGCTGATACAGCGCAGCTCGGCGTGCTCCAAGGCGATGGTGCGGCCCAGCCCCAACAGCGGCGCTTGCACCACGGAGACGTCGCCGGCGGCGGCCGCCTGAGCCCCGCGGGTCAAGAGCCACAGCCGCGGCGCATTTCGGAGGTCCATGCCGACCAGGGCTTGCACCAGGGAGAGCACGCTGTCGCAGCCACGCATCAGCGCCGACTCGAGGGCATCGGCATCGACATCTGGGCTCCGGGGCGCGTCGAGCGCGCCCTGCGCCCCGAGCCCCGGGTCGAGCTGGCCGCCCCCGTCGAGGCTGCTGAGGTGCACCACGGCCGTCGGGGCCTGGCCGTCGAACGCGTTGGCCAGGAGCGCGCGCATTCCTGCGGCGCTCGTGTCGTCCCCCGTGGCGTGCACGACGACATGGCCGGCGGCCTTCAGCGCTGAGCACAACGAGAGCCCGAGCCCGCCACCCTCGCCGAGCAGCAGCCACCGGCCGGCTGTGATCTTGGGCCCACCGAGCGCCGCGGGCTCCCAATCCAGCTCCAGGAACCAGTCGTCTGCTTCGCGCCGGCGTACACCGCTCGCAAGCCGCTCCACCACCAGCCCGGAGACCTCGGCGACCACCGCGCCCGTACCGTCCATCAACTCAAAGTCGGCGCTCCACCGGCTGGGGGCCTGTTGACCATCGCTCACGACGCGCGCATGGCACCATAGCTCCCCAGGAGACCGCTGGAACAGCCGCACCGAGCCCACCTCCACCGGCGCCCACGGCGCCGCCTCATCGCGATCGGCGAACGCGCCAACAATCATTTGGACGCACGCGTCCAGCAGCACCGGATGCAGCTGGTAGGCTGTGGCGGAGCCGGCGGCCTCAGGCAGTCTCACCCTGCCCAGCGCCTCGCCCTCACCCCGCCACAGCTCGGCGAGCCCCCGCAACGCCGGGCCGTATCGAAGCCCCATCTCGGCGAGCGCCCCATAGGTAGCCGCAGCGGGCACGGCGGCATGAAGCCGGGCGCGCAGGGCGGCGAGGTCCAACCTCGCCGGGGTCTCGGCGCGCCCGACCCGGCGCAGCACGCCGCGGGCGTGGATCCGGAAGGACGCGCGACGTTCACCCGGCCCCCGACTCGCTATCTGGAACCGTAGCCGTCCCGGTCGCTCCTCGGTCGTCACCACCTGGACCGGTACCGCCGTATCGCCCGCGAAGGTCAGCGTCTCGATGAGCACCACATCCGTGACCTGGATCGGTCCATCGCCCAAGATCTCGGCCCCCGACGACAGCGCCATCTCCAGGTACCCGGCGCGAGGAAACACGACCTCCCCCTGCGCCCGGTGCTCGCCGAGCCACGGCAGCCGCTTTCGGTCCAGCGTCGTCTCCCACAGGCGCAGATCGGCATGGGTCGACACGGAAAAGACTTCACCCAGAAGGGGGTGGCCCCCCGCCTGAGCACGGCCGATGCCGTCCGCCTCACCATCGACCGGCGCTTCGATCCAGTAACGCTCGCGCTGCCAGGGATAGGTTGGCAGCGGTACCCGCCGTCCGCCCGAAGGGAAGACTCCCGACCAGGTGACCGATCCACCGACGACCCAGAACCCACCCAGCGCCTCCAGCGCGCTCGCAGCCTCGTCACGCCCGGCGCGCGACGCTGGCAGCAGCACCGGCCTGGCATCCGGCAGGCAGGCCGGCAAAAGGCCGAGCAGCGCCGGCTTCGGGCCCACCTCGACGAAGATGCCCGCACCGGCCGCGTGCAGCGCCTTCACGCCGTCCGCGAAGCGCACCGCCTCTCGCGCGTGACGCACCCAGTAACCCGGCGCGCACACCTCATCCGTGCAGGGCTTCCCGCTCAGGTTGCTCACCAGCGCCATCGAAGGCCGCCGATACGTCACCGACTCCGCCACCCGCCGGAGCGCCTCCAGCATCGGATCCATGAGCGGCGAGTGGAACGCGTGCGAGACATGCAGCGGTTTGGTTCGCGCCCCCCGCGCCGCGAACGCCGCCGCGATCTGCTGCACGAATTTCTCGGCGCCCGCGATCACCACCTGCTCCGGCCCATTGACTGCCGCGATCGACACCGACGCTGCGTGCGGCGCCACCGCGGCAGCCACGTCGGCCTCCGGCGCGGCGATCGATACCATCGCACCGCCGGCCGGCAGCGCCTGCATCAACCGGCCGCGCGCAACCACCAAGCGCACGGCGTCCTCGAGGGAGAACACACCCGCCACGCAGGCGGCCACCAGCTCGCCGAGGCTATGGCCAGCGACGAGCTCCGGCTCCACGCCCCACGACCGGAAGAGCGCGGCCAGCGCGTACTCCAGCGCAAAGAGCGCCGGCTGGGTGAACGCCGTCTGGTCCAGCAACGACGACCTGCTGCTGCCCGGCTCGGCCCACATCACCTCGCAGAGCGGCTGATGGAGCTCCCGGTCGAAGAGCGTGACGCACCGGTCGAAGGTCTCGCGGAACGCCGGCCACGCCTCCCACAACCCACGGCCCATGCCCGGCACCTGCGCGCCCTGCCCGGCGAACAGGAAGGCGAGCTTGCCGGGCGAGGAAGCGGCCCTGCCGCGCGCCGCGCCTGCCGGGGTCTGCCCCTGCGCCGCAACCTCCAGCGCGCTTCGCAGCGCCTCGCGCGAGGTCGCCGCCACCGCGAGCCGGTGCTCCATCGGGCTACGCGTCGCTACCAGGCTGAACGCGACGTCTCCGAGGCCCTGCTCCGGGTACGCGGCGATGTGCGCTGAGAGCCGCGCCGCCTGTGCGTCCAGCGCGGCGGCGCTCTTCGCCGACAGCACCAAAAGCTCTGCTGAGCGCCCCGGCGTCGCCGGTGCGAGCACCGTGGCCGGCGCCTCCTCCAGCACGACATGGACGTTGGTGCCGCTGAGGCCGAACGCGCTCACCCCCGCGAAGCGCGGTCGGCCCGCCCGCGGCCACGGCACCGGCTCCGTCGCCAGCGCGAGCGCGGTCCCCTCGATCCGGATCCGCGGATTGAGCGTGTGGAAATGGAGGTTTCGCGGGATCAGTTCGTGGTGCAGAGCCAGCGCCGCCTTGATCAAACCCGCCACGCCTGCAGCGCCCTCCAGGTGGCCGAGGTTGGTCTTCACTGCGCCCAGCACGCAGCGGCTCCCATCGGCCCGCGCCGGCCCCATCACGGCGCGCAGCGCATCGACCTCGATCGGGTCGCCGAGCGAGGTCCCCGTTCCGTGGGTCTCGACATAACCAATGGCCCCGGCGTCGACGCGAGCGCTCTGCAGCGCCTCGCGCAAGAGCGCCTCCTGAGCGAGCACATTGGGTGCCATCAACCCTGTCGACCGGCCATCCTGATTCATGGCCGAACCCCGGATCAGAGCCCAGATCCGATCGCCATGTCGCTGGGCGTCGGAGAGCCGTTTGAGCACGACCATACCGCAGCCCTCCCCACGGACGAACCCGTTGGCCGAGGCGTCGAATGTCCGGCAGTGGCCATCGGGCGACAGCGCCTGGATGCGCCCCAGCATTATCATCGTCTTGGACGAAAGGAGCATGTTGACGCCTCCCGCCAGCGCGAGATCGCTCTCGCGAGCGCGCAGGCTGCGGCAGGCAAGGTGGATGGCCACGAGCGACGACGAGCAGGCCGTGTCGACGGTCAGGCAGGGTCCCTGCAGCCCTAGCGTATAAGACAACCGTCCGGCGGCGACGCTGAGCGTATTGCCGGTGATGTCGTACGCGTCCTGCTCCTCGCGCCGCTGTTGCGCAACGGTATGCGAGTAGTCGCTGCTGCATGCGCCCAGGAATACCCCGGTGCGGCTGCCGTCGAGGGACCGGGGTGCGATGCCGGCGTCCTCGAGCCCTTCCCAGGTGACCTCCAGCAGCAGACGTTGCTGAGGATCGAGCGACCGCGCCTCCCGAGGCGAGGTGCCAAAGAACGCGGCGTCGAAGCCGTCCACCGCCTCGGTGAGCAGTCCGGCCCAGCGCGGCACCTCCTCACTGGGATGGACCCCGACCAGCGCCCAGCGCCGGTCGAGCGGCTGGACCGCGTCTCGGCCTGAGTCGAGCAGCTCCCAGAATGCCTCCGGAGTGTCCGCTCCGCCGGGGAAGCGGCAGCCAATGCCTATGATGGCGATCGGCTCGGTCCGCTCTTGCTCCAAAGACGCGTTCTTTTTCGCAAGCTTGTCCATGAGCAGAAGGGCATGCTCAAGCTTCCCGGCATTCGTGGTCGCCATACTCCCTCGGTCCCTTACTCACCAACGATCTGCGCGAGCTGCGCCAGCTTTTCGGCGAGCAACGCGTCCTTCTGCTCGTCCGTCATACCCAGCAGAGCCTCGAGATCTGCGGCATCGTTCTCGAAGCTCTTCTCCCGCTCGGTGGCCGGAGCGTGGGTCGCGCCGGCGTTCGGAAACAGAATGTCTAGCAAGTTCCCGCTCAGAGCTGCTACGGTAGGGTAGGTCCATAGCAGGGTCGCCGGCACGGTGATGCCGAGCGCGGCCTCGATGCGGTTGCGGAGCTCCAGGCCTATCAGCGAGTCCATGCCGAGATTGCTGAACGGCACGTGCCGCTCGATCCTCGCCGGCGGAAGGCGCAGCCCCCGCCCCAACAGCTCGCTCAAGTGCTTCTCCAGAATCAACTGACGATCTTCGGGCCTGCCGCTCTGCAGCGCCTCGCGCAGGTTCGATGCGTTCGACGCGCCTCGGTCGGCGCGGTCACGCTCCTTCATCAACTCCGCCCACAGCGCCAATCGGGCCGCATTGGGATAGAAATCCAGCCACTGGCGCAGATTCAGCCGCATCACCCCTACCTGCGCCCTGGGTTGTGCGAGCAAGCGCCCGAGCGCCGCCGCTCCCTGCTCCAGCGTGAGACCTTCCATCCCCCGGTATTCGAGCCGTGCTCCGCCGTCGTTCGGGGTCGCCGGCGATGATGCTTCGAAGAGCAATCCCCAGTTGATGCTCATCGCTGTAAGGCCCAGCCTACACCGGTGATGCGCGATGGCGTCCAAGAAGGCGTCACCGGCGGCGCGGCTCCCCTGTCCGGGCAAGCCCAGAAGCGAGGTGCCCGAGGAGTACAGGACGAAGAAGTCCAGCGATCTATCCCTGGTCAGCGCGTGCAGGTTCCACGCTCCGAGCACCTTGGGATACATCCACTCCTTGAAGCGATGGGCATCCAGCTCCAGCATCGAGGAGTCGACCTGGAAGGTCCCGTCCACGTACACGATCCCCCGAAGCGGCGGCATCGACGGTTCGATCTTCGAGAGGAGCCGAGCGACATCGTCGCGCCGAGCCACGTCGGCCTCCACGATCTGCACCTCCGCGCCAGCCTCGGCCATGGACCGGAGGGCATCCCGGGAGGCCTCGGAAGCGCCGCCGCGATCCACGAGCACCACATGGCGGGCCCCCTGCATCACCATCCATTGCGCAACCGAGAGCCCCACTCTCCCCATGCCATCGGTGATCACATAACTGCCGTCCGCCCGGATGCCGCGATCCGTAGCAGGCTTGCCGGAAAAGGAGCTCCGCACGAGGCGCGCCACGTAGCGGCCATCCGAGCGCAATGCGATCTGGTCCTCTCTGTCGCTCGCCCCGAGCTCCACCGCCAGTGCAGCTGCGTCCTCTGGAGACGGCGCCGGGTTCACGTCCACGAGCGTGCACCGCAGCTCTGGATGCTCGAGCGCGAGCGTCCGACCGAGGCCCCACACCGGCGCCTGCGCCACCGAGGCCGCTGCGTCCTCCGCGCCCACCGCATGCACGGCGCGGGTCAAGAGCCAAAGTCGCGGCATGTTGCGCCACCTCCGGCGCACCAGCGCCTGCACCAGAGAAAGCGCGCTCAGGCTCCCCAGGAGTTGATCGGCCTGAAGCGACTCCCCTGTCGTCCTCTCCCCTGCTGCCGTCGCATCAAGGCTCCACATATGCACTACCGCGCGACAAATCCGGTCCTCGCCGAATGCATCGCGGAGCAGGGTATGAAAGCCATCTGACTGCGCCGGATCGACTTGATACAGCCCCGGCGCGAGGCAGGCGTATTCCGTACCCACGATGACGCGCACGCACGCCTCGCCTCGCCCTTCCAGCAGCGATACGAGCGCAGCGCCTGTCCCGCCCTGGTCCATCAGCACGAGCCAAGCCCCCGCGGAGGAAGAAGACGCGGCTGCCGGAGCCTCTGGTATAGGGTCTTTGCGCTGCCATTCCAACGCGTACAACCACTCTTCCCGCGGGTCCCGCGGCGCGAAAGCAGAAGCCTCGAGCTGCGGCAGGCGAAGCCCCTGAACCTCTGCCACGACCTGCCCGGTGTCGTCGAACAGGAGCAGATCTCCAGCGAGCGCCTTCGTGAACGCGTCTCCACCGGTACGCAATCGACCGTGGACCCAGACCTGCCGGCCCGGCCGGCGGTGGAAGTACATTCTCTCCAACGCCATCCGATGGACGACGTCAGCGGAGCCATCGGCCCATTCCTGCCGTACTGCACGCGCGGCCGGCGATTCGGTCGCCGACTCACCGGAACTGTCACAGGCGGCTCCTGCTATGCCCGGCGCGCGCGAGAGGATCACGTGCTGTCCGAGGATCCCCGCCGGAGATCCGTCGCCTGGCAGACTCACGGCGTCCGCAAAGCCTACCCGGCGCAGGAGGTCACACCAGGTCCGAGCAGGCAGGAGCGGATGGTCGGTACGAAGATCATCTTCGTACTTCTGCCACCCCTCAATCAATCCCGTGGTGATATCGAACCAGATCGGATGCCCTGTGCCCTCGACCAGCACCAGAAGGCCTCCGGGCGCGAGCAACGACAGGAGACGCTTCGCCGTGGCTCTTATATCGCGGGTCGCATGGATGACGTTGGCCGCGACGATGACGTCGAACTTCTGATGTGCGTATCCCTGGCCAGCTGGCTCCTGGTCGATATCCAGAATGCCATACTTCAGGAATGGATGATCTCGAAATTTTTGCTCCGCACGAGCAAGGAAGAGCGGAGAAACATCGGTAAAATGGTACTCTGTCCGGTCAGGCAGCAACACCGGGAGGACGGTGGCGGTGGTCGCGCCCGTCCCTGCTCCGATCTCCAAGATGCTGAACATTCCCGACGGTGCTACCACCCGCGCCGCCGACTCGACGACACCGCGCACGATGCCGTTCGAGTAACGGGCGATGGGCGAATCTTGATAGATTCGCTCCGCCATATCGAACGAGCCACCAGGGAAGAGGATCTCGAGCGCGAGCGTCTTACCGGTCAATACGTCCGCGAGCCGTTCCCCGGCAAACTTGCACCACTCAAGTAGGACTGGGAGGTCGGCGAACACCCTCCCGGCCTCCTCGAGCACCGCCGCCAAATCAGGCTCCGGCAGCGGCTGAGAGCTCACAAAATGCTCTCCGTCCCCTACGAGGACGCCGATCGCGACAAGGTGATCCATCCATCGCTTGATGACCTTCCTGTAGCCGACAGAGATTTGAAGCCTGACGAGCAACTCGTCTATCGTGTGACGCTCTCCAGCAGCGCAGAAGACGTCCCATATGCGGAGAGTGTCGATGATGTACGCCTGCGCGAGGCGCTCCATGACCTCCCACTTCGCATGGAAGCTGCCGAGCACCAGCTCGACGGGCACGCTCGCGCTCTGGCGCCGTCCACCGTCCAGCGCGGCGTCCCACAGCCAGGTGTCACTCACCGCTTGATTCACCGGAGCCCTGGACCGCGGGAGATCCGGTTCGTGGAGATCCGTCAGCCGCCTCCGAATATCGATGGATTCCGGCGTGGTGAGCAGCGCGGTCAGCACTTGAAAACATGCATCCAAGAAGGCGGGATGAATCCGATAGGCGCCACTTGAGGATGCCATGTCTTCTGGCAAGCGTACCCGGCCGAGCACCTCCCCCGTGCCGAGCCACACCTGCTCCACACCCTGGAAGCAGGGACCATAGTCGAGGGCGTGCTCGTTGAGCAGCGGATAGAGCGCCTCCGACGACAGGACGCTCGGACATCGCTGTTGAATCTCCCACGGAGCTTCCTTCAACGCTCCCACTGCTGAGCTCTGGTCGCTACACACGTGCCCCGTGGCGTGCCGCACCCAGCTTCTACCTGCCTCCTCACGACTCGATACCTGGAATGAGGCCCGACCGGGCCCTTCTTCGCTGAGGGCCACTTGCACGATGCGTCCGCCTTCGGAAGGCACGGCGAGGGCTCGCTCGAGCGCCAGCTGCTCCAGCACCAGCGTCGCCGTGCCATAGAGATCTACGCCGGCGGCGAGCGCCATCTCTACATACGCCGCGCTTGGCAACACGGCTTCGCCATGGACCCTATGTTCCGAAAGATAGGACAGCCTCTCGTCGCTCAGCGCTTGCTCCCACAAGTGAGCTCCGGGTCGCGCCGAGACGAGCAATGAAGCCCCGAGCAGCGGATGGTCCGTGGCGCCGTTGCGAAGCTGCCGAAGCCGCAGCGAGGGCTTCGATCCATGCACGCTGTCCTCGATCCAGTACCGCTCGTGCTGCCAGGGATAGGTCGGCAGCGGAACCCGCCTGCCGCCCGCGGGGAACAGCCGAGCCCAGCTCACCGGATAGCCGGACGCCCACAGCGTCCCCAGCGCCTCCAGCAGCGTCGCGCGCTCGTCCTGCCCTCGCCGCAGCGAGCCCACCGCAGCGCCCCCTTGCTCGACCGCCGTCTGGATCTCGTCCAGGGGCGGCACCAGGATCGGGTGCGGGCTCATCTCGATGAACAGCGTGGGGCCACCTTCCAGCAGCGCTCGCGCCGCCGCAGCGAAGCGCACCGGCTGCCGAAGATTGTCCGCCCAGTAGCTCGCTCCGAGCTCCGGACCCGCAATCACCCCGCCCGTCACCGTCGAGCGCATCGGCACCGCAGCCGCTCGCGGCCGGATCGCTCCCAGCGCCGCGACCAGCTCTTCGCGCAGCGGGTCGACCTGCGGGCTATGGCTGGCGACGTCCACCTTCACCTGCCGCCAGAACACCCCCTTGGCCGTCAGCGCCGCCAGCACCTCCGAGAGCGCCGCCGGCTCGCCTGCGAGCACGGTCGAGCGCGGGCTGTTGCTCACCGCCACGCTCAGCCGACCCTCATGGCCACGCAGCGCCGCCTCGGCCTCCTCCAGCGACAGCTCGACCAGCGCCATCTCCCCCTGACCGCTGATCCGCCGCAGCAGCCGGCTGCGCCGGCAGATGATCGCCACAGCGTCCTCGAGCGACAGCGCGCCGGCCACGTGCGCCGCCGCAACCTCGCCCATGCTGTGGCCCACCACCGCTTCCGGCTCCACTCCCCACGACCGCCACAGCGCAGAAAGCGCTACTTCCATGGCGAAGAGCACCGGCTGAACCACGTCGATGCGCCCGAGCTGCGAGGCGGCCTCGTCGGCGGAGAGCTCCCCGAGCAGCGACCAGCCCGCTTCCGCCTCGATGGCCCGGTCGCAACCCTCCAGCGCCGCCCGGAAGACCGGCTCTTCGGCCATGAGCTTTCGGCCCATGCCCACCCACTGCGAGCCCTGGCCGGGAAACACGAAGACCACCTTCGGCGCGCTGCCGCCCGAGGCCCGCCCACGCACAGCTCCCGGCGGCGTGTGCCCCTGCGCTGCGGCCGAAAGCGCCCCTCGCAGCGCCTCGCGCGAGCTCGCGGCCACCGCCAGCCGGTGCTCCATCGCGCTGCGCGTCGTCGCCAGGCTGAACGCCACATCGCCGAGGCCAAGCTCGACATGCTTCTCCAGGTGATCCCGCAGCCGGGCTGCCTGCGCATCCAGCGCCGCCACGCTCTTCGCCGACAGGACGAACAGCTCCGCTGCGCGCTCGGGGGCCGCGGCCCCAGGCTCCACCGCCGGCGCCTCCTCCAACACCACATGCGCGTTGGTCCCGCTCAGGCCGAAAGCGCTCACGCCTGCACGACGCGGGCGCGCGCCGCGCGGCCAGGGGACCGCCCTGCGGACAACGGCCACTGGCAGCTCTGCCCACGGGATGTGCGGGTTGAGCTCGTCGAGCTCCGGTTGAGCCGGAATCTGCTCGTGCTCCAGCGCCAAGAGCACCTTGAGCACGCCGGCCAAGCCCGCCGCGGCCTCCAGGTGCCCGAGGTTGGCCTTGACAGCGCCCAGCCAGAGCGGCCGCTCCGCGGGGCGGCCCCGCCCATACACCGCGCCCAGCGCCTGCACCTCGATCGGGTCACCCAGCGCTGTCCCCGTCCCGTGGCACTCCACGAAATCGACCTCGGCCGGCGCCACGCCCGCTTGCGCCAGCGCCTGGCCTAGCAACGCCTGCTGGGCAGGACCGCTGGGCACCGTGAGCCCGCTGCTCGGGCCATCGTGGTTGATCGCCGTGCTCCTGACCACCGCCAGGATGGGGTCGCGGTCGCGCTGCGCGTCACGGAGCCGCTTCAGCACCACCACGGCGCAGCCCTCGGCCCGCGCAAAGCCGTCTGCAGCGGCCGAGAACGTCTTGCACCGCCCATCTGGCGAAAGCAAACGCATGCGCGACGCCGCGACGAATGACCGCGGCGACAAAAGCACGCTGGACCCGCCGGCCAGGGCCTGGTCGCACTCGCCCAATCGCAGGCTCTGGCAGGCGAGGTGCAACGCCACCAGCGACGACGAGCAGGCGGTGTCCACCGTCATCGTCGGGCCGTGCAGACCCAGGAAGAACGACAGCCGTCCAGCGGCGACGCTGAGCAGGTTGCCGGTGGTGCCGTACAGCAACGCCGCGTCGTCGTCGAGGCCCTGCACCCGCTCGGCGTGCTCGCTCCCGATCATGCCCACGAACACGCCCGTGGCGGTCTCGCGCAGCGCCATCGGGTCCTGGCCAGCGCGCTCGATCGCCTCCCAGCTCACCTCCAGCAACAGCCGCTGTTGCGGGTCCAGGCTCATCGCCTCACGAGGGGAAATGGAGAAGAACGCCGCATCCAAGCTGCGCACATCGCGGAGGAAGGCACCCTTGGCCACATAGGTCCGGCCCGGAACCTCCGGATCGGGGTCGTACCAGTCCGCCGCGCGCCACCGGTCGGCTGGCACCTCGGCGCTGACCACCATGCCCTCGGCCAGATGCCGCCAGTATGTCTCCAGGCTTTCATCCCCACCTGGGAACCGGCAGGCGGCACCGACGATGGCGATGTCGTCATCCGCCGCCACCGACCGGATGTGCCGGGTGTCGCTCCGGTCCTCCAGCTTCAGCACGTCGGTGAGGAGATGCGCCACCAGCCGCTCCACCGTCGGGTGGTCGAAGGCCAGAGTCGCCGACAGCCGTTCGCCCAGCTCGCGCTGAAGGCGGTTACGGATCTCCAGAGCCATCAGGGAGTCGAGCCCCTGCTCGGCGAAGCCTCGGCCGACGTCGAGCGCGCCCGGGTCGGCGAAGCCCAGCACCCGGGCGGCGATGCCGCGAACGAGCTCGTAGAGGGCTGAGCGGCTCTCCGCAACGGACAGGCCGCGCCAGATTCGGTTTGCCGTCGGCACAGGGGGAGACGCAGTGCGCTCGTCCTCCGCGACCAGAGCCGAAAGCAAGTTGCGCCGCCCTCGCGCGGCATAGACGGGCGCGAAGCGCGTCCAGTCCATCCGTGTGACCGAACGCTGGACAGCGCTGGTCTTCACCAGGCGCTCCAGCGCCGACAAGGCCGGCCCCGTGGCCATGGGCAGGACCCCGATGTCGCTCAGACGTGCATGAGCCTTTGCATCAACCATGCCTCCCTCGGCCCATAAGCCCCAGGCGAGGCTCAACGCCGGCAGCGAGCGCGCGCGGCGATGGTGCGCGAGCCCGTCGAGGAACGCATTGGCCGCGGCGTATGCGCCTTGGCCTTTGCCACCCCACACCGCCGCGCCCGACGAGAACAGCACGAACAGGTCGAGAGGCCGGTCGCGCAGCAGCCGGTGCAGCAGCCAGCTCCCGGCCACCTTGGGACGGAGCACCGACTCCAGCAGGGCCTCGTCCGTCTCCGCCAGGGGACGCACGGGGAAGACGCCGGCGGCGTGCACCACCCCGCGCAACGGGGGCTCGATGGCGGCCAGCAGCGCCGTCATGGGATCGGCCTCGGCGACATCCACCGCTGCCACGGTCACCCGCGCGCCCTGCGCTTCCAGCCCCTCGACCGCTGCGATGCGCGCGCGGGCCTCCGGCGGCTGCTCTCCGCCCGACGCCTGTCGCTCTGGCAGCCCGTGCCGGCTGGTGAGCACCAGATGTCGAGCTCCCCGCTCCACCAGCCACCGAGCCACGAGCAGACCAAGGCCGCCCAGCCCGCCCGTCACCAGGTAGCTTCCCTCCGCGGACAGCGATATCGGTGCGACGTCGCCCTCCGGCGGGGCGGCTACAAGGCGTGCTGCGTGCCGGCGACCGCTGCGGAACGCCAGCTGATCCTCGGCGTCCGGCGAAAGCAGCTCGGCCACCAGGGGCTCGATCTCCGTCGGGCTCTTCTGAGGATCCAGGTCCACGAGGCCACCCCAGGCAGCGGGATGCTCCAGCGCCACGACGCGCGCGAGGCCCCACAACGCCGCTTGGCAAAGAGAGACCTCTGGCTCGCCGCCCACCGTGCATGCCCCGCGGGTCACCACCCAGAAGCGAGGAGGATGGGGCGCAGCGCTCAGGAATCGAACCAGCCCAAGGACGGGTGCGGTGGCACGGCGGGTAGCCTCGCTGACGTCGTCGGCCGATGCCCCAGCATCGACGACGGCGTCGAGGCCCCACAGGTAGAGGACTCCCTGCCAGTCGTTTCGGCGACTGGCAGCTTCGGATACCTGCTCGGCGACGGTGGAGGCGTCAGCCGACGCATGAAGCACGGTGCAGGAAAGTCCGCGCGTCGACAGCGCTGCAGCGACCGCCTCACCGACCCCACCCCTGTCGGCCAACAGCAGCCAGCTCCCATGAGCTGTCTCCGATTTCGGGGCGGCGCGGGGCACCTCGGGCCAGTCCGTCCGGTAGAACCAGTCCTTGGTGGGGTCGGCTGCGGCGAGGCGGCGGGCTTCAGGCTCGACCTCGATCCAGCACCGCTCGTGCTGCCAGGGATAGGTCGGCAGCGGAACCCGCCTGCCGCCCGCGGGGAACAGCCGAGCCCAGCTCACCGGATAGCCGGACGCCCACAGCGTCCCCAGCGCCTCCAGCAGCGTCGCGCGCTCGTCCTGCCCTCGCCGCAGCGAGCCCACCGCAGCGCCCCCTTGCTCGACCGCCGTCTGGATCTCGTCCAGGGGCGGCACCAGGATCGGGTGCGGGCTCATCTCGATGAACAGCGTGGGGCCACCTTCCAGCAGCGCTCGCGCCGCCGCAGCGAAGCGCACCGGCTGCCGAAGATTGTCCGCCCAGTAGCTCGCTCCGAGCTCCGGACCCGCAATCACCCCGCCCGTCACCGTCGAGCGCATCGGCACCGCAGCCGCTCGCGGCCGGATCGCTCCCAGCGCCGCGACCAGCTCTTCGCGCAGCGGGTCGACCTGCGGGCTATGGCTGGCGACGTCCACCTTCACCTGCCGCCAGAACACCCCCTTGGCCGTCAGCGCCGCCAGCACCTCCGAGAGCGCCGCCGGCTCGCCTGCGAGCACGGTCGAGCGCGGGCTGTTGCTCACCGCCACGCTCAGCCGACCCTCATGGCCACGCAGCGCCGCCTCGGCCTCCTCCAGCGACAGCTCGACCAGCGCCATCTCCCCCTGACCGCTGATCCGCCGCAGCAGCCGGCTGCGCCGGCAGATGATCGCCACAGCGTCCTCGAGCGACAGCGCGCCGGCCACGTGCGCCGCCGCAACCTCGCCCATGCTGTGGCCCACCACCGCTTCCGGCTCCACTCCCCACGACCGCCACAGCGCAGAAAGCGCTACTTCCATGGCGAAGAGCACAGCTCGACCAGCGCCATCTCCCCCTGACCGCTGATCCGCCGCAGCAGCCGGCTGCGCCGGCAGATGATCGCCACAGCGTCCTCGAGCGACAGCGCGCCGGCCACGTGCGCCGCCGCAACCTCGCCCATGCTGTGGCCCACCACCGCTTCCGGCTCCACTCCCCACGACCGCCACAGCGCAGAAAGCGCTACTTCCATGGCGAAGAGCACCGGCTGAACCACGTCGATGCGCCCGAGCTGCGAGGCGGCCTCGTCGGCGGAGAGCTCCCCGAGCAGCGACCAGCCCGCTTCCGCCTCGATGGCCCGGTCGCAACCCTCCAGCGCCGCCCGGAAGACCGGCTCTTCGGCCATGAGCTTTCGGCCCATGCCCACCCACTGCGAGCCCTGGCCGGGAAACACGAAGACCACCTTCGGCGCGCTGCCGCCCGAGGCCCGCCCACGCACAGCTCCCGGCGGCGTGTGCCCCTGCGCTGCGGCCGAAAGCGCCCCTCGCAGCGCCTCGCGCGAGCTCGCGGCCACCGCCAGCCGGTGCTCCATCGCGCTGCGCGTCGTCGCCAGGCTGAACGCCACATCGCCGAGGCCAAGCTCGACATGCTTCTCCAGGTGATCCCGCAGCCGGGCTGCCTGCGCATCCAGCGCCGCCACGCTCTTCGCCGACAGGACGAACAGCTCCGCAGCGCGCTCGGGGGCCGCGGCCTCAGGCTCCACCGCCGGCGCCTCCTCCAACACCACATGCGCGTTGGTCCCGCTCATCCCGAACGAGCTCACTCCCGCGAAGCGCGTCCGGCCCGTCCGCGGCCAGGGCACCGGCTCGGTCGCCAACTCGAGCGCGGTCCCCTCGATCCGGATCCGCGGATTGAGCGTACGAAAGTTGAGGTTCCTCGGGATGCGCTCGTGATGTAGCGAAAGCGTCGCCTTGATCAGGCCCGCCACGCCGGCAGCGCCCTCCAGGTGGCCGAGGTTGGTCTTCACCGCGCCCAGCACGCAGCGCGCTCCGTCGGCTCGCGCCGGCCCCACCACGGCGCGCAGCGCTTCGATCTCGATGGGGTCGCCCAGCGAGGTCGCCGCCCCGTGGGTCTCGATGTAACCGATGGCCTCGGCCTCGACGCCGGCGTTCCGCAGCGCCTCGCGCAAGAGCGCCCCCTGGGCGAGCACGTTGGGCGCCGTCAACCCCGTCGACCGGCCGTCCTGATTGATGGCCGATCCTCGGATCAGCGCCCAGATCCGGTCCCCATCCCGCCGCGCGTCGCTCAATCGCTTGAGCACGATCAGACCGCAGCCCTCCCCACGGACGAACCCGTTGGCCGACGCGTCGAAGGTCTGGCAACGGCCATTGGGCGACAGCGCCTGGGTGCGCGCCAGAGCTCGCATCGTGTCGGGGGAGAGGAGCATGTTGACCCCTCCCGCCAGCGCGAGATCGCTCTCTCGAGCGCGCAGGCTGCGGCAGGCGAGGTGAATGGCCACCAGCGATGACGAGCACGCGGTGTCGACGGTCAGGCAAGGTCCCTGCAGCCCCAGCGTGTACGATAGCCGTCCGGCGGCGATGCTGAGCATGTTGCCGGTGGTGCTGTACGCGTCCCGCTCTTCGCGCGGCTGGTGCGCGACGGCGGCGTGGAGGTACTCCGTGGCGCAGACGCCGACGAACACGCCGGTGCGGCTCCCGACGAGGGACCTGGGCGGGATGCCGGCGTCTTCGAACCCCTCCCAGGCGACCTCCAGCAGCAGGCGATGCTGCGGGTCGAGCGACCGTGCCTCCCGGGGGGCGATACCGAAGAACGCGGCGTCGAAGCCGTCGATGGCCTCGGTGAGCAGCCCCGCCCAGCGCGGTACGTCGTCGCCTGGGTCGACACCTACGAGCGCCCAGCGCTCCTCGAGCGGCCGGATCGCGTCGCGCCCGTCGTCGAGCAGCTCCCAGAACGCCTCCGGAGTGCCCGCTCCGCCGGGGAAGCGGCAGCCGATCCCCACGATGGCGATCGGCTCGGTCTTCTCGAGCTCCAGGGTATCGCGCTCGTTCAGCGTCTTGCGAAGGGCCAGAGTAACCTCACGCAAGCGCTCCAGGAGCTGGCCTTCTCGGTCTGTCACGCAATCACCTCTTTCCCGCACGCGCGAGTGACTCATCAATCAACGCGAACAACCCGTCTTCGTCGAGCGAAGCGACTTCGTGGGTCATTGGAGCCACGCTCCCTGTATCAGGCGGGCGCACGGATTCCCCATCCCCCGTAGAGACGACATGAGAAGCCAGATGCGCACTCAGCGCTGCCACCGTGGGGTAGGTCCACAGCAGGGTCGCCGGCATGGTGATGCCGAGCACGGCCTCGATGCGGTTGCGCAGCTCTAGCCCCATCAGCGAGTCCATTCCCAGGCTCGTGAGCGGCGCATCCACGTCGAGCTTGCCTTCGGGGAGGCGCAGCACCTGCGAGACCTGCGCGCGCACGACCTCCTGCAGCATTCCTGCCCGCGCGCCCGCCTCGGCGGTGGCGAGCCGTTCGAGCAGGTCCCGATCCCCGGCGAGCCGACCGGAAGCCACGCGCCGTGCCGTCACCAGCCGCGACAACCTCCGCGAAGATGCCGCCGCCGGGTAGAACTCCACCCACTGCCGCACGTCGAACGGCATGACCCCGGCCTGGGTGCGATCGCCGTCGAGCAGACGCTCGAGCGCCCACAGCCCTTCGTCGGGGGTGAGGCTCCGCGTCCCGCGGGTGACCAGCCGCGCGCCGCGATTTTGCTGCCCGGCGGCCAGACCCACGTCCGCGAACAGGCCCCAGTCGACGCTCAACGCTGGCAGCCCCTGCGCCCTCCGGTGGTGCGCCAGAGCGTCGAGGAACGTGTTGGCCGCGGCGTAATTGCCCTGGCCCGGCGAGCCCAAGAGCCCTGCTCCCGAAGCGTACAGCACGAAGAAGGAGAGCGGCGCTTCGCGTGTCAACGCATGCAGGTGCAAGGCCCCTCGGACCTTGGGCGCCATGACCGCGCGGAACCGCGCGGGGGTTTGCTGCATCAGCAGCCCGTCGTCCAGGATACCGGCCGCATGAACGACGCCGCGGAGCGGCATCCCCGACGCGGTAACCTCGCGGAGGATGCGCTCGATCTGCGCCCGATCGGCGACGTCTGCCCTCGCTACCGTCACACGCGCGCCGTGCGCCTCGAGCGCGGCGACAGCCGTCTGCTGCTCCGCGCTCACCGCACCGGAGCGGCCCACCAGCACCAGATGCCCAGCCCCCTGCTCGGCCAGCCATCCAGCCACGCTCAGACCGAGCCCACCCAGACCGCCGGTCACGAGGTAGGTGCCGTCCGCGCGGATGGCGACGCCGGATTCGCCCGAAACGCGGATCCGCACGTCCGGGTCCTCCAGCGCGAGCACGAGCTTCCCGAGATGCTGCGCTTGCGCCATTTTCCGGAACGCGTCCGCGGCCCGCGAGAGGGGGAAGATCTCTACCGGAAGCGGCTGCAGCGCTCCCCGTGCGAGCAGGTCCACCACCTCCGCCAGCAGCGCTGCGACGCGCTCGGGCCGACGCACGGCCAAACCCGCAAGATCGACGGCGCTGTAGGACAGGCTCTTCCTGAAGTGAGCGAGCCCCAGCGAGCGATCTGCATAGATGTCCGTCTTGCCGAGCTCGATGAAGCGGCCGTCCGGCACGAGGGTCGAAAGGCTCGCGTCGATCGCGGCGCCAGACAGCGAGTTCAACACGACGTCGACCCCCTCGCCCTTCGTCGCGGCCAGCACTTGCTCGGCGAAGTCCAGCGAGCGCGAGTCCATCACGTGCGCGATCCCCTGCTCGCGCAGCCACGCCCGTTTCTCCGGTGTACCAGCGGTCGCAAATATCTCCGCGCCGAGGTGGCGGGCGATCTGCACAGCAGCAAGGCCGGTGCCCCCCGTCGCCGAGTGGATGAGCACGCGCTCGCCGGCCCGGAGCCTCCCCAGATGGACGAGACCGTACCAGGCCGTCATGAATGCGACGGGCAGCGCGGCTGCCTGCGCGGCCGTCAGCGCCGCGGGGCGAGGTGCGACCATCCGGGCGTCGACGGTGACGTGGGTGCCGAAACTGAAGGGCGCGACGGCCACGACGTCCTGGCCGATACGAAGGCTCTCGACACCTTCGCCCATCGCGACAATTCGGCCGGAGCACTCGGCGCCCAGCGCAACCGGACCGTCCCCAGGCCCAGGGTAGATCCCCATGGCCCTCATCACGTCGAGAAAGTTGAGCCCCGCCGCCTCGACGGCGATCTCGACCTCGCCCGGGCCAGGAGGGCGCCGCTCCGTGGCTCGGAGCACCAGGTCGTCGAGCACGCCGGACCCATCGATCTCCAGCCGGAACGGCCGGCCTTCCGCGGGCTCGATTTTCTCTCGGCAGTCGGTCTCGGGCGGCCTTCGGACGAGCCGGGCCACGCGCCGCTCACCGCCGCGAAACGCGACTTCCTCCTCGGCGTCGTCGGCCAACAGCTCGGCAAGCAGCGCATCGACTTCTCCGTCGCGCCGCGCTGGATCGAGGTCGATCCGAGCGCAGCGCAGCTCGGCGTGCTCCAAGGCGATAACGCGGCCCAGCCCCAGGAGCGGCGCTTGCGCCACAGAGACGTCGCCGGCGCCGATGGCCTGAGCGCCGCGTGTCACGAGCCACAACCGCGGAGGATCTCGGAAGCCCGCCCCGGCCACGGCCTGCACGGTCCAGAGCACGCTGTCGCAGCCGCGCACCAGCGACTCCTCGAGCGCATCGGCGTCGAAGGGCGCGTCCGCGTCGAGCCCGCCACGCTCATCGAGGCTGCCGAGGTGCACCACCGACGTCGGGGCCTGGCCGTCGAAGGACGCCGTCAAGAGCGCCTGCAACCCGGCGGCGCTCGTGCCGTGCCCTGTCGCGTGGACGACGGAATGGCCAGCTTCCGTCAGCGCCGAGTCGAGCGCAGCGCCGAGCCCGCCGCCCGAGCCGATGAGCAGCCACCGGCCCGCCATGACCTCGGATCCGGGGACCGCGGTCGGTTCCCAAGCCGGCTCCATGAACCAGTCGTCTTCTTCGTGCCGGCGTACACCTCCCGCGAGCCGCTGCGCCACGAGCCCGGAGATCTCGGCGACGATCGCGCCCGTGCTGTCGACCACCCAAAAGTCGGTACTCCGCCGGTCGGGTGTTGGCTTTCCGTGGCTCACACTCCGCGCATGACACCACAGCTCCCCCGACGGCCGCTGGAACCACCGCAGCGAGCCGATTTCCACGGGTACCCACGGCGTCGCCTCGCCGCGGTCAGCGAAGGCGCTGCTCACGTGGAAGCACGCATCCAAGAGCGCGGGGTGGAGCCGGCACGCGGCCGGGGAGCCGGCGGCCTCGGGGAGCCGCACACGTCCCAGCGCCTCGCCCTCCCCCCGCCACAGCTCGACGAGCCCCTGGAACGCTGGGCCGTACTCGAGCCCCATCTCGGCCAGCGCCGCATAGGTAGCCGCAGCGGGTGCGCTGGCCTGAAGCCGGGCACGAAGCGCGGCCAGATCCAGCCTCGCCGGGACCTCGGCGCGCTCGGTCTGGCGCAGCACCCCGCGGGCATGGCTTCGAAAGGCAGCACGGCCGTGGCCCGGCACCCGGCTCGCAACGTGAAATTGCAGGCGGCCTGGTCGCTCCTCGGTCGCCATGACCTGCACCGCCACCGGCGTATCATCCGCGAAGGCCAGCGCCTCGGCGAGCACCACATCGCTGACCTGGAGCGGACCGTCACCCAAGGCCTCGGCCCCAGACGAGAGCGCCATCTCCAGGTACGCCGCGCCCGGAAACACGACCGCCCCCTGCACCCGGTGATCGCCGAGCCACGGCAGCCGTTTGAGATCCAGCGTCGTCTCCCACACGCGCGTGCTCCTCTGGGTCGACAGGGTCTGCATTTCACCCAGGAGCGGGTGACTGCCCGCATGAGCAAAGCGGCTGCCGCTCGCCGCGCCGCCGGTCGGCGCATCGACCCAGTACCGCTCGCGCTGCCAGGGATAGGTCGGCAGCGGCACGCGACGGAGGCCCGCGCCGCCCGCGGAGAACAGCCGCTCCCAGCCCACCGCCTGGCCGTGTACCCAGAGCGCTCCCAGCGCCTCCAACATGGACAGGCGCTCGTCCTGTCCACGCCGCAACGACCCCACCGCGACTCCCTCCCGCTTCGTCGCCCGTCGGATCTCCTCGACCGATGTCGTCAGGATCGGATGCGGGCTCATCTCCACGAACAGCCCATGACCGCCTTCCATCAACGATTGCACCGCTTCGGCGAAGCGCACCGGCTGTCGAACGTTGTCCGCCCAGTAGCTCGCCACGAGCTCCGGGCCCGCCACGATCGTGCTCGTCACCGTCGAGCGCATCGTCACGGTCGCTTGTCGCGGCTCGAGCTCGCCCAATGCTGCCAATAGCTCGTCGCGCAGCGGGTCGATCTGTGGGCTGTGGCTGGCGACGTCCACCTTGACTCGACGGCAGAACACCCCCTTTGCGGCAAGGATCGCCAGCACCTCTGCGAGCGCTGCCGGCTCGCCCGCCAGCACCGTCGATCGCGGGCTGTTGCTCACCGCCACGCTGAGCCGGTCTTCGTAGCCCAGGAGCGCTGCCTCGGCCTCGGCCAGGGAAAGCTCGACGACCGCCATCTCGCCTTGGCCGCTGATCCGCCGCAGCAGCAGGCTGCGCCGGCAGATGATCGCTACAGCATCCTCGAGCGACAGGGCGCCGGCGACGTGCGCGGCCGCCACTTCGCCCATGCTGTGGCCTACCACTGCATCCGGCTCGACGCCCCACGACCGCCACAGCGCCGACAGCGCGACCTCGATCGCGAACAGCGCCGGCTGCACCACGTCGATGCGGCCGAGCTGCGAGGTGGTCTCATCGGCCGCGAGCTCGGCGAGCAGCGACCAGCCGGCTTCGGCCTGAATCGCTCGGTCACACGCCGAGAGCGCGTCGCGGAAGACGGGCTCCTCCGAGAGGAGCTTTTGGCCCATGCCCAGCCACTGGGAGCCCTGGCCAGGAAAGACGAAAACCACCTTTGGGGCGCTGCCTGTGGAAGCGTGGCCGCGAGCCGCTGCGGGCGGCGCCTGCCCCTGCGCCGCTGTGTCGAGCGCCGCAGACAGCGCCTCGCGCGAGGTCGCCGCCACCGCGAGCCGGTACGTCATCGGGCTGCGGGTCGTCGCCAGGCTGAACGCCAGGTCGCCGAGGCCGAGCTCCGGGTGCGCAACGACATGCGCCGAAAGCCGCGCCGCCTGCGCGTCCAGCGCCGCGGCGCTCTTCGCCGACAGCACGAAAAGCTCCGCTGAACGCGCCGCCGCGGGCGCGAACGCCGCCGCTGGCGCCTCCTCCAGCACCACGTGCGCGTTGGTCCCGCTGACGCCAAACGAGCTCACCCCGGCTCGTCGCGGCACGCCGTTTCTCGTCCATTCGACGGGTTTGGCGGCCACCTGCACGGCGAGCTCCGACCACGGAATGTGCGGATTGGGCGCGTCGAAATGCAGGCTCCTCGGGATAAGCCCGCGCTCGAGCGCCAGCGCCACCTTGATGACACCGGCCACGCCCGCCGCAGCCTGCGTATGTCCGATATTGGACTTCACCGACCCGATCACGAGCGGCCGGTCCGAGGGTCGCCCCTGTGCCAGCACGGCGCCCAGGGCCTGCACTTCGATGGGGTCCCCCAACGTCGTGCCGGTGCCGTGGCACTCGACGTAGCTGACGTCCGCCGGAGCCAGCCCCGCCTGCTCCAGGGCCCGACGGATCACCTCTTGCTGCGACGATCCGTTGGGCGCCGTCAGCCCGTTGCTGCGCCCATCCTGGTTCACCGCGGTGCCGCGGATCACCGCCAGGATCGGATCCCCATCGCGCTGCGCATCGCGAAGCGGTTTGAGCAGGAGCATGGCGCAGCCTTCGCTCCACCCCACGCCGTCGGCTGCGGCCGAGAAGCTCTTGCACCGTCCGTCGGGAGCCAGGCCTCGCAGCCGGCTGAACTCCACGAACGTCGCCGGCGTGAGCATCAGCGCCACGCCGCCGGCCAGCGCCACCGAACACTCGCCCCGCCGCAGCGCCTGGCAGGCCAGGTGCACCGCGACCAGCGACGAGGAGCACGCGGTGTCCACCGTCAGGCTCGGCCCCTTTAGCCCGAGCACATAAGAGATCCTGCCCGAGGCGACGCTGGCCGTGGTGCCGGTGCCTAGATAGCCATCGAACGCCTCGATGCCGCCGGCGAGCGCAGCGTACTCCTGGTAGAAGAGCCCCACGAACACGCCGGTATCGCTGCCCATCAGCCGCTCGGGCAAAATCCCGGCGCGCTCGAACGCCTCCCAGCTCGTCTCCAGGAGCAGCCGCTGCTGCGGATCCATCGTCGTCGCTTCGCGCGGCGAGATGCCGAAGAAGGCCGGCTCGAACCGGTCGATATCGGACAGGAAGCCGCCAAAGCGTGTTGTCATCTTGCCGCGCACATCCGGATCCGGATCATAGAACGCGTCGATGTCCCATCGCTCATGCGGCACCTCGACGACGGCATCGCTGCCCTCTTCGAGCAGCCGCCAAAACGACTCCGGATCGGTCACGCCGCCTGGGAAACGGCAGCCGATGCCGATCACCGCAATGGGCTCGTCGAGGGCGACCTGCGGCGACGACTTTGCGGGCGATACGCTCGGCTCGGCCACGACCAGGACCTTATCGAGCAGCCAGCGCGTGAGCGCGTCGACCGTCGGGTGATCGAATGCCAGCGTCGCCGGCAGCGTCGCACCCACCCGCTGGCCGAGCACGTTGCGCAGCTCCACCGCCGTGAGCGAGTCGAGGCCCAAGTCCGACAGCGGCCGATCGACGGGCACGGCGCTCGCGGCGCTCCATGAAAGCACGCGCGCGATCTCGGCCTGCACGACCTTGCGCACCTCGTCGGCGCGACGCGCCTCGGGCAGCGCCCCAACGCGCGCGGCCAATGCCCCCTGCGCCCCAGCCGCCGCATGGCGCGCCTCCGCGCGCACCAGCGCGCGCCACACAGGCGGCACTGCCGCTCCCGAAGCTTGGCTTGCCGCACGCACGTCGAGCGACATCGCCCCGAGCTGCGTTTCCGGCCGAGCCAGCGCCTGCCCGAGCAGCGCGGTGCCCTGAGCGGGCGACAGCGCTCCCATCCCATGCCGAGCGAGCCGCGCCTGCAGCGCCGCGCTGAGCCCCGCTGCCATGCCTCCGTCCGACCATGGGCCCCACGCGAGGCTCTGCGCCGCCAGGCCTTCGGCCCGCCGATGCGCGGCCAGCGCGTCGAGGAAGGTGTTGGCCGCCGCATAGTTGGACTGCCCGGCCGAGCCCAAGAGCCCCGACATGGAGGAGAACAGCACGAAGAAAGCGAGATCGTTGCCCGCCGTGAGCTCATGCAGATTCCAGGCGCCAGTCACCTTCGGTGCCAGCACCCGCGAGAAGCGGTCGGTGGTCTGCTCATCAAGCACACCATCATCGAGCGCTCCGGCTGCATGGATCACGCCCTGTAACGGCCACTCCGCCGGAATGGCCTGGAGCACAGCCTCCAGCGCATTCCGATCGGCGACATCCGACGCCGCGATCGTCACCCGAGCGCCGAGCGCTTCGATCTCCGCGACGGCTTTAGCAGCGCCCGGCGTATCCAGGCCCCGCCGACCTGTGAGCACCATGTGCGGCACGCCCTGCTGGGCGAGCCAGCGGGCCACGTGGAGCCCCAACGCTCCCAGCCCACCGGTCAGCAGTACGGTGCCCGTCGGCGCCAAGGGCGCGGCGGAGGGCGCCGGCAGCAGCACGACCTTGCCCTGATGCCGCGCTTGCGCCATGAACCGAAACGCTGCCTCGGCCTTGGTGATCGCGAACGCATGCACCGGCAATGCGCGCAGATGTCCCGCAGCAAAGCCCTCGACCACGCGCTCGAGGATCTCTCGAGTTCGATCCGGAGCGAGCTCCAGGATGTCGAATACCCGATAGCGAACACCGGGATGCGCCGCCGCGACCGCGGCTCGATCCCGTATGTCGGTCTTGCCCATCTCGAGGAACCGCCCGCTCGTCGACAGCAGGGACAGGCTCGCGTCCACGAACTCGCCGGCCAGCGCGTTGAGCACCACGTCCACGCCCCGGCCGCCGGTGACCTGCCGGAACGTCTCAGCAAACTCCAGCGTCCGCGAGCTGGCGATGTGCGTGCGCGGCACGCCCATGGCCTGAAGCGCTGCCCACTTGGACGGGCTCGCCGTGGCGAACACCTCGGCCCCTATCCATCGGGCGATTTGCACCGCGGCCATGCCCACACCGCCGGCCGCAGCATGGATCAGCACCCGCTCGCCGCGCTGCAGATTCCCCAGGTCGTGCAGAGCGAGCCAGGCCGTCAGGAACGCGACCGGCACCGTAGCTGCCTGCGCGGGAGTCAGCCCTGCAGGCTGCCGGACCACCAGCCGCGCGTCGACCGTGACGAATCGATGCAACGTCCCCAGCGTCATGACAGCATCGCCGACCGAGAGGTGGTGCACCCCCTGGCCCACCGCCGTGACGATACCGGCACAATCTCCGCCCATCGGCCCAGCGTCGCCCGGATACATTCCCAGCACAGCGAGGACGGTCCGGAAGTTGAGCCCCGAGGCGGTTACCTTGATCTCGACCTCGCCCGGGCCAGGTGCCCGGCGCTGTGCCGGCGCGAGGCGGAGCTGGTCCAATGTGCCCTTCTGCCCAGCCTCCAGTCGATAGGATTCTGCGTCAGGGACCAAGAGCCCTTCGGGGGTTGTCGCTTTGACCAGCCGCCCTACGCGGCGCTTTCCGGAACGGAAAACCACCTGGGTCTCGTCGTCAGCGCGACCGAGCTCCCGCAACAGAACGTCAGCTGAACGCGCTGCATCGGCCTCCGGCTCCAAATCCACCAGAGTGCAGCTGAGCTCCGGGCGCTCCTGCATCACTGTCCGGCCCAGGCCCCACACCGCCGCTGTGGCGACCTGCACCCGCTCGCCGGCCTCGACAGCCACTGCGCCCGTGGTCACCCACCAGAGGCGCACCGCGCGATCCCTGAGCGCCTGCACCACCGAGAGGCCCTCGGTCGCCACACGCTGCGCCGCCGCCGGAGCTTCCTCGTGGGCTCCAGGTTCCCAGAGGCAGATCACACCTGCGGGAGACACCCCCGCGAGGGCCGTCTCGAGGCCTTGGGGTTCGGCGAGGACGCAGCGGTTGAGCCGTGTTGCGAGCGCCACGGCCATCTCCGAGCCAGGTGCTGCCACCACGACCCAGCTCTCCTCCATCCGTTCCGCAGGCGCATCGGGCAAGGGCGCTTCGGGCCAGTCGAGGCGGTACAAGGCTGCAGTCGACGCGCCCGACTCCTGCCGCAGGAACACCTCTCGCGGCGCCCGGCGGCAAACAAATCCCTCCACCTCAGCGACCACCTCGCCAGTTTCGTCGACCAGCACGAAGCTCGAGACACCGAATGCCTGCGACCGCGGCACGCCGCCACACCGCACCCTTCCAACCGGCGCCCGCCACCACCGCACCCGTTCCACGGCGAACGGCAGCGGGGGCGTCCCGTCGTCCTCCGGCTCGCTCCGGGTTGCCAGCAGGCTCACCGCAAAGCCGTTGTCCAGCAGGATCGGGTGCAAGGGCGCCACGTCGTGGGCGTTCGGATAGGTCGGCACGAGGGTGGCAAGCGAGGCCTCGTCGCCGACGCGCCCGTCCTGCAGCCATCGCCAAAGCGGCCCCCAGCCGATCCGCACCGCCGATAACCTGTCGAGGAATCCGGCGAAGTCGAGGGGCTGGATCGCGCGGTCCTCCAGCACCTCGAGGCGCGGCAACGCGCCGGGCGCGCCGTCTGTCGGCTGCACCCGACCGCGGGCGTGGGTCGTCCATCGGCGTTCGGTCTCCGGCGCCGCCAGGGTCGCCAGCTCGAACAGGTAGCCATCCCCGGCGGCTTCGGGGGTGAGCACGGCGTGGAGCTCGACCTCCTGGTCGGGCTCCATCGCGATGGCCTTCAGGAACTCCACGCCTGTCAGCTCGATCGCCCGCTCGGGCCAGCGCTCGGCGGCGATGCTGAGGATCACCGCGACATGAAAGGCGCCGGGCACCACCACCTTGCCAAACACGAGGTGATCACCGAGGAAAGGCTGATGGCGTGGTCCGATCGAGAGCACGTGGTGCAACACAGCGCCGGGCATGCAGAGCCCGACACCAGCCAGCGGCCAGCGACCTGCGATCCCTGCAGGCGCGGCGCTTCGCGGGGTGAGGTCCATCCAATGGCGCTCACGCTGCCATGGATACATGGGCAGAGCCACGCGGCGCGCGCCATCGGGGAACACGCCCTTCCAGTCGAGCGCACCCCCCCAGGCATACCAAGCCCCGAGCGCCGCGAGGACCACCTCGCATTCCGAGCGGTCCGCGCGTAGCGACGGCACGAGGACCGCGTCCGCTTCCCCGAGGCACGCTGGCAACAGCCCGAGCAGGACCGGCTTCGGGCCAATCTCGACGAACGTGGCGGCACCCGCGGCATGCAACGCCTTTGCCCCGTCGCCGAAGCGCACGGCGCTTCGCACATGCCGGACCCAATACTCGGGCGTGGCGATCTCGGGGCCTGCGACGTGGCCGGTGACATTCGACACCACCGGGCGGTCCGGCGCGCGGTACGCGATCGTCGCAGCGACCCGCTGGAAGTCTTCCAGCATCGGATCCATGAGCGGCGAGTGGAACGCATGGGAGACGGCGAGCCTCTTCGTGCGTATCCCACGCGCCGCGAACGTCGCGCCGAGGGCGAGCACCTGTACCTCGGCGCCGGCGATCACGACGGCGTCAGGACCGTTGACCGCGGCGATCGACACCGTGGCGGCGTGGGGCGCCACGGAGGCGGCCACCTCGGCCTCGGACGCTGCGATGGCTACCATGGCACCGCCGGCGGGTAGCGCCTGCATCAGCCGCCCGCGCGCGGCCACCAACCTCACCGCATCTTCGAGCGAGAACACGCCCGCCACGCAGGCGGCGACCAGCTCGCCGATGCTATGACCGAGCAGTACGTGCGGCTCCACGCCCCACGAACGCCACAGGGCAGCCAGCGCGTACTCCAGCGCAAAGAGAGCCGGCTGCGCGTACGCGGTCTGATCGAGCCGCGCCGCCTGAGCGAGGCCCGGCGCAGCCCACATCACCTCGCGCAGAGGCTGGTCGATCTCCCGATCGAAGAGCGCCACGCACCGGTCGAACGCCTCCCGGAACGCAGGCCACGTTTCGTACAGCCCACGGCCCATGCCCGGCATTTGCGCGCCCTGTCCGGTGAACAGGAAAGCCAGCTTACCGCGTGAGGACACGGCCTTGCCGCGCACCGCGCCCTGCGGCGTCTTTTGCTGCGCCGCGGCGTCCAGCGCGCCTCGCAGGGCCTCGCGCGAGGTCGTCGCGATGGCGAGCCGGTGCTCCATCGGGCTGCGCGTCGTCGCCAGGCTGAACGCCACGTCGCCGAGGCTCAGCTCCGGGTGCGCGGACAGGTGCGCCGAGAGCCGTTCCGCCGCGGCGTCCAGCGCCGCCGCGCTCTTGGCCGATAGCACGACCAGCTCCACCGGTCGCGCCGGCGCCGCGGGCGCCGGCTCCACCTCCGGTGCCTCCTCCAGCACGACATGCACGTTGGTTCCGCTCAACCCGAACGCGCTCACGCCGGCCCGACGCGGGCGTGCGCCGCGCCCCCACGGCACCGCATTACGTGGCACCGCCACCGGCAGCGTGTTCCACGGCAAGTGCGGGTTGAGCTCGCCCAGCTCCGGCTGGGCCGGGATCTGCTCGTGCCGCAGCGCAAGCACGGCCTTGAGCAGGCTGGCCAAGCCGGATGCCGCCTCCAGATGCGCGACGTTGGCCTTGACGGCCCCCAGCACCAGCGGTCGATCCCCGGAGCGCCCTGGACCATACACCTCGCTCAGCGCCTGCACCTCGATCGGGTCGCCCAGCGCCGTCCCTGTCCCGTGACACTCCACAAAATCAACGTCGACCGGAGACACGCCTGCTTGCGAAAGCGCCTGGCGCAGCAATGCTTGCTGGGCCGGTCCGTTGGGCACGGTCAGCCCGCTGCTCGGGCCGTCGTGGTTCACCGCGCTTCCCCGGATCAGCGCCAGGATGGAGTCGCCGGCGCGCTGCGCATCGCGCAGCCGCTTGAGCACCACCACGGCGCACCCCTCGCCCCGCGCGTAGCCGTCCGCGTCGGCCGAGAACGTCTTGCACCGCCCGTCGGGCGAAAGCGCGCGCATCCGTGAGAGCAGCACGAAGGTCTCCGGCGCGAGCAGCACGTTGACCCCGCCAACCAGCGCTTGATCGCACTCGCCCAGTCGCAGGCTCTGGCAGGCGAGGTGCAGCGCGACCAGGGATGACGAGCACGCCGTATCCATGGCCAGCGTCGGGCCGTGCAGACCCAGGAAAAACGACAGCCGTCCAGCCGTAACGCTGAGCATGTTCCCGGTGCCGCCGTACAGCCCTGCCGCTCCGTCGGTGAAGCCTCGCAGCCGCTGCGTGTAGTACTCATTGGGCCCCGCACCCACGAACACCCCGGTGGGGCTATCTCGCAGCGTATCCGGAGCGATACCCGCGCTCTCGAGCGCCTCCCAGCTTACCTCCAGGAGCAACCGCTGCTGCGGGTCGAGGCTCATCGCCTCGCGAGGCGAGATGCGGAAGAAGGTCGCATCCAATCTCTGCAAATCGCGCAGGAAGGCGCCTTTGGTCACGTAAGTCCGGCCTGGGATCTCCGGATCAGGGTCGTACCAGTCCGCCGCATCCCACCGGTCGGCCGGCACCTCGGCGCTGACCACCACGCCCTCGGCCAACAGCTGCCAGTAGGACTCCAGGTCCTCCACCCCGCCCGGGAAGCGGCAGGCGGCTCCCACGATGGCGATGGGCTCGTCTGACGCCAACGACCAAACATGCTGGGTGTCGCTGCGATCCTCCAGCTTCAGTACATCGACGAGCAGATGCTCCACCAGCCGCTGTACCGTCGGATGATCAAAGGCCAGCGTCGTCGAAAGCCGCACGTCCAGCTCAGCCTGAAGGAGGTTGCGGATCTCCACCGCCATCAACGAGTCGAGGCCCTGCTCATTGAACCCCATCCCAGGATCGAGCGCGCTCGGGTCGAGGAAGCCCAGCACCCGAGCGACGGCCCCATGGACGATCTCGTGCAGAGCCACGCGGGCTTCCGCAACGGACAGGCCACGCCAGTTCCGGGTTGCTGCCGCCGGAGGGGAAGGCGCGATGATGTCGCGCCCTGCGACCAGCGCCGAAAGCAGGTTGCGACGCCCTCGAGCGGTGTACACCGGCGCGAAGCGCGCCCAGTCCATCCGGGTCACCGTGCGCTGAGCCGCGCCGGTCTCCACCAGGCGCTGGAGCGCCGACAACGCTGCCGACGTCGACATGGGCAGAACCCCGATGTCGCTCAGACGTGCATGAGCCTCCGCGTCCGCCATGCCTCCCTCGGCCCACAGACCCCACGCGACGCTCAACGCAGGCAGCGATTGCGAACGCCGAAGATGCGCGAGCCCGTCGAGGAAAGCGTTGGCCGCCGCGTACGCACCCTGGCTATGGCTACCCCACACCGCTGCGCCCGACGAGAACAGCACGAACAGGTCGAGCGGCCGGCCGTGCAGCAGCCGGTGCAGCAGCCAGCTCCCGGCCACCTTGGGACGGAGCACCGACTCGAGCAGGGTCTCGTCCGTCTCCGCCAGTGGACGCATGACGCTGACGCCAGCGGCGTGCACCACCCCTCGCAGCGGGGGCTCGACCGACGAAACCAGCGCTGTCATCGGTTCGACGTCGGCCACGTCCACCGCTGCCACGGTCACCCGTGCACCCCGCGCCTCCAGCGCCTCGACCGCTGCGATCCGCGCGCGGATCTCAGGCGGCTGCTGCTCGCGCCACGCCTGCCGGTCGGGCAACCCGCGCCGGCTGGTCAGCACCAAGTGCCGCGCTCCCAGCTCCACCAGCCACTGGGCCACGATCAGGCCCAGCCCACCGAGGCCTCCCGTCACCAGGTAGCTCGCCTCCGCAGACAGCGACACCGGTGCCGCTTGCCCCTGTGGCGGGGCAGCCACCAGCCGTGCCGCGTGCCGGCGCCCATGGCGGAAGGCGAGCTGATCCTCGGTCTCCTGCGACAATAGCTCGGTGACGAGCATCTCGCCGTCGATCGGGCTGGCTTGGGGCGGGCTCGCTCGGGGATCCAGGTCCACGAGCCCGCCCCAGGCCCCGGGATGCTCGAGCGCCGCCACCCGGCCCATGCCCCATAACGCCGCCTGACAAGGGGCGATCGCAGGCTCGTCGCCAACGATGCATGCCCCCCGGGTCACGACCCAGAGTCGGGGCGAACAAGACACGGTGCTCAGAAACCGAGCCAAGCCGAGCACCGGCGCGGTAGCACGACGGGTCGCGTCGCCGATCTCATCGATCGACGCCTCCGCACCGACGACGGCGTCCAGACCCCACAGGTAGAGCACTACCTGCCAATCGCTTCGACCGCCGGCAGCCTCGGTCACCAGCTCGGCGGTCGCGGATGTCTCTGCCGGCGCATGGATCACGACGCATGGAAGTCCACGTGTCGACAGCGCTGCAGCGACCGCCTCGCCGACTCCACCCTTATCCGCCAATACCAGCCAGCTCCCGCGGCTCGCCTCCTCTGATTTCTGGAGGCTGCGAGGTATCTCCGGCCAGTCCACGCGATAGAACCAGCCTTGGGTCGGATCCGCGGCTGCGTGGCGACGGCTGTCAGGCTCGATGTCGGGCCAGTACCGCTGCCGCTGCCACGGATAGGTCGGCAGCGGCACCCGCCGCCCAGCCGTGGGGAAGACGCCCGGCCAGCTGACCGAGCCGCCGCCGGCCCACAGCCTGCCCAGCGCCTCGAGCACCCCCGCAGCCTCCTCGCGCCCGGCGCGCAACGACGCCAGCAGCGTCGGCTCCGTCTCCGGCAGGCAGGCTGGCAACAGCCCGAGCAGCGTCGGCTTCGGGCCCACTTCGAGGAACGTCCCCGCGCCGGCTTCGTGCAGCGCCTTCACCCCGTCCGCGAAGCGCACCGCCTCCCGCACGTGCCGCACCCAGTAGCCCGGCGCGCTCAGCTCGTCCGTGACCACCTTCCCGCTCAGGTTGCTCACCAGCGAAACGCTTGGCCGCCGGTACGTCACCGACGCCGCCACCCGCCCGAACTCCTCCAGCATCGGTTCCATCAGCGGCGAGTGGGACGCGTGCGAGACATGCAGCCGCTTGGTGCGCACGCCGCGCGCCGCGAACCCCGCCGCGATCGCCTGCACCGCTCGCTCCACGCCCGCTATCACCACCTGCTCCGGCCCATTGACCGCCGCGATCGACACCGACGCCGCGTGCGGCGCCACCGCCGCGGCCACCTCCGCCTCCGGCGCTCCGAGCGACACCATCGCGCCGCCCGCCGAGAGCCCCTGCATCAGCCGCCCGCGCGCCGCCACGAGCCTCACCCCATCTTCCAGCGAGAACACCCCCGCCACGCACGCCGCCACCAGCTCCCCGGCGCTATGCCCAGCCACCAGCTCCGGCTCTACGCCCCACGACCGCCACAGCGCCGTCAGCGCGTACTCCACCGTGAAGAGCGCGGGCTGGGTGAACGCCGTCTGGTCGAGCAGCAACGACTCGGCGCTCCCCGGCTCCGCCCACATCACCTCGCGCAGCGGGCGGTCCAGCTCCCGGTCGAACAGCGCCACGCACCGGTCGAACGCCTCCCGGAACGCTGGCCACGCCGCGCAAAGCCCCCGGCCCATGCCCGGCGTCTGCGCGCCCTGTCCGGTGAACAGCAACGCCAGCTTGCCGCGCGACGAGCTCGCGATGCAGCGCGCCGCCCCCGGCGGCGTCTGCCCCTGCGCCACGGCCGAGAGCGCCGCCAGCAGCCCCTCGCGCGACGTCACCGCCACCGCGAGCCGGTGGTTCATCGCGCTGCGCGTCGTCGCCAGGCTGAACGCCACGTCCCCGAGCCCGAGCTCCGGGTGCATGTCCAGGTGCTCGCGCAGCCGCGCCGCCTGCGCGTCGAGCGCCCCCTCGCTCTTGCCCGACAGCACCAGAAGCTCCGCCGAGCGCTCCGGCGCGGCAGGCCCCAGCTCCACCGCCGGCGCCTCTTCCAGCACCACGTGCGCGTTCGTTCCGCTCATCCCGAACGAGCTCACCCCCGCGAAGCGCGGCCGGTCCGTGCGCGGCCACGGCACCGCTGCGCGGGCCACCGCCACCGGCAGCGCCTCCCACGGCAAGAGCGGGTTGAGCTCGCCCAGCTCCGGCTGGGCTGGTATTTGCTCTTGCCCCAGCGCGAGCACCGCCTTGAGCAAGCCGGCCAGGCCCGCCGCGGGCTCCATGTGCCCAAGGTTGGCCTTGGCGGCTCCCAGGATCAGCGGTCGGTCCGCAGGGCGGGCTTGCCCGTACACGTCGCTCAGCGCCCGCACCTCGATCGGGTCGCCCAGCGCCGTCCCGGTCCCGTGGCATTCCACGAAATCGACGTCGGCCGGAACCACCCCTGCGTGCGCCAGCGCCTGGCGTAACAGCGCCTCCTGGGCAGGGCCGCTGGGCACTGTCAGCCCGCTGCTCGGGCCATCATGATTGATCGCCGTACCCCGGATCACCGCCACGATGGGGTCGCGGTCGCGCTGCGCGTCGGAGAGCCGCTTGAGCACCACCACGGCGCAGCCCTCGGCCCGCGCGTAGCCGTCCGCGTCGGCCGAGAACGTCTTGCACCGCCCGCCGGGCGAAAGCGCGTGCATCCGTGAGAGCAGCGCGAAGGTCTTCGGCGAGAGCAGCATGTTGACGCCGCCAACCAGGGCTTGGTCGCACTCGCCCCGTCGCAAGCTCTGGCAGCCGAGGTGCAGCGCCACGAGCGACGAGGAGCACGCCGTATCCACAGCCAGGGTCGGCCCGTGCAGGCCCAGGAAAAATGACAGCCGTCCCGCCGCAACGCTGAGCATGTTGCCGGTGCCGCTGTAGAGCCCCGCCGCCTCATCGGCGAGGTCCTGCACCCGCTCGGCATATTCGTTGGGGCCCGCGCCCACGAACACGCCCGTGGGGCTCTCGCGCAGCGCCGACGGGTCCTGGCCCGCGCGCTCGATCGCCTCCCAGCTCACTTCCAGCAGCAGCCGCTGTTGCGGGTCCAGGCTCATCGCCTCCCGAGGCGAGATGTGGAAGAACGCCGCATCGAACGTCTCCACCTCGCGCAGAAAGCCACCCCTGGGCACGTAGGTCTGTCTCTGAGCCTCTCCCGAGCCGGGGCCGCGCCCGTCTGCCCCATTCCACCGGTCGGCCGGCACCTCGGTGCTGACCACCACGCCCTCGGTCAACAGCTGCCAGTAGGACTCCAGGTCCTCGACCCCGCCCGGGAAGCGGCAGGCGGCACCCACGATGGCGATCGGGTCCTCTGTCGCCGGCAACCGAGCGCTTCGCACGTCGGTGCGGTCCTGCAGCTCCAGCGCCTGGCTCAGCAAGTATTCCACCAGCCGCTCCACGGTCGGATGGTCGAACGCCAGCGTCGCCGACAGCGGCATACCCAGCTCACCCTGAAGCCGTTTGCGGATTTCCACGGCCATCAGGGAGTCGAGGCCCTGCTCGGCGAAGCCTCGTCGCACGTCGAGCGTGCCCTGATCGGTAAAGCCCATCACCCCGGCGACCACGCCGCGCACAAGCTCGTAGAGCGCCGAGCGGGTCTCCACGACAGACGCGTTACGCCAGCGCTCCACAGCTGGCACGGCCGAGGAGGAGGTCGCTTTCGTGGCAGTTACCAGCCGATCCCAGAAGCGGCCTCGGCTCGCGTCGCGCGGAGCCGCTCCCGCATGGGCCCAATCCATCTGGATGACCACGCGCTGCGTCGCGCGCGTACCGAGCAGCCATTCCATCGCCGCCAGGGCACGACGCGTCGGCATCGCCCAGATTCCCGATGCCTCGTGTTCCCGGCGCTGCGCCTGCGAGCCCATCCCCCCCTCCGCCCACAGGCCCCAGGCGATGCTCAGGGCGGCGAGCCCCTGCGTTCGGCGGAGGTCCGCCAGCGCGTCCAAAAAGGCATTGCCTGCCGCGTAGCTGCCCTGGCCGATCGAGCCGAAGACGCCCGACGCCGAGGAAAACAGTACGAAGAGGTCCAGCGGCTGCTCGCGGGTAAGGGTGTGCAGCACCCATGCCCCCTCCACCTTGGGGCGCAACACCCGGGCGAGCCGACCAGCGTCCTGGTGGGCCAGCAGCCCGTCGTCGAGCAGACCCGCGGCGTGCACGACCCCCCGCAGCGGCGGCTCGACGGCCGCCAAGAGCGCCGCCATGCCTTCGGCATCGGCCACGTCGACCGCCGCCACGGTGACCCGCGCGCCCTGCGCCTCCAGCGCCTCGATCGCCGCAATGCGCGCGCGCACCTCTGGCGGCTGATCTCGGCCCCATTCCTCGCGGTCGGGCAATCCGTGCCGGCTGATCAGCACGAGGTGCCCCGCCCCGCGCTCCACCAACCACCGCGCAACGAGGAGGCCAAGGGCGCCCAGCCCACCCGTCACCAAGTAACTCCCCTCCGCAGACAGCGACACCGGCGCTGCGTTTCCCTCCGGTGGGGCGGCCACGAGCCGCGCTGCGCGCCGGCGCCCCTGGCGGAATGCCAGCTGATCCTCGGCGTCCGGCGAAAGCAGCTCGGCCACCAGGGCCTCGACCTCCGTCGGGCTCTCCTCCGGATCCAGGTCCACGAGCCCGCCCCAGGAGCCGGGATGCTCCAGCGCCGCGACCCGGCCCATACCCCACAGCGCCGCCTGACAGGGGGCAGCGTCAGGCTCGCCGCCCACCGTGCAGGCCCCTCGGGTCACGATCCAGAGCCGGGGTGAGCGCGGCCCCGTGCCCAGCGCCTGAATCAGCGCGAGCACCGGCGCCGTGGCAAGATGGGTGACTTTGCCGACCTCTTCGGCCGATGCCCCCGCCTCCACGACGGCGTCCAGACCCCAGAGGTACAGCACCCCCTGCCAGTCGTTGCGGCCACCGAGGGCCTGGGTCACCTGCTCGGCGACCGCGGAGGCCTCGGCCGGCGCATGGAGCACGGCGCACGAACATCCCTGCGACGAAAGCGCCGCCGCGGCCGCCTCCCCGACTCCACCCCGGTCGGCCAGCACCAGCCACCCGCCGGACCGGGCTCGCCGCGAATCCACGGATGAGCGAGGCATCTCGGGCCAGTCCACCCGGTAAAACCACTGCGCCAGCGCATCGGCGGCCGTGGCTCCGAGCCCTTCGGCCGGCGCCTCGATCCAGTACCGCTGCCGCTGCCACGGATAGGTCGGCAGCGGCACCCGCCGCCCAGCCGTGGGGAAGACGCCCGGCCAGCTGACCGAGCCGCCGCCGGCCCACAGCCCGCCCAGCGCCTCGAGCACCCCCGCAGCCTCCTCGCGCCCGGCGCGCAACGACGCCAGCAGCGTCGGCTCCGTCTCCGGCAGGCAGGCTGGCAACAGCCCGAGCAGCGTCGGCTTCGGGCCCACTTCGACGAACGTCCCCGCGCCGGCTTCGTGCAGCGCCTTCACCCCGTCCGCGAAGCGCACCGCCTCCCGCACGTGCCGCACCCAGTAGCCCGGCGCGCTCAGCTCGTCCGTGACCACCTTCCCGCTCAGGTTGCTCACCAGCGAAACGCTTGGCCGCCGGTACGTCACCGACGCCGCCACCCGCCCGAACTCCTCCAGCATCGGTTCCATCAGCGGCGAGTGGGACGCGTGCGAGACATGCAGCCGCTTGGTGCGCACGCCGCGCGCCGCGAACCCCGCCGCGATCGCCTGCACCGCTCGCTCCACGCCCGCGATCACCACCTGCTCCGGCCCATTGACCGCCGCGATCGACACCGACGCCGCGTGCGGCGCCACCGCCGCGGCCACCTCCGCCTCCGGCGCTCCGAGCGACACCATCGCGCCGCCCGCCGAGAGCCCCTGCATCAGCCGCCCGCGCGCCGCCACGAGCCTCACCCCATCTTCCAGCGAGAACACCCCCGCCACGCACGCCGCCACCAGCTCCCCGGCGCTATGCCCAGCCACCAGCTCCGGCTCTACGCCCCACGACCACCACAGCGCCGTCAGCGCGTACTCCACCGTGAAGAGCGCGGGCTGGGTGAACGCCGTCTGGTCGAGCAGCAACGACTCGGCGCTCCCCGGCTCCGCCCACATCACCTCGCGCAGCGGGCGGTCCAGCTCCCGGTCGAACAGCGCCACGCACCGGTCGAACGCCTCCCGGAACGCTGGCCACGCCGCGCAAAGCCCCCGGCCCATGCCCGGCGTCTGCGCGCCCTGTCCGGTGAACAGCAACGCCAGCTTGCCGCGCGACGAGCTCGCGATGCAGCGCGCCGCCCCCGGCGGCGTCTGCCCCTGCGCCACGGCCGAGAGCGCCGCCAGCAGCCCCTCGCGCGACGTCACCGCCACCGCGAGCCGGTGGTTCATCGCGCTGCGCGTCGTCGCCAGGCTGAACGCCACGTCCCCGAGCCCGAGCTCCGGGTGCATGTCCAGGTGCTCGCGCAGCCGCGCCGCCTGCGCGTCGAGCGCCCCCTCGCTCTTGCCCGACAGCACCAGAAGCTCCGCCGAGCGCTCCGGCGCGGCAGGCCCCAGCTCCACCGCCGGCGCCTCTTCCAGCACCACGTGCGCGTTCGTTCCGCTCATCCCGAACGAGCTCACCCCCGCGAAGCGCGGCCGGTCCGTGCGCGGCCACGGCACCGGCTCGGTCGCCAACGCGAGCGCGCTGCCCTCGAGCCGGATCCGCGGATTGAGCGTGCGGAAGTTGAGGTTTCGCGGGATGCGCTCGTGCGTCAGCGAAAGCGCTGCCTTGATCAGACCCGCTACGCCTGCGGCGGCCTCGAGATGGCCGATGTTGGTCTTCACCGCGCCCAGCACGCAGCGTGTGCCGTCGGAGCGCGCCGGCCCCACCGTCGCCCGCAGCGCCTCGACCTCGATGGGATCGCCCAGCGAGGTCCCTGTGCCGTGGGTCTCGACGTAATCGACGGCCCCAGCTTCGACGTGGGCGCTCCGCAGCGCCTCGCGCAAGACCGTCTCCTGAGCCAGCACGTTGGGCGCGGTCAACCCGGTCGACCGGCCATCATGGTTGATGGCCGAGCCCCGGATCAGCGCCCAGATGCGGTCGCCATCCCGTTGCGCGTCGGAGAGCCGTTTGAGGACGACCAGGCCACAGCCCTCGCCACGGACGAACCCGTTGGCCGAAGCATCGAAGGTCCGGCAACGACCATCGGGCGACAGCGCTTGCGTGCGCGCCGCGGCTTCCATCATGTCGGGGGAGAGGAGCGCGCTGACCCCTCCCGCCAACGCGAGATCGCTCTCTCCTGCGCGCAGGCTGCGGCAGGCGAGGTGAATCGCCACCAGCGATGACGAGCACGCCGTGTCGACGGTCAGGCAAGGTCCCTGCAGCCCCAGCGTGTACGACAGCCGTCCGGCGGCGATGCTGAGCATGTTGCCGGTGGCGCTGTACGCGTCTCGCTCCTCGCGCGGCAGCCGAGCGACCGTGCGCGCGTAGTCCGCCGTGAAAGCGCCGACGAACACACCGGTGCGGCTCCCGTCGATGGACCGGGGCGAGATACCGGCGTCCTCGAGCCCCTCCCAAGCGACCTCCAGCAACAGACGATGCTGCGGGTCGAGCGATCGCGCCTCCCGAGGCGAGATGCCGAAGAACGCAGCATCGAAGCAATCTATCGGCTCGGTGAGCAGCCCCGCCCAGTGCGGCACGGCCTCGACGGGAGCGACACCTACCAGCGCCCAGCGCCTGTCGAGCGGCTGGACCGCGTCGCGCTCCGCGTCGAGCAGCTCCCAAAACGCTTCCGGAGCGTCCGCGCCGCCAGGGAAGCGGCAGCCGATACCGACGATGGCGATCGGCTCGGTCCGTTCCAGCTCCGCCTGTGCGAGCCCAGCGAGCCGCTCCTCCAGCCGCTGAATGATGATGGCCGCTTGTTTCAGCGGATTCTGCTGTGCCGTAGGACCGCGAGTAGTCATGTAAGCGCCTTGAATTTAGCTGCGATCAACTGCGTCAGATCGTCCTGCGACATCTCCTCGATCTCGACAGCAGAATCGGCGGTGGTGTGCGGTGACTCCACAGGAGCGGCTTCGCATGCCTCCCGCGCCAGATGCCCGCTCAGCGCCGCCACCGTGGGATAGGTCCACAACAGCGTTGCCGGTACGGTGATGCCCAGCATGGCCTCGATGCGGTTGCGCAGCTCGAGCCCCATCAGCGAGTTCATGCCCAGGCTCGTGAGCGGGGCGTCCACCTCGATCTTGCCCTCGGGGAGGCGCAGCACCTGCGAGATCTGCGCACGGAGGAGCGGCTCCAGGAGCGCGCTCCGCGCGCTCGGCTCGGCAGCAGCGAGGCGGCGGAGCAGGTCCCCGTCCCCGGCTGGCCCGCCGGCGCTCGCGCGATGCGCCGTCACCAGGCGCGACAACATTCGCGAAGACGCCGCCGCGGGGTACAGCTCCACCCACAGCCGCGGGTTCACCGGCATCACCCCCACCTGCACGCGGCCGCTTTCGAGCAGCCGTGCCAGAGCGGACAGCCCCTCGTCGGGGGTGAGGCTCCGCATTCCGCGGGAGACCAGCCGCGCGCCGCGATCTTCCTGCGCGGCCGCCATGCCCACCTCCGCGAACAGGCCCCAGTCGACGCTCAACGCTGGCAGCCCCTGCGCCCTCCGGTGGTGCGCCAGAGCGTCGAGGAACGTGTTGGCCGCGGCGTAGTTGCCCTGGCCCGGCGAGCCCAAGAGCCCTACTCCCGAAGCGTACAGCACGAAGAAGGAAAGCGGCGCTTCGCGCGTCAACGCGTGCAGGTGCAAGGCCCCCTGGACCTTGGGCGCCATCACCTTACGAAACCGCGCGGGAGTCTGCTGCATCAGCAGCCCGTCGTCCAAGATGCCGGCCGCATGGACGACGCCCCGCAGCGGCATCCCCGACGTGGTAACCTCGCGGAGGATCCGCTCGAGCTGCGCCCGATCGGCGACATCTGCCTTCGCCACGGTGACGCGCGCGCCGCGGGCCTCGAGCGCCGCGACGGCTGCCCGTTGCTCCACGCTCGCCGCGCCGGAGCGGCCCACCAGCACCAGGTGACCAGCGCCGCGCTCGGCCAGCCATCCGGCCACGCTCAGACCGAGCCCACCCAGACCGCCGGTCACGAGGTAGGTGCTGTCCGCGCGGATGGTGACGTCGGTCGGAACGCAGCTCTCGATCCTCCCCCGGGGCCGGGTCTCGGGCTGCCGGCGGACGATCCGAGCGACGCATCGCTCGCCACCGCGCAACGCGACTTCCGCTTCGGCGTCGTCGGCCAGCAGCTCGGCCAGCAGGGCACCGAGCTCCCCATCGGGCCGGGCCGGATCGAGGTCGACCCGAGCGCAGCGCAGATCCGCGTGCTCCATGGCGATGACGCGGCCCAGCCCCAGCAGCGGTGCCTGTGTCACGGAGACGTCGCCGGCGCCGACGGCCTGTGCGCCGCGGGTCAGAAGCCACAATCGCGGGGCGTCTCGAAAGCCCATGCCGGCCAGGGCCTGCACGGTCCAGAGCACGCTGTCGCAGCCACGTACCAGCGCCGGATCGAGGGCATCGGGACTGACGTCGGCGCTCCGGGGCGCGTCCAATGCGCCTTGCGCCCCGAGCCCTGGGTCGAGCTCGCCACCCCCATCGAGGCTGCCGAGGTGCACCACCGCCGTCGGAGCCTGGCCGCCAAAGGCCTTTGCCAGGAGCGCGCGCACGCCGGCAGCGCTCGTGTTGTTCTCTGCCGCATGGACGACGGCATGGCCGCCGGCCTCCAGCATCGAGCGCAACGCGGCGCCGAGCCCACCGCCGCCGCCGAGGAGCAGCCACCGGCCCGCGTTGACCTTGGCTGTGCCGACCGCTGCGGGTTCCCACTCGAGCTCCAGGAACCAATCGTCTTCTTCGCGCCGGCGCACCGCTCCCGGAAGCCGCTGCGCCACGAGCCCGCAGACTTCGGCGACCACTGCACCCGAGCTGTCGACCACCCAAAAGTCGGCGCCCTGCCGATCGGGGGTTTGGTGCCCATGGTTCACGACGCGCGCATGGCACCACAGCTCCCCCGAAGGCCGCTGCAAGAGCCGCAGCGAGCCCAACTCCACGGGCACCCACGGCGTCGCCTCGCCACCGCCGGCGAAGAGGCTGCCGACGATCTGGAAGCACGCGTCCAGCAGCGCAGGATGCAACCGATACTCCGCTGCCGAGCCGGCCGCGTCGGGCAGGCGTACCCGTCCCAGCGCCTCGCCTTCACCCCGCCATAGCTCAGCAATCCCCTGGAAGGCAGGGCCGTACTGCAGCCCCATCTCGGTCAGCTCCGCGTAGGTGGCCGCGGCGGGTATGCTGGCCTGGAGCCGTGCGCGCACAGCGGAAAGCGTAAGCCCAGCCGGGACCTCGGTGCGCTCCACTCGGAGCAACGCGCCGCGAGCGTGGACCCGGAAGGACGCGTGGCCAGCGCCCGGCGCCCGGCTCGCGATCTGGAACTGCAGCCGTCCCGACGGCTGCTCCGTCGTCACCACCTGGACCAACACCGCCGCGTCGCCCGCGAAGGCCAGCGCCTCGGCGAGCACCACGTCAGTTATCTGCAATGGGCCATCGCCCAAAGCCTCGGCCCCCGACGAAATCGCCATCTCCAGGTACGCCGCGCCCGGAAACACGACCGCTCCCTGCACCCGGTGGTCGCCGAGCCACGGCAGCCGCTTGAGATCCAGCGTCGTCTCCCACAGCCGCGTGCTCGTCTGGGTTGACAGGGTCTGCATTTCACCGAGGAGCGGGTGACCGCCCGCACGCACGCCGCGGCGATCGCCCGCGGCGCTCTTGGCCGGCGCTTCGATCCAGTACCGCTCGCGCTGCCAGGGATAGTTCGGCAGCGGTACCCGCCGCCCCCCCGCGGGAAACAGCCGCCCCCAGGGTACAGGGTAGCCCTGCGCCCACAGCGCGCCCAGCGCCTCCAGCATCGCCGGGCGCTCGTCCTGCCCCCGCCGCAGCGAGCCCACCGCTGCGCCCGCCCGCTGGACCGCGCGCCGCATCTCCTCGACCGAAGTCGTTAGGATCGGATGCGGGCTCATCTCCACGAACAGACCGTGGCCGCCTTGGAGCTGCGCCTGGACTACCTCGGCGAAGCGCACAGGCTGCCTGAGGTTGTTCATCCAGTAATTCGCTCCGAGCTCCGGGCCCGCTACCATGGCGCCCGTCACCGTCGAGCGCATCGGCACCGCAGCCGCACGCGGCCGGAGCCCGCCCAGGGCTGCCAAGAGGTCCTCGCGCAGCGGGTCGACCTGCGGGCTGTGGCTGGCGACATCCACCTTCACCCGACGGCAGAACACCCCCTTCGCGTTCAGGGACGACAGCACCTCGCCGATCGCTGCCGGCTCGCCCGAGAGCACCGTCGAGCGCGGGCTGTTGCTCACGGCCACGCTCACCCGATCCTCGTAGCCTCGGAGCGCTGTCTCGGCCTCGGCCAGCGACAGCTCGGTCACCGCCATCTCGCCCTGACCGCTGATGCGCCGGAGCAGCCGGCTGCGCCGGCAGATGATCGCCACCGCATCCTCGAGCGACAGCGCCCCGGCCACATGCGCGGCGGCTACCTCGCCCATGCTGTGGCCGATCACGACGTCGGGCGCGACACCCCACGACCGCCACAGCGCCGCAAGTGCCACCGCAAGCGCGAACAGCACCGGCTGCACCACGTCGATGCGCTCGAGCTGGGAGGACCCTTCGTCGGCGGCGAGCTCGGCGAGCAGCGACCAACCGGCTTCGGCCTGGATGGCCCGGTCGCACGCCGAGAGCGCCGCGTGGAAGACGGGTTCCTCAGCCAGGAGCTGACGGCCCATACCGACCCACTGAGAGCCCTGGCCGGGAAAGACGAAGACCACCTTCGGCACGTTGCCTGGGGAGCAGCGGCCACGCACGGCGCCCGGCGGGGTCTGGCCTCGCGCCGCTGCGTCGAGCCCCTCTCGCAACGCCTCGCGCGACGGCGCCGCCATCGCGAGCCGGTGCTCCATGGGGCTGCGCGTCGTCGCCAGGCTGAAGGCGACGTCGCCCAACGAGAGCCCCTGGTGCGCCTGCAGATGATCTCGTAGCCGTTCCGCCGCGGCATCCAGCGCCGCTGCGCTCTTGGCCGAGACGACGAAGAGCTCGGCAGAGCGCGCCGGCGCCGCGGCAGGAAGCTTCGCCGCGGGTGCTTCCTCCAGCACGACATGGGCGTTGGTGCCGCCGATCCCGAACGAGCTGACGCCGGCCCGCCGCGGAGTCGAGCCGGTATTCCAATCCTTAAGAGAGGTATTGACGTAGAACGGGCTGCTCGCGAAATCGATCGATGGGTTAGGAGACTCGAAGTTCAGGCTGGGCGGCAGCTGCCGGTGCTCCAGCGCCAAGACCGTCTTGATGAAACCGGCGATGCCAGCCGCCGATTCGAGGTGTCCGATGCCGGTCTTCACGGAGCCGATCGCGCAAGACCTCCGGGCCGAAGCGTCGCGATCGAACACCCGCCGCAACGCCGCCGTCTCGATGGCGTCTCCGAGCAGCGTGCCGGTCCCGTGGGTCTCGATGTATTGGATGGACCGGGCCTCGACCCCTGCCAGCGCCAGCGCCTCCATGATCGCTTGCGCCTGGCCCACCTCACTGGGCGCAGTGAACCCGATCTTCCTCGCTCCGTCGTTGTTTGTGGCAGACCCAAGGATGACCGCGCGGACGGGATCACCATCGGAGAGCGCCCGGTCCAGCGGCTTCAGGAGGACAACCCCGCAGCCGTTGCCCATGATCGTGCCGTTCGCCTTGGCGTCGAAGGCCCGGCAATGGCCGTCGGGAGAGAAGATGCCCCCCTCGGCATATACATAGCCGGCTCGATGGGGGATCCGGACGGTAATCCCGCCGGCCAGCGCCATGTCGCACTCGCGGTCCAGGAGGCTCATGCACGCCAAGTGAACCGCCACGAGCGAGGTGGAGCAGGCAGTTTGAACGGAGATGCTCGGCCCTCTCAGATTCAGCCTGTAGGAGACGTGGGTCGCGAGGTAATCCTTGTCGTTGCCGATCAACGTCTGAAACCAGCCGGGCCACCGCATCATCGCTGGGTGCTCGTGGAGGTTCGACGTCAAGTACGAGCTCATGTTGGCGCCGGCGTACACGCCGATAGAGCCCTCGTAAGCCGTCGGGTCGTATCCGGCGTTCTCCAGCGCCTCCCAGGCGCATTCCATGAAGATGCGGTGCTGCGGATCCATGAGCTCTGCCTCGCGCGGGCTGATGCCGAAGAAAGCAGCGTCGAACCGGTCGACATCTTCCAGCACGCTGCCCGCCCGGACGTAGCTCGGGTCCAGCACCAGCGCGGGGTCGACTCCGGACGCCGCGAGCTCCTGCTCGGAGAAGCGCTGCACGGCCTCCGTGCCGTCTCGAAGGTTCCTCCAGAATTCGTCCAGATTACGCGCCCCCGGAAATCGGCCCGACATGCCGATGACTGCGATTGCGGAGGAATCTTGTTCTTCCATGAGCTCACCGTTCCTCAGCGCTCGAACAACACGGCTCAACGCGCACACCCGCGCCGCGCACCCGCGATCAGATCAGATGAATCCCAGGGTGAGGCAGGCGGACTTGCGGCTCATCGGCCCGCTCGGCCTTGTTTTGTTCGGCGCTCTTAGCTACGTCTCCTGCCCTTGCGCCGGGCCTCCACTCGGTCCTGCATGTTCGTCCGCTGATCTAGATCTTTCGAGTCTCGGCGCAAACCGGATGCCAGCGAGCCGAGGTTCGGGTACTGGAACAACTCGGTGATGGCGATCTCCCTATCCAGCCTCTTCTGCAACAGGCTCCTCATGCGAACGATGTGAATCGATGTCGCACCAAGATCGACGAAGCTCTGCTGGAGCCCGACCACCTCCAGCCCGAGCACCTCCCGTACGACCGCGACGAGGATCTCCTCCAAGGCGTCCCGTGGCGCCGTGTGCTCCGAATGCCGCGGCGATGAGGTATCCTTCCGCTCGCGCAGGGCCTTACGATCGACCTTGCCGTTGGACGTCAGCGGCAACGCATCGAGCTCCACGAAGACTGTAGGCACCATATACTCGGGTAGTTTGGTCCTCAAGAAGTCGCGAAGGATATCGGCGAAGTGCTGATCGCGGCCAGGAGGGGCGCCGCGCGTCGTGACGCGCCTCGGTGAGGAATCCTGACCGAGCGTACAGACCTGGAACTGCCGCGGGTCTACCCGCCCACCCAGCATGCCGTGCACGTAAACGTCCGAACGCCGCAGGTCGAGAACCGGCCGAACCTGTTCAAAATTGAATTGACCCACCGGGCAGACGCCGATATTGCAGGAAGGCGCCTGCTCCATCAGGAGCTGCGCCATATATCCGGCCTCCAGCAGGCAGAATTCTCGTGACAACGATCCATACAGCGACTCGATGGCATCGATCCTGCCCACGAACAGGAGACCGAACGCCGCTTCATCGAACACGTCGAAGTTTTGCGGAACGTGCGCTCCGCGCTCGATCCCGTGTTCGGAGACCTTCAGCAAACGGTGCTCGAACGGGTGGTAATAATAGAAGCCCTCGTCCACGCCCTCGATGCGGCCGGATTTGGCGTACGCGTAGGTCTGCACCGGGTACGTGCTGCCAGCCGATGGATAACGGAATTTGGGAAGGGCCGCGCCGTCGGGCTCCACGCTGCTCAGGCAGCTCAGGAATCGGCCGAATTCAACAAATGGAATCGGGGCCTCGAGGAACGTTCGGACGCTACGGCGACGCGCGTAGACGTCCAGCCCCGCCTCCCGCGGAACCAGCCCGGTCAGATCGACGACGGGCTTTCCGTCCAGATCCCTCCGGAGTCCGTGTCGAGCGAGCTTGAACTGCACCCTCTCGCCGTCGCTCAAGCCGTCCGCTTCGGCGGCGTGTGCTCTCGCGTCGATCCGCTCGGTCTTGAGGCTCGCGTCCTGCTCGGCAGCGCGTCTCCGTGTGCCTTCCGGGACCACATAGGCTAGAAGGAGCTTGTTCGCCGCGTCGTTCCCGACGGGCACAATCACCGCGTCGCGTACGTTCGGATGCGACTTGAGCGTTTCCTCGATTTCCCCGAGCTCAACGCGGTATCCGCGAAGCTTGATTTGGTTGTCCTCCCGCCCCATGAACTCGATGTTTCCATCGGGCAGGTAGCGGCCCAGATCGCCGGTCTTGTAAAGGCGCTCCCCGGTCTCGGGGTGTACGAGGAAGCTCTTGCGCGTCTTCTCTTCATCGCGCCAGTAGCCCAGTGCCAGTCCGACCCCGCCAATGTAGAGTTGCCCCGGAACCCAGACCGGGCGCGGTTCGAGCGCCTCATCGAGCACGTGGAACGTCTGGTTGCGCAGCGGACGGCCGTAGGGGATGCTCGCCCACGATGGATCGACGTTCATCACTGGGTACCCGATGGACCAGATCGACGCTTCGGTGGCCCCGCCCAGGCTGATCACCGACACGCCGGGCCTGATGGTCTGGAGCTCGCCAGGCAGGCCCACCGGGATCCAGTCGCCGCTCAGCAGCGAAAGCCGCAGAGACCTAGCGAGCGAATCGGGGCGACCCTCGGAATGCTCGACGAGCATCCGCATCAGCGCCGGCACCGAGTTCCACACCGTCACCTTCTCTCGTTCGATCAACTCTGCCCAATGCGCCGGATCGCGCAGCTTGGACGCGTCCGGCACCACGATCGTACCGCCCGCCGCCAGGATCCCGAACACATCATAGACCGAGAGATCGAAGCTCAGCGAGGAGAGCGCCAGCACTCTGTCTCCGGGCCCTATTTCGAAGCGCTCGTTGATGTCCAGGATGGTGTTGACGGCACCCCGATGATCGATCATCACCCCCTTGGGCAACCCTGTGGATCCCGAGGTGTAGATGACATACGCGAGATCCGAAGGTGTCTGAATGGGCATCATCGGAAGCTGGTCGCCGTCGCCTTCGACGCCGGCCTCGCTCACGAGCAGCCGCTGGATCCCCGGCGGCCATGACAGTTTACCATCCAGCCATGGCTGCGTCAGCACGAGCTTTACCTCACCATGATCGAGGAGGTAGTGGATACGCTCCGCCGGTAGGTCGGCATCGATCGGCACGTAGGCCGCGCCTGACTCGAGCACCGCGAGAACCGCGACAACCTGCTCCCAGCCTTTCTCCATCACCACCGCGACCAATGTGTTCGGGCGTGCCCCCTGCTCGCGCAGCCGCGCGCCAAATCGCCGCGAACGGCGCGAAAGCTCTTCGTACGTGAGCGTCTTGCGCGCCGACACCACGGCGAGCTGCATAGGCAGCTGCTCGACCCGCGCCGCGAACAGGCCGTGCAGCGTATGCTCGCTCAGCAGCGCGTTGGTCTCGTTTGCGCTCGCCCGCGCTTCTAGCTGGGCAGGCGGAAGCGAACAGCGCATCTGTTCACCCCATGGTTCCTCAGTGAGCCGCCGGAGAAGAGCGACGTACGCTTCGAGCATGTCGTCCAGAAGGTCGGGCGGGAACACTCCGTCGACGATGTCCCACGCGAGGACGAGGTCCCCATCGTGCTCGTAGAGCTGATGATCCAGCAGCAGCTGAGGAGTCTGCGTGCTGGTGTACACCGGAGTGCCGAGCCTCTGCAGCGAGGTGACACCGACGACTTGCTGGTTGAGCGCGCTCGTGAGCACTACGGGGAACAATGCGCCTCGTTGGATCCCCAGGACCCGGGCGGCCTCTCGCTGGACCTCGATACCGCTCACGTCGCAGTGATCCATCGCCTCCCATAGCTGCTTTTGAATACACTTAGCGCGTTGTTCGAAGCTCTTGTCGCGAGTGGTGTCGATGTCCAGGAGAACCATCGACGTGAAGTCCCCGGTGATATCGTTCACGCACGGATGGACGGGTAGCCGGTTGAAGAGCGTTATGTTGAGCGTAAACCGGGGGCTCGCGCTCCAGCGCCCGATCACCTCGGAAAATGCAGCCAGGATGACGCCCGTCGGGGTCAGCCCGCGCTCCCCGACACGCCGCTTCAATCGACTCCAGGAGTCCGACGGCAGCCATTGCTCCGTGTGCCGGAAGCGGATCTCCTTCAGGGTAGATGGATCGGCCTTCATCGGGAGCATCGGCGGAGGTGGGAGCTCGGCGATGCGCCGCTTCCAGTAATCCATCGATCGTTGATGCGCCTCAGACTTCTTGCGAGACTCCAGCGCGAGTACATAGTCGCGGTACGAGAGCTCCAGGACAGGGAGAGAGGTCTCGGGATCTTCGTAGAAGCTGAGCCAGTCCTTGAAGATGATGGACAGGCTGCCTAGGTCAACGTTAATGAGATCGATGCTGAGCACGAGACGGGTTTGCCGCTCGTCCAGCCGAACGGCGACGACGTGATAGAGCGGAGGGCGCTCGGTGTCATAGATGCGGTGCGACATCGCATCTCGCAACGATACGAGCCTCGCTTCCCGCGTGCTCCGGTCGAGCCCGCGCAGATCGATGATCTCGATGTCGGCGTCGACTTTAGGCTCGATCACCTGCATCATGTCGGGCAGCGTGTGGGCCCGAAGCATGTCGTGCCGCGCGACGACTTTCCGAAAGGCGCGGCTCAGCCTCGCCACGTCGAGATCCGCACAGTCGTATTCGCGATAGGCGTGGATCCCGCTGGGGACCGTAAACGCTCCTGTCCGACCCAGCCAGTAGGATCCTTGGATGTCTGTGAGAGGAAACGGAACGTGCCGCTCGGCTGGGGCGGGCACGATGGACTCTGCGGGGAGTCTCTGACGGAGCATCGTCAGGATCGTGCTTTTGTGCTCGGAGATTCGAGCGAGCAGGCTCGGGTTCAGGGCGTTCTTGGGGGCCTGTATCTGGAGGCGCTCCCCATCGGCCGCCAGCTTGATACCCTGGTGCTCGAGCTCGTTCAGAAGCTGATTGATCGTCATAGGGCAATGATTTCCCAGTCTTGATCTGCGCCCGATGAGACGAAGTCGCTTTGCACGCCTGCCCGTAGGTTCTCCGCCGCCACCCGCTCCAAGGAGAGAGCTGTGGCGAGAGCATCCAGCAGGTTTTGGGTCAACAAGGCGATATTGGGGGACGTGGACAGGAACGTCGTCGACAGCTTCAGCTTGAGGCTCGCCTCGATACGATTGCGCAGCTCCACGGCCATGAGCGAGTCCATGCCGAGGCGGGTGAACAGCGCCTCCGCGCCGACCTTGATTTCGGGCGTGCGCAGCACCTGCGAGACCTGCGTACGGAGGAACGCCTCCAGCGCCGCCGCGCGCGCGGCCGGCGCAGCTGACGCGAGCCTGTCGAGCAGGTCCCGATCCCCGGTGGACGGGCCGGCGCCTGCGTGGGTCGGAATACGGATCTGGACGTCCGGGTCACCCAGCGTGAGTACGAGCTTCCCAAGATGCTGCGCCTGCGCCATGCTCCGGAACGCATCGGCGACACGAGCGATCGGGAGCGTCGCGATGGGGGGAGGGGTGAACACGCCTGCCGCGATCAGGCCGAGGAGCTCCTCGAAGAGCGCACGGACCCGCGCCGGCCGCTCGAGCATCATCCCCCGGAGATCCACCAGCGAGAAGGAGAGATTGCGCAGGAACGGCCGCAGCCCGAGCTGGTTATCCGCGTAACAGTCGCGCTTGCCGAGCTCCACAAACCGGCCGTGCGATCGCAGGAGATTCAAACTCTTGTCGACCAGCTCGCCCGAAAGCGAGTTGAGCACGACGTCTACTCCCTCGCCGCCCGTCCACGCGCGCACGTCGGCGACGAACCGGTCCGAGCGGGAATCGCTCACATACCGCACGCCCAGCGACTCCAGGTGGGCGCGCTTCTCGGGCGTGCCGGCCGTCGCATGGACCTCGGCTCCGACGTGCTGCGCCCACTGCACCGCGGCGAGACCGACCCCGCCGGTCGCCGCGTGGATCAGCACCCGCTCCCCCGGCTGAAGGCGGGCTATTCTGTCGAGCGCGTACCATGCCGTCAGGTACGCGACGGGCATGGCGGCCGCCTCGGTCGCCGAGAGCGCCTGAGGCCGAGGCAGCACCAGCGCAGCCGACGTGGTGACGTGGGTAGCAAACGCTCCCGCCGAAAGGGCGATGACCGGTTGGCCCACCACAAGGCCGTTCACGCCCTCGCCCACGGCGACGATGCGCCCGGCGCACTCGCCTCCGAGCAGCAGCGGAGGGTTGGGCTTTCCCGGCAGGTCGTCGGGCACCATGCCCAGCGCGAGCTGGACATCATTGAAGCTGAGCCCCGCCGCGTCGACGGCGATCTCGACCTCGCCCAGACCAGGGGCGCGCCGCTCCGTGACCCGAAGCACCAGGTGATCAAGCACGCCTGGCTCATCGATCTCGAGCCGGAACGGACGGTCGCCGGCGGCCTCGACCTTCTCCCGGCGTCCGCTCTCGGGCGGTGGATGGTCGAGCCGAGCGCTGCGCCGGTCGCCGCCGCGCACCGCGCCCCCCTCCTCGACCTCGTCGTGACCCGCTCCCGGAGCACGGCGGTCGCCACGCGCCGCGTCGTCGGCTTTCGTGTCGATCCAGTAGCGCTCGCGCTGCCAAGGGTACGTGGGCAGCGGCACCCGCCGCCCCCCTGAGGGGAAGAGGCCGGCCCAGGAGACCAGGCCACCGACGGCCCAGAGCCCGCCGAGCGCCTCGAGCACGGTCGCTGGCTCGTCACGCCCAGCGCGCGACGATGCGAGCAGCGCCGGCCGGGCGTCCGGCAGGCAGGCAGGCACCAGGCCGAGCAGCGTCGATTTCGGACCGACCTCGACGAAGGTGCCCGCACCGGCCGCGTGCAGCGCCTTCACTCCATCCGCGAAGCGCACCACCTCTCGCGCGTGGCGCACCCAATAGCCCGGCGAGCTCACCTCGTCTGTGCCAGCCTTCCCGCTCAGATTGCTGACCAGGACGATCGACGGCCGCCGGTAGCTCACCGACTCGGCCACACGCCCGAACGCCTCCAGCATCGGGGCCATGAGCGGTGAGTGGAACGCATGCGAGACGTGGAGCGCCTTGGTTCGCGCCCCGCGCGCGGCCATCGCCGCCGCGATCGCATGCACGGGTTGCCCGGCGCCCGCGATGACCACCTGGTCCGGACCGTTGACCGCGGCGATCGACACCGACGCTGCGTGCGGCGCCACCGCAGCAGCCACATCGGCCTCCGGCGCCGCGATCGACACCATCGCCCCGCCGGCCGGCAGCGCCTGCATCAGGCGCCCGCGCGCAGCCACCAGGAACACCGCGTCCTCAAGCGAGAACACGCCCGCCACGCAGGCAGCCACCAGCTCACCGATGCTATGGCCAGCGACCAACTCCGGCTCTATGCCCCACGACCGCCACAGCGCGGCGAGCGCATACTCGAAGGTGAACAGCGCCGGCTGGGTGAAGGCTGTCTGGTCGAGCAGCGCGGCGTCGACGCTGGCCGGTTCGGCCCACATCACCTCGCGGAGCGGCCGATCGAGCTCCTGGTTGAACAGCCTCACGCACAGGTCGAACGCCTCGCGGAACGCGGGCCATACATCGTACAGCCCACGGCCCATGCCCAGCGTCTGCGCCCCCTGTCCGGTGAAGAGAAAGGCGAGCTTGCCGCGTGAGGAATCGGCGATACCGCGCACCACACCGGGCGGCGTCTGTCCCTGCGCCGCAGCGTCCAGGGCTGCCCGCAGCCCCTCGCTCGACGTCGCCGCCACCGCGAGCCGGTGCTCCATCGCGCTGCGCGTCGTCGCCAGACTGAACGCCACATCGCCCAGACACTGCGAAGGGTAGGTCTCCAGATGGTCGCGCAGCCGCGCCGCGTGTGCATCCAGGGCTGCCGCGGTCCTTGCCGACAGCACCAGCAGCTCTGCCGGCCGCTCCGGCGCCGGCGGTGAGCACGTCGCCGCCGGCGCCTCTTCCAGCACCACATGCGCGTTGGTCCCGCTCATGCCGAACGAGCTCACCCCCGCCCGTCGCGGCGTATTCCAGTCCGGCCACGGTGTCCGGGCGCGCGTGACGGTCAGCCGAAGATCACCCCATGAGATCCGGGGGTTCAGCGCCTGCGCGTGGAGGTGCGCAGGAATCTGCCCGTGCTGAAGGGCCAAGACGACCTTCAGCAGCCCAGTGATCCCCGACGCATACTCAGGATGGCCAAGGTTGGTCTTCACCGACCCGATCAGCAGCGGCGTGGCGACGTCTCGCCCGAGGCCGTATACCGCATTCAGCGCTTGGATTTCGATGGGGTCACCAAGCGTCGTGCCCGTGCCGTGTGCCTCGACATAACCCACCGAAGACGCGGCGCAGCCTGCGTCCGCCAGGGCCCGTTTCAGCACGATTTCTTGGGAGCTCCCGTTCGGCACGGTCAGACCGCTGCTCGCTCCGTCGTGATTGATCGCGGATCCTCGAATCACCGCCAATATCCGATCGCCGTCCGCGCGGGCTCCACTGAGCCGCTTGAGGACCACGACGGCGCACCCTTCGCCTCGTCCGAACCCATCGGCCTCCGCCGAAAACGCCTTGCAGCGACCGTCCGTGGCCAGCGCGCGGGTCTTCGAGAGCCACACGAGGGTGCTCGGCGACAACATCAGCGATACCCCACCAGCCAGGGCCGTGGAGCATTCCCCGGAGCGCAAGCTCTGACAGGCCAGATGAACGGCCACGAGCGAGGACGAATAGGCCGTATCCACCGCGACACACGGCCCTCGCAGCCCGAGGACATACGAGATTCGGCCCGCTCCGACGCTGGGCATCGTCCCCAGCCCGCCATGAGCGTCGATCTCTGCGGACGCCGTCGCTCGCGGCAGCGCGGCCTCATACTCGGACGGGCCGATCCCGATGAACACTCCCGTTTCCGTACCGACGAGCGCCGATGGAGCGATCGCGGCGTTCTCCAGCGCCTCCCAGCACACCTCCAGCAAGAGTCGATGTGCAGGGTCCATCCGCAGCGCTTCGCGAGGCGAGATGCCGAAGAAGGGGGCGTCGAAGCAGGCTACGTCGCTCAGGAAAGATGCGCGCGTAACGGGCGTCTTCCCCGGGGCATCGAGGTCGGGATCAAACCACGCTGCTGCATCCCAGCGTTCTGCGGGGACTTGCCCGACGGTGTCGCGCGAGCCCTCGAGGAGCGTCCAGAACCCGCTCAGATCGATCACGCCGCCGGGCAGACGGCAACCCGCTCCGACGATCGCAATCGGATCTTCGGCTGCGCGCTCGATGGGACGATCCGCCACGACGGGCACATCCTCAGCGGCTGACCCGCTCGCGGACATCGATCGTCCTCCGGTCGAGCCCCAGGTTCTTCGCTCACTGCAAAAGAACTGTCTCACCACTCGATCTAATCCCTTTGAGCAGAGTCTCAAAAAAATGGATGGGAATTAGCTCGTCCCGATCAGGCTTCCTGAGGAACCAGAGACCAAGCCCCCTCAGAAAACTTGAAAGTTATCCGAGAGGACTCGCTCGAGGTGCGGAAGGCACAACGTAAGGCAGATCACTAGCACAGCTTACGATTTATGACAAATTTTTTCTTTTACCCTCGGGGAATTGACTGGGAGATCGCGCGATATCGTCGACCCCGGCCAGCCCCTCAAAGGGCCATTTTCATGACATTGCTGGGCGGTTACGACGACGTTTCCGCGCCATGTCGTCCACGCCGTCAGCACGGTCTCGATCCGCCACATCGTGGCGCCGCCCGGCGCGGTGGGATGGCGTGCTTCGGATGGCCGCCTCGGGCCCACGCCAGCGCTCGCCCGATCACGTGGATGCAGCGTGAGACAGCATGCAGTACGCCGAGTGTTGCCAGCGAAAGTGACAAGGCTGAACTGAACGCTGCGGAGCGCCACGTCTTCGATGCCGTCGTCGTGCGCGACGAGTCGCGCTTGGGCGGCGACACCAACCGGACGTCGCTCTTCATCCAGGACCTGCTCGATGCCGGCGTCCGGCTTTTCTACTACTTCACAGACGAAGAGGTGACGATCGATGGCGCTGTCGACAAGCTCATGATCAACGTGCGCAACTTCGCCTCCTCGATCGGGAGAAGATCAGTCAGGGGACGCACGAACACCACATGACCAAGGCGCGGCGCGGGCTCAATGTCGGCGGCAGGGTCTACGGCTACGACAATGTCGAGGTCAAGGACGGTGACCGGCGCATGCGGGTCGAGTACAAGATCAACGAGGAGCAGGCGAACCCGACGAGGCGCGCAGGGCGCTTGAGTCGCTCCTCAACGGCCCCCTGCGCTTTACCCCGATCGAGACGTCCGAGGGCAAACGCTACCGGATCGAGGGGGAGGTCGGGCTCGAGGCGATGCTCGCCATCGAGGGTAGTGCCAGGTGCACTACCGATGGCGTCCCCAGCGGGATTGAGAACGTTGCGACATGCGTCGCCGCGGCCCTTGCCGCTTGATCTTGCTGAGGTGCCGGCGTTCCCGGCGGGGTTCGTCGCGTGATGCCCCTCGACCGTCCTGTCGCTGCTGGGCCGGGCACGTCCATCTTCGTGTCGGGGGGCTGGCAACCAGGATTGACATGCCCGCGCGACGTTCTTGCGCGCGCCGCTACAGCAAGGTCGTCAAGTCCGGCGGGCAAACGGCGTAGGGGATTCGCATCAGAAAGAAGTTCACCGAGAACGAAAACGACGTCGACCGGACGTCGTGGAACCACCCCGCAGGCAAGAACAGCATCTCACCGGCGTTCAGCGTGACGAACACAGGATCACACTTCGAGGTGACCTGATGCTGTGGATCGAAGGGATCGACCGTGTTGCACGAGTCGAGCCCGGCATGAATGCCCCTTGGTGACAGCAGCGGGGCGTGGTGGGGCGAGACGAGCGCGATCCGCTTGGTGCCGACCAGCTGCGATAGGAAGTTGTCGAGCCAGTCGCGATGCAGGGGCGTCTTGGTTCCGGCGGGGCCGATCCAGAACTTTGCATACTGACACAAGCCCTCTGGAACGAACGGCGGATAGTCGAGCCAGAGGTGCCAGTCCCAGGGAACCCCATTGCTCGCGGCATAAGGACGAGGGGTGTCCTGCGCGGAGTCGGCCAGCCCATCACCGTGGGAAGCCAGATACTCGGCGAGCCGCAGGTCCTTGGTCTGCATCGTCTCCTTGTAGATGTCCGCGGCATAGTTGCCGGTGCGCACCTCGACCGACGCATCGCCGAGCTCGGAGCGGATCCGCTCGATCGTCCAGGGAGAGGCGTTCCGCTTGGGCATGGCGTCGACGATCACGGCAGGGCGGCTCGCCATCGCGTAGCGCTGGATGAAGTCCGCCGGCGAGAGCGCTGCGACGCTGATGCGGTCGACCTCCGCGCCGATCTGGCTCCGGGTGATCTCCTCGATCCGTGCCTTGCCCGCGGGCGAGATCGACATGAACCGATCGCGGAACGAGCTGAGCAGCGGCGGACTGCCGGTCATCGAGACCGGGCCGCGGACGCAGCCCAGGCTCGCGATGTCGGCGAGGTCCGCCGTGGACAGGAAGATGCTCGCATCGGGACGACCGTGCTTACCGTCCTCGACACGCAGCGCCTCGCCGTGCGCGGTCCGGTCGACGACCACATAAGCGCTCAGCCGCTTGTCTCGAACGGTGAACTGGACGACGGTCTGCGGCTTTCCGTCGGCGACCGACGGCAGCAGCGCACGGACGATGTCGTGCAGGTTCGTGTGTAGCTCAGATTGCATGCGTGGCCTCGTGTCGAACCAGCGGGCCTCGGCTATCCGCGTTGCCAGGCGAAGCCGTCGGTCGAAGGGATCAGGCCCTGGGGTCGCACCGAGCTCTCGCGTGCTCGGCGGTGGCCGAACATCGCTTGCGTCTGGATCTGGCGCACCTCCGCCGTGAAGCCTTCCATGAACTGCTCCGCGTCCGGACCGCCCTCGAGCGTCGCTGGCGCGCTCTGGCCGGGCAGGCCGTCGACCTGCATCGCAAGCTGGTTGCTCAGCATGCCCTCCAACCACTGCCCCATGCCCTGCCGGGAGCGAAAGAAGTCCTCGGCGTGGTTGAACGCCGGCTCGTCGACGCTCGATGCTCCCGCGACCAACCGGATGAAGGCGTCGTTGGCCTTCTCGTCGGTGTTGAGCACCTTGCGCGCCTTCCAGAAGTACGAGTCCGCTTCCTGATGCATGTCGTAGAACGACAGCAAGAACTGGTAGAAGTTTCCGAACTCGCGCCGGTAGCGGAACTCGAACTCTTCGAACGCCTCTTCCTCGTCGATGTCACCCGCGAGGCAGCTGTTGATCGACCGCGCCGCCAGGAGCGCCGAGTAGGTCGCCAGGTGAACGCCTGACGAGAACACCGGATCGATGAAGCAGGCGGCATCTCCGATCAGAACCAGGCCGGGCTTCCAGAATCGCGTGTTGCAGTACGAGTAATCCTTGCGGACACGAAATTCGCCGTACACGCCCTCGGTCACGCGCGTGGCGGACGCGAGGTACTCTGCGATGATCGGGCAGGAATCCACGAAGCTCTGGAACGCCTGCTCGGGCCCATCCTGGATCCGCTGCGCGGCCTCGCGGGACACGACCGCGCCGACGCTGGTGAGCCGGTCGGACAGCGGGATGTACCAGAACCAGCCGTCGCGAAACGCGGCGCACAGGATGTTGCCCGAGCTCGGCGCGGGCAAACGCTTGCCATCGAGGAAGTAGCCGTAGAGCGCCACGTTCTGGAAGAACTGCGAGAACACTCGCTCGCCGACCAGCGCGTAGGTCTGGCCGCGGTGCCCCTCCGAGTCGACGATGTACTTCGCGGTCGCGGTTCGCTCGCTGCCACGGTCGTCGCGGAACCGCACACGAGAGAACCGACCGTCTTCCTGTTCCACCCGCACCACGGCATGCTCCTCGCGAACGTCGACGCCCTTCTCGCGCGCGGCGTCGAGCAGCATCTTGTCGAACACGCTGCGCTCGACCTGGAATGCATAGCCGCCGGGGACGCGGGGGTTCTCGGCGAACCGGAAGGTCCACGGCTCGGGGCTCTTGCCCCAGCGAAACGTGCCGCCTTGCTTGCGCGTGAAACCGGCCCGCTCGATCCGGTCCCTGATCCCGAGCAGGCCGCAGATACCGTAGGTGGTGGCCGGCAAGAGGGACTCGCCGATCTGATGACGCGGGAACTTCTCCTTTTCGAGCAGGAGCACGCTGTGGCCCTGCATCGCGACGAACGAGGCGACGGACGACCCACCGGGCCCACCGCCTAGAACGATCACGTCGAATTGTTCGTCTTGTTGCGCTGTCGCTTCTGTCATCGCCCAGTCCTCTCGTCGAACGCGGTGCTAGAACAGCCCCAGGCGCTCGCGCATCCGGTTCCACATCAGGAACGCCATGAAGCTGACGAACGAGGTGGCTCGCGCCGGACGCGCGCTGGCCTCGAAACCCGCTATTTCTCCGATCGTCAGCTCGTCCTTCCCCGCGGCATCGAAGCAGTCGAAGAGCCGCCTGAAGTCGCGCCGTCCATGGGTCATCACGACCGCCTTCAGGAAGCCGCCGCGGACGAGCTCGGCGCGGCGGACCCGGGTCTCTCGGTTCATCATCCGGATCGAAACCGCCACCCGGTGCGTGTCCTTGTCCTCGGTGCGGTGGATCACGTCGCCTCGCAGCAGCAGAAGATCGCCGCGGCCGAGCTGCGGGGTCACGGCCAGCTCGTCGAGCGCATAAGGCAGGACGCCGTGAATACCGCCCGTGTTGTTGTCGTGGACGGTCGTCACGCCATCCTTCACGACGAAGCGCGTCGCGCCGCGCCCGCGGAGCCGGGCGGCGAGCTCCGGGCTACGCGCCGCAAACGCATCGAGCGGAATCACGCAAAGGTTGGACCGTTCGCGCACCGGCTTCACGATGGGCACGTAGAAATTCAGATAGTCGTGGTGGTTCTGGTAGGCGAAGTACGACACCGCGTCCTGGTGCCACGCCGTCCCGATCTCGCCTTCGGTCGTGAAGTAGGCGCTGCCGAACGCGCAGACCGACGCGATGTCGACCCGCACGCTGCTGGCGCCCGCGACGGCGCGCGCCATGGCCGCCAGCTTGTCGTCGATCGCGCTTCGTGCGCCGGCAGAGACTTGCCGGACTCCGTACGACGTGTCGACCCCGGAGCTCGCCGCGTAGTCGGCCTCGAACCGAGCGATTTCTGCGTCGTTCAGAAACGAGCGCACCACCACATAGCCGGTGGAGTCCAGGTCCTCGAGGCGAGCATGGGTCGGGACGTCGTGGGCGAGCATTCTTATGTCCATGTCCGCGCGGCACGCGCCTCGTCACCGCACATGCCGATGATCGGCCGATCGCGATGTGACGAGTCGCGCGCCGGGCTGACATTGGCGAACAGCCAGCATGCGGACTGCGTGAGACATGATATGGCAAACACTCCCGATCGTCAAGCCTGTTGCCGCAGCGCGCGCGTGACTGAATGGCTCAGCCGGTGAGTGGCCGGGCACCGACCACCGAGCTGTTGTATCCGAGCAGCGGCATGACGCGGAGATCGACGAAGCCGGCCTCGGCGAGCAGGTCGCGCAGCTCCGAGGGGCGAAACTGACGCGCCTCCATGTCGAGCGCCATCATGAGCGAGAAATGGGCGGTGCACAGCGGCCCGGGCCTATCCTCGTCGAGCAGCGCCTCTTGCACGAGCACGAGACCACCCGGCTTCAGGCTGGCGTAGGCGCGCCGCGCCAGCTCGAGACAGCGCTCATCGTTCCAGTCGTGAAAGATGTTGGTGAACAGGACGGCGTCGAAGCCGTCGGGCCACGCGACCTGGAACATGTCGCCGCCGACGCAGCGCACGCGATCGGCCACGCCGTAGCGGTCGGTCAGCTGTCGCGCCAGGTCCACGCTGCCCGGCAGCTCGAGCAGCGTGAGCTGCCGGCTGGGGTCGCGGAGCGCGAGCGCGACGCACATCGAGCCGATGCCGCCGGCGACATCGAGGATCGCGCGCCGGCCCGCGAGCAGACCCGAGGCATCGAGCGCGAAGCCGAGCGGAAACGAGAACCGGTGCATGGCCGGTCCCCAAAGCGCGGCGTGGTGCGCGCTGCCTGCCGACCACTTCGCCTTGGAGCCGCCGGCGCTCCCCGAGCGCAGCGTGTGGAGGAGCGAGCGGCTGATCGACGCGGCGGGCAGCGAGCTGTCGAAGAACGGGCTCTCGGGATAGAGGTAGAACCGCGCGGCCTCGGTCACCGCCAGACCATGGTCGCGGCCCTCGAGGACACCCGCGGCGGCCAGGAGCTCGACCCACGCGCGCACCGGGCGCTCCACAAAGCCGAACTGGGCCGCCAGCTCCTCGGCGGTCGTCCCCGGACGGTCGTCGAGGAAGCGCAGCATGCCGAGCTCGCGGGCGACGACGATCGCCTGCACCGTGCTGCTCACCGCGGCGTGCTGCTGCAGCACCTCGAGCGGCGCGGGGATCGCCGCCGCGGCGCCCGACACCAACCGCGTGACGGCGTCACGGCTCTGACGCTCCCAGAACTCGCGCTGGATGCGCTGCCTGCGCTGGCGCTCGGCGAGCCAATGTCGGGTCAGCCGGAACAGCCCGAGCGCGAGCAGGGTGACGAACGAGCCGATCGCGAGCTGGATCATGGCGCTGCACCTCTCTGGAGCGCTGCGGCCGGGGCGCGGTCGAACACCACCTCCAGCAGGGCTCGATGGTAACCGCGAGTGACATGCGCGTGGCGCTGGAACGGCTCGCTCCGGGCGAGCTCGCGGTGCAGCTCGGGGAGTCGGAAGAAGGGAACACTGGGAAATAGATGGTGTGATAGGTGGTAGTTGGCGTTGCGCGTGACCACGAAGGCGCTGTCGAACAGCGAGGGCACGACGTCGCGGGTCAGCATCACCAGCGGCGCGTCCGACGGCCGGTTCGCCGTGCCCGGCGGGTAGTGCTCGGCGACCGCGCGCAGCAGGTTGATGAACATTCCCCAGGTCGCGAGCGGCACCATCCAGTAGAGCGCCACGATTCGCAGCGGCCACACCGGCAGGAGCACCCCGGCGACCAGCGCGCCCGGGATCGCGATCGCGAGCGCGCGCTGCCGCCAGTTGCCACGGATCACCAGCCGGCACAGCGGCACGAGCAGGCGTAGGCCGACCAGCGCGCCCGCGAGCCGGAGCGCCCGACGCCACGGTGGCACGGCGTACCAGTCCAAGAACTCCTCTAGATCGGGGTCGTCCGGCGCGTTGACGCGACGGTGATGGTCGAAGTGCATCGGACGGTACTCGAGCAAGTCGAAGACGATGCTCGGCACGAGCAAGCGCCGCGCGAGGCGGTCATTGCGAGCCCGATCGCGCGTGAGCAGGCCGTGCGCGCCGTCGTGGAGCGCGACCGAGAACATCCCGACCTGACGCGCGGCGATGGTGACCACCGCCGCCAGGTAGAGCGGCAGCGACCAGAACCGTTCGCTGATCACGACCGCCGCCACGATCACCGCGTAGTCGAACGCGAACGCGCGGAGGACCCGGGCGGTGTCGCGCCGAGACAGCTCGGCCAGGCGTCGCCGCGAGATCATGCGGTTGCGGTCAAGGCTTGCTTCCATCATTCAGAGATGTTTGGGCCCGCATGGGCTCGTGATTGTTTTTCGACGCGCGAGGGCCGAGCTTCGACGGCGAGGTGCTCCGCGCTGGCACGCGCCATGTCCTCGGAGATGCGTCGGGCCAGGGCGCGGGCGTGCGGTGGCTGCACCATCGTCATGTGGTCGCCGCCGACCTCCTCGTAGACCACGCGCTGGGCCACCCGCTCCCACCCATCCATCGTCCACACCGGATCACGCTCCGCGGCGAGATAGTGCGTGATCGTGATCGGGAGTGGCGGCGGGACGTAGCGCAGCTTGGCGTGCTTGACGGCATGCGCGACGGTCACGTAGCGCTCGATGACGTCGATCGGCAGGTTGACGGGCAAGTAACCGGCTGCCTGGGAAGTCAGCAGCATGCCGCGCACGTCGCCCGCGCGGTCGAGCTCGCCGAGCTTGGCGCGCAGATCGTCCGGGATGTCGTCGGGGAGCCGATTGAGCACGGTGGCCAGCCACGACGGGTCGATCGGCCCGCTGCTGGGAGAATCGATGAAGGCGAGGAACTCGACGCGCTCGCCAGCCGAGAGCAGCTGGTGCGCCATCTCGTAGCCGACGTTACCGCCCAGGCACCAGCCGACGATGCGATAGGGCCCGTGGGCCTGAACCTCGCGGATGGCGCTGACGTACGCGGCCGCCATGGCCTCGATCGTCTCGAGCGGCGTCTCGCCGGCGAGGTAGCCGATGGCCGACAGGCCATAGACTGGCACCTCCGGGTCGATGCCCGGAAGGAGCGCGGTGACGTAGCCGATCTCGCCCGGGCCGGGGTGGATGAAGAACACCGGTCCTTTGGTGCCGGCGCGGCGGAATGGCGTGAGGTTCGAGCGCAGATGCAGCGGCGTCCGGCGCGCGGCCACGGCGCAGAGCTCGAGCAGCGTGGGCGCGGCGAACAGCTCGCGCAGCGCGACCTCCGCGTCGACGATCTCGCGCAGCCGGGCCAGCATCTGCACCGCGAGCAGCGAGTGGCCCCCGAGATCGAAGAAGCTGTCGTGACGTCCGATCCGGTCGACGTTCAGCAGCTCGGCCCACAGCGCCGCCACGCTCTGCTCGATCTCGCCTTGGGGCGGCAGGTAGGCGCGGCTGACGTAGGCCTCGACCTCCGGGATCGGCAGCGCCTTGCGATCCACCTTGCCGTTCGCGCTCAGCGGGAACCCGGCGAGGTGCACGTAGGCCGAGGGGATCATGTACTCCGGCAACCGGTCGGCGAGGCGCCTGCGCAGCGTGCCGACCGGCACCGGCTGCTCCGCTGTGTAGTAGGCGACCAGCCGGAGGTCGCCGGGCTGATCCTCGCGTGCCAGCACGAGCACCTCCCCGACGCCCTCCACCTCGGCCAGCACGGCCTCGATCTCGCCAGGTTCGATACGGAAGCCGCGGATCTTCACCTGGTGATCGTTGCGCCCGAGGAACTCGACGCTGCCGTCGGGGAGCCAGCGCCCGAGGTCGCCGGTGCGGTACATGCGGTCGCCGGCGCTGTCGCTGAACGGATCGTCGAGGAAGCGCTCCTGGGTGAGCTCCGGGCGATTCAGGTAGCCGCGCCCGACGCCGTCACCACCGATGTAGATCTCGCCGATCACGCCGACCGGCACTGGCTCGCGATGGCTGTCGAGGAGGTAGATCCGCGCGTTGGGGATGGGCCGTCCAATCGGCACGCTCGCGCCATCGACGCGCGAGCAGCGGTGGATCGTCGCGCATACCGCCGCCTCGGTCGGGCCGTACGCGTTGAAGAGCCTGACCTGCGCCGACCAGCGCTGCGCCTCGCGCAGCGCGATCGCCTCGCCGGCGACGATCAGCGTGGTCGCCGTGAACTGCTCGGGGTCGCACTGCGCGAGCGCGGACGGCGGCAGCGTGACGTGGGTGATCCCGTGGCGCGCGAGCGTCTTCGACAGCGCCGGGCCCGGCATGAGCTCGTCGCGCGAGACCACGTGCAGGCTCGCGCCGCGGACCAGCGCCATGCCGACCTCCGACACGCTGGCGTCGAAGCTGAACGCCGCGAATTGCAGCACGCGGCTCGCCTCGTCGACGCCGAAGATCGCGCTCTGGGCGGTCACCAGATTGCAGAGCCCGCGGTGCTCGTTCAGCGCGCCCTTGGGCTGGCCGGTGGAACCGGAGGTGTAGATGAGGTAGGCGAGGCTCCTCGATCCGATCCCGACCTCGGCCCGGTCGAGCGGGCCGGCTGGCTCGCTGGCCCACGCGGCGTCGCCGCGCGACAGGTCGATCACCGCCCGTGGTCCGACGGCGGCTTTGCCGATGGCGTCGACCACCACGACCTTGGGTGCGCTGTCGGCCAGCATGGTTGCCAGCCGCTCGGGCGGGTACGACGGATCGAGCGGCACGTAGGCGCCGCCGGCCTTGAGCGTCGCCAGCAGCGCGACGATCATGTCGGGGCTGCGGTCGAGGCAGACCGCCACGCGCGACTCGGCGCGCACGCCGCGGCGGCGCAGGTAGCGGGCGAGTCGATTGGCGCGCTCGTCGAGCTCTTTGTACGAGAGCTGCCCGGAATCCCAGACCAGCGCCGCCGCGTTCGGCGTGCGGGCGACCTGGTCCTCGAACAGCTCGTGGAAGCAGCGGTCATGCGGGTACGGAGCGCGGGTCGCGTTCCAGGTCGTGACCACCTGCGTGCGCTCCGCGGCGTCGAGCAGCGACAGCCGCGCGATGGGCCGTGTGTCGGCGCCGTGGGCCACCGCCGCGCGCAGCGACCGCTCGAGCATCGCGGTGAAGCGCTCCGCCGTGGCGCGCTCGAACAAGGCGGTCGCATAGCTCAGCGTCCCCTCGATCCCGGACTCGGTCTCGTAGAGCGAGAGGCGCAGGTCGAACTGCGACGACGACTGGGGCACCTCGAAGCTCGCCAGATCGAGGCCGTCGAGCGCAAGCGCGCCAGCGGGCGCGTTCTGCCATGCGAACAGGACCTGGAAGATCGGCGGGTGCGAGAGGCTGCGCGGCGGCTTCACCACCTCGACGACCTGATCGAACGACAGATCCTGGTGACGCTGGGTCGCAAGCACCTGGGCCCGCGTCCGCGCGAGCAGCTGGGCGAGCGTCGGATCGCCGGCGAGGTCGATGCGCATCGCCAGGGTGTTGACGAAGAAGCCGATCAGCGGCTCGATCTCGGCCCGGGTCCGGCCCGCGACCGGGGTGCCGATCACCACGTCGTCTTGACCGGCGAGCCGCCCCAGCGTCAGGGCCCAGCTCGCCAGGATGGTCATGTACAGGGTCACGCCGTGGCGCCGGCCGAGCGCCCGGAGCTGATCGGCGAGCTCGACGGGCAGCCGCACGGCGACGGTGTCGCCGCCGTGGTCCTGCTGGGCCGGGCGAGGTCGATCGGTCGGCAGCGTGAGCAGCGTCGGCGCGCCGGCGAGGTTGCGGCGCCAGAACTCGACCTGGTTCTCCAGCTCGCCGCGCTCCAGCCAGCGGCGCTGCCAGGCGGCGTAGTCGGCGTACTGGACCGAGAGGGCGGGCAGGAGGTCGGGCGCGCCCTTGCGGTGCGCGTTGTACAGGGCGCTGAGCTCGTCGAGCAGCACGCCCATCGACCAACCATCCGACACGATGTGGTGCGTCACGATGTGCAGCACGTGCTCGTCGTCGGCGACGCGCATGAGCATCGCCCGCACCGGCAGGTCGCGCTCGAGGTCGAACCGCGCCGCGATGTGCGCGCTCGCGAGCTGCAGCGTCGTGGCCTCGATGTCACGCCGCCCGCGCAGATCGCGCGCAACCACGACCAGCTCGGCCTCGGCCTCGGGCCGCACGATCTGCATGGGCTCCCCGTCGACGACGCGGAAGCAGGTGCGCAGCGCCTCGTGACGCTTGACGATCCGCGCGAGCGCCCAGGCGAGCGCCTCGCGATCGAGCGGACCGCGCAGCCGGATGCCGCCGTGGAGGTGCTGCGCCTGGCGGCCCTCGGACAGCCGGTCGAGGATCCACAGGCGCTGCTGCGCCAGCGAGAGCGGCAGCGGTCCGCCGCGCTCGATCGGCGTGATCGCGTCGACCTGCGAGCGGGCAGCGTTGCTCAGCCGCTCGGCCAGCGCGCTCAGGCGCGGGTGCTCGAAGACGTGGGCGAGCGGGACCTCGATGTCGAGGATCCGGCGAAGCCGTGACACCATCTGCACGGCGAGCAGGGAGTGGCCGCCGAGCTCGAAGAAGTTGTCGTGGCGGGTCACGTACGGCACCTGGAGCAGATCGACCCAGAGCCCCGCGAGCATCTGCTCGATCTCGCCGCGCGGCGCCTCGTCGTGACGCCGCACCGGCGAGCTGGTCTCCGGGGCGGGCAGCGCCTTGCGATCGACCTTGCCGTTCGCGGTGAGCGGCATCGCCGAGAGGTGCACGAAGGCCGCCGGCATCATGTAGGCAGGGAGGCTCGCGGCGGCGTGCTGCCGGAGCGCGTCGGTGCGGGAGGCCTGCGCCGTGTAATAGGCGACCAGGCGCGCGTCGCCCGGTACGTCCTCGCGCGCCACCACGACGACCTCACGGACATCGTCGACCTCGGCCAGCCGCGCCTCGATCTCGCCGAGCTCGATGCGGAAGCCGCGCAGCTTGACCTGGAAATCGTTGCGCCCGAGGTACTCGAGGTTGCCGTACGGGAGCCAGCGGACGAGATCGCCAGTGCGGTACAGGCGTCCATCCGGCGTGAATGGATCGGACACGAAGCGCTCAGCCGTCAGCTCCTCGCGATGGAGGTAGCCGCGCGCCACGCCGTCGCCGCCGATATAGAGCTCACCGGGCACGCCGATGGGCACGGGGCGGCGCTGCGCGTCGAGCACATAGACCTGTGTGTTGGCGATCGGTCGCCCGATGTGCGGAACCGGCTCGGTGAGGCGGCTCAGGGTCGACCAGATGGTCGTCTCGGTCGGACCGTACAGGTTCCACAGCTCTGGCACGCCATCGAGGAGCTCCGCGGCCAGGCTCGGCGGCAACGCCTCACCGCCGCACAGCACCTTGAGCGAGCGGCACCGCGCAGGCCAGCTGTGCTGCGCGAGCATGCGCCAGGTCGAGGGCGTCGCTTGCAGGATCGATACGCCGTGGGCCTCGATCAGCGCATGCAGCGCCGCCGGGTCACCTGCCTGCTCGCGGGTGGCGATCACCACGGTCGCGCCGCACGACAGCGGCAGGTACAGCTCGAGCCCGGCGATGTCGAACGACAGCGAGGTCACGCCGAGCAGCACGTCCTCGGCGGTGATGCCGGGCGCGTCCCGCATGGTGGCCAGGAAGTTGACCACGCTGCGGTGCTCGACCATCACGCCCTTGGGCTTGCCGGTCGATCCGGACGTGTAGATGACGTACGCGAGGTGGCGCGAGGTCAGCTCCGCGCGCTCCGGGCGACCGCTGGGAACCCCGTCGAGCGCGCCCGGCGCGTCGAGCAGCACGAGCGCCGCGGAGGTGGCCGGCAGGCTCGCCGCGATCGCGGTCTGGGTGACGAGCTGGCTCGGCCGGGCGTCGGCGAGCATGGTCGCGAGCCGCTCGCGCGGATAGCTCGGATCGAGCGGGACGTAGGCCCCGCCCGCCTTCAGCGTTCCGAGCACCGCCACGAGCAGATCGATGCCGCGGTCGACAGCCACGCCGACCAGGCCGTCCGGGCCCACGCCGCGGGCGCGGAGCAGGTGGGCGAGCCGGTTCGCGCGCTCGTCGAGCTCGCGGTAGGTCGCGCGGGCCTCGCCCGCGATCACCGCGATCGCGTCCGGCGTTCGCCGCGCCTGGGCCTCGAACAGCTCGTGCACGCACAGGTCATGTCGGTAGCCCCGCGCCGTCGCGTTCCAGGCGGTGACGACCTGCGCGCGCTCCGCCGCCGGCAGCACGTCGAGCTCGCGCAGGGCCGCGCCGCCTCCGCGCTCGAGCGCGTCGACGACCGCCTCCACGGCCGTGCGCATGAAGGCGCAGACGCGCGCGGGCTCGATCGGCTCGCGCACGTGGGCGGTGAGCGCGAAGCCCTCGCCGAGATCGTCCACCGACATGACGAGCGGGTAGTTGGTCCGCTCCTCGGCGGACAGCAGCTCGATGCGCTCTTCGCGCGCGTCGCCCGCCGTCGGCGCCTCCGGCGCGGCGTCCTCGACCGTGTAGCGATAGTTGAGGAGCGACGTGAAGAGCGGCGCCTCCGCCGGCACGGCGCTCGCCCGCTGCGCCAGCACGAGCGGGGCGTGCTCATGGCGGAGCAGGTCGACGAGCAGCGCGTGGGTCGCGGTCACGCTCTCGGCCACGCCGCGCTCGCCGACGCCGAGCCGCACCGGCAGCGTGTTCATGAACAGGCCCAGGCCGCGATCGGCGTGGGCGCCGCCCTGCATCCGGCCGAACAGCACGGTGCCGAACACCACCTGCTCGCGGCCGGTCGTCCGGGCCAGCACCATGGCCCACGCCAGGTGCATGAGGCTCGCGGGGCTGACCCGGAGCCGCCGCGCCTCGCGTCGGAGGGCCAGGGCGAGCTCGGCCGGCAGCAGCTCGTGCGCCTCGCCGATGCCCCGGCCGTCACCGCGCACATCGACCAGCCCGAAGGGCGCGGTCGGTTCGTCGATGTCGCCCAGCATCCGCGCGAAGAACGCACGGTGCTCGTCCTGGCTGACGCCCAGGCGCGCCTGGGCCACGAACGTGCGGAACGGCACCGGCGGCGGCAGGCGGTCGGCCTCGCCGCGCAAGAAGGCCTTCGCCTCGTGGACGAGCAGATCGAGGGTCGTGTGATCGACCACGAGGTGATGCGACAGCACGCTCATCACCCAGCGGCCGTTCGCCTCGTCGCTCGCGATGTGGCAGCGCAAGAGCGGCGCCTGGCTGATGTCGAGCCGCACGCGCCGCGGATCGCAGCGCGCGGCGAGCTGGGTCGCGATGTCGCCCTCGCGCGGATCGAGCACGACGAGCTCGACCGGCAGCTTCGCCTGCCGGCGCACGACCTGGACGGGCTGATCGAGCCCGCGCCAAGCGATGCCGGTGCGCAGGATGTCGTGGCGAGCGATCACGTGATCGAGCGCGGCGACGAAGCGATCGAGCCCGGCTCGGGTCGGGAACGCGAGCAGGTGCGATTCGACGTACGCATCGCTGCTGTCGTCGAGCAGGTGGTGGAACAGCATGCCCTCCTGGAGCGGCGCGAGCGGGTAGATATCGGCCACGTTGGCCGCGCCGCCGTCGACGCCCGCGACGATGCTGTCGATCGCCTCCTGATCGAGGCGGACCAGGGTCAGCATCTCCGGGGTGATGCGCGTCGCCCCGGGGGTGACGAGGTTGTCCGGCAGCGCGACCTCCTGGCTCTCGGTGCCGGCCCGCTGGGCGAGCTCGGCCAGGTTCGACGCCAGGAACACCGCGCGCACGTCGGCGTGCAGCCGCTCGGCGCGCATGCGCTCGATGAGGCTCACGGCCAGGAGCGAGTGTCCGCCGAGCTCGAAGAAGTTGTCGTTGCGCCCGACCTGCTCGAGCTTGAGCAGCTCGGCCCAGATCCGGGCCAGCCGCTCCTCCTTCTCGCCGCGCGGCGCCTCGTAGGCGCGGGTCGAGGCCTGCCCGTCCGGCGCCGGCAGCGCCGCGCGATCGACCTTGCCGTTGGCCGTGAGCGGCAGCGCCGCGAGGTGCACGAACGCCGACGGAACCATGTAGGACGGCAGACGATCGCTCGCGTGCTGCCGCAGCGCCTCCGGAGACACCGGCGCGCCCGTGAGGTAGGCGACGAGGCGAAGGTCGCCCGGCGCGTCCTCGCGCGCCACCACCACCACCTCGTCGACGCCGTGCTGTGCGCGCAGCGCGGTCTCGATCTCGCCGAGCTCGACGCGGTAGCCGCGGATCTTGACCTGGTGATCGTTGCGCCCGAGGTAGTCGATGGTGCCGTCGGGACGCCAGCGCGCGACGTCGCCGGTGCGGTACATCCGCGCGTCGGGCTCGGCGGCGAACGGATCTGGCAGGAACCGCTCGCGGGTCAGCTCCGGGCGGTTGACGTAGCCGCGCGCCACGCCCACGCCGCCGACGTGGAGCTCGCCGGCGACGCCGACCGGTACGGGCTCGCCGCGGGCATCGAGGATGTAGATCCGCGCGTTGGTGATGGGCCGTCCGAGCGGCACCGACGCGGACAGCGGATCGGTGACCTCCTGGGCGGTGCAGGCGACCGAGATCTCCGTCGGTCCGTAGTTGTTGAAGATTCGCATGTCGGGCGCGTGCTCGCGCCACCAGCGCAGCGCTGCGCCGCGCAGCGGCTCGCCGCCCAGCACGAGCGTGCGGATCCGGCCAGCCAGCGCCTCCGGCGGGATCACCTGCTGCAGCAGCGCCAGGTGCGACGGTGTCAGCTTGAGCGGCGCGAGGTTGGAGCACGAGAGGAGCTGGCGGCGCCACGCCTCCACGTCGTTGCCCGGCGCGCCGAGGCGCACGGTCTTGCCGCACAGGAGCGGCGGGTAGAGCCCGGTGAGCGCGAGGTCGAAGCTGAGCGAGGTGAGGATGAGGGAGCCGTCGCCGCTGGCCAGATCCTGCTGCCGGATCATGTGGGCCGTGTAGTTCACGATCCCGCGGTGCTCGACCATGACCCCCTTGGGCCGCCCGGTCGATCCGGACGTGAACATGACGTACGCCAGGTGCCGGGGGGTCAGCCCGAGGGCGCGCGGGTCGAGCTCGCCAGCGTCGGCCGAGCGGTCGACATCCTCGACGGGCTCGCCGCCCGGAGCGAGCAGGACGACGTCCGCCTGAGCGGCTGGCAAGCGCGCCTGCCACGCCGCCTCGGTCAGCACCACGCGCGGCGCGGCCTCCTCGAGCATCTCCGCGAGCCACGCGACGGGGTGGTGCGGATCCACCGGGATGTACGCGCCGCCGGCCTTGAGCACCCCGAGGAAGCCGACCACCATCGCGATGCCGCGCTCGGCGCAGACCGCGACGAGCACGTCGGGACCGACGCCCCGCGCGCGCAGCGATCGCGCGAGCCGGCTGGCCCGCGCGTCGAGCTCGGCGAAGCTCAGCGACTGATCGCCCGCGACGAGCGCCGTCGCGTCCGGCGTGCGCCGCGCTTGCTCCTCGAACAGCTCGTGCAGGCACTTCGCGCGCGGATAGTCCCCGGCGGTGTCGTTCCATTCGACCAGGATCTGCCGGCGCTGCGCCTCGCTCAGCACCGGGAGCTCCGCGACGCGACGCTCGTCGCCAGCCGCCATGGCCTCGAGCAAGGTCGTCCAGTGCGCCACGACGCGCTCCACCGTGGCGCGCTCGAACAGCGCCGTCGCGTAGACGAGGGAGCCGGTGATCCCGGCGTCGCCCTCCTCGAGGGTCAGCGACAGGTCGAACCGGGCCGTCGCCGCTGGCCGCTCGACGCTCGACAGCTGCAAGCCGGGCAGCTCGAGCCCGCCGGGCTGCGCGGAGTGGTAGTCGAACATGACCTGGAACACGGGCGAGTGCGCGAGGCTGCGCGGCGGCTTGACCGCCTCGACCACCTGGTCGAACGGCAGGTCCTGGTGGTCCTGCGCGGCCAGGACCTGCGCGCGGGTGCGCGCGAGCAGCTGGGCCACCGTCGGTTCGCCGCGCAGGTCGATGCGCAGGGCGAGCGTGTTGACGAAGAAGCCGATCAGCGGCTCGATCTCCGTCCGGCTGCGGCCGGCGACCGGGCTGCCGATCACCACGTCTTCCTGGTTCGCGAGCCGGCCGAGCGTCGCGGCCCAGCTGGCGAGCAGCGCCATGTACGGCGTCACGCCGTGGCGCCGGCACAGCGCATACAGTCGATGGCTCAGCGCGGCGCCGAGCTGAACATCGACGTTTGCGCCCGCGTGACTGCGCTCGACCCGCGGCTGGTCGGTCGGCAGCTCGAGCAGCGCCGGCGCGCCGGCCAGGTTGCGGCGCCAGAACTCGGCCTGGGCCTCGAGCTCGCCCGCGGCGAGCCAGCGACGCTGCCAGACCGCGTGGTCGACGTACTGGATCGCCAGCGGCGGGAGCGGATCGGCCTCGCCGCGAGCCAGGGCGCGATAGAGCGCGGTCAGCTCGCCGAGCAGGATCCCCATGGACCAGCCGTCGGCGGCGATGTGATGCATCACCAGATGCAGGACGTGGTCGTCGGCGGACAGCCGCACGAGCAGCGCGCGCACCGGCAGATCGCGCTCGAGATCGAACGCCGCGGACTCGTGCGCGCTGCACATCGCCAGGGCCGCGGCCTCGCGGTCGGGGTAGGCCTCGGCGGCGAGCTCGCGCTCCTGCCAGGGGAGCGCCGCGTCGCGTCGCACCACCTGCCTCGGCTGTCCGTCGATCCGCTCGAACGTGGTACGCAGCGCCTCGTGGCGCTCGACGATCCGCTGCAGCGACCGGCGCAGCACCTCGCGATCGAGCGCGCCACGCAGGCGTACCGCGCCGCCGATGTGATAGGCGTCGCTCGCGCCGTCGAGCCGGGTCAAGAACCACAGCCGCTGCTGCGCCAGCGAGAGCGGCTGGGGCTCTCGGCGCTCGTCGTAGGTCAGCGGCACGAACGCGGGCAGCCGCGAGGTCGCCGCTTCGCTCAGGCGCTCCGCGAGCCGGGCGAGCTCGGGGTGCTCGAACACGGCGGCGAGCGAGATCTCGATGTCGAGCGCGCGGCGCACCCTGGACACCAGCTGTACGGCGAGCAGCGAGTGACCGCCCAGCGCGAAGAAGTCGTCACGGCGTCCCACGCGCTCGACCTTGAGCAGCTCCGACCACAGGTCCGCGAGCAGCACCTCGATCCGACCGCGCGGCTCCTCGTACGCACGCCGCACGTACGAGCCCGCTTCCGGAGCCGGCAGCGCCTTGCGATCGAGCTTGCCGTTGCCCGTGAGCGGCAGCGCCTCCAGGTGAAGATAGGCGGCCGGGATCATGTACGGCGGCAGCGACTGCGCGGCGTGCCGCCGGAGCAGCTCGGCGTCCGGCGCGGGTCCGCCGCTGGCCGTGAAATACGCGACGAGGCGCTTGTCGCCCGGCTCGTCCTCGCGCGCGACGACGACCACGTCGCGCACGCCCGGGGCGCGCGACAGGCACGCCTCGATTTCGCCGAGCTCGACGCGGAAGCCGCGGATCTTGACCTGGAAGTCGTTGCGGCCCAGGTACTCGACGCTGCCGTCGGGCAGCCGGCGCGCCAGGTCGCCGGTGCGGTACAGCCGGCCGCCGCCGGGGAACGGGTTTTCGAGGAAACGCTCGGCGGTGAGCTCGGGCTGGCCCAGGTAGCCGCGCGCCACGCCGGCGCCGCCGACGTAGAGCTCGCCGGTCACGCCGACCGGCACCGGCTGGCGATGTCCGTCGAGGATGTGCAGCTGCAGATCGGGGATGCGCACGCCGATCGGGCTCGGTCCCTGCCGAAGCGCGTCCTCGGCCTCGAGCGGGCGGTACGTCACGTGCACGGTGGTCTCCGTGATCCCGTACATGTTGACGAGCCGCGGGCCGCGCTCGTGGCGCGCATACCACGGCCGCAGCGTGTGCAGCTCGAGCGCCTCGCCGCCGAAGATGATGGTGCGCAGCCGGTTCGCGCGCCCGCACTCCGCCTCGGCCGCCATGAGCTGCTGGAAGGCGCTCGGCGTCTGGTTGAGCACGGTCACGCCCTCGTCGCAGATCAGCTCGACCATGTGGCGGGGCGAGCGGGCAACCGCCGCCGGCACGATGACCAGCCGGCCGCCGTACAGGAGCGCGCCCCAGATCTCCCACACCGAGAAGTCGAACGAGAACGAGTGGAACAGCGTCCACACGTCGTGGTCATCGAAGTGAAACCACGCCTCGGTGGCGTCGAACAGACGCACGACATGGGCGTGCTCGACCATGACGCCCTTGGGCCTTCCGGTCGATCCCGACGTGTAGATGACGTACGCGAGGTGGTTCGGCGCCACGCCGGTGGAGCCGGGTTCGAGGTCGCTGTCGGGCGCGTCGGCCCAGGCCGCGGCGTCACGGTCGAGGTCGATCACGCGCGTGGGGCCCGGCGTGAACGCCCCCAGCGCCTCGCGCCCCACCGCGTCGATCAGCAGCACGGCTGGCGCGCAGTCGGCGAGCGTGGCGCCGAGCCGCTCGGACGCGTACGCCGGATCGAGCGGCACGTAGGCGCCGCCGGCCTTGAGCGTGGCGAGGAGGGCGGTGACCATGTCGAGGCCGCGATCGACGCAGATCGCGACCAGGCGGTCCGGCCCGATCCCCAGCGCCCGCAGGTGATGGGCGAGCCGGTTCGCGCGTTCGTTCAGCGCGCGATAGGTGAGTCGCGCCGGGCCGTGCGTCAGGGCGATGGCGTCGGGCCTCTGCCGGACCTGCGCCTCGAATCGCTGGTGGAGACAGTCCAGCGCCGGCACCTCGGCCATCGTGTTCCAGTCGACGAGCAACGCGTGGCGCTCGCGCTCGGACAGGAGCGGCAGTGTGGCGACCGGCCGCTCTTCATCGGCGAGCATGGCCGCGAGCAGCGTGAGCCACTGGCCGCGGATGCGCTCTGCGGTGTCGTGGTCGAAGAGCGCCGTCGCATAGCTCAGATCACCGGTGATGCCCGCGGGGCCCTCGTGCAGCGTCAGCGTCAGGTCGAGCTGAGCGGTCGGCTGCGCCACGCGCAGCTCCGAGAGCTCGAGGCCCGGCATCTCGAGCGTCGCGTCGGCGGTGTTCTGCCAGGCGAACATCACCTGAAAGAGCGGCGGGTGCGCGAGGCTGCGCGGCGGGTTCACGGCCTCGACGATCTGGTCGAAAGGCAGGTCCTGGTGAGCCTGCCCAGCCAGCACCCGATCGCGGGTGCGCGCCACGAGCTCCCGTACCGTGGGTCCGCCGTTCAGGTCGATGCGCAGGGGGAGGGTGTTGACGAAGAAGCCGATCAAAGGCTCGACCTCGGTCCGATTGCGGCCCGCGACCGGGCTGCCGATCACGACGTCGGTCTGGCCGGACAGCCGGCCCAGCAGCGCCGCCCAGCTGGAGAGCAGCAGCACGTAGGGCGTCACGCCGTGGCGCTGCGCCGCCGCCTGGACCCGCGCCGTCAGCGCGGCGTCGAGCGCGAGGTCGACCGCGGCGCCTGCGTGATCCTGCCGCGCGGGGCGCTGCCGGTCGATGGGCAGCTCCAGGAGGACCGGCGCGCCCTGCAGGCTCTCGCGCCAGTACGCGGCCTGCGCCTCGAGCTCGCCGTGGCCGAGCCAGCGTCGCTGCCAGGCCGCGTAGTCGGCGTACTGGATCGCGAGCGGAGGCAGCGGGTCGGGTTGCCCGGCGAGGAACGCGCGATAGAGCCGGCTCAGCTCGTCCACGAACACGCCGATCGACCAGCCGTCGGAGGCGATGTGGTGCATGACCACGTGCAACACGTGCTCGCGCTCGGCTCGCTGCACGAGCAGCACACGCAGCGGGATTTCGCGGGTGAGATCGAACGCGCGGGCCATGTTCGACTCGATCAACCGGCGCGTGGCGGCCTCGGGGTCCGCTTCGCCGCGAAGGTCTCGCTCGTCGAGGACCAGCCCGGCATCCTGGACGATTTGCACCGGCTCGCCGTCGAGCTCCTGGAAGCAGGTGCGCAGGGCCTCGTGGCGCTCGACGATGCGCTGGAGCGCGCGGCGGAGGACGTCGCGGGCGAGCACACCGCTGAGCCCGACGACGCCGCTGATGTGATAGGCCTCGCTCGCGCCGCTCATCTGGCTCAAGAACCAGAGTCGCCGCTGGGCCAGCGACAGCGGCTGCGGCCCGCTGCGCTGCGCGACGGGGATCGCGTGCTGGGCCGCGCGCGCGGCGCGGCTGACGGCCTCGGCGAGCGCGGCGAGCTCCGGGCGCAAGAACACGTCGCTCAGCGCGAGCTCGACACCCAAGGCCTTGCGGACGCGAGAGACCAGCCGCACTGCCGCGAGCGAGTGACCGCCGAGCGCGAAGAAGCTGTCACGCCGGCCCACGCGCTCGACCTGCAGCAGCTCGGCCCAGATCCCGGCGAGCGCCTGCTCGACGCGCCCCGTCGGCGGCTCGTAGCCCTGACGCCCGAAGTCCTCGACGTCCGGCGCCGGCAGCGCCTTGCGGTCGAGCTTGCCGTTGGGGGTGAGCGGCAGCGCCGGGAGCCGCACGTAGGCGGCGGGCAGCATGTACTCGGGTAGGCCCCGCGCGGCGTGCTCACGCAGCGCGCGCGCATCCGGCGCGTGCTCGCCCGTGTAGTACGCGACCAGCCGCCGCTCTCCCGGCGCGCCCTCGCCCACCGGCAGCGCGGCGACCACCACCTCCGCGACGCCGGGCGCACCCGCCAGCCGCGCCTCGATCTCCCCAAGCTCGATGCGGAAGCCGCGAATCTTCACCTGGAAGTCGTTGCGCCCCAGGTATTCGATGCTCCCGTCGGGCAGCCAGCGACCCAGATCGCCCGTCCGGTACAGGCGCCCCGTTCCCGTGAACGGGTCGTCCACGAAGCGCTCCGCCGTGAGCTCCGGCTGCCCGAGGTAGCCGCGCGCCACGCCCGCGCCCCCGACGTACAGCTCGCCCGTCACCCCCACCGCCACCGGCTGCCTCTGCTCGTCCAGCACGTACAGCCGCAGGTCGGGAATCTTCACCCCGATCGGGCTCGGCCCAGGCCGGTCCGCGTCCCGAGCCGCGAGCGCACGGTAGGTCACGTGCACCGTCGTCTCGGTGATGCCGTACATGTTCACAAGCCTCGTCGCTCGCTCGTCGTTGCGCTCGTACCACGGCTTGAGCGTCCGCAGCTCCAGCGCCTCCCCCCCGAAGATCACCCACCGCAGCTGGTGCCCACTCGTCGTCTGCGCCTGCGCCGCCATCAGCTGCTGAAAGGCGCTCGGCGTCTGGTTCAGGACCGTCACCCCTTCGGCGCACAACAATTCATAAAACTCGACCGGCGAGCGCGCGGTCGTCAGCGGCACGATCACCAGCCGCCCGCCGTACGAGAGCGCGCCCCACAGCTCCCACACCGAAAAGTCGAACCCGATCGAGTGGAACAGGCTCCACACGTCTCGCTCGTCGAACCCGAACCACCCCTCGGTGCTCGCGAACAGCCGCGACACCTGCGCGTGCTCGACCATCACCCCCTTGGGCCGCCCCGTCGACCCCGACGTGTAGATCACGTACGCAAGGTGGCCCGGCAAAACCTCCACCCCGGGATCGCGCTCGTCCGCCTCCGCCCACTGCGCCGCGTCTCGCTCGACATCGACCCAACGCGCCGACCGCGACACGGGCTCACCCAGCGCACCGCGCCCCGTCGCGTCCACGAGCACCACCGAAGGGTCGCTGTCGGCGAGCGTCGCCACGAGCCGCTCCGACGCGTAGGCAGGATCGAGCGGCACGTACGCGCCGCCCGCCTTGAGCACCGCGAGGATCGCCGTCACCAGCGCCACCCCGCGCTCCAGGCAGATCGCCACACGCTGCTCCGGCCCAACCCCCATCCCGCGCAGGTGATGCGCCAGACGGTTCGCCGCCGCGTTCAGCGCGCCGTAGCTCACCCGCTCAGCTCCGTGCACCAGCGCGATCGCTTCGGGACTCCGCCCCGCATGCGCCTCGAACTGCTCGTGCACGCACCCTCGGCTCGCCGACGCACGCGTCTGGTTCCACCTCTCCACAACGTCCCGGCGCTCGGCCTCCGGCAGCACGTCGACGAGGCGGAGCGGCGTACGGTGTTCGAGGGCGTCCACCAGGCGCTCCAGCGCGGTCTGCATGAACGCGCACACCCGTTCGGGCTGAACGCGCTTGCTGACCAGCGCGGTCAGCGCGAAGTCGTGGCCCAGGTCGTCGACCGACAGCGTCAACGGGTAGTTGGTGCGCTCATGGCTGGCGAGGACCTCGACGCCGTCGCTGCGATCGCCGCTGTTCTTGGCCTCGACGTTGTAGCGATAGTTGAGCAGCGACGTGAACAGGGGAGCCGGCGCCGCGACCCCGCTCGAGCGCATCGCGAGCGACAGCGGCGCGTGCTCGTGGCGCATGAGGTCCACCAGCAGGGCATGGACGGTCTTCGCCGCCTGCACGGCATCCTCGTCGCCGACGCTGACCCGCAGCGGCAGCGTGTTCATGAGCAGGCCGAGCATGCGGCCTGCATCGACGCCCGCCTGCATGCGACCGAACAACACGGTGCCGAACACCACGTCCTTGCGGCCGGTCGTCCGCGCCGCGACCAGGGCCCAGGCCAGGTGGACGAGGCTCGCCGGGCTCACGCCGAGGCGGCGCGCCGACGCGCGAATCGCGCTGGCCAGCGCGCGCGGCAGCTGGACGGTCGCCTCCGCCACGGCGCTGCCGTCGCCCTTCTCGTCGAGCAGGCCGAACGGCGCGGTGGTCTCGTCGATGTCGCCGAGCAGCTTCGTGAAGAACGCCGCATGCTCCTGCTCGCTCACGCCGAGCCGAGCTTCCGCGACGAACGCGCGGAACGGCGCCGGCGGCGGCAGCTCGGCGCCACGGCCCTGCTCGATGGCCCAGGTCTCCGCGACGAGCAGCTCCAGCGCGAGGTGGTCGATCGCAATGTGATGGAAGACGACGCTCAGCAGCCAGCGGCCCGTGGACACGTCGTGCGCGGCGTAGCAGCGCAGCAGCGGCGCGCGTCCGAGGTCCAGCCGGAGATGCTGGGCGCCGCAGCGCAGCTCGAGCTCCCGGGCGACGTCGCTGCAGGCCGGGTCGACCTCGAGGATCTCGACGGGGAGCGCAGCGCGCCGCTGCACCACCTGGACTGGCGACTCGAGCCCATCCCACGCGATGCTGGTGCGGAGGACGTCGTGGCGCGCGACCACCTGCTCGAGCGCGTCGGTGAAGCGATCCATGCGCGCCCGCGACGGGAAGGCGATGACGTAGCCCTCGGTGTAGGCGTCGCCATCGGGGCTCCACAGGTGGTGGAACAGCATGCCCTCCTGGAGGGGCGTGAGCGGGTAGATGTCCTGCACGTTGCGGGCGCCACCCGGCACGCGCGAGACGATCTCGTCAATCGCAGGCTGGTCCAGGCTCACCAGCGTGAGCATCTCGGGGGTGATCCGCTCGGCGGCGTCGGGGATCAGGTTGGGTGGCACGGCGGCGCGCGCGCGGGCGCCGATCGTGTGACCGGCTCGGAGGAGCTCGACCAGGGCCTGCTTGTGCTCGCGCACCGATGCGACAAGCTCGCGATCGGCGAGCGCCGACTCGTTGCCTCGCAACGATAGCCCGTCGCCGACGAGCGTCAGCGTGAGGCCCTTGGTCTCGAGCGTGGTCAAGAGCTGGTTCAGCGTCGTCACAGCAGAATCTCCTTCAGGCGCGTGGTGGCTCTCGCCAGCTCGGCAAGGCTGACGGCGGTAAAGATGGAGGCGACGTCGGCGTGGAGGTCCTCGTGGCGCATCCGCTCGATGAGGCGGACGGCGAGGAGCGAGTGGCCGCCGAGCGCAAAGAAGTCGTCATGGCGTCCGACGCGCGGCAGATCGAGGAGCTCGGACCATATCCGGGCCAGCCGCTCCTCGACCTCGCCGCACGGCGCTTCGAACGGCTGGCTCGACGCGGCCGAGTCGTCCGGCGCGGGCAGCGCCTTGCGATCGAGCTTGCCGTTGGGCGTGAGGGGCAGCGCGGCGAGCCGCACGTACGCCGCCGGCAGCATGTACGCCGGCAGCTTCTCGGCGGCGTGGCGTCGCAGCGCGTCGTCGTCGAGCGCGGCCGCGCCGGTGTAGTACGCGACCAGGCGCTTGTCGCCGGGGACGTCCTCGCGCACCAGCACCGCCACCTCGTCGAGCCCAGGCAGCTGCGCCAGCGCGCTCTCGACCTCGCCGAGCTCCACGCGGAAGCCGCGGACCTTCACCTGCCCATCCTCGCGCCCGATGAACTCGAGCTCCCCGTCCGGCCGCCAGCGCGCCAGGTCGCCGCTGCGGTACATGCGCTCACCGGGATGGAACCGGTCCGCCACGAACCGTTCGGCGCTGCGCTGCGGCTGGTGCAGATAGCCGCGCCCCACCTGCGCGCCCGCGATGAACAGCTCCCCCACCACGCCCACCGGCACCGGCTCGCCGCGGCGGTCCAGCACGTACATCCGCGTGTTCGCGAACGGCTTGCCGATGCTCACGCGCGCCGCGCCTGCCTCGTGGCGAACGTAGGCCGCGCTGCACGATATCGCGACCTCCGTCGGCCCGTACGTGTTGATCAGCCGCGTCTCCGCGCCCAGCGCCTCCCAGCGCGCCAGCGCGTGCGGCGACAGCGCGTCTCCCGTCACGTTCATCATGCGCACGCCGTCCAGCGGCGGCGCGCCCGCCCCCGGGCGGCTCCACTCGCCGACAAGGCTGTGCCAGTGCGCCGCCGTCAGGTGCACCACGCTCGCGCGCTCGCCTTCGCCCCCGGCCCCGAACGGGCGCGCCTTCGGCAACAGCCGTGCTCCCGCCAGCAGCGCTGGCATGATCTCCTCCAGCGAAAGGTCGAAGTTCAGCGAGTTCTGCTGCAGCACCGTATCTGCGGGTCCCAGCCCGAACCACTCGATCGCCGCAAGCGTGTAGTTCACGAGGTTGCGGTGCTCGATCATCACGCCCTTGGGCTGACCGCTCGAGCCCGACGTGTAGATCACGTAGGCCAGGTGCTCCGCGCCGACGCCGACCGCCCGCGCGTCGAGGTCGTCATCGCGGCGCGAGGCCCACTGACCCGCGTCCAGCTCGACATCGAACATCGCGACCGTCCCTGGCACGTGACGGCACGCCACGTCGCGCCCTGCACCCCCCGCCGTCAGCACCGCGATTGGCGCGCTGTCCTCGATGATGTGGGCCAACCGCTCGCCGGGGTAGGCAGGGTCGAGCGGCACGTACGCTCCGCCCGCCTTCAGCGTGGCCAGCAGCGCGACGAGCATCGGCGCTCCCCGCTCGGCGCACACGCCCACCCGCGCGTCCGCCGTGACGCCCACCTCCCGCAGGTGGCGCGCCAGCCGGTTCGCTCGCCGGTTCAGCTCGCCATAGCTCACACGCTCCGTCCCGTCGTCGACCGCGACCGCCTCGGGGGCCCGCGCCACCTGCGCCTCGAACAGCTCGTGCACGCACCGCTCCAGCGGCAGCGCGCGCTCCGTGTCGTTCCACTCGACCACCACCCGCTGCCATTCCGCGGGCGACAGCACAGCAATCGCGCCGATCGGCTGCCGATCGTCGGCCACCATGCCCTCCAGCACACGCAGCCAGTAGCCACGGTAACGCTCCACCGTCTCCCGTTCGAACAGCGCAGTGGCGTAGTTCAGGCTCCCCACGAGCCCCTCCTCACCCTCCTGCAGCGCGAGCGTCAGGTCGCACTGCGCCGTGTCCAGCTCCGTCGGGAGCGTCGTCACGTCCAAGCCAGGCAGCGTCACCGGCGTATCCCGCGTGCCGTGCCAGTCGAGCATCACCTGGTACAGCGGCGTGTGCGACAGGCTGCGCGGCGGCGCCACCACCTCCACCACCTGGTCGAACGGCAGGTCCTGGTGCTCCTGCGCCGCAAGCACCTGCGCACGCGTACGCGCCAGCGCCTCGCTCACCGTCGGCTCTCCCTGCAGGTCGATGCGCAGCGCCAGCGTGTTCACGAAGAACCCGATCAACGACTCGATCTCCGCCCGCCCACGACCGGCCACGGGACTTCCGATCACCACCTCTTCTTGCCCGCTCAGCCGAGAGAGCACCGCACCCCAGCTCGCGAGCAGCGTCATGTACATCGTCACCCCGTGACGACGGCTCAGCGCGCGCAGCCCGCGCGTCAGCTCCGCGCCCACCTCGACGTCGATGCTCGCGCCCGCAGGGTCCTGCTGCGCAGGGCGCGGTCGGTCCCACGGCAAGCTCAACAGGCTCGGCGCTCCGCAAAGGTTGCTCCGCCAGAACTCGCTCTGCCGCGCAAGCTGCCCGCTCGCAAGCGTGCTCCGCTGCCACGCTGCCCAGTCCGCGTACTGCACCGTCGGTGCCGGCAGCGGATCGGCTCGACCCGACGCATACGCCGCGTACAGCGCGCTCAGCTCGCGCAAAAAGACACCCACCGACCAGCCGTCCGACGCGATGTGGTGCATCACCACCTCGAGCACGTGCTCGTCTTCCCCCGTGCGCACCACCAGCACCCGCAGCGGCAGGTCCTCGCTCAGCTCGAACGTCGTCGCCGCATGCGCATCGCCCAGCGCGCGCGCCGCTGCCGCCGCATCGGCCGAGCCCCGCACATCCTCCTCGCGCAGCTGGAGCGCCGCCGTCGCCTGCACCTCCTGCACCGGCACGCCGTCCCGCACCCCGAAGCGCGTGCGCAGCGACTCGTGACGCTCCACGATTCGCCTCAGCGCCCCCACCAGCGCGCCCCGGTCCAGCACACCGCGCAGCAGAAACGCACCCCGGATGTGATAGGCCGCGCTCGCGCCCTCCAGCCGCGTCAAAAACCAGAGCCGCTGCTGCGTCAGCGACACAGGCTCCGGTCCGCGCCGCTCACCCACCGCTATCTCCGGCAGCTCCGTCCGCTCCGCCACCCGCACACGCCCCGCCAGCCGGTGAAGCTCGGGGTGCGCGAACACCTCGGACAACGCAAGCTCGACACCCAGCAACCGACGCACCCGCGACACAAGCTGCATCGCCAGCAACGAGTGCCCACCAAGCTCGAAGAAGTGGTCGCTACGGCTCACCTGCTCGCGCCCCAGAAGCTCGCTCCACAGCCCGGCGAGGATCTCTTCAACCTGATTCCGCGGCGCTTCGCCTGCTCTTGCCTCCGACGCCTCAGGCGCAGGCAGCGCACCCCGGTCGAGCTTGCCGTGCGCCGTCAGCGGCAGCGCATCGAGCACCACGTACGCCGTCGGCACCATGTACGACGGGAGGGTCCGCGACGCGTGCGCGCGCAGCGCGTCCCCTAGATTCCCCTCGCCCGTGTAGTACGCCACCAACCGCGCATCGCTCCCGTCACCGCCCTCCCGACGCGCCACCACCACCACCTCTTCGACTCCCCTCACCTCCCCGAGCCGCGCCTCGATCTCCCCAAGCTCGATACGGTAGCCTCGAAGCTTCACCTGGAAGTCGTTGCGGCCCACGTACTCGATCGTCCCGTCGGCCCGCCACCGACCGAGGTCCCCTGTCCGGTACACTCGTCCTCCGGACACGAACGGATCGTCCACGAACCGCTCCGCCGTCAGACCAGGCTCCCCCAGGTACCCGCGCCCCACACCCGCGCCGCCAATCACGATCTCACCGGTCACACCGACCGGCGAGGGCCGAAACAACGCGTCCACCACGTACACCCGCGCGTTCGCGATCGGTCGGCCGATGTGCAGGACGGAGTCGCCTTCGTGCAGCCGACCGGAGGTCGCGACCACGCAGGTCTCCGTCGGCCCGTAGTTGTTGATCAGGGCCTGACCGGCCGGCAGACCCTGCGGCCAGCGGCGCAGCCGATCGCCGCCGATCAGCAACGTTTGCAGGCGCGGGTTGCCCGCTCCGCCGGCGTGGGCCAGCTCCGCGAGCGGCGTGACAAGGAAGCTCACGTCCAGCGCCTGGGCGCGCCACCAATCGAGGAGCCGTTCCGGATCGCCCGCCACGTCCCGTGGCGGCAGCAGCAAGGTGCCGCCGCTGCACAGCGGTGGCCAGACCTCCCAGGTCATCGCGTCGAAGCCAACGCCCGCCGTGCTCGAGCTGCGATGGCCCGGCGCAAGCCCGAACGCCTCGGTATGCCAGGCGACCAGGTTGGTCAGGCTGCGGTGCTCGACCATCACCCCCTTGGGTTCGCCGGTCGATCCCGAGGTGTAGATGACATAGGCGAGGTCGCTCGACGTCGGCGGCGCGACAGCGGTGTCGTCCCTGTCGTCTCCCCGCCGCGCGCTTGCGTCGAGCTCGACATCGCGGTCGAGATCGAGCACCCGCACGCCTGCGCGCTGTGCGGTCGCGCCGATCGCGAGCCGGGCATGGGCGTCGGTCAGCACGGCGGCCGGAGCCGAGCTCCGCAGCAAGGTCTCGAGCCGCTCGGCGGGATACGCAGGATCGAGCGGCACATAGGCGCCGCCGGCCTTGGCCGTGGCCAGCATCGCCGTGATCAGCGCGGGGCTGCGTTCGAAGCACAGCGCGACGCGGGCCCCGGAACGCACGCCCAGCTGCCGCAGGTGCCAGGCCAGCCGGTTGGCCCGCGCGTCGAGCGCTGCATACGAGACCGCCTCGTCGCCCTGCGCCACCGCGATCGCCGCCGGAGAGCGCGCGACCTGCGCCTCGAACAGCTCGTGCACGCAGGACTCGAGCGGGTAGGCCCGCGCCGTGTCGTTCCACTCCACGACCACGCGCTCGCGCTCCGCCGCGGGCAGCACGTCGATGCCGCACGTGGGCGCCCGTGGATCCTCGTCCAGCGCGCGGACCAGGCCCGCGAGGGCCTCGTGCATGAAGTCCCACACGCGCGCAGGTCCGATGTCGCTGCTCACCTGTGCGGTGACCGAGAAGCCGTCACCCAGGTCGTCGATCGACAGGACCAGCGGGTAGTTGGTGCGCTCGTTGCCACCGAGAAAATCGATCTCGTCGTCGCGACCGAGATCCGGAGGCGCGCTCGCGTCGTCGAGCTCTTCCTGCGCGACGAGGGCGCCTTGCCGGTAGTTGAGCAGGGCAGAGAAGAGCGGAGTCTGCGCCGGCACGCGGCTCTCGCGCTGCGCGAGCCCGAGCGGCGTGTGCTCGTAGCGCAGCAGCTCGACCACGAGGTCGTGGGTGCGTCGGAGGCTGTCTTCGACGCCGCGCTCGTCGACGCGGATCCGCATCGGCAGCGTGTTGATGAACATCCCCATCACCCGGTCGGCCTGGGCGCCGGCATGCATGCGACCGAACACCACGGTCCCGAACACCACGTCGCGCCGGCCGGTCACCCGGGCGAGCACGAGGCCAAAGGCCTGGTGCATGAAGCTCGCCGGGCTCACCCCGAGCCGCGCGGTGCAGCGCCGGATGGCGCGCGACAGCTCGGCGGGCAGCCTGCTCTCCGCCTCCGCGATGCCACGCCCGTCGCCGCGGACGTCGACGAGGCCGAAGGGCGCGGTCGGCTCGTCGATGTCTCCGAGCAGCTCGCGGAAGAACGCGGCGTGCTTGCCGAGGCGGATCGCCTGCCGGGCGCGCGCCACGAACTCGCGGTACGGCGCGGGCCGCGGCAGCTCGTCGAGACGGCCGAGCTCGATGGCCCGCTCCTCGGCGGCCAGCAGCTTCAGCGTCGTGTTGTCGATGACGAGGTGGTGCATGAGGACGCACAGCACCCAGCGCTGCTGCGCGCGGTCCTCGACCACGTGGCAGGCGAGCAGCGGCGGCCGCTGGATATCGATGCGGAGCCGCCGCGGATCGAACCGCCCCTCGAGCGCCCGCACGACGTCGCCGTCGACGGCGCCCAGATCCTCGGGGTCGAGCCACGAGACGGGGACGACCGCGCGCCGGCGCACCACCTGGACCGGCTGCTCGAGGCCGTCCCACCAGAACCCGGTGCGCAGGATGTCGTGGCGGTCGACGATGTGCTGGAGCGCCGCCAGGAAGCGTTCGAGCCGGCCCCGCGACCGGAAGGCCAGGGTGTACGACTCCATGTAGGGATCGGTCTCGGAGGGCGCATCGAGCCGGTGGTGGAACAGCATCCCCTCCTGCATCGGCGCGAGCGGGTAGATGTCCTGCACGTTGGCCGCGCCGCCGTCGACCGACGCGACGATCGCGTCGATCGCGTCCTGGTCGAGGCTGACGAGCGTGAGCATCTCCGGCGTGATCCGATCGGCTTGCGCCGGGATCAGGTTCGGAGGCACAGGCAGCTCCGGATCTTCGTTGCGAACCTGCGCCGCGAGCTCCGCCAGGGTCTGCGCCTTGAACACCGCGCGCACGTCGCCGTGCAGCCCCTCGCGCCGCATGCGCTCGAGCAAGCTGACCGCCAGCAGCGAGTGACCGCCGAGCGCGAAGAAGTTGTCGTGTCGCCCGACGCGCTCCTGCTTGAGGAGCCTCGCCCACAGCGCCGCGAGGCGTTCTTCGATGGGGCCCTGCGGAGGTTCGTAGGAGCGACGCGCGAAAGCCTCGCCCTGAGGCGCCGGCAGCGCCTTGCGGTCGAGCTTGCCGTTGGGGGTGAGCGGCAGCGCCGGGAGCCGCACGTAGGCGGCTGGCAGCATGTATTCGGGTAGGCCCCGCGCGGCGTGCTCACGCAGCGCGCGCGCATCCGGCGCGTGCTCGCCCGTGTAGTACGCGACGAGCCGCCGCTCTCCCGGCGCGCCCTCGCCCACCGGCTGCGCGGCGACCACCACCTCCGCGACGCCGGGCGCACCCGCCAGCCGCGCCTCGATCTCCCCAAGCTCGATCCGGAAGCCGCGAATCTTCACCTGGAAGTCGTTGCGGCCCAGGTATTCGATGCTCCCGTCGGGCAGCCAGCGACCCAGATCGCCCGTCCGGTACAGGCGCCCCGTTCCCGTGAACGGGTCGTCCACGAAGCGCTCCGCCGTGAGCTCCGGCTGCCCGAGGTAGCCGCGCGCCACGCCCGCGCCCCCGACGTACAGCTCGCCCGTCACCCCCACCGCCACCGGCTGCCTCTGCTCGTCCAGCACGTACAGCCGCAGGTCAGGAATCTTCACCCCGATCGGGCTCGGCCCAGGCCGGTCCGCGTCCCGAGCCGCGAGCGCACGGTAGGTCACGTGCACCGTCGTCTCGGTGATGCCGTACATGTTCACAAGCCTCGTCGCTCGCTCGTCGTTGCGCTCGTACCACGGCTTGAGCGTCCGCAGCTCCAGCGCCTCCCCCCCGAAGATCACCCACCGCAGCTGGTGCCCACTCGTCGTCTGCGCCTGCGCCGCCATCAGCTGCTGAAAGGCGCTCGGCGTCTGGTTCAGGACCGTCACCCCTTCGGCGCACAACAATTCATAAAACTCGACCGGCGAGCGCGCGGTCGTCAGCGGCACGATCACCAGCCGCCCGCCGTACGAGAGCGCGCCCCACAGCTCCCACACCGAAAAGTCGAACCCGATCGAGTGGAACAGGCTCCACACGTCTCGCTCGTCGAACCCGAACCACCCCTCGGTGCTCGCGAACAGCCGCGACACCTGCGCGTGCTCGACCATCACCCCCTTGGGCCGCCCCGTCGACCCCGACGTGTAGATCACGTACGCAAGGTGGCCCGGCAAAACCTCCACCCCGGGATCGCGCTCGTCCGCCTCCGCCCACTGCGCCGCGTCTCGCTCGACATCGACCCAACGCGCCGACCGCGACACGGGCTCACCCAGCGCACCGCGCCCCGTCGCGTCCACGAGCACCACCGAAGGGTCGCTGTCGGCGAGCGTCGCCACGAGCCGCTCCGACGCGTAGGCAGGATCGAGCGGCACGTACGCGCCGCCCGCCTTGAGCACCGCGAGGATCGCCGTCACCAGCGCCACCCCGCGCTCCAGGCAGATCGCCACACGCTGCTCCGGCCCAACCCCCATCCCGCGCAGGTGATGCGCCAGACGGTTCGCCGCCGCGTTCAGCGCGCCGTAGCTCACCCGCTCAGCTCCGTGCACCAGCGCGATCGCTTCGGGACTCCGCCGCGCATGCGCCTCGAACTGCTCGTGCACGCACCCTCGGCTCGCCGACGCACGCGTCTGGTTCCACCTCTCCACAACGTCCCGGCGCTCGGCCTCCGGCAAGATCGGCAGTCGGGCGACCACCGCCTCGCCGCCGTCGGCGACGAACGCCTCGAGCAGCGTCTCCCAGTACGCGACGAGGCGCTGCGCGGTCGCGCGGTCGAACAGCGCGGTCGCGTAGTTGAGCGTTCCGGTGATCCCGTGCGCGCCGTCCTCGAGCGAGAGCGTCAGGTCGAACTGGGCGGTCGCCTGTCCGATCCGTAGCGGCGTCACCGTGACGCCGGGCAGGCAAAGCTCGCGCTCTGACCCGCTCTGCCAGGCGAGCATCACCTGAAATAGCGGCGTGTGGGCCAGGCTGCGCGGAGGCGCGACCGCTTCGACGATCTGATCGAACGGCAGATCCTGGTGCTCGTGCGCCGAGAGCACCTGCGCGCGGGTGCGCGCGAGGAGCTCCGCCACCGTGGGCGCCCCCTGCAGGTCGACGCGGATCGGCAGCGTGTTGACGAAGAAACCGATGAGCGGCTCGATCTCGGCGCGGTCGCGCCCTGCCACCGGGGTTCCGATCACCACGTCGTGCTGCGCAGCGAGGCGCCCGAGCGTCGCCGCCCAGCTCGCCAGCACCGCCATGTACGGCGTCACGCCGTGCCGCCGGCACAGCGTCCGCAACCGCTGCACGAGCGCGGCATCGAGGCTCACGCCGACCTCGTCCCCGGCGTGAGCCTGTTCCGAGGGCCGCGGCCAGGTGGTGGGCAACTCGAGCAAGATCGGCGCACCGCCGAGGGTGCGGCGCCAGTACGCACGCTGGCGCTCGAGCTCGCCCTCGACGAGCCAGGCGCGCTGCCAGGCGGCGTAATCGGCATACTGGATGGCGAGCGGCGGCAGCGGGTCGGATTCGCCCGCGAGGTAGAGGGGGTACAGCCGACCGAGCTCGTCGAGCAGCACACCCACCGACCAGCCGTCGGAAGCGATGTGGTGCATGACGAGCTGCAGCAGGTGCTCGTCCTCGGACACGCGCACGACCAGCGCGCGCACCGGAATCTCGCGCGCGAGGTCGAACGGCGCGCCGGCGTGGGCCTTCACGAGCTCGAGGGCCCGGGCCGCGGCATCCGACCCGCCGCGCAGATCGTCCTCGGCGACCGGCAGCTCGGCGCCGGGCTCGACGATCTGCGCCGGCTGGTCGTCGACGAGCTGGAAACGGGTGCGAAGCGCCCCGTGTCGCTCCACGACGCGACGCAGCGCGCGGATCAGGGCCGGGCGATCGAGCGGGCCGGTCAGCCGCCCCAGCGCGGTGAGGTGGTACGCCGCGCTCGCGCCTTCCACCCGAGTGAGGAACCACAGGCGCTGCTGCGCGAGCGACAGCGGCAACGGCCCCGTGCGCTCTGCCGGCCGGATCGGCGGCAGCGACGAGGCACGCGCGCCTGCCAGGTGCTCAGCCAGCCGCCACAGCTCTGTGTGCGCGAACAGGTCGGCGAGCGAGATCTCGACGTCGAGCGTCCGGCGTAGCCGCGCGAGCAGCCGCACCGCGAGGAGCGAATGCCCGCCGAGCGCGAAGAAGTCGTCGTGGCGTCCGACCCGCTCGACCTGCAGCAGGTCCTCCCAGATCGTGGCGATCAGCTGCTCGGTCCCGCTGCGAGGAGCGTCGTACGACCGCCGGACGTGCGCGTCGGCGTCCGGCGCGGGCAGCGCTCGGCGATCGAGCTTGCCTGTCGGAGACAGCGGCAGCGCCGCGAGGCGAACGTACGCGGAGGGGACCATGTAAGCGGGCAGGTGTTGCGCCACGTGCTGCCTCAGCGTCTCGGCGTCCGGGGCCGCGTCGCCGACGAAGTACGCCACCAGCTTCAGGTCGCCGTGCCCGTCGAGCTCGGTCGCGCGGGCCACCACCACGACGTCCGTGACGCCCGTGACCTTCGCGAGCGCGGCCTCGATCTCGCCGAGCTCGATGCGGAAGCCGCGGATCTTCACCTGGTGGTCGTCGCGCCCGAGGTACTCGATGGTGCCGTCCGGTCGCCAGCAACCGACGTCGCCGGTGCGGTACAGCCGCCCGCCCGACGCGCCCAGCGCGCCGGGCGTGTCGAAGAACCGCTCTGCCGTCAGCGCGGGCTGGTTCAGGTAGCCGCGTCCGACCTGCACGCCCCCGATCACGATCTCGCCCGCCACGCCAGCGGGCACCGGCCGCAACGCGCGATCCACGAGGTAGACGCGGACGCCGGCGCTCGGGCGACCGATGATCCGCCACTGGTCCGCGCGGCCCTCGACGTCGTGCATCGTCGCGCTGATCGTCGTCTCGGTCGGCCCGTAGGTGTTGAGCAGCCGCGGCCGGTGCCCGTCGCGCGCAAACCACGCCGCGAGCGCGCGTTCGGTCACGGCTTCGCCGCCGATGATGACCTGCCGCACCGAGACCGGGATCGACGCTCGCTCGGGATCGAGCGCGAGCTGCGCCCAGAACTGGGTCGGCAGATCCACGACCGTCACGCCGTGCGCCTCGCACAGGGCCCAGAATGCACGCGGACCGGCCAGCCACTCGTCGGTGCGCACCACGAGCGTGGCGCCGCGCGTCCAGGTCGCGAACAGCTCCTCGACGGACGTGTCGAACGACAGCGAGGCGAACTGCAGCACGCGATCGCCCGGACCGAGGCCGATCCGCTCGGCCAGCGCGGCGTTCTGGTTCACCACACCGCGGTGCTCGATCATCACGCCCTTGGGGCGCCCCGTGGAGCCCGAGGTGTAGAGCACATACGCGAGGTGCTGCGGACCGAGACCGATGGTCTGGCGATCGGGATTGCGCGCGCTCTCGTGCCGCCATGCGGCGTCGGCCTGCAGGTCGACACGAGGCAGGTGGCGCGCGACCGCGTCCGGGAGAGGTCCGACGTGGAGCACGACCCGCGGGTCGCAGTCCTCGACCATCTGGCCCAGGCGCTCCAGCGGGTAGCTCGGATCCAGCGGGACGTAGGCGCCGCCCGCCTTGAGCACGGCCAGCACGGCCACGATGATCTCGGCGCTGCGCGGACCGTACACGGCGACGCGATCGTCGGGTCTCACGCCCATGGCGCGGAGGTGATGCGCGAGCCGGTTGGCCTGCGCGTTGAGCTCGCCGTAGCGGAGCCGGCGATCACCCCACGCGAGCGCAATCGCGTCGGGGCGCAGCGCCGCCTGCTGCTCGAAGCGCTCGTGGACGCACGCATCCACGTCGGCCGCTGCCTCGCCGCCCGCGCTCCAGGTCTCGATGAGCTGCGCACGTTCGGGTTCGGGCAGGACCTCGAGCTCGCGAACCGGCCGGTCCGGATCGCGCTCGAGCGCCTGGACCAGGCCGGTCAGCGCGCAGACCATGTAGTCGCACAGCCGTGCTGCGCCGATCGAGGTATCGGCCTGCGCGGTCAGGTGGAAACCGTCGCCCAGGTCGTCGACATCGAGGCTCAGGGGGTAGTTGGTGCGCTCGCGGGCGCGGAGCAGCGCGATGCCATCGCCGAGGTATCGCGCCTGACCGCTGCGATCCACCGCGGCCCGATCGCTGTGGCGATAGTTCAACAGCGAGGTGAACAGAGGGGTCTTCGCGGGCACGCCGCTCGCGCGCTGGGCGAGCGCCAGCGACGCGTGCTCGTGGCGGAGCAGCTGGACGAGCGTCGCGTGCGTGCGCTCGAGCGCGCGCCGGACGCCGTCATCGCCGACGTCGATGCGCATCGGCAGTGTGTTGAGGAACATCCCCAGCGCGCGATCGGCGTCCGCGCCGCTCTGCATCCGACCGAACAACAGCGTGCCGAACACGACATTGCGCCGCCCGGTCGTCCGGGCCAGGACCAGGGCCCACGCCAGGTGGACGAGGCTTGCCGCGCTGACCCGCATGGCGCGCGCGGCGCGGCGGAGCGCGGTCGACAGCGCGGGGTCGAGCATCTGTCGGACCTCGTCGTGGCCGCGGCCGTCGCCCTGGACCTCGACGACGCCGAACGGCGCGGTCGGCTCCTCGATGTCGCCAAGCAGGCTGCGGAAGAACGCGTCGTGGTCGTCCTGGCCCACGCTCGTGCAGGCCTGGGCCACGAAGTTGCGAAATGGCACCGTCTGCGGCAAGCGGTCTCGCTCGCCGCGGACGATCATGCGCGCCTCCTCGACGAGCAGGTCCAGCGTCGTGTGATCGCTGATCAGGTGGTGGGCGAGCAGGTGCAGCAGCCAGGGCCCGCCCGCGGAGTCACGCGGCGCGCCTGCCGCCTCGCCGGCGATCTCGGCCGGCGCGTCGTCGGGGGTCACGTAGCAGGTGAGGAGCGGCGCGCGGCCCACGTCCAGGCGATAGCGAGATGGGTGGTGCAGCGCTTCGAGGCGTTCGGCCGCGTCGTCCCCCTGCGCGTCCAGCTCCACCTGCTGGACCGAGAGCGTCGCCCGCCGCCACACGACCTGGACCGGCTGGTCGAGCCCTTCCCAGACAAAGCCGGTGCGCAAGATATCGTGACGATCGATCACCTCCTGCAGCGCGGCGACGAAGCCGTCGAGCCGCCCTCGGGTGTCGAAGCGGAGCACGGTGGACAGCAGGTACGGGTCGCCGCCGTCCTGGAGCAGGTAGTGGAAGAACAGCCCCTCCTGCAGCGGACCCAGGGGATAGATATCCTGGACGTTGGCCGCTCCGCCCTCGACCTTCGCGACGACCGCGTCGATCGCGTCCTGGGGCAGCTTGACGAGAGGGATCATGTCCGGCGTGATCCGGGCGACGGGCGTGGTCCGCTCGTTCCGGTGCTTGAGCTCGGCGAGCAGGGCGGCCTTCCCGCTCCGCAGCGACTCGACGAGCGCCGGGTCGAGCGCGCCGCGCGGCGCGCGAATGACCAGCTCACCGCCATCGGCGTGGATCTGGATCTGCCTCTCTTCCAGGAGCTGCAGCAGGGCGCGTGTGTTCACAGTCGGATCTCCTCGACGTCGAGCCCGAACGCCGCGTCCGGCTCGCGGACGCCGCCCGGGTGGCACGCAATCAGGCGCGGGGGAGCGTTCGGTTCGTCAGCGCTGGCGCGCACCTGCGCCGCCAGCTCGCTCAGCGTGGCCGTCAGGAAGATCGCGGTGACGTCGGCGTGCATGCGCGCGCGGCGCATGCGCTCGATCAGCCGGATCGCGATCAGCGAGTGTCCGCCCAGCGCGAAGAAGTTGTCGTGGCGTCCGACTTGCTCGACGCCGAGCAGCTCGGCCCAGATCTCGGCGAGCGTCTGCTCGATCGCGCCCTGGGGAGCCTCGTACGCCTGCCCGAATGACGCAGCCTCCGGCGCGGGCAGCGCCTTGCGATCGAGCTTGCCGTTGGGCGTGAGGGGCAGCGCGGCGAGCCGCACGTACGCCGCCGGCAGCATGTACGCCGGCAGCTTCTCGGCGGCGTGGCGTCGCAGCGCGTCGTCGTCGAGCGCGGCCGCGCCGGTGTAGTACGCGACCAGGCGCTTGTCGCCGGGGACGTCCTCGCGCACCAGCACCGCCACCTCGTCGAGCCCAGGCAGCTGCGCCAGCGCGCTCTCGACCTCGCCGAGCTCCACGCGGAAGCCGCGGACCTTCACCTGCCCATCCTCGCGCCCGATGAACTCGAGCTCCCCGTCCGGCCGCCAGCGCGCCAGGTCGCCGCTGCGGTACATGCGCTGGCCGGGGTGGAACCGATCCGCCACGAACCGCTCGGCGCTGCGCTGCGGCTGGTGCAGATAGCCGCGCCCCACCTGCGCGCCCGCGATGAACAGCTCCCCCACCACGCCCACCGGCACCGGCTCGCCGCGGCGGTCCAGCACGTACATCCGCGTGTTCGCGAACGGCTTGCCGATGCTCACGCGCGCCGCGCCTGCCTCGTGGCGAACGTAGGCCGCGCTGCACGATATCGCGACCTCCGTCGGCCCGTACGTGTTGATCAGCCGCGTCTCCGCGCCCAGCGCCTCCCAGCGCGCCAGCGCGTGCGGCGACAGCGCGTCTCCCGTCACGTTCATCATGCGCACGCCGTCCAGCGGCGGCGCGCCCGCCCCCGGGCGGCTCCACTCGCCGACAAGGCTGTGCCAGTGCGCCGCCGTCAGGTGCACCACGCTCGCGCGCTCGCCTTCGCCCCCGGCCCCGAACGGGCGCGCCTTCGGCAACAGCCGTGCTCCCGCCAGCAGCGCTGGCATGATCTCCTCCAGCGAAAGGTCGAAGTTCAGCGAGTTCTGCTGCAGCACCGTATCTGCGGGTCCCAGCCCGAACCACTCGATCGCCGCAAGCGTGTAGTTCACGAGGTTGCGGTGCTCGATCATCACGCCCTTGGGCTGACCGCTCGAGCCCGACGTGTAGATCACGTAGGCCAGGTGCTCCGCGCCGACGCCGACCGCCCGCGCGTCGAGGTCGTCATCGCGGCGCGAGGCCCACTGACCCGCGTCCAGCTCGACATCGAACATCGCGACCGTCCCTGGCACGTGACGGCACGCCACGTCGCGCCCTGCACCCCCCGCCGTCAGCACCGCGATTGGCGCGCTGTCCTCGATGATGTGGGCCAACCGCTCGCCGGGGTAGGCAGGGTCGAGCGGCACGTACGCTCCGCCCGCCTTCAGCGTGGCCAGCAGCGCGACGAGCATCGGCGCTCCCCGCTCGGCGCACACGCCCACCCGCGCGTCCGCCGTGACGCCCACCTCCCGCAGGTGGCGCGCCAGCCGGTTCGCTCGCCGGTTCAGCTCGCCATAGCTCACACGCTCCGTCCCGTCGTCGACCGCGACCGCCTCGGGGGCCCGCGCCACCTGCGCCTCGAACAGCTCGTGCACGCACCGCTCCAGCGGCAGCGCGCGCTCCGTGTCGTTCCACTCGACCACCACCCGCTGCCATTCCGCGGGCGACAGCACAGCAATCGCGCCGATCGGCTGCCGATCGTCGGCCACCATGCCCTCCAGCACACGCAGCCAGTAGCCACGGTAACGCTCCACCGTCTCCCGTTCGAACAGCGCAGTGGCGTAGTTCAGGCTCCCCACGAGCCCCTCCTCACCCTCCTGCAGCGCGAGCGTCAGGTCGCACTGCGCCGTGTCCAGCTCCGTCGGGAGCGTCGTCACGTCCAAGCCAGGCAGCGTCACCGGCGTATCCCGCGTGCCGTGCCAGTCGAGCATCACCTGGTACAGCGGCGTGTGCGACAGGCTGCGCGGCGGCGCCACCACCTCCACCACCTGGTCGAACGGCAGGTCCTGGTGCTCCTGCGCCGCAAGCACCTGCGCACGCGTACGCGCCAGCGCCTCGCTCACCGTCGGCTCTCCCTGCAGGTCGATGCGCAGCGCCAGCGTGTTCACGAAGAACCCGATCAACGACTCGATCTCCGCCCGCCCACGACCGGCCACGGGACTTCCGATCACCACCTCTTCTTGCCCGCTCAGCCGAGAGAGCACCGCACCCCAGCTCGCGAGCAGCGTCATGTACATCGTCACCCCGTGACGACGGCTCAGCGCGCGCAGCCCGCGCGTCAGCTCCGCGCCCACCTCCACGTCGATGCTCGCGCCCGCAGGGTCCTGCTGCGCAGGGCGCGGTCGGTCCCACGGCAAGCTCAACAGGCTCGGCGCTCCGCAAAGGTTGCTCCGCCAGAACTCGCTCTGCCGCGCAAGCTGCCCGCTCGCAAGCGTGCTCCGCTGCCACGCTGCCCAGTCCGCGTACTGCACCGTCGGTGCCGGCAGCGGATCGGCTCGACCCGACGCATACGCCGCGTACAGCGCGCTCAGCTCGCGCAAAAAGACACCCACCGACCAGCCGTCCGACGCGATGTGGTGCATCACCACCTCGAGCACGTGCTCGTCTTCCCCCGTGCGCACCACCAGCACCCGCAGCGGCAGGTCCTCGCTCAGCTCGAACGTCGTCGCCGCATGCGCATCGCCCAGCGCGCGCGCCGCTGCCGCCGCATCGGCCGAGCCCCGCACATCCTCCTCGCGCAGCTGGAGCGCCGCCGTCGCCTGCACCTCCTGCACCGGCACGCCGTCCCGCACCCCGAAGCGCGTGCGCAGCGACTCGTGACGCTCCACGATTCGCCTCAGCGCCCCCACCAGCGCGCCCCGGTCCAGCACACCGCGCAGCAGAAACGCACCCCGGATGTGATAGGCCGCGCTCGCGCCCTCCAGCCGCGTCAAAAACCAGAGCCGCTGCTGCGTCAGCGACACAGGCTCCGGTCCGCGCCGCTCACCCACCGCTATCTCCGGCAGCTCCGTCCGCTCCGCCACCCGCACACGCCCCGCCAGCCGGTGAAGCTCGGGGTGCGCGAACACCTCGGACAACGCAAGCTCGACACCCAGCAACCGACGCACCCGCGACACAAGCTGCATCGCCAGCAACGAGTGCCCACCAAGCTCGAAGAAGTGGTCGCTACGGCTCACCTGCTCGCGCCCCAGAAGCTCGCTCCACAGCCCGGCGAGGATCTCTTCAACCTGATTCCGCGGCGCTTCGCCTGCCCTCGCCTCCGACGCCTCAGGCGCAGGCAGCGCACCCCGGTCGAGCTTGCCGTGCGCCGTCAGCGGCAGCGCATCGAGCGCCACGTACGCCGTCGGCACCATGTACGACGGGAGGGTCCGCGACGCGTGCGCGCGCAGCGCGTCCCCCAGGTCCCCCTCGCCCGTGTAGTACGCCACCAGCCGCGCATCGCTCCCGTCACCGCCCTCCCGACGCGCCACCACCACCACCTCTTCGACTCCCCTCACCTCCCCGAGCCGCGCCTCGATCTCCCCAAGCTCGATGCGGTAGCCTCGAAGCTTCACCTGAAAGTCGTTGCGGCCCACGTACTCGATCGTCCCGTCCGCACGCCAGCGACCGAGATCCCCTGTCCGGTACACTCGTCCTCCGGACACGAACGGATCGTCCACGAACCGCTCCGCCGTCAGACCAGGCTCACCCAGGTACCCGCGCCCCACACCCGCGCCGCCAATCACGATCTCGCCGATCACCCCAACCGGCGAGGGCCGAAACAACGCGTCCACCACGTACACCCGCACATTCGCGATCGGTCGGCCGATGTGCGGCGCACCGCCCGAGATGCGAGCCACCGTGGCGTCGACGGTGCACTCGGTCGGGCCGTAGACGTTGTAGAAGGTCGTCGGGCCCTGCTCGACCAGCGCATGCCACTGCGCCGGGCTGATCGCCTCGCCGCCGACCAGCGTGACGGCGCAGCGAGGCGCCCCGTGCTCGTCCAGGGTCAGCGCCAGCTGAGACGGCGTGCAGTCCAGGACGTCTATCTCGTGCGCGGCGACGAAGTCGCGCAACGCCGCGCCGTCGACCCGCACATCGGCCGGCACGACGACGAGCGTGCGCCCAGACAGCAGCTGGACCCACTGCTTGACGGACGAGTCGAACGCGAGCGGCGCGTTGAGGCTGACCCGCCGGCAGCGCGGGTGATGCGCGTGGATGGCGCGCTCCAGCGCCGCCCAGAGGTTGACCACACTGCCGTGCTCGACCATGACGCCCTTGGGTCGCCCGGTCGATCCCGACGTATAGATGACGTAGGCCAGCTGGCGAGCCGGATCGCTCGACGCGCCGGGCGCATCGCTTGCCGTCTCCTCGAGCCGCGCGTCGGCCATTCCCCGGGCAAGCGCGATGTCCGCTCCGCCCGCGGCCAGCAGGATCACCGGCGGTGCGGAAGGTAAGCTCGCGCGGAGCGCCGCCTGCGAGATCACGCAGACCGGTCCGGCGGCGACCAACACCTGCGCGAGGCGCTCCGGCGGCCACGACGGGTCGAGCGGCACGTAGGCGCCTCCGGCCTTGAGGATGCCGAGCACCGCGACGATCATGTCGACCCCGCGCTCGAGCACGATCGCAACCCGGCGATCTGGCCCGACGCCGTGGGCGCGCAGGGCCTGCGCCAAGCAGCTCGCCCGCGCATCGAGCTCGGCGAACGTCACCTCGATGGCCCCGTGCACGACGGCGATCGCCCGGGGCGTCCGCGCGACCTGCGCCTCGAACAGGCCGTGGACAGACGCGCCTTGAGGGACCTCGATCGCGGTGTCGTTCCAGGACGCGAGCACGCGCTCGCTCTCGGACGCCGGCAGCACATCGAGCTCACACACGGGCCGCGCTGGCTCCGTTGCGAGCGCGTCGACCAGCACGTGCAGCGCGGTCTGTACGAAGTCGCAGATCCGCTCTGGCCCCACCTCCCGCGGCGCCTTGGCCGTGAGGACGAGCGCCTGGCCGAGATCGTCGATGGTGAGACCGAGCGGGTAGTTCGTGCGCTCGCGGCTGGCGAGGAGCTCGATCTCCGATCCCAGCACGTGCGCCAGCGACGGCGCATCGCTGTCGTCCGCGCTGAACCGGTAGTTGAGGAGCGACGTGAACAGCGGCGCCTGGCTCGGGATCGCGCTGGCTCGCTGCGCCAGCGCGAGGGGCGCGTGCTCGTGGCGGAGCAGCTCGACGATGCGCGCGTGCGTGCCTCGCGCCGTGTCCGCGACACCGCGCGCGTCCACGTCGACGCGGATCGGCAGCGTATTGATGAACACGCCGAGCGCCCGGTCCGCTCGCGCGCCGCCCTGCGCGCGACCGACGAGCACGGTGCCGAACACGACGTCGCGCCGGTCCGTCGTCCGCGCCAGCACGAGCGCCCACGCCAGGTGAAAGAGGCTCGCCGTGCTCACGCCCAGCGCCCGCGCGCGATCGCGGACCGCGCGCGCGAGCTCGGCCGACAAGGTCCGGCTCGCCTCGGCGATGCCGCTGCCGTCGCCGTGCACGTCGAGCAGCCCGAACGGCGCGGTCGGCGCGTCGACGTCGCCGAGCATCTCGCGGAAGAACGCCTCGTGCTCGCTGGCAGAGACCCGCGACCTCGCCTGCGCCACGAAGTCGCGGAACGGCGCCGGCGCCGGCAGATCGCGCTGGCCGTCCTCGATCGCGCGCGCCTCGGCGAGCACGGTCTCCAGCGTCGTGTGGTCCAGCACCAGGTGATGAAACAGGAGGTGCAGAAGCCAGCGCCCGCGCGTCGGGTCGGCAGCGACGCGACCGCGAAACAGCGGCGGCCGGGTCACGTCGATCCGCGCGTCGTGACCCGCCTCGAGCTGCGCGACGAGCTCGCCGGCGTCCGGATCGAGCGCGACGACCTCGACCTCGAGCGTCGCACGCCGGTGCACCACCTGGACCGGCTGCTCCACCACGCCCTGCCAGGCAATGGCGGTGCGCAGGATGTCGTGGCGGTCGATCACCTGCTGCAGCGCCTGGAGGAAGCGGTCGAGCCGCGCGCGGCTGGCGAAGCCGAACACGCCGGACATGACGTACGGATCCGCGTCGTCGGGGCTCCGCACCAGATGATGGAACAGGATCCCCTCCTGGAGCGGCGCCAGCGCATAGATGTCCTGCACACCGGCCGCGCCGCCATCGACCGCCGCGACGATCGCGTCGATCGACGCCTGGCTGAGGCTCACCAGCGGCAACATCTCGGGCGTGATGCGGTCGGCGTCCGGCGGGATGAGGTTCGGCGGCACCGCCACCTCGTCGCTGTCCGCGCCGACCTGGCTCGCGAGCGCCGCCAGGGTCGGAGCGCTGAACACGACCCGCACGTCGGCGTGCATGTGCGCGCTGCGCATGCGCTCGATCAGCCGGATAGCGATCAGCGAGTGGCCGCCCAGCGCGAAGAAGTTGTCGTGGCGGCCGACCCGCTCGACCCCGAGCAGCTCGGCCCAGATCTCGGCGAGCGTCTGCTCGGTCGCGCCCTGGGGAGGCTCGTACACCCGGAGCGCGAACGCCGCGGCATCCGGCGCGGGCAAGGCCTTGCGATCGAGCTTGCCATTCGCCGTCACCGGCATCGCCGCGAGCCGCACGTACGCCGCCGGTACGGCCGCCGCTGGCAGCCGCTGCGCCGCGTGCGCTCGCAGCGCCTCGGCGTCCGGCGCCTGCTCGCCTTCTGCCGTGTAGTACGCCACCAGCCGAAGGTCGCCCGGCTCGTCCTCGCGCGCCGTCACCGCCACCTCGCGCAGCCCCATCACCTCGGCGAGCCGCGCCTCGATCTCGCCCAGCTCGATCCGTACGCCGCGGATCTTCACCTGCAGGTCGTTGCGCCCCAGGTACTCGATCGCCCCGTCGGACCGCCATCGCCCCAGATCTCCCGTGCGATACAGCCGACCACCCGCCGTGAACGGGTCGTCGACGAACCGCGCCGAGGTCAGCGCCGGCTGGTTCAGGTAGCCCCGCGCCACCTGCACGCCGCCGATATAGAGCTCGCCCACCGCGCCCACCGGCACCGGCTGCAGTCGCTCGTCGAGAATGTAAAGCTGTGTGTTCGCGATCGGCCGACCGATGGGGATCGCGTCGCCCGTCTCGCCCGGCCTGCACTGCCACGCAGTGACATCCACCGCCGCCTCGGTCGGCCCGTACAGGTTGTGGAGCTCGATCCCGGGCAGCTGGTCGTGGAAGCGCCGCACCAGCGGCGCTGGCAACGCCTCGCCGCTGCAGAACACCCGCACCAGGCTCGCGCACCGCTCCGCCACGTCCTCGGCCAGGAACGCCTGCAGCATCGACGGCACGAAGTGCAGCGTCGTCACCCTCGCGCGCTCGATCAGCGTCGCCAGGTAGTCCGGGTCCTTGTGCCCGTGCGGCCGCGCCATCACCAGCTGCGCCCCCGCCATCAGCGGCCAGAACAGCTCCCACACCGACACGTCGAACCCGAACGGCGTCTTCTGCAGCACCACGTCCCGCTCGCCCAGCCCGTACGCCTGCTGCATCCACAGCAGCCGGTTCACCACGCCGCGGTGCTCGTTCATCACCCCCTTGGGCGTCCCCGTCGAGCCCGACGTGTAGATCACGTACGCCAGGTCGCGCTCGTGTCCCGCCGCCGGCGGCTCGTCGCACGGCTCGCGCGAGAAGCCCCAGGCCTGCATCGAGAGCGCCACGCACCGTGCGCCAATGCTTTCGACCTCGGCCAGCGTCCGGTCACCCACCGCGTCCACCAGCACCACACGCGGCGCGCTGTCCGCGACCATCTCGCGCAGCCGCGCCTTCGGCTGGTCTGGATCGAGCGGCACGTAGCAGCCGCCCGCCTTCAGCACCGCCAGAAGCCCGATCACCATCTCCACGCTGCGCTCCAGGCACAGCCCCACCGGCACGTCTGGGCCCACGCCCTGCCGCCGCAGCGCGTGCGCAAGCTGGTTGGCGCGCGCATTGAGCTCCGCGTAGGACAGCCGCCGCGCTCCGTCGTCCACCGCCACCGCGGCCGGGGTCCGCGCCACCTGCGCCTCGAACAGCTCGTGCACGCGCAGCCCCGTCGGGTACGCCGCGCCGGTCTCGTTCCAGCCCACCACCACCTGGCGCCGCTCGTCCTCGTCGATCAGCGGCAGCGCGCCGATCGGCTGGCCAGCGCCGCCTTCGAGCACAGCGTTCATCACGCACGAAAGGCGGCGCTGAACGCGCTCGATCTCGCCGCGCTCGAAGGCCGCGCGGCTGTAGTCGAGCTCGATGACTGCGTGGTCGGTCCCCGGATACTCGTTGATGCACACGGCCAGGGGAACCTGAGCGAAGCCGCTGTACATCTTGTCGACCACCGCCCAGCGCGCCGCGCCGATCGGCGCTGCTTCCGGATAGAGGTCCAGGCTCAGCGTCACGTCGAAGAGCTGCCGCCGGCCGAGCTGGTCGAGGCGCAGCGACCTGTTGAGATCCTGGATCGGGAATCGCTGATGGCGATAGCAACGCCGCAGCTCGGCGGCGACGTCCTGCATCAGCTCGGCGATGCTTCTGTCGCGATGGACCTGGATCCCGAGCGGGATCATCGAGGAGAACATGCCCGCCGTGCACCGGTCGCGCGCCGTGCCGCGGTTGTGCACCGACACCCCGATCACCACCTCCTCCGCGCCGTGCGTGCGCGCGAAGCAGGTGGCCAAGACGGCGAGCAGGAAGTGCTGCAACGTGCCCCCGGACGCCGCGAGATACGCGCGCAGGCGGGCGAGCTCGTCGCCCTCGATCCGCCGCATGACACGGTCGCTGACCCAGGCGTCGCGACCGCTGGCCATGGCCTCGATCGCGCGCGGCGAGAGGAGCGGCGGCGGCAAGGTGGCGAATCGCTCTGTCCAGAACTGTCGATCGGCCTCGTAGCGGGGCGACGCCAGATACAGCTGGTCTTTCTCGGCAAACTCGAGGTAGGACGGCGCCGGCGCGCCCACCGGTGCGCCGCGCGAGCACCGCTCGTAAGCCTCCGCGATGGCGCGCACCACGATGGCGAAGTGGGTGCCGTCGGACACGAGGTGGTGGAAGTGGAGCCGAAAGTACCGGCGGTCCGGCCTGATCCGCACGAGCTGCGCCTCCCACAGCGGGCGGCCGTAAAGCTCGAACGGCGTGCTTGCTGCCCGATGGATGTGGGCCCAGGCGCGCGCCTCGGCGTCGTCGTGGCCGGTCAGGTCGAGCACCGGCACGAGGCCACCGCCACGCGGCAGGACGCGCTGGAAAGGGACACCGGCCTCCTCCCCGATCACCAGCCGAAGCGCGTCGTGGCTCTGGACGACGTGACCGAACGCCTCCTCGAACCGCGCCTCGTCGAGGTCGCCATCGATCCGAAAGACCATCCCGATGTTGTAGGAAGGCACCCCTGGCGCCAGCATCTGATCCAGCCAGATCGCCTGCTGGACGGACGTGAGGTCATGTCGAGTGGTCAACGGCGACTCCTGGGCGCTCGGGTGACGTCGGTTCGCAAGCGAGAAGCTCATCCACACCTGGCGCGTGGCCTCGGGCCCACGGCTCGGGGTGCGCCGCGGCCGGCGGCGTGGCTGTCGCCGGTTCATCCGCTGGATCGGGCGTCCCCTCGTCGAAGTCCCGGAATCGCGGCGAGAGCAGCGCGACGAGCGACAGGAGGCCGCCAGCGGCGCCGCACACGATGAAGACGAAGGCCAGACCGCGGCCCTTGCCTGTGCCGACCCAGGCGCCCACCGTGCTCGCCCAGGCGCCTCCGGGCAGAAGCGCCGGCTCGAAGACATGGTGAGCGAAATAGCCACCCACCAGCATCGCCACGCACAACATGACCCCGTTGAGCGCAGCATTCAGCGCGAACAGACTTCCTCGGCTTTCGACCCGCGTCTTGCGCAGGAGCAGCGCGAGGGCGCATGCGGTCGACGCCGCACCGCCGAAGTACGCGCCGAACGCGCACAGGGCCCACAGGACCGTCGAGCTCGCGAGCCCGACCAGCACCAGCGTCAGCGATACCAACAGCTGAGCCACGAGCATCCAGCGCATCTGGCGACGACGCACCGGCGCGACCACCAGCAGTCCCGACCCCGCCACCGCTCCCAGCGCACCGCTGCTCAGGATCAGGCCGACCGCATCGCTGGCATGCGTCGACAGGACGAGCGGGATCATCATGCTCGCGGCGAGCACGACGAGGGCCTCCTGGATCGCGCCATAGATCGAGAGCCCGGCCATCATCGGCACCTCGCGGAGATAGGCCAACGCGGAGCGCACGCTGAGAGCGGTCTCGCGGAAGAGCGACGATCGCCCCGCGCGCTCGACCCCGCGGACGGCCTGCCGGCTCCGCGAGAGCCCGCCGAACGCGGCGATCGCTCCAGCAGCCACGAGGAGGATGTGCACGGTGACGATGCCGGTCAGCCCGAGCGCGGCCATGAGGTAACCCGCGACCAGGGGCACCGCGACCTGGAACACGCTCTGCGTGAGCCCGATCAGCGCACCAGCCTGGGTGAGCCGCTCCCGCGGCACGATCGATCCCATCGCCGCCCGGTACGCCGGGATGCGGATCGATCCAACGACCGCACTGGCGACGTTGAACGCATAGAGGTGGCCCGGCTGCATCCGATTCTGAAACACCAGGACGGCGAGCACGGCGACCAACACCGCCGAGCAGACATCGCACCCGACGATGACCCAGCGCCGGTCGAACCGATCGGCCAGCGCGCCCGCCACCGGGGTCATGAGCAGGCTTGGAAACGCGGTCGCCACGATCGCCATCGAGAACTGCTGCGCAGATTCCGTCTGCTGGAACAACCAGACTCCGAGCGCGAACGTCATCAGCGCGGAGCCGAGGTCGAAGGCGGTCTCGCTCGCCCACAACAAGGCGAACGTCTGCCGGACGCGTGTTTGCGTCACCACGGCCTCGTCACTGCCGCTTGGCGCGGACGACCGCCGCCTCGAGGCGGTCGAGGATCTCGCCGACATCGGACCTCGTCACGATCAGCGGCGGGAGCAGCCGGAGCACGGAGCCACGCCGGCCCCCGGTTTCCACGAGCAAGCCGTTCTCGAATGCCGCTCGCTTGATCGCCGCGCTCAGCACTCCGTCGTGCCGTCCGCGGCGCGCGCCGGGCGACGGCTCCACGACCTCGACGCCGATCATCAACCCGCGCCCGCGCACGTCTCCCAGCTCCGGGTGGTCGCTCGCGATCCGGCGCAGACCCGTCATGAGCAGCTCACCCATCTCCGCCGCGTGCTCGGCGAGCCGATCGCGTCGCAAGATCTGCATCGTGACCTTTCCGGCCACCATCGCGATCTGGTTACCGCGGAACGTTCCGGCGTGCATGCCGCGGGACCACAGATCGAGCGCCTCGTCGTACACGACGACCGACAGCGGGAAACCACCGCCGACGGCCTTGGACAGAATGAGCACGTCGGGCACGATGCGCGCGCGCTGGAACGCGAACATGGTCCCGGTCCGGGCGAATCCGGTCTGTACTTCGTCGATGACGAGCGGGATCTCGAGCTCGCGGGTAAGCTGCCGCACTTGGCGTAGCCAGTCGTCCGAGACCGGGATGCACCCTCCCTCCCCTTGAACGACCTCGACCATGACTGCCGCCGGGCGGGGAATCCCGCTCTCCGCATCACACAACATATTTCGCAAGTAGTGGATCGAGAGCTGGTCGGTATCGCGCCCGTCGGTGCCGAACGGGCAGCGGTACCGGTACGGATACGGCGCGAAGTGGATACCGCCAGCCGCACCGGGCAGCCCCGCCTTGGCGATGAGATTTCCCATCGCGGCCAGCGCGCCGCCGGTCATGCCGTGGTACGCGCCGTGAAAGGCGATGATTGGCTGGCGACCCGTAGCGATGCGCGTCAGCTTCATCGCCGCCTCGACCGCATCGGACCCACTCGGACTGCAGAACTGGACCTTCGCCCGGGCGGCCCACTTGTCTGGCAAGAGGCCGAACAGCTCGTCGAGGAACTCGCACTTGGCCGGCGTGGTCAGATCCAGGACCTGCTGCACGTGACCCGAGTCGATGAAGTGTAGGAGTGCTTCTCGGATCTCCGGGTGATTGTGCCCGAGCGGCAGAGCGCCGGCGCAGGCCAGACAATCGATGAACTCGCGCCCGGACCGGTCGCGCATGCGGATGCCCGTCCCGCGCTCGAACACCGTTTCGAACGACGACGCATAGGTCCGTGCGCTGGACTCACGTCGCTTGACGGACTCATACAAATCATCTGATGTCTTGACGAGGCCGGCGACCATGGGCATGTCTGCTGACAACATAGATCACTCCTCCTTGGCGCCGTCGGCGCGCGACCAGCCGTACATCGAGCCTATTTCCTCAACGGGGATCTGCACGAACGCCACGTGTGGCGGCCGGTCGACACGCAACCTACGCGCATCTAGACGCCCCCCTGTCCGCCGACCGTCAACTCGTCGTGACCAGGAGCGCCTCGACCAATCGCGCTCGCCGGCCAGCGCGGTCGTCATCTGATTTCAATAGGCTGCGCCGCCTCCTGGAACAGCCGCTGGGCGGCCTCGAGATTCTGGATCGCTGCTGCGCGCCGGAGGTCGAACCATGCACATGAGCGCCGGTGGATGGGGCGGCTCCCCTGCTCCCGTTGTCCGGTACATGCTCTCGAGCTGCTCCTGGAATGCCTCGTCGAACGGCGCGTGCCGGTGCAGCCTGAGCAAGCCGAACAGTGTCCTTAGGCGTGTCAACGGCTTCATCAGCGACTGCTCCTGCCGCGACAGCTCCACCGGCGGCGACTATCGTTCCATCCATGCACCTCTTGGTGCGGACGAGATCATGGCCACGGGAACCTGATCCTTCCATCGGACCGCTCAGAATTTCCAAGAATCCAACCTGGTCGATGCTCTAGCGCGCACTCTCGCGCAGTCAAGTCCTCACGAAGCGCGCGCAGCGCGCGCATGCAAGCGCGAGGCCGCCGTGTTTGGTGAGAGCCCCGTCGTGCGCGAGACCTCCGCCGCCGAATTGCCCTCGATCAGGTTCTTCACCGCTCAGAAGAATTGCCCCGCCTTTGCGCACGAGTCAATCATGCGTGGGCACCCTCAACATTTCTTTACTCACGAGTCAACCATGCGTGGACAGCCTCAACAATTCTTTACACACGAGTCAACCATGCGTGAGCAGCCCCGACATTTCTCTACACACGAGTCAACCATGTGTAGGCAGCCCCGACATTTTCAGTGCTGCTGCGGCGAGCTTCGAGCGGCAATGAGGGGGACGTGGACGAGCGGAACGGGTCCAACGCCGCTCGAGGAGGCTCTTTACCCTGGCTGAGGACGCGTATCCGCTGCAAGCGGCGCTTGAGAGCGATGCGCATGCGACGCGCGCGTTGCGGGGCGGTGTCAACGCTATGGCGACAAGCCGAGGAGAGCGGCGAAGAGCGCGTGCACGAAGCGGTGCGAGCCAGCGAAGCGGAGCCAGATCTGACGCGTCCGATGAATGTCTGGGCCGCAAGGAAGACGAAGGCTCGTCGGAAGTGCTTCCATTCCCGGCGCACGACCTCGGCAGGCAGCTGCAGCTGCGCGAGCCAGGTGCGGAGATTCCACCCGAGGCGAGCGATCTCGGGCCAGGCCTCGTTTCCGCGACTCCTCGACCGTCGTGCGCCGCATGGCCAAGCCGCTGCCGAGTTGCTCGATGACGTTCTCCTGGTCGCGACGCAGGTAGTTCTCATCGATCATGTGCTCGACCGACCAGCGCTGGGGGAGGTTGGTCGCCACGTGCCGCTCGCGAATGAAGTCAGTCAATCGGCCACGACGAGCCCATCATCGAAGTGCTACCGCCTCTCCCTTCTGCAGCGTTGCCATGTCCTCCAGGCACCGCCCGCCGACATAGACGTTCATCGCCTCGGCGAGCACATGGTCCGCCTCGCGATACGGAAGGTGCTGCTTGAGCACGCGAACCCGCTGATTGTTCTCCTGCGCCACCCCGAACTTCCGATAGAGCTGCTCGACCAACGCCAGCCTCCGTTCGACCGGAAGCCAGAGGCCGTGATCCGGGGTATCGCCGAGCGGCAGGACCAGCTTTCAGCGCTGGAGGCCCGCCTCCGGGCGGCCAAGGCGGCGCCGTCTGCGCTCGACCTGGAAGTCCGGCGGCTGGAGAAGGAGGCGCGTCAGCGCCTGGGGGACCTGCGGGCGATGCTGGAGCGGAACCCCGAGGAAGCCCGGAAGGCGCTCGAGACGCTCGAGACGCTCCTCGGAGGCCCGCTGCGGTTCACGCCCATCGAGACCCCGGAGGGCAAGCGCTACCGGATCGAGGGCGTCGTCGCCCTGGAAGCCGTCGTCGCTGTCGAGGGCAGCGAGGCGCGTGCAGTACAGGCAGCGTCCCCAGCGGGATTCGAACCCGCGTAGCAGCCTTGAAAGGGCTGAGTCCTGGGCCGGGCTAGACGATGGGGACCGGCGATGCGGCGCGGGAACCTACCGTCCGTCGTCGAGCAATGCAAGCCCAACTCGCGTCGCCCGTTCCGTCCGGCCCCGCCCCCGCGAGGCCCGCAGCGCGAACCGGCCGCTCGGCGGCTCGTCGCGGCGGGCTTCGCGGGAGCAGGCGCCGGCCCCGGCGGCCTCGCTGTCGCCAGCCCCGGCGGCCTCGCTGCCCGCTGGCCTGGGCTCAGCCGGACTGAGCCGGCGTCCACGCGGGAGCGTCGCTCGCGGGGAACGAGTCCTCCACGGTCTCGTCGACCTTCTGTTCCGGCTCCTTGTCCGCCGTGGCCTCGTGGCCCTCCACGGGGTCCCCCGGGACGTGCCTGTGCTGCCCGCTCCCGGCCTTCTGGTCGCGCGAGGGCGCGTCGGCGGCGCTCCTCGACGTCTCGGCCCCTCGCTCCTCCGATCCCTTCTCGTTCGGCTTCATGCGCACCTCCTCGGGCTGTTCCGGCTTCTCCAGACCACCTGGAGCCGTCGAGGCGCACCGCAAGGGGCCAACCGGGCGCCGGTGAGCTCGGAGCACCCGCTCGTCCGGTGCAGCCGCTCGTCCGGCACGGACCTCCCTCCCGGCGCGGGGCCTCGCCCTGCCGGCGCGCGGCGCTGCCCTGCCCTCGCGCCGCGCGCCGCGCAGCCTGCACGCCGCGCCCCTGCGCCTTCCGCGACGCGACCTCCCGCGCCCGAACCGCTGGACGGCCACGATGAATCGGGCGACCATGCGCGCCGCACAACCCACCTTGCGCCACACAGGCAGAGCTCTCCCCCATGCTTTCGCTGCCGCGCCTCGAGCCTGCCGTTTCGATGTCCCCGGGAGGACCGTGCACCGCCGCCGGCGCCTGACGCGCGCCGCGCAGCTCGCCTTCTGCCTCGGTCCGGCGCTCCTCGCGGCCGCCCCTGCGCGCCCGGCGCGCGCGCAGCTCGCGCCGCCGGCGCAGCCTGCCCGACCGGCGCCCGCCGCGCAGCCGCCCGCGCAGCCCGAGCCCACGCCCGCAGCAGGGCCGTCGCCGCCCGCGCCTCCCCCTCCTCCCCCCGCCCCACCCCCCCTCGAGGTCGTCGTCACCGGCACCCGCACCCCCGAGAGCAGCCAGCGCGCCACCGTGCGCACGCGCGTCGTCAGCCGCGAGGAGGCCGAGCGCCGCGGCGCCACCAACGTCGCCGAGGCGCTCGACGGCGAGCTCGGCGTCCAGGTCAACTCGAGCGCCTACGGCGCCCTCGGCAACCCGAGCGCCATCCAGATCCAGGGCTTCGACCTCGACCGCGTCCTCGTCCTCGAGGACGGCGAGCGCGTCATCGGCGACAGCGGCGGCGCCATCGACCTCTCCTCCCTCCCGCTCAGCGACGTCTCCCGCATCGAGCTCGTCACCGGACCGACCAGCTCGCTCTACGGCGCGAGCGCCATCGGCGGCGTCGTCAACGTCCTGTCCGCCCCCCCGGCCCACCCGGGCTTCAGCGGCCGCGGCCGCGTCGAGGGCCGCAGCCGCGCCGGGCTCCTCGTCCAGACCTCCGGCGCCTACCGCGGCGAGCGCGCCTGGGCCAGCGCCGACGCCTCGTTCCAGCGGGAAGACAGCCTCACCCTCCTCGAGGACAGCGCCGCCACCGCCCTGCCCGAACGCGCGCAGCACCTCGTCGGCCTGCGCGCCGGCGCCGCGCTCGGCCGCGGCATCGACGTGCGCCTCCGCGCGCGCTGGATCCACGACGAGCAGGACGGCATCGAGCAGCCGCCACCGCTGCCAGGCCTCGGCGTCTACCTCATCGACGTCCCCGAGGTGACCGACCGCTTCACCCTCCACCTCACCGAGACGCTCGACCTCGGCGGAGGCTCCAGCCTGCGCCTCGCCGCCGGCCGGCAGTGGGCCTACCGGACGAGCGAGCGCAACCTGCGCGGCTCCCCCCGGTCGGAGCTGCGCGAGCGCACAGGCTCCCTGCAGAGCTACGAGGCCATCGCCACCATCGCCCAGGGACCGCTCACCTGGGTCGCCGGCGCGCGCGCCGAGGTCGAGTCGCTCACCCAGGAGCTCGAGCGCACCGACGTCTCCACCTCGGGCCTCTTCGAGAGCACCGTCGACGAGGTGCCCGACACCGAGCTCGGCAGCGCCGCCGTCTACGGCCAGCTCGCGTGGAAGCTCACCGACAGCCTCACCCTCATGCCCGGCCTCCGCGGCGAGTACTGGCCGCGCTACGGCGCCGTCCTCGCCCCGCGCCTCGCCCTCGCCTACCGCCCCGCGCCGTCGCTCACGCTGCGCATCTCCGGCGGCCGCGGGTTCCGCGCGCCCAGCGCCAAAGAGCTCGGCTTCTCGTTCGATCACTCGGGCCTCGGCTACAAGCTCGAGGGCAATCCGCAGCTCGCCCCGGAGACGTCCTGGGGCGCGAACGGCGATGTCACATGGATCCCCAGGGACGGCCTGACGGTGCGCGCCGGCGCCTTCGCGAACTGGGTCGACGACCTGATCGACTTCGACCCGAGACCCATCGACACCTCCGGCGGCGTCGACACGTATACCTACATGAACGTCGCCAGGGCGCGGACCGCAGGCGTCGAGCTCTCGGCGACGTTCCAGGCGGCGTCGTGGCTCCGCGCCGACGCCGGCTACGCCTACCTCTGGACGCGCGACGACACGGGCGATCGCCCGCAGCCGCTCTCCGGCAAGCCGCCGCACACCGCGCAGGCGGCCCTCCGCGCCGACCTGCCCCTCCAGCTCGAGCTCGTCGCCCGGCTGCGGACGATCTCCAGCGCGTTCATCGAGGTGGACGACCGCGGCGTGACCCGCCGCGCGCCCGGCTTCACCACGCTCGACGCGCGGCTCGCGCGGCCGCTCTGGCCCTCGTCGCAGGCCTACGTCGGCGTCAGGAACCTGCTGGGCGCGCAGAAGGATCCCGACCGCCGCAACGATCACCGGCCCCTCGAGGGGCGCACCGTCTACCTCGGCGTCGTCGCCGAGCTACCGTGGGAGGACTCATGACACGATGGTCCGTCGCAACAGCCCTTCTCCTGCTCACCCCGGCGTGCAGCGACGACGTGGGAGACGGAGGCGGCGAGCAGACCGAGGACGGCGCGCTCCTCGAGGTCGAGGTGCCGGCCGCAGGCAGCGTCTTCCTCCGCCTCGCCACGCCGGAGGTCGTCGTCCCCTCCGGCGATCCGGCGGCGTCCACCGACTGGGATCTCGCGTTCTCGGGGTACGACGTATTCACCAACAGCGGCCTCAGCGGCCCCGGCGAAGGCGGGGCGCTGCCGCTCACCCTCGAGGACTACACGGCAGGCCAGCTGCCGAGCACGCCCTTCCTGCTCCAGGACGAGGCCGGCGGCGCCTTCACGAGGTGGTACGCCTACGACGGCGAGACGCACGTCGCCTTCAGCCGCTATCACATCCACGCGATCGAGCACGAAGGGCGGTACTGGAAGCTCCAGATCCTGTCCTTCTACGGCGAGGTCGACGGAGCGCCGGTCACCGGGCTCTACCAGCTCCGCTATGCCGAGGTGCTCCCCGACGGCGCCGGCCCGACGGTCGACATCGAGGATCTCGACGCGACCGCGGGCGGCATCGAGATGCCCGAGACCGCGCCGAGCGCCTGCCTCGACCTCGCGAGCGGCGAGCAGCGGATGCTCACGCCGGAAGAGGCGCGCGCGTCGACGGCGTGGCACGTCTGCTTCCGCAGGTCGCAGGTCAGCGTCAACGGCGAGCTCGGCGGCCCAGGGACCACGCGCGGCGCCGATCTCCAGGAGCAGGAGGCGAGCTCCGAGTCGCTCGCCGAGGTCAAGGAGCGGACCGCCGCCTCGGAGGAAGCACGGTTCGACGCGGCCGACCACGCCGCCCTCACCGATCCCGCCGTCGCGTACCGCGGCGACCACATCGCCACGGCCTTCACGGGGCGCTGGCTCGATCCCGGGTCGAGCCCCCCCGCGCCGGCGAAGGACGCCGCGTGGCTCGTCCAGAGCGCAGACGGCCAGTCGCGCTACGTGGCCGTCATCGAGCGCTTCGAGGGCGCGACGGACGCCTCCCCAGGTCGGGTGATAATGCGCGTCAAGCAGGTGGAATGACCGCCACTCCCGCCATTTGCGTTGCGGGACGGTCACAAGGGTGCGCGGCGCGTGACATCGCGTCAGGACCCGAGCATACTGCGCGTGCGCTGAGGGACGCCCTCATCCGCGGTAAGGAGCATGCTTATGACAGAGTCGCCTGCACCCGCATCGAGCGCCACAGGTCCGTCCCGCGGGACGCCGGACGGCGAGCGCGGGGCGACGCGGGCGCGCCGCGGGGGGCTGCTCGCCGCGGGGGCGCTCGCCGCGCTCGCCGCGGGCGCCTGCGGCGGCAACGTGGTGGTCGACGGGTGGGAGCCGATCGACGGCACTGGCGGCTCCGGCGCGACCACGAGCTCCTCCACCTCAGGCTCCTCGGGCGGCGACATCGGCGAGGGCGGCGCCCCGCCGATTCCGCCCCTCGTGAAGGAAGAGTTCGCCGACGTCACCGCTGGAAAGAGCATCCCGGTGCGTGTCCCGCCCGGCACCCTCGGCATCACGGCCGTCGCTCAGCTCGTGACCTCGTCGCCGAGCTGGGATCCGGTCGGGATCGAGAGCATCACCGGACCCGACGGCAGAGCGTTGGTGTCGAGCTACTCGATTCCCGGCACCCTGGCCCACTTCTTCAATCATGGCATTGGCACGGCCGCCGTACCGCAGACTGGCACGGCGGCCTCCGTGCCACTTGTGCCAGGCACGTACTGGATCACGGTCGGCGGCGGCACCACCGGCATGCTGGCGGGGCCGGCGCGCCTCTCGGTGTGGCGCCGCCAGACGCTCGACGGGCGCTTTCACGGCGGGAAAATCGACGTCAACGCCTTCATCGCCGGAAACGCGGTCTCCGAGGAGTACATGCGGCGCGCGCTGCGCTCTGCGTACAGCGGGTTCGTGGGGCTCGAGGTGGGCGACATCAACGTCCATCACCTCGGGTCGGAGTGGGCGGTCGTCGACGAGGAGCTCCTCCCCAGCGTGCTCGAGCAGACGGCGGGCGCCATCGGCAGGCCGGCGCTCAACGTGATCGCGGTGGCAGATTTCGCCGGGCGGCTCGAGATGGCGGCCGGCGCGACGCCCTCCGCGCCCTCGGTCGCGGTGGAGCACGGGACGCACCTCAGCGGCATCGTCGTCGCGCTCTTCGGGGACCTCGAGGCCGACGCCGTCATCCTGCGCCACGAGCTCGGCCATTTCGCCGGGTTGTTCCACACCACCGAGATGGAGGCCGGCTACGCGGATCCGCTGGACGACACCGCGGAGTGCGAGGACATGGGCCTGCCGTACGAGCGCTGCCCCGATTACGACAACCTCATGTTTCCGACGGGGGGCGACTTCTCGAGCACGATCACGCCGCAGCAGACGCGGATCGTGCAGGCGAGCGCGTTGTACCGGGGCGTCGTCGAGGACGGCGGCGGCGTGGCGTCGCCGCTGCCGGCCGAGCCGGGGACGTCGGCGAGCGAGGCGCCCGTGGCGCCGCCGGCCCCGGGCGGGTCCGCCCGGGCTGGGGCGCCCGACCGCCGCGCCTGGGCGGCCGCGCTCCCGCCGCGCGCCGCGACCCTGCTCGCGGGGCATTTCTGCGGCCACAGCGCGGCCCTGGGCACGGGCTTCTTCGGGTGGCTCCGCGCGGCCGGCGGCGTCGGCGCCGATCGGCTGCTCGCGGTCGGCCGCGATCCAGGGGCGCCGGCGCACGTCAGGGCGCGCGCCCTCGCCGCGGCCGGCCGCGCTGCGGCGGCGTCTGCGCCCGCGGCGCGCGTGGCCGCGGAGCTGCAGGCCCTCGCCGCAGATCCGCTGGTCCGCCTCGCGATTCGGCGTCCCGGCGGAGGAACTGCAACCGGCGCAGCGCCGCCGACGGCTCCCTGCTGGCCTCCGTCACCGCGGAGTACGACGAGGTGGGGCTCGCGACCGACGGGAGCTACGTCTGGACACGCAGGTATTCTGGCAACATCATCACCCTCTGGAGCACCGCGGGGGTCGAGCGCTGGTCCACGGCGGGACCGCCGCGAGATCCGCGCCTGCCGAGGCGCGCGCGGCTCGGGGCCATCCAGGGGGTCGCCTCGGCCTCGCCCGACGCGGCCCGCGCGCTCGCGGCGCGCCTGGCCGCCGATCCCGACGAGGTGGTCGAGCGGATGGCGGCGCGCGCGGCGCGGTGAGGTCCGGTCACGCGCTCGGCGAGGGTGCCCGCGACGAGCGCGACATCGCGGAGCAGCTCACCGCGCCGCCGAGGTGAGCTGCGCATAGAGCGCGGCGTACTCTCCCAGGATCGTCCGGGTCGCGTAACGGCGCTCGGCGCGCCGGCGCGCGGCCGCGCCGAGCTGCGCCCTGCGCGAAGGGTCGTCGCGCAGGGCGCGGAGCGCATCCCGCAGCGCCGCCTCGTCCCTCGGGGCCACCGAGAGCGCCACGCGGCCCTCTTCGCCCTCGATGACCTCGGGCACGGCGCCGACCGGCGTGACGACGCAGGGCAGGCCGCTCGCCATGGCTTCGAGCACCACGTTGGGCAGCCCCTCGGCGTGGCTCGGGAAGCAGGCGATGTCGGCGCCGCGGTACGCCTCGGGCATCGCGGCCGCCGGCACCTCGCCGAGCAGGTCCAGGCGGCCCTGCCGCGCGAGCGCCTCCAGCGCCTCGTCCAGGCGCCGGGCGTAATCCGCAGGGCACCCGGCGGCCCGGGGCCCCGCGAGCGCGAGGGTCAGCCCGTCGACGGCCAGCACCGCCCGCGCGAGCTCGAGGACCCCCTTGTGCGGGGTGATCAGGCCCGCGAAGAGCACCCGCAGCGGCGCCCCGGACGCGCGCGGCGCGGCGGCGGGGTGGAAGACCTCGGTGTCGACCGGGTTCGGGACATAGACGACGCGGCCGCCCGGAACCAGGCCCTGCACGTACTCCTGCAGCTCCTCGGCGAGCGCGACGACGGCGGCGGCGCGGCCGAGCACCGCGCGCACCGCCTGCAAGGTGGGCCACGGAAGGGCGCGCAGCCAATCGATGATCTGCGTCGAGAAATGCAGGTGGAGCACCGCCGGCACGCCCGCGCGACGGCACAGCTCCACCGCGAGGCCGTCGCGGGCGGTCGCCCAGAACAGCGTGGTGCACAGGTGAACGACGTCCGGCCGCCGCCGCGCGAGCAGCCGGTGGAGCTCGGACAGCGATTCGCCGGCGCGGACCACGCGCGCCGGGCGAAACCTGCTCTTCGCGTCGACGGCGGCGCTGTGGGGCGAGGTGTCGATGACCTCCGCCTCGATCCCCGCCGCCGGCGCCGCGTCGAGATAGGTCCGCATCCACCGCGTGAGCCCGCCGGCGGGCGGCGGGAGGGGGCCCCAGAGCGCGACGCGCATGGGCTAGAAGCGCGCCTCGGCGGCGATGTGGTCCCAGTGCTCGCGGAACCACCCCACGGTGATCGCGAGCCCCTCGTGCAGGTCCATCCGCGCCTCGAAGCCGAGGACGCGCTTGGCCTTCTCGATGGACGCGCCGCGACGGCGCTGCGTGTCCCACGCGCGCCGCTCGACGAACCGGACGCCGGCGCGGTTGTCGGTCATCTCGTTGATGGCGCGCGCGAGGTCGAGGATGGCGGTCTCGTTGCCGGACGCCAGGTTGAGCGCCTCGCCCGAGGCGCCCGCCGTGGTGCCAGCCCGGAGCAGCCCATCGACGATGTCGCCCACGTACGTGAACGAGCGGGTCTCTTCGCCAGTGCCGGTGATCGGCAGAGGCTCGCCCCGGAGCGCCCAGTAGACGAAGTTGGGGATCACGTTGCGGTAGCGGCCAGGGACCTCGCCCGGACCGTACGAGTTGAAGAGGCGGACCCGAACGGTGCTCTGCCCTTCCTGCCCGGTGAAGTAATTGCAATAGAGCTCGCCGAGCAGCTTGGTGGCCTGATAAGGCGTATGCACGTCCAGCGAGGTGTAGTCCTCCGGGACGGGCCGCGGCGGATCGCTGCCATAGGCGGCGCAGCCGGACGACGCGAAGACGACGCGGTGGACCCCGCGCCGCCGCGCGTGGCGCAGCACCCGCAGCGTGCCGAGGCCGTTGACCTCGAGATCCCGCTCGGGGTTGTCCACCGAGTTCTGGTTCGCGAACAGCGCGGCGAGGTGGAAGACGTGGGAGGTCTCGTCCCGGAAGACCTCCGCGAGCAGGTCGTCGTCGACGACGCTCCCCTCCACGAAGCGCACGTTGCTCCGCGCCGGAACGGACCAGCGGTACGAGGAGGAGAGATCGTCCACGACGATGACCTCCGCGCCCGCGTCGGCCAAGGCCGCGGTGAGGGAGCTGCCGATCGCGCCCGCGCCCCCGGTCACGACGACCCGCCTGCCCTTGTAATTCTGCCGGATGCTCGCCATCTCTTCTGTGATTTCGCGCATGGAATCCTCCTCTCCACAACGCGCCGGCGCGTTGCGTCCTCCCGTTCTCCAGCCGCGCGCCGGCGCGTTCGTGCGCCGGCGCGTTGCGTCCTCCCGTTCTCCAGCCGCGCGCCGGCGCGTTCGTGCGCCGGCGCGTTGCGTCCTCCCGTTCTCCAGCCGCGCGCCGGCGCGTTCGTGCGCCGGCGCGTTGCGTCCTCCCGTTCTCCAGCCGCGCGCCGGCGCGTTCGTGCGCCGGCGCGTTGCGTCCTCCCGTTCTCCAGCCGCGCGCCGGCGCGTTCGTGCGCCGGCGCGTTCGTCACCCGCTCAGCTCGCCGCGCGCGCGAAGACCTCCTCGTAGCGAGTCACCAGCGCGTCGCGCGTGAACCAGCGAAGAAAATGGCGGCGGCCGGCCTCCCCCATCGCGCGCCGCGCCTCGGGCGTCATGTCGCGCAGCCGCCGCACCGCGGCCGCGAGCGCCGCCGGATCCTCGGGCTCGCAGGCGAGCCCCGCCCCGCTGTCCCGGACCAGATCCGCCGGATCCCCGCTCGCCGCGACGAGCACCGGCCGGCCCGCGGCCATGTAGGCCGGGATCTTCGAAGGGATCGTGAGCTCGAAGCACGGATCCCGCTTCAGGTGCGAGAGCAGCACGTCGGCGAGCGCGAAGAAATGGGGCATGCGCTCGTGAGGCTGCTGGCCGATGAAGACGACGTTCGAGAGGGCGCGCGCCTCCGCCTCGCGCCGGAGCCGGGGCGCGTCGATCCCGTCCCCGACCATGACGAACCGCACGTCGTCGAGGTCCCGCAGCAGCGCCGCCGCGTCGAGCACGCTGAAGAGCGCCTGGGCGGCGCCCATGTTGCCCGCGAACAGGACCACGAACCGCCCTGTCAGCCCGTGCTCCGCGGCGAGCTGCGGATCGGGCTCCACCGGCTGATAGATGCGGTCGTCCGCCCAGTTCGGGATGAGGTGCACCTTGTCGGCCGGGACGCCTTTGCGCGTGAGCGCGCGCGCCAGGCCAGGGCTGATCACGATGAGCGACGCGGCTCTCCGGTACAGGGCGCGGTTCACCCGGTCGATGCCGGCGAATACATACGGGTTGCCGAGCATGCCTGACGCGGCCGCGGTCTCGGGCCACAGGTCCTGGACCTCATATACCCACGGGATCCCGCGGAGCGCGGCGAGCCAGGAGGCCGCGACCGCGAGGCTCGGCGGCGGATTGTGGACCCAAGCGACGTCCGCCCGCCCCGCGAGCGCCGGGCCGAGCAGCGCGGTCGAGGCGCCGAAGCTCGCATAATTGAGCGTCCGTCGGAGGCGGGATCGGCTGTGGTCGAGGTAGATCGGGAGACGTATCACCCGGGTGCCGCTCACGTGCTCCACGTCCCAGAGGCGCTGCCGGTATCCCGGGTAGAGGCGGCCGTGCGGATAGCTCGGGAATGCGGTGATCGATGTCACCTCGTGCCCGCGCGCAGCCAGCGCCTCCGCGAGCAAGTGGGCCCGCGAAATGGGCTCGGGGTGATACCATTGCGATATAAGGAGTACCCTCACCGTTCCCCCTTCGTTGCACGGCCGCTCGCCGATATTCAACCGTCGAGCTCGATGCGCTCTCCTGGCGCATCACCCGTCGGCAGCCCGGGACGTTCTCGTGCGATCGGATTCCTGCACGTAGTACAAGGTGTGCCAAGGTGAGGCACATGGAAGCAGCGCCCGGCGTTCGCTTTGCGGCCACGCGGGCCCCGCCGCCGGCCATCCGGCCATCCGTGGCCGGGCTCCTGGCGGGCGGCGCTAGCCGGCTTTGGACCTCGCGGCCGTGGAGATCAGGCCGGTCCCGGCGACGGCGCGCGCGAAGTCCAGGCCCGTCAGCACGCCGCGGAGCCGCCGCCCCTGCACCACGAGCACGCGCCGCGCCTGCGCCGCGTGCGCGGCGGCCGCGGCCCGGTGGAGCGGGGTCCGGACGTCGAGACAGACCATGGCTGGGCTCATCACGTCCTCGACCGGCGAGTCGGAGAGCACGCCGTGCGCGAGCAGCGCCTCGGTCTGGGTGAACATCCCCACCGGCCAGCCGTCCGGATCCACCACCACGAGCCCGCTCACCTGCGCCGTCGTGAGCCGATCGGCCGCGAGCGCGAGGGGCGCGTCGAGCGGGATCGTATACGCGGGGGCCGACATGAGCTCGGCGATGGGCGTCGCCTCCCGCGCCTCGACCAGGGCCAGGAGGAGATCCTTCGTGCTGAAGACCCCGGTCAAGGCGTCGTCGTCGCGGACGAAGACGCGGTGGATGCGGTGTTTCAGCAGCACGCTCGCCGCCTGGACGACCAGCGTCGTGCGCCCGACCGTGATGATCCCCGGGCGCAGGACGTCGCGCGCCGGGACATCGGGCAAGGTCAGCAGCATTCCGCGGCTGTTCGTCTTCGTCTCGAACCGGCCGAGCCGGAGCAGGTCGGTGCGAGAGAGCACGCCGACCGCGCGCGACGCCGCGTCGAGGATCGGTACGCAAGAAATTGCGTGTTCGCCCAACAAACGGTGGACCTCGGGCAGCGGGGTCGTGTCGGGCGCCGTGATGACTGCGCAGGTCATGTAACGCGAGACGGGTGTCGCAAAGCGCATCATGGGAGGATTCCTCGAGGACGCCGGCGCGGGTCTCGGCAGGCGGCGCGTCAGCGCGCAGCGGACTGGAGCAAGAAGCGATCCGGAATGCGCGACACGCCGACGAGCTCGGTTGTCGCAGGCGCCGGGCGCTGCGCGGCGCCGCGAGCGGGCTCACCGCCGGCGGCGCCGGCGCAGACGCCGCGCGCGGACGCGCCATCTGCGCCGGGGTGTGCTGCGAGCTGGGCAGTTTCTCGACGCGAGGGCCGGGCTCATCCACGCCAGCCCGCGATGTCCCAAAATGCATCACGTGGGGTGCCGTGCAACGCAGCCGTCAGCGCACGGCCGTAGCGGAATCGCAGACTTCGGGTGCCCGGCCGCCGGGAGCGGCGCGTGTACAGCGGGCTCCCGGCGGCCAGGTCCTCGGCGACTCGTCTCAGGCGACCCGCGGATCGGACGCCGGGCCCCGAGCGGCGCCATCACGAGGCCGCGAGCGACAGCCGCGCCGTGGCGCGGGACCGGAGCTCGCCTTGGCCTCGCTGCGCCGGTTACGGGGGATTACCACCTGCCGTAGCCGCCGCCGTAGCCGCCGCCGTAGCCGTAGCCAGGGCTGTAGTTGCCGAAGTTGAACGGCGGTCTCCAGGAGCCGCCCCAATCGCCCCAGCCGCAGGGCTTGGGCTTGTTCCAGCCCGGGCCCCAGCCCGGGCCCCAGCTCCCGCCGCCCCAGTTCCCGCCGCCCCAGTTCCCGCCGCCACAGCTCCCGCCGCCCCAGCCCCCGCCGCCCCAGCCGCAGCTCCGCGGATTCAGAGAACCGCACAGCGCCTGCGAGGTCTCCTCGACCTCCACGGCCTCGGCCTCGTCCATGTCGATCTCGTCGGCGCCCGCCTCGCCCGCCGCGCACCCGGCGGTCAGGGCGGCCATCGCGATCGCAACAAGCATCCACCTGCTCTTCATCAGCTCGACCATTTCTCCCCCTTCCACGACCCGCGACATCCGCGGGCCGTCAGGCCAGTCGGATTGCGCAGAGAGCAGCGCTCATGCCCGAGAGCCGGTGTGCACAGGCTGCCGCCCGGCGGCGCGCGCGGCGGGCGGGAGGCAGCGACAAACCGACAATCCTAAACAGCGCACGACCCGGCAGCGGAGGCCCTTTCACCCGCGCCGGATCGCTGAGCAGATAAGGCGCTTCGGGGCGCGCGCAGCGCACAGCGGCTCGCCGCGGCGAGCGCCCTCGCGCGACGCGACGAGCCACGCAAAACACGCCTTTCGCGAGCGGTGGACTTCTCGGCGCGGGCCGCCCCACGAGGCGTCTCCGACGATTCGGGGCCTCCTCGCCGGCGAGGTGGGGCGATGGGCGACGGCCGCATACCGATGCTCACCGATCTCGGGCGATCCGCGCCGCCCCGCCCGGTGCGCTCAGCCCATCTCCTCTGCGGTCATGTGGGCAAGCGTGCTCGGGAATAGCGCTCCGGGCGTCTCGCGACGCGCGCGCCAGCGCTGCTCCGGCGCGGCGGGGCGGCGCTCGCGACGCGCGGCGGGGGACGGCGCTCAGGGGACGGCGACCCAGGTATTCCAGGCCAGCGCGAAGTCGTCGGCGCGGATCTCGTGGCCGCGCCCAGGGTGCACCACGAGCTCGTGCTCCCAGCCATGCTGCGTGAGCACGTCGGCGAGGTTCTCGGCGCTCGCGACCGTGGAGGCGAGCTCCTCCCCGCCGACGGCGATGTAGATCGGCGGCCTCTCCTGGGAGAACAGGTGCTCCTCGATGACCATCCGGCCCGCGCCGACGAGCCCGGCGCCGTCGACGGCGACGAGGCCTTCCAGCGCCACGTAGCTCGCGAAATAGCCCCCGTTGGAGAAGCCCATGACGTAACGCCGGCCGAACGTCCCCCCGAGGATCCGCGCCATCCGCGCCTCGGCGCTCATCCACTCCTGGAGCAGGGCGGGCGCCGCAGCGTCGACCGTCTCGCGGCGCGTCGGCCAGCAGAAATGGGCCTCGACGGACGGATCCCAGGTGCAGAGCCCCGGCCTCCCCCGCGGGAACACCGCGACGACCCCGAGCGCCGCGGCGGCCTCCGCCGCGATCGCCTGGAGGGCCACCGGCAGCGCGTCGGGCGCCATGGCCCCGTGCAGCACATAAAGGATCGGCGCGCCGCGGGGCGCGGTCTCGGGCACGTGGAAACAGGTGTGCTCGTCCAGGCCGGTCCACCTCGCCGAGCACCAGTCCGTCTCGACCGGCGCCCAGCTCAGCGCTCCGCCCTCCCCGCCGCCTCCGTCGTCGCCAGCGTCGCCCCCGCCGGAAGCGTCGCCGCTGCCGCCCGCGTCGCGCCCACCGGAGACGCCGTCCGCGCCGGAAGCGTCGCCCCCGCCGGGAGCGTCGCCCCGGCCGGAAGCGCTGCTGCTGGCCACATCGCCGGCCGAGGTGGCGCCGCCCGCGCCGCCGCCGTCGGCCGCGCGCTGCGCCCCGGCGGCCGCGCCGTCGCACGCGGCCGGCGCGAGGGCGAGCGCCGCCAGCAGCGCCGCGCGGCGAGCAGCTCGCGCCCGGGATCCATGGGACGCGCGGCGCCCCCGAATGTAAGCTCGCCCCATGCTTCGCCTCGTCGCGCGCGCGGCGCGCCCCTCGGATTATGACCACTTTGCGCGGCTGTTCGTAGAGCTCGGCATCGACAACCCCGTCCTTCCGCGCGACCGCTGGGAGAGCGCCTTGGCCAAAGACACCCTCTTCTTCGAGGAGAACGGCGAGGTGGTCGCCTATGCCTATGTCCAGCCGCTGCGCGGGTTCGGCTACGTGCGGCACGTCGTCGTCGCGCCGTCCCACCGCGGCCGCGGGATCGGCGCCGTCGTCATGCGCGCCGTCGCCGCGCACCTCCGCGGCCGCGGCTGCGCGCGCTGGTGCCTCAACGTCAAGCCGGACAACGCCGCCGCCGTGCGGCTCTACCGGAGCGCCGGCATGGAGCAGGTCTACGCCATGACCACGTTCCAGCTCGCCTGGGACGCCGCGGCCCGCCTCCCGCGCCCTGCCCGCCCGGTCGCCGCCCGCCCGGCGGAGCCGTCCGACGACGCCGCGGTGGAGGCGGCGTTCGGCTTGCTGCCCGGCCAGGTCGCGGAGGCGCGCGGCCGGGGCGGCCTCGTGCTCCTCTGCCTCGTCGACCCCGCGGCGCCGGGCGCCGCCCCGCTGGGGTACGCCAGCTTCGACCCCTTCGTCCCCGGCGCGTTTCCGTTCCGCGTGGCCGCGCCGGAGCTCGCCGCTCCCCTGCTCGACGCCATCCGCGCCCACGCCCCGCGCGCCCCCGAGGCCCTCCTCGTCACGGTCGAGGACGACGACGCGCTCGCCGCCGCCCTCCGCGCGGTGGGCGCGACCGTGCAGCTCGTCGGCGTGCACTTCCGAGGCGAGATCCCGGACGCCGGCTGAGCCGCGAAGGCCGCTTGCCCTCCGGGCGTGCGCGCCGAGCGTGCGCTGAAGCTTCAGCCTCACTGTCGCTCGCACCGCGCCCCTGCGACCGATGTGCGTCGAGCCCTCGCGCGCGAACGCGCGCAGAGAGACCTGCGGAATCCTGCGCCACGACGACAGCATCGTCGGCCATTCCATCACCAGACACTTCCGTCCAAGATACACCATCCATCGCAATGAATGAGAGCGAGGCCCATTCGGCGCCGCTCGGCAACCATTCTGGTCGCAGCTCACGACCTTCTCATCCACGAGCACGATTCACCCGCTGGCGCTCCACGCATGTACCTTGCATTACGGGGCGTTCCGGTGTCAGATGGTTCTGATCGTGGAGCCATACCGGGAAGAGAGCGGGGCGCGGGCATCGGTAGAGGGAGCGGCGGACCCTGCGCTCGAAGAGCTGCGGGAAGCCTACCAGCGCGGAAGGTTGCTCGTCTTTGCAGGTAGCGATCTATCGACCGCCGCCGGCCTCCCCGCGTGGCGCGAGCTCGTGGAAGTGCTCGCGGCCCGCGCGCGGTCCCGCGGCGCCACCCAGGCGGCCCTGCAGGAGATAGCCCGACTGGTCTCTCAGGAGAGGCGCGTCGACGCGCTCTCTGCGGCCAGAGCCGCCCTCGGTTCGAATGAGTTCTGCGCCGTGGTCGAGCGGATCTGGAGCGATACGGGATACGACGTGCCGCCCATCGCCGCGGCCATCGCCGCGCTCGCCCCGCAGCTCTCCGGGTTGATCACGACCACCCTCGACCATCTGCTCGAACGCGCGTTCGGCGGGCGCTGGCCCGTGCTCGTTCGGACCACGGCGGATCTCGCCCAGCGGCGCGGGTACATCCTCAAACTGCACGGGACGCTCGTCGACAGGGCTACATGGGTATTGACGCGAGACGAGCACGATCGGTTGTTCTACGGCGACGCCGAATTCCAACGTACGCTCTCCGCCATCGTCCACGCCCATACGGTCGTGTTCGTCGGCCACGAGCTCGCCAGCGATGAGCACGACTGGCTCTTCGCTCCCGCCCGCGCGCGGTCCAGCGATCAGGCCCCCCGCCACTTCGGCCTGGTCCCCGACGGGAGCGTCGGCCCCGGTCGCCGACACGCCCTCGAAGCCGCCGGCATGAGGATCGTCAGCTACCGCGATCAGGACGGCCGCCACGCGGCGGCCGCGAGCCTCCTGCGCGGGCTCGCCAGGGCAGGAGCCATCGCGCCGACGGACGTGACGTCGACGAGCGCGCCGTCGGACCTCGACGCCTCCTCCGCCCGCGCGGCTCACGTCGAGGGCCCCGTGGATCCGAGACGCCTCCGCGCGCAGATCGAAGAGACGTTCAGCTTCGAGGAGCTCGAGACCTTCTTCGCGGACTCGTTCCCCGAGATTCGCGGAGGAATCGCGAGCATCGTGTCGCCGGTGCACAACGCCGAGTATCGCGCGTTCAAGCTGGTCAAATATTTCGAGCGACGCAACAGGCTGCGCGATCTCCAGACAAAGATACAAGAGCACATAGGTCAAGCGCCCCACACGCACCCCGCCCCAGCTCGCCACGAATAGCCCCAGAGAGCACCATCGCCTGCGGCGCAGCGAGGTACAAGACAGGGAGAGATCATCATGCCGGTCCGTTCTCCTCAAGAGGTCGACAAGCGCGGCACACTGATCGCCGGCAAATACCGACTGTTGTACCCGGTCGGAGAGGGCTCGCGAGGGGTCGTCTGGGCCGCGTTGAACGACGCAGCAGGGCGGGAGGTGGCTCTGAAGCTCTTCACTTCCGCGGATCCCGCTCTCCGCGAGCGAGCGCAGCGCAGCGCGCGTCTCCTCGGAGCGCTCAGACACGACCACATCGTCGAGCACTACGACTCCGGAGAGACCAACGACAAGATACCGTATTCTGTCATGCAGCTCCTCCAGGGCGAAACCCTGGATCATCTGCTGAAGAGAAAAGGCAGCCTGAGCCAACCCGAGGCAGCGCGGATCGGGCGCGATGTCGCCGACGCGCTCGCGGTCCTCCACGCGTCCCACCTCGTCCATGGCAGCTTGACATCATGGAACGTCTTCATGCATCGGGACTCGGAGCAGAAGGAGGTCGTGACGAAGGTGCTCGACGCCGGGCTCGGTGAGCGGCCGCCGCTGTTCGACAACCTCCTCATGGCGAAGGAAGAGGCAGCGGACTCGGTCATGTACATGAGCCCGGAGCAGATCCGCGGCCGCCAGGAGGTCGATCACCGCGCCGACATCTGGGCGATTGGCATCATCATGTTCGAGATGTTGACCGGAGCTCGTCCCTTCGCCGGAGCGAAAGTCTCTGAAGCCATCGCGAAGATCATGACGGGTGAAATTCCGAGGCTCGACCAATCCGGACAGCGAATCGCCGGCCGCCTCGCCGACGTGGTCGCATGCTGCTTGCAGCCGAACCGAGACAAACGGTTCGCCTCGGCGGGCGATCTCGCCCTGGCGCTCGACGGCTTCACGGAGGCGCCGGCGCGCTCGCACAGCGTCGGGTCCCCCGGGCTCCCCGACGCCGCTGGTCCTCCGCAGACGGGCCGAGCGAGCGAGCCAGCCTCCCCCACGCCGGCGCCGCCATCGGTCGCGGCGTCGGCGCTCGATCTCGGACAGGGCGCCCCGAAGCCGGGCGACGTCATCGACGATCGATACCATCTCATCCGACCGCTCGGCGAAGGGGGGATGGGCAGCGTCTGGTCCGCCGAGGACGTCCGGTTGAAGCGAGATGTGGCGATCAAGCTGCTGAGCCGGAGCCTGGCCGAGAGCGTCGATCTCCGGCGGCGGTTCGAGCGGGAGGCCATCGCCGCAGCGCGGCTCAGGAGCCCCCACATCGTCACCATTCACGACTACGGCTTCGACGCCCGAGGTCGCCCGTAAGACGCTCTCTGGCCGGAAGCCGTTCTCAGGGGACGTGTCCACGATACTGCAGAACAAGCTGCTGTTCATGCCGCCGCCGCTCGCGTCGGTGGCGAGCGTCTCACCGGCGATGAACGCGGTGATCATGCGGTGCCTCGATCCCGACCGAAACAACCGGTTCGAGAGCGCGACGAGCCTGCGCCAGGCGCTCGTCGAGACGCCCGAGGTGCTCGACGATCTGCGCCTGAGCATCGAGTTCAAGGCCCAGGACCGCGCGCACGACGCGCCTCGGCCTGCCGACGTCGCCTCCTTCGAAGCGACGCGCGCGCCGGTCGCCGAACCGACGCCGACGATGAAGCTCGGGGCAACGCTGGTCGTGGCGGTGGACGAGATCGTTCGCGCCGAGATCCGGGATGCTCTCCCGTTCGCCCCGCAATCTCGAGGCGATGCGCCACGGGTGACGATGGGCGCGGCGGGCGCGGCGGAGGCGGGGTCCGTGCCGGCGAAGATCCGTCACGCTCCGGCGCTGCGCTCCGCGGAAAAGCCCCTGCAGGTGGATCTCGTCAGCTACCTGGAGCAGGCCGGGCTCCGCGTCCGCTCGTCGGAGCGAGGGCTGATGCGGCTGGAGCGGCGGCCGGACGCGCGGCTCCCTGACGTGGATCTCGCGGCGATGCTGCTCGAAGACAGCGCCGGCGCCGAGGCGCCCCAGGCGACGATGGATACGCTCTCGTTCCAGAGGAAGGCCAGCCCGCTCTATGGACTGTCGGGCACCCAGGAACGTCCGGTCACCGTCTTCGCGGTGTTCCGCGGGCACCCGGGCGCGGGGATCTATCGGCAATGGCATGAGCTCCTGCAGACGAAGCACGTCCGGGTGCTCCCGCTCTCTCCCGGCGAGATCCGCGCCCACGTGCGGAGCGGACAGTCGGCGAAGCACGTGCTGTCCTTGCTGCAGCGGCCTTCGTCGAACGCGTTTCAGCTCGAAGGCCCCGTGGAACGGGAGGTGGATTTCTTCGGGAGCAGCAGGCTCCTCGGCGAGCTTGTCGCTAGGCTCGCCGGGAGCGGCCAGAGCTTCGGCGTCTTCGGCCTGAAGAAGTGGGGCACCACGTCCTTTCTGCGACGGCTCCGCATGGAGCTGACCGACCGCGTCACCGCCTGGGTGGACGTCGCCAGCCTCTTCACCGTATCTGCCGCGGAGGTCTTGAGCGCGCTCTGCGAGGACCTGTCGAGAGAGCTCCGAAGGAAGGCGCCGGCCGCGCTCACGAGGAGCGTCGCCTCCCACGAGCGGCAAGACAGCCGAGCTGCCGCGGATACGCTTCGCAGCCTCGTGTGGTCGTGTCACGAGGCGTGCGTCGAAGGTCCTCCCATCTTCTTCCTGGACGGGATCGACGAGCTGAGCCGGAACCGAACCTCGGACGCGGACGACCTCAAGGTCCTCTTCCGCTCGCTCTACAGCCTCATGTCCCTCGACCCTCGGGCGATCCTCGTCTTTGCCGGGACAGAGGACGATCTCTTGTCGAAGCAGGTCATCGGCGGCGGCGCGAAGCGCTTCGAGAACCCGTTCTGGACGCGCGTCAGCCGGTACTGTGCGCCGCTGTTCGACGAGCACGAGCTTGGCGAGTTCTTCCGCACGGCCGGGGCGCTCGCCGGGCTACATTTTACGCCGGAGGCGCTGGAGGCGGCGTATCGGCTCACCGGCGGGCAGAAGTACCTCTGCAGATTGCTTGGCAGCGAGCTGCACCAACGTCAGGCGTGTGCAACGGAGTGGAGGAGCCTGGACCGCGACGATGTGGAGGAGTGCGTCGGCTCGCTCATCGTGAAATGCAGCGAGTACTTCCACCGGCTGCTGCTCGAGGCGCCCCCGGGGACCCGGGAGCTATTGTGCCAGCTCGCGAGGGGCCCAGCGCGCGAGCGCGAGCTGCTGGGCCTGAACACCGGCAACCCCGCCATGCATCGGCTCCGCGCGCTCCAGTTCTCTGTCATGCACGGGCTCGCCAGGAAGGAGCTGCGTGGGCCCTATCGCCTGGCCATAGGGTTGATCGGCGAGTGGCTCCACTGGAGCTCGCCAGGGGACTCCAGAGGAGACTGGACAGAGCTCCGGCTCAAGGACGGCGGCGGTATGAACTGCGCGAGCGAAGGTGGGGAGCCACGCGAGCCAGCCCGCGCCGAAGGCGCTCTGCATCAGCATACGGAGACGCTGATGGGCGTCGGCCCCACCGCCGAGGAGAAGATCGAGCTTCGTCGGATGATCGTGGACAGGTTTCAGCCGAGCGAGCTGGAGCTCTTGGCCGACAACCTGGGCGTCGACATCATGGCGGTGACGAGCATTCAGCGGCCTCTTCCCAATCAGGCCCTCGATCTCGTGCGGTGGGCGTCGCAGCATGGCCAGTTCGGCAAGCTGCGCGAGCTGGTGGAACATCATCGCTACGGCGGGCTCGACTGACCTGGAGAGCCCAGCGCTCTGCGGCATCGCGCCCGTTCCCGCTGGGCGGCACCGTCGCACGCGACAACGCATCGCGTTAATCCATCGCGGTGGCGCCATCTGCCCCCGCGCGAGGCGAGATCCCGGACGCCGGCTGAGCCGCGAAGGCCGCTTGCCCTCGCAGCCACGCCGCAGTACCGAGCCGGCCATGACCCCACTTCCCGGCCTCCCCGGCGACTTCCTCGCGGCCGTCCAGCGCGAGTTTCCCGCGGATTTCCTCTCCACGGACGCGTCCGACCTCGCGACGTTCGGCCGCGATTGGACCAAGGTCCACGAGCCGAATCCCTCGGCCCTCGCGCTCCCGCGCTCGACCGACGAGGTCTCGCGGCTGCTCCGCCTCTGCGCCGAGCACCGCGTCCCGGTGGTGCCCTCGGGCGGGCGCACCGGGCTCGCGGCCGGCGCCGTGGCGGCGCGGGGCGAGCTCGTCGTGTCGCTCGAGCGGATGCGCAAGATGGGGCCGGTCGACGTGCTCGGCGCGACCGTGCGCGTCGAGGCCGGCGCCGTGACCGAGGCGGTGCACCAGCACGTCGCGCCGTACGGCCTCACCTGGCCGGTCGACTTCGCCTCCAAGGGGTCGAGCCAGGTCGGCGGCAACATCGCGACGAACGCCGGCGGCGTGAAGGTCATCCGCTACGGCCTCACGCGCCAGTGGGTGCTCGGGCTCACCGTCGTTACCGCGAGCGGCGCCGTGCTCGACATGAACGGCGCGCTCGAGAAGAACAACACCGGGATCGACCTGCGCCAGCTCTTCATCGGCAGCGAGGGCACGCTCGGGATCATCACCGAGGCGACCCTCAAGCTCACGCGGGTGCCCGAGGGGCTCAACGTGTTCCTGTTCGCGGTGCCGGACCTCGCCGGCGTGCTCGCGCTGTTCCGCGAGGCCCGGATGGGGCCGTTCGTCGTGATGGCCTACGAGTTCTTCACCGAGAAGTGCCAGGCGCGCCTGCGCCGCCACCGCAACGTGCGCGTGCCGCTCTCCGCGCCGTCGGACTACTACGTGCTCATCGAGGTCGAGCGCGGCGAGCCCGAGGCGCTCGAGGCGTGGATCACCTCGCTGTTCGAGCGCGGGCTGGTCACCGACGGCACGCTCGCGCAGCACGGGGCGCAGGCCGCCGAGCTCTGGGCGCTCCGCGAGGGGATCAGCGAGAGCCTGTCGGCGACCGGGCTGCCGCACAAGAACGACGTGTCGCTCCCGATCCAGGAGCTCGAGGGCTTCTGCTCCGAGCTGGAGAGCCTGTTCGAGGCCCGCTATCCAGGGTGGGAGATCGCGCTCTTCGGCCACATCGGCGACGGCAACCTCCACATCAACGTGATGAAGCCCGACAGCCTCACGCGCGAGGAGTTCCTCCGGCGCACCCACGAGGCGGATCACGCGATCTTCACGCTCGTGAAGAAGTACCGCGGCAGCATCTCCGCCGAGCACGGCATCGGCCTGCTCAAGAAGGAATACCTGCCCTACTCGCGCTCGGCCGAGGAGCTCGCGATCATGCGCTCGATCAAGCGGGTGCTCGATCCGCTGAACCTCATGAACCCCGGCAAGATCATCGACGTCTGAGCGCGCCGCCAGGCCCGCTCGGCCGAAGGCCTCCGGCGTGAGGGGCAGACGAGCTCCGACCCGGACACAAGCCGCCGTCTCTGCCCCTCTCCCGATCCCCTCACCCACCTGCCAGAACAACCGCTCTCGCGAGCTCAGCGTCGCGCCCGGGCGCCCGCGCGGTCATACTCCCCGCCGAGACGCATGGGACTGCTCGACTGGCTCCGGCGACGGCGTAGTCTTCCGGCATCGACAGGTGCGTTGGCGCCTCGCGCGGAATCGCCGGCGCCTCGCGCGGACGGCCCTGGGACGGCGACAGAGGGCTCGACCCACGCGGAGGCGACGGCGCCCTCCACGCCTTCGCGGAGGCGGTCGTGGCTGGTCCAGGGCTACCGGGTCGAGGCCGATCTCGCGCATCAGACGCTCTGCCTCTCCATTCCGGCCGAGGGAGACAAGGACGAGGACGAGGACGAGCCCGAGCTCTTCGCCACGCTCCGGGACGCCCCGCTGACCTCGCGCATGGTCTCGGCGGCGCTGCTCGCGCACAAGGCCAAGCAGTTCGACGACGGCCTGGTCGCGGCGGTGGAGCTCGCCGCGCAGCAGGGCGCGGGGCGCCTGCGCGGCAAGGCCTACCTCATCGAGACCTGGCTCGCCGCCCTCCCCCACGGCGCGCCGGCGATCCCGGCCGCGCTGCTGCTCTGCGCGGCGCGGCTCGGCGGGGCGGCCAGGGACGTTCCGCCCGCGCTCGCGGCCGAGGTCGCGCGCGTGCGCGGCGAGTTCCTCGCGGACGAGCGCCGCTCGAAGCCGCTCGGGATCTACACGTGGAGCGAGCCGCTCCGGCGCGTCTTCCAGCAGGACCGGCTGCTGCAGACGCCGCTCGACGAGCCCGGCCAGGTCGAGGCGCTCGCCCGCGCCCTGCGCGACGAGGCGGCCGCGCGGACCACGTACGAGGGCGCGCTCGCCCTGGCGTCGCGGCTCACGGGCCCGCCGGACACGCCCGACCTCACGCCCGTGCTCCGCTCGCTCGATCGCGGCCAGGTCGAGGTCGGTCGCGCCCACGCGATCTTCCCGCCGTCGCGCTCCGTCGAGGCCGAGCTGGCGAACAAGCTCTTCGAGGGCCGCCCGATCCCGGAGGGGTTCGACCTGATCGGCGAGCTCGTGGCGCGCATCCGCGACGGCCGCGTGGATCTCCGGCCCACCGAGGGCTCCGGCTGGTACGACTACCAGACCTGGTCGCTCGAGCCGCTCGTCGCGCCGGAGCGCGCGCCCGAGGCGGCGCGCGTGTCGCTCGATCGCCGGTACCGCGAGCACCTCTTGGCGCTGTTCAAGGGCGCCCTCGCGCTCGCGCGCGAGACGCACGTCAAGCAGCTCGCGGTGCCCGCGCCGAGCTGCGCCCCGCCGTTCCCGCGCCCCCGGCCGCGCGTCGAGATCGACGTCCTGCCGGAGCTCGCCGCCGAGCCCACGGTCTCGTATTTCCTCCGCCGCTCGCTCGGGTACCGCTTCGTCCGGAAGGCGCTCGAGGGCGCGTTCGGCGCCGACGCGCTGGCGCGCCTCGAGCGCCTCACGCCCGAGGGGCCGGTCGAGCTCCCGCTCTCCGAGGAGCTCGCCCGGATCGAGGGGCTGCTCTTCGGCGCGGCCGCCGCCACGGCGAGCGATCTCGGGATGTCGCTCGACGAGGCCATGGATCCGGCGTTCCGCGCGGCCTGCGCGCTCGTGGGCCTCCTGCCGGACCAGGACGGCGCGCTCGGGTCGGGGCGCGGGCGCGAGCACGACGTCGAGGCGTTCCGGCGCTTTCGCGCGCAGGACGACCCCGACCTCGGGCGGGACGCCCGGATGATGGTGCCCGTTTTCTACGACCGCGATCGCCGGAAGACGAAGGTCTGGGTCTTCCTGGGGTGGAGCGCGGAGCGCGTGCTGGTGTCCTTTCAGCAGCCGCCGCTCGTGCGGGTCTTCGCGCCGGACGGACGCGAGGCGTCGCCGCCCGAGGTGGAGGTGCGGTATGGCGCGCTCACGCACGACGTGCCGTATCCGGTGGTGGCGGAGCTCTACGTCGATCGGCTGCTCGATCGCGACGAGCTCCGGGCGCTCTGCGATCGTCGCCGCGGCCGGCGCGCGATCCTGGCGGCGCTCCGGGGCGGCGGCCCTTCGTGATAGAACCGCGGCCTCGCTCGACGGGGGGCGCTCGCCCTCCCGGAGCCTCGAGCGGCCTCCAGCGCCGTGCCAACAACCAGCCGTCCAGCGCGCGATCGGCCCCCGCGGCCGTCCTGAAGAAAGGGGAGACGATGATCCTCGACGAATCCAAGCTATCGCACCGGTTCACCGAACGAAGCGGCGTGCGCCTTCACTACGTCGAGGCGGGCGAGGGGCCGCTGGTCGTGCTCCTCCACGGCTTTCCCGAGCTCTGGTACTCGTGGCGCCACCAGATCCCCGCGCTTGTCGAGGCGGGTTACCGCGTGATCGCGCCGGACATGCGCGGCTACAACCTCTCGGACAAGCCCCGCGGCGTCCGCGCCTACGCGATCGACGAGCTGACCGCGGACGTGGCGGCGCTCATCGAGGCGTCGGGCGCGGAGCGCGCCGCGGCCGTGGTGGGCCACGACTGGGGCGGCGGCGTCGCCTGGACGTTCGCGATGCGGTATCCCGCGCTCCTCGAGCGGCTGGTCATCCTCAACTGTCCTCACCCCCAGAAGCTGCTCGCCGGGTTCCGCACGGCGCGGCAGCTCCGCAAGAGCTGGTACATGTTCTTCTTCCAGCTCCCGAAGGTCCCCGAGCTGATCGCCCAGAGGAGCGGTTACGCGCTGCTCCGCGAGGCGCTGAAGAACGATCCGCAGCGCCCGGGCGCGCTCAGCGACGACGATCTCGCCCGTTACGTCGCGTCGTGGTCGCAGCCGGGCGCGCTCACGGCCACGATCAACTACTACCGCGCGATGCTCCGCCCGGGCAGCCTGCGCGGGCTCTCCAAGCCGACCCGCGTCGACGTCCCCGTGCTGGTGATCTGGGGCGAGCACGATCGCTATCTCGGCGCCGAGCTCGCCGCGCCGGATCCGGAGCTGGTCCCGAACGCGCGAGTCGCGCGCATCCCCGACGCGAGCCACGGCGTGCTGTACGACCGGCCGGAGCGGGTCAATCAGCTCCTGCTCGAGTTCCTGCGGTGAAGCCTGCGCGTCAGCGCGGCGGCGGCGCCGCGCTGGCGTCGTCGTCGCGCGCGCGGCGCGCCAGCCCGCGGAGCGGCGTCGAAGCGCCTTTTCGTCGCCATGGACCCGTTTGACACGGCGGAGCGGCCGATCGAACCTGCCGGGCGATCATGCTCCGCCGCATCCCTGATCGGAATATCTGGCTCATCTACGGCGCTATCTTCCTTCTCGGCCTCGCCTACGGCATCGCCATCTCCCTCACGGCGGTCTTCCTGAACGAGCGCGGGTTCACCAAGACCGACATCGGGCTGCTCGCGTCGTGCTTCGCGCTCGGCATCGTCCTGCTCTCGCTGCCGATGGACACGCTCATCCGCCGGTTCTCGGCCAAGACCACGCTGGTGCTCTCGCTGGCCGGGTACGCGGCCGCGATCGGCGCCTTCCCGCTCCTGCCGGGCTTCGCGGCGATCGCCGCGGTGCGCTTCATCGACGGGGCTTGCTCGGTCGGGATCTGGGTGAGCTGCGAGACGATCCTGCTGGCCCGCTCGGACAAGGACAACAAGGCGTTCATCACGAGCATCTACGCGATCTCGATGGCGCTCGGCTACGTCCTCGGTCCGCTCTGCGCGCCGACCATCCTCGCGCTCTCCTCGATGCGCGCGGCGTTCCTCCTCTCCTGCGTCATCTCGCTGATCGCGGCGGTCCTCGTGTTCGCGCGCCTCGACCGCGACCTGCCGGGCATCTCCGAGGCGCACGGGGAGCCCGACGCGGCGGCCGGCGCGGGGTCCTCGGCGTCCTCGGCGTCCTCGGCGTCCTCGGCGTCGATCTTGTGGCGCATCAAGACCGCGTGCTTCGCGACCTTCGCCTACGGCTATTTCCAGGCCTCGGTCGTGCTGTTCCTCCCGCTCTACCTGATGGCGTCGAAGGGGGTGACGCGCGATCAGACGATCCAGATCCCCGCCTACTTCGCGGCCGGCATGCTCGCCTTCACCAACGTCTTCGGCCGGCTCGGCGACCGCCGCGGCCACCTGTCCCTGATGCGCGCGCTCGGCGCCATCGGCACGCTGATGATCCTCGGCTTCGTGTACCTCGATCGGTACGACGTGATGTGCGCGGCGGTGCTCGTCGCCGGGGCGACGCTCGCGTCGATCTCGCCGCTCAGCCTCGCGCTCCAGGGCGTCGTCACCGCGCCGCGCGACTACAGCCGCGCGAACTCGATCTACAACGTCTTCTACGCCGCCGGGATGCTCCTCGGCCCCCCGGTGTCGAGCGCCATCTACGAGGCCTCGGGCGGCGTCGCGATGCTCTACCACCTCGCGGCGCTGTGGGCCGCGTTCGTCGCCTTCGCCTTCGTCTTCGCCGGGGACGATCCGGCGTCGCGGCGCGCGCGGGGCCGGGTCGAGGCCCCGGCCTGAAGGGGATCGCCTTCGCGATCCCCCCATCGACTCAGCCGCAGGCCGCGGGCGGCCGGGCAGCCCGCGGCCGCGCCCCGCCGCTCCTCAGTAAAGAACGCGCGTCCGGAGGCTGGTCTCCAGCGCCCCGATCCGCCGGCTCACCTCGGCCGACACGTCCTGCGACAGGTCCATGATGAGGTACCCGATGTTCGCGTCCGTCGACAGCACCTGGCTGTCGATGTTGGCGTTCACGTCCGACACGATCCGGTTCACGTCGCGGAGCACGCCCGGCACGTTGCGGTGGACGTTGAGGATGCGGTGCGTGCCCTTGAGCGGCGGCAGCTCCACGTTCGGGAAGTTCACCGCGCCCGTCGTCGCCCCCGTGGTCGCGAACTGCGTCAGCGCGCGCGACACCTCGCGGCCGATGGCCTCCTGCGCCTCCTCGGTCGAGCCGCCGATGTGCGGCGTCAGGATCACGTTCGGCAGCCGCTGCAGCTCCGTGTGGAAGCCGTCCGAGTTCGACTCCGGCTCCTCCGGGTAGACGTCGATCGCCGCGCCCGCGAGGTGCCCGCTCTTCAGCGCCTCGGCCAGCGCCGGGATCACCACGACCGAGCCGCGGCTCGCGTTGAGCAGGTACGAGCCCTTGCGCATGTGCGCGAGCTCGGCCGCGCCGATCATGTTGCGCGTCTCCGGCGTCGCCGGCACGTGGAGCGACACGTAATCCGCCTCCGCGAGCAGCGCCTCCAGCGTCGGCAGCGGGCGGTTGTTGCCCATCGGGAGCTTCTGGGCGATGTCGTAGTAGACGACCCGCATCCCCATCGCCTCGGCGAGCACGCCGAGCTGCTGGCCGATGTGGCCGTAGCCGATGAGGCCGATCGTCTTGCCGCGGACCTCGTAGCAGGCCTTCGAGACCTTCTTCCACGTGCCGGCGTGCACCTCGCGCGACCGGTCGCCGAGCTGCCGGGCGAGCATGACGCACTCGGCGATGATCAGCTCGGCGACGCTGCGCGTGTTGCTGAACGGCGCGTTGAACACCGGCACCCCACTGCGGTTCGCCGCGTCGAGGTCGACCTGGTTCGTGCCGATGCAGAAGCAGCCGATGGAGAGCAGCTTGGGGGCCTTCTCCAGGACGCGCGCGGTGACGTGCGTCTTGCTCCGGATGCCGAGCATGTCCACGCCCTCGAGCGCGGCGATGAGCTCGTCCTCCTTCAGCGCGGCGCTACGCGTCTCGATCTCGAACGACCGCGATCGAAAGAGCTCGTGGGCGCTCTGGTGGATGTTCTCGAGCAGGAGCACCTTGACGGGCTCCTTCGCGGCCGGGGGGGTGGTCTGAAGTTTCGTCGAAGTTGGCATCATGGGCTTCATCCGTCAGGGCCACCTCTACCGCAACTTGGCCGGTTTGCATCTCGGATCCGATCCTCTCCTCCGCCGACGCGGAGGGACGTCCGTCCGCGCATCCGTTGCGCGCGGCAGACCGCCGCACCTGCCGGCGACGCGCGCCGCGGGGGAGACGCCTTGCCGAGGTCAGGCTAGATTGCGCCGCATGCGCCACCGCAGACTCGCTCGACTCCCCGCCTTCCTCGCCGTCGCCGCGCTCGCCGCCGCCCCTGGATGCAAGGGGAAGCCCAGCCCCGGCGCCCCGTCGCAGAGCGCCACGACGGCCCCCGACGCGCCCGCCGCGCCGGCGACCTCGGCGACGCTCCAGACGATGCCGCCGCCGGTCACGCCGCCGTCGAAGAACGCGCTCATCGAGGACGAACGCAACACGATCTCCGTGTTCCGCGAGGTCGCGCCCGCGACGGTGTTCGTGACGCAGCGCCGCCTCGTCGTGGACCGCTTCTGGGGCACCGCGGTCGAGGTGCCCGCCGGCTCGGGCACGGGCTTCGTCTGGGACGCGGACGGGCACATCGTCACGAACTTCCACGTCGTGGACAACGCGCAGTCGCTCGTCGTCCAGCTCCAGGGGGAGAAGACGTTCCCGGCGAAGCTCGTCGGCGTCGAGCCGCGCAAGGACATCGCCGTGCTCAAGATCGACGCGCCCAAGGAGATGCTCAAGCCGATCCAGGTCGCGCCCCTGCGCGAGCCGCTCGAGGTCGGGCAGAAGGCGATCGCCATCGGCAACCCGTTCGGCCTCGATCACACCCTGACGACCGGCATCATCAGCGCGCTCGGGCGCCAGGTCGAGGGCGCGGGCGGCGTGACCATCCGCGACATGATCCAGACCGACGCCGCCATCAACCCCGGCAACTCCGGCGGCCCGCTGCTCGACTCGAGCGGGCACCTCATCGGGATGAACACGATGATCTTCTCGAAGAGCGGCACCTCCGCCGGCATCGGCTTCGCCGTGCCGTCGACGACGATCGCGCGGGTGGTCCCGCAGATCATCAGGACCGGCAAGGCCGAGACGGTCGGCCTCGGCATCCAGCTCGACCCGGCCCGCCGCCTGGAGCGGCGCAACGGCATCCGCGGCGTCATCGTGATGGGCATCGTCCCCGGCGGCCCCGCCGAGAAGGCGGGCCTGCGCGGCCTCTCCGAGGGCGACCGCGGGCTCACGCTGGGCGACGTGATCGTCGGGATCGACGGCGCGCCGGTCGCCGACTACGACGCGCTCTACAACGCCCTCGACGGCAAGAAGCCGGGCGAGAAGGTGAAGGTCGACCTGCTCCGCGGCGGCCAGAAGACCACCGTCGAGGTCCAGGTCGAGCTCCTCAGCTGAGCGGCCGCCCGGGCCCCCTCGCGGGCCCCCGCCGGGGCGACGCGCGCTCAGGCGACGATCGGATCGAGGAGCCCGCCCTCGAGGCTCTCGTCGCCGAAATCGTCGAGCGGGCCGCCCTGGCCGTTCTTGCAGCCGACGGCCGCGCCGATCGTGTTGAGCAGCTTGTTGTTCGTGACCTTGATGTCGACGAACTGGCCGGTCTTCAGGTAGCCCGCGGCGCCGCCGGCGAGGATGTACGGGACCTTCCGGTAAGAGTGGTATTTGTCGGCGTTGTCGTTGAGCCACACGGCCACGCCCTGGTCGAGGAGCGTCCCCGAGCCGAGCTTGTAGGACGAGAGCCGGTCGAGCAGGTGCTTGAAGAGCCGGGCGTGGATCCGGTCGATCTGGTGGTGCAGCTCCTGCGCGCCCTCGATCGGCGGGCCCTCGGAGCCGTCGCTGTCGATGCGGTGGGAGATCTTGTGGTAGCTCTTCTGCCGCGCGCCGTGGATCGTGTACTCGGTCCCGTCGTTGCCGTCGCCCACCTGGAGCGTCGCCGCGCGCGTCACGCCGCACGCCATCGCGAGCGCGATGATGTCCATCTGCATGCGGGCGACCGCCTCCACGTTCTCGGATCGGCCGACGTTCGGCGAGATCGCCTCCATCGCGGCGACCTCTTCCGGCGGGAGCTCGCAGGCGAGCGACGCCTCGAGGTCGCGGATGCTGTCGAAGTGGAGCTCCAGCCGCTCGCGATCGCTCTTGCTGAGGTCCTTCCGGCCCATGAGCGCCCGCATCTCCCCGCGCACGAGGTCGTTGACGCTGGCGCGCCGCTCGGCCAGCGCCTGCTGGGCCTCGGCGCCCACGTCGGCGAGCCCGAAGAGCTTCTTGTACGCGTTGAACGGGTTGCGCTCGGCGGCGCGGAGCTGCTTCGGCCCGCGGTACGAGAGCACCTCGTTGATGTAGCCGGCCATCCTGCCGGCGTAGAGCGTCAGCGGCTCGACGCCCGCCGGGTTGAGCTCGGTCGCGATGCGGTTGTCGATCGACTCGCCCATCGCGAGCGACTCGTTGCCCGACGGATCGTCCGACACGCGCGCCGCCGTCAGGCACTGGTTCCCGCCGCCGGAGTGGCCGCACCCGTTGCCCGGGAACGCGAACTGGACGCCGCGGACCATGATCAGCTGGCCCGCGTAGTCCTTGAGCTCGCTGACCGCCCGGTCGCTGTCCCGCTCCAGGGACTCCTTCGACAGCGGGCCCGTCTCGCTCGGCCAGAACATCTCGGGCTCGTCGTTCGTCGCCTGCGCCACGCCGTTCGCCTGGCGCATGAAGATCGCGAAGGGCGGCACGTCGCCCGTGCCGGCCGCCGCGCGCCGGGGCGCGAACGTCTCCAGGAACGGGAGCGCGACCGTGACGCCAAACAGGCCTCGAAGCACACGTCGTCGGGTGATCATTGCGCCTCCGCGGGAACGCGAGCGAGGAAGGAAGGGGATGAGACGATCTGGAGAATGAGCTCCTTGGTGGAGGCGCCGCCGAGCGACGCCTCGCCGAGCTCCTTGATGGACTGCCGGTCCTCCGCGCCCGTGCTGCGGCCCTGCGCGAACTCGATCCAGCGCCGCGCGTAGCACGCGTGGGCCTCGTCGCTCTCGGCGAGGATCCGGCTGAACTCGATGGCGTCCGCGTAGCTCTTCAGGCCGCCGCCGAACCGGTAGGCGTCCGCGGCGTCGACCGGCACGCCGTTGTCGGTCGTGCGGTACTTGCCGATCGCGTCGTAATGCTCGAAGGCGAACCCGGCCGGGTTGATCCATGTCCCGTGGCACGCCTCGCCGCACGTCCCCTTGCCCGTGTGCGCCTCGACGCGCTCGCGGTTCGTCGCGTGCTCGCCCGGCGGCAGCCCCGTCGCGTCGTCCGGCGGCGGCGGCAGCGCGGCGCAGAGGATCCTGAGGTTCACGAAGACGCCGCGGTGGATCGAGTCCGGCTGCCGCGCCGTCGCCTTCGACGCGAGGAAGCCGAGGCGCGTGAGCAGCCCCGAGCGCTCCGCCTCGGCGAGCTCCACCTGCTCGAATTTGTCCGAGAACTCGCCCTCGACGCCGTAGACCGCCGCGAGGTGGTCGTTCACGAACGCGGTGCGCGAGGTGAGCAGGTCGGTGAGCCCACCCTCCTCGTCGAAGACGATGTGCTCCACGAACAGCTCCGCCTCGCGCTGCATGTCGTCCCCGATCCCGGGGACGAACTCGGGGTAGAGCGCCTGGTCCTTGTTGAGGTCGTGATAGTGCTCGTAATCGTAGAGCTGTCGGTGGAACGCGCCGACGACCTCGCGGGCGCGCGGGTCGTCGAGCATGCGCTCGGCGTAGGCGCGGACGGCCTCGGGGGTCGAGAGCTCGCCCGCCCTCGCCGCCGCGAGGAGCTCGTCGGAGGGCATCGTGTTCCAGAAGAGGTACGCGAGCTTCGTCGCGATCTCGTGCCCGCTCAGCGGGATGAGCCCGTCCTTCGCCGGCCCGGCGCCGAGCTCGACCCGGTAGACGAAATGGGGCGACTGTAGAAACGCCTCGAGCGCCGCGCGCGCGCCCGCGGCGAACGGATCGTCGCCCGCGGCGAGCTCCTTGCCGCGGTCGAACAGCGCGAGGTACGCGTCCCGCTCGTCGGCCGTGAGCGGCCGCCGGAACGCCCGCTCGCCGAACCCTTCGACGAACGCCAGCGCCCGCGCCTCCGGCTCGTCCGGCAGGCCGGCGGGCACCATCCGGGCGAGCTTGCCCGGGTCAGCGGTCACCATCGCCGCGAGCTCCTCGGCGGCGCGCTGGTAATCGCTCCAGAGCCCCGGGGTCACGAGGAGCGCAGCCTCGTTGTTGTCGAACACGCCGCCGAGCGGATCGGTCGTGAACGACGCCGAGAGGCCGGGCCGCTCGTCGAGGCGCAGGAGGTCGCGCGCCGTGTTCTCCCACTGCGCGTGGCTGAGCCGCGGGAACATGCTGCGCTCGGCGACCTCGGACCGCGCCGCGCCGCCCTCCGGCGAGCCGCCCGGCGAGCCGCCCGGTGAGGCGCCGTCGCCCTCGTCCCCGTCGCCCACGAGGCCCGTACACCCGGCGAAGAGGAGCGCCGCGGCGCAGAGCCCCGCGCCGAGCGCCCGCCGCCATCGCGCGAAGCTGGCCAATCGATAAGCCAAAGAGGTCATCGGATTCTCCTGATAAGCAGCTCCATCTTGTTATGTAGGAAGCACTCTTTACTAACAACCCCAAAAGCGCCTTGATTCGTGGGCGGAGTCCCGGAGATCGGCATGAATACAGACAAATCCAACAGCACCAAACTTCACGCTCTCGCATGTGTGTGGTTTCCGGCGAACACCGGATACGGCAAGAGGTCTCGATGGCTCGCTGCTCCTGCCGGGTCGAGCGCGGTGTTGCCGCCGGGATGAGGCTCGCTGTCGCCGCCGAGCAGCGGTTCAGCAGGCTCTCCTCGATAAGCGTCGATAGGGGAGGCTCGAGCGAGGGAGCAGGGGTGCGGCGCCGCGGCGCGGGACGCGCGGCGTCCATCTACACGGCGCGCCGCGCGTGCGCTATGTGGCAGCTTCGAATGGAACCGGCCCCTCCCCATCGCTTCGAGCGGTGGCTCTGCCACCCGCGCTTCTTCGGCGCCGTCTTGCTCCTCGCGCTCGCCCTGGCGGCGTTCACGGTGATCGTCGGCTTCTACAGCGATGACTACCTCCTGCTGTGCTCTCTCGCGGAGCTGATCCCCGGCTCGCCCCCCTGGTACGATCTCTACAACTTCGTCAGCGGCGACCCGCAGAAGACGCAGGCGATCATCGCCCTCACCGCGATGCCGTGGTGGACCGATCCCGAGCTCCGGCTCCACCTCGTCCGCCCCCTGACGAGCGCGCTGATCACCCTCGAGCGCGCCGTCTTCGGCCACGCCCCGCTCGGGTACCACCTCGTCTCCATCGCGCTGTACATCGCGGTGGTCGCGGCCGCCGGCAGGCTCTTCCTGCGGGTGCTCCCGCGCGCGACCGCGGCGCTCGCGCTGCTGATCTTCGCGGCGAGCGCGAGCCACATGCAGCCGGCCGGCTGGATCTCCTGCCAGCACTTCCTGATCACGGCGCTCCCGGTGGTGCTCGGGCTCCTGGCCCATCTCCGCTACCGCGACGAGGGCTGGCGGCCCGGGCGGTACCTGGGCCCGCTCGGGCTCGGGATCGGGCTCCTCGGCGGCGAGGCGGCCCTCGGCGGGGCGGCGTACTGGGTCGCCTACCAGCTCGCCGGCCCCGTGCCGCCGGGCCGCGCGGCCGGCCTTCGCGCCCGGGCGACCGCGGCGCTCCCGGTGCTCGGCCTCCTCGTGTACTTCGCCGCCTACAAGGCGGTGGGCGGCGGCGCCGCGCACACGGGCGGTTACGTCGACCCGCTCTCCAGCCCGCTCCGGTTCGCCGCCACGGCCGCGGAGCGCCTGCCCATCCTGCTCGCCAACGCCCTCGTGAGCGTGCCCGCCGAGCTCTCCGGCGCGTTCCCCGTGGGCCCCTTCATCGCCGCCGGCCTCGCGGCGACCGCCGGCGTCGCCCTGCTCTACCGCGCTTGCCTGCCCGCCATCCCCGAGCGCGAGCGCGCCGCCCTGCGCTGGCTCGTCCCCGGGGCGCTCCTTACGCTCATCACGACCGTCGGCAGCTTCCCGGGGTCGCGCGTCCTGATGCTGCCGAACCTCGGGATCGCGCCGCTCCTCGCCGTCCTCATCCTGCGCGGGCTCCGCCCGGCCTCGTCGCCCGGGCGCGCGCCGTGGGCCCGCCGCGCCGGCGCGGGCTTCTTCGGCGTCGTGCACGTCGCGCTCGCGCCGCCGATGTTCCTCGTCGCCACCCTGTCGAACACGGACGCCGCGCGGAAGCTCGAGCAGGTCGCCCGCACCGCCGAGATCGGCGCGCCGCCCCGCAAGCGCGTCTTCCTCGCCGCGTCCTCGGATCCGATGGCGTCCATCTATCCTCAGGCGGTCCTCGCCCTGGAGTCGCCCGAGGCCTTCTCGTGCTGGTCGATGCTCTCGACGGCCAAGGCGCCGCACCGCCTCACGCGCACCGGCCCGTCCTCGTTCACCCTCGCGCCCCTCGGCCGCACCATGCTGCTCGGGGCGTTCGAGACCCTCTACCGCGCGCCGTCGGCGCCGATCCCGCTGGGCTACGAGGTCCGCCAGTGCGGCGCCACGATCCGGGTCGCGGAGGTCGAGGACGGGAGGCCCTCGCGGATCGAGGTCGATCTGGGCGCGCCGCTCGAGGATCCAGGGCTCGTGCTCCTCGCGTGGCGCGACGGGGGGCTCCGCCGCATCGCGCTGCCCGCGATCGGCGAGGCGGTGGAGCTGCCGTGGTCGCCGGGGCCGATCGGGTTCTTCTGAGCGGGGCGCGCGCCGCGGGGCGCGGCGCCGCCGTGGTATCGTGGCGCCCATGGCGAGCGACGCCCCGAAGAGAGCGGCCCGCGGCGGCGGCGGCGACACGCTGACCCACCCGGGCGCGCGGCCGGCCGACAGCGCGGGCATGGTCCGCCGGTTCCGCGTCGAGCTCGTGGAGGGTCCGGCCAAGGGCGCGGTCTGGGACTCGTCCGCGGATCGGTGCTCGATCGGGTCGAGCGAGGGCAACGACCTCGTGGTCGCCGACGCCACCGTCTCCCGGTTCCACTGCGAGATCCGCATCGACGACGCCGGCGCGCGCGTCCGCGATCTGCGCAGCCACAACGGCACCGTCGTCGACGGCGTGCACGTCATCGAGGCCCTGCTGCGCACCGGCAGCCTCATCCGGCTCGGCAAGACGGTCGCGCGCTTCGAGTTCGGGACGGAGCACAACCGCCTGCCGCTCTGGGAGGAGGCGCGGTTCGGCGCGCTCTCGGGCGCGTCGGCGGCGATGCGGGCGGTGTTCGCGCTCCTGTCGCGGGCCGCCGAGCGCGACGTCACCGTGCTGCTCGAGGGCGAGACCGGCACCGGCAAGAGCCAGGCGGCGCGCTCGGTCCACGAGCGGAGCGCGCGGCGGGAGAGGCCGTTCGTGGTCGTCGACTGCGGCGCGATCCACGGCAACCTGATCGAGAGCGAGCTCTTCGGGCACGCGCGGGGGGCGTTCACGGGCGCGGCGGAGCAGCGCGTGGGCGCCTTCGAGGAGGCGTCGGGCGGGACGATCTTCCTCGACGAGATCGGCGAGCTGCCGCTCGATCTGCAGCCGAAGCTCCTGCGGGCGCTCGAGGCGCGCGAGATCCGCCGCGTCGGGACGAACACGCCGCGGCCGGTCGACGTGCGGGTCATCGCGGCCACGCACCGGGACCTGCGCGCCGAGGTGAACGCGGGGCGCTTCCGGGCGGATCTCTATTTCCGGATCGCGGTCGTGCGGATATCGATGCCGCCCTTGCGGCAGCGCCCCGAGGACATCCCCGCGCTGATCGAGGATCTCCTCGCCGCGCTGCACGCGACGCCGGAGGAGGCCGAGGCGCTGCGCGATCCGAAGGTGATCGCGCGGATGCAGCGCGCCGCGTGGCCGGGCAACGTGCGGGAGCTCAGGAACTACGTGGAGCAGTATCTCGTGTTCCGCGCGCCCCCGCCGATGGGCGACCACGCGCCGCCGAGCGCGCCGGCGGCGGTCGACGTGAGCCTGCCGTACGCCGAGGCGCGCGATCGGGTGCTGGCGGAGTTCGAGCGCCGGTATTTCGAGGCGCTCCTCCGGGCGCACGACGGGAAGGTGTCGCGGGCGGCGGCGGCCGCGGGGCTGGATCGGCGGTACCTGTACCGCTTGCTCCACCGGCACGGGCTCGGGCCGGAGCGCGATCCGCAGGGGTAGGCGCTCGTCGTGCGAAGCGAGCTGCCGGGGGCTCGCGATCCGGCGGCGAGGCGCCGTCCCCGTCCCCTGCCCCCGTGCCCTACGGCGCCCTTCCGGTCCCCCTCTCCGCGCGTGCTACCCACTCCGGCTTGGCCGGCGGCTCGGGATGATACGCGTCATCGAGCCGGCGCAGGCCGCCGCCCTCCATGCTCCAGCACTCCAGCCCACGCAGCCAGAGCTCGTGCAGGTGCCGCTGGGCGTCCACGTCGGTGACGAACACGAAGGCGATGTTGTCGAAGGGCTCATCCGCCGGGAACCGGGCGGCCTCTCCCTGCTGGGGACCAAACTTCTGGCTCGTGCGCTTCAGGTTCTCGCGGTACGCGGCGAAGCGGGCCGGGTCGACGTGGTTGTGGAAGCGCACGATGCAGGCATCGCGCATCTGCCGCGGCGTGACGTCGCCCCCCTCCGCGCAGATCACGCTCATCCGGCGCTGCGCGCGGTGGTAGAAGAACTTGAGCTCGCTCTTGACACGAAAGAGATGCGGCATGAAGCCGCCGACTTCCGGGTCGGCCATCCTTTGGTGGCCGGGCTTTGCCTGCGCCATCGCGGTCTTCGCGTCGACGTCTTCCTCATGGAACTGCACGAGGGTGGTGTCGGTCGCCGCGTCGCGGACGACGCGCCAGGGGCCGAAATCGAGCCAGCGGGACGACGACAGCCGCCGATGGCCGGCGCCCTTGAAGACGCACAGAGGTCCGAGCTCGTAGTGACCACCACCGAAGGCGGGAGGGACGTAGCCTTCACGGGGCTTCCCGGGCACTCTCCATGGGTGGACCGGTGCAACGGCCGCTATCTCGAAGGGGAGAGACGACATTTCCTCGAGAAACACTTCCACGCTGAGTCTTTCTGGCTGCACGATGACCGCGACGATCTCCGGCTCGACGCTCAGCATGCGTTGGCTTCGCTGCTGGGCATCTCGCCAGTGGAAGGTGACATGGGCGTCGCCATCGTACAGGGTCTGCCACTGGGCGGGTACGGCGACCCCCCGCTTCGCCCCGACCTCGGCGTCGCTGGGCGCCTCGCCCGGCGGAGACCGGAACCATTTGTGTTGCGACAGGGCATTCAGCAGCTGTCCGTGATCAGGCGATTCCAGGCTGACACACAGGTCCATATCACAGGCTCGCTAGGAAAGGGTCGAGGTTGGCGAGATTCGTATGGTCGAACCGATGGATGCCCCCCTGCCAATCATAGAGCTCCACCGACAAATGGCGATACCTCCGGAGCTTTTCGTGGATCCATGGCCCGTTCAGCTTGGCCGCCCGGGGGCTCGTGAACACGTAGATCACGTCGCTCACCTGCTCGCCCCCGATCGTCGCCCCGCCACCGGGGCGTACAGCGCGCATGAAGTCCTCGAACTGCTCGCGGTCATGCGTCGAGAGCGCTCCGTCGCCGCTCTTCACCTCGCGCATCACGCCTTCGTGGACGATATCGGCCCTGCGGTCTTGGGCCATGTCCGGGAAGTCTACGTTGGCCATGGTGACCTGACGCTGCGCGTCAGGCGTGTTCCAGAACGCGTACCAGTCCTCCGTGATGTTGCCGCGATCCGAAGAATTCAGCGGCAGGGTCATATCGCGCATGCGCTGCCAGCTGGCCGCCTGGTCGAGCGACGACCCGTCCGGTCCCCGGGTCATGCGGCGCAGCACCTCCTCGCGATACCGCTTCTTCAGGGCGTGGCGCACGCTGTCCACCGTGCGGCCCCCGGGCTCGCCTATCGCCGCGATGATCTCAGCGCGCGAGGCGATCGGCGGCTCAGCGTTCTGGAGCATCTCGAAGTACGCCCGAAAGCTCGAGCGCGAATCGGCCCCCGCGAGCAGCTCGAAGGCCTGCACGTCCGTCGTGCCCTCGGCGAACAGCTCGACCGGCTCGTCGGTGGGGCGACGCACGACGCGGAAGCGGTCGGGCCCGTCCGGCACCAGGGTCATCGGCTCGACGCCCTCATCGCGGGCGCCGGGGTACCGCCGCAGGTCCCAGCCCTGGTCCGTGCGGGCATAGTAGTGGCCCGCGGGGGGATCCGGGTAGTACGGCGGGCCCGGCGGGGCTTGCGGCTGCCCGATGGAGCCGGTCCCGGGGCTGAGGTCGCCGGCGTCCACGACGCCGCGGAAGTGCTCCGCCCGCGCCTCCATCACGTCGAGCTGACTGCGCAGGATGTGCTGCGTGTCCGGGTCGAGCGTCCCCGACGCCAGCGCGGCCGCGCGGTCGTCCATGATCGGCAGGAGCTTGCGCAGCTCTTCCTGGGCCTCGAACGCCCGCGACCCCGGCGGGAACACGCGGCGGCCGGTCAGCGCGCCGAGGATGCGCTCGCGGAGCTCGGAGTAGCTGTGCAGGCGCAAGGCTTCGTCCGCGTGCGCGAGCAGGCTGGCGTCGTCGATCCCATGCGAGAGCCGGAGCGACACGCCCCCGACCGTGTCGACGCCGGCGACGGCCCCGCCGAGATCATCCGACCACGTCGTCGGGATCCCCTGCAGCCCCCGGTAGCGCCGATACGCGCCGCCGCCGCCGAGCAGCCCGCCGGTGACGGCGCCGACGCCCGCGCCCATCGCCCCGCCCCGGAGGAGCGCCATCCCCATCGAACCGAGGACGTTCCAGACCGTCTGGCGCCAGGTCTGAGCGTCTGTGGCTGTCATGGTCAGCTCTCCGGCGGCGCCCGACAGCAGGCCATCGATCGCCGCCTCCAGGCTCGCCCCCGCTGCCGCACGGCCGACCGTCGCGAGGCCGGCGTCGGTCGCGCCGAGCGCGGCGCGGGTGACGGCAGCCGTCAGGGTCTGACCGCTGAGCCCGACCATCTCGACCGCCGCCGTGGCGAGCCTCGACGCCGCGATGGTCGTCGCCCCCTCGACCGCCCCGATGGTGAAGTCGCGCGCCCCCTCGGCGCCGAACGTCGTGTAGAAGTCGCCGGCGATGGCTTCCCGGGTCGCCACCATGGCGGTCCCGCCGCCGACGGCTCCCCACAGCGCGGCGCCGCCCCACGCGGAGATCAGCTTTGCCGCCGCAGGGGCCAGCGTCCCCTCCGAGGCGATCACGAGGACGATCCCGATCACGGTGGCCGCGATCGTCCCGGCGATGTTCCCGACCGTCTCGACCGTCTGCTGGTAGCCCTGCAAGCTCTGGTCGAACTCCTGATTCAGCCCGACCAGCACGAGGAACTGCTCCATCGACATGGAGCCCGACTGCGCGGCGCGGTAGCGTCCTTCGAAGATCTCGTGCGCCTGGGTGGCGGTCTCGTCGCCCGTGATCGCCCAGTCGAGCCAGCCGCCCATCAGCTCGAGGCGCTCGCGCTGGCGGTGGTACATGATGTCCGCGGCGATGGCGCGGCCCTGCGCGGTACGCACCTCCTCGGGCGTCGGCGTCCCGAGGAGGTGCGTGAGCGCCGCGTCGAGCTCCTCGTCCTCGAGCTCGCTGTCCAGGCGCGCCCGCATGTCACGGTAGCTCTGCAGCGCCGCTCGGCCCGCGTCGGTGTCGGGCTCGATGCCCTCGCGCTCGATCCAGTAGCCGAAGCGGTAGGTCTGCCGCTCGGCATCGGAGATGGATCTCAGGGCCTCGTTGACCAGATCCTCGTCCGTCCCGTCGCCGGTCATGGCGACGTCGAAGGTCGCCTCCAGCGGCAACCGGCCGGTCCGCAACACCTCCTGGAAGAGCGCGGTCTCGCCCTCGTTCAACCCGGGTCGGAGCAGGATGTTGTAGTAGATCGGCGGCGTCTCGCGCGTCAGCCGCTCCCGCTCCTCCGCGCTCATCCGGGCCGCGATGCGCAGGATGCCCAGCTCGTCGGTGTCGAAGCGATCGTAGGCGCGCTCGAGCTCCCGCAGGGCGACCCGGTACGAGTCGCCGCCCACGTAATCGTCGGCCATGGCGCGCTCGTCGTCGTCGAGCGCGCCCCAGACGCCGGCCAGATCGGGATCGTCGCGCAGGCGGCGCCGCAGCTCCGCGTTGGCTTCTCGCTGGAGGCGGCGCTGCTCGTCGGCGCTCAGCGCGGAGAGCGGCCTGCCGTCCGGCGGCGTCACGGGCGCCTGCAGGTCTCGCAGCGTATCGAAGATGGCGTCCTCGTCGTCGTTGAAGGTGCCGAGGGCGTCGAGGAGCCGCTGCTTGGCCCGCGCATAGACGTCCATGCCCATCGCGGCACCGAACTCCGAGAACTCCTCGGCGCTGACGTCGCCGTGCAGGTCCTCCATGAAGGTGCTGTCGGCGGCGACGAGCCCCGGCACGCCGGCGATCTCGCCTTGGCGGGCGGTCAGCGCTCGCCGCTCGGCGTCGGAGAGGGGCGTACCGTCGGACGCGACCCCGGTGTCGAGCGCCTGCGCGATGCGCGCCCGCTCCTGCGAGAGCTCCGCGACCTCGCCCACGCACAGCGCGACCAGCGCGTCGTCGGTGCCCGCCCCCAGGGTGGCCGCGCCCATCGCGGCCTCGAGCGCCGCGGCCTCGCTGGCCGCGTTGCCCTCCGCGTCGATGCACATCCGCCGCACCGTCGCGCGCTCGTCGCCATCGTCGATGAAGCGCAGGGCGCTCTGATGACGATACCAGAGCTGCCTTCGCTCCGCCGGGCTCAGGTCGAGCAGCGTTTGGTAAACGGCGCTCTCGTCATCGTTGATGGTCCCTTCGGCTTGCTGGAGCCGCCGCACCGCATGCTCCAGCCGCCGGTCCGGCCAGAGCATCTTCCGCGCCTCATAGTCCTGGTCGGCGTCGAGCTCGTCGAGGTACTGGTAAATGCGCAGATCGCTGGCAGCTTCTCGCAGCTCGGCCGCGGTGGCGGTGCGCAGGATCTGCATGATGCCGTCCTCGTTGTCGTCGAACGTACCCAGCTGGAGAGCGAGCCGCTCAACGATGGTCAGGGCTGGCAAGACGAGCGCGCGTCCTTGGGGGATGCCCTCGAGCTCTTCCTCCAAGCTGGCGTCGTAGAGCTGCAGGTAGGCCTGGCGCACGGCCCGGACACTGCGTGGCGACAGCCCGCGCAAAGGGCGCACCGCCCCATCCGCGTCGGTCGTGAACCAGCTGCCGTGCAGCGCCTCGTGGATGGCGCGGGCCCGCTCGTCGGGTGTGGTGGACGCCTGGCCCTCCGCTGTCGCGGGGCCGTCGTTCAGGTGCGTGTGCGCCGTGGGCGCCCGTTCGATGCGCACCGGGATCCCCGCGAGCGCCGCCGACGCAGCTCGCCGGGCCTCGCGCTCGGCCGGGTCGTCGCGCGAGCCGACGACGCCGCGACGAGCGGGCGCGCTCCGGCGATGCTGGACCACGTGCGCGAGCTCGTGTGCGACGGTCGCCCTGGAAGGCTCGACGTCCGCGAAGGTGATTCTCTCGGGCTCCGCAGCAGCCTCGGCCCCGCCGGGACCCCGGCGCCCTCGCTCGACGGCGACCCCCGCGAACGACGCTCCGAAGATGGCCTCCATCTCGGCGCGGAACGGCAACGCGCTCAGAGGCGTCGTCGCTCCTGGTGCGTTGTCCGGCGACGCTCCCAGGTCGTCTCTCTCGCGAGGCTGGACAGGGGCGTTGGCCCGCCGCTCCATGATCCCAGGCGCCCATGCTTGCGGCGTCGACGTCGCCTCCGCCCGGGGCGGCTGCGCCACCCGCGCCGCCGCAACCAGATCGCCGTAGCCGCTGTAGACAGCCGCCTTGGCCCGCACCGGCTGCGTCGCGCGCTCGGCGAGCGCCCTGCGCATGCGATGGTCATACTCTCCATCAGCCACCTCGGCGCGCGCCCCCTGCGCGCGCACCTGCGCGCGGGATGCTGCGTTGCTCTTCGGCTCCGCCAGCGGCGGCGGCATTGCGGGCGCCTTCATCGGGGCCCCACGTTATCACGCCAGCGGCAGCGGCTGAACAGCGGCCGCGGGACCGACAACTGCCCCGAGTTCGAACTCGTACCGGCACGGGCTCGGGCCGGAGCGCGATCCGCAGGGGTAGGTCAGCCGCAGGTAGACGCCTTGTCCGGGCAGCAGTCGCCGATGCGCGAGCACAGCGAATCGCAATAGCAGCCGGCAGGCGCCTGCCCGCCGCAGCGGTTGACGCAGCTCGCCGCGGGGTCGAGCTTGTCTTCGATGTGGGCGCGGCATTCGCCGTTGAAGAAGCCGCCGGAGTTCTTGACCTGCACCTTGACGCGGCAATCGTTGGGATCGGTGGACGCCCAGCCGAGGGGCCAGCAGTCCCCGTGCCCGGCATGCCACACGTTGTAGCTGCTCTTCGTGTACCACGGGTGGCAAGCGCAGCCGATCGTGGTCGTGAACTGGCTATCGAAGGCGCTGTTGCCGTGGGGCAGCACGGGGTCGCACGCGGTGAGCGCCTCTTGCGCCACGCCGACGTCCTCCGAGAGGCCGACGTCCTCCGAGGGATCGCCGGCCTCCGCCTCGCCCTCGGCCAGCTCTGTATCGTCGACGGCGGGCGCGTAGCACCCCGCCGCGCCCAGCAGGGCGCAGGCGACGCAGGAGGACAGGACGACGGCGACGTTCGTCAGCATTCGATGGATCATGATGGCAATCTCCTTCGTGGGGCGAGATCGGTTGAGGCGAAGAGCGCGCGAGGACGCGCGCAGGCGCGATCCCGGGCGCCCACGGCCAGGGACCGATTCAGGGCGGCGCGCTCGCGCCGGATTCACGGCCTCGTCGACCTCGCCGGCCTTGCGTCATGAACATCAGCACGGCACATGCCAGCCTCGGCCAGGAGGCTCCATCCTGCGGAATCGAGCCCTGCGAGGGCGAGCGCGCCGCGCGAGACCGGCCCCGTGTGGCCTCTCGGGCGACAGGACCGGGCGCCGGCTGCGACGCGGAGGCGACAGCGCCGGCAGCGTATCGCGAGCGCCGGGGGCGAGCGCCGCGTCGCCCAAGGACGAATCGGCGGCGACGAACCGGCGCGCCCCGTGGGACCCGCCCCATCCGTGGGACCCGCCTCCATCGAAGGGTGCCGCGTCGACGTCGGCGACGCGCTACCGCTCGTCGAGCCCCGCGCCCGCCGCCGGCGTGATCACGAGCCCGCCCCGGGACTCCCCCGCCGTCCACGCGTCGAGGCACAAGAGCGCGCCGCCCGCGAACCGCTCCCGGCCCGGCGCGCCCTGGACCCGCGCGGGCGCGGCGTGCAGCACCAGCGCGACCTTGACCGCGGGGCTCGGCCGCGGCCTCGAGGCGAGCGTCGCCTCGAGCGCGCGCGCCGCGCCGACCAGCCGGGCGCGGGCGGCGCGGCTGCCCTCCGGATCGCCGGGGAGCGTCGTCGCCCCGACCAGCACCCCGCCCCCGTCCACGACCGTCACGAGCCCCGCGTCGGCCGCCGCGCGGCGGACCGTCTCCAGCACCGCCTCGGCGTCGTCGAACGCGGCCGCGTCGAGCTCGCCCTCCCCGTCGATCTGCACCCCGACGTGCAGCGCCGCCGCCGCGCGGACGAGCGCCTCGTCCCTGGCGGCGAGCGACGCCGCGCGGAGGTCCGCGAGCAGCTCGGCCACGCCCGGGTAGCGCGCGTCCGGCGACTTCGCGAGGCAGCGCGCGATCGCGGCGTCGACGGCGGGCGGCACGGCCACGAGATCGCCCGCGCGGGGCGGCGGCGCGAAGAGCTGGAGCTCCTCGAGCTCGATGAGGTTGTCGGCCTGGAACGCCGGCCGCCCCGTGAGCAGCTCGTGGAGCAGGAGGCCGAGCGCGTACACGTCGGTCCGCGCGTCGACCGGGCGGCCGGCGATCTGCTCGGGGGCCATGCTGCCCGGCGTCCCGAGCACGCTGCTCTGCGTGAAGATCGGCCCGCGGCCGAGCCGCTCGGGCTCGAGGAGCTTGGCGATCCCGAAGTCGACGAGCCGCGTCGTGAACCAGCCGTCCCGCGGGATCGTCATGATGTTCTGCGCCTTGACGTCGCGGTGCACGATGCCGAGCGCGTGCGCGGCCGAGAGCGCCGCGCCGACCTCCTCGAGCACGGCGAGCGCCTCTTCCGGGGAGAACGCGCCCCGGGCGCGGAGCTCCTGCCGGAGCGTGCGGCCCTCGATCCACTCCATGGCGATGTACGGCCGGCCGTCGGGCAGATCCCCGGCGCCGAGGATCTCGACGATGCACGGGTGGGCGAGGCGCCGGAGGGCCGCGGCCTCCTGCTGGAATCTCTCGAGGATACGGGTACTTGCGGCGAGGCGACGCCGGAGGACCTTGAGCGCGGCGGGGCGGCCGGTCCCGAGCTGCGTGGCGAGGTAGACCACCGCGAAGCCGCCGTGGCTCCGCGCCTCCTCGACAAGGAACTCGCCGGCGAGGGTGCCGGGCGCGAGGTCGTCGGCGGCGCCCGGCGCCTCGTCGGCGGCGGTGCCGGTGGGGTCGTGAGGCCTGGTGGTCGCCGCCATGGTGGAGGAGATCGCCTGAGCGCGCGGAGAAATGCAAGCGCGCTGCTCCGCCGTGACGGCGCGAGGTCGCTCTCCACGTCTCCACGGCACGACAGCGGGATCACCGACCCTTGACGTGGAGACAGCCCCGGCATCTCCTGAGGCTCTATGCTCAGCCAACGAGTCTCTCTGGAGCGATGGGCGTGCTGCATCGCCGGCATGCTGGCGATGACGGTGGGGTGCGGGGGCAGCGGAGCTCCCGGCGGATCCGAGCCTGTCGGGGCGGCGGCCGAGGCGCTCACGGGCAATGCGCCCGATCTCGTGATCGCGGGCGTGAGCGGGCCTGCGAGCGCTGTTCCAATCAGCTATTTCACGACCTCCGTGACCGTGTGCAACCAGGGCAATGCGGCGAGCGCCGGCACGGACGTCGAGGTGAGCCTGTCGGAGGACGACCTGATCACACCGTGGGACGCTTTCTCCGGCCACGCCCCGCTGGGGAGCCTCGGCCCGGGGCAATGCGCGGTGGTCGACGTCCCGACCGTCGCGACCGTGCCCGACGGCGCCTACACGCTCGGCGCCGTGGTGGACCCGCTCGACGCGGTGAGCGAGCTGCTGGAGACCAACAACGCGGCTGCAGGAGGCAGCATCGGCATCGGCGACGGTCCGGATCTCATCGTCTCGACCGTGAGCGGCCCGCCGAGCGCCTTGCCCGGCGGCGGCTTCGACGTGGAGGTCACGGTGTGCAACCAGGGCACGACGTCGAGCCCGACCCCGACCGTGGAGGTGCTGCTCTCGCCGGACGCCGCGATCGAGCCGTCCGATCAGCCCATCGGCGGCGCGCCGGTCCCGTCGTTGGACCCTGGCCAGTGCGGCTCGGTGACCGTGCCTGTCAGCGCGGATGTCGCCGAGGGCGTCCATCACCTCGGCGCGGCGGCGCACGAGGACGGCTGGAACGAGGAGCTCGACACGTCCAACAACACGCGGGCCGGCGGGCTGCTCGGCGTCGGCCATCAGGCGGATCTCGTCGTCTCCGCGGTGATCGGGCCGCCGAGCCTCGTCGTCGGCGGCGGCCTCGACGCGTCGATCACCGTCTGCAACCAGGGGACGCAGCCGAGCGATGGCGCCGCGATCGATCTCCTGCTCTCGTCCGATGGGGAGATCACCCCTGCCGATTTCTGGATCGGCGGGGGATATGTGCCCTCCCTGAGCCCAGGACAGTGCGCCTCCGCGACGATCGCCGCCAACGCCTATGTGCCCGAGGGCACGTACACGCTGGGCGCGATCGTGGATCCCGACAGCTGGGTCCCCGAGCTCATCGAGGCGAACAACGCCTCGGCGGGCGGCGCGATCGGCGTCGGCGACCAGCCGGACCTCATCGTGTCGGCCGTGAGCGCCCCGCCGAGCGCGACGCCCTTCGCCATCTTCGACGCGTCGGTCACCGTCTGCAACCAGGGTACGCAGCCGAGCCAGGGCGCCCACGTGGAGCTGCGCCTCTCCTCGGACGCGACCATTGCGGCGACCGACTTCGCGGCCGGCGGCGGCCCGGCGCCGGACCTGGACCCAGGGCAGTGCGCCACCGTGACCTTCCCGGCGAGCGCTGACGTACCCGACGGCGCCTACCACCTCGGCGCGATCGCCGATGCGGGCAACGCGGTCTTCGAGCTGATCGAGGGCAACAACGCCGCGGCCTTCGCGGTCATCGGCGTCGGCCATCGTCCGGATCTCGTCGTCTCGGCGGTGAGCGCTCCGCCGAGCGCCCTGCCGGGCAGCGGCTTCGATGCGACGGTGACCGTCTGCAACCAGGGCACCACGCAGCCGGGCCACGGCGCCCACGTGGAGCTGCGCTGGTCTCGCGACAGCACGATCACGTGGACCGACACGCCGGCCGGCGGCGGTCCGGTGCCGCCCCTGGATCCTGGCCAGTGCGCCGACGTGAGCCTCCCTGCGACCGTCGACGTGCCTGACGGCGTCCATCACCTCGGCGCGATCGTCGATCCGAATGACGCGCATGAGGAGCTGAACGAGGCCAACAACGCCGCATCGAGCGCGCCCCTCGGCGTCGGCCATCGGCCGGACCTCGTCGTCTCCGCCGTGAGCGGGCCGCCGAGCCTCGTACCCGGCAGCGCGTTCAGCGCCTCCGTCACCGTCTGCAACCAGGGCACGACCCCGAGCCATGGCAGCAGCGTCGACGTGGTCCTCTCGGCCGATCCGGCGATCACACCGCTCGACGCGCTCGCGGGGAGCGGCCCCGTAGCCGACCTGAGCCCTGGACAGTGCGCCACCGTCGCCGTGCCCGCGAGCGCCTATGTGCCCGACGGCGCCTATCACGTCGGCGCGATCGTCGACCCGGTGGGCTCGCTCGCAGAGCTCATCGAGACGAACAACGCCGCTTCAGGCAGCGTCATCGGCGCCGGCAACCGGCCGGATCTCGTCGTCTCCGCCGTGAGCGGCCCCCCCAGCGTCCTCCCCGGCGGCAGCTTCGACGCCGAGGTCACCGTCTGCAACCAGGGCACGCAGCCGAGCTACGGCGCCGACGTCGAGCTGCGCCTCTCCGCGGACGCGACCGTCACGGCGGCCGACGTCCCCGCCGGCGGCGGTCCGGTGCCGCACCTGGATCCGGGCCAGTGCGCCACCGTGACCTTCCCGGCGAGCGCGTCCGTGTCCGACGGCGCCTACCACCTCGGCGCGATCGTCGATCCGCACGGCTGGGCTCCCGAGCTCGTCGAGACCAACAACGCCGGAGCAGGCGCCCTGATCGGCGTCGGCTCCTGGCCCGACCTCATCGTCTCGGCGGTGAGCGGCCCGCCGAGCGCCCTGCCGGGCAGCACCTTCGACGCCTCGGTCACCGTCTGCAACCAGGGCACGACCCCGGGCCAGGCCATGGTGGAGCTGCGCGTGTCCGCCGATGCCACGATCACCGCGACCGATGCGCTCGCGGGCAGCGCCCCGGCGCCGTACCTGGATCCTGGCCAGTGCGCCGCCATCGCGATCCCCGCGAGCGTCTATGTACCCGACGGTGCCTATCACCTCGGCGCCATCGTCGACCCCCACGGCTGGCAGCCGGAGCTGAACGAGACCAACAATGCGGCCTCGGGTGGCCTGATCGGCGCCGGCAACGGGCCGGACCTCATCGTCTCCGCCGTGAGCGGGCCACCGAGCGTCCTCCCCGGCGGCAGCTTCGGCGCCGAGGTCACCGTCTGCAACCAGGGCACGCAGCCGAGCTACGGCGCCGGCGTGGAGCTGCGCCTCTCCGCGGACGCGACCGTCACGGCGGCCGGCGTCCCTCTCCGTCGTGAGCGGCCCCCCCAGCATCCTCCTCGGCGGCAGCTTCGGCGCCGAGGTCACCGTCTGCAACCAGGGCACGCAGCCGAGCTACGGCGCCGACGTGGAGCTGCGCCTCTCCGCGGACGCGACCGTCACGGCGGACGACGTCCTCGCCGGCGGCGGTCCGGTGCCGTACCTGGATCCGGGCCAGTGCGCCACCGTGGCCTTCCCGGCGAGCGCGTCCGTGCCCGACGGCGCCTACCACCTCGGCGCGATCGTCGATCCGCACGGCTGGGCTCCCGAGCTCGTCGAGACCAACAACGCCGGAGCAGGCGCCCTGATCGGCGTCGGCTCCTGGCCCGACCTCATCGTCTCGGCGGTGAGCGGCCCGCCGAGCGCCCTGCCGGGCAGCACCTTCGACGCCTCGGTCACCGTCTGCAACCAGGGCACGACCCCGGGCCAGGCCATGGTGGAGCTGCGCGTGTCCGCCGATGCCACGATCACCGCGACCGATGCGCTCGCGGGCAGCGCCCCGGCGCCGTACCTGGATCCTGGCCAGTGCGCCGCCATCGCGATCCCCGCGAGCGTCTATGGCCCCGACGGTGCCTATCACCTCGGCGCGATCGTCGATCCCCACGGCTGGCAGCCGGAGCTGAACGAGACCAACAATGCGGCGTCGGGTGGCCTGATCGGCGCCGGCAACGGGCCGGACCTCATCGTCTCCGTCGTGAGCGGCCCCCCCAGCATCCTCCTCGGCGGCAGCTTCGGCGCCGAGGTCACCGTCTGCAACCAGGGCACCCAGCCGAGCTACGGCGCCGACGTGGAGCTGCGCCTCTCCGCGGACGCGACCGTCACGGCGGACGACGTCCTCGCCGGCGGCGGTCCGGTGCCGTACCTGGAGCCAGGCCAGTGCGCCACCGTGGCCTTCCCGGCGAGCGCCTACGCGCCCGACGGCGCCTACCACCTCGGCGCGATCGTCGACCCGCACGCCTGGATTTCCGAGCTCATCGAGACCAACAACGCGACGGCCGGCGGCGAGATCCTCGTCGTCTACTGATCGCCGCCGGGCCGGCACAGGCATGCTCAGCGCGTCTCGGGCCGCGCCGGCTTGTGGGTGGCGAGGTACAGCCCCGGCAGGGCCAGCGCGGCGCCGATCCAGTGGTGGGCCGCGAAGGCCTCGCCGAGGAACAGCCAGGCCATGACGGCGGTGTAGACGGGCGAGAGATAGAGCATCAGCCCGGTGCGGCTCGGGCCGAGGTGCTTTGTGACATAGCTGTAGGTGGCATAGGCGCCGGCGCCCGGCACGACGATCAGGGTCAGGACGGCCGCCACCGTGCGGGCATCGAAGGCCGGCGGGCCCTTCACGGCCAGCTCCCAGGCGAGGAAGGGCAGCATCACGAGCACCCCGGCCGCGGCGATGGCCGCCAGCCGGGCGGTGACGCCGAGGGCGCTCGGCCAGCGCTTCAGCAGCACGGCGTAGAGCGCCCAGGACATGGCGGCGACCAGGATCAGCAGGTCGCCCGTGGTGAAGCTCAAGCGGAGCAGCGTCGCCGGATCGCCGCGCAGCACGATGACCAGCATGCCGGCGAGCGCCAGCGCCGCGCCGAGCGACTGGCGCAGGCTCAAGCGCTCGCCGAACATGGCGCGCGAGAGCAGGATGATGCCGATCGGCGAGAAGGAATAGAGCAGGCCGATGTTGGTCGCCGTGGTGGTGGCCGCGGCGAGGTAGACGCCGGCGCCGCAGATGCCCATGCCGAGCAGGCCGAGGACGAGCAGGCCGCGCCACTCGCGGGCCAGCGCGCCGCGGCGCTGGCGAAGCTCGGCGCCGCAGAAGGGCAAGAGCAGCAGCACGACCCCGGACCAGCGCAGCTCGGCCAGCGCCACCGGCGGGATGAAGTCGGCGGTGGCGCGCGCCAGCACCATGTTGGCGGTGAACATGGCGGGCGTGAGAAAGAGCAGGATCTGGGCGATGCGCTGATCGCGGGCGGCGGCGGGGTCCATCGCCGCGCAGACTAGGGCGCCGCTCAGGCCGGGACCAGGGCTGGACCTCCGGCGAGGACGGACGCCATGCCCGCGCCGCCTCGGAGGGCAGGCGCTACGGGTTGTTGGGCAGCGACCCCTGCCCGCCGAGCCCCTGCGGCGCGCCGAGCTCGGCGAGCTCGCCTGGGTCGAGGGCGCCGGGAACGATGCGCTCGTTCCAGGGCAAGTCCACGAACGGATCGTCGGGCAGCGTGCCTTCCCATCGAGACGAGAACGGATCTTCGAGGTCGTCGATGTACCTCCATTCGAAGTTTATCGGCAGCGGGTTGCTGCAGTCGGAGAGCTCACAGGGGTCCTTCAAGAACACCGTGATGGGGTGCAGCCACGCGGCCTCCTCGGAGTAGCACGCGGCGTAGGTCCCCTGCTCGATCGCACAGATGGGCTGGGGCGGCTCGGGCGAATACGGCTCCCCGGCGCACGAGCCGGCATTCCGCGCGACGCACCCCCGGCTGAGGTCGCCGCTCATGGCGCAGGTGCGCGACTCCATCCGCAGGCGCTGGTCGACCCACATCAAGTACGAGAGCGGGTCGGGAGGAGAGCAGGCGAACGCGTCTTCATAGACGAACTCCACCTCCTCGAGAGGCGGCCGCACGATGCGGTAGACGGGCTTCGACTTGTCCAGCGTCGTCCCCTTCACGAACGTCTTCTCGAGCCTCACCTCGGCGCCCGTGTTCAGCTTCTCGGGGTCGAACAGGTTGCCGAAGAACGCGCCTTCCTGCAATGGATACGCGTTCTCGGCGTTCGGAATCATCCGCTCGTCGATCGGGGTGATCCTCTCGTCCGACGGCGCGCCGGGCGGGTCCTCCTCGGGGAGCGGCGCCCAGCGGAGCGAGAGGTCGACGTGCGCGCCTCGCGCGTTGTTCCTCGCGAGCAGGCACGCCGAGACGAGCTGCTGGCATTCGGTCGACGGCGCGCCGTGAGCCCAGCTCGGGCAGAGCCCGAGGTCGCCCGACCACGCGACCACCACGGGCGCGAGCGACGGCTTCTCGCCGAGCGGAATCGCCCACGAGAGGTCGCTCTCGGCGGAGCTGACCGTGGCGCCCGCGTCGACGGCCGAGAGCTCGGACGCCGTCGTGGTCCACGAGAGGCCCTGGTCCGGCCGGAGCGCGCACTCCACGAGGACCTGCATCACGTCGCGCGCGTGCGGATCGAGCAGGGCCTTGTGGAGCGAGCCCTCCGCGAACGACGCGCTCGCGAGCGGCCGCTGGGTGAGCTCACGAAGGTTGTCCGCGTTGGTGGTGAGCAGGTTGCCGCCCAGGACCTCGAGCCGGAGATGATTGCCGATCACCATCGTCTTGAGCAGCGCCGGGTTGATCGGGATCGTGCCGGCGGGCCCGGAGGGCGCGGAGGTGTCGAGCGCCGACGCGGCGCTCGTCGCGAGGCACAGGACGGAGGAGGCAGCGAGGGCGAGGCGAGCGGATCTCAGGTTCATCGTTGCGCCTTTCACGAGGAGGGAGCACGGCGCGGCGTCGCGCGGCGCGCGGCGCGCGCGACGCATCGCAACGGGCGCGATGGGCCGCGATGAGCGCATTAGCACGCGTCGCGCCAGCGCCGCCGGGGCCGGATCCCGCGCCCTCCAGGCCTGCTCCGCGGCCTCGCTGTCGCCTGCGCGGCGACAGCCGGGAGGGGGCCTGTCGCTCCGGAGGCCCCAGGCGCCCCCGAGCGGCGCTCACGCGGGGTCGTCGTCGAGCCGCTCGAGCCGCTCGAGCCGCGCGGCGAGGTGGGCGAGCCGGCCTCTCCAGAAGCGCTGGCCGAAGGAGGTCTGCGCCGCCTCGCCGAGCCACCGGCGGGCCTCCTCGAGCCTGCCCCGCTTCAGCGCGTCGGCCGCCGCGAAGCAGAGGATCTCGATGAGCTCGCTGAGCAGCGACGCGCTCCGCGCCTCGGCGATGAGCGCCTCCCACGCCTCGTCGTCCCGTCCCCCGGCCTCCCCTCCCCCACCCTTCCCTCCCCCGCCCTGCGCGAGCAGCGCGCACAGCCGGAACAGCACCCGCGTGACCGGCGGCGCGGCGCCGAGATCGCACTGCCCGAGCGCCCAGTCGAGGTGGCGCACGGCCTCGGCGAGCTCGCCGCGGGCGGCGTGGATCCGCGCGACGAGCAGCGCGTAGTCGGGCACCGGGGTCGCCTGGAAGAACCGCCGCTGGAGCTCGAAGGCGCGCACCGCGAGCGGCAGCGCCTCGGCGAGCTCGCCGCTCCAGTAGAGCAGCTCGGCCAGGTTGTGGGCCGGGCCGCGCTCCAGGTACGCGTTGCCGAGCTCGCGGGCCAGGGCGACGGCGGCGCGCAGGTCGCCCTGCGCGCCCTCGGGATCCTCGCGCATCAGGCGGAGCGTCAGGCGGTTCATGAGCGCGATGCCGAGGTGCAGGCGGTCGCCCACGCGCTCGCAGCGCGCGACGACCTCGTGGAACCGCGCCTCCGCCTCGTCGAGCCGGCCCGCGTAGACCAGCGCGGGGGCGAGCAGGAGCAGCGCGATGACGCAGCCCTCGTGGTCGCCCAGCGCGCCCGCGTCCCGGGCCGCGGGCGCGAGGCGCGCGATGGCCTGCTCGAGCTCCTGGCGGCGGAAATGCCCGCGGCCCACCGCGACGTCGCAGCGCGCCCGCTGCGCGGCGTCCCCGATCCGCGCCACGAGCGGCGCCGCCCGGTCGACGAGCGCCTGCGAGCCCGCGTAATCGTCGCTCCAGTCGAGGACCGTGGCCTCCTCGAGGAGCAGATCCGCGACGGCGGAGAGGTCGCCCTCGGCCTCGGCGAGCGCCCGCGCCGCGCGGAGGTCGGCGGCCGCGTCGTCGAAGCGCTGGATCCGGTAGCGGACCTTGCCCCGGCCCGCGAGCACGGCGACCCGGCTCGCCGCGCCCCCCGGCGGCGGGGCGCTCGCCTCGGTCGCCGAGAGCGCCTCGGTCGCCGAGAGCGCCTCGAGCGCCGAGAGCGCCTCGAGCGCCGCGGAGTAGTGCCGCTCCGCGTCGACGTAGAGGTGCCGCCGCCGCGCCTCCTCGGCGAGCTCGAAGCACGCCGCGGCCGCCTCGGCGTGCGCGCCCGCCGCCGCCGCGTGGCGCGCGATCCGCGCGAGGCGGGCGCCTCGCTCCGCGGGCGCCGCGAGCAGGCGGCGGAGCGCGATCCCGTGCAGCCGCCGCCGCAAGGGCGGCGGCGCCTCGGCCTCGATCGCCTCGCGCAGGAGCGGGTGCGCGAACGCGAGCCGGCGCCCGTCGCCGCCGTCCGCGACCCGCAGCAGCCCGCGGCGCACGAGGCGGGACAGGCCGACGCCGGGATCCAGGCCCCCGCAGGCGCCGACGGCGCGCTCGCGCGCGGCCTCGTCGAGGAGGCGCCCGAGCTCGTCGACCTCGAGCTCGTCGCCCGCCACGGCGCACACCTCCGCGAGCTCGGCGAGCGGGGGCGGCAGGCCGGCGAGCGCGCGGCGCGCGAGGCGCTCCATGACGGGCGCCGCCTCGCCGCGCGCGATCTCGTCGCCGGCGAGGTACCACCCCGGGCCGCCGCGGACCTTCCGGAGGGCGCCGGCCCGCCGGAGCGCGGCCGCGAGCTCGACCAGGAAGAGCGGGACCCCCTGCGCCGCCTCGAGCAGGCCCGCGACGACCGGCTCCGGCACGAACTCGACCGGACGCAGCCGGTCGAGCAGCGCCGCGCGCGCCGCGGTCGGGTCGAGCGGCGGCAGGGTCCGCTGGACCGAGCGCGCGGCCCGCTCGCCGTGCAGCGGGCGCATCGCGGCGAGCGCGGGGTGCGCGGCCACGAGGATCGCGAGCGGCGCGCGGGCGCCCGAGAGGGTCGCGATCTCGATCGCGTCGAGGCCGGCCTGGTCGCCCCACTGCGCGTCGTCGACGACCAGCGCGAGCGGGCGCTCCTCGGAGGCGCGCCGGAGCGCCTCGCCGGCGGCCCGGGTCAGCGTCTGGCGGAGCGCGCCCGGCGCGGCGAGCGCCGCGGCGACCGCGGGCTCGGTGTCGGGCAGGGCGTCGAGCGCGAAGGCGACCGCCGGCCACGACGCGGGGCCGAGCGCGGGGCCGAGCCGCGCGACGCACGCCGCGCGGATGGCGTCCGCGCGCGCGCCGTCGTCGAGGGCGAGGGCGGCGCGGAGCAGCGCGCGGACGAGCCCCGCCGGCTCCGCGACGTCGGGCGGCCGCGCGGCGACGGCGATCGTCCGCGCGCCGGGCTCGGCCGAGAGCGCCGCGGCGACCGCGTCGCAGAGGCGCGTCTTGCCGTGGCCGACCTCGCCGAGCAGCGTGAGCAGGAGCGGCGCGCGGTCGCGCCACGCGGCGCGCGCGTGGGCGGCGATCTCGGCGACGAGCTCGTCTCGCCCGCGGAGCGGCAGCTCGGCCGCCGGGGATTCGGGCGGGGCGGCGCCGCTCGCGCCGCCGTCGCTTTCGGCTTCGCCGCCTGCGTCGAGGGGGGCGGCCGCGCCCGGGAGGAGGGCGGCGGCCTCGGGGGTGATCGCGACCGGCCGCGGCGCGCCGGGGGGCCAGAAGCTCGTGGGCCGCGAGAGGGCGGGCCCCGCGAACACCATGCCGGCGGCGCCCTCGCGCACCTGGAGCTCGGCGACGTGCACGGCCGCCGATGTCGTCTGGCCGAGCGCGGCCACGAGCCGCCGGGCCGCCTGGAGGGCGGCGCGGGCGGCCGGGCGGGCTGCCCCGGGAAAGGCGAAGACGTGGAGCCCGTCCTGCACCCGGGCGAGCCGCCCGCCGAGCGGGGCGGCGATGCCGGCGACCTGGTCCACGGGCGCGCCGGAGCGGACGGCGAGGAGCGCCACGGGGCCGCGCCGCGGGGGGGCGGGCCTGTCCGGCGCGTTGTCGCGGGAGGGCGGGGGCGGCTGGCTCGGTTTCTGGACCGGATGGCTCGGTTTCTGGACTGGTTGGCTCGGTTTCTGGACCGGATGGCTCGGTTTCTGGACCTGTTGGCTCGATTTCTGGACCGGTTGGTCCTGTTTCTGGACTGGTTGGCTCGGTTTCTGGACCGGATGGCTCGGTTTCTGGACCTGTTGGCTCGATTTCTGGACCGGTTGGTCCTGTTTCTGGACTGGTTGGCTCGGTTTCTGGACCGGTTGGCTCGGTTTCTGGACCTGTTGGCTCGGTTTCGGACCTGTTGGCTCGATTTCTGGACCGGTTGGTCCTGTTTCTGGACTGGTTGGCTCGGTTTCTGGACCGGTTGGCTCGGTTCCTGGACCGGTTGGCTGGCCTCCGGGAGACCATGACTGGCCTCCTGGTCCAGCTGGCCGGCCCCTTGGACCGGCCGGCTGGCCCGCTGAGGCCCACGAGGGACCGTGGCGCCCTCGAGCGCCGCCCGGAGCGCCTCGGCAAAGGCGCGCGCCGACCCGAAGCGCTCCTCTCGCGCCTTGGCCAGGGCGCGCAGCACGACCTCGTCGGCGCCTCGAGCGATGGGCGCGAGCTCCGAAGGCCGCGGCGGGCGCCGGGAGACGTGCGCGTGGACGATCGCCGGCGCCTCTCCCACGAAGGGCGGCCGCCCGGTGAGCAGCTCGAACGCGACCACCCCGAGCGCGTACAGGTCGGCGCGGCCGTCGGCGTCGCGCGCGTCGAGGCACTGCTCCGGGGCCATGTACAGCGCGCTGCCGAGCCGGAGCCCCGTGCGCGTGAGCCCACGCCCCTCCTCCGTCGCGCCGTCCGCCTCCCCGAGCCGCGCGAGCCCGAAATCGAGGAGGGCGATCTCCGCCGCCGGGCCGCCCCTCTGCCGCAGCATCACGTTCTCCGGCTTCAGATCCCGGTGCACGACGCCGGCCGCGTGCGCCCTGTCGACCGCGGCGCCGATCGCCTCGACGAGCCGCACCGCCTCGGCCGGCGCGGCGGCGCCCGTTCCGGGGAGCGCCTCCATCCAGCGCGCCAGCGTCTCCCCGGCGAGGAGCTCGAGGACCAGGTACGGAAAGCCTCCTCCGAGCTCGCCTCCCCCCAGCAGCCGCGGCGCCGCGGGCGGCCCGATCCTGCGGAGCGCGGCCGCCTCGCGCGCGAAGCGCGGATCGCCTCGATGGCGCGCGATCTTGAGCGCCACGGCGAGGCCGTCCTCCCGCCGCGAGGCCGCGAACACGCGCGCGAAGCCGCCCTCGTCGAGGAGGCGGAGCCCATCGAACCCCGGCACCTGCGGCGCGGCGTCCGCCGCGTCCACCTCGGGCTCCGCCGCGGCGCCGCCGTGGAGCGGGCACCCGGAGGCGGCGCCGATCCGGCGATGGCAGAGGAAGCAGCGCATCCGCGGGGGTCGGCCTCTCGGGCAGCGATGCTAGCCCGGCGCGCAACCGGCCGGAAGGTGCCCTCCGGCGTTCACCCGTCGGACCCCGGCGCGGCGGCCGCGAGCTCCTTGGTCATCATGACCCGCGGCGTCTGTACGAAGCCGCTGGCCCGGTAGAGCGCGATCGCGCGCGTGTTGTCGGGCCGGACGAGGAGGTGGAGCGCGCGCGCGTCCTCCTCGACGGCCATCGCCTCGGCGCTGGCGAGCAGGAGCCGGCCGAGCCCCGCGCCGCGCGCCGCGGGGCGCACGTAGAGCTCGGTCACGAACGCGTCGCGGCCCCTGAACTCCAGATCGTAGTTGAAGGTCACGACCGCGTAGCCCTCGAGGCCGCGCGCGGTGACCGCGACCGCGACGAACCCGAGCGCGGCGTCGGCGAGCAGCCGCCGGAGGCTCGCCTCGACCGCGCCGCGATCCCACGGGATCTCCTCGCCGGCGTTGAAGTCCTCCATCATGTCGAGCACGAGTGGGATGTGCGCGGCGTCTGCGCGCAGGGTCGCTGCGGAGCTCATGCGAGCCGCGATATCAAGCGGCGAGCGAGGATGCCAGCGAAGGCGCCGGGGCGGCGGGCAGACCTGAAGCCGACCGGGTGGATGTCCGGACCACGGACATCCAAGGTGCATGACCCTTCCCTGAGCGGCCCCGCCGCCGCCAGCATCGCGCTCGAGGAGGGCACGATGGGCCTTGTCGAGGCGTCGCCGCTCGGCGAAGCTGTCTCCTTGGCCCCTGGGAAAACGAAGACGAGCCCCCTCGAGAAAACGAGCAAGCCGCGCGCGAAGATGCGGAAGGACGCGCCCGCCCCCCGGGAACCTGGCAGCTCGCAGCAGGACCAGGCCGTGGTCGCGTTCCTGCGCGAGCTCGAGCATCCGCGCAAGGAGGACATCGAGGCCGTTCGGCAGATCATCCTCGGCGCCAGCCCCGAGATCCGCGAGGGGATCAAGTGGAACGCGCCGAGCTTCCGGACCACGGAGTACTTCGCAACGTTCAATTTGCGCGGCAAGGAGGGGGTCCGGCTCGTTCTCCACATGGGGGCAAAGGTGAAGGAGACCGCAACGAGCGGCGTGAAGATCGCGGACCCAGCGGGTCTCCTGGGGTGGCTCGCGAAGGACCGCTGCCTTGTGACGTTCAGCGATGGAGAGGACATCCAGGCCAAGCGGTCTGCGCTGGAGGCCATCCTGCGAGAATGGATCCGATGGGTCTGATGCTCTGGCGCGCCCGACGCGTGGGATTCGCGCGAGGCGAGCTCATGATGCGATAGGCCGGCTGCTCAGGCTGCCGGTGGCGCTGGGGGCGGCGAGCGGCCTGAAGAGAACGAGAGACAACGCAGATCGACAGACGCACTCATTCCGCCGCAGCGCCGGCCCTCACGCTCTCCGGGCTCGGCGGCGCGGACCTGAAGCGGACCGGATGAATGTCGTCCCGGCCACGAGCATCGGAGGGGCATGACCACCCAGTCCAATAGAATGGGCTCTCGTTCCTGGATCCACAGGTGCGCCTCGGTCGCGGGCTCGATCGCGGTCCTCGTCGCGGCCGTCGCGTGCGAGCCGATAGGCGGCGGCGGCGGCGGCACCGGCGGTGGCGGAGGCACCGGCGGCACCGGCGGCACCGGCGGCACCGGCGGCACCGGCGGCACCGGCGGCACCGGCGGCACCGGCGGCACCGGCGGCACCGGCGGCACCGGCGGCACCGGCGGCACCGGCGGCACCGGCGGCACCGGCGGCACCGGCGGCACCGGCGGCACCGGCGGCACCGGCGGCACCGGCGGCACCGGCGGCACCGGCGGCACCGGCGGCACCGGCGGCACCGGCGGCACCGGCGGCACCGGCGGCACCGGCGGCACCGGCGGCACCGGCGGCACCGGCGGCACCGGCGGCACCGGCGGCACCGGCGGCACCGGCGGCACCGGCGGCACCGGCGGCACCGGCGGCACCGGCGGCACCGGCGGCACCGGCGGCACCGGCGGCACCGGCGGCACCGGCGGCACCGGCGGCACCGGCGGCACCGGCGGCACCGGCGGCACCGGCGGCGGCACCGCTCCCGCGCTGGCGTGGGCGCGGGCATACGGCGGCCCGGGGATCGACCGGGGCCGTTCCATCGCGAGCGACGCCGAGGGCAACTTCTACGTCATAGGGTACTTCGAGGGGACGGTCGACTTCGGTGCTGGCCCGCTGACGAGCGCCGGCAAGGCGGACATCTTCCTCCTCAAGCTCGATCCGTCGGGTGAGCTGCTCTGGAGCAAGCGCTTCGGGAAGCGCTTTGACGAGGGAGGCTCCGCCGTGGCCGTCGACGCGAACGGCGACGTCATCATTACCGGCGCCTACGTCGGAAACGGGTTCAACGACGAGGATAGCGTCGACTTCGGCGGAGGTCCGCTCCCGGGCTGGGAGGTCGAGAGCGTGAGTTTCATGGCGAAGCTCGACGGCGACGGCAACCACATCTGGAGCCAGGGCGGCACCTTCGATTTCGTGGAGCACATGGCAGCCGACGCCTTCGGCCACGTGTACGTGGTCGACAGAAGCGACCTTAGCGCCGCCCTGGTGAAGGTGGGCGCCATGGGCGAGTCCCTTTGGGCGGCCGGCCTCATCAACTCGGCGGAGTTCATCACTCACAGGAGCCTCGCGGTCGACAGCGCCGGAAATGCGGTGGTCGCCATGGGTCGCCAGGACGGTCCCGGGCTCTGCCCCTGCCGGGAGACGTTCCACGTCCGCAAGTTCGCGCCGGAGGGCGAGGTCCTCTGGGAACGGCAATTCAGCATCAGCGGGCCGCCCCCCCCCGACGAGCACCTCTATGGAGCGATGGCCCAGGAGGTGGCGGTCAACGCCGCCGGCGAGATCTTCGCGGCCGGCTATTCACAAGGAGACGTCGACTTCGGCGGCGGCGTGCTTCCCCGCGGGTACGTCCTCGTCAAGCTGGACCCGAGCGGCGAGCATGTCTTCAGCCGCCCGTTCCGCCACGTCACGATCATGATCGGCGATCACGACGGCGACATCGTCGTCCTCGGGGAGCGTCTCGCCAAGCTGGACGCGAGCGGGACCGAGCTCTGGACGCAGCCGTCCTACATTCCCGGGGTCAGCCTCGCCGTCTCTCCGCTCGGCGCGATCGCCCTGGCGGGCAGCATGAACGCGGCGCTGGACCTCGGCACCGGCCCGCTCCCCTTCGCTGGGGGCGAAGACATCCTCGTCACGGCGTTCGGCCCGTGAGGCGCGCCGGGTAGCGGCTGCGGGACATCATGTCACCTCGCGGGGAACGGGCGCGCGCGGCGGCCCGGCTCAGGCCGCCTCGGGCGCCGGGCGGTAGGCCGCGCGGCCGCCGAAGAAGACGAGCAGGCCGAGGGCGATCCAGACGAGCTCCTTGGCCCGCTTGAGGAGGACGAAGGCGGCGCCGACCGTCGCCGCGGCGGGCACGCCGAGCGCGCCGAGGAAGGCGACGTAGCCGGCGTCCTGCACGCCGAGCCCGGCCGGCACCATGAAGGCGGCCGCGCGGAGGAGCGCGAGGACGACCTCGAACGACAGGACCTCGGCGAGCGAGACGTCGACCCCCAGCAGCCGGAGCAGGTAGAGCGTCTCCAGCCCCTCGGCCAGCCACATCGCGAGCAGGAGGAGCGCCGCCGACGCGAGCGCGCCGCGCCGCTCCCCGAGCGCGGCCGCGTGCCGATCGGTCGCGGCGAAGCCCGCGGCCCTCGCCTCGACGTAGGCCCTCACGCGCCGGCCGGGCAGCCGCCTGAGCTGCGCGAAGAGCCGCGACGCGACCGTGCCCGAGAGGAGCGCGCCCGCGAGCGCGAGCGCGGCGGCGAGGAGGCCGAGCCCGGAGAGGACGACGAGCCACGGGAGCCCCGGCGCGCCGAGCAGCGGGCCCGAGGCGCGCTCCAGGTGGCCGAAGCCGAGCGCGAGGGCGATCGCCACATAGGCGGCGTTCGCGAGGAGGATCAGCGACCTGCGCGCCGCGATGCCGGCGATGCCGTGCGGCCCCGGGACACCGCACCACCGTTGGAGCAGGTAGAACGTGACCGACTCGGAGAGGGCGGCCCCGGCCGGGACGCTCATGGTGAGCGCCTCGGTCGATAGCGTCAGCGAGAGGTACCGCCCGAACGGCGCCGGCGGCGCGAGCGCCCCGAAGACGCGCCGGCTCGCCTCGGCCTGGAACAGCCGCGCGACGAGGTTGGGGATCAGGGCGAGCGCCATCATCGGCGCGGGCGCCGAGGCGAGGAGCGCCGCGACGCCCGGGAGATCCGCGCCGCGCAGCGTGCTCCAGAGCGCCGCCGCGGCGACCGCGACCCCGAGCCACTTCAGCGCGAGGGCGCCCGCGCCGGAGCGCGCCCTCGCCTGGGGAGGCGGCTTGTCGTGGGCAAGGAGGGTCATCGCACGTCCGCGCGCGGGCCGTCGGCCGCGCGGGTGCTCGTATCGCGCAGGCGCGTCGCGGCCTCATGACACGCGCGCAACTCCGGGCGCTCAGGCGCGTCGCGGCCTCATGGCGCGCGCGCGACCCCGCCGCGACACATCGAGTCTGTCTGCCGCCGGCGGCGCCGCGCCGGCGCGCTCACGCGCCCTGGGTCACCCGGATCCGCGCGATGAACTCGCCCCCCGCGCCGGGCTGCGACCCGAGCGGGGTCAGCGTCACGCTCGCCTCGAGCGCGCGGCTGTGCGGGCGGACGAGGCGGCTCCGCGCGACCGCGCGGGCGGCCGGGAGCGGGGCCTGCACGTCGACGAGCACCGACGCGACGTCGCGCCCGTAAAGGAGCTTCTCGTCGACGCCGAAGAGGTCGTGGGCGCTCGGGTTGGCGCCGAGGATCTCCCCCGCGCTGTCGAGCAAGAGGCACGGCTCGGCGATCTCGGCGAGGAGCGCCCTCGACCGCTCCTCGAGCTGCGACACGCTCTCCATCGCGATCACGAGCTCTTCCTCCAGCTGGCTCACCGACGTCCTCACGCCGGAGAGCGAGTCGTACATGCGCGCGATGGTGGTGGCGATCTGCCGGACCTCGATGGCCTCGAACGGCTTGCGGAGGATGAGCAGGTTCGGCGGACACCCGAGCTCGCTCGCGATCTCGTCCCAGCTGTAGTCCGAGTAGGCGGTGCAGATGACCGTGTAGATGTCCGGCGCGACGCTCCAGATCCCCTTGATCGTCTCGATGCCGTCGATGCCCGGCGGCATCCGCATGTCGACGAAGGCGAGGAAATACCGGCTCGGATTGGCCTTGACGAGCGCGATTCCATCCATGCCCGAGTGGGCAGACTCGATGGTGAACCTGAGGCCGTGGAGGAGGTCGGGGGCCTCCTCGGGCGCCTCGGCGCCGAACAGGCGCGACTCGAGGGCCAGGAGGCCGCGGATCATCTCCGGATCGTGGAGCGGCCTGGGCACGAGCATCCGCTCCATCAACCCATGGATGTCCGGATTGTCGTCCACGACGAGGATGGGTCGACTCGCTGGTTCCGAAGACATGAAGATCCTCTCGATTCACTCCGGCCCCGCCGCGGGCCCCGGGTTACCGCCGATTCCGCCGCTCCAGCCGGCGCCGGAGCGAGGCGACGCGCAGCTCGGTCCGCGCGACGCACGCCGCGGCGCCGATCACGCCGGGCATCGCCGCCAGCGAGTCGAGCACCTCGTACGCGGCCTCGAGCGGCAGGACGGGCTCCCTCAGCCCGAGCCGCTCGCCCTGCCGGTCGACGATCTCCGCCGCCGCGGCGCTGCCGAGCGTCCGCCCGAGGAGCTCCACCAGCCCGGCGCGCTCACATCGACGGGTGCTGTCCGAGGATCCCATGCCTTCGCGTTTCCTTGATCGCCGCGCTTCGCGAAAACATTGGACTCGCTGTCACGGGAGGTGTCAACAAACAGCGTGATCGCACGTACATCCCACCCGTTGACTCGAACTCAATAGGCGTAATCCAGATCACACGCCGCCGCGGAGCGGGGCGCATCTCTGGGCGGTGCCGTCGCGGCGCGCCGGCGCGTGCGTCGAGTGCGGCTCGGGCCGCGCGCCGGCTGCGCGCTCGGCGGGCCGCTCGTGCGGCTCCTCGCCGCGCGGCGCCGGCAGCTGGGCCGAGGCGGGGGCCGCGCCGCGCAGGTTTCATCCGATCTGCTGAGGTTGTCCGCCGCGCCGGCCGCGGGCGGAAAGGGCGCGCGCGGGCCGGCGGGTGCCCGGGTGAGGCATCAAGATCGGCTATCGTCCCTGCGGCGCCGCGGCGCGCGGGGGGAAGCGGCCTCGGTGGGCTCGGCGGCCACGGCGGGGAAGACGGAAGGAAGAGAAGTGGCGACAGATCACGACAGCATCGAGCGGCTCCGGGTGGAGAACGCCGGCCTGCGCAAGGAGATCGACCGGCTGCACGAGCAGCTCGGGCGCCGGGAGGAGCGGACGCGGCTCATCCTGCAGGCGGCGGTCGAGGGGTTCCACGTCCTCGCGATGAACGGTGACATCCTCGACTGCAATCCATCGTTCGCGAGCATCGTGGGTTACGACCGGACCGAGCTCCTGACGATGCACATTGGCCAGATCGACCCGCAGCCGCCGCACGAGGCCGCCGCGATCATGGATGAGATCAGGGCGAAGGGGTCGCTCCGCTTCATCACGACGCACCGCCACAAGGACGGCCACCTGATCGACGTCGAGGTGAGCTCTCACCTGGTCCGGAGCGGCGACGAGCGGTTCTTCTCGGCCTTCTCGCGCCCGCTGACCGAGCAGCTGCGGCGCGAGCGGGCGCTGCGCGAGAGCGAGCAGAAGTTTCGAGCGATCTTCGATGAGACGTCGATGTTCATCAGCCTGCTCACCCCGAGGGGGGAGCTGCTCGAGTGCAACCGGACCATGGCCGATTTCACCGGGGCTCGCCCCGAGCAGGGCCGCGGCGAGCCGCTCTGGCGCGCGCCGTTCTGGGGCGGCGCGCCGGGCGTGGAGGAGCGGCTGAGGGCGTGCGTGGAGGCGGCGGCGTCGGGCGCGCGATCCTCGTGCGCGCTGGAGCTCCGCGGGGCGGGCGGGCGCGCGGCCACGCTCGACCTCACGATGAAGCCGATCGTCGACGCGTCGGGCGAGAGCGTCCTCGTGATCGCCGAGGGGTACGACGTGACCGAGCTCCGGCGGGCCGAGGTGGACCGGGCGGCCCTTCAAGAGCAGATGATCCACGCGCAGGAGGCGACGATCCGGGAGCTGTCGACGCCGCTCATCCCGCTCGACGCGGGGATCCTGGTGATGCCCCTCGTCGGGCGGCTCGATCGGGTGCGCATCGAGCAGCTCCTGGAGCGGCTGCTGCACGGGGTGGTGGCGCAGCGCGCGGCCACGGTCATCCTGGACGTCACCGGCGTGTCGGTGGTGGACGCCGAGATCGCGGACGCGCTGATCCGGGCGGCCCAGGCGGTCAACCTGCTCGGCGCGGAGGTCATCCTCACGGGCGTGGGCCCCGAGGTCGCGCAGACGATGGTGGGTATCGGCATCGATCTCCAGGGGATCGCCACGCTGAGCTCGCTCCAGAGCGGGCTCCACCACGCGCTCGGGCGCTCGCGCCGCGGGAGCAGGCCGGGCGGCGCGCGGCGCCGCGGAGGGTGACGGTCGCGGCACGACCGGGTGCTCGAGAGCTTCGCCGAGGGGTCGGTCATGACCGCGCTCGTCCTGCGCCTTTGGGAGGCTCGCGCCGGCGGATCGGCTCGGCGAGCCAGCGCACCAGCGCGTCGGCGTCGAGATCGAGCAAGGCGTCCTCGACTTCGCACGGCCCGATCGCCAGCGCGCGCTCGACGATCGAGCGCTCCTCTTCCGCGGTCGGCCGGCGCCCGACCCGCCGGACGAAGAGGCGGCCGAGCAGCTCCGCGATGGCCTTCTGCGCCCCCTTCTGCTCGCCGCGCTTTTCACCCCGCTGCTCGCCCCGCTTTTCACCCCGCTTATCACCCCGCTTCTCGCCCCGCTTCTCACCCCTCTTCTCAGCCGTCTGCACGGCTCTCTGCGCCGCTTGCCGCTCGGCCTCCATGATCATTTCGTTGATCACCGGAATGCGCCGGAGCAGCTCCTTCTCCGTCTCCCTGTCGTCGAACAGCATAGCGAGCTCCTCCCACAGATGATGTCCCCAGGGATCGATGGCTGCCATCACCAGCAGCGCGTTGTATAGCTCGAGCCGCTCCTCGCCGGTCGCTGCCCGCGCGTGGATCTCCTCGACCACGTCCCGCATCGCCGCCGCGGTGGCGTCCCGAGGATGTCTCCAGGGCGCCTTCGGGCGACGTGGCGCAAGGTGATGTCGGCGTTTCCCATGCGGCGCGCGATTGGCAGGTCGCGTGCCGGGCGAACGGCGCGCCGAGATCGGCGCGGTATGGCGGGTATCCTCGGCGAAGAGGCGCCGCTCGGGCGGTGGCGGCGCCATGGCGGCGGCGCCGGCGCCGCCTCGCGGGCACGCCGCCGGGCGCCCTCGGGGAGGCGCGAGCGCGATACTCCCGCATCGCGCCCGTCCCTCAGGCGCAGCGGCCGCGCGCCTCGCGCACGAGCGCCACCATCGCCTTGCGCACCTCGTCGCTCGTGGAGACCGGCGCGTCGAACGCGAGCCGCGCCGCCTTCGGCCCTGCCGGCGTGATGACGTCGAGCTCGAAGCCGTAACGGTCGACGGAGGTCATCGTCGCGCCGGTGGCGTCCTTGATCCCGGCGAGCGCCTTCGCATAGGCGAGGACGGCGTCGGCGTGATCGGTGTTCATGTGCTCGAGGATGCGGGCGGCGTCGGGCGCGAGCGGATCGGGCTCGGCGGCCGCGTAGTCGGCGGCGTCGACCCACGACATCCGGCCGAAGCCGCCGACGTAGCGGATCGACACGGGGTCGAGCCGGTAGAAGGAAAAGTCCGTGAAATCCACGTAGTACGACGCGCGCGGGTGCGCCGCGAGGAAGGTCGTCCGGGCGGCGGCCGCCTCGGCGGCCTCGAGAGGGCGGCACGGCCCGATCAGCGTCATGCGCCCGAGCGCGAGCGGATCCGCCCGGCCCTCGGCGGGCTCGGCGACGAGCAGCGACGCCTCGGCGCGGGCCTTGAGGTTGCCCGTGTGCTCGGCGAGCGCGGAGAGCAGCAGCAGCGGCCGACCGTGCGCGTCCACGGCGACGGTGACGAGCGAGCCGTACGGATAGCCGGCCGGGTCGCGCGCGAGCGTGCAGAGCGTGGCGGCGCGGGCCCGCTGCGCCAGGGTGCGGCAGCGCTCGGCGTGGCTCGGCGACGGGGCCGTCTGTGCAGCGGGCGCTGCCTCAGGGGTGGAATCAGGACGGCCGTGGTCTGCGCTCTTCGACATGGAGTGCGGGTAGCACACCCGGGCGGCTGCCGGGAACCTACCCGGGCGGCGACGGCCTCAGCGCCGCTCCGCGGGGCCTCGCGCTCGCGTTGCTCGATGGCGGAGCGAGCGCTCGCGTTCCCGCGGAGCGGGGGGCGCGCCGGGCTACGGCTTACCCACGTAGCTCCAAGAGTTCGTTCCAGGATCGTAAACCCAGATGTCTTCGGCGTTCACCTCCGTGCCGTACAAGTCGTGCTTGCCGTACAGGCGTGCCGTGGGGCCGCCCACGTAGTCCCAGCTGGTCCCGCTGCCGGTATAACGGTAGACGGCGCTGCCGTCGGACATGAGGCCGTAGAGCGCCGCACCCGCTCCATGCCACTGCCTGCCGTCGCCTCCGACCGTCGTCCAGACCGAGCCCGAGCCCGAGTACTTTTGCAGCGTCTGCCGGTCCCGCGTCACGCCGAACATCAGCAATCCCGAGCCGAACAGATCCGCGAAACCACCTCCGACGTTGGTCCACGTACCCCCGCTGCGCCGCCAGACCTCGTCCTGGTCGGCGCTCAGGGCAAAGAGGTTGCTGGTCGTCGACTCGAACGTCGCGCCAGGGCCGCCGAACATCGACCAGGAGTTGAGGGAGTCGTTGTATTTGTAGACGTCGCCGTCGGCGTTGGTCGCGCACAGCGCGCCTTCGCAGACGAAGATCTGGTTCGCCGAGCCCCCGATCGTCGTCCACGTCGTCCCGGAGCCGCTGTACTTGAGGACGTTCCCGAAGCTCGACCCCAACGCGTAGAGGGTATTATCAATGGTGAGGAACGCCTGGACGGGTCCGCTGACCTTCGTCCACGTCGAGCCGCTCTTCTTGTAGATGTCACCATCGGAGCGCTTGCGGACATAGAGGTTCCCACTGCTCGTGTCAGCGACATTGGTGGGCGCCTCGTAGAGCGCCTGCGCCCCCTCGATGTCGCGCTGTGACAGAAAAAAAGCCCCGGTCGTGTTGGTGCTGCCTTGGCACGTGGGACGGTGCATGACGGAGAGCGAGTCGTACTCGGTCACCAGCTCCGCAGTTGACGTGGGATCCTCGCACGGCGAGCCGGGCACGTGGATGCCCTCGTGGTCGAACCCGAGCACGTGTCCCAGCTCGTGCATGATGACGCCGATGGGCTGGCGCCAGTCCGTCGACCAGGCGGGATCCCAGGTCAGCATGAGCTGGCGCCACTCGCGCGACCAGTCCGGATAAAAGGCAAAGCCATGGCTGGGGGGCGGCGCCGGTGAGGTGACGTTGAACTTCACGTTGTTGTTGGTGTTCGTGCAGTTCGTGTCCTGGGCGACCACGTGGACGAAGCGGACGTTGGCGGCGTTCTCCCACGCTGCGGCCGCCTGGTGCATGGCGTCCACGACGCTGTTGTAGTTGGTGGTGAACGCGGACTGCGATACGCAATACGTCAGGTTCAGCCGGTCGGACCGGCTCCAGATGTTGTTGGAGCTGCCGACTCGACGGACGGTCAGCGCGCCGGAGCGGGTGTAATGGTCCTCGTAGAACTGCCGGATCCTCTCCTCGCCGCGGAGCGGGATGTCGCCCTCGGCGACCCAGACCCCCTCCGACGGCGCCCAGACCAGCGTCTCGCGGAACTCTTCGTACGACAGGAGCGGGCGCTGCCCCGCCGTCGCGACGAGCTCCTCCTCGGCCGTGTCCTCCTCGAGCGTGTCCCCCTCCGGCGAGTAGCACCCGGCGAGCGAGATGGGCCCGAGCAGCAAGCCAACTACGAAGAAAGGACGCGAGTATGCAGCAAGCGACATGTTCGAATCTCCAAGGATGGTCCATCCGTGCATCGCGCTCGGCGCCGGCGCTCCAGCCGGGCGCATGACGGCTTAGAACAAATGGCGAGAGCCGCCTTCAGCGGCTCTCGCCATACGCGCGCGGTGGCGGCGCCGGGCTACGGCTTACCCACGTAGCTCCAAGAATTCGTTCCGGGATCGTAAACCCAGATGTCTTCGGCGTTCACCTCCGTGGCGTACAGATCGTGCGTGCCGTACAGGCGCGCCGATGCGCCGCCCACGTAGCTCCAGCTGGTCCCGGTGCCGTCATAGCGGTAGACGGCGCCGGCGTCCGGCGTGAGGGCGTAGAACGCCCCATTGGATTGTCCTTGCCACTGCCTGCCGGCGCCGCCGACCGTCGTCCAGGTCGTGCCCGATCCCGAGTACTTTTTCAGCGTCTGCCGGTCCCGCGTCAGGCCGTACATCGACGAGCCCGCGCCGAACAGATCCGCGAATGCACCGCCGACGTTGGTCCACGTACCCGAGAGGCGCCGCCAGACCTCGCCCTGGTCGACGCTCAGGGCATAGAGCGGGCCGGAGCCGGCCGTCGACTCGAACGACGCGCCGGGACCGGCGATGTTCGACCAGGTGTTGGTGGAGTCGCTGTATTTGTAGACGTCGCCGTCGGAGTTGGTCGCGCACAGCGCATTTTCGCAGACGAAGATCTGGTTCGCCGAGCCCCCGATCGTCGTCCACGTCGTCCCGGAGCCGCTGTACTTGAGGACGTTCCCGAAGCTCGACCCGAGCGCGTAGAGGGTAGTTCCGATGGTGAGGAACGCCTGCACGGGTCCGCTGACCTTCGTCCACGTCGAGCCGCTCTTCTTGTAGATGTCGCCATCGGAGCGCTTGCGGGCATACAGGGTCCCCGAGATCGTCGTGTCAGCGACGTTCGTGGGCGCCTCGTAGAGCGCCTGCGCTCCCTCGATGTCGCGCTGGGACAGGAAATAAGCCCCGGTCGTGTTGGTGCTGCCCTGGCAGTGGCGATAGTGCATGACGGAGAGCGAATCGTAGTCGGTCACCTGTCGCGAGGTCGAGGCGGCATCCTCGCACGGCGAGCCAGGCACATTGATGTGCTCGTGGTCGAACCCGAGCGTGTGTCCCAGCTCGTGCATGACGACGCCGAGGAGCGCCCGCGTGTCCGTGTCCCACGCGGCCTGCCACGTCAGGCGCAGCTGGTTATCGCTGCGCGCCGTGCTCGGAGCCATCGCCCAGCCGTGGAAGCCGGCCGGCGCAGGTGAGGTGACGTTGAACTTCACGTTGTTGTTGAGGTTCGTGCAGTTCGAGTCCTCCGCGACCACATGGACGAAGCGGACGTTGGCGGCGTTCTCCCACGCCGCGGCCGCCTGGTTCATGGCGTCCACGACGGCGCTGTATTTGGTGCCGAACGCGGACGCCGACACGCAATACGTCAGGTTCAGCCGGTTGGCGCGGCTCCAGATGTTGTCCGAGCTCACGAGCCTATAAACCGTCAGGGCGCCGGAGGCGGTGTAATGAGTCTCGTAGAACTGCCGGATCCTCTCCTCGCCGCGGAGCGGGATGTCGCCCTCGGCGACCCAGACCCCCTCCGACGGCACCCAGATCAGCGTCTTGCGGAACTCTTCGTACGACATGAGCGGGCGCGACCCCGCCGTCGCGACGAGCTCCTCGTCGGCCGTGTCCTCCTCGAGCGTGTCCCCCTCCGGCGAGTAGCATCCGGCGAGCGAGAGGGGCCCCAGCAACAAGCCAATCGCGAAGAAAGGACGCGAGTATGCAGCAAGCGGCATGTTCGAATCTCCAAGGATGTTCAAACCCGTGCACCGCGCTCCGTACCGGCGCTCCGGCCGGGCGCATCACGGCTTTCCACGATGACGAGCCGCCTTCTGCCGCGCTCGCCGTCGGGGCGCGCACAAAGCAACGGCCGTACCATCTCGCGACGAGACGGCCCCTCCTGTATGATTACGACGCCGCGCGACCTCACCGCGCGCAATGGCGTCGATACAAGCTCGTGAGGCCCAGGAGACCAGCGCCCGGCGCGGCAGCGGCCACGAGCCACGGTGGCACGTGCCTGCTCGAGGATGGCACCTGATGGCACCGTGCCACCTGCCCGCCCGCCAGGTGATCTCTGCCGGCCTGCTCGCCGCGCCGCCCGGCGCTACGGCACCACCCGCAGCCGCCCGCGCTGCGCCGCCGCCTCGCGCCCGCCCGCCTCGGCCGGCCGCGCCGGTGCGGGCCGCGGCGCCGCCGGCGGCCACACCGCGAAATCCTCCGGCAGCGGCCCCGGCAGCGCCGGCTGCGCCGTCCGCTCCAGCAGCTGGAAGTCGCAGCGCGCGACCAGATCGAGCGGCAGCCCCCGGTCCGGACCGCCCTTCGCGTACCACGCCCGCGCCGCCTGCACGTTGCGGATGAGCACCGCGTGCTGCGGGTCGCGCTTCGCCGCCGCCGTGAAGTGGTCCTGCATCGCCTGCCAGTCGCGCCGCGCCGCCGCGACGCACGCGAGCGCGTTGTGGGCGAGCCCCGGCAGCGGATACCCGAGCTCCAGGGCCCGCGCCGCGTGCCGCGCCGCCAGATCGAGCTGCCCCGCGTCGAGATACGCGATCCCGAGCTCCAGGTGCGCCGCGTGGTGATCGCCGAGCCGCGCGAGGATCGCCCGCCGCTCCTCCACGCCCTCGCGGTAGAGCTCGCGCAACCCCTTGTTCTGCTCGAACCACGCGCTCATCAGCGCCGTGTCCTCCTCCGAGGCGTCGAACGGCGTCTTGAGCTCCTGGAAGTCGCCGCGGAAATACACCTCGCGCTCGAGCCAGCCGGCCGCCTCCGCGTCGTCGAAGTCCCTCGTCCCCGGGTAGATCGACAGGCACGAAAAGATGTACTGATGCGGCTTGGCCGCCTCCAGGAACGCGAGCGTCTCCCGGAACGTCTCCGCCGTCTCCCCGCGGTTGCCCAGCATCATGTAATAACGGACCTGGATACCGTACTTCTTCGCGAGCTCGGTCGACTCGATGATCTTCTTGACCGTGATCTTCTTGTCGATGTTCTTCAGGATGGACGGCGAGCCCGACTCGACCCCGAGGCTCAGGCGCTGGCAGCCGGCGAGCCGCATCTCCCGGAGCAGGTCGTCGCCGAGGACGTCGACGCGCGTGTCGCAGCTCCACAGAAACGAGATCTTCCGCTCGCGGATGCCGCGGCAGATGTCGATGACGCGCTTCCGGTTCGTCGTGAAGGTGTCGTCCTTGATCTGGACCATCTTCACGGGCAGCTTGTTCACCGCGGCCTCGAGGGCGTCGAGCACGTAAGGCACCGACTGGCCCCGGAAGCCGCGGCCCCAGGTCGTCTCGGCCCCGCAGAACGTGCAGGCCCAGGGGCAGCCGCGCGAGGTCATCACGATGTGCGTGGCGTAGTGGTCGTGCGGCGACTCCAGCGCGTCGAGATCCTCGATCGCGGCCCGCGGCGGGCCGAGCTCGACGCGGCCGTCGACGCGGTAGGCCGTGCCGGCGATGCCGAGCGCCGGCCGGCCGGCCTCGAGGCGCTCGAGGAGCTCCAGGAACGCGAGCTCGCTCTCGCCGAGCGCCACCGTGTCGATCTCGGGGTGGTGCCGCAGCATCTCGGCCGCGAGCGGGGTCGCGTGCGGCCCGCCGACGACGATGTGCGCCGCGGGGTGGAGCCGCCGGATGCTCCGGGCGGTGAGCGCCACGCCGCGCCGGTTCGCGGTCCAGCACGACATGCCGAAGACGTCCGCGTCGAGCTCGCGCACGACCCGCTCGACCTGCGAGAACGGGTACGACGAGAGGTTCAGCACCTTCACCTGGTGGCCCGCGCGGATCGCCTGCGCGCCCAGGGAATAGAGCCCGTACGGGGTCTGGTGGAAGTCCGGGTCGAGATCCCCCTCGCGGTAGTCCGCCGGCGGGCCGTCCCCGCTCGTGTCGGGGGCCTCCCCCGGCGCGGGGATCTTCCAGGGCGGTGGGTACAGCAGCGCGATGCGCATCGGTCCTGCCTTTCCGGTGCTGGGGTCACGCGGGCGCGGCGCCGCGCGCGAGCGACGCGCCGGCGGCGTCGATGCGGCGCGCGCGCGCGATCCGCGCGTAGAGCTCGGCGCTCGGCCGGGGGCTGCGCTCCTGGGTCGCGCGGTCGACCCCGACAAGCCCGAAGCGCGGGGCGTAGCCCTCGGCCCACTCGAAGCTGTCGAGCAGCGACCAGTGCATGTATCCGCGCACGTCGACGCCGCGCTCGATCGCGCGCGCGACCTCGGCGAGGTGGCGCACGAGGAAGCTCGGGCGCTGGTCGTCGTCGGCGTCGGCGATGCCGTTCTCGGTGATGTAGATGGGGACCCGGGCGCGGGGCCACCAGGCGTCGAGCACGTAGCCGAGCCCCTCCGGGTAGATCTCCCAGCCGAGGTCGCTGACCTCGGCCCCCTCGGGGACGAGGCGCCGGAAGAAGCCCGCGCGCGCGTGCGCCGGGGAGAAGCGGACAAGGTCGCGGCTGTAGTAGTTCACGCCGAAGAAGTCGTGCAGGCCGCTGTCGCAGACGGCGCGCGCGAACGCGTCGTTGAACAGCCGCTCGAAGAGCGCCGCCCACATGCGGTCGGCGAGGCGCCCGAACCGCTCCGGCTCGATGACGCGCAGGTGGTGCGCGACGCCGACCGAGATGGGGTGGCCGCGGCGGCCGGCGGCCTCGTGCATGGCGCGGTACATGGCGGTGTGGGCGCGAAAGAGGTTCTGGTGGGCGCGCACCGCCTCGACGGGCGAGCTCCGCGCGGGGGGCCAGACGCCGAGCAGGTGGGCCTGCAGGGCGAGCATGTTGGGCTCGTTGATGGTGACCCAGAGCTGGCAGAGGTCGCCGAGCGCCTCGACGGCGCGCTCGGCGAAGCGCGAGAGGAGCGCCGGCAGATCCTGCGAGAGCAGGCCGCCGCGCTGCGCGACCCAGCGCGGCAGGGTGAAGTGGTGGACGGTGACCATCGGGGTGATCCCGGCCTCGAGGTGCGCGCCGAGCACGTCGCGGTAGTGGTCCCACGTGGCCGGATCGAACTCGCCCGGCTCGCGCTCGACGCGGGCCCACTCGATGGAGAGCCGGTGGGCGCCCATGCAGAGCCGCGCCTGGAGCGCGACGTCCTCGCGGAAGCGGTGCAGCTGGTCGCACGCGTCGTCCGGCGTATCGCCGCCGCGGACGCGCCCCGGCTCGCGCGCGAACGCGGCCCAGTCGCTCTGCGCGCAGTGCCCCTCGACCTGAGTGGCAGAGGCGGCAGTGCCGAACAGGAAGGCGTCCGGGAAGCACAGGTCCTCACCCATGGCCGCGCATCCTACGCGAACTCGCGCCGGGCGGCTGCCTTCCGCGCGAGGAGCGCCGCCCCCGAGGCGCGCTGCGCTGCGGCGTGACCGGCGTGACGGGCGCGCCGCGTACGGCGGCACGCAGCGGGGCGGCGCGCCGGTGGAGGGCGGGGCGCGCGCCGGTGGAGGCGGGGCGCGCGCCGGGCGGCGGGGCGGCGATTGCCCGATCGACCGGGCGCCGGTACGCTACCGACCGGTGCGCGCGGTGCGATGCGGAGGTGCGGCGGGCGCAGGACGGGGAGCGCGCGCCCTCGCATTCGCCGTCGCCGCGGCGCTGCTGCACGGGGCCGCGCCGGCCCGGGCGGACGGGGTCGGCTGGGCCACGGCGCAAGCCGCCGAGCTGACGCGGCAGGCCGAGGTCCGCGCCGCGGCCGGCGAGGCCGACGTGGCGCTGTCGCGGTACCTCGAGGCGGTCCGCTTCGACGCCACCTACGGTCCGGCGTACCTCGGTCTGGGCGCGCTGTACGAGCGGGCGGGCGATCCGAGCGAGGCGGAGCGCACCTACACGGTGGCGCTGGACCACGTGCGCGGCTTCGTCGAGGGCTACCGCGCCCGGGCGGCGCTCCGGGCGCGCGAGGGGCGGCGCGACGAGGCGATCGCCGACCTCGAGGCGGCGGTGGCGCTCCGGGGCGACGACGCCGGCCTGCTCCAGGAGCTCGCGGCCGCGTACGTGGCCGCGGGGGCGCTGCCGGCGGCGCTCGGCGTGGCGCGGCGGCTCTCGGCCCTGGCCGCGCAGGCGGGCGATCCCGCCCGGGAGGCCGCGGCGCGGACGCAGGCGCGCGCCCTGTCCGTGCTCGTCGGCGAGGCCGATCCCGTGCGGGCGGGCGGCGCCGACCGCGGCCCGGTGCGGCGCGCGCTGGCGCTGTATGCCGCGGCGCCGGCGCGGGGGCGGGCGGCGGATCCGCGGCGCCAGGGGCGGTGATCGGAGCCGCCCCCGATACCGCAGCATCGCCCGCGTCGGACAGGGGAGCGGCCCTCGATACCGCAGCATCGTCCGCGTCGGACAGGGGAGCAGCCATTGACGGTGAGAGCTCCTGTGGCTAGCGATCGGTCGACGCCAGCCGAGGAGGAGCCCTGTCATGCTCTTGATCACCGGAGAGGATCCCGCCCTCACGGAGCAGATCTGTGATGGGCTGTCGCAGCGAGGCATCGCGCACGGCCGGGTGGACGCGGCCCACGCGACCGCGGAGCGCGGCAACCTGTTCCAGGCCGCGCTCGACGCGCGCGCGACCGCGATCGCGGTCATCGAGCCGGTCCCGTGGCGCGGCGCGACGCCGCCCTCGCCCTCGCCTTCCGCCGGGCTCCTCGCGGCCGCGCTCTCGGCGACGCGCGCCCCCGGGGTGACATCGCTGCTCGTCGTGACGTCGCGGCCGGACGGCGACGAGGGGATTCGCCGGATCCGGCGGGACGGCGCCCCGTACATCGTGCTCAGGCCTGCGCCGCTCTTCCGCGTGCTGCCGCCGGGCGCGGCGCGGGCGCTCGGGGACCGGCGCGTGCTGATCCCGCCGGAGGTGGCGGAGGCCTTCGAGGACGCGATCCCGGTCGAGGCGCTCCTCGCGGCGATCGCGAAGGCGGTGTCGGGCGAGACGCCCCAGGGCAAGATCGTCGACGTCGCCGCCTCGCCGGAGACGTCGGTGCTCGAGGTGCTGGCCCGGGCCGGCGCGCGGCCCGAGCTCGCCCGGGGGCTCCGCTCCCGGATCGGGCGGTGGTTCGGGCAGGCGATCGCGCGGGTCGACGGGGCGGACCTGCGGATCGACGGCGTGGCGGCCGGCGCGGACGAGGCGCCACAGCGCACGCCGGCGGAGGCGATGGCGGCGGCCGGGCCGTAGGCGTAAGCGCAGCAGGGCGGGTGCGGCGCGGCGGCGAGGGGGTCGGGGGCCGTGGCGCTGGCTTGACCTCGCGCTGTGCGGAGAGCATGCGGCTGGGACTCCATGTCGCTCCGCATCGCGCTCGGCATCGACGATTTCCGAAAGCTCCGCGAGTCCGGGCTGGAGTACGTCGACAAGACCCGCCTCATCCGCGAGCTGATCGACGCGGAGGACTCCCAGGTCGCGCTCCTCCCCCGCCCCCGGCGGTTCGGCAAGACGCTGAACCTGTCGATGCTGCGCTGGTTCTTCGAGAAGCGCCAGGAGGACCTTTCGCGCCTCTTCGAGGACCTCTCGATCTGGCAGGCCGGAGAGCGCTATCGCGCGCACTTCCAGCGGTATCCCGTCATCTACCTGACGCTGAAGGCAGTGCAGCAGGAGACGTTCGAGCGCTGCTTCGCGGCCCTCCGGGAAAAGATCGTCGCGCTCTACGACCAGCACCGCTACGCTGCTCGACAGCGGCCAGCTCGGGGACGTGGAGCAGCGCCGCTACCGGGAAGTGCTGGACGGCACGGCGTCCGAGGCCGTGTACGGCCGCGCGCTTCTGGACCTGTCCAGCCATCTCCACCGCCTCCACGGCGAGCGCGTCGTGATGCTCATCGATGAGTACGACGAGCCCATCCACGCCGGTTATCTCCATGGCTACGCGCCGCGCATCCTCGACTTCGTGCGCACGTTCCTCACCGAGGGGCTGAAGGGCAACCCGCACCTCCACCGGGCCGTCCTCACCGGCATCCTCCGGGTGGCGCGCGAGAGCATCTTCTCGGGGCTCAACAACGTGGTGGTCTATTCGCTGCTCCGCTCGAACTTCGGCACCTGCTTCGGGTTCACCGAGCCCGAGGTGGAGGCACTGCTGGACAAGGCTGGCCGGCGCAGCCTGCTGGAGGTGATCCGCGCCTGGTACAACGGGTACGATTTCGGCGGCGCGGTCATCTACAACCCCTGGTCGAATTTCAGCTTCCTGGAGGGGAGAGACGCGGATCCGCTCCCGTTCTGGCTCGGCACGAGCTCCACGGCTTCGTCGCCGGCCTGCTGGCGGCGCTCGAGCCGGGCCATCACGTACGCTCGAACCGAGAGTCCGGACAGGGGCGCCCCGACGTGATGATCCGGCCGGCGCAGCCCGGCCGGCCCGGCGTCGTGCTCGAGCTCAAGGTCGCCCGCGCGCCGCGCGCGAGCCTCGATCGGGCGCTCGACGAGGCGCTGGCGCAGATCCGGACGCGAGGCTACGCCGCCGAGCTGCGCGCGAGCGGGGCTGTGCCGGTCCATGCGCTGGCCGTCGCGTTCGATGGGAAGGTCGTCCGGGTGCGCGCGGGCGAGCCGGGTTAGATTCGTACACTCAGGGCTGGTTCCACCCGCCTGGGCGTGGTGCGTCCGCCGCTCCAGCACGACATCGAGTCGGCGATCTGATAAGCATGACGAATGAACCTGCGTCGCGCGATCCCATACGTCTGTCCGTTGGCCCTGCTCGCCGCGTGCACGGATGAACATCGCTCTGACGTGGGCGCCGGCGGAGGCGCCGGGACCTCCGACAGCACCGGGAGCACGACGGCAGCGACCGGGACCAGCGCAGGAACCGGCGGCAGCGGCGGCAGCGGCGGCAGCGGCGGCAGCGGCGGCAGCGGCGGCAGCGGCGGCAGGCGGGGGGGGCAGCGGCGGCAGCGGCGGCAGCGGCGGCAGCGGCGGCAGCGGCAACGAGCCGTCCTCGGAACCCGAGGAGGTCCCGGTGCTGGAGAACGTCGTGTTCTACGACGGCTACGCCGCGACGGTCGACGAACCGCTCCCGGACGGCGTGATCCGCCACGACAACTCGCTGGTCGCGACCCGGTTGACCGACGAGCTGCTCGCCAAGGTCCAGACCACCCTGAAGGTCCGCGTGGTCGTGGGAGCGCTGTGCGACAACTACGATCGACTCGGCTCGGTCAACCTGGCGCTGGTCCCCAAGGGCGCCCAGACCTACGTGGCCGGCGAGGTCGACCGGATCGAGATCGCACGGTTCGTCACGCCCTTCATGGACATGAACAAGGAGCCGACGACGGTCCCCTACGAATGGGAGGCCAGCAACCTCGTGCCGATCCTGAAAGACCCCGACCTCCTGGCCGAACACGACTTCTGGTTCGAATTGAGCATCTTCGGCGTGCCCTACGCCGCGAACGACGAGGTCGCCGGCTGCGCCGGTCGCGATGACACGCAGCTCGGATCGCTGCTGCTGTATACCGACAGCACGAGGGAGGCCCAGGACTTCAGCGTCCTGTTACCGCTGGCCATCGGCGAAGAATTCAACAATTACGCCATGGGCGCCAGCGACAAGGTCGGCACGACCCGCAAGACCGTCAGCTTCGAATTGCCGGCAGATACACAGAATGCGCAGCTCGTGTTGATCACGTCGAATCATGGCGCGAACCAGGGCGGTGAGGAGTATATTCGCCGCGAGCATTACGTGTACGTCGACGGCGAGCTGGCCTTGCAGTACAAGCCCGGGCGCATGTCGTGCGAGCCGTTTCGCAAGTACAACACCCAGAGCAACGGCATCTACGGGCGGTCCCCGCGGTCGGACCAAGAGTGGCAGTCGTTCAGCAATTGGTGCCCTGGCGACGTGATCGACACCCGGATCGTCCCGTGGGGGGCCGCGAGCGCCGGAATGCACGAATTCGTGATCGACGTCCCCGACGCGACCTTCGCCGACGGGCAGGGCAATTTCCCGTTCTCGCTCTACGTGCAGGCGCGGTGAACGCGTCCTTTGACGTCCTCGACGGCTTGCCCGGCGCTCGCGGCCACAGTCGAGCGGGCGTCGGCGCTCGCCGGCGCCCTCGTCCCAGCTCCGCGATGTGATGCCCGCGCTGGCGGACCGGCGCCCGTGGGCCGCTACTTCCTCGTCAGGTGCTGGCGGGCGCGGTCCATGACCGGCTGCCCGCCGGCGACGCCCCGCGCGTCGCGGTTCTGCCACTCCACGATCCAGCCAGGGTATTCAGGCGGGAGCGCGCTCGCCGCGTCGAGCTGCTGGATGTGCTCGGGCGAGAGCGTGACGTCCGCGGCAGCGAGGCTGTCGTCGAGCTGCTCCCGCGGCTTCGCGCCGATGATGACGCTGGTGACGAAGGGGCGCACGACGACCTGCTCGCGCGGGCGGCCGAGCGCCTTGAGCGCCGCGCCGACGATCCGCTCCGACTCGCCCTCGGAGTAGACGTCCGCCGTATCGATGAAGTTGACGCCGCGGTCGAGCGACGTGCCCACGAGGGCCTCGGCCTCGCTGGTGCCGAGCGCGCCGATCACTTCGTAGAAGCCCTTTCCGCCGAACGTCATGGCGCCGAGGCAGAGCTCGGACACATAGAGGCCCGTCTTCCCGAGGAGGTTGTATCGCATGGTGCATTCTCCCTTGTGTGTGCCGGAGGCATAAATCTTCGAGCGCTCTCGAAGTCAAGGGCTGGCCGGCAAAGCAGGGCGAAGCCGGCGGCGCCGTTGACCACGGGCGCCGTCGAGCTTTGACCCTGACGGGTCGGCCACGGCGCGCGCACGAACCCGACCCGTCAGCGCCAGCCGACGAGCCCGCTCCAAGCGACGAGTCCGCATCAGCTGACGAGCCCGCATCAGCCGGCGCGAAGACCAGGCAACACAACGCCTGACCCGGAACTTCGCCATCCGTCTTGACGCTGCCACGAGGGGGCGCATATTACGAAAAGAAACTTACCAAAGGTAGGTTAACCCCAGGCACGCTTCGGGCGCGCCCGCGCGCTCGGCGGGAGGAGTCCGTTCAGATGGCCACGCGAACGATGTCACCCGTTCTCTTGCTCGGCGGCTCCGGCCAGGTCGGCGCGCGCGCAGCAAAGGCGCTCCGGCGCCTGCATCCGGACCTCCCGATCGCCATCGCCGGACGCGACGCGCGCAGGGCGTCCGAGGTCGCCGCGGAGGTCGGCGGCCCGACGACGGCGACGGCCGCCGACGTCGGGCGCGACGACCTCGGCCTCGAGCGTGGCGCGTCGTTCAGCGCCGTGGTCGCGCTCGTCAAGGACGAGGCGTCGAACGCGGTGAAGCGCGCGCAGGCGGACGGCGTGCCCCACGTCGCCTTCTCGGACGCCGTCGGGGAGATCGGCCCCGTGGTCGCCCATGCCCTCGCGCGACCGACGCGCGCTCCCATCCTCATGCTGGGCCACGCCTTCGGCGGCGCGGCGACGCTGGCGGCGCTGCACCTCGCGCAGGAGCTCCAGCGCGTCGACGCGATCGCGATCGGCTGCGTGGTCGACGCGGACGATCGCGGCGGCCCCGCATTGCAGGCCGCTTTCGAGCAAGAGGCGCAGAGCGGGCAGGCTCCGCTCGCGCTCCAGGGGGGGAAATGGACCTGGTTGCTCGGCGACGCGGCGACTCGGCGCTTCGTGGACGGCGAGGGCGTGGAGCGCGTCGGACGGGCCATGCCGCTCCCCGACGTGGTGAGCCTCGGGGCGGCGACCGACGCGCGAGAGATCCGCGTCGACATCGCGACGCGCGACGCCGCGACGGGCGGCGCGGGTCACGTGACGGAGCTCATCATCGAGGTGTCGGGGCGGCGTCACGACGGCGCGGGCGCGCGGCTGCGCTACGACATCGTCGACACGGACGGCCTCGCGCGCCTCAGCGCGTACGGCGCCGTGATCGCGACGGAGCGCTTGCTGGGGCTCGCGGGCGGTCCCCCCGTCGGCCCGGGGCTCTACCTCCCGGAGAGCGTGCTCGACCCAGCGCGCGTCGTCGCGCGGCTCGAGGAGCTCGGCGCGCGCGTCCGCCGCACAGGCCAGCGCCTCTGACGCGCGGCGGGCGGGCCTCGGTCGACGCTGACGGCGGTCATGGCGGTCCAGTTGGTGAAGGGCTGAAGCGGATCTACGCCGTCTTCGCCGGCTTCGGGTTCAGCTGGAGGAAGCGGCGCTGGTAGGCGTACGAGCGAAAGAGGATCTGCAGCGGCGGATCGTTGCCGCGCTTGATCTCGAGCTTCGCGCCGTCGTCGTGCTCGGCGCAGTGCGGGATGCGCAGCGTGTAGGTCGTGCCGCCGCCGGTGCGCACCGCGATACCCCCGAGCGCGAGCCCGGCCGCGGCGACGGCCACGTTGGTCCCGGTCTGGCCGTCGTCCGCCTTCGCCTCGATGCCGCGAGCCGCCGGCCTCGCGCACACGCAGCAGCCTTCCGGCCAGCGGATCGCCTCGCTCGTCACCGGCACCGGAAAGCCCGGCTTCGGGTGGACGTAGTCGTCGGCAAGCACGGTGAGGACGCGCTTGTCGACGAGGTACGCGGCCTGGCACTTGTCGCAGAACGCCGGGTCCTCGGTGTGGTTGAGCTCGATCTCCGCGAGCTTCGCCTGGCAGCGCGGGCATGTCGCGGTGCCGGCCAGATCCCTGGCGACGAGGAGCGACCCGAACGCGAACACCGCGAACCCGAGGCCGCCGACGAGACAGAGCAACCACAAGAGACCGGAGCGGTCGATCATCGCGCGGAAACAGAGGAACGAGAGGCCGGCGAGCACCGCCGTGATGACGGCGTACTTGAGGGTGGCGCCGGCGTTGCGGGTCACGGTGGACGTCATGAGCGCGACCTTAACGCCGGTCGACCCTCGAGCGCGCGACGAACGCTGTCGCGGAGAGAGGGTACAGGGTAGGAGGGTGGCGCGTCCAAACGCCTTCCGACGGTCCAGTACCATCCTGCCCCACATGCCCGTTGACGAGACGCCTGAAGCGCGGATCATCACGTGGGCGACCAGCGGGACCGACGGCTCGTCCCACGACGCTGTGGCGCGGACGCGAACGCTGCGCTCCTGAGGTCCCACAGCAGCAGCCGGTCGACCTGGGACACGGGCCGTGCTGGTGCCGCGCCGTCGCCCTCGGGGATGAGGTGGCGGCCCGGGTCGTTCACGAGGCAATCGGCCGGCTGCTCGGGCTGCCGGTGGCACCGGAGGGGTGAGCAAGCTTGGTTCGAACCGCGACGTGAGCGTCGGCTCGGACGAACCCGAGGAGCAGCAGCCGAGCATGCGGTCCGCGGGGAACCGAGGTGGACGAGCTCAATGACATCCCCTCTGCCGGTGGCCTGAGCGCCCTCAGTGCTGCTGAGCCGTCGCCACCGTTCGTTCTACCGCTGTCGCTCCCGCTAGCGCGGCAGGGGGCGCGCATGAACGAGCTGGCCGCCCGCCAGGTACTCGAGCTCCTCCGGCGTCGATTGCCGGCCCAGGGCTTCATTGCGATGTGGATGCCGACCGAACCGCGAGATCACGTCGCGATGCCCGCGGGCCTGGTTCGCGGAGAACTCGAACCACCAACGAAACTCCGAGGGCACGGTGCCCACGAGCTCCTCGGCGAGCTGGACGGCGCGATCCAGGTTGGAGAGGTCCTCCGAGTGCCCGAGTGGCAAGAAGAAGAAGGTCTTCTGCCACGGGTTTTCCAGCGCCGCGTGATGACCGATCTCGATCCCTTCGAGCGCCAAGGCGAGCGCCCTCGGGTCCTGCGCGAACGCGCGAGCCGTCCCCCGGTACACGGCGCGAGAGAACTGGTCGAGCACGAGGATGAGCGCCAGCCGGGAGCGCGGCGCGCTCGACCAGCCGTCGAGCTCGCCACGCGTAGCGCGCTCCAGCAGCGGCGGAAACCGCTCCAGGATGGCGGCATCGGCGCCGCCGCGGAACCACCACTCGACCTGGCGAATGAGCTCCTCCTTGTCACCGCTCATCCGCTCCGGAAACCAGAATCCGAGGACCTCTTCGACTTCTTCTGTCATGAGCATCAGCTTTCCTCGATGTCAGCTGTCCGTCGGCGGCGGCGCGCTCGGTGACCGCGCGCGGTCACCGGGCGCGCCGCCGCCTGAGGTCGTGTCGAGCTACCGGACAGGCAAAGGAAAATCCGACATGTGGTCCTGTTCGGCGACCATGGGTCTTTCGAGAGGGAGGCCGAGGGTCGGGCCCTCCCGCGTTCGGCCGGCTCGTCCCTGGGCGACGAGGTGCTAGCTCGATGCGTCGTAGTTGAGATTCGGGCCGAGCCAGCGCTCGACCTCCGCAACCGTCATACCCTTACGCGCGTGGTAGTCGACAACCTGGTCACGATCGATCTTTCCAAGGGTGAAGTACCGGGCCTGCGGGTGCGCGAAGTACAGGCCGCTCACGCTCGAGCCGGGCCACATCGCGAACGACTCGGTGAGCCGGATGCCGGTGCTCTTCTCGACGTCGAGCAGCCGCCAGAGCGTGCCTTTCTCGGTGTGATCCGGGCACGCTGGGTACCCCGCCGCCGGCCTGATGCCGCGATATTTCTCCTCGATGAGCTCGCTCTTGGTCAGGTCTTCCTGCCGGCCATAGCCCCACTCGTCGCGCACCCGCTTGTGCAGGCACTCGGCGAACGCCTCGGCCAGGCGATCAGCGATCGCCTCGGCCATGATGGCGTTGTAGTCGTCGTAGCTCGCCCTGAAGCGCTCGCACAGCTCCTTCAGGCCGATGCCGGCGGTCACCGCGAAACCGGCGATGTGGTCCGGCAGGCCGGTCTCCCTGGGCGCGATGAAATCAGCGAGCGACCGGTTCGGCTCGCCGTTCTCCTTCGCCGTCTGCTGGCGCAGGAAGTGAAACCGTTCGAGCACCTCCTTGCGCGTTGCGTCCGTGTACACCTCCACGTCGTCGCCCACGGCGCTCGCGGCGAAGAAGCCATACACGCCGCGCGCCGTCAGCAGCCTCTTCTCGATGATCGTGTCGAGCAGCGCGTTCGCCTCGGAGTAGAGCTGGCGCGCTTGCTCGCCGTATTTCTCATGCTCCAGGATCCGCGGATAGACGCCCTTCAGCTCCCACGTGTGGAAGAACGGCGTCCAGTCGATGTACTCGCGCAAGGTGGCGAGCGGGAAGTCCTCGAGCACGCGCGCGCCGACGAACTCAGGCACCGGCAGATCCTCGGCGCGCCACTCGAGCCGCGTCCGGTTCGCGCGCGCGGCCTCGAGCGGGACGAGCTTGTGCTTCGGGGCCGAGTGGAGCCGCCGGAGCTTCTCGTACTCGGCGCGGTGTTGGGCGACGAACGCCGGCTTGCCCTCGTCGCTCAGGAGGCTCGTCGTGACGGGCACGGCGCGGCTCGCGTCGACCACGTGCACGACAGGCTCGCTGTAATGCGGGGCCACCTTCACGGCGGTGTGCGCCTTGCTGGTCGTCGCCCCGCCGATCAAGAGCGGCAGCTTGAAGTTCTGGCGCTCCATCTCGCGGGCGACGTGGATCATCTCGTCGAGCGACGGCGTGATCAGCCCGCTCAGGCCGATCAGATCCGCCTTCTCCTGCCTGGCGCGCTCGAGGATCTTCTCGCACGGGACCATGACGCCCATATCGATCACCTCGTAATTGTTGCACGCGAGCACGACGCCCACGATGTTCTTCCCGATGTCATGGACATCGCCCTTCACCGTGGCGAGGACGATTTTTCCCTGCGTCTTCACGTCCTGTCCAGCGGCGGCCATCGCCGCTTTCTCCGCCTCCATGAACGGCGTGAGGTACGCGACGGCCTTCTTCATCACGCGCGCCGATTTCACCACCTGCGGAAGGAACATCTTACCGGCGCCGAAGAGATCTCCGACGATGCCCATTCCATCCATCAGCGGCCCCTCGATCACGGAGAGCGGACGGCCGAGCTTGGCGCGCGCTTCCTCGGTGTCGACATCGATGTGCGTATCGATGCCCTTGACCAGCGCGTACGACAGCCGCTCCTCGACGGTGCCTTTGCGCCACTCCTCTTCTTTCTTCTCGGTCGCGGCGGCGCCGGCGTTCCTGGCCTTCAGCGCTTCGCCGAAGTCGACCAGCCGCTCCGTGGCGTCCGGACGCCGGTTGAGCAGGACGTCTTCGACGAGCTCGCGGAGCTCCGGCTCGATCTCCTCATACACCTCGAGCATGCCCGCGTTGACGATGCCCATGTCCATGCCGGCCTGGATGGCATGATAGAGGAATGCCGAGTGCATAGCCTCGCGCACCCGGTTGTTCCCGCGAAAGCTGAACGAGATGTTCGACACGCCGCCACTCACCTTGGCGTGCGGCAGGTTTGCCTTGATCCAGCGGGTGGCCTCGATGAAGTCGACGGCGTAGTTGTTGTGCTCCTCCATGCCGGTGGCGACCGTGAGGATGTTCGGATCGAAGATGATGTCCTCGGGAGGAAACCCCACCTCGTCGACGAGGATATCATACGCGCGCTTGCAGATCCGGATCTTATCCTGGTAGGTGGCGGCCTGCCCTTGCTCGTCAAAGGCCATGACCACGACGGCGGCGCCGTACTTGAGGATGGTCCTCGCGTTCTCGCGGAACTTCGCCTCACCCTCCTTGAGGGAGATCGAGTTCACGATACCCTTGCCTTGCATGCACCTGAGGCCTGCCTCGATGACCTCCCATTTCGAAGAGTCCACCATGAACGGGACCTTCGCCACCTCGGGCTCGCTGGCCAGGAGCAGCAAGAAGCGCGTCATCGCGGAGACGCCGTCGATCATGCCCTCGTCCATGCAGACGTCGACGACATTGGCGCCGTTCTCGACCTGCTGGCGCGCCACGCTCACCGCTTCTTCGAACTTCCCTTCCTTGATGAGCTTCGCGAACTTCGGCGACCCGGCGACGTTGGTGCGCTCGCCCAGGATCATGTAAACGCCCGGCTGCTGCGTGAACGGCTGCGAGCCGGACAGGCGCAGGGGGATCGGCGGGCCGGGCGAGGGCGCGCCGCCGGGCGGGGTGTGAGGGGAGGTCTTCGGGTCGAGGGCGCGCGGGGGCTTGCCGGCGAGCGCCTTGGCGATGGCCGCGATGTGCTCGGGCGTGTTGCCGCAGCAGCCGCCGGCGATGTTGAGGAGGCCTGCCTCCGCGAAGCCGCCGATGTGGCGGGCCATGTCCGGCGGCTCGAGGTCGAAGCCCGTGGGCGAGAGCGGGTTGGGCAGGCCGGCGTTTGGATAGCAGGATATCGCGGCGCTGGATTTCTCCGAGAGGTCGGCGAGGAACGGATACATGAGGTCCGGGCCGAGCGAGCAGTTCAGCCCGATGGCGAGCGGGTCCACGTGCTTCACCGCGTTCCAGAAGGCCTCGACGGTCTGCGCGGAGATCATCGTCTCTCCGCCGCGCCCGACCGCCGCCGAGATCATCACCGGCAGGGTCTTGCCGTCCTCGTCGAACACCTCTCGAATGGCGACCAGCGCGGCCTTCGCGTTGAGCGAGTCGAAGATGGTCTCGACCAGCAGCACGTCGGAGCCGCCGGCGATCAAGGCGCGGATCTGGTGGACGTACGCTTGTTTCACCTGATCGAACGTCACGACGCGGAACCCGGGGTCGTCGGCGTCCGGGGAGTTGGACAGGGAGACCGTGAGCGGGCCGACGGCGCCCGCGACGAACCGCTGCCGCCCGTCGGCGTTCGCCACGCGATCCGCCCATTCGCGGCACTGCCGCGCGGACTGTTCGTTGATCTCCCAGGCGAGGTCGTTGAGGAACGGGTCGTCGATGATCCTCTGATAGAAGGCTGGATCCTTCCGCCCGCCGTGCTCGCGCGGGTCGTCCACGAAGAACTCGCTCTGGGTGATGCTGGTCGCGCCGAAGGTGTTCGTCTCGATGATGTCCGCGCCGGCCTCGAGGAACCGCCGGTGGATGTCGCAGATCATCTTCGGCTGCGTGAGCGTGAACAGATCGCCGTTGTTCAGCAGGTCTTTCTTCGAATCCGCGAATCGCTCGCCCCGGATGTCTGCTTCCTTCATCCCGTAGGTGCGGATGGTCGTCCCCATCGCCCCGTCGATGATGGCGATGCGGCGCTGGAGGAGCTTCTGGAGTGGATGAAGGGGAGGCGCGGGGTTGTTGGACGGCATGTTCAGCCTCGCTTGGCGCTCTTGGAGGGACCGGGGATCGGCTTGTCGGCGATCGCGAGCACGACTTGAAAATGTGGCTTTTTTGTCTCGCGGCAGGCGACGTCGGACGCGACGACATCGAGCTTCACGCGGGTCAGCATGGCGCGGACGTCGGAGGGCGAGAAGCCGGGGTGGCGCTCGCCGTAGGGCACGGTGATCTCCTGCTGCTGGTGCGCGTCGAGCGACAGGATCACCAGCCGTCCGCCTGAGCGGAGCACGCGGGCGCACTCTTCCAGCGCCCGCGGCGGGTGCTCGGCATAGGTCAGCGTGTGAAACACGAGGACCGAGTCGAAGGAGGCGTCTCCGAACGGCAGATCGTGGACGTCCGCGACCTGGACGCGGACGTGGGGCTGGGTCGAGAACCGCTCTCTCGCGGCCTCGATCATCCGGCTGCTCGAGTCGATGCACGTGAGCGAGCGGCAGTACGGCGCGAGCGAGCTGGCCGCCGCGCCGTCGCCCGATCCGACGTCGAGGACGTCGCCGAGGCGGAGCAACGCGGCGATGCCGGTCGCGAGCGATTGCCACGTGCGACCCGGGGAGTAGTGCTTCTCCATCTCGCCGGCGAAGGATTCGGGGAGCCCACCGCGCCGCTCGGCGTCGAGCTCCACGAGGCGCCGCTGGTCGCCCTCCAGGGTCGGGTCGGCCGATTTCGTGGCGTCATCGAGGAGGGCCTTCGCGGTCGCGGGCAGGGTATCGACCGCGAGCGTATAGAACGACTGCGGGCCCTGGCGCCGATCCCGGACGAACCCTGCCTCGCGGAGCCGCCCGAGGTGCGTCGAGACGCGCGACTGCGCGATGCCGGTCACGCGAACCAGGTCCGTCACCCGCAGCTCGCGCTCGCGGAGGAGCACGCAGAGCCGGATCCGGCTCTCGTCCCCGAGGAGGTTCAGCGTCTCGATGTACTCGGAAAGACCCATGTATCCCTGTATCTCGATACACGAATGCAATAGACCCCGCGACCTCCGGAGTCAAGGGCGCCGGTCCTCGAGGCGCACCGAACGCTGGCCGCCGAGCTGAGTCCGGAACACTGGCGGGATTGCTGACCCGCGGTAGCCGGCGGTCCTCCAGCGACAGCTCCGCTGTGCTCCTCCCCGCACCATCGTCGCCCTCCGAGACAAATCGCCACGCCCTCCCCCCACAGGACCACTCCGCCGCACCGACCTCGGCAGCACGCCCCCCGGCGCACCACCGCCGCTCCCGCCCGCACCCACCCCTGCGCCCCGCCCGTTTCCTCGTCGCTCCCGCATCCTCCGGGCCTCGCCCCTCCCCTCTCCCCCTCGCCCTGGCACGGGATCAGCACAGACAGCCCACATCGGACCCCTCAGCCATCTCATCAGCACGCCGGTCTGCGCCTCCGCGGCAGCCCGGCGCGCCGGTCAACCCTGAAGGGAGAAAGCGAGACCTCATGAAGGCGGTAGTGTTTCACGGCGTCGGCGACATCCGGATGGACGACATCAAGGAGCCCAAGATCAAGGAGCCGACCGACGCCATCCTCCGCATCACGGCCAGCGCCATCTGCGGCACCGACCTCCATTTCGTCCGCGGCACCATGCCGGGGATGGTCCCGGGCACCGTGCTCGGCCACGAGGCGGTCGGCGTCGTTGAAGAGACCGGCAAGGACGTCAGGAACCTGAAGAAGGGCGACCGCGTCGTCGTGCCGTCGACCATCGCGTGCGGCTATTGCTCGTACTGCCGCGCCGCGTACTACGCGCAATGCGACAACGCGAACCCGAACGGCAAGCACGCGGGCACCGCCTTCTTCGGCGGCCCCAAGATGTCCGGCCCCTTCGACGGCCTCCAGGCCGAATTCGCGCGCATCCCCTACGCCAACGTCGGGCTCGTCAAGCTCCCGAACGGCGTCAGCGACGACCAGGCCATCCTCCTCTCGGACATCTTCCCCACCGCGTACTTCGGCGCCGAGCTCGCCGAGATCCGGCCCGGCGACACCGTGGCCGTCTTCGGGTGCGGCCCCGTCGGCCTGTTCACGATCGCCAGCGCCAAGCTCATGGGCGCGGGCCGCATCATCGCCGTCGATCAGGTGCCCGACCGCCTCGAGATGGCCCGCGAACAGGGCGCCGAGACCGTCGACTTCTCCGCCGAGGATCCGCTCGTCGCGCTCATGCGCCTCACCGGCGGCATCGGCGTGGACCGGGCGATCGACGCCGTGGGCGTCGACGCCGAGCGCCCCCACGACGGCCCCGCCCACAAGCAGGCAAAGCAGGACGCCAAGGCGTTCGACCTGGAGGTCAAGCAGATCTCCCCCGACGCGCGGACCAAGGGCGACACCTTCCGCGCCGGCGACGGGCCGTCGCAGGTGCTGCAGTGGGCCGTCCGCTGCGTGGCCAAGGCGGGGACCATCTCGGTCATCGGGGTCTACCCGCAGACCTCGCGCACGTTCCCCATCGGCGAGGCCATGAACAAGAACCTCACCCTGCAGATGGGCAACTGCAACCACAGGAAGTACATCCCGAAGCTCGTGGACCTCGTGCAGACCGGCCAGGTGGATCCCACCACGATCATCACGAAGCAGGCGCCCCTCACGTCCGCGATCGACGCGTACAAGGCGTTCGATCGGCGGGAGGCCGGCTGGGTGAAGGTCGAGCTGCGCCCGTCGGCGGCCGGCGCGCCCGCCAACCTGAACCGCGCCGTCGCGTAGCCCGGCGCCGCGCGGCCGCGCGGCTCGGGTCGGCTCGGGTGAGCGCGCCGGGCGCCGGCGCGTCCGCCTGGGCCACCCGCGAGCGGGGCCCGCTCCAGCGCGAACGGGGAACTTCCCGCTCGAGCGGGGCCCGCCGCTGCGGCTAGGCTCGCAGCCGCCATGAGGGTCGAGCCGTACCGCGCCCCGCTCCGGGGCGGCCGTCACTGCGTCGTCCGGCAGAGCTCGCGCGACGACGCCGCTGCCCTGCTCGATCTCGAGCGGGCGATCGTGCGCGCCCGGCACGGCATCGTGAAGCACGAGGACGAGCTGCCGGCGGACGCGGACACCTACGCCGAGCAGCGGGAGCGCGCGGGCCTCACGGCGAGGGACGGCTCGGCGATGTGCCTGGCCGCCGAGCTCCCGGGGGGCCACCTCGTCGGCGAGGCGACGCTCCTCCGGCGGTTCAAGTTCCGGATGCTGCGCCACGTGGGGATCCTCGGGCTCGGCGTGCACCCGGAGGCGCAGGGGCTCGGCGTGGGCCGGGCGCTGATGGAGCGGCTGCTCGGGCTGGCGGCCACGCACCGCGACCCGGACGGGGGGCGCGTGCGGCGCGTGGAGCTCTACGTGCGGGCGGACAACGCGCGGGCGATCGCGCTCTACCGGTCGTTCGGCTTCGTGCACGAGGGGACGCGCCGCGACGTCGTCCGCGGCGACGGCGGGGCGTTCGTGGACGACCTGATCATGGGCCTCCTGCTGTCCGACGATGCGCCGGCCGCGGGCCGGTGAGGCGCGCCCCGCCCCCCGCGGCCATGGCGGTGCGCCCGCCGCGGGCCGGTGAGGCGCGCCCCGCCCCCGCGGGCATGACGCGCGCCGCCGCCACGGGGTAGCCTCCCCGCGATGAGCGGACCGCCCCCTGCCGCCCGCGCCGCCGGCCCCGGCGCCCTCCCCGACCCCGCCGCCCTCCCCGGCCGCGGCGTCGCGCCCGCGCCAGCCGCCGCTCCCGGCCCCGCCGACCGCGACGGCCCCGCCGACCGCCACGACCCCGCCGCCCGCGCCCGCGCCGCGCTGCGCGCCGGGCGCATCGCGGCGCTGACCGCCGGCGGCCTCGCCCTCGGCAAGCTCGTCGCCGGCCAGCTCGGCCAGTCGATGGCCGTCACCGCGAGCGCCGTCGACTCGCTCACGGACCTCTTCGCCTCCTCGGCGAACGCCCTCGCCATCCAGCTCGCCCACGCCGCGCCCGACCGCTCCCACCCGTTCGGTCACGCGAAGATCGAGACGCCCCCCCCCGCCGGTCAGGGCCTGCTCATCGGCGGCTCCGGGGTCTACCTGCTCGTCGAGGGGATCCGGCGGCTGCTCGCGCCCCAGCCGCTCCGCCTCGCCGCCGTCACGCTCGGCACCATGGCCGCCGCCGCGCTGATCACCGCGGCGCTCGTCGCCTACCTCGGCCGCGTCGCCGCCCGCACCGGCTCGAGCGCCATCCAGGCCGACGCCGTCCACTACCGCACCGACATCGCGGCGAACGTCGCGGTCCTCCTCGGCGTCGCCGTCACGTACGCGACGGGCTTCTCCCGCGTCGACGGCCTCCTGTCGATCGCGGTCGCCGCCTACGTCCTCACGTCCGCGGGGTCCCTCCTCCGGCTCGGCGTGCGCGACCTCATCGACACGAGCGCCCCCGACGAGCGCGTCGCCGCCATCGAGGCCGCGCTCGACGCGATGCGCGCGCGCGGCGAGCTCCTCGGCCACCACGGGCTGCGCACGCGGCTCGCCGGGCGCACGCTGTTCGTCGACGTGCACATCGAGCTCCCGGGCGACATGCGCCTCGCCCGCGCGCACGCGACCGGCGACCGCGCGCGCGACGCGATCCGCGCCGCCGAGCCCGACGCCGAGGTGCTCGTGCACATCGACGTCGAGCGCGACGAGCCGGCGTGAAGGGCGCCGGCGCGGCGGGCGGGCGGCCGCGCCGAGCGCGCAGGGCCGCTCAGCCCGGCGGCGAGCTCGGCGCGCCAGCGCGCGGCGGCCCGGCGCACGGGAGCTCGACGAGGAACGTGGCGCCGGCGCCGAGCGCGCTCCGGACGCGGATCGAGCGGCCGTGCGCGTCCGCGATCCTCCGGCTCATGTAGAGGCCGAGCCCCAGCCCGCCATAGTGCCGGTCGGACACGGCGCGCCCGAAGCGCTCGAAGATCTGCTCCTGCCGCGCCGGGTCGATGCCGATCCCCTGATCCTTCACCGAGAGCCGCGCCATCCCGGCCTCCTCGCTGACGACGATCTCGACCGGCTTGCCCGCGCCGAACTTCATCGCGTTGGCGAGCACGCTCGTGACGATCTGCTCGACGCGCGCGCGATCCCAGCGGCCCACGATCCGGCCGCAGTCCCGCAGCGACACCGAGCACCCGGCGCGCGAAAGCTCCAGCGTCAATCGCGCGAGGACATCGCGGACGACTGCCACGAGATCGACCTCCGCGACATGGAGCGAGAGCCGATCCACCTGGCTCCGCGAGACGTCGAGGAGCTCGTTGTGCAGGCGGGTCAGGCGCTTCGCCTGCCGCAGCGCGCGGTCGACCTGCCTGCCCATGGCCCGCGGGTCCCAGGGCCCACCCGACCGGAGGGCCCGATCCATCGCCTCGAGCGTGAGCGTGAGCGACGTCATCGGCGTGTTGAGCTCGTGCGTCGCCACCGTGAGGAACTCGTCCCGCACCCGGACGGCCTCCTGGGCAGCACGGTAGAGCCGCGAATTGTCGATCGCGTTCGCCGCCCGGCGCGCCACTTCCTGCACGATCTCGATGTCCGCATCGCCGTAGCGGCGCTCCGGCACGGACGAGACGACGCTCAGCATCCCGAGCGGTTGTCCCCGCGCCACGACCGGCACGGTGATGGAACTGTAGGTCCCGAGCTCTCGGAGGAGCCTCACGTGCCCGTCGTCCTCGCAGTGTTCCCGGAGGATGGCCTCTGAGATCTCGGGGAGCAGGAGCGGCTCACCGCTGCGCAGGACCCTGGCCGCGGGGTGCGGCGAGTCCCGACCAGGCGGATACCGCCGCTCCAGCTCCTGGATCAACGAATCCATCGTGGGATCTCTGTGCGCCCAGGAAATTCGCCGGATCTTTCCACCTTCCACAACGTCGATGATGCACCAATCGCAAAGCGATCGTACCGAGAGCCGCGCAATACGCGACAACGTCTCGCCATAATCGAGCGACCTGGAGAGGATGTCCCCGGCCTCGGCCAGGAAGGCCGCACGCCGCTCCGCCGCCTCGGCCGCGGTCCGCGCGGCCTGCTCCTTGGAGAGCAGCCGCGCGTTCTCCAGCGAGATCGCTGCTTGCGTGGCGAGCAGCGAGAGGGCGATGAGCCGCTCCGGCGTGAACGCGCCCTCGACGAGGTTGTTCTCGAGGTAGAGCAGGCCCACCACCTCGCCCTGCCTCAGGATGGGCATGCAGAGCAGCGACTTGGGCCGACACCTCGCGAAGTAGTCATCGCCGGAGAACTTGCCCGCGTCCGCGGCGGCATCGCTCAGGATGACGTGCTCCTTCGTCCGCTGCACGAAGCGGACGAGCGACATGGGGACGCGCCGCGAACCATCCTCCGTCAAAGGCGGGAGGAGGGTCGTCGCCGCCCCTTTCTCTTCGAGGGTCGCCTCCGCTTCGATGGAGAGGCGCTCGTCCTGGTACAGGAGGATGCAAGCCCTCTGCGCGCCGCCCTGCTCGAGGACGACCGTGAGCAGCGTGCGCAGCAGCTTGTCGAGGACGATCTCGCTCGACAGGCTTTGCGATGCCTTGGTCACCGAGAGCAGGTCGAGCTGCTCGGACCGCGCCGCGAAGGTGGCGGCCTGGGCGAGCGGCGTCGTATCCCAGAGGTGCGGATTCTGCTGGTCGATCTGCTTGACCTTGCCGTCCGCCCCCCAGCGGGCGTAACAGGCGCGCGCCTCGCGGAGGTACGTGGCGGCGATCAGGTCGAACCCTCGCGCCCGGTAGAATCTCGACGCGATCTCGTAGGCGAGCGCCTCGTCGTGGACGAAGCCGCTCGCGCGCGCGGCGCGGATGGCCTGCTCGTAGAGCTGCGCCGCCTTCTCCCATTCGCTGCCGACGCGCGCGACCTCGGCGCCGACAAGCGCCGCGCGATGGACGAAGTTCTCGGGGCAGCTCGAAGCCCAGACCTCGAGCTGCTCGTGGTGCGCGAGGAGCTCCGTGAGATCCTGGGGCCGCTCCTCGGCAGGTGCCGCGTCGTGGCGCGCTGCCCGCGCGAGCGCGCTGTGGGCGAACGCGCTGTGGGCGAGCGCGCTGTAAAAATGGTACTCGGCGATCTCGGGGAACGACGGCGACGTCCAGAGGAGCCAGTGCGCCTTCGTCGCGGCCTCGATAGCAGAGGCATAATCACCCGCGTAAAGGCGCGCTTGCAGCTTGCGGATCCAGTACCAGCTCGCGGCCAACGAGAGGCGCGGATCGCCCTCGAGGTGCCGTTCGAATCGGCCCTCGTCGAAGCGCTCATCGTTGAAGGAGGCGAAATCCGGCAAGAGCCCCTGGAGCGTCTGGATGAGTCTGAGCTGTCCGGTGATGCAGTCGACGACGAGGCCGAACTTCGCCTTCCGCGCGAACTCGAGCGCGCCCTCGGCCTCTCGCTGCACCTCGCCGAGCGGCTCTCCATCTATGAGGAGGAGCGTAAGAAAGGCGGTACGCAGATAGGACGCATACGTGAGATCGCCCGCCTCCTGCGCCGCGTGAAAGGCGCGTCGCAATCGATCGAGGCTGGTACGCACGTGCCTCGTCCAGGGATTGATGGCGTACCAGAAGACCAGATAGACGCGGGCCTTGAAGCGGTCCAGCCCGCGCTTCTCCACGAGGTCGAGGCCGAGCTTGCCGAAGCGGAACCCCGCGCGGTAGTCGCCGAAGCGTGGCCCAAGGACGGTGCCGAGCCGGACGTAGCCGAGGCACGACGCGTCGCTGTTGCCATGCTCGATGCTGACGTTCACCATGCGAGCGACCAGGAGGCTCAGCAGGTTCTCGTCGGTGAACAGGGCGGGCGCCTCGCACCACGAGAGGACGTCGATGGTCGTGCGGCAGTCCGGATCGGCCATCGGGGGCAAGTCGAAGAGCTCCTCGATCGGGCGGCCCTCGAGCCTCTGCCACATCCGCTCGTACTCCTGCAGGACCTCCGCGTCCGTCGGGTGCGGCGACCACTCGACGCCGACGCGCCGGAGGTATTCGAGGCATGCCTCCACGCTGCGGTCGCTCCGATCCATGGTCGTGTAAAGAGCCATGCGCGCGCACGTGACGGCGCCGAAGGCGACGAGGGCTCCTGCGCGGCGCGAGAGCATGGAGAGCCGCTCCTCCGCTCTCGAGAGCTCGCCGGTCAGGAACTCACACTCGGCCCGGTGGAGCTCGAGCGCGAAGATGAGCTCGTAGCGGATGGACCAGCCGTCCTCGGCCAGGAGCGCCGCGCCGGCGACGAGGTACGCCAGCGCCGAGGCGTAGGCGGTCGACCCCTTGGCGCGCTTGCCCGCGATGAGGTTGAGCTCGGCGACCCGTTCTCGCTCTTCCCACGACGTGATGAGCCCGACGCCGCGGTTGAGCTGGTTCACGATCTCGAAGATCTTCTCCTCGAGCTCCTCCGGCGCCGTCCGCGACGCGAGCAGCCTGCCTATCTCGAGGTGCACCGACGCCCGCTCGCCTTCGGGGATGAGCGAATAGGCGGCTTCCTGGACCCAGTCGTGGAGGAACTTGTACGTGCCGTTCAAGCGAAAGACGAGCCCCTCATGGACTGCGTCCCAAAGATCCGCGTGCACATCCTCCTCCGAGCCGCCATGAACCAGCGTCAGCAGGGAGACGTCCGCGGTGTGTCCCAGGCAGGCGAGCTGCTTCAGCGCTCCCTGGGCGCCCTCCGGCAGCCGCGCAAGCTTGCCGACCATCAGGGCCGCCACGTTGTCGGTGAAGCCCTTTTCGCGGATCTTCGCCACGTCCCACCGGAAGGCCTCGGCCCGCTCGTCGAACTCGATCAGCCGCTCTTCGTGCAGCGCCATGAGGAACTGGGCCGCGAAGAAGGGGTTGCCGGCCGTCTTCTCGTGGACGAGGTTCGAGAGCGGCGCGGCGTCTTCGCGGGAGCAGTGGAGCGCGTCGCTGACGAGCGCGGCGATGTTGTCTCGGGAAAGCGGGCCGAGCACGATGTCCGAGATGCGCGCGCCCTCCTTCCGCATCTGGTCGAGCGCCAGCGCCAGCGGATGCGAGGGGGGCACCTCGTTGTCGCGGTACGCGCCGGTGACGAGCAGATAGCGCGTCTCGGGGTGCGTCACCAGATCGTGAAGGAGGCCGAGGCTCGCCGAATCGGTCCACTGGAGATCGTCGAGGAAGAGCGCGAGGGGGTGCTCCTTCCGGGCGAACACCCCGATGAAGCGCCGGAACACGCCGCGGAACCGGTTCTGCGCCTCGGTCCACGGAAGCTCTGGAGCCGGCGGTTGCCGGCCGATGACGAGCTCGACCTGGGGGATGACCTCCACCAGGAGCTGTCCGTTGATCCCGAGGGCGTCGAGCAGCCGCTGCCTCCAGACCGCCATCTGGTCCTCGCTCCCGGCGAGGATCTCGAGCACGACCTCCCGGAAGGCCTGGACGAGCGTGGAGTAGGGGATGTCGCGCTGGGATTGATCGAACTTGCCCGAAAGGAAGAGGGCTCGCTCCCGGACGACCGGCCTGTAGATCTCGTGGACCAGCGCCGACTTGCCGATGCCGGAATAGCCGGAGACCAGGACGAGCTCGGGGGATCCCGTGCCCACCACGCGCTCGAACGCGCGCAGCAGCGCGGTCACCTCCTCCTCGCGGCCATAGAGCTTCTGAGGGATCTCGAAGCGATCGGAGACGTCGTGCTCGGCCAAGGGGAACGGCTCGATCCGGCCGGTCGCTCGCCACTCCGAAAGGCACCGCTCGAGGTCGTGCTTGAGGCCGCGCGCGGTCTGGTAACGATCCTCCGCCATCTTGGCCAGGAGCTTCAGGACGAGCGCCGAGAGGACCTCGGGCAGGTCCGGGACGAGCGCGGTGGCCGGTGGCGGGGCGCGGGCGACGTGGCAGTGCACCCACTCGGACGGGTCGCGCGCCTCGAACGGCAGCCGCCCGGTGAGCATCTCGTAGAACGTGACCCCGAGCGCATAGAGATCGGTGCGGCTGTCGATCGCCCGGTTCATCCGCCCCGTCTGCTCTGGAGCCAGGTACGGCAAGGAGCCCTCGATGAGCCGGGGAGGCCCTGCCGGCGACTGCTCGCGGGAGAGGCGGGACGCGAGGCCGAAGTCGGCGAGCTTGACCTGCCCGGTAGCTGCATTGACGAGGATGTTCTGGGGCTTGAGATCCTTGTGGATGATGTCCCGCTGGTGGAGCTCCGCCACGCAGGGCACGATACGCACCGCGAGGTCGAGGAACCGCTCGATGTTCATGGGCGCGTCCATGAAGTGGTCGAGCGACTCGCCGCCGAAATCCTCCAGGACGAGCGCCGGCAGCCCCTCGTACGTCTCGAGGGCGAGCGGCGTTACGATGGCCTCGTGGCTCAGCGCCTTGCCGATCGCGTACTCGTGCTTCAGGCGCTCGATGTCCTTCGGGCGGCTGCGCCTCGGGTCGAGGACCTTCAAGATCACCGGGCAGCCATCGGCGCTCCGGATCGCGCGAAGCAGGCTGGTCTTCTGGCCCTCGTGGAGGGTCTCGGTGATCGCGTAGGGGGAGGCCAGGCTCACCTCCACGGGGAGCATCTCCCTGGGGAGGACACGCCGTGGGGCGCTGGCGCCCAGCGGCTCCGTGGGACATGAGAGCTGTCGACGCCGGAACGGTCGAGCCCGCGCGCCTCGCCGAGGCGACGCAACCGCACGGTCGGCGTGAGCGCATAGCGCAGGCCAGGCACCGCATCACCTGTCGCGGTCTCCTGCGATCGTACCATGTCCGAGGCCCCCCTCGACCGATAGATACCACGGCTGACGCCCGGCAGTTCCGCGGTGCACCTCGCAGGCGCCGACGAGCAGGGATCCCTGGCTCATGTGCACGCCCGGCCGCTCAGCCCGGCGGCGAGCTCGGCGCGCCGGCGCGCGGCGGCCCGGCGCACGGGAGCTCGACGAGGAACGTGGCGCCGGCGCCGAGCGCGCTCCGGACGCGGATCGAGCCGCCGTGCGCGTCCGCGATCCTCCGGCTCATGTAGAGGCCGAGCCCCAGCCCGCCATAGTGCCGGTCGGACACGGCGCGCCCGAAGCGCTCGAAGATCTGCTCCTGCCGCGCCGGGTCGATGCCGATCCCCTGATCCTTCACCGAGAGCCGCGCCGTCCCGGCCTCCTCGCTGAGGATCCCAGCGCCGGCCCGGATCGAGGGCGCGGCGGACGGCCTCGAGCGTGAGCGTGAGCGACGTCATCGGCGTGTTGAGCTCGGCCCGCGTCGGCGGCGGCGTGGCCGAGGATGACGCGCTCCTTCGTCCGGTAGACGTAGCGGACGAGCGACGCGGGGACGCGCCGGGAGACCGCCTCTGTCGCGCGCGGGAGGACGACCGTCGCCGCCCCGCTCTCCCCGAGGGTGGCCTCGGCCTCGATGGAGAGGCGATCGTCCTGGACCAGGACGAGGCAGGCCCGCTGCGCGCCGCCCTGCTCGAGGACGGCCGTGAGCAGCGTGCACAGGAGCTCGTCGAGGACGATCTCGCTCGAGATGGCCTGCGACGCCTTGATCACCGAGAGCAGGTCGATCTCCTCGGGCCGCGCCGCGATGGTGGCGGCCGGGGCGGGCGCCCTCGCGTCCCAGAGATCGGGGCTCGCGAGATCGAGCTGCCTGACCTTGCCGTCCGCGCCCCACCGCGCGTAGCAGGCGCGGGCCTCGCGGAGGTAGGTCGCGGCGAACAGGTCGTACCCGCGCGCGCGGAGGAACCTCGACGCGAGCTCGTAGGCGAGCGCCTCGGTGTGGACGAAGCCGTTCTCGCGCGCGGCGCGGATGGCCTGCTCGTAGAGCGCCTCGGCGTCGAGGTGCCTGCCCTCGACGCGCGCGAGCTCGGCCCCGACCAGCGCGGCGCGGCTGCCGAAGTTCTCGGGGCAGTGCGCCGCCCAGACCTCGAGCTGCTCGCGGCGCGCGATCGGTCATCGGGGGCAGGTCGATGAGCGCCTCGATGGGGCGGCTCCCGAGCTGCCGCCCCAGGCGCTCGTACTCGCGCTGCACCTCCTCCTCCGTCGGGTGCGGCGACCAGTCGACGCCGACGCGCCGCAGGTAATCGAGGCAGATCTCGCGGCGAGCTCGGTTCGGTCCAGCGTCGTGTAGAGATCCACGCGCACGCAGGCGACCGCCGGCGGCGGGGCGCGGGCGACGTGGCAGAGCACCCACTCGGAGGGATCGCGCGCCTCGAACGGCAGGCGACCGGTGAGCATCTCGTAGAAGGTGACGCCGAGCGCGTAGAGGTCGGCGCGGCCGTCGATCGCGCGGCTCATCCGGCCCGTCTGCTCCGGGGCCATGTACGGCAGCGAGCCCTCGATGAGCCGGGGAGGCCCTGCGGGTTGCTGCTGGCGGGACAGGCAGGTCGCGAGGCCGAGATCGGCGAGCTTCACCTGGCCGGTGGCCGCGTTGACGAGGACTCGCCGCCGAAGTCCTCGACGACGAGCGCCGGGAGCCCCTCGTACGTCTCGAGGGCGAGCGGCGCCACGACCGCCTCGTGGCTCAGCATCGTGCCGATCGCGTACTCGTGCCTCAGACGCTCGAGGTCCTGCGGGCGGCTGCGCCTCGGGTCGAGGACCCTCAAGATCACCCGGCGGCCATCGGCGCTCCGGACCGCGCGGAGCAGGCTCGCCCGCTGGCCCGCGTGGAGCGTCTCGGTGACCGTGTACCGGTGGGCAGCGCTCATCAGCATGGGGGAGACGCTCCGCGAAACGCCGGCGCCCGGCGGCTCGGCGGCCACAGGGGACCGGCGTCGGCGCTGGAGCGATCAAGCCCGCTCGCCCCGCGGCGATCGCGCAGTCGCACGATCGGCGTGAGCGCGCGGCGACCGCCGGCCCCCGCGCGCCGTGTCACGTGCTCGCGCGATCGTGCCATCCCCGGATCCCCCTCTATCGATAGGTAACATAAGCGCGATGGGCCCTCGTGAGGCGGACAGTTGCGCGGCGTGCCTCGCAAGCTGCACTGAGCGGGCTCTTCATCGTTTCGCACGCGCTCGCCCGCTCCATGCAATCCATCCGTGACGCAATGGCTCGCCTTTGCATGGTCACGCCGCCGCAGGGCTACGTCGGCGCATCGGATGCCGAGAGCGTGGAGCTGTTCGCAAGGCCGGACTCGGCCTCGGCTGGAGCGACCCGAAACAGAAGGTGGCGGCGCTCCAGATCCTGGAGCGGCAGGTCTCGTCGCTGCAACAGCGGGTGGATGCTGGCGTGTCTCGCGAGCGCGCCGATCATCACCAAAGAGGTGGACCCGTGACAGGTGCCATAGCGCTGCAACACCATGACGCGACTACGATTTTACGGCTCATTCATCCCTCCTGGACCCGCACGCGGCGGCAGGCGTAGGATAGCTTCCACAATGCCCCACTCCAGCACCCTCTCCGCCGCAGGATTGCCCGGCGCGGGGCCCGTCGGGTTGCCATCCCACCCGGTGAGCCTCGCTGTCGGCACGGTCGTCGCCGAGCGCTTCGAGATCGGGGCGATCGCGGGCAGCGGCGGTATGGGCACGGTGTTCCGCGCGCGCGACCGGCACAGCGGCGCGCCCGTAGCCCTCAAGCTGCTGCACAGGGCCGGCGCATTGACGCAGAACGCGCGCTTCGCCCGCGAGGCGCGGCTGCTAAGCGCTCTCGGCGCACGGCGGCTGCGTCGAGGAGCTGGCCGACGGCTCCATGGCCGTGGCCCTGGTGCAGTCGACCCACAGCGCGGCCACGGATCTTGCGGTCCAAGCCGCGCGATGCGCGATGACCATCCAGGCGCGCTGGCCCGAGGCCCAGGTCACCCTGGCGACGGGGCGCGGGGTGCTGCACGAGCAGCTGCCCCTGGGCGAAGCCGCCGACCGGGCCGGACGCCTCCACCAGGCGCGCGCGGCGGACGAGGGGCTCCGCGAGGGCCCGAGCGCCGTGTGCCTGGACGACGTCACCGCTGCGCTGGTCGACGCGCAGTTCGAGGTGCGCCGGCGGGACGACGGCAGCTTCCTGCTCGCCGGCGAGCGCGCGGGCGCCGACGAGACGAGGCCCTTGCTGGGCAAGCCGACGCCCTGCGTGGGGCGCGAGCAGGAGCTGGCCACCCTCGAGGTCATGCTCGCCGACTGCATCGAGCGGCCGGGCGCGTGCGCCGTCGTGATCACGGCGCCCCCGGGCGTCGGCAAGTCGCGCCTGCGGCACGAGCTCTTGCGGCGCCTGCGCGCCCGAGATGACATCGAGGTCCTGCTCGGGCGCGGAGATCCCATGAGCGCGGGGACCTCGTATGGGCTCCTCAGCCAGGCGCTGCGCCGGCTGTGCGGCGTCGTCGACGGCACCGAGCCCGCCATGCAGCAGGCGCGCCTGCTCGAGCGGACCGCACGTCACGTCCAGCCCGCCGCGACCCGCCGTATCGCCGAGTTCCTGGGTGAGATGTGCGCCATCCCCTTCCCCGACGACGCCAACCCGGAGCTGCGCGCCGCGCGCGGCGACCCGCTCCAGATGAGCACGCAGGTCTCTCGGGCCTTCATCGACTTCCTGCGCGCGGAGTGCGCCGCCCACACCGTGCTCCTGGTCCTGGAGGACATGCACTGGGGCGACGCGCTCACCGCGCGGCTGGTCGACGCCGCGCTGGCCGAGCTGGGTGATCAGCCGTTGATGATCCTCGCCCTGGCCCGTCCGGAGCTCGCCGAGCTCTTTCCCCGGCTGTGGGAGAAGCGCGTGGCACAAGCGATCCACCTGCGTGGGTTGAACAGGCGCGCGAGCGAGCGCCTCATCCAGCAGGTGCTCGGCTCCCAGCTCACCAGCGCCCAGGTGAGCCGCATCGTCGAGCAGGCCGCGGGCAATGCCCTGTACCTGGAGGAGCTGATCCGCGCCGCGGCCGAGGGCAAGCTCGACGAGCTGCCCGGCGCGCTCATGGCCATGCTCCAGGCGCGGCTGGTCCGGCTCGACACCAGCGCACGGCGCGTGCTGCTCGCCGCGAGCGTCTTCGGCGAGACGTTCTGGCGCGGCGGGCTCCTCGCCCTGCTCGGCGGCGCAGCCAGCCAGGAGGTGGTCGACAGCGGCCTGAGCGCGCTCCTCACCGCGGAAGTCATCGCGTTTCAGCGTGACAGCCGGCTCGCGGGAGAGCCGGAGTACCGGTTCCGGCACGCGCTCACGCGCGACGCCGCCTACGGCCTGCTGACCGACGAGGAGCGGGTGCTGGGGCACCGCGCCGCCGGCGCTTACTGGAAGCCGCGGGCGAGCGCGACGCTCTCGTGATGGCCGAGCATTACGAGCTCGGCAAGGACACCGCCCGCGCCGGCCATTTCTTCCTGCGCGCCGCCCTGCACGCGAACCGCAGGGGCGACGGCGATGTCTCGCTCGCACACGTGCAGCGAGGCTTGAGATGCGACGTCACGGAAGACGTGCGGCTCCAGCTCTACGCAATCCATGACGAGGGCCACACGTGGCGCGGCGACTTTCGCGCCGGCAGCACCTACAGCGAAGAGATCCTCCGGCTCGCCCCCCGGGGGAGCCCCGTCTGGTGGTGCGGGGTGGCCAACAAGGTGTGCCGCGACATGATCCTCGGGACCCCCGAGGAGGAAGCTGACACCCTGCGCCTCGTCGAGCAGCTCGGTCACGTCGCAGCGCCCCCCGAAGCCATCGACATGGCAGCGCTCTATTGGCTCGGTATCATGGACGCCATACGCTTGCGATGCCGTTTCGAGGCCGCGGAGCGGGCGCTGGCGCATCTCGATGCCCTGGTCGAGCCCGTCGCGGCGACCGATCCTGTCTCGCGCGGATGGCGGGACCTGGGCCATGCGTGCTTTGACGGCTCGACGCACCCCTTCTCCGCCCTGCGGTGGGCCAGGGCTGCCGAGCAGAGCTTCAAGGAAGCCGGGCATCTCCGGGGCGCGCTGTTCGGCAGGCTCCTGGCCGGGATCAACCTGCGTCTCCTGGGTAGGCCCGACGAGGCGGAGCAGGCGCTTTGCGCCACGCTGGGTACGGACTTCGCGCCTTACTCGGTGGTACGCACGGCCTGCCTCACCGAGATCCTCGCCGGCCGCGGAGCCCTCGACGAGGCAGAGCGCCAGGCCGAGCTCCTCGTCGCGTCCGTGGCCGGTAAGGACCGCCCAATGGACGAGGGGCTCGCGCGGTGGGTGCTCGCCGACGTGCTGCTGCGCCAGGGCATCTCCGAGCGCGCAGAGGCCGAGGCCCGCTCGGGATGTGCGCTCTTGACGAATGTGACCCTGTACCTGTGGCCAGGGCTCGTCGTCCTCGCGGCCGCGCAGCTGGCGCAGGGGCACGCTGCCGAGGCGCTCGCGACCGCCCGGCACGTCATCCAACACGGCAGGGCATTCTCCGTGTTCGCCTCGAAGGCGGCGCTCGTCCGGCTCATCGAAGCCGAGTCCCTCCACGCCCTCGGCGAACACGCCGCCGCCGCGGCGGCCCTCGATAACGCCCGCCGCCACCTGCTGGCGCGAGCCGACCAGATCGACGACCCCGATCTGCGACAGAGCTTCCTGGAGGGCGTGCCCGAGCACGCGCGCACCCTCGCCCTCACCCGAGAGGGCCTGACATCACGTCGGTAGAGCTCTCTTCTGCGGTGGCGACGCTTGCTGCGACGCCGCGCCTCGGCGCCCGGTCAGGCGCGCCGGCGGCGACCGAGGGCGGCTTCAGCCCGTTTGTCGCTCTAACTAAGAGGCGCTCGCCTCGCCGTCGTCGTCGTGCTCGTCGAGGTAGCGCTCGGGCGCGAGCTCCCACCGCTCCGGCGAGCGCCAGAGCTGCGACAGGAGCAGCTCGCGCATCAGGAAGAACTCCTTGGGCAGCCGGTCGTAGAGCCGCTCGAAGAGCTCCCGGTGCGAGCCGAACTCGACCTTCCACGCCTCCCTGTCCACCGCCATGAGCTGGTAGAACCTCTCCTTCGAGAAGCGCTCCATGCCCCGCCACTCGATGTCCTCGTAGCGCGGCATCCAGCCGAGCGGGCTCTCCTCGGCGAAGCCGCGGCCGTGCACGCGATCGACGATCCACTTGAGGACACGCATGTTCTCGCCGAAGCCCGGCCAGAGGAAGTTGCCCTGATCGTCCTTGCGGAACCAGTTCACCGAGAAGATGCGGGGCGGATTGACGATCTGGCGCCCCATCTGCAGCCAGTGGTTGAAGTAATCGCCCATGTGGTAGCCGCAGAACGGCAGCATCGCCATCGGGTCGCGGCGGACCTGGCCGATGTTGCCGGCGGCCGCCGCCGTCATCTCCGAGCCGATCGTCGCCGCCATGTACACGCCGAAGCTCCAGTTGAACGACTGGTACACGAGCGGCACCGTCGTCGCCCGCCGCCCGCCGAAGACGATCGCGCTGATGGGCACCCCGTTCGGATCGTCCCAGCGCGGATCGAGCGAGGGACACTGCGTCGCAGGGGCCGTGAAGCGCGCGTTCGGGTGGGCCGCCTTGCGCCCGCAGTCCGGCGTCCAGGGCTTGCCCTGCCAGTCGATGAGCTCCGGCGGCGGCTCGTCCGTCATCCCCTCCCACCAGACGTCTCCGTCGGGCGTGAGCCCCACGTTCGTGAAGATCGTCCCCTTCCGGATGGCCGCCATCGCGTTCGCGTTCGACTTCTCCGACGTCCCCGGGGCCACGCCGAAATACCCCGCCTCGGGGTTGATCGCGTAGAGCTGCCCGTCCCGCCCGGGCTTCATCCACGCGATGTCGTCGCCCACCGTCGTCACCTTCCAGCCCGCGAACGCCTTCGGCGGGATGAGCATCGCGAAGTTCGTCTTGCCGCACGCGCTCGGGAACGCCGCGGCGACATACGTCTTCTCGCCCTTCGGCGACTCGACGCCCAGGATCAGCATGTGCTCGGCGAGCCACCCCTGCTCCCGGCCGAGCACCGAGGCGATGCGCAGCGCAAAGCACTTCTTGCCGAGCAGCGCGTTGCCGCCATAGCCGCTCCCGTACGACCAGATCTGCCGCTCCCCCGGGAAGTGGACGATGTACTTGTGCTCCGCGTTGCACGGCCACGGCACGTCCGCCTGCCCCGGGGCGAGCGGCATGCCGACCGAGTGCAGGCACGGGACGAAATCGCCGTCCCCGAGCACGTCGAGCACCTTGCTCCCCATGCGCGTCATGATCCGCATGCTCGCGGCGACGTACGGCGAGTCGCTGAGCTCCACGCCGATGTGCGAATAGGGCGAGCCCACCGGGCCCATGCTGAACGGGATGACGTAGAGCGTCCGGCCCCGCATCGACCCGGCGAAGAGCCGGCGCAGCGTGGCCTTCATCTCCTGCGGATCGGCCCAGTTGTTCGTGGGGCCGGCGTCCTGCTTGCGGCGGCTGCAGATGAACGTGCGATCTTCGACCCGCGCCACGTCGCTCGGGTCCGAGCGCGCGAGGTAGCTGTCCGGGCGCTTCTCCGGGTTCAGGCGGATGAGCGTGCCGGCCTTGACCATCTGGTCGCAGAGCGCGTCGAACTCCTCCTTGGAGCCGTCGCACACGTGCACGTCGTCCGGCTGGCACAGGGCGACGACCTCCGCGATCCACTGCCGGAGCTTCTGGTTGGCGATCGACGATCGGAGCCCCGGGATCGACACCGGCGGCGGCGGCTCCGAGTGGACCGAGTTCTGGCTGCTCTGGCTGGCTGCTACGGACACTGGCGTACCCTCCTGATTCTCTGGGTCGAGCGTGTCTGCAAGGCGCAGGCCCTGCCCGCCCATTCGCCAATTCTGGCCGAAATGGTCCCGGTTGGCTGCACCGATCCTCCCTGAGCCCGGCTGCCTCGGCGTGTGGCGCGCACCAGGTGCGCCCCGGAGCAACCCTTGCGCCGAAGGACGCGCTGAGCAGCGCGCCGACGGCGCGCCCGCGCGAGGCGAGGCGACGGTCGGAGCGCATCCGCGCGGTGACCCGCGCCGCCAGGAGCGCGGGGTCGGCCTACACGCGCGCGGCGTGAGCCAGACGAGAGGGGCTACTCTGCGTGCCCGTGGGCCGTCGCGCCGCCCGCGACGGCGAGGACCCGCTCGACCACCGGCGCGTGCAGCGCGAGCAGCCGCGACGGCGCGACGCCCAGGGTCACGGTCAGCGCCAGCAGCGAGAGCAGCGCCGCGCGCTCGCGGAACAGGAGCGGCTCCACCATGGCGGCGCCCTTCGCGCCGCGGGGGAGCGGGCCGAGGAAGGTGCGCTTGAACGCGCGGAACATCGTGATCCCGTTGAGCGCCGTCGCGCCCAGCATCAGCACCGCGAACACGGGGTGGACGTGCAAAATCCCGTGCAGGAGCAGATCCTCGCCGATGAACGTCAGCGCCCCCGGGAGCCCGATCGTCGCGCACGCGAGCAGGAGGAAGAACGCGGCCATGCGCGGCGTCCTCGCCACGAGGCCGCCGAGCTCCCTCACGTCCGCGGTGCCCGTGCGCGCCTCGATCGCCCAGACGACCATCGTCACCCCGGTGACCGCGATCGACAGGGCGAAGCTCTGGAGCAGCGCGCCGCTCAGGCTCTGCGGGCTCATCGACGCGATCCCGAGGAGCACGAGCCCCTTCTGGCTCGCCACGAGGTACCCGATCATGCGGCGGAGATCGGTCTGCGTGAGCGCGAGGACGGCGCCGTGCAGGGCGCTGAAGAGCCCCAGCGCGGCGAGGACCGGCATGTCCTCGGCGCAGCTCTGCGGCAGGAGCGGCACCACCACGCGCACGAGCACGCAGACGCCGACCTGCATCTCCGCGAGCAGCACGGTCACCCCGAGCGGCCCGCGCTCGAGCAGCACCGGCAGCCAGCCGTGGAACGGCACGGCGGCCATGCGCATCAGCACCGAGATGCCGATGAGCGCGAAGAGCGGCGACTGCCACGCCTCCGGGATGCCCGCGCGGGCGACCTCCTCGATGTCGAACGGCAGCGCCGCGCCGCGCCGCGCGGCGAGCGCGGCCATGACGCCGAGCGCCAGGACGAGCGGCGCCGTGCCGCCGATGAGGAAGATGCGGTAGATGCGCCGGAGGAGCTGATCGGCCGCGCCCCTCCGCGCGATGAGGCGCGCGCCCGGCAGGAAGGCGGCGACCCACGCCACGGCGAGCACCACGAGGTCCGCGGCGCAGTAGACGCCGAGGATGGCGCTCCCGGTGACGAGCACCGCCGCGAGGCTCCGCCGATCGAGCGCGGCGCGCGGGCCCGCGGCGATCAGGGCGAGCAGCATGGCGCCGAGCAGCGGGAGCAGGGAGGCGGTGAAGCCGTTGAGGACGAGGCGGAGGCGCACGCCGAGGAGCGGCACGGCGGGGCCGATCGCGTCGACCGCGGCGCCGCCGGCCGCGTGGAACAGCGCGAGCGCCGCGAGCGAGAGCCCGAGGGTGAGCGCCGCGCCGGCGAGGGCCACGCGCCGCGCGGCGGGGTCGCTGCGCGCGCAGGAGGCCGAGAGCGCGGCGAGCGCGGGCGCGAGGATCGTCGCCGAGAGGATCAGGAACATGCTCATGACCGCGCCCCCTTCGTCTGGGGCGCCGGCGCCGCCGCGCCCCCGCGCCCGCCGGGAGCGCCCGCCTCGACGGCGCGGCCCTCGTCGCGCTCGGCGAGGCCGCTCAGCGCCGCGACCCAGCGGCGCTCGAAGCCGTCGATCACCTGCCCGAGGCGCATGAGCGGCGCCGCGATGAACCGCTGCTGCATCACCTCCACCTGGAAGCGATCGAGGGAGGCCCAGTACGCGCGCCGCACGAGCGACGCCGGCAGCACGCGGGCGGCGATCGCGAGGTGCGGGAGCGGCTCGCTGGCGTGCGCGGCCCGGATCTCCTGCGCGTCGCGGAGCGCCGCGGGCGCGCGCAGCATCTGCAGGCACCGGAGGCACGCGTGCGCGAAGAGGTGCACGAGCGCGAGCCGGTAGTACCCGAGCCCGATCTCCACGAACATGATCCCGACCTGCGACATCGTCGCGTACGCGAGCGCGCTCTTCACGTCCGCCTGCACCCGGCCGACGAGCGTCCCGTAGACGGCCGTGAGCGCCCCGACGCAGGCCACCACCGCGCTCGCCGCGGGCGAGCGCTCGAGCATGGGGGCAGCGCGCAGCATCAGGTACACGCCCGCGTGGATCGAGATCGCCCCGTAGAAGAGCGCGCTCGACGGCGTCGGCCCCTCCATCGCCCGCGGCAGCCAGGTCCCGACGGGGAACTGCGCGCTCTTGCCCATCGCGGCGAAGAACAGGCACAGCGCGATCGCCGTGGCCCCGGAGGCGCCGATCGCGGCGGCGGACCCGGGCCACGGGGCGCCGCCGAACACCTCGCCGAAGTTGGCCGAGCCGGCGAGCGAGTGCATGAGCACCGCGCCGACGAGGAGCCCCACGTCGCAGAGCCGGTAGGTGATGTAGACGCGCAGCGCCGCCCGCGCCGGCGCCGCGCGCTCGTGGAAGAACGCCACGAGGAGCACGCTCGTCCCGCCGACGAGCTCCCAGCCGGCGAAGAGCTGGTCCATGCTCCCCGCGGACACGAGCGCCAGCATGCCCGCCGAGAACAGGGCGAGGAGCAGGAAGAACCGCGCGAACCCCGGCTCGCGGTGCAGGTACGCGACCGAGAACCTGCCGGTGACGAGCGCGATCAGCGAGACGAGCACCATCATCGTCGTCGACAGCCGGTCGACGAGCAGCACGATGTCGAACGCGTAGCCCGAGACCTCGAACCAGTGCCCGAGATCCACCGAGAGGAAGGCGTAGGGCGCCGCGACGGACGAGCCCCAGGCGACCAGCGAGGCGACGAGCGAGAGCGAGAGCGCCGACAGCACGACGCCCGACACGACGCGCTCGCTCGGCGTGCGCAGGAGGAGCAAGTAGGCGCCGAGCGCCGCGAACGCGACCGCCGGCGAGAGCACGGCGACCGCGGCGAGCTCGCCGAGGAGGACGTCAGGCAGCATGGTAAGAGATCTCCGTCTGGGACCGTGGAAGCCCGGCGCGGACGATGGCGGGCGGGATGAAGCCGCGCTTGCCCGCGTACCAGTCGACGGACCGCTGGACCGCGGGCAGCGGGTGCTCCGGCGGCGTGAACGGCGCGAAGGCGCCGCGGGTGAAGCGCTCGAACCGACCCGTCGCCGGGTCGATGCAGACGAGCTGGATCCAGCCGTTGACGATGAGCTCGCGGAGCGCCGGCTGCCGCGCGCAGATCGCCGCGGCCGTCGCCGCGCTCGCCTCCACGACGGTGAGCATGCGCACCGGCTCGTGGATCTCGATCATCTGCTTCGGCAGGCCGGTGCGCAGATCGCTCAGCGAGCCGTCCATGACCCCGAGCAGCGAGGCGAGGTTGTGCGGCAGCTTGGTCCCGGCGCCGTAGCGGAGGTTGTCGACGCGGGAGAAGTAGTACTCGAGGTTGATCCCCGCCCCGACCGGACCCGCGGAGAGCAGGACGCGCTCGAGGATCGCCCCGGTCGGGTCCTGGGTCGGGTCGTACGAGACGAGGAACGCCCGGCGGTCGAGGAACATCCCGTGGGTGAGCTCGCGGCGGCCGATCACGCAGACGGCGTTCGTCGCGTGCCCGAGCTCGGGCCGGGCCTCGCTGAGGTCCACGGCGCGCGCCTCGACGTGCGCGAGCGCCTGCTCGGGGCTCAGGCGCTCCGGCGCCGACGCGAAGCGGCGGCAGCGCTCGTGCGCGTGCCGCTTGCGCGCCTCGCCGAGGGCCTGCTCGAGCGCCTCGATCTCGCCGCGGTGCGACGCCGGCGCGAGGTGCTCGTCGTAGAAGACGATCTCCTCCGTCGTCGTGTTGTTCATCCCGCCGAGGAAGAAGGTCCCGTCCGGGATGTCGATGCCGCGGCCGCGGAGCAGCGCGCGCACCTCCTGGTCGTTGGCCATGGCGGCGAACAGCCGCGCGTTCGGGCCGCCGTGCCGGCCGCCGCACGCGCCGCAGTCGTACGCGGACTGGTGCGGGTTGTTCACGCTGGACGCGCCGTGGCCGAGCACCGCCACGACCGGCGCGAAGCGGCGGGTGAGCCCCATGATCTCGAGCGTCGCGGCCACCCTCGCGGCCTTCTCGGCGGCCGAGAAGGGCGCCCCTCCGCCGCCCGCCGGCGCCCCCTCCTCGTGCGGGCTGTGGAGGTGGGTCGGCACCGCCGGCAGGAGGCGGCGCTCGACGGCGCGGCGCAGCCGCGCGAACGCCCTCGGGAACAGGACGCGCCCGACGAGCGGGATCGTGGAGAGCAGCCCGAGGGTCGGCGTGAGCAGGAGGCCGCGCGAGAGGGTCCGGGTCCCGTGCCCGAGCGTGTGGACGAAGCGCGCCCAGCGCCTGCGGCGCGCCTTCCGGAGATGGAAGGCGCCCTCCTCGCGGGGCCGCTCGACGATCTCGTGCGCGGGCTCGACGCCGACGGGGCAGAGGCTCACGTGGCCGGCGTCGTCGAGCCCGCGGAACCGGATCGGCACGCCGAAGAACCCGGCGATGCCGAGGGTCTCGTGCCGCGGGGAGAGCTCCTCGAAGTGCCTCCGGAGGCCCTCGCAGCGGTCGTCGATGCACATCGCGAGCTGGAACCGAGGGTCCGGGACCGCGCGCTCGTACGCCGGGCGGCGCAGGTTCGCCGCGATGCCGTGCAGCACCTCGACCCGGTGGTGATGCTCGTACGCCTCGTGCAGGAGGCGCCGCCGCGTCGTCTCGTCGAACGCCTCGAGCACCTCCAGCGCCCAGACGCGCTCGGCCTGCGGGAGCGCCTCCACCTCGGCGACCGACAGCCCCGCGAGCTGCGCGAGGTGGAACAGGAGGAACGGCCTATCGCTGTCGGGCGAGCGCGGCGGCGGCCCGGCGCGCCTCGCGGCGAGCCGGGCGTGCTCGACGAGCCCCGCGAGGGGCCCGTCGAACCCGAGCCGCCGGCGCGCCACGTCGCGCAGGGCGTACCGGGCGAGGGTCAGGCGCACCGCGAGGTACTCGAGCAGCGACGCGGGCGGCGAGCCGTGCGGCCGGTCGCCCGGGGTGTGCTCGAGCCGGTGGACCATGCCGGCCCAGCCCGGCAGCTCGAGCAGCACGCGCGTCACGTAACCTTCCCAGCGGTCCTCCGCGACGCCGAGCTCCCGCAGGGCGCCGGCGACGACGGCCGCGGGCGACGCGTCCGCACCGAGCCGGCCGAGCTCCGCGTCGAGCCCGGCGAGGTGCGCGCCGGCCGGCCTCGCCCCCTCCAGCACGAGGCTGCGGAACGCGCGGAAGAGCCCGTGCGCGCGGTCCGGCATCCCCCAGTGCGCGACGCCCTCGTCGAGGTACGCGCCGAGGAGCCGGATGAAGAGCGGGTCGATGAGCTCGGCCGGGTCTTCCCCCGTGAGCGCGAGCAGCAGATCGCGGTGGGATCGATCGACGCCCACGCGGTCGGCGAGCGGCACCTCGGCGGACGGCGCCGGCGGCAGCGGCACGCCGCAGCACGCGTCCCAGAGGGCGAGCGCGGCGCGGACCTCCAGGTCGTAGCCGCCCTGGGCGAGGAGGCGCGCGGCGGCCTCGGGGCGCTCGACCAGCCACCGCGCCGTACCGACGCGGATCCGGCGGCGCGGCTCGGGCGGGAGGTCGGGCCTCAGCCTGCGCGTCTCTCCCGCCTCGGCGATGCGCCACCGGAGCCCCGCCTCGGTGGCGGCCTGGATGGGAAAGCGCAGCGCGAGGCGCTCGATCTCGTTGCGTGACAGCGGGCCGCGACGCTCGTCAGGCCGGTCGGCGAAGCGCTCGGCGAGCGCCGCCTCGATGTCCTGGTCGCCGATCCGGCCCGACGCGATGTGCGCGCGGTACTCCGCCTCGGAGAGGTACGGCTCTGCCCCGAACAGCGCGCTCGCCGCGGCGAGCGCGTCGTGGAACGGCAGGTGCTGGAACGCGTGCAGCGTGTTGTGGTGGACGAACACGCCGATGGGCCCCTGCGATGGCAGGAGGTGACCGGCGTGCTGGAGGGCGGTGCGCAGGCGCTCTTCTGGAGCTTCACCTGCGCTGGACTTCGCACTTGGCTCGTTCATGTCAATCGTACGTCTCCTGAAGTATCGCTCCATCAAGCGCGGCGCGCACGCGCAGCTTTCGCGCACCTCGCGCAACTCGTGCACCTCGCGCAACTCGTACACCTCGCGCCTCGCGCGCCTCGCGCGCCGTGCGGGCTCAGCGGCTCACCGGCTCAGCGGCTCACGGCCGGCGCGAAGGCCACTTTCTTCCGCGCGGAGAGCGGGTGCGACGACATCGGGCCGTGGTCGTCGAGTCCCGACAGCGAGAGCGCCCGCCCCTCGCGCTCGAGCAGCGCCTTGAGGTCGTGCAGGTTGGCCATCACCGTGTGATCGACCAGGCGGGTAGCGGCGAAGTCGATCTCGATGGCAGGGACGTCCCGGTGCCGCGCGAGCCTCCGCTTGATCGAGAGGTAATTGCTGAAGACGGCGGCCTGCTTGACGCGCAGCACGAGCCGTCCGCCCTCGACGTGCTCCTCGATCTCGGGCCGGAAGAGGCTGCGGAGCGGCGCGCCGTGGAGCACGTGGATGAACATCTCCACGGCGATCCCGGCCACGACCCCCACGAGCAGATCGGTCGCGATGGTGATCGCGGCGGTGGCGACGAAGACCGCGAGCTGCTCCTTGCCGATGCGGAACGTCTTCACGAACTCCGTGGGAGCCGCGAGGCGGGTGCCCGTGAAGGTGAGCATCGCGGCGAGCGCGGCGAGCGGGATGCGGTGGATGAGCCCCGGCGCGAACGCGACGAACAGCAGGAGGAAGGCGCCGTGGAAGAAGTTCGAGAGCCGGCTCCTCGCGCCGTAGCCGATGTTGGCGGAGCTGCGGACGATCTCCGAGATCATGGGCAGCCCGCCGAGCAGGCCCGCGACGAGGTTGCCGGCGCCGGTGGCGAGCAGGTCCCGGTCGAGGTCGGGGCGGCGCCTCTCGGGATCGAGGGAGCTGACCGCCTTCGTGGACAGCAGCGACTCGATGCTTCCCACGAGGGAGAACATCAGGACATACTTCATGGACGCCGGCGTGGCGACCTGGCTGAAGTCCGGAAAGGCGATGGCCTGCGTCAGGTTCCCCGGCAGGGTGACGAGGAACTTCGGCCCGATCGTGTGGACCGAATCCGTCACCGACAGCGTGTACGTGTGCTCGTGCTCGAGGTCGAAGGCGAACGCGAGCGGTATCGAGGCCGCGAGCACGAGGAGCGGCGCGGGGATCTTCTGCATCCACCGCGTCCTCCTGGCCACCGCCGGATAGCCGAACAGGAGGACGAGCGACAGGACGCCTATCAGGGCGATCTCGGGGTTCATCCGCAGGACGCTCGCCGGGATCTCCAGGAGCAGGTGGAGCGGCGCCTTGGACGTCGGGGTGACGCCGAAGAGCGTGTGCACCTGCTTCGAGCAGATGATGATCCCGATGGCCGCGAGCATGCCGTGCACCACCGAGGAGGGGAAGAAGTCGCCGAGGGTGCCGGCGCGCGCGAGGGCGAAGGCGATCTGCGCCGCGGCGGCGACGACGATGCAGGCGAGCGCGCGGCGGTAGCCTGTCGCGTTGTCCCCGCCGCCGAGCTCCTGCACCGCGCCGAGCGCGATGACGATGAGCCCCGCGGCCGGGCCCTTGATGGTGAGGGGCGCGCTGCCGAGCCAGGTGGCGATGACGCCGCCGACGACGGCGGTAAGCACACCTGCGATGGGGGGGAATCCGCTCGCCATGGCGATGCCGAGGGAGAGCGGGAGAGCGATCAAGAAGACGAGGAACCCTGAGACGAAATCGGACTTCCACGTCGATGGAGCCGGCGCTGTCGGTGCTGGCTCTGGTGGGTCCGGGATGTTTGGCATGGGCATGGCAGTAGTCGTTCTTCGGCAGGACGTGAGTCCCGCCACCTCCGCCCGACCGCTAGGAGACCGGGTGATCGCTTTCCAGTCCCCGGCTCACACAATGTTTCAAAAAGTTTTCGCGAACACCGACGCTGTATTATTCCGCCATGCGCGCATCGACGAGCGGCCCGGGCGCTGACCGACCGCGGTGCCCGCCTCGTGTCCTGCGATGTCCGACGGTACGGCGCGGCGCCTGGGTGAGGCCGTTCGCGCGCGTCGCGGAGCTCGTCGCTCCGGCGGCGGCTCTTCAGAGCAGCCGCACGAGGAGCTGCGCCGCCACGATCTTCACCAGCGTCGCCACCGGGTAGACCGACGCGTACCCCGTGTTCGGCGCGTCGCTGCGCGCCTGCTCCAGGCTGAAGGCGAGCACCGCGGGCTGCGTCTGGATGCCGGCGAGCATGCCGGTGAGGGTCCCCATCGGGATCCGGAGCAGCCGGTAGCCGACGAGCAGCGCCCCGAACGCGACGACCGCGGTGATGACCGCGCCGCTCCCGATCAGCGCCGCGGCGCCGCCTTGCTGTAGCGTGTGCGCGAACGAGTACCCCGAGCGGGTGCCGACGCCGGCCAGGAACATGACCACGCCGAGCTGCCGCAGGGTGAGGTTCGCGCTGTACGGCAGCGTCCAGACGAGCGGCCCCGTGCGCCCGACGCGGCCGAGGACGAGGCCGGCGACGAGCGGCCCGCCGGCGAACCCGAGCTTGAGCGGGGCGCCGCCCGGCAGCGGGATCGGCGCGCTGCCGAGGAGCAGGCCCAGCGCGATCCCGAGGCTGAACGTGATGATGTCGATCTCCGAGAGGGCCTTGAACGAATCCCCGAGGTAGCGGGCGACGTCGTCCATGCGCTCGCGCGGCGCCACGACGCGCACGCGGTCGCCGAGCTCGAGCTCGGTCTGGTCGTCCGGCAGGAAGTCCACGTCGCCCCGGCGCACGCGCGTGACGATGGCCCCGAAGCGCTCCGGGAGACGGAGCTCGCGGAGCGGCCGCTCCGTGACCCCGGGGCGGGAGACGAACATCCGCCGGTAGTCGATGAGGCTCCTGTCGAACTCCAGGTGCTCGGTCGTGGCCTCGCCGAGCAGGAGCGCGGCGGCGAGCACGTCGTCCTCGCCGCCGATCACGCACACGAGATCGCCGCGCTCGAACACGGTCGCGTCGGTGGCGATGGCGAGCTCTCCTCCGCGGCGCATGCGGCCGAAGAGCACGTGCAGGCCGTGGCGCCGCCGGAGCTCCCCGGCCGTCGCGCCGAGGGCCTCGTCGCGCGCCACGCGCACGGTGACGTTGGTGAGGCGCTGCGCGGCGGCCGCGGCGTCGCGGCGGCTCCGCAGCTCGGCCTGGTCGTCGACCCGGAAGAGCCGCTGGAGCAGGCCGATCGCCCCGAGGGTGCCGAGCACCCCCGCCGGGTACGTGACGGAGTAGCCGACCACGGCGCCGCTGGAGAGCGCCGCGCGCGCGGCCTCCGGCGCCGACTTGATGACCTCGAGGGCGCTGGCGAGGGCCGGGGTGCTGGTGGTGGCGCCCGCGAACACCCCGGCCGCCGCCGCGCCGGGCAGGCCCGCGGCGCGCGCCGCGAGGGCGGCGAGCGCGGCGGCCACGAGGAGCACGCCGGCGGCGAAGGCGGCGTCGCGGAGGCCGCGGCGGCGCAGCGACGCGAAGAACCCCGGGCCGCTGGTGAGCCCCACCGTGTAGACGAAGAGGGCGAGGCCGAAGACCGGCACGAACTCGGGCAGCTGGAGCGCAGGGTCGACGGCGCCGACGCCGAGCCCCACGAACAGCACCGCCGCGACGCCGAGGTGAAAGCCGCCGAGGTGGAGGCGCCCGACGAGGAAGCCGAGGGCGGAGACGACGAAGAGCAGGAGGAGGGGGCTGTCCGCGAGGAGGCGAATCATCGGCTCGGGGTTCGAGGGGCAACGCGCGAAGAGAACCGGCGGTCATCTCACCATGAAGGCGGGAACGCAGGAAGGAGATCCCGTGTGCTTCGAGCCTTCATGAGAACATCGCTGGGCACAGGGCAGCGCCATCCTCGCTGCTCTCCCCGCCCCGCGCGCGGGCCCCTGGGCTCTCGTGGGGAAGACGAGATCTCGAAGCGCGGAGGACACGGCGAGCATCGGTCGAGCCAGGATGCCCTCAAGGAGGGCTCGCCGATCCGCGGACGAGCCCGCTCGGCGCGGTAGCGGCGCCCCGCGCCGCTGCTACCCTGAGCGCCACGATCGGCCCATGTCCACGAGCCCCGTCGAGCGCGCGCTCGCCTATCACACGCGCACGAAGCATCACCTGAGGCGCTATGCGCGCGGCCCGGGCGCCATGGACTGGAGCACGCAGCCGGATCCATTCCGCACCTTCGAGGGCGCCCCGGTCGTCCCCTTGCCGCTCCGCGCCGGCGGGCTCGCCGCGGCGTACCGGGATCTCCACCGCCCCGGCGCGATCCCGGCGGCCGCGGTCGAGCTCGATTCCATCGCGGCCCTCTTCGAGCTCTCGCTCGGCCTCTCCGCCTGGAAGGAATACCGCGGCTCGCGCTGGGCGCTCCGCTGCAACCCCTCGAGCGGCAATCTCCACCCGACCGAGGGATACCTCCTCTCGGCCGGCGCGCCCGGGCTGCCGGCGGGCCTCTATCATTACGTGAGCCGCGATCACGCGCTCGAGCGCCGATGCGCGCTGGGCGCCGGCCCTGCCCGCGCGCTCGCGGGGCTCCTCCCGGCCGGCGGCTTCCTCGTGGGGCTGAGCTCCGTCCACTGGCGCGAGGCGTGGAAGTACGGCGAGCGGGCGTTCCGCTATTGCCAGCACGACGCCGGTCACGCCATCGCCGCCGTCCGCTATGCCGCGGCCGCGCTCGGCTGGTCCGCGGCGCTGCTCGGCGACCTCGGCGACGGCGAGCTGTCCGCGCTGCTCGGCCTCGATCGGGCCGCGGACTTCGCGGGCGTCGCGGCGGCGGATCGCGAGCACCCCGACGCCGCGCTGCTCGTCGTGCCCGCCGCGCCGCTCGGCCGGGAGGCGGCGCTCGCCGCGGCCCGCGCGGCGGCCGCGCGCGCGGCCGAGCTGACCCGCCTCACCGGCGAGGGCGCGTGGGCCGGGCGGGCGAACGCGCTGAGCCCGAGCCACGTCGACTGGGAGGTCATCGAGGACGTCGCCGGCGCCACCTGGAAGGCCCACGCCGAGGAGCCGGACGCCCTCCTGGAGAGCGGCCTGCCCCCGCTGTCGGACCACGGCGGCGGCGGCGCGCTGGCGTCGGAGATCCTCCGGACGCGGCGGAGCGCCACGGCGTACGACGGCCGCACGTCGATCGGCGCCGAGGCGTTCTACGCCATGCTCGATCACCTCCTCCCCCGCCCCGGCGTGCCCCCGTGGGACGCGCTCCCGTGGGCGCCGCTCGTGCACGCGGTCGTCTTCGTGCACCGCGTCCGCGGCCTCGACCCGGGCCTCTACGCGCTCGAGCGGTCGGAGGCCGCCCACGAGCGGCTGAAGGCCGCCCTCGCGCACCCGTTCGCGTGGGAGAAGCCGCGCGGGTGTCCGGATCACCTGCGGCTCTATCGCCTCTCCGGGGCCGACCTGCGGAGCGCGGCGCAGATCGTGAGCTGTCATCAGGAGATCGCCGCCGACGGCGCGTTCAGCCTCGGGATGGTCGCCGACCTCGGCGCCACGCTCCGGGAGCGCGGCGCGCCCTGGTACCGGCGGCTCTTCTGGGAGGCCGGCGTCCTCGGCCACGCGCTGTACCTCGAGGCCGAGGCCGCGCGGGACAGCGGCGGCCGCGTGCGGGCGACCGGCATCGGCTGCTACTTCGACGACGTGTTCCACGAGCTGTGCGGCATCGCCGGCGACGACGTGCAGAGCCTCTATCACTTCACCGTCGGCGGCCCCGTCGAGGACACGCGGCTGATGACGCTCGCGCCCTACGAGCACCTCGAGCGCGCACGGCCCGCCGCGCCTCCGCCTCCGGCGCGCGGCCCCCGCGGGGGCGGCCCCGAGGCGCCCTGAGCCGCCGTCGCCGGCGACCGCCGACGGGCACGCGCCTCGCATGGTCGCGACCGATCTCGGGCCGCCGCGGCGCCCCGTCGGCGTACCGCAGCGCCGTCGAATAACGTCCTCACGACAAATCGCAAACCGGCTTCGAATTCATGATGCCATCTCGGCCGTATCACCACAGAACTCCATCGATGCCGCGACCCAGACGGCCAGATCGCGAGCGGCTTCGCCGCGCGCAGCGCGTGTCGTGCGCGCTGCGCGCACAGCCCACGCGACCAACGCGACCAACGGCAAGACCCGCCGCGGTCATCGGGCCTGCGCCTCGGGCCGGGGGCGTTGACAAGGATATCGGTCTTTGCTCCCATAGCGAGTTCCTTCGGAGCGGCGCGCGCGTCTGAGGACGGCCGGGGACATGGTGGGCACGGGTCAAGACAGCTCGGACGCGGAGCCTACCCAGACGGCGATCATGGGCAAATACCGCCCGATCGCGAAGCTCGGCCGGGGCGGGATGGGCGACGTGTTCCTGGCGATCGCGCGGGGGCCGGGGTCGTTCAACAAGCTCGTCGTCGTCAAGCGCCACCGCGGCGTGGGCGGCGACGGCGAGAAGATCGTCACCATGTTCCTCGACGAGGCGAAGCTGTCGGCGCGCCTCAACCACCCGAACATCGTCCAGACCTACGAGGTCGGCGTGGACGAGGCCGGCTACTTCACCGTGATGGAGTATCTGGAGGGCCAGCCGCTCAACGCGCTCATGAGGGCGGTGGCCGAGGGGGAGCCGGGCGCGGACGGCTTCACGCGCGGCGTCTGGGTCCGGATCGTGGCCGACGTGCTGGGCGGCCTCCATTACGCGCACGAGCTCTGCGATTACGACGGCACGCCGCTCGGCATCGTCCACCGCGACGTCTCCCCGCACAACGTCTTCGTCACGTACGACGGCGCGGTGAAGCTGCTCGACTTCGGCATCGCCAAGGCGTCCATCAACACGGACCTCACCGAGACCGGGAAGCTGAAGGGCAAGACGTCCTACATGGCGCCCGAGCAGGCGGCCGACAGCGCGGGGATCGACCGGCGGGCCGACGTCTTCGTGGCCGGGATCGTGCTCTGGGAGCTCCTCACGCGGGAGCGGCTCTTCGGGGGCGACGCCGTGAGCGCGCTCTGGAAGCTCGCGGCCGTGGACGAGATCCAGCGGCCCTCGCTCGTCCACCCCGACATCCCGCCGGCGCTCGACGCCATCGTCGCGCGGGCGCTGGAGCGCGACCCGGCGAAGCGCTACGCGACCGCGCAGGAGATGCGCGCGGCGCTCGAGGACTACCTGCGCGCGTCCGGCGAGGACGTCCGGTCCGACGAGATCGGCGCGCGGATGGTGGCCGTCTTCGCGGAGCGCCGCGCCAGCATGCAGCGGCAGATCAAGGCGTACATCGAGCAGGGCGCGGGCCGCCCGAGCGCGATCCTGGAGCCCCGCCTGTCCCGCCCGAGCGCGATCGAGGGCTCGGACGGGCGGCGCCTCCAGGCCATGACCCCCCTCGATGAGGAGATCGGCCAGCGGGCGACGGGGCCCGTGCGCGCCGCGTCCGACTCGACGAGCCTGAAGCCGGCCCTCCGCGCGGCCGGCACGCCGCAGCAGCGCAGCTACCTCATCGGGGCGCTCGGCGTGGCCGCCCTGATCGCGGCGGTGGCGATCTCCGCGCGCCGCCCGGACGGGCAGGCGCGCGCCGTCGCTCCTGGGGCGGCCGCGCTCGCCGGGTCCGCCGCCGCGGGCGCCCGCTGCGCGGGGACGCTCCGGGTCCGGATCACGACGGGCGCCACCGGGATGGCCACCGACATCGCGCCGCCGTACAGCTACGGAGTCTACGACTACCTGCGTCACCTCAACGACGGCCATGGAGGGATCCGCGGCTGTCCCATCGACGTCGACACGAGGGACGCGCAGTACGACCCGGCGATGACGGAGGAGGTCATCGCGGCGTGGCGGCGTGAGCCTGTGTGGAGCGAGGTCTCCACGCTGTTCATCTTCGGCACCGGGCCGACCACGCGCGTCGCGCCGAAGCTCGCGGAGGAGAAGAAGCTCATCATCCCCGGCTCGTACGCCGGCTCGCTCGCCACGCCGGTGCCGATCTCGGCGGACGTGCCCTACGCCGAGTTCAACGCCCTCGGACAGAGCATCTCGGCGACGGAGCACAAGACGAGCCCGGGCTATCCGTACATCTTCTTCCCGGCCACGGACTATTCGACCGCGATCCGCATCGGGGTGAAGGCGGCCTGGAAGATCGCGCCCGGGCGCATCGCGATGGTGCACGACACGATCGACCGGTGTCTTTACTGCGTCGATCCGCTGGCGGCGGGCAAATCGTACGTGGAGCACCTGCCCGGCATGCTGCTCGGCGAGGATCTCATCGTGCCGCAGACGTCTTCCCTCGAGGACGAGGGGCTCGTCGTCGAGGCGGTGACCCGCTATGTGAAGAGAGAGATCGAGAAGAAGCGGGCGAACCCGTCCTACGTCCCGACGAGCTGGTTCTGGGCGGGCAACAGCGTCGTCTCTTCGTCGTTCGTCGGCAAGGGCGCCGCCGCCGCGCAGAGGCTCATCGATCAAGCGTTTCCAGGGCATGGGATCCCGGGGAAAGAGCGCTGGCAGCTGCGGGTGATGGCGAACAACTGGGGGATCGGCGAGCGGACGCTGTCGCTCTGCGGGGCCGACTGCGCCGGCATCTTCTACGGGCTGTTCCCGGTCCCGATCTACGGCGACACGCAGCATTCGAGCGGGATGGCGGAGATGCTGCGGATCCACCGGGCGTACCGGGAGAAGGACAATCACCCGCTCGACCGATATCAGGACCAGTTCTACGTCCAGGGCCACGCGGCGGCGCTCATGTGGCGCGAGGCCGTCGAGCGGGCGGTCGACGCGGGGCGGGAGCGGCCGACGGGAGAAGACCTGAAGAACGCGCTGGAGTCGTTCCAGAACGTGGTGCTCGACGGGATGACGGCGGGGCCGATCTCGTTCAGCCCGACGGACCATCGGCCTCAGGCGAACGAGTCGGTGTACACGATCCGCGCGAGCGGGGACGCCGGGGGCGTGGCGTTCAGGTTCGTGGACCATTACTCCATCGAGCTCGACCCGAAGTGGCTCGGGTACTGACGCCGTCCCCCGCCCCGCGAGGCTTGATGTGGACGAAACTCCGCGGTGTTCCATCCGCCGCGGCCGTCGCTTTCTCTTGACAGCCAAGGCGCCGAGACCGCTATCGTCGAGCGTGCGTTCAGCCTCGTTCTTTCGCCGCCTCGCCCCTGTCTTGCTCGCCGCGGCGCTCGGGTGCCACGGCGCCGATGAGCCGCGAGGTCGCGCGAAGGAGCACGGCATCGTGGCGGCTGCCGCCGCGCTCACGGCGCCACGGTGGGACGTGGCGGCGCCGATGAACGTCGCCCGGAGCAGGCACACGGCGACGCGGCTGCTCGACGGGAAGGTCCTCGTGGCCGGCGGAGCGAGCGCCACCGCCGAGGTGTACGACCCTGACACGAATACATGGATGCTCGTCGCGTCGATGAGCACGCCGCACACGGGGCATACCGCGACGCTCCTTCCGGACGGCAGGGTCGTCGTGGCCGGCGGCGTGACCGACGCTGTCGAGATCTACGACCCGGCCACGGACACCTGGACGCTCGCCGCGCCGCTCCTCACGCCGCGCGAGCGCCACACCGCGACGCTCCTGCCCGACGGCCGGCTCCTCGTGGCCGCCGGCGAGTCCGAAGAGTGGGTGATGAGGTCGAGCGAGATCTACGATCCCGCGGCGGATACGTGGACCGACGCGGGGTCGATGGCGCAGGCGCGCTCCTCCCACGAGGCCGCGCTCTTGCCGGACGGCGACGTCCTCGTGGTGGCCGGGGTGGGCCCCTCCGGCGACCCCATCGGCAGCGCGGAGCGCTACGATCCGGCCACCGGCGCGTGGACGGCCGCGGGCTCGATCCAGAACCGCAGAGGCCACACCGCGACGCTCCTCGGGACTGGCAAGGTGCTCGTCGCCGGCGGCTACACCGATTATGGCGGTGAGGGGTTCTCCTCCACGAACCGCAGCGCGGCGCTCTACGACCCGGCGAGCAACACCTGGACGACCGCGGCGCCGCTGAACGTCGCCCGCGACAGTCACACGGCCACGCCGCTCGCCGACGGGCGGGTGCTGGTCGCCGGCGGCGGCGCGATCGCGGAGGTCTACGATCCGGCGAGCGGGACGTGGTCGCTCGGCAAGTACCTGAACACGGGCCGGAGCGGCCACACCGCCACGGCGCTCGCGGGCGGGCGGGTGCTCGTGGCCGGCGGCGGGAGCGCGAGCGTCGAGGTGCTCACCCTCGCGGCCCCGGGCGCTCCTTGCCTCTTCGCGGGCGAATGCGCGAGCGGCTTCTGCGTCGATGGCGTCTGCTGTGATACCGCGTGTGACGCGGGCTCGTGTGACGCGTGCGCGGTGGACGCGGGCGCGTCGGCGGATGGCACCTGTACGCCGCTGAGCGGCGCCGTGTGCGGCAGCGCCGACGGTTGCACGGCGAACGGCGTCTGCCAGGCGGGCGCTTGCGTCGGCGATGTGCCTGTCGGCTGCCAGCCCGCGTGGACGCCGGCCGGGAACATGCCCGTGCCGCGGCACGACGGCACGTGGGCCGAGCTCGCCGATGGCCGCGTGCTCGTGGCCGGCGGGTACGACAACGACTGGAACGATACCCTGTCCGCGAACCTCTACGATCCGGCGACGAACGCCTGGAGCGACGTCGCGCCGCTCTCTCGCGCGCGCCGCAAGCCCGCGTCGATCCGGGTCTCGACCGGCGAGATCCTCGTCGTGGGCGGCGATTCTCCGTCGACGGCCGAGGCCTACGATCCGGCGAGCGACACGTGGGCGCTCACCGGCGCCATGGTCGCGCACCACGATCCGAGCGTCGCTCTCTTGCGGCTCCCGGACGATCGTGTCCTCGCCGTGGGCGGCGGGACGGCGGTCGCCGAGGTCTACGATCCGGCGACGCGATCCTGGGCCGCGACGGGCTCGCTCGGCGTCTCGCGCTCGAGGCATTCGGCGGTCCTCTTGCACAGCGGGAAGGTGCTGGTGAGCGGCGGCGCAGGCAACCCGGCGACGGCGGAGCTGTACGACCCGGCCACGGGGACGTTCTCCCCGGCCGGGACGCTGACCTTCGCGCATTCCGGGCACAAGGCGACGAGGCTGCTCGACGGCAGCGTGCTCGTGGTGAGCGGCGACGGCGCCGACCGGTATGACCCGGCCACGAATACCTGGACGCCCACGCAAGCGTTGCTCATGCCGCCCGCCGATTTCACGGCGACGCTGCTCGCCGAGGGTCGGGTGCTGGTCACGGGCGCGGCGAGCGTCCCGCACGCGCAGGTGTACGATCCGGCGACGAACGACTGGTTCGTGACTGGGCCGCTGGACGTCGCGCGCCGGCGTCACACGGCCACGCTGCTCGGGAACGGAATGGTGCTCATCGCGGGCGGCAAGGAATGGACCGGCGGCAACGAGTGCACCCTCCGCAGCGCCGCGGTGTACGACCCCGCGACGAATGGCTGGTCGACGGTGCAGAACATGAGCAGGCTGCGCGACGCTCCGTCGTCCGTGCTGCTCGATGGCAATCGCGTCCTGGTCTTCGGGGGGTTGCTGGCAGGGTGTTCGTCCGGAGACGGCGACCCCGAGGCGCATGGAAGCGCGGAGATTTACGAGGGCGGCATCACCCCGGAGGGCAGCGGCGGAAGCGGCGGCGCGGGCGGCTCCGGGGGAATGAGCGGCTCTGGCGGCTCCGGTGGAGTGGGCGGCTCCGGCGGAGCCGGCGGTAGCGGAGGCGAGGGAGAAGGCGGCGGCGGAGGTAGCGCCGGTGGAATGGGCGGCGCGGGCGGAATGGGCGAGGCCGGCGGCGGCACCGGCGGCATGGCCGGCTCCGGCGGTCAGGGCGGTATGGCTAGCGTGAGCGGCACCGGCGGCAGCGAGGAGCCGGACGGCGGCTGCCGCGCCGCCGCCGGATCCGCGGAGAACAGCGGGCGCGGCTTCGCGGCCCTCGTGGCCCTGGGCGCCCTCTTCGCGCGCCGCCGCAGGCGCTGAAACGCACAAGGCCCACGATGGCCCGCAGCCTCGATGCGCCCGCGCTGGAGCGTCCAGTCGAGCGCGAGGCGCAGCAAGGTTGCGCAGCCGTGCGATCTTCTCGGGCTTGAGCGGCGTCGAGAGCGTCACGCCCAGCATGTTGGCCACCTCGCGGGTGCTCGGCGGCCTGGCCGGCCTGGTGCTGGCAGCGGGGCGGCTCGTGAGTGCCTGGTGTCACGTTGCACGCAGGTCACTCGGCCTGACGACTCGAGGGAGGTGCCCGGAATTGAAGAGGTGGACGCGGTTGCTCCGGCCCCTGCGGACCTCACGCAGGAGCTTGGCGCGCCCCTTGAGGATTCAGCATGGCTGCAATCACCCGAGAGACGACGCGATGCCCTCTGTGACCCATGAAGCCCTCGTGGAGCTGTTCAAGAACCGGCCGACGCTGGCCGCCGAGATGCTGCACGACGCGCTCGGTCAGCCGGTACCGGCCTTCACGGAGGCGCGCGTCGTGTCCTCCGACCTCACCGAGGTCCTGCCCTCGGACCGGCGCGCGGACGTCATCGTCGTGCTGCTGGTCGGTGAGCTGGAGCGGCCCGCGATGGCCATCGTGGTCGAGGTCCAGCTCGGCGTCGACCCGGACAAGCGGTACGTCTGGCCGGTGTACGTCGTCCAAACGAGGGCCAGGAACCGCTGCCCGACCCAGCTGCTGGTCGTGACGATCGATGCCGAGATCGCGCGGTGGTGCTCGCGGCCGATCGACACGGGCCACCCTGGCTTGACGCTGGCCCCGCTGGTGCTGGGGCCCGAGGGTGTCCCGGTCGTCACCGATGCCGAGCAGGCGAAGGCGTCGCCCGAGGTGGTCGTGCTCTCGGCGATGGCGCACGGGCAGGGTGAGGCGGCGGAGGCGATCGGCGTGGCGTTCCTGGCGGCGGCAGCCGGGCTCGATGAGGAGCGGCGCGCCTTGTACGGGGACCTGGTGCTATCCTCGCTGAACGAAGCGGCGAGGCGGACGTTGGAGGCGATGATGAAGAGCGGATACGAGTTCCAGAGCGAGTTCGCACGCAGCTACGTAGCGAAGGGCGTGGAGAAGGGCCGGGAGGAGGGGCGGCAGGCAGGGCTCCTCGAAGCCAAGGCGCAGGCCGTGCTCTCTGTCCTGGAGGCCCGCGGGCTGGAGATCCCTGCCGAGGTCCGGGAGCGCGTCCTCGAGAGCACCGACGTGGCCGAGCTGGACCGCTGGATCCGCCGCGCTGCATCCGTCGGCGACGCGAGGGAGCTGCTCACGATGACCGGCTCCTGAGCGCGCACGACCTCGGGAAGCGGGGAGATGGCTGGCGCTTGCCGCGAGCCGCCCGTCTGCGTCGGCTTCGGCAGCATTCCTGCGGACCAGCAGACCGGCCGACCGGCCACGCCGTCATTGAGACCGCGGTCTGCGGGGCGCCGCGTCGTCATCTCGTTGGGGGGTGGCCGAGCTCGGTGAGGGATTCGGCAGCAGCTGTCGCCGCCCGTGCGTGTGCATCGCACGGGCGGTTCGGAAGCCATGTTCCGCCGCGCGAAGGAACGCATGCGCGTTCAGGCGAGCGCACTGACCATGACGTAATAGCCGTCCGGATCGCGGAGGGCAAACTCTCGGGTCCCGGTCGCGGGGTTCGTCTGGGGCTCCTCCTCGAGTCGACCCACGAGGGTTCTGGCGCGCGATAGCGCCTCGTCGAAATCATCCACCCGGAAGAACAGCAATAGCCCATTGCCAGGATCCGCGCGATCGGGGCTGACGAGCGTCGGGTGCTCGTGGGATCCCCACTTATGAAGACAGAGCAGCACCGTCCCGTCCGTGTCGAGGATTTGGCCGAAATAGTCATGAGCAGGCGACGACTCCGGTTGACCGAATAGCGTTTGATACCAGTTGAAGCTGCGAGTCACATCAGCAACCCCAATGATTGTCCACGTACGTTTCATACGCTTCTCCTGTGACCTAACGGCCACCCGCACCCCCGCGGCGCGCAGCGGGTTGTTGGCCAGCCGCGTTCGTGCGCCGCCGCACCGAGGGAACGATCACGAGAACGGTCCCCAACTGAAGGATATGAGAGAATATGTAATTCCAGCTGGTCCAGGCAAGGGCTCGCGCACGCAATCGTGACCCGCAGCCTGCCCCTCAATTGCCCACGATTTGACGGCTTCGACGAACGAAGACCGTAATCCAGCGAACCCGCCAACGGCAGCACCATGATCTCTGAGCCACTCTCGCAAGAAGTCGCTCGAGTATTTCTGCGTCAACCCGGAAGGCGTCGATGGGCCGGCCACGCCACTCGGGTGCGTTACCGCATAAGTGAGGAAGATCCTGGCGGGTGAACCTTGACGACGCAGCTTGTTGCGCAGTTTCGCCACGGCAGACCGAGCCAATCGAAGATCCTCCATACAGTCGATAATAGTAGTCTCCGTGCCGACCCGACGTTCCTCGTCGCGGTGGCCAGGCTACGGACAGCTCCTTTGACCGCCACTGGTTGATCGAATAGGAATGCTTCAATTGCCACACCGTGATCCCGTCAGCATCCCGGTCGAAGATCACTACATCCATGTTCTCACATTCGCGGGCAACATGAATTTCCGGATCGGCATCATGCAGGGCAAACGATGCTTCGTCGCGGATCCAGCCCTCGAATTTCCCGGTATGGCACAAGAAGCCGAGTTTGCGCTCGTCGACGGCAAGCGCGGCTTCGAGGGCCTTCCCAAGTGCAGCTAGCTCCAGCGGCATGTTCGTAGTATCTCACGCTTCGCTACCGCCAGCAACGGTCGCTCGCTGTCTGACCAACGGCTTACGCTTGTACTGCGGGGCATCGGTCCGCGCCTCGCGCGGCCCAGGTGCATCGCCAGCACCAAGCCCTAGCTCGGCGGCAGTACCTGGCGTGGTTCGGTCATGGCACGGAGACGCCGACGCCAAGGCGCTCCAGCAAGCCGGCAACGATGGTCTCGAGCTTCGTCAACTCGGCGGTCAAGTCCGTCTCGGCGGGGACGTCCCCGCTATGAGTGCTCCTGCTGCGAACTCCGTAGAGGGCGCTGCTCCTGCTAGTCTTGAAGGCGGAGCGACCTGGCCTGCCTCCACCTCGTTCCACGCGTCCACCCCGGCTCGATGTCGACCGCAACCGTCTCGGGGTCGATCGACGCGATGTACGGCCCCTTTTCTCGGCCCCACCGCCGTGGCCGAAGAGGCGATCGGGCCCCGGAGCGATGATCCGCTACGTCGGCCCGGAGATCCGCCAGAAGCCGGCCCTCGCGGCCCCCCACAGGTCCGGGCCGACCGGGCCCTTGCCCCAGAAATGATCGTCGTAGTTGGGGAGCGTCCAGCCCGCGCCGTAGACCCCCATGATCGCGTAGATCACCTTGTCGTCGGGCTGGACCTCGATCGCCGTCGTCGCCCACGCCTGCCGGAGCGGCGCCGGGCTCGCGTCGTCGAGCAGGCGGCTCGCGAACATCGAGCCCTCGGTCGTGTCGTCGAACGACTCTGTCGCATATCCGAGCAGGAGGTGCAGGCCGTCGAACGCGTTCGACCACCGGAGACGCCAGGCGCCCGCGTCGTCCTGGAGCGGGCCGCAGGCGGCGACCACCATCCACTCCAGGTTGGAGTTGCCCCAGTGAGCGTCGCTGAAGTGAAGGATCCGATCGCTCATGGCGCTGCAGAACATGAACCCGACGCCGTTCGCGTGCCCCGTGTAGAACGTGAGATCGACGGAGTCCGCATACGACGCGTCCTGGCCGCCCACCGCCGGGTCCTTGAAATCCACCTCCCACGCGCGGAGCTCACCCCAGTTGAAGCGGTCCTCGACGCCCCCCGCCCGGAAGCTCTTCAGGAGACCATCGACGTTCGCCGCCGAATGATCGAGGCCGCCGCAGCGCCCGACCCACTCGGCGCCCACCGCGGCGCCGCCCTCGTTGGCCGCCGGCGGCGACAGGGGCGCGCTCGGCACCGCGGGCGCGCTCGGCACCGCGGGCGCCGCCGCGCGCGCGAACGGGAGCTGCCGCGCCGCCGTCGCGACCAGGCCGTCGGCGTCCGTGACGTAGAGCGTCAGCGTCTCCGTCTCGCCGCGAAGCGCCGGGCCGTCCAGCGAGATCCGCACCGCCCCACCGTCGGCGCGGTCAGGAGCGAGCGACCGCGCCGAGGTTACCCACCTGTACGTGTACGGCGCAGTACCCCCGGTGACGCTCGCCTCCGCAGAGAGGGTCTCGCCGTCCTCGCGCACGGTGATCGCCGCCCTCGGAGCGTCGACGACGGCCGGGACGATCACCTTGCGGACGTCCACCACCTCGGCGCCGAAACGCCGCCTGCCGCTGCACACGTAATGAGGGAGGATCCGGCGCACCTCGCGGGAGAGCGGCGGCGCGTAATAGACGAGCTCCGGCTCGGCCGCGACCACCGCGCCGCCGCCGAGCGCGCGGGCGCACAGCGCGGGGGCCTCGGCGGCCGGGATGATCGCGACGTCCTCGCCGCGCGCGAGGTCGCGCCGCGCATAGACGAGGTGGGTCACGGCGCCCGCGGCGTCGAACGTCACCCGGACCTTGGCGCCAGGGCCGATCAGCCGGAGCCCCTCGAGCGCGTCGCGAAAGCTCACCTGCGTGTCGAGGGCGGCCCGCGCCACGGGGCGCCCCCGGGCGTCGATCGACTCGAAGAGCGAGTGGCCGACGGCGACGTCGCGCCCGACGGGCAGGCGCGCGCCTTCCAGCGCGGCCCACGCCCGCGCCGCGGCGTCCGTCTCCGGGAGGACGCGGAGCGCCGCGAGCGCCTCGATATCCAGGGCGTCGTCGCCCCTCGCGGTGGCGAAGCCGCGCTCGTCGCGGAACCCGGGCGCGGGCGGGTAGGCCTTCCTCGTCGGCAAGCGCTGGAACCTCGCCCGATCGAGGTAGCGAATCGCCCCGTCGGCCCCGAGCGCGGCGCCGCCCCAGAGGCCCTCCGCCGCGAGCCCGAGCGCGCCGGCGAGCGCGGACGCCCGCGCGACGTCGGCGCTCCGGCCGATCACGCGGTACGCGGGCAGGGAGCTCGCCCACCGGGACAGAGGCGCCGTGCCGGACGCACCGAGATCGGCGCTCTCCGGGAGATCCTCGCGGGCGTCGCGGCCGCTGCACCCCGCGACGCCGAGACCCACGACGAGAACGATGCCCAACACCCCACCCGGTGATCTCTTCACGAAAGTCCCCCTTTCCCTTCGGTTGCGGCGAGGGTCGGCGCGCAACTCCGGAGGAATCGATCTCGCAGGAAGCCCGCGCGCGGCCCCCCCGGCCCGCGACGCGGGCCCCACGCATTGCACGACCCAAGCCACGCCGGCGGCGGCGACGAGCGGCGCGAGGCGCCGGCGGTCCGCGGCGTTTCGGCCGAGATTGACCGGATCGCGCGCGGCTCCTAGGCTGCCGCGCATTCCATGACAGCGCACACGAAGGACGGAGAAGGCGCGCCCCACCCCGGCGATCGGACGCTCGAAGGGACGGCGGACCCCGGCGCGCGCCTGTTCCTCGACTTCCTCTCCTCGCTCCGCCCCCGCGTCGACGCCGCGCTCGAGCAACGCTGGTGCGCCGCGGCGGGCCACGCGCAGCGCTACGGCCGCGAGGTCTCGGCGATGGTCGCCGAGGCGAGGAGCCTGACCCTGCGCGGCGGCAAGCGGTTCCGCGCGGCCCTGCTCGTCGCCGCCTACCAGGGCGTCGCGCCGGACGCGCCGCTCGAGCCCGCGATCGACGCCGGCGTCGCGCTCGAGCTGCTCCAGACCTACCTGCTCATCCAGGACGACTGGATCGACGGCGACACCGTCCGCCGGGGGGACCGCACCGCGCACGTCGCGCTGACCGAGGTGCTCGGCGATCCGCACCTCGGGGCCTCGTCGGCGATCCTCGCGGGCGACTTCACGTGGAGCCTCGCGCTCGGCGCGCTCGCGGGCGCCGGGGCGCCGCCGGAGAGGACGCTCGCGGCCGTGCGGCTGTTCTGCGCGATGCACGAGGACGTCGTGATCGGGCAGCACCTCGACGTGGTCGGGCGGGCCGAGGACGTCGAGCAGATGCACGCGCTCAAGACCGGCAGCTACACGGTGCGCGGCCCGCTCGCGCTCGGCGCCACGCTCGCCGGCGCCCCGGCCGAGACGGTGGCGGCGCTCGAGCGGTTCGCGGCGCCGGTGGGCGTCGCCTTCCAGCTGCGCGACGACCTGCTCGGCACCTTCGGGAGCGCCGCCGCGACCGGCAAGCCGGTCGGCAACGACCTGCGCGCCGGCAAGCGCACGGCGGTGCTCGCGTCCGCCGAGGGGCGCCTCGACGCCGCCGGCCGGAGCGCCGTCGAGCGCGCGCTCGGCCGCAAGGACGCGAGCGACGACGACGTGGCGGCCGCGACGCGGGCCCTCGAGGCGTGCGGCGCGCGGCGCGCGGTCGAGGCGCGGCTCGACGCCCTGTGCGGCGAGGCCGAGGCCCTCGGGCGGTCGCTGCCGGTGAGCGCGTCGGCGCGGCAGATCCTGTGCGGCGCGGCGAGCGCGCTCCGGTGGACGGGCGCATGATCGAGGCGCTCGGCCAGGCGTCGGGCAAGGTCATCCTGCTCGGCGAGCACGCGGTCGTGTACGGCGCGCCCGCGCTCGCCGCCGGCATCGAGCGCGGCGCCCGCGCGCGCGCGACGCGCGCTCCGGAGGGCGCGCGGGCGAGCGCCCTCCGGCTGGGCGGCCGCGAGCACGGCGCCGCGCCGGCCGAGGGGGACGTCGCGCGGGCGTTCGCGGCGCTCCTCGAGGCGCTCCCCGGCGCCGGCCCGGTGCGCGTCGAGGCGGAGAGCGATCTGCCGCCCGGCGGCGGCCTCGGGAGCTCGGCGGCGCTCGGGGTCGCCATCGCCCGGGCGGTCGCCGCGCTCGCGCGCGCGCAGGCCGAGGCCGGCGCGCCGGCCGCACCCGCCGCGCCGGCCGCCCTCACCGCCGCCGCCGAGGTCGCCGCGGCGGCCGCCTGGGAGCGCGTGTTCCACGGCAACCCGTCGGGCATCGACACGGCCGCCGCCGCGCGCGGCGGGTGCTTCCGCTTCACCCGGGCGAACGGCGCGACCCCCCTCGCCCCGCGCGACGACCTCTGGCTGTGCGTCGGCTCGACGGGGGTGCCGTCGTCCACGCGCAGCATGGTCGAGCTCGTGGCGAAGCTCTTCGAGCGCAAGCCCACCGTGGCCGAGACGTCCATCGCCGGCATCGCCGCGCTCGTCGAGAACGCGGCCCTCGCCATCGAGGCGGGCGACGCGATCGCGCTCGGCCGGCTCATGGACCTGAACCAGATGCTCCTCGCCGGGATGTTCGTCTCGACCGAGGCGATCGAGACCCTGTGCAAGCTCGCGCGCGAGGCCGGCGCGCTCGGCGCCAAGCTCACCGGCGCCGGCGGCGGCGGCTCGGTCATCGCGCTGCTCCCGCCCCCTCCGGCGGGCGGCGCGGCGGCGACGCCGAACGACGCCGCGGGCCGCGTGCTCGCCGCCTGGCGCGACGCGGGGTACAGCGGCTTCGTGACCCGCGTGAAGGCAGGCGCCGCCACGGCGGCGCCGGAGGAGCAAGCATGAGCGCCGTGAGCCGGGCGACCGCGATCGCCCATCCGAACATCGCCCTCGCGAAGTACTGGGGCAAGCGGGCCGACGGGCACAACCTCCCCGCCGTGCCGAGCCTCTCGGTGACGCTCGCCGGGATGGCCACGACGACCGAGGTCGCCTTCGATCCGTCGCTCGATCGCGACGAGCTCCACCTCGGCGGCGCGGCCGTGCCGCCGGACGCGGAGGCCGCGCGCCGGGTCGCCGGGCTCCTCGACCGGGTCCGCGCCGCCTCGGGCCGGCGCGAGCGCGCCCGCGTGGTCAGCCGCAACGACTTCCCCACCGCGGCGGGGCTCGCCTCGAGCGCGTCGGCGTTCGCCGCGCTCGCGCTCGCCGCGAGCGCCGCCGCGGGCCTGCCCACCGCGCCCGCCGCCGTGAGCGACCTCGCCCGGAGGACCTCGGTCTCCGCCGCGCGCTCCGCGTTCGGCGGCTTCGTCGAGCTCCGCGCCGGGCGCCCCGGCGACGAGGCGCTCGCGGCGACCCCGCTCGCGCCGGAGGACCACTGGCCGCTCGCGGTCGTGATCGCCGTGACGCGCGAGGGCCCGAAGGACGTGGGCTCCAGCGACGGCATGCGGCACACCGCGGCGACGAGCCCGTATTTCCCCGCCTGGGTGGACGCCGCGCCGTCGCTCTTCGCCGCGGTCCGCGCCGCGGTCCTCGCCCGCGACCTCGCGGCGCTCGGCGCCGCGGCCGAGGCGAGCGCCCTGTGCATGCACGCCTCGAGCATCGCCGCGTCGCCCGGCCTGCTCTACTGGACCGGCGCCACCGTCGAGGTGATCGCCGCGGTGCGGCGGCTCCGCGCCCAGGGCACGCCGGCGTTCTTCACCATCGACGCCGGCCCGCACGTGAAGGTCTTCACGGCGCCCGAGGCGCAGCCCGCCGTGGAGAAGGCGCTGCTCGCCGTCCCCGGCGTCCTCCGGACCATCTCGGCCGCCCCCGGCGGCGGAGCCCACCTCGCGTCCGGGGGCGCGGGCGCGTGATCGTCCGGGCGCCTGGCAAGCTGGTCCTCTCGGGCGCGTACGCCGTGCTCGAGGGCGCGCCCGCGCTCGTGGCCGCGGTCGATCGGTACGTCGTCGCCGATCCGGCGCGCCAGGCCGACCTCGTCACCGAGGAGGTCCAGGCGGCGATCGACGCGGGCGCGCTCGACCGGGCCGCGTGGTTCGACGCGTCCGCGCTCCGGTCGGCGGCGCCGGATCCCACGGCGGGCGCGCCGGCCGGGGCGGGCGCGCCGCCGCGCGAGGCGAGCCGCAAGCTCGGCCTCGGCTCGAGCGCCGCCATCCTCGTGGCGACGCTCGCGGCGCGCGCCGCGGCGGCCGCGCCCACCAGCGCCGCCGAGACGTTCCCCATCGACGCGGCCGCGTCGACCGTCGGCTTCGTCGGCTCGAAGGTGCGGCGTCGGCCGGCCGGCCGATGCCCGCGTGGGACGCCCGCGCGCTCTTCCTCGCCGCGCTCGCCGCGCACCGGCGGGCGCAGGGCGGGGGCAGCGGCGTCGACGTCGCGGCGAGCGTCTACGGCGGCGTCCTCTGCTGCCGGCTCGACCCGGACGGCGCGCTCGCCGTGACGCCGCACGCGCTGCCGGGCGGGCTCGCGATCGAGGTCTACGCCAGCGACGCCGCGGCGCGCACGAGCGCCATGCTGGAGCGCGTGCGCGCGCTCGCCGCCCGCGACCCGGGGGCGCACCGCGCCCTGCTCGGCGCGGCCGCCGACGGCGCGCGCGCGGCCGTCGCCGCCGCGGACGCCCGCGCCTTCGTGGCCGCGCTGGATCGCCAGGTCGACGCGCTCGCGGAGCTCGGCGACCGCGCGGGCGCGCCGATCGTCACCCCTGCCCTCGCCCGCCTCCGCCCCGCCGCGGCCGCCGAGGGCGCCGCGCTCGCGCCGAGCGGCGCCGGCGGCGGCGACGTCTCCCTCTTCGTCGGCGGCGCGCCGCCCTCGGCGGCATGGCGCGCGGCGGCGGCCGCGGCCGGCCTCGAGCGTGTGCCCATGTCGCTCGGCGCCCCCGGCGTCCACGTGCTGGACGCAGCCCGCCCGCCGCGCGCCTGAGCGCGCCCCCTCCCCGATCGTGCGCCGCTCGGTGCCGCGGCGCTTGGCACGGAGCCCGCTCTGCTCGCTCCGGGATCGACGGCGGCGCTGCGCTCCGGCGACGCACCGTGGACCCTCCACGAGGCCTTCGAATGCGAAGAACGAGACAGCCATGAGAACCCTGGAGCTCGCGATGCCGCAGCGCCGCCAGAAAAGCTGGACTTTTCATGGTGTTACCGCATGGGCGGCCGCTGAGCGCGGCGGGCATCGGGTCCCCCGAGGCGGGCTCCGCGGGCGTGTCGCTGACGGCATGGGCGCGGCGAGCGTGACCTGCGTTCACAGCGCGCCGGCGCGGGGCGCGCGCGATCGCGCCGGGCGCCCGACCCGCCGATTCGGCCGCGGGGGGTGGTGAACGGGGCGAGGTGGCACGAGGACCAGAGGACGAGGTGAGGAGGGGGCTCCATGACGACGTGCGATCGAGAGCTTTGCCGATTCGAGGATGTGCTTGGCGCGAGCATGGCCGAGTCGAGGTCGACGCTGGCCGCGTTCGGCGTCCAGGTCGCACCGCTGCGGAGGCGCACCGCCCGCACGTACCTGGGTCGGGTGCTCGTCCACCCGTACAACCTGCTCGTCGTGGGGAGCGTGCTCCTCCTGAGCTTCATCGGCTGGAGCCCGCTGCTCCTGCTGCTCGGCCTCGGGGCGGAGCTCGTGATCCTGTGCGTCGTCCCCTGGCGCGGCTACTTCCGCCGCAGCATCGACGCGCAGCTCGACGAGGCCGATCGGGCGGCGTGGTCGCGGGCGCGCGAGAGCCTGATCCGGCAGATGGACATCCGGCACCAGCAGGAGCTCGCGCGCCTCGACCGGCTGATCGACCGCACCCGCGAGAACATCCGCCGCCGCGGCGGCGCCGTCCCGTTGCTGCTCGACGACGGCTTCGGCCTGAGCCGCCTGCTCATGAGCTACATCCGCCTCGCGATCGCGCACAAGGCCGGCCAGGAGTCGCTCGCCATGACGAACCACAGCGAGCTCATGGAGACGATCCGATCGCTCGAGGCGATCCGGAGCGCGTCCGCGGGGCGCGCGCGCGGGCTGTCGGAGCGGCGGCTCGCGATCGCCTACCGGCGCGCCGAGTGCTGGAGCCGGACCCGCGAGGGGCTCGAGGTGGTGTCGCAGAAGCTCGCGACCATCCTGGAGCTCATCCAGCTGATGCACGAGCAGTCGATGACGCCCGTGGACTCGCCGGCGACCTGCGCGGAGATCGACCGGTTCATGCGCGAGCTCGACGGGTTCGACACCGGCGAGAGCGCGCAGCGCGAGCTCGAGGAGCTCGACATGGACATGGACAGGGCGTTCGAGCTGGAGGAGCTCGAGGCCGAGCCCACCCAGCACAGCCGGCCGATGCGCCTGGTCGCGCGGTGAGGGGCGCAGGTTGACGCCGCTGGCGGGCGCGATCGCTCAGCGAGTCGGGGGGCGCGCGGCGCCATGCTCGGGCAGCTGCGGTTGACGGCGCAGCGCGGCAGGCTAACGTCGGCGCGCGATGCTGAAGCTCAGGCGACTGCGGATCGAGAAGTTCCGGGGCGTGGAACCGGGCACGGAGCTCCGGTTCTCGGACGGCCTGAACGTGCTGCTCGGCCAGAACGGGACCGGAAAGACGACGCTGCTCGAGCTGATCTCGATGGTGGTGAGGTCGGATTTCAGCAGCCTGGTCAGAGAAGAATTCTCTATCGAGTACGAGCTCACGGTTCCGGGAGAAGCGACGGTGCTCGTGGCTGTCAGCAACAAAGAGCAGATGAGCTTTGTAGAGACGAAGGCCCGCGCCCCAATTGACCTATCGGAGTACTGGCACCCTGCTGCGAGCGTCACAATCGACGATTGGTCCTCTGGAGCTCGCCGAAGCATCACGTACGACGACGAGCGTGGACTCACGATCGGCGACGACCCGCCGCTCGGAGGGGGTCGGGAGTTCTCGTGCCTCCACGCAGGATTCCTTTGGCTCTACATGCAGCAGGCTCCTGAGCTCATCGCAAACCGCACCTACGAGATGATTTTCCGTGCGAGCTCGGCGAGACGCTTCGACGAGTCACTGGAGCTGTTCACGTGGCTCACCGGGCCTAGCGATGCTCGCAAGAGGGTCGCCGTTCGTCGAGGGACGGTGCTGTTCGTTGGAATCAACTTCGATCTCCTGCCGGATGCGCTCCTCGGACGACTGGGGTCGATGTATGAACGGTCGAGGTCTGACTACACCTTCACGCACACGGATCTGGATTTCCTTGCCACCATCAAGGGAATCATGGGGTTCGACGCCGCCGAGCTGAAGGTAGACGTGACCGAACGGCACCCGTGGCGTGAGGATTACGAGATGGTGACGCTCGGGGGTCTCGTGTTCCGGTTCTGGTGGGAGGGCGGCGAGTTCATCACCCACGCGCGCCTGAGCTACGGGCAGAAGCGCCTGCTCACCTTCTTCTATTACCTCGCCTGCAACGACCACGTCGTCATCGCCGACGAGCTCGTGAACGGCCTGCATCACCACTGGATCACGGCGTGCGTCGAAGCCATCGGAGATCGTCAGGCGTTCTTGACGAGCCAGAACCCGCTCCTGCTCGACTACGTCCCGATCACCTCGCCCGAACAGGTCCACCAGAGCTTCGTGCTCTGTCGCGGCGAGCGGCGCGGCGGCAGACCGGCCTGGACCTGGACGAACATGAGCGACGAGGACGCCGCGGAGTTCTTCGCCGCCTACGAGGTCGGCGTCGAGCACGTGAGCGAGATCCTGCAGTCGCGGGGGCTGTGGTGAGCTCGGAGGCAGCCCGCCTCTCGATCGTGGTCCTCACGGAAGACAGCGGCGAGGACGGTCGCGCGACCGTCGAGGCGCTCGTCGGCCGGATGCTCGATCTCGTCGTTCCCGGTTACGGGCGCCATCGGGTCGACTTCCTTCCGAGCGAGCCGATGGAGGAGGAGGCGATGCGCGGCAACGTCTGGAAGACCGACGGGAAGAACCCGCGCGAGCACGAGCGACGCATCCGGCTGCTCAGGTACATCGCGCGCAAGCTGTTATCTCCGAACACTTTCGTCGCGTTCCATGTCGACGGCGATCGGCCGTGGGCCGAGCGGAACACCAGCGAGAACCTCGACAAGTTCGATCGACGGGTCCTCACGCTACTCCCGCAGATCGCCGAGCGGGGCCGCGCGAACGCTCCTCGGGCCAGGCTGCGAGCCAAGGACGACTCCGAGCCGCCTGCGCCCGTGCTGCAGATCGAGCGTCTCCTTCTCGTCTGCCCGTTCCGGAGCATCGAGGCCTGGCTCTACCAGAACGTTCGACGCGCGAGCGAGATCTGCCGCCGCGAGCACGGGGGCCGCCACGGCGGGGACATCGAGGCATGGGAGGGAAAACGTGCGGAGCTCGATGAGCTGCCCGCGCCCGACCAGGCGCTGTGCCTGAAGAAGGCGCACAACATGGAGCTCGCATCCCGTGGGTTTCCCGCGCAGCTCGCCTATGACGTGAGGAAATCGTTCGCCGAGAGCGTGGATCGCATGGGTCGGTGCGGCGCCTTGCGCGCGGCGCTTGAGCGCACACGCGGCTGGGGATGACGCGGCCGCTGCACCTCGGGTGCTGCCGACGGCGGGGATGACCTCAGGCACATCGCCGCGTCGCCGACGCGCCCCGGCGGGCCGCCGACGCGCTCCGCCGGGCCGCCGCCGCGTCGCCGACGCGCCTGGACGAAATGCTGCCCCCCATGGACGCAATGCTGCCCGCCGCTTCCGTGCCCGCATCGCCGTGATACCCCCGCCATCATGGGAAAAGCCGCATTTCTCGCGGGCCGCCGCCGCGTCGCCGACGCGCCCTGGCGGGCCGCCGCCGCGTCGCCGACGCGCCCTGGCGGGCCGCCGCCGCGTCGCCGACGCGCCCTGGCGGGCCGCCGCCGCGTCGCCGACGCGCCCTGGCGGGCCGCCGCCGCGTCGCCGACGCGCCCTGACGGGCCGCCGCCGCGTCGCCGACGCGCCCTGGCGGGCCGCCGCCGCGTCGCCGACGCGCTCCGCCGGGCCGCCGCCGCGTCGCCGACGCGCCTGGACGAAATGCTGCCCCCCATGGACGCAATGCTGCCCGCCGCTTCCGTGCCCGCATCGCCGTGATACCCCCGCCATCATGGGAAAAGCCGCATTTCTCGCCCGACGGCTCACGCCGGCCGGGTGCATCGTTGCAGGTACCAAGCTCGCCGCTCACCGGGAGGCGCTCAAAGCCAAGAAGATCAAGCTCGCGCCCAAGGTCGAGACCGCGGTCCAGTCCGTCATCGCGCGCACCGAGGCCGTCGCGGCGCTCGGGGGCACCGACGCCACCATGACGGAGATCGACCGCGGCACCGACCGGTGCATCTCCGCCTTCGCCGCCCAGCTCGACGGCATCGAGCGCGCGTTCGATCACGACGACATCCTGCCGCTCGGTGAAGACCAGGCGGCGCGCCGGGCCGACGCCGTGCTGGTGCGCTCGGAGGTGCTGTCGTCGGGGACCGGCTTCGTCAAGCTCGTGTACTCCCAGCAGTGGGTGCGCATGAACGCGATGATCAAGGCGCTCGACGGCGAGGAGGTGAAGGCGGCCGTGGATCGCCTCGGGCTCGTGGCCGAGGTGGATCGCCTCCGGCGCTGGACGGCGCTCTACGGCCAGAAGCTCGGGGTCACCGAGGCGAAGGCCGCGGACCCGGCCGTCAAGGCCGTGGAAGCGTGGCACGAGGCCTACGGCGCGCTCGTCGTACAGGCGCACGCCGAGTACGACGACGACAAGGACGAGACGCACGCGCTCCTCCGCGACCGCCTGCTGTCGCCGTACGAGGACGCGGCGGAAGAGGAGCGGCGCGCCGAGCGCGCCCGCGCCGCGAGCGCCAAGAAGAAGAACGAGCCCGACCCCATCGCGTAGCTCCCCGCGCGCACGGAGCTCCCGCGATCCCGTCGGCGCCACGCCGCCCTCCCCTGCTCGCCACGTGCATGCGCGCTCCTCGCGCCCGCACGCGGTCGTTCCGTCGGCGAAGCTCCGCGTACCCGCCCGGATCGGAGCACACGACGTCGAGATCGCGCGACAAGCGGTACTCACCGTGCGACAGAGCGAGGTACGTCCCGCCGCCGAAGCGGAACGAGGTCCGCGCGAGCATGTCCGCGTCGAGGGCCTCGAGCACGCGCGCCATGGTGCGGTAGAGCTCACGCCGGAACATCGAGCACGCTCCCGAAGCGATGGATGAGCGCTCGCACGAAAGCGGCCTCCTCGGCGGAGAGATCGGCCGTCACGCCGCGATTCCGCCATCCGCGCTCGTAGCGCTGAAGCATCTCGATCGCGGACAGCTCGCGCCATCGGGCGTCGAACCAGGACAAGCTCTCCAGGAACGGGAGCTCGTCCGGGATGATCAGGTCGGCCGCCGCGCCGTCTTCTGGGTTCATGGCGTCCATCGCCCGGCTAGTATATCGCTCCCCCGTGACCCTCCCCACGCCCGCGATCCCCGTCGACTGAGCCGATGCCGACGCCCGACTTCCTCTCCGCCCTCCTCCGCCCCGAGCTCGCCGAGCTCCACGCCTACACCCCGGTCGCGGGCCATTTCCCGGTGCGCCTCGACGCCAACGAGAGCCCGCCGCTCCTGTCGGCCGAGGCGCGGACAGCGCTCGCGCGCGCCGCCGTGCCCGAGGACTGGGGCCGCTACCCCGACGCGCGCCTCGTCGAGCTCCGCGAGGCCATCGCCGCCCGCTGCGGCGTCGAGCCCGACGAGGTCCTCGCCGGCGTCGGCTCCGACGAGGTGATCTCGATCCTCCTGACCGCGCTCAGCCGCCCGCGGCCCGGCGCCGACGCGGCGAGCATCGTGACGACCAGCCCCACCTTCGTCATGTACAAGCTGAGCGCCCGCGCCCGCGGCATGCGCGCCGTCGAGGTCCCGCTCGACGCCGGCTGGGATCTCGACGTGGCGGGCCTCGCGCGCGCCGTCGAGTTCGCGCGCCCGAGCGTCGTCTTCATCGCCTCGCCGAACAACCCGACCGGCGCGCTCGCGTCGGCGGACCGGCTCGAGGCGGTCATCGCCGCGGCGAGCGACGCCCTCGTCATCGTCGACGAGGCGTACATCGACTTCGCCCCGCGCGACCAGCTCGCCCTGGTCCGCAAGCACCCGAACGTCGCCGTGCTGCGGACGCTCTCGAAGATCGGCCTCGCGTCGCTGCGGGTCGGCTGGCTCGTCGGCGACCGCGCGCTCGTCGCCGAGCTCGACAAGGTCCGCCAGCCCTACAACCTGCCCGTCCCGTCGCAGCGCGCGGCCACCTTCGCCCTGCGCGAGCTCGGCGGCGAGCTCCGCCGCGCCGCCGCGTTCATCACCGAGGAGCGCGAGCGCCTCGCGCGCGGCCTGACCGAGCTCGGCCTCTCCGTCGCCCCGAGCCACGCGAACTTCCTCTGGGTCGGCACGCGCCGCCCCGCCGGCGAGGTCTTCGAGGCGCTCGCCGCGCGCGGCGTCCTCGTGCGCAGCTTCCACGCGGCGGGCGGGCGCCTCGCGCACCGGCTCCGCATCACCGTCGGCCTCCGCGAGGAGAACGATCGCCTCCTCGCCGAGATCGCCGCGTGCGCGTAGCCCCGCCGCCCCCCGCCCCGCGGCTCGCGGCGCTCGCGGCGCTCGCGCTGACCGCGGCCTGCGCCGCGCCCGAGGTCGCGCGCTCGGTGGACGGCCAGATCCTCGTGGGCCGCCAGATCTCGGCGCGCGCCTACGCGCTGTACGCCATCGGCGCCGAGGCCGAGGCGCGCGGCGACCTCGAGACGGCCCTGGAGGCGTACGAGCTGGCGGAGGACAGCGATCCCGAGAGCGCGGACATCTGGACCCGCGTCGGGTCGGTGCGCTGCCGCCTCGGCCGCCGGGAGGCGGCGGACGACGCGTTCGACCGCGCCCGCGCGATCGATCCCGACTACGCGCCGGCCCACCTCGAGCAGGCGCGCTGCGATCTCGCGGCCGGGCGACCCGCGGCGGCGCTCGGGCGCGTCGAGCGGGCGGTCCTGCTCGATCCGGAGCGCGACGACGGCCTCCTGCTCCGCGCCGAGATCCTGCGGCGGCTCGGCCGGTCCGAGGACGCGCGCCTGTCGCTGCGGGCGCTGCTCGTGCGCCACCCCTTCTCGGCGGACGCGTGGCGCGCGCTCCACGCGGTGGCCCTCGAGGCCGGCGATCGCCCGGCCGCCGAGGAGGCGGCGCGGCGGCTGCGCGAGCTCGCCGCGCGGAGGACCGCCGCCGAGCGGCCGGCCGCGCCGCGGGGGCCGCTGGCCGAGCTCGACGACGCGCTGGTCCACGGGCAGCTGCGCCGCGCCCGCCGCCTGGCGCGCGACGCGGATCTGCCGCCGGCCGAGGTCGCGGTGCGCGCGGCCGCCCTGGGCCGCGTCGGCGAGGCGCGCGAGCAGGCCGAGCTCGTCTCGGCGGCCGATCCGTCGAGCGCCTCCGCGCTCGTCGCGCTCGCGGTGGCGGCCGATCTGGGCGGCGATCTCGAGGCGCTGGCCCGCGCCTGCGACGCGCTCCAGGCGCCCGCGGGCGGCGGCGCCGCGGTGCCCCCCTCGCCGCTCGCCCGGCTGCTCTTCGCCGAGCTGCTCCTCCGCCGCATCGGCCGCGACGCCGCGCTCGCCTGGCTCGGCCCGCCGGGGCCCCCCGCGCCGGGCGCCCGCGATCCGCTGTCCCGCGAGGTCGAGCGGCGCGTTCACCGCGATCTCGCGGGGGGCGCGCCGGCCGCGCCCTGAGCTCAGGGCGACGGCTTCGCCTTGCTCTTCTTCTCGTTGTACTTCGCGAGATCGAAGTTGAGCTCGAAATCGAGGGTGTTCTCGCCCTCCTTGATCTCGATCTCCTTCTTCACGTCCTGATCGATGGCGGGCAGGAGGGCGGCGGTGAGCACCTTGCCCACGGGGATGTTCTTGATCTCGAACTGTCCGTCGAGGCCGGTCACGTCGTGCGTCGCGAACTTGAGCACGAAGACCTCGGCCTTGAGGAAGGGCTTCGGCATCTTGTCCACGAGGTGGTAGTAGCCCGGCTGGGGCGGGAAGAACTTCACCGCTTCGCCTTGCGGCATGGCGACGAGGACGGCCATGAACGGGGCGCCCTCGAGGTTGGGCATGTAGGGCTCCAGCAGGTCGAGGTTCGCCACCTCGAGCCGCTGTCCGAACGTCATGGCCACGGTGCGGGTCGAGAACGCGCACCCGTGGATGGTCACCTTCTCGGCCTCTTCGCGCTCGGGCACGTGGCCGCTGTAGTTGACGACGGTGACGAGCGCGTCGGCGACGGCGTTCTGCTGCCCCACGCGGAACAGCCGCCCGTAGGTGGCAGCGGCCTCGCCGCACTTGCCGGTCGGAAAGCTGAGCCCCGTGTCGGGCGGCGGGTCTCCCTTGATGGTGACCCGCCCTTTCAGCGTCCCCGTGGGCCCGCTGTACGGCGCTTGCCGCTTCGGGTTCGTCACCTTGAGCACCGCCTCCGAGGTCAGCGAGATCGCGGGCGCCTCCGCCGCCGGCGCGCTCGCCGCCGCGCTGGCGCTCGCCGCCGCGCTGGCGCTCGCCGCTGCCGGCGCCGCGCTCGCTGCCGGCGCCGCGCTCGCTGCCGGCGCCGCGCTCCCCGCGGGCGAGCCGCCGCTCGTGTTCCCCCCCTGACACCCGAGCGCCCCGAGCAGCGCGACGCTCGCCGCGCGCATCCGCCAGTTCCCCGCAGTCCTCTGCATCGTCTCGCCGTTCCGCATCGGCGCCGACTTTAGCAACTCGCGCGCCCCGCGCAGCACCGCGGTTTCGCTGCCGAAGGGCGCGATCGCCGCTAGCGCCGGTGCCATCGTCGCCAAGTCAGTTGGCGGCGCGCTGCCCCGCGGCGCGTCGACAAATCATCGTGAGGCCGCATCGATCCCGCGCCGCTACGCCAGCCCAAGCGTTGCCGAGCGGGGGTTCACCCGCACAGGAGACGGGCCCAGATCGGCGTTTTCGGCGCGCAGGCGTACTCTCGTACGCCGAGCACCGAAAACGTCGAGGTGGGCCCGTATCCGCAGCGGGTGGACCCCCGCTCTAGTGGGAGGCGAGGACCGCGCGCACCGCGATCCCGAGCGAGGTCGTCGGCCAGATCCCGAGGACCATGACGAGCACCGCCGACACGACGAGCGCCGCGTTGACGTACCCCGACCGCATCGGCCGGGCGATCGGCGCCCCCGGCGCCGGCTCGCGCATGTACATGAACACGAGCACCCGCAGGTAGTAGTACGCCGACAGCACGCTGTTGAGGAGCAGCGCCACCGACAGCGTGTACAGCTCCGCGCCCATCGCCGCCTTGACGATGTAGAGCTTGCCGAAGAACCCGGCCGTCGGCGGGACGCCGGCCAGGGACAGGAGGAACAGCGAGAACGCGAGCGCCGCCACCGGGTGCCGCTTGCCGATGCCCGAGAGGTCCTCGTAGCTCACCGCCTCCGCGCCGCGGCTGCCGCACAGGATGAGCGTGCCGAACGCGCCGACCGTCGAGACCGTGTAGGCGAGCAGGTAGAACATCACGCTCGCCTGCGCGTCCTCGCTCGCCCGCACCGTCGCCGCGACGCCGACGAGCAGGTAGCCGGCGTGCGCGATGCTCGAGTAGGCGAGCATCCGCTTCACCGACTCCTGCCGCCCCGCGATGAGGTTCGCCACCGTCATCGTGAGCAGCGCCATCACCGCCACCGCCGGCGGCCAGCCCGCCGCCCACGACGACAGCGCCGGGCTGCTGAACGCGCCGAGCAGCACGCGCAGCAGCGTCGCGAACGCCGCGCCCTTCACCGCGACCGCCATGAACGTCGTGGCCGGCGTCGGCGCGCCCTCGTACGCGTCGGGCGTCCACATGTGGAACGGCACCGCGCTCACCTTGAACGCGAGGCCGACCAGCATCAGCGCCGCCCCGATGAGCAGGAGCGCCGGGTTCGGCGCCTTGTCCCCCGTCGCGCCCGCGATCGCTTCGCCGATCCCGGCGAGGTCGGTGTGCCCCGTCGCCCCGTAGATGAGCGCGCCGCCGTAGAGCAGCAGCGCCGCCGCGAACGAGCCGAGCAGGAAGTACTTGATCGCCGCCTCGGTGCTCCGCGGCGACGTCCGGCGGAAGCCGGTCAGCGCGTACGCCCCGAGCGACATCGTCTCCAGCCCGAGGAAGAGCGTCAGCAGATCCCCCGCGCCGGCGAGGATGATCGCGCCGACCGTCGAGAAGGTCAGCAGCGGGTAGAACTCCCCGCGATCGAGCCGGTGCTCCGGGAGGTACCCCCCGGCGAGCAGCGCCGCCAGCGCGCCGCCCAGGCAGAGCACGAAGGAGAAGAACAGCGTGAAGCGGTCCATCACCAGGTAGGGCGCGAGCAGGTCGACCCCGTCCAGCGTCTCGGGGCCGACGAACCCGACCGCGCCCGAGAACACCGCCCCGGCGAGGAGCGTGATCGCGGTCCCGAGCGCGATGTCGGACGACGGGCCGGAGCGGCGGTCGTGCGACTCCTCGCGGCGGTGCGAGAACGCCTCCGCCACCATCAGCAGCACGCCGCCGAGCGTGACGACGAGCAGCGGCGACACCGCGATGAAGGGTCCGAGGTTCATCGCGCCGCCTCCCCCGCGCGCGCCGCGAGCTTGCCGCCCGCCGGAGGCTCGCGCCGCGCCTCCTCGTCACCCCCCGCCGCGCCCGCGCCGGAGCCCAGCACGGGCGCCCCCTTCAGGAAGGCGGGGGAGAACGTGTCCTCCGGCAGGAGCTTCGCGTTGCGTTCGTCCGCGAAGAGGATCGCCTGCCCGGAGACGACCTTGAACTGGTTGTACGTAGACAGGACCGACTCCTTCATCCGATCGAGGAAGATGTCAGGGAACAGGCCGATCACGAAGATCATCAGGACGAGCGGCGCGAGCGCCAGGCCCTCGCGGGGCGTGATGTCGGGCAGGTGCTTGTTCTTCGGGTTCGTGAGCGGCCCGAAGAACATCTTCTGCACGACGCTCAGCATGTAGACGGCCGCGAGGATGACGCCCGCGGCGGCGCCCACGGTGTGGATCCCGCTGAAGACCCCGAGGCGCTCGGACACGTAGGTCGCGGTGATGATCATGAACTCGCCGATGAACCCGTTCGTGCCGGGCACGCCCACGGAGGCGAACGTCACGATGAGGAACAGCGTCGCGTAGACCGGCATCACCTTGGCGAGGCCGCCGAACTCGGAGACCTGGCGGGTGTGGCGGCGGTCGTAGATCACGCCGACGAGGAGGAAGAGCGCGCCGGTGGAGACGCCGTGGTTCACCATCTGGAGCACCGCGCCCTGGATCCCGCTCGGCGTGACGCCGAACAGCCCGAGCATCACGTAGCCGAGGTGGGCGACCGACGAGTACGCCACGAGGCGCTTCACGTCCGCCTGCTTCCAGGCGACGAGCGCGCCGTAGATCACGCCGCCGAGGATCGCGATGCCGGCCAGGTTGGCCGCGAGGCTGGAGGCCGGGCCGGGGAAGAGGCCCATCGAGAAGCGCAGGTACGCGTACGTCCCGATCTTCAGCATGACCGCGGCCAGGATGACCGAGCCGCCGGTCGGCGCCTGCACGTGGGCGTCCGGCAGCCACGTGTGCACCGGCCACATCGGCACCTTGATGAAGAACGCGATCGAGAACGCCCAGAAGCAGATCATCTGGGTGCCGCGCGGCAGCACCACGCGCGAGAGCGCGAGGTAGTCGAAGGAGTACGCGCCCGTGAGCTTCTGGTTCGCCCACACGAGGTACACGATGCCCGCGAGCATCAGCATCGAGCCGGCCATCGTGTAGACGAACAGCTTGATCGCCGCCTTGATCTTCTCGACGCCGCCCCAGATGCCGATCATCACGAACATCGGCACCAGCATCAGCTCCCAGAAGAGGAAGAACAGGAACAGGTCGAGCGCGACGAACGCGCCGAGCATCGCGCCCTGCAGGAGCAGCAAGCAGAAGCAGAGCTCCTTGATCCGGGTCTTGATCGACCCGAACGACGCGTACGCCGCGATGGGCGCGATGAACGTCGTGAGCAGGACGAGCCAGAGGCTGATGCCGTCGATCGCGACGTGCCACCGGATGCCGAGCGACGGGATCCACTCCTTGATCGACTGGAAGTGCCAGCCCACCGTCATCGGCACGCTGAGCAGCCAGAGCGACGCGAGGAAGCCCGCGCCGAGCACGGCGAGCGTGAAGCCGCGGAGCAGCGAGAGCATCTGCCGCGGCATGAACAGCACCGCCGCGGCCCCGACGAACGGCAGGCCGATGAGCACGTTGAGGAGCGACGACCACTCCCCGGACGCCTCCGTCGCGGCCGCCGCCGCGTCGGACGGCCAGAGCCACTGCACGCCGAGCACGGTGAGCGCCGCGATCAGCCCGAGGCCGAACCGCTGCCACGGCGTGTACCCGGCGCTCGCGTGGGCCTCGCCGTGGCCGTGGTCGTGGTCGTCGCCGTGCCCGTGATCGTGCTCGTCGCCGTGGCCGTCGCCGTGCCCGTGATCGTGGTCGTCGCCGTGGGCGCCGTCCGCGCCCTGCCCGGCGCCCCTCGGGAGGAGCGCTCCGACGACGCCGGCGGCGAGCGCCGGCCAGTAATGGGTTACGAGGTCGAGCGCGCTCATTGCAGGCCCTTCGGCTGGATCAGGTCATGGGTCTGCTCCCCCGGGGGGAGCGTGGGCACGTCCGGGCCCCGCATGGAGGTGGGGCCCGTCGGGTTCCCGCGGGCCGTCGGCCGCGAGAACGTGAACGTCTCCGTCGCCTCGCGGTCGAAGGCGTTGCGCACGCGGAGCACGATGTCCTTCTTCTCGCCCGGCTCGAGCTTCACCGTGACGTCGGTCGACTCCGAGAAGTCGCGGGACGGCACGCCGGGCCCCTCCCAGCGGTACCGGTAGCCGAGCCCCGGCGCCGCCGAGAGCTTCACCTCGCCGGACCGGCGCAGCTCCGCGTCGTCGACGTCGGCGTCGGCGTGCGGGTTGACCAGGAACCAGCCGACGCCGGCGAGCCCGACGACCATCGACGCGGCGTAGACCTGCACGCGGCCCGTCTGGAGCGCGCGCAGCACCGTGCCGAAGAACCCGACCAGCGCGGCGGAGAGCTTCGCGATGACGCCGTCGATGATCCACTTGTCGGCCATCGTGAAGATGTCCGCCAGCGCGTCGACCATGCCCACCACCGTCGCGTTGTAGAGCTCGTCGATCCGCCACTTGTCGTAGACGAGCTGGTGGAGCCCCGGGAAGCTCTGGGCGAAGCGCCGCTCGGGCTCGCCGCGCTTGTTCCAGTACACGAGCATCGCGAGGCCGATGCCGGTGAAGCACGCGGCGACGCCGGGCAGCATCATCGGGAACAGCAGCCCCTCCACCCCCTCGCGCGCCTGGACCGCGCGCGACGTCATCGAGAAGACCGGCTCGAGCAGGTGCGCGAGCGGCGCGAACGCGTGGTTGTGGGTGAGGTGCACGAGCGGCTCGGCCATGAGGAAGCCCGCGAGGACCGACAGCGCCCCGAGCACGATCAGCGGGATCGTCATCGGCAGCGGCGACTCGTGCGGCTCCGGGCCCTCGACCTTCTCGCCCGGCGCGTGCGCGTGGTGGTCGTCGTGGTGGCCGTGCGGGTGCGGGTCCTTCCAGCCGCGCACGATCGTCCAGCCGCGGAACTCGCCGTGGAACGTCAGGAAGTACGCGCGGAACATGTAGAAGGCGGTCATCGTCGCGGCCAGGATGCCGACCCAGTAGATCGCCGGGCCGAGCCAGTCGGGCCACTGCCACACCGGCTGCCCGCGCGTCGAGACCGACGCGATCCGGCTGGAGAACGCGCGCCAGAGGATCTCGTCCTTGGACCAGAACCCGGCGAACCCGGGGAAGCCCGCGATCGAGAGGCACGCGAGGAGGAAGGTCCAGCGCGTGAGCGGCATGTAGGCCTTGAGGCCGCCCATGTTCCGCATGTCCTGGGACTGGTCGGTGTCGTGGATGCGGGCGTGCATCGCGTGGATCACCGAGCCGGCGCCGAGGAAGAGGCAGGCCTTGAAGAAGGCGTGCGTGAGGACGTGGAAGAAGCCGGCCGCGAAGGCGCCGACGCCCACGCCGATGAACATGAACCCGAGCTGGCTCACCGTGGAGTAGGCGAGGACCTTCTTCAGGTCGTGCTGGAAGAGCCCGATCGAGGCCGCGAACAGCGCCGTGGCCACGCCGGTCACCGCGACGACCGCCATCGCGAACGGCGACAGCACGAACACCGCCGAGAGCCGCGCCACGAGGTAGACGCCGGCGGTCACCATCGTCGCGGCGTGGATGAGGGCGGACACCGGCGTCGGGCCGGCCATCGCGTCGGGCAGCCAGACGTAGAGCGGGATCTGCGCGCTCTTGCCGGCGCAGCCGAGGAACAGCGCGAGCCCGACCAGGGTCGCCGCGTACACGAGCACCGGCTGCGACGGGATGATGAAGCTCAGGAAGCCGGGCACCGTGTCGGCCGACATGTTGCCGATCGGCCAGACCTTCACGGCGGAGAGCAGGTTGCCCGCGTTCGCCGCGATGCCGTCGAAGTTCAGCGTGCCCGTGTAGTAGGCGAGCATCGCCATCGCCACGAGGAGGCCGAAGTCGCCGATGCGGTTCACGACGAACGCCTTCTTGCCCGCGCTCGCGTTCTTGTCGTCCTTGAACCAGAAGCCGATGAGCAGGTAGCTGCACATGCCGACGCCCTCCCACCCCACGAAGAGGACGGCGAGGTTGTCGGCCATGATCAGCACGAGCATCGAGAAGCAGAACAGGTTCAGGTACGCGAAGAACCGGTAGTACCCCGGGTCCTCGCGCATGTACGCCGACGAGTAGAGGTGGATGAGGAAGCCGACGCCGGTGACGACGAGGATCATCGTCCCGCTCAGGCCGTCGACGCTGAAGGCGACGTCGATCGGGATCGACTGGCCCATCCGGCCGCTGATCGAGAACCAGCGCCAGGCCGTCCAGGTGAGCTTGCCGCCCTCGTGCGGGAGCATCAGGAACGTCGTCACGGCCGCCAGGAAGGCGCCGCCGAGCGCGGCGAGCGCCATCAGCCGGACCGCGTCCTTGCCGAGCCGCTTGCCGAAGAGGCCGTTCACGAACGCGCCGAGCGCCGGCAGGCCGAGCACCACCGCGAGCAGCGCGAACTCGGACGCGGGGAATAAGACTCTCAGGGCTTCCACGCTAACTCCTCAGGAGATCGGCGTCGTCCGAGCGCATCGTCTTCCGGATGCGGTAGAACGCGAGCACGATCGCGAGACCCACGGCGGCTTCCGCCGCCGCGATGGCGATGACGAAGAAAGTGAAGATCTGCCCGGCGTGATCCTGCGGGTGCACCCGGTTGTACGCGACGAGCGTGAGGTTCACGGCGTTGAGCATCAGCTCGATGCTCATCAGGAGGACCAGCAGGTTCCTGCGCAGCAGGAAGCCCACCGACCCGATCACGAACAGCACCGCCGCGACAACGAGGTAGTACTCGATGGGGACGGAGATCATGACTTCGGCTCCTTCGTCGACAGGGTGAAGTGGCCCGTGAGGGCGCCCGGCTGCGGGTCCGGCTTCGCCGCGTCGCGCACCGGGACCTGGTCGTTTCCGTCCGGTGAGGCGGCCCCGGCCGGCAGCAGCGTGGGGTCGACCTGCTTGCCGCGGGCGACGGCGACGGCGCCGATCACGGCGACGAGGAGCAGCGCGCCCGAGAGCTCGAACGGCACGATCCCCTTCGTGAAGAGCTCGTGCCCGAGCGCCTCGATCGTCCCGAGCGCCTCGGGGGCCTCCGGGACGACCCGCGCGCCGGGCTTCGCGGCGCTGGCGACGAGGGCGAGCGCGCCGATGCTGCTCGCCGCGAGGACGCCGGCGCCCACGTAGCGCGGCACCGCGGTGCGCGCGTCGCGCGGCGACGTCGCCGACGGGCCGAGGAGCATGATCACGAAGAGGAAGAGGATGACGACCGCGCCCGCGTAGACGAGGATCTGGATCGCCGCGAGGAACTCCGCGGAGAGCATCAGGTAGAGCCCCGCGATGCCGACGATCGACGTGAGCAGGCCCATCGCGCCGCGGATCGGGTTCCGGGCCGCGACCGTGGCGAGGCCCCCGAGGAGGACGAGCAGCGACGCCAGCCCGAAGTAGGCGAATTCGAAGATTTTCACGGCGAGAGCACCCCTGTCGACGACCGGCCCTTGGTCTGAATGTACGCCTCGAACTCCTTGCGGAATTTGCGCAGGAACCCGAGCGCGGGCATCGCCGTGCCCTCGCCGAAGGCGCAGATGGTGTTGCCCATGATGTTGTCGGCGATCTCGTGCAGCCGATCGAGCTCCTCGATCGTCCCCTCGCCGTGCACGATGCGATCGAGGATCCGGTGGATCCACGCGCTGCCCTCGCGGCACGGCGTGCACTGGCCGCACGACTCGTGGCGGTAGAAGCGCATCAGGTTGTGCATCGCGAGGACCGGGCACGCCTTGTCGCTGAGGACGATGGCGCAGCAGGTCCCGAGCATCGTCCCGAGCGTGCGGAACGTGTCCACGCCGAGCGGCACGTCGAGCACGCTCTGGCCGTGCCACGGGTGGAGCGGCGACTTCTCGTTCGGCGCGTTCACGACCTCGTCGGCGCGCAGGATGGGGCACGACGAGCCGCCCGGGATGACCCCGAGCAGCTTCCCGTGCTTCACGCCGCCGCCGAGGTCGTAGATGAGCTCGCGGAGGGTGAGGCCGACGCACGCCTCGAAGATGCCGGGGTTGTTGACGTGGCCGCTCACGCCGAAGAGCCGGCAGCCGCCGTCCTTCAGGTTGTGCAGCGCGGAGAGCTTCGAGAAGTTGTCGCCCCCGAGCTCGAGCGCCGTGGGGACCGCGGCGATCGTCTCCAGGTTGTTCACGGTCGTCGGCATCCCGAACGCGCCGAACTGGGCGGGGAACGGCGGCTTGAGCCGCGGCTCGCCGCGCTTGCCCTCGAGCGAGTTGAGGAGCGACGTCTCCTCGCCGCAGATGTACGCGCCGGCGCCCGTGTGGACGTAGACCTCGACGGGGTAGTCGATCCCGAACGGCCGCTTGCCGAGGTAGCCCTTGGCGCGCGCCTCCTCGATGGCGCCCCAGAGCCGCGCCTTCGACAGGTGGAGCTCGTCGCGCACGTAGATGTACGCGGCGTGGGCGCCGATGCCGAAGCAGCCGATGATGCACCCCTCGACGACGGAGTGCGGGTTCTTCTCCATCAGCGTGCGGTCCTTGAAGGTGCCGGGCTCGCCCTCGTCGGCGTTGATGACGAGGTAGTGCGGCCGCTCGGGCTTCGGGGGCCACGGCATGAAGCTCCACTTCACGCCCATGGCGAAGCCGGCGCCGCCGCGGCCGCGGATGTTGGCCGCCTTCATCTCCTCGACGAGCGCCTCGCGCGTCATCCCGAGGGCGCGCTTCGCCTGCTGGTAGCCGCCGCCCTTCTCGTACACCGAGAGCTTGTGGCCGTCGGGCGTGTCGTAGTTCTTCGTCAGATAGCGCGTCAGCCGGAGCATCTCGTCACCTCGTCAACCGATCGAGGATCGCGTCCACCTTCTCGAGCGTGAGGCCCTCGTGGTAGTCGCGATCGACCTGCATCATCGGGGCCGTGCCGCACGAGGCGAGGCACTCTGCGGTGCGCAGCGTGACCTTCCCGTCCTGCGTGGTCTCGCCCGCGTGGATCCCGAGGCGCTTCTCGCAGTGGTGCAGCACGGCGTCCGCGCCGTTCAGCGCGCAGCTCAGCGTCCGGCAGACCCAGACCTGGTGCTTGCCCACGGGCTGCTTGTTGAAGAGGGTGTAGAAGGTCGCGACCCCCTGGACGTGCGCCGTGGGGAGGCCGAGCTGCTCGGCGACCCAGCGCAGCACCCGTTCGGAGACCCACCCCTCCTGGCTCTGGCAGAGGTGGAGCACCGGGATGCACGCGGCCTGGCGGTTCGGGTAGCGCGCGAGGATCTTCTCGAACTCGGTTTGCCGGTCGGGGCTCAGAGCAAATTTGTCGGTCATGTCGGCTGTTGGCACGGTCCGCTGGCTCCCTGGGCGCGCCGCGCTCGCGGCGTGCCCGCTTCGACATGCAGTCGGGACCCCCGTGGCGGGTCCCTTCCAACGAGGGTCGGCCCGGAGAACCCGGGCGCACCCTCGTGCGCCTCCGGAGTAGAGGCGCCTGCCGGAGGCGGACAGCCCCGCGCACCGGCGGCCGGGCATTCGGTTGTCCGTCGTACGGAGCCGTCCCGAGGCGCCGGCACGCTAGTGAGCGACGGTGGTCACTGTCAAGGCGCGCCGGGGGGAAACCTCCAGCGAACCACGGAAACCCTCTCGTTGCCCAGAAACCTGGGCGACGCCTCGCGCCGGCCGGCCCACCCGGACCGCGGCCCAGGCGGCGTTCGCGACGTCGTCACATCGGCGGAGAGCGCGCCCCGATGGTGAGCGGGAGCGCGCGGCGAGCGGGAGCGCGCGGTGAGCGGGAACGCGCGCCTCGCGCCGCGTGCCTCGCGCCTCGCAAGAAACGCGCTCCCTCGCGGAGAGAACGCCCTGGGTTTTCTGGCGGAGAACGCGTAGCCTCGGGCGAAGCCCGCAGCGTTCTTCGTCTTTCACTTGAGAACCGGAACGCGCTTCAACTACCCTTCGCGCCCATTACGACGCGCGCAGGGCGCGGGCATCGGTAGCAGCGAACCCCCCTCCGGAGGTGGTGCGTGTTCTGTCCGAATTGTGGGACGCAAAACTCGGAAACGGCGTCCACGTGCACGAAGTGCGGCTTCAACCTCAAGGGGGCGGCCGCGCCGAAGTTCAAGGGCACCATGCTGATGAGCCAGCCGTCGTCTGGGGCGGGCGCGGCGGGCCCGCGCGCTCCGGGGGCGCCTCCGCCGCCGGCGCCTCCGGCCGGCGCGCCGCCGGGCATGCCCGCCGGCATCCCGAGCACGCCGCAGGGTCTCGCCGGCACGGTGGTCGGCGTCCCGCCGGCCGGGCTCGGCGCGTCTGCCGGCCCTCCCCCTGCGCCGCCTCCGCCCGGGATGGGCTACGGATCGCCCCCCGCGGGACAGCAGCCCTCCGGCCCGGCCTTCGGCGGCGCGGCTGCGAGCCCGTCGGGCGGGTATTCGCCGTACGGCCAGCCGCCCAACCAGGGCGTGAACCCGCTCGGCGGCACGATGGCGATCGACCAGCTGCCCGGGTACACCCCGGGCGCGCCGCAGCCGCCTGGCGGCGCTGGCGGCACGCCGGCCGGCGCGTTCCCCCCGCCCGGCGGCAGCTACGGTCAGCCTCCGCAGGCGGGCGGCAGCCCGTTCGGCGCGCCTCCGGGCCAGGACCCGATGGGCGGCCTCGGCGGCGCCCCTCCCGGTTACGGCCAGCCGCCCGGCGGCGGGTACGGTCAGCCGCCCGGCGGCGGGTACGGTCAGCCGCCCGGCGGCGGGTACGGTCAGCCGCCCGGCGGCGGGTACGGTCAGCCGCCCGGCGGCGGGTACGGTCAGCCGCCCGGCGGCGGGTACGGTCAGCCGCCCGGCGGCGGGTACGGTCAGCCGCCCGGCTACGGCCAGCCTCCGCAGCACAGCGCCAGCGGATACGGTCCGCCTCCGGGCCAGGATCCGATGGCCGGCGGCGGCTACGGCGCCCCTCCCGGCGGCGGCTACGGCGGCTCTCCGGCGGGCGGCTACGGCAGCCCTCCTGGCGGCGGCTATGGCAGCCCGCCGGGCGCGGGCAGCTACGGCTCCCCGGCTGGCGGGGCCTACGGGAGCCCCCAGGGCGTGAGCGATCCGGGCGGTTACGGCGGATCGTCGCCGGCCGGCGGTCAGCTGTCGGCGCCTGGTCAGTACGGCCAGCAGCCCAGCAACCTGGGCGTGTATGCCGGCAGCGGGTCGATGACCCCGGGCGCGCGGGGCGAGACGCGCAACCCCGTCACCGTGTGCGTGATCGGGATGGTCTGCTTCGTGTACGCGATCTGGCAGCTCTGGGCGATGCTGAACGAGCTGCAGCAGACGACCAAGGATCCCGAGTTCAAGCCCTGGTACGTCTTCGTCCCGCTGCTCAACTACTACTTCCTCTGGGTGAAGGTGCCGGAGCAGGTGACCAAGGCCAAGCAGATGGCCGGCTCGCGCAACCCGCAGGCCGAGGGCATCGTGCTCTACATCTTCCTCCCGCTCTACGCCCTGGCGAAGGACCTCAACGAGGTCTGGGATCCGAACGCCGCCTAGCTCGCGCTATCCTCCTGCCGTTGTCGCTGTCCAGCCCGACCGAAGCCCGCTCGCCCGCTCCATCGGCCTCGTCCGCCTGGAGCGCCGCGCACCCGCGCGGCCGCGCCGCGCGCCTCGGCGCGATCGCGGTGTTGCTCGGGCTCCTGGTCGCGTGCGGCGTCCCGCTGTGTCCGTTCGCGATCGTCACCCGCCACCCGTGCCCTGGCTGCGGGCTCACGCGCGCGACCCTCGCGCTCGCGCACGGCCACGTGTCCGAGGCGCTGCGGCTGCACCCGCTCTCCCCGATCATGGCGCCGCTCGTGCTCGCCGCGATCGCGTACAACGCCGCGGTCTACGTGAAGGACGGCCGCATCGCCGCGACCGAGTCGGTGCAGGGGGCGTGGGTCACGCGCCTCGGCGTCGCGCTGGCGATCCTGATGGTCGCCGTCTGGGTCGCCCGCTTCCTCGGCGCCTTCGGCGGCCCCGTGCCGGTCTAGCTCCGCCCGCCCGAAGTCCGGCCAGGGATCCGGAGAGAGAGTTCAACGCCAAGGCGCCAAGACGCAAAGACGCAAAAAAGATTTGTAGTTTTGCGCCTTGGCGCCTTGGCGTTTATTTCTCTGTCGCTCGCGAGGCAGATCCCTGGCGGGAGTTCTGACGCGCGGAACTAGCCCTCGCCCAGCCGTCACCGACCCTCACGGCCGCAGGCCCTCGTCGGGGGTGCGCGTCGCGCTCGGTCAACACCCCCGGGCGCGCTGCCCCTCCCCGCGGCGCCGCGACACCGGCCGCGCCGCGCGCACGGTGTGGGCCCCCCGCCTCGGCCACCCGCGCTGCGACCGCACGAGCGGCGCGCCCGCCGACACCCCCACGCGCAGCAGCACCTCGTACGCGCGCTCCAGATCGCTGCCGATCACGTCGAGCTGCTCGTCCGTGAGCCCCCGCTTCGCCTTCGGGAAGAGGATGCCCTCCTCCTCGTCGGCGTGGTGGGCGAAAACGTCCCGCAGCAGCCGGAGCCGCGCCTCGAAGCGCACATCGGTCACCCGCGTGCGCAGCAGGTTGTCCGCCGCGAAGCGCGCGAGGCCGTGCTTCTCGTACGCGTCGTGGAGCGGCTTCCGATCGCCGGCCATCCGCTCGGCACACACCGGGTAGAGGTACGTCTCCTCGATGCGTACGTGCGCGTCGATCATCCGGGAGAGCTGCGCGACCATCGATGTCCTGAGGCCCGGGCTGGGCTCGGCGGCGATGCGCGCCATCAGGGCGCTGAGTTCGAGATGCTGCTGCTCCAAGAGATCGAGTGCGTCCATGGGGTTCCCCTCGCGTGAAGCTCACCGCGCCGCGTCGCCGCCCTTGAGCAGCGCGTGCACAGCCCGTATCCCGGTGCTGCGTGGCGCGGTGCAGGCGGCCCCGTCGTGGCAAGGAGCGGGCCGGCGCTGGAAGGGACCGCGGGCGCGCCGCGCGCGGGGCTACGCCCGGACCGCGGCGAGCGCGTCGCGCATCGCCGACGCGCCGGCGAAGCGGTGGTCCGGGTGCTTGGACAGGGCGCGGGCGAGCACCTCGTCGAGCACGCGCGGGACATCCCGGCGCTCCCGCCGGAGGGGCACGGGCGCGGAGCGCACGATCGCGACGAGCACGTCGAGATCGCCCCGGCCGCGGAAGGGGAGCTTGCCCGAGAGGGCGTAGTAGATGAGCAGCGCGGCGGCGAACAGGTCGCTCCGCTCGGTGATGGCGCGGCTGCGCATCGCCTGCTCCGGCGACATGAACAGCAGGGTGCCCACGAGCGACCCGGGGCTGTCGGGCGTCACCCCGTCGCCCTTGTCGACCCCGGGCTCGTGCGCGAAGCCGAGATCGATGAGCTTGACCGTCGGCGCTCCGTCTCCCGGCGCCCCGGCGCCCGGCGCCGCGGGGACGAGCAGGATGTTGCCCGGCTGGAGGTCGCGGTGGACCACCTTCGCCGCGTGCATGGCCGCGAGGCCGGCGAGGATCTGGTCGGCGACGGCCAGCGCGCGATCGAGCGGCAGGGGGCCGTTCCGCCGCACCTCCTCGCTCAGGGTGATGCCGTCGAAGAGCGGCATCAGGAAGAACGGGCGCCCGTCCTCGAGGCGCCCCTCGCCGAGCACAGGGCAGACGTTCGGGTGGTCGATGCGGCGGGCGAGCTGGACCTCGCGGGCGAACCGGCTCTCGATGCCCGAGTCCCCCGCGTGCACGCGCCGGAGCACCTTGAGCGCGACCCGCTCCCCCGTCGCGACGCGGCGGGCCGCGTACACCGCGCCCATCCCCCCCTCGGCGATGAGCCGCTCGATGTGCAGTCCGTGCTCTGTACGGCCGACGAGCGGGTCGACCGCCGCGGTCCCACCTGGCGGGAGCCCCGCCGCCGCCCCGCCGCGCACCGCGGAGGGCGCGCTCGCCGCCCCCCGGTCGCGGCCCGCGTGGCGGACGATCCCGGAACGAGGAGGCAGCCGTCGCTCCGCGGCGGGGCCGAGGCCGTCGCCGCCGGGTTCGGGGAGCGCCTCAGCGAAGGCGGACCTGTCCCGGGCTGGACCGAAGGAACGACGGAGCGGGGAACCAGGAGCCACGTGAAGAACCTCGTCAGAAATTACCTGACGAGTGTCCATGGACCAGGCCCTCCGAGCAAGGAGATTGGGCACCGAAACGACCAACCCTGGATTTGGCCCCGCCGTCTTATGTCCCGTATCTACTAAGTTTTTGCCCGGACACAGCCGACCGCCCGAGGCGTTTTCGACCTGTCGGGGAAATCCCGAATGAATTTGTGTCCCGATCGCCGTTACGCTCGGCGCGTACTCATCATTACATGTAGGGGCGACAACGAATGGCGAAGCGTCTTGATCTCATCCTCGTGATCGACGTCGAATCGACCTGCTGGGAGGGCAGCCCGCCGGAGGGCGAGGAGAACGAGATCATCGAGATCGGCGTGTGCACGCTGGAGGTCGCGTCGGGCCGGCGGCGCGACCGGCGCTCCCTCCTGGTGCGCCCCGAGCGCTCGCGCGTGAGCCCGTTCTGCACGGCGCTGACGACGCTGACGCAGGCCGACGTCGACGCGGGCGTGTCGTTCAAGGAGGCGTGCGCGACCCTGCGGGGCGAGCTCAAGGCGCAGGATCGCCTCTGGGCGAGCTACGGCGACTACGACCGGCGCATGTTCGAGCGGCAGTGCCAGGCGCGGGGCGTGCCCTACCCGTTCGGCCCGAGCCACCTCAACGTGAAGAGCCTGTTCGCGGTGACGCACGCGCTCTCTCGCGAGATCGGGATGGCCGAGGCCCTGGAGCGCGCGGGCCTGCCGCTCGCGGGCACGCACCACCGCGGCGGCGACGACGCGTTCAACATCGCGGGCCTGCTCGCGCACGTGCTCCTGGCCGCGCGGCGGTGAGGCCGGGCGCGCCGCGCGCTCAGCCGACCGGCGCGGCCTCGGGCACGTCGGGCTGCGCCCCCGCGGCGCCCCGCGCCGGCGACGCGCCGGCGGGATCGGCGCCCTCGGGCGCCGGCGCGCCGTCGCCCTCGGCGATCGCCCCGGCCGCCGCGGGCGGCACGGCCGCCGCGGCGAGGAGGTACGCGAGGCCCGCGCCGAGCAGCAGGGCGCTGTAGCCGAGGTTCATCGCGCACAGGGCGCCGAGGGCCATCGCGATCGCGCCGGCGAGGGCGCCGAGCGACCAGCACCAGGGGAGCAGCGCCGGCGCGATCGAGGCGACGAGCTTGACCCCGAGCGGCGCGAGCGAGCCCGCGAGCAGGCCGAACGGCACGAGGAGCGCGACGGCGAGGAGCGCGCGCGGGAAGGCCGCGAGCCCGAGGCTCCACCGCGCGAGCGGGACGAGCCCCGCCGCGGCGAGCGCCGCGGCGACGACGAGCGCCTCGGCGACGCGCGCGGAGGTCCACGTCGCGGCGTCCGGCGCCACGCGGGCGGTGAGCAGGCCGCCCACGCCGGCCGAGACGAGGAGGATGACGAGGACGACCGGGAGCTCGTGCGCGGGCAGGTCGAGCAGGAGGAGCCCGTGCCGGAAGACGGCGAGCTCGACGAGCGCGAAGCCCGCGCCGATCGCGGCGAAGTAGAAGAGCGCGCGGGCCGGCCGCGGCGGGGGCGCGGCGTCGGGCGCCGCGGCGCCGCGGAGGAGGCGGCCGGCGCGCGCGGTCAGCGCGGGGAGCAGCGCGGCGAGCGCGAACAGGCCCGCGCTCGCGGCGAGCAGCGCGGCGAGCGCGAACAGGCCCGCCTGCTCGGCGCGCAGGGCCCCGAGGTCGCCGAGCACGGCGGGGAGGCGGCGCGCCGGGACGGCGTACGAGAAGAACGGCCGGTCGTCGGTGGGCGGCGCCAGGTCGACCGCCGCGTCGGGCGCGCGGCCGCCCCCCGAGGCGACGATCGACGCGCGGATCGGCGTCTGCGGCCGGTCGGGGGCGAACGCCTCCGAGAACTTGTGCCGGCGGCAGTGGCGGCGCAGCGCCTCGACGTCCTCGCGCGCGAGCGGCGTGCGCCGCGCGAGGAGCGCGGTCCGCTGCGCGGCGCTGCACGCGAAGAGGTGGTCCTTGGGCTCGGCCGCGCCCGCGCGGCGCAGCGCCGCGGTCGCGAGCGAGAGCAGGCGGTCGAAGTCGACGTCGGCGCGGCTCAGGACCAGCGTGCCCTCGGGCGGGAGGCGCGAGAGGAAGTCCCCGACGCCCTCGACCGTGTGGAGCCGGCTCTCGGACAGCGCGAGCGCGCCGGTCGACGACGCCTCGGCGGTCTCCGGCGACGGGATCACGATGTTCCGGAAGAGCAGCGGCGTGCGCCGGGCGAAGCTCCGCCCGTCGCCCACGACGAGGTGGACCTCGGGCTTGTCGAACAGGTTGCCGTTGTAGGCGGCGTACCGGCCGCGCATCACCTCGAGGACGCCGCGGTCGCCCTCGACGGCGTAGACGTCCTTCAGCCCGGCCTTGAGCGCGGCGCGCACGTCGCGCCCGCCCCCGGCGCCGACGACGAGCGCCGGCCCCTGGTCCTTGTGGAGCGCGTAGGCCATGTCCTCGGGCTGGGCCGGGGGCGGCGTCTTCGCGTCGACGATCGGGCTCTGCGCGGCGCTGCCGATCCGCATCATCGCCGCGCCGGCCCGCGGCTTGTCGACCGTGATCAGCGAGCGCGCGCTCCAGGCCTCGTGCTCGGTGCGGTCGGCCGCGCCCCGGCGGAGGCCGGCGAGCCGGAGCCACGGGGCGCCGAGATCGCCGGCGAGGAGCACGAAGCCGCCGAGCACGAACGTGGCGACGAGGCCGCCGGGCGCCCGCTGCTCGCCGCCCTGCCCGCGCGCCGCGAGGTAGAAGAAGACGCCCGCCACCGCGAAGAAGATCGCCGCCGCGAGCGCGGCGCGCGGCGCGCCGGCGCGGAGCGCGGCGGCGGCCGCGAGCCCGCCGAGGGCGCCGCCGACGAGGTCGAGCAGGTAGAGGCGGGGCATCTCGGACGCGACGTGCCGGATCGCGGCGGCGAGCGCGAGGCCGGCGAGCGCGAACGGGACGGTGGACGCGGCGTAGAGCAGCGCGATCCACGGGAGCGCCCCGGGCGCCGGCCCGCGCTGCGAGAGCAGGATGACCGCCGCGAGCGTGGCGCCCGACGCGAGCGACGACAGGGTCGCCATGCGGGCGAAGAGCGCGGGCGGGCGGACGAGCGACGGGGCGAGGGTGAGCGCCGCGCCGCCCGCGCCGGCGCCGAGGAGCGGCAGCGCGAGCGCGACGAACGCGTGGGGCTCGCCGAACAGCGCCGCGCAGATCCGCATGAGCGAGATCTCGAGCAGGACGGTGGCGCACGCGAGGGCCGCGACGCCGCTGAAGAGGCCGCTCCGCTGGGAGACCCGCATGGGCCCGCTCCTAGCACAGCGGGAAGCGGCCTTTCACCTCTCTCGACCGAGCGGGGCGAGCGGCCACGGCGCGAGCAGGGGCACCGGGCCGCTCGGCCGGAACCCGGGCGCGCCGGGGGGGCTCGCCGCCGCGGCCCCCGCCGGATCGACCTTCGCGCCGCGCGGCGGGGGCTCGCCCAGGCGCGGATCGGCCGCGCGGCTCTGTCCGCCCGGGCGCGGCTCCGACGCCCCGCTCTGTTTACCCAGGCGCGGCTCCGACGCGCCGCTTTGTCGACCCAGGCGCGGCTCCGACGCGCCGCTCTGTTTGCCCAGGCGCGGCTCCGACGCCCCGCTCTGGCGGCCCAGGCGCGGCTCCGACGCGCCGCTTTGTCGACCCAGGCGCGGCTCCGACGCGCCGCTTTGTCGACCCAGGCGCGGCTCCGACGCGCCGCTTTGTCGACCCAGGCGCGGCTCCGACGCGCCGCTTTGTCGACCCAGGCGCGGCTCCGACGCGCCGCTTTGTCGACCCAGGCGCGGCTCCGACGCGCCGCTTTGTCGACCCAGGCGCGGCTCCGACGCGCCGCTTTGTCGACCCAGGCGCGGCTCCGACGCGCCGCTTTGTCGACCCAGGCGCGGCTCCGACGCGCCGCTTTGTCGACCCAGGCGCGGCTCCGACGCGCCGCTTTGTCGACCCAGGCGCGGCTCCGACGCGCCGCTTTGTCGACCCAGGCGCGGCTCCGACGCGCCGCTTTGTCGACCCAGGCGCGGCTCCGACGCGCCGCTTTGTCGACCCAGGCGCGGCTCCGACGCGCCGCTCTGGCGGCCCAGGCGCGGCTCCGACGCGCCGCTTTGTCGACCCAGGCGCGGCTCCGACGCGCCGCTCTGCCGGATCGCGCGCACGCACTCGTCCACCGTGAGGCGGCGCGGCCCGTACGCGGACGAGTTGGCCGCGTCGGCGTCCATCAGGCGCGTCGGGGTGTCGACCCCGAAATCGTCGGGGTGCCCCGGCTCGTCGAGCAGCACGTGGCCGAGCTCGTGCGACAGCGCGAACGAGGCGCGATCGGCCCGCAGGCCGGCGCGGTCCTCGATGATCGTGTTCCGGATCGCCCCGCCGTCGGCGAAGATGAACGACTCGCCGATGCGGCCGCCGCCGGCGAAGCTCGGGACCATCACGACGTCGATGGTCGCGGGGTCCCCGTCGTCGAACGCCTTGATCAGCGCGCGCTCCTCGACGGTGCCGGCGATGGCGTCCGTGTCGCTGAAGTGCTGCAGGCCGTCCTCGAGCTCCACGGCGCCGATGCACGCCGTGAGCGTCGGGTCGGTGCTCAGCGCGCCCGACGCCGGCGGCTCGATCGCCGCGGGCGCGCCGCCCGGGCGCCGCACGAGCACGTCGGTGGTCCCGAACGCGCCCGCGCCGATGGCCGGGTTGTCCGACAGGCGCACCGAGAAGCCCGCGGCGCCGATCGCCGCGGCGACGGCGCGGGCCGCGGCGTCGGGGCGCATGCGGGGCCGGATCGCCGCGGTCACCTCGCGGCCGTCGACGCGCACCCGGATCGCGCCGCCGCTCGCCGGCAGGCCGTGGTCGCAGCCGATCGCGAGCAGGTGCGGGCGCGGCGGGTCGACGAAGCTGATGTCGAGCTCCTCCGGCGGGCCGAAGCTCACGCCGCACGCGCCCCAGAGGGCGTTCGCGCGCTCGACCTCCGCGCGCGCGATCGCGAGCGCGCCCGAGTCGTCGCCGCCCATCGGCGGCGGCCCGCCCGCGCGCGGCCGCACCATGAAGATGCGCAGGCGCGCGCGCGTGCGCCCGAGGGGCCCGAGCGGCGAGGCGCGCGGGCCGGCGATGCGGATCATCTGGAGCTTCGGCCCGTCGGGCAGGGCGACGACGAGCGCGCCGCCGACCTCGCCCTTCACGGAGCGATCGGCGATCATCGGGTGGTTGCGATCGATGTCGTCGGCCACGACCCGGAGGGGGCGCGTCGAGCCGCACACGAGGCCCGCCGGGACGTCCGGGGGGCACGCGACGTGGCCGAGCGGCACGCTGGGCAAGCGATCGATCGCCCGGCCGGACGGCGCCGCGGAGTGGACGTCGACGGTGAGCGGCAGGTCCTCGGCCGCGCCGATGACGAGCAGCCGGATCGCGTCGGGATCGTCGAGGTTCCCGAACGGATCGTCGCCGAGCCGGTCCGGGGGCGTGCGCTGGAGCGAGGCGTGGGAGCGCGCCATGTCGATGCGCGTCCCGGCGCCGTCGATGGCGCGGACCTCGAACGCGCTGATCGGCAGCGTCCTGCCGAAGAGGGCGATCTCGCTCCGGCCCGCCCGGACCGCCTGGAGCTCGACGCGGCGGGCGCCCGCGGGGATCGCGCTCCCCGGCTGGACGGGGCTGCCGTCGACGAGCAGCCGCAGGCCGTCCGGGATCGCCGCGGGCGCCTGGCTCGCGCCGCGCGGCGCGCGCAGCGCGAGGAGCTCCGGGGAGGGCGGCACGCGGCCCTGCTCGGCGTCGGGCACGCCGTCGGCGTCGTCGTCGTCCCGATCGACCACGATCAGCGCGGGCCCGTCCTGCGCGGCGGAGCTGGCCGGGCCGAGGAGCGCGCCGAGGAAGACCGAGAGTGCCGGAAGCCGGCCGTTCATGGATCGCATCGCCCTGCCCGCTCGCCCTCCTCGACCCAGTCTATCGCGCCTTCGGCGGGGCGCAGCTCGCGCCCGCGCGCCGTCGGGAGCCCTCCGATGGCGGTGCGTCCGGCCCTGCGCCACGTGTCGCGCCATGGCCAGCGTCAGCGCCGTCATTTTCGGTGTCGACGGCACGGTCCTCGACGCCGTCGATCTGCATGCGGCCGCCTGGCAGCGGGCCTTCGCGCGGTTCGGCCGCGAGGTCGCGCGGGAGAAGCTCAGGCGCCACGTCGGCGAGGGCGCGGACCGGCTCTTGCCGGTGTTCCTTTCGCCCGAGGAGATCGGCTGGATCGGCGCCGGGATCGCGGCGCTCCACGACGAGATCTACGCGCGCGAGCTCCTCCCCGGGGCGCGCGTCTTCCCGGGCGTGCGCGAGCTCTTCGAGCGCGTCGCGCGCGACGGGCGCCGGATCGTCGCCGCCGCGTCGATGTCGCGCGGCGCGCTCGACGCGAGCCTCGCGCGCGCCGGGGTGGGCGACCTCGTCTCGTGGGCGGTGTCGGCGGACGACGCGGGGAGGTGGAAGCCGCATCCCGACGTCCTCGAGGCGGCGCTCGACCGGCTGGGCAGCGTCGATCCGCGCGAGGTGGTGCTGGTCGTCGACACGCCGTCCGGCGCCGAGGCCGCGGCCAAGCTCGGCATCCTGGCGGTGGGGCTGCGCTGCGGAGGCTTCCCCGAGATGGAGCTCGTCGAGGCGGGGTGCGCGGCGCTCTACCGCGACCCGGAGGACCTCCTCGCGCGGTACGACGCGTCGCCGCTCGCGCCGGAGAGGGAGCGGCTCGCGGGGTAGTCGCGGCTCAGGGGCCACGCGGGGGCCGATCGGAGCGCGCATCCCGGGCGCGCTGGCCCTCGGCGGCGACGAGCTGCTCGCGGAGCGCCCGCCGCTCGGGCTCGCCGATGGGCGACGCGGTGGTCGAGCCGTCGCGGAGCGCCACCGAGTAGACGGACTCGCGCGGCAGGAGGTCGAGGAGCGCGGGGCTCTCGGTCGTGAGCAGGAGGTGGCGCTGGGCGGAGGCGCCGCGCAGGTACTCGACGAGCGCCGGCAGCGCGCCGCGATCGACGCCCGCGTCGGGGTGCTCGAAGCCGGCGAGCACGAGCGGCGGCTCCTGCGAGAGCGCGGTGACCATGGCCGCGAGCCGGAGCGTCGCGTCCGGCTCGTCCGTGGCCGCGCGCCAGCGCTCGCGGCCGCCGTCGTCGACGCCGTGGCGCAGCTCCGGGACGAGGAACCCGCCGGACGAGAGCGCGCGGGCGCCGTCGACGTCGCCGAGCACCTGGGACAGGCTGGCGAGGAACTGCTCGCTCCAGCGCTCCTTCTCGAGCGCGCGGAGGACGGAGCCCCAGTTCTCGCCGCTCGCGCGGAGGCGGCGGGAGGCGCTGATCTTCTGGGGCGAGCGGAGCGGGCGCGGCGCGAGGGAGTAGAGGACCGCGCGGCGCAGCTCGTCGCGCATCGGGGTGAGCGGTCCATCGGAGAGCAGCGGCAGGACGAGCCTGGCGCCGCTCACGGCGATGGGGGCGACGCCGCGGTAGGCGAGCGTGCCGCTGCGGCCCTTGTCCTTGCGCGAGAACCCCTTCGGGCTGCCCTTCAGCCGGTCGAAGGAGACCTCGGGCGGGTCGCTGCCGGCGTCGAAGACGTCGCGGAGGCCCGGCTTGACGAGCCGGGTGAGGGCGCTGCGCTGCCACCACGCGGCGGTCTCGCTCTTCACGCGCGGCTCGCCCTCCCGGTCGCCGGGCGCGAGCTGCACGAGCCAGAACCCGTGGCCCTCGGTCCTGGAGACGGCGACGCCGAGGGTGGTGACCGCGCCGCTGTCGCGGGGGCGCTGCAGCGCGCCGCCGCCGCGGCGGCTGGCCGCCGCCTGCTCGAGCGCCCCGTTGGCGCACTCGGCGAGGAACCGCACGGCGTCGAGGAGGCACCCCTTCCCCGCGCCGGGCGGGCCGACGAGCGCGGTCAGCGCGCCGAGCGTGAGCTCGATGCCGGGCCCGATGCTGCCGTAGTTGCTGACGTAGACGTGGGTGATCATCGCGGCGCGGAGCCCCTCTTCCAGGGCGTGCCCTCCCCTCGCGCTGCGGGATGAGCCGGACGGGCTGGGCGGCCCTCCAGGGACGCCGGTGGGAGCGCCAGGGACGCTGGAGCGCGCGTCAGGGACGCAGGCACGACGGCCAGGGACTTGGCGTTGTGCTCCCGGAGCGCGTCGCGCTGTTCGGCAGGGACAGGCAGCCGCGCGTCTGGGACAGGCAGCCGCGCATCTGGGACAGGCAGCCGCGCATCTGGGACAGGCAGCCACGCATCTGGGACATCCGGCCGGCGTGGAAGCGGGCCGGTAGGCGCTGGCATGTTCATGCCGCGGAGATACCCGGGCGCCGGGGTCAGCCGCCTCCCCTCTCGGGCCGGTGCTAGGCGGCCTTCGGTACCTTCCTGAGACGCTTCGATGCTCCCCACCCGACGAGGATCATCGAACGCCTCGTCCGCGATGGCCGCAACAAGATCCTTCAGGCGGAGCGCCACCCCGCGAGGGCCGGGCGATCGCGCCCGCAGGATCGTAAGGCCCGGCACGGAACCGCGGCGGTGAGCCGAGGCGCGCTAGGGTCGAGGAGGCGGGTACACCCCGAGAGCGCCGGGCGCGGCGAGGAACCGCAGCGCGTTCTCGAGCGTACGAAACGACCTCGCCTGCGACGCGCGCAGCACGCCGAAGTCGATCCACTGGGTGAGCCGGAGCTGGTCGAGCGTGGGCTTGTACGTTTTGCCCGGCGGGAAGCGCTCCGAGAGCCACCCCTTCACGTCGCGGATGCTCTCGGGATTCTCCGGGCACGTCGTGCCCTCCGCGATGCGCACGCCGGGGCGGATCTCCCGGCCCGCCATGAGATGGATGCACGGCAGGAACCACGCCTCAAACTCGCGGTGTGCCAGCACCACGGCGGCAGGAAACGGCAGGCTCGCGGCCGTGACCCACGCCGCGGTCTCGGGGCCCGCCGTGGCCGGGCATCCATCGTCCTCATCGCGGAGCAGCAGCGCCAGGGAGCAGTCGCGCTCGCTGCGCAGGAGCTCGCAGGCTTGCAGCACGCCAGCGCGGGTGTTGAGCGCCTTGCCGCGCTTGGGGGCGCCCCAGACCGCGTGCCGCAGCCCGAGGTCGGCCCAGAGCCGAATGACCAGGTTCCTCGCCGCACCGACCTCGCCGTGCCCCTCCACGATCAGGTAGGCCTTACCCATCGTCATCAATCCCCTCGGGGTGGAGGCCTTCCGCGTGGAGGAGATCGCTGGTGGACATCAGGCGCTTGCGCACGAGCTCGCGCTGCCGCTCGTCCACGCGCGAGACGATGGTCGCACCGCCTCGCCGCTCGACCACGCGGAGGCTATCAACAGGCAGCAGATCCAGAAGGTCAGGGCTGTGCGTCGTGAGGAGGATCTGGCTGCGGCGCGAGGCCTCCCTCAGAAAATCGAAGAGGATCGGAAGGGCGCCAGGGTGGACGGCAAGCTCCGGCTCCTCGATGCCGATGAGCGACAGCGGCGGCTCCTGGAAGAGAGCCGTGAGGATCGCCGACACGCGCAGCGTCCCGTCCGACTCCTGCGCGGCACCGCGCCAGCGCCCGTCGCCCGACGCGTCGACGCCGTGGCGGAACTCCGGGATCAAGTACCCGCCCGCGCGCACGACGCGGTAGTCGTCGACATCCCCGGCGATGCGGCTCAAAGAACAAAGAAGCTCGCCACCCCAGCGTTCCTTGTCCAGCGACGAGAGCGTCCAGGCCCAGTTCTCGCCGTTTGCCATCATCGGCTTCTCGGGATTCGGCGCACGCGGCGGGCGCAGCTCGTTCGGAAACAGCGAGTACATTGCCACCCGATTGAGCTCGTCTGCGAGCGGCCTCAGAGCCTCGTCCGAGACCTGAGGAAGCGCCAGCGCCGTATGGGTGGGCGGGGAGAGCAGCCCGAGGATGTCGCCGACCTTGCTGACATGAAGTCCTCCGAACCGAACGAAACCGGAGCCGTGCTGGCTCCTCAAGGCCGCCTGCAGATCGGGCACCTCCTCCAGGCGCAGCAATTTCTCCAGTTCCTCAGCTGCCCAGGTGCCCGGTGTTCCCCCTTGCACCCACGCGGCTCGCTCGCTCTTCACCTCGAAACCGCCGTCGCCGCCTGCCGGCTGGAGCGTGAAGGCCCAGATACCCAGGCCGCCGTGAGTATGTACCTCCGCACCGACGGTCAGCCCCAACGACGCCGTGTCGCCCTGGTGCAAGAGCGAGCCGAACCCCTGCCGCTGATGCATGGTCATCGCGAAGCTGAGCGGCGCTCGTAGACAATCGGCGAGGAAGCGCACCGCGTCCACGATGTTGCTCTTCCCTGAGGCGTTCGGCCCGACGAGCGTCGTGAGCTCCGCGAGCGGCAGCTCCACCTCGCCGATGCTGCGGTAGTTCCTGGCGAAGACCTTGGTGATCATGGCTGCCTCATGGCGAGGGCTCGTCTACGCGCCCCTCACGCCGTGCGCGCGACCGCGATCGCGAGCGCCTCGCCGTCGACGCTGAGCTCGCGCCGCTCGGCCTGCCCCCACGCCGCGGGCGCCGCCCCGAGCACGAGCTCGGCCGCGAGCGCCTCCTGCATCAGGATCTCCCGCGCCGCCCCGGCCACCTTGCGGGCCCGCTCGCTGCCGTCGAGCGCGAGCCGGATCCGCTCGGTGAAGCCGAGGTCGAGCTCCTTGCGCAGCCCCTGCACGCGCGAGAGGATCTCCCGGCCGAGCCCCTCGTCGCGGAGCGCGTCCGTGAGCGCCGTGTGCAGCACCACGACCCCCGCGCGGCCGCCGGCCGCCGCGAACCCCTCGCCCGCCTCCACGGCGACCTCGATCTCCTCGGGGCCGAGCTCGACCTGCTCGCCGTCGAGCGCGATCGCGATCTTGCCCTCGGTCGCCAGCGCCGCGCGCAGCGCCGACGCGTCGGCCTTCGCGAGGACCTGCTTCGCGAGCTGCACCTTCTTGCCGAGCTTCGGCCCGAGCGCGCGGAAGTTCGGCTTGAGCACGTAACGGACCGCGCTCCCCTCCTCGCCGGGCTTCAGGAAGCGCACCTCGTGCACGTTGAGCTCCTCGGCGATGAGCGGCACGTGCTCGGCGAGCGCCGCCGCGAGCCCCTGCTGCGACAGCACGACGTCCGCGCGCGCGAGCGGCTGCCGCACCTTGAGCTTGTTCGCCGTGCGCACCTGCAGCCCGAGCGAGACGAGCTCGCGCACCGCGCGCATCTCGACCGCGAGCGGCTCGTCCACCGCGGCGGGGTCCGCCTCCGGGAAGGCCACGAGGTGCACGCTCTCCGGCTGCGACGCGGACCACGGCCGCCGCACCAGGTTCTGGTACATGGCCTCGGCGAGGAACGGCGTGAACGGCGCGCTCAGCTTGGCGATCGCGACGAGCACCTCGTAGAGCGTGAAGTACGCGTCGCGCTTGTCCTGGGCCGCCCGCACGGCGCCGGGCGCGACGTCGAGCGGGTCCGCCGCCGTGGCGGCCCAGAAGCGCGCCCGGCTCCGGCGGACGTACCAGTTGGACAGCGCGTCCACGAGGTCGACCAGCCGCTGCGCGGCCTCGTACAAGCGGTACTCGTCGAGGTGCGCCGTCACCTCCCGCGTCGAGAGCGCGAGCTCCGAGAGGATCCACCGGTCGAGGAGCGACCGCTCCTTCGCGGGCCGGTAGCCGGCGCTCGCCGCGAGCGCCGCGGGCGACGTGTCCGCCGCGCCGGGGTTCCCCTCCGCGGGCGAGAAGCCGTCGATGTTCGCGTAGATGGTGAAGAACGAGTAGACGTTCCGGAGCTTGACCGCGAACTCCTTCTGGAGGGCGCGCACGTTCGTGAGCGAGTGGCGCGTGTTGGTCCACGGCGGGGAGGACGCGTAGAAGAACCACCGGAACGCGTCGGCCCCCGGCGCGGAGGTCGACGGATCCTCGATGGTCACGCGCTCGGCCTGATCGAGCCGCGGCACGTCGTTCGGCATCACCGAGAGCGCCCCCTGCCCGGGCGTGAGGCCCAGCCGATCGAGATCGGCCTCGGAGAGCGCGACGATCCGCCGCGGCATCCCCTTCTGCGGCCGGAGCTCCATGGTGATCGGCTGCGCCTCGCGATCGGCGCGGTACATGCGCACCTTCGCGGCGTCGCCCGTCAGGTCGAGCCCCTCGTAGTCCTCGCGCGCGATGAGCGCGACCCCGTCCTTCGGCTGGGCCCCCTTCACTTCGGCGGCCCGCACCGCCGCGAACTCCATCCGGACGCGCTCGAGGATGACCTCGGGCGGCGTGTAGTTGCCCTTCGACTTGCTCTCCTTCTTGCCCTCGCGGTCGCAGACGTGCCCGAGCACGACGCACGTCTTGTACGGGTGCGGGTAGCTCCGGGCCCGCGACAGCCCGAGCTTCTCCTGCGTCGCCTCGTCGAAGACGAGCGTCGAGACCATCAGGAGCGAGTAGAACCAGCCGCGCGTCTGGTCGATCGCCTCGCTGATGAAGTCCGCCGGGAACGCGCGATCGAACAGCTCCTTCGAGCCCGGGGCGTGCGGGTAGCCCCACTGCGCGAACGGCATGCTCCCGCTGTCGAACCACGCGTCGATGACCTCGGTCACGCGCCGCATCTCGCCGCCGCACGACGGACACGGGAACGTCACCCGGTCGATCCACGGCTTGTGGACGATGAGGTGGTCGTTCAGGCTCGGATCGGCCTTCTTCGCCTCGTGGAAGTGGTCGAAGGCGCGCGGGTTCAGCGCCTCGATCTCGGCGACCGACGCCGGGGCGAGCTGGTGCTCCTCGCTGTTCGCGCAGATCCAGACGTTGAGCGGCGTCCCCCAGTACCGCTCGCGCGAGAGCGCCCAGTCGACGTTGTTGGCGAGGAAGTCGCCGAAGCGCCCCTCCTGGATGTGGGGCGGCATCCAGTGGATCGCGCGGTTGTTGGCGATCGCCTTGTCGATGTTCTCGCGCGTCCGGATGTACCAGGCGGGCCGCGCGAGCTGGATCAGCGGATCGTCGTCGGCGCGCCAGCAGAACGGGTAGTCGTGGCGGTACTTCTCGTCGTGGACGAGCAGCCCGCGGGCCGCGAGGTCCTTGAGGATGAGCGGGTCGGCGTCCTTCACCCACAGGCCCGAGAACGGCGTGAGCCCCGGCTCGAAGGTGCCGTCCGGCCGCACCGCGCACAGGATCGGCACCTCGCCCGCGGCGCCCGGCGCGGCGAGCTCGGCGACGCGCCGCTTGTGGGCGTTGAAGTCGTCCTCGCCGAACGCGGGCGCGATGTGGACGACGCCGGTGCCGGAGTCGAGCGTGACGAAGTCGGCGCCGATCACGACCCAGTAGAGCGGCTCCTCCTTGCCGTCCTTCCGCCGCAGGGAGGCGCCCTCGAGCGACCTCGAGTAGCTGTCGAACGGCGGGCGGTACCGCTTCCCGATGAGCTCGCTCCCCTTGAGCTCGCGGAGCACGGGCAGGTCGCGCTTGAACTTCTTCGCGAGCTCCTCGCGCAGCGCCGCGGCGACGATGAGCTTCCGCGCCACCTGCGCCGCCCCGCCCGCGGGCGCCCCCGCGTCCACGACGACGTAGTCGAACTCGGGCCGCACGGCGGCGTAGCCGTTCGAGGGCAAGGTCCACGGGGTGGTCGTCCAGGCGCAGAGCGCGGTGTCGGGCTCGTCCACGAGCGGGAACGCCACGAACACGCTCGGGTCGTCCACGGTCTTGTAGTTCCAGCCGACCTCGGCCGCGCTGAGCGCCGTCCCCCCCTGCGGCCACCACCAGCAGACGCGGTGGCCGCGGTAGAGCAGCCCCTTCTTGTGCAGCTGCGAGAGCGCCCACCAGACGCTCTCGACGTAGCTCCGGTGGTAAGTGACATAGGCGCTGTCGAGGTCGACCCAGAAGCCGATCTTGTCGGTCAGGCTCTCCCACGCCTCGGTGTACCGGAAGACCGAGTCGATGCAGCGCGAGATGAACGGCTCGACGCCGTAGCGCTCGATGTCGGCCTTGCCGTGGATGCGCAGCTCCTTCTCGACCTCGACCTCGACCGGCAGCCCGTGGGTGTCCCAGCCGGCCTTCCGCGGGACGTCGTAGCCGCGCATCGTCTTGTAGCGGGGGAAGACGTCCTTCACGGCGCGCGTGAGCACGTGGCCGTTGTGCGGCATGCCGTTGGCGGTCGGCGGGCCCTCGTAAAAGACGAACGTGCCCTTGGACGGCCCGGTGGCGCGGGTCTCGGCGCGGAGCGTCTTCTCGAAGATGCGGTGCTGCTTCCAGAAGGCGAGGATCTTCGCCTCGTCGGCGGGGAAGTTCAGCTCGGTCGCCACCTTGTCGAACAGGGGCTCGTGCGGGCCGTCGGTCGGTTTCTTCGAGGACGCTTCGGACATGGCCCGGCCTAGTAGCAAGGCGGATTGCCAGCGTCGAGGGAGGCGCTGGGGCCGGGGCTTTCGCGCGCCGGGTGCGGTGGGTGCTACGCTCGATGCATGAGCGCGCAGCACCCGCTATTTCCAGGCAACGCGCCCGAGGTCGAGACCGCGTTCCAGGCCGTGCCGGAAGAGATGGTCGCCGAGATCCTCGACGGGGAGCTGCACACATTCCCGCGGCCGGCGCGGCCGCATACCCGCACCGCGTCGCGTTTGAACGTGAGGCTTGGGGGTCCGTTCGATCTGGATCCAGGTGGACCTGGCGGCTGGGTCATCCTCGTGGAGCCCGAGCTCCACCTCGGCCCGAGGCCCGACAAGGTCGTCCCCGATCTCGCCGGCTGGCGCCGCGAGCGCATCCCCGACGCGCTCGGGCCCGACGACGCGCCCGCGCACTACGACCTCGCGCCCGACTGGGTCTGCGAGGTGATCTCCCCGCGCACCGAGCGCATCGATCGCGGCAAGAAGATGCGGATCTACCGCCGCGAAGGGGTCCGCCACGCCTGGCTGATCAACCCGGTCGCGCAGACGCTCGAGGTGTACCGGCTCGACGACGGCCGGTGGTCGCTGCTCGACACCCACGAAGGCGACGAGGCCGTGCGGGCCGAGCCGTTCGACGCGATCGAGCTGCCGCTCGCCGACCTCTGGGCGAGGTGAGGACGTCCGCCGCGCGGCCCCTCGTCGGCGGGGAAGCTCAGCTCGGTCGCCACCTTGAGGCGCCGGGGCGCGAGCGGGAGGAGTGATAGGCTAGCGGCATGAGCGCACAGCACCCGCTGCTCCCGGGCAACGCCCCCGAGGTGGAGGCCGCGTTCCAGGCCGTGCCGGAGGAGATGGTCGCCGAGATCCTCGACGGGGAGCTGCACACGTTCCCGCGGCCGGGGCGGCCGCACACGCGTACGACGTCGCTCCTGGGCGCAAGCCTCACGGGCCCCTTCGATCGCGGGAGAGGCGGACCTGGCGGCTGGGTCATCCTCGGGGAGCCCGAGCTCCACCTCGGGCCGAGGCCCGACAAGGTCGTCCCCGATCTCGCCGGCTGGCGCCGCGAGCGCATGCCCGACGCGCTCGGGCCCGACGACGCGCCCGCGCACTACGACCTCGCGCCCGACTGGGTCTGCGAGGTGATCTCCCCCGCGCACCGAGCGCGTCGATCGCGGTAAGAAGATGCGGATCTACCGCCGCGAAGGGGTCCGCCACGCCTGGCTGATCAACCCGGTCGCGCAGACCCTCGAGGTGTACCGGCTCGACGACGGCCGGTGGTGGCTGCTCGACACGTACGAAGGCGACGAGGTCGTGCGGCCCGAGCCGTTCGACGCGATCGAGCTGCCGCTCGCCGACCTCTGGGCGCGGTAGCGCGCCACCGAGCGGGCGGCGCAGCGGCGCAGCTCAGCGCGGCGCCGGCAGCGCGCCGCTGAAGTCGGCGCGGATCGCGGCCACCCCGTCCGCGCCCGCCGCGAGGCAGGCCGGCGCCGAGCCCGCGTCCACGCCGCCGAGGGCGATGAGCGCGACGCCGCGCGACGCGGCCGCGAGGCGGGCCCGCGCCTCGCCCAGCGACGCGAGCCCGAGGGGCGGGCCCTTGCCGGGCGTCGCGAAGATCGGCGACAGCACGGCCGCGTCTGCCCCGGCCTCCGCCGCGCGGAGCACCTCGTCCACGCCGTGGCAGGCAACCGAGACGAAGACGCCGGCGCCGAGCAGGGCGCGCGCGTCCGCCACCGCGACCGAGCGGCGGCCGAGGTGCACGCCGTCCGCGCCCAGCAGCAGCGCGAGATCCAGGCGGTCGTTGACGACGAACGAGGCGCCGAGCGCGGCGGTGGCGTCGCGCAGGCGCCGGCCGAGCGCGTGGAGCGCCGCGCCGGAGAGCTCGGGGTCGCGGAGCTGCACCGCCACGCGGGCGCGGGCCTCGGGGGGCAGGGCGCCGAAGGCCGAGAGCCGCGCGAGCAGGGCCGGCTCCGGCACGTCCGCCGTCTGGGTGATCAGGGTCAACCGCGGGGTGAGCATGGCCGTCCTCCTGCGCCGACGCGCGGCGCGTCAGCGGTCTCCGTCGCCCGGGGCGCGCGCCCCTCCCGGAGCGCCCGGCTCGCCGAGCGCCTCGAGGTCCTGCCGGGCCATCCGGGCGAACCGGCTCGAAGGATACCGCTCGACGAGGAAGCGCAACGTGTCGGCCTGGGCGCGGCGATCGCCGTTCGCCTTGAAGCGCTCGGCCAGGCCGTACAGGGCCTCGCTCGGATCCTCGTACTGGCGATGATCCGGATCGACGTCGCTCGCGCACTGGTAAGGCGCCCGCGCGACGGCGGCGAAGATCACGAGCGGGCCCAGGGCCGCGCGGATGCCGGGGAGCACGGGCGCCATTCGCCGATGAACGCGCGCGAGCGTCAAGAGGACGCCGCGCCGTGACCCGCCGCCACCGGCGAGCCGCCGCCACCGGCGAGCCGCCGCCACCGCCCCTCCCGAGCCGTCAGCTCAGGGGAGCGCCCGTCCGCGCGGCGCCGTTCTCGGCCCCGCCCTTCGGGCCCGGGACGCTGAACGGCGCGTCGCCGAGGTCCTGCCCGCCCGCGCTCGGCCGGCGGGCGCCGCGCACCGCGCGCAGGAGCGTGTCGTGGAGGGCGCGCGCGCTGTCGTCCCAGTCGCGCCCGCCGGCGAGCTCCGCGACCCGCGCCGGGTCGTACTCGTGCCGCGCGGCGCGCAGCAGCGCGTCCGCGAGCGCGCCCTTGTCCCCCGGCGGGATGAGCTCGCCGAGCTCCGGGCTGTGGAGGATGTCGGGGATGCCCCCCACGCTCGTCCCCACCACGCGGCGCCCCGAGGCGAGCGCCTCCAGCACGACGTTCGGCGTCCCCTCGTGCAGGCTCGGGAGCACGAGGGCGTCCGAGGCCCCGAGCCACAGCGACACCTGGTCGTGCGGCAGGTAGCCGGTCACCGTCAGCCGGCCGCCCAGCCGGGCGGCGGCGGCCTTGCACGCCTCCTCCTCGGCGCCGCTGCCCACGAGCGTGAGCTCGAGGTCCGGGTGCGCCGGCGCGATCCGCTCGAACGCCTCGACCAGATCGAGCACCCCCTTGTCCCGGTTCAGGTGGCCGACGAAGACGAACATCTTCGAGCCAGGCGACCGGCCGAGCGCCGCGCGCGACTCGGCGCGGCTGCGCGGCTGGAACAGCTTCGCGTCGACGCCGTTCATGACGACGTCGATGCGCTCGCGCGGCACGCCGAGCGCCGCGACCCCGTCCGCGAGCTTGCGGCTGACCGCCACCACCCGGGTCGCGCGCGTGAGGCCCCAGCTGAGCGGCCGCCGCAGCCGCGCGTCGCGCGGGATCACGTCGATGTCCGAGCCGTGCACCTTGATGACGACCGGCACCCGGAGCAGCCGGCCGAGGCACACGGCGGCGAAGCCGTCCGGGTAGGCGAAGGCCCCGACGATCACGTCGGGCGACGGGCCGCGCCCGACGAGCTCCGGGAGCATCGACGCCGCGTACAGCGGGCCGTTCAGGGCCGGCGCGACCCTCGGCACGTAGAGATAGCGCGGGTGCCGGACCGGGAGCCCGTCGATGACCTCCTCGCGCGGCGCGCTGGCGCCGACAGGCCACTTCGAGAGCCGCTCGATGCCAGGGAACCACGGGATCGTCGCGAGCACCCGGACGTCGCAGTAACGCGACAGCGCGGCGAACTGCCGACGATTGTACGGCGCCTCGTCCGGGTGTACCGCGTTCGGGAAAATCTTCGTGATAAGCAAAACACGCATCCGCCGCAAGAGCTCCTCCTGTCTGGTCGATCCGAGGCAGCGAGCGCGCCGGCAACAGGGGCTTTGGTGCCGGCGCTGGTTCGAGGGGTCTCGTTAGGTCGTCGGGTCTCGTCGGGTCTCGTCGGGTCTCTCGTCGGGTCGTCGTCGGGTCTCGTCGGGTCTCGTCGGGTTCTCGTCGGGTTCTCGTCGGGTCCCGCGCAGGCTTGTTTGAGGCTCGCTCGGCCTCGTTTCAAGCTCGGTCGGTCTCGCTCAACCTCGTATTCACCACCGGTCCCTGGCTCGTTCCCCCGGACCTCTGCGCCCGCGGCGAGGCCTCCCCGCCGCGCCGCCGGGCGACGAGCTCGTCGAAGAGCCGCACGTGCGCGTCGACCATCGCCTCCAGGCTGAACTGCTCGGCGAACTTCGCGGGGCCGCGCGTGCGCGCGCGCTCGCGGAGCTCCGGGTCGCGGGCGACCCGCGAGAGGTGCTCGACCAGCGCGCCCGGGTCCTTCGGCGGGACGAGGAACCCGTCGACCCCGTGCTCGATGATCTCGGGGACGCCGCCGACGCGGCTCGCCACGATCGGCTTGCCGAGCGCGAGCGCCTCGAGCAGGGCGAGCGGCAGCCCCTCCCAGAGCGACGGGAGCACGTAGGCGTCGAACGCGGAGACGAGCTCGGGGACGTCCGAGCGATACCCGGGGAACAGCATCCGGTCGCCGAGCCCCGCGTCCCTGGCGCGCTGCTGGAGCTCCCCCCGGAGCGGGCCGTCGCCCGCGACGACGAAGCGCGCCTCCGGGGCGCGCCGCAGCACCTCGGGCGCCGCCTCGATGAGGTAGCGGAGCCCCTTCTGCTCGATGTGCACCACCGCGCACCCGAACACGAACTCCTGCTCGCCGATGCCGAGCTCCGCGCGGATGCGCCCCTGCTGGCCGCTCGTCAGGGCCCGTGCGAAGCGCGTCCCGTCGATACCGTTGTGGATGACCCGGACCGGCGCGCGGACCTTCACGTCGTCGACGAGGATGCGCTTCAGGTCGTGCGAGACCGCGACCATCTCGTCGGCGAGGTACGCGTAGTAGCCGAATTTGCGCCGGTCGAACCCCTTCGCCCGGTTGATCTGGTTGTGCTCCGAGTAGACGACCAGCGGCCGATTCCGGAGCAGGCGCGCCGCGAGGCCGGCGAAGATGAGCGGAGCCCGGTTGTGGACGTGGACGATATCCACGGAGCGCTGGTGGAAGAAGCGCCGGATCCAGAGGATCGCCTCGGGATCGCTCTTGAGGCCGGGCAGCACCGGCCGGAGATCCTTCGTGATCACGAGGCACTTGGAGCGGGGGAGCTTCACCTCCGAGAAGAGCCGCCCCTCGCCGTCGAGGCAGATCAGCGAGAGATCGAAGCCCTGATCGCCGAGCCGATCGAGGAGGCTCAGCACCACCTTCTCGAGCCCGCCGACCTCGAGGTTGTTCACGACCATGCAGACGTTGGGCTTGCTCATATTCTCCTGAGCGGACCGTCAGGTCGCCGCGGTCGTCCTCGGAGCGCCCCGTCGCGTCACGACAGAGGTGTCGACCGTGCGATGAGCGTTCCGTGTCATTCTGACTCAGGGGTGTGAGCGTATCATGACCCCGGCGTGCTGTTCGTTTGACTTCGCACATCGGGACGCCGCGCGGCGCGCTTCCCCGCAGCGCGCCGCGCGCCCCCGCGGCGCGCGGGGCCCCGCCGCCGCGGCGCACCCCCCCGCCGCGCGCTCCTACAGCCCGGCGATCTTGCCGTGCTCCGGCGACGACGCCGTCGCGTAGAGCTTCTTCGGCATCCGCCCCGCGAGGTAGGCCATTCGCCCGGCCCTCACCGCGTCCCGCATCGCCTGCGCCATCAGGATCGGATCCCGCGCGCCCGCGATGGCCGTGTTCATCAACACCCCATCACACCCGAGCTCCATCGCCACCGCGGCGTCGCTCGCCGTCCCGACGCCCGCGTCCACGATCACCGGCACCTTCGCCGTCTCGCGGATGATCATCAGGTTGTACGGGTTCCGGATGCCGAGCCCGCTGCCGATCGGCGCGGCCAGGGGCATCACGGCCGCGCACCCGATGTCCTCCAGCTTCCGGCAGACGATCGGGTCATCCATGCAGTAGGGCAGCACCGTGAAGCCCTCCTTGACCAGGATCTTCGCCGCCTCCAGCGTCGCCTCGTTGTCCGGGAACAGCGTCCGTTCATCGCCGATGACCTCGAGCTTCACGAGGTCCGACAGCCCGAGCTCGCGCGCGAGCCGGCAGGTGCGGACCGCGTCCTCGACGGTATAGCAGCCCGCCGTGTTCGGCAGGATCGTGACGCGCCCCTGCTGGAGCAGCGACATCATCGACCCCTCGCCCCGTTCCTTCAGGTTCACGCGGCGGAGGGCCACCGTGACCACCTCCGCGCCGGACGCCTCGAGCGCGCGACGGGTCTCCTCCAGGTCCTTGTACTTGCCCGTCCCCACGAAGAGGCGGGAAGTGAACGTGTGTCTGCCGATCGTCAACGCGTCGCTCGTCATCGCAGGCTCCTCGGTCTCGACCCAGACGATCTAGCTAGTCGGACCGGGACACAGGGTCCAGCACGACCGCGCCGCGGCCTTCCGGCGTGCCCCGCTCGCCAGCATGGTATCGTTGCCCCTATGTCTCCCAGAGCCTTGCTCATAGCCCTCCTCTTCGCGTTGCCACCCGCGGTCACCCTCGCGCCCGGCGGCGACGCCGACCCAGCAGCCGGGGTGAGCCCGGGCGCGCTCCTGTCCGGGCCGCGCGCCGCGCAGGCGGCCGTCGCCGTCCAGCTCTCGCTGGACGAGCTCGTCGCCGCCGCCTCGTACGTCGTGGTCGCGACCGCGACCGAGCAGCACAGCAGGTGGGAGGAGCTCGGCGGGGCCGAGAGGATCGTGACGTATACCCGCCTGTCGATCGACCGCACCGTGGCCGGACAGCCCGACGCCGACGTGTGGGTGAGGACGCTCGGGGGCATCGTCGGGGACGTCGGACAGCACGTGGCGGGCGACGCGCAGCTCCGGATCGGCGCGCAGGCGATGATCTTCGTGTCCCGGGCCAGCTCCGCGCTCGTCGTGTCCGGGATGGCCCAGGGCCATTACCCCATCGTCGACGCCGAGGAGACGCGGCGGATCGCCGGCGCCCCGCGCATCGCGGTGCGGCGGCTGGCCGCGAGCCCGTCCAGCGGGACCGTCCTGGCCCGGCCCGGCCCGGCGATCTCGGCGCGCGAGCAGCTCGTCGGCGCGACGGTCGACGCCGCCATCGACGCGGTGAGCCGCGCCTGGAAGGCGAAGCATGCGCAGAAGTGATCTCGCGCCCGCAAGACGGAGAGAGAGCGCGCGCGCCCGCGCCGTCGCCTCGTTCACGCTCGTCGCCGCGGCGCTCGCCCTTCCTCGTGCCGCCCTGGCGTACTGCCGCACCAGCGTCTGTCCCGAGACCCAGTCGACCGCGGCCGTCTGCAACCCGCAGCAGGCGACCGACTGCGGCATCCCCCTCGCCTGGCCCTCGCCGTGCGTCAGCTACTCGCTCCAGGAAGACGCCTCGGACCAGGTCACGCTCGCGGAGGCCGAGGCGATCTTCGAGCAGGCCTTCGCCACGTGGACCGCGGCCGACTGCGGCGGCGGGGCGAGCCCCCGCATGGAGGTCACCTACCTCGGCCCGATCTCGTGCGACGCGCACGAGTACAACCAGCGCAAGGGGAACGCGAACATCATCACGTTCCGGGACGACGGGTGGCCGTACGGGAGCGGCGGGAACACCCTCGCGCTCACGACCGTCACCTACAACCTCAAGAACGGCGAGATCTACGACGCCGACATGGAGGTCAACTCGTTCGACGTGACGCTCTCGATGGGCGACGACGACGTCTCGTTCGACCTCCTGAGCATCGCCACGCACGAGGTCGGCCACTTCCTCGGGCTCTCGCACTCGGCCGAGGTCACCGCGACCATGTACGCCGACTACCGGCCGGAGAGCACGATGCTCCGCGACCTCGACGACGACGACCGCGCGGGGATCTGCTCGGTGTACCCGCCCGGGGAGCCGGTCGAGGCGTGCGACCCCACGCCGCGCCACGGCTTCTCCGACCTGTGCGCCGAAGATCAGCCCGACCGGGAGGAGAGCGGCGGCTGCGCCGCGGCCCCGTCGTCGCCAGGCGGCGGAAGCGGCGGCGGGCTCCTCGCCGCGGCGGCCGCGTCGCTCGGCGCGCTCGCGCGGGCGCGGCGCGGCAGGGCGGCGCGCCCGGGCCGGGAGAGGGCCCGCTGAGCCAGGCTCCCCCCGTGCTCGTCGAGCGCGAAGGCGATCTCGCCCGGGTGGTCGAGCGCGCCGCGCGCGCCGACGCGCTCGCGGTCGACGTCGAGGCCAACGGGCTGTTCGCGTACCGCGCGCGGCTCTGCACCGTCCAGCTCGCCTTCCGCGAGGGCGACGGCGTCGCGGTCGCGGTCGTCGACGCGCTCCGCGCGCCGGTCGCGCCGCTCGCGCCGCTCCTCGGGGCCGCGGGGCCGCCCAAGGTGCTGCACGACCTCACCTTCGACGCGCGCATGCTCGCCGAGGCGGGGGCGCCGCTCGCCGGCGCGCGCGACACCTCGGTCGCCGCGCGCATGCTGGGGCGCGCGGCGACGGGGCTCGCGGCGCTCGTCTCGGCGGAGCTCGGCGTGAAGCTCGACAAGCAGCTCCAGCAGCACGACTGGGGGCGCAGGCCGCTCGCGGACGCCGAGCTGCGCTACCTGGCCGACGACGTGCTCCACCTGCTCCCGCTCGACGCGCGGCTCGCGGAGCACGGCCGCGCCCTCGGGATCGAGGACGAGATCGCGGAGGAGTGCGCCTACAAGCTGGCGACCGCCCTCGGCCCGCCGCGCGATCCGCGGCCGGCGTACGCGCGCATCAAGGGGGCCCAGGCGCTCGCCCCGGAGGGCCGCGCGATCCTCCGGCGGCTCGTCCTGGCGCGCGAGGCCGCCGCCGAGGAGGCCGACCTGCCCGCCTTCAAGATCGTCGCCGGCGAGGTGCTCCTCGAGCTCGCGCAGCGGAGGCCGGCCCGGGCCGACGACGTGCGCGCCGTCCGCGGGGCCGCGGCGGGCCGCGCGGGGAGCCTCGTCGCCGCGTGGCTCCGCGCGATCGAGCAGGGGCGCGACGACGGCGACGTGCCGGAGGACGAGCGCGCCCTCTTCGCGCAGCCCCGCCCGTCCCGGCGGGAGATCGCCGTCCGGCGCGCGATGGAGACCCGGATCGCGGCGTGGCGCAGGGCCGAGGCGAAGGCGCGGCAGGTCGACGAGCAGGTCGTGCTGCCAGGGCACTGCGCGCAGGATCTCGTGGAGATCGCGCTCGCGGGGGGCCGCGCCGGCGGCGGCGCGGTCGCCGACGCGATCGCGCGCATCCCGGGGCTCGGCGCGCGCCGGCTCGCGCGCTACGGCGCCGCGCTCGCGGCGCTCGTGACCGCGGCGATGGCGAGCGAGCCGCCCGCCGCGGCGGTGTAGCCGCGAGGGCGCGTACGCGCCGCCGCGTAAGCCGGCGCGCCGCGCGTCCGGCGCGCGCCGCGGCGCGTCTGTCGACCGGGCGCGCGCGCGCCCGTCGACCGGTCGTCCGCGCGCGTGACGCCCCGTACGCAGGCGCGCCGGGTCCACGCGCGCCGCCCGGTCGACAGGCGCGCCGCCCGGTCGACAGACGCGCCGCGCGGTGGAATAGCAGGGCCCATGCGCTGGAACGATCCTCCCGAGGGTTCGAAACGACGCCGCCTTTTGCCGGCGGCGAAGTGGTGGATCCGCGCCGCGCTCGCCTTCGCCCTCGTCTTCGGGTGCGTCCTCCTGGGAGCGAGCGCCGGCGAGCTGTCCCCGCCGCCTCCCCCCTCGGCGCCGCCCGCGGCGGTGAGCGCCGAGGCCGGCGTCGATCCCGAGACGATCCCGGTCGCCCCCGACTCGCCCCGGGCCTCGATGAGCGCCTTCCTCGAGCTCTGTCGCGCGGGCGAGTACGCCGAGGCCGCGCGCTTCCTCGATCTGCCGCCGAGGGCGGACGGCGCGGCGTTCGCGCAGAAGCTCAAGGCGGTGCTCGATCGGCACGACTGGCTCGACCTGGAGAGGGTCTCGCCCCATTCGCAGGGGGACACGCAGGACAACCTCGGGGCCGGCGTGGAGCAGATCGCCAAGATCCCGACCCGGACCGGGTACCAGCCGGTGCGCCTGGTGCGGCGCACGACCCCCGACGGCGTGCGCTGGATCTTCTCGCGCGCGACCGTGGAGCGCGTCGACGACTGGTACGCGCGGCTCGAAGATCGCTGGCTGCGCGACCACCTGCCGCCGGCGCTATTGCGCCCGGGGCCGCGCGAGCTGCTCTGGTGGCAGTGGCTCGCGCTGCCGGTCTTCGCGCTCGCCGGCTGGCTCGTCGGCGCGGTCCTGAGCTTCGCCCTCCGCGCCTTGCTCCGCCGCCTCGTCGTCCGGACGGAGTCCCCGCTCGACGACGCGCTCCTCGAGGGCACGCGCGGCCCGCTCACGTTCGCGGCGGCGCTGCTCGCCATCGAGATCGCGCTCCCGTGGCTCGGGCTCTACGCGCCGGCCGAGGCGTTCCTCGACAAGGTGGTGCGCGCCGGCGTCTTCGTCGCCGTCTTCTGGTTCGCCCTCCGCGCGATCGACGCCGTCGGCGGCCGCCTGCTCGCCGCCCCCGCGACGCGCGACAACCCCGCGGCGCGCTCGCTCGTGCCGCTCATGGGGCGGATCGCGAAGGTCGCGATCGTGATCGTCGGCGCGATCGCCGTGCTGTCCGAGCTCGGCTACCCGGTGGCGAGCCTCATCGCCGGCCTCGGCATCGGCGGCGTCGCGCTCGCCCTCGCCGCGCAGAAGACGGTGGAGAACCTCTTCGGCTCGGTCTCGATCGGCATCGACCGGCCGTTCCAGGTGGGCGATTTCGTGAAGGTGGACGCGCTGCTCGGCACGGTCGAGACCATCGGCCTCCGCTCGACCCGGATCCGCACGCTCGACCGGACGATCGTCACGATCCCGAACGGCAAGCTGGCCGATCTCCAGATCGAGTCGTACACGGCGCGCGACCGGATGCGCCTCGCCTGCGTGCTGGGCCTCGTCCACGAGACCACGCCCGAGCAGCTCCGCGCGATCATCGAGGGGTGCGAGCGCGCGCTGCGCGCGCACCCGAAGATCTGGCCGGACGACGTCGTGGTGCGCTTCATCGGCGTCGGCCCCTCGTCGCTCGACGTCGAGGTGATGGCGTGGTTCCAGACGACGGACTTCGGCGAGTTCCGGACGATGCGCCAGGAGATGCTGTTCAGCTTCCTGGAGCTCATCGCCTCGGCCGGGTCGCGGCTCGCGCACCCGACGCAGACGCTGCACGTCGCGACGCGCGACGGGGCGCGCCCGCGGCCCGAGGCGGCCGACGGCGGCGGCCCGGCTAACGGGCGGCGGGAGCCGCGGCCGGCGCCATCGGCTGGAGCCCCGCCTTCTCGATGAGCGCGCGGTCCTCGTCCGGGCCCGGGTTCGGGGTCGTGAGCAGCTTGTCTCCGTAGAAGATCGAGTTCGCCCCCGCGTACATGCAGAGCAGCTGCGCCTCGCGCGAGAGCTCCGTCCGGCCGGCGGACAGGCGCACCATCGCGCGCGGCATCATGAGCCGCGCGACCGCGATCATCCGGACGAACTCGATCGGGTCCACGGGCGGCAGGCTCTCCAGCGGGGTGCCCGGCGAGCGCACGAGGGCGTTGATCGGCACGCTCTCCGGGTGCGGGTCGAGGCGCGCGAGCTCGACGAGCATCTCGCAGCGGTCGGCGATCGACTCGCCCATGCCGATGATGCCGCCCGAGCAGACGGTGATGCCCGCGCGCCGGACGTTGCGCAGGGTGACGAGCCGCTCGTCGTAGGTGCGCGTCGAGATGATCGATTTGTAGGCCTTCCGCGACGTGTCGAGGTTGTGGTTGTACGCGTCGAGGCCGGCCTCTTTCAGGCGGCGCGCCTGGTCGTCGGTGAGCATGCCGAGGGTGCAGCACGCCTCGAGGCCGAGCCCCTTCACGCCGCGCACCATGTCGAGGACGCGCTCGAAGGCGGGGCCGTCCTTCACCTCGCGCCACGCGGCGCCCATGCAGAACCTCGTCGAGCCGCCCGCGCGGGCGCGCTCGGCGGCCGCGAGGACCGCGCCGACGTCGAGCATGCGCTCCGGCCCGACCTCCGTCTCGTAGTGGCTCGACTGCGGGCAGTAGGCGCAGTCCTCGGGGCAGCCGCCGGTCTTGACGCTGAGCAGGGTGCAGAGCTGCACCTCGTGCTCGCCGTGGAACGCGCGGTGGACCGAGCGCGCGCGGTCGATCAGCTCGAAGAGCGGGAGATCGTGCAGGGCGACCGCCTGCTCGACCGTCCAGTCGTGGCGGACCCCGCCCGCCGCCGGGGCGCTCCCGTTCGGTTCCTTGCGCCCACCGTTGTGCCCCGCCGCGTCCCGTTCGATCCCATCGAGCATGGGCTCCGCTCATACCCAGGCTTGGGTCGCCGCTGCAAGCGAGGCGCGAGGGAGGGGCCGGGGATTGCGCTGCGGAGGAGGGGGTCGAGCCGCGAAGGGGGCGTGGCGGCGGTGGGGGAGCGCCGCCGCCGGGGGGGAGCGCCGCCGCCGGGGGCGCGGCCGCCTCGCCCGCGGGTGCGGCCGCCTTCGGCAAGCAGCCGTGTGCGACGTCGAGGTCAGGAAGGTGCGTGACCAGCTCGCGAACGCGAAAGGCGCTGAAGGACCTGGATGGAGACGTGGCTCGGGTCGAGCCCATCTTGGGGCAGGGCGCGAAGTTTGATGAGCCGAACATCACGGTTCGGGACGGCGATCCGTTCAACTGGAAGACGGGCGAGGCACTGACCCCGATAGATTCGTCATCATCGCGGTTCCCTCTTCCGTCTTCCCTCTCCCGTCCCCCGTCTTCCCTCTTCGTGCGCGTGCGCGTGCGCGTGCTCGCTCCGGTCCGTGCACAAGCGAGGACGGACACGCGCACGCGCACGAAGAGGAGCACGGAAGACGGGGGACGGGGGACGGGGGACGGGAGAGGGGGACGGGGGAACGGATGACGAACGACGGATTCCGACGAAGAACCGCGGCCCTCCCGTCGACTACAGCGCCGTCACCGCCTTCGCCGTCTCCTTCGCGATCGCGCCCTGGCCGACGAGCTGCCGCAGGTGCGCCTCGAAGGTCTGCATTCCGTACGGCGTGACCCCCTTCTCCATCAGCTCGCGCAGCGACGAGCTCCCCTCCGGGCGGCGGATCGCCTCGCGCACCGCGGCCGTCGCGACCAGCACCTCGGAGGCCAGGACCTCCCCCGCGCCGTCGCGGCGGGGCAAGAGGCGCTGCGCGACCGCGCCCTGGAAGCAATCGGCCAGCCGATCGCGCACCTCGCTCGGGCTCTTGCCGAGCGCCACAAGCCGACCGAGCGTGCGCGCGACGTCCGGCGTGTGCACCGCCGCGAGCACGAGGTGCCCGGTCTCGGCGGCGTGCAGCGCGAGATCGAGCGACTCGCCGTCGCGGAGCGCGCTGAGCATCACGACGTCCGGGTCCTGCCGCAGCGCCGAGCGCAGCGCGGTCGGGAAATCCGAGGTGTCGACGCCGATCTCGCGCTGGCTGATGCTGGAGCGGTTGTCCTCGTGCACGTGCTCGATCGGGTCCTCGAGGGTCACGATGTGCCGCGGCAAGGTCGCGTTGATCTGCGCGATGAACGCCGCGAGCGTCGTGCTCTTGCCGCTGCCCGCCGTGCCCGCGACAAGGATGAGGCCGTGGTCGTGCTCCACCATCGCCCGCACGGCCGACGGCACGCCCAGCTCCTCGAAGGTGGGGATCTTGAGGGGGATGCTGCGCAGGACGATCGCGAGCGAGCCGCGCTGGCGGTAGATGTTGACCCGGAACCGGCCGAGCCCCGGGACGACGTAGGCGGTGTCGAGCTCCTGGAGCGTGGCGAGCAGCTCGCGCGATGGCCTGCCCGCGAGCAGCACGCGCGCCGCGGCCTCGCTGTCCTCGGGCCGGATCCGGTCGACCCGGAAGTAGACCATGTCGCCGCGCACCCGCGCGCCCGGCGGCTGACCGACCTTCAGGTGGATGTCGCTGGCGTGGGCGGCAAGCGCCTTGCCGAGGAGCTGATGGATGAAGGCCTCGGAGGTGTACGGCGTCGTCACGGGGGGGAAGGTACCAAAAGGGACCCCAACCGGCCCAAAGCGCGGCGGGATGATCCGGCGGCGAGGACGCCGCGCTGGACGGCCGCGCGGGCGCCCGCCGCGCTGGACGGCCGGGGGGAAGGTACCAAAAGGGACCCCAACCGGCCCAAAGCGCGGCGGGATGATCCGGCGGCGAGGACGCCGCGCTGGACGGCCGCGCGGGCGCCGCGCTGGACGGCCGCGCGGCCACCCCCGAGGGCGCGCAGCTGCGCCGGACGTCAGGGTCGCGGCGCCTGGGCCCCCGCGGAGCCCGCGTCGGGCCCCGCCGGATCCAGATCCGCGGGAATATCGCGAGGGTCGACGAGCCCCTTCTCGGCGAGGGCGCGCGCCGCCGAGATCGCGAGCGCGCGCTGCTCCGCGGGGAGGCCGCGCCTGCCCGACAGCTCGACGAGCGCCGCGGCCGCGGCGCGGGCCCCGTCCGGGTCGAGCGGCTCGCGCGGGCGCGGCGGACGACCGGCGATCCCGAGCAGCGCCTCGAGCAGGGGCGTCAGCGACGGCCCGGACGCCGCGCGGGCGCGCTCGGCGAGCGGCGCGAGCGCGAGATCGGCGTCGTCGGCGTACGGCAGCGCGCCCAGGGCCGTGAGCGCGATGTCGCCGCCGTCCTCCAGCGCGGCGAGGAGCCCCGTCGCGCCCTCGGCCTCGGCGAGCCGGGCGCGCTCCAGCGGGTCGTCCCCGGCGGCGAGGCGCCAGCGCGGATCCGTGAGACGAGGGCTCGGCGGGCGCGGCGCCGCCGAGAGCGAGGCAGCGGGCGAGGAGGCCGACGAGGCGGCGCTCGTGGAGATCGCGCGCTCGCCGCGGCACGCGAGGGGGCCGAGCACGACGAGCGCGAGGGAGGCGACGAGGACCGCGCGCGCGAGGCGAAGCGACAGGGGCGCGACGCGGACCGGGCGCCCGAGGCGAGGCGTCGGGGACGCGACGAGGCCCGCGCGCGGGCGGGCAGAGGCGCGCCCGCCGGCCGGCGCGCGGGGGAGGCCTGCGCGTCCCCTCCCCCGCCTCACCGCTGCCCCCGCCTCACGGCTGCCTCACGGCTGATCGATGAGCGAGAGCGACCGCTTCGTGGGCGCGTTCTCGGTCTCCTGCCGATCCTGCCGCGCGTTGTACTCGTCGACCACGCGGTTGATGTGCATCGAGCAGAACTTCGGCCCGCACATCGAGCAGAACTCCGAGGTCTTGAAGTACTCCTGCGGGAGCGTCTCGTCGTGCATCGCCTGCGCCGTCTCCGGATCGAGCGAGAGCGCGAACTGCTTCTTCCAGTCGAAGGCGTAGCGGGCGCGGCTCAGCGCGTCGTCGCGATCCCGCGCGCCCGGGCGCTTGCGCGCCACGTCCGCCGCGTGCGCGGCGATCTTGTAGGCGATGAGGCCCTGCTTCACGTCCTCCGGGTTCGGCAGGCCGAGGTGCTCCTTCGGCGTCACGTAGCAGAGCATCGCGGCGCCCGCGAAGCCGGCCATCGTGGCGCCGATGCAGCTCGTGATGTGGTCGTAGCCGGGCGCGAAATCGGTGACGAGCGGGCCGAGCACGTAGAACGGCGCCTCGTGGCAGAGCTCCATCTCCTTCTGCACGTTCATCGCGATCTGATCGAACGGCACGTGCCCGGGGCCCTCGATCATGACCTGCACGTCCTTCTCCCAGGCGCGCTTCGTGAGCTCGCCGAGCGTCTTCAGCTCGGCGAACTGCGCCGCGTCGCTCGCGTCGTGGAGGCAGCCGGGGCGGAGGCCGTCGCCGGCCGAGATCGTGACGTCGTACTTGGCGCAGACCTCGAGCACCTTGTCCCAGTGCGTGTAGAACGGGTTCTGCTTGTGGTGCTCGATCATCCACTGCGCCATGATCGAGCCGCCGCGCGAGACGATGCCGGTGATGCGGCCCTTCACGAGCGGCAGGTGCTCGAGCAGCACGCCGGCGTGGATCGTGAAGTAATCGACCCCCTGCTTCGCCTGGTGCTCGAGCATGTCGATGAGGTCGGCGGCCGTCATCTTCTCCGTGCCCTTGCAAGCCTCGAGCGCCTGGTAGATCGGCACCGTGCCGATCGGCACCGGGGAGTCGGCGATGATCGCCCGGCGGATGCCGTCGATGTCGCCGCCGGTCGACAGGTCCATCACGGTGTCGGCGCCGTACTTGATGGCATAGCGCAGCTTCTCGAGCTCGCCGCTCACGTCGCTCGTGGTCTGGCTGTTCCCGATGTTCGCGTTCACCTTGCAGAGCGACGCGATGCCGATGCACATCGGCTCGAGGTTCAGGTGGTTCTTGTTGGCGGGGATGATCATCCGGCCGCGCGCGACCTCGCTGCGGATGAGCTCGGGCGCGAGGTTCTCACGGCGGGCGACGTACTCCATCTCCTCCGTGACGATGCCCTTCCGCGCGAAGTGCATCTGGCTCTGGTTGGGGCTCCCGGCGCGCTTGCTCACCCATTCGGTCCGCAACATCGACGACCTCGCTTTCGAGGTGGGCGGTGTAGGTCGCGACCGCGCGCGACGCAAGCCTCGCGTCGCGCCGGCCCGCCCGCCCCGAGCCGCAGGCGCGGGCCTGCGGCGCGCTCAGGGCGACGGCGGCGGCGGCTCGGGGAGCTCGGTCATCATGCCGAGCGTCTGCGCGCCGGCCGCCTTCGCGCCGTCGAGCACCTCGACGACGGTGCCATAGACGGCGGCGTCGTCCGCGACCACGAAGACGATCCGGTCCTGCGGCCTGCTCTGGCGCTCGAGGAGCGGCCTGAGCTTGCCGACGAGATCGGCCCGCTCGACCCGCTCGTCGTTCACCATGAGCTCGCCCTGCGCGTTCACCCGGACGACCAGCTGGTCGGGGGGCGGAGGGGTGTCCTCCTTGACCTGCTCGGTGTCCGGCACGCGCACGCCGATGTCCTTCTCGAGCAGCGGCGTCACGACCATGAAAATGATCAGCAGCACCAGCACGACGTCGACGAGCGGCGTCACGTTGATGTCGGAGTTCAGCGGCACCGCCGGCTTCACGACGAACTTCCTCTTCGCGCGTGCGCTCATCGCCGCTACCTCCCCTTCAGCTCCTCGACCGCCAGCGACACGCTCTTGGCGCCCGACTTGCGCGCCGTCTCCATCACCCGGCGGACGTCGCCGAACGAGAGGCGCTGGTCCCCCTTGACGAGCACCTTGCGCCCCGGCTGCGCGGCGAACTCGCGCGTGAGCCGCTCGGCGAGCCCGGCCTCGTCGTACTGGTCGTTCTCGACCCACACCGTCTTCTCCAGCGTCACGGAGAGGATCAGCGGGTCTACCTCCTTCTTCTCCTCGTCCACCTTCGCGGCCTGCGGCAGCTTCACGTCCTTGCCGCGCTGGAGCATCGGCGTGACGACCATGAAGATGATGAGCAGGACGAGGACGACGTCGACGAGCGGCGTGACGTTGATCTCGCTCTTGGGGCCCTTCTGCGGGCCGACAGCCATCCCCATTGGAACGCTCGCTTCCCGGCTGGGCGCGTCAGCGCGCGCCTCGCCGCGGGCGCGCGGCGCCGCGCGCCGCACCCCGCGACCAGGCACGCGCCGTGTCGCGCGGGCTCTGTGTCAAGCGGCCTCGTCGGCGGCCGGCGCGAGGCGGCCGTCGAGCCGCTTCGCCACGATGTCGAGGAACTCGTTCGACGACTCCGAGATGTCGATCGCCCGGGCGTCGACCCAGCCCTGGAGGTAGTTGTAGGCCATGACGGCCGGGATCGCGACGAGCAGGCCGAAGGCGGTCGTGACGAGCGCCTCCGCGATGCCCGCCGAGACGGTGCCGAGGCCGCCGGAGCCGGAGGCCGCCATCTGCTGGAACGCGGTCACGATGCCCATGACCGTCCCGAGCAGGCCGACGAACGGCGCCGTGGAGCCGACCGTGGCGAGCAGGCCGTAGCCGCGCTTCAGGCTGAGCACCTCGCGCTGCGCCTGCCGCTCCAGCGCCCGCGACACCGACTCGAACACGCCGTCGCGCTCGTGCCCCTGCGCCGGCAGCCGCGAGGGGGCGCTCGACGCGTAGGCGGCGAGCCCGGCGCCGATGACGCGGCCGAGGTAGCCGATCTCGCCCGCGGGCTTGGCGGCGGCCCGGGCGCCGTCGAGCTCGCCCCGGGCGAGCATCGGCCCCACGCGCTCCGCGAACGCGCGCGAGGCGGCGCGCGACTTGAGCGACACGACGAGGCGCTCGCCGAAGACGATCAGGGACGACACGGACATGAGGGCCAGCACGAGCACAACCAGCCTCGCGAAGAGCCCCATGTGGCCCCACAGCTCAATCAACGTGAATTGCATCGTCTCGCTCGCGCCTCCTGGCGCCCCCTGGTGTCGTGATGGTTTCAGCTATGCTGGATCAGCGCCTCTGGACGCCGCAGCGAACTCGACAGTACCGCAGAGCGTGCCTACCCCGTGCCCTTGTCTACTACGTGCCCCGTCCGTTCAACAACACCCGGCCGCCGGTGGTCAAGGGAGCTTGAGCCGGATGTTGAACACGTAGTCGACCGAGACCGGGCGCCCCTGGTACATCACGGGGGTGTAGCGACGGCCCGAGAGCGCATCGAGGATCGCCCGATCCATGTGCGGGAGTGATTTGACCATCCGGCAATTGGTCAGCGTGCCGTCGATCTTGATGACGCACTTGACAATCGCGAGCCCCTCCACCCGCGCGGCGAGCGCCTCGCGCGTGTACTGCGGATCTCGCCCCGAGATCATCGTCGGCCGGTTCATCCCGGCGCCGAACGGCAGCACCACGTTTTGCGGCGGCGCCGTGCTGCCGAGCTGGCCTCCGAGCTGGCCGCCCAGCTGACCGCCGATCTGCCCGCCGACCTGGCCGCCGACGGTCCCCCCTTGGACGCCGCCCTCGACGCCGCCCTCGACGCCGCCGGGCTGCTCCGGGGCCTCTTGCTTGGGCGGCTCCGGCTCAGGCGCCTTGGCCTTGGGCTTCTCCGGCATGTCGTAGATGGTGTCAGGGGTCTTGACAGGCTTCGGCTGCTCGATGCGCTGCTCCACCTTCGGCGGCCGCTTCGCGCCGCCGCCCGGCGGAGGCGGGGGAGGAGGCGGCGGCGGGGGCGGCGGCGCCGGGGCGAAGAACGTGACCTCGACGTCCTTCTGCTTCTCGACCCGAGGGCGCGTGGCCTGCCAGACGAGGGCCCCCGCGATCGCCGCGTGGGCGACGATGGAGAGCATTGCGCCCGTCCCGAGACGCCCCTGGGTGGCGGTGCTGCGACCGAGTACCGAGTCGAACATGGGGGGTCGTAACTCCTAGAACTCGAGCTGATCTGCGTCGATGGGCCGCGACGTGTGGGGGCGTGCGGCGCCTACCCGGAGTGCACAAGCGAGCAAGTACTACAAAAAAGTCTATTGTCTCGCGCGATTCCTGTCTAGGGTAAGGAGGGACTCGAGGGGCCTACACTTCTGGAGGGAATTCCGTGAAGTTTCTCGAAAAGAGGATGAAACACGGAGCGCGCTCACCACGTGCGCCGTGGGGGATGTGGGCGGCGTTGCTGCTGCTCGCCATGACTTTGTTGACCGCGGCCCCGGCGCTCGCGCAGACGGGCAACAGCGTTCTGATCGGACGGGTAATTGACGCCTCGAGCAAAGCGCCCGCCGCCGATGTGGTCGTGACGGCGACGTCGCCCGAGCTGCAAGGGGAGCAGCTCGTGGTCACGGACGGCACCGGCCAGTACCGTATCCCGAACCTGCCGCCGGGCGACTACACACTCCGCCTGGAGAAGGAGTCGTACAAGCCGTACGTGCGTAGCGGAATCGCGGTGCGCACCGGGACGACGATCCGCGTCAACGTGGAGCTGCTCCCGGAGGCGCTGAAGGCGGAGGAGATCGTCGTGGTCGGCCGCGCGCCGACGGTCGACGTCGGCTCGAGCACGGTGGGCCAGAGCATCACGGGGGACTTCACGCGGCGCATCGCCGTGGCGCCCCCGACGGGCAAGGGCGCGGCGTCGCGCTCGTTCGAGTCGGTCGCGGCGATCACGCCCGGCGCGCAGGCGGACGAGTACGGCACGTCGATCGCCGGCACGTCGTCGCCCGAGAACCAGTACGTGATCGACGGCCTCTCGGTGAACGACCCCGCGTACGGGATCGTCGGCACGCCGCTCACCATGGAGTTCATCAAGGAGGTCAACGTGGTGGCCGGCGGGTACATGCCCGAGTACGGCCGCGCGACCGGCGGCGTCCTCGACGTCGTGACGAAGAGCGGCGGCAACGCGTTCCAGGGCTCGGTCTTCTTCAACATCACGCCCGGCGCGTTCGAGGGGAAGAACAAGGAGGTCCGCCGCCAGGGCGAAACCATCCAGACGGACACGCGCCTGTCGTCCATCCGCGACTACGGCTTCGAGGTCGGCGGCCCCATCCTGAAGGACAAGCTCTGGTTCTACGCGGGCGCCGCGATCGCGTTCAAGAGCTACGAGATGGAGCGCAACCTGTTCGCCACGCGCTACGACCCGACCACCTTCGAGCCGATCAAGGATCCCGACACGAATTTCAACATCGTCGACCGGCTGCCGGGCACGCAGCGGTTCTACCGCGCCGAGGAGCAGACGCTGCAGTACCTCGGCAAGCTGACCTACCAGATCAACCCGGATCACAGCATCGCGCTCTCGGTCTACGGATCGCCGTCGACCTCCGGCGGCGACGGCAACTTCGGGTTCGACCCGGCGCAGGGCGCCGTCGAGGCGTCCAACATCGCCGGCCGGTACAGCGCGATCGCGCACGAGTACGTGGCGTCGTCCACCGACGTCGCGCTGAAGTGGGCGTCGGCGTTCAACAACAAGACCCTGCTGTTCGACGCGACGCTCGGCTGGCACAACCAGCGCAGCGCGCGGCTGGCCTCGGACGGCTCGGAGATCGCGTCGAACGAAGGCCTCTCGGGCAGGCCGTTCGTGCTCTGGGCGAAGTACGACCCCCACCGGCGCTCGATCTACGATTTCGAGAAGCTCTCGCCCCAGGCCCGGGCGATGTGCGAGCCGCTGACCAGGCCGGTCGTCGACGAGGACGGGAACGTGGTCCGCGACGAGGACGGGAACGTGGTCGAGGAGGTCGCCGCGGTGCCGTGCGCGGTGCGCACGTACTGGGACGGCGGCCCCGACTTCCTCGACGACGCGTCGCTCAACCGCTTCCAGCTCAAGGCGATGGTGACGAGCATCTTCGAGGGGCTCGGTCACCACGTGGTCAAGGCCGGCATCGACGGCGAGATCACGACGTACGAGCACATCAAGGCGTACGCGGGCGGCACCAGCTACCAGGAAGAGGGAGACGGGACCGCCTTCCACGACGAGCGACAGCTCGGCTTCCTGACCGGCCCCGAGGGGTACGTGATCCAGGACAAGGTCACGGTGAACACGCTCGGGGCGACGATCGGCGCGTTCGTGCAGGACAGCTGGAGCATCCTCGACCAGGTGACGCTGAACATCGGCCTGCGCTACGACGCGCAGTACCTGTACGCCGGCGACGGCAAGCTCGGGCTGGCGCTCGCGAACCAGTGGTCGCCGCGCGTGGGCGTCGTCTACGACATCACGCAGCAGGGCCGCTCGAAGGTGTTCGCGAACTTCGCGCGGTATTACGAGAGCGTCCCCCTCGACATGATGGATCGCGCCTTCGGCGACGAGCGGAACATCCGCTCCTACCACGTCGCCGGCCCGGGGGGCTGCAACCCCGCGGATCCCGTGGACGGGAAGGGCTACGGCGAAGGGCAGTGCCGGAACGACGCGAACCGGCCCACGATCCTGGGGGACTACGACCCGAACCGCGAGTGGTTCACGCTCGGCGGCGGCAAGTCCCCGGTAGATCCCGACCTGTCGCCGCAGTCGTCGGACGAGATCGTGATCGGCGGCGAGTACGAGATCATCGAGAACGCGCGCCTCGGCGCGACGTACACGAAGCGCTGGATGAACAACGTCATCGAGGACATGAGCCGCGATGAGGCGAACACCTACTTCATCGGCAACCCCGGCAAGGGGATCGCGAAGGACTTCCCCGAGGCGACGCGCGACTACGACGCGCTGACCCTCTATTTCCAAAAGGCCTTCGCCGACCTGTGGCTCGCCCAGGCGAGCTACACGCTGTCCTACCTGCGCGGCAACTACCCGGGCCTCTTCAGGCCCGAGACCGATCAGCTCGATCCGAACATCAACACCGAGTTCGATCTGGCCTCGCTCCTCGTCAACCGCGACGGGGCCCTGCCCGGCGACAACACGCACGAGATCAAGATCTACGGCGCGAAGACGTTCGAGCTCCCGAACAACATGCTCATCGATCTCGGCCTCACCTACCGGTCGCGCTCGGGCGCCCCGATCGACTACTGGGGCTCGCACTACCTGTACAGCTACGACGAGACGTTCATCCTGCCCCGCGGCGCGGGCGGCCGGCTGCCCTGGCAGCACAACTTCGACGGCCACCTCGGCTATTCGGTCAAGCTCGCGAAGGACAGCGAGCTCACCGTCAGCATGGATGTCTTCAACATCTTCAACTTCCAGGAGATCGTCGCGGTGGACCAGCGCTACACCACGGCCGACGTGAACCCGTGCGTCGATGGAACGATCGAGCAGCTCGAGGCAACCCCGACGTGCGTCACCACCACGGACGGCCAGCCGCTCAAGGAAACGGCCAAGAACCCGAACTTCGGCAAGCCGACGCAGTACCAGACGCCCCGGCAGTTCCGGTTCGGCGCGCGGGTCACGTTCTAGGCGCGGCGCGCGCGTGAAAGGAAGCAAGCGATGAAGAGGCGATGGCTTGTTTGGATGACGGGGCTCGCGGCGCTCTCACCGCTCGCGGCGATGTCGCCGGGCTGCTCGCAGCCCAAGCCCGAATGCACGGTCGGCACCGCGCTCGTATCCCCGTTCGCGGCGAAGTTCACGCTGATCGACGGGGATGAGGACAGCCCCTGCGGCCGGAAGGCAGGAGCGGTCGAGCGCGTCGGGATGCAGGCGTACAACCCCAACGAGAACGGCGACCAGATCCCCGACAGCGAGAAGAAGCTCGTCGCGATCCAGACCGAGGAGTTCGGCGGCTGGTACCGCGGCGGCGCCACGATCGACCCGAACCCGGACCTGAACCCGTTCGCGCTCGGGTTCTTCACGTCGATCGAGCCGGATGACAACGAGATCTGTACGATATCGTCGCTCGATCCTGCCGAGGTGGTGGTGTTGCCCTCTGGCGAGGGCGGCGCTGGCGGCGAGGGCGGCGCTGGCGACGGCGGCGGCGGCGCTGGCGGCGAGGGCGGCGCTGGTGATGGCGGCGCTGGCGGCGAGGGCGGTGCCGGCGGCGCTGGTGACGGCGGCGCTGGCGGCGGCGACGAGCCGACGCTCGAGCCGGGATCGCGCAAGCTCGAGTGGAGCAACGTGCGCCTGTACGTGACGTCTGCCAACCTCGGGAATCAGTTCGAGGCTGAAGTCACGTACTCGGAAGAGAGCTGCTCGGCGAGGTACAAGGTCGTCGGGGTGTGGCCGAGGGTCGATTGTCAGATCTACGGCGAGAACCCCGATCCCGAGGGCGATCCGCTCCCCACGGGCAAGGGCGATGAATCCATCTGCCAGGATCCGCTCTCCGGCATCTCCCCGGACCTCAAGGTGAAGTGCGACCCCGTCGCCTTCGTGTGCGTGCTCGACGCGGAGTCGATCCCCGCCTTCAAGAAGTAGGCATCCCCGCGGGCGCGACGCCGATCGTCGCGCCCGCGCTGCTCCGCCTCCCCCTCCCTCACCACCTCAAGGCGCCGGCTTGACGGCGAGCCTCTCCAGCGCCGCGCACCCGGCGCCGCTCGCGATCTCGAGCTTGGCCGTGAGCGCGCACAAGCGCGACGCCCTCCCGAGCGCCGCCGGATCGCCCGACACGATGGCCCGCTTGGACTCGTGCACGGTGCGGGACGACAGCATCGTCCGCGCGCGCGGGGGCAGCTCCGCGCTGCGCGCCGCGAGCACCTCGCCGAGCTTCGGCCCGGGATCGGCCGACGGTACCCACGTCCAGATCGACGCGAGCAAGGCCTCCGCGAACGCCGCGCGCAGCTCGTCGCCGCCGCGCGCGCCCTCGCACGGCAGCGCCGGACCGGTCGGCCCGACGTCCGCGGCGAGGAGCCTCCGCTGCGCGATCCGCCGGAGCAGGTCGTTGCTCACGCCGGCGATCTTGCCGTCCTCCTCCGAGAACGCCCCCGCCTTGAACCGCACGGCGAGCGCGGCGCACTTCTCGTCGCGCTCGGCGCGGCGCCGCTGCTCCTCGCGCGCCCTCTCCTCGGCGCGCTCCCGCTCCTCGCGCTCGCGCGCCTCGCGGGCCTCCACCTCGGCGCACTGCTCGATCCGCTCGGCCGCGCGCCGCTGCTGGTCGCTCGCCGCGCGGCCGAGATCGTCGGCGGAGATCTCGCGGACGGCGCACACGTCCGGGCGCGCGAGGAGCGCGTCGACCCGCTTGCGGGCGGTCTGGACCCGCACGATCACCGAGAGCGCCGCCACGATGACGAGCGCCGAGACCGCGATCGAGCCGAGCTTGCGGATCTGCCGGCGGCGATACGCCTTGGCGAGCGCGCCGCCGCCGCTCTCGTCGAGCAGCTTGCGGCAGCGGCCGATCATCGACTGCCACTGCGACACGTCCTCCGCGAGCGCTTGGAGCGGCTCCGCGAACGGGCGATCGCGCCGGACCTTGTTCGCCAGCCGCTCCAGGCACAGGCTCACGTCCGGCGCCTGCCCGTGGTTGGTCACCTCAGCGACCCCCTCGAGCAGCCCGCCGATGCGCCCCGCGTAGACGTCCCACGCGACCACGGCCTCGGTCTGGCTGTCGCCGAGCTGCTCGATCGCCGCGCGCACGTCGTCCATGGGGAGGAGGCGCTCGACGTCCTCCTTGCGGACGCCGGCGAGCTTCGCCGCCTGCTCGATCCCGCGCTGGAAGCCGCCGAGGAGCCCCTCCGGGGCGAGCTCCCGGAGCCCGTCCGGCACCCGGCTGGCCTGGATGCACGCGCCGGCCTGGTGCAGAGGCCCCATCGCGCAGATCAGGAAGGTGCCCCCGAGCTTCACTCCCATCGCACCGTCGCTCTCTCTACCGCGGACGGCGCGGCGCGGAAAGGCTCGCCGCGATGTCCGCGGCGCATCGGCGCATCAGCGACCGCCGCGCGGGGCCTCGAGATCCCAGAGGGCGTAGAGCACGTCGACGTCGTACTCGGTGTGTCGCCAGCCCGGGTGCAGCCGGTAGCTGCGCGGGAGCAGGCCCGCGCGCTGGATGGCGTCCGTCTGCTCGGCGAAGGTGTAAAGATACATGCTCACGCCGGACAGCTCGACGTCGGAGAGCGGGCGCGCGGCGCGCTCGTGCATCCTGACCTGCGGCCTGCGCTCGACGATGCTCACCAGCATCCGGCCGCCGGAGCGCATCGCGCCGGCGAGGTTCTTGAGGACGAGCGCGAGATCGTCGCAGAACTCCAGCGTTCCGAGGGCGAGCGCGACGTCGAACCGCCCCCACGAGCGGGGGATCGGGGCGTGGTAGTCGTGCCGGTGGTAGGCGCCGTGGGGGCGCTTCTTGCGGGCGATCTCGAGCATGCGCTCGGCGATGTCGAAGCCCACGACGTCGATGGACGGCGGGAGATCGCGCGTGAGGTGGCCCGGACCGCAGCCGGCGTCGAGCACGCGGCCCCCCTCGGGGACGGCCTCGCGCAGGAACGCGCGCACGGGCTTCTCGTAATGCTGGATGTCCTTCCAGGTGGAGACGTAGTCGGGCGCGAAGTCCTCGTAGTAGTCGACGAGGCGCTCGATCCGGGTCGCTCGCTTCATGACGCGCTCTTCAGGTGATGTCGTCGACCGCCTGGACGGTCTCCTGGATGTCGTGCTGGTGCGTGTAGCCGAGGATCTCGCGCGCCCGCGTGTCGTCGACCATGCACACGTAGCGGATGTGATCGAGCTCGGGGGCCGGGAACGAGGTCGCCCGGAACCGCCAGAGCCGCGGGATGATCGTCTGCATCACGAAGTGAGGGATCGCGGCGCGCGCGCGCCCGGTCATGTCGATGACGCGCGAGAGCGGCAGCGGCGCCGGCCCCGCGAGGTTGAAGATCCCGCGCACGCCCGGGCGGAGCGCCGCGGCGATCGCGGAGACCACGTCGTCCTGGTGGATGACCTGCACCATCGGATCGAAGCCGAGGAGCGTCGGGATGACGTTGAGCCGGAGGTAGTTCGACGGCGCGTTGCGCACGGAGCCGAGGATGTGGACCGGCCGGAGGATGACCGTCTCGGTCTGCGGGTGCTTCCAGAAGAACGACTGCGCCAGCATGTCGACCTCGATGAGGTCGCGGATCTCGCTGAACGACGCGCCGCCGAGCAGCGGCGCGTCCTCGGTGATGAACTGCGGGTTGTCCGCGCGCGGCCCGTAGGCGTTCGCGCTCGACAGCACGATGAGCTTGGGCACGTCGTACTGCGCGACGAACTCGAGCAGCCGCTGGAAGCCGGCGAGGTTCCAGCTGTGGTGCTCCATCTGGCTGGCCCGCGGGTCGTGCATGACCCCGAGGTGGACCACGGCGGCGAGCTGCTCCTGGCGGAAGATGTCCTGGGTCTTCTTGCGGCGGATATCGATCTGGTGATGCTCGATGTCCTTGGGGCGGCCGTCGAAGCTGCGCCGGTCGACGCCGATCACGCGCCGCTCGCGGTGCAGGCGCCGCGCCAGCCGCCGTCCGAGACGGCCGCAGATGCCGGTGATGAGGATGGGCCGGAGGGACGGATCCGTGTCGGCGCCGGGGCGGCGAGCTCGACCGAGCATGCGTTCGCTCATCGGAGCGACGGTCGCTTCGAGGAGGGCGATGGTCAAGCCCTTCCTGGCGGTGCAGGTCCACGCGAGGTTTGCTATCGTCCCGCGCCCATGGCCAGCAGAACGACGCTCGCCAGGCTGAGTCACTTCGTCTCCCACAGCGCGTTGCCGCTCGCGAGACTCGGGGTCGACAGCCTGCGCGGCACGATCGACGACGCGACCATCCGGCTGCTCGGTCAGGACTTCGAGGACCGGCTGCGCCGGGTCGCGCTGCCGCACGCCGCGGACGGGGTGGATCCGTTCGGGCTCGACCGCGAGTGGGCGAAGTACGCGGTCGGGGTCGCGGCGTTCTTTCACCGCTTCTATTTCCGGACCGAGGTCTTCGGCATCGACCGCATCCCGACCGGCCGGGTCCTCCTGATCGCCAACCACTCCGGCCAGCTCCCGTTCGACGGCATGCTCATCGCGGCCTCGCTGTTCCTCGACGCGGAGCCGCCGCGGGTGATGCGGAGCATGGTCGAGAAGTGGACGCAGACCCTGCCGTTCGTGGCGACCTTCTTCTCGCGCGTGGGCCAGGTGGTCGGCGTGCCCGAGAACGCGCGGCGGCTGCTCGACATGGGCGCGGCGATCCTGGTGTTCCCGGAGGGGACGCGCGGGATCTCGAAGGGGTTCTCGAGCCGGTATCAGATGCTCGATTTCGGGCTCGGGTTCATGCGGCTCGCGCTCGAGACCGACACGCCGATCGTGCCCATCGCCGTGATCGGGGGCGAGGAGCAGTACATCTCGCTCGGCAACCTGGAGTCGGTGTCGAAGGCGCTCGGGATGCCGACATTCCCCATCATCCCTCAGCTGCTGATCCCCGGCGGGCAGATGCCGCTGCCGACGCGATACCGGATCTACTTCGGCGAGCCCATGACGTTCCACGGCGACCCCGACGACGACGACGCGGTGATCCAGGAGAAGGTCGCCCTCGTGAAGGGCCGGATCCAGTCGATGCTGAACCGCGGGCTGAAGGAGCGGAAGAGCGTCTTCTGGTGATCGCGCGGCGCGGGGCGATCGGTCGCGCTCCGGCGCGGCGGGCGCTCAGGCGCCCGCCAGCGTGACCACGGCCTCGGGGCCGAGCGAGAGGACGCGCGCGCGGCCGCCGAGGATGGCGGGCTCGTTGCGGAGGCCATGGCCGATCGGCAGCCCGGCGACGACGGGGACGCCCAGCGGGAGCAGCCTGTCGCGGAGGACCTCGTCCACGGTGACGCCGTCCGGGCCTGGGGGGCACTGCTCGAAGTCGCCAAGGACCACCGCCGCGGCCGGCGCGAGGTGGCCGCCGACCTCCAGCGTCGCGAGCATGCGATCGATGCGGTAGGGCCGCTCGGTGACGTCCTCGAGCAGGAGGACGCACCCCTCCGGCACGCGCAGGCGGCCGGCCGCGGCGCAGGCGTGGAGCAGGGCGAGGTTGCCGCCGAAGAGCGGCCCCTCGGCGGCGCCGGCGCGCAGCGTGGTCAGGCCGTCGAAGCGGCGCTCGCCCAGCGGATCTTCGAGGGCACGGAGCAGCGCGGCGCGGGCGCGGGCGTCGCCGCGGCCGAGCGCGGTGACGTGGGCGCCGTGGAGCGACGCGACGCCGGCGCGCGCGGCCTCGACATGTAGGGCGGTGACGTCGGAGAAGCCGACGATCCAGCGAGGGCGCTCGGCGAGGACGCTCCAGTCGATCCGGTGGACGAAGCGGTTCGCGCCGTAGCCGCCGCGGGCCGCGAAGATGGCGCGCACGTCGGGGTGGGACAGCGCGCGGGCGAGCTCGTCCATCCTCCGCGCATCGCTGCCGGCGAGGTAGCCGGTCCGCGCGAACAGCCCGCGGCTGGAGGGCGCCGAGAGCGACGGCTCCCCGCCCCTGCGGCTGTCGCCGGCGAGCGGAGGGCCGACGCCGGTGTCGAAGAGCACGCGGTAGCGCTGGGCCAGCCAGCCGAGGCCGACCCGCGCGAGGACGTGCTCGAACGGGCTGGAGGGGGCGATCACGGCGACGGTGTCGCCCGGTCGGAGCGCCGGGGGGAGGATCAGAGAGGGCACGTCACCCGTGTGCCTCGGTGGGTCAATCGCTCTCCGTTGCGCGGCTACGGAGCGCCGGCGTCGTCGTCGAGGAACTCCACGTCTTCCGCGTCCTCGTCGATATCGATGTCGTGGGAGACAGGCAGAGGCGGCGGCGCGGGAGCAGCGGACCCCGGGCCTGCGGACGCGGGCGCCTGCGCTCCGTAGGCCTCTCCGCCGTCGCCGATACCGCCGTACGGCGGGGTGCCGCCGTACTGGCCGCCCCCGCCTCGTCCGCCGTTCCCGCCCCGACCCGTGGTGATGCTGGTTTTACTTACACGGACGCTGGCGTGGTAAGACAGGATCCCGATGCTGGATCCGCCTGGACCGCCGCCCTTCCCGGGCTTGCCGCCGCAACCGCCAGCACCGCCGGAACCTCCAGAAGCGCCGCCCTGTGCCGCTCCTGCGCCGCAGAACATAGATCCACCGCGCGAGCCGCCTCCACCGCCGCCGCCGTATCCGCGCTGCCCCGCTTGGCCATCTTCGCCTGCGCTGCCTTCCAGCCCCGTGTCTGTGAGCCTTCCCGGCCCTGAAGCACCGTTACCGTTCGCGCCGTCATCCCCCGCCAGGCCGCCCCGTCCCTCTGTGCAGGGCAGAGTGCCTTGCCCGGTTCCACCCAGACCGTAGCTCATCGGATTAGTGATCGGCAGAGGAGAACCACTTTCGCCGTCGCCACCATCGTTCTTTGTGCCGATGCCGCCCATCCCCCCCGATGAGATGCCATCGTCACACGAGGTTATGACTCGCGCCCCTCCCTTCGCCGTATCCGCAGAGCATGCCATGGCTCCGGGTTTCCCCGGTGCTCCATCTTGTCCTGGTACAGCGCCTCCGTCAGCGCCAGTGGCCCCATCGGCGCCGTCCCCAGCGACGATCTCGCTCAGGCGCACCTCTACCACCGCCCCGACCAAGGCGCGCATGGCGATGGCAGAGCCGCCCGGCACGGTGGCGTCCTGCGCGACCATCCGCATCCTGGTGAGCATCGTGGCCGCAGCGCCGTCGGCTGCCGGCTCGGCCGCCTCGTCCACGACGGTGAGGGGGATCCGGTTCGGTCCCGGAGCGATTGTCGTGAGTTCGCCGAGCGGATGCAGAGGCCAATGCCCCCGGGGATCGCGACAGTCGAGCCCGCCCCACACCTCCATGCCTGCCGGCACACGCACTTCGACGTTGAAGATGTCTGCACACGCGTAGACCCGCATCCCATGATCACGGGCGAGATCAAACGCCCGCGCGAAGGTCGCGACCGGCTTGCCTCGCGTACCCGGATTATCGTCACGTCCGTCGACGGTCAGGTAGACCCCCTCGCAGTCGACCGCACGACCAGGGATACCGGGATCGGCGTTGCAGGCGACTACGGGTGTGCACGTGAGGGTTTCCTCGCACCGTTCCCACGTACCCGACTCGGCCCCACACCCGAGCGCTGCAATTCCGCACGATAGCGCAGCTGCGACCCGTAGCGACCATTTCGCGGGTGTGCGATGTCGCAGGTTGAGCCTCGGACATGTGCCCATCATCGTTACTCCTCGTATCGCTGCCGCTCACTCCGGCGCTCCGGAGTTTGGGTCGTTCGGATCGTCGGCCGCGAAGGGCAGGAACTCGGCCGCGGCGCCATCGTCTCCCCCGCTCCCGGCGGCATCTGGGTCGCCACCAGGCCCGCCCTTGCCCGCGGTTCCGAGAAGAAACGTTGCCTCGACGTCCTGCCGCATCAGTTCCACAGTCCCCAGGTACGCGACGCCCACGGAGTGGCCGCCGAGGCCGCCGCCGCCGCCTCCGGGCCCCCCATTGCCGCCATCTCCTCCTCGGCATCCTGGAAGCGTACCCGTCACTGCTCTTCCTCCCTCACCACCAGGAGCTCCGCTCCCCCCTGGCAAGCCTGCCCCTCCCGCACCGCCACGACCGCCACGACCCGTCTGGACGGTCGACCCGCGGATTATGACCTTGGCCCCCCTCGTAGCGATGCCGATGCTCGCTCCTCCCGCGAAGCCCCCTTTGCCCGGCTTGCCGCCGCAACCGCCTGACCCGCCCGAGCCGCCGAACGCCCCACCAACCGGTCCTGCACCACAGGCCGTCGCACCGCCGCGTGACCCACCGCCGCCACCACCGCCCTGACCAGGGCGCCCGAACTGCCCATCCTGGCCCTTGCCCAGCGTACGACCCCACATGACAACGCCGGGGCGCCTCGCTCCGTGCCCCTGCACACCGACGGCACCGTCAAGGCCGCGCTGCCCATCGCTGCATGCCACGTCTCCCTGCTGACCGAGGCCTCCCGCACCGGCGCCGGTCGGGTTCGGAGCTGGCAGAGGCTCCCCATGCCCTCCGTCGGAGCCCCGATCCGCCAGCCCTAGACCGCCGTCGCCGCTGACCGAGCTCCCGTCGTCGCATTCGGTCGTGACGGCCGGCGTCCCCGCCGTGGTGTCCATCGTGCACGCGTCGGCTCCTGAGCGTCCTGGCTCGCCGTCGGCAGCTGCCGCGCCCTCTGCCGCGGCTCCGGACTCACCATCCGCTCCGTCACCTGCAACGATGCGGCTGTCGATCACCTCGATTTCGCTACCAGCACGAAGATAGATTGGGATCGAGCTGCCGCCTGGTTTCCCGCCCTGTCCTGTGATGACCTCGCTCGCCACGAGCTTGAGCTGGACCCCTTCGAGTGTCGATATTCCGATGGATCCTCTTTGCGCCCGATCCACGTCGTTGCCATCCGGAGCCACCAGCCGCAGGTTCGTAAACGTAATTCCCTGCCCGCCGAACCGCACCACCTGGGGAACCGGCCCCTTCGGGGCAACGACGGTTCTCGCGCTGGCTCCCAGATGCCGCCAGCCGTCCGCGCAGTCGAACCCACCCCAGATGCTCGTGCCGTAAAACCAAAGCGTTTCTTCGAAGGTTTCCGCGCACGCGTAGACACGGTGGCTGCCCATGTCTGCAAGCTCGAGGGCTTTCGAGAAGGTTTTCACCGGCTTCGCGCGGCTTCCGGGATTCGCGTCGTCTCCGAGAGCCGCGCTCAGGAAAACGCCGCATCCGTCATCCGGAGGCCTTAGCGTAGGGTCGTCTTCGCAGACGGGGTCCTCGTTGCCGGAGGAACACCCGCACGAGACAAGAGCGATTCCGCACCCGAACGCGATGCGCATCCAGGTAGCCAACCCACGCCGGCCTTCCGAGGAGGTATTCATGTCCTCGAGCTCCAGTTTCGTCACCATGCACCGACCATGATCAGCCCTGCGTGCTGCCCGCTCGCCGTGGGAACGACACGTACGCCATCGCCAGGCGACGAGGTTCGGCTCACGAACAGAGACACGAGCGTCAGCGCACCGACTGCGCCGCCGGTCGCGAGGCTCACCCATCCGACTTGCTCCAAGAGATCCCGCTGTTCCTGGAGATCGCGCAGCTCCGAGCACGCACGCGGTGCGTTCGGGCGGGAACATCGATCCGCTTCCCTATCTGCGTTACGCAGCGCGGTCGCTCGATCGTGGAGTTCGTCCTCGGTGTACGCACTCCAAGTCAGGAACCCGCCGCCGGCTGCCATGGTTGCCCCCGCCAGGACCGCGCCAGCGATGCGCAGCTTCGACGCCGTGGGAGACGGCGCCACGGACGAGGCCTGTGCTCCTCGCGCGGACCGCTTCGGCTCCCACGTCACCGTCGCGGCATTCTTCGGCGGAACGGCTGCCTGCGTCACTGCGCGTGGCACCTGCAGTGAGATGGTCGTCGGCTTCCCGGCCTGCGCATCGAACGACGCGAACGCCTCTTCGTGGCCCGCCAATCGGGCCCGCACCATGTGTTGCCCAGGCTCCAAGAACAGCCGGTAGGCGCCGCCGCGTCGTCGCCGCCGTAGCCGGGCGCCGCCGCGTCGTCGCCGCCGTAGCCGGGCGCCGCCGCGTAGCCGTCGAGATCCGACCCCGCCGCAGCGAACGCGGGCGCGTCGGGGTACGCCGGCGGCGCAACGTGGCCGGCGCCCTCCGGGGGAAGCTCCTGCCCCTCGGTCGGCGCCGCGTACGCGTCGGCGACGCCGCGGATCGCCTCGCCCTCGGCCGCCGCGAGCGACGCGGCGCCGTAGGCCTCGGCCTGCGGCGCCGGCGCGCCCTCCAGCGCCTCCGGGCCGGCCACCCCGGGGCCGTCCGCCGGCAGCGCCTCGGCGCCGGCGTGCACCTCGCCGCCCGCGTAGCCGTCGCTGACCGCCGCCGCAGCGACGATCTCCGCGCCGGGAACGTCGAGGGCCGGCACCCGGGGCGCGAGCGGCGGCTCGGTCAGGGGCAGGCCCGGCGGCCGGGTCGGCAGCACGGGCGGCGGGGGGGTGCGCTTGAGCTTGCCGGTCTTCGCCCGCTCGAGGCCCGCCGTCGCCTCCGGATCGCCCGCCTTCATGCGGAGGACGCGGCGCCAGGCGTCCGCCGCCTCCCGCCCCTCGCCGAGCTCCTCCTCCCAGAGGCGCGCCACCTTCCGCGCGAGCTCCGCCCGCTGCGCAGGATCGCGGCCGCGGAGGATCTGGTCCTCGTACAGCTGGATCATGCCGCGGTGATCGCCGAGCTCCTGCAGCAGGCCGGACAGCTCGTTCATCACGTCCTGGTCCGAGGGCGCCAGGTCGTGGAGCTTCTTCAGATCCACCGCGGCGCCCGGCCGGTCGCCGAGCACGTCGCGGCGCAGCCTGGCCCGCCGCTGGAGGAGCTTGCGCACGAGCGGGCCGTCGAACACCTCGTCCAGCGCGCGGTTCAGCGTCGCGCCCACGCGGGGCAGGTCGCCCACCGCGCGGCCGAGCGCCTCGAGCGCGTCGAGCGACGCGTCGTCGACGTGCGCGAGCACGGCGTCGCCGAGCCAGCCGAACGCGCGGTCGACGTCGCCGAGGTCCTGGTAAGCGATCGTGGCCGCGCGGCGCAGCAGCGCCGCCCGGGTGCGGCCGCCGTCGCGCGAGCCCTGGCCGCCGGCGGCGAGCGCGTCGGCGAGGATCGTGCGCAGCGCGGTCGACTGCGACCGCGCGTCGTCGTCCCGCGCCACCTGCTCGAGCGTGGCGATCGTGTCCTCCTGGACGCCGCCGCCGAGGGCCAGCTCGAAGAAGCTCCTCGCCCGATCGACGGCGCCGCGCTCGCAGGCGATCTGGGCGGCGCGGACGAGCGCCGCGAGGCGATCGGTCGGCGTGCGGCACCGGCTCACCTGGCGCTCGAACAGATCGATGATGAGGCTCGGGGCCTCGGCCAGCGCCGCGAGCCGCTGGAGCAGCGGCTCGACCTCCGCGGTGGGCACGCTCGCCAGCGCGCCCTCGCCGTGGTGGATCGACTCCAGCGGATCGGCGCCCAGGGCGACCCGGACCTCGGCCTGCCGCACGAGCTCGGCCGCGCGGGCGGTCCCCGAGAGATCCCTGGCGCGGAGCTCGTGCGCGACGGCGAGGGCCTCGCGATCCCGGAGCCCCACCGAGATCGCCTCGAGCCGCTCCCCGAGGCCGGCGTCGGCGGTGCGCGACCGCGCGAGCTCCACCCCCACGCGCGCGGCGTCGCGGTGGTAGCCCACCTCCACGAACCTGTCGAAGGCGCCGCGCAGGGCGACGTCGCGCCCCGCGCGCGCGAGCGACTCGTTCCAGGCGACCAGCTTCGTCGCGACGAGCCCCTTCCACCCGAGCCGGTCGCCGAGCGCGACGTACGCCTCCCGGCACGGCTCGTCGCCCTGATCGGCGAGCCGCTCCAGGAGGGTGATCGCCTCGTCGCTCCTGCCGAGCGTCTGGTCGAGGATCTCGGCGAGGCGGCGGGTCATCTTCGACGCCTCGTCCTCGTCGCCCTCCACCTCGATCAGCGCCGCGAGGAGGCGCGCGACCTTCGGCCAGTCGTTCAGGCGCTCGGCGATCCGCTGGAGCCGCGCGATCGCGTCGAGGTCGTCCGGCTCGGCGGCGTGGACGATCTCGAGCGCCCGGACGGCGCCGTGCGGATCGTCGAGCGGGCCCTCGTACAGCGCGGCGAGCCGCTGCGCGAGGTCGAGCCGATCGGAGCCGTCGACAAACGCGAGCTCGCGCTCGAGCGCGCCGGCGACGCCCCGCAGGTTGCCGCGCCGCTCCTCCAGCTCGGCGATCCCCCGGAGCGCGATCCGGTTCTGCGGATCGAGGTCCGTGACGACCATCTCGTAGCGCGCGATCGCCGCCTCGAGGTCGCCGGATCCCTCCGCGAGCATGCGCGCCTCGCGCAGGGCGAGCGAGATCTTGCCGGGCTCGTTGTCCGTGAGCGCGCTGAGCCGGTGGAGGAGCTCGGCGCCGAGCTGGACGTCGCCGCGCTCGCCGGCGTCGTCGGCGAGCCGCGCGAGCGCCTCGGCGTCTTCGCCGTCGGAGAGCAGGAGCGCGAGCGTCGCGCGCTCCCCGTCGCGATCGCCGAGCTCGCGCTGCGCCGCCGCGGCGGCCCGCCGCGCCGCGACGCGCGCCCCCCGGTCGCCGAGCAGCTCGGCCCGGCCAAGGAGGAACCGCACGAGCTCGGGCAGGCGGTTCGTGCGCCGGTAGAGGTCCTCGATCGCGGGGGCGCAGGCGTCGCTCGCGGGGTCGATCTCGATCGCGCGCTCGACCCGGTCGAGCGCGCCCTCGACGTCGCCGGCGCTGAGGAGCAGCTCCGCGGCGTGGACGAACAGCGCCGGGCGCGCCTTGCGGTCCGCGAGCAGCGCGCGCTCGCAGACCGCCCTCGCCGCCTCGACGAGCCGGCCCGCCGCGACGTAGGCGTTCTCCGCGAGCTCCCACAGCTTCGGCTGCCGCAGGAGCTCGGCCGCCTGGCTGTAGGCGTCGCCCGCGGCGCCCGGCTCGTCGAGCCGGCTCCGGAGCTCGCCGAGCTTCTGGAGGAGCGGCCCGCGGGTGAGCTTGTCCTGGAACCGGGAGACCGCGTCGGTGAGGACGCGCGCGGCGAGGTCGAACCGCTCGCCCCGCTCGAAGAGCTTGACCGCGGACTGGACCGCCGTGCCGTCCTCGGGCGACAGGCTCGCGACGCGGGCCCACGCCTCCGCGGCCGCGATGGGATCGCGGCGCTTCTGCTCGTGGAGCGAGACGAGCTTCTTCTCGATCTCGATCTTCTGCGCGACGTCCGGGGTCGCCGCGGCCTCCAGCTCGAGCAGCGCGGCGAGGTCGTCCCAGCGGGAGCTCCGCTCGAGCAGCCGCCGCAGCTCGGCCTGGGCCTGCGCGTCGCCGGGATCGAGCTCGGAGAGCAGCCGGAAGGCCTGGACCGCCGTGTCGACGTCGCGCAGCTGCGCCTCGCACAGCCCCGCGACGTCGCGCAGCTGCGCCTTCCTGCGCTCGACGGGCGCCGTGGGGACGCGCGCCGCCGCGAGCAGGACGTCGCGCAGCTCGGCGAACATGCGCTTCTGGCGGAGGTGCTCCTCGAGCTGCGTCAGCGCGTCCAGGTTGGCGGGGTCGGCCTTGAGCACCTCGCGCAGCCTGGCGAGCGGCAGCGGCTTTCGGGGCTGGGTCGCCTCGTCGCCCGCGGGCGGCGGCGGCTCCGCCGCGGCCGAGGCGTCGGGCGAGAGAGGCGCCGGCGCGGAGCCGGGCGCGGCCTGCGCCGGGCCGGACCTCGGCGCGGCAGCGCTCCGCAGCGACGCCGGCGCGTCCGGGGCCGCGGACGCCGGCGCGAACGCGGCCACCGCCGGCTGGACCAGCTCCGCCGCGCCCGCGGCCGAGAGCGGCGAAGGCACGCTGGAGGGCGGCACCGGCGGCCCCGAGGGCGCCCGCCCGGGAGCCGCGGCCGAGGCGGGCGGCGCCGAGGGCGCCCGCGCCGGAGCGGGGATCCCCGGGGGCATCGACGGCAGTCGCGGCGGGGGCGGCAGCACGGACGCCCGCTTCCGCGCCTCGGCCGCCATGAAGCCGGTCGGGTTCACCTGGAGGTAGGCGAGGTAGCGCGGGCGGAGCTCGGCGGTGCGGCCCAGCTGCTTTCCGTAGTGATCGGCGAGCTGCATGGCGCGGTCGTGGCCCGGCAGCGCGCGGAGGGCGTACACCGAGTACGAGTAGCCGTACTCCCCGTCGTACGTCTCCGCGAGCGCGACGAAGAGCTCCGCCGCCTCGTCGCGCTCCGGCTGCGGCACCGGCTCGCCGGCCTCGATGCGCTCCACGATGGCCACGCCGAGCGCCTGGATCAGCACCACGTCGTGCGGCACGAACGCGCGCGCGCTCCGCAGCGCCGCCGTGGAGCCGGCGAGGTCGCCCGCGCGGCGCCGGATGTCGGCCTCGTCGCGCAGCAGGGCGAGCCGCCGCTCCGGGTCGTCGATGAGCGCCTGCTCCATCGCGAAGTACGGGATCGCCTCGGCGTACTGCTGCTGGGCCTTCAAGAGCTCGCGCGCGGCGTAGATCGCGTAGACGTTGTGCGGATCGAGGTCCGCGAGGCGGCGCCAGTTCTCCAGGGCGCGCTCCGGCCGGGACAGCGGCGGCTCGCCCCACAGCCGGCCGAGCTCCTCGTGGAGCGTCGCGAGCTGCGCGCGCACCTCGGGCCGCTCGAAGAGCAGCGGCGTGAGCGCCTTCACGAGCCGCTCCAGGAGCGCCACGAGCGCCTTCTGATCGCCCTTGTCGCGGTAGAGCTGCGCCAGCCGCTCGGCCGCCGTCCGCTGCGTCGGGTCCTTGTCGATGGCGATCATGAGCGTCCGCGCGGCGTGGTGCGCGTCGCCGATCGTGGTCGACCACACGTTCGCGGCCTCGCTCAGCCAGTGCGCTGCGTACGACGGATCCGCGGTGGAGCTGCCGACGCGCTCGAGCAGCATGGCGTACGAGCGTGGGTCCTGCTCCCCGGCTCGGTGCGCATACGCCAGGGCCTCCCCGTCATGCGGATTCGTGACGAGGCGCTGGATGAGCGTTTCCATCTCCCGGGGATCCATCGGTGCGCGGCGAAGTTACACGTTAGCCTCCGGCTCGTACAGCGACTCTCGGCCCCATCCGCGAAAGGTCGCCGCTGCTTCTCGCGCCCGCGGGCCCGCGTCGACGAGCGGTTTCCGGCGTCGGCGTCGGCGCGCGCGGTCTGCGCCGCGCGCGTGCCGTCATCAGTCGAATTTCACATACGGCTTGCGCGACTGCTGCGGCCTGCGCTTCGGCGCCGGCGCCGAGGGAGCGCCCGCGGGCTCGTGAGCCGCGCTGGCGGCGGCCGTGGGGAGCGGCGCGGGAACCGGCGGCGGCGCCGCCGCGGCGGGCTCCGCGGCGGACGGCGCGGCCGGCTGCGCGGCGGACGGCTCGGCCGGCTGCGCGGCGGGAGGCGGGGCCGGGCGTGCGAGCGCGCCCGCGAGCACCCTGGCTTCCAGCGCCACCCCCTTCTCTAGCCTGCGCATGCCGCCGTCGGCGGGGCGGCGGAGCTCGCGCACGGCGAGCATCGTCACGATCAGGGACAGGGCGACCGTCCCCACGGCGACGCGCGAGGTGCGCTTCCGCGGCGCGGGGCGCGACGTGCTCGGCGGCTGCGAGCCGTCCGCGCCGTCGCCCACCACCGCGAGCAATTCGCTGGTCGCGCCGACCTCGGCCGGCTGCGCCGGGGCGGGGCGCTCGCGGCGCAGGCTCGGCCTCGCCTCGTCCATCGCGCGATCGAGCTCCGCGATGAACTCCTGCGCGCTCCGCGGCCGCTCCTCGGGCCGCTTGGCCAGCGCGCGCTGCAGGAGCTCGGAGAGCGACGGCGGTATCCCGGCGTCCGGCGCCGCCTCGAGCGCCGGCGCCGGCGCCGACTTGATGTGCCTCGCCATCACGACGACCGCGTCGTCGTCGATGAACGGCGGCCGCCCGACGAGCATCTGATAGAGCAGCACGCCGAGCGAGTAGAGGTCGCTCCGCGCGTCGAGGGGCTTGCCTTGCGCCTGTTCCGGAGACATGTAGCGCGGCGTTCCGAACACCGTGCCCGCCTGGGTCTCGAGGGCGTCGACCGGCCGCTCGGTCCCGGTCATCACCTTCGCGATGCCGAAGTCGAGCACCTTGCAGATCTCCTCGTGCTCGCCCGCGGGGGGCCTCGCCAGGAACAGGTTGTCCGGCTTGAGGTCCCGGTGGATGATCCCCTTGTCGTGCGCCTCGGCGAGCGACAGGAGCGCGTGCCGGGCGAAGCGGGCGGCGTCGCCGACGCGCAGGCGCCGGAGCCGCTTGAGCCGCTGTCCGAGCGATTCGCCCTCCAGCAGCTCCATCGCGAGGTAGAGCGAGCCGTTGCTCCACGTCGGCCCCTCGCCGGGCGAGCTCTGCTCCGCGGAGCGGCCGCGGCCGAAGGCGGCGTCCGTCGCGTCGTCCACGATCTCGCCGAAATCGAAGACGGTGACCGTGTGCGGCGACCGGAGGAGGCTCATCGCGCGCGCCTCGCGCGTGAAGCGGGCCTTGGCCTGCGCGTCGAAGGCCCGGTCCGAGCGCAGGATCTTGATGGCCACGTCGCGGCCCATCGCCTCCTGGCGCGCCCGGTACACCGTGCCCATCGACCCGGCGCCGAGCTTGCCCACGACCACGAACCGATCCGCGATCGTGATCCCCAGGAACGGGTCCCCCTCGGCCTCGGCGAGCGCCTCGCGGTTCACGAGGGCCAGCCCGTCGTGGGGGCAGCGCGGCAGCCTGGCGGACGGACCGGTCTGGGAGGCGCGATCGCCGGCGGGGGGCGGGAGCAGGCTGGACGAGCTCCTCGCGTCCGGAGCGACCGGCGCGAGGTGGTGGCACCGCGGACAGATCAGCGCCGTCCGGCTGGGCTCGCCGGGCGATCCGGGTGCGCTGGAGGAGAGCTGGCCGTCAGCTGTAGGAGCTACCACCGCGATGAGGGTGATCGTCCGTCACTTGGGCCCACACCGCAAGGCCCACGACGGGCCCGCAGCAGGAGGGCGACAGCCGAACAGCGAGACATCGCCGCAGGACGCCTCGCTGCAACAGACATCGCTACAGAATCGCTGCGTTTGTTCAGGGTGCTTGACGCACATGCCGCTCCGGCACTCCTCGTTCGTGTCGCACGCGACGCCGACGGCGGCGATGCTGTCCTCGCGCAGCAGCCTCGCGCACGCACGGACGGTCGAGCCGTCGCCGGTCGCGACCTCGGCGCAGCCGACGTTGTGCATCGCGCCGCCGGGCGCGGCCGGGCACATGTCCGAGGAGCAGCACGGGATCGTGCAGCGGGGGTCCTCGTCGACGTCGTCCCCGTCGACGTCGACGCATAGGCCGGAGGAGCAGTCCGCGTCCTCCTCGCACGGATCGAGGTAGCCGCCCCGGCCGGGGCCCACGCGCTGGCACGCCCAGGCCGAACCGGCCGCGACGAGGTCCGTCGTGAGCCGGCACGCGGCCCCGTTCGTCGCGCAGTTGGTGTCCGAGCAGCACGTGTCGACGCAGACGCCTTCGTCGCAGATGCCAGAGCGGCACTCGCCGGGCGAGGCGCAGGCCGCGCCGGAGAGGCGCGCTCCCACGTCGGGCCGGCCGACGTGCCGGCCGATGCGACAGACGCCGCTCCCGCCGCCGTCGGGGATCCAGCAGACCGCGTCCCGGACGGGATCGCAATCGCTCGAGCTGCAGCACGCGCGCGCGCAGACGCTCGGCCCCTCGCCGCCGGACCGCGTGGGATCGAGGCAGAAATCGTGCGTTCCGCAGCCGTCGTGATCGTCGCAAGGGGTGCCCAGCGCGCGCTCGAGCTGCGTGTCGACGCAGGCGCCGTGGCTGCAAACGGCGCCCACGGGGCACGCCGGGGGTCCGATCGCCCCCTCCTCCGAGCAGAGCACCGTGTCCAGCTTGCCGTCGACGAGGAGCTCGCACCCGACGCCGAGCAACGCGAGCGCCGGGAGCCCGCGGACGAGCCTCCGCCCCGCGGCGCCGAGGCCCATCAGAACTGCACCTCCAGCCGGGCTCCCGCGGCGCCCAGCGACACGCTGACGCGCGCCGCCGCCTCCCCTTCGCGGGCGGCGAGCGAGGGCCGAGCGCCGTCGCGGCCCGGGATCGCGGCGCCATCGAGGGCGGCCGAGAGCGGGCGAGAGGCGCGCGGGCTCGCCGCGGGGGCCCGCGGCGACAGGTACAGGTAGAGCGCCGCCGCGCCGGAGAGCCCGGCGACCAGCAGGGCGACGTCCGCGGCGACGGCGCACTGGTGGGCGGCGCTCGCGTCGGCCTGCAGATCGGCGACCGAGACGCCGCCGCCGGTGCGCTTGCCGGAGCCGGGATCCCGCGCCACGGCGAGGGCGGCGAACACGCCGCCGACGACGAGGGACCCCGCAGCGATGCCCCCGCTGACGTAGAGCCAGGCCCCGTACGGACTCACGCCGTTCGCCGCCGCGGAGCGGCGCGGCAGGCGCGGCAGATACGGCAGCGCCGTGGGGGCCTGCGCGGACGGGGACGGCGAAGGCGGCGGCGGCTTCGCGCTGGAGAGCTCCCGCTTCGCGCCCTGCAGCCGCTTGAGGACCGCCGCGACCTCCTCGCGCTCCTTCGGGAGCGCTTCCATCTCGAGATAGCGACGGTAGTAGTGCTCGGCCTGCTCGATCTCGCCCAGCCGCTCGTGGATGACCGCCAGGTTGTAGATGAGCTCTTTGCCCTCGGGATCGAGCGCCACCGCGGCCTTCAGCTTCGCGATGGCCGCGCGGTACTCGCCGTGCTGGTAGAGGCCCTGCGCCTCGTCGTGCAGCGCGGTCGCTTGCTCGATGCGGCTCCGCTTCTCCGCCGACCCCTGCGACGGCGGCGTCGCCGGGCGGGCCGGCGCGCTGCCCTGCGACGCGCTGCCCTGCGGCAGCGGCGCGGCGCCGGGCAGCGCGGGCGCGGGCGCGCCGAGCGGCGCCGGCGAGGGCATCTGCGCGGCCGCCGCCGGCGGCGCTCCGAGCGAGGCCGCCGCGAGCGCGCAGGCGAGGCGCATGACGATGCGCCCGGCCTCGGGACCGATCGAGAGCGGCGGGCGCGCGGCACGATTCGTCACGGCCGCCCACCATAGCGTAACTTCCGCGCACGGAGCGGCCTCTTGCGGGGCGCGGGCCGGCGCGGCGCGGCGCACGCCGCCTCGGCCGCGGCCTGCGCCGCGCGCTCCGCTTCCATCGCCGGCGCGCGGCTCCGGCCCTGGGGCACGCTCGTTCCCCGGAGGCCGCCGCCGCGCCGATCACCGGAGCTTGCAGCTGTACGCGCCGGCGAGGACGAGCGCCCGCTCGCACCTGACATCCACCGTGCGCTTCGGCGTCGTGAACTCGAACGTCTGGCCGAACGGCGTCCGCTCCAGCCGGGTCATCTGCGCCCTGCACCCCTCGCCGGCGCGGCGCGGCTCCGGCGCGCCCGATCCGCCGTCCTCGCCGCACGCGACGAGCGCCGCCATCCGCTCGACCTCGGCGTTGTCGGAGAAGACGTTGTAGGCCGCCGAGGCGCTGAACGCGACGCAGACGGCGAAGAGGGCGAGCTGGACGAAGCGCTTCACGCGCCGAGCTTACCCCGTCCGGGGCGCGGGGGGCTGGCCGCCGCGCGCGGCGCGGTCAGAGCCGCATGCCCGAGCCGGGCAGCGGGTGCCACGGCTGGCGGCGGGTCGTGTACTGGCCCCGCACGAAGGCCCCGAGCACCGGCGCGATGTTGCGCGCGATGTCGTCGTCCCACTCGCCGCCGTTGATCCCGTCCTGCGGGGTGAGATCCGGCGAGAGCAGGAAGAAGCCGGGGTAGAGCCGCCGCGGCATCTTGATCTGATCGAGGTCCTCCTTGAAGACGTCGATGTCCACGCGCACGAGCCGCACGCTCCGGAGCGCGGTCTGCATCAGCGGATCGCCGAGCGCGCGGTCGACGCCGCGGCACGGCTCGCACGGATCGCTCGTCGTCATGACGAGGACCTTCTCGCCCTGGGCGTGCGCCTCCGCGCGCTGCTTGGCGAGCTCCTCGCTGAGGGTGGAGACGTCGACGCCGATATCGACGATGGCGAGCCCGCCGATGCGCCGGTGGGTCGTGCGCTGAGGGACGCTGCCGCCGGGCTGCGCCGCCGGAGGAGGCACGTCCGGCAACGGCGCGGCCGGGGACGCGGTGCTCGCCGGCTCCGGCGAGGCCTCCCCCTCGCCGAGCGCGGCGGTGGTCTCGCCGCCGCTGTGCGTCGTCCACATCCACACGCCGAAGCCGATCGCCGAGCTCCAGCAGAGCGTGAGGAGGACGCCGAGCGAGAGCCCCACGCTGGCGAGCCCGTGGCCCCTGCGCGCCTCGGGGGCTCGCTCGATCTCGCGGCGAGCCGCCCAGCCGAAGGCGATCGCGGCGACGGCCCCGAGCGGCCCGAAGAGCGCCGCGACGACCGAGCTCACCGCCAGCGTCGAGAGCGGCGGTCGCCCGGGCGGGAGCGGCCGGGTGAGGTAGGGATCGTGGATCACCGGCAGCGGCGTCGAGGCGCCGCTCGGCGACGGCGCTCGGGGCGCGGCCGCGACGCGCGCCGCCTCGTCGCCGGAGGGTGCGCCGACGGGCAGCTCGCCCCCGCGGGGCAGGACGCCCGCCCGAATGTCCTGGGGCGCCGTCAGAGGCTCGTTCGCATCGCGGTTCGGCGGTGGCTGACTCGGGCCGAATGCGTGGCTCACGTCTCTTATCTTAGCGCCAGAGTCGGCGCTACGCTCGCCGTACGCACCCTCACGGCGCGGCGGGGCTCAAGGGATGCAGGCGCGCTCGAGCACCCTTAAGACTGCGCGCTTCGTGCTCACACCGGGGCTCATCGCCTCCGTCCATGCGACGCCCACGCGCTCGCCGGCGAGGGCCAGGCTGGGAGGATCCTTGACGGGAATCACCCCATCCGACACCCGGATCCCCCGGGCAGAAGGCGCTCCGTCGGCGCCCAGCTTCACGAGCAGGAGCTGCCCGTCGGCCTTGCCATCGTGGCCGACCCACGCCACGAACGCCCCGTCGCCGCTCGGCGCGATCGCGCGCCACTTGCCCTTGCCGAGCACCCAGGGCGCCCCGCGCGGCCGCGCGTCGGCGTCCAGCGCTCGGGCGAACAAGGTGGGCCCTTCGTTCCACGCCACGAGCGCCCCGCTGGTGGTGGCCACGAGCCCGAGCCGGCGCTCCTTGTCCGGCGTTTCCTGAGTCGCGGCGGCCGAGCGGTCGCCGCCTTCAGGCTTGGCCACGACGTGGGCGTTCCCTTCCCGGCCGGCCGCGTCGAACCGCGAGGCCCGGACGCTCCCGTCATCCTCTTCGTGCCACACGACGAGGTAGCCGCCGGACGCGTCGGCGGCGACCGCCGGCCAGCGCGGCTTCTTTGTGTGGCGCGTGACGCCGACCGCCTTGAGCTGCGGCTGCGCCGGGTCCACCGGCGCGAACTGGAAGACGCCCAGCTGGTTGCGTTCCGCCCCGAAGGGGACCGCAGCCACCAGGGCGCCGCCCGGGGCCGGCGCGATGGCGACGTTCTCGCTGACCTCCCTGCCGATGGCGCCGACGCGCAGGATCTCCACCGGCGGGTTCGTCTCCCAGCGCGGCCGGGCGTAGGCGAGCCCCTCGGCGTCGAACCATGTGACCGCCCAGGCCTCCCCCGAAGAGAAGATCCGGAGCCCTGCCTCGCGGGTGTTCGAGATCGCCCGCGCCCGGGCGATCTGCCGGGCGTCGTTGTCGAAGCCGGCGAACGCGATCTGCGCGTCACCGGCCTTGAGGTCCACGAGCCACACGGCGCCGAACGAGCCGTCGGCCCGGCCGGCCACCCCCATCCCCTCGCGCAGGATGTAGGTCGCGATGTCGCCCGACTTGACCTTGCACCCGGTGAGGGTCCCGAAGGGGACGAACTCCTGCACGCCGGACCCGCGCGGGGGCTCGACCTCGACCGTCGAGGTGGCCACGGCCGGCTCGGTCGAGGCGCTCAGGGCAGGCCCAGCAGCAGGCTTGACGTCGCTCGATCCGGACGCCGCGACCGCAGCGCCCCCTGGCCGGGATGCGCTGCGATCGCAGGAGATGCCGCAAAAGGCAAATAAGGAGAGGGCCACTACAGTGGCTAGGCAAGGATAAGAAGAGCGCCTGGTGCGAAGCAGAGGACTTGAACCTCCACGGGAGTTACCCCACTGGAACCTGAATCCAGCGCGTCTGCCAATTCCGCCAGCTTCGCGAGCGGGACGGCATCACTACCTCACCCCCTCGCGATCCGTCAAGCCCCACATCACGTCCGAAGCGATTTTCTTTCGGCCCGCGCCGAGCCCGGCCCCCCAGCAGCCGAGTCCGCCTTCCGCCACCCCGGCTGCGCCGGCCCCTCGCCGGCCCCGCAGCGGTGCACGGCGAGAGGCGCATGTGCTAGGGGAGCGCGCTCCCATGGCGGCCATCGGCTCACCTCCCCCTCTCCTTCTCTTCGTCGGCGTCCGCGCCGTCGACCCGGCCCATCAGCTCGACGACGTTGTCGACGTCGTCGTGGAAGACGGCGTCATCACCCGTGTGGGGCGCGGCGCAGCGACCGACGATCTGCGCCGCGCCGGCCAGGCCGAGGTCGTCTCCGGCGAGGGGCTCCTGCTCCTCCCCGCCTTCGTCGATCTCCACGCCCACCTCCGCGAGCCCGGGCAGGAATACAAGGAAGACATCGCTTCCGGGCTGGCCGCCGCGGCCGCCGGCGGCTTCGCGCACGTGTGCGCGATGCCCAACACGCGGCCCGTCAACGACACCCGCTCCATCACCGAGGCCATGGTCGCCCGCGCCCGTGCGCTCTCGGGGCCCGCGCTCCACCCGATCGGCGCGATCACGATCGGCCAGAAGGGCGCCGAGCTCACCGAGATGGCCGACCTCAAGGAGGCCGGCGCCGTGGCGGTCTCCGACGACGGGCGCTGCGTCACGTCGAGCGCGGTGATGCGCCGCGCCCTCGAGTACGCGAAGACCTTCGATATGCCGGTCATCCAGCACGCGGAGGACCACGCCCTCACCGAGGGGGCGCAGATGCACGAGGGGGCGATCTCGACGCGCCTCGGCCTCCGGGGCTGGCCCCGCGTGGCGGAGGACATCATCGTCGCGCGCGACGTGCTGCTCGCCGAGGCCACCGGGGCCCGCTACCACGTGGCGCACATCTCGTCGCTCGGCGCGGTCCGCATCCTCCGCGAGGCGAAGGCCCGCGGCATCGCCGTGACCGCCGAGGTGACGCCGCACCACCTCACGCTCACCGACGCCGCCGTGCTCGGCTACGACACCGCGTGCAAGGTCAACCCGCCCCTGCGCGAGCAGGCGGACGTCGACGCGCTCCGCGAGGCGCTCGCGGACGGCACCATCGACGCCGTCGCGACCGATCACGCGCCCCACTCGACGCTCGAGAAGGACTGCGAGTTCGCCGAGGCGTCGCCCGGCCTCATCGGCCTCGAGCTCGTCGTCCCGGTCCTGCTCGGCCTCGTGCGCCAGGGCGCCCTCCCCCTCGGGCGGCTCGTCGACGCGCTCACCCGCGCCCCCGCCCGCATCGCGCGGCTCGAGGCGCCCGCGATCAAGGCCGGCGCCCGCGCCGAGCTCTGCCTCGTGGACCCGAACCTGAGCTTCGTCCTCGACCCGGCGCGCCTGCGCTCGAAGAGCAAGAACACGCCGCTGCTCGGCAAGCAGCTCACCGGACGCGTCAAGATGACGCTGGCCGCCGGCCGGGTCGTCTTCGTCGACGGCGAGGGAGCAGCACGATGAGCTCACGCAAGGTCCATTTCGTCAGCCTCGGGTGCCCCAAGAACCGCGTCGACTCCGAGGTGATGCTCGGCGTCGCCCGCGCGGCCGGCTACGCGCACGTCGACGACGCCGCCGAGGCCGAGGTGATCGTCGTCAACACCTGCGGCTTCATCGGCGAGGCGAAGAAGGAGTCGATCGACGCCATCTTCGAGATGGCGCAGCACAAGGAGCACGGCAGCTGCAAGCGGCTCGTGGTCGCCGGCTGCCTCTCGCAGCGCCACCCCGAGGAGCTCGCCCGCGAGATGCCCGAGGTCGATCACTTCCTCGGATCGAGCGACATGCTCAAGCTCGGCCAGGTGCTCGCGGGCGACGCGGAGCGGATGCTCGTCGGCAACCCCGCCGAGTGGCTCATCCGCGCCGGCGATCCGCGCACCCTCTCGACCCCCGGCGGCAGCGCCTACGTCAAGATCGCCGAGGGCTGCAACCGCACCTGCTCGTTCTGCGTGATCCCCGACCTGCGCGGCGCGCAGCGCTCGCGGCCCATCCCGGACGTGGTGCGCGAGGTGGAGCAGCTCGCGGCGGCCGGCGTCCGCGAGATCAACCTCATCTCGCAGGACACGATCGCCTACGGCCGCGACGCCGCGGGCCGCGCGGAGGGCGGCGAGCGCGCGACGCTCGCGGAGCTCGTCCAGAAGGTCGCCGACGTGCCCGGCGTGCGCTGGGTGCGGCTCTTCTACCTCTACCCCGAGACGATGACCGACGACCTCATCGAGCTGCTCGCCGGCCACCCGCGCGTCGTGCCCTACGTCGACATGCCGCTCCAGCACGCCGCGGACGCGATGCTGCGCAGGATGCGGCGCGGCCACGGCGGCGACCGGCTCCGGCGGGTCGTCTCCACGCTGCGCGAGCGCGTGCCCGACCTCACGTTCCGCACCGCGTTCATCGTCGGCCACCCCGGCGAGACCGACGCCGAGTTCGAGGAGCTCTGCGATTTCGTGCGCTGGGCCGAGTTCGAGCGGGTCGGGGTGTTCCGCTACTCCGACGAGGAGGCGAGCCGCAGCTACGCGCTCGAGGGCAAGGTCCCCGCGCGCACGGCCGCGAGCCGCTACCGCCGCCTCATGACGCTGCAGCGCCGCATCGCGCACAAGAAGAGCGCCGCGATGATCGGCCGCGAGCTCGACGTGCTCGTCGAGGGGACGAGCGACGAGCACGAGTACGTGCTCATGGGCCGTCACGCCGGCCAGGCGCCCGAGATCGACGGGCAGGTCTACCTGTCCGGCGGCGAGGTCCGCCCCGGCGAGATGTGCCGCGTGCGGATCACCCAGGCGAGCGACTACGACCTCGTGGGCGAGCTGCTCGATGAGGACGAGGGCGAGCGCGGCGCCGCGCTCGCCCTGCCCCCGGAGCTCGGCGCGGTGGCGGCGAAGCGGCGCGTCGCCCTGCGCGTGCTGCAAACCGATGGACGCGAGCGCCAACAGAATTGACGGCCCGGCCGGCGGGGCGCGGCGCGACGGCTGAAAATCGCGCGGCGCCGCGGCGCTCACGGGCGCGGCACGCGGTGTGCTATGAAGCCGTCCCGTGCCGATGCTCCGCCGCGCGCTTCACCTTGCTTTTGCCCTGGCGATCTCGCTGCTCGCCGGTGCGGCCTGCCTGAGCCCCACGTTGCCCCTCCCCCCGCCCGAGCCGGCCGACACGATGCGGCCGTCCGCGGACGGCGAGGGGGTGTGGCAGATCTCGGGCAACTGCGCCCCCGGGGCGCGCGTCAGCGTGTTCAACGAGCGGACGCAGCGGGGCGTGATCGAGGACGACACCGACAGGAACGGCCGGTACAACCTCGAGATCGAGGCGAAGCTCTGCGACCTCCTGCTCGTGTGGCAGGAGCTGGAAGGCAACGGAGGCGAGGAGAGCGCGGCGCAGTCGTTCGTCGTCGAGGAGCGCACCCCGCTCGGCGTCGTCAACGACGCCTGCCCCTGAAGGCCGACGGGCGCGCGATGACGCGCCGCGCTGCGCCCGATCGCCGCCGTCGACGTGCGCACGAAGCATCGTGATAGTGTGGTGGCGAGATGGCGTCGATCCCGCCGAGCATCCTGCCGAACGCCACCCGGGTGCTGGTCGTCGATGACGAGCCGAGCCTCCGTCAGGTGCTCACCGTCGCCTTCCGCCGCCAGGGCTACGAGGTCGCGCTCGCGCCCGGCGCGCGCGCCGCGCTCGAGGCGATCCTCCAGAACCCGCAGCCGTTCCCGCTGATCCTCACCGACCTGGTGATGCCGGACGGCTCGGGGATCGAGGTGCTCACGGCCGCGAAGGCGCGGAGCAGCGCGACCGAGGTGATCGTGATGACCGCGCACTCCACCGTGGAGAGCGCGCTCGACGCGATGCGACACGGGGCGTACGACTTCGTGACCAAGCCGTTCTCGCCCGCGGAGCTCACCGCGCTCGCCGCGAAGGCGCTCGAGAAGAGCTCGATCGTCGCCGAGAACCAGCGGCTGCGCGCGCAGCTCGAGCGGCTCGACCTGCCGTCGCGCGAGCCGCTCGGCACGAGCCCCGCGATGCAGCGGATCTCCGAGCTCATCGGCAAGATCGCGCCGACGCGCACGACCGTGCTGCTCACGGGCGAGAGCGGGACCGGCAAGGAGCGCGTGGCCCGCGCGATCCACGAGCAGAGCGACCGCGCCGCGAAGCCGTTCCTGGTCGTCAACTGCGGGGCGCTGCCGGAGGCGCTCATGGAGAGCGAGCTGTTCGGCCACGAGAAGGGCTCGTTCACGGGCGCCGGCGCCCGCGCGCTCGGGCTGTTCCGGGAGGCGGACGGCGGGACGCTGCTCCTCGACGAGGTCGGGGAGCTGCCGGCCTCGCTGCAAGTGAAGCTCCTCCGCGTGCTCCAGGAGCGGAAGGTGCGCCCGGTCGGCGCCGCCGCGGAGATCGCGGTGGACGTCCGGGTCCTCGCCGCGACAAACCGGGATGTGGAGGTCGAGGTGCGCGAGGGGCGGTTCCGGCAGGACCTCTACTACCGGCTCAACGTCATCCGCATCGAGCTGCCGCCCCTGCGCGAGCGCCCCGGGGACGTCTCGCGGCTCGCCGAGCGCTTCCTGCGCCGCTTCGCCGCCGAGCTCGGCAAAGACGTCCGCGGCCTCACGACGGACGCGATGCGCGCGCTCGACGCCTACGGCTTCCCGGGCAACGTGCGCGAGCTCGAGAACATGATGGAGCGCGCGGTGGCGCTCGCCGGAGGGCCCTCGATCGGGCTCGGCGACCTCCCGAGCGCCGTCGCCGGCCTCAGCGCGAGCCCGGCCCCGCTGCTCGCGCAGCTGCCGCCCGGCGGGTGCATGCTCGACGAGGTGCTCGGGGAGGTCGAGCGCCGGCTCATCCTCCAGGCGCTCGAGCGCACCGGCGGCGTCCGCAAGGCCGCCGCGAAGCTGCTCGGCGTGTCGTTCCGGTCGCTGCGCTACCGGCTCGCCAAGCACGCGCTCGCCGCCGATGGGGACAGCGACGACGACCTGGAAGGGGGATCCCGACGAGAATCGTCACCGCCCGGCGCCCCGCAGTGACGGTTTTCGTCACCGCCGAAAGCGAACACAACCACACACATCTCTCTCAGCTCGCCCCTCTTCCTCAAAAAAACCGAGGTAACGCATGAGTTTCTCGCACAAGTCGAAGACGGCGCCGGGCCGCGCGCTCCTTGGCACGTCGCCTGCTGGAAGGTTCGGGCGCATGCGGAGGACGCGGCGACAGCGACACGCGGCGAGGCGGGCGTTCACGCTCGTCGAGCTCCTCGTCGTCGTCGGGATGGTGGGTATCCTCGCGGCGCTCGCCCTCGTCGGCTACCGCAAGTACATGAACGCGGCGGGCGTCGCCGAGCCGAAGGCGATCATCCAGGGGATCCGCGGAGCTCAGGAGTCCTACAAGGCCGAGATGCTCGTGTACCTGAACGTCTCGACCTCGCTCGACGCATGGTACCCTGCGGGGACTCTCAGCGATCAGAAGCGCGCGTGGGGCCCCCCTCACGACGACGATGCCAACTGGCGGATGCTCAACGTGACGACGGACGGCGCGGTCCGCTTCGGGTATGCGTGTGTGGCGGGCGATACTCCCCCCTTCACCACGAACGGCCTCGCGGGCTTCACCTGGAATGGGTTGCCCGGGCCTCCGCTGAACGATCCGCAGTTTGCGCCGAACGGCCCCTGGTACGTCATCCAGGCGGCCGGCGATCGCGACTCGGATGGGACGCTCGCCTTGCTCCTGACGACATCCACGATGTCGGGGGTCTACTGGGAGAACGACACGGAGTAGAGGATGGTTTGCCCCGGCGGCGCCGAGAGCGCCTGTCCGTGGGAGAGGTTTTCGCGCTGCGGGCTGGCCGGGCCCCGCACCAGGCATCTCGACGGTCCGTCTCGGCAAGGAATCCAATTAAAGAAAGCATCACGGAGGATCGACACTCATGCGTGCACTGAAGCGATACGACAGAAGAGGCTTCACCCTCGTCGAGCTCATGATCGTCGTCGCCATCATCGGCGTCCTCGCCGCGCTGGCGATCTTCGGCGTCCGCCGGTACCTCGCGAGCGCGAAGACCTCCGAGGCCAAGAACAACGTCGGCGCGATTTCCCGCGGCGCCGCCGCGGCGTACGAGCGGGAGTCGGCCGCGTCGGAGATCCTTACCCCGGGCACGACCGCGGCAGGCGCGTCGCACCAGCTCTGCGACTCGGTGACCGCGACGGTTCCGGCGGGCATCGCCTCCGTGCAGGGCTTGAGGTACCAGCCGACCGCAGCCGAATTCCAGGCGGGCTCGTCGACCGAAGGCTGGCCGTGCCTCAGGTTCTCGATCTCGCAGCCGATCTACTACATGTACGACTACCGGCGAGGCGCCCAGACGGCCGCGGGCGCGGCCGCGGGCTCGCCCGACCCGACAGCGACCGCTGGCGCAACGGATTCGTTCGAGACGAGCGCCCAGGGCGATCTCGACGCCGACGGCCCTGCACCTACCAACCTGAGCGTCTTCGCGCGCGGCGGCAGCGTCGTCGCAGGCGAGCTGATCCTCGCCACGCAGGTGTTCATCAGCAACGAGTACGAGTGATCTCTCCGGGCTGCCCGGCTCGCGCGAGCCGGGCAGCCGCAGTCCACCGGCGTCGTCTGCGAGCGAGGAGCGTGTGATGCCGAGCACGACAGCGATTCGTGGACGAGGCTTCACGCTGATCGAGATCATGATCGTGGTCGCGATCGTCGGCGTGCTCGCAGCCCTGGCGGTCTTCGGCGTGCGCAGCTATCTCTCCTCCGCCAAGACCGCGGAGGCCAAGCAGACCGTCGGCGCCATCGCCCGCAGCGCCGTGACCCAGTACGAGCGCGATCTCAGCATCTCGCAGATCCTGCCCGCCACGGGCGGGAGCGCGGCGAGCACGCATATCCTCTGCGACTCGGCGACGCAGGTCCCGCTCGATCCCGCGCGGGTCCGGGGCAGGAAATACCAGCCGAGCACGGCCCCCGGCGTCGACTTCATGTCGGGCACGGCGCTCGCGGGCTGGCAGTGCCTCGGCTTCTCGATCGAGGCGCCCATCTACTTCCAGTATTCGTACCGGGTCGGCGGCAGCTACGTGAGCGAGCTCCTGCCCGGCGCCCCGCTCCCGACCGGCGCGGAGGCGTTCGAGGCGGCGGCGCGCGGCGACCTCGACGGCGATGGCTTCACGAGCACGATAGTCCGCACCGGCGAGGTTCGCGACGGCGAGATCGCCCTGAGCACCGTGCTCTACACGAACATCGACCCGGAGTGACGCGGGCCACGCGCCTCGGTGGCGCTTGTTCTACCACGCAGCGATGAGGTAGAGAGGAGCCCATGACCTGGCGCTCCTGGAGCGCGCTGGAGCTCAGCGCGGCCTTCGCGGTCGGCGGCAGCGTCCTCGCCATCGCCGTCCCCGCGTTCTTCCGAAACCTCAGCGCATCCAAGCTGAGCGAGCCGATCGAGGGGCTCGACCGGCTGGTGACCAGCGCGGTCGCCTACGCCGAGTCGCGGCCGCAGGAGATCAGCTTCCCCCCGTCCGCCCCGCTCACCCCGGCGCAGGTGCCGCGCGGCGTGCGCGCGGTCGATCCGCCGGAGTCGTGGGAGCACCTCACGTGGCGGTCGCTCGACTTCCGCGTCGAGGGGCCGCACGCGTTCGCCTTCCAGTTCACGAGCGAGCTCGACGCGTCGAAGGCCATGCGCTTCATCGCGACCGCGCACGGCGACCTCGACGGCGACGGCGCGCTCTCCACGTTCGAGGTGCGCGGCGAGCGGATCCCCGGGGAGTCGGCCCGCGTGCTCCCGGGCATGTTCGTGGACCGCGAGGTGGAATGATGGGGGCTCGCCCGGCGCCCGGGTCCGCGGACGGCCCGCCACCCCGCCCGCTCCTCTCCCGCATCGCAGGCGCGCGCGACGCGCTCGTCGCGGTCGCGCTCTCGGCCGTCGCCGCGGTCGCGATCGGGAGCGTGCGCGCGCCGGCCGCGGCGCTGGAGAAGCGCGTCGCCGAGACGTCCGACGTGTACGTCCTGCCGCCGCCGGACGAGGTGGTCACCCTCTCGCTGGGCTATCGCTCCGCGCTGGCCGATCTGCTGTGGTCGCACGTGCTCGTCTCGCAGGGGCTGCACACCATGGAGCGCCGCAGGTTCGAGAACCTGACCCTGCTGCTCGACGCCATCAACGCGCTCGACCCGACCTTTCGCGATCCCTACCTGTTCGCCGACGCGCTCATCACGTTCCAGACGAGCACGACCCCGTACGCGGAGGTCGTCAAGGCGCGCGAGATCATGGAGCGCGGGGCGCAGAACCGCCCCCTGGACGGAGAGCTCTGGCTCGCGCTCGGCCAGTTCGTCGCCTTCATCGCGCCGGCCTCGTACCTGACCGATCCTGCGGAGAAGGCGCGATGGCGCCTCGACGGGGCCCGGATGCTCGCGCGCGCCGCGGAGCTCGGGGGCAACGACGCGAACATCAGCTGGCAGGCGCTCGGCGGCGCGGGGATCCTCGGGCGCGCCGGCGAGCGCGAGGCGCAGATCCGGTTCCTACAGCGCACCCTCGCCGTCACGGACGACGAGGAGCTGAAGCAGAAGATCCGCGCACAGCTCGACAAGCTCCTCGGGGAGCAGGCCGCGGAGGCCTACCGCCGGCGCCTCGACGGCTTCAGCGAGATCTGGCGGCGCGACCTGCCGTTCGTCAGCAAGACGGCGATCCTCGTGCTGGGCCCCCCGCGCGACCCGGCGTACTGCGCGGGCGGCGCGCACGCCGGCGAGCCGCGGTGCGCGACGACGTGGCGCGCGTGGGCCGAGCGGGTCGACGGCGAGCGGTGAGGCCCCTCGACGCTGCCGGGGCGCGGCGCGGACGTCGCCGCCCACGACAGCGCCGTTCGAGACGAGCGGCCTCAGGGAGGGTTCAGGTGGGGAATCGCGAGATGTCGCCGGCCTCGCCCGACGCCGCGAAGTAGCTGCTCGGCGGTCCGAGCAGCTACGCCCGCGCGCTGGGCGCCGCGGCCCACCGCGGCGCGTCAGTCGAACCTGACGGCCGCGGTCTTGGTCTCGCCGGCCTTCACCGAGACGGTGACCGACTTCTTCCCAAGCTCCGAGTGGATGAAGGTCACCGTGTGCGACCCCGCGGGGACGCTGACGCCGACCTTGGGCGTGCTCCCCAGCGGCCGCCCGTCGAGGACCACCTTCGAGACCGGGATCGAGTTGATGTTCAGGGTCGCGTTGCCGGCGGCGGCCGCGGGCGCAGCGGCGGGCGCCTCCGCCTTCGGCGCCGCGGCGGGCGCCTCCGACTTCGGCGCCGGGGCGGCCGGCGCAGGATCCGGCGCGGGCGCGGCGGCGACCGGGGCGGCGGCGGCCGGCTCGGGGCTGCTCGCCTCCGCCAGCGCGATCCGGATCGTCTTCTCGGCCTGCCCGTCCTCGAACGAGATCGCCTGGGAGAAGTCCGTATACCCCTTCTTCTTCGCGACGATCTTCCAGCCCTCCGACGGATTGACATCCACCTTGACGGGCGGCTTCTTCCAGGCCGAGTCCGGCAGCTTCTTCTCCGTCCCCTTGGCGCTCACCAGCTTGACCGAGGCGCCCGACGTCGCGAGATCGAGCGTGACCTGCCCCTTCAGCACCTTGAGCGCGACGGTGCCGAGGTCCTTCGTCTGGCCCTGACCGACCTCGACCGTCTGCTCCACGGGCTCGTAGCGCTCGCCGCCGTCGAAACGGAGCTTGTGCTCCCCCGGAGATACGCTGACCTCCAGCGGGAGCGTGCCTTTCTCCACACCGTCGATGAAGACCTTCACGCCGGGCTGCGCGCCCGACGCCTTCACGCCGGTCGCCGTCGACCCGTTGGTCGAAGCCCGCGCCGCGGCCGCGCCGTCGAGCGTGATCACGACGACCTTCTCCTTGCCGCCCTCGACGACCTCGACGGCGTCGTGCGGCGGGAAGTCGGGGGCGAGGATCTTGACCACCTTGGAGCCGGGATCGAGCTCGCGCACGACGCAAGGCACGGTGTCGCAGCGCTTCTGGCCGTCGATGAAGATCTCGGCCCTCGCGACCGAGGTGCCGCCCGGGGCCTTCAGGTCGATGGTGAGCGCGCCCTTCTTCGGCACGAGCATGACCACGGCCAGGATGAGCACGGCGACCAGCGCGAGCCCGCCGAGGAGCACGCCCGCCTTGCCGGCGCCCTGCTGCGTCGCAGGGCGCGGGCGGATCGCCGTCGGCTCGTCGTTGCGCGACAGCGAGCGGTGGCCGATCTCCGGCGGCAGCGCCGGCGCCGGCGGGGCGCTCGGGATCGGCGGCGGCGTCGGGATCGGGGTGCGCGTCCTCGCGGCCGGCGCCGCGCCGCCGGAGCTCGCGAGCAGCGCCGCGGCCGCCTTCGGGAGCGCCGGCGAGCTCACCGTCGGCAGCGGGGTCGTCCGCCCGGGCATGCTGTCGCTGCCCGGACGGTCGTAAACGTGGGTCGACTCCTCGTCGTCGTCCCAGTCCATGTCGACCGCAGCGCCCTTGCCCGACTGCGGCTTCCCCTCGTCGGCCGCCTTCTGCGGCGGCTTCACCGACGGCACGCGCACCGGCGGCGGGACCACGGGGGGCAGCGCGCTGGTCGGCGCCGGCGGCACCGGGCTCTTCGACGGCAGGGCCGGGGCGGTGACCGGGGGCAGCACCGATTGCCGCGAGTGCGGCGGCACCACGGGCGGCAGAGTGCCCGGCTTGACCGAGGGGGGCATCGGCGGCGGCAGCGAGCCGGGGCTCGTCCCCTTCGCCGACACCGGCGGCGGCAGCGAGGCCGGCTTGACCGAGGGGGGCATCGGCGGCGGCAGCGAGCCGGGGCTCGTCCCCTTCGCCGACACCGGCGGCGGCAGCGAGGCCGGCTTGACCGAGGGGGGCATCGGCCGTGGGTCGACTCCTCGTCGTCGTCCCAGTCCATGTCGACCGCAGCGCCCTTGCCCGACTGCGGCTTCCCCTCGTCGGCCGCCTTCTGCGGCGGCTTCACCGACGGCACGCGCACCGGCGGCGGGACCACGGGGGGCAGCGCGCTGGTCGGCGCCGGCGGCACCGGGCTCTTCGACGGCAGGGCCGGGGCGGTGACCGGGGGCAGCACCGATTGCCGCGAGTGCGGCGGCACCACGGGCGGCAGAGTGCCCGGCTTGACCGAGGGGGGCATCGGCGGCGGCAGCGAGCCGGGGCTCGTGCCCTTCACCGGCACCGGCGGCGGCAGCGAGCCGGGACTCGTGCCCTTCGCCGACACCGGCGGCGGCGGCAGCAGCGGGGAGGCCATCCCCCCAGGGAGCGTCACCGCAGGAGCGGGCGGCGGCGGCACCGCAGGAACGTTGGGGGGCGGCGGCACCGCGGCGCCGACGAGGGTGCGCTGGCGCGTCGGCGGCGAGGGGGGCACGAGCGCGGGGCTCGTGGCGCGCGATGACTTCTTGGCGAGCCCCTCGAAGACGTCTAGATCGCTGCCGCCCTTGTTATCGGCCATGTTCGAGAACTCCTCAGGACATGCGGCGCCGTTCGCCGCGGCTTCCGAGAAACGATCGCGCTTGCGTCGCGCGATGAGCGTGATGTGGAAGAGCGGGCCCTCGTCGCGGGCGAGCTCGGAGAGCCCTGCGCGACCCTGACCCGCTGCAGCGTACCGCTGGTCCGGTGACTTCGCGAGCGCCATCGGGGCGATCCCAGGCGCGGCGCCGCGGCGCGCGCGCCGCGATCTCGCGCGGATCTCGCGCGTCGCGGCCGGCGCGACGCCCCATGACGTCCGCGGCGCTCGCGACCTCGGACCAGCGCTCGCCTGCCGTCATCGTCCGGAAACAGACGCCCTGCGCGGCGTGGATCGCGCGGCTCGATCGCGCGCGGCGCTCGATTGCGCGCCTCGACGCGATCGGGCGCCCGCGCTCCCGACGCGCTGTGCGCGCGACCTCCGCCAGCGAGCCCACGCCGATCCGCGCCACAAGGTCGCAAGCTGCGAAGAACGGCAAACGGTGCACCGACCCCCTGTTTCTAATCCCTCGGACCGCCGACGCACAAGCGCCTACTGCATCCCAGGCGAGGATCCGGGCGCCTCCACGCTCAGTGGTCGCCGTCCGCGGTTTCCTCTTTCTTCGGCTTTTTAAAGTATCGAACGCGCTTCTGCTGGAGCGGATACCAGACGCTGTGCGGAACGATGGGTGTGGACTCGAACATCCGGCCCGCGCCGGGCGCCTCGGCGCGGGTGAACCCGACGGCGCGCGGGCCCGACGGCGGGTGGACGGCGGCGCCGGCGAGATCCGTATCGCCGCCGAGGGCCACCGAGAGCGGCCGGGGAAGATAGATCCGCGAGGAGCACCCGAGCCCCGCCAGGAAGTCCTGGAGCAGCTTCGCATCGCGCGGGTCCACGGGCGTCGGGGGCGGCGCCGAGGCGTCCGGCGACAGCGCGGCGTCCGGCGCGCTGGACGGGCCGGCCGCGGCCCGCTCGACGTAGATCAGCATCCCGTCCTCGTCGTTGACCCCCAGCGCGGCCACGGCCCCCGCGCCGCTGTCGGCCCCCGTCGCGATCCGGACCGCGCCGCGCACCGGCGGGGTCGGCGAGGCAGAGAACGCCCCGGCCGAGTGCCAGATGCTCGACGCCCCGCCCTGGCCCGCGCCGGGCGCCGCGCCGCCATCGCCGAGCACCGCCACGATCGGGCCCGCCCCGGCCGGCGGGGGCGCCCCGGGCTCGCCCAGCGGGGCGGCCGCGACCGTCCGCGGGTCGACCTTGAGCACCCGCAGGCGCACGCCGGGCCGCGCGGGATCGGGGCGGATCTCCGTGATCGCGAGCGCGTACGGGAAGCCGTACTGCGGGAGCCCCTGCGTGCGCCACACGCCCTCCCCCGCCTCGGCCGGCGCGGCGCGCGGCGCGAGCGGCGGCCCCGGCAAGAGGTGCCGCAGCGTCATGTAGAAGAAATCGCGCGCCTCCCGCCGGATGTAACGGGGGAAGTTCATCAGGCCCATGCCGCGGATGAGCCGGCGGCCACGGAACCGGTAGCCCGAGAGCCCCGAGACCTCGCCCTCCGCCTCCCATTCGCCCTGGAGCGGGCGCCCCAGCGCGGGCAGCTCGCCGCTCGGCGCCACGTGGTAGAACTCGAGCCCGCTGTGGCCCGCGTTCATGTCGAGCGCGATCCCATAGGAGCAGCGGGCCTGGATCATCGCCCGCGACAGCGCCTCCGGGCTCACGTCGGCGCCGTAGAAGTACGCGACGAAGCGCTCCCGGGTCAGGCAGATGCCGGTCCTGACCGTGTGCGTCTTGTCGGCCCAGCCCGGCGGCGTGCCCCCCCACCACGTGCGCCCGAACGGATTCCACTTCTCGTCCTGGACCATGACCGTCATGTTCTGGCGGTACGAGAGCATCCACTCGGGGACGGTCTCGTCCTCCGACCAGGTCCCGAACAGCGTGCTGCCGTCGCGCCGGACGGCCACGGTCGCGGCGTACGGCTTCGGCGGCAGGTACATCACCCCGTCGGCCATCATGCCGAACTCGCCGTGCATCGCCTGGAAGCCCGCGTTCGACGCGGCGACCACGCGCTTCATGACCTCGGGCGTGCGCGGGATGAGCCCCGGCCCCGCCTCGCCCGTCGCGCCCTTGGGCTCCACCGTGCCCGCCATCATGTGGAGCTCCACCTGCCGCGGATCCCAGAGCGCGATGTAGACGCGCGTCGCCTTGCGCGAGCGATCCGCCCGGATGAACGTGGTCATGAACGCCGGCGGGAGCCCGTCGAGCTTGCGGACGAAGGCGTCGCCGCCCTGCGGTTTCCACTGCCCCTCCCCGGGCAGCGCCGGCGTCACCCAGGGCTCGAGCGGCGCGGGCGGCCAGCCGATCTCGGGATCGATCGGGATCTGGCGGACGGGCGGATCCAGCGCGCTCTGGCCGAGATCCGAGGCGATGTCCTCGGCGCCCGTGTCGCCGGTCACCGCCTCCTTGTTGCGGAGGACGAAGTCGAGCGCCGTGAACGCCACGGCCTTGACCGTCTGCATCGCGGCGTCGCCGATCACCAGGCGCACCCGGTCGACCGCCCAGGTGACGAGGTTCCCGGGCCGCGCGATCTCGAACGACTCGGCGCGGATCCACGCGGGCAGCGGCGCGTCCGCGCCGTGCAGCGGAAGGCGCGCCTCGCGGCCGCCCGCGCGGACGACGACCTCGCCGTCGCCCTCCAGCGCGACCGCGACGTCGACCGCGCTCGCGGCGCGGCGGCCCTCGTCGGGCGCCGCGGCGCCGGGGCCCTCCGCGGCGCCCGCGGCGGGGTCCTCCGCGGCGGGGTCCTCGCCGCGGGCGGGGTCGATCGCGAACGTCCGCCGGCCGATCCCGCGCAGACGGCCGGTCGTCTGCCAGCTGGTGATGGCGTGCTGGAGCCGCTCGAGCGGCGACCAGTCGGCGCCGCCCGGGGGCGCCTGTCCGTCGAGGTCGACCACGTGCACCGTGGGCGACGCCGCCTCGATCAGCGGGCGCGAGACGTACGCGAGCGCCTCGCGGCGGAGCACGGGCTTCGACTCGTCCGCGCCGCTCGTCTCCGTGAGGTTGTGGATGCCCGAGACGTCGAGCAGGACCCCCTCGGGCGAGAGCCGCGTGTCGACGAGGTAGAGGTCGGTGGGCTCCCCCCGGACGGCGCCGCGCGCGACGGCGCGCGCCCTGACGCCGAGCGGCCGGAAGCCGCCGCGCGGCGGGTCCACCCACACCACGTCGCCGGACGCGGCGGCGATGCCCCGCTCCGCGAGCTCCGCGACGAGCGCGGCCGATCGGTCTCGAGCCCCTCCGCCCACGTCGGGCGCCATCGCCGCGGCCGCGGCCGCGCAGAGGACGATGATGCCGATGCGCTCGCGGCGCAGGGTGGGCGTTTTCGGGGACTGCATTCGCCTACAACGCGCGGAGGGCCGGGGCTCCTGCCCGAGCGGCCGAGGGCGCGCGAGAGCCCGCCGTTATCACCGTTTTTGTACCGCGGCCAGATTCGGGCGGGCGCCCGCGGAGCGGCGCTGCGTGCGTCCGGCTCTAGCGTCCGCCGAACCGGCGGTGCTACATCGGGCGCTCGCCATGTCGAACGCTGACTCGCCCCCTCTCCGCCGCGATGAGGCGCTGACGATCGCGCGCCTCGCTCACCTCGATCTCTCCGCTGAGGAAATGGAACGCCTCACCGGTGATCTCGGCAACATCCTCAGCTACGTCCGGCAGCTCGAGGAGCTCGACGTCTCGGCGGTGCCGCCGACGGCGCACGTGCAGATCGAGCGGCTGCCGCTCCGCGCCGACGAGGAGGCGCCGAGCCTGCCGCGCGAGGTGGCCCTGCGGGAGGCGCCGCGGGTCGAGGACGACGGGTTCGCCGTGCCGGCGTTCGTGGACGAGGGGTGAGGCCGATGGAACCAGCGATCCTCGACCGTTCGATCCCGGAGCTCGCGGCGCTCGTGCAGCGCGGCGAGGTGAGCGCCGAGGAGGTGGCCCGGGCCGCGCTCGCGCGCATCGAGCAGCGCGACGGCGCGCTCGGCGCGTTCCTCACCGTGCAGGGGGAGCAGGCCATCGAGGCCGCGCGCGCGCTCGACGCGAGGCGCGCGCGCGGCGAGGCGCTCGGCCCGCTCGCCGGCGTGCCGATCGGGCTCAAGGACGCGCTCTGCACCGAGGGCGCGCCGACGACCGCCGGCTCGAAGATCCTCACGCGGGCGCCGGCCGGCGGCGCCTCGAAGGCGCCCGACCCGGCGCGCGGGTACCGCCCGCCGTACGACGCCACGGTCGTCGCCCGCCTGCGCGGGGCCGGCGCGATCCTGCCGGGCAAGTGCAACATGGACGAGTTCGCGATGGGCTCGTCGAACGAGAACAGCGCCTTCGGCCCGGTGAAGAACCCGTGGGACCGGACGCGCATCCCCGGCGGGTCGTCCGGCGGCAGCGCGGTCGCGGTGGCGGCGGGGATGACGCCCGGCTCGCTCGGCTCGGACACGGGCGGCTCGATCCGCCAGCCGGCGGGCCTCACCGGCGTCGTGGGCGTCAAGCCGACGTACGGCCGCGTCTCTCGCTACGGCCTCATCGCGTTCGCCTCGAGCCTCGACCAGATCGGGCCGTTCGCGCAGGACGTGAAGGGCGCCGCGCGGCTGCTCGAGGTGATCTCGGGCCGCGATCCGCGCGACGCGACGAGCCTCGACGCGCCGGTGGGCGCGTACGAAGCCGCGTGCGGCCGCGACGTCGCGGGCCTGCGCATCGGCGTGCCCGAGGAGTACTTCGCGAAGGGCATCGACGAGCAGGTCGAGGCGAAGGTGCGCGAGGCGATCGAGGGCCTGCGCGGGCTCGGCTGCGAGGTGAGGCCCGTGCACCTGCCGCACACGCGCTACGCCGTGGCGGCCTACTACATCGTCGCGACCGCCGAGGCGTCGTCCAACCTGGCGCGCTTCGACGGCGTGCGCTTCGGGCTGCGCGTCGAGGGCGAGCGCGGCGGGAAGGCGGACCTCCAGGGCCTCTACGGCGGCACGCGCGGCGAGGGGTTCGGCCGGGAGGTGAAGCGCCGCATCCTGCTCGGCACGTACGTGCTCTCCGCGGGCTACTACGACGCGTACTACCTGCGCGCGCAGAAGGTCAGGACGCTCATCCGGCGCGATTTCGACGAGGCCTTCCGCGAGGTCGACCTCATCGCGGCGCCGGTCTCGCCGACGGTCGCGTTCCGGCTCGGCGAGCGCGTCGACGACCCGCTGTCGATGTACCTGGCCGACGTCTACACGCTGCCCGCCAGCATGGCGGGGCTGCCCGCGATCAGCGTCCCGTGCGCGACCGCGCCGGCCCCCGACGGCGGGCCTCCGCTGCCCGTCGGCCTGCAGCTCATCGCGCCGGCGCTGGAGGAGGCGCGGCTCTGCAGGGCCGCCTACGCCTGGGAGCAGATCTCCCCGGTGCGCGGCCTGCGCGCGCCGGTCGCGTGACGGAGGGGGGCGCGAGGGTGAGCTCCACGATCGCGGTGGCGGCGGCAGGCCCGGAGCACCTGGCCGGGCTCGAGGCGCTCTTCGAGGCCGCCGGCACGCCCTGCTACTGCCGCTACTACCACTTCGAGGGCACCAACAACGAGTGGCTCGCGCGGTGCTCGGACGGCCAGGGCGAGAACCGCCGGGAGTTCGCCGCGGCGCTCGCCGCGCGCACCGACGAGGCGCGCGGCGTCGTGGCGCTCGCGCAGGGCGCGACGGACGTGATCGGGTGGCTCAAGGTCGCGCCCGCCGCGGCCGTGGCGAAGGCCTACGAGCGCCGCCTGTACCGGGGGCTGCCGTGCTTCGCGGGCGATCGCGCCGGCGTCTTCCTGATCGGGTGCGCCGTCGTGCACCCGCGCCATCGCCGGCAGGGCGTCGCCACCGCGCTCGTCGCCGGCGCGGTGGAGCTCGCGCCCGCCTGGGGCGCGCGCGCCCTCGAGGCCCTGCCCCGCCGCCCGCGCGAGCCGGTGAGCGACGAGGAGCTGTGGACCGGCCCGGCCTCCGCGTTCACGCGGAACGGATTCGTCGAGGTGCACACGTTCGAGCCGTACCCGGTCCTCCGCCGGACGCTGTGACGTCGCCGCGGCGCGGATCTGGCGGCGAGGCGCGCCTCCGGTCGCGCTGCGCTTGCGCGCGCCGGCCGACCAGGTAGTGTCGCGCCCGCGCGCATGGCTCCCTCGTCCGAGCACCCCGACGCTCCGGCCAACGACCTTGTCGAGCAGAGCTCCTCCGCCGGCGTGGGCCGCGCCGCGCCCGGCGCCGGCGCGGCGGCGAGCGGCCCCGGCGCCGGCGCCGGCGCGGCGGCGAGCGGCCCCGGCGCGCCGGCGAGCGGCCCCGGCGCGCCGGCGTCCGCCGAGGCCTCGCCGCTCAGCCGGCAGGCGTCGTCGCGCCCGAGGGGCCGGGTCGTCGCCCTCACCGGCGCCGCGTCCTTCCTCGGGCGCAACCTCATCGGGATCCTCGAGGAGGACCCGGGCATCGCCCGCGTGGTGGCCATCGACCTCAAGCCGCCGGACACGGGCGGCTCCAAGCTGCGCTTGCACACGATCGACCTGACGGCGCCGGCCTCGGAGGAGCGCGTCGCCGAGGTGCTCGCGGCCGAGCAGGTGGACACGCTCGTCCACCTCTGCTTCCTCTCGTCGCCGACCCCGGCGACGGCCTGGGCGCACGAGCTCGAGTCGGTGGGCACGATGCACCTGCTCCACGGCGCGCGCCAGGCGAGCCTGCGCAAGCTGATCCTCTGGAGCCAGACGATCCTCTACGGCGCGCACCCCACCAACCCCAACTTCCTCACGGAGAAGCACCCGCTCCGCGCCGATCCGGACGAGCGCTTCTTCGCGGACAAGATGGCCGCCGAGCGGGAGTTCAACGCCTTCGGCGCGAAGGCCAAGGGCACGACCGTCACCATCCTGCGGACCGCGCCGATCCTCGGGCCGACCGTCCAGAACTACCTCACCCGGTACCTGGCGCGGCGGCTGGTCATGACGATGCTCGGCTTCGACCCGCTGTGGCAGTTCATCCACGAGGTCGACGCGATCGCCGCCTTCAAGCTCGCCATCGACGGCGATTTCCCGGGCACGTTCAACATCGTTGGCGACGGCGTGCTGCCGGTCTCCACGATCGTGCGCCTCGCGGGCCGGACGCCGTTCCCGGTGCTGCACAGCGCGGCCGGCCCGCTCGTCGCCGCCCTCTGGGCCGCGCACGCGGCGATCGCGCCGCCCAGCTTCCTGCGCTACCTGCGCTACGTGTGCGTGGCGGACGGCGAGAAGGCGGCGCGGGTCATGGGGTTCCGGCCGGTGTACACCACGCGCGAGGCGCTCCTCGATTACATCAGCGCGCAGCGGCTGCGGGACGTGCGGCTCCTGCAGGAGACACCCGCGTGAGGCGGCTCGGGGGGTAGGGCATGGGCACGGAGCACGATCGAGAGCGCAAGGGAGCAGTGAACGGGCCGCCGGCGTCGACGCGGAAGCGCCCGGAGCGGCCGGGGTCGATGCCGGTCGTACCGAGCATCGACGTCGAGGAGGAGGAGACCCGGTACCTGGCGCCGATCGGCCCGACGGAGCCCTCGGACGATCGCGAGACGCAGTCGTCCGAGGCGCACGCCCCGGTCGTGCCGGTGACCGCCGAAGAGCTGCAGCGCCAGATCCGGGAGCTCGAGTCGCGGCTCAAGGGCGTGCTCGCCGCGAGCGCCCCGCAGGGCGCGAGCGGCGGGGCCGCGGGCGGGCCCGAGACCGAGCGGAGCCCCCGCGAGGGCGGCGCGCCCGGCGAGCACGTCGGTCACGGCGGGCACGCCAGTCACCTCGGTTGCGCCAGCGAGCCGCCGCTGTCCGAGCCCGGGACCGCGCGAGACGTCCTGTCGACCGATTTCTACCTGCGGCAGTGGGGTCGCGCCGGCCTGCGCAGCCGCTCGGAGGAGGTCGACGAGTTCGGCTTCGATCCCAAGTACGAGGCCCGGTACAGGCCGCTCTTCGACTTCCTCTACCGGCATTACTTCCGGATCGATCTCCAGGGCGTCGAGCACATCCCCCCCGAGGGGCGGTGCCTCGTGGTGTCGAACCACTCGGGCGGTCCCATCCCGTACGACGGGCTCATGCTGCGGGCCGCGGTGCGGCGGGAGCACCCCGCGCGCCGGGAGCTCCGCTGGCTGGCCGACGACTTCGTGTACTACCTGCCGTTCGCCGGCACGATCATGAACCGGCTCGGCGCCGTGCGGGCTTGCCAGGAGAACGCCGAGCGGCTGCTCGCGGGCGAGCGGCTCGTCGCGGTGTTCCCGGAGGGGGCCAAGGGCAGCGGCAAGCTCTACAAGGACCGCTACCAGCTCCAGCGGTTCGGTCGCGGCGGGTTCATCCGGCTCTGCCTGCGCACGCGCACGCCGCTCGTCCCGTGCGCCATCGTGGGGGCCGAGGAGACGAACCCGCTCTTCTACCGGGTCGAGCACGTCACGCGCGCGCTCGGCATCCCGTACCTGCCGATCACCCCCACGTTCCCCGCGCTCGGGCCGCTGGGCCTCGTGCCCGCGCCCACCAAGTGGAAGATCCGCATGGCCGAGCCGGTGCGGTTCGACGCCTACGGCCCCGAGGCGGCGGACGACCAGATCCTGGTGCGGCGCCTCGCCGAGCGGGTGCGCGCGACCATCCAGGGGCTCCTCGACGAGACCCTGGCCACCCGGAAGTCGATCTGGTTCGGATGAAGCAGACGGCGCCGGCGGCTCCTCCACCCATGCTCGAGCAAACCACGGAGGGGGCTCCGTCCCCTGCCCCCGAGCGGGCGGCGGCCGTGAGGCCGCGGCCCGAGGGCGTGCTGGTGATCGACAAGCCGCGCGGTCCCACGAGCCACGACGTCGTGGCCCGGCTGCGCCGCGCCCTCGGGGTGAAGCGCATCGGGCACGCCGGCACGCTCGACCCGATGGCGTCCGGCGTCCTCGTGGTGCTCGTCGGCGAGGCCACCAAGCTCGCCCCGTACCTGACCGCGCAGGACAAGCGCTACACGGCGCGGGTCGTCCTCGGCGTCGGGACGGACACCCTCGACGCCGACGGGGAGGTCACGGCGGCCCAGCCGCTTCCGGCGTGGCTCGACGAGGAGCTCGGCGCGCTCGCCGGGGCCGGCGGCCCCCCCGGCGGCGAGGCGCTCGCGGCGGCGGCGCCGCGCATCGCGGCGGCGCTCGAGGCGGAGCGGTCGCGGCGGGAGCAGACCCCGCCGGCCTACTCGGCCATCAAGATCGCCGGGCAGCGCAGCTACGCCCTCGCGCGCGCCGGCCAGGCGGTCGATCTGGCGGCGCGGGCCGTCGAGGTCCGGTCGCTCGCGGTCTCCGGCGCCTCGCGCGGCGGCCCCGGCGCGCCCGACGCGGTCGCCGCGCCCGCCACCCTCGACCTCGAGCTCGAGGTGAGCAAGGGCTACTACGTGCGCTCGCTGGCGCGCGACGTCGGCGCGCACCTCGGCGTGCCCGCGCACCTGTCCGCGCTCCGCCGCACCGCGAGCGGCGCCTTCGCCGTGGCGCGGGCGGTGCCCCTCGACGCCGGCGCCGACGCGCTGCGGGCCTCCCTTCGCCCGCTCGCCGAGGCCGCCGCCGAGAGCCTCCCTGTCGCCCGCCTGACCGAGGACGGCGCGCGGCGCGCCCGTCTCGGACAGCCGCTCACCGACGCCGACTTCTCCCTGGCTCCTGCGCACTCTGGCCCCGCTGTATGGCTCGATCCGGACGGCCGCGTCGTCGCGCTCGGCGCCCCGGAGGCCGTCGAGGGCGCCGACGCCGAGGGCGCCGAGCGCTCGCCAGCGCTGCCCGCGGCCCGATTTTCCGTCCTACGTGGTTTTTCTGGGGGTGATCGACATCCATGAAAATCCTGCTCGGTAGGGGAAAAACCACAACAGAGGGCAATTCCCTGGACTTCAGCAGATCCACGGATCATGTCATTGGACGAGCTCGGCGCGGACGGCCGAGCCTGGGAGTCTGTCTTGCATCGAGTCCGGAGAAAGCGCGAGGATCCCTCATCTCCTGAGATTTCGCGCCCCGGTCCGGTTGCGCTCCCCTCGCCTGTTCCGTTACGATTCGTCCGTTAGGAGCCTCGGTTTGAGTCCCGATTTCGTTCCATTGCCAGCGCTGGGCGCTGCAGTTCTCTCCGCTGCACTTGGCTCGCTGTTCGTCGGCGCCGACACCGCACTGACGACGCTGAGCGCGACGAGGCTCGGCGCGCTGATTGAGCAGTCGACGGGCCCGACGAAGGCCGCCTACGAGCGGATTCGTCAAGAAGACGCCAAGCTTCGCTCGCGTTACCTGCTCGGCTGGGTCGTATCGACCAGCCTGACCGCCGCCTGCTTCGACCTCTTCTTCCGGCGGAGCTTCCCCGAGGTGGCCCTGCTCCTCGGGCTGGCGACGACGATCGTCGTCAGCGGGGCCCTGTACGAGGTGAGCTCGACGCTGGGCCGCAAGCACGCCGATCGTGCGGCGTCGATGGCGGTGCGCTTCTTGCGCCCTCTGGAGATCGCGATGCTGCCGCTCGCCGTGCCGCTCGGCTGGATCGGCTCCAGGCTGGGGCCGCGGGAGGGTGAGCAGCCGTCGGATCCGCGGGTCGCGGAGGCGGAGGTCGAGATCCTGGTCGATGAGGTCGAGCGCTCTGGCCTGTTCGGGCGAGAACCGGCGGAGATGATCCGGAATGTGCTCGAGTTCGCCGATCGCACGGCGCGGGACGTCATGGTGCCGCGGTCCAAGGTCGAGGCGATCGAGATCTCCACGCCGCTCGAGAAGGTGCTGGAGATCGTGACCGAGAGCGGGCACTCCCGGTATCCGGTGTACAAGGATCAGATCGACAACATCGCTGGTCTTCTCTATGCGAAGGACCTGTTCAAGGTCCTCGAGGAGCGGCGGCTCAAGAACACGACGCTCCGGGAGATCACGCGGAGCCCTGCCAATTTCGTCGCCGAGTCGCAGCCGCTCTCCTCGCTGCTGCGGGAGATGAAGAGCCGGCGGCAGCACCTTGCCATCGTTGTCGACGAGTTTGGCGGGATGTCCGGGATTGTCACCCTGGAGGACGTGCTCGAGGAGATCGTGGGCGACATCCGGGACGAGCACGACGAGACCGACGACGGGGCGGCGATCCAGGACCTCGGCGACGGCCGTCTGGTCGCCGACGCGGCCGTGTCGATGAGCGATCTCTCGGCGTACCTGGGCGCGGAGCTCGACCGGGAGGGGAAGTACGAGTCGCTCGGTGGAATGCTCACGCAGCATGTGGGCAAGGTGCCCGAGGTGGGCACGGCCGTGAGCAAGTTCGGGCTGCGCTTCATCGTGCGGGACAGCGACGAGCGTCACATCGGAAAGGTGGAGATCGTCCGTCCGCGAGCCATGGGCGCCGGCGGCGCGGCCTGAAGCGGCCGAGTCGCCCCTAACGGACGCCCTGAAGCGGCCGATACGGACAGGCGATCTCCGCCCCACCGTTCACTTCCGGTCTGCCGCGGCCGAGCGGCGCGCGCCCGCACAGGAGACGGGCCCAGATCGGCGTTTTCGGCGCACAGGCGTACTCTCGTACGCCGAGCACCGAAAACGCCGAGGTGGGCCCGTATCCGAAGCGGGCGCGTGCCGCTCAGCGGGCGAGGGAGATTTTGCGGAGCTCGTTCGCGAGATCGTCGCCCTCTTTGATGAGGCCGGGCGTCTCGGTGGCGGGGTTTTCCTTGTTGCCCTCGAGGAGCTGGCGGACGTCGATCATCGCGCCGCGCAGCTTGAAGACGATCTGCTCGCTCGTGAAGGCAGCCACGGACTGAGGATCGACCGGAAGGGCCTGCAGGTCGCCGCCGGCGATGTCGCCCTTCGTCCAGCGGGTGGCCTCCTTCTCGGCGGGCTTCAGGCCCTGCTGCGTCCGCTCGAGACGGGTCACCGCGTACTTCGCCGGCCAGTCCTTGCCGAACGGGAACGGCGCCTTGTTCGGGACGAGCTCGGCCAGCGTCTTGTCGCCGTCCCGGCGGAAGACCACCGAGAAGTTCACCACCGGCTCGTCCGCCTCCTTCCACGACTTCTCGACGGGCCCCTGCGCCGCCGCGAGCAGGTTCTTGAGGCTGTCCTTCGTCTTGTTGAGATCCTGGACGGACGTGGTGTAGGCGAGCACCTGGCGCATCACCCGGCCCGGGAGGCTGCCGATCTGCTTCCCCTCCAGGTTGGTGGCGTCGAACGGGACGTTGATCGCGCCGAGCTCGGTCGTGAGCTGCGCGGGGAACTTCTTCTGCGCGAGCTCCGCGGCGGCGTCCTCGAGCTTCTTGTTCAGCTCCTGCATCTTGTCGTTCGCGGCGCGCACGTCCTTCTCGAGCGCCGCGGCGCCCTCGACGGCGGCCTTGCCGCGATCGCCGCGCTCCTTCGCGCCGCCGATCGCGAAGCCCACGGCGATGCCGACCAGCGCCGCGAGGCTCGCGTAGAGCGCCGTCTTCTTCGAGGCCTTCCGGCGCTCCTGCTCGACCTCCTCGCCGACCTCGACCTTGATGGTCTGCGCGGCCGCCGTCGGCTTCGGCGGGGGCGTCTGGATCACGGGGCGCGGCTGCGGCGCGAACGGAGGCAGCGGAATGCCTGGAGAGATGCCCGGCGGGGGCGCGATGCCTCCCACGGACGGCATCGGCGGCCGCGCGCTCGGCGAGGGCACGCCACCGGGGACCGGGCTCCCGTCGGGCGGCGGCCCCGATCCGGGCTGCGGGCCAGGCACGGGGAGGGGGACGGCCGCTCCCGGTGCCCCGCCAATCGACGTTTTGCCAAGCCGAGCCTTCAGATCGATTTTGCTCTTCTTCTTTTCTTCAGCCATCGGCTCCTCGGGGACGGGATCGCTGCACCACTTCGCCCTGAAACTTCCAGCCCGCCCGAGGGAACCGACCCACCACGGCCCGAACCGGAGCTGCTCCCGCGCGAGCGGCGACAGGAGGTGACACGGGCCGGCCTCCAGCGGACCGACATGGGAGCGGGCAGGAAAAGATCAGCAACACAACGGGAGCGTCGGGCGAGCGGACGACCCGCCGGGCACGTTAGCGGCGCGCCGCCTGGAATGTCAACGCGATGGCGATGCTGGCGCGGGATGTGTTTCGGCGGGCGATCGCCGGGCCGCTCCGCCGCCGCGCGACGCCGCTCCGCCGCCGCGATCCGCGACAGCGCCCTCGCCGCAGCGTGAGGCCTCTCCCGACCGTGACGCAGGCGGTCATCGGCGGAATGGCCCTCCGCGGGGGGACCGGGTAGGAAGCAGGGGCGCATGGTCTCGTTCAAGTTCGGCGGGGGCCGGCAGGCGCCGCCCCCTTCTTCCCCCGGCGGGGGCCGGCAGGCCTCGCCGCCGCGGCGACCGCCGCTCCGGATGGAAACCCGGCGGGTGACGAGCTTTGATGGAACCGACATCGCCTACCGGGTGACGCAGCCGCCGTTCCAAGGGGCGAAGACGGTGGTCCTCGTCAACGGGCTCGGCGGGCCCTACCTCGCCTGGCGGGCGCAGATCGAGTACCTCGCCGACCAGTACCGCTTCATCACGTGGGACTACCGCGGGATGTACGCGTCGAAGCGCCCGTCGCCGGACGCTCCGGACGCCTACGCGGTCGCGCGCCACGTCGACGACCTGGAGGCGGTCCTCGCGGCCGAGGGGGCGCGGCACGGCTCGCTCATGGCGTGGAGCATGGGCGTCCAGGTCGCGCTCGAGGCGTTCCGCCGGCTGCCGGGGTTCGCCGCGAACCTGGTCCTGCTGAACGGGACGCATCGCCCGCCGCTCGAAACGATGGGGCCGCTGCCGGGCCTCGGGCGGCTGTTCCCGCCGCTGGTGGCGCTCGCCGCGCGCGCGCACACGGCCGCGAGCCGCGTGACGCGTCGTACGATCGGCCAGGCGGACGCCGTCACGTGGCTGAGGCGGCTGGGGCTGCTCGGGAAGACGCTCGACGGCGAGGTGTTTGCGGAGCTGGTGGAGCCGTTCGGCGAGGTGGACCTGGAGGCGTTCCTCCGGAACCTGCGCGCGCTGGGGACGCATGACGCCGAGGAGGTGCTCGAGCACGTCGAGGTCCCCACGCTGCTCATCACCGGCGACCGCGACGCGTTCACGCCGCGGGCGCTTGTCCAGTCGATGGCGCGGCGTATTCCGCTGGCCGAGATCCTCGTGGTCCGCGGGGGGACGCATACGACCGCGCTGGAGTTTCCGGAGCTCGTCTCGCTCCGGATCGAGCGGTTCTTCGCGGACCACGGGTTCTAGGGCGGTGCGGAGGGAGGGGCTCCCTCCTGCGGCGACTGAAGCTGGCGAGCGGGGCTCGCCTCTTACTTCCGCAGCAGATCCGCAAACGGATTGTTCCGGAACCCCCCCGCCGAGCCGCCCTGCCCCTGCCCCTGCCCCTTCCCTTGCCCCTGGGCCGGCCTGCGGCCGTCGTTGCGGCCCCGCGCGTCGCCCCCCGGAGGGCCGCCCGCCTGGGGGCGCGCGCCGGCGGGGGCGCCGCCCTTCTTCGCCGTCAGCGAGATGCGCTTGCGCACGAGGTCGACCTCCAGCACCCGCACCTTGATCTTCTCGCCGACCTTCGCGACCTCGTTCGGATCCTTCACGAACCGATCCGCGAGCTGCGAGACGTGCACGAGGCCGTCCTGGTGGACGCCGATGTCGACGAAGGCGCCGAACGCCGTCACGTTCGTCACCACGCCCTCGAGCTCCATGCCCGGCTTGAGATCCTCCATCGTCCGCACGTCGTCGCGGAAATTCGGCGGCTCGAACGTGGCGCGCGGGTCGCGCCCGGGCTTCTTCAGCTCGCTCAGGATGTCGTTCAGCGTGAACGAGCCGACGTCGCCGGACTCGTACTTCTTGGGATCGATCCGCGCGATCGCCGCCGTGTCGCCGATGAGCGACCCGACCGGCACGCCGAGATCCGTCGCGATGCGCTCGACGAGGCCGTAGCGCTCCGGGTGCACCGCGCTCGCGTCGAGCGGGTGCTCCCCTCCCCGCACCCGGAGGAAGCCCGCCGCCTGCTCGAACGTCCGCGGGCCGACGCCGGCCACGTCGAGCAGCCCCTTGCGGCTCTTGAACGCGCCGTGCAGGTCGCGGTGGGCGACGATCTTCTTCGCGAGGCTCGGGCCGATGCCGGCGACGCGGGCGAGCAGCGGGGCGCTCGCGGTGTTGAGCTCGACGCCGACCAGGTTGACGCAGCTCTCCACCACCTCGTCGAGCTTCCGCGCGAGCAGGCCCTGGTAGACGTCGTGCTGGTACTGGCCCACGCCGATGCTCTTCGGGTCGACCTTCACGAGCTCCGCGAGCGGATCCTGCAGCCGCCGGGCGATGCTGATGGCGCCGCGCACCGTGAGGTCGAGGTCGGGGAACTCCTCGCGCGCGACCTCGCTCGCCGAGTAGACGCTCGCGCCCGCCTCGCTCACCGGGACGCAGTACAGCTTCTCCGTCGGTCGCAGATCGGCGTTCGCCGTCTGCTCCTTCAGCCCCTCCGACGCGAGCACGTCCTTCACGAACGCCTCGGTCTCGCGGCCGTGCGTGCCGTTGCCCACCGCGACCGCGCGGAGCGGGTACTTGCGGCAGATGCGGCGCAGATCCTGCCGCGCGCGCTCGAGCGCGTCGCTGCTGCCGACCAGGTAGATCGTCGTGTGCTCGAGGAGCTTGCCCGTCTCGTCGACGACGGCGCACTTGCAGCCGGTGCGCTGGCCCGGGTCGATGCCGAGCACCGCCTTCGTGCCGAACGGCGCCGCGAGGAGGAGCTCGCGGAGGTTCTGGGCGAAGACCTCGACCGCGGCGCGATCGGCCTGCATCTTGAGGTCGACGCGCACGTCGCTCTGCACCGCCGGGAGCAGGAGCCGCTTCACCGCGTCGTCCGCGGCTTTCGTGAGCTCGCCGGCCCACGGCGATCTCGGCTTCAGCCCCACCGCCGCGTGGATGGGCGGGACGAGCGGCTCGGGCGCGAGCTCGATCGCGGCGCGGAGCACGCCCTCGGCCTCGCCGCGGCGGATCGCGAGGTAGCGGTGCGACGGGATGTTCGCGACGGGCTCCTCGAAGCTCGCGTACATGTCGAACTTCGTCTGCTTGCCCTCGTGCTCCTCGTTCTTCTGGACCTTGATGACGCCCTCCTTCGCGTAGGCGTCGCGGACGAGCTTGCGCACGTCGGCGTGCTCGGCGATGCGCTCGGCGCAGATGTCGCGCGCGCCGGCGAGGGCGGCCGCCGTGTCGGGGACCTCCTTCTCGGCGCTGACGAAGGCGCGGGCCTCCTCCTCGGGGCTGCCGTCCTCCGCCTGCGACCACATGCGATCCGCGAGCGGCTCGAGCCCCCGCTCCTTCGCGATGATCGCGCGCGTGCGGCGCTTCGGCTTGAAGGGCAGATAGAGGTCCTCGAGCTCGGCCTTGGTGCGGCAGGCGCGGATCTTCGACGCGAGCGCGTCGGTGAGCTTGCCCTGCTTCTGGATCTCCGTGAGCACCGTGCCGCGGCGCTCCTCGAGCTCGAGGATGTAGGCGCGGCGCTCCTCGATCGCGCGGATCTGCACCTCGTCGAGCCCGCCGGTCGCCTCCTTGCGGTAACGGGCGATGAACGGCACCGTCGCCCCCTCGGCGAGCAGCTTGGCCACCGCCGAGACCCCCTGGCGCGGGAGGCTCAGCTCCTCGGCGAGGAGCGGGACGGGATCGAACGAGCCGTCCGTGCGGCTCGGGACAGCGACAGGGCTCTGGGTCTCAGTCATGGGCGCGGCATACGCGCAGGGTGCACGCGCGTCCAGGCTTGACTTACATAGCCCGGGAGCGCGGCGCGCGGGCGCCGCAACGAGCGCAGCCACCCGGCAATTTCGGCAGCCTCACGCGACCGCTGCGCCGTGGTCTCCGCAAGGTCGGCGATCCTCGCGCGACCGCTGCCGCGTTGTCTCGGCAAGGTCGGCGACCCTCGCGTGACCGCTGCCCCGTGGTCTCGGCAAGGTCGGCGCCCCTCGCGTGACCGCCGCCACGTGGTCGCGCGAGGGGCCCGCCAGCGGCGAGCCCGCCTCGCCACGTTCGTGCGGAGCACTTTTCGGCCCTGTGACCCCACGCCTATCCTCCAGGCAGAGGACCCGCTGAAGCGAGGAGACATGATGCCCAAGGCACCTGCGAAGAAGACACCCGGGAAACAGAAGACGAGCGCTGACAGGAAGACGGCCCGCGAGGGCGCGGCGCCCCGAGGCGCGTCCGGCGAGATCCAGGGCTCGGCCGAAGCCGCGGCCGATTTCCTACAGGAAGCGCAGAGCATCCCCGCGCGCGAGATCCGGCCGCTGCGCGCCGACGCCGCGCTCGTCCATCACAACATCAGCGTGGGGCTCGACGCCGTGAGCGCGCGCGAGGCCGAGCTCTTGACGCTGCCTGCGCCCTTCGATCTCGACGCGATGCGATCGCTCCGGCGCCTCGCCCTCGGCCTGGTGTATGCCGCGGCGCAGGTCGATCGTTCGTCGCCGGGCACGGCGAAGAAGCTCCTCAAGCGCGCGCACGAGCTCCGCGACGTGCTGCTCAGCGCCGCCGTGGCGCTGATGAAGGCGGGCGTCCTGCCCGCGCAGAGGGTGAAGAAGATCATGGCCGGCTCGGGGGCGCGCGACATGGTGCAGGACTGCGTCGACCTCGCGCAGCTCTTCCGCGACCACGCCGCCGACCTCCGGGGGAAGACCGCCGTGACGAGGGCGCAGATCGATGAGGCGTCGACGGTCGGCGACCAGCTGCTCGCGCTCCTCAGGCCGAAGGGGGCGAAGGCGAAGACGCCGGCCGCCGTGAAGGACGCCGTCGAGGCGCGCGATCGGCTCTGGACGCTGCTCAGCCTGCGGCACGAAGAGCAGCTGCGCCGCGCCGGCATGTGGCTCTGGGTCGACAAGGTCGACGAGCATGTCCCCCCGCTGCTCTCGCGCGCGGCCCGCAAGGCGAAGAGGCCGAGCGGCGGCGGAGCCGGCGAGGGTGTCGGCGACAGCATACGGGACGGGGGCTGAGGCGAAGGCCGGCACCGGCCCGCATGGCCTCGACGTCGCGAGCGCGGCGAACAAGCTCGGCATGGTACGCTTGACAACCCCCAGGAACGCTGCACGTCGTGAAGCCGGGTGCCATGGCCAAGACCAAGGAAAAACGGGCGGAGAAGCCGCCGCAAATCACGAGCGTGTTCGTGGGCGGCTTCAAGTCGCTCCGAGACCGGACGGAGATCGCGCTGCGTCCGCTCACGCTGCTCGCGGGGAGGAACAGCTCGGGCAAATCCTCGGTCATGCAGGCGCTCCTGCTGCTGAAGCAGACCCTGGAGGCTCCGTTCGACCCCGGGCCGCTCCGCCTCGACGGCCCGAACGTCCGTTTCTCCGACGTCGAACAGCTCTTCTGGCGAGGCGCACGGAAGGGCGACACAGCGCAGGAGTTTTCCATCGGATTCCGTGGACTCGACTGGTCACACGGGCCTCGCCTCGGATCACGTCAGGAGCTGTCGGTCGTCTTCCGGCGTGGCGATCGGCCGCATGACATCGCGCTCGATCGGCTGGAGTTCGAGGACCTCGACGCCTTCCCCAAACACCAGGGGATCCTCCGTGAAAACATGAGCGCACGAGAGCTGCGAGCTCTGAACAAGCGCTCCAGGCTCGCGACTCCGGTAAATCCAAGCATCAAGCTTCAGCTGGCGGTCCAGAGAAATCGGTGCTTTCTCGCTGTGACTTTGACGGGCCCTGGCGGGTTCGACTGGGGATACCTCCTTCCTCCGCAGTGGCTGGGCCCTGCGGTGCCGGGTCATATCGAGCGCATGATTCATCTCCCCGGGCTGCGCGGAAACCCCGAGCGCTCGTATCCGCTCACGGAGGTCGGCCGCTCGTTCCCGGGGAACTTCCACCACTACACCGCCAGCGTGATCGCGTCCTGGCAGGAGCTGGACGACGTGAGGCAGCGCAAGCTCGGGGAGTACCTTGCGCTGCTCGGCCTGTCCTGGAAGGCCGAGGCGCGCCGCATCGATGCCACGCACGTGGAGGTTCGGGTGGGACGGCTGCCCTCGCCTGCCCCGGGCGGCGCGAACGACCTCGTCAACGTGGCCGACGTGGGCGTCGGGGTCTCCCAGACGCTCCCGCTCCTCGTCGCCCTCCTCAGCGCAGACCCGGGACAGATCATCTACGTCGAGCAACCCGAGATTCACCTGCACCCGCGCGCGCAGGTCGCCCTGGCCCGATGTCTCCTGGACGCGGCGGAGCGCGGCGTGATCGTGGTCGTCGAGACTCACAGCAACCTGCTCCTGAAAGGCGTGCAGCTCGAGGTGGCCCGGGGAGCGGATCCGAAGCTCGTCAAGCTCCACTGGTTCGCCCGCGACAAGGCGGGAGCCACGCAGGTGACCACCGCCGACCTGGACCAGCAGGGAGCGTTCGGCGACTGGCCGGAGGATTTCGCCGACGTGGAGCTCGACGTGGAGAGCAGCTACCTCCGCGCCTCGCTCCGGGCAGCCGGCGCGTGACGAAGAAGCGGGCAGCGGCGATCGTGGTCGACACGTCCGTCGCGCGCTCTTGCGGCAAGCAAGGCGCCGCGGACCTCCATGCCCTGGCATGCCTCGACGCGCTGATCGCGCTGCGAGAGTCCGGCCTCATGCTGGCAATGTCCCCCGCCCTCCTCGCCGAGTGGGAGCGCCACTGGAGCACGTTCGCTCGGCGCTGGTTCTACAAGATGCGCTCGAGCCGGCGGGTCCGCGACGTCGCGCCCGGGCAGCACGGGCCGACACGGAAGGCCGCGAGAGCCCTGCTCGACACGGATGCACGTCAGGCGGTCGCGAAGGACATGCTCCTCGTCGAGGCCGCCCTGGCCAGCGATCGGCGCGTTATCTCGCTCGACGAGAAGGTGAGGAGGCACTTCGCCGTCCTTGCCGCCTCGGTCGCCGATCTGCGCAGCGTCCACTGGGCGAACCCCACGAGCACCGGCTGCATCGCCTGGCTCGCGGCGCAGGCGCCGGACGACCCTGTCTGGAAGCTCGGAACGCCGCGGTGAGGCGTCTGCCGCGCCTCAGCCGGCCGCCGCGATGACCTCGCCGTCGCGCAGCACGGCCAGCGCGCGCGGCGCGCCCCAGGGCTGCACGATCGCGTTCTCGTGCGGCAGGTCCCAGACGGCGAGATCGGCGCGGAGCCCCGGCCGCACGGCGCCGCACACGCCGCCGAGGCCGAGCGCGGCCGCCGCCTCGCGCGTCGCGCCCAGGATCGCCTCGGCGACCGTGAGGCCGTAGAGGCGCACCGCGAGCGCGAGCGCGAGCGGGAGGCTCTCGGTCGGCGCCGTGCCGGGGTTCGCGTCGCTGCCGACGATCAGCGGGACGCCGGCGGCCCGGAGCGCGGCGACGGGCGGGGGCTCCTGCCGCAGCGTGAAGCTCGCCACCGGCAGGAGCGCGGCGGCGACGCCCGCCCGGGCGAGCGCCGCGATGCCCGCGGGCGCGACGTGCTCGAGGTGATCCGCCGACGCGGCGCCGAGATCGGCCGCGAGCTCGGCGCCGCCCACGTCCGCGAACTGCCCGACGTGCACGCGCACGCCGAGCCCCAGCGCGCGCGCCCGCTCCAGCACCGGCCGCGCCTCGGCGACCGAGAACGCGCTCCGGTCGATGTAGGCGTCGACGTAGCGCGCGAGGCCGGCCGCGGCGATCGCGGGCAGCCAGGAGCGCGCGACGACGCCGGCGTAGGCGGCGCGGTCGCCGCCGGCCTCCGGCGGCAGCGCGTGCAGGGCGAGGTACGTCGGCACGACGCGGGGCAGACGCGCGTCCCTCGCCGCCTCGGCGACCGCCTCGAGCTGCTTGCGCTCCGAGGCCTCGTCGAGGCCGTAGCCGCTCTTCGCCTCCACGGCGGTCACGCCGAGCGCCGCCATCCGGCGGAGGCGGGCGCGGAGCGCGCCGGCGAGCTCGCCGGCCGTCGCGGCGCGCACCGCGCGCATGCTCGCGACGATGCCGCCGCCCGCCGCGGCGATCGCCTCGTAGTCGCCGCCGGCCATGCGGACCGCGTACTCCGCGTCCCGCGAGCCGACCCAGGGCGCGTGCGTGTGACCATCGACGAGCCCAGGCGTGACGACCCCCGCGGCCTCGATCGCGACCGGCACGCCGGCCTCGCGCCGCAGCACCTCGCGCCGCGGCCCGACCGCCTCGATGGCGCCGCCCCGCACGACGATCGCGGCGTCCTCGATCACGCCGAGCGGGTCGCCGGCCGAGGCGCGGGACGGGTCGCACGTGACGAGCCGGCGCGCGACGATGGCGAAGGCGCGATCGGGGCGCCGCGCGGGCTCCGCCGGCGGGCCCCCTGGCGGCGCGGGCTCCGGCGGGCCCCCTGGCGGCGCGGGCTCCGGCGCGCCCCCTGGCGGCGTCGCGGTCACGTCGCCGCCCCGGCCCCGCGCGCGGCCTGCGCCCGCTCGATGTCCGCGAGCACCGCCCGCGACGCGGGCCCACCGACGACCTCGGCGAGCGCCTCGGGCGACGCGGCCGGTCGCGGCGGGCAGCTGCGGCGCAGCTCGAGGCAGCGGCCGGCCGCCTCGGCGCAGCGCTCGCGAAAGCGCGGATCGCGCTCGGCCCTGCGCACGAGCGCCTCGTGCGCGCGATCCTGCAGGTCCTCGTCCTTGCAGACGAGCAGCGCGTCGCAGCCGGCCTCGATCGCCGCGGTGGCGGCCTCCTCGACCGGATGGTGCGCCGCGATCGCGGCCATCTCGAGGTCGTCCGAGAAGAGCACGCCCCGAAAGCCGATCTCGCCGCGCAGGAGGCCGGTGCAGACGGCCCGGGAGAGCGTCGCCGGCACGCCCGGATCGAGCGCCTCGACGACGATGTGCGCCGTCATCAGCGACGCGACGCCGGCGCGGCAGGCGGCGCGGAACGGCGGCAGCTCGATCTCGTCGAGGCGGCCGCGGCCGTGGGCGATGGTCGGGAGCGCGAGGTGGCTGTCGAGCGCGGTGTCGCCGTGCCCCGGGAAGTGCTTGCCGCACGCGAGCACGCGCTCCTCCTGGAGCCCCTCCAGGAACGCGACGGCGCCCTGCGCGGCCGTGCGCGGGTCGCGGCCGAACGCGCGATCGCCGATGATCGGGTTCGCGGGGTTCGAGTCGACGTCGAGCACGGGGGCGAAGTTCAGGTTGATGCCGACGGCCCGGAGCTCGGCCGCGACGGCGCGCGCCGCGCGGCGCAGCAGCGGGAGATCCAGGAGATCGCCGAGCGAGCGCATCGGCGGCAGCCTCAAGAACGGCGCGGGGAGCCGCGTGACGCGGCCCCCCTCCTGATCGATGCCGAGGAACGGCGGCCGATCCGGGCCGCACGCCGCGGCGAGCGCCGCAGAGAGCCGCAGCGTGGCGGCCATGTCGGGGACGTTGCGCCGGAAGAGGATCGCGCCGCCCCGCCGCCCCTCGGCGAGCGCCCGGAGGTACCGGGCCGGCGGCTCGGCGCCGTCGAACCCGCCCACGATGAGCTGACCACACAGGACCTCGAGCGCCAGATCGAGCTGCACCGTCCACCACCTCTCGCGCGGCGCAGGCGCGTGGCTGGCCGCAGGGTCCGTTCGTAAACGACTCGGGCCGACGAGGCCACTTTTGAGGGGCGCGCCGGCGGGAGGCCCCGCGCCGCGGCCAGCTCGGTCAGAACCGGAGCGCGATCTTGCCGAAGTGTCCGCCGCTCGCCATGTGGTCGAGCGCCTGCCGGATCTCGGCGAAGGGGAACACCCGGTCGACCACCGGCCGGAGGCCGTTCGCCGCGATCGCGCGGTTCATGTCCTCGAACATCGCGCGCGAGCCGACGAAGATGCCCTGCGCGGTGATCTGCTTCATCAGGAAAGGGAACAGGTTGAGCGCCGGCGCGCCGCCCGAGAGCACGCCGATGAGGCTCACCCGACCGCCGACCCGCACCGCGCGGAGCGACCGGGCGATCGTGCCCTCGCCGCCCACCTCGATCACGTGATCCACCCCCGCGCCGCCGGTGAGCGCGAGCACCTGCGTGTCCCAGTCGGGCGTCGTGCGGTAATTGATGGTCTCCGACGCGCCGAGCGACCGCGCGCGCTCGAGCTTCTCGTCGCTGCTCGAGGTGACGATGACGCGAGCGCCCGCGGTCCGGGCGAGCTGGAGCGCGAGGATCGAGACGCCGCCCGTCCCCTGCACGAGCACCGTGTCGCCAGCCTTGAGGTGGCTCGACGCGAAGAGCGCGTTCCAGGCGGTCACCGCGGCGCACGGCAGCGTGGCCGCCTCCTCGTCCGTGAGGTGCGGCGGGACCGCGACGACCCCCTCCTGATCCACGAGCACCTGCTCCGCGAGCACCCCGGGCAGCTCCCCGCCGAGCGCCGCCTTCGTCTTGGCCCAGGAGATCTCCCCGTCGATCCAGCGCTGGTGGAAGATCGGGGACACGCGATCGCCGACCTTCACCCGCGTCACCCCCTCCCCCGCGCCGATCACCTCGCCGACCCCGTCGGAGAGCGGGACGAGCGGCAGCGAGAACTTCGGGTTGTAGAGGCCCTTCGTCACGAGCAGGTCGCGGTAGTTGAGCGACGCGGCCTTCATCCGGAGGACGATCTGCCCGGGACCGGGCTTCGGATCCGGAAGGTCCATCGGGCGGAGCGCGTCGAGGCCGAACGAACCCTGAATGGCGAACGCTTTCATGCGGATCCTCCTTGAGCGACGGTGGCTATCTCATGAGGGCTGGACTCGGTCAACGTGAGAGCCAACGCGAGAGGCGATACGAGGTCAGCGCGGTCGGCGCCGCGCATCGCGAATCGCCTGGGCGGCGAGCCAGAGGCCGGCCGCCATCACCAGCGCGGTGCCGAGCAGCTGGCGCGCCGACGGGATCTCGCCGAGCCAGGCCGCGGCGAGCGCGTGCGAGAGGACGACCCCGACATAGCCGATCGCGCCGATGCGCGCGGCGTTGTCGAGCGCGTAGGCGCGCGTCATCGCGAGCTGCCCGAGGCCGCCGGCGAGCCCCGTCCCGACCAGCAGGACGAGGCCGAGGGCGTCGGGCGTCCGCCAGACCGGGATCGACAGGAAGATCATCGCGGCGCTCGCCACGAGCGAGAAGTGCAGCGCGATCGACTCGGGGCTCGCGCGCGTCCCGCTCCCGCCGATGCGGCGCAGCCAGATCATGGCGAACGCCGAGAAGACGGCGCCGAGCGTGGCGACGAGCGCGACCTCGCCCGCGATCGCGAGCCGCGGCGCGGCGACCAGCGCGACGCCGGCGAACGCGAGCACGGTCGCGAGCCAGAGGCGCGGGCTGCTCCGCTCGCCGAGCAGCCGCGGCGCGAGGAGCGCGACGAAGATCGGGCTCGTCGCGCCGAGCGTGACCGCGTCGCCGAGCGCGATCTCCGGGGTGCCCAGCGTGTAGAAGGTGCAGAGCATCGCGCCGGTGCCGCAGAGCGAGCGCGCCCACGTGAGGCGCCGGTCGCCGCGGCTCATGGAGAGCGGCGCCCGGCGGACGAGCGCGACGCCGAGCGCGGTGGCCGCGCCCACCAGCGTGCGCGAGGCCGCCACCTCGGGCCACGGGGCGCCCTCCGACGAGAGCCGCGCGAGGACGTTCATCGCGGCGAAGAGCGCCTGGGCCAGGATCATCCACAGGACGCCCGCGGTCGGGTGCGCCGCGCGCCCCTCGCGCTCCGCGGCGAGGACGATCGCGGAGGCCCCGGGCGGGTGCGCGGCGACCGCACCCTGTGACGACGACGACGACGTGCTCACGAGGCGCATCGCTTACCACCTCGCCGCGGCGCACGCCGCCGCGCGCGGCGACGCGCGCCGCGGCGCTCCCTGGTGCGCGCGCGGCAGCGAGGCGCTACCGTCGCAGTGATGCGCGCGATCACGAGGAGAGGTCGAAGAGCAGGAGCGATGTGCGGCCGGCGGGAGCGCTGGCGCGGGGCGCCCTGGCTGGGGCTCATCGCCGCGGGCGCCCACGCGCTCGGGTGCGGCGCGAGCGCCGGGAGCGCGCCGCCCGAGGGGCCGCCGTGGGACCTGACCGCCGAGGCGGCGGCGGAGGAGGGCGCGCGGCCCTCGGGCGGCGGCGCGGCCGCGGGCGCCGAGCCCGGCGGCGGCGGCGAGGCGCAGGCCGCGTCGGCGCCGCCCGCGCCGGGGAAGCTGATGACCCGCGCGGAGGCGGGGCGGTACGTGCTCGAGCTGGTGAACCGCGATCGGAAGGCGCACAAGCTGCCGCCCGTCCGGTGGGACGAGACCGCGGCGCGCGCGGGGCGGCGGCACGCGGAGGACATGGTCCGCGTGGGGTTCACCGGCCACTGGGGCAGCGACGGCGCGGTCCCGGAGGAGCGCTACACCGCGGCCGGCGGCGACGGCTTCGTCATGGAGAACGCCGGCTGCTTCGCCGACGCGATCCCGCGCGAGCTCGACCCGGACCCGCGCTTCTCCGCGGAGAGCCTGGAGCGCGTCCACCACGCCTTCATGGACGAGAAGCCCCCGGCCGACGGGCACCGGCGCAACGTGCTCACAGCGTCGCACACGTCGCTCGGCGTCGGGCTCGCCAAGGCCAAGGGGCTCGACATCGCCTGCATGGCGCAGGAGTTCGTCGACGACTACGGGACGTACCAGCCGCTGCCCAAGCGGGCCAAGGTCGGCGAGGTGATCCGGGTGGCCGGCGAGATCGACGCGCCCGCGAAGATCGCGGGCGTCGGGATCTCGCGGGTCGAGGCGGGCAAGCCGATCCCGCCGGAGAAGCTGCTCAAGATGGGCGGATACGCGATCCCGTCCCCTTACGCGACGTTCTTCCCGAAGGGCTTCAAGACGCCTATTCCTCTTCAGGTGAACGGCAATCGATTCGACATCCAGGTCCCGCTGGACGACCGGAAGCGCCCCGGCCTCTACGGCGTCAGCGTCTGGGCGACGTTCCCCCCCTCCAACGAGCTCAAGATGGTCTCGCTCCGCACGATCGACGTCGGCGGCAAGGGAGGCGGCCGGTGAACCACAGCCGTCCCCCCGCGTCCTCGGCGTCGGAGGAGCTCGACGCGGTCAAGGTGCTCGATCACCTGGTCCGCCGCGCGGTCTCGATGGGCGCGAGCGACATCCACGTCGAGCCGAAGCGCGACGGCATCCGCGTGCGTTACCGCGTCGACGGCGTGATGGTGGCGCAGGGGCAGATCCCGATCGAGATCGCGCCCGCGCTCACCTCGCGCGTGAAGGTGCTCGCGCGGATGGACATGACCGAGCGGCGCCTGCCGCAGGACGGCCAGTTCAGCCTGGAGCTGTACGGCCACCCGCTCATCCACCTGCGCGCCTCGACGTTCCCCGCGATCCACGGCGAGACGCTGGTGATGCGCGTGCTGCTCAGCCACCAGCTGATCCCGCTCGACAAGCTCGGGCTCTCGGAGGGCGACCTGCCGCGGGTCCAGGGGCTCGCGGACCGCGCCTCGGGGCTCATCGTCGTGTGCGGGCCGACCGGGTCCGGCAAGACGTCGACGCTCTACTCGCTGATCAAGGTGATGAAGACCAGCGAGCTCAGCATCGTGACCCTGGAGGACCCGATCGAGGTCGAGTTCGCCGAAATCACGCAGGGGCAGACCAACCCGAGGCAGGGCTTCACGTTCGCGACGGGCCTGCGCGCGATCCTGCGGCAGGACCCGGACGTGATCATGGTCGGCGAGATGCGCGACCCCGAGACGGCGCAGATCGCGCTGCAGGCGAGCCTCACGGGGCACCTCGTGCTGTCGACGCTGCACACCTCGGACGCGGTCGACACGGTCGCGCGGCTCGTGGACCTCGGCGCGGAGTCGTGGATCGTGGCGAACGCCCTGCTGGCGGTGATCGCGCAGCGGCTCGTACGGCGGCTCTGCGAGGAGTGCGCGGAGACGTACGAGCTCGAGGGCGACGTGACCGGCGAGGAGGACGAGGTCCTCATCGAGAAGGGCACCGAGCTGAAGCGCGCCGTCGGGTGCCAGACGTGCCACCTGACGGGCTACCGGGGCCGGATCGGGCTGTTCGAGATGCTGGAGCTCGACGACGACCTGCGGGATCTCGTCAAGGCGCGGGCGGGGAAGCGCGCGTACCGGGAGGCCGCGCGCAAGGTGGGGCTCGTCCCGCTCCGGGAGGCCGGGCTCACCCGGGTGAAGGAGGGCGTCACCTCCCTGGACGAGGTGCTCCGCGTGACGTGACGCGCTTCTGACGCAGAGGTGACGTGACGCGCTTCTGACGCAGAGAGCGGCGCTCGCCTGACGCAGCGAGCGCCGCCGGTCAGGTGGCCTGCGAGGCGCCGTCGTCGACGGCGTTTTCGGCGATGACGCCCTTGTACCAGAGCGCGCTGTCCTTCGGGGTGCGGCGCTGCGTCTCGTAGTCCACCCAGACGATGCCGAACCGCTGGGAGTAGCCGCGGTCCCACTCGTAGTTGTCCATCAGCGACCACACGAAGTACCCGGCGAGCGGCGCACCGGCGTCCATCGCGCGCCGCGCCGCGACGAAGTGATCGCGCAGGAACTTCAGCCGCTGCTCGTCCGGGATGCGGCCGTTCTTGTCCGGCCCGGTCGAGTAGGCCGCGCCGTTCTCCGTCACGTAGAGCTTCGGCACCCCGTACTCCACGTGCAGCCGGATGAGCAGCCGCCGCAGGCCTTCCGGGTACACCTCCCAGTTCATCTCGGTCTGCTCGGACGCGGGGGCGACGTGCACCGTCCTCGGCAGGTTCTGCTCCTCGGGGATCTTGGTGCTCCGCAGCACCGCGCGGGAGTAGTAGTTGAGGCCGAGGAAGTCGCACTGCGTCGCGATGATCTCGAGATCGCCCGGCTTGCACACGGTCAGCCCCTCCGGCGGGAGGTAGCCCAGCTCGATGTAGTCCGCGATCATGTCCGCCGGGTAGTGCCGGCCGTAGAGCGGATCGAGGAACCAGCGGCTGAAATACCCGTCGTAGTGGCGGGCCGCGTCGTAATCGGCGGCGCTCGGCGACGCGGGCATCGCGTAGTTCATGTTCAGCGTGATGCCCACCTCGGCGCCGGGGCTGTTCTTGCGCAGCACGGGCACCGCGAGGCCGTGCGAGAGCAGGAGGTGATGGCTCACCGTCAGCGCCTTGCCGAAATCGCGCATGCCCGGCGCGTGGATCCCCTTCTCGTAGCTGAGGAACGCCGTGCACCACGGCTCGTTGTGCGTGATCCACTTCTTGACGCGATCGCCGAGCTTCCGCGACACCACGTCGGCGAACTCCACGAACGCGTCGGCCGTCGAGCGGTGCAGCCAGCCCCCGACCTCGTCCTGGAGCACCTGCGGCAGATCCCAGTGGAACAGCGTCGCGTACGGCTCGATCCCGGCCTCGAGCAGGCCGTCCACCAGCCGGCTGTAGAAGTCGAGCCCCTTCTGGTTCACCGCGCCCCGGCCGTTCGGGAGGATGCGCGGCCACGCGATCGAGAACCTGTAGGCCATCAGGCCCAGGCTCTTCATCAGCGCGATGTCCTCAGGCCACCGGTGGTAGTGGTCGCACGCGACGTCGCCGTTGGTCCCGTCCGTGATCTGGCCGGGCGTCTTCGCGAAGCGATCCCAGATCGACTCGCTGCGCCCGTCTTCGCTCGTGGCACCCTCGATTTGATAGGAGGACGTCGCGGCCCCCCAGACGAACTTGTCGGGAAATCTCAGAGACGGCATGTTGTGTTGTGATTCTCCTCAGACAGGCACGGCCTCGACGGAGGCGGGCACCGCGCGGTCGTAGTGCGCGGAGGGCGCGACCGAGCCGGGCGAGTAGAGGTGGCAGCGGACCCAGTGCCCCGACCCGACGTCGACGGCGGCCGGCATGGCCTCCCGGCACGTGTTCATCACGCTCGGGCAGCGATCGGCGAACGGGCACCCCGGCGGCGGGTTGATGAGCTTCGGCGCGCCGGAGCGGGCCGGGAGCTCGCTGCGGATCGAGCCGTTCGGGTCCGGCACCGCCGAGAGCAGGAGCTTCGTGTACGGGTGCGCCGGCTGCTGCATCAGCTCCTCGCTGGGCGCGCCCTCCACGATGTGGCCGGCGTACATCACCATCGTGCGATCCGCGACGTAGCGCGCGCTCGCGATGTCGTGCGTGATGTAGAGGTACGAGATGCCGCGCTCTTCCTTGAGGCGCTCCATCAGGTTGAGGACGCCCATGCGGATCGAGACGTCGAGCATCGAGATCGGCTCGTCCGCGAGGATCACGCTCGGGTCCACGGCGAGCGCGCGGGCGATCGCGACGCGCTGCCGCTGGCCGCCCGAGAGCTGGTACGGGAACTTGGCCGCGACCTCCGCCGGCGGGTTCAGATCGACCGTCTTGAGCAGCGCGTGCACCTTCTCCCGGAGGATCGCGGCGTTCGGCGCCTTGTTGTGGAGCAGGAGCGGCCGCTCCAGGTGGTAGCCGATCGTGTGCACCGGGTTCAGCGAGCCGAACGGATCCTGGAAGATCATCTGCACCTGCCCGCGGTAGGCGAGCGAGGCGCGGTTCGGCTCCTCCTTCAGCACGTCGCGACCCTTGAACAGGATCTGCCCGGCGCTCGGGGGCATCAGCCGCGCGAGCAGCCGCGCGATGGTGCTCTTGCCGCTGCCCGACTCCCCGACCAGCGCGATGACCTCGCGCTCGGCCAGCGAGAACGAGGCGTCGTGCAGCGCCCGGAGCTGCTGCGTGCGCAGCCCGCCGCCGACGGGGAAGAACTTGGCGAGGCGCACCACGTCGAGGACAGGCGAGACATAAGGTTGCGTCATCGTCATCGTCAGTAGAGGTGGCAGGCGCCGCGGTGCTCGGGCGCGATTTCACGGAGGACGGGCAGCTCGTTCTGGCAGGTCGCGAAGGCCTGCGGACACCGGGGGTGGAAGCGGCAGCCGGGCGGCGGGTTGCGCATGTCCGGCGGCGAGCCCGGGATGCCCTGCAGCTTGCGGCGCGGCCCGCGGACCGAGGGGAACGACCCGAGGAGCCCCTGCGTGTACGGGTGCTTCGGATCGCTGAACAGGTCCTTGGCGCGGGCCGTCTCCGCGAGCTTGCCCGCGTAGAGGATGGCGATGCGCGTGGAGAACTCGGCGATGAGCGAGAGGTCGTGCGTGATGAAGAGGATCGAGAAGCCCAGCCGGTCCTTGAGGTCGGCGATCTGCTGCAGGATCTCCTTCTGAACGACCACGTCGAGCGCCGTCGTGGGCTCGTCCATGATGAGGAACGGCGGCTTGAGCGCCATGGCGATGGCGATCACCACGCGCTGGCGCATGCCGCCCGACAGCTGGTGCGGGTAGCTCGACAGGCGCGACGTGTCGATGTTCACGAGCTTGAGCAGCGCGGCCGCGCGCTCCATCGCCTGCGCCGGGGTCACGCCGTCGTGCGCGATGATGGGATCCGCGATCTGCTCGCCGATCGTCAGCACCGGGTTGAGCGCGGTCATCGCGCTCTGGAACACGAGCGCCATCTTCCGCCAGCGGAAGGCGCGGAGCTGGTCCTCGGTCATGGACAGGACGTCCTGCCCGGCGAAGAGCACGCGTCCGCCCGTGATGACCGCCGGCGGGCGGAGCAGCCGCATGATGGCCATCGCCACCGTCGACTTGCCGCTGCCCGACTCGCCGGCGAGGCCGAGCACCTCGCCCGGGGCGATATCGAACGAGACGTTGTCGACCGCGCAGACCGGACCCGTCGGGGTCATGAACTCGACCCGCAGGTCCTGAACCGAGAGAATCGGACTAGGCGCCATGAGCCCTCACCACCGGCGTTGACGGACCAGCCGCGACCTTGCGGCTCTTGAGCATACGCGACCAGGCCCCCTCCGCGCGGAGCCGCGGATTCGAGATCTCGTCGATGGCATAGTTGATCAGGGTGAGCGCGAACCCGACGAGCGCGACGCACACGCCGGTGGGCACGATGGTCCACCAGGCGCCCGTGAGGAGCGCGGCGTTGTTGCTCGCCCAGTAGAGGTTCGTCCCCCACGTGATGGCGCTCAGGTCGCCGAGCCCGAGGAACTCCAGGCCGACCTGCGCGCCGATCGCGTAGATCGTTGCGCCGATGAAGCCGGACATGAGGAGCGACGTCATGTTCGGCAAGATCTCGAGGAAGATGATGCGCGCGCTGCCCTCGCCGCTCACGAGGGCCGCGGAGACGAAGTCCTTGTCGCGCAGCGCGAGCACCTGCGCCCGGAGCACGCGCGCGTTCCACGCCCAGCCCGTAAGGACGAGGACGAACAGGATCGTCAGCGGCCCGGCCGGCAGGTAGGCCGCGATGACCACGGCCATCGGCAGGCCGGGGATGATCAGGAACACGTTCGTGAGCAGCGAGAGCACGTTGTCGACCCAGCCGCCGAAGTAGCCTCCGGCCATGCCGATCACCGCGCCGATCGCCATCACGGCGAAGCCGGTGGCGAAGCCGACGGCCAGCGAGGTCCGCGCGCCGACGATCGTCTGCGCGAGCACGTCCTGGCCCTGGCCCGTCGTGCCGAAGAGGTGCTCGGCCGAGGGCGCCTCGTGCGGCATGCCCACGAACGCGTGCGGATCCTGGCGCACGAACGTGGGGCCGAGCAGCGAGACGAGCAGGAAGAAGAGCACGATGAGCGTGCCCACCATCGCCTTGCGGTTCGAGAGGAGGAGGCGGAACCACCCCGCCGCGCGGGAGACACCGCCCCCGCTATTGCTTTGTTGCGCAGCCATCGCTTCTCCTGGAGCCAGACCTCAGCGCGCGCGGGCGCGGGGGTCAAGGAAGACGTAGATGATGTCGACCAGGAAATTCGCCCCCAGCACGGCGAACGTGATGGTGAGGAAGATCCCCTGCATGAGCGGGTAATCCTGGTTACGGACCGCCTGGATGAGCAGGTAGCCCTGCCCCGGGTACGAGAAGACGATCTCGGTGAGGAGCGAGCCGGCGAGCACGAACCCGAGCGCCATGCCGAAGCCGGTCACGTTGGGCAGGAGGGCGTTCCGCGCGGCGTAGGTGAACATGACCCGCCACTGCGAGAGCCCCTTGGCCTGGGCCATCGTGATGTACTCCTCGGACAGCACGGTGACCATCGCGCTGCGCATGCCGAGCATCCAGCCGCCGATGGTGGCGACGACGATCGACAGGCCGGGCAGGACCATGTGCGACAGCACGCTCCCGATGAACTCCAGGCTCCACTCGGGCGAGAGCGTGTCGCTGTAGGCGTGGCGCAGCGGGAAGAGCCCGAGCACGAAGCCGAGGATGTAGAGCGACACCATCGCGAGCCAGAAGTACGGGAACGCGCCGAGGAACATCAGGACGGGCGGCATCACCGAGTCGAGCAGGCCGCCCCGCTTCCACGTCGCGATGATGCCGAGCAGCGTCCCCAGGCCGAAGCTGATGATCACGGCGGCGCCCGACAGGAGCAGCGTCCAGCCGAGCCCCGTCGCGATCACCTCCGTCACCTTCGCGGGGAAGTGCGCGACGGAGGTGCCGAGATCGCCCGTCAGGGTGTGGCCCAGGTAGGTGATGTACTGCTTGTAGAGCGGCTCCCCCGTGAACCCGAACGCCTTCCGCAGCGCGTCGATCGCCTCCGGCTGGAGCTGGCCGCGGAAGCGCGCGAACATCGCCGAGGCGGGATCGCCCGGCATGAGCCGCGGGATGATGAAGTTCAGGGTGAGCGAGGCCCACGCCGCGATGAAATACAAGCCCAGCTGTCGAAGAAGGTAACGCACAGAAGCTCTCTCTTCTAACCTGCTCTCCGGATCAGATCACGCCCGACGTCACTTCGGCTTGAGCTCGGTGAGGACGAGCAGGTACTCGGGCGGGTTGTTGGGCGACAGCTTCGCGTACGGGTTCTCCTTGCTGGGGAACCCGGTGAAGCGGCGGGTGTTGAACTCGCCCCACGACGGCCCGGGGAACAGCGGGACCGAGGGCGCCGTCTCGGAGAAGATCTCCTGGAGCTGCTCGAGCAGCTTCTTCTGCTCCGCGGGATCCGTGGCGGCCTCGAACGCCTCGAAGAGGCCGTCCGCCTGCTTGGCGCCGAACCGGTGCCAGTTGCGCGCCGACGACTCGCCGACCGGCTTCACGGTCGCGGAGCCGAGGAGGTCGCGGTAGAAGTTGTACGGCGTCGGCTCCTCGTTCGACCAGCCCATCGACAGGTCGAAGGTGCCCTTCTGGAGCGCCTCGAAGAACGCGCTGAAGTCGTACGTCTTCAGCGTGGCCTCGACGCCGATCTGCTTCACCTGCTGCGTGACGATCTGCGCCGCGCGCACCCAGTCGGACCAGCCCGTGACGACGTTGATGTCGAAGCGCAGCGGCTTGCCGTCCTTCGCGCGGATGCCGTCGGCGCCCTTGGCGTAGCCCGCCTCGTCGAGGATCTGGTTCGCCTTGGCCACGTTGAACTTCACCCAGTCGCCGCCCTCGACGACCTTCTGGCTGCGCCAGCGCTCGTGCGCGTCGCTGAGCGCCGTCGCGTCCGCCGGCCGCGTGTAGTTGTTCATCGCGACCTTGACGATCTGCTCGCGGTCGAGCGACATGCTGATCGCCTTGCGCACCCGCACGTCGTCGAGCGGCTTCTTCGTCGTGTTCGTGTAGACGAACACGGTGCTGCCGACGAGGGGGAACCAGTAGTGGTGATTCGTCGGATCCTTGCCGACGTAGACCTTCTCGATCTCCGGGACGAAGTTGCCGGCCCAGTCGACCTCGCCGTTCAGGAGCGCCAGGTTCGCCTGGTCGTTGCCCGGATAGGCCGGGAAGCGGAGCCCCTTGATCGCGGGCTTGCCCTGCTGCCAGTAGTTCGGATTACGACCGAGCTCGTAAATCTGGTTCTGGAAGTTCTTCACCTCGGTGAAGGGCCCCGTCGCGACCGGGTTCTCGTTCGTGAAGGTGACCGGATCGGCCACGTCCTTCCACTTGTGCTCCGGCACGATCGGCTGGTGCCCGAGGAAGACGAGCCCGGGGACGTACGGCCGCGTGAGCGAGAACTCGACCGCCGCGTCGCCCTTGGCCTCAACCGCGGTCAGCCACTTCCAGACGCCCTGCAGGTCGAGGGCGGCGTGCTTCTTCAGGAGCCCGAAGGTGAAGGCGACGTCCTTCGCCGTGAACGGTTGGCCGTCGGACCACTTCACGCCGGGGCGAATCGTGAAGGTGAGCGTCTTGTTCCCGTTGCTCCACTCGTATTTCGAGGCGAGCCAGGGGGTGAACTCGCCCTTCATCGTGTTGTAAACGAGGAGCGGCTCGTAGATGCCAGCGACGGTTGGCCAGCGAACGTTGCCTGGGGCCAGCAGAGGATTGAAGTTGCGCACCCACGACGCTTGCTGCTCAATCGAGACGGTCAGGAAGGTGTCCGCCGTGGGGTTCTTGACGGCCCCGGGAGCTGTCGGGGCGGTGCCCGCGCCGCCCGCGGGGTCCTTCTTCGCGTCGGGCTTCGTGCAACCTGCCGCGGCGCCGACCGAAAGAAGCAGCGCCGAGAGAACCAACGTTCGACGCGGCAACAACCAGTTCCTCATGAGAATGCTCCTCGCGGGGCCCTCGTGGACACGCCCGAGCGCCCACCGTCCCTCTCCCACTCAACTGATCTTCCTGGAAGCCGCCACGTGACCCAGCGACTCGCCGGACCCCTTCACTGCGACGCAGCGCACCATACCGGCATCCAGCCGTCGGCACTGTAGCCGTCTTCGCACAGCAGTGTCAACGGGGATTCGAGGTCGCTACCAAGTTCTCGTGCCGCTCACTCAGGCGCGTTTTCAAGGGAGGTGTCGTGGCGCGTCATGTATCGCGGCAGCACTTCCGTCTCATGTTGTCATCGCGCGTCATGACACCTGAGCACTCTGGCGCTCACACTGTTATTTTCTTCGTTCGCAGCAAGAAAGGGGCAGTCGATGACGCAGCGTGGACGCATCGTGGACGCATCGTTGACGCATCGTTTCAGGGAACGGCCGGGGCACGTCTATACAGATGTCCGCGAGCGATGACAAGACCAGATTTTTCCGGCTCGTCCCTGCGCGCGGACGGGCACTCCACGGGCGGGCGAGGCGCGGCGCGCCGCCTGCGCAGGCGGCGGGAGATCGTGTCCGGAGCTCGCGGCGACGCCCGCGATACGCATGTGCGCGCGGCCCCGATTCGGGGCGCGCGATTCGACGTGTGGAGCCTCGATCCGCGCGGCCGTGCCCCGACTACGATGTATCGGGGGAGATTCCGTTCCATGTCTTCTAGGTTTCGCGCGGCGGGCGCGGCGCGATCCGGCGGGCGCGCTTCACGGAAGCGAGGGAGCGGACGCGGGCACGAGGAGGCCGGCGTCGAAGCGCTCGTCTGCCGCGATGTTGCCGGTGAACGCGTTCTCGCCGTCCTTCTTCAGCTCGGGCGCGGGCGAGCCCTGTACCACCAGCCCGAAGAGGTTGTCCCAGGCGCGCACCCGGGAGAGGCGACCCGAGCTCCGATCGAACAGGATGCCGGACCGCGCGCAGCGGGTCACCCGCACGCCGTCGAGGGTGGCTGTGGATCCGGCGAGCGCGAGGACGCCGTCGGCGACGAGGTCGCCGTGGGGCGCGCCGTTCCCGGCCTGGCCGCCCCCGGTCACGCCGTCGATGACGGTCTCCGCGATCTCCGCCTCGGCGGCGAACAGCGCCACGCCGGCCGTGCGGCTCGCGCGGATGAGGGACGAGGCGAGCCGCAGCTGGTAGCCGGCGGCGGCGACGCCGATGCCGGCGCCGTCGTCGCCCGACGCGCCCTCGATGAGGTCCCCGGTGATCTCGACCTTGCCGCCCGGGAGCTCCGCGCCGGCGAGGACGCCGACCGAGCGGCTCCCGCGGATCAGATTGCCCGAGAGCGCCGCGGTGGCCCCGCGGTAGATGACGATCCCCTGCCCGGCCGGCGCGCGCCGGTCCGGCGCGACATGCCCCTCGACGAGGTTGCCTGTCACGGTCGCCTCGGCTCCGGCATACCCCACCGAAAGGCCGGTCCCCTCGTTGTCGCGAAGGACGTTCGACGCGAGCGTCGCGCGGCCCTCCATCACGGACACCCCGGCACCGTCGCCCCAGGCCCCTCCGGCGATCGTCCCCTCGACGAGGTTGCCCGTGGCGACCAGCTCGGCGGAGAGATCGCTCACGTGAACCCCGGTCCCGCGGTTGCGGACGATGGCGCTGTCGTGCAGACGCAGCGCCGCGCCGCGGGCCACGGCGACGCCGAACCCGCCGAGCAGCGACAGGGACGCGGCCGCCACCGTCTCCTGGACGAGGCTCCGCGTCATCGTCGCCGCCGTGCCCTCGCCGAGGACGGCGACGCCGATCTCCGCGTTGCCGAGGAGCACGCTCGAGTCGATCGCGACGCGCGCGCGGCTCGCCGCGTACACGCCGACGCCGTAGCTCGGATCGAGGCTCCCGGGCATCGTCCCCTCGACGAGCACGCCGGAGATCGTCGCCGACGCGCTCCCCGTCGCGACGATGCCCGACAGGCGGTTTCCGACCACGGCCGTGCGCTCGACGGACACCTCGGCGCCGTCCCGGGCGACGATCCCCTCGCCGTCCCGGAGGCGCTCCGACGGCGAGGTCCCCTCGACGAGGCTGCCCACCACGGCCGCGGAGGCGCCCGCGTCGAGCGCGGCCACGCCCGCCGCGCGGCTGCCGGTCACGGCGCTCTCCCGCACGAACAGCGCGCCGCCGGCGTCCGCGAGCGCGCCCATGCCGTCGCCCGCCGCGCCGGCGCGCGTGCCCTCGATCCAGCTCTCTGCCACGGAGACCCGCGCGCCGTCGCCCGAAAGGACGCCGGCGTGGGCAGCGCCCTTGATATGCACGCGCTCGAGCGTCACGGCGCTCGAGCCCTTCGCGACCACGCCGGCGCCATCGCCGCCGATCTCCAGCCCCCGGAGCGTCACCTCCCCTGCGCCGAGCACGGCCACGATCGCGGGCGGGACGACCAGCGGGCTCACCCCGCGGATCCGCACGCGCGAGGCGCACCGGCCGGCGATGGCGACGGGCCTCGTGATGACGGCCGGCTCGTCGTAGGTGCCGTCCGCGAGCGCGATGGTCCCGCCGTCGGCGACGCGCTCGAGCGCCGCCTCGAGCGTCGTGACCGGCCTCGCCTCGGAGCCGTCGCCGTCCGCGCCGGCGTAGCTCGGGTCGACATACACGTTGCCGGGCGCCCGGGGCACGTCCCCCCACGGCCCGCGCCCGCAGCCGTCGGGGCCATCGACGCTCACACACCCCGCTTCCGGCGTCGCGAACGTGCCCGCCGGACACTTCGCCATGGCCGGCCTGCATAGCCCGTCGTCGCCGACGAGCTCGGGAGCGCAGCGCGGCAGGCCGACGGGAATGCACCCCTCGTCGAACTTCGGGATCGTCCCCGGGGGGCATTGGGCCATCGAGGGGTGGCAGAGATCGTCTTTCTCCACGAACAGCTCGGCGCACCCCTGGATGCCCACCGGCATGCACGCGCCCCCGGGCCCGAGGACGTGCCCGCGCGCGCAGGGCGGCGTGACGGTCCAGCGGTCGAGCGGAGTGTCGGAGCTGCGCGAGGGGTCGCTGCACGCCGCGGCGAGCGGCGACAGGACCGCGATGCCGGCGGCCAACCAAGACGAACCCGGGCGCGTCGCGCAGAAGCGCATGCAATCCCCTCCTCGGACATCGCTGCCCCGGCGCGCGCCCCGCGCGCCTCCGCGCGCCCGGGTGGGCGAACGGGGCCGAGGAGCCGCCGCCGCGGCGCGAAGACCGCTTGTCGTGCATGAACCGGCGCTCCGAGCGCCGGAGATCACCGTCGAGTCCGCGGCAGGATGACGAGGACAGCGCCTCAACGGCGCCGCGCGAACTCCTTCGGAGTAATGAATCCTACAACAGGAGCCAGCCTCCGGCCAGGCAGAGGAATCGCGATCGCGCCGACTTTCCCTGCGTCGCCGCGGACGTCTGCGCGGCGCCGAGGTCCCGGGCGCGCGCGCGGGTCTCTCCGAGCGCGGGGCTCGCGCGCGCCGCCGATCGTGCGGGTCGCACGCCTTCTGTCAACCACGTTGGGCCGCGCCGAGCGCCGCCGGGACGCTCCGCGGAGGAGGCCGTTCCCGCCGCCTCGCGGGGCCGCCGTCCGCGGCCGAAGCCCGCGCCGGCGCCGGCGTTCCGGACGACGTGGCGACGGCGCGCGGCTCGGGCGCGCGCTGCGCCGGCGCGGTCGCGGCAGGGGGAGCGCCGCCCTGGGCCTCTGTCGGCTCACGTGGGCTGCGCAGGGCGTGACCAGAGGGCGCTGGGCCGCGGGACGTTGCCGCCCATCAGCGATGATGTCGAGTCCGCAGCCCTCGATTGCAGAGATCGACCAGGTCTTCGGAAATGCGGTTTGCAGGGCCCGATAAAGCTGCAAGTCGGGTCGCCCGCGTCCCGTCCCGCCGCGCGCCGCGCGCCGCGGGCGCCCCGCTGCGCGCGTCGACATTTGCCTTTCTCCAGCGCCCGGGAGCCTCCCACATCGGCGCTGCGAGGCGGCCTCGGAGCGCGCCGGCGCGGCGGCGCTCGGGCGCGATGAAGCGGGGCTGGGCTCCCACACGGCGCGGATTCAGACAATGCACTTTCGCCGTCGCCGTCCGGCAGGCGCAGAGGGCCGACGCGGCAGGCTCTGCACACGCGCTGTCAGGCACGCAGCCTGCTCTCCACGCCGCTCAACATGCCACCGCGGCTCTGACTGCCATCGCGGGGCATGGAAGGAGGACGGATGGTTAGCTCGATCGATATGAAGATGGCGCAAGCGGCGATGCTCTTGTCTGCGTTGATGACCGGGTGCGCGGTCGGCGCGGTGACGCCGGAAGAGGCCGACTTGGAGCAGGCCGACGTCGACGTGGCGTCGAGCGAGCAGGCATTGGAGGGAGATACAGCGGGAGATACGGAGGAGACGCGGGGCGGCGGCCTGATCCCTCCCGGCAAGACCGATCTCGGCGGGCCGCTCGTCCAGGGCCCCGTCGGCAAGGGCGTCCCCCTGGGCCCGGGCCTGGGCGGGCCGATCCAGGGCCCTGGCCAGGCTCCCATCGGCAAGGGCCCTGTCGGCCAGGTCCCTGGCGGCATCCCCGGCGGGCCGTTCGGCGGCATCCCCGGCGGGCCGTTCGGCGGCCTCGGCGGGCCGTTCGGCGGCATCCCCGGCGGGCCCGGCGGCCTCGGCGGGCCCTACGGCGGCCTCGGCGGGCCCTACGGCGGCCTCGGCGGGCCCTACGGCGGCCTCGGCGGGCCCTACGGCGGCCTCGGCGGGCCCTACGGCGGCCTCGGCGGGCCCTACGGCGGCCTCGGCGGGGCCTCGGCGGCTTCGGCTCCCCCTATGGCGGGCTCGGCGGGCTCGGCGGCGGCCTCGGCATCCCGGGTGGCGGCCTCGGCATGCCGGGCGGCGGCTTCGGGTGGCCGGGCGGTCTCGGCGGCTTCGGCTCCCCCTACGGCGGCGCGACCCCCGGGATGTTCTCCCCCTGACGTCATGTCCTGAGGGCGCCGGCCACGCTGCCGGTCGGGGACAGCCGTGACCGACGCGACGGGCCGCCGGAATCTCCGCGGGGGGCCGCACCAGCTCCCCGCGAGGCCGGCGGCCCGTGGTCGATCGACATCACTCCAAGATCGCGCGCCCGCGCGGCGCCCGGGGGCCGCGCGGAAAGGTTGGACCCCCGCCGCGTGGACGAGGCAGCATAAGGCGATGGAAGACGCCCCCCTCCTAGAGCGCGAGCCGGAGACCAACATCTTCGGTGAGTCCATGGCGGTGTTTCACACGGCCGCGGACCTCATCGGCCTGGCCCCTCGCATCCGGCTGGAGCTCGAGCAGCCCGACTACGAGCACATCTTCTACATCACCACGCAGCTCCAGGACCGCCTCGTCCCCTTCCGCGGGGAGGCGGCCGCGACCTACGAGCGGCTCCCTGCCTCGGTGATCCCGAACCGCGCCGCCATCACCCCGCTCTTCAACGGCAAGCTCATCCTCCGCCCCGAGGCGCTCCGGAGCGGCTCGATCCACGTGCAGGACGGCGTGATCCGCCTCGTCGACCAGGGGCTTTACCGGATCCAGCCCGGCGGGTTCGTCCGCTTCAAGGCCTATCGGGTCCAGCACAACCAGGCGAGGGGGCCTTACAAGGGCGGGCTCCGCTTCCACAAGGCCGTGTCGCTCGACCTGTTCAACGCGCTCGCCGCCGAGATGACCTGGAAGACCGCCATCGCGCATGTCCCGTTCGGCGGCGCCAAGGGGGGTATTCGCATGGATCCACGCGAGCACAGCAAGGAAGAGCTCGAGGCGATCTCGCTCCGGTACATGTACCGGCTCAAGCAGCTCATCGGGCCCAACGTCGACATCCCCGCGCCCGACGTGGGCACGAACGGCGAGGTGATGGCGTGGCTCCTGCGCCAGTACAGCGACGGCGAGCGCGAGCGGCACAACCACCGCGGCGTCGTCACGGGCAAGGACGTGCGCATCGGCGGCTCCGAGGGGCGCGCCAAGGCGACGGGCCAGGGGCTCGCGTACTGCATCGAGGAGTGGTACGCGCAGCGCGGCGCCTCCCTCGCCGGGGCGCGCTTCATCGTGCAGGGCTTCGGCAACGTCGGCTCCGCCGCGGCCGAGATCCTGTGCAGGATGGGGGCCCGGTGCGTCGCGGTGCAGGACGCCGACGGCGCGGTGTTCGACCCGAACGGCATCGACGTCGGCGCGCTGATGGCCTACGTCAACGAGAACCCGCAGAACCTCCGGCGGTCGGTCGCCGGCTACGCTGGGGCCCAGGCGATCGCGCGCGACGACTTCTGGAGCGTCGACGCGGAGATCTGCGTCCCCGCCGCGCTCGGCGACGCCATCACCGGCGAGGTGGCCGAGCGGCTCAAGGCGAAGCTCGTGGCCGAGGGCGCCAACCGCCCGACCACGACCGAGGGGGACAAGGTGCTGGCGGAGCGCGGCATCAGCGTCATCCCCGACATCATCGGCAACGCGGGCGGCGTAACCGTCTCGTACTACGAGTGGATCCAGAACAAGCGCATGGAGCACTGGACCGAGGGCGAGGTGAACGCGCGCCTCGAGCGCGCCATCAAGAGCAACTACCGCCTGATCTGCGACATCGCGGAGGACCGGCCGCGCCGCACCGAAGATCACGACTCGTCGGGGCTCGTCGTCGGAAAGCGCCTGCCGATGCGGCTCGCCGCGATGGTGCTCGCGCTCAAGCGCATCGAGGCGCACTACATGCTGGAAGGGTTCTCCCAGTAGGCGGCGCCTCCGGCCGCCGGACCGCGGGCGCCGCCGGCGGTCGGTGACCGGAGGCGCGCGGGCGCGCGCCCATCCTCGACCGGGCTCCGGGCGGCGCTACCGGGCGACGCCGTACCCGAGCTTCTTGATGCCGTAGACCTTGATCTTGTGCTGCAGCGTCCTGAGCGGCAGCTCCAGGCGCCGCGCCGCCTCGGTCTGGTTCCAGTCCGACGCGCGCAGCGCCTCGAGCAGGAGGTCGGCCTCGATCTGCTCCAGGCGCGTCTTGAGGCCGCCCGTCGAGGGGGCCGCCGACGACGCCGGCTCCGACAGGCGCGACGGCAGCGGCTCGGACGGGCGCTGGGACAGGGCCGGCACGCCGGGATCGGACGAGCGCGAGGGGTCGTGGGCGCGCGGCGGCGCGGACGGCGCGCCGGGCGCGGTCACCGCCGTGCGGATGCGCTCCGGGAGGTCGCGCGCCATGATCGCCTCGCCCTCGGCGATCACCACCGCCCGGTCGATCGCGTTGCGGAGCTCGCGCACGTTGCCGGGCCACGAGTAGCTCTTCAGCAGCGCCAGCGCCTCGGACGTGATCGACTGGACCCTGCTGAGGTTCGCCGCGTTCGCCTGCTGCAGGAAGCCCGCCGCGAGCGTCGCGATGTCGTCGCGGCGCGCGCGGAGCGGCGGGATGTTCAGCGTCATCGCGTTCAGCCGGTAGAGCAGGTCGAGCCGGAACGTGCCCGCGTCGCACATCGCGTCGAGGTCGCGGTGCGTCGCCGCGATCACGCGGACGTCGACCTCGATCTCCTTGGTCGCGCCGACGCGCGTCACCCGCTTGGTCTCCAGCACGCGCAAGAGCGCGGCCTGCGCCGCCGCGGGCAGCTCGCCGATCTCGTCGAGCAGGACCGTGCCGCCGGCGGCCGCCTCGAAGACGCCCTTCTGCTGCTGGCTCGCCCCGGTGAAGGCGCCGCGCTCGTGGCCGAAGAGGGTGCTCTCGATGAGCAGCGCCGGGATCGCCCCGCAGTTCACGCAGATGAGCGGCTCGCCGCGGCGCGGGCTGCGGTCGTGGATGAACCTCGCGAGCACCTCCTTGCCCGTCCCGGTCTCGCCGCGCAGGAGCACCGGGATCGAGGAGCGCGCGGCCCGCAGCGCCACCTCGACGAGCGAGCGCATGAGCGGGCTCTTCGTCGCGAGGACGTGGCCGTCGGCCTCCCACTGGCTCTCGGGCACCGCGCCCGCGGCGCCCTCCTCCTCGGGCGGCCGCGCGCCTTCGACCTTCGGCGCGACGTAGAGCAGCGCGCCCTCCGGGGCCGCGAGGTACACCGGCGCCGCGGGGCTCGCGCTGCGCGACGCCTCGTGGCTCACCTCGATGAGCTTGTCGATCGACGTCGCGGCGTCGGGGAACACCGCGACGCCCGACACGAGCACGGGCTCGCCCTCGCGGCGCGCGACGATCGCCTTCGCGAGCTCCTCGGCGAGCTCGGGCGTGACCTCGGGGAGCAGGATCTCGAGCGTGTCGGCGCTGTAGAACGCGACGCGATCGACGGGCCGCAGCGCCTCGCGCACGCGGAGCCCCCAGTGGCGGAGGTGGCTCGCCTGGGCGCCGAGCGAGCGGACCACGACCAGCGCGAACTTCCGGTTGAAGAACCGGGACCGCACGATCTCGGCCTGCAGGGCGACGCGGAGCGCGTCGGAGCCCTCCAGGCCGAACGGCGGCAGCTCGCCGCCGGCGAGCACGTGCACCGACGCGACGATGCCGCCGAGCAGCACCTCGTCCCCGGCCTTGACCACGCCGCTCTCGACCCGCTGCCCCGAGATGCGCGTCCCGTTGCGCGAGCCGAGGTCCTCGACCACGACCTCGCCGCCCACGAGCGTGAAGCGCGCGTGCCGGCGCGAGATGCTCCTGTCCCGGATCACGACGTCGGCCGGGGGCTCCCTGCCGACGACGACGCCGACGCCGGGGCTCATCGGGGCCATCTCGACGCCGTCATGGTGGTAAACGAGCAAGAGGACACGCCGCTTCTCCGAGCGCGCGCCTTGGATGAGCTCCCCTGTCTTGACTGACAGCGGTGCAGTCGTCGCCATGGGGCCGGTTCTTTGACCGCTCACACTGCCCAACTACGCCTCATTGCTCCAAGCGGCAACCGGGAAGCAACGGCGCGGCCGGTCTTCGACGAAAGCGCGGCTGAACGCCGGGCACGCCTTCGCGCCCGCGCGCCCTCCTCGCGCGGCGCGGGCGCGAAGGCGTGGTAAGGTGGTCGCATGCTCCGTCTCAACGCCGAATGGACAGAGGTGCTCCGCCGTTACAAGGAAGACCACCAGGATCCACGCAACCAGGCGTGTCACAAGGTCGGCATACCGCTCATCGTCGCGAGCTTCCCCGTGGGCGCCACCCTCATCGGCCTCCCGCTCGCGGCCGCGATGTTCGCGACGGGCTGGGGCTTCCAGTTCGCGGGCCACTATTTCGAGGGGAAGAAGCCGTCGTTCGTGGACGACAAACGGAGCCTGATCATCGGCGTGCTCTGGTGTCTCGAGAAATACGGCGTGCGCGTCTTCGAAGAGACGCCCGCTCCTGACGCGTCGCGCTAGACTCGTCATCCCTCCCGTCCCGCGCGCAGCGGTCCGACGTGGACACACGGTCCGCCCCCGCCCGCTCGATTGCGGAAAATCTGGAATTACCCACTTCACGCCCGTGCTGCGATGCGCCAAGCTCGCTTGACGTGATGTGTGCATGGTCGTACCTGTGTCGCGGGCGGGGGGACGACGACTCTTCTCTTCGGGGTTTCCAGCGGGCACCGCGCCGCTCCGGCGCTCCGGCGCGCGCCGCTGACGGCTCCAGTCGCCGACGCGCTCCCGGAGCGTCGTGACCGGCCCGCCGCCGCAGGCGATGACATGGACGAGGACGGCGAGACGAGGAGACGGCAGATGGGGTGTGCGCAAAGCATGAGGGGGAAAGTCGCCGTGATCACCGGGGGGACCTCGGGGATCGGGCTCGCGACGGCATCCGCGCTGGCGCGGCAGGGCGCCCGGGTGACCGTGCTCTGCCGCAAGACCGGCTCCGAGGGCGCGAGGAAGCTCGCCGCGCTGAAGGTGCAGGGCGAGGTCCACCTCGTCGAGTGCGACCTCGGCCGGCTCGCGTCGGTGCGCGCCGCGGCCCGGCAGGTGGCCGACCGGTGCGGGGCCGTCCACCTGCTCGTGAACAACGCGGGGGTGTTCCTGCGCGAGCGCGCGGAGTCCGCGGACGGCCTCGAGATGACGTTCCAGGTGAACTACCTGTCGCATTTCCTGCTGTCGAACCTCCTGCTCGACCGGCTCAAGGCCGCGCGCGACGCGCGCGTGGTCAACCTGGTCGCGCCGGTGGACAGCATCCGGCTCGACTTCGACGACCTCATGTCGAAGCGCTCCTATTCGTTCCTCGCCGCCTCCGCGCGGTCGAAGCTCGCGCTCGTGCTCGCGGCGCGGCGGCTGTCGGACGCGCTCTCGGGCAGCGGGGCGCAGGTGCTCTGCTACTACCCCGGGCTCGTGCGGTCGGGGCTCTTCGACGGGACCTCGCGCGTGCTCAAGACGCTGATCGACGTCGTGGGCGCGACCCCGGCGCAGGCCGCCGCGAACCTCCTCGCGATCCTGGCCGACGCGCCGCCCGCCGCGAGCCCCGCCTTCTTCGAGCGGACCCGGGCGAGGCCCCTCAAGGGGATGGCGACCGACGCCGAGGCGGCCGCGCGGCTCTGGGACATGAGCGCGCGGCTCGCCGGCCTCACCCGCGCGGACGTCACCGCAGCCCCCGCTTCTTGAGGTCCGCCGCGAGCGAGGACTGCACGCGCCCGACCTCCCGGGCGATGGCCTGCACCGCCTCGGTCGCGCTCTCGATCGTCCCGGCGCGCGCCTCCCGATCGAGCCGCGCGCAGAGCTCCTTCAGGTTGAACGCCGCGAGCTCGTCGGCGCTCTCGTAGAGCCCCCAGGCGAGCCGCTCGAGCTCGCCGAGCGCGCCCCGCGCCGCGGCCTCGCCCATCGCGGCCACCCGGCTCGGCGCCTCCGTGAGGAACAGCTCGGTCACCTCGCCGACGACGTCCGGCGGGGCCGCGCGCAGCCCGGCCCGCGGCCTCCCCGACGCCGCCGCCTGGACGCGCGCCCCGCCCGGCGGCGGCGGCGAGGGCGTGACCAGCGTCGGCGGCGGGAGCTCCACGCTCGGCGGCGCGCTCTCGGGGCGCACCGCCTCGTACGCGCCGGACCGCGACGCCGCGGCGAAGGTCCGCAGCGCGCGATCGACCTCGTCCTGCCTCAGCGGCTTCGACAGCGCGTCGTCCATCCCCGCCGCGAGGCACCGCTCCCGCGCGTCGCGCCCCGCGCTCGCCGTCATCGCGATGATCGGCGTCCGCCGGTCCGGCCGCTCGGCGCGGCGGATCTCCTCGGCCGCCGCGTAGCCGTCGAAGCCGGGCATGTGGCAGTCCATCAGCACCGCGGCGTAGCCGCCGCGACGCACCGCCTCGACGGCCGCGCGGCCGCTGTCCACCACGTCGGCGCGGTAGCCGCGCTTCTCGACCATGAACGCCGCGACCTTCTGGCTCACCGCGTTGTCGTCGACCACGAGCACCCTCGCGCGCGACGAGCTCCGCGCCTCGGACGCCGGCGCCCCCCGCCGCGACCTCGGCGCGTGCGCGCGCGCCCCGGCGGCCAGGTGCTCCGGCGAGAGCCCCGCGAGCAGCCGCAGGATCGAGTGCAGCTGCGCGCGCCGGATCGGCTTGATGAGCACCGAGTCGGCCTCGGCGCGGCTGGGCGCCTCCCTGCCGGGGTAGGCCATGAGCACGCTGCGCGCGGGCGCGATCGCGGCGTCCGCCTTGATGCGCTGGAGCAGCATCAGCCCGTCGAGGTCGGCCAGCTCGAGGTCGATCAGCACCATGTCGTACGGCGCGCCGGCGCCCGCCGCCTCGCGCAGCGCGGCGAGCGCGGCGGCGCCGCTCTCCGAGGTGCGGCACGCGAGCCCGAGCTCCTCGATCAGCTTCTGCACCACGCGGCGCACCGAGCCGCTGTCGTCGACGACGAGCACCCGCTTGCCGGGCAGGTCGATGCGCGGGATGGGCGCGCGCTCCGGGGCGCGCCCGCGCCGCTCGAACGGCAGCACGAACGAGAGCCCCCGGCGGCGCGCGCCGGCGTCCGTCGCGGCGCGGAGCTCGCCGCCCATCGCGGCGATGAGGCGCCTCGCGATCGCGACGCCGGGCGCCGCGCGCAGCTCCGCGGCGCGCGCGTCCTGCTCGGGCAGCGGCCGCGCAGCGCCGCCCGGCGCGCCCGCCCTCGCCGGCGCCTCCGCGCCGCCGGCGAGCCCCGCCGCGGCCGCGAAGCGCACGTCGAAGAAGCGCACGTCGAAGCGCACCCGCGCGGTCGCGCCCTCGGCCGCGCCCGGCGGATCGCCCTCCCGGCCCGCCTCCAGCGCGGCGCGCACCAGCACCTCGCCCCGGGGCGCCGCGCGGAGCGCGGAGGTCCCGACGCTCAGCAGGACCTGCCGCAGCCGCGCCGCGTCGCCGCGCACCGCGCCCGGCACCTCGGGCTCGACCTCGAGCACGAGCTCGGTCCTGTCGTCGTGCGCGCGATCGGCGAGCAGCTCCGCCGCGTCCTCGACGGTCCGGCGCAGGTCGAAGTCGACGCGGTCGACGTGCAGCCCGCGGCCGCCGGGCTGACCGAGATCGATGAGCTCGTCGATCATCGAGAGCACCACGTCGCCGCTGCTCCGGATGCGCCGCGCGAAGGCGCGCTGCTCCGGATCGAGCTCGGTGTCGAGCAGGAGGCCGCTGATGCCGACGATCCCGCTGAGCAGCGTCCGGATCTCGTGCCGCACCTGCGCGAGGACGCCCTCGTCCCCCTCCGCGTCGGCGAGCGCGGACGGCCACGCCCCCGGCTCGTGCGGCGCGAGCGCGCGCTCCGCGGAATCGCTGCTCCTCGTGGCCGGGCTGCTCTCTGGGCCGCTCCGGCGCTGCTCCTTGCCTGCCATCGACGCCCCGACTCGACCTTCCGCCCGCCCCGCGCGAGCCCACGACGCCGGAGGTAAAAGTGTACTGCTTACAATGTTCCGGTGAAAAGTTTACCGTGGATACTGGAATGGCCGTCCGCCGCCATGGCGCCGGCGCGCATCACGCATCACGCATTGCATCGCGCCGCGCTGCGTCACGACTCCTTGACGCGCGGGTGTTCGCGCGTCTCGCGCGCGTCATGCGTCGCGCGCGCCGCCGAGCGCCGTCACGACGACGCGCTCGCGATCGACCGCGGCCTCCGCCGAGAGCACGCTGATGGCGGAGGGGTCGTCGGACGACGCGAGCGCGCGCCGGCTGTGCCCGAACAGGCGCAGGAGCAGCTCCGGCGGGGCGAAGTCGAGGTCGCTCTCGTGGACGAAGAGCCGGCCGAGGTGCTCGGCGTAGGCGCCCGCGAGCACCCGGAACGGGATCCTGTCGAAGGCGAGCGCGCGCCGGCGGCTCGCGGCCGCGGAGCCGAGGAGCGCCGCGAAGAGCGCCGTGTAGATGGCGCGCAGCTTGAGGCGCATCGAGGGCGGGCTGCGCTTCAGCGCCTCGCGCAGGAAGTGGACGTTGAGCGGGACGTGGAACGACTCGTCGCGCGTCAGGATCGTGAGCATCTGCCGCACGGCCGGGTAGCGGGCTTCCCGCAGCGCGAGGCGGTACGTCGTCGAGCCGATGGTCTCGAACATGAGGTTCGTGAGCACGATCGTCTCGACCCGCTCCGCGCGGCCGTACAGGCGATAGAAGGTGCCGGTGACGCGGCCCATGGGCCGGACCTCGCCGCCGATGTGCGCGAGGAACTTCGTGAGCAGCTCGCGGTGCCACCCCTCCTCGTCGCCGTAGAGCCGCAGGCACTCGCCGAGCTCCGGGTCCCAGGCGCTCACCTCGTCGGCGAGGGCGTGGGCCTGCGTCAGGCCGGACTCCTCGGCGCGGAACGCGGCGTTGAAGAAGGCGATCGCCGCCTGGCGCTCGGCCTCGCTCTCCCACGGGATCGGCCGCGAGAGGTCGAGCTCTTCGTCGTACATCCGCTCCGCGCGGCGGCGCAGCATGCTGAGCCACCACGACGTGGGGCGCTGGACGGGGGGCTTGCGAGAGACCGGCTGGGGCGCTGCGAAAAGCATCGAAGGAGGTGCCCGTCGGCGACGGATGGGATCCGCCTCCGCGATCGCACGAGACGGGACCGGGGCGCACCATAGCGCAGTTTTTCGGCGCGGCGCACCAGGAGCGCGCCTGTGCGCCGGCGCCGGCGGAGGACGCCGGGCGGACGAGCCCGGGCCGCGACGGCGCGCGGCTAGGCGCGGCTAGGCTAGGCTAGGCTAGGCTAGGCTAGCCGAGGCGACGCGACGCGAACCGTGACGCTGCGACGCGTTCGTCGAGGAGGCGCCCTTTGTATGCCTCCTGGGCGTGGGATACCATAGTCGACCCACTGTGTTCTTCGAGCAGCTCCAGCTCCCCCTCGGAGGGCTCACTCCCCAGACTGAGCCCACGCGCATCCCGCGGACCCGGCGCGTCTTCGTCAACCGCAACCTCAAGCTCGCGGGGATCGACTGGGTCGGCTTCGACATGGACTACACCCTGGCCATCTACAACCAGACCGAGATGGACAACCTCTCGATCCAGGGGACGGTCACGAAGCTCGCCGCGCGCGGTTACCCCGAGGATCTCCTGCGCGGCCTCCGCTACCCGATCCACTTCCCCATCCGCGGCCTGCTGATCGACAAGCGCTTCGGCCACGTGCTCAAGATGGACCGGTTCAAGGTGGTCCAGCGCGGGTACCACGGCCTGCGCGAGCTCACGAAGGAAGAGCTCCGGGCGCTCTACCAGCACCGCAAGATCCGGCCGAACACGGCCCGCTACCACTGGATCGACACGCTGTACGCGCTCAGCGAGGCCACGCTCTACGCCGGCATCGTCGACGCCCTCGAGGCGCGCGGCGTCCCGCTCGACTACGCGCGGCTCTTCACCGACATCCGCGAGTGCATCGACGAGGCGCACCGCGACGGCACCATCCTCGACGTCGTCCGCTCCGACCTGCCGCGCTTCGTCGAGCGCGACCCGAACCTCGCGCAGACGCTCCACAAGTTCCGCTCGGCGGGCAAGAAGCTCTTCCTGCTCACGAACTCGCGCTGGCCGTTCACCGAGAAGATGATGACGTACCTGCTCGGGGACGCGATGCCCGAGTACCCGAGCTTCCGGCACTACTTCGACGTCATCGTGGTCGCCGCGCAGAAGCCGGCGTTCTTCCAGGAGCGCCGCCCGCTGCTCATCCGGGACGGCGCCGAGGTCCGCCCCGCCACGGCGCCGCTCGAGCGCGGCGCCATCTACGAGGGGGGCAACCTCCACGACTTCGAGAAGTTCCTGAACATCTCCGGCGATCGCGTCCTCTACGTGGGCGATCACATCTACGGCGACATCCTCCGCTCGAAGAAGGAGAGCGCGTGGCGCACGGCGATGATCATCCAGGAGATGGAGGCCGAGGTCGCCGCCCACGAGTCGTGCCGCCGCGAGCACATGGAGAGCGCGCTGCTCGAGGGGCGCCGCGAGGAGCTCGAGGACCAGCTCCGCTTCTACCAGCAGCGCTACAAGGACCTCACCCGCAAGATCGAGGAGGAGCAGCAGAAGAAGAACGGCTCGTCGAACGGCGGCGGAGGCGCGCTGCACGCGGAGGCGGGCGGCGACCACGTCCCGATCGACTACGCGACGTCGTTCTACGAGGCCGAGCGCGGCCGCACGAAGCGCGCGGTCGAGCGCATCCGCGGCCAGCTCCGGGCCGTCGACGCCGAGGTCGCCAAGCTGGAGCGCGAGATCGCCCGCCGCTTCCACCCCTACTGGGGCTCGCTGCTCAAGGAGGCGAACGAGACGTCCAGCTTCGGCGATCAGGTCGAGGAGTACGCGTGCATCTACACGTCGCGCGTCTCCAACCTGCTCGCCTACTCGCCGCTGCAGTACTTCAGGAGCCCGCGCGACCTGATGCCGCACGAGCTCTGATCGCCGAGGCCGCCCGCGCCCGCGCGCGGCCGCCGCTCCAGGAGATCGCCATGAGCACCGTCAGCCTCCGCTCGCTGTTCCTCGCGCTCGCCGCCCCCGCCTTCCTCTCGCTCGCCGGCGGCGGCTGCGGCAAGCGGGCCTGCTTTCACTGGACCGAGCTCGAGGGGGCGTGCCCGTCCAGCGACGACGCGTACGTCTTCTTCCAGAACCCCGGGTGTCTGAGCTCGATCGAGTCGATCGACAGCGAGGGCGACTTCGACGGTGAGCTCTGCTGCTACGACGTCACCACGGTCGACACGGGCGACGAGGAGTGCACGCCCGGGCAGAGCCCCGTGCCCGGCGGCAGCGGCGTCGGCGGCTTCTCCGGGCCCACGCCCAGGTAGCCGCGGCGCTCCCGGGCGCGCGCGTTCGCCGCTGCGCGCTCGCCGCTGGACGCCGGGGCGATTTCGGTCACGCTGGCGCTCCCATGACCACCACCGCCCCGCCCGCCGTTGCCCCCGCGGCCGCGGGCCCGCACGGCGACCTCCCCACGGCCGTGCTCCGGAGCTCGCCCGCGGATTTCGTCGTCGAAGAGCTCCCCGCCTACGCGCCGAGCGGCCGCGGCGAGCACGTGTTCGTGACCTTCCGCAAGACGGGCCGCACCACGCCCGACGCGGTGCGGGCCATCGCGCTCGCGCTCGGCGCCGACCCGGGCGGCGCCGGCTTCGCGGGCATGAAGGACCGGCACGCGATCACCACGCAGACCGCGTCGGTCCAGGTCCCGCTCGCGCGGGATCCCGCGCCGCTGCTCGAGCAGGCCGAGCTGCCCGGGATCGAGATCCTCTCGGTCGCGCGCCACGACCACAAGCTCAAGCCGGGGCACCTCCTCGGCAACCGGTTCCGGATCACGCTCCGCGGGATCGCCCCCGCGGCGCTCCCGCTCGCCGAGCGCCGCCTCGACGACATCGGCCGCGCCGGCGTGCCGAACGCGTTCGGGCCGCAGCGGTTCGGGAGGAACGGCAGTAACCCCGAGCGCGCGCTCGCGTGGATCGCGGGCCGGGAGCGCGGGCCGCGCGACCGGCGCGAGCAGCGGCTGCTCTTCTCGGCGCTCCAGTCGCTCTGGTTCAATGAGGTGCTCGCGCGCCGCGAGGCGGACGGCACCTGGAGCACCGTGCTCCCCGGCGATCTCGCCAAGAAGCACGACACCGGCGGGCTGTTCCTCGTGCCCCTCGAGGGCCCGGAGGTCGCGGACGCCGAGGCGCGCGCCGCCGCGCTCTCGATCTCGGCGACGGGCCCGATGTTCGGCCGGAAGATGCGCTGGCCCGAGGGCGCCCCGGGCGCGCTGGAGCTCGAGGTGCTCACGGCGGCGATCGGCGACCCCCGCAAGCTCGACGCGTTCGCCCACGCCGGGGAGGGCACGCGGCGCCCCCTGCGGCTGGAGGTGGACGGCCTCGAGGTGTCCCCCGCCGGGGAGGCGGCGAGCGGCGGCGCGCCGGAGCCCGCGGGCGGTCCAGGCGCAGGGCAAGGAATTGTCGTCTCGTTTGTGCTACCGAAGGGCGGCTACGCGACCACCGTCCTTGGGCGAGTCTTCCGGCTCGTCGACGCCTCCGCCCCCCAGCCGTCCGTCGGCAGGCCGGGCGCGGCGGGCGCCCCCCCTCCGGAGGAGGAGGACGCAGTCGAGGAAGGGCGGCCCAGCGCCGAACCGTAGAACGAACGTCTCGGCGCGGCCCCCACCCACCCCACCATCGGAAAGGCACCAAGGAAGAAGATGAACCTCGTCGAGTGGCTGCAGCGCATCATGGTCGGCTTCGGGGCCGCCTGGGTCATGTGGTTGATGATCGGCCTCAGCGTCATCTCGGTCGCCATCATCCTGGAGCGCGCCTGGTTCTTCTGGTCGCTCCGCGACGATCTCGCCGTCCTCGCGCGGGATCTCCGGACGTCCCTCGACGACTCGATCGAGGCCGCGCGGAAGCGGATGGAGGCCTCGCCCTCGGCCGAGGCCGCGGTCGTCTCGGCCGGCCTCGCGGTGGCGCACCAGGGGCCCGACGCGGCCGAGGAGGCCATGGCCGGCGCCGCGGCGCTCCAGCGCATGAAGCTCGAGCGGCGCCTCGCCTACCTCGGTACGCTCGGCAACAACGCGCCGTTCATCGGGCTGTTCGGCACCGTCATCGGCGTCGTCGGCGCCTTCGACGCGCTCGGCCAGGCGGCGAAGACGCCGGTCGCGCAGGCCGCGTCGCAGGCCATGGCGCCGCAGGCCGTCATGTCGAGCATCGCCGAGGCGCTCGTCGCGACCGCGGTCGGCCTCGCGGTCGCCATCCCCGCCGTCGCGGCGAACAACTACTTCCAGCGCATGATCAAGTCGACGCTGGCCAACACCGAGGCGCTCACGCGGGTCCTGCTCGCGCACCTCAAGATCGACCCGGCGTTCGCCGGGGCCGCGCCCGCCGTCGCCGCCGAGCCGCGCGTCAAGGCCGCGCGGGCGCCGCGACAGGAGGAGAGCAGGAAGGGCGGCGCGGGCGAGGAGGAGCGCTGATGGCCGCCACGAGCCGCAACGACGATGACGACATGATCAGCGGCATCAACGTCACGCCGCTGGTCGACATCACCCTCGTGCTCCTCATCATCTTCATGGTGACCGCGAAGATCATCGTCTCGCAGTCGCTCCCCCTCGATCTGCCGAAGGCGGCGCAGGGGCAGGAGGTGCAGCTCGTCTTCGGGCTCGAGCTGCACGCGAACGGCGACACGTTCGCCGACGGCAAGAAGCTCGCGGGCGAGGACGCCATCCTCCCGATCGCGCGCGAGGCCCAGGCGAAGAACCCGGAGCTCCGCGCCGTGATCCGCGCCGACACGACGGTCCCGCACGGCCGGGTGATCCGCGCGCTCGATCTGCTGAAGCAGGCGGGCGTCTCCAAGATCGCGTTCGGCGTGACGCCGATCGCGCCCGAGCCCGGCGCGGCGCCCGGCGCGACGCCAGGCGCCCCGGCCGCGCCGCCCCCGGCCGCCCCCGCGCCGGCAACACCGAGCCCCGCGCCCTGAGCGCGCCGAGCGAGAGCTTATGAGCCAGGCCACGAGCCATCGCGCCGCGGGGGCGCTCCACGACGGGCGCCGCCGCGACAAGCGCCCCGACCCTGGGGGCGCCAAGGAGCCCCCGAACGCCGTCGGCGCGCCGGCCGCGGGTCGCCCCGGCGATCGGCGGCGCGCCGCGGATCCGCTCGCCGCGGTGCTCGGGCTCGGCGACCGGGCCTCGCGCGTGGGCGCCTTCCTCGGGGTCACGCTGGCGCTCACCAGCCACAGCGCGGCGTCCGCTCAGGCGATCGTCTCGGGGTCGCTGCGCGACATGCGGCAGATGGTCGAGGAGATGCGCGTCGGCATCCACGACTACCTCTGGGCGATCTACGAGGTCGACGTCACGCCGCCGAAGGCCGAGGAGCCCAAGCCGCCCGAGCCCGAGCCGCCGCCCGAGCCCGAGCCGGAGCCCCAGCCGGTCGTGAAGGCCCCGCCGCCTCCGCAGGCGAACACGCCGCCGCCCAAGGACGACCCGTACGAGCCGCCCCCCGCCGCCGCCGAGGCCGCGAAGGTCCTCACGCGCGAGCCGGATCCGGACGAGGTCCTCGACATGACCGACCGCGGGATCGCGAGCGGCGAGGGGCAGGGCGTCGGCTACGGCCAGGTGGCCGGCGCGGGCACGGCCAAGTCCCCCACGTTCAACCCGAACGCCAAGGTCGGCGGCGTCGTCGGCGGCAAGGGCACGGGCGACCCGGTCCCGCCGCCTCCGGCCGTCGCGGGCCCGGACCGCTCCGCCCCGGCCGGCCTGGTCGGCAGCAGCAGCTGGAACTGCCCTTTCCCTCCGGAGGCCGACGTCGACCAGATCGATCAGGCGAAGGTCGTCCTCATGGTCACGGTGCGCCCCGACGGCAGCCCGCTTTCCGTCAAGGTCGTCAGTGATCCCGGTCACGGTTTCGGTCGCGCCGCGCGCATGTGCGCGCTCAGCCGGCGCTACTCGCCTCAGAAGGACCGCGCGGGCTCCCCGATCACCGGCACGACCCCGCCCATCACGGTGAACTTCACGCGCTAGCGCGTCGCGATAGCTCCCGGAAAATTCGCTCCGCGGCCGGCGCCTCGGCTATTCTCCGCGGCAGCTTGTGTTCGTCCCCGAACGGATCGAGCAGCTCTCGAAGGTTCCCCTGTTCAAGGGCCTCACCCCGGCCGCGCTCGAGCTCATCTCGCGCGTCGCGAGCGAGGAAACGCACGCCCTCGGCACCAAGATCTTCGAGCACGGTGATCCGGGCGACAAGCTCTACATCCTGCTCGAAGGCAAGGTCCGGATCAGCCGCGAGATCGCCGGGATCGGCGAGGAAGCGCTCGCGGTGCTCGGCCCGGGCGCGGTGTTCGGCGAGATGGCGCTGCTCGACGAGGCCCCGCGCTCCGCCGACGCGCGCGTGCACGAGCGCTGCCGGCTGCTCACCGTGTCGAAGGACGCTTTCGAGGATCTGCTCTTCTTGCACAAAGAGCTCGCGTACGAGGTCCTCTGGAACGTCGTCCGGATGCTCGTCCAGCGGCTCCGCGAGACCAACAACAAGCTCACGTTCCTCTCTGTCTCGGGCAAATTCGAGTAGAGTGCGGCCCGATCGCCCGGCGACCGCGGGAGCGCGCCCCTGCCGGCGCGCCCTGCTGCACGGGCAGCGGCGTTCTGCTCACGATCAACGGTTCCTTTGGAGGAGTATGGCAGCCAGGATGAAGCACGCAGCGCTCGCCCTCGCGCTCTGGATGGGCGCCTTCGCAGGAGCATGTGGCTCCGCCACGCCGCCGCCCGAGACGGCGGCCGACAAGGACGATTTCGACGGGGAGACGCTCCCGAGCGAGGACAAGGCGACCGCCGAGGCGGAGAGCGCGAAGCCCGCCAAGGCGGAGAAGACGGCGGAGGCCGACGAGGGCGAGGAGCACGAGGCGCCCGCCAAGTCGACGCCGATCCAGGCGACCAAGTTCGAGGCAGATCTGAAGAAGATCGGGATCAACCTCAAGAAGATCCCCGCGCTCGAGAAGCTCCCGACGGCGCAGAAGAAGAAGGTGATGCCGCTGCTCCAGAAGGCGCTCGGCTTCGACACCTGCGAGGGCTGCCACGCCGAGGGCGACTTCAAGAAAGAGACGCGCGACATGAAGGTCGCCCGCGAGATGTGGCGCAACTTCGTGGTGCCCCTCCGCAGCGAGAGCGGCGGCACCCTCTTCTGCGACAGCTGTCACGCCGGGAACGAGCACGTCCTGAACCGCAAGGACAAGAAGGCCCTGCAGGCGTTCATGGAGGAGGAGTACCAAAACAAGCTCGCGCGGGCGAACAAGGAGGACATGGAGTGCGGCACGTGCCACGGCGACGCCATGGAAACCAAGATCATCGAGAAACTCTGGAACATCCCGAAATAACGGGGATCGTCCAGCTGCCTCGAACCGCCGTCCTCCTCCAGCAGCGGAATCCATCGCGCTCTCGCGCACCCAGCGCCCCGCGCCCGCCGCAGATTCGTTAATCTGCTTACCTTCCAGACGCGATCGCGCTCCGGACCTGCCCGCTCCGGAGCGCGCCCCGGCGCCGGCCTCCGGCCCGGCGCCGGCGCTCGGCCGCCTCATCATGACGACGGATCGCCATGACGGTGGGTCATGCCCCGTTTTCGTACTAGATAGGCGGCATGTGCGGTGTGTTCGGAATCTTTGGCCACCCCGAGGCGGCCAACATGACCTACCTCGGGTTGCACGCGCTCCAGCATCGAGGGCAGGAATCTGCGGGGATCGTCAGCAGCGACGGGGAGCGCCTCTTCGGCCACCGCGCCATGGGGCGGGTGCAGTCCGGCTTCGCGCCGTCCGATCTCGCGTCGCTGCCCGGCGACCGCGCCATCGGCCACGTCCGCTACTCCACCGCGGGCGGGTCGCACCTGAAGAACGCGCAGCCGCTCGGCGTCGACTACGCGCGCGGCTCGCTCGCGGTCGCGCACAACGGCAACCTCACGAACCACGAGACCCTGCGCGAGCAGCTCGAGGCGCGCGGCTCGATCTACCAGACCGCGAGCGACACCGAGTCGATCGTCCACCTCATCGCGATGAGCAAGAAGGACGATCTGCGCCAGCGCATCGCCGAGGCGCTGAAGCAGGTGGAGGGCGCCTACTCGCTGCTCTTCCTGACGGAGCGGGAGCTCATCGCCGTGCGCGACCCGCGCGCCATCCGGCCGCTCTGCCTCGGCGAGATGACGAGCGGCGGCGGCGTCGCCCACGTGGTCGCCAGCGAGTCGACGGCGTTCGATCTGATCGGCGCGCGCAAGGTGCGCGACGTCGCGCCGGGCGAGATGGTGATCATCAGCGCGGACGGGGTCCGCTCCGAGTTCCCGTTCGCGCCGGAGTCGCGCAAGCTCTGCATCTTCGAGCACGTCTACTTCGCCCGCCCCGACTCGACGATCCAGGGCGTGAGCGTCTACGAGGTCCGCAAGGCGTTCGGCCGGCGCCTGGCCATCGAGCAGCCGGTCGAGCCCGGCGACGATCTCGTCGTGATCCCCGTGCCCGACTCGGGCGTGCCGGCGGCGATCGGCTTCGCCGACCGCGCGCGCGCCCCGTTCGAGATGGGGCTCATCCGCAGCCACTACGTCGGCCGCACGTTCATCGAGCCGCAGCAGTCGATCCGGCACTTCGGCGTCCGGCTCAAGCTCAACCCGAACCGGGCGGTGATCGAGGGCAAGCGGGTCGTCGTCGTCGACGACTCGATCGTCCGCGGGACGACGAGCCGCAAGATCGTCAAGATGATCCGCGACGCGGGCGCCCGCGAGGTGCACGTCCGCATCTCGAGCCCGCCCACGCGCTGGCCCTGCTACTACGGCGTCGACACGCCGACGCGATCGGAGCTCATCGCCTCGAGCCACTCCGTGGACGAGATCCGCAGCTACCTGACGGCCGACAGCGTCGGGTACCTGTCGCTGGAGGGCCTGGTCGAGGGCGTGCGGTCGATCGAGGCGCGCGAGGGCGACCCGGCGGCCGCGCGGCCGTCGGCGGACAGCTACTGCCACGCGTGCTTCTCCGGCAGCTACCCGATCCCCTTCACGCCGGCCGCGCCGAGCCGGCAGCTCCGGATGGTGAGCGGTTGACGCTGCCCCGCCCCTTCGCCGAGGGCCCGCCGGCGACCGAGGGCTCGGCCGAGCGCCCGAGCGCGGGCGGCGCCGCGTCCGCGCCGCTGTTCGCGCGCGTCGCCGACGAGGTCTCGATCTACGAGGTGAGCCCGCGGGACGGGCTCCAGAACGAGGCGGCGATGATCCCGATCGAGGGCAAGCGGCGGCTCATCGCGGCGCTCGTCGCCGCCGGCCTCCGCCGGATCGAGATCACGAGCTTCGTCTCGCCGAAGTGGGTGCCGCAGCTCGCCGACGCCGAGGAGCTCGCGAGGACGATCGCGGCCGAGCCGGGCGTGACCTTCAGCGCCCTGTGCCCGAACGCGCGCGGCCTCGAGCGGGCGCTCGCGGTGGGCCTGCGCGAGATCGCCGTCTTCCTGAGCGCGAGCGAGGCGCACAACCGCGCCAACGTCAACAAGTCGATCGACGACACGCTCTCGGTGTTCTCGGAGATCGTCCCGCCGGCGCGCGAGGCGGGCGTCGCCGTGCGCGCGTACGTCTCGACCGTGTGGGGCTGCCCGTACGAGGGCGACGTCGACCCCGCCCGCGTCGTGCGCATCGCGGAGCGGCTCATCGAGCTCGGGTGCTACCAGGTGTCGCTCGGCGACACGATCGGCATCGGCACCCCGCGGCAGACCCACGACATCGTCCGCCGCTTCCTGGACGCGATGCCGCCCGAGCGGTTCGCGCTGCACCTGCACGACACGCGGGGCACGGCGCTCGCGAACATCCTTGTCGGCCTGGAGCTCGGCGTGCGCGACTTCGACGCGTCGGTGGCGGGCGTGGGCGGCTGCCCCTACGCGCCGGGCGCGGCCGGCAACATGGCGACCGAGGATCTCGTGTTCATGCTCCACGGGATGGGCGTCCGGACCGGCGTCGATCTCGACAAGCTCATCGAGGCGGGCAACGTCGCCGAGCAGGTCATCGGCCGCCCGCTGCCGGGCAAGGTCCACCGCGCCGGCCCGTTCCGGCTGCGCCGCCTGCCGACCCGGGGCTGAGCGCCGCGCCGCGCCCTGCCTCGAGGCGGAGCGCGCCGCCGGCCCGAGGCCGAGCGCTGGGCCGAGCTCGGCGCCGAGGCCGAGCGCGCCGCCGCGCGCTCGGCCGTCGGGGCGTCAGTCGCCCGCCCTGCACTCGAGCCGGGTGAAGAAGACGTGGTGCTCGCCGCCCTCGCGATCGTCGCGGAAGAGGATGCCCACGTCCCCCTCCGGCCCGAACGTGGCGACCGGGCCGATGCTGTCGCGGCGCGCGAAGGTGAGCCGCTGCTCGTCGCTGATCGGCACGAGATCCGCGCTCACCGTGACCGCGTAGAGCTCGTAGCCGTCGTTCTGGTCGCGATCGTCCGAGTAGATCGCGAGCAGCCGATCGCCGAGCGGGCGCAGGAACGGGTACCGGGAGCGGAAGGGGCCCGGGCTCGAGATGGCCCTCGGCCGGACGAGGATCTCGCCGTCCTCCGAGACCGCGGCGGCGTAGATCGCCTTGGGGCTCGCCGACTTGTCGTACCACGCGATGACGTAGCGATCGCGGTTCCACACCACCGTCGGATAGACCGCGTCGGTGTCGCCGTTCGTCAGCGAGACGATCTCCGAGCGCGGCTGGAGCTCGGCGTCGAACGTCTGGAACTGGATGAGGTGCGTGACCGCGTCGCCCGCCGACCACGCGACGCCGATGCCGCTCTGGCCCGCCGCCACGGAGGGCGCCTCGTTGTCGAAGCCGCTCGATCCGTCGGTGAGCTGGACGTTCTCGCCGATCAGGTTGCCGTCGACGTCGATGCGCTGGGCGAACAGGTCGAAGGCGCCGTTGCGCTCGTCCTGCCAGACGGGGATGAACTCCGCGTCGTTCCACGCGAGCGACACGTTGACCGAGAAGCCTGGCGCGCTCGAGAGCCGCCGGTCGCCGCCCTCCACCTTCTCGCCGTTCTCGTCGAGCAAGGAGAAGTACACCTCGTAGTCGCCGTCGCGCCGGTCCTGCCAGGCGGCGCCGTACCGATCGCCGACCCACACGATCGGCCCGCCGGAGGCGTCGCCGTTCTTCGGGGTGATGATCTCCTCGCCGGGCGCGAGCGGCTCCCCGCCGGCGCTGATCATCGTGCGGTACACGTTGAAGCCCCGCGTGGTGCCGGTGTAGAGCGCCGCGTACGACGTCCCGCTCCAGGACAGGCCGCCCGAGCCGGCCGGCGCGATGTCGCCCGAGATGCGGATCGCGTCCAGGTCGCGCGGCACGAAGCGCGCCCCGTTGTCGACCGTGCCGTCACAGTCGTTGTCGACCCCGTCGCAGATCTCCCTCCCGCCGGGGTGGGCCGCGGCGTTCGAGTCGTCGCAGTCGTCGCCGCACGCGAGCGGCTCGCCGGGGATCGTGCCGGGCAGCGGCGCGCGGAAGCCGTCGGCGTCGAGATCGAGCGTCGACGGCCCGTAGGTGCAGAGCCCCGTCGCGCTCTCGCAGGTGTCGCGGGTGCACGGATCGCCGTCGTCGCAGTCGACCGGCATCAGGGACACGCACGTCCCGCCGCGCCGGGGGGCGGCGCCGCCCGCCCCGCCCTCGGGCGAGGGCGCCGCGCCGCCCTCGGGCTGCCCCGCCTCGAACAGCTGGCAGACCACCGGCTCGCAGAGATCCTCGGCGCCGGGGCAGTCGGCGTCGACCTCGCACTCCGGCGCGGGCGGCGGGATGTTCAGCCCCGTCCGCGCCCCGCACCCCCCCGAGAGCGCGGCGCCGCCGGCGGCGGCCCCGAGCAGCACCAGCGCGAGGGCCGTCCTCCGATGCGCGCGCGGACCCACGGAGCGCGTCGTCACAGGCATCCGCCCATCCCCTCCACGTCGATCGGCTCGCACACGAGCCCCGGAGCGCAGCTGTCGTCGCCGCTGAGCGCGCAGAGCTCCACGCACTGCGTGCCCGAGCCGGTCACGACACAGGCGAACCCGGCGCCGCACTCGCCGCCGCCGCTGCACGGATCGCCCTGTCCGCCCGGGCCGGCCGGCGCGCAGAAGGCGCCGTAGATCTCCTGCCCGCACGGCTCGCTCGGATACTGCACGTAGATGAAGCACCCCTCTCCGGGGGCGCAAAAGCCGCTCGACTGATCGTAGGGATCGCACGCGAAATCGGTGATCGGCGGCTCCATGTCGGGACAGCCGGGGTCCTCGTACTCCTCGAGCGGGTCCGGGCCCGCGTCCGCGCCGCCGCCCCCGACGCCCGGAACGGGAGGCGCGCCGGCCTGGCCGCCCCCGCCTTCCGCGGACGGATCGTCCACGATGACGGTCTGTCCGCAACCGACGGCGAGGCCCAGACCAGGGAGCGGCACGCAGAGGAGTGTCAGGAAGAGCGAGGAGCAGCGTCGCATGGCGCCATGCTATCGATTCCACGCGCGCCCGCCACGCCTTTGGCAGCGCGGGCAGCGTCCTGACGCGGTCGCGCGAGGTGGATCCTTTCCCCCAGGCTGCAATCCCACTTGCCTGTTGGCCGGCGCTCTGATGTATCTCTCAACAATGCACAAACGCAACCTGCTCAGTATCGCGCTCCTCGCAGCTTCCCCTCTGACGCTCGCCCACCTTATGGCTTGCGGCGGTGACGACGCGACCGGAGGCGGCGGGGCGAGCTCTTCCAGCACCACCTCCTCGAGCAGCGCCGGCGAAGGCGGCGGCGGCGGCGAGGCCGGCGGCGGCGGCGAGGCCGGCGGCGGCGGGGGCGGCGGCGGCGGCGGCGAGGCCGTCGGTGAGCCCGCCGGCCACCTGCTGATCTCGGAGGTCGTCGTCCGGCCCGGAGCGGCCGAGTTCGTCGAGATCTGGAACCCGACCGACGAGGCCGTCGACCTCACCAACTACTACCTTTCGGACAACGCCGTTTATTATGCCATCACCGAGGGGAAGGCCTGGGCCCCGGTCGGCAGCGAAGGGACCGACTTCCTCGTCCAGTTCCCTCCCGGAACCATGATCGCGGCGGGGGCGCGCCTCGTGCTCGCGAGCGACGAGTCGTTCGAGCTCGAGTACGATCGCTGCGCCGACTTCGCGCTTGACGAGTCGTCCATCCCCTGCGAGGGGGACGACGTGCCGCCGATGATCGCGCCTACGAACGGCGCCCTCGGCGCGCAGGCCGGCGCGCTGCTCACCGACGGTGGGGAGATGGTGATCCTCTTCGAGTGGGACGGGACCGAGGGCAGCCCGCTCAAGGACATCGACTACGTCATCTGGGGCGCGGAGCTGGGGAACTCGGCGATGGCGTACAAGACGGGGAAGACCGGCTACGCCGACGACACCGCGCGCAACAGCCAGCGGCCGACGGCGGCGCACGGCAGCGGGGAGAGCATCGTCCGCTGTAGCGATCGCGAGGTCGGCGAGCTCTTGACCGAGGGCAACGGCATCATCGGGCACGACGAGACGAGCGAGTGGCTCGACGTCAGCTTCACCGTGTCGAGCTCGCCCTCGCCCGGCGAGGACAACGACTGCGAGTAGCCCCCTCCCCGCCGGGCTCGGCCCCGCGCCGCGGCGCGGCGGGGGCGCGAGCTCGGCGCGGCGAGCGCCGGGGCGCGCTCACTGCCGGGTGATCGTCACCTTCTTGATGACTGGCGGGTTGACGGGGCGCTCGCCCTTGACCTCGACGCCGGCGAGCTTGTGGACGAGCTCCTCGGGCCCGCACTCACCGAAGATGGTGTAGCCGTTGTCGAGGTGGAACGCCGCCGCGTCGGTGATGAAGAACTGCGCGGAGTTCGTGTTCTTGCCGCGGTTCGCCATGCACAGCAGGCCCGGGCGGTCGTGGCTGCCGTCCTCCCAGACCTCGTCCGGGATCACGTAGCCGGCCTCGCCGGTGCCGTTCTTCTTCGCGTCGCCGCCCTGGATCATGAATCCCTGGATGATGCGGTGGAAGATCGTCCCGTCGTAGGCGGGCTTCTTCTCCCATTTGCCCTCGGGCGTCTTCCAGGGCCTGATCCCGCGCGCCAGGCCGACGAAGTTGGCGACCGTGATCGGCGCCTTGTCGTCGAACAGCTTGCAGGACAGCGTGCCGAGGTCGGTCTCGATCGACGCTGTCAGCGTCTTGCCCGGCGGGAGCCCCTTGGTCGCGTCCTCGAGCGTCCACTTGCCCTTCACCGGGTCGTCCTCGCTGGGCTTGACCTCGGCGACCGGCTTCGCGGAGACCTTGCGGCGCTGCGGCGGGGGGCGCTCCTTCTCGGTCTTCTCCGTCTTGCTGCCGGCCGCCCCCGTCGACGCCGGCGTCGTCGTCTTCGTCTTCGGCGACTCTTCGGCCGTGGGCTCCGGGGTCTTCGAACAACCGGCGAGGACCGCCAGCGCGGCGAGCGCGGCGACGGGCTGCATGGCGAGGGTTCGAGCGATCATCGGGGGACGGTTTCGCGCGTCGCGGTCCGGCGGTCAAGGGCGAGCCTCGCCGTGGTAGGAAGCGGCATGAGCTCGCGCTGCGCCCTCGCGACCCGTCCGTTCTCGCTCGCCTCGCTCGCCCCGCTCGCGCCCGCCCTGGGCGCGCTGCTGCTCGCGGCCGCCCTCGGCGCGTGCGAGCGCCGCGTCGACGAGCCGCTCCAGGTCGCGCCCCGCGGCGACGTGACGCCGCCCCGCTCGGCCGAGGCGCCGCCCGCCGCGACCGAGGCGCCGCCCGCCGTCGCCGAGGCGCAGGACGCGGGCCGCTGCATCGAGCCGACCCGGGAGGCGCCGGAGCGGCCCACCCCGACGGCCGGCCCGGATCCGGCGTGCCCCGAGGACCCGACCGGCCCGTTCCAGCTCGCGACCGGCAAGGTGATCTTCCTCGAGGCCCAGGCGCCCGACGTCCTCGTCGAGATCGCGCGAAAAGAGAAGGAGCGCGCCCGCGGGCTCATGTACCGGAAGAGCATGGGGGAGAACCGCGGGATGATCTTCGTCTTTCAGCAGCGGACCCAACACTCGTTCTGGATGCACAACACCTGCATCCCGCTCGACATGCTGTTCATCGACAGCGATGGAACGATCGTCGGTATCGAGGAGAACACCCCGACGCTCAACGACTCGAGCTTCGACGTCGGCTGCCCCTCGACGTACGTCCTCGAGCTGAACGCCGGCTGGGCGCGGCGCCACGGCGTCCGCGCGGGCCAGAAGGTCCGGCTCGAGGGGATCTGACGCTCGCCCGCGCGGCGGCGTCGCCTCGGTCGACGCACGCGCGCACGCGCGCGCGCGGCGCTACATCCCCGGGAACAGGCCGAGCTGGCGCGGGGGCGCCGGCGGGCCGAGCGCCGAGCGCGCCGCGCCGGGCGGCGGGGCCGGCGGCGCGGCGTCGAGGACGAGCGGCCCCCGCGGCGGCGCGGCGAGCAGGCGCGCGCGCTTGCCGAGGAGCGCGTCGCGGGCGGCGTCGAGGGCGAGATCCGGGCGGTTGTTGACCTCGGACAGGTGCATCAGCGCGACCGTGTGCGTGCCGCCGGGAAGCGCCGCGAGCAGCGCGCACGCCTGCGCGTTCGACAGGTGGCCCCGCGCCGAGCGGATCCTGCGCTTGAGGTGCTGCGGGTACGGGCCGACCTCGAGCATGTCGGCGTCGTAGTTCGACTCGAGCAGCAGCACGTCGCAGCCGGCGACGTGCTCGAGGAGCCCCGGCGGGACCTCCCCGAGGTCGGTCACGAGCGCGGCGCGCCGCGCCCCGTCGTCGACGACGAGCGCGACCTGCGCCGCGTCGTGCGGCAGCGGCCTCGGCGAGATCGTGAGCGCGCCGATCGCGAACGGCTCGCGCGGCGAGAAGCTCCGGACGCGCTCCGGGTCGCCGAGCTCCGCGGCGCGCGCGGTCGCCTCCGAGGCGTAGATCGGGATCTTGTGCTTCTTGTTGTACTTGGCGGCCACGCCGACGTGGTCGGCGTGCGCGTGCGTGATCACGATCGCGTCGGGGGCCCAGCCGAGCGGGCCGCCCGCGCCCGCCGCCGAGAGGCATTGCTCCAGCACCCGGGGCCCGACGCCCGCGTCCACGAGGACCCGCGTGCCCCGGGAAGAGAACAGGGTGGCGTTGCCTCCGCTCCCGCTCGCGACGATGGTGATCTTCATACCGGGCTCCGCGGAACGGGAACGACGACGGACGGCTCCTGTGACCCGTAGCGCAGCCGAGGGCCTGGCCGCAAGCGCGCTGAGCCGCGCGAAGCGCTCGCGAGCGCGCTGGAACGACGCTAGAGGGATCCCACGTCGTGGTGCCCACCTCCCGCCCCTCCCCTGACACCCCCACGGAGGCGCCGCTCGCCGCGCCGCGTGCCCCCGGCGACGGCGGCGGCGCGCCGCGTGCCCCCGGCGATGGCGCCGCAGCCGCCGCCCCCGGCGACGGCGCCGCAGCCGCCGCCCTCGGCGCCGCGCCGCGCGGAAAGCGCCGCCGCCGCGCCCTCATCGCGGCGCTCGTCGTCCTCGTCGCCGTGGCGGCGGCCGTCGCCGCGCTCCTCGTGCTCGGTCCGCCCGCGCTCCGCCGGCACATCGTCGCCGAGGCCCGCGCGCGCGGCGTCGCGCTGGATCCGGGCGCGATCGACGTCGGCCTCGGCGAGGTCCGCCTGCGCGGCGCGCGCTTCTCCCTGCTCGGCGTGCGCGGGCTCTCGGGCACGGTGGCGCGCGCCACGATCGCGCTGCGCGGGCTCTCGCCCGCCGGGATCGCGGCGGATGGGGTCGAGCTCACCGCCGTGGGGGTCGACGCCCTGGAGGGCCTGCCGGCGTGGGTCGCGCAGCACGGCCCACGCGCGGCGTCGCTGCCGCTCACCACGGGCCGCGTCCGCCTCGGCCTGCGGGATCGCGACGGGGGGCCGGAGGTGCTCGCGCTGGCGGACGCCTCGCTCGTGCGGCGCGCGGCCGGCGCGGTCCAGGGCGCCGCGGCGCCGCCGCCGGGCGCGCCGGGGCTTCAGGCCGGCGTCCTGAAGCAGGCGCGCGTGCTGGTCGCCGGCAAGGACGTGGCGCGCACCGACGTCGCCTGGTCGATCGGCCCGGCCTCCATCTCCCTCGGCTTCGGCGGCGAGGACGCCGCCTCGGCGCCGCTCCGGGCCGAGCTCCGGCCGCGGCCGTCGCCGAGCGCCTCGATCGAGCTCGCGCCGACGCAGCTCGCCGCCGTGGGCGCGCTCCTCGGCGTGGACGTGGGCGCCTCGACGATGGTGGTCTCCGGCACGTTCGAGCTGCGGCTCGCGGCCGGGGCGGACCGGACGGCCCTGTCCGAGGCGCCGCTCGAGGGCCCGATCGCGCTCACGGTGAAGGGCTTCACCCTGCCTCACCCGAGGGAGCTCGACGGGCTCCTCTTCGGCGACACCACCACCGTCAAGGCGGACGCGCAGCTCTCGGGCGACCGCCGGCGCATCGCGCTGAGCGGGGTGGAGGTCGCCGCCGGCGCGCTGAAGCTCAAGGGCACGGGGGCGATCCAGCGCGACGGCGCGGACGCCTCGATCGGGATGGATTTATCCGGATCCATCCCGTGCTCGCTGCTGGCCGGCTCCGCGGCGATGGCGCACCTGACCGGCGCCGTGGGCCTGCTCGCGCGCGATCTGGTGAGCCGCACGCTCGCGGGCTCGGTAGCGGTCCAGGTGCGCGTCGACGCCCGCGCGAGCCGGCTGACCGCCGCGCGGGTCAGCCCGAGCGCTGTCCTCCGCTGCAAGCTCCGCCTGTAGCGCGGAGATCGAGGCGTCTGGCACGGCAGTACGGCGGCTGGGAACCGGGAGAAGAGAACCGCCAAAGCGCCAAGTACGCCAAGAGGAGAAATTTTCAATTCGGAATCTCCCGGCGTCCTTGGCGCCGGGGCAGTTCTCTTCCTTACGCGCATGAGCGCCGTGCGCGGTCGGTGCCGCCCCCGGCGGGTGGCTCCGTCCGGGCACAGCGAGGGTCGATGAAGGAGGAAGGCGGAGGACGAAGGTCCGTGTCGAGGACGATCTGGCGCGACGAGCCACGGCGGAGAGCGCGCAGAGGGCGGCGCGCGCGCTCGACGGGAGAGCGCGGCTCTGGCACGCTGATCGGCGAGAAGCCCGCCATGCGCGCTCGATCTCTCGCCGTTCGGATCGCCTCGCGCCTCGGGCTCGCCTCCCTCCTCAGCGCTTCCTGCACCGGCGGCCTCGGCGCCGGCAGCGACGACGCCTCGGGCGGCGGGGGCGCGGCGTCCTCGTCCTCGTCCTCGTCCTCGTCCTCGTCCTCGTCCTCGTCCTCGTCCTCGTCCTCGTCCTCGTCCTCGTCGACCTCCATCGAGCTCGCCGGCGGCGGCGGCGCTGGAGGAAGCGGCGGCGCCGGGGCCGGCGGCGCGGGACAAGGCGGCGCCGGAGAGGGCGGCGCCGGGGGAGGCAGCGGCGGAGTCGACGAACAGGACTTCCCGCTCGACGCGCCGCCCGAAGGGCCGTGCCCGCCCGACATGGTGGAGATCGAGGGATACTGCATCGATCGCTTCGAGGCGCCGAACGTCGAGGGCGCCCTGCCGCTCGTCATGGAGAGCGCCGTCTCGGCGAACGCCTGGTGCCAGGAGCGCGGCAAACGCCTCTGCACCGAGGACGAGTGGGACACGGCGTGCCAGGGCCCGGAGGCCCTCGTGTATCCCTACGGGAACACCCACGAAGCCGGGCGATGCAACGACAACAAGACGTGGATTGCGCCCGACGAGGGGGCGCTCAACACCTGGCCTTCCGACGAGGCGCTCGCCGAGGTCCAGGCGCTGTACCAGGCCGAGCCGAGCGGCTCGCGGCCGGGGTGCGTGAGCGCGTTCGGCGTCTACGACATGACAGGAAACGTCGAGGAGTGGGTGGTGCGCACCAAGTACCACGTCAACGAGTATCCCCATGTCCTCAAGGGCTGTTACTGGTCCGGCTGCTTCGGCGGCGCGAAGCCGCGGTGCGGATCCACGAACCCGGCGCACGCGGACGGGTTCCGCTTCTACGAGACCAGCTTCCGGTGCTGCCGCGACGCGCGGTGACGGGGTGACGGGCCCACCGCCGCCGCCCCGGCCCGCGCCGCGGCGGCCTCGCTCGCGAAGGTCCCCTGCGCCGCGAGCGAGGCCCCGCGCCGCGAGCCCGGCGGCCGGCGCCCCGGACGAACCGCTTCCCCTCGGTCGCGCCGCAGGCTAGGGCACCGGGACACGGTGCTGACCCTGCCAAGAGAGCCCCGCCCCAGCCTCGACCTCGTGCGGGACGCCATCGCCGCGTTCTCGGCCAAGGGCCGCGAGCGCGCGCGCCCGGACGACCTCGACGCGCGCGACCCGGCGTTCATCGCCCGCGTGCTCCCGCTGCTCGGCTTGCTCTACGACGACTACTTCCGCTGCGAGACGGAGCTCGAAGCGGCGCTGCCCGACGGCCCCTTCCTCGCGGTCAGCAACCACAACGCGATGACGGGAATGCCCGATATGTACTGCCACATGACGGCGTTCTGGCGCCTTTATGGGCCCTCGCGCCTGTCCTACGGGCTGATGCACGATCTCCCGTTCAACGTCCCGAAGGCCGGCCCCTGGCTCAACGCCTGCGGGGCCATCGCCGCCAGCCCGGAGAACGCGCGGCGGGCGCTCGCCCGGGGCGCGGCGGTCCTGGTCTTCCCCGGCGGCGATCTCGACGCCTGCAAGCCCACGTCGGCGCAGTACACGATCCGCTTCGGCCGGCGCCGCGGCTTCGTCCGGCTCGCCATCCGCGAGGGCGTGCCCATCGTGCCGATCGTGAGCGCGGGCGCGCACCAGTCGCTCTACATCGCCACGGACGGGCGCAGGGTGGCCGAGTGGCTCCGCCTCCCCCAGCTCGCGCGCTCGAACGTCGCGCCGCTCGGCCTCGCGCTGCCGTGGGGGCTCATCGTCGGCGTCCCGATCCCCCATGTGCCCCTTCCGGTGAAGATCCACACGCGCGTGCTCCGCCCGCTGCACCTCGGCCTCCCGCGCGAGGCCGCGGACGACCCGGACGAGGTCGAGCGCGCGTTCGCGCGGATCGTCGCGCGGATGCAGGCGGGGCTCGACGAGCTCCGGACGGCCGGCAGGCACGGCCTCTTCCCGCGCGGTTGACAAGGGCACCGCAGCAGCATGGCGGCGCGGTGGCGCCCGAGAGCGCCCATGACACCAGCGGGCAGCGCCCTGCCGCGGCGAAACCTGCCGGCGCATGACAAAGGGCGCTGGGGCGCGCGCGGCTCTCGGAAAACCGAGTCCGTTCATGTAGGCTTGAGCGCCAGCCGTGACCCCCGACCGCACCGCGCAGCTCCTCGCACCGGTGGCCCAGCCCGGAGAGCTCATCGCGGCCAAGTACCGCGTCGAGCGGGTCGTGGCCATCGGCGGAATGGGCGTCGTCCTCGCGGCGCGCAACGAGGATCTCGACCAGCAGGTCGCCATCAAGATCCTGCGCCAGGACGCCCTCAGCAACCAGGAGGCGGTCGCGCGCTTCCTGCGCGAGGCGCGCACGGCGGCCCGCCTGCAAGGCGAGCACGTCGCGCGCGTGTTCGACGTCGGCACCACGGAGAGCGGCGTGCCCTTCATGGTGATGGAGTTCCTGAGCGGGCTCGATCTCCAGCAGGTCATCGAGACCCACGGCCCGCTGTCCATCCAGGACGCCGTCGACTACGTATTGCAGGCGCTGGAGGCCGTGGCCGAGGCGCACGCGGCCGGCGTCGTGCACCGGGACATCAAGCCTTCGAATCTGTTCCTCGCCGAGCACCCGGACGGGACACGGCACATCAAGGTCCTCGATTTCGGCATCTCGAAGGGGCAAGGGCTCGACTCGCCGGCGGAGCCGGGGCTCACGTCGACGAAGCAGGTGATGGGCTCGCCCGGGTACATGTCGCCCGAGCAGATGATGGCCCCGAGGACCGTCGACGGGCGCGCCGACGTGTGGTCGTTCGGCGTGCTGCTGTACACGCTGGTGACGGGCGAGCCGCCGTTCCAGGGCGAGACGGTCGCCGCGGTGATGGCGAACATCCTCCACCAGCCGGTGCCGCGGCTGCGCGACAAGCGCAGCGACGCGCCCGCCATGCTGGAGCGGATCGTCGCGCGCTGCCTGGAGCGCGACGTGAGCGCCCGCTACGCCAACGTCGGCAAGCTCGCGCAGGCGCTCGAGCCGCTCGGGTCGAGCTTCGCGAAGCTCTCGACCTCGCGCATCCAGAGCGCGATCGGCGCGGCGTCGCCGGCCGGACAGACGCTGCTCAACTCGAGGGCGGCCGAGGACAGCGACCGGCTGTCCGGCGCGTCGTGGACGCACACGGGCTTCCGCCGCCGGTCGCGGCGCAGGCTGCTCGTGGCCGCCGGCGTGGCCGCGCTGCTCGCCAGCGCGGCCGGCGCGGGCGTGTGGCTCGTCGGGGGCGTGCGCGTGGCCCCGGAGGCGCCGAGCTCCGCCGCGGCGGGCGAGCCCGATCGGCCCGGCGGCGGCGCCCTCGTCCCCGGCACGGCGGCCGCGGCGCCGGGCGCGCCCGCGGCAGCGCCGAGCGCGCCGCCCGCGGCGAGCGCCGCGCCGCCCGCGGCGAGCGCCGCGCCGCCCGCGGCGAGCGCCGCGCCGCCCGCGGCGAGCGCCGCACCCCCGAGCCCCGCGCCGAGCGCGGCCCCCGCGGGCAGCGCTGCGACCGGCGCGCGACCGAAGGCGACCGCGTCGGGCGCGCCGCACAGGCCGGGCCCCGTGCCCCGGCCGCAGGGGCCGACAAGCGAGGACGAAATGCTGAGGAGCCGCCATTGAGATCGTTTCGAGCGCGACACGCGGGCGCATGGCTCGCGCTGATCGTCGGTATCGAGGAGAGCGGCGAGCGCCGCGCCGCCCGCGGCGAGCGCCGCGCCGCCCGCGGCGAGCGCCGCGCCGCCCGCGGCGAGCGCCGCGCCGCCCGCGGCGAGCGCCGCGCCGCCCGCGGCGAGCGCCGCGCCGCCCGCGGCGAGCGCCGCGCCGCCCGCGGCGAGCGCCGCGCCGCCCGCGGCGAGCGCCGCGCCGCCCGCGGCGAGCGCCGCGCCGCCCGCGGCGAGCGCCGCGCCGCCCGCGGCGAGCGCCGCGCCGCCCGCGGCGAGCGCCGCGCCGCCCGCGGCGAGCGCCGCGCCGCCCGCGGCGAGCGCCGCGCCGCCCGCGGCGAGCGCCGCACCCCCGAGCCCTGCGCCGAGCGCGGCCCCCGCGGGCAGCGCTGCGACCGGCGCGCGACCGAAGGCGACCGCGTCGGGCGCGCCGCACAGGCCGGGCCCCGTGCCCCGGCCGCAGGGGCCGACAAGCGAGGACGAAATGCTGAGGAGCCGCCATTGAGATCGTTTCGAGCGCGACACGCGGGCGCATGGCTCGCGCTGCTCTCCGGGATGAGCCTGACCTCGCCGCTCCGGGCGCAGCCGACGGCGGCGGACAAGGCGCTCGCCGAGGGGCTGTTCCAGGACGGCAAGAAGCTCATGGACGAGGGCAAGCTGACGGAGGCATGCCCCAAGCTCGCCGAGAGCCAGCGGGTGGATCCCACGGTCGGGACGCTGCTGAACCTGGCGGTGTGCCACGAGAAGGAGGGCAAGACCGCCAGCGCGTGGGCCGAGTTCAAGGAGGCGTCCGCGCTCGCGGCGACCGCCGGGCAGCAGGATCGCTCCCAGTTCGCGGCCAAGCGCGCGGCCGAGCTCGAGGCTCGGCTGACGCGCCTCGTCCTGGAGGTCGCGCAGGCGGCGCCGGGGATGTCGATCACGCTGAACGGCCAGCAGCTGAGCGCCGCTGCGGCCACGGGCTCGGGCATCCCCGTGGATCCGGGCACGGCGACGATCGAGGCCAAGGCGCCGGGCAAGCAGCCGTGGTCGCAGCAGGTGACGCTCGAGCCCGGCCCCAGCGCGCCGCGGGTGGTCATCCCGCCGCTCGCGGACGCCGCCGTTCAGCGGCCGGCGCAGGCCGCTCCCCCTGCCCCGGCGCCGGCCGTCCGGCCGGGGCCCGCCCAGCCCGAGGCGAGCGGCAGCCCGGTTCGCACGCTCGGCTTCGTCGCCGGCGGGGTCGGGCTCGCCGGGCTCGGCGTGGGCGCGGTGTTCGGGATCATGGCGATCCAGAAGGCCGGGGACGTCGAGGTGGGCTGCAGCGGCAATTTCGGCTGCAGCCGCGCGGACGTCGAGGCGAACGAGAGCGCCCGGACGACGGCGATGGTCTCGAACATCGCCGCCGGCGCGGGGCTCCTGTGCCTCGGGGCCGGCGTGGCGATGGTGCTGCTGTCGCGGTCGCCGGAGGCGCCGGCCGCGGGCGAGCGCGTCTGGCTCTCGCCGACCGTCGCCTCGGACGGGGGGCGCATGACGCTCGGAGGGAGGTGGTGATGCGGGGGTCGAAGCGCTCTGCCGCGACGCTCGCGCTCGCCGCCCTCGCGCCGGGCCTCCACGCCTGCGCGGAGATCGCGGGGATCGAGGATCGCCAGGTGATCCCGCTGATCGTGATCGCCGAGAACCAGGGGGCGCCTCGGGGCATCGCGCTGGACGAGGAGGCGATCTACTGGACCAGCGCGAGCGCCGACGGGAGCCAGGGCGGCGCGCTCCGGCGGCAGATCAAGGACGACCGGGAGGTCATCGACCTGCTCGCGCCCTCCAGCGAGGTGCCCGACGTCATCGCGCTGGACGCGACGCACATCTACTGGTCGAGCACCGACGCGGCGTTCACCGGGGACTGCGACAGCGCCAAGCATCAGCGCGACAAGGTGCGGAAGCTGCCGAAAGCCGCGAGGTTTCCGGCTGCTTTCGAGGAGCCGCTGTGGGGCAGCTGCGGCGCCGCGGAGGCGATCGCGCTGAGCGCCGACAACGTCTACAGCGCTCGCCCGAACGGCAGCCGCATCACCTGGGTCCCGAAGGCCGGCGGCACGCGAAAGGATCTGATCGTGGGCGACGAGCCCGCCGGGGTCGCGACCGACGGCGCCCTCGTCTACTGGACCGATCGCGCCGACAACACGCTCTCCGTCGACAACACGGGCGACGCCGACGAGGCGGAGCAGCTCCGCGCAGACCTCGTGGAGCCGGGCCTGCTCGTGCTGGACGAAGCCAATCTCTACTGGCTCACCCCGGACAGCGTGATGCGGTATCCGCGGAGCCCGTCGGGGGGGGAAGCCCCGTCGCCCCTCCTCGCCGACCTGTCCGGCCCCCCCACCGGGATCGCCACGCACGGGGACTACCTCTACGTGACCGTCAGGTCGGCGGGGACCGTGTACCGGATTCGCAAGGACGGGACCGCCGATCGGGAGCTCCTCGCGGAGAATCAGGGCGGCCCGACGGGCATCGCCGCGGACGGGTCAGGCGTCTACTGGACGAACACCGACGCCGGGCAGATCGTCAGGTTCACCGACGAGTGAGCCGCGGCGCCAGCGGCCGCGCCGCGCGGACCGCCCGGCCTCCCGGGATCAATCGATCTGCAGATGGTAGTGGGGCGGCCGCGACTCCTCGAGCGCGAACACGCCCCCGACCTCGTCGAGCCCTTCGAGGAACGCGCGCTTCTCGGCCGGGGTCATGTCCCGGTTCCGGATGTCGACCGCGCCCTCCCTGAGGTGCGCCGAGATGAACACGCCGCGGTCGATCTGGGCGCGGATCACCCGCTCGAGGGCCGCGATCACGGCCTCGGTGGGCTCGTCGGCCGAGAGCCCCTCCTCGTATGCGCTCTTGATCTCGCGCGCAGCCGCCTTGTCCTTGTAGAGGCCGAGGACGTCGGCGCCGTGCCGGAAGAGATCGAGCATCGCCTCGGCCTGCCGCGCGGGGTCGCGCGTGCCGCTCGTGACCACGAGCTCCTTTCCGGTCCGCCGATGGTAAGCGGAGGCGATCTCCGCGACCTTCTGCTCCACGGCGGGCGCCAGATCGACGCCGGGCAGGAGCACGTAGCGGCGCTCCTCGTCGGCCTCGGCCGACGTCACGCCCCGCCGCGGCCGGGCGAGCGCGGGCGGCTCGTCGTCGGGGCGATCGACGTCGGACGGGTCGTCCTCCGTGCTCTCCGGGACCTGCAACGACAGCACCCGGGCCGCGGGGCCGTCGGGCACCCAGAAGTCGAGCTCCCCGTGGTCGCCGGGAGCGCGGGCGGCCGCGGGCGAGCGCCGCGGCCCGGCGGCGTCGGGCTCCCGGGCGACGCGGGAGACGCAGCCTCCGGCGGCGAGCGCGAGGGCGAGGACGGCGGCGCGGCGGGCGCGCCAGAGCAAGGCGAGGTGCGAGCGCAACATGCGAGCCACGGGCGCCTCCTACGTCGCGATCGTGAACGAGGCGCGCGCGAGCTCCTTGCCCGCCGCGTCGTTGACCGTCACCGACCAGAGCCCCGCCGCGCGCGCCTTCCGCGTGGCCGCCCAGGTGCGAAAGCGCCGCTCCGCGCCGACCGCCAGCGGGATGCGCAGCGGCGCGCCCCCGTCGGGCGGCGTGAAGACGACGGTGATCTCCGAGGCGGCCCGGTCCTTGTTCGAGAGCTCGACGAACGCGTAGAGGCGATCGATCTCCGCGCTCGCGAACGACGTCGCCGGCTCGACCGGCTCGCGGCCGGCGATGCCCTTCGCGACGACGAGCCGCATCACCTGGAGCTCGGGCGCCGCGGCGGCCCCCTCGCCAGCGCCGCTGTCCTGCGGCCCGCGCCCCGCGCCGCGCGCCTCGAGGGCCGACCCCGACCTGCGGCGCCGCTCCCGCGCCGGGCCGCGGGCCGCGATCGCCGCGTCGCTCCGGCCCTCCACGGCAGCGCCGTCCGCCGCCGACCGCGCCTCCGCGTCCTCCGCGGCCCCGCTCGCCTGCCCGTCGCCCGGCTGCCCGCGGGCGGCGCGGCTCAGCGCGGGAGGCTCTTCCCGGGCGATCCGCGCGATCGCCTCGCTCGCGTCGCTGCAACCGAGCGCCCCTCCGCCGAAAGCGGCGACGGCGAGCGCCAAGACCATGGTTTTCCGCGTCGTTCCCCGGGTATGCACACCGACGAGGTGCCACGATTCGGCGGGGCGGGCGAAAAAACGGCGACGCAGCGGCCTGAGGCCCCGTCGCCTACGCCGAGCTCACCGCGCTGGGCTCACGAAGAGCCGCCGGCGCGGAGCGGACGCGGAGCTCGGGCGAAACGCCGCCAGCGCGGCGGGGCCGGAGCCTTCTCAAGAATGACAACGCACCGCGTCACAACGATGTGGTGTGCCCGCGCTCCACGGGAGCACGGCCACGAGGGTGCGTACGTCGAGGCGCCCGGTGTCAGCGCTTCGGGCGGGACCAGCGCGGGCTGTTGGCCGATTCACCCTCCTGGGTGGGCCCGAAGCTCGTGATCGCGCTGTCTTCGATCATCAGGATGAGCAGGCCTCCGCTGGCGCCTCGTGCCGTCGTCGCCCGGGATCCCTGGCTTGTCTCCCGTGACGAGTGGTCCGAGCCTTCCGCTGCGATCTGCTTCATCTCCAACTCCTTCAACACTTCAGTCCGACTGTTATCGCCCCGGCTGGCTGGCCAGCCTGTACTTCCGTGCACCGCGTCTGAGGCGAAAAACGGACCTGGGCGCGAATGCGCCAATGTTCGCAGAATAGTCACGGCTTCGAGGGAAAATCATCAGGAAAGAGCTCGCCCGATGTTTTCTGTCCGGTACAGCCTGCGCGCTCGCGTTCACCTTGCGCGCTTCTGCCCGCGCGCGCAAGCGCACGAGCGCTTCAGCGGCGGCCGAAGCCGGGCAGCTGGCGGGCTCTGGCCACCACCTCGTCGCAGTCGATGCAGCGCATGAGGCCGTCGACCAGCTCCATGCTGCCGAGGCTACCGCACTCCGGACAGCGGTTCGCGAGCTGGTGCTTGCTCTCCTCGCAGAGCCGGTTCTGCTCCGCCTCGGCCTCCGCCTCGGCGCGGAAGATCTCGGCCGGCGTGCGAGCGTCGCGCTTTCGGTCAGCATCCATGGCGCGCAACGTATCACGCGCGCCGAGCGCCCCGCGAGCGCCGCGCGCCTCCCGCTCGCCGCGCCGCCGACGCGGCGAGCGGGAGGCGCGGCGCTCGCAGGGCGCTGGCCGGACCGCTAACGCACCGACTCGAGCAAGCCCCGGAAGCCCGAGCGCGCCGACTGCACCGTCTCGTCCGGGCCGACCATCCTGAAGAACCAGTTGCCGCGATCGGGCGTCCTCACCGCCGCGCCGACGAGCCGGTAGCCGTCCTTCACCATCTCCACGGGCGCGCGCCTGCGGGCGCCCCCCTGGGGCCCGAGCGGGATCTTGTAGGTGCCGGCCACCTCGACAAGCTCGACCCGCATGCCGCGGACCTCGAACGACTCCCGCCGGGCCTTCGCCCCGACGTCCCCGTCGAACTGCGCGAACCACTCCCTGAAGTTCGCCTCGACGTCCCCCTTGCTGCCCAGGCCGAACGACAGGACCTGCACCTCGACGTCGTCCGTGTCGTCCGCCGCCCTCGGCACCTTGTAAAGCGCCTTGCGCGGGCCGGCGCGCGGCGCCTCGAGCGCGGCCCAGCTCCCCGGGGCGTCCCACGCGAGGGGCGCGGCGACCGGCGCGCCGGAGGCGGCCGGCGGCGGCTCCGGCTCCGCCACCGTCCGCGAGCAGGCCGAGACCGCGAGCGAGAGGATCGCGGCTCGGGCGAGCGAGGCCCGACGTGGGTGCATGGAGGCCAGTTCTACCACCGGACACGAAATCGGGTGTAAGCCCTTGGTACCGCTCGCACGTAGAAGAGACGCTCCGGCCAGGGAGAGGAGACGGCGCGCATGGACCAGATCGGCGAGTACCTCGTTCGACGCCTCGTCGGCGAGGGGGGGATGGGCAAGGTCTATGAGGGCGAAGAGCGCCTGTCGCGCCGGCGCGTCGCGCTGAAGGTGCTCCGCCCGGAGCTCGCCCGGAGCGAGCAGGGGCGGCGGCTCTTCCTGAACGAGATGCAGATCCTCGCGCACCTCGAGCACCCGAACATCGTCCGGAGCCTCGCCAGCATCGAGGCCTCCGGCGAGCTCGTGATGGTGCTCGAATACCTGGACGGCCAGACGCTGCGCTCCCTCCTCGGCGCCGCCGGCCGCCTCCCCTGGCCGGAAGCGGTGCGGATCACGGCCAGCGTGGCGAGCGCCCTCGCGGCGGCCCACGGGCAGCAGCCGCCCGTGATCCACCGCGATCTCAAGCCCGAGAACATCATGGTGCAGAAGGACGGCGCCGTGAAGGTGATGGATTTCGGCATCGCCAAGGTCGTCGAGGCGATGAACCAGACGAACACGCAGAGCGTCGGGACCCTGCAGTACATGAGCCCGGAGCAGATCGACGCGCGATCCATCGATCACCGCTCGGATCTCTACTGCCTCGGGCTCATCCTGTACGAGGCGCTCTCCGGGCGCCCGCCGTTCCAGTCGGCCTCGCCGCGGGAGCTGCTCAACCTGCAGTGCACGGCCGAGCCCCCGCCGCTCGACGACGACGTGCGGAGCGGGCTGCCCCGCGGCGTCGAGCAGCTGCTCTTCCAGCTGCTCGAGAAGGCGCCCGAGGATCGGCCGTACCTCGCGCAGGACGTCGTGGATCGGCTAGAGCCGTTCCAGACCGCCGCGGCCGCGCCGCGCGGGGCGGCGAGCGGCGAGCGCGCCGCCGGAAGCCGGGATCGGGCGAGCGCGCCGCAGCGGACCGACGACCACGGCCGCGCGAGCGCGCCGCAGCGGGCCGACGACCACGGCCGCGCGAGCGCGCCGGGAGCAGCGCGCGTCACCGGCGGAGCGGGCGCGCCGCGCGCCGACACCATCGCGCTCGTCGAGCAGATCGACCGGAGGCGCGACGTCCCGGCCGGGATCGCGATCGCCATCATCGTGGCGCTGTCGGCGCTCGCGGGCCTCGGGACGTACGCGCTGCGCTCGACGGGCGGCGCGCCGGAGCCGCCCGCCAGCGCCGCGACGCCGGCGCCGCCTCCGGAGGCGCGGTGAGGCGCGCGTCGCCGGAGCAGGCGGGCTACGCGGAAGGCGCGCCCCTCCCGGCCGTGGGCTCCGCGGCGCGGTGGCGCTGCGGCGCGGCGGAGGAGCTGTGGCGGCTCGGCGAGGCGGACCAGGGCGGCCCGGCAGGGCCCGAGCGCGAGGCCGTCGCGGCGCGGCTCCTCGCGCTCGGCAGCGCTGGCGTCGGCGGCTTCGTCGACGGCGGCGTCGACGGGCTGGCCGAGGGCGGGCCCGCCGCGGGCCCGGGCGGCGCGCGCGTCTGGCTCGTGCGGAGGCTCGCGGGCGCCCCGCTCGCGGATCGGATGCGCGCGCGGCGCGGTCCCTTTCCGTTTCAAGAGGCGCTCCGGCTCGCCCTCCCGCTCGCCCGCGCGCTCGCCGCCTGCGAGCGGGCCAGCCTGTTCCCAGGCCCGCTCTCGCCCGACGCGGTCCTCGTCGACGACGCAGGCCAGGTGACGCTGCCCGCGAGCGCGCTCGTCGCGGCGCTGGTCGGGGCCCCCGCGAGCGGCGGCGCCGGCGCCTCGCCCCGCGCCGCGGGCGCGCGGGTCTCGTCGGAGATCCCGCCGCTCTGGACGCCGCCGGCGCAGGCCGACGGCGCGATCTGGGACAGCGCCGCGAACCGGTACGCGCTCGGGCTCGCGCTCTACCGGCTGCTCGCGGGAGAGCACCCATTCGCGGGCGCGGGCCTGCGGCACGCGCTCGGCGAGGCCGCTCGCCGAGAGCCCCCGCCGTTCGTCGAGAGCGTCGCGACGGCGCTGCCCCCGGGCCTGCAGGGCCACGTCCTGCGGCTGCTCCATCCGGATCCGGCGCAGCGGCCGCCGCGCGCCGAGGCGATCGCGGATGCCCTGAGCGGGTTCCTCGAGGGCGATCCGCCGGCGCGGCCGGCGCAGGTCGCCCGGACCTCGCGCCGCGCCGGGGCGGCGGCGCAGACGAGCGCCGGCCCATCGCCGCAGACGAGCGCCGGCGCCGCGGCGCAGGCGAGCTCCGGCGCGCCGGCGAGCGCGCCGCGGCGCGACGCGGCCGCCCGCCGCGCGCCGCCTGGGCCCGCCAGCGCCGGGGCGCGTCTGTGGCGGCTCGCGCCGCTCGGCGCCGGCGCGCTCGTCGCGTCGGCCGCGCTCGCGATCTCGCGGGGCGCGCCCGAGCCGGCCGCGCCGCGGGCCGTCGCCGTGGCGCCGGTCGCGCCGCTCGCGCAGGCGCGGACGGCGGCGGAGGACTGCGCGGCGTGCCACGGCCGCCAGGCCTCGGAGTGGCGCCGCTCGGTGATGGCGCACTCGGTGAAGAGCCCGCTCTTCAACGCGCTCGAGAGCCTCATCGAGGAGCAGGTCGGGCGCGACGCCGACTGCCCGAACGGCGCGGGCATCCTGCGCAAGGTCGACCCCGCGCGCGCCTGCCGCGACCGGCAGAGCGGCGTCGTCGTGACCGGCTCGGGCGGCGAGCACTGGTGCGTGAACTGCCACAGCCCGGCCGAGAACCTCGACGCCGCCATGCCCGCGTGGGACGGCCGCCCCGGCGGCGACCCCCGCGCGCGCCTGCCGGTGCGCGACCTGCTCACCCGCCGCGGTCTCGAGGGGATCTCCTGCGGCTTCTGCCACCAGGTGCACGGCCCGGTCGGCCCGCGCGGGCGCCCCGGGTACCAGGGCAACGCGACGTGGACGTCGTTCACGACCGGCGCCGTCTTCGCGGCGCGCCCCGAGGACGCGCGCGGCCTGTTCGGGATCGCGAACAGCGGCTACGACCTCCGCCCCGAGGAGCTCTTGCTCCCCGCCGGCCAGCGCGCGGACCGCCGCGCCGGGCCCTCGCCGGCGCGGCCGCCCGTCGGCGACGACCCGGTCGTGCACGGCCGGCCGTCGGCGAGCGCCAGCGCGTACCTGCGCTCCAGCGAGTTCTGCGGGGCCTGCCACGACGTGCGCCTCTTCGGCACCGACAGCCTCGCGGCGGCGCGGGGCGAGCATTTCAAGCGGCTGCGCAACGCCTACACCGAGTGGGCGGAGTGGGCGAGATCCGAGGAGCGCGCGGGCCGCGCCGCGGCGAGCTGCCAGGACTGCCACATGAGCACCTACCCGGGCGTCTGCGAGGCGGCCCCGGCCGGCGCCGCGCAGGCGGCGGCGCCCGATCCCGAGTGCCCGCCCGGCACGCGCTTCGCCCCGCGCGCGCCGGGGGCGCGGCCGCGGGGCCGGATCGCGGATCACTCCACCGCCCCGGCGGACGTCGCGACCCACTACTTCTCTGGCGTGGATGTGCCGCTGTCGGACGAGTTCCCGGAGGCGCTCATCGACGAGCCGTCGCTCGACGCGCACGGCATCCCCACGAGCGCCCGCCGCCGCCGCGATCTGCTGCTCCGCCACACCTTCCGCTTCGCGCTCGGCGCCGCGCGGCGCGCCGGCGCGGCCGGCGGCCGCGTCGAGATCCCGATCGAGATCGAGAACGTCGGCGCCGGGCACAAGGTGCCGGCAGGCTTCAGCCAGGAGCGCGAGATCTGGGTTCACCTCGCGGTCAGGGACGCAGATCGTCGGGTGATCTACGAGGTCGGCCGCGTCGACCGCGCGGATGAGGACCTGAAAGACAAGGTGTTCACCCGGGTGACCACCCACCCGGACGCGAACAACCCTCTTGGGCGCCCGGGCGCCCAAGGAGGGTTGTTCGGGGCCGACGTGCGCGACGGGCCGGACGTCCCCCTCTGGGCGCCGCCTCCGCGGCTCGGCGGCACCTCGTTCCGCGGGCGAGGGCTCATCAACTTCCAGAACGGGTTTCTGCGTTGCGTCCGCTGCGTCGGTGTCGTCGCCGCGGACGGCAGCTGCCAGCCCGGGCCCGGCCAGGGGCTGCACCACGCCGACCGGTACGCGGACGGGGACTACGATCCGGACACGGGCGCGTGCGGCTCGAACCTCGCGGGGCAGAACGCCTTTCTGGAGACCTATTTCCCCGTCGGCGCGCTCGACGCGAGCCGCGGGGCCGTGAAGGGCCCGGACGCGATCATCGACACGCGCTCCGCGCCGCCCGGCGTGCCGATCCGGTACACGTACGACCTCCCGGCCGGCGCGCTCCGCGGCCCGCTCCGGGCCGAGGCGAGGCTGCTCTTCCGGGCGTTTCCCCCCTTCCTGATCCGCGCCTTCGCCGCGTACGAGCGGGAGCAGGCGCGGCGCGGCCTCAGGCCGACCGGCCCGCTGGTCACCGAGTCGATGCTCGGCCGCCTCGAGGTCGTCGAGCTCGCGCGGGCCGAGATCGAGATCCCCTGAGCCGAGGCGACCGCGATGGAGCCACCCGCGCCGCAGTCCTCTCGCCGCGCCGGCGCACAAAAAGGGGCGAGCCCTCACCCCGGCACGCGGGGTAAGGGCTTCGCTGGTCAAGAGCTGAAAGGCTCAGCTCGCGGTGATCGTGAAGCGCGGCCCCGGCGATCAGGGAGGGGGCGGCGGCTCGTCCTCGACCGGGTCCACGGGCAGCTTGAACAGCCGGCCGATCCGGTAGGGCCGCGTCGAGGGGGAGTAGTAGCTCGTCATCGACGGCGTGACGCTCCACGTGTAGCCGAGCAGGTGGTTCGTGATCGCGTCGGTGTACACGCGCATGGTGCCCGTCCCGGCCCCCGCCGCCATGTAGCCGCCGGTGCACTCCCCTTGCCACCGGCTGTCCGCGTACTCGCTGCCCGCGTCGAAGCACCCGTGCGGCGAGCTTGTCGAGTCCACGATCGGAACGGCGTACTGCCTCGTCCCGGAGTAGCGCGGCATGACCGGGCTGATCTCCTTGGCCGGGCCCGTGATGATGACCGTGTGACCGGCATAGGTGGCCGTGGCGTCGATGACGAGGACATCGCCCTTCTGGATGTCGATCGCCCTGTTGATGCGGCGGAAGTAGGTCTCGGGCTCCCGCTCGAGCCCGCCGTACACCGGGCTGTCGTTGATGATATCGTAGAGCTCGGCGGACGAGGGGCGAGACTTCACCCACAGGTACCTGATGTCGTCATCCGAGTAGCCCATCGACTTCTTCAGCGACAGCACGAAGAAGCACGCGCCCTTGGTCCTGCCGGTCCAGGGGCTGATCTCGACGTCCTCGCCATCGATCTTGATGACCTCGGGGTCATCCCAGGTCATGTAGCACTTCTCGTCCCCGACGGTCGCGTCGTTGGTGACGGCGTTGTCGATGAAATCGAGGGCCCAGTCCGTGTGGTCCTTGGCGCTCGCGGGCGCCGAGCCCAGCATAACGAAGGACGCGGCAACCAGCGATGCAACAGCCAAACTCGTCGTGCGCCTGCTCATACTTCTACCTCGTTGATGTGAATGACCTTGCATGTGCACTCTGGAACAGATGCTAGTCATTTCATGCTGAACCATCAAAGCAACCCTGGCGCCGAACATGCCGAGTCTAGCAGGATGGATATTCTCTATGATCGGCTTAGGTGTCAAGGCTTTTTCGGGTCGCTCTTCCTTTTTTTGCAGTTTTTCGAGCGCTCGAACGTGGAGTAAGACCATGTCGTCCCTTACGACAGCTGATGCGCGATGGTATGGAGCGAATCGCGCGCCAGGAGCCGCATTTCCGGCTGTGCTCGGCGACCGGGAGCCCTGCTGATGCCCTCATCGGACCACACCTACATCGATGCGCGCGATGCGGCGCCCGGCGGCCCCGACGCCTGGCCGCCGGCGGTGTTCGACGCCCCCTTGCTGCGAGGGCTCGACGAGCGCGCGCGGCGCGAGATCGCCGAGGCAGGGCGGCTCCGCACCCCCTCGACCGACGAGGTCGTCTATCGCGCCGGCGACGCCGGCGACGCGCTCTTCGTCGTCGCTTCCGGGCGCATCGCGCTGCGCGCGACACGCCGCGGAGACGATCGCGATACGGAGGTGCGCACCGCCGCTGTGGGCGATGTCCTCGGCGAGGAGGCGGTCGTGGGCATGTCGCGCAGGACCACCGCGATCGCCCTCGCACCCAGCGTCCTCGCGGAGATCCCCGTCCACCTGTTCCGGCGCGCCGCCGGCCGCTCCGGCAAGGCCGAGATCGCCGAAAAGCTCGATCGCGCGCTGCGGAGGAGCGCCACGCGCGACCTCCTCGGCACCCTCGCCTTCACCCGCGACCTCGATCCGGAAGACATCGACATGCTCCTTGACGCGGTGAGTCATCGCCGCTTCGAGCGCGGTCAGGCCATCTATCGCGACGGGGATCCCGCGACCGAGCTGTGGCTCATCGCCGACGGGATGGTGCAAATCCAGACCGAGGAGGGAGATCGGATTCATGTGCGGGCGTACCTCACCCGGGGCGATTTCTTCGGGGACGTCGAGCTCGACGAGGGTCGCCGCCGGACGGCGAGCGCCGTGGCCAGCGGCGCGGCGACGCTCCTGTCGGTACCGTCGAAGACGTTCGCCGGCCTGGCGCGGAAGCACCCTGATCTGATCCCGCGACTCCGGCGCATCACCGGCGACCAGCGCGCCGCCCAGGGAGCGATCGTCGCCGGCCAGGCGCGCAACCACACTGCACATCTCTTCCGGGACCTCTATCGCCTTCAGGTGGCGCGGTCGCTCCTGGTCATCGATCTCGATACGTGCGCTCGCTGCGGACACTGCGCGTGGTCGTGCGCCGACGTACACGGGATCTCGCGACTCGTCCGCCGCGGCGACAAAATACGCGCCCGGGTGGACGACGACGCGGCCGACACGCCGGCCGACGCGCCCGCGGAAGCGCCGCGGAGCCTGCTCCTGCCGAACTCCTGTCAACATTGCGAGAGCCCCGCCTGCATGATCGAGTGTCCGACCGGCGCCATCGGCAAGGACACAGGAGGCGAGGTGTTCATCCGCGACGCGCTCTGCACCGGCTGCGGCGCCTGCGCCAAGGCGTGCCCGTGGGAGAACATCGCGATCGCGCCGCGCCCCCCCGCCGCGCAGCGCCCGGGCGGCGCGGGCTTCGCGGACATCGCGGTGAAATGCGATCTCTGCCGCGAGCACGACGGCCCCGCGTGCGTGAAGGCCTGCCCCACGGGCTCGATCTTCCGCGTGAACCCGGCGGAGGAGATCGCCGACGTGCGCGATCTGCTCGGCGGGGCGCGGCGCGAGCAGGAGCGCTCCGCAGGGCAGCGGGGCGGCGCGGCGCTCCTCGCCGGGAGCGCGATCGCGGCGGCGGGGCTCGGCGCGGCGGGGCTGTCGGCGCACGCGCGCGGCGGGGCGCGGCCGGGCGACGGCGCCGCGCTCGGGGCGGGCGTCGCCGCGGCCGTGGGGGTCGCGCTGCTCCTCGGGTACGCCGTCCCGAAGCGCGCCGGGCGGCGGCTGTGGATGCGGCCCAGGCGGCGCGGCGCGGCGGACGCGGCCGGCGAGGCGGACGACGCCGCGCCGATCCGGAGCCGGCTGCGCCCGCAGCTCTCCGCGCACCTCGCGATCGGCCTCGTCACCGCCGGCCTCGCGCTCGCGCACGCGCCGTGGCCGCGGTCCGGCCGCCCGACGCTCGGCGCGGCGCTCCACCTCGCGTTCTGGGCGACCGCGGCGGCCGGCGCCTTCACGGCGCTCGCGTACCGGCTCGCGCCGCGGCGCCTCGCCCGGATCGAGCGCACCGCCGCGCTCCCCGAGGACTTCGCCGCCGCCCGCCGCGAGCTCCTCGACCGCTTCTACCGCGAGGTGAGCGGGCGCAGCGATCTGGTCAAGAAGATCGTCGAGAAGGTCCTCGTGCCCTACCTGAAGAGCCCCCTCGGCCCGCTCGCGCTCCTCGCCTCGGGGCGCGGGCTGCGCGAGGAGGAGCGCGCGCTGCGCGCCCGCATCGACGCCGTCCTCGAAGGCCGCGGCAGCGAGCGGCTGGCCGGCCTCTCGGAGCTCCTCCGCATCGCCGTGGAGCTGCGCGCGCTCCCGGCCCAGCGCGCGCTCCTCGCCGCGCTCCGCGGCGGGCTGCCGGCGCACATCATCACGTTCGGCGTCGCCGCCGCGCTGCTCGTGCTCCACGCGATCACGGCGGCGAGCGTGCCCCGATGAGCGCGCGGCGGCCGGCCGACAGGGCGCGTGACTCGCTATGAAATCGTTGCGGGGCACGGCATTTCTTTGTGCGTCGCGCGCCGCCCGCCGCGCGGCGAGGCCGGCGCCCGCGCGCGGCGACCGCGTTTCGCGCGGCAGGCGGCGCGCGGGCGAGAGGCCTGGACTTTGCCTTCAGCGCCCAGGTACAATTTTCCCGACACCACCCCAGTAGAAGGTAGAAAAGCTGATGGCTGGTCCCTCGACCAAGTGGATGCGAGCGCTCTCCCGAGCAGGCTTCGCCGAGGCGTGGGCGCCGAGAGCGCTGCTGCTCGTCACGTTGTCCTCGGCGGCGGCGGTGATCGCCGGGGCGTGCAGCGGAGACGACAGCGGCCCTCCGGGGCCGCAGGGCGGGACGGGCTGGCCCGACGCGGGGGCGGAGGCGGGCGACCCGTGCGTCGATGGCGAAGAGGTGGAGTGTCACATCACCGTCGGCGAGAACGCGGGCGTGCTGACCTGCATGGACGGCATCCGCCGGTGCCAGGACGGGCGCTACGGCAGCTGCGAGGGGACGATGACGATGCGGAGGTCGCCGTTCGGGCCTTCGCCCGGCGGGGACGGCGAGAGCGGGTATCCGCGCCCGCTCGCCAACTCCGAGGCTTCGGACGGGGGTCTCTGCGCGACGAACCCGTGCGATCCGTCGTGCCAGTCGTTCGAGGAGACGCCGGACGGGGGGCCCATCGATCTCTCGGGGACCGGCATCACGTACACGTGGTCGGTCGGGGACATCAACGAGCTGCCCGAGTCCGTCGCGCGGCAGGGCACGCACCAGCCCTGCACGACCAGCGAGGATTGCCAGTTCGACCAGTACTGCGAGCACCCCGCGCAGAGCGCGTGCGCCCACAGCCCGTGCGACACCGGCGGCCCCCTGCTGACGACCTGCAGCGGCTGCATCGCGAAGGTCTGCGACGCTCGGCCGAGCTGCTGCTACCAGCCGACGATACCGGCCGACTGTGGACATGACGCCTGCCAGACCGGCACGGCGACCAACATGACCACGACCTGCGGCGACCCGTGCATCGAAGCCATCTGCGCGACCGACCCGCTCTGCTGCGAGATCCACCCCACGAGCTCGGCGGAGTGCGCGACGCTCATCGGAGCAGGCAGCACCTTGTTGCTCGGCGGCAGGTGCCGTGTGCCTACCTCCGGTATCTGCCCCCCGCCGACCCAGCCCATCGACGGCGCGTGCGTGCCGAATTGGACCGCCTACTGCAGGGACCGCGTCGCGACCCGGTGCGCCCCCAAGACGTGCACCCCGCCGACCAATACGTGGGACGCGACGTGCGTCGCCCTGGCCGAGCAGGAGTGCGGCGCCGCGTGCGGCACCGAGCCAGGCGTGCAACAGGGCCTCTGCAAATCCTACCTGCCGAACCAGACGAACCCCGCGTGCGGCGGCGTGGATCTCACGGTCGGCGTGCCCTGCGACGGGACGATCCCGGTCTGCAACCGCGGCACCATGCCGGCGCCCGCGAACATCGAGATTCACCGCTATCCCGCGGGCGCGGGCCAGCTCCCCTCCTCGGCGCCGGGCCGCATCCTGAACTCCTGCAGCCCGACCGGCGGGACCCTCGCCTGCACGACCGCGCAGCCGATCGCCCCGGGCGAGTGCATCAGCGTGGCCGGCTGCACGGGCCTCGCCAACGGCATGGAGCTCATCGTCAACCCGCCGGGCCCGGAGCAGATCGCCGAGTGCCAGTGCGGCAACAACGGGAGCATCTATCATCCGTTGGCCATGTGCGAGTCGCCGGGCTGCATCGCCACGGCCAGCGTCTCGATGATCAGGCCGGCCACCCTGTTCGTGACGCTCGATCGGTCCGCCTCCATGACGGCGAACTCGGCGAGCACCTCGCGATGGAACCCGGCGCGCGCCGCCCTCAGGGCGTTCTTCGAGGATCAGGCGTCGGCGGGGCTCGGCGTCGCGCTCCGGTTCTGGCCGCACGACAACCCCGGCCCGTGCAACGACTCCGCCGGCACCTGCCCGGGCTACGCTGTCGCCGGGTGCTCCCTGGCGATCGTCCCCTTCGATGGCTCGACGGCCCGGAGGCTGACCGCGGACGCCGCGCCGACGGATCAGCAGGAGCTCGCGCTCGTCAACGCGCTCTACCCCGGCCCCGGCACCAACGGCGATACCCCCATGTACCCGGCGCTGGACGGCGCCACGACCTGGGCGATCAACTACAAGAACATGCACCCCGAGGAGGAGGTCGCGGTCGTGCTCGTGACCGACGGCATCCCGTCGAACTGCGACACCGTCCCGAACCACATCGGGGAGGTGGCGCGCAATGCCTACGAGAACCACGGCATTCGCGTGCACGCGGTCGGCTTCGGCAACTCGAGCACGGAGATCATCAACCTCATCGCGACGCGCGGCGGCGGGCGGGCGTTCAACCTCACCGCCGGCGCGGGGCTGGAGACGACCCTCCGCGACGCGCTCGTCGCGATCCGCGGCCAGGCGCTCCCCTGCGACGTGACGGTCCCCCTCGCCGGCGCGTCGGATCCCGCCTCGGTGTCGGTCGTCCACGTGAACAGCGCCGGCACCGAGACCGTGCTCACGCCCCGGGCCGACCTCGCCAGCTGCGGCCAGGGCTGGTACTTCACCGACGCGACGAACACGAGCGTCAAGCTCTGCCCGCAGACGTGCACGGCGCTCCGCGACACCCCGGGGAAGGTCCGCGCCACCGTCCCGTGCGTGACCACGACGCTCACGCCCATGACCACGAGCTGGGAGCGCTACCGCGGCGTCTGCCCGCCGGGGACCAAGACCCAGTGGGGGTTCCTCCGGTACAGGACGGCGACGCCGGGCGACTCGAGCGTCGAGTTCTTCGTGCGCGCGGCCGACGACCCCGCCGAGCTCGCCGGGGCCACGGTGCGGCTCGCCGCCACCGCCCACGCGGTGCCCACCGACACCCGGATCTGCGATGAGGACTCGACGCCGCCGTGCGCGATCAACCTCTTCGACGTGCTGCAAGAGCTGCCGGACGCCCGGACCGAGTACCTCGAGATCCAGATGAGGCTCAACCCGACGAGCACGGGCGGCGGCGGTGTTCAGGTGCAGGACTGGGAGATCACGTATTCATGTCCGGATTCCGAATGAGCCGCCGCATCGCGACGATCGCCCTGCTCTCCGCCGCGGCCCTCGCCGCGGCGTGCGGCGCAGACGACGACAACCGGCCGAGGCCTCCGTCTCCCTCCGGCGGCGCCGGGGCCGCCGGAGGTGCGGGCGGCAGCGGCGGCGGCGACGGCGGCCGGGGCGGCGGCGCCTGCGGCGACGGCGTCGCCGCGCCGGACGAGGCGTGCGACGGGGCCGATCTCGGGGGCGCCACGTGCGAGAGCCTCGGCTTCGACGGCGGCGAGCTCCGGTGCAGCCCCGAGTGCACCGCCGACACGTCGGGCTGCACGGGCGTGGAGGTGTGCCAGGACGGCCGCGACAACGACGGCGACGGCAGCGCCGACTGCGCCGACCCGGAGTGCGAGGCGGCGTGCGCGGACCTGTGCGCCGCCCCGGTGGCGCTCTCGGATCCCGCGCTCGTCACCGGCGACACGAGCGGCCACGCGGCGGTCGAGGGCGGGTGCGCGGCGGGGGCCCCGGGCGTCGCCTACACGTTCACCGCGACCGCCACCGGGTTCCTCGACGTGGTGCTGACCTCGGAGACCGACGCCGCGCTCATGGCGGTGCTGCGCGGCGACTGCGCCAGCGCCGGGACGCAGCTCGCGTGCGGCGTCGCCAGCGCCGGCGCGGGCATCGAGAACCGCCTCACCATCCCGGTCAGCGAGGGCGACGCGTTCCACGTGATCGTCACGAGCGCGAGCGCGGACCAGGCGGGCGCGTTCGAGCTCGCCGTGAGGAGCCGCGTGCCCGCCTGCGGCGACCGCATCCAGGATCCGGACGAGGCGTGCGACGACGGCAACGACGAGCCGGGCGACGGGTGCAGCGACGAATGCCGGCTCGAGGCGACCGAGGTCGAGCCGAACGGCACCATCGCCACGGCCAACCCCTACGAAGACCCGTTCTTCGCCAGCATCGATCCGCCCGGCGACGAGGACGTCGTGCGCGTCACCGTGCCGACCGGGCCCACGGCGCTCGTCGTGGAGACCGGCGATATCACGAGCTCCGACTGCCTCGAGGGCCGGCTCGACACCATCGTCGAGATCCTGGACGAGAGCGGCGCGCTGATCGTGCGGCGCGACTCCGGGGGGGTCGGCCACTGCGCCCGAGCCGTCGCGCCGGCGCTCCCGGCGGGCGACTACTACGTCCGCGTCACGGCGCGCGTCGGCCCCGAGCAGCGGGCTCCGTACGGGCTCCTCGTGACGCTCGTCCCCGAGGTCTGCGGGGACGGGGACACGACCGCCGGCGAGCAGTGCGACGACGGCAACACGACCGCCGGCGACGGGTGCAGCGCCGCCTGCCGCTTCGAGCTCCACGAGGCGGAGCCGAACGACGCGCCGGCGCAGGCAAACGCCCACGCCGCGCCGTGGCTCGCGGAGATCTCGCCGGCAGGCGACGTCGACGTGGTCGCCGTGAACGTGCCCGGGCCGAGCTCGACCTTGATCGCGACCGTCAGCGACAACGGCACCGAGGCGTGCGCGACGAACCGGCTCGACAGCTTCGTCGAGATCCTCGGCGGCGGCGGGGCCGACGTGCTCGCCTCGGACGACGACTCGGGGGCCGGCTACTGCTCCTCCGCGTCGGTCACCGACCTGCCCGCGGGCACCTACCACGTGCGGGTCAGGGCGGCGGACCTCGTCCCCGACGCGACCTTCTTCTATCGACTGAATGTCACGATCCTCTAGCCCGACCGGCGGGCGGAGCCGGACGGAGGCCCCGTCCGGTGACGCCGCGGGGGAGGGCCCGTCCGGCGGCGCCGCGGGGGAGGCCCCCTCCGGCGGCGCAGCGGGAGAGGCGGCGCGGTCGCCCGACCCATCGAGGACGCTCTACCGCGCCGACCTGTCCGATCCGCGCCAGCGCGCCGCCCAGCCGCGCGAGATCGTGCGCGGTCGCGCCGCGCGCCGCGCCGAGTCGACGTCCGACGTCACCCGCTTCCGGGGCGTGCTGCCGGCCGCGCTGGCGGGCGCCGTCGCGACCGGCGCGGCGGCGCTGCTCTTCCCGCCGCCCGGGGGGCACGCGGCGCCGGGGCCGCTCTCGCTGCCCCACGCGCGCGCGCAGCTCTCGTGCGCGTCGTGCCACGCCGAGGAGGCGACCGCGGGGCCGCGGGGGGCTGCGGAAGCCGCGCCGCGCGGGTCCGCGGCGGGCGCGCGCCTGGACCGGGCCTGCGCCGGGTGCCACGGCGACCACGGGTCCACCCGCGCGCGCCACGGGCAGCTGCTCGCGAGCGGCGCGATGAGCTGCGCCACGTGCCACCCCATCCACCGCGGCGACCAGGGCGTCGTGTTCGACCCCGCGGGTCCGCCGGTGCGCTTCGCGCCGGGCGCCGAGGTCGAGCTCCCGAGGGCGGCCTTCCGCCCGAGCCAGCCGGCCACGGTCGCGATCGTCACCGCAGGGAGCTGCGCGCCGTGCCACGACCTCCGCGCGCCGCGCGACCCGATCGCGCGCTGCCTGGTCGAGGCGCAGGCGCCGCTCGGCGACGCCCGGCCGATCGCCTGCTTCGACGAGCACCGCCCTGCCCTCCCCGACGACGCCGCGACCGGCGGCGCCGGCCCGCAGCGGAGGCGGCGGCGTGTGCCGCGGCCAGCACACCGAGGACCGCGCCCTCGCCTGGGAGGCCGCGCGCGACGCCGCCGCGGCCCTGCCGGTCGTGACGGGCGCGGCCGGCGCCGCCCCCGGGGGCGCGCTGCCGCGCGGGCGCGCGCTGCTCTGGATGGGCGCCGGCCTCGCGGCCGCCGGCCTCGCGTTCGCGGGCGCCCGCGGCGGCCATGCGCTGCGCGCGCGGCGCTCGCGGCGGCCTTCGCGCGACGCCGAGGCGGCCGAGGCGATGCTGCGCCCCGCGGCGCGCGTGCGCCTGCCCCGGATCGACACGACCACCTGCCTCGGCTGCTACGCCTGCGTCGACGCGTGCCCGTACGACGTGCTCGCGGTCGAGCGGTACGTCGCGGTCGTGGCCCGCCCCGAGGCGTGCTGCGGCCTCACCCTGTGCGAGCAGCGCTGCCCCAACGGGTCGCTCACCATCGAGGGCGGCGCGCCGATCGAGGGCCGCCCGCGCCTCGGCGACGACCTCGGGAGCCTCGACGTGCCGGGCCTGTACCTCGCCGGCGACATCACCGGGCTCCCCCTCATCAAGAACGCCATCCACCAGGGCGCGTTCGCGGCCGCGCGCGTCGCGGAGGACCTGCGGAAGGCCGGCGACCGCGGCCCGGGGCTCGATCTGATCATCGTCGGCGCGGGGCCCGCCGGGATCAGCGCCGCGCTGCGCGCCAAGGAGCTCGGCCTCTCGTTCGAGGTGATCGAGCAAGGCAGCGTGGCGCAGAGCATCCAGAGCTTCCCGCGCGGCAAGCTGGTCTTCGATCAGCCGCTCGACCTGCCCGTGACCGGGAAGCTGTGGCTGAAGGAGTCGACAAAGGAGGAGCTCCTCGCCCACTGGCTCCGCATCGTGCGGAAGGAGCGGCTCCCCATCGCGCAGGAGACCCGGATGGTGTCGGTGGCGCGCCTCGGCGGCGGCGCGGGCGCAGCCGCCGACGCCCCGGCCGGCTTCGCCGTCGTCACCGAGCCGCGCGACGGCGGGCCGCGCACCGAGCGCCGGGCGCGGCGCGTGCTGCTCGCCCTCGGCCAGCGCGGCTCGCCCCGCCGGCTTCCGTTCGAGCTGTCCGCCGAGGTGGAGGACCGGGTGTACTACCACCTCGCCGACGCGCGGAGCCTCGCGGGCCAGCGGGTGCTGATCGTCGGGCTCGGCGACGTGGCCATGGAGGCCGCCATCGCGCTGTCCCGCCAGCCGGCCACCGAGGTCACCGTCGTCTACCGCGGCGGCGGGTTCCGGCGCGGAAAGACGCGGAACATCGAGGAGATGCGCCGCCTTGTCGCCGCGTCCCGCCTCTCGCTCCGGTTCGAGACCGACGTCGCCGCGCTGACCGCGGATCCGCGCGGCGCGCTCGCGGCGACCCTCGCGTCGCCGTCGGGGGCAGAGGCGCACCCGTGCGACGCCGTGCTCGTCCTGATCGGGAGCATCCCGCCCTGGAGCGCCCTCCACGCCGCCGGTGTCCGGCCGACCGTGGAGCCGTCAGATCGTTCGGCGCCCGGCGACGTCGAAGGGACCACGCCTGCGGGCCCTCCGCCGTGAGCCCGACGCAAGCCGACGTAAGATCGAGGGGCGCAGGCCGTTCTCTGGAGGAGCCATGAAGCCGACCCACGTCGCCCTGTTCTCCGCCCTCGGCATGATGTTCACGAGCCTCTCGGTCTACTCGCTCGTCCCCTCGGGCGCCGCCGTGGAGGCCGCCGAGGTGACCGCCGAGCCGCCCCCCGTCGTCCCGGAGGTGACGGGCGGCGCCGTGGCCGCGGTCGATCCGAGCCGCTTCGCCACCGGATCCAGGCTGATGCTCGAGGGGCGCGTCGGCCACGCCCGCCTCCCCCGCTCGGCGCAGGAGACGTTCCTGATGTTCGAGGTCCGCAGCGACGACGCGCCCGCGAGGGCGCAGGCGCAGGCGAACCTCTCGCTGGTCATCGATCGCTCCGGCTCGATGAAGGGCACCCGCCTCGCCAACGCCGTCCAGGCGGCGACGACCGCCGTCGGCCGCATGAACGACGGCGACGTCGTGTCGGTGGTCACCTTCGACACGAGGACCACCGTGGTCGTGCCGCCCACGACCGTCGGGCCGGACACGCGCGGCCGCATCCTCGCGGGCGTCCGCGGCATCTCGCTCGGCGGCGACACCTGCATCTCGTGCGGCATCGAGGAGGGCCTGTCGCTGCTCGCCCAGGCCGGCGGCGGGGTGAGCCGGATGCTCGTCCTCAGCGACGGCGACGCCAACCACGGCGTGCGCGATCTCCCCGGCTTCCGCGCGATCGCGCAGCGGGCGCGCGATCGCGGCGTGAGCATCACGACCATCGGGGTCGACGTCGACTACAACGAGAAGATCCTGTCGGCGATCGCGCTCGACTCGAACGGCCGGCACTACTTCGTCGAGAACGACGCCGCGCTCGCGCGCATCTTCGAGGCGGAGGCGGAGCAGCTCACCGCCTCCGTGGCGAACGGCGCGGAGCTCGCGATCGCGCTCGCGCCCGGCGTCACGCTCGATCGGGTCTTCGATCGCTCGTTCCGGCGGGCCGGCGATCAGGTGATCGTGCCGCTCGGCGCGTTCGCGGCGGGCGAGGTGAAGACGGTGCTGCTCAAGGTGCGCCTCGGCGGCCTCGGCGACGACGCGCGCGGCGCGTCGCCGATCGCGGACGTCGGCCTCACGTACCGGGATCTCGTGGCGAGGACCGACGCCCGGTGCGAGGGCAAGCTCGGCGTCGCGATCGCGGACCGCGACGCCGACGCGAGCGAGCTCGACGCGCTCGTCGCGGGGCGCGTGCAGCGCAGCGAGACGGCGGCGACGCTGAAGCAGGCCAACTTCCTGTTCGAGCAGGGGCGGCTCGACGAGGCGCGCAGCAAGCTCGACGCGCAGCAGCGGTCGCTGCGGAGCGCCGCCGACAAGGCGAAGCGCGCCGCGCCGGCGGGCCGCGCGAAGGACGTGGCGTCCGACTTCGAGAGCCAGATCGCGGCGCTGGAGCGGGCCGACACGGGCTTCGGCGCGCCGCCGTCGTTCGCGACGCCGCCGCCGGCCGCCCCCGCGGCCCCCGCGAAGCCGGGCGGCTTCGCGCAGGCCCCTGCGGCGGCCCCGGCGCCGGCGCGGCCGGCGCCGGCGCAGTCCCGGGAGGGCAAGGCCGCCGTCCGCCGCAACGAGGCGGACGCCTTCGATCTCGCCCGCTGACGCGCGGGCCGGGGCGGCGCGCGCTCGTTCGGCGGCGCGCGCTCCCGCGGCGGCGCGCGCTCCCGCGGCGGCGCGCGCTCCCGCGGCGGCGAGCCGCGTGCCGCGGCGGCGAGCGGCGCGCCGCGGCCGGGACGTTGACACGGGTCGGGCTTTCGGGTTTTGACTCCGGGCGGTGGGCGTTCGACCTAGGGCGAGCCGTCCGGGGAACCGACGGACGGGTGGCGACGGCGCGCAGGGCTCGCCCCCGCGGGAGCCCCCGTCGTCGACCCGGAAGACGACCCCCGCGCGGCGGGGCCGCGGCGCGGGGCAGCGCGCGCCGGCGTCGCGCCGCCCGGCGCGGGCCTGGCCGAGGCGCGGGCGGGCGCTGCTCCTCGGGCTCGCGGGCGCGTTCGCGGCGGCGGGCGCGGCGCTGCTCGCGCTGGTGATCGGCTTCGGGCGCACGAGGGCCCCGGACCGGGGGCGCGTCGTGGAGATCAACTGGCCGGAGGGGCTCGACGCGGGCGAGGCGGCCTCGCTGCTCGCGGCCGAGGGGCTCGTGGAGAGCGAGCGCGCGATGGCGCTCTACCTCGGCGCGACGGGCGGCACCGAGGGGTTCGTGCCGGGGCCGCACCTGCTCTTCGAGGGCGCGACGCCGCGGGAGCTGCGGCAGCTGCTCACGCGCGCCGAGGGGCGCCCCACGGCGAAGGTGACGATCCCCGAGGGGTGGAACCGCTTCGACGTCGCGGCCCGGCTGGAGAAGCTGCGCGTCGCCGGCAGGAAGACGTTCCTCGCCGCGACCGCGGACGGCGCGTTCCTGGACGCGCTCGGCGTCGAGCGCGGCGGCGCCGTGGGGGCGGAGAGCGCGGAGGGGTACCTCTTCCCGGCGACGTACGAGTTCCCGCTCGACACGGACGCGCGCGACGTGGCGAAGCGCCTCGTCGCCGAGGCCGACCGGCGCTGGAGCGCGCTCGCGGCCGAGAGCAAGGACGGGCTCGCCGCGCTGCAGGCGACGCTCGGCTGGGGTCGCCGCGAGGTGCTGACGCTCGCGTCGATCGTCGAGAAGGAGGCGGTCGTCGCGGAGGAGCGGCCGCTCATCGCGAGCGTGTTCCTGAACCGGCTCCTCGATCCGACGTTCCGCTCGCGGCGGCTCCAGTCCGACGCGACGGCGCTCTACGGCTGCGTGGCCTGGCCCGAGGAGGCGCCGTCGTGCGCCGAGTGGGGCGGCAAGCCCACGCCCGCGGTGGTGCGGGATCCGAGGAACCGCTACAGCACCTACGCGCACCCGGGGCTGCCGCCGGGGCCGATCGCCAACCCGGGGGGGCCGTCGATCGCGGCCGTGCTCGCGCCGGCGGCGACGAAGTACCTGTACTTCGTGGCGGCGGGCGGCGGGCGCCACCGGTTCAGCGAGAGCCTGGACGACCACAACGACGCGGTGAGGAAGCGGCGGGAGGCGACGGCGCAGTAGGCCGGGGGCGGGGCGCTCGCAGGAGCGCGGCGCCGTGCCGGGTCGACCTGGGCGCGCTGCGGGCGCTCCGCCTCGACCCCCTCGCCGACCGTCGACATCGCCCCCGCGAACGCGCTGATCGTCTGATAGAGCTGCGTCTGCTCAAGGTCGAGCGCCCCGCCCGTCCACAGGTTCATGCTGTCCTTCATCGGGTCCGCGAGCGCGTCGAACCGCGGCTTGAGCACCGTGTCCACCTGCGCCCGCAGGTCCGCCGGCACCGGCATGTCCTCGAACCAGTCCGACGCATCCATGTACCGCCGCACGTACGCCGTGATCCGGTTCTGTGCCTTCAGGAACGCGTTCGTCTCCGCCAGCGACACGCCCATCCGGTCGCGCAGCGCGATCTCCAGCGCCGCGCTGTTCTCTCGCCACGCCCGCACGTTCGCCACGAAGTCCGCCCGCGCGACCACCACGCCTCCGCTGACGTCGGCCTCCAGCGCCGCGAGCACCGCGTCCGCGTACGCCGCATAGGGATCCCTCCCCGCGTCGAACGCCCCGTCCACCTCCGCGATGTCCGGCACCTCGACCCACGGCACCTCGCTCTCCCGAGCGCGTACGCCCCCGGGTCGTCCGGGTCCCACCCCTCGGTGTTGGTCGTTGATGAGGGCGGCTCTGAAACGGCGGCGGATAGCTCCGAGAGAGCGGATGCCCACCCCCGGCCCGTGCTCGGCGCTCCGCGCCTGCGCGCGGTCCGCCCCTCCCTAATCGCGCGCTCCGCGCGCTCAGGGAGGGGTGCGCCGTCGGGTATCTGCGGCCCGGGTGCGGAGTCCGGACAAGGATGTGCGTGCACGGCGTGCGTCAGGACATCAGGCCGAGCCTGAAGAGCGCGTCGGCCCAGAGCGGCCAGAGCGTGCGGTAGAAATGGGTCGCCATCATGACGCCGCCGCTCGGGAGGCAGCGGATGTGAAACGGCGCGTGGTCGACGAGGAAGTACACGTGCTCGCCCGTCATCTCGACGTACCACAGAGGTGGCCCTTTGAGGCTCTCGGGGAGCTGCTCGCCGCGCGCCTTTGCCTGCACCGTCAGGTTGTGGATCTCCTCGGCGCGCGGCTCCGCGGCGCGCCACACCTCGTCGGGCACGTCCGCCGCGGCGATGAGCGCCTCGAGCAGCGCGGATCCCGGAAGGGCCAGCGCCTTGAGGACGGCCTCGCGCGAGAGCGGGATCGAGCGCCCGCTCTTGTCCGTCGGAACCACGCGCGCCCCGGCCGGCGCGGCGTCGACGCGCGCGTAGAGCGCGTCTATCGACAGGCCCGCGATCCGCGGGACGCTTTCGCCGTCGTGGAGGCTGATCCACGACAGGGCGAGATCGCGCGCGATGTCGCGGGCGTTCGCGTGGTACGTCGCGCACATCGACACCGGTGCGAGCCAGGTCCAGGCCGTCGTGCAACCGCCGGTCGAGACGCGCCCGCTCGCGTCGGGCGCGCAGAGGCGGAGCAGGAAGTCCTCGATGTCGGTCACGACCTTGTGCCATGCCAGCACGGCCTCGGCCCCGACCGAGGACGCACCGCTGCCCAAGTCGAGGATCATGTACATGGGGGCGAAGTCCTGGACACGTTCAGGGTGCAGGTGGAGGGGACCCCACGACGTGGAGCGTTCGCTCCTGTCGGTGAAGCAGCGAAGCATGCAACGGACGAACTGTCGGGAGCTCAAGGTCGAGTGGAGGACCACCTCCGCATCGGCGTGTCTGAAGTGGGCGCGGATCGTCGCGACCGCCTCGTCGACAGAAGCCCCATGCGGCTCCGGGCCAGGGCACAGGTCAACGCCGACCGTATACGGAGGGTGGTCGACGAGCGCCGACAGCGCCGCGCCGAGCGCGTCGACCCGCGAGGCCTCGTCGCACCAGGCATAGAAGTAAGGTCCTGGTCTCATCTCGACGTTCCTTGTCAGCCCATCAGGCCGAGCGCGTCGAGCGCGTCGGCCCAGAGCGGCCACAGCGAGCAGAACGGATGGGTCGCCAGCACCACGCCGCCGCTCGCGAGGCGGCGCACGAGAAACGGCGGGTGCTTTTTCAGGAAGCGGAAGTGACGGTGCTTATCTGTGTCAACCGGCCAGGTCGGTGGACCGTCACCGGTCTCCGCAAGCCTTCGTGTCCGCTCCAGGATCTCGGAGGCGCGCGGCGCGGCCGCGCGCCACGCGTTGTCGGGCACCGCTGAGGCCTCCAGCGCGTCGAGCAGCACCGAGGGGGGCGCGGCCAGCGCCTTGAGGACGGTCTCGCGGGAGAGCGAGCACGCCCGCGCGCCGCCCCCTTTCCTGGCGACGCGCGACCCGCGCGGCGGCGCGATGGCGACGCGCGCCCCGCGCGGCGCGGCGTCGACGCGCGCGTGGAGCATGGACAACGGGATGCCCGCGATGCGCGACACGCTGTCTTTGTCGTGGAGGTGCACCCACGACACGGCGAGGTCGCGCGCGATCTCTCGGGCACACGCGTTGTACGTCGCGCACGTGGTAACCGGCGCGTGCCAGCGCCACGCGCTCGTGCACGCGCCGGTTCGGACGCGCCCGCTCCCGTCCGGCTCGCAGAGGCGGAGCAGGAGATCCTCGAGGTCGATCTGCAGGAGGTGCCACGCCAGCTCGGCCTCGACCTCGAAGGAGCGCGGTCCCCTGCCCCAGGCGAGCTCGAGGATGAAGCCGAAAAAGTGCATGCAGTTCTCCGGGTACATCTCGAGGGGGCCTTGCGGCTCGTGGGGGCCTCGCAACGACCAGCGAGGCTCGTATGCTTCTGTGAAACACTGAAGATCGACAAGGATGCTGCGCATGGCAGGGGAGTCGGGTCCACGCTGATCCGGAAGGGCCAAGCGCTGGGCGCCGGGAAGGATCGTGCTGCACGTGGCGTGAGCAGTGCCGGTGCATGGGTACTGGGTGCGGATCATGGCGACGGCCGCCTCCATGGATTTCGTGGCGCACCTCACGTCGAAGTTTGCCCACGCGTCCAGGAACCCCCCTGGGCGCGCGAGCGCCGACAGCGCCGCGGCGAGCGCGTCGACCCGCGACGCCTCATCGCACCAGGCGTAGAAGCGAGGGCCCGGAGTGCTCATAGCCGGATCACCTTGATGGGCATATTGAAGCCTTTCAGGGTCGCCCTCTTGCCTTTCTGCGTGTCGAAGAGGTAACCGTCCTGCGCGATGAACTGGGTGCCACCGAACTTTCCGCCCCGTTCCATGAGGAGCTGGACCTCCTCGACATCTCCCACGAGTCCGTTCTGCCGTACCCCCTCCATCCCGCTCGACAACTGCTCGATCACCTCTTTGCCGTCGATGTTGACGCCCCCCTTCACCTCGCTCAGGATGAGCTTGTTCTGCGCGGATACCGTGATGAAGTCGGGCGCCCTTGGCTTGGTGCGCGCATCGCGTGCTAACTTAGGCCAGAGCGTCGCGCGCACGCCGTCATCACCGACGCCGAGGAGCGTCCGCCCATCGCGGGAGAGGAACTTCGCCGCCGTCTTCTCGAACGGGTAGAGCGGCTGCTCCGTCACCGCTCCCCTCAGCGTCTTGTACGCGCGAAGCCTGCGTACCTGAAATCCCTTGACAAGGACATCATCGACATCCGCGATCTTCCCGGCGATTCGGATCGTAGTCGGCGGTAGCGCGCCGGCGGCCGCAACGCCGCGCCAGACATCCCCGATCGCGCCGAGCCCGAACCCCAGCCCCGAGAAGATCCGCTCCTCGTCGCTGAGCTCTCGCCCCGACGGCAAGCAGAACTCCTTCCCGCTCACCGCCTCGCACAGGTCGAGCGCCGGCCCGACCACCGGCACGAACCCCACCCCGATGCGCGTCGTCGCATGCACGAGCGTCTGCATCACTCCCGCGTACGCCTCGACCCCCTCGCCGACCGTCGACATCGCCCCCGCGAACGCGCTGATCGTCTGGTAGAGCTGCGTCTGCTCCAGGTCGAGCCCGTCCCCTGTCCACTGGTTCAGGCTGTCCTTCATCTGGTCCGCCAGCGCATCGAACCGCGGCTTGAGCACCGTGTCCACCACCGCGCGCAGGTCCGCCGGCACCGGCGTGTCCACGAACCAGTCCGACGCATCCATGAACCGCCGCACGTACGCCGTGATCCGGTTCTGCGCCTTCAGGAACGCGTTCGTCTCCGCCAGCGACACCCCCATCCGGTCGCGCAGCGCGATCTCCAGCGCCGCGCTGTTCTCTCGCCACGCCCGCACGTTCGCCACGAAGTCCGCCCGCGCGACCACGACCCCGCCGCTCACGTCGGCCTCCAGCGCCGCGATCACCGCGTCCGCGTACCCCGCATAACCGCTCACGGCCGCCTCCAGCGCCGCGAGCACCGCGTCCGCGTACGCCGCGTACGGGTCCCTCCCCTCGTCGAACGCCCCCTCCACCTCCGCGATGTCCGGTACCTCCACCCACGGCACCTCGCTCTCCCCGAGCGCGTAGTTCCACGGGTCGTCCGGGTCCCACCCCTCGGCGCGCGCGTCCTGCGTCGCCAGGTCCGCCACCTCATCGGCCTGCGCGCCGAACTCGTCGAGCAGCCGCGCGAGCTCGCTCTCCAGGTCGCTGACGCTCTTCTTCAGGTCGTCGACGAGCTGCTCCATCGCCGCCCGCGTCTCCGCGTCGACCACGTCTTCGTACCGGTCGAGGATCGCGTCGAGGTCGGTCCGCGAGATCTCGTCCAGCGGCCGGCTCACCAGGTCGTGCAGCTCCGTGTCGAGCTGCCGCAGGAGGTCCATCCGCGCCCGGAGGTCCGTGACCCTCGCGGCGTTGCGGAGGAGCTCCGTCATCAGCCGGGCGATCCTGACCTCCAGCTCCGCGATGTCGCGCGCGAGGTCCGGGTTGATCTCCGCGAGGCTCAGGTCGACCGCGGTGCTGCCCTCGAAGCCGGTCCCGTCGCGGCGGATGTCGAAGAGCGGCTTGTTGAGCCCGAGCGGCCCCGAGACGAGGTGCACCACCTCCTGCGCGTGGGTACACCAGTTGCCGCCGTTCACGGTGTGGACCCCGAAGTGAAACCCGTTTCTGCCCATGAGGAGCAGCACCGAGTCGAACTCCGCCTCGAGCGTGTTGCTCCGCGAGCCGTCGCCGTGGATCTGCAGCGCGCCCGGCACCCCGTAGGTGGGCAGCGGCGTCCGGTTCACCTCGAAGATGGCATCGCCCTCGGTCTCGAGCTCGGTAGAACCGCACGAATCGGCATCACCGTAGCTCCTCCAGAGCACGGTGTACGGCGTGCGGGTGCGCGCCCACGTCGACGACGGCGCCAGCACCGAGAGCGCCGTCATCAGCGCGATGAGCTTCTGGAACACCGCGGCGCAGAAGCCGCGCCGCGCGAACTCCTTCGAGCCTCTCATGTCCCCTCCGCGCCGCGCACCGCGGCGTCATACGCCATCGCGGCGCCCTTCACGTCGCCCGCGTCCAGCCTCGCCTGCACCGCGTCGAGCGCCGCCGCGGGCATCGCCTTCTCCCGCAGCGCCGCCAGCCCCGCCGCGATCTTCCGCGGCAGGCCCGTCCTGAGCTCCGCCTCCGCGGCATCGAACCGCCCTCGCAGCGCCGCGCACCCGGTCTCGCGCCACGACGACCCTGCCGCCTCGCAGAGCGGCCGCATCTGCACGAGCGCCACGAGCACCCCGCGCCGTCCGGCGAGCAGCGGCAGCCCCAGCTTCTCGCTGACCGGCGGCGCCGCCGACAGCGCCTCCACCCGGGCACGCGCCCCCTCGCCGAACACCTCCGACGCCCTCTCTATCCGCGACCGCGCGATCCCCTCGCGCGCCCCTTCGTCCCGCTCCAGCACACCGAGCGCCTGCCGGCGCAGCGCGATGCCGCCGATCAGCGCCGTCGCCGTCGCGTCGCTCCGGGCCACCCGCCGCTGCGCGTAGCCCAGCATGGCGCTCAGCGAGCGCAGCGCCCCTGAGGTCATGTCCGGCACGACCGCGCCGTGCGTCGCGAGCACCTCCTCGTGCGGCGCGATCGCCTCGTCGAACGAGACCGCGAGCGCCTGGAGCTCCGCCGACAGCGTCATGATCTCCGCGGCGAGCTCGTTCGGCGCCCGGCTCGCCTCGCGCGCCGCCGCGAGCACCGCCTGCTCCGCGCCGTCGAGGCCGTCGATGCTCGACCGCGACGCCTGCTTCGACAGCGCCGCGTACGCCGCCGTCTCCGCCGCCTCGGTCGCGCGGTACGCGGCGAACCGCGCCGCGACCCCTGCGTACCGGGATCGCAGCGGCGCGGCATCGCTCCGGGCCTGGTCGAAGATCGCCTGCACGATCGCCATCGCCTGCTTATCCGCGGCGAGCGCGGCCACGAGCGGCTCCTCCTCGGCGCTCGCCTTGTCGGTCATCGCCTGCCGGAAGTTGTCGGCCGCGCGGACCGGCTCCTCCTCCAAGATCGCCTCCTGGCGCTGCCTGGACTTCAAGAGCAGCCCGAGGAGCCTGCCGTGCAAGGTCGCCCGGAGCGACTCGGCGTTCTTCTGCTCGTCGCGCACGTAGGCCACCGCCCGATCGATGTTGTCGAACCAGGCCCGGAGCGCCGCCGCGTCCGCGGCGAGATCGTCGAGCATCGCGCCGCTCGGCTCGACCGCCCACATCTGGATCGGCAGCTCGCCGTCCGCCTCGGCCTCGCTCCACGCGCTGCCCGGTCCCTCGCTCGCGTCCACGCAGTGCTCGACGACGCTGGTGTTCGCTTGCGCGCAGAACATACCTGGCGCGTGCTCCTCGCGCTCCCACAAACACCCCGCTCCCGCCGCGCCGAGCGCCAGGGCGGCCACGGCCACCACGACGATGGCCGCACACCGCCTCGCTCTCCTTCTCATATGCATTCCACCACCCCTGCGTTTTTTCTCACCCACGCACGCTCGCCCGCGCATTCCCAGGGTGCAAGCGCCCACACAGGAGCGGTAGGACATTGCTCAGCCGAGGTGCGCGCCGGAGCGCACTCCCAATCTCAACGTCTCCGTCCTCACCGCACAGGCCATGAGCTGGGGGGTTACGCCGGTCCGAGGCGGCAAGAAACCGGCGGCCTGAGCGCAACGCGCGCTCACGAATCCTCTTTCAATCGCTGAAAGTCCCATTCAGAGCGCAAGCGCCTCAAGGGCCTTGTCGACGTGGAGCTCCGCCCGACATCGCCTCTGCCCGAGCAAACCGAGCTCTCCATGGCCGCGCGACGGCGCGAAACGCTCGTCAAGCTGCGCCCTGGTTCGACGAGGGGTCGACCACGGCCCGCGCCGTGATCAAGAAGCGCAGCTGCCTCGGCCGCGCGAGCAGCAAGGCGCCTCGGCGCAAGCCCGCCGCGACGCCGCCCAAGCCCACCGCCACGGCGCCCGAGCCGGGCGAAGCGTCCGGCGAGAGCGACGTCTAGTAATTGTTCACACAATTGGAACCGCTGGTGCCGGCACGATGGCTTCCCGTGCGCTCCCGAGACCTTCCCGCGCGCTCCGGAGCACGAGGTTTCGCGTACTTAGCGGTGTCCACCGCGTCCCCGGCGCCGTCCGGCGCGCACCGGGAGACGAATTTCCCGGGAAATTCGACCCTCCGCCCCGCGCGCGAAGCTTCCGGAGCGCGCGCGAAGCCTTCCGGACCGCGCGCGAAGCCTTCCGGACCGCGCGCGAAGCCTTCCGGACCGCGCGCGAAGCCTTCCGGACCGCGCGCGAAGCCTTCCGGACCGCGCGCGAAGCCTTCCGGACCGCGCCGGAAGCCTTCGTTCCAGCGACGGAACCGCTCGCGCGCGTGATGGAGGTCCCCAGCCCATGTAACGAGGCCTCCACCCGCCCGCCCCGGCCCTCCCCCCGCCCGCCCGATCGCTCCGGCGGCGCTCCGACCTTCCGCGCGCCGTCCGCTTCCTGCATCAGCGCGAGCCGCAGTAGATTCGCGCGCCATCATGCGCCGTCCCGCCCCGCTCTTCCTCGCGCTCTCCGCTTCCCTCGCCCTCGCCGCAGCAGGCTGCTCGTCCGGCGCCACGCCCCCGGCCGAGCGCCACGCCGCGCCGCAGGCGGAGGCGCTCGCGACCGCGCCGGCGAGCGCCGCGCCCCCGCCGACCGATCCCCCCGCGATCGCGGCCGCCTCCGCGAGCGCCGCCACCGCCGCCACCCCCGCCCCCGCGGCCTCCGCGCCCGCCGCGCCCGACGCCAGCGCCTCAGCGTCCGCCGCGAGCGCCGCGGCCGAACCGGCGGCCCCCGCCTCGGCCCCGGCCGACGCCGGGCCGCTCCCGAAGGTGAAGGTCGCGAACATCGGGATGCACATCGGCGGCGGCCCGCACGACGACTTCACGAAGGAGCCGATCAAGCGCTCGGTCGCGCCCCACTTCGACGACTTCCGACGCTGCTTCGCGCTCGCGGAGGACCCGACCAAGGGCGGCGACTTCGGGATCGACCTGCGCATCGAGAAGGACGGCGGCAAGGCCGAGGTGCGCAAGCCGCGCACGGCGCTCAAGGGCGAGGCGTTCACGAAATGCGTGGTCGGCGTCTTCGAGCGGATCGACTTCCTCAAGCCGAGGCGCGGCCCCACCGTGGTGAGCTACTCGCTCCGGTTCACGCCATGAGCAGCCCGCACCTCACCCGAGGTGCCCGGCGCGATGGCCCGAGGCCGGCGCGCGGGCTCGTCGCGCGGCGTTGCGCGCGCCCAGCGAGCGGCGCACCATCGCCCCCATGACCCTCCCGGCACGCCCGCGGCGGCACGCCACCGCGGCCGATCTCCTCGCGATCCCGGAAGCCGAGCGGTTCCATGAGATCATCGACGGCGACCTCGTCCCGAAGGCGACGCCGAGCTGGTCCCATGGACGCGCGCAAGCGCGCATGACCGCGCGCGTCAGCGACCCCTACGACCGACCCCCGGGGCGGCGCGGGCCGGGCGGATGGTGGTTCGTGACCGAGGTCGAGATCGCGCTGGAGCCGAATCAGATCTACCGCCCGGACATCGCCGGCTGGCGGCGCGAGCGCCTCGCCGCGCCGCCCACAGAGCTCCCGGTCCGCGCGCGCCCGGACTGGGTCTGCGAGGTCCTCTCGCCGAGCAACGCCAGCAACGACACCGTGAAGAAGCTCCGCACCTACCACCGCAGTCAGGTGCCACACACCTGGATCCTCGACCCGCTCCACGAGACGCTGACGATCCTGCGCTGGACCGAGGGCGGCTATCTCCTCGTAGCCGCCGGCGGGCGCGGCGACCGCGTGCGCGGCGAGCCGTTCGAGGCGATCGAGCTCGACGTCAGCGAGCTGTTCGGGGACGAAGACGAGGCGGGCGAGCCGGAGAAGGACGACACCTGACGGCCACGCGTCCCGACCCGGCCGCCGCTCACCCAGGGCGTCCGAGGTCCGGCAGCGACTTCGGCAGCGACCCGCGCGACGCCTCCACGGCCGTCTCGCCGGCGCGGTCGAGCGCGTACTTGAAGAGGATCGGGCCGACCACCTCGTTCAGCGCCACGCACCCGATGACGAGCGCGCGGAAGCCGGCGCCCAGGCTCGGGAACGCGCGCTCGATCGTCAGGCTGATGCCCAGCGTGAGCCCGGCCTGCGAGACCAGCCCGCACCACGCCCACTTCCGCAGCACCGGCGGGTCGTCCGCGAGCCGGTTGCCGATGCGGCTCGCCACCCAGGTCACGAAGGCGCGCGACGCGCCGAAGAGCAGCGCGACCGGCCACATCAGCTTGAGCAGCGGCAGATCGAGGTGCGCGCCCGCCGTCGCGAAGAACAGCACGAACACCACGCTCGCGGCGTCCTCGACCGCGTGCACGAGCTTCTCCCCCTGCTTCGACAGGTTCGCGACGACGAACCCGGCGACCACGAACACGAGCAGCGCGTCGAAGCGGAGGTAACGCAGCACCTCCGTGGCCCCGAAGCCGAGCGCCACGAACACAAGGATGAGCTGCCGGCCGATGAGCCGCATGTAGGCGGCCAGCGCGAGCCCGAGCGTCGTGCCGATCGAGATGCTCCCGAGGATCTCGCGGCCGAGCAGCTCGATCTCGTGCATCGACATCGTCGTGCCCGGCTCGATCAGCGGCCGCACCGTGGAGAGCGCGACCGCCGTGACGACGATGACGATGATGTCCGACGTCATCACGAACGCGAGCGTGTTCATCGCCACCGGCCCCGTCGCGCGCGTCTGCGAGAGGATGCCGAGCACGGCCGAGGGGCTGCGGGTGACCGCGATCACGCCCCAGAGGATCGCCACGCCGAACGCCGCGGCGATCGGGAGGTCGGCCGCGAACGGGACGAGCGAGCGCGCGGCGAAGAAGACGCCGGTCATCGCCACGAACACGAGGACCGTCTGCACGAGGTTGTGCAAGAGGAGGCTCCTCAGGCTCTTCTTGACCATCTCGAGCCGGAGCTCGGCCCCGCCGGCGAGCGCGATGAGCGCCAGCGCGAGCGCGTTCACCCGCGAGATCTCCTCGACGGCGTGGTGATCGACGAGCTTGAGGACGTGCGGCCCCGCGAGGATGCCCGCGAGGATGTAGCCCGAGAGGTGCGGCAAGCGGAGCGGCTCGACGAGCTCGCTCGCGAGCGTGCCCGCGAGCAGGAGGAAGCCGATCGAGGCGATGGTGCCCGCCGGGCCGTTGTCGTGCGGGACCGCGCGCGTCGTCGCGTAGAGCACGCCGAAGAGGATCACCAGCGCGACCGCGTGCGTGAGGTGGTTCAGCGGGCCCTTGGGGGCCGAGCCGTGATGGCCGCTGGGCGGAGCGCCGTGCGGCCCGGGCGCGGCGGCGGGCCCAGCCGGGCCGGCGGGCGCGTCGGGCCCGGCGGGCGCGACGGGCGCGACGTCAGGGAGTGCTGCAGCGCTCACGGGGACACCTCCTACCCCTCGCCCCGCTCGGCCACCGGCGGCGGCGGGACATCGCCGTCGCCCGGCGCGGCGTCGCGCGCGGCGCGGCCCAGCCCGCGGCCGAAGAAGAGCGACTCCCGCTCGGGCGCGGCGAGCTCGCCGGCCTTGCGGAGCGTGGCGCGCAGCGCCTGCGGGCCGACGAGCTCGCCGAAGACGGCCGCGGCCGCCGCGGCGACGAGGACGGTGTGCCCGACCGGGCCCGGAAAGCGCAGCGCGAAGGCGAGCCCGACGCTCATGGCGACGGCGCCCGACGAGAGCAGCCCGAGGCCGAGCCAGGGCGAGGTGTCGCGCGCGTCCGGCGACGCGACCCGGAAGACGAGGCCGGTCGCGAGCTTGCCGAGGACCCGCGCCGCCAGCGCGATCGCCACGATCCAGGGCAGGAACGGCGCCGCCTTCGGGTTCACCTGCGCGCCCGCGAGCAGGAGCGCCGGCAGGATGACCGGCCGCTCGGTCGGCGCGATCATCGCGACGATCTCCTCGCGGTGCCGGGAGAGCGCGGCGATGGTCACGCCCATCGCGAACGTCGCGAAGAGCGGCGACAGGCCGACCCGCGCGCTCGTGCCCATCGTGAGCAGCGACGTGCCGAGCAGCACGCCCCAGCTCTGGATCAGGCGGAAATCGCTGCCGAGGAGCACGACCGCGATGAGCCCGAGCACCACGCCGATGAGCGCCGTGACGATCGTCCACCCCCAGAACGCGAGCGGCCAGTGGCCCGTCGCCTGCGGGACCAGCGCGAAGGCGCCGCCCATCATGAGCAGCGGCCCGAGGTCGTCGCAGTCGGCGATGTCGGCGATGAGGTCCGAGAGCTTGCCGCTCGCGCTGTAGCGCTGCGTGACCCAGAGCACGGCGTGCCGCGTCGTCTCGGCCGAGACGGCGCCCACGCCCGCCGCGAGCAGCACCCGGTCGCCGCTCTCCAGCGACGGCGCGCCGCGCGCCGCCGCGAACCACACCGCGGCGGCCACCGCCGAGCCGGTGAGCAGGCTCATCAGCACGCCGAGCGCCATGCGCGACGGGCGGACGCGGCGGTTGCCGACGAAGCCGAAATCGAGGCCGACCACGACCGCGAGCCAGCCGAGCGCGACGCCCGCCACGGGCTCGAACGCGGCGAGCGACGAGGGCTCGAGCAGCCCGAGCGCCGAGGGCCCGAGCACGAAGCCGAGCACCACGTACTCGGCGCCCGACGGGAGGCCGATGCCCCGCAGCACGCGGCCGCCGACGAGCGAGCTGCCGAGGTACGACAGCACGAGCAGCCCCATCAGGAGCCAGATGGCGTTCACGAGGCCGCGCCCCGATCCAGCGGCGCGCGGCGCGGCGCGCCGCCGGAGGACGCCGGCGCGCGCCCGAGCGCGATGCCGGCGGCGGCGAGCGCCTGCGCCACGGCGGCGAGCCAGCGGCTGCGCACGTCGTCGCCGTCGCACGCCATCGTGGCCCGGAAGTGCGCGCCCCCCTCGTCGATCGCGACGAGCGCGGCGCGGGCGCGGCTGCCGAGGCTCGATCCGGTCTTGAGGAGCAGCTCCCGCACCCGGTCGAGATCCGCGGAGGGGTCGACGCTGATCTCGACGGCCACGAGCGGGGGGCGGCCGCGGACGCGCGTCGGGTGGAACAGGCTGAGCAGGTGGGGCACGCGCACGACGCACCCGTCCTCGTCCTCGAGGCGCGCCTCCATCAGCGTCAGCTCGCGGACCCGCCCGGACCGGCCGCCCACGTCGGCGACGTCGCCGACGCGCAGGCGCCGGCCGTAGATGACCGAGAGCCCGACGGCCGCCGACGCGATGAGCGGCGTGCTGGCGAGCCCGGCCGACGCGAGCACCACGAAGCCGACCCGCGTGAGCGCCCCCTCCTCGGTGCCGGTGATGAGCGGCGCCGCGAGCAGCAGCGCGGCCACGAGGATGCCGAAGCGGACGAGGACCCCGGTCGCGACCGCGAGCTCCGAGGGGAGCCACCCGAGCGACGTCTCGCCCCGGCTGACGCTCCCGAAGAACAGCCCCACGAAGCGGATGAGGACGATGACCGCGAGCGTCGCGAGGATCGCGAGCACGAGCACGGGGACGCTCCGCGCGATGCGCCCCATGAGCTCCGACATCGGCGCGAGCACGAAGCCGGTGAGCTTCTGGCTGTAGTTGCGCGTGGACTCGAACAGGGAGAGCGCGAAGAGGATCCAGATGTAGGCGATGCCCAGCCGGACGAGGATGCCGGCGGCGCCGAGCGCGACGGAGAGCGCGCCCTGGGACGCGGCGGGCCGGAGCATCTCGATGCCGCGGACGTGCAGCGCCGGGAGCCGCTCCGGGTGCTCGGCGACCCAGGCGCGCGCCCGCTCGACGAGCTCGCCGACCTTGCGGAGCAGGAGGAGCGCGATCAGCCCCGAGAAGACGAGCAGCGAGAAGGAGAACACGCTCGTGGCGAGGCGGCTCCGGCTGTGCTCCTTGGCGAGGACGTCGCGCACCGTGGCGGCGATCGCGGCGGCGTGGACGGAGACGGTGGTGGTGCCCGCCGCGACGGCGTCCTCGGGCCCGATGTGGATGAGCGGGCTCGCGCCGACGTAGATCACGGCCACGCCCGCCTGCTCGTCGACGCGGACCTCGGGGATCTGCTTCTCCTGGGCGGCGCGCTCCAGCACCTTCGCCGCCTCGCGGGCGCGCTCCGGGGGGGAGAGGCTGCCGCGGTGCACGCGGATGGCGAACACCGTGCGGCCGAGCAGCTCGACGCGCGCCTCGGGCTGCTCGGCCGCCGGGGGCGGCGGCTGGGGGTCGGGCGTGCGCGGCTCGGCCTGGTCGGCGGCCGGCTGCGGCGGCGCGGGCGCCAGCACGACCTTCGCGGCCGCCGACCGGGGCGGCGCCGGCGACGGCGCGACGTGCACGATCGGCGGCTGCACCGGCGGCGGCTGGGCCGCGGGCGGCTGCGGCGGCGCGGCGGCCTGCGCGGGCGGCGGATCGGCGGCGGGCGGCGGATCGTCCGCGGGCGGCGCCGGCGCGGCGGCGGGCGGCGCCGAGGTGGCCTGCGCGGGCGCGGGCTGCGCCGGCGGCGCGGAGGCGGCCTGAGCCGCCGGCGCCGACGCGGCCGCGTTGAGCAGCCCAACGATCGCCGGCACCAAAACGACCACCACCGCGAGCCGCGCCGCCATCGCGCCCCGGGAGGGCAGCGGCAGCCCGGCCTCGGCCCGCCGCCGCCAGGTCACCACCTGGCCGACGATCGCCATCCCGACGCAGAGCGCGCCGAGCGCCCATCCGAGCCCGGGCGAGAGGAACGTCCCGGCCAGCCCCGAGATCGGCGGATCGTAGACGTTCACCGTGCGCCGAGCAGCAGGACCAGGAGGCGGCCTGAGCGGCCGGCGCCGCCGTGGCCCGCGCAGATCGCGGCGCGGCCGAGGCGGAGGGCGGCGCGGAGGTGGCCGGTGCGGGCGGCGGCGGCGCGGGCGCGCGCTGAGAAGGCGGCGCGGGCGCGCGCTGCGGCGGCGCCGGCTGCGCGAGGTGCGCGGGCGCAGGCTGCGCGAGCGCGCCCTGCGCCGCGTCGGCGAACGCTGGGCCGGCGAGAGAGACGAGGCCGGCGAGCGCGGCCAGAAGCGCGGGGGACAGCCGCTGCACGCCGGCACTTTCGACCGGAGGCGGTGCGCCGGTCAAGGCAGGACAGCGCCGAGGCCGCTCGCGGCGACCACGGGCGCCCGCGCGAGCGCGGCGGTCGAGGCCGCGGGCCGCTCCGACGATCGCCCCGTCCGCGCCCGCCCGATGACGGTTCGCCTTGCCGCCGACGCGGGGCGCTGGCAGGGCGCCCGCGTGGCAAGGACCAAGAAATCCGTGGCCCCGTCGCTGCTCGTCGGCGACATCGGAGGCACGAACACCCGGCTCGCGCTCTACGACGCCTCCGGCGACAGGCCGCTCTCCGAGGCGGTCTTCCGCAGCCGCGAGCACGCGAGCTTCGAGGAGATCGCCCTCCCGTTCCTCGTCCGCAGCGACGCGCCCCACCCCGCGATCGCCGTGCTCGGCGTGGCCGGCCCGATCAAGGACCACGTCGCCGCCATCACGAACCTGCCCTGGCGCCTCGCGGAGCGCGAGCTGTCGCGCCGGCTGAAGATCGCGCGCGTCCTGCTCGCGAACGACCTCGTGGTCGGCGCCCGGGGCTGCCTGCACATCCCCCGCGCCTCGATCGCGCCGCTCACCGAGCGCCGCCCGCGGCCGAAGGAGAGCAACCTGGCCGTCATCGCCGCCGGCACCGGCCTCGGCGAGGCCCGGCTCCTCTGGGACGGCGCCCGCCACCTGACGCTCCCGACCGAGGGCGGCCACGCCGACTTCGCCCCGCGCTCCGCCGTCGAGGTCGAGCTGTGGCAGTTCCTCGCCGAGCGCCACCCGGATCACGTGAGCTACGAGCGGGTCCTCTCGGGCGACGGGCTCGGCGCCCTCTTCGATTTCTTCGCCGCCCGCGCCGCCCGCGTGCCCCGCGCGATCGAGCGCCGCCTCGCCGAGGGCGACCGCAACGCGGCGATCTCCGAGCTCGGGCTCGCGCGCGCGTTCCGGCCCGCCGCGCGCGCGGTCGACCTGTTCGTCGAGATCTACGGCGCCGAGGCGGGCAACCTCGCCCTGCGCGAGCTGGCGCTCGGCGGGGTCTTCGTCCTCGGCAACATCGCGAGGAACCTCGTCACCGCCCGGCGCGAGCTGTTCATGAAGTCCTTCCTGAAGAAGGGCCGCCTCACGCCGCTCCTCGAGGGGGTGCCCGTCGCCGTGGTCACCGATCCCCTCGTCGGCGTCCGCGGCGCGCTCGCCCTCGCGAGGGAGCTCGCGGCGCGCGGCGACGACGACGACGCGCCCCGGCGCCGCGCGCCGTCCCGCAGGTCCTGAGCGCGGCGCGGGGCGCGGCGACGACGACGACGCGCCCCGCGCGCGCGACGCCGCCTCAGCGCGCGCCCGCGTCCTCCGCCCCGCCCGCGCCCCCGGGCGCCGGGATCTCGAAGACGAAGCGCGCGCCGCCGCGCGCCCCGGCCTCGACCCAGATCGAGCCCCCGTGCAGCGCGACGATCCGCCGCGCGATGTACAGGCCGAGGCCGGCCCGGCCCGCGCGGCCGCCCCGCCGCTGGAAGCGCTCGAACACCGCGGCGCGCTCCTCGGGCGCGATGCCGGCCCCCCCGTCCTCGACCGAGCAGCGCACGCGCGCGCCCTGCGCCTCGAGCGCGATGAGGACCTCGGCCCCCCTCGGCGAGTGCCGGATCGCGTTCTCCACGAGGTTCAGGACGACCTGGTAGAGCCGCCGGGCGTCGCCGTCCACGAGCGCGGCGCCCGCCGCCGCGCGGCGGAGCTGCACCCCCGCGTCGGCCGCGATGAGGGCCACCGTGTCGACCACCTCGGCGACCACGTCGCCCAGGGAGAACCGCCGCGGCTCGATCCGCAGCTCCCCCGCGTCGGCGAGCGCGGCGTCGAGGATGTCCGAGATGAGCGACGTCATCCTGTCGACGTTGCGGAGCAGCCGCCCCGCGATCGTCGCGCGCTGCGCCGCCGTCGGAGGGCTCTCGGCGTGCTCGATGAGCGACCCCTGGAGCCGGATGGCATGCAGCGAGGCCTTCAGGTCGTGCGACACGATCGACAGCAGCTCGTCGCGGTGGCGCCCGAGCTCCTCGAGCCCGGCGCGCGCCGCCTCGAGCTCGGCGCCCTTCGTCGCGAGCTCGCGGGCGATGTCCGCGAGCGCGGTCGTCAGCGTGATGGCGGCCTCCTTGATCCGGACCGCCTCGTCCCGCGCGGGAGCCCGCCCGAGCAGGAGGCGCGATCCGTCCGCGGCCGGGACCACGAGGAACCTCACCGGCTCCTGCCCCTCCCCCTCGCGGCACGCCTGGAGCTCCCACGTGGCGGGCGCCTCGTGGCCCAGCGCGGCCGCGAGCTTCTCGCGGCTCTCCTCGTGGAACAGCGCCGCGACGTCCCTGCCCGCCGCGGCGCCGCCGAGCCGCCGCTCCACCGCCGCGCTGGCGTGGGTGATCTCGCCGCGCTGCACCACGAGCAGAAGATCGTCCTCGCTCGCGAGGAGGGCGCCGAGGAGCGCCGCGGCGTCCGGCTGCGTCACCGCCATGCCCGCGCGACCTCCACCGCCCGCGAGGCTGACGCCGCGACCGCGTCGGCCCCGAGCAGCTGAACCGCGTCGGGCAGCGCCGCGACGGCGCGGCCGCCGACGAGGACCTTCACGCCGGGCACGTCCTCGCGCGCGCGCTGGATGAGCGCGCGCGCCGCCGGCAGGTGCTCGCCGAGGGTGACCGACACGGCGAAGAGCTTCACCTCGCTCCGCCGGAGATCCTCGAGCCCGCGCGCGAGCGAGATCCCCCCGCTCGCGAACGTCGTCCGCCAGCCGTCGAGGGCGAGCAGATCGGCGACCATGCGCGCGCCGAACACGTGGCGCTCGGGCTCGACGTAGCCGACCACCGCCCTCGGCCCCCCCGGCGGCCACTGGATCAGCGGGTAGATGGAGGCCACGGCGGTCTGCGCGACCGCCGTGGCGAGGTGCTCGTCCGCGACGCTGATCCGGTTCTCGTACCAGCGGCGCCCGACCTCATCCATGGCCGGCACGACGATGCGCTCGTAGACGTAGCCGAGCCCGTTGCCGATCGCGGCGTGCAGCACGCTCCGCGCGGCGACGTAGTTGCCCGTCAGGATCGCGGCGGTGAACAGGCGCGCCTCGGCGTCGTCGCCCTCGGCGATCCGCGGCTCTCGGCTTGCAGCTCTTCCCTCGCCCGACGGCATCTGCGCGCGTGTCGTGGCTTCTGGCGCAACGAGCCAGGGCGTCAAGCCTCGCGCCGCGCGGAATCGCCGCGGCTGCGCGCCAGCGTACATCGGGCCGCTGGCGCGCAGCCGCTGGCGCGCGGGAGGACGCGCCCGGGCGCCCGCTACCCGGCCTGCGCCGCCGCCGCGTCGAGCAGCCAGACGAGCCGTCCGGCGCCGCCGCGCACGGCGCGCGCCGGCACCTCGTCGGCCGGACCCGGCCGCTTCGCCTGCTCCACGACCGCGCGCTTGCTCGCCCCGCGCGCGAGCAAGAGCTTCACCCGCGCCTCCCGGATCACCGGCGCCGTCAGCGTGAGCCGCGCCTCCAGCCCCTTGTCCGGCTGCGCCGGGATCGCGGCGACCAGGCGATCCGCGATGCCCACCGCCCCCGTCCCGGGGAAGAGCGACGCCGTGTGCGCGTCGTCGCCGATCCCCAGCGTCATCAGGTCGAACGCCACCGCCGACGCGACCCCGAAGCGCGCGCGCAGGAGCGCCTCGTAGCGCGACGCGGCCCCGGCGAGATCGGCCGCCTCCCCCTCCATGCGGAAGAAGCGGTCCTCCGGGATGCGCGCCGCCGCGAGATCCCGGCGCGCGGCGCCGTGGTTCGAGCGGGGGTGGTCGGGCGCGACCGCGCGCTCGTCCACCCAGAACCACTCGGTCTGCGCCCAGGGGAGCGACAGCGCCGCGAGCCGCCGGTACGCCTCCGACGGCGTGCCCCCGCCCGACAGCGCGATCCGCGCGACGCCGCGCGCCTCGATCGCCGCCGCGATCGCGCGCGCCATGAGCTCCGCCGCGAGGATCGCGAGCTCCGCCGCGTCCGCCGCGACGAGCGTCTCTTCACCGCCGTTCATCTCGGTCCTCCTCCCGGCCTCGTCAGAGCGCGCTCCACGCCGCGGCGGCGAGCACCGCCTCGCGCAGCAGGCGATCGCCCTCCAGCGAGTCGATCGTCTTCGTCAGCACCCACGTCTCGTCCCGGTAGCCGAGCGGGTGCAGGTGGTCGGCCGACCGCGCCCCCTCCATCGTCCACCGCGCCGTCGCGGGCGCCTTGTCGAGCCGCACGCACCCGAGCGCGAGCGGCTCGCCGCGCAGCGACGTGAAGAGGCGCACGCCGTCGATCCGGCGCTGCGCCTGCTCCCCGGCCGGCGGCCCGTCCACGAGCGCGATCTCGATCGGCGCGCCGTCCGCCGCGCGGGCGCGGCCCACGACGCCGGCGCCGCCGGGCTGCGCCGGCCCCCGCGACTCGAACGTCCAGCCGAGCCGCGACCCCATCCACCCGAGGAGCAGCGCCGCCGGATCCGGCTTCGCCCCCGCGCTGCGCGCGATCTCCACCCGCCGGATCGCGCGGGAGGCCTCGGGCATGTCGTCGAAGAACCGCGCCACGAGCTCGCGGAAGGAGAACGTCCGCACGAACGCCCGGTCCGCGAGCGGCGCCTTCGTCCCGCGCGCCACCTCCGCGATCCGCTCGATGCACGTCTCGGCCGAGTCGAACACCAGCCGATCGCAGATCGGCGCGAGCGCGTCGCCGAGCACGTTCGGCGCGCCCGGCGCGAGCTCGACGATCACCGCCACGTCGGAGATCGTCAGCGCGCTCACCACCGACGCGACGCGCTCGGCGGCGGCCACCCCGAACGTGAGCTCCACGCGGTCGTAGCAGATCGGCACCTCCCCGGCGCGGCGGCACGTGGCCGACCAGTCGGCCTGCACGCTCAGCGGATCGAGCCGGTCGTCGAGCGTGATGAGCAGCGTCCGGCCCGCGTGCGTCTCGGCGAGCTCCTCGGCCTGCTCCTTCAGGCGCTCGACCTCGGCGCGGCTGCCCACCGCGACGAAGTTCATCGTCGACGCGCGCGTCTTCGGGGCCGGCTCCGGCCGCGACTCGTCGGGCGACGACCAGAACTCGGCGAGCTCCGACTCGACCCGCTTGATCACCTCGGCGATGCGCCCGGCGCTCACGGCCGCCTCCACGCCCGCTCCGGCGGCGTCCGCTCGCCGCACGCCCCGCGCGCGCCCTCGGACGGCTGGACCAGGGCGTCGGCCTCCGGCGGGCCCCACGTGCCCGCGGCGTAGCGCGCGATCGGCGCGTTCTGCGTCCGCCACCCCTCGAAGATCGGATCGACGAAGCCCCACTGCGCCTCGACCTCGTCGGCGCGCGTGAACAGCGTGGCGTCGCCGCGCAGCGCGTCGAGCAGGAGCCGCTCGTACGCCTCGGGCGTGCTCGAGCCGAACGCGGCGCCGTAGCGGAAATCCATGGTGACGCCGCGGATCGCGATGCCGCTGCCCGGGATCTTCGCCGCGAACCGGAGCGAGATGCCCTCGTCGGGCTGGAGGCGCATCACGAGCGCGTTCGGCTCCTCGGTGGCGCCGGGGGCGCCCTTGAACAGGCCGTGCGGCAGCGGCTTGAAGTGCAGCACCACCTCGGCCACCCGCTTCGCCAGTCGCTTGCCGGCGCGCAGGTAGAACGGCACCCCGCCCCAGCGCCAGCTGTCGAGGTGGAGCTTCATCGCGACGTAGGTCTCGGTCATCGAGTCCTTCGCCACGTCGGGCTCCTCGGTGTAGCCGGGCACCTTCTCGCCGCGCACGATGCCGGCGGCGTACTGGCCGCGCACGGTCGACGAAAGCGCGTCCGGCCCCTCGATCGGCCGGAGCGTCCGCAGCACCTTCACCTTCTCGTCGCGCACCGCGTCGGCGTCCCACGACGACGGCGGCTCCATCGCGACGAGCGTGAGCAGCTGGAGCGCGTGGTTCTGCACGATGTCCCGGGTGATGCCGACCTTCTCGTAGAACTTGCCGCGGCCCTCGACGCCGATCTCCTCGGCCACGGTGATCTGCACGTGGTCGACGTGCTGGCGCGACCAGAGCGGCTCGAAGATCGTGTTGCCGAACCGGAGGACGAGGAGGTTCTGGACCGTCTCCTTCCCGAGGTAGTGGTCGATCCGGTAGATCTGCGACTCGGCGAGGTGGGCGAGCAGATCGCGGTTGAGGGCGCGGGCGCTCTCCAGGTCCTCGCCGAACGGCTTCTCGACGACGACGTGCTGGAACGGCGCGTCCTTCTCGTGCGACGGCGGCGCGACGAGGTTCGCCGCGCGCAGGCCGCGGACGATGGGCGCGAACTGGTCGGGCGCGACGGCCAGGTAGAAGACCCGGTTTTTGCGGGTGCCGCGCTCGGCGTCGAGCCGCTCGAGCTCCGCGGCGAGCCGGGCGTACGTCTCGGGCTCGTCGAACGACCCCTGGACGTAGCTGATGCCCTTCTCGAGCTCGCTCCAGGACGCCTCCTCCAGCGGGCGCCGCGAGTACTTCCCGACCGCCTCGCGCATCTCCTGGGCGAAATCCGGCTTCGGACGCCGCGCCACGCCGACCACGGCGAAGCCGCCGGTCAGCAGGCGGCTGAGCGCCAGGTTGTAGACCGCGGGCAGCAGCTTGCGACGGGTCAGGTCGCCCGAGGCGCCAAAGATCACGAGCGCTGCCGGCGAGGCGGTTCGCTCCTCGGGCATTCCTTCGCGAAGCGGGTTCTTCTCGGCTTGGGTCATGGTGGATGAGCTCCGATCGGCGACGACGGGCACGATGCTCGCGCGCCTCCGCGGCGTAGGGTAGCTCCGATCGCGCCGGCGGAAGGCGGAACGACGCGCGCCGCCATCGCCGCCATCGCGGCGCCGCCGCGGCGACGCCGCCGCGCGGGCGTGCTGGCCGAGCGCGGGCGTGCAGACCGAGCGCGGGCGTGCAGACCGAGCGCGGGCGTGCAGACCGAGCGCGGGCGTGCAGACCGAGCGCGGGCGTGCAGACCGAGCGCGGGCGTGCAGACCGAGCGCGGGCGTGCAGACCGAGCGCGGGCGTGCAGACCGAGCGCGGGCGTGCAGACCGAGCGCGGGCGTGCAGACCGAGCGCGGGCGTGCAGACCGAGCGCGGGCGTGCAGACCGAGCGCGGGCGTGCAGACCGAGCGCGCGGCGGCGCCGAGCGTGTCCGCCGGCTCGCGGCGCCCTTCCATCCGATCGCGACCGGTACTAGGCTCCCCCGCGCGATGGCCGCGCCGGTGCTCCCGCGAATCCGCGTCCCCCACCCTCACGTGCGGTGCGACAGCCAGGTGCTCGCCGGCAGCCCGCACGTCGCCGGCTCGCGCGTCCCGGTGCGGCGGCTCTGGGCGTGGCACCGCGGCGGCGCGTCGGTCGAGACGCTGCTCAAGCGGTACCCGAACCTCGGGCCCGCGCGCGTGCTCGACGCGCTCGCGTTCGCCTACGACAACCAGGACCTCATCGAGGCCGACATCGCCCGGGAGCAGGCGCTCTTCGAGAAGAAGGGCGGGCCCACGGTCGGCGCGCGCCCGCTCGCGCAGCTCGACCTCCCCTTCGACGAAGGCGACGAGTGATCGCGGCGAGGCGCGCGGCGCGCCCTGCGTCGCCGCACATCCCCGCTCGGCGCGCTCAGCTTGTTTCTTTACAGCCATCGTGACTTAGGGCAATAGGGCGCTCTATCTCTGCTGGGGCCCGGAGTGCGGGGCTGCTCGGCGTTGCGAGCGATGGCCGCGCGGGATCGCGGTTGTCCTGGCTTTCAAGGTCGCGGCCGTTGGTGTAGGGTCCGCGCCCCATGGGGTACCCGTAGAGGTGCCGGAGGGTTTCTGAGATGAGCGTCAATCGATGGAAGTTGGTTGCGATGCCCCTTGCCCTGCTCGGGCTGGCTTCGCCTCTCCTCGTGAACTGTGGCGGCAAGGGGATCCCCGGCGCAGACAGCCTGCCGGGGCCCGCTGGTGACCTGGCGTCCGCCGCGGGCGGATGCGAGGAGCTGAAGAACGGCGGCATCGCCAACCTCAAGTTCGAGGGCGGCGCCGATGTCGAGGGCAAGATCAAGGGCTTCCTCGAGGCCGCGGCCTCGCTCGACAAGCTCACGGCGGACCTGGAGGCGGACCTCATCGCCTCGTGCGGCAAGCTCGGCAAGGATCTCGGCATGAGCGAAGCGGAGCTCAAGGCCGAGCCGAGCGGCGGCAAGGGCGCCGAGAAGGTCTGCAACGCGGTCTCCGCCAAGGTGAACGCCGCCGTCAAGGCGAACGCCGAGGCGAAGCTCGCGGTCCAGATCGAGCCCCCGAAGTGCTACGCCGACATCGAGGCCATGCAGAAGTGCCTCGGCGACTGCGGCTCGCCGGTGCAGCCCGGCAAGCTCGAGGCGAGCTGCGAGGGCGGCGAGATCAGCGGCAAGTGCGACGCCGAGTGCAAGGGCAAGTGCACCGTCGACGCCGGCGCGGCGTGCTCCGGCACCTGCAACGCGAGCTGCTCGGGCAAGTGCGAGGCCGGCTTCAAGGGCACCTGCGGCGGCAAGTGCGACGGCAAGTGTGACGGCAAGGACTCGAAGGGCGCGGCGTGCGCGGGCACCTGCGAGGGCAAGTGCGACGCCAAGGCCGAGGGCTCCTGCACCGGCACCTGCGACGGCTCCTGCTCGGGCTCCTGCGAGATCAAGGGCTCGGCCAAGTGCTCGGGCTCGTGCTCGGGCGGCTGCAGCGCCGAGATCAAGGAGCCGAAGTGCTCGGGCGAGTTCAAGCCCCCGAGCGTCGACCCGAGCTGCCAGATGCAGTGCACCGCGAAGACGGCCGGCGAGGCGAAGTGCGACGCGCCGAACGTCCGCATCGTGGCGAACGGCAAGGTGAACGCCGACGCGCAGAAGCTCGTCGCCGCGCTCCGGGCGTCGCTCCCGGCGATCGCCAAGGTCCAGCTCGGGACCGGCAAGAAGCTGGCGGCGGCCGTGTCCGGCGTCGGCAAGGCGGGCGTCGAGGTCAAGGACGCGGCGCTCAAGGCCGGCGGCAAGGCGGTCGCCTGCGTCGCGGCCGCGGTGGACGCGTCGGCCAGCGCGACGGCCTCGATCGACGTCAACATCAAGGCCAGCGCCAGCGTCAGCGGCTCGGCCAGCGGCTCGGCCAGCGGCGGGACCTGATCCCCGGAACGGCTTGAGTCCGGACGCGGCGGCGGTCACCCCCTCCCGGGGGTGCCGCCGCCGTCGTCATTTTCGGCCTCGCCCCGAGGTCAACAGCGCATTTCTGGATGCGGGCTCACGTTCCTTGTCGCCGCGCCGGGCGCGGACGTCCGGGCGAGCACCGGAATCGCCACCCGAACGTGACATGCACGTTTCCTGTCGAAGCCGGCAAGGCGCAGCAGGCCGTGAAGGCGCGGCGCGCCACGACGCGGCAAGATGGCAAGATGGCTGCAAAAGTGGCCATTGCGCTCCGTCACGGCGCCGCGTCCGGAGTATCATGAGGGTTCTGCGGGTGATGACGGGGTACTCGGAAGGGCAGGTACGATGGTCGGCGGTCCCTTGATCGAGCGCGGCGCCAGGATCGGCGAGTACACGATCGACGAGCCGCTCGGCGAGGGTGGCTTCGGCACGGTGTTCCGCGGCCACGACGCGTCCGGGAACGTCGCCGCCATCAAGATCTTCAAGGAAGTGAGCGCCCAGAACGTCGGGCAGCTCTTCGCCCAGCAGAACGAGATCGAGGCGCTGCTCCGGCTGCGCCATCCGTCGCTGGTGAAGCTGTCGTCGTATGGCGTCCTCGACGGGATCGGCCTCTACCTCGCGATGGAGCTGGTGCAGGGCGAGACGCTCGACCGGTACCTCGCGCGGATGGGCTCGCTCGACACGATCGAGGCCCTGCGCATCGCGCGCCGCGTGGCCGAGGCGCTCGCCCACTGCCACGCGCTCAACGTGCTGCACCTCGACCTCAAGCCGAGCAACATCGTCCTCACCGATCCGTACGAGCCCCGGCTCAAGATCCTCGACTTCGGCCTGGCCACGCTCACGGTGAGCTTTCAGCCCGAGCACGCCCGCGTCAACGCGGGCACCATCGCCTACCTCGCGCCCGAGTGCCTGAAGCGGGGCGGGCTCGCGCGCCCGAGCCCCCGGATGGACCTCTACGCGGTCGGCGTCGTGCTCTACGAGCTGCTCGCCGGCCGCCTCCCGTTCGCGGACGGCACCGTCGACAGCGTCATCAACCAGAAGGTCTACGGCACCCTCGTGCCGCTCTCCACCGTGGCGCCGGAGACGCCGGCGCCGGTCGTCGCGCTCGTCGACGAGCTCATGCAGCGCGACCCCGCGCGGCGCTTCTCGAGCGCGGCCCGGCTCTGCGCGCGGCTCAAGGAGCTCTACTACGTCACGCTCCACGGCACCTCGCAGCCCCCGGCCGCCGAGGCGGCCGAGCGCGAGCGCGACGCCGCCCCGCCCGAGGCCCTCGACGACGCGCCGTTCATCGGCCGCGAGCTGGAGCTCGGCCGGCTCGCCGAGCTCCTCCAGGGCGCGGTGTGCGGCGAGCCGCGGCCGGCCGTGGTGGTCGGCGACACGGGCGTCGGCAAGAGCCGCCTCGTCGCCGAGCTGCTCCGGACCGTCGAGCAGACGGGCACGGCCATCGTCGCCTACGGCCGGTGCCGCGAGCTCTCGGGCCTCGTCCCCTACTCCGCGATCCGCGAGGCGCTGACGCAGATCGCGCTCTGGCTGGAGCGGCACAACGACAGCCGCGCGGCGCGCATCCGCCGGCTGGTCAGCCTCGTGGTCGCCGACGACGCCGCCCTGCTCCAGGGGCTCGTCCCCGAGCTGATGCGGGCGGTCGGGCTCGCCGACGCGGGCGGCGCCATCGGCCCGGGCGGCACGCGCTGGATCGCGGATCTCCTGCTGCGGCTGCTCGGCGCGATCGCCGAGGAGATCCCCGTGGTCCTCGCGATCGAGGACGTCCACTGGGCCGACGAGGCGACGCAGGACGTGCTCCTCCGCATCTCGGACCAGCTCGGCGAGCGGCCGATCCTGCTGCTCGGCACCGCCCGTCCGCCGTTCCCCGGGCGCGGCGCGCCCGGCTCGACGCTGCCGCCGCCGGCCTCGGCCGGGCTGCGCGGCGCGCCCGGCTCGTCGCCGATGACGCCGCGCTCGGCGGGGTGGCTCGCCTGGAAGGGCGTCGAGCGCCTCGATCTCGGCCCGCTCCCGCCCGAGGCGAACCGGGCGCTGCTCTCCGCGCTCGGCCGCGGCGCCGGCGACGACCTCGTGCAGGAGCTCGTCCGGCGCGTCCCGCTGCTCGCCGCCGGCAACCCGCTCTTCAACATCCAGGTCGTCCGCAACATGGAGACCGAGGGCTTCCTGCAGCGCGGCCGCGGCGGCGCGCTCGAGATCTCCCGCGCCGACGCGCACTACCGCGCGCCCGCCTCGGTCTCGGACGTCCTCGCCCGCAGCATCGAGGCGCTCGATCCGACGACGGTCCAGGTCCTCGGCGTGGCCGCGCTCATCGGCCGCCAGTTCCTGCGCGACGATCTCGTCGAGCTCGGCCTCTTCGGTCCGGCCGCGGTCGACAGCGCCCTGCGCGACGCCGCCGCGCACCACATCTGCCTGAGCGAGGACGGGGGCCTCACGTCGTTCTCGCACGACGCGGCGCGCGAGCAGCTCGCCGCCCGCGTGCCGCCCGAGGATCGCGGCGAGGTCCACCGGCGCATCGCGCGGCGCATCGAGCTGCGCGGCGGCGATCCGGGGACGCTCGCGCACCACGTCGAGCGCGCCGGCGAGCTCGACCGCGCCGCGGAGACGTACCTGCTCGCGGCGAACGAGGCCGACCGCCTGCAGGACCCGCACGGCGCGAGCCGCCGGCTCAAGCAGGCGCTCGCGCTGCTCGAGCGGCTGCCGCTCGACCCGGCGCGGATCGAGCTCCGGGCCCGCTGCGCCCACGAGCTCGCGCGCGTCGCGTGCCTGCTCGGCAGCACGGCGGAGCCGCTGGATCTGCTCCGGCGCACGCAGGGCGCGCTGCCGGACACGCCGCTCGTCACGGCGGCGCTCTCCAGCGCGCTGTCGCGCGTGCACTACGTCCGGGGGGAGTTCGCCGACGCCGTGGCGCACAGCCGCAAGGCGCTCCAGGCGATCGGCGCGAGCCCCGAGCTCCGCCCGTACCAGTGCCTGCCCGCGAACATCCTCGGGCGCGCGCTGTGCGCGGCGGGCAAGGTGGGCCCGGCGACCGAGCCGCTGCGCCGCGGCTGCGAGCTCGCGGAGGCGGCGGGCGAGTACATCGAGCTGTGCCACTCGCGCGGCATCCTCTGCGTCGCCCTGAGCCAGGCGGGCTGTTACGCCGAGGCCGAGCAGAGCGCCGCCGACGCCGCGCGCCTGGCCGAGCGCCTGCGCGACCCCGTGCGGCTGCTCGGCACGTGGTTCTACTACGCGGTGCTCGCCGAGGGCCGGTTCGACTGGGATCTCGGGGTCCGGTCGACCGCGCAGCTCCTCTCGTACACCGAGGAGCACGGCCTGAGCGGGCTCTACCTGTACCTCGGCACGATGTACGCGGGCCGGCACCAGTTCCACGTGGGCCACCTGGCGCGGGCGCGGGTGCTGATCGCCAACGCGTGCAACCTGAGCGGCGTGCTCGGCATCGGCATGGGGCGCGGCTGGGCCGAGGGGTACCTGGGCGACGTGCTCTTCGTGCAGGGCCAGCACCGCGAGGCGCTCGCCGCCTACGACCGGGCGATCGAGATCGGATCGGCGGGCACGGGCGACGCGTACGCCGTGGGGCTCGGCCGGGTCGGCCGGGTGCACGCGCGCGCGCTGCTCGGCGGCGACGCCGGCGAGCTCCGGGCGTACGGCCGGGAGACGCTCGAGCTCATCCGCGCCTCGGGCAACCGGACGCAGCTCGTCACGGCGCTCGAGCGCTGCGCCGAGGCGTTCGACGCGCTGGGCGACGAGACGGAGGCGCGCGACGTCCGCGCCGAGCGCGAGGTGCTCGTCGACGAGCTCGGCCTCGTCGAGCCGACGTTCTGGCCGCGGCCTCCGGTGGAAGCGGCGTTCCAGGGTCCGCCGCGGGCGTACTGGACCGACGCGCCGCGCGAGGTCCGGTCGTCGGCGCCGAGCAGCCTGGGCACGACGCAGTTCGTCGGCGCGACGGTGGCGGAGCTCGCGGCGGCGGCGACGCTCGCGATCACGGAGGACGACCTCGGCGCGCGGACGCACGTGGCGATCCCGCGGCTGCGCCACGTGACGTTGCTGGAGACGCTCGCCTCGGTGGAGGGCTTCGTCCCGCGCTTCGACGGGCCGGAGGCCCCGCCGGTCGCGAAGTGACGGCCGGGGGGAGCGCCGCCGCGGCGCAGGGGGGCGCCGCGGCGCCGGCCGGTCCGATCGAGGTCGCGCGGACGGCGCTCGCCCACGCCTGGGCGATGCTGTTCCTCGTCGTGCTGCTCCCGGTCGGCCTGCTCTGCTTCCCCTTCGATCCCCGGCAGCGGATGCACGATCGCCTCTCGGTCGTGTGGGCGGCCGGGGCGCTCTGGCTCGTCGGCGTGCGCGTCGAGGCCGAGGGGGCCGAGCACGTGCGGCCAGGCGAGCGCTACGTGATCGCGGCGAACCACCAGAGCACGCTCGACATCCTCGCGCTCCTCGTGGTGCTGCAGGCGCGCGCGCCGTTCCGCTTCCTGGCGAAGCGGGCGCTGTTCCGGGTGCCGGTGCTCGGCTGGGGCATGCGCCTCTACGGCCACACGCCGGTCGACCGGGGGCGCGCCCGCGGCGCGGTGGCGGATCTCGGCGCGGCGCAGCGCAACCTGATGCGGCGGTGGTCGACGGTGTTCTTCCCCGAGGGCACGCGGAGCGCGACCGGCCGGCTCTTGCCGTTCCGGCCGGGCGCCTTCCGGGTCGCCGCGGCGGCGGGCGCGCGCGTGCTGCCGGTGACCCTCGTGGGCGCGGGCGCGCTCCAGCCGAAGGGCCGCTACGCCGCCGCGCCCGGCGTCGTGCGGGTCGTCGTGCACCCGCCGCTCGATCCGCCCGGGCCGTCGCTCGAGGAGCTCCGCGCCTCGATGGACGCGTGCCGGGCCGCGGTGGGGTCGGCGCTGCCGGAGGCGCTCCGCGGGGCGGGCGAGCCGGGGAGCGGGTGAGCCGCCTGGCGGGCGCTGCTCCCTGGAACGCGTGCGGCGCGGTGGGAAGGAGCTCGGCGCTCGACCTCCGGAGGGCGTCGCGCGCCGAGCGGTCATAGAGGCGCTCGGCGAGCGCCCTTCACCTCCCTGCAACAACTTCCTTTGCGAGCGAGAAGCCATGAGGATTCACCGCGCTCGCGACAGAGGCGCGCTATCCCGGGGCCGAGCTCCCCGACTTCGATCGCGATCCCGCGGCGACAGAAGAGCCCCGATGAATCCACGGATCCGTCAACGACTCACTCGTACACGTGGTTGAGCCAACGGCACCACGCACCCCACGCTCACCAAACGACTCGACAACAGCAAACAACGTCGTAGACGCCAGCAGAATTCCACCTTGCTGTCGTCGGGGAATAGAACATAGTTGCCTGGTTCCAGGTTGCCATGAGAAGCGCACATTTCATGTGCTCCCTGACGCCGCACGACCTCGTTCGCCGGAGACGCTCGTAAGGCTGGCGCTTCAGCCCACGGCGAGGTGAAGCCAGAGGGCGCCAGACCGCGATCGAGCCGCTTCGTCTTACCATGCGGACGCCGACGCCCTCTCTAGTCCTCTTTCTGCCCGCTTTGGAGAGCCGTTCATTCGATGCCTGGGGCGGACCCGTCTCAGCGCACATATCGTCTTTGTGAAGCGCTGCGGACCGGTGCAAACATGTCGAGCAACATGAAAGAAGGCGAGACATTGGGCGGCCAGTACAAGCTCGTCCAGCGGCTCGGCAAGGGCGGGATGGGCGAGGTGTGGGAGGCGGCCGACGTGCTCGACGGGCGCAGGGTCGCGCTCAAGTTCATCGCTTGCAAGACCGACGAGCTCCGGAGGCGCTTGCTCAACGAGGCGCGCCTGTGCGGCGCCCTGAGGCACCCGAACATCGTCGAGATCCACGAGGTCGGCGAGACCGACGACAAGGATCCGTTCCTGGTGATGCAGCTCCTGACCGGCGAGACGCTCGCGGACATGCTGGATCGCAAGAAGCGCATCGATCCGCCCGCGCTCGTCGCGCGGATCGGCCGTGACATCGCGGGCGCCCTCGACGCCGCGCACGGCGCCAAGATCATTCATCGCGATCTCAAGCCCGCGAACATCTTCCTCCACCGCGAGCCCGACGCCGAGGAGCGCTCGTTCACGGTCAAAGTGCTGGATTTCGGGGTGAGCAAGAGCCTGAACGCCACCGGGGTCCAATCGACGATGACCGGCCTGGCGGTCGGGTCGCCTGCGTACATGAGCCCTGAGCAGCTGTCCATGAGCAAGCGGCTCGACCACCGGACGGACATCTGGTCGCTCGGGATCATCCTGTACGAGATGCTCACGGGCATGCGGCCGTTCCGGGGCGCGACGGTCAACGATGTGGTGCATCAAGTCCTGTTCGAGCCGATCCGGCCGGTGTCGCACCGGCTGCGGAGCGTGCCGCCCGCGCTCGACGAGCTCGTGGCGCGGTGTCTGGAGCGGGATCGCAACCACCGTTTCCCGGACGCGACGAGCCTCGCGCGGGCGCTCGCGTCCATCGCCGAGGGGACCGCCGTCTCGCGCGTGATCCTGGACATGTCGCCATCGCCCACGCCGAACCCCGAGCAAGCGTCGATGGGCCCGATGCCCGACGCAGGTCCAGCGAGCCCGGCGAGCCCGAGGCGTGCTCCGATGGACTTCGGCCTGGGCGGGGGTCCTCCTGGGTTTCCGCGGCGACCCACGATGTCCTCGTCCCCCGCGACCGCGGTCACGGCGTGGCAGGAGAGCACGCTGCCGTTGCCGCCGGGCACACCGGCCTCTCCCGGCGCGGCCCAGGCCGCTACGGAGGCGGCGGGCGCGCCGCGGCGAGCGCCGCGGCTGGCGCCGACAGGAACGCAGCTCATGTCCCCCTCGGCTCCGACCGCATCGCCGTTGCCGGCATGGCGGCGCGAGGCGCAACCGGCAGCCGAGACGAGGCACCCGGCCGTGGACACGCGGAGCGCCTCGTTGCCAGAGCTCTCGCCTCAGGACGGCGCGCTGGCGCATCCGCCGGAAGAGGCGCTGGGCCATGGGGCGGCCACGGGGCAGGTCCCCGGGGTCACCACGACGACCGCGCCGATCGCGCGGCCAGCGGCCGAGGGAGCTCCGGCGAGCGCGCCAGTGTCACCAAGGCGCGGTCGGGACGTGGGAGCGTGGCTCTATGTAGCTGTTGGGGCCGGAATCATCTCGACGATCGCAGCGCTCGTGATCGTCGTCATGCTCGGTGCATCGTCGGACGAGCCGAAGCCCGCGGAAGCGCCCACGCCGCCGGCATCTCCGGGGCGAGCGCCTCCTGCGACGGCGACATCAGCGGTGCTGGAGGCTCCGCCGATCCCGGACGCCGCCCCGACGACGACCGCGAGTGCGGCGCCGACGCCCCCGACGGAGCCGCCCCCATCGACAACGTCCCAGCCGGCAACTTCAGGCGCTGCCACCCTACGTCCGCCTGCCGGCGCGGTGAAGCCATCCATCAAACAGCCGTTGCGCCAGCCCTGTAAACGGTTCATCAAGACTCCCGGCTGCTACGAGCCGAAGGCAAAACCATAGCATTGCCGCGTCATAAGCTGATTTGCCACGGGCGCTGCCTCGCGCGCGGCTTCGGACAGGGGCCGAACTTCTGGCGTTGAGACTGCAACCTGACCAGGGTCGGACAGGGCATCTGGGTGGGGTCCGATCGGCGCAGCACGGGCGGACAGCGGGATGGGGGCGGGGGCATCGTTCGCCCCGGAAAGCACAGGTGCAGAGATGGGGGCACGGAGGGTTAGCGGGCGATGGTGGGCCGCGGGGTTGGTGCTGGCAAGCATGGCGGGAAGCGTGCCAGCCCTGGCGCAGAGCGAGGTCGCGCCGGCCACGGCGCCTGAGGCCTCCCCGGGTGCGGGGGCCCAGGACGCGGCAGTCCGACAGCGGAAGGCTTCGCGGCTGTACGACCAGGGGGTCAAGGCTGCCAACGCCGGGAGGTGGGAGAAGGCACGGCAGCTCATACTGGAGTCCTTTCAGCTCGAGCCAACCGCCGAGAAGGCAGCGAACCTGGGAAGGGTCGAGCTGCGCGCAGGTAAGCCGCGGGACGCGGCGGAGCACCTGGCGTTCTTCCTGCGGGAGGCGAAGGAGATACAGCCAAGCGACCGGGACCGCGCCGAGCGGATGCTGACCGAGGCCAAGGCGAAGATCGGGACGGTGACGGTCCAGGTCGAGGCAGGAGCCGATGTGCTGGTGGACGGGCACCCGTTGGGTACGGCGCCGCTCGAGAGGCCGGTGTTCGTGGAGCCGGGGAGCCGGCGCTTCGAGGCCAGGAAGCCCGGAACGGCGTCCGCAAGCCAGGAGCTGCAGGTACAGGCCGGGTCCGCGCCGGAGGTACAGCTCACGCTGGCGGCGAGCACGGGGCCGGCAATCCAGGTGGTGGAGGCGCCGGCAGCTTCCGCATCGGTGGTGGAACAGAGGCCGGTAAGCGTGGTTGTGGCGAGGCCAACGGTCGGATCGGGGAACGTGGCGGACACGCGCCCCAGTACGGGAGGCTCGAGCTGGAGGACCTGGGCCATCGTGAGCGGGGCAGGTCTCGCCGTCGTGGGGGTCGGTGTCGGCGTGGGGTTCTCGGCGGTCGCGGCCGCAGACAACGCTGATTTCACGAAGGAGCGCGACCGACTCGTGAGGGAGACGCCGATCGGGGAAACGATCTGCCCGGGGCGGGAACATGACGTTCGCTGCCGGAAGCTGACCGAGCTCGCGAACGTCAGGGACCGGAATCAAGCCATCGGCATCGCTGGGTTTGCGGTGGGTGGGCTCGCGGCTGCGGGGACGCTGGCGCTGGTTCTTTGGAAGGCCGAGCGACCGGCGCAGACCGCGAAGGCGGAGCCGGATTTCATCGTTGTACCCTCGATGCACGGGGTACTTGCGGCAGGCACTTTCTGAACAGATGCAGACGGAGGTCAACACCATGCCACAGCGCAAGATCCGGACATTTGCCTGGGTCGGCTCTGCCTCGATGGGCGTCACCGGTCTGTGCATGCTGCAAGCGGTGGGCTGTTACGAGCGCGCCCAGTTGGCTTACGACAGAAAAGGAGAGTGCTCCGACGGTGCGGAAGGATGCACGTCGATGAGCGCCACCACCGGGGCAGGCGGAGCACCGAATGCAACCAGCACAGGCGCAATGGACGGCAGCAGATGCGAATGCGACGAAGACGACAATCCATGCACAACATGCGACGGCCCGACATGCAAGAACACCGTCGCAGGCAAGGAGTGCGGAGACGAAGGACACATATGCGATGGCCACGGCGAATGTGTCCCTTGCCTGAAGGTTGTCGTAGACTGCGGAGGAGCGACGTGCCCACGCTGCAACGGCGTGCAATGCGAAGACGACACGCAGTGCCAGAGCGGCATCTGCGAGGATGGACATTGCCGCAACACAAGATGTGGCCAATGCAAATCCTGGAGCACCGACAGCAGGTGCCGAAACATCGAATTCAACAAGCAAGACAACGACGCATCAAACGAAGATCTATGCCAGTTCCCGAAGGCATGCGATGGCAACGGAAATTGCAAATCCGCGCTTGGACAGGGATGTACGAACGGGATCCAAGATTGCATTAGTGGAAACTGTGAAGGAGGCAAATGCCTCTCAGACTTTGGCCAAGGATGCACCAGCGACGAGCACTGCATCCCGCCGTACGAATGCTCTACCGACACTGAAGCTTGCGGATCCCCCTGAAGCAACACCGAGATTGGCAAATTCGGACGACAGATCACGGCACCTTGAACACGGAACGACCACTCTTACCCCCCATTCCTGAAGACTTCCGCGTCCCTCCACCCCGCTTGACCTTGTCTGCGCTCGGTGACCTCTGCGCGCCGCCTTCCGTAGGCGCCGACGAAGCAGTCGGCGCCGAGAGCAATGCCCCGATCGCAGCGGTCGGTGCCGAACCAGGCGCCTCCATGCTCGTAGCTCGAGGCGCCTTCTCCTCGCCTCCATAGCTCGCCGAACTGGCCAACGCCGACGGGCTGCCGATCTGGTTCTCCACCCTCGCCCCGCTCATCCCGAGCGCTACCGCCGCGGCCGCTCCCCCGATCGCGAGCGCGACCCCAACACCGATCAGCAGCCCCAGCTGCCTTCGTGACCTGTCGATGGCCGCCGTTGCGCCCTCGATCTCGGCCTCCCGGACGGCGGGCCTCTTCGCGCGCTCGATCGTCCTTCCCGTCCCCGCCCCGACGGCGACCCCTCCATCGCCGCGCGCGGCCCCAGCCCGCGCCGGCGCCCCCTCCACCGCGCGCGCGGCCCCTCTCTCCGATCCCGGCTGCCCGTCGAATGGCTGCCACCCGGCCATCACCGGCTGCCGCGCGCCCCGGACCTCTTGCGCCCCGAAGAGCTGCTCCGCGACCTCCTTGGGCTCGTGCGGCACATCCCCGAGCCGCAGCACCCGGCCGCCCTCTGCTTCGGCCCTGGCCTCGTGCTCCGGCACGAACCGGACCGACACTCCCCCCAGCATATCCGCCTCTCGACCGTTCGAGATCGCCGTCCAGCGGATATCCGACTCGACCAGGACCCCGGCGATCCGTGCCGCGCACGCCGCGATCGCGTCAAAGGGCTCGTCCGGCCCGTGCACGATCACCACCCGCCTCGGAGGATCCGCCTCCGCCGCCGTCCACCGGAGGCCGAGGAGGCTCGGCTCGGGCGCTGGCAAATCAGCAAAATCCACGATGTACCCGCGGAGGATCGGCAACAGCGCGTCGGCGTTCTGCCCGTACCGCACGTACGTGTGGTACCAGCCGCTCCCCGACGCCTCCGAGTCGACCCCCGGCAGCAGCTTGCGATGGAACGAGAGCGCCACCTCGAGGAGACCCGCCGCGTCGAGGTGCCGGTCGATCGCCGCGATCGCGTGGCAGAACGGCGGATCTTGCCTGCCAGCGTGATCCTTGGCGCCCTGGATCCGCAGCCCGAAGAGCAGCGCCACGCCACCGTGGCCGGGCTCGTGCTGCGTGTCGTCCCGCGACAGGTTGCCGATCGCGAACGCGTACTCGTGCCGGGAGCGAGGCTCGATGTAGTTGATCAGCTGCGTGAGGTGGCTGAAGTGCTGCTGCGTGAGCGGCCCCTGCGGCACGTCGGGCCGGTAAATGAAGTCGATCTGGTGCCCGGGCACGTTCCCATGCAGAAAATGATACCAGACCTCTCCCGGGGCGGCCTCGTAGGTCGGCACGACATAGCCCGCCGCCGGCGCGTCGTGCACCGTCATCGCTCACCTCGCTCCTCACCTCCACGCGGCGGGGGCGGCTTCGGGGGCGAGCCCGGAAGTCGTATCGTGCTCTTCAGCCCGGCCACGCGCTCGGACGTCGAGGCAGCTCTGGGCAGCGGCGGCGGCGCCACGAGCTCGGCCACCGAGATCACCGGATCCTCCGCGATCGCCGCAGGCTCCGGCGCGGGCGCCGCCGGGGGCAGCTCAGGCGACGGGCGCTCGCTCGGCGCAGGCCCCCTCGGCTCCGAGACGTCGGACTTCATGCGCTGGAGCAGCTGGACGTCGTAGGCGCTCTTCGGGAGGATCCGCTCCACGAAATGCGAGAACAAAAGGTGGGTCGAGTGGCCGTAGCTCGCTGACCCCACGAGCACCCGCACGCTGACCTGGGTCGAGAACCTGCTCAGGTTCTCGAGCAACGGCGCGTACAGCTTCTTTGCCTGCTCCTCGACCTGCGCCGGCGTCCCGGCGAGCAGATCGCTCTTGTTGATGAACAGCACGACCGTCTTGCAAGAGGTCAACGTCTTCGGCGCGAACAGGAACTTGAGCACCTGGGCCTGGAACTCCTGGAGCTGCTCCTGGATGCGGCTCTGCTCGAACTGCTTGGCCTCTTTACCGCCGAGGTCCACCACGATCAGCACCCCGTGGATCTCGTCGACGATGAGCTGCTGCACCGCCTCGACGATGTGCTCGCCGCCCCAGTCATGGACCTCGAAGACGTGCTCGAGCACCACGTCCTTCTGCGGCACGTGGCTCACCGTCCGCTCGTACCGCTCGAACTTCGTGCCCTCGAGCGTGCCCAGATCGATCAGCGGATTCGCCCATTTGAGCGTGAGCGAGGTCTTCCCCGTCGCCTTCACCCCGAGCGTCAGAATCCTGTACGTCTTCCGGACGATCTTCGGGCGCCGCTCCAGCTCGGCGCTGAGGCTCTTGATGTGCCCGTCCATGTACTCGAGGCAGCTCTCCGCCCGCGCGTGCTCGTCGTTCAGAGCGGTGAGCGTGCCGCCGAGCCTGCCGTTCTCGACGTGCAGCAGCTCGATCTTCCGCTCGGCCTGCTCGAGCTCGCGCGCCAGCTTGGACGCGCGGACGCCGATGAGCACGAGGACGCCGACGACGCACGCGGCCACCAGGGCGATGAGGATGATGACGACAGGGAACATACGCGCCTCACGTGAGTAAACGACCAGAGCAGATTGCGGAGCCGCCCGACCATCACGGCGATGCCCATCCAACGCCGCGCTTGAACTACCGAGGCCGCACAAGCCGAAGCGGGACGTCGACCTGCACGAGGCTGTCGCGCGCGCGTGCTCGCCACCCGTCCTCGTTGCGATGACGTCCGCCTGGTGGTTCGACGAAGCGCCCAATCAGGGGAGCGGCGAGGCGATGATGTCGCGGCTTCGCTCGAATCCGCCGAGGAGCACCGGCCCGACGCTCACGAGGGCGAAGGCGATCGTGAGCCCCGCAGCTCCGACGAGGACGACCTATTCTGTCGAGGCGGCGGCGCGCGTATCGCAGAGCAGCTTCACTCTCCTTCGAAGCGGCCAGTTCCCGAACACCGCGACAGCGTACATCGTTGCAGCGCTTGCGGCCAGGGCTCGCGCCTTCCATTGCTTTCGGCTCACCGTGAGGTTCGCGCGCGACGGACGGCCGGTGAAAGCAGGGATGTTCGACGTTCATCGGCGGCTTCCCTCCATGGAGGCTCGATGTAGCGACCGCGAGATCGTCCTCGTCGATTTGGCGCTCGCCCGGCCTTGCCGCCGGCCGATGGGCGACTTCGGCTTCGCCGGGGGGCGCCTCCACGTCGCCAGCGTCGCCGGCGATCTCGTCAATGCGCAGACCGGTCACCCTGCTCGGCTGGAGCGGCGAGCTCACCGGCACGTTGGCGGCCGTGAACATCGCGCTGCCGCTCGCGCCGGGCCTCGCCTGGGACACCTCGGCGCTGTACACGACCGGCGAGCTCTCCGTCGTCCCTTCCCGAGGTGTCAGGCGCGGCGCGCGCGCTCCGCGCCGCGCGCGCCCCCGTCCTGCGCATCGGTGGCCGCCATCCCCGGCCAGGGGCGGCTCGCGAGCGGCGAACGAGGCACGGCCAGCAGGGAGCCCTCCCCTGCCCCGCGCTCCCGCCTACCGCCGGCCGAACAGCATCGGCGCCCCTCCCCTGCCCCGTCTACCGGCGGACGGCCTGGCCCCCGCCCAGTTCCTGCCGATCGCGTTCGGGTTGCTCGCCGGGAGCGTTGTCGCGAGAAGCCGGCTGTGTGAACCGCAACTCAGCGAGGAGGAGGCGGCTGGAACTCTCGTGTTCGACAGTCACCTCACCTCCGGCCGGGTCGCGCGCCTCCAGCGTGCGAACAGGCCCGCGGTCGGGTCGAAGGCACCGTCGCAGAGCGCCTTCCCCGAGGTCGATCCCCCCACGCTGGAGGCGTTCTGGCAGGCCGCCCAGTCGAGCCGTTCGATCGCGGCTCGAGCCATCCTGCTCAGGGTGCTTCTGGAGCACGGGGCGCTTCACACCGCCCGCCACACGGCGATCGTCGACACCATCCTGCTGGACCCGCACATCTATCACGATGGCGGCTGCGTTTACTGGTTGTGGAGAGCCATTTCCGCCCGCTGGAGCGAGCCTGGCTCGCACGGCCGCGAAGCGCGCCCCTGACCGGCGCCGTGGAGCTCGCCCGCGAGAGCGGGGCGTATCTCGGGAAAATTGCAAGCGACTCCCTCGTGCGCCCTGGGGGCGTCTGGGCCCGAAAGCTCGTCGACCGCCTGCTCGCGAGTCGGCCGATCGAAGGCGCGCTGGCCGACGCTGCAGCCTACCGCGCATTCGTCGAATCCGTCGTCGCCGGGGCGAAGGAGATGGCGTTGTGGGGCAAGATCGGGCCGGAGGCGGCCGACGCCTTCGCCGGATGGATGGACCAGTGCTGGAGCGCGCTGCGGGGCGCCTCAACGAATCAGGACCAGCCCTCCCGGTTCACCCTCTTCGTGTTCCAGCTGCTGTCGCCCGTCCACCCACGCGCAGCCCCGGACTCCAGGCCGGCCGACCCTCGCACCTGGTGGGCAGCGCTCGAGCGACTGGCCTGCCGGATCGTCGACGAGGGCAGTCCGGCGGACATCTTCCCTCTCGTCTTCGAGCTCCGTGAGAGCAACGTCCTGCGGTGTCTACGCGCAGGCAGCCTCCGCACGTTCATAGACCACCTCGCTGCAAGGGTCGACGGGGAGCCCCCCGGCGTGCTCCACGCGAACTCGGACGTCATGGAAAGCTGGCCTTGGATCCTGATCTACGCCTCCGAGGTGCTCGAGGCCGTCGCGCTGGCCGACGATGCCGATGCGCGCCGTCACGAAACCATCTCCAGGATCCTTGAGAAGTGGGCTAATCCACCGCTCAGCCTGGACCGCGCAGTGCGAGCGGCCCGGCGTCTCCGGACAGGCAGCTGAGGAGCGCTACCCGCCCTGGTTGGCTCTCAGGATCTCGTCCAGCAGCGCCCGGTCCTCCTGCCGCCCGCTCTTCCCCAGGTCGTCGAGCACGGCGGACATCAACGTGCCCACGTTCGCCCACGCCGTCGTCTTGCCCTGGTACATGACGTTGTCGACATGGTCCCACTTCTTGTGGAGCGCGACGACCTGCCACCTGTCATCGAACACCGGCGAGCCGGAAGATCCAGCCATCGTGTCGGTGAAGTACCAGAGATCCGTGCCCTGGACGCGGGTCACGAGGTTGTTGCGGCACGCGACGCGCTTCGGCGCGCCCTCCGGGTGCTGGATGATGTTCACGGCCGGGTATCGCCCGGGATCGGCCGGCAGCGCAAAGGGCGCCCGCGAGACCCGCAACGGCCGGCGGCCGACGTCGACCGGCGCCTCGAGACGGAGGATCGCATAGTCGAGCGGGCCCGTGTGCGGCGAGAACGCCTCCAGCCTGGCGACCCGGGCCTCGGTGGGGACAGCGCCCTTCTCGTCGTAGTCGAACTCCGCCACGACGCTCCTGGCCTGGAGCTCGAGATCTCCGATCGACGCGGGCGGCTCTTCGGCCAAACGCGCGACGATCACATGGTGATTCGTGATGATCAGGCTCCGCGTGAGCAACCAGCCCGTACCACGGTAGCGGCGCGGCTCCCCGGCCGCGTCCAGCGCCGGCTTGCCGCCCTCGACCCGGGTGACCTGCAACCGCGCCACCGCCCGCCCGGCCTCCACGCCGCCCCGGAGGAACGCGAACGGGAGCATGTCGTCCCGGTGGACGATGCGCTCCTCCTTGCCCGGCAGCGCGTCGCGGAACCCGGGCTCCGGCGCCGCGCCGGCGGCGCGCGCGCTGACGTCCGCGAGCGCCCGGAGCACCACCCCCGCCGCCTTCGGGAACGCGGCCGCGAGCGAGGCCGCGTTCTGGAGCCACACGGAGAACGGCACCGAGCCGTCGGTGAGCCGCTCGACCGTGTTGAGCCGCTGCAAGGTCGTGAGGAGGCGAGCGTTGGCCTGGCCGCCGTCGGGCAAGCTGCTGGCGAACGCCGGCGACAGGCCCTCGAGCAACGAATCGAGCACGCCCGATCGAACCATCCCAGCGTCGGTGAACGCCGCGAAGAGCTCGTGAATGCGGGGCTGCGGGAGGTAGTGAAAGCTCATCGTTCCTGGCTCACCTTCGGGCATCGTCCGCGCGCATGGCCGCGCCTGCAACGCAGCGCCCTTCCGCGGCGCTGGACATGAACCGCTCCCCGCGACGCGGCCTCACGCCGGGCCCTCCCCGGCGCCCACGATCGAGAACGCTCCCCAGCTCGTGGCCTGCGGGAAGCTCTTCCGCGCGCTCGCGTAGGCCTGACGCGCGGCCTCCATCACCGTGAGGCCGCGGTTCAGCCCGTCGTGCAGCGCGCGCATCCACGCGGCCGCGGCGTCCGCCGGCACCTCCCAGGGCGTCGAGATCACCGCGCGGGCCCCGGCGAACAAAAACGCCCGGTCGAGCGCGGGGACCCCGGAGGCCGACGGGTGCACCTGGAGGCCGCTCATGCACGCGGAGAGCACCACGAGCGGCGCGGCGAGCGTCAGGTGGCTGGCCGCGCCGGGGCTCAGGACCTCGCCGCCGCGGAGGACGATCCCCGTCCCGGCCGCGTCGAGCCAGCTCACCCGCCCGTGCGACGAGACGTGGATGCGCCGCGCGCGCGCCATGGCCGCCGTGACGGCGGGCACCGTCGCGGCCTCGTCCCACAGCAGGCGCTCGGCCGCGAGCCCGCGCAGCTCCGCCTCCGTGCCGACCGCGACCATCTCGCCGATCGCGGTCCGCGACGTGTCCGCCGTCACGGGGACGCCGACGATGAGGCGATCCCCCTCGCGGTTCGACGGGCGGCCGAGCATCGCGCCGAGCGCCCGCAGCGAGGGCGCGTAGAGGAGCGGATTGCGGAGCGCCAGCGGCTCGCCCGCCACCGGCAGCAGGTGCAGCCCCGCGGCGCGCTGGTTCGCCGACGCCGCCAGGACGAGCGGACGATCGCGCTGGGTCTCGCGGCCGAGCCACTCGGCGAGCGCGCGCGCAGGGCCCTCCGGCGCGCCCCCGCTGGACACCAGCTCCAGCGCGCGGCTGAGCCCCATGCCGCTCGCCGCCACGGGGAACGCGCGCGTGCGGAGGCCGCCCCTGCGCGACCAGACGAAGCCCTGGACCGAGCCCGGGATCCCCACGTCCGCGAGCATGACCACCGCCGCCTCGCCCCCGAGCGCCTGCGCGATCCGGTCGAGCTCGAGCGGCGGCGGCGCGAGCGGCCGCCCGCTCCCGCCCTCCTGCTCGTCGCGCAGCCAGCGCAGCTCGTCCATGCGATCCAGCGCGGTGAGGGCGTCGCGGTCCTCCAGCGCCACGCGCGCCCGCCCCCCGTAGCCTTCGGCGAGCGCGCTCATGGTCGCCCGGTGCCGATCGCGGCGCTGCCCCTCGCCGAGCCGCGCGCGGAGCACGCCGATCGCCCGCTCGTAGGCCGCGGCCGCCTCGCCGCGCTTGCCCTCGGCGGCGAGCACCTGCGCCTCCAGGACCTGCGCGCGGTAGGGCTGGCTCCGGGCGATCGCGGAAGAGAACGGATCCGCGCGCCACGCCTCGAGCACCCCGCGCGCCTCGCGCGCGACCCGGAGGCGCTCGCACGCGGCGATGTACCGCTCCCGCCGGGTGGCGAGATCCTGCCGGTGCAGCATCGCGTCGAGGTAACGCTCCACCAGCGACCCCTGCCCGGCCGACGCGGCGGCGAGCGCCTGCTCGCGCTCGCGCAGCTGCGCCTCGAGGACGGCCGGATCCGCCGGGTACCCCTGGGCCGCGGCGATGAGCTCGCGCAGCTCGCGATCGCCGCGCGCCGCCGCGATCGCCGCGGGCGCATCCCCCTGGGCGACGTAGGAGAAGATCCGCAGCGTCAGCCGGACGCGCTCGACGAGCGCGTTGGGACCGCCGCCCACGCCGAGCAGGCCGCCGGCGGCGGCGAGCTCCGAAAAGACCTGGAGCCGCTCCTCGACCTCGCTCCACGGCGCGCCCAGCTGCGCCATCGCCGCGGCCTCCTGGGACGAAAGCCCCGCCCGCACGGAGCTGATCGACAGGATCGATTGGTCCACGAGGCTCGCGGCGGCCCCGCCCTTGAGCCGTTGCGCGGCGCCGTACTGCTGGTAGCCGCGGACGGCGGCGTCGAGCGCGCGGTGGCTCCGCGGCGCGAGGCGGAGCTGCTCCTGCGGGAGCGACAGCGTGTCCACGAGATCCACCGAGGTCGAGGCGAGGCGGACCGCCTGATCGAGGTAGCCGTGCGCGATCGCCAGATCGGTCGCCTTCTCCGTGAGCGCGACGCCGTCCGCGTAGCGCTGGCCGAGGTGGAACGCCTGCTCCGCGAGCGCCGCCATCGCCCCGAGCGCCGCGGTGCTCCGGCCGAACGCGCCGGCGCGCTCGGTCAGCTCGAGCCCGCGCTGGAACTCGGTCATCGCCGGCCCAGGCCGGCCGTCGGTGAGGTGCGCGGCGGCGGACAGCACGGCGGCGCCGGCCGCCGTCGCGGGCGCGCCCAGCCCGCGCAGGCGCGCCTCGGCGCGGTCGATCCGCGCGCGCGCCTCGGCCGTGCGGCCCTCGTTGAGATCGAGGAACGCGAGGGTGAGCGCGCGCTGCGGCTCGAGCAGCGTCCCGGCGCCGAAGGCCGCGTCGTCGGCGAGCAGCGCGCGCGCCGCGGCGATCTCCTCGGCGCTGGGCGCCCGCTCCAGCGGCGGGGGCAGGCCTTCCTTGTACCAGGTGGCCTTGTCGGGGGGACCGCCGAGCACGTGGACGTCGGCGCTCATCACCCCGCCGTTGGGCGCGAGCAGCCACTCGGCGCGGAGCAGCGCCACCGCCGCGCGCAGCCTGCCCTCCGCCTCGGGCGGCGGCTCGGCCGGGTTCAGCGACCAGCGCAGCACGCGCACCACCGGATCGTCCCCGACCACGTCGAGCTGCTTCGCGGCCTCCGCGTCGAAGCGGTCGGCGTCGCCCGGCGTGACGAAGTAGTGCAGCGAGCGGAAGCCGGCGCGGATGAAGCGGACCCGGGAGGCCGTGTGCCAGGCCCACGCGGCGCGGCGCAGCGGCGCGGGGACGCGGGGCAGGGCTGCGCGTGCGCCTTTGCCGAGCCCCTCGACGTCGACGTCGAGCCCTTTGCTCCGCAGCGCGTCGAGGTGCACCACCCGCTCGAAGGTCGAGTGCTGCTCGGTGATCACGAGCGCGCGCAGCACCGCCGTCGCCGCGGCGCACCCGGCGTCCTGCCCGCACCGGGAGGCGGCCCGCTCCACGGCGGCCCGCGCGGCGGCGAGCGACCCGCCGAGCAGCTCGATCTGCGCCGTGGCCAGCCCGCCGCGCCAGCCCTCGGGCTCGGCCCGGCCGAGCGCCTCGGACGCGCGCCTCGCGGCCGGCAGGTCGGCGAGGGGCAGCTCGGGCACGAAGCCGTCGCCGATCGCCGTCCAGAAACCCTCCCAGGCGCGCCCGGCGTCGACCGCGGGCGCCGCCGGCGCCGCCGGCGCCGCGGGCTGGGGTGCCCCGCAGGCGCCGAGCGCGCCGAGCGCGAGCAGGCCGGCGAGCATCCTCGCGTGAGCCGCTCGGTTCATGGCGCCACCTGCACCCGCACGCCGGAGAGCGAGCGCTGCCACGGCTCGGGCAGCCCCTCGGGCACCGCCGCCTCCGCCGCCTTGCGCGCGCGGCAGATCTCTCCCGCCGCGAGCAGCCGAGCGGCCTGCTCGAGCGGCGTCAGCGCGGCCAGCTCGGCGTCGAGCGCCTGCTGCTCGCGCGCGCGCTCCGCCGCCGGAACGCGCCGCAGCTCGGTCGTGACGACCGCGCGCACCGGGCGCCCGGACTGGCGGAGCGCGGCCTCCGCGGGCAGGGACAGGTAGGCGGGCTGTCCTTCGGGGCGGGAATCGAGGACGAGCACCTCGAGGACCACCGACGTCGCGCCGCCGAGCCCGAGCGACGCCAGATCGACGGTCGGCTGATCCAGGAGGCGGGGCGCGCCGATCAGGGCCCCGCTCGCGGATCGAGCGCGCAGCGCCAGCGGCCGGCCCGTGGGGATCTCCCACTGGACCGTGCCCTTCCACTCCGTCACGGCGAGCGACGCCGGCGCGACGAGCCGCGGCTGCGCCGGGGCCGCCGCGGCCGCGGCCGCGGCGCCTGGCTTCTTGTCGGACTTCATCACCCCCGAGTGGCGCGCCCCGCCGAAGAGCAGCTCGAACATCTGCTGCATGATGCGCAGGGCCGAGGGCGCTGCCGGCGGCGCGGGCCGCGGGGGGATGCGCGCCGCCTTGCCCGGACCGAGGCGCAGGAGCTCGCCGCCCCAGCTGGTGACCAGCGCGTCGCCGCGGACCACCTCCACCTTGTCGTCGACCTTGAGCGTGATCCCGGCCCCCACATTGCTGCAGTCGACCGGGACTCCGTTGACGGTCACGTGAAGCTGGCAGCGCCAGAGGCGCGGCTCGCCGACCTGAGCGGCGGCCGAGCCGGCCGTGAGGAACGACAGCAGCATCACCACCGCGCCCACCCCCCAACGCATCATCGTTTCACCGCCCTTGTAGCCTCTGCATCACCGCGCTCGCCGCGGCCACGACGAGGAGAGGCCAGACGGGAACAGTGTAACCTGTGCTCGTCGCCACGACTACAGCGGCGACGCCCGTGCCCGCGAGGATCGCCGCCGAGAGGCGCTTGGCCTTGCGCGCGCGGGCGGCGAGCGCGCCGACGCCCAACGCGAGCCACGGCCACGCGGGCAGCGCCCAGCGCAGGCCCCCGCCCGCCGCGCACGCGGCCACCATCGCGTGCGCGCGCGAGGCGGTGGTCGACTCCCGGCCGAGCGGCGGGACGTACAGGTGCACGCGCCCCTGCTCCTGCTGCGGCCGCCATTCGGTCATGGAGCCGCCCAGGACGACGTACGCCTCCCGGAGGCGCGCGTCGCCGTCCGCCGCGATCAGGCCCGCATCGACGGACTGCACCGTGTCGCCGCACTGCCCCTCCGTCAGCGGGAGCACGGCCTCGGTCGCGAGGGCCGGGGGCGCTGCCGCGACGAGCAGCAAGGAGAGCGGCGCCGGGTCCCCCATCGGCACGCCCGTGACCGGCTGGCCCAGCAGGCGCGAGCCGAGGACGAAATCGCTCTCGCCGACCCCGCCGCCGGCCGCGTCGACGAGCGCGGGCGCGGCGCCCCGCGGCAGGACGACGCGCACCGCCCGATCGCGCGCCCGGACGATGGCGCTGGACAGGGCCTCGATCTCCTGCGGGCGGCGGTCGTCGGGCTCGAGATCGATGGCCAGCGCGACCGCGCGCGGGTTGCCGGCCGAGAGCCGGTCGAGCACCTCGGCCACGCGCTCGAGGGGAACCGGGTAGTCCGAGAACTTCGGTTGATGGGGCTGCGCCGGCCACCGAGCGTCGGTGTCCGCGGTGATCTCGACGTTGATCACGGGCCGGGGCGGGGCTCTCGCGATCCAGCCGCCGATGCCGGCGACGAGGGCGAGGATCGCCAGCGCCGCGGGCGCGTGTCGCTCGAGGCGGACGACCCAACGAGACACGGCGGGGCTCGCCGTGCCCTTCGGGCCCCGAACCCCCGGTGTGCCGGTGTCCCATGGCGGAATGGGAAGGGACTCCGCGTGTTTGCAGCCCTCGATAGCGCTGTTGAGGGTCTTCTGCGCCGCCTCGCTCGCCAGCGTGAGCGAGCGGGCGTTCGTCAGGTAGAGCGCGAGAGGGAGGTTCCCGTCGTGCTGCGGCCCCCTGGTGTTCAGCGCCATCAGGTCGGAGCGCAGCAGCTCGACGGGTTTACCGGTGCTCGACAATCCGGCGACGATCGTGGCGTCGATACCGCCGAGCAGCGCCTCACGGTTGAAGAGCTGGGCCGACACCAGCGCCTCGTGCACGGCGTCGATCTGCTCGATGCTCAGGATGCCCATGCTCGCGGTGCCTGACGGGCCCTCTCTTGCGCCATGATCGTATCGAAGCGAGAGGTTCGCAAGCGGCAAGGGCCGTCTTTACCGGGCGCTGTGACCTGGATACGGGCTCCGGCGCGGCCGGCGCCGGTGGATGCGTCAGCGATGCCCGACGGTGTTTCCAATGCGCGCGGCTAGCCGGAGGCCGGCGCGACGGCGGACACCGGCCCCGGCGGCGCTTGCGGCCCCGGGCCCGGCGGTACGGCGACGGGCGCTGTGCCGGCGGCCGGCGGGGGCGCGCCGGGGCCGGTCGGCGCGGGGGCGTCCTCGGCATCGTCGGGCTCGGGCGCCACGTCGCTCGCCCCTGTCGCGCGGCCGCCGCGGCTCTTGTAGATCGACGGCGCGATCGTCGCGGCGTCCCCCTCGTTCCATCGCAGGTAAGCGACGGCGCGGCGGATCTGGTCGTAGGCATGAACGAGCAGCGCGAACGCGCGCGCCCGGTGGTCCGCGGCCTCGGTCGGCCCGGGTCCCTTGCCGTGCTCCCTGATGCCGAGGGCGGCGAGCAGCTGCGGCCCGATCTCGCCGGCGCGCTTCACCTCCGCCTCGGTCGCCGCCGTCTTGCGGGAGATCTCGGGCCAGCTCCCGCCGAACAGCGCCGAGAGCGCGACGAGGTCGTTCGCCGTATCGATGTGTCCCTGCCCTGCGCGGATCTCCGCGACCGCGTCCGCGTCGAGCAGGCCGCGGCGGGCGAGCGCCTCGGCGTCGCCGAGCAGGTTCTCGCGCAGCGGGACCGCCTCGGCGAGGAGCGGCTTCAGCTCGCTCTCGGCGGCTCCGGTGGACAGCCACAGGAGGTGCGCATACCAGGCGGCGAGCGCGTAGGTCTCGAGCCGGTCGAGCAGCGCGAACTCGTGCTTGGGCAGCGCTTCCGCGATGGCGGGGCGCAGCGCGAGGAGGCCGGGGAGCACGCCGAGCACCTGGGCGACGGCGCGGGGGATATCGAGCTTGATGGCGATGAGCTGGTCCGGGCTCAGCGCCTCGATCTCGGGGAGCGCCCTGTCGAACGCGGCCGCCGCCTGCGGCGGGGCCGCGGGCTTCCTGGGAGCGGGCTTCTTCTTGGTCACCGGAGTGGAACTTTTGGCCATGAGGGGAACACCTCTCGTTGATGTCCCTCGCCGGACGGCGGAGGGACACGAACGCCATGCTCCCTGCCCCCCGGCGCTGGACGCGATGTGAGCGCCCGGTGCGTACCGGACGTGCCGGCCAGGGGTAAGCACCTGTCGCTATGCGTCAACGGAGCAGGCAAGAATGCGACGACTGGCCGCCGGGCGTCGGGATCTTGCGGATGGGCAGCGCAGGTGCCGAGGCGGGACCGTTTCCGGTCCCGGAGGGTAGCCCAGCTATGCCCGGGGACCGGTTCCGGTCCGGGAGGGAATGCTCGGCTATCCCGAGCGCGCCGCTTCCGGTCCGGGAGGGATTGCTCAGCTATCCCGATCGCACTGCTTCCGGTCCGGGAGGGAACACTCGACTACCCCGATCGCACCGCTTCCGGTCCGGGGAGGAATGCTCGGCTACCCCGACCGCACCGCTTCCGGTCCGGTCGGGAATGCTCGGCTACCCCGATCGCACCGCTTCCGGTCCGGGAGGGAACACTCGACTACCCCGATCGCACCGCTTCCGGTCCGGGGAGGAATGCTCGGCGGGTGGTGCTGCACTTTGCTCCGAAGTACAGCACTCGCGCTCAAAGTACAGCACTCTGCGGAAGCGAAGTGCAGCACTCACGACCCCTCCGGGGGGTCGAACAGGGACAGCTGGACCGGGCTGCGAGGCGGCTCGGGAGGAGGCGGAGGAACGACCTGGACCGGGGATGCCGGCGGCGGTGGCTCGCTCTTGCGGCGCTGCTTCGATGCGGGCGTCGGCTCGGTCACGAGGCGCAGGAAGCCCCGGTTGTTGGGGAGCGCCCGTGCCGGCGCGGAGGGCTCGCGATGAGTGAGCGGCTTCGCCTCGGGAGCGGCGGCCTCCTCCTCGGCCAGGAGCGTCTCCAGGAGCTCGTCCAGCGTCCACACGTGGTCGGTGATGCCGGCCTGCATGGCGGGCGTGACGCGCAGCGTGCGCACGACGCGCGTCAGGTTGTACGCCACGTAGTTGAGCGCCACGGCGGCGCGGTGGTGGTCGGCCTTCTTCGAGAAGGCCAGGCAGAGTCGACGCATGCGGCCGTTGGTGTGGCGCGTGGAGCCGTTCAGGCGCTCCACGTAGGCCGTGGACGCCTTGGCCGGGTCGGGCGCGCCGTAGACCACGGACTTCGTAATGAACGGGTCGCGGGGCGGCTCGTATCTGTGGTCGTCGCGCCGGCCACGGCTGCCGGAGTGGTAGTTCTTCACGGTCTGCATGTAGTCGATGCTCGTCCCGAAGGACGCGCCGACGGCGGGGATGTACGGTGCGAAGCCGTCGCTGGTCAGCTGCGGCATGACCAGCATGCGGGCGCGCAGGTCGGCGATGAAGGCGTCCGTGGTCGCCTGGTCGCGCTTGCCGACACGCCAGGAGATGACCATGCGGCTCGTCGCGTCGATGGCGACGAAGGTGTACGCCTCGCCGACGTCGGGCGGGTCGGCCTCGGTGACGCGGGACTGCTTCTTCTGGACGAAGGACCAGATCTCGTCGACCTGGACCAAGCTGCACTGCACGTCTCGCACGATGCGGTCGTGGAGGCGCACCGCGCCGGCACCCAGCGCCAGCAGGAGGCGCGTGATGGTGCGGTGGTTGACCTCGGTCATGCGCTCGACCGCCCGGATGCTGTTGCCATCCAGCAGGGCAGCCAGAACGCGGACGCGCTTCTCCGCCGGGAGCACGTTCGCCACGGGACCCTTGCCTTTCTCCGGCGGAGGGCCCACGATCCGGTCTGCCAGGACGTCGGACGGGTCGCACCGCTCGGCTTCTGCCGCCCTGCCTTCGGGTCGCAACCGGAGGCGGGGCGTTTTCGTCTAAGGTCCTCTGATTATAGCGTTTTTGCCGAGGAAAACCGCTCGGAATCGCGCGGAAGAGGGGGCGCTAGGACAGCAGATGTCATAGCCGACGGTGCTCGTTGCGCGGCGGTGGAGCGATGACCGTCGAGTCGTGGTCGCCGCACGAGCATCGGATGGTTGTTAGCGCAACCATGTCCACCTTGCGCACTCGCAAGGTGTGGTTCCGCGACATCCGTGGCGTGAGTATCAATGTGATACCGGACCGCGATGGAATCGACACGGTCTTACTTGTGGGCACCCACTGGTGCAGCGTGTCCACATTCGTGCATGAGCGGCGGCTTACGACACGTGTGTACGTCAATCTTCCAGAAGCGCATCCATGGTCTGGAACAACTCCTCATGAACACGTGTCCTAGATATATCCTGAAGCGCCAATGATGCCCTCTTCGTGTACATGTCGGCCTTGGCGCCGATCTCGGTGTTGGTCGCGTGAATCTCCAAGACCGCCTTGCCGGGCGGAACGATCGCGAGTACCGAAACTCGCAGGTCGTAATGAGGCTTCTGCTTGTCCTTCGGAGGAGGCAGTACAAACGAGAGATCAAACAGGCACTTGGATGTGCCAGACACCCGGACGTGTGCCGTCCCAGCGAGGTTTGTGATGAACGCATCCTTGGCTAGCCGCGCATCGAGTTCCATCTCGTTCAGTGTGCGCTCAGCCTCCTCGAACTCTGGGCCGAGCACTTCAGCGGTTAGCGCAGGTAGAGCGGCCTCGAACCTGTCGTACTCTTCCTGGGTGAGGTCCGCAGCCTTGCTGCTGCGCCGCTGCTGCTCAATCCGGGCCATGTGCTTCTTCTTCAAGTCGTCGAAACTCATCCGTGTCCTCCGTGAGGGTACGGCTGTACGACAAGCACGAAAAAGATGTAACTCGGCGCCTGTTCAGAGACAGGTGTTCAGTGGTCCGGCGCGTTGGGGTGCGCAGTGACGCGGCGTCGGCTGCCGAACGGTCGTGGGTGGCTGACGCTCGTGAGCGACCTCGCGCCACGCGGCCGAAGACTGCTGCGCTCACGGCCGCGTGACGCGGTGCCAATATTAGGTGAACAAGGCGAGCTTCTTGGATACGAATGGCCAAGCGGCCATTCGGTCAAACACCGACCATGCGAGAGCGATGGCGAATAGTCACACGTCACGCCGCAGACACAACATCGCTCCGCGTGTCGTCGCCAGAAGCTGCGTCGACTGCCGCCTGTCCAAGTATGCGCTTCCGCACGTGTTCCTTGAGCTTTACGAGGATGCTCTCGTAAAAGGCGACGCTTGTGTGGGAGTTGTCCGGGTCTATTACCGCGGTTGCGCCGAAGCATGCGGCCTCAAACCCCGCATCGGTCTTTCTTACGTACATGTTGATTTCAAGGATCAGATCGTCGAGCGCGAGCTTGAACGCGCCCACGATGCGCCACTTTTTGTCGCGTATCGCGTACTGGGACACCGCGGATTCGCCAATATCCTTGTCGGCCTTCATCGGCAGCCTAACGTAGCGGCCCTCTGGGCACTCCATGAAGCGACCGAACCCGTTTATCAATGCGCTAAGAACCTCGATTTCCTTGGACTGTTGAAGCTGTCGCGCAGCGTGAGAATCCTCGATAAGCTTGTTGAGTTCCTGAAACTTGGTCATCTTCGCCTCCGCCAGCCCGTACAGATACAACCCTCGGTGAGGGGTCGTAACTCGCCGCCCGTACAGCGGCAGACGTTCAGGATGCGACTGTGGCTGGATGAGGGAGAGGTGGGCGCGATGAAGGCGGGGCGCGGCGGGCTACTCGTCGGCCATCTGCGCCATGACGGCGATCTCGCGCAGGACTTCGCCGGGGGCGCGGCCCTCGATGCGGGCGATGGTCTCGATGGCGTCCTCCAGGCGATGGGCGCTGACCTGCGGCCCCTCCACGTAGCGGTCGTGGTAGCTCGGCCGGTTGTGCCCGTCCGGCCCGATGGGCGGGAACCACAGCACGGCGACGCGCCATGGCCGGACGGGTATGACGACGTGGAACGCGCGGTAGCCGCGCGCGCTCAGGTAGCGCTCGATGTCTGCGGGCGAGACGCAGCGCGTGACCGGTCGGGCGGGTAGCGTGAGGCTCACGCGACGCTTCGGATCGCGGAACTTCATCGATTCACCTTCCGCACGAAGTGCCGCTCGATGGCGTCGAGGATCTGAAGGGCGCCGCGCGCCTCCGCGACGGCCTCGCGCTCGGCGCGGGTTCTCGCCTCCATCTGGGCGGCGAGCACGGACGCCCAGATCTGATCGCGCTCCCAGATGCCGCCCGCGTAGGGCTCAAGGGCGCGCGCCCGCTGGGCGATGAAGCAGAGGTCGTCCAGGGTCAGCACGCGGCGCGTCTCGCGGTCACTCATCGGCGCCTCCTCAGCCGCAGAGCCAGCGCCTCGCGGGCGATGCGGAGCCGGGACGCCGCGGTGCCCGGCTTCATCCCGCGCCGCCGGGCGTACGCAACGAGGCTCTCCGGGTCGTCCACCGAGAGCAGCGCCTCGCGTTGCCAGTCGGGTAGGTCGGCCAGCGCCTCCAGGACCTCGCGCGCCTCGATCTGGGCGTGGAGGTCGATGCCGACGGGTTCGCGGAGCCTGCCGAGGGGTTGCGCATGAAGCACTGCCCGCCGTACCCACGCGCTGCCGAGGTAGTGCCCGGTCTTGCGCCACGCGATGCCGTAGAGCCACGCGCGGAGCGCCTTGCGGGCGTCCTGCGCGGGGTCGGGCCGGTACATGCCGCGCTTCACGGAGCGCCACGCGCCGAGCAGGATGTCCTGCGCGACGTCGTCGCGGTCGCGCTGCGGCACGCCGCTGGAGATGAGCACGGCGACGATGACGCCGCGCTCTGCGAGGAGCGCCTCGATGCTCGGCCGCTTCCGGCGATGTCGTGCGGTCGGCTGGCTCTTCGCCCCCTTCCGCCGGAGCTTCATCCGCTCCTCCCGCAGTGGGTGCAGCGGTCGGCCGCCGTGGGAGCCCCCAGGAGGCGGTCCACGGGCACGCCAGCGGCACGCGCTGCCTTCGCGGCGAGGCCGTGCGTCGTGTTCGGATGCGAGCCGTACACGAAGTTGGTGATGGTCGTCTTCGGGACGCCCATGGCGGCAGCCAGGCATGGCCAGCTGCCGAACAGCCCGCGCAGGTTGCGCAGGGCGGCACGGAGGCGCATCGCCTCCACCTCGGTCAAGGACGTGGATCGGGGACCGCGGCGTGTAGGTACACGTCCGCCTTGCCCACCGTCGGGTGGGATCAGGTACAACTGCATCGTCGGACCTCGGTGCTACGGGGTTCGGCCACGCAGCCCGGAGCGCGCCAACGCTCGCGGGCTGCACTACTTCCGGCCGAACTTAGCCCGTCACGGCGAGTCCGGAGTCAAAGTGCAGCACTCAGATCCAAAGTGCAGCACTACCGCTCGGCTACCCCGACCGCACCGCTTCCGGTTCCGGAGGGGATGCTCAGCTATCTGGACCGCACCGCTTCCGGTTCCGGAGGGATGCTCAGCTACCTGGACCGCACCGCTTCCAGTTCCGGAGGGATGCTCAGCTATCCGGACCGTACCGCTTCCGGTTCGGGAGGGGGGATGCTCGGCTACGCCGACCGCACCGCTTTCGGTCCGGAAGGGAATGCTCGGCTACCCCAAGCGAAGAGCCCGCCTGCCGCGCGACATCCCAGGAAGAGGCTGAAGATGCAAGCGATCCTTGCCGAGAGCGGGGGTCGTCCGCGCGACGCTCACCGGCATCCCGCGGCACGACCGCGACGACGTGGAGGTGGCGCCGAGGGTGATGAAGCGCGCACCGCACGGGCGGCTCCGCCGCCTGGTACCGGCTCCAGACGGCGGCTGATGGCGCTGCCGTGCGCATCCCGCTCGCCTCTCGCCTAGGCGTGCTCGCGCGCCTCTGCTCGGCCTCGCACGGCGGGCGGGCGGCATCCGCTTCCAGACTAGAGCCTACGTGATCCGGCTTATGACCTAGGCCGGCCGCGCGAGCGATCCGGGCTGCTCGGCCTCACCTTCAACGTGGGCGATCCGACCGGCCGCCACGTTCTTCCGGCCGCGGCGTAAAGGCACGGAGCGCTAAACCTAGGGAGCCCCGACGTGGCGGCTGGGCTCCCAAGCGAGCGACAGACCGAGCTCATTCGACCGGCTGGGCTGGCGTTCAGGCTCGGGGCGTGAGGCGCCGCCGACCGCGGCGTGCACCGACGCCGCCCCCGGTCGTGATCGCTCTGGCGACGCATCGCCAGCTTGCGCTAGCTTCGCTCTGGCGACGCATCGCCAGCTTGCGCTAGATTCGCGCCCCCAGGCCGCCATGTCCGCCGAACGCATCCCCTTCATGTCCCCCATCTTCCGCGGGGCGCGGTTCGAGAACCACGAGGTTCCGCTTGACGTATTGCCGGACCTGGCCGCCTACCGAGACCTCGTCGCTGACGTCGCTCGCCACCTGTTCCGCGTTCGCTCTCCGAAGCGAAAGCGCGTACCCAAGGGTTTCGCGAACTCCTTTGAACTCGTGTTGCGTCGGATCGACGAGGGGAGCGCCATCCCGGTGCTGGAGCGGGTGCCTCCGGCGTCGCGGGTAGGTGTGCGGCCGCTGTTCGGTGCGACGGCAGATCTGTTCGTTGAAGCTCGCGACCTCATCGACGAGGTCATCGCAGCGGCCGCTTCCAAACGACCCATTCCACACGACTTCCCTGAAGCGTTGCTGCCCAGATTCAACCAGATTGGCCGCGGCCTACGCGGCAATGAGTCAGTCGAATTCCGCGCCCCTAATCGACCTTCGGGACCTCGCTTCGACCGAGAGGTACGCAAGTGGCTCGTTCTTCGGACGGAGGCCGGGTACGAGGATAACGTAGAAATCACCGGAGAGCTTCGAGGCGGGCACATCGATCGCGAAGTGCTCAACGTACGTCTCGATGAAGGTCGCGAGATCGAAGTCCGCTGTGCATCACGCGCGGTCAGCGAGTATCTTCCGTCTCGAAGCAAGCGCGTCAGGGTCATCGGCTGGGGAGTATACGATCGCCACGACCGCCTTGAGCGTGTGATCCGGGTCGATGATCTAGCCCTCCTCGACGACGAGGAGGACACATGGTCGCCTGCATCGATTGACCAGCAATTCGCAAGGTTACAGGTGCTTGAGCCCGGGTGGTACGAACCAGAATCGCCAGCGCCAACGCCCGAGGGACTCGAGCGGGTGCGGCTTTTCCTTCACGCGGTGCTGGATGGGGCAGATCTGCCGCGCCCGCACGTTTATCCAACGCCAGACGCTGGCGTGAGCGCCGAGTGGTCACTTCCCGATTGGGAGGTTGGTGCGGTGTTTGATCCGTTAGGTGAGCGGGTGGAGCTTCATGCGACGCATCTCCGCAGCCAAGCTGGGTCCGAGGAAGAAATCCAGCTATCGAGCGCCAATGCCGCTGAGACGTTTGCACGGTTTGTTGCTAGCTTCTGTCCACCCGCCAGCTGAACTGTATGAGCCCTGATCCGAGCAAACGCTTGACCGATTCGTCGGAGTTGCTGCACCGGCAGGTCCATCCCAACTGGGTCTCCGAGGACGGACGTCCATCAAGCCAGGCGTTTGCGCCCACCCAAAAGGACGAGGGGTACCTTTCGGTGTCGCGAAATTCTCTCGCAACCGCGGAGGTCGCCTACAAGCGGCACACGGAGCAAAAGGGTCTCAAGTCCGCCGGTTCATGGAGCGTGACAGTGGAGGAGTGCAGCTCCACTGATGCTGCCGCTTTTGGAGAGCCGGTCGACGGCGACGATGCTCATTCAGTGATCGATTTCACAGGCCTCTCCAACAGTCGGGTCCGGCAGCGCGCGGACCGCCTTGCTGATTTCGCAAGAAAGCGAGGCCGCCTTCATCCGCCCCCGTGACCGGGAGACGGCCTACGGCTACCACGATCTGCGCGCAGTCCCGCGTGACAGAGGCGGACCTGCCCGAGCTGGGCGAGGCGTACACGTTCGTCGCCATGGCAGGCCGGCATCACCTACGACGTGCGGACGCTGCCCATGGAGATGACGGAGCTCATCGAGATCCTCGACCAGCGGCCGGCCCCGCCCCGGGGCCGCCATCATCCCGATGCCGGCGGCGAAGCCGGTCATCTCAGAGGGCATGTAATCAACGTGCATGGGTCATGCAGATGAGCTCTAGCACACCAGAGACAGCCGGAATGCGCTGCAGCGAAAGGGTCCAGCGGCGCGTGCGGTGATCTCCCAGCCGAGGTAGGCTGCTGCCGATCGCGCCGAGCGCACCACGGACGCGTCCGGACGCGGAGGACGGGTGACGGCCTGCCACAGGGCGATGTCAGGGCCCGCCCTCCCGGATCGCGCCCGGACCGGCCGTCGTCAGAAGATCCAGACGGGCGGCCTGGCCGCGGGCGGCGCGGTTCGCGCTGCGGAGAGATCCCGGTCGATCAGGCGGTGATCGGGATCCACAGTGACGCGGGTGACGGGCTCCGTGAACGGGATCTGCGCGCTCGCGCTCGGCGACGAGGGCGCGAGGCCAAAGTCGACGACGACCCGCGCGGCGCCGCTCTCGCCGGCGATCTCCACCTCGACGGCGCAGCCGTAGAGGACGCCTCGCGCGCTCTCCTGGGTCACGGTCACGGTCGCGCGATCGTCCTGCTGCTCCACCTGGACGGCGAAGCTGGGCCACTCCGGCGCGCCCTGGCCGAACACCCACGCGTCGAAATAGGCGCCGAGGTCGCTCGACGAGGCCCGCTCGAGCGCGGACTTGAGCTCCATGACGCTGCGCGCGCCGGGCGTGGAGAGGAACCCCTGGATGCCCTCGAGCACCGCCGCCCGGCCCAGCAACGACTCGAGCTGCAGGTAAAGCACCATCGGGCCGGGGCCATAGACATCGCCGTAGAACGTATGCACCGGGGGCGTCGGGTCCTCGGTCGGGCGCGGATGATGGGCCGCAAAGAGCGAGATGAAGTCCCAGTAGCTCCGCGTGGCGGCGGCCTCGCCCGGCGGCCGCCGCTCGTCCTCGAAGACGTACGCCAGGTACTCGGCGGTCGCCTCCTTCCAGACGAAATCGGCGGCCGAGGCGAGCGTGGTCCGGTTGCCAGCCCACTGGTGCGCGATCTCGTGCATGAGCACGTGCATCACGACGTCCGCATAGCTGCTGACGAGGTGCGGGAGCTCTTCATCCAGCAGGATGTTCGCGGGATGCTCGAAGCCGGCCCACTGGGTCGGCGCCCCGGCCACGCGGAGCTCGTCGCCATAGGGGAACGGGCCGAGCAGGTCGGTGATCCAGGCCAGGAACTCGCCCACGCTCGCGGCGTCGAGCGAAGCGGCGAGCTCGCCGCCGGGCACCTCATAGAAGACGAGGTCGACGCCGCCCGCGCTCGTGAACGGCCGCCGCTGCCACAGCGGGTCGGCCGCGAGCGCGAAGCCCGAGTACGTCGGCGCGAGGGTCCCGCTGAGGTCGCAGCGGGTCACGCCCGCGCCAGCGGTGAGCCTGCCGGGACAGAGCACGACGGTCCCCTCCGGGTGGGTCACCTCGAAGTGGAACTCGGCGAGCCGGGAAGGGTCGTTGTCGCAGGGGCCGAACCGGTCGCAGCCGCCGACCCAGCTGAGCAGATAGGTGAACTCGCCGCCGGCCTGGTCGAACCGGCGCGAGAAGCCGACATCCAGGCCGAAGTCCGTCGCCTCGGCGATCACGGTAGACGCCCCGAGCTCGATCGACGCGCCGGGCGCGGCGTCCGCCCCGCAGAGGCGCAGCGCGCCGTCCGCGAGCGTCGCGTTCGCCGCGGGCGCGCCGTCCCATCGCGGCTCGTCGACGGCCTGCGCACGACAGGCCACGTCGAAGCAATTGCCTCCGGACGGCAGGACGTGCACCGAGACGCGCGAGGTGGCGCGCGCCGTCGCGAGGTCGAACGTGTAGTCGTAACGGCGGACCTCGCCCGGGAAGGGGATGGCGGGCGCCGAGCCGCCCGCGCCGCCGCCGCCCGCGCCGCCGCTGGCCGCGTGTGCGGGGGAATCGGTGTCCGCGTTGGAGGAGCAGCCGGCGGCTGCCAGCAAGCCGACGAGGAGGAGGCAGTCGAAGGAAAATTGCCGCATGCGGCATGCGCATACTCTCGTCGCGGGCGCGCCGAAACACGCGCGTGCCCCGGTGCGAGATCCAGCCAAACCCACGCTCCTGCGCAGGTAGACGCTCAGAAAGAGCCGCCCCTCCGAGCGCGACGGCGTCAGACATCTCTTGCATCTCCGTGCTAGGAGAGCCGCGCTCCTCACGCCGCTGTCCTCGCTCGCGGAGCTGCGCTTCCTGGACATGGGCTGGAACTCCATCGCGGACGTCGCGCCCCTGTCCTCGCTCGTCCAGCTCGAGGCGCTGAACCTCGAGTCCAACGCCATCTCGGACGTCACCGCCCTCGGCTCGCTGGCGAACCTGCGCTTCCTCGCGCTCGCCCTGAACCCGATCAGCGACATCGGCTCGCTTGTCGAGCTCGAGGCGCTGGGCCTGAGCGACCTGACCATCTCGACGCTCGCGCCGCTGTCCGGCCTGTCGAAGCTGACCGAGCTCCACGCGACCCACGCGGGGATCGGCGACATCTCGGACAACTCGATATCCGACCTGTCGCCCCTCGCCGCCAACCAGAGCATCGGCAAAGGATGCTCCGTGGAGCTCTACCAGAACCCGATCGACTGCGCCGCCCAGGCGAGCAACATCAGCGCGCTCGAGGCGCGCGGCGCGGACGTCCACGTGGACTGCTGGTGACCCCGCGCAGCGCTCGCCGGGGCGACGCCGCCGGGCGCGGGCGGCGCCTGCCCGCGGGCCGGGCGGACGCTCGACGCCCTCCCAAGGGTCCGTCCGTCTCCTCCGCGTCGGGGCGGCCGGCGCCGTCCGCGTTCATGGCCGCCTCATACGCTCGCACCATGCGCTTCTGCGCGACCCGCATCGGCTCCTCGAGCGCACAACGACCAGCGTCACTTCGGTCGGCCCGAGTGACGCGTTGCAGCCTGCTTCGCCAGCTTCTGTCTCGCGATCGCGCGCGCTTCGCCGAAGACGTCGTTCACCTGTTTATAGATCTGCATGGCCTCTTGATATCGATCGTACGCCTTCTCGACCTCCGACCTCGCAAGCTCAATATCGCCGATCTTCAAGAGATAGGCGGCCTCGTACCCAGCGCACGCGGCTCGGCGCTCAGCGCTCTGACTCCCCAAGAGCCTAAAGCTCCAAATCATCTCCTCGTAACTGCGGATGGCTACCAACTCGCGCTGCGCACCCTGAACATCTGCCAGATTAAACTCGATCCCTTGTATGCATAACATAAGCTCTTCCCAGGCCATCTCGCAGTTCCCTTTATCTGCGGCTGCATCGCTCATCGCGCGCATGTTCGGCGCCTCTGCGGCGAGCCGCGCCAGCTCCGCCGCAGCCGGATCCTTGCCGGTCTTCGACGCCAGCTGCCGCGCGAGCTTTCCGTAATGGGCGATCGCTCCATCGAGATCCTCAGCCGCCGCCCGATGCACGAGGCGCATGTGCTCCCGAATCGGCGCCAGCATCTGCAGCCGCCCTCCCTCGAAGAACGCGAGCCCCACCTGCGAGAGCACCCGCGCAGCGTCGCGCCCCCCCGCGAACACGACCTCCAGATCCGTCACCGCAATCCCTCCCGGCAACGCCGCCAGCAGCGCGCCGAGCCGACGCGCTCCAGGCGTCATCCGCCTCGACGCGAGCGATAGCTCTACCGACGCTGCCCAGCTCGATAGCCGATCCGGCGTCGCTTGACGCCGCTCGAGCAACGCCGTCCGCCGCGCCCGCAAGTCCGCGGCGAGGTTGTCGAGATCGTCCCCCTCCGCGGCGCGCGCCAGCAGCACGATGGCGAGCGGCACTCCGCCGAGCTTGGCGAGCAGCGGCCGCACGCGCGCATCACCCGCGTGCTCGGACGCGATGGCGCCGAACAGCACCTCTGCCGTGTTCAACGAGAACGGCGCGAGCTGGATGGCCTTGCTCCATGCCACCCCCGCCGGCTTGTGCCCGCCTCGCGCTGAAGCGACGATTCGAAGGCTTGGAATTTGAGCGAGCGCACCGAGGAGCGCTTCGGTGGCCACCAGCTCTCGCTCCCAGGGTGTCTCCAGGTTATCGAGCACGAGCACGCCGGGCGCGTTCGCGAGGGCGGCCGTCGCCTCTGCCAGCGCATCGCCGCTCGACGACACACCTAGCACCTCGCGGATGCTCCTCGCCGCGTCGTCCGCCGTGTACGCCGCGTCGAGCCGGACGAACCACCGCCGCGTGCCGTAACGCTCCTCGACCTCGCGCCGATGGAGCGCCGCCAGCGTGAGCGTCGTCTTCCCGATCCCGCCGGCGCCAAGCACGATGATCCGCGCGGCTGGATCGCCGAGCAGGGCATGCGCCAGCTCTTCGACTTGAAGAGTCCGGCCGACGAAGTGCTCGATCGCCGGTAAGGCGGGCCCGCGAGCGCGCGGTGCGGTCACGTCCTCGCTGAGCTGAGCCTGGGCTCTTCTCGTCCGCAGGCTGCTCGATCGTCGGGGCACGCGCTTCCACGGCCCAGGGTCTCCCCTCTCCCAGCTCGCCATCCTCCCCAGGACGGCCCGCACATAGGCCGCAGCTACGACCGCCGCGTACATGTGCCAATCGTCGTTCTTGTTCCTGTCGCAGTAATCGCAGATCCCCCGTACCACCAGATACCCCACCCCGTGCACCCACGTCGCATCCGCGATCCCGGATGCCTCCATCTCGACCGCCTTCACCCTGTGCGCGTCGCGCAGCCGATCACGCCAGACCGGATCCTTCAGCAGCACGTTCGCCGACGCGATGGCCCCCGTGAAGATGCGCGGCTGCCCCGCGGATCGCTTCCCGTCCACCGGGTGCTTCACCGGAACGAACGGCTCCCGGGAGGTCAGCAGCACGTCGCGCGCCGCCGCGGGCCGCGCGGCTCCTTCGAGCTTCGCCGCCAGCCATACGTGCGCCTCCCAGGGCTTGTTCCCAGCCAGCGCATCCGATTCCAAGAGCCGCACAGCCTCCAGGAGACGCGCATGCGGTGGCCGGGGAGAGGCCCGCACCTCCCTCGCCGCGCGCGTCTTCTTCAGGAAATCGTACTGGATCACCCCTCGCCGATCCGAGACCACCACATCGCCAAGCCGCACGTGCTCGTCGGGGTCGTCGGGGTTCGGCACGCCGCCGGCGATCCCGACCATGATGATCGCTTCGACCCCAGGGAAGTGCTGGAGGAGCAGCGTTCCGCGTGCGGCAGCAATGTTGGTGCCCATGTCGGCGATAGCGACGGCGACGACATGGCGCCCTCCGCCATCGGCGGGCAGCTCCCCGAGATCGTAGACGAGCCCGGCGCCACGGCCCGGGAAGGACCAGGAGACCGTCCGGTCGAACATCGCGAGCATCGCGACGCGCTCCTCTGGCAGGGCTGTCACGATGCCCACCGTTACCCGCCTCGCCAGGGCCGCCGCCCACTCCCAATCGTCGCTCGCCACGGGCACGCGCCTGAGGATAGTTGCCCCCTGCGCCGCGGGGAAGGCGCTGCCCGTACGCGCTCGGGAGAACAGCCGACCCCGTCCGCCCTCGCGTGCCGGCCGAAAGCCGCGGGTAACGCGGCTAGCCTAGAACAACGACGATGAGGCAGCTCTGAGGTCAAGGGCTGCCTCATCGTCGTTGTTCCAGAGCGGCTTTCGCCCGTCTCTGGTACATGCGTTACAGAGCGGGCATCGCCTCGCCGAAGCGCCAGAGAGGGACGCTTTCAGCCCTCCGGCGTCCCCATCCGATCACCGCTCCTCCAACATCTGAGCCCGCACGGCGATGCGGCCGACGAGGGCGAGGAGCTGGGAGAGGTCCACCGGCTTGGCCACGTGGAGGTCAAACCCGGCGCCGAGGGCGCGCGCGCGGTCCTCCTCGCCCGCACAGGCGGTCACCGCGATGGCGGCGGTCTTTCCGCCGTCCTCCGGGGAAAGCGCACGGACGCTGCGAATCAGCGCATACCCGTCCTCGCCGGGCATGGCGATGTCCGCCAGGAGGAGGTCCGGCCGGAGGCGCCGGACCAGCTCGAGCCCCTGGGCCGCGCCCACGGCGAGCTCGACATGAGCCCGGCATTGCGCGAGCGCCGAGCCGAGCATCTCGCACGCGTCCACGTCGTCCTCCACGACAACGACCCTGAGCCCGGCGAGATCCGCCCGGACAACCGTCGGGGGCGGCTCGCGCGAAGGCTCCGCGGGCCGCGCGCCCTGCTCGTCGAGGCGCGACGCGACGAGCGGGAGCCGGACGAGGAACGTCGCCCCCCGCCCTTCCCCCTCGCTCCGCGCCTCGATCGTCCCGCCGTGCAGCTCCACGAGGTGCCGCGCGATCGCGAGACCCAGGCCCAGGCCGCCGTGCTCGCGGGTCGTGCTCGCGTCGGCCTGCCGGAAACGCTCGAAGACGTACGGGAGAAAGTCTCGGGAAATACCCTGCCCGTTGTCCTCCACCGCGATCTCCACGGACCGGCCGGCGCGCCGCAGGCTGGTCCGGATCTCCCCCCCTTCGCGCGTGAACTTCACCGCGTTGGTGAGCAGATTCAAGACGATCTGCCGCAGCCGGTCAGGGTCCGCCATCACCGTGAGCGCGCGGCGATCGAGGGCGCGCTCGAGCCGGATCTTCTTGGCCTCGGCCGCCGGCTGCACCACATCGAGCGAGGATTCGACGATGGACAGCGGCGCGACCGGGGTCGTCTCGAGCCGGAGCTCGCCGCTGGTGATCCGCGAGATGTCGAGCAGATCCTCGATGAGCTGCGCCTGGGCCCGGGCGTTGCGCTCGATGACCGCGATCGCGTGCGCCCGGCGCCCCTCGGGCACCAAGCCCCTCGACATCATCGTCGCCCAGCCCAGGATCGCATTGAGCGGCGTGCGCAGCTCGTGGCTCATCGTCGCCAGGAACTCGTCCTTGAGCCGACTGGCCTCCTCGGCGCGGCGTTCGGCCCGCTTGCGCTCCGTGATGTCCAGGATCAAGGCCGCGAGCCCGATGATCTCGTCGCCGATACGCACGGGGTACCCATTGACGAGATAATGGCGCTCGGCGTGCGGCGCCGCCGGCGTCCCGCCCGCGATCTCGTGGTTGACGAGCGGCTCGCCGGACGAAAGGACGGCGCGGCAGAGAGGCTCCAGGACGGCCTGGAGCTCGGGAGCGACCTCCTCCACCCCTCGCCCGACGAGCGCCTCGCGCGGAAGCCCGCTCATCGCGGCGAGCGCCTCGTTGACCCGCCGCCAGCGCAGGTCGCGATCCAGGAGCCCGATCCCGAGAGGGGCGCCGCCGACGAGCGCCGCCGCCTCGGCCTCGGCGCGCTTCAGGTCGTCGACGTCGGTACACGTCCCGATCCACCTGGTGATCGCGCGTGCACCAGCATAGCGGATCGCTCGCGCCCGGTGGAGGTGCCACCGGTAGGCGCCGTCATGCCGCCGCAGCCGGGCCTCGATGTCGAAATCCTCGCCTGTCCTCCGGCACTCGTCCCACCGCGACATGAAGCGCGGCACGTCCTCCGGGTGCAAGACGCGGGCCCATCCCAGGCGGAGGAGCGAGACCCCGCCGCCGGTGTAGCTCGACCAGCGGCTGTTGTAGTACTCGACCGCTCCATCCCCGCGGCACATCCACAGGATGTGCGGCAGCGCGTCGGCGATCGTCCGGAACCGCCGCAAGGTATCCTGGACGTCCCGCTCGATCCGCTCTCGCACGAGCTGCTCATAGAGCCGCTGTAGCCGCATCAAGGCAGAGACCCGGCTGACGAGCTCGACGGCGCCGAACGGCCTGGTCAAGCAGTCATTCACTCCCGCGGCGAGCCAGCCCGCGATGTCCTGCTCGCGCTCTGTCTCTGAGATCACCAGGAGGGGGAACGCGTCGTTGTCCCACACCTCGCGCACGCTCGCGACGATCGCGGCCGCCGCGCGGCGGGGCATCCGGCCGTCGATGGCCATGATGGTCGGCCGGATGCCGCGCGCGAGCCTGGCGAGCACGTCACGTCCGCCCGCGAAGGTGTCGACGTCGTGGTAAGGAGCCAGCGCGCGCCTCGCATTCCCGACGTGCCGGCGACTCCTCCCAACGAGCCAGACGACCCCGGGCGTCCCCTGATGATTCACCGTGCGCGCCCCCATGGCTCGCCACATGGTACTTCGATCGCTGTACGGAACAGAAAACGATTTCGGGATCGGGATGCAGATGGTCGCAGGGTCGGAGATCTCCTCCTCCCGCGCCCTCCCGCGCCCTCCCGCGCATCGATGCCTGAGGAGCAGCGCGCCCTTTTTTCCAAGGCAGACGCAACGGCCGCTGAGCCCGACTCGCAACGCAGCTCGCGAGGCTGGACCTCGCGCTCTCGCGAACGTCTGTCCAACCTGCCGCAGGTACCTCCAACGCCAGGCCCATCTATTGTATAAGGCACGCGAATTCCATGACCGAAGCCCGCTCCAGACCTCATCTCGTCGTGATCGGCTGCTCGGCCGGAGGCATCGAGGCCCTCAGCACGCTCGTCGCCGCCTTGCGGGCGCCGTTCCCGGCCCCGGTCGTGATCGCCCAGCACCTCGACCCCAGGCGGCAGAGCCACCTCGGCGAGGTCCTGCGACGCCGCAGCGCGCTGCCCGTCCGCGTCGTCGCCGCGGTCTCCCCGCTGGAGAACGGTGTCATCTATGTCATGCCCCCGGGCCGCGACGCGGAGATCACCGACCACGAGATCCGGCTCCTCCCCGACGGCGGCGCGCGGCCGAAGCCGTCCATCGACACGCTCTTCCGCACCGCCGCGGAGACCTACGGCGAGAGCCTCATCGCCGTCGTCCTGACCGGGAACGGCTCCGACGGCGCCGCCGGCGCGCGCCACGTCAAGAGGTGCGGCGGTACGGTCATCGTCGAGAACCCCGACACCGCGAGGTTCCGGGGCATGCCCGAGTCGCTGGCCCCCACCACGGTCGATATCGTGGCCGACCTCGGTCGCATCGGAGGCATCCTCGGCGAGCTGCTGTCCGGATCGTACGTCGAGCCCCCGCCCAATGACGACAAGCGGCTCCAGGCGCTCCTCGACCTCGTGCGCGACCGGAGCGGGATCAACTTCAAGAAGTACAAGCAGGCGACCATCCTGCGCAGGCTCCGGCGCAGGATGGCGGCCACGAATACCGGGACCATCGACGGGTACGTGCGCCACCTCGCCGAGCACCCCGAGGAGCACCAGCGGCTGGTCAACAGCTTCCTCATCAAGGTCACCGAGTTCATGCGCGACCCGGAGCTCTTCGCGCGCCTCCGCGACGTGGTCCTGCCCTCGCTCATCGCGCACGCCCGCGACGACAACAAATCGCTGCGGATATGGTCGGCCGGGTGCGCCACCGGCGAGGAGGCGTACTCCATCGCCATCCTGGTCAGCGAGCTGCTCGGCGACGAGCTCGACAGCTTCAACGTCCGCATCTTCTCGACCGATCTCGACAGCGAGGCCGTCGCCTTCGCCCGCCGCGGCGTCTACGGGGCGGCCGCCGTCGAGGACCTGCCGCCCGAGCTCGTCGAGCGCTACTTCGTCGCGCTCGACGGCCAGTACCAGGTGGCGAAGCGCATCCGCAACCTCACGGTGTTCGGCGAGCACGACCTCGGCCAGCGCGCGCCGTTCCCGCACCTCGATCTCGTGCTGTGCCGCAACGTGCTCATCTACTTCACGAGCGACCTCCAGCGCCGCACCCTCCACCTCTTCGCCTTCTCGCTGCGGCAAGGCGGCTACCTCGTGCTCGGCAAGGCCGAGACCACGAGCCCGCTGAGCGAGTACTTCGTCGCCGACGACATCCACCACAAGATCTACGTGCGCCGCGGCGAGCGCATCCTCGTGCCCCCGTCGGCGTTCACCGCTCCGGCGGCGCGCCGGGGCGCGCCCGGCGGCAGGAGCCCCGTCGTGTCCGTGCCCGACGACACGAAGGTGCGCCCGCAAGCCCGCCTGTCCATCGACGTGCTGCTCTCGGGCCTCCGCGTGGGGATCGTCCTCGTCGGCAGCGGCTACGAGATCCGGGAGATCAACTTCGCGGCGCGGCGCCTGCTCGGCATCCACGGCACCGCTCTCGGGCGGGACCTCGTGCACCTCGCGCAGTCCGTCCCCCACCGGCCGCTGCTCGAGGCCATCGACGCCGCGCTCCGCCGCGAGTCGCCGGCGCCGATCGAGGTCGCCGTCGAGCCGACGCCAGCGGGCGAACCGACGTACATCCAGATCACCTGCCACGCGCCTCGCCCCGAGCTCATGCCGGGCAAGGTCGACATCGCGCTGATCGTGGTCGAGGACGTCACCGAGGCCGTGCGGCGGAGGAAGCAGGTCGAGCAGATCGTCGGCCGGGAGGCGCAGCTCCAGGCCGAGCTCGAGGCGGTGAAGGCCGAGCGCGAGCGCGTCGAGGAGCGGCTCGCCGCCGAGCGCGAGCAGCTGCGCCGCGACAACGAGGAGCTCGGCGCGGCGCTCTCGCGGCTGGAGGCCACCCGCGGGCAGGACCAGGCGACGATCCAGCGGCTGACGGATCGGAACCGGCGGCTGCTCCGGGCCAACGAGGAGCTCACGTCGGCGCACGAGCAGCTCCGCACCACGAACGAGGAGCTGACGATCTCCACCGAGGAGGCGCAAGCCTCCATGGAGGAGGTGGAGACGCTGAACGAGGAGTTCCAGGCGACCAACGAGGAGCTCGAGACCGTCAACGAGGAGCTCCAGGCGACGATCGAGGAGCTCAACACGACGAACGCCGATCTGGAGGCGCGGAGCCGCGAGATCGAGGAGCTCGCCGCGCGGATCGAGGCGGAGCGGGCGCGGCTCTCCGCGATCCTGCGCAGCATGGCCGACGCGCTCCTCGTGGTCGACGGCGCGGGGCGGCCGGTGCTCACGAACGACGCCTACCAGGCGACGTTCGGCACGGGCGGGCTCACGGTGCGCGACGAGAAGGGCCGGCCGGTGCTCCACGAGGAGGCGCCCGAGCAGCGGGCCGCGCGCGGCGAGAGCTTTCAGATAGAGTTCAGCTGTCCCGGCTCCGGCGGGGCGACGCGGCAGTTCGAGGCCACGGGCCACCCCATCGGCGGGAACGGCCCGCCCGCCCAAGACGCGGTCGAGCGGGGCGTGATCGTCATCCGCGACATCACGGAGCGGAGCATCCGGAGGCTGCAGGAGCGCTTCATGGCGATGGCGAGCCACGAGCTGCGCACGCCGCTCGTGCCCCTGCGCGGCTACCTCGACATGCTGAGCGCCCTCCTCCCGGCGGAAGGCGATCCGCGCCTCGGCCGCTTCACGTCGCTCGCCCGCGCCCAGGTCTCGCAGCTCGAGCGGCTGGTCGAGGATCTCGAGAGCGCGAGCCGCATGCAGACCGGGAAATTCAAGCTCGACCTCTCGGCCGTGGAGCTCGTGCCGCTGGTCGCGCGCGCCGCCGAGAGCGCCCAGACGCTCGCTCCGACCCCGCAGATCCACCTCGATCTGCCCTCGGCGGCGGAGCCGCTGGTGGTGAACGGCGACCCCGCGCGCCTCGAGCAGGTCCTGATGAACCTGCTCAGCAACGCCTTCCGGCACGCCGACGGCTCGCCCCGTATCGACGTGCGCCTGCGGAGCGTCGGCGGCGCCGCCGAGCTCGACGTGGAGGACCACGGCCCGGGGATCCCCACGGCCGACGTGCCGCACGTGTTCTCGAGCCTCTACCAGGTGGAGCGGCCCAAGAGCAGCTCGTCTGGCGGCATGGGGCTCGGGCTCTTCATTTGCAAGGAGATCGTCAAAGCGCACGGAGGACAGATCTTCGTGCGCAGCGCGGAGGGTAAGGGGGCCACCTTCACCATCAGGCTGCCCCTGATATCGAATCGAGGTGCGCACGATTGATGCGGTGGTATCGCGCTGCTCTGCTTCTTCGAGCGGCTGCGGAGAAGGACCATGGGGAAGCGGACCAAGATCCTCGTGATCGAGGATGATATCGAGTCGAGCGAGATGCTCCGGGAGATGCTCGGGATGGCCGACTACGAGGTGGAGCCCGCTCGTACGGCGGACAAGGCGATCGCCGCGCTGACAGAGCGGCGTTACGGGGCGGCGGTGCTCGACCTGAACGTGAAGGGGGCCACGACGGCCGAGCTGGTCGCGCGGCTTCAGAAGGTCCCGGAGCGGCCGCCCATCGTGATCTTCTCGGCGTGCGTGCCCGAGGACCTGCGGAAGGCCGGGGAGCAGCTCTCGGCGGCCGCGGTCCTCCAGAAGCCGGCCAGCATGGCCACGCTGCTCACCACGATGGCTGACGTCGTCCGCCCGGCGGCGTGAGCGAAGCGGCGACCGGGCGTGCCTGTTCCATCGACCGCGTTTTCTCCATGAGGCCTGTTGTGCAAGGACACGACATCATCACGATCGGTGCGTCGGCGGGCGGCGTGGAGACGCTGATCGCACTCATCGGGGGCCTGCCTTCGGATCTTGAAGCATCGCTGTTCGTGGTCCAGCACTTGCCATCGACGGCCCGGAGCGCGCTGCCGCAGATCCTCGGGCGGGCGACCCGGATGCCGGTGGCGACCGCGGTCGACGGCGAGCCGATCGAGCGCGGGCGCATCTACATCGCCCCGGTGGACAAGCACCTCCTGCTCGGCGAGGGCGTGGTGCGGGTGGTGTACGGCGCGAAGGAGAACGGCCACAGGCCGGCCGTGGATCCGCTGTTCCGGACGGCGGCCGAGGTGTACGGTCCGCGCGTGGTCGGCATGGTGCTCTCCGGCGCGCGCGACTGCGGCACCGCGGGCCTGATGGAGATCAAGCGTCGCGGCGGCGTCGCGGTGGTCCAGGATCCGAAGGACGCGCTGTTCCCGGACATGCCGCAGAGCGCGCTCGACAGTGTGCACGTGGATCACTGCGTCCCTCTGGCGCGCCTCCCGCCGCTGCTGGCCGATCTGGTGCAGGCGGGGGAGGGCGAGCCGCCCCGGGAAGCGGCGTCGCCGAGCGGGCTCGTGGGGGGCCAGGGTGAGGTGCCCGAGATGCAATTCACGTGTCCGGACTGCGGAGGCAACCTGATGCGGAGCGACAGCGCGACGCTCAGCTTCCACTGTAAGGTCGGCCATCGCTATTCCCTGGAGGGGCTTGAGGACGTGCAGGCGGATGCGCTCGAGGCGGCGCTGTGGGTCGCGCTCCGCACGATCGAGGACAGCGCGGCCCTGGCGCGCCGGATGGCGGCGCGCGCGGCGGAGCGGAATCAGCTGCACGCGATGGCCCACTTCGAGGAGAAGGTCCGGGCGGCCGAGGAGCGCGGCGCGCTGGTGCGCCGGGCGCTGATGGGCAAGGAGGAGGGGAGCGGGTCGTCGCTGCGCCCGCAGCCGAAGCGCTCGTCGTAGCGGCCCGAGGGCCGGAGCGGTCGGGCGCGACGGGCGCTGGAGCGACAAGCGGGTTGAAACCGCCTGAAAAGCGCGGAGCTTCGAACCGCCAAGAGCGCCAAGAACGCCAAGGAGAGAATCCTATCTTGGTGTCTTGGCGGTCGATTCCTCGCCGAAGGCGGCCATGTGACATGTCACGGCCTCAGAGCGTGACATGTCACCCTGGCCGGACCTCGAGCGGGCCGAGCTAGCGCGGCTCGCCGCCGGGCAGCTTGCCGAAGCGCTGCTCGTACTCGGCCAGCCGCGCCGCGAGCAGCTTCGCCTCGTCCTGCGCCGCGCGCGCCTGCTGCTCGGCGGCGCGCGCCTGCTCCTCACCCGTGGGCAGCGCACGCCCCTCGGCGTCGAGCCAGCGCAGCCAGCCGACCTCGAGGTTGTGATAGGTGCCGCGGCGGACGCCCAGCCCGAGGTGCAGCCGCGGGCTCGCCACGTCGCCGTTCGCGCCGGGCGCGACGGGCACGTAGGACATCGTGGCGTTATCGAGCGCATACGCCTCGAGGACGCCCGAGAACGGATCGAAGAGGTAGTACTCGGGCACGTGCAGGAGCTTGGCGTAAACCCGCATCTTGTCGGTGCGATCGACCTTCTCGGTGGTCTCGGAGAGCAGCTCGATCACGACGTCGGGCGTCCTGCCGTCCTCCTGCCAGACGACCCAGGACTTGCGCTCTCGTCTCACGGTGTCGAGCACCACGAAGACGTCCGGCCCGCGGAAGTCGTTCTTCTTCGCCTGGAGCTCGCTGAAGTAGATCGCCATGTTGCCGCTGACGTAAACGTCGTCGCGGTCCTTCCAGTGCAGCTCCAGCACCTCGATGAGGAGCTCCATCTGCTTGCGATGCCGCTGAGACTCCATCGGCTCTCCGTCGTCGTACGGCAGCTCGTCCTCACCCGGCGGCGGGGTCGGCACGAACGAGGGGTCGCTCTGAAAGGCCATGCGTCGCTCCTTCGAGGAGAGTACCGCTCCTCGCCAGCGCGGTCGAACGCGTCGCGGAGCGCACCGCTAGCACGGCACGGCGGCGGTCGCGACAGCTCTCCGCCGCGGCGCCCTGGTGGCTCCCGCCGCGCGGGCAGCACCCTCGGGCGCGGTCCCGGCTCTTCGCAGGTTCCAGCGTCGGCTCCCTCGCCGGGCAGAGGCACCGAGGGGCGGCGGGCCGGACAGACGCTCGACGCAGGGGGTCAACGCCGCGGGCTCATCCCGGGCCGCGTCGACAGGCGCGCCGCGGGAGCGGTTTGCGCGAAAAAAGTTCGTGCGAGCGCGTAATGGGCAGCATGGTTAGGTGAAGGCCATGCATTTCACCGAGGTGATGCGCGAGCTCGAGCGGCTCGGCACCGAGCAGAACCGGAGGGTCTACCTGCGCCACGGCGCGACCGAGCCGCTCTTCGGCGTGAGCTTCGCCCACATGAACGCGCTGGAGAAGCGGATCAAGCGCGACCACGAGCTCGCCGAGGCGCTCTGGGCGACCGGCAACTCCGACGCGCGGACGCTGGCGGCGGCGATCGCCGATCCGGGGCGCTTCACCCGGGACCAGCTCGACGCGTGGCTCGACGGCCTGCGCTCGCCGATCCTCATCGACCTGGTGGTGAAGCGCATCGCCGTGAAGACGCCGTTCGCCCGCGAGGCGATGGCGCGCTGGACCGCCTCGGACGACGAGTGGATCGGCCGCGCGGGCTGGAAGCTCTGCGGCGCGCTCGCGGAGGAGGACCCGTCGCTGCCCGACAGCCTGTTCGAGGAGCGGCTGGAGGCGATCGAGGCGTCGATCCACCGGGCCAAAAACCGCGCCCGCGACGCGATGAACGGCGCGGTGATCAGCATCGGCGCGCGGAACGAGCCGCTGCGGGGAAAGGCGCTCACGGCGGCGCGGCGCATCGGCTGGGTCGAGGTCGACCACGGCGAGACGAGCTGCAAGACGCCCGACGCGAGCGCCCACATCCAGAAGCTGTGGGCCGGCCGGAAGCCGGCCGCCGCTGCCAAGCCGGCCAGGGCCGCCGCTGCCAAGCCGGCCAAGGCCGCCGCGCCCGCCAGGGCCGCCGCGGTCAAGCCGGCCGCCGCCGCGGTCAAGCCGGCCGCCGCCGCGCCGGCCAGGGCGACCAAGGCGCGCCGCGGCGGCGAGGAGGCGGCCCCGGCCGCGGACAGGCCGAAGCGCGACGCCTCGCCCCGCGCCGCGCCGCGCCGGGGCTGACCGGGGCGCGCGCCGCCCGGCGCCGGATCACGCCGGATGCGCCGCCGCGATGGCCTCGTCCGGCACGCCGAGCAGCTCCTTGCGCGTGAGCCGCTCGACCACCTCGCGCATGAGGACCAGGTGGTCCTCCTCCTCGTGCAGGCGGCACCGGAACGCCTCCCTCGCCTCGGCGTCGTCCGCCTCGTCGGCGAGCTCGAGCAACAGCTCCCAGCCGGCGTTGTCGACGAGCTCCGCGGTCAGCAGCGCGTGGAAGAGGTGGCCCGGGTTCTGGTCGCCGTCGAGCACCACCTGCTCGAGCCCCCGCGACTCGATCTCGATCAGCCGCGACATCTCGGTCTCGGCGTGCGCGTCCCCGCCGAGCGCGCGGATCTGCTCCTCGAGCCACTCCTCGTGCTCCTTCTCCTGATTCCGGTACTCCCGGAGCCGATCGAGCAGGTTCAGCAGGCCGGGATCGGCCGTGCGGCCGACCTTCGCGATGGTGGAGTCGTACAGCTTCACGCTCGCGCGCTCGAACGTGAGCCGCTCGTTGAGCAGGTCGATGGCCTTGTCCTTGTTCACCTGTGCAAGCTTCTGCATGGATGCCTCCGGCCGGGGCAGATGCGATTCGCAGGCCGCCGAGCGGCAACGCGCGCCCGGCCGGTGCGCGCCGATCAGAGGTGCTCGGTCAGGTACTCGACGATGGTGCGGTTCGCGAAATGGCTCGCGACCGGCGACCGGTAGCCGTGCCGCTCGCCCGGGAACACGACCATGTCGAACCGCTTGTCCGCGGCCATGAGCGCCTCGATCATCTTGGCCGTGTGCGCGAAGTGCACGTTTTCATCCATGAGCCCGTGCATCAGCAGCAGCTTGCCGCGCAGGTTCCCCGCGTGCTTCGAGAGGTCGGCCGCCTCGTACCGGGCGGCCGCCTGGTCGAGGAGCCCCATGTACCGCTCGGTATAGCCGGTGTCGTAGAGCCGATCGTCGGTCGCCGGCGAGCCCGCGACGCCGACGTGGAAGCGGTCGGGCGCCTTGAGGAGCGCCTCCAGCGTCATCCTCCCGCCGTAGCTGTGGCCGTAGATGCCCACGCGACCCGCGTCGACGTACGGCAGCGTCTTCAGGAGCTCGAGGCCCGCGATCTGGTCGGCGAGCTCGACCTCGCCGAGGCGGCCGTGGATGGGCGCCTCGAACGCGCGCCCACGGTTCGCCGAGCCGCGGTTGTCGAGCTGGAAGACCACCACCCCGCGGTCGGCGAGGTGGTTCCAGAGGAGGAGCGGCGACCAGGAGTTGAACACCGTCTGGACGCCGGGCCCGCCGTACACGCTCACCACGACCGGGTAGCGGCGGCCGGGCTCGATCGCCCGCGGCGCGAGCAGCGCGCCGTACAGCGTGTCGCCGCTCTCGGCGCGCACCTGCACGATCTCGGGGGCGCGCAGGCCGAGCTCCGCGAGCTCGGGGTCGATCGGCGCCGGCATCGCGCCGAGCTCGGCGTTGCCGTCGCCACGGACCACGGCCTTCCACGGGCGACCCAGGGCCGAGTGGACGTCCACGTACCCCGGCCCCTTCGGCTCCACGGTGACGAAGTGCACCCCCGGCTCCGCCGTGATCCGCTTCACCTCGCCGCCCGCGAGCGGCACGGAGTAGAGGTGCCGCTCGGTCGGGCCGTCCTTCGTGGCCACGAAGCGCGCCTCGCCGCGCTCCTCGTCCGGCGCGGCGAGCGCGGTGATGTCCCAGTCGCCCGCGGTGAGCTTCGCGAGCTCCGCGCCCGAGTCCGCGTCGCGCAGCGCGAGGTGGCGATGGCCGCCCGCGGCGGTCACCCAGAGGAACCTCGGCGAGCGCTCGAGCGGGCGCATCTCGCCGAAGTCCGCCCAGCTCGGCGAGGTCTCGACGACGACCTCGGCGGCCTCGCCCGAGCGCGGGTTCGCGCGGAGGAGCGCGAGGCGCTTCTGGTCGCGCGAGAGCGTCTGGAACCAGAGCGCCTTGCCGCCGTCGGCCCACGCGAACCGGCCGAGGTAGCGCTCCTCCTGGCCGCCCTTCCACGCGAGCCAGGTCGTCTTCTTGGTGGCGAGGTCGAGGACGCCCGCCCGGACGCGGGGGTTCTTCCCGCCGACGCGCGGGTAGCGCACCATCTGGAGATCTTCCTTGCCCTCGCGGACGCCGAAGACGGGCACCCGCTCGACGTCGCGCTCGTCGACCTCGAGGTAGGCCACCCGGTCGCAGCCGGGGGAGATCCAGAAGCCGCTCGGCTCGTCGAACTCCTCCTGGCCGTTGAAGTCGGTGAGGCCGCGCGAGACGCCCTCGGGCGCGCCGCGCGTGAGCGCGGTCTCGCGGCGCGAGGCGACGTCGATCATGAAGAGCTCGCGCCCGCGGACGAACACGACGCGCTCGCCGCCGTCGCACACCTTGGGATCGAGCTCCGGCTCGGGCGTGCTGGTGAGCCGCGCGATCGCGCCCGCCGGGTCGCGCAGGAAGATGTCGCCGCCGAAGGGGATGAGCATCGCCTCTGCGCGCTTGGCCCACGAGTACGCGGTGATCCCCCGCGAGAACATGCGCTGTCGCTCGCGGCGGAGCTCCTCCTCGCGGGAGAGCGGCTTCGACTCCTTCAGCAGGTCGCCCGACGCGACGAGCTGCCGTGTCTCGCGCGAGGCGGTGTCGAAGGCGAAGAGCGCCTGCTCCGGCCCGTCCGGCCGCCGCTGGAGGTAGGTGACCAGCTTGCCGCCGGGCGCGTACTGGACCGCCCTGGGCAGCCGCGCGCCGAGCGGCGGCTGCCGGCCGAGGTGCGCGTACGTGACCCGACTCGCCTCCGGTCCGGCGATGGCCGTCTTCTCCGGCGCGCTGCCCTGCTTCGCCGCGGCGCCGTCCCCGGCGGGGGCGGCCTTCGCCGGCGCGGCTGCCCTGGGCGGGGACGAGCCCGCGGGCGGGGCGCAGGCGGCGGCCAGGGCGACGGGGAGCACCCACCAGGTTGCGGAGCGCGGCGGAGTTCGCATGGCCGCGATCTCGCCCGACGCGGCGGGGGAAGTCAAACGCGGGCTGCTGCGGCCAGGCCGGAGGTGGAGAGGGAGAATTTAACGCCAAGGCGCAAAGGCGCAAAGACGCAAAAAAAATAATTTAATGGCAAAGAGCGAGGATTCCCCTGTTTTTCTTTCTTTTTTGCGCCTTTGCGCCTTTGCGCCTTTGCGTTAAATTCTCCCCTTCGCGCCTTTGCGATCAGCTCGCGATGCGCCGGAGCACGATGACCGGCCTGCCCGCGTCACGCGAGCGCTCGAGATCCACCCTGCAGTCGAGCATCCAGTCGTTGTCGTCGTCCGGATCGGCGATGATCTGCTCCACCACCCACGAGCCGCCGTCCTCGGCCGGGTGGATGATCGTGTTGCTCGGGCTCCGGGCGGCCGGGTCGGTGCGGATGGCGGCGTGCTCCGCGTAGAAGCCGCGGAGCGCCTCCTCCAGCCGGTCCGCCGTCCAGGGGGCGTCCTCGCCCTCCACCATCTCGGCGGCCACCTCGTAGTCGCGGCGGGCGAGCGCGCGCAGGAAGAAGAACAGCTCGTTCCTGACGAGCACCGTGAAGTCCTTCGCGTTGCGGGTGATGTCGAACGCGGACGGCTCCACGGCGCCGCCGGGGGAGGCCGCGCGCGGCTGGTACGACGGGTCGCGCAGCCGCTCCCACTCGTCGAGGAGGCTCGAGTCCACGCCGCGGATGAGCGCCCGGAAATAGGCGATCATGTCGCTCGTGTCGGCGTCCTTCGCGTAGTCGGGGACGGTCTGGACCAGCGCCTTGTACACCTCGGAGACGTACCTGAGCAAGAGCCCCTCCGCTCGCTCCAGGTTGTACTCCCGGATGTACTCGCCGAACGACAGGTATTGCTCGTACATCTCGCGCGCGACGCCCTTCGGCCGGATGTTCTCCTGCCCGACCCAGGGGTGCCGCCGCGCGTAGTCGTTGAACGTGCCGTAGATGAACTCCGCGTTCGGCTTGGGATAATCGAGCTTCTCGAGCTCCTCCATCCGCTGCTCGTACTCCACGCCGGCCGCCTTGAGCTCCGCGAGCTTCTCGGTCTTCAGCCGATCGAGCTGCTTTTGCAGGATGAGATCGGGGTTCTCGAGGATCGACTCGACGAGCGTCAAGAGATCGAGCGGATAGGTGCCGGTGTCGGGATCCAGCTTCCCCACCGTCTCGAGCACGTAGAGCGAGAGCGCGTGGTTCAGCGAAAAATCCTCCTGGAGATCCGCGTTGATGCGGATGCGCTTGCCCGGCCCGTCCTCCTTCGGGACGAGCTCGATGATGCGCGCCTCCACGAGGGAGCGGAACAGGAGCATCGCCGTCCTGCCGTGCTGGCGGCGGACCGCGGGCCGGTCGTGCGTGCTGCGGATGAGCCGCTTCATCGCCTGACACCCGCCCTCCTCGCGGCCGAGCACGTTGACCAGCATGCCGTGCGTGACCTGGAACCGCGACACGAGCGGCTCCGGCGGCGACTGGATCAGCCGCTCGAACGTCTGCCGATCCCAGTGCACATAGCCCTTCTCCGGCGGCTTCTTCTTGACGATCTTCCGCCGCTTGGCCGGGTCGTTCCCCGCCTTGGCCTCGAGCCGCATGTTCTCGATGACGTGCTCCGGCGCCTGCGCCACGACGCTGCCCTGCGTGTCGAACCCCTTGCGGCCGGCCCGGCCGCTGATCTGCTGGAAGTCGCGGACGCTCAGGATGGCCGTCTTCTCGCCGTCGAACTTGCAGAGCTTCGTGAACAGCACCGTGCGGATCGGGATGTTGACGCCGACGCCGAGCGTGTCCGTGCCCGAGATGATCTTGAGGTGCCCCTGCTGGGCCAGCTTCTCGACGAGGAGCCGGTACTTCGGCAGGAGCCCCGCGTGGTGCAGCCCGATGCCGTGCTTGACGAAGCGCTGCACCTCCCGGCCGTAGGGGCTCGAGAACTTCACCCCGGCGAGGGCGGCGGTGATCGCCCGCTTCTCCTCCTTGGTGCAGTAGTCCTGGCTCATCAGGTTCTGCGCCTCCTCGGCGCAGGCCCGCTGGGTGAAGCTCACGATGTAGATGGGCGCCTTGCCGCTCTTGACGAGGGTCGCCACCGTCTCGTGCAGCGGCGTCTCGCGGTACTCGAAGTCGAGCGGCACCGGGCGCACGGTCGACTTGATCACGGCGGTCTGCTCGCCGGTGAGGCGCGCGATCTCCTCCTGGAAGAACTCGGTGCCTCCCATCGTGGCGCTCATGAGCAGGAACCTCGCCTGCGGCAGCGTGAGCAGCGGGATCTGCCAGGCCGCCCCGCGATCGCGATCCGAGTAGTAGTGGAACTCGTCCATGATCACGTAGTCGCAGAGCGCCTTCTCGCCCTCGCGGAGCGCGATGTTCGCGAGGATCTCCGCCGTACAGCAGATGATGGGCGCGTCGCGGTTGACCGACGCGTCGCCGGTCAACATGCCCACGTTCTCGGGGCCGAAATCGTTGCAGAGCGCGAAGAACTTCTCGCTGACGAGCGCCTTGATCGGGCACGTGTAGTAGGACTTCATCCCCTCGGCCATCGCCTTGAAGTGCATCGCGGCGGCGACGAGCGACTTGCCCGAGCCGGTCGGGGTGTTGAGGATGACGTTCTTGCCGCCGAAGATCTCGAGGATGGCCTCCTCCTGCGCCGGGTAGAGCTCGAGTCCACGCTCGGCGACGTAGTCGAGGAAGCCGTTCAAGAGGTCGTCGGCCGTGAAGTCGTGGGGGGACGGCGGGAGGCGAGCGAGGAGCGGAGCGGCGGCTTGATCCATGGCGGCTGGGACGCCCGTCGAGGGGGCGCACCATGCAGAAACCTGGTTCCACGGAAAATGCAAGCAAACTCCTCCGTGTCTCGGTCGGATCGCCAGGCCCGGGGGCGAGACCCGGACGGAAAGGGCGCCGACGACAGGCGAGGTGAGCCGGTGACGTGCGCTGGATCCGGCTGCCATGCTGCCGCAACACGGCGAGTTCGTGATAGCGTGGCCGGACAAGCGGGGGGGGGACGCCGCACGCGCACGTCCGGGGGGCACGTGGGGCGGGCCGGTGGCCGGGAGAGTGAACGGACAGCGATGGGGGAGACCGGCGGACAGCCACCCGGGTCGATGCGCTCGCCCGGCAGGGGGAGCGCGCAGATCGACGCGCCGGCCGGGCGGCTCCTGCGCGTCAGCGGCTCGCTCTGCCGGCTGCTGGGCTACGCGGAGCGGGAGCTGCTCGGGAAGAGGCTGTTCGACCTGGCGCTGCCGGAGGACCGGACGGGCTCGCTGGCCGCATGGCGCTCGATGGTCGAGGCCGGCGAGGAGGAGCTCACGGTCGAGATGCGCTGCCGCTGCAAGGACGGCGGCGTCCGCGCGCTCCAGCTGACGGGCGTCTTCGTTCGCGATGCCCGCGATCGGCCGTATCGCGTGGTGGTGTTCGTCGAGGACATCACCGAGCGGCGGCGCGCCGAGGAGCGGGCGCTCGCGGCGGAGCAGGCGCTGGCCGAGAGCGAGGCCAGGATGCAGCGGCTGTTCTACAGCAACATGGCCCCGATGGCGTTCTGGATGCCCGACGGGCGGATCGTCCAGGCGAACGACGCGTATCTGCAGCTCGTGGGCTGCACGCGGGAGGAGCTCGCGGCCGGCCTGGTCCGCTGGGATTCCGACGTGCTGCCGGAGGAGCGCCCCGCCGACGATCGTGCGCGGGCGGAGCTTTTGTCGGGCCGGTGGACGTTCGCGCCGTTCGAGAGGACGCATCTGCGGCGCGACGGGACGCGGATAAGGATGCTCGTGAGCGGCTGTCTGTTGCCCGCGGGGCGGTTCGAGGACGGCGGCTTCGTGCTCGCGCTCGACATGACGGCGCTCCGGCGCGCGGAGGCGGCGTTCCGGCAGAGCGAGCAGGTCTTCCGCGCCATCGGGGACTCCATCGATTACGGCGTCTGGGTCACCGATCGCGAGGGCCGGAGCGCTTATGCCAGCGAGGCGTTCCTGCGCATGACGGGGTTGACCCAGGCGCAGTGCTCGGAGGGCAGGTGGCTCGACGCGATCCACCCCGACGACCGGCACGAGGTGGCGACCTTCTGGCGGTGCCTGCGGACGGGCGAGCCGTACGAGAAAGAGCTCCGCTATCTCGGCGCGGACGGCGCCGTCCACCCGGCCCTCAACCGGGCCGTCCCGATCCGCGACGAGCGGGGCGAGATCACCGCCTGGGTCGGCCTGTGCCTGGACATCGGCCGGCTCAAGCGCACGGAGGAGGCGCTGCGCGAGAGCGAGCGCCGGCTCCTGGCGGCGCTCGACGACGCGGAGCGGGTCATCGCCGAGCGCGAGCGCCTGGAGGACGAGCTCCGCCGGCGCGAGCGGCAGCTCGCGTCGCTCATGGCGAACTCGCCCGACGTGATTTTCCGGCTCAACCCCGAGATGCGGTGCACGTTCACGACGTCCGCCGTCGAGGCGGTGACCGGGTTCCCGCCCGAGTACTACCTTGGCAAGCACGGCTTCGAGACCCTCCTTCCTCGGGATATGTGCGAGGCCAGCGAGGCGGCGTGTCGCGAGGCGCAGAGGACGGGCAAGCAGCAACGGATCGAGTTCACCCTGGGCGAGCGGAGATACCGGACGCGCTTCATCCCCGAGCTCGGTCCCGACGGCGCGGTGGAGTCGTTCATGGGGATTTGCGAGGACGTCACCGCGGAGCGGCTGGCCGAGGAAGAGCGCCAGAAGCTGCTCGAGAGCGAGCGCGCCGCCCGCGACGAGGCCGAGCGCGTCAGCCGGGTCAAGGACGACTTCGTCGCCACCCTCTCGCACGAGCTGCGCTCGCCCATCAACGCCATCCTCGGCTGGGCGCGCATCCTGCGCAGCCGGCCCCCGGAGCCGCAGGCCCTCGCGCGCGGCCTCGAGGTCATCGAGCGCAACGCGCGCCTGCAGGCCGCCATGGTCTCCGAGCTGCTCGACATGAGCCGGATCGTCTCGGGGAAGCTGCGCCTCGACGTCCAGCCGGTCGACCTGCCCGCCGTCGTCCAGGGCGCCTTCGAGGCGGTCAAGCTCGCCGCCGAGGCCAAGGGCCTCACGGTCGTCTCGACCGTCGAGCCCGAGCCGCTCTCGCTCAAGGGCGACCCGGCCCGGCTCCAGCAGGTCGCCTGGAACCTGCTGTCGAACGCGGCGAAGTTCACCCCGGCCGGCGGGCGGATCGACGTCGTACTGCGGCGCGCGGGCGCGCACGCCGAGCTGTCGGTCTGCGACACCGGCCCGGGCATCGCACCGCAGTTCTTGCCGCACCTGTTCGAGCGCTTCCGCCAGGCCGACGCCTCCTCGACGAGGAAGCACGGCGGGCTCGGCATCGGGCTCTCCATCGTCAAGCACCTGGTCGAGCTGCACGGCGGCACGGTGCAGGTCGCCAGCCAGGGCGAGGGCCGCGGCGCCACCTTCACCGTCAAGCTGCCCCTCGCCGGCATCTCGCCCCAGGCGCCCGGCGCGACGCAGCGGCCCCCCGCGCCGCGCGCCGAGCCGGCGGCCGCCTCCCCGGCCGACGAGCTCACCGGCGTGCGCGTCCTCGTGGTCGACGACCAGCCCGACGCGCGCGAGGTCGCCCAGCGCGTGCTGGAGGAGTGCGCCGCGCGCGTCACCACGGCCGGGTCGGCCGCCGAGGCGGTGGCCATGCTCGAGCGCGAGCGCCCCGACGTGCTCGTCAGCGACCTCGGCATGCCCGACGAGGACGGCTTCCAGCTCATCCGCAGGGTGCGCGGCCTCGGCCCCGCCCGCGGCGGCGCGACGCCGGCCGTCGCCCTCAGCGCGCTGGCGCGGGCCGAGGACCGGGCCCGGGCGCTCGGCGCGGGCTACCAGGCCCACGTCGCCAAGCCCCTGGACCCGGCGGAGCTCGTGGGCGTGGTCGCGGCGCTCGCCAGGGACCGGGCCACGAGGTGAGACGCCGTTGTTCCCGGGGAGCGCTTCGGATAGGTAGAGGTCTTTCAGGCGCCGTTCCGGGGGTGATCGCGAGCAGCCATGGTCCAGCAGATCTCCGTGAAAGAGCTCTTTGTGAAGCTGAAGGCGGGCGAGCCCGTGGTGCTCCTCGACGTGCGCACGCCCGGCGAGCACGAGATCGCGGCGCTGCCGGGCAGCACGCTGATCCCGCTGACCGAGCTCGCCGAGCGCGCGGACGAGGTCACGGCCCCCGACGGCGCGCTGATCGTCGCGTACTGCCACCACGGCGTCCGGAGCCTCTCGGCCGCCGCCATCCTCGAGAAGCTCGGCCACGCGCGCGTCGCCTCGCTCCAGGGCGGCATCGACGCGTGGTCGGTCCACATCGACGAGAGCGTCCCGCGGTACTGACGCGGGGGCCGGGCGCCGCGGCGCGCCGAGGGGCGAGCGGGCCGGGCTAGTACCGCGGATCAGAACTCCCGCCAGGGATCCGCCTCGCGAGAGACGAGAAGGAAACGCAAAGGCGCAAAGACGCAAAGGCGCAAAACTACAAATCTTTTTTGCGTCTTTGCGTCTTTGCGCCTTTGCGTTGAACTCTCGCTCCGGATCCCTGGCGAGCGGAACTAGTTGAGCGAGGCGGCGCCGAGCCGGAAGTAGAGCTTCCGGCGCGCGCCGCACGCGCTGCAGGCGACCTGCGCGACGCGGAGGCGGACGCCGTCCAGCGTCTCGGCCGTGTGGTCCTCCACGCGGAGGGCGCCGCGGCAGCGCGGGCACGGGATCGACCGCGCGGCCACCTCGACCTGCGAGGCCGCGTCGAGCGCGATGGCGCGCTCCGGGGTGTGGCCCGGCTCGAGCAGCGCGAGCCGCTCGATGTCGCGGGTGAGCTTCTCCGCCGCGCGGTCGCCCGCGCGCCGGGCGGCGCGCGCCGAGAGCTTCTTCTTCGCCATGGGGTCTCCCTGCGCTCCGGGTCTACCAGCTACCGGTCGTCGCGGATCGCGGGCGCGGGGTCATGAGGGGCCGGCGCCTTGGGGTCGCGCGCGGCGCTGCCCGGCGGGCGCGCCGGAGGGCGCGCGGGCTTGCGCAGCGCCCCGTCCAGCCGGGGTTCGGACGGCGCCCTGGGCCCGGAGGCGGCGGACGAGGGAGCCGCGCCCGGCCCCGCCCCGCCGGCCGCGGCGGAGCCGGGGGGCTGCGTCGCGGCCGCCGTGCCCGCCGCCGCGCCGGCCGCGCCCTCCAGCGCCTCGCCGGCTGACGCCGGGGTGTCCGGGGGCTCGGGCTCGCCCGCGGCGTCGAGCGACGAGGCGTGGGCCGGCGCCCGCGAGGCAGGGCCGGACGAGGGGGCGACGTCCGGCGATTTCTCGGGGCGGCGGGGCCAGAGCGTCACCCCGACCGCGACCGCGGCGGTCAGGGAGGCGGCCGCGGCGATCCGCGCGGCCGCGCGGCGGCGCTTGCGCAGCATGAGGGAGCTCTGCTGGCCGGGGCGGCGCTCGGTCACGACGGGCACGCTCCCGATGCTCTCCTCGCCGTCGGCCGGCAAGCGCGCCGCGAGCAGCCGGTAGGGCCAGGGCAGCGTGGGGCCGTCGTCGTGCGCCATCGTCAGCGTGGGGCCGTCCTCGCGCGCCATCGTCAGCGTGGGCCCGTCCTCGCGGGCCATCGTCAGCGTGGGCCCGTCCTCGCGCGCCATCATCAGCGTGGGCCCCTCGTCGCTGGAGACCGGCACCGAGGTGCGCTCGCCCGGCGCGGCGTCGCGGGTGCGGAGGGCTTCGGCCGCCGTGCCCGGGCTGGGCAGGGTCGTCACGGGGTCGTCGCCGGGAGCGACCACGGTGGCGCGGCGGCTGAACCTCCCGTCGGGCTCGTCGTCGGCGCCCGGGCGGGGCCAGGTCGCCGCGGCGCCCTGGAAGCGCGCCGCGCCGGCGGGCGCGGTGCTGGCGGCGGGGTCGGGCGGGAGCGGCGGGGGCGGCAGCGAGGGGAAGGCCTTGCCCGCGGCGATCGCCTCGATCTGGTCGAGCGCGCGCGCCGAGTGCTCGGTGCCGAACGGGGCGAGCGCGCGCGACAGCTCCACGACGCTCTGGAGGCGCTGCTGCACGTCCTTCTCCAGGCAGCGCAGGATGATCTCCTCGAGGTGGACGGGCAGCTCCCACCGGTGCACGCGCGGCGGCCTGGGCGCGTCGTTGACGATGGCCACGAAGAGGGCCGAGATGGAGGGCGCGTCGAAGGGGAAGCGCGCGGTGAGGAGCTGGTAGAGGATGATCCCGAGCGCCCAGACGTCGGTGCGCGCGTCGACGTCCTTCGTGCAGCGCACCTGCTCGGGCGACATGTAGCAGGGGGAGCCGAGCATCATCTCCGACGCCGTGAGCTTCCCGTCCTCCTCGCCGGCGTCCTCGGCCGACTTGGAGAGGCCGAAGTCGAGCACCTTGACCAGGGGGACGCCGCTCGGGCCGGTCGTGAGGAAGAGGTTCCCCGGCTTCAGGTCGCGGTGGACGATGCCGCGCGCGTGCGCCTCCGCGACCGCCTCGCAGCTTTGGAGCACGTAGTCGACGGCCTCGGAGACCGGCAGGGGGCCGCGGGCGTCGAGCACCTGCTGGAGGTCGCGGCCGCGCAGGTACTCCATGACGAGGTACGGCAAGCCCATCTCGGCCGTGCCCACGTCGATGACGCGGGCGACGTGGTCGCTGCGGATCGCCGCGGCGGCGCGCGCCTCGCGCAGGAAGCGGGCGCTCGCGCCCGGGAAGTCCTTGGCCCGCGGAAGGAGGAACTTGACCGCGACGCGCTGGCGCAGCGAGACGTGCTCTGCGACGAACACGGCGCCCATGGAGCCTCGGCCCAGGCTGCGCTCGACGCGGTATCTCTGCGCGAAGACCTCACCTATTCTTGGGATGCCTGCGGCGGATGCGGGCGCATCCGGCTTCATGGCCCGACCTCCATCGGCTCACTATAGCCGCACCGGGGTCCATTTTGACGCGAAGATGCGGGCGTCAGGCGCCGCCAGGCGGCGGCGTGCGGGGAAAGCGCAGCGCGTGCGCCGCGGTCGCACCGATTGCGTGGGTCGCGCCGGGGCGTGGCGCACGTCCTGCGCCGGACCGCCGGGGGTTGCGCGCGGAGGACAGCACGATCTTCGAGCGAGGCCGAGGAGCATGCGCCGCCTGTGAAGCGACCGATCGCAGCCGGCGCCGGGCGCGCGGGCTCACTCGTTACGGCCGTCGCCGCGGCCGATCGGCAGACGCCGCGTCCGGATGCGGCGATCCTCGAAGACAAGAACGCTTCCCTGGGCGAGGAGCGGCGCGATCGGCTCCAGGTTGGCGAGGAGCAGCGCCGCTTGCTGATCGGGCCGCCGGTCGGTGCCTCGGCGGAAGAGGATCACCGAAGGCCGGTCTGTCCCGCGCACCGCGAGCAGCGTCCCGAAGTCGGCGTCCGCCGAGACGAGGACCCGATCTTCCCGAGCCGCGCACTCCATCACCTGCTCGTCGGGCGCCGCCGCCATCCCGTAGTCCCGCACATGCACGGCGTCGTGCCCCGCCTCGCGCAAGCGTCCGGCCAGGATCGGCGAAAGGACGTTGTCGATCAGGAATCTCATGAAGCTGCGCGGAGCGGCAGCTCGCCGTCACGCACGGCCTCTGCGGCGTAGTGCAGCGCCTCGCGCACGTCTTCCCGCTCCAGATCCGGGTACGCCTCCAGGATCTCCTCCACCGTCAGGCCCTCCGCCACCATGCCGACCACCGTCGCGACCGGGATGCGAAGGCCGCGGATGCAGGGTGCGCCGCCCATCTGCCCAGGATGAACCGTGATTCGCGAGAATTTCATGATGGTTCCCTCTCCACGCATACGGCACGCATGAAACCGGCGCAACCGCCGGGCACCACCGCGGGCGAGCCGATCCACGTGCTGTCGGCGCTGGAGACGCCCTCGTCGCTCTGGGACGAGGACGAGGAGGCCGCCCGCGAGGCGCTCTCGGCCTCGCTGTCGCTCCTGCTCCGGCTCGTCGGGCGCGACCCGGATCCGGCGCGGAGCCGCGAGCACGTGCTGCTCGCGCACCTCGCCGAGCGGCGGCTGCGCGAGCGCCGCGCCGCGGGGCTCGAGGAGCTGCTCGCCGACCTCGCCGCGCCGCCGATCGCCGCCGTGGGCGCCCTCGACGTCGACGCGTTCTTCGCCCCGAAGGAGCGGCTGGCGCTCGCGCGCGAGCTCAACACCCTGCTCGCCTCCCCCACGTTCGCGACGTGGCGCAAGGGCGCGCCGCTCGACGTCGCGGGGTGGCTCGCGCCGGACGCCCGGAGCGGCAAGGCGACGTGGCGCAAGGGCGCGCCGCTCGACATCGCGGGGTGGCTCGCGCCGGACGCCCAGACCGGCAAAACGCCCGCGGTGATCGTGAGCGTCGCGCACCTGGAGGACGACGAGCGGCTCCTCGTCCTCGGGCTGCTGTTCGATCAGCTGCTCTCGTGGGTGCGCGGCCTCTCCGGCACGAGCGACCTGCGCGCCCTCGTCGTCTTCGACGAGGTGTTCGGGTTCCTGCCCCCGCCCCCCGCGAACCCGCCCACCAAGCGGCCGCTGCTCGCGCTCCTGAAGCAGGCGCGCGCCTTCGGCGTCCTCGCCGAGACGCGCTTCAGCCTGTCGTGGCTGCGCGGCCCGGTCACCCGCGCTCCTGAAGCAGGCGCGCGCCTTCGGCGTGGGCGTCGTCCTCGCCACGCAGAACCCGATGGACCTCGACTACAAGGCGCTCTCCAACGCCGGCGCGTGGTTCGTGGGGCGGCTGCAGACCGACGCCGACCGCGAGCGCGTCGTCGAGGGGCTCTCGGGCGCGGACGGGGGCGCCGGCGGCGTCGACGCCGCGGCCCTGTCGGCCACCCTGAAGGCGCTCCCCCCGCGCACGTTCTTCGTGCGCGACGTCCACATGCAGCCGCCGTCGTTCCTCGCCGAGACGCGCTTCAGCCTGTCGTGGCTGCGCGGCCCGGTCACCCGGCGCGAGATCGGCCGCCTCGTCCGGGGCATGTCCCCTCCCCCGCCCGCGCCGCCGCCCGCCTCACCGGCGGCGCCCGCTGCATCCGGGCCGCCGCACGCCGCCCCCGCGCCCCCGGCCGTGAGCGCCCCCGCGGCGAGGTCGCCGGCGCCGCTCCCGCACCCGCCGCCCGTGGGCCCGGGCGGCACGGTCGTCCTCGATCCGCGCCGCGCGCCGCCCGTCCCGGCCTCGCACGCCGCGCGGCGCGGCGAGGCCGCTCGCGCGAGCGCCGGAGCCGCGGCGCCGGCGTCGCCGCCGCCCCCCGCGTCGCCGGCCGCGCCGCCCGCGCCGCCCGAAGGCTGGCGGAGCCTCTACGCGCACGCCCCGGGCGCCGCTCCGGAGGGCTTCCGTTACATCCCCTGGGTGGCGTGCTCGGTCGTCGCCCACCTGCGCGACGCGAAGCTCGGCATCACCCTCAACCAGAGCCAGCTCCTCGCCGCCCCGCTGCTGCCCGACGGCCGGCCGGATCTGTCGCGCGTCACCCGGCTCGACCCCTCGCTGCTCTCCCCCTCGCCCGCGGCGGGCGCCCGCTTCGCCGAGCTGCCCGCCCCGCTCGCGAAGCGCGCCGCCGCGCAGGCCGCCGCGCGCGCGCTCCGCGAGCACGCCTACCGCACGACCGAGGCCGCCGTGGCCGTCCACCGGGAGCTCGGGCTCGCGCAGGCCGAGGGCGAGCCGCTCGAGGCGTTCGCCGCCCGCTGCCGCGCCGCCGCGGCCCGGCTCGCCGCGGCCGAGCAGCAGCAGGTGATCGGCCGGTTCGCCCCCAGGATCGCGCGCCTCGGCGAGCGCATCGCCGCCGCGAAGGCGCGGTACGACCAGGCCGAGGCCGAGGTGGCCGCGCTCCCCGGCGCGGTGGGCGCGGCGCTGCTCGGGCTCGTCGCCGGCCGGGAGACCGCGCGGCGCGCCGGGACCCAGCGCGACCGGGCCGCCGCGAAGCTCGAGCGCGCGCGAGCGGAGTGGACCGAGGCGGACGCCGCGCTCCGCGACCTCCACGCCGCCCAGGCCGCCGAGCTCTCCGCGCTGGAGCAGCTCCCCCTCCGCGCCGCCGAGGGCATCGAGACGAAGCGCCTCGTCCCCAGGAAGAACGACGTCGAGGTCGCCTTCGTCGCGCTCGCGTGGGCCGCGACGCTCGCCGGAGCGGGGTGAGCCTCCGCCCTGGCGCCCGGCGGCCCTCGCGCCGGCGCCGCCCCGCCCGCGGGCCAGCTCGCTGCAGCCGGGGCGCAGCCCGCTGCAAAGCGCCCCCGCGCCGCCTTCGCCTGTGCTCTGATCCAGGGGAGCCCCCCTCGGCCCGCCTGCGGCTGGCCAGGGCGAGAGCGCGCCGGCACGACGGCGCGCGCCATGGAGCCGAGCCATGCAGACCTCGCGGCAGCTGAGCCCCCCGGGTGGACCGTGAACGGCGGCGCCGGCGCCACGCACGTCGCGCTCCCGCCCCCCGCCGCCGCCCCGGCGCGCGGCCGGGCGCCGTCCCGCGCACTCGCCGGCCCGAGGTGGGCGGCCGTCTGGCTCGTGGCCGGGCTCTGGATGATCCCGGTGCTCGTCTCGAGCGCGCAGACCTACCTCTTCGTCCAGCAGAAGCAGGAGCCGCGCCTCCCGCTCCTCGCCGCCTTCGTCTGGCAGGGGCTGCCCTGGCTCTTCTGGGCGCTCATGACGCCCGCGATCGTGTGGCTCGGCCGCAGGTTCCCGATGGAGCGCCGGGGCCTCGTGCGGAACGTCGCGGTGCACCTCGTCGCCAACCTCGCCATGGCCCCGGGCCACGTCGCCGTCAGCGCGCTCATGGGGCGGCTCATCGGCCACGAGCACTACGTGAAGACGTCGTTCCCCGACGTCTTCGTCAAGCTCATCAGCATCTACCTCGACATCGAGCTGCTCATCTACTGGGGGATCCTCGCGATGGTCCACGCGGCGGACTACCACCGCAAGTACCGGGAGCGCGCGGTCGCGGCGGCGCAGCTCGAGACGAAGCTCGCGCAGGCGGAGCTCCAGGCGCTCAAGATGCAGCTCCACCCGCACTTCCTCTTCAACACGCTCCACGCCATCGCGGTGCTCGTGAGAAAGCAGGAGACGCAGGCCTCGGTCCGCATGATCACCGGCCTGAGCGAGCTGCTCCGGATGGCGCTCGAGAGCGCGGGCAAGCAGATCGTGCCGCTCAAGCAGGAGCTCGATTTCCTCGATCGCTACCTCGAGATCGAGAAGACCCGCTTCCAGGACCGGCTGACGGTGCGCAAGGAGGTCGCCCCCGAGGCGCTGGACGCCGAGATCCCGAACCTCATCCTGCAGCCGATCGTCGAGAACGCGATCCGCCACGGCATCGCCCCGCGCGCGTCGTCGGGGAGCGTGACGATCGCCGCGCGGCGGGAGGATCACCGCCTCGTCGTGGAGGTGACCGACGACGGCCGGGGCCTCAGGAAAGGCTGGGCCGGCGAGGCGAGCGAGGGGACGGGGCTCGGCAACGTGCGCGCGCGGCTCCGGCAGCTCTACCCGGGCGACCACCGGCTCGCCGTCGCGCGGCGCCCGGAGGGGGGCGTCCTCGTGACGGTCGCGGTCCCGTTCCAGCTGGCGCGCCCGCAGAAGGAGCCGCGCGCGCATGGATAGCCCCGGCGAGATCCGCGCCGTCATCGTCGACGACGAGCCGCTCGCCCGCGAGGGCATCCGCATGCTCCTCGCGGACGACCCCGAGGTCGCGGTCGCCGCCGAGTCGGGCGACGGCCCGAGCGCGCTCGAGACGATCCGGCGGCTGCGGCCGGACCTCGTGTTCCTGGACGTGCAGATGCCCGAGATGAACGGGTTCGAGGTGATGGCGTCGCTCCCGCCCGGCGAGCTGCCCGCGGTGATCTTCGTGACGGCGTTCGACCGCTACGCGCTGCGCGCCTTCGAGGTCCACGCCCTCGACTACCTGCTGAAGCCGTTCGACGACGACCGCTTCCACGACGCGCTCCGCCGCGCCAAGAGCCACCTCCGGCTGTCGCGGATGAGCGACCTGAGCCAGCGCCTGCTCTCGCTCCTGCAGAGCTACGGCGACCCCGGCGCGGCGGCCGCCGCGCGCGGGCGGGCGGGCTCCGGCTCGGAGCCGCCCGCCGCCGGCGCGGAGCACCCGCGGCGGCTCGCGATCAAGGACGGCTGCCGCGTGGTCTTCCTCAGCGTCGAGGAGATCGACTGGATCGAGGCGGCCGACTACTACGTGCAGATCCACGCCGGCGGGAAGAGCTACCTCCACCGCGAGACGATGAACAGCGTGGAGGGCAAGCTCGATCCGGCGCGGTTCGTGCGGATCCACCGCTCGGCGATCGTGAACCGCGACCGGATCAAGGAGCTCCGCACCCAGGGCCGCCGGGACACGGTCGTGGTCCTGGCCGGGGGCGCGGAGCTCAAGGTGGCGCGGAGCCACCGGGAGAAGCTGTCGGTGCTGCGGTGATGGGCGCGGGGCCGCGCGCTCGCAGCTCCGCCCGCGGTGGTCTGCCCCTCAAGGCTTCCCCGTTTCGCCTGGCGACGCCATCAAGTCGTCCACGAACCGGCGCATCAGGCGCACCAGGTCGTTGAAGTCTTCCTCGCTCCAGTTGGCGAGGATCGGGGCCGCGAGCCTCTGACGCGCGGCGTCCAAGGCGTCCGTCATCTGCCGCCCCTTGTCGGTGATCACCGCCTCATGGACGCGGCGATCGGCTGGGCTGGGTCGACGTTCGATGAGCCCCAGGCTCTCGAGCTTCGCGACCTGGCGGCTGACGGTCGTGTAATCGCGCCCGGCTCGGTCCGCGAGTTCGACAACGCCGATCGGCCCGAAGCGCTCGATCCCCACCAGCAGCTGGAAGAGAGCCCGATCCAGGGAGAGGCCCGCCTCCGCGAGCAGCGCCTGATCGCGCTGCGGCTGATTCATGACCGCGATCAAATCGACCATGGCTCCGTGGAGCTCGCGGAGCTTCTTCTTGGCAATGCGTGTAATTTGCACAAATTCTCTTGACGGTTCGAGGGCGCGAACATATGCATGATACACATATCTGAAGCGCAGTCCAACAAAGCGGAGCTCGCCGTGGAACCTCATTTTTCGACGGATGTACTGATCGTTGGCGCAGGTGCTGCCGGGTTGACCCTGGCCATTGAGCTCGCCCGTCGGGGCGTCGCGTTCCGGCTCATCGACCGGCTGGACGGGCCGTTTCCCGGCTCGCGCGGCAAAGGGATCCAGCCGCGCAGCCAGGAGGTGTTCGAGGATCTGGGCATCCTCGACCGCGTCGTCGCGGCCGGCGGCATGTACCCACCCCCGCGGGAGTATCGCGACGACGGAGGCTACGAGGCGTCGCAGATCATGGAGCCTCAGGCCCCGACGCCTGGCGAGCCCTATCTTCTGCCGCTGCTCGTGCCCCAGTTCCTGACCGAAGCCGCGATGCGCGAGCGTCTGGCGGAGCTCGGGAGCGCCCCGGAGTTCGGGCGCGAGCTGAGGAGCTTCGAGCAGCATGGCGAGGGCGTCGACGCTCGCATCGCTGGCCCGGCGGGCGAGGAGACCGTCCGCGCCCGCTACCTCGTCGGAGCGGACGGCGGCCGCAGCGTCGTACGGCACGCGCTCGCGATCGACTTTCCCGGCAAGACCATGGGGGTGCGCGCCGTGGTCGCCGACGTCGTCCTGGAGGGGCTCAGCAGGGACGTCTGGCATCGCTTCAACGACAGGTCGATGGAGAAGATGATGTCGCTGTGCCCGCTCGCCGGCACCGACATGTTCCAGCTGCAGGCGCCGATCCCTCTGGAGGGCGATGTCGACCTCTCCGCGGGAGGCCTCACAGCGATGGTCGCGGGCCGCACGGGCCGAGGCGACATCGTGATCCGTTCGGTGTCCTGGGCCTCCGCCTATACCATGAACGCGCGCCTCGCCGACCGTTACCGGGACGGGCGCGTCTTCCTCGTCGGCGACGCCGCGCATATCCACCCGCCGACGGGCGGGCAGGGCCTCAATACGAGCGTGCAGGACGCCTACAACCTCGGCTGGAAGCTCGCCGCCGTCCTGGCGGGTGCGCCGGAGACGCTGCTCGCGACCTACGAGGAGGAGCGCCGGCCGATCGCCGCGGAGGTGCTCGGCCTGACGACGAAGCTGCTGGAGGCGGCCAAGCAAGGCGTCATGCGCCGCGGTCGCGAGGTGCATCAGCTCGATCTGGGATACCCGGAGTCGTCGCTGGCCATGGAGAGGCCGAAGCGCAGCGGCGGCCTCCGCGCGGGCGCCCGGGCGCCGGACGCGCCCGTCCGCGGCGTGGCGGGGATGCCGACACGGCTCTTCAAGCTCTTCCAGGGTCCGCATTGGACCTTGCTGGGTTATGGGGTGGACCGGCTCTCGGCCGTCGAGCCGCGCCGCGGGCTTCACATCCACGCCGTCGGGCCGCGCGGCGACATCGTCGATGAGGGCGGCCATCTCCGCGCTGCGTATGGCCTGTCGGCCGGCGACTGGGTGCTCGTCCGGCCGGACGGGTATATCGGCGCCGTCGTGTCGTCCGATCATGCGCCGGATCTGGAAGCCTACCTTGCCAGCGTCATTGGGGGATGACGGTCGGGGCGCACGTCGATACACCGGCGCCGATGACCTCGGCGGAGAGGTCGTCCCGCAGGAGCTCCGGCGGCGCGCCGGAGCCGGGATCGTAGCGATAGACGCTCGACGTGATCCTCTCGACCGGGTCGGGGTTCTTGACGAAGAAGTAGAAGGCGCCTCCCCAGGTCGCGAACGCCCAGCTCGCCGCGTCGTGGATGCTCACGCCGGAGAGTGGCGTCCGCGAGAGCGTGGCGCCGGTCCTCTTGTCGTACTCGCTGAGGGACGCCGGCTCTCCCGGGGCCCCCTTCACGAAGCCGAAGAGCCGGCCGTCGCCCGTGCCGGTGAGGTCCGCGTCCCCGCCCTCGCCCACGCCGAGCGGACGGGCGGTGCGGCTCCCCGCGTCGAACATGGCGAGCGCCCGGACGGGATCCGCCTCGTCGCGCGTCCCGCCGAGCAGCGCCTCGCGGAGATAAAGGGTCTCCTCGCCGGGGACGCCGTCGGACGCGAACGCCATCCCGAACCTCCAGAGCGGGTCGTTCCCCGGCGGGCTCATGACCGGCTCGCAGACGCCGGTCTCGATATCGAGGCGCGCGAGCCGGCCGCTCTGGCTCTCGATCCAGGCGACGCCGCTCCGATCGACGGCCATCGACAGCGGCGACACGGCCTCGATCCGCCAGCGATCCACGGGAGCCGCGCACTCGAACTGGCCGATGAACCGGAAGTCCAGCGTGGCCGGATGGAACGAGTAGAGCTCGCTGTACGACGAGACCGTGTAGATGTGGTGCGACGTCAGCTCGGAGCACGCGCCCGGAACGGTGACGGACGGTGGGTTCCACACCGCCGGCGGGCCGGGGTTCACCCACGTCGCGTCGATCCACCCGTCGCCGCCCCCGACGCCGCCGCCCCCGGCGCCGCCGCCCCCGCCGTCGCCGGGGAGCGCCCCGGCGGAAGGATCGAGCGTGGTGCCGCTCGCGCACGCGGCGAGCGACAGGGAGAGCACGCCAGCACAGATCAGACCAAGAGACGACCGCAGCATACCGATCCCTCGAAGCGTGGTTGAAGCGCTGCGGGTACGTGGGGACGATCCGTCGTCCCCATTTGAAAATCGACCTGGCGCCCCTGTTCCCCGGCGGCAGCGGCGCCTCGCGCCCGGGCGCGACGGGCCGGCTCCCGGCCGCCCCCTCGACTCTGGCGGGACTACTGACGCACGGAATGGGCGCTAAGCTCCCCCCCATGCCCCCGATCGGCTCTCCCTCCGGCGGACATCGCGCAGCGCAGGCCCTCGCAGCGGAGCCCGCGCGGCCTTCGTCGTCCGCGGCGAGGTCCCGATCTCGAGGGGATCGAGCAGCTGAGCCGCAGACCGCCGGGCGCGCTTCGTCGTGCGCCGCCCTGAGCTGTTCGAACAGGTTCTTTCTGCGTGCGGCGGCGGTGGCCACCGCGTTCGCCATGGCCGCGCAGGCCAGCCCGACAGCAGCGCGCCGCCGTAGAGCAGGCCCCTGCGGACGACCGTCCGTGCCGCTACCGCGCGAGCTTTGCGGCGAACATCGTGTTGACCCCGGCGCGGTAGAGAGCGCTGCCGCCGAAATCGATCTTGCGCTGGAATTCGCCCGCCAGCAGGACACCCCCCGCGCCGTCCCAGGCCACGGCGTTGATCGACGCCCGGCTGAGGTCGGTCGCGGCGTCGTCCAGGTCCTTGCGCCAGCGCTCCGTGCCCGCGCCGTCGAGCTCGATCAGCTGGAGTGTGCTCGGGCCACGGCCGGCGAGGAGCAGCCCGTCGTGTCCGACCGGTGCCATCGCGGTCACCACCTCGGCCGAGGGCGAGATGTTCCAGAGGAACTGGCCCTCGGGGTCGAACTTGATCAGCCCGGTGTACCCCGAGAACAGACCTCCGCCGAAATCGAACTCCCCGAAGAGGGTCGTGTGGACGAGCAGGTTGCCCGCGCCATCGACGGCGGCGAGGTCGAGGCCGATGTATCCGTTGTCCTCGCTGCCGTCGCCGAAGCTCCGGCGCCAGAGCTCGTTGCCCGCCGGGTCGAGCTTCCTCATCACGAGATCGCTGTCGCCCGGATCGAAGATCGTATCGGTCCAGAAGGGCTCCCGGTTGACCGTTATCCACGTCACGGCCACGTTGCCGGCCGCGTCGACCCCGATCCTGGTGTGGCCGGAAGGGTGGTCGTCGTCGACCACCTTGGCCCAGAGCACGTCGGCGTCGCCGCTCAGCTTGAGCAGGAAGTCCCTCCGGGAGCCCTGCGCGCCGCCGATCGGGAAAGGACCACCTCCGAAGTTGAGCTCCGCCGCCGCCGTCCTGCCCAGGAGGACGATGTCCCCGGCGGGATCCACGACCACGTCGAGCCCCTCCACGCCGTAACGGTGCCAGTAGGACCTGCGCCAGCGCAGCGCGCCAGCGGCGTCGAGCTTCACCACCTCCATCTGCTCATCCCACTCCGAGCTCGGGACGGTCCCGGTCAGGATCACGTTCCCGAGCGCGTCCGTGGCGATGGACTTCGGGCTCATGTAGATGCCATGATCCTCGAACACCTTGTGCCACAGGGGCTCGCCGGAGGGATCGAGCTTGACCAGGAGAGCGTACCCCGACAGGGTCGACTTCGTTATCGGCACGTCGCCGACCCGCGCTCTGCTCTCGAAGGAACCGAGCAGGAACACGTTGCCGCTCGGGTCGACGGCGACGTCGCGCCCGTGTTGCTCGCCCCGCGCGTCGAAATGCCAGGTGTAATCGAACGCCCCGGAGGCCAGGATCTCGGCGGCATATGCGGTCTGCTCGGAGCTCATGAGGGTCTTGCTGCCGAGCGCGATCTCGCCCTGGTAGGCGCCGGCCAGGCCGATGACCCCGGACGCGGCGCTCGCGACCTGCACGTGGCGCTGGTCGCCCCCGTCGCCCACGCGCCCGCCGAGCAGCGGATGGCCGTCGCCGTCGAGCTTCGCCCAGAAGGCGTCCGTGACGCCCGAGCTCGTCAGCACCTGATCACCGAGCGTGATCGAGCCCTGAAACAGACCACCGAGGGCCATGGTGCCGGACGGGCCGGCCGAGAGGCTGCGGCCGGCCTGCTCGCCCTCGCCGCCGAGCCGGAAGCTGTCGAGGGGGAGCCCCGCCGCGTCGAGCTGCGCCACGAAGGCGTCCGCGCCGCCGGCGCTCACCAGCGGACCGCCGCCGAAGTCCGCCGTGCCTTCGAAGGAGCCGGTCACGACCACCCGCTGGGCGTCGTCGACGGCGACGTCGCTGGCCTCGTCGTGGCCGGTGCCGCCGAATCGCCGGATCCAGCCCGGTTCACCCGCCGCGTCGAGCTGCGCCACGAAGGCGTCCACGCCGCCGGCGCTCACCAGCGGGAGGCCGTCGAGCTCCATCTCTCCCTCGAAGCGCCCTGCCAGGAACACGTCGCCGGCCGCGCCGAGCGCGACGCCCGTCGCGTGTTGATCCCCCTCGCCGCCGAGGCGCCTGCTCCAGACCGGAGCCCCCGCGCCGTCGAGCTTCGCGACGAAGGCGTCCGCGCCGCCGGCGCTGACGAGCGGCTCGCCGCCGAGCTGGGCCGTCCCCTCGAAGTGGCCGGCGATCACCAGGCTCCCGTCGGCGTCGCTCGCGATGGCCGACACGTGATCGTCGCCCGCGCCGCCGAGCTGCGTGGCCCACACGGCACGTCCGTTTCGATCGAACTTCGCGACGAAGATGTCCGTTCCGCCGCGGCTCGTCAGATCCGCCGCGTCGCCGTTCAGCTCGAGGAGGCCGTCGAAGACGCCGACGACGAGCGCGTCTCCCTGTGCATCCAGCGCGATGCCGGTCGCGCGCTCGTCACCTGAGCCGCCGAAGCTGGTGACCCAGCTGCGCTCGGAGCTCGAATAGACGGAGGGGAGCTTGGCGAACAGGACGTCGTTATCGTAGGTGCGCACGGCCGGCTCCCAGGGCCAGTGGGGTCCGACGCCACGGCGCATCGAGCCGACGATCAGGGTGTATCCGGATGGATGCATGACGATGTCCGCGGCCTCGCTCGACGGGTGGAGGCCGAAGTGCCTGCTCCAGAGGTGTTCTCCTTCCGCGCAGGGCGGGGCGGCCACGCCGTCGCAATCCTCGTCGGCCGGCGTGGCGCAGACCTCCGTCGCCGGGGTGACCTCGCCGATGCACGGGCCGAACCCCGCGCCGTCGGCCGCGCAGGTGGCGACCCCGGCCACGCATTGCCCGATCCCCTCGCTCCCGCTCCGCCCCGTGTAGCAAGGGGTCGTGCTGAAAGGCACACACGCCTGAGTGCTGCCGCCGGAGCCGCCGGAGCCAGAGCCGTCGGAGCCGCTGCCACCTTCGCCGGAGCCGCCGGAGCCGCCGGAGCCGCCGGAGCCGCCGGAGCCGCCGGAGCCGCCGGAGCCGCTGGAACCGCTGCCGCCTTCGCCAGAGCCGCCGGAGCCGCCGGAGCCGCCATCGCCAGAGCCGCCCGAGCCGGAGCCGCCCGAGCCGCTGGAGCTTGTCACGCTCCCAGCTCCCCCAGCGCCGTCGCCCCCGGTGCCCCCTTGCCCTGTTCCGCCGCCGCCCGTCCCGTCGTCGCACGCGGATGCCACGGACGACAGCGCTGTCACGATCGACAGCCGCGCAACGCTCCGCCACATGCCTCGCATCATCATGGATTCCTCTCCTGCCCCCTCCGATGCGGTGCGGCGCGCCTCCGTTCAGCGGACGGGCGCGCGCGGGCGAGCGCTCGCGCCAGAGCACATCTGGCGGGGTTCCTGACGCACGGCGCTAGGCGCTAAGCTCCCCCGCATGCCCCCGATCGGCTCTCCCTCCGGCGGACGTCGCGCAGCGCAGGCCCTCGCAGCGGAGCCCGCGCGGCCCCGCGGGCGGGCCTGACCCCCATGCCGCCCTCCCGCTTCCGCCCCGGGCTCGGCCGCCCGAGCGCGCCGGCCCCCGGGATCGCGTGGTTCGCGTTCCGCGGCGACGAGCTCCTCGTCCGCGCGCCGCCCGACGGCGGCGATCGCTTCGACGTCCCCGTCGCGGCCGATCTCGCGGACCTCGGCGTCGTCGCCGTGCGCGACCAGCCGCTCGGTGAGCTCGACGGGCGCCCCTGCCGCTCCGCGGAGCTCGCGCAGGGCGCTCCGGCCCCCGAGGGGCATGCCTACGTCTCGCTGCGGCGCCTCCACGGGCGCATCGATCCGGAGCTGTTCGACGTGGCGGGCACGGCGTACCAGGTGCAGCACTGGGACCGGGCGCACCAGTACTGCGCGGCGTGCGGCGCCGAGCTCGAGGCCGGGCAGGACGAGCGGGTCAAGCGCTGCGTCCGCTGCGCCAGCAACTACTTCCCCCGGATCACGCCCGCGACGATCGTGCTCGTCGAGGACGGGCCGCGCGTGCTCATGACGCGGCAGGCGCGGTTCCCTGCGGGCATGTACGGCCTCGTGGCCGGCTTCGTCGAGCCCGGCGAGACGCTGGAGGCGTGCGTCGCGCGCGAGGTCCACGAGGAGACGGGCGTCGACGTCGCGGACATCGCCTATTTCGGCAGCCAGCCGTGGCCGTTCCCGCACCAGATCATGGTCGGCTTCACCGCCCGCTACGCCGGCGGCGAGCTCCGCGTCGACACGCGCGAGCTCGAGGACGCGCGCTGGTTCCACCGCGACGCGCTGCCGCTCTTGCCGCCGCCGCTCAGCATCGCCCGCAAGCTCGTCGACGCCTGGCTCGCGCGCGCAGCGCGCTAGCGGCGCTCGGTGCTCCTGCGCGGCCGTGCTATCGTCCAGGCATGCAGGCGCACCGAGCGCTCCTCGAGACCGACGAGCAAGGCCGGCTGAAGGAATTGCCGGTCCTCCCGCCTCGCACGCGGGTTGAGGCGATCTTTCTGGTGCTCGAGGAACCACCCTCGTCGCCGACCGTGGTGCGCCGACCGCCGGCGGAGCTCGCTGGGCTTCAGATCCTGGGCGACGTGATCGCCCCGGCCATCGATGAGCCTGACTGGAGCGTGAACGACGCGTGATCGTCCTCGACACGCACACCTGGCTCTGGTGGATCCAGGGCGCCGCCGACGCGCTTCCTTCCAAAACGAAGGCGCTCATCGAGCACGAGCCCGGCCCCGTCGGCGTCGCCTCGGTCTCCTGCCTGGAGGTTGCATGGCTTGCGAAGAAGGGTCGCGTCGTGCTCCCGGTCTCCGTCGAGGATTTCTTCACGAAGGCGATTGAGCAGGCAGGCCTAGTCCTGCTTCCCCTGACGCCGTCGATCGCAGCCAAATCGGCAGCTCTGCCGGATCTGCACCGCGATCCGATCGACCGGGTGATCATCGCCACCGCCATCGAGCACAGCGCCGAGCTGGTAAGCAAGGACGAGCTTGTCTCCCGCTACCCCGGCGTCCGCGTCCGCTGGGATTCATGACGCGAGGGAGCGATCGTCGTCACCGCACCACCTCTCGGTTCTCTCGGTTCGGCGCTGCGACTGCCCGCGGTAGCTCCCCTCAGACGCGGCGCTGCTTCCAGGCCCCGCGGCGGAACATGAGCCAGCCCGCGACCGCGAGCGTCGAGAACGCCACCGTGATCGCGATGGGCACGCCCACCGAGCCGAGCCCCGCGGCGCGCGCGAGCCCCCAGCCGAGCGGGATCTCCCAGAGCCAGAAGCAGGCGAAGTTCAGCATCGTCGGCGTCCACGTGTCGCCGGCGCCGTTGAAGGCCTGCATGAACACCATCCCGAACCCGTAGAACAGGAACCCGCACGCCACGATCCGCAGCGTCTCCGTGCCGGACCGGAGCACCTCGACGTCGTCGGTGAACGCGCCGACGATGGCGCCCGCGCCCACCGCGAAGACCAGCCCGATCGCGCCGAGCATGACCGTGTTCCAGACGCCCGCGCGGTAGACCGCGGCCTCGGCCCGCTCGGGGCGCCCGGCCCCGAGGTTCTGCCCCACCATCGTCGCGGCGGCGTTCGCGAGCCCGAACGCCGGCAAGATCGCGAACGCGATGACCCGCATCCCGATCGTGTAGCCGGCGAGCGCCGCGCTCCCGAAGGGGGCGAGGATCCGCACCATGCCGATCCAGCTCGCCGTGCCGATGAGCGCCTGCAACGCGCCGTTCGCGAACAGGCGGAGCAGCGCCGCGAGCGCCCTCGGGTCGGGCACGAGGTGCCGCGCCCTCACCTTCACCCGACCGCCGCCGCGCGCGAGCAGGAAGACCTGCAGCGCGACGCCCGTCCCGCGGCCGAGCGTCGTCCCGAGAGCGGCGCCGGTCACGCCGAGCTCCGGGAACGGGCCGAGGCCGAAGATGAAGCACGGGCCGAGCACCATGTTCAGCGCGTTCGACAGCCAGAGCACCCGCATCGACAGCGCCGCGTCGCCGGCCCCGCGAAAGACCGCGTTCATGACGAACAGCATCAGGATCGTCCCGTTGCCGAGCAGCATGATCGAGGCGAACGGCGCGCCGGTCGCGACCACCCCGTCGCTCGCGCCCATCGCCGCGAGCAGCCGCGACGCGAGCAGCCCGCCGGCCGCCGCGATCGGCAGCGAGGCGAGCACGCCGAGCACGATCGCCTGCCCCGCCATGGCCGCCGCCTCCTCGGGGCGCCCCTCGCCGATCCGCCGCGCGACCGTCGAGGACGCGGCGACCGAGAGGCCCATCCCCAGGGCGTACACCACCGCGAGGAGCGACTCCGTGAGCCCGACGGCGGCGACCGCGTCGGCGCCGAGCCGCGACACCCAGAAGACGTCGACCACGACGAAGAGCGACTCCATGAGCATCTCCATGACCATGGGGATCGCGAGCAGGACGATCGCCCGGTCGATGGAGCCCTGGGTGAAGTCGTGCTCGCTGCCGCCGACCGCGTCGCGGAGCGTCGACCAGACGCCGGCGCCGCGGCGCAGGCCGGGCGAGGGCGCATCGGGTTCCGCGCGCAGGTCGCGGGCAGGAGTCGTGGCGTGGTCGCGCATGGGGCGAGCAAAGCTGATCGCGAGCGCCCGTCCCGTCCAGCGGCCTTTGCGGGCCCGCGCGGCCGCCCCGGTGGCCGGGCCGCGGCTCAGCGCAGGCGCAGGGCGGCGAGCGCCGCGCCGCACAGGACGCCGAGCACGAAAATGACAGCGCCGAGCAGCGCCGGGCGCGACCTGCGCCCGGTGGCCTGGACCTCGGCCGGGACCGCGCGCCCCCACGCCTGCTACCCTTTCCCCCTTCGCGGCCAGATTTGCCGGCCCCGGCGCCTCCTACCCGCCTCATCGGCGTCGCTGCGGAACAGCACGCCGCAGTCCCCCAGTTCGCCTGTACCGTCACCGCAGCCGCCCCGGCGCTGCGACGCCCGCCCCCGCTGAGCTCAGACGGGTACCGCGCCCGTCCCGCTGCAGGTTCGACGCCGACCGCTCAACCTGCGCTCGAGAAGAAGAACCAGGCGTCGTCGGGACCGCAGCCTGGATCGAGCGCGAAGCGAAGGCGTTCGAGAAACCCGCGGTAGCCGAGGACGATCGGCCCTATCCATCCTGGGGCGACAACGATGCTGCCCGATACGGTGAGGCTCTCGCCGCGCTCCGCGACGAGCACGACGTCGAGGTCGTGAAGGACGCCGCGGATGCGACCGAGTCGCGTCAGGAGGATCATCGTCTGTCCCGAGGTACCGAGCTGCGCTTGCAGCAGGTCGGCGAGATCGCCTCCGATGATCGACCACGCGGCGCCCGTGTCGAGCAACGCCTGGCTCTCGAACGGAAGACCAGCGATCCGGCAGCGGACCGCGACGGTCAGCAGTGTTCCTTCATGCTCCGTCGCGACCCGATAGCGCGCCGACGAGACAGCCCACGGCTGCGCGTCCCCGTCGAGCCGCATCGTACCTTTAGCCATCAGTCGACCTGGACGATGAACGCGCCATCGATCTGACCGCGCTGCGTCAGCCGCTCGATCAGTGCACGCAGCGCGATGTCGACGTCGAGCAGCTTTCCGTCCTGGAGCGCCACCCAGCGATCGAGGTAGGCCTGCCGGTTCTCTCGCAACCAGGCATAGTCTGCCGCGAAGTCGCTGCGAGGTCGGTCGGGCGACGGCACGACCCGAGGCGGACGGAGGACCTTGGCCCAGCCTTCCACGCTCGTGTCGCCCTGGGCGAGCAGCTCCTGGACGTAGCGGCGCGCTTCCTCGACCCGGTTGGCCTCCACCAGCCTGCGGACGTGCTCGGCCGGAGGGATCGGCGGAGGTAGCACTTCGCTCGCGGAACGCATGCGTGCATCGTAGCACTTCGCCCGCCGCCTTCGCTCAATCGGGATGGCCACTCCCTCCCGCGTCGCCGCGTCTTCACCGGATCGTGAACGGATCCCGATCTCGCGCGCTGAGCTCGACGCGGAGCGACGGCACCTCGGCGCGGAGCCGCTCGGCCAGGCGCTTCAGCGCGGCGCGCTCGCTGTTCGAGTGCAGCGCGCACACCACCGTGACGCCGGCGCTCGCCGCGCGCAGGGCGTCGTGGTGGCGCAGCTCGCCGGTCAGGTAGAGCTCGGCGCCCTGGGCGATCGCGTCCTCGAGGAGCGCGCCGCCCGCGCCGGCGCACGTCGCCGCGCGCGCGACGGCGCGCTGCTCGGGGCCGGCCACGAGCAGCGCGTCGACCCCCAGGGCCGCCTTGACGCGGCCGAGCAGGTCGCCGACCGGCGCGGCGCCGCCGAGCGGCCCGATCCGGCCGATGCCGACGCGCAGCGGCTCGACGGCGAGCTCGACGAGATCGAACGCCACCTCCTCGTAGGGGTGCGCGGCGCGCATCGCCTGCAGGACCGCCTCGGTCCGCTCGCGGGGAAAGACCATCTCCAGCCGCACCTCGGTCACGCGCTCGAGCCGGCCCTTCTCGCCCACGGTGGGGTTCGTGCCCTCCTCGCCGAAGAACGTGCCCGTCCCGACCGTGCGGAAGCTGCAGCGCGAGTACCGGCCGATCCGGCCCGCGCCCGCCTCGGCGAGGGCGTCGGCCACGGCGTCGGCGTGGTCCTCCGGGACGAAGACGACGAGCTTGTGCTGCCACGCCTTGGACGGCGCCCGCCGGAGCGGCGCGCGCTCCGCGGACATCCCGAGCGCGTCGGCGAGGACATCGTTGGTGCCGCCCTCGGCGACGTCGAGCGCGGTGTGGGGCGAGTACAGCGCGATGCCGTCCCGGATCGCCGCGAAGATGGGGCTCGGCGCGACAACGCGCTTCACCGCCTCGAAGAGCGGCGGGTGGTAGGCGACGACGAGATCGCAGCCGAGCTCGCGCGCCTCCCGGGCGACCTCGGGGGTATAATCGATGGTGAGGAGCGCCGCCGACGAGGGCCGCGCGGGGTCGCCCGCCAGGAGGCCCACGTTGTCCCAGGGCTCGGCGAACCGGAGCGGGGCGATCGACTCCAGCGCGGCCACGACGTCTTGGAGGAGGGTCATACGCGCATCTATACCAGCGGCGGAGCTCCGGACGCCGAGCTCGGTGGAGATCGGGTAAAGAGGCGCCATGCACCCGAGCGAGCAGCCCACCGGAACGGTCGTGTCGATCTGGCGATATCCCGTCAAATCGATGCAAGGAGAGGAGATCGACGAGGCGGCGATCTCCGACCGCGGCGTGCTCGGCGACCGGGCCTACGCCGTCCTGGACCGGGAGACGGGGCACGTCGCGAGCGCCAAGCACCCCGGCAAGTGGGGCGCGCTGCTCGCGTGTCGGGCGGCCTTCGCGGAGCCGCCGCGCCCCTCGGCGCCCCTGCCGGCCGTGTGGATCACGCTGCCGGACGGCGCCGTGATCAGCAGCGCGCAGCCGGACGTGGATCGGGCGCTCTCGCGCGCGCTCGGCCGCGACGTGGCGCTCGTGAGCCGCCCCAACCTCGTCGTCGCGACGGCCCCGGACGAGCGCTCCTTCGTCGAGAACGGCTGGATCGGCCGCGCGCTGGAGATCGCCCCGGAGGTCCGCCTCGAGGTCATCGACCCTTGCCCCCGGTGCGTCGTCCCCACGCTGCCCCAGGGCGACCTCCCGCGCGATCCCGGCCTCCTGCGCGCGCTCGCCCGGCACAACGCGGTCGCGAGCGCGACCGTCGCCCCCGGCGTCGTGTTCCCGGCGGTCGCCGGGGTCTACGCGGCCGTGCGCCGCGCCGGCGCGATCCGCCGCGGGGCCGCCGTCCGGCTGGAGGCAGCGCCCCCGTCCCGCTGACCGGCCCTGCCGCCGGCCCCCTCCATCTCCGCGCCCCGCGCCAGGCCGCGCCCCCGCGGAGCCCTCGAGGGAGCGACGGCCCCCAGGGCGCGCCGCGAGCGCGCCAAACACCCACATCGCCGCCCTCGCCCTCACCGGAGAACTCACGTGTTCACCCTCGAGCACGGATTGCCACCCTCGCACCAAATCGCGCAGAATACCCGTCGAAATCGCTCGAGCGAACGAGCACAAGCGCCCTTTCGCCAACTCACGTGATGGACTGGGGTGGTGTTTTCATGTCCATTCAGGATCTCTCCCGATCCATGCCAGTCACGCAAACATAACATCAGACTGGATCGCTGGCCGTTCGCACGTGATTGTTCCGCCGAGACAGGCCAGCTCCCCGTGTCAAGCGGGGAGCACGGCTGTGGCCGCGAATTTGCTCTGAAGGTCCAGGCACCCGCGAGACGGCGACGCGGCGTGACGATCGCGAGCGATGGTCGCGCCGCCGGAAGTGCGGAGTCGCCGTCAAGTTACATCAGCAGCGGAGAGGCTGGCGGCGCTTGCGGCCTCTCCTTGGTAGCGCTCCGTCGCGCCGCGCCTGGGCTCCTGAGGGGGAAGGGTGCGGCGCTCTCCGACACGGGGGGAGATGGGCGCATCGGACCGAGCCAGGAAAGGAAGATCGCATGCAGCGCTTCAAGTCACACCTCACCACGGTTGCCCTCACCGCAGCGTGCGCGTTCGCGCCGGGCTGCCTGAGCATCGACGCCGGTGACGAGGGAGCGGGGCCGGCCCCGACCGCATCGGGGACGCTGACCGTCGCCGTCGCCAATGGCGAGGCGCGGTACATGCTGGAGCGGGAAGACGGGCAGTTCGTGCGCCTGAACCTGGACTCGATGACGGAGGCGCCGCAGGACGCCGACGCGCCGATCGACTGGCGCACGGCGAGCGGCTCCCCGGTGGACGTGTTCGGCAGCGAGGCCGACGACGGCACGATCATCGTCGACGCGATCCGGCCGGCCGAAGGCATCGGCGAGCTGACGAGCGCGCTCGTCACGACCGGGGCCAAGCGCGTCCTGGTGCTGCGCGTGCAGTTCGACGGCGGCCAGACGCTGGGCACGGAGCAGGACGTGCGCAACACCATGGATGGAGCGGCGACCCACCTGGCGGGCTCGTCGTTCGGGAAGATGCAGCTCCAGTACGACGTCGCCGGCCCGTTCAACATCGCCTTCGGCAAGTGCGACGACTACAACCGGTGGCAGAACGAGGCCAAGACCGCGGCGCGGAACGCCGGCTTCGATCTCAACGCGTACCAGCACTACATGATCATGGGCAAGATGGATTGCGGGTACGCCGGCATGGGCGCGCAGCCCGGGAGCGCCACCTGGATCGCCGGCCTCTGGCCCGAGGTCGTCGTGCACGAGCTCGGCCACAACTTCGGCCTGTGGCACGCCTCCTCGCGCACCTGTCGCAGCAACGGCGCGACCGTGACCATGAGCAACGACTGCACCTTCGACGAGTACGGGGACGTGTTCGACCCGATGGGCAACGGCGGCAAGCAGCACTTCAACGCCAACTACAAGGTGAACCTCGGGTGGATCCCGTCGACGCAGGCCGTGACGGTGAGCGCCGACGGGACCTACACGCTCGCGCCGATGACCGAGGCGAGCACCGGGACCCAGCTCCTGCGCGTCAAGGGCCCGAACGACATCATGTACCAGATCGAGTTCCGCCAGCCGGCGGCGACGAACGTCGTCGACTCGCGCAACCTCTCCACGAAGGGCGTCCTCATCCATGCGTTCTTCACGCAGTCGCGAGAGAGCGGCCGGGCGCACCTGCTCGACATGATCCCAGGCGGGAACTTCAGGGACGCGCCGCTCGTGGTCGGCGCTTCTCATCAGCTCTTCGGGACGAACGCGACGGTGAAGGTCCTCTCGGTGTCGGCCACGGGCGCGCAGGTCCAGATCTCCGGCCTCGGCGGCACCGGCGGCGACCCGGGCGGCGACCCCGGCGGCGACCCGGGCGGCGACCCCGGCGGCACCGGCGGCCAGAGCCTCGCGGCCGTCCATTCGGGCAAGTGCATGAGCGTCACCGCGGCGAGCCTGGACAACGGCGCCACCATCATCCAGCGGCCGTGCACCGGGGCGAGCGATCAGCAGTGGAAGATCGAGACGATCAGCGGCACCACGGCGACCGTGAAGAACGTGAACAGCGGAAAGTGCCTCGACGTGCAGGGGGCCAGCCGGAACAACTCTGCGAACATCACGCAGGCGGACTGCAACAGCAGCAGGAACAGCCAGAAGTGGGATGTCCTCGATCGCGGCGACGGCGTCATCTCGCTGCGCTCGGTCAACAGCGGCAAGTGCGTGGACGTCAGCGGGGTCAGCACCGCCGACAACGCCAGGTTCATCCAGTACACGTGCAGCACCGGCACGAACCAGCGGTTCCGGCTGCAATAGCGCGCGTCCAGGGCCCGACGGCCGGGGGCGCCGCGCCCGGCCGCGCGCCGCGGAGCGGCGGATCGTGACCGGCGTCGGGCCTGGGATCTCCCGGGCCCGGCGCGCTCCCGCGGCCTCCTGTCGAAGCGTTGCGCTGTGCAGGAGGATCGATGAACCTCCCCCCGATGAACCGCATCGCTCTCGGGCTCGCGGCCGCCGCGGCGGGCCTCGCCCTCTCCGGCGCGGCGCCCGCGCTCGCCAACGGCCGATACCCCACCGCCGGCCAGATCCTGGTCGATCCCGCCGATCCGGAGCACATCGTCGTCCGCGCGACCTACGGCGTCCTCACCACCCGTGACGGCGGCGAGCGCTGGTCGTGGATCTGTGAAGCGGCGATCGGTTACAGCGGCTTCGAGGATCCCATGATGGTCGTCACCGCCGACGGCTCGATGCTCGCGGGGCTCTTCGACGGGCTCAGCGCGACGCACGACGGCGGCTGCGACTGGCAGCTCGCCGGGGGCGCGCTCGCCCAGCGCAACATCGTCGACCTGTCGATCGACCGCGCGGATCCCGCGAGCGTGCTCCTGCTCGGCTCCAGCGTCATGGCGAGCGACGCGATCTTGACCCAGGTCTGGGCGTCGAAGGACGACGGGAGGACGTGGGCCCAGGCCGGGGCCGACTTCCCGAGCACGTTCCTCGGCGTGACCCTGGACAGCGCGCCGAGCGATCCCCGGCGCATCTACGTGAGCGGGCGCCGCAACGGCCCCACGTTCCAGGGGATCGTGCGGCGCTCGGACGATCGCGGCGCGACGTGGGAGGAGTTCGACGTCCCTGGCAGCGACGATCGCAACCTGCCCTACCTCGGCGCCGTGGACCCGGAGGACCCCGACGTGGTGTATGTGCGCCGCGACGGCGACGGCGCGGACGCCCTGCTGGTCTCGCGCGACGGGGGCGCCACCTGGCGCGAGGTGTTCCAGGCGGTGAGCCTCCTCGGGCTCGCCCTCTCGCCCGACGGGACCAGGATCGCGGCCGGCAGCGACATGGATGGCCTGTGGGTCGCGCCGACGGATACGCTGGAGTTCACGCAGGTGGGGCAGCTCGGCGTCCGCTGCCTGACCTGGACCGCGCGGGGCCTCTTCGCCTGCGCCGACGAGCTCGTGGACGGCTTCTCCGCCGGCGTCTCCACGGACGGGGGCGCGACGTTCTCGCCGCTCATGACGCTCGACCGCCTCTGCGGCCCGCCGGCCGCCTGCGGGGCAGAGAGCTCGACCGGCCGGACCTGCCCCGACCTCTGGCCGGCGACCGCGAGCTTCGTCGGCGCCGCGCGCTCGTGCGAGGCCGGCGCGGCGTCGGGCGGCGCCGCGGGCGCGGGCGGGAGCGCGGCGAGCGCCGGCGGGGGCGAGGCCGGCGCGGGGGCGGCCGGAAGCGGGGAGAGCGCCGGCGGCGGCTGCTCCTGCGAGGCGTCGGGCGGGGGCCGCGCCGGGGCGCTCGCGGGCTGCCTGGTCGCGGCCGGCGGCGCGCTCCTGCGCGCCCGGCGCCGGGGGCGGAGCCGCGCGCGGGCGCCGGGAGCGCCGTGACGGCCCGGGCCGCTCCGGGATCGGGCGCGGCCCATGCGCGCTCGCGCGCTCGCGGCGGAGATGCGGTGGAGATAGGGAAATGCTGGCCGGATGACTCAGGGTCGCGCTGACAGGCACCCTCCGTGGCGCCGCGCAGCGCGGCTCAGTACAGAAAACAGATCCCTGGCTTCTCCTCGCATTGGCCGAGCACGCAGTAGCCCTCGCAATCGGCGTCGCTCGCGCACGCCTTGCGGGCGCAGGCCCCGCCGGTCGGATCGCATGCCTGGTTCACCGGGCAGTCCGCGTCGGCGGCGCACGGCTTCGCGCGGCAGCGGTGATCGGGCGCGCAGGCCAGCGTCGCCGGGCAGTCGGCGTCGGTCGCGCAACCGCGGACGCAGACGGAGCTCACCTGCAGGGGCGGAGGGCACGTGAAATGCGGCATCTCGCAGATGAACGGTCCGACCGCGCCGCCCCCGCTCCCTCCCGCTCCTCCGCCCTCGCCCGCTCCCCCGCCGTCGCCCGCCATGGCGGCGCAATCCTCGTCAGCCCTGCAACCGACAGCGCTCTGCACCTCGTAACAGGCGGCGTCGCTGACCGGATTGCAGGTGTCGTTGTCGCAATCCTCCCCGCGCCGACACGCGAACTCACCGAGCGCTCCGCCCCCGTTGCCCCCCTCTCCCGCGGGTTCCTGGGCCTCCCCGCCACAGCCGGCGGCGAGGCAGAGGGCCATCCCGAACATCCATCCATGAAGCCGACCAAGCATCACGACAGCGTACCAGATGCCGCGTGTCCGGAAGATCGCAGCACGATCGCGACCGCCGGACAGCGCCGGGCGCGCGCTGCTCGGGGCGGCCGCCGCGGCGCGAGAGGGCCGCCGCGACGGGCGCGCAGCGATCAGGAGCGATCAGGAGAGCCCGGCCTGCATGCGAGCACGCTGACCCCGAGCTCCTGGAAGCGCGAAGCTGGGCGGGGCGAGCGGGGCGGCGCCCGGCGCGGCGCCCCGGTTTGTTGGCCAGGCCGGACGCCCCCATGGACAATGGCGGACGGTCACGATGAAGACGTGGAGCTTTCTCGCCCTGGGACGCAGCTACGAGATCACGGATTATGGCCCCAGAGTCGGTATCGAGGTCACGCGGAACGGCTACACGGTGTGGACCGGCTACCGTGACGGCGCGCGGCTCGTGACGGACACGAGCACCCTTCCCGCGCGCGAGCTCGGGGCGCTCCGCGAGGAGCTCCTCCGGCGAGCGGCCTCCCGGGGCGCCGCCCCGGCGGCGGACGCGGGCCTCGGCGCGCGCCGGCCGCAGCGCGCGGTCGAGCAGCTCGATCTGCTCGGGGCGCCCGCGCTCGCCGGCTGCCAGCGCTGAGCCGGGCGGGGATGCCCCGGAGGGCGCGCGCGGCGCTCAGACCTCGAGCGCGCTCTCGACGACGCGGTGCACGAGGCCGTACTCCTGGGCCTCGCGCGCGGTCATCCACAGGTTGCGCTCGGTCTCCTTGGCGATCTTCGCGGGATCCTGCCCGGTCGCCTCGGCGAAGATGCGGTTGAGCCGCTCGCGCGCGGCCATGATCTGGGCCGCCTCGATCTCGATGTCCGACGCGGGGCCGCGCACGCCGCCGAGCGGCTGGTGCAGGAGGAAGCGCGTGTTCGGGAGCGCGAACCGGTTCTCCCGCCGCGCGGCGACGAAGATCAGCGCGCCCGCGCTGGCGACCCACCCGGTGCCGATCACCTTGACCTCGGGCCGGATGAAGCGAATCACGTCGTAGATCGTATCTCCCGACTCCACGTGTCCTCCCGGCGAGTGGATCAGGACCCGGATCGGCGCCTCGCTCTGGTTCGCGAGGGCGAGGAGCTGCGCCGTGGTGGCCTGCGCCAGCTCGCTGGTGATCTCCCCGAAGATGAGGACGGTCCGGCTCCGGAGGAGGCTGCTCTGGACCTCCTCGGACAGCGCGCGGTGGGGCAGCTGTTCTTCGTTCGGCGTCGCATCGAAGCGCATCATGGCCCCGAGCATCCGGCCGCCCCCGCCCGCGCGCCATGACCGCGACGCGCGGAGTCATGCTCGCGCGTCTCGATCCGCGAGGGAGCGCTGGACGAGCGGCCTCGGCGCGGGCAACCATGGGGCATGGCGGACGAGACGGAGCGGCAGCTTCCCCGCGGCGTGGCGGTCTCCCGGCATCACGGCCCTCCTGGCGTGGTCTGGCGCGCGAGCGCTGGGGATCCTCCGAGCCTGCACGTCGTCGTGCAGGGCGCGTTTCGCCTCGCGCAGGACGGGGCGTGCACCCTGGACGGGGCGTGCGCCCTGGAGCTCGACGCCGGCGACCTCGTGCTCCTCGGGTTCGGCGCGCGCGGCGCCGGGCCCGGCGAGCAGCGCCTGTGCTGCGTCGCGCCGCCGACCGGCGCCGCTCCCGCGGCGGCGGAGGTGATCTCGGCGACCTACGCCGCTGCGCCCGGCGGGGCGCTCGCCTCGCTCGCGCCGCTGGTCCACCTCCCTGCCGGCGAGGTTCGGCGGGCGCCGGGGCTCTCGGCCGTGGTGGGGCTGCTGCGCGCCGCGCTCGCGGATCCATCCCCGGGACAGGCCGCGCTGGCGCGCTCGCTGCTCGAGCCGCTGCTCGCTTACGCGCTGCACTGCCACGAGCGGGCGGGCGAGGCGGGCGCGGCGCGCGCGCGGGGCCGCTGCGTCGCGCGCGCGTTCGACCGGCGCGTCGCGCGCGCGCTCCGGCTCATGCAGGAGAGGCCGGCGGAGCGCTGGACCCTCGAGGCGCTCGCGAAGGCGGCGGGCCTCTCCCGCGCCGCGCTGGCGCGGCGGTTCCTGGCCGAGCTGGGGGTCCCGCCGCTCCGCTACCTCGCCGAGCTGCGGATGCAGCGGGCGGCCGAGCTGCTCGCCGAGGGCGACGGCTCGCTGGCGTCGGTCGCGGCCGAGGTCGGCTACGACTCGGAGTTCGCGTTCAGCCGCGCATTCAAGCGGCACACGGGCGAGGCGCCGGGCGCGTTCCGCCGGCGCAGCCGCTCCGAGGGGGCAGCGTTCCGGCTGCCGCCGGTGCGCGCGGCGGCGTGAGGGCCTCGCCGGGGCGGAGCGGGAGCCGTTGCCGACGTGGCGCGCGACCGAGGGCGGCGCGCTTGGGGCGGGATCCTGACCGGCGTCACTCGCGGAGCGGGTCGAAGCACTTCTCCGGGCGGGTCGGCGCGCCGTCGCGCACCGCCTTCTCGTGCGCCTGAAAGCAGCGGAGGCGGGCCTCGATGAGCGGATTCTCCACTCCCTCCGGCAGCAGGTCGCGTGCGCGCGACGCTGCGGTGATGGCCTCCGTAACTCGACCTTGCAGGAGGAGCAGCATGCCGTAGGTGTCGTAGCAGCGTACGCAGCTCGGGTCCGTCTTGAGGGCGCGCTGCACGAACGCCTGCGCTTCGTCGAGATCCCGGAGCTGGATGCGGTATCGGGCGACGAAAGTGAGCTGTTCGGCGGTGGCGGCAGTGCGGCTCAGGCGGTCGATGAGCGGAGCGGTGCGTACGATTGCCTGGAGCGGCGTGATGATGCGACGGCTCGACATCGCGCGAATCAGTTTTGCCATCGCCAGGAGATACCGAGGATCCGTCGGCTTCGCCGCGAGCGCCGCCGTGAGCTCCTGCTCCGCCTCCCTGAGGCGGGACTCGGCGGTCCGGAAGAGCCCGCGCCAGAAGCGCACGTCGGGGTTGTTCGGCTCATGCGCGACCGCCTCGTCGAGCTGCGCCGCCGCCCATGCCCTCCCATCGCCCTGCCACCGCCTCAAACGGGCCCAGAGCACGTGCACCTCGGCGTCGCTCATCGCCCGCTCGACCAGCGGCGGCGGGGGCGGCGGGGCCGTGTAGGGGCCGATCTTCCTGATGGGCCGCGTTCCGACGAGGTAGCTCCGGTAATCCCGCTCGAGCTGCTCGGGCGAGATATCGCCGAACGCATCTTGGAAGGCCTGCCGCACCGGAGCGCCCCGCGAAGCCGCTTCGAGGAAGCTGGCAAAGCGCTGCACGTACGGATCGGGGCCGTTGAGCAGCATGTGAACGAGCCCCCAAGAGCTCAGGTCGTTGAGCGCCACCCGGCGCCGCTCGGCCTCCGACGGATCGTCGGCGAGACTGTAGAAGTCCTCTCGCCTGGCACGGATGAGCTCCGCGGCGGACGCCGCCTCGCTGGCGGGGACCAGCTGGAGCGTGAACGCGCCATTGCGCACGGTGCGCCCGGAGGCCCCCTTCAGGAAGTCGTGATAGGGCAGCGCTGAGCCCACGTATGCATAACCACCCCGCACGCGAAACGTCGAGTAAAACTGGGCGAGGCCCTGTTTGAGCCACGGCGGCGCGGGCCCGATGCTCTGCGCGATGAAGTGGTACGCGAGCCCGCGCTGGAACGTGATGCGCGCCGGCTCCCCGAGCGAGCCATACATGACCATCGTCGGCGCCCGCTCGATGTCGTTTGGCAGCGCGTGAAAGAAGACGCCGCTGGACGGCGCTGGACTGAACCGACGGAAGTCCTGCTCGCGCGCGAACAGGACGATCTGCATGCGAAACGGCTCCGGAGCATCGCTCGGGAAGCAGACGTCTTCGAGGGCATTGTACGATCTCTCGAGCTCCGCGAGGACCCCGCGCGCCTCGGAGCGGTCGAGATCTGTCCGCAACACGACGTGCTGCGAGGAGAGCTCTACCCACGGGGCGCCGCCCTGGGACGCGCAGGTGAGAGGTGGCTTCGGCGGAGCACAACCGAGCCCGCTGGCGGCGCAGAGCGCGAGCGCGGCAGCGCTGAGGGACCGCGCGATGAACGAAGTCGACATGCGATTTCCCCGATGCCCGTCGCCGTGAGGGCGCGAGCTGTGGCGGGGCGTACACCAGCGCCGCGCATGCGTCCAGGTGTCATCGACCCAAGGCTTGCCTGCAGGCAGAGCTCACCGGAACGCAGACCTCATTCCGGTGAGCATCGACGGATTACCACATCACGTAGGGAGCTCGCGCCAGGCGCATCATCATTGCGGAACGTGCATATCGCGTCTACAATACCGAGCCGTGCGTAACCGTTCAGCGCAGTAAAGTTTGCGCCCAACTGAACAGGGCTAGTCAACAGCCGATTGGATGCTCACTCCCCGTGACACCGGATCGAAGCCGTCAGGCCACCGTGTGAGCGTGTCCGCTCTCGCCCCTGCGAGTTCGGCTCGCTCAAGCCCCTCGCAACGAAGGTCGGCTCCGAGAAGGATCGCTCTGGCGAAAGTTGCCCCCTCGACCTTTGCACCGCGAAGGTCCGCGCCGGAGAAATCAGCTTCTTCGAACCCTCCGCTCCGCATCATCGCATCTCTTAGGTCCGCCCTAACAAAGCTTGCACGTGAGGCGTTGCATGCTGCGAGCCTCGCTCGCGTGAGCTTCGCATTCTCGAGGCAGGCATCTTCCAGCCATGCCGATCGCAGCTCAGATTCCGACAGATCGGCACCTCGGAGAACCTGTCCCTCGAGAAGCGCTCGATGGAGATTCATCCGGGATAGATTGATTCCTACGAGGCTGTCGGCGTCTACCTTCACGTCGTCACCTGTCTCGCAACGGATCACAATCATCACCAACTCTCCGGGTTGATTGGAAGATTCTCCCAAGGAACAAGGCGTTCCGGACGCCCTCCTGCCCATGGCTGTATCGCCGGTTCCTGCCCGAACACCCTACCGGCGATGTACCGGTGGTTGCCGTCCACGATCATCCTGCCATCAACCTTGATGGCCGGCGCGACCTCCCTGGCGATCAATTTGTCTACATATTGCTGAACTAGCGGCAAGGACACGCCTCGCGCTTGCTGCGATGCCAGAGGAGCGTCTTTCATCGCTTCTCGGATCACCTGCTCGGTGACCTGAGATCCACTCGTGATGGTGGCTCTTCCTCCCGTTGCCACCTCCGGTACGACCGCCCCACCCCCCAGCTTCGGCAGCACGGCGCCGAGCACCATCGCCGGCCCGATGCCGCTCTCGACGGCGACCGTGACGCCCAGCGCCGCGACATCCATCGCCGCCCGGAGGTCCTGCATGAACGCCTCCGCGTCGTTGCCCGCGTGCCACGCCAGCGCCCCGAGCTCGAGCGCCTCGTGGAAGTCCCGCGCCACGGCCGCCGACCAGCTGAAACTCGGCAAGATGACCAGGTCCCCCATCACCGACCCGCTCACCAGCCCGGGCGTCGACTTCTCGCCGGTCAGGTCCGACAGCCGCACCCCGCGCTCCAGCACCGCCGCCAGCGTCTCCCCGGCGCCCGAGTACTCGTCGCCCACCGACGAGCCGCCGCGCTGCTCGAAGTACTCGTCTCCGGCATGGATGAACGACGCCCAGTCGCTCTCGAACTCCGGATTCCCTCGCTCCTCCGCCCCACCGGGAGGCTGTGGCGGCCCCACCTCGCCGGATGGCGGCGTAGGCGCACCAGGCGCCGTGACGACTTCTTCCGTGGCGTCCCAGATCCCCTTCAGCTCTCCGGTGGTGTCGTCATACTCGGCGTATCCCCAACCGCCGTTGTCGAACGACACCCGCTCCCAGTAGAACCCCGTCGGATCCACGAGGTTCACCGGGTCGTTCATCACATAGCTGTACCGGTTGTAGCTCTGCCCCCACAGCGGGTCGGTCACCAGCGGATCCGGCGTCAAGAACCGCCGCAGGCTCGGGTCGTACACCCGCCCGCGCATGTCGATCAGCCCCAGCTCATCGTCGTGCCGGTGCCCCGTGAACCCGTGCTTCACCTCGCTCTTCGCCACCCCCGGCGCCTTGCCGTCGGCGTCGATCCGCCTCCCGAACGGCTCGTAGTGCAGCCGCTCCACCTCCTCGCCCGCCTCGTCCGTCAACAGCCCCACGCTCCCCAGCGGGTCCGCGTGCACGTACAGCGTCTGCTCCTTCCTAGGACCCGCGAACACCACCTGCGCCACCTCCCCCTCGGGCGACGCCACCCGGAACACGTGCCGTGTCCCGCCCGCGTCCGTGCGCCGCTCGTACACGCCGCCCACGTAGACCGTCTCCTCCCCCTCGTGCTTCTTCTTCACCCGCGCACCGAACGCGTCGTACAGAAACGCCCAGCTCTTTCCCTCCTTCTCCACCCGCCTCGGCAGGTCGAACGCCGTGTACGCGATCCACAACCCCGCGCTCGACCTCTCCAGCCGCCCCGCCGCGTCGTGGCTGAACGTCACCGCATCGCGCCCCGCCACGATCCGCGGCCTTCCCCCCGGCTCGTACCGGTTCTCCTCCGCCACCACCCCGTCGACCGCGACCGTGCGCAGGTTGCCGAGCTCGTCGTAACCGTACGTCGTCCCCCGCGCCCCGCCCGGCGCCGCGAGCTCCCACCGCTCCAGCCGGCCCGCCTCGTCGTACCCGAACGTCTCCACCCGCAGCGCCACCCCGTCGCGCCGCTCCCGCACCCGACCATCGTCGTGATAGCCGTACGTCAGCGCCTGCAGCGACGCGTTCGTCTTCGCCTCCACCGTCGCCAGCCGACCTGTCATCGGCTCGTACGTCCGCTCCGCGCGCACCCCGTTGCCGAACGTCGCTTCCAGCAGCGCCCCGTCCGCGTTCCGCGCGTTCACCTTCCAGAGCGACCGCGTCGTCCCGTCCTCCTGGCTCGCGCGCAGCTCCGACAGCGACCCGTCCTCGTACACGTGCTTCACACGGAACCGATCCCGCCCCGGCACCTTCGGATACAAGAGCTCATCGCGCAGCCCGTCGGGCGTGTACGTCACCCCCACCGAGAACGCCTCGCCCTCGATCGCCGTCCACACCTCCGAGACGCGCCCCTGCGCGTCGTACGTAGTGAGCACCTCCGTCCCATCCGGGCTCAGCGCCGACGCAAGCTGCCCCACCCCGTGCTCCGCCTTGTCCCACGTGAACGTCGTCGCCCCGTCGGCGCTCGTCACCACGCGCCTTCGCCCCATCGCGTCCCGCTCCACCACCGTCCTCTGCCCCAGCGCGTTCACCTCCTCCCGCGTCTCCCCAAACCCGTTGTACCGCGTCCGCCGCACCCCGGCGTCCGGGTCGCGCACCTCGATGCGCCGACCGCGGATGTCGTACGCCATCTCCGTCGTGTTCCCCTTCGGGTCGATCACCTTCCAGAGCTTGCCGTGCAGGCCATACGCGAACTGCGTCGGCTGCCACGCCCCGTCCACCTCCACCGCCGTCTCGCTCGGCCGCCCCTCCACGTCCACGATCGTCCGGCTCCGCCGCCCTTCCGGATCGATCCCGATCGTCTGCAACAGCTCGTGCTCGTACCACTGCTGCGTCCCGTCCGGCCCCGTCTCCGACAGCACGCGGCCCAGGCTGTCGTACGTCCGCTCGGCCCGCTCCTCCGCCGCCACGTCGAACCCTGGCCGGCTCGCCGACAGCGGCCGGCCGAAGACGTCATACGACCTCCCGCGCACCTTCATCCGCCCGTCGAACGCTCGCTCCGCCTCTTTCACCGCGAGGCCACGCTCGTCCAGCGTCACGACCGCGCTGCCGCCGCTCGCCAGCGTCGTCTCCACCACGAGTCCCGCCGTCTCGCCCGCCTCCACCCAGGCGGCCATCGTCGTCTCGCTCGACGCGCCGGCGCCGGACCTCGCCTGCTTCAGCCGCCCGAGGTCGTCGTGCACCCGCGTCGACCACGCGCCGTTCGCGTCGATCTCGCCCATCAGCACGCCATACGCCGGGTGCGTGTACGTCCAGTGCGACACCCCGAGCCCGTTCCACACCTGGCTGACGAAGATCCCTTCGCCCGACACATCGTCGTGCGCGTAGCTCCAGATCCGCGGCGACTCCCCGGCCGCTTCGCGCTTCTCCTCGATGAGCCGCCCGGCCTCGTCGAGCTGGAACGAGATCGTCTCCCGGACGTCGGGATCGGTGCTGTCCGGCTCGATCTTCACCTCGTCGAGCAGCCCGCGCTCGTCGTGGTGGTAGTCGACATGCAGCTTCCCCGGCACGGTCGCGCCGGCCTCGTACACGCGCTCCGTGTGTGTATCGATCAGCCCGACGAGCCACTCGTCGGGCCGCACGTCGAACGTCCTCGTCACCTCGCGGCGCACGCCCCGCGCCGTCTCGACGATCGATCTCCGCACGTTGCCGTGATCATCCACCTCGTACGTCGCGCTCTGCCGGATCGGCGCGGCATCCCCCGGATCGTCCACGTCCGGGCAGTGCAGGCGCACCCCCTCGGCCCAGTCGATGTCCACCTCGGGATCCTCGTACTCGCGCCGCAACGTCCCCTGCACCGAGACGAGGTAGCTGCGACCCTCGTTGAGCCCGACGACCCGGTAGTCGATCTCCTGCTCGACCACCCGCGCCCTCGCGCTCGCGGGGCCCTCCTCGATCGTGCACGATCCGTCGGTCAGCGGGTCGCAGTCGCGCGCGCCCAGCGGGCCGTGGGGCACGATCGGCGTGACCTCCCGGATCCACCGCGGCCGACCCGCGAACGGATACGCCGTCCCCACGCGCGTCTCGTTGTCGAACGCCGTGATCCGCTCCACGGGCCACGCGCCGCTCCACTCGATCATCCGCTCGAATCCGAGCGAGCCGCGCCCGAGCAGGTCCGCCCGCGGGTCCTCGAACCGGTAGCTCGTCCCGCCGGGCCGCTCCAGCCCGCCCACCCAGGCCACCACCGGCGCCCCACGGTACACGCACCGCAGCGGATACGTACACACGTCCCGAGGCGACGATGAAGGGTTCGTCCGGCCATACCGGACGTGCGCGCGGTAGGCCCTCGGCTCGTCGCCGTCGGACACGCCGCTCAGGAGCTCCACATCCTTTCCGATCGCGCGCGTGACCTCGAGGACGTTCGCTCGCCGCGTGAGCACGTCGGCGCGGCCATCCGCGTCGAAGTCGCCGTGCCACATCGCGCCCCCCGCAGGGAGCGGCGAATAGTGTGTCCCCGTCTCCGGCTCCTCCCAGCCGATCTCCTGGCGCAGGAACGTGCCGTCGCCGCGCGAGAGGAAGGCGAGGATCAGGTCCGTGAAGCGGCCCGCGGGCGGCACGGGGTTGAGCCAGTCGGAGATCGACACGAGGAGATCGTCGCGCCCGTCGCGGTTCAGGTCGAACGGCTCGACCACGAGGCCTCCTGCCTCCAGCGCCAGCGCCTCCGCGACCCCGGGATCCGGGAGCGTCACGACAGGCCGGAGCCCGTTGCCCGTGTTCATGCTGAGCCACACCGAGCCCGCGTCCACGTCGACCCAGAGCGCGTCGCTCAGCCCGTCGCCGTTGATGTCGGCGAGCGTCGCCGGCACGCCCCCGCGCTTCAGCGGAAACGCGGGCCCGGTCGTCACTTCCCCGGCGTCGTCGAGCCCGATCGCCACCCCCGCCTCGCAGCTCTCGTCCTCGCCGACGATCAGCTCGCCGCGACCGTCGCCGTCGAGATCGCCGCCAACCGCCTCACACGGCCTGGGCGCGGCGCGTACGCCGGTCACGATGCGGTCGCCGAACCGGCCGCCCTCGTTCATCAGGATGCTCCAGGACGATTCGTCGACCGACTGCGCGAACTCGACGAGCACATCGAGCAACGCATCGCCGTTCAGGTCGACCAGCTCGAGCGCGGGCGCGGACGCGGAGAACTTGCCCGAGCAGACGCGCGCCTTGCCCCCCGAAATCGTGGCGCCCGTGGCGACGAACGCTTCGCTCTCATCGCTCCAAGCGACCAGCCTGTAGCGACATGCCCCGGTGTCGTAGGCGAGCAGGTCCACCTTGCCGTCCCCGTCGGCGTCCACGGGACGGCTGTGCTTCAGGTTGACCTCCTCGAGCGGAGAGCCCGCCGGGTTGACGTGCAGGGTCCGGAACGAGACCTCGCTGCCGGGCTCGGAGAGGCTCAGGAACAGCTGATCCGGCGGCTCCGGCGGGACGGGGGGATGGGGGTGCCCCGGCAGCGGGGGCGGGGACCACGGCGTCGGCACGTCAACCGCGTGGAGGATGTCGTCCCTCCCATCCCCGTTGGCGTCGAACACGCGCACCGAGGTGATATCCCCGGAGATGGGAAGCACCGGACCGCCGGCGAACAGCAAAGGATCCTCGTGGATCCAGTGCAGCCGCTTCGGCCAGAGGCAGGTCCCCTGATGTCCGCACTTCTGCACCGAGGAGAGCAGGCTCCGGCCGAGCTGCCCCATCTCGTAGTCGAGCGTGTACTCCCAGACCTTCTGCGTGGACACCGGGTTCGGGGCCCACATCGCGATCGTCTTGAGCCGCTTCGTCGATCGCCACCCGATCCCGCCCCCGTAGGAGATGCTCGGGTCGGGGCGATCCTCGTACTCGAACACGATCTTCCGGCGCGGAGATGACCCCGGCCCGTAGGCGATCGTCTCGATCAGGAACTCGTGCGAGTAGGGTGGCTTGGTGGACCCGTGCTTCTCGTAGAGGTACTCGATCTCGTTCCCCGAGCGATCGCGCTCGCGCGCGAGCAGCCAGAGCGGCCTCACCACGCCCGCCGGCTCCTCGACCTTGCCGCGGGTCACGACGCGCGTGGCGTAGGTCTCCTCGTAGATGCGGATCCTACCGTCCTTGGTGCGCACCTCGAAGGCCCCCGGCCCGCTCCGGCTCGACCCGCCGAGCGCGCGGATCATCGACATCTCGTCGTCCTCGGTGCGGTATTCGGCTCGACCATCGAACCCCTTCACCGCGACGAGCTTCTTGCCGTCGAGGCAATAGCGGTCGGTCGCGTCGTAGTCCGGGCCGTCGGCGTGCCCCTCCGTGGCGATCGTCGTGTCGCAACGCGCGATCGCCGACGAGCTGCCGGCGACGCTCCACCCGCGTCCCACCGGACCGTTGCCGCCACGGCTCGAATAGCGGAGCGCGAGCTCCGGCGTCACCCCGAGCCCCGGCGGGACGTCGAGCGGAATCGTATAAATGTAGGCTCCGTCCGCGGTGACTTGCCCCGCGCCGGGCAGGTATCCGACCTCGTCGCCGCTGAGGATCGGGGACTGCGGGAGGTCCAGGGGCTCTGGCAGCGTGGGCCGCTCACCGCCCGTCGACGCGGAGGCGGCCAGGCCGAGCCGCTCGGCCGCCGGCCGCTCGTGCGTGCCGCAGGCGACGAGGGCGAGCACGAGAAGGGATAGAAACCAGCCTAGAGACGACGCCCGTGAGGACGCCGCCATCGATGCATGCACCGAGGACCGCCGAGGACGCTGCGAGGCCGCCTGCGCAGCCTCGCGCCGAGGTTCATTCTTCATATCGTCCACCTGTGGAGCGGGGCTTCCCCCCGACACACTCCCGCCGACTCAGGTTCAATCCGCTGCCATGAAGAGCAGCTCGCCGGGGAGCATGGCAAACACCATGGTCATGATGGCGAGTCAATCCGGTTCTTGGGCTCGACTCTCCGTCGAGATCGATCCCGGTCTCCCGGCGAGACCTCACCCTTCCTGCGAGACCACCTCCGGTCTCGGCGCGAAGGGTCCCGTCTCCCTCCGCGACCACCTCCCCTCTCCCGGCGAGACCCTGCTCTCCCTCCGCGACCACCTCAGGTCTCGGGGAGAGGGGTTTCGTCTTTTTCCGCGACCGCCTCCCCTCTCCCGGCGAGACCCTACCCTCCCTTCGAGGTCGCTCCCCGGATTGCCTTCATAGTGGAACCTTCTTCCCCCGCCTATCCTCCCCACCGTCGAAAACATGCCTCCTCCCTCCCGGGCGCGGATTCCCAATGACACACACGCGCGCCGTGCATAGGTTGCGACAATGGCCATGACCAAGACCCGATCGACATCGAAGAACTCCAAGCCGTCTGTGTCAGCACGCCAGATCTTCACCACCTCGGACGCGAACGAGGCCTATCGCCACTTCCTGCCGCGGGTGCAGGCGGAGGTCCCGGCCGAGCGCGCCGAGGTCTGCCGGCTCTCGATCGAGCTCGTCCGCGCCAACGTGGACCGCGGCGTCCAGGCGGTGCTCCCTCATCTCGGCCGCGTCCGGGAGAAGCTGCCGCTCTGCCCGATCGACGACGTGCTCGAGCTCCCGAGCCTCGCGCTCGGGCTCGTCGCGGCCGCGGGGCGCGTCGCGACGGCCGCGAGCGAGCGCGAGATCGAGGCGCGCCTCGAGAAATTCCGCCCGATGCGCGATCTCACGCTACGGCAACTCGAGATCTTCGCGGATCTGAAGCTCGTCCCCAAGCAACGCGTCGCCGCGATCCGGCGCGGATCGGGGCCGGTCGACAGCGCCCGCGACGGTGTCGATATCGCCGGGATGTTCGACGAGCTCGCGGACGCGCTCGACGGCAAACACCCGTTCTCGCGCGACTACCTCGCCGAGATGGCCGAGCACGCGAGCTGGCTCCTCGTCCAGCTCAAGCCTCGGGGCGCCCAGCAGAAGCCCTCCGAGCGCTCGCCGGAGGCCATCGTCCGCGATCAGTTCTGGACCGTCATCCACCAGCGCTACGAGCACCTGCGGGAGGCCGGCGTCGCCGTGTTCGGGTTGCGCCAGCTCGACGCCCACGTGCCCCCGATCGGCGCCCGCACCCCGGCGCCCTCGACCGCGCAGACGAGCGGGACGGCGAAGCCGGGCAGCGCCGGGCCCGTCCCGCCCGCCGCAGCGCCGGACCCCACCGCGGAGCCCTGACGCGCGCCGCGCCGCGCGCCCCCCACGCGCGCCGCGCCCCGCGCCCCCCCACGCGCGCTGCGCCTCACCGCCCCTCCACGCAGCCCCCCGGCCGGCCGCGCGCCCGCCTAGTTCCGCGGATCAGAACTCCCGCCAGGGTTCTGCCTCACGAGCGATAGAGAAATAAACGCAAAGGCGCAAAGGCGCAAAACTACAAGTCTTTTTTTTGCGTCTTTGCGTCTTTGCGTCTTTGCGTTGAACTCTCGCTCCGGATCCCTGGCCGGACTTCTGGCAGACGGAACTAGCGCGCCGCGCTCCCGCCCTACCGCTCGGAGGCCTTCCCCTTCGCGCCGGGCGCGGCCGTCCCCGCCCCGCCCTCCCCGGGGAGGCACATCTTCCGCCCCGCGCTGTCGGCGATCTCCTCGCACGTCTTCAGACCCGCCGGGCAATCGCCGGCGCTCTCGCAGTACGCCGAGCAGTGCCCCGGCTGATCCAGGGCGCCGGCCCGGTGCAGGCATCGCCCGTGCTGGCACTCGACCGCCGTCATGCACGCCTCGCCGGGCGCCCGGCCCTGCGGCTTGCTGCACACGCCGTCAGGACCGTCGTCGCGGGAGCGGCACACGTACCCCGCGCCGCACTCCCGGTCGACCCGGCAGCCCTTCGAGCAGACGCCCCCGATCGCCGCGCACACCGACGACGCGCACTCCGCGCCGTCCGCGCACGCCTCGCCGAACCCCTTCTTCGCCGCCGGGCTCACCCCCGCGCGCTCCTCGCAGCCCGCCCCCGCGCCGAGCGCTCCCATCACCCCGGCGAGCGCCAGCACCCAGCCGCGCGCCAGCACCCACCCGCGCGCCAGCACCCACCCGCGCGCCAGCGCCCCGCCGCGCGCCAGCGCCCCGCCGCCCCCCGCTCCGCCTCGCATCGCCCGCCCTCCGTGGATCATCCGCCGACCTCCCGAGGCTCCGACGGGCGACGCTCCCCTGGCGCACCAGGTCGCCGGGCCGCCTGCGCTCCTAGCACACCGGCGGCCTGGTGCGATCGCCAACCTCCCGACCCACGGAACCTCACCCGAGCACGTCGCGCAGCCCACCAGCTTGGGCCAGATCCGTCTAAAGTGCGCCGCCATGTCCAACCCGATCGACGTCGATCCCAACCGCCAGAGAGAAACCCCCGCCCAGCGAGAGCCCTCCCAGCGAGACACCCCCGCGGCTTTTTTCCGCGGAAACACGGCGCCCGACGCGCGCACCGGCATGCACCCGGTCGCCCTCCGCCGCGCCTTCGCGGACCACCTCCACTACTCGCGCGCCCGGGAATCCCTGTCCGCCACGCCGTTCGACCGGTACGTCGCCCTCGCCCTCTCCGTGCGCGATCGCCTCGTCGACCGGTGGACCAAGACCCAGCACACCTACTACGAGCAGGACGTCAAGCGCGGCTACTACCTCTCCGCCGAGTTCCTCCTCGGCCGCGCGCTCGTCAACAACCTGCAGGCCCTCGACATCTACGACAGCTACAAGACCGTCCTCGCCGAGCTCGGCCTCAACCTCGACGACCTCGTCGAGCAGGAGCCCGACGCCGGGCTCGGCAACGGCGGCCTCGGCCGGCTCGCCGCCTGCTTCCTCGACTCCATGGCCACCATCGGCCTGCCCACCTACGGCTACGGCATCCGCTACGAGTTCGGCATCTTCGAGCAGGCCATCCGCGACGGCTACCAGGTCGAGCGCGCCGACGAGTGGCTCCGCTTCGGCAACCCCTGGGAGGTCGAGCGCCCCGAGCACGCCGTCCCGGTCTCGTTCGGCGGCTACACCGAGCGCGTCCCCGACAAGCGCGGCGGCTTCCGCGTCATCTGGCGCCCCGCCGAGCAGGTCGTCGGCGTCCCCTTCGACACGCCCATCGCCGGCTTCCAGTCGAACACCGTGAACACCCTCCGGCTGTGGTCCGCCCGCGCCGGCGAGGAGTTCGACTTCGAGCTCTTCAACGCAGGCGACTACGTGCACGCCGTCCACGAGAAGAACCAGTCGGAGGTCATCTCCAAGGTCCTCTACCCGAACGACAACTTCGACAAGGGCAAGGAGCTGCGCCTCCGCCAGGAGTACTTCTTCGTCGCCTGCTCCATCGCCGACATCGTGAACCGCTACAACCGGGTCCACCCGGACTTCTCGCGCTTCGCCGAGAAGAACGCGATCCAGCTGAACGACACGCACCCCGCCATCGCCATCGCCGAGCTGATGCGCGTGCTCATCGACGAGCACCTCGTCACCTGGGAGGACGCGTGGAAGCAGACCGTCGCCTCGTTCGGGTACACGAACCACACGCTCCTCCCCGAGGCGCTCGAGCGCTGGCCCGTCGCGCTCTTCGAGCGGCTCCTGCCGAGGCACCTCGAGATCATCTACGAGATCAACCGGCGCTTCCTGCGCGAGGTCATGGACGCCCACCCGCAGGACCACGACCGCGTCGCGCGGATGTCGCTCATCGAGGAGGGGCACGAGCGCCACGTGCGCATGGCCTACCTCGCCGTCGTCGGCTCGCACTCGGTGAACGGCGTGGCCAAGCTCCACTCCGAGCTCGTCAAGCGCGACCTGCTCCGCGACTTCTACGACCTCTGGCCCGAGCGGTTCAACAACAAGACGAACGGCGTCACGTTCCGGCGGTGGCTGCTCGCCTGCAACCCCGCGCTCGCCGCGCTCGTCACCGAGAAGGTCGGCCCGCGCTGGGTGACGGAGTTCGAGCGGCTGCGCGAGCTCGAGCGCCACCTCGACGACCCGGAGTTCATCGAGCGGATCGCCAGCGTCAAGCGCGCGAACAAGGCGGCGCTCGCCAAGTTCATCGGGCAGGAGCTCGACATCTCCGTCGACCCCGCCTCGATCTTCGACGTCCAGATCAAGCGCCTCCACGAGTACAAGCGCCAGCTGCTCAACGCGCTCCACATCGTCGCGCTCTACCTGCGCCAGAAGCGCGGCGAGCACGTCACGCCGCGGACCTTCATCTTCGGCGCCAAGGCGGCCCCCGGCTACCGGCAGGCGAAGCTCATCATCAAGTTCATCCACGCCGTCGCCTACGTCGTGAACGGCGACCGGCGCCAGAGCGCGCTCCGCGTCGTGTTCATGCCGAACTACCGCGTCTCGCTGGCCGAGCGCATCATCCCGGCCGCCGACGTCTCCGAGCAGATCTCGACCGCCGGCATGGAGGCGTCGGGCACCGGCAACATGAAGCTCGCGCTGAACGGCGCGCTCACCGTCGGCACGCTCGACGGCGCGAACATCGAGATCCGCGACGCCGTGGGCCCGGAGAACTTCTTCCTGTTCGGCCTCACCGCCGACGAGGTGATCGCCCGCCGCTGCGAGCACTTCGAGGGGCGCGACGCGGTCGCGGCCGACCCGGAGCTCCGCGAGGTGGTCGACCTCATCTCGTCGGGCTTCTTCTCGCCGGAGTACCGCGAGCTCTTCCAGCCCCTGCTCGACCGGCTGCTCGGCCGCGACGAGTACATGATGCTCGCCGACTTCAAGGCCTACTCCGCCTGCCAGCGCGAGGTGGAGGCGGCCTACGCCGACCGGAAGAGCTGGCTGCGCAAGTCCGCGCTCAACATCGCCCGCGTGGGCGAGTTCTCCTCCGACCGCACGGTGCGCGAGTACGCGCGCGACATCTGGGGCCTCACGCCCGTCGAGATCGACGTCGGCGCCGCCAAGTCGCTCCTGTGACCGCGTGACCCCGCCGCCCCGGCAGGCGCGCCCGCGCCCGCCGGGCGACGGCGACGCGCGCTCGCCCGCGGCGGTGCCGCACCGGGCGGACCCGACGGGCGCCCCCGGGCAGGCCCGACCCCTCTTCAGCTCGCTTCCAGGACGCGGACGCCGCGACGGACGGAAAAATCCCGGTGCGCGCGTGGCGGACCACGCCCCGCCGGAGCATGCTTCCGAAGCGTGAGCTTCCTCCGTCGGCCGCTCGCCGGGGCGGGGCTCTTGCTATCCTTCCCGACGGATTTATGCCGAACGATCCTGAGGAGAGAGAAGACAGGCAGGGCGACCTCGCGACGGAGCGGGAACGGAAGGTCGAGAAGGCCCGCCGCTACAAGGTCGTGTTCCACAACGACGACTACACGACGATGGAGTTCGTCGTCCTTGTCCTGATGAAGTTCTTCCACCGCACCGAGACGGAGGCCACGCACATCATGCTGAGCGTGCACCACCGCGGCCACGGGGTCGCGGGCGTGTACACCAAGGATGTCGCGGAGACCAAGGTCGCCCAAGTCCAGGACTTCGCCAAGGAGCACGGAATGCCCCTTCGGTTGACCGCCGAGCCGGAATGACCATGCGCATCAGCCCCGAAGTTGAGATCGCCTTTTCGCTCGCCACCCGGGAGGCCTCGCGCCGCCGGCACGAGTTCGTGACCATCGAGCACCTGCTCTACGCGCTGCTCTTCGACGAGGAGACGGCCGAGGTCCTCCGGCACGCCGGGGGCGACACCCCGCTCTTGAAGAAGAAGCTGGAGCGCTTCCTCGACGAGGAGATCGAGGCGCTGCCGGACGACGCGGACACGAGCCCGACGCTCTCGCTCGGGTTCCAGCGCGTGGTCGGCCGCGCCGCCATGCACGTGCAGTCCTCGGGCAAGAAGGAGCTCAAGGGGGCGAACGTGCTGGTCGCGATGTTCGCCGAGCGCGACTGCCCGGCCGTGACCCTCCTCGGGGAGCAGGGCATCAGCCGCTTCGACGTCGTGAACTACATCTCCCACGGCATCTCGAAGACGGGCCAGGACGACAGCCTCCGCGAGGAGTCGTCGTCCGACGAGGGCGGCGAGCCCGGCGGCGCGCAGCCGGTCAAGGATCCGCTCGCCGCGTTCACGATGAACCTCAACAAGGAGGCGGCCGAGGGGCGCATCGACCCGCTGGTCGGCCGCGAGAACGAGGTCGCCCGGACGATCCAGGTGCTCGCGCGGCGGCGCAAGAACAACCCGCTGCTCATCGGCGACGCCGGGGTCGGCAAGACCGCGATCGTGGAGGGGCTGGCGCAGCGGATCGAGAAGAACGACGTGCCCGCGCCGCTCAAGGACGCGACCGTCTACGCGCTCGACATGGGCGCGCTCCTCGCCGGCACGAAGTACCGCGGCGACTTCGAGAACCGCCTCAAGGCGGTGCTGCGCGCGCTGGAGAAGCAGCCGGGCTCGGTCCTGTTCATCGACGAGATCCACACGATCATCGGCGCGGGGGCCGCGAGCGGCGGGACGATGGACGCCTCGAACCTGCTCAAGCCCGCGCTGGCGTCGGGCCGGCTGCGCTGCATCGGCGCGACCACGTTCCAGGAGTACCGCGGCCACCTCGAGCGCGACAGCGCGCTCGCGCGGCGGTTCCAGCGCATCGAGGTGACCGAGCCGTCGGTCGACGACACGACGCAGATCCTGAAGGGCCTGCAGAAGCGCTACGAGGAGTTCCACAAGATCACGTACACGCCCGAGGCGCTCGACGCCGCGGCGAAGCTGTCGGCGCGCTACCTCCAGGACCGCCGGCTGCCCGACAAGGCGATCGACCTGCTCGACGAGGCGGGCGCGGCGGCGCGGCTGAAGCACGGCGACGGGTACACGGTCGACACCGCGGACATCGAGCTCGTCATCGCGAAGATGGCGCAGATCCCGCCGCGGCAGGTGTCGACGTCGGACAAGGCGCAGCTCAAGGATCTCGAGCAGTCGCTGCGCTCGGTGATCTTCGGCCAGGACGAGGCGGTGAAGCAGCTCTCGTCCGCGATCAAGCTGTCGCGCGCCGGGCTGCGCGCGCCGGAGAAGCCGATCGGCTCGTTCCTGTTCTCGGGCCCGACCGGCGTCGGCAAGACCGAGCTCGCGAAGCAGCTCGCCAAGGCGCTCGGCATCGGCTTTTTGCGGTTCGACATGAGCGAGTACCAGGAGCGGCACACGGTCTCGCGGCTCATCGGCGCGCCGCCCGGCTACGTCGGGTTCGATCGCGGCGGCCTGCTGACCGAGGCGGCGGCGAAGACGCCGCACGCGGTGCTCTTGCTCGACGAGATCGAGAAGGCGCACCCGGACGTGTTCCAGGTGCTGCTCCAGGTGATGGATCACGGCACGCTGACCGACAACAACGGCAAGAAGAGCGACTTCCGCCACATGGTGCTGATCATGACGAGCAACGTGGGCGCGCGGGAGCTCGCGCAGGCGCGGGTCGGCTTCGGCGAGCGGGGGTCGGCGGGCGACGACGACAAGGCGTACAAGAACACGTTCAGCCCGGAGTTCAGGAACCGGCTGGACGCGCGCATCATGTTCCGGTCGCTGGATCCGTCGGTGATGGGGAGCATCGTCGACAAGTTCATCGGCGAGCTCGCGGCGATGCTCGCGGACCGGTCGGTCACCATCGACGTGACCGAGCGGGCGAGGGCGGAGCTCTCGACGCGCGGGTACGATCCGGCGAACGGGGCGCGGCCGCTCGGGCGCGTCATCGAGAACGAGATCAAGCGGCGGCTCGGGGACGAGCTGCTCTTCGGGGCCCTCGAGAACGGGGGGAACGTCACCGTCGACTTCGAGGGGGGCGACTTCACGTTCAAGTTCGCGGCGGCGAACGGGAGCGGGAGCGGGAGCGGGGGGGACGCGGAGAAGGCGAAGGCGAACGGGGCGAAGGTGGAGCCGGCGGCCGTCGGCTAGCACCCCTCTCGGGGTGCAACGGAGCCAGCGGGGAGGGGGTGCCCGTGCGCGCGGGCGGCGGGGGCCCCTCCCGCGAACTCGCGCCTTGTAGAAGGCAATTGCCATGAGTACGGGGAGAGCCGGTCCGGGAGCGACCCGCTTCGATGCGGGCCGGCGCTCGGATTCGCGGGGCCCTACCCCGCCGCCCGCGCGCACGGGCACCCCCTCCCCGCTGGCTCTTCGCGGCTGGCCGGCAGACCGACCCGCGTGCGCTACCTCATCAGGTCGGACGGGCGGCGTTGCGGATCGCTGGCTTGGTGGATCAGTTCAGCGAGTGCGGCATCGCGAGGGTGAAGGGCGCGATCTCGGCGTCGAAGACGCGGCCGTCCGGGCGGTGCATCTGGTAGGTGCCGCGCATCGAGCCGCGCGGGGTCTCGAGCACGCAGCCGCTCGTGTACTCGAAGTGCTCGCCAGGCTTCAGCGAGGGCTGCTGGCCGACCACGCCAGGGCCGCGCACCTCCTCCACCTTCCCGCTGCCGTGCGTGATGATCCAGTGCCTCGTCCTCAGCTGGGCAGGCTCGGCGCCTTCGTTCGCAATCCGCACCGTGTAGGCGAAGACGTAGCGGTGCTCCGTCGGGGATGACTGCGTGGGGACGTACACCGTCGAGACGGTGACCCGGATGCCCTGCGTGATGGCCGTCGACACAACCACGCACTGCCACCGCTGCGCCGCGCGCACAAGGGCCCGGTCCCGCAAGAGGCACCAGGACAACACCAGGACAACGCCAGGAGAGCGCCAGGAGACCGGCAGGGGACGCCGGGACGGAGACGGCCGGGCTCCCCGAGAGGCGGCGTTGACAGCCTCCAGGCTCATCCGCAGGTTTCGTCGAACCTGGGGTCAACGAGCCGTGGAGGAACCCGCCGTGGGCGAACATGACTGTACCGGTGCTCGATGTGCTGAAGGCGAACGGTTCGTCCCGATCGCGATCCTGCCGCCGGCGCGCGGCGAGAGGGCGGCGATGGTCCAGAACAGCGATGCCCCTGGAGGCGTGGGAGAAGGGCCCGGGCCCGGGTTCACGGCCATCGGGCCCGTGATGCCGGAACGCAAGGTCCGCGAATGGGCCCTCGTGCTGCAGTCGAGCGAGCTTTGGCACGCCGTGCGGTACACCCCGGCAGGCTGGGTGCTCCTCGTGCGCGACGAGGACTACGACTTCGCCGCGACCTCGATCGATCGGTACGAAGCGGAGAACCGCGACTGGCCCCCGCGCCGCGCGCGCGAGCGCCCGCGCCACCCGCCGTCCATCGCCGCCGGCGTCGCGTTCGCCGCCCTCGCCCTCTTCTTCTTCCTCGTCACCGGCCCCGCGAGCGGCGGCGGGCGGCTGTTCCAGCGCGGCGCCTCGGTCGCCGACCTCGTCGTCGGGCCCGAGCCGTGGCGCGCCATCACCGCGCTCACGCTGCACGCCGACTCGGCCCACGTGATCGGCAACGTCATCTCGGGGACGGTCTTCGCGTCCGCCGTGCAACGCCGCCTCGGGCCCGGCGGCGCCGCGCTCGCCGTGGTCGCCTCGGGCGCGATCGGGAACTTCGCGAACGCGCTCTGGCACCACGGCCTGGGCCACCACCACGCCTCGATCGGCGCCTCCACCGCGGTGTTCGGCGCGATCGGGCTGCTCGCCACCACCCAGCTCATGCTCGACCGCGCCCACGACAAGGACAGCGGCGAGAAGCGGCACCTCCTCCAGCTCGTGGCGCCGCTCGTGGGCGGCCTCTCGCTCCTCGGCGCCCTCGGCGCGAGCCCGCGCGCCGACCTCGGCGCCCACGCCTTCGGCCTGCTCAGCGGCGCCGCGATCGGCCTCGTCGCCGGCCTGTCCCTGCGCAACCGGCCCGCGCCGCGCCGCCCCCTCGTCCAGGTCGCCCTCGGCGCGACCGCGACGGGGCTCGTCCTCGGCGCGTGGCAGCTCGCGCTCCGCGCCTGACGCGCGCGCTCAGCCGACCGGCCAGATCCCCACCGTCCCGCCCACCCAGGTCAGATCGCGGTTCTGATCGACCCCGAGCATCTTCCCGCGCGACAGCCGCGCCAGGTTGAGCGCGAGCGAGAGCTCGGGCTCGCCCGGCGCGCGCAGGAACATCATCCGGACCTCGGCCTTCACCCCGCCCCCGTCCGGCATCAGGAGCGCCGGCTCGTACGCGACCTTCTCCTGGAGCAGCCACCTCGAGCGCTCGCCCTCCGGGATCGCGGCGATGTCCTCGCGCGTGACGTCGACCTTCACCCCCGAGCCCGCGAAGGAGAACAGCGGCTTGAGCACGTAGCGCTCGAGATCCGGCGGCGCCTCGTCGAGCGCGCTGAGGAGCCGCGCCCGCGGGACCGCCGGGTGATCGAGGTAAGGGAGCGTGTACTTCGACCAGGTCCAGTACCAGTTCGGGTGCGAGCACCACGTGACGTCGAGCGGCTCGTCGTACCGGAACGGGAGCTCGACCCGCTTCGCCTCGAGCTCGTCGAACACGACGCGGTTGTACAGCCGGCGGACGGGGACGAGCCGCCCGCCCACGCGGCGGAACAGCCGGTCCTTCTCCCGGACGAGCGCCGTCGGGCAGACCGCGTCGACGCCGACGAGGAGCTTCGTCGCCATGAAGTCCGGGTAGGTCTTCTGCTTCTCCGGCGAGAGGTCGAGGAGCACCACCGACTCCTCGGGCTCGCCCGCGAGGATCGCGCGGCGCAGGTGCGCGACGACATCGTCGCGGCTCCGGCCCCCGAAGCAGCACGTCCAGCGCCGGTCGAGCCCCGGCATGCCGGCCAGCACCTCGGCCACGATCTCGGTCTGCACGAGCATGAGCGCGTAGAGCGACGGGAACGCCTGCAGCTCGACCACCTTGACGTCGAGCTCGCCGTCCGGGCCGCGCACGATCGCGAAGTCCACCTGCGCGCAGTTCGGGAGCGCGTCCATGCCGGGGGCGTCGAGGTGCGCGGGGATGGCGCGCTTCATCTGCGCGATGAGCGCGGGGCTCGAGATCTGCTGCACGATCTCCGTCGCGGAGCGCTCGAGGCGCTCGCGCAGCCGAGCCGGCAGGAACAGCGGCGTCTCGGCGACGCGGAACGGGATCGCGCAGCCGAGCCGCCGCTCGAGGCGGCTCAGGATCTCCGCGTAGGTCGACGGGCCGAAGGCCGCGTTGAAGGCGCGCCGGAAGGTGGGCTCCATGAATTTTGGTGGTATCACGGCGGCGCGCGCGGCTGCACGACGGACGGCGCCGCCGGCTCGAGCGCGGGAAGCGTCCGCGTCGATCCGATCCGGCTTGAGGCTCCGGGCGCGGCGACTACAGTCGCGGCGAACCCACGCCGAGGCCCCCACGATGATCAAGCTCCGCTCCGCCATGGTCCTGCCGCTGGTCGCCGCGCTCGCCGCGGCGTGCTCGAAGACGCCCGAGCCGACGGCCACGTCGGCGCCCGAGCCGCCCGCGGCGAACACGGGCGCCGCCCCCGCCCCGACGACCCAGGCCCCGAAGCCGGCGCACCCCGGCGGCCAGCAGGCGGCCGGGGCGGAGCTCGCCTGGGACGCGCCCGCGAGCTTCGAGAGCGCGCCGAACCCCAACGCGATGCGCAAGGCGACCTACAAGATCAAGCGCGCCGCGGGCGACACCGAGGACGCCGAGCTCAGCGTGATGCCGGCCGGCGGCAGCGTGGACGCGAACATCACGCGCTGGGTCGGCCAGTTCTCCCAGAAGAGCGACGACTCCCCGAAGCGCACCGATCTCAAGGTCAACGACATCAAGGTCGCGGTCGTCGAGATCAAGGGGACGTTCGCCGGCTCCGGGATGCCCGGCATGCCCGCCGGGGAGCCGAAGTCGAGCTACGCCATGCTCGGCGCGATCGCCGAGACGCCCTCCGGCGACCTCTGGTTCTTCAAGATGACCGGCCCCGAGAAGACGGTCACCGGGGCGCGCGCCGACTTCGACAAGCTCCTGAACAGCCTGCGGCTGAAGTGATCGACCGCGCGGCCGCCGCGCGCCGAGCCTCCGCGGAGAGCGCTCGGCCGCGCGCGCCGCGCCCTCCCGCGAGCGGGCTCGGCCGCGCGCCGCGCCTCAGCACGCGACGTCGCCCTCGAAGAACCGCGCGAACGCGGGCGGAAGCGCCGCGGCGCCGCCCTCGGCGAGCGGCGGGCGCGCGCTCGAGAGCGTCTGCCAGAGGAGGATCGTCTCCCCCGGGTGATCCCGCCCGATCTCGCGCAGCGCGACGAGCGCCTTGGCGCTGTACGTGATCTCCCCCGGGACGCCGATCAGCCGCTCCACCTCGGGGATCGCGGCGATCGACGCGGGGGTCGGCGCGCCGTAGCCGGGGCCGATCGCGCGGTGATCGATCGCGAAGCGGACGGGCGGGAGCCGCCGCCGGGTGAAGCGCGGGGCGCGCCGGGCGAGGAGGCGCTCCATGCTGCCGACCTCGTAGCGGACGACGGCGCGGTTCGAGGCGACGCGCTCGGTGATGCGCACGCCGACGATCGTGGTCGGCCACCCGAGCATCGCCGCGCCGAGCGCGAGCCCCGCCAGCGTCCCGCCCGTCCCCGAGGGGACGACGATGCGATCGGGGCGCGGCGCCTCGCCGCGCCGGACCTGCTCGGCGAGCTCGAGCATCGCGTCGACGTAGCCGAGGCACGGCAGCGCGGCCGAGGCGCCGGGCAGGATGAAGTAGGGCCGATCGGCCCGGCGCAGCGCCCGGATCGCCCGCACCGCGGTGGTCGCGTACCCGCCGCCGTGGACGAGCTCGGCGCCGCTGGCCGCGCCGGCGAGGAGCGCGTCGCGGCCGAAGCGGGTGATCGGCTGGTCGAACAGGACCGCGGTGACGGCGAAGCCGAGCGCCCGGCCGAAGAGGGCCGTGGCCGTGACCTGCGTCGACGCCAGCCCGCCGACCGTGACGAGCGTCCTCGCCCCGCGCCGCTCCGCGTCCGCGAGCAGGAACTCGAAGCGCCGCACCTTGTTGCCGCCGTAGAGCGGCGAGATCCGGTCGTCGCGCTTGACCCAGACGCCGCCGCGGCCGAGGTAGCCCTCGATCGCCGCGCAGGGGACGACCGGCGTCGGCGCGTGCGCGAGCGGGCGCCAGGGGATCTGCCCCGCGAGCTCGGGCAGCTCGGCGAAGAGCGGCAGCTCGCGCGACGCGGGCAGGAAGCCCGGGGTCGCGCCGGCGACGCCCGCCGCGCCGTCGATGCCCGCCGCGCCGGTTGCCCCGGCGCGGTCGGCCCGCCCCTCCTCGTCGCTCGCCACCCCTCGCCCCTCGCCCCTCGCCCCTCGCCCCTCGCGCTCAGGCGCGCGCCGCCGCGCCGTGCCCCGCCGACGGGCCGCCCGGCCCCGCCTGCTCGCCGGCGTCGCCGGGATCGTCCTCCGCCCCGGCGCCGAGCCGGCCGCCGCGCACGACCAGCGGATCGCGGAGGTACGTGTCGGTCAGCCGCTTCGGGCCCGCGAGGCCGAGCAGCCGGAGCGGCAAGAGGAGCACCGAGAGCACCCACGACGCGAGGCCGAGCGCGAGCTTGCCCGCGTACGCCTCCGCCACGAGCGCGAGCTTGCGGGCGGCCGACATCGACGAGATCGGCGCGTCGGTCAGGCCGATGCGCATCAGCCGGAGCTCCGCGATCCGCACGGAGTGGCGCACCAGGTCGGGCAGGCGCCGGAGCGCCGGGTGGTCCATCGGCAGGCGCTTCTTCATGAACGCCTCGAGCCGCGACACGCCCCAGAGCGACACGAGCGCGAGGCCGAGCAGCCGCCGCCGGAGCGCGGGCCGCCCCGCGATCGCCTTCCTCGTCTGCTGCTCGCCGAAGTCGACGTGGCGCTCCTCCTGCCGCACGCCCCGCTTCAGGATCGCGACGATCTCCGGCTCGTCCACGGTGTCGATCATCGCGTAGAACGCCTGGAGGACGAGGCCCTCGCCGAGGGCCATCTCGAGGGCGACGTGCTCGGACCAGTCGCCGCCCATGAGGCCGGTGGCGAGGAAGCGCACGCTCCAGGCGGCCTTCTCCGGCGGCGCGCCGAGGATCTCGAGGATGCGGAGGAAGTTGCCGACGTGCTGGAACTCCTCGACGGCCTGGCGCGCGAGGAAGCGCGCGGACTCGAGATCCGGCGCGTTGTAGAGCCAGTGGCCGATCTGGACGCCGGTGATCTCGCCGTAGAGGAACTGCTGGACGGCCCAGACGATGACGTCCTTGTCCTTGACGGGATCGAGCTTGGCGCCCTGGAAATCGAACGCCATCTCTTCGCGGGTCACCAGCATCGATCGGCCTCCAGAGCGATGAATTTAGCCCAGATCGCGGCCCCGGGCAGGCCCGAGGCGCGCGGGCCCGGCGACCGAGCCCACCGAGCCTACCGCCCGAGCGCCCGCCGCGCCCGGGCTCCGGCTCGGCCCGCCCGGGCGGAGCCGGCGTCCGCCGTGGTATACGGCCGCGGCGGCGGCATCAGGAGCCGCCGACTCGAACCTCAGGAGAAGCACCATGGCGCGCGTCCACAACTTCAACGCCGGCCCAGCCGGGCTCCCCCTCCCCGCCCTCGAGCGCGCTCAGCGCGAGCTCATCGACTTCGAGGGGACGGGCATGTCGATCATGGAGCACAGCCACCGCGGCAAGGCGTTCGATGCGGTGCACAACGAGGCGATCGCGCTGCTCCGGCAGCTGCTCGGCCTCTCGGACGACTACCACGTGCTGTTCATGCAGGGCGGCGCGGCCATGCAGTTCGCCGTCGTGCCGATGAACCTCCTGCCGCCCGGCAGGAGCGCCGACTACATCCTCACGGGCGGCTGGTCCGAGAAGGCCCTGGAGGAGGCGAAGCGCGTCGGCGCCGTCCGCGTCGCCGCGAGCACCGCGGTCGACAAGCGCTACACCCGCATCCCCCACCAGAGCGAGCTCTCGCTCGACCCGAACGCCGCGTATGTCCACATGACGACGAACAACACGCTGTTCGGGACGCAATGGCACTGGCTGCCCGAGACCGGCAACGTGCCGCTCGTCGCCGACATGTCGTCCGACATCCTGTGGCGAAAAATGGATATGTCCAGGTTTGCCCTGATTTACGCGGGCGCCCAGAAGAACATCGGGCCGAGCGGGATCACGGTCGTGATCGCCCGCAAGGACATCGTTGACAGCGGGCGAAAAGACATTCCCGTCATTTTCCGTTATGCCACTTACGCTGCCAACAACTCGCTCTACAACACACCTCCGACATTCGCAATCTACCTCATGCGCAACGTGCTCGCGTATACGCTTGAGATCGGTGGGCTCGAGGAGGTCGAGCGACGGAATCGCAAGAAGGGTGAGCTGCTGTACGAAACCCTCGACGCGCACCCGGATGTGTTCCGGGCCCCGGTCGAGAAGGAGAGCCGCTCGTTCATGAACGTGGTGTTCCGGCTGGCCAGCGAGGAGATGGAAAAACGCTTCGTCGCGGAGGCGGCAAAGGAGGGTATGGTGGGGCTCGCCGGACACAGGTCGACCGGGGGTATCCGGGTTTCGATCTACAACGCAGTATCCGTTGAATCGGTGGAGCGCCTTACGGCGTTCATGCGGGACTTCGCCAAGAGGGCCTGATCGCGCTGGGAACACGACATTCTCTGTATTTCCAGGTTCGCCCAGGTTTCCACCTGCGTCTCCGGCGAACCTCCCCTCAATTCGTCGCGTCCCAACCTTCAGCCCGCTTGACGTTGTTCCGCCCGGTACAACAGGCCCCCGCGGAAAGGGCCTGTCGGCCTTTCCGCAGCTGGGAGGGAGGCGGTGAACGCCGCTTCCCGCTCGGCGCCGGGAGGGGATGGCGAACGCTGAATCCCCGACCGGAACCCGGGAGGGGACGGCCATGCCGGCCTCGGACCCGCCCGGGAGGGGACGGCGAGCGCCGCCCCCTCCCGGCTCAGAGGCCCCGTTCGGAGACCTGAATCGAGCGAGCCAACCGTAAGGAGAGGATGATGGCGAGCATGGATGATCGTGGGATGATTTCCAGGAGTGAGGAGGACCAGGAGGAGAGAGGGGCCTCGCCGAGCGAGCCCCCGCCTTCGTCAGCCGCGCAGAAGCAGGCAAATGAGCGGCAGCAGCGTGGGTTTGCCGCCATGGATGAGGAGCGTCAGCGCAAGATCGCCAGCAAGGGCGGGAAGGCAGCCCACGAGAAAGGCACGGCCCACGAGTTCACGCGCGACGAGGCCCGTGCCGCCGGCAAGAAGGGCGGTGAGGTCGTCAGCCAGAACCGCAAGCACATGGCCGAGATCGGTCGCCGGGGCGGCGAGCGCGTGAGCCAGGACCGGGCTCACATGGCCGAGATCGGCCGCAAGGGCGGCGAGGCCGTGAGCGGCGACCGCCAGCACATGGCCGAGATCGGTCGCCGGGGTGGCGAGTCGCGGGGAGATCAGCCGCGGGAGAATCAGCCGCGTTGATCGAGGGGGGCGAGCGGCCCGGCGCCGAGGCGCCGGGCCAGCCGTCTGCACGCTTGCGCGGTCCACGGCCCGGGGCTCCCGGCCGTGGCCGCAAGGTGCGTCTCCGTCAGCTCGGCGCGATCGCGCCCAGCGAGACGTCGCTCGGCGTCTCCTTCGGGCCGGGGATCCACTCCTCGTCCGGCTCTTCCTGCGGGAGCACGACCGGGGCGCCGTCGTAGCGCAGGCGCTTGCCGGGCCAGACGAAGGTGCGGAACAGGTAGGCGAGGAGCGAGGGCTGGTCGAGGTTCGGGTGGATGAACGGCGCCACGCGCCTCGCGTGCTCGGCCGGCAAGAGGCTCCAGTGGAGGCCGGGCTCCATGTGGTGGATGGAGTGGTAGCCGTTGTTGTACGTCCACCAGTTGACCAGCCGGCCGACGAAGTTGCGCGAGTGGTCGTACTCGCTGTCCTCGTCGCAGCCGTCGTGCTGGAGGTAGTTCATCGTGACGATCCCCCACGCGGCGTACTGGTGCGGGATCAGCACGTAGATGATGAATTTCTTCCAGTCGAGCGCGAGCAGGGCGCCCATCGCGCCGAGGAACACCGCCGACTCGAGGAGCATCTGCCGGAACCACGGCGGGTTGCGCCGGTACATCGCCTTGAAGTAGCGCATGTCGGCGGGCAGGATGTCCCGGACCACGCGGCTCATGAAGAGGAGCCCGTTCAAGAGGTTCCAGCGATAGCGCACCTTCGTCGTGCGCATCACGTCGCGCCGCGACTGCGTGTACTTGTGATGGCTGAGGTTGTGGCCGGGCACGTAGGCGCTGACCGGGTGCCCGTACGTGAGCGTGAGCGCGACCTGGAACGCGCGGTTCATCCACCGCCGCCGGAAGACCGGGCAATGGACCGAGTTGTGGGTCGCGACGGCGCCGAGGAACGAGAACACGCACGTCATCGCGAGGAGCGGAATCGCGAGCCAGAGCGCGCGCGGCGCGTAGACCCATTGCACCGCCACGAGGGCGAAATAGGTCGCGACGAAGAGGAGCGTCTTGATGTCGGCGCGGTAGCGGAGCATGGCTGTTCTTCACGGGTGCGAGGGCCCCGCGCGCCGGACAGACCGGCAGCGCGGCGGGCGCTGGCCAGTCCGAACGGGCGCGGCGGCCCGTCATCCATCGTCTCGGCCCCCTTCGTACCGCATTTCGTCACAGCCGGAAGCCCCGAAGTTGTATTCCGACGGGCGCTGCGCGCCGTCGCGCGCGACACGCGTGTTTCACGCCGATGTCCCGCGCGCGGTGCGATCGACGCTACGCACCTCGCGCCGGAGATCGCCCCGGGCGCGGACGTGGTTCCGCGGGCGCTCTGCGGAGCGCGGCGGCGCGCTCCGGCGCGCTCCGGCGCGCTCCGGCGCGGGTTCGGCGGGCATGGCTCGCGCTTGACGATCCCTGCGCGAACCGCCAACGTGGCCGCGTGAGCTCATCCCCTCTCGGTTTCGATCCGAACGGCCCCGCGGTCGGCCACGGGATCTACGGGCTGCCGCACACCGCCGAGGACGCTCGGGTGGTCCTCATCCCGGTGCCCTGGGAGCCGACGGTGTCCTACCGCCGCGGCGCCGCCAAGGGGCCGGCGGCGATCCTGCGGGCCAGCCGGCAGATCGACCTCTTCGACCTGCACACGGGCCGGCCGTACGAGCAGGGCATCGCGATGCTCGACGTCGACCCGGACATCGTCCGCTGGAACGCGGAGGCGTGCGCGGCCGCCGAGCCGGTGATCGCGGCGCAGGGCGAGGTCGCCGGCGACCGGGACCTGGAGGCGCGGCTCGCGGCGGTGAACGCGCTGTCGCGCCGGCTGAACGAGCGCGTCGCCGAGATCGCGAAGCGGTGGATGGAGCGGGGCAAGCTGGTCGGGCTGGTGGGCGGCGACCACTCCGCGCCCTACGGCACGATCGCGGCGCACGCCGAGCGCTACCCCGGGATGGGGATCCTCCACGTCGACGCGCACGCCGACCTGCGCGATGCGTACGAGGGGTTCACCGACTCCCACGCTTCGATCATGCGCAACGTCGCGACCCGGCACCCGAAGATCTCGCGGATCGTCCAGGTCGGGCTGCGCGACATGAGCGAGGACGAGCTCCGGTTCATCCGCGAGTCGAACGGCCGCGTGGTCGCGCACGTCGACGCCGCGATCGCCGATCGGCTCTTCGAGGGCGAGCCGTTCCACCTGATCGCCGACGCGATCGTGGAGGACCTCCCGGACGACGTCTACGTGACCTTCGACATCGACGGGCTCGATCCGACGCTGTGCCCGAGCACCGGCACGCCCGTGCCCGGGGGCCTGTCGTTCCAGCAGGCCGTCGCGCTGATCGGCCGCATCCACAGGAGCGGCCGCCGCATCGTCGGCTTCGACCTGAACGAGGTCGCCCCCAAGGACGACCACGACGAGTGGGACGGCAACGTCGGCGCCCGCCTGCTCTACAAGCTGATCGGCTTCACGCTGCTCTCGCAGGACAACGCCCAGAACAATCGTTAGGGCGGCGCTGGGAGGCGGCGTGGCGCCGATCTGGAATGATCAGGTCAGGGCGCGGCGGTAGGTCTCTATCGCGAGGTGCACGTCGAGGGTGCCGGCCATCTCGCGGCAGGAGTGCATGCTCAGCATCGGCGCGCCGACGTCGACCGTGGCCATGCCGAGCGCGGCCGCGGTGATCGGGCCGATCGTGCTGCCGCACGGGAGGTCGCTGCGCACGACGAAGCGCTGCGGGGCGTAGCCCGCGTCGTGGCAGTGCGCCTCGAGCTCCGCCGCCGTCGCGCCGTCGGTCGCGTAGGACTGGTTCGCGTTCGACTTGATCACGAGCCCGCGGTTGACCTGCGGGGCGTGGCGCGGCTCGTGCTGGTCCGCGTAGTTCGGGTGCACCGCGTGGGCCATGTCCGCCGAGACGAGCAGCGAGCCCGCCATCGCCCGGGCGAACGCCTGCGGCTCGCGCGCCGGGAACGTGTCGACGATCCGCGCGAGCACGTCGCGCAGCACGCTGCCCGCCGCGCCCACCGCGCTCCGGCTGCCGCACTCCTCGTGGTCGTAGAGCGCGATGACCCGCGTCGCCGCGCCGGGAGCGCCCGCGCCGATCAGCGCGGCCGTCGCGGCGTGGCAGCTCGCGAGGTTGTCCAGGCGGGACGCGAAGATGAACTCGTCGGCGAGCCCGCCGATCGACGCCCTGAGCGTGTCGTACAGGCAGAGATCGAAGCCGAGGACGGCGTCGCGCGGCGCGTCGACCGCGCGCGCGAGCAGGGCGCTCAGGTCCGCCTCGCGGCCGAGGCCGATCACGGGGGCGAGGTGCTTCTGCGCGTTCAGCACGAGCCCCTCGGAGTTGACCCCGCGGTTCAGGTGGATCGCGAGGTTCGGGACGCGCGCGACGGGGCGGCCGAGGTCGACGAGGTGGCGCTCGACCCGGCCGTCCCTGCGGATGTGGACGCGGCCGGCCACGCTGAGGTCGCGATCGAGCCAGGTCGAGTACAGCACGCCGCCGTAGACCTCGACCCCGAGCTGCTGGTAGCCGCTCCGCGAGAGCTCGGCGCTCGGCTTCACCCGGAGGTTCGGCGAGTCGGTGTGCGCGCCGATGACACGGAAGCCGCCGACCGCCGGGTGCTCGGCCCCGGCGACGAACGCGACGATCGTCGACCCGCCCCGGATGACGTAGCGGCGATCGCCCGGCGCGATCGCCCACGCGTCGCGCTCCCCGAGCTCCGAGAAGCCCGCCGCCGCGAGCCGCGAGGCGACCTCTCGGACGGCGTGGTACGGCGTCGGCGAGCGATCGATGAAGGCGCAGAGGTCGCGCGCGGCCAGGGCGCCGCGCTCGCGCAGCGCCGACATCTCGTCGGCGCTCTTCGCGAAGCGCTCGCCAAGGTCGGTCGAGGGCTTGGGATCGCCTGGGCGATCGAGGATCTCGGGGGTCGTCATGAGGTGGGGGCGCCGAGTCTAGCAGAGCCTCCGCGCGCCCCGCGCGACGCGCGACGCGCGCTCGCCTTGCCGCGCCCGCGCTCGACGCGCGCTCGGTCCGCGCCCGCGCGCGGCCAGGCGAGCCCGTCGCGCGCGCTCGCGCCGACATGGCGGCCCACGCGGCCTTTGCGCCATGGTATCGCCCACCGCCGCGCCGCGCCGGACCCTCCGGCCCCGCGCCGCAACGGAGACGCGCCCCGATGTACCGCCTCGTCCGACCGCTCCTCTTCGCGCTGCCGCCCCGCCTGGCGCACGAGCTCGGCATGCTCGCGCTCGCCCCGCTCGAGCACGCCGCCCCGCTCCGCGCCCTCGTGCGCGCCCGCCTCGCGCCCCGGGACGGGCGCATCGCGGTGCGCGCCATGGGGCTCGATTTCCCCTCCCCGCTCGGCGTGGCCGGCGGCTTCGACAAGGACGCGCGCCGGGCCCGCGCGCTCGCCGCCCTGGGCTTCGGCTTCGTCGAGCTCGGGACCGTCACGGCGCAGCCCCAGGCCGAGAACCCGCCGCCGAACCTCTTCCGCCTGCCCGCCGACCGGGCGCTCATCAACCGGCTCGGCTTCCCGAACCAGGGCGCGGCGCGCGTCACCGAGCGGCTCCTCGACCGGGGCGGCGCCGCGGCGGTCGGCGTGCCCGTCGGCATGTCGATCGGCAAGTCCCGCGTCGCCCCGCTCGATCCGATCGAGCCCGCGATCGAGGACTACCTCGCGAGCTTCCGGGAGGTGCGGCGCGCGGCCGACTTCGTCGTGATCAACGTCTCGTCGCCGAACACGAAGGACCTCCGGGCCATGCAGGGGCCGGCGATCGCGCGGGCGCTCCTCTCGGCGATCATGCGGGAGAACCGCGGCGCGGGGAGGCCGCTGCCGCTGCTCGTCAAGGTCGCCCCGGACCTCGGCGACGAGGAGCTCGAGGCGCTGCTCGCCGTCGTGGAGGAGGTCGGCCTCGCCGGCGTCATCGCGACGAACACGACCGTGCGGCGCGACGGGCTCGCGACGAGCCCGTCCGCCGTCGAGGCGATGGGCGCCGGCGGGCTCAGCGGCCCGCCGCTCAGGCAGCGCTCGCTCGCGATGGTGCGGCGGATCCGCGCGCGCCTCGGCGGCGGCGTCACGGTGATCGGCGCCGGCGGCGTCGAGTCGGCGGAGCACGCGATGGACCAGATCGAGGCGGGCGCCGACCTCGTGCAGCTCTACACGGGCTTCGTCTACGGCGGCCCCCTCCTCCCCGCCGCGATCGCGCGCGGGCTGTCGGAGCTCGTGGCGCGCGCCGGCGCGCGGTCGATCCACGATCTCGTCGGAGGCCGGACGGGCAGCGCTGCGCGCGCTGCTATGATCGGCCATGGAGCTTGAAGCGCACGTCCACGACACCATCCGCGAGATCCCGGAGAGCGAGTGGAACGCGCTCCACGGCGCGAGCGAAGCGCCGTTCCTCTCGTGGGCGTGGTTCGACGCGCTCGAGCGGACGGGGTGCGTGGGCGAGGAGGCGGGCTGGTTGCCGCACCACATCACGCTCCGGGTCGAGGGGGTCCTGCTCGCCGCCGCGCCCGCGTATCTGAAGGACAACAGCGAGGGGGAGTTCGTCTTCGATCACGGCTGGGCGTCGGCGTCCCACCAGCTCGGCGCGCCGTACTACCCGAAGCTCGTCGTGGCGGTGCCGTTCACGCCCGCCACGTCGCCGCGCCTGCTCGTGCGCCGGCCCGAGGATCGCCCGGCGCTCCTCGCGGTGTTCGCCGAGACGCTCCGCGAGCTGGTGGCGCGGAGCCGCATCTCGGGCGCCCACGTCCTGTTCCCGACCGAGGACGAGGCCGCCGCCCTGTCGGGGGCGGCGATGGCCCACCGCTGCGGTATCCAGTTCCAGTTCGAGAACGAGGGGTACGGGTCGCTCGACGACTTCCTCGCGCGCTTCAACGCGAAGCGGCGGCACCAGATCCGGCGCGAGATGCGCGAGGTCACGCAGCAGGGCCTGTCGATCGAGACGCTGCGCGGCGCGGACATCACGCCCGAGATCGTGGACGTGATGTTCGGCTACTACGTCTCCACGGTGGAGAAGTTCGCCTGGGGCCGGCAGTACCTGAACCGCGCCTTCTTCGAGGAGATAACGGCCCGGCTCCGCTCGTCCGGGGAGCGCGCCGGGGGCGAGGGCGGCGTCGAGGTCGTCCTCGCGCGCGACGGCAAACGGCCCATCGCGGGCGCGTTCAACCTCGCCGGGCCGACGACCCTCTACGGCCGTTACTGGGGCGCCTCGGAGGAGCGCCCCTTCCTGCATTTCAACGTCTGCTACTACCACCCGGTCGAGGACTGCATCGCCCGCGGACTGCGCCGCTTCGAGCCGGGCGCGGGCGGGTCGCACAAGCTCGTACGCGGATTCGCTCCGAGGATCACCCACAGCGCCCACCACCTCGCGCACCCGCGCCTCGACGCGGCCGTGCGCGATTTCCTGGTGCGCGAGCGCGCCGTCGTGCGCGCGAAGACGGCGGACGCGAGCGTGGCATTCCGCTGAGCGCGCCTCTCGACGCGCGGTGTTGACGTGACGCGCTCCCGGGAGAGATGCTGTCGGGCATGCGTGCCTTTCTTGCCCTCCTCACCTCCTCCATCGTCGTCGGGCTCGCCGCGAGCGGCGGCTGCTCGAGCAGCCCGGCGGCCGACGCGACCTCGACGGCCGCGGCGGCGACGGTCGCCGGCGCCGGCGGCTCGCTCGGCTTCGGCTGCTTCGGCGGCAGCCCGGACGGCCGGTGCACGATCCTCGCCCAGGTCTCCGAGGACTGCGGTTGCCCCGATTGCGCGGATTCGGCGAGCTGCCTCGGCTTCTGCAAGGACGACGGCGCCTGCGATCTGCGGCCCGACGCGCCGGACGGCGAGGATTGCACCTGCCAGGACTGCGCCAACAGCGTCGCCGAGTGCAGCCCGTCGCGCGGGTGCAACAGCAACATGGGGTGCAACGCCAACGAGGATTGCACCTGCCCCGATTGCACGGACACGCCGCGGTGCACGGACCATTGCACGGACAACGGCTCGTGCGCGCCGTACTTCGAGGGTTGCTCCTGCGCCGATTGCCGCTCCGCGGAGCGCTGCGGCGGCGGCGGCCCGGCCACGACCACCGCGGCCACCACCGGCGGCGGCGAGGGCGGCGGCGGCGGCGGCGCGGGCGGCGCCCCGGCCGGCACCGGCGGCAGCGGCGAGGCCGGCGGCCCGGCCGGCACCGGCGGGGCCGGCGGCGGCGGCGGGGCCCCCGGGACGGGCGGCGCGGGCGGGGCCTAGAAGGGCAGTCGTCCAGGAGAGAAGAAAGACGAACCACAGAGGCACAGAGGGCACAGAGGGGAGAAAAGAATTCTTACCTCTGTGCCCTCTGTGCCTCCGTGGTTCAAATTCTCTGGCCTCTGCGGCTCGAATTCTCTGTCAGCGTTTCACGAGGACGTGCCCGTGATGCCTGGAGGCGAGCGGCCGCAGCCGGAAGACGTGTGCCGTCTCACGGCTTCGCGGTCAGCCCGTGCTTCCTCAAGAACATCCGCACGTGGTGGCGCTCCATGCCGGCGCGGCGCGCCATCTCGCTGACGTTGCCGCCCGTGGCGCGGATCAGCTCGCTGAAGTAGCGCTGCTCGAACGCCGCCACGGCGCTCCGCTTCGCCTCGCCGAAGGCCGACGTCGGCGCGACGACGTCGCCGCCGCCCTCGAGCGGGAGGATCGCCGCGATCGCCTCGGCCCCCGGCGGCAGGCTCGCGGCCACGCTGGTGACGTTCATGAGCTCGCGGACGTTGCCCGGGAAATCGTGCTGGCCGAGCGTCGTGGTGATGAGATTGACCATCTCCACCGAGCGCTCCGGACAGCCGAGGCGCGCGCAGACGCTCTCGACCAGCAGCGGGATGTCCTCGCGCCGCTCCCGCAGCGGCGGCAGCTCGATGCGCATCTGGGCGATCCGGAAGAAGAGATCGCTCCGGAAGCGCCCGGTGTTCATGCTGCGGCCGAGATCGCGCCGCGTCGCCGCGATGATCCGCACGTCGACAGGCTCGTAGACCCGCGACCCGACGCGCTTGAGCTTCCGCTCGGACAGCACGCGGAGCAGCTTCGGCTGGAGCTCGGGCGGCAGCTCGCCGAGCTCATCGAGGAAGATCGTCCCGCCGTTCGCCTCGTGGAAGGCGCCGCCCTTGCGCTCGGTCGCCCCGGGGAAGGCGTCCCGCTCGTGCCCGAACAGGAAGCTCTCCGCCAGCGCGCCGGGCAGCGAGGCGCAGTCGACGACGACGAACGGACCGCCGCGCCGGCTCGAGCTGTCGTGGATCGCCTGCGCCGCGAGCTCCTTGCCCGTGCCGGTCTCGCCGGTGATGAGCAGCGACAGCTCCGTCGCGGCCACCTCGCGCAGCAGGCGGAACAGGTGGCGCATCCGCGGCGAGGCGCCGATCAGCGGGCCGAAGCTCTCGTCGAAGCCGACGTCGACGCGCTCCTTGTCGAGCGGCTCGAAGCCCAGCACCGAGCCGCCGACCTGGATGGCGCACGCGGCCGTCAGGATCGCCTCGCGGATGCGCACCGTCGACACGAACGTCCCATTCTTGCTGCCGAGGTCGCGGACGAGGACGCCGGGCCCCTCGGCCCGCAGCTCGCAATGCGTCGAGCTGACCTCCGGATCGTCGACGACCACATCGCAGCTGGGATCGCGCCCCACCACGACCGGCGCGATGCCGATCTTGACCGGATCCCGGCCAGCCGCCCGCAGCGTGCCGCCGCGAACGAACCACTGCACCGCGCGAGCGCGGGTCGCATCCCTCGTCGAGCTCATATCCAACGGTTATTCGATTTCCCCGGACTTGACCACATCCACGTACGACCCCGCCACCACATGGCCGCGCCTACCTGGGCGCACCGGGTACGCGCATTCCGGAGGAGCCGCAGCGTCGCGTCAAAAAACTTCACAATCACGATAGATATCAGGAAAAAATTCACATCAAGCGATGTACGGAGCGCATGGCGGGAGAACCCCTAGAGAGGTTAGACTACGGGGCTACGCAGGAGATGAAGCGGGCGATTGTCCAGTCCGCTCCATCGGGCGTCGTTGAACGACAGCCCACCTTGGCTGCTTCGACGGGTTGTCGATCAACGAGGTCCCGGGGGTCCGCACCCCTGGTCCCTTCAACGCGGGGGCGCGCGCAGGCGCCCCCGGCGAGGATGCTTATGCCGAGAACAGGATGGTACCTCCGGAAGCGCGCCGCGACGGCCCTGGGGCTCCTCGGGCTCACCGCGGGCGCGGGCGCGCTCGCGGCCGGGTCGAGCGGCTGCACCGGCGACGCGGGCGGCCCGTGCATCTCCGACGAGCAGTTCTTCGCCGAGAAGGTGTGGGTCCCCATCCTCTCGACGAAGTGCATCGGCTGCCATAACCCGCAGGGGCAGGCCGCGAAATCGAAGCTGATCCTCGCCGGGAGCAGCGAGGCGGGCTTCCTCGACAAGAACCTCGCGACGTTCAAATCGCTCGCGGGGCTCGAGCTGAGCGGCGAGTCGTACGTGCTCCTCAAGCCGACGAAGAAGGTCGACCACGGCGGCGGCCACGTCATCGACGCGGACAGCGCCGACTACGAGGCGCTCCGGGAGATGGTCGACCGCACGAAGGAGCCGTCGTCCTGCGAGACGGACGTCAACGCGTCCTTCGCCGGCGTGGTGATGAGCGGGCCCGAGGACACGCTCCGCGCCGCGGCCCTCGAGATCGCCGGCCGCCTGCCCACCGAGGCCGAGGCGCAGGCCGTCGCGCAGAGCGGCATGGACGCGCTCGACCCGATCCTGGACCAGATGCTCACGGAGGAGGCATTTTACGTGAGGCTGAAGGAGATCTACAACGATCTCTTCCTCACCGACCGCTACCTGAACGGCGAGGCGGCCGTCGATCTGCTGAAGAGCGACGCGTACGACGCCAAGTGGTACAACAGCCTCCCGCAGGATCCCGCGCTGGTCGAGAAATACGGCGCGCGCGACCTGGAGGACGCCATCAACAAGGTGAAGAGCTGGACGAACCGGGGCGTCGGGCGGGAGCCGCTCGAGCTCATCGCCTACATCGTGCGCAACGACCGGTCGTTCAAGGAGGTCCTCACGGCCGATTACACGGTCGTGAACCCGTTCTCCGCGAAGGCGTACGGCGTGACGGCCGAGTTCCAGAACGACGCGGATCCGGAGGAGTTCGTCCCGGTGAAGCGCGACCCGATCCCGCTCGCGGGCGTGCTCACCTCGCCGGTCTTCCTCAACAGGCACCCGACGACGAGCACCAACAGGAACCGCCACCGGGCGAGGGTGGTCTATCAGTACTTCCTCGGCACCGACATCCTGAAGACCGCCGAGCAGCCGCTCGATCAGACGAAGATCACCGATTTCAACCCGACGATGAACAACGCGGCGTGCACCGTCTGCCACGCCGCCCTGGACCCGCTGTCCGGCGGGTTCCACAGCTTCGACTCCGCGGGCCGCTACGAGGCGGACGACACCTGGTACGAGGACATGCGGCCGCCGGGCTTCGGCGCCGAGTCGGTGCCGTTCAGCGAGTTCCCGAGCGCGCTCTCGTGGGTCGCGCAGCGCGTCGCCGACGACCCGCGCTTCGCGCTCGCGGCCGTCTACACGATGTACACGGGCCTCACCGGGCAAAAGCCGCTCGTCGCGCCGACGAACGACGATCCGGAGTTCAGCGCCAAGTTCCGGGCGTACCTCGCCCAGTACCACGCGTTCAACGCGATGGCGCATGACTTCGCCGACAGCGATTACAACCTGAAGACGGTCGTCAAGGCCATCGTCAAGAGCCCCTATTTCCGCGCGCGCAACGTCGCGCAGGCGTCGTCCCAGGGCGATCCGCTCGCGCAGCTCGGCGGCACGCGGTTCCTCGGGCCCGAGCAGCTGCACCGGAAGATCTGGGCGGTGACCGGGTATCCGTGGCGGCCGAGGGCGTTCGAGGACGACGGCAACCGCTATGACTACCTGCTCCGGCGCGACGCCTACCGCCTGCTGTACGGCGGCATCGACTCGGAGGAGGTGATCCAGCGGATCACCGAGCCGAACGGGATCATGGCCAACGTCGCCGACCGGATGGCGAACGAGATGGCGTGCATCTCGGTGCCGCGCGATCTCTGGCTCCCGCAGGAGGAGCGGCTCCTCTTCCCGTTCGTCGAGACGACGTTCGAGCCGCGGGACACGAACGATTTCGACGTGCTGCCGGCGGTCGAGGCGATCAAGAAGAACATCCAGTACCTGCACGAGCGGGTGCTGGGCGAGTCGCTCGAGATCGGGGATCCGGAGATCGAGCGGACCTACAAGCTCTTCGTCGAGACGTGGGAGGAGGGCAAGGCGGGCATGAAGAAGCCGGAGGGCGAGGAGGGCCGGATCTCGACGTGGCTGCCGGGCCCCTGCGAGGTGGAGAACGACTACTGGACCCGCGACGCGCTGCCCAACGAGGAGAAGCTCCAGCGGGACGAGAACTACACGATCCGCGCGTGGATGAGCGTCATGACCTATCTCCTGTCGGACTTCAGGTTTCTTTACCAGTAGGAGCAGCCATGGAACGTCGAGATTTCCTCAAACTGGCATCTATGGCGGGCCTGGGCGTCGTCGCGGCGGGCGCGCTGTCGCGGGACGCCGCGGCGGCCGGCCCCTACGAGGGCCCCCTCTGGATCAACATCCACGCGAGCGGCGGCTGGGACCCGACGAGCCTCTGCGATCCGAAGGGCGCGATGAGCGTCGAGGAGCAGAAGACGCGGGACGCGATGAACCGCAGCTACCTGCGCGAAGAGATCGGGACCGCCGGCAACATCAAGTTCGCGCCGGTCGGCGGCAACGCCGAGTTCTTCAAGAAGCATTACAGCCGGCTGCTCATCGTCAACGGCATCGACACGTCGACGAACAGCCATGACGCGGGCGTGCGCAACACGTGGTCCGGGACGCTCCGCGAGGGCAAGCCGGGCTTCGCGGCGCTCGTGGCCGGCGTCCACGGCGGCGCGCTGCCGATGGGGTTCATCAGCAACGGCGGCTACGACACGACGGCGAACGTCGTGGCCGTGACCCGCGTGCCCGACACCGGCCTCCTGCAGCGGCTCGCCTACCCGAACAGGACCGATCCGTCGAACAGCGAGAACCGCGAGCAGTACCACACCGACGCCACGATGACGCGGATCCTCGAGGCGCGGCAGGCGCGGCACATGGCGAAGCTCGATCAGCAGCGCCTGCCCCACGTGAAGCAGGCGATGAGCACGCTCTTCACCTCGCGCGTCGGGCAGAACGAGCTCAAGCAGCTCATCCAGTTCCTGCCCGCGGAGTTCGAGCGGGCGTCGCTGCGGCGGCAGGCGCAGGTCGCGCTCGCGGCCTACCAGGCCGGCATCTGCGTCAGCGCGAACCTGTCGATCGGCGGGTTCGACACCCACGGCAACCACGACGACAACCACATCCCGCGGCTCACCGACATCTGCGACGGGGTCGACTTCCTCCTGACCGCCGCGGAGGAGCAGGGCATCGCCGACCGGATCGTCATCGTCGTGGGCTCGGACTTCGGTCGGACGCCGGGCTACAACGAGGGCAACGGCAAGGACCACTGGAACATCACGAGCATGATGATGGTCGGCGCGGGCATCCCGGGGAACCGGGTGATCGGCGCGACGGACGATCGGCACAACCCGCTCGAGGTGGATCCGGTGACGCTCGAGCCCAGGGAGGGCGGCGTGCGGATCAAGCCGGGGCACATCCACAAGGCGCTGCGCAAGCTCGCGAAGGTCGCGGACGACCCGCTCGCGCAGCGATTCCCGCTCTCCGAGGAAGAGGACCTGCCGATCTTCGGCTGACGCGCGCCGCGGGCGGAGGGCGGCGGCGCGCTCGCCGGCCGCCGCCCGGCGAGGCCACGCTCACACGGAGGGGGCCTCCCCGCCGTTGCGGTAGTCGCGCAGGAACACCAGCACCTCCCGCGCGTCCTCGATCAGATCGTCGTAGGTCATCAAGGTGATGCCCGCCATGAAGCTGTTGTCGAGGGCCAAGCGGTCCCGCTCCCTTTGGCTTCCGGTCCTGCCGATGACCACGAAGCCGCGCGGCCGGTGCAACGACACGCGCACGTTCTTGCGGACCTCGTAGCTCACCTGCCCTCCGGTCTGCTTCTCGGCGAGGTCGATGTACTCCATGACCTGCCCGACGGCCCGCGCGCACTCCTCGCTGTGGTGCAGCCGGTCGCCGTACTCCTTGAAGACCTGCTGATCCGGGCGCTTCAGCTCCCAGATGTCGGGGAAGCCGTCGTGCCGGACGAAGAGCAGATCCACCTTGACGCCGCGATCGACCTCGTACGGGGAGTGGCATTCCCGGTAGCGAGGTCCGAGGAGGACGCGCCAGCTCTTTCGGAGAAAGATCCGGATCTCCTCCTCCCGGGGGTTCCGCGCGATCAGCTCCTCGAAGGCTCGCACGGTGCTGTGCGCGACGTAGGCAGGGCTCTCCAGCGCCACCGCGACGGCGCGGAGCACCGCCGCGCGGAGGTCCTGGTCATCCTTGAACAGGAAGTGACCGCCGCGGTTGCGCTGCATCGCCTGACGCATGAGCTCGCGGTTCCGGCTGTGGGCGGTCGCGACCACGACCGGTCGGAACGGCTCGGCACGGAGGAGCGCGTCCAGCATGCGGAAGCCGTTGTCGGTGTGCTCGTCCGCCCGTCCCGGTCGTGAGGGGATCTGCAGGTCGAGCATGACGACGTCGGGCTGGAAGCGCTCGGCGACGGCGAGGCCGTCCTCCAGGGCCGAAGCTCGCTCGACTTGGTAGTGCTGCTCCCGCAGCCACTCGACCGCCGCCTCGGCGTTCGTCTCGTCGTCCTCCACGATGAGGACCCGCTTGGCTTGCCTGCCGCTCATGCGCCCTCCGTCCATGCCACGAGGTCCACATAGAAGCACGTCTCGGACGCCGTCTCATCGAGCCCCACGTGCCCGTGCATGTGCTCGGCGTAACGCCGGGCGATGGGCAGCCCGAGGCCGGTGCCGCGCGGCTTCCCTGCCCCGCCCTTCTTCGTCGTGACGAGCGGCTCGAAGATGCGCTGCCGATCCTCGGGAGGGACGCCGCATCCCGTGTCGCGGATCTCGATGCGGATCACCGCGCCGATCGGGCGCGTGACTGCCGTGACGCACGACGCTCGGTCCTCGGTGCCCATGACGGTAGCGTGGAAGGCGTTCTCCATCAGGCACTGCATCACCTCGCGGAGCGCGTCGCGCATCGCGCGAACGCGGACCGACGACTCGACGTCGATGACGAGCGTCACAGCCGGGTGGCGCGCGTTGAGCTCCCTTCCGAGCTCCTCGATCACAGGCCGCACGGCGACCTCCTCGATGGGTTCGTCGGGCGCGGTCTCCCAGAGTCGAGTGCGCTCCGCGAGGCTCTGGATGAAGCGCAGCTCCTCCTCGATCTGCTCGAAGGACCGGGCCAGGGCGGTCGCCCGCTCCCTGTCGATGCCATCGCGGATCTCGCGGAGGCGCGCGCGAACCATGCCGACCGGGCGGTTGAGGAGGTGCGCGAAGGTCAGCTGCAGCTTCCGCTCCACCTCGCTCCGGACCTTCTCGTCGAGCTGGGCGACCCGGCCCTGAGTGACCTGCGCGGAGACCTCGGGGGCGATGAGCGCGAGGAACAGGAACACGAACGGCGGGAGCTGATATCGAAGCAGGATCTCGGAGTTGCCGGCGCTCACCTCGCGAGCGATCTTCCGAGCGATGTAGTAGTCGCGCAGCAAGTGGTTCTTATGCTCGACCTTGCCGAAATCAAACCATGTCAGCAGCGAGTCCAGCGCACCTCTCGTCCTCTCGAACCTCCGGGGCACCGAGAACTCAGCCGCTCGACGCAGCCCCATGGCGAACTGCGCGAGAGCAATGTCTTCGAGGTACCGCGACAGCGCATCCTCCCCTTCCATCCCCGAAGGCGGGAGCGCTCGTTCCTCAAGCTTCATGGCATCCACATAGGCAACGACGACGGAGGCTATCCATGCGTCGATCGACGCAGGTCGGTCCGCAAGTTCGATGCTCTTGACGGCGGACACGATGCGCCCCAGGTTTGGCAATGCGCCCGACAAGGAGCGAAAGCTATCGTTTTCAGCGCGGGCGCGCAGAAGCCGACCGGTGAGCTCCTGTGAGCCCAAGCATGCACGGTACCACGAGGTAATTTCCTCGGATGACGGCGGCACGAGCACGATGCGGACGACGCCTATCCCCGGTGGAGGCGGACCGAGCGTGTCAGCCATGCGCGCCGTCAGCAGACATCGCCAGGCCTGCTCTTGCATCGGCGCGGCTCTCAAGAGCGAGGATCGCGTGATCACCGGCACGACTGCGCCCGTGTCGAGCGCGATCTGCATGACGGAGGCGAGGTACATGTTAGCGATATCGACGAGCAGGGTGGCCTGCTCCGGGTCGTGTGAGAAGCGAACGGCCGCGCGATCGATCGCATGCTTCAACGCGGCTTGCTTTCCGGAGCCCGGTGGTCCCTCGATGACGAGCATCGGTCGGTCCGGCCGATCCATCCATGCCTCGATGAAGGGCTCCAGCGGCACCACCGCGCCGTCGGCGAGCCGCCCGCGTCTGGGCAGGTACGTCTGTCCCCGCCGCTCCTGCTCGCTGGGCTGCGCCCGCTGCCTGGCATCCTCGGCGATTCCCGAGATTTCCAGCAGCCAGCGCCGGAAGGTCAGCACGTTGCTGGTTCGCCCCACGAGATCCGGGGCGTAACCACCGGGCAGTCGTTCGCTCATCACGATCGCGACCGCGCGATCGGCCTTCCGTGCCACGCGAGCCGACTCGAGCTCGGCGAGCGTCTCGTTTAGGTCTTCGGGAGAGCGAGGGAGCACTCGGAAGTAGGTGCGAGGGCGGATGAAGCTGCTGCGAGGCGTGGCAAACCAGTCGATCACCCCCTGCTCGAGCCCGACCGCTTGCTGGACTTCGTAATCACAAGCCTCGAGGACCTCGGTGACCCGCGCCTCCAGGGAAGGCGGCGTGCGCCTCTCATCTTCCATCGACCGATCCCTTCCGCTCGTAGAGCTAGCGAAGCGCAGAACCAGCGTCCAGCGACCCCACGGAGACCTCACTCCTCACGGAAGGGAACGAGAACCTCTACCCCAGGCAGCGCCCGGCAGCGCACGTTCCAGCTCGTGGAGGAGGAGCACCGCGAGCTCGGCTGGACCCCGACCCACGCCATCGCTCCCCCCTCGCCCGCCGCTCACTCCACCGAGAACGCGATCTCCTCGCCGGCGGACGCGCCGTCCGCCTCGACGCGGAGCCGGTGCGCGCCGGCGACGAGCGGCCAGTCGAGCGAGAACGGCGGGCCGACCTCGATCGGGCGGCCGTCGAGCACGAAGCGCGCGCGGCGCACGCCCGGCGGGACGTCGGCGCGGAGCCGGATGGCCTGCTGCGAGTTGACCGAGGGGTCGAGGACGAACCGGGCGCCGTCGGGCGGGTACGCGACGCGGACGCGCGCGCCGGCCGGCGGGACGCCGTCGCCGCCGGGGAGCGGGCCGCAGAGGGGTGAGGCCTCCTCGGGCGCGACGGGGCGGCCGGCGGCGCGCGCCCAGGCGGTGAGCTCCGCGTCGTAGCGCTCGAAGACGCGCTCCTCGACCGCGGCGTCCGGGCAGGCGCCGGCGCGCAGGCCGTTCCGGCGATCGACGCGCACGGCCTCGTGCATGTCGCACGGCGCGAGCGCCGCGGCGTCGGCGCGCGGGAGGAGCTCCCGCCGGCGGTGCGGGCAGACGGCGGTCGGCTTCATGCCGGACAGGCCGCACACCTCGACCTCGGCGAGGTGATCGGGATCGGGCGGATCGAAGGGGCGCGGCGGCCGGACGCGCGCGGCGGCGAGCATGGCGTCGCGGAAGAGCGGGCCAGCGCCGGTGATGCCGCTGACGCCGCCCATGGGCGAGCCGTCGAAGTTGCCGACCCAGACCGCGACCGTGACGTCGGGCGTGAAGCCGACCGCGAGGTTGTCGCGGAACCCCTTGGAGGTGCCCGTCTTCGCGGCCACGGGGAACGGCAGGTCGAGCGCGCTGCCCTCGCCGAACGAGGCGATGCGCGCCTTGTCGTCGGCGAGGATGTCGACGATCACCCGCGCGCGCGCGGCGTCGAGGACGCGCGCGCCGCGGCCGGGCGGGTCGATGGCGGCGTCCTCCGGGCCGCCCGCGGGCGACGCGAGCGAGAGCGCGCGCACGGCGCGCACCGGCAGGTAGACGCCGCCGCGCGCGAGCGTGGCGTAGGCGTTCGCGAGATCGAGGAGGCGGACCTCGCCGTCGCCGAGCGCGATCGCGACGCCGTAGCGCGACGGCTCGCGATCGAGCGAAGCGAGGCCGAGCTCGCGGAGCCGCGCGAGGACGCGCTCGGGGCCGAGCGCGGCCGCCGTCCAGACCGCCGGGACGTTGTACGAGCTGGCGAGCGCGTCCCGCAGGCGGACGGGGCCGTGGAAGCGCCCGTCGTAGTTGCGCGGCGCGTAGCTGCCGTCCGCCGTCGGGAACGAGAGCTCGACGTCGGGCAGGACGGTCGCGGCCGTGAACCCGAGCTGCTCCATGGCGAGCTCGTAGACGAACGGCTTGAGGGCGGAGCCGGGCTGGCGCAGCGCGAGGACGCCGTCGTTGTGGCCGAGCCCGGCGGCGTCCTCGATGTCGTGCGAGCCGACGTACGCGAGGATCTCGCCGGTCGCGTTCTCGAGCACGACCACGGCCGCGGCGCCGACGTCGCGGTCCGAGAGGCCGCGGACGGTCTGCTGCGCGAGGACCTCGATCTCGCGCTGGAGGCCGCGGTCGATCGTCAAGGTGATCGAGCTCGCCCGGCCGCGCAGCGGCGCCGCGCCGGAGCCGCCCGCCTCCGGACCAAGCGCGCCGCCGAGCACGGCGCGGACCAGGTGCGGCGCGCCGAGGCCGCTGCCCTTCGGGGCGAGCGCGATCGGCTCGGCGCGGGCGCGAGCGACCTCGGCCTCGCCGGCGAGGCCGGCCGCGAGCATGCGGTCGAGGACGCGGTTCCGGCGGCGCTCGAGCGGGCCGGCGCCGCGGCGCGGATCGTAGAGCGCGGGGCCGCGCGGCATGCTGGCGAGCGCGGCGGCCTCGGCGAGCGACAGGTCCGCGGTGGGCTTGTCGAAGTAGAAGCGGCTCGCGGCCTCGACGCCGCGCAGGCCCGGGCCGAACGCGACGCGGTTGAGGTACTGCTCGAGGATCTCGCGCTTCGAGAGCGACGCCTCGATGCGCAGCGCGAGCGCCATCTCGCGGAGCTTGCCGCGCACGGTGCGGGGGCGCGGCACGAGCGCGCGCGCGAGCTGCTGCGTGATCGTGGACGCGCCCGAGACGACGCGCCGCTCCGCCGCGAGCTGGCCGAGCGCGCGCGCGATCGCGATCGGATCGACGCCTGGGTGAACCGCGAACCGCCGGTCCTCCGCGGCGAGGAGCGCGCGCTGGATGCGGTCGCCGGCCTCGGCGAGCGGGGGCCAGCGCGCGCGGGCGCCGTCGCCGGCGCGGAGCTCGCGGAGCACCGTGCCGTGGCGGTCGAGCAGCACCGTGGAGACGGCGCGCTCCTCGGGAGCGGCGAGCTCCGGCGGGAGCTTCGTGAGGGCCGCGGCGACGGCGAGCAGGAGCCACGGCGCGACGGCGAGGGCGAGCGCGATCCGCGCCGCGCGGCGCAGGAGGAGCGGCAGGCGCGGGCGGGCGGCCGCGAGCCAGCGCCGCGCGCCGCCGGACCCGGGCGGGGAGAGCGCGCCCACGGCTCAGCGCGGGCGCGGCGCCGCGTCCCGGCTGCCGACCTTGACCGCGAGGGCGCCCGTTCGGCCGAAGACCTCGGGGCTGTACATCTCCTCGGCGCGCGCGGGCGGGACCACGAACGCGCCGAGCGTCGTGGCGCGCGCGAGGTACCGGTACCGGTACATCCCGGCGGCCATGTGGTCGACGAAGAACAGGACCCGGTCGTCGCGGACCTCGCGGACGAACCGGCTCGGCTCGTACGCGCGGCCGGTCGCGCGCAGGTCGTCCTGGTCGACGTCGGCGTCGGCGTCGGTGTCCGCCTGGGCCTCCGCCGCGTCGACGTCGAGCGAGCGCGCGGACGTCGCGAGGCGGGCGTCGATCGCCTCGAGGCCGGCCGGCAGCGGGTCGTCGATGACCACGAAGTCGCGCGGCGAGGGCGCCACCACGAGGATCTCGCCGAGCACGAGGTCGCCGCCGGCGAAGGCGAGCGACGAGGGCGCCGCGCCCGACCCGGCGGCGGGCGGCGCGCCGCCGAGCGCCGCGGCGAGGTCCTCGGGCGCGAGCGCGCGCAGCGATTTCTCGATATAGAAGCCGCGGTCGAGCCCCGCCGTCGGGAGCTGCTTGCGCGCGTAACGGAGCCGCGCCTCGTAGAAGAGCCGGCCGCGCCCGTCGACGGTGAACGCGAGCGGCGCGCCGCCGGCGCTCGCGAGCCGCGCCGCGGGGATCGACGTCTTGACCTGCTCGGTCGTGGGGCCGTGGAACGGCGCCGAGAACAGCTCGGCCTGGCCAAGGAACACCCGCGCCTCGAAGTCGGGCGCCGCCTTCTCCTGCGCCCTCCGGTACTGGTCGAGCGCGATCAGCGCCCACGCCGTCTCCTGCGTGCTGCGCCACGTGCCGCCGCGGCGATCCGCGAGCAGGCCGGCCGCGAGCCGCGCGGCGAGCGGGTGCGCGGGGCGGGCCGCGAGCAGCGCGCGCAGCACGAGCGCCGAGGTGCGGGCCTCGGAGTCCATGAGGACCGCGTACGCGTCGCCGTGGTTGTGGACGGCCCGCGCGATCGGGCCGTCGAGGCGCAGCGCGCCCTCGAGCTCGCCCACGAGCTGATCGACGGCCGCCCGGTCGCTCTTGCCGATCACCATCGCGTGCGCGAGCAGCGCCTTCGAGAAGAGCGGCAGCTCCTCGCGCTCGTCGAACAGCCGGCTCGCGCGCCCCGGATCCGGGGCGCCGATCTCCGCGAGCACGTCGAGGATGAACGGCGACGTCGCCCGGAGCAGCGGATCGTCGTCGGCCTCGTTGAGCCGCGCCCGCACGAACGAGGTCGCGCGCTCCACCGCGTCGGCAGGCACCGCGACCCCGTGGCGCTTCGCCTCGCCGAGGCCCCACAGCGCGTACGCGGTGGTCCACAGGTCGGCCCTGTCCGACTCGGCGAAGAAGCCGAAGCCCCCGTCCCCGCGCTGGTGCGAGAGGATCTCCCGCACCGTCTTGCCGATCACGGCGGTGAGGTCCTTCGGCAGCGCGATCCCGTACGCCTTCGCGAGATCGCGCAGCGACAGGAGCGGCACCATGCGGCTCGTCAGCTGCTCGGTGCACCCGTACGGGTACTCGAGGAGCTGCTCGACGCCGCCGCCGAGGCCCACGAGCGCCGTCGGCGCGAGGCTCACCGTGAGCCCGCCGGTGTCGTCGCGGATCGCCGACAGATCCCCGAGCTTCTCCGCGCTCGCGGTGGTCGTGTCGCCGTAGAGCGCGACGGCCTCCGGCGACATGGGCGCCCTGATCTCGCGGGTCACCTCGACGACGTCCGACGCGCCGCCGCCGCTCGCGCGGAAGCGCAGCGTCGCCGGGCCCGCCCGGGGCGCCGAGAGCGCGAAGCGGACCTCGGCCGACGCGCCCGGGGCGAGATCCACGGCGCGCTTCGCGGCGCCCTGGAGCGTGAGCCCCGACGCGGCGACCTCCACCTCGACCGTCGCCGGCTTGCCGAGCCCCTTCGACGTGACGACCACGCCCGCGTCGATCGCGTCGCCGGCGCGGAGGAAGCGGGGCAGCGCCGGCCGCGCCATGAGCGGCTGGCTCGCCGTCACGCGCGACTCGCCGTAGCCGAAGCGATCGTCCTCGGCGGCGACGACCGCCATCACCCGGTAGGTCGTGAGCGAGTCCGGCAGCTTGAAGCTCGCGCTCACCTTCCCGGCGGCGTCGGTGACGATCGCGGGGTGGTAGTACGCGCTCTGCCGGAAGTCGCGGCGCACGCCCGTGCCGCCCTGCGCGCCGCCGCCGCCCGCGCGCCCCTTGTCGGCGCCGAGGTCGGCGAACGGGTTGCGCACGCGGGCGAGCGCCTCGCGCGTCTCGACGGTCGCCACCCGCAGGCTGCGCGGCGCGCCGAAGACGGGGACCGGATCCGGCGTCTCGTAGCCGGTCAGCGACAGCACGCCCTCGTCCACGGCGTAGAGCGCGACCTCCGCGCGGGCGGGCCGGCCGGCGCGATCGCGGACGTCGACGTCCACGCGGATCGGATCGCCGGGGCGCGCGTCCACCTTGTCCGGGACGACGCGCACCGCGAGCCGCTGCGCCTCCGGGTTCACGCGGAGCGGCGCGTAGCCGAGGCGGAACGCAGGCGCGCCGACGTCGGGCCCCGGCGCCCCGCCCTTCCCGGGCGCGGGCGGCGGCTTCGTGCGCCCGCGCAGGAGCAGCACCGAGACGAACGCGTTCGGCCGGAGGTCGTCCGTGATCGGCACGTCGATCACCGGCATGGCGCCCGACAGCCTCACCCGCCGGTGCGAGGCGATCCCGGCGCGCTCGACCGTGACCAGCGCGTCGGCGGAGGCGAACGGCGACTTCACGATCACGCGCGCCGTCTGCCCGACCTCGTAGCTGTCGCGGTCGGGCACGAGCTCGACCTGGAGCTGGTCGCTGTCGCCGAAGCCGCCGCCGCCCTCGCCGAGCGCGTAGACCCCGGCGGCGGCGCCGACGGGGTTGCCGCGGCGGTCCTTGGCCGTCGCGTGCATGAGGTAGTAGCCGCCGGACGGCACCGTGAGCTCGCAGCTCCGCGGCGCCGCCGCCGTCGTGACGCCGCAGCGCGCGACGACCTTGTCGACCGGCGCGCTCACGCTGCGGTACGCGCTGCCGCTCTCCTCGCGGGCGAGGGTCCACGTGCGCTGCACGAGCTCGACCCGGACGGCGACCTGCGCGACGCGCGCCCCCTTCGGATCGACGGCGAGGATCTCCGGCCGGAGCACGTCGCCCGCCTTCGCGAAGCGATCGGGCTCCTTGAGGGCGACGTAGAACTCGGCCGGGTGCACGAGCGCCGTCGAGCTCCCGGCGATCGCCTGCCGCGACACGTCCGTGATCTCCGCCTCGCACGTCACGGACTCGGTGCCGCGCTGCCCCGGCAGGGCGAGCGCCGCGCCGATCGCCGCCTGCCCGGCCGCGTCGAGCTTCTCGCGCCCGCTCTGCACCTCGAACTCGCGCGGCGCCCGGTCCGGCAGCGCGTCGGTGAGCTCGTCCTCGCGGACCGTGAACCCCTCGATCCCCGGCGGCGAGAACGCGGCCGGCGCGCGTGTCACCGAGAGCCGGGCCTCCGCGTTCGTCATCGGCGCCCCGAACAGGTAGTCGCCGCGCGCGATCCAGCGCGCCTTGTCGCCGCGCACGTAGCTCGGCCGGTCGCTCTCGACGCTCACCTTGAACTCGGCCGGGCGGTACTCGGCGACCTCGACGCTGCCGGTCACGTCCGGCCACCCCGCGTCGCCCCCCTGGACCGTGGCGGCGAGGCTGTACGTGCCGAGCCGCGCGGTCTCCGGGATCTTCACGTCGGCCGAGAAGGTGCCGAAGGCGCTGAGCGACGGCGACAGCGTGACGAGCGCCTCGCCGTCGGGCCCCTCGACCTTGAACGCGACGCGCCTGCCCGCCGGCGTCCTCGTCCCGCGCGCCGCCTCCTCGCGGAAGATCCCCTTCACGCGCACGGTGTCGCCCGGCCGGTAGATGCCGCGATCCGAGAACACCATCCCGAACGGGCGCGCCTCGCCGAAGTCGGACGGCGCGCCGAAGCGCCACCCGCTGAGCGCGTCGGCCACGCGGCGGTACGTCCAGTCGTCGCCCGAGCGCGCGAAGATCACGCCGCGCTCCGGCCCCGACGCGGTCGAGGGGCGGTACGCCGCCGCGGGGACGACCGCGAACCCGTCGGCGTCGGTGACCACCGCCGCGGGCGACCGCGCGTCCGGCGTCCGGATCCACACGCTGGCGCCGGGCACCGGCGCGCCCGTCGACAGGCGCGTCACCCACACGAGCGAGCCGTTCGGCGACACCTTCGCGCTGATCCCGAGGTCGGTCACCTGCGCGATCACCGCCTCGGACGCGGTGCGCGCGTGCCGCGTGCCGGGCCGGGCGGTGTAGCTGATCCCGATCGCGAGCGGCCCGCGCTTGCCCTCGCCGCCCAGCACCTCGCCGGCCCGCACGAGGTGCGTCGACGGCGTGTTCGTCGCGGCGGCCGGGCGCAGGACCGACCGCTTGCCGGCGGGCAGCGCCGCGATCTCGTCCATCTTGGGGCTGCGCCCCGGGCTGTGCGGATCGGCCTCCAGCGCGAGCACCGCCTCCTCGGTCATGGCGCCGACCGCGAGCGACAGCTCGCGCACGTTCACGGACACGACGGGGATCTCGCGGCGCTGCGCCGGCTCGAACACGCTCCCGGTGAGGCCGATCTGCGCCTCGGGCCAGCGGTCGCCGAACGCGACCTCCCGGGTGGCGGCGCCGGCGAGCGCCTGGCCGTGCTGGTCGCGCAGGCCGGCGGCGACGCGCACCTGGTAGCTGCGCCCCGGCGCGAAGGCGCCGCCGAGGTGGATGTGGCTCGTGAACGACTCGTCCTCCAGCCACCCGGGCCACCTCAGCTTGACGGCGGGCTCCACCGAGATCGCCCGCTTGGCGTCGGCGAGGCGGACGGGGTTCGAGAAGGCGAGCGAGAAGCCGCCTTCGGTCGCGCACGCCCCCTGCGGCGTGTCGCGATCGCAGTCGGTGCGCACCACCCGGAGCGGCCCGTAGGTGCGGTACGAGAACCGCTGCTCCTCGCCGGCCGGCAGCGGCCCTTCGCGGCCGCGGAGGCTCGCGGCCACGGCGAGCTCGACCTCGCTGTCGCGCGGCAGCGGCGCGCGCGGGACGATCTCGGCGAGCAGCTCGTTCTTCGGGTCGGGGCGCCGGACGTCGAACGCCACCTTGGCCGCGCGGCCGCCGGCCGTGAGGGACACGCTCCGCGCGACCTCGGCGGTGTCGACCGGCTGGTTGAACCGGAGCTCGAACCGCGCGTCCGGCCGGAGGTCGTCCTTGCCCGACCACGGCTCGACGCGCGCGACCTTGGGCAGCGCGGTGCGAAAAGAGAGCACGTACGGCTTCTCGAGCGCGCTGCCGTCGAGCGCGCGGGTGCCGGCCGGGACCTCGACGGTGAACGCGGTGCCGCGCGGCAGGTGCCCGTCGGGGGCGAACGTGAGGCCGCTCGTGCCGACCCAGCGCCAGCGCCCCGGCGCGGGCGGCTTGAGGATCGCGGGCGCGGCGGCCTCGCCGCCGGCGAGGTCGAGCGGCCGCATCGGCCGGTTGAAGACGAGGCTGATCTCGGCGGGGCTCGTCGTCTGCCCGCGGGGCGCGCCGAACACCACCGCGAAGGGGCCCTCCGCGGGCCTTCCGCCGGGGTCGAGCGCGCCGGGGGCGAGGGTCCCGCGGGGCGGGACGTTGGGGGCGCGCGCGCCCTGAACGCACGCCAGGCTGAGGGCGATGGCCGCCAGGGCGGCGGGCGCGAACCGGAGGCGCGAAACGGCGGACATGGCCCGCGACTCAGCAATGGTGGTGCCGCGGGCGCAAGGGGCATGTCGGCAGCGGAAGCCGGAGCGCGATGTGGCAGGCGAGACACACCCGACGAGCGGCGGTGACGCGCGGCCCCCCGCCCCGGCGTCCTCGACCGTGCCCTTCATCCGGGCTGCGCGGCCAGGCGGCGGTAGAGGTCGAGGCGCGCATTGGCCAGCTCGGCGCATGTCGTCTGCGCGCCTCGGTAACCCCCTTTGGACATGATGAGAACGCCGAAACAGCCGTGATAGGTTCATCTCTCTTGTTGACGACACCAGCGCGAAGAAGGGATCGGGAGCGATCTGCGGCTCCGTCGAGGCATCCCCTGAATTCTCGTTCGGCGCTCGTGCTCCTATTCGCGACCTTCGCGATCGCCTTCGGCGCGCCCGCCCCGGCGCTGGCGGACGAAGTGCCGGCGCAGGTCCTGGTCTTCCAGTCGGATGACCCGACCGCGCCGGCGATGTCCTCGATCACCGGCGAGCTCCGGGAATCGGTGCGGGTCGGGTGGGGCGGGCCGGTCACCTTCAAGCTCGAGTTCCTCGACCTGTCGTGGTTCGACACCCCCGATTACGCGCGCGAGCTCCGCCGCTTCTATCGGGCGAAATACAGCGGCTATCACCCCGGCGTGATCGTCGCGCTCCGGCTCGACGTGCTCCGGGTCGTGCTCGATCTGCGGCGCGAGCTGTGGTCCGGCGTGCCCGTGCTCTTCCTGAGCGAGGACCGGAGCGCCGCCCTCGCGGCGCCCGCCGCGCCGGACGTCACCGGGATCTGGCTCGATTACGCGTGGCTCCGGACGGCGGAGGGCGCGCTGCGCCTCCTCCCCGACACGCGAGAGGTCGCGCTCGTCATGGGCGCGAGCCCCTGGGAACGCGCGCGCCACGACGGGATCGCCCGCGATCTCGGCCCACTCACCGGCCGCGTCGCGCTCCTGGACCTCGCGAGCCTGCCGCTCGCCGAGCTCGATCGGCGCCTCGCCGCGCTCCCGGAGAACGCCATCGTCCTGTTCGACACGTTCTACATGGATGGCGCCGGGAACCGCTTCGTCGGGCTACAGGCCTTCGAGCGGATCCGAGCGCAGACCCAGCGCCCGTTCTTCTCCGTCCACGGGGTCGGGCTCGGCAAAGGGATCGTCGGCGGGGAGATCGTCGACTACGGGCGGGTCGGGCGCGACCTGGGCGGGATCACGCTGCGGCTCCTCGGCGGCGCGTCCGCGGCGTCGATCCCGATCCGCGCCGCGGACGCGAACGCGCTCGCCTTCGACGCGCGCGAGCTCGCCCTCTTCCGGATCCCCGAGGAACGCTTGCCGCCCGGCGCCGAGGTCCACTTCCGGGTGCCGTCCTTCTGGGATCTTTACCGCCGGTGGGCGGTGGGCGCCGCGGTCGCGGTCACGCTCCAGACCACCCTGATCGCCGCGCTCGTCATCGAGCGGCGGCGGCGCGGGCGCGCTCAGGCGATGAGCGACGCCGTGCTCGCCTCGATGGTCGGCTTCGTGGCGGTCGTGGACAGGACCGGGGTGATGCTCCGCACGAACCGGACGTGGGCGCGCGCGCCGCGCGAGGGCGCGCCGGGCCCGCTCGACCGTGTCGCCGAGGGGGAGAGCTACCTCGGCGCGTTCCAGCGGGCCGCGGCGGCGGGCGACGCCGACGCCGGGCGGGTCGTGGAGCTCGTGGAGGGGGTGCTCGCCGGGCGCGACGTCGAGGGCACGGCCGAGTACCGTCACGATGGCGCCGAGCGCTGGACCGAGGTGCGGGCGCGGCGGCTCTCGTGGAAGGACGGCGGGGCGGTCGTCTCCCACTTCGACGTGACCGGCCGGAAGCGCGCCGAGCGCCAGGCGCGCGAGTCGCTCAGCGCGCTCTCGCACCTCAACCGCGTGGCGGCGATGGGCGAGCTCGCGTCCTCGATCGCGCACGAGATCAACCAGCCGCTCTCCGCGGTGCTCACGAGCGCGCAGGCGGCGGAGATCCTGCTGCGCCGCGCGGCGCCGGACGTCGCGGAGGTGGGCGCTGCCCTCGAGGAGATCGTCGCCGGCGCCCGGCGGGCCGGCCAGGTGATCCGGCGGATGCGCGTGCTGCTGAAGAAGGGCGAGGCGCAGAGGGAACGGTGCGACCTCAACGAGGCGGCGCGCGAGGTGGCGCGGCTCGTGGGCAACGACGCGCTCCTGCGCGGGGCGACGATCGCGCTGGAGCTCGCGCCCGACCTGCCCGCGGTGCGGGGCGATGCGGTGCAGCTCCAGCAGGTGGTGCTGAACCTGATCTCGAACGCGCTCGACGCCGTCTCCGGGCGGCCGTACGGCGACCGCCGGGTGATCGTGAGGACGGCGCGCGCCGACGGGCGCGTGGCGCTCGCGGTGGAGGACTCGGGCGAGGGGGGCGCGATGGACGATCTCGAGCGGTTCTTCGAGCCGTTCTTCACGACGAAGTCGGAGGGCCTCGGCCTCGGGCTCTGCATCAGCCGGTCGATCGCGGACGCGCACGGCGGTCGGCTGTGGGCCGAGCGCGCGCCTGCGGGCGGCGTGGCTGCGCGCCTCGAGCTGCCGGGCGAGGCGGCGCAGGAGGAACGATGACGGGCGTGACGGCGAGGGTCGTGGTGATCGACGACGACGGCGCGGTGCTGCGGAGCGTGGGCCGGCTGCTCGGCGCCTCGGGCTACGAGGTGGAGCTGTTCGAGGGGGCGCGCGCGTTCCTCGCGTCCGCGGCGGCGGCGCCGGACGCGCGGGCCGGCTGCGTGATCGTGGACCTGGCGATGCCGGAGCTCGGCGGGCTCGACCTGCAGGCGGCGCTCAGGGCGTCCGGGTGCCGGCTGCCGCTCATCTTCATCACCGGACACGGGGACGTGCGCGCGTCGGTGCAGGCGATGAAGGAGGGCGCGGTCGACTTCCTGCTGAAGCCGCTCGAGGCGGACGAGGTCCTCGCGGCCGTGAGGCGCGCGATGGACCTCGACGCGCGGGCGCGGGCGGCGCGGGAGGAACAGGCGGCGCTCGCGGCGCGGCTCGACGCGCTCACGCCGCGCGAGCGGCAGGTGTGCGCCCGGATCGCGCGCGGGCAGCTGAACAAGCAGATCGCGGCGGAGCTGGGGCTCGCCGAGTCGACGGTGAAGCAGCACCGGGCGAGCGCGACGGCGAAGCTCGGGGTGGCGTCGGCGGCGGAGCTCGCGGCGCTGCTGGAGCGGAGCCGCGGGCCAGGCGGGTGAGCGCCGCGACGGGGAGGGTCTCTTGACCTGCGAGGTCTGGGCGAGGACCGAACGCCTGGAGAGCGGATGCGGCCTCGGGATCGACGATGTCGGCGGGCGCTGGATCCGGGCGTGACGAACAGCCCGCTTTCCTGAGCCCAAACGCAGGGCGACATCATGGGTGCCGTCGCGCGTCAAGTTGTCCGAAGGGACGATGGCGCGCACGCCTGCGCCGGCGTTAGGTACGTGGCCGCACGCTGCGGAGCGGTGATGACCCGCCTCGGCAAGAGCGCTCCAGACACCAGAGAGACCTCATGTACTTCGCGTCTCATGGCGCCGGGGCAGCTGCGTCGCGCCGGCTCGTGTGGTTCGCACACGTTCTTGACGTGCAGATGCCGGCGAACGCTGCCTGATCGATGATGTGGGTTGCACGACCCCGCGGGGCGCCCTCACCGCCCGAGTCGCTCGCGGCCGCCCGCGCGATAGGCGTCGACCCAGCTCCACAACGTCTCCAGCGGCACCCTCGCGCGCGCCGCGATCGCGCGCGGCGCCTCGTCTCCGCGGATCATCGCCAGCACGGCCGCCTCCCGCGCCTGCGCCCCGGGCGCAGCGCCTCCGGCCGGCGCCTCCGGCGGGGTACACCCCACCTCGGCAGGCGCGGGCGCCTCGGCGCGCAGCGCGAGCTGCTGGAGCGGCAGCCGCGCCGCCGGATCGCCGAGCAGCACGTAGCCGCGGAGATCGTTGCGCAGCATCCACAGGTGAGCGCGATCGGCGCGATCCGTGGGATCGGCGCGGCCCGCCGCGCGCGCGTCGGCCTCGCGCTGGTAGCTCTGCGCGAGATCGTCGTTCGCGCCGCGGTAGAACTCCATCAGCGCCTCCAGCGCGATCCCCGCGCGACTGCCGCGGACCAGCACCTCGAGCGGGCGATAGATACGGGACTTCTTGCTCTCCGACAGGCTCTTCGTCCCCGAGAAGCCGTACGTCCACGCGAGGTCGACGTGACCGATGACGGCGAGCGGCCCCGCCGGGTTGGCCAGCGCGGCCTGCGGCAGGGCCGCGACGAAGGGGCGGTTGCCGGATGCGGGGAGGCTGTGCAGCACGGCCCTCAGGCTGCCACCATAACGATCCTCCTGCGCGAGCTGCGAGAGCCATGCGTGGTAGACGCTCTCCGCCGGCGTGCCCGCGCCGAGGCAGGCCAGGTAGAACCACATGCCTCCCGGCAAGAACGCCTGGCCCCGCAGCCGCTCGGCGTCGAGGATCTCGTCGTGGGCGATCACGAGCGCCCCCTGGCGCCGCCAGGCGTCTTCCTCTCTGCGCCAGCCGCGCCGGGGCGCGCCCAGGCCGTGGCTCACCGAGAGCAACACCGAGGGACGCGCGCCGCCGCCCCCGGCGAGCAGATCGTCCACGCTGCCGGCGGAGATCTCGCGCACCGAGGCCGCGGGGAGCTTGCCCCTGGCGTGCGCTTCCATCGACGTGGCCAGGCTCGGGTCGACGAGCCTGAGCTTGCCCGCGACCGTGGCCGCCGAGCCGTCGGGCGCGGCGTAGAAGAGCAGCTCCGGCGAGGTCTCGGGCGTGCCGCGCCGCGCGTAGCGAACGACCTTCTCGGCGTAGGCGGCATAGCCGGCGAGATCCGTCTCTCCCGCGCCGTCCGCGAAGTGGACGCGCCCAACGAGCGCGTCATTGGCGAGCGCGTGCTGGAGCTCCACCGAGGTGTGATGGAGATCGCCGAGCATCATCAGGTAAAGGGGCCTGTCCTCCTCCGCCACCTCCTCGGACCAGTAGATATCTCTCCGGAAGTCCGCAGAGCGCTTGGCGTCCATCCCGTGCGGCACGCGAACCACGCGCGCGGGAGAGCCCTGCTCGGCCTCGCGCAGCGCGACGAGCGGCTGGACGGCCTCGAGCATCCGGTCGCCCTCCCGGCCCTCCGGCGCGATCACCGCCCATCGCTGGAGGGTGAGGTCGTTGCGATCGGCGTCGGTGCGGCGCCAGTGGTTGGCGTCGCGGGCCTTCCTGGGCCTCGGCGCGCGCTGGGCGGTGTCGTCGGGCAGCCCCTCGTCGAGCACGGGGCGGCGCTCGTCGGCGTCGGCGAGCAGGAGGTCCAGCCGGTCCTCGCGGAGGATCATGGTCAATGGATCCTCGGGTGTGTCACGAGGCGTCCTCCAGCGCGAAGGCGTCGAGCTGCTCCGCGAGCTCCACCAGATCTCCGGTGGTGGCCGCGATGTGGCCCGTGCCGGGCAGCCCGCCGCCGTTGCCCCAGATCTCGATCTCGCTCCCTTCGACCCCAGGCGCGAGGACGGCCAGGCTGTCCGGGGGCGCCGGGCGTTGATCGTAGAGCCAGCGCAGCAGCATGCGGTGGCGGAAGTCGAGGCTCGAGAGCGCGACGAAGAGGCCGGGCTGGACGCGCGGCCGCGCCAGGAGCTCCTCCATCCATAGCGGCGGCCGGGCGCCGTCAGCGCCGAGGGGGCCGTGGATGTGATCGTCCTCGGTGAGCAGCGGCGGCGAGAAGATGGGGCGCGGCTCGGCCGAGTAGCCGCCGTACAGGCGGAGCACGACGATCTCGCTGTCGAGATCGAAGCGCCTGGGCATGACGGCATCCATCTTCCACGTAGCCGTCCCCGCGGCGCGCTTGACGACGCGCGGCTTGCCGGAAGCGCCCAGGAGGGACGGCTGGATGGCGTACACGGTCCGCTGCGGCAGCTTCTGCGCGATCGCGTGCTCGAGGCAGGGCCGCCAGAGCAGCGTGACGTGGACCCCCGGCCGGACGAAGCGCGCGAGCGCCTCGACGAGCGGCGGGGCCGTCGCCGCGGGAGAAGCGGTCAGCGCCTGCTGGAAGAGCGAGTGCAGCACCTCCTGCCCGAACCGGAGCACGCAGCGCTGGGTGAGCGCGCTCAGCGACATCCCCTGCGCCGCCGGCTCGCCGCTCTCCTGCATGAACTGCTCGAGCTCCCGCTGGAGCGCCGCGCGATCGTCCTCGAGATCGCCGAGCACCATCGTGAACGGCCGCTCGAGCAGGCTCTGGAGCGCGGGCGCGAGCGCCCTCGATCGGCCCTTCTTCCCCGGCCTCGCCACGCGGCGGCCCTGGAAGTTGAAGACCACCGAGTCCGAGCCGCGGAGGTACAGGATCGGCGAGAACGCCTCGGCGCTCTGGGACAGCAGCGTCCGCCGCGCCGCCGCCACGCTCGCGCCGATGTCGCCCTGGCCCAGCGAGGCGCCCGTGAGCGCGCGGTAGAGCTCGGTCGAGCACGCGCGCGCCACGTCGGCCTTCACCGGCCAGAGGTGCGCCACCACGGCGTCCGCGCCCGCCCTGACCAGGATCTCCGCCGCGCTGCCGAGCGCGCCGGCCCGGGCGCCCTCGCAGGCCTCGAGGATCACGAGGCGCAGCTCCTCGCAGAAGGCGGCGGAGAGCTCGCGGCCCAGCGCCTCCGCGGTGATCCAGGCCTCCTCGCCGTCCTCGTCGTCCGAGACGCGCAGGACGGGCTTGCCCGAGAGATCCACGCCGCCGTGGCCGAGCCAGTGCACGACGTGCGGGCTCTTGCCGCGACGGAGCCGATCGAAGAGGGCCCGCGCGCCGATGTCCGGCCCGGCGATCGGATCGAGCCACTCCACCTCGCCGGCGTCGATCGACGGAGCGAGCGCCTCGCGCAGCACGTCGAGGGCCCGCTCGCCGGTGCCCGGCGCGATCCCGAGCACCCGGACCGCGCCCTTGACCTCGCGCGGCTCCCACGGCTCCGACGAGGTGACGCCGCGCGCGAAGAGCACCCGGGGGTCGGTCCCCAAAAACCCTTCGGAGGTCCCCGGCCTGCAGAGCGCCTCCCAGGGGATGGCCTGGAGCGCGTGATCGCGGGCGAAGAGCCGCAAGAGGAGCGGACCGCCCTTCGACGCCTCGCCGAGCCGCACGAGGACGTCGCGCAGCTCCCCTTTGAAGACCTCCTCGTGGAGCGCCTGCGAGTCGCTCACCGCCGCTGGATCGAGCGATTTGCCGCCGCGGACCGCCCTCCCGATCTTGTTGGCGAAGGTCTGCAGGGCTCCGAGGCCCTGCTCGGCGGCTATCGCGTGCCCCGCGGGGCGCTCTCCCCGGCTGCCACGCGCGTTGACGCGCACCTCATCACCGCTGATGTCGAGCTCGATCTCCAACCACATCGAAAGACAAGCCTCGCTACGTTGTGCTGCCTGCCATGTCTGACTCCGTGGCTTTGTAGACCGCAGCAGGAGGAATTCTCACCTTAAAAACGATTAAGATCGCATCGGCGGGAACGTCCTTGGGACGTGATTAATGATGTGTGCCGGCAGGCGTGCGCGACTGAGGAACGGACACCATCATGGAACTCACGGACGATTCTCGCTCACGATGGCTCGGCAGATATGAGGCCCTGCGCGCCATCCGCCGTCGCGACGGCTTCCACGTCGTCGCGGCGACGCGCGCCGGGGACGCGGAGCCCTGCGTGGTCATCGTGCCCGGCCCGGCCGTCAGCGCGGCGCGGGCGAAGACGGTATTCGCCGAGATCGAGCGCGTCCACGCGCTCCTCGATCACCCGCTCATCCCGAAGGTCGCGGCGCGCGGCGTCGCCGACGGCATGCCGTACATCGAGCTCGCCTGTGACGCCGTGATCGACGGCGTCGACCTCACGAGCCTCCTGAACGACGCCGGCTGGAGGTTGCCGCCCGGGAGCGCGGCCGGCCTCGTCGCGAGCCTCCGCAAGGCGATGCGGGCGGCCCACGCGGTGATCGATCCGAAGCACGGGCGGCCCGTCTGCATCGGTCGCGTCTCGTGTGCTGACGTCCTCTTCTCCCGCGAAGGGCGCTTCTATCTCGTCGGCTACGGCAGGGATGCCCCGCTCGAGAGGGCCGGAGGACAAGAGATCGACAGGGTCCTGGAGTTCCAGGCGCCCGAGGTGGCGGCCGGCGGCGACCCGACCCCGGCGGGCGACGAGCTCGCGCTGTCGCTCCTCGCGCGGTCGCTCCGCCATGCGGTCCAGGGCAGCGCGGCGAGCGCGCGCGGCGCCGACCGGAACATCCGCTCGATGGACCTCGAGCCGCCCGAGCCGCTGGAGCGGCGCGCCCCTTTCGCGCCGGCGCACGCGCGAAGGTGCGCCGAGGAGATGGACCTCCGCCACCACCTCGCGCCCTGCAGCGAGGCGCCGGATCCCGAGGGGTTCGCGTCGCTCGTGGCCAGCTTGCTCGCCGGGCGGCCGCTGCCGCTCGCCGCGGAGGCGGCGCCGACCTGCCCGCCCACGCTGGTCCTCGGCTGCGAGGTGCGCTGGATCACGGCGGAGGACGGCGTGAAGCACACGCTCGGGCACGCGCTCAGCCGCATCGTGACCGCCCTCGTCGACCGGCACGACGAGGCGCCGGACGCCGCGCTCTCGCTCCAGGACCTGTTCGAGGCCGGCTGGCCCGGCGAGCGGCCGGTGGCGAACGCGGGGGCCAACCGCGTCTACGTGGCCCTGACCCAGCTCCGCCGCATGGGGCTCAGGGACGTTATCGAGCGCAACGAGCACGGCTATCGCCTCGCGCCGCGCGCCGTGGTCCGGTTCGTCTCGCCTCGGACGGAGCACGCGCGACCTCAGGACACGCGCTCTGCCCCGTGACGGGCGCGGCGCGCCCGCCGCCGCCGCTACCTCGCCCTCTGCTCCCCGGCGAACGTCTCCGCCACCTTGAGCACGAGCCGCTCGCTGAAGCCAGCGATGAACGCGATCGCGAAGGCCTTGCTGTTGTCGGCGTCCCCGAGGTTCAGCACCCTCGACTGGAGGAACGCGTAGGCGGCGAGCCCCGGCAGCGCCCCGAGGACGGCGCGCGAGAGGGTGACCCGCGCGTCCGACACCCGCGCGTGAGCCCTGGCCCGGCGGGAAGAGCCCTTGAGCGATCGAGCGGCGCTGAAGGTGGCTCCCAGGGCGCCAAAGGAGAAGACGCCGAGGAGGGTCCGAGTTCCCCAGGCAGGCCATTGTTGGACGGGAGCTCGCGCCGTGGCCGTGAGCGCCACGAGGAGCAGCAGGACGAGGAGGGCGAGCAGCGCGAGCGTCCAGAGCTGCTCCCGGAGGAGCCGGCTGCTGGTGTCGACGCCGGCGACGCGATCGCGCCGGCGCGACCGCAGGGCGAGGCGCCGCCGGGCCCTGCGTGGCGGCGCCTCGCCCGCGGCCTCGGCGGGGGGGCGGGCCGGCGGGGCGTCGGGCTCCTCTTCGGGCGTGCGCACCGCTACGGCAGCTCGCCCAGCGCCGCGAGCCCGGCCTCGCAATAGGCGTCGTACCAGCGCTGGAGCTCTTCGCGCGTGATACCGTATCTCTCGGCGATCTTCCTGTCGCCCTCCTCCCCGAGGATCTTCTCGTGGACGGCGCGCTGCATGCGCGCCGCGTCCCGCGCGCGCCCCGCCGCCGGGGCCGGCGGCGCGGCGGGCAGCTGCGGGACGGGCGAGCGCACCTCCGCCGGCGCGGGCGTAGCCTTGACGGCTCTAATGTCGCGGTCGATCGCGAGCCGCGCCGCCGGATCCCCCAGGAGGACGTACCCCGCGAGATCCTCGCGCAGCATCCACAGGTTCGCCCGCCGCTTCGCGCGGCCCTGGTCGGGGGCGAGCGGCTTGCCCGCCGTCTCGGCCCTCGCCTCCTGGTTGTACATCGCGGCGAGCTCGTGGTTGGCGTTCCCCAGATAGCGGAGGAGCTCGTTGTACGAGTTGCCCACGCGGGCGCCCTTGACCAGCGAGCTGAAGACGCCCTCGAACCGCGACGCCCTGTCCTTGCCGTCGGGCCCCATGTCCTGGAAGCTGTAGGTCCAGGCCAGATCGATGTGGGCCATGACCGCGAGCGGGCCGCGCGGGCTCGCCAGCGCGGCCTGCGGCAGCGCGGCGATGAAGGGCCGATCGCCCGGCCTGGGGAGGCCGGCGAGCACGCCGTCGACCCGCCCGCCGAAGCCGCCCGCGTCGCGCAGGCGGGCGAGCCAGTGGTGATAGGCGCTCGCCGCCGGCGTCCCGCCGCCATAACACGCGAGGAAGAACCAGATCCCGCCGGGCAGAAAGGGCCTGTCGCCGAGGTCCTCGGCCGCGATGCGCACGCCGGAGCCCAGGCTCATCGCCCCTTGCACGGCGCGCTGCTCGTCCGCCGACGTCCATCCCCTGCGGGGCGCGCCCAGGCCGTGGCTCATGGTGAACAGCATCGACGGCTCCGGCCGCCCGAGCTGCTCGAGGAGCGCGCTCCTCGCCGCCTCGGCGCCGTCAAACCCGATCTCCTCGATGTCCCTCGCCTTGAAGCCGCCCCTCTGCCGGGTGTCGCGGCACCGCGCCACGCTGGGCGCGACGAGCGCCCTGTGGCCGATGGTGGTCGCCGCGGTGCCGTCCTGCGCGGTGAAGAAGAGCGCCCGCGCCCGCGCCTCCCTCGGAGGGGCGCGCTCCGAGGAGAGGAGCTTGTCCACGTACGCCGCGTAGCCCGCGGCGGACCGGGACACCAGGCGACCGACGAGCGCCTCGCTCGCCATGGCCTGCTGGAGCTCGAGCGAGACCTCGTCGAGGTCGCCCAGCACGAGCAGATACCGCGGCAGGTCCTCGAGCGCGACCGACTCGTCATGATAGACGCTCTTGCTCCACCGGATCGCCGCGTCCGCGTCCATGCCGGCGGGGACGCGATAGGGCACGACGGGCGCGCCCTGGTCCTGCTCCCGCTTCCGGATCAGAGGCTCGACGAGCGCGAGGAGGGCGTCGCCCGCCGGCCCCTCGGGCGCGATGACGGACCAGCGCTGGAGCGAGAGGTCGTTGGGATCGTCGGAGAAGTCGGCGAAATCGTGGATCAGCTCCTCTCCGCCGGGCTGCGGCTCGTCCGCGGCGGACTCGAGCGGCAACCCCTCTTCGAGGACGGGTCGATGATCGTCGGCGTGGCACAGGAGCAGCTCGATGTCGGACATCACGCCTCCCTCCCAGGCGCCGCGCCCCCCGGGGGCACGCGCGCGGCCTCCAGGGAGCGGAGCTCTCCATCGTCCCATTGAACGAGCCGCATCGTCGCGCCGCCGTCCGGGTGCGGGTCGACGAGCACGGCGGTGAGGCGCCGGACGGTCTTCGCCGCCCGCTGCCGCTCGGGCAGGAGCCTCGGGTTGTTGCGCAGCTCTTCGAGGAACTCGGCCCACGCCTCGTCTCCGGCGTCCGAGCGCGGCAGCTGCATCAGCCAGATCCACGTGCCCGTGTTGGCGAAGGCGATGCCGTCGGCCACCTTCCAGCGGGCCGCGTGGGTGTGGCCGAGCACCACCGCGCCGGCGTCGAACTTCTTCGCCAGGCGCCGGGCGTCGGCCCACTCGGCCTCATCGGGCTCGAGGCGGAAGTACTCGTCGCCGAGGGTGCCTGCGAGCCTCTTCTGCATGCCCGCGTAGAGCTTCAGCCCGGCGCGCGCGAGCTTGAGGCTCGCGGTCGACATCGTCTCTTCATCGGCGAACGCCGCGGGCCCGTCGCCGAGCGCGGCCTCGATCGCCGCCGCCTCCTCGGCCTCGAGGCCCGCGTCGGCGAACCGCTCGGCGAGCCCGAGATCCTCGTCCTCCTCGGCGAAGGAGGCCGCCGACCCCGCCTTCTTGAAGAGCTGCCAGGCGATGTCGAGCGAGGCCGCGCTGAAGAGCTGCTTCACGATCCCTGGCGCGACCGCGAGCGCGGCGAGCGCCGCGCCCTGGAAATCGGGCTTGAGCAGGCTCACGAAGCGCATGCCGTGCCGGCGCGCGATGGGGTTCATGAGCTGCTTCACGAGGACCGAGCCGGCCGCGTACCTGAACCGATCGAGCCGGGCCAGGCGCCCATAGTCGACCTTGTTCCAGTTGTCGTTGTGCTCGCCGTGGGTGACGAGGATCCGGGCGCCGCCGACGTCGAGGATCGCGGGGGCGTCGCCGAGCTGGAACGTGAGGCGCGCCGCGACCTCGGGCGGCTGATCCATCGCCGCGCGCAGGATCTCCTGCACCTCCGGGACGGCGAGCTCCACGTCGTGGTTGCCGAGGCGGACGATGACCTCGCCGCCGCGCGCGAGGACGCGCCCGAACGCCTCCAGCACGGCGGCGCTCGCGGGCGCGGCGGCGATCGCGCGGGCCTGCGCGGCGGCGCGCGCCGGATCGAGCTCCAGCGGGTCTTCGTTCATGAGGAAGTCGACGCCATCGCCGTTGACCACGACCCGCGCGGGCTCTCCCGCGATCCGGTCGAGGAGCGCGGGCAGCGCCTCTCCCCCGGCGAAGACGTCGTAGTCACCCCCGTTGCCGAGGTGCAGATCACTGATGATGAGGGTACGCATGAGGGTTGTCTCCCGGGTTGCTGGGGCGCCCGCCGCCGCGGCTCAGCGGAGCGCCGCGGGCGCCGCCCAGATCGCCTGGTGAGGGCGGTTGTGCAGGCCCTGGGCCGGGCTCCACGACATCTTCGCGTTGCCCTTTGCATCGCAGAAGACGTCGAGCAGCGGCCGGTTGTCCGGGGCGAGCTTGGTCGGCGCGTCGGACTTCGAGTTGACGCACCACGTGGGCTCGATGCGGTCGTGGAAGGGCGCGCCGCGCAGCGAACGGAGCAGCCAGGAGATGGGGAGGCCCTCGTCCTCCATCGACATCCACTCCGAGCGATAGAGCAGCGCGCCGTCGCCGCGGCGCCGGAGGAGCAGGCGGGCGCGCCCGCGCGGCTTCAGATCGCTCTTGATCTCTCCGAGGCCGTCGATCCGGGCGATCCCGCGGAACGACCACCGACCGCCGCAGAGCGCCGGCGGGATGAACGGCCACCAGTGCGACTCCCAGAGCATGCGCGCGCCCCTTCCGGCGGCGGCGTGCACCGCGGGGTCGTTGAACGACGTGGTGGTGTCCCAGAGCTGCCATTTGCGCTCGACCGGGTGCTTGCGGATCACCATCGCCACGTGGCCGCTCCCGGCGCCCGCGGCTCCGGACGCCGACCAGAAGAGGCACGAGCCGACCGTGACCTTCTCCCAGAGGTCGTCGGGCCAGTCGGCGAGCACCTTCGGGACGGAGGTCCAGCCGTCGCCCAGCCTGGCTGCAGCCGGCAGCGCGTCGGTCCCGCAGCCGATGTCGCCGTACGGGCCGCCGTCCCAGCCGCCGATGCAGAGCGCGGTCGTCACCGACTGCTGGCACTGCCCCACGATCGGGTACCGCCCGCTGCCCGAGATCGCCTTCGCGACCCCTCTTTGCCCGCCGTAGAAGAAGGCTGGCATCGTGTACGGAATGCCGGTCTGGTGCTCGGCGATGGCCCGCGCCCAGTCCTCGCGGTCGCCGGAGGCGGTGTCGTAATCGGGGTGCGAGAAGACGTCGCCGATCCCTTCCCTGGCGCGGGACAGGAGGAACGCGGCGAGGCCCTCGGCGTCCTCGGGCCCGCGCAGGCCGTGCTCGGGCGGGTCCAGCAGGTTCACGGTGCGGACGAGCTGCGGTGGCGGCTCGTCGTCGGCGAACGCGACCGGGCGCGCCAGCCACTCCTCGGGCGGCTCGGCGGGCGCCGGGTCCATGTCCACCCACGCGGGGACGCCCGCCAGCGGCGGGGCTCCGTCATCGCTCTTCTCTGCGGTCATCGGTGCTCCTCCTCTTCTCTTCGATTCGATGTCTCCGCGGCTGCCGCCCGGGTCGCCGCGCTCGCGGCGAGGGCCGCGTCGAGGGCCGCGAGCGTCGCCGCGCCGATCACGCCGTCTGCGGCGAGGCCGCGCTCGGCCTGAAACTGCTTGACGGCCGCCTCGAGGCCCGGGCCGAACGCGCCGTCGGCGCCGCCAGGCACGCTCTCGCCCAGCGCGATCAACGCCTCCTGCAGCGCCTTCACCCCTGATCCCCTCGCCCCTCTCCGGAGCGCGCCTCGACCCGAGGCGACGCTCTCCAGATCGGGTTGCCCGGCGAGGGCGGCGCGCGTGAGGCGCGGATCCTTCGGCGGGCTCGGCGCCTCCGGCGGGGGCGCCGCCGCGGGCGCGCCCATCGCGGCGGCGAACGGGTCATCCCCCGGAGGCCCCGCGGCCTGGAGGAAGGGCTCGTCCAGGCAATCGAGCCCGTCGTCCTTCATGTGCCGGAAGTAGAGCCGGAACTGCCTGAAGTCCGGGATCCACCTGTGCTTGCGCGCCTTGCCGTAGAAGTAGCGGCCCACGAGCGCGGCGAGGCGCCGGTCGCGCTCCTCCGAGGGCGACCCGGGGCCGAGCTGCGGTACGGCCCACTCGAGACACCCGATCACGTACCCGGGCGCCCAGTGCTTGAGGTGCGCGATCAGGTTGAACAGCGCCTGCGTCGCGATCGCGTCGGCGCCGCAGATGTTGCCCGAGCCATCCATGAACGTGCGGAGCTGGGCCTCGGTCACCGCGTCGCGCGTGGCTGGGTTCCTGGCCAGGTCGATCAGCAGGTGGAGGAGCGGGACGGAGCGGCGCAGGATCTCGAGCGCTTCCTCGCCTCCGGTGACGACCGTGCCGGCGTCGAGATCGACGACGTCGTACACGTTGCTGCCGCGGTAGCGGACGCCGGCGGCGCCCAGCGCCTCGCGCACGGCGTCGTTCGCGGTCGCCCGCTCCATCACCTTGCCCAGCCAGCCGCGGCCGCCCCAGCCCGTCCCCCAGGTGACGATCTGGTCATCGTAGGTGTTGATGGCGGCGGTGCTGCCCTCGCGCGCCTGGAGCGCGCGAAAGGCCATGATCTTCCGCCGATCGGCGGCGCTCGCCCTCGCCGCCCGGGCGTCGATATACCCGTGCAGGTAGGCGAGGTGAGCCTTGTCCGCGCTGCCTGTGTAGACGTGCCCTGCGCCCCAGGGCTTGAGCCCCGGCTCGACCGGCACGGCGGCGCGGCGCTGCGCGATCTCGGCGGTGAGCTCCTCGGGCAGCGCGCTCCCCGCCTCCGCCGCGCCCGAGCCGCGCGCGTGATCCTCCCAGACCGGGAGATCGCCGTCCGCGAACGAGAGGGCCCCGCCCGGACCTCCCCTGGCCCGGGCGGGCTCGGGGCCGGGCGCGGGGAGCGTCAGGTCAGCGTACGCGGCGGAGGATCGGAGCTCGGCCACGCCCGCGAGCGACGTCTGGATCTGCTCGAGCAGCGCGGCGTGGAGCTCCGCGCGCCGGGCCTCCTCGATCTCGTCGAGGCCGATCTCCCACGTGTACGACGCGCCCTTCCCGCGCAGGATCCGGTGCGCGAAGAGCGCCGGATCGAGCGTGGGAAAGGCTCCTAGCGCGAAGGCCGAGGCGCGCGAGAGCAGGGCTCGCTCGACCTCCTCCGCGTCGCCGCGCGTGACGGCGAGCTCGAACAGGAAGACGTTCCGTGACATGGCAGGTCCCTTTCGGCGGTGACGTCTCCGTATGAAACCGACGAGACCTGGCGTCGTCATCTTAAGAGAAATTAAACGGGGTGTTCCTTCATGCTCCGTCAGCCCGGCGAGGCCGCCGCGCGGCGCGCGTCGAGGAGCGCGGCGCGGTGCTTCACCGAGCCGGCGACAGCGAAGGTCGGCTCCCAGGCGAGCGACTTGTCCCACGCGTTCGCCCGCGCCCGTTCGAGCTGGTAGGAGGTGGTCACGCGGTCCTCCCGCTGCTTCACGAGCTCCTCCTTCATCCTGCCGCTCTCGTCCTTCGGAATCGAAAGCTGCCCCGTCTCCGGGTCGATCTCGCCCTTGCGGAAGTAGATGACCATCCGGATCTCGTCGACCACGGGGCCGTCCTGCTTCTTGCCGACCTTCTCGCGCACCTCCTGGGCCTTGAGCACCAGGAGCAGCGCCAGGCTCTCCACCGAGTAAAAGATGCTCGGGCTCCGGACGCCGTACAGCGTGTGGACGCGGACCGTCCCCCGGGCGTTTCCGGCAAAGGCGCGCGACAGCTCGTTCCACAGCTTGTCCGCCTCGGGCGCATAGTCGATCCCGTTCCCCGAGAAATTGATGCTGTCGAGGAGCTCCCCGGCGATGGTCATCTCCACCGAAGCCGCGTCCAGATTGCCAGCCTGACTCTCGGCCTCGGCGGCCCGCCGGGCGGCGGCCTGAGCGGCCTTGTAATCGACCCCGCCCGTCCACAGGTGGGTGCCCGCGCCGCCCGAGATCCCCTTCTGCGGGGCCCCGCTCCCGGCCCGCAGCTGCGGGTTCGTGGCGTCGATCCTCGCCGCGAGCTCCTTGGCCATCTGCTCGAGGCGATCGTCGAAGACGCCCTTGTCCGCGGGCGTGGCGTCCGCCTTGGCGACCACCTGCTCGATGAACCGGCGCGCCCAGTCGATGACCCAGCGGAGCTCCAGGCCGGGATAGCGCTCCTCCAGGGCGGCGACCCGCTCCGAGAGGCGAAGGTGGGCCGGGTGGGTCTCCCAGTCGAGCTTCGGCGGCGCAGCCTTCCCGGCGGAGGCTGGCAGCGCGGCCGCGAGGGCGGAGGCCGCCTCGAGCAGCCGCTCGGCCCCCTCCGCCGGCTTTTGCGCCAGCGCCTCGGACGCGGCCGTGTCGACCCTCTGCGCTCCGGCCGGCGGCGCGGTCGAGCGCGGCGCCGGCGCGGCGCCCGCCCGAGCCGCGAACAGATCGGCCCCGAACGCCCGCTCCAGAGAGGCGCGCACCGGCTCGGCCGGCGGTCGGGTCGGCGGCGGCGCCCTCCGCGGCAGGTGCATCGGCGCCGGAGGGCGCGCCCGCGACGTGCGGGCGGCGTTCCCCGAGGCCTTCGGAGCGGACCGGTCAACGACGATTTGCATGAGACTCTCCTCGGCGCGGGCGGAGAAACGAGGCGGCCCCGCGCGTCACCGCCCATCCTGCGATCAACGAAGCCGCGGTCGCGCCTCTGCGAATCGAGAACGAGCGCTCGGAGCGCAGCCGGATGCTGGTCGAGCCGTCGTGCATGAGGGAGAGCGGCGAACGGCTGCGGCGTCGTCCCTTCACGTCAGGTTGTAACGGCGGTACGCTTCGACCTCATTGACGATAGCATAAAAGCACTCGTCAAAATTCTGTGTCTTCAGTTCAGTCACGATCTTCAGCGCAGCCGCATAGGAATCGGCTTTCAGCTGATCGGCCGCGGCCGCCCCCACGGTCGGGTACTGCTGCGACTTGACTTGGAGATCAATCTCCAAATCCGTCAAGAACTTTGCGAGGTTTGCTTGTATGAAGTTATGATCCAGCGCTGCCCCAGCGTTCAGATCCCTGATCATATCGTTCTTGAAACTTGTCATCTGGCGGTCGATGATCTTGTCCGAGGTGACGTTAGCAATCTGGAACTGGGGCGTCGTCGCTGCAGTGGCACGATACAAGTCGTCGAGATTTTCCTGGTCTCTCGGCGTCAATGGCAAGCCACTGAACAACGACTTTACAAGCGTGACGTTCGTCAAATGCGCGGCGTCGTATTTGCCTTCACCCGGCGATGCTGTGGCAGCGTTCTTGATTCGGAATCCGATGCCCGCCTGAGCCGCGGCGTTATTGGTGAAAAGATTAGGGAGGGCACCCTGCGACGCACACTTCCGCCACAGAAGAACGGCTTTCAGAAATACGGTAAAAAAGTGTGTCACCCGCAGGGCAACATGGCTCTTGTAGTTGTCCATGCTCGGGCGCACGGTGGCGACGTCACCAGGATCGATCTGATCGCGCTTCATCCGTTGGACCACAGCGCTCGATCCACGCAGCGGCTCCGAAGGCGTCTCGGGCGCCCTCGCCATCGCTCGAGGCAAGCCGGCGCTCGTATGGGCCGCCCGCGCCCCCATCGCGTCCGCCTCCGCCTCCAGCGCCGGCGCGTCGTTGAGCTTGATCCCCTTGTACTGCGCCGTCGCCTGCACGCGCCCCGCCCGCTGCTGCACCACGTGCGCGAGCTCGTGCCCGAGCAGCTCCTGGCCCCGCGTCGTCTCCGGCGCCCACTGGCCCGGCGCCACGTGGATCTCGCTCCCCTGCGTGTACGCGAGCGCTCCCAGCGCCGCCGCGCGCGAGGAGCTCGGGTGCACCCGCACGCCGGAGAAGTCGGTCCCGAACGCCGCCTCCATCTTGGCCTTCACCGGCGACGGGATCCCCGTGAGGTTGACGGCGCGGTCCGGTCCGCTCCCGCCCCCCACGCTGGGCCCAGCGGCCGCGCCCGCAAAGAGCTCAGCCCCGAACGCGCGCTCCAGCGCCGCGCGCCCCGGCGCGGCCGGCGGTCGCGCCGGCGTCATCGTCCTACTCTGCGCGAGCAGCGGCGCCGGGCGGCGGGCCCGCGACGCGCGCGCGGCGCTCCGCGAGGTCTTCGGAGTGGACCGGTGAACAGCGATTTGCATGAGACTCTCCTAGGCGCGGGAGAAGGGCGAGGCGGCCCCGCGCGTCACCGCCAATCCTGCGATCAACGAAGCCGCGGTCACCACTCCACAGAGAGCGGCGCCTCCATCCAGGGCTGCTTCACCCAGCTCATCCCCCAGGGAAACCGATCCAGCACCACGTCGTACGAGGCACGCTCCACGCGGAGGTGCCACGCGCCGTCACGGGCAGAGAGCGCGCCCTTGCGAACCAAGAACGAGCCACGGAATCCGGCGATCGACATCTCCCCCAGGATCGGCGCGCTCGCGATCGCCGCCGTGAGCATGCGGACGCACTCCTCGGCCTCTGCCTCGGTGACCGGAGGACCGAAGTCGAAGACCTCTGTCATTCGCATGCCAGAGAGCACGCGGGCCAGGGGAAGCTGGTACTCGGCCGGCTCGAGCTCCCCGGTGCAGAGGTGCTGGAGCAGGCCGGCCGCGCGGTGGAGGGCGCGTCGATCCTTGAACTGCGTGTCGGCAAAGAGGCCCAGGCGCTCGAACAGGTGCCCGAGAAAGGGCCAGAGCACCACCAGCCCGGCGTTGTCCACGTAGACCTCGTCGGCGTCGCCGTGCGCTGGATCGACGGACAGCGCCTCGTCCGCGGCCGTGGCCCCCGGATCGCTCGACGGATCCCCTCCCCGCGCCTCCCGGACCGACCTCTCCGCGACCGCGCCAGGGCGCTGCCCGACCGCGCTTGAGACGGCTGCGCCAGGGCTCTGCACGACCTCCGCGAGCGCGCCCGGCCAGGCCGATGGATTCGGCCCCAGCGGCGCGTGCAGCCCCGCGAGGAGAGACCCGAGGGACACGCCGGCCTCCAGCGCGATCCGGGCCAGCGCGTCGCGAAAGAAGCCCACCCGCCCGTCGCTGGGGCTCTCCTCGAGGCACGCAGTCCGCAGCGCGCCCGTCCAGACGCACGCCCGGAAGCCGTCCGGCGTGGCCCCAGCGACCGCCCGGTGCGCGCGCAGCAGGGCGACGAGCTCCACCGGCACCGAAGGGAGGTCGGCTCGCGAGGACGCCACGAGAGCGTCGAACAGCGCCCAGAGCTGCGCGTCGCGGCTATGGCGGACGATCCTCGCCAGCGCGCCGCCTTCGCGCGCGAGCGCCCTGATCAACGCCACGAGCGGGCGCGCCGCGCGCTCGAGGAGCAGCCCCAGGGTCTCGTCCAGGAGCCGCGGTCGCGTGCTGTCCGCCCACCAGGGGAGGTTGCCGGTGCGGGCGAAGGACGCCACGAGCTCCAGCCGCGAGATCACCTCGGGATCTCCGCCCCGGAGCGCGGTCTCCTCGTCCTCCTCGCGGAGCCGCGCGGCCAGCCCCTCGCGCAGCAGCGGGCCGAGCTTGTCGACCAGATCGCGCTCCAGGTGGTCGGGATCGATCTGCCCGAGATCCACCTCGACCCGCGCGACCCGCTGGAGGCGGTCTGGAGCGCCGAGCTCGGTGCAACACCGATCGATGACCGCCTCGAGGCGCTGGGTGTGGATGCGGCCCAGCTCGGTTTGCAGCCGCCACGCCGCCTCGCGATCCTGGACCGTCACCTCCAGGATCTGCCGACGGATCTGGTGGCGCGGCGCGCTCACGGCTCTGTCGCCGCGGGTTCGGGGGCAGCGCCCTGCTCGCTGGGCGAGCTCCCATCGGTGACCTGGGTGATCGCCACCGATCGCTTGGCGACCCACCCGATCCCGGTGCGGGCCTTGATGGCCATCACGTCGACCGCGCCGCCGAGGGGCAGCGGCGCGATGTCCACCAGGGGATCGAGCGGGCGCACGTGCGCCGGATCCAGGGCCGCAGGCGCCGGCGGATCGCGCGTCACCACGAGATCCATCTCGACCCGGAGCCCCCGGCGCGGCACCTGGTCTGCCGCTTCCGGCTCGGTCGCCGCGACGCCCTTGTTCATCGACGGGTCCCGCTCGTCGCGCCGGTGGAAATACGCCGGCAGGCCGAGCGCGCCGGCCTCGTTGCTCGGGTAGAAGTGGTAGAAGACCCCGGGCTGGCCGCCCGAGACGAGCAGCGTGCCGCTCGCGTTGTCAGCGTTCGGCGCGATTTGCAGCACGAGCGGGGGCGCCGGCTCCGGCCTCACCAGGACGACCGCCGCCTGCTCGAGCTGCACCGCAGACTCGAGCGGCGCGCCGGCCGCCGTGTGGATCTTGCGCGCCTGCACCACGACGATGCTGTCGTCCAGGAGCGGCCCCACGCCGAGCTCGAGGACGCCGCCGTTGCCCGGCGCCGCGTCCCCGTGCTGCGCGGAGCCGGCCGGCGCCTGCCAGAGCGCGGGAGGCCGCGGGGTGTACACCTCGACGCCGGAGGTACCGGGGACGGCGATCACCCTCTCGGTGGGCCCCGCGCCGGGCACGAAATCCACCGTGGAGAGCGCGCGGACGTGGGCGCTGTAAAGCGCGCTCGTCTGGCTCGCGGCGATGGTGATGGTGGCGCTGCCCTGCGGCAGGACCGGCGATCCGACGGCCGACACCGCGAGATCCCGAGCGGCGCGGACCGCGATCGGCAGCTCCGCGGCGAGCACCGCGTGGAGCGGGGCGCGCCCTTCGCCCTCGTCGAACGTCCTCTGGACGTCGACGCGGATCACCGTGTCTTCGGTCACCCGGCTGGCCGTCAGCGTGATGGCGCCGTCCTTGTTCCCGCTCACGCGCCCGGGGGGCGTCATGGGGATCGGGCGCCCCGCGCCGTCGATCAGCCCATACGTCGCGCCCGCCTGGCTGCCCGAGACGCTCACCACCACGCGGCTCCCGTGGTCGACGAGGCGAGGCACCTCGGCGATCTCGGGCGTCGAGACAGGGAGATCCGTGGCCAGCCCGACCTTCACCGTCGCGGTCTGGATCAGGAAGGTCTCGCGCGTCAGGGGATCGAGCTTTCTCGCGAAGATCCGGAAGGTCTTGTCCGCCTTGTCGATGATCGGCCCCTCGAGGATCGCCTTCTCGCCGGTACCGTCCACGGAGCAGGCGGGCACCACCGCCGCGTCTCCGTCGAACAGCTCGTACCTGACGCCCAGCTGGGCGGGATCGATGGTGATCTCGCAAGGGGCGCCGACGTTCACGGTAAGCTGCGCTTCTTGAACGTTCACGTCCCGGATCGGGGTGGTCTCCCCGAGCCCGAGGAGATCGATGAGCCGGTCCCGGGCGCAGCGCACGTCGATAGGTCTCGCGGTGGACATGGTTCTACGAGCTCCGCTCCTCCAGGTGTACGCCCAACGTCGCGGCGAGGACCGCTCGCCGCTTCTGCAACCACTGCTCGTGAGCCGTCCGGAACGCCGCCCAGGCGTCAGCCGCCATCCAGAGCACATACGGTGTCAGGTGCGCCGGCGTCTCCGCGCGGAGGGTGTTCTCGACGAGCTGCTTGAACGCTGGATCGCTGAATCGCCCCACCCCGTCGGGGAGGACGAACGTCAATCGCAGCGAGTAGGGGTCCTTCTCCCGCGCGGCCGAGAGCAGCGCGGGCGGCCTGTCCGTGGGCGCGTCCGTCGGCCCGGGGCGCCCCTGCGCCTCGTCGCCCGGCATCGGTCGGAGCAGGATGTGCTCGACGACGGCGATCTCCTCGCCTCCGTCGAGCCCGAGCGTGACGCGGAGCCGCTCCTCCAGCCCCGACATGTTGGCGGCGCCGGCGGGCGCGAGGCCATCGAACCCCGTCCCCCGCGCGCTGCTGATCCGGGGGTATCGCTGCAGGAGGCGCTGCTTGCGCCGCACGCGCTCCGCCGGAGGGATCGGCGCGGAGGCCGCGTCGTGGCCGGCGATCGGCTCCGCGAAGCGGGCGAGGAGGTGATTCAAGAAGCGGTTCTTCCGCTCCAGGGAGTCGACCTCGTCCGCGGTCTCCACGAGGTCGCCGAGCCGGGTCCGGTGCGCATCGTCGAGCGCGCGGATCTCCTCGAGCCGGAGGCCGGGCTGATCCAGCGCCTGCGTGAAGTACGTCCGCGTGCCGCCGCCGTGGGAGAACAGATCCTTGGCGTGGGCGAGCTGCGCGAACGCGTTGGCGAGGAGCTGATCGAAGAACATCAGGTATGCCGCGAGCTGCCGCGCCTGCGCCTTGCGCGCGGGCGTCGCCGAGTCCGGTAGCCCCGCCTCGCCGACCCCGTAGAGCATCGGGAGGTGCTGCCGTACCGAGGTGTACGCGCCGACGTTCCGGTTGCGCCCCACGGGCACCGCGAGCGCGCTGTCGCCCGCGCCCCAGGGCGCGTCCGGCGCCCGCTCCGGCTTCGCCTGAGCGATCACCCTGCCGGCGCTCATCAGGGTGATGACGGATGCATCGAAGTTCATCCTCGGGACCCGATCCGGGTCGACCCGTAGGGACCACTCCTCCTTGGCGCCGCCCGTGGAGACGCGGATCCGGCTCACCGCCCGCACCGCCGCGATGTCCGTGATCGCGCGCATCAGATCGGAGGTGTGGATCACGGTCCTCCGCGTCGCCCTCGCCAGCACCTCGTCGGAGAGGAACCCGCGATCGAGCCGGGGCCCCTCGAACATCGCCTCGACGCTGGCGCCGGCGCCGAGCCGCTGCGAGAGCGTCGCGAACCGGACGGGCGGCGCGATCTCGTCGGCGATCGCGCGGCCGATCTCGTTCAGCAGCGCCGCGGGGTCGTCCACCGGCGTGATCTCCACGGTGGCCTCGACCTGGATGAGCTGCGGCTCCAGCACCGTGATCTCGGCGAAGTCCTCGCACAGGGGGCGGTTCTTGTGGAGCCTCCGCGCGACCTTGGCCCTGACCTGGGTGCCCCGGCTGTGCTCCGACGCCTCGATGAGGACGCGGTGGAGGCCGCGCAGGTGGACCGGCTCGGAGGCGACGTCCTTGGGCGCGACGCGGAGCTCCTGCTCCACCGGGAGATAGTAGAGCTGGGGCGCGCCCGCCGTGGCCGGCTCGACCCAGGCGTTCTTGACGCCTTCCACGTCGAGGACGAGCCGGCGGAGGTCGGCCAGCGTCACCGGGTGAGAGGTGAGGATCTCCGCCGGCAGGTGGAGGCTCCGGTACGGATCGTCCCCGCCGTCGGCGAGCAGATCCGGGATCTCGTATCCGGCGCGGTAGCCGAGATCCGAGAGGGCATAGCAGAGCTGCTCCAGGAGGGTGATCCCCGGATCGTGAGCGTTGAAGTCCGTCCATTGCCCGCCTGTGATCCGCTCGAGCTGGCGGATCCCCTCCTGGCGCAAGAATTCATAGTCCATCGTACGACTCCCGTCCTCTCTGCGCGTTCACCCCGCGCCCGCCCGGCGGGCGACCTCGTGTCGCCTCACAGCTTCATGATGTAGAAGAGCGCGTGATAAGGAGGTCTGTTCTCGTGTGCCTTCGATCCACCGGTGGCGCGGGTCTTCTCCTCGTTTGCGTTCGGGGTGTCCGACATGGCGAAGGGGATCCGCTCGCCGCTGGACGCGGTATTGCCGCCGAAGTTCTGGTCATCTTTGCCCATGCCTGCCAGCGCGGTGTGGTGGTGGCTCGGCATCTCGTCGATGGTCAGCACGTGGGTCGCCTCGCCGCCCTTGGCGCCGAGGGAATAGGCGTTGCCGGCCCCGACGATGAAGCGGTCCCTCAGATCAGGGGTGCCGTTGGCGCCGTCGCAGATCGCCCAGCCATCCGGGATGGTCGCGGCGGCCCCGGACCACATGACGATCGTCCCGGTCGGGACCAGGGCGCCCTTGAAGATGGCGCTCTTCGCGGCGAGGATCTCTCCCGTCCCCAGCTTCACGGTGTTGTCCTCGGCGTTGACGGTCGCCACCAGGATCCAGTTGCTCGGCGCCTTGAACTTGTTGCCGTACTTCACGATCCGGAACGTCACCGCGACGCTGTCCCCCCCGGGCCGGTGGACCGCGTACAGGGCTTCCCAGTCGTTCAAGACAACACCGTCCGCGTCGCAGGCGCGAACCGCGTCGTCCCAGTCCTGGACGATGGACGGGCTGGCGGACGACGCACTGATGGCCACGTGCCCGTCGCTGAACGTCTCTCCTTGCTCAGCGCACATGGCGATGAACCGCTTGGTCCATTTCAGCTTCTGACCGCGGCCGCCCCAGGTCACGGTGCCGCCCCCGCTCAGCGTGTACTGGGCCTTGGCGTAGTCGTTCGGCACCCCGCTCAGCACGCCGGAGATCGTGGCCCCGCCCGTGACGGTCAGGGCGCCGTTGATGCCGATGTCTCCGGTCGCGCCCTCGATGAAGAGGCGATTTTTGCCGTCACCGTCGCCGATGCAGAAGCCCTTCTTGCCGCCGGCTTGCAGGCTCAGCACCCAGGCGGGCTTGGTGTCCGTCGCGAAGCTCTCATAGAGGTGGATCGCCGGCTTGTCGCCGGCCGTCGACGCCGCGATCTGCACCGGCTGATCGGCCGACTTGACGAGGCCGTCGTCCTTCTGGTTCAGCCCCGCGTCGATGAGATCCCTGAAGTTGCCCTCCGTCGGCAGGGCGTTCTTGACGAAGTACGCCTTCAGCTCAGCACGACTCTTCTTGTTGATTTCCATGATGTGCGATTGCCTTTCTCACCGAGTGGTCGACACGTCGCCTCGGGCGCCCGAGCACGATCCCGGGCTTTCAGTGGCTGAAGAAATCGAGCTCGAGCTTCATGAAGTTGATGCCCGTCATTCGCGTTTCTTCGTACAAACCTTCGCGGAGGATATCGATCTCGTGCTCTCGGGCCGAGGTGAGGACCTCGTCGGGCCTCATCGTCCCAACGAAGGCTCCGCTCCCGTCGACCGGGGGCCCCACCAGTTGGAACCTCTCACCATCGTCGCTGCGAAAGAGCTTGATGCCCGCGACGAAGTCCACATAAGGGCGGCGCTCGACGAAATCGACGATGCTGTTGGCGTAGATCCTCCCGCCGATGGCGAGGTCGGCGCCCTCGGCGTAGGCCCAGGGGGCGAGGAATCGATTGAGATCGTCGTTGAGCCGCTGGGTGTAGTAAGCGTCATCGCCGTCGGCCCGGAAGCGCACGCCGAGGCGGACACGGACGTCCACGTAGTGGGCGTTCACGACCGCGATCGAGGCGGCGCCGGGGGCCCGCGCCGCGAGGTGCTCCCGGATGTCCGCGAGCAGGTTCGTCGGCGCCTTCGGCTTGTAAGGATCAGCCGGCAGCCTGTTCCGGACATCGGGGATGACGACGACCTTCACCGTACCGGGCTCGCCGAGCGTCGCCGGGACGCACTTGACCCGGTAGATCGACGGAAACCGATCGAGGACCAGCCGCTCGTAGTCCCACACCGTGAGCGCGCGCTGCTTGTGGCGGAGGCGCTCGCTGACGCGCGTGGCCCAGGTGGCCGCGCCCTCCGCCGTCCGGCCTCCGTAGGACGCGTAGGGCTGGCGCACGCCCGCGATCTCCGGGATCGCCGAGCTGAGCTTGGTGATGGTCCCGGCGGGGAGCGGCGCGCCAAAGTGATCCGGCGCGTTGTCGTCGTCGACGAAGGTGGCCGTCACCGCCTGGGTGTGGACCGCGACGGTGTCACAGAGGCTCCGGGTGTTTCGCTCCACGGCGGCGCGGATCCAGGTGAGATCGCCGCGCAGGCGGGTGCTGGGCTCCACCGGGTCGAGGGCGAGCTCGACGATCCCGGAGTTGATCAGGCCGCGCGTCGTGTCCGAGATCCGATGGTGCTCCAGCGGGATCCAGCGATCGCCGCTCAGGCAGCTCCAGCGGACGGGCTGCGGCGGCAGATCCGGGTTGGCGCTGCCCTCCGCCATCTCGAAGAGGAGGGAGACGGTCTGGGGCGGGGCGAGGTCGCGCAGGCCGAGGTAGAGCTCGCCGTCATTCTCGTACCTGGGCAGGAAGGGAAGGCCGGCGCTCGATCGCGCTCTCTCCGCGTCACAGGCGCCGAAGGGATGAACGTGGAACACCCGATCCACGCCCGCGGCGCGCGGCGCGCCGTCGAAGCGGAGCTCCAGCGAAGACGCGTAGTCGATCGCCAGGCTCTTCAGCTTCGGCGTGTACGGCGGGCTCACCTGGTACTGCGCGGCGTCGACCGTCGACGGGTTGCCGGCGACGGCGACCGAGAGGGCGAGCGCCTTGCTCGACGCCACCACGGGGTAGCTACCGTGCTGGAAGTCCGGGGCGTTCAGCTCCCATTGCAGGGTGCGCCCCGAGGCTGACAGGTCCTCGTCGATCGAGCCCTCGACGAGCGCCTGGGGGTCGGCCGCGGCGGCCGCGGCGAGGGCCGTGGTGATGGTGATCGATGTCGGATCGGAGCTCCTGGCGCCGAAGAGCGGCGCCGCCTTGGCGAGCTCCGTCTCCCCGCGCCGATCGATCAAGCTGACCCTGGCGGTGAAGGCGAAGGGGGCAGACGGATAGTTGGCGTAATGAGCTGCGAGGTCCGCCGGCGCCCCCATCCACTGGAAGCTCATGGCCAGGCTGTCGAGCTTCTTGCCGGCGATCTCGGGGTGTCCGATGAGGAGGCGCGATCCGACGGCCGGCGCGCTGCCGAACGGCTCGAAGGGCTTCGTGGCGTCCAGCGTCGTCTCGTCGTTCTGAAGCTTGATCGCCCTGAGCCCTCGGGCCTCCACCTTGACGTGCGCGGACACCATCAGCAGGTCGCCGAGCTCCCGGTAGCGGACCACGTATCTCTGGTCTGCCCCCCTCCACATCGGCCGGAGCATCAGCCGCAAGATGGGCCACGGGCTGTCCATCCCGGCGAGCCCCGCAGGCGGCGCCGCGATCGGGTCGGCGCCGGGCGGGAGGGTCAATGTGAATCGAGCTCCGAGGGGGTCGCCTTCGGACGTCGTGCCGGTCAGATCCTTGTACGGACCGATCTGCACCCCGACGGAGGCGCACTCGATCCAGCCCTTGGCGGTGCTGAGCTGGAAGAGCAGCGGGAGCTCTCCGCCCTTGAGGAAGAGGTCCTCGAGGGGGGCGCGCGCCGCGCTGAGCCCCAGGGTGAGGGTGATGACGCGCTGGCCTTCGCCGAGCACCAGCAGCGGAGAGCAGAGGGCCCAACCGAGGACGGGCCGCGGAGCGGGGCCCGCGCTCGACGAGGGCCGCGCCGCCCCGAAGGTGGCCCACGCGGGACCGCCCCCCGCGGTGACCGCCGGGCGGATGGACACCGCGGTGGCGTCCTCCGCCGGGAACAGGTTGAACCATTCCTCCTTCTCCGCCGGCGGCTCGCCGAGCCGATTGCGCTCGGCGATCTCCAGGAGGACATAGATCTCCTTCCAGTCGCTCGCCGCCTCGGACGCCCGGAGCTTTTGGAGATCCGGCTTGCCGAGGTAGGGCTCGAGGCGGTCCATCGCGGCGGGGTCCTCGTCCGGGCTCCGGGCCTCGCCCAGCACGTATCGGATCAGGTCCACGAGCCGCGCCGGCGGCGTGGCCTCGTGGAGCCGCCGGAGCTCGTCTCTGCGGTCCTTGCGGAGCTTCTGCCGGTGGGCCTCTTCGAGGATCGAAAATACCTGGTTCCAGTCGTTCTGCGGCGTGTCGAGGACCTCGCCCATGGCGATGCCGAAGCGCTCCGCCGGCACGTAGAAGTACCCCTCGAGCGCGAGGACCTGTCCCCAGTACGCCTCGATGCCGTCCGTGCCGACAGCCGCCTTCGCGTTGTCGGCGAAGGCCGTGACGTCGGCGGGCGACAGCCGGTAGTCGGGGTCATTCCGCCTCTTCTGCCCGGCGCTCTCGAGGATGCGGTTGATCTCGCCCCACGCGGCGTCGAACCGCCGCTTCAGCTGCATCATCCGCTCGAAGTCGGCGAGCGCGAAGCACAGCGTCCCCTCGATGAACGCCTGCACGTCGCCGCGCGCCCGGTGCTCGTAGAGATCATCGACGGTGCTCACCTGGGCGAGCGTGCCGTAGCTGAAAGGCCCCACGGCCTCCTGGAGGTTCGCCTCCAGGTCCCGCGAGCTCCGGGCGAGCGTGAACGGCGCGCCCCGCTTCTTCGCGCCGGCGAGCTCCAGCGCCGCGTAGATCTCGCCCCACTCGGAGGGCGTCTCCGCGCGCAGCTTCCGCCGGTCCATCAGGTCGCGCAGCGTGGGGGGTGACATGAAGAAGTCGCTGTCCGAGCGCCTCACGAGGTCGCGGAGGTTCGTCAGCTCGGCGAAGTCGACCGGCCGCGCCAAGCCGGGATAGGGCGGGAGCGGGTCTCCGATCGCGAGCGCGAACATCGCCTCGCACGCCCGCTGCTTGTCGTTCGCGTGGCGGCCCGAGATCTCGCGGAGCCCGACGCGCCGTCGATCGATGAAGAGGGAGCTGATCGCTTCGATCCGCGTCCGGTTGACGACGAGATCCCGATCGGTCGCATAGATCCGGGCTCGTCCAAGGCTGTCCGGGCCCGCGTCGAGGCGCGTCCCAGCCGGCAGCAGGACCTCCCGGCCGCGGAAGGCGAGATCGACGATCAGGCTCACCCGATCCGGGACGGGCGGCCTCCGAGCCATCCGCAGGACCTCGCGATAGTAGAAGTCGAGGTGTCGTCCTGTCAGCGTGTTGAGCTCGGCCCGCGATTTCTCGAGGAGCTGCAGGAACGCGAGGAAGAGGACGAAATGCGGCCGGTAGAGCTCGGGCGCGGCCTCGGGCGTGAACTTCCCGGGATCCCGGAGGAACGCCGCGACGTCCTCGGGCCGGAGCTTCGCGCCGACGAACCCGCTCCAGTCGCCCTCCGGCTTACCGCCGGCGCCGTAGTACGTGAGCTCCTTGCCGTAGGCGCGCGCGAACGAAAGGAGCTCCGCGGACGTCCGCTCGTCCACCGAGACGTGGCCGGGATCGAGCGCGGCGAGCGCGCGCCCCGCCTGGCTCGTACCGTCGCGCTCCGCGCCCGCAGGCTCTCTCGACGTGCTCGACATGGATGGCTCTGCCTTTCAGGTTCCCTTGAAGATCTTGTTGGTCGTCTTGAACATGCCCTTGCCTGTGTACGTCGGGGTCGAGTCCAGGATCGGCGGCCCTGGCCCCTTCGGCGGCTGCTTCGCCGGGTTCTGGACCTCGAACGTCGCGGTGAACGTGGTCCCTTTCAGCAGGACCGCCTTGTCGCCGGTCTTCGTCTTCTTCGCCTTCTGATCGTCCCCGAGGGCGGCGATCTTCAGCGTCCCCTTGCCCGGGATGGAGTACCCAGGAATTACGTAAGAGCAGTTGGCGACCGAGACCTTGCCCTCGTCGCCTTCGACGCAGAGCTTCTTCCCGTTCAGCGTCGCTGGGCCGCTCCCCTTCAGCTCTCCAGGCCTGGGCAGGACGAGCGCGGGCGTGAAGCTGGGCAGGAAGATCGCCTTGTCGCCCTCGATGAGAATCAGTCTACTCATGGCGCTCTCACCACCCGGGGAGGGTCGCCTCCGTGAGATAGAACGGGAAGACCATGTTGAAGCGCGAGTTCGTATCCCTGATGGTGTAGTTGACCCCGATGAGCACGCAGCCCGGCTGGGTGTCGCTCGCCGCCACGTCGATCCGATCGACCTGGATCCGGGGCTCGTGCTCGAGGATCGCGTCCGTCAGGAGCCGCTCGATCGTGTTGATCAGGCCCTGATCCAGCTCCTCGAACACCAGGCTCGCGAGGTCGCAGCCGAACGTCTCCGCGAGGACCCGCTCGCCCGGCGAGGTCCCCACCAGGATCTGCAGGCTCTGCTGGATGTCGGCGGGGCCGGAGACCATCTCCACGTCGGCCCCGCCGCGGCTGAACGAGGGCGGGAAGGCCCAGCCTCGACCGAGGAAAGAGCTCTCAGGTCGCATCCGGCTCCTCCTGGGCGGGCTTGCCGCCGAGCTGCTGGCTCGCCTGCTGCTGCACCTTGGCGACCAGCGCGTAGACCCTGGCGAACGGGAGCAGCCCCACCCCCTCCAGGATCAGGTTCACCTCGTCCACCGTCACCGAGAGGTGGAGCTCCCTCACCTCCTGTCCTGATCGGCTCATTGGATGTCGACCCCCTTGCCGCTGATCGTGACCTTGCCCTTCTCGCTCTTGATCTCGATGCCGTCCTTACCCATGGTGATCGAATTCTCGTGCTGGTCGGAGAGGACGATCGATTTTGCGCCGTCGTCGATGAGCAGCTTGTTCTTATTGGCCGTCTCGATGGACACCGACGCCTTGTCCTCGTCGGGGTCGAGGAGCTGTATCTTCGTCCCGAACTTGGTGACGATCCCGCTCTTGTCGTTCTTTTTGCTGGGCTTTCCCATCGCCTCCGGGGGCGCGTTCTTCGACCCGAAGAGGGCCCCCAGGATCACCGGGCGGCGCGGATCGTCGTTGAAGAAGCCCACCACCACCTCGTCCTTGGGCTCCGGCCGGAAGAAGTACCCGCGGGCCTTGCCTGCGCCGGGCGCGGCGAGCCGGGCCCAGACCGCCTTGTCCTGCTTCGCGTCGACCCCGGGGAGGATGACCTTGACCCGGAGCTCCTCGTCGGGATCGTCCTCGAACTCTGCGACGACGCCGACGTGCAGCCCGCTCACCGCGGGCAGGAGCCCGGCCGCCGGCGCCTCGCGGAGCTCCTCCTTGCGGGAGAGCTCCTCGGGCGAGAGCCCGAACTGCACGTCGGTGCGCCAGCCGGACGCGTCGACCCGGTGGCGAAACCCCGTCACCAGCGTCGTGCCGTTGAATCGCTCGCCGACCCCCGCGACCTCCATCACGTCGAGCGGCCTGATGCCGGCGAAGCCAGGCACCGCGATGCGCCCGCGGAGCAGCGCCATCCGGCTCCTCGCCATGCGGGCATCGGCCCAGGCCTGGAGCTCCTCCGCGGCGACGGGGACCGGGTGGGAGAGCGTGCAGGTGCCGTTGCCGACCGCGTCGCCGAGCATGCCTCCGTCGAGGTTCCCCTGGGTGGCGCGGAGGCTCTTCGCCTTGCTGGCCGCGGTGGGCTTCTGCTCCTTCACGTCCCAGGCGACGCTCTCCACGGCGCGGTACTGGTGCTCGGCGTCAACCTCGATCTCGACGTCGAAGATCTCGGTGATGCCATAAGCGAAGCGGTGCCTGGGCGCGCCTTCGACGGCCATCTTCCGGAGCGAGATCTTGCCGTCCTCGACGACCACGAGGAGGCCGAGCGCGCCGGCCCGTGAGAGGATGAAGTCCCACGGCGCGGCGTGGTATTGCACCATCTCCGCGTGCTCCGGCCTGGTCTCGGCGATGGTGCCGACCTCGAGCCCCGCCGCCTCGATCAGCTGTTTCACGATCGCGCCGTCGGTCATCTTCCGGAAGACGGCGCTCCGCCGCGCGCCGGTCAGCTTGACGGCGGCGTCCTTGAGCCCGATCACCAGGACGGAGCCGTCGTGGCCAGCCTCCACCCCGTGCCGAACCACCACCCCCTTGAAGACGCACCGGTCCTCTTCCCCCTCGTATCGGAGCTTGATCTCGATCTTCGCCCCCGGCGCGAAGAAGCCCGTATCACTGACGGCGAACGCCTGCTGCGCGGCGTCGCCGTCGAGCACGCGCAGCTCCGCTCGGGGGATCCGGTCGACCTCTCTCCGGATGTCGATGGAGAGGAGCTCGTAGGCCGGGTCCATCGGCTTGCCGTCGCTGAGGATGGTGGGAGTCACCGCGGGCATGGCGTCTACCCTTCCCCGGAGGTGCCGGCGCCCAGGTTGGCGAGCGGCGGAAAGAAGATCTCCTGGCCGGGGATCAGCCGCCTGAAGTCGTCCAGGCGGTTCCACCGCGCGACGTCCAGGTAGCGGGCGGACGAGCCGTAAATGTCCCTGGTCAGCAGCGGCAGCGTGTCCCCGCTGCGCACGATCCGGCTGTGGGTCAGATCCGGCGACGTCTTGCCCTCCTCCCTGGCGCGCGCCTTGGCGGCCTTGTCGGAGATCAGCGTCACCTCGATCTCTGCCCGGAGCGGGGTGCCGTCGCGCTCGAACGCGGTGTGCTTGATGTCGACCGCGGAGAGGCGACAGGAGAAGATCAGCGATCCCCACTCCACGAGGAGATAATTGGGCTCGTGGATGACCCCGTTGTAACGGAAGGTGACGTCGAGGAACGCCTTCACGCGATCCTTCACGCTCTTCCGCACCGGCGCGACGACCCCCATCGACTCCACGCCGGTGCCGTCGACCACCAGGGTCAGCGTGAGCTCGCTCGGCTTGCTCCGGCTGTACGAGAGCTGCGGCCCGCTGGAGCCCACCCCCTGCTTGGCCCCCCAGGCGATCGCGTAGCGCTGCGAGAACGAGGCCGGGTTGAACATCGCCTCGAACGGCGCCCCGATCGGCTGCCGGCGCCCGACGTCCTTGAACGCCTTGATCTTGAGCTTCTCGAGCTTGAAGAGGTTCAGTCCCACGATCATCTCTCCTTCGACGCCTTGAGGACGCGGAGGACCTCCTTGACCGCCGCCTCGACCACGGCCTCCAGCCCGGCGGCGTCGGGCGCGGCGGCGCGCGCGCGCGGCGCCCCCTCCGGGGGCGCGACGACGGCGCGGATCACCAGCTCTTTGATCTCCACAGGCATGATCACACCTTGATGGTTTGCATGCGGGCGTAGGCGAGCTCGAGCGACTCGATGAGCGGCTTCTTCGGCTCCGCGTCGAGGTCGGCGGTCGACCACTTGACCGGAAAGGCCCTCGTGAAGAACCACGCCGACACCGGGGTGTAGGCCTCGTTGAAGAGGGTCACGATGACGTTCGAGGGGGCGAATTTGAAGAGGGACATGGCGGCGTGGAAGTCGAGGTGCAGCGGCGAAGCCGCGACCACGCCGCGCTCCAGCACCAGGTTGCCGTGCTCGACCCTCGAGGGCAGCGCGTGGGTGTAGAGGTTCTGGCCCCCCTCCTCGAGCGGCGTCGTCCTCACCGTCGCCGAGAGCCCAGTCACCTTCTTGAAGCGGATGTCGAGCGGGTTCGGCGCCACGCCGCCGGCGAAGAAGAAGACGCCGAAGCGGAAGCTCGTGAACAGCTCGCCCAGCGGGACGAGCTCCGGGATGGCAGCGCTCATGATCCTGACCTCCACCCCTTCGGCCCGAGGCCCGGGGCGCCGCGCGGCGCATCCGCGCAGCGCCCCGGATCGCGGCCGGAGGGACCACCGCTCTCGCGAACGTCAGAGCCTGACAACGGAGACCTCCCTGACCTGCAGATCGAGCGTGTCCACGACGACCTCGTTCGTGGCGGCGTTGAAGGCGGGCGCCTTGAGGCTGACGGGGATCGCGACGGCGACCTTCCAGGCGAGCACCGCCGCGCCCGTCGCGTCGCAGAGGCTGACCTCCATGGTCCGGCCGTCCCCCGCCTCCAGCCAGTCGAACAGGAACAGCGGATCTGCCCCGAGGACGGCGCCGCGCTTGCAGGTGACAGGCGTGAAGCGCCTGGAGTTGAACCTCATGCTCACGGGGCCCTCCCGGAAGCTCAGGCCGTGCTCGTACGTCACGTGCTCGCGCTCCACCGCGAGACCGGAGACCTCGGTGAAGCTCATCGAGGCCTCGCCCACCTTCACGCGGAAGTTGTACGCGGCGAGCGGGTAGCTCGTCCGCTGGTTGTCCGTCGACTGGGCCATCGCGCCGCTCTACGCCTCTTCGATCAGGATCGCGTCCGCCATCAGCTCCATGCTCTCGATGGCGGCCTCGTTGGACGTGGCCGTGAAGGCGGGCGCGTCGAGCCTCGTGGGGAAGGCGTTCTGCACCTTCCAGCTGATCACCGCGTCGCCCTTCTCGTCGCAGAGGCGGACGTAGATGTCCTTCTTCTCGACCTGGTTCACCTGGATCGCGCTGATCCAGGCGTAGAGCGTGGCGACGCTGGCCTTCTTGACGATGCCCTTCTTCAGCGTGAGCGTCGGCGCGGCGCGCTGCGCCGGCATGTTCATCACCACCGGACCGGGCGACGCCCCGCCGACGGGGCTCTCCTTGTACGTCGTCGTCTCGCGCTTGATGCTGAGCCCGGAGACCTCCGAGAAGCCGACCGCGGAGCCCGCGATCTCGACTCGGTAGTTGTACGACGGGAGAGGATACGCGGTCACGATCTCGCTCTTGGTCAGTGCCATGGCCTATGCCTCCTGCATCTTGTGAGAGAAGCGAAGGACGACGAACTCGGCCGGTCGCACCGCCGCGATCCCGATCTCGACGATCATCCGCCCCTCGAGGATGTCCTGGTTGGTCATCGTCTTGCCCAGGCCCACGTTGACGAAGTAGGCCGCCGCCGGGGAGGCCCCGGCCAGGGCGCCGCGCTCCCACAGGCCGTAGAGGAAGCTCTCGATCATCCCCTTGACCTTCAGCCAGGTCGTCATGTCGTTGGGCTCGAAGACCGCGAAGGAGGTCGCCTTCCGGGCCGACTCCTCGATCATGATGAAGAGCCGCCGGACCGAGATGTACCGCCACTCGTTGTCGTTGCCGGCCAGGGTCCTCGCCCCCCACACGATCGTCCCCTTGCCGGTGAACGCGCGCACGGCGTTGATCGATTTACCCGCCGTCGGATCGACGTTGAGGGCGTCCTGGGCGTCGCTCGTGATCTTCAGCACCGGCCCGATGACGGCCGCGACGCTGACGTTGGCGGGCGCCTTCCACACGCCGCGATCCCGGTCGACGCTGGCGTAGATCCCTGCGATCGCCGCGCTCGGCGGGAGGACGACCCGCTCGGCCGCGAGCCTCGCCTTGACCTGCTGGTAGATCGCCGTCCGACTCGCCTTGAGGGTGTCGAGGGCGACCCCGGCCGCCGCCCCGTCCTGGAGGGTGACCTCCGGGTCCGCGTACGCGTAGCTCAGGGAGGTCTGGAGGTACGGGTAGTAGGCGGCGCCATAGGCCAGATCGCTCGTCCCGATCCCGTCGCGGAACACGTCGATGTCCTTCTTGCCCGGCTCCGCGTCCTTCTTGACGTCGAAGATCGCGAAGCGATCACCCAGCCTTGCGCACTGGGCGAGGGCCGCCTGGCACAGCTCGTGGTAGTCCGCGGCTTCGAGGCTCACGGCGTCGGTCAAGACGACCAGCGTCGGCTCGTCCTCCTTCTCGAGCAGCGAGAGGCCGGCGGCGAGCTTGTCCTTGGCGGGCGGCGACGCGTAGTCTCCGGCGGACACGATATAGCACTTCCCGCCCCCGTTCTTGAAGTAGTGGCTCACGGCGTAGTACAGCAGGAACCCGGGATCGGGGCCCCGCGTCACGCCGGTCACCTGGGACGAGGCGTCGACGGTGACCGTGAAGCTCGCGAGCTTGGGTCCGCCGAAGAGCTGCTCGTACTCGAGCATCGTGCTCACCTGGGCGATCTGCGGGCCCTTCTCGGTATATCCTATGAAGGCGGGGACGGCGGTGGAGACCTCCGCCACGGAGGGCGGCAGGGTCGACACCTCTTCCACGTAGACACCGGGCGTCATATAAGCAGGCATTGTTCCTCGATCTCAGGGGGTTTGAAACGGTTGCGCTCGATACATGATGATCTGAAACAGCAGATCCTCCTTTGCAGCGCTCTGCAGCGACGGATTGGGCAGCGGGCCCGCCACGCGGTCGGGGCCGAGCCGGAGCTCGAGGCTCCTCCTCGGCTCCGCGCGAGCGGCGACGGGCTGGTCGGAGACGAAGCACGCGCAGCGCATCCCGGGATACCGGCGCTCGATCTGCGCCGCGACCGGGTCCGTCGGCTCGAGCGTCACCGCGCTGAAGCGCAGCGCGCCGGCGGCACCGGCGGGCGAGGCGTCCACCACCGCGAGCTCGCCCGCGGCAGGCGCCAGGTCGGTGACGCAGTAGTAGGCCCATCGCGCCTGCCTGGCCGGGAAGCTGACCAGGAAGCGGGCGGGCCGCGGCGCGCCCCCGGGGCGGATCTCGACGGCGGCGAGGACGCCCGGCGGGAGCCGCGGCCGCGCGGGGTCGGCGGGGGCTAACCGCAGCTCGCCGTCGGTCCCCGCGCCGGCGTCCGTGAAGACCGGCGCCGAGCGCCCGCGGAAGCTGGCGAGATCGGTGACGGCGGCGAAGTCGCCGCCCCGGACCGCCAGGTAGAAGAGCAGCGCCGCGTCCCCTGGCAGCGGGAGGAACGGTCGTCCCGTGGGGTCGAGCGGAGAGAGGACCCGGGCGCCCTGGGAGCTCGTCCGCCAGAGACAGCGATGATCGCGGAGCAGGCGCGCCGTGGCGTCGCTCGGCTCGATCGAGAGGTCCGGACACCGGAGGTCGGTGTAGAACGCGTGCTGCAAGAGCACTTCGATGATCGCGGCGTGCTTCACGGGTGGATCCTCAGCACCGGCTCGGTGATCTGCGGCGCGCCGGAGGCGCCCTCGTCCTGGAAGACGACCATCCGGACCTTGTAGAGGAGCGAAGGTTGATACGCGCTCCGGAGCACGCCCCAGAGCTGGTTCAGCTCGGAGAGCGGGAGCGTCAACAGCTCCAGGGTGAGCCTCTCGATCCTGCCGCTCAGCGCCGGCGTGTTCTCGTGATCGAGGACCCGGCGGCCCTGGAAGAGCTGCAGGATCAGCGAGATGCACCGCAGGCCTTGCTCGTACTCTTTGAAGCGGGCGGCGAAGAGGACATAAGCGTTCATCTGGATCGCCGGCTGGACGCGCTGCGTGGTGCCGTCCGGCAGCGTCACCCGGAACGGGTCGGCCGGCCTTAGCGTGTGATCCTCCTCGAGGTTGACCAGGAGGAGCGTGACGGCGCCGAGCTTGAGCTCGAGGCCGTCCGCCGCCTCGCTGTCGAGGAAGGCGACTGGCCCCTGGTCGGGCACCGGGCCGCGCCAGCCCGCGCTCGCGGTCAGGTGCTCGTTCACCGTGTTCCTGAGCAGGACGAGGAGTTCGCTGATCACGGCTGATGGCTCCTGGAGCCCTGAGCTTGTCCCGCGCTCATTGGCTCTCATCCTTGAAGATCTTGGGTCAGCGCATCCGCGGCGCGACGCCTGAGCGTCAGGCGGCGTCGAGCGGATCGCCACGATGGAACGGCGCCTCGACGCCCGCGGGCGAGGTCATGGGTCCCCCGCCGGCGCCGAGCTCGACATCGGTAGTACCCGAGGCCGGCCGCATCGACAACTTAAGCCATTTTAAGAAGCTTCGTATTTAGCGGCGCGACCGGGGCGCGTCGTGCCACCTTCGCGCAGCGGTTCTGGAGCGAGGAGGAGCGCCGCGGCTCGATGGGTATGGCAAGGATGACCAAGATCGTGGAGAACGCCGCCGACCTCGAGCGGGAGCTGCTCTGGTTTCGCAGCGTCCTCGAGGCGCGGATCAAGATCCATGTCGGCAACGGTGCGACCGAGGGGAGCGTGCTCGACATCGCGCCGCCCGACCTCGGCGGGTCGAGCTCGGAGTACGCCGGCTTCGTGCGGCGACATCAGCTCTCCTTCGTCGAGCGCCTCGCCCTGGTGCTCGCCCTGGTCCCGCACCTGCGGCCCCAGCTCCTCGACGTCTGCTTCGGCCGCGACGCCGCCGTGGATCGGAGGCTCACCGAGTTCGGCGGCGCCCAGCTCAGCGCCGGCGGCGAGCTCCTGCCCACGGCCGAGACGCTGGCGTTCCTCCTCGGCGGCGACGACCTCGCGGTCCGGTTCTCGGCGCAGCTCCTCCTGGATCCAGAGCACCTCTTCGCCAGGCACGACGTCCTCAGGCTCGGCGGCGGCGACGAGGTGACGCCGATGAAGGCGCCCCTTCAGATCTCGGAGGAGCTGCTCTGCCTCTTCACCACCGGCGAGCCGCGGCGGCGCGGCTGCGGGCCCGGCTTCCCCGCCCAGCGGATCGAGACGCGCCTCGGCTGGGAGGACGTGGTGCTGCAGCCCAGCACCCGCAAGCACCTCGAGGAGATCGAGACCTGGATCGAGCACGGAGAGACGTTGATGGCGGACTGGGGCATGGCCGGGAAGCTGCGCCCCGGCCACCGCAGCCTCTTCTATGGCCCGCCGGGCACGGGCAAGACGATGACCGCCTGCCTGCTCGGCAAGTCCGCCGGCCGTGAGGTCTACAAGGTGGATATCTCCCTGGTGGTGTCGAAGTACCTCGGGGAGACGGAGAAGAACCTCGGCCGGGTCTTCGACCAGGCCGAGCGCAGGGGCTGGGTCCTGTTCTTCGACGAGGCCGACGCGCTCTTCGGCAAGCGCAGCGAGACGCGGGACGCGCACGACCGTTACGCCAACCAGCAGGTCTCCTTCCTCCTCCAGCGCATCGAGACCTTCGACGGGCTCGCGGTCCTGGCGTCCAACCTGCGCGACAACCTCGACGACGCCTTCGCGCGGCGGTTCGAGTCGATCATCTACTTTCCGATGCCGCGCGCCGAGGAGCGCGCGCGGCTGTGGCGGCAGGGGCTCTCGCCCAAGGCGAGGCTCGACGGCGCCGTGGACCTGGAGAAGATCGCGCGCGAGCACGCGCTCGCGGGGGGCGCGATCATGAACGTGATCCGCTACGCCTCGCTTCAGGCCCTGAGAGAGGGCGGCCGCCCCCTCACGGCAGACGACCTCCTGCAGGGCATCCGGAAGGAGTATGCCAAGCAGGGGAAGGCGGGTTGAGCAAACGCCCGCGCGACACGCCTTAATTTCTCTTAAGCTGACAAAACGCGACGTCGTCCGTTTCATGGCAGGTATGCCCGTGCCGGCGGAAGAACACATGAATCGGGATGAGCCCATCGCGTTCGGCGGCTCGTCGTGGGTGACGGTCGGCGTCGCGCTTCGTACGCGGCTCGGCCCCGGCGAGCCACCGAGGCGCGCGATACAGGCCTTGCTGCGGTCGGTGGGCACGGCCCTGTCCGTCCATTTCGAGGGCCGCGCGGCCGCGCGCCTCGACGCCGAGCGCGCCACGGCCTCGGTGACCCTGCGGATCCCCGAGCCGGAGGGCAGCACCAAGGTGTGCGAGCTCTCGGTCACCCTGCTCGCCGACGAGCTCACCGAGGACGAAGAGCTCGTGGTCGTCCCACGGATCCGCGCCGAGGTCTACCGCCGGAAGGACGATGTCGACTGGCTCGCCAGCGACGCGTCGGCGGACGTCGACCAGCTCGCCGCCGAGATCGAGGACGTCCTCTCGGCCGTCTCGCCCTGACCGCAGCCACGGCGCGCTCGAAGGAGATCCACCGTGAAGATTGACGATGACCGAAGGCGCTCACCGATCCGCCTCACGATCGCGGCGCTGGCCGCGGTCCCGCTCGCGGCGTGCGCGAGCACCGCGACGGTCACGCTCGACAAGGCGATCAAGGACCTCGCGCCGGACTACCGCGCGCGGACGCCGGCGAGCGGCTCCGCGAGCCTCGGACGCCGGCTGCTCGGGGACCAGCCCGAGACCAACGCCTGCTTCGACGGCGACCAGGGCACGGCGGCGCCGAGCTGGTCGAAGGTGACGCTCCACTACGGGGACGTGCTCGACGGGAAGCTCTCCGGCGACTTCGGCGCAGCCCTCAAGGTCGCCCCCTCGGCCGGCGTGTCCTCGAAGCGGAGCGCGAGCGTCACGCTGACGGACCTCGTGGAGAGCAGGCTCTCGGCGGTGTACCTCGACGCGAGCGGCGCGTGCACGAGCCTGTTCGCCGAGACCGGGACGAGCTACGTCAGGGTGCTGACGCGCGCGATCAAGGCGGGGACGCTCGAGGTGGCGGCCGAGGAGGCGGTCGCCGCGACGCTGGCGATCGACGCCTCCTCGATCGGAGGGGCATCCGTGAGCGCGTCGAGCGCGTCGGGCCAGAGGCTCCAGGGGACCTCTCTCTTCTTCGCGGACTATCCCGAGTGCTTCAGCGTGGTTTATCAGAAGAGAGGCTGCGCCGGCGCGGCCGTGGGTCCGGGCAACGTCTGCGATCTCGACGCGTGCTCGTTCAACGTCGCGGCGCTCGACACCGGCGGCGCGGCCTGGAAGGGGAAGCTCTCGTGCGAGGGCGGCGCGTCGATCGATCTCGGCGGCACCCTCGGCGCGTGGGGAGAGGCGCAGAGGACGGCGCCCGGCGTCACCTACAACGTCCGCGTGCTCAAGGGAGCCTTCCTGGGGACGGTGGACATCGACCTCCGTCGCTGGGTGACCCGCTCGGAGTCGCCCGACAGGTGCGCGCCCCCCGGGAGCGCGCCGCCACCGGGTCGGTCGCGAGCCCCGGAGAGACCTCTGGCTCCTTAAGAACCAATAAGATGTTTGCGCCGACTCCATCTGTTACTCGCTCTTACTCGCTCTTACTCGCTCTCGCTGCCCCGCAATGCAGAACCCCTTTCCAGGTCCGCAACCTTACCGCGCCTCCGACCGTGATCGCTTTTACGGGCGAGGCGACCTGGCCTACCGGCTCGAGGCATCCATCCTCGCCAACCGCTGCGTCACCGTCTTCGGGCCGTCCGGCGCGGGCAAGTCCTCCCTGGTGCAGGCGGCGGTCCTCCCGTCGCTCATCGAGAAGCAGGAGATCCGCGTGGCGCGGGTCGACGCCTGGCCCGAGGATCAGGACCCGACGCGCTGGCTCGCCGACGCGGTGTACGGCGCCCTCGGCCTCGGCGACCGGCCGGCCGGCGCCGCGCCCGCGGACGCGCTGCTCACGGCGGCGCAGCGCGCGGCGCGCGGGTCGCCGCGGCTCGCCGTCGTCTACCTCGATCAGATCGAGCAGCTGCTCTACGCGACGCGCGGCGCGGCCGAGGCCGAGGCGCTCTTCGACTGCGTGGACCGCCTCGCCGGGCTGCCCACCCGCAACCTGCGCCTGGTGCTGTCGCTCCGCGAGGACTACCTCGGCCGCTTCCGCGATCGGCTGCGCGAGCACCGCCGGCTCCTCGATCACGGCTTCCGCGTCGGCCCGCTCACGGTCGCCGAGCTCTGCGAGGCCGTCTGCCAGGCGGCCGCCGCGGGCGAGCCGCCGCAGGCGTGGGCGCCGGCGGACCTGCGCCCGCTCCTGCTCCAGGTGCGCGTGCCCGGCCAGGCCGCGGCCGATGAGGCCGAGGCGCAGGCCGCGTACGCGCAGATCGTGTGCCGCGCGCTCTTCGAGCAGCGCGCGAAGGGAGCGGCGGCCTATGCGGTCGAGGCCGAGGCCATCCTGCGCCGGTACCTGGAGGCGACGCTCGCCGGCCTCGGCGCGCTGCGCGGCGGGGCCGAGCGGCTGCTCGAGGATCACCTGGTGACGGCGGACGGCAGCCGCACGCTGCGCACCGAGAAGGAGCTGCTCCGGGTCCTCCCCGCGGACGAGCTCGGGCCGGCGCTCGAGGCGCTGGAAGGGGCGGCCATCCTCCACGCGGCGGAGCACCAGGGGAGCCGGTACTTCGAGATCGGCCACGACTGGCTGGCGCGCGAGGTCTTCGATCAACGGCAGCAGCGCCGGCACCTGGAGGCGCGGCGGCGCGAGCGGGCCGAGGCGGAGGCGAGGCTCGCCGAGGACGCGCGGCGCCGTCGCCGCGGCGGCGCTCGTGGTCGCGGCCGGCGCGGCGGCGCTCGGCGCGGTGGCGTACGGCCAGAAGCTCCGCGCCGATCGCCTGCGCGTCGAGGAGGCCCGGGCTCGACGCGAGGCCGACCGGCAGCGGGACGTCGCGGAGGAGCGGCGCTCCGAGGCGCACGACGCCAGGATCCTCGCGGGCTTCCGCGAGCTCGCGGTGCGCGCGCAGCTCCCGCTGGCGATGAAGCTCCTGCCCGAGGCGGAGCTGCCCGGCGCGCGCCGCGGCTGGATCGAGCTGGCGAGCGACGCCCTCAACGCGAACGCGCTCCGCGCGACCCTCCGCGGGCACGCGGGCGCCCTCGCCGCGGCCGTGTGGAGCCCCGACGGCACGCGCGTGCTCACGGCCTCGGCCGACGGCGCCGCGCGCGTGTGGCGCGCCGACGGCACCGGCCAGGCCGTGGTGCTGGAGGGCGGCGGCGGGGCCGTCCTCGCGGCCGCGTGGAGCCCCGACGGCGAGCGCGCGCTCGCGGGCTCGGAGGACGGCACCGCGCGCGTGTGGCGCATCGGCGGCGAGGGCGCGCCGGTCGTCCTCGCAGGCCACCGCGGCCGCATCAACGCGGCCGCGTGGAGCCCCGACGGCGCGCGCGTCGTCACCGCGGCGTCCGATCCGTGGGAGCGCTCGTCCGACCGCACCGCGAGGGTGTGGAGCGCCGAGCCGCTCCGGGCGATGCCGCACCGGCGTCGCGACCTCGGCTTCTTCCACGCGGCGTCCATCGTGGAGGGCGGCGAGCGCGTCGTGGCGGCGCACGAGGACCGGACGGCGCGCGTCTTCCGGGCCGACGGCGAGGGCGAGCCCGTCGTGCTCAGGGGTCACGAGGGGTGGGTGGCGAGCGCGGCGCCGAGCGCCGACGGCGCGCGCGTCGTCACGGCCTCGTTCGATCGCGCGGCGCGCGTATGGAGCGCCGACGGCAAGGGCGAGCCCGTCGTGCTCAGGGGCCACGAGGCCGAGGTGCGCGCCGCCGAGCTGAGCCCTGACGGCGCGCGCGTCGTGACGGCGTCCGACGACGGGACGGCGCGGGTGTGGCGCGCCGACGGCGAGGGTGAGCCCGTCGTGCTGCGCGGGCACGAGGACTGGCTCACCTCGGCCGCGTGGAGCCCTGACGGCGCCCGCGTGCTCACCACGTCGCTCGACCACACGGCGCGCGTGTGGCGCGCCGACGGCGAGGGCGAGCCCGTCGTGCTGCGCGGGCACGACGGCGGCGTCCACGCCGGCGCGTGGAGCCCTGACGGCGAGCGCGTCGTGACGGCGTCCGACGACGGGACCGCGCGCGTGTGGAGCGCGCGCGCCGAGGGAGAGCCCGTCGTGCTGCGCGGGCACGACGGCGCGGTCCTGCGCGCGCTCTTCAGCCCCGACGGCGCGCGCGTGGCCACCGCGTCGGCCGACGCCACCGTCCGCCTCTGGAGCGCTGCCGGCGAGGGCGCGCCCATCGTGCTCGGCGCGTCGGCGCCGGTCATCGCGCTGGCCTTCCTCGACGGAGGGCAACGGCTGATGACCGTCGCCATGGACAACGGCATTCACACCTGGAGCATCGACGTGGACACCCTGAAGAAGCGCCTGCTGACCGCGCACACCGATTGCCTGCCGCCGCACATGCGCGTCACCTACCTCGGGGAGACGGCGTCCTCCGCCCAGGATCGGCACGCGGCGTGCGAGCGCTCGTACCAGCGCGCGCCGCTCCTCGCGGAGGGCCGGGGGCAATGATGGCGCGCGACGCGGCCGCGGCGGCGGCGCTGGTGCTCCTGTCGGTCCTGGGCGCGTGCGGGCAGCCCGGCGTCGAGGAGGGCGGCGCCGAGCCGGCGACGTCCGCCGGCGAGATCGCCGTCGAGACCCGCGCCCCCGCGGCGCCGCGGCCGGCGGTGCGCAGGCTCGGCGCCGGCGAGCGCCGGGTGAAGCTGCTCGTCCTGCCCGCGGACGCCGTGGTCGAAGTCGACGGCGTCCCGGTGCGGCGGCGGGACGGCGTCATCGAGCTCTCGGGCAGGGTCGGTCAGACGCACCGGGTGCGCGTCTCCAGGGGGGCACTGCACGGCGAGACCGCCGTGACCCTCGCGGACGCCGGCGCCTCGCCGCCCTCGCTCGATCTCGCCGCGCTGGCGCGGGCGGGGCGCCGCTCCGGGCGCGGCCTCCTCCCGGCCGCGCCCGCCGAGCCGCCGACCGCCGAGCCGCCGACCGCGGAAGCCGTCGACGCCGCCGCGCCGGAGCTCGCCGAGCCGCCGGAGCTGGCGCTCGAATCCATGGTGCCCGGTGTCGCCGCCGAGCACGACGTGCTGGCGGGTCCCATGGCGATGGAGTCGCCGCCCGGATCCGCGCTGGGCGCTGCGCTCGGCGCCGCGCGGCCGAGCGACGGTCCGGCGTGCGTCTGCCCCCCGGCGGCGCAGGTCACCCCCAGGTGCCCGACCGGCGCGGCCGCGGAGGCGCACGGCAAGCCGCGCAGCGGCGTGCTGGCCGGAGACGCCTTCGAATGAGGGCGCGCGCGATGCCGGGCACGGCGCGCCGACGCTCCGCGCATGGCGGCCTCCTCCTCGCGGCGGCGCTCCTGGCGCCGCTGCCCTTCGGCTCGCCCGCCGCCGCGCAGCCGGGCGGGCCTGTCGAGGTCCGGCGTCGCGAGGACGCGCGCGCGCACTTCCAGCGCGGGATCGCGCTGCGCGATCAGGAGCGCTGGGCCGAGGCGCTCGCCGAGTTCCAGACGTCGCGCGCGTTGTTCATGACGCTGAACGGGACGACCAACGCCGCCGCGTGTCTCATCCAGCTCGAGCGCTACCTGGAGGCCATCGAGCTGTACGAGAGCGCGCTGCACGACTTCTCCGACAGGCTCAAGGGCGAGGACGAGCGCGATATCCTGCTGGTGGTAAAGCTCCTTTCCAATGCCGTCGGGGCCATCGGGGTCGCGGGCGCCGAACCGGGCGCGACGGTCCTGCTCGACGGCGTGCCGCGCGGCGAGCTGCCGCTCGGCGCCCCCCTGCGCGTGACTCGCGGCCCCCACACCGTCCGCGTGGTCAAGGCGGGGTACCAGCCGTTCGAGCAGCGCCTCGACGTGGGCGGCGGGGAGACGGTCCAGGTGACGGCACGGCTGATCCGGCTCCAGGAGGCGGGCACGCTCGAGATCGCCGACCGGCCGCGGGAGGGGCCGGACGCACGCCCGAGCCGCCTGGCGCGGGACGCCGGGGCCATCGACGACCGCGAGGCGCGCGGCCCGCGCCGAACGCCCCGCTGGCTCGCCGAGGTGAGCGCCGCGGCGCCGCTCGTGGCGTCGTTCGGCGGAGGCACGCCGACGGGGTGCCTGGGGTCCTGCCGCGAACCCCTCGGGTCGGGGGTCAGCTTGATCGTCCACGGAGGGTACGACATCGACCCTCTCTCGTTCGGCGCCTCCGCGGGCTATCTGGGCGTGCAGCAAGCCGTCCGCGGGCGCGTCGCGACGATCGAGGCGGTCGGCGGGGCGTCGTACGCGGTGCGCGTCGACGACACGACGGCGCTCCGCGGCGCGCTCTTCGGCGCCTGGGTCGGGTACTCGTCGGGCGAGCGCCTCCTGCTCCACGCGCGGCTGGGCGCCGGCGGGCTGTTCGGCGCGGTCACGGAATCGCGCGCGAGCGCGCCGGCGTCGACGGGCGGCGCGCCGTCGTTCGGCCCGATCGAGCGGAGCGCGGCGGCGCGCTTCGTGTACGTCGCGCCCGAGGTGCGCGCCGGCGTCAGGCTGGCCAGGCGGGTCGAGCTCACCCTGGGGCTCGCGGTGCCCCTGCTCATCGCCGTGCCGAGGCCGGCGTCGAGCCAGCGGGTGTTCGTCGACGCCGCGGCTGGGGTCGATCACGCCGCCTCGGCCTGGTTTCCGGGCGAGCCCCTCACGGCCCCGCTCTTCCCGCTCTTCGTGCCTACCCTGAGCGCCAGGTACGATTTCTACTGAGGCCGAGGTGCCTCCGGCGCACTGCCGCGAGCGGGCGTTTCGGTGGAGCGAGCATGGTCGAGGTTCGTGCCGTACGACGGCATGATCCCGTCGGCGGCGGTGCCGAAGAAGACGACCTTGCCGTCGTGGGTGACTGTGCTGAGATGCCGGATTTTCCGGCCGCTGAGCATCATGCGCGCCTCGCCGGAAGTTTTTTTGAGGGCAGACCTCCGGCCGCCGGAGGAACGGTCGTCACGGCAGGTGCAGGCTGGAAGCGGCGATCGACCCCGGGTGGGGAGAGCGCGGTCCGCGCATCACGTCGGGAGTCGCGGCCGTGGAGGGGTGTGAGGGCGTGGCGTGGTCTTCAACGGAGGGAGGAGGGTCGTCGCCGCCGGCGACCCGGGGAGAGCCGCCGGGCAGGATGCGCCCTACGACTGAACGACGTAGGCGACGAACGAGAAGTTCGCGTCTTCCAGCGCACCGCTGGCCTTGTCGACCGAGCAGACATACACCGCCGGTGGGCTGTGCTCGTGGTTGTACGTCGAGAACTGGTTGTCGGCGGACTGTCTGCCGGCATCGTCGACCGGCGTGACGACGACGATCGGAGCCTGCGACGACGTGGCATTGAAGGTGATCTTGTATCTCCCCGTCGAAACCCTCGTGGAAGACCAGCCCCCGGAGCCCGGGTTCAGCATCCCGCCGTCAGACTGCCTCACCGAACCAAACACTACGGACGTTGCCATTTCTCTTCTCTTATCTTGCTGTCAGCGACACGCGCGCCCGTGGAGGCCAGGACCACCAAGGCCCTGTGACCTCCTGCGCGATTCGAGGATGTCGCTGCTCCACGACTGGTAACGCCGAGCTCGTCCGATGTCGCCTTAATCATTCCTAAGAACATCGCGCGGGTGGGCATCGCGCCGCAGCCCCTCGGGATGCTCGAGACGAGCTATGGAGAGGACGACGAGGCCCTGGACGGCCTCGTCGTCCTCGCAGCAACCGGGCTGGAGCGAGAGGTGCTGGTCATGAGGTGTCCGGAGGAGACGCGTGAACGACCGCGCTTCACGCCGTTCATGGATGGTGGCTCGAGGAGCTCTTCAAGGCTCCTCCTGACCGTGGCCGACCTCCTGCCCGGTCCGCTGTCCTCGTCGAAGGCGATCTGCTCCCAGGTCTCCGTGTCGACGTCGAGCATCCAGAGATCGCCGAGGTAGTTCTCCGGCGTGAACAGGCCGGTCCCGTTCACGGCGTCGTTCGTGTATCCGCCATAGAGCAAGAGGGCGTTCCGCCCTCGGAGTACACGAGCGGATGGCTCCAGTGGGGGCGCCAGCGGCAGGGTCGGGCCGCGCGGGACGCGACGGGACACACACCGGCGACAGATGCACGTTCGCCGTATTGCGGAGCGAGGGCGAGGCATACAAAAATGCTCTGTTTTGTGCGCGTGCCGTCAAGCGTCCTCACGGAGGGCCGGCCCCGTTCACGGCGTCGTTCGTGGCTCCGGCCCCATGAGGAGGAGGGCGTTCCAGCCCGCCTCACGGCCAGGTGTCCATGACCGCGGGGATCCAGCTGTCCGCATCGCGAAAGGCGGGATCCTGCTCGATGTGAATGAACCTCCCGCTGTAGCTCGCGGCAGGGCTGCCGCAGACCCGGGACGACGGCACGCCGTTGAGGAGCCTGCCTTGAACGTTGGTCGTCGCGTTGAGGGAGCAGACCCCGCTGCCGGGGACGCCGACCCGCCATGCAGGCTCGTACGCGAGCAGCTTGTTCTTCAGCCGCAGTATCCTGTCGCCCTCGACGGGGGTGACGTCCACCCCGTGGGACAGGTGCACGTCCACCGCCGCGCAGGTGCTCGGCGCCATCCCATGCCACTGAATGGCCCACCACGGCCTCGATCCATAGTAGGCCGCCAGCTCCAGATACGTGGCGTGGAGCATGTTCGCCACGTTGTGGGCCGCGTCGGAGATCGCGGACGAGCTCTGGCAATTGCTCTCGACGAAGCTCGCGTCGCGGTGCGCGCCGGCGATCATGAAGCTGCGGGATCTCGTCTCCTTGAAGATCGTGACAGCCTGGATCTCCGTGCCCGTGTCCGCGATGGGGTGCGCCGCCGCGTGGAAGAGCTCCCGCTGCGCCGCCGCGTCCACGATGAAGGTGCCCAACCCGCGATCGACGATCCCGTCGCCGTTTCGGTCGGCGACCTCCATCAGCACACAGTACCTGCGGCCGTTGGAGGCGTCGCGGACGAGCCGGATCCGCGCGAACGACGAGAGGCTGGACGGAAGCGCGGTGTCGCATCTGCCGCCCATCATGGCGCGGATGACGCTCCGCCATGCGCTCATCTGCGTCGAGCTCGGGACGACGAAGATCCCCGAGTCCCTGCCGGGCATCTGGTCGCGAACGCACGCCGCGAGCGCCTCCAGCGTCGTGCTCGACGAGCAGGTCAGGTCGGCGGCGGCCGCCGTGCGAGACGCCATCAGGGCGCAGGCGCCGAGCAGGAGCGAAATCGATCGTTCGAACCGCATCGCAGCAATACCTCCAGTCGGGGGTGTACGGGTGGGGTCGTCCGGCGATCACGTGGGAGGCGCGCCGTGCACGTGCACCCATGAACGAGGCTCGCCGGGGTCCACGCCGCGTCGCGCGCCGCGGTCCCCGGCATTCACTGATCTTTCAGGAGCGCGAGCGCTCGCCGCTTTCTTCGCCGCCTGCGCGATGATCGCCAAGCAACATCACCGGCCGGCGGGCGCGAGTGCAAGGCAGAGACCGCTGCGGAGGCCGCCGCGCTGTGCGAGCCGTTCGCGGTCGCTGCGGCCACCACATCGCAGCATCGCTCGACCCGGCGGGCCACCGTGGCGTCGCACGTCATGACGGCAGCGCGCCGCGCTCAGGCTGGCGCGCGTCGTCCAGGCGCGAGCCGCCCCCCCTGTCCGCGCTGTCGCGAAGCCGCAAGATCCCCGAAAAAGGTCGGAAATAGTGGACCCCTTATCCTCGGCGTCGTGAAGCTCCTCCCGCAAGGGCTGCTCGGGCGCGAGACAGCCGAGGCGATCGTCATCCCCGTCGGGGCCCTCGCGGCCTCGCTGCTCGCGTTCGGCGCCTTCGTGGCCGCCCAGGGGGCGAACCCGCTGAGCGTCTATTACGAGATGGTCCGCGGCGCCTTCGGCACGTGGTTCTCGTTCCAGAACACCCTCCTGCGCGCCGCCCCGCTCATGCTGACGGCGCTCTGCGCGGCGCTGCCGGCGCGCCTCGGCCTCATCGTCATCGGCGGCGAGGGCGCGGTCGTCGTGGGCGGGCTCTCGGCCGCGTCGGCCGCGCTGGCCGCGCGGGCGTGGGGCGCGCCGCCCGCCGCGGCGCTCGCCGCGATGGCCCTGTCGGGGCTCGCCGCCGGCGCGCTCTGGATCGGCCTCGCCGGCGCGCTCCGCGTCTACCGCGGCGTCAGCGAGACGATCAGCAGCCTGCTCCTCAACTACATCGGGATCGCGCTCCTGAACCACCTCGTCGAGGGCGCCCTGCGCGACCCGGCGAGCCTGAACAAGCCGTCGACGGCCCCGATCGGCGCCGACTACGCGCTCGGGAACCTGCCCGGCGTCGAGGTCCACGGGGGCCTCGCCTTCGGCGTCCTCGCCTGCGTCCTCTGCTACGCGCTCATGCACCGGACCACCTTCGGCTTCGCCGCGGCGATGAGCGGCGGCAACGTCCGCGCGGCGCTCCTCGCCGGCCTGCCGGTCCGGCGCCTCGTCGTGATCACCTGCATGCTCGCCGGCGCGTGCGCGGGGCTCGCCGGGATGGTCGAGGTCGCGGCCGTCCACGGCCGGGCGAACGCGTCGCTCGTCAGCGGCTACGGCTACACCGGCATCCTCGTCGCCTTCATCGCGCGCCACAACCCGCTCGCGATCCTGCCGGTCGCCCTCCTGCTCGGCGGCATCGGCGCGAGCGGCGGCCTGCTCCAGCGCGCGGCGCAGCTCCCCGACGCGGCGGTGAGCGTGCTCCAGGGGATCCTGTTCATCGCGATCCTCGCGAGCGAGGCGCTCCGCGGGCGCGCCCGCGTCGCCCGCGAGCCCAACGTCCGGCAGGCGGCGCCCGCGCCGTCGGTGGCGTGATGAGCGACGCAGCCGCGCTGGGCCTCTGGGGCATCCCCCTCGCGGTCGCCGCCGGGGCCATCCGCATCAGCACGCCGTTCCTCTTCGTGAGCCTCGGCGAGTGCCTCACCGAGAAGAGCGGCCGCGTGAACCTCGGCCTGGAGGGCACGCTCGTCATGGGCGCGATGGGCGGCTACGGCGTCTCGTACCTCGCCGGCTCCGCCTGGCTCGGCGTCCTCGCCGCCGGCATCATCGGCGCGGCGCTCGGCGCGCTCCACGCGTGGCTGTGCGCGAAGCCGCGGGTCAACGACATCGCGGTCGGCATCGCGCTCATGCTCTTCGGCGTCGGCCTCGCCTTCTTCCTCGGCAAGCCGCTCATCAAGCCGACGGCGCCCCGCCTGCCCGCGATCTCGCTCGGCTTCTTCAGCGATCTCCCGCAGGTGCGCGCCGCGCTCCAGGTGAACGCGCTCTTCCTCGTCGGCGCCGCGCTCGCCCCGCTCCTCCTCTGGATGCTGCGCCGCACCCGCCTCGGCCTCGTGCTCCGCACCGTCGGCGAGAGCGCCGACGCCGCCCGCGCGATGGGCGTCGACGTGAACCTCGTCCGGCGGCGCGCGACGATGGCCGGCGGCTTCCTTGCCGGCGTCGGCGGCTCGTACCTCTCGCTCTTCTACCCCGGCAGCTGGAACGAGGGCCTGTCGAGCGGACAGGGGCTCATGGCCGTGGCCCTGGTCATCTTCGCGCGCTGGAACCCGGTCCGCTGCCTCGCCGCCTCGCTCCTCTTCGGCGGCGCCAGCGCGCTCGGCCCGGCGCTCCAGTCGGTGGGCATCACCTGGGGCTACCACCTCTTCAACGCCGCGCCCTACATCGTCACGCTGGCCATCATGGTCGCCGCGAGCTCCGCGACCCGGACCCTGCGCGATCAGCCCGCCGAGCTCGCGCTCGCCCGATGACCCCCGAGGATCCCGAACGACGCGAACGACGACGACCCGAGAGCACCGCAGAAGGACAGGAGGACCCGACGCATGACCTACGTGGCCGCTGACCCCTACGCCTGGCCGTACGACGGGGCGCTCCGCCCCGAGACGACGGCGCTGATCGTCATCGACATGCAGACCGACTTCTGCGGCAAGGGCGGGTACATCGACCTGCTCGGCTACGACATCTCGCTCACGCGGGCGTGCGTCGCGCCGATCCAGCGCGTGCTCGCGGAGGCGCGCCGCCGCGGCTACCACGTCCTGCACACGCGCGAGGGGCACCGGCCGGACCTCTCGGATCTGCCGGCGAACAAGCGGTGGCGCTCGCGCCGGACCGACGGCGGGCGCGGCACGGGCGTCGGCATCGGCGATCCGGGGCCGCGCGGGCGGGTGCTCGTCCGCGGCGAGCCCGGCTGGGAGATCATCCCGGAGCTCGCGCCGCTGCCCGGCGAGCCGATCATCGACAAGCCCGGCAAGGGCTCGTTCTGCGCGACCGACCTCGATCTCATCCTCCGCCAGCGCCGCGTCGACAACCTGATCCTCACGGGGATCACGACGGACGTCTGCGTGCACACGACCATGCGCGAGGCGAACGATCGCGGCTACGAGTGCCTGCTGCTCTCCGACTGCTGCGCGGCCACCGATCCCGGCAACCACGCCGCGGCCCTCAAGATGATCACCATGCAGAACGGGGTGTTCGGCGCGGTCTCGACCTCCGCCGCGTTCCTGGAGGCGATCGCGTCGTGATGGACCCGCGCGCCCTCTCGAGCCCGGCCGCGAGGCCGATCCGCGCCGCCGCGGCGCCCCGCGCGCCCGGCCCGCCCGCGCCCCCGCCGGAGCTCTCCGCCGCCGGCATCACCAAGCGGTTCGGGCCGCTGCTCGCGCTCGACGACGTGTCGCTGCGCGTCGCGCCCGGGAGCTTCCACGCGCTCCTCGGCGAGAACGGCGCCGGCAAGAGCACGCTGGTCAAGTGCATCATGGGCTACCACCCGGCCGACGCGGGCGAGGTGCGGGTCGAGGGCGCCGCCCTGTCGATCCGGAGCCCGCGCGACGCGCGGTCGCTGGGGATCGGCATGGTCTACCAGCACTTCACCCTGGTGATGAACATGACGGTCGCCGAGAACCTCGTGCTCGCGCGCCCGTCGCTCCCGCTCGTGATCGACTGGCGGAAGGAGCGCGAGGCGATCCGCGCGTTCATGGCGCGCATGCCCTTCCGGCTCGACCCCGGCGCGGCCGTGCGCGAGCTGTCCGCGGGCGAGAAGCAGAAGCTCGAGATCCTGAAGCAGCTCTACCTCGGGAGCCGGATCATCCTCCTCGACGAGCCGACGTCGGTGCTCACGCCCGCGGAGGCCGACGAGGTGCTCGGGACGCTCCGCGGCATGGCCGAGGAGCAGCGGATCAGCGTGCTCATGATCTCGCACAAGTTCCGCGAGGTGATGGCGTTCGCCGACGAGGTCACGGTGCTGCGGCGCGGCCGGGTCGCGGGCCGGGGGAGGGTCGAGGACCTCACGCCCGCGGCCATGGCCGAGATGATGGTCGGCGCGCAGCCTCCGCAGGTCTCGGTGGCACGTGGCGGCGCGCGTGGCGGCGCGCGCGGCGACGCGCCCGCCGGGGATGCGGTCCTGCGCGTCGAGGGGCTCGCCGCGGCCGACGATCGCGGGCGGCCGGCGCTCGACGGCGTGACGCTCACGGTCCGCCGCGGCGAGATCGTCGGGATCGCCGGCGTCTCGGGCAACGGGCAGGAGGAGCTCGTCGAGGTGCTCGCCGGGCAGCGCGCCGCGCGGGCGGGGAGCGTGCTGGTCCACGGCGAGCCGTACGGCGCGGGGCGCGACGAGACCCGGCGGCACCGGGTGCGGTGCCTGCCCGAGGAGCCGCTGCGCAACGCGTGCGTACCGGCGATGTCGGTGGCGGAGAACATCGGGTTCCGCGTCTTCGACAGGCCGCCGTTCACCGCGCTCCGCTTCGGCGTGAGCCGCGCCGCGCTGCGGCGGTCGGCCGAGCGCCTCGCCCGCGAGTACGCCATCAAGGCGCCCTCAGTCGACGCGCCGATCGGCAGCCTCTCCGGCGGGAACGTGCAGCGCGCGGTGCTCGCGCGCGAGCTCGGGACGGGCTCGGACGAGGGGATCGCGCTGCTCATCGCCGCGAACCCGTGCTTCGGGCTCGATTTCGCGGCCGTGGCCGAGATCCGCGCCCGCATCCTCGAGGCGCGCGACCGCGGGACGGCGGTGCTCCTCGTGAGCGCGGATCTCGACGAGATCTTCGCGATGGCCGACCGGATCCTCGTGATGAGCGAGGGCCGCATCGTCCACGAGTCGGCGGTCGCCTCGGCGGACGTCGCGGAGATCGGCCGCGCGATGGGGGGGCACCGATGACGGCGCGCGCCCCCGAGATCGCGGCGAAGCCGTACCCGTTCCGCCTCGCCGAGCCGGACGCCGTGGCGCTGCTCGTCATCGACATGCAGCGCGATTTCCTGGAGCCGGGCGGCTTCGGCGCGGCGCTCGGCAACGACGTCCGCAGGCTCCAGCGCATCGTGCCGACGGTCCGGTCGCTGCTCGACGCGTTCCGCGAGCGCGGCCTGACCGTCCTCCACACCAAGGAGGGCCACCGGCCGGATCTCTCGGACTGCCCGCCGGCCAAGCGGAGCCGCGGCGCGCCGGGCATGCGGATCGGCGACGTCGGGCCGATGGGGCGCATCCTCGTGCTGGGCGAGCCGGGCAACGACTTCGTCCCGGAGCTCGCGCCGGCGCCCGGGGAGCTCGTCATCCCCAAACCGGGGAAAGGCGCCTTTTACCGGACGGGGCTCGACGCCCGGCTCGCGGCGCTCGGCGTCTCGCAGCTGCTCATCGCCGGCGTGACCACCGAAGTGTGCGTCCAGACCACGATGCGCGAGGCGAACGATCGCGGCTACGAGTGCCTGCTCATCGAGGACGCCACCGAGAGCTATTTCCCCGAGTTCAAGGCGGCGACCCTGGAGATGGTCCGCGCCCAGGGCGCCATCGTCGGCTGGACCGCGCCGGCCGCAGCGGTCCTCAAAGCGCTCTGAGCGCTGGAGGGCCGCATCGCTCTAGCCAGTTCCGCTCGTCAGACGTCCGGCCAGGCATCCGGAGAGAGAGATTTAAACGCAAAGGCGCAAAGACGCAAAGACGCAAAAAAAATTTGTAGTTTTGCGCCTTTGCGTTTGTTTCTCCATCGCTCGCGAGACAGATACCTGGCGGGAGGTCTGACCCGCAGGACTAGTGCCGAACGGAGCCGACGGCGCCCTCCACGAGGTAGTTCATGCTCTCCAGCACGATGTCGGTCTGCTTCTGCTCGGCGGCCTCGGCGATGACCACCTTGCCCTCGTTGTCCTTGATCGGCCCCTTGAAGATGACGAGCGTCCCCTCCGTGAGCCCCGCCTTCGCCTCCTCGGCCTTCTTCTTCGCCTCCTCGGAGACGGCGGGGCCATACGGCGAGAGCTTGACGAACCCCTCCCTGAAGCCGCCGCGCAGGAGGTGCTGATACGGCTTCCCTTCGCGGATCCACGCCATGTAGTCGGTGTACACCTTGGCCCAGTTCCACTCGGCCCCGGTCAGGTACCCCTTGGGGGCGAGCGTCGCCTGATTCGTGTGATAGCCGGTGCTGAAGGCGCCGCGGCGCTCGGCGAGCTCGATGATCACCTTGGGCGAGTCCACGTGGGCGGTCAGGACGTCGACGCCCTGGTCGATGAGGCTGTTCGCCGCCTCCGCCTCCTTGACGGGCATCGACCAGTCGCCCGTGAAGATCACGGCCGTCGTCGCGCCCGGGTTCACGCTCCGGACGCCCAGCGTGAAGGCGTTGATGTTGCGGAGCACCTGCGGGATCGGCTTGGCCGCGATGAAGCCGAGCTTGCCGCTCTTCGTCGTCATCCCGGCGACGACGCCGGACACGTACTCTGCCTCGTCGATGTACCCGAAATAGCTGCCGACGTTGCTCGGGTGCTTCGACGCATCGTAGAGGCCGCCGCAATGGAGAAAGACCTTGTCCGGGTACTTCTCCGCCACCTTGAGGATGTGCGGATCGAAGTAGCCGAAGGACGTCGGGAAGATCACCGCCGCGCCGTCGAGGTTGATCATGCTCTCGATCGTCTTTTGCACGGCGACCGTCTCGGCGACGTTCTCCTCCTCGCGGGTCTTCACGCCGGCCAGCTTGGCGACCGCGGCGGCGCCCTCCGCGTGCGCCTGGTTGTAGCCGTAATCATCCCGGGCGCCGACGTAGATGAAGCCCACCGTGAGCGGCTGATCGCCAGGCGCCTCCTTGCTGCAGCCGACCGCCGGCAGCAGCGAGAGCGAAGCGAGCAGCGGGCCAACGAGGGCGAGGGAGCTCCGGCGGCGTGGCGCGTCGGCCCCACCGGCGAGGCGCGGAGTTCTCAGGGTGCTCTTCACACCCTGGATCTGTACGCGCGTATTCATTTCTGAAAGTTTTCCCGCCCATGAATTGTTCGCGTCCCACGCGATTGCCATTGAGCGCGCGCGGCGCGATGTGGCAAGGTCCCATGAACACGGGAGATTCGCGATGATGTCCACGAATCCAGCAGCAACGCGGGATGCAGCACCTGTGCAGTTGCCGTTCATCGTCTCGGATGTGGCGGCGCTCACCGCCAATCCGGATCTGATCCCGTGGCGTCGATTTCGAGAAGGCGTCGAGATCCACCAGCTTTACGGGAGCGGCGACGCGGGCGCCTCGGCGGCGCTCCTGCGGTATGCGCCGGGCGCGTCCGTGCCGCAGCACGTCCATCGCGGCCATGAGCACATCCTCGTGCTCGCGGGCTCGCAGTCGGACGAGCGCGGGCACCACCGCGCCGGCACGCTGGTGGTGAACACGCCGGGCACCCGTCACAGCGTGTCGAGCGCCGAGGGCTGCATCGTCCTCGCGATCTGGGAGCAGCCCGTCGTCTTCATCTGACTCCCCGCCGGGCCGCCCCTCTGGACACCCGGGCCGGGCATCTGGACACCCGGGCCGCCCATCTGGACACCGGGGCGGCTCATCTGGACACCGGGGCGGCTCATCTGGACATCCGGCCGCCCATCTGGACATCCGGCCGCCCATCCGGACACCCGGGTCCCCTCACCTCCGGATCTGCGCGCCGTCGTTCCTGCCCGTGATGCCCTGAACCAGGCGCAGCGCCTGCTGGAGCCCCGCGAGCACCGACCGGAGCATCTCCAGCACCGGCCCGTTGGCGCCGCGCATCAGGGCCATCGTCGCGGCGTTCTCCACGGCCTGCGCCGCCTGCGCCGGCGACGGAGCCGTCCCCGCGAGCGCCGCGATCCGCTCGCGCGCCGCGCCGAGCGCGAGCGCGTGCACCGGCTGGCCGCGGCGCCCCGACACCTCCATCGCCTGCCGCAGGATCTCCTCGGTGATCTGCCGCGTCCGGATCTGATCGGGCCGCGCGGGCCCGTCCATCGCCTCGGGCGGGGTCCGCACGAGGCGTCCGAGCGCCGCGAGCCGCGCGGCGAGCTCCTCCGGCGACGCGACGTCCCCGGTCCCCGGCGCGCCCGCCCCCTCCCCGCTCGCTCCGCCGCGCGCCGCCGGCGCGCCGCCTCGCCCGCCGCCCCCGAGCTGCTGCACGAGCCCCTCGAGCTGCCGCCACATCGGCGCGAGCCGCTCGACGCCCTGAACGAGCTGCACGGCGGGGTTGGCCTCCTCCACGGGGACCGCGCGCGCGGGGGTTTGACCGACGATGCGCCCGATGGTGTTGCCGGATCCCATGGTGTCACCTCACCTCGGCTGGCCGACGGGGACGATCGGCTCCTCGCCGCGCTGCCGCATCCGCTCGCGCTCCACCTCGGGAGGGTCGGGCGGCCACCGCACCCCCGCCCGCACGATCCGGTCGCGGAGCGCCGCCATCTTCCGGAGCGCGGCCGAGCCCGGGAGCTGCCGCGCCATGAGCTCCTCCAGCACGCACGCGAACGACTGCCCGAGGCGGTTGACGGCGCGCGGATCGGCGCCGCGGTCGAGCAGCTCCTCCACCTGGTCGAGCTGCAGCGCCCGCAGCGCGTAGGCGATCGCCGGCGTCCCGAGCGAGTCGCGCGCGTTCACGTCCGCGCCGCGGTCGAGCAGCAGGCGCATGCTCTCGACCGTGGCCTCCGAGGCCGCGTGGAAGAGCGCCGGCGTGTGGCCGCGGCCGACCCGCGCGTCGGGCGACACGCCGCCGTCGAGCATCGCCCGCAGGAACGCCGGGCTCTTCGCCAGGATCGCCAGATCGAGCGCGCTCGAGAGGGGCGGCACCACGTGGTGCACGTCGGCGCCCGCGCGCACGAGCTCGGTCACGATCTGCAAACGCGCGGGCTCTTGCCCCGACGCCCAGTGCATCGCGAACACGAGCAGCGTCATGTGCTCGGCGCCGGGCGCGTCGAGATCGGCCGCCGGCGCGAGCGCGCGGACGGCCGCGGGATCGCCGGCCGCGATGGCCCGCGCGAGCTCGCGCTGCGGGCCGAGGAAGAAGCGGTCGGGGTCGGGCGCGCGCATCGTGGCTCCGCTCAGCATCGCTTGCCGGTCTTCTCGGCGATCTTCCGCTGGTCCGCCTGCTTTTGCTTCTCGATGCCGTTGATGACGTCGGGCATCAGGTGACGGTTATAAGGGTCCAGGCTCGACGCGGGCAGCTCGTACTTCGTGCCGACGGCGTCCGGCATGACGGCGCTCAGGCCCACCTTGGCCAGGGCGCCCCACAGGCCGCCGGCGGCCCACGCGGCCAGGGTGCCCTTCCACCCCTGCTCCTGGAAGCCCGTGAGCACCTCGTCCTGGACGCGGTACGCGCCGATGTCGGCCGGGCGCTCCGTGCCGCCGTAGCCCGTGACCGTGCCCGGGTTCAGGCCCGCCGCGTTGAACGTCCAGCCGCGCGAGCCGCCCGCCGTCGCCGCCGCCGACGCCAGGCCCCCGCCGAGCGAGTGGCCCGTGTAGTCCACGCTGTTCCCGAGCGTGTTCCCCACGCGCACGGCGTCGCGGTAGTACGGCGAGTCCATGTTGAGCCCCTGCGCGAAGTTGTTCTGCCAGTCCGCGCCGTTCTCCGTCCCCCGGAAGGCCACCGTCGGCCGCATGTCGCCGCCGAAGACGTCCGGGTCGGGCTCGTAGAGCCGCGTGGCGCCGGGGCGGCTGCCGTCGAGATCGCCGGGCGTGAGCCCGTAGCGCGCGAGCGCCTCGGGGTCGTCGCTGATGTCGCGCCACCCCGTCGGCGCGGGCTTCGAGGGGTCGTAGGTGTGGCCCGAGAGCGCCGCCTTCTCCGCGGCGATCGTGTTGCGCTCGAAGCGCGCGGCGGCCTCGCGCGTCGCCGGGTCGTCGCTGTTCTTGCCCGCCTCGATCTGCTCCTTGCGGCAGTTGTAACGCGCCCTCTTGTCGGCCTTGTCCTGCGCCGCCTTGTCGCCGTTCATCTGCGCCAGGTCGTCGTGGCGCACGACCGGGTGCGCGTTGACCAGGACGCTCGGGCTGTGCGTCTGCGACCAGCTCTGCTGGCCCACGGTGCCGCTCACGACGCCCGTCGCGCTGCCCGGCTCGTCGCCCTCGGTCGTGGGCATCACGGTCGCGGCGTGCTTCTGCACGCGGCCGTCGTTGGCGTGCACGTCCTCGCTGGCGTCGAGCGCCGGCTCCAGCCTGGAGACCACGTTGTACGGCACGGGCGGCGTGCTCGACCCCATCGGCGTCTTGCACACGTCGGGCGCGCACGACACCGCCATCCACGGCTCCTGCTTGCGCGAGAGGACGTTCTCAGCCACGGCCCACCGCCATCTTCAGGAGCGGGGCGCGCGGATCGACCTCGAAGCGCGCCTCCATCCGCCGCACCCCGAGCGCGCGGGCCACGAGCGCCCGCCACACGCACGTCACGACCATGGACTCGGCGTCCACCGAGAGCGTGTCGAGCGCCGCGGGCACCGGCACCGGCAGCCCCGCGATCCAGGCCATCGCGAACGCCCGGTGCGGCGGCAGCTCGAACGCGACGCGCCCGTCGCACGCGAGCCCGGGGCGCGCGAGGTTCCAGAGCTCGACCCGCAGGCCGACGTCGGGGTGCGGGATCTGCTGATCGTCGGGCGCCGCGTTCCAGTACGCGAAGGAGAAGTCGTCGGGGAGGAACGGGTGCCGGCCGGCGACCCACGCCTCGCCGTAGGTGCCCGCGCGCTGGAGCCGCGGCGTCCACGCGCGCCCCACGCACCCGAGGCCCGCCGGCGCGAACGGGTAGTCCGCGGCGATCTCCGCCATCTGCGGGGCCTCCACCGCGTGCGGCGGGTGCGACGCCACGGCGAGGCGCGTCACCCGGCTGTCGGGCCGCTCGATCTGCGGCGCGGCCACGCGGTCGGGCGCCGGCGCGCCGGCGTCGCGCAGCGCGTCCAGGGTGCGCGCCTCCATCCACCCGCAGCCGACCGGGTTGGTGAAGCACACCTCGTCGAGGAGCGGCGCCCTCCCGGGCGCGGCGCGCACGAGGCTGCGGCCGCCGAAGGCGCGCTCCCAGCGCACCGGGACGCTCGCCGCCGGCTCGGGGCGGGTGAGCTGCCAGCCCTCCGCCGCGCGCTCGAACCACCGCGGCCCGCACACCTCGAGCGTCTTGTCGACGAGCGCGCGCCGCGGCGGCTCGCCGCCGCCGGCGTCGCCTCCGGGGGGCGGCGCGCCGCGCCCCGTCACGCGCAGCCGGGCCGTCCAGCGCTCCGCGGGCTCCTCCCCGGGCGCCCACGCGGTCGCGCGCACGAGCACGTCGCAGCGCGGCTTGAACGGCGCGAGGTCGCTCTCGGCGCGGACGCTCGACGCGTTCGCCTCCCCCTCGAACGCGTCGCGCAGGAGCAGCCGCCCGGCGCCGTCGTCCGGGAGGAGCTCGCAGCGGTGGGTCGCCTCCCCGCCGTCCCCGGGGACGAGCCGGTAGGCGGCCTTGAGCGCGAGCACATGGTGCTCCTCGTCGTGCGCGTCCAGGGCGCTGTACGCCAGGGCGTCGAATGGGGTGAGGTTCTGGCACTCCATCGTCGCACCCCGACGCTATCGGAGGGCACGACCGCCTTCAATGGCCGACCCGCGCGCGACGCTGCGGTGCCGCCGCGCGGCGTCGCGCGGGCGGCGCCGCGGCGTCCCCCGCGTGGCCGCGGCGTGACGGTGGAGGTTCGCCCGGACGCCGTCCCGCGGCTCGGATATCCTGAGGGACATCGCTGGGATGCACGTCGCCCCGGTGCGCGCCCGATCCATCGCCGATGCACCTCGTTTGCCAAGGCCTGATACGCGCCAGCTCGCTGGAGTGGCGACCCAGACCCGACGCGTGGGTGCTCACCGTCGCGTGCCACGCGCTGTTCGAGCTCGCGCCGTTCGAGTCGCCGATGACGAGCGGCCCCGCGGCCCCGCTGGAGGGCGAAGCGGACGAGCGGCGGCTCGTCGAGCCGTGGGGCCCGGTCGCGCCGTTCAAGCGGTGGAGCGAGGTGCTCGTCGTCGGCCACGCGCACGCGCCCGAGGGCAGCGCGGTGACGTCGCTCATCGCGCGGCTCGCGGTGGGCGACATCGACAAGGCGATCGAGGTCCGCGGCGACGCGTGCTTCACGCGCGATGGCTCGCTCGGCGAGCCCGCGCCCTTCACGCGCATGCCGCTCCGCTGGGAGCGCGCCGCGGGCGGTCCGCACACCTCGAACCCGGTCGGCGTGCCGACGGGCCACGGAGCGCCCGCCGATCGATGGGGGCGATCGCGCGCGCCGAACCTCCTGACCGCGGCCTCGTCGACGGCGATCCGGCAGGGCCACCTCTGGCCCGCCGGCTTCGGCCCGCTCCGGCCGGAGTGGCCCGACCGCGCGCAGCGCCTGCGCCGGCACGCGGCGGGCTGGGATCACGCGCGCTGGGCCGAGCGGCCGCTGCCCGAGGGCATCGACACCGGGTACTTCAACGCCGCGCCGCTCGATCAGGTGACGAACGAGCTGACGGGCACGGAGCCGATCGTGCTCGAGCACCTGCACCCGCGCTTCCCGCGGCTCGCGACGCGCCTCCGCGCGCCGGCGCCGAGCGCGATCGCGGTGACGAACGGCGTCGAGCTGCGCGTGCCCCTCCGCTGCGACACGCTCGTCATCGACGCCGATCACGGCGTGGCGGCGCTCGTGTGGCGCGGGCAGCTCATGCTCGATCGCCCGCCGCGCGAGGGCGCCGTGCTCATCACCGAGGGCGAGCCCGCGCCGAGCCTCACGGGCACGATGACGGCCCCGCTCTCGTCGAGGCCCTCCGCGGTGCTCCCGTTCCTGCAAGGCGCCGCGCAGCTCGCCCCGGCGCCGCCGGCCGGAGCCGCGCCGGACGCGGCGGATCCGCGCTTCTCGCCGACACCGCCGCCGCCGCCGCCGATCGACGACGAGGACACGTCGCAGACGCTCGTGCCCGCCGTGGTGCTCCCGAGGCCCGCGCTCCCGTTCCACGCGTCCCCGCCGGAGCCCTCCCGCGGCGCGCCGCACGAGCTCGAGCCGGACGACGGGCCGCCCACGCCCCCCGCGTCGCTCGCGCTCTTGACGCCGCTCCCCCCGCCGGCGCGTCTCGCCGCGGAGCCCGCGCCGGCGGCGGCGATCGCGCCCGCCGCGGAGGTCCCCGAGCCGCGCCTCGCGGCGGCTCCGGTGCAGGCCGAGGGGCCCGCGGAGCCGGCCTTGCCCGTCGACGCGTATCCCCTCGCCCGCTGCGCGGCGATCGCGGCGCGGCTCGCGGCGCGCCCCGGCGCGGAGGACGCGGTCCTCGCGGCGGAGTCGCTCTCGGCGCACGCGTGGGAGGCGCTGCACGCGCACTGGCTCGACGCGATCCGCGCCGAGGTGGGGCGCGGGAAGCGGCGGCTGCTCTCGTCGTACGACGCGGCGTACATCGCGGCGCTGGAGGCCGAGCGAGGCCCGATCACGGCGGTCGACTACGCCCGGCTCGCGATCGCGTCCGAGCGCGGGAACGAAGCGCAGGCGCTCGAGGAGCTCGGCTTGCCCGAGGGCGCGCTGATCCGGCTCCGCCGCGTGTGGCTGGAGCGGGTCGTCAAGGATCCCGCGGCGGCCCAGCAGGTGCGCGCGGCGATGCGGGCGGCGGCCGAGGCCCCGTGACCTCGACGGCGAGTACCGCGGGTCAGGACTCTCGCCAGGGATCTGCCTCGCGAGCGATAGAGAAATCAACGCAAAGGCGCAAAGGCGCAAAGGCGCAAAAAAGATTTGTAGTTTTGCGTCTTTGCGCCTTTGCGCCTTTGCGTTGATTTCTCTATCGCTCGCGAGGCAGATCCCTGGCGAGAGTCCTGACCCGCGGTACTCGCCGTCGAGGTCACGGGGCCTCGGCCGCCGCCCGCATCGCCGCGCGCACCTGCTGGGCCGCCGCGGGATCCTTGACGACCCGCTCCAGCCACACGCGGCGGAGCCGGATCAGCGCGCCCTCGGGCAAGCCGAGCTCCTCGAGCGCCTGCGCTTCGTTCCCGCGCTCGGACGCGATCGCGAGCCGGGCGTAGTCGACCGCCGTGATCGGGCCTCGCTCGGCCTCCAGCGCCGCGATGTACGCCGCGTCGTACGACGAGAGCAGCCGCCGCTTCCCGCGCCCCACCTCGGCGCGGATCGCGTCGAGCCAGTGCGCGTGCAGCGCCTCCCACGCGTGCGCCGAGAGCGACTCCGCCGCGAGGACCGCGTCCTTGCGCCTTTGCGCCTTTGCGCCTTTGCGCCTTTGCGTTGAACTCTGCCTCCGGCTCCCCGGCCGGACTCCTGGCGGGTGGAGCTAGTTGAGGTCGATCGGATCGCCGAAGACCTGCGTGTGGCCGCTCGAGTGGATCGTGATGTCGGTCCCCGAGATCACGATCTTGCCCGACTTCTCCATCACGATGCTCGACTTGCCGCAGACGATCTCGACCCTGTCCCCGACCCGGGTCGCCTGCACGCTGCCGATCTCCACCGTCTCGTTGATGCCCACCACGCGCGATCGGTTCATCCCGACCACCTCGCGCGCGCTGTTCATCACCAGCTTGGTGAAGTCGTTGCCGACGGTCTGATCCTCGTTGTTGCCGATCGCGCTCACGCGATCGTTGCCGATGGTGACCTGCTCGTCGCGCTTGACGAGCTTGTTCATGTCGCGCTCGGCCTGCACCCGGACGAGCTCCTTGCCCGCCGCGTCCTCGAACATGATCTCGTTGTAGCCGCCGGTCTCGGGCGACGAGCTGGTCTTCCAGCCGCTCTGCGTCTTGTTCTCGGGGAGCTTGTACGGCGTCTTCTGGAGGTTCGTGTACACCCGGCCCGTGATGATCGGCCGGTCGGGATCGGCGCCGAGGAAGTCGACGATCACCTCCTGGCCGATGCGCGGCAGGTTGGTGCCGCCGAAGCCGGCGCCGCCCCAGGGCTGGCTCACGTGGATCCAGCACGACGACGCGTCGTTCATGCGGCCCTCGCGATCCCAGTGGAACTGCACGCGCACGCGGCCGAACTCGTCGACGTGGATCTCCTGGCCGGGCGGGCCGACCACGGTGGCGCACTCGACCCCGTGGACGCGCGGCTTCCGCGTGCGGAGCGGCGGCCGGTACGGGGCGTCCGCGGTCACGGCGCGGCACGCGTGCCGGAAGGCGCCCGGGACCTCGCCCGCGAGCGTCGACTCGAGGACGAGCAGCGGCTTGTCCGGCGCGAGCTCGGCCTTCGGGTGGTCGAGGAACGAGAGGACGGTGCCCGGCGCGAGATCGATCGCGTTGGTCTCGAACGTGATCTCGCGGGCCGAGGCGCGCTTCGCCTCGAGGCGCCGCTGCGCGAGCGCGGCCCCCTCGGCCTCGTCCGCGCGGTACTTGCCCTTGTCGTCGGCGGCCGGCGTGCTGTCGCCCTTGTCGCTCTCGTAGAGGAACGCCCCGGGCACGTAGTGGAAGCGCTCGAGCCGCTCCTCGACGCCGCCGGGGCCGGCGGCGCTCGCCACGAGCTCGTACGACGCCGGCCTCCGGGTGTCGTGGTCGCGGACCGTGTACTTGCCCGGCCGCAGCCGGCGGCCGACGCGCACCTCGGTGACGTGCTCGAGGTCGGCGTCGGTCGGGTGATCGCGGAACGCGATCGGGCTGCGCCGGGGGTTGCCGTGGGGCCCGTCGTCGAGGACGAGCCGGCTCTCGCCGCCGTTCTCGAAGTAGAAGCTCACCCCCGCGTCCTCGAGCATGCGGCAGAGGAACGTGTAGTCGCTCTCGCCGTACTGGACGCGGAACTTGCGCTTCCGGTAGCTCCCGGCGAGGCGCAGCGCCGGGGAGATCCCCCACTCGTCGAGGATCTTCAGCGCGATGTCGATCTCCGACAGGTGCTGGAAGACGCGGTGGTTGCGCCGCTGCGTGGCGAGCCACAGCGCGGGGACGAGCGTGAGCTCGTAGGTGGAGAGGTGGCGCTCCTCGACGGCGATCTGCTGGAGCTGGCTGCAGACGCCGGACCACGCGCGGGCCTGCTCGCGCTGCGCGGCGAACCGCATCGGCCGGCCGATGACGGCCTCGAAATCGATGTCCGGGTTGTCCGACACGGCGACGATGCGCACCTCGAACAGCGCCGACATGCGATCTATGGCCGTGAACCGGCGCACGTCGAGCGCGTCTCCGGAGGCGACGTGCACCTCTGCCCGGGCCTCGCCGCGCGCGCTCAGCGCGCCGCCGATGCCGCTTCCCTTCCCCTGATGAGCCGGGTTCGCACCGTCCATACATGCTCCCATGCCCGCTCCTCCCGCACGGGACGCGACGGGACCGACCGGCCGATGGTACCCGGCGAAGCGCGCGCGCCACAAGGCCGGCCCCGCGCCCCACGGTGTCGATCCGGTGACACCGGAGAACGACGACCGCGCGCCGGCGCCACGGCAGCACGACGCCGCAGCGGAGCCGGGGTGCGACATCGCCGCACGCGCGGCTTCACCGGGCTCACCGGACGAGGGCGCGCCCGGCGCTCGCCTTCTTCTTCTTCATTCCTCCGCGCGGCACAGAGGTTCAGGTGCACCACACTTTGCCGTAGGCTGGACCTCCATGGATCCACGCGGGAAGTCGCTCCCCCCGGCGCCGCTCGTCACCGACGAGGACATCCGGGCAGAGCTCCGGCGGCTGTTCGACGCCGGCCCCGACTCGGGGCTCGTCATCCGGGTCTACGGCGAGCCGGGCGAGGGGGCGGCCGCGGCGGACGCCTTCCGCGAGATGTTCGCGTCGCTGCGCATGTACGAGGGCAAGGCGCAGGATCAGCCCCTGGAGATCCTCGTCGACGCCCCGAGCAAGGCGCACATCGCCCGCGCGCTGTCGGTGCTCGGCCACGAGCAGCACCAGAAGCGGATCCTCGATCACATCCTCACCACGTTCGGCCGCCGGCTGATCGACCCGCTCGCCGCGATCCTCGACACGACCCCGACCGGCTCGGTGACGGCGCGCCTGACCGTCCTGCGCGACATCTTCCTCGCGCAGGTCGCGGATCTGCGGATGACGCCCGAGTCGCAGCAGATCCTCTCGAGCGACCTGCGCAAGCTCCTCAGCGACGACTACCTGGCGATGATCGCGGAGAACGAGGAGCGCGTGCAGCGCCCGCGCGTGGCGAGGCTCGCCCAGCAGATCCTGCGGCTCGTCGGCTCGACGTTCCACCGGGCGCTCAAGCGCTGGCCCGCGCACGCCGAGCAGATCGCGTCGTCGATCGCGCGGCGGAGCCCGAAGAAGGTCCGGCTGAGCGAGGTGCCGAAGCTCATCCGCGGCCAGATCACCGACGGCATCGAGGAGTTCCTGTGGATCGAGACGAGCGCGGACATCGAGGGCGCGCTGCGCCCGATGCTCGCCGAGCACCAGGACGTGATGCCGGTGAAGCAGGCGACGCTCGACCGCTCCACCTACCGGGAGTTCGCGGACGCCTGCTGGGCGATCATCGCCGAGCATTGCTGACGCCGGGGCGAGCGCGCCGGCGGCTCGCCGCCCAGCCCCCCTCGTCGCCGGATCCGGGCATCCTCGCCGGACGCTGAGATCCGTCACGTCCTGGTCGCTCCGCTCACCGCGACCGCGGCGTGTCCCGGTCGATCTCCTACCCGCACGGGAGATCGCGCGCCCGAGGGCGGCCCGCGCGCGCCGCGTCGGGAATGATTTCCGTCACCCGCTGTTGTAAGGGGCCGCTGGCGCCTGGACCGCCGCGCTTCGCGGCGTCCGATTCGCCGGCGCGGAGAGCTTCTTCCCTGCGCGGAGGGGTGCACGGCCGTGATCGAAATCAGCGACCTATACAAGTACTACGGCGACCGGAAGGCCATCGGGCCCCTGTCGTTCTCGATCGAAGCGGGAGAGATCGTCGGCCTGCTCGGCCTGAACGGCGCCGGCAAGACGACGACGCTCCGGATCCTCGCCTGCGATCTCCTGCCATCCGCGGGCCGGGTCCTCGTGGACGGGCTGGATGTCGTCGACCACCCGCACGAGGTGCGGTCCCGCATCGGATACCTCCCCGACCGGCCGCCGCTCTACGACGAGATGAGCGTGCGCGCCTTCCTCCACTTCGCCGCGCGCCTGCGCGGCGTCGACGCCGGCTCGGCCGACAGGCGCGTCTCCGAGGCGCTCGCGGTGACGCAGCTCGAGGACGTCGCCGCCGACCCGATCAGCGCGCTGTCGCACGGCTACAAGCAGCGCGTCGGCATCGCCCAGGCGATCGTGCACAAGCCGCGGCTGCTCGTCCTCGACGAGCCGATCAGCGGGCTCGATCCGGTGCAGATCGTCGAGATGCGCGCCCTGCTCCGGAGCCTGCGCGGCGAGCACACCATCCTGCTCTCCAGCCACATCCTCTCCGAGATCAGCGAGACCTGCGATCGCATCCTCGTCATCCGGGACGGCGAGATCGGCGCGCAGGGGACCGAGCAGGAGCTCTCGGCGAAGCTCCTCCACGGCGTCCGGGTCGAGCTCACGGTGCGCGGCCCCGCGGCCGAGGGCGCCGGCTACCGCGTGACGCGCGGCGAGGCGGCGCGGGCGCTCGAGCTCGCGCGCGCGGTCGCGGGGGTCACGTCCGTCGAGCAGCTCCCCACGTCCGAGCCGGGGAGCGACGTCGTGAGCTTCGCGGTCGATGCCGATCGCGATGTGCGGGCGGCGCTGTGCGCCGAGCTCGTGCAGGCGGGGATCGGCATCCTCGAGGTGAAGCGGAGCGAGCGCGAGCTCGAGTCGGTGTTCCTGCGGCTCGCCACGCGCGCGCCGCAGGCGAAGGCGAAGCCCGCCGCGGCCGACGCGGCGCAGGCCGGCGGCCAGGCGAACAAGGCCCCTGCGAGCGAGCAGGCGGAGGAAGGCGAGGGCGAGGCATGAGAGGGACATTGCTCGTCGCGCGGCGGGAGCTGTCCGCGTACCTGAAGTCACCGCTCGGGTACGTCGTCGCCGCCGCGGCGTTGCTCATCGACGGCATCTACTTCCAGGTCGCGGCGCTCGGCTCGGGCGCGCGGCTGTCGGCCGAGGTGCTGCTCAAGTTCTTCGACGGCACGGCGTTCATCATCATGGTCGCGGCGCTCATCCTCTCGATGCGGCTCATCGCCGGCGAGCGCGAGAGCGGGACGCTCATCCTGCTCAAGACGGCGCCCGTGCGCGACGGCGAGATCATCGCCGGCAAGTTCCTCGCCGCGCTGGCGCTGGTCGGCCTGATGACCGCGATCACGATCTACATGCCGATGCTCATCTTCGTGAACGGCCGGGTGTCTGTCGGGCACATCCTGGTCGGCTACTCCGGGGTGCTGCTGCTCGGCGCCGCGTCGCTCGCGATCGGGCTCTTCGCGTCGACGCTGGCGGCGAGCCAGGTCATCGCGGTCATCCTCGGGGCGGCGATCATCGGGACGCTCGGCTTCCTGTTCCTCGTCGCCCGCGTGACGGAGCCGCCGCTCAACGACTTCGTGAGCGCGCTGAACCTCTACCCGCTCAACCAGAAGCCGTTCCTGAACGGCGTGCTCCGGCTGGAGAACGTCCTGTACTACGTCGCGGTCGCGTACTTCTTCCTGCTCGCCGCGACCCACACCCTGAGGGCACGGAGGTGGCGGTGAAGGACCAGAACGCTCAGGCCGCCGAGGCCGAGAACAGCGGCAACGAAGCGAGCGCCGCGCCGGGCGCGCAGCACGAGGCGCCCCAGGCCGAGGGGCCGGCGCCGGCCGCGCCCGCGCTGCGCGCCGGGGGCTGGATGGTGCCGGCGTACGCGGGCGCGCTGCTCGCCATCTTCCTGGGCGAGCGCGTGGTGCCCACGGTCGACGGGCTCCGCTACGCGCTGTCGGGGCTCGGGCTGCTGACGCTCACGCTCGTCACCGCGCTGCGCTTCGCGACCGCCGTGCGCGAGACGGGCGAGCGCCGCGCCGTCGAGCGCGCCCTCGCGATCCTGTCGGCGCTCGGGCTCGTCGCGGTGGCGGCGTACTTCACGACGACCGACGCGGGGCGCAACCTGCTCGGCGTCTCGCGGGCCGCGCCCGAGCTGCGCGCGCGCGTCGAGGCGGCCACGACGGTCGGCTGGATCGCGCTGCTCGTGATCGCGACGGTGCCGCTGTTCTTCGGCGAGGCGGCGCTCGCGCCGATGCGGCGCGCCGAGCGGATCGAGGGCCGGCGGGTGCGCGCCGCGACGCTCTCGGGCGTGACGCTCGCCTTCGCCGCGGTCTACTCGGCGCTCTTCGTGTACGCCGCGAGCCAGCTCGAGCTCAAGGCGGACTTCTCGTACTACCGCACGGCCCGCCCCGGCGACTCGACGAAGCGCGTCGCCGAGAGCCTCACCGAGCCGCTCAAGATCACCGCCTTCTTCCCGCAGCTGAACGAGGTGGGCGCCGAGGTCGAGGGCTACCTGCGCGAGGTGAAGGCGGCGTCGCCGCAGATCACCGTGGAGATGCAGGACCGGCTGCTCGTCCCCGCGCTCGCCAAGGAGGCGAAGGTCACGCAGGACGGCGTGATCGTGCTCTCGCGCGACACCTCGCGCGAGACGCTCAACATCGGCGCCGACATCAAGGCCGCCGGCGCCAAGCTGAAGAGCCTCGACGCCGACTTCCAGAAGGCGCTGCTCAAGGTGATCCGCGCGCAGCGCACCGCGTACCTGACCGTCGGCCACGGCGAGATGAACGAGTCGACGAACGCGGCCGAGGGGCGGACGGCGAAGAACCTCCGCAAGCTGCTCGAGTCCCAGAACTACGTCGTCAAGGATCTCGGGCTCGCGCAGGGGCTCGGCAGCGAGCTCCCGAAGGACGCGGGCGTCGTCGTCGTGCTCGGCCCGCAGAAGGAGTTCCTGCCGGAGGAGGTCGCGGCCCTGAAGCGGTACGCCGACGACGGCGGGCACCTGCTGCTCGCGCTCGATCCGGAGGCCAAGGTCGACCTCTCGCCGCTCGCCGGGGCCGTGGGCCTCACGTGGAAGCCCGAGGTCCTGGCGAACGATCGGGTCTACGTGCGGCGGCGCTTCAACGAGTCGGACCAGGCGATGCTGGTCACGACGCGGTACTCCTCGCACGCCTCGGTCTCGACCTTGAGCCGCCACGCGCAGCAGGCGCCGACGATCTTCCCGGGCGCGGCGTCGCTCGACAAGGCCGACGGCGGCGATCTGAAGATCGACTTCGTCGTCCGCTCGATGGGCGAGACGTTCGCCGACGCGAACGGCAACTTCAAGTTCGACGAGGGCGAGAAGCGGAGCGCCTACAACCTCGCCGCGGCGGTCTCGAAGGAGCTCGCGCCCGGCGGCGGCGACGGCAAGGACAAGAAGGAGCTGCGCGCGTTCGTCGTCGCCGACGCCGACGTGTTCAGCGACGCAGCGTTCAGGAACGAGCCCAACATCGTGCTCGCGCTCGACGCGTTCCGGTGGCTCGGCGGCGAGGAGAGCTTCGCCGGGGAGATCACGACGAACGAGGACGTCCGGATCGAGCACACGAAGGAGAAGGACCAGGTCTGGTTCTGGGCCACGATCCTCGTGGCGCCGGCGATGGTGCTGGGGCTCGGGCTCTTCATCACGCGCCGCGGGCGGCGCGCGAGCGGGAGGCGCGCATGAGGTTGGATCGCAGCTTTTTCGTGCACCTCGGCCTTCTTGTGGTCGCGGCGTTGTTCGCGGTCCTCGTCTGGACGCGCGACAAGACGGCGGCCGCGCTCTCGGCCGGGGACGTGACCGTCTGGGCCGGCCGCGCCGAGGACGTCGAGCGGATCACCTTCGAGGCCAAGTCGAAGACGGTCGTCCTCGAGGCGAAGAAGGACAAGGACGGCCGCTACTTCGTCGGCACGGCCGAGCGCAAGGCGACGCCCCCGGCCGAGAAGCCGAAGGACGACGCGCACGGCCACGGCGACGAGGCGCAGGACGAGCCGCCCGCGGAGCAGGAGGCGACGGTCAAGACGACGACGTTCGTGTCGGTGACCGCCGGCAACAAGCTCGCCGAGGCGATCGCGCCGCTGAAGGCGCTGCGCTCCGTCGGCCGCATCGGGGACGACCGCGCCAGCGAGTTCGGCCTGGCCGAGCCGGAGGGCACGCTCACCGTCAAGCTGCGCGGCGGCGAGCGCAAGCTCGTCGTCGGCGGCGCGACGCCCGGCGGCGCGGACCGCTACGCGCGCGACGAGGCCACCGGCGAGGTGTACGCCATCAAGGGCGACATCTACCGCGATCTCGACACCGCGGAGTCGCGGCTCATGGAGCGGGAGCTGCACGAGTGGAAGGACGTCGATCTCACCCAGGCGCGCGTGATCGTCGGCGACAAGCGCCGCGAGCTCACGCGCAGCGGCGATGAGGGCAAGAAGTTCTGGGCCGATCCGGCCAGCCCCGAGCAGAAGGACGAGACCGTCGGCAACTGGATGAGCAAGCTCGACCGCCTGCGCCCCACCGAGTACGTGGCCGCGCCCCCGGAGCAGAAGGAGGTCGTGGTGCGGGTCGAGTACACCAGCCGCGCGGGGGACATCGGCTTCGCCGAGCTCGTGAAGGGGCCTCCCGGGGCGAGCGGCAAGCCTGACTACTTCCTGGTCACGGAGCGCACCCGCCTCTACGGCAAGGTGCCGGTGGGCGTCGCCGAGCAGGTCGAGCAGGACGTCGGCGCCGTCGTCAAGTAGCCCCTGCACCCCGCGAGCGCGCCGGAGCAGCCGCCCGGCGCGCTCGCCGTTCCATGCGGCCCCGGCCGCGCCCCGCGGCGCAAGCCGCCCCGGGGGATCGCTCTTTACTTGCCGTCCCGGGGCCGGTCCTGCAACGCTCGTCCGCAATGTTCTTCCGACGATGGCCCACCCTGGCGCTGAGCGCTGCGGCGGCGCTCGCCGCGGCGTGCAGCTCGCCGCCTCCACCGCAACCCGTAACGCCGGAGCCGCCCGTGACCGCGGCGCCTCCGCCTCCGCCCCCGCCTGCCCCGAAGCCCTGCAAGGCGCTCGACGAGCAGTGCCAGGCAGAGGAGTCGACCCGGGCGAAGATCTCCGGGAGCTCGCTCGTGCTCACGCCCGTGAAGGGCTGGACCTACGCCCAGGGAGAGAGCGCCACGATCGCGCAGGCCGCGGACGAGGGCCCTGCCCTGGCGACGGCGCAGGTCGACACGGGCGAGGGCAAGCAGGCCGCCGAGAAGCGCGACGCCGCGCTCGACGCGCTGGCGCGCGAGATCAACGTCACCTTGCCCAAGAAGAAGGTGAACTGGAAGAAGCCCGACGACGTCAAGGAGATCTCCGGAAGGAAGATCGGCCTGTGGCAGAAGGAGGGCGCCGCGCGCGGGACCAAGAAGGGCCCGCTGCTGATCTTCGCCGACACCGGCAAGGACGGCGAGATCGTGATCGGGCTCGGGTTCGTGCCGGACGACGACAGCTCCGGCGCCGACGCGACCATCCTGCAGTCGATCGAGTCGATCGCGGTCGCGGAGGAGTGATCTCGTGACGGCACCGAACGTCGCGCCGGGCAGCGTCGTCGCGGGGAGGTTCTCCGTCCGCTCGCTCCTCGGCTACGGGGGCGCGACGGCCACCTACCGCGCGGTGACGGCGCAGGCGCGCGACGTCGCCCTCAAGCTGTACTCGCCGATCGTCGGCCAGCGGCCGGACGCGATGCAGCACCTGCAGCGGTACGTCGCCGAGACGAATCGGCTGCCGCACGATCTCGTCGCGCACATCCTCGAGGCCGGCTACGACCCGGCGACGGCCGCGCCCTTCACGGTGACGGACACGATCCACGTCCCGTCGCTCGCGGAGCTCGCGCTGCGCCGGCCCCTGAGCTTCGAGGAGGTCGGGGCGATGCTCCGCTCGCTCGCGGCGGTGCTCGACGCGGCGCACGCGCGCGAGGTGCCCCACCACGGCCTCAAGCCGACGAACCTGTTCCTCGACCCGAGCGCTCCGGGCAGCGTGAAGGTCACCGACTTCGGGCCGTCCCTCGCGCGGAGCATGGTGCCGACGCCGGAGGGCTACGTCCTCGCCGCCCCGTGGCTCGCGCCCGAGCAGCTGCAGCCGGGCGCCCCCGCGGGCCCCGCCGCGGACATCTTCTCCGCGGCGCTTGTCGCCTTCTTCGCGCTCACCGGCCGCTCGTACTGGCGCTCCTGCCAGGGTCAGGTCGACGTGCCGGCCTGGCAGCGCGAGATCATGGCGCCGCGCCCCTCCGCGTCGGCGCGCGCGGCGGAGCTCGGCGTTCCGGTGAGCCCCGTGCTGGACGCCGCCTTCGCGCGCGCGCTGGCGCACGATCCGCGCGAGCGCTTCCGCTCCGCGAGCGAGCTCGCGGCCATGCTCAGCGGCTTCTCGGCGGGGGCGATCGAGGTCGGCTCGACGCTCGCCCTGTCCCCCTCCGCGAACGAGGCGCCCGCGCCCGCGCCGCCGGCCCGCGCCGCGAACGCGCCCGCGCCCGTCCCGCCGGCCCACGCCGTCGCCGCGGCGAGCGCGCCCGCGCCGATGCCGGCGCCCGACGCGACGCAGCTGGCCGCCTCGCCGTTCGCGCCCGCGCCGCCACCCACGCCGTTCTCCCCCGCGCCGCCGCACTCCCCGCTCTCGCCCTCGCCGGCCGCGTCGCCTTCGCCGCAGCCTCCGGTCGACGCGAGCTTCGCGCAGGCGCCCGCGCCGCCCTCCCACGCCGCCCCCGCCGCGCCTCCGAAGAGCGCCATCGCGATGATGACGGCGGTCACCACGCCGCGGTCGCCCTGGGGCAAGGCGGCCTCGCTGACGGTGGGCGTCGTCGCGGTACTGCTCGTCGGGGGCACCGCCGCCGCGTGGTACGTCATGGATCGCCGGGAAGAGCCGCAGCCGAGCCCGAGCGCGTCGGCCACGGCATCCGCGGCGGTCCCCGCGCCGACGGCCGAGCCCACGCAGCCCGCGCCGGCCGCGACCGCGCCGCCGGCCGACGCCGGAGCGCCGGCCACCGCGCCTCCGATCGACGCCGGAGCCCCGGCCGACGCGGGCGTCGCGAGCGACCCGCTCGTGAAGATCTCCTGCAAGCCCGTCGCGTGCGAGGAGATCACCATCGACGGCAAGACGACCCTGGCCCCGGAGGTCGAGCTCGGGCTCAAGCCGGGCGTGCACAAGGTGAGCGTCAGGCGCACCGGCTACATCGCGCGCAGCACGAGCCTCGTCGTCAAGGCCGGCACGCCGCTCGTGCAGGAGTTCCAGCTCACCGAGATCCCCCCGGCGCCGGCGCAGCCCGCGGGGCAGGCCACGAACAAGCCGTGCGGTAAGTTCCTCAAGCGCTGCAAGTAGCCGCGCTCCGCCCGCTCACGCGCGAGGGTGCGCCCGCCGGTAGGCGGCGCGCACGTGGTCGTCGGCGAGGTGCGTGTAGATCTCGGTCGTCACCACGTTCGCGTGGCCGAGGAGCGCCTGGACGCTCCGGAGATCCGCGCCCCCTTCGAGCAGGTGCGTCGCGAAGGAGTGGCGGAGCTTGTGCGGCGAGCTCGGCTTGGCGATGCCCACGGCGCGCGCGTATCCGCCGAGGAGCTTCCACACCGCCTGCCGGGTGAGCGGTCCGCCGCGCGGCGACAGGAACAGCACCTGCGTCGCCGCGCTGCGCGGGTGCGTGGCGCGCACCTCCAGGTAGGCGTCGATCGCCGCGAGCGCCGGCTCGCCGAGCGGCACGAGCCGCCGCTTCCCGCCCTTACCGAGCGCCGTCACGATCCCCTTGCGCCGCTCGATGTCGGACAGCTTGAGGCGCACCACCTCGCTGACGCGCAGGCCGGCCGCGTACATCACGTGGAGCATCGCGCGATCGCGCAGGCCCTTGAACGTCCCCTGCTCGGGCGCCTCGATGAGGAGCGCGATCTCGTCGAACGAGAGCACCTTGGGCAGCCGCCGCCCGACCCTGGGTCGCTCGATCAGCGCGCACGGATCGCGCTCGATCCGCCGCTCGCGGAGCAGGAAGCGGATGAACCCGCGGACCGCGGAGAGGTGGCGAGCCGCCGAGCTCGCGCTGATGCCCGCCTGGCCGAGCGCGACCAGGTAGGTGCCGATGAGCGCCTGGTCGAGCCCGTCGACGGACGAGACCCCCGCCGCCTCCGCATGAGCGACCAGCTTGGCCAGATCGTGGCCGTACGCCTCCAGCGTCAGGGGCGCCAGAGCCCGCTCGACGCGGAGGTGGTCCAGGTAGGCGTCGACCCAGGTCGCGAGATCCACGGCCAACGCTACAGCGAAAGCGGCCAAGTACGCCAGAAAGCCGGGGCGGAGCAGATGCACCCAGGACGCCCTGGACGGCAACACTTCTTCCTTCCTTCCGGCTTGGAACCTCCCCGTCCTGCTCCCGTCCTGCCCCGTCCTGATTCCAGCCGGACGCGGAATGCGTCACAGTGAGCGCCGTGGTGTCACCCTTCGACGTCGTCGAGCCCCGCGGAGCGGAAAGCCCGGTCCTCGTCGAAGTACCGCACGCGGGTGTCCACATGGATCCCGAGTCGCTGTCCTGGACCGTCGCGCCTGCGCGCAGCATCGGGCGCGACGCCGATCTCTACGTCGACGCGCTGTTCCAGGACGCCCCGGCCGAGGGGGCGACGCTCCTGTTCTCGCGGATGAGCCGGCTGGTCGTCGATCTCAACCGCAGCGAGGCCGACTGCGACGGCGACGCGGTCGAGGGCGGCGGCCGCGCGCCATTCCCGCGGGGGCTCATCTGGCGCGTGACCACGGACGGCGAGCCCGTCCTGGTCGCCCGGCTCCCGCGGCGCGAGGTGGAGCGCCGGCTCGACCGCTTCTACCGCCCCTACCACCGCACCCTCAGCGCGATCCTCGCCCGCAAGCGCGAGCGCTTCGGCTTCGCGATCCTGCTCTGCGCGCACTCGATGCCGAGCCAGAGCCGCCGCGGCCACGCCGAGGGCGCGGTCGGCCGGGCCGACATCGTCCCCGGCACGCGCGGGCGGACGACCGCCGCGAGCGCGGTGATCGACGCGGTCGATCAGCACGCGCGCGCCTGCCGCTTCTCGGTGCGCCACGACGACCCCTACAAGGGCGGGTTCAGCACCGCGCACTACGGCCAACCGCACCGTGCCGTCCACGCCGTGCAGATCGAGATTGCGCGCCGCCTGTACATGGACGAGCAATCCCTCGCCATGGATGGGCAAGGATTCACTGCCGTGCGAGACTTCGGGCGCACCCTGGTCGCGCGGCTCACCTCGGCCGAGCTGCTCGGGCAGCTCCGCCAGAACCCCTTCGACGCCCGTGAGATCTGATCCAGCTCCATCAATGGAAAAGCCTTACGGAGAGGCGAACCGCGACCGCCCGCCAGCGAGCCGTCGCGCGATCGCCGAACGGGACAAGGCAGCACCAGCTCAGCCGGAGGGCGCCGCGGCCGGCGAAAGCCCGGCCGAGCGGCCGTCCGGGGCGCCGCTCGGCGCCGCTCAGGTCGAGCGGCCCTCCGAGACGTCGATCGGCGTCGCGCAGGTCGAGCGGCTCTCGGGGTCGAGCCCGGCCATCACGATCGAGGAGCCGCCCCCGAGCGCGCGCGAGCATGTCACCAAGCCGCTGCTCGCGTCCGAGGCGCTCATGGAGGACCTGGCGCCGATGCGTCCGGCGCAGGACGCGGCCCGGGTCTGGTGCGCCGTGGTGGGCGTGGGCTTCCTTCTGTTCGGCGGCCTGTCGGTCGCGGGGCTCCGCCCGGACGGCGTCGTCGCGGGGCCGCCTGCGTTCGTGCTGGGCATCGTCGCGCTGTTCACCGCGCTCACGTCGGTGAGCTACCGGCAGCGCGCCCTCGCGATGGTGGTGCTGGGGACGATCGCGACCGTCATCGGTCTTCAGAGCTCCGGTCCTGCGGTCGGCTGGGGCGCCGCCCGGGCCGTGGCGGCGATAGCGCTCCCGGCGGCGCTCGTCTTCCGGTCTCGCTACCGGGCGTACGCCGGCGCGCGCTGGCTGCTCGTCGCCGCGTTCCTCGTCGCGCTCCCCGCGATCGGGCACGCCGCCGCGCAGCTCACCTTGCTCGATCCTCACCTGGCCCAGCTCGGCGCCCTGATGGTGATCCTGGCGGTGCTGTCCAGCCTCACCGGCTTCATGGGGGCGGAGACGACGGGCGCCGGCGCGTCGCTCGCGGTCGCGGTTGTGCTCGCCTTCACGGCCGACATGGTCGTCGGCAGGCTCGCCCAGCTCAGCGCCTTCACGCCGCGCGACCTCGTCAGCGTGCTCTCCGCGGGCCTGGCGTTCGCCGCGACGTCCGCGCTCACGAGCCTCGGCCTCTTCCAGATCCTGGCCTGGCGCCTCGCCGCCGACGCCCGGCGCATCGACCTGCACCGCCCCGAGAACGACAAGGACGGCCCGGATCGCCGGCCGCCCTCGGGCGGCGAGTGGCTCACCTAGGCCTGCGCGGGCGATCGTTCGACGCCTCCGCGGGCGATCTCCGGTGCGCTGCGGCGAGATACCCCCGGTGGACGCTTGACATGTCCCCCGGCTTCCTTCACTTTCCCGCGCTCCCGAGCCCCCCTGCTCCCCCGCGCAGGGCGTGCGCTCGGCCAGCTTGATCGAACTAGGGTCGGGGCACCGAGGTCGGTCCCCTTCCAACCGAGGACGTCATGGCGAAGAGCGACATCACTGGGAAGCGGAAGCTTCTGGCGCAGAATGTCTCCCACTCCAACATCAAGACGAAGCGCTGGCAGCTCGTGAACATCCAGACCCGGCGCGTCTGGGTCCCCGAGCTCAACCGCTTCGTGAAGCTCAACCTCACGACGCGCGACATCCGCACGATCGACAAGATCGGCGTCGTCGCCTACGCGAAGCGCTACGGCGTCACGCTCTAGCTCACGCAGAGCCCGGTCGCGTCTGGGCAGCACGCCGACGACAGCGACCTGAGCCGGAAACCGCCGGGACGCCAAGCACGCCAGGAGAGCCGAGCGTTCTCCTCTTGGCGTCCTTGGCGCTCTGGCGGTATTTTCATTTTCTCGCCGAGCGCCGCACGACCCGTGCCGACACGTTGGGCTCGGTCGGCCTCCCGGGCGCTAGGACCGCGGATCAGAACTCCCGCCAGGAATCTGCCTCGCGAGCGACGAGAAATAAACGCAAAGGCGCAAAGGCGCAAAGGCGCAAAACTACAAATCTTTTTTGCGTCTTTGCGCCTTTGCGCCTTTGCGTTGAACTCTCGCTCCGGATCCCTGGCGGACTCCTGGCGAGCGGAACTAGCCCCGGACGAGCCTCGCCCCCCTGCGACGACGCCGCCTCAGCCTTTGCCGGCGACGACGAGCCTCAGCCTTCTGCCGGCGGCGTCCCTGCTCCTGCCGAGAATCCGGGCGCGAGGTGGGCCGCGCGCGCGTCGCGGTCGTCGCGCAGGACGGCGAGGGCGCCGTCGGCGCCCAGCTGCGTGCGGACGTCGTGGAGGGCCGCCTCGAGCGCGCTGCCACGGAGGAGCGCGCCGAGGGCGTTCACCTCGAGCTTGGGCCTGCCGGTCAGCGCGACCGCGGCCGCGAAGGCGCTGCGCTGGAGGATCGCGATCGGCGCCGCCGCCGGCAGGGGCGTGCCGGGCGCGAGGCGCGTGATCCCGCGGCGCACCGGGACGGCGTCGCGGCCGAGCACGATGTCGAGCTCGGGCACGGCGATCCCGTCGTCGGTGCGCGCGTAGGCCAGCGCCGCGACCGTGCCCCAGCCGTCGCAGGCGACGATGGCGTCCGCGGGCCGCGCCTCATCCCCGACCGGCCACGGCGCCTGGAGCGCCGTTGCGCCCTCCGCGATCGTGGTCGACGCGGCCTCCACCTCGGCCGGCACCGCCTCGGCGAGGTCCTCGGCGGTCAGCGTCCCGCCGGCGACCGGCCCGCCCACGGCGAGCAGCGCCCGCTCCACGTCGCGCGCCCGCAGCGCCAACGCGCCGAGCGAGCCGACCTCGCGGAGCAGCGCGGCGCGCCCGCTCGCGCCCGCGCGCTCGGCCGCGGCGACGCCCGTGCGGACCAGCTCGCGGAGCCGCGCGCGACCGAGGTAGCCGTGCAGCAGCACCAGCATCCCGAGCGAGCGCGGAACCGCGACGCGCGCGGCCTCCGGCACGCTCTGCCCGTCGACGAACCCGCGCGGCCGCGGCGCGCCGCGGCCGGGCTGGATCGCCCGGCCATCGAAGGCCCGCGCGCCCACGCCGACGCCGGCCGCGAGCGCCACGGCGGGCGCGAGCAGCACGTCGGGCTGCGCGCCAGCCGCCGCGAAGAAGCCGGCGACGATCGCGTCGATCGCGCTGCCGGACGACTCGAGCGCGGCCCGCGCGGCCGAAGCCGCGGAGGCGTCGCTCGCCGTGGCCGCCGCGCCGCGGATCACTGCTCCTCGTCCTCGGCGACGAGGGTGTTCGGCATAGGCATGGTAGGCCTTACCACAGCCGACGCCGTCGATCGATCGGGGTTGCGCGCGAGCGACGCCGCGAGCTGGGACTTGATCTGGGACGCGCGGTCCCCCTCGACGACCAGGAACACCTCACGCCGTCCGCGCAGGCGATCGGCGACGCGCTCGAGCGCGGCCGCCCCGATCGACGAGGATTTTCCGAGCGCGCGCAGCCGTGTGTAGACGATGGGCCCGGGCGGCGCCGCGTCGCGGGCGACGTCGAGCACCGGGATCACCTTCGCGGCGCGCGCGGTCGCGACGATGTCGTCGCGCTCCCAGATCCCCCCGGGCTCCCAGCAGCGCACGACCCCTTCGGCGGGCAGGCGCTCGAAGAGCGCCGCGAGCTTCTTGCGGTTGCTCGCCGTCGGGCGGAGCGACGCCGGCGTCTGGAGCACGACGCAGCGGGCCTCCAGCACGGCCGCCACCTCGAGCGAGGTCGACAGCGCTTCGTCGAGCTCTTTCCCGGCCGCGAGCTCGCCGACCACGCGCGGCAGCACGACGCTGAAGACGAAGCCCGGCGGCACCGCCTTGCGCCATTTGCGCAGCGTTGTCGCGCGGGGCAACGACGTATCGACCGGACGGAGCTCGACCAGATCGAAGCGATCTTTGTACTTCTGGAGTTCCCCCTTGAGCGAGGGCAGTCCGACGAGGAGGCGGGCCATCAGCGCGCACTCTTAACCCAGCTTGCGCGCCGATGCAGCGCATGGCCGACCGCGGCGCGATTTCTCATTTCAGGCTTAAAATCCTTGATTTATTCGAAGTGGAACCACTGCGTCGGGTTCTCCCGCAGGAAGCGCTCCATCTCCGCCGTGATCTGCCGCGCCGCGACGTCGAGCTCGGACGGTCCTGGCCGCCTGGGCAGCGAGACGGGCGGGGCGATGCAGATCTCGTATTCCATGAAGCCGGTCCGCCGGGTGAACACCGGGACGATCGGCGCGCCGCTCGCCGCCGCGAGCTGGAGCGGCCCCTCCGGGACGCGCCAGGGCATCCCGAAGAGCTCGACGTCGCGCCCGCGCATCCCGGACGGGAGCCGATCGATCTGGATGGCCACGACGCCCTGCCGCCGCAGGTGCGCGAGCAGCGGGAGCACCGCGAGCGGATCGTCGTCGACGTGCAGCATCCGCACGCCGACCCGATCGCGCGTGCCGTCCTGGATGGCCTGCGCCCGCCTGTCGCGCTCGCGCTGCATCACGACGAGCACGTCGGCCGCGTGCACGGAGCGGAGGAGCGGCGCGGCGGCCTGCCACCCGCCGGTGTGCGCCGTGACGACGATCACGCCGAGGCCGCGCCGGTACGCGTTCGTGAAGTGCTCGTCGTTCACGCACAGGCCGGTGAGCCGGTCGGGCCGGTTGCTGCCCGCGATGAACGCGTCGGTGAGGCAGCTGGCGAAGTTGATGAACACCCGCGCGACGTCCCGGTACTCGTCGATCGCCCCGCGCTCGCCGAGCGCCAGCCGCAGGTTCCTGCGCACGGCCCTCCGCTGCTCCGGCAGCACGGCCCCGAAGACGAGCCCGAACAGCGCAGGGCTGTGCCGGACGAGGAGGTCTGGGCCGTAGGTCACCCCGGCGTCCACCGCACGCCGCCAGAGTACGGAATCGTGCTGGCGCAGATCGTCGAGGAGCGCTCGGAGCCTGGGAGGGAGATCCACGTTCGTGCTCGTGCGCGCGGCGTCTTGCCGGCGGACACCGTAGCGGATCCTCGGCCGCCCGCGAAGAGCGCCCGAGCACCGCCGCGCCCGAACGCCGCGCGCCGCGATCGACCCCGAGCCCCGGCGCCCTCTGCGCTTCAACCGGCGCCGGGCTCGTCGAGCGAACCGGCAGGCTCGGGCGCGGCCGGGCTCGCCGGCTCGCCGCGGCCCGCGCGGCGCATGCCCCACGCGGCGACGGCGCGCACCTCGGGGTCGTCGTGGGCGAGCGCCGCGGCGAGCGCGCGCTCCGCGCGCTCCGCGCCCTCGCCTTCCAACCCGCGCGCGAGCCGGTTCGCGGCGACGATGGCCGCGTTCCTGGCGAGCCCGCCGCGCCGCGCGCGCTTCACCGGCGTCCCGACGGTCAGCGCCTCGAACCCTCGCTCGTCCAGCGACGCGAGGTCGTCGACGTCCCGCCCCTCCCATCGCGGCAGCGGATGGAACGGCGCGGTGCGCTCGAGGGGCGGCGGCGCGGTCCTGTTGAACGGGCAGACCTCCTGGCAGACGTCGCAGCCGAAGACGTGCTCGCCCATGCCCGGCCGCAGCTCCTCGGCGGGCGCGCTCCGCTGCTCGATGGTCAGGTACGCGACGCAGCGCCGCGGATCGAGCACGAAGGGCGCGTCGAACGCCTGCGTCGGGCACGCGTCGAGGCAGCGCGTGCACGAGCCGCAGCGCTCCGCGATGGGCACGTCGGGGACGAGCGGCAGCGTGGTCACCACCTCGCCGAGCAGCTGGTAGCTCCCCTGCCCCGGCGTGATGAGCAGCCCGTTCTTGCCGACGAAGCCGATGCCGGCGCGCGCCGCCCAGACGCGCTCCATCACCGGCTCGACGTCGCAGAGCGGCCGCGCGAGGACGGACGGCGCGAGCGACCGGATGAACGACGCGAGCCGCCGCAGCCGGCGCTTCAGGTGGTTGTGGTAGTCCTGCCCGCGCGCGTACCGCGCGACCGCCTGCGCGAGCGGAGGGTCGCGCCCCTCGCTGTCCTTGGGCCGGGCATACCTGCGGCCGACGCACACGACCGAGCGCGCCCCCTCGAGGATCGCGTCGGTGTCCAGCCGGCGCCGCTGCTCCGCGTACTCCGCGAGGTAGCGCATCTCGCCGTGCATGCCGCGCGCGATGAACTCGAGGTACCGCGCGTGCTCCACCCCGAGCGGCTCGTCCGCGCGCGCGACGCCGACGACGTCGAACCCGAGCGCGAACGCCTGCTCGCGCACCAGCCGATCGTGCGTCCGTCGTTCCGGGCTCGCCTCTCCTTCGGGGCGATGTGCCTCGCGCTCGCTCATGGCCGTAGCATGGACCGCGGCGCCGGCGGCGGCGCTGGCATCGCGCTCGCCGCGCGCGCCGCGCGCGCTCACCCGGCGTGCCGGTCGCCGAGCAGCCGGTCGAGCGTGATCGCGCACGCCGCGCGCACGCTCAGGTGGTTGTAGCCGGTGCTCGCGGCCGCCCGGATGGGCTCGATCCGGAGGTCGGCGTCGGCGATGATCTCGGGCGTGAGGCCCCAGCCCGTACCGAACAGGATCAGCACGGGGCGGCTCGCCTGCGCGAGGCGCGCGCGGGTCTCCGCGTAGCTCGTCACCGGGAGCCCTCGCGACGCCGCCGCGGTCGTCCAGACCTCGACGCCGGCGCGCCCTTCGCTGCTCAGCGCGCCGTAGACGTCCTCCAGGCTGGGGACCACGGACAGCACGTCGAGGGCGACGGCGCGATCCGGGATCCGGCGCTTGCCGGACCCGAGCACCCAGTGCTCCCGGATCCGCTCTGCCAGCGCGCGCTGGGCGGCGACCGGGTGCACGACGAACAGCCGCTCGGCCCCGTACGTGCGCGCGCTCCGCGCCATGTCGTGCAGGTCGAGGTTCGTGATCGCGGTGGTCACCGCCTCGCCGGCGCGGTCGAGCACCGGGTAGTGGACGAGCGCGAGCGACAGCCTCATCGCCGCGCCTCGCCGCCATCGTTCGGTAAAGGGCTCGGCAGAGGGCTCGGCGGAGGCTCTCCTCCGCGCGCCTTGTGCCACAGATCGGGCCGGCGCTCGGCCGTGCGCTGCTCTGCCTGCGCGCGCCGCCAGCGCGCGATCGCCGCATGGTTGCCCTGCTGCAGCACCTCGGGGACCTTGTGGCCGCGGAACTCCACCGGGCGCGTGTACTGCGGGTACTCCAGCAGCCCGGACATCGCTGGGCTGTGCGACTCGTGCTCCGCCGACACGGCGTTGCCGAGCACCCCGGGGAGCAAGCGCACGCACGCGTCGATCACCGCCATCGCCGCCACCTCGCCGCCCGTCATCACGAAGTCGCCGAGCGAGATCTCCTCGTCGACGAACGCGCGCACCCGCTCGTCGAACCCCTCGTACCGGCCGCACACGAGCGCGACGGCCGGGCGCGCCGCGAGCTCGATCGCCTTCTCCTGGCGGAACGGCTGCCCCTGCGGCGTGAGCAGCACGCGGTGCGCCCGCGGCGCAGGGGCCGGGGGCGCGCCCTCCGCGCCGGGAGGCGCGCCCTCCGCGCCGGGAGGCGCGCCGACCGCGCCGGGAGCAGCGCCGGGAGGCGCGCCCTCCGCGGCGGCCTCGTCGAGCGCCTCCAGGCAGCGGACGATGCAGTCGACGCGCATCACCATGCCGGAGCCGCCGCCGTAGGGCGTGTCGTCCACGCTCCGGTGCCGGCCGAGGCCGAACTCGCGCGGGCTGCGCGTCCGGACGGCGAGCGCGCCCGAGGCGAGCCCGCGCCCGACCATGCCGATCGCCAGAAATCCCTCGAAGAGCTCGGGAAACAGGGTCACTACATCGATGCGCATCGAACCTGCCGCGGCGGGCCGCTTCGAGCCGGACGGCGGCTCAGACGAGGCCTTCCAGCGTCACCAGCTGAACGATCTGCCGCTCCGCGTCCACGCTGCCGACGAAGCTCTCGGTCAGCGGGATCTCGAGCGGATCTGCGCCGCTCCTCTCCACGACGAGCACGTCGCAGGTCGGATACGACTGGAGCGACCTCACGTGCCCGATCAGGTCGCCCTCGGGGGTCAGCACGCGCGCCCCCTCGATGTCGCACGCGTAGAACTCGCCCTCGGCGAGCGGCGCGAACGCATCCCGGGGCACGCACACCGCGGCGCCGCGCAGCGCCTCGGCCGCGTCTCGATCGTCGGTCCCGGCGATCCGCACGAGCAGCGCCTTGTCGTTCGGGCGCGCGGCGACGATCTTCGCGTCCCGCTCGGAGCCGTCCGGAAAGCGCAGCCGGATCGGAGGCCGCGAGAGGAGCAGATCGGACCCCTCGTTGTAGACGCGGAGCCGCAGCTCCCCCTGGACGCCGTGCGGCCGGGAGACCTCCGCGACGGGAACGTAGCGTCGCTCCACGTGGGGTTCGTCTCAGTCGAGGATGTCGAGGTGTGCGCGCCGCCCCGACTTGCTCGCGGCGGCGCTCAGCAACGTCCGGATCGACTGGGCGGTGCGCCCGTCCTTGCCGATCACCTTGCCGATGTCCTCGCGCGCGACCGTCAGCTCGATCCGGGGGAAGCGGTCGCCCGCGACCTCGCGCACGACAACCCGGTCCGGCTGATCGACCAGCGCGCGGGCGACGAGCGCCACGAGATCGACCAGCGGAGACGTCGAGGAGGCCATGCTACTTCGCGGCGTCCGCCGGGGCGGCTGCCTGGGCGAGCCCAGGGTGCTTCAGGAGCAGCGCCACCGTGTGCGTCGGCTGGGCGCCGTTCGAGATCCAGTGCCTCACGCGGGGCACGTCGAGGCGAATCTCGGTCCTGCGCGGGTCGTACGTGCCCAGCCGCTCGATGAACCTGCCGCCGCGCGGGCTGCGCTGATCGGCGACGACGATGCGGTAGAAGGGCGTCTTCTTGGTGCCCGCGCGGGCGAGGCGAATATGAACGGCCATCTGTAGAACCTCGATCGAATGGAAGAGCCCGTGCTCACGTTGCGCACGGCCTGCTCTGAGGCGCCGGAGCGTAGCTCGTTCAGTGCCCGGCGCCAGAAGTGGGGGCGCAACCTAGGCGAAGATCCTGCCTCGGGTCAACCCCGCACACGCGTGGCAAGCCCCACATCGGTCAACTTTTCAGCCCCGCACCGCCCGTCGCTGTGCCGCGCACGGGTGCCGCGCGCACGCGGGCCGGGACTGCGGTGATCCCGTCCTCGCCGGACGAGCTCGGGTCAGACGAGAAACCGAGCGTCACGCGCACGCATCGGAGGATGCGTGGACGCCGGTGTTTCGGGATTTGCGGGGAAAGCGGAGCGGGCTCGGGGGGGCGTCCCGCGGACTCAGCCGCTGGGACGGCATCTCCACGGTGATCGCGGAGGGGCGTGCCGTACGTGGCGTCAGCCCAGGTCGAGGATGATGACGCCCCGGTTGGGATCGTCCTCTTCCGTGTCGGGAAGACGACGAGGTGCGGGGTAGCGTTCGATCGGCAGCTCGAGGCGCGGTCGAATTTCTTCTCTTCGCGACCGATCCTTCTCTTCTTCGCGCTGCCGTATTTGCTCGATGATGAACGGAGGAAGCATCGACTAACCCCTCCACCTCGTAGAGTGCTCGGCCGACTTGGTGGAACGAGGTCTGGGAGAAAGCACCCCGCTCTTAGAAGCGAATCTAGCAATGTGGGATGGCGGGTCAAGGTTATCGCTCGGGCCGACAGTGGTATGTTCGCGGCGCTCATGACGCGGCACGGCGCGTGGCTTGCGCACGCATCCTTCGAATTTCACAGGGATCGCAGGCATCTCTCGGTGCGTCGGCCAGTGCGTCGGCGGGCGACATCCTGCTCCCTTCGGGCCGCGCTCGTGGCGCTCGTCGCCCTGATCGCACTGCTCGCGTCCGCTCGAACAGCGAGCGCGGCCTTCGACGTGAACGACACGAGCTGGGAGGGGTGCTCGGAGTTCCTCGAGATCGCGCGCGCGGAGCTCGGCGTCGCCAGGGTCCACCCCGTCGCTGTGCTCGACTGGAGCCAGATCGGCCCGGAGGACGGCATCCTCGTGCTCCATCCGATGCAGTCGCTCGACGCGGACGAGACGACCTCGTTCATGAAGGCCGGCGGGCGGCTCGCGATCGTCGACGACTTCGGCCGCGGCGACGACACGCTCCGGCGGTTCCAGATCGAGCGCATCCCGACGCCGACCCGGCCGCTCGCCGCGCTCCGGAACCGCGCCGCCCTCGCCATCGCGGAGCCCGTCGCCGACACCGTCGGGGGCCACTCGGTCGGCCGGCACCCGGTCGTCAGCCACGTCGATCGGCTCGTCACGAACCACGCGACCGGCCTCCGGCACCCGAACCTCTCGCCCGTGCTGCGGATCCGCGCCCTCAGCGAGCCGGACGTGATCGTCGCCGTCGCCGGGCAGGTCGGCAAGGGCCGGCTCTTCGCGATGGGCGACCCGTCCGCGCTGATGAACATGATGCTCCGGTACCCGGGCAACCGCGCCTTCGCCTCGGGCCTGACCCGCTACCTGGTCGACGAGGATGGAGCTCAGCCGCACCGAGGTCGGCTCTACATCGTCGCGAACCGGTTCGACGAGGAGAGCTCGTTCGGCGGAGAGACGTCGCTCCGCAAGGACTTCGACGCGCAGCTCAAGGCGCTCGCGTCCGCCGTCGAGGACGCCCGCCGCGACGGGCTCCCCGGCGGCGCCCTCCTCGCCCTCGCCGCGCTCGCCGGCCTCGCCCTCGCGATCTGGACCGCGCGCGCCTCGGCGCGGCCCTACCGGGGCCCGCTCCCTCGGTACGCCCGCCCCACGCCGCTCGTCGCGCAGGGGGGCGCCGCCGGGCGCTTCGCCGTCCTCGCCGCCCCCTCGTCCCCGCGCGGGCTCGCCTTCCTCGAGCTGAAGAGCGCCCTGTTCGAGGCCCTGTCCGTGCGGTTCGGCCTCGAGACAACCCCGCCGCAGGAGGCGGTCGCCCGGCTCGTGGCCCGAGAGGGAGCTCTTGACGAGCGGACCCTCTCGGCATTCAAGGAGGTACTGGGCACCATGTACCGAGTCGAAGCGTCCGTCGTCGCCGGGAAGCCGGCGAACGTGTCCCGGCCCGCGCTCCTGCACGCCGCCGACGTCGTGCGGAGCGTCCTCGCCGCCTGCGGCGCCGACGGCCGGAAGCCGCCGCGGGGACCTCACCCCGGCGCGCCCTCCGCCCCCTTGACCGCGTCCCCCGAGGCGCGGCCCTCATCCGCGGAAGCGAAGCCCGCAACACCACCCTCTGACAAAGGCGCTCGATGAACCAGGTTCAGGCCGTCGCCGTCGACGAAATCTCCGCTGCCAGGGAGCGGATCGAGGCGGTCCGGCGGGAGATCACGCGCGTTTACATCGGATCGCCGCGCGCGATCGATCTCATGCTCACCGCCCTGCTCGCGCAGGGACACGTGCTGCTGGAGGGCGTCCCCGGCGTCGCGAAGACCACGCTTGTCAAGGCGTTCGCGGCCGCGCTGGGCGCGTCCGTCCGGCGGATCCAGTTCACGCCCGACCTCCTGCCCGCCGACATCACCGGGACCTACGTCCTGTCGCCCAAGGAGGGGACCTTCACGCTGCGCCCCGGCCCGATCTTCGCGAACCTCGTGCTCGCCGACGAGATCAACCGCGCCCCGGCGAAGACCCAGTCCGCCCTCCTCGAGGCCATGCAGGAGCGGCAGGTGACGATCGAGGGCGATCGCTTCGAGCTGCCGTCGCCCTTCATGGTGCTGGCGACGCAGAACCCGATCGACCTCGAGGGGACCTACCCGCTTCCGGAGGCGCAGATCGACAGGTTCCTCATCCGCGTGAGCCTCGGCTATCCGCAGCACAAGGACGAGGTGGCGATGCTCCGCGCGCACAACGTCGAGCCGCCGCGGGCGCGGGCGACGCTCGCCGTCCAGGACCTCCTCATGCTCCAGGGCGTCGCGCGGCGGATCCACGTCGAGGAGGACCTGTACGAGTACGCGGTCAACCTCACGGGGTTCACGCGGACGCACCCCCGCGTGCTGCTCGGCGCGTCGCCGCGCGCCACGCTCGCGCTGATCCAGGCGGCCAAGGCGGCGGCGGTGATCGGCGGGCGTCCGTTCGTGACGCCGGACGACGTGCGCGGCATGGCGCCCGCGACGCTCGCGCACCGCCTTGTGCTCGTGCCGGACGCGGACGCGGATCCGAAGGCGCGCGACGCGGTCGTCGAAGAGGCGGTGCAGCGCGTGGGCTACCGCCGCGCGGCGCGGCCGGCGTAGCTCCCCATGCAGCTCTACCCCACGCGCACCGCCGCCCACCTGGCCATCGCCGGCGTCGCGGTCATGGGCGCAGGGCTCATCGCGCGCGAGCCGGCGATCGTCGGCTGGGGCGGGGCGATCCTCGTCGCGATCGCGCTCGCACGCGCCGTGACGCTCGTGTCGGTGGCGCGCATCCGCGCGGCCGGGTTCGAGATGCTCTGGGGCGGCTCGCGGCGCGTCCTCCGGTCCGCGCGCGGCGGCACCGTGGAGATCGAGGCCGAGGTGCGGAACCGCGACACGCTCGCGGCCCGCTACGTCAAGCTGCGCGCGATCGCCTCGTCGCAGCTGGACGTCCGCATCGAGCCGAGCCGTGGAGAGGTCTCCGCCTCGGGGCGCCTCAAGGTGAAGGTCGTCGTGCGCACGCCGCGCGTCGGCCAGCATGGGCTCCACGGGCTCGCGCTCGAGGTGCACGGCGCCCCGGGCCTCTTCGAGGTGCCCCTGACCTTCGCGAACCCCTACGGGATCGAGGTCCTGCCGCGCCCCTTCATGCCGTACCTGACGCAGCCGCGCGGCGGGCGCAGCCACCTGCTCGCGGCCTCCGGCAAGCCCGGGCGCGTGCGCGGCGAGGGGGACGACCTCCGCGAGCTGCGAGAGCACCAGCCGGGGGATCCCTTCCGGAAGATCGCGTGGAAGGCGAGCGCGCGCCGGGGCACGCTGCTCGTGCGCGAGTTCGAGCGCGAGGAGCGGGATGTGGTCTGGATCCTCGTCGACGCGGCCGTGGAGCTCTGGGCGGGGCCGCTCGGCCGCGCGCCGCTCGACCTCATGATCGACGAGGCCTCGGCCATCGCCACACGGCACCTCGGCCGCGGCGACCGCGTCGGGCTCATCATCCTGGCGCCCGGCCCTCGCGTGACGATCGCGCCCGACCACGGCCCCGGGCACGGCCAGAAGATCGCGCACGCGCTCACCGTCGGGTGCGGCACGTACGACGCGGATCGCAGCGAGCTCGACGAGACGGACGTCGCGGCGCGCGTCCTCGAGCACCTCAGGCCGCTCGACGCGCGAGGCCTCGACGATCTCCGCCGCGGCGACCTCGACCGGCTGGCCGCCCGCGCCGAGTCGATGCGCTCGCGCGCGCCGTTCTCGGCGCCGGCGCCGCTCGGGCGCTCGCAGCGCGAGCGCACGCTGCGCCGCTACCTCGCGAGCTACGGCATCGAGTCGCCCGCGCGGTCCGAGCCGGATCGGCGCGATCCCGCCGTGAGCGTCGCGGAGTCGCTCACGCACATCGCGCGCAGCAAGCCGCGCGCGAGCATGGTCTACGTCCTCGCGCCGCCGCCCGCCGACGCGCAGCTGGGCCGGCTCTCGGAGGCCGCGCGACGGCTCTCGCGCAGGGCGGTCCACGTGATGTGGACGCTCCCCGACCTCGAGCCGGGGCTCGCTCCTCCCTGGGAGCCTCCGCGGCCGCAGGAGAGCGAGGCGGACGACGAGCAGCGGAGCCCGACGCCGGCAGACAAGGCGTTCCAGGAGCTCGCGCCGATCGCGGCCGAGGCCGTGCTCATCCGCGCGCGGGTGGCGCAGACCCGCCGCGAGGCGGCGCTCCGAAAGGCCGGCGTGCGCGTGGTGCGGCTTCGCCCGACCACCGCGGCCGCGCCGAGCCCAACCGCGGCCGCGCCCCACGGCGGGACGCCTCCACCGCAGACCTGAGAACGAACGATGTCCATCGCAGAGCTGCTCCGCGCGCGCGGCCTCGCCCCGAAGAAGGGGTTCGGGCAGAACTTCCTCGTCGACGTCGAGGCGGCGCGCCGGATCGCCGAGGCCGCCACGACGCCCACGGGCGGCGCGGTGATCGAGATCGGGGCGGGGCTCGGCGCGCTCACGCGGCCGCTCCTCGATCGCGCGGCGCACGTCGTCGCGATCGAGCGCGATCGCGACCTCGTCCCGATCCTCCGCGAGCAGCTCGCCGGTCCGATCGAGGGCGGCCGGCTGACGCTGCTCGAGGCCGACGCCGCGCAGGTCGACTGGGTCGCGTCGCTCGCCGGCCGTCCGCGGCCGCACGCGGTGGCCGGGAACCTCCCGTACCAGCTCACGGGCCGGCTCCTCGAGCAGGCGACCACGATCGCGGACCAGATCGATCGCGCGGTGTTCATGGTGCAGCTCGAGGTGGCGGAGCGCCTCATCGCCGCCCCCGGCAGCGGCGACTACGGCGCGCTCTCGGTCTTCGTGCAGGCCGCGTTCGACGTGCGCCGCCTGCTCGTCGCGCGGGCCGGCGCGTTCTACCCGAGGCCCGAGGTCGACTCCGCCGTCGTGGTCCTGACGCCGTGGCGCCCGAGGCGCGCCGACGAGACCGACGCCTTCCGCGCCGCCGTGCGCGCCGCCTTCTCGGCCCGTCGCAAGACGCTCCGGAACGCCTGGAAGAACCTCTACGGCTGGTCGTCCGAGGAGCTCGAGCGCCACGCGAAGGACGCCGGCATCTCGCTCGACGCGCGCGGCGAGACGCTCAGCGTCGAAGCGTTCGCGCGGATCGCCGCCGCAAGGGGCCGCTGACCGCCGCCGCGCTCGGGCGCCGCTCTGCGGAGCGGCGATCATGAGTTATGGGGCCACGCCCCAGGAAAACAAGGCCTCGCGCCGCACGCGCTCCGCCTCGAGACATCCGTGAGAAGCGCCGCGGGATTTCTGGTATGCGGCCACTAGTCGGACGCGCAGGCCCGTGCTAGTGGGCCGCGCGACTCGTCAAAGCTCGTACGAGGAGGGCTCCCGCTACATGGTTGTTGGAAAGATCACCCAGGTCATCGGACCGGTCGTCGACGTCGATTTTCCGTCGGGCCAGCTACCCAAGATTCTGAACGCGCTCAAGCTGAGCAACCCGAGCATCTCGGCCGAGCCCGACAACCTCGTGCTCGAGGTCGCCCAGCACCTCGGAGAGTCGACGGTGCGCACCATCGCGATGGACTCCACCTCCGGCCTCGTGCGCGGGGCGGCCTGACGCGGCCATGGCTGACACCATCCTCCTCGAGATCGTGACGCCGACCGGCGTCGCCCTGCGCGAGCAGGTCACGGACGTCACCGCGCCGAGCGTCGCCGGCGAGTTCGGCGTGCTCCCGGGCCACCTGCCCCTGCTCGCCGCCCTCCGAACCGGTCTGGTGACGTACCACCAGAACGGCCAGGAGCATCGCCTGGCCGTCCATCACGGATTCGTCGAGGTCGCCAACGATACCGCGCTGCTGCTCACCGAGCGCTTCGCCATGAAGGACGACGTCGACGTCGTGCGGGTGCGCCGCCGGCTGAAGGAGGTCGATGCAGAGCTCGACCACTGGCAAGGCGACCTGACTGATCCGCGCCGTCGTGAGCTCATCGAAGAGGAGCAGTGGCTCGCCACCGAGCTCGAGCTCATCGGCGACCCGCCCCCCCCGATGGTCCGCGAGGACACGCGGTTCCTCGTCGATCACGCCGAGGCGCCGTCGGTCGAGGAGATGGTCGAGGCCTCCCAGCCCGACGAGAGCCTCACGGACCACAAGAGGCCCGGCTCTCCGTTCCCCGATCCGAAGTGACGTACCTGGCGGCTACCGCCTTGCGCGTGCGGCCGCCGCACAGGACACTGTTCTTCACACAAGCCGCGAGGGGCTGGGGGATCTCCCGCTTCGCGAGCTATCCGCACCGCCGAGGCGCTGGCGCGAACCGCGCCACGCTGTCTGGGTCCACCCGTGATGTTCTGCGGGCCTCGCGCGCACGGGGCCCTCAAGGCAGCCCATGATCTCTCCGGAGACGATCGCGCTCGTGAAAGAGCGCACGGATCTCGTAGCGCTCATCGGCGAAAGCGTGCGCCTCACGCGCCGCGGGGTCTCCTTCACCGGGCTCTGCCCGTTCCACAAGGAGAAGACGCCCAGCTTCCACGTGAACCCGAACCGCGGGTTTTATCACTGCTTCGGCTGCAAGGAGACCGGCAGCGCCATCGACTTCGTGATGAAGCTCGAGGGCCGGACGTTCGCCGAGGCGGTGCGCGCGCTCGCCGAGCGCGCCGGCATCGAGGTGGCGGAGTCGATGACCGAGGCCGAGCGGCGCGAGGCGCAGGCGGCGCGCAGGTCGAAGGACGACCTCTACGCCGTCAACCACCTCGCCGCGACGTTCTTCGAGCACAGCCTCCGCGGCGGCCCGGGCAGCGGCCCCCACCCGCTCGCGCGCTACGCCCACGAGGAGCTAGAGCGACGCGGTCTGCCCCTCCGCGACGGCGATGGCGGCGTCGATCCGATCTCCGAGGCCCTCCAGGCGTTCCGGATCGGCTACGCCCCGTTCGGCTGGGACGCGCTCGCCACCTATCTGCGGCAGCAAGGCGTCTCCCCGGTCCTCGCCGAGCGCGTCGGGCTCCTCGTGCCGCGCTCGTCGGGGAGCGGCCATTACGACCGCTTCCGCCACCGGCTCATGTTCGCCGTGACCGACGTCATGGGCCGGGTGATCGCGTTCAGCGGGCGCGCCTTGCCCGACCCGAGCCCCGCCGAGCTCTCGTCGCTCGGCATCAGCGGCCCTGCGCCGCAGGCCGACGGCGCGCCGGCGAAGTACATCAACAGCCCCGAGTCGCCGATCTACACGAAGGGAGAGCACCTCTTCGGGCTCTACCAGGCGCGCCAGGCGATCCGGCAGCGCGGCGAGGCGGTGCTCGTGGAGGGCAACTTCGACGTCGTCGCCCTCCACGCGCGCGGCATCGGCCACGCGATCGCCCCGCTCGGGACCGCGTTCACGCCCGGGCAAGCGAAGCTCGTCAAGCGCTTCGCGCCCGCGGTCACCCTGCTCTTCGACGGCGACGCGGCCGGCAAGAAGGCCACGCGCGCGGCGCGCTCCCCGTGCCGCGAGGCGGGCCTCAGCGCGCGCGTCGCCGTGCTGCCGGCGGGCGTCGATCCCGACGACCTCGCGCGCAAGCACGGCCCCGACGCCGTCGCTCGCATCCTCAAGGGCGCGCGCGGCCTGCTCGAGCACCTCATCGACGAGGCGCTCGACGGCGACAGCTTCGGCGGCTCGTCGCTTCCCGAGCAGCTCGCCCGCGTGCGCGCCGTCGCCGCGCTGCTCGCCGAGGAGGACGATCCGAACCTCAGGATGATGGCGAAGCTCTACGCCGATCGCGTCTCCTCGAAGCTCGTGATCGGCGGCCGCTCGCCCGACGACCTCCGGCAGCTCGAGCGCGTCGTCGAGGAGTCGCTCTCCCGGCCGCGGAGCCAGCCCAGCCGCGAGGTGACCCCCTCCGGACAGACGACCGAGACGTGGGAGCGCGCGCGCTCACGCGCGCAGGTCCAGGAGGTCAGCCTCGAGATCCTCGGCTCGATCCTGGATTTTCCCGAGCTCCTGGCCGACGACGAGGTGCAGAACGCGCTGGAATGCCTCGAGGGCGAGGTCGCCCTTGCAATTGTCACAGCGCGTCAAAATTTCACATTTGAAATGGGACTTGCCGCCGGCGAATTTCTTGCGCAAGTCCCGGCTCCGATCCATTCATTCGCGGCTGGACGGCTGGTCTCGCCTGTCTTCGAAGCGGCCTCAACGGCCAAGGCGACGCTCTTGGAGAATTCACAAAAGTTGAGCAGGCAGGCCCTGGCGCGACAGAAGGCAGCCGTCATGAGCCAGCTCCAGAAGAGCGCGGTCGACGCCGATGCTGAAAACGCGTTGCTGCGTGATCTATTCCAGCGAAGAGCGGGGGGGCTCGGTCTTCCTTGATGCGTTCCGTGTCGCCCCTACGTGGCGGCCCGACGTGCGTGATCCCTAGAGTTTGTCGGAATCATTTGGTGTGTCTTGTCGGTCGCGGCGAGCTGGTCGCCGTAAGTGGAGCATGAGGTAATGGCGAGCAAGGCCAAGCAATCTTCCGGTCGGGCAGGCGGGGTCGCGAGGGCGGCGGGGGGCGGCGCGCTCAACGGCGCGCGGCACGCTTCGACACGCGGGCACGCCGAGGGAGGGGCACGCCCTAGCAACAAAGGAGACGCGGGCATCCGAGCCGAGCGGTCCGAGAAGGACCGGAAGACCCTGGAGAAGCTCGTCGAGACCGGCAAGAGCAAAGGCTTTCTCACCTACGACGAGGTGAACGACGCGCTCCCCGCGGACGTCGCGCCCGATCAGCTCGACGACGTGGTGGGCGCCCTCGGCGACGAGGACATCGAGATCGTCGACGGCGCGACCCAGGTGAAGATCGCGCCGAAGCGCATCGCCGACGAGGAGGCGGGCGAGAAGAAGCTCGTCGTCACGCCCGACCGCGAGGAAGAGGACGTCGACTACTACTCGAAGTCGAACGATCCCGTCCGGATGTACCTCCGCAAGATGGGCAGCGTCTCGCTGCTCACCCGCGAGGGCGAGGTCGAGATCGCGAAGCGGATCGAGATCGGCGAGCAGAAGGTCAACGCCGCGATCCTCGACTCCCCCATCGCCGTCCGCGAGATCATCGATCTCGGCGAGAAGCTCCGGAAGCACAAGATCCGGGTGAAGGAGCTCATCAAGGACGCCGAGAACGACGACCAGGAGTTCGACGAGGAGGAGGCCGACCGGCGCATCATCCGCCTCATCGACAAGGTGAAGCGCGTCGACAAGAAGAAGGCGGAGCTCCTCGAGGAGCGCAAAGACGTCAAGACCGAGGTCCGCCGCAAGCAGATCGACGTCGAGGTGACGCAGGCGACGGCCGAGCTCGTGACGACGCTCGAGGAGATGCGCCTCAACAAGCGGACGATCGACAAGATCGTCCAGAAGCTGAAGAGCCTCATCTCGAAGGTCGAGAAGGCGGAGGCCGGCGCGACCGAGCTGGAGCGCCGCACGGGGCTCTCGAAGGGCGAGCTCAAGCGCGAGCTCATCAAGGTGAAGGGCAACCGCGCCCTCGAGGGCCGCCTCGCCAAGAAGCTCAACGTCAACCGCGAGGAGCTCAACGACTTCGAGTCGACCATCAAGAACGCCCAGAAGGGCCTGAAGAAGGTCGAGGAGGAGCTCAACATCGACGTCGCGGCGATCCGCGAGACCTACGAGAACATCCGCGAAGGCGAGCGGATGGCGGAGCGCGCGAAGGCGGAGCTGGTCGAGGCGAACCTCCGCCTCGTCGTCTCCATCGCGAAAAAGTACACGAACCGCGGCCTCCAGTTCCTGGACCTCATCCAGGAGGGCAACATCGGCCTCATGAAGGCCGTCGACAAGTTCGAGTACAAGCGCGGCTACAAGTTCTCGACCTACGCAACGTGGTGGATCCGGCAGGCGATCACCCGCGCGATCGCGGACCAGGCGCGGACGATCCGCATCCCGGTCCACATGATCGAGACGATCAACAAGCTCATCCGCACCTCGCGCTACCTCGTGCAGGAGTACGGCCGCGAGCCGACCCCCGAGGAGATCGCCGAGAAGATGGAGCTCCCGCTCGACAAGGTGCGGAAGGTCCTGAAGATCGCGAAGGAGCCGATCTCGCTCGAGACCCCGATCGGCGAGGAGGAGGACTCGCACCTCGGCGACTTCATCGAGGACAAGAGCGTGATCTCGCCGGCAGAGGCGGTGATCAACATGAACCTCGCCGAGCAGACCCGTAAGGTCCTGAAGACGCTGACGCCGCGCGAGGAGAAGGTGCTCCGGATGCGCTTCGGCATCGGCGAGAAGAGCGATCACACCCTCGAGGAGGTCGGTCAGGACTTCGAGGTCACCCGCGAGCGCATCCGTCAGATCGAGGCCAAGGCGCTCCGCAAGCTCCGGCACCCCAGCCGGTCGAAGCAGCTGAAGAGCTTCATCGACAGCTAGTCCGTGGGCTGCCCTGCTCGGCAACCGAAGGTAGCCGCCGCGCGCGCGCCGCGCGGCCTGCCTCTCCCCGGCGAGCCGCGCGCCCGCGCGGGGGGGAGCCCCCTCGGCGCACGGCGCGCCGCTCGGGCCCTCCTCGTGCTCGCGGGCGCGCTCGTCGGCGGCGGCTGCGGCAAGACCCTCTCCGAGGACGACTGCCGCAGGATCGGCGAGGCCATGCGCGCCGCGTGGGCGGCGGAGGCCAAGCGATCGGGACCGGCGGAGCCGGGGAGCTCGGGGAAAGCCGCGGTGGTGATCGCGAGCGAGGGCGAGCGGCTCTCGTCGGAGTGGACGTCCGATTGCAAACGGGAGCTCGCCGGGAGCGAGGTGGATCCGGGCGAGGTCGACTGCCTCACGCGCGCGAAGACGCTCGACGAGCTCCGCCGGTGCTCCGCGCCCTGACCGCGGGCGAGCGCGCTCCGGGGGCGTGAGGGGCGCGCCGCGACGGCTTCAGCTCACGTAGCGATCGTCGCGCTTCAGTTGAGGTAGCGCTTGTCCTTCGGCGGGTCCTTCTGGCCGCCGGGGATGACCCGGAGCGGGACGCCGCCGGAGCGGCCGCGCGCCGCGGGGACGCGGCGGAGCGCGGCGGACTGCGCCTGCAGCTGCCGGAAGCGCATCCGCAGGTAGAAGCGGCGGAGCGGGGAGAAATCGCCGAAGAGGTAGCCCGCCAGCATGCCGCCGAACGGCGTGATCAGCCCCTCGGGGGGGGCGCGCATGGCGATGACGTTGAGCACCGAGAGGCCGAAGATGAAGACGAGCAGCATGGTGCCCGTCACCGGCAGGACGAAGAAGAGGCGGACCGTGGCGTGCCGGTGCGCGAGCGCCCACGCGACGGCGACGGCCTCGATCATGCCGAGCCCGCCGTAAAACACGGGCGAGGCCACCCTCGGGAAGAGCGCGCCGATCGCCACCTGGAGCGCGAACGCGAAGGCCGCGGAGCCGAACAGGAACGCCACCATGCGACCGGGGCCCCAGCGCTCTTCGAGCGAGGTGCCGAGGAAGTACAGGCCGAGCAGCGTCGTGATGAAGTGCCACGGGTCGCTCGGGCTGTGGATGAGCGGCGCGGTGAGCAGCCGCCACACCTGGCCGTGGAGGATGCGATCGCCGATGCCGAGGAACGGCTCGAGCACGCCTTCCCCGGCGCCTCCCCAGTTCAGCCCCAGGGTGAACATCACCCAGATACAGCCGACCGCGATCATCATCCCCAGCAAGGCCTTGCCTGGCTTGGGGAACCCCATTGAGCTGTGCTCCGGGCGCATAGCTTTCCACCTAACAGCCGCGCCCCCGCCGGGCAACCCGCTGCCCCCGTACTTTACCGCGATTCGCTCCGCGTCCGGCGCCGGCGCCGCGGGCGTGCCGCACGCAGCGCGCCATCCGGGACGCTCCGGGGCAGGGTCCGCCTGCCAGCGCGCGAGGAGGCCGCGGCGCACGCGCCGCGGGCAGCGCGCGCCTCCGTGCCAGCGGGCGCGCCGCCGGGCGGTGCGCACGTCCCTGCTGCGCCCGCCGACCGGCGACTCAGAAGAAGTTGCCGATGTTGAACTCGAACTTGTACGTCTCTTCGTAGGGCAACCGCTTGAACGGGAAGCCCCACTCGAAGCGCAGCGGTCCGAGCGGGGAGAACCACCGGAAGCCGAACCCCCACGACGTGCGGACATCGAGCAGGCGCTCGAGCGAGAAGCACGGGTTCGTGACGTCGTGCGGCGAAGCGGGGGCGGCGTTGCAGTAGAGCTTCTCCAGGTTCCACGCGTTGCCGAGATCGGTGAACACCACGCCCTTGATCTGCACCGCCTCGATGAGCGGGAACTCCAGCTCGAGGTTCTGGTAGTACATCAGGTTGCCGCCGATGTTCGCGCCGTTCGCGATCGGCGCGGAGTTCGGATCGAGCGACTCGCGGAGCGGGAGGCGAGGGCCGATGTCCCGGATCTCGAAGCCGCGCACGTCGAGGATGCCGCCCAGGAAGAAGCGGGCGAAGATCGGCACGCCTTCCGGGTTCGGGCTCGTCACCATGCCGGCCTCGGTGTTCAGCTTGAGGACCAGGCTGTCCGTGATCGGGTAGTAGAACCGACCCGTGGCGCGATACCGCAGGAACTCGTTCTGGCTGCCGAGCGCGCTGTGGGCGAGCTCCACCGAGCCCTGCAGGTAGATGCCCGACGTCGGGAAGAGCTGGTTGTTGCGCGTGTCGTAGGTGAGCGCCGGGCGGATGCTGGACGTGATGCCGTCGTTGAAGAGGTTGTAGAGCGGGAGCCGCTGGAACGTGGACCGCGGGTCCGCCGTGCCGAGGCCGGTCGTCGTGGACGACGAGATCTCGTCGTTCTCCAGCGTGTACGTCAGCTGCGCGCGGAGCTCCGGCTCGATGAGCGGGTAGCCGATCGTGATCGAGCCGCCCGTGGAGGTCTGCGAGAACTCCTTGTAGGCCCGCAGCTGGTTGTAGACGCTCACCGCCGCGGAGAACGGGCTGTCGAACAGGTACGGCTCGAAGAAGCGGATGTCGACGAGGCGCCGCAGGCCCGAGATCTGCGCCTGAAGGGAGAGCGACTGGCCGCTCCCGAGCAGGTTCGCCTGCTGGACCTGCGCCGTCGCGATGAAGCTCTCGACGCTCGAGAAGCCGGCGCCGATCTGGAAGGTGCCCGTCGGCTTCTCGCCGATGTCGACGTTGACGTTGATGTGCTGGTCGTCCTCGCCCTGCTCGGTGGAGATGTCGACCCGCTCGAAGTAGCCGAGCGCCGTGATCCGCTGCTTCGACCGCTCGAGCTTCGTCTCGCTGAAGAGCTGCCGCTCCTCCACCTCCATCTCGCGGCGGATCACCTTGTCCCGCGTCTTGGTGTTGCCGCGGACCTCGATGCGCCCGAAGTAGACGAGCTGGTTTCTGCGGATGCCGACGGAGATGTCGACCTCCCGCCGGTCCGGATCGGGCTGGGTCTCGGGCACGGCCTCGACGTTGGCGTAGCCGGCGTCGCGGTACAGCGTCTGGATCGCGCTGAGATCCTTCGCCAGCTCGGCGCGGTTGAACCAATCGCCCGGCTTGGCCCGCACCATCTCGCGCAGCGCCCGGCGCCCGCCGAGCGGCTCGATCTCGCGGCCGTCGGCGTCCCGCTCGTACACGCGGAGCGAGCGGATGCGGAAGCGCGGCCCCTCGTTGATCGTCAGCGTGACCTCGATGCCCGTGCGATCGGGCGTGAGCATCACCCGGGGGGTCGCGACCTGCACCGCGAGGAAGCCGCGATCGTAGTAGAGGGCGTTGATGACGAGGACGTCGCGCTCGAACGCGTCCTGGCGGAACGGACCGCCCGTGCCGAAGGCGAAGAAGCCCCCGTTCCCCGTGAGCATGACCTCCCGGAGCTCCTCGTCCGGGATGTTGTGGTTGCCGATGAAGGTGATGCGCCGGACGGTGACGGGCGCGTGCTCCTTGATGGTGAACTTGAGGGTGACCTGGTTCTCGCGCTCCGGTTTGACCTCGTAGCTGACCTCGGCGAGGAAGTAGCCCTCCTCGGCGTACTTGTCGCGGAGCTTCTGCACGCCGCGGCGCACGGCCGCGTAGCTCAGGATCGTGCCGGTCTTGATCTCGACCGAGAGCGCCTCGGTGAGGTCCTCGCTGTCGATCTCGTTGTTGCCGGAGAACTCGATGGCCTTGATGCTCGGACGCTCCCGGACGAGCACCCGCAGGCTCACCCCGTCGTCGCGGCGGGTGAGGTCGACCTCGACGTCATCGAACAGGCCGGAGTCCCAGAGCTCGCGCACATCGCGCGCCAGCCCCTCCGGGGTGAACGGCTTGCCGACGCGCGTCTGCCCCAGGTAGACGAGCACGTCCTCGGTCGAGACGCGCCGGTTGCCAGCGACCGTGACCTGGACCACCGGCTGGCCACGGGCGAGCTCGGCCTCCGTGGGCGCCACGTCGAGCGTCGGCTCGGCCGTGTCAGCGGCCCCCTGTGCAGGTGTACCGGCGCCAGGCTGGGCCCCCCCGGTCGCATTGGCCGGGGTCGCGTTGGCCGGAGCGGACGGCTGAGCGGCGCCGGCCGGGGCGGGAGACGGTGTGGCGCTCCCCCCGGGCGGCTGCGCGCCCGGAGCTCCTCCGGGCACCTGAGCTGCCGCGAGCCGGGGCCGCATCGTCGCTGCCGCCACGAACACCAGGAAGAGGCCGAGCCAGACGAGCCGCAGCCAGCGGCCGGGGAGGCGAAGCATTGAACGGGTGCCTGTCGCGTACAAGGCGCCACCCCGTAGCCCAGCGCGACGTGAGTCTCAAGGGTGGACGCCGAAAACAGGGCGTCGCCGACAGGTCGCGCCGCGACCCCTGCGTGCGGGTCGATCTCTCGGCGATCTGACGCTATGCCAGGGGCCGCACGAGCGCAGGCGAGCACGCGCTGCCAGAATTTCCCGCGAGGCAGCCTTGACCGAGCGCGAGCCCCTGGGTAATTGCCGAGGCTCGCCAGCGTTCACCTGAACATCGGAGCACCTGTTCAACCCGGTGCCCGCGCACTCCCTGGAGTAACGCGTGTCTCGAACCCCCTCCCTTCCGTCCGACGGTGAGGCGCCTCGCAAGGGCCGCCGTGGCGGCCGGCCCGGCGACAGCGAGCCCCCGCCGCCCCCGGCGCCCGACACCTCGCTCGCCGAAGAGGCGCAGCGCCGGTACCTGAACTACGCGCTCAGCGTCATCACGTCGCGCGCGCTCCCCGACGTGCGCGACGGGCTGAAGCCGGTGCAGCGCCGCATCCTCTACGCGATGCTGCACGACCTGCACCTCGGGCCGGACGCGAAGTACCGGAAGAGCGCCGCCGTCGTCGGCGACGTGATGGGCAAGTACCACCCGCACGGCGACGTCGCGATCTACGACGCGATGGTCCGGCTGGCGCAGGACTTCGTGATGCGGGCGCCGCTCATCGCCGGCCACGGGAACTTCGGCTCCGTGGACGGCGATGCTCCGGCGGCGATGCGTTACACCGAGGCGAAGCTCCGCCCCCTCGCGCTGGAGCTGCTCAGCGAGCTCGGCCAGCGCACCGTGGACTTCCGGCCGAACTACGACGGCACCCGCTTCGAGCCGATCGTCCTCCCGTCCCGCTTCCCGAACCTGCTCGTGAACGGCTCGCAGGGGATCGCTGTCGGGATGGCGACGAGCATCCCGCCGCACAACCTGGGCGAGGTCATCGACGCGTGCGTCGCGCTGATCGAGAACCGCGAGCTCACCACGCAGCGGCTCTTGTCGTACGTGAAGGGGCCCGACTTCCCGACGGGGGGCCAGCTGCACGCGACGAAGAAGGAGCTCGAGGCCGTCTACGCGTCCGGCCAGGGCTCGCTGAAGCTCCGCGGCGAGTGGCAGCTGGAGGAGGGCGACGGCAAGCGCGGCGCCGCGCCGCAGCTCGTGATCACCTCGATCCCGTACGGGATCGAGCGGAAGGCCATCGTCGAGAAGATCGCCGAGGTCATCCTCTCGAAGAAGCTGCCGACGCTCGTGGACGTGCGCGACGAGTCGACCGCCGAGGTGCGCATCGTGATGGAGCTCAAGCGCGGCGCCGACGCGCAGCTCGTGATGGCGTACCTCTACAAACAGACGCCGCTCGCGATCAACGTGCAGGTCAACCTCACCTGCCTCGTGCCCACCGACAACGCGGAGATCGCCGCGCCGCGGCGGCTCGGCCTGCACGAGATCCTGACGAAGTTCCTCGACTTCCGCTACGCGACGGTGACGCGGCGGCTCGAGTTCGAGCTCGGCGAGCTGCGGCGGCGGATCACGATCCTCGAGGGGTTCGAGAAGATCTTCGACGCGCTCGACGAGGTGATCCGGATCATCCGCAAGAGCGAGGGCAAGGCCGACGCGGCCGAGAAGCTGATGAAGCGCTTCACCCTGAGCGAGGAGCAGACGGACGCGATCCTCGAGCTCAAGCTCTACCGGCTGGCGCGCCTCGAGATCCTGCTCGTGCAGAAGGATCTCGCCGAGAAGCGCGCCGAGGCGAAGCGGATCGAGGGGCTGCTCAAGAGCGACGCGAAGCGCTGGGCGATCGTCCGCGACGAGCTCGTCGAGATCAAGGGCTCCTACGGCGAGAAGCGCCGCACGAAGGTGGTCGGCTCGATCGACGAGCCCGAGTACCAGGCGGAAGATTTCATCGTGGCCGAGGACGCGAACGTCATCCTCTCGGCGCAGGGCTGGGTGAAGCGGGTGCGCGAGGTGAAGGATCTCTCCTCGACGCGCATCCGCGAGGGCGACAGCGTGCTCGCGGCGGTCGCCGGCTCGACGCGGTCGACGGTCGCGTTCTTCTCGAACCTCGGCGCGTGCTACGTGTGCCGCATCCACGACGTGCCGCAGTCGACCGGCTACGGCGATCCCGTGCAGAAGCTGTTCAAGCTCGCGGACGGCGAGCGGATGATCGCGATGCTCTCCTTCGACCCGAGGGCGCTCGACGTCCCTGCGCCCACGCCGGACTCCGCCGAGCCGGAGCCGCCGTTCGCGCTCGCGATCACCCGCGGGGGCCTCGGCTTCCGGTTCTCGCTGCGGCCGCACCGCGACCCGTCGACGCGCTCCGGGCGCCGCTTCGCCAAGCTGAACGAGGGCGACGAGGTGCTCTTCGTCCACGCCGTGGACGGCGCCGATCGGGTGCTCTGCGCCTCGAGCGACGCCTGGGCGCTCAGCGTGGCCGTGGAGGAGCTCGCGCTGCTCTCCGGCCCGGGCAAGGGCTCGGTCGTCATGCGGGTCGCCGAAGGCGAGCGCCTGGTCGGCGCCGCGCTCGCCCTCAGGCCGAACGACGCGCTCACGGTCGAGACGGAGAAGGGCAAGACGCTCGACATCGCCGCGAGCAAGATCGCCGGCCCGCGCGGCACCCAGGGCGAGCCGGTCGCGCGACGCGACCGCTTCGTCCGCGTGGTGCCGCCGGCCGTCGTCGTACCGACGCTGGAGGTGAGCTGAACATGGCCGCCACGAATCCCCCCGTCCGCGCCGCGTCCGGCGCGCGTTACACGGCCGCTGACATCGAGGTGCTCGAGGGGCTGGAGCCGGTCCGCAAGCGCCCCGCCATGTACATCGGCGGCACCGACGTCCGGGGCTATCACCACCTGCTCTGGGAGATCGTCGACAACGCCGTCGACGAGGCGATCAACGGGCACGCGAAGCGGATCGAGGTGACGCTCGACGCCGATCTCCAGGGCGTGACCGTGACCGACGACGGCCGCGGCATGCCCGTCGACGTGCACCCCCGGCACAAGCGCCCCGCGCTCGAGCTCATCCTCTGCACGCTGCACGCCGGCGGGAAGTTCGGGAGCGACAGCTACAAGGTCTCGGGCGGCCTCCACGGCGTCGGCTCGAGCGTCGTCAACGCGCTGTCGGAGCTCGTCGAGGTTCGGGTGCTGCGCGACGGCTTCGAGCACCAGCAGGCGTTCTCGCGCGGCGCGCCGATCAGCAAGCTCAAGAAGGGCGCGCCCACCCGCAAGCACGGCACGAGCGTCCATTTCCGGCCGGATCCGGAGATCTTCGGGCAGGGCCGGCGGTTCGATCCCGAGACCATCCGCGAGCGCCTGGAGGCCAAGGCGTACCTGCACGGAGGGCTCGCGATCGCGTTCCGCGATCTCTCGTCCGGGGAGTCGATCGAGCTCCTTCACCCGAACGGCATCGCGGACTTCCTGCCGAAGCTGGTCGCCCAGCGCGGCAAGGCGGTGACGCACCCGTCCATCTTCTACGTCGCGCGCGAGGGCGAGATCCGGCTGGAGGCCGCGCTCCAGTGGACGGAGTCGACCGACGACTACGTGAAGTCGTACGTCAACGGCATCCCCACGCACGCGGGCGGCGCGCACGAGTCCGGCTTCAGCACCGCGATCGTGAAGGCGGTCCGCGCCTTCATGGACGCGAAGAAGATCCAGCCGAAGGGCGTGACGCTGACGGCCGACGACATCCGCGAGGGGATCGTGGGCGTCCTGTCCATCTACATCCAGGAGCCTCAGTTCCAGGGGCAGACGAAGGATCGGCTCAACAACCCCGAGGCAGGCCCGGCGGTCGAGGGCATGGTCCGGCCCGCGCTCGAGCAGTGGCTGCTCCACAACGGCACGGCGGGCGAGTCGATCGTGGCCCGGGCGATCCTGGCGGCGCGCGCCAGGGAGGCACGGCGCGAGGCGACCCAGCAGGTCCTGCGCAAGACGCCGGTGTCGCATCGGCTCAACCTGCCGGGCAAGCTCGCCGACTGCGCCTCGACCGATCCCAGCGAGAGCGAGCTCTTCATCGTCGAGGGCGACAGCGCAGGCGGCTCCGCGAAGCAGGGCCGGGATCGCCGGACGCAGGCGATCCTCCCGCTGCGCGGCAAGGTGCTCAACGCGGAGCAGGCCTCCACCTCGAAGGTGCTCGGCAACAAGGAGCTCCAGGACATCGTGAGCGCGCTGGGCTGCGGGTTCGGCAAGGACTTCGACGCGTCCAAGTTGCGCTACGGCAGGATTTTTCTGCTGATGGACGCCGACAGCGACGGCCAGCACATCGCGACGCTGCTGCTGACGTTCTTCTACCGGCACCTGCCCGGCCTGCTCCGCGGCGGGCACGTGTTCCTCGCGCAGCCGCCGCTCTACAGGATCGACGTCGGCAAGGAGACGCACTGGGCCCTCGACGACGCAGAGCGCGACCGGGTCCTCGCGAAGCTCCCCAAGACAGCCAAGGCGGATATTTCTCGCTTCAAGGGACTCGGCGAGATGCCCGCGGAGGATCTCAAGGCGACGACGCTCGACATCCGCCGCCGACGCGCGCTGCGCATCGTGATCGAGGGAGAGATCGAGACCGATCGCATCCTGAACGAGCTGATGGGCAAGGACGCGCAGGCGCGCTTCCGCTTCATCATGGAGCGCGCCCCGAACGCCGAGATCGACGTGTGACGTCGACCCCGCGCCCCGGAGGTCGCGGCGCCTCCGCGCGCGCGCGCGAGCGTCATTGGATGCACGGACGCGCGCTCGCATTCATCCTCTGACAGTCACGAGATCGTCGCGACGATGTCGCGATGCGTGCGACCGCCGAGGCGTGCGTGCGTGCGGCGTGCGCCGCACAGGCACGTTGTGCCAGGCACGGGTGATCTCTGGCGACTGTGCCACGTGAACGGTGGGCCACACCCCCTATGACATCGCGCGCAGGTTGACGAGGAAACGCGGCGTTCTGCGCTGGGGGCGCCGATTCACCTGAGCCAGCAGCGTTGCGTCCGCTTGCGGCCTACCGGTTGCAATACGTCGCGCCGATGGCCGCGATGCCCGCGGCACATCGCCCTTACACCGCTGGAGAGGTACTCGTGACGACTGCGCTTCCCATCTCGACTCCGATCGCACCCTCCTCGTCCCACAGCACGCCGGCCGCACGCTCCCTGTCGGTCTCGGCCTCGCCCATCGCAACCCCGAGCGGCGCGTCGGCGGCGCTCCCGACGTCCGTCGCCTCGCGCTCCACCCCGCCGCCGCGCTCGGGGGGCCCCCTCCCGCGCAGCACCTCGGAGCGCATCCTGCTCGGCCGTGACCGCATCCGCGGCGCCGCCGAAGGCGGCCAGAGGATCCGTTCCTACGAGGTCGCGCTGGATCTCGATCTGTCCGAGTTTCACTTCGCGCGGCTCTTCCGTGCCGCCTTCGGGCTATCGCCCCACGTCTACTACGACGAGGTGCGCGCGGAGCGCGCCCGCGCGCTGTTACGCGAGGGGCTCACCGAGGGGGAGGTCGCCCGCCGCATCGGCTTCCGCCGGCCGGCGGAGCTCCGGGCCCTCCTGTCGAAGCGCGGCGGCGCCATGCCCCCGGCCGGCGAGGAGGAGAGCGACGCCTCGGCCGAGTGAACGGACGCAAGACGTCGGCCTCGCGATGCAGCGGAACCGCCACGCCCCGACGCGAGACAAAGTGCTTACCCCCATGACATCGTGATCAGAGTCGCCTGTGCTTGAGCGACGGTAGATTCGCCCTGACTCGCTCGAGATAGGCGGGATCGAGCATCGCCATCGCGATCCCCTCCCCTTCGGACGCCTGAGCGATCACCTCACCCCACGGATCGATCACGCACGACTTTCCGAACGTCGCCCGCGCGCCGGGGTGCTTGCCCCACTGGGCTGCGGCCACGACGTACGCCTGGGCCTCGATGGCGCGCGCGCGGAGCAGGACCAGCCAGTGGTCCTTGCCCGTGAGCAGCGTGAACGCCGCGGGGACGACGATCGCCTCGGCGCCCGCCGACGAGAGCGCGCGGTAGAGCTCCGGGAAGCGGACGTCGTAGCAGATCGACAGCCCGACCTTCACGCCGTCGATCTCGGTCACGACGGGGGCATCGCCGGCGGTCGTCGACGCCGACTCGCGGTACTTCGTGCCATCGGCGATCTCGACGTCGAAGAGGTGGATCTTCCGGTAGCGGGCGGTGAGCCGGCCGTCGGGGCCGAAGACCGCGCAGGTGTTGTACGGCCTCGCCGCGTCGGGCGCGCGCTCGGGGAAGCCGCCGGCCACGAGGGTCACCCGAGCGGACCGCGCCGCGTCGGCGAGGCGGCGCGCGATGGGACCGCCGCCGGCGTCGAGCTCCTCCGCGATGTGGCGCTTTCCCTCCTCGTTGCCCATGTACGCGAAGTTCTCGGGCAGCACGACCGTCGTCGCGCCACGGCTCGCCGCCTCCGCGATGCGCGCCTCTATCCGCGCCAGGTTGTCGCTCACGTTCTCCTGGCTGGAGAGCTGAAGGGCCGCCCAGATCACCGGTTTCTGCATACGGCAAGCCTACCGCACGAGGCGCCCGAGCGGGCCGCGCGCGAGCGAGAGCGCGGAGCTCACCGGGGGCCTCGTCCCCGGAACGCACGCGCTCCCCCGCCGGCGCCCGCCGCTCCGCTACCGCCCGCTTCTCCGCCGGCGCCCGCAGCTCCGCCGGCGCCCGCAGCTCCACCGGCGCCCGCAGCTCCACCGGCGCCCGCTTCCCCGCCGGCGCCCACAGCTCCGCCGGCGCCCGCAGCTCCGCCGGCGCCAGCGCCCCCGGCGCCCGGCTCGGCGCACTCGAGCGGCGCATCGTCGTAGGCGCACCTCGCGGCGCACGCAGCGCACACGCAGGCGAGCACCTGCTGGAATGCGTGGTGCGCGGCGCCCGCGTCGTCCGGGAACACGCACGCCGCCTGGCAGGCCTTGTCGGGACCGCAGCCCTTGATGCACACGCTGATCGGCCTGCAACCGGGCTCGGCGTCGCACGCCGAGAGCTGCGCCTCGCAGCGCGCGCCGCGCGAGGCATGCTCGTTGAAGCAATCGCCGCAGGGCCCGGACTCGCCGCCGTACGCGGCGACGCACTCGCAGAGGTTCGACGGCCGAGGCCCCTCGTCGACGCCCGCATCCGGCGGCGCGCCGCCCGCTGCGCCCGCGCCGCTCGACGCGCCGGCAGCAGGGCGCGGCGGGGGGAGCCGCTCTTCGGTGCAGCTCGGGAGCGACGCGAGCGCGAGCGCGGCGCCCCACGCCATCGCGCCACGGCGGACAACGCGGCCGTACGATCCGACAGGAGCGCGCAGCGCCCTCTCCACGAACGACATGATGGTGCGAGCGTAGCCTGCCCCTCACCCGGGGCCGAGCCGAGCCGCGCGGCTCACGGCCGTGCGAGGAGATCGGCCGAGGTCGCACGGAACCCTCTCCCGGTAGCCGCCGATCGCTTCTATGCTTTGCTGACACGTCGCAAAAATTCTCATGGAAATCGCTCCCCTTTCGTTGATGCCGCGCTCCGTGCTCGCCCTGGCCAAGGAGGTCGCGCGGGCGTTGCTCCGGCGGCCCGTCGTCGGGATCGCCGCCGCCGCGCAGACCGCCGACGGCCGGTGGCTGCTCATCCGCCGCAGCGACACCGGAACCTGGGCGCTGCCAGGAGGAACCCTGGAGTGGGGCGAGACGCTCCGCGACAGCATCGTGCGGGAGCTCGCCGAGGAGGCCGGCGTCACCGAGGTCGAGCTCGGGCGGGTCGTGGGCGTGTACTCGCGACCCGATCGCGACGTCCGTTTCCACGCGGTGACGGTCGTCGTCGCCGCCCGGATCGGCGCGCCCACGCGCCCTCCCCAGAACCCGCTCGAGATCCGCGAGGTCCGGTTGTTCCGCGACGACGAGCTCCCGGCCGAGCTCGCGATGGGCATGGGGGACCTCCTCGCCGCCGCCCGGCGCGCCGGCGAGGCGGAGCTCGAGTGAGCCGAGGCAAGCGATGACGCAGGCACACCACGACGAGGCCGGAGCGCGCAATCCGCTGCAGGGCGGGCTCGCGACGGATCCGAAGCACAAGGCCAGGATCGATGAGCTCGCCGAGCGCATCGAGAAATACAGGGCGAGCTACTACGCAGGGCACCCGGAGATCTCGGACGCCGCGTTCGACGCCCTCGAGGACGAGCTCCGCGCCCTGGATCCCACGCACCCGGTGCTCGCTCGGGTCGGCTCCGCCTCCCTCATCACGGAGTGGGAGAAGGCGCGGCACGAGATCCCGATGGGCTCGCTCAACAAGGTCGTCTCCGAGGACGAGCTCCGGGCCTGGGTCGCCCGGTGCGACGAGATCCTCGAGAAGGACGGGCACGACGGCGACGGCGCGGCGCAGCCGGCGAGCTCCGCCCGCGCGAGCGTGGCGGACGACCTGTTCGTCGCGGAGAAGCTCGACGGCATCTCCATCGAGGTCATCTACAAGGGCGGCAAGCTCGTCGACGCCATCACCCGCGGCGACGGCGAGTGGGGCGAGCGGATCACCGCGAACGTCGCGCGGATGAAGGGCGTCCCCTCGCGGATCCGGGAGCGGGGACGGCTGTCCGTGCGCGGCGAGATCATCCTCCGCCTCTCGGACATGAAGCGCTACTTCCCCGGCGTCACCAGCCCGCGCAACATGGCCGCGGGCGCGGCCAAGCGGTTCGACGGCCAGGGGGCGGAGCACTGCACGGTGCTGTTCTACGACGTCGCCGAGCACCTCGAGATCCCGACGTGCCGGGCGCGCTTCGCGTGGCTGCGCGAGCTCGGCTTCGCGACGCCGCAGACCGCGCACGGCGACGTCGAGGACGTCGTGAAGCTCTACCGGCGCTACTCGAGCGAGCTCCGCGCGGGCCTCGACTACGAGATCGACGGGCTCGTCGTGTACGTGGACTCGCTCCACCTCCAGGGGTTGCTCGGCGACGTCAACCGGCGGCCGCGCGGCGCCGTCGCCTTCAAGTTCGCGTCGCCCGCGAAGGTGACGACGGTCGTGGCGATCCAGTGGGACACCGGGCCGAGCGGTCGCGTCACGCCGGTGGCGATCGTCGAGCCGGTGGAGCTCGCCGGCGCCAACGTCCGGCGCGCGTCGCTGCACAACGCGGCCAACGTGCGGAGCCTCGGCATCGGGGTGGGCGACGAGGTGCTGGTCTCGCGCCGCAACGACGTGATCCCGTACGTCGAGGAGGTCGTCGAGAAGCGCGGGCCCGTCGCGCTCCCGCCGTCGGTCTGCCCGGTCTGCAGCGCGCCGCTCGTCGTCGAGGGCGAGTACCTGCTCTGCCGGAACGCCGCGTGCCGCGCCCTCATCGAGGGGCGCATCCACAACTGGATCGACGCCATCGGCGCGCTCGAGTGGGGCGACAAGCTGATCGAGCAGGTGGTGGCCGCGGGCCTCGTGCGAGAGCCGCTCGACCTCTACAAGCTCACGGTCAAGGACATCGCAGAGCTCGATCGGCGCGGCGAGAAGAGCGCCACGAAGTGCCTCGACCAGCTGAAGAGCCGGCTGCCGCTCACGCTGCCGATCTTCCTCGCGGCGCTCGGCATCGAGGGGTTCGCGATCCAGACCGCGCGGCTGCTCGTGTCCGCCGGGTACACCACGATCGAGAAGCTCCTCGCGGCCGGCGAGGACGAGCTCGCCGGCATCCCGGGGCTCGGCGCCATCAAGGCCGCGAGCATCGTCCGCGGGCTGCGCGCCCGCAGCGACGAGATCGCGCGGCTGCTCGCCGGCGGCATCGTGCCGGTCGCCCCCGAGGCCGAGGGGCCGCTCGCCGGCCTCACGTTCTGCTTCACCGGCGCGGCCACGCGCTCCCGCGGCGAGCTCACCCACCTCGTCGAGTCGAACGGCGGCCGGGTGCTGAACAGCGTCACGAAGGAGCTCAACTACCTCGTCCTCGCCGACGTGGCGTCCGCGTCGAGCAAGGCGGTCAAGGCGCGGAAGTACGGCACCAAGCTCATCACCGAGGACGACCTCGACGCGCTCATCGCCGAGCGCCGCGGCGGCTGACCGGGGCGAGCCGCCGGAGCTACCAGGTGATGTCCTGGTCCTCCGTCACGCCGAGCACGTCCCGGAGCTCGAGGTGCCGCCCCTCCGGGAGGCGGATCGTGCCCGAGTAGAGCCCGATCGGCTGCATGAACTCGGAGGCGACAAGGCCGAGGTTCGTGTGGTTCGAGTGCGCCGCGCCGGGGACGAACCGGAGGTCCACGGCGCCGTCCACGGTCCGGACGCGCCACGGATCGAGCGGCCGCGCCGCGTCGAAGGTGAACCGGCCCTCGGCGAGCGGGATGAGCTCGCCGTCGAGCCAGATCGCGCACTCGGCGTCGCCGATGAACCCCTCGCCCACGTTGAGACCGACGCGCTCGCCGCTCTCGGCGCGGCCCAGCGCGAGCGCCCAGCGCCAGGTCGTGCGGCGCGGCAGGAGGCCGCTCGTGTAGTCGTAGCTGGCGAGCGCGCCGTCGAGCGAGATCCGGCGACCGAGCACCGACGCCTCGCCTTCGACGCCGAGGAGGAGCCGCTTCTCGGTCGCGATCAGGACGCCGCCCGGCGCCTCGGCGACCGCCGAGAGCGCCTGCGGGGCCGCGCGGGCGGAGAGCCGCGCCTCCAGCTCGAGCCCGCGGAGCGCGGCGGTCACCGCGGCCCTCGCCTCCCCGCGCGGGCGCTCGATCCGCACCTGCGCGGGGGGCAGCCACGCGCGCGCGGAGCCGCCCGCGTCGCCCACGCTCGCCGCGAAGGGAGGGCAGAACGTCGAGCGATCCACGAGCAGCCGCCGGCCCGCCTTGTCGAAGGCGACGCCGAACGTGATCGCGAGGTAGCCGAGGTGCACGACCGCCACGGCGATGAAGACCTCGTCGGACGCGATCGCGACGTAGGTCCACCGCTTGTGCTTGAGCAGGCGATCGAGCCCGCGCAGCGCGAGCGGGCTCAGGTCGACGCGAGGGAGCTCGCCCCGGTAGGACCCGACGCGCGCCGCGCCCGTGATCGGATCGAGGATCGCGTCGGGCGCCGTGACGAGCTCGCGCATCGCACGAGCGTAGCGACGACGCGGTCGGCGCCCAAGGCGGGCGGCGCCTGAACATGGCATCCGCGAAATGCGGCGAGCGCTGTCCTGCGCAGCCATCCTGCTCACGCCGAGGCCCGGATCGGCTGCGCCGGAGCGCTGCGCGCCCGCGTCTCCCCCGCTAGACTCCGCGTCATGATCGACGCCATCGCCACGCCACCGAGCCCCCAGAACGAGCCCGTCCTCGCGTACGCCCCCGGCAGCCCCGAGCGCGCGGCCCTCAAGGCGGAGCTCGATCGCCGGTCGCGGGAGACGATCGACATCCCGATGGTCATCGACGGCGAGGCGGTCCGGACCGGAGCGCTCGACGAGGTCCGCGCGCCGCACCGGCGCGATCTCCTCCTCGCCCGCGCGCACCAGGGCGGCGCCGAGCACGTCGCCCGCGCGATCGAGGCCGCCAAGCGAGCGCACCGCGCGTGGTCGCGGACGCCGTGGACAGAGCGCGCCGCCGTCTTCCTCAAGGCGGCCGAGCTGCTCGCGACCCGGTACCGCCCCGCGCTGAACGCGGCGACCATGCTCGGTCAGAGCAAGACGGCGTACCAGGCGGAGATCGACTCGGCCTGCGAGCTCATCGATTTCTTCCGCTACAACGTCCACTTCGCGCACCGGATCGCGGCGGAGCAGCCGGCGAGCGCGCCCGGCATCTGGAACCTCGCCGAGCCTCGCCCGCTCGAGGGCTTCGTCTTCGCGGCGACGCCGTTCAACTTCACCGCGATCGCGGGCAACCTGTGCGCGGCCCCGGCGCTGATGGGCAACACCGTGGTCTGGAAGCCGTCGGCGAACGCGCTCTACGCCGCGCACCTGGTGATGGAGCTCCTCATCGAGGCCGGCCTGCCGCGCGGGGTCGTCAACCTCGTCATGGGTCCGCCCGAGCTCGTGTCGAACGCGTGCATCGATCACCCGGACTTCGCTGGCATCCACTTCACGGGATCGACCGCGGTCTTCCAGTCGATCTGGCGCCGCATCGGGGAGAACATCGGGCGCTACCGCAGCTACCCGCGCATCGTGGGCGAGACCGGCGGCAAGGACTTCGTGTTCGCGCACGCGAGCGCCGACGTCGACGCGCTCGCCGTGGCGCTCGTCCGGGGGGCGTACGAGTACCAGGGGCAGAAGTGCTCGGCCGCGTCGCGCGCGTACATCCCCCGCTCGCTCTGGCCGGCCCTCAAGGACCGGCTCGCGGGCCACATCCAGGCGATCCGCATGGGGGACGTCGCCGACTTCCGCAACTTCATGGGCGCGGTGATCGACGGGCGCGCTCACGCCCGGCTCACCGGGCGCATCGCCGAGGCGAAGGCCGACGCGGCGTGCTCGCTCGTGTGCGGCGGCGGCGCGCGCGCGCACGACGGGAGCGACGGCTGGTTCGTGGAGCCGACGCTGATCGAGACCACGGATCCGCGCCACCCGCTGATGACCGAGGAGCTGTTCGGCCCGGTGCTGACGGTCTGGGTCTACCCCGACGGCGAGGAGGACAAGGCGCTCGCGCTCTGCGACGAGACGTCGCCGTACGGCCTCACGGGCGCCGTGTTCGCGCGCGACCGCGCCTTCATCGAGGCGGCGAGCGACGCGCTCCGCTTCGCGGCGGGCAATTTCTACGTCAACGACAAGCCGACGGGCGCCGTCGTCGGGCAGCAGCCGTTCGGCGGCGGCCGCGCCTCCGGCACGAACGACAAGGCGGGCAGCCTGTTCAACCTGCTCCGGTGGGTCTCGCCGAGGGTCGTGAAGGAGACGCTCGCCCCGCCGCGCGCCGTCGCCTACCCGTTCATGGCCGCCGAATAAGGTGCGCGCCGACGAGGCCGCGGGCCTCCCCGATCAATCCTCCGGCGAGTAGTCGCAGGCGCCGATCGCGAGGTCGGCGCAGGACCAGCCCTTCTCCTCGTAGCACTCGGCCTGGCGCTCGATGGCCGTTCGATAGGACACGCGGGCGGACTCGCTGCGGCAGAGGTCGATGCAGATGTCTTCGCCGGGGCCGTCGGGCTGACACTCGGCGCTCTTGGCGCAGACGACCTCGCAGGGATCGCTGCCGCTGCTCGAGCAGCCAGGGGTGAGGGCGAAGAGCAACAGGGCAACGGCAAGCGCGGGACGGGGCATGGCGGAAGCTCCGCCAGCCATCGGAGCACGCGGCGTCGCCGGCGGCGAGGGGAGAGCACCGAGCTCCACAGCTCGCTCCGTGCGCCTTGGAGAGCTCCCTGTGGAGCAGCCACCATCCGCCGCGGATAGTCCAGATCTTGGACCGTCAAAACCGTGCGCTTCCATGGCGCGAACGATGAGCAGCCGTGTAGGTGTACTATTCCTACGCAGCCACACGAAATGCTGCTGTGGTACGCAAACGTTCTTGGAGGTGCCATGAGGTCGATGTATTTTCTCGGGTTTTTCGTGCTCGGCACGATGGCGGCGACCGTCGCGGGCTGCGGTGGCGATGACGACGGCAGCGGTGGCAGCGGTGGCAGCGGCGGCGAGGGGGGAGCCGGGAGCACCACGACGTCGACCGTGACCACGACCGGCGTCGCCACCAGCACCTCCTCGGGCGCGGGCCCCGTAGACGACGGGAACGACAGCATCGAGGAAGCAGAAGAGCTGCCCGCCGGGAACGACGGGCTAGAGGGGACGCTCGAGCCGCTCGAAGAGGACGCGGACTACTACAGCTTCACCGGGACCAAGGGGCTGCCGGTCTACCTCGTCACCGACGCGAAGCCTTCCGACGACGAGAGGGATCCGACCTACCCCGACACGGTCATCACGCTGCTCGACGCCGACGGGAACCAGATCGCGCAGAACGACGATCCCGAGGACGGCTTCACGAACGACAGCGAGCTGCTCACCGTGCTGCCCGCGGACGGCGAGTACTTCGTCGTCGTCCAGGACTGCAACGCCGCCTTCCCGGAGTCCGCCTTCCCGAACGGCTGCTTCGATCCGGCCGAGGTCGTCAGCTTCGACTACTCGGTGCAGTTCCTGCCGCTCAACCTGGGCGCCAGCGAGACCGATAGCCTCGTCGCGGAGGCGGAGCCCAACAACGACGCCGAGCAGGCCGTGTCGATGCCGTATGAGCTGAACCAGGACGAGTCGGCCTACTACACCACGTTCGTGTTCGGCAGCTTCACGGATGAGGCCGACGTCGACGTGTACTCGTTCACGCCGCCGGAGACCCCCGAGTTCGAGAACGCCCTCCTCGCCCAGCTCAGCTTCTCCGGCCCGAGCGGGCCCGAGGGCAACGGCTCGACCGTGGACGTCAGCGAGGTCGCCGTCTTCAACGCGACCGATCTCACGAGCGCCTACGCGAAGGTCGACCCGTCGAAGGGCGGCGACATCGCCGTTCCGGTGGAGGCCGGGCAAGAGTACTTCGTCTTCGTCAAGCGCCCCGCAGGTGAGGTGGGGAAGAACGACTTCTACATCCTGCTGCACAGCCGGACGAGCTCCGATCCGCTCGAAGCCGAGGAGGAGACCAACGGCGACGTGGCGACGCCGGAAGGCGGACTGGTCAGCTTCCCCAACGGCGGCGGCGGCGTCAGCTTCGCCGTCGAGGGGAAGCTCGCTGGCACCGAGGAGGCGCCGGACGTCGACGTCTACGAGCTCCCCCTCGACGATACGGGAGAGGGCTGGACGATCTCCGTCATCTGCGGGGCGCAGCGCCACGGCTCCGGGGTCCGCGAGCTCCGCGCCGAGGTGCTGAACGGCGACGGGACCGAGATCGGCGCCGCCTACGCGGAGACGGAGACCGAAGCGAAAGACCTGTTCGTCAACGCGAAGGCGATCCCGGAGGCCCCCGAGGGCAACCGGCTGCTCGTCCAGGTGTCGGCCGGCACCCCGGCCGCCGACGTGACGAGCCGAGGCTACAACTGCCTCTTCGCGTACCTGCCGCCGGCAGCCGACTGACGGCATGAAGCACCGCGCGGCTCGAGCCCCCGTCCCGCGGGGCTCGAGCCGCCAGAGCCCGGCCCCACCGAACCCCTCGTGGTATAGCCGGACCGACATGAAGGTCGGCCACACGCCCGCGCGCTCCGGGCTCCTCTCCCTCGTCCTGCTGGTCGCCTGCAGCGCCGGCCCTCGGACCGTCGCAATCGCGCCGCCGGATGGTCCTCGCGGCGCCCCTCCGGCGACGACCTCGCAACCGGCGACGCCGCCGCCGCCGGAGGCGCCGGCGCGCGCCGAGTTCGACCCCGTGCCGCAGGGGATCACCGCGGGCGGGGTGAAGCAGCTCTGCGACGATCACCTGCGCGCCGCCGAGGAGCACCTCGCCGCGATCAGGGCGCTCCGCGGCGCGCCGCCGGAGAAGCTCACCTACGCCGCGACCCTCGGGCGGTTCGACGACGCCGTGCTCGAGGTGAACAGCGCGGGCGACTTCCCGTACCTGATGGGGGTCGCGCACCCGGACGCGGCCGTGCGCGAGGCCGCGAGGCTCTGCGAGCCGAAGGTCGACAGGTTCACGACCGCGATGTGGCTGGACGCCGACCTCGCCGCCGTCCTCCAGGCGTACGCCCAGACGGGCGAGGCGCGCGAGGCGCTCAAGGGCGAGCGTGCGCGGCTCCTCTCCGATGTCCTCCGCGACTTCCGCCGCAACGGGCTGTCGCTGCCGCCCGACCGACAGCAGCGCCTCCGCGACGTGAACGAGCAGATCACCCGCATCGGACAGGAGTTCATGGCGAACCTGTCGGCGTCGACCGGGTCGATCGAGATCGCGCCCGCCTCGCTCCAGGGCCTGCCCAAGGAGTACGTGGCGAAGCACCCGCCCAAGCCGAACGGCAAGGTCGAGATCAGCACCGACTACCCCGACTTCTTCCCGTTCGTCACCTACGCGAAGGACCGCAAGGCCGCGCTCGACCTCTACGTCCTGTTCACCAACCGCGGCGGCGAGAAGAACGTGAAGCTGCTCGAGCGCCTGCTCGCGCTCCGCTCCGAGAAGGCGAGGATGCTCGGCTACAAGAGCTGGGCCGACTACGCCATCGAGCCGCGCATGGCCAAGACGAGCGGCGCCGTCCGCGCCTTCCTCGACCAGGTCAAGGCCGCGCTGAAGGAGCCCGCGAAGGCCGAGTTCGCCGAGCTGATGAAGGAGCACGTGCGGCTCGGCGGCAAGCCGACCGACAGGCTCCCCCCCTCCGAGCGCTACTTCCTCGAAGATCGGGTCCGCGCGTCCAAGTACCAGTTCGACTCGCAGGCGCTCTCGGCCTACCTCGAGATCGGCGCGGTCAAGCAGGGGCTCATGGGCATCACCGCGCGGATGTACGGGCTCGAGTACAGGGAGGTCCCCGCGAACGCCTGGCACCCCGACGTGACGGCGTACGAGGTGAGCTCCGACGGCAAGACGATCGGGAAGTTCTACCTCGACCTCTACAGCAGGCCCGACAAGTACAAGCACGCGGCGATGTTCGCCGTGCGGACGGCGAAGCGGCTCGCCGACGGATCGTGGCAGACCCCCGTCGCGGCGCTGGAGTGCAACTTCCCGAAGCCGGGGGCGCAGCCGGCGCTCATGTCCCACGAGGACGTGGTGACCTTCTTCCACGAGTTCGGGCACGTGCTGCACCACCTCCTCACGCGCTCGGAGCTGGCCTCCTACTCGGGGACCTCGACCGTGCGCGACTTCGTCGAGGCGCCGAGCCAGATGTTCGAGGAGTGGGCGTGGTCCCGCGAGGTGCTCGATCTGTTCGCGAAGCACCACGCGACCGGCGCGCGGATCCCGGACGATCTCTTCCAGGCGATGACCCGCGCGCGGGGCTTCGGGCGAGCGCTCGCGACGCAGCGGCAGCTCACCCTCGCGTCGATCGACCTGGAGCTCCACACCCGCGAGCCGGGCTTCGATACGACCCTGGTCGTGGAGCAGGCGCAGCGCGCGAACGAGTCCTTCGTCTTCGTGAAGGGCACGCACCTGCAGTCGAGCTTCGGGCACCTCATCACCTACGACGCGGGCTATTACGGCTACCAGTGGGCCCTGTCGCTCTCGCGCGACGTGCTCACCCGCTTCAAGCAGGAAGGCCTGCTCAACCCGGCCGTGGCGCGCGCCTTCCGCGACGAGGTGCTCGCCAAGGGGGGCGGCGTCGAGGCAGGCGATCTCGTCACCCGCTTCCTCGGAAGGCCGCCGAGCCACAACGCGTACCTCGCCTACCTCCAGGGCAAGGAGTGAACGCGCGCCGGCCGGGAGCGGGCGCGGGGCTCGGGCAGGACGTCCGATGCGGAGCTAGGGCTCGATGGCGACGCCGAGCTCCTCGCGCAGGGCGTGGTAGGCGTCCGAGACGGTGAACGAGAGGAGATCGCCGATCTTCTCCTCCGCTGTGAGCACGCCCGGCGTGTCCCCGCGCGAGAGCGACGACGCCGCGACCGAGAGATCGCCGGTCAGCAGGGTGCCGACCCGCGCAGCGCACCGCTCCACCGAGCCCACCCAGTGGGCGAGATCCAGCGGCGCGCGGATCTCGTAGAGCTCGAACACCGCGGCCTCCAGCGCGTCCCGCTCGCGCTCCGTCAGCCGCTCGTCGAGCAGCGGCATCAGCGCGAGCACCGCGCCCTCGAGCTCGGCAGGGACAGGCTCCGACGGCCGCGCCACCTTGACCGCGGCGGCGAGGCAGACGCCGAGCTCCTCGAGCGAGGGGAAGTGCAGGAGCAAGCGGTGCGGGCCGACGTGGTAGGCGACGTGGCTGCCCACCAGGAACGCGAGCTCGGCGGCCGTCCGCCCGCGGAGCGCCTCGCCGCCGACGAGGACGCTCGGCTCCTCGACCGTCACCGCCGCGACCGCGATGGGCGCGTCCTTGCGGAGGTAGACCGCCGGCGTGGGGATCGCGAGGCACCGGCTCGCCCACGAGAACAGGCGCACCACGCCCGCCGCGTTCCGCTCCGCGTCGGCGCGCGCCGCCGGATCGACGTGCGGGATCTGCTTCTCCCGCGCGCGCTGGGCGAGCCGCGCGCGGACCGCCGCGTCGGCGACCGACGCGAGGACCTCCTCGAGGGCGCGATCGCGATCGGCCGCGCGCAGGAGATCCCAGCTGCCCGGGCTGAGCCCGCGCGCGGGCTGCACGAGGCCCGCGGGCCGGTGCTCCTCGAAGATGAAGCGCTCCCGCGCCTCGGCCGCGCCCAGGTAAACCGCCACGCTCGCCGCGGCCCACGCCTGGTCGACGCGCCTGAGCTTCTGGAAGGTGTCGAACAGGTCGTGAAACACCTGGACGTTGCCCGGATCGAGCACCGCCGCGGCCTGGAGGTGCGCGGCCGCGCGCTCGAGCCGGCCGGCGACCCGCGCGAGCGACGCGGCGCTGAGCCGCCCCGGGACGTCGTCCGGCCGCTCGGCCACCGCGCCCTCGAACGCCTCCAGCGCGGAGCTCGGATCCTCGAGGTGATCGCGGAAGAGCATGCCGAGGCGGCGGCACAGCTCCCAGGTGACGTCGCTCCGGACGCGCGGGTCGGCGATGCGCTGCGCCCGGTCGAGCATGCGGCGGTACGCGAGCTCGAGCTCGCCCCACTCCTGCCGCGCCGAGAGGAGGATCGCGATCAGCGCGAGCGGATCGAGGAACGTGGGGTCGGCGTCCAGCGCGCGCTCGAGCAGCTCGACCCCGTCCTGCTCGCGCGTGACCTCGGTCAAGGTCGCGCGGGCCTCGCCCTGCATCGCGGCGCGCGCGAGCTCCAGCAGCGCGACCGCCCGCTGCCGCGGGTCCGGGAGGAGCTCGGCGTGACAGCGGCGGGCGTCGAGCGACGCCGCGAGATCGCCCGTCGCCTCATAGAGCCGGCCGAGGCTGCGCAGGACGGCGGCGTCGTCCGGGCGGATCTCCCGCGCCCGCTCGAGGAGCTCCTGCGCCCGCGCCGGATCCCCGGCGACGATCTCCCAGCGCTCGGCGAAGCGCACGAGGAGCCCGAGGCGATCGGCGTCCCCCTCGACGCGCGTGAGCAGCCGCTCCTCCGCGGTGCGCAGCCTCGCGAAGTCCTGCTCGGCGAGGTGGAGCTCGACCAGCGCCTCGAGCGCGGGCCGGTGCTCGGGCGCGAGCGCCAGCGCCTTCTCGAAGCCCTCGATCGCCTCGCGGTGCCGCTGCTGGCGCCACCTCGCCTGGGCGATGCGCAGGTGCACCTCCGCGCGCGCGTCCCGCTGCGCGACCCCGACGAGCGCGAGCGCCTTCTTGTACGCCGTGAGCGCCCCGTCGAGGTCCGACGCGGCGGCGAGCGTGTCGCCGGCCGCGAGATACTGCGCGACCGGGTCGTCCGGCGCGGACGCGGGGGTGGTCGCGGCGCCCCCGTCGCCGGCGGCCTTGAGCCGCGCCGCCTCGGCCCTGACCGGGCGCCGGCCGGGCGCGCCGCCGCGCGGGACGAGCACCGAGAACTCCCCCCGCCCGCTCGCCCGCGCGAAGCACGGGATGGCGCGGGCGAGGCCGGGGTTCCCCTCGACGCGGCGGAAGATCTCCCCGGCGGTGAGGCCTCGATCCGGGTCGGCCTCGTCGAGGTGCTCGACGAAGGCGCGGGTGAGCACCGAGGGCAGATCGGCGTCGAGCGAGCCGATCGGGTGGGCCGCCACGAGGAGCTCGACGCCCGTCACGGGGGACGCCACCGCCTGCTCGGCGGCGGTGACGACGGCGCGCGAGGTCGCCCCGGGGCCGTGGTGGCACTCCAGGACGAAGAGCACCTCGCCGCGCGCGCGATCGCGGAACACCGCGGCCACGTCGCCCAGCGCGTCGCCCACGCCGGGGTTCTCGGGGTCGAGGCAGAGGAAGAGCTCCCCGTCCGGCGACAGCGCGACGGCGGTGGAGGCGTAGAACAAAAACAGGGTCGAGGCCTCGTCGCGCGCGGCGTCCTCCGCGTCGACAAGGGTCCGCCGCGTCGCCGTGAGCTCGTCGAACAGCGCGTCGAGCTGCTCCGCGAGGTCCCGCGCGGGATCGATGTCGACCACCCGGAAGCCGGCGTCGTCCAGCGAGAGGCGGGCCCGGATGAGATCCCCGTCCAGCGAGCCGGGCGCCGGCCGCTGGTCGCGGTGCAAGCTGGGCGTGGCGACGATCGCCAAGCGCATCAGGGCGCCCCCTCCTCGTTGCGTACGCGCATGCAGGCGAGCAATCTACCCAGGGCCGCGCCCGAAGCGAAGAAGGTTGCCATCCGACACGCAACTCCGACGCAGCGCGAGGTCCCCCGTACGAGACATCACTCCGGGAGAGAGCACGCATGAGCAAAGGCAGGGGTCGTTGGTGGACGGAAGCGCCCGGCAGCTCCGGAAGAGCTCGCGCCGCGTCATTCGCGCTCGCGGTCGCCCTCGCGTCGGGCTGCGAGAGCGTGTGCGACGAGGCCGAGGACCACATGGAGGAGTGCGGCTACCAGGGCAGCGGCATGTCCAGCGAGGCGTCGTGCGAGGGCGCCGTCCGCTGCGCGTCGGCCTGCGCCGCGGAGGTCCCCTGCGGCGCGTTCGACGGAACGGACCCGGCCGCGTTCGATCGGTACAGGCGCTGCCTCGACGCCTGCTGAGGCGCCGCGGGGGCTCAGCAGACCGCGCGGACGAGCGCGGCGCCGTCCGGCGGCCGCTCGTCGTCCGGGCCGAGGCACCGCAGCGACAGCTCCTTCCAGGGGGCCAGCCCCTCGCCCCCGAGCGGCTCGAGCCGCACGAGGACGTCCTCGAGCACGCGGCCGTAGCCGTAGACGTCGTCGCGCGGGTCGCTCGGCCGCCCGGAGAGCCGCTCCGGCGAGACGTACCCGGGGCTGCCGCCAGCGGACGGCGCGCCGCGGGGCCTAGCCAGCCCGAAGTCGCTGAGCACGGGCTCGGCGAGGCTGCGCAGGAGCACGTTGGCCGGCTTGACGTCGGCGTGGACGTAACCGCGCTCGTGGATGCGGGCGAGCGCGCGCGCGAGCGGGCGCGCCCACCGCGCGATCGGCGCGAGCGACGCCGCGTCGCCGGCGCGGAGCACGTCCCGGACCGAGCCGCGCGCGATCCACTCCAGCGCGATCCACCCCTCGTCGGGGTCCGCGTCGAACACCCGCACCACGCCGGGCCCGGAGAGCGCCGCGGCGAGCCGCACCTCGCGGGTGAGGTGCGCCCGGTCACCGCCGCGCCCGTGGTAGACCTTGAACCCGACGCGCCGGCCGAGCACCTCGTCCTCGGCCTCGTAGACGGCGCCGGCGCCGCCGCGCGCGACCTCGCGGAGCAGGCGGAACGGGGTCCTGCCCGCCGCGGGCGCGATCACGGTCACGTCCTCCACGCGGGGCGCGGCGGGCCGCTCCGCGCCGAGCGCCGCCCGCCAGCGCTGGTGGCGCTCGCGCGCGCCGGGCGCGTCGATCTCCCGGACGAGCACCCGCTCGATCGCGCCGACCGCCCGCGGGAGCTGCCCCAGCGACGCGTAGAGGTCGGCCGCGAGGACGAGCCCCTCGGTCGAGGACACCGGCTGCGCGCGCCCCGCGCCGCCGCGCTCGCGCGCCCCGGCGCCCTCCAGCACGGCGAGCGCGCCCAGCTCGTCGCCCCGGGCCGCGAGCAGATCGGCGCACGCCACCCGGATCGGATCCGGCAGCGCCCGCTCCGCCATCGCGGCGACGAGGTGCGCCACGGCCTCGGCCTCCCGCAGCGTCCCCCGCGCGCGCCGCAGGATCGCGATCACCTCGTCCGTCGAGGGCCCGTCGCGCGCGCCGGAGCTCCGCAGGCGCGCGATCTCGTCGCCGCCGGCCTCGCGCGCAGCGCGCCCGCGCGCCCGCGCGTCCGCCGCCGGGCGCGCCGCCCGCGCCGGGTCCGCGCCGCGCGCGACGTCCGACGCGCCCGGCGCGGCGCCCCCGCCCGGCGCCGGCGCGCCGCCGTCCGCGGCGGCGCCGCCGAGCCGCTCCTTGAGCCGCCGCCACAGGCTCACGCCGGCCCGCCCTCCCCGCCGCCGTCGCGCCGCGTCGGCGACGCCTGGCCGGCGGCGAGCACCCGGAAGACCGGCGTCCCCCCGCGCGACGCGGCGATCGCGTCGCCCGCGCAGAGCTCGACGGACGGCGCGAGCTGGTAGTCGCCGAGGAACGGCGGCGGCGCCCCCGGCGGCGTCTTCAGCGCCACGAACACCGAGGCGCCCGCCCAATCGAGGCGGAGCCGCCACGGCCCCACCGGCAGCTCGCCGAGCGGCGCCGTGAAGCGCTCGCCCGCGACGTCCACCACGCAGCCCTGCCCGATCCCGGGCGCGATCGCGCACGGCACCTCCCCGCCGAGCAGGATCTGCACGCCGCGGCCGACGGGCAGCGGCGCCGTGAGCCGCGCGCCCGCCAGCGTCGTGCCGTTGCGCGTCCCGAGATCCTCGACCTCGATGCCGGACGGGCCGCGCCGGATCCGCGCGTGCGTCCTGCTGACGGCGCGGGACGCGACGACGATGGTCGCCTCGCCGCGGCCGATCGTGACCTCGTCGCCGAGCGCGCACCGCACGACCGCGCCGCCGAGCTCGATCGAGAGGACCGGCCCCGACAGGAGCCGCGCCCGGATCGCGCGCAGCGCGTCGGCCACCTGCTCGCCGTCGCGGCCTCCGCCCGCCCACGCCTCGGCGACGGCGAGCGCCTCGCGGCGCTCGGCCATCCGGTCGAGATCCGCGATCTTCCGCAGCGTCGCGGCGAGCTCGCGCTGGTCCCGCTCGGCGGTCATCGAGGCGCGGAGCCGCTCCTCCAGCCGGTCGATCGCGCCGGCCGCGGCCAGGACGCGCGTCTCCGACTCGGTGTCGCCGACCAGGGCGTACGCGTCCGCTGCGCGCTCGAGCTCGCCCGCAGACTCGAGCTCGCGCGCGACCGCCAGCACCTCGCTCCGCATCGCGCTCGCGCCCCGCGCGCGCACGAGGTCGAACGCGAGCAGCGCCTTGCGCCCGAGCGCCGCGCGCTTCAGCTCCGGGCTCTCGGCCGTGCGGAACGCCGACGCGCAGAAGGCGATCCGCTTCTCGACGCTCCGCTCGGCGTCGGCGCGGAGGAGCAGGACTCGGGCCGCGTCGTCCGGCATCCCGGCGTCGAGGTACAGCTCGACCGCCCCCGCGAGATCGCCGGCGAGCTCCCTGGCCTCGGCCGCCCTGCGACGGCTGTCCCCCCGCTTGAGCCCGAACCACTCAAAGAGACTCACGCAGCGCCATCCTCACCCGCATCCGACATCCTACCCTTGAAGCGCGCCGGCCCCAACCGCCAGCGTTGACTCCCTCCCTCGCCGCCCGCAGGATTTGCGCCCTCGATGTCGACCAACCACCGCCTCGGCGAACTGCTCGTCCGCGAAAAGCTCATCAGCCTCCAGCAGCTCCGGCAAGCGCAGGAGGAGCAGCGCAAGACGGGGCAGAACCTCGGCTATGCCCTCGCCAAGCTCGGGTACATCTCCGACGGCGAGATCACGAGCTTCCTCTCGACGCAGTACCGCGTCCCGGCCGTCGCCCTCGACGAGTACGAGATCGACGCGGAGGTCTCGCGCCTCGTGTCACGGGAGGTCTGCGAAAAGCACAAGATCATCCCGATCTCCCGGTCGGGGACGGCGCTCGTCGTCGCGATGGCCGACCCGACGAACCTGCACGCGATCGACGACATCAAGTTCCTCACCGGCTTCAACGTCGAGCCCGTCGTCGCGTCCGAGACGGGCATCACCGAGGCGATCGAGCGCGCGTACAACGTCGGGCCGTCCTACGACGAGGTGCTGAGCGAGTTCGGGGAGGAGGAGGTCGGCTTCCAGGTCGAGGCCGACGACGTGAACGTCCTCGAGCTGGAGAAGGCCGCCGAGGGCGCGCCCGTGGTCCGGCTCGTCAACGCGATCCTCCTGAACGCCATCAAGAAGGGCGCGAGCGACATCCACGTCGAGCCGTACGAGAAGAAGCTCCGCGTGCGCTACCGCATCGACGGCGTGCTGATGGAGGAGATGCAGCCGCCGATCAAGCTGAAGAACGCGATCGCGAGCCGCCTCAAGATCATGAGCTCGCTCGACATCGCCGAGCGGCGGCTCCCGCAGGACGGCCGCATCAAGCTGAAGATGGGCAGGGGCCGGGAGATGGACTTCCGCGTCTCCGTGCTCCCGACGATCTGGGGCGAGAAGATCGTCCTCCGCCTCCTCGACAAGTCGAACCTGCAGCTCGACATGGCGAAGCTCGGCTTCGACCCGAAGCCGCTCGCGGACTTCAAGTGGGCGATCGGCCAGCCGTGGGGCATGGTCCTCGTCACCGGCCCGACCGGCTCCGGCAAGACGACGACGCTCTACTCGGCGCTCTCGGACCTCAACCAGATCGGCTCGAACATCAGCACCGCCGAGGATCCGGTCGAGTACAACCTGCACGGCATCAACCAGGTGCAGATGCACGACGAGATCGGGCTGAACTTCGCGATGTCGCTGCGCTCGTTCCTCCGGCAGGACCCGGACATCATCATGGTCGGCGAGATCCGCGACTTCGAGACCGCCGAGATCGCCGTCAAGGCGGCGCTCACCGGCCACCTCGTGCTCTCGACGCTGCACACGAACGACGCGCCGTCGACGATCTCGCGCCTCCTCAACATGGGCGTCGAGCCGTTCCTCATCACCGCCAGCGTGAACCTCGTGCTCGCCCAGCGCCTCGCGCGCAAGATCTGCCCCGACTGCCGCGTCCCGCTGCGCGTGGACCCGAAGGTGCTGCTCGACTTCGGCTTCACCGAGCAGCAGGTCGCGCGCGCGGACCTCGTCCGCGGCGCGGGCTGCAAGACGTGCAACGGCTCCGGCTACAAGGGCCGCGTCGCGCTCTACGAGGTCATGCGCTTCACCGACGCGCTGAAGGAGATGGTCCTCCAGGGCGCGTCCACGGCCGAGCTCAAGGCCGCGGCCATCAAGGGCGGGATGCTGACGCTCCGGATGAGCGGGATCGAGAAGGTGCTGGCGGGCGTCACGACGACCGAGGAGGTCGGCCGCGTGACGATGGGGGACTGAGCGCATGACCACGGAGCTCGTCGGACAGCAGGAGGGCCTCAGGTACACGCTCCAGCAGCTCCTCCGCGCGATGGTGGAGAAGGGCGCGAGCGACATGCACATCACGAGCGGCACGCCGCCGCTCCTGCGCATCGACGGCACGGTGGTGCCGCTCAAGCTCCCGCCGCTCATGCCGGGCGACACGAGGCAGCTCTGCTACTCGGTGCTGAGCGAGGAGCAGGTGGCGGCGTTCGAGCAGCGGAACGAGCTCGATCTGTCGTTCGGCATGAAGGGGCTCGCCCGCTTCCGCGCGAACATCTACATGCAGCGCGGCGCCGTGGCGGCCGCCTTCCGGCAGATCCCCTTCCGGATCATGAACTTCGACGAGCTGGGCCTGCCGCCGGTCGTGCTCGACATCGCCGCCAAGCCGCGCGGCCTCGTGCTCGTGACGGGCCCGACCGGCTCGGGCAAGACGACCACGCTCGCGAGCATCATCGACAAGATCAACGCCGAGCAGCGCCTCCACATCCTCACGATCGAGGATCCGATCGAGTACCTGCACCCGCACAAGCTCTCGCTCGTGAACCAGCGCGAGATCGGCTCCGACACCGCGTCGTTCAAGGACGCCCTGCGCTACGCCCTGCGCCAGGATCCGGACGTCGTGCTCGTCGGCGAGATGCGCGACCTGGAGACCGTCGAGTCGGCGCTGACGATCGCCGAGACGGGCCACCTCGTGTTCGCCACGCTCCACACGAACTCGGCGATCTCGACGATCAACCGCATCATCGACGTCTTCCCCCCGCACCAGCAGTCGCAGGTGCGGCAGCAGCTGTCGTTCACGCTCGTCGCCGTGATGACCCAGCTGCTCCTGCCGCGCGCGAACGGCCCGGGGCGCGTCATGGCGATGGAGGTCATGATCCCGAACGCCGCGATCCGGAACCTCATCCGCGAGGACAAGCTCCACCAGATCTACTCGCAGATGCAGGTGGGCCAGGCCGGCAGCGGGATGCAGACGATGGCGCAGTCGCTCGTCTCGCTCTACCAGCGCCGGATGATCACGCTGGAGGAGATGTTCGCCGCCGCCGCCGACCCCGACGAGATCCGGGCGATGCTCGAGCCCCGCCCGGCCATGAGCTCGCGGAACAACCTCCCGAAGCAGCCCTGATCGCGGGCCCCTGCCCTTCGGTTCACCCTGCACGCTCGACGCGCGGGGCGGCTCACCGCGCGATCCGCCCCGCGCGCCGCGCCGCCCCGCGCCGCGCAGAACAAACGCGCCGGTGCCCCCAAAATCGCGGCAAATTCGGGCCTGTGGAGAGGTACCTCCACACTTTTTTGACATCTACCCAACCGTTCAGTAGGTTCCGCCCGATGCAGGGGCTCACCGAGCGACAACAGCAGGTGCTTCACTATATCCGGCAGTCGATCAGCGAGCGCGGGTACCCGCCGACGCTGCGCGAGATCGGCGCGCATATGGGGATCCGCTCGACGAACGGGGTGAACGATCACCTCCGGGCGCTCGAGCGCAAGGGCTACCTCACCCGCGAGGACATGAAGTCGCGCGCCCTGCGGCCGCGCGATCTCGACGGCGGCGGCTCGAACGGCGGCGCCGAGCTCCGCGGCGCGCTCGTCGGCGGCGGCAACGACGCCCCCGCGAACGACCAGGAGGACGACCTCGTCGAGATCGCGGTCGTCGGCCGGATCGCCGCGGGCCTGCCGATCCTCGCCGAGGAGCACGTGCTCGACACGGTCCGGATCGAGCGGACGCTCGTGCGCGGCGGGCGCGAGGTGTTCGGCCTGCGCGTCACGGGCGACTCGATGATCGAGGCCGGCATCTTCAGCGGCGACTACATCTTCGTCCGCCGGCAGCTCACCGCGCAGCGCGGCGACATCGTGGTGGCGCTGATCGGCGACGAGGCGACCGTGAAGTACTTCTTCCCCGAGAAGGACTACGTGCGCTTCCAGCCGGCCAACGCGGCGATGGCGCCCATCCTGGTGCGGGCGAGCGACTTCAAGCCCGCGATGCTGCTCGGCGTCGTCGTGGGCGTCTACCGGAAGCTCTAACCTCCGCCTCCTCCTCCTAACCTCCTCCTCCCTTCCCCGAGCCGGTTGACGCGCGCCGAGCGCCCTTGATAGCGTCGCGACGACCGGGCAGACGGTCTAAGGGGCCCGCTCCAGAAAGAACGCGATCGTGACGACGCACGGGCGGCGATTCGGGAATTTGATTTCAGGCGCGGGCTTGGTGCTCGCAGCAGCTCTCACGAGCGGCTGCGGCGGCGCCATCTACGCGTTCACCGCGAACTCGGCCTCGAGCAAGCTCGAGACCGCCGAGGCGCTCGGCGCAGCGAAGTACGCGCCGTACGAGTACTACACCGCGCGAGAGCACCTCTGGAAGGCGCGCGAGGAGGCCGCGGCCGCCGACTACGGCGACGCGATCGACTTCGCCGACGTCGCGGAGGAGTACGCGGAGAAGGCGATCACCCTGGCGAAACAGGCGCACGAGGGCGCGGGTCGATGAGCATTCGGACGAGGCATCGCTCTTCCCGCCGCGCTCGCCGCGCCGGCACCGTCGGCGTCGCGTTGATCGCGGTGTCCGCGCTCTCGTGCGCGCAGGTGCCGGTCATGCGCGGCGACATCGAGGCGCTGACCACCATCGCGAACCAGGCGGAGCGCAACGGCGCGCTCCGCTGCGCGCCGCGCGAGCTCGCGATGGCGAAGTCGCACCTGTCGTTCGCCAAGGTAGAGCTCGATCAGGGCTTCTTCGCGCGCGCCAAGGAGCACCTCGACATCGCGAAGGCGAACACGCACGCCGCCTACGATCTCTCGCCGCCGCAGAAGTGCGCCGAGCGCGGGTTCATCGAGGACGCGCCGCCGCCGGCGCCCGGCGACTGCGACGGCGACGGGCTGCTCGATCCGCAGGACAAGAAGTGCCCCTGCGACGCCGAGACGTGGAACGGCTTCCAGGACGACGACGGCTGCCCGGACGATCCGGACACCGACGGCGACGGCATCACGGACGGCAAGGACAGCTGCGTGCTCCTGCCCGAGGACAAGGACGGCTACCTCGACGAGGACGGCTGCCCCGAGCTCGACAACGATCTCGATACGGTCCCCGACCTGAACGACAAGGACAGCACCGGCAAGAACTGCGCGAACGACCCGGAGGATCCGGACGGCTACGAGGACGCCGATGGCTGCCCGGAGCCGGACAACGATCAGGACACCGTGGTCGATCTCGAGGACCAGTGCCCGAACGAGCCGGGCGTGGTCGGCGGCGACAAGCCGGGCTGCCCGAAGAAGCCGAGCCTGGTCATCGTCACCGAGAAGGAGATCAAGATCACGCAGCAGATCCACTTCGAGTTCGACAAGGACAAGATCCGGCCCGAGAGCTTCCCGATCCTCGACGCCGTGGTGGAGGTCCTCCAGCAGAACCCGAAGATCAAGATCGAGATCCAGGGGCATACCGACAACAAGGGCGCCGCGGCGTACAACAAGAAGCTGTCGGATCGGCGCGCGGCCGCGGTGAAGAAGTACCTCGTGGCCAAGGGGATCGACGAGGCGCGGCTGACGTCGAAGGGCTACGGCATGGAGCAGCCGATCGTGCCGAACACGTCCGATCAGAACCGCGCCCTGAACCGGCGCGTGCAGTTCGTCCGCACGGAGAGCGGCGCGCAGTAGCCCAGAGCTGCTGGCGCGCCGCCCGCCGTGTCGGGGGTACGTGCGATCTCGACCGCGCCGTCCGGGAGCCCCCCGTGGCTCCGATCCTGAAAAGCAAGCGCCCCTCCCCAGCCTTTCCTGGAGGTCCGAACCCGTGTTTTTCCGTCGTTCCCGCCGCGCTCGCCTCGCGTTCGCTCTGACTTCGCTGCTCGTCCTCGGCGCGCCGGCGGCGGCCAGCGCCGCCGGTGAGAAGGACGCGGAGGCGATGAAGCTGCACAACCAGGCGATGGACGATGACTATCTCTCTGTCGAGTTCGACAAGGCGGAGAAGAAGCTCCGAGACGCGCTGAAGAAGTGCGAGCGGAACGCCTGCACGAAGCCGGTGATCGGCAAGCTGCACATCGCGCTCGGCACGGTGTACGGCGGCGGCAACAAGCTGGAGCAGGCTCGGGCGGAGTTCGTGCTGGCGCTCCAGGCCGACCCGAAGGCGGCGCTCATCGACGCGCTGACGACGCCCGAGCTGGCCCAGGCGTTCAAGGAGGCGCAGAAGGAGGCGCAGGCCGCCGGGAAGCCGGCGGAGGACGCGCCGGGCGAGGGCGGCAAGCCCGCGAAGGCCGCCGCGGGCGACGTCCCGCACACGCCGGTGGCGGAGCAGGCGGTGAACACGCCGGTGCCCGTCTACATCGAGATCCCGGAGGAGATCGACGCGTCCAAGGCGACGCTGCGGTACAAGCCGTTCGGCTCGCCCAAGTGGAAGTCGGTCGAGATGACGCCCATGGGGAGCGGCTTCGGCGCGGAGATCCCCTGCGAGGACGTCACGACGACCGGCGATGTCCGGTACTTCGTGATCGTGCGGGACGAGGCGGGCGACCCGGTGGGCACGGCCGGCTCGATGCAGGCGCCGCACCGGGTGCCGATCAAGAACGAGATCGACACGGCGCCGTCGCTCCCCGGCCAGGAGCCGCCGCAGCGCTGCGCGGCGAAGGAGGATTGCCCGCCTGGCCTGCCTGGCTGCCCCGAGGTCGGAGGCGAGCGCGGGGACAAGGGCTGGGGCTCGTCCTGCGAGGAGACCGTGGAGTGCCAGTCCGGGCTCGTCTGCCTGAACGGGACGTGCGAGCAGGGGGACGGGGGCGGCGGGGCCGCGGGGCGCAAGGGCAAGCGCAACGTGATCGGCCTCTGGGGGGAGCTCGACCTGCTCCTCGTGCGCGGCACGGATTACGTCTGCTCGGGCAGCGACGCCGCGTACGCCTGCTTCTATCCGGGCAGCAACGGCAAGCAGTTCTACGGCGAGCCGGCGGATCTCCCCGGAACGAACGGGGTCAAGGGCGGCTTGAGCCCTGCTGGGGGTCGCGTGATGTTGTCGTACGACCGGCAGCTCTTCGCGGATCTGCCGCTGCTCGTGGGCGCGCGGCTCGGGTTTGCTTTCGGCGGCTCGCCGACCTCCGAGCAGCAGCCGACGCCTTGGGTGGGAGACGACAAGCAGAACCCGCATCTCCAGGCGCTCAGCTTCCTGCCGCTCCACGGGGAGCTCCGCGCCACGTACTTCTTCCTGGGAGATCGGATTGTCGAGAAGGGTGGATTCCGCCCTTACGGGTTCCTGTCGCCCATCGGCCTGGCCCAGGTGAACGCGTCGGTCCCCGTGGATGTGTGCGATCGCCGGAGGGAGGACGGTTCGCTGCAGGATGGGAACGCCAGCAACAGGTGCCCGGCGGACACCCGTTTCGTCGAGGACCTCGACGCCTACCAGATCACCGGTCGGAACTTCTCGGCGGCCGGCGCTGGCGTGGTCTACGGCATCACCGAGAACCTCGGTGTGTCCGCGGAGCTGAAGGTCATGCTGATGTGGCCGACGCTCGGCCTCGTCTTGGCTCCCACGATCGGCCCGGTGTTCGCCCTCTAGGGCCTCTTCGGCCAGCTGCCTGCCGAGCTGCCCGGCCCCCAGCGAGGGAGCACGTCGCGCGGCACGGCGCGGGGGCCCCGCCGAACTCGCCTGGGACATCATCCCTCCGGCGCTCGCGCCGGAGAGATGATGTCCCAGGCTCAGACATCGGCCCATCCCCCGCGCCGTGCCGCGCGACGTGCTCCCTCGCTGGGGGCCTACCGTTCCTCACGTTTTCCCGCTCCATCAAGAGCGCTTCGCGCCGCACAACGGACGGGGACTCGTCGAGCCTGCCCTCTCCTGGACCCAGGAGCGGACTCAAGCCGCGCCATTCCCGCACACCAAACGACATTCTCGCCACAGACGCACTCCTCCGTGCCGAGCCGAGCCTCGCTCCCCCTCCCCGCCGTCGCAGCGCGGGGGGCGCCCGCACAGGAGACGGGCCCAGATCGGCGTTTTCGGCGCGCAGGCGCACTCACGTGCGCCGAGCACCGAAAACGCCGAGGTGGGCCCGTATCCGCAGCGGGCGCCCCCCGCGCTAGAGGTCGAAGCGTTCGGTGCCGAGCAACTGGTAGAGCGCATAGAGCGCCCCGGCATCGTGATGCTCGAAGCGAACGCCCGCGCGGGCCGGCCGCCCCGCCGGCCCACGGCGGATCCAGGCGATCCGGCCGCGGAGGCTCAGCGGATCCCACAGGTTCGGGGTCGTGACCTCGAGCGTCACCGCGGCCTCGGGATCGAGCAGCTCCGACGCGAGCTGAGCCTCGGACAGCTCGATGCCGGCGCCGCCCAGACCCAGATCGCGGATGCGGACGCCGTGCTCCTCGATCGACTGCCGATCGCGCAGCGTCGCTCCAAGATCGACGCGTCGCCTCGCGTGAGCGCGAAAGTGGTCCCGGACAGCCATCCCGGCGCATTCTCCAGTCAGCGCGAACATATCACGAGCGGCGCGCGCTCACGCTCGGTTCACCAACCCCTGCAGCGCAGGGGCACGGGCGCGAGCGCGCGCGCTCGAACAGCGTGCTCGCCCGGTAGCCCATGGCCGCGTTCGGTAAAGCGGACCGCCACGTGTTAGCCTTTGGGCTTCGCGGCGAACCTTGGGTTAACATGCGGACCACATCCGCAGGAGCGAGTCGCGAAGTAGACCGGAGTTCTACCCTGATGGCCCAGGACACACGCAAAGATCCGCGAGCGAGGGTGCTGCAGATGACCGTGCGCTACAAGAGCGCCACGGTCGACGAGTTCATCGAGCACCACTCGCATGACGTGAGCCGTGGCGGCATCTTCATCAAGACGCCGTCGCCCTTCCCCGCTGGCACGCTGCTCAAGTTCGAGATCCGGCTGCAGGACGAGCAAGCCGTCATCGCCGGCGTCGGCCGCGTCGTATGGAAGCGGGAGCCCGCGCAGGCGAGCGACGCGCACCCGTCCGGCATGGGCGTGAAGTTCATCAAGATCGATGAGAAGTCCAAGGCCGTGATCACCCGGCTCGTCGACGCGCAGCAGGGCGCCGGGTCGGCGTTCGAGGCCGGCATCACCGACCGCGCCGACCTGGGCGACGAGGTGACGGAGCCCTCGGCCGCAGCGGCGGCCGCGCCGCAGGCCGAGCCCGCGGCCGCGAAGGCCGCGCAGGCCGCGCAGGTGAAGCGGGCGTCGACGATGCTGGGGCTCGGCGCGATCGGGGCGACCTCGAAGGGCGACGCCGGCAAGGGCGACGCGAAGAAGGCCGAGCCCGCGGAGGCCGGCAGCTTCTTCCCCAAGACGAACCCCGAGAAGGAGATGCCGCCGCCCGACGAGCGGACGATGATGAAGCAGGCGGCCGAGCTGCTGAAGCAGGCGCTCGCCGAGGCCGGCGGCTCGCTGGACGAGATCGGCGCATCCAAGGAGCCGCTCATCCCCACCCCGCCGAAGAGGGCCGAGCCCGAGCCCGCGCCCGAGCCGAAGGAGGAGCGGGTGAAGCCGCTGGCCGAGCCGGCGGCGGTCCCGGTCGCGGCGGTCGCGCAGCTGGCGAACGAGCGGGAAGCGCGGGACGAGATCCCCGCGGCCGAGGCGAGGCCCGCCAAGGTCGCCGCGGCGAAGAAGCCGGCGGAGGTGGCGGACAGGACGCCCTCCGAGGAGCTGCACGGCAAGGCCGCGCGCCAGGAAGACAAGGCGGCCGACGACGCGGCCAGGGCGAAGCCTGCGGCAGCCAAGCCGAAGGAGGACAAGGCGGTCGCCGCCAAGGCCGCGACCACCGGCAAGGTCCCGCTCGCGCAGGAAGAGGAGAGCAGCGGCACCGGGCGGCTGCTCACGATCCTGCTGGTCGCGGCTGCGCTCTGCGGCGCGCTCTGGCTCGTGTTCGGGCAGAGCGATCCCAAGCCGGAGCCGGCCGCGCCCGCGCCCACGCCGGCCGCGCCCGCGCCGGAGCAGCCCGCGGCCAAGCCCGCGGCTCCGGAGGAGAAGCCCCAGCCGGCGGAGGTCGCGCCCGCGGCGACGGAAACGGCCGCGCCCCCGGCGGCGACCACCGCGCCCCCGATCGCGCCTGGGTCGTCGGCGGCGCCGGAAGCGTCGGCCGCGCCGGCGGCGACCACCGCTCCGACCGCCGAGGCCCCCGCCAAGGCGACCGCGGAGCCCCCGGCCCCCACGACGACGGCCGAGCCGGCGCCGCCCAAGGCGACCGCGGAGCCCCCGGCCCCCACGACGACGGCCACGCCGGCGCCGCCCAAGCCGGCGCCCAGGCCGAGGCCGAAGGCGCCGAAGAACGACGATCCTTACGGTTGAGGGCGAGGCCGTGGGCCATCCGCGGGAGAGGCAGCTGCAATGAGCGGCTCGGGTAGTCAGGTCGGTGAACCGGGTCTGGGTCGCCCGAGGGCGGCCGCCCCCCTGGCCGCGCTGGGCTTGCTGGCGGCCACCGGGCTCGTCTGCGCCGCGGTCGCGCTCCGCAACCCGTCGGCCGTGGCGGTGCTCGAGCAGGACCCCAGCGGCTCGGCGCGGAGGCCTGCGCCCACCGCCGCCCCCAGCGGCAGCAGCGGTCGCGCCGACGCGCCGTCGCCCGAGCCGGCGTCCGCGCTCGACCCCACGGAGCCCGACGCGCCGGCCAAGGCAGAGCCTGCCCGCGCGCAGGCCTCGGAGCTCGAGAAGGCCCAAGCCGAGGGGATCGCGGCGCTCGGCGCGCTCGCGCAGCGGTACCCCGAGGACCCCCCGGTCCTCCGGGCGCTCGCGCTCGCGCAGGGGCGCGAGAAGGCGTACGCGGCCGCGGTGGCCACGACGAAGCGGCTGGTCGAGATCGCCCCCGAGGAGACGGGCAACGACGAGGTCAAGCAGCTCCTCCTGAGGATCGCGAACGGCCCCCCGGAGGTCGCCCTCACGGCGCTCGATCTGATGGCCAAGCAGATGGGGAGCCGCGGTCCCGACCTGCTCTACGAGGTGGTGACCGCGCCGAGGTTCGGCGACTGGATCAGGGACAACGCGAGCAAGCAGCTGCTCGACCCCGGCGTGCGGCAGATGGCGTCGCCCGCGCTGCTCATCGCCGACGATCTGCGCCGGCTCACCGGGTGCCCCACCAAGGCGCTGATCGCCAGGGCGCGCGAGGAGGGCGATGTCCGCGCGCTGCATTACATCAAGTCGCTGCTCACCCCGCAGCGCTGCGGGGTCCTGCGGATGCGCAATTGCCTCAAGTGCGGCGCCGTCGCCAAGGATCTGCGCGCGACCGCCAGCGTCATCGAGAAGCGCAAGAAGGCGGCGGCCACCCCGCCCGCGGGGAGCGCCGCGCCCTGATCCGCCCCGTCGAGGTCGGGTGAGCCCCGCCTCGCCGCAGCCACCGCGACGCGGTCCGCGGGCGCCCTCGTCGTTCTAGCCCGCGGCCGGGTCATCCGCCGTCATCCCGCGCGCCTGGCCGCGCTGGCGCGCCCCGCGAACAGGAGCCCATGGCGCGCACCGCACCGCGAGCGACGCGTGCACCTCCGGGTGGCCCATGGCGCGGACCGCACCGCGAGCGACGCGTGCATCTTGCCTAGCTGCTCCGTCGCTTGCCGCTGGCGGCACCGTCGCGCAGGCGACTCGATGCGTTGGACCAGCTCGCGACGGGAACGAATCGGGGTGGGCGCAACAGGATTTGAACCTGTGACTTCGTCCGTGTGAAGGACGCACTCTACCGCTGAGTTATGCGCCCGATGCCAGCCGGTCGTCACCCGGCCGTTTCGGAAAGACGTGGCGCTTTTAACTCAGAGATCGGCGTTCGACAAGAAGAACTCGCTCCCCATGTCGAACTTCTTCGCGGCGCTCGGGAAACCAAGCGCCAGCGGCCCCTTTCGGCGCGCCTCCCGGCGATGGCCGAGGCTCGGTCGCGCGTCGTCGCGCGCTCTCGCGCGCCTCCGCGCGGGGCGTGGACCAGGCAGGCAGCCGCCTCCGCGTCCCCCGCCGTCACGCCGTGGAGCAAGCAGGGCCGCTGCCGCTGCCCCGATGCCGCGGGCCACGCATCGACCCGCGGTGGGCCGCGCCCCGTCAATCGAGCGTCGCGACCGCGCGCCGGAGCGCGGCGAGGCCCGCTTCGATGTGGTCCTCGTCGCAGGCGTAGGAGAACCGAAGGTAGCCGGGCGCGCCGAAGGGGGTGCCGGCGACCGCGGCCACGTGCGCCTGCTCCAGCATCCACGTCGCCACGTCCTCGTCGCTCGCGAGCGTCTTCCCCTGGAAAGAGCGCCCGCACAGCCCCCGCACGTCGGCAAACGCGTAGAAGGCGCCCTCGGGCATCCGGCAGCGCACCCCGGGCACGGCGTTGAGGCCCTCGACCATGAGCGAGCGCCGCCGGGCGAAGGCCGCGCGCATCGCGAACACCGCGTCGCGCGGGCCGTTCAGGGCCGCGACGGCGGCGGCCTGGGACACGGCCGCGGCGTTCGTGGTGCTCTGGCCCTGGACCACGTCGAGCGCCTTCGCGACCTCGATCGGCGCGATGCTCCAGCCGACGCGCCAGCCGGTCATCGCGAAGGTCTTGCTGACCCCGTCGACGACGATCACGCGCGGGGCGAGGTCCTCCGCGAGCGCGGGGAGCGACACGTGCCGGAAGCCGTCGTAGGTGAGGTCGGCGTAGATCTCGTCGACGAGGATCCAGCAGTCGTGGCGCCGCAGGACCGAGGCGAGCGGGAGCAGGTGCTCCTCCGCGTACGCCGAGCCGGTCGGGTTCGAGGGCGTGCACAGGACGAGCGCCTTCACCCGCGGCGTCAGCGCGGCCTGGAGCGCGTCCGCCGTGAGGCGGAAGCCCGTCGCCTCGGTGGTCTCGACGACGACCGGCGCGGCGCCGAACAGGCGCACCTGCTCGGGATAGCTCACCCAGTACGGCGCCGGGATGACGACCTCGTCCCCCGGCTCGAAGAGCGCGGCGGCGAGGTTGAACAGCGCGTGCTTCGCGCCAGCGCTCACGGTGACCTGGCTCGGCAGAGGCCGCCACCCGCGGCGCTGCTCGGTCGCGGCGCAGATCGCCGACTTCAGCTCGGGCGTGCCGGACACGGCCGTGTAGTGCGTGGCGCCGGCGTCGAGCGCCGCCTTTGCCGCGGTGCGGATGTGCTCGGGCGTGTCGAAGTCCGGCTCGCCCACGCCGAAGGCGTAGACCGTGTGCCCCTCGGCGCGGAGGCGCGCGGCCCGCGCCGCCATGGCGAGCGTTGCACTGGGCGCGACGGCCGACAGACGGTCAGCGAGCTTCCTGGGCATCGGGACAAAGAGGAATAAAGGGCGGCCCGGGACGACGCAAGGCGCTAGCCCTCCCGGCGGTTGCGCCGGCGACCCGGATGTGCCTCGCGCGCACGTGCGGCGGCCGAATGCAGGCCAGGCGGAGCCGAGCGAGCCGCCGCGAGGCAGCGCTGTAAGCCCGACAACGCACGGTCGGACGCATGGCGCGTGGGGCTACGGAGAAGGTGACGGCGTCGCGCCGCCGACCTGGACCGCGGGCTTCTGCTCGTCCTGCTTGATCGAGTAGCGCACCAGCGCGCGGAGCACGTCGTTGCGCTGCACGTTGCCGAGGAGGCTCTTCATGTCCTCGTAGATCGACGGATCGACCAGGAGGGCCCCGAGCGTCCCCTTGCCCGCCCTCATGTCGTGCACGATCGCCCGCAGGTCGCCGGTCATCGCCGTCACGTTGGCGAGCGCCTCGGCGCCGTCGCCCTTGCCGCCGTAGAGCGCGTCGTGCGCGAGGCTGTCGCTCTCGCGGATGCCCTTCAGCGTCATGGCGACCTCGTCCGCCGCGTTCCCGAACTGCTGGATCTGCTTCTGCGGGCCGTCGCCGTAGATGACGTCGTGCGCGAACCCCGGCCCCTCCTTGACGCGCGAGACGACCCCCCTCACCTCGCGCAGCGTGCCCGCGAGCTCCGTGCTCACGCGGTCGAGGCTCGCCAGGGTGCGCGAGATGCGCTCGGCCTCCTCGGGATCCGTCAGGAAGCGGTGTGGGTAGCCCTCGCCCTCGGTCACCTGCTTCATCAGCGTGTTCGCCGAGGCGACCGTCTCGCGGAGATCCTTGTGCAGCCGCTCGTCGGCGATGTTCTCCGAGACCTTCTGGATGTTGTCGAGCGTGGCCTCGGCCTTGTCGGCCATCCCGGCCACCTTCCCCATCACGTCGGTCGGGACCTCGCCCGGGATCTGGCCGCCCGGCGGCACCGCGTCGGGGCTCTGCCCCTTCGTGAGCTCCAGCATCTTGTCGCCGAGCAGCCCCTTGTTCGCGATCTGGGCCACGCTGTCGGTCTTGATCCGGCCCGCCTCGCTCTCGACGACCTCGAGCTTCACGTAGATCTTCGTGTCCTTCGGGTCGGGGCCGTAGCCGACCGCTGCGACGTGGCCGATGTCGATGCCGCCCATGCGGATGGGCGCGCCCGGCTTCAGCCCCTGCACGTCGCTGAAGCTCGTCGAGAACTCGACCGAGGAGTCGAAGAGCCGCCGCTCGTCGCCTATCAGGAAAATGACTACGGCGGAAAGAATGAGGCCCGCCAGCACAAAGAGTCCGACCTTCAGATCGCGCGCTCTGCCCATGCGGAAGGGCATCTTGCGCGATCTTGGGTGGATCGTCACGCCCCGAGAAGCGTTTGGACGTCCTCGTTCATCGGCGCGGTCCCGGTAATGAAATCGGCGACATGCGGATCTTTGGACGCCCGGAACTCGTCCGGCGTGCCGGTCGCGATGACCTCGCCGCGGTAGATCATCGCCATCCGATCCGAGATCGAGAACGCGCTCTTCATGTCGTGTGTCACGACGATGCTGGTCACGTTGAGGGCCTGCTTCAGGCCCTTGATGAGGTGGTTGATGCGCTCGGTGTTGATCGGATCGAGCCCGGTCGTCGGCTCGTCGTAGAGCAGCACCTCGGGCTGCACCGCGATGGCGCGCGCGAGGCCGACGCGCTTCTTCATGCCGCCGGACAGGTCCCCCGGGCGCATCTGCTCGATGCCGGGCAGGCCGACGAGCGACAGCGCCCAGTTCACCCGCTCGGCGATCTGCGCCTCGGTCATCTCCTTGCGGTAGTGCTCGTGCAGGCCGTAGGCGACGTTCTCGCCGACCGAGATCGAGTCGAACAGGGCGCCCCCCTGGAACAACATCGCGATGCGCTGGCGCACCCGGGCGATGCGCGCCTCGCTCACCTTCGTGATCTCTTCACCGTGAAACTGGATAGTTCCATCGTCCGCGTCGAGCAGGCGGATGAGCAGCTTGAGCATGACGCTCTTGCCGACGCCCGACCCGCCCATGACGGTGAGCGTCTCGCCCGGGTACACCTCGAGGTTCAGGTCGCGGTAGATGACCTTCGGACCGAAGGCCTTGCGCACATGCGAGAACCGGATCAGCGGCTCAGCCACGCGCCCACGCTAGCACGCCGCCGAGGCTCGCCGCGAACGCTCAGTCGGCCGCGGCGACGTGCTCGATCCGGATCTCGACGGCGTCCCCGCCGCGCCAGGCGTCGCGCCGGAGGCGGCCCACCACGTCGACGCGCCCGCCGGCGAACCGCGCCGCGAGCTCGCCCAGCTCGAACCCGAAGCACGAGATCTCGCGGCGGGCGAAGGTGAGCTCCAGCTTGAGGTGGCCCTTCAGGTTCCTCGCCGAGCGCACGGCCGCGCCCGACAGGAGGAGGTGCGCCGCGCGGTTCCCCTCCCCGCACGGCTCGAGCCGCTCGAGATCGCGCGCCACGGCCGCCGGATCGTCGCGATCGTCGAGCCGGGCGTGGGCGGCCGCGAGCGCCGCGGCGGCCGGGAGCTCCTGGTCGCGGAAGGCGTCGCACCACGCCGCCCGGAGCGCCTCGACGCGATCGGCGCGCACCTCCACGCCGGCCGCCGCCTGGTGGCCGCCGAAGCCGATGAGCTCGGCGCGGCAGCGGGTGAGCGCGTCGTGGAGCCGCGCGCCCGCTGGGCCGCGCACCGACCCGCGCCCCTTCGCGCCCTCGAGGGCGATGACGATCGTGGGCTTGCCGAAGCGGGAGGTGAGCCGGCCCGCGACGATGCCGACCACGCCGGGGTGGAAGCCCTGCCGCGCGATGACGATCGCGGGATCCCGCTCGAAGCCGGCGCGCTCGATCTCGGCGAGCGCCGACGCCAGCATCTCGTCCTGGATGGCGCGCCGCTTCATCTGCGCCTGCTCCACGGTGGCGGCGAGCGCGGACGCGGTCACGCCGTCGTGCGCGAGCAGGAGCTCCAGCGAGACGTCGGGGTCGCCGAGCCGGCCGGGCGCGTTGAGGCGTGGCGCGATCCGGAAGGCGACGTCCTCCGCCGAGGCGCCGCGCCCGAGATCGAGGTTGGCAAGCGCCGCGAGCGCCCGCAGCCCGGGCCGGGGCCCGGTCTGGAGCACGGTGAGGCCGGCCCGCACGAGCGCGCGGTTGTCGCCGGTCAGCGGCGCGACGTCGGCGACGGTGCCGATGGCCACGAGGTCGAGGAAGGGGCGGAGATCGAGCGACGAGCCCAGCTTCTTGCGCACGGCGGCCAGGAGCGAGAGCGCGAGCCCGCAGGACGCGAGCCCCTTGTACGGGAAGCCGCAGTCGGCGCGGTGCGGGTTCAGGAACGCGATCGCCGGGAGCGGCTCGGCCGGCACGAGGTGGTGATCGATGACGACGCAGTCGATGCCGGCCGCGCGCGCGGCGGCCAGCCGCTCGTGATCGCTGGAGCCGCAGTCGCACGTGATGAGCAGCGTGGGGCAGGCGCGCATCACGCGCTCGAGCGCGGGGGCCGAGAGGCCGTAGCTGCCCTCGGCGCGCGTCGCGAGCAGCGGCACGACCTGGCCCGAGAGGGCGCGCAGCGCGCCCGTCATGATGGCGGTCGCGGTGATCCCGTCGCAGTCGTAGTCGCCGAAGACGGCGATCCGCTCGCCGGCGCGCACGGCGCGCGCGATCCGCTCGGCGCTCGCCTCGCGGTCGGCCATGGCGTCGGGCGACGTGAGGTGCGAGAGCCGCGGGTCGAGGAAGCGCCGCGTCGCCTCGTCCGGAGCTCGGCCGGCCCGGTGCAGGATGTCCGCCACCGTGATCGACAGGCCGAGCTCGCGCGCCATCGCGAGCGCCTCGGGCGACGCCTCGCCCGGGTCGGCGACGCGCTCGACGAAGGGCGCGCTGCGGGCCGCGTGCGAGGCGGGGGTCGGCGCCTCGCGCTCGGCGAGCTCCTTCCAGGCCTCCGTGACGGTGCTCGTCATCGCGAGAGCCGGTACACCGGCGCGGCGGGGGCGTCCATGGTCTGGGTCCGGGGCGGCGCGAGCGGCCGCGGCCGCGGCGGGGCGCTCAGACGACCGCGTCGGCGCGCTTCTGCGTGCGGACGCGGCTGACCTTCTTGCGCTTGCCGGAGGCCGAGCCGAAGAACCGGCGGTCGATCCACTCGGTGAGCGGCGCCGCGACGTAGATGGAGGAGTACGTGCCGACCACGATGCCGACGACCAGCGTGAACGCGAAGTCCCGGATGACGCCCGTGCCGTAGAAGAGGAACATGACGAGCGACAGGAACGTCGTCGCCGACACGAGGATGGTGCGGCCGAGCATCTCGGAGAGCGAGTAGTTGATGACGGCGGCGAAGCTCATGTCGCGGTGCTTCCCCAGGTTCTCGCGGATCCGGTCGTAGACGACGACCGTGTCCGTGATCGAGTAGCCGACGATCGTGAGCAGCGCGGCGACGGTGGAGAGGGTGATCTCGCGCTGCGTGATCACCATGGCGCCGAGCGCGATGCCGACGTCGTGGACGAGCGCGAGGATGCCGCCGGGCGCGAACCGGATGTCGAACCGGAACGCGATGTACGCCATGATGAAGAAGATCGTGATGAGGACGCTCTTGATGGCCGCGTCGCGCAGCTGGGCGCCGGCCTTCGGCCCGATCCACTCCACCCGGAGCGCCTGGTCGGGCACCTTGTCCGCGCCGAGGTGCTGCCGGAGGCCGTCCATCAGCTGGTCGCCCTTCGACTTCAGGTAGAGCTCGACCTTGTGGTCGCGCTCGCTCACGACGAGCGGGTTGTTCGCGCCGGGCCTGATCTCGACGCCCTCGATGCCCTCGAGCTGCTTCTTGATCCCCTCCAGGTCGGGCGCGACCTCGTAGCGGGCGGAGATCTTGTCGCCGCCGGGGCTGAACTTGACCTCGGTGGCGCGCACCGCCTCGGGGCAGCGGTCCTCGGGGACCGAGCCGCCCTCGGGCGCCAGGCACATGTGCTCGCGCACAGCCCCCTTCTGCGGCTCCGAGAGCGCCGAGACCTCGTGGACCCGGACGAGGTAGCGGTTCGGGTTGGCCTGGTCCGCGACGGATACGACGTCCGGGGAGTCGAAGCCCGACTTCGTGACGGCCTCGCGCACCTCGGCGCTCGAGACCGGAGCCTTGAACGCGACCTCGACCTCGGTGCCCCCCTTGAAATCGGTCCCGAGCTTCGGCCCCGGCACGATGAACGAGATGATCGACAGGATGAGCAAGATCCCGCTGAGCCCCATGAAGAGCCAGCGCTTGCTCATGAAGTCGAACTGACGGCCAGGCTTGATGAGTTCCATCGTCGTGTCTCAACCATCGGAGATCCGCTCGCGCGTTCTCCCTCAAAGGCCGGAGATCCGCTCCAGCGGCCCCGTTCTCAGCCGAGCGAGAGCGTCTTGATCTTCCGTCCGCGGACGGCCCAGTCGAACATCAGGCGGGTGCACACGACCCCGGTGAACAGGCTGATCGCGATGCCGACGATCAGCGTGATCGCGAAGCCCTTGATGGGGCCGGTGCCGTACTGCGCGAGGATGAGCCCCGAGATCAGCGTGGTCACGTGGCCGTCGAGGATGGCGCTGAACGCCTTGTCGTAGCCGACGTCGACCGCGGCGCGCGGGCTCTTGCCCGCCCTGAGCTCCTCCCGGATGCGCTCGTTGATCAGCACGTTGGCGTCGACCGCGATGCCCATCGTGAGCACGAGGCCGGCGATGCCGGGCAGCGTCATCGACGCGCCGAACATCGCGAGGACGGCGATCTGCAGGATGAGGTTGAAGATGACGGCGATGTCCGCGATGAGCCCGGCGCGGCTGTAGATCACCACCATGAACACGACCACGAGCACCCCGCTCGCGAGCGCGCCCTTCATGCTCTGCTGGATCGCGTCCTTGCCCAGCGACGGGCCGATGCGCTGCTCGTTCGACGGGGAGATCGGGGCCGGCAGCGCGCCCGACCGGAGCACCAGCTCGAGCTTGCGCGCGTCCTGGAGCTGCTGGTCGGGGTTCTGCGAGCCCATCGTGATCTGCGCGCGGCCGCCGCCGATCTTCGTCTGGATGACCGGCGCGCTCTCGACCTTCTCGTCGAGGATGATGGCGAACCGCCGCTTGACGTTCCTGCCCGTGATGTCCTCGAACCGGTCGGCGCCGGTCGGGGTGAACTCCATCGACACGTACCAGCCGCCGAGGCCGCCCTCGCTCTGGTCCGGGAGCGCCTGCGCGTCGCGCACCATGTCGCCCGTGATCTCGGCCTTGCTGAAGAGGAAGTACGTCCGCCAGCCGATCTCCTCGATGACGTCCTTCTCCTCGTTGTACTCGTACAGCTTGCCGTAGCCGACCTCGTTGTCCGGCGGGACCTGGAGCGTCCCGACCCACTCGCGCAGCCGCTTCAGCGTGTCGCGCATCTCCTCGTGCTCGGCGCGCACCATCCGGGCGAAGTGGACCGGCTTGGTCTTCCCGGGGCCGACCGGCGCGTTCTCGATCGAGAACGTCAGCCCCTTCGGGAGCTCCTCCTCCTTGGCGCTCTTCGCGATCGGCTCGAAGAAGTCCTGGTCGTCGTCGACCATCTTGAACTCGAGCCGCGCCGTCTGGCTGATGATCTCGCGGATCGTGTTGAAGGAGGCCTCGTCGTCGCCGGGGACCTCGATGATGACGTCCTCGTCGCGCGTCGAGACGCTCGCCTCCTTGAGGCCGAGGCCGTCGACGCGGCGGAGCACCGTCTCCTTGGCCTGCGACACCGCGCGCTCGCGGATGCTGCTCGAGACCTCGTCGCGGATCCGGAACCTCACGACCTTGCGATCCGCCGAGCGCTGGAGCTGCAGCTCCCCGAGGAACTTCGCGAGGAACGCGTCGTTGATCTTCTCGGAGTCCGCCGGGTCGTCGAAGGTGATGGCGATCGTGTCGGTGTGCTCGCGCGACTTCTCGATGCGGAGCTTCGTCTGGAGCTTCTGCATCTCCTCGATCGTCGGCGGCTTGTCGCCCTCGTGGAACCCGAACGCCGTCGCGAGCGCCGCGCGCAGGTCGTCGTAGTACCGGTCGCGCTTGTCGCTGATCGCCTCGTCGACGTCGACCGTGTAGACGAGCCGGAGGCCGCCCTTCAGGTCGAGCCCGCGCACCAGCCGGAACGGGACGTTCGAGGTCAGGAAGCGGCTGAACCCGAGCTCCCCTCGCCTCGCCTGGGTCTCCTGCTCGGACACCTCCTCCGACGAGAGGCCGGTGTGGTCCGGGCGGCCGTACCGCTCGTCGTGGTAGGTCGGGTAGATGCAGAGGGCCGAGCCGAGCGCGAGGAACAGCACGAAGCCCGTCTTCACCCGCCACGCGAAATCGATCCACGGCCCGGCGCAGAACAGCGCCCACGGCACCATCAGGCCGAACACCGCGAGGGCCCAGAACACCTGGTAGTGCGCCGCGACGGCGGCCGCGCCGGCGGCGAGCGCCGCCCAGGCGAAGACGCTGCGTCGCGGGCGGCTGAGCCACGCGCCGATGAGGCACAGGCCGGCGACGCCGGCGAACCCGTACTGAAAGATGTTTAGGAGCATGGAGTGTGGCGCCGCGGGGGGCGGTAAAGAGCTTCCTGTTGGGCCGAGCGCCGGCCTACGACTTCTTGTCCTTCGCCGCGTCGGCGACCTTGGCGTCCGCCGCCGCGACCTCGCCCGGGTCCTGGCCCTGGATCGCGCTCTTCAGGATCTGCACGTTCACGCCGGGGGCGATCTCCAGCTTGACCCGGGGCGAGTTCGGGTTGATGTCGGTGATTTTGCCGATGAGCCCGGACTGGGTGACCACCCGATCGCCCACCTTGAGGTTCGACTCGAGCTGCTTCTGCTTCTTGTTCTGGCTCCGCGTCATCACGAAGATGAGCAACAGCGGCAGCGCCAGGATGAGGAACGAGAAGGCCCCTCCGCCGAACGGCGCGGGCGGCGCCTCCTGCCCCCCAGAGGGCGGCGGCGATTGACCTTCGACCGGCGCCGCGGGCGCGTTGCCCGCGCGCCCGGGGGCGGCGTTCGGCTGGAACCAGTTTGAGCTTGCCAAGGTGACGCGTGTCTCCGGGCCCCGACGGGCTCGCCCGCAAATTGCGGGCCTCTCCCAACCCCCCGGGGCCCGCCTCCATACCCAGGATCCAAGGGTCGCGCAAGGAGCTAGGCGGGCAGCCTCACCCGGATGCGACGGGAATACAGCCTTACGGCCGTTTCCGGTTATGCCCCACCCGGCCGCCCGGGCCCGCGGCGGCCGCCCGCCGCCGCGGCGTCAGCCGTCGCTGCCGAACACCATGTGCCGGCGGGCCCGCTCGCCGCTCGCGATCTCCGCCAGCGACAGGCGCACGTCGCGCTCGGTGATCGTGCCGTCGATCGTCGCGAACGTCGCGGAGATGATCGGCGGGATGCGCCCGACGCCGGGGAAGCCGGGGGCCCACGTGAGCGCGTCCGCGAACGCGGCCTTGACCAGGGCGGCGACGGGCCCGTGCGGCGCGAGGGGCACGTCGAGCGGCTCGAGCACCACGACGGCCTTGGCGCGGCCGAGCGTCTTCACCACCTCGGCGCCGTAGAACGGCCGCAGCGCGCGCACGCCCACGAGGCCGACGCGCCGGCCCTGCGCGCGCAGGCTGCGCACGACCTCGCGGGCCGCGGGGAACGCGCAGCCCACGACGACCATGATCTCCTCGGCGTCGGCGGTGTCGACGCGCTCGATCGCGCCGAGCGGCCTGCCGGTCAGCTCGCAGAGCTCCCGCATCGCGCTGGCGAGCGCGAACGGCACGCGCGCGCAGAAGCTCCGCTCGGCCCGCTTCCGGACGACGCCGCGCCCCTTCGGGCGAGGGCCCCCGTCGCCGTCGCTCTCGCCCGGCGCCGCGTCGGTGAAGGTCGGCGCGCTCCGCTCCGAGCCGAGGAAGCGCGCGGCGAGCTCGCGCGCCGCGCCGAGGGCGGCCACGTCCGACGGCAGCGCGTCGACGAGGTGCAGGAACGGCGTCTCGCTGTCCTCGGCGGCGCGCCGCGCCACGAGCGCCACGTCGGCCGCCTCCTGGCTGCTCCAGGTGACGAGCACCCCCGCGCCGACGTCGAGCGCCGGCGCGAGCTCGTCGCGCCCCACGGCGGGCCCGCCGCGCCGCTCGATGACGTGCACCGTCACCGGCGTGCGCACCGCCGCCGCCTCGCCGAGCGCGGCGAGGGCCCCGACGAGTTCGTGGGCGCCGAGCACCACGCCCGCGCGCTGTCCGGCGCGCGAGCGCGCCGCGGCGCCGCGGATCGCCTCGGCGGCGGACGCGGCGCGCTCGATCGGCAGATCGCCGGGCACCGCCGCGTGCGCGGCGAAGAGCGCGCTCCCCGCGGCCACCTCGACATGTGCGATCACCGCCGCCGGATCCGGCGGCGCGCCCAGACCGTCAGGCACTGCCATCCAGCCGTTCGTCGCCCGAGCCGCACGCGAGGTCAAGCGCGAGCGCGATCGGATTCAGCGCAGCGACCGGGCCGAAGCGGCGCCGCGATCGCGATCATCCATGCCTGGACGTAACTCCGGGAAAGGAAGCTTTCACCCCGAGGTGATGCTCCTGTCGCATGCGGCTCGGCGGTGGTCGCCCGGTCGGACGCCGGCACCAAGCTCAGCCGCGGCGACGTCGCGCTCGTGTCCGATCCAGACGGACGACCCCGCCGCGGCACGGTCGGGTCGCCTGGCGGATGGCAGGCCAGCGCGCCGACGAGCCAGCGCGCCGACGAGCCAGCGCGCCGACGAGCCAGCGCGCCGACGAGCCAGCGCGCCGACGAGCCAGCGCGCCGACGAGCCAGCGCGCCGACGAGCCAGCGCGCCGACGAGCCAGCGCGCCGACGAGCCAGCGCGCCGACGCGGACCCCCGCGCGGGAAGCACCTGCGCGGGAAGCCTGCGCGGGAAGGACGCCGGGCCCTCGCGCCGCAGAAAAAAAGCGAACCCGAAAAATTGATCGCTTGACGGACCCTCCCTCCCTTGATAGGAGGCGCTCTCCGTTTCGTCGGCGTCGCGCCGAGCGAGCGGGACATAGGCGCGTAGCTCAGTGGTAGAGCACTACCTTGACACGGTAGGGGTCGCCGGTTCGAAACCGGCCGCGCCTACAAATCAGCAGGAGACCTAGCCTGCGAGGTTTCATGGCCCTCGATCAGACAGCCCAGGCCGCCTCAGCGGCCCGCACCACGGTGCGCGAGGCTCTCGCCGACGAACTCGCCAAGGACCGCACCGTCATCGGCGCCCGCGTCAACGGGCGCCTCCTCGATCTCCAGACCCCCTTCCTTCGCGACAGCGCGACCCGGATCGAGCCCGTCCGGACGAGCGATCCGGACGGCCTGCGCATCATCCGGCACTCGACGGCGCACATCATGGCCGACGCCGTGCAGCGCCTCTTCCCGGGGACGAAGGTCACGATCGGCCCCGCCATCGAGGCGGGCTTCTACTACGACTTCGACAAGCCGAGCGGCCCCTTCACGGACGAGGATCTCGCCAAGATCGAGGCGAAGATGCGCGAGATCATCGCCGCCGGCCGCCCGTTCCGGCGCGACGTGGTGAACCGCGAGGCGGCGCACGAGCTCTTCGCCCAGATGGGCGAGACGTACAAACGCGAGCTCATCGACGCGATCCCGCCGGGCGAGGAGGTCTCGCTCTACAAGCACAGCGACGGCGAGCGCGAGTGGGTCGACCTCTGCGAGGGCCCGCACGTGCCGGACGCCTCGCTGCTCCAGGCCGTCAAGCTGGTGAGCGTGGCCGGCGCCTACTGGCGCGGCGACGAGCGCAACCCGATGCTCCAGCGCATCTACGGCACCGCGTTCCCGAGCCAGGCGGCGCTCGACGAGCACCTGAAGCTCCTCGCGGAGGCCAAGGAGCGCGACCACCGGAAGCTCGGGAAAGAGCTCGAGCTCTTCATGTTCCACGAGTACGCGCCGGCCATGCCGTTCCTCCTGCCGCGCGGCGCGCACGTGTACAACTCGCTCGTCCAGTACATGCGCGACCTCTACGTCGACTACGGGTACGACGAGGTCATCACGCCGCAGATCTTCGACAAGCGGCTGTTCGATACGAGCGGGCACCTGCCGAACTACCGCGAGAACATGTACCTGCCCGTCACGGCGGAGCACCTCGACGCGGCGCGGCTCGCGCTACGGCTCGGGGTCTCGCCCGGCGAGGCGGACGCGGCGGCCTACAAGGAAGCGGACAAGAAGCGCGACGCCGCGGTCCTGGAGCAGCTCGCCGAGCTCGAGCGGCTCGCCCAGAAGCCGATGAACTGCCCGAGCCACTGCCTCATCTTCGGCCAGCGGCGTCGCAGCTACCGCGAGCTGCCGTGGCGGCTCGCGGACTTCGGCCGGCTCCACCGGTACGAGCGCGGCGGCGTCGTCCATGGGCTCGCCCGGGTGCGGAGCTTCTGCCAGGACGACGCCCACATCTTCTGCGCCCCGGAGCAGATGCACGGCGAGATCCAGGCGTTCCTGCGCCTCCTGCTCGAGGTGTACGCCGCCTTCCGGTTCGCCAAGATCGACATCAAGCTCGCGACCCGGCCCAAGAAGCGCATCGGCACCGACGCGCAGTGGGACGCCGCGGAGGGCGCGCTCGCGGACGCCCTGAAGCTGGCCGGCCTCCCCTTCGAGATCGCGCCCGAGGAGGGCGCGTTCTACGGCCCGAAGCTCGAGTTCCACGTCCTCGACGCGCTCCGCCGGAGCTGGCAGCTCGGCACGATCCAGGTGGACTACGCGCTGCCCGACCGCTTCGAGCTCGAGTACACCGGCGCCGACGGCGGCGTGCACCGCCCCGTGATGTTGCACCGGGCGATCCTCGGCTCGCTCGAGCGGTTCTTCTCGGTGTACCTGGAGCACGTCGGCGGGGCCTTCCCGGCCTGGCTGGCCCCGGAGCAGGCGATCATCGTCACGGTCAGCGAGAAGCAGGCCGCCTACGCGCAAGAGGTGGTGGCGTACCTCCGGGGCCGCGGGCTCCGCGCCCGGGCCGACCTCGGCTCCGACAAGCTCGGCGCCAAGATCCGGGCGGCGCGGCTGACGCGCGTCCCGTACGTGGTCGTGGTCGGCGACAAGGAGGCCGAGGGCCGCAAGGTCGCCCCCCGGTCGCGCGATCTCAACAAGGACCTCGGGGCGATGCCGCTCGAGGAGTTCGCCGACCGGCTCGCCGCGGAGTCGAAGCCCCCCCGCCTGGCTGCGAGCGCCCCCAGTTCGTGATCCGTCGTTCCGGCCGGCCCCTCGCGCCGGCAGGCCTTCCCCTACCCCCGTCGAGCCCGGCAGACCAGGGCTCCCGAGCGCCCCTGGACCGCGGCGGCCACTGTGCTTGCTGCCGTTGCCTGCGGCGCGGAGTCAGGCGACATTGGCATGGTGATGGTCGCCGCGACCACGATCGGTCGCGAAGCGGCGGTCCGTCGCTTTCGGAAGCACAGAACACAAGGAGGCAGCGAAATATCACATGGCGATGAGACGCTTCGACCCTCGGCAGGCCCAGCGGGGGCCGCAGATCCGCATCAACCAGCGCATCCGCGTCCCGGAGATCCGCGTCATCGGCGATGATGGCGAGATGCTCGGCATCATGCAGACCCACGAGGCGCTGCGCCGGGCTCAGGAGAAGGGGCTCGACCTCGTCGAGGTCAACCCGAAGGCGGATCCTCCGGTTTGCAAGATCCTCGACTTCGGCAAGTACAAGTACGACGAGAAGAAGAAGGCCCGCGAGGCGAAGCGCAAGCAGAGTGTGGTGGAGATCAAGGAGATCAAGCTCCGTCCCAAGACGGACGATCACGATCTCGAGTTCAAGACCAGGGCTGCGCACCGGTTCCTCGGCGCAGGTCACAAGGTGAAGTTCACGGTGCGCTTCCGCGGCCGCGAGATCACGCACCCGGAGAAGGCGCAGGAGCAGCTCGACTGGATCGTCCAGCACTGCGAGGAGATCGCGAACGTCGAGGTGCGCCCGATGATGGAGCAGCGCACGATGACGCTGATGATGGCGCCCAAGCCCGCCATCCTGCAGAAGGTGGCCCAGGCCCGCGCCGCCGCGGAGAAGGCCCGCCAGAAGGCGCTCCAGGAAGGGCGCGCCGCTCCGACCGGGGCCGACGCCGAGGAAGAGGAGATCGAGCAGCTCGAGAGGCAGCTCGAAGAGCAGGACGACGACGACGACGACGAGGGCGAGGGCGGGAACGAGTAGCCCGTCCGGAGAGCGCGCGCCTCAGGACGAACGACGGCCGCGCCTCTTCCGGGGCGCGCATCGCGTCGCGCCCTCCGCGACGAGGGCTCGTGCGCGGCGCGCTCCCCCGCATCGCGGAGGGCGCGGAGCGCGAGCCGGACCGCCGCTGGCGCGGCGAGGGGCACGCGCGCCGCCGGCTCAGTGCGGGATCAGGCCGCCGAGCCACGCCCCGGCGGCGAGGACCGCGAGCGCGGCGACGAGCAGCACGGCCTTCACGGCGCCGGCCCCCGTCTTCAGCGGAGGGAGCTCCGCCTCCAGGTCGTGCGGCGCGAACGGGGCGAGCGGCGCGGGCGGGGCTACCGGCGCCAGCGCGGGCGGCGCAGGCCGCGGCGGGGCGGGCGCCGCCTGCGGGGAGGCCAGCGTCGGCTCGGCCCTGCGCCGCTCGAGCGGCGGGGGCGCGGGCTGGGGCGGCGCGAACGGCGGGCGCGCGGGCTGGGGCGGCGGGCGCGCGGGCTGGGGCGGCGCGAGCGGCGGCTCCGCGGGCCTCGCCTGCGGGTACGCCAGCAACTTCGCAGGCGAGATGCCCGCGTCGGTCTCCTCGAGCGCGGCGAGGTTGCCCTCCTCGACCGAGACCTCGGCGAGCGACCGCCGCATGAGGTCCTCGCCGGGCGCCGAGACCTTGATCTCGTCGGCCCATTTGCCGATGTCCTCGAAGGCCGAGATCTTGAGCGGCTCGCTCGGCCGAGCGGCGCTCGGCGCCGCCTTGTCGTCCGGGAGCGACGTGAACTCGAGCAGCGTCTCCTCGATCAGCCTGTCGATGAACGACGCCTTGTCCGACGCGGGGGCGCGCTTCTTCAGCGCCATGGCGCTGCGGACGTGCTCGGCGATGTCGTACGCGCTGACCGGCCGGCCGAACCTGTACAGGAAGTTCGTGAGATCCCGGCCGAACTCGCGCGCGGAGCCGTAGCGATCGCCGGGCTCGCGGGCCAGCGAGCGGGCGATGATGCGATCGAGCTCGGGGGGCACCGCCTTGTTGAGCTCGGAGAGCGGCGGGATCTGCGCCTGCTGCACGAGCTTGACGGTCTGGTAGTCGGTCTCGCCGAGGAAGAGCCGCTTGCCCGAGAGCATCTCCCAGAGGATGGCGCCCACCGCGAAGATGTCGGTGCGGTGATCGACCTCGAGGCCCTGCGCGGCCTCGGGCGAGAGGTAGCTGAACTTGCCCTTGATGATCCCCGCCTCGCTCTTCTCGAGCTGGCTCGTCGCCTTGGCGAGGCCGAAGTCGACGATCTTCACCTCGCCGTACTTGGTGATGAGCACGTTCGGGGGCGACATGTCCCGGTGCACGATCTTGAGCGGGTGCCCGTCGGCCGCCCGGAGCTCGTGGGCGTACGTGAGCCCCTCGCAGAGCTTGCCCGTGATGAACACGGCGGACTCGACCGGGAGGGTGCGCCCGGCCTTGCGCATCGACTCGAGGACGGCCTTCAGGTCGGCGCCGTCCACGTACTCCATCACGATGAAGTAGGCGTTGTCGCCGACCCCGATGTCGAACACCTGCGCGACGTTGGAATGCGAGAGGTGCGCGGACAGCCGCGCCTCGTCGAGGAACATCGCGATGAAGCGCTTCTTCTCGCTCAGGTGCGGGAGCACGCGCTTGATCGCGACCTGCTTCTTGAACCCCTCGATCCCCGCGCTCTCGGCGAGGAACACCTCGGCCATGCCGCCCGAAGCGAGCCGCTCGACGACCCGGTAGCGCTGCTGCTGGTGGGCTTCCGTCATGCTCCGCCTAGTACATCACGTCCCACGCTGTGCGCGGAAACAACCGGCTCGTCTCTCCGCGCCACGCCATACCGCCGCGCGCGCAGCGCGCCGTGTGACGAGCGCGTTTCAGGCCTCCGGGCGCGAGCTCCCGCGGAGCGCGCCGCGGCCGGGCTCGGCGGGCGGCCCCGCGTCAGCCCGTGAGCGCGCTCCGCGCGAACGGGCGAGGCTGCGGTGTGAGCGGCACCGCCACCGCGCGCGCGCGGCTCCGCGGCGCGACCGCCGCGCGCAACCGCGGCGTCAGATCGAGCTGCGCGGCGGCGCGCTTCCGGCGATCGTCGAGCTCCGCGGCGAGCATCTCCTTCACCATGTCGAGGAGCTCGGCGAACCCCGAGAGGCGCATCCCGACGTCGTTCGTCCAGAGGATGACCTCGAGCTCGCCGTCCGGCGACCTCGCCTCCGGATCCCAGGCGAAGACCGTCTCGGCCGCCGCGTCGATGCCGAAGGGGACGAGCGCGCTGCGCGCGCTGTACCGGCCGCGCAAGCTCGACGGCGCGACGTCGCGCTCGCCGGCGCGGCGCGCCTCCTCGCCCTCGCACAGCTCGAGCACCATCCGCCCGACGTCCATGTACGAGCCGCGCGCGAGCGCGCGCACCCCGAGCAAGCTGGCGCCGGCGAACAGCTGCGGCCAGCCGTCGTGCCGCGCGAGCAGCTCGCGGTAGCTCGGCGGCAGCGGCATGCCGAGGCGGCGCTCGACGCCGGCGATCGCCGCCTCGGGCGCCCCGGCCGGCGGCGCGATCGGCATTCCCCGCCGCGGGTCCATCCGCGCGAGCTCCAGCTTGAGCGCGCGGATGCGGTGCATCGACTCGAGCCACTCCATGCGCGCGACCCTACGCGCGCGGCGCCGGGAGGAGCAAAAAACGCGCGACGCCCGGCGCATCCGCCCCGGCCCCGACCGCGGAACACGCGCGCTTGACATGCATTTGCGTCGGCGGCACGGTGCTTGCGTGGCCGGCTTGGGCTCCTGGGCATCGCTGCGCACCGCCTTCGTGATGGCGGGCGCCACGTTCGTGTTCGTGTCGCTCGCGACCGCGTGCCTCGACTACGCGGGCGAGGAGCTGTTCGACCAGTGCGACACCCCGGCGGCGCCGCTGCCCGGCTCGGGCTCCGGCTCGGGCGCGACCGTCAGCACCGGCGCGGCCGGCGCGGACGCGCCGGACTGCGGCGCGCCGACGCACGCGCCGGGATCGGGCTCCGGCTCGGGCTCGTGAGCGAGGAGCGGCGCGACCTCGCCGCGCTCGCCGCGCTCGCCGCCGCCGCGCTCGCCTCGCGCCTCTGGTTCCGCATCGACCACGACGAGGACATCGACGCGCTCCGGTTCGCGCTCGGCGTGGAGCGGTTCGACGTGGCCTCGCTGCGCCCGCACGCGCCGTACTACCCCGTGTTCATCGCCGCGGCGAAGGGGCTCGCGCTGCTCGGCGCCGCGCCGCGCGCCGCGCTCGCCCTCGTCAGCGCCGCGTCGGGCGCGGCCGCGGTCGCCTTCACCGCGCTGCTCGCCCGCGAGGTCGCCGGGCGGCGCGCGGCGGCGTTCGCCGGGGTCCTCGCGCTCGCCTCGCCGTTCTTGTGGCTGTCGTCCGAGAAGCTCCTCAGCGACATGGCCGGCGCCGCGGTGACGACCGCGGCGCTCTGGCTCTGCGCCCGCGGCCGGCGCCTCCGCCGCGCGGCGGAGGCCGCGGAGGCCGGGGTCGCCGCGCGCGAGGCGAGCGCCGCGCGCGCGCGCACGGCGGCGCTCGTGCTGCTCGGCGTCGGGCTCGGCGTGCGGCTCTCGTACTTCCCGTTCGCGCTCGCCTGCCTCGCCGTCATCGCCCGCAGCGAGGGCGGCCGCCTCGCGTGGCTCGCGCGCGGCCGCGACCTCGCGACCGGCGCGCTCGCGTGGCTCGTGCCGCTCGTGCTGATCGCGACGCCGCGCGACCTCGTCGCGACGACGTGGGTGCAGGGGCTCGGGCACTTCACCCGCTGGGGCGGGACGGCGATCACCGTCTCGTCGCCGGCCGATCGCCTCCACGGCGTCGTCTGGGGGATCTGGGCCAACGGCCTCGGCGGCGCGTGGCCGGACGCCCCGGCGGCGCGCTGGCTTGGCGCGCCGATCCTGCTCGCGCTCCTCGCCGCGGCCGCGCTCCGCGCCGCGCCGCTCCAGCGGGCCGCGCGCGCGGCGCGGGACCAGCCCGAGCTCTTCGCCTCGGCGCTCGCCTACTTCGTCTGGGCGCTCCTCGGGCAGAACATCGCCTTCAAGCCGCGCCACTGGCTGCCACTCGTCCCGCTCCTGATCGTCGCCCTGGCCGCAGGCGCGGCGGCGCTCTCGCCCGCGCGCTCGCCCGCGTTCCTGCCGGCGGGCGCGGCGCGCGGCCGCGCGCTCCGCTCGGCCGCGCCCGCGGCCCTCGTCGCGGCCCTCGCCGCGCAGTGGCTCGCCGACGCGATCGCCCTCGCGCGCCAGCACCGGTCGCCCTCGCCCGCGGCCGCGATCGTGGGCTTCCTCCGCGACGCCGGCGCCGAGCAGCGCCCCGTGCTCACGCGCGACCTCGACCGGATGATCCAGGAGGGCGCGCCCGGCCGGCGGCCGGTGCGCGTCCGCGGCGATGACGAGCTCGTCCGCGCCGTCGAGCAGGCTGGCCCTGGCGGCGCGCTGATCACGAGCGAGGCGCTCTCGCCCGCGGCGCGCGACGCGCTCGCCGGCCGCGGCTACGTGATCTCGATCCGCTTCGCGCGCCCGCGCTCGCGCTACGTCGACGCGCTCTGGAGCGACCTCGCCCTGCTCGAGGCGCTGCCGGCCGGATCTCCGGCGGGCCGACCGCTCCCGCGCTCGCCGCGCGGCGCGCCCGCCGGCTGAAAACGAGGTTGACCTCCGTTTTCAAGGGCGCGAAGACTCCCGCCCTGCCGAGCGCCTCGCGGGGCTCTCGGTCCTCGTCATGAAAGCGATCTCGTCCCTGTGGCCTCGCTCTGCGGGCGTCGTCCTCAGCGCGCTGCTGCCCCTCGCCGCCGCCGCGCAGCCCGCGCAACCTGCGCCCGCGCAGCCCGCGCCCGCCGCGCAGCCCGCGCCCGACGCGCAGCCCGCGCCGGACGGCCCGGTCCTCGACCTCCCGCCCGAGCACGCCGGGCCGCCGCCGGAGCCCCCGAAGCCCGCCGTCGGCCTCGGCGCCGGGCAGGCGCCGGAGCACGAGCTCGTCCGCGGCCTGACCGAGCAGCGGTTCCGGAGCGCCGGCGCGAGCGCGACGAGCACCTCGATCGGCGGCTACGGCGAGGTGCACGTCCGCGGCACCACGACCGGCCGCGAGGGCGAGCGCGCGTGGGTCGCCGACATCCCCCGGCTCGTGCTCTTCGTCGCGCACGAGTTCACGGCCGACATCCGGTCCTACGTCGAGCTCGAGGTGGAGCACTCGCTCTCCTGCGCGAGCTGCCCCGGCGCCGCGGAGCTGGAGCAGGCCTACCTCGAGTGGAACGTCGCCGGCCGCGCGCTCGGGCTGCGCGCGGGCCTCGTGCTCGTCCCGATGGGGATCATCAACCAGTGGCACGAGCCCCCGGTGTTCCACGGCGTGGTCCGGCCGAAGGTGGAGACCGTCGTCATCCCCTCGACGTGGCGCGAGATCGCCGTCGGCGCCTTCGGGCAGCCGCTCGACTGGCTGCGCTTCGAGGCCTACGCGATGACCGGCCTCGATCCGCTCGGCTTCCGCGCGGGCGGCCTCGCCGGCGGCCGGCAGAGCGGCGGGCTCGCCCGCACCAACGCGTGGGCCGGCGTCGCGCGCGTCGAGGCCGAGCCGCTGCTCGGCGTCGTCGCCGGCGCGTCGCTGTACGCGAGCGACGCCGGCCCGAACGGCGACGGCAAGTTCTTCCTCCGCGACGGCACCCCGGTCGATCTCTCGGTCCCGGTCCTCGGCTGGTCGCTCGACGCGCGCTGGCGCAGGAGCGGCCTGGAGACCCGGATCCTGTTCGCCCAGTGGCACCTGCCCGAGGCGCGCGCCCTCATGGTCTCGTTCAACCAGAGCGGCGCGCCGAACTTCATCGATCCCACGAGCCCCGTCGCCACCCGGATCCGCGGCGGCTACGTCGAGGCCGCCTACGACGTGCTCCGCCCGCTCGGCGTGGGCCACGAGCTCCTGCCGTTCGCGCGCCTCGAGGCGTACGACACGCAGTCCGCGGTGCCCGAGGGCTACGCCGAGAACGCCTCGTACGGGGTCCGCGAGCTCACGCTCGGCGCCTCGTACCGGCCGACCCAGGGGCTCGTGCTCAAGGCCGACTACCAGCTGCGCGACCGCACCCTCGGGTTCGACCAGACGCAGCTCAATTTCGGGCTCGGGTTCATGTACTGAGCGCGCCGGCCGAGGGCACCGCCATGTCACTCCGCCCAGACGGCGCGGGGCCCGAGCGCCTCGTCGTCGGCGCCGGCATCTCCGGCCTCTACGCTGCCCTGCTGCTCGCGCGGGCCGGCCGGCGCGTGCGCCTCCTCGAGCGCGCGGCGCGCCCCGGCGGCCTCGCCGGCGCCGAGCTGTTCCGCGGGCTGCCGTGCGACCTCGGCTCGCACCGGCTCCACCCCGCCGCCCTCGAGCAGCCGCTCTTCCGCGAGGTGCACGCGCGCTCCCCGTTCCTGTCGCGCCCGCGCCGCGGCGTGCTCGTGCTCGGCGAGCGCCACGTCCCCTACCCCCCGAGCGTCCCGTCGATGCTGCGCGCGCTCGGCCTCCGCGCCGGCGCCGCGATGGGCCTCGGCTTCGTCGCGCAGCGCGGCCGCCGCGCCGCCTTCGCCCGCTGGGAGCACGACCGCGCGATCGCCGGCGAGGACGTCGGCTTCGAGCGGTTCGTGCGCGAGCGCGTCGGGGCCGCGGCCTACGCGTCGTTCTACCGGCCCTACGCCGAGAAGGTCTGGGGCATCCCGCCGTCCGAGCTGTCCCAGACCGTCGCGAAGAAGCGGATCAGCACCACGAGCCCGCTCGCGCTGTTCCGGGGGCTCGCCCGCGGCCGCGGCGGCGCGGCCGCGGACCTCGCGCGGTTCGTCTACCCGCCGGCCGGCATCTCGTCGCTCATCGCGTACCTCGAGGCCCGGCTCGCGGAGGCCGGCGTCCGGGCCGAGTGCGGCGCCGCCCTCGACGCGGCCGGGGTGGCCGCGGCCGCCGGCGCGGCGCCGGTCCTGTTCGCGGGCGACCTCGCGGATCTCGTGCCCGACGCGCGCCTCGAGCACCGCGGCCTGTACCTCGTCTACCTCGCCTACCCGCGCGCGCGGCTCGGCGCGCCCGAGACGTACTACTGCCCCGACCCGCGCTTCTGGTTCGGCCGCGTCTCCGAGCTGCAGAACTACGCGCCCGATCTCCGCCGCCCGGGCGAGACGGTGCTGTGCGTGGAGATCCCGGAGGGCGCCTGGGGCCGCGGGCGCGACTTCGCCTCGGGCCAGCCGCTCGCGGCGCTGCTCGACCAGCTCGTCGCCGCGGGCATCGCCCCGCGCGGGGTGGCGCCGATCGAGGCCCGGCAGCGCTTCGTGCCCGGCGTCTACCCGCTCTACCGGCGCGGCTGGCTCCAGGACTGGCGCGCGGCGATGCGCCGCGCCGCCGCGCTCGGCGCGCTCCCCTTCGGGCGGCAGGCGCTCTTCCTGCACTGCAACCTGGACCACTGCGCCGCGATCGCGGCCGACGCGGTGGCCCACGTCGAGGCCGGCCGCAGCCCGGAGGCGTGGGTGCTGAGCGCCGAGCGCTACCTCGACGTGCAGGTGCGCGACTGAGGCACGCGCCCCGCGGGATCCAGCGGATCCCGCGGCCCAACGCTGTTGACTTTGACTTTCACGAATGACAGTTTCCTCGGAGTCTTGATGCGTTCTTCCGGCCTCCGCACCGCCCACTTCGCCGCCGCCACGGCCCTCGCGTTCGCGCTGGCGGCGCTCCCCGCGCACGGCGCGACGTACTGGACGGTCCCTGCCGTCCTGAAGAGCTTCTTCGCGAGCTCGAAGAAGGTCGGTTACCGCAAGGTCGTCCTCAGCGACGCCGAGGCGCAGGACATCGGCAAGAAGCTCGGGGCGCAGGTCAAGCGCGAGTGGGTGGTCTACGTCGCGGAGTCGGACGGCAAGACCGACGGCTATGCGATCAAGGACGAAGAGAAGGGGATGCACGAGCCGATCGACTTCGCCGTGAAGTTCTCGACGGCCGGCGCGGTGGAGCGGATCGAGATCCTCGAGTACCGCGAGGCGTACGGCGACGAGGTCCGCGGCGACCGCTTCCGCGCCCAGTTCCAGGGCAAGACGGCGAGCGACCCGATCACGGCGGGCAAGGACATCGACATCGTGTCGGGCGCGTCGATCTCGTCGCGCTCCGTCGCGCTCGGCGTGAAGCGCGACGCCCTCGTCCTCCAGCTCGCGCTCAAGCGCGGCGCCCTGTGAGGGATTTCACCGCGGCGGCGGGGCGGCTGCGGTCGCTCTCGCTCGGCGCGAAGCTCCTGTACACGGCGTTCGCGGTCGCCTCGATCGTCGGGCTGCTCGTGTCGTGGCGCCTCTACGGGGCGATGGTGCAGGACGCGGGCGCCGCCGCGTACTACGCGGGCGCGCCGGCCGCCGCGCCGCCGCCCGCGCCCACGCAGGCGCCCGCCGCGGCCGACGGGCCCGCGCTCGAGCTCGGCCCGGAGCTCGAGCTCCCCGCCGCGCCGGAGCCGCCGCGGGTGCTGGTCGAGCAGATCTCCGAGCGGAAGCTGCTGGAGGTGACCCATTTCCACCTCTTCTCGGTGCCCGTCTACGTCTTGATCCTCGCGCACCTCTGGCTGCTCGCGCGGCTGCCGGCGTGGCTGCACACCGGCGGCGTGGCGGCGGCCGTGGTCACGAGCGGGCTGCACATCGCGGCGCCGTGGCTCATCAGGAGCGCGCCCGGCGCCGCGGCGCTGATGCCGATCTCGGGCGTGGCCATGCTGCTGTCGCTCGGCGCCATGGCGGTCGTCTCGACCGTGGACATGTGGCTGCCGAGGCGATCGCGGCGGGGCGAGGCGGCGCCGCTCGACGACGCGCGGTGACGCGGCGCCTCACGCCGCCGGCGACGCGGCCCGACGCTCGTGCTCGACGATGTCCCAGGGTTCGTTCGTGAGCCGGTGAGCGCAGGTCGTCAGCATGGGTGTTCTTCCCTTCCTTCGTTGCACCCTGTCTGGCGGGAGTGGGACCGCCACGCACATCCCATCTCCGCCCGGAGGGCCCGCCCCGCCGCCGAGCCGCGGGCGGCGGAGCGGGCCGCCGAGTCCGTTCCTTCCATGAAACAGAGTGTTGCAAGAGGAACGCAGAGCGGCGCCGCGGATCAACAGCGCTCGCTCTCGAACGGCTCGGCGGGGGCCTGAGCCGGAGGGCGCCAGTTCAGGAGGACCCGGCGGGCAGAGGAGCTCCAGGCGGGGCGCTGCCCGGCGCGCAGCGGCCGTCGGGCAGCGCCGGAACGGGGGAGCTCACCACCTCTGTACCGCTTGACCGGTGTCGAGGTTGTGGCGTTGGCTCAAGACCCCTGCCGAGCCCACAGCAAGGTGGAAACACCGCTCCCGGGGTGTCGACGCCCCCGCGCCGCCTCAGCGCCGGATCGCGCTCCGCTTCAGCCACCGGGACGTGAGCGACCAGGCGAGCTCGAGCACGTCCTTGCTCTCGAACGGCTTGCTCAGCAGCCGGAGCTCGGGCCGCTTCAGGCGCCGGATCACGTCGTGCCACGAGTAGTCCGAGTACGCGCTGCAGATCACGGCCTCGATGTCCGGACACTCGGCCCAGATCCGCTCGATCGTCTCGATGCCGTCCCAGCCCGGCGGCATCCGCATGTCCACGAACATCAGCGCATAGGGGCGGCCGACCCGCTGCATCCGCCGGACCCTCTCCAGCCCCTCCTGACCCTGGCAAGCGCCGTCCACCTGGAACGTGCTCCTCGGGACCGCCGCCGGCGCCCCGAAGATCGCCGCGTCGAGGGCGTCGAGGTCCGCCGATGTCCCCACATCCGGGCACAGGAGCTTCTGAAAATCGCGGTGGATCGCGGGGTTGTCGTCGATGACGAGGACCCTCCGGACCTCGTTCCCCCGCGCGGAGTCAGGCCCCGTCCACGCCGCGGGCGGCGGCTGCGTCAGGAAGCGCGGCGGACCTCCTTGGCTCATCGTCGCGAGCGTGTGACCGAGGAGCTTGCCGTGATGACTCGTCATTGAAAAGGTCCACCTCTGCTCGATGCAAGCCAGTCCATCCCAGCGTACGTTCGAGGAGCAGGCGAGCAGCAGACAGCGTGTCCACGAGATCGGCCCTGCTGGCCGGGTGCGGACGAGCGAGCAGCGAGGCCCCCGCCGACAACCGACCGAATCGCTCTTGCCCCGCTCGCCGCCGGAGAAGCGGCCCCGCCAGGACAAGGCTCCCCCCTCGACGCGTTCGCCCCGGGTGAGTCGAGGAGCCCTTTCCGTTGCGGAAACACCTTAGTAAAGAAATTTGTCAATTCGTGCAAGCCAGTTTCGTGCACGACATCTTGCTCGCCCGGGCCGCTGTGCAGTGCGCCTGCCTCGGAGCACAGACAACGGAACGATAGAGAACGGCGCAGCCAAGCGCGGAAATGCTCCGACCTGGACGGACAATCGATCTCGGTCGCGGTGAAAAAGGAGAGGGCGAGATGAGCCGGGCGCCGCGCGAGGGCCGGCGGCGGAGGAGCACGGCGGGATGCCGGCTCCTCTGTCGTCGGATGCCGTCGGTTGCCGTCGTCGACGCCGCGCGCGGCGCGGCGTCAGGGCTGCGCGTCGCGCTCGGGGATGAGCCAGAGCACCGCGAGCGGCGGGAGCGTCAGCTCGATCGACTGCGGGAACCCGTGGCAGGGGATGTCCTCGACCACGACGCGGCCCATGTTGCCCACGCCGCTGCCGCCGTACTCGGTGGCGTCGGTGTTGAGCACCTCCAGGTAGGCGCCGCGGCGCGGGACGCCGATGCGGTACGGGCGGCGCGGGACCGGCGTGAAGTTGCCGATGAACACGACGTGCTGGTCCGAGGGCGACATCTGGTCTCCCGCGCCGTCCCCGTAGCGGATGAACGAGATCACGGTCTGCAGGTTGTCGGTGCAGTCGATCCAGCGGAAGCCGTGGTGCTCGTCGTCGAGCTCGTACATCGCCGGATACTTCTTGTAGAGCGCGTTGATGTCGGTCACGAGCCGCTTGAGCCCGGCGTGGGCAGGCACCGAGAGCAGGCCCCAGTCGAGCTCCGTCTTCTCGCTCCACTCGGCGAACTGGCCGATCTCGCCGCCCATGAAGAGCAGCTTCTTGCCCGGGTGCGCCCACATGTACCCGTAGAGCGCGCGCAGGTTCGCGAGCATCTGCCAGTAGTCGCCGGGCATCTTCGAGAGCAGCGACCGCTTGAGGTGGACGACCTCGTCGTGGCTCAGCGGCAGGAGGAACTTCTCCGAGAAGGCGTAGATGAGCCCGAACGTGAGCTGGTGGTAGTGGAACGCGCGGTGGACCGGCTCGTGCTTGAAGAAGTCGAGCGTGTCGTGCATCCACCCCATGTTCCACTTGAAGTCGAAGCCGAGCCCGCCGACGTACGTCGCGTGCGTCACCGACGGCCAGGCGGTGGACTCCTCCGCGCACACGATCGCGCCCGGGCAGCGCTCGTGCACCCGGTTCGACAGCTCCCGGATGAAGTCGATCGCCTCGATGTTCTCGCGGCCGCCGTACCGGTTCGGCACCCAGTCCCCGCCCTGCGCGGCGTAGTCGAGGTAGAGCATCGACGCGACCGCGTCGACGCGCAGGCCATCGACGTGGAACTCGTCGAGCCAGTAAAGGGCGTTGGCGACGAGGAAGTTCCGCACCTCGTGCCGGCCGTAGTTGAAGATGTACGTGTTCCACTCGCGGTGCTCGCCGAGGCGCGGGTCGAGGTGCTCGTAGAGCGCCGTGCCGTCGAACCGGCCGAGCGCCCACGCGTCCTTCGGGAAGTGCGCCGGGGTCCAGTCGAGGATCACGCCGATGCCCCTCTGGTGGCACCGGTCGACGAAGTAGCGGAAGTCGTCGGGATCGCCGTAGCGGCTGGTCGGGGCGTAGTAGCCCGCCACCTGGTAGCCCCACGAGCCGTCGAACGGGTGCTCCATGATCGGCATGAGCTCGATGTGCGTGAAGCCGAGCTCGGCCACGTACTCGACGAGGTGGTCGGCGAGCTCGCGGTAGGTCATCCAGCGCATCCCGTGCTCGTACGGCGGGCCGTCCTCGCGCACGCGCCGCCACGAGCCGGGGTGGACCTCGTAGATGGCGATCGGCTTCTTGCGCGCGTCGAGCTGGCCGCGCGCCCGCATCCACTCGCCGTCCTGGAACGTGTAGCGGCTCGTCGTGACCCGCGAGGCGGTCGCCGGCCGGAGCTCCATCGCCTGGCCGAGCGGATCGCTCTTCACGGTGATGTGCCCCTCCGGGGTCTTGATCTCGTACTTGTAGAGCGCGCCGTCGCCGACGCCGGGGATGAAGAGCTCCCAGAAGCCCTCGCCCATGCGGCGCATCGGGTGGCGGCGGCCGTCCCAGTGGTTGAAGTCGCCGACGACGCTCACGCGGCGCGCGTTCGGCGCCCAGACCGCGAACGACGTCCCGGAGACGCCGTCCACCTCGCGCACGTGCGCGCCGAGGACGCGGTAGAGCTCCCAGTGCCTCCCCTCCGCGAGGAGGTGGCGGTCGACGTCGCCGAGCGTGGGCGGCATGCCGTACGGATCGCGCTCGACCGAGGCGTTGCCGTCCGGGTAGCGCAGCTCGATCCGGTAGAGGAAGCGGCCGTCCTTCGGGTAGGAGACGCCGGGGAAGCGCGCCTCGAAGAGGCCCGCGGGGTGGATGCGCTCCATGGGCTGCTTCGGGAGCGAGGGGTCGTCCGGGAGCACCGCGACCTCGGTGGCGTCCGGGCGAAAGGCGCGGACCACCAGGTCGTCTTCGTCCTCGTGCGCGCCGAGCACGTGGTGCGGATCCGGGTGCTCCACAGCCGCGATGAGATCGACTTCTCGTTGTTCCAACATGTCGGGGTCCGCCTATACCGGCTCCTCTCGCCGACGTCATGTCGAGAGTCCGCCCAAGACGAGAGCCAGGGTCGCCCCGACGAACGCCCGAGCCGAAAGGCAGGGCTCGCCCTACATGCGGCGCGGCCCTCGCCGTCCCGCCTGCCCCTGGCGCAACCGCGGTGTGCTCACCATTTGTCCGCGGCGCAACAGCGGGCGCCGGAGCGGGCCGCGTCGCGCGCGCGCTCGCCGGGAACCCCCGGGAATCGTCGGGAAATTGAGCAAATGCTCATTTGCTGTACCTTCGCTGGGAGGGTACGGTCCGGGCGCGAGCAGCGAGCCGCGGAGGCCATCCGGCGGGTTGCGCGGGGCTCGACAGGTGGAGGGATCGAACATGGGTCAGGTGGTGAGCGAACGCTCGATCGGCGGCAACGGCAGCGGTCCTGGCATGAACGGGCACGGGGGCGCGACGATCCGCAGCTACGCGCCCGCGACCGGGGAGCTCCTCGGGGAGGCGCCGAACACGAGCGCCGAGGAGGTGCGGGCCGCGGTGGCCAGGGCGCGGCGCGCGCAGGAGGCCTGGGGCGCGCTGCCGGTCGAGGAGCGCTGCCAGCGCGTCCTCCGCTTCCGCGACGCCATCGTCGACCGGACCGACGAGATCGTCGATCTGCTCTCGCGCGAGTGCGGCAAGCCGCGCCACGAGGCGCTCCTGCACGAGGTGCTGGTCGCGGCCGACATGGCGACGTACTTCGCGGAGATCGCGCCGAAGGCGCTCGAGCCGCGCGAGATCAAGCTCCACCTCTTCAAGCACCGGCGCAGCTTCGTCCACTACGCCCCGCGCGGCGTGATCGGCGTGATCTCGCCGTGGAACTTCCCGTTCCAGCTGGCGCTGCGCGACGTGCTCGCGGCGGTGGTGACGGGCAACGCGGCGGTGCTGAAGCCGAGCGAGGTGACGCCGCTCATCGCGCTCAAGCAGAAGGAGATCTGGGACGGCGCGGGCATGCCGGAGGATCTCTTCCAGGTGGTGACCGGCTACGGGCCGACCGGCGCGGCGCTCATCGACAGCGGCATCCAGATGCTCGTGTTCACGGGCAGCGTCGGCACGGGCAGGCGGGTGGCGGCCGCGTGCGGGGAGCGGCTCATCCCGTGCGTGATGGAGCTCGGCGGCAAGGCGCCGCTCATCGCGTGCGCGGACGCGGACATCGAGCGCACGGCGCAGGCGATCGTCTTCGGCGGCTTCGCGAACGCGGGGCAGGTCTGCGTGGCGGTGGAGCGGGTCTACGCGCACCGCGAGATCCACGACCGGCTGCTCGAGCGCACGGTCGAGATCACGAAGGGGCTGAACCAGGGCGATCCGGGCAAGGAGTTCGTCGACGTCGGGGCGATCATCTTCGGGCCGCAGATCGAGGTGGCCGAGCGGCTCATCAAGGACGCGGTCGACAAGGGCGCGAGCGTGAGGGCGGGCGGCAAGCGCGCGCCGGGGCAGGGCCAGTTCTTCGAGCCGACGATCCTCGCCGGCTGCGATCACGGGATGAACGTGATGAGCGAGGAGATCTTCGGGCCGGTCGTGCCGTTCATGCAGGTCGCGACCGAGGAGGAGGCGATCCGGCTGGCGAACGAGTCGCACCTCGGCCTGAACGCGTACGTCTTCTCGGAGGACACGGATCACGCCCGCCGGCTCGCCGAGCGCCTGCAGGCCGGCAGCGTGCTGGTGAACGACGTGCTCATGAACGGCGCGCTCCCGGACGCGCCGTTCGGCGGCGTCAAGCAGAGCGGCTTCGGCCGGGTGATGGGCGAGGACGGGCTCCGGCAGATGTGCGACGTGAAGCACATCAACGCGGACCGCGTCGCGCTCGGGTCGAAGGACCCGACGTGGTTCCCCTACACCGAGTCGTCGTACGGCTGGTTCAAGCGCGGCATGCGCGCGCTCTACTCGAGCGGCAGCCTGCTCCGGCGGATCGGGGAGCTGTTCTAGGGCACCCGAGGCCGGCCGGCCAGGTGCCAGGCAGGACGGGCGGGGACGGCGGCCACTTGGCGACGGGCCAGACGCGCCCCCTTGCTCCCCTGCCCCCTTCCGATCCACGCTGCAGCCATGCCCCGCCCCGACGCCTCGCCGAGCGACCCCATCCTTGCGGCCCTCGAGCGCGCGCCGCGTGTGCAGAGGCTCACGCCGGAGCAGCGCGCCGAGCTCGAGCAAGACCTCGCCGACATCGCGGCGGGCCGAGCGCGCCTCGTCCCCCACGAGGATCTGCCGCGGGCCCTGGAGGAGCTGGCTCGCGGGCGGGACGGATGAGCTTCCGCGTCGTCTGGAACTTCCCCGCCCTGGCGACGTTTTACAGCCTGCCGATGCACTCGGCCTTCATGATCGACCGGGCGGTCGTTCGCTTCGCGGAGACGGGTGAGGGCGAGCTCGCTTGGGAGGCGCCCCACTACCTCCTCAGCGCGGGCTTCCACGACGCGGTGCTCGCGATCGATCGCGAGGCGCGGACGATCACCGTGCTCCGCATCTATCGCGTTCGCTGAGCCCCGCCGAGGGCAAGCGCTTCGAAGCCGCCGCGCGCGGCGCCGCCGTCTAGCGCCGCGCGTGCGGTGAGGGGAATCGCTTCAGACCGGCGCGGGCTCGGCCGGTTTGGGCTCGGCGGGCTTGGTCTCGACGGGCGCGGGCTCGGCCGGCTTGGTCTCCATGGGCGCGGGCTCGGCCTCCGCGGCGGCGCCGCCCCGGCGCCTCGGGCGGAGCCTCCGGAGGGCGTTGCGGAACGAGGCGGCGCTGAAGCGGCGCTTCGCCTCGGGCAGGTCCCAGCAGGCGTTGACGCCGGCGGCGCGCGCCTCGTTCCCGAGCAGCGTGGCATACGTCACGATGGAGTTGCGGAGCACCATCGCCTCTTCGCGGTTCCTCAGGCCGAGGATGCCGAGCAGGTCGCGGCCGCTCACCTCGTCGAGCAGGACGCTCCCTTCGCGCAGGAAATCCTCGGTGAGGCCGCTCGGGGCGCGCCTGCTCGAGGAGGGCCTGAAACTCCGCGGGGGTGCCGACCGCGCGGGTCTCCTTCAGGACCGCGTGCTGCTCTTGTGAGAGTTCGATTCCCATAACCTACCTCCTGGTGGGGTGGTGGCCAGTGTAGACATCGTGGCCAGCGGGCGGTCGTAGCACGAAGCAGAGCTCGGCGTGGGCCAGCGGCGCCCGGCGCGCCGGAAAGCACGGTTGCGTCACCGGGGAGCTGCACCAGCGCTTCCGGAGCGCGGCCCGGCGGAGCCGGGGAGCGGGATCAGCGGGTCGTGGAGCGCGGCCAGCGCGGCGAGGGAGGTGCACCAGCAGTTTGAGGGAGCGATACCAGCGCGGTGGGGCAGCTGTACCAGCAGGTCGGAGGCGCAGTACCAGCAGCTCGGGGAGCGCGGCCAGCAGCTCGGGGGAGCTGCACCAGCGGGTGCTGGCAGCGGCTCCGGACGTGCTGGCGCGCGTCCATGAGCTGCTGGCGCGGTCGACTGCGCCGCTGAGCGGTTTCCATGACGTGCCCAGTGCTGCCTGTTGGAACGCGGCGCCTCCGGGATCGATGGGGACGGCTTCCGCCAGGAAGGCACCGTCACGCCCGGATCACGACCACGTCCCTCCCCCCGGGCGACCGCGCTGCCTCTCGACGCGTGCGCTCCGCGATGGGCGGTTGGCCGCTCCGCCGGTCGAAGATCACCAGCCAGCCGCGGGCGATCCCCAGGCCCGCCAGGTAGCCATCGAGCAGCGTCAAGCCTTCGGCCAGCGGGTCCAGCCGGCCGTCCCGCCACACTTTCAATTCCATTGCCAGCGCCTCGCCCGCGTAGCGCACGCAGAGATCCATGCGCCCTCGGCCGATGGCATACTCCCGCTCGATCGTACCCCCGCCGTTCACCACCCGCTGCAGGAACGCCATCAGCACCAGGTGCGGTGCGACCTCGTGGTACGGCGCCGTCCCCAGGAGTGCCTCGCCGTGCTGCCGCCAGAACGCCAGGAACGCCTCGAGCAGTCGCTCGGCGTCGAGCCGCCCCTCCGACGTAAGCCAGGTCGGTGCGATCCGGGGTAGCGACGCGCGGGAGGGGGTCGAGAGCTCGCGCACGATGATCTCGCGGTAGATTGGGTTTGCGATCTCCAGGCCACCGCCTTCGCCCATGTGCGCCAGGCCGAGGTCCTCCAGGAAGCGGATGTCGTCGCGCGGGAGCTCGCCCGGCGCCTCCCCCGCCAACATCGGCTCGATGACGGCGCGCACCCGCGGCTCCCGCAGCCGCTCCGCCAGGCTGTCCAGGTGCGTTTCCTGCTGCTCGATCAAGAGATTCTTCGCGCGCTCCACGTCCGCAGCAATGATCGACCGCGCGGCGTCCGGCACCACGACCTCGACGAGCTGCCGCGCGATCGCGTTCACGAGCCACGGCTGCCCCTGCGTCAGCGAGAACGCTCGCTCCACGGCCTCGGGCGAGAATGCCTGTCCGGTCTCGGCCGTGTGCTGCGCGTAGAGCTCCGCCACCTCCTCCCGCGTGAAGCCTCGCAGCGTGAGGGACTGCACCTTGATGTTGAAGGGGCTCGCTGTTCCGAGCCGCGCGCTCCCTCCCGACGCGACCTTGTAGTCGCGCACGTCCCGCATCCCCACGAGCCCCAGCGACCACGGAAACGAGCGCGGGCGGTCCGGGTAGCCGTCGCGGATCTGCCGCAGCACCGAGACCAGGGTGATGTCCTCCAGCGCGTCGATTTCATCGATCAGCACCACGAGCGGCCGCGGAGCTGCGCTCGCCCAGGCCTGAAGCGCTGCCCCGATCCGCCGGCCGGGCGCGGCGTCTGGCCAGGGCGGCGGCCACAGATCCCGCGGCAGCCGCCGCTCTGCCGCGCCCCGCCATGCATCGAGGATGGCCGGCTCGGCGGCCTCGAGATCCCGGGAGAGCGGGGCGCCGACCTCCGCCGAGACGACCACCGCCACGTGGCGGCCCTCGCGAAGCAGCTCTTCCGCCAGCGCGAGCAGCGCGGTCGTCTTGCCGACCTGCCGCGGCGCGTGCAGGACGAAGTAGGTCATCTGGTCGATGAGCCGTCGCACCGTGGGCAGCCGGCGCAGCGCCGGCAGCATGTAGTGGATCTCCGGCTTGCAAGGCCCCGCGACGTTGAACCAGCGCGCCACGCCGCGACTGTAGCAGCACGGCCGGGCGCGGCGCTCGCGCCTCGCAGGGGCGAGCGGCCCGGAGAGCGCGGCCTGGGAGCCGCTGGTGGCCGAGGCAGGAGAAGCGCGGGCGCGCGCTAGACGGCTGTCCCGCCGCCGTCGCTGGGCTCGGCAGCCTTGCCTCTCAGCGCCGATCGCACGTGCTCATGAGAGGTGCGCAGCAGCTCGCCCAGCTTGCCGAGGTCATCGATCGACTCCATGGTGATGCACGACCAGCCGAGCTGGGGGATGGTGACGGGAAGCGACGCAGCGAGGGGGGTCACCCTGTCGGGCGGCAGAGGCACCCAGATGCACGGCTTCTTGCGGTTGGCCAGCAGCCTGCAGAACACCGCCATCCGCCTCTCCTGAAGGTGCATCTTCAGATACGACACGGTGTCCTCAGCAGCCTGGCCAGCTCCTGAACAAGGAGGTTCTGCTGGCGGGTCCGCTGGGCGAACGCCCGGAGGAGGCCAGCGTTGTACTCGGACTTCTGGAGCACTGTGAGGAAGTCGATCGGCGGCTGCTCGTCGGCCAGGACGTCCCACTGCACGAACGGCTCCTTATCCATCACGTTTTCGTTCACTATGTCGGTGAAGAAGCGCCACTGGATACCGTTCGTCAGGATTCCGAGCTTCGCCTCGGGCGCCTTCGCGGAATAATCCGCCAGCTGCTCATCGAAGCCAGCGAGCTCCCGTCCCGCCTCTTTGGCTTCCACGAAGAAGATGGGGCGCCCATTCTGCAGGAATGCCCAGTCAATCGGCTTGACGGGGTTGCGGGGTGGGCGGTGGGCGCGAGGGAGGGAGGTGCTTGCAGGCCGGAATAGAAGACACGGTAATAAAGGACAACCGCATCGATCAAGCATCCGTGCGCTCTCGGCGACCCTCGCTCGCTCACAGGCCGCCTCCGCCCGGCGGCCGTGGCCTGCTCCCGCCGGAGGACGCGGCCTGGCCCTCAGGTTCCTTCGAGGTACTCTGGATGGACCATGAACGCGACAGCGTCGGCGCGGGGACACGACGACGAAGAGGGGAAAGTCGACCTACAGTTCCGCCTGCTCGCCGAGATGCTCCCTCAGATGGTCTGGGCCGCTCGCGGCGACGGAGCATGGGATTACGTCAACGAGCAATGGCGCGCGTACACCGCGCTGACGGCGGAGCAGCTGACGCGCGCGGGCTTCGCCGCCGCGGTCCATCCGGACGACGCAGCCCGCAGCGCGGCGGCGTGGCGGGCCGCGGTCGAGCGCGGCGCGCCGTTCGCCGAGGAGCTCCGCTTGCGGCGCCACGACGGCGCATACCGCTGGTTCCTCGCCCGAGGAGAGCCCGTCAGGGACGGCGCCGGCCGGGTCGTCCGCTGGCTCGGGACGTCCACCGACGTCGACGAGCGCAGGCGCGCCCAGGCGGGGGCGCCGGGGCAGGTCGACGACGAGCCGCCCTCGGACGGCCGCGCGCTCCTCGTCGAGTCCCAGATACAGCTCGTCGAGCGGATGACTCGGCGGCGGATCGTGCTGGAGACCGCGCGCGACGTCACGGCGCGCAGGAACGCGGAGGAGAGCCTGCGCGAGAGCATGGCGCGCTTCCGGAACATCGCCGATCACGCGCCCGTGGTGATCTGGGTCACGGCCCGTGACGGCTCGTGCATTTACGTCAACCCGCGGTGGCGCGAGCTCACGGGTCAGACCGAGGCCGAGAGCCTCGGCTTCGGCTGGCTCGCGGCGGTGCACCCCTCCGAACAGGAGGAGGCGGCGGAGACGTTCCGGCAGGCCAACGCGCGGCGCGAGGCCTTCAGGATCGATTACCGGTTCCGCCGCAGCGACGGCGCGTACCGCTGGTGCATCGACGCGGCCCACCCGTGGATCGGGCCGGACGGCGAGCTCCTCGGCTACGTCGGCTCGGTCATCGACATCAGCGAAAGAAAGGAGGCGGAGCTGCTCCTGCGCGAGAGCGAGGCGCGCTTCAGGCAGCTCGCCGACGCGATGCCGCAGATCGTCTGGACGGCGAAGCCGGACGGCAGCATCGATTACTACAACCGTCGATGGCTCGAGCTCGCCGGCGCGGAGGGCGCGGAGGTGGCCGGCGATACCTGGATCTCGTTCCTGCACGAGGACGATCGCCAGCGGGTCCTCGACACCTGGTCTCGCTCGGTGGCGACCGGCGCTCCCTACGAGGTCGAGCACCGCACCGCGTTCCCCGCGGCCCGCGAGCCCCGGTGGTATCTGGTCCGCGCCGTGCCGATCCGGGGGGCCTCGGGCGAGATCGTGCGGTGGTATGGCACCTGCACGGACATCCACGACGCCAAGCTCGCGGAGGCGGCCCTGAAGGAGGCGGATCAGCGCAAGGACGATTTCCTGGCGATGCTCGCGCACGAGCTGCGCAATCCGCTCGGGCCCATCCGCAACGCGGTCGAGCTCCTGCGGCGCACGGCCGAGCAGCAACCGGCGCTCGTGCGGGCGTGCGGCGTGATCGACCGGCAGGTCTCTCACATGGCCCGGCTGGTGGACGATCTGCTCGACGTTTCCCGGGTCGCGCGTGGCAGGATCCAGCTCCGCGAGGAGCGCTGCGACCTCGTGCGTCTCCTCCGGCACACGTCCGAGGATTACCGCAGCACGCTGGAGGCGAGCGGCCTGCGGCTCGATCTGAAGCTGCCGGTGGGGCCGGTCTGGGTGCTCGGCGACCCGACGCGGCTGTCGCAGGCCGTGAGCAACCTGCTGCACAACGCCAGCAAGTTCACCGATCCGGGCGGCCGGGTGACGGTCGCGCTGTCGGTGGCGTCGGAGAGCTCCGCCGTGGTCCGCGTCCGCGACACGGGCATCGGTGTGGATCCGGCGACGCTGGCGCGCATGTTCGAGCCGTTCAGCCAGGCCGACCGCAGCCTGGACCGCAGCCGGGGCGGGCTCGGGCTCGGCCTGGCGCTCGTGAAGGGCCTCGTCGGGCTCCACGGCGGCACGGTCTCGGCCGAGAGCGGGGGAATCGGCCACGGGACCGAGATGGTCGTCTGCCTGCCGATCGAGCGCAGCCCGGCCCCGCCGTCGGAGCGCTCCGCGCGGCCCTCGAGCGGCTCGTCGCACGCGCTGCGCATCCTGATCATCGAGGACAACGTGGACGCCGCGGAGAGCCTGCAGGCGCTCCTCGCCCTGTACGGCTACCGCGTCGAGGTCGCCCTGTCCGGGCCTGCCGGCGTGACCGCGGCGCGCTCGTTCCGCCCGGAGGTCATCCTGTGCGACATCGGTCTCCCTGGCGGGATGGATGGATATGGCGTGGCGAGGGCCTTGAGGGGAAGCGTAAACCTCTCATCCCCCTCGCTGATGATCGCGCTGACCGGCTATGGTCAGGAGGACGATCAGCGCCGGGTCCGGGAGGCTGGCTTCGACATGCACTTCATCAAGCCGATCGATCTGTCGTCTCTCCAGCGGATCCTCGCGTCGCTCGCGAGCTCACCCGCATGATCCCGGCGCGGCGCGCCGCGAGCGCCTTGAACTCGATCCCGTCGACCGGCAGCACCTCTCGAAGCGATAATTCCTCTATCCTCCGGTGATGAGCGCAGCGATCTTCTCCCCGGTGGCGCTGTGTTCGAGGATCGCCTTGAGGAGCTCTTCGAAGGAGGCGCGATCGTTGGCCGAGTCGAAGCGATTTTCCCAGCGGAGCCTCACGGGGTATCCGAGCTCCCCAAAGGTGACCTCGGCCAGCGGGACGAAGGGGCCTGTGTCGAGCCGCGCCGTAAGCGCGGTGATCTTCTCACGCGGCGCGGGTATCCCCATGAGGACCTCGACGTTGGACGCCTCTCGCACCGCACGCTCGACGGTCTCGAATCGAAGCGCGATGGGCGCCCCCGTGATCGTCGCCACCTCTGCCGATGCGGCGGCGAGCACATCGTCCATCTCCTTTCGTGCCTCCGCCGCGCGCTTGTGAGCGTCGAGCCCCTTCTTCAGTGCTTCTCCAAAGCTGGCCATGGGTCCCTCTCTCAATCGGTTGTCGGTGGCGCGAGCCATCGAAGGTGGCCCACGATCGGTAGGTGGTCGAACGGAGCGCGGAGACGCGCCCTAGCTCGGTCGAAGACGGCGCTGTCCTCATGAATTCCGAGGGTCCTCTCGTCGAGCGACCACCCGTGGCCTCGAAGTAGCGATGGCGAGACGAGCACCTGATCGAAGGTCCGCCAGGAGGTCTGTCCGACAGTGCCTGTCGAACAGAACGTGCCGGCGAGCGTCGCTGGCTGTTGCTCACCATCCCAGGCATGGCGTTCGCCGAGCCAGCGCCACGCTGCGTTGTAGAAGAGGAGATCCGACGACGAGCGGGGCCGGTGCCGCTGAACCGCCGCGCGCGACCGAGCCGCCGGAAGGCTCGCGTCAAATTGCCTCTCGAACGGCTCGGCGTTGAAATCGCCGAGGATGAGGACGGGGGCGTCCTCACCGACGGCTTCCGTGCTGGCGATGATCGCGTCGCGCAGCGCCTCGGCGGAGCGCGACCTCCGCGCATCCGCGTCCGCGGCATCTCCTAGGTTCGATCGCCAGTGCGCGGCCGCGACGACGAGCCACCCGCCGCGGTCATGCACGCCGAACGTCGCGACGAGCCCCGCTCGAACTGCGTTGGCGGCGTGATGCGTCCGCACCCAGACGTGGTCCATGAGCGTCAGCGACCTTCGATCGTAGGCGATCGCGATGTCGAAGTCATGGAGTTCGCGGGACGTGTCACTCAAGCTGTTCCAGCTCGCGCGCAAGCCATCAGGGAGCCATCCGAGGACGTCTTCACGTCGCACCTCGGCCAGGGCGACCAAGCGGCAGCCGTGCTGTTCGACCAGCGTGCGGAAGACGTTGACGGCGGCGGTCCGATGCTCCGTTGTCGCGCGCGAGCGGGTGCTCGGGGGCGAAACTTTCGTGTTCCACCACGCGAACGGGATCCGCTCCAGGGCGCCGGACATGCGCGATGCATACCGAGGGCGCTCCCCGAGTCAAGTGCCCTGGCTCCTCGACGGCGAGAACGGACTGGCGTGCCTCGCTGCGACGGCCTCTGAAAGCAGCCGCGCCGCCGCGTCGCCCCTTCGGGCGAGCGCGTCCGAAGCACGAAAGGTACCGCGCAGCGCTCGTCATCGAGCGCGCCCCCCTCATGCGCGTCCACGACCCGACGCATCGTGAGCGCCTCGGGGCGGCGCCCCCGCAGCTCGGTGCTTTTCGGTGAACCACGCCCTCAATACAACGTAAGCGCCGGCGGGGGGCTGTGCGCGGCGGCGCGCGGGTGGGCGCGGCGAGCACCGAACGAGGTGCCATAAGCTCTCAGCGGGCTCCACGTCTCAGGCGCGCCTTGTGTGGCGCGCGACGAAACGTCCCAGGAGGCATGGCCCGAAGTGAGACATGCCGGGCGGTGTTCTCAGCGCAAGCTCCCACGCCGCCCGCCTCGGCGGATGGCCGAGCGCCCACCCGCGCGCCGCCGCGCACAGCCCCCCGCCGGCGCGCGCGGCTCGGCACAGCCGCGCGCGCTCGCCCCCTCCCCTCCGCTACGCGGCCGCCGCCGGCTCCCCCGCCGCCGCGTTCGCCGCCGCGCCGCCGCCCACGGCCTCGATCGGCGCCTCCTCCAGCGCCGCCGCGATCACCTGGCTCATGTCCTCGACGAAGATGATCTCCAGCCCAGCCCGCACCTCCGCCGGGATCTCCTCCGCGTCGCGCGCGTTCTTCTGCGGCAGGATCACCCGCGTGATCCCGGCGCGGTGCGCCGCGAGCACCTTGGACTTGATCCCGCCGACCGGCAGCACCCGCCCGCGCAGCGTGCACTCGCCCGTCATCGCCGTGTCCGAGCGCACGCGCCGCCCGGAGAGGAGCGACGTCAGCGCCGTGAACATGGTCACGCCCGCCGACGGCCCGTCCTTGGGCACCCCGCCCGCCGGGACGTGGATGTGCAGGTCCTCCGTCTCGAGCTTCGCCGTGTCGACGCCGAGCTCGCCGGCGTGGCTGCGCACGTAGGTGAGCGCCGCCTTCGCCGACTCCTTCATCACGTCGCCCAGCTGGCCCGTGATCTCGACCCTCCCCTTCCCCGGCATCCGCGACGTCTCGATGAACAGGATGTCCCCGCCCACCGGCGTCCAGGCGAGCCCGGTCGCGACCCCGGGCACGCTCGTCCGCTCCGCGACGTCGCTGAAGAACCGGACCTTGCCGAGGTACTTGCCGAGATCGCTCGCCTCGACGACCACGCGCGGCGCCTTGCCGTCCGCCGCGCGGGCGATCTCCAGCGCGACCGCCCGGCACAGCTTCTTGATCTCGCGGCCGAGCTGCCGCACCCCGGCCTCGCGCGTGTAGTCGCGCACGATCGCCGCGAGCGCCTCGTCCGTGATCGAGAGCGATCCCGGATCGATCGCGTGCTCCTTGAGCTGCTTCGGGACGAGGTGCGACCGCGCGATCGCGATCTTCTCGTCCGGCGTGTAGCCGGACAGCTCGATGACCTCGAGCCGGTCCCGGAGCGGCGCCGAGAGCGCGCCGAGGTCGTTCACGGTGCAGAGGAAGACGACCTCCGACAGATCGAACGGCAGCTCCATGTAGTGGTCGACGAACGTCCGGTTCTGCTCCGGATCGAGCACCTCCAGGAGCGCCGCCTCGGGCGAGCCGCGGAAGCCCGCGCCGAGCTTGTCGACCTCGTCGAGGAGCACGATCGGGTTCTTCACCTTGGCCTTCTTCAGCGCGTGCACGATGCGCCCGGGCAGCGCGCCGACGTACGTCCGCCGGTGGCCGCGCAGCTCCGCCTCGTCGTGCACGCCGCCGAGCGAGATCCTCACGAACGGCCGGCCGGTGGCGTCGGCGATCGACTGGCCGAGCGAGGTCTTGCCCACGCCGGGCGGGCCCGCGAAGCACAGGATGGTCGCGCGCGCCTTCCCCGTCAGCTTGAGCACCGCCATGTGCTCCAGGATGCGGCGCTTCACGTCGTCGAGGCCGCGGTGATCCTCGTCGAGCTTCGCCTGGACCGCGTCGAGGTCGTCCTTGACGGTCGCCCGCGCGCTCCACGGGAGATCGGCGATCCACTCGAGGTAGGTGCGGATCACGTTGTGCTCGGCGCTCTGCGGGCCGACCGACTCGAGCCGCCGGAGCTCCCGGTCGGCGACCGCGCGCGCCTCCTCGGAGAGCCCGGCCTCGTCGAGGCGCCGGCGGAGGAGCGACAGCTCGTCCTCGCCCTCCTCGCCGCCCGCGAGCTCCTTCTGGATGGCCCGGAGCTGCTCGCGCAGGATCGCCTCGCGCTGGCCCTTGCCGAGCTCGCGCCGCACGTCGTTGTCGATCTTCTTCTTCAGGTCCGCGAGCGCGGCCGCCTCGGAGAGCAGGCCGGCGACCCGCTGGAGCCGCGGCACGACGCGCAGCTCGGCGAGCACCTCCATCTCCTTCTCGGTCGGGAGCCCGAGCGCGCCGGCGACCTGATCCGCGAACAGGCCCGGCTCGGCCCGGCTCGCGGCGGCGATCTCGGAGAGGTTCGTCGCGGTCCTCGGGCCGAGCTCGCGGGCGCGCTCGCGCAGCGACGCGGCGAGCAGGCGCGCCTCCTCGGCGTCGCCGGGGAACTCCGGCGCGAGCGCGCCCTCGGCGCGCCAGTACGGCTCGGCCTCGACAAGGGCCGTGAGCGCGAAGCGATCGAGCCCCTCGATCACCAGCCGGTAGCCGTTCGAGACGCGCGTGACGTCGACGACCCGGGCGAACGTGCCGATGTCGTGGAGATCCTCGCGGCGAGGATCCTCGCGCTTGGGGTCGCGCTGCGCGATCACGCCGATCACGTCGCCGGGGTGGACCGCGCCGAGCAGCGCCACCGAGCGGGCGCGGCCCACCGGGAGCGTGAGCACGGTGCCCGGGAAGAGCACGCCCGTGCGGAGCGGGAGCAGAGGGAATGGAGAGCGAGGCGCGCTGGCGCCGCTGCGAAGCTGGCTCATGCGAACTCCTGGGGCAGCGAAAGGCTCGCGCCATCCCTGCCGGATCGGATCGGTGGACGGGTGGTTGCGGAGCGCCGCGCCTCCGCCCGGTCAGGGCGGCGCGCGGCGCGCGGATGGGTCGCTCACGTAGACCGCCGCGAGCGACCGCTCGGGCGAGCTCCATGAATCGATGAACGGAAAGTAAATTCGTTCATGCGTCCGTCAACCCGCCCTGCGAGCGAGCGCGGCGGTCGGGTCAGAACGCCTCGACGCCGAGCACGAGGCCGGGCCAGCCGCGCCAGGGGTTCACGGTGTCGCCCTCGCCGAGGGCTTTGCTGCCGTACGGGCTGAGCTGGCCTTCCTCGGCGGTGGCGCCGTTGGCGACGTTGTAGCTGGGGCCGCCGAAGACCGCGAGGCCGGGGAAGAGGCGGTAGCCGAGGAGCGCGCGCGCCTGCGTCATCCAGGCGGAGAGGTTGCCCGTCGAGGGCTCGAGGAGGGAGTACCCGAGCACCTCCAGATCGATGAAGGCGCGCTCGCGGAGATGGAAGCGGCCGCCCAGGCCGAGCGAGAACGCCAGCAGGGGGCGGTCGCCGGCCACGCGCACGCCGACCCCGTAGATGTTGTGGACGTGGACGCTCCCGTGCTTGAGGCCGGCCATCACGATGCCGGACTCCGTGCCCCACACGTCGACGTGGTTGCGGCCGTTGCGGATGAAGTTGAGCAGCCCGAGCGAGAACTGCGACGCGTCGGCGTAGTTGACGAGGCCGATCTGCGTCCCCTCCACCTTGCCGGTGGCCACGTTGACGAGCCCGAGCTGCACGTCGGTCGACGCGCCCGCGGCCACGTTGATCAGGCTGAGCTGCGTGTCGGTCCATTCGCCCGCGGCCACGTTGACGAGGCCGAGCTGCACGTCGGTCGCCGCGCCCACGGCGAGGTTGATGGCGCCGAGCTGCACGCCGGTCGCGTCGCTCACGGCGGCGTTGGCCACGCCGATCTGCAGGTCGGCCAAGGCGCCCGCGGCGACGTTGATCGCGCCGAGCTGCGCCCCGTCCACGGCGCCGGCGGCGACGTTGAGCACGCCGCCCTGCGCGCCCGAGACCGGGCCGGCGGCGACGTTGATCGAGCCGACCTGCGCGCCCGAGAGCGACCTCGCGAGGTTGAGGCCGGCGGCGAGCTGCGCGCCGCGCGCCGGGCCGAGCGCGAGGTTGGCGCCGGCCGCGAGCTGGGCGCCGCACACGAACGACGAGGCGATGTTGACGCCGGCGCCGGCCTCGATGCCCGAGATGCCCGCCGTGTACCCGCCGAGGAGGTTGAGCGAGTAGCGGCGGACGACGTTCGTGCCGTCGATCGTCGAGGTGCCGACGAACGGGACGATGTCGCCGCCGAGGTAGACGTCCTTCGCGCCGGGGAGCGAGCACCGGGCAGGCTCCGGGGGCGCGGGCTGCGAGGAGCGCGCGGGCTGCGCGGGGCGCGCGGCGCCCGCGGGCGCGGCCTGCCCGCCGGCGGCCGGAGGCGCCGGGGGCGCGGCGGGCTCCGGCTGCGCGGGCGGCGCCTCGGGGGCGCGCTTGCCGAACGACGCCGCGAGCTCCGCGGCCTCGTCCCGGACCAGGTTGCCCGCGAGCAGGGCGATCGCCTCGGCGGCGCGATCGGGCTCCCCGGGGATATCGATGGTGCGCTCGATGCGGCGGCCGTCCGCGGCGGTGTAGCTCAGCGTGACGCGGCCGTCGGGCTCGCCGCGGAGCACCAGCGTGGGGCGCCCGGCGGCCGCCGCGGGGACCGGCGTCACGCCGGCGCCGAGCTCGCGCTCGACGGCGGCGCGCACCGCGTCGGGATCGAGCGTCCACGGCGCGCCGTCGACGACGAGATCGACGCCGGCGGCGCGCGGCTCCTCGGCGAGGGCGCGCGCGGGAGGCGCGGCGGCCGCGGCGAAGGCGCCCGCGGCCGCGAGGGCGCGCAGGAGGGCGACGCCCGCGCGGAGGCCCGCGCCGCGCGCGGACATCTTCCGATCGCGGCGCGGCGAGCCCCGCGGCGCCGCGGGCGGAGGAGCGATGTGGGGTGTGTTCATCGACCGTGCTGTGCCCGCTCGCCGCGCGATCGTTCACGCGCGCGCGACGCTCGCGCTCACTCGTCCGCGCTGCGCATCGCCTCGAGCAGCGAGCGCGACTCGGCCTGGCGGTAGCCGCCGAAAGAGCCCTGCGCAAACGGATCGAGCGCCCGCTGCGCCTCGTCCTTGCGGCCGAGGCGAACGAGGCAGAGGGCGCGGTTGTACTGGGCCTCGACGGCGAAGCGGCCGCGCGGGGCGGCCGCGAGGTAAGCGTCCCAGGCCGAGAGCGCGGACGCGGGCTCGCGCTCGACGAAGTGCGCGCGGTGCGCCGCCTGATAGAGCGCGTCCGCGTCGGGACCCGGCGGCGGGCGCTGGATGGCCTGGGGATCGCTCGCTGACGCGCGCGCGGGCGCGGGCGCGGGGCGCGCGGCGCTCGGCGCGACGGGCGGGCGCGCGCGCGGCGCGACCGCGAGCTCCGGCGCGCGCTGCGGCGCGGGGGCGACCGGGGGATCGGCGGTGGGCAGAGACGGCGGCGCGGGCGCGACCGGCGCGGCGCTCGCCTCGGCCTCCGGCGGCGCGGGCGCCTCGACCTCGGGCTCCGCGATCTCGGGCGCCTCGGGCGCGGGCGCGTCGGCCGCGTGCCGCGGCCCGGAGCGCGCGCGCGGCGGCGGCGCGGGAGGATCCCTCGGCGGCTCGGCCGCGCTCAGGCCGAGCTGCGACGCGATGTCGTGGAAGGCGTCCGGGAACCAGCGCGCGGCCGAGGCCCACGCGGCCGAGCCGACGAGCACGGCGGCGAGCGGGACGACCACGCGGACCGTGGTGAGCCGGCGGGCGCGCTGCGCCTTCAGGCTCCTCATCACGCGGGCGCGCGTCTCGTCGCGGCGGGCGACGGACGCGTCCGCCTCCTCGCGCAGCGCGCGCGCGGCCTCGCGGAGCACGTCGTCCTTCATGGGGTCCTCTCTTCCAGCAGCGTCCGGAGCTTCTGCTTGGCGTGGAACAGCCGCGTGCGCACCGTCGCCTCGGGCACGCCGAGGATCTCGGACACCTCGCGCGCGGTGCGCTCCTCGACCTCGCAGAGCACGAACGTCGCGCGCTGCGCGTCCGGCAGCGCGTCGAGGGCGCGGTTCAGGGCCTGGGCCAGCGCGGCGCGGCCGGCTTCCCGCTCGGGGCTCGGCGCGTCGTCCTCGTCCGGCTCCAGGGCGAGCCGCTCCATGGCGGCGCGGCGGCGCGCGGCGGCGCGGAGGTGGTGGCGGGAGTGGTTGACCGCGATCGCGATGAGGAACGTCTTCAGCGACGAGCCGCCGCGGAACCGCTGCGCGGCCTGCGGCAAGCTGACGAAGACGTCGTGCGCCAGGTCCTCGGCGGCGGCGTCGTCGCCGGTGAGGCGGCGGGCGAACCCGCGCACGGCCGCGTAGTGCTTGTCGTACGCCTCGCCCACCGCCGCGGCGTCCCCGCGCCGCAGCCGCTCGACGAGCGCCTCCTCCTCGTCCTGCGCGCGCTCGGCGCCGCGGGAGAAGAGGAACGGCATCACGAGCGCGATGGCCCTCATCGGCCGCGACCTCTCCGCGGCGCTCCCGGGGTGACCGGGGCCCGCCGCCTCTCCCGGCGGAAAGCCCGCCGCTCGCTCCGTCCCTTCTCGGTCCATCCCTGCGTTGTCATGGTTACCTCCGAACGGGCCCAGCGGCGCTGCCCTTTTGACGTCGACCGGCGTCGGGGGGGTCGGGGCGACCTGTGGCACAGGGCTTCGTGCCCGGCGGGGCGGGGATCGTTCATGGGGCGGCGTCGATTTCGTGCCCGGACGGGTCCGGAGCGTTCAACCCCGGTGGGGGAAATCGACCTCGGCCGGCGGCGCCGACCTCCGGGGGTAGTCCACCTCACCGCGCCGAGGGTTCGGGGCGGGGCGGGCGTCGAGATCGTGCGGAGGCGCGGGAGCGTTGAACGGAGCGCGCGGCGGCGGGCACGCAGCGTCGGGTGGGCAGAGGGCGCCGCGGGACGTGCGGCGCCGCTGCCCTGGGTCCATCGCTGATCAGGAGTGATGACGTATGAGCATGCGCACCGCCTTCGAGTGGGGCCTCGGCCTCTCTTTGTGCTTCGTCTCGACGACGATGATGGGTTGTTACATCAACACCAACGAGCGTTGCGACTGGGATGAAGATGAGGAGGAGTGCTTCTGGGACGAAGGCCCCGGCGCTCCCCACGGGGAGCGCCCGGACCGCGAAGAGGAAGAAGAAGATGATGATGGCCACTCGGGCACCGGCGGCGAGGGTGGCGTGAGCACCGGCGGCCAGGGCGGCGCGAGCACCGGCGGCCAGGGCGGGAGCTCCTCGGAGGACCCGGGCGCCTGCGAGGCGGACTGCGACTGCCCGAGCGGCAGCGCGTGCGTCGAGGGGACCTGCAAGACGCCCTGCGCGGCGTCGTGCGATTGCCCCGAGGGCGAGTCGTGCGAGGCCGGTTATTGCGAGCCGCCGCCCGAGCCGGCGATCTCCTGCGAGGCGGACTGCGACTGTCCGAGCGGCAGCGCGTGCGTCGAGGGGACCTGCACCTGAGGCGCACGGCGTTTCCCGGGGGCCCTAGCTCAACGTGACCCGGGTCGCCTCCGCGCTCGCGGGTCGGGTCGCCGCGATGCTCGCGGTGGGCACATCGGCGTCGAGCGGAGCGCGCATCGGCTCGCCCCGCGCCTCCGCCACCGGCGGCGGCGGACGCCGGGACCCCGTGGCGAGCGCCGCGAACGTCCGCGCGAGCTCCTCGACCGTCTGAAATCTCAGCGCGGGATCCCTCTCCAGCGCGCGCTCGAAGAACCCGTCCAGCTCGACGGGCAGCCCCGGCGCGACCTCGGAGATGCGGGGGACCCGGCCCATCGAGAGCAACATCAGGTGCTCTCCCAGGGTCCTTCCCTGGAAAGGCAGCTGTCCGCAGAGCGCCCGGTACATCACGAGGCCGAGCGACCACAGGTCGGTGCGATGGTCCAGCAGCGACCTGCCGTCGAGCTGCTCGGGGCTCATGTACCAGAGGGTGCCGAGGAGCTTCCCCGACGTGGAGATCCCTGGTCGACCGAGCTCCTTCACGATGCCGAGATCCAGGAGCTTGATCCTCTCCTCTTCATCCTGGGACGAGATGAAGAGGTTTGCCGGCTTGATGTCCCGGTGCACGAGCCGGATCGCGTGCGCCTTCCGCAGCGCACAGGCGATCTGCGGCAGGAACGCGGCCACCTCCTGCACGGTCAGCGTCCCGCGCCGCAGGAGGCGCGCTTCGAGCTCTTCCCCGTGGAGGAGCTCCATGACGATGTAGGGCGTCCCGGCGTCGACGCCGAAGTCCATGATCCGCACGACGTGATCCGTCTCCGAGCCGAGCCGCGCCGCCGCCCTGGCCTCGCGCGCAAACCGCTCGCGCGCCACCCTGTCGGAGGCATACGTGTCCGACATCAACTTCAGGGCGACCGGGCGCTCCAGATCGAGATCCAGAGCTTGCCAGATGGTCCCCATGCCGCCTGCCGAGATCCGTCGTTCGGTCCAGTAGCGGCCCGCAACCAACCTTGGAATCACGCTGTCACGGGTCATGGTGCCTCTCTCCTGATTTGACGAGTCGATCGAGCCGGGTCCGCGCACGACAGCGCCGAGCGCGCCTCTGCGCGGCCGGCGCAAGGAAGACAGGTCAATCCATGCGAGGGCGTGAGCTCCGTCCTCGGCGAGGACGAGCCGCCTCGGCGAACGCGCAGCTCCTCTCGCGGAGGCGGCGCCCCCCGGGCGCGCAGAGCGCTGGTTGGTCAGGTGTTACAGATGCGGAGAGCCCGCCGGCTCGTCCCCTGGACAAGCGTCGGAGTGAGGCGAATCGGCGTTCGTCGTCGAGGTTTGCAAAGCATGTGCCCCGGGGTATCCGCCCCGGCCGAGGCCAGGGCTCAACCTACGTGGGAGCCCTATCCCACCGGGGAGCTTCGCCGGTCGCGCGTCGCGCGATATGCCAGGTGGGGCGCAGCGCTGAGGTAATTCGTCACATCGTGGCGAAACCATCGTGGCAGGTTCGCCTCGATCGCGATCGGGCTCGCGCCCCAGGGCGCCGCGCGCGCGCCTCTCCGCCGGCGGCGCCGGCTCCGCGCAAGATTCCGACGCAACGGCCGTACGCGGCGCGACGGCTACGGTGCGTGCAAGACATTGACGTTCAGCACCGACTCGGCGGCCCGGATGCCCTGGTAGAGGCTGTCGCACTCGCTGTATCCGGCCACCTGGAGCCCGTAGGCGACGTGCGAGGCGTACATCGGCGCGCCGCTGTCGCCGCCGGTCCCGCAGAACGACCCCCGACCCAGCTTGCGCACGGTCACGCCGCCGTACGTGGCCGTGACCCCGAGCTGGCTGACGTACCCGCAGTCGCTGCGGCCGTAGAAGGCGCCGGTGGTGCAGATGCGCATGCCCAGCACGCTCGTGTTGTCGGACTCGATCGTATACGTCGTGTTGGTCGTCGTGTCCGGCCCGCTCGTGACGTGGACCCACGGCTCCGGATCCCACCCGCCCGGGTTCTTGATCCGCAGGATCGCCATGTCACCGCCCTTGTGCCACTCCCAGTGCCACACGGAGCCGATCACATGGCTGGAGTTGTCCGTGAAGCGGGTCGACCAGTCGTCGGTGTTTCCGGGCGCGCAGTGCCCGGCGGTGAACTGGTAGAGCACGTCGTCCACCTTGCTCTTGGCGATGAACGCCCCGGTGCAACCCGCTCCGGAGTTGGTGATCCGGATACCGCCGCGTAGCGGCGGGTCACAATGGGGATAGACGCAGGCGCGCGCCGTGGCGCGGCCGGCGTAGGAGCCGAGCACGAACATCGCGCCGAGCTCCGCCCTCGCGGCGGCGACCAGCTCGCGCTGGGCAGCGGTCAGCCGGCCCTCGGCTGGTACCTGCAGCTCGACCGCATTGAGGTCCGCGCGCAGGCCGGCGGTCAGGGTCGCGTCCGCGCCGTCGTTGACCTCCTCGATCCGATCGCCGAGCCGGTCATTGGCGCGCTCGAGCTCCGCCATGGAGTGGCGCACCTCGACGATATCGTACCCTTCGGTCAGGCCGATCTTCCGGGCCGCGTCCCGCACGACGGCGAGCGCGTCGGTGCCGGCCTTGCCCGCCACGCCGACGATGATCCGGTCGCCGCGGGCGGCGTCGATCCAGGTGCCGCCGAACTGGTCGCGCAGACCAGCGCTGACCAGCTCTTCGAGCTGCGGCGCGAGCGTCTGCCAGCCGAGCCGCTGCTGCGCTTCGGCGTACGAGATGCCGCGCTCGCGGGCAAACCCCTCCACTTCCCAGTCCGGATCGGCTCGGGTGGCGGAAGACGGAGAGGAGAATCCGTTGGGCGACAGGTGTCCTTCCAAGGCGGAGTCCTCGTGCGAAGGATCGGTGTCCGGATCGGCCGTCAAGCATCCCGAGAGCAGCGCCGTCACGACGGGGATGGTGAGCCACTGGAGGGACAGCGTGGTCTTTCGATGGCGATCGTACATGATCATCTCCGTTCTCGATCACAGGCTCTGTCAGGGAGACGCGGCGTGACTCCGCCGATGAGCCCACCCAAGGATCCCGATCGCAGGCCGACGCGCGACACGCGCGTTCGCCGCGGTATAACCGCCCGCTGACATCGGCGATCCTGCGGCGCCCGTCCGAGGGTGCGCCGCAATCCGCCAATCAGCAACGGGCGTGCCGATGAGCTCGCCGCGAGCCAACATCGGCCGCCGATGCGCTTGGATCACGGCGGAATCGGCGCGATCCTGCGGTTCGCTCCCGCCCGGCAGCCGACGCGGCTGCTCGACCCTGGGGCGGCTCGCCGGAGGGGCGAGCCTCCACGCCTGAAGGCCACGGCCTCCAGGCCGCGGCCCTCATCCCGGCACCTCGCTCCGCCGGCAGCCTCCCGGGCGCGCGGCGCCGCCGCCCAACTCGCCGTCTGCGCATCGACCTCCCCTCGCGAACGGCGACCCGCGCGATCGGCGTCTGATCCCGGAATCCAGTCGTCCGACTTAACACAACTTAACAGCAAGCGGGCGGAGTCTGCGCTACTCACGCGGCGGGGGAAAAACACCGCTTCAGGAGAATCCTTATGAGCGAGAAGAGCACCCTGTCGATGGATACCGATGCTCGTCGTCCGTCGCGCGCCGTCTGGCCGCGCGTCGGCGCGGCGCTGTTGCTCCTCGGAACCCTCGGCGGCGCCGCGTGCACCGCCGGCGGCGCCGTCGAGGAGGAGAGCCTCGGCGAGGCGAGCCTGCTCGGGTCTTACCATCTGACGAGCACCTACACGGGCAACGTCGGCGACACCCGCGGCTGGCTCATCGAGTGGGAGGTCCCCGAGTTCGTCAACGAGTCCGAGGCCTGGGGCGTGGTGGGCCAGTGGTACTACAACCTGGAGTCCGGCATTTACCACACCCCGGACGGGTGGTTCGTCTACTACTTCGGCGATGACAACGGGGTCACGGGGAATCACGCGAGCTGCAACACCCAGTGGGGCTCGGGGGGCACCTGCGGCGGCTCGCTCAGCGGCCTGCAGCCCGGGGATCAGGTCGTCTTCAAGTACGAGTGGTGCACGTCCGAGCGCGTCGCCGACGTGAACGGCTCGCTGCTCTGCCTCTATGTCGACATGAAGGACGGCGCCGGCTGGCAGTTCCTCGCCCAGGACACGCGCACGACCGTCGAGATGTACGCGCACGACATCGAGCATTTCCGCGACGTGGGCCCGCAGTACGCCGAGCCGCAGATCTCCTGCGACACGCCCATCAAGATGCTGCGCCAGCAGCTGAAGACCACCTCGGGCACCTGGCAGAACATGTCGGGCTCGAGCACCTGGTCGTTCTACAACGAGCCTCCTTACGTCTACCAGAACAAGAACCTCAGCGCGTCGCCGTCGACCTGGGAGTCTTGCTTGCAGTGCAGCAGCCTGGCCGCATGGCAGTCGGGGCAGGTGTATACGCCCGGCACGCTGGTCACCCAGGGCGGACAGTTCTGGCAGGCGAAACAGCAGATCTGGTGGTCGCACCCGGACTGCCCGCCCAGCAACCCGGCCTCCTGGTGCCCGGCCGAGTGGGCCCGCCTCGGGTCGTGTAACTGATCGCGGCTCTCTCCCCGCGACGCCCGCCGGAGGCAACCCCTGCGCTCGGGGGTTGATGCGCACAGGGCGCATCAACCCCTCTGCGAGCAGGACACCTAAACCTTGTGCCGCCGGAGGGCGAACGCGACGCCCTCCTGGAGCGTCAAGAACGTCCTTAACCCCGAAAGCGACACGCCGAGCGCGACCAGCTGCTGCGCCGCCTGCGGGCCGAGGCCGGTCAGCACCGGCTCCGCGCCGAGCAGCCGGACCGCGCCGGCCGTCCGCTCGAGCTCCATCGCCATCGCCTCATCCATCCTCGGCACGCCCGTCACGTCGAGGATCGCGGTCCGGGTGCCCCGCGCGACGATCCCCGCGAGCAGCGCCGACCGCATGGCCTCGCCGCGGCGCGCGTCGAACTCCCCCACGAGCGGGACCACGACCGCGCGCCGGGAGATCGGCACGATCGGCGTCGACAGCGCCCGGAGCGCCTCGACCTGCGCCCGGAGCGCGATCTCCCGCTCACGCAGCCGGCTCTCCTCCTCCTGGCGCTGCCGGAGCTCGGTGAGGTGCGCCTCGCGCTCGAGCAGCGCCGCGTGCGCCCTCGCGCGCTCCCGCTGGTGCCGCCACTTCGCGCTCAGCGCCGCGGCCATCTGCCGCACCTCCACCGGCTCGAACGGCTTCTTGAGGATCAGGTACCGGTCCACCTGCGAGAGCCGGCTCGCGATCTCCTTCCAGGACAGGTCGGTGTACGCCGTGCAGAACACCGCCTGCACGTCCGGATCCTCCTCGAAGATCCGGTGGATCGTCTCGACCCCGTCGATCCCGGGAGGCATCCGGAAGTCCACGAACGCCACCGCGTAGGGCTCCCCGCGCGCCCGCGCCTGCCGCACGAGCTCGACCCCCTCCTCCCCCTGGTGCGCCAGCGTGAGCTCCACGTCGAGCTCGACCACCGGGAGCGTCATCGGCGCGTCGAGGTCGCCGAAGAGCTCGGCCTCGTGCTCCTCGAGCGACGACCTCTGGGGCCCGACCCTCAAGATCCTCAGGAAATCGCTGTGGATCGCGGCGTTGTCGTCGACGACCAGGATCCTCGTTCTGTGGAGCACGCTCGCCTTGTTCATCGGTACCTCGGCCCGCGCCGGCCCCCTCGATCCGGGCGAGCCGGCCCTGCCGTGGGCGGAAGATCGCCGCTACGCACCGGCCGGGCGCGCGTCAAGCGAGCGCCTCGGCGCGCCGCTTCCCGCTCCGGGGCGCGGTGGCCGGGAGCTCGAGCGTGAACCTCGCGCCCTGGCCGGGGCCGTCGCTCTCCACGCGGAGATCCGCGCCGAGCAGGCGGGCCTCCAGCACGCTCGCGTGCAGGCCGAGCCCCGTGCCCTCGGGCCACGTGGTGAACCCCTGCTGGAACAGCCGCGCCAGGTGGTCCGACGCGATGCCCACGCCGGTGTCCTCGACCTCCACCGAGCAGCCACCCCCCTCCCGCGGCGCGCACCGGACGAGGACCCGGCGATCCGGGCCCACCGCGTGGCACACCGCCCGCCGCGCGTTCGTGATGAGGTTCGTGACGATCTGGAGCAGCCGGTGCCGGTCCGTCTCGACCCGCGCCTCGTCCGAGAGCTCGCAGACGACCTCGATGCCGTGGTGCGCGCGCTCGGCGCGGTTCAGCCCGACGCGCAGGGCGTCCTCGACCACCGACGAGACCATGACCGGCTCGACGATGAGCTTCATCCCGGCGTTGCGCAGCTGATCGGACACGATGTCGCGGATGCGGGCCACGCACTCGCCAAGCTCCGCGAGCTCGCCGGCCGCGGCCTCCTGCTCGGCCGCGAGGTGGCGCGCCAGCTCGTCGACGTACTCGATCAGCCGCTGGCCGCGCGGGTCGTCCGAGAGGAACCCGGCGAGGTCGTCCCGGTGCGCCTTCAGGAGCTGCGCGACCTGGCCGAGCCGCGGGACGCGCGAGCCCGCGATCCGCTCCGAGAGCTGCATCCGCAGCACCATGACGCTGTTCAGCGCGTTGCCCACGTTGTGCATGGCGCTGCCCGCGACCTCGGCCATCCCGGCCTTGCGCGCGGCGTCGACGAGCTGCTGCTGCGTGCTCCGGAGCTCGCGCGTGCGCTCGTCCACCATGCGCTCGAGGCTCTCGTAGACGAGCGCGTTGTTGAACGAGACGGCCGCCTGCGCGGCGAGCAGGTGCAGGATCTCGAGCCGCTCGGGCCCGAAGAGCCCCTCGAACAGGTTGTTCTCCAGGTAGATCGCGCCGAGCGCCCGCCCCTTGAACAGCAGCGGCGCGCACAGCATCGACCGGACCTTGCGCGCGCTCACGTACGGGTCGTCCCGCACGGCCGGGTCCTGCGAGGCGTCGGCGTAGATCACGCTCTGCCGCGTGCGCACCGCGAGCCGCACCGCCGAGGCGCAGACCTCGTCGCTCTGGTCCTCGAGCGGGATCGACGGCAGCGCCCTCGACGCCGGCGGGTGCGCCGTGCCCAGCGCGACGAGCGCGAGGTCGTCGCCGCGCACGAGCAGCAGCGCCCCCCGCTCGGCGCCCGCGTTCTCGACGAGCACCTGCACCATGCTGCTGAGCAGCCGCTCGACGACCAGCTCCTCGGAGAGCACGCGCGCCGCCTTGAGCAGCGTCTCCGCGTCGAACACGTCCGCCCGCGCGCCCCGCTCGCGCCCGGGCTTGATCAGCGGGAACTCCTCGGTCAAAAGCGCGATCTTGCGGTCCAGGCCCCAGCGGCCGTAGGCCTGCAGCGCGTCGGTCAGGAAGTCGAGCGAAACGCGCGTCCTGCCGCGCGACATCCAGAAGCGGCCGGCCAGCTCGCACGCGAGCGCCTCGATGTTGACGAACGCGTGCTGCCGGCCCAGCGCGATCGCCTGCTCGTACAGCCTCGCGGCCTCGTCCACCCGGCCGTCGAGCCGCGCCGCCTCCGCCTCGACCAGCGCGTGCTTGTGGGCGAAGTTCGCCGGGCAGCTCTCCGCCCAGCCGCGCAGCCGCTCGCGGCACGCGTCCAGATCGGCCCGGAGCCGCGCCCGGTCCCCCTCCGCCGCCTCGGGCAACAGCGCCGCCAGCGCAAGCGCCCGGTAGAACCGGAGCGCCGCGGTCTGGAACTTCCCCGCGAGGAAGCCGAGGTTCTCCTCCGCCTCGTCCGCCAGCCGCAGCGCCTCCGCGGGCAGGCCGTGCAGGTACAGGCACATCGCCTTGAGGATCTGGTAGTGGCAGAGCGCGTAGCGCGTCTGGTGCGCCTCGCACTCCTTGAGGTACTGCTCCTCCGTCAGCGCCTCCTCGGCCACCGCGGCCGCGTCGCCCGTCAGGTCCCGCAGCGCCAGCAGCAGGCCGAGGATGCTGTGCGTGGCCACCGTGTGCTTTGTGCGCTTGGCGAAGCGCAGCGACGCGGGCAGCTCCTCGAGCAGCCCGCGCGCGCTCGCGCCGCGGAACAGCGGGTTGAGCAGCAGGTAGATCAGGAAGTAGCCCGCGAACTGCAGGTCCCCCGCGTCAAGGCCCGCCCGGTAGCCGTCCCGGAACAGCGCGTCCGTCTCCGACAGCGGGCGCACCCACGACTGGATGTTGTTGCCGAGGATGTAGCAGGCGCGGCAGAAGTCGCCCTGCATCCGGAACCGAAGCCCGATGTCCGCCGCCAGCCGGCCGAACGCGTAGCCCTGGTGGTAGTCGCCGTAGAAATGCCCGATCAGCCCGCCGTACATGGCGAAGCCGTACGACGCCTCGGGCGCGAGGCCGTGCTCGAGCGAGATCCGCACGATGCTGCAGCACGCGAAGAAGTTCAGCTTCTCGAGCTTGAGCATGTACAGCGGCGCCATCAGCTCGTTGAGCACGCCCACCGCGAGCCGCTGGCTCTCGTCCCCGATCTCCTCCGCCTCGATCAGCGACGCCGGCGCCCGGCCGCCGAGCAGCTGCTCGACCCGCGCCGCCTCGGCCTCGACCAGCGCGTCGAGCTCCGCCGCGCTCGCGCGCGACGGCAGCGCCACGCCGACCAGCGCGAGCGCCTCGCGCCCGGCCTCCACCGTGTCGGTGAAGCGCCCGCGCATCGTGTACTGCACCATCCGCAGCTTCAGGAGATCGGCCTTCTCGACCGGCGTCCTGGCGTAGCCGAGCGCCTCGGTGACGAGCGCCTCGGCCGCGTCCATCGCCCCGAGCAGGTACTCCACCTCGGCCAGCTGCCGGAGCAGGGCGAACGCGAGCGCGTAGTGCGACCCGAACGCGCCGGCCGGCAGCAGCCCGCGGCCCGCCTCCAGGTACCGCCGGGCGGCGGCGTACGCGGTCGCCTGCTTCGCGCGCACGGCCGCCTCCAGGTTGAGCTGCGCGATCGCGAGCCGCTCCTCGACCGACTGCACGAGGCCGAGCCCCTCGTCGAGCTGCTCGACGATCTCGAAGATGCGCTCCGAGCGCTCCTCCGGCCCCGCGGCCGCGAGCAGCCGCCGGCCGATCCGGAGGTGGACCGCCTCGCGCTGCGCCGGATCGAGCAGCCCGTAGACCGCCTGCTGCACCCGGTCGTGCAGGAAGCGGTAGCGGCCCGCGGCGGCCTCGCCGGGCGCGCTCGAGGGCTCGCCGACCGGGAGGATGTACTCGTCGCGCGTCGCCGGCACGAGGCGGCGCGCGACCTCCGCCCGGTCGAGGCCGGCGATGACCGCGAGCGTCTCCAGGTCGAACGTGTTCCCGATGCACGCGGCGAGCCTCAGGAGCTCGACCGTCCCGGCGTCGAGGCCGCGCACCCGCCCGCTCATCAGCTCGACGACGTTCTCGGTGAACCCGCGCGCCTCGATCTTCTCGATGTCCCACCGGAAGCGCCGCTCCTCCGGGCAGAAGTAGACGAGCCCGTCGGCGTCGAGCGCCTGCAGGAACTGCCGCGCGAAGAACGGGTTCCCCTCGGTCTTGTGCATGACGAGCCAGGCGAGCGGCTCCACCGCCCTCGGATCCTGCCTCAGGGTGTCGGCCACGAGCCGGGTCAACGACGCGAACGACAGCGGGAAGAGCTCGATCGTGTTCACCGTCACCGAGGTCGCCTGCACGGACCTCAGCGTCAGGTGCAGCGGATGGCTCTCGTTCACCTCGTTGTCGCGGTACGCCCCGACGAGGAGCAAGGGCCCGAGATCCTCGCCGCCGTGGAGCCCCTCGAGCAGCCAGAGCGAGCCGGCGTCCGCCCATTGCAGGTCGTCGAGGAACAGCACGAGCGGCTGCTCGCGGCCGCAGAACGCCTTGAGGACCCCGCGGAACGCCAGCAGGAGGCGGTGCTGCGCCTCGGCAGGGCCGAGCTCGGCCGGCGCGGGCGGGACGTTCCCGGCGCCGAGGACGATCCCGAGCTCGGGCAGCACCTCGACGAGCAGCGACGCGTTCCTCCCGAGGCGCTTCAGCAGCGACCGCCGCGCTGCCTCGACGCGCTCCGCGCTCTCCGCCAGCACCTGCTGGAGCAGGCTCCGGAGCGCCTGGATCACCGCGGAGTAGGGGATCCCGCGGTGGAGCCGGTCGAACTTGCCCGCGATGAAATAGCCGTGCTCCCGCGTGAGCGGCTTGTAGATCTCGTGCACGAGCGACGTCTTGCCGATCCCGGAATAGCCCGTGATCATGATCATCTCGCGGCTGCCCGCGAGCGCCCGCTCGAAGATCGACAGGTACTGCTGCGCCTCCGCCTCGCGGCCGTAGAGGCGCTGCGGGATGCGGAAGCGACCGGAGACGTCGTGCTCGCCGGGCGGGAACGGGTCGATCCGCCCGGCCTCGCGGAGCGCGCGCTGGCACCGCTCCAGGTCCTTCGACAGCCCCTCTGCGCTCTGGTACCGCTCCTCCGCGTCCTTCGCGAGGAGCTTCATCACGATGGCCGACACGGCCGGAGGGACGGAGTCCTCGGGCAGCGGCGCGGGCGGCCGGGCGAGGTGCGCGTGCATCCACTCGAGCGGCCCCGAGGCGTCGAACGGCAAGCGCCCGGCGAGCATCACGTAGAACACGACCCCGAGCGAGTAGAGGTCTGTGCGCCAGTCGAGCGTCCGGTTCATCCGGCCCGTCTGCTCCGGCGACATGTAGGGGAGTCTGCCCTCCTCGACCGTGCTCTGGGCCTGCGGGTGCTCCTTGCGGAGCCGCGTCGAGAACATGAAATGGGTGAGCCGGACCGCGCCTGTCTCGGGGTCGACGAGGAAGCTCTGCGGCTGGATGTGCTTGTGGATCACGCCGCCGCCGTGCACCTCGGCGAGCGCGTCGGCCATGCGCGCCGCCCACGAGAGGAGCTGCGCGATCCGGAGCGGAGCGCCCGCGAGGAGCGCGTCGAGGGGCACGAGCCCCTCGTCCTCGAAGACGAGCACCGGTGTCTCGCCGGAGAGCTCCATGCGCGCGGGGCAGAGCGCGCGCGCGGCGTCGAGAGAGCGGGTGATCTCGAATTCGTTGAGCAGCGCAGAAGCGGCCGCAGCAGCCGTGTGACGAGGTGAGTCGAGGTGCCCCTTGAGCAGCACGCGCCGCTCGTCGCTCTCGCGCACGGCGCGCACGAGGCTCCACCGCGCATTTGTCGTCTGCACAACCTCTTCGCTCCGATAGCCCACAGCTGCTTGCAAGGCTCTGCTCCGATCTGGCGAGGCGGTGACTGCCCTCCAGCAAGGGGCGGATAATAGGCCGCCGATCCGCGGCTGTCACAGAAATTGTCGAAACTCCAGGGAGAACTCGGCGTCTGTCGACGTTTGCGCATGTGGGCGCGTGTTTGCGCGTGTTTGCGCGTGCTCGCGCTCGAGATCATCGAGCCAGGGAGTGCGCACACGGGCCCTGGCGGTGCGCGGAGCGAGGTCTCTCGTGCCCGGAAGACGCGAGCTCGCGCCGCGCAGGCGCGTTGCGCGGCCCGTCAGACAGCCTCGCTGGCCCGCGCCGCCGCCGGGGCGGCGACTCGGGATCTCGGGCCCTCCGCGCGGCGCCCGCCCGGGCAGGCGGGGTGGGCCGGCGAGCGGGGATACGCCGGCGCCGCGTCAGCGCTTCGGCCTGGGGGCGGGCGCGCGGCCGACGAGGCCGTAAAGGACGATGCGGTGGACCGCGGACAGCATCGCCAACGCCTCCTCGCGGGAGCTCTGGAACAGCCACGGAGGGGAGAAGCTCGCGTAGGCGCGGAGGAGCGCGCGCGCGGCGAGCTCGGGGTCCTCGACGTCGAGCTCGCCCGCGCGGGCGCCGCGGGCGATGAGGTCGCGCAGGAGGGCGCGCTCCTCGTCGAGGAAGCGGGCGTGGGCCGCCTTCACGGCGCGGCTCTGGCAATGCACGAGGTCGCAGGCGTGCGCGCCCGAGCCGGCGACCTCCAGGAAGGAGCGCGCGCGGGCGTCGAACACCGCGCGCAGGCGGTCGCAGAAGGGCAGGTCGTCCACGGCCGCGGCGGCGCGCATGGCGGCCATGACGGCGCGGTGCTGGCCCTGGGAGAGCTCCTCGACGATGGCGTCCTTCGAGGCGAACTCCAGGTACACGGCGCCGACCGCGATCTCGGCCTCGCGCGCGATGTCGGCGACGGTGGTCTTGGCAGGCCCGTACCGGCGGAGGAGCCGCTCTGTCGCCTCGAGGATCCGCTGACGCCGCTCGCTCGCGCCGCCGGGGTGACCGTGCTCCATGGCGTGAGCGATGTTCTCTCGGATTCACGCCCGGGGGAAGCGTCCCGGCGCGGCGTCGGCGGGAACCCCCCGGCGCCGCGCGGGCCCCGCGCGGCGCCGGGGGAGGCCCGGGCCGCGTGGACGGCACGCGGGCGCCGGAGAAAGCGCGGGCCGCGCGGCGGCGCGCGGGGCCGGGGCGGGGCCGGGGGAGGAGCGCGACGGAGCCGAGCCATGACGTTGATTGCCGTCCGCCCGGCGGCTATCGTTGGCTGGCTTTGCGCCGGATTCTCCGCGAAGATCGCGCGTTTCACGCGATCCGCGATCCGGCGGGCCGAAGGGACCGATCGATGACGAGCACCGCGCCGACACACGACGAAGCCGAAGGGCTGGTTCGACAGGGGCAGGTGATCGCCGGCAAGTACCGCGTCGACCGGGTGATCGGCGTCGGCGGGATGGGCGTCGTCGTCGCCGCCACCCACCTCCAGCTGGAGGAGCAGGTCGCGATCAAGCTGCTCCTGCCCGCCGCCGCCCACTCGCGCACGCTTGCCGAGCGGTTCGTGCGCGAGGCGCGCGCCGCGGTGAAGGTCAAGAGCGAGCACGTCGCCCGCGTGACCGACGTCGGGACGCTCGAGTCGGGCACGCCGTACATGGTGATGGAGTACCTGTCGGGCAGCGATCTCGCCGACGCGCTCCGCGCCGGCGGGCCCATACCGCCGCAAATCGCCGTGGAATACGTGCTCCAGGCTTGCGAAGCGCTCGCCGAGGCGCACGCCGCGGGCATCGTCCACCGCGACCTCAAGCCGGCGAACCTGTTCCTGACGCGGCGCGCCGACGGCTCGCCGTGCGTGAAGGTGCTCGACTTCGGGATCTCGAAGGTGGCGACCGGCGGCGCCGATCCGCGGATCACCGACACCACGGCCGTCATGGGCTCGCCGCTCTACATGTCGCCGGAGCAGCTCAAGTCCGCGCGCGACGTCGACGCGCGCACCGACATCTGGTCGCTCGGCGTCATCCTGTTCGAGCTGCTCGCGGGCGCGCCGCCGTTCGACGGCGCGACCATGCCGCAGCTCTGCGTGGCGATCATGCAGGGGATCCCCCGCCCGCTCGCCTCGTTCCGCCCCGACGTGCCGCCGGCGCTCGAGGCGGTGATCCTGCGGTGCCTGGAGAAGATGCCGGAGCGGCGGTTCCGCGACGTCGGGGCGCTGGCCGAGGCGCTCGCGCCGTTCGCGAGCGGGCGCGCGCGGGTCTCCATCGACCGGATCAGCGGGATCTCGCGGAGCTCGGCGCCGTCGCGGCCGGACGCCGCGGCGCGGAGCGGGGCGATCTCGCCGACGATGGCGAGCACCTCCGCGCCGTGGACGGGGACGGTCGTGCGGCGGAAGCGGCCCGTGGGGCTCGTCGCGCTGGCCGGCATCGGCCTGTCGCTCGCCGTCGCGCTCGGGATCTTCGGCTTCCTGAGCGCCCGCGCGGGCCGCGACGGCGCCCCGGCCGAGCCGTCCGCCAGCGCCGCCTCGTTCTTCGGGCGCACGCGCGGATCCCGGCCGGCTCCGCGGCGCTGCCGGACGCGCCCGCGACGCCGTCGCCGGCCGGCTCCGCGGCGCCCGCGGCGCTCTCGCCGGCCGTCACGCCCGGCGGCGTCGAGGCGCCCCCGCCGGCGGAGCCGGCCGCACCGGGCCCGGCCGCGGCCGCCTCCGCGGCGCCGGCCGGCGGCAAGCCCGCGGCGGCGCGCCCGGCGAGCGCCCCCCCTCGACCCGCGGGCGCCGCGGCCGCGCCGCAGCCCCGGACCGCCCGGCCGGCCGCCGCTCCTTCCGCCGCGCCGGCCGCCGCGCCGGCGAGCGGCAACCTGTTCGACGATCGCAAGTGAGGACACGACCATGACGAGCCTGCCCATGCAGCACCTCGGGCGCCTGCTGGCGCTCGCGATGTTCCTTGCCGCCCTCGTGGGGGGCGGCCGCGACGCCAGGGCCGACACGGCGGCGGCGCAGGCGCTGTTCGACGCGGCCCGGCAGCTGATGGCCCAGGGCAAGCACGCGGAGGCGTGCCCCAAGCTCGAGGAGAGCCAGCGGCTCGATCCCGGCATCGGCACGCAGTTCAACCTCGCGGCCTGCTACGAGCAGGTCGGCCGGACGGCGAGCGCCTGGTCGACGTTCCTCGACGTGGCGGGCGCGGCCAAGGCCGCCGGTCAGCCGGAGCGCGAGAAGGTCGCGCGGCAGCGCGCCACGGCGCTGGAGCCGAAGCTCATCCGGCTGACGATCACGGCGCCCGCGGACGCCCCGGCCGACCTCCAGGTCAAGCGCGACGGCGCCCTCGTGGGGCGCGCGCAGTGGGGCACGCCGGTGCCCGTGGATCCCGGAAAGCACACGGTCGAGGCCTCCGCCGCCGGCCGATCGCCGTTCGTGAAGACCGTCGAGCTCAACAAGGCCGGCGCCTCGGAGACGGTGACCGTCCCGCAGCTCGCGGGCGCGCCGGCCCGCGCCGCCGCCCCGCCGGTGAGCGGCCCCGCCGCGCCGCCGCCCGCGCGCGCCGCCGCCCCGCCGGCGAGCGGCGCCGCGCTCGCGCCTGTGGCCGGGCGCCCTGCATTCCCCCCGCCGCAGCCGCTGACCCGGCGCCGCAGCAAGGGGATGATGGTCACGGGCATCGTCCTGACGAGCATCGGCGCCGTGGCCCTCCTCGGCGGGGGCCTGGCGCTCGCCGCGGACTCGGCCACGGACCCGGAGTACACCGGGGATCCCACCGACCCGTTCGAGGAAGAGCTCGGCTACGAGGAAGATGCCAGCGCGGCGGAAGCCGGGGTCGCGCTCATCCTCGGCGGGGTCGTCTTCGCCGGCGTCGGCATCCCGCTCGCCATCGTCGGCGGCCGCAAGGTGCCGGTGCAGCCGGAGAAGAAGGCCGCCTCCGCGCCGCCGCCCGAGCTCGTCCTCGGCCCGCGTTACGCCGGGCTCCGCTGGTCCATGTGAGCGCGATCACTCCGGATCGATGCGGTACACGGCGCCGCCGCCGAAATCCGTGACGTAGACCTCGCCCGTGCCGTCCTGCCCGAAGCTGGCGAGCTTGAAGCGGAACGACCCGAGATCGTCCGTCCGGTCGACGGGCGCCGACGCCACCCCGCCCTCGTACGTCAGCGTCCAGATCCGGCCGCTGCAGTAGTCGCCGAACAGATAGCTGCCCCGGAGCCACGGGATCTTGCTGCCCCGGTAGACGTAGCCGCCGGTGACCGAGCAATCCTCGATCACCTGCCCCGCATGGCCGTATTCGGCGGCGGGGAGCGTGGTGGTGCCCTCGGGGTCGCAGTCTTCCGCCGGCGAGAAGCAGTGCGCGCCCTCCATGACGCGCCAGCCGTAGTTCTTCCGTCCCTGCCCCGCCGGCTCGATGTTGATCTCCTCCCAGAGCCGCTGTCCGACGTCGGCGATGTAGAGATCGCCCGTGCACGCGTCGAAGCTGAAGCGGTACGGGTTGCGCAGGCCATAGTCCCAGATCTCGGGCAGGACGCCCTCGCCGGTCATGTTCCCTTCCGGGATGCGGTACGGGTGCGTCGAGACGTCGATGCGAAGGATCTTCCCGAGCCACGTCGTGAGCTCCTGGCCATTGCCGATGGGCGAGTGGCCGGGGCCGGAATCGTTGCTGTTGCCGCCGTCGCCGAGCCCGAGATAGAGAAAGCCGTCGACGGGGCTGAACTCGAGCGAGCCGCCGTTGTGGTTGCGCGCCGGCTGCGCCTGCTCGAGGTAGGTGGCCACCGGCGTCGGATTGGCCACGTCCGGGCGCTCGCCCCGCGCGAACTCGACGACGCGCGTATCGCCGCCCGTCGCCTTGTCGGAGTAGTGGACGAAGAAGCGGCCGTTGCTCTCGTACTCCGGGTGGAAGGCGAGCCCGAGGAGGCCGCGCTCGTCCGCGAAGACGGTGAGGTCCCGGATGTCGAGGAAGACCGTCGGCTCGGTCGCCCCCTCGTCGAGGACGAGGATCTGACCGGGCTGCGTCACGATGAAGAGCCGCGTCGGGTCGCCCGGCGCGGACTTCACGAGGATCGGGGATGCGAGGCCGGTGACGAGCGGGGTGAGCTTCAGCGCGCCCTCGTCCTCGGACGGCGGCGCGCAGCTCAGCCGCGCGCCGCCCCCGCCGGTCGCGCCATCGCCGCCGTCACCGCCGGCCCCGCCGTCTCCACCGGCCCCGCCCTCGCCCGCGCCGCCCCCGCCGGAGCTGCCCCCGGCATCGCCGCTTCCGCCGGCGCCGCCGTCACCGCCGGCGCCGCTCCCGCCCGGCCCGCCGGTCGACGAGGCCGAGGAGGCCGCGCCGCCGGTGCCGAGGGGCAGCGGGGAGATCGATTCGTCGCGCGAGCACGCGAAGAAGGCGAGCCCGGCCGCCACCGGAAGCGCGATGACCAGGCGGGGCGATAGGGCAGAGCTCGATGGCCTCATCACGACAAGATATCGCAGATCTCCGTCCCGCGAGGCGAAGATCTGGTGTTCGCGGCCGGCGTTCGCGCGCATGGCGCGATCGAGCGCACGCCGGACGGCGCTGCTCCGGGATCGCCTGAGCGCGCGGCTCCCGGCGCGCGCGCGAGCCGAGATCGCGAAACGACCCCGGCGATCTCCGCATCGATGGAGATGGCCGCCTCGCCGCCCATCGAGCGAGGCCGGCTACACGAGATCATGGCATCCGTCTTTCCGCGCTGGAGCAACACCGCCTTCCGAATCGCCATCGCCGCCGTCCTCCTCGGCGGCGCGGCGGCCGTGGCAGCGCCGATGATCTACGTGCGCACGGACTGGAACACCGGGCGGAACCGGCCCGTGCAGCAGCCGGTGCAGTTCGACCACAGACACCATGTGCAGGACGACGCCATCGATTGCCGGTTCTGCCATTCCACGGTCGAGCGCGCCGGCACGGCGGGGATGCCGTCGACCACGCTCTGCATGGGGTGTCACAGCCAGATCTGGAATCAGAGCCCAAAGCTCGAGGTCGTCCGGAACAGCTTTTATTCGAACACGCCCATCGCCTGGAACCGCGTCACCGACGTCCCCGACTTCGTCTACTTCAACCACGCGATCCACGTGAACAAGGGGGTGGGCTGCGTGACGTGCCACGGCCGCGTGGACCAGATGCCCGACGTCCGGAAGGTGTCTCCGATGACGATGGGCTGGTGCCTCGACTGCCACAGGGCGCCGGAGCGGCACCTCCGCCCGCCCTCCGCCGTCGTGGACATGGAGTGGGACGCCGGCCCCGACGCGGAGCGGATCGGCCGCCAAGTCGCGCGGGAGCTCGGCGTGAGGCGCCTCGTGCACTGCTCGGCGTGCCACAGGTGAGCGCGCGGGAGCCGGCGGAGGCGAGGAGGCGAGGAGACGGCATGCGGCGAACAGCGGAGAGCACTCGAGCCGGCGGCGCCGGCCGCCGAGGACCTGAAGAGGGATGATGGCTGATCAGAGACAGACCCCCTGGAGCGCGGCGCTCGACGGCAAGACGGGCAAGGCATACTGGCGCAGCCTCGCGGACCTCCTCGAGTCGCCGGAGCTCCGCGAGGCCGCGGCGCGAGAGCTCCCCGGCGGCGAGGGCGGCCCGGGCGCGGTGAGCCGGCGGGGCTGGCTCAAGCTCCTCGGCGCGAGCATGGCGCTCGCGGGCGTCTCCGGGTGCCGGTCGACGCCCGCGGACAAGATCGTGCCCTATGTGACGACCCCGCCGGAGGTGACGCCGGGGATCCTCCGGTACTACGCCACCAGCCTGGAGCTCGACGGGTTCGCCACGGGCATCCTCGTCGAGAACCACGAGGGGCGGCCGACGAAGGTCGAGGGCAACCCGGAGCACCCGGCGAGCCTCGGCGCGACCGGCGTTTACGAGCAAGCGTCGGTGCTCGGCCTCTACGATCAGCACCGGGCGCGCGCCGCGCGGCGCGGCGCCACGCCGGCGGCGTGGCAGGCGTTCATCGATCAGTTCGGCGCGGCGCGGAGCGACCGCGGCGCCGGGCTCAGGTTCGTCCTCCGGCCGACGGGCTCGCCGCTCGTCCTCGACCTCATCGGCCGCGTCCAGGCGCGCCATCCGGCCGCGCGGTTCACGTTCTACGCGCCCGCCCGGTCGGCCCATCCGGCGCGCGGGGCCGCGCTCGCCTTCGGCGCGCCGCTCCAGGCCCAGTACGATTTCCGGACGGCGGACGTCATCCTCGCGCTCGACGCCGACTTCCTCGCGTCGATGCCGTTCAGCGTGCCGTATGCGCGCCAGTTCGCCGAGCGCAGGCGCATCGGCTCGCCGACGGGCACCATGAACCGCCTCTACGTCGTCGAGCCCGGGTTGAGCCCGACCGGGAGCATGGCCGACCACCGGCTGCGCAAGCGCCCGAGCGAGGTGCCGGCGCTCGCCGCCGCGATCGCGGCGGAGCTCCTCCTCGCGGTCGGCCCGCGCCCCGGAGCCATCCCGCCCCAGGCGCTCGGCGCGCTCGAGCCGCTCCGGGCGCACGTGCGCGCCGAGGAGCAGCCGTTCGTCAGGGCGCTCGCGCGCGACCTCGCGCGCGGCGCCGCGGCGAGCGTCGTCGTCGCGGGGGAGCGGCAGCCCCCGCCGGTCCACGCGCTCGCGCACCTCATGAACGCGGCGCTCGGCAACGACCGCGCCGCGTGGGTCACCGGGCCGACCCTGATCTCGGCCGGCGCCGCGGAGCAGGAGCTCGCCGCGCTCGCCGACGAGATCCGGGGCGGCGGCGTCGATACGCTCGTGATCCTCGAGGACAACGTGGTTTACACGGCGCCCGCGGATCTCGAGCTCGCGGCGCTCCTCCGCTCCGTCCCGACCCGCGTCTACCTCGGGCTCTACGAGGACGAGACCGCGGCCGCCTGCGGCTGGTTCGTGCCCGCCGCGCACGAGCTCGAGGCCTGGGGCGACGCCCGCGCCTACGACGGCACGATCTCGCTGGTCCAGCCGCTCATCGAGCCGCTCTTCGGCGGCAGGACCGCCTCCGAGGTGCTCGCCGTGTTCGCGGGCGAGCCGCGCCGGAGCGCGCGCGCGCTCCTGCGCGACGCCTGGTCGGCGCGGCGGGGCGGCGCCGGCTTCGAGGCGTTCTGGGAGGAGGCGCTCCGGCGCGGGCTCGTCGAGGGCACCGCGGCCCCGCGCGAGGCCGCCGCGCTGCGGCCCGACGGGGCGCTCGCGGCGCTCGGGCAGCTCGCGGCGGCGGTCCCGGCGCCGGCGCAGGTCCTGGAGGTCGCCTTCTCGGTGGACGCCAACGTCTATGACGGCCGGTTCGCCAACAACCCGTGGCTGCTCGAGCTGCCCGATCCGATGACCAAGCTGACCTGGGACAACGCCGCGCTGCTCAGCCCGGACACGGCCAGAGCGCTCGGCGTCGAGAGCGAGGATGTGGTCGATCTCGAGCTCCGGGGGCGGACGATCTCGATACCGGTCCTCGTCGCGCCGGGGCACGCCGACGGCATGGTGTCGCTCGCGCTCGGCTACGGGCGGAGCGGCGCCGAGTCGATCGCCGCCGGCGTGGGGGCCGACGCGTACCGGCTCCGCACCGCGGACGCGCCGTTCTTCGCGGCGGGCCTCTCGGTGCGCAAGCGGCCGGAGGAGAAGCACCGGCTCGCCCTGACGCAGACGCACTTCAGCGTGCGCGGGCGGCCCATCGCGCTCTCGGTCCCCCTCGCCGTCTACCGCGAGCACCCCGATTTCACGGAGGCGTTCAAGGGTCCGCAGCCGTCGCTCATGCCCGAGGTGCCTGCCCCCGGGGTGGCGCTCGCGCAATGGGCCATGACGATCGATCTCTCGATCTGCACCGGCTGCAGCGCGTGCGTCGTCGCGTGCCAGGCCGAGAACAACGTCCTCGTGGTGGGGAGAGACGAGGTCCTGAACAGCCGCGAGATGCACTGGCTCCGCATCGACACGTATTACTCCGGCGACCCGCGCGACCCGCGCGTCGTCCACCAGCCCATGCTGTGCCAGCACTGCGAGAAGGCGCCGTGCGAGTACGTGTGCCCGGTCAACGCGACCACGCACAGCCCCGACGGGCTCAACGAGATGACCTACAACCGCTGCGTCGGGACGCGGTTCTGCTCGAACAACTGCCCCTACAAGGTCCGCCGCTTCAACTGGTTCGATTATAACGAGTTCCACGCGTACAACGGCGGGCTCGCGAGGCTCCAGCGCAACCCCGACGTGACCGTGCGGGAGCGCGGCGTCATGGAGAAGTGCACGTACTGCGTCCAGCGGATCCGCCGCGCCGAGATCGCGGCGCGCGTCGAGCAGCGCGGGATCCGCCCGGGCGAGGTCGTCACGGCATGCCAGCAGGCCTGTCCGACGCGGGCGATCCAGTTCGGGGCGCTCGAGCACGCAGAGACGCCGATGGTCGCGTGGCGGAACGAGCCGCGGAGCTACGCGGTGCTGCACGACCAGGGGACCCGGCCGAGGACGATGTACCTCGCGCGCGTCGACAACGAGAACCCGGAGCTCGGCGAACCGTGACACAACCCCTCATCCTCGGGAGGCCCACCGACGAGGCCCTCTCGGAAGAGCTGCTGTCGGTCGTCTGGAAGCCGCGGTCGCGGCTCTGGTGGGCGGCGCTCGCGCTCACCGGCGCAGGGACGATCGTGCTCTTGACGCTCGTCACCTACACCATCGTGAGCGGCATCGGCGTCTGGGGCAACAACATCCCGGTGGGCTGGGCGTTCGGGATCATCAACTTCGTGTTCTGGATCGGCATCGGGCACGCCGGGACGTTCATCTCGGCGATCCTGCTCCTGCTCGAGCAGCGCTGGCGCACGAGCATCAACCGGTTCGCCGAGGCGATGACCCTCTTCGCGGTCGTCCAGGCGGGCCTTTACCCGCTCCTGCACCTCGGGCGGCCGTGGTTCGCGTACTGGCTCATCCCCTACCCCTCCACGCTGAGGGTCTGGCCTCAGTTCAAGAGCGCGCTGCCCTGGGACGCGGCGGCGATCTTCACGTACTTCACGGTCTCTCTCGTGTTCTGGTACATCGGGCTCGTCCCCGACTTCGCGTCCCTGCGCGATCGGGCGCCCGATCGCGGCCGCCGGGTGATCTACGGCATCCTGTCGCTCGGCTGGCGCGGCTCCGCGCAAGGCTACCGCCATTACCGCCTCCTCTACGGCCTCCTCGCCGGCCTCGCGACGCCGCTCGTCCTCTCGGTGCACTCGATCGTGAGCAGCGACTTCGCGATATCGCTCGTCCCGGGGTGGCACTCGACCATCTTCCCCCCGTTCTTCGTCGCGGGCGCCATCTTCTCCGGCTTCGCGATGGTGCTCACGCTCCTCATCCCGGCGCGCCGGATCTTCCACCTGGAGCGCGTCGTCACCCAGCGGCACCTCGACAACCTCAGCAAGCTGACGCTCGTCACGGGCTGGATCGTCATCTACTCGTACATCATCGAGCTCTTCGCGGCCTGGTACAGCGGCTCGGAGTACGAGATGTATCAGTTCTTCGTCGCGCGCCCCAGCGGGCCGAACGCCGCCGTCTTCTGGGCGCAGATGTTCTGCAACGTCGCCGTCCCCCAGCTGCTCTGGTCCTCGCGCGTCCGCAGCAACCTGATCCTGCTCTGGATCATCTCGATTCTCGTGAACGTCGGGATGTGGTCGGAGCGGTTCGTGATCATCGTCATGGGGCTCCAGCGCGAGTTCATCCCGTCCGGGTGGCACGCCTACCGCCCGACGTGGGTCGATATCACGATGTTCGCCGGGACGTTCTGCTTCTTCCTGTTCCTCTTCCTCATCTTCCTGCGCCTGTTGCCGTTCATCCCGGTGGCCGAGGTCAAGGAGCTGAACCGCGAGCTCGGCAAGGAGGAGCACTGATGCGGAGAGGTCTGCTCGCCGAGTTCGAGACGCCTGAGGCGATGCTCCGGGCGATCGCGGAGCTCAGGAGCCGCGGGTACCGGCGCCTCGACGCGTTCACGCCGTACCCGGTGCACGGTCTCGAGGAGGCGCTCGGCCTGCGCCGCTCGCCGCTCAACTGGATCGTCCTGCCGTTCGCGCTGGCGGGCGCCGCGGGGGGCTACCTCGTCCAGTGGCACAACAACGCGTACGACTATCCCCTCAACGTGGGCGGGCGCCCGGGGCACGCCCCCCCGGCGTTCGTGCCGATCACCTTCGAGATGACGGTGCTCGCCGCCGCCCTGGCGGGGTTCGTCGTGATGCTCGTCCTCACGCGGCTGCCCGAGCTCTGGAGCCCGATCTTCGACGTCCCTGGGTTCGAGCGCGCCACCATCGATCGATTCTGGATAGGCATCGACGCCCGCGACCCGGCGCTCATCAGCCCCCTCGCCGAGCGCGATCTCACCGATCTCGGCGCGCTCGCCGTCGCTTGGGCCGGGAAGGCGCGCACATGAAGCGCGGCCGCCTCCTCCCGCCCGCCTGCCTGGCCGCGGCGCTCTGCCTCTCGTGCACCCCGTCGACCCCGGCCGATCCCGAGCCCGGGGATGCCGACGCGCTGGATCTCGAGCGCATGATCCGACAGCAGCGCTACGCGCCCTACCAGCCATCGGAGCTCTTCCTCGACGGCGCGGTCATGCGCCGCCCGCCCGAGGGCACCGTGCCGAACGACCGCGTGACCGGCGATCCCGGGCTGACGCGCGGGATCGCCGGCGGCGCGTACGTCACGCGCATCCCGGTCCCGGTGACGCTCGATCTGCTCCGGTACGGCAAGGAGCGCTTCGAGATCTTCTGCGCCACCTGCCACGGGATCGCGGGAGACGGCGCGTCGGAGGTCGCGCGCAACATGACCCAGCGCCGCCCGCCGTCGCTCGTCGACGCGCGCGTGCAGGCGTTCCCGCCCGGCCGCATCTACCAGGTCATCGTCCAGGGCTACGGGCTCATGCGCTCGTACGAGCCGAACATCCCGCTCCGCGACCGCTGGGCGATCGTGGCCTATGTGAAGGCGCTCGGGAGGAGCCGCGCCGCCGCGCTCGACGCGCTCCCCGAACCCCTCCGCGAGCGCGCTCGGAAGGAGCTACCGTGAACCTCCGCATCCCCGTCTTCCGGGGCGGCCGCGCGATCGTGACGCGGTCGCTCGGCCTCGCCCTCGTCGGCGCCGCGCTGCTCGTGGCCGGCGCATTCGTGGACCGCGAGCGGCTCTTCTACGCCTACCTCGCGGCCTACGCCTACGCCGTGACCACCGCGGTCGGCGCGCTCATCTTTCTCATGATCTGCCACGCCATGGGCGCGACGTGGCCGGTGGCCGTCCGCCGCCTCGCGGAGGCGATCGTCGGGTCGTTGCCGCTCCTCGCCGCGCTGTTCATCCCCCTCCTGTTCGGGCTGGACGCGCTCTATGGCGACTGGCTCCACCCCGAGACCATCGGCGAAGAGCACGTGAGGGAGATCGTGCTCCACAAGCGGCCCTACCTGAACCTCCCCTTCTTCCTCGTCAGGACCGCGCTCTACTTCGCGGTGTGGCTCGCCTTCGGCGCCCTGCTCCGGCGCGGATCGCTCCGGGGCGACGCGACGCCGGCGCTCGCGGCCGGCGGTCGGCTCCGCGTGATCAGCATCATCGGCCTCCCGCCCGTCGCGCTCACGCTCTCGTTCGCCTCGTTCGACTGGCTCATGTCCCTCGCGCCGACGTGGGTGTCGACGATGTTCCCCGTCTACGTCTTCGCCGGCGGCTTCGTCGCGGCGATAGCGCTGCTCACGGTGCTCGCGTTCGCCGCCGAGCGCGGCGGGCTCCTGCCCGGGCTCCGCGCGTCGCACTACTATGCCCTCGGCCGGCTGCTCCTCGCGTTCACGATCTTCTGGGCCTACGCCGCCTTCTTCCAGTTCATGCTGATGTGGATCGCGAACAAGCCCGAAGAGGTCGAGTTCTACCTGCGCCGCTCCCACGGCCCGTGGCGGACCGCGACGCTCGTCCTCGTGCTCGCGCGGTTCGTGATCCCCTTCGCGATCCTGCTCAATTACCGGATCAAGCGGCGGCCGGCCTGGCTGTCGGCCGTCGCCGCCTGGGTCCTCGCCGCGCATTACCTCGACATGCACTGGCTCGTCGTGCCCGAGGCGCCCGGCGGCGGCGCCCCGCTGCACTGGCTCGATCTCGCGGCGCTCCTCGCCGTTGTCGGCCCGTGCGTCGCGTTCGTGGCGCTGCGCCTGCGCGGCAAGCCGCTCGCCCCCATCAACGACCCGGCGCTGCCGGCCGCCTTCCGTTACGAGAGCGTATGACGACCCATTACCGCCGTCCCGACGTTCGCCAGGAAGAGGATCTCCTCCCCTGGCGGAGGATCCTCGCCGTCGCGTTCGCCGTCGTCGTGATCTTCTTCATCCTGGGCGTCTGGTCGTGGGTGCTCCTGCGCGGCCGCGAGGCCGAGCTGCGCCCCGCGGGCAGGAGCCTCGCCCGCGCCAGGGAGGGCTTCGAGCCGCGCGGCGTGGTGGCCGGGGTGGATCAGCGGGTCTTCCAGCGCGAAACCGTCGGCGAGGAGGGGTTCGGCAAGATGCTGAACCGCAGGAAGCGCGAGGAGCTCGGCCGCTTCGGCTGGGCCGACCGGGGCCGCGGGATCGTGCAGATCCCGATCGAGGACGCGATGAACCTCGTCGTGGAGGAGAGCCGCTGATGAGGATGCACCTCGTGTCCGCCGCCGCGCTCTTCGCCCTCGTGTTCTCGCGCGCGCCGCTCGCCGCCGCCGTGGATCCGCCGTCGCTCCCGCCCGCCGCGCGCGAGGCCGACATCGACGAGCGCCTCGGGGGCGCCGTGGACAAGGCCCTCCAGTTCACGGACATGGATGGACGGCGCGCGCCGCTCGCGGAGCACTTCGACGGGCGGCGGCCGGTCCTCCTCGTCCTCGCCTATTACCGCTGCCCGATGCTCTGCGGCCTCGTGCTGCGCGGCCTCGTCGCCGGCATGACGAAGCTCGATTACCGGCTGGGCGAGCAGTACCGCGCGCTCACGGTGAGCTTCGATCCGCGGGATACCCCCGAGTCCGCGGCGCGCAAGCGCGGAGCCGCCCTGTCGGCGCTCGGCATGGCGGGCGCCCCCGATCGCGGGGCCTGGCCGTTCCTCACCGGCGAGCTCCCGGAGATCCGCGCGCTCGCCGGCGATCTCGGCTTCCGGTTCGCGTACGACGCGCGGACCGAGCAGTACGCGCACCCCGCGGCGGTCTTCGTGCTCACGCCGGACGGCCGCATCTCCCGCTACCTCTATGGCATCGAGTTCTCCGCCCTCGACCTCCGGCTCGCCCTCCTCGAGGCCAGCCGCGGGCAGGTCGGCACCTCGTTCGATCGCGTCCTCATGACGTGTTATCGCTACGACCCCGCGAGCCGCCGCTACGGCCCCTATGTCGCCGGCTTCCTGCGGATCGGCGCGGCCTCCATCCTGACCTGGGTCGTCGCGCTGGTCGCCTTCTTCGGCTGGCAAGGGTGGCGGCGCAGGCGGCGGGGGGGCGCGCGATGAACGAGCTCCTGCGCCAGCTGCTCTTCTTGCCCGAGCAGCGCTCCTCGCTCGCCGGCGAGATCGACTGGCTGCACTACTTCGTCATCGTGGTGACGATGGGGGGCGCCTTCCTGATCACGCTGATCGGCGGGTATTTCCTCGTCCGTTATCGCCGGCGGGGCGAGAGCACCACGCGGCCTCACCCCGGGGTCTTCGCGCGGCCGGCGCTCTTCCTGGAGACGGTGGGGCTCCTCAGCCTCGGCTTCGTGTTCCTCACGTTCTGGAACGTCGGCACGCGCCAGTTCGTCGACCTGCGCACGCCGCCGGAGGACGCGATCGACGTCTATGTCACGGCCAAGCAGTGGATGTGGAAGTTCAGCTATCCGGCGGGAGAGAGCATGATCTCCGTGCTCTACGTCCCCGCGCGCAGGCCCGTGAGGCTCGTCATGACGTCGCGCGACGTCATCCACAGCTTCTTCGTGCCCGCGTTTCGCGTCAAGCAAGACGTCCTGCCGGGCCGGTATACCACCGTCTGGTTCGAGGCGAGCGAGCCCGGCGCCTACCCCATCCTCTGCACCGAGTACTGCGGCACGAGCCACTCCGAGATGCGCGGCCAGGTGATCGCGCTCGACCCGGCCGACTACGAGCGCTGGCTCGCGGGCGGCGCGGCGAGCACCCCGGCGTTCGCGCAGGAGGCCGCCTCTCAGGCGGAGCAGGAGGGCGCCGAGGCCGAGCCCACGATGCCGAGCCGCGGCGAGCGCGCCGCCGCCCGGCACGGCTGCCTCCGCTGCCACACCCTCGACGGCACGCCGCACGTCGGCCCCACCTGGGCCGGCCTCTACCGCGCCGTCGTGCCGCTCGAGGGCGGCGGCGAGCGCATCGCCGACGAGGCCTACATCACGGAGTCGATCATGGATCCGCTCGCCCTCGTGCACCGCGGCTTCCCGCGGGTCATGCCGTCGTACCTGGGACAGGTCCCGCCGCCCGACATCGCCGCGATCATCGAGCTCATCAAATCGATCCGCGACGTGCCGCGCGGCCTCGTGGTGCCGTGGGACGGCGGCGTCCCCGGGAGCGCCACGCCGGAGGGGGTGACGCCATGATCGCCCATGGAGTCGAGGGGACAGCGCCCGCTCACGGCTCGCACGAGCCCGATTATCTCCGCGCCGGCTCCGGCGTGCGCTCGTGGCTGCTCACGACCGATCACAAGCGCATCGGGATCATGTTCTACGCGCTGATCATCCCGATGCTCCTGCTCGGCGGCGCCTTCGCGCTCGTCCTCCGGACGGAGCTCTTGACCCCCGGGCCCACCGTGATCGACGCGTCGACCTACAACCGCATGTTCACGCTCCACGGCGTGGTCATGGTGTGGCTCTTCATGATCCCGTCGATCCCGAACATCTTCGGGAACTTCGCCCTCCCGCTCATGATCGGCGCCAAGGACCTCGCCTTCCCGCGCCTCAACCTGGCGAGCCTCTACGTCTACGCGATCGGCGCCGTGGTCACGCTGGCCGCGGCGATCGCCGGGGGCGCGGACACCGGGTGGACGTTCTACCCGCCGTACAGCACGACCACGCCCGCCGGCGTCATGCCGGTCGTCATCGGCATCTTCATCCTCGGCATCTCGTCGATCATGACGGCGGTGAACTTCATCGCCACGACGCACACCATGCGCGCCAGCGGGCTCGACTGGGGCCGCCTGCCGCTCTTCGCGTGGGCGATCTACAGCACGAGCATCATCATCCTGCTCGCGACGCCCGTCCTCGGCCTGACGATCCTGCTCGTCGGGCTGGACCACATCTACCATTTCGGCATCTTCGACCCGACGCTGGGCGGAGATCCCGTGCTGTTCCAGCACCTGTTCTGGTTCTACTCCCACCCTGCCGTCTACATCATGGTGCTCCCGGCGCTCGGGGTCGTCAGCGAGGTGGTCTGCACCTTCGCGCAGCGGCAGCCGGCGTCCTACTGGGCGATCGCCCTCTCGTCGCTCGGGATCGCCTTCATCGGGTTCACCGGCTGGGGTCACCACATGTTCGTGGCCGGGATGAGCGAGCTCGACGCCGGGATCTTCGGCGCGCTCTCGATGTTCGTCGCGATCTTCTCCGCCATCAAGGTCTTCACCTGGGTGGCGACGCTGCAGAAGGGGTCCATCCAGCTCGGCACCCCGATGCTCTATTTCTTCTGGTTCCTGTTCCTCTTCGTCTTCGGCGGCATGACCGGCGTCGCGACGGCGACGCAGTCGCTCGACGTGCACTGGCACGACACCTACTTCGTCGTCGCCCACTTCCATTTCATCATGGTGGGCGGCACGCTCACCGCGTTCCTCGCGGCCGCGCACTACTGGTTCCCCAAGATGTTCGGCCGCATGTACTCCGAGTCGATGGGGCTGCTCACCTCGTTCGGGGTGTTCCTGGGGTTCATCCTGACGTTCCTCCCGCAGTTCCTGCTGGGCAACGCCGGGATGCCGCGCCGCTATTACAGCTACCCGGAGCAGTACCAGTGGCTGAACGTCCTCTCGACCGGCGGCGCTTACCTGCTCTCGGGCGCGCTCCTGCTCGCGCTCCTGAACCTCCTCATCGCCCTGCGCTGGGGCGCGCGCGCCCCGGCCAATCCATGGAGGTCCCGGAGCTACGAGTGGGCGACGCCGCCCCTCCCGCCGGCGCACAACTTCCCCGCGACGCCGATCGTCGAGCGCGGCCCGTACGACTACCACCTGACCGACGAGGAGGCCCATGCCCGAATCTCAGCCGACGCCCGTTGAGCCGCAGCCGCTCGCCCCGGCGCGGCTCGCCATGCAGTTCGAGGATCTCGAGAAGCAGACCCACGCCGCGCACTTCGGGATGTGGATCTTCCTCGCCAGCGAGGTCCTCCTCTTCGGCGGCCTCTTCGGCCTGTACGCCGCCTACCGCGTGGTCTTCGGCGCCGATTTCACCGCGGCGATCGCCCACAACAACGCCGCCATCGGGACGGCCAACACGGCGATCCTCCTGACGAGCAGCCTCCTCGTGGCGATGAGCGTCTACGCCGTGCGCCTCGACCAGCCCGCGAGGGCCGGCCGATTCCTGCTCGGCGCCATCGCGCTCGGCCTCGCCTTCCTCGCGCTGAAGAGCGTCGAGTACGCCGCGCACTTCCGCGAGGGGATCTTCCCCGGCGCCGGCTACCGCTTCGAGGAGCTCCCGCAGGCGGGCGCGAAGGTGTTCTTCACGCTCTACTTCCTGACGACCGGGCTCCACGCCATCCACGTCACGGCGGGGCTCGTGGTCCTCGGCTGGCTGGCGTGGGGGTGTTTCCGGCGCCGGTACGGCGCGGGCAACGAGACGCACGTCGAGCTCGGCGGGCTCTACTGGCACCTCGTCGACGTGATCTGGATCTTCCTCTGGCCGATGCTCTACCTGATGCACCGCTAAGGGCAGGCAGCGCTCATGATCGTAAAGCACCTCTCCTCGCGGACCTACGTGATCGTCTGGCTCGTCCTGATGGCGCTCACGCTGGCCTCGTACCTGCTCTCGCTGGCCCACCTCGGCCGGGCCGACGTCGTCGCGGCGCTGCTCATCGCCACGGTGAAGACGGTGCTCGTGCTGCTCTTCTTCATGCACCTCATCGAGCAGCGCTTCGCGAACGCCCTGCCCATGATCGTGGCGGCCCTCCTCCTCGGCCTGCTGCTCACGCTGATGCTCACCGACGTGTCGAGGCGCGAGACGATCTCGCGCGGCCCGGTCCCGCCGGCGCCGCTGCCCGAGGTCACGGCCCCGCCCCGGTGATGCGGGGTCGCCCCGTCGGGGGGCGCACGACGCCGATCTCGCGGCGTCGGCCGCCGCTCGGGTGACGCCGATCTCACCGCGTCGGCCGCCGCTCGCGCGATGCCGATCTCACCGCATCGGCCGCCGCTCACGTGGGCTATCCACCGCCCCGGTTCGGTCCTACAAACACGTGCTCTCGGCGCTGCGCGGCGGCCATGCGGAATGGCGCCTGCGCCAGGGGCATTGCACGTTCGGCAGGAGCGACCATGAAGAGGTGGGTTGGACGGGCCGCGGTCTCGTGCGGTCTCGCCGCGGCGGCGTGCACCGCCGGCCCGGCGGACGCGCCGTGGCTCGCGGAGGGCGACGGGTCTCTGGTGCTGGACTGGGCGGCGCGCGCCCCGGCGGCGCTCCGCGGCGCGCCCGGGAACGACGCTCCGGCGGCGCCGTGCGCCGCGCGGGTCCTCCTCGCGGAGGGCTTCGCCGACAACGCGGCCCGGTGGAGCCTCGCGGCCGGCTGGGAGATCGGCCCGGCGCGGGCGTCCAGCGGCCAGCACGCGGGGTTCCCCGATCCGGCGAGCGATCACACGACGTCCGGCGACAACGGGGTCGCCGGCGTGCTCCTCGGCGGCGGCCCGAGCGTCAACGCCTCGCACCCGCAGCGTTACCTGACGAGCCCGACCGTCGACGCGGCCGTCAGCGGGCGAGTCACGCTGTCGTTCTGGCGCTGGCTGAACACGACCTACCGCAACAAGGCCCGTGTCGAGGTCTTCGACGGCGCGCGCTGGAGGATCCTCTACGAGTCTCCTCACGAGGACGTCGCCGAGTCCGCATGGACGAACGTCACGTACGATCTCACGCCCTACAAGAGCCGGAGTCTCCGGGTGCGGTTCGGCTATAGCGCCGTGCTCGCCTTCGGCGGCGCGCCCACGTCCGGCTGGAACATCGACGACGTGCAGATCAGCGCGTGCCGCTAGCCGGCCGCGGAGCTCGGGAGCGCGGCAGAAGAGATCGACGACCATCGACTTTTTCCGTTCCCATCCGAGCTCGCTCCGGACACGTGCGACGCTCGCCTTCCGATCGTCCTGGCACCTCGCTTGCTCAGCACAGCACGAAAAGAGCGCAAGGACAGAGTTTGCGCCGTGTTGTGCCACAGAAAGGACATCGCAGGCCATGGCCATCCAGAAGAAGCGCAAGGTGCTCCGGACCCCCTTCGTCGTGACCGTCGCCGCGGCAGCCTCGTTCGCGGGCGCCGTGGCCCTGCCGGGGTGCGACCCCACGGTGCAGGACGGCAGCTGCCCCGTGGAGAGGCCGGAAGAAGGGTCGAGCTGCGACGCGGACGACGTGTCCTGCTCGTACGTCGACGACTGTGACAACCCCATCGACTACACGTGCGTGGACGGGGCGTGGCAGATGGGGCCGGAGATGTCCTGCAACCCACCGCCGCCCCCGGAGTGCCCCGAGGCGTTCCCGGAGACCGGCAGCGCGTGCTGGCAGATCGGGGCGAGCTGCGCCTATGGCACCCCTCCCGATTGCCCCGAGCCGACCATCGTGACGTGCGGCGAGGACGGCACGTGGTCCGTGACGGTCGCGGTCTCCTGCAACCCGCCGCCGCCGGTGTGCCCCGAGGCGACGCCGGAGGACGGGGCTCCCTGCGAGGGAGGGATCGGGACCTGCGGCTACACGATGCCCACCGGCTGCGGCCCGATGCCGATCGACGCGGAGTGCGTCCTGGAGGGCGACACCTGGCGCTGGCGGGTGCACGAGATCTTCTGCAACCCGCCGCCGCCGGAGCACTGCATCACCGCCGCCACCGGGGAGGAGTGCGCGGGCCTGGGACCGACCTGTCAGTGGCTTGTGCCAGGCTGTGCCGATGGCGACGGAGCGCCGGCGCTGCCCGCGGCGGGCTGCTTCCCGAGCCTGCCGTGCGAGACGGACGATGCGTGTCCGGCCGGGACCCTCTGCCAGGAGGTCGTCGTCAACCCCTGCGGTGGCGCGTCTGGCGACGGGGCGACCTGCGCCGCGTGCGGGTTGACCAAGAACGTCTGCGTGCCGCCCTCCGCGGCGACCGCCGTGGGGAAGTGAGCTCCTCCGCGGCCGGCGCGCCCCGCCAAGGGCGCTCCTCCGCGGCCGGCGCGCCGAGCCAAGGGGATTCCTCCGCGGCCGGCGCGCCCCGCCTCTCGTCTTGCCGCTCCCGGACCCCGCGCATAGCGTGACCCCATGACGGACGCCCCCGACGCAAAGCACGACAGCACCGCGGCCGCGGAGCAGGCGCCGCGCGAGCCGCCATCGCCCGCCCCTCGCGCTCCCCTCCCGCCCGCGAGCGACGCCGTGCGCGCCGAGTGGGGGCGGCGCATCGAGGCCGAGTATCGCTCGGCGGCGATCACGCAGCACCTCACGCTCTGGCTCATCCAGATGGGCGCGTCGCCGGATCTCATCGACGACGGCCTGCGCATCGTCAAGGACGAGCTCGCGCACGCGCGCCTCAGCCATCGCGTCCACGCCCGCGCGGGCGGCGGGGCCTTGCCGGCGCTGCGCCGCGAGACCCTCGGCCTCAAGGGCGGCGACGAGCCGCTCGAGATGGCGGTCGCCCGGGCGGGCGTCGAGGTGTTCTGCCTCGGGGAGACGGTCGCGGTGCCGCTCTTCAAGGTGCTCCGCGAGGGGTGCACCGTCCCGGTCGCGCGCCGGGCGCTCGACCGCATCCTCCGCGACGAGGTGCGGCACCGCGACTTCGGGTGGACGCTGCTCCGCTACCTGCTCGAGCTGCCGTGCGCGCCGGCCGTGCGGCAGCTGGTCGAGCGCGAGCTCCACGCCATGTTCGCGCGGCTGCGCAGGAGCTACATGCCCCCTGGCGGCGCGAAGCGCGCGACCATCTCGGACGACGACCGCGTCTGGGGCCTGATGCCGGTCGCCCGCTACGGCGAGATCCTCGAGCGCGCCATCGAGCGGGACTACGCGCCCCGCTTCGGCGAGCACGGCATCGACGCGGCCGCCGCGTGGCGCCGCGCGGCGAGCGCGCCCGACCGAGCCGCCGCGCCCACCTGAGCCGGCCGGCGCGCGTCCAGCATCGAGGCCGACCTCGCCACGATGAGTGGCTCACTCGCCCGCTGGCGCCAGCTCGTCGCATCGCGCCCCGAGCGGGTGCTCCCCGACCGGTGCGTCCAGACGGCCCGGCGTCTGGATGGGCACACTTGAGCCTGTAGCACTGAGCATCATCACGTATTCCCGATGCAGGGCTTCCGTCATGGACGATGGCGTCTTCTGCCATGGCCTTGCTGATGCAAAGAGCCAACCCGTCCCGCGGTGAAGTTTCCTGGGCGAGCGACGCCAGATGCTATGCCGCGTGCGAGGAGGTTCCATGAGCGCGCTAGCCGGCAGTGACAAACGATGCATCGATGCCTCGGCGCGCGAGTTGCGGCGGATCCCAGTGCAGGGGTCGCCGGAGGGCGTGCTCGATGCGCTCACTCGCTGCGCTCCCATCGCATGCGGCCTCGTCGGGACGATGAGCGATCGGGATCCCCCTTCGGTTGCGAGCCACCTCCTACGGCTCCCACCGGAGGTGTCCGATGGATGGGCGACCACGCCGCGCGCTCATCTTACGCGCATGCTGGCGCCGCTCGTGCCAGCGTCGCCAGGGACGCTCATCTCCGAGACGGAGTCCATCACTGGTCAATTTCGTGAGGAGTTGGAGCTCCTCCGACGGCTCCGTGCCGCCGGCCTGGGGGAGGCCGCTGGCTACAAGGTCTCCGCCATGCCCAGGGAGGCTGGGGCGAGAGCGCACTGCTTCATGACGTTTGCGCTCGAAGACGGCCAGACCTTCACGCGCGAGCACCGCCACCTGCTCGCGCGGCTGCAGCCGGCCGTTCACGCCGCGCTCGAGCGCCTGTGCGTGCCGCTCGTCGCCTCCCAGTCCATCCTCGCCCAGATCGTGGAGGAGCAGACGATCGGATACATGTGCCTCTCGCGGAGTGGCGCAATCGTCGAGGTGAACGAGCGCCTCCACGCGCTCGTGCGGCGATTCCTACGTGCGGCCCGCGTGGAGGACGGGCGCGGAGCCCTGGCCCAATTCGCGGGACGGGCGCTAGACGAGACGCGGGGGCAACGCAGCTGGTGCTTGGAGCATGAGGACGGCTCAACCCACGTCAAGATATCCGTTCATCACCTCGCGAAGGAGACGCATATCATCGGCGAGGACCTGCAGCTCGTCATCATGCAAGAAATCCCGACGCTCCAGCGAGAGAAGAGCCTTCTGGGTGAGGCTGTCCCGCCGATGTGCCAGACGCCTCAGCTGACGGCGGCGCTCGGCGAGCTGGATGACGTCGAGCAAAAGATCGTTGTAGCCATGGTCACGACAAAGTCTCAAAACAAGCAGATCGCAATCGAGATGGGCCTCGGCCTTCGCGCCTTCGAGAAGCGCGTCCAGAGAATAGCCAGCAAGCTCAACATTCACGTATCTCGTGGCACGCGCGTTCGCCCTGTCTTGATGCGCCGCCTGATGAGCAGGTAGCAGCTCGAGAGGACCGAGCCCAGCGATGCTCCACGATGCGGCCGTCGCGTAGCCTCTGAGGTCCTCGACTCTCCACGCCGCGTGCTCACGCGCCAGGCCGAGCCTCGGGTACCATGTCCTGCTGACCTCGGACGCTTACGGCATCGAGGACCGTTTACCGCGAACATACGCAGCCACTCGCGGGCCGCTGCACCGCTCGCCTCGTCGGGTCGCGCCCCGTCGCCGAGCAGCCCGTCCACGCGGGCACTCGCCAGCCCATAGGGACCTGCGCAGTCGTCGGCCCTGCGCCGACTGTTCGTATTCTTGTCGTAATTTACGAACTCGACAAGTCCTGGGTGGGTCCAGCATGCTCATGTGGCGACCACGAAGCTAAGCAGCTCGAGCCCTGGTCGGGCCGAGCTTACGCTCCGGGTATTCGCTGGCGGCCGCTGCAAGCTTCGCACGGCCGCCCCCCCCCAGAATCCACAAGATCGCACAATCACAACGAGGCAATCATGAAGACCCAAAACGTTCTGTTCAATCTCGCGGCCATCGCGCTGTCCTTGCTCCCAGCCTGCATCGCGGCGTCGCCGGAGAGCGAGTGGAGCCCGGCGGCCGACTTCGCGCAGGATGAAGTCACGGGCGAGGCTTCGGGCGAAGTCACCTCCAGCGGACTTCACGGCTCGCTCTCCTCCGTGTCCAGTGGCTCCGTGGTGGACGAGGCTCTGGCGAAGCAGATCTCGGAGAACGCCAGCCACGATTTTTGGTATTTTTGTGGGCAGAGCGCGACCGCAACGGCCATCAATTTCGCCAGGCGGACTTCGCCGACCGACGCCGCCAAGGTCGGTCAGCTGCAATGGTTTCATGATCGACTGAAGGCGCGTCAATCCACCTACTCGCTCAGAGACCCGGCTGGACCGTACGCGGCGAGGATCGACTGGCTCTACAATCTCATGCTGGATGAGAAGGCGAGCGAGTTTACCGCGAGCTGGCTCACGACGAGTAATCGAGAGACCGTCAAGGGCCGCATGATGCAGGCGCTCGACAGCGGAGCCTATGTTGTCGCGCTGAACCAGACGGATAGCGGCGTGGGTCACTACTTGACGGTCTATGCGATAGATTATCAGCCGACGGTATCAGGCGGTGGCACTGTATACTACGGGGACGTGCTGTACAACAACCTCGACGCCGAGCACTTCACGGTGTTCCTCGATCGCATGCTGGCGCAGAGTGAGAGGGGTCTATACAATGCATTTTCGGTGAAGAAGAAGTAAGCGATGTGCGCCTCCGGCTCTCCTCCCGGTGTCAACGCGGCAGTGAAGGTCGAGGCGCACATCGTCATCCACTCCAGGCGGCATCGGTCGGCCGCCGTCGGGACGAAGCGCAGGACGATCCGGCGCGCGGGCCCGCCCAGCGAGCGGACCTCGACGCGGTCGGGGAGCTTGAACGACAGCAGCGTCTCCGGCGACCGCCGCCCGGCCGCGCCGCCGCCCTCGCGGATCGGCCCGCGCAGCGTCACCCCGTCGGGCGTCGGCCGCAGGAACGTGAGCTCGAGGAGGGCCGACAGCTGGCCCAGCTCGTGGACGTGGACGAACGCGGTGGGCTTGTTGGGCCGCTGGGTGCGCCGGCCACAACTAAGGCAGCGTCGGAGTCGTCCAGTCTCTCCACTCTGACAGGTTGCCAGTCGCCTTGCTCGCCGCCGAGATGACGCCGGAGCTGCTCCCGGTCTTCGTCAAGAATTTACGGATGTTCTGCCGCAGGGGCTCGTTCCACTCGGTGCGCTGCGCGCAATGAGAGCCGTCCGACACCGCCGAGATGTAGGAGATGTTGCCCTGCGCGCCCAGCGCCTTGTACACCTCTGCGCCGGCCAGCGCGGCCACGTGCGCAGACTTGGGGCCCAGGTTCGCGATGTGCGGATTATCCATGATGAAGAGGCCGCGCGGCGCGACCATGGCCACCACTTCGTGCGTGTCCAAGGGCAGCGACGTGACCCTGCTGGTGAACGATCCGAACGCGTCGCCCAGCCAGTAGGTCTCCCCGTAGGCGCTGCTCGGGCTCTGCGCTCCTTCCCCGGGGATCCCGCGCCAGATCGGGACGCCGCCGCTGCCAGACTCGATCGGCAGGGTCAAGGCGATGCGCTGGTCGAAGGCGCCGATCGTGAATGCCCCCTTGCCGAACCGGGAGCACCCTGAGACGCCGACGGCGTCTGCCTTGAGGATGGCGCCGCCCGATTGCTCGATGACGTCGAGGATCCGGCTGACGCCCCAGGACCACGCGGCCAGGAGGCCCGTGGTGCTGTTCGATCCGTAGATGTCGTAGAACGCCCCTCGCTTGGCGCTCCGCGACCCGGATTCGCTCCCGACCGCGTAGGGGTCGTAGTTGATGATGGCGACGCCTTCGCCCTTGACGAGGCTGGTGTTCAGCGGGAACCCGAGGAAGCCGCCCCCCAGGCCGACGATCGCCGGGTAGGGCCCCGAGCCGCTGCTCGGCAGCTCGACGCTGGCGGTGAAGCTGGTCCTCTTGCCTTGATGAGACACGTTGACGGTGATGCTGGTCCTGGAGACGGTCCCCGTGACGCTCTCAGGCTTCGGCGGCTTCGTGCCATAGATGTACTTCTCGGCTTGCTTCTTGATCTCTTGCCTCCGGCAGCGCCAATCGGCCTTGGTGGAGATGCGCGATCCGTCGAGCTTCTTGAACGGGTCGGGCAGCCTGGCGATGGCGGGGAGAGACCCTGCGTCCGGCAGGCTGGAGACTGCGCAATCGGTCCCCTCATCCTCCGCGAAGCCCCCGCCCGAGCCGCCGGAGCCGCCGGAGCCGCCGGAGCCGCCGGAACCGCCCGCGCCGCCCGCGCCGCCTCCGCCGCCGGTGCCTGAGCTGCTCGACGTGCTGCTGCTGGAGCTGCTCGACGCGCTGCTGCTGCCTGAGCTGCTCGACGTGCTGCTGCTGGAGCTGCTCGACGTGCTCGATCCGCCGCTGCCGCTGACCGACACGAGCGAAGGCCTCCCGGTGCCGTTCGCGCAGAAACCCCAGCTCGTCGACGCTGCCGCCTTCAGCGTGCCGTTGTAGGTCTCATTGACCACGCTCAGCTGCCCGCCCGACGGCGTGCCGCGCGCGCCCCAGGCGTTGCTCACCGTGGAGCCGTTGAGCGCGACCACCATCCCCCAGGCGGTGGTCTGGCTGCCGCTCGTGTTGGTCACGGTGACGTTCGCGCAGTAGCCAGTACCCCACTGCGACTGAATGGCCAGATCCGCAGTTATCGTACCGTCCGGGCTTTTCAGCCCGGAGTCCAGCAACTCGATGTCCTCGTCCTCGAGGTGCTCACCGCCGCACGCCGTCAGGCTGCATGCGAGCGAAGCAGAGATGTAGCCAAGCAAGCGAGTGATACGCATTCAAGTTCTCCATGTTCGGACCGTCGGAGCCGCGGTCATCCTCTCAAGAAGGGGATGTGCACCCGCGAGGCGACTGCGAGCTCTCTCGATCCACCGGTTAGAGATCAAGATTCCCGGCCAGCTTGCTTTTGATCACGGTTTCACCCGCGGGCCGGTGCCGACCACATCCGTGGCAACCATGATGTTTGTCGGAGCGAACCTCACATCGCGATCGCCCCGCGAGATGAGGCCCGGGCATCGTAAGGAAGCAAGAGCGGCTCGGCCGCGCAGCCGCACGAAGCGACTCATCCCGGCATTCCGGCAGGTACATCACCCCGAGTCGGCCCCTGAGCGCCCGGCCGAGAACGGCCCAGATGGCCAAGGGGGATTAGACCATTTATGCAGACGCGCGCGGGAAAGCAAGGCTATTTTCGTTCTCGACGCCGTTTTGCCGTGCAGCGTACAGCCACATTCCTCCGTTGCGGTGAAGCTTCACGAACAACCGCGCTGGACCGTCGCGGCGGCGTTGTACAGCGCTTCTGGCATGGCGATGCCCCGGGCGTCGGACGCAGCAGCATCTCTCGACCGCCGAGCCCGTCGGCCCGTCGGCCCGTCGGCCCGTCGGCCCGTCGGCCTGTCGGCCTGTCGGCCTGTCGATGCGTGACGGATCCACCGCGAGGCGACGTGTGCCACGCCCCACACACGAGCTCGGTCGTGCGGCTCTTCATCCATAAGACATTTCCAGTGGAGGGCGCTTTAAGCGCGTCCTCGTTGCTGCAGCTCGCGTCTCTTACGGTGCTGGCGCTGAGCCCGGCCCTCGATGCAGGCCTGTTGAACACTTCGCACACAGTCGCAAGAGGGGCGATCTCGCTCCGGCGGGATTGCTGCCCCGCGGAGCTACGCCATCACCCGGAGGACCCGCCGCTCCGGCAGGCTCGCGCGCCGCTGCTCCCACTCGCCGCGCGCCGCCCAGTCGAGGATGCGGCGCAGGAGCAGCGCGGGCGCGTCCGCCTCGACGTGGTGCTCGCGGAGCTCGCCCTGCGCCGCGGCGGCCGCCTCCGCGCTCTCCAGGAGGAGCCGGTCCTGCCGGAGGATCGCCGGCTCTTCCGGGCGAAAGCGCGCGCGCGCCCCGAAGGGCAGCGCCCTCGCAATCATCCACTCCAGGCGGCATCGGTCGGCCGCGGTCGGGACGAAGTGCAGGACGATCCGGCGCGCGGGCCCGCCCAGCGAGCGGACCTCGACGCGGTCGGGGAGCTTGAACGACAAAAGCGTCTCTGGCGACCGCCGCCCGGCCGCGCCGCCGTCCTCGCGGATCGGCCCGCGCAGCGTCATCCCGTCAGGCGTCGGCCGCATCTCGAGGAGCTCCTCGCGCAGGCCGCGGAGCAGCGCCGTGTAGAACTGCCAGTGCGTCCACGGGTGCGCGAACGCCGGATGACACCAGTCGAGGTTGTTCTCCAGCCCCTTCGCCGAGGCGCACCCGAGCTCCACCGAGCCCTGGTCCCAGCGGTGCGCCGCGAAGCCCTCGATGCCGGGCACGGGCGGCGGCGCGCCGCCGTCGCCGCCGAGCCAGACCCACACATACCCGTCCTGCTCCGCGCAGGGGAACGCGGGGACACCGCACCTCTCCGGGACGCGCCTCCCGCCCGCGAGCGACGGGATATGCACGCACGCCCCGCCGCCGCTGTACCTCCAGCCGTGGTATCCGCACGCGAGCTCCCCCCGGGTCACGCGCCCGAGCGACAGCCTCACGCCGCGGTGGCAGCAGCGATCGGCGAGCGCGCGGGGGCGGCGGCCGTCTCCGCGGAACACGACGATGTCCCGATCGAGCACCCGGACCGCGCGGGGGGCGCCCCCGAGCTGCGATGAGGGGCAGGCAACATACCAGTACTCCCTGAGGAACATGATCTCACCTCCTGCAAACATTCACGGATGTATGTAAATCGCAAAAAAAAAGAGCGCCTGTCTCAGCGCCGGAGCCCGCGGACGAACGTCGCGACCATGCGGCGCACGGCGGCCTTCGACGCCAGCGCCTTCGGGTCCATGAGGTGCAGCGCGGTCGCGCCGTTGACGAGGCTGACGGCCGCGAGCGCGGCCGCCTTCGGGTCGGCGGCGCGGTCGATCTGGCCGGCCGCGATCCCCTTGCGCACGAGGTCGGCGATCGTGTCGACGAGGCGGCGCACGCTCGCGACCTTCTGCTGGAACGCCGGCTCGAGCTCGGGCAGCAGCTCGGTCTTGAACAGCGTGATCGAGAGGACCGCGCGGTACTCCGGATCTTCGTCCAGGACCTCGAGCGATCGCGTGAGCAGGCGCTCGATCGACTCGAGCGGCGAGTAGCTCGGGGAGAGCGCCTCGACGAAGACCTCGTTCGCCCTGGCGAAGCGCTCGCCGACGAGCGCCGCGTAGAGCTCCACCTTGCCCTTGAAGTGCCAGTACACCGCGCCCCGCGTGAGCCCGGCCTCCGCGGCGACGTCCTGGAGCGTCGCCGCCGAGTACCCCTTGCGGCCGAAGACGAGCAGCGCCGCGTCGAGGATCTGCTCGCGGGTCGCCGCCGCCTCCTCCTTCGTCCGTCGCACCCGGAGTTTATACATTCACGGATGTATGTTTGCAAGCCCGGCCGCCGCCCGGGCTGAGCAGGGGGCCCGCGGCGGGCCGCCGCGCCCCACCCCGCCGCCGGCGGCGCCCGGCGCCACCCCTCGCCCGCGGTCAGCGTCAAGCGCCAAGTCGCCCCCGGCTGTGACAGACCACGTCCGACCCCGTCCACGTGGAGAGAGCGCCCCGAGGACTCCAGTTCTCCACAGGCTTTCTCCACAGGAAGAGCCCAGGGGCAACAGTTGGATTCTGTCGATTACCATCGCAGCGCGCGCCTCCTCTCGTCATGGCCCTCGCGGAGCCTGGCCGAACCTCGCGCGGAAGGGCGAGCCGGCGCCCGGAGGTCGCGCCCAAGTACGCGGATTCACTATATTTTTACGCGCCAGGATCCCGGCCGTCCGACCCTGACAGGTTGGGACAATGTCCGTCCGATCGATCCCTTTTCGGACGGGTCGAAGATGGCTATCCATGGTAGACATCAAAAACGCGGCGCGACGGCGTGTCTCTCGCACGACGCGTGTAAATGGCGCGCCGGAACGCTTCGTTTTGGAGGAGACTTCATGGAAAAGATCTCGCTCACGTACTTTGTCGACTTCGTTCTCAAGGCCGGGACGCCCAAGCTGACCGGCGTCAGGGAGTTCAAGGAGCGGAAGGACGAGCTCCACACGGACTTTTACAGGCAGGTGCGAGAGGCGATCGTCGACATGCACAGGAGCGGAAAGCCCACCAGCGTGCTCGACGGCTTCCTCGCCGCCCAGCACGACGAGCGGCGTCGCCGCATCTACCCGTCGGTGGTGAATGGATACCGCAAGTTCCTCGCCTCGACGAAGATGACGTGGTTCGAGCCGCCGGCGTCGACGTACCGCCTCGGCGATCTCGAGATCAACGTCAATCCGGAGCTCGGGCTCGTCATCGACGGGACGCCGCACGTGATCAAGATGTATTTCCGCGGCGAGCCCCTGTCGTCGAAGCGCGTGTCGGTCGTGCTGAACCTCTTGATGAACGGCCTCGCCGAGAGCACGCCGGGCGGCGCCTTCGCGGTGCTCGACGTGCGGAACGCCAAGATTCACACCTTCAAGGTGCCGAACCCGCGGCTCAACCTGCTGCTCCGCGGCGAGGCGGCCTCCTTCGCCACCATCTACACGGGGCTGTGACCGGCGCCCGGGCGGCGCGCGTCGCACCACGTCATCTCCCGGCGTCCACCGGGCCCGGGGCGCCCACCGCGCCGCCGGCGCCGCCGCGCCCTCCGCCGCTCACCCCGGCGGAGGGCGCGCGGCGCTCCCGCCCGCCCAGCGCAGGGGCCCGCGCAGGCGGCCCGCGCGGCGGACGGCGTGGCGGGCGGTCGCTGCGATGCCGCCCTGCGGCGTCGCAGCGACGCCGCGGCGCCGTCACGCCGCAGCAGCAGAAACCTGCAGCGCCGCGGCCCGACGACGCCGCACAGGCAATCAGCTGTAGGAGATCTACGCCTCTGGCCACATCGCAGCACGCACAAGCAGAGCGAAAATGACCGATTCCGTGAAAGAGAACTACGATCAAGCCGGTAGCTTCAGTTATCCTCAGTCTGCCATGGACCGTCGCGCGCAGATCACCGCAACCCCGCTTCATGTACCCAGCATTCTTGTGGTCCTTGATCCGGCGTGGCCGGCGCTCTTCAGCCTGTGCCTCGCGGTGGCGCCGGGCTGCGGGGTGCTCCTGCACCGCTGCGACGCGGCCACGGCCGCGACGATCGCCGCCGAGCGGCGGCCGCTCGCGATCATCCTGTCGAACGGCGTCTACGCGATGGATCCGGCCGAGTTCGACGCGCTCGCCCGGGACGTCCACTCGACGCTGCTGCGGCTCGACGAGGAGGTCAGCGAGCGGGAGCTGGAGGCGATGCTGAGCGGCGCGCTGCGCGAGACGCGCGAGATGAACGCGCAGCGCGAGGCGGCGCGGCGCGACGAGGGCAGCGGGCGCTACACGGTGATCGGCGCCCAACGCCGCGAGACCGTCGGCGCGATGAGCGCCGTGGACGCGCGCGCGGCGTCGCGGCCGGGCGCGAGCGCCGATCCCCGGCTCGCGCCGCGGCTCCGCGATTCGTCGCCGGGGCCGAGCACGATGCCGCCGCCGTCGTCGCGCGCCGGCGCCCCGCCCTCGGTCCGGCTGCCGCTGCCGAGCAGCCTCCCGGTCACCCCGGTGCCTCCGTCCAGCGTGCCGCCGTCGTTCCGTTCGCCCCCATCGGTGCGCTCGGCGCCGCCGTCGTCGCGCGCGCAGGCGCCCGCCTACGCCTCGGGCGTGCCTCGCTCGGTCCCGCCGCCCGCCTCGCGCCCGCTCTCGAGCCTGCCGCCGGCCCATCCGACCGCCGCGGGCGCCCCGCTGTCGGTCCCGCCCCCGTCGACCCGCGCGGCGGCCGCCTCGGTGCGCGCCGAGCTGCGATCGAGCCCGCCCCCGTCGACCCGCGCGCTGCCGAACGCGCCGCCGCCGTCGTCGCGCGCGCCGGGGGGCCCGGTCGCGCGGCGGCCGACGCCGATGCCGCCGTCGAGCTCGCAGGCCGGGCCACCTTCCTCCACGCGGACGCTGCCGAGCCCGCCGTCCGTGCGGGGCATGTCGAGCTCGCCCGCCTCGGTGCGCTCGACGTCGTCCGGCCGGGTCCCGGGCACCGAGCCCCCGCCGTCGATCCGGACGATGGGGCCGCTGTCGGCCCGCCTGGCCCCGGCTTCCTCGGTGCGCCCCGAGCTGTCGCCGCGCTCGGGCGTGCGGGAGCGGGGCAGCGAGGAGCTCGACGCCGTGTTCGAGGATCAGAAGCTGCCGCTCGACGCGCTCGCGCGCGGCAACCGGGGCAGCTCGACGCGCTGAAGCGCCGGGGCGGCGCTCTCCGGCGAGCGCAGGAGCGCGCCGGACGGCGCCGCTACCCTACGCTACCCTACCCACGCGGGCGCGCGACCCACGACACGGTGGAGGCCGCGACGCGCCCGAGCAGGTCGCCGGCGATGTCGATGAGCGCGGGGGGCGCGGGGGCGCCGAGATCGCGGCCCAGGTCGACGAGGATGCGGTCGACGCACTCCATCGCGCTCGAGGCGGCGAGCTCCATGCCGGCGCCGCGCCCGCCGGCGGCGCGCCCCGCGAGGTAGAGCCCTCGCACGGGCGTGTACACCGCCGGCCGCGCGCGGCCGACCTGGCCAGGCGTCTGCGCGGTCCCGGCCGCGAGCTCGGCGCCCGGCCCGCGCTCGTCCCCGGGCGAGCCGTCGACGAAGACCGCCTCGGAGAGCAGGCCGGGCACCGCGCCGGCGAGCGCGCGCAGGAGCTCGTCGACCGTCGCGGCGGGCGCGCCGGGCGAGGCGCCGCCGCTCGCGCCGGACACGGCGCACGCGCAGAGGAGCTCGTGCCCGGGCGGCGCGAGCGACGGATCGAAGCGCGTCGGCGCGACGCAGTAGAACGGCAGGGCCGGCGCGCCGGCGCCGCCGCCGAGGCCGGCGAGCGCGCCCGCCGCGGCGAGCCGCCGGCGCAGGCCGATCTTCACCTGGGCCTGCCTCGGCTGCGGCGTCAGCGCGCGGACGCGCGCCACGTACGCCTCCGGGAAGTGCGGCTCGCCCACGAGCTCCGCGACCGTGGACGCGAGGCCGGCGGTGCTCACCACGATGCCCGCCGACAGGGTCGTCCCGTCCTCGAGCTCCACGCCGCGCACGCGCCGATCGCGCACGAGCACGCGGCGCACGGCCGTGCCCGTCCGCACGGCGGCGCCGAGCTCGCGGGCCAGGCGGCAGAAGACGTCGGGGACCCGGGCCGCGCCGCCCTCGGGGTAGCTCTGCCGCCCGGAGCGGGCGAGCTGGCGCGAGGCGAGGAGCGCCTCGCCGGCCGACGCCTCGGATCCGGGCAGCAGCAGCGGCAGGCCGAGCAGCCCGCCGAGCCGGGCCGCGGCCGCGGGGCGCGGGAGGAAGCGCGCCGCGTACGCCTCGGCCGTCACGTCGTCGCACGCGGCCAGGTCCACGTCGCGCATCGCTGTCGCGTGCGCGAGGAGGCGCGCGGCGCGCGCGGCCTCCAGGGGCGTGAGCTCGAGGGCGCGCGCGAGATCCAGCGCGGACGCGGCGAGCCGCCGGAGATCCGCCGGGAGGGCGACGCGGCCGCCGCGCTCCGCCCCGGCGCGGCCTCCGCGCGCGGCGCCGGCGAAGCAGAGCGCGGCGGGCTCGGCGCTCTCGCGGAAGGCGATGGCGTCGACCTGCCCCACGCGGCGGAGCACGTCGCCGAGCGGGCCGTCCTCGCCGCGGCAGAGCATGTGCGTGCCTGTATCGACACGGAAGCCGTCCCGCTCGACCGCCGCGGCGGAGCCGCCCAGGCGGCGCTCCTTTTCGGCGAGGAGGGTCGGGATGCCGGCGTGCGACAGGAGGAGCGCCGCGGCCGCGCCGCCGACGCCCGAGCCGATCACCACCGCGCGCAAGGGGACCTCGTCGTCCATGACGTCGCGAGAACATAACGCGGCGAGCCCGCCCGCGGCGTATCGCGCAGCACCGTCCGGCGTCGCGCGGCATCTCGCGAAGGGCGCGACCGCGGCGAGGCGCGCGACGCCCGCCGCGAGGCGCGCGACGCCCGCCGCGAGGCGCGAGACCGCCGCGAGGCGCGCGACGCCCGTCGCGAGGCGAGCGTTGACCCTCGAGAGCAGCCGCCCGTAGAGTGTAGCCTTGCAGCCGACGTGCCCGCCATGAAGACCTGCCCGCAGTGCCACCAGCGCTATCCGGCCGAGAGCACCTTCTGCTTCATCGACGGCTCGTCGCTCGTCTCCGAGAAGGATCCCCGCATCGGGATGTCGATCGCGGGCCGCTACGTCATCGAGCAGGCGCTCGGGATCGGCGGGATGGCCACGGTTTACCGGGCCTACAACAAGCTCATCGGCACGCCGTGCGCCATCAAGATCCTGAACCGCGAGTTCGCGCAGGACACGACGACGCGCGAGCGCTTCCGGCGCGAGGCGCGGCACGCGCAGCGGCTCGCGCACCCGAACATCATCGAGATCTTCGATCAGGGCGACACCGACGACGGGCTGCCCTTCCTCGTGATGGAGCTGCTCCAGGGGACGAGCCTCGCCGACGTGGTGGAGCGCAGCCGGGTGCCGCTCGCGCGGGCGCTGCCCATCTGGGTGCAGATGGCGCGCGCCCTCGGCCGCGCGCACGACTTCGACGTCGTGCACCGCGACCTCAAGCCCGAGAACGTGTTCCTGCTGAAGGGCGACTGGGTGAAGCTCCTCGACTTCGGCATCGCCCGGTGCGCGCAGGACGCGCGGCTCACGAACCTCGGCGAGATCTTCGGCACGCCGCAGTACATGGCGCCCGAGCGCAGCACGACCATCGACGCGGGCCCCCCGGCCGACCTCTACTCGCTCGGGGTCATCATGTTCGAGATGATCACGCAGCGGCTGCCGTTCGACGCGCCCGATCCGGCGAGCTGGATCCTGAAGCACCTGAACGAGCAGCCGCCGCACCTCCAGGAGCTCGCGCCGGAGATGCCCGACGCGCTCGACCGCCTCGTCAACGCCCTCATGGCGAAGGACCCCTCGGCGCGCCCCGTCGACGCGTACCGCGTGCTCGCGGAGCTCGAGGAGATCGCGGCCGCGAGCGGGATCGCCCTCCCCCCGCCGCCCGAGGCGATGCCGCGCGACTCGGCGGTGCGATCGCGCGGCGCCGGGCGCGATCCCTGGGTCAGCCGGCTCGAGCTGTTCGAGAAGATGACGGCCCGCGCCTTCGGCGCGTCCGCGCCGGCGGAGATCCAGCGGCAGCTCGAGGGGCTGCGGGGCCTCGTGCGGGAGCACGTCGAGCTCCGCTCGAGGGCGCTCGACGAGCAGCGGCGCCTCGAGGGCGTCGCCGAGGAGTGGCGCGACGGCCGGCTGCAGATCGGGCGGGCGATGGACGCGCTCACCGTCGACGCCTCGCTCACGCGCGAGGAGGCCCGCTCGTTCCGCGCCAGGGTGGCGCCGCTCAACGCGGCGACGCAGGCGTTCGTCCCCGCGGTGCTGAGCGCGCACAAGGAGGCCGTGCGCTGGGAGGGCCGGAGCGGGTTCGCCGAGCCCTACCTCGAGCTCGCCGCCAGCTACCGCCGGCTGGCGGAGCTCGTCGAGGGCTGGTACGCGTCGCGGAAGGCGGATTACGAGGCGGAGAGCGAGGCGATCGCCCGCGAGCACGAGGTGGCCGAGGTGGACGCGCAGATCAAGAAGCTGCGCGAGCGCCTCGAGGAGCTCGATCGACAGCTCGAGGCGCGGCGCCGGGAGTCCCAGGAGCGCATCGCCGAGATCGGGCGCAGGGCCGATCAGCTCGACGCGGAGCTGCTCCACCTGGCCAGCCGCTTCTGCGCGCCGCTCCGGTCCAAGCCGGAGCTCGGCACGCTCTTCGTGGAGCTCGAGCGGCTCGCCGGCTGAGCGCTCCGGTCCGGCGCGCCCCGGGCGCGCCGCCGGCGGCGGACGGATCCCCCCGCGCAGCGCGCCGATCCGGCGTGGACGCGCCCGCGCCGGGATCGCGCCGGCGCCGCGGCAGGCCTCCGTCGCCCGGCATTGCGCCGCGCGCCAGCACGGTCGCCGCGCCTCGCGCGTACTAAGCTAACCCCCCCGTGACGCCCGCCCCCGCAGAAGAGCCACGGCGCCCCTCGCCGCGCGCGCCGGGACGCATGCGCCGCGCCGCGTCCGCCGCGGCGGCGGCGCTCGGGCTGACCCTGGTGTTCACCGGCGCTGCGGCGGTCGGCGTCGCGCTCCACCTCGACATGCCCGCCGCGCGCCGCGTCGCCCGCGACGCCACGAACCGGCTGCTCGGCTCTCTCTTCTACGGGCGGATCGTCGCCGACGAGATCGACAGGCTCGGCCTGAACGGCGTGCGGATCCGCTCCGCGGTCGCGATCGATCCGCGGGGGAACAAGGTGATCCGCGCGAGCGGCATCGCGGCGCGCGCCGACGTGCTCGCGCTCGTCCGCGGCGCGCTCTTCGGGACGGGCGCGCTCCGCGTCGAGATCCCGTCCATCCGGGTCGAGCAGATCGAGGTGCTGGTCCAGGACAACGGCGCCGACGGGGTCACCCTCGGCGACACGTTCGCGCCGCTGCCGCCGAGCCGCCCGCCGTCGTCGGCGCCCGAGGCGCCGCCGCGCGAGGTCGTCGTCGCGCTCTCGCGCATCGAGATCGGGCGCGGGTGGGTCCACGGGCAGCTCGCGCCGCGCGCGCTGGACGCCGACATCAACCGGCTCGTCGGGTCGGTGCACATCGGCCCGGACGGCGTGGCGGTCGACGTGGACCAGACCGGCCTCGTGGACCGCGCGCTCCTGCCGAGCCGGACCGCGGGCACGGCGAACTACCACCTCCGCGCGGGCGACAAGGTCCGGATGTGGAGCAGCTTCGCCGGCCGGCTCGCCGACGTCGAGATCACCGCGCGGGCCGTGCTCGACGAGGATCACCTCGAGGCGCACGCGAGCGTCCCGCGCGCCACGCCGGAGCAGCTCCGGAGCCTCCTGCCGGATCACCCCCTCACCGAGCCGGTCGCCGCGCGCGTCGCCGTGAACGGCCACCTCCCCCAGCTCGACGTGGCGGCCTCGTTCTCGGCGGATCCGGCCGGCCCGGCGGGGGGCAGCGCCGCGCTCGCGGGGCGGCTCGACGTGACGGGGCCCGTCCGGCTCGACGCCGACGTGCAGGCGCGCGACGTGGATCTGCGGCTCTTCGGCGTGCGCTTCTCGTCCGATACGACGGGCGGCGAGCCCGGCGCCGCCCCCGCACGGACAGGCGCCGCGCCCGCACGGACAGGCGCCGCGCCCGCACGGACAGGCGCCGCCCCCGCACGGACAGGTACCGCGCCCGCACGGACAGGTACCGCGCCCGCACGGACAGGCGCCGCCCCCGCACGGACAGGTACCGCGCCCGCACGGACAGGCGCCGCCCCCGCACGGACAGGTACCGCGCCCGCACGGACAGGCGCCGCCCCCGCACGGACAGGTACCGCGCCCGCACGGACAGGCGCCGCCCCCGCACGGACAGGTACCGCGCCCGCACGGACAGGCGCCGCCCCCGCACGGACAGGTACCGCGCCCGCACGGACAGGCGCCGCGCCCGCACGGACAGGCGCCGCAGCGACCAAGGCCGCGCCGGAGGAAGCGGCGACCTCGATCACCGCGGAGGGCCGGGTGCGCGCCGAGCTCGGCGACGAGCTCCGGCTCGCCGTCGAGGCGCGGACGGAGCCGACCGAGCTGCTCGGAGAGCGGGTGCCGGCCGCGGACGTCCACCTCGTGCTCGACCGCGGCGAGCTCCACGTGCGCACGCACCTCCACGAGCCGGGCGCGCCGATCGACGCCGCCGTCTCGCTCCTGCCGGGCGGCCAGGGCATCCGCTTCGCGGCCACCGTCGACATCCCGGCGATCGCCGCGGCCCCGCGCCTCGCCGGGCCCGTCGACGGCGCCGGCCGCGTCCGCGTCGAGGGGAGCCTGCGCGATGGAGCGCTCGACGCGCAGGTCGAGGGCGCGTTCGCCAGGCTCCGGATCGGCCCCGACGTCGCGCTCGCCAGCGCGCGCTTCGCGGGGCGGGTCACCGGGCCCCTCGACGCGCTCGCGGTGAGCGGCTCGCTCTCCGGCCAGGAGGCGCTCGCCGGCGGCCACACGTTCGACGAGGTCACGGCGCAGATCTCCGGCCCGCTCGCCGCGCCGAAGCTCCGCGCGACGGTCACCGACGGCGACGACGCCCTGGACGCCTCGGCCCGGCTGAGCTCCGCCACCGGGGCCCTGCGCGACATCGAGCTCCAGCTGAAGCGCGACGGCGCCGTGGTCGCCGGGAAGATCGCGGCCATCGACCCGTCGGCCGGAGGGCTCGCCGTCGAGGGGCTCGAGCTCGCCTCCCCGGAGCTCGGCTCGCTCAAGGGCCGGCTCGCGGTGCGCGGCGACGACGTGACCGGACGGCTCCAGGGCGATGACATCGACGTCGGCCGCCTCGCGCGGATGCTCGGGATCCCGCTGCGCGTGCGCGGGCGCGCGGACGTCGACGTCGCGCTCGACCACGACCGCAAGACCGGGCGCTCGGGCCACGTGCGGCTCGATCTCACGGGCGGCGAGGTCGCGTTCCTGTCCGGCGTCTCGGCGCGCCTCACGGCGACCTTCGAGCGCGACCAGCTCAAGGCCGACGGGCTCGTGCGCATCGACGCGGCGGCGCCGCAGCCGGCCGGAGGACGCGCGGCGAACGGCGCGCCGAACGATGGGGCGAACGTCGCGCTGCCGCGGTGCGCCGGCACCCTCGCGAGCGTGCGGGTGTCCGGCGCCGAGGGCGCGCTGAAGGGGCCTCTCCTGCGCGCGGAGACGTGGGCCGGCCTCGTGGGGCAGGCCGAGGTCGCCGCGGACGACTGGGACCTCGGGTGCCTCGCGCGGCTCATGCCGATCGCGCACGTCGTGAGCGAGGTCCGCGGCAAGCTCACGACCCGCTTCCGGGTGTCGCGCGCGCCCGGCGAGGCGTTCCCCTCGCTGCACGACGTGCTCGTGCGGACGCAGGGCCTCGCGCTCGCGGGGCCTCACCGCCTGGGCGCCGAGCGCCCCGCCTGGGACTCGCGCTTCATCGACGCGCAGCTCAAGGGCTCGCTCGACGGCACCACCGGCAGGGCCGAGGCCGCGCTGACCCTGTACGACGGCGGGCTGCTCGCCGACGCCTCCGGCTCGATCGACCTCGACCTCGCGGCGCTCGCCGGTCCGCCCGCGGGCCGGTGGACGTCGCTCCTGCGCTCGCCCGTCGCCGCGCAGGTCTCCTTCCCGCGGCGCGCCGTGGACGAGCTCACCACCCTCCCCTCCTTCGTGCGCGACGCGCTCCCGCCCCTCGCCGGCGAGCTGCGGATCGACGCCTACGCGGGCGGCACCCTCGCGCGCCCGTCCCTGACCGCGCGCACCCTCTGGTGGGGCCTCACGTACGCGCCGCCGGGCGCGACGGGCGCGACGGAGCTCCTCTTCCCCACCGATCTCGACGCGTGGCTCACGTACGACAGCGAGAAGGCCACGCTGGACGCGCACGTCACGCGCGGCCCGGACGAGATCGCGACCGCGCGCGCCGAGGTGATCGCGCCGCTCGACCGCCTCCTCGCGGACCCCTCGCCGCGCGCGCTGCGCGGCGCGCCCCCGCCCCCGGCGTGGACCGGCCGCCTCCGCGCGACGCTGCGCGACGTCCCGCTCGGCGAGATCCCGCTGCTCGGCGACAGCGGCATCGGCGGGCGCGTGAGCGGCGAGATCGAGATGCGCGACCTCAACGTCGCGCCCGCGCTCACCGCGCACCTCACGGTGCCGGGGGTCACGATCGGGAGCGATCTCGCCTTCGAGCGCGGCGTGCTCTCGCTGCGGATCGATCCCAAGCGCGGGACGGACCGCGGGGAGCTCCGCGTCACCGAGCTCGCGCTCGAGGGCCCGCGCGGCGGCAAGCTCCGGGCGAACGCGTACGCCAGCGTGCGCTTCCGCCACGGGTTCCTCCCGGTCCCCGACGGCGAGCGCACCGACCTCGCCCTCTCGGCGGAGCGCTTCCGGCTCGCGGCGCTGCAGCCCCTGGTCGGCGGGCTGCTGAGCAAGATCGACGGCACCCTGGACGGCGACCTGCGCGTCGAGCTCGGCGGCGCGTCCGGAGACGAGGGGGGCAGCGTCCGCGCCCACCTGGAGGTCCGCGACGGGGTCGTGCACATCCCCGAGCTCGGGCAGGAGCTGCGCGACGTCGCCGCCCGCGTCACGGCCGACGGCGGCGTCGTCCGGATCGAGGGCCTGCGCGCGGCGGGCACCACCGGGCAGGCGCAGGGATGGGCGCTCCTCCGGCTCAACGGGCTCGCGCTGCGCGACGGGGCCGGGGCGCTGACCATCGCCGACGACCAGGCGCTCCCGCTCACGCTCGAGGGGGTGCCGCTCGGGACCGCCTCGGGGATGCTGTCGTTCATCGCGGAGAAGAAGCCCGGCGAGCTCGCGCTCTACGCGACCGTCCCGAGGCTCCGCCTCACGCTGCCGGCGACGAGCAGCCGCGACGTGCAGCCGCTCGGCGACAACCCCGACATCTCCGTCTCCCACCCGCTCGGGCCGGAGAAGCAGAAGCGCGCCGCGGACGCGCTCCGCTACGCGATGACGTTCGACGTGCGCGACGCGGCGGTCAGCGGCGCGGGGCTGCGACTGCAGCTCCGGAGCGAAGAGGACGCGCCGCCGCGGGTGGAGATCGGCGAGGACGTGCGGGTGTCGGGCGGCATCGTGATCGCGCGGGGCGCGCTCGAGATCTACGGCAAGGCGTTCGAGATCGAGGGTGGGCGCGTGCGCCTGCGCGAGGAGGAGGCGTCGAACCCGCACCTGAACGCCACGGCGCACTGGGACGCCCCGGACGGCACGCGCATCCACGTCGCCTTCAACGGCAACCTCCGGCCCATCACGGAGCGGTCGCTGCGCTTCACCTCGAGCCCGCCGAGCTCGCAGCAGGACATCCTCGCGCGGCTCCTGTTCGGCGCAGATTTCTCCGAGGGCGCGCAGGCGGCGGGCGCCGAGACGCCCGGGGGGGTGGCCGTGGGCCGCGTCGCCGCGTCGGTCGGCAGCGAGCTCGCGACGGCGCAGTTCAACGCGCTCCTGAGCGGCATCGCGCCGCTGCGCGGGCTGTCGACGCGGTTCGGGACCACGGCGGACGGCGCGCTGCGGACGAGCCTCGTCTACCGCCTGAACGACGATCTGACCGCGCAGGCCACCTTCCAGGAGGGCGCGGTGCAGGGCACGACCGGCGAGAGCGGGCCGACCCCGGGGGGGACGGCGAGCGAGCGCGGCACGCGGACCGAGGTCACCATCGACTGGCGCTTCGACGAGCACTGGACGCTCCGCGGCACCGTGGGCGTCGACGAGCGCCAGACGACCTCGGGCGTGCTCGACCTGCTCTGGCACTACCGGTACTGAGCGGCGCGCGGGGCGCCTCCGCGCCGCGGGGGGCGTCAGCGCGCCGCGGGGGCGCCAGCGCGCCGCGGGGGCGTCAGCGCGCCGCGGGGGCGCCGGCGCGCCGCGCTACCCCGCGGCCCGCGCAGTCAGCCGGATGTCGCGCCCGGCGACGCGGAGCGTGGGCGGCTCGGCCTCGACGAGCAGCGGGGCGAGCTGCGACTGCGCGTGGCGAGAGAAGCGCGCCTCGAGCGCGCCGCCGCGGGCGCGCGCGTACACGACGCCGTCCTCGCCGAGGGAGAGCGTCGCCGGATCGAGCGGCTCCTCGGTCCCGTCGAACAGGACCAGCGTGACCGCGCCGCCGTCGCCGATCCGGAGCGCGTCGACGAAGAGCGGGGCGTCGTCGGCCTGGAAGTAGCACCAGTCGTAGCCGTTCGAGAGGATCGGACGGCCGTCGTCCGGGTGCCGCGCGATCCACGACCTCAGCCCGCGCTCGAGCGCGGGGTGGTCGACGCGGGCGCCGTCGTGCCAGAAGCGGCCCTCGCGGTCGAGCCGGATCGAGCTCTCGCGGGACGTCCCTGGGGGCGGCGCGAACCGGAAGAAATCAGGATGGTCGCCGGGCTTCATGGGTCACCTCGCAGGAGAGATGCGGCCCGGCGCGGCGCCGCGCAAGCCGCGCGCGCCGGGGAGTACTATAGCGAGCCCATGCGATCCCAGACGGACGAGGCCAAGGCCGACGAGCACCTGCGCGCGACGCGGGCGTACTACGACGAGTTCTCCGCGCGCTACGAGGACCGGCGCGGGGGCCGCGACGTCGGGGGCTACCACGATCTCGTCGACGCGCTCGAGGTCGACTTCGTGCGGCGCTTCGGCGAGGGCCGCGACGTGCTCGAGGTCGGGTGCGGCACCGGGCTCCTGCTCGCGCGGATCGGCGCGTTCGCGCGCTCCGCGCGCGGGGTCGACCTCTCGCCCGGCATGCTCGAGCGCGCCCGCGAGCGCGGCCTCGACGCCGTCGAGGGGAGCGCGACCGCCCTGCCCTTCGCCGACGAGAGCTTCGACGTCGCCTGCTCGTTCAAGGTGCTCGCCCACGTCGAGGACGTGCGCCGCGCGCTGTCGGAGATGGCGCGCGTGGTGCGGCCCGGCGGGCACGTGATCGCCGAGTTCTACAACCCCTACAGCCTGCGCGGGCTCGTGAAGAAGCTCGGCCCGGCGGGCGCCATCAGCGACCAGACCCGCGAGAGCGCCGTCTACACGCGCTTCGACGCGCCGCGCGCCGCCGCCGCCTTGATGCCGGAGGGCGTGCGCGTCGTCGCCTCGCGGGGCGTGCGCATCGTGACCCCGTTCGCGGCCGCGATGCGCGTGCCGGGCCTCGGCCGGCTCCTGCGCCGGGCGGAGTGGGCGCTGTGCGACACGAGGCTCGCGGAGCTCGGCGGGTTCTGGATCGCCGCCGCGCAGAAGGCGTGAGCCGCGCCGCCGGCCCCGGTCAGAACCGGCCGAGGAGCCCCGCGTAGAGGCCGCCGGGGAGCGCGGAGATCGTCGGCGCCGCGGAGAAGCCCGGGGGCGGGGGCGGCACGCGGCGCGTGCGGAAGGAGACCCGCTCCGGGATGAACGTGATCTGCGCGTGCGCGATCCCCGCCGCGACGAGCGTCGCGAACGTCCCGAAGGCCACGCGGTTGACCGCGGCCGCGGTCTCGATCCGGCTGTTCAGCGCGTCGATGTCGACGGCCTGCGCGGGGGTGCCCGGCGCCCTGGGCCGCGGCGTGACGTCGACGTTCGTGTAGCTCGACAGCGCCAGGGCCGACACGATCGACGTGCCGCCGGCGACCGCCTGGCCGACCAGGAAGAACCAGCCGAGCCCCTCGTCGCCGTTCTGGAACTGCCCCACCCCGAACGGCAGCATCGCGATCCAGCGGGAGTTCCGCTCCACGACCCGCTCGCGCCCGGCGAGCCGGTGGAGCTCGGCGATCCAGCGGCGCTCGTCGTCGCGGCCCCGCTCGATCCGCAGCCGCTCCGCGCGCTGCGCCGCCGCCTTCTGCCGGGTCATCTCCTCGATGCGCGCCCGGATGCGCGCCCGGACCGCCGTGAACCGGTCGATGACCTCGGGCTGGAACACCGCCGGGTTCGGCGAGTACACCGGGTTGTCGAGGAGGATCTGCTCGATGTAGGCGTCGGCCTCGCTCGTGCGCCGCAGCGCCACGAGCGCCGCGGCGGCGAGGCCGCGCGCCCGCTCGACCAGGGCGGGGTCCGAGATCCGGCACGGCTTGCCCTCGACCTCGGTCGCGCCGCGCTCGCAGGGCGGGCTCGCGGGGTCGAGCATCGCGGCGAAGCGGCTCAGGGCCTCCTCGTAGTGCCCGGCGTCGAAGCGCGTCTTGGCGAGCTCGAACTGCTGCATGTCGTCGGCGGCCGCCGGGCCCGCGCAGAGGAGCGCGAGGGCGCCCGCCGCGGCCGCGGCGAGGCGCCGCGGCGCGAGCAGGGCGCGGCCGCTCCCGACCGATGGGAAGCGAGCGCCGGGAGATTTCCCGCCTGGAGTTCGCGCAGCCATGCGGAGGGGTGCGCCGTGATGTAGCGGAGTTTGGGCGGGGATGCTGAGATTTCCGGCGCCGACGCCGCAATGAAGGCGTCGCCGTCAGCCGGACGGCCAGGAAACGGTGTTCGACTCGCCGGCCACGAGCGTGACGTTGCCGACGAGCGGCGCCGCCTCGGGCGTCGGGGGCGTGAAGATGCAGCGCCCGCTCCAGAACACGTCGCTCAGGGTCACGGTCTGCGGGGCGCCCGCGAAGCCGATCAGGCCGATCTGCGGGCACTGGTACTGCGCGCTCGGCGGCGCGCCGCTCAGGACGACCGTGCTGGGCAGGATCTCCAGCTTGTGGACGATCCGCTGCGGCGCGGTGACCCCGGGCTTGGGCGCGACGACCGAGATGACGCCCGAATACGGCTTGCAGCACCGCGAGTTGGGCACGCTGATGTCGACGCTGTGCGCGCCGATCTTGAGCGGCGTGACCTTGTTCGCGCCGAACCAGTTGATCTCGACCCCGTCGAGCACCAGCTTGGCGCCGCTCGGGACGATCTGGAAGACGACGTCGCGGACCGCCGGCGCCTCGGCCGAGGGAGCGGCCGGCGACGCGACGGGCGGCGGATGAAACCGCGGGCGGGGCCGCTGCGCGATCGCGACCTCCGCGGCGCTCGGCGCGACCTCCGCGGCGCGCGGCGCGACCTCCGCGGCGCGCGGCGCGCCCTCCGCGGCGCGCGCCGCGACCGCGCGCAGGTTCGGCGGCGGGACCAGCGCGTCGATCGGCGCCGGCCGCGGCGGCTCGCCCGCGAGGGGCGCGTCCCCCTCCGGCGGCGGATCGCGCAGCGCGCGCGCCACGCCGAACGCGGCGACGCCGAGCCCCACCGACGCGAGCGCCACGAGCAGCGCGCGCCGCGCGAGCTGCCTCCGGCTGCGGCTCGCGTTCAGCTTCGCGATCCGCTTGAGGATGGTGAGGTCGTTCGGCGCGAGGGCGAGGGCCCGGTTGTAATCGGCGGCCGCGCCCGGCACGTCGCCGCGCTTGCGGCCGGCCTCCGCGCGCGCCACGAGGCGCGGGACGAGCCGCGCCGCGTGCCGCTCGGCGTAGCCCGCGGGGTCGGCGAAGTAGGCGGCGAGCTCGGCGCGCGGCTCCGCGACGCCGAGCTCGCCGAGCTCGGCGCGGATCAGCTCGGCGAGCGCGCGGGGGCTCGCCGTGCGGCCCGCGATGTCGTGCGCGAGGGCGCACGCGACGATCCGGCTCCAGCGCGCGCCCACGGCGGGCCGCTCGCGCTCGGCCTCCGGGTAGACCCCCTCGATCACCCTGCGGAGCACCTGCGCCGGGTTCTTGCCCTCGAACGGCAGGTGCCCGACGAGGCACTCGTAGAAGAGCACCCCGAGCGCGAAGACGTCGGTGCGCGCGTCGACCTCGCCCCCCTCGATCTGCTCCGGCGCCATGTGCGCCGGCGAGCCGAGCACCTGCCCGGTCGACGTGACGCCCTGGGCGTCGAGGATCTTGGCGATGCCGAAGTCGGTCAGCTTGATGACCACGCTCGCGCCGTCCCAGCTGCCGTCCGGGCGGTCGGACGGCAGCTCGACGAGCACGTTCTCCGGCTTCACGTCGCGGTGGATGATCCCCGACGCGTGCGCGTGCTCCAGGGCGTCGCACAGCTCGAGCACCACGGCGGCGCCGATCTCGGCCGGCATGTCGCGGTGGGCGTTCAGGATCTTGCGCAGCGTGGAGCCGCGGAGCAGCTCGACCACGAGGTAGCGCTCGCGATCCTGCTCGCTGGAGACGTCGTACACCTCGACGATGCCGGGGTGGCGCAGCTTCGCCGCCGCGCGCGCCTCGGCGACGAAGCGCGCGCCGACCTCGGCGTTCTCGCGGAGGTGCTTGTGGATGATCTTGACGGCGACCTCGCGGCGGAGCCGCGGGTCGCGGGCGCGGTAGACCGTGGCCATCCCGCCGTGGCCGAGCTCCTCGATCAGCTCGTATTTCTCGAGCTTCGGGAGGCCTTCTGCGCCCGCGTGTCTGGAGAGGGATTCCTGCTCGCCCGTCGAGCCCCTATCGCGGGCGAGCAGGCTCATTCAACGACCTTCACCCGAATCGCGTTGGTCGACCCCGAGACGCCGACCGGAGCGCCGTAGATGGTGACGAGCTTGTCGCCGGGCGAGACGAGGCCGTTCGCGAGCAGCTGCCCGGTGGCGCGCTCGATCATCTCGTCCGAGTTGCGGAGCGCGTCGACGGGGAACGGCACCACGCCCCAGAGCAGCGCGAGCCGCCGGCGCGTCGTGTCGTTCGGCGAGAAGGCGACGATCGGCACCACGGGGCGCGCCTTCGACGCGTACCGCGCGGTGAGGCCGCTCTCGGTGAACGCGATGATGAGCTTCGCGCCGATGTCCTTCGCGATGTCGCACGCGGCGCGCGCGGTCGCCTCGGCGACGTTCGCGCGCTGGCCGGGCTGCTCGCTCGAGAGGTAGCGGTAGAACGAGCTCTGCTCGGCCTCGGTGACGATGCGGGCCATCATCCGCACGACGAGCGGCGGGTGCGCGCCGGTCGCGGTCTCCTGCGAGAGCATGACCGCGTCGGTGCCGTCGAAGACGGCGGTCGCAACGTCGCTCGCCTCGGCGCGCGTCGGGCGCGTCGCGGTCACCATCGACTGGAGCATCTCGGTCGCGACGATGACCGGCTTCTGGTGCACGCGGGCGAGGCCAAGGATCTCGCGCTGGATGATCGGCACCCGCTCCGGGTTGAACTCCACGCCGAGATCGCCGCGCGCGACCATGACCCCGTCCGAGGCGAGGATGATCGACTCGAGGTTGTCGATGGCGCCTGGCGTCTCGATCTTCGAGACGATCGGCGTCGGGCGACCCCAGGCCTCGCAGATGTCGCGGACGTGCCGGACCTCGTCCGCGTTGCGCACGAACGAGAGGGCGACGTAATCGACCCCCTGCGCGAGGCCGAAGCTCAGGTCGGCCTTGTCCTTCTCGGTGAGGGCGGAGATCCGCACGCGCCTGGCCGGCAGGTGCACGCCCACGCGATCGCGCAGGCGTCCGCCCTGCGTCACGCCGGCGTGGACGCGCTCGCCCTCGACCTTGGTGACGGTGACCACCACGCGGCCGTCGTCGATGAGGACGACGTCGCCCGGCTGCAGGTCGGAGGCGAGGCCCTCGTAGAGGATCGGGATCTCGCCGGGCGTGGCGACGGGGCTGTCCCGGTTCGCCTCGACCAAGGTAACGGAAGCCCCGTCAGCGACCTCGAAGGTGTTGCCGGGGAAGCGACCGGCTCGGATCTTCGGGCCGCAGAGATCCTGCAGGATCGCCACAGGCTTTCCGCAGGCCTCCGCAGCCGCGCGGACCGTGGCAATTGCCTTGCCATGATCCTCATGCGAGCCGTGAGAGAAGTTGAGTCGAGCGACATCCATACCGGCGCGGATGAGCTGCTCCAGCGTCGTTTGAGAGTCACACGAAGGGCCAATGGTACAGACGATTTTCGCTCTGCGTACGAGCACGGGCGGAGCATGCCACGAGCAGGGGTCGCGACACTACCCTGATTGTGAAGGAGCCATGCGGACTTCATCGGATTCCAACAAAGCAGCGGGGTGGACGAGCCCGGACGCGGCGCGCGCGCCGGCGCGGCAGCCGAGCGCGCGGGCCCGCGGCGGGCAGCGCTCGCCACGTGAGGCCGCGGCGCCACGCGAGGCCGCGGAACGCTGAAAATCAGGCGATCTTTGTGAGGGGCGTGAGCGACGGGGAGGCCGGCGCGCGCCGCAGCGCGGCATGACCTCCCCGCGGGATCCCGTGGCTAGGAGCGGCGCTCGCGGCGCTCGCGCGGCGGCGGTCCGCCGCGATCGCGCTCCATCCCGGGCCGCGGGCCGCGGTCGCGGTCACCGCCGCGCCCGCCGCCCGGTCCGTCGCGCCGAGGCGGCGGGCCGGCGTCGCGCGCCTGCGCCATGCGCTCGCGCGCCCGATCGCCCTCCTCGCCCTCCGGCAGCGGGAGCAGCTCGCGCCGGCTCAGCCGGATCTTCCCGTCGCGATCGACGCTCAGCACCTTCACGTCGACCGCGTCGCCCTCCTTGAGGACGTCCTCGACGCGCTCGACGCGCGTGTGGGCCATCTCCGAGATGTGCAGCAGGCCGTCGGTGTTCGGGAGGATCTCGATGAACGCGCCGAAGTCGGTGATGCGCTTGACCGTCCCCTTGTAGGTCGCGCCGACCTCGGGCTCGGCCGTGAGCCCCTTGATGATGTCGAGCGCCCGCTTCACCGCGTCGGAGTCCGACGACGCGACGTTCACCGTGCCGTCGTCCTCGACGTCGATCGCGACGCCGGTCTGGTCGACGATGCCCTTGATGGTCTTGCCGCCGGGGCCGATGATGAGCCGGATCTGATCGGGCTTCACGCGCACCGTGGTGATCCGCGGCGCGTACTGGCTGAGCTCGGGCCGCGTGGTCGGCAGCGTCTCCAGCATCCTGTTCAGGATGTGGAGCCGCCCCTCGCGCGCCTGATCCAGCGCCTGCATCAGGATCTGCCGGCTCAGGCCGGCGATCTTGATGTCCATCTGGATCGCGGTCACGCCGCGCGCCGTGCCGCAGACCTTGAAGTCCATGTCGCCGAGGTGATCCTCGTCGCCGAGGATGTCCGAGAGCACCGCGTAGCGCTGGCCCTCCATGATGAGCCCCATCGCGATGCCGGCGACGGGCGACTTGATCGGCACGCCCGCGTCCATGAGCGAGAGGCACCCGCCGCAGACCGCCGCCATCGACGACGAGCCGTTCGACTCCAGCGTCTCCGACACGATCCGGATCGTGTAGGGGAACTGATCCGGCGGCGGGATCATCCGGGAGAGCGCGCGCTCGGCGAGCGCGCCGTGGCCGATCTCGCGACGGCCGGGGCCGCGCAGCGGCTTCGTCTCGCCGGTCGAGAAGGGCGGGAAGTTGTAGTGGAGGTAGAAGCGCTTCCACGTCTCGCCCATCAGGCCGTCGATCTTCTGCTCGTCGGTCGAGGTGCCGAGCGTCGTCGTGACGATCGCCTGCGTCTCGCCGCGCTGGAACAGGGCGCTGCCGTGCACGCGCGGGAGCAGGCCCACCTCGCACATGATCGGCCGGATGCTCTTGCCGTCGCGGCCGTCGATGCGCCGGCCCTCGTCGATCACGTACGTGCGGACGACGTGCGCCTTGCGCTCCTCGAACTCGGCCTTCACGAGCCCCTGGAGGGGCAGGAACTTCTCGGCGCCGAGCTCGGCCGACAGGGTCTCGGTCAGCTTCTTCTTCAGCGTGCTGTAGCCGTCGTAGCGCGCCTTCTTGTCGGTCACCCGCGTCGCGGCCTTGAGGTCCCCGTCGACGATCTGGGCGACGCGCTGCTTGACGTCGTCCGGCAGCGCCGGCGCGACGAACTCGCGCTTCGCCTTGCCCACCGCGGCGCGCATCTTCTCGATGAGATCGATGACCGGCTGCGCCGTCTCGTGCGCGAACATCAGCGCGTCGATGATCTCGGCCTCGGTCGCCTCCGCGGCGCCGCCCTCGACCATCACGATCGCGTCGCGCGAGCAGGCGACGACGAGGTCGATGTCGCACCGCTCGATGTCGGCGACCGTCGGGTACGCGACGAACTCGCCCTCGAGGCGGCCGACGCGCACGCCGACGACCGGCCCGTGCCAGGGGATGTCCGAGATGTGCAGCGCGGCGCTCGCGCCCGTCAGGGCGAGGACGTCGGCCTTGTTCTGCTTGTCGCTGGAGAGGACCGTCGCGATGATCTGCGTGTCCCGCTTGAAGCCGTCCGGGAAGAGCGGGCGGAGCGGGCGGTCCATCAAGCGGCTCGAGAGGATCTCCTCCTCGCGCTGGCGCGCCTCGCGCTTGAAGAACCCGCCGGGGATCTTGCCGGCGGCGTACGTCTTCTCGACGAACTCACAGGTGAGGGGGAAGAAGTCGAGGCCCGGCCGCTCGTCCTGCGAGACGGCGGTCACGAGCACCATGGTATCGCCGTAGGTGACGAGCACGGCCCCGTGGGCCTGCTTCGCCAGGCGGCCGGTCTCGAGGGTGAGGGCGCGGCCGCCCACCATGACGGATTCACGAACGAACATCAGGATTTCAGCTCTCTCTCGCGCGATCGCGAGGGCCGCTGCGTGCGGCGCTACGCCGAGCGCGAGGGGCTGCTCTTCTTCCTCGATTCCTGCGCAGGAGCCGCGCTGCTGCGCACGAAGCGAAGACGAAGACGCGCGGAGCCCGCGCTCGGGAACGGCGAGGCCGAGCGCCCCACCGTCCCGTGGTCAATGAATGTGCTCCTTAAAGCGTTCGCTCCGCTCTCGCCAGCGCAAAACGCATGCGTTCAGGGGTGCGTACCGCAAAACCTCCCGAACGGAAGGGCTGGAACGCCGGCCGGTGCCGGGTGGGACGCGCGGGTGGAGGATGGGGCGGCAGCGAGCTGTTGCCGGTGCCGGCAGGCGGACAGGCGCGACCGGCCGCTGCCGGCGCTCGTACCTGCCCCGACACCGCGGGCAGAAGGTAGACGGGCGCCGCGCGGGCGCGCGGCGCCTCGGGAGCGCGCCGGCGAGATCGGCGCAATCTGCCCTGAAATCCGCTACTTGCGGAGGTTGAGGCGGCCGATGAGGCTGCGGTAGCGCTCGATGTCGATGCGCTTCAGGTAGTCGAGCTGACGGCGGCGCTGGCTCACCAGCTTCAGGAGGCCCCGGCGGGAGTGGTGGTCCTTCTGATGGGTGCGGAAGTGCTCCTGCAGCTGGTTGATCCGCTCGCTGAGGAGCGCGATCTGGACCTCGGGCGACCCGGTGTCGCCCTCGTGGATCGCGTACTTCTGGATGATGTCGGTCTTCTGAATCGAGTGCAGCATGGCTGGCTCTCCATGGCCTCTCCGGTGCGCTGCCGAGCGCCCGGGCCGACGCGTCTTCACGACGCCGGCGACTGGCCAAGCGACGCCTGAAGGCGAGCCCCCCGCCCGGAGCGGCGGGAGCCCGCGAAATTCAGGCCAGTGAGCTGGGGAGCGCGCGAGTATACGCAGGCGCGCCGGTCCGTCAACGCGCCCGTCAACGCGGTCGACGCGGCCCGCGCGATTTGTCACCCCCAGAACGGCCGATTGGCTACCCTCGGTCAGCGATGCCCGGCACCCTCCGGCCCCCCGAAGACGCTCCCCGACTGCAGTCGGACCCTTCCCGACCGCAGTCGGACCCGCGCGGCTCCCGACCGCAGTCGGACGCACGCGGCTCGCAGTCGGACCTGCATATCGCGCACGCGATGACGAGCCTGTCGACCTCCGCCAACGCGCCCCCGAGCTCCGGGAGCGACAACGCGACCCCCAAGGTTTGCCCCACCTGCGGGGTGCGGTACCCGGCCGAGTTCAGGGTGTGCCCGCGCGACGCCGCGACGCTCGACGACTCCGTGGACGACGCGCTCCGCGACGATCTCGTCGGCAAGACGCTCAACGAGACGTACACGGTCATGCGCGTCGTCGGCGAGGGCGGCATGGGGCGCGTCTACGAGGCGCGCCACACCCGGATCTCTAGCAAGCGCTTCGCCATCAAGATGCTGCACCCGGAGTACGCGCGGCAGCCGCAGGTGATCTCGCGCTTCCAGCGCGAGGCCGAGGCCGCGGCCGCGGTGCAGAGCCCGTACGTCGTCACCGTCTTCGACGTCCACCGCACCGCCGAGGGGCGGCCGTTCCTCGTCAACGAGTTCCTCGAAGGCAAGGAGCTCGCCGACTACCTCACGGAGGTCGGCAAGATGAAGATCGGCCCCGCCGTGCGCATCGTCCGGCAGATCTGCAAGGCGCTCGCCGCCGCGCACGCGAAGGGCGTGGTGCACCGCGACATGAAGCCGGAGAACGTGTTCCTCACCGGCGACCTCGCCATGCCCACGGCCAAGGTGATCGACTTCGGCATCTCCAAGGTCGACGACGCGCCGGGCGCCGCGCTCACGCAGACCGGCATGATCATGGGCACGCCGTCCTACATGGCCCCGGAGCAGGCCCGCGGCGAGCGCGTCGATCACCGGGCGGACATCTACGCCGTCGGCGCCATCCTCTACTGCGCCCTCACCGGCAGCCGCCCGTTCGACCGCAACGACCCGACCGCGACCCTGACCGCGGTGCTCACCGAGGACCCGCCGCGCCCGCGCTCGCTCGAGCCGAGCATCCCCGAGCCGCTGGAGATGATCATCCAGCGGGCGATGGCGAAGGAGCCCAGCCACCGCTACCAGACGATGGAAGAGCTCGACGCGGAGCTCGCGCTCTACGACACGAGCGAGCCCGAGCCGCGGGAGCTGAGCTCCCCCGTCGTCCAGCCCGGGCCGCGCACGTCGCTGCCGTCGGCGCCGCGCGCCGCGACGATGCAGCTCCGCCAGGCGCAGCAGGTGAGCATGGCGAGGCCGCTCATCCTGCTGCTCTCGGTGCTCGGCCTCTTCTGGGTCGCCGGCGGCCTGATCACGCTGGTCACCGCGATCATCCGCCTCTCGCGCGGCGGCACCGTGACCGACAACCTGACCGGCCTCGAGGCGGTCCTGCTCGCGTCCGGGATCGGCTTCGCGCTGATCACCCCCGCGCTGATCGGCGCGCGCCACGTGCGCCGGAACGTGTGGAACAACAGCATGAAGTCGGTCGACCTGGCCGACAACATCCGCCGGCCGATCGTCGTCGGGCTGTGCGCCTACGGCTTCGCGTCGCTGCTCGTGCGGGTCGTCGAGGCCGTCGTCCTCCGGCGCGCGGCCGGCGTCGCCTGGCCCATGTGGGACGTCGTGCTGTTCGCGATCGGCGCGGTCGGGGCCGCCGGGGCGTACCTCTTGCTCCGCAGCGAGAGCCGGTAGCCCGGCCGGCGAGCGGCCCGCGCCTAGCCGCGCCGGCCGTCGAGCCAGGCCTGGAGGAGCAGCGCCGCCGCCGCCCCGTCGACGCGCTCCTTGCTCTTCCGCCCCGAGACGCCCCCGTCGCGCAGCCGCCGTGCCGCCTCGACCGTCGTCAGCCGCTCGTCGATGAGCTCCACCTCGACCCCGGTGGCGTCGGCCACCGCCTGCGCGAAGGCCGCGGCCCGCCGCGCGGCGGGCCCCTCGTCCCCGTTCATCTCCAGCGGCAGCCCCACCAGGAACCGCGTGATCCCTTCGTCCCGGGCGAGCGCCGTGAGGGCCTCGAGGAGCGCCTTCCGGTTCCGCCCGTCGAGCAGCGGCCGCGGGTGCGCGTAGAGCCCGAGCTCGTCGGTCACCGCCACGCCCACGCGGGCCTTCCCAAGATCGATCGCCGCTGCGCGCGTCTTTGTCTTCGCCATGCCTCTCGGACCCAGCACATAGCCCCAAGACGGTGAGCCGGCGAGACCCGAGCGCACCGGGAAGCCTCCGACCGGCTTGACCCGCTCGCCAGCTCCGACCATAAGCGCCGCGCGATGGAACTGCGCGCGGTACGGGGGATGAACGACATCCTCCCCGAAGAGGTGGAGCGCTGGCACAAGCTCGAGGGGGCCTTCCGCCTCCACGCGGAGCTCCACGGCTATGCCGAGGTGCGCACGCCGCTGCTCGAGCCGACGGAGCTCTTCCAGCACCAGATGGGCGAGACGACGGACGTGGTCGAGAAGGAGATGTACTCCTTCGAGCGCCACGGCGATCGGCTCACGGTGCGGCCGGAGGGCACGGCCGGCGCCGCGCGCGCGTATGTCGAGCACGCGGTCCACGCCAAGGAGCCGGTCACCCGCTGGTACTACCTCGGGCCGATGTTCCGCGGCGAGCGGCCGGCGAAGGGGCGCTACCGCCAGTTCTACCAGGCCGGCTGCGAGCTCTTCGGCGATCCCGGGCCGCTCTGCGACGCCGAGACGATCGACCTCGTCGCGACGTTCCTGCAGCGCATCGGCATCGGCGACTTCGTCGTCCACGTGAACTCGCTCGGCAGCGCGGGCACGCGCGAGCGCTACCGCGAGGCGCTGCTCGCCCACTTCGCGCCGCGCAAGGGCGAGCTCAGCGAGGACTCGCAGCGCCGCCTCGAGAAGAACCCGCTGCGCATCCTCGACTCGAAGGACCCGCGCGACCACGCGGTGTCGCGCGACGCGCCGTCGACGCTCGACCTGCTCGACGACGCCGACCGGGCCCACTGGCAGGGCGTGCTGCGCTGCCTCGACGTGCTCGGCGTGAACTACGTCGTCGACCGGTCGCTCGTGCGCGGGCTCGACTACTACACGCGCACGCTCTTCGAGGTGAAGGCGACCTCGAGCGATCTCGGCGCCCAGAGCACGCTCGCGGGCGGCGGTCGCTACGACAACATGGTCGCGGGGCTCGGCGGGCCGAGCGTGCCGGCGATCGGCTTCGCGATGGGGATGGAGCGGCTGCTCACGATGATGCCCGACGCCCCTGCGCGCCGCGGGCCCGGCTGCTTCCTCGCCCCGCTCGGCCAGAGCGGCGCGGACCGCGCGCTCCTCCTCGCGAAGGAGCTGCGCGCGCTCGGCGTCTCGGTCGAGCTCGACGGGCGCGGCGGCCGGCTCAAAGCGATGCTCCGGCGCGCGGACGCGCTCGGCGCGCGGCTCTGCGTGATCCTCGGCGACTCGGAGGTCGAGCGCGGCGTCGTCCAGATCAAGGATCTCGTCGCGCACCTGCAGGAGGAGATCCCGCTGGAGGGCGCGGCGCGCGTGCTCGCGGATCGGGCCCTCGAGGCGTCGCCCGGCGGCCAGCGGGGAGCGCGTTGACCTCCGAGGCGATGGGAGCGCAGGGCTGCTCGCGGGGGGCGCGCGGCGCTCCGGCGGACGAGGTGCGGGGCCGGGCGCGGCGCGCGGGCGCGGCGCTCTCGCTCGCCGCGGCGCTGGCGGCGCCGTCGGTCGCGGCGGCGCAGGTCAGCTTCGGCCAGCCCGGCATGGGGCCGCCCCCCTCGAGCGCGCCGCAGAAGCCGCCGCCCGGCACGCCGGAGACGCACGCGGCGCCGACCTCGGAGGAGAGCCCGATCCAGACCCAGGAGCCGACCCTGCCGGAGGACCCGCTGGCGATCCCGCCGCAGGTCAAGAAGCAGATCGGCACGAACGACCCCGGCGAGTGGGAGGTCGGGCGCGCCGCGGAGATCCAGCGGGACTGGTACGGGCTCTACTACGGCGAGAAGAGCGGCAGCTACCAGTTCCGGACGCTCTTCCCCCTGTGGGCGGAGCGCAAGATGCCCGGCGACCGCGCCACGATGGTGACGCCGCTCTACTACAACCGCCGGAGCAAGGACGTCGACGCCGACGTGCTCTTCCCGTTCTTCTGGAAGCTGCGGGACCAGAACACGCACACGACGATCGTCGGCCCGTTCATGCACCGCGAGCGCGAGGGGCGCCCCGCGGGCCCCGGGCGCAAGGCGGAGCCGGGCCGGCACGACAACTGGCTCGCGCCCCTCTTCTTCGAGGGCAAGAGCGACGACGGGAGCGGCTACTTCCACATCCCTCCCCTGCTCACCTTCACGCATCACACGGCGCGGAGCGGCTTCAACCTGGTCGGCCCCCTCTTCTGCAGCTGGAAGGGCGGCCCCGCGTGCGACGCGCGCTCGGCCGACAAGATCGATCTCGGCCTGGCCCCGCTCTACTTCTACGGTCGCGACGAGAGCAGCGAGTACGAGGTCATCCCGCCGCTCTTGCACTACTACCATTACAGCGACATCGGAGACCGCTCGACGAACATCTGGGGTCCTCTGATGTGGCAGCACTCGCGCAAGGGCGACGTGTTCAACGTCATGCCCTTCTACTGGCACAGCTGGGGCAAGAACTACGATCGCACCACGCTGTTCCCGTTCTTCCATTACGGGTACGAGGGCAACTCGAACCTGCTCGTCACACCGCTCTTCGTGAAGGCGCGCGGCGAGGAGGGAGAGAGCACGTTCGCGACCTGGGGCTACGCCCGCTATCGAGGGCGGACGGAGCTCGACATGATCACGCCGCTCTTCTGGCAGTACCGGGATCCGGACATCGATCTGGAGCGGACGTTCCTGCTCCCGTTCTATTACCGGAACACCTCGCCGCGCAGCGACGATCTCGTGCTCTTCCCGTTCTATGGCCGCTTCAAGCGCCACGGGTTGAGCGACACGACGTGGCTCACGCCGCTGGTCCGCCACACGCGGGATCTCACGGGCTGGGAGACGGACATCTACCCGTTCTTCTATTCGGGTCGAAACCGCAGCTCCACGCACCTCGTGGTCGCGCCGTTCCTCTGGGACTTCGCGACGCCGACGTCGCGCACCACGATGGCCCTGCCGGTCTATTTCCGGTTCGCGGACCAGAACTCGGTGACGCAGGTCGCGCTCAACACCTTCTACCGGGAGCGGCGGGTGCGGACGGGCATGGAGTGGGAGTTCCATTTCTTCCCCGTGTTCTCGTACGGCGAGACGCCGGGCGGGCACTGGTGGAACCTGCTGTACGGGCTCGCCGGGTACACGCGCGAGGGCACGATGTCGAAGATGCGGGCCCTGTACGTCCCGATCCAGCTGAGCGAGTGATCCGGCCAGGCGACGCGCCGGCGGTCTCGTCCCGCCAGCGCGGCCGGCGGCCGCGCGGCGGTGGACATCGCCGCGGAGCTCGGCAATCGTTGGCGCCGTCGCGATGAGCACCTCCGCGCGCGAAGCGCCCTCCCCCCGCCCCGAGCTCGCGAGCCTCGGCGGCGCGCCGCCGCCCCCGGAGCTCGCCGCCGACCTGCGCCGGCTCCTGGACCTGCCCGAGGGCGCGCGGCAGCGCCTCTGGGAGGCGCTCGGGCCGAGCCTCGGCGAGCCGGTGCCCGCCGCCGTCGAGCGGCTCCTCGACGAGTTCTGCCGGCGGCACGAGGTCGGGTCCGAGGCGCTCGCGCGCGTGCTCAAGGCGTGCCGCTTCCTCGTGCGCGAGGCGAGCAAGCGCGACCTCGACCGCGCCGCGCTCGCGGCCGACCTCGCGGCGCTCGCGCCCGGCGAGGGCGCCGAGGAGATCCAGGCGATCCTGCTCGCCGGCTACGACCAGGCCCGGGCGGTCGTGCGGCGGGAGATCGTGCGCGGCGCGCTGCTCGACCACGGCAAGCTGCTCACCGGCGTCGACTGGCGCATCGACTCGATCGCGGCCGCGAGCCGCGGGGCGAAGATCGCGGCGCCCGTCGTCCTGCTCACGCTGAGCTACCAGGAGGGCGACCAGCGCTCCCGGATCACCCTGCAGGCCACGCCCGACGTGCTGCGGGAGCTCCAGCAGATCTGCGCGCAGCTCCTCGGCTGACCGCGCACGCCGCCGGACGCCGCGCGCGTCACCACGACGGCGCGAGGCGCGCCGCCCCCCGTCACCCGCCCCGCGCCTTCTCCGCCCTCTGCCGCCGCACCATCTCCGCGATCCAGACCGGCGCGAACGGCGGCGTGCAGCCCGGCGACGCCGGGTAGTCCTTGAGCACCTCGAGCCGCTCGCCGATGGCCACCGCGCGGGCGCGCAACCCGGGGTTGTGGATGCCGATCTCGGCGAGGCAGTGGTTCATCGACCACTGCTTCGGGCCCGGCGCCGTCTTCATCTCCGCCTCGATCTGGTCGAGCAGCGCGGGGAGATCGAGCCCGGCAGGGCTCTTCACGACGCGGTCCGTCGTCAGGCTCCAGCCGGCGCGCCCGACCAGCGCGCTCGCGGAGTCCTTCCAGCGGACGCGCAGCGCCTCGACGTGGCGCGACGCCTTCACGACGTTGACGATGAACCAGTCGAGCAGCTTGGGGTAGCCGATCTCCCGGACCATCGCGTCCAGCTCGTCCGCCGAGAGGGCCTTCGGCTTGAACACGAGCGTCGCCAGGAGGCGGGCGTCGGGATCCCCGGTGCGCCACAGCTCGCCGGCCAGGGCGTGGTCCATCTTCAGCTGCTTCGCGAGCGCGCGGAGCTGGGTGAGGTTCACGCCGTGGGCGTCCCCGGCGCGGGCGTTGACCTCGCGCATCTTCTCGTTGCCCAGCGCGGCGAGGTCCCGCATGACGTCGGTGAGCTTCATGGGTTGGACCGCGACCTCGTGCTCTCCCGCTCCTCGGCCCGGTTCGCCGTGACGACCTCGGCGATCGCGCTCAGCGCGTCCTCGGCGGAGAACGGCTTCTCCAGGAGCGGCCGGCCCGACGAGGCGAGGAACCGCTCCACGTCGGCGCCGAAGCCCACGCCGGTCATGAAGATGAACCCCTGCGCGAGCGCCGGATCGCTCTCGCGGATCCGCGTGTAGAAGATGTCGCCCGACATCCCGGGCATCCGCAGATCGCAGAGCACCACGTCGAACCGCTGGCCGCCGGCGAGCATCCCCATCGCCGCGTCCGCGCTCGGCGCGAGCGCCACCTGGTGCACCCGGCCGAGCTGCTCGGACAGCGCGCGCGCCAGCGACGCCTCGTCCTCGACCACCAGCACCCGCGCCCGCTTCGACACGAGCCGCGGCACCGGCGCGACGCTCGGCGTCGCCTCCTCCGCGCGCCCCGCCGCCGGCAGCGAGATGATGAAGCGCGCCCCGCCCGGCGGATCGCTCCCGGGCACCGGGCTCTCCGCCGTGATCTGCCCGCCGGCGCGCTCGATGATCTCGCGGCTGATCGACAGGCCGAGCCCCGTGCCGACCTCGGGCCCCTTCGTCGTGAAGAACGGCGTCCAGATGCGCGGCAGGTTCTCCTCCGCGATGCCGCCGCCCGTGTCGGTCACCACGATCTCGACCGTGTCCCCGTCGCTCCGCGTCTCGACCGTCACGGTCTGATCGCGCGCCTCGACCTTCGAGCTCGGCTTCGAGATCGCCTGGGCCGCGTTGACGAGCAGGTTCACGATGACCTGCCCGAGCCGGCCGTCCTCCATCAGGATCGGCGGCACCTCCGACAGGTTCTTCACGACCTGCGCCCGCTCGATGATCTGGCCGCGCGTCAGGCTCAGCGCCGACTCCACGGTGCGGTTCGCGTCCGTCAGCGTGCGCCGCGACCCCTCGGGCTGCGGCGGGCTCGCGAACAGCTTGAGGTCGCGGACGATGTCGACGATGCGCTTGATCGAGTCGCGCAGCTCCCGCAAGAGCTCCGACGCGCTCGACGCGGCCGCGCCCTCCATGCGCACGTTCGGGCCGCGCAGCAGGCGGTCGAGCATGTCCAGGCCGAGCAGGATGAACGCCGCGGGGTTGTTGATCTCGTGCGCCACGCCGGCCGCCAGCGTGCCGAGCGTCGACAGGCGATCGACCTGGATGAGCCGGGTGCGCGCCGCGTGCTCGGTGCTCACGTCCGCGAGCACGCCCTCGATCGCCACCACGCGGCCGCGATCCGAGACCAGCGGGTACACCGTGCCGCGCGCGGTGATCGCGTCGCCGCCCCGGCGCCGGAGGCGCGCCTCGTAGGACGACGAGGGCGCGCCGAGCTTGGCCCGCGCCACCGCGTCCTCGAAGCACATCACGCCCTCCGGGTCGGCGTGGACCTCGCCGAGGAAGCCCGGCGTCCTCAGCGCCTCGGCCACCGGCACCCCGAGGAGCCGCTCGGCGTGGCGGTTCAGGAACGAGAGCTCGCCGGTCTCGGGATCGAGCCGGAAGATGATGAGCGGCGCGTTGTCGAGGAGGTTCCGGTGCTGCTCCTCGAGCTCGCGGATCCTGAGCAGCCGCTCGGCGGCCTCGCGCTCGCCGGCGACGACGCGCAGCGAGCGATCCAGGCCGGCGCCGAGCGCGCCGGCGAGCTCTTCCAGGAGCTCCACCGGCGCGGCGGCCGCCGCCGCGGCGTCCGCGTAGCCGAGCACGAGCGCCGCCACCACGGGGCCGCCGCCGGAGCTGCTCGCGCGCGGCCCGCCCTCGGCGCCGGGCGGCGCGGCCCGCACCGGGAAGGCGACGTACGCGAGGCACCCCTCGGTCGGCCCCAGCCCAACGAGCGCGTCCCCCGCGCGGGTGTCGTCGCAGGTGAACGCCTTGCCCTCGCCGAACACCCGCCGGAAGAGCGCCGCCGGCGCGGGGAGCAGCGCGCCGAACGGCGCGGCGGCGAGCGTATCGCCCCGGATGACCGCGTGCGCGCGGAGCTCGCCCTCGGGCTCCGGGAACAGCACCGCGAAGAGCTGGAACGCGGCGAACCGGCCGACGGCGTCGGCGAGCTCCTCGAACGGCCTCGGCAGGAGGAGGTTCGAGTGGCGGGCCACGACGGTGAGGACAGCGTTCAGCGCGACGAGGCGGCGGGACCTCTCGCTCGCAGGCGCATCGTGCATCGCCACGACATCTCACCACGTCGGCGCGCGGGGACGAGAGGCATTCTTCACTTTTGTCCGTCCGGCCTGTCGGATGGGGTCGCCGGGGCCGCGGGTCGGGGCGCCGCGCGGTCGCACCGCTCGAGCAGCCGGAGGGCGGCGTCCCGGCGCTCCTGGCTCACGGCGGGCCCGGCGCCGGCCGCCCCCTCGTGGGCGGCGTACTGGGCGAACATCCGGCGCGCGGTCTCGGCGTCGCCGACGCCGCACGCCGCCACGAGGCGCAGCCGCTCGGCCTCGATCCAGACCCGCTGGAGGGGCAGGTGGGCCCCGAGCGCCCGGTCCAGGCGATCGGCCGCCTCGTCGAAGCGGCCGTCGTTCAGGTACTGGCGGCCGAGGAGGTAGCTCGGCAGGCCGTCGCCGGGCGCCTGCGCGGCCCAGGCGCCGAGCAGCTCGGCCGCCCGGAACCGGTCCGGCGCGCCGCCGCGGGTCCCGACCAGGAGCTCGACAACGGCCGCGCGGGCCCGGTCGTCGTGGGCGGCGGCGATCTTGACGTCGAGCGTCCGCAGCCGGTCCTCGTCGACGAGGCGGCCGGCGACCTCCTGGTACCACGCGACCGCGCGCTCGCGGTCGCCGGCCGAGAGCGCGACGTCGCCGAGCCGCTCCGCCGCGCGGTCGCGCAGGTGGCGCGGCACCGACGCGTCCCCGGCGAGGGTCTCCAGCTCGCGCACCCCCTCCGCCCGGCTGCCGGGCGCGTCGCTCGCGAGCCGCGTCTCGGCGACGGCGACGCGCGTCGCGGGGCTCTGGTCGAGCGCGAGGACGCGCCGGTACTCGGCGATGGCGCCCTCGTGGTCGCCGCGCGCGCGCAGCTGCTCCGCCTTCTGCGCGCACGCGTCGACCACGTGCGGGCAGCGCCGCTCGAACACGGCGGGCCGATCGAAGCGGGCCTTCGCCTGCGCCTTGGCCGCGTCCGGGAGCGGCAGCGCGTCGAGCTCGGCGTGCCACGCGCGCTCCATCTCGGCCCACGAGGCGCCGGTGAGCTCGGGCAGCGGCTTGCCGCCGTACCAGGCGCGGACCGCGGCGGGCCCGTACGTCGCGCGCACGTGGCCGACGAAGGCGCCGCTCACGGTGTAGGCGGTCGACGAGTTCTCGGCGAGGAACCCGAGCGCGAAGAGGCGCGCCAGCGGCGGCAGGATCCCGAGATCTTTCATGGCCTTGGCCCACTCGCTCGGGCTCAGGTCCTCGCCCTCCCTGGGCGAGCCGGCGACGGCGATCCCCTCGATGAGGCCCGGGTCGGGGAGCCATCCGCCGAGCCGCCCGGCGATCTCGAACGGGCCGCGGCCGAAGGCGCCGGCGAGCACGTGCATGATCTCGTGCCCGAGCGTCGGGTGCGGGTAGCCGGCGGCCTGCAGGTACACCTCGCGGCGCCACGGCTTCGCCACGTACGTGCGCGACGCGCCCATGAGCGCGCCCTTCTGCGCCGCGCTCTCGAACAGGTAGGCGCGGACCCGGAGCGGCGCGCCGCCCTGCTCTGCGGGCGCGCCGAGCCAGCGCTCGCCGGCCGCGATGTGGGCGTCGCACTCGCGCACGAAGCGCTGGACGTCGGCCTCGCGCATGCCGCGCGGGTAGACGACCTCGCAGCGCTGGCCCTGCGAGAGCGCGCCGAGCTCGGCCGCGATGGTCTCGGAGGTCTGGAAGTGGCCGAGGCGCGCGCCTTCGAGGAGGTTCGCGGCGCTGAGGGCGGCGCACGCCGCGCCGAGGAGGAGCAGCCCGGGGCGGCCTTGCGGCTGGAACGACAGCCGGCCGCTCGCGTCGTGGACGAGGTGGTGGGCGAGCGCGGACGCGGCGACCAGGGTGGCGAGCGTCCCGGCGCGGTAGGTGAGCAGCCCGGAGGCGTCGACGATCGTGTCGTAGAGGGTGCCGCTGAAGAAGCCGACGAAGGGGTCGTAGGCGAAGACGATCGGGCTCGTGTAGAAGCGGACGGCGCTCACGCCGATCGAGGCGAGCGGGGCGGCGAGCGCGGCGAGGACGGCGGCGAGCCGGCGCCGCCACGCGGGGGGCGCGGGCGGCTGGGGCGCGGCGTCGTCGCGCCGGATGCCGGCGGCGAGCTCGCCCGCGACCGCGCCCCAGGCGCCGCCGAGGGCCGCGCCGAGGCCGGGCCCGAGGGCGAAGTGCGCGGAGCCGCCGAGCACGTCGCAGAAGCCTGCGCGGAGGCCGTGCGCCAGGGTGGTGGCGTACGCGACGACCGCGAGCAGGGCGCCGTTCGCGACGCCGCGGCGGAAGGCGTCGAGCGGCAGGGGCCGGTGGGCGGCGACGTCGAGGGCGGTCGCGATCGCCGCGGCGCTCGGCACGAGCAGGCCTGCGGCGAGCGCGCTCTCGTAGCCGGGGCCGTCGAAGAGGGGCAGGAGGCCGACGAGCGCCATCGCGATCGCGACGAGCGCTGCGGCGAGCCTCGTGGCTGGTGAACGCAGCAGCGTGGGCATGGCGCGGGTGGCTCCAGGGCTGCCTTAGTAGCCGCGCCTGCCCGCAGAGGCGACCCTCATTTCGCGCTGCGGAGAGCGTCCAGGGCCGCGCGCAGCACCGCGGCGTCGGCGCGGTCCTTGTCGCGCATGCCTTCTTTGGTCTTCAGCAACCCTTCGAGCCCGAGGACCCGTAGCCGGACCCCGTCGATGAAGCGCTCCTCCACGTAAGGCTCCAGCTCGGCCCATCCGTGGCCGCAGGCCGAAGGCATTACGTCGATGGTGAACTCGTCGTTGACCCGGATGGCGTACGGACCTTCGCGTTCAAAGACATCCTCCTCGCCGACGAGCTCGCGCGTCGCGCCGTCGGGCAGCCGGGCAAGCGCCGCGATCCAGCGCTTCGCGTTCTCGGTGGACGGGTCGACGAGGATGTCGACGGCTTCGGAGAACCTGACGAACCCGTGCGCGGCGATCGCATAGCCACCGATCAGCGCCCAGCGTACGCCTGCTTCATCGAGGTAGCGGGCAAGCAGCTTGACGTCGTCCCACGCGGCCGGGCGCGTATATTCAGCCACGGCGCGCGCGCTCGATCATGGCATCGACGGTCCAGCGCAGCCTGTCGGCCTCCATCTCGGCGTGGCTGCTGTAGACGAAGACCCCTTTGGGGGCCCGGGTTCGATAGCGCGCCATGGTGGCGAGGGCGTCGCGCGATTCGAGCGGCGGGGGCTCGCCGAGCGGCGGCGCGGTGCGCCGACCCACGACGCGGAGAAAGACCTCACCAGTACGCTCGTCGCGGTCCATGGCCCTCGTGTAGCACGCCTCTCGGGCCACCCGGATGATCGCGGGCCGTCGCGGCGCTCCGTCCTTCCTTCTTTTCTGCTCTACTCGCGCCCCCGCGCCATGTCCGCTCCCCCCGCCGGCCTCTCTCGCCACCCCGATTTCCTGCGCCTCTGGGCCGCGCAGGCGGTGAGCGCGCTGGGCAGCCGCGTCAGCCGGACGGCGCTGCCCGTGATCGCCATCGTGAGCCTCGGCGCCGACGCGGCCGGCGTGGCGGCGCTCTCGGCGATGTCGACCGCCCCGGGCGTGCTCGTGGGGCTCTTCGCGGGCGGGCTCGTCGATCGCTCGCGCAAGCGGCCGCTGCTCATCGGCGCGGATCTCGCGCGCGCCGCGTTGATCCTCTCGGTGCCGATCGCGGCCTGGGCCGGCGCGCTGACCCTCGTCCAGCTCTCCGCGGTGGCCGCGCTGGTCGGCGTGGCCACCTCCCTGTTCCAGATCGCCGACAACGCGTACTTGCCGGCGCTGGTCGGGCAGGATCGCCTTGTCGAGGCGAACGCCCGGCTGGAGGGGACCGAGGCCGCCGCGGAGATCGCCGGCCCCGGCGCCGCGGGCATCCTGATCCAGGTGCTCACCGCGCCGGTGACGATGGTGGCGGACGCGCTGTCCTATCTCGGGTCGGCGGCGCTGCTCTGGCGCATCCGGGCGGTCGAGGCGCCGGCCATCCCTACGGGCGACGCGGCCGAGGGGGGCGCGTCGCTGCTCGAGGATCTCCGGGTGGGGCTGCGCCACGGCCTCGGCCACCCCGTGATTGGCGCGACGTTCCTGGCGATGGGCGCTCAGGCGCTCTTCAGCGGCGGGGTCTTCTCCGCGCTGTACATGCTCTATCTCCTGGAGGGCCTGCGGCTGGATCCCGCCGCGGTCGGGCTGATCATCAGCGCGGGCGGCGTCGGCGCGCTGGGCGGCAGCGTCGTCGCGGGGTGGCTGGGCCGCCGCCTCGGCCCCGGGCCGGCGATGATCCTCAGCCTCGCGGTGGGTCAGGCCGGCGCCGTGCTCATCCCGCTCGCCGCGCACCTCGGTCGGCTCGCGGTCCCTGCCCTCGTGCTGCACCAGCTCCTCGGGGACGCTTTTCTCGTCGCGTTCATGATCCACGCGGTGAGCGCCCGGCAATCGATGCTGCCGCTCCACGTGCTCGGCCGGGTCAACGCCACGCTCCACGTGCTGACCGGCGCGCTCTTGCCGGCGGGCACGCTCGCGGCCGGCTGGCTCGCGGGTCGGATCGGCGTCGAGTCGACGGTGTGGTGCGGCGTCGTCGCGGGCCTCGCCGCGCCGCTGCTGCTGCTGCGGCCCGCGGTGTGGCGGCTGCGGGCGGCCTGAGGGCGCAGCCGCGTCGCACGGATGGAGAATTCAACGCAAAGGCGCAAAGGCGCAAAGGCGCAAAGGCGCAAAGGCGCAAAGGCGCAAAGGCGCAAAGGCGCAAAGGCGCAAAAAAAAGCGAGATAGAGGCAGGACATTCTTCATTCTCGCAATCCCCTGACCACGCGATGGATGCCCTGCCTCACCTCCCCGCAGTCCCTCGCGACTCAGGCGAAGGCAAGCGCCTCTCCGTCACCTGGTTCGAGTAGCCCGACGCCTCCAAGGGTGCGATGCACCTCGATCGCTGCAACGACGACCTTGGCTCTCTCACCCTCGGTTACTCTCACCGCCTTTTTGCGCCTTTGCGCCTTTGCGCCTTTGCGTTTAAATCCGAGATCCTCGACGACGTCAGCTGGAGGTAGGACGTCAAAGAAGAGAGAGAGAGAGGAGCGTTCTCTCCCTCTTGGTGTCCTCAGCGCCGTGGCGGCTCAAACCCTCGTCGTAGGCCCCCGTCACACCGCATCATCCGCTCGGGCGCGGGGCCCCGTGCTGGCGAGGCCGAGGTGGCTCCTCCTCGCGATGCGACCCATTGCGCGGCGCTGCGCCCGTGCCGTCGGGACGTGCGGCCGGGATCCCGGGACCGCGAGCCCTTGTTCAATCACGCAAACCATTGCGGAAGGGAGCAACCGGTTGCGGAGCCCGTCTGCAACTGACGCCGCGAGGGGTCCCGTGGTCCGCAGAGTATCTGTGCACCCGATCAGGGGATCCTGCGCTGCCGGAGCGGTATCCCGAGCCACCTCGCACGGGCTCGTGTCCACATGGACCGACCGCCTCGGGTAGAGCGGACGGCTCGGTCGCGCCCGGAGGAGGCGAGCGATCGCGCCCTGGACAGCGAGCGCCTCCAGGATGGGCTTGAAGAGCGTCGGTGCCGGTCTGGAGACCGGCGCGGCGGGGTCTGGACACCGCCGCAGCCGGTCCGGAGAGCGCGGAGCGGGGTCTGCGCACATCTCGAGACCCCCTCGGCCGTTCTCGAGACCCCCCTCGGCCGTTCTCGAGACCCCCCTCGGCCGTTCTCGAGACCCCCTCGGCCATTCCCGAGACCCCCCTCGGCCGCCCTCGAGACCCCCTCCTCCGGCTCCCCGGACCGGCTTTCCGCTTCCGCCGCGCCGTCCCGCCGGCCTCCCCGGCGCCTGGCGGGCACGGCGGCGCCCGGCGCCGCGTCAGCCGAGCAGCGGCTCCGCGCCCCCGACCTCGCCCTCGGCGCCGTCGTCGTCCCCGTCGAGCGGCGGCTCCTCCTCGACCACCTCCCCGGCGGCGGCCGCCGCGCGCTTCACCACCGTGAGGCCGAGCTGGATCTGCGCCTTGACCGAGAAGACCTGCCGGAGCGTCGTCGCCCAGTCGTTGAACCAGTCGCGCAGCCCCTCGAGCGCCTCCCGCTGCTCCTTCCGGGCCCGCTCCAGCTCCGCCGCCGGCACCCGGGGCGGCTGGCCCAGCGCGCCCGCGCCGGCCTCCAGCCGCGCGAGCTGGTCGCGCACCTGCTGCATCCGCGCCTCGGTCAGCCCGCGCGCCGTGAGCGTCTTGTGGACCTTCTTCGCGTCGCCGTCGCTGTTCCTCGCGAGCCCCTCCACCCGGCGAAGGAACGTCCCGACCGACATGATCACCGCCGGCCCGAGCGGCTGCTGCTCCAGGTTCTTGAAGAACGCGGCCTCGAACCCGTCGCGCCGCTCGCGCGGCACCACGCGGCGGATGATCGCCCGCGCGCGCGGGAACCACGTGTTCTCGAAGGTATCGACCTCCTGGAGCAGCCGCATCCGCTCCGCCCCCTCCACCACCCCGCCGCTCGAGGCCTCCACGAACAGGTGCTCCAGCGAGCGCTGCTCACCCGAGGCGAGCTTGAGCAGCCGCCACCCCTCGCGGTGCTCCTCGGCCGTGTAGCCCTCGCGGCGGGCCCGCTCCACGAACGGCGCGGCCTGGACGTTGACCAGGAGCCTGAGAGCACGGCCCAGGAGATCCTGCTCGGCCGCGGTCAACACCAGCGGCAAGGACGCCTCGGACGGCTCCGAGGCCGCGCCCCGCGCCCCCGGCTGCTTGGAGGCGCTGGCGGACTTCGCTTTCGGCATGTCGTTCTCCTCTCGCTGGCGCAACCCCGGGAAGGACCGAAGCGCTCAGCGGCCGGCGCGGATTGCAAGCCGCGCGCCAGCGGGCATGGACTGTCGCCGCGCGTCCGCTACGTTACGCCGCGCTCCAGTCCACCACGCCCCCTCTCTCCGCCCGCCCGCGGGCGAGGAGCCCGATGAAACCGACGTTCGGCACCGATCTGACGACCGGCAGCATCCCCAGACACATCGTGACGTTCTCGCTCCCGATGCTCCTCGGGGGCTTCCTCCAGACGACCTACAGCTTCATCAACGCCATCTGGGTCGGCCAGTACCTGGGCACCGTCGCCCTCGCGGCCGTCACCGTGAGCTTCCCCGTCGTGTTCACGATCTTCGGCGTCGGGATGGGGATGACCCTGGCGACGAACATCCTCGTCTCGCAGAGCTTCGGCGCCAAGCGGTTCGACGAGCTGAAGCGCGTGGTGGACGGCTCCACCGTGCTCATCTACGGCCTCGGCGTCGTCTTGACCGTCATCGGCGAGATCTTCACCCCCGAGATCCTCCGCGCGATGGACACGCCGGCCGAGGTGCTCGAGCCGGCCGCGCACTACCTCCGCGTCTACCTGCTCTCGCTGCCCTTCAGCTTCGGCATGTTCGCGCTGAGGAGCATGATGCAAGGGACGGGAGACTCGAAGACTCCCCTCTATTTTCAGCTCGGCTCGGTCCTGCTCACGACGGTGCTCGATCCTCTCCTCATCTTCGGGAAGCTGGGGCTGCCGGAGCTCGGCCTGAACGGGACGGCCTGGGCCACGATCGTCTCTCAGGTCCTCGCGCTCGTGGCGCTCAACGCATATCTCCACGCCAAGAGGTCCCCGATCTCGCCGAGGTGGCCCCGCTTCGGCCAGCTCGGCCCGACGATCCGGCGGACGCTCCGCATCGGCGTGCCGGCGGCCGTGCAGCAGTCGGTGGTCTCGCTCGGCATGGTGGTGGTGACGGGGATCGTGAACGGGTTCGGGGAGGTCGCGACCGCGGCGTTCGGCGCGGCCTCGCGCATCGACCAGATCGCGTTCCTGCCCGCGATCAACATGGGAATGGCGATATCGACGCTCGCCGGGCAGAACCTGGGCGCGGGGCACCACGGCCGCGTGCGCGAGATCTTCCTGTGGGGCTGCGCCTTCAGCGCCGCGATCACGCTCGCGTGCTCGGCGGCGGCCATCGTCTTCCCCGAGGCGCTCCTCCGCGTGTTCATCGCCGATCCGGTCGTCGTCGATCTCGGCGTCTCGTACCTGCACATCGTGGGCGCGTCGTACGTGCTCTTCGGCCTCTCCTTCGTGAGCAACGGCATCATCAACGGCGCCGGCGCCACCATGGTCACGACCGCGATCTCGCTGCTCGGCCTCTGGGTCGTCCGCGCCCCGCTCGCGTACTTCCTCTCCCGCGAGATGCGCAGCGTGAAGGGCGTCTGGTACGCCATCGCGGCGAGCTTCGTCGTGTCGCTCGCCGCGAGCCTGGCCTACTACGCCTCGGGGCGCTGGAAGCGGGCCGTCGTCCACCCCGCCGCCCCGGCGGACGCGGCGAGGCAAGCCGACCCCGCGAAGGGGTTCGCGAACGAGGTCGGCGAGGCGTGAGCCGCCGACTGCACAGTCCGCTCGCCCGGGGACGCGCGGGGCCCGCCGCCGGCGCCGGCCGGTGACGCGCGGGGCCCGCCGCCGGCCAGCGCCGGCGGCGCGCGGTGATCGGGAACCGGAGGCGCGCTCGTTCCGACCCATGCCGGAGGACCGCTCCGGTCCGCGAGGAGAACCGATGCAGCGCTCGTACGACACTTCCCTCGAGGACCCGGCCTCGCGACGGCGGCGGCGCATCCCCGCCACGCTGGATCCCGGCCGCACGCTGCTGGTCTCGTGCTTCGACGCGGCGCTCCCCCTCGAGCGGATGGGGCTGTCCGCTCGAGGGGTGTCGTGCGCGCAGGTGCGGTCGCCGGCGCACCTCGTGGCGCCCTGGAGCGACAAGATCGCGAGCGAGAACGCGCCGCTCCTGCTCTCGCTCTCGATGCGGGAGACGCACGACGTCGTGATCTGCGGCCACGTCCAGTGCGCGGCGCTCGAGGTGCTCCTCGACGAGGAGCGCGACCGAGGGGCCTTCGGGCTCATGGCGCAGGTGCCCGCGGCGCGGGCGACGATGGACCTCGTGCGCCGCAACTACGGCGGGCTCGACAGGGAGTCGCTCCGCGAGGTGATGGCGCAGGAGAACGTGCTGACGCAGCTCGATCACCTGCTCACCTATCCGCCCCTGTCGCGGGGCGACGGGCCGCGCGTGCACGCCTGGCTCTATGACGAGCGCGACGCGTCGCTCTGGGGCTACTCCTTCGAGGAGTCGCAGTTCGCGCATCAGATCTCGCTCCGGTGAGGTGACGAGGCGCGGGGGCACGCGTGCCCTCGCGTCCCTCCGCAGGGCCGGCCGAGGCGGTGCCCCCGGCGGGCGCAGCTTGCCCGACCGCGCGCCCGCGGGCAGGCTGGGCCCATGGGCCAGCCCGCCGAGAAGCCCCGCCGCGCCACGTACGCCGACCTCGAGGCCGCGCCGCCGAACAAGGTGGCAGAGCTGATCCGCGGCGTGCTGCACGTCTTTCCGCGGCCGGCGCCGCGGCATGCCTACGCTGCGTCGAGCCTGGGATGCGAGCTCGGCGGCCCCTTCGATCTCGGCAAGAACGGCCCAGGCAGCTTTTGGATCCTGGACGGGCCCGAGATCCATTTCCCCGATCCGGAATCGCCCGGCGACGTGGACGCGGTCGTGCCGGACATCGCCGGCTGGCGCCGGGAGCGCATGCCCGAGCTCCCCGACACCCCGTACTTCTCGCTCGCTCCCGACTGGATCTGCGAGATCCTGAGCCCCTCGACAGAGCAGCACGACCGCGAGGAGAAGATGCCGCTCTACGCGCGCGAGGGCGTGCAGCACGCGTGGCTCGTCGATCCCCTCCATCGGACCCTGGAGGTCTTCGCGCTCCGCCCGGGCTACGGCTTCACCCCGATCGCCACCCACCGCGACGCCGCGCGAGTGCGCGCCGCGCCGTTTCAGGCGATCGAGCTCGAGCTCGCTGTGCTCTGGGCGACGTAGCGCCTCCACGCGGTCCGCGGAGAGGGCGCGATCCGCTCTGAGCCTCACATGTCCCCAACTCCCGCCGTACGCTCGCCCCTCGCCGGGTCCCTCCTGCGATCAGGTCGTCCGCAACGCGAGCCTCTAAGTATCGCTGCGCGCGCTCCGCGTCGTCAGAAGATCCGTCCCCAAGCCTGGAAGCGGGCGCGGATGCGCGCCGAGGATCGAGCAAACAACCACGTCGGCATGCAGCATGGTGCAGGCAATACATGAGCTCGCTGCCATCAGGAGCCCGGGCGGTGAGCGACGCCCCTGTCACACGCGGTAGATCGTGAGTACACGCCCGTGATCACCTCAAGCGCCAGCGTCGCCTCCTCCCCCACCGTCCCCGCCGTCCGGCCCCTGGGATTGCTCCGAAGGAGGCCGAGGGGTCCCAGCGTCGAGAGCTTGCCGCCTCGCTCAAGGCCCGCTCTGGTGCGCGCCGACGTTTTGTCTGCCCGCGGAGCGCTCTGCTCGCGCTATAGTCGCCAGCGCCGTGAGTCCCGCCCCTCTTGTGGAAGACTTCGTCTCCTCTGCCCTGCGCCACGTGCGTGACGCCGAGCATCTGCTCGAGCCCGGAGCGCACACATCGCCAGATCAGGCCTGGCATCTGGCTGGGTTCGCACACGAGTGTGCGCGCAAGACCTGCCTGACGACCAGCTGGGTGGCAAAAGTCCTCGGCCATGATTTCGACAGCGCAGGGGAGACCATCCTGGACATCGCCGCGGCGCTGGATCCGAAGGTGTCTCGTTACCCGTTTCGAAACTGGCGAACTCGCTACCCACGCATCTCGGAGTGGAGCCCCAATCATCGATACGAGCGCACCGGCAGCCGCTCAGCGTCGCCTGCAACACGCGAGCTCGTGACCCAGGCTCGCACAGCCGTGAATTCCATGATTGTTGCCCTCTACCTCGACGGACGCGTCGACCACGGGTCTCTGCAGACATGACATTCGATCAGGTTATCCCAACACTTCTAAGGATATGCGAAAGCCAGCCAGAATTCACGCAAGTTAAGCGCGTTTGCGTGGTTCGCGATGTGCAAGGGCGGGTACGGCTGGTCCTGGACGCACAAAGCAGTTTCGACATAAGTGTGCTCACGAACGCCCTATCCGCAAACCTAATGGGGTACTTTGCGCCCCCGGTGCTCACACTGGCTCAAGGAGGGGAGCACCGACGCCTAGCAGAAGCGCTATTGCAGCTCGCTCCATGCGCCCCCAAGCGTAGCGGAGATCCTGAGAGGAGCTGGCCGCGCAGTTGGCCTACAGAGATTGTAGAGCCAATCACAGGAGCAACTCAACCATTGCCCGATCGGTGGTCAGGGATTGAGAGGACGGTCACAAAAGATATTTGGCTGGCACAGCAGCTGCCGCCGCTTCCATGGCCAGTGCACCACAGGGCGCCTCGAATCGTGACGTTCTACTCCTTCAAAGGTGGAGTCGGGAGGACAACGCTGGTCGCGGCGTATGCTCTCCATCTCGCCAGCAAAGGGATCAAGGTCGCGGTGATCGATCTCGATCTCGAAGCGCCTGGAATCGGGACATTACTTGACGTACGCACCAACCGAGGCGTCATCGACCTACTCGCGGATCACATAGCAACAGGCGCGATGGATCTCGACGACAGCTATGGCTATGCCGATGCGTTCGGAGACCTGGCAGATAAGATCGCGGTGTTCCCGGCAGGGCGACTCGACACTGCGTTCGTTTCGAAGCTTGCCCGCCTCGATTTTGCCAGCGACGAGATCGGTGCCCCCACCGAAATCCCTGTTTCAAATGCGCTAAAGAATCTGCTCCGCCGGCTGAGGCGCGAGGGTTATGGGGCCATTTTACTAGACGCCAGGGCAGGAATCCATGACCTTGCTGGCCTGTCTCTACATGGCTTCGCCCACGTCGACGTGCTCGTATTTCGCGGCACGACGCAGAACATCGACGGTCTACGCCTGACACTTGATGTCTTGAATCGCCGCCGCCGTGACGATCTCAAGCCGTGGGTTCTGGTGCACACGCTGCTCCCAGCGAGCCAGGAGGATTACGAGAGGCGGAGAAGCGAGATCCAGCAGCGCGTATACGACCTATTCATCGACCGCATCTACGAAGGCGATGACGTACCCCAGCTCAACGATCGTGACGCAGCCCACGAGACGATGCCATTGCGCAGAAAACCATGGCTCGAGGACGTCGACACGCTGCGCGGCCTCGCAGACACGCTCCTCGCAGACGAGGAACTGCGCGCGATTGCGCAGAGGATCGACGAGCCCTGGGATGAGGACCTGAGCAAGAGCGAGAGCGAGGACGCGTCATGAAGAAAGCACTCTCCGACGCCGAGCGGAAGAAGCTTCTCGAAGATTTGGCTTACTTGCCTACAGACGGGGACGCCGTCAAAGATGATCCGAAGTGGTTTCTGCCTCTGCGTTCGCATGAAAGAGCCCTGCGCCCAGAGACACTCGTGGTGCGCGGTGAGCGCGGCGTAGGCAAGACCGCGTTGTTCCACTTCCTCAGGCATCTCCGAGAGCGCGGCCCAGAGTTGAGCAATGCGTTTCCGTTCGCCGCATCTCCTGCGACGTGGCTTGAGGGCTTCAGTGAGGGTATCGAACACCCGAACCGGATGGTCCTAGAGAAATTCGTCGAAAAGGGGACAAACGAGGAGCTGCGGCTGTTTTGGTTCGCCCACCTCTGCGGCAGGCTATCCTCATCCATCGGGGAACCGCTGCCTGAGGGCGCGTTCCGAACGGCCTGGTCGGAACGGCTGAACGAGCCGGACAACTGGGTGCCGGAAGCCGGCCGCGAGCTCGGCAAGTTGAGTGCATGGCTCGACGGCTTGGAGCGCAATGACGCGACCGACAGGGTCGTCACCTACGATAACCTGGATAGGATTGATGTCTCTGACCCGGAGAGCCGCAGGCGCTTCACGGGGTCACTGCTTGCGCTATGGCTCTCATTATCAAATCGCTACAAGCGGATCCGGAGCAAGATCTTCGTGCGCGAAGACCTCTTCCAAGCTGCTCAGAGCGCATTTCCGGACGCCAGCAAGCTCGACCCCAGGTCGGTCTCGCTCGACTGGGACGTAGAGTCGCTCTACCGCCTGCTGATCAAGCACATGGCCAATCGATCCGAGGAGCTACGAGCCTGGATCGACAGCGGCATCAACAGGGTACCACTGCAACGTGTACGAGGACTTGAGTGGACCCCGCCAGACACGCTACCCGAAGAAGGCAGGCCATCCCAAAAAGCATTTGTCGATCACTTAATCGGACCGACGATGGGCAAGGGTGTAAAGAAGGGGTACACGCACCGCTGGATCCCCAATCGCCTCCAGGATGCCCGCGTGCGCATCGTACCGCGCTCCATGCTCGCTTTGATTCGCAACGCCGCGGAGTATGCATGTCGGAGCGGTCCGGGGGCTACCAACCTTCGTATCCTGACTCCTGTCGAACTTCAAGCAGCGCTGGAGCCGACCTCGAAACGCCGTACTGCCGAGCTGAAAGAGGAGCATCCGGTTGTCGAGCGGCTCGAAGCTTTGCGAGAGCTTACGGTGATGCTGCCTCGTGCCGAGGTGGTGAAGCGCCTCCGCAGACCGTCTGGCACTGACGACGGATTCGGCGATGATGGAGAGCGTGTTCTTCAAGAGCTGCTCCACATCGGCGTCCTCGACGAGCGCACAGGGGGACGCATCGACGTGCCAGACATTTATCGCTATGCCTTCGGGATCAAGCGTAAGGGCGGCGTCGCTCACCCGCATTGAGCGACCTCGGCATGGCGCTGGGCGCCTCTAGTCGTTACGGTCGCGGCACCTGTTGATGTTCACGAGCGACGCCACTTACGAGGTGAAGGGATCATCACATTTATCGAAGGCTTCGTCGTGGGCAGCGCGCGTGTCCTCTCTCTCGGATAGCTCACCTTCAGCATGCGGCCTCAGCCGCGCCGAGAGCAGCCCCAGGAGCTCCAGCGTCGAGAGCTTGCCCGCCGCGTCCTCGCCGCCGAGGACCTGGGCCGCGAGCGAGCGCTTCTGCTCGTGCAGCGACAGCATCTGCTCCTCGATCGTCCCGAGCGCCACCAGGCGGTAGATGGTGACCGGCCGGCGCTGGCCCAGCCGGTGCGCGCGATCCGAGGCCTGATCCTCGACCGCGGGGTTCCACCAGGGGTCGAGGTGGATCACGTTGGTGGCCGCCGTGAGGTTGATGCCGAAGCCGCCCGCCTTGAGCGAGATGAGGAAGAGCGGCGCCGCCCCCTCCTGGAACTCGCGCACCCGCTCGCCCCGCGCCCGCCGCGGCGTCTCGCCGTCGAGGTAGACGTACGCGACGCCGCGCGCCTCGAGCGCCTCGCGCACCAGCGCGAGGTGCGAGGTGAACTGGCTGAAGACGAGCGCGCGCTGCCCCTCCGCCCGCAGCTCCTCGACGAGCTCGAGGAAGCGCGCGAGCTTGGACGAGGCGAGCGCCGAGCGCTCGTCGTAGAGCCGCGGGTGCGAGGCGAGCAGCCGCAGCCGCGTGAGCGCCGCGAGCACCTCGACGCGCCGCTGCTGCTCCCGACGGACCGACCGGCGCGTCTCGAGATCGGACAGCGCCGCGAGGCGCGCGTCCTCGTACAGCTGCCACTCGGCCCCCGAGAGGACGACCGGCACGCGCACCTCGGTGCGCGCCGGGAGCTCGGCCTCCACCTGCGCCTTGGTCCGCCGCAGGAGGAAGGGGGCGAGCACGCGCGCGAGCGCGGGCGCCGCGGCAGGATCGCCGTGCCGCTCGATCGGCGCGGCGTAACGATCGCGGAACGAGTCCCAGCTGCCCAGGAGGCCGGGAAAGACGATCGTGAACAGGCTCCAGAGCTCGCCGAGGTGGTTCTCGAGCGGCGTGCCGGAGAGCGCGATCGTGAAGTCCGCCCGGAGCGCCCGCGCGGCGCGCGCGCGCAGGGTGGTCGCGTTCTTCAGGCTCTGGGCCTCGTCGAAGACGACCGTGGCGAAGCGCCGGGCCGAGAGGCGCGCGGCGTCGCGCACGAGCAGGCCGTAGCTGAGCACCAGCACGTCGCCCGGGCCGAGCCGCGCGAGCGCGCCGTCGCGGTCGGCCTCGTCCGCGTAGAGCGTGAGGCGCAGCGAGGGCGCGAAGCGCTGCGCCTCGTCCCGCCAGTTGAAGGCCACCGACGTCGGGGCGAGGACGAGCGCCGGCCCGCGCTCGGCGCGCTCGAGCAGGACGGCCAGCGCCTGCACGGTCTTGCCGAGGCCCATGTCGTCGGCGAGCACGCCCCCGGCCCCCCAGGCCGCGAGCCGCGCGAGCCAGCGGTAACCGTCGACCTGGTACGGGCGGAGCTCGGTCCCGAGCGCCGGCGGGACCGCCGGGCGAAGCTCGCCGGCGGCCGCGACGCGCTCAGCGAGCCGCCGGTAGGCGCCGTCCCCGTCGAGCGCGGCGCCGGCCCGCTCGAGCTCCCACAGCACCCCGGCGGCCGAGGGGCCCACCTCGAGGCCGTACCGGGTCTCGTGGACATGGTCCGACAGGCGCTCGAGGTGGGCGCGCAGCGCCTCGCCCAGCTCGACGTAGGTCTGCGCCTCGACCTGCACGTAACGCTCGCCGCGCCGCGCGGCATCGAGCAGCCGCGCGAGCTCCACGCGCTCGCCCTCGACGCTCAGGCCGCCGAGGACGCCGAACCACTCGCGCCGCCGCTCGAGGACGATCTTGAGCGCGTGGGGGCCGCGGCTCGCCACGGCGCGGAGCGGCGCGCCCACCCACTCGAGCTCCGGCGGCGGGTCGCGCGCCGCGCAGGCCGCGAGCAGGTCGAGCGCGCCCTGCGCGCTGGCGAAGCGGTAGTGGAAGCGGCGATCCTCGAGCGGCTCGGCCGCGGCGAGCGGGAGCTCGGCCGCGAGCGCGGCGGCGAAGCCCTCTTCCTGGGCGAGGTCGCGCACCGCGTGCAGCGCCTTCTCCCCGCGCCGCACGTGCACGTCGCGCGCGCCCGCGCCCGGCGCGAGCGCGGGGCCATCGGCGAGCGGCCGGATGCGCAGCTCCACCTCGACGGCGCCGCGGGGCTGGGCCGTGAGGCGCAGCACCGGGAGCAGCGCGGGCGGGACCGACTCGCCCATCACGCTGCGCGGCATGGCGACGGGCACGCGCTGCGCCCACCGCGCGAGCGCGGCGAGCAGGGCGGCGTGGCTCTCGGGCGGGAAGACGTTGCCCTCGCGCAGGAGCACGTCGACGAGCGACCGGACCTCGGCCTTGACGTCGAGCAGCGTGAGCCGGCGCGCGCCCTGGTCCCAGTCCCAGAGGAACAGCACCTCCTCGGGCCGGGCCCGGCGCACGCGCTCGAGCAGCGGAGGGGGCAGCGCGGTGCCCTCGACGCCGGCGCTCACCCGCACGGCGCCGTGGCGCTCCTCGGCGACGAGGCCCACCGGCGTGCGCTCGATGCGCACCGCGACGTCGGGCGCCTCGCCGAGGACGAGGCGCGGGTGGCCGATGAGCGCGTCGAGCAGCGCCCGCGAGGCGAAGGCGTCGCCGTCGGGCAGGAGCGCCGCGATGCGGGCGTCGTCGGCGGAGAGCTTCGCGCCGTGCTCGAGGAGGAGGCGCTTCTTGCCGACGCGCGCGCCAGCGCCGCGCTGGCCCTTCTTGCCGACGCGGTGGATCCAGGGGGCGACCGCGACGCCGGCGCCCTCGACGACGTCGAGCCGGAAGACGAGCTCGACGCCGGCGCGCGCGCCGGGGCCGTCGTCGAACGCGCGGTCGAGCGCCAGCAGGGTGCGCTCCCAGGGGGGGCGCCCGAGCTCGTCGAGCGCCTGGAAGAAGGCCTCGCCCGGGGGCTGGCGGAGCCAGAGCAGCGCCGCGTCGATGGCCGCGAGCACGTGCACGCAGTCGGCCGCGCCGCAGCCGCACTCGGCGCGGGGCGCGCCGGGGGCGAGGGTGAGCCGCGCCTCGGGCCGGACGAAGCCGGCGCCCACGCGCTGCGATTCGTAAGGCAGCGGGTCGTCGAGCCGGAAGCCGGGCAGCGCCGCGTCGAAGCGCAGCGCGGCGGCCCGGAGCGCCCGCTCGGGGCGCGGGGCGACGGCGTCGGGGACGCGGGCGCGCAGGGCGCAGAGGAGGGCGTGCGCCGGCTGGGCCCGCGGCTCGTCGGGCGCCCGGAGCAGCGCGGGGACGGCGGCGCGCGCCGCGGCGGCGGCGGCGCGCTCGTCCTCGAGGAAGGCGAGGACGGCGGGCGGCAGCGCGTCGCGGAGGCGCGAGGGCGGCAGCCACTCGAGCGAGCGCGCGAGCTCGTCGTCGCTCGCGAGGTCGATGAGGCGCCGCCGCGCGCCGAGGATCCGCAGCTCGGGCCAGAGGGCGGGATCGACGCGCGGGGCCGCCGCCTCGAGGTTCAGCCGGGCGACGTGCGCGATGGCGTGGCGCGCGAGCCACGACAGGAGCGCCGCCCGGGTCGCGAACGGCGCCTCCGGCGCTCCGGGGGTGACGGGCTGGGGGTCGCCTGGCATGGTCGGGCCGCGCAACGTGGTGGGTGCGCGGGCCCGGTTCAAGGGTCTTGGCGCGCCGGCCGGCGCCCTCAGCGCTTGAGCCAGTGGCCGTACGGCGGCGGGAGGACGCGGCTCGGCTGCTCCACGCCCAGCTTCTTCGCGGCGTGGTAGGTCCAGTGCGGGTCGTCGAGCAGGGCGTGGCCCAGCACGATGAGGTCCGCCTGGCCCTCCTTCAGGGCCGCCTCGGCCTGCTCCGGCTCGTTGATGAACCACCCCGCCGCGACCGGCACGCCCGCCTCCTTGCGGAGGCGTCCGGCGTACGGGAGCAGGAAGCCGGGGCCCCAGGGGATCTTGGAGACATCGGGGACCACGAACCCGTGGCTCGCGTCGAGCAGATCGAGGCCGGACGCCTTGAGCCGTCTCGTCAGCTCGATCGACTCCTCGATCGTGACCCCGCCATCCACCCAGTCCGTGATCGAGAGCCGGACGGTGAGCGGCAGGCGCTCCGGCCAGGCGCTCCGCACCGCCTCGAACGTCTCGATCAGGAAGCGGATCCGGTTCTCGAAGGTCCCGCCGTACTCGTCGGTGCGCGCGTTCGAGAGCGGCGAGTAGAAGCTGTGCGCCAGGTAGCCGTGCGCGAAGTGCAGCTCGAGCCACTCGTAGCCTGCCTCGAGGGCCCGACGCGCGGCGGCGACGAAGGCGCCCTTCACGCGGTCGATGTCTGCCTTCGACATCTCCCTGGGCACCTGGGGGAGGTACGCGCCGAACGGCTTCGCCGAGGGCGCCAGCGTCTCCCAGGCGCCTTCTTCCTTCGTGAGGTGGTCGTCGCCCTCCCACGGCCGGTTGGCGCTCGCCTTCCTCCCCGCGTGCGCGAGCTGGATGCCCGGCACCGCGCCCTGCTCCTTGACGAACGCGACGATCCGCCTGAGCGGCTCGATCTGACCGTCTTCCCACAGCCCGGCGTCTCGCGGGCTGATGCGGCCCTCCGGGGACACCGCCGTGGCCTCGGCGATGGCGAGGCCGACTCCACCTCTCGCCATCGAGCCCAGATGGACAAGGTGCCAGTCGGTCGCATGGCCGTTCACCGAGGAATACTGGCACATGGGAGAGACGACGACGCGGTTGCGCAGCGCGACGTCCTTCAGGCGAAAGGGCTCGAACAAGCTCACCACAGAAGACCTCCTTGCAAGAGGGGCGCAGCGTTGCAGCCCGGACGGTCGCACGCAAGCGGAGGCGTCCTCCGGCCGTGGCGCCGCGGCCTCCGTGCGACGCGCACGAGCCGACTGTCTCACCGTTGGCACACGTGAGACACTTCGAGACACACACGTGAGACACGACCGCGATGTCCCCCCGGCGGCGGGCCGCGATCTGCGCGCTAGCTGTGCCAGAACGCGCTGGCACGGAGGCTGCTCAACACCGGCGGAGACAGGCGCGACGATGGAGCGCCGCTCCCCGAAGGACGCGCCTCGGGGAGCAGAGACGGAAGAGCCCTGAAGGTGGCTTGGGCGGCGGCGTCAGGGGTGTCCTCCCCTGGCGGCGCCTGCGCGCCAGGCTGCCGCGCGATCGCCGATCCGGCGGCCGCATGGGGGCTCGAACAAGCACGACGCGGAGGTTCTGATGCGCCACACAGGATTGGCTTTCTTGCTCATGGTGATTGGACTCGTCGGCTGCAAGGCGGAGGGCGACGGCGACGTCGGGGAGACGCAGGATCCGCAAACAACGCAGGAGTGCGGCGGCTTCCTCGGGACCAGCTGTCCCGACGGGCTCGAGTGCGTCGACGACCCGACCGACGACTGCGACCCGGAGCACGGCGGCGCCGACTGTATCGGTGTCTGCGTCGAGCCGAAGCCCGTCATGTGCGGCGGCTTCGCGGGCTTCCCCTGCCCCGACGGGCTCGAGTGCGTCGACGACCCGACCGACGACTGCGACCCCGAGCACGGCGGCGCCGACTGCGCCGGCGTCTGCGTCGAGCCGAAGCCCATCATGTGCGGCGGCATCGCGGGCTTCTCCTGCCCCGACGGGCTCGAGTGCGTCGACGACCCGACCGACGACTGCGACCCCGAGCACGGCGGCGCCGACTGCGCCGGCGTCTGCGTCGAGCCGAAGCCCATCATGTGCGGCGGCATCGCGGGCTTCTCCTGCCCCGACGGGCTCGAGTGCGTCGACGACCCGAGCGACGACTGCGATACGGCCACTGGCAGCGCCGACTGCGCCGGCATCTGCGTGGCGCGTTGATCCGGCGCGCGCCGCCGGTCGCGCCACGGCCGCGCTGACACGGCACAAGGTCGAGAGCCTCGCCGCGCTGCCCTGCACAGCAAGATCGCTCTGCCCGCCGGCCTGCTCGCGTTCGACCGCCGACGAAGATCCACGTGGCGCAGACACCGACGTCGAGCACCACCGTAGGCCCCTGTGAGCGCAAGTCCGCAGCTGGCGCTCGGCGGGAGGCGCGCTGTCCGGCATTCCCTGAATCCCAACTTCGCGGTACGCTCTGGGCATGCCCCGGTCCCTGGCCCCAGCGCGTCGCCCGAGAGGAGCACCGACGCATCTGGGACACAGAGGCGGCACGGAGGTGCTCGATCGTGTTCCAGCCATCCTCGTTCGATCCCCAGCCCGATTCCCAGAGAAGAGACGGCGCGCGCGCCGCGGCCGCGCTCGCTGATCGACCCGCAGACTCCCGCCCTGCCTCCTCGCGCCGCGCCGGGCGGCTGCGAGGCCGCCTCGTCGGCGGGCGCTACCGGCTCGAGCACCCGCTCGGGCGCGGCGCCATGGGCGAGGTCTGGCGCGCGCACGACAGCGTCCGGCGCGCCGATGTCGCGCTGAAGTTCCTCGTGGTCGCGCGGAGCGGCCGCAACGTCGACGCGATCGAGCGGTTCCGCCTGGAGGCGCGGGTCGCGGCGCGGCTCGGCCAGAAGACCGGGGGCGTCGTCGCCGTCCACGACGCCGGGGAAGACCCGGCGGCAGGGCCGTACCTCGTCATGGAATACGTGCGCGGCAGGTCGCTGCGGCAGCTGCTGGACGAGCGGGGAAAGATGCCGGCCGTCGAGCTCGCGGCGCTCTTGCGGCAGCTCGGGGAGGCGCTGTCGGTGGCGCACGGGCTCGGCATCGTGCACCGGGACGTCAAGCCGTCGAACATCCTGCTCGTCGAGGGGAGCGACGGGCACCTCTGCACCAAGATCACCGATTTCGGGATCGCCACGTGGGTCGGCCAGGATCGGCCGACCGACTTCCGCCGCCGGACCGCGGACGGGGTGGTGCTCGGCACGCCCGCGTACCTGAGCCCGGAGCACACGTGCGACGGGCAGGCAGGCCCGCAGCTCGACCTGTGGTCGCTCGCGGTCGTCGCGCACGAGGCGCTGACCGGGCAGCAGCCGTTCCCGGGCCGCAACCTGGCCGCCGTGCTCGCCTCCATCCTCGTCGGCGCGCGCCCCCCGGTCACCACGCTGTGCCCGGAGGCGCCGCCCGCCCTGGAGGCGTGGTTCGCGCGCGCGTTCGCGATCGCCCCGTCGGAGCGGTTCCCCAGCGTCGAGGCGATGATCGCCGCCTTCGCGGCCGCGGCCGGCGCGCCAGCGGCGTCGCCCGCCGCGTCGCGGGCGCGGCCGCGGCGCGGGCGCCTCGCGGCGGCCGGAGCGGCCGCGGCGGTCGGGGCGGCGCTCGCCGGGGGCCTCCTGTGGGAAGGAACCGGGGCCGCCGGCGCGCGCGACAGCGTGGAGGAGGCCATCCGCGCCGCCGGGCGCGCGGTCCACGCGGCGCAGGCCGCGACGACGCGACTCCTCCAACGGCGGGGGGCGGATCCCTGACGGCGCGCGCCGCCGCCTCCCCGGCCAATCGCCGGCTCAGCCGAGGAGCGGCCGGAACTCGTCGGGGAGGACGCCCCGCGCGGCGGCGCTCCGGAGCGCGTCGCGGCAACCCTCGCACGCCGGGGCGTGCTCGCGGTAGCTGTCCGTGAGGCCGTCCACGCGGAAGATACCGGCGGCTGCAGCTTCGGTGTCCGGATGAACATGGAACGCTACCGGCACGCCGAGCGCATAGAGCGGCTCGCCGTCCCGCCGCAGCGCATAGAGCGTGAAGGGCGTGTCGTCGCGCGGCCGCCACCCGTCGATGGAGAAGAGATAGGGCGCCTCCCCCGCGGCGCCCGCGTGCCGGCGGAGAAAGCACAGGTCGCCCGCGTACGAGACGAGCTCGTCGAGGTCGGTCGCCACCGAGACGGGGATCGCGCGCTCGAGCCACCGCTCGAAGGCGAGCCACACGGCCGCGAGGACCTTCGGGTCGGACGCGGCGCGCTCGTCCACCACGAACGCGCCGTCGAGGGCGCTCGCCTCCGAGGGGCCGAGCGCGCCGTAGATCGACGCGAGGGCCGAGAGGGCGATCTCGGCGTCGAGCGGCGCGCCGGCGCGCTCCGCGTCGCACGCGGCCGCGAACGCCGCGGCGTCGATCTGGGTCGCGAGCCCGGCGCGGCGCAGGCCCGCGAGCGCGTCCTCGGGGCGCAAAAGGGTCGTCATGTCGTCCTGTCTTCCAGCGATGTCGTCCGGCCGATGCCGCCGCGGGATCTCGGCTCACCCCCGCGGCAATTTCTCTGGATGATGCATCATTCCGCCATCAAAGATAACCCTCGCTCCGAGCCGGCGCCGCCGGACGCCGAGACCCCGGCGGACGCGCCGGACGCCGGGCCGCTCAGGGCTGCAGATCTCTGCAGTGGATCTTCAGCGTCCGGATCTTCCCCTCGACCTCGTCGAACCGGAGCGCCAGCCCCGTCATGACACTCTGGGCCGGGCAGCTCAGGCTCACCTTGCCCCCGGCGTACCCGAACGCCCAGCTCGTGCGAGAAGTCGCGGCGAGGTTGAGGGCCGTCTGGGCCAGGTTCTTGGGAGCGTACACGATGCGCACGTCCTTCACGTAGTCGTCGTTACCATCCACCTTGAGATCCAAGCCGATCGGATAGTTGTTGTTCGTGACCTCGAGCTGGAACACCCCGGTGCGGAAGAGAGGAGCCTGGAAGATGTTGCTCGTCGCGAACCCGCCCGTCCGCGGAAGCGCGGGATCCGTGAGGTCGAACTCCCGGCACTCGCCGGTCATCCTGGCGACGAACTCGTCAGGATCGGCGATGTCCTCCTGATGCACGTTGATGCCAGTCAACATATATCCTTCACCATGATCTTCGTAACAGTGGATATGCCTCCAGTCGGAGAGGTTGGCGTTCAGGCCCGAGCTCCAGAGATCGATCGAGGCGGTGGTGCTGACGGTCCAGCTCTCCGCGAGGGGCGGGGCATCCACCACGAGATCCGGGGCAGCCGCATCGACGGCGCAGCCGGCGGCGGACAGGGCGAAGAGCGCGAATGTAGAGCGAGCGATGCGCATGACGATGTCTCCTCAGCTATCGAGTTGTCGAGGCCGAGGCGCCCGGCCGCCCGGCGGGCCAGGATGGCCCGGTCGCGGCGGCGCCTCGCGGCGGGGCGCCATCGCAAGCGCCTTGCCAACGCGCGGGGGACGCGACGCCGCGACATCCGCTGAAAGCCACGAGGCAGCCACCGCGAGCCTCTCGGAGGTCTCCGGAGGCCGAAGATGTGCGAGACGACGCGCGCACGAGCCCCCGCGACCCGCGCCGCGCTGCGCCGCGACACGGCAGCGCCGCGCTGGCGTCCGTTCTGCCGCACGCGGGCTGTCCCCCTGTCACATCGCCGCTGTCACACCGTCCCCTGTCACACCCCTTGTGGCAGGGACGATGTGACAGCGGGCCCCCTCACCACCCCGCGGCGGTCAGGACGACGCCGCGCCCGCGAAGCCGCGCGGGGCGGCCACCGCGCAGGCAACGCCGCCCCAGGCGCCGCCGCTCAGGGCGACACCCGGCGCAGCCCGCCGCCCGCGGCCGGAAGGGACGGGCGCTCGCGCGCCTCGGCGAGCCCCCCGGCGAACGCGTCGGTCACGAACACGCCCGCCCCGGTCGGCCCCGGCGCCCAGCGGCGCAGCGCCTCCGGCGCGGCCGCGTGCAGCAAGAGGCGCGGGAGGACCTCGGCGCTCGCGCCGGCCCGCGCGCCGAGCTCCGCCCAGAGATCGAGGACCCACCCGAGCGCACGAGCCGGCGCGCGCTCGTACGGCGCGGGCAGCGTCGCGAGCAGCGCGTCGGCGCTCTCGATCTCGAGCGTCGCCCCGATCCGGAAGAGCGCCGCGCGCGCCGCCTGGAGCAGGCGCTCCACGTCGGCGAGCGCCTCGTCGCCAGCGTCATCCGGCGCGGCCAGCCGGGCCTCGACGAGCAGCGCGGTGCTCGGCCCGAGCGGCGCGTCGACGCCGCCGGGCGCCGCCGCGCCCCCGAGGCCCGGCGCGTCGACGGCCCCGCGCAGGGCCGCGAGCAGCTCGGAGACGCTCGCGTACCGGTCCGCCGGCTCCTTCGCGAGGCAGCGGCGCACCACGGCGTCGAACGCGGCCGACACCGGCGCGCGCTCGCTCGGGCGGGGCGGCGGCGCGCGCAGGTGCATCTCCTCGGTCTCGACCGCATCGGCGCCCTGGAACGGCAGCTCGGCCGTCACGAGCTGGTAGGCGAGCAGGCCGACGGCGTAGATGTCCGTGCGCGCGTCCACCGCGCCGCCGAGGATCTGCTCCGGCGCCATCGTGAGCGGCGTGCCGAGGATCACGCTGCTGCTCCGCTCGCCCCGCGCGCCGGGCGCCGGGTGGAGGAGCTTGGCGATGCCGAAATCGACGAGCTTGACGCCGCGCGCGCCGCCCCCGCCGGCGGCAGGGCGGATCATGACGTTCTGGGCCTTCACGTCGCGGTGCACGACGCCGATCGCGTGCGCGGCCACGAGCGCGCCGCAGACCTCCTCGAGCAGCGCGACCGCCTCGGCCGGGGAGAGGGCGCCCCGCGCGCGCAGCTCGGCCGCGAGGGTCCGGCCGTCGACCCACTCCATCGCGATGTACGGCCGGCCGTCGTCGAGCGCGCCGACGCCGCGGACCTCGACGATCGACGGGTGCCTGAGCCGCGCGAGCACCTCGGCCTCCTGCTGGAAGCGCCGGAGCATCGCCGGCAAGAGCGAGAGCTCCCGGCGGAGCACCTTCAGCGCGACCGCGGCGCCGCCCCCGATCGGCCAGGCGCGGTGCACGACGCCGAAGCCGCCCGCGAGGCGCACCTCGTCGAGCAGGTAGCCCCCGACCACCGCGCCGGCGGGCAGCGCGCCGCCGGCGACGGTCGTCTGCAGCTCCTCCGGGCGGCCGGAGATGACGGCGGTCGCTTCGGGTTCGAGGGCGAGCTCGGCAGGCGTCAGCACGGCAACCTACCCCAGTATACTCGCGCCCCATGCGCTGCCCCGAGTGCCATCGCCGCCTCCCCGCGCGGGCCGGGGCCGCGTGCCCGGGGCATCCGCTGGCGAGGCCGCCGGCGCGCGCCGCCGCCGAGGCCGTCGATCCGGAGCCGCCCCCGCAGGTCCCCGGGTTCCGCGTCGAACAGATGCTCGGGCAGGGCGGGTTCGCGCGCGTCTACGCGGCGACGCGCGAGGGCGACGGCCGCGCGGTGGCGCTCAAGGTGGCGCGGCTGCAGGACGACGGCCGGATCGCGCGCGAGGCCGCGGCGCTGGCCCGCCTCGCGCCCCCGGCGGCGCCCGCGCTGCTCGGCCGCGGTCGCGCCGCCGACCTGCGCCCGTTCCTCGCGCTGGAGCGGCTCGCGGGCAGCTCGCTCGCGTCGCGCCTCGCGGACCTGCCGGACGCGGGCGCGATGCCGCCCGACGAGGCGGCCGGGCTCGCGCGCGCGATCGCGGCGGCCCTCGACACGGTGCACGACGCGGGCCTCGTGCACCGCGATCTGAAGCCCGAGAACGTGTGGCTGCGGCCCGGGGGCGAGGTCGCGCTGATCGACTTCGGCCTCGCGGCGCCGGCGCGCGGCGCGGACGACGCCGAGGGCGCGGAGGGCGCGCTCGGCCCGGACCTGACGCGCACCGGCGCGATCGTCGGGACGGCGGCGTACATGGCGCCGGAGCAGTGCCTCGGCGCGGGCGGCGTGGGCCCGCGGGCGGACGTCTACGCGCTCGGCGCGATGATCTTCGAGCTGCTCACCGGCCGGCCGCCGTTCGTGGGCGAGCCGGCGGAGGTGCGGCAGGCCCACGTGGCGCGCCGGCCGGCTCCGCCCTCGTCGTTCGCGCGGCTCCCGCCGGCCGCCGACGAGGCCGTCCTCCGCTGCCTGGCGAAAGACCCCGAGGCCCGCCCGGCCCGCGCGGGCGACGTGGCCCGCGCGCTCGCGGCGGCGCTGGAGGCGCGCGCGGCGCCGTGCGGCGGGCGCACGATCTTCTCGGGCGTGCACGCAACCGGCTCCGACGCGCGCGCAACCGGCTCCGACGCGCGCGCCCCCTCGCCCGCCCAGCGCCGGCCCGTGGCGCTGGCCGCCCTGCGCACGCGCGAGCGCACCGGCGCGGTCGCCGCCGACGTCGCGCGCGCGGAAGGCGGCATCCTGGCGCGGTTCCGCGGGGAGCACACAGTGCTCGCCTTCCCCGCCGCCGCGGACCCCGGCGAGGGGGTGCGCGCGGCGGTGCGCGCCGCCCGTCGCCTCGTCGCCGCCGGCTTGGCGGAGCCACCCCTCGTGGTCCACCTGGCGCCGCTCCGGGTGCGCGAGGGCGCGCACGGCGTCACGCTCGCGGGCACCGCGCTGGAGACCGCCGAGGCGTGGGGGACCGGCCCGGAGCACGCCGGCGCCGCGCCGCCGGCGATCCTCACGCCCGAAGCGCAGCGCGCGCTCGCCGAAGACCCGCACGGCACGCACCCAGCCCCCCACGACGCGCTCGCCGACCCGCGCGACGCGCCCCCCGGCGAGCCCGCCGAGACGACCCTGCGCGGGCGCGACGCCGCGCTCGCCGCGGCCCTCGCCGCCGCGACCGACGCGCTCGCCGGCGGCGGGCCGGCGCTCGTCACCGTGCTCGGCGCGGAGGGGCACGGCAAGACCCGCTTCCTCGACGCGCTCGCGGCCGCGCTCCGCCAGGGCGGCGCGATCGTGCACGCCGCCGCCGCGCCCGGGCCGGAAGCGGCCGAGCGCGGCGCGACCCTCGCCGCGCTCCTCCGGGCGGCCCTCGGCCTCCCGGAGAGCGGCGCGCTCGACGCGACCGTCGGCGCGGCGCTCGCCCGCCGCCTGGGCGCGCCGGAGGCCGCCCGCGCGTGGCCGGCCGTGGGGCTCGCCTTGGGGCGGCTCGACGGCCGGGATCCCGCGGCCGCGCCCCTGCTGGAGGCGGCGGGCGCGCGCCGCCACGCCGAGGCCCGGGCGCTCGCGGCCGCCCTCGCCGCCGCCGCGCCGCTCGCGCTGCTGCTCGACGACGCCGACCGCGCGGACGCGGCCGCGCTCGACGCGCTCGAGCTGGCCACCGCGGAGGGCAGCCCGGCGCGCCTCGCCATCGTGCTCGCGGCCCGGCCCTCGATCGCGTCGCTCCGCCCGGGGCTGGGCGAGCGCGCCGCCCGCCGCCTCGCGCTCGACCTCGGGCCCCTCGACGCCGAGGCCGCGGGCGCGCTGCTCCAGGACCAGCTGCGGCCGGTGGAGTTCGTCCCGCGCGCCGTGCTCGATCACCTGCGCGCGCTCTCGCGCGGCGTCCCGCGCGATCTCGTGGAGGTCGCCTGCGCCCTGCGCGTCGGCGGCGCGATCCGGCGCGCCCGAGGGGGCGAGGGCTGGACGCTCGCGCCGGACGAGCTGCTCTCGCTCTCCGCCGCGCCGCTCGGCGAGCGCCTGGCCGCGCGCGCGATCGCGGCGCTGCCGCCGCCGCTCGTGGACCTGCTCGAGCGCGCGGCGGTCCTCGGCGACGACCTCTCCCCGGCCGAGCTCGATGCCGCCCTCGACGCCCCGGGCGCGCCCCCGCCGGCCGGCGCGCTGGACCCCGGCGTCGGCCTCGCGCGCCTCGCCCGGGCCGGCGTGCTCGTCGCGCTGCCGGCGTCGCCGCCGCGGTACGCCTTCCGGCACCCGCTCCTGCGCGAGGCCGTCGAGGCGCGCATCCCGCCCGCCCGCCGCCGCGCGCTGCACGCCGCCGTCCTCCGGCGCCTCGCCGGCGCGCCGCCCGCCGCGGGGTCGCGCGCCCGGATCGCCCGCCACGCCGCGGCCGCGGGCGAGGCGAGGTGCCCGACGACGGGCTCCATGAGGCCGCGGCGGCGCACGCCGCGCTCGCGGAGGAGGCGCTCGCCCGGCACGACGTCGTCGAGGCCGAGCGGCGCTTCACCGCGGCCCTGCGCCTCTTCGACGGCGGCGACGCCGCGGCCCGCGGCCGGGCGCTCGCGGGCCGCGGCCGGGCGCGCTACCGCCTGCAGCGCTTCGGCGAGTCGCTCGCCGATCTGCGCGCCGCCCGGGCGCTCGCCGAGGCCGCCGGCGACCGCGGCCGCGCGGCCGAGCTCCTGCTCGAGGAGGCGACCGCGCTCGACTGGCTCGAGGACTTCCCCGCCTCCGCGGCGGCCGCGGCGCGCGCGGCGGAGCTCTGCGCGGGCCTCGGGGACGCCCGCCTCGACGCGCGCTGCCTGCTCGCGAGCGGCCGCTCGGACTGCCGCGGCCAGCGCGTCGACGACGGGATCCCCAAGCTGGAGCGGGCCGCCGGCGGCGCGCTCGCCCTCGGCGACCACGAGGCGCACGTCATCGCGCGGCTCTTGCTCGTCGGCGCGCTCTCGGTGGCCGGCCGCCTCGACGAGGCCGAGCGCCACGGCGAGGCCGTCGCCCAGGCCTGCCTGCGCGCCGGCGACGTCTTCCACCTCTGCACCGCGTACATCAACCGGCTCTTCATGTCGGTGAAGCGGCGCGACGAAGGCCGCGCGCTCGAGGACCAGCGGGAGGCGGTCCGCCTCGCGCGCGAGCTCGGCCACGCCCAGCTCGAGCGGATGGCCACGCTGAACCTGTCGGAGCTGCGCTACTGGATGGGCGCGCTGGACGAGGCCCTCCCCCTCGCGCGCCGGTGCCTCGACCTCCAGCGCCGCTACGTCAACCAGCGCCCTTCGCCGGACGACGCCCTGCTCCTCGCCCGCATCCAGCTCGCCCGCGGCGAGCACGAGGAGGCGGCCCGGCACCTGGCCGAGGCCCGCGCGAGCCTCCCCGAAGCCGAGCTGACCCCCTGTGCCCGGACGCTGGCATGCCTGGTGCAACAGACCCTGGACGACCGGGCGGCCGGTCGGTTCGACGCAGCGGCGTGGCGCGCGCTCGTGGAGGAGGCGCGGCGCACCGCGATCCTTCATGAGCACGCCGAGGCGTTGCACGGCGCGGTCCTCTCGGCCCTCCGGGCGGGCGCCGCCGGCGACGCGCTCGTGTTCCTGGAGGAGGCGAGGTCGATCTCGGCGGGGTTCTGGGAGCGGCGGTTCGACGAGCTCGAGCGCGCGCTCCTCGCGCTGAGGGCGGACGTCGGCGCGTGAACCGGTCAGCCGGCTTGCCCGAGCGCAGAAAGGAACCTGACCGCGTGAAGATCTACCGGACTCCTGGGTTGTTCGTGTTCTGTCTCGGGCTCTCGATCGCCGGCGCCGGCGCGGGCTGCGTCGTCGGCGACGGCGCAGCCTCCTTCGACGCGCCGCCGGTCTCCGTGCGGGCGGCCGGCACCGGGTCGTCCACCACCGGGCCGGCCACCACCGGGCCGGCCGGCGATCTGCTGTCGACGTGGCTGGACGCGGTGCAGGGCGTGTACGGCAACGGCCTCTCCGCCGCGGCGCTCACCCGCAACGCGCTGATCACGAACGTCCGGGCGAACCCCGTCATGGTGAGCGTCCCGCTCGCGACCGAGAGCTACGCCGACGAGGGCGGCGAGCCCGAGCTCCGCTTCCAGCTGCGCCACGAGCCCACGCGCGAGGTGATGCGCTACCTCGTCTCCTGCGCCCTGGAGGAGGGACAGAGCGTCTCGTACACCGACACGTCGACCGGCGAGGAGTACACGTTTACCGGCGAGATCGGGATATGCCCCCAGTGGGCCGAGGGCGGGATCGGGCCGAAGTGCCGGCAGCTCCTCACGGCGTGCATGCTGTCGCGGGTGAACGCCCTGGGCCGCCATGTCACCCTCTCGATGCGAGGCCAGGCGTTCCAGGAGGATCGGCCGGAGCTCCTCACGCCGGCGTCGTCCGTGCGCGTGGTGGCCGTCACCGAGGACGGCGACCCCATCCCGAGCTTCGCGCGGTGCACGACCGAGACCTCCGGCGCGTCGCGCGATTGCGGCTGGACGCCCGGGCACATCGGGACCTGCACCCCGGGCTCGTACGTGTACATCGGCGTCGGCGCCGAGCCCCTGGGCGACTGCGAGGCCGACCCGTCGAGCGCCGCGGGGCTGCCAGAAAGCGACACGGTCGTCCGCGTCTGCAGCGGCATCCGCGGCTGCGACAGCGGCTCACCCGACCACCTCGAGCCGAGCGAGGTGCGCTGCAGCGGCCGCGGCGAGCCGGCGCTCCACTTCCGCTGCCCTGTCAGCGGCCATTTCAGCGTCATGAACGGCCCGCGGACGAGCGGCGGCGGCGGCGCCCCGGGGCTGGGGAGGGTCCTGGGCACGGCGCTCCAGAAGCACAAGCGCTTCAGCGTCACGAGCCACGTGCAGCCGACCCCGCCGCCGCCGCCCGGCGCCATCTCCGTCATCGAGGCGTCGTTCAAACCCGCGGAGTATCCCGCGCCGGAGGCGCGCGTCTTCCGCTGGCGCGAGGGCGCGTTCTACGGGAGCTTCTGGGGGAACAGCCCGCTCCACCACCGGCTCGAGGAGGGGATGAACGAGGTGACGGAAGACGGCGAGTTCCATGGCGCTCCGGGCTCCGGAGAGTCCGTGTTTCGACACGCCTTCGCCTGCACGGGCGAATACTGGACCGAGCACGCCGCCTACGCGGAGGCCCGCCTCTGCGCCGGCGCCGGGGAGGACAAAGACTGCGTCGCGACCTCGGTCGGCGCCTGCGGCGATGCGCATTCCTTCACGGACTGCCCGCCGCTCGACCAGTGCTCCGTCGCCGACGGGGGGCGCGTGGAGGGCGACGGCGATTTCCAGCAGTGCAAGGGCATCCTCGGGGGCACCTGGCGCCATCCGATCACGGTCTATCTCAACCACCCGTCGGACGTCATCCGGGAATCCCCGTTTGCGCGGATGGTCTCCGGCGCGCTGTACGTCAATGCGCCGCTCTGCCCTTCAGCGGAGGACGCGCCGTAAAGCGCTCAGCCGTCCCGGTAGTCCGCGGGCTCGATGCCGTAGCGCGCGATCCAGCGGTGGATCTGCGTCCGCCCCTTGCCCATCGCCCTCGCCACCGCGCTGATGTTGCCCCGGTGCTCGCGGAGGAGGCGGATCAGCGCCTCGCGCCGCGCCCGGTCCTCCGCCGCGGGCCGCTGCCGCTCGCTCGGCGGGGCCTCGGGCCTCGAGGCCTCGGGCGGGGGGCTGCCGCGCGAGACGACGACGGGCGGCGGCAGGTGAGCGAGCTCCACCCTGCCGCTGCCCGCGAGCACGATCGCGGTCGCCAGGCACTTCTCCAGCTCGCGGACGTTGAGCCGCCACTCGCGCAGGAGGAGCACGCGCGCCGCCTCGCAGCTCAGCGAGATCTCCCCGGCCCGGTCCGGCGCGGCGCGGCGGAGCAGGGCGGCGATCAGCAGGCCGAGGTCCTCCCGGCGCTTTCGCAGGGGCGGCAGCTCGAGCACGAAGCCCGACAGGCGCGCGAAGAGATCGCCGCGGAAGTCGCCGCGCTCCACCATGGCCGGGAGGTCGCGGTGCGTGGCCACCACCACGCGCAGGTCGACCTTCACCGGGCGCGTCGCGCCGACGGCGACGACCTCCGACTCCTGGAGCACGCGCAGGAATGCGGTCTGCGACGCCGCGGGCAGGTCGCCGATCTCGTCGAGGAAGAGCGTGCCCCGGTCGGCGGCGCGGATGAGGCCCGGCCGGTCCTCGGCGGCGCCCGAGAAGGCGCCCTTCTTGTGGCCGAACAGCTCGGACTCGATGAGGCTCGCGGGCAGCGCGCCGCAGTTGATGGCGACGAACGGGCCGGGCCGGCCCGAGAGCGCGTGGATGGCGCGCGAGACGACCTCCTTGCCGGTGCCGCTCTCGCCCTGCAGGACGATCGGGATGTTCGCCGGCGCGACGGCCCGGAGCGCGGCGAAGCGCTCGACAAGCGCGGGCGCGAAGGTGGCGAGCCCGAACGGCTGATCCGGCGCCGACGCCGCCTCGCAGAGCGCCTCGCCGGGCGCGGCGACCTCGCGGAACAGAAAGAACGTATGCCCGAGCTCGATCAGGTCCCCTTCGGAGAGGAGCGCGCTCCGCTGCGGCACGCCGTTCACGAAGGTGCCGTTCGTCGAGCCGAGATCCTCCAGGCGCAGCCGGCCGCCCTCGCGCGTGATCCGCGCGTGCCGCGACGACACCCAGCCGTCCTCGAGGCGCACGTCGAGCAGCGCCCGCTCCCCCTCCGTCCGCCGGTCGATCGAGCGCACCGGGCCCCGCCCGAACCGCACCTCGTCGACCCCGTCGAGCGGGAGCCGCGCGGGCGCGTCCAGCGGCCGCTGGCACTGCAAGACGAGGAACAGGAACGACCGCGGCTCGGCGCCCGAGCCGGCGCGCCGCTGGGTGCGGACCAGCGTGGTCGGCTCGTCGCGCGCCGCGCTCATGCGGCCCGCCCCGGGGAGGGCGCGGCCGGAGGAGGCGCCGGGAGTTCGACGTGAGCCTGCATGCTGCAGGCCCACGATCTACCACGCCCCGGCCGGCGGCGGCCGACGACGTGACCGCCGCCGCCGCGCGCCGTCACGCCGGCCTCGCGGCGACACGGCGACACGGCGGCTCGGCGCGATCAGCGGTAGGGCCCATGCGGGCCGGGCGCCGCGAGCGCGGCGACGATGGCGATGGCGCGCTCGATCCGGTCGCGCCCCGTCTCGAGCTCGCCGAACACCACCGTGACGGCGGCCTCGTCGCCGAGGATCGCCGCCGGGCGCAGCGCGACGATCTCGCGCTGCAGCTCGTCGCCGAGGCGCCGCGCCAGCCGGTCCGGCGCCTCGGCCTGCACCTCGTACGCGACGGAGAGCGGCTCGTCACCGCGCGGCCGGGGCGCCCCCTTCGCCGCAGCGCGCCTGGCCCGGCGCCTCGCGGCGAACCGCTCCGAGGGGGACGCGGCGCGGGCGGCGCGCACCTGGGTGCCGAACGGGCCCTTCTTCCCGTCCCGCCCGAACTCGACGATCACGCGCCGGCCGCGGTGCTCTAGCTCGATGGTCACCTCGCCCTCGGACGAGATGGAGCCGGCGCCGGGCGAGAGGCGCCCGCCGAGCTCGTGCGCCAGCGCCCGCAGCTCCTTCGTCAGCGCCCGCCCGCGGCCGGCGAGGAGCGCGGCGGCGCGGATGGCGCTCGCGAGCTTCTCGGCGTCGTCCTCCAGCCCGGCGCGGATCGCGGTCAGCCGGTGCGACTCGAGCGTGACCTGGTAGTCCGTGGCCGCGCGGAGCGCCGCGCGCAGCTCCGGGGTGAGCCACCAGCGCGCGAGCGTCGCGCTGCTCGCCTTCACGACGAAGGCGCCGTCCTCGGCCCGATCGCCGACGTCCACGCGCCTCGCCCGGAAGGCCCCGCCGCTTGCGCCGCCGAGCCGCTGATCGTTGACCCGGAGCCTGAGGCCCGACGGGTTCCGCGCGGTGCTCGTGATGCGCGTGCGGTAGCGCACGGCGAGCACGTCGTCGTGATCGATGTCGTGGTCGACGAGCAGCGCGACGTTCTCGAGCACGACGGAGATCTGCATCCGCGGGTCGCCCGACTGGCTCGGGCCCGACCTGAACTGCCCCCCGACGAGGGCCGCGGCGCGCTGCCAGATGGGCCGGGCGAGCCGCCAGCGGACCTCGGCTGCCCGCCTCGCCTCCCCCCGCGCCCCCGCGAAGCACCTCGCGAGCCCCGCGATTCCCGAGATGATCATCAGGAAGAAGACGGGCTCCATCCCCGGACATCCTATCCTCCCGGACGGGCGCGCGCCCCTGCGTGCGCGTCGCTCAGCCGCGCGAGCGCCCCCGCGGCATCAGGACGCTCGGGTCCCCCTCGCCGACCACCCCCGCCTCGTGCATCGAGCGCAGCGTGGCGACGATCTCCGGCGTGACGACCGGCCCGCCCGGCCCGTAATACGGCGGCAGCGGCCGCAGCGGCTCCGGGAGGATCGCGGCGACCCGCGCGCCGATGGCCGCGCGCGACGCCGCGTGCCCCTCGCCCTCGGCCGCGTCGCGCAGCGCCCGCGCGAAATCCGCCGCCGTCGGCCAGCGCGCGTCGCGATCGCGCTCGACCGCCCGCGCCACGGCGGCCGTGACCGCCGGCCCCACGCCCTCGCGCTCGCTCGAGAGCGGCGGCACCTCGCGCTCCAGCACGGCGTGCAGGATCGACAGCATGCTGCTGCCGATGAACAGCCGCCTGCCCGCAAGCACCTCCCACGCCACGACCCCGAGGGAGAACACGTCCGAGCGCCGATCCAGCGGCCGCGCGTGCGCCTGCTCGGGCGAGAGGTAGCTCAGCTTCCCCTTCACCGTCCCGGTCTTCGTCCGGGTCGTGCGGCGCAGGGCGTACGCGAGCCCGAGATCGCAGATGGACGCCCGCCCGTCCACGCCGACGAGGACGTTCGACGGCGAGATGTCCCGGTGGATCACCTGGAGCAGCTCCCCGGAGCTGTCGCGCGCCTCGTGCGCCGCGTGCAGCCCGTCGGCCGCCTGCGCGATGAGCTCGAGCGCGTCGCCGATCTCGATCATCTCCGGCGGCCGCGTGAGGTGCTTCAGGGTCACCCCCACCACGAGCTCCATCACGATGTAGGGCGCGCCCCCCTCGTCGAGACCGCAATCGAGGATCGGCACGAAATTCGGGCTCGCGATGCGCGACGCGATGCCCGCCTCGTCGAAGAGCATCGCCGCATACCCCGATTCGGACCGCAGATCGGCGCGGATTCGCTTCACCGCGACGAGCGGCTCGCGCGGGGCGGCCGCGCCGCCCTCTCCCCCGCCGCCCGGACCCGCCGCCCGGGCGCGACGGGCGATGAAGACCTCGGCCATGCCGCCCACGGCCAGCTGCAGCAGCAGCTCGTAGGGACCGACAGTGCCCAGACCAGACGACTCCATGATCGATACTCTGGACGGCCAGGTATCACGTCAATGGAAATCCATCAACCCGGCCATTTTACGTTACGCGCCGCCGTCGCGTGATGCACTGTCGCGCATTGCGCGCTTTTCTCTGCTTCTCTGCCTCTCTGGTTCCCTGGTTCCCTGGTTCCCTGGTTCCCTGCCGCCCTCACGCCGGGCCGCGGGCGAGCGCCTCGCCGGCTTCGCGCTCGGGCTCGCCGCCGCGCTCGACGTGCTCGGCCAGGACCCGCTCGTCGGTCTCGCCCACCGAGCGCAGCCAGCGCGCGGCCGCGCGGTGGCCGGCGGCGCGATCGCCGTCGGTGAGCATCCCGTAGGCGGCGTCGCGCACGAGGCCGTGACGGAACGTGAGCTCCTCGTGCCCCGGGTAGCGCGACACGCCCCGCCGGGCGACGAGCTCCTCCGAGAGCAGGCCCTTCAACCAGCGATCGAGCGCCTCGGCCGACGTGCCGGCGCCGAGCAGCTGCCGCACCCCGTCGGGCCAGAAGCTCCCGCCGAACAGGCTCGCCGCGCGCAGCGTGCGCCTCGCCTCGGCCGGCAGCGCCTCGATCCGCGTGTGCATCAGCGCCACCACCGTGGGCGGCAGGTCGCTCCGGCCCTCGGCCCGCGCGCGCATCAGCTCCTCGAGGAAGAACGGGTGGCCGTCCGCGTGCTCGACGAGCCGCGCCACCTCGGACGGCGCGAGCTCGTCGCCGAACACGCTGCGGACGAGCCGCTCGGCCGCCCGCGGGCTCAGCGCGCCGAGCTTGATGTGCTGCACGCCGCGCGCCGCCCACAGCCCGGGGAACGTCTCCATCACGCTGTGGCGCGCGAAGCCGAGCACGAGCAGCGGGCGATCCGCGAGCGAGAGGAGCGCCTCGTCCAGCACCGACACCGAGGCGTGATCGCTCCAGTGCATGTCCTCGAGCACCGCCACGACCGGCCCCTCGGCGCACCGCGCGGCGAGCCAGTCGAGCACGGCGCGGCGCGCCTGCTCGCCCAGGAAGACCGCGTCCCCCCGCGCGGCGTCGAGCTCGGGATCCGGATCGTCGAACGGCGAGCCCGCGATCTCGCCGAGGAAGAACGCGATGCGCCGCGCCTCCGCGGCGGGCACGGCGCGCGCGACGTGCTCGCGGATCTTGCCGCGCCGCGCCTCGATCGCCTCGCCGGGCAGGCAGCCCGCGGCCGCGAGGACGATCTCGCCCAGCATGCCGAACGGCGCCCCCGCGCCGATCGGGTCGCCGCGCGCCACGTAGACCGACGCGCGCGCGTCGGCCTCGCGCACGGCGCGGACGAGCTCGCAGCGCAGGCGCGTCTTGCCGATGCCCGCCTCGCCGAGCACCAGCGCGGCGCGCGCCACGGGCTCGTCGGCGCTCTGCTCGTAGAGGCCGCGCAGCATCGCGAGCTCGCGGTCGCGCCCGACGAACGCGGTGACGCGGCCGAGGAGCGTGCGCTCCGGCTCCGTGCCGTCGCGCTCGCCCTTCAGCAGGAACGAGGGGCCGTCGCCGATCACCTCGAAGCGCGGGGCCGCGAGCCCCGCCGTGACCTCGTCGATGCGCACGTCGACCCCGGCCTCGCGCAGGCACGCGACCGCGCGGTCGATCACGTCGCCCGCGGGCAGGCGCTCGCCCACCTGCGCCCGGCCGGTGGCGAGCGCGACCGGGCGCCCGGGCAGGCGCGCCTTCATCGCGAGGGCGCACTGCGCGGCGCGCGCCGCGAGGTCGAAGGCGACCATCGTGCCCGAGCCGCCGCGGCCGGTGAACGCCTCGTCGGTCTGCGAGGACAGGAGCACCATCCGCGTGCCGCCCGCGAGCCGCACCCGATCGCCGCCGAACGCCTCGGCGACGTCCGCGACGACGCGCTCGACGCCGCGATCGCTCGCCGGCTCGGGGTCCGCGACGCCCAGGTCGACGAGGACGACGCTGATGAGCCGCCGCTCGTCGCCCGTGACCGACGCCGGCGCGCCGTCCCCGCCCTCGCCGGGCGCGTGCGCGAGCAGGGCGCGCGTCTCCGCGAGCGCGGCCGCGGCCGCGCGGCCGTCCGCGGGGCGGGCGGACGGGTCCTTCGCCAGGAGGCGCGCGACGAGCTCGTCGATGGCCGGCGGCACGTCGGGGCGCCGATCGGCGAGGCGCGGCGCCTCCTCGAGGAGGATGCGGCACATCTCGGCGAGCGGGTCGTCGGCCGCGAAGGGGCGCTGCCCGGCGAGGCTCTCGAAGAGCAGCACCCCGAGCGCGAAGACGTCGGCGCGCGCGTCGACCTCGGCGTCGCCGCGCGCCTGCTCGGGCGCGACGTAGCCGAGCGAGCCGACGAGCGAGCTGGCCTCCGTGACGAGGGTGGTCGACGCCGCCGCCCGCGCGACGCCGAAGTCGAGCAGGACGACGCCGTCGACCCTGCCGTCGCGGAGGAGCACGTTGCTCGGCTTGAGGTCGCGGTGCGTGATCCCGAGCGCGTGCACGGCGGCGAGCGCGTCGGCGATCTGGTGGGCGACGAGCAGCGCGTCGGCGACGGGGAGCGGCCCCTCGCCGAGGCGCGCGTCGAGCGTGACGCCGTCGAGCCACTCCATCGCGAGCCACAGGGCGCCGTCGTCGCTCGTGCCGTGGGCGATGTGCTGGACGATGAGCGGGTGCTGCACGGCCTCGAGCAGGCGCGCCTCGCGCCGGAAGCGGGCCGCGAGCTCCGGGGGCGCGACCTTGAGCGCCACGGGCCGGCCGGTGAGCTGGTCGGTCGCCCGGTAGACCGTGCCCATCCCGCCGGCGCCGGCAAGGCGGTGCACCTCGAACCGGCCTGCGACCAGCGTGCCCTCGCGCATATGGCGAGAGCTTATCCGAGAGCACCTGCCACGTCCGCGGCCTACGCGCTCGGTGGTGACGGTTCGGGGTGTTTGTTGTACGCTGTGCGCGTAGACGCCCGGAGGACCGCGCTGCGCGCACAGGACGCCTTCTCGGTCGGCGGCTCGGCGGCTCGGCGGATTGGAGAGGCACCCCCCGATGAACCCCGGACAGCAGGTGACGAGCACGCTCAGGCTGGCGCGGGAGCTCGGCAAGGGGGCGATGGGGAGCGTGTGGGTGGCCGATCACCTCGCGCTCGGGACGCAGGTGGCGGTGAAGTTCATGTCGCCGGCCTACGCGGACCAGAGCGGCTTCGTCGAGCGCTTCCGGCGGGAGGCGATGGCGGCCGCGCAGATCAAGAGCCCGCACGTCGCGCAGGTCTTCGATCACGGGGTCACGCCGGACGGCGTGCCGTACATCGTGATGGAGCTGCTCGAGGGGGAGGACCTGAAGAGCCGCATGCAGCGGCTGGGCGCGCTGCCGCCGGTCGAGGTCGCGGCGATCGTGGCGCAGACGGCGAAGGCGCTCGGGCGGGCGCACCAGCTCGGGATCGTCCACCGCGACGTCAAGCCGGACAACATCTTCCTGCTCGACGTCGAGGGCGAGCTGTTCGTGAAGGTGGTCGATTTCGGGGTGGCGAAGCGGGTCCAGGGCGCGCCGCAGGGCGATCTCGGCATGACGTCGACCGGGAGCATGCTCGGCACGCCGCTCTACATGAGCCCCGAGCAGCTGCTCAGCGCGAAGCACGTCGATTTCCGCGCGGATCTCTGGGGTCTCGCGGTGGTCGCCTACCACGCGCTCACCGCGCAGGTGCCGTTCCGGGGCGAGACGCTGGGCGCGCTCTCGGTCGTGCTCCACACCGGGATCTTCACGCCGCCGAGCGCGATCCGGCCGGAGCTCTCGCCGGCGATCGACGCCTGGATGAAGCGGGCGCTGGCGCTCGACCCGGCGGCGCGCTTCGCGTCGGCGCGGCAGATGGCGGAGGCGCTGGAGCACGCGGTCCTCGGCCTCGCGCGCACGCCGTTCACGAGCGAGCCGTCGTCCAGCGGGGACCGGGCGAGCCACGGGGGCGCGCCCGGGAGCGGGTCGCAGCCGGTGCTGTTCGGGGCGCCGGTGCCGCCTTCGCCGGGCGCGCGGCTGTCGACCACCGGCATGCCGTCGTCGGCGCCGGGCGCGCGGCTGTCGAGCACGGGCACGCCGGGGCGGACGCTCGCCGGCATGGCGACCTCGGGGACGGACGGGCCCCGCAAATGGGCGCCGGCCATCCTGGCGGGGGCGCTCGCCGTGGGGGCGGCCCTGTCGGTGGTCGTGTTCCTGGTGGCGAGGCCGTCGTCCAGCGTGGAGGAGCCTTCGCCCTCGGCCGACCTGGCGCCCCGGCAGGCGGCGTCCGGCGCAGCGCAGCCGGCTGGGCCCGCTGCGCAGGGCGGCGCCGTGGCGCCGGGGCCGATCGCGCCGGCGGAGCCCGCGGCGGAAGCCATGGTCGAGCCCGCGAAGGCGGACACGGCCGAGGCCGCGGCGAGCGCCCAGGCGGCCCAGCCGGCCGCGGCGGGCCCCCAGGCGCCCCAGCCGGCCGCGGCAGGACCTCGGACGGGCGCGACAGCGGCCGGAAAGCCGGGCGCGACCGCAGCGCCGCGCGTCACCGCGGACGGCCGCGGCCGGGCCGCGACCACGGGCCGCCCGGCGACGAAGCCGCCGCCTGCGCCGCTCGAGGACACGATCGGCTTCTGAGGCGACCTCCTCGCTGCCGCGCTCCAGCCGCCCCAGGCGTTCCGTAAACGCCGGCGCGCGCGGCCAGACCGTCCGGACGAGACCTCCTGTCACGGCCTTCTTGCGCAGTTCGCTTTCAAACGTGGAATACCGCGCAACGCAGGCGAAAGTTGCCATCAGAAGGCGAGGCACGGCGGGCCCAGTGCGACATCCCGCCTCGCTCGGCCGGGGTCCAGGGGCGGCGAATATCGAAGCGATCGCACGGCTGCGTGAGAATTCCGAATTGGCATGGTCCGTGCGGTATCCCCCGTGGGGGCCCGGAGCGGGGACGCGCTCACGCGAAGGAGGTCTCTCATGGCGAAGCTCGTAATTGGCCTGGTGCAGACGCGCGACGAGGCGGAAGCCGCGGCGGAACGCATCATCGACTGCGGCTACACGCGACAGGACGTCAGCCTGCTGATGACCGACGCCACGCGCCACAGGTGCTTCAGGGTTCCGGACGGAACCCCGCCGGCGCACACATTCGGCGCCGCCATCGCGATGAGCGCCGTGGTTCCCGACCTCGGATTCGTGGTGGCCGGCCCGCTCGCCGCCGTGGTGGCGACCGCGGTCGGCGCCGGGATCACCGGCGGACTGCGCGAGATCCTCATCTCCGCAGGCGTCCCGAAGCACTGGGCGGAACGCTACGAAAAGGGCGTCAAGCAGGGCGGGATCCTCGTGAGCGTATTCGCCCACGGCGAACGGGACGTGGGCGTGCTCCACATGGTCCTCGACGACCCCAGCATGTACCCGGTCCGCCCCGCCATCACCGGGCGCCAGGCATACGACAGCTATCTCTGATCGGCGCGAGCACACGCGCCGAGGCGCCCCACGCTGCAGGGGCGGGGCGCGGCGATCCTCACCATCGTTTCACTAGAAATTCGCGTGGCAAAGCGCCCCACGCCCAGGGCTGCGGGCTCAGGCGCACGACCTATCATCCATTGAATGGAAACGCGCGTAGCGAAGCGCCTCACCGGGAGGTGGTGAATCGGCGACGACATCGTTCTCCCGCCGTCCTGTTCGACCGTTCAACGCCGGACGCCCGGCCGCCCGCGCGTCGGCTCAGCCCCCGAGGGACCTGAGGCGCGCGCGCAGCATCAGCGCCCCGATGAGGTCTTCCTCCGCGTCGCTCCGGCGCGACCAGCCCAGCGAGAGGTAGCGCAGGAGCTCGCCGAACGTCGGACCGGCGGGCGCCGCGCTCGTGCCGCCGCGGACGACCCAGAGCGCTTCGCCGTCGGCCCCGAGCGCGACGATCGCCCGCTGGGCCGCGCCGCCGCCGAGCGCCGAGCCCGACAGCCGCGCGATCGGGTAGAGCTGCCGCGCCGCCGCCGCGTCCCAGCCGGGCTCGCGCTCGTGGCCGCGGAGCTCGTCCTCGCGCAGGAAGCGCAGCGTGCCCTCGACGGCGCCGAGCGCGAGCTCCCGGTAGAGATCCTCCGGATCCGCCGGATCGGCCCAGTCGTAGGCGCGCGCGAACGCCGCGTACGTCGCCGGCGGGGCGACGCCGCGGACGGGCGGCGGGGGCTCCGCCTTCGCGCCGCGGCCGTCCTCGCGCCGGAGCACCCGGTTGAGCCGCTTCACCTCGGCGGCGATCGACCCCGGCCCCGGCTCGACGAGGTGCACGGCGACCCGGCGATCGGGCGCGAAGAGGCCGCCCATGAGCGCGCCGAGCACCGGCGCCCCCAGCTCGGCCGCGAGGAACGTGGAGCCGCGGTGCGGCCGGATCGCGCGATCCGTCGCGTCGCGCTCCTCCTGGGCGGTCGCGGTCTCCGGCAGGTCGACGTCGATGGCGACGAGGTCGCTCCGGTCGGGCGTCTCCACGCCCGCCTCGAGGCCGTCCTCCCCTTCCCGCACGAAGTGGCGGACGAACCCGCTCGCCTCGAAGCGCCAGCCGTCGTCGTGGACGACCTCCTCCGAGAACACGAGCGCGAAGATCGTCGCGCCCGCGTGGCCGAGCCCTTCGGCCGCGTCGAGCACGGCGACGGGCGGGGAGAGCTCGTCCTCGAAGAGCTCGGAGAGGTGGTCGAGCTCGTCGCCGCCGCCCGCGGGCTCGCCGCTCGAGTAGTACGCGGCGGCGTAGCCGGGCACGCCCGGGAGCGGCGCGACGAACAGGCGCGGCGAGGCGACGTCCCAGCCGCCGAGCGCCACGGCAAAGCCCTGGGACAGCGCGCGGTCCGGGATCTCGGCGGGTCGAAAGATGAGCGCAGCGAACGTGGTGGCCATGGGGCGCCCAGGGTAGCCCATCGGCCGCCCGCGGCCGGTGTCCGGCGCGCGCTGCCCGCCTTCGGGGCCGCCGCCCGCTCGAGCGCTCCGGGGCGCGGGCGGGCGCGGGCGGGCGCGGGCACCGTCCCCGGGGAGATGCCGAGCCCCCCGGCCGGGCGCCTGCCGGGAGATCACGAAGAAGCTCCGGAGCGAGGAGCCGCCGCCGCGCGCGTCGCCGGCGGGTCTCCGCGCGGCCCCGCGGCCTTGGACGCGGCGCGGCGCATCGGGTAGAGGACCGCCATGCTCGGCCCCGCCACCCTGTCCGTCGGTGAGATCGCCCCTGACTTCACCCTGCAGTCGCAGAAGCGAGAGGCGGTGAAGCTCTCGGATTTCCGGGGCAAGAAGGCCGTCGTCCTCTTTTTCTATCCCAAGGACGACACCCCCATTTGCACCGCGGAGTCGTGCGCTTTCCGCGATCGTTACGACGCGTTCGCCGAGGCCGGCGCCGAGGTCATCGGGGTGAGCGCCGACTCGGAGGGCTCCCACGAGCAGTTCGCGCAGAAGCACCGCCTGCCCATGACGCTGCTCAGCGACCCCGGCGGGCAGATCGCGGCGCGCTACGGCGTCAAGCCGCTCTTGGGGCTCCTGCCGGGCCGCGTGACGTTCGTCATCGATCGCGAGGGGGTCGTTCGACATGTCTTTTCTTCCCAGCTCCGCGCGGCGAGGCACGTCGAGGAGGCGCTCGCCGTCGTGAAGCGGATCGAGGCCTCCGGCCGCGGTTGACGGGCGCCGGGGGCGGCGCGCGGACTCCCCCCCTTCGCCCGTCGTTGACGCCCTGGGGAGGGGCGTTATGAACTTCCACGGCGGGGCCATCGCACGCCTCGGCCGGGGGAGGCGACGATGGATCATCACTTGTGGACGACAGCGACGCTGGCGGCCGACGCGACCGGTGTTGCCCGGCCGGGGACGACGGAGGGCGCGCTCTCGCTGCGCCGGGTCGTGCTCTCGACCGGCGGCGTCGGCTATTTCGAGTACGAGGCGCGCGTGCGCGGCGACGCCGAGCTCCGGCTCGAGGTGCGGCTCGATCAGGTCGACGATGTCCTGAAGAGCATCGTCGTCTATGACGATCGCGGCGTGACCGGGAACATCACGCTTCCCGGGAGGGAGCCGCTGCGGGACCTGTTCCGCGAGCTCCCGTTCGACGAGGGAGCGCTGGAGTCCGAGGCCGCCCTGCTGAACGCCCTGCGCGGCGCCGAGGTGCGGACCCGCGGGCCCGAGGGGATCGTCGCCGGGCGGATCGTCGCGGTCACGGCGGCGCAGGTGGCGCTGCCGGGCGGCGGCTCGGAGAACCGGCACCGGCTCGCGCTGATGTCGGGCGGCGCGCTGAAGCAGGTCGTCCTGGAGGAGCTCGAGAGCGTGGAGCTCGCCGAGGAGCGGCTGCGGCAGCAGGTCGGCGCGGCGCTGCTCGGGCTCTCGACCCGACGCGAGCGCAACCGCCGCGAGCTCGTCGTGCGCACGGCCGGCGAGGGCGAGCGGGTGGTCCGGGTGGCCTACGTCATCGAGGTGCCGCTCTGGAAGACCTCGTATCGGCTCACCGTGCCAGAGGACGCGCAGGCGAAGACCGGCGCGCTCTCCGGGTGGGCCATCGTGGAGAACCAGAGCGGCGGCGACTGGGAGAACGTGGATTTCACCCTGGTGTCGGGCAACCCGGTGACGTTCCGCCAGGCGCTCTACGAGATCTACTACGTGTCCCGCCCGGAGGTGCCCGTCGACGTCGCCGAGCGCGTGTTGCCGCGGCTCGACGATGGCGCCGCGGCGCTCGCGGCCAGGGCGGCGCGGCACGCGGGCTACCAGGGCCTCGCGGGCCCCGCCGGGGCCCCCGCGCCCGCCGAGAAGGGCGTGGTCGAGGAGAAGGCCCAGGATCGCGCGCCGGAGCGCAAGGAGGCGGCGACGCAGGTCGTGTTCCACTTCCCGGCGCCCCTCACGATCGCGAGCGGGCAGACGGCGCTCCTCCCGATCGTCGAGCGCGAGATCCCGGCGGAGCGCGTGGGGCTCTACCAGCGGGAGGCGAGCGCGCACCGGCCGCTCGCCTCGGTGCGGCTGCGGAACGACGGCGACACGAGCCTGCCGCCAGGCGCGATGACGGTCTACGAGCGCTCCGCCGGGGGGGTCGTCACCTACGTGGGCGACGCCCGGCTCGCGGCGCTGCCGCCGGGCGAGTCGCGGCTCGTGAGCTTCGCCGTGGACCTGAAGGTGCGCATCGACCGCGAGGAGCGGGCCGAGGAGGCGATCTCCCGCGCGAGGATCCAGGGCGGCATGCTCGAGCTCGTCCGGACCGCCCGCAAGGTGACGGTCTACACGATCGTGGGCGCCGCGCGCGAGCCGCGCGTCGTGCTCATCGAGCACCCGCGCCTCGCCGGCTGGGAGCTCGCCGAGCCCAAGGAGGGCGTCGAGACGACGCGCGACCGCTACCGCATCCGGCGGGAGGTGGCCGCGGGCGAGACGGCGCGGCTCACGGTCGCGCTGGAGCACCCCGTCTCGCACACGATCGCGCTCACGAGCCTCACCAGCGAGCAGATCGAGGTGTACCTGTCCTCGCGCGAGATCCCCGAGGCGCTGCGCGCCGTGTTCAAGCGGATCGCGGAGCTCAGGGCGGCGGTCGAAGCCCAGCGGCGCGCGCTCTCGGCGCTGGAGGCCGAGCTCGCGGCGCTGCGCGGCGAGCAGGAGCGCGTGCGCGAGAACCTCAAGGTCGTGCCCGCGGGGAGCGCGCTCCAGGAGCGGTACCTCAGGGCGCTGAGCGAGCAGGAAGACCGGATCGCCGCGGTATCGGCGAAGCTCCCGGGCGCGCGGGAGGCGGTGGCCAGCGCGGAGCGGGCGCTCGCCGACTACGTGCGCGACCTGTCGCTCGCGCCCTAGGGCTGGCTGCCCGGCCGCGGGCCCGACGATGCGCGGCCCGAGCCGCTCCCGGGCGCGATGACGATCTCCCTCCCTTCGCGCAGCGACATGACGAGCTCGCCCTCGAGGACGAGCTGCTCGTCACAGGCACCGCACAAATTTCGGCCCACCCACCACGGGAGGTGAGCAACCGCGCAGATGACGGGCGCGATGACGGGCCGAGATGACGGCATGACGCCATCCGATCGCGCGATGTTCCGTCTCCACGACAGATGTACTGCACCGCAGCACGGAGAGCACGAACTCCGTCCTGATCCCGTATAGCCGCCGCGCGCGCTTCAGGATAGAACAAACGGTCTTAAGGAGTCATCGACATGAAGAGAAGCGTGAACGCAGTGCTCTCCCTGTCCGCGGCCGCCGCTCTGCTCTGCCTCGGCGCGCCCGCCGACGCGACGACGGCCGTCCTGCTCTCGCGCGAGGAGCTCGTGCGCAAGTCGGCGACCGTCGCGCGCGTGACCGTCGGCAAGTCCTACACGACGGAGTCCGAGGACGGGAGATCGATCGTGACCCGCACCGAGCTCAGGGTCACTCAGCCGCTCAAGGGCGGCGCGGACAGCGGGGGTCCGAAGGTGATCCTGCTGGAGCAGATCGGCGGGACCTACAACGGCAAGACACAGCGCGTGCTCGGCGACGCCAGCCTCTCGCAGGGCGAGGACGCGGTGGTCTTCCTGCGCCCCGGCGACAAGGGGCGATGGCACTTCACGGCGCTCGCGATGTCCGTCTATCACGTGGACACGAAGGGCCTGGCGCGGCGCAGCCTCGAGGGGCTGCACCTCGTCCGGCGGAACGGCGGCGCGCTCGTGCCCACGCACACGCCCGCCGAGGAGATCGAGCCCGTCGAGAGCCTCATGACGGACGTGGTCCGCCTCGCGGGAGTGAAGTGAGGTGAGGCGCCGCGTCGCCCTCGCCGCCGCCCTCGGCGCCCTCTCGTCCCTCGCCGCCGCTGGCGAGGCCGCCGCGTGGACGCCGCTCGACTCCAGCACCCCCCGCTGGGGCCAGCTGCCCGTCGGCTACTACATCAACCAGTCGACGATCCCGCGCCAGATCGCCGGCATCGCGGTCTCCCGGATCCAGGCCGGGTTCGAGGCGTGGTCGAACGTGGGGTGTACGGAGTGGGGGGTCACCCTCCTCGGCGACACCACCGATCATTACGACCACAGAGACGGCAAGAGCGTGTTCCACTGGATCAGCGACTCCTGGCCGGCATCGCTCGGCGACGTCAACTCGGTCATCGGCGTCACGACGCCGGCCTGGGGTTTCGGCAACGCCATCGTGGACGCCGACATGGTCTTCAACAACGTCGGGTTCTGCTGGAACGACACCGGCAACGACGGATGTGTCGACACGCAGTCGATCGCCACGCACGAAGAGGGACACTTCCTGGGCCTCGGCCACTCCGACGCGCGGGGCGCGACGATGACCGCGTACTACGTCGCTGGCGCGTCGATCCGCTCCCTCGAGGACGACGACATCGAGGGCGTGTGCGCCCTGTACCCCATCGGCGGGACCACGGCCGCGAGCTCCGCGAGCGCCACGAGCGGCGGCGGCAACGAATGCAACAGCTGCTCCAACGACTCGCTCGCGGGCGTGTGCAGGGCGCGGTACGACGCCTGCGGCGCGTCGCGCCCGTGCCGGGAGTTCGCCGGCTGTTACTCCGAGTGCGCGGACGACGCGTGCGCGCAGCGCTGCGTGGACGATCATGCGGAGGGCGCCAGCATCTACGTCCGTATCATCGAGTGCATCTGCGGCGAGTGCTCGGCGGAGTGCTCCACCGAGTGCGCCGGCGTCGACGGGGGCGGCGGCGGTGGCGGCGGCGAAGGCGGCGGCGACGGCGGCGCGAGCGCGAGCAGCACGTCGACCTCCTCGGCCGGCGGCGGATCGACCACGAGCGCGACGTCGAGCTCGTCGGCCGCCTCGAGCAGCGCCTCGAGCAGCGGCGTGGGCGGCGGAGGCTCGTCGCCCGACGACACGCCGACGGGCGACGACGGGGAGTCCGGCGGCGACGCCGGGTGCTCGTGCTCGACGAACGGCCGCTCGGCCGACCTCGGGGGGGTCATGCTCCTCGGCGTGCTCGGCGCGCTGGCCTCGCGACGGCGCCGGCGCTGAGCGCTCGCCCGCGGGCATTCCGGGAGACCGCCGGCCGCCGCGCCGGCGCGGGCACCGGCCGTCCGGCGGGCCCCGCCCCGGCGCGCGGCGGGCGTCGATGATCGTCCCGCCGCGGCGCCGCCGCTCGCGCCGCCCGAGGACCGCAGACCGACCGTGGGCGCGGCGACGCGCCCGCGGCCATCCAACCCCGCAAAACTGACGTGGGGCGCGCATGTCGCGCGCAAGACGGTGTGCCGAGATGGCCGCGCGCTGGCCGGCCATCCCGGCCGTCCGGGCGGCCATTCGGGCCGTCCTGGCGGCCACACCGCGGGTCGACGACGGGCCGCGCAGCCGCGTGGCCCGCGATCCGCCGGGCACGGCAGCAGGCCGGGATTTTGCAATCTCTCCACCCGGCTCCCGACGCTCGCGGGACGAACAAGGCGAGCTCGGTACAAGTCTTGGCCCACGCATGTGCGTCGATGTAGGCAAACGTGGGAAGAGGTCATCGTGCGAACCCAGGGCATCACGGTACTACTGACACTGCTTGGCGTTGCGGCCTCTGGCTGCAGCAGTCACCCGGACACGGAGGGAAGGGACGCTCGAAACGGCGAGATTCGCGAGCTTTCCGGGGGGATGTCCGAACCCCCGCAGTCCGAGCTCCCGCCGTCCGAACCCCCGCAGTCCGAGCCCCCGCTTGTCGCGTCGCCGGAGATCGAGACCGACGGGCCGCTGGACGAGCCCACGACGGACGAAATCCCGGCGATCGAGGCGCCGGTCACCCTGCCCGGAAGGACCGAGGGCTGCCCCGGCGGTATGGTGCGGGTGGAAGGCGAGTATTGCCCCGCGGTGGTGCAAGAATGCCTCGAATACCACCCCGAGTGGACGAAGCGCCACGGCGAGCCGGGCGTGGCCGCCCGGTGCCTGCGTTTCCGCGAGCCGTCGCGGTGCGTCGCCAAGAAGAACGAGAGCCTCTCGTTCTGCATGGACCGGTACGAGTACCCGAACGTCCCGGGCGAGCTGCCGCGCACCCTGACCTCGTGGGAGCAGGCCGCCGATCTCTGCGAGGCGCAGGGCAAGCGGCTGTGCACCGAGGCCGAGTTCAACTTCGCCTGCGAGGGCCCCGAGGCGCTGCCTTACGTCTACGGCTACGAGCGGAACGCCGAGACGTGCAATCAGGACCGGGAGTACCGCTTTCCGGACCACTCGCAGCGGCTGCTCCACCACGAGGCCTGCATGCAGAACGAGCGATGCGCCGCCGAGCTGGCGCGCCTGGACGGCCGCGAGCCGGCCGGCTCGCGCGCGGAGTGCGCCTCGTGGGCAGGCGTCTTCGATCTGAACGGCAACGTCAACGAGTGGGTGGTGCGCACCGACCAGAAGGCCCCCTACCGCAGCGGTCTCAAGGGCGGGTGGTGGGGTCCGATCCGGAGCCAGTGCCGCCCGATGACGACCTTTCACAAGGAAGACGACTACGGCTACGAGGTCGGCTTCCGCTGCTGCGCCGACGTGGAGCCGCAGGCGACGTAGGGCCCAGCGGGTCCGTGGCGCCGATCTCGGCCTCCTGATCGCAGATGCGAGCCACATCCTGACCGCAGATGCGAGCGACCGTGCGCGCGCCCGGCAGGACCTGCGGACGCGGCGCGCGAGGAGGGCGCGCCGGCGCCTCGAGGCGCGGCCGGGCGCCGCCCTGCGGCCCGCTGAGGTGTGCAGGCCGCAGGGCTGATGCTCGAAGATCTCTGCCGCCCCTCTCGCGGACCGGCCTCGTGGCGTGATAGAGCTGCCCGCCGGGGGAAGCTCTATCACGACGAGGCGCGCACGCGCCTTGCACAGGGCGCCCCGCGAGCGGCGCGCACGTCGCCAGGAGGCTTGAGATGGACGAGAGAGTTCAGCGATACATGGACATGGGGGTCGCGCTCGGGGTGAGCGTCGGCACGAAGATCGTGGGCGCGATCCTGGTCTGGGTCATCGGCCGGATGATCATCCGGGGGGTCCTCTCGGTCATGCAGCGCAGCTCCGCGCTGAAGAAGCTCGACGTCACGCTGGCGCATTATCTGGAGTCGGCGGTGTCCGTGCTGCTGAACATCCTGCTCATCATCGCGGTGCTCAGCGTCTTCGGCGTCGAGACGACCACCTTCGCCAGCCTGCTCGCCGCGGTCGGCATCGCCATCGGCATGGCGTGGTCCGGGCTCCTCTCGAACCTCGCGGCGGGCGTCTTCATGATCCTCCTGCGCCCCTTCAAGACCGGCGATGTCGTGACGGCCGGCGGCGTGACGGGCGCAGTGCACTCGATCGGGCTCTTCGCGACCGCCCTGGACACGGGGGACAACGTCCGCACCATCGTGGGCAACGCCAAGATCTTCAGCGACACGATCCAGAACTTCAGCGCGAACCCGTTCCGCCGCGTCGATTGCACGGCGCAGCTCGCGCACGGCGCGGATCACGAGGTGGCGATCGCCCGGCTCAAGGCGCGCCTCCCGCTCATCCCCAACGTGGTCAGCGAGCCCGCGCCGGTCGTCGAGATCCTGGAGTTCAACCTCTCCGGGCCCGTGCTGGCCGTCCGGCCCTTCTGCCACAGCGGCTCGTACGGCGACGTCTTCTTCGCCACCAACAGGGTCATCCGCGAGGAGCTCGGCAAGCTGGGGCTGCCTGTCCCGAGCCAGCACGTGCAGATCAACCAGCTCGCGGCCGCGGCTCCCCGCGGCGCGGGCGCAGAGGCGCACCCGACGGCCTGACGCGCTGCCGACCGGCCCCGCGCGCGGGCGGAGCGCGACGGGCCTTGAGCCCAAGGGACAGATCCTCTACGCCCCGGGGTAGCCCGGGCTTCGCCCGCGCGGCCATCGCCCCATGAACATCGAGGAACTGACACCTTCCCTCGCCACGCTCAGGGCGATCGCCACCGCGATCGTCATCCTCGTCGCGGGGTGGCTCGCGAGCAAGTGGGCGTACCGCATCGCCGTCAAGACGCTGTCCAGCAGCCACCTGGACCAGGCGCTGGCGCGGTTCCTGGCGTCGATGCTCCGCTACGTCGTGCTCGCGGCGACGTTCATCGCGTCGATGGAGACGGTGGGCATCCACACGACGAGCCTCGTGGCCGTCGTCGCCTCGGCCGGGCTGGCCGTGGGGCTGGCGCTGCAAGGGAGCCTGAGCAACTTCGCGAGCGGCGTGCTGATCCTCTTCTTCAAGCACTTCCAGCTCGGGGACAAGATCGCCATCGGGGACCACCGGGGCATCGTCGAGGATATCGGGCTCTTCACCACCACGCTCGTGTCGACGGACAACGAGAAGATCGTGATCCCGAACGCCTCGGTGACGAACGGCCCCATCGTGAACTTCTCGGATCGAGGGCTGCTGCGCGGCGCCGTCACGGTCAACGTGGAGGGCCGGCTGCGCGACCTCGGGCCGGCGATGGCGGCCATGGTGCGCGCGGCCAAGCGGGCCGGCGGCGTGGCGCAGGAGCCGGCGCCGACGGTGTTCTTGACCGACATGGAGGACGGCTCGCTCGACCTCACGCTGACGGCCTGGTACCGCGCCGTGGACGAGGACGAGAGCATGCACAACCTCCGCGTCGCCGTGCTCGAGGAGCTCGACGCGGCGGGGATCAAGCTGATGAACCGGACGCAGCTCATCCTTCATCAGCGGAGCAAGATGCCGTCCTGACGCGGAGTCGCCGCGCGAGCCTCGAGAGGCCCTCGCTCTCCCCGTCGATGTTGCTCGCGCTCGTCTCGGTGAGTAAGAGGCGAGGGATGAGGGACTGGGAAGCGCTCTTCGCGAAGAAGCTCGAGCAGACCGATCTCGGCAAGGATCCGGCCCACGATCTGGCGCATTTCACGCGCGTGGTCGCCACGGCCAAGGCCCTCGCGGCGGACGAAGGGGCCAGGCTGGAGGTCGTCGTCCCCGCGGCCTGGCTGCACGACCTCGTGAACGTCCCCAAGAACGATCCCAGGCGCTCCCAGGCCTCGCGGCTCTCCGCCGACGAGGCGCTGCGCTTCCTCCGGAGCGTCGCGTACCCCGAGGCCTTCCTCGCGGACATCGCCCACGCCATCGAGGCCCACAGCTACAGCGCAGGCATCGAGCCGAGGACCCTCGAGGCCAGGGTCGTCCAGGACGCGGACCGGCTCGACGGGCTGGGGGCCATCGGGATCGCCCGCTGCTTCGCCGTGGGCGGGCTGCTCGGGGTGCGGTTCTACGATCCCCAGGATCCGTTCGCCGAGCGGCGGCCGTGGAACGACCGCGAGAACGCGATCGACCACTTCCATGTGAAGCTGTTCAAGACCGCCGAGAGCCTGAGGACGGCCGCCGGGCGTCGCGAGGGGGCGCGACGGGCGGAGTTCATGAGGCAGTACCTCGCTCACCTCGCGGTCGAGATCGGCGCCGAGGTGCCCTGAGCTCAGCCCGCGCCGGCGACGGTCACCGCGGCCGCCACGGCGACCGGGATCGTGAAGTTGTCGTCCATCCGCGACGAGAACAGCTCGGTGGCCGCCCCGGCCAGGCCGGCGACGGCGGCCAGGAGGAGCCGCGACGAGAGCGACGCGGGGCCGAGCGCCCACATCACCGCGAGGGAGCTCAGCGCGCCGGCTGCGAAGAAGGCGAGCGTCCCCTCCAGCGAGCGGCCGTCGCGCAGCCGCGTGCGGCCGAAGCGCCGGCCGATGAGCGCCGCCGCGGGGTCGGCCACCGCGAGCACCACCACGGCGAGCGACTGGCTCAGCCGCGATCCGAACAGCGCCAGCAAGAGCAGCGCCGTCATGTACCAGGTCGACGAGTTCACCCGGTACCGCTCGTGCGGGTGCGCCACGAGCCGGAACACCCGCATCAGCCGATCGTTGACCCGCTCGCTCACCCGGCGCGCGATCTCCATCGACCACGCCGCCGCCGCGAACGCGCCGCTCACGGCCACGAGCGAGCCGCGCTCGGGCAGGAGCTGGACCAGCCCGAGCACCGCCAGCCCCGAGCCCACGTGCCACAGGCTGCGCGCGTGGTTCGTCGGCCGGACGCTCGGCGGCGCCGCGACGACCCCGCGCAGCGTCAGCAGCAACGACTCGTAGGCAGGCTGGACCTCGCGCTGGAACGCGATCCACGCCGCCTTGGGCGAGGGCGTGCCGGACGGGGTCGCGCGCTCGACCGCCGCGAGCAACGCGCGGAGGCGGTCGCGGAGCCGATCGAGCGCGCCCCCGGCATCGTCGCGCTCGGCGGCCACGACGAGCTCCCTTAGCCGCAACACCACCCGATCGACCCGGGCGCGCACCTCGGGCTCGTCCCGGAAGACGAAGACCGCGGGATCGACCTGACGCAGAAGAGCGCAGAGCTCTTCGGAGACGAGCTTGGTCTCGACGTGCAAGGCGTGGATCACGTTGGCTTTTGTGAGAATAGTCTCCGCGGCCCGCGCGGCATGTCAGCGCTTTGTCATACCGCAGGGGCGTACGTGGGCTGGCTCGCTGCGCCCGCGCCGCCGAGGCGCGGGCGCAGCGCGCCTGACCGCGTAACCGCCTTCACGCTCGAGTCCTCGCTGCACGGATGACGCCTCATGAGCCCGTGGCTGCGGGGCCGACGCCGCACGAGCCCGTGTTGCATGGCCGACGCATGAGCCCGCGCAGCGACGACGCACCGCATGATCCGGGGCCTCCTGAGCCATCGCTCCCCAGGTCCCCCCTCCTCAGCTCCCCCACCCGGCCCGACTCCGGCGGGGGGGCGGGCGCGACAGCCTTCGCTCTTGCCCAGGTCGGTCGAGCACGGCGCGCGCGCGCGGCCGATGCTCCCCACGGCGGGGCAGCGATCCCAAGAGTGCAATTCATGGATTCATGGAGTGATGGAGTGGAGCGCGACGGTATCCTCTTTATTCCATGCCGGGATCGGAGCCGCCGGACTCACGCCCTGACAAGCGCCGCGATGAGATCGCATGAGAGGCGCCTTACGACTGCGGACAGGGCGCGCGCGGTCGCGCTTCCCCTGCACCCACGCTGCGGCTAGGGTGCCCCGCGTCGCGGATTCGACGGGTGGGCGCGAGGCGCCCGGGACGCAGCGCGCGGCGTCGCGCGCGTGGCCAACAGGCGTCGTTCCCTCGGAATCGGAGAATCGAGGAACATGAAGGTTTCAGTTCGGTACACCGCGCTGTCGTTCGCGCTACTCGCCGGCCCCCTCGCCCACGCGCGGGAGCGCCCGAATCACGATGCCTACTTCAGGGAGCCGCCGGCGCTGCCCCCCGGCGTGGCGCGCGTCGCCGGCGACGACGCGCCGGGCGCCGTCGTCGCGTCGACCGACCCGCAGCGCGGCGTGCCGACGTTCGTGTGGGCGACCTCGCCGGAGCAACGCCCGCCGGCCGCCACCCACAGCACGGCCGAGTCCGCCGCCCGCTGGTACGTGCAGCGGTACGCGCGCCTCTACCACCTGCCGCAGGCCGCGCTCGACACGGCCGTGGTGCGCCACGTCCACGACACCGGGCGCGGCGGCATCCTCGTGACGCTGGGCCAGGACGTCGATGGGATCCCGGTCTTCCGCAGCGAGCTCAAGGTGCTCATGAAGCGCGACCTCACGCTCGTCGCCCTCGGCGGCAACCTGCACGCGTCGGCCGTCGCGCTGCCGCCCGGCGCCGGCTCCCTCCGGCCCGGGTCGAAGCGCAGCCGCGCGTTCGCCGGCGCGCCGGCCCAGGCGGTCGTCCGCGCCGTGCGCGACGCGCACCGCATCGACATCAAGACGGCCGACCTCCGCGACCTCGGCGAGGCGAAGGGCGGATACGGGCTCTTCGACCTCGCGGACACCGCGCACGCGCGCCAGCGCGCCGGGAGCCTGCGCTTCGCGCAGCCGGCGCGGGTCAGGAAGGTGCTGTTCCCGCTGCCCGACCGGCTCGTGCCCGGCTACTTCGTCGAGCTCGTCTCGGGCGACGCCGAGCGCACGAGCTCCGACGCGACAGCGTGGGTGTTCGGGGCCAGCGACGGGCGGTATCTCTACCGGGAAAACCTCTCCCACGCCGCGACCTTCGATTACCGGGTCTGGACCGAGGACGACGACAAGCACACCCCGCTCGGCGGGCCCCTCGCGGACATGTCGCCGCACCCGACCGGGCGGCCCGACGGCCATCTCCCGCGGTTCATCGCGCCGAGCCTCATCTCCATCGAGGGCTTCAACACGAACCCGGACGGCCGGGCCGACCCGTGGCTGCCGGCCGACGCGACCTCGACCCGCGGCAACAACGTCGACGCGTACGCGGATCACAACGCGCCCGACGGGTTCTCCAGCGGCGATACGCGCGCGGAGCTCTCGGGGCCGGGCGCGTTCGACTACACCTACGATCTGCGCGCCGAGCCGCTCGCCGCGCCCGAGCAGATCATGGCGGCCGTCACCCAGGTCTTCTACGTCACGAACTGGCTCCACGACTGGTATTACGACTCCGGCTTCACCGAGGCCGCGGGCAACGCCCAGCGCGACAACCTCGGCAGGGGCGGCCTCGACGGAGACCCGTTCCTCGCCGAGGCGCAGGACGACGCGACCGGCGGCAGCCGCGACAACGCGAACATGGACGCGACGTACGACGGCGCGTCGCCGCGGATGCAGATGTACCTGTGGACCGGGCCGGACCTGCGGTCGCTCAGCGTCACGCCGCAGAACGCCAATTACGCGTCGAACACCGCCATGTTCGGCCCCCAGCGCTACGAGGTGACCGGCGAGCTCGCCCTCGGCGAGGACGACGCCGCGCCCCGGGGCGACGCGTGCGGGCCGATCACGAGCGACGTGGCCGGCAAGGTCGCCCTCGTCGACCGCGGCGGGTGCGCCTTCGCAGAGAAGGCGCGCAACGCGCAGGAGGCCGGCGCGGTCGGCGTCATCATCGCCAACAACCGCGAGAGCGACGGGGCCCCGCGGCTCGCCGGCGACGACCCCGACGTGACGACGCCCGCCCAGAGCGTCTCGCTGGAGGACGGCGGCGCGCTCAAGGCGGCGCTCGCCGGGGCGCAGGCGCCGCTCAGGATCACGATGACCCGAGAGCCCAGCGTGGAGCGCGACGGGACGATCGACAACACCATCGTGGCGCACGAGTGGGGCCATTACATCCACCTCCGTCTGGTCGCGTGCGGCACCCAGATGTGCGGCGCGCAGAGCGAGGGGTGGGGGGATTTCATCGCGCTGCACATGGCGCTGCGCGAGGGCGACGACCTCGACGGCGCTTACCCGCTCTCGAGCTACGGGAGCGCGGCGCTCGGCGACAGCTACTTCGGCATCCGCCGCGCGCCCTACTCCGTCGATTTCGCCAAGAACGGGCTGACGTTCCGGCACATCGCGGACGACGAGCGCCTCCCCGACCACCCGCTCAACGTCTCTGCTCCGCAGAACTCCGAGGTGCACAACGCCGGAGAGGTGTGGGCGGCCATGATGTTCGAGGCCTATGTCGCGCTGATCCAGCACGGCAGCGGCCTGACCCCGCCGCGCGCGTTCGAGCAGACCCGGCGGCGGATGAGCGATTACGTGGTGGCCGGCATGAAGCTCGCCCCCGCCAACCCGACCTACACCGAGCAGCGCGACGCGGTGCTGGCCGCCGCGCTCGCCAGCGATCAGGGCGACTTCCGCGCGATGGCGGAGGCGTTCGCGCGGCGCGGGGCCGGCACGTGCGCCGTGTCGCCGCGCGTCGACGCGCAGGGCCTCTCCGGCGTGGTCGAGAGCTTCAAGGTCCAGCCCGAGATCGCGCTGGTCCGCGCGGAGCTCGACGACAGCGCCGGCTCCTGCGACCGCGACGGGCTGCTCGACGCGGAGGAGTCGGGCACGGTCACGATCGAGATCGTCAATCGCGGCGCGGCGCCCCTCTCCGGCGCGGTGGCGTCGATCGAGGGGCCGGGCGGCGGGGTGACCTTCCCGGACGGCGCGCGCGTGTCGTTCGGCGACATCGCGCCGTTCGCGACCGGGACCGCGACCGTGCCGGTGAAGCTCGACCGGAACATGAAGCCCGCCGAGGACCTGAAGCTCGACCTGACGCTGAAGAGCGCCGAGGCGTGCACGCCGACCCGGGTCGAGGCCCTGGTGCGCCGCGTGAACTACGATGAGGTCCCCGGGTCGTCGGCGGTCGACGGCGTGGAGACGCAGAGCACGACGTGGACCGTCGAGGGGCTCTCCGGCGAGCTCGTGTGGTCGCGCGCCGAGGGGACCGCGCCGAACCGCGTGTGGCGCGGCGTCGATCTCGGGACGCTGTCCGACGCGGCGCTGGTGTCGCCGCCCCTGGAGGTCAGCGAGACGGAGCGCTTCGTGCTGACGTTCGCGCACCGGCACCAGTTCGAGGCGAGCGACGGCACGTTCTGGGACGGCGCGGTGATCGAGATCAGCGCCGACGGCGGCGAGACGTGGGTCGACGTCGCGAAGACGGCGGATCCGGGCTACGGCGGGAGGGTCACGAGCGAGTCGGGCAATCCGCTGGCCAGGCGGAGGGCGTTCGTCGGCGAGAGCCCGTCGTGGCCCGAGCTCGACAGGGTGTCGGTCGATCTGGGGACCGCGTTCGCCGGAAAGACGGTGCGGGTGCGGTTCCGGGTCGGCACCGACGAGGCCGCGGGCGACACCGGCTGGGAGCTCGACGACATCGGGTTTGCGGGCGTGAAGAACAAGCCGTTCGCGACGCTCATCGAGGACACCGCCTCTTGCCAGCGAGGGCCGGCGGCCGACGCCGGGGCGGATCAGGCGGTCGCCGTGGGAGAGCTGGTGACGCTCGACGCGTCGGGGAGCTCGGATCCCGAAGAGGACGAGCTGACGTTCTCCTGGACGCAGACGGCGGGGCCGGCGGTCGAGCTCCTGGGCGACGGCGCGCGGGCGACCTTCGTGGCGCCCGAGGTGGCCGCGGCGACGACGCTCGCGTTCGAGGTGAAGGTCAGCGACGGGATCCTGGAGGCGGCCGACCAGGTGAGCGTGGTGGTCGATCCGGCGAGGGAGCCGGCGCCGCCGGAGGAGGGGTGCGGGTGCGCGATCCCCGGGGGAGCGCCGCGCGCTCCGCTGGGCGCGCTCGGGGCGGCGGCCGCCGTCGCGGCGCTCGCGGCGCGGCGGCGGCGCGGCGCGGGGAGGTGAGCCCCGCGCCGCTCCTCGGCGCTGCTCGCGGCGCGGCGCCGGTCGTGGTCACCGTCGCGCCGAGGATTCCCAGGATCGCCCCCTGGCAGGTGACCGCCCATTGACGTCCGCCGCGTGGTTCACCACGGTGGCCGGACGTCATGGGTATCACCAACAACCCGCCCGCCTCCCCCGTTCTGTCCGCCGGTCAGGCGCTGGAGCGGCTGGCCGAGGGCAACCGGCGCTTCGTGGACGACGCCTGCGGCGAGCACGTGGTGCTGGGCCAGCGGGCGCGGGCCGCGCTCGTGGACGGGCAGCGGCCCTTCGCCATCATCCTCTCCTGCTCGGACTCGCGGGTGCCGTCCGAGCTCATCTTCAACCAGGGGCTCGGCGATCTGTTCGTCATCCGGGTGGCGGGCAACGTGGTGGCGCCCTCGCTGGTCGGCAGCGTGGAGTTCGCCGCCGCCGCCTTCGGGACGCGCCTCGCCGTGGTGATGGGCCACTCGCGCTGCGGCGCCATCGACGCCACGCTGAGCGAGCTGCTCCAGGACGAGAGCCGCGGCGACCTCACCGACAACATCCGCGATATCGTCGAGCGCTGCCGAGCCCCGGTGCAGACGGTGGTGAGCGTCGCCGGCCGCCACGCCCCCAGGGACCTGCTCATGCGCGAGGCGGTCCGCGCCAACGTGCGCAACTCGTGCGATCACCTCCGGCACGGCAGCCGCCTGCTCGAGCGGCTGTGCGCCGAGGAGGGCATGCAAATCGTGGGCGCCGAGTACGCCCTGGAGACGGGCAAGGTGACGTTCCTCGATGGCGCGTGACGCTCGATGACGCGCGATTCCGGCGCTTCCGGCGAGGCCGAGCCTCCCGGGGCGCCGGCGCTCACGGCGCCGCGCGGCTCGTCGCGTTCGTCACGATCGCGCGAGACGCCTCGTCGAGCTCGATGTCGGCGCGGGGGATCTCGCCGGTCAAGCTCCCGAGCCAGCGGACGATGAGGTAAACCTCCCTGTCGCGCAGCTCCTTCCCGAGCTGGTGTCTCGCCATCATCCTCACGGCCTCCTCCAGCGAGGAGACCGAGCCGTCATGAAAATAGGGCCCTGTCTGGGCCACGTTGCGCAGGCTGGGCACACGGAAGACCATCCAGTCGGCGCCGCGCCGCGTGATCTCGTATCGTCCCCTGTCCTTCGTGTTGGGCCACGGCTTCACGAGCCCTGCCTTCTGGTACATGGTCGCGCCGATGTCGGGCCCGAAGTGGCAGGAGATGCAGCCGGTGTCGACGAACGCGTTGAACCCCGCCTTCTCCTCGCCGCTCAGCGCGGTCTTTTCGCCCTCGAGGAAGGCGTCCCAGCGGCTCCTCGTGAACAGCGTGGCCTCGAAGGCCGCGAGCGCCTGCGCGACGTTGTGGAACGTGACGGCGTCGCGCTGCTCGGGGAACGCGAGCGCGAACGCCCGCGCGTATCCCTCGGACGAGCGCAGCGCCGCCTCGATGCCCTCGGGCGTCGACGCCATCGCGTTCCGGGACAAGAGCACCTCCTTGGCCTGCTCGACGAGGTTGCCCTGCCGGCCGTCCCACAAGAACGCGAAATAGCCGGCGATGTTGTAGATGCTCAGCGTGTTCCGCGGGGGCTCGCGGCCCTCGCTCCCCCGCGATAGCTTCCTTCGATCCACGCCCCAGGTGTCGAGCGGGTGGCACGAGGTGCAGGCGACGTCGTGGTGCCCGGACAGGCGCGGATCCTGAAAGAGCATGCGGCCGAGCCTGATCTGCGCTGCGGCGGTCGGGTCCAGCGGTTGCGTGGGCCCCGTGGGCAGCGGCGCGAAGCTCTCGAGCCGCTCCGGGGCGATCTCGGCGGGCGTCGGCTCCGGCGGCGCCATGCGCGAGAGCGCCCAGGCGAGCGCGGCGGCGGCGGCCACCGCGAAGGCCAGGAGCGCCGAGGACCCCCGCCGAGGACGCGCCGGCGCGAACGCGCTCGCGTCCGCGGTGAGCCGCGGGCCCGGCGCCCCCGCGCCGGCGGCCGAGGTGACGACCGGGCTCACCGACCGATGCGCGCGCGGCGGCGCGTCGGACGCCGTCCGCTGCGCGGCGCTCGCGTGCGGCAGCAGCGCCGTGGCGCCCTCGTCGCCGGGGCGCGCCCGGCCTGCTCGCGCCGGCGAGAGCGGCTCCGTCGGCTCGAGCGAAGGCTCGCAGAGATCGCGCGGCGGCGAGCAGCGGCGGATGCGCTCGACCGAGGCGCGAGCCGCCGGCGTCCCGAACGGCGCGATCGCCTGGGCCAGCTCGGCGATCGTCTGCGGGCGCAGGTGCCGATCCTTCTCCAGGCAGCGCAGGATCGCGCTCTCGAGCCCCGCCGGCGCGTCGATGCCCCACGCGCTGACGGCCGCCGGCGGCGCGTCGTGGCTCGCGAGCAGGCTCTCCGGCGTCCGGCCGGCCTCGAAGGGGCGGCGCCCGGTGATGAGCTCGTAGAGGACCACGCCGAGCGCCCAGATGTCGGCGCGCGCGTCTGCCCACTTCAGGCCGAGCGCCTGCTCGGGCGCCATGTACGGGATCGAGCCCGCGATCAGGTTCGGGCTCGTGAGGCTATAGGCCTCGTCGTCCGCGGCGCATTTCGAGAGGCCGAAATCGAGCACCTTGATGAGCGCGACCCCGCGCTCGTCCCTCGCCAGGAACAGGTTCGCCGGCTTGAGGTCGCGGTGGACGATCCCGCGCGCGTGCGCCTCGGCGATCGCCTCGCAGGCCTGCAAAACGAGGTCGACGGCCTCGTCGATCGGGAGGTGGTCGCGCTGGCGGAGCACCTCGCGGAGATCGTGCCCCGTCAAGCGCTCCATGACGAGGTAGGGCGTGCCCGCGTCGAGCAGCCCTGCGTCGAGCACGCGCACCACGTGACTGCCCTGGAGCGACGCGGCCGCGCGGGCCTCGCGCAGGAAGCGCTCCACGGCGCTGGCCGACTGCATGCAGCTCGGGAGCAAGAGCTTCAGCGCGACCGGCTGCCGGAGCGCCAGGTGCTCCGCGGCGAGGACCACGCCCATGCCGCCGCGCCCGAGAACGCGCTCGACTCGATACTTGTCCGCGAGGATCTCGCCCGGCGCTGGGACTCCAGGGATGGATGCGTCCATGTTCTCTCGACGAGGTGGCGGCGCGGAGAGGCGGCCGCGGCCCCCCGGGCTCGGCAGCGCGATGCGATCCTGCGCGCGGGAACATGGGCGAGGCGCTCCCCACCGGCAAGGGCCCAGAGCGGGCGAGCGGCGGTGTCCGGCGGAGCCGGTCTCCCCGCCGAGCCGCCGTATCGGGATCTTCCTCCCGCCTTCCTGCCCGGACGGCGGCGCCGCCTCGCCGCGACAGCGTCAGATGTTGATGCTCTGCGGGATCTGCGACGGCAGGAGGACGACGTACGGGAAGCGCTGGAGGTTGCGCTTGCCGATGGTCGCCTCGATCTCCATCAGCTCGCGCTGGAACGCCTCGAGGGGCTCGCGGACCCGCGCGTCGGTGAAATACGCCCCCGGGATGTTCCGGTCGTAGTCGCCGAGCCGCGAGTAGTAGACGCCGCCGAGGAGCATCATCACGTTGATCTGGAGCAGCGCCTGCTGCAGGGGCGGCAGGTGCTGGAAGATCTCCGAGGGCGGCAGGCCCGCGGTGATGCTCGGCGCCGGGGCGTAGGCGGCGAGCGGGAGCGCCGGGGTGAAGCTCATGAGGGAGCTTTGCGGGAAGTTGACGGCCGCGTGCTGGGCGCTGGCGGTGAAGATCACGTGCGTCAGCAGGTCCGCCAGGTAAGCGACGGTGCGGATCGCCCCGTCCTCGCCGATGTCTTTTAGGCCGCATCCCGAAGGGGAGGACAGCTCGGCGATCCAGTGTTGCAGCTCGTAGTCGCCCAGCACGTCTGCGTCGCTCGTGTAATAGACCGCGAGGTATCGCGACACCCACGTATGGATCGCGCCCCAGAGCAGCGTCGCGTCGTCGCGGTAGGGGTAGCTCGGCAGGGTGCTCGGGTCGTCGACGCCGCGCTGGGCGAGCGCCACCGGGAGGAATTGCTGATTGACGCTGTAGCTCAGCACGGCGTCGACCGCGAGCTGGGTGGACGACGCGATCGTCCCGGCGAGCAGGTTGTCCACCGGGCCTCCCGGGGCGATGAGATCGGCCTCGGCGGCGTTGTTGATCGCCAGGGTGCCCTGGAAATGCGGCGTGAGCAGGACGTTGACCGGGTGCTCGGGCGCGAGCTGCCGCGGGGTGGCCATCGCGAACGCCTCCAGGACGAGGTGGGTCTGCCCGAGGTGCGAGATCAATTCATGGAAGTTCCCGTCGGCGACCTGCACGTGGAGCTTGGCCACCTCCCACGCCACGCCGTCCGAAGGGGTGAAGATCGGGCTCGCCGCGCCCGGCGCCTGCGCGCACTGGATGGCCACCGGGCGGAGCAGGCGGCTCGGCGCGCCCGCGGCGGGCACCGCGAAGAGCGCGAGCGGCGCCTCGACGTACTTCTGCTGATCCGGCGCGGTCCCGGGCACGAGCTGCGAGAGCGCCTTGTAGTCGGCCAGGTAGAGGCGCCCCTCCTTGCCCGCGCTCGCCAGGGAGTCGCCCTCGCCCATCACCGAGCGATATTGCGCGTCGGTCACGGGGAAGCTCGCGCCCGGCGACGCGACGCGCTTGAGGACGAGCGGGTTCGGCCCCGCCACCCGCATCCAGGCGAAGATCGCGTCGTCCTGGTAGACGCTCGCGATCTCGGGCAGGCGGAACGTCTGGAACTCCGAGACGTAGTCGTACACGCTGGTCGCCTGCCCGTACATCCCGACCAGATCGAGCAGGAGCTTCCCCGCCGCGCTCAGCAGCGTATCCAGCAGTGATTTGATGATATCGCCCACGTTCTTGGTGGAAAGGTTCGTCGCGCCGAGGACGCTCTCCATGGCGCGGTTCTCAGCCGTCGTGACGAACTTCTGCGCGACCCCCTCGACCAGCGCGACCGCCGGCGCTCGCGGCGGCGGCGCGGGGGCGCGCTCGGGCTCGCCATGGAGCGGCGTCAGCACGAGGGTGAGCTCCCGATGGCGCTGCTTGAGATCGTGGAGGACGCCCTGGATCCTGGCGCTCGTCGCGTCGTCCAGCGGGGCGCCCTTCGGGCTGCGAAGCGAGCCGTCGGAGCCCACCAGCTTGGACGCCTTGGCCACCACGTTGCCGACGAGATCGAGGATGACGAGCGCCGCCGATCCCACCAGGATGGGGGCAAACCCCTGTCCGTTCGGAACGCTCTGGGCCACCCCGAGGGGCGATAGACGGGTGTCGTGGTCGTAGACGTACGTCTGCTGGGCCCGAGCGAGCTCGCTCTTGCGCTGCTGCTGCTCCGCGGGAGAGTCGTTTTGAGGCAGGGACGGGTTACTCATGACGCCCTCGACGTTGAAGGAACTGCGATGAGCACCACGCTACGCCGGGTCCACACGACTGACAATCCGGCGCGTGGCCTGATCTGCAGATCGGCAGTCGAGCGATGCCGGGCGCGCACCTCGCGCTCACGCCCACACGAAACGAGGATCGACCACAGCGCCGCGAAGGACATGAAGGCAGTCCGGTGACATCGCTGCGTCGTCTGGCGGCGAGGTGCTGAGCCCGGGCAGCGCGTCCGGCCGGTCCGGGGCGCGAGCCAGCCCGTGAGCGAAGGAGGGCGGCGCCGTCGGTCGATCCCGTTGAGCCGTCCGGCGCCCGCCACGTGGTCGACGGCGCGCCACGGCCGCCTGCGGATCGACGGCGAGCTGCTAGCGCCGGCGCTGCCGCCCCGAGGCCGGCGCGAGGCGCGGCGCTGCGCCGTCGCGGCCCGGCGACCGCTGGCAGCGGCGAGTTCGAGCTTGGTTGTCGTCGCCGCGGCGATCGCGAGCTCCGGTGTCGTCGCCGCGGCGAGTTCGGGCTTGGCGGCGGACAAGCGGTGGTGGAGAGTAGCCGCCCGCGACGCCCTGGGAGGAGAGCCAACGAGTCTCCACGGGCGCGGCCGCGAGACCACCTCCTGACCTAGAGAATTGCGATGCGAACATCACGAATGAGACTCAAGGCGCCGTGGCGCGCGCCCGCGGCAGCGACCCTCGCCGCGGCGGCCCTCGCCGCCATCGACCCGGCCGTGGCCCACGCCCACTTCGCCCTGCTCGAGCCCGCTTGCTACTCGGAGCAGAGCGACCTCGGCGACCCGCAGAAGAGCGCGCCCTGCGGCCAGGCGGACCCCGGGAACCCGATCGAGCCGACCGGCGAGGTGACCACGTATGTCCAGGGTCAGACGATCCAGCTGAGGATCGACGAGACGATATTCCACCCGGGCCATTACCGCGTGTCGATCGCGGAGAACCCGGAGTCCCTCCCCCCGGATCCGGAGGTGGCCCCCGGCGCCACGCCGTGCGGCTCCACCGTCATCGAGGCCGATCCGCAGCTCCCCCTCGTGGCGGACGGGCTGCTCGTCCACACGTCGGCGTTCACGGGCGAGCAGACCGTCGAGATCAAGCTCCCCGACGATCTGACCTGCGAGAACTGCACGCTGCAGGTCAGCGAGTTCATGTCGAACCACGGGATCAACAACCCGGGCGGCTGCTTCTATCACCACTGCGCGACCGTCACGATCCTCCCGCGCGAGGGCGAGCCCACCGGGGCCGGCGGCACGGGCGGCGCAGGCGGCGAGTCCGGCGAGGGCGGCGCTGCATCGAGCAGCGTGAGCAGCGGCGGCTCCGGCGACGGCGGCAGCGCCGCGTCCTCCGGCGGCAGCGCCGGCGACGGCGGCGCCGGCGCGAGCGGCGACGGCGGCAGCGCCGGCGCCGACGCGTCCGACGCCTCTTCGTCGGGTTGCGGCTGCCGCGTCGGCGCCGCAGAAGACCCGACGATCGCCACCGTCGCAGGCCTGATCGCGCTCGGGCTCCTGCGCTGGCGCCGCCGGGCGGTCGCCGCGCGCGCGGGTTGGAGGAGCACGCTGTAAACCGCGGAGCTCCTGAAGAACAACACAGGTCGCGGCGGCCCGCATCACGGCGCCGAATGGCGCGCTCGCGGAGCCGTCGCGTGGCCTCGTCGCGATTGGCCCGCGGCCGCGCCTGTGCCAGAGCTGCGATATGGCCCTGCGCGCCCTCCGCCCCTTCGCCGTCGTTTCCCTGCTCGTGGCCGCTTGCGCCCGCGAAACGCCGCCTCCCGCCGCCGCGCCGGCTCCCCTGCCCTCGCCGGCGCCCCCGGCTGCCGCGAGCGCGAAGGCGGCGCCGCCCGCCGCGCCCGCCCCGCGCACCCCGGCGTGGGTCCAGCGCAGCAACGAGCACGCGCAGGTGCTCCTCGACGTGCTGGCGCGGTTCTCGCCGGAGCACGCCGGCGCGGCGGGGATCGAGCGCGCGGACGGGGAGATCACCGATCTCTCGCCGGGGGTCGACGCGCGGGAGCGCGCGGCCTACCGCGCGGCCGTCGTCGAGCTCCAGAAGCGGCGAGAGGCCGAGAAGGACCCGGCGGTCGCCGAAGATCTGCAGATCCTGCTGGACGCCGGAGACCGCGCGGTGCGCGGCTCGGAGCTCGACGAGAAGCACCGGGTCTCGTACGTGCACGTGACGGGGCTCGTGTTCACGGGCATCTCGGTCCTGCTCGACGACCGGAACCCGCCGGCGCGGCGGGCCATGGCCCTCACGCGGCTCCGGCGCTACGCAGGCCTGGAGGCGGGCCACGCGCCCATCGCCGAGCAGGCCAGGGCCAGGCTCACCCAGGACCTCGGGAAACCCGGCTTGCTCGCCCCGTCCAGGATGGAGATCGAGCGACACCTCGCCACGAACGCCCGCGTGCGGGAGGGCATCGGCGAGCTCTTCCGGAAATACGCGATCAGCGGCCACGAGGAGCCGCTCGCCGCGCTGAACCGCCAGCTCGAGGCGTACGACGCGGCGCTGCGCGCCGACGTGCTCCCCCGGGCGCGGGTCGGCTTCGCCCTGCCGCCGCCGCTCTATGCGTTCGCGCTCGAGTCGTATGGCGTCGATCTCCCGCCCGCCGAGCTCGCGTCCCTGGCCCACGCCGCCTTCGACGATCTGAAGGCGCAGATGCAGAAGCTCTCGGTGTCGGTCGCCGCCGCGCGCAAGCTGCCGAGCGCGGATTACCGCGACGTGATCCGCGCCCTGAAACAGGAGCAGCTCGTGGGCGAGGCGATCTTGCCGCATTACAAGGAGCGGCTCGCCCAGATCGAGGCCATCATCCGGAGAGAGCGCCTCGTCACCCTGCCCGAGCGGCCGGCGCGCATCCGGCTCGGCACCGCCGCGGAGAGCGCCGAGACGCCCGCGCCGCACATGCGGCCGCCGCGGCTGCTCGACAACCAGGGCGAACAAGGGGAGTTCGTGCTGCCGCTGAGCCTCCCGGCGCCGCCCGGCGCCGCGGAGGGGCTGCGGAAGGTCGACGATTTCACCCACGCCGCGGCCTCGTGGACGCTCACCGCCCACGAGGCGCGCCCCGGGCACGAGCTCCAGTTCGCCTCGCTGGTCGAGCGGGGCGTCTCGATCGCCCGGGCGATGTTCGCGGACAACAGCGCCAACGTGGAGGGGTGGGGCCTTTACGCCGAGGCCATCCTGCTCCCGTTCATGCCGCCCGAGGGCCAGCTCGTCTCGCTGCAATACCGCCTGCTGCGGGCCGCGCGCGCCTTCCTGGACCCGGAGCTCCAGGCCGGCAAGATCACGCCCGCGGCCGCGCGCGCCTTCCTGGAGAAGGACGTTGTGCTGTCGGCGCCGTTCGCGCAGTCCGAGGTGGAGCGCTACACGTTCCGCGCGCCGGGGCAGGCCACGTCATATTTCTACGGGTTCACCCGGCTGATGGAGCTCCGGGCAGAGGTCGAGTCCAGGATGGGGCCTCGCTTCGACGCGCAGCGATTCCACGATTTCGTGCTCGCCCAGGGGATCCTGCCGCCGAAGCTGCTGCGCAAGGCGGTGATCGAGCGGTTCGTGGGGGCTCAGCCGGCGCTCTGAGCGAGGGCGAGGCGAGCGCCGGGAGCGAGAGAGCGCGGCCTCGATCTCGCCGGGGATCCCCTTGCGGCGCGCCTCGGCGGCTCCAGCTGTCGAGGAGGGCACGGCAGCGGCGGAGGGGACGCATGGAAGCGAGCGAGAAGGCGGCGGTGAAGCGACAGCCGGAAGCGCCCGAGGGCGCCGCGGCCGGCCCTGAGCCGACGGAGGAGGAGGCGCGCGGGGAGCGGATTCCGGAGACGCCGGTCGACCGCGGGGGCGCGCTCTCGCCGCGCGAGCCGGAAGCGCCGGTCGAGCCCGAGGACGAGGCGTCGGACGAGTCGTTCCCGGCGAGCGATCCGCCGGCCTGGACGCCGGGCCATTCCGGCTGAGCGCGGGGATCGGCGGCCGTCTCGTTCGCGGCCGTAGCGCCGCGACCTCGCCGGGCGCACGACCGGCGAAGGGCGCATGACCGGCTGCGCGCCGCTCAGGCCTCGGGGACGCCCCCTTCGAGCCACCGGCGCGCGCTCTCGGTGGTGAGCTTGAAGTCGGCGGGCACCCGCGACCGCGACACGACCTCCCCCGCGGCGTCGTGCACGGTGAGGATCGCGTGGGGGTCGTCCTCGTCGGGCACCACGTCGAGGTCCACCCGCACCCGCGCGCCGCCCTCGACCGCGACCGTCACGTTCCGGTGGAGCTGCGCCCGGCGCTGCTGGACGTGCCGCGCCAGCACCTCGTTCGCCGTCTTCACCAGCGTGGCGAACGCGCTCGCGTCGAGCGGCTTCGGGTTCTTCTTGTCGCGCCCCATCGTCCACGGCCCCACCAGCGAGGGCTCGCTCTGGCCGTCGCACGTCATCTCGACGGCCCACCCGTCGTCGTCCTCGTTCTTGATGACCCGCGCCGTCCACCCCTGACCCCTCCACAGCTTCGGGTCCTGGTCCTCGGGGCGAACGGGGCGCGCCTGCCCCACCTCGTCGTGCGTCTCGTCGGTTGCGTCGTGCGTCGTGGCCATGGGCGCCCCGATGTACCCGCTCGGCGGACGCCGCGTCCACCCCGTCGGCGCGCCTCGGTCATTTCCTGTCAGCCGCCGGAGACCCGCGAGATCCCTGTGGAGCCTCGACGAGCTGGCCCGGAGCAGCCGAGCTGCGACACTCCCCCCATGCTCCTCCCCCGGCGCCCCTTCCTCGCCCTCTGCGCCGCCGCCCTCGCCCCGCGCGCCGCCCTCGCCGACCCGGCCGGCGCCCCTTCCGCCGCGCCGCCGCCTCCGTCGCCCTCCGCCCCGCCGGCCTTCGACGTCCGCGACCTCCAGGTCCCCGGCGATCGCGCCCTCGGCCGGCGCTTCACGCTGGTCGTCCCGCGGCACCTCGCCCCGGGCGAGCGCGCGCCGCTGCTCGTGCTCCTCCACGGCCTCGGCGAGACCGGCGACGAGCGCCTCGGCGCCTTCGCGTGGCTCGAGCGCTACGGCCTCGGGTCCTCCTACGAGCGGCTCCGCCGCCCGCCGCTCGGCCGCACGACGCGCCGCAAGGACTGGACCGACGCGCGGCTCGCCGAGGTCAACGCCGCCCTCGCGGCGCGGCCATTCCGGGGCCTCGCGATCGCGTGCCCGTACACGCCCAACGTCCACAAGGCCCCGAACCCCTCCGCCGCCCTTGACGGCTACGCGCGCTGGCTCGCGGAGGTGGTCCTGCCCCGCGCCCGCGCCGAGGCGCCCGTGTTCGACGACGCGGCCCGCACCTCGCTCGACGGCTGCTCCCTCGGCGGCTTCGTCGGGATCGAGGTCTTCCTCCGCAGGCCCGAGCTCTTCGGCGCCTGGGGCGGCGTGCAGTCCGCCATCAGCGCCCACCGCGCCCCCGCCTACGCCGACCGGCTCGCCAGGGCCGTCGCTGCCACCGGCCCGCGCGATCTCCACCTGCTCACCAGCAAGGGCGACCCGTTCCACGACGCGAACGCCGCCCTCGCCGCGCAGCTCGCGAAGCGCTCGATCCCCCACGCGCTCCGCGTCCTGCCGGGCCCGCACGACCAGCCGTGGCTCCGCGAGGCCGGCACGGTCGAGATGCTCCTCTTCCACGACCGCCGCCCGCGCTGAAGCGCCCTCCCTCCCGGCAGGCGGAAGGCGAGGCGCGCTCCCGCGGTCGGGCGCCTCGTGGATCAGGGGTGGAACCCGCAGTCCTCGACGCACCCGTCCCGTATGCACGTCAGCAGCCCGTCAAAACAGGCCTCGCTCAGGAGGGGAGCACCTTCGGTGCAAGCGGCCCCCGCAGAGAAGAGAAGCCTGTCGAGGTTGATCCAGTCCTCTTCCGAGGTGCAGACGGAATCGTACAGCCCGCACTCGGTCGCGCATTCGTAGCAACGACCCTCGAAGCTGAAGTGGGAGCAGATGTTGTCCGCCGTGATGGGCGACTCGGCCGGAAACGGGGTCTCGATCTGGCGCCCGTCGAGCGCGGCGAACACCAGCCGCGCCGGCTCCTGCTCGGCGCTCTTGCTGAAGCCCATCTCGCAGCGCAAGGAGCCAGAGGACGGCAGATTCACCGCCGGGCACGGATTCGTGATCCATCGGAAGGGCACCCAGCCGAGCGAGAACCCATCCGTGCTCGCCACGGAGAAGCTCTCCGGCGTCACCGGCAGCGGCAACGTATCCTGATTCCTGAGGATCAACGAGACCCGCAGCGCCGATTCGTCCTGGTGCCATTCGACGATCTCGAGCGCCAGGATCTCGCCCTCCGGCGCGGTCGTCCCGCTGGAGGCGGTCGTCCCGCCGCCCGCGCCGGACGCCGTCGTCCCGCCGCCCGCGCCAGACGCCGTCGTCCCGCCGCCCGCGCCAGATACCGTCGTCCCGCCGCTCCCGTCGTCGGGCGCGTCGTCCGACGACCCGCCACAGGCGGCGGCGAGCAGGGCGAGCGCGGCGATTGTCCTTCGATGAGCGAGTCTGTTCATGTGACCCTCCAAGGCCTGCCCCGATCAAGGGCCGCGACCACGCCTTATAACGCCGAGCGCTCCCGGCAGAAGCCGTCGAGCCGCTCTCCGACGCGCCCTCGCCAGCGGGTCGCGCATGCGCCGGGTCGCGCACGCGCTTGCAGCCTTACTCGAGCAGCCCCGCCTCCCGCAGGAACGCCCGCTCGACCGCGGCGTAGTCGACCTCCACATCGAGCCGCGCGAGCACCGAGTAAAACCCGAACTGGAGCCGGTTCAAGAACACCATCCCCGGCGGCAGCTGCACGAACCCGCTGTCCTTCACCAGGATCTGCTGCTTGATCGCCATCACGCCCTCCACCAGGCTCGTCACGTAAGCCCGCGTGACGCGGAACGGCGCGCTGAACAGCGGCTCGAAGCACCGCCGCGTGTACGCGAGCGAGAGCTCCTCGAACCGCCCGCCCCGCGTCCCTAGGATCAGCGCCGCGTGTCGCGCGAACGCCGCCTCGTCCTTCCGCAGCGCCGCGAGGTGCATCCCGCGCCCGTGCTCGAGCCGCGCGCCGTCGAGCCGCTCCACGCAGCCGAAATCGAGGAACGTGACCCGGCCGTCCGCGTGAAAGAGGTAGTTGCCCGGGTGCGGATCCGCGTTGAACATCCCGCCGACGAGGTTGCCCTTGAAGACGAAGCGCCAGAGCGCCTCGGCGTGGGCGCGCCGGGTGCGCTCGTCGCGCGCCGCGGCCTCCTCCAGGGTCGCGCCGCGCGCGAGCTCGGCGGTGAGCACGCGGCGCGACGAGCGAGACGCGATGACCTCGGGGATGTGAATCGCCGGATCGCCCCGGTGCACGCCCGCGAAATAGCGCTGTCGCTCCGCCTCTAGGGTGTAGTCGAGCTCCTCGAGGAACCGCGCCCTGACCTCCTCGAGCACGCGCCTCGAGTCGAGCGCCTTGGGCGCCACCGCGCCCACCATCGCCCGGATCATGCCGGCGTTCTCCAGGTCGCTCGCGAGCGCCCGATCGATCCCGGGGTGCTGGACCTTCACGGCGACCTCGCGCCCGTCCGCGAGCGCCGCGCGGTGCACCTGGCCGATGGAGGCGCTCGCGAACGGCGCGTCGTCCCACGCCGCGAAGAGCTCGTCGACCCGGGCCCCGAGGTCCTCCTCGACCACGGCGCGGACGGCCGCGGGCGAGGACGCCGGCGCGGCGGCGCGGAGGGAGCGCAGCGCGGCCTCGTACGCCTCGCGCTGCGGCTCGGGGATGAAGCCGTCGACGTAGCTCGCCATCTGGCCGACCTTCGCGGCGAGCCCGCGCATCGTGCCCAGCACCTCGGCGACGTGCGCCGCGGCGTCCGCGGCGGCGTCGCCCCGCCGCGCGAAGAGGTGCGTCGCCCCCGCGCGGGCGCCGAGGCCCGCGAGGCGGACGAAGCGGTTCAGCCGGCCCTCGGGGAGCTTCTTCTCGGTCGTCATCGGCCCGGCCGACGCGTATAGCATGCCCCGCATGAAGACCAACGCGGCGCGCATCCTCGACAGCCTCGGCATCCCGTACGAGCTGCGCACCTACGAGGTCGATCCGAGCGACCTGACCGCGAGCACCGTGGCCAGGAAGATCGGCCTGCCGCCGGAGCAGGTGTGGAAGACGCTGGTGGCGCGCGGCGACCGCCACGGCGTCTGCTTCGCGGTGGTGCCGGGCAACGCCCAGCTCGATCTCAAGGCGATCGCGCGGCTCACCGGAGACCGGAAGGTCGACACCGTGCCCCTCAAGGAGGTCCAGCCGCTCACGGGCTACGTCCGCGGCGGGGTCACCGCGCTCGGCGCGAAGAAGGCCTATCCCGTCTACGCGGACGAGACGATCGAGCTCTTCGATGTCGTCTCCATCTCGGCCGGCGTGCGGGGCACCCAGATCCTCGTCGCCCCCGGCGACTACCTGCGCGCGACGAAGGCCGCGGTCGGCCCCATCGTCGCCGCCCCCGGCGGCGACGCAGATTGACGTGCCCGGCGGCGACGCAGATTGACGGCGCGCGCCGCCGGATCGCGGTATGCTGGGAGCGCTCGGCTGCGGCCGAGCCCGGGGCGGCGACGAGGGATATGACCAGAGCGGCCTGCGACGTGCGCGACCCGAGCGAGCTGACCACCGCCGAGCTGCGGCAGCTGTGCCAGGGCAGCCATCCGTGGGAGCTCGGGCTCGGGGCGGTCCAGCTTGTCGCGTCGGCCGCGGCGGGGGGCGCCGTGCTCGCCGCGGCGGCCGCCTGCATCCCCGGGCTGGTCCAGTGCATCAGCGTGGGCCCGGCGTTCGCGGCGGGGCTCGCGGTGTGGGAGTCGCTCGGGGCGGCCAGATCGTGGCTCCCGGGCGCGGCGTACCGCGAGGAGCTCGCGTTCCGCGCGTGGCACGCGGGGCTCTTCCCCTGGGCGCAGCCCCACGCGCTGCGGCGCTGGGCGAGGCGCGCGATGGCGCGCCGGCCGGCGCCGGACTGGCTCCTCGTCCTCGAAGGCATCGCGCCGGCCGGCGGCGGGCGCCGCTGGGTCAAGGTCGAGCTCTCGCTCTCGCCGTCCTCCGACGGCCCGTTCCGCTCGCAGGCCAGCGGCCACGCGCTGCTCCACCCCGGCGGCGGCGGCGCGGCCGAGCCGCGCGAGCGGCGCCTCGCGCCCGAGGAGCTCGACGACCTCGGGCGCGCGCTCGCGGAGCTCCCCGACGGGCTCTCGCTCGCCCCCCTCGCCTGGCCACGGAGCCCCGCCGCGTTCAGCGGCCACTGCGAGCTGCTCATCGCCCGGAGGGCGCCGTTCGCCGTGGTCCAGCTGACGTGCGCGTTCCCGTCGCGCGAGGCGGGCGCGCAGCCGCCCTCGCTGTCCCTGCTGCACCGCCTCGCGCAGATGGCGTGGGGCGAGGGCGGCCCCGCGCGGGCGGAGCGGTGATGGCGCGGAGCGCGGCGCCGCGCCGCGACCATCTCCGCGGCTCGGCGATCGACCTCCGGATCGCCGCGCGGCTCGAGGGCGAGCGCTGTTGACGTGTCTCGCACGTGTCTCGCACGTGTCTCGCCAGGGCGCCGGCGGCGCGCCGTCCACGGGAGACGTCATTGCCGCACCAGGGTCGCTTCGCTAGGCTGCACTGCGATTGATCGGCCAGACGATTGACCGCAAATACAAGCTCGTGCGCCTCCTCGGCCAGGGGGGGATGGGCTCCGTGTACGAGGCGGAGCACACGACCACGCAGCTGCGCGTCGCGATCAAGGTCCTGAGCACGCGCCACCTCCTGCCCGGCAGCGAGGGGGTGAAGCGCCTTCGCCGCGAGGCGCGGGCGGCGAGCGCGATCGACAGCGAGCACATCGTGCAGGTGCTCGACGCCGGCACCGACGAGGAGACGGACACCTCGTACATCGCGATGGAGCGCCTCCACGGGAAGGATCTCCAGCAGCGCATCGACGCGGTCGGGCCCCTCCCGCCCGACGTGGTGCTGCGCATCGGCGCCCAGGCGCTCGCGGGCCTGCAGAAGGCGCACGAGGCGCGCATCGTCCACCGCGACATCAAGCCGGCGAACCTCTTCCTCGCGAGGCGCCCGGACGGGTCGCTCACGGTCAAGATCCTCGACTTCGGCATCGCCAAGATCCTGGCCGATCCGCTGGCCGTGGCGCACACGACGGGGCTGACGCACACCGGCAGCGTGCTCGGCTCGCCGCTCTACATGTCGCCCGAGCAGGTGCAGAACGGCCGCGACGTCGATCACCGCACCGACCTCTGGTCGCTCGCCAGCGCCCTCTACTGCGCCCTCGCCGGCCACGCCCCGTACCAGCAGGTCGGCACGCTCGGGAAGCTCGTCTACACGATCTGCAGCACGCCGCCGCTGCCGCTCCACGAGATCGCCCCGTGGGTCCCGGTCGAGGTGGCGGCGGTCATCCACGGCGCGCTCGCGCTGGATCCTTCGGCGCGCTACCCGAGCGCCGCGGCCATGCTGGCGGCGATGCGCCCGCTGCTCACGGGCGGCACCGCGCTCGACCCGTCGATGATGAGGGCCGAGCGCGGCGCGAGCGAGCCCGCGTCGAGCGCTCCGTCCCTCGCGCTGGCGTGCCCGGGCGGCGAGCTGCTCGGCAGCTCGGTCGAGGCGTCCGCGCCGGCCCCGGGGGGCGAGACCACGGCGTCGCTCGACATGACCTCTGCCGCGGAGGGCGAAGCGGGCGCGGCCGTCGCGCAGGGAGATCCGATGACCACGCTCGCCGTGCCGCTGCCGCTCACGGCGGCTGTCCCGGTGACCGAAGCGCGCGACGTGTCGCGCGACGCAGCCGACCGCGCCGGCGATCCGGCCCGGCGCCGGCCCTCGCCCCGCCGCGCCCCCTCATCCCGCTGACAGCCCGGCGCGCGCGCCGCGCGGCGCCGCGCGCATCAGGCGCAGGCCGCCGAGCACGAGCAAGCCCCCGGACGCGAGGAAGGCGAGATCCCAACCCAGCTGACCTGGGCCTGGACGGACGTGGTGAATCTGGAGGAGGTGATGATCGATCACCCCCTCGACCAGGTTGAACAGCCCCCAGCCCACGGCGGCGGCGCCGGGGAGGATCCGCCCCGGCAGCAGGGCGCCGCCGCTGCGCAGCGCGCACCAGAGCTTGCTGACTCCTGCCACGGTGAGACCGAATGCGACAGCGCTGAACAGGCCATCCGCGAAGATGTTCCTCCGCACGTCGTCGATGGTCGCGCCCGGATGGCAGCTGAAGCAGATCAGGTGGTGCCACTGCAGGAGCTGATGGAACAGGATTCCATCGATCAGCCCGCCCGCCCCCAACCCGAAGAGCAAACCGGCCGTCTTCACGGCGCGCAACGTCCTCGTGGGGGTGTCGAGATCGAGCGGTCGCGCCGTGCTCATGGGGTCCTCCTGGGCGCAGCGCCATGCGAGGGCCAAACCACGGGCGCGCGCGGACGAGGGCGGATCGGCCGGGCCAGCGGGACCGCACGGAGCGCGGCCGCGCGGCCGCGCGGCCGGGGTCGATCGCGCTCGGGGCGATGTCCCGGCCACGTGGACTGGCTGACGCGGCGCTGGCACGGAGTTGGCACCCGCGGCGGATCCTAGGTTTCGCAGGAATCGTCGAAAGGTGTCAGATGGATAATCGAATGAACCCGGAACGCGCCGCAGGAACGCCGGAGCCGGAGCACCAGGGTCCCAAGCCGGTCCCTTACACCTACCATGATGGTCGCGAGGACTATCTCCATGTAGGCCGACAAGGGGGCACGGAGGCCGACCAGCCCACGGCGCTGGTCCCCCCTTCCGAGGGGATGTCTCCCCGCGTCGAGACAACCGCACTTCCGCCGGAGGCGAGCGCCCTGCCGCCCGCGACGACTGTGCCGGCCGAGGCGGCGTCTCCGCCTGCCCGGGCGAGCGCGCTGCCGCCCGAGGCGACGGCCCTGCCGCCCGAGGCGCCCCGCGCGGCGGCGCAGCGCCCTCAGCAGGGGGCCCGCATGAGCGAGATCGTCACGCGCGGGCTGCGGACCGGCGCCGCGCTGACGGCGGCGACGATGTGCACGATGATGGCAGCGTCGACCCTCAAGCGCGGGTCGCCCTGGGCCTCCATGAACGCCATGGCCACGGCGGTCGGGCTCGGGGGGCGCCGCGCGAGCGACCGGTTCGATCCGGTCGTCACGCCCGCCGGCGTCGCGGTGCTCGCCGGGGGCCTGCTCGCCTGGGGCATCGGCTACGAGAAGGCGCTCGACGCGACCGGGAAGCGCAGCAGCCCGCTCACGGGCGCGCTGTCGGCGCTCGGCGGCTTCCTGTTCGACGAGCTCATCTTGCCCGACCGGCTCATGAAGAACTTCCGCGACAAGATGGGTGTGCTCGGCACCCTCAGCAAGTACGTCGCCCTGGGCGTCGCGAGCGCCGCGGCCCCGCGCTGAGCGCGCGAGGCGCCCCTCTGTTACCCACTGATTACCCCTGATTACCCCTGATTACCCCTGCCCGGCGGCCCTGCGCTCCTCGGCGCTCCGCTCCTCGTGCTGCGGCAGCGCGCCCGCCACCGGCCGCGCCTCGTCGGCCGCGTCGTCGCCCTGCGCCGACGGCTCCTCCGGCGTCGCCGCCGCGCCCGCGGACGCGGGGCTGGGGTCCCGCGGCTCGAGCGAGCCCGCGGGACCGCCGCGCCCGGACTCCTCGTAAGGACCGCCGCCGAGCGTGCCCGGCGCGCGGAGCTCGGCGTCCTTGGGATGCGGCCCGTCGAGCCGGAAGATCCCCTTCGACTGATCGACCTCGTCGACGCGCCCCTTGCCCTGTGCCTGCGGCTCGGGCCGCTCCTCGTTATCGCGATCGCGCCCCATGGTTCCCCTCCATCGCCGCGCGCCGTGCATCCCCCGCACACGCGCGCTCCGACCCGCTGCGTGCACGCGAGGTGCCGGCGCGCGCCGTCCCCGCCCGCTCACGCCGGCCGCGCCGAGCGGGGCCATCTCATGAGCATCATCACGTAGACCGGCGATCGGGCGGGGCGGCCGCGGAGGAGCGCGGCTCAGCGTGCGCGCTGGGCGCGGCTCAGCGCGCGCGCTGGGCGCGGCTCAGCCCCCGCCCGCGTAGCCCGCGGGCCACGCGGCCGGCACGAGGCCGCCGTCGACGATGATGTCCTGGCCCGTGACGAACGAGGCCTTGTCGCTGAGGAGGAACGCGACCGCCGCGGCCACCTCTCCCGGCTTGCCGACGCGGTTCATGGCGTGGAGCGACGAGGCGAAGGCGCGCCCCTGGGGATCGTCGAGGCGCCAGCCCGCCGTGGCCATCTCCGACTCGATGATACCGGGGCTCACCGTGTTGATGCGGATGCCCTTCTGCGCGACCTCGACCGCGGCGCCGCGCGAGAGCGCGACGAGGCCGGCCTTGGACGCGGCGTAGGCCGACAGCCCGGGAAAGGAGCGCGACGCGGCCACCGAGGCGCAGTTGACGATGGAGCCACCGCCCCCCGCGAGCATGGCCTTGATCTGGTACTTCATGCACCAGAAGGCGCCGCGGAGGTTCGTGTCCAGGAACTGGTCGTAGGCCTCGTTGCTCATCTCGACGAACGGCGCCAGAAAGCCGACCCCGGCGTTGTTGAAGCTGCCGTCGAGGCGGCCATACGTGGAGACGGCGGCGTCCACGAGCGCCTCGATGTCGCGCTCGACGCGCATGTCGGCCGTGACCCAGGTGATCTCTCCGCCGCGGTCCTTGACGGCGGCCACGAGGTCGCGCCCTTGCGCCTCGCGCCGCGCGCTCGCGACGACCTTCGCGCCCTCGGCCGCGAGCGCGACGGCCGTCTCCCTGCCGATGCCCGCGCTCGCGCCCGTGACGATGACGACCTTGTCTTTCAAAGCTCCCATGCCGCACATCCTCTCGCGAAGGTGATCGACGCCGCCGTGATCGGCTCCGGCGCTCGCCATGCCGAGATAAAAGAAGAACAACCGCCCTCGCGCACCTCGGGCGCCGCCGTGCGCGCAGAGCGGGCCGCGACGATGCCAAGGACGCGGTGAAAAGGGAAGCCATTCCAGCGTTCTGCGCGATGTCCAGCGGTGCGCGACGCGCGGCGCGCGCGCGGATGTGGGGCGCGCAACCTCTGCTTTGGGGCTCGTCTCCCCGGCGGACGGCGGGTAGGGTCCGGCCGTCCTGAAGGAGGGACGACGCACCGCCACGCGCCGTCGGCCGGCAAGGTGGATGTCTTCAACCTGACGATCGATGGCCCGGAGCGGAATTACTTCGCTGAGGGCCTGCTGGTCCACAACAAATCGTGATCGGACTGCGATCTGGATGGGTAACCAAGCGCTGGACTGCCGCGACGACCTTCCGTCGGTGCATCCGTGAGCAGAGGAGGTGTGCGGCGACGGCCTGGACAACAACGGTGATGGCATCACGTGCGGCGATGAGCCCCGGCGCACGCACACCTGACCGCGCGTGACCCACATCACACGACACATCGCATCTCGCGCGCGCCGAGCCGCTGCGCGGGCTGCGCGGAGCGCGCCCGGCGGGGGCGGAGTTGGGCTATAGGCCTGCGCCCATGAACCGACCTCGCCTCGTCGCCGGCGCGCTCTTCCTGGCCGGCCACCTCTTCGCGCTCGGTTGCAGCGCCCCCAAGCCGGAGCCCGAGATCGCCTCCTCGGCCCACCAGAGCGGCTACGCCGAGCGTTACCCGGCCGAGCTCCAGGCCACGGCCACGTCGTTCAGCGAGCGCGAGGACCTCGCGAAGCGCGCCACGGGCCAGTTCCAGGGCTACCCGGGCGAGCTCAAGAAGCCGGACTGGAAGGTGGCCGTCGAGGTCATCGAGCAGGCGGACGCGGCGGGCAAGAGCTACGACTACGTCGAGCGCCTGCGCGTCGTGAACGGCGCCATGGAGTTCTTCAACGAGAACCAGGAGGAGCTCACCCGCAAGGTGAGCGGCGCCGCGCAGTACGTCGTCAAGCAGAAGGGGTGCGACGCCGACGTCACCGGCGCCACCGCGCACGCGCTCGAGGAGGGCGTCGCGCGCCAGCTCGAGGAGTACGTCCGCGATCGCAACGAGGCGCACCGCACCATCGAGCGCCACCGCGCCTCGCTCGGCAAGGAGAACGCCGCCACGCTCGAGCGGCAGGCCGACGCCGTGAGCTTCGCGAGCTACACCGTCCACATCGACATGGTCGAGCACAAGCTCCGGCTCCGCCGGATGCTCGAGGAGATCGAGGCGATCAAGGCGTCGATCGACGAGGCCGTGGCCGCGGAGCGCGCGTTCCAGGCCTCGGGCCGGCGCACCGACGAGGAGAAGAAGGCGTCGGACGAGCGCATCGAGGAGCTCGGGCGCAGCAAGGCGATGCTCGACTCGTCCGCGACCCAGGTGAAGGAGATCGACGCGACGATGGAGGAGCGCATCGCCGCGGCCCAGAAGGGCTACCGCGAGGCGCTGGACCGCCTCATCGCCACGCTCCGCAAGAACGGCGGCCTGCCCGAGGCGCCCCCGCGCGAGGGGTGATCGCGCGCCGCCTCCCCCGCCCGGGAGGCGGCACGGCGGGGGCCTGGTACCGCGGGTCAGGACTACCGCCAGGGATCTGCCTCGCGAGCGAACAGAATTTCAACGCAAAGGCGCAAAGGCGCAAAGACGCAAAAAAGATTTGTATTTTTGCGCCTTTGCGCCTTTGCGTTGGACCCTCTCTCTGGATCCCTGGCCGAACGCCTGGTGGGTGGAACTAGCCGCTACTTCCGGCGGCCCGCGCCGGGCTGCGCGCGCTTGCGCGCCTTGGCGGGCGCGGCGGCGCCGGCCGCGCGCGGGGCGGCCGTCGCCCCGCTCCCCTCCGGCCGCGCCAGCATCGCCTGGAGCGCCCGGATCTGCGCGGCGCTCGAGACGAACCGCGAGCGCTGCGCGCCCCTCGCCCCCTCGACCGCGCCGTCGGGCAGCGTCGGGAGCTCGTCCAGGAGCGCGCGGTAGGTCGCCGTCGGCTCGGCCCCGAGCGCGCGCTCGATCCGATCGAGCTTGCCGCGCGAGCGCCACGGCTTGCCCGCGTCGGCGTCCGCCGCGAGCCCCGCGGCCACGCGCTCGATCTCCCGGGCCGCCTGCGCGTCGGGCTGGCCGGCGACCAGCCCGGCCAGCGCCTTCCGGAGCGCGCCGGCGGCGAAGAGCACCACCTCGTGGTGCAGGAGGTGCCACCCGGCCATGAACATCTTCACCGCGTCGTGCTCGGTCATCGCCGACGCGAGCTCGTCCGCGCCCGGCTTCTTGCGCCCCGCGCGCTCTCCGAGGAGGCGCTCGAGCCCGAGGCTGCAGGTGCAGAGCACGGCCTCGGCCGCCTCGAACGGCCGGAACGCGCGGCCGTCGTGGCTGCACCCGGAGATGAGGACGTTCACGAGGTAGCTCAGCTCCAGGAGCCGCTTCCCGTAGAGCTCCGCGTCGCGCGCCATCACCTCGCGGATCGCCGACGTGAACAGGAGGTCTTCCCCCTCGCGCGGCGCGCCGGCCGTGAGGAGCCGCGCCTCGGCCGCGGGCGGCACGATGTCCGCCTCGCGCAGCACCTCGAGGAAGCTCTGGAGGTCCTCCGCGGCCGGCGCGCCCTTCTCCACGCCGGAATCCGGCCGCCGGGCCGCCGCGGCTGGGGGCCGCGCCTTCGCCGCCGCCGCCCGGAAATGCGCGCGCGTGACGGCATCGTACGTCCGGGATCCGAGGATCTCGTCGAGCGGCGTGACCCGCGCCAGGTTCAGGAAGCTCACGGCCGCGGACGGCGCGACGAACCCCTCCTGCTCGCGCCGGTCCTCCCGCTCCGCGGCGACGTCGGACTCCAGCATCTCCTCGGACGTGAGGACGTCGTAGAGCCCGCCGGACTCCTCGATGATCTCGGTGGAGATGGCGCAGCACCGCTCGAGCAGCGCCCGCAGGAGCGCGTGGTGCTCCCTGTCGAGCTCGACAAGGACCTGAAGGATGGGATCCCAGCTCCGGTGGTCCTTGGCGATGATGCGGAACTCCTCGAACTCCTGGTACAGGCAGCTCTCGAGCGCCTTGTCCACGAGATCGTCGTCGTCCGAGCGCTCCGAGCTCGACATCTGCATGGCGAGCCCCTCGATGTCGATCACGAGCACGTGCTTGCACAGCGCCATCGTGACGAAATCCTCGTCGAGCTCGGCGATCTTCCGCGCCGCGAACGCCTCGCCGGCCTCAAGCATCACCTCGAGCCAGAGGGCGAACCGATCCGCGTCGAACGCCTCGTCCTTGCCCGGGCGCTCGCTGCGCCACAGGTCCTCGTCGAAGATCCCCTTGAGCTGCTCGGTCGTCGCGAGCGCGACGATCTCCCCCGCGTCCTCCAGGCCGATGTGGTGGATCAGCCGGGTGAGGACCGGCGCCTCCAGCCCCTGCACGAGCCGCACGAGATCCGGCTGCTCGAGGAGCTTCGCCACCAGGTGGCGAGGACGGGTCGACTTGGCGAGCGCATTCGTCATATCGAGTCTCACCTCCCGCGCGGTGCTCCACGAGGAGCACGCGAACCTTTGCCTACCCCACCCACCGCTCCGCCATCGCGAGCGTCTTCTGGTTGTCCGGCACGGTGAGGAACCGCTCCCGCCACACCGGATCGCTGATCTTCCCCGCCCTCTCCAGGAGCCTCTCCCGCGCCGCCGCGATCACCGCCGCGCAGTCCGCCTCCATCCCGTTCGCCTCCAGCGCCTCGGCGTAGACGAGGCGCACCGCGGACTCCCCCTCCTCGATCGCCCCGATCCCCTCCAGCATCGAGAACGCCTCCCCCGCCGCCGAGAGCCCCTCGTCGTACCTCCCGAGGCCGAGGAGCGCCCGCGCCCGCGCCGCCACCGCCGCCGCGCGCAGCGGCGGCGCGCTCTGCAAGATCTCCGCCGCCGTCCTCGCCTCCCGCTCCGCCGCCTCGTAATCCCGGGCGAGCAGCGCGATCCGCGCGAGGTACGTCCGCGCGCTCCCCTCCTGGCGCGGATCCCCGAGCCGCTGCGACAGCGCGATCGCCTCGCGCGCGGTCCGCTGCGCCTCCTCGATGCGCCCCCGGTAGCCGAGCACGTGCCCCAGGTTGCTCAGCGTCGCCGCGGCCAGCTCGTGCAGCCCCATCCGCTCCGCGGCCGCGAGGGCGCTGCGCAGCACCTCCTCCGCGCCCGCGAAATCGCCGAGCTCCGCGTGCATGTAGCCCACGTTCATGCGGACCGCGCAGGCGTTGCCGCGGTCGCCCGCCCGCTCGAACGCCGCGAGCGCCGACGACAGGCCCCTCAGGCAGGCGCCGGGGTCGCCGTTCACGAGCGCCCGGATCGACCGCACCTCGTGCAGCCGCGCCTCCACCTCGACCTCCCGCTCCGCGAGGTCGGTCCCGTCGCCCTCGACCGCCTCGATCAGCGCGTCCGCGAACGCATAGCGCCCCCCGAACACGAGCAGGAGCGCGCCCTCGCCGAGGCACATGTGCTTCTCCACGAGCGCGCCCTCCGCCTCCGCCTCGGCGGCCTGCGCCACGCCCATCCAGCGCTCCACCCGCTCGAAGCCGCCGAGCTTGCCCGCGGCGACCGCCACCTGCTTGATCGCCGAGAACCACGGCGCCGAGCCGGCCGGCAGCCGGTCCACCGCCTCGACGCCGCGCTGCTCCGCGAGCGCGAGCTCCCCGCGCCAGACGTGCGCCTCGGCCTCGACGAGGCGCAGCGCGCCCAGCGTCGGCGCCGTCGGGCCGCACGCGACCCCGCGCTCGGCGCGCTCGACGGCGGCGGCGAGGTCCTGCGCCCGGAGCGCCTGCTCGGCCGCGCGGCAGTAGGCGGCCGCCGCCCGCGACAGCTCGCCGCCGCGCTCGAAGTGCTCGCCGAGCGCCATCGCGTCCGCCGCGCCCGCGCGCGAGAGCCACTCGCCCGCCAGCCGGTGCCCGAGCCGCCGATCGCCCTCGGTCAGCATCCCGTAGGCCGCCTCCCGGACGATCGCGTGCTGGAAGCTGTACTCGACCTCGCCGGGCAGGCTCCCCTCGCCGCGCCGCGCGATGACCTCGCGCTGCTCCAGCTCGACGAGCTTCGGCGCCACCGGCGCCCCGCCCACGAGCGCCGAGACGCCGCCCTGCCAGAACGTCTGCCCGAAGATGCTCGCCGCCCGCAGCACGCGCCGCGCCTCGATGTCGAGCGCCTCGATGCGCGCCTGCACCATCGCCAGCACCGTCTCGGGCAGGTCGGCGCCCTTGCCGTCGGCGACCGCGCGGAGCTGCTCCTCCAGGTAGAACGCGTTGCCGTCGGCGCGGTCGACGATCATCGTGAGCAGCTCCGGCGCGACGTCCTCGCCGAGCACCTGGCGCACGAGCCGCTCGCTCGCGCGGCGCGGCAGCCCCGAGAGCTGCACCTCGTGCACGCCGCGCCCCGCCCAGAGCTTCGGGAAGAGCTCGCGCACCTCGGGCCGGCCGAGCGCGAGCACCATCAGCCGCTGGTCGCCGAGGTTGCGCAGCGCCGAGTCGACGAGCATCACGCTCGGCAGGTCGCCCCAGTGCAGGTCCTCGAGCACGAGCAGCACCGGCCGCGCCGAGCACTCGGCGCGCAGGAGCTCCTCCCAGGCGAGGCGGATCTGGTCGCTCATCAGCACGGGGTTCCGCCGCGCCGCCATGAGCTGCACGCTGTCGCCGTCGGGGAACGGCACGCCCATGAGCTCCCCGAGGAACGCCGCGGTGCGCGGGGACTCGCCCCGGCCGTACCGCGCGACGCGCGCGCGGATCTTGTGCTGCCGCGCCTCGATCGGCTCGCCGTCGAACAAGCCGATCGCGCGCCGGAGCGCCGACGCGAGCAGGGCGAAGGCCGAGCCGGCGCCCATGGGGTCGCCGCGCCCGATCCACACTTCCATCTCCTCGCCGCGGTCGCGGAGGCGGCGGAGCAGCTCGGTGCGGAGGCGGGATTTGCCGGCGCCCGCGGGCGCGGTCACGAGCACGGCGCTCGGCGTCGACTCGTCGACGCAGTGCGCGAACGCGGCCTCGAGCAGGGCGAGCTCGCGGTCGCGCCCGACGCACGGCGTCGGCCTGCCGAGCAGCGGCGGCGTCGTGGCGAGCGCCTCGCGCTCGCCGTGCAGGCGGAGGGCGCCCTTGTCGCGGGTGATGTCGAACCGGGAGCCGAGCAGCCCCGCGGTCACCTCGTCCATGCGGACGGCGTCCGCGCCGGCCGGCGCGTGGGCCGGCGGCAGGAGGTGGACGGCGCGGTCGATGAGCTCGCCCACCGGCAGCCGCGAGGAGATCTCGGCGCGGCCGGTCACGAGCGCGACGGGCACGCAGCCGAGCAGCGCGTTCAGGGCGAGCGCGCAGCGCGCGGCCTGGGCCGCGAGGTCGGTCGGCGCGCCGCCGGCGGAGAGCACGATGAGCGGGGAGCGCGACTCCAGGATCTCGAGCTCGCCCTGGTAGCGCTCGGCCACGGCGATGAGCGCCTTGCTGCGCTCCAGGTCCTCCTCCTGGGAGCGCGTCTCCTCGGCGTCGCCGGTCACGTCGCGGGCGAGCACGAGGCACATCATCTTGCGCTCGTTCGTGGTGATCTCGCTGCCGCGCAGGGTGTTCGACGGGCGGCTGCTCACGGCGCCCGCGCCGAGGTCGTCGAGCTCGAGGAGCTCGGCCGCGACCGCGTCGCCGTCCCTGGGCCGCTCGTTCGGCGGCTTCGCGAGCATGCGCGCGACGAGGTCGTCGAGCGCCTCGGGGATGTCGCCGCGGAGCTCGCGGAGCCGCGGCGGGTCCTCGAGGATGACCTTGATGAGCACCGAGAGCCCGTCGGTGCCCTGGAACGCCGAGCGCCCGGTGAGGCACTTGAAGAGCACGCAGCCGAGCGAGAAGACGTCGGCGCGGGCGTCGATGTTCGGCTCGCTGCGGGCCTGCTCGGGCGCCATGTAGCCCGGGGTGCCGAGCATCGTCCCCGGCATGGTGAGGTGCCGGTCGATGGCGCCGAAGCGCACCACGCCGAAGTCGATGAGGGTGACCCCCTCGACGGCGCCGCCCACGAGGAGCAGGTTGCTCGGCTTGAGGTCGCGGTGGACGATGCCGGCGCGGTGGACGACGCCGAGCGTCGAGGCGACCCTGGAGGCGAGCGCGAGGGTCTCGCGGACGGAGAGCGACCGCCTGGCGAGGCGCTCGGTCAGCGTCTCGCCGGAGAGCCACTCCATGGCGAGGTAGGGCTGCCCCGTGTCGGTCGCGCCGTGCGCGACGTAGCGCACGATGCCTGGGTGCCGCAGCGCGGTGAGCGCCTCGAGCGCCTCCGCCTCGCGCGCGAACCGGATCGCCTCCTGGAGCCCGCGGCGCTGCAGGACCTTGAGCGCCACCGGCTCGTTCGCGGCCAGATCGATGGCGCGGTAGACGTCGCCCATCCCGCCGGAGCTGGCGAGGCGCTCGAGCCGGAAGCGACGGTCGATGACGTCTCCCACGCGCATCTCGGCTCCCCGTGTTACCTGAGATCTCGCATGAGCTTGCTTACAACGTGAGTAGACGAACTCGGCGCCGATCGCCAGCGAGTCCGCCCGGAGCGGCCGGGCACGGCGACACGTCGGCGGCCTCGACCGCGCACACTGTAATGTAGCAAACGCAACCCACCCGGGCACGGGCGGCGCGCCGTGCCGTGCGGGGTGGAGCGCCCGCGCGCCGGTCGCGGCAGGCGGGCGCTACCCCGGAGGCGCCCCCGCGGGCTCGTCCGGCGCGCGCTGCCCTGTCGCCTTGGCGGGGCGGCGCGCCGTTGGGTTGACCGGGCATTTTCACCACAGCGGGGCAAAACGTCCTATCGGCGTCGCGCGCGTCGCGGAGGAGCATCGCTTTCGTTATGGCGGCCTGGACTCGAATGCATGGCATGCAGCGTGCTGGCCTGAAGCGTATGAAGGCGAAGCTGTCCAAGAAGCAAAAGAGGAAGCTCGACAAGCTCGGTCGAAGACGATCGGCGCCGCCGCGGAGAGCCTGCTGAAGGGCGCGCTGAAGCGCGCGGCGGCGCGCCCGCTGAGGCGTCCTGGCGCGGGCTTGCACGAGCGTCTCGCGCCTGGCGCTCTCCTGGGGTAGGTTCCGCCGTCGATGGACACCCGAACTTACTTTCAGGGCAAGAGCGTCCTCGTGACGGGCGGCTCGAGCGGCATCGGCCTGTCGTTCGCGCGGCTCGTGGCGGGCTACGGCGCGGCGGTGACGCTCGTCGCGCGCCGCCGGGCCCTCCTCGACGAGGCGGCGGTGGGCATCCGGCGGGAGCACCCGTCGGCGCGGGTCGACGTCCTGGAGCTCGACGTCAGCCGGGCGGAGGACGTCGCGCGCGCCGTGGACTCGCTGCTCGCCGAGCGCCCGATCGATCACCTCGTGAACAACGCGGGCGCCGTGATGCCGGGGCGGTTCCTCGAGCTGCCGGTCGAGGAGTTCCGCGGCATGATGGACGTGAACTTCTTCGGCGCCGTGCACCTGTGCAAGGCGGTGCTGCCGGCGATGGTGGCCCGCGGGAGCGGCCATGTGCTCAACGTCTCGTCGCTGGCGGGCGTGATCGGCATCTACGGCTACACGCCGTACGCCGCGAGCAAGTTCGCGCTGATCGGCTTCTCGCAGGCGCTGCGCGCGGAGATGTGGCCGCACGGCGTCCGGGTGAGCGTGTGCATGCCGCCCGACACCGACACGCCGCAGCTCGCGTTCGAGAACCGGTACAAGCCCGCGGAGACCAAGGCCATCGCGGGCAACGTGAAGACGCTGGAGCCGGACGCGGTGGCGCGCAGCATGGCCGACGGCATGGCGCGCGGGCGGTTCGAGATCTACCCCGACGTCGGCTCGCGCGTGAGCGCGATCGCGCAGGGGGTGCTCCCGGGCGTGGTCCGCTGGGTCTGCGACAGCGCGCAGCGGAAGGCCGGCCCGGCCGCGGGCTGAGCGCTCCCGGCCGGCGGCGCCGGGCTCGGCCGCTGGCTGAGCGCTCCGGCGGCGCGCGGGGCTCGGCCGCCCGCTGAGCGCTCCCGGCCGGCGGCGCGGGGGCTCGGCCGCCGCCGCTCCCTTCGACACTCCTTATCGTCCACGCATCGGGTGCGCGGCGAGGCGCATCGTCTGCGTCCCGGGCTCTTCCGGCGCCGCGCCGAGCGCGACCGCGCGCGGGGCGGCGAGAGGCACGCTCGTTGCGACTCGGTCGAGAGCCAACAAGGACATGTCACGGGAGGAAGCCATGGAATCGAATCCTTCGAGCACATCGGCCGCGACCAGGCCGTTCAACGTTCTGGCGGCGGTGGATCTCTCGCCGGCGAGCCGGGGCGTGCTCCTCCGGGCGCTGTGGCTGGCGAACGCGGAGGAGACCGGCGGCGAGGTGCACGTCGTGGCGGTGGCGGACAGCGGCCGGGAGATGCTGGGCCTGCAGGGCCTCGCCAAGACCTCGAGCGCGGCCGACGCCGCGGCCCGGCTCCAGGAGCTCGCGACGAGCGTCGCCAACGAGTTCGCGGTGCCGCCGCGCTCCCCGCACGTCGAGCGCGTGGTCACGCACCTGCTCACGGGCGATCCGGCCCGGGAGATCGTCTGGCTCGCCGCGCACGTCGACGCGGATCTCATCGTGATGGGGACGCACGGGCGCACCGGCGTGAAGCGCGTGCTGCTCGGCTCGGTCGCCGAGCGCGTGGTGCGGACCGCGGGGTGTCCCGTGTGCGTGGTCCGGGACAAGCACCACGACGACTCGTGGCGTATTCCGGAGATCGAGCCGCCCTGCCCCGACTGCCTCGCGGAGCGCAACCGGACCGGCGGAGCGAGCCTGTGGTGCGCGCGCCACAAGGGGCATGTCCACGCGCACGTCTACTCGGGCGCCGAGACGACGAGGACGGTGCGCCGCGCGATGAGGCCCTGGGGGTTCTCGACCTGACGTTGCGTGCCGCGCGCAGAGACCGTGTGAAAAGCGTCGACGAGGCCGGCGTTCCGGCGGGCTCGCGTGCGATGGCATCGGGTACGTGCCGGCCGCCCGCCGAGCGAGCGCTGCGGCGCCGCCCGGCACGCGCCAGCTACGTCGCCAGCTACGTAATGAGCGGACCTCTACACCACGAAGCGCGGCCGACCGACGTCACATTCATGCCGATCGCCCGGGCAATGCTGAGATAAACGTCGTTGTGATTGCGCCCGCCGGCGTCGAGCAGGCGCCCGGTCTTCCAAGCGCCTCCACAGCTGCCGGCGACCACGAAAGGTGCGTGCTGGGGAGGGTGGTCGGTCTCGGCGAAGTTCTGGGCGGAGCCCAGCTGGCTGCTGCCGTTCTGGGTCGAAAGGACCGCTGCGGTGTTGTCGAGCAGCGAGAACTGGCCGTCGGAGAAGCTCTTCAGCTTCTCGATGAAATAGCGAAACTCTTGCGCGAAATATGCCTGGAGCCGAATGATCTGCTGTCCCGGAGCGCGGTCTGGATCGCCGTGCGAGACGGAGTGCCAGGCCGAGATATCGATGTCACCGAACTTGATGGCTTCGTTGTTTTCGCCACCGCCCCACATCATGGATGCCACGCGAGTGACGTTGCAGGCGAAAGCCATCGCCATGATATCGAGATACAGCCGGCTGTGCTCCGGCATATCGTTCATCATGGTGTCCTTGCTCAGCAGCGGCGCCGCGAGCTTCGAGCACGAGTTCGAAGGCATGTCTGTGGGGATGCTGCCGCCGACATCGCGTTCGAGCGTGCGCAGCGACTCGAGGTAGAAGTCCATCTTGGTGGCTTCCTCCGGCCCGAGACGCCCGCGGAAGGACTGGACGTCCTCCTTGATGAAGTCGAGCACGCTCTGGCGGCGGAGCAGCGCCTGCTCGGCGGCGCTCGGCGTGTTCATGGGCGTGCCGTTGCCCGGCGCGGGAGCACCCCCGCTGATGCGGTCGGCGACGCGCTGATACGCAGCCAGCGGGTTTTTCACGCTGGGGATGAACCTGCCATCGACCTGAGACAGTCCGGGGATGACGCCGCCGTCGCCGGACGTCTGTCCGACCGCGATCTCCAGCGATGCCAGCGGGGTCGTGTCCTTGAGGAACTTGGCGAACTCCTGATCGATGCTGGTCGGCGCGCCGAGGCCGAACACCGAAAACGACGCCGAGCGGTGCGCGTTACCGGGGTCGCGCGCGAGCGTCAGGTTCTTGAACACCAGGATGTCGTTGCGCACCGCTTCGAGCGGCGCCATGTGCGGCTTGAGGACGAAGTCCTTTTCGCCTCCGGTCGGCTCCGATTGATACTGAGAGCCATTCGCGTAGCCGAACATGGCGACGCGCGTGATTCGCGGAGCGGTCTGGGCGTAGACGTTGTCGAACAGCCCAGAACAGAAAACGGTTCCGTAGCCGAGGCCACGGAGCATCGTACGCCGGGAAAACTTTACGTTGCGCATGGCGAGCTCCTAGTTCTTCCGGTCGATGAAGCTTGGCGATGCGATCACGCTCAGCACCAGCTGATCGATCGCGTTCTGTGAGCGCGCAAAATCGTCCACGACGCGCTCCTTCTCACAGGCGTCGAGCTCCGGCAAATCGTAACCTGAAGCGTAGGCGGCGAACTGCTGGGCGAAGCAGCCGTAGACATCCGGCTTTTGCGCCAGCTCGTCCACCAGCTCCACGAAGTTGGAAAATACGATTCCGGGTTCCTTATTCCCCTCGCTCGGCAGCGGCAGACTGCCGCTCGCATCGATCTCCTGCCCATGCTCCGTCGTTCTGAAGCGACCGATGGGATCGTAGCTTTCGAGCGCGAACCCGATGCCATCGAACAGCTTGTGACAGACGGCGCAGGCCGGGCTCGCATGAATGCCGAGTCTTTGCCGCCCCGTGGCGTTCGGCTCGGCAAACTTGCCAGGATTCGGAACACCGCCGGGCGGCAGCGGCACGCGGTGGCACAGGATCTCTGCGCGGACGTAGGCGCCACGCCCAACGAGGGCCGTATCTTGGGCGTGCGCGTGGCCCCAGAGAAACGGCAGCGACGTCAAGATGCCTCGGCGTTCCGCCGGATTGAGCTCGCGACGCACCATGGCGTCGCCGGTCACCCCGCTCAAACCGTAGAGCGGGGCGGTGCGCTCGTTCACGAACGCGTACGTGCTCGTGAACAGCGAGTCGAAGCGACGATCCGCCCCCGCGTCGAACAGCACGCTGTCCGTGAACAGGCGCAGCTCTTCTTTCAAATCGGCGTTGAGCTCGGGCGTCGCCATCGGAAAGAGGTCGGCGTCTTTCACCGCGTTCGGGAGATTCTCGAGCTCCAGCCACTGCTCGAAGAAGTGGCTCATGGCCGGCGACGCCTTGTCGCGCGCCTCGAACAGGCGCTTGGCCTGGTCCAAGAGCACCGTACGGTCGCGCAGCTTCCCTTGATCTGCGAGCGCGGCGAGCTCGGCGTCCGGCGCGCTATCCCAGAGCATGTACGAGAGCGCCGAAGCGATCTCGTGATCCGCCAGCGGTGTCACCGCTCCGGTGTCCTTCACCGTGCCGAGCTCGGTGCGGTGCAGGCTGCTCGGCGACATGAACAGCGCCTGCACGACGCTCGTGACGCCTCCGGCAGGACCTGCGCCCTGCGCGGCCGTCTTGGCGAAGAGCGCGCTGAAGTCGGCGACCTCCGTCGCCGAGAGCGGGCGGCGCCAGAGCTTTCGCCCCGTTGTGGCGATGAAACCCTCCAGGCAACTGCCAGGCGCCAAGGTGGCGGCGTCGCACGCGATGCCGAACTTGTCGGGGTTCTGCAGCGCGTGCGCCCCGAGCTCTTCGCCGAGCGCGAAGTACACCTCCGCGAGGAGCGGCGCGATTCGCAGCTGTGAGGCCTGGTTGGCGAAGCCGTCGAGCCGGGCCTCGCTCGGCAAGTTCGAAAGCGCCGCGGGCTCGATGCCGAACTCGTCGCGCAAGGTGTTGGCGAGCTGGCTCTTGGTCAACCGCCAGATGCGCGGCTTGGCCAGCGCAGGGGTTGCGCCGCACTCGGCCGCCGAATCCGTCGCCGGATCCGTCGAGTCCAGGGGGCTACCACCCAAGACGCCCGTGCACCCGCTGGCCACGACGACCGCGAGCGGCGCCGCAAGGCGAAGCGAACGGCCCTTGAATGAACGAAGGACACCGATAAGCTCTGCGACCGGCATGGCACGCTCTCGCTGGGCTAGAGAAGACTGACCATGGTAGTAAATCAAAACGCGATCCGGACTTCAAGCTCCTCGTGGTGGCCGCCCCATCTTACAGCCATGAGCGACATATAAAGCCTTACGCGATCCGCCCAGCCTCCCGGAAAAGCCATTCGAGGACCCGCTCGCACTGGAAAACGACTACCGCAAGGGCCGGCCGGCGCGCATCTCCCTCGAGGTGCATCACGAGCTCATCAAGCTCGCCTGCCAGCGACCCACCGACGACAAGTCGCCGTTCGAGCAGGTCTGGACCCTCAAAACGCTGGCCGAGGCGCTCGCCGGGTCGACCGGCGTGCGGATGAGCCGGACCGAGGTCTGGAGGATTCTCGAGGGCGCCAGCGTGAAGCCCCATCGCGTCCGGCTCTGGTTGCACAGCCCGGACCCAGACTTCCGACCCAAGGTGGCGAAGATCTGCAGCCTGTACGTGCAGCCGCCCGAGGGAGCGACGGTGCTGTGCATCGACGAGAAGCCAGGGATGCAGGCGCGGGAGCAACGCTTCGCTCCGCGAGCGTGCGGTCCAGGTCGCCCCGGCCGTAACGTCCTGGTGCACGACTTCCCCTGGGTGCTGACGCCTGTCGTCTGATCGGGAAGGCTTGGCAAGACCTCTCGCGGAACCAGGTACGAACTTAGGCGACGCGGTACTAGTTCAACAACATCCACGCATCGACGACGGGTCCGCGGGCGGGAGGCGCATGGCCTCGCTCGGCTCGAGGAGGTCGTCGCGCGTGAGCGCCGGGTGGACGGCGCCGGGCTGCGTCGAAAGGTCGCCGCAGAGCAGCGTCGCGGCTATGCCATGCTCGATCCCACCATCGCATCTTATCTCCGGCGAGAGGCGCAGCGACGCCCCGTGGCCGATCAGGCTGGCGTTCGGAGAGGTCGTGGACGTGAGGGTCGCACGCCGGGGGGCGATCGGCCGGCCGATCTCGGTCGATCGCCAGCTCGGAAGCCCGCGCGTGCAGGCCTATCTGGCTCGTCGGCGGGTCTCGCGCGTCATGAGCCTCGCACAGGCAGGGCTCGACCCCGTGGGCGACCTTCCGATCGAGGAGTGACGCGCGCAGCGCCTCCCCGGCGTCAGCGCCTCAGCGGTGGCCGCTTCCGAGCGAACCCTTGCGGGAAGCTCCTCAAGCGCTCCGGCGGGCGCTTGACGCGAACTGCTGCCCATGCCCCCCTCCGGGCGACGGAGGTTCGCGATGGCGCCGGTTCCGCAACGTGCTGTGCGTGCGTTGATCCCGCTCTTGATGTTCGTGAGCTGCGTGCTCGCGCAGGCGGGGTGCTCGTGCAGCCCCGAGCTCCCGCCGGTTCGTCCTCACGGCACCATCGCCTGCCGGACGCGCGACACGAGCGCTCCGCCGAGGGCCGGCCGCGCGCCGGGGGTGACGACCGTCTCCGCAGGCGCGACGGCCGGGACGTTTTCGGTCACGAGCAGCGGAGAGGCCGTGTACGTGATGCCTTTGACCGCCGTCCACGGGCGGGCGGGCGTGGAGCCGCGGCTCGCGCTCCAGCACGACGGCAGCGCCGGCGAAGGCGTCCTCGGGGCGGGGTTCTCCATTGCCGGGTTGTCGGCGATCACGCGGTGTCCGAAGAGCCTGGCGCAGGACGGGGAGATCCGGGGCGTCCGGTACGACGCCGAGGATGCGCTCTGCCTCGACGACAAGCGGCTTGTCCCGGTGGCACGAGCAGCAGGGACGATCGAGTACCGGACGTTCCCCGACACGATGGTCAAGGTGGTCGGGCACTACGCCGCGGAAGGGGATGCGCCGGCGGAGGCGCTCTTCTTCGAGGCGAGGATGCCGTCCGGTCGTCATCGAGTACGGCAAGAGCGACAGCGGCAAGCCGCTCGCGCTCGGTGGCGCCGCGCGCGCGTGGCTCGCGACCAAGGCGCGCGACGGCCGCGGCAACGCCATGACGTATGAGTACTGCTCTGCGGACGCCGAGGAGGGCTTCACCGCGGAGTACGCGATCGACGAGATCTGGTACACAGGGTTCGAGGGCGAGCCGGCGCTCGCGCCGTCGCGGGCGGTGCGGTTCGTGTACGAGACGAGGGAGCCGGGCGAGGTGCGCACCCATTACGCAGGCGGCATGGCGCTCCAGCGCTCGCTGCGGCTCGACGAGATCCAGATGCTCGGCGCGGACGACGCGCTGGTGCGGCGCTACGGGTTCACGTACGAGGTCAGCGAGGCGACGAAACGAACGCTCCTGACGCAGGTCGAGGAGTGCGCGGGCGTCGGGGTGTGCAAGCCGCCGACGCGGTTTCAGTACAGCCGCGGCGAGGCGGGGTTCCGAAGGGTCGCGACGGACATCGCCGCGCCGACCTCCCGGAAGGCGAGCCCCATGCTGTTCGACATCGACGGCGACGGGCTCGACGACCTCGTGGTTCCGGACGTGGTCGCGGGGCTCAGCACGCCGGAGAACCCCATCACCGGCTGGCTCGCCGCGCGCAATCGCGGGTCGAGCGGCTCCGCGGCCCCCTTCGCGCCCGCGACCCTGGCGCTCCTCGAGGACTGGGCGGTGATCGCCAATCCGCACGGGTCCTCGGATCCCGAGCTCCTTCAGCCGGAGCTCGGGACGGCCATGGATTTCAACCAGGATGGCAGGACGGACGTCTTTCTTCACGACGTTCATGACACCGGCAATACCTGGCTTGTGCTCCTGACCCAGCCGGACTTGACGTTCGAGGTCCACGACACGGGCATTCGGAGGCCCTTTCCGCTCGGCGTCCGGCCAGCGCCGCCCGGATTGCGCCTGCCCGAGGGCGCCGTGCACCTCGCGGACGTGGACGGCGACGGCGTGCCCGACCTGATCCAGTGCGACGACCACAGCCGCACGCTGACCCAGAACCCGCTCGAGGCGACGTGGACCGTCCACCGCTGGAAGCCGGAGCGCGACGGCACGCCGGCGGGGTTCGACGCCACCGGGGAGTCGCTGGAGCCGCTCAACGGGTTTCCGTGCGACATGGAGATCCAGACGCTCGACCTCGATGCCGACGGCAAGGTCGATCTGGTCGTGGCGACCGTGCTGACGTTCAGCGATGGCACGATGCTCCCCGCGCCGACGTACGGAGCGCTCACCCGGCGGCACGATGGGGGCTGGGAGGTGTTCGACACCGAGCTGCCTCAGCCGCCTCGCGGCGGCCGCACCGTGTTCCTCGACGTGAACGGCGACGGCTTGCCCGACGCGGTGCAATCGGGCTTCAGCCACGGCGGGCTCCGCACGATTCTCAATACGGGGCCGACCTTCGACGCGCCGGCGGTCGAGAGCCTCGGCCCGGCGGGCGTCCTCGAGAGCCTCGGAGCGCAGGACTCGTTCTTCCGGCTGGCGGCGCCGCTGGACTACGACGGCGACGGCTTGCAGGATCTGCTCATGCCGGTGCCGCCGGGCATGCTGCCGGGCTCATCGCTCGCGCTGCCCTCCTGGGCGATCCTCCGGGCCACCGGCGCGCGCGACGGGCCGACGTTCGCGCTCGTCGACCCGGGGATCCCGTTCGAGGCGGCGGTCGGGGAGGCCGTCACGCTGGCCGAGCCGCACGGGCCGCGCATCGGGGACGTCGACGGCGACGGGGCGCAGGACGTGGTGTTGCCGCTCGGGGGCGTGTTCAACGTCTTCCAGAACCTCGCGGCCGATCGGGATCTCCTCGTCGCGGTCTCGGACGGGATGAACGCGCACGAACCGAGCGAGGCGGGCTTCGTGCCGAACGTGAGCGTCGCGTATGGCCACCTCACCGACGCCTCGATCACGGACGGCGCCGCCGAGGGAGCTCCGGAGCGGGAGAGCATGCTCTACCTGTCGCGGGGCGACGCGGCGAACGCTTGCGAGTACCCGCGCCGCTGCGCGGTGGGGCCGCGGCGGGTCGTCAGCGGCTACGCGCTCAACAACGGCGCGGACCGGCCGCGGCGCTTCGAGGTGCGCTATCGCGACGGGCGCTACCATCGGCTCGGGCGGGGCTTTCTCGGGTTCGGGGAGCGCGTGGTCGTCGAGGTCGACACCGGCGCCGCGACGGCCGAGCGGTACGACAACGTCACGTTCGACGAGGAGCTCGAGGTCTTTCCGTTCGCGGGGCAGGTGAAGCATGAGTGGCGCTGGGCTCCTGGGCTGCCGGACCAGCCCAGGCCGGAGCAGATCGAGCTCTCGTTCCTCGATGTGACGCGAGAGATGGTGCCCACGAACGACGGCGCGACCTACTTCACGCTCCCGACCGAGCGCCGGTTCCGGCGAGCCCAGGGGGTCTATCCGGGCGAGAGCGGCGAGGCGCCCACGGTGGAGGCGTACGTCGAGCAGGTCGCGTCGGGCGGCGAGCGCGGGGTCGAGGCGGCGATCCTGCGCGATACGGTGGCAAAGGTGACGGACTTCGATGCGTTCGGCAACGTGCGCGCCGAGGAGGTCTCGACCCACGGCGTCGACCTGACGCTGGAGACCACGCGCACCTTCAAGAACGACACCGAGCGGTGGGTGCTCGGTCAGCTCCAGACCGAGGAGGCGTGCAGCGCTGCGGCAGGACTCTCGCAGTGCCGCCTGCTCGCGCGCACGACCACGATCTACGGCGAGATCGAGACCGAGTCGATCGACAGCGACGATGGCATCCCGGACACGAAGCTCGATGTCGCGATGGCGCGGGACGACTTCGGCAACGTCACCGAGGTGACGGCGGACGATGCGTTCGGCCATCACCGCGCGTGGAGCACGACGTACGACGCCGAGGGGATCTTCCCCGAGACGCACGTCAACGCGGCCGACCACACCACGCGCGTGACGTTCGATGAGGGTCTCGGCGTGCTCGTCGAGCGGGTGGATCCGAACGGGCTCGTGACCGAGTGGAGGCACGACGGCTTCGGTCGCCTGGGGCTCGAGATCAGGCCCGATGAGACGCAGACGGCGATCGCGCTGTCGCGCACCAAGGACGGCGGCCCGGACCGGGACGCCTGGCGGGTGGTGCAGCGGACCACGACAACCGGCGGCGCCGACGATACGGTCGAAGTCGACAGCCTCGGCCGCCCGATCCGGTGGTTCTGGTACGGACCTTCCGTGGAAGGCGCCGCGGGCGGTGCCACGGGCGAGCCGCGGCGCCTGATGCAGGAGATCGCGTATGACGCACGCGGCGAGCGCGTCGCGCGGCGCTCGGTGCCGGTGATCGAGGGCACGCCGGACGACGAGCGCCTCCACGACGTCTACGAACACGACGCGGTAGGCCGCGAGGTGGGGCACATCACCGAGCGGAGCTACTACGCGGACAAGCAACGGCTGAAGGGCGTCGTCACCCGCAGCGGCGCGACGGCGGTGCAGGACCTCGGCTACGGCTACGACGAGCGGCTCAGCCTCACGCGGCGCACCGACGCGCTGCAGCCGCAGCACCGGAACGAGCGCTTTCGGTACGACCCGCTCGAGCGGCTGACGTGCGCGTACTTCAGCGACGTCGAGAGCGACACGGCGCCGTGCGCGCTCCGCTACGACCACGATCCGAACGGAAACCTCACCTTCGCGCCGGACGCCGGCACGCTCTCGTACGACGACCCGCTGCACCCGCACGCCGTCACCGGCGCAGGCGCGGACAGCTTCGGCTATGACGCTGTGGGCAACCAGATCGCGCGCCCGGGCGGGGAGCGGGTGAGCTACACGCCGTTCGACCTGCCGAGGGCGATCACGCAGGGCGCGAGGACCGTCTCGTTCGGCTACGACGGCGACCAGCAGCGGATCCGCAAGACCACGCCGGACGAGGAGATGATCTACTTCGGCGACCTGGTCGAGCGGGTCACCGACGCGGCGACCGGGAGGGCCGAGCACCGGTATTACGTGCGCTCGCCGGAGCGGGTGGCGGCGATCGTGACCCGCGGCGGGCAAGAGCCGGGCACCCGGTATGTGCACGTCGATCACCTCGGCTCGGTCGATGCGCTCACCGACGAGGACGGCGACGTGATCGAGCGGCGGAGCTACGATCCGTTCGGCCAGCGCAGAAACCCCGTGTGGGGAGAGCCCACGCCGGCGTCGTTCGCCAGCGAGACGACGCGGGGCTTCACCGGGCACGAGGGTGACGACGAGCTCGGGCTCGTCAACATGAAGGGCCGCATCTACGATCCGAGGCTCGGGCGGTTCTTGACGACCGACCCGATCGTGCAAGCGCCGCTCTCGGGTCAGAGCTGGAACCCGTACAGCTACGTGCGCAACAGCCCGCTCGACCACGTGGATCCGAGCGGGTTTCAGGGGGTATCGCCGGAAGCTCACGCTCCCGCGGCGCAGCCGCTGGCCGGGGTGCTCGATTCAGAAGCGCTCGGCCTGCCACCGATCGAAGTAGAGGTCGTCGCGCCTCCGGATTGGGTGGTCTGGGTCGACGCCGACGCCGACGCCGACACCGCCGGCGCGGGCGTCGGAGCGATGATGGCGCCTGTCGATGTGGGCACGACCGGAACCTCGTCGGGCTTCGCGTCGTACTTGGTGACCGCCTCGCCGGAGCACGCAGGTGCCGCCGGCCCGGGCACCCTCGTCAGCCAGGCCTTGCTGGGCGCCGCGGAGGGCACGCGCGACCTCGGTCTCGGCATCGCACGGTCGCTGGCGCTGAACGCGCTGACGTTCGGGATGTACGGCGGCTATGAGCTCGGCGGAGCGATCTGGGCGGGCTACGAGCAGGACGGGATCTTCGGCGCGCTCAACGCCGTGAACCCGCTCTACCATATCGGGCTGGGCGCCGCGGACACGGCCCTCGAGATCGACGGAGGCGACTACCGGGAAGCGGGCGCGGCGGGGACCAAGGCGATGATCCTCGCGGCGGCCACCGTCCTCGGGATGGGGAGGGGGCTGGGAGCGCTCGCGGAGGAGTCGGCGGCGGCGGCAGCCACGAAGAGCGCAGTCCGCGTCACAGGAGACGCCCTCAAGACAGCGAGAGCGGAGTTCAGCGCAGCGAAGCCGAAGTTCTGGCAACGGGAAGCTGCACAGAATACTGGAAATTATTCCGCGGAGAACCTCGCCCGCATGAGGTCCGGGAAGGCTCCGATCGGGTCCGACGGTTACCCGATGGAACTTCATCATCGAACTCCCCTTGCTGAGGGTGGCACTAACGCGTTTGATAACCTCACACCTCTAACTAGAACCGAGCACAGGCTCGGCCCCAACTATCACAAGAACCATCCGGGGCTACCATGAGTTTCGAGCAACTCGCACAGCGTATACGATCAAATGCGGACCGCGAGGTGGGCACAGGCGCCACGGAGGAGGACATCGCCGCGGCCGAGCAAGCGCTCGGCATCCCGCTCAGAGGTGGATACCGCGATTTTCTCCGATCCTTCGGTTGGGGAGGGGTTAGCCATTTCGAGTTATATGGGCTCGGCGCAGACGTCCCCCAATACCTACACCTAGTGAGCATCACACAGAGCGAGCGACGCACAATGACGCCTCGACTTCCACCGCACCTTATCCCAATCATGAACGATGGTGGCGGCAACCTGTTCTGCCTGAACACAACCATAAACGAACCAACCATCGTACTTTGGGACCATGAACACGGAGAGGACCAGCAACCCGAATGGGAAGCCTCGACATTCGTAGAATGGCTTGACCGCCTACTCGACGCTGTGAGGCCATGATGAGCGAGGACACAACCCCGAGAACACACGGCCCCATCCTCAAGCTGGCCACGATCGCGCTCCTCACAGCCTCATGCTCCGCGGTGCCTCCTTGACGACGCCCACCGCCATCCGTCACCGGCAGAACATCGAAAAATGGCGATCCGCACAGGCGCTCTCCGACGCGTACGTCCCCGAGGTCCGGCCGGGAACCTCGCCGCGCTCGGCAAGATCCGCTACGTCCCCTTCGCCCTCTACATCAACTCCATGCACGAGCGCATTCATCCCGTATACGAGGAGGAGCTGGCGGCTGCGCGCGAGGCGTACCCGGAACTCCGCGGCGAGGCGGACATGGCCGTGCTGCTCGAGATCGCCGTGATCCACGGGGATGGCCGCCTGGCCCGGCTGGGCGTCGCCAGCTCGAGTGGCTCCGTCGCCTTCGACGTTGTCGCGCTCGAGGCGGTGCGGCGCGCGGCTCCGTTCGATGCGCCGCCGCAGCTGCTCGTGTCCCCGGGCGGCAATGTCTATCTCCACTGGATGTTTCACACCGATCCGTACCAGGCATGCGCGACCTTCAACGCACGGCCGTTCATGCTCGCCAGCGCGCCTGCCGCGGCCGCCACCGGCCAGCAGCCGGTCTCCGTGCACCAGACCGGCCGACCTCGCTCCACTCCGCCTCCCCTGGCGCCTGCTCCCACGACGCGCGGGGTGCATTCCGAACAAGCGCCTTGATTTCTCGCGCCCCGGGCTTCCCCCCTTGCAGTCAGGTGCCTGCATGCTGCGATCCACTTGCCCACCCCGAGATTGCCCACCCCGAGATTGCCCACCCCGAGATCGATCCATTTCGTCATCCGACCACGTGCCCGTGACGCGACACGGGCGCGACACGTGGACTTGGGCTCGCCTCACACACGCTTCGATGGTACCGTCCTCCCAGATGGAACGACCCACCGGCGTGCGCGCGGCGCTCCTCCTCCTGCCCTTGCTGGCCATGACCGCATGCGCGGCCACGACAACCGCCATGCCAGGTGCCGCGCAACAAGATGCAGCGCGCCAGACTCCTTCGACTCGCTTCAGGTGGGCCTGTCCTTTCCCCGACGAGGCAGACAACAACGGAATCGACACGGCGAGCGTTGTCCTCCAGGCTTCCGTGGGAATCGATGGCTTCGCCCGCTCGGTAACGGTCCTCCACGATCCTGGAAACGGTTTCGGGCAGGCCGCAGCCGAGTGCGCCATGAGGAAGGTATACACCCCGGGAAGGGACCGATCTGGAGCACCGGTCGTGGTCTCCACGCCGCCGCTCACTGTCCACTTCGTCAGAGGCAAGGCCACGACAGCCTCCATACCGGGTGCTGTGCAACTGGAAGGAGCGTATCCGCCTCAATTGAGTCATTCGAAGTGGGGGTGTCCTTACCCCAAGGAGGCAGACAAGAACGCCATCGACAGGGGCACCGCCATCATCAGGGTGTACGTGGAGCTGGACGGCTCCTCGCGCTGGGCGCAGGTCCTGCACGACTCCGGGTACGGCTTCGGGTCGGCCGCTGCCCAGTGCGCCATGAGGCGACGTTACGCACCAGCGAAAGACAACTCTGGAACGCCGGTCGCTGCCTGGACGCCGCCAATCACCATTCGTTTCATCAGGCAGCGGCCCTGACCTCGGACGAAGCCTCCACCTCTCGCACGGCGAGCCGGCGCCCAGTCGCCTCGTGCGTCGCAATGACCAGCGGCCCAGCGGAGCCCCGGCGCGCCACGAGCAGGCCAACCCTGGCTGGCATCGCAGCAGGGCCTCAGCCGCACGCAGGCAGGACTCATCCAGTCCGGCTGTACGAGCACCCCTGCCCACGCCCGCGTGGGGGGACGCGCCAGAACTTGCAGCGCCGCGTGGGGGACGCGCCAGAACTTGCAGCGCCGCGTGGGGGACGCGCCAGAACTTGCAGCGCCGCGTGGGGGACGCGCCAGAACTTGCAGCGCCGCGTGGGGGACGCGCCAGAACTTGCAGCGCCGCGTGGGGGACGCGCCAGAACTTGCAGCGCCGCGTGGGGGACGCGCCAGAACTTGCAGCGCCGCGTGGGGGGACGCGCCAGAACTTGCAGCGCCGCGTGGGGGGACGCGCCAGAACTTGCAGCGCCGCGGGGGACGCGCCAGAACTTGCAGCGCCGCGTGGGGGACGCGCCAGAACTTGCAGCGCCGCGTGGGGGACGCGCCAGAACTTGCAGCGCCGCGTGGGGGACGCGCCAGAACTTGCAGCGCCGCGTGGGGGACGCGCCAGAACTTGCAGCGCCGCGTGGGGGACGCGCCAGAACTTGCAGCGCCGCGTGGGGGACGCGCCAGAACTTGCAGCGCCGCGTGGGGGACGCGCCAGAACTTGCAGCGCCGCGTGGGGGGACGCGCCTCGCCTCGCTCGACGCGCAGCGCCCCGCCGGATACCTGCTGATCGCTTGTCGATGCACACAGGACGCGATACTTCGGCCTCATGGCCAACTCCGCATTTCTCGCCCGCCGGCTCACGCCGAGCGGGTGTATCATTGCAGGAACCAAGCTCGCCGCTCACCGGGAGGCGTTGAAGGCGAAGAAGATCAAGCTGTCTGCCAAGGTCGACGCGGCGGTCCACGCCGTCATCGCGGCCACCGGGGCCATCGAGGCGCTCGGGAGCACCGATGCCACGATGACGGAGATCGACCGCGGCGCCGACCGGTGCATCGGCGCATTCAACAGCGTCGTCGATAGCGTCGAGCGCGCGTTCGATCACGACGGCATCCTGCCGCTCTCGGAGAACGAGGCGGCGCGCCGCAGCGACGCCCTGCTCGTGCGCTCCGAGGTGCTCTCGTCAGGCATCGATTTCGTCCGTCTCGTCTACTCCCAGCAATGGGTGCGCATGAGCGCGATGATCAAGGCGCTCGAGCGCAAGGACGTGAAGGCGGCGGTGGAGCGCCTCGGGCTCTCGGCCGAGGCCGGCCGCCTGCGGCGCTGGACCGACCTGTACGGCCAGAAGCTCGGCGTCACCGAGGCGAAGAGCGCGGATCCGGCGATCAAGGCCGTGGAGGCGTGGCACGAGGCCTACGGCACGCTCATGGTCCACGTACACGCCGAGTACGACGACGACAGGGACGAGACGCACGCGCTCCTCCGCGACCGGCTGCTCTCACCGTACGAGGACGCTGCCGATGAGGTGCGCCGCGCCGAGCAGCGCGCCCGCACGGCCAGCGCCAAGAGAAAGGCGCAGGCAGAGCCCGAGCCCGGGCCGATCTGAGCGCTCGCCGCGCCCCACAGTCCCTGCACACCATCGACATCCCTCCCCCCAAAAGCACCATCGAGACAGGCGCTGACGAGATCGTCAGGATACGTACTTCTGCGGCTGAGAATTTTCCTCACGCCGCCGGAATGCGTCTCACGACGCGCCTGACCAGCACGGTCACCCGCGCATCCAGGCGCCTCCCAGGCCTTCCACCGACAGCCCTGCTCTGGTACGTGCGGCTGTCGCCCGCAGGCCTGGCTCGGGCGTACTCCGTCCGATCCGAAGCTCGCCCAAGGAGACAAGGAGATCCGCACCCGTGCGCAGGAACACCCGCCTCAGCATCGCGATCCCGCTGTGCATCGCCCTGCTGTCCGCCGCCGCGGAGGGTCGCGCCGAGGCGCCGCCGGCCGAGGTCGCCCGGCTCATGGCGCAGGCGAACGCCGCCGCCCGCGAGGACCGGCTCGCCGACTCGCGCGATCTGTGGATGGCGGTCTTTCGGCTCCAGCGCTCCCAGGTCGCCGCCTGCAACATCGGGGCGCTGTCGCTCCGCCTCGGCGACGCGCCGGCCGCCGTGCGCTGGCTGTCGATCTGCAAGGAGATCATGCGCGCCCCGCGGACCCCCGAGGAGCGCGCGCTCTACGAATCCCGGCTCAGCGACCTCGCCCGCGCGCGCCAGCTCAGCGGCGAGCTCCACGTGATCGCGCCCGCGGGCGCGCGGATCACGATCGACGGCGCGCCCGCCGGGATCGACGGCGGCAAGCCCGTCCCCGTCGCCCCCGGGCGCCACCTGGTGCGCGCCGTGCTGAACGGCGGCGTCGCGACGGCCGAGGTCGACGTGCCGCGCGGCGAGGCGCGGGAGGTGGTGCTCACCCTCCCCGCCCGGCCCGCCGCCCCTCCCGCCCCCTCCGCGGCCCTCCCCGCCCCGCCCGCAGGCCCGCGCGCCGCGCCCGTGAGCCCCGCCCCGCCTTCGCCCCGACCGCGCCCGGATCTCGTCGCCGGCGGCTTCGGGCTCTCCGCCACGCTGGCGGCGATCGGCGGCGTGATGCTCGTCGGCGCGGGGAAGAAGGACGAAGCGGGCCACGCCGCCGCGCGCGCCGCGGGGCCAAACCGTTGCTTCCGGCTGACCCGGCCGATGTGCCAGGAGTCGGCCTCGGCCTACGACGACGCGCGCGCCTACCGGGGCGTGGGCATCGCCGGCCTCATCACGGGCGGCGCCGCGCTGGGCGCCACGCTCGGCTACATCTTTTATCCGCGCGGCCCGGCAGAGATCTCGGTGACCGCGGGGGGACTCACGCTGACCAGCACCTTTTGATCGGATCTCTCGCTCGGCGAGGCGCCGATCGGACCGAACGCCGCCGCGCTCGCGCGGCGATCTGGCGAAAACTTGCGTGACGCGCGCGGGTCGAGCCAGGCATACTGCGCCTGAGACGACCTGGCAGACGACACCCCGGCGGATTGGGGCCGCCTGGATGTCAGCGCCGCAGCCTCGTGCCGGAGGACTGACGCATGGGTAGGCCCAGCGCGCATTGCGCCGTAGCTTCCATCTTTCTCATCAGCTCAGCATCGTTCTTTGCCTGTGGTGAGGGCACCTATCAGGGTGGAACCTGCGCGATTACGGACCACTGTCAGTCGGACGACCAGAACGTGCCGGGGACCGTCTGCCTCGACGGACACTGCGAGTGCGGCGAGCCGGGGAAGGTCATCTGCTGCGCGCGCGGCGAGGAGGAGCCGGGCTGCTTCCTCGCGTGCCGTCGCTGCGACGAGTGCGCGGAGAACACGGCGGAGTGCTCCGGGGTGCCCGTGCCGCCCGGGGGCTGCGAGAGCGACGCGGAGTGCGCCGGCCCGCCCGATCCGCGGTGCGGTGTGGGGCGGTGCGTGGACGGCGCGTGCGAGGTGGAGATATGGCGAGGCCCGATCGAGTCGCAGCTCCGCGGCGACTGCAAGGACGAGGAGTGCACGGCCGAGGGGCGCGTGGTCAGCGTGCCGGCCTATGACGTCTACGATGACGGCAACCAGTGCACCCTCGACATCTGCGAGGTCGACGAGCCGCGGCATCTCACGCTCGAGGATGTCACCTGTCCGGCCTCCGGGGCCGGGCGATGCCATGAAGGCGCGTGCGTGCAGTGCTTTGCTGAAGACCCGACGCTGCTGTGTCCCTCCGGGTTGGTGTGCTACGGCGTGTGGTGCGTACCACCGCACTGCGAGAACGGCGCGAGAGACGCGGGGCGCGGGGAGACCGGCTTCGACTGCGGCGGCCCGTGCCGGCCGTGCCCGCCGAGCGAGCGCTGCGGCGCCGCCACCGACTGCGTGAGCGGCGTGTGCACGAACGGCAGCTGCATGATCCCGACGTGCAGCGACGGCGTGAAGAACGGCGACGAGAGCGGCGTCGACTGCGGCACGACGTCCTGCCCGCGCTGCCCGCCGGGCCGGGGCTGCAGGACCGGCGCGGACTGCACGAGCGGCGTGTGCTGGAGCGGCGCCTGCGAGGCGCCCACCTGCAGCGACGGCGTGAAGAACGGCGACGAGACGGGCGTCGACTGCGGGGCCGAGGGATGCGCGGGGCCGTGCCCCGGTTGAGGGCGCCGGACAAGGTCGCGGCGTCCGAGATCATGCCCTGCGAAGGCAACAAACGTCGCTATAACATGCACTTGCGCGTGCAGAGAGCCAGGCGAGGAACCGTTCTCTTCAACGTGTGCGCCCCTGCTTCTTGACTCCGCGACGCTGCTGGAGGATCGGATCGGCGCATCCGGTACGATTTTGGGGGGGAACATGGACCACCGATTGATAACGAGGGCGAGCGCTCTCGTGCTGTGTGGCGCGCTCATGACGGTGCTCGCACCGGCGTGCGAATTGCAATACGAGTGCGAGACGGTGGAGCCGGGAGGCGCGGGCGCTGGAATCCCCACAGGGTCAGCAGGAGCAGGGGATTATCTCCGAGACGGCGACGCAGACGGAGAGGAGAACGTGGATAGCGAGTCGCTCGCGCTAATGGCAGGGTGCTCCCCATCCAAGGATTGCTATGACATGTTCGAAGACTGCCAGGACATCGGCGGAAGGTGCATCGTAGGATTTCCCGGCTGCGATGTACACGGAAGCAGTCCTTGCAAGAGCTGCCTCGCCGCTTGCCTGTCTGACGCGCCATATCCGCCTGCATGCAATTGCAGATCGTGCGGGTTCGGATGATGATCAGCTCGGCGCAGGACATGGTCTATGTCGCCATAGGCAGGATCGCCCAGTCGGAGCTCAAGAAGATCGCATCTCCGATCGTGGTCGAAGACGACAACCTCCTTCTTGGCCCGTCGAGCGCGGATCCGAGGCGCCATCGTGCCGTTCGCGCTCGATACTGGGGCAGCGAGCCGTCTGCGAAGCTCAACAAGGAGCTCGCTCGACCTGAGGGTCCGCCCATCTGCGTCGCGCTTCCACCGACGGCCTCTGGCCTGCTGAGCTTCTGCCGGATCTGCGCTGCCGGAGTCGAGCGGAGGCGCCAGGTCTTCGCCATCGTCCTCAGACCCGGCCTCGTCGTATCGCTCCCACCGGGGTGTGATCCGGCGGAAGAGCTCTACTTCGATGTCGCGGACGCCCTGCGACGACATCCGCCCATGAACCCGTGCTCGGAGATCGAGGCCGTGCTCCTCGCCACGCTCTGGAAGCTGTGGTGCCGCCGCTCGCCCGTTGCCTTTGCCAGGTTCTGTGCGTCTGGCAGCGGGCTCCACCCGCAGCTGGCGAACCTCGGTCGTTACCTCGCCGGCTATTTTCCCAGGCAGGCCGGCCCCAATCTCCTCCTGTCACGGCTCGACGAGCTGCTCCTGAAGCAGCTCTCTCGCCAGTGGATCACGCCGACCAAGGTGTTCACGAATGCACTGAAGGAGAACCTCGGCTTGCACGCCTGGCTCACACACATCGGGGACCTTTACGTACCGAAGCGATTGCTGGAGTGGTCCCGGCACGGAGGCGGACGCTTCATCGAGTGCCAGGAGCACCCGGAGAAGCCTTCCGAGATGAACCGATGGTCCTTTCGATGGCGCGCGGGGCGTGAGGCGATCCTCGACGCGCTACCGAGCCTGCGGGAGGCACCACCGGTGGCCATCGGGGGCGCCGTCGCGTACGACGCCGATCGCCCCTGGGTCTGTCGCTTCGATGGAGGAGGCACACCTTACTTGAGCCGATTCGGCGCCGCGTCCGGAGGCGACCTTCGCGCGTAGCGCGCGCTCCATGATACCGGCGCCGCCCGGGACCCGGCCTGGCGCTGCGCCGAGGGCGCGGGCGCCCAGGTGCGCGCCTCCGAGCGCCGCTCAGGTCGCCGCGTCGAGTGCGCGCGCGAGCCCCCGCAGCAGCGCGGCCCCGTCCCCCTCGTACGCCCGGCCGTGCATGCAGGCGAGCAGGCGGGGCGCCGTGGCCGCGAGCTTCTCGAGGAGCCGGGGCGCGTCGGGGCCGTGCGCGAAGTAGTCCATCGCCCGGCGCATGGCCTCGCTCGGCTCGAGGAGCTGGTAGATGCCATCGGCCACCTCGGTGACTCGAGCCTCGCTCGGTGAGTCCGCCATCCGCTCCTCCTCTCGCGCGAGAGGCGCCGTTCCGCGCGCGCCCCCTCGTGAGCGGCCACCCTACCAGGGCGAGCCGCTCGCGGGAAGCGCCGCGCCCGCGCCGCGCCGCTGCCGGAGGCGGCGAGCCGCGACGGACGCGGTCAGTTCGTGAAGCGGAGGTTGTCCAGGAAGTAGGGCCCCGAGCCGGGGTTCACGGAGAGCTCGAGCGTGATCGACACGTCGGTCGGCGCCGTGTTCAGCGCGGCCACGGTGGGCGCGGCGAGCGTGAACGTGACGGGCGAGAACGCGTTCCTGGGGAGGGGGGTGAGGCCGGCCGACCCGACGAACTGGTTGTGGATGCCCTTGGACGGGATCGAGATCAGCGCGACGAGGGTTCCGACCCACGACGGATTGGGCTGGATCGCCGACGTGAAGAAGTCGAGGCGCAGCGTGTTGCCCACCGGCGTCATGCCCGCCGTGCTGAACGGCGCGCTCTTGATCTGGCTCCATGCGTTCGGCGTCCCGACCCGGAGCGACCGGATCCCCTCGGTCACCCAGCCCGTGGCGAACGAGAGCGGCGCCTGCGACGACGTCCACAGGCCGGACCGCTCGAACCCGAGGACCGGACTCCCGAAGAGGAAGTCGTTCATCACCTGCTGGCGGAACGGGATGAACTCCTCGGCGAGCAGGTTCGAGATCTCGAAGCGCGTCCTGCCGGGCTCGCCGGGGATACCCTCGGTCTGCTCGGAGGTGTGGGTGAAGAGAAAGGTGTTGTCGGGGATCGGCGAGGAGAGGCCGACGTCGCTGTTCGCGCCGCTGCCCTCGCTCTTGACCAGGTGGCACCCGGAGCAGGAGATGGACTGGGCGCGCGCGAGGAGCTGGTCGGGCGAGAGCGGGCTGCCCACGGCGGTGAGCTTCTGCTGGATGGCGGTCCTGAAGGCCGAGGGTCCGCTGCCGACGGCGTTCCGGTAGTTGTTCTGCTCGGTGATCAGGAGGGCTTCCCCGGCGCCGAAGGAGGCCGGCACGAGCGTCGGATAGTCGAACCGGTTGATGTCGCCCGACGAGGCGAGCGCCGCCACCGCGTTGTCGACGAACCACGACTGGAAGCTCGCCGCGCGGGGGTCGGTCGAGGCGGGGTCGAAGAGCAGCGCGGACGGGTTGTCGTCGACGTGCTGCGGCACCACGAGCAGCTGGCAGGCGCTGCCGGTGCAGTCGCGCGAGAGCTTGAACTCCCGGAGCGCCCAGTCGTCCTGCGCGAAGGGGGGAGGCCGCAGGAAGTCGTTGACGCGGATCTGCCCGCCGCCCGCGCTGAACCGGTCGATGTCGATGACGGGCGAGAACCCGGGGAGGCCCTCGAAATGGCAGTCCAGCAGCGCGGCCGTCCGGGCTCCCTGGAGAGGCCCCTTCCCGCAGGCGGTGAGCGCGCCTCCAGCTACGGCGAGCAGTGCGGCGGGCGGACCTCTGCGCCGCTGTCCACCACGAGGCCGCTGGCAGATCGCTTGATGACGAGGTAGGTAGGCGTGGCGCTCATGAACTCTGCGAGCGCCGGCGGCGGAGCGATGCGCGCGGTCCACAGCCACGCGGGGGCGTGGGGAGGCGCGGCGCAACCGGACACCTCCGTGAGCTCGATGCGCGCTGCGGCGCGGGCGCGACTCAGGCGCAGGTGCGTCGCCCTCAGCTCGGGCGAGCCATTCGCCACGGTTCTGGCTTCGCTCCAGGGCTTCTCCAGCCATGCCTCGACAATCGACTCCAGGTCGCTCGGCGCATCTGCCACCGGGCACGGTGAGGCGTCGAGCACCGCGCTCACGCGGGCGGGTTGCCCGCGGAGCTGCCGGACGACCACGAACGCCTCGCTGCTCCACGCCCGCGGCGGGTCCCGTTCCGCGTAGAGCTCGAGGCCGAAGACCCATGCGCGCTGCCCGGCGCGGGGCTCGCACTCTCGGACGTCGCCGAACGGAAAGCGGACCCCCTCGGCGTCGAGCGCTCGCAGCAGCGCCGTCGCCTGCGTCGCCGCGAGCTCCGTCGGGCTCTCCAGCCTGTCCCTGGAGGCCGGCACGCCGAGCCATCGCTCGACGAGCTCGTAGGGCACGGCGCTTTCGTCGGTGCTCCTCAACCACCGCTCGCACAGCCGCTCGCGCTCGCGGTCCGCCGCGGGCGATTCACCCGGATAGCCGTCGCGGCAGCGGACGAATCGGCTCACGTCGTAGGCCGATCTGGAAGCGTCGTACTTGCCGTCGTACTCGATCGCCATGCGCCCGCCGAAGCCGTCCACGGGATGGAGCCGCCAGAAGCCGAGACGTAGATCCGAGAAGCCGTGGGTCCTCGTCGGGAGCGGCCGCACCAGCGCGGGCAAGTCGGCCACGACCCGCAGGCAGCGCGGGTACGCTTCGTTCACGAGCAGCCGCGTACCGGGGTTCGTGAAGGCCATCTGGTACTCGACACGGACGTCCCGCTCGCCGTCGGCGTTCAGGTCCAGATCGGTGTCGACCGCGAACGGGAACTGACCGTCCCAATCGTGGATACCGCGGGTCGCGAGGTCCGTCGGACAGGAGCGATCGGCGAGCTCGCTCATCCTGTACGCGAACCCCTCGATGCCCGGAGGCACGCCCGATTCGGTGTACTGCGCCGAGCGGACCCGGCCCCGCAAGGCATACCTGCCCGGGGCGAGCTCCACCGACAGCGCCGGACCGCAGCCGAGCACGTCCCCTGGGCCGGTATCGGACATCGTCTGCACGCTGAGCAGCGCGCGCGTGGTCGTGAGCTCAGGCGACGGAGACGGCCCCGCGCTGGCCCACAGCCGAAGGGGCCGCGGCACCTCGATCCTCCAGAGCGGCGGATTCCCGGCGTCCGCCGCCATGACGTCGCACCCGAGCTCGGCTTCTGTGCGCGCGGGCGTGAGCGGCTCGGGTCGCACGGCGTACTCTCCGAGCCGCCACGCGAGCGTGGGGACCGGAGCCGCGCCGCGAGGCGGCATGGCAGCCCCGATCGCATCGAGAGACGGCGCCCTCCCCGCCAGAGGCGCCGCCGCGCTCGGAACGACGGCTCCCATCGCCCCGAGCGCTCCAGCGCTTCGTGCGATCGGCGAGGGCGCGTTCGCCGGCCCGCACGCACACACGGTGAGCCCGGCAGCGACCAGGCGCCCCGCCAGACCCGACCCGGACAGGCGTGGAGCCGTGCCCCCCCGCCGACGCTCGCGGCATTTCATGCGGCGACGCGCCTCGGCAACGCGCATGCCGTACGCCGCAGCCCATCGATGACGTCCCTTCCATGATCCGCGCGCCGGAACGGTGGCCATCGGGACGCGGCCATGGTGGGCGCCGAGACACGCCCTCGATCGCCGCGAGCAGCGCGCCTACGACACTTCCACACGATACCCAAGTGCAGTGATCGGACGGCCGCGCGGCGCATCTCGGCGGACCGTTGACGCGGGAGGGAGCCATGCCTTCCAATGCAGGGATGGCCTTGCTTCATCGAGCTCTCGCGCTCGTCCTGCCCGCCGCGACTGCCGCGCTGAGCGCGGGGTGCAGCTTTCCCGATGTCGTCTTCACCGAGCCGGCGAGCTCGAGCTCCGGCGGCGCGGGCGCCACCCCGTCGTCGGACGCGGCGGGCGGCAGCGGGGGCGCGGCGGGCGGCGGCGGGGGCGCGGCGGGCGGCGGGGGCGCGGCGGCCTCCGGCGGCGGCGGTGGGGGAGAGGCGGCCTCGGGCTCCGGCGGGCGCGGCGAGGCGACGTCGGGCTCGGGCGGGGGCGGCGGCGGGATGGTCGACTGCGACGCGGACGGCGACGGCTATCCGTCGATCGCGTGCGAGGGCGGCACCGACTGCAACGACAAGCACGCGCACGTCCACCCCGACCAGCCCAACACGTTCTACGACACCCCCATCCGCCCCGGAGGCGGCTTCGATTATGACTGCAGCGGCCGGGAGGAGCCGCAGATCCCCGCGATCCGCTGCGAGGGCGGCGGGGCCTGCCGGGACGAATCCAACGTGTACCTGGTGGAGGAGGTCAAGTGCGGGGATCCAGGCCCGGTCGGCAGCTGCAATCTCCTCTGCCAGCAAGACGTCATGTACGCCGGGCTCAAGAGGGCCTGTCATTGATCGAGCACGCGGCGCGCGTCGGCTCGCATGCCCGGCGGCTCGCCAATCCGCCGCTGGCGAGCGCGGCCCGGAGCCGCCGCGCGTCGGGCACGGCGCGGCCCGCGCGACGGGCTCAACCTTCGACCTGCCCGCTCGCCCCCCATCGCTCGATCGGCGCGTGCGCGATGATCGTCAGCTCGTTCCCCTCGATCGTGTAGTCCATGTCGAGCCCGCCCTCGGCCCGGACGCGCGCGAGGCCGAGGCCCGAGATCCCGTCGATCATCGCCGTCTCCGTGATGAGATCGTCGTAATGCTTCACCGGGTCGCTCGCGGTCTTCAGCGCCATGAGCCGCCGCTCGACCTCGCGCAGGCTCTCGGGGGACGCCTCGTTCCGCGCGCGGATCTTCATGACGTGCGAGCGCTCGTCCTCCTCCAGCGCGAGCTCGAGGCTGACGCGAGGCCCGGTGGAGTACTTCGTGATGTTCTCCGCGAGCTCGTGCGCGGCCATGTAGAACCGCGAGCTCACATTCGCGTCGTCCAGCACCTGGCCGCAAAAGCTGGACACCAGCCGCAAGACCGCCGTGGCCAGCCGCTCGTTCGGAAAGAACGTCACGCAGAGGAACAAAGAAGCGCTCTGCGACTGCTTGGGGGATGACACGGCCGATGATTCTAGAGGCTCTCCCGGGCGAATCCAACCATGACTTCCACGGCGGCGCCCGTTCTCGCGCAGCCCCCGTGTGCCCTCACCATTCATCCAGGTGTGTCCGCGCCACCCCGACACGGCCCCCGGTGCGCCTCGCGCGCACCACGTCGCCGCCGCGCGAACACATCGTCAGCGACGACCGCACAGGCAGGTGACGTGCAGCCTGAAAGTACCGTAATGCGCCGCACAGCGAGGGCTGTATCATCGCTTGTTCAGCAAGGCAGGCGGCCTCGTGTATGGCTCGTCCCTGCGGCGCGCGATGGCCCGAACGTGAGCCCGAGGTTTCCGCCTGGGTCGTCCGTCTCTCGTCCCCGTCTCTCGTCCCCGTGCGCGTGCGCGCTGACTCCTGGGAATCGCGCACGCGCACGCGCACGAAGGACGAGCACGAAAGACGGAAGACGAGAGACGAGAGACGAGAGACGAGAGACGAGAGACGAGAGACGAGAGACGAGAGACGAGAGACGACGCACGGTGTATAGGTCGCGGCTGAAAACCGCTCTAGTACCGCGGATCAGAACTCCCGCCAGAAATCTGCCTCGCTAGCGAAGAGAAATAAACGCAACGGCGCAAAGACGCAAAGGCGCAAAACTACAAATCTTGTTTTTGCGTCTTTGCGCCTTGCCGTTAAACTCTCTCTCCGGATCCCTGGCCGGACTTCTGGCGGGCGGAACGTGCGGCCGCGCGGACGGGGGCGCCGGGCTACGGCGAGACGGCCACGCCGAAGCGCTCCTCGTTCATCCCGCCCGCGCCCTGCAGGGAGGCCTGCGCCGCGTCGCCGAGGTTGCCGCCGAGGTAGACGAGCACCTCCCTGCCGCCGCCGAAGGCCACGACCACGTCCCCGAGCCCATCGCGGTTGAAGTCGCCGGCGCGCGAGATCTTCGTCTCCGCCGCGCCCCCGTACCGCGGGTTCATCGCGGCGTCGGGCTCCGTGTCGGGGCGCTCGCCGCCGCGGAACACGTACGCCTTTCCGGCGAAGCCGACCTCCGGCGCGCCCACGAGCATCTCGGCGAAGCCGTCCCCGTCGAGGTCGCCGCTCGACGACACCGTCTGACCGAACCGATCGGACGCCGCTTCGCCGTGGAGCTCCAGGTCGGCCGTCGTGTCGAACGCGTCTCCTGGCCCGCCGAGGAACAGGAAGGCCGCGCTCCTCATCGGATCTCCCACGAGGAGATCGGCGAAGCCGTCCCCGTCGACGTCGCCCGCGCCCACCGCGCGCCCGAGCTCGCCCTCGCCCACGATGAGGCCGTCTGGCACCGTGTCGAGCGCGCCGGCCGAGGCGAGATAGACATAGACGCGCTGGCTGCCAGGCGCCCCGACGGCGATGTCCGAGAAGCCATCTCCGTTGAAGTCCGCCGAGGCGACCGAGGCGCCGAACTCGCTCGCGTTCTGCACCCCCGTGAACATCGCGTCAGCGACCGTGTCGAAGGCCTCGGGGCCGCCCAGGTACACATACGCGCTGCCGGGCTCGATGTGATCGGGGCCGCCTCCCGGCGCGCCGATCACGAGATCTGCGTAGCCGTCTCCGTTGATGTCCCCGGAGGCCAGCGCGTGGCCGAACCGGCGGTCATCGCCCGGCAAGCTCCCCGACATGTCCGGCTGTAGGGTCCACGTCGCCGGCGCGGACGAGCTCCCGAGAATCACGCGGACCATCCCCTTGCTGTCTGCGTACGTCGTGCCTGCGACAACGGCGTCGGCGAAGCCATCGCCGTTCACGTCCGCGGTCGCCACGGCGCCGCCGAAGCCCGCCGCCTCGATGGCGCCGCCGGTCCTCGGGTTCACCCCGGCCAGGAGTCCATCCTGCGCCGGATCGACGCCGTCGCCCGCGCCGCCCAGGAAGACGTAGGCGGCCCCGCAAGGGATGTACTCCGGGATCGCGTAGTGGAGCGCGCCCACGAGGATGTCGTCGAAGGCGTCGCCGTTGAGATCGTGATGGCCCCGTCCCACGTTGATCCATCGGACCGCGGACGGCTCGGAGCAGGCGCCGGCCGAGCACGCGCGGACCCGCCAGTAGACCCGGCCGCCCACCGGAGGCTCCGCGGAGCCCTCCAGATCGGCGGCCGGCCGCCAGCGTGTCGCCGCCGTCGTCTCGCTCGCGAGGAGGGCGGAGAACGAGGGATCTCCGCCGAGCTCGATGGTGTACTCGACGCTCTCCCCCGCGGGCGACGCCGACGGCTCCCAGACGAACGTGGGCCTCCGGGTGTCGGGCACGAGCATCGAGCCGACCGGGCCATCCTGGACCGGGAGCCGCGGGACCGGCGTCGACGGAGCAAGCCGCCCTCCGTCGCCGCCGCCGCCGTCGCCACCGCCGCCGCCGCTCCCGCCGCCGCCGGCGCTCGTCGCGCTGCCGCCGCCGCCAGGACCGGGGTCGCGGGTCACGTCCTCGATCCCGAGGAGATCGGCGCATCCAAGGAAGAGGGTCGCGAGCGCGATGCCCAGGCGAAGAGAGCTCCGCATGCCCGCGAGGGTACGCGAACGCAAATCCGACGCACAGCGCTTCTCTCGGCGCGCGGCGACCGAGGGCCGCGCCCCGCGCGGGCGGCGCTCAGGGCGCCTGGCAGGAGACGCGGTGGATCGGCGCCTCGTCCCCTTCGCCGATCGTCACGTAGTCCCACCCGCCGGGCAGCCAGGCGATCGCCTCCCCCTGATCCTCGTCGGCCGCCGGCATGTCGCACGGCGGGCCGGCCAGCGCCTGCGCGACCGTCTGGTCGGGCGCCATCGGGTAGAAGAAGACGTGCGAGTACGTGCGGAGCAGCACGCCGGCGCCGTCCGCGCGCACGTCGCCGCCCGTGAACGACCGGCTCCCGACCGGCGCGGCGATCGAGCCCGCGCCGACGAGCGTCGCCGTCTGGCCGGCGGCGGGCCGCGTCGAGAGCTCGTAGATCCCGGCGCTGTCCTTCTTCTTCTTCACCTTCGTCACCACCGTGATCGCCCCGGTGACCGGGTGGACCAGCAGCGTCTCCGCGTTGTGGCTCCCGTCGGGGTACGCGAGCGAGATCGCCTCCGCCGCCACCGCGCGCCGAGCGCCGCCGAGCGCGGCCGGCTCCCTCACCTCGTAGAGCGCGTAGCGGTCGCGCTCCCGGTCGTTGTCGCCGATGTCCCCGAACAAGAGGCAGCTCCCCCCGCCCGCGCCGCACGGGCCCCGCGCGGCGCCCTCCCAGTCGACCGCGCGCGCGCCCGCCACCTCGATCTCGCCCCGCGGCGCGCCGTCAAGCCCAATCGCAAAGAAGCGCGGGCGGTCGCCGGAATCGTTGTGGAGGTACAGCGTCCCCGGGTGCACCGCACCGGCGACCACACCGGAGCACTCGTCGGCGTCGCCGCGCGGCAGCGCGCCGATCCGCACGGCCCCGCCGCAGCGGGGGCAGCCCGCGGTCCGCACCGCCGCCGCCGCCGCCCCCGCGGGCCCCGGCCCCGAGCCCCGGCAGCCCGCGGCGAGCAGCGCCGCCGCGAGCCCGAGCCGCGAAAGCCACCGCGCTGTAGCTTTGCGACTCGAATGCAACGCGCGGGGATACCGGGGAGATATCGAGAGCTTGCGCAGGATTCCGCTTGCGGCATTCGGCGGCGGTTGTGTCATTATCGCGCGGATACCGTAACAAATCCGCGACGCACGCAGCGGCGCGACGCAACCCACCCGGGCGCCTGCCCCTGACCCCTGACGATCGAGGAGGCCGTCATCCTGGACGTCATCGAACGCTACGAGTTCAAGTACCTGGTGCCCGAGCGGCTCGTCCCGGCGATCCGGGCCACGGCGCGGTCCGTCGGCCGGGCGGACAAGTACGCGAACGAGGACGGCTCGTACCGCATCCGCTCGCTCTACTTTGACACGCGCGGGCACGATCTGTACTGGGCCAACGCCCGGGAGCAGCGGGACCGCTTCAAGGTGCGGGCGCGCACCTACCCCGGCAAGAAGAGCCCCGTCTTCCTCGAGGTGAAGCGGCGCGTCCAGGATGTCATCATCAAGTCGCGCGCGTGCGTGCCCGCGGACGAGTGGCGGGAGCTCGTCGAGCGCGGCAACCCCGCCGCGCTGGAGCGCCTCGCCCCGGGCGTGCGCAAGGGCGCCGAGAAGTTCATCGGCGCCATCCACCGCCACGATCTCCGGCCCACGGTGCTCGTCGACTACGAGCGCGAGGCGTACGAGAGCACGCTCGACAGGTACGCGCGCATCACGTTCGACCGGAGGGTCGTCTGCCAGCGCAAGGAGGCGCTGGACCTCGAGGCGTCCGATCGGGGGTGGCGCCCCGTCGACCACCCGGTCCAGACGAACACGCACGAGCCCGTCTGCGTCCTCGAGCTCAAGTTCGAGCGCAGGCCGCCCGCGTGGATGGTGGCGCTCGTGCGGCGCCTCGAGCTCGTCCGGCGCTCGTTCTCCAAGTACTGCTACAGCGTCAACGCGCAGCTGATGCTGCCCGACGTGCGCTCGGCCCGGATCGAGGGAGGGCCGCTGCCATGACGGACTGGCTGACGATGGTCACGCACGGCGAGGCCGTCGAGTGGCGCAAGGCGCTCATCGCCCTCCTCGTCGCCTTCGGGCTCACGCAGGGCATCGCCGGCGTCTACATGCTCACGTTCCGCGGCCTCTCGTACTCGCGGACCGTCGTCCAGAGCATGGCGCTCGGCAGCATCATCACGTGCACGCTGATGCTCGCCGTCGGCAACAACATCGCCGCCGGCATCGGGATCGCGGGCGGCGTCACCGCCATCCGCTTCCGCACCACGATGCGCGATCCGCGCGACGTCGTGTTCGTCTTCGCCTCGCTCGCCATCGGCATGGCGAGCGGCGCGCAGGCCTACGGCGCCGCGATCGCGGGGGCGGCGATGTTCGCGGGCGCGACGCTCATGCTCCACGTCACCGGCTACGGGTCGCGCCGGCAGCCCGACGGGCTGCTCCGGTTCGTCGCGCCGGCCGGGCAGGCCGGCGCGGAGCTCGCCGGCGCGATCGCGGGCATCCTCCGCGAGCACTGCGGCTCCTTCTCGCTCGTCACCCTGCGCGAGGCGGCGCAGGGCACCGTCATGGAGCACGCTTACCAGATCAGCGTGCGCCACCCGGAGCTCCGGGCGCACCTCGTGACGCGCCTTCAAGCGCTCCCCGGAGTGGAGGACGTGAGTCTGATGCTCCAGGAGCCGACGCTGGACCTCTAGCAATGCACCTCTGGCGAATCCGATCCGCGCTCTCCTCCGCGACCCCCGCGCTCACGATGCTGGGCACGCTCGGCCTCGCGGCGTGGCTGAGCCGCTCCTCGAGCCCGAGCGACGGCATCCTCGCCTTCGCGCAGGCCGACACCGAGATGGTGGCCACGGTCGAGGTCGGGCGGGTGGCCTCGATCGAGGTCGACGTCGGCGACGTGGTGGCGCCGGGTCAGGTGATCGTCGCGCTCGACAGCGGCGCGATCGACGCGGAGCTCGCGGTGGCGCGCGCCGAGGAGGCGCGCCTCCGGGCGATGATCCCCGCGGAGCACGCGCGGATCGATCAGGAGCTCGAGGCGGGCGTCGAGGAGCTGAAGCTCGAGCTCGCGCGCGAGGTCGAGGAGCAGCGCCGCGCGCGCGCCGAGGGCGAGGTGCTCGCCAGCGAGATCTCCCGGGTGAAGCAGCTCATCGAGGACAAGCAGGCGAGCCACGACGCCCTGGGCTCGCTCGACGTGCAGCGCGCGGGCGTCGAGGCGATCGCGACCGAGAAGCCCCGCACCATCCAGCTCCTGCGCGCGCAGGTCGCGGCGGCCGAGGAGCGCCGGAAGAAGCTCCTCCAGCAGGCGGGCCCGGAGACGGCGAAGATCGAGGCGGACCTCGCGGTGACGCGGCGGGAGATCGAGCAGCTCGAGGCGCAGCGCGTCCAGCACACGCTGCGCGCGGCGCACGGCGGGCGCGTCTCCGCGGTGCGCAAGCGGCCGGGCGACGTCGCCGTGGCGGGCGACCCGATCGTCGAGATCTCCAGCGCGCCCGGGCGGGTCATCGCCTGCGTCCCGGAGCGCGCGGCGCTCCACGTCGAGGCGGGCGACGTCGCGACGATCTGGGCGCGCGGCCAGGACGGCGCGCCGCTCACGGGCCGGGCCGTCACGGTCGGGCCGGTGGTGGGCCAGCTGCCGCTCCGCTGCTGGACGGACCTGAACGTGCCGGTGTGGGGCCGCGAGGTCACGATCGCGCTGGATCACCCGGTCGAGCTGCTCGCCGGCCAGGCGTTCGACGTCGCCTTCACGCGCGGGGCGGCCCCGCCCCCCGCGCCGCCGGCCCCCGGCGCGCCGGTCGCCGCCGCGGCGCAGGGCGCGCCCGCGGCGGCGGCGCCCCTGCGCGCGCGGAGCTTACTCCGGCCGGCGCGGCCTGGGGCATCGCGACATGGCCCCCCGGGCTGGGCGCGGCGGCGTCCACCGTTCGCGCGGCGGCGCCGCCGGCCGGGGCCGCCGACGCGATCCGCATGGCGGTGCCGGCGGCGCTGCGGCAGCGGTCGCGCTTCGAGCCGTCCGGCGTCCTGCCCCGGCCCGCGGAGGGGCGGTACCTCCTCGTCAGCGACGACACGGGCCACAAGGACGCGGAGGACGAGGGCGTGCCCTGGCTGTTCGCGATGTCGGCGGCCGGCGCCGTCGAGCCGGAGCCGGTGCCGGTGCTCGGCGTCAAGGAGCTCGCGGACATCGAGTCGATCACCGCCGGCGACGGGGGCGACGTGTACCTGCTCTCGTCGCAGGGCTACAGCGCGAAGGGCAAGCGCAAGAAGGCGCGCACGGCGCTGCTCCGGCTGAAGCAGGACGGCCGCGGCTTCCGCGTCGACGCCGAGGTCCACCTCGCGGAGCTGCTCGACGCGGCGGGCCCCGCGGCCCTCGCGGAGCTCGGGCTCCCGGGCGGCACGCGCCCGCTCGAGATCGAGGGCATGGCCTACCGGGACGGCGCGCTCTACTTCGGGCTGAAGTCGCCGCTCGACGCCGAGGGCAACGCGCTCATCTGGAGGCTCGGCGCGCCGCGCGCGCTCCTCGAGGGGCGGCGGCTCGAGGGCGCCGGCCTCTCGCTGTGGGCGCGCGCGCGCGTCGACGTCGAGCTCAACGGCGCGCCCACGCCGGGGGGGATCTCCGATCTGTGCTTCCTCCCGGACGGCTCGCTGGCGATCGCCGCGACCCCGTCCACCGCCGACGGCGCCGCGGGGTCGCTCTTCCACGTGCTGCGTCCCGAGGGCGGCGTCCTCTCGCCGAGCCTCGTGCGGCGCTTCCCCGGTCAGAAGCCGGAGGGCATCTCGCTCGCGCTGTCCCCCGGCAAGCTGATCGTCGTGTTCGACGCCGGCGCCGAGGCGCCCTCCTTCCTCGAGCTGCCGTGGCAGGGCTGAGCCCGCGCCGCGGTGCCGCCGTCGCCCGAGGGCTCTCCACGGATCCGTGAGGCATGAAGATCGCTGAGGTTTTCTCCGTTCGTCGCCGCCGCGCCTCGTCCACCGCCGCCTCCGCCTTCCCGCGCGCGAGGTCGCCGGTCTGGCCGTCGGTCGCGTGCCTCTCGCTCGCGGCCTGCGCGGCGCCCGCGCAGCTCGAGGGGTCGGAGCGCGCGATCGCGCTCTACCGCGAGGCGCGCGCCGCCGAGGCGCAGGCGGAGGCGCGCGGTGGCGCGGGCCTCGGGGCGGGGCGCCGCGCCGCGCCGCGCGAGCTCACCGCCGACGAGGCGGTGGCCATGGCCAAGGAGCGGAGCGCGACGCTCGCGATGATGCGCGCGCGCGAGGACAAGGCCCGGGCGAGCGTCGACGCCGAGGCCGCGGGCACCTACCGGAACCCGGAGATCCGCGTCTCGCAGCTCCGGCTCGATCAGGTGCTCGATCACGAGCCGCGCCTCGCGGCCGGGGTCCGCATCCGCCCTCCCCGGCCCGGCGAGGCCGGGGCGGCCGCGGACGTGGCGCGCGCGGACGTGGACGTGGCGCGCGCGGAGACCCGGGTCTCCGAGCTCGAGCTCGAGGCCGAGGTCCGCTGGCTGTTCGACGACGTGCTGCTGCTCGACGCCGAGATCGAGGCGCTCGAGGCGGTCGCCGCGACGCGCCGCCGCCTCGCGGACCAGGAGCGGGCCCGGGTCAGCGTGTCGCAGGGGACCGCCGTCGACGAGGCGATGGCGGCGCTGTCGGCCGCGGTGGCCGAGGAGGACGGCGCGGCGCCGCGCGCGCGCCGCGAGGTCGCGCGCGCGGCCCTGCTCGAGCGCGTCGGGGTCGACCCCGCCGCGCCGGTGCGCCTCGTGGGCGAGCCGGTCGCGTCCGCGCCGCTCGTCGCCCTCGCGTCCGAGGAGGCGCTGATCGAGGCCGCGCTGCGGAACCGCCCGGAGATCGCGCTCGCGGCCGCCGAGATCGACGCCGCCGGCGCGGAGGGCGCGCTGGCGCGCGCGACCCGCTGGCCGTGGCTCTCGTTCGTCGAGTTCGGCTACGAGTTCTCGCCCGCCACGCGCGACCCGCTGGGCTGGACCCTCGAGGCCGGGCTCGAGCTGCCGCTCTTCGACACGCGCGCGAGCGAGATCGCCGCCGCGGACGCCGGCGCGATCGCGGCGCAGCGCACGCTCGCCGCCGAGGTCCAGCGGGTCGCGCGCGAGGTGCGCGATCGGCTCCGGGAGGCGCGCGCGGCGGGGGCGCTCGTCGAGGAGTTCCGGGCGCGCGCGCTCCCGGCCGTCGAGCGCGCCGGGATCGAGGTCGCGCGCGCCCTCGAGAGCCGCCAGATCGACGCGGTGCGCGCGCTCAGCCTGGAGGAGCGGCGCGCCGCCGCGCAGGTCAAGCTCCTGAAGCTCGTGCGCGAGTACCGGACGGCGCTCGCCGAGCTGCGCATCGTGGTCGGCGGCCCGCTCGACGGGCGCGCGCCGGCGGCCCGGCGCTGAGCTGAGCCCCGGGCTCCGGCCGCGCTGCTGCGCGGGCCGGCGGCCCGGCGCCGAGCGCCGGGGCCGCGGCCTTCCCGTTCAGAGGGCCGCGCGGACCGCCGCCGCGCGTCGCGTCACGGCCAGGGGTTCGACGTGAAGCTCGCGGTGGCGCCGCGGCTGTCCGTGGCCGTGAAGACGACCCGCGTGCCCGCGGGGACCTCCCGGCTGATGGCGTACTCGCCCTCGCCCCAGGACTGGGGATCGAGCTTGTGCGTGGTGCTGTTCACGCGCGCCGTGACGCCGGTGATGCGGTACCCCGGCTCGACGACCTTCACCTGGATCCACCACCGGTTGACGTTCGGGGACACGGTGAACTGGAACCCCGAGGTCGTGGTGCCGCCGCCGGAGCCGCCCGCGCCGCCTCCGCCGCCCGAGCCGCCGGTCCCGCTGCTGCTGCTGCTGCTGCTCGTGCTGCTGCTGCTTCCGCCGCCCGAGCCGCCGGTGCCTTCCAGCATCCTCGCCTTGACCCACTTGCCCGACTGGGTGAGCTCCGAGTCCGGCCAGCTGCCGGTGGTCCTGGCGCCGGGGGTGAGCGCCGAGGCCGTCTCGTTCTTGTCGAACAGCGACCAGTTGGCCCAGCTGATCTTGTTGGCGTTCAGGAAGTCGATCCAGGTCTGGGACTCGTTGAGGTTGAGCCCGGTGTTCCCGGAGGCGTCGCAGGTGCCGAACTCGGTCACGAACAGGGCAAGGCCCCTGTCCATGGCCGTCCTCGCCTTGGCGCGCAGGCTCTCCTTGTGCGTGTTGGCGTAGAAGTGGAGCGTGTAAGCGATGTTCGAGAACCCGGTGATCGGGTCGTTCGCGGCGATGTCCACGTCCTGCGACCAGGTCGGCGTGCCGACGATGATCACGTTGTTCGAGCCCGCGCTGCGGATCGTGTTGATCACCTCGATCGCATAGGGCTTGATCGTGCTCCAGGGCTCGTTGTCCGGCTCGTTGTAGATCTCGAAGAGGACGTTGGGCTGGTTCCCGTAGGTCTGCGCCATCTCCCGGAAGAAGGCCTTGGCCTGCTCCTTGTGGTCCTGGGCGCTGTGATCGTGCCAGTCGATGATCACGTAGATGCCCCGGGCGATCGCCGCGTCGACGACGGTCTTCACCCGGTTCTTCTCGGCCGTCGGGTTCGTGAGGTACCCGCCCGACTCGACGCCCATCGCGGCGCGGACCACGGTCGCCCCCCAGCTGTCGGCGATCGAGTTGACGACGTTCGCGTTGTAGAACGATCCGCCCCACTGGCTCCAGAACAGGCTCATGCCCTTCAGCTGGACCGGCGCGTTGTTCTGGTTCCGGAGCTCCTTGCCCACGATCTGGAGCCTGCCGTGCACGTCCACCGGCCTCGTGGAGGCCGCATACGACTGCTCGTCCGTGAGCTCGCCCTCGATCGCCTCGCCTTCGCCCGTGTCCGACGGCGCCACGCAGCCCGCGAGCGCGGCCGCCTGCGCCGCCGCGACGCACAGCCCGAGCCGGAGGCCCGCCCCCGTCACCATCCCCCAAAGCGCGCTCTTCATCATCCCGTCCTCCCGGAGAGCCAGGGGCACGCGGCGCGCCGGAGCAAGAGAGCACCTCGCGAGCCGCTCTCCCGATCTCGCCGCGGCGCAAGGGGGCCGACTGCCTGGGTCCAGGCGCGAGCCGGCGCAGCGCGAAGAGAGGTGACGAGCGTCGCGGGGTCGGAGCGAGAGACGCCGACGCGCGATCGGTTCCTGGCTAAGTAACGTTGATAACGCCCGCTGCCCCGGAGACGACCCCCGGGCGCGGGAAACGAAGCATGAGCAGTCTATTAGCACATTCCCGTCGCACCTTGAAAGATCAATTTCCGGAGAGGCCGATATGCAACAGCGGTGAACCTTTCTACCTCGCAGCGCCATCATGCCGGGTTGTCGGTTCCAGCGCTGCGTCAAGACGCGGTGATGGCCCACATCGTAGGAAGGCGTGGTGATGGCCCACGCCGTAGGAAGGCGTGGTGATGGCCCGCACCGCGTCACGTGCGATGACGGGCCGGCGCCCCGCTCCTCGGCTCGCGCGCTGCTGCGCTTGCTCCGCGGCGGCGATCTGCGCCTCGCTTGAGCGGGCCCCCGCGCAGTTGAGCGGCGCCTCGCGCAACGGCGCAGCTCGGGGCGGCGCGGCGCCGCGAAAAGCCGGCTGAACCGCGCTGGTATGCCCGTTGCTGTTGCGACCCCCCGTGCAAGGCGGACGGGGGTGCTCCTGGGTGACAGGGCAGCTCCGTCGTCAGGTCGTGCGGCCGCGGACGGCCGCAATGGCAGGATGGGAGAGAGAGATGATCACGAATCAGAACAATGGGTCGCTCCGTCGTGGGTTCCGTTCTCTTCTGGCGCTGCTCCTCGCGGCGGCGGCGCCCGCGTGCGCCGCGGCGCCCGTGGAGGAGCCGATGGACGAGAGCATCGATGCGAGCGACGAGGCGCTGCGCTCGGGCGACGCCTCCGGCTGGGCCTTCTTCGATGGGACCCGGCTGCTCTCGGCGAGGTCGTTCAACTCGGCGGGCGGCGCGAACCACGTCGTGCTCTCGGGGGTCGGGGTGTACACGGTCACGTTCGAGGACCTGGGCGGCAGCGGCGGCAACGTCCAGGTGAACTCGACGGGCGGAGAGGGCCAGCGGTGCAAGGTGTCCTCGTGGCAGACCGTCGACACGGCGCTCAAGGTCCACGTCCGCTGCCACGCGGCGGCCGGCGCGCCGACGAGCTCTCCGTTCGTCGTCTCCTATGCCCGCCTCGCGGGCGGCACCGCGGCCTCGAGCGCGGGCGCTTATCTCCTGATGAACCGGCCGACGGGCGGCGCGCTCTCCAGCGAGCACCAGTGGGGCGCGCCGGCGTCGGTCGCGCGGACGAGCGCGGGCCGCTACACCATCACGCTCGCCGGCAACGGATCGGTCAAGAGCTCCGTGCTCGTGACGGCGGTCGGCGGCGGCCCCGAGTACTGCAAACCGCTCACCTGGTCGAGCCTGTTCGGGAACACGAACATCGATGTGCTCTGCTTCGGCCAGGGCGGCGCGCCGGCGGACACGAGCTTCTCGCTCCGGTACCTCCGCGAGCCGCGCGAGGCCCCGTACGAGAGCGGCGGCTACGTGGTGGCGAACGAGCCGACGACGGCGGACTACACGCCGGCGAACCAGTACCACCGCATCACGTCCGAGTGCAACGACAGGACCGAGACCGTGGCCGTGCACCGGATCACGCCCGGGCGCTACCAGATCACGTATCCGGAGATGGGCGGCCTCTCGGGGCTCGCGCGCGGCGCGGCCCTCGCCACCGCGGTCGGGGCGGGCTCGGACTACTGCAACGTCGTCGGCTGGGAGCACCCCTCCGCGGATCCGGACGCGATCCGCGTCGGCGTCCGGTGCTTCAACGCGAGCGGGCTCCTCGTGGACACGCGGTTCTCGCAGGCGTACTTCTCCGAGCTCTACCACATCTGCTGAGCGCCCCGCCGGCGCGCGCGGCGCTCCACGCTGCGCGCGCCGGCGTTCGTCGAGCGGCGAGCCGCGGGCCGACCCCGCTTCCCTTCGTTACTTCTCCGTCGAAACCAACTACCCTGCCGGACGTCTGGCGGGCGGAGCCAGACGGGAGAGCGGGCAGGCCGGAGGGAGCCATGAGCGCCAAGAATGAACGCCGACGGATGCGTCTCGAAGCCGAGCGGCGCGAAGAGATGGAGATTGCCACGACCACGCCGCGCGATCCGCACGACAGGACCTGGGGCTTCTTCGGCGTGGGCTCGCTGCAGGCACAGTTCCTTCGTCGCCCGTCGCGGCAAGCAGGCGTGTGTTACGAGATCCGGGGCGAGCTCGACAGCCTGCGCCTCTTCCGCTCTGTCTCGCCCAGCGCGGGCGCCGATCTCGTGGTGGGTTACGACCAGCTCGCGGCCAAGCCTGCAGCGCTATGGCGATTGCTCCGGAACCTGGAGGAGCTGCGACTCCCTGTACGCCGCCAGCTCGAGTCGGTCGGAGTTCTCGACGGCGTGACCCTTGAGGCGACCGTGTGCGGGGGCGTGCAGGCGATCGCCCGGTTCACGTGGCGGCGTGGCGCAGTACCGGACGGTTGGCAGCCGCTGGCAGAGCTCGTGGAGTCGTCCATCGCGGAGTTCGACGAGCTCGAGATCGCCTACGATGAAAAGCCTCAACAATAAATTCCAGGCCAGCCGCAACCGCCCGACCGGGCGCTGGTAGCACATCGATCTCTAGGACACCGAACGGGTTGAGACCCCGCCGAACGCGGACCTCGCGCTCGCCGGCGATCGCCGCGCGCCAACTTTAGGATTGACGCCGACCATGTTAGCGTTCACATTCGGCGCTCCGGAGCTTCTTTCGCTTTGCCATGGATAGGGCGTCATGAAGACGCCCGTTCGCGCCACGCCTGGTTCGTATCCCGTGGCTTGGATGTCAACGAGGAGAGCGCCCATGTCGTCTAGCGTTGGCTCTGTGAGCTCCGATCGCATTCACCATCGCTCGCGTTGGTTGCCACCGGTCTGGGTCGGCCTGGGCCTCTGCGCCGCGCTCAGCCTCGGCTGTAGCGACGACGGCCACTCTGGCGGACCGGCCGCCGGTGAAACCTCCTCGAGCGGCTCCGGCGGTGGCGCCGCTTCCGGCGGCACGAGCAGCGGCGATGCAGCTGGCAGCGGCGGGGCGACCGGGGGCGCGGGTGGGGCGGGCTCGGTTGGAACGGGCGGCGCGGGCGGCGCCGGCGCTGCCGGGGCCGGCGGCAGCGGAGGCGGGGCCGGCGGCAGCGGAGGCGGGGATGGCGGCGGCGGAGGCGGGGATGGCGGCGGCGTGACGAAGTCCGCCGGGTGCGGCAAGACGCGCACGCTCCAGAACGGCGCTGGCACCGTGCAGAGCGGCGGGAAGAGCCGCAAGTACACCCTGCACGCCCCCGACGATTACGATAGCGGCCACCCCTACCGGCTCATCCTCTCCTTCCACGGGGCCACGGGCAACAGCGGCCAGGTTGCGCCCTCGTACTTCGGGCTCTGGTCGCTCTCCGAGGGGAGCACCATCTTCATCGCGCCCGACGCCGTCGGCGGGTTCTGGTCGGCCGACGACGATGTGACCTTCGTCGACGACATCCTCAAGCAGGTCACAGACGATCTCTGCATCGATACCTCGCGCATCGAGCTCGAAGGCTTCAGCCAGGGCGGTGCCATGGCGTGGACGCTGGCCTGCGCGCGCCCGAACGTCTTCCGCGCCGCCGTGGTCCACTCCGGCGGCGGCCTCGCCCGTCCCGCGAGCTGCCAGCCGGTCGCCTTCATGTCTTCGCTCGGTCAGCAGGAGAGCGGCGGAGCCGGACAAACGTCCAACAGCGATTTCTTCGCCATGCAGAATGGATGCACGGTGAAGACCTTGGCCAAGGCGCCCAGAGGTGGCCACGCCTGCTCTGACTACGAGGGCTGCTCCGCGGGTCATCCCACCCGCTGGTGTGATTACGACGGCGGTCATACTCCGTCGCCGAACGACGCCGGGCAGAACATGTCGTGGATGCCGCAGGAAGTTTGGAATTTCCTGAGTCAATTCTAGAGCGCTCTTCAGCCGAGCCCGTCACGGCCTGAGTCCACGCCCGAGACAAAGCGGTATCGGCTTGCGCACCATGTTGGCCTTGTGTAGCATTTCCGCCCGATGAACCGATTCAAGATTCATGTCCTCGGGCTCGCCTCGCTCTCGCTGGCGCTGCTCGCCGCGCCGCCTGCGCGCGGGGCATCGCTGCAAAAGGTCAACCAGGGCGAATGGGGTGCGGACGGCCTTCCCAGCTACGTCAACATGTACATTTACGTGCCTGACGAGCTGGCGGCCAAGCCTCCCATCGTCGTCGCTCCCCATCATTGCCAGGGGAATGGCCCGGGGACGTTCAGCGAGATGTCGAGCCTGGTTTCCATCGCGAACACCAGCGGCTTCATCATGATCTTCCCGGAGGCCACGGGGCAGAACTGCTGGGACGCGGGCTCGACGAGATCGCTCAAGCACGACGGCGGCGGCGACACGGGCGCCATCGTCCAGATGGTGAAATACACCCTCGCGAAGTACAGCGCCGATCCGGGCCGCGTGTACGCGGTCGGCGGGTCGTCGGGCGGCATCATGACCGAGGCGCTGCTCGGCGTGTACCCCGACGTGTTCATGGCCGGCGTGTCGCTCATGGGCGTCCCGTGCGGCTGCTGGGCCGAGGGCTACAACGACGTCACCGGAACGGGGAGCACTGCCCAGTGGAGCGGGCCGTGCGGGAGCGGCAGCGTCACGAAGACCGGGCAGGAGTGGGGAGACCTCGTTCGTTCGTATTACCCCGGCTACACCGGCCACCGCCCGCGCCTGCAGCATTGGCATGGCACCGACGACACGATCCTCAGCTACAAGAACATGGCTGAAGACGTCAAGGAGTGGACGAACCTCCTGGGTCTGGGCGAGACCCCGGACGGGACCGACACTCCGAGGAACGGAACCACGCGCCAGTTCTGGAAGAGCGCTTGCGGCTACACGGTCTACGAGGCCTTCTCGATGGCCGGCGTCGGGCACTCCGTGCCGTTCGACGGCCCCGCCGTCGCCGCCTATTTCGGGCTCGACAGGGCCGGTGGTCAGGATCCGGAGACGGCAGCCTGTCCCGGTGCCGTTCCCGGTGGTGACGACACCGGAGGCACGGGCGGCGCGGGCGGCACCGGAGGTGCGGGCGGCGCGGGCGGCGCGGCCGGCACCGGAGGCGCGGGCGGCGCAGCCGGCACCGGAGGCGCGGGCGGGACCATGGAAAGCGGCGCTGGCGGCAGCGTGGGCAGCGGCGGCGCGATCGACGCCGGGTCCGGGGGGGCAGGCGGACAAGACGCCAGCGCTGGATCGGGCGACTCGACCGGAGGAGAGAGCTCGAGCTCCGGCTGCAGCTGCGCCCTGGGCGACGACGCGCGAGGCTCTGGCACCCAGGCGGGGCTCCTCCTCGCCGCGCTGGGATTGCTGCTCGGTCGCGCGAAGCGCCGCCCGCGCTGAGCCCTCGCTCAGCAAGGGTGCGGGAGAGCCGCTGTCATGTAGAGGCGATCCAGGTTTCTCCCGGCCCTGCCTCATCGTCCCCGAACCCGAGACGGGATTTCTGACGCGCGCGAATCGACACCGGGCCGTCCGCCGGGCTGCGCCGCCGCCTTCCTACCGCAACATCAAACAAATCTCATTTCACCGCAGTCCGCGACATGCGCGCGCTCCCCGGCGCGCGAGCAGCGCCGTGACAGCCCTCGCCTGGACGCGAGATCGCTCTCGCGCGGCGCACGGGTCGCGCGATGCATGAACGAGCACGATCCCTCGCTGGATTTCGCTCGCCCGTCCCGAGCTGCGCGAATACGATGAGGGCGGGAATTTTGTATGATGGATAACACTCAGAGCTTCACCGAGATCGAACGCGAGAACGCGGCGCTGCGCCGGCGTGTGGCCGAGCTGGAGGGCGCTCAGGCGAAGCTGGAAGCGCTCTGCTCGGTGAGCACGGCGTTCATCGCCTTCTTCGATCGGAACGGCGTGGTTCTGGAGATGTTTCCGACGCTCGTCATCCCTGCCGAGATGGCCAGGCACGCGCGGGGCAGACACCTCACCAGCGTGGTGCGAGACGACTACATCGAGCGTTGCGCCGAGGTCATCCGGGAGTCGCTCGCGAAGAAAACGGTCCTGAGCATCGAGTACCCCGTCACGTTCCGCGATCGCCAGCTGTGGATCCAGGCCGCCTGCAAGCCGTTCACCGAGGACAGCGTCCTCTGGGTCGGGCGCGACGTCACGGCGCAACGACACCTCGCGTCCGCCCAGGCGGAGCTGCGCGACTTCCAGGCGCTCGTGGACAGCGCGCCCGACGGCGTGTGCATGGCCTCGGAGGAGGGCGCGATCTTCTATGCCAACCAGGCCTTCCGCACCATGACGGGCCACGGCGACGGCACGCTCGGCATGCGCCTCTCCGACCTGTACGTGGAGGAGCAGGACCCGCTCTCCGGGATCGTACAGCGGTGCTTCGAGCGCGGGTCGTGGCAAGGCACCCTCGGCCTCGACCAGCGCGACGGCGGCACCCTCCCCTGCCAGGTCTCGATGGTCGCGCTCGCCGGCGAGGCCGGGCGGCCCCCGGCGCTCGCCACCATCGCGCGCGACCTGACCCCGCTGCGCGAGGCCGAGCTCGAGCGGCTCGCCCTCCAGGAGCAGGTCATCCAGGCGCAGCAGGCCACGCTGCGCGAGCTGTCCACGCCCCTCGTCCCGCTGGCCGAGGGCGTCGTCGCCATGCCCCTCATCGGCGCCCTCGACAGCGCCCGCGCCCAGCAGGCCATGGAGAAGCTCCTGGACGGCATCGTCCAGCATCAGTTCCACACGGCCATCCTCGACGTCACCGGCGTCAAGGACGTCGACGCGGAGTCCGCCGACGCCCTGCTGCGCATCGCGCGCGCCGCGCGCCTGCTCGGCGCCAAGCTCGTGCTCACCGGCATCGGCCCGGACACGGCCCAGACGCTCGTGGATCTCGACGTCGACCTCGAGAGCATCACCACCCACGGCACCCTGCAGAGCGGCATCGCCCACGCCCTCGCCCCGCGGCCGGCCCGCCGCGCTGCGCGCGCGCAGCGCCGGACGTCGTCCTGACGGCGCCCGGCGAGAGCGCTCTGCTGCTCAGTCCACGACAAGGCAGTCGACGTGATGGGGACGACTCACGGATGCCCGTCCGATGGACACCGATCGACGTCCTGGTCCTCGTCGATGCCGAGCCCCGGGAACCGCTGGCGGCTGGCCGGTCGATTCTCGTTGTCCCCGTCGGGTCGGGGCGGGACGATCGCACAGGCGAGGTCCGCGCGCGGCGTCGACGGTACGGTCAGACCCGCGGTGCCGGCGCCTGGCTCCACGATCACATGCACCCGCATAGCCGCGTTCACGCCGTTCCCCTCGTAATTCCAGACGTCGTTCGGATTGAGCGGCTGTGAATTGCCGGCCGCGTCGAACGCGCGGCAGCGCAGGACGAACCGCCCCGGCTCCGCATTCCACGGCGCGCGCCAGGAGACCCACGCGAACGGGTCTTCGGACAGGCGCTGGAGGCGCGCCGGCCTCCACGTGCGCCCGTCGTCCGCGCTGAAGTCGACGCGCGCGATGGGACCGAAGCCCGACCACGCCTTCCCCTCGACGACGTACGCTCCGGGCGCGACGAAGCGATAGGCGCTCTGGAGGTCGCGCAGCCCCGGCGGTTTCATCACGGAGTTGACCCGCTTCTCGCGGACGGGAACGCCTGGATCGTCTGCGTCCCTCCTGTACCGGTACGCGCGCGTCTGCTCGACCCCCTGGAACGGCTCGTCGAGCACCGTGATGGCGCGCAGCCATTTCACGCTCGCCATCCCGTACCAGCTCGGCACGATGAGGCGCAGCGGAAAGCCGTGCTGCGGCAAGAGCGGCTGGCAGTTCGCTTCCCAGGCGAGCATCACCTCGGGACGGAGCGCGTCGGCGATGGGCATGCTCCGCTCGAACGCGTGCTCGACGCCGAGGTCGACGCCGACGTCCCAGCCCGTGAAGAGGACCTCGACGGCGTCGTCGAGGACCCCGGCTTCTCTGAGGAGGGGCGCGAGCGGCGTCCCGACATAACGGTACGTGCCGATCGGGTTCTTGAACCACGGCACGTAGATGGGCCGCGGCGTCAGCAAGTGTCGGCCCGTCCCCGCGCACTCCATGGTGTGGAGCGACTGGACGACCTTGCGGGACATGATCTCCCTCAAGGGGATCTGCCGCGGCCGGCGGACGCGTCCGCCGATCGCCACGGTGTAATTCTCCGCGGACAGCTGGGGAACGTCGAAGTGGATGAGCAGATAATGGACACCGAGCGGCGTCACGGGCTGGTTCGCGAACTCCATCAGAAACCCGTGATTCCGGAACGCGAGCAGCGCTTCGGGCGCGCTCGTCACGTAGGAGTTCGGCGTCGGCGGCGGACGCTCGCAGACCGGCGTCGGCGGGACGTCCGTGCACGGCGCGATCGGCAGGCCGGACTGCCCGACCGCCGCCGACGCGATCGATACGTCCTCCGTCGGCGGCTCCTCGGTCGTCGAGCAGGCCGCTGCGACGCTGGCGGCGGCTCCGCCGAACAGGATGCCTCGGCGTGTAAGGGAAGGCGCGCGCGCCGGCTGCGACGGGTCCATGAGTCCCCTCCTCCGGGAGAAGGAAGCAAACGGCACCAAGATGTCAATGTCGAATCGCCGCGCTCACCCGAGATAACAGAATAAGCAGGCAATCAACGATCGACTGCGCTGCCGCGCGCGTGACGCCGCCGGTGGCGTGGCGCCCGCGCGCGGTTGCGCGATTGTCCACTTGGACGGAGCCGCGCCGCGGCAGCCGGGGGCGGACTCAGTAGGTTCTATGCAGGTTGCCAGTTCAGCAATCCGCCCTGGGCTGCGCGAGACGCGGCCGGACGGAGCCCGAGCGCCGGGTGAGCGGTGAAGAGCGCGTTGCGCCGCGCTCCGCACGCGCCGTCGAGGCGGCGCCCGGCGCCTGCGCTGGTCCGCTCAGTCCGCGGCAAAGCAGTAGACGCGGCCGTTCCCACCGCCCGGAGCGGTGTCGGCGCAGCTGCCGCTCGCGTGGACCGAGTTCCACGGCCGGTACATGTCGGCATTGCTTCCACTGGGGCCGAGCCCGTCGGAGTGCCCGACCGTGGCGGTCTGGCTCGCGTCCTCGGAGGTCCAGTCTTCGCAGGTCTGGCCGGCCTTCAGGGTGCCGTCCCGGTTCGTGCCGGTGAGGATGTCGTGCTGGTTCGGCGTCGGGGAGCCCTGCCACTGGCCTGGCACCATCTCGCCCTTCTCGTCGAGGAACACGGTGTGATCGCCGAACCTCGCGTGCAATTCCTCGATGTTCGCGGCCACCATGACGAGCTCTGCGTTGTACCAGGGGCCGGCGCCGATCCGGTCCTTGGCGTGCACCGGCTGATCGTCCGGGCCCTTCTCGACGCTGAGGTAGGCGCGCCAGGTCTTCGCCCCGGCGCCGACCGCGGCGGCCAGGTCCTGGCACCGCTTGTCGGCGCCGGCGAGCCCGCCCAGGTTCGCGGTCGGGCTCCCGGTGCTCGACACGAAGAAGCTGAGCGACGGCCCGCCGCTGCCGCCGCCTTCGCCCGTGCCGCCGCCTTCGCCCGTGCCGCCGCTGCCGCCCTCGCCGCTGCCGCCCGTGCCGCCGCCGCTGCCGCCCGTGCCGCCGCCGCTGGTGCTGCTGGCGCCGCTGCTGCTGCTGGCGGCGGCGCTCGAGCTGCTGCTGGTGCTGCTGGAACCGCCGTTGTCCTCGTCGCCGCAGCCGGCGATGGCGAGCGAGACACCGAGGCCGAGGGATATGCCGACCTTGCAAAGATTCTCTGAACGTGATCGCTTCATGGAAGACTCCCGAACAAGATGCCGCGCGTGGGCGCGCAGGATAGCCTACATGGGGCGGATCGAGGTCGGGAGATTGCTGTCCTGGATGCCTTTCGCGACGAGACCGGCGCGCGGCTCGGCCCCTCCCGGGCGACCGGGGCTGCTCGAAGCGATCGACAAAGAGGCGACGAAGAGGCGACGAAGAGGCGACCTACCCTCGTCGAGACCAGATCCGATCGAGGAACGCGCGCACGTCGTGCGGGAGCTTGCGGTGAAACGCCTCGCGATCGAATCCGGCGGGATCGGTGGCGGGCAGGAAGCCCGGAGTCCGCATCTGGGGAGGGAACGGGCTCAAGAAGGAATAATGGCCTGCGTTCTCGACGACCTCGAAGGTGACCTGAGCCCGGTCGGGGACGAGGTCGAGCACGAGCTGCGCTTGCCATCTCGGCGTCACGCGGTCGTGCTCCGCGACGAGCAAGAGGATGGGCATCGTGACGTCCCGCAAGGCGTCGTTGAGGCCGAACCAGCCGGTCGCGGGGGCCATCAGGACCAGCGCCTTCACGCGCGGGTCCTTCGTGACCTCAATCTTCTGCCCGTATCCCGCGAAGGGCTGCCCGCCCGCGACGGCGAGCGCGGTATAGCCCCCCATCGAGTGCCCGATGACCGCCACGCCGTCTTCCCCCAGGCGCGGCCCGATCTCCGCATCGGAGGCGACGGCATCGAGCGCGAGGCGGAGGTGCCGGGGTCGATCGCGGAGGTTCTCGAGCGTCTCGGACCTGGACCGGTCGTTGCGGTTGTCCCCCGGGTGCTCCGGCATCGCGACGACGTATCCGCTCTGCGCGAGGTGGGACGCGAGCGTGCGAACCACGAGCGGCGAGCTGCCGCCGCCGTGCGAGAGGACCACGAGCGGCAGCGGGCCGCCGTCGACGGGCGCGCTCGGCGCGACCTCGAGCGAATAAGGCCCCATCGCCACGATCGCGGCCGGGGCGCGCGTCGGGTACATCAGCAGGACCGGGAACGAGAGGTCCTTTGCCTCGTCGCGCACGACGAGGCTTCGGCTGCCCACGAATCGACTCATGCGGGGTTCTCCTGCGGAGCTCTGGATGACGGGAGAGGGTCTGGAGGTGATCGTCTGTCTACTGGAGAGGGAGGAAGATGTCGGTGATGCCCTCGTGATCGGGCACCTCCGGGAAGAAGCGCACGCGCTGGAGGAAGAGCGGGTAATCCCGCGGCTCCTCGCCGCTCGCGGGGAGCCAGGCCGCGTAGAGGTGCCTCACGGCGTGGAAGAGCGTGTCATCGCCCCCGATGTGCCGCAGGACGGCGCACCGGCCGCCGGGGATCGTCTTCGCGACGACGCCGAGCGGGTTGTCTGGCACGGGGCGGCCGGTCGCCGCGCAGAGGTCGAGGCGGAAGGCCTCCGGCGGGGTCTCGGCCGGGTCGTCGTAGAGGACGTTGAAGGTCGCGCTGCTCCGCGGCGGCAGCCGGTTCTCCTTGCGCCACCCGATGAAGCGCCGCACCGATTCGAGGACCCGCTTCGGGTCGCCCCGGTGTTCGAGGGCGGCGACGCGGGTCTCCTCGAACCGCGCGATCTTCACGTCTCCGGCGCGGTCGTGGGCGCGGAGGGGCAGGGTCCTCGCCTCGCTCAGGCGCTCGTGCATCGCGTGCCACGGGTCCCACCGGGGCTGCTCCCGGAACTCGGACGGGGTCTGGCCGAACGCCTTCTTGAAGGCGCGGCAGAACGCTTCGAGGCTCTCGTACCCGCTCGCCAGCGCGATGTCGGTGACCCGGGCCTGATCCCGGAGGGCGAGCCGCTGCGACGCGCGCCGCAGGCGGAGGAGCTTCACGTATTCGTGGACGCCGATGCCGAAGAGCTCGGAGAACTGGCGGTGAAAGTGGTATTTCGAGAACGCGGCGACGCCGCTCAGCCGATCGAGCGTCAGGTCCTCGTCGAGGTGCGCGTCGATGTGCTCGAGCACCCTGCGGAACCTGACGAAGCAGGCGTTCTCGGTGGCTTCGGTCAAGGGCGGTGTCCTCCTCGGCGAGCGGAAGGATAACGAGGGGGTGCCGGCCGTGCCTGACCGAAGTTGCTGAACTTCAGGGCGACCCCTCGCGCGGGCTGCCGGTCCAGCGCAGGTCGGCGAGGATGGGGAGGTGGTCCGAGCCGAGGTCCGGGCCGATCCAGGCGCGCTCGGTGGTCCAGCCCGGCCCGGCGAGCACGTGGTCGATGCGGACGCCGAACCAGCGCGTCCGCTTCGTCGCGCCGAACCCCAGCCCGGCGCGGGAGAACGCGTTCTCGAAGCCCGACCAGAAGCGCCGGTAGATGGCGCTGTCGACCGGCATGTTGAGGTCGCCGACGATGACGGCCGGAGAGGGCGCCTCGTCGACCCATTGCCGCGCGAGCTCGGACTCCCATGCGCGCAGCGCGATGACGCGGTCGTGCTCCGCGGCCTGCTTCCAGAGGCCGTGCATCAGCGCCTCGATCGCCTCGCGCGGCGTCTCCAGGTGCAGGTTGAGGAGGCTGAAGGTGCGCGCCCCGGGCGCCGCCTGCGCGCCCGGCCGCGGCGCGTCGGGCGCGTCGGGCGCGCCCGCGGCAGCGGTAGCGGCGGCCGGAACGGGAGCGTGGTGCGGAGCGCCGGGGGCCGCGCGATCCGGCAGGGCGATCGCGTAGCGGAGGATGGCGCCGTGCCCGCCGGCGCGCCAGACGTCGTTGCGATCTCTCGACTCGGCCTCGAGGACCGGATACCGGCTCACGAGGCACATGCCGCGGTCGACGTGGACGGACCACCCGGGGAAGGCGGCTGTCAGCTCGGGCTCGGGGATCGAGCATTCCTGCAGGGCGAGCACGTCGGGCCGGGACTCGGCCACGAAGGCCTTGAGTCGCTCGATGCTCATGGGGCGGCTCCCCGTGTTGAAGGACGCGACGCGCAAGTCCCCGCGGCCCGATCCGCCGGTGAGCGCCCGGAGCGAGAGGCAATACCCGAGGATGGGCCCGACCACGATCGCCGCCGCCAGCGCGGCGGGGATGAGGGCGCGGCGCTGGAGCAGGAGCGCGGCGGGGACGATGACGAGCAGAGGGAGGGCGATGACCTGGCGCGGGCCGAAGAGGAAGAGCGTCGCGGGCCAAAAGCGGTCGCCCAGGATGGGCAGGGCGAGCCAGACCGCGACGACCCCGAGGAGGTAGAGCACGGCGGCGGCGAGCACGACGGCCCGGAGACGGCGCCAGCGCGGCGGGGGCGGACGGAGGGCGGCTGGGCCCGAAGGGGCGGAGGGGGATTCCGGGGATGGCGCGCGCTGGGGCATGGAGGGCTTTCCGTGGGCGTGGGTGGACCCTGCCGTCAACGGGCGGAGGCGTCGAGGAGCAGCGCATCGGCGAGGGTCGAGGCGGTCGCGGCCATGGCGCCAGGATAGTCCAGACGGATCGGTCGTCCCACACCGGGGCCACCGCTGGACGTCGGGGCGGCAGGTTGTGTATTTTCTCACACTGGACAGCTCGCGCCTACGGGCTGAATTGAAGCTCAACCTGGGGGGCTCCCGGTGGACAGCGGAGCCGGGTTCGACGCCCGTCGCTTCCACGAAGAGATACGGCGAGCGCCGCGTGTTACCCCCACGTAACACGCGTCATCTCGGCGCGACACCGCGTGTCATCCCCGCGCGACGCGCGTAATCTCGGCGCGACACCGCGTGTCATCCCCGCGCGAGCGTGAACCTGCCATCGAGAGCTCGCCTCGGCGATGGCACGGCGAGATGCGCGGCGGATGCCCTCCGCGGGACCAGGGCGGCACGCTCCACCTCTGGACGTTCGGGTGGACGAATCAGCCACTTCCGTGGATTGGCATTCCGCTTGCTCTGCTCCTCGGCAAGGTCAGTCTTCGACATCACGAAAGTCGATGTGCGCCGCGACGCGAGAGCTCCTCGCAAGGCGGCTCGGCCGGATGTCGCAATTCCACACATCATCAATACAAGGAGAGACACTCATGGCAAGCACAGCGGACCTCGTGAAGGGGACGGCATCGCGGCAGGCGCCGCAGGGATCGCTCATGAATCATGCGCATCGCTTCTCGTTCTTGAATGGTCGCAAATCGCTCGGGCTCGCCTTTACCTTGGCCTTGACCTGTGGAAGCGGCGCGCCAGTGCTCTCCGGCTGCGTCGCCGAAGGATCCGACGACGACCTTCCCGGCGGCGCCGGCGCCGTGGCGTCCTGCGGTCTCACGGATGAATACGAGGTGCTCGACACGGGCCACATCACGAAGGGTGACATCATCGTTGGAAAGATAGATGAGCTCACGGCCGCGTGCGTCGAGGGCAGGCATTATCCCCTCGACGGCAAGCCCCGCGCCGCGAGCGGCGGCTCGGGCTTGGAGGGTTACCCGGCCGCCGGGCCGCTCGGCGTGGGCACGGTATCCGCGTCGTTGAAATGGCCCGCCGCGGTCGTTCCCTACCAGATCGACCCCGGACTGCCCAGTCCAAGCCGAGTGCTCGACGCGATCGACCACTGGCAGAGCCTGACGCCGATCAGCTTCGTCCCGCGCACCAACCAGAGCGACTACGTCTACTTCACCAACGGCAACGCATGTGCATCTTCGGTGGGACGCCAGGGCGGCAGGCAGGACATCGTGCTGTCGACCGGCAAATCTCCCGGCGCGATCGTCGCGTCCAGCATCAGCAACTCCGACTCGGTTTACACCTGGTATAATGACGGCATGGTGTCTGCCGGGACGTCGAGCGGCCTGGACGACAAGCTCCCGCAGTATCCATACACCCTGCCTCCCGGCTACCAGATCTCTCAGATCCGCGGCATCGCGATAGCGAAATCGAACAATCACGTCTATGTGTGGTACTCCGACGGCAAGGTCAGCTCGGGCACGACCGCGGACCTGGACAAGTACTTCCCGCCCACGCCCTTCTCGCTGCCGCCCGGCAAGACGGCGCTGGACATCGTCGAGATGGATATATCCATGAACGACCATGTCTATACCTGGTTCGACGATGGCACGGCGACCATCGGCAACAGCACCGACCTCGACGCCTACCACGCGCCGTATGCGTACGCGCTCCCGCCCGGATACACCACCTCCATGATCGCGGGGCTCGGCATCGCCGGGTCGTCGGATTGGATCTATGCGTGGTACACGGACGGCAAGGCGAGCTCCGGCACGAGCGCGGACTTCGATGGGCACAGCGCGCCGTATGCGTACGACACGCCGGGAAACTGCGGCTTGTCGGCCGCCATCCACGAGATCGGTCACGCCGTGGGGCTCCAGCACGAGCAGAGCCGGTGCGACCGCGACAGCTTCGTGCGTATATTTTCAGATAACATCAAGCCCGGCAAGGAGGGGAACTTCGACAAGATCTGCGGTGCAAGCTGGGACGACATCGGCGGCTACAACACGACGTCCATCATGCAATACCGGAGCCATTCGTTCTCCAAGAACGGCAGTCCAACGATCCTCGCCAAGACGCCGGCGGGTCAGCCGGTCTCGTCCGCCAGCGTGGTCGACATGGCGATCGCGAGCAACGACTGGATCTACACCTGGTGGAACGATGGCACCGCAACGGCGGGCGCGAGCAACGATCTCGAGCGGCACCTGTCGCGCTATGAGTACGAGCTGCCGCCCGGCTATTCGATCAGCGACATCGCCGGCATCGGCATCGCCAAATCGAACAATCACGTGTACGTCTGGTACAAGGATGGCAAGGTCAGCTCGGGCACGTCTGCCGATTTCGACGCCTACCTGGCGCCGTACAGCTATACGCTGCCGTCCGGCTACACGCCGGCGGACATCATCGCCGTCGACATCGCATCCAACGACCATGTTTACGTCTGGTACGCCAACGGCAAGGCGAGCTCGGGGACGTCCGCCGATCTGGACAAGTACATCGCGCCCTATAGCTTCACTGTGGCGACGGGGAGGACTATCGGGCAAATTCTGGGAATCGGTTTTGCCGCGAACGACTGGCTCTATGCCTGGTACACGACGGGCCAGGCGAGCGCAGGGAACAGCGCGAATTTCGATGCGCACCTCGCGCTGTATCCCTTCGCGGGCCGGCTGGGTATGCTCAATCCTTCCTCGGGGCTCAACACCGGCGACGTGGCCGCGATCGACATCATGTACTGAGCGAAGGCGACTGGTCGAGGTAAGCAGCGACGTCGAAATGGAGGGAGCGCCGCTCGGTTCCACGTGGTCGGCTGCAAGTCGCTCGGGCCGCGGCGACCTCCTCGCGAGCAGTCTGCGCGACGTGCGCGCGATCGAGCGCGCCGCCGGGGTGGAGCCGCGGAAACGCCCACGAGCGCGCAGAAAGCCATGAGACTATTTCCCGGTGGGCTGCGCTCGCTGCGCCCGAGACGGCTTCTTCCCCGGTGCGGGCTCCCCCCTCGCCGCCGTCTTCGCCGCCGCTCCCTTCTTCGCCGCCGCCCGCTTCTTCGCCGCCGCTCCCTTCTTCGCCGCCGCCCGCTTCTTCGCCGCCGCTCCCTTCTTCGCCGCCGCCCGCTTCTTCGCCGCCGCTCCCTTCTTCGCCGCCGCTCCCTTCTTCGCCGCCGCTCCCTTCTTCGCCGCCGCTCCCTTCTTCGCCGCCGCTCCCTTCTTCGCCGCCGCTCCCTTCTTCGCCGCCGCTCCCTTCTTCGCCGCAGCCCCCTTCTTCGCCACAACCCTCTCCCCGGCCGCAGCCCCCTTCTTCGCCGCAGCAGCCTTCTTCCCCTCCCCCTCTCGCCCGCTCGCCCCCTTCCCCATCGCCTTCGACGCCCGCTGCGGCGCCACCGCGCGGTAGCTCTCCTCGATCCACTCGAGCAGCATCGCCTCGGGCACGCGCTCCTTCGGCCCGAAGCGCGCTGTCACCCACCCGCTCTTGCCGAGGTTGTACCCGGTCGGCGCCGCGAACGGCAGCAGGAGCGCGGCCTCGCCCGACTGCGGCAGCTTCGCGGTCACGACGAGCTTGCCTTCGTGGAGGTTGAGGAAGACGAAGATCTTCCCGCGCACCTTGGCCACGCGATCGCCCCAGGGGAACTCCTCCACCGCCTCGGGATAGCCCAGCGCAGCGTCGCGCAGCCTCGCAAGGATAGGTGAGAGCCGCGCGTCGTTCTTGGTCGTGATCATTCGCCGAGCCTAGGGCGCACGCCGGACCGCGTAAAGCCGGAGCCGCGCGCCGCGTCAGACGCTGAGCCGAGAGCCGCCGAGCAGCGCGAGCCCGAAGCGCGTCTTACGCCCCCCGGGACCTCTCGCTTCCCGCGCGTGACGCCCCGACCGCCGCGCGCGTCGAGCTCGGCGCCGATCTCAGCGGCCTTGTCACGCGGTCGACGCCGGAGAGCGGCATCGCCCACGCGCTCAAGGGCTGACTTCCCCGGGGCCATCCGGTAGGGTGCCGCCCGCAGGAGCTATCCATGTTTGCGCTCGAGAACCGTGTTCAGGAGTATGCCTGGGGCTCGCGGGAGGCCATCGCGGCGCTGCTCGGACAGGGACCCTCCGACAAGCCGCAGGCCGAGCTCTGGATGGGCGCCCACCCGGCGGTCTCCTCGATCATCGAGCTCGACGGAGGCCGCGAGCGCCTCATCGACGCCATCCCCAGACGCGCGGACGCCTTCCTGGGCAGGCCGACGCGCGATCGCTTCGGCGCGCGGCTCCCGTTTCTGCTCAAGGTGCTCGCGGCCGACCAGCCGCTGTCGCTGCAGGCGCACCCGGACGAGGCGCAGGCGCGGCGCGGGTTCGACGCGGAGAACGCGGCCGGCGTCCCCGTCGACGCGCCCGAGCGCACCTACCGCGACCCGCACCACAAGCCCGAGCTCATCTGCGCGCTCACCCCGTTCGACGCGCTCTGCGGCTTCCGGCCGGCCGAGGCCCTGACGGACGCGTTCGCGCTCCTCGCCGGCGGCCCGGGCGACGCGCTCGTCCCGCGCGGCAGCGGGCCCGTCGACGCGGCCGCGGTCGCGCGGCTCGTCGAGGGCCTGCTCGCGCTCGGGCCGGCGGCGCGGCGGGAGCTCGTGTCCGCCGTGGTCGAGGCGTGCCGGGCCCGCGCCGAGGCGGGCGGGCCGCTCGCGCGCGCCGCGGGCTGGGCGCTGCGCCTGCACGAGCTCTACCCGGGCGACGTCGGCGTCGTGATCGCGCTCCTGCTGAACGACGTGCACCTCGAGCCGGGCGAGGCGCTGTACCTGCCGCCGCGCCGGCTGCACGCCTACGTGCAAGGGGTCGGGATCGAGATCATGGCGAGCTCCGACAACGTGCTGCGCGGCGGGCTCACGCCGAAGCACGTGAACGTCGGCGAGCTCCTGCGCGTCCTCGACTTCTCCCCGTGGCGCGTCGAGCCCGTCGCGCCGCGCCGGGCCGGCGCGGAGTCCATCTACGACACCCCGGCGCCGGAGTTCCGGCTCTCGCGCATCGAGCTCGACGCCGCGTCCTCGTGGCGGACCGACGACCGGCGCGGCCCGGAGATCGTGCTGTGCACCCGGGGACAGGCGTCGCTGGTCGACGCGCGCGGCGCCGCCCAGGGGCTCCGCCAGGGCGGCTCGATCTTCGTCCCGTTCGCCTCGGGGGGCTACGCCATCGAGGGAGAGGGCCAGTTCTTCCGCGCCACCGTCGGCCTCTGAGCCGCGCCGGGGGCGCCACGCGCCCCGCGGAGCGCCGCAGAGAAGCTCGAAGCATCCCGCGCCCGGACGAGCGGCTCATGACGAGGCGGCGCGCTCCCGCGCCGCCGGCCGGGGGCTCGCGCCGTCGGCCGCGGCGGTCGCCGGCTCTTCGCGCGGGGGCGCCGGCGGGTCCGCCGGGTCGCGGCGGAGCGACCGGGCGGCGGCGCGCCACGTCGCGAGCACGCGCCGCTTCATCACGCGGAGCTCGTGCGCGGCGAGCTCCGCGGCGCGGCGGGCGCTGTCGTTCACCGAGGGCCGCGCGGCCCGGAGCTCGACGAGCGGCCGCGCCGAGAGCGACAGGGCCAGCTTGTACTGGCAGGGGCTGTCCAGAAAATCGTACTCGCGCCGCCCCGCCTCGATCGCGGCGCGGATGGCGTACGCATGCACCACGATCCCGGGCCGGAGCCCCTTCGGCAGGTCGACCCTGCGCCCGCACTGGTAGAAGTAGACCTTGTTGTTCCAGACGAGGTTGTAGAGCGCCGCGACGGGCTCGCCGCGCGCCGAGAGCCACGCGAGCTCGAGGGCGCCGCGCTCGAGCATCGCCGGCATCACCTCGTCGTGGAACGCGCTGAAGCGCGGCGAGGCGAAGACGCCCGCGCGCCCGTCGGCCGACCAGCGCTCGGCGTGCAGGCGGAGCAGGATCTCCCGCGCCCCGGCGAGCTCCGCCCGCGTCCTCGCCCGCTCGAGCGTCAGCGCGCCGCCCGCCCACGCCTCGAGATCGCGCATCGAGCGGCGCACGAGGTAACGGCGCGACGCGGAGAGCGCGCGCAGGTACGCCTCCCAGCTGGACGGCAGCGGGATGTAGGGTGAGGCGTCCGTGACCTCGATCCGCGCGTCGATGCCGTGCTGCCGGAGCGCACGCGCGAGGATCACGGGGAGCGCGCCGTCGGTGCGCATGGCCGGCAGGACGAGCTCGTCCCACGCGCCCAGCGCCGCGCCCGTGAGCGCCCCGGCGAGCGCGTGCGCGACGTCGGCCTCGGCGCCCCGCTCGGCGATGACGCCGAGGTTGCAGGAGCAGATCTCGTCGGCCTGGTCCTCGCCCGAGGCGAGGAGCTCCAGCCGGCGAAACGGGATGCCGCTCCTGTGCCGGCAGCGGCGCTCGAGCAGCGGCGCGAGGCCGACCAGGCGGGGCCCGTCGAAGAACAGCGCGGCGCGCAGCGAGCGGCCCTGCGCCCCGAACACCCGCCACCAGGCGAGCATCCAGTCCGGCCCGAGCATCGGCTCGTCCATGTCGCTCCGCCCCATCAGATCTTCCCACGCCCCCCGCATCGCGGCGAGCTCGGCGACCTCGGTCACCAGGTGAAACCGCAGCATCTCCCCCTCCGCATCCTCCCCATCGAACACCTCCCCATCGAACACCTCGCCATCGAACACCTCCCCTCCCCGTGCCCGCCATGCCGCCCTGCCCCCCTCGCGCGGCGCGGCGGAGTCGCCGCGCCTCAGCGCCATCGCGGCCGCAGCTGGGCGATCGCCCCGCGCGCCGCGCCGAAATGCTTGTCCAGCCACGTCATTCGATACCCCTCCTCGGCCGCGCGCCGCTCGGCGCGCTCGTGATCGTAACGGACCCGGTGAAACCAGATGTCCTGTCGCGACGAGTCGAAGATGGCGAACTCGGCGAGCTTGTCGCGCCTCCGGGCCGCGTCGACCGAGCCGGGGTTGATGAAGAAGCGCCTGCCCCGCCCGCGGTCGAGCGAGACGCGCTCGCAGGCCGACCGCAGCGTCGCGACGCCCGCCTCGACCTCGTAGAGCGCCTGGACGTGGGTGTGCCCGAAGAAGCAGATGCGCCCGCTGGGCTCGCTCTCCGCGAGGATCCGCGCGTTCTCCTCGATGTGCGCGGGGCTCGTCATGTATTCGCACGTATCGCCGACGCCGCCGTGAATGAGGACGATCTCTCCCTCGATGAGGCGCCGCCTGGGCAAGAGGGCGAGCGCCCGCTTGCTGTCCACGGAGAGCGCGGCGCGCGTGCGCCGGAGCGCGAAGGCGGCCTTCGCGCCGCAGCGCTCGACGTCGATCCGCCCGATCGCGACGAGGTCGTGGTTGCCCGCGACCGCGAGGACCGGCGGCCGCCCGAGCAGGCGGACGCACGCGTCCGAGTCGGCGTTGTAGCCGACGATGTCCCCGAGGCAGAGCAGGTGCTCCACGCCCCGCTCCGCGAGGAACGCCTGCACGGCCGAGAGGGCCTCGAGGTTACCGTGAACGTCCGCGATGATCCCGTAGAGCATGGCGCGCCACCTTTCGTGTGAGGAATGTGCTGGCCCATCGCGCGAAGGGCCTCGGGTCGTCCCAGGCGAAGGCGTCGTAGACCGTGGGCGCCCCCGCGACCGCGCCGAGCCAGGTCGCGAGGGGCGCGCCGCCGCGCTGCTCCCGGAGCGCGCGGTAGACGCGGTAGACGTCGAGCCAGCGGTAGCCCGCGGCGGCGCGCGGCGCCTCGGCCGGGCGACGGCCCTCGACCAGGTAATCGTACGCGACGCGCGGCAGGTTGACGCCCGCCGCGGCGCCCACGTGGTTCCAGAGGGTGTACCGGGCGTTGACCTCGAGCGTGTAGAGCGCGCCGCTCCTCGCGTCGCGCACGAGGTCGATCTTGAACGGCCCCTTGAGCCCGAGCTTCCCGGCGACCTCGCGCCCGGCCGCGGCGACATCGCCGTCGTCCGTGACCTCGACGAGGGCGCTCTCGCCGGCGAAGGCCGGGTAGGTGCGGAGCTTGCGCCCGCAGAACCACGCGAGCAGCTCCCGCCGCTCGTCGGCGAACCCGTGGAACGACACGAGATCGACGACGCCGCCCGGGATGTGCTCCTGGACGATGAGGTCGCGCTGGAGGCGCTCGAAGTGCGGGTGCGCGAGCAGCTCGGCGCGCGTGCCGAAGCGGCGCGCCTTCCCCGCGCCGCCGAGGAGATCGCGCTGGATCTCGGCCCAGGCGGACTTGCGGCGCGGCTTCACGAGCAGGGGCTCGCGCAGCCGCGCCAGATCGCCGCCGGGCCGCAGCGTGCGCGGCGCGAGGACGCCCTTCGCCTCGCAGAGGCCGTAAAACCCCTCCTTGTCGAGCAGAGACCAGCACACGTCCTCCTCGTTGAGGAGAAAGAGGAAGTGCCGCGCGAGCGCCGCCCGGTGGCGGTAGACGAGCTCGAGCTGCGGGTCCGTGCCGTAGAACAGCGGGATCTTGCGCCCGAGCGCCGCGTGGAGCCGCTCCCCGAGGCCCAGCAAGACGGCCGCGGACGCGTCCCGGCTCGCCTCGTCGAAGCCGGGCACGACGCAGGCGGCGCTCACGTGGCGCGAGCAGAGGACCGCGTCGGACCGATCCTTCGTCGCCGCGATGACCGGGATTCCGGCCATCCCGAGCGGCCGGACCAGGGTGATGTCCCCCAGCACGAGCGCCGGGGGGCGCTCGGGGGAGAAGCGGACGGCGCCGATGTCCTGTCGGTCCATGATCACTCGAACAGCGAGGTCGACGGGCCGCGGTTCTCGCCCTGAGGGCCTTCGAGCGACAGGCCCGGATCGGCCGGCGCGGCCGCGCCCCGCCAGGCGACGTGCCGCTTGAGCAGCAGCTTCGTCCGCAGGACGCCCGACACCGAGCGGATGAAGCTCCGGTGATCCGCGCCGAAGTCGACCCGGGGCACCGAGTACTGCGCGTCCGGCGAGCTCTGGAATCCCGCGACGGTCGCGTGGTCGCAAGGCCAGTTGGTCACGGCCCCCAGGAAGCCGAGGCGGCGCAGCGTGGCGCACTCGCGAGGACCGAAGTCCATCCCCACATGCCCGTTCGGATAACAGAAGATGGGGACCGGGCGCCTGGCCTCGGCGCACAGCCGCGCCCAGGACACGACGATCTCGCGCTTCGACTGCGCGTCGCTCGTCCTGGAGAGCACCGGATGGGTGACCGTGTGCGGGCCGAACGTGATGCCGCGCGCCTCGCACGCGCGGACGTCGTCCCACGACATCGGCGCGTAACGCGCGGGCGGGCGCGCCGGGAGCTCGACCTCGGCGGCGGCGGCGAGCCGCTCGATGGCGCGGAGCTTCTCGATCTCGGGGACGCGCTTGCACTGCTCCATGAAGCGCCGCGCGAGGTGCGCCCGCGGGACGCCCTCGTCCAGGCGGATGACGTGGCGGAGGCCGGCGATCATGACGCTGAGCTCGCGGCGCCGCGTCGACTCGAACACGTGCTCCACGCGGTGCCACCAGCACCACAGCTCGCCGTCCAGATAGCCGGTCACGACGAAGATGGTCGCCGGGCAATCGAACTCCGCGAAGATCGGCGCGGCGACCGTCGCCTGGTCGCTCGTGCCGTCATCCATCGTGAAGGCGACGGCCCGGTCGATCGGCGCCGCCTCGCCCGCGAGGCTCCGGAAGACCCGCTCGAGCGACACGATCGGATACCGCTCCTTCCTCAGGAACTCGAGCGCGCGCCGGAGATCGCGCGGATCGACGCCCGCGATGCCGCGCGCCGGGTCCGCGAGCCGGTGCATGACGATGATGGTCACGCGCCCGCGCATCATCCGCGTGAACGGCCGCGCCGCCCACGGCGCGGCCAGGAGATCCGAGAGCCATTTCACCACGTTCGACATGAGTCCTCCCCCCACGAGAGCCTTGCGAAAAGAACGATCGATGACGGCGGCGCGCCGGCGGCCGCTCAGCTCGCCAGCGCGGCCGGCGAGGGCGGCGGCGGCTGATCGCCGGAAGGGCGGCCGTCGCCGCGGCCCGGAGCGGCGGAGATCTGGCGCGGCCTCTGGCTCGCGCCCCAGATCCAGGCGAGCAGGGAGCTCGGGCGGACGGCGGCGGGGCGCTGCGCGTGCCGCGCGAGCAGCAGCTCGTAGAGCGCCATGTAGCGCTCGGCCATCCGGGCGGCGGAGTAGCGCCGGAGGGCGATCGCGCGGCCGCGCCGGCCCATCTGCGCGGCGAGCGCGGGATCGGCCACGAGCTCCGCGAGCCTCGCGGCGAGGGGCGCGGCCTCGCCGGAGGGCACGAGGAAGCCGGTCTCCCCGTCGACGAGCGCGGTGGACACGCCGCCCACGTCGGTGGCGACGGCCGGCAGCCCCGCGGCCATGGCCTCGAGGAGCGCGAGCGGCAGGCCCTCGGACAGGGACGGCAGCGCGAACACGTCGAGCGCGGCGAGGAGCGCCGGTACGTCGTGGCGCTCCCCGGCGAACAGCGCGCGATCGGACACGCCGAGCTCGCGCGCGAGGGCGACGAGCCGCCCGCGCTCGGGGCCGTCGCCGACGAGGAGGAGCCGCCCGCTCCGGGGCAGCGCCCGCGCGGCGGCGCGCACGAGGAGCGCGTGGTTCTTCACGGGAGAGAGGCGCCCCACGCTCCCGACGACGAAGGCGTCCTGCGGGATCGCGAGCTCGGCCCTCACCCGGGCCCTCGCCGCCGGATCCGGCGCGAACCGCGACAGATCGATGCCGTTCGTCACGACGTGCAGCTTCGGCGGGTCGACCTCGCGCCGGCCGAGGACGGCCGCGGCGGTCGGCTGCGACACCGCGACGTGGGCGTCGACGAACGCGGACGCGGCGCCGCGCAGCCACCTTCGTCCTTCCATGTCCTGGGACACGCCGTGCTTCGTGTGGATGACCGGGACCCGGTGCAGCCACCCGGCGGGCGCCGCGTAGATGAGCGACAGCTGGTTGTGCGCGTGGACGAGCATGACGCCCTTCGTCGCGAACAGCGCGGCGAGGCGGGCGGTCAGCGTCCTGTCGAACCCGGGGCCCTTCGGCACGAGACACACCTCGACCCCGCGCCGCCGGAGCTGCTCCGCGCGCGGACCGTCCGGGTCCTCGGCGACCGCGACCGCCAGCACGTCATGCCCCGCGGCGCGCTGGGACGCCGCGAGATCGACGACCACCTGCTCGGCGCCGCCGGTCTGGAAGCTGCTCACCACGTGCGCGATGGCGAGCCGCTGAAGAGCCCGCGAGTCCTTGCGAGCGCGATCCTCGATACCGCAAGCGATCTGTGTCTCCATGCCCCTCTCCCCCCAAACGCGTGGAACGCCGATCCGGTCGAGTTGACAGCTCGTACGGCGCCGGCCGTACCCGGCTGCCTTCCCATCCCCTCGCGCCCGGCCCCTCCTGGGCGATAAACGCCGTCCAGGGCATCGCCGGAGCTGAGCTGAGCTGAGCTGAGCTGAGGCTAGCTGAGCTGAGCTGAGCTGAGCTGAGCTGAGCTGAGCTGAGCTGAGCTGGTCAGTGCCCCGATCCGGCGGATCGACACGAGCGCTGCAACACCCCGCGTGACTCGATGGTAGACGGCGGGGACGCGACTCGAATTGACTATACGGCGGATTCGCAAGCTGACAAGCGAATCTCGCAACAAACGGGGAAACCGGAGTACGAGGGTTGTACTACCCTCATAAGGACATGGTCCTCGGCGCCGAACGGAGGAGTTCCGTCCCAGTCTTCGACTGACCGCCTCCCCGGAGCGCAGCGCCTCGCCGGGCGGGGCGCCCGCCGAGGGCGCGCCCCGGCGGCGCGGCGGCTGGCCCGGAAAAGCGGTTGGTTTTCAACCGGTTACGAGGATCGTCTCCGGCCGGTCAAAAAAGGTGAGCCGCCCTCGCGACGCGCGCGCACTGCAGAGGGCGTGCTGCGGCACGGTCGGGGGGCCGGGCTGCGAGGGAGCGTGGGTGGCCGCCGTTCGCCCTGCGGCGGCGCCGGGCGGCGGCTTCGGATCGCGGCCGCTTCGCCGGACGGGGGACATCGCGATGCAAACGACCGAACGGAGGACACGTCGATGAAGATGACGAGCGGCGCTGCGGCGCACGCCCATGGGGCCGTGTCGGGCGCGCTCCGCGTCAGCGGCCGCGCGGCCGTCCCTCGCGGAGGTAATCGAGCAGCTGGGCCTCGTCGCTGCCGATCATCCGGTCGATGCCGTCTTCCCGGACGTGGCGTTGAATCTGCAGCGCCCCCGCGGTCGTCCGCACGAGGACGGCGACGCGGCGGAAGCCGCTCATCACGGCTGGCCGCACCCGCTGCATCGCCGCCTCGAACAGCGGGTCGTTCCGCCCCACCGCCTCGCGCAGGTCGACGAGCAGGCACAGCCCGCTGCGGCCGGCGCGGTCCAGCGCGCGGCTCACCTCCATCCACCGCTCCTCGAACAGGAAGGCAGACTCGGACGGCGCCGCGCTCCGCGTCACCCGCGCGAGCTGCGCCGCCGGATCGATCGTCACGGTGTAGTGCGCATTGCGCAGGATCTCGAGCATGGTCCACGATCATCTTATCAGAGTGAGCGCCGAACCAGAATGCCGGGCCGAGCGCGCCGGACGCTGAGAGCTGCTGAGTTCGTCGCTCTGGGCCGCTCGGTCCCGAGCTGGTCCCGAGCTGGTCCCGACGTTGTCCGGTCGGGTCCGGAGGGTTTCTCCGGCGCTTCCGGCAAACGGACCTCCGGATACGCTCCGGAAACCGGCGCGGCGCGCCGTCCTCCGGCGTCATCTCGTTGACGCGCGCGGCCGACGGCTTGCGGTGGCCTGCCCTTCGCCTTACCAAGGTCCGCCAAACGCATGCAGCATCCAAAGCCGAGCTTGCTCGATTTTCGGGACGCCATCGCGGCTGGTCCGGCGCCCGAGGTGCTCGGCGTCCCCGCCCTGCCCATGCACGGCTCGGATCGGGCGGAGCGCCCCTGCCGATGAGCCTTCCGCGCTGCGACGGCGCCGCCGCGCTCTCGCCTCCGGGGGTCCGCATCGAGGAGATGCTGGCCGCCGAGGCGCTCGCCCTCCGCCCGTCCCGGCTGCCCGATCATGCGGCCGAGAACCGGGCGCTGATCGCCCTCGCCGCGGCGATGGCCGGGTCGCTGGAGGACGTCCTCCCGAAGCTCGCGTCGCTGCTCGTCGAGCTCTGCCGGGCCGACTCGGCGGGCGTCAGCGTGCTCGAGATGGAGGACGGCCGCGAGGTGTTCCGGTGGGTCGCCGTCGCCGGGGCGTTCGCGCACAACGCCGGTGGGACGATGCCCCGGCGCGCGAGCCCCTGCGGCGCCGTCCTCGACTGCGACGCGGCGCTCCTCTTCTCGCACCCTGCCCGCCACTTCGCGGCCGGCGCCGCCGTGGAGCCTGCGATCGTCGAGGCGCTGACCGTCCCGTTCCACGCCGGCAGCGCGCCGATCGGCACGGTCTGGGTCATTGCGCACTCCGAGGAGCGGAAGTTCGAGGCCGAGGACGCGCGGCTCGTCTCCAGCCTGTCGCGGTTCGCCGCCACGGCCGTGCACGCCCTGGCCCAGGCGCGGGACGCGAAACGGGCCAGCGAGGCGCTGCGGGAGAGCGAGGGCCGGCATCGGTTCCTGGCCGAGCTGGCCGCGGCCACCCAGCCGCTCATCGATCCCGGCGAGGTCATGGCCGTGACGGCGCGCCTGCTCGCGGAGCACCTCGGCGTGGACCGGTGCGCCTACGCGGAGGTCGAGGACGAGCGCGTGTTCGTCATCACGGGCGATCACACGCGGGGTGTCCGGAGCATCGTGGGCCGGTGGCCGGTCGCCGATTTCGGCCCCGAGCTGGTGCGGCTCATGCTCGCGAACGAGCCGTACGTCATCGACGACGTCGACGCGGATCCGAGGGCCGGGGGCGACCTCGCGGCGTACCGGGCGACGGAGATCCAGGCGGTCATCTGTGTTCCGTTGCACAAGTCCGGCCGGTTCACGGCGGCGATGGCGGTCCACCAGAAGGTGCCGCGGCGCTGGACGCCCGATGAGGTCGGGCTCGTGCGGCTGGTGGTCGGCCGCTGCTGGGAGGCCATCGAGCGGGCGCGGGCGGCCCGGAGCGTGCGGGAGCGGGACGAGCGGCTCGACTATGCGGTCCGGCTGTCGGGTCTCGGGTTCTGGTACTGCGATCTGCCGTTCGACGAGCTGATCTGGGACGACCGGGTGAAGGAGCACTTCTGGCTGCCGCCGGACGCGCGGGTGACCATCGGCACGTTCTACGAGCGGCTGCACCCGGACGACCGGGAGCCGACGCGACGGGCCATCGAGGCGTCGATCCGCGAGCGGATCCCCTACGATATGGATTACCGGACGGTCGATCCTGTCACGGGGGCGTTCAAGTGGGTCCGGGCGCTGGGCGGGACGGCCTATGCGCCGGACGGCACTCCCCGGCGGTTCGACGGGGTGACGGTCGACGTCACCGCCCGCAAGCTCGACGAGGAGCGGGTCGCGCGGCTGCTCGAGCTGGAGCGGGAGCAGGGCCGGCTCCTCAAGCAGGTGGCGGACGCCGCGCTGACCATCCACGCGTCCGGGTCCCTGGGCAGCGTGCTCCAGGGGATCACCGAGGAGGCGCGGCGGATCATCGGGGCGCACCAGGCGGTGACCCGGCTGAACGCTGGGATCGACGGGGCGCAGGCGGTCAACACGGTGTCGATGTCCGGGAAGTACGACGGCTGGCGTGGCCCGGCGGTTCCGTCCCTGCAAAACGGCGTCTATACCGTGGTCTGCCGTACCAACCGTCCCGTGCGGCTCACCCAGGTTGAGCTGGAGGCCCCCCCGGCGTGGCTCACCCAGGTTGAGCTGGGGCAGCCGTACCTCAACCAGGTTGAGCCCGCGGCAGCACCCCCCACCCAGGTTGCGCCCCCGCCGATGCGGGGCTGGCTGGTCGCGCCGTTCATCGGCCGGAGCGGCGAGAACCTCGGCCTCATCCACCTCTGCGACAAGCGCGACGGGGAGTTCACCGAGAGCGACGAGGCGATCCTCGTCCAGCTCGCGCACCTCGCGTCCGTCGCCATCGAAAATGCCCAGCTCTACGACCAGCTCCGCGACCAGGATCGGCGGAAGGACGAGTTCCTCGCCACGCTCGCCCACGAGCTGCGGAACCCGCTCGCCCCCATCCGGACCGGCCTCGAGATCCTCAAGGTCGCCGGCAGCGCGGACCAGGCCCGCAAAATCCTGGACATGATGGACCGGCAGGTCGGGCACATGGTCCGCATGGTCGACGACCTGCTCGACGTCTCCCGGATCACCCGCGGCAAGGTGGAGCTGCGCAAGGAGCGCATCGATCTCCGGGCCGTCCTGAACAGCGCCCTGGAGACGAGCCGCCCGCTGATCGAGGCGGCGGCGCACGAGCTCGCGGTCCGGCTCCCGCCGGCCCCTCTCCTGCTCGACGCCGACCCGACCCGGCTCGCCCAGGTGTTCGCGAACCTCCTTAACAACGCGGCCAAGTACACCCCGGCCGGCGGCAGCATCCGGCTCGCCGCCCAGCGGGACGGGGCCGCGGTGGTCGTCCGGGTCGCCGACAACGGGGTTGGGATCCCGGCCGACATGCTGTCGAACGTGTTCGACATGTTCACCCAGGTTGGCCGCTCGATCGACCGGGCCCAGGGCGGCCTCGGGATCGGGCTCACCCTCGTGAAGCGCCTGGTCGAGCTGCACGGCGGCTCGATCCACGCCGAGAGCGACGGCGCCGGCCGCGGCTCCACGTTCGCGATCCGCCTCCCCCTCGCCGCCGCCGAGGAGGCCGCGCCGAGGCGATCGTTCGCCGGCGCTGCGAGCGTCGCCCCCCCGGCCGCCCTCCGCATCCTCGTCGTGGACGACAGCGTCGATGGGGCGGAGAGCCTGGCCCTGCTCCTCCGGATATCAGGCCACGAGACCCGGGCGGTCCACACCGGCCCTGACGCGCTGACCGCGACCCGGGAGCTCGGCGCCGACATCGTGTTCCTGGACATCGGCTTGCCGGGCATGAACGGCTACGAGGTGGCCCGGCGCCTCCGGGCGGAGCCCGATCGGAGCGGCCTCTTCCTCGTGGCGCTCACCGGCTGGGGCACGGAGGACGACCGGCGGCAGGCCCGCGAGGCGGGGTTCGACCACCACCTGACCAAGCCGGTGGACACGGCCGAGGTGAAGCGGCTCGTCGCGCGCGTCGCCGCGGCCCGCCGGCAGGGCGGCTGACGGCGGGCGCGCGCCCGGCGCTCGCTCGACGACGATCGCGACTTGTAGAGCTCGCGGAATCGGGCGAAGAGCTCCATCATCTCCAGCGCGGTCGCCGTGTCCGCCGCTCTCCCTCGGCGCTGTGCTCTCCTCTTTACCCACGGTCCCGCACTCTCGACTTGCTCTCGACGGAGACGACCATGCCCTTCCGACTTTCATTGTCGTACACCATTCTCCTGGGCCTGCTCGCTGCTGCCTGCAGCTCGAGTGAGCCCGCCCCGGGTGGCCTCGGCGGCGCCGGTGGCGCTGGCGGCGCTGGTGGCTCCGGTGGCGCAGGCGGCTCCGGCGGCTCCGGCGGCGAGCCGGGTCCCCTGCTCATCCAGACGGAGGCGGGTCCGGTGGAGGGCGCCGTCGTCGGCGCGACGCGCACCTTCCTCGGCATTCCGTACGCAGCGCCGCCGGTCGGCGAGCTGCGCTGGAAGTCGCCCGCGCCGCACGAGCCGTGGACCGAGCCGCGCAAGGCGCTGGAGGTGGGCGTCCCCTGCGCGCAGCTCAACCTGCTCACGCCCGGCTTCAACGAGAGCTCGGGAGAGGACTGCCTCACCTTGAACGTCTGGACGCCCGAGCGCCCGGCGTCCTCGTCCTTGCCCGTCCTCGTCTGGATTCACGGCGGCGGCTTCGAGATGGGGAGCAGCGCGGAGGCCGATTACGACGGCCGTCGCCTCTCGGAGACGACCGACTCGGTGGTGGTCACCCTCAATTACCGCCTCGGTCCGCTCGGGTTCCTCGCCCTCCCGGAGCTCAAGTCGGAGGATCCCGATCACCCCTCGACGGGCGCGTACGGCCTCGAGGATCAGCGCGCCGCGCTCGAGTGGATCAAGGCCAACATCGACGCCTTCGGCGGGGATCCGGGCAAGGTCACCCTGTTCGGCGAGTCCGCGGGCGGCATCAGCGTCTGCATGCACCTGGTGTCGCCGCCGAGCAAAGGCCTGTTCCAGCGCGCCATCATCGAGAGCGGGCCGTGCGACTCCGCCGCGGACGAGGCCACGGCCACAGCGCAGGGGCAGGAGCTCGTCGAGGCGCTGGGCTGCGCCGACGCGCCTTCGGTCCTCGAGTGCCTGCGCGACAAGCCGGCCGAGGAGGTCATGAGCGCGCTCCCGCCGGGCGAAGCCTTCCTCGTGGGCGCCGGCCCGACCTGGTTCCCGGTCATCGACGGCTGGAACCTCCCCGACCTGCCAGGCAAGCTCCTCGAGGCCGGGAGCTTCGAGAAGATGCCGACGATCATCGGCAGCAACGGCGACGAGGGCTCGCTCTTCGTCACGCTCTGGGGCGAGTCCGCGACGATCGCCGACGAGGCCGATTTCGTGACGTTCGCGGACAGCCTCGCCCCCGGCCACGGCGAGGAGGTGGTGGCGAATTACCCGAGCGACACGTACGGCTCGGCGCAGGCGGCGGCGACCGCGGCGCTGGGCGACTCGATGTTCGTGTGCCCGACGCGGCGCGCGGCGCGCGCCATCGCGAGCGGCGGCGCGGCGACGTATCTTTATCACTTCACCCACGCGCCCGAGAGCTCGCTGCTCGGCGAGCTCGGCGCCTTCCATTCGGCCGAGATCCGGTACGTGTTCGGCAACCCGGGGCTGCTCGTGTCAGAGCCGCTGACCGAGGACGAGCTCGAGCTCTCGCAGGCGCTCATGGGGTACTGGTCGCGCCACGCGGAGACCGGAGACCCGAACGGCGAAGATGCGGCCGAATGGCCGAGGTACGACGCGGAGACGGACGAGAACATCGTCCTCGACATGACCATCTCTCAGGAGGCCGGGCTGAAGAAGGACCTCTGCGACATGTGGGACAGCTTCGCCGCGGCGGCTCCCTGACGGCGGTCGCACGCCGGGCGGGGCGCGGGCGCCGTGATTGCGGCCCGGCGCCGGCGCGGGGCCGGCGCGCCTCGCGTCGAGGGCCACCGCCGCGCGCGCTGCCGGGGCGATCGCCGCCGCGCGCGCTGCCGGGGCGATCGCCGCCGCGCGATCTCTAAGTACCGGTAGACATTATGCTATCCTCGCCGCCGTGCTCCCCTCCTACGACCTCGCCGCCATCATGGCCCGCCTCGAAGGGCGCGAGGCCGCGCTCGACGCGCTCACGCAGGAGCGTCAGGCCGCGGTCGCCGCGATCCTGCGAGCGCCGGTGGGATTTCTCGGCACGGCGCTCGATCCCGCGGGGAGCCCGGAGCCCGGCGAGGCCGAGCTCCTCCTGATCCGCCGCGCCGAGCACCCGGGCGATCCCTGGTCGGGGCACATGGCGCTCCCGGGCGGGCGGCGCGAGGAGCGCGACCAGAGCCTGCTCGCCACCGCGATCCGCGAGACGCACGAGGAGGTAGGGATCGACCTGGCGGCGCACGGCACCCTGCTCGCGCGCCTGCCCGACATCCCGGCGGTCGTCCGCGGGCGGCGCGTCGGGATGATCATCGCCCCGTTCGTGTTCGCGCTGCGCGCCACGCCGGATCTCACCCTGAGCGGCGAGGTGGCCGAGGCGCTCTGGACGCCGCTCGGGCCGCTCGCGCGCGGCGAGCGCACCTCGAGCTACGCGTACACGCACGAGGGGAACGTCCTCCAGCTCCCATGCCTGCGCGTGGACGAGCGGGTCGTCTGGGGCCTGACCTACCTCATGCTGGAGCAGCTCTTCGCGCTGCTCCACCGCTGAGCCGCCGGCCGGGCGCTCGCGGCCCGGACGACCGCCGGCGCGGTCCGGAGCCGGCGTGGCGTCGCCGCGCCCCTCACGCCCCCCGGGGGCGCGTGCTCCTCAGAACCCGCCCTCGATCGCGATCCCCGGCATCGTGACCGGCCCGATCGTCTGCGGCGTGCACCCGCTGTCGTCGCAGCTCACGTCGAACACCTCCTTGGCGAGCGTCGCGTTCTGCACGTCGAGCACGAGGCCGAGGTAGCTCCGCGCGCTGAGCGCCCAGCGCTTCGACAGGCGCATGTCGAGCCGGTAGAACGGCTGGATCCGATCCGGGTGCTCGCGCGGGGGGCGGCCCGGGGCGGCCTCGTCGGCGGGAAAGCCGGTGTAGAACACGTGGCGGATCCCGGCGCGCCACCCCTCGCCGAGGTCGTAGAGCAGCGCGACGTGCGCGACGTGCGTCCGGTCGTAGGCCGAGGGGATCGTCGCCTCGCCGCGCGTGCGCGTGGAGCGCGACAGCGTGTACGACGCCAGGAAGAACATGTCGCGGCGCAGCGCCCCCCGCGCGCCGAGCTCCAGGCCGTAGGTGTCGCCGAGGCTGCGCGTGAGGAAGCGCTCCGTGCTGAGGTTCGTGCCGCGCCCGGTGCCGATCGGATCGCTCAGGCCGAAGGTCACCTGCCGGAACGCCGTGGCGCTGAAGTTGACCGGGCCCACGCTGGCCTCGACGCCGAAGCTCGACTGCAGGCTGCGCTGCAGGCCCCCCGGGATGCCGCCGATCTGGAGCGCCGGCAGCGGGGCGAGGCCGGGCAGCTGCGAGGCGACGCCGAAGGCCGGGATGAGCCGCACGTGCTCGCCGACGCCGAAGCGGCCGACGATCCTCGGGTCCACGGCGACGGCGGTGCGGCCGAGCGACGTGTAGTGGTCCACGCGCACGCCGGGCGTGAGGGTCGAGCGCTCGCCGAGCACGAGCAGCGCGTCGGCCCACGCGCCCAGCGCGAGATCGAGCCGGCTGCGGAAGAGCTCGGGGAAGCTCTCGTCGAGCTGCTCCGTGCCCTCGGCGGGCTCGTCGTCGCCCTCGGCGGGCTCGCCGTCCGTCGGCGGGCTCGGGCGCGGGGTCACCTGGTAGCGGTCGACCGCCGCGTCGGCCCCGGCCCGCAGGAGCGCGCGCCCGCCGAGGATCGGCCGCGCCAGGCTCACCCGCGCGTTGAGCTTCCAGGCCTGCGCGCTCTCCACGCCGACCCCGCGCGACTGGTCGAGCCCGAGGGTGAGCGCCGCGCGGACGCGCGCGCCCGAGGCGTCCTCGCGGTCGTAGCGCAGGTCCAGGCGGTGGAAGTCGCTGTCGAGCAGGACGTTGGTCGCCTCGGCGCCGCCGTCCTCGTCGATGCTGGCGAGGTAGTCGTAGGCGCCGAAGGCGAAGACGGTGAAGCGCTCCTCCGGGCCGAGCCGGTAGGTCACCCGTCCCTGGTAGTCGGCGTAGCCCACGTCGACGCTCGGCACGAGCGCCGAGGTGAGCGCCGCGCCGGCGGCGTAGTGGCCTCCCACGAGGACGTGCGTGTCCCGGTCCACCGGGCCCTCGACGACGCCGCCGAGGTCGATGAACCGGAGGCTCCCCTCCCCGCGCCAGACGTCGGACGGCGGCGCGCTCTCGGCCTCGATCGCCGCGCCGGCGAGCCGCCCGATGTCGGCGGGATAGGGGCCGAGGTGCATCTCGACGCGCTGGACCATCGAGGCCGGGATGACGCTGGGGCCGGCGCCCACGTGGAAGAGGAGCGGGACCTGGATGCCGTTGAAGAAGTAGCCGATGTTCCCGGGCGGCGCGCCGCGGATGTAGTAGTACGGCATGCCGCTCGCGATGGTGGTCACGCCGGGCTGGATCTCGATGGCGCGGTAGGGGTCTCCGAGCGCGCCGGGCAGCTCGCGGATGTCGCGCCGCGAGAGCGAGACGGAGCCCGGCGGGGCGCGGCTGCCCTCGACGGTCACCTCGATCCCGGCGGGCGCGGCGGGCGCGGCGGGCGAGGAGGCAGGCGCGGCGGGCGAGGAGGCCGCGTCGACCGGCACGGCGGGCGTGCCGGCAGCCTCGACCGGCGTGGTGGGCGCCCGCGGCTCGTCTGGCGGCGCGGCGGCCGTCGCCGGGGCGGGCTGGGGGTGCGCCTCGCCCGCGTGAGCGCTGGCGGCGGCGGCGATCGCGAAGGCGAGGAGTGCGCTGGAGGATCTCACGCGGGTGTCGTCGATGCGCGCCGCCGGGGAGATGGGAGAGCCGCCTCCTGGCGCCCGGGGAGTTAGCAGCTCCAGCCGCGCGGCGGAAGCCGGCGAGGCGCGACGCGATCCTGCCGCCGAGGACATCGCCGCTCCGGGCGGCCCCGGCCACCTCGGGCGCCCTGTTGCCTGGGCGTCGCCGCGCGGTACGCCGAGATAGACACGGGAAGCTTTTCGAAGAGCTGCCTGGCGCGGTCCGCCCGCTCGCATCGACGCTTGGCGGAGCGCCTCGGCGCGCGCCGCGTGAGCAGAGCACAAAAAAAAACAGAGCGCCTATTCGACGGCGGGGGGGGAAGCCGTCACAGGCGCTCTGCCCTGCATACGTAGCAGGACACGGGCCAGGGCACATCCCGACATGTTTCCGGTAGTTATCCTAAGGGGTTGCCCGACTTCTTTGCGATCTTGAGATCGGCGCTTGCAAATCTGGCAGCTCGCTGCCGGGGCCGAGGGTGCTCGGTTGCGGCGACCGGCGCCCGCAGGCCCCGGCGCTCACCGCGGGCGCTCACCGGGGTTGGGTCGGCGCCGGGCGCTCACCGGGGTTGGGCATGCGCGGGCAGGAGCGCTCACCGGGGTTGGGTCGGCGCCGGGCGCTCACCGGGGTTGGGCATGCGCGGGCAGGAGCGCTCACCGGGGTTGGGTCGGCGCCGGGCGCTCACCGGGGTTGGGCATGCGCGGGCAGGAGCGCTCACCGGGGTTGGGTCGGCGCCGGGCGCTCACCGGGGTTGGGCATGCGCGGGCAGGAGCGCTCACCGGGGTTGGGTCGGCGCCGGGCGCTCACCGGGGTTGGGCATGCGCGGGCAGGAGCGCTCACCGGGGTTGGGTCGGCGCCGGGCGCTCACCGGGGTTGGGCATGCGCGGGCAGGAGCGCTCACCGGGGTTGGGGTTGCGGCGGCGTCTCGGTGAGCGCTGCGCCGGCCAGACCGGAGGCACAAAAAAACAGAGCGCCCATTCGACGGCGGGGGGGGAAGCCGTCACGGGCGCTCTGTCCTCGTGATTAGCAGGATGCGGGCCAGGGTTCATCCCCGACAACTTCATGGGGTTACCCCTAAGGACACCCCCGACACCTTTCGATCCTGCGAACCCTGCTTTCAGTCCTGGCATGCCGGCAGCTGTGCCCGCATCGTCGCGGCTGCTCCGCCACGACCGAGGACGACCAAGCGACCGCACCCGGGTTGACGAACCGTACATCGTACGTTACGTCGTACGCATGAGCTCTCCCTTGCCCGTGGACAGCGACATCCAACCTTTCCGCATCGACATCCCGCAGGCCGCGCTCGACGATCTGCACGATCGCCTCGCCCGCACCCGCTGGCCCGACGAGCTGCCCTCCGCGGGCTGGTCGTACGGCGTCCCGCTCGGTTACTTGAAGGAGCTCGCCGCGTACTGGCGCACCACCTACGACTGGCGCAGGCACGAGGCGCGGCTGAACGAGCACCCGCAGTTCACGACGACGATCGGCGGCCAGCGGATCCACTTCCTCCACGTGCGCTCGCGCGAGCCCGGCGCGCTGCCGCTGATCGTGACGCACGGCTGGCCGAGCTCGGTCGTGGAGTACCTCGACGTCATCGGTCCGCTGACCGATCCCCGCGCCCACGGCGGCGATCCGGCGGACGCGTTCCACCTGATCATCCCCTCGCTCCCGGGATACGGGCTCTCCGGGCCGACCCGCGAGGCCGGCTGGGGCGCGCGCCGGATCGCCTGCGCCTGGGCAGAGCTCATGCGAAGGCTCGATTACCCGCGTTACGGCGCCCAGGGCGGCGACTGGGGCACGTGGATCTCCCGCGAGGTCGGCCTCGTCGATCCCGAGCACGTGATCGGCGTGCACACGAACGGCCTCGTCTCGTGGCCGTCCGGAGATCCCGAGGAGCTCATTGGCCTGACCGACGCCGAGCAATCCCGGCTGAAGGCGGCGGACTATTACCTGCGGGAGCTGTACGGCTACAAGAAGATCCAGTCGACCCGCCCCCAGACGCTGGCCTACGCCCTCTCGGATTCGCCGGTCGGCCAGCTCGCCTGGATCGTCGGCGTGCTCAAGGAATGGACCGACTGCAAGGACACCCCCGAGGACGCCATCAGCCGCGATCGCATCCTCACGAACGTGATGCTGTACTGGCTCACCAACACGGCGGCCTCGTCGGCCCGCTCGTTCGTGGAGACCCCGGACACGCCGGACGACGCGGATCTCTCCGAGGTGAAGCCCTCGACCCTGCCCACCGGCGTCGCGGTGTTCCCGCGCGACATCATCGCTCCGATCCGCAGGTTCGCCGCCCGCGACAACACGAACATCGTGCATTGGTCCGAGTTCGACCGCGGCGGCACCTTCGCGGCCATGGAAGAGCCCGACCTGTTCATCGGCGACGTGCGCGCCTTCTTCCGCCGCTTCCGCGGGGGCGCGACCGGCGCGAAAGCGGTGATCTCATGAGCGAGGCGACGACGATCCCCGTGCTTCCGTGCGTGTCGATGCCCGAGACCCTGGCGTTTTACGGCGCCCTGGGCTTCGAGGTCACCCACCAGCAGACGACGCCGAACGTGTACGCGGCGACGCGCCGGGGCGACGTCCACCTGCACTTCATGGGCCTCAAGAGGCTGGATCCCAGGGAGTCCTACAGCACGTGCCTCGTGCTCGTCCACGAGGTCGAGCGCCTCCACGAGACCTTCTCGGAGGGCCTGCGGCGGGCGTATGGCAAGGTGCCGGTCGCCGGCTTTCCCCGGATCTCGCGCATGAAGAAGGGGCAGAGTCGCTTCACGGTGGTCGATGTCGCGGGCAACTCGGTCATCTTCATCCGGCGGGACGCGCCGGACGACGACGACGAGGGGGCCGCCCGGTCGCGCTCGAACTCGAGGCTGGGCCGGGCGCTGCGCGCGGCGGCGCGGCTGCGCGATTTCAAGAACGACGACGCCGCCGCCGCCAAGGTGCTCGACGTGGCGCTCGCCCGGAAGGAAGACGCGGACGCCCCGCTCGAGCGAGCGCGCGCCCTCGCGGCGCGGCTCGAGCTCGCCGTCGCCCTGGGCGAGGAGGCGCGGGCGCGCGCGCTGCGCGCCGAGCTCGACGAGGCGCCGCTCTCCGAGGAGGAGCGCGCGCCAATAAGGCCCCTGCTCGATGCGGTGGACGCGCTCGAGCGATCGCAGCGATAGGAGCGCGGCGCCGCGGCTCGTCGCTTGTCGTGCTGGGCTGCTGCCGAGCCGCCCGGCCTCCTCCCTCCCTGGGGTCCTACGTTCCTTCCCGCCTTTGCCCCTCACGTCCAGCACGTTCCGACGCGGTCCGAGACCGCTCCGCTGCGACACGCTTTCCGCCATCCGGAGCGAGATTCTCGCGCGAGACGCACGACGCACGAACATTGATAATTTCGTGAGCCGAACCGGAATGGCATCGATGCATTGAGGGCTCACAGCAGATTGGGCTTTCCTGTCCTCACCGACCCAAGTATGGATTCGGCGTGCGCGATCTCCGTTCTCTCGATCGACGCGTGCGCCGCGCGCCCCGGCCGCGCGGGCCCGTCGGCGTGAACCGGCGTGAGCGCGAGGAGCGGTTGGAGAGGCAGCGTCGAGCGGTCAGCGCGGCGCAGTGATCCCTGTCCGACGGCCAGACCGAAACACGCCAGAAAAGGGCCACGACGATGACGACAAGGAAGTACCCGATCTCGCTTGCGCTCGCGCTCGCTGCTGCCGGGAGCTTCGCAGGCTGCTGGAACAGCGGCCCCGTCCAGATGTTCTCGTGCGACGTCCCGTGCTACGGCCTGGACGCTTACGAGTGCGACAAGCCGTGCGCCGTGTGCGAGGGCGCATGCGTGGAGCTGCCCTACCTCGGGTTCGACGATCCCATCCTGCTCTGGAGGGGCGACCCGGCCGACGGGGCGTCTGCGCCGGAGTGCCCCGCGGAGACGCCAGAGGTCGTGTTCGACGGCTACGGGGGATTCGCCGAGGCGCACAGCTGCCCGACATGCCGCTGCATGCAGCCCGCCTGCGAGCTGCCGCCGGCCCTCCGGGGGCGCGCCTCGGCCACGTGCGACGGGACGACGCCCATGTCGTTCGACGCCCCCGACGGGTGGAACGGCGCGTGCGCCACGGTCGCCTCGGGCGAGCTCGGCTCGCTGGTCATCCCGGCGCCGACGGTGAGCCCCTGCGCGCCGACGATCGATCCGGGTGGGCCGCCGCCCGAGCTGCCTGCCCCGTTCAGCGTGCGGGCGCGCGGCTGCTCGGGCCCGGCCGACGAGCGCGCATGCGCCGATCCCTCGAAGATGTGCGTCGCTTCCCCCGCGCAGCGACCGGAGGGCTTCGCGATATGCATCCGCTACCTCCGCCAGGGCGAGCCGAAATGCCCGGAGCACTACCCCGAGCTGCAAGCGCTCTACACGGGCTTCGACGACACGCGCAGCTGCTCGCCGTGCGGGTGCGATCCGCCCGAGGGCAGCGCGTGCTCCGCGTTCGTGTCGATCTACGGGGACGGCAGCTGCCGCCGGCTGCTCGGCGCCGAGACCGCGACGCTGACCGGGCCGAAGTGCGTCGCAGGGCCGGACCTGGAGCTCGGGAGCATGACGGCGGAGTGGGTCACGAACGAGCCCGGCACATGCGCCCCGACCGGCGGAGTCGCCACGGGGGAAGTGACACCCACGGGAGCCACGTATTTTTGCTGCCAGTCCGAGGAGGTCGTCGCCATCCCCTGATGACCTCGCTCGCCGCTCACGCCTGCTCGACCCGGACACGCACCTCTGTCCTTCGCAGAGCGCAGGTGCCCTTTTCACCCGGGACGCTACTTCGTGTACCCGGGCGCGCGCTTCGCGGCTATAGAAGCGAATCACGCGGAAGGGAGAGCGGATATGCGAATCGCACGATGGTGCTTCTGGATGGCGCTCGCGGCGAGCGGCTGCAGCGCGTCCGGCGACGGTACGTCCCCGGCAGACACCAGCCAGACCACAGGGGCCGGCGATAGCAGTGGCAACGGCGCCGGCAGCGGCGAAGACAACGGCAGCGGCGCGGGCGGCCAGGACGAGACGTTCGGCGCCGGCGCCGGGACCGGCGGGAGCGATGGGGGTGGCGAGAGTGAGGACGCCGACAGCCGGTGCATCGAGCGGGCGGCCCTCGTGTACGTGCTCTCGCAGGACAACGAGCTCTACAGCTTCAGGCCGGATCGCAAGGAGTTCACGAAGGTTGGTGTCCTGGGTTGCCAAACCAGCATGCATCCCAACTCGATGGCGGTCGATCGCGACGCGGTGGCGTGGGTCAACTACGTCTATAGCGACGACAGCGAGGGCACGCTGTTCAAGGTCAGCACCGAGGACGCGAGCTGCGAGCCCACGGACATGTCGCTCTCGGAGGGGTGGTCCCGGTTGGGGATGGGCTTCTCGAGCGATCTCTCCCGCCCGGACGCGGAGCAGCTGTTCGTGGCGGGCGCGACCGGCACGCCGGGCGTCGGGCTCGGGAGGATCGACGGCGCATCGGTGACGCCGGTCGGGGAGTTCAGCGGCTCGCTGCGCGGCGCCTCGGCGGAGCTCACCGGCACGGGCGATGGACGCCTCTTCGGCTTCTTCACCACCACGCCGGTCCAGCTCGCCGAGATCGACAAGGAGACCGGCGAGATCCTCGAGGCCACGGATCTGCCGGGCATCGAGACCCCCAGCGCGTGGGCGTTCTCCTTCTGGGGTGGCGACTTCTATTTCTATACCGCGCCGGATGAGTTCCAGTCGCCGTCGCGGACCACCAACGTGAGCCGCTATCGCCCCTCGGACGGCTCGATCGATCCCGACTACATGACGAACATCGGCTTCCGCATCGTCGGCGCCGGCGTCTCGACCTGCGCCCCGCTCGAGGTGCCGCGCTGAGGGTCTGCCAGGCGCGCCATGGCGCGCCTTCGCGCATCGGTGGACGACAGGCGCATCAAAGCCCGCGTCGGGCCGCACGTGCAAGGGTCGCCCCTCGGGCGCTCCCCGACGCGCCCTAGGCCGTGAGACCGAGGCCATCGGGAACGGATGCGGCCCCGGTGAATCCGATCCTCGCGGTACAGACGTCTACCGCTCCGGCGTCCGCGGCCTCACGTTCGGTGTGCCCGACCAGGCGTGGAGGTGCTGCGATGCGGATGAGGCTGCTCCCTGTGCTCTTGCTCGCGCTCGCCCTGCCGCTCACCGCGGCGTGCGGGGCGGCGCCGGGCGCCGATCACCCGGCGCGCGAGGACATCTTCGAGGCTGCGGGGCCGAGCGAGTTCATCCTGCTCACCGCCCGGGGCGAGCTCGTGAGCGCCGACGTCGAGCCGGGGCGCGTCGTCGGGCCGGACGTGAGCCTGGGCGTGTACCCGGCGGACGGCGAGCGCGACGGGCAGGCGGTCCGGGGCGTCGCCTTCGACCGGCCCGTCAGCGTCACCGCGACCGGCCAGGCCGCGACCGGCATCGTCGGCGCCATGCCGCTTCAACTCTCGGTGACCCGGGCGGAGGCAGGGCTCCGCGCGCGCGGCCTCGTGGCCGGCGCCCTCTCCGACTACCGGCTGGACGACCGGCAGCTCACCGGTCGCATCGGGCGATGCAGCTACGAGCTCACCCGGACCGGGCGCACCTACGACGGTGCGCGCAGCTGCGGAGGCCAGCCCCATCGCGCGACCGTCCTCCTGCCACGCGGGCTGTCCTCGTGGAACGACGCCGCGCTCGCGACCACGCTGGGGCTGCTCCTCGGCGCCTGAGCGCGCCGCCAGCCGTCGCGTGGCGCGTCGCGCGGCGCGCGTGGCGAATGACAGGCCGCGCAGCGGCTGCTAGAGCTCGGGTCCACCTGGCAGGACGAGCGCCGAGAGCCCGCCGGGCACGGAAAGGCCGAGCCTCCTGGGCCCCAGGCCTCGGAGGTTCTTTCTTCGCGCCGTACCCTCCTCTATCTCCGTGACGAAGCCCAGATCCGATGGAAACGCGCCGGGCAGGCCGGCCGCGGCGACGCCACCCACCCTCCTCGAGGGGCGCTCCGCGCCCATCCCGATCGGACCGCGGCTCGAGGCCGTGCTCGAGCTCGCGTACCGCGCGCGGCGCGCGGTGCTGCTCGAGGGCCCGACCGGGATCGGCAAGAGCGAGCTCGTCCGGCAGCTCGCCGAGCGGCTCGGCATCGCCACGGTCGTGCTCGACCTGAGCCTCCTCGAGCCGCCCGACCTCGTGGGCCTGCCGGTCATCCGGGACAACCGGACCGCCTACGCGGCGCCGTCGGTGCTGCCCCAGGACGGCGCCGGCATCCTGATGCTCGAGGAGCTCAACCGGGCGGAGCGGTACATCCAGCAGCCGGCGCTCCAGCTGCTCAGCGCCCGGCGGCTGCACGAGTACGAGCTGCCCGCGGGCTGGGTGTGCTTCGCCGCCGTGAACCCAGAGTCGGCCGACTACCAGGTGACCCCGCTCGATCGCGCGCTCCGGGCGCGCTTCCTCAACCTGAACGTCCGCGCGGACCGGGCATCCTGGCTCGCCTGGGCGCAGGTGAACGGGATCCACCCGGGCGTGATCGCGCTGGCGCAGGCGCACGAGCGCATCCTGGACGACGTCCCGCCGCGCACCTGGACGTACGCGTCGCAGGTGCTGAGCGCGCTCCGCCCCGAGGAGCTCGCGGACGGCGTGCTGCTGCGCGACGCGCTCGGCGGGTACCTGCCGCCGAGCTGGGTGGAGCTCCTGCTCGCGTCGAAGGACTCCTGGTCGACGCGGCTGCCGTTCGACCTGCGCGCGCTGCTGGCCGACTACGGGCCGACGTCGCCCGCGGGCAAGGCGCTGCGCGCCGCGCGCGAGCGCGGGGAGACCGACCGCTTCGACGAGGTGACGACGCGGCTCGCGCCGCTGCTCGAGGGGCCGGAGGTCGGCGTGCTCGCGGCGCAGCGGAAGCTGTCGCTCGCGGCGTTCGAGGCGCTGCTCGCCGACCTGCCCGGCGACCACCGCGAGCGCCTCCAGGACGCGCTCGGCGGCAACGCGACCGCGACGCAGCTCATCGACGTCCGCCCCGAGGAGCTGCTCCAGAACTACGCGGGCAGCGCCGCCGAGCAGAAGGTGCTGGCGTGGCGCGCCGATGCGCTGCGGCAGCACCGGGTGGGGCTCGTCGTGACCGCGCTGTCGGCGCACCTGTCGCAGCAGGCGAAGCTCGTCGAGGTGCGGCGGAGCAACGTCGCGCGGGCGTGCCTGGGCCAGCTGCTCGCGCAGCTGCCGGAGCGCTGGGCCCTCCGGCTGGCGGGGGCGCTGAAGAAGCACGGCGTCACGCCCATCCGGCCGCAATGAGGCGGGGCGACGAGGCGGCGAAGCCGGCGCTCGCGGCGGCCAAGCCGGCGCCCGAGCGCGCGGAGCGCCGCGAGGTGCCCGAGGACGAGCTCGCGGCGTGGCTCGACGCGTTCGTGCGCGATCCGGGGTTTCTGGAGCGGTATCCCTGCTACGCGGCGATCCTCGGGCGGCTCGCGCCGGTCGCGGACCCCTCGGTCAGGCGCATGGCGGTCTCGATGTTCGAGGGCCGCTTCTTCCTCCACGTCAACGTGGAGTCGTTCATGAACGAGCCCGTGTTCCTGCGCGGCGTGCTCCTGCACGAGGTGCACCACGTGGCGCTCGGGCACCTCTGCCACCCCAAGTTCGCGGGCGCGGACGAGCCCGAGCTCATGGATCTCGCCCTGGAGATGTCGGCCAACGAGTACATCGAGGAGCCGCTGCCCGACCCGATCCGGTGGCAGCCCTACGCCCCGCTCGGGCTGCGCGGCGGCCAGAGCACCCTCGAGCGGTACGAGCTGCTCGTGCGCGGGGCGCGCGAGGGCAAGCTCCCGCAGCGGGGCGGCGAGGCCGTCGACGACCACCGCGTGCTGCGCCGCCCCTCGCGGGAGCCGGGCGCGGTGGAGCAGACGCGGCAGCTCCTGCTGCGCGCCGCCGAGGAGGCGGGCGCGCTCGCGGGCGACGGCGACCCGGCGGATCTGCCCGGCCTGACGCTCGCGGGCAAGACGCCCGGCCGGCTCATCGAGGAGCTCACCGACGTGCTCGGCCCGCGCGCGACCCCGCTCGACTGGAAGACCGCGCTGCGGATGTTCGTGGCGCGGGAGCGCGCCCCGGTGCACACGTACGCGCGGCCGAACCGGCGCTTCCCCGGCCGCGTCGGCGAGGTGCCCGGGAGGACGTACGCGCCCCGGGCCATCGCGAAGCCGTCGGTGCTCGTGGCGATCGACACGTCGATGAGCATGCGGCGGGACGAGCTCGAGGAGATCGCGCGGCAGCTGCAGGCGATGAGCGAGGTCGCGCGCATCACCGTGGCCGAGTGCGACACGGAGATCGGGCGCGTGTACGCCTTCGACGGGCGGCTCGGCGACGTGGGCGGCCGCGGCGGGACCGATCTGCGGCCGGTGTTCGCGCCGGAGTTCCTGGCGGCCCGGCGGGTCTCCGGCGTCATTTACTTCACGGACGGCGTCGGCCCCACGCCGCCGGCGCCGCCGCCGCTGCCGGTGCTGTGGATCCTGACGAAGCCGCTCGAGTTCGCGTGCCCGTGGGGGCAGCGGGCGTGGCTGGATCGGAAGCCGCGGCGGGGGTGATCCGACCGGGGTTGACCCGACCGGGGTTGACCGGACTGGTGGCATGCTCCCGGTCGTCCGCGTGGTGTAACAAGGCGTGGAGCAGCGACGGGGAGCACCATGGCGCGTACGGACAAGACGAGGACCGCGCAACCTGGGACGGCCGCAGCCAGCCGAGACCGAAGCGCGCTGACCGGACGTGTGCAGGGCTCACCGAAGCGGGGGCCCTATGGCGACTGGTCCGAGGAGGTGGTCGAGCACCTGGACCGCGAATTCCGGAAGTTCCGGGCGCTCAAGACCCTGGAGCTCGGTCCCGAGCTGGAGATCGCCATATGCCATGCGCTCAGGAGATGCTTGCCCGGGCGCGCCGGCATCTGTCGCGGTTGGGTGGTGGACGTCGCCGGCGATCAGCAAGGCGACGACATCATCATCTACGACGCCGCGCGCTTCCCGACGTTGCGCGCGCTGGGAGGCGACCTCGCCATCCGGGAGCGCGTGCCGGCCGAGGCCGTGCTCGCCTACATTGAGGTCAAGCACACGCTCTACGCCCAGGCGAAGGTGCCCGACAAGAACCAGGGGCAGTCGCTCGTGACGGCGTGTCGTCAGGTCGCAGCCGTGAAGCAGCTGAAGCGCGCCCCCGTACCGCTCGAGATGATCACGCCGAGGATCGGCCTCCCAGACGGATCCATCAAGCGGCGCCCCGGATTCCCCGCGATCCGCAACCCCTGGTATGCGGCCGTCTGGGCGCTGAATGTCCGGGTCGACAGGCACCTGAAGCACGACCCAGCCGAGGCCGTGAAGCAGCGCATCGCCGAGATCCGGAGCGCCGGCACCCGCGGCGCGCACCTGCCGGATGTGATCGCCGCGGGCTCGGTCCTGACGACGCCCGCGTTGCGCGGCGAGAGGTCGATGGATCCGCGCCCCTTCATCGCGCGAGATACGAAGCTCGTCATCACGAACGGCATGAAGGCGCTGGGCGCCGCCGTGTGGCATCTCTCGTGGGCGATCGACGACATGCTCCTCGGCGAGATCCCCTGGCGGCGCGTGCTCGCCAAGCAGCTCCAGAGGGCGGAGGATGAGCATGGAAGCGTCCGGCTCGATCTCACCCGTCCCCGACGCAGGATCTGACCGGGGATCTCGCGCCCGCGACAGCGCTCCTCCCACCGAAGCGACACGCACACTTCACCCGTTTCACCCACCAAAAACTCCACAAATCGACCCAGAAACGATAATTATTTCGACGATTTCACAAAGGCGACATAGATCACTTTTCTGTGGCAGGACGTGCTGCACGGAAGAAGGGCAGTACCGGGAAGCGGTTGGAGGAGCCGGCGTCGCGGGGTAGCGGTGTGACGCTCGATTCGCTGGAAGCCGTGGTCCACGCCAGCGCCTCCCCAGGGGCATGGCGCCGGCTCGTCGCGGACACCGGCATGTCGTCGATGCCGGGCGCGGGCACGACTCAGCGAAACGCCGACTATGCGGCGTATTTCTACGCGCTCCCGACCGGCGCGAGCGGCCCGCTGTATCTGTATGGCGACCTGCGCCCGGTGCCTGGCGCCGCGGCGAACGCGCGGCTCAAGCTGCGCTGGGAGCTGCTGCCCGATGGGCCGAAACCGCAGCAGATCAAGCGCTCCAGCCGCGCGGTCGGCGGGTGGCCCGAGGTGCTGCGACGCGTCGCGGCTGGCTGGCCGGGGACGCCCGGGAAAGAGGCCGTGAGCGTCGATGTGACGGTGACCTTTGTCATCGACGAGGCGGTCCACGCGCCGGTCCCGGCGCTCAGGCTCAAGCAAAATCCGGTGCGTCAGAGCGGATACGAGCTGGCCCAGACCGCGGTCGCATGGTCGCTCGATCCGCCGAGCGGCCCGGTGCACCGGCTGTCCGTGGCTCGGCTCCGCGAGAGCGAGTTCGTCGTCACGGCCTCGGGGCGCCATACGCTGCCGCTGGGCCCGGATATCGCGGAAGCGCTGGAAGGTGCCGTATGGCAAGGCGTCGCCAGGTTTCTCAAGACGCCGTGACACGGCCGGAGCGCCGCTCGTCACGGCCGTCGCCCAGGAACTGGGCCGAGGTCGATCTGAAGCCGCCGTCCTCCAGCGCCGGGGAGCCGGAGATCATCAAAGCGTCGCTCAGCGTCGTCGAGAGGCACCACGTCAACCCGGCGGAGCAGAGGGGCCCCGCGGACCACGAGCAGCGCCTCGCCAGCCTGGAGCAGCGCCTCGAGAGTGTGCGGCGCCGGATCGAGCAGCGCGTCGGCAGGCTCGCGCAGCAGGTCAAGCGCCTGCGGCTCGATGTCGACGGGCTCGCTCTTGGCCAGGCACAAAGACCCCGGCGGCCAGCCCGGTAACGCGCTCGACGGCCTGGTCGAGCGGCGCCGGTGGCGGCGCGAGGAACGGCTCACCGAGATAGGGCTCGCCGAGCCACGGACGGCCCGCCCGCCGCCCCCTCCAGGCCGGCTGGGGCGCCACCAAGTCGGCGCGCCCTGCGCACGGGAGGCTCACTCCGTGCGGTACGCGCGGTGTTCCATCCGCCAGCGCCCGGTCGCCCGGCGGGGTTCGAACCGCCCGAGCGTCATCAGCAGCACGCCGTGCGAGCTTCTTGTCTGACGCCCTTTCGCGGCGTTGCGACACGAGGTCTCCCCTGAGGGATCGACTCCCCTCAGCTGATGGTGAGTCCACGACTCCTAGATCTGCGGGAGGGGTGGCGCAAGCTCAATAACACTGAGCCAGGACGCGCGACACGCCCAAGCACAGCCTTACGATCAAGCGCCTCATTTTATCACTCGACGCGCCGATTCAGAGCATTCCCGAAACTGAGGCAATTTTCTCGGCACGGAGAGGTTTGTTTGTGTCGGGTCGGGCGCCGCCTTCACTTCACCTGGTAATGCAGCGGCCTCGCCTCGACCGCCATCCCCCTCGGGTCGCTCGGCACATAGAAATACAGCTCCTGCTCGGAGTGCTTGCCGAGGTAGTCGATCGTCGCCTCGACCCGCTCCGGCCCCGGCGCTCCCGGCGGCGTGTACCGGAGCTCGACCCCGAGATCGCCGAGCATCTGCCTGCCTCCGTTCTTCACCCGGACCGGCAAGAGCCACGCGCCGCCGTGCTGCTCGGCCCGGTCGGGCAGCGCCTTCACCTCCGGCACGACCGAGCCGCGGGCGCTCGTCAGGCCCGCGTGCACCAGGAACACGATCAGGGCGAGGATCAACGCCGTGCTGACCCCGAGCGAGACCCACTCGGCCAGCTGACGGCGCACCCGCCTGCCCTTGCCGCGCCCGCCAGGGCGTTCCTTGCGCTCCCGCCCGTCGCTCACACCACCAACCTCCCCGCCGCGCCGCCGACGATCGCCGGCAAGCCGAGGGTCACCACGCTGGCCACCAGCGTCGACGGATCGCTCGTCGCCTCGCGCTCTCCGATCAGACAAAGCAGCACCAGCGCCATCAGGAGCGACACGGCGCACGTCATCGAGGTCTCGAACGCCCGGCTCTGGAACAAGCTCTTGACGTACACGTCGTGCCGCTCGAACCCGGACGCGAACAGGATGATGTAGCACAGCGCGACGCTCACCCCGACCATCGCGAGCTGCCGCCACGGCGAGAGCCGCGACGCGATCATCACGATCTCCTCCGTCGACGCGATGTTCATCGTGAAGAGCAGCGAGCCGGCCATCGCCGCGGAGAAGTCCCGCAGGTCCGCCCTGAGCTGCAGCGCCTCCGGGTCTCCCTCCGGCGCCTCCTCGCCGTCCTCTGGCTCATCCCCCGTGCGCGATTTGCCCCGGACCTGCGCGTTCGCGAACGCCGCCCCGATGCTCACGGCGGCCGCCTGGAGGAGGATCTTGCCGACGACCTCGCTGGGCGCGCTGTCGAGGGAGATCTCGCCGACCAGCGCCAGGATGGCCGCCGAGAGGACGATCCCGATCCCGACCGACGTCACCGCTTCCATGGCGGTGCCCACGAGGGTGTCGTCGCTCCGGAACCCGGACTCCAGCGAGGACAGGAAGCTCACGACCAGCGTCAGCGCCAGGATCGCCCCGAGGTGCCACTCCGAGAGCATGGTCCCGCGGAACCACATCTCCATCGTGTACAGAAGGGGCATCCCCACGATCGCTCCGCCGGCGACCGCCGCCGACAGATCCCTCGCCTCCTTTCGCCACCCGCGCGGGTCGTCGCTCTGCTGCGCTCTCGGTTCGGCCATGCGGCGCCATCTACTGCGCGCGGCGGAGCGTGGCCACGCCCTTCCAGGGCGGCGTCTGGGCGTACACGATGAGCTCTCCCTGCTCCGAGAACTCGCACAGCGCCTCGTAGCCGATCCCCGCCTCGTCGTAGGAGATCAGCTTGAACCGATCCCACGCGGGATCGCGGATCTCGTAAGCGCGGTCGACGTGGAGACCCGGCGAATCCGCGAGGATGCGCTTCCCGTCGAAGCGGACGATCAAGTGCGCGTACTGGAACTCGAGCATCGACGCGAGCATCGGCTCGAGCGGGACCTCGGGCTCGAACCGGACGAGCCGGAAGCTGCCCCGCAGGCGCGCGTCGATCGACGCGATGGCGGCGGCCGCGTCGGGGCCCTGGGACGCGCTGGAGCCGCAGCCGGCGGACTGCGCGGCGAGCACGGCGGCGCAGGCGAGGAGGAGGAGGCGGGAAGCGCGGAACGCTCCGGAGGGACGCGGGGAGGGACGGCTCACCGGGGGCGACATGGGGCGGAGCTTAGGGCGAGCGGGCGAACAGCGCAAAGCACGGGATCCGCGCGCGCTTGCGCGGATCTCGCGCGCTCCGCACAATCGAGCGAGCGAGCGAGCCGGCCGGCGCTCGACGGCCAGGCCGGACGGCGCCGCGGCCGGGGTGGGGCCCGCGCTCGCTCAGGGGGAGCCATGACCGACGTCCCGCGAGGCACCGATTTCGTCGCACGCCTTCCCGAACGCGCCTGCGCCGCGCGCGAGGACGCCCTCCTGGAGGCCGTTCAGGCCGGCCACCTGGCGCCCATCGACTGGGTCCCGGTGCACAGCGAGCACGGCGAGCACCGCGCGACCTTCCTCGTGAGCGCCGACGCGCTCCGCGTCGGCGACGCGCAGGACTCCGTGCGGATCAACGCGTCCGCCAGGACGACGCAGCGCATCGCGGACCTGCTCGAGTGCGCGATGCTGACGACCCGCCTCTGCGACCTCGTCTGGGAGCAGGCCACGGTGCGGATCCCGCCGTGCATCGGCGCGCCGGATCCCACGATGGCGAACACCTCGCGCATGCTGGAGCACCACCGCCGCGTCGAGGAGCGGGTCGCGGGGCGGACCGGGCTCATCGAGAACGTCGGCAAGCACTGGGTGCTCACCAACCGCCTCGCCGGGAGCCGCGACCGCGCCGCCAACTACGGCTGGTACGACCCGGGCGCCGCCCACCGGCACGGCCGGCACACCCTGTGGCAGCCGCTCGGGCTCGCGCACGACCTGGATCACGTGGACTACTCGCAGGTCGTACGGCTCGTGCGGCGGCGGTGCACGGTCGACGGCGCGGAGCGCGATCTCCTCGAGGTGATGACCGACCCGGCGCTCGCCGGCCTCGTGTCGTCCGAGGGCCCCTTGCGCGTGCTCCGGCAGCCCGGGGTGCCGGAGGGGGCGTGATCGCCGCGCGCCGCGGGACGCCCGCGGGACGCCCGCTCGCCGCGGGCGCCGCGGCGCTGGTCACGACGCGCGGCGGCGCGCGCTCTGCTTCTCGAGATCCAGGTACAGGAGCACCTTCTTCTCGATGATCGCGAGGTGCGCCTGCTGCTCGGCGAGCTTCGCGGCCACGTCGTCCCGGTGCGCCTCGAGCAGCGCGCGCCGCTCGGAGATCGTGTGCTCGCCGCGACGCACGAGCGCCGCGTAGGCGAGCATGCGGCGGATCGGCATGCCGGTCGCGTGCAGCTTGCGGAGGAACTCGACCCACCGCACGTCGTCCGGGCCGTAGCGGCGGTGGCCGCTCCGCGCCCGCGCCACGGGCCGGATGAGCCCGATCCGCTCGTAATAGCGGAGCGTGTGCGCGCTCGTCCCGGTCGCCGCGGCGACCTCGGCGATCGTGAGCGCGCCGTCCACGCCGGAGCGCGGCGCCCCGGCCTTCCCGAGGCGCGCCGCGCCGCCCGCGCCGGAGCGCGGCGCGCCGGCCTTCCCCGAGCGCGCCGCGCCGAGGCGCGGTCTGCCGGCCGCGCCGCTCACTGGTTCACGAGCCTCATGCCGACCTCCGGGTAGCGCGGACCGGCCGCCGCGCCCCTCGGCGCCACCGCGTCGAGGCGGCGCAGATCGCCCTCGGTGAGCCTGATCCCCTCCGCGGCGACGTTCTCCTCGAGGTAGCTGCGGCGCTTCGTGCCGGGGATCGGGACGATGAAATCCCCCTGCGCGAGGACCCAGGCGAGCGCGAGCTGCGACGCCTTCACGCCCTTCTCCCGCGCGATGTCCTCCACCTTCGCGACGAGATCCAGGTTCCGCTGGAAGTTCTCCCCCTGGAAGCGCGGCGACATGCGGCGGTAGTCGTCCGACGCGAGGTCCTCGAAGCGCTTGATCTGCCCCGTGAGGAAGCCGCGGCCGAGGGGGCTGTAGGCGAGGAAGCCGATGCCGAGCTCGCGGCACGTGGCGAGCACGTCGTCCTCGGGATCCCGCGTCCAGAGCGAGTACTCGCTCTGCACCGACGCGAGCGGGTGCACCGCGTGGGCGCGCCGGAGCGTCGCCGAGCCCGCCTCCGAGAGGCCGATCGCGCGCACCTTGCCGGCCTTCACGAGGTCCGCCATCGCGCCCACGCTGTCCTCGATGGGCGTCTTCGGATCGACGCGGTGCAGCTGGTAGAGATCGATGACGTCGACGCGGAGGCGCCGCAGGCTCGCGTCGCAGGCCGCCTTGATGTACTCCGGCGCGCCGTTGACGCCCCGGACCGTGGCATCGTTGGGATCGCGGACGATACCGCACTTGGTCGCGAGGACGATCCGATCGCGCCGGCCCTCGATCGCCCGGCCGACGAGCTCCTCGTTCGTGAACGGCCCGTACATGTCCGCGGTGTCGAGCAGCGTGACACCGAGCTCGACGGCGCGATGGATCGTGGCGATCGACTCGGCGTCGTCGCGGTTGCTGTAGAAATCGCTCATGCCCATGCAGCCGAGACCGAGGGCGGAGACCTGGAGAGGACCGAGCTTGCGCGTGTGCATGGTTGGGCTCCTTGTGGGCCGCGGGGATGGGCCGCGGCGCTTCGACGCAGGCCACCGTAAGAGTTAGAGTGCGCTCGAAGTCAAGGGCGGCCGGAGCGACCTCCGCGGCGAATCAGCAGCCCGGCGGGCTCGCCGGCGCGTGGCCGCCGAGCGCGCGCACGTCGTCGGCCGTGTCGACGTCGATCGCCCCGCCCGCCCAGTCGATCGCCACGATGCCCTCGGCGCGCAGCAGCCGGCCGGCGCCCTGGTCGCCCTCGAGACGCGCGAGGGCGTCCCAGCGAGATCGGTCGAACACCGCCGGCGCGCCCACGACGCCGCTGAAGCGCGACGCGGCGACCGGAGCGCCCGCCAGCCAGGCGTTCCGCAGGGCGGTGAGGTGCTCGACCGTGATCAGCGGCTGATCCGCGAGCGCGATCAGGAGCGCGTCGGCCTTCGAGGCCTCCGCCCACCGGACCGCGGCGCGGATCGAGGAGGCGATGCCCTCTTCCCAGCCGTCGTTCGCGATGCGCGCGACGCCCAGATCGCCGAGCGCGCGCGCGACCGCGCCGGCGTGGGCGCCGAGCACGACGCCGACCGGCCCGGATCGCGCCTCGACGCACGCCGCCGCCACGCGCCGGACGAGCGGCGCCCCGTCGAGCTCGACGAGCTGCTTGGGGCGCCCGAGGCGCCGCGAGCCGCCCGCGGCGAGCACGGCCAGCGCCAGGCCGGCGTGCAGCGGGCGGACGCGGTCGCGGAGCTTCCCCCCCTGCGCCCTCCGCGCGACGGCCTGGAGCTCGCCCACGACCGAGAGCGCGATCTGCTCGGGCGTCTCGGCGCCGAGATCGAGCCCGATGGGCGCGTGGATCCGCGGATCGTCGCCGGGGCCCTGGCCGATCTCCGCGAGGAGCTCGCGGGTGCGGCGCGCGGGCCCGAGCACGCCGATGTAGCGGGCGCGCGACGCGAGGGCGGCCGCGAGCGCGTCGCGATCCGGCGTGCGCTGGTGGTGCATGATGACGACATACGCCTCGGCGGCCGCGTCGATGAGCGCGCGGAGGCGATCCATCGCGCCGCCGGTGGCGATGACGCGATCCGCCGCGGCGAACCGGGAGCCCTGCCGAAGGACGGGCACCGCGACCGTGACCCGGAACCCGACCGACGTCGCGAGCGTGACGATGGGCGCCGCGTCGTGGCCGCCCCCGAGCACGAAGAGCTGCGGCGACGGCGCGATTTTCTCGACGAGCGCGGTGATCCCCAGCCCGTCCAGCTCGACGACGCCGGCCGGCCCCCGCGCGGCGCGCTCGATCGCGGCGCGCGCGGCGGGATCGGTCACCGGGTGCGCGAGCGCGCACGGCGGGCCGAAGGCGAGGCGCGCGCCGACCCGGACCGTGTCGACCGTCGAGCGGATCACCGTCACCAGCGTGCCGGTGGTCTCCTCGGCGAAGCACGCGCCGGCGAACGCGAGCGCGTCGTGGGTCGCCCCGGCCTCGACGCGCTCGAGCAGCACGTCGACGACGCCGTTGCAGCCGAGCCCGACGCCCCACGGCTCGCCGTCTTCGGTGGTCGAGTCGTACGTGACCACCACGGCGCCATCGCGGCACCGGTGCTCTCCGCGGAGCATGACGTCGCCCTCCAGGCAACCGCCGCTCACGCACCCCGACAGCCAGCGATCGCCGGCGACCAGCATCCGCGCGCCGGGGCGCCGGTACGACGACCCCGACACCCGCACGACGGTCGCGAGCAGAAACGGGGACCGGTCCGCCACCAACTTCGTCGCTTCCCGCACGATCCGCTCAAGCTCGTTCATGCGCCCGGCATCATCATCCTTTCGCGATGCTCCCGCCAGGGCGTTCCTCGCCGCCTGACGCAACGCCGTACGCAACTTCGCGCGACCGCTGCCCCCTGGGACGCCGCACGGCGACGGCGCGCCGCGGGCCACGTGAAGAATCGATAAAACCAAGGTCGCTCGCTTGACGCCACACGAACGCAAAAGTATGGCGAGAGCGGCGATGAAACTCCATATCAACGGCGCTGTTCGCGAGGTCGAGGCCGCTCCGGAGATGCCTCTGCTCTGGGTGCTCCGGGATCTGCTGGGATTGACCGGCACCAAGTATGGCTGTGGCATGGCCCAGTGCGGCGCGTGCACGGTCCACATCGACGGCAAGCCCGCGCGCTCCTGCGTCCTGCCGGTGTCGAGCGTCGGGGCGCGCAAGGTGACGACGATCGAGGGCCTGTCGGCCGACGGGTCGCACGTCGTGCAACAGGCGTGGGCGCAGGCCGATGTCGTCCAGTGCGGGTACTGCCAGTCCGGGCAAATCATGACCGCGGCCGCGTTGATCGCGCAGAAACCCGATCCGACCGACGCCGATATCGATGCGGCGCTGTCCGGAAACGTGTGTCGGTGCGGGACCTATGTGCGCGTGCGCGAGGCGGTGATCCTCGCGTCGCGGCTCAAGCGAGGTGGTAAGTGAGCGTCTCTCGGCGCGACTTCTTGCAGGTGGCCGCGGGCTCTGCGGCGGGGCTCCTGCTCAGCTTCTACGTGCCGCAGGGGGTCCGCGCCGCGCCGAAGGCGGCGCAGCCGCAGCCCCTGTCGCCGAACGCGTTCGTGCGCATCGGAACGGATGAGTCCGTGACCGTGGTGCTCGCGCACTCCGAGATGGGCCAGGGCATCTGGACCGGGCTCGCGATGCTGATCGCCGAGGAGCTCGAGTGCGACTGGTCGAAGGTGCGGTCGGAGCACGCGCCGGCCGCGCCGGTGTACGGCCACCCGGTGATGCACTTCCAGATGACCGGCGGGTCGACGAGCACGAACGGCGAGTTCGATCGGTATCGCACCGTCGGCGCGATGGCGAAGGACATGCTGGTGCGCGCGGCCGCCGCCCGGTGGAAGGTCGCGCCCGCGGCGTGCGTCGTTGCGAAGGGGCTCGTCACCCACGGCAAGGATCAGCTGACCTACGGCCAGCTCGCCGAGGAGGCGATGAAGCTGACCCCGCCGGCGAAGGTGAAGCTGAAGGATCCCAAGGACTGGAAGCTGATCGGCACCCTGGTGCGCCGCATCGACACGCCGGAGAAGATCACGGGCAAGGCGCAGTTCGGGATCGACGTGCAGTTCCCCGGGCTGCGCACCGCCGTGGTGCTCCGCCCGCCGGCGTTCGGCGCGAAGCTCGCGAAGTACGACGCGGCCGACGCCCTCAAGGTGCCCGGCGTCGAGAAGGTCGTCCCCACCGCGAACGGCGTCGCCGTCGTCGCCGCGCATTTCTGGGCGGCCAAGCTCGGGCGCGACGCGCTCCGCGCCGAGTGGACGAAGCCCGAGGGGGGCGGCGCCGACAGCGCCAGGCTGCTCGACGAGTTCCGCGCGCAGGCGCGCAAGCCGGGCGCGGTCGCCCACCAGGTCGGCAAGGTCGAGGACGCCCTGGCCGCGGCCAAGTCGCGGATCGAGGTGGAGTACGACGTGCCCTACCTCGCGCACGCGCCGATGGAGCCGCTCAACTGCACGGTCAAGATCGACGGCGATCGCTGCGAGATCTGGACCGGCACGCAGTTCCAGACCGGCGACCAGATGGCCGCGGCGAAGATCCTCGGGACGGCTCCCGAGAAGGTCCAGATCCACACGACGTTCCTCGGCGGCGGCTTCGGCCGGCGCGCCAGCCCCGTGGCGGATTTCGTGGGGGAGGCCGTGATCGTCGCGAAGGCCGCCGGCGTGCCGGTCAAGGTCGTGTGGACGCGCGAGGACGACATGCGCGGCGGCTATTACCGCCCCGCGTACGTCCATCGGGTGCAGGTCGGCGTCGACGCGCGGGGCATGCCGACGGCGTGGGATCACATGATCGTAGGCCAGTCGATCGTCGCCGGTACGCCGCTCGAGTCGCTCGTCGTCAAGAACGGCATCGACCACACCTCGGTGGAGGGGGTCGGCGACTCGCCGTACCTCGCGGGGATGCCCGCGCTCCGTGTGTCGCTGCACTCGCCGAGGACGCCGGTGACCGTGCTGTGGTGGCGCTCGGTCGGCAACACGCATACCGCCTTCGCGATGGAGAGCATGGTCGACGAGCTGGCGCACGCCGCCGGGCAGGATCCGCTCGCGTACCGCCTCGAGCTGCTGAAGAACAAGCCGCGGCACGCCAACGCGCTGAAGGTCGTCGCCGAGAAGGCCGGCTGGGGCACGGCGCTGCCGCCGGGGCGGGCGCGCGGGCTTGCGATGCACGAGTCGTTCGGCTCCATCGTCGCCGAGGTCGCCGAGATCTCGATCGAGAAGGGGCGCATCCGCGTTCACTCGGTCACCTGCAGCGTGGATTGCGGCACCGCGGTGAACCCGCTCGGCATCGAGGCGCAGGTCCAGGGCAGCGTCGCGTTCGGCCTCACGGCGGCGCTCTATGGCAAGCTCAACATCGTCGAGGGGCAGGTCCAGGAGAGCAACTTCCACGACTATCCCATGCTCCGGATGGCCGATATGCCGCGCATCGCCGTCCACATCATCCCGAGCAAGGCCACGATGGGCGGCATCGGGGAGCCGGCGACCGCGCCGATCGCGCCTGCCGTGGCGAACGCGGTGTTCGCGTTGACGAAGCAGCGGCTGCGCTCCCTCCCGTTCCGCCTCGCCTAGGTGCCGATCATGATCCGTTCCTCTCTTGTTCTCGCCTTTCTCCTCGCCGCGTGCGGGGGACAGACGTCCGGGGCCTCGCAGGCCCCGGCGCCGGCGCCGGTCGATCGCGCGGCCGGCCTCGCAGCGTTCGAGACCGTGCGCAGCGTGCTCCAGCATCCTCGGTGCCAGAACTGTCACCCCGCGGGCGACGTGCCGCTGCAGGGCGACGAGGGCCGTCTTCACAACCAGTTCGTGCTCCGCGGTCCCACGGGCCACGGCATGGCGGGGGCCGAGTGCACGACGTGTCACGGGCCGGCGAACCCGCCGAGCAGCTACGGCGCGCACGTGCCGCCCGGCGTGGCGAAGGGCTGGCACATGCCGCCGCCCGAAATGCCCATGGTGTTCGTCGGCGTCGCCCCGGGGGCGCTGTGCGAGCAGATCAAGGACCCGGCGCGCAACGGCGGCAAGGACATGGCGGCGCTGCGCGTCCACCTCGAGGATCCGCTCGTGACCTGGGGCTGGAACCCGGGCGCTGGCCGCACGCCCATCCCGACGCCTTATGCCGAGTTCGTGGCAGCGTGGGAGACGTGGGCCCGCGCGGGCGCGCCCTGCCCGGGCGGGTGATCTCTTCCCATCAGTGCGGGCTCGCCGTCGGGCGGACGACGATCTCGCTCACGTCGACGTCGTCCGGCTGCTCGATCGCGAACGCGATCGCGCGGGCCACGGCATCCGCAGAGATCGCGGTCTTCCGGAACTCTCTCATGGCCTGCCGCGCGCTGTCGTCCGTGATGGTCTCGGCCAGCTCGGACTCGGTGACGCCGGGGGAGATCACCGTCACCCGGAGGTCGGTGGACTCCTGCCGGAGGCCGTCGGAGATGGCCCAGACCGCGAATTTCGTCGCGCAGTACACGGCGGCCGTCGGGACCACCATGTGTCCGCCGATCGACGAGACGTTGACGAAGTGCCCGTGGCCCTGCGCCTTCATGATCGGCAGACCGGCGGCGATCCCGTGCAGGACACCGCGGATGTTCACGTCGATCATGCGATCCCACTCCTCGATCTTCAGCGATGACAGGGGCGAGAGCGGCATGACGCCGGCGTTGTTGACGATCACGTCGACGCGGCCGAACGTCGCCCGCGCGAACTCGACGAAATCGGCCACGTCCTGCCGCTTGGTGACGTCCACGGCTCGATGCTCCACGGCGCCGCCCTCCGCGCGGATGGCGGACGCGAGCTTCTCCAGCCGGTCCGTGCGCCTGGCGCCCACCACGACCCGGGCGCCGCGCCGGGCCAGGAGGCGCGCGGCGGCCTCGCCGATACCGCTGCTCGCGCCGGTGATCACAACGACCTTACCCTCGATACCAGGCATGAGAGACTCCTTGATTCGCTCGCTCTCCAGCGCGGGATTGCGCCGGTCACGGGAAGAACCTAGGCCTCGACCGCGAGGGCGCGGTAGTCCGTTCCTGGACGGGTCTTGCCCGATCCTGCACGGCGCGCATCCAGCGCGACCGGCGGCTCCCCCCGCGCGCGGCAGGGCAGCCAGGCGAGGCCGGAGCGCCCTCACGGGCCCGCCGGTTGGGCGGAGCGGGCTCGATGAGGTAGCCTGGGCCCATGCAGGCAAGCGCCCCGGCGGCAGAGGAGCTGGATCGCGAGATCGAGCGGCGGCTCGCGGAGCTTGCAGCCCTGATCGAGCGGTTCACCGCCGAGGACGGCATGCACGCGACGGTCGTGAAGGGCATGAGCCTGATCCGCGCCTCGCGCCCCTCCGAGCCGCTCCACACCGTCTACAAGCCGATGGTGTGCCTCATCGCCCAGGGCCGCAAGCAGGTGATGCTGGCGGACGAGGTGGTCGTCTACGACCCCGCGCGCTACCTGGTCGTCACGGTCGACCTGCCGCTCGTCGGCCAGGTGCTCGTGGCGTCGCGGGAGCGCCCCTACCTGTGCCTCGCCCTCGACCTGGAGCCCGGCGACGTCGGCGCGCTGCTCACCGAGCCCGGTCTCCCCAGGCCGAGCGCGGCGTCCGGCGGCGAGCGCGAGGAGCGCGGCCTGTTCGTCAGCCGGACGGACCTCCCGTTGATCGACGCGGCGCTGCGGCTCATCCGCCTGCTCGAGACGCCTCACGACATTCCCATCCTCGCGCCGCTCGCCGTGCGCGAGATCCACTACCGCCTGCTGAAGGGCGAGCAGGGAGCTCGGGTCCAGCGGATCGCCCTGGCCGGCAGCCAGGCGCAGCGGATCGCCAAGGCGATCAGCATGGTGAAGAGCAACTACACCCGGCCGCTGCGCATCGAGGCCATCGCGCGCGAGGTGCACATGAGCCCCTCGGCGCTGCACCATCAGTTCAAGGCCGTCACGGCCATGAGCCCGCTCCAGTACCAGAAGCAGCTCCGGCTCCAGGAGGCGCGCCGCCTGATGCTCGGCGAGGTCGTGGACGCGGCGACCGCCGGCTACCGCGTCGGCTACGAGAGCCCGTCGCAGTTCAGCCGCGAGTACAGCCGGCTGTTCGGCGCGCCGCCGTCGCGCGACGTCGCGCGGCTCCGGAGCATGCTGGGCTCGAGATCGGCGATGGGGTAGCCAGAAAAAATTCGGAGCGCGCGTAGGGAGGGCCGGCCGGGCAGCGTCCCAGGAGCAGAAGCCGGCAAGAACAGGCTGGCCCTTGCACCAAGGAGCACGACCACCATGACCCTCTCCAAGCTCTCCAACACGGCCCGCAGCGCGATCCATCGCTTCGTCCTCGGCAGCTTCCTCGCGACGGCCGTGCTCGCCGGCAGCGGAGCGGCGTACGCGGCGAGCGGCGCGGCGGAGACGCAGGCGCCGCGGCAGGACAAGGACGCCCGGCGCGAGCACCGCGCGAAGGATCCGGCGCGCCTCATCAAGCGCCTGGACAAGAACGGCGACGGCAAGCTGACCGTCGCCGAGCTCCCGGAGAAGGCGCAGAAGCGGCTGGGCAAGGCGGACACGAACAAGGACGGGACGCTCTCCGCCGAGGAGCTCAAGGCGCACGCCGAGCAGCACAAGAAGGCGCGCGCGGCGAAGCAGCAGGCGCGCTTCGCCCGGAGCGACAAGAACGGCGACGGCTTCCTCACCAAGGACGAGGTGGGCGACAAGCGCTGGGAGCGGGTGAAGGCGGCGGACGCGAACCGCGACAACAGGCTGACCGCCGACGAGCTGCGCGCGGCGCGCCTCGCGCGCAAGCAGCCGGCGGCGCGGTAGCGCTTCCCCGCGATCCCCTCCCCCGGACCTCGCCGCTCATCGCCGCGAGCGCCGCGGCGCCCGCCTCGCTTGCGCGGGGCGGTCGGCGGCAGGCGCGTCGCGCTCCCCGGGCGCGATGGGCAGCGAGGTCTCCGCGCCGGGGGCAGGAGCTCCCTCGTCGCCAGCGAGAGGCGCCGCCTCCGCCGAGGCGGCGGGCGCTGCCGCGTCGCCAGCGCCGGGCGCCGCCTCCGCGGAAGCGCCCGCCGGGGCGGCGGCGCGGCGCTTCCGCGGACGTTTGGGGAAGAGCGGAAGCTGCTGCTCCAGCACCTGACTCCGCCAGGCGAGCAGCGTCTGCGCGCGCCGGCGCGCCGTCTCCTTCGCGATGCCGGCGGTGGAGCGGTACAGGCGCCGCGCCAGCGCAACCGCGGTGGGCGCCGCCGGCTCGAAGAGATCGGGCGCGACCTCCTTCACGACGTCGCACGCGAAGATCGCGCGCCGCAGGTGTGCCCGCTCGTCGGCGGTGCCCGGCGGGGCGGCGAGCAGCCCTCGTCCAGCGGGCGTGATCGAGGCGTCGTCGTCGCCGAGCCAGCCGAGGACGCGGGCGGCGGCGAGCGCATAGCCGACGTGGCGCAAGGAGATGCCCGTCTGCTGCGCGATCTCTTCCTTCGCGGACGCCCCTCCTGCGAGCGCCTCGAGCACGCGCCGCACGTTGGCGAGGTTGTCGGCCTGGGGGATCTCGGTGCTGCGGAGCAGGCGGGTCGGCGGCATGGTCGGCGAGGAACCCCCGGCCCCGGCCGGGAGCCGACACCATAGCGCGCACCGGAGCAGAGCGGACCTCGAACGCGTCCGCCCGGCGAGGGCGATAAGCCGCGGTGGGGCCGCCGGCAGGGCCGCGGTGGGGTCGGCGGCAGGGGGCCCGCGGCGCCGCTGGGCCGGGGCCCCTGCCCCTCACCCGGTCCTCCGAGCGGCGCCCCATCCCGTGAGCGGCGCGGCGCCCCTCGGGTCGGCGCGGCCTCGCCACGCCCCCGCGCCGGCGATGACCGCGCTCTCGCGGCGGGGCGTCGTCCGATGAGCGATGCATGGAGAACGAGGCTCATCGGGCGCGGAGGGCGGCGTGGCCTCGATGTCCCGGCGCGCCGTCCGCGCCGGTCCCGAGGCCAGCTCGCCAGTCGCGCCTCTTACCGACCGCGGCAGCCGTGGCCGTGGTGGTGGTCGTGGTCGCGGTCGTGGCCGTGGCCGTGGCCGTCACAATCGACGTCATCGCGGTGGGGCGCGCAGAGGCGACCGTTGTTGTACGCGTCGAGCTTGTCGGCCAGCGGCTCGCCGCTCTCCCACGGCGAGTTGCAGCCCCGGTCCTTGACGTTGCTGCCGAGACGGTACTTCTTGAGCCAGGCGTCGGCCGCGGCGATGGTGCGCTCGATGCAGCTCGACTGGTTGCCGATGCCGACGTTGAGCTTGGCGACGATGAGGTGCTTCGCGAGGATGTACGTGACGTCGCCCTTGGTCGGACGGCTGATGATGTCGAGGAGCTGGGCCTTCGTGTACGTCTTGCCGCCGATGGTCAGCTTCGAGACCTTCCAGGCGTTCGGGTGGTTCTTCCAGTAGCCGGGGGTGCCGGTGCCGGGCGACGCGCACTGGCAGGCGCCGCAGTCGGCCGCGCAGCTAGAGCAGTCCTCGACGCCCGCCTTGCACACCCCATCGCCGCAGACCGGCGCGCATGCCCCGCAGTCGGCCGCGCAGCTCGAGCAGGTCTCGCCGAACTCGCAGACGCCGCTGCCGCACACCGGCGGGCAGATGCCGCAGTCGCTCGGGCACTCGAGGCAGTTCTCGCCGGCCTCCCAGCTGTCGTTGCCGCAGACCGCGGGGCAAGCGCCGCAGTCGCCGGCGCAGTTCGCGCAGTCCTCGCCGGTCTCGCAGACGTTGTCGCCGCAGACGGCGGGGCAGGCGCCGCAGTCGTCCGAGCAGGTGCCGCAGTCCTCGCCGGCCTCGCAGGTGCCGTTGCCGCAGACGGGCGGGCAGGCGCCGCAGTCGGCGCTGCAGCTGCTACAGGTCTCGCTGGCGTCGCAGGCGCCGTCGCCGCAGGTGGGCGGGCATACGTCGCAGTCGGCGCTGCAGCTGCCGCAGTCCTCGCCGGCTTCGCAGGCGCCGTTGCCGCAGGTGGGCGGGCAGATGCCGCAGTCGACGGCGCAGGTGGAGCAGCTCTCGTCGTCGCCGCAAACGCCGTTGCCGCAGGAGAGCTGGTAGCCGAAGTCCGCGTCGAGCAGGTCCTGCGCCCAGCCGAGCGAGACGGTGCCCACGTTGTCGAGCCCGCCGTCCGGGTCGGCCGTCGGCTCCTGCCCGGCGAGCGGGCCGCTCGTCATGAAGTTGTCGGCGGTGACGACCACCGAGTAGGTGCCCGCCGAGAGCGTGTCGAAGAGGTAGAAACCGGGCTGGCCGGTGTAGGGGCTGTTGCCGGTGATGGTGAAGTCGATCAGCTGGTCGCCCTGGAACAGCTCGACGCGGACGCCGTTGACGCCGAGCTCTCCCGTCTCCGGCTCGTAGAGCCCGTCGGCGTCGCTGTCGAGCCAGACCGTGTCGCCGATCGACGAGTACGTCACGTAACCGAAGTCGGCGTCGGACACGTTCTCTCCCGCGTCGAGCGACACGGCGAGCGGCTCGTCGTCGGTGGTCAGCTGGTGCCCGAGCGGCAGCGTCGCGTCGTCGACGCTGACGACGTAACAGCCTGCGTCGAGCTCGCCGAAGCGGTAGGCGCCCGCCGCGTCGGTCGCGGTCGTCTGGAGGGCGGCGCCGTCGGCGGATCCGTCGCAGCTCGCGTCGGCGAAGAGGTCGACGACGACGCCGGAGATGCCGAGCTCGGAGGCGTCCTCGAGGCCGTCGGCGTTCGCGTCGAACCACACTTTATCGCCGATCGAGCCCTTCGGCGTCGTGTAGCAGACCTCGAGGAATGGGCGCTGGGACAGGTCCGTGTGCGCGCTGCCCCGGTACGAGGTCTTGCCGTTCTCGTCCTCCTCGAGGAGGATCCCGTGGTTGGGCGAGACGCCGCTCACCCACTCCTGGACGAGCTCCGTGAGATCGAGCTCGCGCCACGCCGAGCCGCCGGACTCGAACGACGTGAAGAACGTCGGATCGATGCCGCCGAGGTTGTTCCAGGTGACGTCCGCCTCGCTCCAGGGGGCGAGCACCCGGTGAGCGCGGACGGTCTGGGCCGTGCTGCTGTAGGTCAGGACGTAGAACTTGGCCGACGTGACGAGCGAGCTCGCGGGGATGGCGCCGAGCTCGAAGCCGAACAGGGCTCGTTTCTCGCCGACGGTGCTGGAGTACCCCGTGTTCACCTCGAACGGGGTCGGGACGTGATAGCTCGGGGCGAGGCTCCAGATCTCGGCGTTGTAGACGTCTCCCAGGGCGCCCCGCTGGATCACGGTGCACGTGGGCGTCGGCGCGGCGGTGGTGGCGAGGCTCGAGGCGGTGATGAGCAGCGTGGCGAGCGCTGCGGAAGACGCGATGGATATCTGCTTCATGGGTAAGCTCCTTGGAGGTCCTTGCGAGGATCGAACCACGATGGAGCGTCATCCGAGCCGCATGCGCCATGACACACGGGTCAGGCGAAAGTCGGTTTCGTGGGCTCCGGTCAGACCGCGCCCCGCGCCCTGATCACGATCAGATCAGGCGCGCGAGGCGTCAGCGCCAAATCGGAGAGCGGATGCGCACAGGTCCAGTGTTCTAGTTAGCAATACGATGGTCGAACTGTCCAGACATTTGCGAGGCACACCCCCCAAAAAGAACATCGCGTTATTAACGATTCGCACGATTCGCACGATTCGCGGCCACGCGGTGACGTTTTTGGGCACCTCGCCCCAGGCCTTCACGCTCAACAAAAGGGAGCGCTGCGCCCGAGGGGGATCTCGGCGCACTCAGCACCAAACGCGCTCCGTGCGGCAGCGCCCTGCGTCGCTCGGAGCTCACCAGAATCGGATCGAGTACAGCGAGGTTGGTCCCGATTTGATGCTGAATGCGCACAGGACCATTTTTCAACTTAATGAATGCTCACTTCGATTGTCCAGATCTTTTTGTGGGTGAGCGTGTTCTTCGTTTCGCTCGTCTCGCTCGTCTCGCTCGTCTCGCTCGTCTCGCGCGTCCTCGAGGTGACGACGGCGGTGGGCTCGGTTCGTCCGCCGCGCGGTGAACACGTGCTGGTCCAGGACGCGCACGCGGGGAGTACCCGGGTGTCCATCAATTGTCACGGTGCTTTATCGCTCTGAACGGAAACTGCACCGGGCAGAGGAGCCGCCATGACGGCAATGCCTGCAGGCGCGGGCATCGGGAAGATCGCGCTCGTGGGGCCCGAGTGAACGGGGCCACCTCGGCGCTGACGGGGACGGCGCCGCGCGGAACTTGGCCCGCGCGCGCCCCCTCTGGCATCTGCTCCAGCGTGCGATCGCGTCTCTACCTCGCGCTCGCCGCCGCGGCCGCCCTGTGGATCGCGCCGGCGACGGCATCCCCGGCGCCGCCAGGCGTTCGCAAGCTCCACGTCGAGGGCGGCGCCGTCCACGCGGCGGTCGGCGCGTCGAGCAAGCAGGTACGCCTCACGCTCGACCCCGATCTCCAGCGCGCCGCCGAGCGCCTCCTCGCCCGCTCCGGCGCGCCCGAGGGGGCCATCGTCGCCTCCGACGTCCGCACCGGCCGCATCCTCGTCTGGGCCAGCCGCGGCAAGCGCGACTACGTCGCCACGCCGCTCGCCCCGAGCGCGAGCCTCTTCAAGATCGTCACCGCCGCGGCGCTCCTCGAGGCCGGCAAGGTGAACGTCGCGACGCCCGTCTGCTACACGGGCGGCATGAGCGCGATCACCGCGCGCGACCTCCAGGGCCGCGGCGCCACCTGCACCGTCTTCGGCGAGGCGCTCGGCCGCAGCATCAACGGCGTCTTCGCCCGCCTCGCCGGCCAGCACCTCACCGCCGCCGACCTGCGCCGCAAGGCCCGCGATCTCGGCTTCGACGGCGAGGTCCCCATCGACGTCCCGGTCGCGCCGAGCGCCGCCCAGATCCCGGACGACGCGCTCGGCCTCGCCCGCGCCGGCGCGGGCTTCTGGAGCGGTCGCCTCAGCCCGCTCGGCGCCCTGTTCGCGATGCAGACCATCGCCAACGACGGCGAGCGCGTCCGGCTCTCGCTGCTCGCGCCGCCGGGCGCGCAGGCCGGCGGCGACGCGCCCGCGCCGCGGAGCACCGACGGCCGCGGCCTCCGGCCCGAGGTCGCGCGCACCCTCCGCTCGATGCTCGAGGTCACCACGCGGCGGGGCACCTGCGCCAAGGCGTTCCGCAAGCCGGACGGCACGCGCGCCCTCGGCTCCATGCCCGTCGCCGCCAAGACCGGCACGCTGGTCGGCGGCAGCCCCTCGCGGATGTTCTCGTGGTTCGCCTCGTTCGCGCCGTCCGACCGCCCGGAGATCGCCGTCTCCGTGATGCTGGCCAACGACATCGCGTGGCGCACCAAGGCGAACCTCGTCGGCCGCGAGCTGCTCGAGATCTACTTCGGCCGGAAGCGCCCGGGCCCCGTCGCCCGGCGGCGCTGACGGGCGGCGCCGAGCTGGGCTACCCTGCGGCGAGCCGCATGAACGCCCGAGACCGCATCCCTCCCCTCCTCCACCACCTGCGCGAGGCCTACCCCGACGCGCGCTACGAGCTCGACTGGGAGACGCCGCTCGACCTGCTCGTCGCGACCATCCTGGCCGCGCAATGCACGGACGAGCGCGTCAACCGGGTGACCGCCACCCTCTTCAAGAAGTACACGACGGCGCAGGCGTACGCCGACGCCCCCACCGAGGTGCTCGAGGAGGAGCTCAAGCCGACCGGCTTCTACCGGCAGAAGACGAAGACGGTGAAGGCCGCGTGCCAGGCGCTCGTCGCGCGCTTCGGCGGCGAGGTGCCCGGGAACATGGCCGACCTCACCTCGCTGCCCGGCGTGGCCAGGAAGACGGCGAACGTCGTGCTCAACACGGCGTTCGGCCTCCCCTCCGGGATCATCGTCGACACCCACGTCGCCCGCCTCAGCGGCCGCATCGGCCTCTCGAAGCGCGAGAAGCCCGAGCAGATCGAGGAGGACCTCATGCGGCTCGTGCCGAAGGATCAATGGACCTTCTTCGGCCCCGCCATGGTCCTGCACGGCCGGTACACCTGCGTCGCCAGGAAGCCGAAGTGCGCGGAGTGCCGCATGAGCGATCTCTGCCCGAAGGAAGGGGTCTGAGCGAGAGATGAAGATCGATCTGCCCGGCTCGTGGCAAAGCGTGCTCGCGGACGAGCTCGACAAGCCCTATTTCCAGCAGCTGACGCGCTTCCTTTCGGCCGAGCGCGAGGCCCACCGGGTCTTCCCGGCCGAGGAGGACGTCTTCGCCGCGTTCAAGCTCACGCCGTACGAGCGCGTGCGCGTGCTGCTCCTCGGCCAGGACCCGTACCACGACGAGGGGCAGGCCCACGGGCTCTGCTTCTCCGTGCGCCCGGGCGTCCCGCCGCCGCCGTCGCTCGCCAACATGTACAAGGAGGCGCTCGCCGATCTGCCGGACTTCAAGGTCCCGCGCCACGGCTGCCTCACCGCCTGGGCGAGCCAGGGCGTGCTGCTGCTGAACACCGTGCTCACCGTCCGCGCGCACACGCCGAACTCGCACAAGAACCAGGGCTGGGAGACGTTCACCGACGCCGTGATCCGGAAGGTCAACGACAGGCCCGATGGCGTCGTGTTCGTCCTCTGGGGCGGCCACGCGCAGAAGAAGGCGAAGCTCATCGACGCGCGCCGCCACACGGTCATCAAGGCGGCCCACCCCTCGCCGCTGTCGGCGAGGAGCGGCTTCTTCGGCAGCAAGCCGTTCTCGACCATCAACGCCGCCCTGCGCGCCCGCGGCGCCGGGGAGATCGACTGGCGCCTCCCGGAGATCGAGTAGCGCCGCGATGCCCCGGCAGAAGCGCTCCCTGCCGCTCGCCCCCGGCACGCGGTACACCCCCGCCGTCCTCGAGGGCATCGCCGACGGCGAGCGCGCCGCGCTCGCGCTCCCGCTCGGCAAGCGCACCGAGGCCGGCGCCGTGGCGGCCGCGGCCTCGGCGCTCGCGCGCGCCGAGGCGCTGGAGGAGGCCGCGGTGGCCGGCGAGCCGCCCGCCCGGCCCATCGCCTGCCGGGCCGGCTGCTCGACCTGCTGCGTCAGCAAGGTGCTCGTGCTGGCGCCGGAGGTGCTGCGCATCGCGGCCCACCTGCGCGCCACGCGGACCGAGGCGGAGCTCGCCGCGCTCGCCGAGCGCGTGCGCGCCGCCGACGCCGCGACGCGCGGCCTCTCCCGGCTCGAGCGCGCCGAGGCCCGGGTCCCCTGCCCGCTCCTCGACGAGCGCGGCGCGTGCTCGATCCACGCCGTCCGCCCGATCGTGTGCGCCGGCTGGAGCTCCCTCGACGCCGCGGCGTGCGAGCGCCACTTCGCCGCGCCCGCGGCCGTCCCCACGGCGCCGATGCACCGCCCGAGCTACGAGGTCGCGAACGCCGTGCTCGCCGGCCTGGGCTGGGCCGCGCGGGAGCAGGGCCTCGACGCCGCGCCGCTGGAGCTCATCGCCGCGCTGCGCATCGCGCTCGAGCGCCCGAACGCCGGCGAGCGGTGGCTCGCGCGCCTCCCCGTCTTCGCCTCGGCCCGCGACGCCGAGTGGCAGGCGGACCGCCGGCGCGAGGCGTGATCGCGCGCCCCGCCGCGTCCCGGACCCCACCAGGACGGTTGGCAAGCGACGGAATCCGTCTACTCTGACGCGCCGCGGAGGCCGCCGCCCGCCGGCGCCTCACGGCAGGACACAGGACAAGGAGGCTCCATGAAGATCTACGGACATCCCATGAGCACGTGTACGCGCAAGGTGCTGACGGTGCTCGCCGAGAAGGGTCATGACGCGCAGCTCGTGGTCGTCGACCTGATGAAGGGCGCGCAGAAGCAGCCCGAGCACCTCGCGCGCCACCCCTTCGGCGTGATCCCGGTGCTCGAGGACGGGGACTTCACGCTCTACGAGTCGCGGGCGATCATCCGGTACCTCGACCAGAAGCTCCCGGGCCCCTCGCTCACGCCGACCGAGCTCAGGGCGAAGGCGCTCATGGATCAGTGGCTCAGCGTGGAGCAATCGTACTTCTCCACGCCCGCCGTCAAGATCGCGTTCCAGCGGGTCTTCTACCCGATGCGCGGCCAGCAGAGCGACGAGTCCGTCGTCGAGGCGGCCAAGGCCGAGGTCGCGCGGACGCTCGACGTGGCCGACAAGGCGCTGGCCGGCCAGGAGTACCTCGCGGGCTCGACCTACTCGCTGGCCGACATCTCGTGGATGCCGTACCTCCACTGTCTCGTAATATCGAAGGTCGAGGACCTCATCAACGACCGCCCGAACGTCGCGGCCTGGTGGAAGCGCATCAGCGCGCGTCCGGCCTGGGCGAAGGTCTCGTCCTGATCGCCGCGGCCCTGCCCCTGAACGGGCGGGCCGCCGTCCGCGCCGGCGCGCCGAGCGGCCCGCCGCGGTGGCCCGCTCAGGAGCTCGCCTTGAGCGCGGTGAACTCGCCTGGATCGTGGATGGTGGGGGGATGGATCCCGCCGCCGATGAAGTCTTCCGTCCGGTCGTACATGCCGAAGTGGGTCACCGGCCCCGAACCGCCCGGCGCCGGGAAACCATCCGGGCCCGCCTTGACGCCGAGGGCGTTCATCAAGCTGCAGAAGTACTTGTGACCCGAGAGACTTGCGCTCTCTTGCGTCATACCGAGCCCCTTGAAATGGTAGTCCCCGGGGTCGGCACGGCTCATGTCGAACCGCTCGAGCGTCTGCAGATCATCCTTGACGAGGTCGAGGACGCTCTTGCCGCGATGCCATGGTCCAGCGAGGGGCCGGTCGATGTCGAACCGCTCGAGCGTCTGCAGATCATCCTTGACGAGGTCGAGGACGCTCTTGCCGCGATGCCATGGTCCAGCGAGGGGCCGGTCGGTTTGGCGTTGAACTTCGTCGCTTGGTCGAAGCTGAACGGGTCGTCGCTGTTGGGCGCGACCGGGGCGCACGTGAAGTACGACCCGCACACCTGCGTGTGGCGATCGTTCCCTTGCCCCCGCGCCAACGTCGCCGTCCACTCGTTCATCGCGCGGATGCCTCGGGGCATGAGGAGCTTGTCGACGTGAGGCGCAAGGTGCTTGAGCGTCGTCGACTCGAGGTCCGCGGCGGTGAGCGGGCCGTGCGACTTCTTCGGGAGGCGCCGCGCCCAGCGGTACGAGGCGGGCAGCCGTGCCCGCGTCGAGCCCGGCTCAACGATCCTGTTGAATCGTTTGCAGAATCCGGCCGCGGATTTCGATCGCCCGGCGCGAGCTCGGCTCCACCCCCTCGAGCAGCCCCACCAGGTTGAACAGGTCGAAGGCCGCGGCCCAGCGCTCGAAGTCGTCGGCGAGCGGCGCATGCGCGCGGTACGCGCCCGCGAACGCCGCCACGAACTCGGCCCCTGGCCGCCAGCGCAGGAGCTGCCCGACGTCCATCAGCATCGGTCCGGCGTACGCGAACTCCCAATCGAGCACGAGGAGCTCGCCCGACGGGAGCCAGTGCAGGTTGGAGGCCTTGAAGTCTCCATGCAGGAGCACGGCGGCCGACGCGCGCTCGCGGAGCGCCCCTTCGTGCGCGTCGAGAAAGGCGGTCACGCGCTCGCCGAGCTCGCCGCGCAGGGCTCGGGCCAGCCTGTCGAGGACCGAGGCGACGTAGCTCCGAAGCGCGCCAACGCAGTCGGCGAACGGCGCGGCGACGGCGAGATCCGGCCCGAGGAAGCCCGCGCTGTCGAAGCTGACGCCGTGGATCTCCGCGAGCGCGCGCCCGGCCGCGGCGCCGCACGCCGCGGTGTCCTCGAGGGGCCCGTGGGCGACGTGCTCGAGCAGGAGAAAATCCTCGCCCGCCGACAGGACCGCCGGGACAAAGTCTGGACGTGCGCGGCGCGCTCCCACGCGCGCTCGGGGTTGCGGACGAGCCTCATGCGCCACTTCATGCACGGAGCGCGCGGCGCGTCGAGCGCGCGCCGGCGATCCGGTCGCCCAGCGCGAACGTGGCGCCCGCAGCGCTCGCCGCCGGCCGCTCCACGCCCGCGCAGCGGCCCGCCACGGCGGCTCACGGGCGCCGGCGCCCTCCCTCGGACGCCGCCCTCGGAGTACGCTACGCGCATGCCCGTGTACCGCTCGTTCGCCATCGAGCACGCCGCGTCGGTCGCCGCGGCGGCCCGGACCGACGTGGGGCTCAGCCGCGAGCACAACGAGGACACCTTCCTCATCAGCGACCTCGCGCGCGGGCTCGCCCACGGGCCCGCGGCGGCCCAGGCGTCGGCGGAGCCGCCGCTCGCCCTGGCGCTCGGCGTCTACGACGGCTCGGGCGGCGCGTCGTCCCCCGACGCGGCGAGCCGGCTCGCCGCGCGCACGGTCCACGCCGCCCTCGCCCGAGCCGCGCCCCGCTCGAGCGACGCGCTCGAGCGGGGCCTGCTCGCGGCGCTCGGCGAGGCCGGGCGCGCCGTCCGCGACAACGCCCGGAGGAGCCCGCAGCACCGGAGCAGCGGCACCACCGCCACCGTCGCCGCGCTCTGCGACGAGCGCCTGGTGCTCGCGCAGGTCGGCGACAGCCGCGCCTACCTCCTCCGCCGCGGCGCCCTCACGCAGGTCACCCGCGACCAGACCCTGGTCCAATCGCTGCTCGAGAGCGGCAAGCTCCGGCCCGACGAGGCCGCCACCTTCGAGCACCGGGGCGTGATGCTCCAGGCCCTCGGGCTGCGCGAGCGCCTCAGCATCGCGCTCTCCGCCGTGGAGCTCCGCCGCGGGGACACGCTGCTGCTCTGCACCGACGGGCTGAGCGACCTCATCGACGACCGGCACATCGCCGCCGCGCTCGACGCCCACGCCGATCCGGCAGAGGCGGCAAGCGCCCTGATCGGCGCCGCGCTCGCCGCCGGCGGGCGCGACAACGTGACCGCGCTCGTCGCGCGGTTCGACGGCCCGTGGCTCGCCCCGCCGGACGGCGACGGTTCTCTGGAAATCATCGAAATCTCTCGATTCTCCGAGGGACCTACCCGCCGCTACGACGGCCCGCCGACCTCGGGCGGGACGTGAGCGCGACGGGCGCGCGGCGGGCAATCGGCACAGCCGCTCATCGCCTGTCCGGGTCGTCATCGAGCGAGGAATTTTTCACGACAGGCCCACATCGCCGACAGCCGGCCTCGGCCCGATCGGACCGCGCTCGGGCTTGCCTTCCGCGGTGATTTCAGCGATCCCACTCGGACGGGGCTCGCCTCGGAGAGGGGGGGAGCCGCATGCTGTCTTTCGGGACGGAGCGGAGGATCATCGTTTTATGGAGCAGCGCACACTCGGTTCTACGGGCGTCAAGATCCCGGTCGTCGGACAGGGCACCTGGCAGATGGAGACGGAGGACGAGGCGGGCTGCATCGACGCCATCCGGCGGGGGCTCGACGCGGGCATGACGCACATCGACACGGCCGAGATGTACGGCGCGGGCGCGGTCGAGGAGCTCGTGGGAAAGGCGATCGAGGGGCGCCGCGACGAGGTGTTCCTCGTCTCCAAGGTATTGCCGAGCAACGCGAGCTACTCCGGCACCATCGCCGCGTGCGAGCGCAGCCTGGAGCGGCTCCGCACCGACCGGCTCGACCTCTATCTCCTCCACTGGCCCGGGTCGCACCCGCTCGAGGAGACCTTCCGCGCGTTCAAGGACCTGAGGGCCCAGGGCAAGATCCGGTATTTCGGCGTCAGCAACTTCGACCAGGCGGAGCTCTCGAAGGCCATCGCGATCGCCGGAGTGAACGAGATCGCGTGCAATCAGGTGCTCTATCACCTGCTCGAGCGGGCGGTCGAGCACCGGGTGCTGCCGCTCTGCGAGCGGCACGGCATCGCGGTCGTCGCCTACAGCCCCTTTGGCTCGGGCCGGTTCCCGGCGCCGGACGGCGCGGCGGGCAGGGTGCTCGCGTCGATCGCCGCCGCCCACGGCGTGACCCCGCGGCAGGTGGCGCTGCGCTTCCTGCTGCGCCGCCAGCCGGTCTTCGTGATCCCGAAGGCGGCGAGCGCCGCGCACGCGCTCGACAACGCGGCCGCGGGCGCTCTGCGCCTCACCAGCGAGGACGTCGCCCGCCTGGAGACGGCGTTCCCGCTCGGGCGCGACCGCGGCGTGCTGCCGACGCTCTGAGGGCTCGAGTCGGCGCCGGCGGCGGGTACGAAGAGAAGAACAACAAATAACGCTGTGCTCTGCCTCTGTGGTTCCAATCTCTTCATCCTCGGGCGTTTCAAGCTGATTGGGGTCGAGGACACCCGCGGCCCCGCCGATGAGAGTTGACATCAGAAATGTGAACGCTCACAATGCGTACCTCGCAATCGCGCCTGGGAATTCACATGACCAACCAACCCAATTTCGCTCGAATCACGTTTTTCGCGGCACTGATCGGCTCTTACGCTCTCCCGGGTTGCAGCGGTGACGGTGATCACGGCGCGGGCGCGTCGGGCGACACCTCTCAAGCCGGAACGGGCGGGGCCGCCGTCTCGGGCAGCGGCGGTGGCGCCACGACCGGCGCGTCCACGGGAGGCGCTTCGACCAGCGCGGGAGGCGAAGGAGGCGTCGCCACGGGCGGTGGGGCGCCCAGCGGCGGAACGACGGCGGCCGGCGGCGAGGCCGGCGCTGGGGGCGCGACGGGGACGGGCGGCCACGACGAATTCGAGCCGGTGACCATCGCGTTCGGGACCGAGCTCGATCCGCGCACCGTCGTGCTCGAGGCGCGAGCGCTCGCCGGGTCCGTCGCCGATCCAAGCTCGCCGCAGTGGCGCGCCAAGGGCGACCAGCGCAGGACCTATCGCTTTCCGGCCGCCGGCGCCGACGTTCCTTACCGCGTCTGCGTCCCGGATCGCTGGGACGGCACGTCGGAGCTGCCCCTCGTGATGTTCTTGCACGGCGCTGGGAACGACGAGAGCTCGTACCTGGATCAGAACAACAAGCAGATGGTGACGCTGGCCGACCAGCATGGCGTGCTGCTGGTCTCGCCGCTCGGCTACAACGGCGCGTACGGCAACTTCCTCCGGCTGCCGGCCGTGTTCGGGCAGCCCGAGGAGGCGGAGAAGCTCCTGGCCATGGTGACGCCCGACCGCGTGCGCGATCAGGAGCTCAGCGAGAAGGACGTCATCAACGTCCTGGAGCTGGTGCTGAACGAGTACCCGATCGATCGCGGCGCGATGTTCCTCACCGGACACTCGATGGGGAGCGGCGGCACCTGGTACATCGGCGGCAAATACGCCGACTACTGGACGGCTCTGGCGCCCATGTCCGGGCCCTTCGTCCAGGAGTCGGGCTATCCTTGGGACCGGCTGCGCGACATGCCCATCTTCGTGACGGAAGGGACCCGCGGCACGCCTTCCCTGACCGGCAGCCGCGAGCTGCGCGACTGGATGACGGCTGGCGGCTACGCGATCACGTACAAGGAAGTCGACGCGGACCACGCAGGAATGGTTCCGCTCGTGCTGCCCGACGTCTTCGACTTCTTCGACCGCCCCTAGAGAAGCAACGGCATGACGGCTGGAGCCCGTCGGTCCCGCGCTCGACGGAACGCGCTCCTGGCTGCCCCTTGAAACTGAACCGTCTGGACGGTATAGAAACGAGGTGCCGAGGCCAAGCCAGCGCGACCGCATCCTCGCCGCCGCCGCCGTCGTCGTTCGCCGCGACGGCAGCGATGCGCTGACCCTCGATGCCGTCGCGGCCGAGGCCGGGGTGAGCAAGGGCGGGCTGCTCTATCACTTCGCCTCGAAGGAGGCGCTCGTGGAGGGCCTCGTGGGGGCGCTCGTCGCCGACTTCGATCGCCGGCTCGCGCAGCGCGAGGACGGCAGGCCGGGCTCCTTCACGCGCGCCTATCTGCACGCCACCGTCGAGGGCGAGGTGCCCGACCGGACCAGCGCCGCGCTGCTCGCGGCCGTCGCGCTCGCGCCCCACCTCCTCGAGCCGCTGCGCGAGCGCTACCGCGCGTGGGCGGAGCGGCTCGATCGCGACGGCATCTGCCCGGTCGACGCGCTGGTCGTCCGGCTCGCCGTCGACGGGCTCTGGATGGCGGAGCTGCTCGGGCTGGACCCGCCGCCGCCCGAGCGACGTACCGAGGTCATCCGGCGCCTGCAGCAGCTGAGCGAGGGGCGTGGCCCGTGACGCCGTCCTCTCGCCGCAAGGCCGTCGTGCGCGCGCTCGCCTGGGGCTCGGTGATCGGCTCGTTTCCGGTCTGGTTCTCGGCGTTCCTCGTCGTGCCCTTCCTCCCGCTCTCGGTCGGAGAGCGCGCCGTCCTCGCCGCCGTGCTCATCGGGGCCGGCGAGGTCATGTTCTGGGGGGCGGGGCTGGTCCTCGGCGCCGAGGCGCTCGCGCGCTTCCGGCCTCCGAAGGTCGATACCGGCGAGAGCTTCCGCGGCAGGCGGGTCGTGGTGGTCGGGGCCACGGGCGGGCTGGGCGAGGCCGTCGTGCGCGCCCTGGCGAGGGAGGGCGCGGAGGTCGTCCTCGTCGCGCGCGACGGCGCGCGCCTCGCTCGGCTCGCAGGGGCCTACGGCGCGGCGCACCACACGGCCGAGCTCGCGGCCCCGCAGCTGCGCGACGTGGCAGCGCGCGTGGGGCCCGTCGACCACGTGGTGTGTGCGACCGGCGTCGACGTGCGCAAGGGGCTGGACGCGCACACCGACCAGGAGGTCGAGCTGGAGCTGGCCGTCGATCTCGCGGGGCCGATCCATGTGGCGCGCGCCTTCCTGCCCCGCTTGCGCCCGGGGGGCGTGATCGCCCTCTTCGGCGGCTTCGGCGACGGAACGCTCGCGCTGCCGTACTACTCGGTCGACGTGGCCGCGCGGGCCGGGCTGGCCGGCTTCTGCAGCGCGGTGAACCGCGAGCTCGCCGCCGAGGGGCGGGCCGAGCTCCTCTGCTATGTCGGCCCGGCGCCGGCGGACACGGCGGCCGAGCGCCCCTTCGCAGACCTCTGGCGCCGCGCGGGGAGCGCGCTCGCGCCGCCGGAGAAGGTCGCCGACTTCGTGCTGGCCGCCCTGCTCGCGAGGAAGACGAAGGCCGTGATGGGCGCTTCCACGCGGCTCCTGCTGCTGCTGCAGGCGCTCGCCCCGCCCCTCGCCGACCTCGTGATCGCCCGGCGCATCGGGCCGCACCTGCGGCACGCATTCGGGGCGTCGGGGCGAGCGAGCGACTGACCGTGGCATACTCCGGTCATGAACCATCGACTCCTGTGCTCAGCCCTCTGCGTCCTTCTCCTCGCCGCCTGCGGCGGCTCCGTCGACACCCCGCCCGGCAGCGGCGGCGCGGGCGGCGGCGATGACGGCGCGGGCGGCGACGGCGCCGCCACGAGCGCGACCTCGGCGGGCGGCGGCGCGCCGGTCGCCTGCGGGGCGCGCAGCGGCGGGATCTGCAGCGCAGAGGAGTTCTGCGACTTCCCCGACGACTCGTGCGGGACCTTCGACACCGTGGGCCAGTGCTCCGCCCGCCCGGAGGTATGTCCCGCGGATTGCCCGGGCGTCTGCGGCTGCGACGGTCAGCTCTATTGCAACGCGTGCTCCGCGCAGCAGGCCGGGGTGGACGTCTCGGAAGCCACCTCCTGCCTCAAGCCCGTGGGCGGCGACTACGCCGCGACCTACTGGGCCGGCGGGCTCGATCACCTCGTCGTCTACAAGGCCGAGCCGGAGACGGACGCGTGCGTGACGCTCTACGCCGACGCGCCGGCCGAGAGCGCGCCGGAGGGCTTCGACGTGGCGACGCTCCCGGACACCTGGGTCGTGACGCGCATCGAGAGGACCAGCGGGGCGGCCGGCTGCGTACCAGGGGAGTCGAAGCCCGCTGGAGAGGCCGTGCGCGCGATGGGCGCCATCGGGAGCCTGTCGATGGATCTCTCGGGGGGAACGTCGATGCCGTGCACCCTCGACGTGGACATCACCGCCACCTTCCCGACGGAGCCCGCGACCGCGCTCCTCCGCGCCACGGGCGTGGCCGTGAACGACGGGTGCCCGTAGTCGGGTGCCCGAACATGACGGGTGCCCACACCGGCTCACGGGCAGAATGCTGCTGAGCGCTCCTCGCCGGCAACCGCGTATGACAGCCTCGGCGTCATGCACCGCGCTGCTCCCCTTTCCCTCGCGCTTTCCTTCGGTCTCGCCCTCGTCGCCTGCGGAAACGTCGTCGTGCCCGCGCCCGGGAGCGGCGATACGGGCGGCGGTGACGGCCAGGGCGAGACGCCGCCCGCCGCCGAGCACGGCGACCCCGCGCCCGGGAGCGGCGATACGGGCGGCGGTGACGGCCAGGGCGAGACGCCGCCCGCCGCCGAGTACAGCGTGCAGTACTACCCGGGGCCCGACCACCTGCTCGTGCGCAAGGCCGATCGGGAGCTCGACCGGTGCGTGCAGCTCAACGCGAGCACGCCGCCCCTCGTCCAGACGGGCCTCGACATCGAGGCTCCGGAGGGCTGGAGCGCCGCCTATGTGCTGATCACCGACCGTGCGGCCGACTGCGAGGGCCCGGCGGGGACCTCGAAAGGCCGCAAAGTGAGCGTGACCGGCGCCACCGGGACCCTCTCGTGGGAGGCCGGGCCGAGCGACTACGTGCTGTGCAACATCAGCGTCGACGTCACCGCGACGGCGCGCGGAGAGCCCGAGGCCCACCACCTCTTCGCGACCGGGCTGAGCATCGGCGGCGACTGCCCGTGAGGGGGCGCGGGCGCCGCGGAGCCCCGCAGCTCCCGGGGACGAAGCCCGATCGCGGCGGCCTGCCCGCGCCCCTCCGTCAGCGCTTCTTCGCCCCGCGCTGCGCCTTCTCGGCCTCGGCGAGGCGCCGCCGCGCGTCGTCCAGCGCCGCCTGGCTGGCGAGGCCCTTCGGGAGCGCCTCGTAGCCGGCCACCTCCTCGCGCAGCGTCGCGACCTGCTCCGCGCCCTGTCCGAGCTTCTGATGGATCTCCGCGCGGAGCTTCAGGTAGCGCAGCCGCCGCGGGCCGTAGGCGCGGCCGATGGCGCGCTCGACCGCGGCGAGCGCCTCCGCCTCGCGGCCCATCGCGTGGAGCACCTGCGCGAGCCGCGCGGGCGGCTCGTACGACCCCGGCATCTGCGCCTCGCGCTCCTTCAGCATCGCGACCGCCTCGTCGCCGCGCGAGAGCGCGAGGTACGCCATGGCCCGCCCGTAGTCGTACGCGGCGGCCGCCTCGGGCGCCTTCGCCTCCTTCGCGGCCCGCTCCAGCACGGCGAGCTTCGACTCGTTCGCCGCGCGGGCCCCGGCCGCGTCGCCGAGCGCCTGGAGCCCCTCGGCCAGCAGGCCCCACGCGTCGGCCCGGTCGTCCGCGCTCGAGTCCGCGGGCGGGCTCGCGACGATCGACCGGAGCCGGCCGACCGCCGCCTCGCGCGCGGCGCGCTGGGCCTTGCCGTCGGCGAGCGCGGCCGCGCAGGAGAGCAGGACGCTCGCGAAATCGGCGGGCAGCGCCGCGCCCTTCACCTCGGCGATGTGCCTCATGCCGGCCTCGGCGCACCCCGCGGGGTCCCTCCGGCGGAGCGCCGAGACGAGGCCGAGCAGCGCCTCGCTGCGCCGCGGCCACGCCTCGCCGCCCCGGGCCAGGGCCCGCTGATACGCGACCGCCGCCGCGGCGTGATCGCCGGCGCTGTGGGCCCGCTTCGCCTCGACCAGCAGGCGGTTCGGGTCGTCCGGAGGCAGCGCCGAGGCCGCCTTGGAATCCATCGCGTGCAGCGCCTCGCGGAGCAGCTCGCGCAGCTCCTCGACCGAGGCGGCGCCCCGCCAGAGCCCGACCACCTGGCCGTCCACCGGCTCGAGGACGAAGAACGTCGGCCACACCGTCACCTCGTGCCGCTCCAGGAACGGCGCGTTCTCCGGTCGATCCGTGTCGATGTCGGCGAACACCACCCGATCCGCGAACGGGCGCAGCGACGGATCGGTCAGCACATAATGCTTCATGCTCAGGCAGGTGTGGCACCACGGCGCCCACGCATCGACGAACAGCGCCTTGCCCTCGGCCCGGGCCTTCTCGCGCGCCCGCGGCACGTCGTCGCGGATGAACTCGAGGGGCGGCCGCGCCGCCTCGGGCGCCGCCGTGGCGGCGGGCGGAGGCGCCGCGGCGGGGCTGCCGGCCACCGCCGCGCCGGGCGGGGGCGCCGCGGCGGCCGCGGGCGCCGCCGCGCGGGGGGACGGATCCGCGGCGCAGGCGGCGAGGGAGACGAGCGCGACGAGGGCGGGGAGCGAGGCCGGGGGACGCACGGGCGACCATGGTAGCAGCCCGATGGCGGCGGTCTCGCCCTCCCTGCGACGGGCGTCCCCCCACGTTGACGCGCCGCCGGTGCCGCGCGTAGAACCGTATCCTGGGCTGGCTTCGCGCTCACCCGCGGCGCGGCGGCGCAGCTTTCCCGGGGTGCCGGAACATCACATCAGGGGGAATCCACATGGTCGAGCGCGTGCTGAGGATAGGGGAGCATACCGCCCGCATCGGCGAGCATGCGGACACCCTGGAGTTGACGATGCGGGGCGACGTCTCGCCGGACGAGGCAGCGCGGTTCTTCGACTTCATGGCACTCCACTTCGCCGGGCAGCGCTACATGCTGATCACCGGCGACGTGTCCCAGCTCGGCCGGGTTCCGGCCGAGTCCCGGAGAACGGTCATGAGGCAATCGGGCAGGGTGCCCCCCATCCGAGGGCTGGTCTATTACCGCACGACCTTCCCGGGCAGGGTCCTGACCGAGCTGGTGATCCGCGGCTATGCGCTCGCGACCGGGGCCGACGTCGCGGTCCACTTCGTCGAGGACGAGGCGGAGGCGCGGGCGTGGCTGGCCCGGCGGCGGGAGCAGCTCGCCGGCGATCGTGGATGAGCTCGCCCGGCATGGCCGAGCGGGCGACGAGGCTGCGCGGCGCGACGGGCCGGCGGGCGGCGCGCGAGGTGGGCCCGCGGCGGGAGCGGGGCGGGCGGCCCGGGCGGCGCGCGCGCTCCGGCCGGGCCGTCGCGCCGCCGCTTTCGGCCTCGACGCGGCCGCGCGCCGACAATGCGCCCCCCAGTTCCGGCAAAGCTGGTAGAGTGGCGCCGCGGTGAACGATTACGCAGGCCGGTGCGGAAGCTGCGCGGCATACACCCGGGTGCATGAGGATCCAGCGCGCGGTCGCGTCGGCGAGTGCGCCCTCGAGGTGTATCCGCCGCCGGTCAAGGCGACGGCGACGTGCGCCCGCTACCGCGCCAAGGGCGCGCCGCCGCCGCCGCCGCCCCCGCGGGCCGCGGGCCAGCCGCGCGGCTCGGGCGGCAGGTCCCGGCCGACCGCGGCGCCGCCGCCGGAGCGCCGGGCCGGCGCCGCGCCGCAGCCCTTCCGTCCGCCGCTGCCAAGGGAGATCGACATCGACATGGATATCGACGAGTTCCGTCGTGTGCTGCGCGAGGTGCTGTCCGAGGAGCTCGGCGTCGGCCGCGCGGAGATGGGCGGCCGCTGGGAAGGCGGGGAGATCGTCCTCCGGCCGGGCAAGGAGGGCACGGCCGAGAAGCGCATCCCGCTCGACGTGTTCTTCCACAAGATCGTCATGCTCCGCGACAAGCTCCGCGTGCTGGAGCAGAAGATCAACGCGCACGAGGGGCTGAGCGACGCAGAGAAGGTGCAGCTCCAGGCGTACATCACCGGCTGTTACGGGACGCTCACCACGTTCAACGTGCTCTTCGCCCGCCGGGAAGACGGATTCGCCGGCAGCGGCCGAGACGACTAGAGCGGCGGGCGCCCGCTTCGGATACGGGCCCATCTCGACGTTTTCGGATCGAGTAGGCGCCCCCCGTTGCCGGGGGGCGCCTCTCACAGAACCGGACGAGTGCCGTTCACATCCGGCTCTTCGGGACGGCGGGTTGCGACCCCCGCCGCCGGCCGGTTCACGACCTCTCCTATCCCAGCGGCAGCATCAGCTGCACCGGGGCGACGGTGCGCCGGGCGTGGACCTCCCACTGCTCCGTGAGCGACACGAGCCCCCGTTCGGCGAAGTACGCGTTGCGGAGCCCTCGGTCGACCACCGGCGAGTGGCTCAGCGCCCACCGGGACTTGCGGCCCCCGTAGACGTTGCGCCACGCCGTGCGAGGCTTCACCCCCAGCCGAATCAGTTTCCCTACGATCGTGCGCTTGGTCTTCCAGTGCGCGAGCTGGATCGCGCGCAGCCGGCGCCGCGCATGCGCGTCCAGCCCCTCGAGCGTCTGCTTGATCCCTGCCGTGCAGATGCCGAAGAAGCCGAGCCATCCGAGCAGAAACGCGTTGAGCTGGAGGATGCAGGCTCTCAGCGAGCCTCCCCAGTTTCTCGGCGTCAGCTCGCGGATGGCGGCGTCGACGCGTTCCTTGGAGCGCTTCGACAGCAGCACCTCGACCTCGCCGTCGAGCGGCTCGCGCCGCAGACGGAAGCCAACGAAGTGCCGTTCCTCGGGACGGGCTACGGCGCTCTTGGCGGCGTTCACCTTCAGGCGCAGCCGCCTCTCGATGAAGCTCACCACGCTCGCCATGACCCGTCGCCCCGCTTGCTCGCTACCGACGTAGATGTTGCAGTCGTCCGCGTAGCGCACGAAGCGGTGCCCGCGCCGGGCAAGCTCCTGGTCGAGCTCGTCCAGCACGATGTTGCTGAGCAGCGGCGAGAGCGGGCCGCCTTGCGGGACCCCCTCGTCCGTGCTCACCGCCACGCCGTCCGGCATGACCACCCGTGCCTTGAGCATGCGGCCGATGACCACGAGCAGCCGGCGGTCCGTGACGCGCTGGGCAAGCCGCGCCATGAGCCGCTGGTGGTGGACTCGATCGAAGAACTTCTCCAGATCGAGGTCCACGACCCACTCGTAGCCCTCTTCCACGTAGCCTCGGGCCTGGGCGATCGCGGTGTGGCAGCTCCGGCCGGGCCGAAAGCCGTGGCTGCTCTCGTGGAATGTCGGCTCGTACAGCGGCTCGAGCACCTGCCGTACGGCTTCCTGGACCACGCGATCCACCACGTTGGGGATCCCCAGCCCACGCTCACCGCCTCCCGGCTTGGGGAGCCACACGCGCCGGATGTCTCCGGGCACGTACGTTCCCGCAAGCAGGGCCGCGCTCAGCTCCGGCAGCAGCCTGGGCAGGTGCTCGCGCACTTGCTCGATGCTCTGCCGGTCGGGGCCGGGGGCTCCGTTGTTCGACGCCACCTTCTCGAACGCCTCCCGCAGTCGTTCCGTCACCTCTTCCATCGTCGCCGACGTGGCTGTCTTCTTCTTGCGCCTCGGCTTCGGCACCGCGCGCGTCGCAGCCACGGGTCGGCCCATGTCCGCAACGCCGTCGGCCCTTCCGGCTCGCGCCGGCAGGTCTTCGGCTGTCCCGAAGCGCATCCCAAGCTGCCCCGTCCGTTCGTTGACCGGGACCGCCTTCCCTCCCCCGAGCAGGTCGCCCCGCCGGGTTACGGCCGCCTTTCGACGGCTCTTCGGTACCATGCGGTCCTCTGACTTCTGCCGGGCCATGACCTTTCGTCCTTCCGTCCTACGGGCTACCGCTCGCGCGGAACCCGGCAGATCTCACCGGGTAAGTCCCCACAGTCTTCACGACCATCCCGTCGCCCCTACGCCTGCGCCTCCGACGGAGATCGGGCTTCACCGCTGGCAGCCGGCTCACCCGGCGCAGACGCCTCACGGCGCTTCGCTCTCGCTCGACACGGTCGTGCACCTACAGCTTCCACCAGACGCCCCCTCGCGGGTTCAAGGCCGTGCGGCCAGCGCCCTTGCCTCCTCGGTGTCGGGTTCCCTCCGTCAGGGCCCCGGGTCTGGACTTGCACCTCCTGCCTGTGGGTCATGCCGGTCGCACTGCTCGGCGTACTGGAGTACGCCTGCGCGCCGAAAACGCCGATCTGGGCCCGTCTCCTGTGCGGGCGACCGCCGCTCTGCGGCGCGGGCCGCGACACGAGGCCAGCAATTCCGTCACTCTCGGGGTTTCCCTGACTCCACGCCAGGCGCGCGGGCGCGCCGGCGCTCGCCGAAGGCCTGCACGGCGCGTCGCTCACCATGGTACAAGGTGCGCGGAGGTCGCCGGATGGCCATCAAGCAGCTCACGCCCGAGCAGGTCCACACCATGTCCCTCGAAGAGAAGGACACATGGTGGTTGAAGAACGTCTACCGCGGCGACATGCCGCAGCTCACGTGGCGTTCCGGGATCACGGGCATGCTCCTCGGCGCCTTCCTCTCGCTCACGAACCTGTACATCGGCGCGCGCACCGGCTGGTCTCTCGGCGTCGGCATCACGAGCGTGATCCTGGCCTTCGGGCTCTTCAAGGTCCTCTCCCGGCTCGGCCTCGGGAGCGACATGACCGTGCTCGAGAACAACGCGATGCAGTCCATCGCGACGTCGGCCGGATACATGAACGCGCCGCTCTTCACGAGCCTCGCGGCCTATTCGATGGTCACGACCACGATCATCCCCATGGGCCGGGCGATGGTCTGGATGTTCATCCTCGCGATCCTCGGCGTGCTGTTCGCGTTCCCGATGAAGAAGCGCTTCATCAACGACGAGCAGCTCCCCTTCCCCGAGGGCATGGCCGCCGGCGTGGTCATGGACGCGCTGCACGAGAGCGACGAGAAGGAGGGCCTCTTCAAGGCGAAGCTCCTCCTCGGCGGCGGCCTCGCGAGCGCCCTGCTCGAGCTCCTCCGCGACGACAAGGTGATGCGCGCGCTCTTCGCCTTGAAGAGCATCCCCCATTATTACGACGAGGTCTTCTATCACGGCTGGTTCGCCGAGCTGCTCAAGCGATGGGGCCTCTCGCCGGCCCTCCGGGGCATCCCCCTGAACGAGCTCACGATCCGCTTCGATACGAGCATCATCTTCGTCGCCACGGGCGGCCTGATGGGGATCCGGACCGGCGCGTCGCTCCTCCTCGGCGGCATCCTCAACTACTGGATCCTGGCCCCCCTCTTGATCCAGCACGGGATCATCCTGCCGCGGAACGGCCATTACGGGTTCGGGCAGATCACGATCTGGGCGCTCTGGGGCGGCGTCGCGTGCATGACCACGTCGTCGCTTTATGCCTTCTTCTCCAAGCCCAAGGTGATCCTCGACGCGTTCCGGGGCCTCTCCAGGAAGGGCGGGGCGAGGGACGTGCTCGCGGACATCGAGCTGCCGGTGAAGCTGTCGATCATCGGCGTGCCCGTCGTCGGCCTGGTCGTCGTCGTGCTCGGGCAGCTCTGGTTCGGCATCGCCTGGTGGCTCGGGATCATCGCGGTCCCGCTCGTGTTCGTCTTCTCGCTCATCGCCGTGAACTCGACGGGCATCACGGCGATCACCCCGACCGGGGCGCTCGGCAAGCTGACGCAGCTCACCTATGGCGTCCTCGCGCCGAAGAACATCACGACGAACCTGATGACGGCCGGGGTCACGGCCGAGGTCGCGAGCAACACCGCGAACCTCTTGATGGATATCAAGCCGGGCTACATGCTCGGCGGCAAGCCGCGCCACCAGGCGATGGGGCACGTGCTCGGGACGGTCGCGGGGCTCGTGCTCTCGGTGCCCATCTGGTATCTCGTGCTCATCCAGGGGGACATCAGCCGTTACGGGACAGAGCAGCTGCCGGTCCCGAGCGCGCTCACGTGGAAGGCCGTCGCCGAGGTGCTGATGAAGGGGCTCGACTTCCTCCACCCGACGGCCAAGTCCGCGGTGGTGGTCGGGGCGATCGTCGGGATCCTCGTCGAGGTCACGAAGCAGCTCACGAAGAACCGATTCCCCCTCTCCGCGGTCGCCCTCGGGCTCGCGTTCATCCTCAACTTCACCGACATCTGGTCGATGTTCCTCGGCTCGTTCCTCTTCTGGCTGATCGAGCGGCGCGCCGCGGGCTGGCACAGGGCGCGCGAGCGCGAGTCGCGGCTGAGCGAGACCGAGCCGGGCGGGGCGCCCGCCCCGCCGGTCGAGCGGCCCTGGTACGCGCTCGCCGCCGAGAACACCGAGGCGATCTGCGCGGGCGTGATCGCCGGGGGCTCGCTGATGGGCATCGGCCTCAGCGTGCTCGGCGTGCTCGTGCTGCCCGACGTGCTGGAGGCCGCGAGCCTCACCAAGGCGCTCGGGCAGATCCTCGACTTCCTCCCGAAGTGAAGCGCCCTCGGTCGCCGGCGTGAGGCCGCCCGCCCGGCGGCACCGGTCCGCTCGCGGCCGCTCGCCAACCTGCCTCATCCACGCAACGGCGCCTCAGTGTGACAGGAATGCGCGCCTTTCCCCCCACGGCGAAGCGCGGTGAGCGCACCGCGTCGCCCGTCGAGGCGCTCCGCTCGGATGCGCGCGTGGCGCGGTTCATGCAGCCTTGTCCGCGCCGCGGCGATGCGAGCTCAGCGATCCACGAAGCGCGCGCCAGGAAAGGACCCTGCATGTCGGTGAACGCCCCCCCGTCCCGAGGAACACCCAGCCCCGCGCCGGTCGGCGATCCCGAGCAGGGCCCGCCGGTGCAGGATCCCGCGCCGGGCGAGCCTCCGCGGCGCGACCCCGATCCGGGCGAGCCGGCGCGGCGGGATCCCCCGCCGCCTCCTCCCGCGCCCGGAGAGCCGACCCCGGAGATCGAGGACCCGCCGGCGCCGGGGCAGCCGCCGAAGGAGCCCGGCGTGATCGCGATCGGCGGCTGAGCTCGAATCGCGGCGCAACGTCATCCCGTAACCGTCGAGAGGTCCCCATGAACACGTGTGATTGCTGCGGTAACAGCTACGACAAGGCCTTCCAGATCATGGTGGGCGGCGCGACCTACACCTTCGACTGCTTCGAGTGCGCGATTCACAAGCTCGCGCCCGTGTGCGCCCACTGCGCCTGTCGGATCGTGGGGCACGGCGTCGAGGCCGGCGGGGCGTTCTACTGCTGCGCGCACTGTTCCAAGCAGGAGGGCATTCAGGGGGCGATCGATCGCGTGGCGTGAGCCGGCGCCGAGGGGCGGGCCGGCGCGCTCACCTCGCGCCGTCGTGGAGCGGCAGCGCGAGGACGGCCTCGGTCGGCAGCACGTCGGCGAAGCGATCGGCCAGCGCCGCGAGCGAGACCTCGTGCAGGGTGCGGTGGTCGACGAGGCGAGCGCCTCGCGCGCCCTGGACGGCGGGTAGATCGCGGCTCGCCGACGCGTCGCTCGGGAGCAGGACGCGGTAGCCGAGCACGAGCCCGTCCCGCGCCGTCGAGTCGACGGCGAGGTGGGTCATGAGGCCGCTCACGACGATGGTGTCGACGCCGCGGCGGCGGAGCTCGGCGTCGAGCTCGGTCTTCGTGAAGCCCCCGGCCATCGATTTTGTGATCACGATCTCTCCGGCGCGCGGCCGCGCCGCGGGGACGAAGTCGGCGCGCGGGCTGCCCTCGGCGAAGAGCCGCGCGCCGTTCGGGGCGATGTTCCGCACGTGCGCGACCGTGATCCCGTTCTCCCGGGCCCAGGCGAGCAGGCGTGTCGCCTTCTCGAGCGCCGCCCGGGCGTCCGGCAGCGTGAGGCCGCCCGAGAAGAGCTCCTCCTGGAGGTCGACGAGCACGAGCGCCGTGCGCGCCCGGTGGAGCCGGTCGACCGGCTCGAGGCCGTACAGCGCCCGCAGCGTGGTCGGCCCGCCCTGCGCCGGGGGCGGCGCGGCCAGCTGATCCGCGGTCAAGGCGGAGGTCAGGATGAAGAGCAGCAGCGCGACTCCGGTGTGCCCGCGAGCCTGCGTAAGCATGGGATCCTCCTTCGCGGCGAGGCGGCGGCCTCGCGCTCCAGGAAAGCTAGATCCGGCGCATGCTCGTGATAATCCTGGTCTGCCGACGAGGATTGCGTCGCGGAAGGAACGAATGAGATGGAGCCGGCGGTCGGTGATCTGGGCGAGATGAGGGCGTTCCTGGAGGTCGCGCGGCTGCAGAGCTTCTCGGCGGCGGCGAGGGCGCTCGGGCTCACGTCGTCGTCGGTCAGCAAGCAGGTCGCGCGGCTGGAGGAGCGCCTGCGGGTGCAGCTCCTCCGGCGGACCACGCGCCGCGTGAGCCTCACGGAGGCGGGGGACCTCTACGCCGAGCGCGCGGGCAGGATCCTCGCGGACGTCGAGGAGGCGCAGCGCGCGGTCGCGGATCTCGACGGGACGCCGCGCGGGACCCTGCGCATCTCGGCGCCCACGATTTTAGGCACGATCCGCGTCGCGCCCGCCGTGCTGGCCTGCCGCGCGAAGTACCCGGAGCTCCGGATCGATCTCGACATCACCGATCGCATCGTCGATCTGGTGGCCGAGCGCGTCGACGTGGCGGTGCGCCAGGCTGCGGAGATCTCGCCGGCGTCGCTGGTCGCGCGGCGGCTCGCCGACGATCGGCGCGTGCTCTGCGCGAGCCCGCGTTACCTGCGGCGCCACGGGACGCCGCGGCGCCTGGAGGACCTGGCCGATCACGACTGCATCACGCACAACATGGAGCCAGTGCCGCGGTGGACGCTCGTGGGTCCCGAGGGGGAGCGCGTCATCCAGGTGAGCGGCACGCTCCGCTCCAGCGACACGCTGACGCTGCGCGACGCCGCGGTCGCGGGGATCGGGCTGGCCAACCTGCCTGATTACGTCGTAGAGGAGCACCTCGAGAGCGGCGCGCTGCGGCGCGTGCTGCCGGAGTACGGCGCGTCGAAGCGCGCCATCTTCGCGGTGTACGCGGCGCCCGCGCGGGCGGCGGTCCGTGTCTTCGTGGAGACGCTGGCCAAGGCGCTGGGCGAAGGCGGGGCGAAGAAAGAGAGGACGGCGCGCTAGAGCGGGTCTCGGTTGGGACGGAGACACCGTCCTCCGTCTCTCACAATCTGAGATTGGAAGCGCCGTTATCGGCGCTCGGGCGCGGTCTGCGTCGCGCCGGCCGCGCGCTCCTTGCTCATCTGACGGATGCAGTGCTGAAGCGCGGCGCGGAGGTTCCCGAGGGTCGTGATGCTCTTCAGATCGAGGCCGAGGCTCACGATGGTCTGGGCGACGTTCGAACGGATGCCCGTGACGATGCCCTCGGCGCCGAGGAGCCGGATCGCCCCGACCAGATCGAGGAGGTAGCTCGCCGTCTTCGTGTCCACCATGTCGACGCCGGTGAGATCGAGGATCGCATACCGCGCGCCCATCCGCGAGATCGCCTCGAGGAGCGTGTCCATCACCTCCGCGGTCCGCTGGCTGTCGAGCACCCCGATCATCGGCAGCGTCAAGATGCCGTCCCACACCTGGATGATGGGCGTCGACAGATCGCGGATGACCTGCTGTTGCCGCTCGATGAGCTCCAGCTTGGTCCGGAGCTCCTGCTCCGTGTTCTTCGCCTGGCTGACATCGAGGGTGAGACCGACGACCCCGTACACCTCTCCGCGCTCGTCGCGGACCGGGATCTCCCAGTTCTCCCAGAACACCCCGTGCGTCGAGTTGAGCGAATGGCTCGCCTCGCCCGCGAGCGCCCGCCGGAGCATGTCGATGCCGTCGCTGCCGGCGTAGATCTCGAACACGTTCTTGCCGACGTGCTCGCCCTCCTGGAGCCCCGCGTTCGCGATCCCGCTGCCCTCGTGGAACGTGAAGACCCCCTCGCGATCGATCGCCCAGATGATGATCGGCAGCGTCTGCGCGACGGTCCGCAGGACCAGCTCCTTCTGCTCGTAGCGGCGGATCTGCTCGACCCGCTCCGTCACGTCGTGCCCGAACACCCCGACACCGACGACCTCCCCGCGCTCGTCGAGGAGGCGCTCGTGCCGCCACTCGACGTGCGCCGCGACACCACCCCTGGTGACGTGCCGAAAGACCCGCGGCGCCGCGCCGTCCTCCGCCAGCAGCCGCCGCCACGCCTCAGGGTCGCCGGACGCCGGCAACAGCTCGTCGACGCGCCGGCCGAGCGCGGCGCGCCGCGCATGGCCGAACAGGCGCTCGGCCGCCCCGTTCCAGTCCTCGAGCGTGAGATCCGCGCCGTACTGGACGATCGCAAGCGGCGCTCGCTGGAGGAGGCGGGCGCGCCCGCGAGCAAGACGTTCGTCCTCGACTTCTTCCGGCAACGCGGTGGAGACGGTCATGTACACCGAAAAACTACCCTGAACGCTCGCCGGTCGTCGAGATCGCTTCCGTCCTTGGGGCTACGCCCCGCGCCGGCCGATCCGCTCCGGGCGGCTCCACTGCTGCCGTAGCAACACCGCCGGCGCAGCGCCTGCTGCACCAGCAGCAGGCGGCTCTCTGCTATAGCGGATTTGCGTCTCGTAGGGCGGCGGGCGGTTGGTACGTCGCGTGCTCTGCGTCTCCGGCACGGTCGATGAGGGCGCCCAGCGGCACGCCTGGAGGAGCACATCCCAGGGTGACGGCGCGCCACGTCGCGGGAGTTGCGGTCGTTCCATGCTGGTTGGGCTTGACTTTCGGATCACGTCTTCGTCCGTCCCCGCGCGGCCGCAGGAGGAGCCATGAGCAAGATTCAGTTCCAGAGCGTGAGCAAGACGTTCGCCGTCAAGGGGCCCGCCGGCTCGAAGGAGGACGCCCGGTTCACGGCCATCGAGGATCTCTGCCTCGACGTGAGGGCGGGAGAGCTCCTGGTCCTCGTCGGGCCGAGCGGGTGCGGCAAATCGACGCTCATCGATCTCCTCGGCGGGCTGTCGAAGCCGTCCAGCGGGAAGCTCCTGCTCGACGGCAAGCCGATCACGGGACCGGCCCTCGACCGGGGCATCGTGTTCCAGCAATACGCGCTCTTCCCGTGGCGGACGGCGCGCGGGAACGTCGAGTTCGGCCTCGAGGCCAAGGGCGTCCCGGAGAGCCAGCGCAAGGAGATCGCCCAGCGCTACCTGGAGCTCGTCAGCCTCTCCGGCTTCGAGGACCGGTATCCGCACGAGCTGTCGGGCGGCATGAAGCAGCGCGTGGCCATCGCCAGGAGCCTCGCGTACGACCCGGAGGTGCTGATGATGGACGAGCCGTTCGCGGCGCTGGACGCGCAGACGCGCGAGTCGCTGCAGGAGGAGCTGCTCCGGATCTGGGAGAGGTCGCGCAAGACGATCCTCTTCATCACGCACAGCATCGACGAGGCGGTGTACCTGGGGCAGCGGGTCGCGATCATGACGTCCCGGCCCGGCCGCGTGAAGCGGATCATCGAGATCCCCGAGGAGATCCGGGGCTACGAGGACGCGCGGTCGACGCCGGAGTTCGGCAGGCTGCGGCACGAGATCTGGGCGCTCCTGCGCGAGGAGGTGCTGAAGGCCGAGGAGCAGGAGCGGCTCAAGAAGCAGAAGCGCGCGGCGGAGGGGCGCGCCGTTGCGGGCGTGGTGGCGGTCAATGGCTAGCGTCCCGCAGTCGATCGCGCTGCCCGAGGAGCCGCAGCAGGCGCAGCTCGTGACCGAGGTGGGGAGGTGGCTCGGCCGCGCGGCCGCGCGCTCCGGGATCCTGCTCCTCGTCGCCGCGCTGTGGGAGACGGCGCCGCGGGTCGGGCTCGTGGAGGCGGCGTTCTTGCCGCCGCTGTCCGAGGTGCTGGCGACCGGCTGGCAGCTCCTCCAGAACGGGCAGCTCCTGAGCCATATCAAGGCGAGCCTGTCGCGCTCCCTCACCGGCTTCTCGCTGGCGATCCTGGTGGGCGTGCCGCTCGGGCTCGCGATCGGGTGGTACAAGGCCGTGGCGGACGCGATCAACCCGCTGCTCGAGGTGCTGCGCAACACCGCGGCGCTCGCGCTCTTGCCCGTGTTCCTCCTGCTGCTCGGGATCGGCGAGGCCTCGAAGATCGCGCTGGTCATCTACTCGTGCACCTGGCCGATCTTGCTCAACACGATCAGCGGGGTGCGCGGGGTCGATCCGCTGCTCGTGAAGTCGGCGCGGACGATGGGGCTGTCTCCGATCCAGCTGTTCCGCAAGGTCATCCTGCCGGCGGCGATCCCGACGATCTTCGTGGGCATCCGGCTGGCGGGCGCCTACTCGCTGCTCGTGCTCGTCGCGGCGGAGATGATCGGGGCCAAGGCGGGGCTCGGATACCTGATCATCTACGCGCAATACAACTTCCAGATCCCGAGCATGTATGTCGGCATCCTGACGATCACGGCGCTCGGGCTGACGTTCAATCACCTGCTCATGCGCGTCGAGCGGCGCTTCACGTCGTGGAAGGTCGCCCCGAAGGAGTGAGCCCCGGCCGGCGGGCGCCTCGCGCCGGGGAGAGCACCGTTCATCGAACAGAGAGAGAGGACCACGTGAATCGCATCATCCTGGGGCGGACCGGCCTTGCGGTCAGCGTGCTCGGCCTGGGCGCGGGCGGCGACAGCCGGCTCGGGTCGGGGCGCGTCGCCGAGGCCGAGTCGCTCCGGCTCGTCCGCGCGGCCATCGAGCGCGGCGTGAGCTTCATCGACACGGCGGAGGCGTACGGGACCGAGGAGCTCATCGGCAAGGCGCTCCGCGAGGTGCCGCGCGATCGCGTGGTGCTCTCGACGAAGAAGACGACGCGCCTCGACGCGCCCCTCCGGCCGGAAGACGTGGTGTCGTCGCTGCACGCGAGCCTAGAGCGGCTCGGCACGGATCACGTCGACGTCTACCACTTGCACGGCGTGCTCCCGGACCGGTACGCCGACCTGCGGGAGCGGATCGTCCCCGTGCTGCTGCGCCTGCGCGAGCAGGGCAAGATCCGCTTCCTCGGCATCACGGAGGCGTTCGCCGCCGATCCGACGCACGCGATGCTGGCGCAGGCGCTCCGCGACGACCTCTGGGACGTGGTGATGGTCGGGTTCAACCTCCTGAACCAGTCGGCGCGCGAGCGGGTCTTCCCGCTGACGCGGGCGAAGGACATCGGGACGCTGATCATGTTCGCGGTCCGGCGCGCGCTGAGCCGGCCCGAGCGGCTGAGGGAGCTGCTCGCCGACCTTGCGGCGCGGGGCAAGGTGGCGCGAGCGCTCGCCGACGAAGGGCTGGATCGCCTGCTCGTGGGGGAGGACGTCGCGTCGCTCCCGGACGCGGCGTACCGCTTCTGCAGGGACGAGCCCGGCGCGCACGTGATCCTGTCGGGGACGAGCAGCGTGGAGCACCTGCTGGAGAACGTGCGGTCGATCGAGGCGCCGCCGCTGTCGGCGCGGGCCCGCGAGCGCCTCGTCGAGGCCTTCGCGCAGGTCGACGACGTGTCGGGGCACTGAGGTGCCGGCGAGGAGCGCCGAGGAGCGCCGAGGGGCGCGCGCCGGCCGGGGCGCGCGGCATGTGCGCCGGGGCGCGGCGGCAGGCGCGCGGCGGAAGGTCACGCGGGCGGAGAGGCGAGCCCGGGCGACGCGAAGGGCGCCGCGGCGTCGGGCTCGAGGAAGCGCGCGATGCGGCCGCCGAGCCGCGCGCGGAAGGCATCGTCGGTGGGCGGCGAGTGGCGGCACCCCTCGAGCAGCTCGGTCTCGGCGCGCGGAAGGAGCACCTTCGCGCGCGCGAGCAGCTTCGCGCCGGGGAAGCTCACGTCGTCGGCGGCGCCGAACACGAGCGCGGGCCGCGTGAAGCCGGCGAGGGCCTCCGGCGTGGCGAGCGGCGGGATCCGCATGTCGAGACGGTAGCTCCGCACCGCGTCGCCGAAGTAGGGGCCCCACATGGCGTCGTGCGTGGTGAACAGCCCGGAGACGAGGCGCGCGAGCCGGTCCTCGGTGGGGAACGCGCGGTAGAGGGCCATGGGGATGGCCACGCGCGTGAGGCCCCGCCATACCGGGCCGGACACGACGCCGCCGGGCACGATCAGGACGAGCCGGTCGATGCGGGCAGGCGCGACCTCGGCCATGCGCAGGGCAACGAAGCCGCCCCAGCTCACGCCGAGGAGGTGGGCGCGCGGGAGCCCGAGCGCGTCGAGGACGTCGGTGAGCCACTCGGCGTAGGCGGGGCCGTCGACCGGGACGCGGACGTCGGCGCTCTTGACGGATTGGCCGATCACGTCGACGGCGTGGACGCGGAAGCGCGTGAGGAGCGGGCCGAGCTCGGGCAAGAGGTGCGCGGAGCTGGCCATCGCGCCGTGCACGCACACGAGCGGCGGGGCGTGCTCGGGGCCGGCGACGAGGACGTGCGTCGCGCCGAAGCGGGTCGAGACCTCGCGCGCGCGGGTCGGGACCGGGGCCTTTTCGCGGAAGCGTTCGAACCACGTGGCGATGCGCGCGCGCGCCTCTGGACTGCGAAAGATGATGGATGACGTCATCGAGCCCTCCTGTCGTTGGCTGCGGGGCGGAGGCCGCAGAGGTGCTGAGCGACGAGCCGATCGAGGAGGGCGACGGGCGACGGGTGCGCGCCCTGGACCCACGCGATCAGCGCGAAGTAATAGAAGGAGAAGAACGCGACGCCGAAGAGCGCGGGGTCGGCGTCGTCGGCGACCTCACCCTGCGCGCGGGCGGCGTTGAAGAGCTCGACGACGCGGCCGTGCACGGCGGCGATCTGCTCGGTGAAGCGCGCTTGCCACGGGGGGTCGGCGAACAGCGCCTCGCGGAGCAGGGTCTTCGACAGCGCCGGGCGGCGGGCGTAGTACGCGAAGAACGCGGCCCCGAGGCGGTGGAGCCGCTGCTCGAGGGGGCCGGGCGCCTCGTCGCGGACGGCCTCGGCCGCGGTGGCGGCGAGGTCGTCGAAGAGGGCGGCGTGGAGCAGGTCGCGCTTGTCGGCGAAGTGGAGGAGGACCGTGCCCGCGGCAACACCCGCATCCGCGGCGATGGCGCGGACGTTCGCCGCCTCGAAGCCGTGGCGCTCGAAGTGGTCGCGCGCGGTCTCGAGGATCCGGGCGCGCGTGGCGTCCTTCTGGGCTTCGCGACGGCCTGGCTTTTGAGCGAACGCGTTCACTGAACGTGTTCATTACATGGAAGCGGAAGATGGGCAAGGGATGGATGAGTCCGGTGCCGACCCGGGTTGAGGCCGCCGGGCACCGACCCGGGTTGAGGTCGCTCGCGGCGCCGACCCGGGTTGAGGCCGCCGGGCACCGACCCGGGTTGAGGTCGCTCGCGGCGCCGACCCGGGTTGAGGCCGCCGGGCACCGACCCGGGTTGAGGTCGCTCGCGGCGCCGACCCGGGTTGAGGCCGCCGGGCACCGACCCGGGTTGAGGTCGCTCGCGGCGCCGACCCGGGTTGAGGCCGCCGGGAACCGACCCGGGTTGAGGTCGCTCGCGGCGGGGTTGAGGTCGCTCGCGGCGCCGACCCGGGTTGAGGCCGCCGGGCACCGACCCGGGTTGAGGTCGCTCGCGGCGCCGACCCGGGTTGAGGCCGCCGGGCACCGACCCGGGTTGAGGTCGCTCGCGGCGCGGTTGAGGTCGCTCGCGGCGCCGACCCGGGTTGAGGCCGCCGGGCACCGACCCGGGTTGAGGTCGCTCGCGGCGCCGACCCGGGTTGAGGCCGCCGGGCACCGACCCGGGTTGAGGTCGCTCGCGGCGCCGACCCGGGTTGAGGCCGCCGGGCACCGACCCGGGTTGAGGTCGCTCGCGGCGCCGACCCGGGTTGAGGCCGCCGGGTTGGCGCCGCCGGGCGCCCCCCCCACGACGCCGCACAAACCTCTACGGCCTTAAACAACCGCCAGCCGCCGGCGCGCGTTCCTCGGCACCACCGGCTCGGGCGGCGGCGGGGGCGGCGCGTCCCACGCCTCCTCGACCAGCTCGAAGACGCCGTGGTCGTACGGCACGTGCGGCGCCCGCTGCTTCATGACGAGCCGCTCGCGGATGCCCCGCCTCTTGAGCTGCGTCACGCGGTGGTAGCAGAACGGATTGTTCCCGCGCCTGCCGAGCGTGCAGTGCGCGGTCCACGAGCACCCCGCGCGGCACTCGTCCGCGTAGTAGCACGTCGCGCAGTGACCCCAGAGCTCGCTCGCGTCGCGATCGCGCGCGAACCGGACCTCCGCCGAGCCCTCCCAGATGTGCTCCAGGCCGCGCTCGCGCACGTTGCCCCCGGCGTAGGGCACGGTCGGGACCGACGGACACGCCTTCACGGTGCCGTCGGACTCGATGCCGATCGCGTTGATGCCGCCGCGACAGCCGCGCCAGTGCGCGTCGCCGCCGCCGGGCCTCGACCGCAGGAGCTGCTCGTGCGGGCCGAAGTAGCCGATGTTGTTGTTCGCGAACACGTTGAACGGCACGCCCGACACGTGCGTCTCGAGCGCCTCCCGCTGGATGGCGGCGAGGGTGTCGATGACCTCGACAACGCGCCACGGCTCGAGGATCCACTCCGGATGGTCGGCCGCGCGCCCCATCGGCACGGTGATCTGCACCTGCCACGTCTGGATCCCGTGCGAGCGCAGCTCGGCGCACGTCTCGCGCAAGAGGTGCGCGTTGAGGCGGTTGATCTGGGTGTTGGCGGTCGTGATCAGCCCGGCGGCGCGGGCGTTGTCGAGCGCGCGGATGGCGGCCGCGTGGCTGCCCACGTTGCCGCGCAGCTCGTCATGGATGTGCGCCGGCCCGTCGACCGAGACCCCGAGCCCGGTGAGCCCTGCGGCGCGGAGCGCCTTCGCCCGCTCGGCCGTGAACGCTCGCCCGCCCGTCTGCATGATGACGCGCATGCCGCTGCGCGCGAGGAACGAGACGATCTCCGCGAGATCCTCGCGCAGGTACGCCTCGCCTCCGATGAGCGCGACCTCGCGGCAGCCCAGCCGCGCCAGGCTCGCGGCCACCTCTAGCACCTCCTCGGTCGAGAGCTCCGCGTCGCGCGCGGCGCCGGCGCGCGAGCCGCAGTGCTGGCACGGCTGGTCGCACTTCATCGTGAGCTCCCAGACCGCGTAGATCGGCTTCGCTTCCATCAAGTCCGCAGGCATGAGCGCGCGGACGGGGATCTCGGTCGGCTCGATCATCGGCTCACCCTCCCGATCCGCCCGCGCCGACCGAGGATCCGCCGCCGCCCGCTCCCCCGACGCCGACCTCGCCGCCGGAGCCCCCTGTCCCGCCCGTCGGGTCCGCCCCCCCGACCTCGCCGACCGAGGATCCGCCGCCGTCCGCTCCCCCGACGCCGATATCGCCGCCGAAGCCCCCTGGCCCACCCGTCGGGTCCGCGCCCCCGACGGCGCCGACCGAGGGGGCGCCGCCGTACGCCCCCGTGACCGCGATGTCGCCGCCGAAGCCCCCTGGCCCGCCCGTGGGGTTCGCGCCCCCGGCGGAGCCGACCGAGGGGCTGCCGCCGTACGCCCCCGCGACCGCGATGTCGCCGCCGGAGCTCGAGCCGCTGGAGCTGCCTTGATCTCGCTCGTCGACGACCTCGCCGGCGCAGGCGAGCGGCTGGAACAACGCGGCCGTCAGACCCATGAGCACGGCCATTTTCGTGCGCGGGACAGCGCCGTCCGGCGCGCGCATGGCTGCGCCGCAGTGCGGGCACTCGCTCTCGCTGGCGCGCGCGTGGCAGCCGCAGGAGCCACAGGGGACGAGAGAGGGGAAGTGGATGGGCACGGGCAAGTCCTTTCATGTCGAAGCCGACGCCTTGCTCCCTCCCCGAGCAATCCGCGCGCCGTCTCGTCCCTCTCGACGAATCCGCGCGAATTCATTTTTAAATGCCGATTCAGCCTCCGCCCGATCGGGCCGCCTGACACATCTTGGCATCCGCCAGTATGTGCCACAGGGCCGGTGCCGCGGAACGCCGCGCTGAATGGACGCGTCAGGGAGCCCCGTCGCCGCACGCCCCCAGACGTCGTTCGAAGAACCGGCGCTCCATGGCGTTGCGGGCGAGCGCGAGCGCTTCCCGCAGGTGCTGGCTCGCGATCTCGCGCCTGCCGCGACGGAGCTCCAGCTCGCCGAGCGCCGCGAAATAGAACGGATACGCGGCGAGGCGATCGCGGCCCTCGATGGCGCCGATCTCCTCGAGCCCGCGCTCCGGCCCCTCGTGCTGCGCGACGGCGATGGCGCGGTTGAGGGCGACGACCGGCGAAGGGCGGATCGCCATCAGCGTGTCGTAGAGCGACACGATCGCCCCCCAATCCGTGTCCTCCGGCCGGGCCGCGCGCGCGTGGACCGCCGCGATCCCGGCCTCGACGTGGTACTCGGTCAGCTCCGGCCCCTCGGCCGACAGGTCGAGGAGCCGTTGCCCTTCGGCCAGGAGCTGCCGATCCCACCGCGATCGATCCTGGTGGAGGAGCGAGGTGAGGTCGCCGGAGGCGTCGACGCGCGCGGGCAAGCGCGCCGCGTGGAGGCACATCAGCGCAGCGAGCGCGTGCGTGGCGGGCGTCGACGAGGGGGGGTGCTCGAGGAGGAGCGCGGTGAGGCGCATCGCCTCCCTGCAGAGCTCGACCCGGACGGCCTCCTTCGCGCAGGCGCCGTGGTAGCCCTCGTTGAACAGGAGGTAGAGCGCGCGGCGGACCGCCGAGAGCCGGGCAGAGAACGCGTCGTCCGTGAGCTCGAACAGCCGCGTCGAGCCGGCGAGCACCTTCTTCGCCCGGGAGATGCGCTTCTCGATGGCCGCCTCGGTGGCGAGGAACGCGCCAGCGACCTCGCTCACGCCGAAGCCGCAGAGGACGTGGAGCACGAGCGCGATCTGCGCCTCCTCCGGCAGCCGGGGGTGGCAGCACGAGAACATCATGCGCAGCTGGTCGTCCCGGATCGCGGCCGCCCCGAAGAGCTCGTCGACCGCGGGGTCGAGCGCCCGCTCCCCCTCGATCAGCCGCCCGATCTCGGGCGCGAAGGTGCGCGCCGTCCGCTCGCGCCGGAGGACGTCCAGCGCGCGGTGCTTCGCCGCCGCCATGAGCCAGGCGGCCGGGTTCTCGGGCACCCCCTGGAACTTCCCTCCAGCGCGCGGCAGAGGGCGTCCTGCACGACGTCCTCCGCCAGCGCGAGGTTGTGGACCCCGAAGAGGCGCGTCAGCGTGGCGAGCATGCGCCCAGCCTCGCGCCGGAAGACGGGGTCGACCGGATCCACTAATGGCTCAGCTTCCAGATCGGGCGCACCTCGACGCTCCCACCGCGCTCCAGGATCGGGCAACCCTTCGAGAGCTCGACCGCGTGCGCGAGATCCTCGGCCTCGATGAGCATGTAACCGCCGACCACATCCTTCGCCTCGGCGAAGGGCCCGTCGACGACCGCCTTCTGCCTGCCCTAGACGACCTTGCCGGTGGGCTCGAGGGGGCTGCCGGGACGCTTGAGGTGCCCCTTCTCGGTGAGCTCCTTCGCCCACGCGGTCCACCGCTGCATGTGCTGCTGCATCTCGGCCGGAGAGCCAGAGGCGTCGCTGCCGCGGAACAAGTACATGAATTCGTTCATGATCGTTCTCCTTCCCGGGGACTTCGCCCCTGCGACGTTCGAGGGGCGCCGCGGCGGACAATTTTTTTTGGGGAGGTGAGGGCTCAGCTCGCCGCGGCGGGCTGCTGCGCCTGGGAGCGCGCGCGGAGGCGCTGCTTGGCGGAAGGGCCGCCGGGGTGGCGGACCGAAGCGACGGCGCGCTCCATGGCGTCGCACCAGTAGCGCGCGACGTCCTCGCGGTCGGTGAGGAGGGCGTCGATGGGGCCGTGGTCGGTGTCGATCTCGACCGCGAAGCGGTCGCCGCGGGGCTGCACGCCGACGGCGTGGACCTCGCCGGCGGAGATGGCGGCCCCGAGCCTGCCCTCGGGGCGTAGATCGATCGCGCCGGTGCGGCTCACCCAGGGGGCGACGACGAAGCGGCCCGGCCCGAACGACGCAACCGGGGCGGAGCGCGCCGCATACCGGGACGAGAACCGGGCGACGCCGAGGAAGGCGTAGCCCGCCAGCGAGAGCAGGGCGGCGGCGCTGCCGACGCCGATCGCGATGCCGCTGTCGCCCGCGGAGGCGCTCCGCATGACCTGGACCCACAGGGCGAGCGCGGCGACGAGCAGCGCGGCGCCGATGAGCGCGTTGCGGGTCGCGGACCCGCGCGGCCCCTGGCTCGCGTGGTCCCGCAGGACCAGGAGCTCCCCCTCGGTCCGGATCGCGAACCGCGCCAGCGCGGCGGCCGTCAGCGCGGGCGCCGGCGCTGCCTCCGGGAGGGGCCGCGGTTCGATCGCGCCGGGCGGCTCGGTCCCGCGCGCCGTGACCAGCGGGACGCGCAGCGCGGCCGCGAGCGGCGCCGCCACCGACTCGACGAGCGCCTCCGCCGGGCCGGGATCGAGATCCTGCGCCTCGGCGACGAGCAGGCGCTGCGCCGCCGCGGCGCGCGGGGGCGCCGGCGAGCGCGAGGGCGGGGCGAGCACGAGCCAGGCGGCGACGTGGGTCCGCTCGCGGGTGCACGAGGGGGCGGTGCAGCACGGGCCTTGCGCCGAGGTCACCTCCACCCGCACCGCGTCGCGCGGCTCGGCCGCGCCCTCCCCTGCCCCGGCCGCGCCGTCGGCCCCGGACCGCGGCCGCCCGGCGCCCGCGAGCCGCAGCGGCGCGAGCCGGAGGGCGCTCGCGCCGCGCTCGATCCGGAGCCAGACGGGATCGCGCGGCGCCGGGCCGAAGCGCGCGTCCTTGTCGCGCTGCGGCGCGCCGAGCTCAGGCGCCGCGCGGAGGAGCAGCGGCGCGCCGTCGCCCTCCGCCGAGAGCGCGCGCGCCGCGCCGGCCGGATCGCCGAGCGGATCGAGGGCAGGAACGGCGCTGTCGGCCTCGAGGGAGCGGAGGGCACGCGCGACCTCCGCGTCGAATGCTGCGGTGCTCGGCTCGGGCATGGCGGGACGTTTGCCCCGGCTGCGCTGGGTTGTAAAGCGGGCCCGTCCGCTCGACCACGCCCGGCGCTCGCTCTCTTGGCCCGGGCCCTGCCGCGGGTCGTGCGGCGCCGGCGGCCGTTCGCGCGAACGGCGGCCGTTCGCGCGGCGCCAGCTGCCGTCCGCGCGGCATCGGCCGTCATTGGCGCGGCGTCGGCCCCGCGCACCGGCGCCGGCGCGCCAGCAGCGCGGCGAACGCGGCGAGCGGCAGCGCTCCCGGAGCGCCCGGCACCCGGCCGCCACCCGAGCACGAGCAGCCGGCGTCGCGTTCCTCGGCGTCGTTCACGCCGCCGCTCTTCGGCCCATCCCCGGCATCCGGCGCCGCGCCGCCCCAGCCCGCGCCGCCGCCCGAGCTCGCGACGGTCGTCCCGCCGATCGGGTAGAGCGCGCAGACCCCCTCGATGTCGTCGCCCTCGAGCGTGCGCGCCGACGTGCCGCCCCGGTACGTCCCCAGCATCGTCGCGCCGCGCACGTTCGCGTGGCCGAGCCCGAGGAAGTGCCCTTCTTCGTGGGTGGCGATCGACTGCACATCGACGCAGTCGCCCTCGCCGCCGTCGTCCCAGCAGAAGCCCACGTCGTTGAACACCATGTCGGCGTCGTCAATGGCGCTGTCGGCATCCCAGACCGGCATCGTGACGGCGATGACCGAGTCGGCCTGGCCGAGCTCGGCAGGCCAGCTGTCGCTGATCCAGAGGAACACATTCCTGCCGTCGTCGAAGTCGTAGCCGGCGTCCGTGTCGCCGAGCAGCTCGGTCGCCCACGCGGTGCACGCAGGGCTCGACCAGGCCGCGAACCCGGCCTCGATGCCGGCGGCGGCGAAGCCGGAGAGCGGCGCCGGGATCGTCTTGTGGTTGATGTGGTAGCGGACCGGCAGCTCGCTCCAGCGGGGGACGACCTCGAGATCGAGCGGCGACCACGCGGCCGCCTCGCCGGCCCCGGCGACCAGCGCCAGCGCGGCGGCGAGCGCCGCGACCGGGGCGAGCGCGGCCCGGGAGCCTCTCTTCATCCCCCCATCATCGTCTCATCGCCCCTGCGGCACCACCTCGAGCTCCTCGGGCGCCGCGCTCCCCTCGAGGGGCAGCGTCACCTCCACCCCCTCGTGGACCGGCAGGGTCGCCGCGATGGGCCACGCGCGCGGCGCCCCGCCCTCGCCCGCCGCGACCTCGCGCAGCGTGACGCCGCGCTGCGGAGCCACGCCGCCGTTGAAGAGGCACGCGCGCAGCCGGCCCTCCTTCACCGCGACCGAGCACGGGATCACGTCGGCCGTCGCACGCCGGATCCGCTCGAGCTTCTCCTCCTCCCCGGACGCGGCGGGCAGGAGCGACAGGAGCGCGTCGCGGGCGCGCGGGTCGCGGAGCCAGGCGAGCATCATCGCCGCGTGGATGCGCACCACCCGGTAGCGCGCGCGCGTCAGCTGAAAGAACGCGTCCGGCGACGCAACCCCGGTCTCGCCGTCGAGCATGCCCGTCACCCCGGGCTCGATCTTGACCTCCGTCCCGGGCGCCTCGACGTGCCACTTCACCGCGCGCCCCGGCGCGAGCGCGCCCTCCCAGAACAGCCCGCGCTCGGTGATCCCGGCGCGCTCGCCGCGGAGGTTGCGCCGCGCGAACGTGAGCAGCACGCGGAAGTCGCGCACGGGAGCGCCGCTGTTGTTGACGACCGCGAGCTCGAAATCGTAGCGGCCGCGCGCAGGCCGCCGCGCGCGCCCGCCGCCAGCGTCGCTGGCCGCCGCGCCGGCGTCACCCTGGTCCGCGGCGGGCTCTCCCGGCGCCGCGGCGGCCGCGCCCGGCTCCGCGCCGCTCTCGCTGGATTCCGCGGCTGCCTCGTCGTCCTCCGCGCGGTCGCGCCGCAGGATCGGCGCGATCACCCCGGCGCCGTCGTCGGGCCCGGTCGATCCGAGGACGCTGAGGATGGGCACGCCCTGCTGCCAGAGCGGCGAGTCGGCGCGCTCGCAGAGGCAGTGCGGGAACGACGGCTCGGCGCGCTCCCGGGCCTCGCCCGCGAGGAGCGCGGCGGCGGCGCCGATAAACGGCGTTCGAGGTGCGGCCGGGCGACAGCGTGGCTCCTCCGCCCGCCGACCAGCTCAGGTTGAGGTTGAGCTTCTGGATCCTCCTCCCGATCTTCCGCGAGGACGTGAGCTCGACGGGCGCGCCGAAGGCGGTAGTCCCCCCGCTCTGGAAGGTGCGGGCCGCCGGCCCGACGCCGCGCGCCGCCTGCCGCTCGGCCGGCGGCAGGTCCCGGGGCGCCGCGAACCGCTGCACGAACGCCATCGTCGCCACGATGCCGACCACGGCGAGCGCCGCGGGCACGAGCACGCGCGCCCGCAGCGGGAGGGCGTCGAGCCCGTCCTCGCCGCCGCGCTCGCGCCCCGGCAGCGCGGCGAGCGGCGTGGGCCGGGGCGCGAACACGGGCGGAGCCGGCGCGCCCGGGGTCGAGGCCGCGAGCCGGTCGGAAGCGAAGCCCATGCGGCGCGACAGCTCCTCCACGAGCGCGTCGCGCAGGCGGTCCGAGGGCGGGCCCCCCCAGGTCGCGAGCCGCGCGGCGAAGCGCAGCGCGAGCCACGTCGCGAGCGCGACGAGGAGCGCGAGCGACGCGGTGCCGAGCGGGCCGCTCGCGAGGTAGTCGGGCGACAGGGCGGCCGCGAGCACGCCGACCGGCGCCGGCGCGACCCAGCTCGCGACGCGGGCGTGGACGCGCGCGCGGTAGGCGGTCTCCATCGCCTCCATCGCCGTCGGCGAGATCACGCCGGGCACGCCGGGGAGATCGCCCTCGAAGCGCGCGAGGACGAAGCAGTTGTGCGGCGAGCACGCGGACGGGTCGAGCGCCACGCAGAGCGCCTTGCCGCGCCGGAAGAGGCCGCGGATCGCGGTGTACGGGACCCCGAAGCGGACCGGCGCCGCCACGGCGCCCAGGGCGAACCCCTCGGCGTAGCCGGCGACGCGGACCAGCTCGACCTCGAGCTCCGCCTCGGCGCAGGTGAAGCGCACGGCGCCGACGGCGTTGGCGCCTCCCTCGGCGATCGCCAGGGCAGCGACGGAGAACGCGCGAGCCAAGGTGGGCGCACCCTAACCGCGCGGGCCCGAGCGCCGCAACGGGAAACCCGGCCCGCCCGGCGCCCCGGACGCCGCGGGAGACCGTTGATCGGGCCGCGCGGGGTGCGTAAGACGTGGCGCCATGAAGCCTTTCCAAATCGTCCTCGCCCTCTCCTGCGCTGTCCTCCTCGGCCCGGTCGCGGGCTGCGAGGACAAGGTCCCCGAGCCGGAGCTGCCCCCGGGCAGCGCCGTGCCGAAGGTGCAGCCCTCCGAGCCGGAGCCGGCCGACCTCATCAAGGAAGACATCGTCGTGGGCACCGGCCAGGAGGCGAAGGACGGCGACAGGGTCCGCGTCCACTACACGGGGCGCCTGCTGAAGACCAAAGCCGAGTTCGACTCGTCCGTCGGCCGGGAGCCGTTCGAGTTCACGATCGGCAACACCGAGGTCATCAAGGGCTGGGACCTGGGCGTGGTCGGGATGAAGGTGGGCGGCAAGCGCAAGCTCACGATCCCCTCGCGCCTCGCTTACGGCGAGTCGGGCAGCCCGCCGAAGATCCCGGGCAAGTCGACGCTCGTCTTCGACATCGAGCTGCTCGGCGTCGGCGACGCCGCCAACGACGCGGCCGCCCCCGCCGACGACAAGGCCGGAAAGACGAAGCCCGCGGCCGACAAACCGGCCAAGCCGGACGCGGTCAAGGGCGACAAGCCGGCCGCCGCGCCAGCCGAGAAGACAGAGGCGAAGTGAGCCGCCGGCGCGGCGCGACGTGAGCCGCCGGCGCGGCGCGAGCCGCGGGCGCCGCGCTCAGAGGACGCGGCCGAGGGCCTTGAGAAAGATCTCGTAGACCTCGAGCGGGTACTCGCCCATGTGGAAGATCCTGAACAGCTGGTTCGAGAGCTTCCCCTGGGCCGCGTAGATCTCGAACACGTGGCCGTCGACCGGCTCGCTGGCGAGCCGGCCCGCCATCTCATCGTAGGTCCTCCGCGCCGGCAGGTGCAGCGCCGTCCCGATCGACTGGAGCGGCATGTTCTCCCAGCGCGCGATCGTCAGCCCGAGCCGCTCGTAGCCCGGCCGCAGGATCGCGCAGCGCGCCTGGTAGACGGCGTGCCGCCCGGCGACGCCGCCGGTGGCGGCGAGGTGATCGAGCGCCGCGATCACCTGGCACAGGCTCATCGGATCGATCGTGTAGGGGTGCGCGCCGCCCTGCTGGGCGCGCCAGGTCTTGTGGAGCTCCAGGCTCGGGACGCGCGCGGGGATCCGCTCCATCTCGGCGAGCAGGTCCTTGCGGACGAGCGCCATGGTCAGGTTCGGGTGGCTGTGGAGGCCCTTGTTGCAGGAGCCCATCACCGCGGCGATGCCCGAGCCCTCGAGGGATAACGGCTCGACGAAGAGCGCGCTGATGCCGTCGACGAGCAGCTTCTTGCCGTATTTCCGGGCGAGCTCACCGACCTCGGGCACGGGGTTCAGCGTGCACGTCGACGTGCCGCCGTAGACCATGGCCACCGCGTCGGCCTGGTCCGCCGCGAGGACGGCCTCGATCTTCGCCAGATCCGGGCGCTCGCCGTAGGGCAGGCACATGTCCAGGACCGGCTGGCCGAGCGTCCCGGCGAACTCGACGATCCGGTCGCCGTAGGCGCCGTTCCGGACGACGAGGAGCCGCTCGTCGCGCCGCAGGCAGGAGCCGAGCACGGCGGCCACCGACGTGGAGCCCGAGCCCGTGAGGAGGATCGCCTCGTAGCTGGGCGCGCCGAGGGCCTCGACGATGCCGCGCCGGGCGCGGTCGAGCAGCGGCCGGAGCCGGGGTCCGCGCGGGACGATCGGGCTCTCGCCGTAGGTGCGCGAGACCTGGTTCACCGCGTCCGGCAGGTGGAACACCGCGGGCGTGAGCGAGACGACGCGTGGCGTGGCGGAGGCGACCATGCGGCGAGGTGTAGCCCGGAACGCGCGGCGGGCGCAGCGGAGATCGCGCTACGCCCAGCGGAGCTGCCGCAGGTCGTCCCAGACGTCGCGCGCGGAGTAGTAGCGGTAAGCGTCGCGGCGGCGCAGCAGCTTGGCGATCACCTGGCTCAGCGGCGTGCCGAGCGCCTCGGCCTTCTGCCGCGGGGCGCCCTCGGCGATCTGCCGCGTGATCTCCTCGTAGGGGGCGTTGACGTCGATGGCCGGCTGGCCGGTGTGCATCTGGTACATGAGCAGCCCGAGCTGGTAGAGGTCGCTCTGCGTCGTCGTGTAGCCCGCCGTCACGAGCTCGGGCACGAGGATCTTCGGGTTCGCGACCTGCGGGCGGAACCAGCGGGTGACGCCGTCGAGCTGGTGGGCCACGCCGAAGTCGGTGAGCTTGACGAGCGGCTTGTGGTCGAGCTGGGAGATGAGCACGTTGCCCGCGTGCAGGTCGGCGTGCACGACGCCGTTGTCGTGCAGGTACTGCAGCGTCATGAGGAGCTGGCGCGCGAGCTCCAGGAGCAGCGGCGGCTGGAACGGGGTGCCGAGCAGCGCCCGGAGGCTCGTGTCGCACCGCTCGAGCGCCAGGTAAAAGAGGTAGTTCACCTCGAACGCATCGTGGATGTAGACGATGTTCGGGTGGCGGAAGCTCTCCAGGCGGAGCATCTCGCGCGACCACTCCTCCTTGACGACCTGGTAGGGCTTGTTCGCCGGCCGCAGCATCTTGAGGGCGTACACCTGGTCGAACGGCCCGCTGCACTCGTAGACCGAGCCATACTGACCGTCGCCGATGAGCGATCCGATCACGTAGGTGCCCCGGGTGGAGGTCAGCGCTGAGCCCGGCACGGGAAACGGGAGCAGGAAACTGCCAGTGGAGGACCAGGTCACGGCGGACGCCATCGTAACCGAAAACGGCGGCCCCCGTTCACCCCGCGGCGCTCGCCTCGCCCCCGCGGCGCTCGCCTCGCCCCTGCAGCGGCCCCCGCGGCGGAGCCGACCCCAGGGGGCGCCCCGGGCGCAGGGCGCCGCGGGCGGCCGGGCGCTCAGGAGGCGGCGAGCCTCCGCACGACGTCCGCCGCCTCGGTCTGATCGAGCTCGAGCGCCGCCGCGACGTCGAGGAGGAGCTCGCGCTCGCTGCTCCTGACGATCCCGTCGGCGACCACGACCTGGGCGGCCAGGGAGAAGGCGACCTTCCGCGCCTGCGGGGTGGCGAGCCGCTCCTTGAGCGACGCGAGCCGGGCGGCCCGCCCCTCCTTCTGGAGCTGCTCCACCACGGTGCGGATGAGCTCGTCCATCGTGCTCTGGGGGATCCGGCGGTCCGTGAGCGACTCGACGCTCCGGGAGAAATGCACCTTCTCCTCCTGACTGAACTCGCCGTCGGCGAACGCCGCAAGGAACATCAGCTCCACGAGCGCCTCGAGGTTGGGCTCGTCAAGCGTTTGCAGCGGAGGAGGGCTCATGAGCGGCATCGGCTCCGTCTACACCGAGGCTCGGCCGGGGACCAGCCCGGAGCATCCGCTCCCGTCGTCGCGTCCGGGACGAACGCGGCGGCGGGCAGCGTTGGGAGAGGGCGAGCGTTGTGTCATGAGTTCGAGCATGCACGTGCGCGAACTCGCCCAGACGCTCCTCGGCGCGCTCCTCGTCTGCGGCTGCGGCGGCGCGGCCGCGACCACGCCGCGCCACGCCGCGGGGCCCGCCCGGGCTGCCCCCGCGGCGACGCCGCCCGCCGCGGCGCCGGCCGAAGCGCCCCCACCGCCGCTCCGGCTGCCCTGCGAGCGGGACGATCTCGTCGGCTGCACGAACGGCTGCGCCGACCACCAGGTCGAGGACTGCGTGACGCTCGGGTCGATGTACCTGGGCGGAGACATCGTCTCGATCGACGTGGAGCGGGCCGTGGGGCTGTTCAGGGAGGCGTGCACGGAGGGGAGCGCGCGCGGCTGCCTGCGGCTCGGCGACGCGTACCACGACCGGCTCGCGCGCGCGGACGGCGGCGATGGGGCGAGCGGCGCGGACGAGGCGGCGCTCTACTGGCACGCGCGCGCGTGCCACGCGGGCGCGAACCTCGGCTGCCTCGCGGCCGGCAGGGCCTACCTCCGCGGCCAGGGCGCCAGCGCCGATTCCGGGCGCGCGGCCGCGCTGTTCCAGCGCGTCTGCGAGCGGGGCAACGCCCTCGCCTGCGTCGAGCTCGGGCACCTCCACGCGCAGGGCGAGGGCGTGGAGCGCGACGCCCAGAAGGCTGTCGAGCTGTTCACGAAGGCGTGCAAGCTCGGCCTCGACGAGGGGTGCTTGCTGGCCAGCAAGTCCGGCGACGTCCTCCCGCCGCGCGAGTGACGCGCCCGCCCGGCGCGCCGGCCGGCCGTCAGTCGGTCCGGCGCCGCTGAGCGATGTCCAGCGCCGCGGTGATCATCGCGGTGAGCTGCGTGTCCGAGATGGTCTCGGACGGGAGCACCACGAGCTCGGCGCCGATGCGCCGCGACAGCTCCATGAACCCCTCGGGATCGAACGCGCGCACGTCCTGGGTCATCACGATGGCCAGCGGGTGCAGCCACGCCGCGCTCCCGCGCAGCGACACGAGATCGCACGCGAGCAGGTCGGCGCCCTCGACGAAGACCAGCCGGCGGCAGCGCTCCGCGAGCTGCTCGCTCGCGCTCACGATCAACACGACCGAGGCCGATGCCGTCCGCTTGCTGCGCCCCGCTGGGCGCGTGGGTAGCTCTCGAGCGCTCATCGGCGGCCTAGGTCAGCGAGCCAGGAGCGGGCGCCGGTAAGGGATGGGCCCGTCCCCCTGAGCCCGAGCCCGCGCGCGCTCCTCGTCGGCGAGGGCGAGGTCCATGACGAAGGAGCCGAACGACAGCCGGAAATCCCGGTCGTTCGGCTTTGTCGCGTAGAAGGCGAGCAGCGAGAGCACGCTCCCGATCTGCGCCGCGGCCGGGTCGTCCTCGCACGCGGAGAAGCGATCGGCGAGCGTGCAGAGCTGCCGGAACAGCGGGCCGCCCGGGTGCGGGCCGGCGCTGCACATGGCGAAGGTGCCGCTGCCGCGATATCCGAGCTTCCGGCGCTTCCTTCCGGGGGTACGGGACGGGGGTACCATCGTCATGATTGCTGCCCAAGCCACCTGTGAAGGTTGAACCGCGCCGCGCAGGGGCCGGCCTGCCGCGGGACGCTCTCCATCACTAAAGAGCAGCTGGAAGAGAGTCAATCGGAGAGGGAGCGGCGGGCTGGATGAGCGCGAAATTCTGCGGAATGGTCCCCCGTCCGAGCAGCGCGTGGGTATACGTCACCGCATGAAGGCAGTCGTGCTCGCCGGCGGCAAAGGCTCCCGGCTCCGCCCCTACACCGCCCTGATCCCGAAGCCGCTGATGCCGATCGGCGATCACACCATCGTCGAGATCCTCCTCCGGCAGCTCGCGCGCGCCGGGGTGACCGACGTGGTGATGTGCGTCGGCCACCAGGCCGCCCTCATCGAGGCGGTCGTCGGCGAGGGGAGCCGGTACGGGCTGCGCATCGCCTACCAGCGCGAGGAGACGCCGCTCGGGACCGTGGGCCCGCTCCGGGTCATCGAGCGGGACCTGCCGGAGCGCTTCCTCGTGATGAACGGCGACATCCTCAGCGATCTCGACTTCGCGGCGCTCCACCGCACGGGCGAGTCGGCCGGATCGCCGCTCACCGTCGCGGTCTGCGAGCGCGCCTCGAAGATCGACCTGGGCGTGCTCGACGTCGGCCCGGAGGGGCGCGTCGTCGGCTTCCGCGAGAAGCCCACGTACACGTTCTGGGTCAGCATGGGCATCTACGCGATGAGCCGGGACGTGCTCCGCTTCATCCCGGAGGGCCGGCCGTTCGGGTTCGACAACCTCATGCACGCGCTGCTCGACGCCGGCGAGCAGGTGGCCACCTTCCCCTTCCGGGGCCACTGGCTCGACATCGGCAGGAGCGACGACTTCGCCGAGGCGCAGGAGGAGTTCGAGAAGCACCGGCAGCGGTACCTACCGGACTGACGCGGCGAGCGCCTCGCACACGGCGTCGACGTCGGCGTCCTGCATGCGCGGGTGCAGCGGGAGCGTGAGCTCGCGGCCGGCGATCGCGTCCGTGCGCGCGAGCCCCTCCTTGCGCACCCGGTCGGAGGCGCCGTGGTGCGAGAAGCGGTGGATCGGCGTGTAGTGCACGCTCGTCTGGACGCCGCGCGCCTTCATGGCCTCCATCACGGCCTCGCGCGAGGCGCCCTCGGGCAGGAGCACCGGCATGAGGTGGTGCGCGCTCTCCCCGAGCCCGCGCGCGTAGAAGTCGCGGTACGGGAGCCCGACGCCCGGCACGCCGGCGAGGCGCTCGTGGTAGCGCGCCGCGAGCGCCCGCCGCCGCGCGTTGCCCGCCGCGAGGCGGCCGAGCTGCACGACGCCGATGGCGCTGCGGATCTCGTCGATGCGGTAGTTCATGCCCGCGGCCATGACGTCGTACGTGAAGGCGTGCCCCTTGTGCCGGTCGAGGGTCAGCGTCGTCATCCCGTGCGCGCGGAGGAGCCGCATGCGCGCGAGGAGCGCGTCGTCCTTCGCGATCACGGCGCCCCCCTCGCCGACCGCGAGGTTCTTGTTCGAGAAGAAGCTCAGGCAGCCGACGTCGCCCAGCGTCCCGAGCGCCCTGCCGCGGTAGGTCGCGAGCGGCGCGTGCGCCGCGTCCTCGACCACGGCGATCCCCCGCTCGGCCGCGATCGCGGAGATCGCGTCCATGTCGCAGGGGTAGCCGGCGTAGTGGACGACCGCGATCGCCCGGGTCCTCGGGGTGATCTTGCGGGCGATGTCGGCGGGGTCGACCCCGAGGTCGCCGTCGCCGACGATGTCGGCGAGCACGACGTTCGCGCCGCACAGGAGCGCGGCGTTGGCGGTCGCCACGAACGTGAGGCTCGGGCAGATCACCTCGTCGCCGGGGCCCACGGAGAGCGCCGTGTACGCGAGGTGCAGCGCGGCGGTGCAGTTCGTCACGGCGAGCACCCGCGGGGTGCCGAGCGCCTCGCCGAGCTTCTGCTCGAACTGCGCCGTCCGCTCCCCCATCGTCAGCCAGCCCGACGCGACGACCTCGCGCGCGGCCTCCGCTTCTTCAGGCCCGAACGACAGATCGCTGAGAGGTATCTTCCACATGGCGTTCCATCCATCCCGCCGGCGCCGCGCGGCCGGCGCGCGGGGCGCCCGCCCGGCCGGCGCGGCGTCGTGCGTCAGATCGCGTACTCGCGGGGCCGGTAATCGGCGAGGTGCCGCTCGATGTACGCGTACGTGCGCGCGAGCCCCTCCTCGAGCGGCACGCGGGGCACGTAGCCGACGAGCTCCGCGGCGCGGCGGAAGTCGGCGAGCAGCACCATGACCTCGCTCGCGTCGGGGCGCACCCGGGCCTCGTCCGTCACGAGCTCCGCGCGCTTGCCGGTCACCTCGAAGACGAGCCGGACGAGATCGCCGATGGAGATGGCGCGCCCGCTCCCCACGTTGAGCGTCTGCCCCACGGCCCGCGCGCTCGAGCCGACGAGGAGGAAGCCCGCGACGGTGTCGGTCACGAAGTTGAGGTCCCGCACGGGCGCGGTGCTCCCGATGCGGATCGCGGCGCTGCCGGCGGCGAGCTGCTGCATGACGCTCGGGATGATCGCGCGCGAGGACTGCCGCGGGCCGTAGGTGTTGAACGGCCGGATGGTCGCGACCTCGAGGCCGAAGGAGAGGTGGTAGCTCTCGGCGAGCTTGTCGGCGCCGATCTTCGTGGCCGAGTACGGGGACTGGCCGGTCAGGGGGTGGGCCTCGTCGATGGGCGTGTAGCGCGCGGTGCCGTAGGTCTCGCTCGTCGAGGTGTGGACCACGCGCGCGCCGTGCTCGCGCGCCGCCTCGAGGACGTTCAGCGTGCCCTGCACGTTCGTCGCCACGTACTGCTGCGGGGCCACGTACGAGTACGGGATCCCGATCAGGGCCGCGAGGTGGAACACGACGTCGGCGCCGCGCACGAGCGACCGGACCGCGCCCGCGTCCTCGACGTTGCCGGGGACGACCTCCACCTGCGCGAGGGCGTCCTCGGGGAGCCGATCGAGGTGCCCGCGCCGCGAGCCCGACGTGTACCGGACGAGCGCCCGCACGCGCGCGCCCTCCCGGACCAGCGCCTCGACGAGGTGGCTGCCGATGAACCCGCCGGCGCCGGTCACGACGACGCGCTTGCCGCGATAGAAGCCTTCGCTCACGGCGCGTCCGTGGCCCCTGCGGGTGCGCGCGTCAAGCGCGTACCGAGGCGGCGCGCCGGTTCGAGCCCGGCGGCGCGGCACGGCGGCCTGCGCGGCGCCGCCGGGCAGCGCCGCCGCGGCGCACCGCGCGGGGCTCGCCGCCCGGCGGGGCGGCCGCGATCACTGGATCTGGATCTGGTCGGTGGGCGTGTTGCCCGCCCCCTCGGTCGTGCCGAGCTCGCGGTGCACGCAGAGCCCCTGCTTGCAGTAGGACTGCGGCGGGCTCTTGCAGTCGACCTTCGGCTCCTCGCACTTGCCCGTCTTGTAGCTGTCCGCGATGGGCTTGATCTTGTCGAAGGTCGCATTGCTGATGGGCTTCGCGCAGCCCGGCCACTCGCTCTGGCGGCAGTCGGCGTCCGTGTTGCAGTGCTGCGCCTTGTTCACCATCTCGAAGGCGTCGCCGCGGAGCTTGTCGCACTCCTTCGGTTCCATCTTGCTCTCGCAACCGGCGAGCAGCGCGAGCAGGAGCAGGCCCCCGGCCAGGCGGAGCGGGGTTCGAGATCGGGAGGAGGCCGTTCCAGGCCGCCCCCTTCGAGAAGCACACGCGATCATTCAGGGTTCTCCCGGTCAAGATCGCCCTTCCGCGCCGGAAGGGGAGCGGCTTGCGCCGGGCCCCTTCGTATCACGGCTGGATTCGGACGCGCAGCTGGCGTAGCCCGTCGGCATGGATCGTCCTCTAGAAGGCTCCGGGGCCGGCGGCGCGGCGCACGGCGGCTCCGGCGCGGCTGGCCGGAGCTCCTTGCGGGTGCTCACCCTGAACATCTGGAACCGCCACGACCCCTGGGAGGCGCGCCTCGCCCTCATCCGGAAGGGGCTTCGCGAGCTCGATGCCGACGTGGTCGGGCTCCAGGAGGTGATGTCGTACGAGGGCCGGTCGCTGGCCGACGACATCGCCGAGGGGCTCGGCTACGAGATCGCGTTCGGCGCGGCGCACGACCTCGGCGGCGGCGTGCTCTTCGGCAACGCGGTGCTGTCGCGCTGGCCGATCGGGCGGAGCCAGGCGTTCCCCCTGCCCACGGGCGAGACCGACGAGAAGCGCTCGATCCTGCTCGCCGAGCTCGCGTCGCCGCGCGGCGTGATCCCGTTCTTCGTCACCCACCTGAACTGGAAGTTCCACCACGGCGTCGTGCGCGAGGCGCAGGTCGCGGCCGTGGCCGAGATCGTCATGCGCGAGGCGCCCCTGGCGGGCCTGCCGCCCATCGTGGTCGGCGACTTCAACGCGCAGCCCGAGGCCGCGGAGATCCGGTTCATGAAGGGGCTGCAGAGCCTGAACCAGAAGAGCGTGTACTTCGCCGACACCTTCGATCAGGTGGGCAAGGGGCCCGGCTTCACCTTCGACCCCGTGCGGAACCCGTTCGCGGCCATCACGAACGAGTACCCGCGCCGCATCGACTACATCTTCGTCCGCGGCCCGAACGAGCAGGGGCGCGGCAAGCCGCTCGCGTCGCGGGTCGTCTTCGAGGAGCTCGAGGACGGCGTCGCCGCCTCGGATCACTACGGGGTGCTGTCGGAGATCTCGATCTAGCGACGCGCGCGCCAGCGATCCCTGGCTGGATTTCCGGGGCACGGCGCGCGTCGGGGCCCGGGCTCCTCGAGGATGCCCTGTTCACGTGTACACTGGCGTCATGTCGTCCCCTCGAGCCCCGGGCGGCGGCCCGCCGAGCCCGCCCGACGCTCCCGGCGAGCGCTCGGCTCCCTCGCCCGCTGCCCCCGTACGCGTCGGCCCGGTCGTGCCGGACGCGCTGTCGCTCATCGGCGGCACGCCGCTCGTCCGCCTCGCCCGGATCTCGCCCGATGGGGGCGGCGTCATCTACGGCAAGCTCGAGTCGATGAACCCGGGCGGCAGCGTCAAGGACAGGGCCGCGCTCGGCATGGTGCTCTGCGCCGAGCGCGAAGGGGCCCTCGGGAGAGGGTCGACCATCATCGAGGCGACGAGCGGCAACACCGGGATCAGCCTCGCGATGATCGCCGCCGTGCGCGGCTACCGCTGCGTGGTGGTCATGCCCGAGGACATGAGCGTCGAGCGCCGGCACATCCTCCGCGCGTACGGCGCCGAGATCGTCCTCACGCCCGAGGGCCAGGGCATGACCGGCGCGGTCGCCCGCGCGGTCGAGATCTGCCAGGCGACCCCCGGGGCCTGGATGAGCCAGCAGTTCCAGAACCCGGCGAACCCCGGCGCGCACGCGCGCGCCACGGGCATCGAGATCCTCGAGCAGACCGGCGGCGACATCGCGGCGTTCGTCGCCGGCGTGGGCACCGGCGGCACCCTGACCGGCTGCGGGCGCGTGCTCCGGGATCGGCTCGGCAGCGCGGTCCGCATCTGCGCCGTCGAGCCGGCGAAGAGCGCCGTGCTCTCGGGCCGAGGCCCCGGCGCCCACGGCATCCAGGGCCTCGGCCCCGGCTTCGTGCCGGCGATCCTCGAGCGCTCGCTGATCGACGAGATCCTCACCGTGACCGAGGCGGGCGCGTCCCGCATGGTGCGGCGGCTCGCCCGCGAGGAGGGCCTCCTCGTCGGGCCGAGCTCGGGCGCCAACGTCCACGCCGCCGTGGAGATCGCGCGCAAGGTGCACGGCACGATCGTGACCGTCCTGCCCGACTCGGGGGAGCGCTACCTGCTCTGAGCCGCGCCCGGCCCCGGCGCGCGCCGCGCGCCCGCGAGGCCCACCGCGACGCCCGCCCCCGCGGACGCGGAGCCCAGGCCAGGATCGGCGACGGCGCGGCGGCTCGCCGCCGCCGAGGCGCGCGCCGCCGCGGCGTGGGCGACGCCGTGGAGGACCTGGTCGACCATCGGCTCGTGCAGCGCGAGCAGCCGCCCCGGCGCGACGCCGAGCACCACGGTGAGCGCCACCGTCGCCAGCAAGAACGCCCGCTCGCGGAACAGGAGCGCCTCCACCGAGGCGCCCTGCAGGTGGCGCCGCAGCGGGCCCAGGAAGGCGCGCTGGAACGCGCGGAACAGCGTGATCCCGTTGAGCGCCGCCGCCGTCAGCGCCAGCACCGAGAGCACGGGGTGGACGTGCAAGATCCCATGCAGGAGCAGGTCCTCGCTCACGAACGAGAGCGCCCCGGGCATGCCGATCGCCGCGCACGCGAGCAGGAAGAAGAAGGCGGCCATGCGCGGCGTCCGGGCCGCGAGGCCGCCGAGCGCCCGCGTGTCGGCCGTGCCGGCGCGCGCCTCCAGCGCTCCGATGACCATCGCGAGCCCGGTGAGCGCGATCGACGAGGCGACGCTCTGGAGGAGCGCGCCGCTCACGCTCTCCCGGCTCAGCGAGGCGAGCCCGAGGAGCACGAGCCCCTTCTGGCTCGCCACGAGGTAGCCGTGCATCCGGCGCAGATCGGTCTGGACGAGCGCGAGCACGGCGCCGTGCAGGGCGCTGACCAGGCCGAGGACGGCGAGGATGGGCATGCCCTCGGCGCAGCCCGCGGGCAGGAGCGCCGCCCCGACGCGCAGGAGCACGCAGACGCCGACCTGCATCTCGGCGAGCAGGACGGTGACGCCGAGCGGCCCGCGCTCGAGCAGCACGGGCAGCCAGCCGTGGAACGGCACGGCGGCCATGCGCATCAGCACGGCGATCCCGACGAGCGCGAAGAGCGGCGACTGCCACGCCTCGGGGACGCCGGCGCGGGCGATCTCCTCGATGTCGAACGGCAGGGCCGCGCCGCGGCGCGCGGCGAGCGCGGCCATCGCGCCGATCGCCAGGGCGAGCGGCGCCGTGCCGCCCAGCAGGAAGATGCGGCAGGTGCGCCGGAGGAGCGGGTCCAGGGCGCCGCCCTTCCTGGCGATCAGGCGCTCGATCGGCACGAGCGCGGCGATCCACGCCGCCGCGAGCACCGCGAGGTCGAGCGCGCAGAAGACGCCGAGGATGGCGCTCCCGGTGGCGAGCAGCGCGGTGGCGGCCGGCCGATCGACCGCGACGCGCGGGCCCGCGGCGACCAGGGCGAGCAGGACGAAGCCGAGCAGCGGGAGCAGGGCGATGGTGTAGCCGTCGACGCCGAGCCGGAGGCGCGCGCCGAGGAGCGGCAGGGCGGGCCCCCCGGCGGCGAGCGCGACGCCGGCGCGCGAGAGCGCGAGCGGCGCGAGCGAGAGGAGCAGGGTGAGCGCCGCGCCGACGACGGCCGCGCGGCGCGCGCCCTCGTCGCTGCGCGCCCGGGAGGCGAAGAGCGCCGCGACCGCCGGCGTGAGGACGAGCGCCCCGAGGAGCGGAAAGGCGCTCACGTCCGCGCTCCCTTCCGGTCGCTCGCGGCGGGCTCGAACACCATCGCGCGCTCGGGCGCGTCGGGCGCGTCGGGCGCGTCGGGCGCGTCGGGCGCGTCGGGCGCGTCGGGCGCGTCGGGCGCGTCGGGCGCGTCGGGCGCGTCGGGCGCGTCGGGCGCGTCGGGCGCGTCGGGCGCGTCGGGCGCGTCGGGCGCGTCGGGCGCGTCGGGCGCGTCGGGCGCGTCGGGCGCGTCGGGCGCGTCGGGCGCGTCGGGCGCGTCGGGCGCGTCGGGCGCGTCGGGCGCGTCGGGCGCGTCGGGCGCGTCGGGCGCGTCGGGCGCGTCGGGCGCGTCGGGCGCGTCGGGCGCGTCGGGCGCGTCGGGCGCGTCGGGCGCGTGCGCGCTCGGGCCAGCCGCTCAGCGCCGCCACCCACCGCCGCTCGATCCGGTCGAGCACGCGCCCGAGGCGCATCAGCGGCGCGGCGACGAGCCGCTCCTGGAGCGCCTCGAGGTGGAAGCGATCGAGCGCGAGCCAGTACGCGCGCCGCACGAGCGCCGCCGGCAGCGCGCGGGCGGCGAGCCCGAGGGGCGGCAGCGGCTCGCCGGCGTGCGCGGCCCGGATCTCCTGCGCGTCGCGGAGCGCCGACGGGGCGCGCAGCATCTGGAGGCAGCGCAGGCACGCGTGCGCGAACAGGTGGACGAGCGCGAGCCAGTAGAGCCCGAGCCCGATCTCCACGAACATGAGCCCCACCTGCGTCATCGTCGCGTGCGCCAGGGCGCTCTTCACGTCGGCCTGCACGCGCCCCACCATCGTGCCGTAGACGGCCGTCGCCGCCCCGACGCAGGCGATCACCGCGCTCGCGGCCGGCGAGCGCTGGAGCAGCGGGGCCACGCGCAGCATCAGGTACACCCCCGCGTGCACCGAGATCGCGCCGTAGAAGAGCGCGCTCGACGGCGTCGGCCCCTCCATGGCCCGCGGCAGCCAGCTCCCCAGCGGGAACTGCGCGCTCTTGCCCATGGCGGCGAGGAACAGGCACAGCGCGAGCGCGGTGGCGGCGCCGGGGCCGAGCGACGCCGCGGCCCCGGGCCAGGGGGCGCCGCCGAACACCTCGCCCCACTGCGAGGAGTGGGCCAGATCGTGCATGAGCACCGCGCCCCCGAGCAGCCCGACGTCGCAGAGCCGGTAGGTGATGTAGACGCGCACCGCGGCGCGCGGCGGCGCCTCGCGCTCGTGGAAGAAGGCCACGAGCAGCACGCTCGTCGCGCCGACGAGCTCCCAGCCGGCGAAGAGCAGATCGACGGTGCCCGCCGACACGAGCGCGAGCATGCCCGTCGAGAACAGCGCGAGGAGCAGGAAGAACCGCGCGAACCCCGGCTCGCGGTGCAGGTACGCCACCGAGAACCGGCCGACCGTGAGCGCGATCAGCGAGACGAGCACCATCATGGTCGCCGACAGCCGATCGACGAGCAGGACGAGCTCGAACGCGTAGCTCCTGGTCTCGAACCAGTGGCCGAGCTTCACCGGGACGAACGCGTAGGGCGCCGCGACGGCCGAGCCCCAGATCGCCAGCGACGCCGCGAGCGAGACCGAGAGCGCGGACAGCACGGCGCGCGACACGACGCGCTCGCTCGGCGTGCGGAGGAGGAGCAGGTAGGCCCCGAGCGCGGCGAAGGCCGCCGCCGGGGAGAGCACAGCGAGCGCGGCGAGCTCGCCGAGCAGCACGTCAGACAGCATGGTGGGCGACCTCGCGTGGCCGCGTGGACGCGGCGCGGATGAGCGCAGGCGGGACGAAGCCGGACCTCCCGGCGTACCAGTCGGCGGAGCGCTGGACCTCGGGCAAAGGGTCGTCCGGGGGCGAGAACGGCGCGAAGCCGTCCCCCGTGAAATGGGCGATCCGGCGCGTGTCCGGATCGACGCAGGCGAGCTGGATCCAGCCGTTGCAGATGAGCTCGCGGAGGGCCGGCTGCCGCGCGCAGAGCGCGGCGGCCGTGTCCGTGCTCGCCTCCACGACGACGAGCAGGCGCACCGGCTCGTGGATCTCGATCATCTGCTTCGGCAGCCCGGTGCGCAGGTCGCTCAGCGATCCCTCCATGACCCCGAGCAGCGAGACCAGGTTGTGCGGCAGCTTGGTGCCGGCGCCGTAACGGCGGTTGTCGACGCAGGAGAAGTAGTACTCGAGGTTGATCCCCGCCCCGACCGGGCCGACCGCGAGCAGGACACGCTCGAGGATCGCGCCGCTCGGGTCCTGGGTCGGGTCGTACGAGACGAGGAACGCCCTGCGATCCAGGAACAGCCCGCGGGTGAGCGCGCGGCGGCCGACCACGCAGACGGCGTTGGTCACGTGCCCGAGCTCGGGCCGGGCCTCGCTGAGGTCGGCGGCGCGCGACTCGACGTGCGCGAGCGCCCGCGCGGGGCCGCCCTCGGCCGGCGCCGACGCGAAGCGACGGCAGCGCTCGTGCGCGTGCAGCGCGCGCGCGGCGTCCAGGGCGCCGGAGAGCGCCGCGAGCTCGGCGCGGTGCGACGCCGGCGCGAGGTGCCTGTCGTAGAGGACGATCTCGTCCGTCGTCGTGTTGTTCATGCCGCCGACGAAGCAGGTCCCGTCCGGGATGTCGATCCCCCGGCCGCGGAGCAGGGCGCGGACCTCGGGGTCGTTCGCCATGGACGCGAACAGCCGCGCGTTCGGGCCGCCGTGACGGCCGCCGCAGGCGCCGCAGTCGTACGCCGACTGGTGCGGGTTGTTCACGCTGGTCGATCCGTGGCCGAGCACCGCCACGATCGGCGCGAAGCCGCGGGTGAGCCCCATGTTCTCCAGCGTGACGGCCACCCGGGCGGCCTTCTCCGCGGCGGTGAACGGCCGCCCCGCGCCGGCCGCGGCGGCGCCGGCCGCGGCGGCGCCCTCGTCGTGCGGGCTGAGGAGCCGCGTCGGCACGACCGGGAGCAGGCGCCGCTCGAGCGCGCGGCGCAGCCGCGCCGTCGCCCGAGGAAACAGGACGCGTCCGACGAGCGGGATCGTGGAGAGCAGGCCGAGGGTCGGCGTGAGGAGCACGCCGCGCGCCAGGGTGCGCGAGCCGCGCCCGAGCGTGTGCAGGAGCCGCGCCCAGCGCCTGCGGCGGGCCTGCCGTCGGCGGCCCGCCTCCTCCTCGTGCGGCCGCTCGACGATCTCGTGCGCCGGCTCCACCCCGACCGGGCAGAGGCTCGCGTGGCCGGCGTCGTCGAGCCCGCGGTAGCGGATCGGCACGCCGAAGAACCCGGCGACGCCGAGGGTCTCGTGCCGCGGCGAGAGCTCCTCGAAATGGCGCCGGAGCCCCTCGCAGCGATCGTCGATGCAGAAGGCGACCTGGAAGCGGGGCTCCTTCACCGCGCGCTCCTCCTCCGGGCGGCGCAGGCTCACGGCGATCCCGTGCAGCGCCTCGACCCGGTGGTGATGCTCGTAGGCCTCGTGCAGGACGCGGCGCCGCGCGATGGCGTCGAACGCCTCGAGCGCCGACAGCGCCCAGACGCGGTCCGCCACAGGCAGCGGCGCGATCTCGGCGGCCGACAGGCCGGCGAGCTGCGCGAGCTGGAACAGGCGGAACGGCCGATCGTGGTCGGGCGAGCAGGGCGGCGGCGCCGGCGGCCGCGCGGCGCGCCGGGCGTGCTCGACGAGCCCGGCGAGGGGCCCCGCGTACCCGAGCCGCCGGCGCGCGACGTCGCGCAGCGCGTACCGGGCGAGGGTCAGGCGGACGGCGAGGTACTCGACAAGCGACGCGGGCGGCGATCCCGGCGGCCGATCGCTCGGGGTGTGCTCGAGGCGGTGGATCATGCCGGCCCAGCCCGGGAGCTCGAGCAGCACGCGGGTCACGTATCCCTCCCAGCGCTCCTCGGGCACCCCGAGCTCGTCGAGGGCGCGGACCGCGATCGCGGGCGGCGGGATCCCTGCCGCGTCGAGCTGGCGGAGCTCCTCGTCGAGCCCCCGGAAGGCGGGGGCAGCGAGCCGCGCGCCCTCGATCGCCATGTCGCGGAAGCAGCGCCACAGCCCCTGCGCTCGATCGGGCATCGCCCAGTGCGCGACGCCCTCGTCGAGGTAGGCGGCGAGGAGCCGGATCAGGAGCGGATCGACGAGCTCGGCCGGATCCTCGCCGGCCAGCGCGAGCAGCAGATCGCGGTGCGACCGGCCTTCGCCCACGCGGTCGACGAGCGGCGGCTCCGCGGGCGGGGCGGGCGGCAGCTGCACGGCGCGGCACGCGTCCCAGAGCGCGAGCGCGGCGCGCGACTCCGGATCGAGGCCGCCCTGGTCGCGGAGGCGCGCCGCGGTCTCGGGGCGCGCCTCGAGCCAGCGCTCCGTGCTCTCCAGGATGCGCCAGCGCCGCTCGGCGGGGACGTCGGCCCGGAGCCGCCGCGTCTCCCCCGCCTCGGCGATGCGCCACGCGAGGCCCGCCGCGGTCTCCGCCTCGATCGGATGGAGCAGCGTGAGCCGCTCGATCTCGTGCCGGGACAGCGGGCCTCGCCGCTCGTCCGGGAGCGCGGCGAAGCGCGCGGCGAGGGCCGCCTCGAGGTCCTCGCCGCCGATCCGCCCCGAGGCGATGTGCGCGCGGTAATCCGCCTCCGAGAGGTACGGCTCGGCCTCGAAGACGGCGCTCGCCGCGGCGAGCGCGTCGTGGAACGGCAGGTGTTGGAAGGCGTGCAGCGTGTTGTGGTGGACGAACACGCCGATGGGCCCCTGCGCTGGCAGGAGGTGCCCGGCGTGCTCGACCACATCGCGGAGGCGCGCCTGTCGCGCGGCGCCCGCGCGGAGATCCTGAGAGAGCTCGCTATCCATGGCGATCCCGGAGATAAGGTGGTTCCTGGGGCCTCACCCGCGATGCGCGGCCGCGGCGGCCGCGCATCGCCTCGGCTCAGCGCTCGGCGACGGGGCTGATGATGGTCCTCTTCCTCGCCGAGAGCGGATGGGACGACAGCTGGAAGTGATCGCCTAGGCCCGAGAGGGTCAATGTCCGCCCGTCTCGCTTCATCACGGCCTCCAGCTCGTGCAGGTTGGACATGACCGTGTGATCGACGAGGCGGGCCTCCGCGAAGTCGATCTCGATGCTGGAGGCGCTCGCGTGGCTCGCGAGCTTCCGCTGGATGCTGAGATAGTTGCTGAAGACCGCTGCGTGCTTGACGCGCAGCACGACGCGCCCCCCCTCGGCGCGCTCCTCCACGTCCGGCCGGAAGAGGACGCGCAGCGGCGCGCCGTTGATCACGTGGATGAGCATCTTCACGACGACGCCGGCCGCGACCCCGACGAGCAGATCGGAGGCGATGCAGAACGCGGCCGTGGTGCCGAAGATGATGAGCTGCTCCCTGCCGATGCGGAGCGTCCTCACGAACTCCTTGGGGGACGCGAGGCGGGTGCCCGTGAACGTGAGCATGGCGGCGAGCGCGGCGAGGGGGATCCGGTGGATCAGCCCCGGCGCGAAGGCGACGAAGAGCAGGAGGAAGGTGCCGTGGAAGAAGTTCGACAGGCGGCTCTTCGCGCCGTAGCCGATGTTCGCGGAGCTGCGGACGATCTCGGAGATCATCGGCAGCCCGCCGAGCAGGCCCGCGATGAGGTTGCCGACGCCCGTGGCGAGCAGATCCCGGTCGAGATCGGAGCGGCGCTTCGCGGGATCGAGCGAGTCGACGGCCTTCGCCGACAGCAGCGACTCGATGCTGCCCACCAGCGAGAACATCACGATGTATTTGATCGAGGCGGGCGTGCCGACGTGGCTGAAGTCGGGGAAGACGATCGCCTGGAGGAGGTTGCCCGGCAGGTTGACCAGGAAATTCGGCCCGATCGCGTACGTCGCGTGGGTCGCCGTGAGCGTGTAGGTGTGCTCGTGCTCGAGATCGAAGACGTACGCGAGCGGCACGGACAGCGCCAGCACCAGCATCGGCGCAGGGATCTTCTGGAGAAAGCGCGATCTCTTGGCGACCGCCGGATAGCCGAAGAGGATGATCAGCGAGAGGACGCCGATCAAGGCGATCTCGGGGTTCAGCCGAGCCAGGCTGCGCGGGATCTCCAGGATCAGGTGGAATGGCTCTTTCGCCGCGGGCGTGACGCCGACGAGCGTGTGGATCTGTTTCGAGCAGATGATGATCCCGATGGCCGCCAGCATGCCGTGCACCACCGAGACGGGGAAGAAGTCGCCGAGCTTGCCGGCGCGCGCCAGCGCGAAGGCGATCTGTGTCAGCGCGGCGACGGCGATGCACGCGAGCGCGCGGCGATATCCGACCGCGTTGTCGCCGCCGCCGAGCTCCTGCACGGCGCCCAGGGCGATGACGATGAGGCCCGCCGCCGGCCCCTTGATGGTCAGCGGCGCGCTGCCGAGCCAGGTGGCGATCATCCCGCCGACGACGGCGGTGAGCACGCCGGCGATGGGCGGAAACCCGCTCGCCATGGCGATGCCCAGGCAGAGCGGCAGGGCGATCAGGAAGACGAGGAAACCTGAGACGAGGTCGTTCTTCCACGAGGCGGACGCGGGCGCCTGCGCCGGCGCGCCTGAAGAAATCATCGGGTTGGACATGGGGTGGTCGGCCCTCGGAGACGCGGGCATCCTGTGGGCCCGCTGTTCGTCAGAACACGCCCCAGGACGGGACCACTCGCCCCCAGGTTCCCGACGGGGGTGACGATTTCATCCGATGTGCAGGAACCTGCGCGGCGGCTCGTTCCGTCCTAGGGGGCGTCGATGTACAGCGCTCCCCTGCTCGAGACGCCGCCGCTCGCCCCGCCGTGGCCCGAGCGGCGGGCGCTACCCTGCCGTCCATTCCACGCTAGAGTTCCGGGCCTCGACGCTCCAGGCGCTCGAACGGCCCTCATGACCGAATCGCGACCCCTCCTCGGCGAATCGCGCGCGCAGTTCGAGTCGGCGGTGCGCCCGGTGCTCCCGCGCCTTTACCGATTTTGCATCTCCCTCTGCGGCGTCCGGGATCAGGCGGACGATCTGTTCCAGAATGCGTTGCTCAAGGCGTACCTGAACGCGGCGTCGTTCGAGGGGCGCGCGGATCTCGGGGTGTGGCTCTGCGGGATCGCTCGGCACGAGTACCTGGAGGCCTACCGGACCGAGGCGCGGCGCCGCGGCCTGCTCGAGCGGCTCGTCGACGTGTGCACCGAGGCGCTCGGCATCCTGCCTCGCGCCGATGCTCCGAGCCCGGAGGCGGCCGCGATCCTGAGCCAGGACACGGAGGTGCTCCTCGCGTGCCTTCAGGAGCTGCCCGAGGAATTCCGCACCGTGGTGGTGCTATGCGACATTGAGGAGCTCGGTTATGATAGTGTGGCCGAGCTCCTCGGAATCCCCAAGGGTACGGCGAAGAGCCGCCACGCCCGGGGGCGCGCGCGGCTGCGCGATGCATACGAGCGCGTGGCGGCGCAACTCGTCGTCGCGGCGCGAGAGGGGTCGACGTGAGCGGACAGGACCACGATGTGCCTCCGATTCCGCAGGATCTCGCGGCGAGCATGCGGGCGCTGCGCGCGATGGGCCCTTCCGAGGCGCTCGTCGAGCGCGCGCTGAGCAAGCTCCCCGAGCGGCCGGAGCGCCCGGCGGCGGAGGGCGGCAAGAGGTCGCAGCGGGCGCAGAGCCGCTGGCGATGGGGAGCGATCATCGCCGCGCCGGCGCTCGCCGCGCTGGCGGTCGCCGTCTTGCTGGCGGGCGGCGGGGGCGCGAGCTCTCCCGCGATCGAGCGCTCCGAGGAGCGCGCCGTCGCGTTGCCGGACGACGGTCACGCGTGGATGCACCTCGATCTGTGGACGCACCGCCACGCCGAGGAGCCGGCGGTGGTTCACCTCGAGGTCCCGGAGCACGTGCGCGTGCGGCTGCCCGACGGCGAGGGCGGAGCGCTGGAGGAGCACTGCCAGCAGGAGCGCTGCTCGCATCGGCTCACGCGCTACCGCGGCGACGCGCCGCTCAGCGTGGCCGTCGCCCAGCCGGGCCGTTACGAGATCCACGTCCGTCACGAGTCGAACGAGGCGCGCGTGCGGGAGCGCTTCGTGCTGACCGCGGTGCGTGACTGAGCCCGGGCGCGCCTGAGAGCCTGCTCGCGCAGGCTCCGCGCCGACGGGGTTGAGCTCGACGCCTTCTGGGAGCCTGGTTGTGCGGCCGCCGCGCGACCGGGGTTGAGCTCGCCGCCGCGGTCAGGTCCGCTGTTCGCCGCGCTTGGCCTCGTCCCAGTAGCCGTCGAGCTCTTCCAGCGTCAGGGTGTCGTCGGACGCCTTGGCGGGCCAGCCGCCGTGCCGCTCGATGACCCGCCGCTCGACGTGCTCGAAGCGCCGGGTGAACTTGTCGATCGTGCGGCGCAGCGCCCCCTCCGCGTCGACGCCGGCGTGGCGCGCCAGGTTCCCGAGCGCGAAGAGCACGTCGCCGAGCTCCTCCTCGATGGCGGCGGGGTCCCCGCTCTCGAAGGCCCGATCCAGCTCTCCGAGCTCCTCCTCGACCTTCGCGCGCGAGCCCCGCGCGTCGGGCCAGTCGAAGCCCACGCGCGCGACCTTCTCGCCGACCCGCTGCGCCCGGGTCAGCGCCGGCAGGCTGCGGGGAACGCCGCCGAGCACCCCGCGGTCCTTGCCCTGCCGGGCCCGCTCCGCCGCCTTGATGCGCTCCCAGTTCCGGAGCACCTCGTCGGCGTTCTCGGCGCTCTCGTCCGCGAACACGTGGGGGTGGCGCCGCACGAGCTTCTCGCAGATCGCGGCGACCACGTCGTCGGGGCCAAACGCCCCCTCGGCCCGGGCGAGCTCGGCCTGGAAGACGACCTGGAGCAGGAGATCCCCGAGCTCGGCGCACAGCTCCTTGCGGTCGCCGCCGTCGATGGCATCGATGACCTCGCAGGCCTCCTCGAGCACGTAGCGCCGGAGCGTCGCGAAGCTCTGCTCGCGGTCCCACGGGCATCCATCGGGCGCAAGGAGCCGCTGCATCAGCTCGACGAGGCGCGGAAACGTACGGCCGGCCTGCTCCGGAAGCGGCGGCGCCTCCACAGGATCGAAGGGGCGAGGCATGCAGTGCTACTAGCGCAAACCGCCCCCGCCGCGGAAGAGCAGGCGAAGCGATGTTACGCGATGCGTCACTGTGGATCCGGGATCGATGCCGTGAGAAAAGTTTAGACGTCGTCGAGGTTTCGGCGGCGAGGACGACCATGAAGAGCGCAGGCTATGTGGTGCTGTTCACGATCGCCGGGTGCTCGCAGGGGGTGTGTCGGAGCGTCGGGAGCGCTCTGAGCCCGGCGCCGAGCCCGGCGGCCTCTGCGGTGGGGACCGTGGAGGTGCCGACCGTGGTTGAGGTCCAGGCGGCCGACGGGGGAGAGAGGGAAACGCTTGACGAGCAGATTGCCCCATTGCGCAAGGGCGGGCGCCACCTCATCGCAGAGCCCCCCAACGACGCGGAAGAGGCCGCTTACGTCACGTGGATCGCAGCGGCGGGCGTCGCCGCCCAGAGCCGGCAGCCACCTCCGGCGGCCCCACCCGGGTTCGCGCTGCGGGTGGTCCCCGGTCGCGACCTCTGGCTGCTGTCCGAGGACGACTCGCGCCGTCGGGGCGCGGCCGCGGTGGTGCTGCGCACAGGAGCAGCAGCGCCGCTCATCGTGGAGGCGCCGCACACCTTCTTCGACCAGGGGACGCTGCCCATCGCGCTGGCCATCTTCGAGGCGCAGCGAGCGCGTGCGCTGATCGTCAACACGTCGCACCGGTACGGCGGCGGGCCTAAGCCAAGCAACGCCATCGGGGACGACGAAGGCGAAGGAACGGGCGGCGCGAGCGCGGATGAGGCGGCCGCCGAGACGCAGGCAACGGGGGACGGCGCTCGGACGGCGGGCAGCGGGCGGGCGGGGTCCGGCGCCACGGGCGTGGGCGGCAGCGGTGGCGTCCAGGGCGCAGGCGGCGGCGCGCGGGGGGACATCGTTGCCGCCCGCGAGCGGCCAGCGGTGACGCTTGCCTTCGCAGACGTGGCGCATGCCGAGCGCTCCTTTTTCCTGTCGGCCCACCGGGCGCTGCTCCAGAGCTTTCCCGGCATGCCGACGGTGCAACTGCACGGTTTTCAGGACAGCTCGGCGCCAGACGCCGCCGCCATCGCAAGCGCCGTGGGGCACGGCGCCAACCTTGAGCGGCTGCTCGCCCCACTGCGGGCGGTCGTCAGTGACGGGAAGGTCCTCGCCTACCCCGCCGACATCAACAAGCTCGGCGGTGCCACCAACGTGCAGGCCCGGTGGTCGCGCCAGATGGGCGCGCCATTCTACCACCTCGAGCTGTCGCGAGCGTTGCGCGACAAGCTGCTCACGGACGAGGATTTGCGGCGCCGCTTCGCGGCGGCCTTCGCGGGCCTCGCGGCCGGAAAAGGCCAGGAGGAAACCCGACCCGGGTTGTCCCCGTAATGGTCTTCCCCCGCTTCCGAGGCCCCCCGGAGCGCTCAGAGGCTCGCAGCGCGCAGCAGGCGACGTTTCCGTCGCACGACCGACTCGCGGCACAACGGTCCGATCGCCCCGAACGGAACTCACGGCCCGCCTCCATGAGCCCGATCGAATTCGAAGTGAAGACCTACGTGACCGCGCTCGCGGCTGTTGAGACTGTCCGCGCAAGCGAGGGAGGACCACTGCCCAACCTGCGCCGGCCACCACACCCGATCTCAGCCGGGCTGGTCGGGTTCTTGGTTTCCAACCTGGGTTGGGTTCGTGAGTTCAACCTGGGTCGGGTTTGCAGCACGTTTGCAGCTGCTTGGTTCCACGGTCATATCGCGGAAACGACGCCCGTCACGCTGGCGCCGTGAAACGTATGCATCCACCACGTTCCGGCCGGGAACAGAACGCTGCGTACGCCGGCGCGCCATCGCTCGAGCGCCGCGCGGTATGACGCGCGAAACGCCCGCACAGCTGCACCTGCGATTCGCCATGCATCCCCCTGCTCCCGACCGACCGCAAACGTAGGATTGCGTTCGCGCAGCGCTTCGAGGCTTGTAGCACGTTCGTAAGGGGAAATCTTACTGGCTCGCTCCGCCCCAAGAAATCTACGACCAAGCTGCTGCATCTGCGCATGAGCTTGCGCTTCGTGCCGCTCGAGCTCGGCGGCGACCTGTTGACGAAAGCCCTCCGCGTTGTGCTCGATCACCGGCGGCAACGAGAGCGGAAGCGTCACTTCCTCGGGCCAATGCGGGTTTTCTGGATCGAGATACGCGGAGGGGCGCGTCGCGCTCAGCGCACCTAGGCCGAGCTCGCCCACATCCACCTTGGCGCCCGGCCACTCACGCGCATGCCGTACGAGGCCAGCAGCCACCGGATTGGCGAGGACGTAGGCGATCTTCTCCACCACCGCCGCGGGCGTCAGCAGCCGCACCACGCTCGGCGCCTCGTGGTCCCACACTGGTCCTTCCCATGCGCGGATCACCTTCGTCCCGAGCGCGACGATGCGATGATAGAACTGCAGGAAGCGCGGCAATACACCCTTCACGTCGGTCACGATCAAGTGTAGATGCGTCGACATCGCGCAGAGCGCATGGACGTGGACGCCGTAACGGCGGGCGGAGATCGCTAGGGCATAGATCAGAAGCTGATTGATGACCGCATCTGGTCGGAGGAGCAGGTGCCGACGCATGATGCGACGGGTGATCAGATACGTCGCGCCTGGAGCGATCTCGCGAGGCTGGCTCATGGCCATCGCATAAAACAAACGTCGTGCCAGGATCGTGACGAACAATTTCGATGAGTTACCACCTTCTCAGGGGTGGCGGCCGCGTTCCGTGGGTGGCGGCCGCCAGGTCCTGGTGACCTCAACCTAGGTCGCGTCGGCCGCCAGGTCCTGGTGACCTCAACCTAGGTCGCGTCGCCAACCTCAACGTGGGTCGGATCGCTGGTCGCTCAACCCGGGTCCGAGGTCCCCGCAACCCGGATCGGGGCGCTGCCACAACCCGGGTCACCGCAACCCGGGTCGGGTCGCCGCCAACCCGGGTCGGGTCGCCGAACCCCAACCCGGGTCGGGTCGGGTCCCGCACGGGTCGGGTCGGGTCGCCGAACCCCAACCCGGGTCGGGTCGCCACGCCGCCCCCGCTACCGCGCGCCGCCCCCCATCTTCCGGCGCCGCCGCCCCCTCACCCACGCTCCACGACGGCCGGCCGTTGAGCTCCTCGACGTCGGTTCCGACCATCCTCGCGTAACCGCGGCTCATCTCCTCCAGCTCCTCGCCGCTCAGCACGTCCTCGATCCGCGCGAAACCCGCAGGCGCTCGCTGCTCCACCAGCGCGATGACCCGCTCGGCGCCCATCGCCCGGTTCGCGAGGACGAGCGCGCTCGTGGGTGGCCGGCGCGCGGCCTCATACGCGGACAGCGCCGCTTCCGGATCGCTCGCCCGGGCGAGGTGCCAGGCCAGCACGCGCGCGTCGAGGATCGCCTGGGAAGCCCCGTTGGAGCCGACCGGGAACATCGGATGAGCGGCGTCGCCGAGCAGGGTGACCCGGCCAGCGCCCCACCACGGCAGCGGGTCGCGGTCGACCATGGGATACTCGAACAGGACCGGCGCCGAGGCGATGAGCGCCGGGACGTCGAGCCAGGAGAAGCGCCACGCGGCGAAATGGGGCAGCACGTCCTCCAGGCGACCTCGCCGGTCCCAGCTCGCGGGCGCGACGGTCGCCCCCTCATGCAAGCGCACCTCCGCCACCCAGTTGACCGCGGCCCGGCCGCGGAGCTCCGCGCCGCGCGAGATCGGATATGCGACGAACTTGGCGGCACGGTTGCTGCCCGCCATGATCATGCTGCGCCCCGTGAGGAACGGCTCGGCCTCGGTCACGCCCCGCCACATGTGAATGCCGTTCCACCGCGGCGGCCCCTCCGCCGGGTGGAGCTGCGCGCGAACCGCCGAGTGAATGCCGTCCGCCCCGACGAGCACGTCCGTGGAGACCACCCCGAGCTCGCCGCTCCGCCGATCCCGCAGCGAGACCCGCACCTCGGCCCCCGTCTGCTCGAACCGCTCGACCGCGAGCCCGGTGCGCACCCCGGCGTCCCCGAGCCGCTGCCGCGCCGCCGCGAGCAGGATCGCCTGGAGCTCGCCGCGGTGGATCGAGATCTGAGGCCAGCGATACCCGGCGGCAATGCCCCGCGGCTGGGCCCAGATCCGGCCGCCGAACCGATCGTAATGCACCAGCTCGGCCGTGGGGATCCCCGTCGCCGCCAGCGCGTCCGCGAGGCCCAGCTCCGCCAGCTCTCGCACGGCATGCGGGAGCAGGTTGACGCCGACGCCCAGCGGCTTGATCTCGCGCGCCGCCTCGACGACGAACGCCTCCACGCCGGCCGATTGCAGGCTCAATGCCGCCGTCAGACCGCCGATCCCGCCGCCGGCAATCAAGACACGCATGGCGCCACGGTCGCACGCCGCGAAAGGCGCGGCAAGCGCGCTCGCGGGGGCAGCGACGGCGGGGCCGGACGCGGGTAAGATCCTCGAACGAGGTTGAAACCATGAGATTGCTTGTCTCGATCGACGCTTGGGGTGCGAGGTTGCTCTCGGTGCTGGCGATCGCGCCCGCCCTGAGCTGCGGCGGCGACGTCACGGCCGAAGAGGGCTCTGGCGGCAGCGGTGGAACAGGCTCGAACGCGAGCTCGGCGAGCGCAAGCACGGGGGACGGCCCGGCCGCGAGCTCGGGCGCGGGCCCCGCGGGGAGCACGGGAAGCGCGCCGCCGGAAGGGCTCCCGTTCGCGTGCGACGACCCCGAGCCCGTCCTCGTCGCAGGCCAGAACACCGGGTACGTGCGCTGTGCCGGCGGCTGGATGCACCGCGCCGAGGTCATCACCTGCCCGAGCCCGCTCCCGCGCCCCGAGGCGTGCAAGGACACGGGCGGCGGCGCCGGCAGCTGCTCCTCGGACGCCGACTGCACCGAGCGGCCGCACGGCTTCTGCAGCCCCGGCCTCGGAGGCGAGGCGCCCCCAGGGTGCTTCTGCCACTACGGATGCACGACCGATGCCGAATGCAACGAGGGGCAGATCTGCCTGTGCGGCGATCCCGTCGGGCAGTGCGTGCAGGCGCGGTGCACCAGCGATCAGGACTGCGGCACGGTGCTCTGCTCGAGCTACGTCCTCAACCCGGGTTGCGGCGGGACCGGCTTCGCCTGCCAGACGGCCACCGACGAGTGCGCCGGGGACGGCGACTGCCCAGGGGAGCAGCAGTGCACGCTCACGGCGCTGCGCCACGCCTGCGCGGAGCCGCTCTGCGTGATCGGCCGGCCATTCCTCGTGGCCGGGGTCGAGCGCACCGCCGAGCCCGCCGCGCGCGACGACTGGCGGGCCGCCTCGCCGGGAGCGCCGCCTCGCGGCGACGGGCTCTCGGCCGAGCAGCAGGCGGCGCTCGCCGAGCACTGGACCCGCGTCGCCCTCCTCGAGCACGCGTCGATCGCCGCGTTCGCCCGCTTCACGCTCCAGCTCCTCTCGCTCGGCGCCCCGCCGGAGCTCGTCGGCGCGGCCCAGGCGGCCATGGGCGACGAGGCCGAGCACGCGCGCCTGTGCTTCGCCCTGGCCAGCGCGTTCGCCGGGCGCGGCGTCGGCCCCGGGCCCCTCGCCATCGACGGCGCCCTCGGCGGCGAAGGCGCCCGCGAGATCCTCGTGACCACCCTCCGCGAGGGGTGCATCGGCGAGACCATCGCCGCGATCGAGGCGGCGGAAGCCGCCCTCCACGCGACCGATCCCGCGGTCCGGCGCGCCCTCGAGACGATCGCCGAGGACGAGACGCGGCACGCCGAGCTCGCCTTCCGGTTCGCCGCCTGGGCCATCGAGCGCGACCCCTCCCTGGCGAGCGCGGTCGCCGACGAGCTCGCCGCCGCCGCCTCGGAGCCGGCCCCCGCAACCCCGGACGACGCCGCGCGCAGCGGCCTGCTCGGCTTCGGCGTGCTGTCGCCGGCGCACCGGCGGACGCTCCGGGAGCGCGCGCTCGCGCAGGTCGTCGCGCCGTGCGCGCGGGCGCTGCTCGCGCGCGGCGGCGAGCGCAGCGGCCCGCGCCCCGCGGCCGGCCCTCAGCGCGACGAGACCGAGAGCTTGGCGACGAACAGCTGACCGTCCTCTTCCTCGACCTTGCAGTTCAGGAGCGCGAAGTCGGCGCTGGAGGTGCCCGCCAGGTAGACGTCCGTCCCGGAGATCGCGAGCGCCTGGACCTGCTGGAGCCCGGGGCCGCCGAGCGCGCCGAGCCACTCGGTCTCGCCGCCGGAGGCCCCGAGCCGCGCGAGGAAGATGTCCCCCTCGCCGGCGTCCCCGGCGACCTCGGCGTCGTCGGTCATCAGCTGCTGCCGGAAGTGCCCGGCCACGACGACCGCCCCGAACGCGTCGACCCCGACGACCTGCGCCGACTGCTCCCCGCTGCCGCCGAGGTGCTTGGCCCACGTGGCGACGCCCTGCCGGTCGAGGTGCGCGGCGAAGCCGTCCTCCTCCGTCGCGACGAGCTCGCCGGCGAGATCGATCTGCCCGTCGAACGAGCCGGCCAGGATGACGCCGGCGCCGTTCACCGCGATGGCGCCGGCGCGCTGGTCCCCGGGGAGGGAAGCGTAATGCCGGTACCAGAGGCCGGCGCCCTCGGCGCTCGATCCATCGCAGATCCAGGACGCCGGGAACGAGGCGAGCACGGCGTCGGTCCCCTCCGCGACCGCGTCGCCGGGCGGCAGCCCGCGCTCGGAGCCGGGGAATCCGACGTTCACGCGGCCCTCGAAATCGGCGACCACGAAGGCCTGCGCGGAGGACACGCGGAGCGCCCGCGGCCGGTAACGCGCGCCCTGGAGGCCCGAGAAGACACCGCTGCACGCGTTCGCGAGGGTCTGTCCATCGTAGCTGGAGAACCCCATGTCCGCCCCGCCCTGGAGCGACGTCAGGACGAAGACGCGACCGCCCTCCGCGGCCACCGCCCTCGCCTCGTCGGAGCCGCGCGACCCGTGCACCACGCACGCCGCGACCCCGCCCGGATCGTGCCTGTCGAGCCGCGCCACGAACGCGTCGCCGGCCCCGCCGCCCGCGGGCGCCACGCAGTCCGCGCCGAACGACAGGCTGCCGGTGAAGTCGCCCGCGACATAGACGCTGCCCTCGCCGAGGGCGATCGACGTCGCCTGGTGGGTGTGCGTCGCGGCGTCGTTCTCCGCGTTCCCGAAGCGCTCGCTCCAGATGTGATTGCCGTCGTGCGCGAGGTGCGCCACGAAGACGTCCTTGCCGGCGCCCCCCGCCGTGAGCGCGCCGCCGGCGACGACGAGGTCGCCCTTGAAGCCGCCCGCCAGCCACAAGGTGCCGTCGCTGTCGGCCGCGAGCCCGCCGAGCGTGGTGTCGGCGTCTCCGAACGACGTCACCCACTGACACGTGTAGCCGGGCTCGCTGAACGTCCCGCCCCCGACGCCCTGCTCGGAGATCGCCTGGATGCCGGCGATCTCCGCGCAGCCCGCGCCGCTCGCCGCGAAGAGGGCGCCCGCCAGCCAGCGCCGCGCACGCCGTTCGAGCGTCATCAGAACGCCCCGACGACGGCGCCGCCGAGGACGCCCGGCGCGATCTGCACGCGCGCGCTCGCGCGCGGGCCGTCCGGGGGCAGCGTCAGCCAGAGGACGGCCGTGCCGGCGAGCGCCGCGCCCGCGGCGATGAAGGAGAAATCGGAGACGGTCGCATAGGACATCGCCCTGCTGGCCAGATCGGGCACCGGCTGCGCGCAGTCCAGGTAACGCTCCGCGTTCCTGCACGCCGTCCCGGCGCTGTTCTCGACCTTGTCCCACGTGGAGATCGCCAGGCCCCCGAAGGTGCTCCCGAGCGCGATGCCCGCGAGCGCGAGCCCGCCGGTCACCCACATCAGGTTCCGGTGGATCGGGTCCGGCCTCGGGCCGTACGGCGTCGGCCTGCGCCGCTCCAGGTCGGCGGCAGCGGGCGCCGGCGCGGCCGCGCGCGGCTCGAGCGCCGTGATGCGGACCTCGACGATCTCGCCCGGCTGCCTCGCCTCGACCTCGCGCGCGAACGCCTGCCGGCCGGGCGCGGTCGCGGTGACCCGGTGCTTCCCCGGCTCGACGGGGCGGGCCAGCCCGACCCCCCGCGCCGCCGCGCCGTCGAGCGCCACCTCGAGCCCCGGCAGCGCCTTCACCTCGTCGGACACGAGGATCGCCAGCCTCGGGAGCCCCTGCGCGATCGCCGCCGCGCGCTCGCGCGCCTCGGCGCCCTGCTTCGCGTCGCCGCCCGCCGCCTCGACCTCGGCGTAGAGCGCCCACGCGCTGGCGAGGCGGCCGGTGCGCTCGTGGCACCGCGCCAGCTCGAGCTTCGTCTCGGTCGACGGGCGCAGCCGCTCGCTCTCCTCGAGCTTCGGACAGGCCGCGTCCGGCCGGTCGCTCGCCAGGAGCTCCTGCGCTTCCCGGCGCAGCGCGTCGGCCCGCGCGCGCTCCGCGATGGTCGGCTCGGCCCAGGCCGGGGCCGCCGCCGCCGACGCGGCCAGCGCCGCGAGGAGCCCGAGCGGGGCGCGGCCGAGGCCCCGCCGCGCCGCGCGCCCCGCGCCGCCGGCGCAGCGGCGGGATCCTCTGCAGATCTCTTCACGCATCGAGTCCCCTGGGCGGCCGGCGAGCAGCACCTGCGTCAGGTCCGCGCGCTGGACCGCGACGACCGATAACAGGGCACCGCGAGGAGCGCCAGGCCGAAAGGCCCGCGCGCGGGCGCCGCCGCGCCGCCGCCCCGGCACCCGCGCGCGGGCGCCGCCGCGCCGTCGCGCCGCCGCCCGAGCGCGCGTCCGGCGAGGCAGCCGCTCGCCCGCGTTCCGCTTCGACCCCCGCGGCCTTTGCGCTAGCTTTCCGCCTTCGATTCCGGTCTCGCCCCTGGCTCTCGCGTCATCGAGCGTACCGGCTGGAGCGCTCCCGCGAACAGGTGCCCTGATGTCCTCCGTGCCCGCCCCCAAGAAAAAGCGGTCCAAGAAGCGCGCGCCCTCCCTGCCCCGCCGTGACGAGGAGTGGATCGGCGGCTTCTTCTCCCTGCGCGCGTTCGTGCACGAGGGCGACGAGGCGTACCGCCCCGAGGCGGTCGTCTGGATGACCGAGCGCGGCTTCGTGCTGAGCTGCGCCGCCCTGCGCCCCGGCGACGTCGTCGCGGGCGCGATCGACAGCTTCGAGGCCGCCGCCAGCGGCCCGCTGGAGGGGAAGCCGCGCCTGCCCGAGCGCGTGCGCGTGGCCTCGCCCGCGCTCGCGGACGCGCTGCGGGCGCGGCTCGGCCCGGCCATCGAGGTCCGCGTCGCGCCGACGCCGGAGATCGACGTCGTGGCCGAGGACCTCGAGGCGCACCTCGGCGCGCGGGACGGCCGCCTGACCCCGAGCTTCCTCGGCGGCGGCATCGAGGCGCCCGCGATGGCGTCGTTCTTCCGCGCGGCGGCCGCGCTCTACCGCGCCACGCCCTGGAAGGCCGTGCCCACCGACGCGGACATCATGGCGCTGTCGATCCCGTCGCTCGGCGCGCGCGACCTCGCGCTGTGCGTCGTCGGGCAGGCCGGCCAGAGCCACGGCGTGCTCCTGTTCGAGAGCGCGCGCGGGTTCGAGCTCTACCTGGCCGAGACCGCGAAGCTCCCGGACGCGCCGCCCGCGTCGCTGCCGGCGAGCTTCTTCTCGCTGAGCTTCGACCGGGCGAGCGACCTGCACCCCGCGCTGCGCGACGAGGTCGCCGAGCAGCGCTGGGAGCTGGCCGGGCCGGACGCCTACCCCACGCTCGCGATGGTCGACGAGGACCTGATCGGCCGCAAGCCGACGCCGAAGGAGCTCACGGCCTCGGAGGCGCTCGCGCTCGGCCTCGTCGAGCTGATGAAGCGGCGCAAGGAGATCGCGAGGGCCTTCCGCGGCGGCGCCCCGGTGGACGCGAGCTACGTGGTGGAGACGCACGCGGGCCCGGTGGAGGTGCTGTTCCGCGCGCCGCACCCGGAGCGGAGCTGAGCCGGCGGCCGCGCGCCGCGCGGAGGGAGCGGCCGCGCGCGCGAGCGGGGGCCGGACGGTCCGGCCTCAGCGCGCGACGAGCCGGTAGAGATCGGCGTTCAGGATGAACTCGCAGACGACGTTGCCGAACTGGAGGATGTCGCCGCTGCGGAGCGGGGCGCCGTCCCCGGCCGGCGTGAGGAGCCGGTCGTTCAGGAACGTGCCGTTGGTGCTCTTCCGCGCGTGGAGCATCGGGGTGTCCGCGACGACGGCCGAGATGTGCGCGTGGGCCTTCGATACGGAGGGGTCGCGCAGGACGATATCGCTGTTCGGGGCGCGGCCGATGGTGATGCGATCCTGCCAGGGGCTCTCCGGGCGCTTCGTCACCGGCAGGAGCTCGCAGCCGTGGGACGCGACGCTCATCGACGACGAGATGCGGTGACGGACCAGGGCCGGTTGGCTGTGCGAGCCGGGCGAGGTGCCGGCAAAGACGGTCTTGAAGGACGGCGGCGGCTGGTCCTCGGGGCCGAGCTCGCGGAGCAGCCACGCGTGCGGGTACCTCCGGTCGAAGGCCATCCGTGAGAGCGCCCGGCTCTGGGCACAAAGCGTCGCGAAGGTCAACATGACAAGATCTTCCCCGGGTTCCGTGCTGTTCGAGCAGGCGGCGCCCGGCCGAGCGACGCACCGCCCGCCCGTCGGGTCCCGATAGGCCTTTATACATCAGTCCACGACGGGATCACCGGGCGCCACGCCGCGCCCCTGATTGGGACCTCCGGCGCCGCGCGGACTACACCGTCGGGGCTCGCCACACCCGTGGGCAGGACGCGCATCGACACGGCGCCGACCACGAATCGGTCGTTTCTGCGACACGACGCCTCTCGTCAAGAGCCGATATCCGGGTCGAGGCGACCTCCGGCGCAACCCACTTGTGCCAGACAGGAGGACGACGCCGGCGGCCGCACCGCGTTCCGCTCCAGCGAGCACCACGTCGCGGGCCAGCGCCCCAGGCCCGACGTCTGTTCCACGCCGCAGTGCCCCCCTCACCCCTGCCTGCGCGCCACCCCGGACGGCGGCGCGGCCTCGCCGCCGCCGTCCGGGCCCTGGCAGCCGCCGGAGGGCCGCCCCACCTCGGCGCCCGCCGGGTGGTACGGAGCGACCTTTGCGACGGCGCCGCACACCGCCGCCACAGGCCCCCTCCGCGATCTCGCTTCCCGGGAGCGCTCGGCGCGGCGGTTACGGTATGTTGCCGCCGTGACCTCCTCCTACAATGTCCAGCACGCGCCGGTCGGCGCCTTTGCCTCCTTCACGCTCGGCAGCTTCAACCGCCGGGGCGGGTTCGCCTCCCAGGTGGGCCGCCCGGGAGAGTCGAACCTCTACATCGGCTACCGCGAGGGCGACGGGGACTTCCTCTGCCTCCCCTACTTCGAGAGCCAGCGCGGCCCGGACGTCCCGTTCGGCGTCACCTTGAACAACGACACGCGGATGCGCCGCGTCTTCGGCGACAAAGACATCCGCCGCGAGCTCGGCTGGGCGAGCGACACGATCCGCGCCGGCCGCCTGACGCTCGCGATCTACTCGCCGTTCGGCCCCATCCCCGACCCGCGCACGGCGCCGCCCGCCGAGGTCGCCGCGCGCTCGTGCCCGGCGCTCATCGCCCGCCTCGAGCTCGACAACACCGGCAGCGACAAGCCCCTGACGGGCCTCTTCGCGCTCGACGCGCCGAGCCTGCGCGACCTCGAGACCGAGAGCGACGGCCGCCTCGTCGGCGTCGCGCACGGCCGGCGCTGGGGCTTCGCCTGCCGCCCGGAGCCGGGCCTCCGCGCCTTCCAGGCCTTCACGCCCGAGCACGCGTTCGACGGCAGCGCCGACCGGCTGTTCCGCCTCGGCAAGACCGGCGGCCTGGTCGTCGAGGTCCCGGCGGGGCAAAAGCGCGAGGTCTGGATCGCGCTCGGCTTCCACGACGCCGGCGTCATCACGACCGGCGTCGAGGCGCGCTACGCCTACACCCGCTACTTCCGCCGGCTCGAGGACGTCCTCTCCTCCGCGCTCGACCGCCGCGAGGCGCTCGTCCGCGAGGCGGCCCAGCGCGACGCGGAGCTCGCGCAGTCGGCGCTCGGCCCCGCCCAGAAGTGGCTGCTCGCCCAGGCGACGCACGGCTACTTCGGGTCGACCGAGTGGCTGGACACGGCGCTCGACGACGCCTCGCCGCCCGCGCCGCTGTGGGTCGTGAACGAGGGCGAGTACGAGATGATGAACACCTTCGATCTCGCGATCGATCACCTCTTCTTCGAGCTGCGTTACGCGCCCTGGGCCGTGCGCAACATCCTCGACCTCTACGTCGACCGCTACAGCTACCGCGACCAGGTGAAGCGCCCCGGCGCGGGCGGCGAGCTCCTGCCCGGCGGGGTGTCGTTCACGCACGACATGGGCGTCGGCAACCACTTCTCGCCGGCCGGCGACTCCAGCTACGAGCGCCCGAACCTCGACGCCATCTGCTTCAGCTTCATGACGCACGAGCAGCTCACGAACTGGATCTGCTGCGCCGGCGTGTACGTCGCGCGCACCGGCGACAAGGGCTTCCTCGAGCGCCACCGGGGCCTCTTCGCCGAGCTGCTCGCGAGCCTGCTCCACCGCGACGCGCCGGAGCCGGGCGCGCGGACCGGCGTCATGGCGCTCGACAGCAGCCGCTGCGGCACCGGCGCCGAGATCACCACCTACGACTCGCTCGATCACTCGCTCGGCCGCGCGCGCGGCAACCTCTACCTGGCCGGCAAGACGTGGGCGTCGTACGTCGTGCTCGCCCACCTCCTCGAGCGCTGCGGGGACGCCCCCCTCGCCGCCGAGGCCAAGGCGGCGGGCCGGAAGGCGGCGCGCGCGATCGTGTCGGCCTTCCACGAGCCGTCGGGCTACATCCCCGCCCTGCTCGACGGCAGCTCGACGAGCGCGATCATCCCCGCGATCGAGGGGCTCCTCTACCCGCACGTCATGGGCTTGCTCGACGAGGCCGAGCACGGCGAGCTCGTCCGGGTGCTCCGCCGCCACCTCCACGCCATCCTGAAGCCCGGGCTGTGCCTGTTCCCCGAGGGCGGCTGGAAGCTCTCGAGCAGCAGCGACAACTCCTGGGCGAGCAAGATCGCGCTCTGCCAGCACATCGCGCGCGCGATCCTGAAGGCCGATCTCCCGGACCCCGACCGCCACGAGGAGGCCCACGTCCGCTGGCAGATCGAGGGCTCCGGCTACTGGGCCTACTCCGACCAGATGCAGCGCGGCGTCCCCGTCGGCAGCCGCTACTACCCGCGCGGCGTGACGGCCATCCTCTGGCTGGACGAGCCCGCGGCGGGGGCGGGGCCGAAGGCCGAGGCGCAGGCATGAGGGTCCTCATCGTCGGCGGGACGGGCCTCATCTCGACGGCCATCGTGCAGCAGCTCCTCGAGCGGGGCGATCGCGTCACGCTCTACAACCGCGGCGTGACGGCGCGGCGGTTCGAGGGGGACGTCGAGGTCATCGCCGGCGATCGCTGGAAGTACGCCGAGTTCGAGCGCGAGATGCGGCAGCGCACGTTCGACGCCGTGATCGACATGGTCGCCTTCGCCCCGGAGAACGCCGACTCGCTGCTCCGGGCGTTCTCGGGCCGCGCGGGCCACCTGGTCGTCTGCTCGACGGTGTGCGTCTACGGCGGGCCGCTCACGCGCTCGCCGGCGACCGACGACGAGCCGCACCGCCCGGTGACGAAGTACGGCCAGAACAAGTCGCGCATCGAGTCGACGCTGCTCGCGGCGAACGGCCAGAGCGGGCTCAAGACCACGATCTTGCGCCCGTCGTTCACGACCGGCGAGGGGCACACCGCGCTCGGCGCGCTCTATTTCGACGACTCGATGGCCGATCGCGCCCGGCGCGGCCTCCCGCTCGTCGTCCACGACGACGGCGCGACGCCGTGGGCCATCGCGCACGTCTCCGACGTGGCCCGCGGCTTCGTGAACGCGCTCGGCAACGACAAGGCCTATGGGCAGGCGTACCACCTCACGAGCGACGAGCACACCACGTGGGGCGGCGTCTTCGCCGCGCTGCAGGAGGCCGCCGGCGGCAAGTCCCCTGTCGTCTCGATCCCGACCGACTGGCTCTACGAGGTCGCCCCGCGCCGCATGGTGGGCGTCAAGTTCATCTACCAATACGGGTCGATCTTCGACAACGGCAAGGCGGCGCGCGACCTCGGGTTCCGGACCACGGTGCCGCTGGTCGAGACCTTCCGCCGCCAGATCGCCTGGTCGGAGCGCGCGGGGACCTACCGGCGCGCGGACGAAGAGCCGCTCCAGGACGTCCTGCTCGACGCCTTCACCCGGGGCCAGAGGCCCGCGCCGGGGCAGGTGCACGACGTCAACCCGTGGGGCAACGAGCCCGAGTCCTGATCCCTGCTCCCGTCGTCGTCCGACAGGCCGCCTCGCCGCCTCACGGAGCCTCCCACGCGAGCTTTCGGGTGGGAGCGCTCCGGCAGCGCGGGCGCGGCGCTCTTTCGGGCGCCACGCCGGCCGGAGCGCCGCGCCGGCCGCCGGACGGCCCGCGTCAGGGCAGGTCCTCGAGGGGATCGATCTTGCCGACGCCCGCGTGCTCTAGGACGATCGCCTTGACGTCGGCCGACCTGTCGAGCGGATAGTCGTACGGCGCCGCCCAGGTGCAGTCCGCGCCGGACGCCTGCGTCCCCGTGGTCTCCTCGAAGATGTTGTCCTTGCGATCCGTGCCGCCGGCGTCGCTGTCCAGCGTGGTGATGGGGTTCTTCACCTTGTAGAAGTGGTTGCCCTCGACCCGCAGGCAGGCGCCGACGCGCGAGTTGACCCCCGACGTGGCGACGTTCTCGAAGTAGTTGTTGAACACGTGCCCGTTGCCGCCGCGATAGCTCGGGAGGCGGGAGTTCACGTTGTTGATGTGGTTATGATGGAACGTGATGCGGCGATCACTGTCGTCGTTGTCCGACGAGCCGACCAGCATGCCCTTCCAGTGATCGTGCAGGTAGGTCCACGAGATCGTGATGTTCGAGGACTCGTGGGTCACGTCGATGAGGCCGTCGTACTTGTCCTTGTCGGAGTTCACGGCGGGCGAGTCCGCCCAGAGCTCGCAGTGGTCGATCCAGACGTTGTGGCTCTCGTCCAGGTGGATGCCGTCGCCGTTGACGCTCTTGGCCAGCACGTGGTGGATCTTCAGGTTGCGGATGATGATGTTGGACGATCTCCTCAGGTTGAGGCCGATCCCCTGCATCTCTCCGCTCGACCCGACCCCCACGATGGTCTTGTTGGAGGCGACGTCCACGTCATCGCCGCTGCCGCTGATCTTGCCGGTGATCTGGATGATCAGGGCCTCGTCCTTCGCGGCCTCGGTCCGGAGCGCGTCGAGCGAGCTCACGGAGACGACCGCTCCGCCCTTGCCGCCGGTGGTGCCGCCGTCGGTCGTGGCGTAGCCGTAGAGCCTGAAGTCGGCGCCGCCGGGGCTGCTGCCGCCGGTGCCGCTGCCGGAACCGCCCTCACCGCTGCCCGAACCGCCCTCACCGCTGCCCGAACCGCCCTCACCGCTGCCCGAACCGCCCTCACCGCTGCCCGAACCGCCCTCACCGCTGCCCGAACCGCCGGAGCCGCTGCCCGAGCCGCCGGAGCCGCCCGTGCCGCTGCCGGCGCCGATCCCGCCGGAGCTAGCGCTGGTGGTGGAGCTGACGCTCCCGCTGCTCGTCGGCTGACCGTCGTTCTCTTCCGGATCCGACGCATCGGAGCCGCACCCTGCCGTCGAGAGGCCAGTGATGCCGAGCGCGATCAGCGCAGCCCAAGCGACTCGAGAATCGAACTTCATGCGCAAGTTACCTTTCCGTGATGAGCCAAGCAGCGCGCGCGACGCGGTGGAGAAGCCGGACAGCGCACGGGCCGTTCGCGGGAGCTCCTCAGCAACACATATGCCATCACCGCACGACGGCTCGAGGCCGCCCGGATCGCGCCTCTTCAAGGTATTTTCCGCCGGGAAATCCGCAGCGCGCTTCCTCTCCCCCGGCACCATCCGCGGCGCCGCAACCGAGCCTGTCAACCGCGGGTTGACACGGTGGACACGTGAGGCGCCGCGTCATCGGCCCTGGCGCTGACAGGCGCCGTGACGCCGGGCGCCTCGTGCGCCCTCGGGCTCGCTGCTGCGGCGCTCCTCGCCGGTCTCAGGGGCCGATTCGTACGAGCTCGACCCAGTCGAGCTTGGAGCCGTCCTCGCGGCACCCGAACGTGACGACGTGCGCCCCGGGATCGAGCGCGAACTTGAGCGGCGTCCCTGTTTCGTCTTTCTCGTCGCTCACGTAATCTTCGTGGAAATCGGCGCCAGTGAAGTCGTACCTGATTGCGGGCTCCGGCTTGTCGTCCACGCTGATCCAGAACGAGTTGTCCACGCCCTTCGCGGGCCCCTCGGCGACCCTTGCCCTGATCCGGTAGGTGCCGGCCTCGCTGACCTGGAACACGCAGTCGACCCGGTCGTTGTTGCAGCCGACGTCGGGGACAGCCACGTACTGCCCGCCGCTCGCCAGCGGGTCCTCCACACGCTCGAAACGGCCGGAGAGCTCGCATTTCATGTCGTCCTCGGCCTCGGCCCTGATCCTGGGGTAGCCGCCATCGCCCCCCCCGGAGGAGGACGACGATGTGTCCCACGCCACGGACAGCCCCTCCAGCGAGCAGCCGCAGATCAGCACCGGCAAGAGCGCAACCCAGCGTCGCCACCGCGATGGACGCACGTCGACGACCGTCGCGCGCGCCGGGGGAGCTCTCCCCACGTCACCGGCCGCACGACGTCTCGACTCCGCCCGAGGCTCCGAGATCGCTTTCACCTCCGGCGACTTTAGCAACACACGTACCGCGAGCGCGACACAATCTTTCGCGCCGGGACGCGCCGCCGCGGCGCTCAGGGCGCCTCAGCGCGCGGCGGGACGCGCGTAGTCCTGCGCGCGGAACAGCGCGCCGTGGACCTCGCCGTCGACCAGCGCCGGCACGAGCGCGCCGGGCAGGACGGACTCCACGTCGTTCGGCGCCTTGGGCCCGCCGAGATCGGTGCGCAGCCAGCCCGGGTCGAGGAGGTTCATCAGCACGCCTGTGCCGCGCAGCGAAGGGACCGTGTCGCGCACGAACTTGTCGAGCGCGGCCTTCGACGCCGCATAGGCCATGAGCTCCGGCTGGTCCTGGATCCCGGAGGTCACCTGGATGATGCGGCCCCAGCGGCGCTCCAGCATCGTCGGCAGCAGCCGGTACGTGATCCGGATCGGGCTGATGACGTTCACCTCGAAGCTGAGCCGGTAGTCCTCCGCCGGCGTCTCCGTGGGCGAGGTGCGGAACGGCGTCATGATGGCGGCGTTGTTGAACAGGATGTCGATCCCGCCCGACGCGGCGATGGCCCCGTCGAGGATCCGGTCGACCGCCGCCTGGTCCGACAGCTCCCCCGAGACGGCGCTGACCCGGATCCCCTTGCCGGCGAGCTCGCCCTGGAGCTCCCGCGTGTGCGCCGCGTCGCGGCTGTGCAGCACGAGGTTGCAGCCGAGGCCGGCCAGGCCCCGCGCGATCTGCTTCCCGATACCCCGGCTCGCGCCGGTGACCAGCGCCCACTTTCCACGAATTTCCACCGTCATGGCGGCGCCTTATGGCAGAGCCGAGGTCGCCCGGCACCTCAAAAGCGGGGCGGCCCACCCGCGCCGGCCGCGCCCGCGCCGCGTCCGCCCGAGCCGCGCGGTCCGCTGCTGCTCCAGCAGCACTCGTTGCGGATCGCGTGCTGCCGGAGCAGCAGCGCCCGCCGGCCTCCGCCGGGGCGAGGGGCCTGTAACCGCGCGAAAGACAAAGGTTTCCTGCGTGGCACGGCGGCTGCCAAGGGCCTGCGGTTGCATCCCGGTGCGCTCGTCTCGCCGGCGCCTCGGCACCTGGAATCGGCCAGCGCTGTCCCAGGCGCGCCGGAAGGCCCCGGAAGAACCTCCCATGATCAGGCACACCCCCTTCACGAGGATCCGCTCCGGGCTGCTCGGCTGCGCTGCGCTGGCGTGCGCCCTGTTCGGCTGCGACCGCGGCGGCGGTGAGCCGGGCGCCGCGATCGCAGCCGACGCCGCCGCTCCGGCGCCGGCGCAGGACCGGCGCGAGGCCGGCGTCGTCCGCCTCGGCTACCAGAAGATCGGCACCCCGTATCTCCTCAGGGACCGCGCCGACCGCCTGAAGCAGGCGCTCGAGGCGAAGAACGCCCGCGCCGAGTGGATCGAGTTCCCGGCCGGGCCTCCGCTGCTCGAGGCGATGCGCGCCGGCGCCGTGGACGTCGGCCACGTCGGCGAGACGCCCCCGGTCTTCGCGCAGGCGGGCGGCGTGCCCTTCGTGTACGTCGCCACCCACCCGCCGGCCCCGAAGGCCGAGGCGATCGTCGTCCCGAAGGACTCGCCGATCACCAGCGTCGCGGACCTCAAGGGCAAGCGCGTCGCGGTCAACCGCGGCTCCAACGTGCACGACCTCCTGGTCCGGGCCGTCGAGGGCGCCGGGCTGGCGCCACGCAGGGCCTCGGCTACGTCGCGATGAACGCGCGGGAGTTCATGCAGATGGACCTGCTCGTGCTCACGATCGTGCTCTGGGCGCTCCTCGGCAAGCTGGCCGACTCCCTGGCGCGCTGGGCCGAGCGCCAGCTCTTGCCCTGGCAGCCCCGGCTGCAACGCATGGACGCGGGGTGAACATGAGCGTGCCGAAGGAACACCACAGCGGCGCCAGAGGTCGGTCGCCTCACCGGCGCGCTGCTCCGGACGATCCTCGCTTCAGGCGAGGGCCCGCCCACGCCGCCCCGCTCGCGCGCGGACCTCCCGCCGCCCGTGGCGGCGCCCCTCCTCGCCGGCGCGGAGTGAGCGCGGCGGGGAGGTCAGACGAAGCACCCCTTCAGGCGCGGATCGGTCCGGAGGATCGCCTCGACCTCGGACACGCAGTCGCGGGACGAGAGGACCGTGGTGTAGCCGGGCTTGATCTCCGGCGCGACGCGGACCGCCTCGAGCCACTCGTCGAGCGAGAACGGGTCGGCCCGGATCGCGTCCCAGAAGCCGGTCGCGTCGAGGACGGCGGCGATGAGATCCGTGTCCCGCCCCTGGAGCTGGCTGACCACGTAGGCGGCCGTGCCGACCTGGAGGCCGTGGAGCCGCGGCCGCCCGGAGGTCTGGTCGAGCGCGTGCGAGATGAGGTGCTCGCTGCCGCTCGCCGGCCGGGAGGACCCGGCGATCTCCATGGCGATGCCGTTCAGCATGAGCGCCGTCGCGAGCAGGCGCATGCCTTCGAGGTCGCGCCGGGGGCGCGCCATGAACTGGAACACCGTCGCGTCCGAGAGCAGGGCGGCGAAGTCGTTGACCGGCTCGCCGCGCGCGTGGAACGCGAGCTTCCAGTCGTGGACCGCGGTCACCTTGGCCGCGAGATCGCCCACGCCGGAGAGCCACAGCACCTCCGGCGCGCGCAGGCAGACCTCGGTGTCGACAACCACGCCGAACGGCACCGCGCACGGGAGCGAGCGGCGCTTGCCGCCCACCGTGAGGCTGGCCGAGGGGCTGCAGAAGCCGTCGTTCGACAGCGAGGTGGGCACGGCGAGGAACGGCAGCCGGGCGAGGGACGCGAGGTATTTGGCCGTGTCGAGGGCGCGGCCGCCGCCGAGCCCGACGATCGCGTCGCACCGCGGAGGGAGCGCGGGCAGGAGCGCCGAGGCCTCCTCGACGCTGGCCGAGGCGACCTCGCGCCGGGCCACGACCTCGATCGCCTGCGCGTCCAGGCCCTCGCGCATCGCCGCCTCGATGGCGGCCGGCGTCCCCTCGCTCGCGAGCAGCAGCACGTGGCGGCGCGCCGCCCGCGCGAGGTAGAGCCCGCTGCGCGGGAGCGCCCCGGGCTTGATGCGCACCAGCGTGGGGATGCCGATCTGGGTGGCTGCGGGCATGCGCGGGTCTCCTAGGCGCGGCGCGGCGCGGCGGCTAGTTCCGCGGCTCAGAACTCCCGCCAGGGATCTGCCTCACGAGCGATAGAGAAATAAACGCAAAGGCGCAAAGGCGCAAAGGCGCAAAACTACAAATCTTTTTTGCGTCTTTGCGCCTTTGCGCCTTTGCGTTGAACTCTCGCTCCGCATCCCTGGCCGGCCTTCTGGCGGGCGGAACTAGGCCCGCCGCCGCGCCGCGGCGCGCCTGCGGCCGACCTCCAGGCCGCGGCCGAGGCTGCGCAGGACGAGCAGCTCGCCGAGGTCGACGTCCACGAGCGCGCGGGCGACCTCCGGGCGGACGCCGGTGAGGATCGGCCGCGAGCCGAGCAGCTGGATCGCGCGCGCCAGCTGCTCCAGGGCGGCGGCGCCGTCCGGATCCAGCGCGTCGGCGCCGGTGACGTCGAGGACCACGTACGACGCCCGCTGCGCGACGATGGCGGGCAGCAGCCGCTCGCCGAGCTCGCCGGCCCGCTCGGCGTCGAGGCGCCCGATCAGCGGCACGGCGAGCGTGCCCCGGCCGACGTCGAGGATCGGCGCCGAGAGCGTGAGGATCTGCCGCCGCTGCTCCTCCACGAGGGCGAGCGAGCGGTTCAGCTCGTCGATGAGCCGGCCCTGCTGCTCGACCTGCCCCTCGGCGCGCCGCTGCGCCGTGACGTCGAGCTGCTGGACGAGCACCGCGCGGCCGCCGGTCACGGGGTCGGTCGTGGGGCGCGCCTCCACCCGGTGCCACCGCTCGCCCTCGGTCGTGAGGACCTTGAGCTCCCCCGACCAGGGCGCCTCGGCGTCGATCGCCCCGCGGATCGCCGCGCCCGCCCCTTCGTCCGGGAACACCGCGTCGATCTGCGGCGCGTCGCCGAGGGCGCGCAGGGCGGCGGGGTTGTGGAAGAGCGCCTTCCCCGCCCGGTCGACGAGGCTGACCAGCACCGACGAGTGCCGCACCGCCTCCACGCCGCGCACCATGGAGGCGTCGACGTCGGACGACTGCGGCAGCGCCTGGAACAGGACGGCGAGCCGCCCGTCGTCGAGGCGGATCGCCTGGCCGTGCAGCGTCACCGTGGCGGGCGCCCCGCGCGGGTAGAGCGTCCAGTCCTCCACGACGGTGCCGCCCTCGGCGACGGCGCGGACATAGCCGTCGAGCCGCGCGCGGACGGCCGGCGACAGGTCCGAGAGATCGCGGGCGTAGAGCTCGGTGCGATCGGCCGCGCGCCAGAACTGCACGGCCTTGGCGTTGGCCCACGGGAAGCGGTACCGGTCGTGGTCATAGACCCAGGCCGGCAGGATGGACAGCTCGAGGGCCGACAGGCGCTGGTCGAGGGACGTCATGTCGTGGCGGCACGTCATACGACGCCCTCGACCGTCCTGCACGCAGCATCAGTGATGCGGCTGGTTCACGTACGGGTCGCTCCCCGCCGCTGCATAGCCGGCCACGGACTGGCTGCTCGAGTCGACGGCCAGCTTGCAAGGGCTCCGGTGGGTCACGTTGGAGTTGTAGAATTGCACCGCCTTGATGTCGGGATACCGCTTCAGGGCGTCGACGATGCCGCGCATCCACTGGCCCTTGCGGCTCGGGTCGGCCGGGTCCTCGTGGCTGGAGAACTCGCTCAGGATGTACGGTTTTTCGCCGTGCCAGGCCATCTGCGCGGGCGCGTGCATCCAGTCGTAGTGGCTCCCGAACGTGGTCGCGGGATCCTTCCACCCCGATCCGTTGCACTCGTAGAAGTTGTACGGATCGTATCCGATCCAGTCGACGTAGGTGTCTCCGGGGTAGAGCGCGGGGAGCCGGGCGCGGGTGCCGCTCCATCCCATCGGGGTCCAGACCCACACCACGTTGGTCGCGCCCGCCGCGCGGAACATGTCGACGATGCGCCGGTACGCGGCGACGTAGTCGGCGTCCGGGCCATCGGCGCTGTGGACGTCGGTGTTGTCCATCTCGTGGTCGAACGCGATCATGAATTTTCCGGGCGCGTTCTTGGCGCGCTCCGCGGCCGCCCGGATGACGGCGTCCTGCGAGCCGTTCGCGATCTCGGTCCACGTGACGTTCTGGCCCGCCGAGTAGCGGCGCGACTCCCACGACAGGTGGACGATGTACCCTTCGTTCATCTGCGCCGTCTCGAACCTGTCCGGGAAGACGCCGTTATCGGTGGTCCCCCAGTCGTGGTAGCGGTACACGATGTCGAGCTTGCGGCCGGCCTTCGCCTCGAAGTCCTTGATCGCGAGGCCCCAGTCCCAGCCATGATTCCTCGACGAGTTGTACGCGCCCCACCAGGCGCCGCTCCTCGGCACGAGCTTGTCCGACACGACGGGCTCCTCGTCCGGGGGCGTGCCGCCGCCGTCGTCGTCCGGCGTCGTGACGTCGATCCAGACGATCGACGAGACGAGCGAGCCTGTGCCGGCGGTGTTCTGGAAGACGAGCTGGGTCCGCAGCCGGTCGCCGTTCGCGACGGCGAGGCCGCCGAACGTCTCGCTCAGGTTCTGCTGGCTCGCGCCGAGCGCGCGGGCCGGGCCGGAGCCGAGCAGGGTATCGCCGTCGTAGAGGTGGACGCGCACGGTGCCCGCGCCGCCGTTGATCGCCCAGGCCTGGACGTTGACGACGACCTGGCGCGCGCCGCCCGCCGGGGCGCCCGAGTAGCCGAGCGTGAGCGACGCCGTGGCGGCGCCCGGCGCGCTCCGCGCGAACGTGCCGCCGCCGTCGCTCGCCGCGAACGAGGTGCCGTCGTCGACGAGCTTGAAGATGGGCGCGGTGCCGCCCCCACCCCAGATCTTGTCGAGCGCGACGTCGCTCGTCGGCGCGAGGCTCGCCGTCTGGGCCACGGCCGACGCGAGCTGCTCCGACGGCTCCGTTCCGGCGAGCTCTCCCGAGCTGCAGGCGGCGAGGAGCGCGGGCGCGGCGCAGAGGAGGAGTCGCACATCGAGCAAGGCAAAGCGGGTTCGAGAAGTCATCATAGGATGATAGAGAAAGCACACATCGATCGACGGGCAAGACTTTGATCGAATTTCGCGCCTTCTGCAGCCACGCTGCACGCAGAGCGCTCAACAGGATGCCTTGTCGGACATCGCGCTCACCGCGCTTGGCCACGCTGATCCCTGGGGCTCTCGCGCAGCGCCTCTGCAACACGCGCACATGCGCGCTGGATTGTTAAGTAGTGTGATGATCAGGAGAAGAGTTGTAGCCGCCGCGCCGGCGGCGCTCCGGGCGTGTGCGGGCCTCTCGTCCGTTGTCCGCCGCCTTTCGCCGGCGGCGTGTCGTCGGGCGCCGTGGGCTCCGCTCAGCCGGAGATCCGCGACAGGAGATCGAGCAGCTGCTTCACCGCGTCCAGCCGGGCTCTCCGGGCGTCCCAGGACGAGGCCATCGTGGCGACGCTCGTCCGCCGCGCCGTCTCCCTGGCGACCTCCGCCTGCCGGCGCGAGCGCGCCTCGTCCTCGATCTGTTGCTGGCGCGCCCTCGCGGTGCCGCCGGACTCGGCGAAGGCGAGGAGCTGCGGGAGCTCGCCCCGGTCGAACCAGGTGCCGTGTTCCCTGCAGATGTCGACGATGATGCCGCTCTTTCCGGCGAAGTTCTTGCGGTTCATCGGCTGGCCGCAGGCCGGGCAGCGGACGTAGCGCACGCGGACGTCGACGTGCTCCGGGCGCCGCGGCGGCCTCGGCGCGGCGGCGCCGTAGCTCTCCCGGCGCTCCAGGAGGTCGCGCAGGAGCGCGTGGTCAACGAGCTGGCCGCCGCATCGGACGCAGTCGCGCAGGAGGCCAGTCGCGGCGCGGAACGCCGAGAAGGGCACGCCGCAATCGGAGCAGAGGAGCGCGTCGGGCTCTGCGATCGGCTCCAGGCCGAGCTCGTGCCCGCAGCCGTCGCAGCGCTCGGCGTCGGGCAGGTTCAGCTGGTAGCAGCCGCCGCAGCGCACGGTGGCGAGCGGCCCTGTGCACCCGGGATAGCAGCGCCCCTCGGCGTCGATCAGGAGACCGCAGCGCGGACACGTGCGCATCGCCCCGATGCTAGGCGATGGGCGCGCTCGCGAGAAGCGGCGCCGGGGCTCAGCGCACCCGGAGGGGGCGCGCCGAGGGGCGGGAGCTCCGGTCTCGGCCGCCGGGCGGCGCGCTGGAGCGGCGCACCACCTTCCGGAGCTCCTCGACGAGGTACCCCAGGGCGACGTCATCGTCGTGGAGCACGACGACACTGTCGTTGTGCTCCTCACGCAGGAGCCGGTTCACCTGCAAGGCGCCGACGGCGGTCCGGACGACGACGGCGACGACGGCGAACTCCTGGACGAGCATGCTGCGGGTGCGCATCGTCGCGGCCTCGAACGACGGATCGTTGTTCATGGCGGGCCGGCGGAGGTCGATGAGGTGGGCGAGGCTCGGGCGATCGAGCGATTCGTAGACCTGGAGCGCCTCGGTGTGGATGCGGATGAACTCGTCGGGGGATGCGTACGGGAGCTCGGAACGGGTGCTCCGGACGATCGAGCGCTCCTGATCGAGCGTGACCGTCAGGAACTCGTTCTGCAGCAGCACCGTCATGCCCGGGAAAGGATAGCGAGCCGGCGGCGGGCGGGTACTGAAAAGCTCTGCCGGGATGGCGGCTTCGGGTGAATCGGGAGCGAGGTGTCGGACCGGGCGGGAGCGTCGGCGCGGTCCGGCATGCGCGGGCGGCCGCGTTCCGGTGGCGGGGCGCGACGTCTGGGCCGCGGCCTGGGCGACGAGGCGTTCTCGTTGCCTCGCGGCGGTACCGGGGACTAGGCTGCCACACCGTGGTCAAGCTGAAGCGCCTCAAGATCCACCGCTACCGCAACGTGGAGCCATGCGAGCTCATCTTTAGCGACCGCCGCAACGTCCTGCTCGGCCCGAACGGCGCCGGGAAGACGACGCTCCTCTCGCTGATCTCGAAGGTCCTCAGGACGAACCTGAGCGACCCGGGTGATCCCTTCTCGATCGAGATCGAGCTGACGTTCCCTCAGGGGTCGCTGACCGGGACGATCGCAAGTCGGGAGCTCGAGATGGACCGGACGAAGCTCTTGAATCTGCCGCCCATGACCCGCGAGGGCTCGTATACGGCCTCCCAGGTACCGGACTTTCAGCTTGCCCTGAGCCTATCGTACCTCGAGACGACCGTATCGATTCGCTGCTCGGAAGATCAGATTGCCATTAATGGGGAAGAGCTTGACAACAAATGGCCGGCGCGCGTTGCAGAAGGTCCGCAGGGACTCCTCAATACGATTTTTGCCCTTGTAGCTGTCGCATCCAAGATGCGCGTCCACGTCAGCGTCTTTGCCGACCTCAGGAGCGCCTGCCGCTTTGACGAATCGCTAGACACGTTTCGCGCACTCACGGCGAGACCAGATGATGCCGACTTCTCGAAGGACGACCTTCGACCGCGCATTCGCCTCGATCGATTCCGAGGCACACCACAATCCAGATTAGCTACCATTAGCCCTGACCATGGAATCGTTCCGAAGGGAATTCTGGACTCGATGGATCGCGGATTGCCCGAGGGAGCAACCGACTATTCCATGCAAGACGACCAAATCGCTTTCCTCTCCGAGTCGGTTCGCCTGCTCGGCCTGCGTTCGGCCACGGCAAAAGTGGAGCTCATTGGCAAGACCGTGCACCACAGCCCACCACTCGAGCAACTCGAGTTCGGCAACCTCAAGTTCTGGTTCACCCGCCGCGACGGCTCGATCTTCCAGGACCAGCACCTGAGCTACGGCCAGAAGCGCCTGCTCGCCTTCCTCTACTACCTCGACGCCAATCCCAGCTTCGTCATCGCCGACGAACTGGTGAACGGCCTCCACCACGCGTGGATCGAGGAGTGCATGACCGCCATCGGCGACCGGCAGGCGTTCCTCACCAGCCAGAACCCGCTCCTGCTCGATTATCTGACCTTCGAGTCCGCCGAGCAGGTCAAGGAGAGCTTCATCCTCTGCCGCAACCAGGCGGACGGCGACCGCGAGCGCATGATCTGGCGCAACATGACCGACGATGAGGCCGACATGTTCTACAGCGCCTACCAGGTCGGCATCGAGCATGTCGGTGAGATCCTGCGGACGCGGGGGCTCTGGTGAGCGTCGCCCGCTGCTCGTTCCTGGTGCTCGGCGAGGATTCAGGCGAAGGCGCGCACGAGACGCTGGTCGCGCTCGCGAAGAACATCTTCCGCCTCGTAGACAGCAATTATGACTGGCAACATATCCGCTTCGAGCCACCGGAGGACGGCAACCTACGCCTCGTCCTCCGCGGCAACGAATGGAAGAACCGGAGCCATCCGAAACGCCGTGACCTCATGGGTTACATCGCTACGAAACTGCTCGAGGGCGATCGCGCCTTTGTGATCTACCACATTGATGGTGACCGCCGCTGGGCAGAGCGCGAGACGAGCGAGAACGTAGAAAAATTCCGCGACTTCATCGAGATCGACGTACGCCGCTTCATCGAGCACCGGCGCCAACGGAGCGGTCGCTCGGCGACCGGCGAACTGGCCATGTCTCAGCTCCTTCTCCTGGTGCCCTACTACAGCATCGAGGCCTGGCTCTTCCAGAACACGCGCGCCGGAATTCGGTTCTGCGAAGAGAACCCGTCGTGCCGGGGAAAGCACGTCGATAACTTTCGAGCATGGGCTGATGATCGCAGCGCTCTCGATGACGTGTGGCAGCCCAAGGAGCAGATCTGCTTCAAAAGCCAACACAATCGCCAGCTGGCCGTGGGCCTCGACGTGGAGACCGTCTACTACGCCGGCCAATCCCTCCACCACGCCGTCGACGCCCTCCACCAGAACGCCTCGCTCATCGCCGCCCTCGCCGCCACCCGGCCAGCCTGACCCGGCCGCTCCCCCCATCCCCCCGGGGGGGCTCACTCGAACCGCAGCGCCTCCACCGGATCGAGCCGCGCCGCGCGCCGCGCCGGCCCCACGCCGAACGTGATCCCGATGAGGATCGACACCCCGAGCGCCAGCCCCACCGCATACGGCGGCACGATGGTCGCCCACTCCCCGAACCGCGACAGCAGCACCGCCGCCCCGTACCCGAGGCCCACGCCGGCCACCCCGCCCGCGAGCGACACCACCACGGCCTCGACGAGGAACTGCCGCAGGATGTCCTTCCGCCGCGCCCCGACCGCCATCCGCACCCCGATCTCTCGGGTCCGCTCCCGCACCGACACCAGCATGATGTTCATGATCCCGATGCCGCCCACGATCAGCGACACCGCCGCCACGCTGCCGAGCAGCGTCGTGAACGTGCCCGTGATCTGCCCCATCGTCGCCAGCATCTCCGCCTGCGACCGCACCTCGAAATCGCTCGGCTGATCCGCGCGCAGCCGGTGCCGCAGGCGCAAGAGCTGCTCCAGCTGCGCGATCACCACCTCGGACCGCTCCTCGCTCGCGAGCTGCAGCGAGATCGTCGACAGGTGATCCTGCCCGAACAGGACCGACCGGTGCGTCGACAGCGGCACGAACACCCCGTCGTCCGGCGAGCCCATCCCGGAGCCCTTCTCCGCCAGCACCCCGACCACCCGGAACGCGCTCCCGTTGATCTGGAGCCGCGTGCCGAGCGGCGAGCCCCCCGGATAGAGCTGCCGCGCCACGTTCGCCCCGACGATCACCACCCGCGCGCGCTGCTGCTCGTCGAGCTCCGAGAACCCGACGCCGCTCGCCACCGACAGCGACCGCACCTCGAGGTACGCCGCCGTGATCCCGGTCACGGACGCGTTCAGGTTGCTCGCCATGTACCGGAGCTGCGCGCTGCCGCTCCGCTCCGGCGCCACCGCCGCCACGCCGTCGAGCGCCTTCAGCGCCTCGGCGTCCGCCTCGGTCAGCGTCTTCACCGTGCCCGAGCGCACCCCGCTCGCCGACGCCGACCCCGGCCGCACCATCAGCAGGTTCGCGCCGAGCGACCGGATCCGCCCCTCCACGCTGCTGCGCGCGCCCTCGCCGATGCCGAGCACCGCCACGACCGCCGCCGTCCCGATGATCATGCCGAGCATCGTCAGCAGCGTCCGCAGCCGGTTCGAGGCCAGCGACCGCCACGCGCTCTTCGCCGTCTCCTTGATCAGCATGCCGTCTCCATCTCGCTCGCGTGGAACGCCGCCACCACGGTGCTCGACGGGCCGTCGGCCACGATGCGACCGTCCTTCATGTGGATGGCGCGCGCGAGCGCCCGCGCCACGCCGAGGTCGTGCGTCACCATCACCAGCGTCGTCCCGTCCGCGTTCAGCGACATCAAGAGCTCCAGCACGTCGCGCCCCGTCCGGCTGTCGAGCGCGCCCGTCGGCTCGTCGCACAAGAGGATCGACGGCCGCGTCACGATCGCCCGCGCGATCGCGACGCGCTGCCGCTGCCCGCCCGAGAGCTCGGACGGCAGGTGCCGCGCGCGCGCCGCGAGCCCGACCCGCGCCAGCGCGTTCTCCGCGAGCGCCCGGCTGTTCTTCACCGCCCCGTAGAGCAGCGGCAGCTCGACGTTCTCCGCCGCCGTCATCCGCGGCAGCAGGTTGAAGCTCTGGAACACGAACCCGATGTGCTTGTTCCTGAGCGACGCGAGCTCGTCGTCGTCGAGCTCCGCCACGTCGCGCCCCCCGAGCCGGTACGTGCCCTCGGTCGGCCGATCCAGGCACCCGAGGATGTTCAGCAGGCTCGACTTCCCGCACCCGGACGGCCCGATGATCGCGACCGACTCGCCGCGCCGCACCTCGAACCCGATCCGGTCGACCGCCCGCACCGCGAGGTCCGCGCGATCGGCGTGGTACACCTTCGAGAGGTCGCTCACGAAGACCGGGACATCCATCTCAGCGGCCTCCCCTGCCCATGCCCATGCCCATCCCGCGCATCGGGTTCTGCCCGCCCCGCTGCCCCTGCCCCCCCTGCTGCGGGCCCGGCGCGCTCACCACGGGCGCGCTCGCGAGGACGTCGTCGCCCTCGCTCAGCCCCTCGACCACCACCATGCTCGTCCCGTCCGTCGCCCCGGTCTTGATCGGCCGCTCCTCGCCGTTCGCGAGCCGCACGAACCGCCGCTTGCCCGCCGACTGCACCGCCAGGAGCGGCACGAGCAGCACGTCCTTCTGCTCCGCCGTCACGATCTCCACGTCCGCGCTCATCCCCGACCGGAGCAGCGACGCCTCCTTGTCGTTGACGACGATCTCGACGTCGAAGGTCACGACGCTCGACACCTCCTTGCCGAGCGGGCTCACCCGGTCGACCACGCCCTGGAACACCCGGTCGCCGTAGGCGTCGACGCGGATGTCGACCCGCTGGCCGGGGGCGACCCGGCCGATCTGCGCCTCGTCGATGGCGCCGACGATGCGCAGGTTCGACAGATCCGCGAGCGTCATCACGGCGCTGCCGCCGCTCACGTTGGTGAGCGCCGACGAGACCAGCGTCCCCTTCTCCACCGCCACGTCGAGCACCGTGCCGGCGATCGGCGCGTAGATCTGCATCTCCTTGAGGCGCGTCTCCGCGTCCTGCACCGCGAGCTCGGCCTGCTTGAGCTGCGCCTGCGCCGCGGTCACCTGCGCGCGCCGGAGCGTCATGTTCGCGCTCGCCACCTTCGTCGAGTGCGCGGCCGAGCGCGCGGCGTCGGTCGAGCCCAGGCCGAGCTCGGCGCTCTTCTCGGCGATCTGCTGGCTCACCTCGTTGTTCTTGCGCTCGAGGTCGGCGGCCGCGAGCGACGCCTGCGCCGCGGCGAGGTCCGCCTTCACCCGGTCGCGCGCCACCCGCGCCTCGGAGAGACCGCGCTCCGCGTCGATCGGATCCAGCTTGACCAGGAGCTGCCCGGCCTCGACCTGGTCGCCCTCCTTCACGAGCACCTCGATGACCTGGCCCGAGGCGCGCGACTTCACCTCGACCTGCACGTCGGGCTCGATCTTCCCGGACGCCGCGGCCGTCTCGGTCAGGCTCCCGCGGCGGATCTCGACCGTGGGCCCGGCGGGCGCCTTCGAGGGCGTCTGATACCAGGCGTACCCGCCGATCGCGAACGTCGCGATGGCCGCCGCGGCCACGCCGGACATCAGGTAGCGTTTCTTGTTCCTGTTCATGACGACCTCCTGGGGAGCACCGAAGCGAAGCGATCGAGGAGCGCGCCCGCGGCGTGCTCCAGCTGGAAGCGCGAGGTGAGCGCCGTGACCAGGGCCCGCAGCTTGCGGAGCTCCGCCTCGCGCAGCGTCTGCTCCGCCTTCACCACGTCCGCCGATGTCGACGTCCCGAGCAGCAGCCGCTGCCGCTCCGCCTCGGCGAGCTCGCCGGCCAGGCGCGCGGTCTCCGCGGCGAGCGCCACCTGCTCGTCGGACGCCTCGAGGGTCACGCGCAGCGAGGTGAGCTCGGCCGCGATCGCCTCGGCGCGCGCCTTGTAGCGCGCCTCCGCGGCCGCGAGCTGCGTGCGCGCGCGCGCCGCGTCGGCCGACGCCCGGCCCCCGCCGAACGGCAGCTCCAGGTCGAGCCCGCCGAGCACGGTGAACGCCGGCCGCCCGCCCAGGAGCGAGACCCCCGACGTGCCGTCGTCCGCCCACGGGGTCCTCACCGAGGCGGTCGTGAACACGTCGAGGCGCACCTGGTCGGCGTCCTCCGCGGCGCTCACCCGCGCGCGCTGCGCCTCGAGGTCGGCGCGCAGGGCGGCGAGCTCCTGGGACCGCTCGGCCGCCGCGCGCGTCAGCGCGTCGATCGGGGGGAGCGGCCCGAGCGAGGGCGGCGCGCCGGTGGGCGACAGCGACGAAGCCTCCCGCGGGGCCATGCCGAGCGCGCGGCCGAGCGCGATCGCCCGCGCCGAGCGCGTCGCGCGGGCCTGCGACAGCGCGTCCGCGATCGACCCGGCCGAGGTCGAGAACTGCAGGACGTCCACCCGCGTGCCGGTGCCGAGCGTCTCGGCGCGGGCCTTGGCGTCGTTCAGCTGCCGCTGCGCGGCCGCGAGCGCCTGCTCCTGCACGCCGATCGCCTGCTCCGCGTACCAGAGCTCCCAGTACGCCTCGAGCACGTCGAGCGCGGTCTGGCTCGCCGCGAGGTCGCGCTCCTGCTCCGCGGCGATCGCCGACGCCTCCGCCTGCGCGATCGGCGCGAGCACGGCGTCGGTCCCGGCGCCCCGGAGCAGCGGCTGCCGCGCGGAGACGTACGCCTGCGCGGTGGTCGTCGGCCGGAGGACGCCGTTCCCCTCCAGGCTGCGGGCGGCGCCTCCCCACGACTTGTCCGCCGACGCGCCCACCTCGAGGCTGGTCCCGACGTCGGTCGTGTACCGGAGGGCCACGTCCGACGCGACGGTCGTGGTGCCCGAGAGCCCGCGGCCCCCGTTCCCGAGGTCCTCCGCGTACTGACCGGTCACCGAGGCGGACAGCGTGGGCTTGCGGGCGCCTTGCTCGGCGGCGACGGCCTGCCGCGCGGCGGTGGCCTCGAGCAGGGCCGCGCGCAGGGCCGGGTTCTGGGAGGCTGCGCGGCCGACCGCCTGCTCGGCGGTGAGCGTCTCGGCGCGCGCCGCGCTCCCCAGCGTGCACGTGGCGATGACGGCGAGGGACGCCAGCCACGGCAAGGGAACGGAGCGAGTGAGCGTCATGCGGCCCAGGCTAGGGGGCAGTGTCTCAAGAGGTGTCCAGTTCGTGTAAAGATTCGTCAAGAGCCTTTTGACCAGGCCTTACACAGCTCCGTGACGGCCGCGCTACAGTCGCCGACATGGCCGATCCGCCTCAGATCCTGGTCATCGACGACGACGCCGAGCTCTGCGAGCTCCTGGCCGAGCTGCTCGGTCAGGAGGGTTACGCGGTGGAGAGCGCGCGCGACGCGATCTCCGGCCTCGCGCGCGCGCAGGAGAAGCCGTTCACCCTCGTGGTGCTCGACGTGATGCTGCCCGGCCTCAACGGCTTCGAGGTGCTCACGCGGCTCCGGCAGAGCTCCCGGGTGCCGGTCCTGATGCTGACGGCGCGGGGCGAGGACGTCGACCGCATCGTCGGCCTGGAGATGGGCGCCGACGACTACCTGCCGAAGCCGTTCAACCCGCGCGAGCTCGTCGCCCGGGTGCGCGCGCTCCACCGGCGCGCATCCCACGTGGGCCACGCGGGCGCGGCCGCGGCGGGGCCGGGCGCCGCCGAGGCGCAGAGCGTCCTCACGGTCGACGATCTCGAGGTGTTCCCCGCGGCGCGGCGGGTCCGGGTCCGCGGCGAGGAGGTCCGGCTCACGACGGCCGAGTACGACCTGCTCGAGGTCCTGGTGCGGCAGGCGGGCACGGTGGTCTCGCGCGAGGACCTCGCGCGCCGCGTGCTGGGCCGCCGGCTCGCGGCGTACGACCGCGGCATCGACATGCACGTCTCGAACCTCCGCCGCAAGATCGGCCCCGGGCCGAGCGGCGGCGAGCGCATCAAGACGGTCCGCAACGCCGGCTACATCCTGGCCCGGGAGCGCCCGTGAGGCGCCTGCCCCGGAGGGCGCTCGCGCGGCGCCTCGGCCTCGGGGGGCGCGCGTGAAGAGCCTCTTCCTGCGCCTCCTCGTCTCGCTGTGGATCGCGATGGCGCTCCTCGTCGGGCTGTTCGCGGTGATCCACGGCTGGGCGTTCTCGGCCGAGTCGAGCTCGCTGCGCCGCCGCCTGAGCACGCGCAGCGTCGAGCTCCGGGCGGAGAGCGCGCTCTCCTGCGCGCGCGACGGGCTCTCCGGCTGCGAGCAGCGCCTCGCGCCGCTCGAGCCGCGGGATCAGCGCGTCGCGGTCTACCGGTCCGGCGCGCTCGTGAGCGGCGAGCCCATCGACGGCGCGCCGCTCGTCGAGGAGCGGGCGCGGCGCTCGGCGGACGGCATCGCCGTCGAGGTGGGCGAGCGGGAGCTCGTCGCGATCGTCCTGCGCCGCGACCCGTCCTTCGTGGCGGTGGCGACCGGTCCGGTCCGGTCGCCGTGGATGTTCTTCATCGTGCCGGAGACGTTGCCGCTCCGGCTGCTCGCGATCGTGGTCGTGACCGGGCTCGTCGCGGTGGTCCTCGCGCGCTACCTGTCCCGTCCGATCCACATCCTGCGCGGCGCCACGCAGCGGATGGCGGCGGGCGATCTCTCGGTCGGCGTCGCGCAGCAGCTCGCGGGCGCGGACGGCGAGACGCTGGCGCTCGGGCGCGACATGGACCGGATGGCGGAGCGCATCGAGGAGCTCCTGGAGACGCAGCGCCGGCTGCTCCGCGACGTCTCGCACGAGCTCCGGTCGCCGCTCGCGCGGCTCAACATCTCGCTCGAGCTCGTCCGCCGCCGGTCGCCGCCGGACGTGGCGCCGGCGTTCGACCGGATCGAGCGGGAGACGGAGCGGCTCAACGGGATGATCGGCGAGCTGCTCACGCTGAGCCGGCTGGAGTCGGCCCGGGGCATGGAGCGGACCGAGCGGGTCGATCTGACGGCGCTGGTGGAGCAGCTCGTCGACGACGCCGCGTTCGAGGCGGAGCAGCAGGGGTGCTCGGTCGAGCTCGGGGCGCGCGACGCGTGCTCCCTGGACGGGAACGAGGAGCTGCTCCGGCGGGCGATCGAGAACGTCGTGCGCAACGCGGTGCGCTTCACCGAGGCGGGCACCACGGTCCGCATCGACCTCTCGTGCTCGGGCGGGGTCGCCGAGGTGCGCGTCCGCGACCGCGGTCCGGGCGTGCCCGAGGGGGCGCTCGGGGACATCTTCAAGCCGTTCTACCGGGTCGACGATCACCGGGCGCGCGGCGCGGGCGGCACGGGGATCGGGCTGGCGATCACGCAGCGGGCGGTGCTGCTGCACGGCGGCGAGGTCGAGGCGAGGAACGCCGAGGGCGGCGGGCTCGAGGTCGCGCTGCGGATGCCGGTCGGCGCGGGGGGCTGAGCTGCGGGGCGGGCGGGATCGCCGGCTGGACGGAGGCCGCTTGCTCGTCCGAGGTGCCGGTGTCGGGCTATAAAGCTCGACGGCCGGCGCGCGTGGGCGCGGCCGGGCGGCGATGACCATGATCCAGCAGGTCTCCTTCACCAACTTCAAATCGCTGCGCAGGGTCGACGCTGGCCTGGGGCGCTTCATGGTCATCGTCGGGCCGAACGGCTCGGGGAAGACGAGCATCCTCGATGGCCTGCACTACCTCGCACAGGCGACGCGGTGGCCGCTTGCAACGCTGATGCGCGGGATCTTTGCCCCGCCCAACCTGAAGAGCCGCGGCACCCCGGGGCCCATACAGCTCGTGGCAACGGGAAGCTTCCATGACGTGACCGCGGAGGTCCGAATCAGCGTCGAGTGCAGGGACGACTTGAACGGTAACTCCAGCTGGCGCGGGACTGTCGCTCGTCGGTGGGGCGATGCCGTGGAGGAGACCTCCGAGGCGGAAGAGGGATGGCAGCTCGTCAAGTCCAGCGACCCGCAGCCGAACCCACGACCAGTGGGGAAAAGAGACGTGTTGCGGACACATGATCTCCCCGAGATGGCGGAGCTCGCGAAAGAGCTTGGCTTCGCGCGCAAACTCCGGCTGGATATCGAGGCGCTCGCGGCGGCGTCCTACAGCGATGAGGAGATGCCTCGCCTCGATACGGACGGCAGCGGCCTGGCGTCGGTGCTCGCAGACGCCGCGGCGCGCACCCCCGAGGTGTTCCAGTCGATCCAGGAGGCCGCGCGCCAGGTCATCCCGACGCTCGAGAGGATCCGCACGCGTCGCGCCAAGGTACAGAGACAGGAGCGCCAGGAGATCACCATCGACGGTGAGGAAGCGATCCAGCGGTCCGTCGACCGTTTCTACTGGGGCCAGCAGCTCGTGCTCGATTTCAAGGGCGCGCCGGACGTCCCGGCGCCGCTCGCGAGCGAGGGCACCCTGCTCGTCATCGGCCTGCTGACCGCGCTGTGGATGGAGCCCAAACCCAGGCTGCTGCTCCTCGACGACATCGACAAGGCGCTGCACCCGCGCGCGCAGGAGGAGCTGGTCGCGCAGATCCGGAAGATCCTAGAGATGACGCCCGAGCTCCAGGTGATCGCGACCAGCCACTCGCCCTACCTTCTGGATCACTTCGATGCGCAGGACGTGCTCCTCACGGCGCTCCTGCCCGATGGCTCCACCGCTTGCGCCCGGCTCGCGGATCACCCCGATTTCGATCGCTGGAAGACCACGACGCGCTCCGGCGAGCTCTGGAGCTTCGTCGGCGAGGACTGGGTCGCGCGGCAGGCGAGCGCTTCTCAGGAGCACGGGTGAGCGTGGCATCTCATCTCCTTGGGATGGTCGTCGAAGGACCGGATGACGCCCGGACGGTGCCTGGCCTCGTCGACCGGGTCGTCGAGGGCGCGGTCCCCGTCCTGAAAGGCAAGCTCGGGCGAGCTCGATCCTTCTGTGGGCTCGATGCCAACGCGCCGTTCGTGATGTGGAGCGCTATCCACCAGTATCCGGTACCGAGGAGGCACGGACACTTCGGCGGAAAACCCGGGCTCGAGGACGCCCGTACGGCCGTGCTCGCGCTCCGTTGCTTCGTCGCGCGCAATCCGCAGCCCGAGGCCGTCGTCCTGGTGCGTGACAGCGACGGGAAGGAAGCCGAGCGCCGGCAGGGGTTGGAGCAGGCTCGACAGGACTTCGCCTGGCCCTTCGAGGTGCTCCTCGGCGTCGCCCACCCGATGCGGGAGTGCTGGGTGCTCGCCGGCTTCGTCCCCGAGAGCAAGCGAGAGGAGACATCGCTCGCCGCGCTCCGGAAGGAGCTCGGGTTCGACCCTACGGCCCGCTCCCACGAGCTCGACGCATCGAGCAAGACGGCGAAGAAGAGCCCGAAGCGCGTTCTCGATCGCCTTACCGGAGACGACGACGAGCGTGAGGCGCGATGCTGGACCGAGCCGACTCTCGGCCATCTACGCCAGCGAGGCCACGGCAACGGCCTCGCGGCGTTCCTGGACGAGGTCGAGGCTCGCCTCGTGCCCATCTTCTCGGACGCTGGCACCGGGGACGACGCCGGCGCCGGGCTCGGGCCCCCACAGCCATGCGCTCCTGAGGGCGACGAGGCCAGCGCCAAGGTTCCCAGCCGCTCCTGATCCCGGCTCCCAGGCCATCGATCTCGATCCCGGATCACCCGCCCTCGGAAGGTGATATTCGATCCAACGTCCTGAGGACGGCCTCTCCGCCGCCTCTGCCCGGAGCATCGCGAGCATGTCGTTCGAGACCACCCGCGCCTTCAACCACCTCGTTTCCCCGCACCTGGAGGACCCTTATCCCCTCTTCGAGGAGCTCCGGCGCGAGGCGCCGGTGGTGTTCAACCCGAGCTTCGGGATGTGGTTCGTCTCGCGCCACGAGGACGTCGCGGCCGTGGTCAAGGATCCGGTGCGCTTCAGCTCGGCGCAGGTCCTCGCGCCGCTCCAGGAGCCCTCGCCCGCGCTGCTCGCGATCCTGGGCGAGGACCGGAGCGGCGTGTATCCGCTCCTGTCGAGCGATCCGCCGGTCCACACGCGGGTGCGCAGCCTCGTGAGCAAGGCCCTCGCGGGGCCGCGCCTCGCGTCGGCGCGCAGCTCGCGCGCCTGGAAGGCGCGATCGCGCTCGAGGAGCTGACCCGACGCCTACGGGGCGCGCGCCTCGCCGGCGACGCGCGGCTCTCGTACATGCCCAACCTCGTGCACCGCGGTCCGGCCGCGCTGAACGTCGCGTGGGACGTGCCGACGTCCTGAGCGCTCCATCGCCATCCTCGTCACGACCATTCGCCCCTGATGTAGGGATGGTCCTCGCCTATCGGCTCAGGCCGCCCCTATCGTGGTCGAAGAAACTCCAGATCTTGCAGGACTGGGCACAACGAAGTCGCCGTGACGAATCGGCTCGTCGCGTGGGGTAGGATCGCGGCCAGGATCTCTTCGAGGGTGCGCGGGCAGCGGGTCCGGTCCGCAGCGCCCGGCGGGACGCGGACGGACGCTCGACGAGCGAGGGCGGAGCCCCGCGGGTGGCCTAGGAGCGGAGCGCGGGGACACCTCAGCTCTTCGCAGTGAAAGAGCTTGACAGATCCAGGGTGGCTTGGTTGACCTCCCGTCTGGGATCGCGACCATGAACCCAGCGCCAGCCGGGCAGTCGTACTGAAAGCGACCGCCCACGTCGGCGCGGCGACGACATGCTCCGTCTTCGCTGCGGCGAAGAGCCGCAATTGATGCGAGGTGCGCCGATGCCCGTGGCTGGACCGCTCGATCGACTTCCGCTCTGGTTGCTCTCGGGGGTCACCCTCGTGGTCCTCCTGCTCGCCGTCGAGGGCGGCTATCGGCTGGGGGCGTACCGGCTGCGTCGCTCCAAGCAGGAGCACGGGGCTCACGTGCTCACACTGGTCTCGACCACGATGGGCTTGCTGGCGCTCGTCCTGGCCTTCACGTTCGGCCTCGCGGCGACCCGCTTCGAGGCCAGGAAACAGATGGTCGTCGACGAGGCCAACGCCATCGAGACGACCTACCTGCGCGCCGGCCTGCTCCCCGGCGACCGTGGCGCGAAGGTCCGCGGGTTGCTGCGTGACTACGTGGAGTCGCGTCTGGCGGTGGTGAGGCTCGGCAACGTCGAGCAGGCGATGCGGCGCGCGGAGGAGCTGCACCGGGAGCTATGGAAAGAAGCGGAGGCCGCCGGACGAGACCAACCCAGCTCGCCCGTCGTGGAGCTCTTCATCGAGTCGCTGAACAGGACGATCGAGCTCAACGCAATGCGCGTGAAGGTCGCCGTCCGGGGCGGGATTCCAGGGGTCATGTGGACGGCGCTCTTTACGGTCGCGATCTTGAACCTGGCGGCCGTCGGTTATCACGCCGGTCTGGTCAAGACGCGCCGGTCCCCCACGATGGCGACGCTGGTCATGAGCCTCTCGATCGTCCTGATGTTGACCGCCGACCTCGACCGCCCGCAGGAAGGGGCTCTGACGGTGAGCCAGCAGGCGATGATCGATCTGCGGCGCACGATCGGCGATTGAGCATCGCTCGTGCGTCGGGCGGACCGGCGAGGATCTGAACGGCGCGCCCCGCCCGACCTGGAAGGATGAGCGCCGAGGGAGGGATGGAGATGGCCACCGTAGACGGATCATCGACGGTCACGGGGGAGTGGGCGATGCCGCACCTCTCCGCCGAGGAGCGCGCGGCTCGCGGCAAGGCGGAGCGCGCGGAGATCCCACGCGCTGCCCACGCGACCTGGAAGGCGCCGCCCCATCGGCGCGATCCGATCGCGCTGCTGGAGGAGCAAGCGACGACCCGCGTGCCCGAGCTCGTGCCGATCCGCTACGGCCGGATGCTGGTCTCCCCGTTCACGTTCTACCGGGGCGCCGCGTGCGTGATGGCCTCCGATCTGGCCGCCACGACGCGCTCGGGCCTGAGGGTGCAGCTCTGCGGCGACGCACACCTCTCGAACTTCGGGGTGTTCGGATCCGCCGAGCGGCGCCTGATGTTCGACATCAACGACTTCGACGAGACGCTCCCAGGACCATGGGACTGGGACGTGAAGCGGCTGGCCGCCAGCGTGGAGTTGGCCGGGCGCGACAACGGCTTCTCGAAGTCGTCGCGCTCCGACATCGTCCAGACGACCGTCCGCGAGTACCGCGAGGCGATGCGGAGCTTCGCGGCGCTCCGCGACCTCGACGTCTGGTACGCGAGCCTCGACGTCGAGCAGGTCTTCGACCGGTTCCGCTCGTCGGTGGGTCGCAAGCGTCTGCACGTCACCGAGCGCAACCTCGCGAAGGCTCGGACGAAGGACAGCATCCAGGCCTACGAGACGCTGACCCACGAGGTCGGCGGCCGGCGGCGGATCATCAGCGATCCTCCCCTGATCGTCCCGGTGGACGAGTTCTCGAAGGGCGTGGCCCGCGAGCAGATCGAGCAGCAGATGCGCGAGATCCTGCGCGGTTACCGCCGCACCCTCGAGGCCGATCGGCGGCACCTGCTGGAGCGGTACGAATTCGCGGATATGGCCCACAAGGTCGTCGGGGTCGGGAGCGTCGGCTCGCGCGCCTGGATCATCCTGCTCCTCGGCCGTGACGACCAGGACCCGCTCTTCCTGCAGGCGAAGGAGGCGCAAGCGTCGGTCCTCGAGCCGTTCCTCGGAAAGAGCGAGTACCGCAACAGCGGCCAGCGCGTGGTGGCGGGCCAGCGGCTGATGCAGGCCGCGAGCGACATCTTCCTCGGCTGGCAGCGGGTGGAGGGCGTCGACGGCGTCGAGCGCGACTTCTACGTGCGCCAGTTGCGCGACTGGAAGTTCTCGGTGGACATCGCCGCGCTGGATCGGGTCGTATTGACGACGTACGGCCGTCTCTGCGGTTGGACCCTCGCGCGCGCGCACGCGCGCTCGGGCGATCGGATCGCGATCGCGGCCTACCTCGGGAAAGCGGACTCCTTCGATAAGGCGATCGCCGCGTTCGCGATCGCCTACGCCGATCAGACGGAGCGCGACCACCAAGCGCTGGCGGCCGCGGTGAAGAGCGGGCGCATCCAGGCCGAGACCGGGCTCTGAGCGGCGGGCGCGTCGTCGGCCGCACGATGCCCTCGCTCACCGACACCCGCACGATGCCGGCCACCGCCGCTTCAGGGGCGTCGCGCCGCAGCGCCGCGAGGCCCAGCTCGAGGTTTTCCCCCAGCCCCACCAGCCCGAGCGCCTCGGCGTCGACCTGTACGCCGCCCGCGGCATCGAGTGCGGGCGCGGCCGCTCCGGGCTAGTCCGCCGTGCACGCGAAGGACGCGGCGCTATCCATGTCGCCCGAGCCTCTGTACTGGGGCCATGTTGGATAGGTACAAAGGGGCCTGGTTCGGCCCGGGACGCCCGTCGTGTCGACGACGATCTGGTCCGTCGCTGGATCCGCCCCCTCTTCGACCCAGCTCTCGAGCGCGGTCAAGTAATCCCACCCTGCGGTGAAGACCGCGCTCACGGAGTGACCAAACCCAGGAACTTCATAATATCGAAGGAACGCGTCGACCTCGTCCGCCCCCATGTCCGCCCGCAAGCGCGAGTAGTAGGCCTCCACGGCGCGCGGGCTGACGAGCAGGTCCTCCGTGCCTTGCAGCATCAAGAGCTTCCCGCCCTTCGCGGCGAAGGCGGTCAGATCGGCGTCCGCGACGTCCAGCGCCGAGAGCTCGGTCAGCCGTGCTCCGAAGGCGCCGCCGGTCGAACCATCGAACGTCAGGTAGTCGAACGCGGCGTCCCTGGCGACGGCATAGCGGATGAAGCCGTCCACGAAATGGGCGCCGTACGACATGCTCTCGGTGACCGGGAACCCCGGCGGCGCGCTCCCCAGCCCGGTCGCGGCGACGTGCGGCTGGAGCGGCGAGCCGCTCGCCATACCCAGGTCCGAGATGAACGCGTTGAACCCGGGGAAGCTCGCCTCGCCGCTCGCCAGCGGAATATCGAAGGGCACCTCTCCGTTCGCCTCGCCGAGCGCCGTGAGCTGGGCGTCGGACAGGCACGTGTCCCCCGTGTCGACGCCGTCCGGGCACCGGACAGGCACGCCGTCCAGCGACGCGGTCGACGGATCGAACGTCGCATTGCACCCCTGGACGTCGCTGATCACCCCGTCGCTCGCGCCGTCGAGCGCGTCGCAGGCCGCCACGGCGGCGCGGTACAGCACACCGCGCTCCTCGGGGTCGAGGTAGGCGCCGGGCGCCGCGAACGCCTGGATCATGGCGAGGCCGCCGACCATCGCGGTCGTCACGTTCCGGGCAGGGTAGAGCGCGACGCCCCCATCCCAATCCGCTGGCCAGCGACCCGCGACCGCCAGGGCCTGCCGTCCCCCCGTCGAGCTGCCCAGGAAATACGCCTTGGTCGGGGCGTCGCCGTAGGTCGCCTCGACCACGGCGATGGCCGCGTCGCGCGTCTTCTTCAAGGCATCGGACGCCCAGTTCGCGTACGCCTCCTGGTTCAGGGCGAAGGAGCCGTCGAGGGGATTCGATTGATGACCGGAGTCGCTGGCAAACACCGCATAACCACGCCCGAGCGGCGTCACCGCGTCGGGCGTGGTGTTCAGCGGATTGCCAGCGACGTCCGGGATGATCCCGCAGAAGCCGCCCCCGCCCAGCATGACCGCTTTCGAGTTCCAGTCGGCGGGGAGGGCGACCTGAAACTTGATGTTGGGCGCCGTCGGATCGACAGGCATGATGTCCCCGGACACGAGACAATGCTCGCCGACCGCGCCGTGCGCCGCCTTCATCTGGGTCGAGGCGACGACGGCGCCGGTCGTGGGCAACCCGATCGAGGCGCTCGGAATCCGCATGTTCGCGAGCTGCGCGCAGCGGACCGCGAGCGGCGGCGCGGTGTCCGGCGCGGGGCCGCCGTCGTCTCCGCCGCAAGCAGCCAGGCACCCGAAGGCCAGCGCGCTCGCGGTGGCGGTCCATGAGCCGTTCTTCGACGCAAAGGAAATCAATGTGGCCTCCAATCCCATCGAGGCTCTCGTGCTCGGCGCTGTCGTGCCCGCGAGACCGAGCGCCCTCATGCCCGTACGATGCGGTCCCGCGCCCTCGTCGGCAACAAGCAGTCTTGGTAAACCGATCTCCATCCATGCAAAGCCAGGGCGTGCGCGTCGGCGATGACCTCCGCGCGCTCCGCCGGCCGCAGGCGGCGCTCAGGCGGCGTCGCGGGCGAGCAGCGCCTCCAGCCGGTTGCCGGCCGCGCGGCGCGCGAGCACCTGCGCGGCCTTCTCGGCGAGCGCGCCGCCCGCCTCCGCGGCGGGCAGCCCGCCCGCGTGGATGTTCGCGATCGCCGTGTACTCGAAGCCGATCGCGGGGTTGCCGCTGAACGCGGCGGCGGCCTCCTGGTCCACGCCGGGCGCGAGGCGGTAGGCGAGGTAGGCCGAGAGGCTGCGCGAGGCGAGCTCCCCGCTGCCCGGGCGCTCGCCGAGCAGCAGGATCACCAGCCGGGCCCCGAGCCCCGCGGCGACACCCTCGGCGAGCTTCACCCGGCCGTGGCGCGCGAGCAGCGGCTGGCCGACGGTCACGCCGCGCGCCCCGAGCCCGTCCAGGAGGACCGGGAGCAGGCCGGGGAGGTTGTGGTGGACGGCCTCGGCGCTCAGGCCGTCCGACACCACGATCTGCACCTGGGCGCCCTCCGGCGCGAGCCGGGCGGCGCTCTCCGGGGAGAGGCGCGCGCCCGCGTCGGCGGAGCCGAGGTGCTCGTCTTTGCTGCCGGCCATCGTGGTGAGGACCCGGAACGCGGCGACGCGCGCCAGCTCGTCCTCGCGCAGCGCGCTCTCGAGGGCCGCCCGCGCGATGGCCTGATCGCGGCGCGCCCGCCGGCTCACCGCGTTTGCCGGGCGCGGGCCGGCCGTGGCGAAGCCGTAGGCCGCGGGCGTCGCCGCGACGAGCGCGGCGAGCTCGGCCTCGTCCGGGCAGAACTGCCGCACGTCGCCGAAGCGCGGCCCGCGGGTGATCGCGCCCGCCGGCGCCTGCCCCTCCCCTTGCCCATTCCGGTGTCCATCCCCCTGTCCATCCGCCGCGCGCGCCAAGATTCCCCGGTCGAGCGCCCACGCCAGGAACTCGCCGCCGGGCGCGCGGCCGTGGAGCTCGCGCAGGGTCTCACGGCGTCATCCCGCAGAACGAGACCGGCAGGACCTGATCGCGCATCCGGCCAAGCTGCACGCGCTGACCGCCCCGGGCGTGCCCCCCCTTCCGAGGCCCCCGGCTTCGATCTCGAACCGACCCGCCCCCCTTCCGAGGCCGCCCGCTTCGATCTCGAACCGACCGGCCCCCCCTTCCGAGGCCACGCCGCCACGTCGCGACCTCTCCGCGCCCCCTCCCGAGGCCGCCCGCTTCGATCTCGAACCGACCGGCCCCCCCTTCCGAGGCGGCGCCGCCACGTCGCGACCTCTCCGCGCCCCCTGCCGAGGCCCGCCTTCTCGGTTCCGCACCTCTCCGGCCCCCCTCGCGAGGCGGCGCCGCCACGTCGCGACCTCGCCGCCCCCCCTCCGAGGCCCGCCTTTTCGGTTCCGCATCGGCCCCCGAAGCCTGCCCAGCTCACGCCGGCACGCGACGACCCGACGACCGCGCCACGCCCGCCGTCCCGAGCCCGCTCGCCTCATCGGGAGCGATTCACCATAGCTGCAAGAGTCCAGCGCACGCGCGAGCATCGCAAGAAACCAGCGCAGCCGCCGTCTTGACGCATTGGACAGCACGACTTTCTTTACCCGCTCACCCGCAATGCCTCCTCGGGCATTGCCCGCATCACCCCCTCAGGAGGTGTCTCTCATGCTGAAGCATCTGAATCTCGACGAGATGGTCGCGCTGCTCTCCCCCTGGGTCGACGATCCCAAGCAGCGCAAGCTGTTCCTGTCAATCGCCGAGATCGCGGCGCTCCACCCGCGGGTCGTGGAGGCCCACGAGGCGGTGGTCGCGGTCCAGCCGAGCGGCGGAGGCGACGCGCCGTCGAAGCTGCGCGCGCTGGTGGACGAGGGCAACGAGGTCGATCGGTGCCACGACCACCTCGCCAGGGCCGTATCGTACGGTATCGACACGCGCCGCGAGCTCTGCCTCGCCGAGGCGCCGGCCGACGCCGCCCGCGCGGCGCAGTGCGATGCCGTGCAGAAGAAGCTCTTTCCCAATGGCCTCGCCATCCTCAACGCCTCGCCGCTCGCCGAGGCGGGCAACACCACCCGCATCGCCCGCCTCCTCGAAGAAGAGCCCGAGATCGTCGACTTCCTGAAGTCGATCCCCGCCCGCGGCAAGGCGTCGCTGCTCGACGTCGTGAAGCGCTGGCTCGCCAAGGGCCGGGAGCTCCAGGCGCTCGAGCGCGCCCGCACGGAGCTCGAGGCGACCCAGGCCACCACGCCCGTCAACAAGACCACCATCCAGGCCGCCCGCAGCCAGTGGTTCAAGGTCGTGTCGCTCGTGCTCTCCAACCTCGAGATGTCCCGCGCCCCGGCGCGAGACATCGAGATCATCCGCGGGCCGGTGCTCCGGGCCTCGGATCGCGCGGGCAAGCGCTACGCGAGCGCCGCGCCCGAGGAGGCGCCGCCGGAGCGCGAGGAGCAAGGCCCCACCCCCGGGTCGAGCGAGGTTGAACCGAGTGGGGCCGAGATCAGCGGCGCGAGCGAGCTGCGCTGATCGGCCCCCCTCGCCCTCTTCGGCCGGCCCCAGCCGGCCTCACTTCACGCGCAGGTAGAACTCCGCCGCATCGAGGCGGTTCATCGAGCCGGCCGGACCGGTGACCACCCCATGTTGACCGGCGACCAGCAGGCCGGTCTCGTACAGCTCGCTCATACCGCTCGTGACCTGCGCCGGCGTGGCCCCGGACGCGGACAGATCGACGGTGTCGAGCGGACCGCTCAGGTTGGTGTTCAGGCTGCGCTCGGAGAAGACGGGACAGGGATATGTCACGCAGTCGATCCCGCTGTCGTCGACGCGAGAGAAGTGGCCTTTGGGCGTGTTGCCAGTCGCCCCGACCCAGATCTCGCTGGCGACGAGCACGTCCGCCGGGCTCGACCCCCCACCGCCGAGCTCGACCTGCTTCAGCTCGCCGCGGACCAGCGCCGTCCCGGCGCCGAACGCCTCTTTCGCCTTGGCCTCGGTCGACGGATCGAGCCCGAGTCCGGACAGGTCGAGCTCGAACATGTGGCATTCTTCTTGCCATGTCCCATCCGCGCAGCGCGCCACGCTGGTGTTGACACGGGCGACGAAATGGCCGCCGCAGATCGGCGCGACGCATCTGCGGTAGTCGGGATGGGTCACGATGAAATAGTCGGCCAAGGCGACCTCGCCCTTGGCCAGCGCGCCGACGTCGGCGGCGAGCTCGGCCGGAGGCAGGTCCGCCTCGAGGCCGTCCTCGCCCGGGCCGTCGCAGGCGAACGCTGGCACGGCCAGCGCACCGAGCAGGGCGAGCTGCGAGAAGCGATGATGGGTTGGCTTGAACATCGGTGTTCTCCAGGAGCGGACCTGTGCAACATGAACGCAGGCGCCTCGTCGGTCCGCAGCTCGGGGCGCCTTCGTGGGCTTCCGCGGGTCAAGGCAGCGATCGGCCGCGAACTCGGTACGCACCGGCCGCCTCACCGCCCGCTCGCCGCGTCACGCCCAGAGACGATCGTCTCCAGCGAATGAATCATAGTGCGCTTCCCAGCTCTCCAAGCAAGATTCCGGCTGGAGCAAGGATTCGACGTACGACGGGTGTCGCGAGGCCGACCCCGAGACGATGTGACATGTAGGGAATCTCCCCTCAAGCTCATCGCTATTTCCGGCCAGATTGACGATCTGCGCTGGCGCGGGATCGCTCCGATCTCAGCCTTGGTTCCGACCCCGCCGCCGCTGATCTGCGCCTTGTCGTGTGTCGCGAATCTTCCGACCCGCTGAGAAGGTGCATGGGCACCGGCGCTGTGGAGATTGCGTCGGAGTTGTGGCGCGTCGGCCTGAACATCGTCAGCGGCTGGGATCAGGAAGAATTCGAGATGTTCGGCGTCCCCTTGCGCGAGCACGATGAGCGCTACGAGTACGCCGCGGCGCGCGCCCGGCGATGGTCCGGGCCGGGCCGGTGTGCGAAGCTCCGGGGATGCACGCCGTTCCGCCGCCCGAGCGCGGGCTCGCCCGCGATCTCGTCCGGATCGGGAGGGCGCTCGCGGGCGACGCCGGCCGCGCGGGCGAGCCGGTCGTGCTGTCCGGCCGCGCGGACGGCCTGGTCGTCCGGATCGGCGACGTGGTGGTCAAGGCCCACGCGCACGAGACCGATCCGCGGGATCTCGCGGCGCGGCTCTCGCTCGCGGCGAGCCCGCAGCTCGGCGCCGCGCTGCTCTCCCCGCTGCGCGTCCCGCCGCCCGGCGCGCCGCCGTCGCGGGGCCCGGCGCCGTCCTGCAGCGCGCCCGTCGAGGATGCGCTCGCGGGGCTGGCGCTGCGGGTGAGCGGCCGGCTGGTGACGGCATGGCCGGCCGGGGAGCCGGTGAGCCCCGACGATCCGGACGCCGCGCCGTGGGAGGAGGCCGCGAGGCTGCTCGCGCGCCTGCACGCGGCCGCGCTCGCCGACGTCGCGCCGGCGGGCGGGCTGCCGCGCGCGGGCGCGCCAGGTCGGGTGGCCCGCGCGATGGCGCGCCTGCGCGCCGCGGGCCGCACGCCGGCGGGCGCGGCGGTGGAAGCGGCGTTCGCCAGGCTGACGCCGCGGGCGCGCGGCGATCGCGCCGAGCCGTCCGGTCCCCGGGCGGCGCGCTGGCGAGGGGACTGGCGGGGCGAGAGGAGCGGTGTCCTCGTGCACGGCGACTTTCACCTCGGACAGGTGGTCCGCTTGACCGACGCGCGGGCGCTCGGCGCGGAGCACACCGGCGCGCCCGGGCCGAAGGAGGCGCGGCGCGAGGTCCTTTGCGGCTCGCGCGGAGGGTGCTTTCGGCTCATCGATATCGACGATCTCGGGGTGGGCGATCCGGCGTGGGATCTCGCGCGGCCGGCCGCCTGGTACGCGGCTGGGCTGCTGCCGCCCGAGGTGTGGTGGCGGTTCCTGTCGGCTTACCGCGCGTCGGGCGGGTGCGCCGTGCCGCCGGAGGGCGACCCGTGGCCCGCGCTCGACGCGCCGGCCCGCGCGCTGGCCGTGCAGTCGGCCGCGCTCGCCGTCGCGGCGGCCAGCCGGGACGGCCGTGCGCTCGATGCGCTCGATGAGCTCGATGAGGTGGAGACCGCGCTCGTCGACGCGTGCCGGCGAATGGCGTGCGTCGACAGCCCGCCGGATGTATGATGTGGAGTCATGGCCGGCCCCTCTCCGCTGGGAGCCGGCGTTGAAACGAGGGTTCTATGCTTCAGTGTCCCAAGTGCCACGCCGCGATGCGGACGTACAACCGCAACGGGGTTCACATCGAGCAGTGCGACGGCTGTCGCGGGATCTTCCTGGATTACGGCGAGCTCGAGGCGCTGACGCGCCTGGAGACCCAGTGGGCGCCTGCCCCGCCGCCGGCGCCGATGCACGGCGCCCCGCCGACGCCCGCGTGGGGTGCTCCGCACCATCACTATGGTCACGTGCGACACAAGAGCTTCGCCAAGATGCTCTTCTCCTCGTGAGCTTCCTCGCGAGCCTCGCCGCCGGGGCTGCCCGGCGCGCCCGGACGGCCTGACGCCGGCGGCGGCTCGCGGCCGCGGCCGCGCGGCGACCGGGCGAGTCCACGCTGGCCTCTCGGCGCGGGACGCGGTAGGAGGGCGCCATGCTCAAGCACAACAGCTACTTCAACGGCAGCGTCCAGAGCGTCGGGTTCGAGCGCCACGGGCGCCGGCAGACGGTGGGAGTCATCGACGCCGGCGAGTTCCATTTCTCGACCGAGGCGCCGGAGCGGATGACCGTCGTCGCGGGCGAGCTCGCCGTCCGCTTCGACGGCTCTCAGGAATGGCGCGCGTACCCGGCGGGGACGTCGTTCGAGGTGGCCGGCAAGAGCGGCTTCGACGTCAAGGCCGCGCACCCCACCGGGTATCTCTGCGAGTTCCTGTGAGCCGGGCGCCCGCCGGCGCCGCGTAGCGAAGGCGGCTGTCCCGAGACCCGCAAACGCCGAGCGACAGCAGAGAAGAGAGAAGGAACCACAGAGGGCACAGAGGAGAGAGAAGAGAGGAGATAAGATTTCTCTCTGTTCTCTTCCCTCTGTGCCCTCTGTGCCTCTGTGGTTCAAATTCTTCTCCATCACGGAGCCAGGCACGAACCTGGTCGTGCGTCCACGGTAGGCCCGGCGACACCCCCTCTCCCGCTGGAGCGAGGCGAAGCGTCGCTATCGCCGGCCTACGCCCCCAGCCACCTGCGCTCGATCTCCAGCGTCGCCGCGTTGTCCGGCACGTTGCCCAAGAACCTCGCCCGCCACGCCGGATCCCGGATCTTCCTCGCCCGATCGAGCAAGCGCTCCCGCGCCGACGCGATCGCCATCATCGCCTCCCGCCGGTGACCGCACGCCGAGAGCGCCTCGGCGTGCGCGAGCCGCACCAGCGACTCGCCCACCTCGGCGCCCACCGACTCGAGCAGGCAAAACGCCTCGGTCGTCGCCGCGAGCGCGTCCACCACCTGCCCCCCGTCGAGCAGCGCCCGCCCGAGCACCGCGTACGCGAACGCGCGCAGCGGCGGCGCGCCGTACAGGATCGCCACCGCGGCGCGCGCCTCGCGCTCCGCACCGCCGAGATCGCCCGTCTGGAGCAGGATCCTCGCGAGGCACGTCCGCGCCGCGCCCTCCCGGCGCGCGTCGCCGAGGCCCTGCGACGTCGCGATCGCCTCCTCCGCCGTCCGCCGCGCCTCCTCGACGAGATCGAGCCGCGCCAGCACCGGGCCGAGGCCGAGGAGCGCCCCGAGCCGCGCGTCCGACAGCCCCATCCGCTCCGCGTCCGCCAGCGACGCGCGCAGCGCCGCCTCGGCGCCCTCGAAATCGCCGAGCTCCGCGTAGCAGGAGCCGAGGTTGTTCCGCGCCCAGCAGGCGTTGCGCCGATCGCCGGCCTGCTCGAACGCCGCGAGCGCCGCCTCGAAGCCCGCGAAGCTCGAGCCCGGATCGCCGCCCGCCATCGCCCGGTACGCGCGCGCCTCGTGGAGCCGCGCCAGCACCTCGACCTCCAGATCGGTCTCCTCGGCGTCCTGCTCGATCGCGTCGAGCAGCTCGTCCGCGAGCTGATACCGCCCGCCGAAGAGCAGGCGCCCGGCGCCCGCGCACAGGCACACGCTGCGCGCCGTCCGCGCCGAGCGCCGCGGCTCCGTGGTCTGCGCGACGCGCAGGAGGCGCTCGACCTGGTCGTGGTTGCCGCGCTTCGAGGCCGCGAGGATCATCTGCGTGAGCGCGGAGAACCACGGCGCCGACCCGGGCGAGAGCCGCTCCAGCGCCTCCATCCCCCGCCGCTCCGCCAGCGCGAACTCGCCGCGCCAGAGGTGCGCCTCGGCCTGGCAGAGCCGCAGCGCCCCCGCCGTCGCCTTCGACGCGCCGCGCGCGACGCCGCGCTCCACCCGCTCGATCACCGCGCCGAGATCGCTGCCGAGCAGCGCCTGCTCGGCCGCGCGCAGGGTCGCCGTCGCCGCCCGCGCCGGCTCGCCGCCGCGCTCGAAGTGCTCGGCCAGCGCCATCGCGTCCGCCGCCCCCGTCCGCTCCAGCCACTCGCCGGCGAGCCGGTGGCCGAGGCGGCGATCGTGATCGGTCAGCATCCCGTACGCCGCCTCGCGCACGAGCGCGTGCCGGAACCGGTGCTCGATCACCTCCGGCGCGCCCTCCACCGAGCGCCGGACGATGAGCTCCCGCGCCTCGAGCTCGGCCAGCAGCCGGTCGACCTCCGCGCGGCCCACCAGCGCGGCGACCCCGTTCCGCGAGAAGCTCTCGCCGAAGATCGCCCCGGCGCGCAGCACCCGCCGCGCGCCGACGTCGAGCGCGTCGAGCTCGGCCTGCACCATCGAGAGCACCGTCTCGGGCAGGTCCGCGCCCTTGCCCGCCGCCGCGGCGCGGATCTGCTCCTCGAGGTAGAAGGCGTTGCCGTCCGCGCGCTCGACCAGCGTCGCCACGAGCGCCGGGCTCTCGCGCTCGCCGAGCACCTGGCGCACGAGCCGCTCGCTCGACCGGCGCGAGATCCCCGCGAGGCGGAGCTTGTGCCCGCGCCGCTCGTCCCACAGCTTCGGGAAGAGCTCGTGCACCTCCGGGCGGCCGAGCGCCATCACCATGAACGGCCGGTCCTTCAGGTTCCGGAGCGCGGCGTCGACCATCGTGATCGTGGGCAGGTCGCCCCAGTGCAGGTCCTCGAGCACGAGCAGGACCGGGTGCACCGCGCACTCGGCGCGCAGGAAGTCCTCCCAGGCGAGGCGCAGCTGGTCGCCCATGAGCATCGGGTTCCGCCGCGCCGCCCGGAGCTGGACGTCGTCGTCCGGGAACGGCGCGCCGACCAGCTCGCCGAGGAACGTCGCCACGCGCGCGGCGTCGAGCGACGCGTGCCGCTCGACCCGCGCCCGCACCTTGCGCCGCCGCTCCTCGACGGCGTCGGCCTCCGAGAGGCCCATCGCCCGCCGGAGCGCGTGCGCGAGCAGGCCGAACGACGAGCCGGCGCTCATCGGGTCCACCTGCCCGAGCCACACCTCGACCGGCTCGCCGTCCTCCCGGATCGCGCGGACGAGCTCGTGGCGGAGCCGCGATTTGCCGATGCCCGCCGGCCCGGTGACGAGCACGACGCTCGGGGTCGACTCCTCGACGCACCGGGCGAGCTCGTCCCGGATGAGCGACAGCTCGCGCTCGCGCCCGACGCACGAGGTGGCCTTGCCGAGCAGGAGCGGCACCTCGTCCGGCCCCTCGCGCGCGCCGTGGAGCCACTGGCCGGCCTCGTTCGTGGTGATCTCGAAGCGCGCCCCGAGCAGCCCCGCCGTCACCTCGTCGATGCGGATCGCCGCCGCGCGGGACGGGGCGCGGCGCTCGGGGAGCAGCTGGACGACGCGATCGATGAGGTCGCCGATCGGCATGCGCGAGGCGATCTCGGCCCTGCCCGTGACGACCGAGACCGGCGCGCCGCCGAGCAGCGCCTGCACCGCGAGCGCGCAGCGGGCCGCCCGGGCCGCGAGGTCGGTCGTCGCGCCGGCGCCGGAGAGCACGACGAGCGGCAGCCGCGCCTCGACGAGCTCGAGCTGGCCCTGGTAGCGCGCCGCCGTGGCCGAGAGCGCCTGCGCGCGCGCCTGCTCGTCGACCTCGGGGAGCGCCGCCTCGGCGGCGGCGGGGGCGCGGCCGTCGCGCGCGAGCACGAGGCACATCACCTTGCGCTCGCCGGTCGTGAGCTCCGGCGGGCGGATGGAGCTGGCGGGCGGGCGGACCGAGATCGCCGCGGGATCCATGAGCGCGGCGAGCTCGGCGGCGACCGCGTTGCCGTCGCTCGGCCGCCCCTCGGGCGACTTCGACAGCATGCGCGTGACGAGCTCGTCGAGCGCCTCGGGCACGTCCTCGCGGAGCCACCGGAGCGACGGCGGCTCCTCGAGGAGCACCTTGACGAGCACCGCGAGCCCGCGCGCGCCGCGGAACGGGGCGCGCCCCGAGATGCACTTGTAGAGCAGGCAGCCGAGCGCGAAGACGTCGGCGCGCGCGTCGACCTGGGCCTCGCCGCGGGCCTGCTCCGGCGCCATGTAGCCGGGGGTGCCGAGGATGGCGCCGGGCATGGTGAGCTGCTGGTCGATGCCGGACATCCGGACCACGCCGAAGTCGATGAGCGTGACGCGATCGATCGCGCCGCCGACGAGGAGCAGGTTGCTCGGCTTCAGATCGCGGTGGACGACGCCGAGCCGGTGCACGGACCCGAGGGTGGTCGCGACGCGCCGGGCGAGCTTGAGGCTCTCGTCCAGCGTGAACGCCTGCCGCGCGAGGCGCTGCGAGAGGGTCTCGCCGGTGAGCCACTCCATGGCGAGGTAGGGGTGGCCGAGCTCGGTGACGCCGTGGGCGATGTACCGCACCACCCCCGGCACCCGCAGCGAGGCGAGCGCCTGCGCCTCGCGCGCGAGGCGGCTGGAGTCCTGGGTGGCGGCGTTCTGGAGGACCTTGAGGGCGACCGTCTCGCCGGTCGTGAGGTCGTACGCGCGGAAGACGTGGCCCATGCCGCCGGCGCCCGCGAGCTCCACGATCTCGAACCGGCCGTCGATGACGTTTCCCGCTCGCATTGCCCCTGCCGCCGCTCCCCGCGGATCGTCCGTCCTGTGTGGGAGCTACGCGAAGTTCACGAGAATGGCCAGCGGTTCGGGGGTGGTGGCCAGTCGCCGGAGCCGCGCGCCGCGAGGCCCCGGCTCCTCGATGCAATCACCGCCAATTACCGCGCTCCAGCGCGCATCGTCGCCAGAGAGCGCGGCGACGGGCAACTCTACGGCGTAACTCTGCGGCGTAACGGCGTAACGGCGTGGACGCGCGCCCGCGCGCCCCCTGCCCTGGCGCCCCGCCGCGCCCCGCCGCGCCCCGCCGCGCCCTGCCGCGCCCCACCGCGACAGCACGCCCGGCCGGCGGCGCTCGCCTCCCCCTCGCCCACACCACGATACTTTTTCGTCCAGGCGACCTCGAGCGCAGCGGCCGGGCGATGAGGCCGCGCGATGCCGCGTGGCAGGTGTAGGCGCGGCCTCCTTTTCACCCGGCGACGCGCGCGGCGCTTCCTCTGTCGCGCCCGCGTGATAAATGAGCTTGTCTGGGGACTGGGGGGAGGCGACCGGAACGCGCTGGACCCCCTTTGTCAAGCGAAGGAGGCCGCTCTTGTCAATCGTGCCCGGAACCGTACTGCTCCAGCGCTACCGCGTGGTGCGTCATCTCCGCCGCGAAGGCCTCGGTGAAGTGTTCAGCGCCGAGGACGCGAGCGCTGGCCGCCGCGTCGCGGTGAAGGTGCTCGGCGAGCCTCCGGTGCGGCTGGACCCGGGGGGCGTGCTCAGCGCGCCGGAGCGCATGCCCCTGGAGGAGGCCGAGGCGCGCTTCCGGCGCGAGGCGGCGGCGTGCCAGCGGCTGCGAGGCCCGCACACGCTGCCGTCGATCGACGGCGGCAAGGACCCGGAGCACGGCCCCCTCCTCGTCTTCGAGCTGCGGGAGGGCGAGCTCCTCAGCGACCGCCTCGCCCGGCTGGGGCCGATCCCGTTCGCCGCCGTGCACCCGCTGGTCGAGCAGCTCTGGCTGGCGATCGCCGAGCTGCACGAGATTGGCATCATCCACCGCGACATCAGCTCCACGAACGTGCTCCTCGACCGGGGCCCGGACGGCGAGCGGCTGACGTTGCTCGATCTCGGCTCGTGCAAGCCCCCGCCCGCCCTCTCCGATGAGGCGGTGAGCTTGCCGGGCCGGTGTCTCGGCGATTTCAGGTTCGCGCCGCCGGAGCAGCTCGCGAAGGGCAAGACGGTGGATCACCGGGCCGACCTCTATGCGGCCATGACGGTGGTCTTTCAGGCGCTCACGGGCGAGCTCCCCTACGCCGCGCGCAACCTGATGATGCTCGCCGACCTGAAGACGAGGACGCCGCCGCGCCGCCTCGGCAACCTCATGCCGCCGCCGGTCGACAAGCATGTCGAGGTGTTCGTGAACCGGGGTCTCGCCCACAGCCCAGACCGCCGCTTCGCCAACATCGCCGAGGTGATCGACGGCTGGCGGGGGCTGCGCCCCGCCAGCTGAACGTCGCGACGGCATCCGCGCCGCGCCCCGCCGCTCCAGGCTGGACGACCCCGAAGGCGATCGCGCCGCGCTCCGCGGCAACGCCCTCTCCGAGCAGGAAGGCGGGCCGCGGCGCCGTGCGCCTCCTGCCTTCCCGCTCCCCTGCCGATTTCTCCGCGCGCCCCGCCGCGCCTCACGACACCGGCTGAGCCCGCCGCTCCGGCGGCGCGCCCGATCGGACGGCGGCCCCCCTGCGCGCCCGCGCTCCGCCGCGCCTTCATCGAGACCGGCAGCGCAGAGGTCCGTCGCCCTGCGGCCCGCGGCGGCGCGCTCCTCGGGCCGCGCCGGCTCCGGCGACGCCTCACGCGCTGCCGCGGCGTTCCCGTGCGGGAGCGCCCGCCATCGCTCCGTTCGACCAGCAGCCGCGGCTGATCATTACGATAGCGGCCCCGGTTTTCTCATCATCTCTTCGAATCTGCTCTTCGCCGCACAGGCCGGTTGCCTCGCCGCGGCCGCGGTCGCGTGACGCGCGCTCGCCTTGGGGTGCTTTGCGCGATCGAGCCGCTTTATCCCTCAGCGCGTTACGATTCTGCGCGGTTCATCGTCTCGAGATCAGTCCGGGCCTTATCGCCTGAGGTCCTGACGGGGAATACGCCTCTTCGGACGAGAAACCGCATCTCGCAGGATTGCAGAGCGTGAGCACGCATGTTAATCCGGGGTTCGCTCGCTCGTCGCCGCGCCCGCTCGCGCGGCGCCAGGGCAACCGGATCGACGTGCAGCTCTCGTTACCGAACCGGGCGACGCGGCCCAGCCTCGTCCAGCCCGGCGTGTCCGCCTGTCTGTCTGCCTGTCTGTCTGTCTAGGCTAGCCTAGCCGCGCGCGGGGCCGGTTCCGGCCTCACGGGCGTCGCCGCGGTGTGTCTCGAGACCGGCCACTCCGGGCCGGCACGTCGTCCGGGATCTCTCAACCCTCGCCGCCACCACGTTATGACGACACCTACCTACCGCTATGTCTTCCTGGGACTCTCCATCACGTCTTCGTGGGGCAACGGCCACGCCACGACGTACAGAGCGCTCCTCCGGGCGCTCGCGGCGCGCGGCCACCACGTGCTCTTTCTGGAGCGGAACCTCTCCATCTACGATCAGCACCGCGACCTGCCCAACCCGCCTTACGGCGCGATCGAGCAGTACTCGAGCATTACCGAGCTCCGCGATCGATTCTCACGCGCGGTGCGCGAAGCCGATCTCGTGGTGGTCGGCTCCTTCGTCCCGGAAGGGGCGACCGTCGGGGCGTGGATCACGGAGGAGGCCCGCGGCAAGGCCGCATTCTACGATCTCGACACGCCGGTCACGCTGGGCCGGCTCGCGCACGGGGACCACGCGTACCTCACGCCGGCGCTGATCCCGCGGTACGACCTCTACCTGTCGGCGACGGGCGGCCCGACGCTGGAGCGGCTGGAGCGCAGCCACGGCGCGGTGCGCGCGCGGGCGCTCTACTGCGCGGCCGACACCGACGTGTATTACCCGCAGCCGACGCCGATGCGCTGGGATCTCGGCTACCTCGGCACGTACAGCGACGACCGGCAGGCGGCGGTCGAGCGGCTCCTGCTGGAGCCCGCGCGGCGGATGCGCCGCGGGCGCTTCGCGGTGGCGGGCGCGCAGTACCCGGCGTCGCTCGCGTGGCCCGAGAACGTCACGCGGACGGAGCACCTGCCGCCGGACGAGCACCGCATCTTCTACAACGCCCAGCGCTTCACGCTGAACCTGACCCGCCGGGCGATGGTCGAGTCCGGGTGGTCGCCGAGCGCGCGCCTGTTCGAGGCGGCCGCGTGCGGGACCCCGGTCCTGAGCGACACCTGGCCCGGGATCGAGACGTTCTTCCAGCCCGGCGAGGAGATCCTCCTCGTCCGCACGCCGGAGGACGTGCTCCGCAAGCTCCGGGAGATGAAGGAGGACAAGCGCCTCACCGTGGGCCAGCGGGCGCGGCAGCGCGTGTTCGCCGAGCACACGGCGATGCACCGGGCCGAGGCGCTCGAGCGCTACACCCGCGAGGCGCTGGAGGCGGCGAGCCGGACGCGGGCGCGCCGCGACCGCGACGGGCAGCTCGCGGCGGCGCACGTCGAGACGCAGAGCGGCTGACGCGAGGCCGGCGCGGGCGCCCGCGCTCGGCGCTGGCGCCCGTGCCCTTGCCGCTCGGACGTTCGCGCAGTACGCCACGGAGGTGCGCTCCACCCCGCTTCACCCCGTCGCCCGCCTGCCCGAGGAGTGGTCGACCTCGCTGGCTGCCCGCGGAGAGCGGTCGTTCACGGCGAAGCAGGTCTTCCACTGGATCCATCGCCGCGGCATCCTCGATCCGGCGGCGATGACGAACCTCCCGGCGCGGCTGCGCGAGCACCTCGCCGCGGAGGGGCTCGGCGAGGTGCTGACGCCCGAGCGGGTCCACCGCTCCGAGGACGGCACGCGCAAGCTGCTCCTGCGCCTGCGCGACGGCGCGACGATCGAGACGGTCCTGCTCCCGTCGGTGTCGGGGCCCGGCTCGCAGGCGCAGCTCGACGCCGACGCGGCGGCGGCCGACGACGACGAGGACGACGACGCGGAGGCCGGCGCGGCGCCGCGCGTCCGCGTCACCCAGTGCATCTCCACGCAGGTCGGCTGCGCGATGGGCTGCGGGTTCTGCGCGAGCGGCGTGGCGGGGCTCAAGCGCCACCTCGGCGCCGAGGAGATCGCGGGCCAGGTGCTGCTCGGGCGCGCGATGCTCGAGGAGGGCGAGGACCTCCGCAACGTCGTCTACATGGGCATGGGCGAGCCGCTCCACAACTACGAGAACACCGCGCGCTCGCTGCGCCTGCTCACGCACCCGGAGGGGATCAACCTCTCGACGCGGCGGGTCACGGTGTCGACGTCGGGCCTCGTCCCGGAGATCGCGCGGCTCGGCGCCGATTTCGGCGGGCAGATCGCGCTGGCGATCTCGCTGCACGCGGCGGACGACGAGACCCGCTCGGCGCTGATGCCCATCAACCGCAAGTACCCGCTCGACGAGCTGCTCGCGGCGCTGCGCGCCTACCCGCTGCCGCGGCGCCGGCGCATCACCATCGAGTACACGCTCGTCGCCGGGCAGAACGACGACCCGGCCGAGGCGCGCCGGCTGGCGAAGCTCCTGCGCGGGCTCCCGGTGAAGATCAACCTCATCCCGATGAACCCCATCGAAGCCTCCTCGCTGGGCCCGCCGGCCCAGGAGCGCGTGGCCGCGTTCCAGGAGGTGCTCACCCAGGCGGGGTACTCGTGCTTCGTGCGCCGCCGGCGCGGCGACGACGTCTCGGCGGCCTGCGGCCAGCTCGTGCTGCTCGGGGCCAAGCCGAAGGTGCGGCGCGCGCTCGGCTGAGCGCGCGCGCTCGCCAGGCGCCGTCGGGCGGCGCACCGGGGGCGCATCGCCCGCCGCGAGCGCCTTGACGCCCCGCCGCGCGGGGGCGTAGCTGTCGGCCGTGTTGAAGAAGATCCTCGTCGCCAACCGTGGAGAGATCGCCTGCCGCGTCCTCCGGACCTGCAAACGGCTCGGGATCGCGACGGTCGCCGTGTACTCGGACGCGGACGCGGGCGCGCCGCACGTCGCCATGGCCGACGAGGCGGTGCGCATCGGGCCGCCGCCGGTCAAGGACAGCTACCTGGTCATCCACGCGATCGTCGAGGCGGCCCGCGCGACGGGCGCCGACGGCATCCACCCCGGCTACGGGCTGCTCAGCGAGAACGAGGCGTTCGCCGAGGCGGTCCTCGAGGCCGGCGTCACGTTCATCGGCCCGCCGCCCGCGGTGCTCCACGTCTTCGGCGACAAGATCCTCGCGCGCGAGCAGGCGCGCGGCGCCGACGTGTTCCCGCCGCCGGGCACCGGCGGCCCCGTCGACCCGGCCGATCTCGAGTCCGCCCAGCGCGCCGCCGAGAGCATCGGCTTCCCGCTGCTGGTCAAGGCCGCGGGCGGCGGCGGCGGCATCGGCATGCAGATCGTCGCCGAGCCGGGCAAGCTCGCCCGCGCCCTCACCGCGTGCTCGGATCGCGGCCGCGCCGCGTTCGGCGACCCGCGCGTGTACATGGAGCGGTACATCGAGCGCCCGCGCCACATCGAGGTGCAGGTGCTCTGCGACGGGAAGGGCGGCGCGGTCGCGCTCGGCGAGCGCGAGTGCAGCGCGCAGCGCCGGCACCAGAAGATCGTCGAGGAGACGCCGTCGCCCGCCGCGTTCTTCGAGGGGGAGGCGGGCGAGGCCCGGCGGCGGTCGCTCCACGAGAGCGCCCTCCGGGTCGTGACCAGCGCCGGCTACGTCGGCGCCGGCACCGTCGAGTTCGTCGCGGCGGAGAGCGGCGAGCTCTTCTTCCTCGAGGTCAACGCGCGGCTCCAGGTCGAGCACTGCGTCACCGAGATGTGCACCGGGCTCGACCTCGTCGAGCACCAGATCCGCATCGCCTCGGGCGAGCCGCTCGCGCCGGAGGTCCGGGAGCACGCGTACCGCGGCCACGCGATCGAGGCGCGGCTCTACGCCGAGGATCCGGCGAAGAAGTTCGCGCCCCAGCCCGGCCGCATCGCCGCGCTCCGCTGGCCGGCCGCGGGCGACGACCTCCGGATCGAGACCGGCGTCGCCGAGGGGCTCGAGGTGACGCCGTTCTACGATCCGCTGCTCGCCAAGATCGTCGCCCACGGGGCGACGCGCGGCGACGCGATCGCCCGCCTCGACCGGGCGCTCGCCGAGACGACGATCGAGCTCGCCGGCCCGGCGGGCCCCGCCGCGACGAACCTCGCGTTCCTCCGCCAGATCCTGGCGGACGCCGACTTTCGCGGCGGGCAGTACGACACGCGCTTCGCCGAGGCGCTCGCCGCCGGCAAGAAGGCCGGATAGCGCCGGCCCGGGCGGACCCGGCGCGCGCGATGGCGCGCGGGCAGGACGCGGGCAGGAGAGGCGAGGCGCCGCGCGCCGAATCGCCCGCGCCTGGTGCACACCTCGGCCGGCTTGAATTAAAGATGATGTCGTGAGCCACGACTTCGTCCTCGAGCCCGCCGAGCGCTGGCTTGCCCACGACCCCGATCCGGAGACCCAGAGCGAGCTGCGCCAGCTCATCGCCGCGGCCAGGGCGGGCGAGGAGGGCGTCCGCGCCGAGCTCGCCGAGCGCTTCGCCGGCCCCCTGGAGTTCGGCACCGCCGGCATCCGGGGCGTCCTCGGCGCCGGCGAGAGCCGGATGAACCGCGCCGTCATCCTGCGGACGACCGCCGGGCTCGCCCGGTATCTCCTCGCCACCCTCGGCGACAAGGCGCGCAGCGCCGGCGTGGTCGTCGGCTACGACGCCCGCCGGAGGAGCCGCGAGTTCGCCGAGGACACCGCCTGCGCCCTCGCCGCCGCGGGCATCCCGAGCCACCTCTCGCCCGTCCCCTGCCCCACCCCGATCGCCGCGTTCGCGGTCGGCCACCTCGGCGCGGCCGCCGGCGTGATGGTGACCGCGAGCCACAACCCGCCCGAGTACAACGGCTACAAGGTCTACTGGGACAACGCCGCACAGATCATCCCACCGCACGACACCGGCATCGCGACGGCGATCGACGCCGCGCCGCCGGCGGATCAGGTCCCGCGCATGCCCCTCGACGAGGCGCGGCAGAAGGGCCTCGTGCGCGACTTCCCCGAGGAGCTCGAGGAGCGCTACCTCCGCGCGATCCTCGGCGCCTCGGCGCGGGGCGACGGCGATCGCGGCCTGCGCATCGTCTACACGCCGCTGCACGGGGTGGGCGACCGCCTCGTCCGCGAGGCGCTCGAGCGGGCGGGCTTCACGCGCGTGACGAGCGTGCCCGAGCAGGCCGAGCCGGACGGCGCGTTCCCCACGGTCGCGTTCCCGAACCCCGAGGAGAAGGGCGCCATGGATCTGGCGTTCGCCCTCGCGAGGCGGGAGGGCGCCGATCTGGTCCTCGCCAACGATCCGGACGTCGACCGGCTCGCCGTGGCGGTGCGGCGCCCGGACGGCGAGCTCGTGCAGCTGACAGGCAACCAGGTCGGCGTGCTGCTCGGCCATTACCTGCTCACCGAGGGGGGCGCCGGGGGCGCCGGCGCCGGCGCCGCGAACGAGCGCCGCCTCGTGCTCGCCTCGTGCGTCTCGACCCCGCTGCTCGGCGTGATCGCCGCGTCGCTCGGGGTGCACTACGAGGAGACGCTGACCGGGTTCAAGTGGATCGCCAACCGGGCAATGGATATCGAGCGCTCGACCGGCGCCCGCTTCGTGTTCGGCTTCGAGGAGGCGCTCGGCTACACGATCGGCTCGACGGTGCGCGACAAGGACGGCATCAGCGCCGCGGTGGCGCTCGCCGAGCTCGCGGCGGCGCGCAAGGCCGGGGGCACGACGCTGCTCGACGAGCTCGAGGCGATCCACCGCAAGCACGGCCTCTACGTGAGCGGGCAGCGCTCCTACACGCTGCGCGGCGTCGACGGGGTCGAGAAGATCGCCGCGATCATGGCCGCGCTCCGGAAGAGCCCGCCGGCCGACATCGGCGGCGTCTCCGTGGCGGCGTGGCGCGATTTCGAGGCGCGCACGCGCACCTCGAGCGACGGCCAGACCGAGCCGCTCGTCCTGCCGCCGAGCAACGTGCTCGTGTACGAGCTCGACGGCGGCAGCCGGATCATCGCGCGCCCGAGCGGCACCGAGCCGAAGATCAAGTTCTACTTCGACGTGCGCGAGGAGGTCGCCGCCGGCGAGCCGCTGGCGGACGCCGAGGCCCGCGCCGCGGCGCGGCTCGACGCGCTGGCGAGGGCGTTCTCGGCCCTCGCCGGCGTCGGCTGACGGGCACCGTCAGCCGCCTGGCTTGCGGACTGACGGATCCCGTCAGCCGCCGGGGCTGCGGAAGGCGGCGCGGCCGACGAAGAACGGGCCCATCTGGCTGATGAACTCCGAGGTCTGCCGGGTCTTCCGCATCGCCTGCACGATGTGCGAGAGCGGGTGGAGCTCCTTGCCGACGAGCCCGATCACGAACTCGTTGTCGTGGGCATCGAGGCCGTGGCACGCGAGGCGGATGTCGTGCGCGAGGTCCTGCGCGCCGTAGGCGCGGCCGATGGTGCCGTGCTCGCGCAGGATGCTCCCCTGCTCGCGCCCGTCGAGCTTGGCGAAGGTGCCGCTGCGGCGCAGCGGGTACCACACCGCCCACGGCCAGGCGGGGTTGAGGACGGTCTCGGACGGGCGCCGGAGCAGCCAGTAGTCGAGGTCCTGCTCGTAGCCGGTCGAGTACGTGCGCCCGAGCATCGTGAAATCGGGGCGGAGCTCCAGCGCGCGGAGCTCGCCGCGGTTGAGCGCCGGCCGGACGGTCTGGACGAAGACGGCCGGGTCCTCGGCCCACGTGAGCACCGCGATCCCGCGCGGATCGCTGAGGTCCTCGTAGACGACCGCGCCCACGCGCTGGGAGGACAGCGCCTGGCCGACCGCGGCGGTCAGCTCCGCCGGATCGGCGGCGCTGGGGCAGCGGAACACGAGCAGCTGCATGAACAGGCGGCGGTCGATGACCTGGGGCCGGCCGTCGCGCGGCGCCCCCCGCTCGGCGACGTCGATGTGCGGCAGCTCGGGCTCCGCGTGGCCGGCGGCGGGCCGGCCCGTCGTGGATTCGCTCATGCGCGTAGGGGTACCGAGGTTCGCGGAGGACGGCAACTGCGAGGCGCATCACCTCGGCCGCCGCCGCTCGTCCCCCGGGTCGCGGCCCGCTCGTCCGGACGCGCCCTGCAGCGCCGCGGCGTGCCGCCGGAGGGCGCGCCGGCGGCCGCCGCCGCGCGACGTCGGGTAATGCGCGTTACACCTCTATTCACCTACGGATCCCGACGGGGCCTCCCTGAGGTATGGCGTGTCGGGTCGAAAGGAGAGCTGGACAACGGCGTGATCTTGCCCTCGGCCGCGGCGGCGCGTGTCGCGCGCCTGCTCCCGCGTAATCATCTCTTGCCATCGAGCCCGACTCACGCTCCCCTGCAATGAACAACCACGACTCCTGGAGTTGCCCCGACGATGTGCTCCCGGGAAGAGCTTCCCGCCCGAGAATGCACGCGCCGCGCCCGCGATGGGGCTCGGCGTCGCCGGGGCTTCCCGCCGTAGGTTCGCCGCGATGAAGACGTACGATACGAAGAGCAAATCCTCGATCCCCCCCGGCAAATGCAAAGGGACGTTGCTGGTCAACCTCCGGTCGTTCGTCACGACGAACCGCGACGCGGGGGCCTGGGAGCGGCTGGTGACCTCGCTGCCCAAGTCAGACCGGGACGTACTGAATCAGCCGCTGCTGGCGAGCAGCTGGTACCCGATCGGCGTCTGGAACCGGTCCCTGCGAACGCACGTGCGGACAGCGAACGACCAGGCCGCCGAGATCAAGCGGTTTGCCCGCTACGTCGCGGACCGCGACCTCAATACGGTGTTGAAGTTCGCGCTCTCGATCGCGATGCCGGACACGATCGTCGCCCGCACTGGAATGTTCTGGTCGCGCTACTTCGACGCCGGCAAGGTCTTCCCGCGGATGGTGAAGCCGCGGGAGTGGGTGCTGACCATCACGGGCCCCACCGGCGACGACGAGGGGCCCTCGGCGATGAACTGCGGAGACGGCGTCTGCGGCTGGGTCGAGCAGGCGCTGCTCTTGTGCGGCGCGTCCACCCCGAAGGTGACGCACCAGCGGTGCCGGTTCCGCGGGGCGACCGAGTGCCTCTCCGAGGTGATCTGGTGAACGACCTGCGGGGGCTCGGCCTCCGCTTCGAGCTTCGTCCTGCCGGCGCCCTCGTTTGCCTATTGACTTCCTCCTCCGCCCCGATCCAGACTGGTGCAGGCGGGACACATATGTACACGAAGCCTCTCATGGTGAGGTCATCGTGCTGGCTCGTTCGTCCAGTGAGCCTGGGCGTCAGCATCGTGCCCGCGCCGCGACTTGTCTCCTGACGGCCGCTGGCCGGTCGGCCTGAGGGGATGTGGTGGGGTGGAGACCGGCGGGCAGTCACGAGGGAGATTGACCCAGCAACCCTCCAGGTAATTTCATGCTCTCACCTCGCTCGCAGCGGCACAAGGAAGTCAAGGACAGCCTCAAGGCGACGCCGCATCCGGTCTGGGTCGAGGACATGCTCGAGTCCCTGGCCGATCAGTGGAAGGCGGCGGTGTACACGCCGCCGATTGCGCGGACGTTGACGGAGCCTGTCGACCACGAGACCTGGAGCGTGCTGATCCGGGAGTTCTTCTGTGTGGTCGAGGCGTTCCCGAAGTACATGGGGCTCAGCCTGGCCAAGACGACCTACGGCCAGACGCCGCGCGATTTCCTGGTGCGCGACTGGCTCATCGGCAACATCCGGGTCGAGGCGCTGCACGTGCGCTGGTACCTCGACTGGGCGGCGGGGCACGGCATCAGCGCCTCGGACATCACGAGCCACCGTCCGACGCCGGAGGTCGCGTCGCTCTTCGAGTGGCTCTGGTCGGTGTCCTACCGCGGCTCGCTCGCGGAGGCGGTCGGCGCGGTCAACTATGCGATCGAGGGGATCACGGGCGAGTGGTCGCGCGTGGTGTTGCCGGCCTTCACGCAGCTCTACGGCGAGGGGAGCAAGTCGCTGACGTGGCTCGCCGCGCATGCGAACTACGACGACGCGCACCCGCGCGAGGCGCTGGAGATCGTGAAGCTCGCGACGACGTCGGCCGAGGAGATCCGCCGGGTGCATTCGAGCATCGCGCGCTCGCTCGAGCTGTTCGAGCGCGCCCTCAAGTCCTGCAGCGTCCCGCTCCGCGGCGGCAGCTGACGCCGCCCCCTCCCCCGCCCTCGCGTCCGCCCCCCTCCCCGCGCCCGCCCCGTCGCCCCCCTGCACCGCCGCCCGACCTGCGGTGACAGGGATAAGAATTCTCCTGACTAGCCCTCAGGAAACAAGGTATTCGCCGTCGCATTCACCGGTGTGACGCCCACCCCCCGTCAACATCCCTGGCACACGGCGCTCCGCGGCTCAGCAGAAACCTCTCGGCTCACGCCGGGAACCGTCCCAGACGCCGAAAGCCCCAAGCGATCTTCTTCACCATTCTTCTCGCACCTTTACACTCGCCCCCCGCTGGAGCGCCCTCGCCCTCGCCCGCGCCCCCGCGCCCCCGCGCCCCCGCGCCCCCGCGCCCCCGCGCCCCCGCGCCCCGCGCTCCCTCACGCGCCCCGCCGCCTCCCCTCCCCCCGGCTCCTTGGATCCCAGAGCGGGGCTCACCCGCTGCGGAGACGGGCCCAGCTCGGCGTTTTCGGCGCACAGGCGTACTCCTGTACGCCGAGCACCGAAAACGTCGAGATGGGCCCGTCTCCGCAGCGGGTGAGCCCCGCTCTAGCGGCCGTAGACGGCTTTGCGGACCTTCTTCTTGAGGTCGTCGAGCACGAAGGGCTTCGTGATGTAGTGGCGCGCGCCGGCCTGGATGCCGGCGATGACGTCCATCGGATCCGACTTGGCCGTCAGGAAGATGACCGGCACCCGCCGCATCGAATCGTTCTCGCGGAGCCGCTTCGTCATGCTCACCCCGTCGAGCTTCGGCATCATGATGTCGACGATCACCAGATCCGGCAGCGGCTCCTGCTGGGCCAGCGCGAGACCGTCGACCCCGTTCGTCGCGATCACGGTGTCGAACTCGTCGCTGAGGAACCGGGCGATCATCGTCGCCGTGTCCTCCTCGTCCTCCACCACCAAGACTCTCTTTTTCGTCGAGGGCACCATCGGCGCCGGGAAAGATAGCGCGAAGCGGACGACGGGGGCCGTGTGCCGGGATTTTTTTCGAGGAGATTCAATACTGAGCGATTTTCTTCATCGTCAGCGCAACCGCCGCGCGCGCCCGCGGCGCGCGGCGACGAGGGCGCGCGGCGCCGCACCGCCCGGCCCGGAAGCTGGGCAGTCCCGGGCGCACCGCGCGGCGCCGCGAGCGCCGGCAGCGCTCTCGTCGAGCCCGCCGCGACGCGACCCGGGTCAGGCCGCGCCGGCCGCCGCGCGCTCGAGGAGCGACGAGAGGCGATCGAGCGGCATCGGCTCCACGAACGTGCTGCCGATGTCGCGCATCAGCACCGTCCGGACCGACGAGCCGCGGCGCTTCTTGTCGAGCGACAGGAAGCGCAGGGCGGCGGAGACCGGCTCGTCCTCGATCCGCGTGGGCAGCCCGAGCCGGGCGAGCAGGCGGACCACCCGGTCGGCCGCCGCGCGGTCGGTCACGCCGAGCGAGCAGCCGACGCGGAGCATCGCCACCATGCCGAGCGACACCGCCTCGCCGTGCGCCAGCCGGACGAACCCGCCCTCCGCCTCGAGCGCGTGCCCGAGCGTGTGGCCGAAGTTCAGGAGGGCGCGGTCGCCCGACTCGCGCTCGTCGCGGGCGACGATGGCCGCCTTCACGGCGATCGAGCGGCGGATGAGCTCGGCGAGCAGGCCGGGGTCGCGCGCGAGGACGCGGTCGGCCTCGCGCTCGAGCAGCGCGTGCAGCTCCGGATCGGCGATGCAGGCGGACTTCACCACCTCGGCCAGCCCGCTCCGGAAGGCGCGGTCGGTCTCGGTCGCGAGCGCCGCCGGGCTCGCGACGACCGCGGACGGCTGGTGGAAGGTGCCGACGGCGTTCTTCGCGGGGCCGAGGTCGACCCCGGTCTTGCCGCCGACCGAGGCGTCGACCATCGAGAGGAGCGTGGTCGGCGCCGCGACCCAGCGGACGCCGCGCAGGAGCGTGGACGCGGCGAAGCCGCCGATGTCGGTCACCACGCCCCCGCCGTGCGCGAGCACCACCGCGTCGCGATCGGCGCCCGCGTCGAGCATCGCCGTGAGCGCCGCCTCGACGGCCGCGAGCCGCTTGTGCTCCTCGCCGGGCGTGAGCACGGTGACCGCCGCCGCCGGCTTCGCGTGCGCCGCGAGCGCGTCGAGCAGCGGCGCGCCCCAGAGGCGGCTCACGTTCTCGTCCGTGACGACGAAGACCGACGACGGCGAGAGCGCGGCGACGGCGTCGGCCGCGGACGCCGCCCCGTCGGCGGCGATGCGCACCGCGTAGCTCTTGTCGCCGAGCGGCACGAAGAGCGGGCGATCCGCGTAGGCGCGGAGGACGCGCGCGGCGACGTCCGCCGGGGAGACGCCGTCCGTCACGACGCGCGCGTGGGCCTCGGCGTAGACGGAGGCGCGCGCGGCGAGGAGCTCGCGGATGCGCGCCTCCCGATCCGGCGCGCCGTCGAGCAGCGGGCGGCCGCCGCCCGGCGTGCGCGCGGCGATCGTGCGCGGGGTGGCGCTGAGCGCGACGACGCAGCCGCGCTCGAGCGCCTCGAGGCGGAGCGCGGGGTCGACGAGCGCGCCGCCGCCGAGGGCGATGACGCGCGGGCCCCGCGTGGCGAGGAGCCGGCGCAGGGTCGCCGCCTCGAGCGCGCGGAAGCCGGCCTCGCCGCGGGCGGCGAAGAGCGACGGGACGCCCTCGCCGGCCTCGGCCGCGATGGCGTCGTCGAGGTCGACGAACGGGAGGCCCGCGCGCGCGGCGGCGATGCGGCCCACGGTGGACTTGCCCGTCCCCATGAAGCCGGTGAGCAGGAGCGGAGGAGCGTCGGGGGGGAGTGCCATGGCGTTCAGTACGAGCGGACCTGCTGGAGGTAGGTGTCGACGTTGCGCGAGAGCTCGGTGAGGCTGTCGCTGCCGAACTTCTCGAGCAGGGCGGCGGCGAGCGTGATCGCCACCATCGCCTCGCCGACGACCGAGGCGGCCGCGACGGCGCAGACGTCGCTCCGCTCGAAGGCGGCGTCGAACTGCTCCTTGGTGCGCACGTCGACCGAGGGGAGCGCGCGCTTCAGCGTGGCGATCGGCTTCATGGCGGCGCGGCAGATGAGCGGCATGCCGTTCGTGATGCCGCCCTCGAGGCCGCCCGCGCGGTTCGACGGGCGGGTGAACGCGTGCGCCCCCTGGTCGTACGCGATCGGGTCGTGCACCTCGGAGCCCGAGATGCGCGCGGCCTCGAAGCCGATGCCGATCTCGACGCCCTTGATCGCCTGGATGCTCATCAGCGCCTGCGCGAGCCGGCCGTCGAGCTTGCGGTCCCACTGCACGTGGCTGCCGAGCCCGGGCGGCAGGCCGGTGGCGATCACCTCGAAGACGCCGCCGAGCGTGTCGCCGCGGTGCGCGGCCTCGCGGATGGCGTCGCGCATCGCCTGCGCCGCCTCGGCGTCGACGCACGCGAGGTCCGAGGCGCGGGCGCGCTCGCGGAGCTCGGCGAGCGGGAGATCGCCCGCGCCCGAGGCCGCGGAGATGGTCGACCGCACGGCGCCGATCGAGAGGACGTGGGCGAACACCTCGACGCCGACCGACCGGAGGAGCTTGCGGCAGACGCCGCCCACCGCGACCCGCGCCGCGGTCTCGCGCGCGCTCGCCCGCTCGAGCACGTCCCGCAGATCCTTCCGGGCGTACTTCAGGCCGCCGGCGAGGTCCGCGTGGCCCGGCCGCGGGCGGGTCAGCGCCTCGGGCGGCTCGGGGAACGGCTCCGGGCCCATCCGCCCCGCCCAGCTCGCGTGATCGCGGTTCTCGATCACCATGGCGATGGGGCCGCCGAGCGTCTCGCCGCCGCGCACGCCGGCGACGAGGCGGACGCGATCGGTCTCGATCTTCATCCGCCCGCCGCGCCCGTAGCCGCGCTGCCGCCGCGCCAGATCCTCGTCGATGTCCTCCGCGAGGAGCGGCATGCCCGCCGGAATACCCTCGACGGTCGCCACGAGCTCCGGCCCGTGCGACTCGCCGGCCGAAAGCCACCTGAGCTGCGTCATCGTGTGGAAAACCTCCTCTGCGCCCGGGACCCCGGGCCAAGCCTGCTGCGTATTACAGGTCGATCTGCTCCACGTCGACGCCCTGGGTGGCGGAACGCCCCACGCCGCCCTTTTCTGCTCCGGGGGAAGCAGCGGAGAGGGCCGTGGGAGAGGCCAGGGGAGAGGCCAGGGGAGAGGCCAGGGGAGAGGCCAGGGGAGAGGCCAGGGGAGAGGCCGTGGCGGGGGCCGGAGACCGGCCGGCGCCGTCCGCGACGACCGGCTCGCCCAGGAACCGGCTCGCCACCGCGGCGAAGCTCTTCGGCAGATCGGTGACGAGCAGCGCGAGGCCGCCCGGCGCGGTCCGGGACGTGGCGAGCCCCCGCTCGACGAGGAACGACGCCACGTCCTCCGCCGTCGCGGACGCGCTGTCCACGACCGGGAGGGGGCCGCCGGCCAGCGCCGCCGCCTCGGCCTCGATCGACGACCGGAGGAGCGGGAAGTGCGTGCAGCCGAGCACGACCGAGCGGGCGCCAGCGCCGATGAGCGGCTCCAGGTACCGCCGCGCGACGAGCCGCGGGACCTCGCCCTCGACCCAGCCCTCCTCCGCCAACGAGACGAGCAGCGGGGCCGCCTGGCCGGCGACCTCGGTGCGGGTGCTGAGCGACGCGACGGCGCGGGGGTAGGCGCCCGACGCGATCGTCCCGGCCGTCCCGAGCACGCCGATCGTGGCGCCGCGCGAGGCGGCGACCGCGGCGCGCGCGCCGGGCAGGATGACCCCGAGGACGGGCAGATCGAGCTCGACCCGGAGCATGTCGATCGCGACGGCGCTCACCGTGTTGCACGCGACGACGATCGCCTTGACGCCGCGCCCGATGAGCACGCGCGCGCAGCCGAGCGCGTAGCGGACCACCGTCTCGGGGGACCGGGTGCCGTACGGGACGCGCGCCGTGTCGCCGAGGTAGACGATGTCCTCCGCGGGGCACCGCTCGCGGAGCGCGCGCACGACCGTGAGGCCGCCGAGGCCCGAGTCGAACACGCCGAGCGGCGCGTCGCGGTGGGACGTCACGGCTCCTCGATGCGGAAGAGGTGCACCGGCTCGCGGAGGAACTCCTCGCGCGCGACGGCGTCGAGCGCGCTCCGCACGAGCCCCTCCTGCGCGTCGTGCGTGATGAGCACGACGTCGACCGCGGGCTCGCGCGCCGCCGCGCCCGAGCTCCGCTTGGTCGGCCCCTGCTGCACGATCTGCTCGATGCTGACGCCGGCGTCGCCGAGCGCGCCGGCGATCCGCCCCATGACGCCCGGGCGGTCCTCGACCGCGAAGCGCAGGTAGTACCGCGAGACGATCTCGCTGAGCGGGCGGACCCGGCGGGGCTTGATCGACATGCCGCGGCCCTGCATGCCGGCGACGCCCGAGGCGATCGAGCGCGCGACGTCGAGGACGTCGGAGACGACGCTGACCGCGGTCGGCAGATCGCCGGCGCCGCGGCCGTAGACGAGCGACGGGCCGACGGCGCGCCCCTCGAGCAGCACGGCGTTGAGCACGCCGGAGACGTTGGCGAGCACGCTCTGCTTCGGGATCAGCGTCGGGTGCACGCGCAGCTCGATGGCGTCGCCGAGGTCGCGGCCGATCGCGAGGTGCTTGATCGTGTAGCCGAACCGGTCGGCGTAGAGGTGGTCGGCCTCCTCGATGGTGCGGATCCCGGACGTGTGCACCTGGGCGGCGTCGACCTGCGCCCCGAAGGCGAGCATCGCCAGCACGATCAGCTTGTGCGCGGCGTCGTGGCCGTCGACGTCGAGCGACGGATCGGGCTTCTCGGCGTAGCCGAGGTCCTGCGCCTCGCGCAGCGCGGCGTCGAACGACGCGCCGGTGTCGCGCATGCGCGTGAGGATGTAGTTGCAGGTGCCGTTCACGATCGCGGTGACGCGCTCGACCCAGTCGCTCGCGAAGGCGTCCCGGAGCGTGCGGATGATCGGGATGCCGCCGCCGACCGCGCCCTCGAACGCGAGGTCGACCTGGCGCGCCGCGGCCCGCGCGAGGAGCGCGGGGCCGTGGGCGGCGAGCAGGAGCTTGTTCGCGGTGACCACGCCCTTGCCGCGATCGATGGCGCGCTCGATGAGCTCGCGCGCGGGCGTCTCGCCGCCCATCACCTCGACGACGAGGTCGATCGAGGGGTCGTCGACCACCTCCGCGGGGTTCGTGGAGAGCAAGCCGCGATCCAGGGCCGAGACGCGCTCCTTCTCGAGGTCGCGCACGACCACGCGCTTCACCACGAGGGGCACGCCAGCGCGCTCCGCCAGGTAGCCGGAGTTCTCGGCGAGGAGGCGGAGGACGCCGCCGCCGACCGTCCCGCAGCCGAGGAGGCCGATCTGGATCGGCGCGCCGCCGCGCAGGCGCCTGCGATCGCTGGCGGCGTGGGGTTCAGGGTTCAAGTTCAAGGGCGAGCCGCCTTCCGTCTTCATGCGCGCGGAGCTTAGCGCTTCTCGCGCCGAGAGGTGACGCCTATGCTGCGAGGGCCATGGCGGAAACGATCAAGGGCGTTCTTGGCGACGAGTTCAGGTTCCACGTGGGCGAGGACGGGGGCGCCGTGGAGCGGGGGCCGCTGCTCCCGCTGCGCGTGCTCGTGGTCGCCGATCTCACCCCGCGCGATCCGCACAACGCCGGGGCGAGCCCGCCCGCGGGCGCGGCCCGCGTCGACGCGGGCAAGTTCGACAACCTCTTCGCGGCGCTCCGGCCGCGGATCGCGATCGAGGTGCCGAGCGTGCTCGCGGGCGGCCGGCCGGCGCGCGTCGACCTGTCGCCCACCGGCCTGAAGAGCTTCCGGCCCGACGCGCTCTGCGCCGAGGTGCCGCTCCTGCGCTCGCTCCTCGACGGCCGGCGCGTCCTCGATCGGCTGCGCGACGGCTCGGCCACGCTCGAGCAGGCGCGCGCCGAGCTCGATCGGCTCTGGGGCGGCTCCCCGCTCGTGCGCGACATCCTCGGCCTGCTCCCGGCCGCGGGCGCGGGCGCGCCGCCGGGCCGCCCCGCGGCGCCCGCGGCGGAGCGGCCCGCCGCGCCCGCGCCGGCCTCCGACGTGGACGCGCTGCTCTCGATGGTCGACCTCGGCGGCGGCGGCGGGGACGCCGGCGCGGCGCCCGCGGCGGCGGCGCCGGGCGGCCCCGACCCGAGGCCCGCGGAGGGGGGGCGGTTCGCGGAGCTCATCGCGACCGTGGCGGCGAGCGCCCGCCCGCGCGCGGGGCAGCCCGCGCGCCCCGCCGAGGCGCTCGCGCAGCTCGAGCGCGCGATCGGCGCGCAGCTCGGCGCGATCCTGCAGCACCCGGAGGTGCGGCGCCTCGAGGAGGCGTGGCGGGGGCTGAGCCTGCTCGTGGACCGCGTGAAGGCGGCGGAGGGCGTCCGGGTCGAGGTCGTCAGCGCGCGGCCGGACGAGGCGGCCGGCGCGCTCGCGCGGGTGCTCGCGCAGACGGCGAGCACCGAGCCGCCGGCGTCGGTCGCGATCGTGGACGTCGCGATCGACGGCAGCGCCGCCGCGCTCGCGCGCCTCGAGGAGATCGCGCGCGTCGCCGAGGCGCACGCGCTCCCCGCCGTGGTGAACGGCGACCCGCGGCTGCTCGGGGTCGAGGGCCTCGGCGGCGTCGAGCGGCTCGACAACAAGGCCGCGCTGTTCGGCGCGCCGCACCGGGCGCCGTGGCGCGCCGCGGCGGCGCGGCCGAGCATGCGTTGGGTCGCGATCGCCATGAACCGCGTGCTCGGCCGCATGCCCTACGACAAGTCGACCTCGCGGATCCGGGAGGCGGCGATCGTCGAGCAGCCGGGCGACGAGGGCGGCCGCGTCTGGATCTCGCCGGCGTACGTCGTCGGCGCGCTGATCGCGGCGAGCTTCCGCGAGACGGCGTGGCCGTGCCGCATCGCGGGCGCGAAGGGCGGCGGGGTGCTCGGGGACCTGCCGGTGCACGAGGTGAAGGGCGCGTACGAGGGCGACGAGGGCGTCGCGATCCCGACCGAGGCGTTCGTGTCGACGGACACCCAGCGCGATCTCTCGAAGAGCGGCGTGCTCCTGCTCGCGTCGGCCCCGAACAGCGACGCGGTGTACGTCCTCACCGCGCCGACGGCCTATGTCCCTCCGGAGAAGCTCACGTACGACGGCTCCACGGCCGAGCCGGAGGCGCGCCTCGATCGCGTCTCGCTCGTCGACCAGCTGTTCGTCGCGCGCGTGGTGCAATTCCTGCGCGCGCTCGCCGCGAAGCTGCCCGCGGACAGCGACCCCGCCGAGGTCCAGCCGGTCGTCGAGGGGGCGCTGTGGACGCTGTTCGAGAACGCCCCGCCGGCGAGCATCGAGCTCGCGGTGAAGGCCGGCCGCGGCCAGGGCGGGGCCGAGGTCTCGGTGACGGTGCGCCCGCGCCGCTTCCTCGGCGTCGGGCTCGACGAGGTGTCGCTCGAGATGCCGCTCGGCTGAGGCAGGATTGACGCCGCCCGGCGGGTAGGTGAAGGATCGCCGCATGCGGCTCCGCGTCGCGATCCTCATCTCCGTCCTGAGCACCTTCTTGATGACGTGCCAGCGGCCGCCGGCCCCGCAAGCGCCTGCGGCCGAGTGCGGCTGTCGCAAGAAGTAACTCGTCGAAGGACGACTCCGCGGCTCCCGGCGGAGAATCTGCCCCTGTCGCCGCGAGGCGAGAGCTCCTCGGGTGGAGCATGCCTGTCGTGCTGCGGATGAGCCCGGGGAGACCCCGAGAGCGCGCAATCCGCCTCGGAGGAGCTTCAAAGAACGAACCCTGCGCGGCGCACTCACACGCACCGCGGGATTGCCACCCGCCGTCCGGCGGCGCTCCCTCGGCGCGATCTCTCCGAGGCGGTCGGCCGGAGCTTCTCCTCCGGTGGCGACGAAGCGCACGGAATCCTCGCCCCTCTCGTCTCGACGGAGCGCATCGGATTGCGGTGTTGCGCATTCGCCCGGCGGCGCGGTCGCCCCGTTGCTCAGCCGCTCGGTGACGCGGCGGCGCGCAGTCGCTCCGCTGCTCAGTCGCTCGGTGACGCGGCGGCGCGCGGTTGCGCGCGAACTGCCCAGCTCGCGCGGCGCGCGCCGATCGACGCGCCGGCGGGCGGGGGTTGCGTCCGCCCTGCCTTCGTGGCGAACGGCCCGCGGATTGCAATCTCCGCGGCGCATGAAGCCTCGCACCCAGCAGAACATCCGCTCCAATCACCCGTTCGCCGGCCGCAGGGCCGTGGTGATCGGTGGGAGCATCGCGGGCCTGGTCGCAGCCCGCGTGCTCGCCGACCATTTCGACGAGGTGGACGTCATCGAGCGCGACGGCATCCCCGACGACCTCCGCGAGGCCCGCAAGGGCGCGCCGCAGGCCCGCCACCTCCACGGCCTGCTCGCCCGGGGAGAGCGCATCCTGAACGACCTCTTCCCCGGCTTCACCGAGGACCTGATCCGGGACGGGGCCGTCGCGTACGACTTCGGGGTCGGCCTCGCCTGGCACCACCTCGGCGCGTGGAAGCCGCGCTTCGAGACCGGCGTGCAGACCGTGTGCATGACCCGGCCGCTGCTCGAGGCGCACGTGCGCCGCCGCACCTTCGCGCTGCCCGGGGTGCGGCGCCTGGACGAGCGCGAGGTGGTCGAGCTCTCGGCCTCCCCCGATCGCTCCCGGATCACCGGCGTCGTGGTCCGGCGGCGCGGCGCGCCGGGCGGCGTCGAGGAGCTGCGGGCGGACCTCGTGGTGGACGCCAGCGGCCGCGGCTCGCGCGCGCCGGCGTGGCTCGAGGCGCTCGGCTACGGGCGGCCCGACGAGTCGACCATCCAGGTCCGGGTGGGCTACGCCGGCCGGCAGTACCGGCCGCGGGATCCGGCCGAGCTCCCGTGGACGTCGCTGTACGTCCTCGGCTCGCCGTCCGACAGCCGGCGCTTCGGCTGCATCGCGCCGGTCGAGGGCGGGCGCTGGATCGTGGTGCTCGCGGGCCTGTTCGGCGATCACCCGCCCGCCGATCCCGACGGCTTCCTGGAGTTCGCGCGGGGCCTGCCGAACGACGCGGTCTACCGGGCGCTGCTCACGGCCGAGCCGCTGACCGACGTCGCCACGTACAAATTCCCGGCGCACCTCCGGCGGCATTACGAGCGCATGGCGCGGATGCCCGAGGGGTTCGCCGTGCTGGGCGACGCGCTCGCGAGCTTCAACCCCGTTTACGGGCAGGGGATGACGTCGGCCTGCCTCCAGGCGCTCGCGCTCGGCGCCGCGCTAGAGGAGCAGCGCCGCCGCGCCGGCCCGGGCGCGATCGCGGGGCTCGCGCGCCGCTACCACGCGGCCGCGGCGAAGGCGGTCGATCTGCCGTGGCAGATGTCCACCGGCGAGGACCTGGCCTACCCCGAGACCGAGGGCCGGCGGCCGCGGCTCCAGCCGATCCTGCGCTGGTACACCGGCATGTTGCACCGCGCTGCGCAGGTCGATCGCGAGGTCTACGTGCGGTTCGTGCGGGCGATGCACATGCTCGACGGGCCCGAGGCGCTCCTGGATCCGGGCCTGTTCCTGCGCGTGCTGCGCGCGGGGAGGTCGGCCTCCGCGCCCGCGGTGGCCGCGGCCGCCCCGGCCCGCCGGCAGCCCGCCGGCGCCTGAGCGGCCCCGGCCGCCGCCCGGCCCGGGCCGCGTGGCGGCGGGAGCCTCCACCGGCGTGGCGGCCCGGCGCCGCCAGGCGCGAGCGAGCCTCTCGCGGCGCCGACACGCGACACCCGACACCCGCGGGACCTCTGGACGAGCGCCTCCCCTCGGCCCCGCGCGGCGGCGAGGCGTTGCCTGCCCGGCGACTTCTGGTAAGAGTTGCGCGCCTTTACCCCATCACCGCTCGGCGCGCGAGGCGGCCCCTCGCGGAGGCAGGACATGACCGAACCGATGAATCCGCTGCTGGAGCTCGTCACCCGCGATCGAGAGCACGACTGCGACGGGTATGGGCAGGCGAGCGTCTGCGTGCGGGTCGTGGGCGTCGCCGAGCTGCCGACGCGCGCCGGGCATTTCCGCATCGTCGCGTTCTGGAACAACCGCGACGCCAAGGAGCACATCGCGATGGTGCACGGCGACGTCGTCGGCGCCTCGAACGTGCCGACACGGCTGCACTCCGAGTGCCTCACCGGCGACGTCATGGGCTCGCTGCGCTGCGACTGCCGCGATCAGCTCCTCGAAGGGCTGAAGAAGATCAAGAGCATGGATCGGGGCATCCTGCTCTATCTGCGCCAGGAGGGCCGCGGCATCGGGCTCATCAACAAGATCCGCGCATATGCGCTGCAGGACCAGGGGCTCGACACGGTCGAGGCGAACCTGGCCCTCGGCTTCCGCGATGACGAGCGCGACTACGCCGTCGCGGCGCACATGCTGCACAGCCTGAACGTGAGATCGGTCGAGCTCATCACGAACAACCCGAACAAGGTCCAGCAGCTCAAGCAATACGGGGTGTCCGTGGCCGGGCGCATCCCGCACGTGATCCCGCCGAACGATCACAACCGCTTTTATCTGGAGACCAAGGCGAAGCGGTCGGGCCACTTCATCGACATGTGGGGGAAGCCGCACCTGACCGAGCAGAGCGATCCGGTGGTGGTCGACGGGATGTCGCCGCCCGACTCCGAGCCGACGCCCGCGAGCTGAGCGCCCGCGGGCGAGGGCCCGGGCCGAGCCTCGTTTGCGTCCGCCGGCCGCCGTCGGCGCCGATCGGGCTTCGCGGGGCGCCGCGCGGCCGGGCCTCGCGGGGCGCCGCGCGGCGCCCCGCGATCGTGTCAGGGCGCGTCGATCAGGCGGCGCACCCGGCCCGCGTGGGGGCTCGACGGGAACTGCGCGAGGAACGCCTCGGCGCGGGCGCGCGCGCCGCCCGCGCGCCCGCTGCGCAGCAGCGCGTCGATCGCGACGAGCTCCCGCTCCGCCGCGAGCCGGCCGTCCGGGAACTCGGCCCGGTGCGCGTCGAGCAAGGCGAGCGGCGCCTCCGGAGACCGCGCGAGCGCCGCCCTGACTTCGGCGAGCCGCCCGGCCTCCCGGAGCAGCTCGTCGCGCTCCAGAAGGGCCGCTGGCGGCGCGGCCGGCCGAGGCGCGGCCCCGCGCTGGCCGGCGCCCCTCGGGGCCAGCTGCCCGGGCGCGGCGGCCCGAGGCGGCCCTTCGCCCGGCACGGGCGCGCCGAGCGCTTGATCGCTGCAGCCTGCGAGGAGGACGGGGAACGCGGCGGCGAGGCCTCCCGCGATCCATCGATGGCGTGACGAATGGTGAACGACGTGCATGTCGCCGGACTCCTTCATGGGCCGAGCTGGCGGATCTCCGCGGACACGGGCGCGCTCGATCGCGCATGCCCATCCCCGGCCGCAGCTCGCCGTCGCCGGTGCCGCGGTGGCGGCACGGCGTGGTCGACGTGTTCGGTTCGCGCTCCAGCAACTCCGGCTCGAGCGCCAGCATCCATGGCTGACGGGCGTAGTGTAAAATTGAAGTTGGGATTGTCAACTCTGCTTACATCGATGTCGGCGAGCAGCGCGATCCCTTGTCGATGGCGTCGATCGGCCCATTGAGCTCTTCTGGCTCAAAACGTGCGCCGAACGTGCTCAGGACGTGCTTAAAACGTGCCAGCGACGCCCGCGCCGACGCCGCCCCTCGCGGGTGCGAGCGAGATGCGGAAACCGTGCGTGTCGGGGCCGGCAACGCCTCGGCGCGGCCCGTGAAACAGAGCCGGGATCAGCACGCCGGCGGCGGAGCCGAACACGGCGCCCGTGAGCACATCGGAGAAATAATGGCGATCGCCGGCGATGCGCAGGTAGCCGGAGAGCGCGGCGATCGCCATTCCGTTCGCCCAGACCCACGGCGCCGCGCGATAGCCGCGCATCGACGCCACGGTGCCGCTCGCGGCGGCGAGGGCGAACGTGGCCGTGGCGTGGCCGGAGAAGAACGAGAGATTGTCGTCGTTGGGGAGGGCGCCCGAGAGGCCCACACCCGCGCGGAGCACATCCGGGTTGTCGAAATGGGAATAGGGCCGCTCGCGGCCGACGATGTACTTGGTGACCTGGTTCAGGTTCATCGCCACCACCGTCGCTTCGGCGACGATCATGAGGTCGGCGGCGGTGTTCTCGGAGCGCCCGTCGTACCACGCGGCGAGCGCGGTGAGGCCCAGCGCGGCGGCGGGCGCGACGGCGACGACCGCCACATTGCTGAGATCATGGGCGGTGTTCGGGTTGCCCCTCCACACGAGCGCGTCGCGGACCGACGTGTCGAGCGCGTTCGCCGCGCACCAGCGGCACGGCTCGGGGGCGAGGCCCTTCTTCGCGAGCTCGGAGGCGACCCACGCGGCGCCGCCGACGACGACGATGGGCAGATCGACCTCCGGCCGGTACGCGAGCTCGGGAGGCGGCTCGGCAGCAGCGGCGGCGGCGGGTGACAGGGCGGCGAGGAAGGCGGGCAGAGCGATTGCGGCGGGACGCACGAGGGGCGGGAGCGTACCCCGGGCGGGTCAGGCGCGCGACGGCCCCGGCGCGGCGAGCAGCAACCCGTCGAGCAGGCGCGCGTGGGCGTCGTCGACCACGCGCCGGAGCTCCGCCGGACCGGCCTTGGACAGCGCCCCCGAGGCCGCGAGGGTCGCGAGGCCGTGGTGCATCGCCCAGATCGGGACCGCCAGCGCCATCGGATCGCCCGGCGGGAACGCCCCGGCGCGCTGCGCCTCCTCGATGAACCCGAGGAGCAGGCCGAGGCTCCGCGACGTGGCCGCCGCGACCCGCGGGTCCTCGGCGTCCACCTCGCTGGAGTACATCACGTGGAAGGGCGCCGGGTGCTCCAGCGCGAAGCGGACATAGGCGTAGCCGGCGGCCAGGAAGCGCGCCCGGAGCGCGCCCCCGGCCTGCTCGAGGGCGGCCGAGATCTGCGCGGCGAGCTCCGTGCTCGCCTGCACGGCGAGCTCCGTCATCAGGGCGCGCTTGTCCGCGAAGTGGCGGTACGGCGCGGCGTGCGAGACGCCGATCCGCCGCGCGACCTCGCGCAGCGTGAAGCGCGCGTTCCCCTGCTCCTCGATGAGCGCGAGCGCCTCCTCCAGCACCGCGCGCCGGAGGTCGCCGTGGTGGTAGGGCCGCTCGACGGAGCGCGACGCAGGTGCAGGGGGGGTGCGCGCGCGCGGACGGCGGCGCCTTGCGGGGGGAGCCACAGCGCAGGGGCACGATACCACGAAGGCGGGCCGCCGGAGGGCCGGCGAGGCGGGCTCGAAGAAAATGTAGACGGCGGAAACTTCCCGGATGTTGCCACTGTCATCATCGGGCGCGCGGGCGGCCCGGAGGGGCCGGCGCGCGGCACGTCCCGTCCACCGCACCCCGTCCAGGAAAGGAGCCCTCGTATGTCCGAGCCCCGTCGATCCCCCGAGCGCGAACGCCTCCTCGCCGCCGTCGAGCGCGTCCGCGGCGTCGCCGTCGCCCACGCCGAGGCGTCCGAGCGGCAGCGCACGCTCGCGCCCGCGGTCGTGGACGCGCTGCGATCGAGCGGCCTCTTCGCGGCGGCGGCGCCGCGCGCGGTCGGCGGCGCGGAGAGCGATCCGCTGACGCAGCTGGAGGTCTTCGAGGCGATGGCGCGCGCGGACACGTCGGCGGGGTGGTCGCTGATGATCAGCGCGCTGCTCGCCGCCCTCGCCGGGGGCAGCTTGCCCGACGAGGGGGCGCGGCAGGTGTTCGCGGGACCGTTCCCCACCTTCGCGGGGCTGCAGGTCCCGAGCGGGGTCGCGCGGCGGGTCTCCGGGGGGTACGTCCTCGAGGGCCGCTGGGCGTTCGGCAGCGGCGTGCGGCACGCGCGCTGGGTGTTCACCAGCGCGATCGTGGCGCCGGAAGGCGGGGCGCCGCCGGCGGGGCCGCCCGAGATGCTCAGCCTCGCGGTCCCGATCGAGCAGGTGGCGATCGAGGACACGTGGGACGTCGCCGGCTTGCGCGGCACCGGGAGCGATCACTACCGGATCGAGGGCGCGTTCGTGCCCGAGGCGCTGACGTGCGCCTTCCCGGGCGCCCCGCGGCGGCGCGGCGGCGCGCTGTACGCGATCCCCCTCCTCGCCCTGCTCGCGGCCGGCCACGTCGGCTTCGCGCTCGGCGTCGGGCGGCGCGCGCTCGACGAGATCGCCGCGGTGGCCCCGCGGCGCATCAAGGCGTGGCCGCAGCTCGCGCTGGGCAGCCACGCGGCCTTCCACATGGACCTCGGGCGCGCGGAGGCGAAGCTCGCCGCGGCGCGCGCCTACGCGTTCGACGCGCTCGGGCGGATGTGGGACCGGGCGCGCGCGGGCGAGGGGCTCGCGATCGAGGACTGGGCGGAGATCCGGCTCGTGCAGACGTACGTGACCGAGGTCGCCGCGGAGGTCGCGGGCTTCGCCTACCGCGCCGGCGGCGGGAGCGCGCTGTACGCGGCGAGCCCGCTGCAGCGCTGCTTCCGCGACATGCACGCGGCGACGCAGCACATCGCCGCGACCGACGACGCGTACGAGTTCGCGGGGCGCGCGCGGCTCGGGATCGCCGAGCTGCACCCGCTGCTCGCCCCGCGGGAGGCGGCGGGCGGGGAGCGGGATCGACGGGGCGGCTAATTCCGCCCACCAGGAGGCCGGTCAGGGAGCCGGAGAGAGAGTTCAACGCAAAGGCGCAAAGGCGCAAAGGCGCAAAAAAGAACAGATGTTATCTGGATTTGCGTCTTTGCGCTCTTGGCGCCTCTTCGTTGAAATTCCTCTCCGCTCGCGAGGCAGATCCCTGGCGGGTTTTCTGACCCGCGGTGTTCGTCGCTGCCAGGGACCGTCCGCCCTTCACGGCTCTCTCAGCCGCCCTCCGGCCACACCGGCCGATCGCCGACGATGCGCGGCCCGTGGCGCTCCAGGTAGGCGCGGCACCAGGCGTCCAGCGCCTCGCGCCGGCCGACCCGGCGGATCGCCGTGTAGAGCACGAGCTCGCGCAGCTTCATGAACCGGTCGATCTCCGCAAGCCACCGCGCGGAGAGCGCGTTTTCCCGGGCATATCCGTCGAGGAACCGGTCGCGAAACCTCCGGAGGAGCTCGATCGGACGGCCGGGGCCGAGCGGGTCGATGGCGGCGTAAAAGAGGACGATCCCGAGATCGCTCGCGAACCACTCATACGCGCAGTCGTCGAAATCGATCAGCGTGAGCGCGTCCCCGTCCTTGAGCACGTTCCCGAAGTGCGCGTCCGTGTGCACCAGACCGAAGGCATCCGGGTCCGTCGGCAAGGCCCGGAGCTCCGCGACGAGCCGCTCGATCCGGCCGCCGATCGGCTCGCGCTCGTCCTCGGGCAAGAGCTCCCGCGCGTTGGCGAAGTCGCCGTCTTCATGCCACGCGTGGCGCCGCCGCGACGATGGCGGGACGTACGCCCGGGTCGCGGCGTGCAGCCGGCCCAGGAGGCGCCCCCAGGCGGTCGCCACGCCCGGCGTCAGGTCGCCGGCCGACAGCGGCGCCCCGGGCGCCTTCGCGTACGCGCGCGCGCAGACGGCCTGGCCGGGCTCGCCGAGCAGCGCCGCATAGCGGCCGTCGGCCGCCCGGATCGCCGGCGCGGCGCGGACGCCCCGCGCCGTCAGGAACTCCAGCCACTCGCACTCGGCCTCGACCGCATCCGGCGACCGGTGCTCGGGATCCCCGAGCTTCAGGACGAGCGCGCCGCCCGGGTACCGCGCCTCGAAGACCTGGCTCTCGAAGCCTCCGAGGAACCGGCAGCTCGCCGGATCGGCCCCGTACAGCGCGAGCGCGCGCGCGAGGACCGCGCGATCGACGGGAGCCGTCACGTCCGCCCCCGGGGCGGCCACGCGGTCAGCGCGGGCCGCCTTCCGGCGGGCACGCGACCCGCTGGGGCGGCGGCGGGTTGCACATGATGACCACGGGAGGGCCTCCGTCGCGCGAGGGCCGAGGACGCGGGCAGGGGCTGGGCAAGAACTGCTTGCACGAGCCGTCCGGGAATCGGACCACCCTCCCGCCCTCCGCGGGCGGCGGGAGCGGCCCATCCGCCCCCTGCACCGCCGTCGCCCCGGCGTCCTGCGGTGTCTCCGGCGCACGCGCGTCCTGCGGTGTCTCCGGCGCAGGCGCGTCCTGCACCGCCGTCGCCCCGGCGTCCTGGAGCGCCTCGGCGGCGGCCGCGTCCTCCGCGCCGAGCGCGCTTGTCGGCGGGAGCTCCGGGCGCGGCGGATTGGCCATCTCCTCCGGCGGAGGGTGCGGCGGCTGGGTCGAAGCGCAGGCGGCCGCACCGCCGGCGACCGTGACGAGGAACGAGGACGCGAGCGCGCGGCGGCGCCGGCGCGACGATGGCTCCATGGCACGCATCGTAGACCCACGACCCGACCCGCGTCATCCGAACGACGGCCGCGCGGCGCGCTCCACGCTGAACGCGCGGGTCGAGGGCGGCGACAGCGCCGCGAGCGCCCGGTGACCCGAGCTCGCGCGGAGAGGACGCGGCGCGAAGAGGCGAAGACCCGCTTCGGCAAGACGGTGGCCGTGATCCGGGCGTGAGGCGCCGCGCTGCGAGAGCGGCGGCCGCGAGGACGGCGACGGGCGAGCGGCCTACTTGAAGATCTTCATGTGCGGACGCGCCATCAAGCGGTCCACGTAGGCCTCCAGCTTGGGCCGCCCCGGCGGCCCGCCCCACAGGCGCTTCCAGATGAACATCGAGCCGATCATCACGTCGGCCGCGGTGAACCAGTCGCCGAACAGGTACGGACCGCCCCCGAGCTCGCCCTCGACGACATCCATGGCCGTCTCGAAATTCGTCCACCCCCGCTGCGGCGTCGTCTCGACCTTCATCAGATGATCGCCCATCGCCGGCTCGAGCTGCGAGGTCGAGTAGACCATCAGCGACAGATAACGTCCCCGCTGCGGGGAGCCGATGGGGGGCGCCAGCCGGGCCTCCGGGAACTTGTCCGCCAGATACAGACAGATCGCCGCGTTCTCGAAGAGCTTGGCTTCGCCATCCACGAGCGCAGGCAGCTTGCCAGCCGGGTTGATCTTCAAGAACTCCGGCGCCTTGTGCTCCCGCTTCTCGAAGTCGATGGGTACGAGGTCGTACGCGGCGCCGCACTCGTCCAGCATCCACCTGGTGATCGCCGCGCGGCTCCGCGGGTTGTAATAGAGCTTCATCGTAATCTCCCTCGAGTGGTCTGATGAAACACGTCGAGCATGCCAGAACCCCAGGGCGCGTTCCAGTGCTCAGCGACGGTGTCTCACATCACACAACCCAGCTTTTCGCGCTCTTCCTCGCTTCGCGTGGCACACGCCGGCGCGAGATCGCAATGAAGTGAGCGCTGTCGCGAGGGACGAAGCTCCGCTCAGGACGGAGAGATCGCCCGGAGCCGGAGGTGAACGGACAGGAGCCGAGGCGGGTCGTTCCTGGCGGCCTCTGCGTCGCGCCACTCGCCCAGGTGGACGAGCTCGTACCCGGACGACAGGCCCGCATTCACGTACTCGGAGACGTCGTGCAGGAACGCGGGCACGCGCTCGGGCTCGCCCGTCTCCCGGTTGACGAAATTGGCCTGACCTCCGCGCATCTGCCGCACGGGGTGCAGCTCGCACAGGAAGAGCTCGCCGCCAGGCCGCAGGGCGCGCGCGGCCTCGGCGAAGATCGCGTCGACATGCTCGATGTGCTCCAGCACGAGCATGGCAATCACCACGTCGGACGAGCCGAGAGCGGCCGGCCAGGGAGAGCGGATGTCGTGCTGCGCGAACCGGACGCGCGGGGAGCCCACGCGCGCCCTCGCCTGCCGCAGCATCCCTTCGGAGAAATCCAGCGCGAGGACGCTCCCGGCGCGCTCGGCGAGCCACTGCGTGTTGAGCCCCGTGCCGCAGCCGATCTCGATCACGTCGCGCCCGGCGAGCGCCAGGCCCCGCTCCCGGAGGACCGCGGCCGAGAGCTCGCGGGTCCGGTTGGGGTCGTTGTCGTACGTCGCGGACCAGCGATCGTACGCCGTGGCGATCTCGGGCTTGTTCGGAGAGGTGGACATCCGCGGCCTCGCTACAACCCGAGCTCGGTCAGCCCCGGATGATCGTCCGGACGGCGTCCGAGCGGCCAGTGGAACTTCCGGTCCTCCGCCGCGATGCGCACGTCATTGATGCTCGCCTCGCGCCGCCGCATCAACCCGTGCGCGTCGAACTCCCATTGCTCATTGCCATGGGACCGGTACCAAGTGCCGCTGTCGTCGTGCCATTCGTAGGCGAAGCGCACCGCGATCCGATCGCCCGTGAACGCCCAGACCTCCTTGATCAGGCGATAATCCAGCTCCCGCTGCCACTTGCGGTGCAGGAACGCCTCGATCGCCTCCCTGCCCTGGAAGAACTCGGCCCGGTTCCGCCAGCGGCTATCGACGGTGTACGCCTGGGCCACGCGCGCGGGCTCCCGGCTGTTCCAGGCGTCCTCGGCCAGCCGCGCTTTCCGGGCGGCGGTCTCGGCGGTGAAGGGCGGCAACGGCGGACGCGACGCGGCGGGCTCCTGGCTCACGGCGCAAACCTTCCTCGAATCTCCCGTCCCGGGCAACCCCTTTTCGCGCTCGGGGGCTCTCCCGCTCTCCTCCTCCAGCCCACACGCGCGGCCGCCGCTCGGGCTCGCTGCCGCCGGGGAATCGTCGCCCCGGGCCCGGCGCGGGCGCCCTGCGAGCCGCGGCGGGGCTTGACGCTCGCGCGGTCGAGGAGAACTCGTTAGAGTTGCTCTGCACCTGGAGGCGCCCGCGCGCTCGATGAAACGATGACCCTCCCGAATGCACCTCGGCGACACGACCTCGGCGCGGGCTGCCGGCCTCGCGGCCGCAGCGAGCCCGCTCCTCCGGCGGTGGCCGGCCCGAACGGCGCGGCGCCGGCGGCCCCTCGCGCACGGGGCGCGGGGCCGTGAGCTCCGATCCGCCGGGCGCCGACTACCTCGACGCGATCTTCGCCGCGATCCGCGGGGGAGCGGCCCAGCTCACGGCGATGAAGGCGTGGCTCGGCAGCGCCCAGCGCGCCGCGTCCTCGTCCTCGTGGCGCTTTCAGTTCCTCGCCGCCGCGCGCGCGGCGCACCGGCGCGCCGGCGCCTACCTCGACGAGACCGAGGAGCGGCTGCGCCGGCTCGGCCCCGACGATCAGGTCCCGGCCCCGCTCGACCGGCTCCCGAGGAACGTCGCCGCGATGCGCGCGGATCTCCGCGCCGAGGAGCAGCACCTGCATCGCCTCGAGACGGAGGCCACCGCCCGGCGCGAGCCGAGCAGCGCTGGCGCGCGAGGGAAGCGGAGCGCCTCCTAGCCTCGACCGGGGCCCGCCTCGCGCCCGCCGCGACGCGACGCCGCGGGCGCGCCGAAGCTGGATCAGCGCGGGAGGGGCATCCACGCGCCGTCGGTCGGAACGTGGATGTGCGCGGGCAGGCGCTTCGTCGCGGCGCGCTGAACGAACGCCGTGACCGGCTCGCGGTAATGGCCAAAGGTGGTGTGGTGGATCGGGATCACGTGGCGCGGGCGGAGGAGCGCCGCAGCGGCGACGGCCTCCTCGGCGTCCATCGTGCGGAGGCCGCGCGCGCCGTCGACGCCGACCGCGCCGAGGTGCGGCAGCCATAGGTCGATGGGCGCGAACCGGGCCGCCACCGCGCGCATGGGCTCGGTGAAGACCGAATCGCCGGTCCAGTAAATCGAATAAGGCGTCGCGCCCTCCCAACGCAGCACATACCCGTTGCCCTTTCCGAGCGTCGCGTCGAGCGCCGCATCGTGGGAATGGTTCGCCGGGACGGCGAGGATCCGGAGGCGGCCGGCGCGGGTCGGAATGACCGTCTCGCCGTCCCAGTCGAGCGGCGTCAGCCTGGTGAACCCCGCGGCGCGCGCGGCGTCGGCCGCGTCGGGCGGGAGGACGAAGGTGACGTCCTTCGGGAGGGTCTCTCTCGCGACCGCATCGAAGTGGTCGGCGTGGTTGTGGCTGAGGAGGATGACGTCGAGTCGCCCGAGCGGCTCGGCGGGAGGATCCGTGTAGCGGGCGACCGGCGCGTTCTCGACGCCGGTCGACGGGTGCTTCGGCAGGGCGAACGCGGCAGGCCCGCGCGGCCCGAGGACGGGATCGGTGAGGAGCCGGAGCCCGTCGCGCTCGAGGATCGCCGTCGGACCGCCGCGCCACTGGAGGCGTCCGCTCGAGGCATCGGCGTCGGCCGGCGCGCCGGCCGACGGCCCGGCGCCGGCCGATGCGGCGGCCGGCGGGGCGCTGGCGTCGGCGCGGTTCGCCGGCGCGCACGCGGCCAGCACGAGCGCGAGCAGCGGCGCGGCGGCGTCCGCGGGGGGCGCGCCGGCGGCGTCCGCGGGGGGCGCGCCGGCGGCGTCCGCGGGGGGCGCGCCGACCGCTGGCCGGGGCGGGGCTCCGCACCGGCGCGGTGAGGGCTCGAGGGCTGCTGGGCATGCCGGACCGACATGCTCGGAACACACGGGATCTGGTTCATCGTCGTCGCCTCCTTGGCCGCGCGGTGGCGAGGAGCACCTCGGCGAGGGAACGCGCGCGCGCGGCCGCGCCCGGTCCCCCCTCGCGGACGGCGGTGACCGTCGCGCCGTCGATCAGAAGCAGGAGCTGCGGCGCCAGCGCGGCGGCGTCCGGCACGCCGGCCTCGCGCAGGAGCCCCTCGAGATAGTCGATGAGACGCTGCTTGTGGCGCTGCGACGCCTCGTGCGCGGGGTGGCTCCGGCTCGCGACCTCGACCATCGTGTTGAGGAACGCGCACCCGCGGAAGTCGTTCGCGGCGAACCGCTCCGAGAGCGCGTCGAAGACCGCGAGCGGCCGGTCCAGCGGATCGCTCGCGAGGGCCTCGACGCGCCCGGCCAGCCACGCGCGGAAGCGCGCGTCGCGGGCGTCGAGCACCGCCACGAGCAGCTCGTCCTTGGTCCGGAAGTGGCGATAAAAGGTGGCCTTGGCGACGCCCGCCTCGGCGATCAAGCGATCGACGCCGACGGCGCGGTAGCCCTCCGCGTAAAAGAGGCGCTCCGCGACCTCGAGGATGTGGCTCCGGGCGTCGCTCACGCCCGCAATTAAGACAGACAGGTCTGTCTTGTCAAGGGCGCCCGATCGCCGGCGCGCGCCCCCGCGCCCGGCCGCGTCTCTCGCGCCGTCCCCTGCCCTGCCTGCGCCCGCGATGGCCAGGCGAGCCGCTCCGCCGAAGCCAGGGCCTACCGCGACGACCAGCGCGCGGGCCGCCGTGGACAGGATCGGCTTCGGAGCGGAACGCCTCGCCTCGGCGCGGCGCCGCGCGTCTTCAGGAGACGCTGATCTCGACCTTCAGGGAACGCTCATCTCGAACGCCACGCCGTAGTTCGGCTGGGCCTTGCCCGTGACCGAGCCGACGAATGGATCCGAGTCGCGCAGCTGACCCCAGCGCGTCGTGCCGCCCGGCATCGCGTGCGCTTCGCCGTCGGTCGTCGCCGCGTAGCCGACCATCACGCCGGAAGCGGGGAGGTCCCGCGCCGTGATCTCGACCGAGTCGCCGTCGATCTCGACGCCGGTGATCTCGATCCGGGTGTTGCCGCTCCAGAGCTCGAAGCCGCGGCCTTGCGCCCACTCGGTGAGCGCCGTCTGGTGGGGAGGCGGCAGCGCCGTGTCCCACACGAGCGGCGGCACCGGGACGTGGAAGTGCACGGTGACGACGTTGCCGCTGCGCTCGACCCGCGTCGGCTGGAGCGGCTGCCAGTCCTTCCCGAGGACGACCTTCTCGAAGTAGACCTGGCCGTATTTCTCGCCGAGCTGCTGGTACCCGTTCGCGTTGAGGTGGATGTGATCGTTCGCGTACGGATACTGGTACTTCGGACCCGAGCAGAGGATGTCGCCCGGGTGGCTCACGCCCACGCGCCACTGCGCCAGGGTCGACGTCGACCGCGAGCCCACCTCGAGGTGCACCGAGTGCTGCTGGGACACGAGCATCGGGATGCTCCGCGTCTGCCCGGTGAGCGGCGGGATATCCTGGTTGTAGTCGGACCACAGCTTGACCAGATCGTCCTCGTAGGTCGGGCTGCCGGCGTCGGACTCGCCGTGCGTGATGATGATGGCGCCGACGCCGAACGTCTTGCCGGCCTTGCCGGCGAGCTTCGCGATCGCCTCGGCCTCGAACAGCGTCGCCGCATAGGCGCGGCCCATGGTCGTGTCGCCGCTGACCACCTCGGCGGCGCCCTTCCGGAGGACGCTCATCGGCTGCCCGCTCTCGCCGACGACCGTGTGCACCGTGACGTGGTCGCCGATCATCGCGGCCTTCGCCAGCGACGAGATCTGATCGGCCATCGCCGTGTGCGGCGTCTCGCCGTAGAGGTTCTTCGGGTAGGCGCTCGGGTACGTCGTCGCGAAGGGGCGGATGGGCTCGACGAGCGGCACCAGGGAGAGGGCGCTGCTCTCCGGATCGAACGGGGGCACGGTCGCGTTCCCGAGGGACAGCTTGAGGTTGCCGAAGCGCTGCCGCGTCCCGAGGGGCGGGTTCGCCTCCGCGCCGACCGACAGGCTCTGTCCCGTGCCGACGATGCCGGTCCAGTCCCAGGCCGGGGCCGGCGTCGCGCCGCCGCCCGAGCCGCCGGTGCCCGCCGCGTCGCCCCCGGTGCCCCCGGTGCCCGCGCCGCCCCCGCCGTCCGCCGCGCCGCCGGAGCCGGTCGAGGCGCTGGCGCCGCCGGCGCCGCTCCCGCTGCTCGTCGCGCTCTGGCCGCCGGAGCCGCCGTCGCCCCCCGTGCCGGAGGAGGAATCGCTCGATGAAGCGCACCCGAGCCCCATCAGGAGAAGGACGAGGATGCCTGATGAGCCAAGGCCCAAGACCAAAGGTTTTCGCATGAATGGCTCCTTGTCGCCCACGAGCTGGTCCGCGCGGCCCCGCGTCCGGGAGGGTGGATCACCGGTCCTCGCGTTCGAGACAGCAGGCGGTGCTGCGGAGGCGATCCGCGCTGGCGTCAGGCACGGCTGTCCGGGGCCGCGGCGTTGGGCGCGGGCTGTGGTGCGTTGTAGGAGCGTAGGAGAACAAAACCGGTTCAGTTTGTCAAGCGCTCTCACGCCGCGCCGGACGGCGGCGGCCCGAACCCCGGCGGCGCCCCGAACCCCGGCGGTGCCCCGAACCCCGGCGGTGCCCCGAACCCCGTAGGCGGCCCCCACCCGGGCGGCGGCGGCGGCACCGGGCCGAGCACCTCCATCCAGGCCGTGCTCTCCACCCACGCCGCCAGGTAGGGCGCGCTCGCCCCGCGCCGCTGGAGCAGCACCAGGAACGGCGCCGTTACCCAGAACGACCGAGGTGGCGGCCCGTACGAGCCCAGGATCGCCTCCGCCGTCGCTCCGGCGCCGCCCTCGTTCAGGTGGAACTGCACCCGCTGCTTCGCCTCGTCGAAGCGCACCCCGCTCAGCTCCTCGCCGATCAGGGGCCGCCCCTCGAGCTCCCTGAAGCGCTCCTCCAGGTCGAGCTTCAGCCTGGGAATCACGAGCGGCTCGTCCGCGGCCAGCTGCCGCGCATCGCCGCGGAGCCGGTCGAGCCTGCCCAGCGCCCCGGCCACCGTCGCCGCCAGCGTCTCCGCCGGCGCCACCTGCGCGACGAGCACGCGGCTGTCCGGATCGTCCGCGACGAGCTCGATCACGAAATCCCCCGGCGCCGCCCAGTCGTGCACGACGACCTGCGACCTGCGCGCCGGGTCCGCGCCGAACGGGTTGCCGTCCAGCCCGAAGGCGCGCACCCGCGAGTCCTTGAACGTCCCTTCCCGCACCGCGAACCTCGTCTCGAACTTCAAGACCTTGCTCAGGTAGCCGTAGGCCACCAGCGCGTCGGCCGGCACCGCGTCCGGCAGGTAGTGCGGCTTCGCGTCGGGGAACTTCGAGAAGAGCTCGGCCCGCAGGGCCTCCACGACGCCCTCCCCGCCGAACCCGGCGCCCGACACGCTCCACGCCGGGTCCACCACCTCGGCCCCGAGCGTCGCCGCGTTCAGCGCGTCGGCCAGGGCCGGCTGCGGATCCATGTGGATCGGGCCGAACCTCGCCCGCAGCCGCTCCCAGGCGAGCGCGAACGCGGCACAGAACACGAGATCATCGTGGGACGATGAGAGCGGCGTGGACAGGCTGGCGCAAACAGACGGCATGAGACCTCGATGGTTAGGGGCGGCGGGTGAAGGGCTGCATCGTGCCGCCAGCGCCAGCGACCGTGACGCCCGGGATCGTGGGGTGGTCGAACATCTTGGCGCCGACGCAGCCCACCGTGGTCGCGCCGGTCGCGTTCGCCACCGACTGCGCGATCGAGCCCCCCGGCTGGCCGGGGGGATCCGTGCCGCCATGGCAGACCGTCATGTGGATGTTGCGGCCCGTGAAGCCGGCGCCCCGGATGCTGCTCGCGAGCTGCTGGCCGGTCATCGTCGACCCGGTGAAGTTACCGCCCCGATCCGCGTAGTGGATCGTCCCGGGCGATCCGTGCCCGTAGACGTAGAGATCGTTATCGTTGGCGAGCGCCCTCGGATTCCCGAGCTCGCTATAATGCACGATCCGGTGCCCCGTGGCCCACGCGCGCGCGTTCGCGCCGTACACGCATTGTGGGTCGTCGCTCAAGAGCAGGATGACGAGGCCGAGCGGATCGACCCACAGCGTGACGTTGGGCACGAACGCCAGCTCGAACATCGAGGCGTCGATCCAGAGCGGGTCCGGCGTGGTGAAGGTGCCGAGCTCCTGGGCGTAGTACCTGGCGCGGTGGTAGGTGAGCCCCGTGAGCTCGTCATGGCGCTGCCCGGCGAACCGGATCGCCGTGAACGGCCCCTCCTGCCGGGTGACCCCGCCGAAGGCGCCCAGATCCTGGCCTGTCGCGGCGCCGGTCGGGTCGACCGTCAGCCAGGGCGTCGCGGTCGCGTCGGTGACGACGCTCCTCCACGGGCCCGCGGCGCTGCCCTCCAGCAGCGGGGTGATCTCGTCGTCGGCGAACACCCGCCGCACCGACGCCCCGCTGCTGCTCACCTCCTCGACCTGGGTCTGGTCGTCCCAGCCGAACCACGTGCTCCCCCCGTCGCTCCGCACCTCGCCGAGCCGCCGGTTGAACGCGTCGACGTGGTACTGGACGACGAGCCCGTCGCCCCGCGTCGCGCGCGCGAGCGCGTCGAGCCCGTCGTACTCGTAGGTCCAGCCCGCGGAGCCGCCCTCGGGCGCGCGCGACGCGAGCCGCCCCTGCGCGTCCCAGGTGAAGGCGACGCCGGCCGCGCGGAGCAGGCGACCGCCCGGCCCCACGCGATCCTCTCCGGAGCGCAGCGGCGTGCCGTTCGGATCGTACCGGATCTGCTCCTGGGCCCCGAGGCCGCTCACCGCGAGCGGCCGCCCGAACACGTCGAGCTCGTACGTGCGCACGCCCGCGGCGCTGTCGATGATCTGCTCGATCGGGCCGGTCTTGCTCCAGACGTAGCGGCGCGCGCGGACGGGCCTCCCCGCGGCGTCCTCCAGCGCCGTGGCGACCGGGCGCCCCTGGGTGTCGCGCTCCGTGCGGATCGCGTACCCGCCCTCGCGGACGCGCGCCGTCTCCTTTCCGAGGGCGTCGACCTCGCGCAGGATCCGCTCGACGCCGGCCGCCGACTCGACCGTGATGGATTCGACATCGCTGCTCGGCCCGCGGCCCACCTGGACCTGCCAGCCCGTGGAGTAGCGCTTCGCGGTGGCCCAGCCCTTCGCGTCGAACGCCCGCTCCACCCGGTACCGCCAGCCCCCGACCCGCTGCTCCTCGCGCACGATGCGCCCCGCGGCGTCGCGCTCGAGGAGCACCTCGGTCGCGCCGCGCGTGCCGCGGCGGACGAAGCCGCGGTCGTCGTAGTCGAGCGTGGTCACGACGTCGCCGTCCTCCCGCCGGATCACGTCGCCGCAGGCGTCGTAGGCGATCTTCCGGACCGTCGCCCCGGCCACCTCGGCGCGCACGATGCGGCCGCGCGCGTCGTGCTCGTAGGTCGTCTCCACGCCCGAGAACGTCCTCGTCCGGATCACGCGGCCGCAGGCGTCGCGCTCGATGGTGAGCGACTCGCCGGCCGGGTTCCTGACCCAGGCGAGCCGCCCCCGCGCGTCGTAGCCGAACCGGTACCGGGCGCCGTCCGCCTGCACCTCCTCCACCACGAGGTGCCCGACGTAGCGCGCCGACGACACGCCGCCGCCCGGATGGCGCGTCGACACGGGGCGGCGCGCGTCGTTGAACGCCCGCTCGGTGACCACGCCGCCCGGCGCCCGGACGCGCACCGGCAGGCCGCGGCTGTCGTAATCGAGCTCGTAGACGGCGCCGCCGGGCATCTCGACGCGGACCAGCTGACCGAAGAGGTCGTGCGTGTACCGCGCCGTCCCGCCGCCGGGCAGCGTCCGCGCGGCGAGGTTCCCGTGCGCGTCGTGCTCGAGGGACTCGACCGTGCCGTCGGGCGCGACGATGGCGATCACCTGCCCGCGCCGGTCGTGCTCGTACCGCGTCGTCGCCCCGAGCGGGTCCGCGCGCTCGAGCACCTCCCCGTGATCGCCGACCGTGAAGGCATAGCGAGCGCCCGCCGGATCGCGCACCTCGACGATGGCGCCGTCCTCGCGGCGCTTCAGGCTGAACGAGCGGCCCATCGCGTCGGTGAACGACGCGAGCCGGCCCCTCGCGTCGTAGGTGCTCCGCTCGGTCCCGTCCGACGTGGTGGAGCGGACGACCTGGCCGACGGCGTTGTACGACAGGTCCTTTTGCTGGCCTACCGGGTCCTGATATCGCTCCACGAGGCCGAGCGCGTTTCCCTTGTAGCGAAACCTGTAGCCGAGGCCGTCGATGACCGTGGTCTCGTGAGGCCCGGGCCCGTACTCGAAGCGCATGTGGAAGAGGCCCTTGGGCCGCGCCGCCATCGAGGCTTCCGGCGCGCCGATCTCCTGGAGGGCGTCGGCGCCCTCGAGGTCGCCCCAGGTCTCCACGCAGCGCCGCTCCCCCGAGACGTCGGCGTACACGAAGTGATATCGGAGGCCGCCCGGCTGCTGCTCCAGGACGAGGTAATGCTCGTCGTCGTACGCGTACCGCGTCTCCACGCCGCCGGCGTCGATCGCGCGGACGAGGTCTCCGTTGGTGTCGAGCTCGTACGTCACGAGGCGCTTCGTGTGCTCCACGCCGTCCGCGCCGGTCGCGGCGACCCACCAGCTCTTGAGCTGGCCCTCTCGGACGAGCCACGCCCGGCGCCCGACCGAGTCGACGATCTGAACGACCTCGCGCTCGTCCCAGGCGACCTCCGCGAGGTTGCCGGCGCGGTCGCGCAGCTCGGCGAGGCGGAAGGTGCCGGGCGCGGGCCCGCGCCGGAGGACGCGGAGGACGCCGTCGTCGAGATCCACGACGAGCGCGTCGCCGTCCCAGAACACGCGCCGTCCGAAGGGGAGCAGCACCTCGACGTCGCTCGGCGGGACGGCGAGGGTCGTGGACCGGAGGGTCTCGTCGATGAGGGTGAGCCGGTCGTCCTGGATCTCGGCCTGCCACCCGAGGGCGTGGGACCAGCCGCGGCCGATGCCGCACTCCCGCAGGACCGAGGAGGTGCGGTAGGTGCGGATCCAGCGGACCGGCAGCGGTCCGGGCAGGAGGAAATCGGTCTCCGGCGGCGTGAACATGGCGCCGGTCACGACGTCGACCGGGTGCCCCGCGGCGGCCTGGCCGTCGGCGCCCGGCGCTGCGGGCGGGCTGGGCGGCCCCGCGCCCTGGTTGCTCCCGCCGCCGCCGCCGCCGGCGTTGCTCCCGCCCTGCGGCCCGCCGCCGCCCGGCCCGCCGGCGCCGCCGCCGCCGCCGCCCCCTCCCCCGCCGCCGCCGCCCGCGCCGCTCGCGCTCGCGCCGGCGCCGACGGTGATCGACTTGTTCATCTGCCCCATGCTGCCGGTGATGCCGGCCATGCCGAGCTCGATGAGCACGTTGGGCGCGCCGAGCCAGGGGAAGCAAGGGCCGCCGGTGTTGAGGCTGACGACCTCCTTCAGCGTGCCTGGCTCGTTGCCGTGACAGGCCTTCATGCAGCCGCCCACGGTGAGGATCTTGGCGCCCTCGATCTTGGTGCGCATGCACGGATCGATGATCCCCTCCGCGACGGTGCCCATCGTGGGATACGGGATCGGCAGCGGGCTCGGGGCGGCCGGCGTGAGGCACACGCTCACGGCCATTCCGGTCATCTGGTGACCCGATTTCTCCGTGATGGTGTCCATGTGGAGCGCGGTGACCTTGCCCATGGCCGCGCGAGGATCGCACGCGGGGACCGGCCCTTCAAGGGGACGCGGGGCCGGCCCGATTCGGCGTGACGCGACGGCTCGAGACGTCGCCGCATTCGCGTCGCGACGACGTAGCGCCGCCGGCGCGGCGCGTGAGGACGCGCGCGCGCGCTTCGCGGCGCAGGTGGTCTCCGCGCTGGACGAGCGCGATCTTGATGACTTCGATCGCATTACCTACAGGCTGTTCGCGGCGTTCGGCGCCCCTCCCGCCCCGACGAGGCGGTGCGCAGCGACGAGCCTCGCCCGGGGCGCCCCTCCCGCCCCCAACCACGAAGGAAGACTCGCCCATGAGCAAGAGGATCGCGATCAACGGTTTCGGGCGCATCGGGCGCTGCATCGTGCGCGCCCTGTCGCAGCGCGGCGTTTCGGACATCGAGCTTTCGGCGCTCAACGACATGGCGAGCCCCGAGACGCTGGCTCACCTCTACAACTACGACACGGTGCACGGCCGCGCCGAGCGGCGCGCGGTCGCCGCCGACGGGCGCTTGCTGATCGACGAGCGCCCCGTCCGCGTGCTCGCAGAAAAGGATCCGGCCAAGCTCCCGTGGCGCGAGCTCGGCGTGGACATCGTGCTCGAGTGCACAGGTGTGTTCACCGATCGCGACAAGGCGGCCGCGCACCTCGCGGCCGGCGCGCGCAAGGTGATCATCGGCGCCCCCGCCAAGGGCCACGACGCGACGATCGTGCTCGGCGTCAACACCGAGGAGTACGACGGCTCGGCGCACACCGTCCTGTCGTGCGGCTCCTGCACCACCAACTGCCTCGCCCCCGTGGCCAAGGTGCTGCTCGACGCCTTCGGCCTCGAGCGCGGGCTGATGACGACCACGCACGCTTACACCAACGATCAGGTCCTCTTGGACGTGCCGCACCGCAAGGGCGACTTGCGCCGCGCCCGCGCGGCCGCGCAGAACATCGTGCCCACCTCGTCCGGCGCCGCCAAGGCGCTCAGCGAGTGCCTGCCGGCGCTCGCCGGCAGGTTCGACGGGCTGTCGATGCGGGTGCCCACGATGGACGTCTCCGTCGTGGATCTCACGTTCGAGAGCACCCGGCCGCTCACGAAGGACGCGATCCATGCGGCCATGAAGCGCGCCAGCGAGGGTCCGCTGCGCGGCATCCTCGGCTACACCGAAGAGCCGCTCGTCTCCAGCGACTACCTGGGCGATCCTCGCTCGTCGATCTTCGACGCGACGCTCACGCAGGTGATGGGGGACCGCTTCGCGAAGGTGTTCGCCTGGTACGACAACGAGTGGGGCTTCTCCAACCGGATGGTGGAGCTCGCCCAGCTCGTGGCGGCGAAGCTCTGAAGCTCGCCTCGGCGGTGGCGACGATCGCTCTTCGTCGGTAAGCTTCGCGCCAATCCGGTCCACAAGGAGGCTGCTCCCGATGAAGAAGATCGACATCTCTCAGGCCCCGACGCGCCTCGGCACCGCATATCCGGCGCCGTACGACGCCCCGTGCCGCGAGCGGGCGCGGTGGCGGCTCGGCAAGGCGGCGGGGCTGACGCAGTTCGGCGTCAACCTGCTTCGCCTGCCGCCCGGCCAGTGGTCGAGCCAGCGGCACTGGCACCATTCAGAAGACGAGTTCGTCATGGTGCTGGAAGGCGAGGTGGTGCTGGTCACGGACGGGGGCGAAGAGGTGCTGCGCGCGGGCGACTGCGCCGGGTTCCGCGCGGGAGATCCCGACGGACACCACCTCCAGAACCGCTCGGATCGCGAGGCCGTGCTCCTGGAGGTCGGCGCGAGCATCCCCGGCGATGTGGCCGAGTACCCCGACATCGACCTGCGAGCCCTGCCCGACGGCTACGTCCGCAAGGACGGGACGCCTCATGGCGGCAAGAGGGTGCGCTGACACAGCGCGATGCTCGGATCATGAGCGACGTGGACACGGGGCCCGCGCGCCTGGCTCGCCGCTGCCGGCGACACTGCATCTCGCTCACATCCAGCGACCATCGCCGCCTCGGTGCGCGCCCTGGATACATGAATATCTTCAACGATCGCAGATCGTGATCAAAGCACCGTTTCCCGGGCATACTCCCCGATGCGCGGGGCTACCCGCTCCGCGCGTAAAACGCTGACGTAAGATTCTTACTTGAGCATCTTTGCCGATTACCTTGCGGCTCACCTGGCCGCTCCAAGGAGAAATTTATGCGTCTTACCAGCTTGCTGGGCTACGGTTCGGTCTCGCTCGCCTGCTTCCTCTTTGCTTGTGTCGGGGATCCCTACGGCGAGGGCGACGAGATGGAATCGCTGGAGGGCGATCTCAGCAGCGCGGACTCGGTGTTCGAGGCGGACCTCGCGCTCCAGTCGCAGTGGTCGACGGGGTACTGCGCGAACGTGACCGTCAAGAACACGACCAACAACACGACCCGGACGACCACCACCGCCTGGGGCATGACCGTCGCGCTCAACGGCTCCACCGTGAGCAACGCGTGGGGCGCGCGCACGACGTCGTCGGGCGGGCAGCTCGTCGCCTCGAACGAGACCTACAACGGCACGCTGGCCCCGGGAGCGACGACGAGCTGGGGCTTCTGCGCGAACGGCACCGGCAGGCCGTCGCTCGTGTCCGTCAACGGCAGCGGGACCGGCGGCTCGACCTCGGCGAGCTCCAGCAGCAGCAGCAGCGCGTCGAGCAGCAGCTCCTCGGCCAGCTCCGGCGCGGGCGGCAGCGGCGGCGCGGGCGGCGCAGGGGGCTCCGGCGGCGCGGGGGGCAGCGGCGGCGCAGGCGGCAGCGGCGGTAGCACGGGCGGGAGCTCGGGGCTCCCGGTCCCGCCTGGCGGCGGCGTGCCGAAGCCGACCGGCTCGCCCGGCAACCTGGTCGTGCTCAACTGGGCGGGGTTCCAGGGCGCCGTCTCGTACACCTTCGATGACTCGAACTCGAGCCAGATCCAGAACTACGACCAGCTGAACGCGCTCGACGTGCCGTTCACCTTCTATCTCCAGACCGGCAAGAGCGAGTCGAGCAACCCGGTGTGGCAGCGGGCGGTGGCGGACGGGCACGAGCTCGGCAACCACACGAAGAGCCACTCGAGCAACGACAGCGGCGCCGACACGGACGCGGCCACGCAGTTCATCGAGAGCAGGTTCGGCGTCAAGGTGTGGACGATGGCGGCCCCGAACGGCTCGTCGGTGTACGGGAACATCGCTCGGTCGCGCTTCCTCATCAATCGCGGCGTGGCCAACGCCCTCATCGGCCCGAACGACTCGACCGATCCGTTCAATCTGCCCTGCTACATCCCCCCGACCGGCGCCTCCACGCAGATGTTCGACGATCAGGTCACGAGCGCGCGGTCCGCCAACAAGTGGCGCACCGTCCTGGTGCACGGCTTCACCGGCGGCAGCGACGGCGCCTATCAGCCCGTCCAGCTCCGGGCCTTCCTCGATCACGTCCAGCACACCAAGGCGCTCGGCGACGTGTGGATCGACAGCGTGGTCAACGTCGGCGCCTACTGGCGCGGCCAGAAGGTGCTCTCCTCGGTCACGCCCACGACGTCGGGCAGCGACAGGACGTGGCGGTGGACGCTGCCGGCCCACTTCCCGCCGGGCAAGTACCTGCGCGTCAAGGTGAGCGGCGGGACGCTCAAGCAGGGGGGCCGCACGCTCCAGTGGAACGATCACGGCTACTACGAGATCGCGCTCGACGAGGGCTCGCTCACCCTGTCGCCGTAGCGGGAGGGAAGAGCGACCGCACGCCGCTGGCCGCGCGCGACGACGACGAGCGCGGCCAGCGCGCTCATCCGCCTGCCGCGCGCGGCAGGTCCGGCAGCGGCGCCGCGCGCGACGGCGACGGGGCGCGGGGGTCCGCCGGCACGCCGAAGGCGGCGAGGGTGAACACCGGCATGATGGCGCCGAACACGCCGAGCCCCATGAACGCCGCGATCCCGAGGTGCAGGAGGGCCGTGGCCACGATGACGGCGCGCCGGGTGAGCCGCGGCCAGATGAGGAATGCGTAGCCGATCTCCACGCCGAGCACCGCCCACCCCGCGGCCTGCGCGATCCACGGGTGCCAGGCCAGCCAGGAGAAATCGAGCTGGCGGTACTCCGGGAGCATGACCGAGCGCCAGATCGCCTCGCCGTTCCACCACGACGCGCCCGACGCCTTTTCCAGCCCGCTGGCCAGGTACGCGATGCAGAGGTGCAGCTGGACGACGCGGAGCCCGAGCCGCGCCGCCGGCGTCGGCTCGGCGGCCGCGCGGCTCGGCCGGCGCAGCCGTCGATCGACGGACAGCGCGGCGCCCGACGGGATCCAGACGAGATAGAAGAGAAAGATGTTGGCGAAGAGATCCGCGCCGTAAACGGTGGCGTCCGCCGTCACCATGAGCAACCTGTGGGTGATCCACGCGAGCAGCGCAGAGGTCCTCGTCCGGAACCCGCAGAGCAGCGAGGCGAGGGAGAGCACGTACACGGCTCCGACGCCTGCGAGGAGCGATGTCTCGCCGATCCCGAGCGGGCCGAGCCGCTCGGCCAGCCAGCCGATCCCCGGCAGCTCGATCTGGGCGAAGGCCTCCCGCAGCGGGCCCTGGAGGATGCCTGCTGGACCGTAGAGCTCGAAGAGCGCGGGCGCGACGAGCGCCGCCTGGACGAGGAGCACGGTCGCGAGGCCGATGCGGAGCGCCGCGAGGGGCTCCGCGGACGCAGGGGCGAGCGCGAAGCGCTCGACGCGCGAGGCGGCGCGGGAGAGCGCCGCTCTGCAGGAGATCCCGATCGGCCCGATCACGGCGCACCGCCGTTTCTCTGCCGGGTGCCCGGCCCCCTGGACTGCTGGACGAGCTTCGCCTGATACAGGAGGTTCCACGCGGGCCGGCGGCCCTCGCGGTACTCCTGCATCGAGGGCAGATCGCAGATCTCCAGCCGGACGACCACGCTCTTGGCGCCCGGGTGCCTCGCGAACATCTTGCCTGCCCACGAGGCGACGAGCGACCGCCGCAGCGCCTCGTCCTGCGCCTGCAAGAACAGCGAGAGGATGCTCCTGACGCGGAGATCCGCCTCGTGGTTGGCCCCGGACTCCAGCACCTCGGCGTGCGCCGCGCCGCTCGCGTCCGTGACCTGGAACCTGGCCCAGGGCAGCGCGCTGACCGCGGGAGCGAAGAAGTTGTAGCCGCTGTCGGCGCCGGAGAGCGCGCCATGATAGGCGATCACCCCGCCGAGCCACCCCGCCCTCTGCGGATCGACGTGGAGCGCCCCGAGGACGACGCAGCCGAGGTGCACTGCGGCGGCGGCCACGATCAGGGCGGTGCGCCCGCGACTTCGTGCTCTTCCAGCCATGGGATCCCTTCCGACGCCGCGCGCCAGCAGGCCCTGTGCAGCCGCGCGGCACCGAGGCGCTGAGGCAGCGCCTCGGTGCCTCAGCCCTGCGAGCAGCGCGCCATCAGCGATCGTCGGGGAGGTTCACCTCGGGCGTGGGGACATCCCCTCCCGGGGCCGCCTCAACCCCCGAGGAGCGCGAGCGCCACGGCTGATACCACCCGAACGGCTGGAAACCACGGCCGGTAGCCGAAACCGCCATACGGCCGGTAGCCGAAACCGCCATACGGCCGGTAGCCGAAACCGCCATACGGCCGGTAGCCGAAACCGCCATACGGCCGGTAGCCGAAGCCGCCATATGGCCGGTAGCCGAAACCGCCATACGGCCGGTAGCCGAAACCGCCATACGGCTGGTAGCCGTAGACGCCGTACGGGGCTATGATCCGGGCGTCGTCGAGATCCGGGCTCGCCGTCTCCTCGACGATCACGAGATCCTGGATCGGTGTCGTGGTCTCCGCCGCAGCGAGCTGCGTCGTGCCGACGGCGACGCCGGACAGGGCCAGCGCACCAAGCGCTTTCACCAGCTTCATCATGGACTCCTTTGCGATGCGAGCCGCTCGATGGGCATCCCCCCATCCAGGCTGCGTCCATGGTGATGCAAGCGCGAGGCCCGTTCGCGGCGTATCGCCGGCGCCCCGCGCCGCGCCGTCGACTCCCGACAACGCGGGCTCCGCGCAGGGCGCCCCGGCCGACGGAGGCTCGAGTGTGCAAGCGGCGGCCTTCGCCCGGCGCTCGCGGCTCCGGCGTGCACGATCGCGGGTGTCGGGCTCGCGGCGACCGCGCCCCGCCCGGCTCAGGGCAGGATCAGGACATCCGACAGATCGTCGACGATCCTGCCCGCGTCGCCGACCTCGAGGTTGACGAGCACGGTGATGGAAGCGTCGCTGTCGATCGCGTAATAGGAAGAAGACGTGAAGCCCCAGATACCGCCGTCATGCCCGACCTGGGCGCCGAGCCGGGATTCACGGCGGGAGAGCCCGAGCCCGTATCCGGTGACCTCGCCGAGCCTCGCGTCCACCCACGTGGTCATCTCCGCGAGCTCGGCGGGGCCGAGCAGCTCGCCGCCGAGCACCTTGCGGTAGAAGCGCGTGAGATCATCGGTCGTCGAGACCAGGGCGCCCGCCGCGCCGGCCGCCGACGGATCCGCCGCGGAGGTCGTGTCGACGAGCTTCCCCCGGTCGACCCCGTAGCCGTGCACGAGGCCCGGCAGGGCCGCCTCGGCGCCGTCGAGGTAGGTGTGCTCGAGCCCAGCCGGCTCCAGGATCCGGGCGCGGAGCAGCTCGCCGACGGGCTCTCCCGACGCGGCTTCGAGGATCAGACCGGCGATGATGTAGTTCGTGTTGGAGTACGCGAAGCCCTCTCCAGGCTCGAAATACGGCGGCTGCGACGCGGCGATCTCGACGAGCTCCCGGGGCGCCCACGCGCGCTCCGGGTCGGAGAGGGCCGCGGACCAGAACGCGTCGCTCTGCGTGAAATCGTAGAGGCCGCTCGTGTGGTTCAAGATCTGCCGGACGGAGATCCGGTCGCCGCCGGGGACGCCCTCCACGTGCTCGGAGACGGCATCGTCGAGCGACAGGCGGCCTTCGGCGCGCAGCATCAGCGCCAGGGTCGCCATGAAGGTCTTGGTGATGCTTCCTACCCGGAAGAGATCACCGGGTCGCAGGGGGATCTCCGCCTCTGCGTCGGCCACCCCGGAGGCGCCGCGCCAGCTGCACGCCCCGAGGCTCACGGCGGCGGCCGCGCCGGGGAGCCGCTGGTCCTCCACGGCCGCGTCGAGCGCGGCCAGGAGCTCGGCCGAGAGCGCGTCGCAATCGACGCTCGCCCCGCCGCCCGCGCCTCCGGCGCCGGCGGTCCCTGCGTCGCCGCTCTCGAATCCACCGCTCCCGCCGCCCTCACCGTTCGCATTGGCCTCTGCCGGCAGCGACGCGGGCGAGGAGCCGCCGCACCCGGCGAGCAGAACGACCCCAGCGCAGGCGAACCAAGCGGTCCGCCGAAGAACACGGCTCATCGATCCGATCTCCACGATTCCCCAAAGGAGCTCACTGCTGCGCTCCGCCGCGCCGCTGCCGAGAGCGCCTCAGGGCGGGGCCTGCGGAGGGCGCGCATCAAGGCGCAAGTCGTCCGAGCGTGTCAACCCGCGCGAGCGATAACGGTGCTCCCCCCGACACGATCTCAGCAAAGCCAGACGCGGGCGGCTTCGCCGCGGTGGGCCGCGCCACCTCAGGGCTCGAGGTCAGGGCCGCCTACGGCGCCGCGGCCCATTCGGACAGCCCACGGCGGACGCGCTCGAGATAATCGCTCTCGCGCACGACCTCCTGGTATCCAGGCACCGCGCCGACCCACGCCCGCATCCGCACGTTCGGCGCATCCGTGAGGTACATCGTGGGGATCCCCATGAGCGCGGGGCCATCCATGCCCGCGGTCGTGACGCCGACCTGGCCGGCGAGGCCGTGCGCCCGCTTCAGGTGCTCGAAGAACTGCAGCTGCGCCCGGCGCATGTCGAGCTGCCGGAAGGTGGGGTCCTTCCAGAAGAGGGTCATGTCGACCGCGCCCTCGGGGACCCGCCCGTCGCGAAGGGCGTCGCCGGTCAACACGGGCACGAGCCCCGCGCGTCGAACGAGGTCCGTCAGCTCCAGGAGCTCGGCGAGCGTCGTGTTTCGGTGCGGGTGGTGGACACACGCGCGGATCCAGAGCAGCACCTTCTTCCGGCGCGGCTCTCCGGCCCGCGAATCCGCGAGCCGGCGATCGACCCAGCCGGCCACCGCCTCCGGGATCGGCGCGTCCCCGAGGAACGCCGCGCGGAGCCGCCGCTGGGCGGAGGACGGATCGGCGCTGAAGGCGCGCGCGACGATCTCCGTCGTCTGCTTCATCGCGCGCGGGCGCGAGCGGTACGCCTGAAGGCGATCGCTCAGGCCCGCATCGCGGAGGAACGCCTCGGCTTGCGGTGTTCCGGCCTTGCCCGGCTCGATTTGAACGGCCGCGCCCGCGAGGACGGCGGCCGCGGCGACGTGCCACCCCTCGCCGAACGAGAAGCCGTTGTCCGTGTGGAACGTGTACGCGTGGTTGCGCTCCTCGACGATCCTGCGCGCCGCGCCGGCGGCGACCTCGGCCCTGTGCGCCGCCGCGCGCGCCGCGCGGGCGGCCTTCGAGCGAGGCGCGCCGGCCTCGAGCTCCGCGGCGCAGCTCGCGGCCGCGCGGGCGGCGGCCTCCGCGCCGGTCACGATCGCCTCCACGCGCCGCCAGCCGTCGTCGCACGCCTCGCGCGTCGGCGCACGCTGCGCGCTGAGCGAGAGCTGGCCCGCGCCGTGGAGCGCGTCTTCGGCGCGCGCCGCGTGGGCCCTCGCCAGCGTCGAACGGGCGCCCATCCCCGCCGCGAGGGTCCGCTCTCCTCCAGCGGCGAGCTCCTGCCCCTCGGGCGCGGCGCGCTCCTCCGCGGCGGCGGCCAGCGCGCGCTCCGCCTGCGCGATCGCGCGCTCCAGCAGAAGCCGGTACCGCTCGCGCTGCCCCGGCGCGTGCAGCGTGGTCGCCAGGGCGAGCGCGGCGTCGAGGCTGCCTTCGGCGTCGCGCTCGAGGTGCTGCGCGGCGAGCGCCTCGGCGACGGCCACCCCCGTGCACACCGGCTCGGATCCCTCGGGCATCATGACCTGCGCCTTCTATCCCAGCGGACGACGTGTCCGCTATCGTGGAAACGCCATGATCTCCTCGCTGGTGCGAGCGACCGCCCTCGCGCTCCAGCGTCCCGCTCCGGGCGCCGCCGCTGATCTCACTCCGGTGAGGCGGCGGCGTCGTGTGACCCTCTCCGGGGAACCACGGCGGCCCCCGCCCGCTTCGGGCCGAGGCGCGCGAGCCGGGCCGGGGCGTCCCCGGGCGCGGGGTGCCGGATCGTCCCTCGGGGCTCGAGCGGCGGCGCCGCCGGCTCGTTGCCGGTGACCTGCTTCAGGCCGTAAAAGCCGTTCATCGCCGCCGACAGCATCATCCCGCCGCGGCTCAGCGACCGCGCGCCGCGCGCGAGGCGCTCGACCACCGCCGCGGGGCCGAAGGCGCGATTCCACATCTGCCGGTGGGCGGCGAGGAGCTGCTCGGGCGACATGCGCGCCGGCCGGAAGGCGACCCCGTAGCCGCTGTAATGGGGCCAGTCGCGCTCTTCGAGGATCCGCCCGTCTCGCCGGTGCTCGTCGTACAGCGGCGTGCCCCGGAACGGCGTGAGGATGCTCAGGAACGGGACGTCGACGCCGATCTCGTTCAGCCGATCGGCCGTGGAGGCGATGACCTCCGGCGTCTGATCGTCGAAGCCCGAGATGAAGCCCGCCATCACGCAGATCCCGCGATCGTGCAGCTTGCGGATCGCCTCGCGGTACTCGCGCGCGCGGTTCTGGCGCTTGTCGACGCTCTTCAGATCGGCCTCGTCGAGGCTCTCGATGCCGAGGAAGATGCCGATGCAGCCGGATCGCTCCATCGCGTCGAGGAGCTCCCGGTCCTTGACGATATCGATGGACGCCTGCGTGAGCCACCAGCGATCGAGCCCGGCGAGCTCGCGCAGGAGCTCCTTGGCCCAGCGGCGCTGGACGAGCAGGTTGTCGTCCCAGAACCAGGCGACCTTCTCCTGCCAGAAGCGAGGGAAATGCGTGGTGGCGATGTCGCGGATCACCTCGTCGACGGGGCGCACGCGGAAGCCGGGGTTGAGGTCGGGCACCGTGCAGAAGCTGCACGTGAACGGGCAGCCGCGCGTCGCCTGGAGCACGCGGGGCACGAGGAAGCGGCCTTCGAGCAGGTCGTAGCGAGGGGTCGGCAGCCCGGCGAGCGAGGCCGGCTCGCCGTGATAGACGCGGCGCTGCGTGCCTCGCTCGAGGTCGCGCAGGACGGCGGGCCAGACCGTCTCGGCCTCTCCGGTGACCACCACGTCCACGTGCTGGAGCGCCTCTTCGATCCAGTACGAGACATGCGGCCCGCCGGCGACGACGCGCACGCCGAGGGCGCGGTAGCGGTCGGCGAGCGTGTAGGCGCGGCGCGCGAAGCCGGAGAAGAACGAGAGCGCGACGACGTCCGGCGCGGCGTCGACGGGGACGGGGCGCACCTGCTCGTGGAAGAGCTCGACCTCGTGCTCCGGCGGGGTGATCGCCGCGAGGTGGATCCCGGTGACCGGCGGGACGAAGTGGAAGCGGTGCCCCCTGCGATAGCGGGGGACGTAACTCACGACAATCCTCACCTTCATGGGCGCCTCCTCGGGGTCGTGCGCCGCATCGGACCGGCCCCGCCATGACGATGTGGATCCGCGGGCGGACGGAGCTCCGATGAGGCGCGCTCAGGATAACGGAAGGCGGCCAGTGTCGCTTCCAGGAGCGGGAGGAGCTACCGTGGAGAGACGGTGGCGGGCGCGTGCGCAGGCCGAGGAAGCGAGCGCCCCTTCCGCCCGCCAGACGTCCGGCCAGGGATCCGGAGAGAGAGTTCAACGCCAAGGCGCAAAGACGCAAAGACGCAAAAAAGAAAAAAAAGATTTGTAGTTTTGCGCCTTTGCGTCTTTGCGCCTTCGCATTTATTTCTCTTCGCTCGCGAGGCAGATCCCTGGCGGGCGTTCTGATCCGCGGTACTACAGGCCGAAGCTCGCCTTGATCGCGTCGAACTCCGCGAACGCGTCGCTGCTCGCCCTGGTCGCGCCGCCCTGCGACGTGAAGAGGGACGAGCCCCAGGAGCCGCTCTGCGTCGGCTCCCAGAAGAACGTCCCGAGCCCCCTGCCGTCCGGCAGGTCGCGCATGATCTGATTGGCCTTCGTGCGCTCGGGGTTGTATTCCGCGATCGCGAACGACAGCTCCGGGAATGTCTCGGCCAGTTCATTGAAGGTGTTCTGCCACACCTCGGGCTCCCCCTGAAATGCCGTGTAGCAGGAGAGCCCGAGGACGTCGAACGCGACGCCTCGCGTCTTGGCGCTGTCGACCCACCACGCGACGCCGTCGACGTCCTCGGTGTTCTCGACGTGCAGCATGATCTTGATGGTGTCGTCGACCTCCTTGACCCCGGCGATGCCTGCCTTGAGCAGCGCGGCCAGGTTGTCCCAGTTCTGGTTCGACGCTCGCCCGGTGAGGCCGCTCGGATTGACGACCGAATCGTTGCCCCAGCAGTCCGTGCTGGCGGACGGCACGTGGATGAGCATCCCCGGCGTGATCTCGTTGCCGATCTGCACCATGTCCGGGCGCGCGCCCGCGCCGACGAGCGCGGCGACGACCTCCTTCGTGTAGTCCTTCAAGAGGCCCGCCATCTCGTCGATCGACCGGGCGTCCCGCCAGGCCTCGGGGATGATCTGTTTGCCGGGGTCGGCCCAGGTGTCGCTGTAATGGAAGTCGAGCAGGAAGCCCATGCCCGCGGCCTTGATCTGCTTGCCGAACTCGATCGTGTGGTCCTTGTCGCAGTAGCTCTCTTCCTTCGCGCAAGTGCCGCCGGTCCCGAACGCATAGCCGTACGTCGCGCCCGGGTCCACGAACGTCCGGAGCCGGATGTAGTTGAATCCGTGATTCTTCAGCAGCTCGAGCATCCCTTTTTCGTTCCCGTCCGTGTCCACGTACGTCGCGCCGTTATCGACCGCCTCCTGGACGCTGGAGATATCGGCGCCCAGGATGAAGCCGGGCTCGAACGGCGCCATGCCGCCGGCTCCGCCCGTTCCGGCGCCGCCCACGCCCACCGACGTGGACGACGTGGCAGAGGACGCGCTCGTCGCGACGGACGCGCCTCCCCCGCTCGAGCTCCCGGCCGTCGCGCTGCCGCCGCCTCCCCCCGAGGCGGATCCCCCCTGACCCGCGCTGCTTGCATCGTCTCCACCCGCGCTCGGCTCTGTGCAGTGACAGAGAAAAATTGGAATGAAGAGCGCGGCAAGCGTGGTGCAGGAGCGTACGGTGGAGCGCATCGTGGACATCATGCACCATCCTACCTGGGCCCGACGGCCAGAGTCACGCGGCGATCCGTTGACGTCCTTGCGGTCGATTTCTCGCTTGATGACGCGATCGGCATCTCGAGCGGTCAGGCGCGCGCGCTCACGAGCCAGCAGGCCCCGGTGAAGCGGGCGGCGCCATCGCGGACGTACGGCGCGAAGGCAGCGCGAACCACCTCGGCCGTCCGGGCGCGCGTCGGCTCGTCCGCGTCCCGCAGCGCGAGGCCCACCGGTCCGAGCTTGACGGCATAGGTGAGCAGGTCTCTCTCCGCGACGCCGGTGGGCACGTCGATCGGGCGGATGGCGACGTCGGTCCAGCCGCTCGCGTCCAGGATCCGCTGCACGCGGTCTCTGTCCGCGAAGGCGAACGGGCCTGGCGCGTCGGGGCCCGGGGTGGGCAGGTTGGGCAAGAGCGGCGCGGCGGCGCGGGCGGCCTCGGTCATGAACGGGTTCTCGGCGGGGCTGCGCCAGGCCACGAACGAGAGCCTGGCGTCGCGCCGCGCGGCGCGCCGGAGGTTGGCGAACGCCGCCGCGGGGTCGGCGAAGAACATCACGCCGAAGCGCGAGATCACCGCGTCGAACTCGCCGGGCTCGAAGCGATGGGTCTGCGCGTCGGCCTGGACGAAGGCGGCGGACGAAAGGCCCTCGGCGGCGGCGCGCGCCCTGGCGGCCGCCACGAGCGGCCCGGAGATATCGACGCCGAGACAGCGGCCCGCCGGCCCGAGGCGCCGCGCCATCGCGAGGGCCGTGGCGCCCGCGCCGCAGCCGACGTCGAGCACACGGCCGCCCTCGCCGGGGAAGGCTCCTTCGAGGAGCGGCGCCCCGAGCGGCGCCAGCATGGTGTCGAGCACTTCCTGCATCTCCACCCAGATGGGCCCCCCGGCGTCGTTCCACAGGGCGGCCTGGTCGCGATTGGGCTGGTCGGCTTCGGACATCGGAGTCTCCTTTCGCTTGCGATGGGCAATCACGCCCCGTAGTCTGCAACCTCAAGTCGACTTGAGGTCAAGGGTGAAAGACGAAGATCTGGACATCACCGAGGTCGCCCGGCGCTCCGGCGTGCCCGCCTCGACCCTGCGGTACTATGAAGAGAAGGGGCTCATCGCCTCGACCGGGCGGCGGGGCTTGCGGCGCCTGTTCGCCCCCGGGGTGCTGGAGCGCCTGGCGCTGATCGGCCTCGGCCAGGTGGCGGGGTTCTCGCTGGACGAGATCGCGCAGATGTTCGCGCCCGACGGCCGGCTGCGCCTCCAGCGCGAGCGGCTGACGGCCAAGGCCGAGGAGCTGGACCAGACCATCCAGCGGCTCGTCGCCATGCGCGACGGCCTGCGCCACGCGGCGGCGTGCTCGGCGCCGAGCCACATGGAGTGCCCGCGCTTCCGCAGCATCGTCCGGCTCGCCGGCGCCGGCCGGCTCGAGCCGCCGCCGCGGGGAGCCTCGGGGCGGCGGCGGTCCGGGCCGCCCGCGGAGCCTCGCCGGCGCCCCGCCGGTTAGCTCGTCATTCCCGAGGCGCTGCTGCTCGCCGACGCAGCGGCGCTCGCGGGCTGGATCATCGCGCGATCTCGCGTGTCGCCGCGCGGTCCCGTATCGAGCCCGTATACGTCGCGCGAGCCCAGCCGCAGCGTACGGACGGCGAGGACGGCGAAGATCAGGTAGTGGGCGAGGAAGAAGCGCTCGAAGAGGGCGGGAAACAGCAGCGTACGTACCATGAAGTTGAAGAGCAGCACGCAAGAGAACATCACCCACGGCTCATCGAGCGCCAGGCCACCCCCGCTCCTGACGTGCAGCACGAGCGCGATCGCGAGCACGAGCATATAAGGGATCACGGAGGTCGCCAGCGCGCTCGGGACAAGCTCGGTGGCGACAGCCCGGAAATAGTCATCCGGGCCGACCGAGACGAAGGCGGACGCCGGGTGAACGAGGGGATCGATGAACGTGTGATGGAAGAGGGTCCGCCACCCGTATGCGCCATTGAGCCGGGTGACGAAGACATACGCCCCCAGGATCGCCGAGGACGAGGCGGCGAAGCAGGCGAGGCGCGCGCGCAGCCGCTCCGCGCGACGGAACAGGAGCAACCAGGCCGAGAACATGAGCCCGAGGATCGCGGTCTCGTGCCTCACGAGCACCGCGACGGTGAGCAGGACGAAGGAGAGGCGCCGATTGCCCGCCTCGAGGAACGCGTACCCGGCGGCGACCACGATGAGCGCGGCGAGCCCATCCGGGGTCGGGATGTTCGCGACATGGGTGAAGGGGGAGCTCAAGAAGAGGAAGCCGCTCACCAGGGCGGCGCATACCGGGTCGAGGTGGCGCTTCATCCACAACAGGCCTACGAGCGCGAGGAGGACGTACGACAGCGCCGAGACGGCAGACGCCGCTTGCACGATGTTCACCCCGCACTTGTACAGCACGTAGAGCAGGCTCGAATAGAGCATCCGCATCCGATAAAACGAGAGCTGCTCGATAAATGCCTGAGGATTATGCGCGACCTCGGCCCTGTAGGGTGAGCTGCTCGTGAGCTCGTGAACTACGGCAGCTGGAGCGGCGTCACGGAGGGCGCCATACGCGCCGCCGTGGATGACGACCGGATCGTTCGAGTCGTAGGAAAGCACGACGCCGCTATAGCCGAGCACGTCCCAGCCATACCGTGGCGATCCGAACCCACGTATGCCGGCGACGCACACGACGACGCAGCAATAGACCACGACCGCGATCCGTCGCGGCCAAACACCATCACACATACCCCCTCCGTCCGGTCTTCGACGGCCGTCGCAGCGGTCCCCTTGCGCCGACGACGATGATTCGAAGATTCCAGATTTATTCTCCCATGGTTGGTCATACCGTCAAGAGTACCAAGCAGCCAGAGCTGCTCGCGCTGGAGGGGTCGGCGCGAGCGATGGGCCCGGCCGCAGTAGAAGATCAGGCAAATTCGGATTCTCGCTGAGCGCCCGGGGCGGCACTGCGCTTGCCTCCCGTCATGGCGGTGCGCGCGGTCTCGCACGATTCCCGCACCATTCTCGCAGGGTCCCCGCAGCACCCCGCACGGTTCCCGCACGATTCCCGCACGGTTCCCGCACGATTCCCGCACGATTCCCGCACGAGAGGAGCATTCGAATGGGCAGCAAGGCGAAGACGACGACCGCGGTCGCTCGGTCGATCGATGATGTCTCCGAGCAGATCTTCCGGCAGGTCGAGCAGAGCGGCGCGCTGCCGCCGCACCTGGGGGCGCCCGAGGCCGTCGGCGCGGCGCTGTGCACGCTGTCGCGCCGGCTGAGCGGTGGAGAGGCGCGGGACCTCGCCTCGGCCCTGCCCTCGACGATCCAGGCGATCGTCCAGCCGTGCGCCACGCACCGCGACGAGGATCCGGAGGTCTTCGGTCGTCGAGAGTTCCTCGAGACGCTCGCGGAGCACCTGCACATCGATACCGACCAGGCGAGGGCGGTGTCCCATGCGGTCTTCGCCGCCGTGGAGCGCGAGATCCCCATGAAGGAGGTCACGGACATCGAGAGCCAGCTCCCGGCCGATCTGAAGGAGCTCTGGGGGCGCCACCGCGTCGCGGGCAGCTCCCACGCGGAGCGGCCGGCGGACACGTCGCTGGCGGCGCCTCCCCCGCGGGCGTCCGTGGACACGCCCGCGCCGGACCAGCTCCGCGACGACGTGGGCGCGGACGGCACGGCGGCGACCTCATCCGGCGACGCCCCCGCCGTCCGGCGCGCGAGCTGACGGCGGCACGGAGGGCCCGAAGACGGCCGCGAGGCGGGTCGCCGCGGGTCGCCGCCTGGAGGGCCACGTCGGCGCGCTCCGCCGGCGCCACCGCGGCGGGCGCGCGAACGACGGGAGATCCTCGGCCAAGAGGAGGCGGCGGTCGAGGTCCGGCAGGCGCTCGGTGTCGATCCCGGCGTCCTGCCGCGCCGCGCCACGCCGGCCGCGCGCTGCGCGGCAGGCCCCCGCGCAGCGCGGCCCGCGAGCGAAGCGACAGCCGTCGAGGTAGTCCGGCAGCCGCCACGTGATGACACCCTCCTCACAATTCCAGCGCCTGTGCAGAATTACGCAAAGGCTCGGTGTTGATTGTTGATTCGGCGCGGGCGTAACCTGCCCTCACCGGAGGCCGACCGGCCGCCGTCCACCAGGGCCACCCAACCATGAGGCCGTCCAGCGGCCCATGGCGAGCACAGCGAGGAGGAGCGAGGTAGATGACAATCTTCGCGTCAGCGCCTGAAGCAGACGAGCCCCGGCTCGCCGGCCTCGCCGCGGAATGGCGCGCCATCGTGGCACGGGAGCAGGAGAACCGCGTGGCGCAGGTCGCCGCGTGGGAGGCAAGGCTGGCCGAGCTCCGCGCCGAGCAAGAGGCGCTCGTGAGCGGTGGCCGCTGGGCCGGCGGGCCGGACGATCTCCTGAGCATCCTCGGGCAGAGCCGGCAGGAGCGGTATCACTCCGCGCTGCTGGCATGGCTGCTCGATCCCCAGGGTCGACATGGCCTCGGCGCTGGCTTCCTCGAGGCGTTGCTCCGCCGCTGCGCGGCCGATCCGCCGCGGGCCGCGCTGAACCGCGCCCGGTCCGCGCTCGACGTGAGCAAGGGCGACGCCCGCGCCGATGTCGTCGTCGCTGGGCCTGGGCTCTTCCTCGTGCTCGAGAACAAGGTCGATGCCCGCGAACAGCCCCTGCAATGCGATCGCCTTTACGAGAGCTTCTGTCGAGAGCCGGGCGCGCTGTTCGTCTTCCTGTCGCCATCCGGACGAGCGCCCGTGACAGCCACGGGCGCCGCGCGGGAGGCGTTCACGCCGATGAGCTACGCCGACATCGCGGCGATGCTCCGCGACGCGATCGCCTCGGCGCCGGGCAAGGGCGCGACGGCGCACGGGCGCGAGGCCGCCTCCAACTATCTCGCCACCCTGGAGAGGGAGTTCCGATGAACCGCATCGACGATCCGCGTGCCGTATTCTACCTCCGGAATCAGCCGCTCATCGAGGAGTGGGCCGCCATCGGCGAGTCCGTCGCCGACCTCGCGCACGCGTTTCTATGCTCGTGCGCGGATGGGATCGCCGACCTCGCCTCCGAGCTCTCTCCAGAGGTCGACGTCTACAAATTCCTGGAGGAAGACGAAGACTGGCCGAAGATCCTGCTGGTCTTGCCAGGGTGGTTCCCGTCGAGCCAAGCCGGGCTCGTCCCCGGCGTCGACGTCGCCCCCAGGGTCGGGGTCGGCCTGGAATGGAACAAGTCGAGGCGTCTGAACTTCACCACCTCTCCTGCTTGCGCGTTCACGGGCGTATGGGTGGATATCGACATCGCCGGCGGCAAGGAGCTGTCGAAGAAGCTCCGCGCGGCCTTCGGAGAGGCCGGCACCCTCAAGCAGCACAAGCTCACCTCCAGCGCCTGGTGGCCCGCCTACCGCTACGAGACCGCGACAGGGGATTACTGGAACGATCTCACCCCCTACCGCGAACAGCTCATCCAGTCGGTGCGGTCCCACTGGATGGAGTTCGCGCCGCGGATCCGGGACGTGCTGGCGGGCTGAGCGCCTAGCGCCGTACGCCTCGGTGGAGCGCCGCGGCAGCCGCGCTCCCCTCCCCTCCTCCTTCGCAGAGCGAACGCAGAGCGACACCGGCGCCCGCAGCGCCGGCGCGAGCTCGCCGTGGCTCGACGAGAGCGCGGCGAGCGCCCGGCGAGCGCCCGGCGAGCGCCCCTGCGCGACGCCGGGTCGCCACCGCGACCTCGTGGCCTGACATGCGGGGAGCCTCGGCCGCCCATCGGTCGGCCAAGTGGATCGGGGTCGGAACGAGCCGTTCAACGGGGCGCCGTACGCGCGCCACGCGCTGGCCACTCCGCGCACGTGACGATCTCCGCGCCCCTGCCGCGAAAGACGGTGTTGACGAGGAGCTCGTGCACCGCCGGGTCCGGGTCGGCGCACCCGTCGCGGAGCACGGTCAGCCCGTAGCCCCGGTCCGACGCGTCGTAGAACGTGGCCGCGACCATGGCGCTCGTCGCGACGCCGGTGAGGGCGAGCGAGTCCACGCCGCGGGCGCGGAGCACCAGATCGAGATCCGTTCCTGCGAACGCGCTCGTGCGCCGCTTGAGCACGACGACGTCGTCCGCGGTGACCTCCAGCGCGACCTCCGTACCCGGCGAGCCCTCGTGGAACAGGTCACCGGCCCGGTGGAAGGCCGCGAAGACCTCACCCGCCAGGTCCGCGCCGTTGGCCCGAAACGCGGTACGCACGAACACCACCAGCACCCCGGCTGCGCGGGCTCGCGGCAGCAGCTCGGTGACCGGCGGCACCACGGCCTTCGCGAACGGGTAGTTGTTGAGGACCCCGACCTGGAGGTCACCGACGATCAGCGCGCTACGCATGGTGCGAGCTTCTCCACCCAGCGGTTCACCGTCAACAGCATCCCGAGGGACGAGCACCGCGCATGCCGTCGCGATGCCCATTTCATCTCTCCCCTCTGTGCTCTCTGTGCCTCCGTGGTTCGAATCTCTTCATTCTCGGGCGTTTCAAGCCGATCGGTGCTCCAGGTTGCCGATGGAAGCCTCTGGTGAATGCAAGAAGCACTGCGGGTACGCTTGGTGCTACCAGGCCAGGGGGCGCTCGGGGGCTCAGGGAGCCTGGTACAGAGGGGGCCGGCCGCCGGGAGGCGTTCCCGAGGCCCGAACGGCGCTCCGCAGTACGGCCGGGAGGCGGGTCGACCCTCGTCGAGCGCTTGTCTCTGCGGCCCTGGCATGCCGCTCGCAACCAAGCTCCGCGCGCGACGTACCGCGTCGCGTGGAGGTGGACTGTGCATACCAGAATCGGCGTCGCCCTGGCCGCGCTCATGGGAGCGCCGGCTTGCGGAGCGGCAGACGAACCGAGCGCGGCGGGAGACGAGGGCGGAGCGGAGGAGGCCGGCCTTCCGCCGCGTCCGTTCGAGCTGAGCCTCGACCCGGAGAAGCCCGCAATCCCGCAGATCGTGGCGGCCGGGCGGCATGAGCTTGCCGCGGCGTGCGCCGACGACCCCGAGGTGTCGATCCGCATCTTCAACCCGCTCGACGCGGGCGCGTATACGGACGTCCCCTGCGCCGCGGTGCTCTGCGACGTCGAGGACGGCGCGGCGCCTGCCAGCGTCGAGGGCGGCCAGTCCATCGGAGAGGTCCAGCAGCGATGGAGCCCGTTTGGCCTGGTTTGCACCATCATCACCACGGGATCAGGGCTCTTCTCGACCTACGCCGTGTGTCCTCGTGCCAGGAACCCACACGACAGACGGAACTGCGACCGGCTGACGACCGGAGGTTTCACCGCCCTCGGCGCGCTGTGCCTCTTCATCTGACGGGACCTATGCAGGGCCAGTTCCGAGCTCTCGGCATGCTCGTCTCTGGGGGCGTCATCATCGCCTCGAACGTGCTCGCCTACACGAGCGTCCCCCGGGGCGGCCGCTTCGGTATGGTCGATCTGCTGCACTTCGCGCTCCCCGTGGCCATCTACTGCCTGGTGAACTTCGCAATGGACGAAGGCCGAGCCCGCGAGCGGCGCGCCCGCGGGCTCAGGGATGAGGAGTAGCCGCGCCCGCGCGGATCGCCGGACGACTCGCCGCGCCAGGCGCACGACCAGCGCCCGGAGAGCCGCCGCTCGGCCAGGAAGCCCCAGGCGAGCCCCCGGCGGCGCTGCGCCTCGACCACGCGGAGCGGGACCGCATCCATCGGGTGCCCCGTCACCCGCACCTGACGCGCACGTCCTCCCGGACAGCGCACCTATCAGGCAACGTTCAGCGCTCGAGACCAAAGTCGAGCACTACCCTCCGAGGTGCGCTCCGGAGCGGTTCCGATCCCGCCGGTGCGCTCTGCTTTGCGCGTCGGAGGGGTGCCGACCCCGCCCGAGCGCTCTGTTTTGGTAGTGGTCGCGTTTGCCTGAAACGCGACCACCCCGCGCCAACTGCGACCACTTCGCCGGAAGGCGCTCGGCGCGTGCATACGCCCATAGCGGACGTGTTCGATTTATTGACGCCGAGCTCGCACGGGCAGACGCTTCGCTACATGGTGGGCGAGAAATTCGCGAGCGCGCGGGCGGCAATGACTATGGTTGGGATGGCGGCTACCGTGAGCCTCGGCTGCGAGCAGCTCATCGACGCTCGCTGGGATGAGTACACCGCCATCGTAGAAGGAGCAGGCGGCTCCGGTGGCGGCGGAGGGACCGGCGGAGTGCACTCGGGGACGGGTACGCACGGCGGTGGCGGCTCGGGGATAGGCGGCTTCGGGGCTGGCGGCGCTGGCTCTGGAGGCGGAACCGGTGGCGGTCCCCTGCCAGTTCCGGTGACGTGGCCGGACTCGGGGACGAAACGCTGCTCGGATGGGACGACCGAGCTGGGGGAGTGCCCGGGACCGTCGGAGCCCTTCTTCGGACAGGACGGGAACTACGAGATCGCCGTTCCCTCCTACACGGAACGCGACGGCACCGTGATGGATTCGGTGACCGGGCTCGTATGGGAGAAGGTGACGGAGAACGTGACCTTCACTTTTGCTGGCGCGCAGGAGCACTGCGCGGACCTCGCTGCCCAGCAGCTCGGAGGCCTCGCGACGTGGCGCCTGCCTACACGGCGCGAACTCGTCTCCATCCTGGATTTCGGCCATACCACCGCGTTCCAAGACATCTTCACGATCAACCAGGACAGCTTCTACTGGACCTCGACCGACGCCGCCGCACATACCTCGCTCAGGTGGGCCGTAAAAGCCATCAATGGGTCCGTCGAGCTCGTCGCTAAAACCTCGATCCGTCGAGCAATATGCGTCGGGGGCGAGAGCGGGATGGCGCAGCCCGACCTGTCGTTCGGCGAGGATTGGGTGCTCGACCGCTCGACGGGGCTCGTCTGGCAACGTTTCCCCTCGACTAGCTTCGCCTGGAGCGACGCGCTCACGCATTGCGAGGAACTCACCCTCGCCGGCAAGAGCGACTGGCGGCTCCCGAATGCGAAAGAGCTGCTCTCGATCGTCGATGATCGGCGATCCGACCCGGCGATCGACCTGGAAGCTTTCCCGGGGGCGCCTATCGGTGGCTTCTGGTCGTCCACGCCTGTCATCAACAACGCCGAGCGGGCCGTCCTCGTCAGCTTCTCGAACGGCACATCGGAGGATCATGCGGTCAGCGATCGGCGGATCGCGCGCTGCGTTCGCTCCGACGAGTGAGCACGTGCCTCCCGTTCTCCAGGATGAGCCGCACACGCATGTGGCGGCCCGGCCGGCATCACCGACGACGTGTGGACCGTGGACGAGCTCGCGGAGGCGCAGCTGACCGAGCCGGCCAGCGAGGCCCCGAAGGCACAGCCGCTCCGTCATCGCGAGCCCTGGGCGCCAGCGCGCAAGCTTCCGAGCGGCAGGGGCTTCCTGCGCCTCGTGACGGAGCCGACGCCCGCGCAGCGGCGCCCGCAGCGCGCTCCGGAACCCCCGCCGTCGGCGCCTCCGGTCCAGGCTGCTCCGCCGCCTCTTCCGGTGGCGCCGGCCGGTCCGGTCCAGCTCAACCTGTTCTCCTGGAAGCCCGGCCCGACGGACACGCCGGCGGAGGCTCGTCACCGGTAGGACCAAACGCTCCCAGGCGATCTTTCTCTATCAGAGCGGCTGGGGTGTGCGTGCGCTCCCCCGCGCGAGCGCCGTGCGGCGGCTCGTGGGCCGGCGAGCTCGCCGCGTCGTCAGCGGGCCGGGTGCCTAGTCGGGGTCGGGCACCCCACGGGCGCGCCGCTCGCGGACCCGACCTTCATCCATGCTGAGTTGCACGATCAGGTAGATCCAGAGCGGGAAGAGCGTCCGCACGACGTCTACGATCCTCCCTAGCGAGGGAGAATGTGCGTCGTGGCAAACAACGGCCGGGGCTCCGAGCGCGACGCCACAGACCACGATGCCGATCGTCCTTAGCGGCTGGGGGACAATCATGACCGCTCCGCTAGAACGGGACGGCGCACAGGAGGCCCATGGCGACTCCGCCCCAGAGCCCGGTGTCGTCGCACCGCTGACGCGCCCTCGCGGTCCTGGCCCGCGGACACACCGCGTAGCGCAACGTCAAGAGAGAGCCGCCAGCGTAAAGGCCGCACATCAGGAGGCTGATCGGGCCGATGGCCTGCTGGACGTCTCCGGTCGGCTCGTCGCCATCGGAGACGGGCATGGCGTTCTCATCCTGCGCCGCGGCGTCATCGAGCACCGAGGCGCAGGGCACGTCCGCGTAGGCTCCCGGGTCGAGCGGGTCGAAGAAGCGGATCGCCGCTTCGGGACGGTCGGCGCACGCCGCGGCGAGCTCGTGCCGCCCGGCCGCCACGATCTGCGGGATCGCGGGCTCCTCCGGGTCGAGGCTCAGCTCGACGTGGCGCGTCGAAAGGCCGGCCTCCTCCGCTCTGCCCTCCTCTCCCGCCGCGCTCGGTTCGTCCGCTGCTCCGCAGGCCGGCGCTCCCATGAGCGCGGCCACGGCCAGGGTGATCCCGGTGTGCACGTACCACCTCCACGCGACGCATTCCGTCGCGCGCGGGGCTTTGTTGCCAGCGGCATGCCAGGGCCGCATGTAGCAGCGCGCATGGGCCCAGGGCAGGGTGAAGTCGTCGAGCTCGTCCCGTTGGCCGAGGCCATCGCGACCATCGCCAAGAACGAAGGGCGCGCCCCGAGCAACCCCACCACCCAACATCGAGCACCAACCTATGTGGTGCGCTCCGGAGCGGTTCCGACCCCGCCGGTCCGCTCTGCTTTGCGCCTCGGAGGGCTTCCGACCCCGTTCGAACGCTCTGTTTTGCGCTTCGGAGGGGTCCGGCCCCCCCTTCTGGCACAAGATCACGCGGTTTTGCGGGTATTTTGGCACAGAATTTCGGTTTACAATGCGTTCTCTGGCACAATCCTGCCCAGAAAGACGCTCCGCGGAGCGATCTCGAGGGGTCCGGACCCCGGTGTGTCGCAATGCATTGCGTTTGTGCCGGTGCCGGACCCCCCCACCTGGCACATGCCAAGGCGGCTTGGCACAGATCGTACGGGGCGTGGGGAGCTCGCTCTGCCACGAGCGCGGCTCGCCCCGTCACGAGGCGCTGGGCGCTCGCGGCGGGCAGAGGAGAACGGGACCGGACGCCGGGATGCTCGCGCGCGGCGCCGGAGGACGCCATCGGCGGGTGCCGGGGGCATGCTCTCCGGGCGGGCGGTGACGGGTGGAGGACGAATCGGCGGGAGGTCGGAGCGCCCCCAGCGGGCGCGCGCGGCGCGAGCGCGCCTCAGAGGTCGGCGGCCACCGGCGCGGCGGTCGGCGCGTCGGCCAGAGGCGGCGCTGTCGCCTCGTCCTCGGGCTTGCCGCTCTTCCGCGCCGCGCCCCGGCCGCTCGGCCCGACGCTCCAGCCCGCGAGCGGCGCGAGCAGCTTGTCGGCGAGCTCCTGCGTCTCGGGCTCGTCGGGCTCGACCGCGCCGATCACCTTGATCACGTACGCGCGCAGCGCCTCGGTGAAGGCGTCGAGCGCCTCGCGCACGCTCGGCGGCGCCGCCGCGGCCGCGGCCGCGGGCGCCGTGACGCCGAGCGCCTTGCCGTACGCCGCGTGCGCGGCCTCGAGGCCGGCGAGGAAGCGCTTGCCGCCGAGCGCCTCGATGCGCGCGTCGAGGCCGTTCTTGCGGATCCGCTGCAACCGGAGCTCGCTCTCGGACCATTCGAGGAGGTACGTGAGCTGAAGGAACTTGAGGCCTCCGGTGAAGATCGCCGCCTTGAGCGAGCTCGCCTCCGCGGCCTCGGGCGCGCCCGGCGGCAGCTTGGTGAACGCGGTCAGGAAGTCGTGGAGACCGCTCCAGCACCCGTCGAGGACACGGTCGCACTGGACCGTATCCTCGCTCGCCTCCCCTCCCTCGGAGAGCGACACCTGATCGCGCAGCGCCGACGCGAGCTCGGCGTGGCTCGACGAGAGCGCGACGAGCGCCCGCGCGATGCCCTTCGCGAGCTGCCTCTTCACGGGCTTCGCCACCGTGACGAGCTGCTCGCCCAGCGCCATGGCCCCGACCGCGGTGAACCGGGGGACCTGGACAACTTCAGAAGCGGTGTATTTGCTCATGAGATCACCCTCGTCCGTGCAGGAGCGCGAGATTGCGCTGCTATGCCGGACGGGCCGGCGTCGTTTATTCATGACGCGAAGAGAGGTGTCCAGAGCGAAGTGGACGAGAAGATGGGTTATAGAAGAAGCTCGGGTGTCGAATTCCTGCCGTGCGCGGGGGCGCGCGGGGAACGCGCGGGGAAAGAGATGGGGGAGAAGAATGAGGGATGTTGAGGAGATAGCGGGGTTGGCACCGATCTGGCCAGGTGGGGAGCAGGAGGCGCGCTGTCCGGTCCGGGGAGGACCCGTCGAAAGAGTGCTTTCGTCGGGGGCGACGTTCTCGTGATGTCGATGGCGCCATTCTCGACGTACAGATCCGGCGGCGGTGAATCTGCGGCTGCCGAGACCCGGACGGGTTAGCGGGAGGACGCAGCCCGGACGACGGAGGCGAAGCGGCCGGCGGGCGTCACGATGACGTGGTCCTGGAGGGGGACGCCGATCAGGTGGGCGGCGTGCTCGATCGCGTGCGTCAGCTCCACGTCGTCGTCGGACGGCGCGGGGTCGCCGCTCGGGTGGTTGTGGGCCATCACGAACGCGACGGCGCCCAGCTCGAGGGCGGCGCGCAGGACATCGGCGGCGCGCAGGGATCCGCTCAGGAGGCCGCCGCGGCAGACCATGCGCGCGCCGCGGACGCGATCGTGGGCGTCGAGCGCCGCGATCCAGACCTCCTCGTGGACGAGGGGCGCGAGCGTCGCGTGGAAGAAGCGGGCGACGTCGCGCGGGCGCCGCAGGCGCTTGGGCCGGCGCATGCGCGCGGCGTGCAGCCGCCGGCCGAGCTCGAAGGCGGCCGCGAGGCGGGTCGCCGCCTGGAGGGCCACCTCGGCGCGCTCCGCCAGCGCCGCCGGGGAGAGGCGCGCGAGCGACGGGAGATCGTCGGCCAGGAAGAGGGGGCGGCCGAGGGCGGGGAGGCCGAGCACCAGCGCCAGCAGGGCCGCGTCGGGGAGCGCGGGGACGTCGGTGGGGGCGGGGCTCATCGGGCGCCCCCGCGTGGGGGAAGGCCGCCCGCCGGCGCGAGGGCGTCGGGGGCGCGGCGATGACGGGGCCGGGGTGGACGGGGACTTTGCCCGGGATCGGGGAGTATGCGAACGATCTGCACGTCGGACCTCGCTTCCTTCGGGGTTCGGCCACGCAGCCCGGGGCGTTGGCGCGCCCGCGGGCTGCACTTCTTTGTGCGGCCCATAGCTTACCCGGCGCGATCCGGTGCAGTCAATGGAACGTGACTTATAAGCTGTGTTTCCGCGGAGCGCCCGAAGGTAGGCCCCGCGCATGGAGCGCGATCATGCGGATGTGGTGCTCGAATCCATCGGAGCCAACGTGCACCGCCTCCGCGTGCGGCTCGGCCTGACCCAGGAAGCGCTCGCCGAGGCGGCCAACATCAGCACGGGCTTCCTGCAACGCCTCGAGAGGGGGAAGACGAACGTCGGCGTCGTGGTGCTGGTCCGGCTTGCCGACGCGCTCGCTGTGGAGCCCGGCGCTCTGCTGCGCCGCGCCGAGCTGCCAGAGGCGACGCCCGGGAGACCGCGGAAGGCGCGGACGAAGCGACAGCCGCAGGGGTAGGCCGACAGCGGCCATGCGCTGACACCTCGCCAGGACCCCGGCGCCCTCGCGCGTTACCTGGAGCGCTCGGCGTTGATTGTTGATTCGGCGCGGGCGTAACCTTGTCGACCCGCATGCCGACCAAGCGAGACCTTCTGACCCATCTCACCCGGGACGAGCTGCTCGCCGTGGCGAGCCGCTTCGAGCTTCCCGTGAGCGACCGCCGCGTCCGCGACCAGCTCATCGACGCCATCGTCCAGGCGCGCAGCGCCGACCTCTCCGAGGTCCTCCTCGGCTACCCCCGCGACCGGCTGAAGGACCTCTGCCGCAAGCTCGGCCTCGACGACCACGGCAAGGAGAAGGCGCCGATCGTCGATCGGCTGCTCGGCAAGACCGCGACCGCGGCGGCCGAGGCGCAGCGCGCGCTGCCGTTCGAGAAGGCGGCGCCGGGACCGAAGCCCAGCGCCGCCGAGAAGGCCAACGGGAAGGCCGCCGCGGAGGTCAACGGGAAGGTTGCCGCGAAGCCCAACGGGAAGGCGGCGAACGGCCATGGCGGGCACGCCGCCGAGGGTGGCGGCGGCGACCTCGGCTTCGAGCGCAAGCTGTTCCAGGCCGCCGACAAGCTGCGGAACAACATGGACGCGGCCGAGTACAAGCACGTCGTCCTCGGGCTCATCTTCCTCAAGTACATCAGCGACGCCTTCGACGACTTGCACCAGCGGCTCTCCGCGCAGGTCGACGAGGGCGCCGACCCCGAGGATCGGGACGAGTACCGCGCCGAGCGCGTCTTCTGGGTCCCGAAGGAGGCCCGCTGGGCCGCGATCCAGGCCAACGCGAAGCAGCCCAAGATCGGCCAGGTCATCGACGATGCCATGGTCGCCATCGAGCGCGACAACCTGTCGCTGAAGGGCGTGTTACCGAAGAACTACGGCCGCCCGCAGCTCGACAAGCAGCGGCTCGGCGAGCTGGTCGACCTCATCGGGACCATCGGCTTCGGGTCCAGGCAGAGCAGATCGAAGGACATCCTCGGCCGGGTGTACGAGTACTTCCTGAGCGAGTTCGCGCTCGCCGAGGGCAAGAAGGGCGGGCAGTTCTACACGCCGGGCTCGGTCGTGCGCCTCCTGGTCAAGATGCTCGCCCCGTACAAGGGCCGCGTCTATGACCCGTGCTGCGGGTCGGGCGGGATGTTCGTGCAGTCCGAGAAATTCATCGAGAAGCACGGCGGCCGCGTGGGCGACATCAGCGTGTACGGGCAGGAATCGAACCCGACGACGTGGCGCCTCGCCAAGATGAACCTGGCCATTCGCGGCATCGAGGCGAACCTCGGCCCGGAGAACGCCGACACGTTCCACCGCGACCTGCATAGGGACCTGAAGGCCGACTACATCCTGGCGAACCCGCCGTTCAACGCGAAGGACTGGGGCCAGGAGCGGCTGAAAGAGGACGTGCGGTGGAAGTACGGCACGCCGCCTGCCAGCAGCGCGAACTTCGCATGGGTGCAGCACTTCATTCACCACCTCGCACCGGCGGGCCAGGCGGGATTCGTGCTGGCGAACGGATCGATGTCGTCGAATCAGTCGGGCGAGGGGGAGATCCGGAAGGCGATCATCGAGGCAGATCTCGTCGACTGCATGGTCGCCCTGCCGGGGCAGCTCTTCTACTCGACACAGATTCCCGTGTGCTTCTGGTTCCTGGCTCGGGATAAGAAGAATGGGCGGTTTCGCGACCGGCGGGGGCAAATCCTGTTCATCGACGCCCGCAAGCTGGGGAGAATGATCGATCGGACGCAGCGCGAGCTGACCGACGAGGATGTCGCACGGGTGGCGGGGACGTACCATGCATGGCGGGGGGACAAGGGCGCGGGGAAGTACGAGGACATTGCCGGCTTCTGTAAGAACGCGACGCTCGACGAGGTGCGTGCGCATCAGCACGTGCTGACACCAGGGCGGTATGTGGGGGCAGAAGACGTGGAGGACGAGGAGGAGCCGTTCGAGGAGCGGTTCTCAAAGCTTGTGGCGAAGCTGAATGAGCAATTTGACGAGGGCCGCAAGCTGGAACTGGAAATATCGCGTCGCTTGGCGACCCTTCGGTGATGCCATGGAGTGGCGAGAGACAAAGGTTGAGGACATTGCATCACGAGAGCCGAACGCACTCGCAACCGGACCATTCGGCTCATCCATCAGTGCCAAATTTTTTGCACCTAAAGGCGTACCAGTAATTCGCGGCAGCAATCTCAGCCAAAACGTCGGCGTGCGCCTAATTGACGAGGACCTAGTTTTCATTTCTCACGATAAAGCCAAAGAATTCTCTCGCTCCATTGTCCGCGCCGGCGACCTGATTTTCACATGCTGGGGAACCATTGACCAAGTCGGACTCATCGACAACCGAGCAAAATTTCGCGAGTACGTAATATCAAACAAGCAAATGAAGCTAACGCCAAACGCAGCGGTAGCCGACAGCCTGTTTCTATATTACCTATTCAAGAGTAACGAAACAAGAACCGCCATTCGCAACGCTGCGATCGGCAGCTCCGTTCCCGGGTTCAATCTGGGTCAGCTTCGCTCGATGCGGATCCGCTTGCCGCCGCTGCATATTCAGCGCGCCATCGCCTTCGTCCTCGGCTCATTGGACGACAAAATAGAGCTGAACCGGCGGATGAACGAGACGTTGGAAGCGATGGCGCGGGCGCTCTTCAAGAGCTGGTTCGTCGACTTCGACCCGGTGCGTGCGAAGATGGAGGGGCGGGCCCCTGCCGGGATGGACGCGGAGACAGCGGCGCTCTTCCCCGACAGCTTCGAAGACTCGAAGATCGGGCCAATTCCGAAAGGGTGGAGACCTGCAACGGTCGGCGACCTCGTTGTGGAGCTTAGGGGCGAGATTCGGACCGGTCCATTCGGCACCACCCTTCAAGCTAGCGAGTATACTGAAGCAGGCTCGCTCGGCGTTCCAGTCATTGCCGTACGAGATATTCGAGACGGCTACCTTGAACTCGACAACAAGACACCTCGCGTTCCACTCGAAACAGCAGAGCGCCTCTCCACATTCAAAGTCACTGGAGGCGACATAATTTTCGGCCGCAAGGGAGCGGTAGAACGCTTCGCGATCATAGCAAAACACGAAGCAAACTGGCTAATGGGCTCGGATTGCATACGGCTTCGCTTGACGCCACAAGTTGCCGAGTGGCTGCGCTGCGCGTTTCTCCAAATTCGACACCGTGAATGGATGGCCCAGAACGCGACCGGAACAACGATGCCATCCCTAAACCAAGACATCATTGCGCGCATACCGATTATTTGGCCGACGACATTGTTAGCCGAAGCTTTCACGAAGATCGTTGAAGTACTCGATGTCAGGGTCCAGGCTAATCGCCAAGAATCGATGACCCTCACCAGGTTACGTGACGCCCTCCTCCCCCGCCTCCTATCCGGCGAGCTCCGCGTCAAGGACGCCGAAAGGCTCGCCGAGGCCGCCCTGTGAGCCCCGCCGCCGGCGTCCCCGCCGTGACCGAGTCGGACGTCGAGGAGCTCGCCCTCCAGACGTTCGCTCGGCTCGGCTACGAGTGCCTCCACGGCCCGGACATCGCCCCCGGCGAGCCCGCCGCGGAGCGCGCCACCTACGCCGACGTCGTCCTCCGCGGCCGCCTCGACGAGGCGCTCCGCCGCCTCAACCCCGGCGTCCCGCAGACCGCCATCCACGAGGCGCTCCGCAAGATCCTCGTCCCGGACGCCCCCTCGCTCCTCCAGAACAACCGCCGCTTCCACCGCCTGCTCCGCGACGGCGTCGAGGTCGAGATCGCGACGCCCGGCGGCGAGGTCCGCGGCGAGCGCCTCCGCCTCTTCGACTTCGACGACATCGAGGAGAACGAATACCTCGTCGTCAACCAGCTCACCGTCATCGAGGGACCGCACAGGCACCGCCGCCCCGACATCGTCGTCTTCGTCAACGGCGTCCCCCTCGCCGTCGTCGAGCTCAAGAGCCCCGCCGACGAGAACGCGACGGTCCAGGGCGCGTTCAACCAGCTCCAGACCTACAAGGCGGAGATCCCGTCGCTCTTCGTCTACAACGAGCTGCTCGTCGTCTCGGATGGCACGACGGCGCGCCTCGGGACCCTCACCTCCTCCTGGGAGCGCTTCGGCCCCTGGCGCACGGTCGACGGCAGCGCCGTGGCCGCGCGGGGCACCCTGGAGATGATCACGCTCCTCGAGGGCGTCTTCGACCGCGCGCGCCTCCTCGACCTCGTCCGCCACTTCGTCGTGTTCGAGGAAGACCGCGACGAGGTCGTGAAGAAGATCGCCGGCTACCACCAGTTCCACGCCGTGCGCACGGCCGTCGAGGAGACGGTCCGCGCGACCCGCCCCGGCGGCGACCGCAAGGTCGGCGTCGTCTGGCACACGCAGGGCTCGGGCAAGTCGCTGACCATGACCTTCTACGCGGGGAAGGTCGTGCTCGATCCGGCCATGGAAAACCCCACGATCGTGGTCATCACGGACCGCAACGACCTCGACGACCAGCTCTTCGGGACCTTCGGGCGCTGCCACGAGCTGCTCCGGCAGAAGCCGGTCCAGGCGCGCGACCGGAGCCACCTGCGCGAGCTGCTCCAGGTCGCGGCCGGCGGCGTCGTCTTCACCACGGTGCAGAAGTTCCTGCCCGAGGAGAAGGGCGACAGATTCCCCCGGCTCTCCGAGCGGCGGAACGTGGTCGTCATCGCCGACGAGGCGCACCGCAGCCAGTACGGCTTCAAGAGCAAGCTCGTCAAGACGAAGGACGGCGGCTATCTCGTGCCCGGCTTCGCGCAGCACATGCGCGACGCCCTGCCGAGCGCGTCGTTCATCGGCTTCACCGGCACCCCCATCGAAGCGGTCGACAAGGACACGCGCGCCGTCTTCGGCGACTACATCTCGGTCTACGACATCCAGCGCGCCGTGGAGGACGGGGCGACCGTCCCCATCTACTACGAGAGCCGCGTCGCGAAGCTCGACCTGAACGACGACCTCAAGAAGGTCATCGACGACGAGTTCGAGGAGGTCACCGAACAAGAAGAGGAGTCGAGGAAGGAAAAGCTCAAGTCGAAGTGGGCCGCGCTGGAGGCCGTCGTCGGCGCGGAGAAGCGCGTGAACATGATCGCCGAGGACTTGATCCGGCACTTCGAGGCTCGGGTCGAGGCGATGGAGGGCAAGGCGATGGTCGTCTGCATGTCGCGCCGCATCTGCGTGGACATGTACGCCGCGCTCGTCGCGCTCCGGCCCGCCTGGCACAGCCCGGACGACGACAAGGGCGCGATCAAGGTGGTGATGACCGGCTCCGCGTCCGATCCGCAGCCGTGGCAGCAGCACATCCGGAACAAGGCGCGCCTCCGCGACCTCGCCGACCGGCTGAAGGACCCGGCCGACCCGCTCAAGGTGGTCATCGTGCGCGACATGTGGCTCACCGGGTTCGACGCGCCCTGCCTGCACACGCTCTACGTCGACAAACCCATGCAGGGACACGGCCTCATGCAGGCCATCGCGCGCGTGAACCGCGTGTTCCGCGACAAGCCGGGCGGGCTGGTCGTCGACTACCTCGGCCTCGCCGAGAACCTGCGCAAGGCGCTGGCGACGTACACCGAGAGCGGCGGCAAGGGCGACCCCGCACGCGATCATGCCAGGGCCGTGCCGCGCATGATGGAGATGATCGAGGTCTGTCGCGGCCTGTTCCACGGGTTCGACGTCATGGCGTTCGTGAACGGCTCGCCGATCGAGCGGCTCATGCTCCTGCCGGCCGCCCAGGAGCACATCTTCGGGCTCGAGGACGGGCGCGACCGGCTCGTGCAGGCCGTGACCGAGCTGAGCAGGAGCTTCGCGCTCGCGGTGCCGCACGACGACGCGCTGGCCGTCCGCGACGAGGTCGCGTTCTATCAGGCCGTGAAGGCCGCCGTCGTGAAGACGTCGCTGTCGGCGTCGGGCAAGTCGGAGGCTGAGGTCGAGCTGGCGATCCGTCAGATCGTGTCGAAGGCGATCTCGACCGACGGCGTGATGGACGTGTTCGCGGCCGCCGGGCTGAAGCGGCCGGACCTCTCCATCCTGTCGGAGGAGTTCCTCGCCGACGTGAAGGCGATGCAGCACAAGAACGTCGCCGTGGAGCTGCTGCGGAAGCTCCTGCACGACGAGCTGAAGGTCCGGAGGCGCACGAACCTCGTCCAGTCGGAGGCGTTCTCCGACAAGCTGGAGAAGACCATCGCGCGGTACCGCAACCGCGGTGTCGAGACGGCGCAGGTCATCGAGGAGCTGATCCGGATGGCCAGGGATGTGAAGGTCGCGCAGAAGCGCGGCGAGGATCTGAAGCTCAACGACGCGGAGCTGGCCTTCTACGACGCCCTCGGGGCGAACGACTCTGCCGTGCAGGTGCTCGGCGACGCGGTGCTCGCGCAGATCGCCCGCGAGCTGACCGAGACCATCCGCAACTCGGTGACCATCGACTGGGCCGTGAAGGAGACAGTGCGGGCGAAGCTCCGCACCCTCGTGCGCCGCAGGCTGAAGAAGCACGGGTATCCGCCGGACAAGACGGATGATGCGGTCAAGAAGGTGCTGGATCAGGCCGAGCTGCTCGCGCTGGAGTGGGCGGCGCAGACACCCTGATGAATGCCTTGAGCTCAGCATCGGGAACGGTATCGACTCCAGAACAACGCTTGACTCGGGCCGCCGCGCCGTGGCCTCCTCGGCGCGAGGGAGGCTGCGATGGCGCTCGCTCTTCGACGCGTTCTCCGGGCGTTTATCCCGATCGTGATGTTTCTCGCATGCGTGCTCGCGCAGGCGGGATGCCAGTGCATCTCCGGCGACCCGCCCATGGATCCGCGTCAGGGCGTCGTCGCCTGCCGGACCCAGAGCGCACGCAGCCCTGCCACCTCCCTTCCCGCGCCAGAGGTCGAGACCGTCGCCGCCGGCACCATCCCGGGGACGTTCTCCATCACGAGCACCGGAGAGGCCGTGTACAGCATGGATCTGGCCTCCCCGCCCTCGCGCGCGGGCGTGGGTCCTCGGATCGAGCTCGTTTATCGCAGCGACGGCGGCGACGGCGTGCTCGGGGCCGGCTTCTCGATCGCCGGGCTGTCCGCGATCACGCGATGTCCCAAGAGCCTCGCGCAGGACGGGGAGATCCGCGGCGTGCGGTACGACGGCGACGACGCGCTCTGCCTCGACGGCCAGCGCCTCGTCCCGGTGGGAGAGGGGCCGGGAACCATCGAGTACCGGACGTTTCCGGATACCTTCGTCAAGGTGATCGGGCACTACGGTCCGGAAGGCAGTGCGCCCGCCGAGGCGCTCTTCTTCGAGGCAACCCTGCCCACCGGCCGCGTCGTCGAGTACGGACGCACCGAGGGCAGCAAGCCGCTCGCGCGGGGCGGCGTCCCGCGCGCCTGGCTCGCGAACAAGGCCCGCGACGGCCGCGGCAACGCCATGACGTACGCGTATTGCCTCGCCGAGGCGGAGGACGGCCATGCCGCCGAGTACGCGGTGGACGAGATCCGCTACACGGCTTTCGAGGGAACGCCGTCGCTCGAGCCTTCGCGTGCGGTGCGCTTCGTGTATGGGACCAAGGATGCGGCCGCCATTCGCACCGGCTACTCGGGCGGCATGGCGCTCCAGCGCTCGCTTCGCTTGGAAGAGATCCAGATGCTCGGTCCGGGCGACGCGCTGGTCCGGAGCTACGGGTTCCGCTATGATCTCAGCCCGACGACGAGCCGCACGCTCCTGACCCAGGTCGAGGAGTGCGCGAGCGACCGGGTCTGCAAGCCTCCCACGCGCTTTCAGTACAGCCACGCGAAGCCCGGATTCGAGCGGGTGACGACGGAGATCGACGAGCCGGTCTCCGAGAGGGCGAGCCCGATGGTGTTCGACCTCGACGCCGACGGGCTCGACGACCTCGTGATCCCGGACATGGTCGCGGGGCTCAGCACGCCGGGGAATCCGATCACCGCGTGGCGGGTGGCGCGCAACGTCGGGCCGCGCGCCTCGCCATCCTTTCTCGCACCGGCGGAGCTCGCCTTCCTCGAAGAGTGGCCCACGGTCGCCGATCCGATGGGGTCCTCCGATCCGGCCCTTCTTCAGCCCGAGCTCGGCACGGTGCTGGACTACGACGACGATGGGCGGATGGACGTCCTGCTCCACGATGTTTACGACACCGAGGTCACGTGGCATGTGCTCCTCTCCCGGCCGGATTGGACCTTCGCCCTCCATGACACGGGCATCCGCAGGCCGTTCCCGCTCGGGGTCACGCCCACGCCGCCGAGCCTGAGCAGCCCCGGCGGGTCGATGCACCTGGCCGATCTGGACGGCGATGGCGTGCCGGATCTGATCCAGTGCGAGGACCACGCCCGCGAGGGGCAGGCACCGCTCCCGCTCGCTGCCGTGTGGGCCGTCCACCCCTGGCGACCAGCGCGCGGCACGACGCCCGCGGGCTTCGACCCCGCGGGCGAATCGATCGAGCTGCTCACCGGCTACCCCTGCGATACGGAGCTCCACACGCTCGACATCGACGCCGACGGCAAGATCGATCTCGTCGTCCCCGCTCTGCAGCGGTTCGGTGACGGAACGGTGCTCCTCGGAGAGAGCTATGACGCGATCATGCGCCGGGGCGAGGGGCGCTGGGAGGTGATCGACACCGAGCTGCCCGTCGTGTGGGGCGGAGGCCGCGTCGTCTTTCTCGACGTGAACGGAGATGGCCTGCCCGATGCCGTCGAATCCGGCCCGGGTGATCACCAGCTCTATACCTTCTTCAACACGGGGCCGACCTTCGTGGCCTCGCCGTTCCGGACCGTGGACGCGTTCAGTTTTGGGGATCTGTTCGGTTTTCCTGATCAGGACGCGTTCTTCCGGTTCGCCGTGCCGCTCGACGTCAACGGCGACGGGCGGCAGGATCTCCTCATGCCGGTTCCACCAGGCATGCTGCTGGGCGGCTCGGATGCGCTCCCGTCGTGGGCCGTCCTGCTCGCGACGGGCGACCGCGCGGGGCCGCCGTTCAGGCTCGTCGACCCGGGGCTGCCGTTCGAGGCCCGCCTCGGCGACGCGGTCACCCTCGCCGATCCGCGCGGGCCGCGCATCGGCGACGTCGACGGGGACGGCGTGCAGGACGTGATCCTGTCGCTCGGCGGCGTGTTCAACGTGTTCCGGAACCTCTCGGCCGACCAGGACCTCCTGGTCGCGGTCTCCGACGGGATGAACGCGCACGACCCGACCGAGCCCGGGTTCGTGCCCAACGTGAGCATCTCGTACGGGCATCTGACCGACGCGTCGGCGGCGACGGGCGACGGACCGGAGGATCCGGCGCGGGAGAGCCCGCTGTACGTCGCGCGTTCCGGCGCGGCGGACGACTGCGGCTATCCGCGGCGCTGCGTGGTGGGCCCTCGGCGGGTGGGCAGCGCGTACGCCCTCAACAACGGTGCCGATCGACCGCGGCGCTTCGAGGTCAGCTACCGCGACGGGCGCTATCACCGGCTGGGCCGTGGATTTCTCGGCTTCGGCGAACGGATCGTCACCGACCTGGATACGGGTGCCGCGACGCTCGACGCGTACGATCACGTCACCTTCGACGAAGAGCTCCAGGTCTTTCCCTTCGCGGGGAGCGTCCAGCGGACATGGCGCTGGGCGCCTGGGCTGGCGAGCCAGCCCAGACCGGAGCAGATCGAGATCTCTTTCGTCGACGTGACGCGGACGCTCGTTCCGACGAACGACGGCGCGACATATTTCACACTGCCGACCGAGCGCCGGGTGAGGCGAGCGCAAGGGGTCTATCGGACCCCAAACGGCGCGACGACAGCCATCGAGGTGTACGTGCGGGAGGTCGAGGCCGGAGGCGGCAGCGCGACGCTGCTGCGCGACTCCGTGTCGACGGTGACGGACTTCGACACGTTCGGCAACGTGCGCGCCGAGGAGGTCTCGACGGGCGGCGTCGACCTGACGTTCGAGGTCACGCGGACGTTCAAGAACGACACCGAGCGCTGGGTCCTCGGCCAGCTCCAGACGCAGAAGGAGTGCAGCGCGGCGGCGGGGACGTGTCGCAGTACCGGACCAACACCATCCACGGCGAGGTGGAGACCGAGTCCACCGAGAGCGACGACGGCCTGCCGGACACGAAGCTGACGATCGCTTACGTGCGCGACGACTTCGGGAACATCACCGGCGTCACGGCGAAGGATGCCTTCGGCCACCAGCGGACCTCCAGCACGGACTTCGACGAGGAGGGCATGTTCCCCGAGAAGTACGTGAACGCGGCCGAGCATACGACCCTCGTGGAGTTCGACGGCGCGCTCGGCGTGCTCCTCAAGCGGGTCGATCCGAATCAACTCGTGACGACGTGGGCCTACGACGGCTTCGGGCGCCTCGGCGTCGAGACGCGCCCGGATGGCACGACGACGGTCACGCTCTCCCGCACCAAGGACGGCGGCCCAGCGCAGGACGCGTGGCGGGTGATGCAGCGGCGCACGACGACCGGCGGGGCCGACGACACGGTCGAGCTCGACACCCTCGTCCGCCCGATCCGGCGGTGGTGGTACGGGCCCGAGCCGGAACCGGCGCAGGGGGCGGGCGATGCGAAGCGCATCCTGCAAGAGATCGGCTACGACGCGCTGGGAGAGCACATCGCGCGGCGCTCGGTGCCAGTCCGCGAAGATACCCCCGAGCGCGAGAGGCTGTACGATCGCTACGAGTACGACGCGGTAGGCCGCGAGGTGCGGCATACGACTCCGTGGAACGCGGTCACGACGACCGAGTACGATGGCCTGCGCGTGCGCGTCACCGACCCGCTCGATCATCTGACTGTGACCGAGCAGGATCCGCTGGGTCGCATCAAGGCCATCACCGACGCCGCCAACGGGATCACCCGCTACAGTTACGGCCCGTTCGGCATGCTGCACACGGTCACCGATCCAGGCGGCGCGGTGACGCGCACGACGCGCGACGCGTTCGGCCGCGTCCGGCAGCTCGACGACCCCGATCGGGGCACGACGGTCTCGATCCATGACGGCTTCGACGAGCTGGTTTCGTCGACCGATGCGCTCGGGCGAGAAACCACGTGGGCGTACGACGCGCTCGGGCGACCGCGCTCCCGCGTCGACCAGGAGGGCGCCGAGCGCCTGACGACCACGTGGACGTGGGACACCGCGGCGCACGGGATCGGGAAGCTCCACGCGCTCGCGAGCCCCGACGCGGAGAAGACGTACGGGTACACCGACCGCGGCCAGCTCGACGCGATCTCGCTCCGCATCGACGGCGAGCGCGCTCCCCTGGAGGCCAGGCTGGGCTACGACGAGCTCGGTCGCGTCGAGGCGGTCACGTATCCGGCGCCGTCCGGCTCGGCGCCGTTCGCCGTGACCTACGACCACGACGCGCATGGCCATGTGATCGCGGTGCGCGACAGCGGAACGGGCCCCGCGTACTGGCGCTTGACGGACGTGGACGACGCGGGGCGCTTCCGGGAGGAGGTGTTCGGCAATGGGGTCGTCACGGAGCGGAGCTACTTCGCCGACAAACAGCGCCTGAGGCACGTGGCGACGCAGAGCGGCGCGGCCAACGTGCAAGACCTGGACTACGGCTACGACGATCTCCTCAATCTCACGCGCCGCACAGATTCGCTCCAGCCTGAGAACACGACGGAGCGGTTCCGCTATGACCCGCTCCAGCGGCTGACGTGCGCGTACCTCGGCGACGTCGAGAGGGCGTCGGCGCCCTGCGCGCTCCGGTATGGCCACGACCCGAACGGCAATCTCACCTTCAAGTCGGACGTCGGAACGCTCTCGTACGATGACCGGCTGCATCCGCACGCGGTCACCGGCGCGGGCACGGGCAGCTTCACCTACGACGCCGTCGGCAATCAGATCGCGCGGCCCGGCGGCACGACCGTGCGTTACACGCCGTTCGACCTGCCGGAGCGCATCACGCAGGGCGCGAGCACCATCACGTTTGGCTACGACGGCGACCAGCAGCGGATCCGCAAGACGACGCCGGAGCAGGAGACGCTCTACTTCGGCGATCTGTACGAGCGGGTCACCGCGCGGGCGTCGGGCACCGTGGAGCATCGGTACCACGTCCACTCGCCGGAGCGCGCGGTGGCGATCGTGACCCGCGGAGGCTCGGACGGCGGCACCCGTTACGTGCATGTCGATCACCTCGGCTCGGTCGACGCGCTCACTGACGAGGACGGCGACGTGCTCGAGCGGCGGAGCTACGACCCGTTCGGGCAGCGCAGAAACCCCGTGTGGGGAGAGACCGCGCCGGCGTCGTTCTCCAGCGAGACGACGCAAGGGTTCACCGGGCACGAGAGCGACGACGAGCTCGGGCTCGTGAACATGAAGGGCAGGCTCTACGATCCCAAGATCGGACGGTTCTTGACCACGGACCCGATCGTTTCGATCCCGTCCTTCGGGCAGAGCTGGAATCCGTACAGCTACGTACTGAACGACCCGCTGGCGTACGTCGACCCGGGCGGCTTTCAAGAAGCGCTCCCGGAGGCCGGGGCTCGCTCACCGCTGCCGGCCGGCGCGGAGTTCCGTTGGGAAGTACTCGACCTGGCGCCGATCGGACTCAAGCTGATCGGCCGCCCGGCTCCGAAGGTCGAGGCGCGCTCCGACGCCGACACCAACACCGTGGCTGCCGAGACCGGCGGCGCCATGCCGCCGATCGACGTCAGCACGACCGGAAGCGCGTCCGGGTATGTGCCGCAGCCGGTGATCGCGGTGCCGGAGGACACGGGCGCCAGCGCCGTCGTTGGCCAGAGCTTGCTCGGCGCCGCGGAGGGGACGGGCGAGCTGGCGGCGGGGGTCGCGCGGTCGCTGGCGCTGAACGCGCTGACCCTCGGCGTCTACAGCGGCTACGAGTTCGCGAGCGCGATATGGGAGGGCTACGACAATGACGGGATCGTCGGCGCGCTCAACGCCGTGAACCCACTCTACCACATTGGGCGCGGCGCCGCGGACACGGCCCTCGCGATCGACCGAGCTGACTACCGGGCAGCGGGCGCAGCGGGGACCAAGGCGATGGTCCTCGCGGCGGTCACCGTCTTCGGCGCCGGAAGGGGGCTGGGGGCGGCGGCGGAGGAGTCGGTGGTTGCGGCTCGAGCTGCAGGCGGAGCCCCGAGAGTCGTCGCATACGAAGTGGGAACCTACGACGCATTGAAAGCTCGTTCAGTTGTCGGGGACGCACTCGACATTCATCATGTGGGACAGGCGCACGCAATGGAGCAAATCGTCCCTGGCTACAACAGGGCTTCCGGACCTGCCATCGCCTTACCCCGCGGTGAACACGCCTTGGTTCCGACGCTCCGAGGACCTGTATCGCTCTCACCGCGGGCAATGCTCGCTCATGACATTTGGAACTTGCGTCAGTTCACCAATGTGCCAAACGGCGCACTCCAAGAATTAATTCGACTCAACAAGGAACTGCACACTGGAGCTTTTACAAAATGACACCGGAAAAATTTGTCGCATCGATACAAAAAAACGTCCTCGAAGCCGCGACCGAAGCGACGGTGGCAACGTTGGAACACCCACCGGGCCGTCGGCCGGAGAAAAATCTTATCGAGGCCAGTCGGTGGTTTGGAACCTTGTCCGACCAGGATCGGGCGACACTGCGCCGAGTGCTCAACATGGCGGCCCATCATGCGGTTTTCGGTTTTCTCGCGGTCCTCGACGGTTCGAGAGTGATCGAAGATGACGCAGAGAAGGGAGAATTCAGGCTGATATTCCGAAAAGGTGGACACGAGTGGGAGATAAACATCCCCAACGGAACGCCGCTGCACGACATCCTGAACCAGCAATTGGGCGATAGAAATATGTAACATGACACCGACCGGGCCTATCACGGAGTGGCACGCCCGCGGCCTACCAACCCCTGAAGGCGGTTGGGCTCGATACGACATCCATCACATCCGACCACGCGAGCACGGCGGAACGAATGCCTTCGAGAACCTCGTGCCGGTCGAGCGATCGGTCCATCAGATCGAGTTCAACACGTGGTGGAGGGAGTACTGATGTCGAGAATGCACGATGTGCTAAGGCGGTTCCGCGGTGCACCCAACGTTCGACGAGCCGACAACCCGTTCCGTCTCGTTTCGTCGGTCTCCTCGGCGGCGGGGCCTGGAGAGATTGATGCGGCATGGCATCCGCGAGAGATACCCGATGAGGTAACGAGCATGTGGTGCGCCGCTCGAAGTGCTCGTCTATTCGAGGACGCCGACTACGGGCAATGGGGATTAGTCATTCTCGATCCGCAGGCCAGCAGGCTGCGTACCGACGCCGAGCGACTCGCGCGCCCACGCGACTTCAGAGACGATGACATCATCTTGGGGGAGTTTCTGGGAGACCAGGAGCTGCTCGTAGTTGCGCCATCGGAGTCAGGTATTCGACGCGTCCTGGTAGCTCTTCCACTGGATCCGCGGAGTGACTGGCCCGGTGCAGCGAAAGACCTGGCCGCGTTCCTCGATGACTACTTCGACGCCGGTGGAAACAAGTACTGGGAAGGAGGCCCGGTCTGACAATGCATCAGCCGTCGTCGAGCAGCCGCTTCGCACCTACCTCGATGCGGTCACCCAAGTTCGAGACCAGGACCTGGAAACAGCCGAAGACGGCACCGTTCGCATCCGGCAAGGCGTTGCGGCCGACCGCCGTGTATCCATCGAGGACGCGGAGATGCGCCACGGCCGCAAGACCCGCTCGAAGCGGTTCGATGGCTACAAGGAACATATCGCACGCGACCTTGACCTTCTCGTCATCGTCGCGTGCTCGGTCACGCCAGCGAATCGGCCCGAGGAGGAGGGGGCCGCGCCGATTGCCGAGGACATCCAGCATCAGGGGTTACGCGTCGTTGCGCTGCACATCGATCGCGCCTACGTGAACAGTCCCGTCGTTGACGACGTGATCCGCGAGGGTGGCCATGTGTTCTCGAAGCCCTGGGGACAGCGGGCTCGCAGTCCCGACCTGTTCAGCAAGCGCGACTTCAAGATCGACCTGCGCGCCAAGACAATCACGTGTTCCCCGGGACAGGTCGAGGCGTTCGAACCGGGCGACACGGTCGAGTTTGATCCCGACGAGTGCGGCGCGTGCCCTCTCCGAACCAAGTGCACCCAAGCCGCCTCGGGACGAGGGCGGACCGTGTCCATCGCCGAGGACGAAGCTTTGCAGAGCAAGTTCCGGAAGCTGCAGCAGACTGGGCCAGGGCGCGCCGTGCTCCGACAGCGCATCCCTGTGGAGCATGCCCTCGCCCACATTGCGGCGCGCAAAGGACACAGCGCGCGCTACATCGGGGCCAGGAGAAACCTGTTCGACCTGCGGCGCGCCGCAGCGATCCAGAATCTCGAGTCGGCCCAGCGGCTGATGCAGGAGGACGCATAACCTGTCGGAACTAGATGATTTTCAATATGATTGGTGCTCTAGTCCTCCTCGATCCCACGGGCGCGCCGCTCGCGGGCACGACCCTCGTCTATCCAGCATTGCGCGAAGACATACAGGTAGAGCGGCAGGCCGATGTGGAGCCAGCCGACGGGGGAGAGGGGTGCCAGCGGGTCCGGTCTGTCCATCGCCGTTGCAGCCACGATCGCGACGCCGGAGGCCAGGATGCCGATGGTTCTCAGGGTGCTGGCCATGGCTCAGAGGAAGGCACTGAGAATCCCGAGGGTTCCCAGGCCGTACGTGGACAGGCGGTCGCAGCGCTGTGCGTCCCGCGGATTCCTGGCGCGCGGGCAGATCGCCTCGGTTGCGAACGCGCCTGCCGCGAGCATGAAGACACCGCATCCGAGGCCGATGGGGCTCCACGGCTGCTGAGCCACCGCGATCGGCTCTCCCCCCTCCTCGGCGGCAGGCTCGATGCTCGCCGCGACCTCGCCGGCAAGCATCGAGGCGCAGGACACATCGGCAAAGGCGCCCGGGTCGCGCGGATCGAAGATGATGACCGCCGCGTCGGGACGGTCAGCGCACGCCGCGACGAGCTCGTGCCGCCCGGCCGCCATGATCTGCGGGATCGCGGGCTCCTCCGGGTCGAGGCTCAGCTCGAAGTGCCGCGGCGGAAGGCCGGCCTCTTCCGCTCCGCCCTCCTCTCCCGCCTCGTTCGGGTCGTCTGCCGCTCCGCAGGCCGACGCTCCGACGAGCGCGGCCATGGCCAGGCCGATCCCGGTGTGCATGGTCCACCTCCACGCGATGCATTCCGTCGCGCGCAGAACATTGCTGCGAGGGGCGTGCCAGGGGATAAGCCAGCGCGCGGGGGAGGTCAGGGCAGGGTGAAGTCGTCGAGCTCGTCCCCCTGGCCGAGGTCAGGTCATCGCGGCCATCGCCAGACGAGGGACGCGCCCCTGCGGACATCGCGCCATCAGACGGCAGGCTCGCGTTGAAGGCTCACCAGCATCCGCGCGAAATCGCAGAGCGCCGATGCGCCGCCGAGCCGCAGGATGAGCTGGAGGACGGCGTCGGCGTGCAGATAATGCTCTGACGGCAGATAGGCGAAGAGAGCGGGATCGCTGATGTCGATGGTGCGTCGCCACGCGTCGGCGCGTGCGCGCGCCGACCAGATCGCGCGGAGCGCGGCGTCGGGCAGGCTCGCCAGCGTTTCGCAGAGCACGCCGTCTTCTGTGTCCGGCTGCACGAGGATCGCGCGCACGGCGGCGTCGATCTCCGGCGCGAGGGCCGCGCGCTCCGCCTCGGACCGCGACACCGCCTCGGTGGCCCACCGGCGGAGCCGCTGCTCGGGCGACTGGTCTCCTCCCGCGCTCCAGGCATTGGGCTCGGCCGCGCTCGGCCATGCCTCGTCCTCGCCCTCACACGCGGGCAAAGGCGACGCATGCGCCTCGAGGAACGCACGCACCTCGCGCGGCAAGGTCTTCTGCTGCCAGGATGTCCAGTCGAAGAGCTCCGCCCCATTCTCCAGCGCCCAGCGCAGCGCCGGCTCCCACCGGGACGCCGGCAGCGCGGCCCAAGCCGGATCCGGAATGGCCATCAGCCGCTGGCCTGCCTGCGTCCTGCCGATCTGCCCCTCCGCGACCGCATCGAGCACCCGCCCGGCGAGCTCCACGGCGCGCGCCGCCGGGACCAGCGCCATGACCGCGGCGATCGCCTCGACGCGATCCCCCTCGTCGAGGTCGTCGCACGCCTCCACCAGCGCCAGCACCTCGTCCACGAGCGCCGCGCGCTGGTCGCCTTCGGCAAACGACGCCGCGGTGAAGAGCCCTCTCACCCGCACGCGCCCGCCTCTCTCCCGCACCTCGTCGAGGTAGAGCGAGAGAAGGACGCGGCGGTGAGCGCCAGCGGCGAGCCGCGCGGCGCGCCCCAGCGTATGGAGGATCTCCACGCTGGCCGGCCGCTCACGGCGTGCGAGCTCCGCCCGCAGGTGCTCGCGTTGCTCCTCGGGGGAGAACAACTCGGTGAATCGAGGGGCGTCGTAGAGCTCCTCGCCGCTCTGGAGCAGCGCCCGGGCGAGCCGGGCGCGTCGCTCGCCCTCAAGCGAGCGCGCGAACTCCATCACGAGCGCCAGGTGGTCGCCGGCGGCGTAGTGCTCGGCGAACTCCAGCACCGATTCGAAGCCTCTGTCCGTGCGGATCCTGTCGGCGTGCCTCAGGCCGAAGAGCAGCTGCCCGAGCCGCGACTCCGCCGCTTCGACCGGGGGGGGCGCCCCCCGCTCCTCGGCCTCCCTCGCCGCCTGCGCCACCCGCTCGCCCAGCACCGCGCGCTCGCGCTCGGTGAGCGATGGCCCGTGATCCGCGGCCCAGTCCGCGACCCACCCGACCGCGTCCGAAGCGGCGTCGCCGAGCGGCTCGATCCGGCGAAACGCCTCGTGGAACAGCGCCGACGCGCGCGGCTCTTCGAGATGGGCCGCGACGCGCAGGAGGGCGTCTGCCGCCGTGACCGGGTTGGCCTCGCCGCGCGCGCACGCGATCGCCTCGTCCGCGAGCGCCGGGCACACCGCCACCGTGTCCGCGAGCGCCGCAGCCAGGTATCGGCTCGTTCGGGCGCGCTCCAGCGCGGTCCGCGCGATCCGCGCGCGCGACTCGCCCGGATGCTCGCGCGCCACGGACAGCAGATCATCGACGTTGTCGAGCCCCTGGCACTCGGCCTCCGACGCCTCGAGCATCCCAGCGCCCGCGAACGCTTCTGCAGCGCGTTTGCGTGCCGAGAACCCGTAGAACGACCCGTCTTCCGCCTCCCTGGCCTCCAGGGCCGCGCGCAGCCGGACGATCTCGCCGCGCGCCCGCTCGCGATCTCTGGCCGGCACGAGCGGGAGGAAATCGCACCCCACGAGGAACGCCACGACCGGCTCCGCCCCGGGGAGCCACGCCTCAATCTCCGAGATGGCGCGCGCGATCGCCGCCTCGGAGAGATACGGCGCGCACGAGCGCAGCGCCTCGCCGCGGCGCGCGCTCAAAGCGCGGATCGCGTCGAGCGCCACGTCGTGCTGCCCGGCGCGCGCGAGGCGCACCGCGACCGCGGCCAGCGCCGCCTCGTCGGCGAACCACTCCGCGCCATCGCCGGGCTGCGGCTGCCGTACGAGCGCGAGCACGGAGCGAAGCGAGGCATCGGGAAACACCTGATGGTGGTGGAAAACGAACGCGTGACGGCCCACGAAGTCGATGCGCCGGAGCCCGTCGATCGCCTCCTCCGCGCTCCACAGCCCGGTCTCCAACGCTTTCACGCGCAAGCTGAACGGCACATCTTTTTCGGCCCAGTACGTGCGCTCCACGAGCTCCCTCGCCTGGAGCTGCCGCAGCATCGCCCCGGCGCACGCTCGCTCGGAGTCGGCCTCTTCGAAGGACACATCCGCGAGGCGCCACTCGTCGAGCGAGCGTGCCAGAGCATCTTTCCCGGACGAGGTTGCCATGGACGATCCCCACCCCTCTCGCTACTTCTTCCGCTTGTGCTTGTCACGCGGGCCGACGGAGCCGGATCACTTCAGAAGCGATATATCCATGCGTGAGATCGCTCTCGCCTGTCGCAGGAGCGCGGGATTGAACTGGAATGCCAGACGGGTCAGCGTCCGCTCTCCATGAAGTGAAGATGGACGCCCAGAGCGGAACGGGGCGGAGATGCCGAAACCTTGCTGTGTCGCAGGGAGCGCAGGCGCCCTCCGGGAAGATCTCGACGGACTCGCTCCCCCTCGCGCGGCCTATCCTACGGCGCCGCGAGGGCCGCGATCTGCTCGGCCGAGAGGGCGCCGTCGTAGATCCGGAAGTCGTCGATATACGCCTTGAGCAAGGCGTCCGGGAACTGCGACTTGCCGATGTAGTTGTTCACCGTGGGCGCCAGCCGCGACGGTGTCACGTCGTGCGGAGGCACCGGCGTGGTCGATGCGACGGAGACACCGTCGACCCACAGCTGGTACGTGCCGCTCGAGATCGTGACCGCCACGTGCTTCCAAACATCGACGGTCAGCGGGTTCGCGACCCTCACGATCGCCTCGTTGCCCACCATGTCGACCTGCGTGTAGACCGAGAGACGCAGGGCCCCGGTGTCGTCGAGCGGGGTGAGGAACATGAAGCCGTTGCCGCCGAAATCGAAGATGCGAGACCAGATGTCGACGCTCTTCAGCTGGACCCACGTCGCGATGGTGAGGTCGTCGAGCTCGTCGGTGAGCCCGTCGGGGAGATCGACGTAGGGGTCGGCGCCCTGCAGGTTGAGGGCGCCGCCGATTCGCCCCTCCGCGAGCCATCCGGCGCTCCCGACGAGCGTGGCCTCATTCCCGTTGCCCGACGCGTCGTGGGCCACGAGGCCGGTCTCCTCGTCGAACGTGTAGTGCACGACGAGCCTCGGCTCCGGCCCGGCGCCGCCGCTGCCGCCCGCGCCACCGTCGCCGCCCGCGCCCCCATCGCCGCCCGCTCCGCCGGTGCCCGTCGCACCGCCGCTGCCGGTCGCACCGCCGTCGCCACCCGCGCCGCCGCTGCCGGTCGCTCCACCGCCCCCGCCTTCACCACCGCCGCCCGCGGCGCCGCTGCCGCCATCGCCGCCCGCGCCGCCCGTGCCCGTCGCGCCCCCACCCTCGCCCCCAGAGCCGCTCGTGGTCGAGCCTCCACCCGTCGTCGTCGTCGTCGTCGTCGTCGTCCCGCTGCCGCCGCCCCCCGGGTTGTCATCGCTGCTCGAGCCGCATCCGCTGGCCGCTGTTCCCAGCATCGCGGCCGTGAGCAACGCAGCCCTGAGACCACCCGACAAGATCGATGTCTCTCTCATCGCATCCTCCAATAAGGCCAATACTTCGAGCATCCGGGAACGCTCCGGCGGTGCTCGACGGGGTTGTTGGGGTTCTGCAAAACGCGACGGCGATGACGGCCGTCGTCAAGCTTCAAGCATCCGGTCGAGAGATGAAATCATCTCACATACCGCGGAGCAACACCGTACCATACAAGCCGGTCCGGCTCGGCTCCACCGACACGGCGATCGGCCTCTCCTTCGTGGGGCGCAGCAGATACGTCAGCGCGGCGCCCGCGAGCGCCGCTGCCCCTACACCGAGAGAGATGTCGGCGATCAGGTACCGCGTGCGCACGGCGTCCAGATCGCTGTCGGCGCAGCTCGGACTGCACGTCTTCTCCAGGCGATCCTGCTCGGACCGGCCCATGAGCCCCCACACCGCGAAGCTCGCCCCGCCCGCGACCCCCAGGCCCGCCAGCACGTAGGTGAGCGCCGGCACCGGACGGTAGGTCTCCGTGACGCTGGCCTGCGCCGGCGGGACCCGGGCCTCCGCGATCGGCTCGAGCGCGACGTTCAGCTGCTGGAAGCGCTGCCCCTCGAAGAGGATGATCTCCTTGGACACCGGCTTGTGCCCGGCCTGCTCGACACGGTAGGTGTGCTTCCCCGGATCCAGCTTGAGCGGCGCGCCGCTCGACGACAGCTCGACCGGCTGGCCGTCGACAAGGATCCTCGACCCGGTGACCTGCTCGCCGCCGCTCGTCACGTTGAACACGACCGACGGCGTCGCCCGCTCGATCTCATCGACCCACGCCCCGCAATCGCGGAGGACCGGCGCCGGGCAGTCCGACCGGGCGCAGCCCTTCAGCGCGCGGCCCGCCGCGAGCAGCTGGTGCTCCTTCCGGAGCCGCTGCACCTCGGCGTGCGCGGCGACACATTGCGTGACCGCGGAGGCCGCCCCCGCCTCCGGCGCCGCTGGCCCGCCCGCCGGCGCCGCTGGCCCGCCCGCCGGCGCCGCGGGCTCGTCCGCCAAGGCCGAGAGCGGCCAGAGCGCGGTCGCCGCCAGCGCGAGCGCCGCCCACCCGCCACGCCCCGTTCCGGAAGGCTTCCCCCTTCGCAGCATCCCTGTCTCTCCAGCCATCGCGCCGAGCTCCTCGTGTCCGCAGACTCGCACCTGACTGCCTGTCGAGCAAACTTCCGACCGCCCGCCGAGCGGGCCGACCGCGGCCGGCTCACCCGCTCATTGCGCCGCGAGGGCCGCCACCTCGGCCGCCGAGAGCGCGCGATCGTAGATCCTGAAATCGTCCACGATCCCGATGAGGTAGGGATCGACCGCGAACTGAGAGCGGCCGATGAAGTTCTGCGTCGTGTTCCCCAGATCCGAGGGCCGGGTGGTGATCAACTCGCTGCTCACCACCTCGGCCCCGTTGATGTACATCGACGAGCGGCTCGGGTTGTAGCTCAGCGTCACCGCGAGGTGCGTCCACTCCTGGAGCGGCAAGCTTCCATTCATGGTGTATTCCTCGACGCCCGCAGGGGAGTTCAGCGAGAGGCGGACGCCGGTCGGATTCGCCGCCTTCGGGCACACGTAGAGCCACGCCACATCTCCGGATCCAAAGTCGAAGATCCGCTGCCACCACTGCTGCTCTCCGAGCGAGATCCAGAAGGACACCGTGAGCTCGTTGAGCGTCTGCAAGACGCCGGGCGGGAGCTCCACGTACTCCTCCTCCCCGGAGAGGGACAGCGCATTGCCGATGTGCCCCTCCACCGACGTCCCCCCCAGGAGGGTCCCGTCGCGCATGCCGCCGGTGGCGTCCACCGCGATGCCCTCCTCGAGCGCGTCGAACGTGTAATGCAAGAAGAGCCCCGTCTCGAGGTCGATGAGCGGACCGCCCCCGTCGCCGCCCGCGCCCCCGGCGCCGCCGTCGCCCCCCTCACCTCCGGCGCCCCCGACGCTTGCGGCGCCGCCGTCGCCGCCGACACCTCCGGCGCCCCCGTCGCCGCCACCGCCACCGGTGGCCCCGGTGCCGTCGCGGCCTCCGGACCCGCTGCTGCTCTGGCTGGAGCTCTGCGTCGCCGAGCCGCCTCCGGCGCCCGCCGCGCCCTCTTGAAGATAGGACAGGCTTTCCAGCGAGCAGGCCCCGAGGCACAAGGGAGCGAGCGCCAGGAGCGCACGCGCCGCCGGACGAAGCGCCGCAGGGCCGGCCAGCACCCTTCCACGAACTGCCATGTTCATGTCACCTCCCAACCACGATGGACGCCCCGCAGACGCCTGCGATGCCGCTGCCGCGGCCCGAGGACCACGACCCCCACGGGAACAGACGGGAACAGACGGGAACAGACGGGAACGGGAACAGGAACAGACGGGAACAGACGGGAACAGACGGGAACAGACGGGAACAGAGAAGAAAGGGCCCGGCTCCCCGCCTCGAACCGACGCATCGGCCACCCTCGCATGCCGGCTCACGGCCCGCCGGACTCCGGCCAGCCGTCGGCGCTCCAGCTCATCTCGGCGACGCGAAGGGCGAACATGCCGTCCGCGTCGGCGTCGTACGAATGGTAGATATGATACCAGGACTCACCGGCCTGGAGCAAGCCGTTGCTGCCAGGCCCTCGCCACCGCGAGCTGCTCGTCAGCACGCGCGAGCCGCCGCCGCTGAGCATGCGGTTCCCGAGCCTGTCCACGTAAGGACCGGCGAGCGCCCGGGACCGACCGACCATGATCTTGTACGTGCTGCTCGCGCCGACGCAGCAGGTGTCGAACGAGGCGAACAGGTAATAATAGTCGCCTCGCCGCACGACGAACGGCGCCTCGATCGCGGTGCTCGGCCGCGCGGCGATCGACGTGAGCGTCCCGTCGACGGGAGCGCCGGCGAGGTCGAGCTGCATGAGCTTGAGCCCCGACCAGAAGCTCCCGAACACGAGCCAGGGCGTCCCCCGCTCGTCGAGCACGACGCTCGGGTCGATGGCGTTGTAATCGGTGCCCTCGCTGCAGACGACGGCGCCGTGATCCAGCCAGCGGGTCTCCGGGGCGTCCAGCGAGCCCCTCGTCGCGTGGCCGATGCAGGAGCGGTTCGTCCCGAAGAACGACGCCGCGTAATACAGATGATAGAGCCCGCCCCAGTGCGAGATGTCCGGGGCCCAGAGCGCGTCGACGTCGCCCACCGCGCTCGCGACCCAGTCCGGAGTGTCGCTGAACACGGAGCCGGCGGAGTCCCAGCGCACGAGATCGGTCGAGGTCCGGATCGCGATCCCGGGGCCCGTGGAGAAGACGTAATAGCGATCCCCCGCCCGGATGATCGACGGGTCGTGCACTCCCTGGACGTCTCCGCCGATATCGAGCGCGACCGGACGCTCCGGCTCCACGGGGCCGCCGCCATCCCCGGCTCCGCCGGTGCCCGCGCCCGTGCTCGCGCCGCCGGCACCGACTCCCGTGCTCGCGCCCCCGGTGCCGACTCCCGCGCTCGCTCCCCCGGTGCCGACTCCCGCGCCCGACTCCCGCGCTCGCTGCCGACTCCCGCGCTCGCTCCCCCGGTGCCTCCGCCATGGCCTGTGTCCCCGGCGCCCGCTCCGCCGGCGCCCGCCCCTCCGGTGCCTGCGCCGGTGCTCGCTCCGCCGGTGCCCGCCCCTCCGGCGCCCGCGCCAGACTCCGCTCCTCCGGTGCCCGCCGCGGCGCCGGACGCCACGCTCGCCGCCGCCGGCCCGCCGGCGCCGCCCTGGGCTCCGGTGTCGCCGCAGGTCCCGCAGCCGCCCATCACGGCCAGGGCCAGCACGGAGAGCGCTCCCGTACCCGACGCGGTGTCGACACGCGATCTCACATGCACTCGACCTTGAATCGCTTGATCCCCTCGGCGTCGATGGTGTAGGGCGGGTCGCAATTCACGCTGGGCAGGCTGGACGGCGCAGCGGGCGCGGGCTTGTCCACGGGCGCCGCGGCGGCGCCTCCAGGCGCGGCCGGCTCCTTCGCCGGCGGCTCGGGCGGCTTCGCCGCCGGCCTGGCCTGCTTCGCGGACCCCCTGGGCTGCTTCGCGGACCGGTCGGCCGGCGTTGCGGGCGACTCGGCCAGCGGCGCGGACAGCTCGGCCGGCTCGACGGTCGGCTCGGCCGACCCCGCCGACGGCGCGCCCGACCTCGCGGCCGCGGGCGCGGCGGCCGCCGCCGCCCGCGGCGACGCGAGGCGCGACGGCCGGCCCGACGGCGGCGCGCCCGGCCCTGCCGGCGAGCCCTGCGCGGTCGTCGGCGATCGCCGGGTGCCGCTGCTGCCGTGGCTCCCGTGCGCGGCGGCCGCCGCGGCGACGCCGGAGCCCGACGGCGCCCCGGACGCCGGGACGACGGCGGGCCCGACCGGCGCGAGCGACGGCTGCGGCGACGCCGACAACGAGGCGGCGTCCAGGGACGCAGGCGAGGAGCGCGGGGAACGGGTGGTGGCGGCCGCCACGACGATGCCGCAGCCGATCCCCACCACGGCCGTGGCGAGGAGCGAGCGGGACGCCCGCTTCAGCCACGGGCGCGGCGCCGGCCCCTGCTCGTCCGTGAGCTTCGAGTCCGAGCCCGTGATCGTGCTGTAGCCGGCGCGCGCGAGCGATTGATCGAGCGGCGGCGGCGACAGGGTGTCGACCGGCATCGACGCCCGCGCCGTCGCGCCCCGGCGCATCATCTCACGGCCGATGATGCGCTTCGTCTCCGCGCGCACGTCCTCGAACTCGCGCGAGACGAACCTGCCGATGTCGCGGTTCGTCACGGGGGTCGAGCCCGCGACGAACGCCTCGAGATCGGCCTCGAGCTCCGCCGCGGTGGCATAGCGCTGCTCCGGCGCGACCGAGAGGGCCTTGAGGATGATGCGCTCGAGCTCCTCGGGCACGTCGGGCTTGACGTCGCGCGGCCTCGGGAGCTCCCCGTTCAGCACGCGATGCATGATGGCGATGTCGGTCATGCCCTTCCACATCCGCTCGCCCGTCGCGGCCTCCCAGAGCATCACCCCCACCGCGTACAGATCCGCGCGCCGATCGATGGGCCCCCCCTCGATCTGCTCGGCCGGCATGTACCCGATCTTGCCCTTGATCACCCCCGTCGCCGTCTCGACGCTCCCGCCCGTGAGCTTGGCGATGCCGAAATCGATGAGCTTGACCTGGCCGTCGTAGGTCACGAAGACGTTGTGCGGCGAGACGTCGCGGTGCACGACGTTGAGCGGCTCGCCGTCGAAGCCGGTGAGCTCGTGGGCATAATGAAGGCCGCGGAGCGCGTCGATGATGACCCGGAGGTGCATCTCCAGCGGGAGCTTGGTGCGCGCCCGCGACCGGACGATCGAGAGCGACTGGCCCTCGAGGTACTCCATCACGATCGCGGCCCCCCGCGTCGTCTGGACGATCGCGCTCGTCTGGACGATGTTCGCGTGGTTCAAGCGCGCGGAGAACCGCGCCTCGTTGATGAACATCTCCCGCATCTCGAGGTTGTCGAGGAGGTCGGGCCTGAGAAACTTCAGGACGACGAGCTTGTCCACGCCCTCCGCGCCGCTCTGCACGGCGAGGAAGACCTGCGCAGTCCCCCCGCGCCCGAGCTCGAGCAAGAGGTGATGCCCCGGGTCGGGCGGTGTGCTGGACGGGCCCACGTTCACTGGGCGATGATGGCACGAAAAAAACGAGCGCGACCAGACGGTTTCAGGGGGATCCCGAGCCTTCTTCCGCAATGCACTGCATTGTTCCGCCTCCCGTGAGAAGACGCGGGTGCGATAGTGTCGTAGTGTTGTCGGGCCAGGAAGGCGCACCCCCGAACTCCGGCGTCCGCGCGGCGCGCGGGGTCGGGCGCCGCGCCTCGCATGCGACGCACGGCGGAGCGACCCGCGCCCTCAGAGGCGCGCCTCGAGGGAGAGAGAGACGGCGAGGAGCAGGCGGCCATAGCCGGTGGCGTCGGCGGGGCCCGCGCTGCCGACAATGCGCTCGGGGTACGGGATATCGATGCTGGGGAGCGCGGCGCCGGCGAGGCCGCCGAGGCGAAGGCCCGCGTGATCGTGGATGAACCAGCGCGCGGCCGCCTCGAGGTGCGGGACGGCCGCCCACGAGGTGCCGGAGAGGCCGTCCCACACCGGCGACTCGACGCGCGCGTCGTAATCGAGGCGCAGCGCGGACGCGCCAGCCCCGAGCGTCGCGAGCCCGTGCCCGCCCGCGAAGGAGAGCGCGCCGCCCGCCGTGGCGCCGACGAGGGTGACGCCGTGCTCGATCCACCCGCCGGGGACCTTCCAGGAAGTGCCGCCGAGCGTCGTGGTCCCGCCCGCCGCGACGTACCAGCCGCGGAAGATCGCGGTTCCGCCGATCGAGAGCGCCGGCGTCAGGGGGACGTCGCCGAAGGCGAAGAGCAGCGTGGGGCCGACCGACGCGACGAGGCGCGCGGGCGGGCTCGCGCCGTCGGCCGGCTGGGAACGCGTGGTGGGGCGCGAAGCGGGCGCGCGGACGGCTGAGGGCGCGGGGGAGGTCGCCGTCGTGGTCGTCGCGGAGGCCGCCGGGCCGGCGGAGGGGCCGCTCGCAGGGCCAGCCTTCGAGGGCGGGGGGTCCTGGCTGCCGGCGGGGGCGGCGCCGGTCGGAGGAGGAGCGGCGGGGGCGTCGCGGTGCAGGAGGCGGGCGCGGAGCAGCTCGACGGCGGCCAGGGCGAGGACCTCGGGGCCATCGCCGCGGCGCACGGCGACCTCGAGCTCGCCGCCGCCGTGCCGCGCGGCGAGGGCGATCGTCGCGCGCCGGCGGGCGACGACGACGCGCGCGTCGGCGCCCTCGCGCGCGTCGGCCTCCCCGGGGCCGCCGGTGGTGATGCGCACGCCGAGCGCGAGGAGCTCGTCGCGAACCCGCTGGAACGTCGCGTCCGCCGGGTCGCCGGAGAGGGCCACCGTGGCCCGCGCGGGCGCGCTGGCGCTGGCGACGGCTCCCTCCGCGGCCGGCGGGGGCGCCGCGCGCGCGACGCCGAGGAGGGCCGGCAGCGCGCCGAGCATCGCCGCGAGGCGGAGGCCGGCGCGGGCGGCGGCGCGGCGCGCGGGGCGGAGCTCAGGGCGCATCCGCGATCGAGCGCGCGAGGGGCGCGTAGGCGCCGCGGGGATACTCGGCGAGGTAGCGGAGCGCCGCGCGGCGCGCGGCCTCACGATCCCGCCGCTGCTGGAGCTCGAGGCTGCGTCCGAGCGCCTGCTCGCGCAGGGCGCCGCCCGGCGCCTCGCGGAGGTAGGTGTCGAACCAGGACAGCGCGTCGCCGGGATCGCCGAGCTGATCGGCGGCGAGCTTGCCGAGCAGGAACGCCGCGTCGCCGCGCGCGCCGTGCCGCTGGCGCAGCGCGAGGAGCGCGGCGCGCGCGGCGTGCGGGCGGCCCGCGTAGCGGGCGGCGTCGGCGAGCAGCCGGAGCTCGTCGGGCGCGGCCCGCGCGAGCACGGCGTCGAGCCCCAGCCGCTCGACGGCCGCGAGCGCCTCCTGGTGGCGCCCCGCGCTCGCCAGCGCCTGCCAGCGCGGCGCTGCGTCCGCCGCGCCGGGCGCCGGCGCGCGCGCGTCGCGATCCCCGGGCGGCGCCGCGACCGCCGCGGGCGCGCCGGACGCGGGGGCAGCGGCGGCGCCGCTCGGCGCGGGCTCGCGCGGCGCGGGCTCGCGCGGCGCGGTGAGGTCGAGCCGGTCGCCGGCCGAGAGCCGCGCCGTCCCGAGCTCCGGGCCCGTCACCTCGACGCTCCCCTCGGCGAGCGCGAGCGTGAACCGCCGCGCCTCGGGGGCCCAGCGCGCCTCGAAGCGCGTCCCGGTCACGCGCACCGCGTAGGGACCGGCGTGGACGACCCAGCGCGTGTCGCTCCGGTGGACGACGTGGAAGTCGGCGCCGCCCCGCTCCACGCGCAGCTCCGCGCCGCGCGCGTCGGTCGCGAGGACCTCCAGCGCGGACGCTGCGTCGAGCCGCACGGAGGTGCCCTCGGCGAAGGTGAAGGCGAGGGGCGCGTCGCGCGCCTCGACCCGCGCGCCCGCGCCCGGGGCATGCGCGGGCGCGGTGGCCGCGACCGGACCGCCCGCGGGCGCCCAGGCCGTGCGGAAGAGCGCGGCGCCGCCCGCCGCGAGCAGCAGCGCGGCGGCCGCGGCGGCCCAGACGGCGGGGCGCGCCCGGCGCGGCCGGGCCTCGGCCTCGGCGGCGAAGAGCCGCGCGCGCGCCGCGGCGAGCGTCTCGCCCGGCCTGGCGCGCTGGTCGGAGGTGCGGGCCACCTCGGACCCGAGGGTCTCGATGCGTCGTGTCACGGGTTCCATCGGGTGCCCTCCTCGATCCAGGTCGCGAGCACGGGGTCTCGCTGGGCGGCGCTCACGAAGCGCGCCTCGGCCCGGGCGATCCGCCGCTTGATCGTCGCCAGCGACACGCCGCAGGCGGCCGCCGCCTCGGTGAGCTCCATGCCCTCGATGTAGCGCAGCGCGAAGGCGACGCGCTCGTCGAGCGGGAACGACTCGAGCAGCCGGTAGGTCCGATCGTGGGCCTCCCGGAGCTCCGCGTCGGCGCCGCGCGCCGGGGGCTCGGGGAGGTCCTCGGGCGAGAAGAAGCGCAGCCAGCTCCGGGCCTTGTGGTGGCGGATGCTCTTGCACGCGGTGTGGACCGCGACCGACCTCATCCACGACGTCAGCGCCGCCGCGTCGCTCACCTGGTGGACGCTCGCGTAGGCGGACACGAAGGCGTCGTGGACGACGTCCGCGAACGTCGTGTGCCGCTCGGCCCCGAGGATGCGGCGGGCGATGCGCTCGACGAGGGCGCCGTAGCGCTCGAAGAGGACCGCCTTGGCCCAGGGATCGCCGCGCTGGAGGCGGCGGAGCAGCTCGGCGTCGTCGCGCTCCACCGGCAGCGCGACGAGCTGTCCGCCGCCCGGCGAGGGGCCGGCGCGGCTCGCGGCGTGCGGGAGCGGCGAGCGGGATCCGCTAGCCATGGCGGTCTCCGCGACGGGAGGCGGCGAGGTCGCCGAGCCGAGGCTCGGCGCTGCGGGACGGAGCGGCTTCGATGCGGTCGGGCACAGCGCTGCACCAAAGGACCGGCAGGGGCCCGAGACGGCTCACGATCCTTTTCGTGCGCCCCGGTGAGCCGTCCGGAGGCGGAGGCGGCCCCTTGGGGGCGACCGGGACGAGATGTCCCCCTTCCTTGCCATGCGCCTCGCCGCCTTCGCTTCTTGCTGCATCGTCGCCGCCGCGCTCGTGGACGCGGGCGCCGCCGGCGCCACGCCGCGCCCGCTCCCCGGCGACTGGCGGTACATCGCCGAGGCGCAGGAGCGGCTTGCCATGGCCGATCACGGGGCGGCGGAGGCCCTCCTCGCGCGGGTCCCCGCGCAGAGCGAGGCGGCGCGCGACGCCGGCCTCCTGCGCGCCCAGCTCGACGCGGCGCTCGCCCCGCGCCTCGAGCTCGAGACCCGCGCCTTCTTCGACACGCAGCCGCTCGATCGCTTGTCGCAGCGCGCCGGGGTGTCGTTCTGGCCGGCGGCGAGCCTCCAGCTGCAGCTCCGCGCGGTCGGCCTCTGGTACCCGCGCGCCCCGCGCGAGACGACGGAGCTCGGCGGCAGCGCGACGCCGGCCTACGCGGTGGGCGGGCTCGTGGGGCTCCTCTTCCGCCCGGCCCGGGCCGACCTCGACGTCAGCGCGACGGGCCTCGGGCGGATCTGGGCGGACGGCAGCGCGCGGCTGTCGGGGAGCGCAGCGATCGAGGGGCGGTGGCTGTCGCCTGTGCGGCTCCGCGCCTCGGCGCGCCGCGACGAGCTGCTCGACACCCACGCGGCGATCCGCGAGCACGTCTTCGTCACCGCGGCGGGCGGCGCGCTCGCCGTCGACGACTGGAACGGCTGGGGCGGAGAGCTCCGCGGCGAGGGGCGCTGGTACTCCGACAGCAACCGCGGCCTCACGGCCTACGGCTGGGCCGTGGCGCCGGTCCTGCGCGGCGCGCTGAGCCTCAAGGCCGGGTGGGGGGCGGCCTGGGCCGACACCTCGCGCTCGCGCTGGTCGCTCGCGGCGCAGGCCTACGCGCCGTACTTCACCCCCCTCGGCGCGCGCCGCCACGGGCCCATCGTCGTCGCGGCGCTCTCGCTCGGCAAGCTCCGCGTCGACGCGAGCGGCGACGTCGCCGTGCAGGGGAGCGAGCTCGATCCGACCGCGCTCGCCTGGGGCGTCACCTCGCGCGTCGACGGCGCCTACGTCGACCTCCGCGCGGGCGCCTCGCTCGACCTCGGCGGCGCCCGCGTGGGCGTCACCTACCACCACAACCACCAGCTCTATTACCGGTTCCATGACGCGTCGATTCGTCTCGAGCTCCCGCTTTGATCCGGAGCTCTTCCGGTGGTCGTCGGCCGCGCCCGTGCGGCTCGTCGATCGCATGATCGTCCGGGCGATCGTGGCCTTCGGGCTCGTGGGGGTCGCCGGCTTCGCGAGCTTCTGGTTCCAGGAGCGCCACGTCGCCCACCTCGCGGCCTTCGTCGCGCTGTCGATCGCGGTCTGGTACGGCATCGGCCGCATCGTCCTCGCCTGGATCGGCTACCTCGCGCTGGACCGCGTCGAGCACCGCCCGGCGCCCGAAGGGCTCTCCGTCGCGGTCTTCACCACGGCCGCGCCGGGCGAGCCCATCGCGATGTTCGAGGCGACCCTCGCGGCGCTCGCCCGCGTCCGCTACCCGCACCGCACGTACCTCCTCGACGGCACGGGCGACCCGCGCTTCCGCGCGCTCGCCGCGCGGCACGGCGCGGTGTGGCTCGACTCGAGCGGCGTCCCGGGCGCCAAGGCCGGCAAGATCAACGCGGCCCTCGCGCGGACCACCGAGGACTTCGTCCTGGTCCTCGACCCGGACCACCTGCCGTTCCCGGAGCTCTTCGACCGCGTCCTCGGGCACTTCGACGACCCGCGCGTGGGCTTCGTGCAGGTCTCGCAGGGCTACTACAACCAGGCCGACTCCCCGATCGCCCGCGGCGCGGCCGAGCAGACCTACGGGTTCTACGGGCCGATGCAGCTCGGGCTCCACGGGCTCGGCTGCGCGGTCGCCATCGGCGCCAACTGCACCTTCCGCCGCGCCGCGCTCGCGTCCATCCGCGGGCACGCCGTGGGGCTCGCGGAGGATCTGATGACCTCCATCCGGCTCCACGCGGCGGGGTGGCGCTCGGTCTACGTCCCGGAGATCGTGAGCCGCGGGCTCGTGCCCGACGACCTCGGCGGGTACTTCGGCCAGCAGCTCAAGTGGGCGGCCGGCGCGGTCGACGCGCTCTTCGCCGAGGTCGTGCCGCGCTTCTTCCAGCTCAGCGCGCGCCAGCGGCTCTCCTACGTGGCCATCGGCACGTACTACCTCACGGGCCCCGCCACGCTGACGTACCTCGCCCTGCCGCTCGCCGCGCTCTGGGGCGATTGCTGGCCCATGCACGCGGATCCGGCGGGGTTCGTCGCCGCGGGCGCCCCCGTCGTCGCGGCCGCGGTCGCGCTCCACGTCTACGGGCAGCGGTGGTTCTGCGACCGCGCCACGGAGGGCGGCCTCCACTGGCGCGCCCTCCTCCTCAAGCTCGCCGCGTTCCCCATCTACACGCTCGGGGTGGTGCTGGCGGTCGCGAAGCGCCTCGTCCGCTACGTGCCCACGCCCAAGCGCGGGCTCGGCGGCCGGCTCCTGCCGCTCGCGTGGCCGCACCTCCTCGTCGTCGCTTCGTTCCTCGTCACGATCGGCGCGAGCCTCTGGCTCCGCACCTCCGCGCACGGGCTCGCCGAGCGCTGGAGCGACGCGGAGGCCTACTGGGCGATGGTCCTCTTCGGCGCGCTCGGGGCCGCGTCGATGAGCGGGGCGATCGCCTGGGCCGCGCGGCGCGGCGGGTGCGCGGCGATCGACCCCTGGGAGCGGCTCCCCGCGCTCGAGGCCACGACCACCACGACCGCCACGACCCCCCTCGGAGGATCACGATGAAGCGCTCCCACCGCGTCGCCTTGACAGCTGCCACCACGACCGGAGCCGCCCTCGCGGTGCTCTTCTCGACCTACGGCCGGGCGCCCGCCGAGACCTGGCTCTCGTCGCTCTTCGGCACGGCGAGCGCGGCCGTGGCCACGGCGGATCTCTCCTGGACCGCCGGCCCCGAGCGCGACGCGCGGCTCGCCCGCCTGTCCACGGAGCTCGCGTCGCGGAGGCTGGACGACCTCCGCGCCCCGGCGCGCCTCCTCTACGGCGCGCACGACGGCGGGCTGCCGCGCGACGTCAGCGGGTACCTCGCGCTCGAGGCGGCGGTGGGCCAGACGCTCCTCCTCACGCAGATCTACGCGGCCTGGGGCGACGGCGCGGACCAGGCGTTCCCGAGCCGGGCGGCGCGGGCCATCTGGGCCGTGGGCTCGGTGCCGGTCATCACGTGGGAGCCCTGGCTCAGCGCGTTCCAGCACCTGGACGCGTCGCTCCGCCCGGCGGCGACGCGGGACCAGGGCGGCCTCACCGACATCGCCGACGGCACGTACGACGTCTACGTCGACCGCTGGGCGAAGGCCGCGGCGGAGTACGGGCACCCGATCCTCCTCCGCTTCGCGCACGAGATGAACGACGGCTACCGCTACCCGTGGGGGCCGGCGAACAACCCGGACCCGCGGGAGTTCATCCGCGCGTGGCGGCACGTCGTCGGGCGCTTCCGCGCCGCGGGGGCGGCGAACGTCCTCTGGGTGTGGGCGCCGAGCGTCTCGTACGAGAACTACTGGGAGTACTACCCGGGCGACGCGTGGACCGACTGGGTCGCGACGGGCGTCCTCAATTACGGGACCGCCGTCCGCTGGTCCAAGTGGACCTCGTTCCAGGAGCTCTTCGCGCGCCACTACGAGCGCCTCGCGCCGCTCGGCAAGCCGATGATGATCGCCGAGCTCGGCACGCTCGCCGCCGGCGGGGATCGCGCCCGCTGGTACGAGGAGGCGCTGACGGGCTTCGCCGAGCGCCACCCCGCGGTGAAGGCGCTCTTGTTCTTCCACGTCGCGAGCGACGCGACCGTGACCCACGAGCCGCTCTCGTGGGCCTTTGCCGACGACCCCGCGGTCGCCGGCGCCGTGCGCCGCGCGCTCGCGGCGCAGACCCGCCATGCACAGGAGGTTCAGCGATGAAGACCGTATTGCTCGCCGGCGGCCTCGGCACCCGGCTCAGCGAAGAGACCGCCGACAGGCCGAAGCCGATGGTCGAGATCGGGGGCCAGCCCATCCTCTGGCACATCATGCAGATGTACGCCGCCCACGGCTTCGACGACTTCGTCGTGGCCTGCGGCTACAAGGGCGACGTCATCAAGGACTGGTTCGCGGGGCTCCGGACGCGCCGCGCGGACTTCACGGTGGACCTGCGGAGCGGCGAGGTCGACGCGCTCGGCGTCCACTGCCCGAGCTGGCGGGTGACGCTCATCGACACGGGGCTCCACACCCAGACGGGCGGGCGCATCCGCCGGCTCGACCGCGTGCTCGGGCGGGAGCCGTTCATGGTCACCTACGGCGACGGGGTCGGGGACATCGACATCGCGAAGCTCGTCGCCTTCCACCGGTCCCACGGCAAGCTCGCGACGATCACCGCGGTCCGCCCGCCGGCGCGGTTCGGCGTCCTCGAGCTCCGGGGCAGCGAGGTCGCGGCGTTCGCCGAGAAGCCGCAGGCCGAGGCGGGGTGGATCAACGGAGGCTTCTTCGTCTTCGAGCCCGGCGCGCTCGAGTACCTCGAGTGCGACGACGCGACGCCGCTCGAGCGCGAGCCGCTCGAGCGGCTCGCCGCCCACGGGCAGCTCATGGCCTACCAGCACGAGGGCTTCTGGCAGCCGATGGATACCCTGCGCGACAAGCGCCTCCTCGAGCGGCTCTGGGACGAGGGGCGCGCGCCCTGGAGGACGTGGTCATGAGCGAGCACCTCGACTTCTACGCGGGCCGCCGCGTGTTCGTCACCGGGCACACGGGGTTCAAGGGCTCCTGGCTCACCGCATGGCTGCGCCTGCTCGGCGCGCACGTCACCGGCTACGCGCTCCCGCCGGAGGGCGCGCCGAGCCTCTTCGCCGACGCGCGGATCGGCGACGGGGTCACCTCGATCTTCGGCGACATCTGCGACGAGGGGCCCCTCGCGCGGGCGATGGCCGAGGCCCGGCCGGAGATCGTGCTGCACCTCGCGGCGCAGGCGCTCGTCCGGCGATCGTACGCGCGGCCGCTGGAGACCTTCGCGACGAACGTCCTCGGGACGGCGCGCGTGCTCGAGGCGGCGCGGCGCCTCCCGTCGGTGCGGGTCGTCGTCGTGGTGACGACGGACAAGTGCTACGAGAACCACGAGTGGGTCTGGGGCTACCGCGAGACCGACGCCCTCGGCGGCCACGACACGTACAGCGCGAGCAAGGCCTGCGCCGAGCTCGTCGCCGCGGCCTACCGGCGGTCGTTCTACGGGCGCGAGGTGGCGCTCGCGACCGCGCGCGCCGGGAACGTCATCGGCGGCGGCGACTGGGCCGAGGACCGCATCGTGCCGGACATCGTCCGGAGCGTCGCCGCGGGCGAGCCCGCGCGCATCCGGCACCCGCGCGCCGTGCGCCCCTGGCAGCACGTGCTCGATCCGCTCTCGGGGTACCTCCTCCTCGCGCGCCGGCTCTGGGACGATCCGGCGGGGTACAGCGGCGCCTGGAACTTCGGCCCGGACGACGCCGAGCCGACGACGGTGCACCGGCTCGCGGAGGCCATCGTCCGCGCGCTCGGGCGGGGCTCGCTGGATCTGGCCGAGCCCTCGGACGGCGAGCGGCTCCACGAGGCGGGCGCGCTGCGGCTCGACTGCAGCAAGGCGCGATCCCGGCTCGGCTGGCGTCCGCTGCTCGACACCGATCGCGCCATCCAGCTCACGAGCGCGTGGTACGCGCGCTACCTGGAGGATCGCGGGCGCGCGCGCTCCCTCGTCGAGGAGCAGCTCCGCTTCGCCACGGGGCTCGCGTGAGGCTCGGCAAGGCGGTGGTCACGGGCGCGACCGGCTTCATCGGCTCGGCGCTCGTCCGGCGGCTCCTCGCGGGCGGGTGCGACGTCGTCGCGGCGGCGCCCGCGCGGCCCTCGGGGTGGGCGCGCCTCTCGCGCCCCGCGCCGGGCGAGCGTCTCCGGCGGCTCCCGCTCGAGCGCCTGACGCGGGACGCGCTCCTCGATGCGGTCGGCGACGCGCCGCCGGATGCGGTCTTCCACCTCGCGTCGGCCGGGGTGAACCCGAGGGAGCGCGCGCCGGACGCGCTCCTCGAGGGCAACGTCGGGGCGCTCGTCGCGACGCTGGAGGCCGCCGCCCGCTGGGGCGGGGCGCGCGTGGTCTTCACGGGCTCGTGCTCGGAGTACAGCGCGGTCGTCGAGGGGCAGCTCGTCGGCGAGGGCGCGGCGCGCGCGCCCGCCGACCTCTACGGCGCCGCCAAGGCCGCCGCGCACGACTACGGGCGCGCCGTGGCGCGGGCGCTCTCGGTGCCGCTCGTGACGCTCCGCCTCTTCGGCGTCTACGGCCCTGGCGAGGCGCCCCATCGCCTGATCCCGTACCTCGCGGCCCGGCTCCGCGCGCGGGAGCGCGTCGACCTCACCCCCGGCACGCAGCTCCGCGATCTCACCTTCGTGGACGACGTCGTGGAGGCGCTGCTGCTCGGCGCGACGACGGCGGGGCTCGAGCTCGGCGCGGCCTACAACGTCTGCTCGGGGCGCCCCACGAGCGTGCGCGAGGTCTGCCTCGAGGTCGCGCGGCAGCTCGGCGCGCCGGAGTCCCTCCTCGACTTCGGCGCCCGTCCGCCGCGCGCCGATGAGCTTCCGTGGCTCGTCGGCGATCCCGGCCGCTTTCGCGCCGCCACGAGCTGGCGGCCGCGCGTGCCGCTCTCCTCCGGCGTCGCCGCCGCGCTCGCCGCATCGTGATGGCGGTGGTCAGAGGGATCCATGAAGGCGGGTGGCAGGCAGAGACGATCGACCATCGTCCTGCGTCTCCGCCCTCGTGCAAGAGCGTCCGAGAGGCGCCTTCGTCGGCCGCAAACCTGCCCTCCCTGCGGCTACAGGGCGCGACGTCGGGCGCGACGCTCCGGATGTCGTTGGACGAAGGTGGACTCTCGACATGTGGAGAAATTGGCGACGCAGGTCGCTCTCGAAGGAGCGGCAACGTGCACAGCGAATCTCACGTCCGTCCACGCAGCTGTGAGCCCCGCCTTGACATTCCAGGTTTTCATTGGTTTCCTGCAGGGCAACAAGCCAGTGCCCCCAAGCAACTCCTCAGCGACAGAGTCGCTCCGGTCGTTCTTCGCCTCCTGCCCAGAGATGCTCTTCGTCGCGACGCTCGACGGCGAGCTCTTGCATTGCACCGACAGCCTGCGGCAGGCGCTGGGGCTCGCGCCGGATCAGGAGACGTCGCTCCTGGCCCTCGTCCATTCCGAGGAGCGCGACGCCGTCGAGGCCGCCCTTGCCCGGCTGCGGAGCGGTGGCGATCCCGTGCAGCTCGACGTGCGGGTGCAGGACGGCCGGGGAGCTTACACGCCGATGTCGTACAGCGTGCGCCGGTCGCCCGAGGGGGACGCCATCCACGGGTCGCTCCGGCGGGCCGGAGGCGGCACCACGGACGGCGTATCGATGGCGAGGATGAAGGCCAAGCTCCTCGACTGCATCGCAGACCAGATGGACATCGGTGTCTGGGCGGTCGATCCGCAGGGGACCTTCATCTACCATGACGGCAGGGGGATCGAGCAGGCCGGCGTCAAGCGGGGTGCGCTGCTCGGGATGGACGTCTTCCAGGTCTACGCCGGCACAGAGATCGCCGAGAACCTGAAGCAGGCCCTCACCGGGAAGCAGATGCACGCGTACAACAGCGCGCACGACATGCACTGGGAGAGCTGGTTCTCCCCCGTGCTCGACGCCGATGGCGCCATTCAGATGGTGGCGGGGCTGACGCTCAACATCACCGAGCTGCGGAGAGCCGAGGACGATGTTCGCAGCAAGCTCATGCAGATCCAGCGGCAGCAGGAGGTCATCCGCAACCTGTCCACGCCGATCATCGAGGTGTGGAACGGGGTGCTGACGCTGCCGCTGGTCGGCGTCGTCGACAGCATGCGGACCGCCGATGTCCTGGACGCGCTGCTCACGCGCATCGTCGACAAGCAGGCGCGTTATGCGATCCTGGACCTCACAGGCGTCGATATCGTCGATTCGAGCGTGGCCAGCAACATCATCCAGCTCGTGACCGCGATCCGGCTGCTCGGCGCCGAGGGCGTCGTGGCGGGCATCAAGCCGAACGTGGCGATGACGATGGTCCAGCTCGGACTGGACCTGTCGCAGATCCCCACGCAGCGGAACCTGCGCGCCGCGCTCGCCTTCTGCATCGGGATGATGAATGGGGAGCAACAGAAGCAGGCTCGTGCCCAGAAGCCTTGACCTCGCGAGGGCGTGATGAGCGCCCTGTACGTCGACGTCAGCCGCGTCGTCGCCTGCCCGCAAGACGTGGCGTTCGACTACATGACCGATCCGCGCAACGACCCGGACTGGTGGGAATCCGTGCTCGGGACGACGATCATGTCCACGACCGCGCACGGCGTGGGCACCAAGTACCGGCAGCGGTGCAGGCTCATGGGGCACCGCTTCGACATCGATTTCGCGGTAACCGCACATGACCGGCCGAAGATGTTCCGCCTGGAGACGAGCTCCGGCCCGGTCCGCTTCGAGGCCGAGTACCGCTTCACCGCGGCGGACGGCGGGACGCGGGTCCGCATGCTCGCGCCCGTCCGCGCCGACGGGCTGCTCTTCAGGCTCACCGGACCTGTCTTCCGGTGGTATCTCCTGCGCGTCAACGAGCGCTACTTCGACAACCTGAAGCGGATCCTCGACGCTAAGGCGAGCCGCCAAGCCTGAGGGTCCCTCGGACGAGCATCGCGGGCCCGGGGAGAGCGAGCGAGATTATGCGAAGTCACGCGTCGGTCGTCGCGCGATCGTCAACTCGACGGGCCTGGACGGTTGGAGCGTCACCGGGGCACGCGGCGTGATATCGCCGTCCCGGGATAAACGAACCGTGTAGCTCTGCGCGATCCTGGCGAGGACGACCTTTGCCTCCATGGTCGCAAAGTGCTGGCCGATGCAGACGGTCGGCCCTGCGCCGAACGGCAGGTAAGCGAGCGGGGGGAGCGACTTCTCGTAGCCGACCTCGAACCGCTCCGGGAGGAACCGCTCAGGGGCCTCGAAGTATCGCGGGTCGCGGTGGATCAGGTACGGGCAGATGAACACGATGCTGCCGGCGCGAACCGTGTAGTTGCCGAACGTGACGTCCTCGATGGGCGAGCGGCTGGTGAGCCAGAGGGGCGGGTACACGCGCAGCGTCTCTTTCACGAGCATGTCGAGATAGCCGAGGCGCGGAAGGTCGGCCAGCGTGGGCGTCCTGCCCTGCAGCACCTCGTCGACCTCCCGCTGCAGCTTCTCTGCTACTTCCGGACAACGCGCCAGCCGGTAGAGCGCCCACGTGAGCAGGTTTGCTGTCGTCTCATGCCCAGCCATGAGTATGGCCAGCACTTCGTCGCGCACGTCCCCATCGCTCATCGATGCGCCGTCGTCTCCTGTCGCGTCGATCAGCATCGAGAGCAGATCACCGCCGTCTCCCCCTCGCTCGCGGCGCCGGGCGATCATCTGGCGGGCCACGCTGTCGAGGATCCGGATCGCGCGCTTCATCTCGCGTTTGTGCCTTATGGGCAGCCAGTCGGGGACGACGATGGCTCCGCGCAGCTCGAGCGCGAGTGTCTTCTGGAAGAGGGCCATCGCCTCGGCGATCGCGTCGATGTGCTCCGATACGTCGGAGCCCAGGATCGCTTCGCAGACGATGCTCAGCGTGGTCGCCATCATCTCGCGTTCGGCGACCACCTCGTCGGCGCGCCGCCAGCGCTCGATCAGCAGATCGGCCTGCCGCGTCATGATCGCCATGTGGCCCTCCAGCCGCCTGTGGTTGAAGGCGGGCTGGAGCAGCTTGCGCTTGCGGCGACGCGACTCGCCGTTGCTCAGCACGAGCGGCGCGCCGAGGAACTTCTTGCTGGCGAGCTCCATCAGCCTGTCCTTGTAGAAGATGTTCCCCCGCTTGACGAGCGCGTCATGCACGTATTCCGCTCTGTTCAGCAGGTACGCGTCAATGGGCCCGATTTTGAAGTGCGTCAGGTCGCCGTAGCGAGCGAGCTCGGAGACGAACGGGAGGCAAGCGTACATGAATTCGAGGGTCGAGCCGATGATAGGACGACCACGCGGACCGGGGGGATATACATGGATCATCGGTGCTTGCTCCTTCGGGCTGCTCAGACGGCATACTCACCCAGCGGGTCGTCGTAATCCCGCATGTAGAGCGTCTCGTGGAACTCGACGAAGCGGCGGATGAGCCGGCCCACGGCCGCGTCGCCGAGCAGTGCGTCGATCTCGCTCGTGCTGCTTGTCAGGCGAGCGCGAGACCGGTGGTACTCCCGCGCGGCGCAGGCGAGCTCCTCCTCGAACACCGGCAGCGCATCAGCGACGTCCGTGCTGTAGTCGTGTACGCAGAGGTTGAACTCCCTGTGCAGGACATCTTTTCGTATACGTGTGAACAGCGGCGCCCACTCTTTCAATGACTCGAGCAGCAGCGCGTCGAGCGTCCGCGCGTCAGAGCGGGCGGCGCTGGACTTCAGGCTGTCCATGAGGACCCGGCGCTCCCCGTCGGTCTGCGCCAGGAGGCGTGGGCCCACGTCGTTGAGCAGCCGCACCTGCAGGGCAGCGTCATGCAACGCGCTGGTCAGGAGCCCCTCGTCGATCGCGGTGGACAGCCCCGAGCTAGGCCTGATCATCTCGGCCAGCACGGCCACGTAGTAGGCCAGCGTGGGGATGACCATGATCGCACCGGTGCTCGCGCGCAGCCGCTCAGAGAACGTCATGCGTGGCTCTTCCAGGAGGCTGTCGACCCCCTCGTAGCGAGAGATCAGCCCCTGCGTGACCATCTCGCCCATGCGGCAGGAGGCGGTCGTCCTGGCGAGGTCGTACGTCGTCTCGACGTTCGCGATCAGGCTCGGCCACAGCGAATACTCGAGCTCCTCGCGCGACACCCCAGCGCGCTCGGACAGGAAGGCGTCGGTGAGCGCTCGATGCTTGTCAGGGCTGAGGCTCTGCTCGAACGCCGAGATGCGGCGCGCCATCGGCTCGACAGGTAGGAGCAGCTGCTGCGCGGAACGCGGTGAGCCCTTGAGCCGCTCGATCATCGCGCCGTCGAACGCGCGCAGCAGCGCGCGCCGCGTCGCGAATTGGTCGTCGCCTTCCCTCGGGTGGGCGAGGCCGATCGCCAGGTTGTCCGACACGACCTCGTACGTCTGCTGAACGTTGATGCTGGCCGCGTAGCCTGCGAGACGCCCCCATTCATTGCCGCGAACGATGCCGTCGAGCAAGCCCACGGTCAGCCGGATCACCCCGTTGACGCCGACAAGCTGGAGCCACCGGTCCCGGAGCGAGTCGTCCGCGTCCAGGATCCACGAACAATACTCGCGGTACGTGCAGTCCGGCATCGTTCGCAGGCTGCGCTTCGCGCAGTCGATAGTGGCTTCGAGTATCAAACGAAACGCCGTCGTTTCCATCTATACCTCCATGTTTCGCGGGAGCGCGCCGTCGGGCGCGCCTCCCGGGTAGCTCGCCCAACTCGCGCCAGCTTGCGCGAGCGATGAACTGTCAAGCCGGAATGGTCGTCCAAGCCGCGGGCAACACGACCGCGAGTCTGGGGTGACGGATGCGGACGATAGCTTGGGCGAGCCAAGAGCCTGGCGAAGCCAAGGCAGGTGATGGCGCCGGCCGGACCTATCGGTCGAGTGGTCACCCGAAGCGGCCCGATCAGGTCTGTTTAGCTCGTCGCCATTTGTGTCCTGCCCCACGAACAATCTCACGGATCGGCTCTGCGCCGCAAGGCCCAAATGCTGCCCAGCGCCATAGGGTCGATCCGTCTGACTCCGGCGGCAGTCGCCACGTTTCCGGGGGTCGGGGGCGCGTGGAGGGGGCGCGGCGGACGCGCTGCCGGAGGCGTCGCGCTCGCCGCCTCGTGAGGCGCGGCGTAGCCGCGGCGGCCAAGGCCAACGGCGGCTGCCGCGGAGGCGATTTCAGCGGCCGCCGGAGAGCACCGCGGCGAGCACCGGGTAACGGTATCTTCCGCCGAACAACGTCCAGGCGCCGATGGCGGTTCTGTCGTCGAACGAGCACATCGCCACCGACACGCTGGGGGATCCGACACTGGACCACGTCTGCGCCTGCCCGCCAGCGGCAGCACATCGCTGCTCAGCCCAGGTGGCATGAGCCCCCGGGAGCGGCGCGGCCGTGGACTTCACGAATTCGCGCAGGGCCTTGCCCCCCTCGCGCGATCGCACGGCGCGAAAGAGCGTCCACTCCTCGACGATGGAGCCATCGGAGAAACGACAGATGCCGACGTCTCCACCAGGCTCGCGGACGATGATCGATCGCCCGCCGACCTCCTCGCAGAAGACCGACGCCGGGTTCGGTATGGCCAGGGACGGTCCGGCTTCGGTCATGCCGGCGACCAGGACCATCAACCCCAACCCAGGAGCGATCGGAAATTTCATGAGCTCTCCTCCGGACCCGGTGTCCACGCCATGGTCTCTCATGGAGCTACACGTGCAGGATCACCAGGGGTGCCCCTCACGGCGGGGAGGGCGCGCAACCCGCGCGGGAGCGAGGAAGTGTGCGCCAGCGTGCCCATCGGCGGCGGCGCGCCCGTGAGCGCGTGGAGCGGGGCGTCGGCCCGACCGACCACGCGCGGCGGCGGCGGCGCTCGTCAGGCGCTCGCGCGTCGCTGCGTCGAACGCCTCCCGTTCCCGCGGATGGAGCTCCATGACAAGCGAGTGCCCGCGCGATTCTCCCGCATCGCCGGCGAAGACGAGCGCGCGCGCGATGGAGGCAGCATGAATACGATCCGGATTCGCCTGGGAACCTCTGCGCTCCTTGCCGTGGCTTCCTTCTCGCTGGTGATCGCGGGCTTCGCCGACACGATGGAAGTCGCGGAGGACGAGCGGGAGGTGGATTGGCGGGTCTGTCAGCGGTGGCATGCCCACGCATCCAGCCAGGTGGAGCGCGTCCGGGCCGCTCACCGGGCATGCGCTACCGACAACGATTGCGTCATGGTCGATACGAGCACCGACTGCGGCGGCACCTGCGGCGAGGTGATCCACCGGGCAGGCGTCCAGCAGATGAGGCGCGTCATCTCCCACCTCAACGCGACCGTATGCCGCGAGCATCGGAGGATGGGCTGCCCCTACGGCACGCCTGCGTGCCTGGCGTCCAGGGCCGTCTGCGCCGGCGGGGCGTGCACGTTCACCCCGCTGTAGGCGGCGTCGCGTGACCCTGCGGAGGGCTCGCCGCCCGGCGCGTGGGACGGACGGAAACCGCTTGCCGCGCGCCCATGAACTGTGTATGTGCACAGATCGGGTCCTTAGGGGGACATCGGGGGGGGTAACAGCGACCGCTGGACGGCGGTACGCCGGGTCACCATCCCTTGGGTTTGGCGGCATCCGGCGACGCTCCGTCGCAGCGTCACGCGCTGAAGAGACACCATGCGGAACCTGTCGATCCTCATGCTCGCCGCCGCCCTGGCAGGATGCTCGGGCGAGGAGCCCGGGGCGAAGAACGTCCTCCAGCTCGGGGGGATCGTCGACCGGACCGGCGACATCGCCAACCCGAACTGGTACTCGGCCATCGCGATGGCGCAGGACCAGATGAACGTCGCGCTCGAGCGCGCGGGCGACGAGGACCTGGCCTTCGACTTCGCGCTGCGGGACTCCAAGAACACGAGATCGCTGGCCATCTCGCTGGCGCAGGAGCTCGTTTCGGGCGGGGCGAAGGCGCTCGTGCTCGACTCCAGCCCGAACACCGAGGGCGTGGCGAGCCTGATCTACGACCCCGATCCTGCGCGGCGGCTCGGCGTCCCCACCGTGTCGATGGCGGCCTCGTCGCCCTTCCTGAACGACCCGGACGACCGGAGCGAGGACCCGCTCGTGCGGGCGGCGCGCCGCGACGAGGAGGGGTGGGTGTTCCGCACCTCCATGAGCGCCTTGCCCCAGACGCGGGTGATCATGAACATCCTCATGAAGAAGGGCATCGCCGACAAGGACGACCTCAAGATCTCCGTCCTCGGAACGAAGAACGCCTTCGGCGTCGGCTACGTGTCTGCCCTCGCCGCCGCCGCCGAGGCCGTGCGCGAGGACGCGCCCGCGCCGGTCATCGAGGGCATCTTCTACGTGCCGAGCGGCCCCGGGGGCGTGCCCACCGACTACAACTTCGCGGACGAGCTCAATCGCCTCGTCGACGACGTCACGGAGCTGACCGACGAGGAAGGCAACACGATCGGCGAGGCCGCGCGCCGGGGCCCCCCGGACGTCGTCATCGACGCGTCCAACTCCGGTCACAACATCAACGTGACGAAGAACTACAGCGCCCCCATTCCGCTGCTGCACCATGACACGTTCCGGCGCGCGCAGGTGATCGAGGGGCTCGGGGGCGCCGCCGACGGGCAGGAGGGGACGTCGCCGGTCCTGTTCGAGCCGGGGCCGTCGGGCGAGGCGTTCGTCCACGCGCTGGGGGTCGCCGGCGCGGTCGAGATCGGGGCGTTCGACGCGGTCGCTTACGACGCTGCGGCCGTGCTCATGCTGGCGTCGCTCGTCGCGTCCGCGAGGCTCGATGACCCGACCGACGTGGCCCCCGCGCAGATCCGCGATGCGCTGATGCAGATCAACGAGCCCGCCGGGGCCGTCGTCCGCCCCGGCGAGGCTGGGTTCGCGGAGGCGATCGCGCGGATCGCGCGGGGCGAGCCCATCGACTATGAGGGCGCCTCCGGCAGCTGTGATTTCGATCCCCGGGGCGATGTGCTCATGAAGGTCGCGCACTGGACGATCGAGCAGCGGTCGTTCCGGGATATCGCCATCTTCGATTGCGTGCAGCCCAGGTGTCCGCTCCTCCGGAACCGGTGACCCGAGCTCGTGAGGTGGGATCATGACGCGTCGCGCGGTTCCGGTTCGAGTCGCGGTGGGCGTGGCGGCGCTCGTGGGCGGCGCGGCGAGCGGCGCGGGCGCGCAGCCGGCCGGCGGCCCGCCTTCGCGGGCGGCGATATCGATCCAGGGGACGGACGCCCTGGCGCAGATGTCGCTGGAGGAGCTGCTCAACGTCCAGGTGGTCACCGCGAGCGGCGGTGCGGCGGAGGATCGCTCGATCGCCGCCGCGAACCTGGTGGTCATCGGCAAGGAAGAGATCAGGACGCGCGGGTGGCGCTCGCTCGCCGAGGTGCTCGCGAACACCCCGGGGCTGTACGTGATCGAGGACCTGGTGCTCCCCTCGGTCGGCGTGCGGGGCGTGACCGGCGGGCTCCGCGCGGGCTCGCGGATCGTCAAGGTGATGATCAACGGGCACTCCGTGATCTTCCAGCCCGATCTGACGGCGCTCCTCGGGCCGGAGTACATTCCGATCGAGTGCGTCGAGCGCGTCGAGATCGCCAAGGGGCCTTTATCAGCGCTGTACGGGGCCAACGCCTTCCTCGCCACGGTGAACGTCATCACGCGAGACGCCCGCGGCGGCGCCTCGGGGGCGGAGGTGTCGGCGCGAGGCAACTGGATCTCGGAGCAGCCTGGCTACGGCGGGACCCTCCTGGCGCAGCAGGCGGCGGGCGGCGTCGGCGTCCTCGCCGCGTACGGCTTCGACCGCACGGATCGCTCGGGGCTCCGGATCGAGCGTACGTTCCCCGGGCAGCGCCCGGAGCTCCCGGCGTACGCGCCGCTGTTCGCCGATGAGAGCCGGGACGACATCGCCGCGCCTTCGAGCTTTTACGCCCAGCTGAGCGTCGAGGCCGGCGCGCTGGGCAGCCTGAAGGTCCAGGGGGGCGTCCAGCGGCTCGATTCCATGGGGGAGTTCCAGCTCAACTCCGCGCTCACCCAAGCCTCTCGGCATTCGCTCCAGAACGCGTGGGCGAGCGTCCATCACGACAAGGCGTGGACGCCGCGCCTCGCGACGCAGCTCTCGGCGGGCGTCTCGCGCGGCGCGCCGACCCGGGAGGAGGAGCTGTTCCTCACGGGCGTCCGCGCGACCTCGTTCCGCCGCAATTTCGCGTCGACCACGCTCCAGATGGGGGCGCGCGTCGACGCGTCGCTGTCCGAGGCGATCACCGTGAGCGGCGGGGCGGACTCCATCGTCGATCTCGCCGACGTGCTGTATTACACGGAGATCTACCGGGCCGAGGTCGGCGGCCACGCGAGCGGCGACGAGGTCGACCTGGTAGCAGGCGCGGATCTGCGCGCCGCGATGCTCTCGACGAGCGGGGCCTTCGCGCAGATCCAGGTGAGCGGGCCTCCGTGGCTGGAGGGGCTCCACCTCTCGGCGAACGTCCGGCTCGACAAGCCCAACCACTGGGATGCGCAGGCGTCCTGGCGGGCCTCCGCGGCGTACCGCTGGCACGACAACCTGGTGACGAAGCTCATCGTGGGGCGCTCCTACCAGGCGCCGTCGGCCGTCCTCCTCTACGGCTTGACGGGCTTCGGGCGGAGCAACAACGTGATCGGCAGCGAGACGCTGCCGTCCGCGCCGCCGCTCCAGCCGCAGGCGGTTCGATCCGCCGAGGTCGTGGTGAGCGGCGGGCTCTCGATGTTCCTGTTCGAGGCCGCCGCCTACGTGCAGGAGATCCAGGATCGTATCGAGTTCACGTCGCACGGCGCGAACTTCGTGGGGCGCAACGAGGGCGACGAGGTGCACGCGGGCGCCGAGCTGAGCCTGCGGCTGGCCCACGAGCGGATCGCGCCTTACGTGAGCGTCGCGGCGAACGGCCGCGTCGCCCACGCCGAGCAGGATGGGGAGCTTGTCTACGAGATGGACACGGAGCTCCCGCTGGTTCCGTTCGTCTTCGCGCTGGGCGGCCTGGACGTCCGGATCCCGGAGGCCCACGTCAACATCAATGTTCACGCGAAGCTCGTGAGCGCGCGAGGCGCCGCCCAGGGCAACGTGTTGCTCAACGACAGCGAGCCGTACGCGTTGCCGGGCTATGCGACGTTCGACGCCACGATCTCGAGCGTGCGCGCGGATCTGCTCGGCGATGGCTCGGAGACGGGTGCGAGCGTGTCGGTCAAGAACCTCCTCGACCAGCGGCGCTCGGAGCCGGGATTCGGGGGCTTCGACGTTCCCGTCGTGGGGCGGAGCGTGGCCGTCAACGTGACGCACGCGTTTTAGGGGACGGGGGCCCGACCCGGCCCCTGCCGGACGGCGGGGTCGCGAGCGACTCCCCGCATGCCGGGTGGCCAGGCGTCGCCGACGGCGGGTCCCGCGCCGAGGCGATCCCGCTCGACGCGGGATGGCCGGGCCATGACGGCAGCCTCCGCGCCGTCTACCGCATCGTACCGCGCCGGAACGTCGCCCCCGCGATGGGCAACTCGGTGGGCGTCACCCACGATGGGCGCAGGCTCTGGCTCCTCTCGAGCAATGAGGTCCAGCACGTGCTCTACGAGCTCGACGAGGCGACGAGCACGCCGCTCCGCGCCCACCCGCTGCCGGCGCTGATCGGCGCGCAGGGCACGTCCGCGCACGGCATCGTCTGGGTCGACGGCGCGATCTGGATCGCGATCGCCGGCAGCACGAACGAGCTCGTGCAGGTCGACCCGGACACCGGCCGCATCCTCCGCAGGCGCTCGGCGCCCACCGAGCTCGGCCCCACCGGGCTGTCCTTCGATGGCCAGCACCTGTGGCTGTCGAGCACCACCGGGCACGTCTATCGCGTGTCGACGCAGAACGGCGGCATCGAGCAGCGGTTTATCGCCGGGAGCCCCGAGGTGCGCAGCCAGGGCGTCGCGCACCGCGCCGGGGAGGTCTGGGTCGCCGGGCTCTTCGAGCAGATGGTCGTCTACTCGTCGCGCGACGGCGCGCTGCTCGGCGCCGTGACGACCGAAGGAGGCGCGCTCCTCCCCCGGGAAGACCTCGGGCAGCTGTGCTTCGTGGGGGACGAGCTCGTCGTCCTGAGTCAGCGCGGGCTGACGTACTACCGTCCCGAGCGCGTGGCGGAGTAGCCGCTTCGAGGGCCGGGAGCTCCGGCCGCACGGCGACCACAGCGACGTTTCGAGGCTCGGACGGGTGCACGTGGCCGCCGGCCAGCCTCCAGCGTCACGCCTCGAGGTTGCTGATCAGGGGGCGGTTCGCGCTGTCCAGCGCCGCGCCCCGATCGTCGGCCCTTGTTGGGCGGGCCTGGTGCGGCTACGGTGCGTCGCCGCGCGGCATGGTCGCTTCGATCGGAAGGGGAAACACGTTGAAGCTCGAAGGCGTCACGAACGGCGCGGAAACGAAGGACCAGCTCGAGCTCTTCGAAGGCAAGACATGATCAAGTCGCTTCATGTCAAGAATTTCACCGTCTTCAGCGAGGTGGATCTCGACTTCGGGCAGCATCTGAACGTGTTCGTTGGGGAGAACGGCACGGGAAAGACGCACGCGCTGAAGCTCGCCTACTCCATCCTCGCGACGAGCTGGGAGGAGGGGCGCAAGCCGCACGCCGCGCCCCCGACCAAGGCGGCTCTGCAGACCCGCCTCGCGGACAAGCTCGTCAGCGTGTTCCGCCCGGAGGCCCTGGGACGCCTCGCCCGGCGGAAGCAAGGTCGTGAGCGCTGCGACGTGCGGATGACCTGCACCAACGAGGCCTGGGATGTCTCGTTCGGCTTCTCGACGCAGAGCAAGTCGGACGTATCGATCGACGCGCTCCCCACGGAATGGGTCGACGCGGCGCCGGCTTACCTGCCGACCCGGGAGCTCCTCACCATCTATCCGGGCTTCGTGTCCGTGTATGAGAACCACTATCTCGAGTTCGAGGAGACCTGGCGTGATACCTGCCTGCTCCTCGGCGCGCCGCTCAAGAGAGGCGCCAAGGAGACGCGCGTCCGGGAGCTCCTTGGCCCGCTGCAGGAGGCGATGGGCGGATGGATCGACCTCGAGAAGAACGGTCGATTCTACTTCCGCAGCGGGAGCGGCCGCATGGAGATGCCGCTCGTCGCGGAGGGCCTCCGCAAGCTCGGCATGCTCGCCCGTCTCATCGCGACGGGGGCGCTGCTCGACAAAGGGTGCCTATTCTGGGACGAGCCGGAGGCGAACCTCAACCCCCGCATCATCAAGAAGGTCGCCAGCAGCATCGTCGATCTGAGCCTCGGCGGCATCCAGGTGTTCATCGCGACGCACAGCCTGTTCTTGCTGCGCGAGATCGAGATGCTGCTCGCGCAGAGAGACGGAGAGGTCGACGCGCGCTTCTTCGGGCTGCACCTGTCGGACGCCGGTGTCTTGGTCCAGCAAGGGCGCTCCGTGGACGACATGGGGACCATCGCGGCGCTCGACGAGGAGCTCGAGCAGTCGGACCGCTTCCTGAGCGCGGGAGACTGAGTCATGCCGACCGTCGCCGTCGATGGCCTGAATTTCGAGTTCCCGAGCACCTGGGAGACAAGCAAGTACGACGAGTGGACGTTCTACCGCAAGCAGTTCTCGGTGGTGCGCGACGGGCTCAAGGCGCTCGACCTGCTCGCCGTCGATCCGGAGGGGACCGCGTGGCTCATCGAGGTCAAGGACTACCGGGTCCACGCGCGCACGAAGCCGTCCGCGCTGGACGATGAGGTCGCAGGCAAGGTCCTGGACACGCTCGCCGCGATGCTCCCGGCGAAGGGCAACGCCAACGACGCCGAGGAGGCGAAGATGGCCACGGCCGTGCTCGGCGCGAAGAAGCTGCGGGTCGTGCTCCATCTGGAGCAACCCAAGAAGCACTCGACGCTGCGGCCGCGTGCCATCAATCCCGCGGATGTCCAGCAGGCGCTGCGGCGCCGGCTCAAACCCATCGACGCCCACCCCTTCGTGGCGGAGGCGAGCCGCATGGGCTCCCTCGCCTGGACGGTGACATGACCCGCACAAAGCCCTGACGCGCTCGCTCAGCCTCCGCTCCCCTCGCCTACTGCCTCACCGGCAGCTCCACCACGAACGTCGCCCCCTCCCCCGGCGCGCTCTCCACGCTCACCGCCCCGCCGTGCGCCTCGACGACGCTCTTCACGATGGCGAGCCCGAGCCCCGTCCCGTTCCGGCTCTCGTCGGTCGTGAAGAACCGGTCGAAGATCCGCGCCCGGTGCTGCGCCGGCACCCCGGGCCCCCGGTCGCGCACCGAGATCCTCGCGGTCCTCCCGCCCTCGCCGCCCTCCACGGTCACCACCACCGCCTCCCCCGGCGGCGAGAACCTCACCGCGTTGTCCACGAGGTTCAGCAGCGCCGTCTCCAGGTCCGTCTGCCGCGCCCGCAGCAGCCGCCTCGACATCTCGTACCGCAGCGCCACCGGCCTCTCGCGGGCCCTGCACCGCTCCACCACCCGCGCCACGAGCGCCTCCAGGTCGAGCACCGTCATCGCCTCGCTCGAGGCCTCGATGCGGCTCAGCTCCAGGAGCCGCGACACGAGCCGATCGAGCCGCGCCACGTCGAGCTCGATGTTCCGCAAGAAGCGCCGCCGCGCCTCGGGATCGTCCGCCGCCCCCTCGTCGAGCAGCTCGGCCGCCCCACGGATCGACGTGAGCGGCGACTTGAACTCGTGCGCCACGTCGGCCGCGAAATCCGAGATGTACCGCAGGCGCGCCCCCAGCCGCTCGTTCATCGCCGCGAACGACGCGCCGAGCTCGCGGATCTCGCCGCTCCCCGAGACCGGCACCTCGATGTCGCGCTCGCCCGCCGCGATGCGCTTGGCCGCGCGCGAGAGCCTGCCGAGCGGCCTCGAGATCGACCACGCGAGCGCCAGCGTGACGAGGCCGGTGAACAGGCTCGCGCTCAAGAGGACCTGGATCAGGCCCGACCGGATCCGGTGCAGCTCCACGAGCACCGGCTGCGTCGATCGCACCACGTAGACGGCGCCCAGCACCTCGCCGCCCCACCGGATCGGCTCGGCCAGGAACAGGAAGACCGCCGGCTGCCGCTCCCGGACGCGCGTCCGCGCGCCGCGGCGCCCCGAGAGCGCGTCGCGCACCTCCGGGCGATCCGCGACCTCGGGCCAGCGCTCGCGCGCGTCCCTGCCGAAAGGCCGCACCCCGCCTTCGAAATCGCCGAGGCCGACGCCTGAACCGCCCCGCGCGCGCGCCGGCAGCAGCGCGGGCGCCGCCGGCTCCGGCCCCTCGGGCGGCCCGTTCTCGTGCGAGTCGACGACCACCGCGCCCGCCGCGTCGAGGATCCGCACGCGGGTGCGCGTGCGCCGCGCGGCCTGGGTCAGCACGTCGCCGTGCTCCGGCGCGTCGAGCTCGAGCCCCCGGTCGAGATCCGACGCGAGCATCGCCGCCACAAGGGCCGCCTGGTTCGCCATGTCGCGCTCGAGCGAGCCGAGCAGCTGCCGCTCGTAGATCCGCGCGAACTCGAGCCCCGCCGCCGGCACGAGCAGCACCACCAGGTTGACGACGAGCAGCCGGACGCGGATCCGGCCGAGCTCCCGGCGCAGACGCTCGATCATCGGGCGCATCGCGCGCATCGGTCGGCCCGGCATGGCGCGGCCCGGCTACGCGCCCTGCACCTTGTAGCCGACGCCGTGGACGGTCGCGATCGGATCGCCGCCAACTGCGCGAAACTTCGCGCGAATCCGGCGAACGTGGGTGTCGATGGTGCGCTCGGTGATGAGGTTGTCGTAGCGGTAGGCGCGCTGCATGAGCTGGCCGCGCGAGAGCACGACGCCCGGCCGCTCGAGCAGCGCGCCGAGCACGCCGAGCTCGGTGGCGGTGAGCGACACGGGCTGCCCGAGATAGCGGGCCTCGTGGCGGTCGGTGTCGACCTCGATCGGGCCGTGGCGGAGGACCGCGGCGCGCGCTTCGGAGAGCGCCGGCGCGGGGGGCGGCGCCTCGGCCCGCCGGAGCAGCGCGCGCACCCGCGCCACGAGCTCGCGCGGCGAGAACGGCTTGGTGAGGTAGTCGTCGCCGCCGAGCTCGAGGCCGACGATCCGGTCGACCTCGTCGCCGCGCGCCGACAGGAAGAGGATCGGCGTCCTGCTCGCGGCGCGCAGCCGCCGGCACACCTCCAGGCCGTCGAGCTCGGGGAGCATCACGTCGAGCACCACGAGGTCCACGTTCCCCGCCCCCGCCGCCTCGATCGCGGCGCGCCCGTCGGCGACCGCCGTGACGGCATAGCCCTCCTTCTGCAGGGCGTAGAGCAGGACCTCGCGGATGCGCGCCTCATCGTCGACGACCAGGATGTGCTTGCTCACGTCGCGATCGGTCCCTCTGATCCGGCGCCGCCGTGCGCGTCGATCGCCGCGCCGAGGCCCTCCACGCGCGCCCAGACCTCGGACACGATACCACCGACGCCCTCGACCGAGGATCCGGCGAAGCGCGCCAGGACGAGCTGCGTGCGCAGCGCCTGGACGAGATCCGCGAGCTCCTCGAGGGCGCGGGCGTCGCGGTCGCGCATCGCCCGGAGGCGCCGGATGTTCTCGAGGTGGAGGTGCGCCGTCGCGAGCGCGCGCCCCCCCGCGCCGCCGCGCTCGATCTCGGCGACGCGCGCCGCGGCGGCGGCCTCGTCGAAGCCGCTCTGGCGGAGCAGCGCGTCGAGCTCGGCGTGGCGGGCGGCGGCGCGCGCCACCTCGGCCTCGATGCGCGCGGCGGCCTCGCGCGACAGGAGCGCCTCGAACGACGTGCCGGCGCAGGCGCTGACCCCCTCGCGCAGCGCGCCCTGGACGCGCGCGGCAGCGGTGCCGGCGTCGCCGTCCGGCCGGTCGCTGGCCGCCCCGCGGCCGGCGGTGAGCGCGACGGGGGCCCAGATGGGCCAGAGCGGCACGCAGAGCGCCGCGGAGAGGGCGGCGCGGCGGCGCGCGTCGCCGCGATCGCGCGAGGCGCGGTACACCGCGACGGCGCACGCGAGGCCCGCGAGCAGGTACAGGACCGAGAGGTCGCGGAGGCTCATCGCGCCGCCTCCGTCGGGCCGACGCTCGCGGCGCCGTCGTCGACCGGGGTGGGGCCGACCGGCGTCGCGACGTCGGCCGGGCTCCCGCCGGGCGGATCCGAGCTACTGCGGGCCTTGTGGCGCCGCTCGAGCGAGCGCGGATCCTCGTCGTAGATCCCGAGCGCGGAGCGGCAGCTCCTGACGAGCGCGTCGGAGAAGCTCCCCTCGCGGGCGCGCACGAACGGGATCTCCTTCTGGCTCGGCCGGCCGAGGTACGGCCGGAGCATCCACGCGGCCTGCCCGCCGACGGCGAAGAACACGGCCATGAAGGCGAGCGCGGTGAGGCCGCGGCCCTGGCCGGCGCCGATGCCGCGCACGAGCACGCCGAGCGCGGCGAGGCCCGCGGCGGCGTAGGCGAGCCAGGCGGCGACCGAGGAGGCGTGGTAGCCGAGCCCCAGGTCGATGAGCAGCCAGAGCACGGGCGCGAACGCGAGCAGCACGAGCGAGGAGCGGCCCGCCGACGCGAGGACGAGGGCGATGATCGACCGCATCGGCCAGGGGCGGCCGAGGACCGCCGCGAGCGCGTGGAACGCCGGGGCGCAGAGCGCGAGCGTGATCAGCATCGCGAGCGGCACCTTCACGGCCGCGTAGAGGATCTGCTCCTTGCCGCGGAAGCTCCCGATCACGCCGCCGAACACGGCGGAGCCGAGGGCGATGGCGCCGAGCGACGCGAGCGCGATGGCGCGGATGTCCCTGTCTTCACGGCAGCTGGCGGCGACCTCGGCGGGCGCCCGGAGCAGGCGGCTCACGACGGCGGCGCTCACAGGACACCTCCTCTCAGGATCGGGAGCGTCCCCCACCAGACGCGCAGGGCGAGCGCGACCGCGAACCCGGCGAACCCGAGGAGCGCCGCGGTGGTGCCGGACCAGGTGAGCGGGCCCCGATCGGGCCGGAGCACGGCGCCGAGATCGTGCAGCAGGACGCGCACGCCGATGACGCCGCCGACCGCGAGGCCGATGAGCCCCAGGATCGCCGCCGTCTCGTGCGCCCCGCTCGTGACGACGAAGAGCGCTGCGGCGGGCGCGAGGCCGCCGAGCACGAGGCCGGTCGCCGCGGCGGCGCGCGCCGTGGCCGACAGGGCGCGCGCGGGGTCGAGCGGCGCGTCGAAGAGGGTCAGGACGATCGTGAGCGCGGGGACGCCGAGGCAGGCGACGGCGACCATGGCCGCGGGGACGCCGGCGGCGTGCTGGACGAGCGAGACGCCGCCCTGCCGCGCGCCGAGCGCGAGCCCGTACAGCGCGGCGAGGCCGACGCCGACGCCGAACCTGGCGAGGTCCTGGCGGAGATCGGCGGCCTGCCGCTCGGCGAGGAGGGAGGCCGTCCAGCCGGGGTGTCCGGCGCGCGCCGCGGGCTCGGCGGCCGCGCCGGCGATTTCTGGAAGCCGCCTGACGCCCGCGCCGGCCGCGGGTGGCCCCGGCGGGTCGACCCGGGACGCCGCCGGCTCGGGAGCGCCGGCGTCCGGGCCGGGCTCCGTCGACGATGAGGGGATGAGGAGACAGGGAGCTTGCGCCTGCACAGGACCTCCGTGGTGGTGAGCGCTGCGCGGCACGCTCGACCGAGGGTCCGCTGGCGATCGCGCTGGGACGATCGCCAGCGGAGCCTCGGTCTGCTGGGCGCCGCCGCACGCCTCGCTGGGAGTACCCCCCGCGCGAGGCGCGCCCGCGCCCGCGACAAGGAACGAACGCGGAGAGGTTGTGGCGGAGTTGTGGCAGCCCGCCCGCTGCGGCCCGAGCCCCTCCGCGCGCAGGGGCCTCGCCGGTCCTCTGCCAGGCGCCTGCCGCAGCCGGCCTGCAAGCCAGCGGCGTCGCGCGGTATGCTGGCGGGATGTCGGTCGCCGTCCAGCTCGGGCCTCGGGCCAGCCTCGCCGCTCTGCTGGCCATCCCGGAGGAGCAGCGCTCTCACGAGATCGTCGACGGCGAGCTCGTGCGCAAGGCCATGCCCAGCGGCCCGCACGGGAGGGCGCAGCGCGTCCTCGGGGGCCGCATCGGCGATCCGTACGACCGCCGGCCGGGCGGGCGGCTCCCGGGCGGGTGGTGGATAACGACCGAGACCGAGGTGCAGTTCGCCGAGGATCAGGTCTATCGCCCCGATGTGGTCGGATGGCTGCGCGAGATATTGCCCGAGCTGCCCAGGACGACGCCGATCTCCGTACGGCCCGACTGGGTGTGCGAGGTGCTGTCGCCCTCCACCGCGCGCCTCGATCGGGTGAAGAAGATGCGCGTCTATCAGCGATGCGGGGTGCCGCACTACTGGATGGCGGATCCGGAGGACCAGACGCTGACCGTCTACCGGTGGACGCCCGAGGGGTACTTGCTGATCCTCACCGCCGAGCGCGGAGAGCGGGTCAGGGCAGAGCCGTTCGGGGAAGTGGAGCTGGAGATGGACGCGCTCTTCGGGGACGAAGCAACCTAGAGCGGTCTTCGCGTAGCCTTCATGTAGACGTCCTCTGTCTTCCGTGCTCGTCCTTCGTCTTCCGTGCTCGTCCTCCGTCTTCCGTGCTCGTCCTTCGTGCGCGTGCGCGCTGAGTCCAGGGAATCGCGCACGCGCACGCGCACGCGAGAGGGAAGACGGAAGACGAAAGACGGAAGACGAAAGACGGAAGACGGAGGGGTCCTCGCTGTGTGCGTCGAGCAGCTCTTCTTCACTGCGCGCTCCGGCGCCGTGCCAAGCGCGCGTCGAGGGACCAGCGCCCCGCGCCGACGAGGACGAGGAAGAGCGCGCCCAGCAGCATCGCCCAGTCCGTCCTCGCCTCGTGGACCATGCTCCAGAAGCCGTATTGCGGCAGCTTGCGCACGTGGAAGCCGAGGATGTCTCGGCCGAGCAGGATCGGGAGCTTTGTCGAGACCAGCGCGACGACCATGTCGATGACGAGCAGCGCGGCGGCGAACCGGGTCAGGAGCCCCGCGAGCACGAGCGCCCCGCAGACGATCTCGACCACCCCCACGAAAGGTCCCATGACCTCCGGCCAGGGAATGCCGATCTTGACGAACCGTCCGGCGCCGAGCTCCGCTGGATAGATGAACTTCTGGAGCCCTTCGGACAAGAAGACGGCCCCGACCGAGAGGCGCACGAGGAGCGTCGCCGCGGGCGCCTCGGAATCGAGCATCTTGCGCAGGTGGTTCATCATTTCGTTCCGCCCTTCGTCGAGAACCCATCGAAGCGCGTAGACGGTCCTCGCAATCTCGTCAAGCTCGACCCCCTGCCGTAGAGCACGACCGGCGAGCCGACAATCCTGAAGCGTGCCTTGACGGTCCGCCGGCCGCCGATGCCCCAGCCGCCGACGCCCCAACCGCCGACGAACGACCCGACATGTGCGCCGGAGCCGAGCGACAGACCGACGCAGGCGACCGCCGCGCAGCGATGTGGCCGGCGACGTGATTGTCGGCCACAATGCCCTCGTGTTGTATGTCCGCCACGTGCCGGGTCCGCCGCTCTCGGCGCACGTCGCCGAGCTCTGGTACCTTTCGGCTGCGCCGCCCCACGCGGCCGAGCGCATCCTGCCCTCCGGTACCCTCCAGCTGGTCGTCAACCTCGACGAGGACGAGCTCCGCATCTACGACGGCCCCACCCTTCGCCGCCACTCCGGCGCCGCCGTGTCGGGCGCGTACCAGGCCTCCTTCGGCGTCGACACACGCGAGCACGCGTCGATGGTCGGGGTCCAGTTCCGCCCCGGCGGCGCGTGGCCGTTCCTCGGCGCGCCGCCCGGCGCGCTGACCGACACGCACGCCGACCTCGCGGAGCTCTGGGGGCGACGGGCGGCGGAGCTCCGCGAGCGCCTGTGCGCGGCGCCGGATCCGCGCGCTCGCTTCGCGCTGCTCGAGCGCGCGCTGCTCGACCGCCTTTCGGGTGCGCGCCCCGGTCATCCCGTGGTGCCGCACGCGATCGCGGCGCTCGAGGGAGGCGAGAGGCGCGTCGCCGACGTCGCGGCCACGCTCGGCATCAGCCACCGGCGGCTCATCGACGTGTTCACCGCCGAGACCGGCCTCGCCCCGAAGGCCTTCGCCCGGATCACACGCTTCCGGCGGGCGCTCTCGCGGGCCGAGAGGGAGCGCGAGCCGGACTGGGCCCGACTCGCTGCCGAGTCGGGGTTCTGCGATCAGTCGCACCTGATCCGCGAGTTCGTGGCCCTCTCCGGCAATCCGCCGACCGCGCTCATCGCTCGGTCCTCCCGCGAGCACGTCAAGCTGCACCACATCGCCATCGCCGCGTCGGCCGCGCCGGATGGGGCGCGCGGAAGCGACCGGCAGCGCGCGCGACCTCGAAGTAAAGTGGCGTGATCCGGTGACTGCGAAGGATGCGACCACAATAAGAATTTCTGCCCGGTACGCGGCTAACCCGCCGATGCCTCGTGGAGCTCGACCGGGTTGCCGTCCGGATCTTCGACCTGAATCTGCGCGCCCCCCACGCCGCGTTCGATCTCGTTTCGGAAGGGTCTCTCGGCCGCACGGAGTCGCTCGATGAGCGCGGCGATGTCGCCGACGTAGAGGACGACGCGGTTCCAACCGCCGGCGACCTGAGCGCGGCCGTCGGGCATCGGGCGCGCGCCGGAGCTGCCGGGCCCGCTCAGGAGCAAGCGCAGGTCGCCGCGCGAGACCGCCGCGAACTCCGTGCCGGACTGCATGTCGAGCGCGAAGCCGAGTCGCTCGGTGTAGAAGAGAACGGCGCGATCGACGTCCGTGACCTGGTAGCGGACGACCGCCGAGGTGGCATTGGGGCCTCCCGCGGTCGAGGCCGATTCCGCCGGTGCCTCGTGGAGCTCGATCGGGTTGCCGTCCGGATCTTCGACCTGAATCTGCGCGCCCCCCACGCCGCGTTCGATCTCGTTTCGGAAGGGTGTCTCGGCCGCACGGAGTCGCTCGATGAGCGCGGCGAAGTCGCCGACGTAGAGGACGACGCGGTTCCAACCGCCGGCGACCTGAGCGCGGCCGTCGGGCATCGGGCGCGCGCCGGAGCTGCCGGGTCCGCTCAGGAGCAAGCGCAGATCGCCGCGCGAGACCGCCGCGAACTCCTTGCCGGACTGCATGTCGAGCGCGAAGCCGAGCCGCTCGGTGTAGAAGAGAACGGCGCGATCGACGTCCGTGACTTGGTAGCGGACGACGGCCAAGGTGGCATTGGGGCTCCCCGTGTCCGGGGTCGGTTCCGTGGTTTGGGACATGCAGCCTCCGAGGAAGAAAATGACCAGGATGAGGATGATCTTGCGGATGATCTTCATGCGCCGATTCTGTTGCCCGCGTGTGCCGCCGTATTGGACAAATTGGAAGCCGTGGGTCGTCCTCGGCCATCCTCGCGAGAACAGCCAGGGGCGCGCGAGCGGCGGCGGCACCGGTGGGCCGCGACGACCGGCGCGCGGCGAGCGCCCCGCCGCGCGCCTCAGGCGTGGCTGGCCACGGTGAGGCGCTCGCGCTCCGCCCACATGCCGATGATCCGCCGCGGCTGCCCGTCGGCGCGGCGGTTCGCGAACCCCCGTATCTGAACGATGGCCCGCGCGCGCGGATCGACCTCGATCGTGAAGCGCCGGACCGGTGCCCCCTCCCCGGCCTGACGGCGCAACGACCAGAGGCTCGACACGCCGCGCACGCAGCGATCCTCGTAGCTCGCGACGCAGTGCCGGAGCGCGCGCCCCTCGGCCACGAGCTCGCCGCTGCTCAGGAGCTCCGCGATCGACCACTCGGCCGGCCCCTCCTCGGCCTCCGGCCTCGGCGGCTCGGCGTAGCGGAAGCCTTGTAGCCTGGACGCCGGCCAGGTCCGGCCGGTGCCGCGGCGAACCGCGAGCTCGGCGTGCCAGGCGTCGACGATGCGCAGGAGCGACTGAGGCGTCCGCCCGGCCAGCGAGAAATCGGGATCCGGGGGCCCCTTGATCGAGGGCCCCGCGTCGGTCGCGATCTCGGTCGGGCGGACGCACCGCGCGTAGAGGAAGTCGATGATGGTCGTGACGCGGATCGGGCCGAGGGCGTCCCAGTAGCGAGCAAAGAAGCGCAAGGCCTGGCGCCACAGGTCCCCGTGGCCGAGATCGGCGGCGAGGTCCGTCGTCAGGATGGTGTCGACGAGCTCCGGCGGGCCGTCGAGGGCGAGGATCTCCGCGCGCCGCATCGCCGCCTGCAGCGAGAGGTGCGGCGGCGAGGTCAAGAGGATGTGCTCCATGCGGCGGGTCATCCGCACCGGCAGCCCGGCGATCTCGCGGAACGGCCGGCCGTTCGCGTGCTCGATGAACCAGCGCTGCGGCTCCGGGTCGTCGGCGAGCCACACGGAGACGAAGCCGCGCGGGACGGCGTAGCGGCCGACGACGTGCTGCGCGAGCGCGTGAATCAGCGCATTCACGCCGGCATCGCCGCCCGCCCAGGTGGCCGCCGAGGCGACGTGCGCCGCGTGGTGGCGCGCGAGGTTCTTGAGCGCCCGGACGGCCGCGGCGCGCGACGCAGCGTCGCGGCCGGCGCACAGCAGCGTCGAGCGCTCGCGGGCGTGACCGAGCAAAGAGGCGAAGGCGGAGCGCGCCGCGAGGTCGCCCGCGAGCTCCGAAAAGGCGCCACGGACGGCCCGATCGAGCGCGCGCCGGGCATGGCGATGAAAACTGATGGTGTTCGACACGAGCCGTTCTCCTCGCGTGGACCGAGACCTCGGCCACGCCGTGCGGATGGGGAGGCGCCGAACGACGAGGGCCCTGCAGTGGGCCGCTCGCCGCACACCGGCGCCCGTTCAGCACGCACACGCACGCCGCGCGAGGCCTCGCTCGCCCGGGGGCGAGGGGCAGCTCACACGGCGTGTCGCTCAGGAGAAACGGAAGAAACGCACGTGGGCACTATGCTGGACCCCGGCGCGAGGGTCAAGCTGGCTCCGCCGCCAAGGCGACTCCACGCATTCGAGCGCCGTTCACGAGAGCGCTTCGAGACATGCGCTACGGAGGGCCGGCGTGCGGTGTGCGCGCGTTGTCGCCGGACTACCTGGGATCGGGCTACAGCGATCGCCCATTTCATCAGCGCCGGCGCGAAGGCGTATCTCCGCGATCTCCCCGACGCGGAGCTCCACTGGCTCGACGCGGGGCACTTCGCCGTGGAGGAGCGGCCGGTCGAGATCGCCCAGCACATCACGCGCTTCATGGAGCGGCTCCCCCGCTGAGCCCGCGCGGCATCGCGCCGCCCGCTCCAGGGACGAGTCCGGGCGGCGCGGCGCTACCGCGGGACCGGCGGGGCCACGACGTCGTTGATGCGCTCGACGTTGCCGCCGGCGGGGTAGCCGTACGAGGCGTAGAAGTCCGTCCCCCAGACGGTGACGCCGAAGGCGCCCGCGCTGCGCGCCTCGTGCAGGCTCGTCTCGCACGCGGGGCTCGCGCCCACGAAGCCGCGGCTCAGATCGACGTGCGCCACCTCGAACGCGCCCGCGGCCCCGACCCGGCGCCACCCGGTCACCGGACCGAGACAGCTCAGCTCCACGTCGGCGAAGCCGTTCGGGCCCTTGACGCGGGTGATCACCAGGCTCGTCGTGGCGTAGGTCGGATCGGTGAAGAACACGTACCGTTCAAGGAACTGCTCGGGCGGCAGCTGGATGACCCACTCCTCGTCCCCGAGCATGCACGGGGAGCCGGCGATCGGGATCTCCGCCGCGCAGCCGGGTCGCGTCCAGGCGGGGGCGCCGGGCATGTAGTGCGTGAGCATGAAGGGGTGATCGCCGTCCTGGGACCGCACCGAGAACAGCGAGGTCGCCTCGAACTCGGCGACCTCGCCCGCCGCCAGGGCGGCCGGCGCGCCCGGAGGCGGCGCCGGATCCCACGAGAGCGCCGTGCCGTCGGCCACGCCGAGCAGGCGGTAGACGACGCTCTCCGGCTCCTGCGAGGCCAGCCGCGAGACCACGCCGGCGCCGACGTACTCGCTGCCGAGGGCGCTGATCGGCGCGATCTGCTGGTGGGCGGCGTCCTGACCGCCGCCGGCCGGGGAGGTGTCGGTGGCCACCTGCAGGTAGGTGTTGCCGGTCCACACGCCGATGGGCTTGCTCGACTGGAGGACGGCGCCGCTCGGGTCGGCGCCCATCCATTGCATCACGTCGCCGGCGTCGAGCGTCACCCGCGTGGCGGCGTTGGCCGGCGCGCCCGGGGCCCCGCCGCCGCCGGGGAGGCGCGACGGGGGCACGAGATCCACGGTGGTGTCGTCCTCGGCGGCGACGATCATCAACCACGACTTGCCGAGGCCGCGAGCGTGCGGCGCCAGGGCGACGTAGTTCTTGCCCCACGTGCTGCGCGGGAACAGGAGCGAGGCGCTGGGGAGGAAGCTGCTCGCCCCGCCGTACGGCAGGATGTCGTACGCCGACACCGGCGTGTCCGACGCGACCTGGAACGCGGCGCCGGTGCCGCTGTCGTGCACCGCGACGTCGGCGAGGACGGCGGGCGCCCGCGGGCACTCGAGCGACCCAAACGAGCTCGCCGCCCCCGGCCGGTGCGAGAGGAACAGCACCGCCACCTCGCCCGGCGGGATGCCGCTTTCGGGCAAGCGCGTGTACGTGGTGCTCGGTCCGATGCCGCTCGGGAGGTAGGTGAACGCGCTCGCGTCGAGCGACTCGCCGCCGTAGGCAACGCGGATGCTGGCGTGGCGGGGCCAGGTGTTCGCGAGGAAGACTGCATGGCACGCGCCGCTGTAAACGGAGGCGTCGAGCTCGTTCTGGAAGAACGGCGGCGACGGCGCGAGGTAATCGCACCCGATGGATCCGCCCGCCTTCTCCGCGGCCTCGCACGCGGGGACGCACCGCCCCTGGAAACACCCCAGCTCGGGCGGGCACACCGCGACGACGTTTCCCTCGGCGTCCACGACGTCTCTCATGTCCGCGGAGCACCCGCTCCCCGTCCCGCCGCCGGTGACGTCGCCGAAGTTCAGGTCGCCGCCAGCCCCCGAGCCGGCGTCCCCCGTCCCGGCCGACCACGTCGGTGGGCCGAGGGGTGGGTCCGCCGTCGGGGTGCAGGCAGCGGCGGCGGGGGACGAGGCCAATCCTGCCCAAAGAAGATAAGTGGAGAAGGACCTCACCTCACGAAGACATCGTGTCGCCGGAGACCTGTCAAGCGCGGTCCGGCCGAGGGCGCGCGGGGCGCCCCGCAGCGACGCGAACTCCCTCGGAAAATCCTCGTGGCGCGCCCCGGCAAAGCAACAAGCCGACGGCGCGGCGAGCGGCTCGACGAGGCGGCGACCGGCGGGGAAACGTGCTGGCGAAGCCGATGCGGCTCGTGATCACGGCGTCCGCGTCCTCGCGGGTGATCCGCGGATCGCGGACGATGTTGACGACCGCGTCGACGCGGCGCTGGTTGCCCTGGCCAGGTCTTGCCGATTTGCAGGAGCCCGCCTCGCTCGGCCGAGCGATCGACCTTGGGAACGAGCGCGCGCAGCAGGCGCGCCTGGTTCTCGGGGCAATGGCCGCGCTGGCCAGTACGTGCGACCGCTGGAGAACCTCGGCATCCTCCGGCACCACCAGCCGACATCGTTCGAAGCCGCGTCCCTGGCAGGATTTCTGATCCGCGGTACCAGCGTGCCCCCAGGGTTGCGGCGCAGGTCGACGACCCGAATCTGGACGCCTCCTGGCCTGTCCGGAAGGTGAGCGACCCCTGAAAAGAACCCGATCGACCTGCGCAAACACGGCGCCGACCCGCTCCGGGAAGCCCCGGGGCTCCCCGGGACGGGTCGGCGACCCGTCCAGCGCCCCCTGGAGACTTCCCGGCCGGGTCGCCGACCTGTTCAGGGATACCTCCCGGCCTGCCGGACGGCTCATCGACCCGCCGAGGGATACCTCCCGGCCTGCCGGACGGCGCATCGACCTGACGACGGCGATCTCCCGACCTGCCGGACAGGGCGGCTCAGAAGCGACCGACGAGCCCGAGACCGGCGCTGCTCGGACCGAACGCCATGGGCGCCGGGAGCACGATGGGCTTGCTGACGTCGTCGCGGACGAGCACCGTTTTCGGCACGAGGAGGCCGGGCAAGAGCAAGGCGGCGCCCGTGATCTGGACGAGCCCGTCGAGGACGAGGCCCATGGTCTCGAGGTCGTCCTGCTGGGTCGTGGCCAGGGTGAGGAACGGGCCCACGCACGGCACGAACAGCGCCGCATAGCCCGAGGAGCCGCGGTACACCGCGTCGCCGCCGCCGATCGCGGTGAACAGGTAGACGGTCCCGAAGACGATCGCGCCGCTGATGACGAGCCCCTTGCGGACGCGCGTCTCCGGGTGATAGCCGGGAGGCACCGGCTCACCCTCTCTCCACGGGAGCACCTTCGGGCCCGCGGCCGGAGCAGCGTAGCCGCCGTAGAAGCCGGGAGGCGGGGGAGCCTGCGGCGCAGGCGGGGGTTGCTCCTGCATGGGGGGCGGAGCAGGCGGCGAGGCGTCGTCGGCCCACGCCTGGCCGGCGCCGGAGACGGCCATGATCATCCCGGTCGCGACGGCGAGCGACCATCGTTCAAGCGACCGTCGATTCGAACCTTCCGCCCGTCCTCGCGCGCGCTCTCGCATCCTCCATCCCCTCTTGCCTGGAGTGCCCGATCTGCGATCGTACACGAGGAGCGGTGTGCCGCGGCGTCGACCTTCGCGCGGGATCCGCGTCGGGCGGGGCACACCGCAGCGCAGGTGTGCCCGCCCGCGTACACGCGCTCGCCGTCGCCCCGCGCCGCGACGCTGGACAAGCAGGAGAACGTTCGCTAGATTGCCAGGCGATGTCTGTCGTGCCCGCGCGCGCCCTTCGCCCCTGCCTAGGCCTACGGCCTCGGGGGCTCTGCGCGCGCTGCTGACGACATCCATCTTCGCAGCCTGGCCCCCGTCGGTTCCTTGTCCCGGTGGGGGTCCTCGCATCGTCGTCGCGACGACTCCCATCTCCAGCTTTCAGGGAGTCCTGTCATGTCCACGATGCCCGTCCACAAGTACAAGCCGTTTCAGCCCATCCACCTGCCCGATCGGCGCTGGCCCAGCCGCGTGATCGAGCGCGCGCCGCGCTGGTGCAGCGTGGACCTGCGCGACGGCAACCAGGCCCTCGTCGAGCCCATGGGCCCCGAGCGCAAGCTCCGCATGTGGCACGAGCTCCTGCGGATGGGGTTCAAGGAGATCGAGGTCGGCTTCCCCAGCGCGTCGCAGCCCGACTTCGACTTCGTGCGCCGGATCATCGACGAGCGGCTCATCCCGCACGACGTGACCATCCAGGTGCTGACGCAGGCGCGCGCCGAGCTGATCGAGCGAACCTTCGAGGCGATCCGCGGGGCCCGGCGCGCCGTCGTGCACCTCTACAACTCCACCTCCACGCTCCAGCGACGCGTGGTGTTCGGCCTGGACCGCGCGGGCATCGTCGACATCGCCGTGCGCGGGGCGAGGCTCGTGAAGGAGCTCGCGGCGCGCATGCCCGAGACCGAGGTCGCGCTCGAGTACTCGCCCGAGAGCTTCACGGGCACAGAGCTCGATTTCGCCAAGGAGATCTGCGAGGCCGTGATGGACGTGTGGCAGCCCAGCCCGTCACGGAAGATCATCCTGAACCTGCCGGCCACCGTGGAGATGGCCACGCCGAACGTCTACGCCGATCAGATCGAGTGGATGCACCGGAACCTGAAGCAGCGCGACGCTATCGTGCTGAGCGTGCACCCGCACAACGACCGCGGGACCGCGGTGGCCGCGGCGGAGCTCGCCGTCATGGCGGGCGCCGACCGCGTCGAGGGCACGCTGTTCGGGAACGGCGAGCGCACCGGGAACGTCGATCTCGTCACGCTGGCGCTCAACCTGTTCTCCCAGGGGGTCGATCCGGAGCTCGATCTCCACGACGTCCAGGCGATCAAGGAGACGGCAGAGCACTGCAATCGGCTGCCGGTCCACCCGCGCCACCCGTACGTCGGAGAGCTCGTGTACACCGCCTTCTCGGGCTCGCACCAGGACGCGATCAAGAAGGGGTTCAAGGCGCTGCGCGAGCGCGAGGGCGCGGCGTGGGAGGTGCCGTATCTCCCGATCGATCCAGAGGACGTGGGGCGCAGCTACGAGGCGGTGATCCGCGTGAACAGCCAGTCGGGCAAGAGCGGCGTGGCCTACCTGCTCGAGCGCGAGTACGGCTATGCGGTGCCAAAGGATCTCGCGATCGAGCTGAGCCAGGCGGTGCAGCGCAGGGCGGAGCGGACCGAGGGCGAGGTGCAGAAGGCCGAGATCCTCGCGATCTTCGAGCGCGAGTACGTGAACCGCGGCGGGCCGCTCCGCGTCGTCGGGCACAGGGCGGGCGGCCAGGGCGCGGGCGAACGACACGAGTTCCAGGTGCAGATACGCGGGGTCCCCCACGCGCTCTGCGCCGCCGGCCAGAGCCCCGCCCACGCCTTCGCGAGCGCGCTCTCGCGCCACGCGGGGATCGCGATCGCGATAGAAGAGCACGCGGAGCACGCGATCGCGCGGGGCGCAGGCGCCGAGTCCGCGGCGTACGTGGCCCTCTCGATCGGGCGCAAGCGCAGCCTCGGGGCGGGGACGCACCCGGACGCGGTGATGGCGTCGCTCGCGGCGGTCGCCTCCGCGTGGAACCGCGCGCGGCCGGCGGAGCCGGCGCGGATCGCGCTCTCGGCCGAGTGAGCGGCCGCGGTCCGCGCCCCTTCGCGAGGCGTAGCGCGCTGGGCCTCCGCGCTCCGCCGATCGAGCGGGCGAGGTCCCCTGCCGGACACGCGGCGAGCCGCCCGATCGCCGGTCACGGCGCCGGGCGGTCGTCGCCGTGGAGCAGCGCGGCGGCGTGACGCTCGATCTCCGCCGCCGTGAGCGCCCTCGCGTAGAGCGCCGCGTAATACAGGGCGCCCGAGAAGGTGCGCCCGCCGAGCTCGCGGTTGCCGAGGACGAGGTGGCGTCCGTCGGGGAAATCGAGCGTCGTGCCCAGCGGGGGCACGCTCACGTGCATCCCGCAATAGCCGCCGACCGAATTGCGACGTCGGGCCGGTACCCCGTTGATGTAGAGCCGGACCCGATCCGCCGCGGGCTCCTGGACGGTCGAGTCGAACACGCCGTGCATCACCGCGCGCTCCGGGAGCTCTGCATCCCACGCGCCGCCGCAAAAGTCGCCGTTCCACCAGAGCACGATCTGGCCGGGCGTCTCCGAGCGGAGCGTGAAGCGGCCGCCCTCCGCATCCATGCCGATATGCACGATGCGCGAGCCCCCCTCGACCACCTCCGCGATGCGGAGCACGGCCTCGATCGTGCCGGCGACGGTCCCTTGCAGCGCGCTCTGGATCTTGGTGCCGTCGATCAGGGCGGAGGCCCGGCCGTCGGCGCCGGCCGCCGTCCAGGAGAGCCCGCGGTGCGCCGCGCCGTCGGCGGCGAAGCTCATCTCCGGGCCGTACGTCAGCGCGAGCGGCATCGGCGCCGCCGCCGCGTCCTCGACCTGCGCGGGCGCGCTCCCGGTCGCCGCCTCGTCGAGGAAATACCGCACGACGAGGCCGTCGTCGGTGAGGCAGGACGAATCGAGCGCGCAATCGAGCCCTCCGGCACCTCCGCCGCCCGAGCCGCCCTCCCCGCCGCCAGCGGCCGCGCCGGCGCCGGCGGTCCCCCCGCCCGCCGCGCCGCCCCCGCCGGAGAGAGCGTCGCCGCCCGCTGCGCTGCTACCGCCGCCGGCGCCCGAGGCCGAGCCGGGGAGCTCGCCGAGGCGCAGCTCGGGGGCGCACGCCACGACGAACGAGAGCAAGGCAATCCGAAGGCGCGCCCTCATGTGCGCCGCATCCTAACGCCACGCGCACACCAGGAGAAGGCGGCGCCCCGGGAACGGCCCCGACCTGGCTTGACCGCCGGCGCCCTCCGGCCGAAAGCTTCGCCCGTGACGCGCTCCTTCAACACGGCCGGCCCCAACGATCCCGCCGACCACTACACCCTGCCCGTGATGGCTCGCCTGCCGGACGTGCGGAGGCTGATCGCGAAGAAGCGCTATTTCATCCTGCACGCGCCGCGGCAGGTCGGCAAGACGACGACCCTGCTCAGCCTGGGGCGTGAGCTGACGGCCGAGGGCCGGTACGTGGCGGTCCTGCTCTCGATGGAGCAGGGCGCCCCCTTCCCCGACGATCTCGGCGCCGCGGAGCTGGCCATCCTCGAGTCGTGGCGCGGGTGGACGGCCGCATGGCTCCCGCCAGAGCTCCAGCCGCCGCCATGGCCGGACGACCCCCCCCGGCAGCCGCCTCAGCGCAGCGCTGCGCGCCTGGGCCGAGACGGCGCCCCGGCCGCTCGTCGTCTTCCTCGACGAGATCGACGCCCTCCAGGACAACGCGCTCATCTCGGCCCTGCGGCAGATCCGCGCCGGGTACCCCACGCGCCCGGGGCACTTCCCCTGGTCCCTGGCGCTCATCGGCCTGCGCGACGTGCGCGACGATAAGGTCGCATCCGGCAGCGCCGGGCGCCTGGGCACGGCGAGCCCGTTCAACATCAAGGCCGAGTCGCTCACGATGCGCAACTTCACGAGAGGCGAGGTGGCGGAGCTCTACGGCCAGCACACCAGCGAGACAGGCCAGGAGTTCCTCCCCGAGGCGGTGGACCGCGCCTTTTACCTCACGCAAGGTCAGCCCTGGCTCGTCAACGCGCTGGCCCAGCAGCTCACCGAGGCGCTGGTACAGGATCCGGCGCAGCCGATCACGGCCGATCACGTCGAGCAGGCCAAGGAGATCCTGATTCGACGGCAGGATACGCATCTCGACAGCCTCATGGACCGGCTGCAGGAGCCCCGGGTGCGCGCGATCGTCGAGCCGATGCTCGCCGGCGGCACGCCCGGCAACGTGCCGGAGGACGACCGCCGCTTCGTCGTGGATCTCGGCCTGTTGCGCCGCTCCGAGCTCGGGGGGCTCACCGTGGCAAACCCGATCTACCGGGAGATCATCGTGCGTGCCCTCGCCGGCGGGACGCGCGACGCCTTGCCGCAGATCGTCCGAGCCTGAGGCCCAGCGCACGCGCGCGCCGGCGCCTCGGGCCGCCGCGCCTCGCCGGCGGCGCGCCCGCGCGGACGCTCACGCCGACTCGGGCAAAGGCGCGAGCTCGGCGAGCAGCCGCTCCAGCATGGCCTGAGCCACCGGCTTCGTCAGGTGCGCGTCGAACCCCGCCGCGCGGGCGAGCTTCCGATCGTCGTCCTGGCCATAGCCGGTGAGCGCGACCAGGAGCGTCTTTCTCATGGCGCTCTCGGCGCGCAGGAGCCGCGCCACGCCATAGCCGTTCATCGCCCCAGGGAGGCCGATATCGCAGAGGATCACGTCCGGGGGCGCCATGCGCGCGGCGGCCACGCCGTCGTCGCCGCTGTGCGCCACGGAGACGGCGTGGCCGCGGCGCTCGAGCAGCATGCGCAGGCTGTCGGCCGCGTCGACGTTGTCCTCGATGATCAGGATGCGCCGCGCGCTCGCGCTCACCGCCGCGCGCCGCGCGTCCGCTGCGCGCCGCGCGTCCGCCGCGCGCGGGGCCGCCGCGCCCAGCGGCAGCGTGATCGTGATCGACGCGCCACGGCCGAGACCAGCGCTCGCGGCGCGCACGCTGCCGCCGTGCAGCTCGACCACCCCCTTGACCAGCGCGAGCCCGAGCCCGAGGCCCCCGCGGCTGCGGGCGAGGCTCTGGTCGGCCTGGGCGAACGGCTCGAAGATCCGCTCCAGGACGGCCGGATCCATGCCGATGCCGGTGTCCGCGACCTCGACGGAGACGACCTCGCGCGCGGGATGATGATGATGATGAGGCGCGATCGAGAGCCGGACGGAGCCGCCGTCGTCCGTGAACTTGTTCGCGTTCTGGAGCAGGTTGCCGATCGCCTGGGCGAGCCGGGTCGGGTCGGCCTGCAGCCATACCGGCGCGGGCGGCAGCGCGAGCTCGAAGCGCACGCCGCGCGCGTCGAGCTGCGATCGGTAATCGAGCGCCGTGGCGCGGGCGAGCTCGACAAGATCGACGCGCTCGATGGACAGCGTGATCTTGCCCCGAGAGATGCGCGAGATGTCGAGCAGATCGTCGACCATCCGGGACATGTGCCCGATCTGGCGATCCATGATGGTGCGCGCGCGCTCGACGATCGGCGTCGGCGGGCCCGCCGCCTTGATCAGCTCGACGGCGTTCAAGAGCGGCGCGAGCGGGTTGCGCAGCTCGTGGGCGAGCATCGCCAGGAAATCGTCCTTGCGCCGATCCGCCTCCCGGAGCGCCTCCTGGGTCTGCCGGAGCTCGGCCACGAGGGCCGTGAGCTCCCGCTCGCGCGCGCGCAGCGCCTCCTCGGACGCCCGGCGGTGCGCGATCTCCTGCTCGGCGACCTCGTGCCAGCGCACCCGCTCGACCGCGAGCGCGCATTGCTGGGCAATGGAGAGGATAAATGCGTAATCGTCGTCGTCGAACGCGCGCGCGGCGGGAAAGCAGAACCCGAGCGAGCCGACCGTCCTCGACTCGAGGACGAGCGGGAACGCGGCCACGGCGCCCCCATGCTCCACGCCGTGGACGCGGGCGAGGACCGGATAGCGCGCGTTCCGCTCCTCGCGCGTGGGCACGATGATGGGCGCGCCCGTGCGCGCCGCCTCGGCGACCGGCACGGGAGAATCGACCGGAACCTCGGCCCAGGCCTCCTCGGTGTCGACAGGGACCCCCTTGAAACCGAGGTTGCGGAGCGAGGCGCCGTCGGCGGACAGGATCGCGACGACGCCCACCTCGGCGTCGAGCGCGGGCATGCCTTGATCGATGATGGTGCTCGCGATCTCGGTCAGGGTGCGGGCCCCCGCGAGCGCCGCGGTGATGCGCTGCAAGCGCAGGAGCCGCTCCACCACGCGATCGTGGCGGAGCGAGGCGGACTCGGAGACGGACCCTGCGGAGGTGGGCTGCCCATCGAAGGATTGCATGGAGGCTCCGGGCGCCGACGAGCGTAGCGCAGGCCGGACCGCAAGCACGCCGCTCCGGTCGGCGCCGCGCATGAAAAAGGATCTGCGGCGCCGCCCCCGGCGACGCAGGCGGCGCGGTCCGCCCGGCACGCCGGCGTCGCCAGGCAGCGCGCGATTCGGCGATGCGAAATCCGCGCGCGAGGATTTCTCCACCGCATCTCCACCGCACGAACGCAAGGCGGACACCAGCGACGCGCGGGCTCGCTAGAGCGAGAGCAAATAGGACGCCACCACCGCCGCCCGCTCGCTGTGTCGCTCGTCGAGGAAGGCGCCGACCTCCTCGGCGATGCCGGCGCGCCGCCCGTGCTCGCCGAGCGCGCGGAGGCGGGCCTTCACCACCTCGCCCGCGAGAGCGTCGGTCACGCGCGCGTCGGTCACGCGCTGCTGGGCCTCCGCCACGCGGACCGATTCCATCCACGCGCGCAAAATCGCGCGCGCCACCTCCGGCCGCGCCACCGGGCCGCCTGACGCGTGCAGGGCGACCACGCGCTCGAAGGCGGGCTGGAGGAGGCGCCACCGCGCCGCGGCCGGCCCGCCGGGCGGGACCGGCGCGAGGGCCTGCGCCTCGAGCCATGCGCGCAGGTCCGCGTGGCGGTCGATCCAGCCGAGGTTCCGGTCGAGCGCGCGCGCGGCCTCCGCGGCCACGGACGCCGCGTCGATGGGCGTCGCGAGCGCGGGGTGCGGCTCGTCGCCGCGCGTGTCGGGCGGGCCGATCTGCGCGGGCGTCGCGGACAGCAGCCGGAGCAGGAGCCTCACCCGCCGCGCCTCGTCCACGCCGTCGAGGCGGAGCGCCACGCGCATCCGGCAGAGGGCCTCGGTGCTCAGGCGGACGCGCTCGCCGTCGAAGACGGGGGCGACGAGCGCGTCGAAGCGCCGGGACGCCTCGTCCGGCGGGAGCCACAGCCCGAGCTCCTCGAGCACGCGGCACCGCGACGGGTCGAAGCGCAGGATCGCGAGCTCGCCGTCGAGGTCGCGCGCGCGCGCGAGCGCGTCGGCGGCCGCGACCTTCCCGCCCGCGGGCTCGGCGTCGAGCCAGTCGCCGAAGATCCGGAAGCGGTCGCGCCGGGGCGGCGGGAGGTCGGCCGGCGCGGCCGATCGCCGCGGGACCTCGAGGTCGTGGAGCGCCCCGCGCGCCACCTCGGCCAGGTCCCGCGCCGCCCCGGCGATCCCGCGCGCGGGGCGAGGCGTCTCACGCCGACCGTTGTACCAGCAGCGAGGCGGTCTTGAGCCCTGCGGCGCAACCCGGGTCGGGTCGCGCAGCGTCACGGCGGCGCGACGAGTCGCGGTCCGCCGCGGCCCGACCCAGGTCGTTCGCTGCGCCTCGAACCGACGGCCCGCGTGGACCCGACCTACGAGGGCTGGCCGGTCGGCATGATCGTGACCTGCTGCAGGTTGACGCGCTTCGGCAGGCTCACGGTGAACGCGATGGCCTCGGCCACGTCCTCGGAGGTGAGCCACTCCATCTGCGACTTCGACCCCTCGAGCCAATCGCGCGCGCCATGGAAGTCGACGTGGCTCTGCAGCTCCGTGCCGACGATGCCTGGCTCGATGGATGTCACGCGCACCCCCTTGGAACCCAGCTCTGCGCGGAGGTGGATCGACAGATGGGTCACGAACGCCTTCGTCCCGCTGTACACCGCGAAGGCCGGGAAGATGTTCTTGGCGGCGATCGACGAGATGTTCACGAGATCCGCCGGCCCCTGGCCGGAGCCAGCCTGCACGAGCGCCGACGTGAACGCGCCGATGACGTTCATGAGGCCTGTGACGTTGAGATCGATCTGCTGCTGCCACTGCTCGACGCGCCTGGCCTCGATCGGGTTCGGCAGCATGACGCCGGCGTTGTTCACGACGATGTCCACGCGCCCGTGCCTCTCGATGACCTCGGAGGCCACGCGCTCGACGGCGCTCCGATCGGTCACGTCGACCTGCCATGCGGCGGACTGACCACCGCCCTTCCGGATGGCGTCGCCGAGCGCATCGAGCCTCTCCTTCCGGCGGGCGAGCAACGCCACGCGCGCGCCGCGGGCGGCGAGCGCCTTCGCCGTCGCTTCCCCGATCCCGCTCGATGCGCCTGTGATGACGGCGACCCGTCCCGCGAGCGCGCCCTGGGCCTGCTGAACCATGTCTCACTCCTCTCGCTGGGGCCGCGCTCACCTGCGCGGCCCGTCGATGCGACAATAGATAGCCGTGACGGCCGGAAACGGAAGACACGGAACTATCAAAGGCATGCTCGATCCTATGAGCGAGGCGACGAAGCTCCTGGCGCCATCTCGGTCAGGTGGGTAGGATGACGGGGATGTCGAGAGCCGCTCGATCGGGCAACTCGTTGGCTGCTGGAATCGCCGCGCTGGCCCGCCATGAGGGCTGCAACAGCACGCGCTATCCAGGCGTCGTCGTCTACCGCTTCACCGCCGCGGAGCCGCCCACGCCCACCCTCTACCCGTCCAGCTTGATCCTCGTGGGCGCGGGAGAGAAACAGGCAATTCTGGGCGACAAGACGTTCGCGTACAACGCCGGCCACTACCTCGTGGTCACCTCACCGCTGCCGATGCTCTGCAAGACCATCGCGTCGGCCGCCGAGCCCGTGCTCACCGTGGTTGTCGAGATCGAGCTCGCCCTCCTGCGCGAGCTGCTCCTCGAGGAGAACGCGCCGCCCGCGCCGCAGCCGGCGCGCCCCTCCCGCAGCGTGTTCCGCGCGCCGCTCCGGCGCGACCTCGAGGACGCTGGCGCCCGCTTGCTGGCTTGCCTGACCGATGAACGGCGCACGCGAGCGCTCGCGCGGCAGACCATCCGCGAGATGCTCTTTCTCGTGCTCGACGGGCCCTATGGCGATTCGCTCCGGGCGCTCGCGGAGGGCCCGGTGAGCCAGCTCGCCCACGTCCTCCGCCATATGAATGCGCGATTCGCGGAGCGAATGAGGATCGGCGACCTCGCGCAGCTGGCGCACATGAGCGTCCCGACGTTCCATCAACGCTTCAAGGCGATGACCGGATCCTCGCCGCTGCAGTACATGAAGGCGCTCCGGTTGACGCGCGCACGCCAGATGCTCCATGCAGGGGGCATGGTGAAGACGGTCGCGCACGACGTGGGTTACGAGAGCGAGTCACAGTTCAGCCGGGAGTACCGTCGGTTCTTCGGCTGGCCGCCGTCTGCGGACTCGCACGTCGCGCCGCGCGCGCGTCGCGCCCTGCGAGAGGCGGACGGGGCGGGAGGAAAGCTCGTCCTGGATCCGTCGTGAGCTCTGCGCTGGTCCGGCGCCAGGACCGGAGCGGCGGGCGGGCGCCCTGCGTGGCACACCCGCGACCGTGGTGTCGCGACGCGCCGGCCGCCGCAGCGCGAAATCGCTGCTGCGCTCGCTGGTACGCGCGTTGCGTCGAACATCGGCAGGACGGGCGGTCGAGCTCGCCGCGCACGAGCACAGCGAGAGGGCGAGGGCGGCGAGGCGTGTCACGACGACCGTTGTACCAGCAGCGAGGCGGTGCTGTGCCCTGCGCTCGTCCTGGCGGCCATTGCCCGCAGCGCGGGAGTCTGTTCCCGGGGGGTCGTGCCCAGCGAGGGCTTCCTCGGTCAGATCGGCCGGGTTGAAGCCGGTGGCCGCGCGGACGATGCGGAGCGCGGTCACGGACATGCTCGGGACGCGCACGCTGGCATTCGATTCGACGATTGCTGTTCCTGTCGTAGCGCGCGGACTCAGCGAGCGTGCTCGAGGCGTGGACGATTGCACCGGCCGCTGGCGCGGGTCCCGGCTCTGACTACGTTTGCTGTCATGCGATATCGCGCCGCTCTCGCCGTGTTCCTGGCGTCCGTTCTTGCAGTCATCAGCGCCTGGGCCGGGCGCCCGCTCCCGGCGCCCGCGCCCGTTGGCCGGTCCATCAGCGGGCAGGAAGCCGAGGCGGCTCATCGGGCCATCGAGCACGCCGGCGAGCGCAGCCTGCGCGTCGAGGCACCGAGCTCCGCGCCCGAGAAGAGCGAAGATCAGACCCTGGATCTCGAGGCAACCTTCCCCGGCCCGCCGAGCGCCGAGGTCGTCGCGTGGGTCGAGAAGAGCGCCGTGCCGCTCGCCGCCGTCGAGGCCGGCCACGGCTTCGACGACATGCGGCCGCTCGACGCGCTCATCGGCGACGCGCGCGTCGTGGCCCTCGGCGAGGCCACGCACGGCACGCGCGAGTTCTTCCAGATGAAGCACCGCATGCTCGAGTACCTCGTCGAGAGGAAGGGCTTTCGCCTGTTCGCCATCGAGGCCAACCAGCCCGAGGCGCGCAAGGTCAACGAGTATGTGCTGTACGGCAAAGGCAGCGCGGCCGAGGTGCTCGCCGGTCTGTACTTCTGGACCTGGAACACCGAGGAGGTGCTGGCGCTCATCGAGTGGATGCGCGCATACAACGCCCATTCCAAGCACAAGGACAAGGTTCGTTTCGCCGGCTTCGACATGCAGTTCACCGAGGTCGCCTGGTCCAATGTGGCCGCGTACCTTGAGAAGGTCGACCCGGAATACCACAAGACGCTGCCGCCCGGTCTGGCCGTCTTCGGCCACATAGAGGCGAGCACCGCGTGGACCAAGCTGTCGGCCGAGGAGCGCAAGTCCGCGCGCGCCGCGCTCGACGCCGTGGTCGCTCGCATCACCGAGAGGCGCGACGACTACGAGAAGAAGTCGAGCGCCGCGGAGTGGGCGGACATGCTGCATGACGCGCGCGTCGTGCAGCAGGCCGCGGACATGTTCGAGGCCGACGCCACGGAGGGGAACGTGAGCGGATTCAACGTACGCGACCGAGCGATGGCCGAGAACGTCGGCTGGCTGCTCGATCAAGAGGGCCCGAGCGCCAAGATCGTCCTCTGGGCCCATAACGGCCACATCGCCTACGAGATGAAGCCCTTCGTCAGCATGGGCTCGCACCTCGCCGCCGAGTACGGCGAGCAGTACCTGCCCGTCGGCTTCATGTTCTCGGAGGGCTCATTCCAGGCCATCGACTGGACCGGCGGCGAGCGCCGCCTGCGCGAGTTCACTGTGGGCCCGCCGCCCGAGGCTGACGTCAGCACCGCGTTCACGCGCGCCGGCTACCCGATTGCATTCCTCGACCTGCGGACGCTGCCCGCCGGCGCCGTCGCCGCCTGGTTCGCCGGACCCCGGCCCATGCGCGAGATCGGCGCGGTCTTCAGCGGCGAAGCGGAGATGAGCAGCCCCACCCGCCTCGTGGACCGGTTCGCCGCGGTGATCTTCGTGCAGAAGACGACGCGGGCCCGGCCGAACCCGCCGAGATAGCGCGCCCTCGTCGTCTTCATGGCCGTCTTCTCCGCGGGTCGCGGAGGAACCCTTCGGGCTCCCGCGCTCCCCGCGCGGGTGAGCGGAACGTTCGACAGGCTGGTTCGACGCGGGTGATGGTCGCGATCAGCACGTGTGAGCAGGAGACCTCGATTGCCTCGCATTCTGCGCCTGGAGAACGCGATGCCGTCGAACGGCCGGCCGCAGCGGACGCTCCGCCGCGGAGCGCGGGCGCCCTGCGTGGCACACCCGCGACCCAGGTGTCGCGACGCGCCGGCCGCCGCAGCGCAAAATCGCTGCTGCGCTCGCTGGTACGCGCGTTGCCTCGATCGCCCGCCGGAGGGACGAGATGCGGAACATGATGATGGGAGCCGGCATGCTCTTGGCGGTCGGATGCGGGGCGGACCTGCCCGAGGGCTGGGAGGACGCGGAGGCGATCGAGGGGCTCACCCAGAGCGAGTGTACGGCGAGCGCGTACGACACGACGGTGAAGGAGACGCTCGCGGCGACGCCCGAGCGCGGAGCCGTTCACATCGATTACGGCGCCGCGCATTTCCGCTGCGCGCAGGAGGTCGAAGGGTTCGTCCGGATCGCTGGAGGCAAGGTCGACGTGCTCGTGCAGCCGGCCGACATGGACCCGAGCGGCGTCGCCGGGTGCGACTGCCGGTACAACATCGGCATGACGATCAAGGGCCTGGGCAAGGGAGCCGTCGCGGTCGAACTCTACCGCCGCTGGGACAACCTCAACGAGCCGAACGATCCGGTGAAGATCGGCTCCTCGGAGGTCGAGATCCCCTGAGGGGCGCGCAGAACGCTCCGTGGCGCACGGTCCGCCCCCCTGAGAAGGCTCCCTGATCGATAAGAATCTTCTCCGGCCGCAGCGCGACGAGCCGGGCCATCGAGCGCGACGAGCTTCCCTACCAGTAGCGCGGCTCCTGCTTCTTGCCACGGACATGGATCTGGAGCGTGAGCATCCACGCCGTCGGCGCGGCGACGAGCACATGCGGCGACGCCGGCGGGGGCGGAAGCCCTCTCTCGAAATTCGAGGCGTACACGTACTGCGCGTCGTAGTAGCGCAGGCCCAGGAGGTTCGTGCCATGCGCTTCACCCTGGACCAGCGCTGCGACGCCGGGAGAACGGCAGGAAGCGCCCGCGCCGCCGTCTCTCGCGCTACGCTTCCCGCGTGACACCCCGGCCAGTCTTCGTCGATCGCGCCCTGTCCGCCCGCATCGAGGCCGCCGAGGCCGCGAAGGTCGAGGCCGCCGCGCTCGAGGTCGCCGCGCGGATCCCGGCGCGGCGCGCCGCCGTCGCCGTCATCGCGGGCGGCCGCGCCGCGTTCGTCGCCCCGCACATCCGGCTCTCGCGCGCGGCCGGCCTCGGCATGAGCGGCCCGGTCGAGGCGCGCGACGTCGAGGCCCTCGAGGACTTCTACGCCTCCCGCGGCACGGCGGCGCGCATCCTGGTCTCGCCCTTTGCCCACCCTTCCCTGCTCGCGCGGCTCGGGGAGCGCGGCTTCCGCCTGGACTCGCTCGACACGGTGCTCGTGCGCTACCTCGCCCCGGACGCCGAGGTCCACGGGCCGGAGCCGGCCGCGCGCGGCGGCGTGGTCGTGCGGCGCGCGGCGCGCGACGAAGGCGCGGCGTGGGTCGCGGCCTCGCTCGCCGCGTTCGCCACGCCGGGCGAGCCGCCGCCCGATCGAGGCGACATCTTCGACGCGTGCTTCCACGACCCCGGGTCGACGTACTTCTTCGCGTCGTCGACCGACGGCGCCGTCGCCGGCGTCGGCGCGGTCTACGTGCACGAGCGCGTCGCGCTCCTGTTCGCGGGCGGCACGCTCGAGGCCCACCGCGGCCGGGGCGTGCAGCGCGCCCTCATCGACGCCCGCCTCGCGTACGCCCGCGACGCCGGGTGCGACCTCGCCTACTCGGTGGCGCAGGCGGGGAGCACCTCGCAGCGCAACCTGGAGCGCGCGGGCCTCGTGGCCGTGTACTCGCAGGCGGAGCTCAGCAAGTCCTTCGCGTGAGCGCTGCCCCCGGGGAAGAGGGGGCTCAGGAGCGCCTCATCGATGCGCGCCGTCAGGCCCGGGCGGCGAAGGGGCAGCCGCCGGCCCGCATCGCGGCCGCGAGGGGCTCGGCCGCCGCCGGTTCCGCCGCTTCCGCCCGCCCCGCCGGCGCCGGGCGCGCCGTCCTCACCGGCTCCCGGCGCTTCAGGATCATGCGCATCCCGTTCACCGGCTGCAGCGAGATGAAGCCGCGGCAACGCGGGTCGAAGCCCGGCACCAGCCGGAGCCGATACCGCTGGAGCGCCATCGCGACCATGATCTTGCCCTCGAGCTGACCCATGAACTCGCCCAGGCAGATCCGCTGTCCGGCGCCGAACGGGATGTAGGCGAGCTTGTCGTCCGCGCTCCGCCGGTGGTTCGCGAAGCGCTCGGGCCTGAACTCCAGCGGATCGCTCCAGAACTCCGGGTGCCGGTGCGTGACCCACGGGACGATGGCCACCGTCGACCCCGCGGCGACGCGGTAGCCGCCGAGGACGTCGTCCTCCAGCGGGCTGCGCAGGATGAACGGCACGGAGGGCAGGAGCCGGAGGCACTCGTTGAAGACCATGGCGAGGTACGGCATCGACTCGAAGTCCTTGGCCGTCGGGGTCCTGCCGCCGAGGACGCGGTCGATCTCGTCGGTGAGCCGGGCGCACACGTCCGGGCGCTGCGCGATCTGGTAGAGCGCCCAGGAGGCGGTGACGCTCGAGGTCTCGTGCCCGACCATCAGGATGGTCTTGATCTCGTCCCGCAGCTGCGCGCGGTCCATCTTGGCGCCCGTCTCGGGGTCGACGGAGTTCATGAGGCGCACGAGCACGTTGTCCGCGTCGCCCGCGCCGCGCTGGTAGCCGTCGATGATGTCGTCGATCACGGTGTGCACGCGGTGCATGGCCCGCTGAAAGCGCACGTGGCTGGGCAGCGGCCACGACAGGGGCGGGTTGACCAGCGAGTACATCCGCTTGAGCGCGATCGACAGCGCATACTTGAACGCCTCGCGGACGGTGTCCGTGTGGGCCTGCAGCGCGGCGCCGAAGAACGCCTCGCCCGCGATACCGAACGTCACGTCCATCATGTCGTCGTTGATGTCGCGCTCGAACTCCCCCGGATGCGCGTCCCAGCGCCGCAGCACCGCCTCCATGTGGTCGACGATGATGGGCACGAACTTGAGCGTGTTCGCGTGGTTGAACTGGGGCTGCACGTGCCGGCGCTGGCGCCGCCAGAGCTCGCCCTCGCTGTTCACGAGGCCCCAGCCGAGCACGTGGGCGAGCTCGTGATACCGCTTGCCCTTGGGGTAGTTCCGGATGTTCGCGCGGAGGACATGCGCGATGTCGTTCGGGTGAAACGCCATGATGAAGTCCTCGGCTCCGGGCGCCCGCAGGCGCACGACGTCGCCGTACCTCGCGAAGAGGTCCTCGTAATGGCGCATATCGCCGGTCCTGAAATTCGCCAGGTACCGCAGGCTGGCGAGCGGGCCGGGGCCCGGGGGCCGCCGATCGAGATTGGCACTCATGACTCCTCCTTCTCCACGAGCTGAAAGGAAGCCGGCGCGAGCCGGCGCGCGCCGACGCGGGCCGACGCGGGCCGAGCGCAGCCCGGCGCTGGCCGTCAGATGCACAGCGAGCCCCCGCCGTCGACGGTGAGGGTCGCGCCGTTGATCATCCGCGCCCCGTCCGACAGGAGCAGCAGCACGGCGTCGGCGACGTCCTGCTCGGTGCAGAGCCGTCCGCCCGGCGTGCGCGACTCCCAGTACGGGAGGATCCGCTCGTGGTCCGGGTAGTTGCTCGTCACGTGGCCGTAGATCGGCCCGGCGGAGACGCAGTTGACCTGCACGTTGCGCGGGGCGAGCTCGACGGCGAGCGCGCGCGTGAGCGACTCCACCGCGGCCTTCACCGCGCCCATGGCGCCGAAGTGCTCGAGGTACCGCGACGATCCGTTCGACGACAGCGCGACGATGCGCCCGCCGCCGCCGCGCTCCATCAGGCGCGCTGCGCGCAGGGCGCACTGGTGGTAGCCGATGACGTTCGTGCGGAACGCGAGCTCCCAGTGCTCCGGGGTCGTCTGCTCGAGGGGGCCGAACCGGCCGTTCGACGCGTTGCTGACGAAGTGGTGCAGCTCGCCGACGTCGCGCGCGATCGCCTCGAAGAGCTTGTCGACGTGCGCCGGGTTGGCGACCGAGCCCCAGACGTGCACCGCGTCGCCGCCGGCGCCGCGGATCTCGTCGGCGACCGCGTCGCCGTCGTCGCGCGAGTGGAAGCTGTTGACGACGACCCGCGCGCCGGCGCGCCCGAGCTTCGTCGCGATGGCGCGCCCGAGGCCGCGGCTCGATCCGGTCACGAGGATCGTCTTGCCCGCGAGCGCGGCCCCGGGCGCCGGGGTCGCGCGCCGCGCGGCGGGAGCCGCGGGCGCGCGCGCCGCGGCGGCCTGGGCGGGCGGCGGGGCGCCGAGGAGGCGCGCGAGGTCGCCGACCGTGCGGGCCTCGTCGAGGGCGCCCGCGAGGCCGTCCGGCAGGGCGCCGCGCTGCCGGAGGAGCGCGCGGACCTCGTCGCGGCGGCGGCGGTCGATCCCGAGGTCGTCCTCGAGCCGCGCGTCGGGGACGAGCAGCTCGGCCGGGTGGCGCGTCGCGTCCGCGAGCGCCTGGACCACGGCGCGGAGCGCCTCGCCCGCAGCGGCGGCGCTCGCCGCGCCGTTGCTCGCGGTGGATCCGCTGGCCGGCGCCGCGTGGCCGTTGGCCCGCCCGGCGGGCTCCGCGTGGCCCCCGATCTGTCCGGCGGGATCCGCGTGGTCATTGGCCCGCCCGGCGGGCTCGGCGTGGCCGTTGGCCCGCTCGACGGGCTCCGCGAGGCCCCCGACCTGTCCGGCGGGCTCCACGTGGCCGTTCGCGTGCCATCCGCCCCCCGCGACGTCGGCCCACGGCGCGACGTCGGAGCGCGCCGTGAGCGTGCGCGAGAGGAAGTCGCTCACGCGGGCCACCGTGCGCAGCTCGTCGGGCGTCGCCTTGAGCGCGTCCGAGAGGCCGAAATCCGCGCGCAGCGTCGCGAGGATCTCTCCGCGCTTCACGGAGTCGATGCCGAGGTCCTGCTCCAGGTCGGCGTCGGGGACGACGACCTCGTCCGGGTAGCGCGTCATGCGCACGAAGACGGAGCGAACGTGTTCGAGGAGATCTTGAGCTTGCATCGTCGAAACCTCGTGTTTTTGAGAGCCATTCATCCAAGAGCGATGGCCGGAGGGACCGGCACGGTCGCGAAGAGCGCGAACGCGCCGGTCAGCACGGCCCGGCCGAAGAACTGCCCGCCGCGCGCGGTCAGCGCGAAGGCGCGGACGGAGGGCGGCGCGAGGCGCGCGCCTCCCGGCGGGAACGCGACGTCGATGTCCCGGAAGGAGAACCGGGCGGGCAGATCGAGCGCCCCCGTCTTGTAGAGCGCCTCCTTCGCGCTCCAGAGCAGCGTCTCGAGCGCGGCGCGCGGGGCGCCCGCCGCGGCGCCGCGCGCGAGCCCCTCGCGCTCGCGCGGCGTGAAGTGCTCGTCGGCGAAGGCGGCCGCGCGCGCCTCGACCCGCTCGACGTCCACGCCGACGGCGCGCGCCGTGGTGACCGCCGCCGCCGCGAGGTCGCCCGCGTGGGAGAGCGACAGCGCGAGCGCGCCGTCCTCGAAGCGCGGGGGGCCGCCGCCGGGCCCCGTGACGGCGCAGGCGAGGTAGTCCGCCCGCGGGTGCGCCTCGAGCGCGGCCGCGTCGAGGGCGACCAGGGGGGCGCGGCGGCCGGCGGCGAGCTCCAGCCGGAGCCACTTCGCCGCGACGCGCGCGCACGCGGACTGCGCCCGGCGGGCGGCGGCGCGCTGGCCCGCGCACGCGCGGCGCTCGCCGGCCGTCAGGTAGGGCTCGAGGCGCGCCGCCGCGGCCTCGTCGGCCCGGACGACCGCGATCGCGAGCGGCGGCGTCACGGCGCCCCCAGGGGCAGCGACGCCAGCGCGGCCGGGCGCGCGTCGGCGGCCACGCGGCCCACCGCGAGCCCCACGAGCCCCTCGAGGTCGAGGAGCACGCCGCCCGCCGGGTCGAGCGCCTGCGCCCACGCGCCGAGGACGCGGTCGCCCGCGGCGGTCGGGGCCGCGGCGACGAGCCGGACCGGGCCGCCCGCGTCGCGGATCTCGAGGTCGTTCGCGGCCGCGCCGAAGCGGATCCGGTCGACCCCGCCCGCGGCGCACACCGGGAACGCGCCCGCCTCGTCGCGGCGCAGGACGCCGAGCGTCAGGAGGGCGTCGAGCAGGAGGAACGGCGTGGCGGCCGCGCGCAGGCGCGAGAGGGCGCGGTCCTTCGGGGGGCGGAACCGGGCCGACGAGTGCGCGGCCCCGAGCACGACGGTGCCGAGGTGGTCGAACCAGCCCGCGTGCCGGAGCGGCGCGCCGGGGCTCGCGTAGGGATCACGGAACGCCGGCCCGTCGACGCGCCCGGCGTGGCGCGGGGCGAGGACGTCGCGGCGGGCGTCGATCGCGCCGAGCTCGACGACGCAGGTCGCGAACGGCACGCCGGCGCGGAGGACCAGGCCCGACCGGTGGACGAAGTCGCCGCGCACCTCGACGGCGCACGCGACGCGGCCACCGTCGAGCCGCTCGCTCCGGGTCGTCACCGTGCGCACCTCGCGGGCCGCGTCGTCGGGCAGGCGCAGGAGCTCGAGGAAGCGCACGTCGCGCACCTCGCGGACCACCGCGCCGGCGTCCGCCGCCGCGAGCGCGTGCCGGACGGCCAGCTCGACGAGGAAGGCGCCGGCCGCGACCGCGGAAGAGCGCGCCCGGTGGTCGGAGAGCCACGGATCGACGCGCGGATCGAGCGTCCACGCGCGCTCCTCGGGGCCCTCCGGCGCGCCCGTCGCCGCGGCGCGCGGGGCGGACGCCGCGATGCGCGGGGCGAAGCGCTCGATCTCGCTGTCCGTGAGCAGCACCTGGGCCGCGCCGACGGGGCGCTCGGCCGCGAGGTCGAGGAAGATCTGCCGCCCCTCCTCCGGCTCGATGCCCCGGAGCGCGCGCGCCGCGCCGAGCGCGCTGTACTCGGACCCGGCGGTCATGCCGACGCCGTTCCAGCCGAGCCACGCGATGCTGGACCACGGGCCGGCGTCCGCCTCGGCCGCGAAGCACGCGGCGGCGCGGTTCATCGCCTCGTTGGCCGCGCCGTAGTCGGGCTGCCCGTCGTTGCCGAGCGCGCTGAACGCCGACGTGACGAGGTGGACGTGCGGCCGGGCGGCGGGCAGGTGGCGCGCGAGCGCGCGGCGGAGGTGGCCGAGGCCCGCGAGCTTCGTGTCCACGATCCGCTCGAAGAGATCGAGCGACTTCGACGTGAGCCGGCTCGACACCTGGATGCCGGCGCCGTGCACGATCAGGTCGACCCGGCCGTACGTCGCCGCGACCGCGGCCACGGCGCGCTCGACGTCCGCGGCGCTCGTGACGTCGGCGGCGTGGTAATCGACGCTCCCGCCGCGCGCGCGCAGGTGGGTCAGGACGCGGTGCGCCTCGCGCGCCGCCCGGATGCGGCCGTAGCGCTCGCGCAGCGCGGCCATCCGCGCGCCGCGGTCCTCGCGCAGCGCCTCGGCGTAGAAGTCCCGCTCGTACGCGTCGAGCTCCGCGTCGGTCATCGCGAGCGTGCGCGGCGGGGCGTCCTCCAGCCGCGATCGGCCGAGGAGCACGGCGCGGCAGCCGAAGCGACCGAGCAAGGCCTCGACGAACTGCGCCGTGATGCCGCGCGCGCCGCCCGTCACGAGCGCGACCGCATCGGGGCCGAGCGGCGAGGCCGCGCGCGCGGGCGGCACCGAGGAGGGGCGGGCGAGCTGCACCACGTGCCGCACGCCGCCGAGATCGACCACCTCCTCGGGGGTGGCCGGCCGGGCGCGCCGCCACTCCTCGAAGAGCGCGCCGAGCGCCGCCGCGGCGTCCTGCGCGTCCGTGTGGACGACGCGCACGTCGCCGCCCGGCAGCTCGCGCGCCAGCGACTTCACGAAGCCGCCGACGGCGCCGCTCGCCGGCGCGAGCCGCCCGGCCGGGTCCACCGCGCCGACGACGACCGCGGCGAAGGCCACGTCGCCGCGCGCAACGGCGTCGTAGTAGCGGCGCGCCGCGCCGAACAGCGCGCGCAGCGCCGGTCGGTAGGAGCCGGGCGCGCCGTCGACGAACGCGCGCGCGTCCTCGGCGCGGGTGAGCACGACGACCGCGTCGACGTCATCGGGCGCGAGGGCCCGGAAGGACGCGCTCAGCCGCTGCTCGTCGCCGGCGTCGATCCACGGCCCCCCGCCGCCGCCAGCGGCCTCGGACCCCGGCGCCGCGAGCCCGCGCGCGGCGGCGAGCGCCGCGTCGCTGGCGAGCTCGAGGACGCGCGCCCGCTCCTCGGCGGAGCGCGCGGCGCGCCGCACGTCGGCGGCCAGGGCCGCGTCGGCGCAGACGTAGAGGACGCGGGAGGGGACGCGCGCCGCGGGACCTGCGGCCGGCACGCGCGCGATCTCGGGGACGTAGCAGTGGATCGGCGTGCCCGTCGCGAACCCCGAGGGCGCTGGCGCCGGCGCGACGCTGGGCGCCGGCGCGACGCTGGGCGCCGGCGCGACGTGAGACGGCGGCGCGACGCTGGGCGCCGGCGCGACGTGAGACGGCGGCGCGACGCTGGGCGCCGGCGCGACGTGAGACGGCGGCGCGACGCTGGGCGCCGGCGCGACGTGAGACGGCGGCGCGACGCTGGGCGCCGGCGCGACGTGAGACGCCGGCGCGACGCTGGGCGCCGGCGCGACGTGAGACGGCGGCGCGACGCTGGGCGCCGGCGCGACGCGAGACGGCGGCGCCGCGCGCACGTCCTCGGGCGGCGCGACCTCGACCGCGCGGGCGTCCGAGGGCCAGCGCACGGCGGCGGCGCCGCGCGCGCTCGCGCCCCGGATCGCCTCGAGGAGCTCGACCGCGCCCTCGGCCCCGCGCAGCCGCGCCCGCGGGCGGCCCGGCCCGCTGACCACGAGCTCGCGGCCGGCGAGGCCGCCCTCCGCCGCGGCGGCGGGCGCGACGCGGAGGCGCGCGAGCACCGGAAAGGCGCGGCGCGCCGCGGTCTCCTCGGTGCACAGCGCGACGAGCAGCGCGCCCTCGCCCACCGGCCGCGGATCGCGGGTCGCCGACGCGCCGCGCGCGACGTCGTCGCTGAACGCGTTGACGGCGCCCGCCAGCACGACCTCGCAGTCCTCGTCGAGCACGAGATCGGCGGCCGCGAGCGCGTCGAGCAGCGAGGCCTCGGAGGTGTCGACGACGAAGTTCGGCCCGCGCAGGCCGAAGACGTTGGCGACGCGCCCGGAGATGATGTTGGGCATGTTGCCCGGCTGCGTGTACGGCCCCGTCGCGGGCGAGCCCGCGCGGAGCGCGTCGACCGTCGCGGAGGCCAGCGCCGGGCTCACGCCGCGTGCGCGGAGCGCCCGCGCCACGCGATCGGCGAAGAGCCGCTCGTTCGCGCGCGCGCCGCGGCGCGTCTTGCCCTCGTGGCCGACGACGACGCCGATGCGCTCGCCGAGCTCGCGCGCGGGCAGCGCCGCGAGCGCCCTCTCCGCGGCCATCGCCGCGAGCAGCTGCGTCGGGTCCATCGCCTCGAGCGCGTCCGGGAGGACCGGCGCGCGGGCCGGCAGCCGCAGCGCGCGCTCGTCGAACGCGAGCGCGTCCGAGGGCGCCTCCGAGGGCGCGCCGCCCTCGCCGGGGAACACGGCCCCCAGCCCGACGACGCACAGCGCGCGGGCCTCGCCGCGCGGGCGCGGGCGCGGCGCGTGGCGGCCCGGCCGGTGCTCCTCGACGACGAGGTGGGCGTTGGTGCCGCCGAAGCCGAAGCTGTCGAGCCCGGCGCGCAGCGGCGCGCCGCCGTCCGCGGTCCACGGGGCGGCCGCCGTCGGGATGGCGAACGGCGAGCGCGCGAGGTCGATGCGCCCGCTCGGCGCCCGGAACCCGTGCTGCGCGAAGATCGTGCGCTCGCGGATCGCGAGCACGACCTTGATGAGCGACGCGACCCCCGCGGTCCAGCCCGTGTGGCCGAGCAGCGACTTGACGCTGCCCAGGGCGATGCGCGGCGCGCCGTCCTCGTCCCGGCCGGCGAACACCTCGGCGAGCGCCTTGTGCTCGGTCGCGTCGCCGACGGGCGTCGCGGTGGCGTGCGCCTCGACGACCTGCACGGATCGCGGCGCCACGCCGGCGGCCGCGTAGGCGCGCCGCATGGCCAGGCTCTGCCCGCGGCTCTGCGGCACGGTGACCGACGGGCTCGGGCCGTCGCTCGACACGCCGCTGCCGAGCAGCACCGCGTCGACGCGATCGCCCCGCGCGCGGGCGTCGTCGAGCCGCTCGAGCACGACCACGGCGGCGCCCTCGCCGAACACCACCCCGTCGGCCGACGCGTCGAACGGGCGGCTGCCGGTCGCGGAGAGCCCGCCGAACTGCGAGAACTGGCAGGCGTTGGTCGGGCCGGGCTGGTAGGCGCCGCCGGCGATCACGACGTCGGCGAGGCCGCGGCGCAGCATCGCGGCGCCGAGGTGCACCGCGTGCATCGACGACGCGCAGGCCGCGTCGACGACCACGGTGCGCACGCCCTCGCGCACGACGTCGCGCACGACGCGCGCGAGCGGCTCGACGTGGCCGCGGCACGCCGCGCGCCGCTCCGCGTCGAGCCCGAGCTCGCCCGCCAGGGCCTCCGCGACGGCCGCGCGGTCCGCCGGGTCCGCGGCGACGGCGGCGAGCGCGCGCTCGACGCCGAGCAGCAGCGTCGCCTCGTCGTGCTCGATCGAGCCGTCCGCCGTCGACCCGAGGAGGCACGCGATCCGGAGCGGCGCGCCGTCGCGGAGCACGGCCGCCTGCGCTTTTGCCTCGGCGAGCGCGCACGCCAGCATGCGGGCCGTCTTGGGCAGCCGCTCGAGCGTGCGCGCGTCGTATCCGGTGCGATCGGCGTACGGCCCGAGCGCGTCGACCGTGCCGACCAGCAGGCTGTACGTCTTGTCGGCGGCGCGGCCGGGGCTCAGGAAGTCGGTCGCGAGCTCCGGGTGTCGCGCGCCGGTGTCGGCGATCCCGCACGTCCCCGACCGCAGCTGCGCGAGGTAGGCGTCGACGCCGCCGGACCCCGGCAGCACCGCGCCCATGCCGACGATGGCGATCGGCGCGGCGCCCGCCGGTGCGGCGCCCTCGCGCGGACGGCGGTCGTCCCGCTCTTCCCCGGGGAGCGCCGCGACCGCCGTCAGCGCGTGGCCGGCGGCGCGCAGCGCCTCGACGACGCGCCGGTGCTCGGCCACCACGTCCTCTCCGGCGCGGAACGTCGCGATCACGCGCAGCTCGGGCCCCGGCGGCGCGCTCCGTCGCACGAGGGCGGTCAGGGCGCTGCCGCCGCCGCACTCGACGAAGGTGCGGCAGCCTGCCGCGTAGAGGTCGCGCACGGCCGCGCCGAAGTCGAGCGGCGTCACGAGGTGCATGGGGAGCAGGCGCGCGGGCGCGAGCGCGCCCTCGCCGTAGTGGACGCGATCGATCGGCGAGTACGTGGCCAGCGCCGGCCGCGCCGCGCCCGCGCGCAGGGCGGCGCTCGCGAACGGGCCGACCGCCGGCGCGAGCAGGGGCGAGTGGAAGGCGTAGCGGCTCGCGAGCACGGTCGCCCGCACGCCGGCGCCCTCGAGCCGCCGCTCGAGCGCCGCGATGCCGTCCGCCATGCCCGAGGCGACCGCCTGGTCGGCCGCGTTGACCACCGAGACGAACACGTCGTCCCGGCCGAGCGCCCGCACCTCGTCGCGCAGCCGCTCGGCGCCGGTGTGCGCCGCGAGCATGCGGCCGGGCGGCGCGCCGCGCAGGGCGAGCACCCGCCGGCCCACGAGCTCCGCGGCCGTCGCGAGCGAGAAGGCCCCCGCGGCGGCCAGCGCCGCGATCTCCCCGAGGCTGTGCCCCGCCACGACGTCCGGCTCGAGCCCGGCGGACCGCAGCAGCGCGACGGCGACGTAGTCCTGGACGAGGATGCCGAGCTGATCGAGGTCGGCGCACGCGTCGAGGGCGGCCCGCGCCTCCGCCTCGCCGGCGGCCACGAGCGCCGCGAGCGACGCGCCGAGCAGCGCCCGCGCCGCGGGCTCGGCCTCGGCGACGGCCTCGCGCGCGGCGTCAAAGCGCGCGTGGAGCGCGCGCAGGAGCCGGAGGTCGAACGAGCCCTGACCGGGCAGGAGCAGGGCGACCTTCGCGGCGCCTCCGCGGCCCGCCCGCGCGGGCGCTTCCCCTTGCGCGGGCTCGTCCGCCGCGCCCGCGGCGCCCACCGCGCCCGATTGCGTGCGGTGCGGGCGCGACGCGTGCAGCGGAGCGCGCGCGACCTCGACGGCGTGCCGGAGGAGGCGCTCGGGGAAGAGCTCGCGCAGCGCGGAGCCGCCGCGCAGGGCGAGCTCGACGAAGCGCTGGTGCGGCACCTCTTCGTCGAGCGCCCCGACGTGCATCGTCACGGATCCGGGCAGCGGCGCGAGCTCGTCGCTCGTCGCCCCGACGGCGACGATCCGCTGGTAGCCGCACGCGACGGGCTCGCCGTCGAAGCGGACCGTGCGGAAGTACCCGTACGCGCTCGAGCGCGTCACGGCGCCGAGGGTCATGAAGATCGCGACGCGCTCGCCCACGCGGACCGGCGAGAGGTTCCGGCTGTAGCCCTCGGTGGTGAGCAGCCGGATCGCGGCGCGATCGTCCTCGTGCGGGAGCGAGCCGTCCGCGGCCTCGGCGAAGTAGAGCGTCTCGCGCGCGATGCACTGGAAGCGGAAGTTGGTGAGGTAGTGATGGCTCCCGTAGGCCATGCTGTCCTCGAACTTCACGCAGTACGGAACGACGAAGAACTCGCCCATGGATCCTCTCCACGCAGCCCGCCGGCGCGCGCGACGGACGACGCACGCCTGGCACCGCGTGCCAGCCGATGCTCCGTGCGTCCCTCACCGCCCCGCGGTCCGGGCTGTCGAAATACGTGTACCTACACCTAAAATGCGCGGCGCGGGCCCACGGCCGCCGGCCGCGCACCCGAGCCGCGGGCGCGCGCCTCGGCGCCGTCGCGGCCCGGGCAGCGAACATCGAGCGATCGACCGACGGATCGGTCAGCGCGCGCCGGGGCCTCTGGGACCCGGCGACGAGCCAGCGATGGAGCGGGGAATGCCGCCCCGCATCGTAGGGATAGGTGTACCTGCACCTGTACGGATGTCAAGCAGTTCGGGGCGTCCCAAATGGCGGGTCGACCCGAAACGGTGTACATACACTTGTGGTTGATTTTGCCCGTGCCTCCGAGATCATCGCGAGCTCGTGCGCCCTCGTGCGCGTGCGCCGCGCGTCGCGCGCGCTGACGCGGCTCTACGACGAGGCGCTGCGGCCCTCGGGGCTCCAGGCGACGCAGCTCACGATGCTCGTCGCGGTCGCGACGTGCGGCGACGGGGGCGTGAAGCTCGGCGCGCTCGCCGACGGTCTCGTCATGGATCGCACGACGCTCACGAGGAACCTCGCGCCGCTGGAGAGGGCGGGCCTGCTCCGCGTCGCGCGCGCGCCCGACGACGCGCGCGTCCGCCTCATCTTCCTGACGCGCCAGGGGGAGCGCGCCATCGAGGCGGCGTTCCCGCTGTGGGAGCGGACCCAGAAGCACGTCCGCGAGCGGCTCGGCCCCAGCGAGGCCGACGCGCTCCGCGAGGAGCTCGGCCGCGTCGTGGCCCTGGCCGCGCGGCCCGAGAAGGCGCCGGCGTCGGAGCGGCCGGCGCGGCCGGCGAAGGCGCCGGCGCGGGAACGGCCGGCGCGGCCGGCCGAGCCGGCCAAGCGCAAGGCGAAGCGACGATCGCCGGAGGCGCGATGATCGCACGGCGCGGCGCCGGCGAGGCGCCGTGAGCGGAGCGCTCAGCGCCCCCTGAAGGCCTGGAAGAAGACGTCGAGGAGCCGGAGAAGAACACCCTCCGGAACACGACCGCGCCGTCGACCCCAACAGCCTCCACGCCGGCGGACGTGTCGTAGGCGAAGACGGCTGAAGAGAGCGCTCCGCGACCACCTGCGCTCGGCGCGGCGGCTCCCTCGCCCGGCCGAGCGATCTCCAGATCGCGGAGAGGTCTTCCTCCTGCCTGCCCCGGGGCGCATCGGCGCCAGCGCGGATTGACGGGCAGCGCCGCGGGTTCGAGAGTCGAAGGGCGCAAACCTCGCCGGAGCGCGCAAGGACGAGAGAAGGAGGACACCATGGACTTCGAGGTGGCACCGCTCCCCTACCCCAAGGACGCGCTGGAGCCCGCCATGAGCCGGGAGACGCTCGAGTTTCATTACGAGAAGCACCACAAGGGCTACATGTCGAAGCTCAAGAGCCTGATCGACGGCAAGCCCGAGGCGAACGCGAGCCTCGTCGATCTCGTGCGCACGAGCTCTGGCGCGGTGTTCAACAACGCGGCTCAGGTCTGGAATCACACCTTCTTCTGGGAGGGCATGAGGCCGGACGGCGGCGGCCCACCGCCGTCGGGGGACGTGGGCGATCTCATCGCGGGCCTCGGCGGCTGGGAGAAGTTTCGCGGCGACTTCATCGCCGCCGGCGTCGCGCGCTTCGGCTCGGGGTATGCGTGGCTCGTGCTCGACGGCGGCAAGGGCAGGATCGTCGACACGCCGAACGCAGAGACCCCGCTCACGAGCGGCGCGGCGCCGCTCCTCACGTGCGATGTCTGGGAGCATGCTTATTACCTCGATCACCGCAACAACCGACAGCGCTTCCTGGAGGTGTTCCTCGACAGGCTCGTGAGCTGGGACGCCGTCGCCAGGAACCTCCGCGCCGCGTCGTCGTAGGGACCGATCGCCGGCTCGCGCTCGCGGCGCCCGCCGCCGCGACGTCGCCGCGCGGCACGCGGAGGCGCGCGATGAGCTCGGCCCCCCCTGCCCCACCCCGCGCTCGCGCACCAGCGCGCCCCCGGTGCAGCTCGCGCCCGCGCTTTACGTCAAGAACTGATCGGCGATGACGGCGAGAACGTATCTTCCTGCGTTCTCCATGGCTCTATCGAAGCAGGGCCAGCTGGTATACACAGAGACAGGCGCGTCGAGCCCAGGGGGGGCCTGCGGAGATCGATGCGCAGCTCTACAGCACAGCCCTGTGGGTGAGTCTCCCCAGCGAGCGAGGTCTATGAACACGCAACCGACCGCGCACCCTTCTTTCGAGTTGTTCTTCGAGGCTTGCCAGCACCCCTTCTGCGTCGTGACGGCCGAGGGCCGCCTGGTGAAGTGGAACGCGGCGTGCGCGCGGGCGCTCGGCCGGTCCGCCCCCGATCTCACCGGCAAGCCGCTCGACGAGATCGTGGTCGAGACCGATCGCGCGCAGGTGCGCTCGACGCTCGGCGGCCTCTTCCCCGGCCCCTCGACGGCGGATCTCGAGTGTCGCGTGCTCGGCAGCGACGGCGCGACGCGCCTGCTCTCCCTCCGCGCCTCGACGTACGATCGAGGCGACCTCGCGTACGGTGTCTTCGAGGACATCACCGGCAGGCCGCGCCGCGCGCCCGGGCCCCTCCTCGCGGAGGAGGTGTACCAACAGATCCTCGACGCCATCGAGGACATGGTCCTCGTCAAGGGCCCGAGGTCGAGGGTGCTCTGGGCCAACAAGGCGTTCCGCGAGCTCTACGGCATGACCAACGCCGAGCTCCACGGCCTCATCGACTCTCCGCGCAGCGAGCCGGACTTCACGCAGCAGTACGTGAGAGACGACCTGTACGTGTTCGAGACCGAGAGCCGGCTGGTCATCGACGAGGAGCCGGCCGCGCGCCACGACGGCGCGATCCGGACGCTGACCACGGTCAAATCGGCCCTGCGGGGCGAGGGAGGCCAGGTGATCGGCACGGTCGGCGTCTCGCGGGACATCACGGACAGCCGGCGCGTCGAGCGGGACCGGGAGCTCTTGGCGCAGGCGATCGGCGCGGCCTCCCAGGGCATCCTCGTCGCGGCGAGCGCCGCCGAGGAGCTGCCCGTCACGTACGTGAACGCCGCCTTCGCGCGCCTGTCCGGGCGGCCGGTGGCCGAGCTCCTGGGCGCCTCGTTCCTGCGGCTCGTGGGCGGCATCGCCGACGCGGCCGCGGCCGAGCAGCTCGCGCGCGCGGTCGCCGAGCGACGGGAGGCCTCGGTCGAGTTCCCGGCGGAGCGCGACGGGGGCGCGCGCGCCTGGATGCGCATGGCGCTCACCCCGGTGCGCGACGCGTCGGGCCAGGTGACGAGCTTCGTCGCCATCCAGGCCGACATCACGGCCGAGCGGGAGCGGCAGCGGCACGAGCTGGCGCTGAAGGAGCAGCGGCACCTCATCGAGCGCCAGCGGCGGACCATCCAGGCCCTGGTGACGCCGATCATCGAGATCTGGGACGGGGTGCTCACGATGCCGATCATCGGCGTGGTCGACAGCGTCCGCGCGGCCGAGATGATGACCGCGCTCCTCGAGGCCGTCAGCGCGAACCGGGCGCGGTTCGCCATCGTGGATCTCACCGGGGTCGACGTCGTGGACACGGCGACCGCGAACCACCTGCTCAAGCTGGTGCGGGCCGCGCGCCTGCTCGGGACCACGTGCGCGCTCTCCGGCATCTCGCCGGCGGTGAGCAGGACGCTGGTGGGCCTCGGCGTCGAGCTCGGCGAGCTGCGCACGTTCAGCACGCTGCGCGCCGCGCTCCGCCACGTGCTCGGCCAGCTCGGCGTCTCGGTCGTCCGGGCGCGCGCGTGAGCCGCGGCGCGCCCGGCGCGCGAGGCCCGCGCGACCCGGAGATCGGCGGCGCGTCATGCCTCCTGAAGCGCACATCGGTCGAGCTCGCCGGCCGCGGCACCGCGGGTGCGGCCCCCGGCGCTCGGTTGCGGTAAGCTGCGCGCAAGGCGCGGCTGCTTCTCGGCGGCGCTCGAGCCAGAATCTGCCCTCTCGCCCCGGCAAGAGCACCTCTTCATGGCCGATTTGAACGATCCCGCGCGCCTCGCCGAGCTGCACCAGGTGCTGCTGCGCGACGACGCGGACGCCATCCTCGACACCTGCGTCGAGCGGGCGACCGAGCTCACGCAGGCGCCGATGGCGCTGGTGAGCCTGATCGTCCGCCACATCCAGCTGTTCCGCGCGCACCGCGGCTTGCCGCCGGAGCTGTGCGTGAGCTGCGCCACCTCGCGGAGCAACTCGTTCTGTCAGCTCGTGGTCCGCCACGAGGCGCCGCTCGTCGTCGAGGACGCCCTGGTGGACGAGCGCGTGCCCAAGGAGCTCGTCGAGCGGTATGGCATCCGCGCCTACGCCGGGGTGCCCATCCGGGTGCGCCAGCACGTGGTCGGCTCGTTCTGCGTGCTCGACGTCGTGCCCCGCGGGTTCGGGCCGCGCGTCGTCGAGGGCCTGAAGCAGCTCGCCGCCGAGGTCGGCGCGCGGATCGAGGTGATGGAGAGCGACGCGCCGCCGCCGAGCCGTACGCTGAAGGAGCGGCTCGCGCGGTTCGAGCAGAGCGCGCGCCTGCTGGAGCACGCGCTCGGGGCGATCGCTCCGGTGCTCGCCGAGGCGCAGAGCGCCGCGGCGACGCTGCCGGAGGCGCCGCCGGCGGCGCTGAGCCTGGACGACCTGCGCGCGGCGGTCGACTGCTATCGGGACATGTTCGCGATCGCGACGGAGCTGGCCGAGGACGCGATGCTGATTTCGCGCTCGTTCCCGGCCGAGACGGCCTCGGAGATCGCCCTGGCGACGCGCTCGCTGGCGCGGGACATGGTCGAGATCGGCCCGCTCGTCCGGCTGGCCGAGGGCGTGCTGCAGGGCACGCTCGGCGAGGGGGTCGCCGCCAAGGCGGCGCACGTCGTGCGGGACGCGTTCGCGGCGCACGAGACCGCGTCCGCCGCGGTTCGCCGGATCATCGCCACGGTCGAGCGCGCCCGCGCGACGGAGGTGTGGTGAAGGGCAGAGCGTACCAGCTGCTCCGTTCGTGCCTCGGCGACAAGGACCCTCCGAGCGCGCGCAATGCGTTCATCTATGCGCGGATCATCATGCGCGCGCGCGTGGTGCCCGAGGAGATCACGCCCGCGCTCGACGACCCCGAGATCGAGCGGCGGCTGGAGCACGCGCTGGAGGAGATCCTCCGCCGCGCGTAGGGGCGCGGGCGCTCGCGCCGCGAGGGGCCGGGCAGCGTGCGCGGGGCCGAGCGTGGGAGGCCTGCGCGGCCTGTGCGGCCGAGTCGACGAATCTCCTACTTTCGCCTTCACCCTTCGGGGCGGTACTGCTATGCAGCGAAGCCATTCTTCGTCGCTGATGCGCCTGCTTGATGCCCCTTGCTCGGTGCCGGGCGCGCATCGGTCGAGATGCCTTCCTTGGAGAGGACCATGAGCCACGACGTGACGACTGGGTTGTTTGCTGGGCCGAGGTGGACGCGCGGCTTTCTGCATCTTGCGTTGCCGGCGATGATGCTGCTCGGCTGTGATGGCTCGTTGGGGGACTCGACCTCAGGGGGCGGCAACTCGACGGCATCGACGTCCTCGGGAACCGGCGGCGACGCGCCGACGTCGACCTCGGCGTCCACGTCGGCCTCCTCGGGGAACGGCATGGGCGGCGACGGCGGCATGGGCGGCGCTGGCGGCACGGGCGGTGACGGCGGCACGGGCGGCGCAGGTGGCACGGGCGGCGACGGCGGCATGGGCGGCGCTGGCGGCACGGGCGGCGACGGCGGCATGGGCGGCGCTGGCGGCACGGGCGGCGACGGCGGCATGGGCGGCGCTGGCGGCACGGGGCGGTGACGGCGGCACGGGCGGCGCAGGTGGCATGGGCGGCGCTGGCGGCACGGGCGGCGACGCGTCCGCGTCGGCCTCCTCGGGTGGCGGCTCCGGCGGCGACGCTCCCACCGCAGCGTCCACGTCGGCCTCCTCGGGCAGCGGCGATTCGTCGACGTCCGCCGTGACCTCCGCGTCGGCCTCCTCGGGCGGCGGCATGGGCGGCGCCGGCGGCATGGGCGGCGGCGACTCGTCGACGTCCGCCGTGACCTCCGCGTCGGCCTCCTCGGGCGGCGGCGCCGGCGGCATGGGCGGCGGCGACGCGTCCACGTCGAGCGTGACGTCCACCTCGAGCGCCGTGACCTCGACGACGTCGACCGGGACGGGCCCCGCCACGGGGACGCTCGTCGAGCGGCACGGCCGCCTGAAGGTGATGGGCAACCGCGTCGTCGACGAGCACGGGGAAGGGCTCCAGCTCAAGGGCATGAGCATGTTCTGGAGCATCTGGGAGGGAGAGAAGTTCTACAACGCTTCCGCCGTCAACACGCTCGTGGACGACTGGGATGCGACCATCGTCCGCGCCGCGATGGCCGCCAGCGCGGAGGGGCGCGGCTACGTCCACACCCCGGAGGCCGAGAAGAACAAGGTTCGAGCGATCGTCAACGCCGCCATCGCCAAGGGGATCTACGTGATCATCGACTGGCACGATCACGAAGCGATCCGGAACAAGGACGCAGCCAAGCGCTTCTTCGGCGAGATGGCCGCGGAGTACGGCGACGAGCCCGCGGTGATCTTCGAGATCTTCAACGAGCCGGACAACGAGAGCTGGGCAGAGGTGAAGTCCTATGCGGAGGAGGTGATCGGCGTGATCCGCACCGCCGGCTCCGACAACCTCGTGATCGTGGGGACGCCGACCTGGTCGCAGGACGTGGACGTGGCCGCCGGGAACCGGATCACGAGCGACGACAACGTGGCTTACACGCTGCACTTCTATGCCACGTCGCACCGAGATGCGCTGCGCACCAAGGCGTCGAACGCGCTGGCCGCGGGCCTGCCGCTGTTCGTGACCGAGTGGGGCACCTGCCAGAGCACCGGCAGCGGCTCGCTGGATCTCGGCGAGGCGCAGCGGTGGCTCGACTTCCTGGACAGCCACCAGATCAGCTGGCTCAACTGGTCCATCGTCGACAAGGACGAGTCCTGCGCCGCGCTGAGGCCCGGGGCGAGCGCGGGCGGCCCGTGGTCGGATGGGCAGCTGACCGAGTCGGGGCGGTGGGTCAAGGAGAAGCTCCGGGCGCCCTGACCCGGGTGGCGGAGCGGAGCGTCTCTCCGGGGATCGCGCTCCGCGGATGGCCGTGCTGATGCTGCTCGCCCGGCGGCCGATGGCCGGCGGGCGCTGGAGCTCCCGGGCGCGCTCGGGGCGACGTCCGCGGGAGCGAGGGTGCGGCCGCTGGGCCTACCGCGCCCTCGAGAACGAGGCGCTCCAGGTCGGCGCCACGTCGGCGATGATCTCCCTGAACCGCGGGGGGATGTCCGAGAGCTCGGTCATTTGCTGGATCGTGAGCACCTCGGCGCTCCCGAATCCGACAGGGCAGCGCAGGGCCCATGCGATCGCCTCCTCCTTCGAGCTCACCTCGATCAGGTAGAAGCCGCCGACCAGCTCCTTCGTCTCGACGAAGGGACCGTCGAGGACGGTGCGCTTCCCCCCGGAGATCCCGACGCGGGCGCGGGCTCCGCCGGGATTGAGCCCCTCGGAGGCGATCAGCACGCCGGCCTTCATCATTTCCTCGTTGTATTTCATGTACGCGGCGAAGAGCTCCTCATCCGGAGGCCCACCCGCATCCGCCTTGGTGTCGTTGGTGCCCGGTGCTGCGGTGATGATGAATCGCATCGTCGTGTCTCCTTCCGATGGGGCGCGGGCGCCCGGGCGATCTCGACCGGCTGAGCCGTGCCACTGCCGTCACGACGAACCAGAGGACGCGCGATCGACAGGGCGGGCGAGGTTTTGTTCGGCGCCGACAGAATAGCGTGGGGAAAGAATTTTACGGCGACGCTGTTGGCGACTCAGGTCACCTCAACCTGGGTCGGGTCCGGCCACCTCAACCTGGGTCGGCCACCTCAACCCGGGTCGGGGCGCCGGCCACCTCAACCTGGGTCGGCCACCTCAACCCGGGTCGGGGCGCCGGCCCGCTACAACCCATCCACGAGCGTCTCGCCCCCCGTGATGTCCAACACCGAGCCGGTCACCTGCGGGTTGGTCATCAAGAACACCGCCGCGTGCCCGATGTCCTCCACCGTCCCCATGCGCCGGACCGGCATCGCCGCCCGCACCCTCTCCCGGAGCTGCTCGCGCGCCGCATCGTCGAGAAAGCTCCACATCTCGCTGTCGGTGTACCCCGGACGGATCACGTTGACGCGCAGCGGGCCAAGCTCGATCGCCAGCCCGCGCGCGAGCGTCTCGAGCGCCGCAAACGTCGCCGACACCATCGACGCCCCCGCGCGGGGTCGAACCGCGGCGCCGCCCGTCAGGAACGTGATCGAACCGCCAGCGCGCATCCTCGGCGCCGCGTAACGGGCGCAGGCCCAGCTCCCGAAGAACTTCGCGCTCATGTACCGCTGCGCGCCCGCGACGTCCTGCTCGAGGAACGCCCCCCACGAGCCAGGCTCCGGCGCGGCGCTGATCAAGAGATGATCGAGCGCTCCAATCCGCTCGAACATCGCCCTCACCGAGCCCTCGTCCGTGACATCCACTGTCTCGTGCGCGACGCGCGCGTCCCCCGGCGCCCCCGCCGCGCGCTCCTCCCTCGGCCGCCGCCCCGCCGCGCTCACCTCCGCTCCCGCCCGCGCCGAAGCCCTCGCCGCGCCGAGCCCCATCCCGCTCGTGCCGCCGACGATGACGACACGCCGGCCCTCCAGCGAGCCCTCAACTCCTTTCGCTTCCATGATTCTCCTCAGATCGCCACCAAGCCACCGTCGACGGTGAGCGTGTGGCCCGTCATGTACGGGTTGGTCATCAAGAACTCGATGGCATGCGCGATGTCCTCCGGCTGGCCGAAGCGCCGGACCAGGAGGTCCTTCTCGGCCCACGCCAGGTACGCGATGTCGGGCCCGAAGCCGGCGCCCACGACGAAGACCTCGACGCGCCTTTCCCCCGACCTCTCCGAAGTTCAGCGATACCGCGTGGACCTCGACGAGCGCCTGCGAGGGCGCCGGATCCGGCGGCGGCACGTCCGCGAAGCGAAGGCCACGTGGCTGGCCGGGGTCATAGACGAGCGCACGCATGGTGTCTTCATGCCTCCTGCCCCGCAGCGTGGAGCCGCCGTCGCGGCCGTTCCATGCTACTTTGTCGCCGATGCATGACCGTTCGTCCGGCGAAGAGGCGCTCTCCCCCGACGCGCTGAGCGAGGTCCTCCAGGACCTCCGGCTCTCGGACGGCACCTACGGCCGCTGCGAGCTGACGCGCCCCTGGGGCATCGATCTCCCGCCGGTGGCGCAGGCGCGCTTCCACTTCGTGGTCTCCGGCGACTGCTGGCTGCGCGCGCCGAAGCGCGGCTGGATCCTGCTCCACGCGGGCGACGTCGCCCTCCTGCCGCACGGGACCGGCCACGCGATCGCGGACAGGGCGCGCGGGCGCGTGACGCCGCTCGACGAGATGCCGCTCGAGGAGATCGGCGACCGGGCCTACGAGATGCGCGCCGGCGGCGCCGGCGCGCGGACGATCCTCGTGTGCTGCAGCGTCACCTTCGCCCAGCCCGCCGTGCACCCGCTCCTCCAGCTGATGCCCCCGATGCTCCTCGTGCGGGGCGGCGGCGCGGAGGACAGCGTGTTGCCCGTGCTCCTCGACGCCATGGCCGACGAGGTGCTCAAGCGCCGCGTCGGCGCCGCCACGGTGATGACGCGCCTCGCCGACGTGGTGATCACGAGGGTCGTCCGCGCGTGGGTCGAGTCCCGCAAAGAGGACGCGGACGGCTGGCTCGCCGCGATACGAGATCCCCAGATCGGCCGCGCGCTCGCCGCGATCCACCAGCGCCCCGGCGACCCGTGGTCGGTCGAGTCGCTCGCGGACGTCGCGAAGATGTCGCGCTCCATCTTCTCGGAGCGGTTCGCGGCGCTGGTCGGCGCGCCGCCCGCGCGCTACCTCGCGCGCTTTCGCATGCACGTCGCGAGCGGCTGGCTGCGCGACGACCGCGTGACCGTCGCCGAGGCGGCCGTGCGGCTCGGCTACGACTCCGAGGCGGCCTTCAGCCGCGCCTTCAAGCGGTTCTCGGGCGTGCCGCCGAGCTCGCTGCGCCGGCAGGGCCGCGACGAGGGCTCCCGGGCCTCGCGCGCCAGGGCTCCCTGATGAGACAGGCACGAACGACACGACGGCCCGCGCTGCAGCGGGCGTGAGGAGAGTCAGGATGTCTCTTGAAAGATGGTTGATCGCGCTGTTCCTCGTGCTCCTCCCCTCGTGCGCCACCGGCGTCGAGGCGCCCCCGCCGCAGCGGGGGCCGGAGCCCCACGAGGACGTCCGGCTCTACGCGCTCGACTGCGGTCGCGCCGAGATCCCGGACATGAGCGCCTTCGGGGACGAGGGCGGGCCCAGGGAGCTCGTCGCGTCGTGCTACGTCATCCGGCACCCGCGCGGCACCTTGCTGTGGGACACCGGGATCAACGACACGGTCGCCCAGACCAAGGGCGGCGTCCTGCACGAGCGCACGGGGTTCCGGTTCCGCGTCGACACGCCGCTGCGCGAGCACCTGAAAGCGCTGAACCTCTCGCCCGCCGACGTGGAGTACGTGGCCTTCTCGCACCTGCACACCGATCACGCGGGCAACGCCAACCTGTTCCCCGCGTCGACGTGGATCCTGAACCGCCGCGAGCTCGAGTGGGCGACCGCGACCCCGCCGCCGCCGACCATCGAGCCGGAGCTCTTCTCGGCCTACCGCACCGCGAAGCTGGAGCTCCTCGACGGCGAGGCGGACATCTTCGGCGACGGCGCCGTGAGGATCGTGCCGACGCCCGGGCACACGCCGGGCCACCAGAGCCTCGTCCTCCGGCTCCGGCGCGCGGGGACGCTCGTCATCTCGGGGGACATCTGCCACACCCACGCCAACTGGCAGCATCGCCGGGTGCCTCCCTTCAACACCGATCGCGAGGAGTCCCTGCGCTCGATGGAGCGCGTCGACGCGCTGATCGGCGCCGCCCGCGCCCGCTTCGTGGTGCAGCACGAGCCCGGCGACCTCGCGGCGCTCCCTCGATTCCCCGCCTTCCTCGATTGACCACCGCGCGTCCGCCGGAGCGCGGCGCGCCGGCAGGGGCGACTCTCCTGTCCGCCCCGGCGTAGAACGGCCCTCGGCGTCCCTCTCAGATCAGCGTCGTCAACGCGCCTCGCAGGAAGTCGCGCGCGACGACGACATCGTGGACCTCGTCCGGGCCGTCGGCGATGCGCGCGGCTCGGGCGAAGCGGTACCAGAGCGAGAACGGCATATCCTCGCTGTATCCGAGCGAGCCGTGCATCTGGATCGCGTCGTCGAGCACCTGGCAGAGGAGGCGCGCGACGTGGTTCTTCGCCATCGAGGCGTAGGGGCGCGCCTCCTTCTCCTTGCCTTCCTCGAGCAACGCCGCGCAGTGCAGCGTCATCAGGTTGCCCGCGTGGATGCCGGACGCCGCGTCGGCGAACTTCTTCTGGATCATCTGGTGGTGAGCGAGCGTCTTGCCGAAGCTCTCCCGCGTGAGGACGTAATCGCGGCACATCGCGAGCGCGCGGTCGGCCCAGCCGAGCCAGCGCATGCAGTGCGTGAGGCGCGCCGGCACGAGGCGCCGCTGCGCGAGGAGGAAGCCCTCGCCGACGCCGCCGAGGACCGCGTCGTCGCCGACGCGCACGGCGTGGAAGCGGAGCTCGGCCTCGCGGTGCGCGAGCATCGGCGGGCTCATCACGGGGATGTCGCGCACGTGCTCGACGCCCTCGGCGCGGCGATCGACCACGAACATCGTCGCGCCCGTGCGCGGATCGTCCGACGTCCGCGCCATCACGATGAGGAACGCCGCGTCGCCGCCGCCGGTCGTGTACCACTTGTGGCCGTCGATCCTCCACCCGCCGTCGATCCGGGTCGCCGTCGTGCGCAGGTTCGACGGATCGGCGCCGGCGCCGGGGGCGGGCTCGGTCATCGAGAAGCCGCTCGTGATCTCGGCCCGCGCGAGCGGCGCGAGGTACTTCGCGCGGATCGCGGGCGAGGCCGCCTTGAGCAGGAGATCCATGTTGCCCTGATCCGGCGCGTCGCAGTTGAAGCAGGCCGCGCCGAGCGGAGAGCGGCCCATCTCGCGAAAGAGCGCGCACATGCCCATCACGCCGAGCCCGAGCCCGCCGTGCTCCACGGGCAGGTGCGGCACGAACAGCCCCTCGGCGCGCGCGCGCTCGCGGAGCGCCGTCAGCGTGTCCTTCCGCCCTGCGCGGTCCTCCTCGAGGATCGCGCGCTCGTTCGGGATGACGTGCGCGTCGACGAACGCGCGCACGCGGCCGCGGAGCTCGGCCAGCTCGGGGGGCAGATCGAAGGAGATCGTCACGGCGGCAGTATAGGAAGCCGGAGGGCCGCGTGATAGGGTCGGACGCGCGATGGCCCTCACGCCGCCGACCAACACCCGCGCGCCCCGCGAGGCGCACCGGCTCGACGAAGCGGCCCTCGGTCGCTGGCTCGCCGAGCACGTCGAAGGCTGCGGGGGAGGCGCGGTGACGGTCGCCCAGTTCAAAGGCGGCCAGTCGAACCCGACGTACTGGGTGGGCGTCGCCGGCGGGGACGGCGGAGATCTCGAGCTCGTCGTGCGAAAGAAGCCGCCGGGCCAGCTCCTTCCCTCGGCGCACGCCGTCGAGCGCGAGTACCGGGTCATGCGCGCGCTCCGCGACACGGAGGTGCCCGTTCCGGACGCGCTCGCCCTCTGCGAGGACGCCTCGGTGCTCGGCACGCCGTTCTTCGTCATGCGGTACGCCGCCGGGCGGATCCTCTGGGACCCGACGTTGCCCGAGGTCGCGACGGCCGGGGAGCGCCGCGCGATCTATGCGGACTACATCCGTGTCCTCGCGGCCCTCCATCGCGTCGACTACGCCGCCGTGGGGCTCGCGGACTACGGCAAGGTGGGCGGCTTCGTCGCGCGGCAGGTCGACCGCTGGTCGAAGCAGTACCAGGCCTCGCGCACGGGCGAGGTCCCGGCGATGGAGGCGCTCATGCGCTGGCTGGCCGCCAACGTCCCGGCGAACGACGAGACGACGCTCGTCCATGGCGACTACCGGATCGACAACATGGTCTTTTCACCCGGTCCTCCGCACAAGGCGATCGCGACGCTCGACTGGGAGCTCTCGACGCTCGGACATCCGGTGAGCGACCTCGCGTATGCCTGCATGGGTTACCGCATCAACCTCCCCGGCCGCGGCGGGCTCGCCGGGGTCGACGTCGCCTCGCTCGGGATCCCGACCGAGGAAGAGACGGTCGCCTCCTACTGCGAGCTCTCGGGTCGAGACGGCATCGCGTCGTGGCCGTACTTCATGGCGTTCGGCGTCTTCCGCCTCGCCGCCATCGCCCAGGGCGTCTACAGGCGGAGCCTCCAGGGCAACGCCAGCTCCGAGGACGCCGGCCGGTACGGCGCGGCCGTGACGGTGCTCTCCGAGCTCGCGTGCGGGATCGCGGGGATCGCCCCGCGGTAGACCGCCGATCACGTCGATCGAGCGAGAAATCAACCGCTAAGGACGCCAAGAAGAAGACAATATCTTGGCGTCTTGGCGGTTCAAATTCCTGCTCTTTCGAACGGTTTCAACCCGTTCGTCGCTCTAGTACGGAGTGGCCCGACGCGCCCGGCGCGCACGCACCGGTGCGTGAATTCACAATATATGTAAAAATCGATTGACATCGAAGGCGCTCTTCCGTCTTTTGCCGCCGCCCGACGCGCGAAGCGTCCGTGCCTGTCCGGGTCACGCCTTCTCGGTGTCCCGTGTCCAACGTCCGCGGGGGGATCTGGAGATCTGGTCGATGCGTCGTGTCCGTTACCCGCTTACTTGGATTGCATGTTCGATCATCCCGTCGCTCACCGGTTGTGCGGCCGGCCCCTCCGGCTCCACGGAGGCTCTCGCCGGCGTCGGCGGCGACCGCAGCGGCGGAGTCGGAGGCTCACCGGGCTCGGGGAGCGGCGCGGTGGGCTGCGATGCGCTCGCCGTCGAGCTCCAGGCCGCTCTCGACGCGGCGATCGGCGCGCAGAGGCTCCCCGGCGCCGCCGCGGCCGTGGACGTCGGAGGATGCTCCTTTCGCGGAGCGGCGGGAATGGCGGACGTCGCGACGGGGACGCCGATGGATCCAGGGGATCTCTTTCGCGCCGGGAGCATCACCAAGACGTTCATCTCGACGCTGGTCTTGATGCTCCGCGCCGACGGCGACCTATCGCTCGAGGATGACGTATCGAGCTACGTGCCGGGTGTCCCCGGCGGCGACCGGATCACGATACGTCAGATCCTGAACCACACCAGCGGTCTGTTCAATTACACGGAAACCCACGGCTTCCTGAGCGCCGTCGAGGCCGACCCGACCCGCGTGTGGGCCCCCGAGGAGCTCATCGCCTTCTCGGCCAGAGAGCCGCCGTGCTTCGAGCCGGGGCGGGGTTTCGAGTACTCCAACACGAACTACATCGTCGCTGGCCTCATCGTCGAGGCGGTGTCCGGGAAGCCCACCGTCGAGCTGCTGCGCACCCGCATCCTCGAGCCCGCGGGCCTCGCCAACACCTACCTCGACGGCGCGGAGCCCGCCGTGCCTGGGCTCGTGCGCGGCTACGGGTCGTATGACGGCGAGCTCGTCGATACGACGTCCGCCGTGGATCCGTCGTCCGCGTGGACGTCCGGTGGCCTGGTGTCGAACACGGATGACCTCACCACGTTCTTCGTCCGGCTCCTCGACGGCGGGCTGCTCGGCCCAGCCGAGCTCGCGGACATGACCGCCGGGGTCGGCGCCGAGGAGGCCGACCTGCTGGAATACGGCCTCGGGCTGGCCCAGCGCTCCTCGCCGGTCGGTATCACCCACGGACATGGCGGCAGCATGTGGGGCTTCGTGTCCGCGTCGTTTTACGCGGTCGAGCGCGGTGCCGCCATCACCGTGCTGGTCAACCACGAAGACGGCGACGCAGAGAAGATCGTCGACGATCTATCGCGCATCCTGACGGTGCCCTGAGCCAATCGGCCGCCCTCCACGACGACGCCGCCGTTCACCAGGAGTTCCGCGCGCCCCTCTCCCGCCAGATTCCCCTCGCTGTCCACGCCGCAGGCAATCGCTGGTCGAACAGGACGCCTTGTCGCAGGTTCAGCGGCTTCGGGGTCGACCTCATGCCGACAGCGCCGCTGTCACCCAATGTTCCGACCAAACCGGCGTACCGCTTGCATCGCCAGGCTCGGTGGCCCCCCCTGTCGGGCGCGCCATGTAGAAGGAGTCGACGATGAAGCACATAGAACTGATCGCCATCCTCGCGGCAGCCGCGGCGGTGCTCGGCAGCGCGCAGCTCGCCGCGGCGGACATCACCACGCCTGTCGAGGATCTCGCGCTGATCGAGGAGGTGCCCGTCCAGGTCCTCGCCGATGGAATGAACGGACGCCAATGGCACCACGGCCACCATCACCATGGCCATCATCACCATGGCCATCATCACCACGGCCATCATCACCACGGCCATCATCATCACGGCCACCATCACCACGGCCATCATCACCACGGCCACCATCACTGGAGCTCGCTGTCCGGAGCGGCCCCGTACGGAGCCGTGCAGGCGCCCGTCGTGATCCTCGCGGACAATCGCTGACCGATCTTTCACGGTCCGGCGGCTCGGGACGTGGGCCCTGGGCTCCCGGTCGTCCTCCGGCCGCCGCGCCCGAGCTGCCGGACGGCGTGTGCGGCGACCGGAATCGGGTGTGAGGGAGGAGCCATGGGAACAGAGACGAATGGCCGGGGACGCGCTCTCGTCCTCCTGGCCGCGGCCGCGGGGCACCTCGGCCTCGTGATCATCGTCGGAGCGTTTCAGGTCGACCTCCGGGACCGAGGCCCTTTGGCGGCCGCCGTCGCCGCCTATGGGACGCTCTCCGGCGCCGACAGCGGGTATGCCTTCTTCGCTCCCGGCGTCGGCTCGCCACCCACGGCCACGTTCGAGGTCATGGACGCGACGGGGGCGGTGACCCTCGACCGCCTCATGTCTGGGGCAAACGCAGAAGCGAGGCTGCGGGCCGGGAACATCGTCGATAGATTCTGGCTGGAGGAGGATCAGGCGTTGAAGCGCGTCATGGCCGCGTCCTGGGCAGGCAAGATGTTCGCCAGGCACCCTGCGGCCGCCAGCGTCGTCGTGCGCGTGGAGGAATGCGAGGTCGCTCCGATGCGGGAGTATCGCCGGCAGGACGAGCTCACGTGTGATCTGCACTATCAAGCGAAGCTCGTCCCCCAGGCCAAGCTCCGCGCCGCCCGGGCGGCGGACCAGGAGGCGCCGTGAACGGCCGCGCGGGTCCTCGGCGCGCCGCCCGGGCGGCGCTCGCGCGCGCGTGGCTTTGGCTCGATCGCTTCGCCCTGGCCCCTGCCTCCGCCGTGCCCCTCGCGGTGCTGCGGATCGGGCTCGCGTCGGTGCTCCTCGTCCAAGCCGCGATGGTCGGCCCCGCGCTCCTCGAGCTGTACGGGCGGTCTGGCATCCTCCAGGGGCCGCTCAACGACCTCCTCGCAAGGACCGACCTCGTCCGCATCGGCTCGCTCATCGACCGCCTCGCCCCGCTGGGCGTCGGCGAGGCGGCCATCGTCACGGGCACCGGCGCGCTCTACACGCTCGCCCTCGTCGCGCTCCTCCTCGGATGGCGGGCGAGGGCGGCGGCGGCGCTGGCCTGGCTCGCCCATCTGATGCTGATGATGACGGCGGACAGCACGAACTACGGGGCGGACAACTACGCCAACATCTTCCTCTTCTACCTCGTCTGGATGCCCTCGGGGGCGGCGCTCTCGCTGGACCGCCGGCTCGCCCGCGTGCCCGCCGCCCCGCCGGCGACCACGCGGCTCTCGCTGCGCGTCGTCCAGCTGCACCTCTGTATCTCCTATCTCGCGAGCGGGCTCTGGAAGGCCTCCGGCGAGCAATGGTGGAACGGCGAGGCGATCTGGCGGTCGGTCATGCTGCCCGCCTATCGCCAGGTCGATTTCTCCTGGCTCGCAGATCACCCCTGGATCGCGGTGATCGCCGGCTGGCTCGTGGTCCTGGTCGAGGTCGGCTACGCGTTCTTGATCTGGCCGCGGCGCAGCCGCCGGATCTGGGTGGCGGCCACGCTGGCGCTCCACCTCGGCATCGCCGTCTTCATGGGGCTCGTGGTGTTCGGCGCCCTCATGGCGGTGCTCACGTTCGCGGCGTTCGGGGTGAGCGCGGACCGCGCAGCCCCGGCGAGGTGCCCGCGCGAGCATCCCGCGCTGGAGAGCGCGTGTGCTCCTCCGAACGCTTGGTGAATGCGATCATCACCGGCTCAGGTCGATCGCGTACACCGACAGCATCTTGCCGCTGCCGTCGTCCTGCTCCACGAGCGAGATGTTGTCCAGCCCGGCGGCCTCCGCCTTCGACAGCGCGTCCTGCGCCGAGGTGAAGGTCACGAGGCCCATGGTCGAGACCCTGGCGAAGCGCCAGCTGCGGTCCGAGCCGTGCTCGGCGCGCGTGAGATCCTCGATCTCCTTGATGTAGGCGATGAGCACGTCGCGGTTCGTGTCCGGCGCGGCGTAGATCGTCTTCGAGCCGTCGAGGCCGGGGAACCCGCCGCCGCCGCTCGCGCGGTAGTTGTTCGTCGCCACGATGAACTCCGCGGCCGGATCCATGGGCTCCCCGTTCCACGTCAGGTTCTTGATGCGGCCGCTGGCCTTCATCCCCGCCGGCGGGAGCGGCTGCGTGACGTCGATCTCGTACGAGATCCGCTCGTCGGTGAACATATCGAAGTTGTACCCGGGCATCGAGGTGTTGATGAGCGGCTGCGGCGCCGTCTCGCTCGGGTCGATCTGGTTGAAGCGCGTCGCCGCCCGCTCCAGCCAGTCGAGGATGTCCGCGCCGGTCACCTTCACCGCCTGGATCGTGTTCGCGTAGAGGTAGAGATCGGCCGCGTTGTTGATCGCGACGCCCCCCGCCGGCACATCGGTGTAATCGTTGCCTCCCTGGAAGCCGGACTTGAACGGCGCGCTCACCGAGAGCACCGGGAGCGACGCGAGCTCCGGCAGGTTCTCCTCGATGTAACGGGCGATGTAGTCCGCCTGGGCCTGGTTGACGATCTGGATGGCGCTGACATCCCCCACGTCGGCGAACATCGACGACATCTCGAAATCGGTGGTCCCGATGGGCGTCTGGACATAGGCGATCGTCGCCTGGTGCTCGGCGTCGAGGAGCGACGCGATCTCGGGGTCGGCCTCGACGACGATCTTCGTCGCGTCCGGCTGCGCGTCGCAGCGGGTCGCGAACGCGCAGGGCGCCCCCGTGCGCCAGCGCTCCATCGCGTCGCACGCGGCGGGGAGCCCGCCCTGGCAGGTCGTGGAGATCGGCCGAGCCTCGACGACCGTCTTCGCCGTGTCGACCGTCCAGCGCGCGCCGTCGTGGGTGAGCCCCATCTTGATGACGCCGAGGTGCTGGCCCCAGAAGCCCGGCATGACCGCGGGGACGCCCGCGACCGTGCCCGCGTCCTTGTCGACCTCCGGTAGGTCGAACTGGGGCACGGTGCTGCTCGCGTTCGGGAAGATCTGGTGCGAGTGGCCCATGAGCAGGGCGTCGACGCCGGGCACATGGGCGACGTGCCACGCCTGGTTCTCGAGGGTGGCCGCATAGGGCGCGTCGTCGAGGCCGCCGTGGACGATGGCGACGACGATCTCGGCCCCCCGCGCGCGGAGATCGTCGATCAGCGGGGCCGCGACCTCCTGCACGCCCTTGGCGACGACCTTGCCGTCGAGCCATTTCTTGTCCCAGCTCATGATCGTCGGCGGCGTGATGTCGATGAAGCCGACATGGAGCGTGCTCTCGATGGTGCCGCCGTCCGGCGCCGTCGCCGTGATGGTCTTCGCGATGAGGACGGACGGCGGGAAGATCGTGTCGTTCGTCTCGAGGCTGAAGACGTTGGAGTTCACCTGCGGGAAGTCGGGGCCCTCGCAGGCCGCCGAGCCGGCGAGATCGAGCCCCTCGACGTCGAACGGGGTGTGGGTGACCTGCGAGAGGAAGGCGAGGCCGTAGTTGAACTCGTGATTGCCGATCCCGGCGACGTCGAACCGCAGGTGGTTCATGGCCTTGTAGATGGCCAGCGTCTCGCCGCACGCGATCGGATCGACCAGCGCCTGGTAGTCGGCGAGCACGGTGCCCTGGATGGTGTCGCCGTTGTCGATCAGGAGGTTGTTCGGGATCTCGGCCCGCGCCTGGTGGATGAGCGTCGCGGTGCGCTCGAAGCCGATGGATGGCTCCGCGACCAGCTTGAAGTAGTCGAAGCTGAGGACGTTGCTGTGGAGATCGGTGGTCTCCAGCAACGCGAGCTCGGCCGTGGCCCCGCTCGGGGTCGCGGGCGCTCCCCCCGCGCCGCCCGACCCGGAGGCGCTGGTCGCGGGCGCTCCCCCCGCGCCGCCCGGACCGGCGGCGCTGGAGGAGGGTGAGCTCGGGCCGCCCTCGTCATCCCCGCACGCGAAGGCGAAGAGCGCGCTCATGGCCAGGATCGCCGAGGAAATCGCCGCATGCCGTCCGAATCGACCTTTCATGGTGAGCTCCTCGTCGAGCGCTGCTGCGGCCGATGCCTCTTCGCGCGTTTACAGTTGTATTGGATCTGTGTGGCAACGTTGTCGCATCGCTGCGCGCTCGGATCAAGGGCTCGATGCGCCCCACGGGTCCGTGCCAGCTCGCCTGGACCCGCTCGGCGCGCCCGTGATACCACCTCTGGGATGACCCAGGCGCCGCACCCCCGCTCGGCCCTTGCGGTATGGGACGGAATCGCGGGCGTGGGTGCGGCCGAGATCGCAGCATGAGCGAACATCAGGTCTTGAAGACACACCCGGACACCCTCGTCACCGTTCCATCGCTTGTCGCGGAGCTCACGGCCCTCGGCGTTCAGCCCGGCATGACCTTGCTGGTCCACTCGTCGCTCAGCAAGCTCGGCTGGGTCTGCGGCGGTCCTGTCGCGGTGATCCTGGCGCTGGAAGAGGTCCTGACGCCGGAGGGCACGCTGGTGATGCCGACGCAGTCGGAAGGCCTGTCCGATCCGGCGCTCTGGCAGGATCCGCCCGTGCCCGAGGCGTGGTGGGCGACGATCCGGGAGACCATGCCGGCCTACGACCCGGACCTGACCCCGACGCGGCAGATGGGCGCCGTCCCCGAGACGTTCCGCAAGCAGCGCGGCGTCCGGCGGAGCGCCCACCCGCTCGTGTCGTTCGCCGCCTGGGGCCGGCACGCCGCGACGGTCACGGCGAACCACGGCCTCTCGTACGACCTCGGCGAGGGCTCGCCGCTGGCCCGCATCTACGATCTCGACGGCTGGGTGCTGCTGCTCGGCGTCGGCCACGGCAACAACACCTCGATCCACCTCGCCGAGTACCGCACCGACTTCCCGGGCAAACGGATTGAGGTGCGCCACGCGCCCATCCTCGTCGACGGAGCGCGGAGGCGGGTCAGCTTCGACGACGTCGCCACCGACAGCGGCGATTTCGACCGCCTCGGCGCCGATTTCGAGCGGGATACCGGCCTCGTGCGCCGCGGCCGCGCGGGCGCCGCCACCGCCCAGCTGATGCCGCAGCGGCCGCTCGTGGACTACGCGGTCGGGTGGCTGCCGAGGAATCGCGGGTAGGCGAGCTCATGCATGTGCCAGCGCGCTGCGCGGCCCTGGTGATGAGGCCGCTGGCGCTGGACAGGGTGGTACGCTATGGCCGGAGCCATGGGCGAGCAGCGTGACCAGACGTCGGGGGTGGGGGGGAGCGCCGCGCGCGGACCGGTGGGAGAGCAGGGAGCGTCGGCGTTCCGCGATTACCGCGCCGCGGTGCGGCCGAGCGTGAAGGAGCTTTACCGGCTGAACCACGAGGGGCAGACCCTCGCCTTCGTGCAGGAGAAAGAGCGGCAGTACCTCGGCCTCGACCGGCGCCGGATGGGCATGTGGGAGGCGCTCGAGCTGCTCGATCGTCTGGTCGACGACAGCGATCCGGACACGGAGCTGTCGCAGATCGCGCATGCGCTCCAGTCCGCGGAGGCGGCGCGGCGGGACGGGCAGCCGCGGTGGTTCGTGCTGACCGCGCTGATCCACGACGCGGGGAAGATCCTGTGCACATGGGGCGAGCCTCAGTGGGCCGTGGTGGGCGACACCTTCCCGGTGGGCTGCGCGACCTCGGACCGGGTCGTCTTCCCCGAGCTGTTCGCGCGGAACCCGGACATGGCGACCCCGGCGTACCAGACGCCGTGCGGGATCTACGAGGAGGGCGCGGGGCTCTCCCGGGTGCACATGTCGTGGGGGCACGACGAGTATCTGTATCATGTGGTGAAGGACCACCTGCCGCTCGAGGCGCTTTATATGATCCGCTATCACTCGTTCTACGCGGCGCACCGCGAGGGCGCGTACGGGCACCTGATGAACGAGCAAGATCGGCGGATGATGGAGTGGGTGCGGCGGTTCAACCCGTATGATCTCTACTCGAAGGCCGACGCCCCGCCGGACGTGGAGCGGCTGAAGCCGTTCTACAAGGACCTGATCGCGGAGTTTTTGCCGGCCGAGCTCCGCTGGTGAGGGGCGGCGGAGGGCGCGGCCTCGGATGCGTGACTCTGAGCTCGATCACCTCGGGCAGTCGAGGTCGATCACCGCGAGATCGTAGTTCATCACGGTCTGCTCGGGATCGATGAGGAGCTCGGCGTCGCGCGGGAGGTGGCGCGTCTTGCGGATGTCATCGCCGGCATACGCGCGAATGTCGTCGCGCGACCTCCAGTAGCTGATCACCATGAAGTGCGTCTCCGGGCCCACGGCCTCGCGCATCAGCTGATAGCCGAGGTTCCCGGGGATGGTGCGGAACTTGGGGAGCGCGCTGGAGATATAGGCCGTATACGCCTCGGCCTTGTCGCTCGGCGTGCGACCGTGCCACACGCGGGCGATGCGCGCCGCGCACGACGCCGGCGCGGCCGCGGGCGTCGCGGGGCCCGCGGGCGGCGCCGTGGGGGCCGCGGCGGGCTGCGCCGGCGCGGCCCGGGCGGAGGAATCCGGGGAGGCTGGTGGCGTCTGCTCCATGCTGGATGTGCAGCCGAGCAGCGCGCATACCGCGAGCATCGAGGCCAGCGCGAGAGGGGCGCGGCGCGTGGGGCGGTTCGAGGCGTACTGCCGTCGAGCGGGGAGGATCATGGGCCGAGATTGCACGAGCCCCTCGCGGCTGGACAACCCCATGGACACGCAGCGCCCGGCGTGACGGCCGTGTTCGAGCACGATGGTGGGTCGGCGGGCTATCCCGCTACCCCTCCCCGTCCGCCGCGACCGCCATCTGGCGCAGCGTCGCGAGCCGCGACGGCCGCGCCAGGAGCCCCCCGACCGTCTGGTCCGCGACCAGCTCCGCGATCTGCTCCGGCCGGTACCCGAGCGCCGCAGGGTCGCTGGCGGCGAGCGGATGGATGCGCCCGGCCCCCCCGGGGCGGTACCAGTTCTGCACGCTCTCGTCCTGCGCCAGCACCGTCAGCGCGCACAGGTACGCGTCCACCTCGCGGAACGCCCCCTCCCCCACCCCGCGCCCGATCATCGCCGCCACGGCCTCGGTCAGCGCGCGCCGCTCGGCCCAGTAGGTCGCGAACGCCTCCGGATCCCGCTCGCTGAAGCGGTGGATCTCCGTGATCTCCAGCGGGAAGCCGCACACCGTCTCCACGTCGAACCGCACGAAGCGCCAGAGCTGCACGTCGGCGGCGCCGCCGCTCGCCTCGAGCTTGCGCGCGTACGAGAGCGGCAGGCGGTTCACCTGCTGCAGGATCTCCGCGACGATCAGCTCCTTGCGCCGGAACCAGTAGTACAGCGACGACTGCCGGAGCCCGGCCGCCTGCGCGATCTCGAGCATCGACACGTCGACGACCCCACGCTCGGCGAACAGCCGGCCCGCCGCCTCCAGGATCTGCTCGCGCGGCGCGAGCTCGCTGCGCTGCGGCGCCTTGCGCGGCCGGCCCATGCGGCGCGGGGTCGCGTCCGCCTTCTGAATGCCTTCGGCGCTCTGACTGCCTTCGGCGCTTTGAGCAGGGGGAATCTCCGTCTTCATCATCTCCCGGGGTGGCCGTCGCGCTGATCTATCCGCGCTCGCGTCCCTGCGCCAGCCGCGCACCCGGGTTGGAACCTCGCACCCAGGTTGGAGCCGCAGAGTCCCCGCGCCACCACCGGGAAAAATCGCCCGCACCCTGCATTTTACCCCCGCGAAACAGGCCGGAAACCCCGCCCCCGGATAGTCGACCCGTAGTTTCGATTCTCTATCGAAAGTGAGGCGGGCGATGTCTGAAACGGCCACAACGTACGCCGCGCGCGCGCACGCGCGCGCCCAGGAAGGCAGCGTCGTCGAGACGCAACCCACCGTGCCGAGCACGTCGATCGGCGACCCGCCCCCGGGCGTGGAAGCGCGCGACGTCCTCTGGGACGAGACCCTCGGCGCCGGCGGCTACGCGGCGCGCACGCTCCCCGTCGGCAGCCGGCTCCGGATCGTCGACGTCGAGGGCGACACCTGCGTCGCCCTCATGCTCCACCGCGCGGACCGCCCCATCGAGCGGCTCTGCCTCGCCGACACCGTGAAGCTCCAGTGGCAGGCCTATCCAGGCCCCGGCTACCTGCTCCTCTCCGACATGGGGCGCGCCCTCGCCTCCGTCCTCGAGGACACCGCCGGCCGCCACGACACCTTCTGCGGCACCTCGCTCCCGGGCGAGATCGCCTCCCGCTACGGCAGCGACGCCCACGGCGGCGCCCTCCGCTCCGGCCGCGAGCGGCTCCTCCTCGCCCTCGCCAAGCACGGCCTCGCCGAGCGCGACCTCCCCACGCCCATCAACCTCTTCAAGGGCGTCCGCATCGAGGCCGACGGCGCCATCACCTTCCTCCCCGACGCGTCCCGGCCGGGCGCCCACGTGCTCCTCCGCGCCGAGCAGGACGTCCTCGTCAGCGTCGCCGCCGTCCCGCACCGCCTCGACCCGCGCCCGGCCTACCGCGCCGGCAAGGTCCGCCTCACCGCCTGGCGCGGCCGCCCCGCCCCGGACGACGACCCCGTGCGCAACGCCACCCCCGAGGCGCGCCGCGCCTTCGAGAACACCGCCGAGGAGCTCGCGGTCGCCCTCCGGGCAGGAGGCGCGCGATGATCCCCGCCGCCCCCGGAAAGCCGGTCGCCGCCCTGCGCGACCCCGCCCTCGCCGGCCTGCCCGGCGCCCTCGTCTCCGACGAGATCGTCCCGGCCCGCGCGCCGTGGGCGAAGATCGTCCGCGCCGGCGAGATCCTCCGCGTCATCGACCTCGAGGGCAACCAGGCCGTCGACTTCCTCGCCTACGTCCTCGCCGACACCGCCGAGCGCTACAGCGCCGCCGACACCATCGTCGCCCAGCGCAACATCTTCCTCACCACCGGCGCGAAGCTCCGCTCGAACCGCGGCCGCGTGATGATGACCATCGCCGACGACAGCTGCGGCCGGCACGACACCTCCGGCGGCGCCTGCTCGTGCGAGTCGAACACCGTCCGCTACGGCCACCACACGAAGCACCAGCACGCCTGCGTCGAGAACTTCCTCATGGCCGCCGCGCCGTACGGCCTCGGCAAGCGCGACCTCGTCGGCAACATCAACTGGTTCATGAACGTGCCCGTCGAGGCCGACGGCACCCTCGGCATCGTCGACGGCCTGTCCGCGCCCGGCAAGCACGTCGACCTCCGCGCCGAGCTCGATCTGCTGCTCCTCGTCTCGAACTGCCCGCAGATCAACAACCCCTGCAACGGCTTCGACCCGACCCCGATCCGCATGGCGGTGGTGCGGCCATGAGCGCCCCCCCGCCCTTCCGCCGCGTCCTCGTCGCCAACCGCGGCGAGATCGCGTGCCGCATCCTCCGCACCCTCCGGCGCCTCGGGATCGCGTCGGTCGCCGTCTTCTCCGACGCCGACCGCGCCGCGCTCCACGTGCGCCTCGCCGACCACGCCGTCCGCCTCGGCGGCCAGACGCCCGCCGAGAGCTACCTGCGCATCGACGCCGTCGTCGACGCCGCCCGCCGCGCGGGCGCCGACGCGATCCACCCGGGGTACGGATTCCTCAGCGAATCCGAGGACTTCGCCCGCGCGGTGGAGGCCGCGGGCGTCGCCTTCATCGGGCCGACGCCGGCCCAGATGGAGGCGTTCGGGAGCAAGCACCGGGCGCGGGAGCTCGCCATCGAGGCGGGCGTGCCGCTCCTGCCGGGCACCGGCGTGCTCCGGGACGCGGACCACGCCGCCGCCGAGGCCGCGGCCATCGGCTACCCCGTGCTGCTCAAGGCGAGCGCGGGCGGCGGCGGCATCGGCATGGCCCGGTGCGACGCGCCGGCGGAGCTCCCCGCCGCGTTCGAGCGGGTCCAGCGCCTCGCCCGCGCGAACTTCGGCTCGGGCGACGTGTTCCTCGAGCGCTTCCTGACGGCGCCCCGGCACGTGGAGGTCCAGATCGCCGGCGACGGCCGCGGCAACGTCCTCGTCCTCGGCGACCGCGACTGCTCGGTGCAGCGCCGCAACCAGAAGGTCCTCGAGGAGGCGCCCGCGCCCGACCTGCCGCCCCGGCTGCGCTCGGCGCTCGCGGAGTCGGCCCGCGCGCTCGCCGCGAAGGTCGCCTACCGGAACGTGGGCACCGTCGAGTTCCTCGTCGATCCCGCCCGCGCGGAGCACTACTTCCTCGAGGTCAACACGCGCCTCCAGGTCGAGCACGGCGTGACCGAGCTCTGCACCGGCATCGACCTCGTCGCGTGGATGCTGCGCATCGCCGCCGGCGACACGGCGTTCTTCGCGGGCGGCGATCCGCCGCTCTCCGGCCACGCGATCGAGGCGCGGCTCTACGCCGAGGACCCGGCGCGGGGGTTCTTGCCGAGCGCGGGGCTGCTCACCGAGGTGAGCTACCCGGAGGGCGCGGGCGTGCGGGTCGACGGGTGGGTCGAGACGGGCACCGAGGTCTCGGCGCTCTACGATCCGCTCCTGGCCAAGCTGCTCGTGCGCGGCGCGGACCGGGCCGCGGCGGTCGCGGCGCTGCGCGCCGCCGTCGGGGAGACCCGGCTCGGCGGCATCGAGACGAACCGCGAGTGGGTCGCGACCGCGCTCGATCACCCCGACTTCCGCGGGGTCCGGCACCACACCGGCACGTTCGCGGCGCTGCCGTTCCGCCCCGAGGCGGTCGAGGTGACGGCGGCGCCGGGCGCGGTGACCGTGCAGGACTGGCCCGGTCGGCTCGGCCTGTGGTCGGTCGGCGTGCCGCCGAGCGGGCCGATGGACGACCTGTCGTTCCGCCTCGGCAACCGCGTCGTGGGCAACCCGGCCGGCGCCGCGGGGCTCGAGTGCGAGGTGCACGGGCCCACGCTGGTGTTCCACCGGCGCGCGGTCCTGTGCGTCGCGGGCGCCGCGATGCGCGTGCTTGTCGACGGGGCCGAGGTGGCGCCGTGGACGCCGATCGAGGTCGCGCCGGGCGCCACCGTGGCGTGCGGGCCGGTGCGGGGGCCGGGCGCGCGCGCCTACCTGCTCATCCGCGGCGGCATCGACGTGCCGGCGCACCTCGGCAGCCGCGCCACGTTCACGCTCGGCGGCTTCGGCGGCCACGCGGGCAGGCCGCTCCGCCCCGGCGACGTGCTGCGCCTCGGCGAGGAGGTCGACCCGGCCCTCGCCCCCGGCGCGCTGCCGGCCGAGGCCCGGCCGGAGATCGGCAGGTCCTGGGAGCTCGCCGTGCTCGACGGGCCGCACGGGGCGCCGGACTTCCTCACGGACGAGGGGATCGAGCAGCTCTACGCGGCCGAGTGGGAGGTGCACTACCACTCGGCCCGCACCGGCGTCCGCCTCGTGGGGCCCGCGCCGGCGTGGGCGCGCACCGACGGCGGCGAGGCGGGGCTGCACCCCTCGAACCTGCACGACAACGCGTACGCGATCGGCGCGGTCGACCTCACCGGCGACATGCCCGTCATCCTCGGCCCCGACGGCCCGAGCCTGGGCGGGTTCGTGTGTCCGCTCGCCGTCGCCGCGGCCGAGCGGTGGAAGCTCGGCCAGCTGAGCGCCGGGGACAAGGTGCGGTTCCGGTCGATCCTGCCCGCCGAGGCCGACGCGCTGGCGCGGCGGAGCGACGCGCTCGTGACGCGGCGCGGGCTCGCGGCGAACGGCGCGACGAACGGCGCGGCGGCGCGCGCGGCCGACGGCCGACGGCGCGGCCGCCGCGGGATCGGGCGGCGCGCGGCGCAGGCGCGGCGAGCCGGTGCTGGGCCGCGTGCCGGCGCGCGACGGCCGGCCCGCGGTGGTCTTCCGCCAGAGCGGCGACCGGTACGTGCTCGTCGAGTTCGGGCCGCCGGTGCTCGACATCGACCTGCGCGTGCGCGCGCACCTGCTCATGACGCGGCTCGAGGAGATGCGCGTGCCCGGCGTGGTCGACCTGACGCCCGGGATCCGCTCGCTCCAGGTGCACGTCGACGGCGCGCGGCTCACCGTGGCCAAGGCCCTCGACCTGCTCCGCGAGGCCGAGGCCGACCTGCCCGCGCCGGAGGAGGTCCGGATCCCGAGCCGCGTCGTCCACATGCCGCTCAGCTGGGACGACCCGGCGACGCGCGAGGCGATCGAGCGCTACATGCGCACGGTCCGCGACGACGCGCCGTGGTGCCCGAGCAACCTGGAGTTCATCCGCCGGGTCAACGGGCTGCCGGACATCGCGGCGGTCCAGGAGCTCTTCCTCGCGGCGAGCTACCTCGTGCTCGGCCTCGGCGACGTGTACCTCGGCGCGCCGGTCGCGACGCCGATCGACCCGCGGCACCGGATGGTCACGACCAAGTACAACCCGGCGCGCACGTGGACGCCCGAGAACGCGGTCGGCATCGGCGGCGCGTACCTGTGCATCTACGGCATGGAGGGGCCGGGCGGGTACCAGTTCCTCGGCCGCACGGTGCCGGTCTGGAGCCGCCACCGGCCGTTCCGGCAGACGACGCGCGAGCGGCCGTGGCTCCTCCGGTTCTTCGACCAGCTCCGCTTCCACCTCGTGTCGCCGGAGGAGCTGCTCGAGCTCCGCGCCGACATGGTGGCCGGGCGCGGCGAGGTGCGCATCGAGGAGGCGACGTTCGACCTGGGCGAGCACCACCGCTTCCTCGACGACAACGCCGAGAGCATCCGCGCGGCCCGGGCGCGGCAGCGGGCGGCGTTCGACGCCGAGCGCTGCCGCTGGGAGGCGGACGGCGAGTTCGACCGCGTGCGCCGCGCGGGCGCCCGGCTCGAGGGCGCCTCGCCCGCCGCCGAGGACGCGCTGCCGGCCGGGATGCTGCCGGTGACGGCGCCGCTCACCGCGTGCGTGTGGAAGGTGGACGTGGCCCCGGGGCAGCGCGTCGAGGCGGGCCAGCGCGTGGCCGTGCTCGAGGCGATGAAGATGGAGTTCGCCGTGGTGGCCGACGTGGCCGGCGCGGTCGACTGGATCGGCTGCCGCCCGGGCCAGATGGTCAGCGCGGGCCAGCCGCTCGTGGGGGTGTCGGCCCATGCGTGATCCGATCTCGACAGGGGCGCCGGACCACCGCGGCGCGGCCGGCGCGGGCGCCGCCGCGCAAGACAGCAGCGACGCCGACGACCTCGCGCGCCTGGGCTACCGCCAGGAGCTGCGGCGCGACCTGGGGAGCCTGTCGGCCTTCGCGGCGGGCTTCTCGTACGTCTCGATCCTCACGACCGTCTTCCAGCTCTTCGTGATCGGCTACGCCTTCGGCGGGACGCGGTTCTTCTGGACGTGGCCGGTGGTCTTCCTCGGCCAGCTCGCGGTCGCGCTCAACCTCGCCGAGGTCGGCTCGCACTACCCGGTGGCCGGCTCGGTCTACCAGTGGGGGCGCCGCGTTTCGCCCGGCGCTCCGGGGTGGCTCGCGGGCTGGCTGAAGCTCGTCGGCGACGTCGTGAGCGTCGCGGCGGCGGCCATCGCGCTGCAGGCGATCTTGCCGAGCGTCTGGGGCGGGTTCCAGCTCCTCGGCGGCGATCCGTCGCTCACGTCGCGCGACGGCGCGGCGAACGCCGTGCTGCTCGGCGCGGGGCTCGTCGCGCTGACGACGGCGATCAACATGGCCGGGGTGCGGGCGATGGCCTGGGTCAACGACGTCGGCGTGATGGCGGAGCTCGGCGGCGTCGTGCTGCTGATCGGGGCGCTGTTCCTGCACGCGGTGCGGGGTCCGGCCGTGGTGCTCGAGCCGATCTACGGGCCGTCGCCGCCGCTGGGCACGGGGGCGGCGGGCCTGCTCGCGGCCGCGCTCATGCCGGCGTACGTGCTCTACGGCTTCGACTCGGCCGGGTCGCTGGCCGAGGAGACGCAGAGCCCGCGGCGGATCATCCCGCGGGCGATCCTGAAGGCCGTCGTGGCCTCCGGGGTGGGCGGCGCGCTGCTCCTGCTCGCGGCGCTGATGGCGGCGCCGAGCCTGACCGACGGCCGCCTCGCGACCGAGGGCCTGGCCTACGTGGTCGTGAGCGCCCTCGGCCCGACGCTGGGCAAGGTGTTCCTCGTCGACGTGGCGCTGGCGGTGTGCGTGTGCACGCTGGCCATCCAGACCGGCGCCTCGCGCCTCGCGTTCTCGATGGCGCGGGACGGGGCGCTGCCGTGCGCGCCGGCGCTCGCGCGCGTGTCGCCGCGCACGAAGACGCCCGTCGTTCCGGCGATCGCGGTCGGCGCGCTCGCGTGCGGCATGCTCGTCGTGAACTACGGCGAGGCGCAGCTGTTCGTGCTCATCACGGAGACGGCCGTGCTGCTCGTGAACCTCTCGTACCTGCTCGTGACGGCGGGGATGCTCCTCCGCCGGCTGCGCGGGTGGCCGGGCGGCTCCGGGGCCCCGGCGGGGGTGTTCTCCCTCGGGCGGACCGGGCTCGCGCTGAACGTCGCGGCCGTCGCGTGGGGGGTCGCGCTCATCGCGAACATCGCGTGGCCGCGGCGGGGCGGCGAGTCGACGTGGATGGAGTACTTCCCGGTGATCGGGGTCGCCGGCACGCTCGCGGTGGGGCTCGCGGTGTTCGCGGCGACGCAGCGGCCGAGCGGAGCGCGGGTCGCCGTCAGCCCGCCGCGGGAGAGCTCGGCGTCGCTGCTCTCCTGAGGCGGGCTGGCACGTCACCCGCGCTAGACCGAACGCGCTTCCCCTGCATCGGTCGAACGCGGAGCAGCGGTCTCCTCGACCACCGGCATCAGAGGCAAGTCGACGATGAACACCGCGCCCCGACCCTCTCCGGCGCTCTCGGCGCGAACCTCTCCGCCGTGCATTATCACCAAATCCCGCACGATTGAGAGCCCGAGGCCAAGCCCGCGGCGCCAGCGCGTGGTCGAGCTGTTTGCCTGGCGAAACTTCTCGAACACATGGGGAAGAAAATCTGCGCTTATCCCCTCGCCCGTATCGCTGATGCGGAGTTGAGACGTCGCTCCCACCTCCTCTAGCGACACATCCACGCGCCCGCCAGAGGGCGTGAATTTGATGGCGTTGCTCAGTAAATTATTCACGATCTGCTCCAGGCGGCCGCGATCACCCCAGACCCTGCTGGTCTTTGAGCTGAGCGACAGCGAAATGCAGACGCCCTTCGCTTCCGCGGCTGGAGCTACAGTGTCGAGGACCGCCTGGATGACCTCGGCCAGGCTGACCGGCTGCGGCTTCAGGTCCACCTTGCCGCAGAGGATAGCGGAGACGTCGAGTAGAGCCTCGATGAGCCCCAGCTCGGCCATGCCGTTGCGCTCGATGACCCTGAGGCCGCGCTCCACCGTGGCTGCGTCCGACTTGGTCGCACGGAGGAGAATATGCGCCCAGCCGAGGATGGAGGTCAATGGCGTTCGCAGCTCATGGCTGAGCGTGCAGAGGAACTCGTCCTTCAGTCGGTCGGCGGTCTCGGCCTTGGAACGCGCCGCCTGCTCGCTGGCCAACAGCCTCTCCCGCTCTTCCTCCGCCCGCTTGCGTTCGGTGATGTCCGTGGAGATAGCGCACACGGCATAGGGCATGCCTTCCGCGTCGAACAGGGGGCACTTGACCGAGATATAGGTGTGCATCCCGTCGTCCTGCGGCACCACCTCCTCGGCCTCCAGGGGCTGCTGGGCCTCCAGCACCCGCCTGTCGAACGAGCGGAAGCTCTCGGCCTGCTCTGGGGGGAAGAGCTCGTGGTCGGTCCTGCCGACGATCGACTCCACGGTCGCGTGGCACAGCTGCCTGAAACGGCGGTTGCTCAGCAGGTATCGGCCCTGCAGGTCCTTGACGTAGACCATGGCCGTCGAATTATCGATGATAGCCTGCAGCAGGCCTTGGCTTTCGCGCAAGGTCTCCTCGGCCCGCTTACGCTCGCCGATCTCTTGTTTCAGGAGACCATTGGCCGCGGCGAGCTCGGACGTGCGCTCCGCCACTCTCCGCTCCAGCATATCGTGGGCGCATCGCAGCTCGGCCTCCAATCGCTTGCGCTTCTCGATTTCCTGCCGTAACTGCACGTTCTGCGCCTCGAGCTCCGCGCGCATCGCAGACAAGGCCAGGTGTGTCTTGATTCGCGCCAAAACCTCGTCGATCTCCAACGGCTTGACAACGTAATCGACGCCGCCGGCCTCAAACCCGGCCACCTTTTGGGCCGTCTCTCCCAGAGCGGTCATGAAGACCACCGGGATGCCTTTGGTGCTTTCAGACGCTTTCAGACGCCGGCACGTCTCGAAGCCGCCCATTCCCGGCATCAATACATCGAGCAGGATCAAATCGGGAGAAATGAGCTCGGCCCGCTCCAACGCATCTTCACCATCTTGAGCGATTGCCACCCGAAAGCCTCGCTCTTCAAGTTGAGCGACTGTCGCGGCCATGCTTTCCGGCACATCGTCGACCATCAGGATGGTATACGACGGGACACCAGGGTCTGAGGTTCTGTTCATCGGAGACGATGGCAAAGTAGCGCCAGCGTGCACCGGTCGCGACAACCTTTTCACACATTCACCCACTAGGTTTCGCCTCGGCGCGCTCGCCGTTGCTGTTGGTCGGGCTGCGCGATCGGGGGAGCTGCCGTGATGTATCGGAGCTGCGCCTGGAGCAGACCGCGGAGCCGCTTGATCTGGAAGCTCCGCGCCACCGCGCGCACCTGCCCGATCCACGCTCCGAGCTGCGGGTCGGCCTCCTCGAGCCGATCGAGCTCGTTCAGCACCTGGGAGACGAACCCTCTGTCGGCCAGCTCGACGAGCCGCGCCAGCTCGTGGGCCGGTGGGAGGGTGAGCGTGCAGAGCTCCGCATCGGCCATGAGGGGCATGGTCACGGCCGCGCCCTGCCCCGCTCGGCGCTGCCACTCGAGCTGGAGCGTGCCTCGGAGCAGCTCCAGAAGGGCGCCGGCCTGCACCGGCTTGGGCAGAAAGTCGTCGCATCCCGCGCTGAGGCTCTCGTGCCGATCGGCCTCCGAGATGCTGGCGGACGAGGCGATGATCGCGGTTCTGGCGAGCTCGGGCCTTTGCCGCAAGCGCCGTGTCGCCTCGTACCCGTCCATGCCCGGCATGGCCAGGTCCATCAAGATGACGTCCGGCGTTCGGTCGAGGGCCAGCGCAAGCGCCCGCTCGCCGCTGTCGGCCTCCAGCAGCTCGAAGCCAAGCGGCTGGAGCAAGTCGCGCAGCAGCGCGCGGTTCTCGGCGTTGTCGTCCACCACGAGGATCGTGCGGCGCTCGCCCTCGTACCCGATGATCGCCTCCCACGACAGCCCCGCGCTCCTCTGGGCCGTGGTCGCCTCGAGCAGCCGGAGCGTCGCCGTGAAGACCGTGCCTTGGCCGAGCTGGCTATCGACCTCGATGCTGCCGCCCAGCCGCTCGATGAGGTTCTTCGTGATCGTCAGCCCGAGCCCGGTGCCGTCGGCGTGCCGCTTCTCGTCGCCGACCTGCTCGAAGGCCTCAAAGATGCGCCCGAGGTGCTCGGGGGCGATGCCGGGGCCGGTGTCCTTGATCTGGAAGCGCACCGTGCGCCATTGGTCCTCCGGCGGCTCCAGCACCTCGACGCGCAACGTCACCCCGCCGTGCTCGGTGAACTTGATAGCATTGCCCAGCAGGTTGAGCAGCACCTGCATCAGCCGCTTCTCGTCGGCGCGCACCCCCAGCCGCTCGGGGCCGACACGCTCGTAAGCGAACGAGAGACCCTTCTCCTCGGCGCGCACCCGGCAGAGATTGGTCACGGTCCGGAGGAGCGTGGGCAGGTCGGCCGCGGTCGGGTGGAGGTCCAGCTTGCCGGCCTCGATCTTGGCCAGATCGAGCACGTCATTGATGAGGCTGAGCAGGTGCGTGCCGGCGGTGTGGATGATGCGGGCAGAGTCGGCGGCTTTGGCGGGCAGGCCGGGCAGCCGGCCGAGCAGCTGCGCATAGCCGAGGACGCTGTTGAGCGGCGTGCGCAGCTCGTGGCTCATGCTCGACAGGAACTCGCTCTTGGCGCGGCTGGCGCGGTCGGCCGCCTCCTTCGCGGCTTCCAGCTCGGCGGTGCGCTGCTCCACCTCGCGCGCCAGCCGCTCGCTGTAGGCCGAGAGCTCGGTATAGAACGTGGCGTTCTCCACCGCCGTCGCCGCCAGCGCGCCGAGGAGCGTCACCAGCTCGACGCGGGCTTGGGGAAAGGCGTCCTCCACGCTCGGGTGCTCCAGGTACATCACCCCGGAGAGGCGCCCCTGGTGCACCAGCGGCACGGCCAGCACCGAGCCGGGCCGGTGGGCGAGTAGGTAGGGGTCCTCGTCGAAGCGGCTGTCGCACGCCGCCTGCCCGAGCACCACCGGCTCCTTGCCGCGCGCGACGTACTGCACGAGCGTCGCCGGCAGCCGCGTCGAGCCGGCGACGGGCTCGTCGAGCGCCAGCTCGACCTGCTGGGGATTGACGGTGAGCAGCGCGGCGATGACGAGCTCGCCGCCCTGCACGAGGGCGAGCACGGCGCGCTCGGCGCCGGAGTGCTCGGCGAGCAGGCGGAGCATGTGGCCGACGAGCGAGCCGAGGTTGCGCTCGCCGGAGAGCGCCTGCGCGGCGCGCAGCGCGGAGGCGATGTCCAGGTACGCGTGGAGCGTGCGGTCGGTGATGGTCGTGCTCGTCGGCACGGGCGCTCCACCCGGCGGCTCGTCCGCCGCGAGCGCCGGGCGGCCCGAGGCCGCGATGCTGTCCGGGTACCGCTGGGCGAGCCGCGCGGCGGCCGCGCGTGCCCCCCAGCGCAGGTAGGCGTCGTGCGCGGCCGAGAGATAGGCGCGGGCCAGGGCTCGGTGCCCGCGGGCGAGGCGGTGCTCGCCGGCCAAGCGCAAGCCGAGCGCCTCCGTGTTGACCAGATCATGGTCGCGGGCCTGCTCGATGGCCTGGTCGTACAGCCGCCCGGCCTCCTCGTGCTCTTCCCGGGCGCGAGCGCGGCCCGCCTCCATCAGCAGGCGCACGGCCTCGAAGCTCTCGGGGCAGCCCTGGGCCCAGAGGGCGAGGCGCGCGCCGTGAAAGGCCAGCCGAGCCTCGAGCAGCGCGCGCCGCTCGGCGGTGGCGGTGGGGAGGGCATGCGCTCCGGCGACACAGAGCGCGAACGTCAGGGCGATGAGCATGGGAGTGCCCCACGAGACCTGCCACTCCGACTCGACGGCGAGGACCGCCTCGACCGCCCACGCGTCAGCGCCGAAATGGACCCCGGTCCACCCCGCCATGGCCATCGTGGCGGTCAGGAGCGCCATCGCTGTCGCGTCTCGCGCGGGTCGCGCGATCTCCGCGAGCGTCTGCTCGACGGCGTGCGCGGTCGGAGCCTGCGAGAGCGCGGCGACCGAGCGGGCAATGATGTTCCGGAAGTCCACGGCCATCGGGTCGCGGTAGGCCATGCGGTCGAGGTCGCGCGTGACGCGATCGAGGTCATCTCCGGCGATCAGCTGGAACATCGCCCCGTGGATCTCGCTGAACGCCTCGGCGACGAGGTCGCGCTCCTCGGCGCCGGTGCGCGCCGCGCGCGCGTACAGCTCCCTCATCTTCGGAGGCGGCGTCCAGTACATGGCGGCCACCGTGGAGTTGAAGCGCGCGGCGGCGCGCGCGACGTCGTACTGATCGAGGAGCGCCAGCATGGGCTCGTTCAGCCGGCGCCCCAAGGGCAGCTTCCCCAGGAGGTATGCCAGGAGCAAGGCCGTGCACACGCAGCCCGCGAACGAGCTCTTCGTCAGCCCGTACCGCAGCGTCTCCAGCACGAGCATCGGCCAGCAGCACCGGCTCAGCGAGGGCATCCAGAAGGCGGCGCAGGGCCCCAGCACCTCCAGGATCCTGCACCGCAGCGCGTGGGCGCGGTCGGTGCTCATCGGCAGCGCCTTCCAGTCCTCGACGGTCATCTGCTGCAGGGCGGGCTCGATCTCGGTGATGAGCGCGTCGAACAGCGCCTGCTGCTCCTCCGGGGTCCTCGGCAGCGGGCGCCCGAGCCACGCCAGCGCCGAGAGGCCGAGCTCGATGCCCTGCGCGAAGCGGTCGGTGACATGAAGAAACACGATCAAGACGCTGGCCACGCGCGCGCGCTCGAGCGGGTCCCGCGCTCGCTCGAGGCAGCGCAGAAAGAGCCGCTCCGCTTCGTCGATCTGCGCCGCGAGCCAGTGCGCCTCGGCCATGACCAGGTGCACCTCGAAGGTCGTCTCCGGGGCCTCGGTCCACCCCTCCTCGCCCAGCAGCGACGCGGCCGTCCCGAGGAACGCGACGGCCTGCGCGTAAGCCGCGCTGGCGTTGGCCCGCTGCCCGGCGCGCAGGTTCTGCTCCGAAAGATCGCGCTTCTCCTCGGCCTCGGTCAGCCGCTCCGTGGCCCGGTTGCGGTGGTAGAGCGTCGCGAAGAGCTCCCCGTCGGCGCACGCGACGCCGTAGCGGGCCCGCAGCGCTCGGCCGATCCCGAGGTGCAGCGACAGCCGCTCCTCGGCCGTGAGCGCCTCGTACGCGGCCTGCTGCACCCGGTCGTGCACGAAGGCGTACCCCTCCTCCACCTGCTCGCCCTCGCGCACCAAGAGGCCCTCGCGCACCGCCTCCGCCAAGAGGGCGCTGGTCGTCTCTGCCTGCTGCCCGAGCAGGTGCGCCAAGAGCTCCGCGTCGAACCGGTCGCCAACGCACGCCGCCGTCTGCAGCGCGCGCTGCAGCTCGGGCGACAGCCGCTGCAGCCTTCGGGTCAGCAGCGCGACGACGTTGTCGGTGATCCCCGCCCGCTCGATCGCCTCTCGCTGCCATTGCCACCGCCCCGTCTCCGCGTCGCGCACAAGCAGCTTCCGCTCGTGCAACAGCTGCAGGAACTGCCCGACGAAGAACGGGCTGCCGTCGGTCTTCTCCTTGATCAGCCGCGACAGCTCCTCCACCTCGGCCTTGGGCCGATCGAGCATGTCCGCCACCATCGCCGCGACCGCTTCCGCGCCCAGCGGCGGAAGCGCGATCCGTCCGGTCACGGCGCCCGGGGCCGTGGAGCTCGAAAGCAGCGCGTTCAACGGGTGCTCTGGGCTCACCGCCTCGTCCCGGTAGGCGCCCACCACCAGCAGGTGCTGGCCCGCAGGCTCCTTCAGCAACTCGCCCAGGAGCGCCAGCGACGCCGCATCCGCCCACTGCAGGTCATCGATGAACAGCAAAAGCGGGTGCTCGGCCGTGGCCAGCGTCCGCACGAAGCGCAGCACCGTCGTCTGGAAGCGGCGCTTGGCCTCCATCGGCCCCAGCTCGACCAGCGGCTTCGGATAGCCCAGGACGTGCGCAAGCTCGGGCATGAGCTCGACGAGGATCTGCCCGTTCGGCCCCGCGGCCTCCTGAAAGGCCTGCCTCCATCGGTCCAGCACCTCGGCCGGATCCGCCAGCCGCCGCCGCACCACCGTACGCAGCGCCTGCGCCAGCGCTGCGTACGGTGTGCTGCGCTGCAGCTGGTCGAACTTGCCGGCGGCGAAGATCCCCCGCTGCGCGCGCACCTGGCCCTGCAGCGCCTGCACCAGCGCCGACTTGCCCACCCCCGACGGCCCCGTCACCAGCGCCAGCACCGTCGCGCCGCCGCACGCCTGGTCGAACAGCGCCGCGAGCGCGGCGCTGTCGCGCTCCCGACCGAACAGGCGTGAGGGCGCTCGGACCCGATCGTCCCAGTCGCGCTTCGCCAGCGGAAACGGCGCCACCGTTCCGGTCTCGACCCAGGCCCGCGCCGCCCGCTCCAGATCCCAGGCCGCGCCGCTCGCCGTCTGGTAGCGATCCTCGGGGCTCTTGGCCAGCAGCTTGAGCACGATCGCGCTCGCGGCCTCGGGGATGTCTCGCTCGGGCGCGCGCTCGTGGGGGGGCACGGGCGTCTGGGCGATGTGCGCGTGGATCAGCTCCAGCGTGTCGGTCGCGTCGAAGGGCAGCGCGCCGGTCAGCATCTGGTACAGCGTGGCGCCCAGCGCATACAGGTCTGCCCGGGCGTCCGGCGCTCGGTTCATCCGGCCCGTCTGCTCGGGCGCCATGTACGCCAGCGTCCCGGAGACCGCCTCCGGCGGCATCTGCGCGGCGAGCTTGGGCGTCCACCTGGTCGCGAGCCCGAAGTCGAGCAGGCAGGTGCGCGTCCGCTCGGCGTCGACCAGCACGTTATGCGGCTTGATATCGCGGTGCAGCAGGCCGCGCCGATGCACCTCGCCCAGGCTGCGCGCAAGCGCGGCGCCCAGGCGCAGCGCGACCTCGACCGGCAGCGGGCCCTGGTCGAGCACGCACGCCAGCGAGGTGTCGCCCCAGGGCTCCGGCACGAGGACCGGCTTCGCGAGCGCGCGCGGGATCGCCGGCTCGCCGCAGGGAACTTTCAGCATCACAGGCGCGCTGCTCTTGGCATCACAGGCGCGCTGCTCTTGGCATCACAGGCGCGCTGCTCTTGGCATCACAGGCGCGCTGCTCTTGGCATCACAGGCGCGCTGCTCTTGGCATCACAGGCGCGCTGCTCTTGGCATCACAGGCGCGCTGCTCTTGGCATCACAGGCGCGCTGCTCTTGGCATCACAGGCGCGCTGCTCTTGGCATCACAGGCGCGTTGCTCTTGGCCTCGGCCGCTCGAGATGCACATGTCCACCCTCCCGTGTAGACGCCCCATGTGCAGGACCTCCCCCTAACGTACTCGGCGTTTGATTCTCGACGATGCGATGGCGCTTGTCACGCGTTATCGTGAATGAGGTCGATCGCACGCGCCATTTTCCTTTCCGCGTCCATCCCCTCGCTTTCAATTCATGTGGAAAGCCCTGCGAGTCCAATGATTTCGCTAGACGGCGCGATGGTCGACAGGTTCCCGGACAGATCCCCCCCTCCCCGGCTCCCTCGCTCGGGCCGAGGAGGCATGCGGGCAAGGGCGGGCAGGGCTCGCCTACGTCGCCTTGGACGCTCTCCGCTTCGCGGACAGCGCTGGGTGATGCCGTTCATTCGTCCACAGAGGTCCGCCATGAAGATGGGAAGATCATTGATATTTTCTTCCCGCCTTCATGCTCCAATGACGGCATCCCCCGCTCCGTCTACGAGTCGAAGAGCCCCACGCTGCGCGAAGCGCAGATCGCCCGCCTCCTCGAGGAGCCCGCCCTGGCCGGGCGCAAGGCGCCCTTGCGTGACGAGCTGGGCGATCGTCTCCTCCCAGTGCACGTGCTCCTGGAACGCGGGGGCTCCACGCTTCAGCATCCAGGACGCGAGCCGACGCCGCGTGCAGCCCGCATCGGCGCGGGCGCGGCGCGAAGAGTTGCGCGAGCAGAATCGGAGGGCTCCATCACGTGCCCGGTAGACGCTGCCAGCCGTTCTGGCCGTCGTGCTGCCGCTGCCACACGCCGAGGTTCTGTTCAGGGAACGGCTGCGCCGCAGGAGGGTCGACCAGACGGCGAATCCACCTGGAGCTGGACGGGCGGCGCGGGCGCAGCGCCGCCCGTGGTGGTCCCAACGCGGCACCGGCGGAACGCGGCAACGCATCGTGGTCGCGTCCGCCCGGAGACCGCCCCATGAAGGCGGTAACCAATCAGATTTGTTCATTTTTTCCTACCCTTCCCGCCCCTCGCGCGCCGGCTCGACGCACGTCCCAGCGTGGCGCGCCGGCTGCCAACGGGCCCCGGAGCGCCGTGCGTCTCGGGAAAATTCGGACCGGAACCTCAGGCCTTCGGCTAGCCCGTGCTAGGGTCGGACTCCGTGGTCACCGACACCGACGCGGCCCCCCACGCCTCCGACGAGCCGCCTCGGAGGCTCGAGCGACTGGAGGACCGGCCACCCCCGATCTTGATGGAGAGAGCGGCATGACGAAGCTCGGCGTCTTCGTGGTCGACGATCACCCGATCGTGCGCGACGGGCTGAAGGCGTTGATCAACGCGCAACCTGACATGACGGTCGTCGGCGAGGCGGCGGACGGGCTCAGCGCCGTCGAGGCCGTCACGGAGCTCGGGCCGGACATCGTCCTGATGGACGTCACCATGCCCAAGCTCGGCGGCGCGCAGGCGACCGAGCGCATCAAGCAGGCGCGCCCGGAGGTCCAGGTGGTGGCCCTGACGGGCTACGAGGACAAGGCCAACGTCCAGCCGCTCCTGAAGGCCGGGGCGTCGGGGTACGTGCTCAAGGGCGCGCGGGGCGCGGAGCTGGTCCGGGCCATCCACGCCGTCGCCGCCGGGGGCGTGTACCTCGACCCGTCGATGACGGCCCACGTCGTGTCGAGCGTCGTCGGCCGCACCTTCGGCGACCACGGCTCGGCCTCGGAGCTGAGCGAGCGCGAGGCCGAGGTGATCCGGCTCATCGCCGAGGGGCACGCCATCAAGGAGATCGCGGCCCGCCTCGACCTGAGCGCGCGCACGGTCGAGACCTACAAGGTCCGGGCGATGGAAAAGCTCGGCCTCACGAGCCGCGCGGACACCGTGCGCTACGCCCTCCAGCAGGGCTGGCTCAAGAGCGAGTAGCGCCCGCGCGCCGCGCCCGGCGGGGGTTCACGATGGGCGCATGGGCTCCGCGAGCCAGCGGACCAGCGCCTCGCCCTCGAGATCGAGCAAGGCATCCTCGACCTCGCCCGGACCGATCGCGCGGGCTCGCTCGACGATCGAGCGCTCTTCCTCGTCCGTCGGCCGTCGCCCGATCCGCCGCGCGAAGAGACGACCGAGCAGCGCGACGATCGCCTTCTCCTCTCCTCGTTTCTCCCCTCGTTGCTCGGCTCGTCGCTCGGCCTCGATGATCATCTCCCCGATGATCGGCGTGCGCCGGAGCAGCCCCTCTTCCTTGTCCTCCACCATGGCGATGAGCTCCTTCAGCAGAGTATGCCCCCAGGGATCGATGGTCGCCATCACCAGGAGCGCCGTGTACAGCTCGGCCCGCTCCTCGGCGCCCTTCGCCCCCGCGTGGATCTCCGCGACCACCTCCCGCAGCGCCGCCGCGGTCGCGTTACGTGCAAGCGGCGCAAATACCAGCCAGAGCACGCTGCCGCGCGCTCGCAGCTCGGAGACCGTGCGCTGGTAGACGGCGTCGATGCGGAAGCGCGCGCCGCTGAACGGCCGCCCGGGCCAGGCGATGCGGCGCTTCCCGGCGTTCGGCAAGCGCCGCCTGCGCCCCGAGAGGACCACGGCGACGCTCTCGATCGGCGGCACCGGCGCGCCAGGGGACTCGAGGCGGAGCGCGGCGAAGAGGAAGCCGAGGTATTCGAAGATGCGATCCGGAACGTCGTCGCGGAGCGAGAAGCAGAACTCGACGTGCAGCACCCGCGGCTCACCGCCGATCCGAGGGCGCAAAGCCTTGTCGAGGCGGCGCTCGATGTTCGTGACCTGGCTGTCGACCCAACCGAGGACCTCGACGGGACGGCTCTCGGCGACGAACGGGCGCACCAGGTCCTCGGGGCGCCGTCGGGCGAGGTGGCGCAACGTGATGTCGGCATCTCCCATGCGCGGCGCCCATGGCAGATCTCGTACCAGGGATTCAGGCGGCTGAATGCGAGGGATTCCAGGGGGAGGTGTGCCGTCGGGCGGGTGGCGGCGCCATGGCGGGTGACCGCTTCGCGCCTCACAGGCAGCGCGTCGAGGGGCCAGGCATCCGGAGGCGGCGTCCCCTCCTCATCCCTGCGCGCTGCGCCTCAAGGTTGTGACGTCGGCGCCCCGCCTGGCGAGCCGGCCGGGAGGCTTGATAGACGTGGAGCAGGAGGCTCTCCCTGCATGGTCGCTCCGCGGCTCTCGCCCCTCACGCTCGCGCTGCTCGCGGTCTCGTGCGGTCCCGCCGCCGGACCGGCCCCCGCAGCGCTTGCGCCGGCCGTGGTCGCCATCCCCCCCGCTCCGCCGGCCGAGACGCCGGCGCGCGCCGCGGGCGAGCCGGCCGTCGATCCCTCGTCCCCGCTCTCGCTGCCGGCCGCCGCGAGCCCGCCGCCAACCTGGGTCGAGCCGCCCCTCGCCGAGCAGGACCGCGCGCGGGCCCACCAGAACCCCTTCCGCGAGCACCGGGAGGTCGCCGTCGGCGAGCACGTCTCGATCGCCGCCGCGAAGGGAGACGTCGCGAGCGCCGCGGGCGGACCCGGCGTCTTCGCCGTCCACGAGAAGCTCGGCGTCGTCGGCCCCCTGAAGCTGCCCGCGCGCTCAACCTGGGTCGGCCTCGCCGCCGGCACCGCCGGCCCGCAGGACGACGCCCTCTACGCGGCCACGCCGGACGGCGCGCTCCACCGCGCCGCCGGGGTCCACGACGCGCTGCGGCCCGACGGCTTCGCGCCGCGGGGCAGCGTCGCCGGGGCGACCGCGTGGGACGCCGCCGGCGGCCTCGTCGCCGCCGCGGCCGGCGCGCGCGTCAGCGTCTCCGCCGACGAGGGCCAGACCTTCACCGAGGCCGTCGTCGCGTCCGGCAAGCGGGTGCGCGCGGTGCTCGTGCGCCCCGACGGGGTGCTCGCGGCCGTGGTCGAGGCGCCGTCGCGCGGGCAGCGCCCGGGGCCGCCGGACACGTTCCTCTCGCTGGATCGCGGGCGGACGTGGAAGCGGTCCGCGTTCCAGCCGCGTGCGATCGAGCGCGCGGGCTCCTGGATCTGGAACGGCGACGCGACCTGCCCCGCCGTGTTGAGCCGCGACGGCCAGCAGTGGACCCGGGCCGCCTCGGCCGAGGCGCTGTACGACCGGCCCCGCCTCGACGGCGCGCTGTACGTCTCCACCGCGATCCGGGCCGGCGCGGCGGGCTCGTTCCGCTCGGCCGTGGCCCCGCCGCCGCCCGAGCCGCCGGCGCGCGGCGCCGCCGCGGTCGGCCGGGAGCCGCCGTGCAAGCGCGACGGCGCGTCGGGCGTGGGCGGCGTCGTGGGCGGCGTCTGGGGCGCGTACGGCCCCGCTTGCGAAGGCGCGCTCTGCCTGCTCCACGCCGATCCGCCGGAGCCGCCGCCGACGCGCACCTGGATCGCGGCGTTCGGCGACGGCCTCTGCGATCCGGCGCGCGTGCCGCCGGGCGGCGCCTGCGCCGCGCACCTCGCGCGGCCGCCCACGTTCGCGGTCGTCGACCAGCTCGCGGGCGCCGTGACGCCCGTCGCGGCGCCGGAGGGGTGCCCGCAGCCGGTCGCGCTGCACAGCGCGGCCGGCGTCGGCGTGCTTGTGTGCCGCGGGGCGGGCGGGGGCGCGGCGATCTTCGTGCGGGGCGCGACGGGCCCGTGGCACGCCGAGGGGAGCCAGGCGATCCCGGCCGAGGCGCTCGGCCCGATGGCGGCGGCGCCGGACGGCACGCTGCTGCTGCGCGGGCCGACGCCGCCGGCGAGCGCGCAGGGACGCGAGCCGCTGCTGGCGCTCGTGCGCAGCCCGCTGCCGCTCGGCGCGGCCCAGGCGTGGCGGCGCATCGCGGCGCCGGACGGGGTCGCGGCGTTGCCGGCGCCCGGCGGGGCGGCGCTGCTCGCGATCTCGCCGGCGGCCTCGGCGGGCGGGCGCCTGGAGCTGGCGCTGGATCGCCCGGGTCGGCCGGTGCTCTCGCTGGTGCGCGACGTGGAGGTCTACCAGGACCTGACGCGGATGGAGGTGCGGGACGACGGGCGCGTGCGGTTCCGCGTGCTGCCGAAGCCCGCGCCGGAGGTCCCGGGGAGACCCAGGCTCCCGCCGCCCGGGCCGCGGGACGCGCGCTGGCATGAGCTGACCCGCGGCGGCGAGCTCGTGGTGGAGGCGACCGCGACGCCGGCGGGGCCGGCCGAGGAGCGGCGGTCCGGCCCGGCGGGGCGCTGAGCCGGCGAGCGGCAGGTCGGCGGGCCGGCGGGTGGCGGGCTGATGCGCCGGCGCGGCGGGCGGATCCGGTGCGCCCGAGGGAGCTCCGTGTGCGGCGGGCGGAGGACCGCGCTCGGGGAGGTCGCGCCGGGGTCCGGGGGAAGAGCGCCGGCCGTCGCGGCAAGGAGACCCCGGCTCGGGAGGCGGGTCGCCGGGGGACGGCGGCGGGATCCCCCGGGGCGGCGGCGAACGCCCCCGGCTCGGAAGGCGAGCGCCCCGCGGGGAATGAGCTGGGCGAAGCGGGGGGTGACTCGGACGAGCCGGGGGATGAGTCCGACGAGGTGGAGGACGAGGTGGAACGAGGCGGGGACGGCGTGGAACGAGGCGGGGGACGAGCGCGGCGAGGCGGGGGCGGCAGCGCAGGAGGCGGGGAGGCGGGCGGCGGAGGTGGGGAAGAGAGCGGCAAAGGGGCCGGGGAGAATGGAAGGGCTGGGCGAGGCGAGGAGCGGGCGTGGTAGAAGAGGGCGGGAGCATCGGCTGCGAGCGGTGGCGTGACGCGGAGAAGCCGGGGGGCGCTCGCAAGGCCGGCAGGTGTTTGAAAAGACGATGGATTTTGGGATGGCCGCGGGCGCGCGGGGCGGCCCCGGACGGCCGGAGCGAGGGGGGCGGCGGGGACCTCTCGCAAACCGGGGTGTAAGTGCGCGAAATGTCAGGTAGGCCTGGGAGGCCTCTCTCCGCCGCTGAAAGGCGGCGGCCCCATTGAAGCATCCAGAGTGGCTCCGGTTCCGGCACAGCGAAAACCGCCTCTCCGCCGCTGAAAGGCGGCGGCCCCATTGAAGCGACCACCGCGAGCACGCTTCCGCCGCCCGGAATCACCTCTCCGCCGCTGAAAGGTGGCGGCCCCATTGAAGCCGCTGTTCCTTGAGCCACCGCTGGACGAGGGCGATCCCGATCTCCGCCGCTGAAAGGCGGCGGCCCCATTGAAGCCAGGGGGTCCGGCGCGCGCCGCAACGGTCCGCGCCAACTCTCCGCCGCTGAAAGGCGGCGGCCCCATTGAAGCCGGCCGAGGTCGCGCTGCGCGCTGACCACATCGAGCAGGAAGAGCTCTCCGCCGCTGAAAGGCGGCGGCCCCATTGAAGCCGGCCGAGGTCGCGCTGCGCGCTGACCACATCGAGCAGGAAGAGCTCTCCGCCGCTGAAAGGCGGCGGCCCCATTGAAGCTCCAGGACGATGTACGACCCCTCAGGGGCGGTCTGGAAGGACTCTCTCCGCCGCTGAAAGGCGGCGGCCCCATTGAAGCGCACTGCGTTTGCACTGCTCGATCATGCGTCTGAACTCTCCGCCGCTGAAAGGCGGCGGCCCCATTGAAGCTACGCCGACCACGTGCGAGGGTTCCGGCCCGCCTTCTACTCTCCGCCGCTGAAAGGCGGCGGCCCCATTGAAGCTAGACCTGGCGAACGTTGCCAGTGGCCTCGACGATCTTCTCTCCGCCGCTGAAAGGCGGCGGCCCCATTGAAGCATGCTCATCTCCATCCTCCCGCGCGCCTCGGCGCTCTCTCTCCGCCGCTGAAAGGCGGCGGCCCCATTGAAGCAATGCCTGGCATGATTCATGACCTCCCGTTGGGTGCTCTCCGCCGCTGAAAGGCGGCGGCCCCATTGAAGCCACTTCCACCCGAGGGCCTACGGGCAGCCGCCCCGCACTCTCCGCCGCTGAAAGCTGGCGGCCCCATTGAAGCGATTACGAGAGCGACTCGGACGTGCCCTTGGGAAGCGACGCTCTCCGCCGCTGAAAGGCGGCGGCTCCGTTGAAGCAAGGCCACGGCGACACGCGAACCAGGAGCAGAATCTGACGGCCGCATGCGCCATCATCTCGCCTCAGCGATGCTGCTGTCCCTCTCGTGCGGGCTCTGCGCTGCATCGTGCGCCCTGAGTCCGGAAGCGACACGGGAGACGGACGCCGATACCAAGGCCTGGATCGCGGCCGTGGCCGGCGGTGTGCGGAACAGCCAGCAGGACTTGGACGTCTCGGAAAGCCTCGATCGCTTGGAAACACCAGCGGCGACGGATGTAACGCCGGACGCGGCTTCGCGCGGTAGATGTGAGGATGCCTGTATGGCCTATTATGGGGTCATCGACAGGTTCTGCTCGCAAGTCCCAGTGAAGTGGAAGGTTCGCTGCCATCTCGCGAAAGCGTCTGGAAACGCTGCGTGCCACGCGCGTTGTCCCTGACGACCCGGTTGACGGGCCAGGGGGAGATCGGGTGCTATGATGCCAGCATGGACATCATCGGCGAACGGAAGGTCGTCTTTCAGCCGGCCGGAGCGGAGCATGAGCGAGAAATTTCCCTTCGCATCAGCCGACCTCAACAGCGGCCGGATGACGGCTGGGAGGTCCAGATCGACATCTCGGATCCAGCGAACCGTGGAAACTACCGCCGGTGTGGGGAACCGACGGGCTAGGTGCGGTCATCCTCGGGATCTTCGCGCTCTCTAAGTACATCGAGTGGTACACCCAGAGAGGTCGTCTGACGTTGCCTGAACATGGAGAAACCGTGTTCCCGGAATGGGCACTCTTGCTGGAGGCGAGCACGCCGCCCGCTCCTGCCCAGGGGGCAACGCCGGTCATGGATGGTGAGACGGAAGGGTAGGGCCTCGGACGTCGCCCCTGCTTGCCTGTCCAGCCCGCTCGCCGCTCCTATTCTCCTATTCAGGGAAACGCAGCGTCTCGACCTTGTTGCCGTCCTGCCCCGTGACCATCTCTTCCTCTTCAAACAACTCCCAGCTCGTGCCGCCCTTGCCCGGTGGTCCCAGCTCGTACGTGACCCCCTCGATCTCGAGCTGGTCCTCGTCGAGGTAGGCGATCCCGATCGAGTCGCCGCCGCGCCCGGGACCGCCGTAGCCGCCGGGGCCGCCGTTGCCGCCGTTGGCCCCGTGGCAGGACCACATGCTGCCGTCGCCGAAGGAGCCGCCCGGCGCGCCTCGGCCGCCGTCGCCGCCGTCCTCGGGGGGCCCGCCGTCGCCGCCTGGGCCCGCGTCGAGGGTCATGATATGGGTGTCGCGCACCGTCACCTTGGCATGAAGCGCGACGATGCCGATGGTCGGGTGCCCGTTCTCGCCCCCTCGGCCGCCCCCTGCCGCCGCAGCCGCCAGCGCCTCCGGAGCCGCCGCCGGCGCCTCCCTTGGTGGTCACGCCGCACAGCGCGAATCCGCCTCGCTGACCGCCCGCTCCGCCGCCGCCCTGGCCCGGCGTGCCCCTCTCGCCGTCGCCGGCCTTGCCCCCTTCCCAGCCCGTCTCGGTGATTCGCCCGATGCCCTCGCCGCTCGCGCCCACCTTCCCCGGGTTCCCATCGCTCCCGGGATCCCCCCGCTCACAGGCGAAGTTTTCCCGCTCCCCACGTCCACCGCGCCCTGAGCTCGTGGGGTTCAACGCCGGGGGCGAGCCGGTGCCCCCGTCCTCAGCGCCGTCGGGCATCCCGTCGCCGCCTTTGCCGCCGAAGCTCGGCATTCCTCCTTCGCACCGGTTCTCCGCCACCGCTCCGCCAGGGACCGTGGCCGCCGAGCACGCGTGTCCCCCGTACTGCCCGTCAGGCCCCGCCGCCGCCTGATTCGGCCAGGGCCATTTCTCCCCGTGGCGGCCTCCCCAACCGTAGGAGGTGCGGATCTCGCTTCGGAGGATCTCCACCACGGTGTTGGACTGAACGAGCACCGAGATCGGCCCCTCCGACCGCGCACGGATGTTGGCGATCGTCGACCCCCCGTCGGCCGCGCCCGTGTCGCCCGCGCTCGCCGGCTCGACGGTCACGATGGGGTCGGAGCCCCTTATCTCCTGAAGGGTGGACAGCGGGCCAGAATCGGCGCGCCCCCAACGCCAGCAGTTGAAGCCCCCGAGGAGGTCCACGCCGGAGGGGAGCCTCACGTTGCCCAAGAACCCGTCGCTGCAGAGGAACACGCGGCCTCGCCCTCGACGCGCGAGATCGATGGCATATTGGACGGAGAAGACCGGCTTGGCCTTCGTGCCAGGGTTGGCATCGTCGCCGCCCGCCGCAATCCCGGCGACGAACACACCGCAGCCATCGTCGAGGATATCGGCGGCCACGTGCTCGCGGCAGACCGACTCCGGCGGCGCCTCGTCCTGGCAGGATGAGGCGGAGCACGGCGTCCCGCCACCGTCTGCTACATCCGGCGTCGTGCCACAACCGATGGCCCATGACGATAGAATGATGACGAAGACAGTGGCGGCCGTATTGCTCATGGAAGTCTCCTGCCGTGAATCGCCTGCACGAGAGCGGTTCATCGAGGTGGCGCCGGGGCGGGAGCATCGAACCGATACCAAAAGTAGGCGAATCCTGGAGCTCCCTTGCCGTCGTCCTCGTCCGGGGCTGCGTTCCCTGCGGGACCACCGCTTCCGCCGTTCCCGTGGGTAACGCTCGCACTTTGGGCAAGGGTGACCGTTGCGCCCACCGAGGCAACGCCGAGCGCAGCCGCCGCTGCCTCCCGAGCCGCCCGCCGCACCCCCTTGGGGTCTATCTTGGCACGAGTTCATATCGCCCCGCCCCTTGCTGCCGCCGCCGCCGCCCCCGCCATGGCCAACGCCGCCGTTCTTCCCGTCTTCACCTCGCACGCCGATCCACCCGTCGACGCCGAGGTGACCAGGACCCACCGCGCCGGCCGCACGACCGGCGGGAGCACCGTCGGCGCCTCTGCTCCCGCCCGTGCATTTCGTGATGTCCGCGCCGACGCCTCCAAGGCCGTCGCCGTTCGGATTATCCGCGGACATCGGCTGTCCCGGAACGCCATCGCCGCCGACGTCGAGCCCACCGTCGCCGCCGTATCCGCCGACGGACTCGGTGCCATCGTCGCACCTCGTCACGACCGGACGAGCGCCCATCACGACGTCCGCTGTGCACGCGTGCGCGCCGTCCCTTCCCTGCTCGCCGTACGTCGCCCGTTCGGTGGGCGCGTCCTCTCCCGGCTCCCCATCGCCGCCGTCGCCCGCGGCGATCACGCTGTCCCGCACGATCGCCCGCGCCCCCCGGCTCAAGATCATCGCGATCGACGACTTGCCATCGCGCGCCGAGGCGTCCGCCGCCACGGCGCGCACGCCGAAGATCACGGACGTCGCCTCGTTCTCCGCGACGACCGCCTCGTCCCCGCCGAGGACCCGCACCGGGATCCCGTCGGGCGGCGCGATGACGGTCGACGCGTTCGGCCCCGCGAACGACCCCCCATACGACCACTCATCGCCGCCGTCACAGCGACGGCTGCCCCAGAGGTCGACCCCGGAAGGCAGCGTGATCTCCTCGGCGAACGCCCCACCGCAAGCATACACCCGCCGGGTCGGCGCCTCGCCGTCGCCTCGGCCGCTCGCGGCGAGCCCGATCGCGTGTTGCATCGTCTTCACCGGCGCGCTCTTCGTGCCCGGGCTCTCGTCGTCGCCCTGCTCGCTGACGAACACCCCGCACTCGTCCAGCGCCGGCGCCGTCGCTGGGTCACCCTCACAGGGAGACTTCGGCAGGGAGAGGCAGACGCGTTCGTCGTAGCAGCTATCGTCGTAACCGCACCCGGAGAGGCCCCCCGCGCCGCCCGTGGAGAGCGTCCCCACGGCGAGCAGCAGCCGCATTCGTCGCAATTCGGGAAGAGGCATGTGCTTGCTCCCTGATCACCACGCGCCGTAGGCCACGAGGCCAAGCTGTGCCGGCGTCACCGTCGGCGTCAGCGCGAGCCGAGCTTTCGTGGGCTCAGTCCGCAGAAAAGAGAGATCCGCGAAGAACGAAGCCAATGTCGCGGCGCCGACGAGGCCGCTCGTCACCACCATCGCCGTGCCGAGCCCGGCGAAGAGGTCGCGCTCTCGCCGGAGGCGCGTCAGCTCGGAGCACGTCGCGGGCTTGGGCGGTTCCCGACACACCCCCGGCGAGACCCCCGCCGCGTCGAGCCTCGCGTTCCGCTCGTCGAGGTCTCCATCCGTCGTGCTCGCGCGGACCATGAAAGCTGCGCCGAGCGATCCTGCTGCCACGGTCAAGCCGATGCCCGCGATGCGCAGCGTTCCCGGCCAAGATGCCCACGGGCTCGAGGCCTGCGGGCGCGCAGCGGGCGAAGCGCTCGCGGCCTCCGGCGCCGCCGGCGCTTCCTTGGCGCCGCTCACCGGAAGGCGCGGCAGCTGCATCGCGATCTCGATCTCCGAACCCGCGCTGGCGCTGACGACATGCAGCGCGTCCTCACGGCCAGGCGCCCGGGCCCGCACCATGTGTCGTCCGGGATCGAGGAACAGCTTGTAAATCCGCTCAGTCCGACCGATGGATTTGCCGTCGATGAGCACCTCGGCGTCCGGCGGATCGACGGACAGCAGGACTCGAACGAGGTAGAACGCTGCCCGCGCCTGTCCGACTTCGAATCGTAGCCGGACCTCGTCCGTGAGCGCATGGCCCTGCTCAAGGCTCCAGGTCAGGTGCTCCGCCGCCTCACGGTACTTGCGGAGCGCGAGCGCACAGAGGCCCAGCTCGCCGGCGAGCTCCGCGCGCTCGCCGATCGCGCTGGGCACCGCCTCTGCGGCGTCGAAGGCCGCTTTGTAGGCGTAGTAGGCCTCGTGCCATTTCCCTAGCTTCCGCGCGTTCCGAGCACGGCCGACAAGGTCCTTCACCGCCGAACCAGCGGCTGGTGCCGGGGTCGAATGCTGCCCCTCCGCGTCGGCTGCGCTGGCCAAGCCCGTCGAGGCGCCAAGCGCTAGAAGAGAAGAATGAAGAGCAGCGGCCTGCCGCAACGCATCCAGGGACGCTAGTTGCGCCTAGCGCACGACGTCAACCGAGATCCAATCGCTGGAGAGCAGCGCTTTGTGCGAGAATTTCGTGGTGAATGGCGGAAAGAACCGGTTCTCTCTGGTTGCCGGTCAGCTTGTAGCCGGCCGGGGTGGCTGAAGTCACATTTCACCGCATCGTCACACTGAGGTGTCGGCGCCGCCGATCGCGACCGCTCCCTGTTCCTCCGCCGCCGTTACCATGGCCTACGCATGCCGCCCCCCCCGCCGCCCGCACCGCAGCCGCAGCCCCCGTCCCCGCCCAAGCCGCCTTTCTCCCTCGCGGACGGCGCCATCGCCGCCCTCGTGGCCACCGGCTACGGCGTGCCCCCGGTCGCGGCGCTGCTCTTCGGCGCGACCGTGCTCGCGCAACTCGGCGGCGCCCTCATCCTCGTCGTGGCGCTCGGCATCGCAGGGTGGCTCGCCCTCACGGTGTGGACCTACCGCGCCATCCGCCGCCGCGGCCGCCGCCCCTTCCAGGTCGCCTCCGAGGTGCTCGCGCTCCTCCTCCTGCCGGCCTGGGGCCTCGCCTACAGCCACGAAGCGAACCACGCGTGCGAAGTCCAGGCGTGCGACGCCGGCACCACCGCGTTCCGCCCGCTCGCCGAGCCCGAGGTCTACGGCCTCCTCGCCCTGCACGCCCTCACCGCCCTCGCTTACGCCATCTCACGGCGCCGGCCCGCAGCGCTCCCCGGCCCCGCGGAGCTCGCCATCCATGCTGCCCTGCTCCTCGGCCTCGCCCTCCACGCCCTCCTCGCCGTGCACTTCGGCCCCTGGGTCGTCGCCGGCCTGCTCGTGCCGCCGCTCTTCCTCCCCTGCATCGCGCCGGTCATCACCGTCGTCCTCTACGCCGTCGAGCTCCGCGCCCGCCTCGTGCGGCGCGGCGTCGAGGCCAGCGCCCCCGCCCCGCTCGCCGGCGCGGACGCCGCCTACCGCGCCGGACCGCCCCAGGTGCCGCTCCCGCCGCCGCCCGCCATCCACCGGCCGACCCTCTGGCGCGCCCTCGCCGCCTCCCCGGTCCTCCTCGGGATCCACGCCGTCGTCCACGCCGCCTGGCTGGGACATCCCTCGGCCGCGCTCCAGGTCTTCACCCGCACCTGCGGATACACCCTCTCGCAGCTCCCGATCGTCGAGCTCCCCGGCGACTGCCATTACCTGTGCACCGTCGCGGCGCGCGGCCACGCCTGGCTGGTGCGCCCAATCCGGCTCGGGCGGCGGGGCGGCACGCCGATCCTCGTCAATCGCCAGCTCGCGATCGCCAACGCCTTCGAGGATCTCCTGCACGAGCGCTGGCCGCGCTTCGGACGCGCGGCGCGCCGGCTCTACGACCGGCTGGGGCTGCCCGTGAGCCGGTACATCCGCGCCGCCTGGGCCGCCGATCTCGTCTACCTCGCGATGAAGCCCCTGGAATGGGCGTTCTACCTGGCGCTCCTGCTGCTCGACCCGCGCGCCCCCGAGTCGCGGATCGACCGCATGTACCGCTGATCGCCGGGGCCGCCGCGACCGCCGCCGCCGGGCGGCGCTTCGGGCACGGGTTCAGCGGCGAGCTCGACGACGTCGGCATCGTGCTCCCCTCGCGCATCGCCGGCACGCCGCGAGACGACTTCGGTTATTTCAACGTGAGCTTGGCGCTCGACGCGAGCCCAGCGCGGCAGAGCCGCCTCGACACCATGGACTTTCATCGATCCAGATCGATTCGCGCCGGAGCCTCCTCGGCGGACCGCTCGACGAAGATCCGGCGCAGGTTCTTGCACATGGTCTGCGGCGCCGCCGCCTTGCTCGGCGGCGTGCTGCACGGCTGCGGCGGCGACGGAGGCGACCCCGGCGGGATCGGGCTCGAGGACTTCGTCAGGGTGGAGTCGGAGCTCCACTGCCGCCTCTCCTATGACTGCTGCTCTGCCGCTGCCCTCGACAACCCCTTCCTCGCGACGTCGAAGGAGACCTGCGTGCAGTTCAGGTACGGCATCCAGCAGGCGCGCCTGCTGCCGACCCTGCGCGCGTCCGTCGCGGCGGGGCGCCTCGTCTATCACCCCGACAGGATGCGCGCCTGCGTCGATCGGCTGAACGGCGCCGGGTGCGCCGCGACCGACGCCGACTGGCTCTGCCTCTTCGACGTGTTCGAGGGGCAGGTGCCGCTCGGGGGAGAGTGCACCGTCGAGCACGACTGCGAGAACTGGCATTGCGTCAAGCCGGACCCGGACGCCGAGGTGGGCACCTGCGCGCCGTGGTCGCCCGACGGCGCGGTGTGCGAGACGTTCGTCGAATGCGACAGCGGCCGGTGCGACATCTTCGGGACCGACACGTGCGGGCCGCGGCTGCCGGAAGGCAGCGACTGCGTCCTGGGCCCGGACTGCGAGACGTACAACTGCCCCGAGGACACGGGGACGTGCGGGCCGCCCCTCGACGACAACGGCTGTCCCGTCGACGGGCTGTTGCTCGACAACAAGACGCCGGCGGGCAGCTGGTACTGATCGCGTCGCCCGCGACGCGCGGGTCATGACGCGGATAGCAGCGCTTCGCCGCGCGGCGGCGACCGCCGCGCGGCGCGCTGGAATCCGGCGTCAGCTCACCAGCCGGGGTCCAGCGGCGGCTCGACGGGCGCGAAGTCGCTCACGTCCTCGAGATCGAGATTGCCCGCACCGCCATGCCGAAAGCAGGCGGTCGAGCCGTCGACGCGCACGGCACACACCAGGTTATAGCCGCCTTCTGCGAACACGTACCGCGCGGGTGGAACTGGCATGTCCCGACCGTCGTACCGTTTGCAGACGAGCGCATCCTGCTCGTCGATGGCACAGACGACGCCGACCGTCGCGGTGATCGATCGATAGCGCCCCGATGAAAACGCGGGCAGGTCCGGCCCCACGTCCAAGTTGCCAACTCTGTCGGCGGGTGGCCTGTGACACGAGATGGTGCCGTCCGTCCGGAGGCCGCAGAAGATGCCAATGCTCAGCGCGAGCTCCGCGAAGCCGTCGCCGGGCGGCGCCGTGGCGAAATTCGACAGGACGGTGCCGTCCGCTCGAACGGCGGCGTACATACCTTCCCACGCGCAGTACACGCGCGAAAATGGCCCGCCTTCCACGGAGTGGGTGCGCGTGGAGGGGCCGTCCGGCTCGCGCGGATTGTAGAGGAACATCTCGAACACGCCGTCGGACCGGAGCGAGCAAACCCCGACGTCGCCCCCCATGTTCGTCTGACGAAAGGCGACGACCTGCGAAGGGCTCTCCGGAATCGTGAACTCGGCCGCACGCAAGCGGCCGTCCTCGGTGAGCCCGATGAGCCCGTACCGCGTGAGCTGGACGCGCCGGTAGATCTCGTCGGGCAGCGGCGGGGCATCGACCGCGTCGGTCGACGCCGACGATCCCCAGCAGCGATACGCGCCGTCCGCCTTGGTGACGCAATAGCTTCCGATGTCGTCATCCACGGCCACCGTTCGTGCGCACACGAAGTCCGTCTCGATCCAGGCGCCATCCTCCGCGCACGTTTCGCGGCGGAAGCGCCCGTTACAGCGCGCTTCACCGGCCGAGCACGCGCCGGAGGAGGCGTTCGGCCCGCCACCATGACCGCCCGAGCCCGCCTGCGTTCCCGAGCTCGCCGAATCGTCAGGCCCGGTCTCCGCCGAGCCATCGTGCTCCAGGATCGTCGTTCCCCCGCATCCCCAGGGCGCGAGGAGCAGTGCGCTCGCCCAGAACCCCGCCGTTCTCCGCAAGCTCGCCATGGCCGAAGAATAACCGAGGCGTATCCCGGCGGCGCCAGAAAAAAACGCGCTGTGCCAGGGGCGCGGTCGCGCTGCTCGAATCGGTGTCCAAGACATGATTCGCGCTCCGTTCGATTATTTCGACGCAAGGGGATCGCGCGCCAAGGTCCAGGTGTCGCGGACCCGATCGGGCAACGATTTGCTGTGGCGCGCTCCGCCGAGCAAAACCTTGCCGGCAAGATGTTGCCGAGGTCGCGACGCTCGGGGCCGACGATCTCCTTGGAGCTCGTCGCCGCCGCCCATCGCCGACGACGATCGCGCGCGCTCCTTCCGCAGGGCCCCGCTCGGCTCGCCATCGCCCCCGAGGTGTGGCCTCGCCGAGCGGCTCGCTCCGGAGCATGGCACACGGGCTGCTGAGCGTCCTGGAGCGGTCGCGGTCGCGGTCGCGGTCGCGCGAATCGCAGTCACCCCGTTGAGCTCTCCAGGAGGTCCGCCATGACCAACACTCCCTCACGCACAGGTCTGTTTCTCGTCAACTATGACATCGGCACTCCCGCCATCGGGTCGCCGAACCTCACCCTCTCGCTCACCGTCAATACGGTCCACAAGGTCGTGAACGGCTTCGGGCAGATCACGCAGACGGTGAGCCCGCCGCTCGACCTCCACACCCGGGTCGACGGGAGCTTCACGTACATGACGGTGATGCCCGACGTCACGCACATCCTCGTCGTCGCGACGGGCTACCCGCCGGTCCAGTGGCCTCCGGGCGGCGGCGTCGGCCCGGTGCTGCAGCCGAATTTCGAGCTCCGCATGGTCCTCGACAAGGGCTGGCAGGGCGGGACCGCGAGCTACAGCTTCGTCGAGGCGTCGGGGCGGCGGGTCGAGATCGAGAAGGCGGTGGTGACCAGCTCCGGCCAGAGGGGCGGCCCGATCCACACGCTCTACGGCCCCGCGATGCAGGAAGCCGCCGCGAGCGGCGACCTCGCGCGCATGAAGCAGCTCGCCGCGCAGGCCGAGCAGCACCTCTCGCAGAGCGCCGAGATCGAGTCGGCGCTCGCCGCGCTCAAGGCGGAGATCGGCCGGAGCGAGCGCGCGCGCTGAGGCGCGCGGAGGCGCGGTCCGCCCGTGCCTGGAGGGAGCCATGAGCCGAGCCGTTCGCGATCGAGAGACAGACGACTTCCGGAGGAACGTCCCCGTCCACGCGGTCTGGGAGATCACCCTCGCCTGCGATCTCAAGTGCCGTCACTGCGGCTCCCGCGCGGGCGCGCGGCGGGATCGCGAGCTCGACACCGCGGAGTGCCTCGAGGTCGTCGCGGCGCTCGCCCGCCTCGGCACGCGCGAGCTCTCTCTGATCGGCGGCGAGGCGTACCTGCGCAGCGACTGGATCGACATCATCCGCGCGGCGCGCGCCGCGGGGATGCGCTGCGCCGTACAGACCGGCGGCCGCAACCTCACCGAGGCGCGCCTCGCCGCGGCGGTGGGGGCGGGCCTCCTGGCGGTGGGCGTCTCCATCGACGGCCTCGCTCCGCTCCACGACGAGCTGCGGGGCGTGCCGGGCTCGTTCTCCCGGGCGATCGACGCCGTGCGGCGGGCGCGGGCGCACGGGATCGCCGCCAGCGTGAACACGCAGATCGGCGCCCGCACCATGGACGACCTGCCGGCGCTCCTCGACGCGATCGCCGCCGCGGGCGCGACGCACTGGCAGATCCAGCTCACGGTCGCGATGGGCAACGCCGTCGACAACGACGCCGTCCTGCTCCAGCCCTACCAGCTCCTCGAGCTGATGCCGCTGCTCGACCGGCTCTACCGCGAGGGGCTCGACCGCGGCCTGCTCATGGTGGTCGGCAACAACATCGGTTACTTCGGCCCCTTCGAGCACCGCCTGCGCGGCGTCGGCGACGAGTCGGTGCACTGGACGGGCTGCGCGGCAGGGCAGAACGTGATCGGCCTCGAGGCCGACGGCACGGTGAAGGGGTGTCCGTCGCTCCGCACCTCCGGTTACGCCGGCGGCAACGTGCGCGATCTCCGGCTCGAGGACATCTGGAATCACGCCGAGGAGATCCACTTCGGCCGGCTGGCGACGGTGGACGCCCTCTGGGGCTTCTGCCGCACCTGCTATTACGCCGACGTCTGCCGGGGCGGCTGCACCTGGACCGCGGACTCGCTGTTCGGGCGCCCGGGGAACAACCCGTACTGTCACCACCGCGCCCTCGAGCTGGACCGGCGCGGCCTCCGCGAGCGGGTCGTCAAGAAGCGGGAGGCGCCCGGCGCGCCGTTCGCCATCGGCGAGTTCGAGCTGATCGTCGAGCCCGTGCCCGGCCGCGAGGGCGCGTCGCCCGCGCCGCCCGTGACCGCGGCCACGGGCGGCCTCATCCAGCTCCGGCGCCGCCGCGATGGCGCCGCCGCGCCGCGCGACGGCCGCGTGCCGCCGCAGCTCGCCCCGTGCCGCGCCTGCGACCGGTACATCTACCCGCGCGAGGCGACGTGTCCGCATTGCGGCGCCGACGTCGCCCGCGCCGCGGCGGCGCACGCGGAGGTCGTGCAGCGCCGCCGCGCCCTGATCGAGCGGCTCGAGCGCGCGCTGTCCGGAGCCGCCGCGGCGGCGTCGCGCGGATAGGCCGCGAGGGTCGCGGCGGGGGTCAGCGGGCGCCGTGCACGGGCGCTCCGAACGGGGCGCCGGTCATACCGCCGTCGATCACGATCTCGGCCCCGGTGACGTTGGACGACTCGTCGCTGGCCAGGAACAGCGCCACCGCGGCGACCTCCCTCGCGTCGCCCATCCGGCGCAGCGGGATCGCCGTGGCGAGGCGCTCCTCGAGCGCGGACGCCGCCGCGGCGTCGGGCGCGACATCCGACCAGATCGGCGTGCGGTGGGCGCCCGGCGTCACCTGATTGACGCGGATGCCGCGCGGCGCGAGCTCGGCGGCCAGGACGCGCGTCATCGAGCGAACGGCGCCCTTCGTCGCCGCGTACGCCGACCGGCCCGGCATGCCCATCACGGCGTGCACCGAGCCGTTCAGGATGACCGACGCCCTGTCGTTCAGGTGCGGCGCGGCCGCCTGGACGGTGAAGAACGCGCCCGTGAGGTTCGTCCTGACGATGCTCTCGAACGCATCGAGGCTCGTCTCGCCGAGCGGGGTCGCGCCGCTGATACCGGCGTTGGCGAACACGATATCGAGCTTGCCGAACGCCTCCACCGCCCGGACGACCGCTCGCTCGATCGACGGGACGTCCTGCACGTCGGCCCGGATCGCCAGGACGTCCTCGCCCAGCTCGGCCGCCGCGGCGTCGAGCGTCTTCTGGCTGCGGCCGGTGATCGCCACCTTCGCCCCCTCGGCGATGAACGCGCGCGCCGTCGCCAGCCCGATGCCGCTGTTGCCGCCGGTGATGAATGCCGTCTTTCCCTTCAGTCGCATGGTGGTCTCCAGGTCAACGAGGTCCGAGGCCCTCGGCCCCACCGGCGACGGAGCTCCGCGCCGTCGCCGGGGAGGGGTCGCCGCTCTCACGCCGCCGCGCCGGCGCCGAAGCGCGCCGCCGGCTCGCGATGATTCATGGTCGCCCTCGACGATGGCCGGCGGTGTTGCCGGCCCACGGAGAAGAACCTAACCTGCGGCCTGTATGTCCGACATGTCGAAGATGCAACGTTTCAGGACATCCGCGTCGTCGCGGACGGGTGAGCCATGAGGACCATCGGACTTGTCGTTTACCCCGGCTTCTCCGCGATGAGCCTCGCCGTGACGACCGTGTTCGAGACGGCCAACCGTCACGTCGGGACGCTGGAGTACAAGCTCACGCTGCTGTCGGAGCGGGGCGGGCCGGTGGCGACCTCGCTCGGGGTCGAGATCCAGACGGCGCCCTTCGGGCGCCGCGCGTTCGACACGCTGCTCGTCGCCGGCAACTCCGAGGGCTCGCCGGGCCCGCCGGGCGTGGCGCGCTATCTGCGCGCCGCCGCCCGGCGGACGCGCAGGATCGCCGGCATGTGCACCGGCGCCTTCGTCCTGGCCGAGGCCGGGCTGCTGGACGGCCGGCGCGCGACCACGCACTGGTACTTCGCGCGTCGCTTGCAGCAGAAGCACCCGAGCGTCGCGGTCGACGACGATCGCATCTTCATCGCCGACGGCCCGATCTGGACCTCGGCCGGCATGAGCGCAGGGATCGACCTCGCGCTGGCGCTGGTGGAGGCGGACCTCGGCGTCGAGGTCGCCCGGATGGTGGCGAGGAAGCTCGTCGTCTATCACCGGCGCGCCGGCGGGCAGTCGCAGTTCTCGGCCTTGCTGGACCTCGACGCGAAATCGGACCGCGTCCAGACCGCGCTCGCCTACGCGCGGGAGCACCTCGGCGCGGACCTGTCCGTCGAGCGGCTGGCGCGAGCCGCGCACCTGAGCCCCCGCCAGTTCAGCCGCGTGTTCCGCGAAGAGACCGGGCAGTCGCCGGCGAAGGCCGTCGAGCGGCTGCGCGTCGAGGCCGCGCGGCTGATGATGGAGTCCGGCCGGTTCTCGGTCGACGAGGTCGCGCGCGAGAACGGCTTCGGCAACCGCGAGCGCCTGCGGCGATCGTTCGTCCGGGCCTTCGGGCAGCCGCCGCAGGCGCTCCGCCGCGCGGCCGGGCAGCTCGACGGCCGCTCCTGAGCCGGCGGCGGGCGGGGCGGGCGCGCTCGCGTCACGGCGCGCGCGGCGATGACTCCGGCGCCTCGGCCCTGCGGGCGAGGGTGACGTACCGGAGGAGCAGGCTGATCGCGGACCAGAGCGCGAGCACGGCGAGCGGCCAGGCGAGCAGGCGCGGAAAGTACAGGGCGACCGCCGCGCCGCCGAGGAGCAAGAGCGCCCCGCCGAGCAGGATCGCGCCCTCGGCCGCGCCGAGGACACGGCGGTTCGTCATCGCCGCGCCCACGGTGTTGGCGAGGCGCAGGGCGCCCGCGGCGGAGCGCCCGGTCCCGGCCCCCCGCGGGCGGCGCCGCCTGTCGTGGACCGCGCGGCGCCGCGCGTGGAGGACGATCTCGGTCGCTCCGCGGAGATCTTCCTCGTACTGCGCCTGCATGCGCCCGGCGAACTCCTCATCCTCGATCGCCACGTCGATCTCGCAGTTCTCCAGCCAGCTCGCGATATTGAGGTTGCTCGACCCCACGCGCGCCCAGCGGCCGTCGGCCACCGCGGTCTTCGCGTGGAGCATCGAGCCGTTCCACTCGTAGACGCGCACGCCGGCCTCGAGCAGCGGGCGATAGCCGGCCCGCGACAGCCTGCCGATCGCCGGAACGTCGCTCGTGCCCGGCACGAGCAGGCGCACGTCCACGCCGTCGCGCGCCGCCGCGGTCAGCGCCTGGACGTACGGCGCGACGCCGACGAAGTACGCGTCGGTCAGCCAGAGCGTCCTCTGCGCCAGCGCGGCGACCATCTGATCGAGCCGGTAGAGCCCGGTGGTGCTCGGCAGCTTCGCCACCACGCGCAGGTCCACGGGGCCGACCGCCGGCGGAACGTCGGTGAGGACGGGCAGGTCGGCGGGGAGGCCTCCGCCGAGGGTCGCCCAGTTGTCGGCGAACGCCTCGGCGAGCGCGCGCACCGCCGGCCCCCGCACGGCGATGCCGGTGTCGCGCCACGGCGGCACGCGGCGCGCCGCATCGCCGAGCCATCGGCCGCTCACGCACACGCCGGAGACGAAGCCGACCTCGGCGTCGACGACGAGCAGCTTGCGGTGATCGCGCGCCACCCAGCCGAACGGGCTGGTGAAGCTGAAAGGGTTGTAGGTGCGGACCTCCCCGCCCGCCGCGCGCAGCGGGCTCCAGAAGTGGTCCGTCGACGCGCCCAGGCACCCGAACCAGTCGCGGATCACGCTGACGTGGACGCCCGCCGCGGCGCGCTCGGCGAGCGCGTCGCGGAACTCGCGCGCCAGCGCGTCGCCGTCGAAGATGTAGTTCTCGAACAGGATCGAGGTGCGCGCGGCCCGTATCGCGGCGAGCCATGCGTCGAAGTTCGCTCGCCCGTCGATCAGCAGATCGACGCTGTTGCCGCCGATGAGCGGCGCGCCAGCGACCCGACTGAAGGTTTGCCGTGCGACGGCGCGCAGCGGCGCGTTCGACGGGGGGATGCGCGCGGGGACGCGAGCGGGGGTCATGGCACACGTTCAATGCCAGAGTTTTCGTGCCCCGTCGCGCGCCGCGTCGACGGCGGTCCCGGGGGTTGCCTGACGAGCGCGGCCCGAACGACTGGCGAGGCGTCTCGACGGCGGCCGAGGTGACGGTCGCGCCGCCGTACACCTGGCGCCCTTGAGGCCGCGGGCCGCCGTCGACCGCCGCTCCGTCGCGGCGTGGCGCGGCGCGCTCAGCCCTTCCAGGCGAGGCGCTTCCCCGCGGCGGAGGCCTCGGCGATCGTGTCGACGAGCCGGTGGAGCTTCAGCGCGTCGCGGAACGTCGGCGCGACCGAGGTGCCCTCCGCGAGGTCCTTCGCGAAGGCCGCGTACAGCTGCGCGATCTGGTGCGCGTCGTCGGACATGCCGCCCCGGGGGATCCAGGACAGGCGCTCTGGCGTCGGGATCGGCTGGAGCGGCTGCCCCTCGCCGCGGGCGCCCGAGAGGCTCAGATCGTGGGACAGGACGAGATCGCCCTCGGTGCCCGTGAAGGTGCAGTTCAGGGTGGGACCATTGCGCTTCGCGGTCTCGAAATGGCCGGACACGACCGCTCCGCCCACGAGCGTCCCCGCGATGAGCGTCTGGTCCGGCGCCGTCACCGGCACGACCTCTCCCGTCTCGATCACCGTCGCCTCGTCGAACTGGCGGGCGACGACGCTGGACAGGCTCTCTAGCTCGCCGACCGCGGAGAGCACCGTGTCGAGGAAGTGCGCGGCGACGATCGTGAGCACGTGGGCGCCGTTCTTCGCGTCGGCCGCGTACGCGTCGGCGCGCGGCCGCCGCGCGGCGGCCATCGGCAGCGCGACGTGCATCGTCACCGACCGCAGTCGGCCCACGTAGCCCTCGGCGATCAGCTCGCGCAGGTGGAGCACGCTCGGCGCGAGGCGCCGCTGGAGCCCGATCGCCGTGCGGACGCCGGCGGCCTCGGCGGCCCCGGCGAGCTCGGTGGCCTCGGCGAGCGAGACGCCGAGCGGCCACTCGCACAGGATGTCCTTCTTCGCCGCGACGGCGGCGCGGACGGGCCGCGCGTGCTCGGGCGCGCGGACCGAGACGACGACGAGATCGACGTCGGGGTGCTCGATCAGCGGCTCGGCGCGGTCGAACGCGTGGCGCGCCCCGAAGCGGCGCGCGGCCTCGTCGGCGCTCGCCTGCCTCGTGGTGCTCACCGCCGTGAGCTCGTACGCGCCGCCGAGCGCCGCCAGCGCCGGCAGGTGCGTCGCCACGGCCCAGCCCCGGTCCGGGCTCGCCCCGATGATCCCCACGCGAATCTTCTTCGATCCTCTGATTCCGCTCATGGTCGCTCCTCGATGGGCCGCTCCGGCCGAACCGGAGGGCCGCTCCGCTATAACCGGAGGGTTGCTCCGGTTAACATACGGAGGGATCCTCCGGTTTGCAATGCCCTCCGCGCGATCGACCCCGACCCCCCCGTCCGCCGGCGCGAGCGAGCCGTCATCTGCCGTTGCCGGCGCGAGCGAGCCGCAACGCCCGCTCCGCGCGGACGCGCGGCGCAACCGCGAGCGGCTCCTCGCCGCGGCCGACGAGGTGTTCACGGAGCGCGGCGCCGACGCGTCGCTGGAGGACGTCGCCCGGCGCGCCGGCGTCGGGATCGGCACGCTCTACCGGCATTTTCCCACGCGCGAGGCGCTGCTCGTCGCGACCGTCGAGGATCAGCTGCACGCGCTCGCGCGGAAGACCCAGGCGCTCGCGGGGTCGGCGTCGCCGGGCGACGCGCTTTCGGAGTTCGTCGCGGCGTTCGTCGAGCACGCGAGCACCTACCGCGGCCTGGCGACCTCGCTCGGCGTCGCGTTCCACGGCGGCTCGCCGGCGTGCTGCGCGGCTTCGGAGGCGGCTTCCCACCTGCTCTCCCTCGCCCAGGCAGCAGGAGAGATACGGCGCGACATCGACCTGGACGACATCGTGAGCCTGGTGACGGCCATCGCGCTCGCCGCGCAGCAGCCGCCCGAGGGCCCGGCGCGCGCGCAGCGCCTCCTGGCGACCTTCCTCGCGGGGCTCCGGACGCCCTCCGCGCCGCCGCAGGCGCCTGCCTCGCCCAAGCGGGCGCGCAAGGGCGCTGCAGCGCCTGCCGCCGGCCGAGGCGGCGCTGCGGCGTCGCCGGGCAGCAGCGGTGAGCGCCCGCGCGCCGTCAGGCGGCGATAGTTCCGCTCGCCAGAAGTCCGGCCAGGGATCCGGAGAGAGAGTTCAACGCAAAGGCGCTAAGGCGCAAAAGCGCAAAAAAGATTTGTAGTTTTGCGCCTTTGCGTCTTTGTGCCTTTGCGTTTATTTCTCTTCGCTCGCGAGGCAGATCCCTGGCGGGAGCTCTGATCCGCGGTACTAGAAGGTGGCGAGCTTTTCGGGGCTCATCATCCAGTAGATCTGCTCGATGCCCTCGGCGGACGCGTCGATGGACGCGAGCGCCACCGCGACGCCGTCCCGGCGGATGAGGACGGACGGCTGGCCGTTCGTCTCCAGCCACGTGACGGTGGTGCCCGGCCAGAAACGGCTCGAGAAGCCAGCGACGAGCTTCGCGACGCGCTCGCGGCCGTGCACCGGGACGCGGACCGCCATCCGCACGCGTCCGTTGCTGTCCGTGGTCGACGCGACGTCGGCCGCGAAGAGGCGCTCGAGCGCGGAGAGGTCCCCCTTCTGCGCGGCGGCGATGAAGCTCTCGAGGAGGCGCCGCTGCTGCTCGACGCCGACCGGGGCGCGACGCTCGCCGGCGAGGTGCTTCCGCGCGCGGACGAGCAGCTGGCGCACGTTCGCCTCGCCGAGGTCGAGGATCCCCGCGATCTCCTCGTAGGGGTAATCGAATACCTCGCGGAGCACGTACACCGCGCGCTCCGTGGGCGAGAGCTTCTCGAGGAGCACGAGCACGGCCAGGGCGAGGCCCTCCTGCGTCTCGGCGCCGAGCTCCGCGCTGGGGCTCGTGTCGATCGGCTCGGGCAGCCAGGGCCCGACGTATGCCTCGCGGCGGACACGCGCGGACTGGGCCACGTTGATCGCCAGGCGCGTGGTGGCGGTCACCAGGAACCCCGTCGGCTCCTGCACGGTCGCCCGATCGGTCGCCTGCCAGCGGACCCAGGTGTCTTGCACGACGTCATCCGCCTCGGCCCGGCTGCCCAGGATCCGATACGCGATGCCGAGGAGCCGGGGCCGCAGCGCGAAGAACGGGTCGGCCGCAGGCTGCGGGCCTTCGGGGACGCGGGGCGCCGTCACTTTTCTTGCTCCGACCTGTCACAAGGCGGCGGGCTGTCCGGTCCTCCCCGCAACGGAGCATCCGGTCGGGATGCGCGAACCAGGAGAATCATCATGAAGGTCGTCGTGTTCGGGGGTAGCGGGCTCATCGGGAAGAAGCTGGTCGGGATCCTTCGCGAGAAGGGCCACGAGGTTACACCGGCGTCGCCCTCCACGGGCGTCGACATCTTGACCGGCGCCGGCGTCGCCGAGGCGATCCGCGGCGCCGAGGTCGTCGTGGACGTCGTCAACGCGCCCTCGTTCGAGGCCGATGCCGCGATGAGCTTCTTCCAGAGGGCGGCCGGCGTGATCCTGCCCGCCGAGGCCGCCGCAGGCGTCCGCCATCACGTCGCGCTCTCCATCGTGGGGGTCGACCGCCTGCCGACGAGCGATTACATGCGCGCGAAGGTGGCCCAGGAGGCGGCGATCCGCGCGGCAGCGGTGCCGTACACGATCGTGCGCGCGACGCAGTTCTTCGAGTTCGTCAACGCGATCGTCGACGCTGCGACGAAGGGCGATACGGCCACGCTGACGCCCGCCCTCCTCCAGCCGATCGCGGCCGACGACGTGGCGGCCGCGCTGGCAGCCATCGCGGAGGAGCCGCCCAGGAACGGCATGATCGAGCTCGCCGGCCCCGAGCCGCTCGGCCTCGACGAGCTCGGCCGCCGGTGGCTCGCGGCGAAGAAGGACCCGCGCAAGGTCGTCTCGGACGCCGCGGCCGAGTATTTCGGCGCGCAGCTCGACGACCGCTCGCTCACCCCCGGCCCGGCCCCGCGCCTCGGAGCCCTCCGCTTCGACGCGTGGCTCGCGCGCGCGTGAGCGACCGACCGCGGCGTCCGGCGTCACCGGCGAGCTCCGCGTGTCAGAAATCCCCACGCGCTCGATCTCCTCTTGCACGACGCCGACGCGCGCGTTAGACACTGAACCACATGGTTCAGCATTCGAGTGCCCGCCTCGATGCTTCCTTCGCCGCGCTTTCCGACGCGACGCGGCGCGGCGTTCTGGAGCAGCTCGGACGAGCCGACGCTTCGATCACGGATCTCGCCGAGAAGTTTCACATGACCCTCACGGGCATGAAGAAGCACGTCGGCGTCCTCGAGCGGGCCGGGCTCGTCACCACCGAGAAGGTCGGCCGCGTGCGTACCTGCAAGCTCGGCCCGCGCGGGCTCGACGAAGAGACGGCGTGGATCGAGAGGTACCGCCAGCTCTGGGCCGCACGCTTCGACGAGCTGGACAAGGTCATCGAGGAGCTGAAACGAAAGGAGAACGTCGATGGACGCAAGTGAAGAGAGTGAGCCCCAATTGACGAGGAATCGCACGACGGTGGAACCGAGGTCCGATCGCGAGATCGTCGTCACACGGACCTTCGATGCCCCGGCGCGCATCGTGTTCCAGGCGTGGACCACGCCGGAGCTGTTCAGGCGGTGGTGGATACCGAAGTCGATGCCCGTGCCTCTACTTTCCTACGAAGCGGATATTCGCGCCGGCGGCAGCTACCGCCTGGTCTTTGGTCACGATGCCGCGCAGCCGATGGCGTTCTTCGGCACGTACCTCGAAGTGACACCGCATTCGCGCATCGTGTGGACGAACGACGAAGCGGGCGACGATGGCGCCGTCACGACCGTGACCCTCGAGGAAAAAGCCGGCAAGACGCTGCAGGTGCTGCACGAGCTCTATCGATCGAAGCAAGCGCGCGACGCCGCCCTGGCCTCGGGCGCGTACAGCGGGATGGGCGAGACGTTCGAGCAGCTCGCTGAGCTCCTCGTCACGCTTGGTACGACGGCGCGATCGTCCTGAAGCCATCGCGCGGGAGGGGCGCCGGGGAGCGCGACGAGCGCGGTCCTCCTTCTCGGCGCTGCGCATTCACGCGGGCGGCGCGAGGCGCACGAGGGCCGCCGCCTCGGCACGCGCGCGAAGAGGGCGCGGACGATATACCCCTCCCGCCTCCGCTCCCGTCAGGGCATCGGGTACACGAGCGAGAGCCCGGCGACGCACATCTCGTCGAACGTGCTCCCCTCGCCGTAGGTCACGTCGATCGTCGAGACCATATTCGCCTCCTTGAGCGCCTTGACCACGTACGGGTTCTCCGTCGAGTTGTTGTACGTGCACCGGATCTGGAGCACATCGCCCGGATCGAGCGTCGGGAGCGTCTCGATGGGCGCGTCGTACGAGTACGAGCGCTGCCAGCCGAACTCCCACTTCGGGGCGTGCACCAGGCACTCCTCCTCGGGTTGATCGGGTGAGCCGTTCGCCCGCGTGACCGTCACCTTCTCGTCGAAGCCCAGGTAGTGCATGTGCAGGAACTGGCCATAGATGCGCGTGCCCGGCGGGAACGGCATCTGTTGCGCTCCGGGCGAGTCCGGGGCCGGGACCGTGAGCTGCTCCGTCTCCACGTGGCTCTTGCTGTCCGCGGGGATCAGGAACTCGACGCCGTCCTTGTCGCCCGGCCCGGGGAGCAGCCCGAAGCCAAACTCGTTGACCGGATCGTCGAAGTTGCCGATCAGGTGGTACAGGAAGCCGTACTTCGGCTTCTCTTTGGTGAGCCTGAGCTGGATGCGCGTCAGGTCCGGGTCGGCCGTCGTGCCGGCGGGGTGGTAATGAATCTGCATCACGATGAGCGACCCCTTCGGGATCAGCTGACCCACCCCCTCGGGCAGATCGACCGGGTCGGTGCCGGGAGCCCAGGCTGTGAGCATCTGGAGCGATCCCATGTCCACGTCCAGGCCCATCGGGACGTCGCCGGCGCCACACGGAAAGCTCCCGTCGGGGCCGGCTTGGCTCGCGGACGTCCCCTCCGGATCGATGGAGATGATCCCATGGTGAACGACCTTGTGGTTGCCGGGCACCATCTGTACACCACTCAGGTACTGGTCCTCGGTGAGCCCGGGATCGATGACGAAGCAGCGGAACTCGTCCAGCTCACCGGAGGTGACGTAGGGCTCGTTCGGATGAACCTCGAGGGTCATGCCCGGCAGCTCGGGGCTCTTCGGCACGAACGAGGCGGGCGCGTCCTTCGGATCGCCCTTGGGGGCGCCGGCCTCGCTCCAGGCCTCCAGCGTGCTGATCTCCTCGTCGGAGAGGCGGATGTCGCCCTTCCACGCGTGACGGGTCGAGCACTCGTCCGTGTCACGCACGGCGAAGGGCGGCATCGTGCCCGCCTTTGTCGACTGGACCATGAGCGCCGCGACAGCCTTGGCGTCGTCGTACGCGGTGAGGCTGAAGGGCGCGATGTTGCCCTCGGAGTGGCAGCCCATGCAGCTCCTCTGCAGGATGGGCTCGACGTCTTTGTGGAACGTGGGACTGCTCCCGACAGCCTGGGGCTCCGTGGGCTCGTCGCCCCCGGAGCAGCCGGTGAACGAGGCGGCGGCTGGCAGGGCGAGGGCGAGGGTGAGGGCGGACCGCGAGACTCGGGCGACGGAACGCGAACGTCTTGAAGCAGGCATGAGACCTCCGGGCAGCCGGATCCTTCACGAGCGGAGGGTCCGGGCGCTTGATAAGGAGCCGCGTTTTGTGCGGCTGCGTCTCAAATATGTGTACTATGCATATAGTCGCCCCGCCCGGAGCGTCAAGGGCATTTGTGCAAAATACACGCATCACAAAATAAGAAGCGCCGCGAGCTCCACGGAGCCAGGGTCGATCCGATCGCGCTCGTGCATCGGCCGCAGCGCGATCGGGCGCTGCGCCGGGCGCCTGGCAGCGCTCCCTCGCGGGCGCTCACTCGCCCGGGAAGAGCTCCTCGGCCGTCATGTACTTCGCCCCGAGCGCTTGCGCGAACTCCCGGTCGCTCTCCATATCGCCGACCATGACCAGGTGCTCTCGCGCGAGCTTGTGGCGCTGGATCAGCGCTACCCCGAGCCCCGGCAGGGGCTTGCGGCAGAAGCAGCCGACCGGAAACGCCGGGTGCGGGCAGTACACGACCTCGGCCACGGGCAGGCCGAGGAGCTCGACCGTCCGCGCGAACGCGGCCAGGACGGCCTCTTCGGTCACCGATCCCTTCGAGATGCCGCTCTGGTTCGACACGAAGAAGAGCCTGTATCCGTCGTTGACCCAGCGCTCCAGGACCGCGCGCCGACCCGGCAGGAGCTCGACGTCGTCGGGGTCGCGCGGGTAGATTTCGCCGCTCTTCGTCCTTCGCAGCGTGCCGTCGACGTCGAGGAGCAGGCCCTTGCCCGTGAAGAGCGGGTCCACGCGCCGGGCAAACGGGATCTCCTCGACCACCGAGAACCCCTCGTCCGCGTGCGGCGCCTCGAAATTCGCGGCCCACCGCGAGAGCGCCTGCGGCGGCGGCAGGTTGGGATCCTCTTTGCCGAGCGCTTTCATGTCCTCCGGCCCGAGCAGCTTGCCGTAGCGCTCGAGGACGCGCAGGACGACGTTCGCGTAGGCCTCGTGGATGGGCGTGGCCAGGTACCGGCACCGGACGGGCACGCCGTGCGCGTGCGCCATCCGGAGCACCGCGTAGCGCGACGCGCGCGTGCCGTACGTATTGTCGAGGACCACCCGCGTCTGCCCCGAGGAGAGCAGCTCCCCGAGCTTCTTGACCACGCCGTCGAGCGTGCCGCCGAGCTCATCGCGGTTCAGGCGCGCGTACCCGTTGGCCGTGTAGCGGGCGACCTCCGACGATTTGCCCGCCCCTTGAATCCCCATGATCACGACCACCTCGGGCGCGTCGCCGGGGCCCTCTCCGGGCTCGAGCTCGCGCAGGCCGGCGGGGACCACGGGGGGCGCGACCGAGGCCAGCACATCGGCCGTGGGCGCGAAGCTGGTCTTCGCGAGGTCGGCGCGATCGCGCGGGCCGAAGGGGACCCGGAGCGCGCGCAAGCAGGACTCGACGCTCTCCCGCTTTGTCGCCCCGAACAGGGGAAGGACTGGGGGCCCGAGATCGAGCAGGGCCGCGAGGGCCGCCTCGTGGGGCGTGATGCCGTGCCGCGCGGCGATGGGCTTGATCGCGCGGTTCTTGAGGAGATTATCGACCTTGGCGTGACCGCCGAGCGGCCGGTGGGCGAGGAACGGGATGCCCATGTGCCTGGCGAGCTCGAAGAGGCCTCGGGCGGCGCTGCCGCGATCGAGGACGCTCAGCTCCTCCTGGATGGCCCGCACCGGAAAGTGCCGCTCGGCCTGGCGGACCTCTGCGATGGAGGTGTTGCTGAGGCCGAGGTGCTCGATGAGGCCCTCTCTCTGGAGCTCGGCGAGGGCGGCGAGGCTCTCTTCGAGGGGGATCCTGGGGTCGGTCACGTGGAGGAGGAGCATGAATATCCGCGAGACGCCGAGCGCCTTCAGGCTGCCCTCGACCGTGCGGCGCAGGTGGTCGCGGCCGCCGTTCGGGGCCCATCGCCCTTTGGGTCGGGTGAGGCCCGCCTTGGTGATCACGCGCACGTCGTCGCGCGGGCCGGACCACGCGTCGAGCGCCTTGCGGACGAGGCGCTCTCCATAGTGGACCTCGCGGTCGGTGAGGCAGTAGGAGTCGGCGGTGTCGAGGAGGCGTATGCCTCGATCGAGGGCAACGTGGATGACGGCGATCGCGTCGTCTTCCGAGGGGCGCCCCTCCGTGGCCAGCCGGAGCAGGCCGAGGCCGAGGGGAACGTCGAGGTGGCCTAGGACACCGTAGGGCGAGGGGGCGTGAGTCACGGAGACGCCGACGTAACCAGGTCCTCGGCTCGACGCAAGCGCCAGCGCCGAGATTGCAGGGCTCGCGCGCGCGGGCGATACCCCCGCCCGGGACAAGGACGCACGAAGTCTCGTTCCGCGAGGCCGACCTCAGCCGGCTGGATCGCACGAGGTGACCTCGAAGCGCCCGCACGCGGCGAGGTCCGTGCTGCCGGAGCCGACGGAGAGATCCCACGAGAGGCCCGAGGGGGTGCCGACGAATGGCTCGACCGTGATCTTGCCCTCGACCTCCTCCGCCCCCCTCATCGCGCGCGCGGTGCCCTGAGGCGTCTCGACGCCGACGACGAAGGTGCCCGGTTGGCCGTCCCAATCCACGATCCCCAGGACGAGGACGTCCTCCGGGTTCAGCTCGGGTGACGGCGCGCAGGCCGAGCTGGCGGCCGGCCAGATCTCGACGAAGAGCACCAGTCCTCCCCCTCCGCATCTCGTCTGCGAGAAGGTCTGGCCGGGTGGAACCATCGAGCTGGGCCCTGCGTCGCCGGGCCCAGCGTCTTGGGCAGCGCCCGCGCTGCTCGAGCTGCTGCCCGAGCCACCGCTGCCCCCGGAGCCCTCGGAGCTGCCAGGCTCCGGGGCCGTGGTCACGGATCCGCCGCACCCAGCGAGCGCGGCAACGAGCAGACAAGCGCGGAGACGCATCGCCGCAGCGTACCGACCAGGACGCGCGATCACAAGCGCGCGACGCGGCTTCGCGGCCACGCCGGAATGCCAGGCGAGGAGGTCGGACTACATGTCCTGAACGACCGCGGACGCCTGCTTCAGCGCGCGGCTATCGCGCAGCGGCGAGTCGCCGAACATGCGAGAATACTCGCGGCTGAACTGCGAGGCGCTCGCGTAGCCGACGCGGTAGGCCGAGACCTCGGCGCCCATGCCCTCTTCGACCATCAGGCGGCGCGCCTCGAGCAGGCGCAGGCGCTTCTGGTACTGCAGCGGGCTCATCGCGGTGGCCTCCTTGAACCGCTTGAAGAACGCCGCCCGGCTCATCCCCGCGGCGCGCGCGAGCGCGGCGATATCGACGTCCTCGTCGAGCGACGACTGCAGGCGATGGACCGCCTCGGCGATGCGGTGCGCCTGGCTGCCCGCGCGCACGAGCTGGCGGATCGCCGGGCCGTCGGGGCCCTTCAGCAGGTGGAACATCACCTCCTTCGTCACGAGCGGCGCGAGCACGGCCGCGTCGTCGGGCGTCGCGAGCAGCGCGCCCAGCCGGATCGCGGCGTCGAGCAACCGGTCGCTCGCCCTGCCGATGAAGATCGCGCGCCCCGGGTGTTCGAGGTCGTCCGGCCGCGCGCGGTCGAGCTGCGCCGCGACCTCGCGCAGCGCGACCGCATCGAAGTCCAGCTTCAGGCACAGAAGGGGCTGCGCCGGCGACGCGCCCACGACCCGGCTCGTCACCGGCAGGTCGATCGGACTGACGACGTAGTGCGGCTCGCGCTCGCGATAGACCTGCCCCTCGAGCAGGATCTCCTTCGTGCCCTGCGGGACGATGCAGATCGACGCGCGCCAGTGCCGCTTCGCGCGCTGCTGCGGGCGCGAGACTTTGATGCAAGAAATTCCGGGCACCGGCGAGGCGTGCACGCCGTCGTCGGGGCACCACCGTGCGATGAGGTCCTTCAGCCGTTCGCGCGCGGGGATCACCAGGGCAGCCTAGCCCCGCGTAGACGATCGGGCAAGAACTGGAGACGGCCGTGTATTTCGCGCGCGCCGCTCGGGTGCCATGGTGGATCTCGAACCAAGGAGGTCTCTCATGCGTGTCTTCCTCACGGGAGCCAGCGGCTTCATCGGCTCTGCCATCATCCCCGAGCTCGTCCGCGCCGGCCACCGCGTGCTCGGCCTCGCGCGCTCCCACGCGTCCGCCGAGAAGCTCGCCGCCGCCGGCGTCGACGTGCACCGCGGCGATCTCACGGATCTCGATGGCCTGCGCCGCGGCGCCGCCGCCTGCGACGGGGTGATCCACTGCGCCTTCTCCCACGACGACTTCAACGATTACGCCAACAACTGCGCGAAGGACCGCGGCGCCATCGAGGCGCTCGGCGGCGCGCTCGCGGGCTCCGATCGCCCGCTCGTCATCGCCAGCGGCATTGCGCGCCTCACGCCGGGCCGCGTCGTCACCGAGGACGAGACGCCCGACGAGTCGACCGGCGGCCTGCGGGCCGCCTCCGAGCGGCTCGCCCTCTCGTTCGCGAGCCGCGGCGTGCGGGTGTCCTCGCTGCGGCTGCCGCCATCGGTCCACGGGGATGGCGACCACGGGTTCGTCCCGATGCTGATCGAGATCGCGCGCAAGGCCGGGCGCTCCGGGTACGTCGGCGACGGCGAGAACCGGTGGCCCGCGGTGCATCGGCTCGACGCCGCGCGGCTGTTCGTCCTCGCGCTCGAGAAGGCGCCGGCCGGCGCGCGGCTCCACGCGGTCGGCGACGAGGGGATCCCGACCCGCGACATCGCCGGCGTGATCGGCCGCAAGCTCGGCCTGCCGGTCGAGTCGGTCCCGAGGGAGGACCTCGGCTGGCTCGGCGGGTTCTTCGCGCTCGACACCCCCGCGACGAGCGCGCTCACGCAAACGCGGCTCGGCTGGAAGCCCGAGCAGCCCGGCCTGCTCGCCGACCTCGAGCACGGTACTTACTTCGCGCGCGCATTGTCGACAACACATACGATTCATTCGAGCCATGAAACGCGAGCGCCTAGGGTGACAGCATGACGACGACGAACACCACCAAGCTCGGCAAAACTGGCCCCTCCGTCTTCCCCCTCGCCCTCGGCTGCATGAGCATGGCCGGCGGCAGCCCGTACGGCGCGAGCGACGAGGCGGAGAGCATCGCGACCATCCACGCGGCGCTCGATCGGGGCGTGAACGTCCTCGACACCGGCGACTTCTACGGCATGGGCAAGAATGAGATGCTCGTCGGCCGGGCGATCAAGGACCGGCGCGACAAGGTCGTGCTCAGCGTGAAGTACGGCGGACTGCGCGCGCCCGACGGCGCCTTCATCGGCTTCGACACCCGTCCGATCGCGACGAAGAACTTCCTCGCCCACAGCCTGTCGCGCCTCGGCGTCGACTACATCGACGTCTACCGGCCCGCGCGCCTGGACCCGGCGGTGCCGATCGAGGACACGATCGGCGCCATCGCCGACATGGTGAAGGCGGGCTATGTCCGCCACATCGCCCTCTCCGAGGTGGGCGTGGAGACGATCCGCCGCGCCGCGAAGGTGCACCCGATCGTGGACCTCCAGATCGAGTATGCGATCGTGAGCCGCGGCCCCGAGGCGACGATCTTCCCCGCGCTCGCCGAGCTCGGCGTCGCCGTCACCGCGTACGGCGTGCTCTCGCGCGGCCTGCTGGCCGGGAGCAAGCCGGCCGGCGCGGGCGACATGCGGGCCCACTTGCCGCGCTTCTCGGGCGAGAACGGCCGGAAGAACCAGGCGCTCGTCGACGCGTTCATTCGCGTCGCGGAGAGGCGCGGCGTCACCCCCGCGCAGCTCGCGGTCGCCTGGGTCCGCGCCAAGGGGGCCGCGCAGGGCGTCACGATCATCCCGACGATGGGCGCGCGCACGCGGAAGCAGCTCGAGGATGCCCTCGCCGGCCTCGAGATCGCGCTCTCGCCCGCCGACGTCGCCGAGCTCGAGGCCGCCGTCCCCGCGGAGGAGATCGCCGGCACCCGCTACCCCGCGCCGATGATGGCGATGCTCGACAGCGAGAAGTGACCGAGGGGCGCCAGCAGGTGGTGGCCCAATTTGCCCCGGAGTGATTCACATGAAGGCGGGAAGGAAGAGCATTGACCTATATTCCCGCCTTCCCGCCTTCATGTTCAAATCCGGCCACCGCCCGCCAGCAGGCCGTGGCGTGAACACGGCCCCTTCAATGCATGGATGAGCTGTCGACACAGCGTCACTCTTCCAGGAGGGGCGGGTCGCGCCGGCGCGGGGCGGCGCCCAGCGGGCTCAGGGCGCGTCGAAGCGGTATGCGGTCGCCTGCGCCGACGCGCGCTGGCCGAAGTCGTCGCAGAAGGCCGACAGGGCGCGATAGCCGCTCGTGGGCAGCAGCTTCCGGAACTCGAGGTGCGTGACGAGGCAGAACGCGCACGCCTCCAGGTAGCTGAGGTCGCGATCCCGGGGCAGCCCGGCGCGCACCGCCTCGATGTTGTCGTCGAGCCAGGCGAGCATGTTGAGCAGGCTCTTCTGCAGCTTCACGAGCTGCGCGTCGTCCTTCGGCGTCCCCGCGAGCTGGCCCATGATCAGCGTGACCTCGGTCGCCATCGCCTGCACGACGAGCTCCTGCGCGTTCGCGGTCAGCGCCTCGGTGAGGTGCTCGGGCCAGACCACGCGTCGCGGCGCGGGCGCCCGGCGGGCGAGCTCGCGGCAGATGTTGAGCGAGCCGAGCCACGTGGTCGCCCCCGTCCGCAGGATCGGCAGGCGCAGCGCCGGGTTGCCCGCGTAATCCGCGGCGTCCGCGGAGCGCAGATCGGGGACGACCTCGAAGGCGTAGGCGACCCCGAGCTCCGCGGCGAAGAGGCGCGTGACGCGCGTGAAATGGGAGCTCGAACGGCCGACGAGCGTGGGGATGCTGGCAGGATCGGGTGTGGGCTCGGTCACCCGCACGACGTACCACGAGCGCCGCCGCGAGGGCCAGACGGCCGCGGGGTTGCTGCGGCGGCAGGGGCGGCAGGTCCATCCCGTCGTACAGCCACGCTGCACACGTCGGCCCGACAGAGGATCTTCATTCAGTCCCCTCTCGCGAGAAAGCAGCGCTGAATCGAGAATCGCTCATGGATCGAGATCGGCCGCTCGCGACGTCGGGCGGACGAGGCGCACCCGACATGGGCTGGCCCTGGACCGCGCCCGAGTGCGTCCCTCCGGAAAAAAACCGCCAAGACGACAAGGACGCCAGGAGAGCAGAAGATTTTTCAGGCGTCCCGGCCGGCTGCCTCATCCCCGCATGCGGGCTCCGCCCGTCGACAGCACATGAATCCGGGACACGCAGCGCGACTCGATAGATATTTCCAACACTCATCTTCCTGCGGAAAGCTCTCCAGATAAACGACAACACCCCCTGTGTGCGCACAACAGCAGGAGCTCGCGACAGCCATCGATGTCCAGCGCCGCGATTGCATTGCAGTATCGTCGTCACATAAACGATCCCCTCCTCCGGCATCGCGCATTGCGTCGCGCGCGCTCGCGTGCTTTCTAATCTTTTCATGATTCGGTCGAGCGGCGAACGTCGCGCGGCCATCACCATGAAGAGGTTACCTTGCTTTACTATAACACTCCGCTTCGACTGGTCTTGTGCCTGGCCCTCGGCCTCTCGGCGACGGCCTGCAACGGCCTCAACATCGATCCAGAGGATTGGGGCATCGGCGGCGGCGGCGGCGACGGCTCGGACGACGGCGACGCCGCCAGCACGACCGACAGCGCCAGCAGCTCGAGCCAGGGCGGCGGCAGCGCCACCGCGGGCTCCGGCGGCGCGGGCGGCGACGCCGCCACCACGGGCGCGGGTGGCGACGCCACCACCACGGGCGCGGGTGGCGACGCCACCACCGCGGGTGCAGGCGGCGCGGGCGGCAGCTCCACCACCACCGCGGGCACCGGCGGCACCGGCGGCGCCGGCGGCGCGGGCGGCGGCGCCACCACCGCGGGCGCAGGCGGCGCGCCTCCGCTGGATCCCGCCTGCGGCCCGGACACCGCGACCTTCGCCGATGTGGCGCCCATCCTGGAGCGGAGCTGCTCGAACCAGTACTGCCACGGCAACGCCGGATCGCCGGCGGGCGGGCTCGATCTGCGCACGGCCACGGCGGTCTCCGCGACGGTCAATCAGGACGCCGGCTCGTGCTCCAGCGAAAAGGCGCTCGTCGTGCCGTTCATGCCGAGCAGCAGCTATCTCCTGAACAAGCTGAAGGAAGTCGACCTGTGCAACCCTGGCGAGTCCAGGATGCCCCCGGGCTCGTCCCTGCCCGACGCCGAGATCAAGACGATCAACGACTGGATCTGCGCCGGCGCCCCCGACCGCTGAGCAACGTCCGCCCCCCGGACCTCGCGCCGCCCCCCGCCGGTGGCGCGCATCGACCGAGAACGCCCTCCCCGCCCTCCCCAGCTTGGAGACGGACGGAGCCCTCCGCCAGCGGCGCCGCGCGCGGGCGCTCACCCGCGACGCCGTAACCACGGACCAGCGTGGACGTCGTCCGCCTCCGCGGTAAGGCGTCGCGATCCGTGCTCTTCACCTACTTTGCAGTTGTCAGTCGCCACGTGTTCTGTAGCATCCGAAGCTGAGCATCTCTCCTTCACTTGCATCTTAGGCGCACGAGCACGACCCCCCAATCAAGGAGGATCCATGAACGCAAGGAGCATCGGGCTCTCGAGGCGCGGCATTGGCCGTGCCCTCTCCAGGGTTGCCTTCGCCGCGACCCTGTTCGCCGGCGTGTCGTCGGGCCCGGAGGCCATCGCCGCTCCGTCCTACCGGCTGTTCGAGAGCGGGCAGGTCCGTCCGCTCGCGCTCTCGCCGAACGGCAAGCTGCTCTTCGCCGTCAACACCCCGGACAACCGCCTGGAGGTCTTTGCCGTCAACGCGGGCGGCCTGGCCCACCGCGCCTCGATCCCCGTCGGGCTCGAGCCGGTCGCGGTCGCGGCGCGCAGCGACGAGGAGGTCTGGGTCGTCAACCACCTGTCCGACAGCGTGAGCGTCGTCCGCCTCGGCCCGCTCGGGTACCGCGGCGCCGTCGTGCGCACCCTGCTCGTGGGCGACGAGCCGCGCGATATCGTCTTCGCCGGCCGGAACAAGCGGCGCGCCTTCATCACCACGGCCCACCGAGGGCAAAACATCCCTCACGACCCGCAGCTCACCACGCCCGGGGTCGGCCGCGCCGACGTGTGGGTCTTCGACGCCGCGAGCCTCGGCGCCTCGCTCGGCGGCGACCCGCTCACCATCGTCACCCTGTTCAGCGACACGCCCCGCGCGCTGGCGGCGACGCCCGACGGGTCCCGCGTCTACGCGGCCGCGTTCCACTCGGGCAACCGCACCACCGTCGTCCACGACTCCCTCGTTCCCGACGGGGGCGAGGAGGCCGGCGGGCTGCCCGGCCCCACGACGAACTTCGAGGGGGTCCCGAGGCCCGAGGTGGGGCTCATCGTCAAGTTCGACGGCGAGCACTGGGTCGATGAGCTGAGCCGCCCCTGGGACGACAAGCTGCGGCTGTCGCTGCCGGACAAGGACGTCTTCGTCATCGACGCCAAGGCCAATCCGCCGGCGCAGCTCCCTGGCTCGGGCGGCTTCTACACCGGCGTCGGCACCATCCTCTTCAACATGGCCGTGAACCCGGTGAACGGGAAGGTGTATGTCAGCAACACCGAGGCGCGCAACGACCTCCGCTTCGAGGGGCCGGGCGTCTTCGCCGGCAGCAGCCTGCGCGGCCACCTGCACGAGAGCCGGATCACGGTGCTGAGCTCCGCCGGCGTCGCCCCGCGGCACCTCAACAAGCACATCGATTACGACGCTTGCTGCGCCCCGCTCCCGAACGACGAGAACGAGAAGAGCCTCGCGCAGCCGCTCGGCATGGCGGTGAGCGGCGACGGCAAGACGCTGTACGTCGCCGCGTTCGGCTCGTCGAAGATCGGCGTCTACGACACCGCCGCGCTCGAGGGCGACACCTTCACGCCGAGCACGGCCGCGCAGATCCCGCTCACCGGCGGCGGACCGACCGGGATGGCGCTCGACCAGGCCCGCGGGCGCATGTACGTGATGACCCGCTTCGACAACGCGATCTCCGTGATCGACACCGCCGCGCGCGAGGAGATCGCGCACCTGCCCCTCTACAACCCCGAGCCGCCGAGCGTCGTCGCGGGGCGGCCGTTCCTCTACGACGCCCGGATGAGCTCGAGCCACGGGGACTCGTCCTGCGGTAGCTGCCATGTCTTCGGCGATTTCGACAGCCTCGCCTGGGACCTCGGCAACCCGGACGGCTCGGTGGTCAACAACCCGACGCTGGTCGTCCCGCCCATCCCCGGCGCCGGGTTCGGCGACGACGGGTTCTTCGGCGAGGACCCCGATTTCCACCCGATGAAGGGGCCGATGGTGACGCAGAGCCTGCGCGGCATGGATAACCACGGCCCCATGCACTGGCGCGGCGACCGCACCGGCGGCAACGCCGAGCCCACGTCGCAGCCGGACGAGGGCGGCTTCGACGAGGAGGCGGCGTTCAAGAAGTTCAACCCCGCGTTCATGGATCTGCTCGGGCGGCACGCGGAGCTCGGCGACCCGGAGATGCAGGCCTTCACCGACTTCATCCTCCAGGTCGCCTACCCGCCCAACCCGATCCGCAACCTCGACAACTCGCTCACCCCCGCTCAGCAGAGCGGGCGCGACGCCTTCATGAACACCATCGTCGCGCCGACGGGCTCGTGCGAGAGCTGCCACCGGCTCGACCCCGGCGGAAACCCGTCGGAGGGCGCCTTCGCCGGCTTCTTCGGGACCGACGGCCGCGCGGCGGTGTCACCGGATCCGCAGTTCTTCAAGGTCCCGCACCTCCGCAATCAGTACCAGAAGGTCGGGATGTTCGGCGCGGCCTTCACCACCCTCTCGCACGGCCCCGATCCGTTCCTCGGCGATCAGGTGCGCGGCTTCGGCTTCAACCACGACGGCGCCTTCCCGGACCTGTTCCGCTTCAACAGCGGGTTCGACCAGTTCGAGGGCAACCCCGTCGGCCTCCCGGTGACCCCCGAGAACGCCCAGCTCAAGCGGGATATGGAGCAGTTCATGCTGGCCTTCGACTCGAACCTCGCGCCGATCGTCGGGCAGCAGACGACGCTCACCGCGAGCACCTACGCCGCGGTCGAGGGGCGCATCGATCTGCTCGTGGAGCGCGCGGACGCCGGCGAGTGCGATCTCATCGCGAAGGGCCGGATCGCGCAGCAGGAGTTCGGGTTCCTCTACCTCGGCGGCGGCCACTTCGCGGTCGACCGGCAGTCGCTCGGCGCCGTGCCGGACGCGCTGCTGCGGTTGCTGGTCGCCCTGCCCGGCAGCGCGCTGACCTACACCTGCGCGCCGCCGGGATCCGGCGAGCGCATGGGGGTCGACCGCGATCTCGACGGGCACCTCGACGGCGACGAGACCTCGGCGGGCAGCGATCCGGCCGATCCCCAGAGCACGCCCTGAGGCGGCGCGCCTCCCCCTGAAAGCGACCGCCGCGGCCCGGCGCGCATCCGCGCGAAAATCGGCGGCATGGAGGAGCGCTCGCGCTCTGCGGCGGCGCCGAGCACGCTAGAGTGCGGCGCATGACGTCGACAATCCAGGTGGGGCTCGTCGGGGATCGCGACGACGCGGTGACGGCCCACCGGGCCATCCCGGTGGCGCTGCGGCTCGCGGGAGAGGCGCTGGCTGCGCCGCTCGCGTTCGCGTGGGTCCCGACCGAGGAGGTGACGGACGCGTCGCGGGTGGCGCGCTACGACGCCCTCTGGTGCGTGCCGGCCAGCCCGTACCGGAGCATGGACGGCGCGCTGCGGGCGATCCGCTTCGCCCGCGAGCAGCGGCGCCCGTTCCTCGGCACCTGCGGCGGCTTCCAGCACGCGATCGTCGAATACGCGCGCCACGCGCTGGGCTGGTCGGACGCCGAGCACGCGGAGACGGCGCCGGAGGCGCGGCGCGCGGTGATCGCGCCGCTGGAATGCGCGCTCGTCGAGGCCACCGGCACGGTTCGTTTCCGCGCCGGCACCCGCATCGCGCAGGCGTACGGCCGCGCCGAGGCCACGGAGGGATACCGCTGCCGCTACGGCCTGAACCCGGAGTTCCAGGCCGCGCTGGTCTCGGGCCCGCTGCGCGTCAGCGCGGAGGACGACGCCGGCGACGTGCGCGCCGTGGAGCTGGACGGGCATCCGTTCTTCGTCGCCACGCTGTTCCAGCCGGAGCGCGCCGCGCTCGCCGGTCAGCTGCCGCCGCTCGTGGCCGAGCTCATCCGGGCGTGCGCGGGCCGCGCCGGGTGAACGCCACGAGGCCACCGGGTCAGCAATCCCGCCAGGGATTTCTGCGACAGCGAGAAGGGGCCGGAAGATAGCTCGGCATTTCCAACACTTTCCGTCTGTCTTTCCGCCGAGCGGGGCTCGGCCGTGGCCCAACGCGGCGGTCGCGGCGGTCGCGGTGGAGCGCGCCGATCTCCCGCTGTTCTGCGCGGCGGTCTGCGGTGTCGGTCTGCAAGGCGCGTTCGTGCAGCAGTATCGCTTCGCGATCGCGAGGGGGCAGCCGAGCAGCAAGGGCGCCGGGCCTGCTGACCATGATCCAGCTGGCCAGCGCCGCTGGCATCGTCCCCGGCATCTCGCTCTTCGGCCTGCTGGAGGGGCGGACGTCCAGGTACATGCCCGCTGCCCTGCTGATGCTCGCGGCGCTCCAGCTCATGGCGGCGCTCTCGTTCGCGGCGTACGGGCCGCAGGAGGCGCGCGCCGCCGAGGCCTCCGCCGCGCCGGACGCGCGCGCCCGCGCGCTGTACTGGCCCATGGTGGCCATGGGCGCGGGCGCCTTCCTGGTGATGAGCCTCCTCATGGTGCCGACGCCGCTCCAGATGTGCGGCGTCGAGCAGCGCTCGGTCCAGCAGGCGAGCTGGGTGATCCAGGTGCACCTCCTGAGCATGTACCTGCCCTCGCTCTCGGTCGGCGCCCTCCTGAAGCGGATGTCGATCGCGCAGCTGCAGGGCGTGGGGCTGCTGTTCCTGCTCGTGGGGTTTCTGGTCAGCTGGGTTCCGGGGTTCGAGGGGGCACCTGGTCGGCTGGCGCTGGTCGGGGTCGTGTGGTGTTACGTGTTCGTGACCGCGACGACCCTTGTCGCGCGCAGCCGCCCGGGCTCCGAGCGCTTTCGCGCGCAGGGCGTCGCGCGTCGCCTCCGGGGTGCTGTATGCTCGGCCGAGATCAGGCTCGGATCGGTACGGGAGCAGCGGAGCGCATGGAGTCCTCGGAGAGAAAGCCGGCAAGTCCAGAAGATTCGGTTCGCCAGATGCTCGTCGAGTTCGCGCGCGCCTTCGAGCGAGGCGACGTGGACGCGTTATGCGACATGTTCGTACGTGACGATGCCCTGATCTTCTACGGCACACACGACAAGCTGCACTTCACGCGCTGGGCCGAGATCGAGGCCTCGTTCCGGCGGCAGAGCGAGATCCTGAAGGACCTCGTGTGCAGGATCACCGGCGATGTCCAGGTGCGTCTGCTGGCCGGGGGAGCGGCCGCCTGCGCCGGGACGGCCGGCTTCGGTATCCACGCCACCATGGGCGGCGTGCGCTTCGACCTGCCCGCGCTCCGACTGACCTGCACGGTGGAGCGCCACGGGGATCACTGGCGGTTCGTGCAGCTCCACCTCTCCGTGTCGGACAGGCCGTTCCTCGACAGCGTGGGCCACGTGCTCGAGAGCGCCTGAGAGCGCCTGAACGCCGCGCCGCCACACCACGCCGGTGCGGCGGCGCGGCCCGCGCCTCACGTGGGGACGTCGCTCGACTCCGCCAGATCCCGGAGCGCCCTCTCGCTCCGGCGCAGCGCCTCCTCGGTCCGCTGGACCTTCAGCGCCTCCTGCTCCAGCTCGCCGCGGAGCACGGTGTTCTGCAGCGACAGCGCGGCCAGGAACTCGAGGAGCGGCAGCCGGCGCAGGATGAACGCGCCGTGGACCAGCCGGTTCTCCAGGTAGAGGAGGCCGCCCACCTCGCCGGGGTTCTTCATGAGCGGCATGCACAGCACCGACTTCGGCCGCTCGCGCACGAGGTACTCGTCCCCGGCGAAGGCGCCGCTCGCCCCGACGTCGCTGAGCACCACCCGCTCCCGCGTCCGCTCGACATAGTTGACGATCGACGCCGGGACGCGGGTCGCGAGCGGCGCCGTGCTCCGCTCGTACACGCGGATGCTGATGCCGTCGCGGTCCACCACGGCCTCGGCGGCGAGCCGCAGGCCGTCCCCGATGAGCAGGAGACAGCACCGCTCCGCCCCCTCGTGCTCGACGACGAGCCGCATGAGCGACTCCATCATCTCCTTCGGCGTCATGTCGCTCGAGAGCGACCGCGAGACCTTCACCGCGGTCTGCGCGTCGATGGCCTCCGCCGCCATCGTCATGACGCCGCTGCTCGTCGCGCGGCGCTGCTCCTGGTTCAGGACGAGCGCATGCCGCTGCTCGAGCTGCCTCACCTTCTCGCTCGCGCCCCAGCGCGAGTACGACGCCACCGCCTCCCGCAGGTAGAGCCCCGGCAGGCCGCTGTAGCCGCGATCCAGGTAGAACCGGGCGGCGAGCTCGCTCGCGAGCGCCTCCTGGTGGATGAACCGGGACTCGCGGAAGGCCACGATCGCCTTATCGTAGAGCGCCGCGGCCTCGTCGTGCCTGCCGTCGACGCGCGCGCGCTCCGCCGCTACGAGCGCGTGTTTGCCGGCGAAGTTGTCGGGGCAACTCTCGGCCCAGACGCGCAGCTGCTCCTCGTGGCCGGCGAGCGACCGCCGGAGCCCGGCCTGCTCCTCGGCCGGGGCCCCGGAGAAGCGGGCCGCCCGGGCGAGGGCGCCGAAGTAGTGGTACTCGGCCGAGAACAACATCCCGTTGCCCCCCGAGATGTTGCGCTCCGCCTTCTCCGCGGCCAGGGCCGCCTCGTCGGGGTTGGAGGCCAGGAGGTGCTGCGCGGTCTTCATCACGTAATGGACGAGCCGCACGCTCGGGAAGCTCTCCTTCTCGAGGCGGTCCTCGAACGCCTGCTCGTCGAAGTCGTCCGCGCTCATCGTGCCGAGGTGGCGCGTGGCGCCCCTCATCGCCTGGACCAGGCGCAGCATGCTCGTCACGGCGTCCGCGGCGAACGTGATCTTCGCCTTCGTCGCGTAGTCGAGCGCGCTCACCGCGCCCTTGTACGCCTCCTCGATCGGGTCGCCCCGCACGATCACGTTCAGGGTGAGCTGGATGTTGCTGAAGCTCCCCCACGTCAGGTTCCCGACCTCGTTCGCGGCCTGGATGCTCACGCGCTGGCAGGCGATCCCGGTGTCGATGTGGCGCGTCCAGACCGAGATCAGACAGCCATAGAGGTTGGCCACCTCGGGCTTGTAGACGAGCGCGTTCATCTTCTCGGTCAGCTCGTAGCCCACCCTGCCGATCCGGTCGCCGTCCCGGTACGCGCCGAGCTTCTGGCAGAGCGCCTTGCCGAGGCACGTGTACCCGATGCCGGTCGGCTCCGCGTTGCCGTGGAGCAGGCTGAGCCGGACCATCTGGCAGACCAGGAGGTCGTTGAGGTTCGGATCGGTGTAGAAGGTCGAGGCGTACATCACGGCCATCACGCCCATCGCCGCGAGCATCGGCGGCGCCGTCATCCTCGGCTGGCCGAGGATCTCGTCGGCCGTGCGATCGCGGAGCGCGTCGCGCAGCGCCGTGATCTCCGCGACAACCTCCTCGTCGGCCGGCTGCCTCCCGAGCTTGATGCCGAGCAGCGCGAGGCACTCCAGCCCGACGCCGATGCACGCGTCGTGCTCGGACCGGGCCATGTGGTTCTGCATCAGGACGCGGTAGGCCGCCGCCTTGTCGAGCTGCGTGCGCGCGCGCTCGAGGAGCACCGAGCAGAGGTCGATGGACCGATCGAACTCCCCGTTCACGCACGCGCTCTCGGCGAGATCGAGGTGCAGCGCGAAGGCGAGCAGATCGTCGGCTCCCGCCCAGTCGTCCTCCCCGATCAGCGCGCAGCCCGCGGCGAAGTAGGCCACCGCGGAGCCGTAGGCCCCGGAGGCCCTCGCCTTCCTGCCGGCGCGGAGGTTCAGCTCGGCCGTCCTGCGCCGCTCGCCCGGATCGGTGATGAAGGAGGCGCCGATGTTCAGCTGGTTCGTGATCTCGAACAGCCGGTCCTCCAGCGCCTCCTCCGGCGTCTGGACGAGCAGCAGGCGCCCGATGCGCAGGTGCGTCGAGGCGTGGTTGCCCTCGCGGATGAGCAGGTACGCGGCCTGCTGCACGCGGTCGTGGAGGAACTTGTACGTGCTGCCTCGGCGCGCCACGAGCCCCTCGCGGATGGCCGGGGAGATGGCGGCGTGCGTCGTCTCGGTCGACTCGCCGTACATGGCCGAGAGGACCTCGGCGTCGAAGCGGGCGCCGAGGCACGCGGCGAGGGAGAGGACCCGCTGCGTCTCGCCGTCCAGCCGCCTGAGGCGGCCCAGCACCAGGTCGACGACGTTGTCGGTCAGGTTCTGCGCGGCGATGGCCTCGATGTTCCAGCACCAGACGGCGCTCACGGGATCGACCCAGACCAGCTTCTGGCGATAGAGCTCCGTCAGGAACTGGCCCACGAAGAACGGGTTGCCGCCCGTCCTCTGGACGAGGAGCCTGGTGAGCTGAGCCCCCAGCTCGTCCTCGCAGCGGAAGGTGTCCATGACGAGCTCGAGGACGTTCTCGTGCGGGAGCGGGTCGAGGCTGAGCGTCGAGACGCGCGCGCCCGTGGCGTGGATCTGCCGGAGCACCTCCATGAGCGGGTGCGACGGGGTCACCTCGTTGTCGCGGTACGCCCCGATCACGAGCAGGTGCCGCTTCTCGGGCGCCGCGACGACGTCGCGGATGAGCCTCAGGCTGGCGGGATCTGCCCACTGCAGGTCGTCCACGAACAGCACGAGCGGGTGCCGCTTGCGCGCGACCACGCCGAGGAACGCATGGAACACGCGGACGAAGCGGCTGCGCGCCTCGTTCGGCGCGAGCGGCGGCACCGGCGGCTGCTCGCCGAGGATCAGCGAGAGCTGCGGGATGATGTCGATGATGACCCGCCCCTCCTCGCCGAGCGCGTCGCTCAACCGGTGCTTCCACCCCGCGAGCGACTGCGGGCTCTCCGTCAGGATCTGCCGGACGAGCTCCCCGAACGCCTGGGCGATCGTGCGGTAGGGGATGTCGCGCTGGAGCTGATCGAACTTCCCGGAGATGAACGCCCCGCGCTCGCGGACGATGGGCGCCTGCACCTCCTTCACGAGCGAGGTCTTCCCGACGCCCGAGTACCCGGCGACGAGCACGAGCTCGGCCGTGCCCGTGGCGACCACACGCTCGAACGCCTTGAGCAGGATCGCGCGCTCGCGCCTCCTGCCGTAGATCTTCGTCGGGAGCTGCAGCCGGTCCGGGATGTCGGCCGTCCCGAGCGGGAACGAGTCGATCATCCCGAGCTCCTCCAGCTCGGTCTGGCACATGAGGAGATCCGACCAGAGCCCGCGGGCGGTCTGATAACGCTCCTCCGGAGACTTCGCGAGGAGCTTCATCACGATCTCGGAGACGATCCGGGGCACGTCATGCACCAGCTCCGCGAGCGGCACAGGGGCCCTCGCGATGTGGGCGTGCGCCCACGCGGGCGCGTCCTCGGCGTCGAGCGGCAGCTTGCCGGAGAGCAGCTCGTACAGCGTGACGCCGAGCGAGTAGAGATCGGCGCGCTCGTCGATCGGCCAGTCGACGCGGCCCGTCCGCTCCGGCGCGATGTAGGGCAGCGACTCCGGGTTGATCTTCGTCTCGTCGGAGAGGCCGAGATCGCCGCGCACCACGGCCAGCCCACCGTCGAGCGACACCTCCCCGCTCTCCGGGTGCACGGAGAGGTTCGCGGGGCGGATGTCCAGGTGAAGGGTGCCTGACTTATGAAGTTTCGACAGCGCAGATGCGATCTGCACCGCGTGCGTGAGGAACCGGCGAAGATCCATGAGAGCCCTGGTGATCGTCGATAGGACAATCCTGAGTGTACGGTACTCGAAGCAGGATCCCTGTCAACGTTTTCTCCGGCCTCGCCGGCGAGGCGCCGGCCGCCGGAGCGCTTCGACGCGGTCAACGCGGTCGGCGCGGACGTCGATCACGACGCGTCAGGGATCCTCGTCGTGTGGTGCACGAGGGCTTTCCATTCACCGCCCTTGAGCTCCCAGACCGCGGTGAAGGCGATGGTGTTATCGAGCTTGACACCGCCCTTGAGCTCGGCGCGCGAGCGGTAGACGCCGCTCACGATAGCGACGTCCCCGCCGACGATACGCACGTCGCACTGCCGGAGCTCCTGCGTGTACGTCAACATGCTGTCGACGAGCTTCAGGTACTCGTCCTTGCCGCGCTGCACTCCGTTGTAATCGACGTACCGCCAGCCTTCGGCCAGGTGGCGATCGAGGAAGCCGTAGTCCTTGACGGCCCCCACCGCCTTCGTCCACGCCTTGAGGAGCGCGACGTGCTCCTCTCTCGCCTGCTCCGCGGTGATCTTCGACATTCTCCACCTCCGCCGCGCGCCCTGGCCGCACGCGAGCCCGCGCGACCGCGCGGGGGCGTCGCCGTCGCCGCTCCACACCCATGGTAAAGAGCCCGCCGGCCGGGCGTCAACATCAGCCCTGATGTCCCGCCGCCTCGAGGGCCGCGCGCAGATGATCGGCCATGACTTGCACGTTCGGCGGCAAATTCATGGTGATGTGATTGCCAGGGACCTCGTGGACAGTGAGCTGGCCCTGGATCAAATCGAGCCATCCCCGCGCCGGGTTGTTCACGGTCATGGCGTCGCGCTCGCTCGCTTCGAAGAAGAGCACGTCACCCGGGTAGGGGCGGGGGACGTAGCGCAGCATCGCCTGCAGGTTGGCGGTGACGATCTTGCGGAACGTGGCGAGCTCCTGGAGCGCCAGCTTCGGGAACATCCGGGAGACACCCTTCTTGCGCTGGAGCACGTGGAGCAGCTGCTCGTCCGGGGAGAGGTGCCGGATCTCCTCCGCGGGGACGGGGAGACTCGCATCGCCGCTGATCAGGTAGGCGAGGCGCTCGGGGGTGTCGAGATCCTCGGGGAACACCGCCGAGGGCGCGGGCGTGTCGATCATCATGAGAAGCGCGACGCGCTCGCCCCCGGAGATGAGCTGGTGCGCCATCTCGAAGGCGACGACCCCGCCGAAGGACGACCCGCCGAGCACGTAGGGGCCCTCCGGCTGGATGTGCCGCCGTACCGCCTCGAGGTAGCGCGCGGCCATCTCCTCGACGCGGGTCAAGGGCGGCGCCTTGCCTTCGATGCCCTGCGCCTGCAGCCCGTACACGGGCTGCGCCGGGTCCAGGCAGGTGGCGAGATCGTGGTAGAAGTAAACGTGCCCTCCGACCGGGTGCATCAGGAAGAGCGGCCGCCCGGTGCCGGGCTTGATCCGCACGAGCGACGCGGGCAAGAGGCGCGCGGGAGAGCGCCTCGACAGCGAGGTGGATGAGGGCGAGTCGGACTGCGCGATGAGGTCGGCCAGGGCCGCCACGGTCGGCGCGTTGAGCAGGCTGTGGCCGGGGAGATCCATGTTCACGACGCTGCGCAGCCGGGAGATGAGCTGGACGGCGAGCAGCGAGTCGCCGCCGAGCGCGAAGAAGTCGTCGTGGACGCCGATCCGCTCGATGCCGAACAGCTTCTCCCACGTCTCGGCGACGGCGCGCTCCAGCGGATCGCGCGGCGCCACGTAGGCCGTGCCGAGGTCGGGCCGCGGGTGGACCGATCTCGGGATGCCCTCGGACTCGACGTCCCGCGAGGGCGGCGCGATCGAGCTGGCCGAGGGGCGCTGCTTAGCCTGCGCTTCCCGCTTCAGGACCAGGACGTGGGGCGTGGGGCTCGTGAGGACGCGCATCCAGGCGTCGAGCGCCTCGTCGCGCGAGATCCCCTCCTCCGCGGCGGCCGCGCCGCCCTCGCTCGAGTCGGCCGCGGGCTCGGGATCCTTGCCGCGCGAGGCGTCCTGCCGCTGCCACGGGTCCCACTCGATCGCGATCGTGAGCGGGCCGTCACCGGCGGCCCGCCGCTGCGCGAAGGCGCCGAGGAAGGCGGTCGCGGCGCACTGGCCCGCGAGGCCCGCCCCGCGGGCGCCCGCGGTCCGCGCGGCGCACAGCGCGACGAAATCGGGCCGGAGGCCCCGGAGCGACTCGTCGAGGACGAGCGCGCCGTCGAGCTTCGGGGCGAGGAGCGCCTCGCCCTCCTCGCGCGTCATGCGCTGGAGGGGCACGGCGCGGCGGGCGCCCGCCGCGTGGATCACGCCGTCGATCCGCCCGAAGCGCTGGAGCCCCTCGGCCACCGCGCGCTGCATGTCGTCGAGCCGCGTGACGTCGGCCGTCACGAGCAGCACCTCGGCGCCCAGCCGCTCCATCTCGAGCACCGCGCCGATCTTGCGGCGTAGCGCGTCGAAGGCGCCCGCGCCGGCGAGGCCGTCCCAGGCCTCCCGGGGCGGGAGCGCCGTCCGGCCCGCGAGCACGAGCTTCGCGCGCGCGACCTTCGCGAGGTGCTCCGCGAGGGCGGAGCCGACGGCCCCGAGCCCGCCGGCGATCAGGTAGACGCCGCCCTCCCGGAGGCGCGGCGGCAGGCCCTCGGCGCGGTCCATGCGCGCGGGCTCGAAGATCCGGACCCAGCGCTCCCCGTTCCGGTAGGCGATGACGGGCTCGGTCTGCTCCAGCGTGACCTCGGCGAGGAGCTGGTCGATGAGCCTCGCCTCCTGCAGCGTCCGCGGCTCCGGCAGGTCGATGTCGACGCTGATGCACGAGACGTTCGGGTACGCCCTGGGGATGGCCTCGCACGGGCCGAGCAGCGTGGCCTTCTCGGGGCAGAGCACGGCCGCGTCGGTCACCTTCTGCATGTGGCTCGTCACGACGCCGAGCCGCACCTCGTCGCGAATCCCCGCGTCGCCGATCCCCTGGGCCAGCGCGACGAGGCTGGCGAACCCGAGCCGCTGGGCCTCCGCGAGGCGGCCGGCGTCGAGCGGCGCGCGCGCGGGCTTGGTCACGCCCCACAGGAACATGATGCGCGAGGGGGACACGCCCGCCGCGCGCAGCGCGCCGAAGAGGGACGCGTGGTCCGCGCGGCTCGCGGGGGCGACGGTGAACTCGCCCTCGCCCGTCTCGGCGAAGCCCTCGCCCGGCCGCACGGTGATGACCTTGTAGCCGTCCCGGCGGAGCCGCATCTCCATCCGGGCGCCCAGCCCGTAGCTGTCGGCGAAGACGACGCAGCACTGCGCCCTGGCCGGCCGGGCCGACGCCTTCATCGACCCCGACAGCACCGAGCGCTTCCAGGCCAGGAGGTGGATCAGGCCGGCCGGCTCCGGCGCGCTGCGCGCCGGCCGGCGCGCGGCGCTCGAGGGCGGGTCGATCCAGTACCGCTTCCGCTCGAACGGGTAGGTCGGCAGGGGCACGCGCCGGCGGGGCTCGTGGGTGTAGAAGCCCGACCAGTCGACGCGGACGCCGGAGAGCCAGAGCTGGCCCAGCGTCTCCAGCAGGAACCCGATGTCGGACTGGCGGTGGTGGACGTGCCGGATCGACGAGAGCATCACCCGGCGGGCGCCCCGCGCGGGGTGCTGCTTGGCCAGGGTCGCGAGCACCCGGCCCGGGCCGACCTCGAGCAGGGCGCGCGTCGGATCGGCGAGCACCTCGCCGAGCCCCGCCATGAAGCGCACCGGCTCGCGCACGTGCCTCGCCCAGTACCCGGGGTCCTGCGCGTCGGCCGCGGACAGCCAGGTGCCGGTGACGTTCGACGCGATCGGGATCTTCGGGGCGCTCGGGCGCGCGCGGGCCACGATCGCGGTGAACGACGCGAGCATCGGCTCCATCATCCGGGAGTGGAACGCGTGCGACGTCTGGAGGCGCGTGCACTCCAGCTCGCGCTCGGCGAAGAGCCGGTCGGAGAGCGCCTCGACGGCGTCCTCGGGCCCGGCCACGACGCAGGCGGCCGGCCCGTTGACGGCCGCGAGCGAGAGCGCGCCGCCCCCCTCGTCGAGCAGCGGCTGCACCTCGGCCTCGGGCAGCGGGACCGCGAGCATCGCGCCCGGCGGCATCTCCTGCATCAGCTTGCCCCGCCGGGCGACGATCTTCAGCGCGTCCTCCAGCGAGAAGACGCCCGCGAGGCAGGCCGCGACGTACTCGCCGAGGCTGTGGCCGATCATCGCCGCGGGCCGGATGCCCCACTCCATCCAGAGCGTGGCGAGCGCGTACTCGATCACGAAGAGCGCGGGCTGGGCGAAGCGCGTCTGCTTGAGCAGCTCCGCGGCCGCCGCCTCCCGCCCCGGGGGCGGGTAGATCACCTCGCGGAGATCGAACCCGAGCTCGGGCTGGAGCATGGCCGCGCAGAGATCGACGCCGGCGCAGAACGTGGGCTCCCGCTCGTACAGCTCCCGCGCCATGCCGGCGTACTGCGTGCCCTGCCCCGGGAACATGAGGACGACCGGGCGATCGATGGCCTCCTCGACGTGCGCGAGGACCCGCCGCTCCCCGAGCGTCGACAGCAGGCTCACCGCCTCGTCTGCGTCGTTGCAGACGAGCATGCGCCGGTGCGGGAACGTCTTGCGGCCGACCTGGAGCGTGAACGCGACGTCCGGCAGGCTGACGTCCGGGTGCGCCTTGAGGTACCCGACGAGGTTCTCGGTGATCGTGTCGAGCGCGGTCCTCGTGCGGGCGGAGAGCAGGAGGAGCTGCCAGGACCGCCCGCCGGGCGCCGCCGCCGCGTGGGGCGCCTCCTCGAGGATGGCGTGGGCGTTGGTGCCGCCGATGCCGAACGAGCTCACGCCGGCGCGGCGGGGCCCGTCGCCGGGCTCCCAGTCCGCGAGCGCCGCGTTGACGTAGAACGGGCTGTTCGCGAAGTCGATCTCCGGGTTCGGCGTCTTGAAGTGCAGGCTGGCCGGGATCTGCCGGTGGCGGAGCGCCTGCACGACCTTGATCACGCCGGTGATGCCGGCGGCGACGTCGAGGTGCCCGACGTTCGGCTTGACCGAGCCGAGCGCGCACCAGCCCTTGCGCTGGCCGCGGGACCGGGCGCGGAACGCCCGGGTGAGCGCCGCGACCTCGATGGGATCCCCGAGGCGCGTGCCGGTGCCGTGGGCCTCCACGTAGCTGATCGTCTCGGGATCGGTGTTCGCCATCGCCAGGGCCTGCGCGATGACCTGCGCCTGCCCCTCCACGCCCGGCGCGGTGAACCCGATCTTGCCCGAGCCGTCGTTGTTGACGGCCGAGCCCCGGATCACCGCCTCGATGTGATCACCGCTGTCGAGGGCGTCCTCGAGCCGGCGCAGCACGATGACGCCCGCGCCGTTGCCGACCACCGTCCCCTGCGCCTCGGCGTCGAACGCGCGGCAGCGCCCGTCGGGCGAGAGGATCATGCCGTGCCGGTACAGGTAACCCGACCGCGTGGGGACGTTGATGGCCACGCCGCCGGCCAGCGCCATGTCGCACTGGTAGGTGAGCAGCGCCTGGCAGGCCATGTGGACGGCCACGAGCGAGGTGGAACAGGCGGTCTGGACCGCGACGCTCGGCCCGCGGAGGTTCAGCTTGTACGAGGTCCGCGTGGGCAGGAAGTCCTTGTCGTTGGCGACGTAGACTTGATAGTCCATCGCCTTCCTGAGCTCGTGGTTCGGGTAAAGGTTGCTCAGGAAGTACGTGTCGTGGCCGCTCGCGCCCGCGTAGACGCCGATGGTCCCCTTGAACGCCTCGGGGTTGTACCCGGCGTGCTCGAGCGCCTCCCACGCGCACTCCAGGAAGAAGCGGTGCTGCGGATCCAGGATCTCGGCCTCTCGCGGGGTCATCCCGAAGAAGGCCGCGTCGAACCACTCCACCTCGTCGAGCACGGCCCGCGCGCGGACGTAGCTCGGGTCCGAGGCCACCTCCGGGGGCACGCCCGCCGCGGCGAGATCCTGATCCGAGAGCGCCGCGATCGACTCGACCCCATCGCGCAGGTTCTGCCAGAAGGCGTCGACGCTCCTCGCGCCCGGGAAGCGGCCGGCCATCCCGATGATCGCGATTTGGTCCTCCGGGACGGGTTGATCAAGCGGATCCATTCTGTCTGCTCTTGGCTGCCTGCTTCTTTCGTTTCAGGATCTCTCGCTGTTTCAGCGCCCGGGCGTTGGCCTCCGAGAGGTCGCTCCCGCCGCCGCTGCCGCTCGCGAGGAACGCGGCGAGATCGGTGACCGTCGGGCGCGCGAACACATCGACGATGGAGAGATCGCTGCCGAACGACTCCCGGACGCGCTCGTGGAGGCGCATCAGGAGCAGCGAGTGGCCGCCCAGATCGAAGAAGTTGTCCTGCACGCTCACGCGCTCGATGCCGAGGACGTCCTGCCATATCGCGGTGAGCCGCTCCTCGAGCGAGCTCCGCGGCGCCACCATGGGCGCGCTCTCGGGGCGGAGCTCGACGGGGGCCGGCAGGGCGCGGCGGTCCACCTTGCCGTTGCCCGTGAGGGGCAGCGCGTCGAGCAGCACGATGGCCGAGGGGTGCATGTAGTCGGGCAGCCGCCGCTGCGCGTGATCGCGGATCGCACGCTCGAGCCCGCCGGTCGGATCCGCCATGAACGGGCGCGCGCGGGCCCCGGCTTGCGCGAGCGGCGCCGCGGCCCTGCCGCCGTGCGGGACGACGTACGCCACGAGGCGCCGGTCGCCCGAGCGCGCCGGCTGCGCCACCACGACCACCTCGCGCACGGCCGGGTGCTCGCCGAGGACCACCTCGATCTCGCCGAGCTCGATCCGGTAACCGCGGACCTTGACCTGCTGATCCATGCGGCCGAGGAACTCGAGCTGCCCGTCCGGCATCAGGCGGACGCGATCGCCGGTCCGGTACAGCCGCCCTCCCGGCTCGCCGCCGATGGGATCGTGGATGAACCGCTCCGCGGTGAGCTCCGGCAGATCGAGGTAGCCGCGCGCGAGGCCCTCTCCGCCGATGCAGAGCTCCCCGGGGACGCCGGCCGGGACCTCGTTGAGATCCCGGTCGAGCACGCGCACCCTCGTGCCGGGGATCGGGCTTCCGATGGGCACCGTGTGGCCGACCGGGCGCTCCACCGCGGCGCAGCAGGCGAACGTCGCGGCCTCCGTGGGCCCGTAGCCGTTGATCATCCGGCACCCCGGGAGCTCGGCGAGGACCCGGTTGACGTGCTGCGGGGACAGGACGTCCCCCCCGGCCACGATCTGGCGCAGGCCGCGCAGCGCCGTGATCCGCTCGTCCACGAGGAGGTGGAAGACGCCGGCGGTGAGCCACACCGTGGTCACCCCGTGCTGCCGGATCACGCGATCCAGGTCGTCGAGCGACGCGGGCGCGGGGGGCATGACGACCAGCCGGCCGCCGTTGAGGAGCGCGCCCCAGATCTCGAACTGCGACGTGTCGAAGGAGATCGACGCGAGCTGCAGGAAGACCTCGTCCGGCGCGAAGCGCGCGTACGTCGTGCCCTTGACGAGCCGGGCCACGCCCCGGTGCGGCACGGCCACGCCCTTGGGCCGGCCGGTGGAGCCCGACGTGTACATGACATAGGCGAGCTGGTCCGGCGTCGCCAGCTCCGTCGGGTTGTCGTCGCGCGCCCGGCCGATCTCCTCGGGATCCGCGTCCAGGCAGAGGACGCGCGCGCGGCACCCCGGCAGCACCGCGCCGACGCGCACCTGGGTGAGCATCACGCGGACCCGGGCCTGCTCCAGCATGAACGCGAGGCGCTCGGTGGGGTAGGTCGGATCCAGGGGCACGAAGGCGAGGCCCGCCTTCAGCACGCCGAGGAGCGCGACGATCATCTCGATCGACCGGTACATGCACACGGCCACGCGGTCTTCGGGCGCGAGGGCGCCCTCGTCGGTGCGCGCGAGGGCCCCCTCGTCGGGGCCGGGCGCGGCATCGGGCCCCGGCGCCCCCGGCGCCCCCGGCGCGCGGAGGCCGAGCAGGGTGTGCGCGAGCTGGTTGGCCCGCCGGTTCAGCTCCCGGTAGGTGAGCGACGTGACGTTGCCCGCGCCGTCGTCGAAGACGACCGCGACGGCCTCGGGAGAGCGCTCGACCTGGGCCTCGAAGAGGCGGTGAATGCACGCGTCCGACCCGGGGCCGGCCGGGGCGGTGCCCCACGCGCGGAGCGCGCTCCGCTCCTCGGGCGTGAGCAGCGGCAGCGCCGAGAGGCGCAGATCGACGTCGCGCGACGCGCCCTCGAGCAGGGCCTCGTAGTGGCCCGCCATCCGCTCGATGGTGCGGGCGTCGAACAGCGCGGTGCTGTACTCGATGCGCCCGATGATGCCGTCCTCGCGCTCGTCGAGCTCCAGCATCAGGTCGAACTTGGACGCGCCCGTGTCCACGTCGAGCTGGCTCAGGGTCCAGCCCGGATCGAGCGCCGGCACGGGCGGCTCCAGCACGAAGGCGACCTGGAACAGCGGGTTCTGGCCGGGGACCCGCTTCGGCTGGAGCGCCTGCACGACGCTGGCGAACGGCACGTCCTGGTGCGAGAGCGCGGCCTGGCTCACCGCTCGCACGCGCCCGAGCAGCTGCCGGAACGTCGGGTCGCCGCGCAGGTCGGTGCGCAGCACGAGCGTGTTCAGGAAGAAGCCGAGGAGGTCCTCGGTCTCCGGCGGGTGGCGGCACGACGCGGACGTGCCCACGACGACCTCGTCCTGCCGCGCGTACCGGTAGAGCATCGCCTTGAAGGCCGAGAGCAGGACCACGAAGAGCGTGACGCCCTGCTCCCTGGCCAGCGCCTTCAACCGGAGCGTGAGCTCCCGCGACAGGGCGACGCAGTGGCGGGCCCCCGCGAGGCTCGGGGCGGCCGGGCGCGGCCTGTCGGTCGGCAGCTCCAGGGTGGGCAGGTCGGCGAGCTGTCGCCTCCAGTAATCGAGCTGCGGCTGGAGGGCGCCGCTCAGCTGCTGCTCCCGCTGCCAGACCGCGTAATCGGCGTAGTGGATCGCGCGCTCGGGCAGCGGCGACGGCCTGCCCGCGGCGAACGCCTGGTAGAGCGCGTGGAGCTCCCTCGGGAGCGCGTCGAAGATGGAGACTCCATCCATCAGGATGTGGTGCACCACCACGAACAGCACGTGGTCGGCCTCGTCGAGCCGGACCAGCGTGGCCCGGAGCAGCGGGCCGCGGGCGAGATCGAACGGGCGCCGGGCCTCGTCTGTGGCGAGCGCGACGGCGCGCCCCCACCGCGCCTCGGCCGGCAGCGCGGTCAGCTCGACGACCGGCAGATCGAGCGGCGCCGGGGGCAGGATCTGCTGCACGGGCTCGCCGCCGACGACCGCGACGACGCTCCTCAGGATCTCGTGGCGCCTGAGGAGCTCGTCGAGGGCGCGCCCCAGGACCGGGACGTCGAGGGGCCCGCGGAGGCGCAGGGAGAACGGCTCGTTGTAGAACAGCGCGCCCGGGTGGAGCGAGGCGTGGAGCCAGATCTGCCGCTGCCCGTGCGAGAGGGGGATGGGCCGGTCGCGCGGCGCAGGCCGGATGGCCGCGGCGGCCGGGCGCTGCTTCGGCCGGGGGAGCGACTCCACGAGCTCGGCCAGCGCGGCGACCGTGGGGGCGTCGCACAGGCTCTGCAGGGAGAGCTCGACGCCGAGCGCGCGGCGCAGCCGCGACAGCACCCGCGCGGCGAGCAGCGAGTGCGCCCCGAGGTCGAAGACGTCGTCGTGGACGCCGAGGTGCTCGATCCCGAGCGCCTCGGCCCACGCCGCGGCGATCGCCGCCTCGATCTGGTTGCGCGGCGCGAGGGGCTCGCCGTCGCCGCGATCGGGCCGGGCGGCGTCCGGCGGCGGCAGGGCCGCGCGGTCCACCTTCCCGCTGGGGCCGAGCGGCAGCGCGTCGAGCAGCACGAACGTCGACGGGATCATGACCTCGGGGAGGCTCTCGCGGAGGAAGCAGCGCAGCGCGGGCACGACGGCCCGGGGGGCGGCCGGGGGCGCGTCCGGCGCGTCCGGGCGCGCGACGACGTAGGCGACGAGGCGGCCCTCGCTGGCGACGGCCACCGCCGCGCGGACGGCGGGGTGGCGCCCAAGCGCGGCCTCGACCTCGCCGAGCTCGACGCGGTGGCCGCGGATCTTCACCTGCTGGTCGACGCGCCCGAGGAAGGCGAGATCGCCGCCGGGCAGGCGGCGCACCACGTCCCCCGTGCGGTAGAGCCGGGCCTCCGGGGTGGAGCTGAACGGATCGGGGACGAACCGCGCCGCCGTGAGCTCGGGCCGTCCCAGGTAGCTCCGGGCCAGCCCGGGTCCACCGAGGTAGAGCTCGCCGGCCTCGCCGTCCGGGACCGGGCGCATGGCATGGTCGAGCACGTAGCAGCGCGCGTTCCTGATCGGCCGGCCGATGGAGAGGGGCTCGCCGGGGTCCCGAACCGGGTCGAGCTCGTCGGCCATCGTGGCGCACACGGTGAACTCGGTGGGACCGTAGGCGTTGATGAACCTGCGCCCCTGCGCCCAGCGCGCGGCGAGGTCGGCCGGGCAGGTCTCGCCGGCGACGATGAGGGTCCGGAGCGCGGGCAGCGAGCGCTCCGCGCCCTCGGGGAAGGCGGCGAGCGCGGAGGGGGGGAAGGTCGCGATCGACACCTCCTCCGCGCGCATCCGATCGAGCAGCGCGGGCCCGGGGATCATCTCGGCCTGCGCCCCCATCACCAGGGTGCCTCCCCGGGCGAGCGTCATCGCGATCTCCCAGACCGACGCATCGAAGCTGAGGGACGCGAACTGGAGCACGCGGCAGCCCGGCGCCACGTCGAATCGCTCGGCCAGCGCGCGGGTGAGGTTGGTGAGGCCGCGGTGCGTCAGCAGCGTGCCCTTGGGCCTGCCGGTCGAGCCCGACGTGTAGATGACGTAGGCGAGGTCGTCGGGGCCCGTGGTGTCCGGCGGGTCCTCGCCGCTGAAGCCCGCGGTCAGATCGCGATCGCCGTCCAGGAGGACCACGCGCGCCCCGTGGCGCGGCAGCGACGGGAGCAGCCGCGCCTGGGTGAGCAGGACGGGCGCCCCGGCGTCCTCGAGCATGAAGGCGACCCGCTCCCGCGGGTACGCGGGGTCGACAGGGACATAGGCGCCGCCGGCCTTGAGCGCCGCGAGCAGCCCGATGAGCGCCTCCAGGGAGCGCTCGGCGCAGAGCGCGACGAGGACGTCGCGGCCGACGCCCAGGCTCCTCAGGTGGTGCGCGAGCTGGTTCGCGCGGCGATTCAGCTCCTGATAGGTGAGCCGGTCAGGGCCGAAGGATGCGGCCACGACGCCGGGCGTGCGCCCGGCCTGGAGCTCGAACGAGCGGTGAATGCTGGCGTCCTCGGAGCTGAAGTCGTGATAGGTCATGTCGTGTGTGGTGGCAGGAGTCTCTTCAGGGGCAGAACATCAGCCGCCGTGTGCGAGCCCGAGCAGCGACGCGAGGGCGTCACGCATCTCGTTCAGAACCATCCCAGGAGCACCGGAGTGAGCTCCAGGGCGGCAGCCGGTGACACGGGCGCGCCCCCGACGTTTCAGGGGCGCGGTCGGCACGGATACCATGCTGCATCACGCTGGTACTCACGCTTCGATGGGCGAGTCCATCGACGCCGTGGCAGGGTGACGGTCCACAATTCAAGGCTATTCGCAGCGCAGCCGATTACACACAACCGCGGAATGAAGGTCAAGCGGGACGTACGGCTTTTTTCGGCGTGGAGGGGCATGTGGTCGCGGCGCTGCGTCATGAGGCGAGCGCTCCCGGCCGGCAGTCGTGGCCCGCGTGGCCCGCGTGGCCCGCGTGGCCCGCGACGACCGCGCCGGGCTCGCACACCGCGACGGAGCCCGCCGCGAACGAGGCGTCGGGAGCACTCGTGATCAGGTGGTGATCGACGGCATTTGCACGGTCCTCGGTCATCCCAAGCGCCGAGAGGCGTTTGCGAGCTACACGCTGGGGCTTCTCAGCGATCTGGAACGCAAGAGCGTTGAGCCGATCGCCGCGTTGGGAGTGTGCCAACGATCCAAGTCGCCGGCGCGAAGCGCAGATCCCTGACGGCATTCAGTTCAAGAGCAAGGTGGATCTGGCACTCGACGCGATCGAGCGCGCTGCGGCCGACAACGTGCCGGGTCAGCTCGTGCTTGCGGACGCCGTCTACGGTCGCTCGGCAAAGTTTCGCGACACCGTGCGCCTGCTCGGCTTCGACTACCCCGTCGGTGTGGACTCGACGACGATGGTCGTCGCCCTCGGTCCCGGCGGGCGCTGGAACGAGACGCCCATGACAGCCGACGAGCTCGCGCGCAAGCTTGGCAAAAAGGCGTTTCGTCGGATCACATGGCGCGAAGGTACGGGCAAGAAGCTCGCGTCGCGGTTCGCCTTGCGCCGCGCTCGGCTCGCCAATGACGATTGACGATGGCATCCCGGTCGAGGAGCACGAACCGCTGTGGCTGCTCATCGAGTGGCCGTTCGGCGAAAGCGATCCCTCGAAGTTCGCGGTCACGACGCTGGGGACCAAGATGTCCAAGAAGCAGATCGTACGCCAGTACAAGGAGCGCTACCGAACTGAGCAGGCCTACGAAGAGATGAAGGGCGAGCTGGGGCTCGATCACTTCGAAGGGCGGCGATTCCGAGGCTGGTACCACCATGTTTCCGTCGTCCTGTGCTGTTACGCCTTCATCGTGGCCGAGCGTGATCGGTCTTTTTTTTCCTCGGCAGATGCCGAAGGTCACGCCCACCCGCTCCGCTTCGCGGCCTGAGCGTCACTTCGCCGACTCGCTCGCGACCGTTCGCCGCGTAACGCAGCAGCGCCTCCCTCGCCGCGGCATGGTGCGCACCGGCGCGCGTCGCTGCGTGCGAGGTGAAGCCATCGAGCGCAGCGCACAGCGGCTTGTCGTACGCGAGCGCGCTCGGAGAAGACGGCGAGAGCCCGCGGAGCCACTGCGGGGCGACGACGTATGGCGCGGCTCTCGTCCCGAGACGGCGGAGGCACAGAGCGCTGCCTCGGGCTCGTCGTCCTCCTCGACGTCGTGCTCGAGCTCGAGATGCCCGTGCCGCCGGAGGTAACGGAGCATCCGCCCGACGGCCTGCTCTATGACCTGACCGACCTCGCGCCCGCAGGTGACCGAGTTCGTTCCATACGAGCTCGGTGCCGTCTTCGTGATAAGCCCCGTCGAGGAAGACCACGTGCAGATGCGGATTGAGCCGCATGTCGCCGGACGTGCGTTGCACGTCGGTCACCGCGCCGCTCTTGACCGCGCCGCACGCGCCTCGGCGCGCGGCGCGCTCTTCGTAGAACCGCTCCACGCTCTCGACGAAGATGCGGGTCAGCACGCCGAACAACGCCCCGTCCTGGGCGAGCCTGCGCCGCCACGGAAACGGAGACGTCACCCCCCACGGACGGTGCGCCACCTCGGGCAGGACGTCCTCGATCAGGTTCGCCGCCGTGGCACACATGCGTCGGCCCAGACACGACGGGCAGAAACCGCGTCCTTTACAGCTGAAGGTCACCAGCCGACTCTCTTCGCAGCGCTCGCACCGGAGCCGCGCGAACCCGCGGCAGAGCAGCCCGCAGTCGAGGTAGGCTTCGATCTCCTTCTTCGCGTGCTTGGGTATCCGGACGGCGATGGCGCCGTCGTCGATGGCCCCGTACAGCGTCTCCACGTTGTCGCGCACGATCTCGTAGAGCGTCGTCTTCTCGGGGCGACGGCGCTCGTGGTGCGAGCCGCGCTGGCCACACGGCGCCGACACCGCACGCCACGCGGTGAGGGCGCGTTTTCGCCGCGAATTTCGACAACCCGCCGGGCTATCGCCCATGGCGGAGCGGCGGGCCGGGGGGCGGCGGGCCGCGACGCGCGCTGCCGCGGCGGCGGAGGCGCTCGCCGAGCACCCGGCTCGCGCTCGATATGTCGGCGCGCGAGAACGCAGAGCGCGAGCGGGCAGCGTTGCAGGAGGAGATCATCCGGGCGCAGCAGAGCCGGCTAGCGGAGCTGTCCACGCGATGATCCCGATCACCGAGCAGGTGATGGTCATGCCTCTCATTGGGACCATGGATGAGCAACGTGCCAGGCACGTGCTTGAATCTGCGCTCTCTAGCGCCGAGGCGTGGTGCGCGTGCCGCCTTCGTGCCAGCATGCAGGAGCCGCTTCGCCACTCGTTTTCCCACCGCTCCCCGCGGCGTCCGCAGTTCCGCCATGGCGTCGCCATGCAGCATCGCGGCGAGAGAGGGTCGTCGCCTGCGCACGCCGCCGCGCTTGCCTCCCGGCACAGGCCTGGTGCTTGCCGGCATCACTTTCCGGATGCCTCCGGGGCGCTTCGGCACGCAACCGCCGCGCGTGGGCGATCCCAGGAGAGCCTGCGGGCACTGGCGAGCGGCAAGGCTCCGCCAGCGAGTCGACGCGAGCGGCGGGCTCGACGTTCGGCCCAAGCTTGCTCACCGCTCCGGTGCCATCGGCAGCCCGAGCAGCCGACCGATCGCCTCGTGCACGACCCCGGGCTGCCTCCGCGTCCCCGAGGGCGACGGCTCGGCTCAGCGTGCCGGCGAGCGACGCAACCACGGCGGATCGAGGCGATAGATCGACCGTCGCGAGCTCTCCGGGCCCAGGGCTCGGCGGTTGGGCCGGGGTTGGGTCCATGCCTCCTGAGGGGGTGCGATCCGTCGTCACGCCCTCCCAGAATCCCTGGCGATGCGACGGATCGCGACGGTTCGCCCCCACGGATTCGTCCCGCCAGAAAAACCGGTCGATAACGAGTGGCCGCCGGAAACAGTAGGTAGCCGCTGACCGTGCTCTCGTCGATGCAGGCCGCCGCCGCGATCTCCGCCCGCGGCGGCGGGGCGCCGCCAAGCTCGCCGCGAGCGCTTCCCTTCGAGAAGGCCACCGAAGCGCTTGGACGCGGGTCGACGGCCGAGCTTCCGCGGCCGTGCTCCTTGACAAGCCTCCGATAATGTAACATCATACGTTACGTGAGACGAGACAGCCGACTCTCCGGGGTGCTTCACGTCCTGCTGCACATGGCCCAGCACGAGGGGCCCTTGACGTCCGAGCAGATGGCGAAAGCCATGGACACCAATCCCGTGGTGATCCGGCGAGTCATGGCCGGCCTCCGGGAGCAGGGATACGTCCGGTCGGAGAAGGGACATGGGGGGGGGTGGTCCCTGGCGTGCGATCTCGCGAAGGTGACCCTGCGCGACATCTACACTGCGCTCGGCTCGCCCTCGCTGCTTGCCATTGGGAACCGGACGGAGACGCCCGGCTGCGCCGTCGAAGAGGCGGTCAACGCGGCTCTTAGCAAGTCGTTCGAGGCTGCGGAGTCGCTGCTTCTGTCGCGCCTCGGCGAGGTGACGCTCGCGGCCCTGGGCGAGGACGTGCGAACTCGGGTGGCCGCTCGCCCCGCGCCTCCCAGTGACATGAGATGAACGATGAAGGCGAATCGATCCACACAAGCAGGCGCCGCCGATCAAGCCATCCACGCCACTTCCCAGCGTCGCGCCGTCCTGCCCGTCGTGCTTGTCTCCGCGGCCGCGTTCATGGTCATGCGATCCGTTCCCAACTCGCGCGAGGACCCTGAAGGCAAGTTCGATGTCGTCGGCGCCCTGTCGTCGGTCGTCGCGGTGGTCGGGTTCATCTTCCTCCTGCACGAAGGGCCAGAACGGGGATGGACCGGATCGAGCCCCTATTCGCGTGCGCTGATTCGCTCCGCTCAAGAATCGTTCGTCGACGGCTGGCAGCAGGCCATGTGGGTCGGGGTCGCCGTGATGGCTGTCTTGCTCATCTACGTGCTGGCACGCGGCCCCGAAGCTGCGGCGTCCAACGAATCTGGGCGCCCGTTGGAAGCAGCAGTCGCGCCCGTCAACGACGCGTAGCGGCGCGACCGGCACGCGCCACCACGACAACGAGGGAAAACGAGGGCGAGGTGATCGCGACGGACCTCGAGCCGGACAGGGTGCGCTCCCTGAACGAGCGCGCACGTCGAGAAGAAGTACATCGTGGAGGCGCCCGAAAGTCCATGAGTAGTTCACAACGAGCAGGAGCAAAACCATCATGACCGAATTCTGGGAAACCGCGTTCGCCGAGAAGCAGCTGATGTGGGGACCGGAGCCGACGACGTCTGCTTCTCTCGCGCGCGACACGTTCGCTCGAGCCGGTGTCAAGAGTGTCCTGATACCCGGCATCGGCTACGGCAGGAACGCGAAGCCGTTCCTCGAGCGCGGGATGTCAGTGGCGGGGATCGAGGTCTCCGCGACGGCGATCGAGCTTGCCCGCTCGCGACTCGGTCTCGAGATCCCCATCGTCCACGGATCAGTCACCGACATGCCCTTCGACCGCCGGCAATACGACGGCATCTTTTGCTACGGGCTTGTCTATCTCCTGGATGCCCGCGGTCGCGAGAAGCTCATTCGGGACTGCTACCGCCAGCTGGCGCCCGGTGGGCACATGATCTTCACGATCATCTCAAAGAAGGCGCCAATGTACGGACTTGGGCTCCGGCTCGGCGACGACTGGTACGAGCGCCTGCCCGGTCTTCCGATGTACTTCTACGACGCCGAGTCGGTGAAGCGGGAGTTCGGTCCGTACGGGCTCGTCGAGTTCTCCGACATCGACGAGCCTGCGGGCAGTGGCGCGACTCTCCCATTTATCAATGTAGTCTGCAGGAGGGACGCCGTGATCGTCGGCGCAGATGAAGCCGTGAGGCGGCTCCACGCCGGACAGGTTGAGGTCACGGTCGACGGCGCGCTTCGGCAAACCCAGGTGGAGGCTATCGCGAAGGCTCTCGAGACGAGCAGGACCACTATCCTGAGGATGGGCGGCTGCCAAATCACAGACCTTGGCTGCAAGGCCATCGGAGACGCTCTTCTCGCCAACACCGCGCTCAAGGAGCTGTGGCTGTTCAACAACGAGATAGGGGACGTCGGCGGCGAGGCTCTGGGAGATGTCCTGAAAAAGAACGCTTCTCTCGCGACGCTGTGTCTCAACGAAAACCGAGTGGGCGATGTTGGGGCCAAGGCGATCGGAGAGGCGCTCCGAACGTCCACTTCATTGGTCGAGCTGGGGCTCGGGCGCAACCAGATCGGCGACGTTGGCGCCGTGGCTATTGGAGAAGCGCTCGCATCCAACGGTTCGGTGATCGCGCTCAGCCTCAACCACAACCAGATCTGCGACATCGGCGCAGCGAGCGTCGGCGACGCTCTTCGCAACAACGCCTCGCTCAAGATTCTCCGGCTGCGCAACAACGCCATTGGGGACGCTGGTGCGGAGGCGGTGCGGACCGCAATCGCGAGGAACACCACCTTGAGAATCGTCAACTTCGAAGAAAACCCTGCGTCCCCTGCCTTTCACGCTGGTATCAAGGCAGCCCTGGAGGGGCGTCGCCAATGAGCACGGACTCGCGCGGACGGATCCGGGCCGGCTCGGGTCGCGCGGGCATGCCTTCCCTCTTTCGGCTGCCCTCTCACGCCACATTCGAAGTTGAGTGGCCCCTTCCTTCGACACGGCCCGAAGAGCAAGAGAGATAACGCAGAGGCGCAAAGGCGCAAGAAGGGAAGAGAGGCTATCTCTTCCTGGCCTCATCGTGGAGCGGAACATTCTCAGGTTTCGTCTTGCGCACGTCATCCCTTTCTTGCGCCTTCCACGCATGGCGATGCGCCCACGCGAGGAAACACATGGCGATGTGTGCACACGACGAATCATGCCGATTCCTCGCGAGGCGCCGCGCGGCGGCGCAGGCGCTCAGCGCGATTGCAGGAAGTACCTGCGCGCCGCATCGCAGAGCTCGGGCCAGCGCTGGGCGAGCGCGGGATCGGCGGCGAGACGGGCGGCCCAGAAGGCGTCGAGCGCGGCGCGCGCGGCGGGGGTCGGGACGCCGTACCGCGCGTGCGTGCTCTCGATGTAGGCGGGGTACAGCTCGCAGGCGACGACGAGGCCGGCGTACTGGTTGAGCGTGAGCGGCGGCGGCGAGCGCATGCTGAGCGGATCCCCGGCGCTCGCAGGGGCCGGCGCGGACGACGGCGGGACGCTCTGCGCGGGGGGCGGGTGGGCGCCCGACGGGGCCGCGGGCGAGATGCTCGGCGTGGCCGCGGGTGGGACGCTCGGCGTGGCCGCGGGCGAGATGCTCGGCGTGGCCGCGGGCGAGATGCTCGGCGTGGCCGCGGGCGAGATGCTCGGCGTGGCCGCGGGCGAGATGCTCGGCGTGGCCGCGGGCGAGATGCTCGGCGTGGCCGCGGGCGAGATGCTCGGCGTGGCCGCGGGCGAGATGCTCGGCGTGGCCGCGGGCGAGATGCTCGGCGCCGAGGCCGACGGGGCGCTCGGGCCTGCAGCCACGGGAGGGCGCTCGTGGTGGGGCGACGCCGCCGCGGGGCCGTGGTGCGCCGCCGCCGGGGGAGGCTCGCGCGGCGGCGTCCCGTCGCTCGCGACGGGCTGGAAAGGGAGGGCCGCGTCGAAGCGCGCTACGGACGGCCGCGGGCGCTCCTCGGACGCCACCTGGATGAAGGGCAGCGCCGGGCCAACGAACCCGCCCGCCTCGGGGAGCGTTTTGCTGAAAGGCCTGGTCCGCTCGCTCCCCACGGGCGGATCGATCCGAGAGGACGGCGGCTCCGTCCGGGAGGACGGCGGCTCCGTCCGGGAAACCGGCGCGGCCACCGGCGCGGCCGCCGGCGCAGGCGCGGCCACCGGCGCAGGCGCGGCCACGGGCGTGAAGGGCAATCCCCCGCCGGACCGTGACAGCGGCCCCGACGCCTCGACCAGCCCCGGCGCGCTCGTCACGGCAGCAGCATCCTCCGTCTCGTGCTCGGCAATCGGCGCAGGCACCGCCACCGGCGCAGGCACCGCGGCCAGCGCAGCCAGCCCCGCCGGCACAGGCACCGCCACCGACGCAGGCGCAGGCACCGCGGCCGGCGCAGCCAGGCTCATCGGCGGGGGTGCCGACACCGGCGCAGGCGCCGCCACGAACGGCAATCCCCCGCCCGGCCACGAGCGCGGCCCCGACGCCTCGACGAGCGCCGGCGCGCCCGTCGTGGCCGCGGCGGCCTCGGCCTCGCGCTGCGCAGCGGCCCGCTTCGCCTCGGCCAGCCGCTCGTCGAGCGCGAGGCGCGCGTCCTGAAGCGCGCCCATCGCCTCGGCGCTCTCTCCGTCCGGGCCGAGGACCCGGCCGATCGCCAGGATCATCTCGCGCGCGGCCCGCAGCGCCGGCTCGTCCACCGCGCGGCCGGGCAGGTGCCGGCCGGAGAACGCCGCGAGCTCGTCGTCCTCGCAGCGCGCCAGGTCCGCGAGCCGGGCCGCCACGCGGCGCCGCTCCGGATCGGCGCTGCTGCCCCGCAGCGGGCGCATCGCCGCGTCGAGCTTCGCCAGCGCCTCGGCGAGCGGGCGCCTCTCGGACGAGGTCGCGTCCATCGCGGGCAAGGGGCGCGCGCCGCTCACGGGGAGAGCACGACCACCGTGGTGACGCTCGGCACGATCGCCATGCCCACCGTGTTCGTGCTGTTCTGCAGCGACAGGCTCGTCAGGCGCGTCATCGGCGCGCAGCCGACGATCACCGTGAAGGCCGCGGTGATGTTGCGCGACGGGCCCATCACCATCCCGGACGCGACGCCGAGCGCGACGCCCGGGTTGTCCCCCATCGTGAGCGGCGCGACGGTCAGCATGTTGTGCGCCGGCGCGCACGTGACAAGCACGTTCGGCACGAACAGCACGCTCATCGGGTGCAGCGAGATGTTCGGGTACGGGATCGGCACCGGCGCCGGCGTGGGGGTCAAACACACGTCGGGGAACGCCAAGCACATCCCCCCTGCGGTCGTCTTCGCGAGCATCGCTTCACCCCTCGTCCTTGCCGGCGTCCGCGGCGCCCCGCGGCGCCGGCCCTCAGCCGATCTTCACCTGCTCGCCGTCGAGCTTCGCGAGCGTCCGCGCGGCGACGATCGTGTTCTCCCCGCGGACGGCCGCGAGCCCCTCCGCGCGCAGGTCGAAGACCCCCGCGCGCACCTGCTCGAGCGCCTCGACGAAGCGGAACGCCTGCTTCGCCCGCTGCACGAGGCGGCCTGCGCGCACCTCCATGCGCTCGGCCACGACGACCGCCTTCTGCAGGTGCGCCTCGAGCGACCCGCCCACCAGCCCGAGCTCCTCGATCGCGGCGGCCGCCGCCTGCGCGCGGACCTGGAGCTTGCCCGCGAACAGCCCGACCTCCCGGGCGGCGGCGATCTCGATCTGGTCCCCCGCGCCGAGCCCGAGGCGCCCCGTCGCCTGCACCTTCAGGTCGCCCTCGGCCACCACCCGCGTCGTCGCGCCGGCCTCGCCCTCGAGCACCGCGAGGACGAACACCTGATCCCCGTCCGTCGCGCAGAGCACCCGATCCCCCGCGTCCGGCGCCACGAGGCAGCTCTTCGCGCGCCGCGCGATCACCGGGCCGCCGCCGAGCTCGACCAGGAGCCCCGACGCCGTGCCCCGGACGACGCCCGTCTCCAGCGACGGCGCGCGCCGCGGCGCCGCCTCCACCGGCGGCAGATCCACCGCGGCCAGGAGGTCGTCCTGCGCGCTGTCGTCGTGTGCCACCGTCAGGGGCTCGCGGGCCGCCGTGCTCTGCATCTCGGATCTCCTCGGCCCGGCTCCGCCCGTTCGGGACGTGCAGGCCGCCGCGCCAGTTTCTGGCAATTTTCGAGGGGGATCAACGGCATCTCACGCTTCACGGGCGCTCTATGTCACGTTCGCCACGTTCGCCACGTTCGCCACGTTCGCCGCCGCGCTTCGGCTTCCAGTCCTCGAGCGCGGCGAGCTTCTCGTCGTCGCCCAGCCACCCTGCCCCGGCCGGCAGCCGCGCGCCGTCGCGGCGGGCGCGGTGCAGCTTCGCGCGGAACATCGACGCCTGCGTGAAGTCGGCGCCGGACAGGTCGCAGTGGGAGAGGTCCGCGTACGCGAGCTTCGCGCCGACGAAGCGCGCGCCGGGGCACGAGGCGAACGCGAGGTACGCCTCGACGAGCTCCGCGCCCGAGAAATCGGCCTCCGCGAGCGCGGCCCGCTCGAAGATCGTGTTCTTCAGCCTCGCCCGCGGGAACCGCGCCTGCGCCGCCTTCGCCTCGCCGAAGAGCGCCTGCGTCAGGACCGCGTCGCTGAAGTCGCAGCCCGACACGTCGACGCCGGTGAAGTTGCACTGCGTCGCGTCGCAGCCCGCGAAGCTGGAGCCCGCGACGCTGCCGCGCATGAACTGCGTGCGGAACAGCCTGATCCCCTGGAACGCCCGCGCGCCCAGCGAGGCCTCGACCAGCGTCGTGAGCGTCAGGTTCGCGCCGTCGAGCAGCGCCGTGCGCAGGTCGAGCCTGTACAGCGTCGCCTTCTCGAGGTTGGCGCGAGAGAAGCTCGCGCCGCCGGCCCTGACCTCGACGAGGTTCGCCCGGTCGAGGTTCGCCCCCTCGAACGAGGCGCGCTCGACCGAGCACGTCGTCCAGGTCGCGATGGGCGCCTCCACGCCCGTCAGCGCCGCGCCCTCGAGCGTCGACTCGACGAAGCTCGCGCCGACGAGCCTCGCCCCCGAGAGCGTCGCCCCGTCGAGGCGGCACCGGAAGAAGGTCGTCAGGTGCAGGTCCACGCCCGCCGCGTCCACGCCCGACAGGTCGCACTCCGAGAACGTCGACTCCTTGACGAGCGCGCCCCGCATCGCGCGGGGCATGCGGACCCGGTCGAACACCGCGCCCGAGAGATCCGCGCCCGTCAGGTCGAGCCCGGAGATGTCCACGGCCTGGATCGGCTCCCCGTGGCGGACCTTGTCGAGCACCTCGTCGCGGTTCATGTCGCGCCTCCAGGAGCCGGCGCCGCCTGCCGGTCGAACCGGGCGAAGTCGACGCTCGCCTCGGCGAAGGTCGTCCGGCTGTCCCCGCGCGCGCGGCTGAAATCGGCCCGGCAGAGCTGCGCGCCCGTGAAGTCGGCCCCCGCCACGCGCGATTTCGAGAGGATCGCCTCCGTCAGGTTGCACCCGCGGAGCGAGGCGCGGTCGAGGTTCGTCCGGATCAGGAGGGCGTTCTTCATGACCGCGCGGTCGAAGATCGCGCCCGTCGCGTCGGCCTCGGAGAGATCGGTCATCGTCATCTGGGCGCGATCGAAGCGCGCGCCGCGCAGGTCGGTCGTCCGGAAGCAGGTCTTGTCGAGCACGGCGTCGCGGAAGTCGGCCTCCGGCAGGCCGCTCTTGTGGACGGCGACCCCCTCGGAGAAGCGCGCGCCCGCGAAGCGCGCCCGCGACCCCGTGCAGCTCATCAGCGACGTCTTGTGCAGCCGCGCGCCCGACAGGTCCGCGTCGTCGAGCGAGCACTCCAGCAGCGTCGCCCGCTCGAGGTTCGCCCCGGCGAGGTTCGCATCGGCGAAGCTCGTCTGGACGAACGAGCAGAGCGAGAGGTCCGCGCCCGAGAGATCCACGCCGGCCCAGCTCACCTGGAGCACGTCGGCGCGCTCGAGCCGCGCCCGCTTCAGGCTCGCCCCGGCGAGCCGCGCGCCCATCAGGACGGCCTCGGTCAGGTCGGCGTCGTCGAGCACCGCGCCCTCGAGGTTCGCCTTGCCCAGGTTCGCGCCCCGGAGCCGCGCGCCCGTGAGGTTCGCGCCCGTGAGGTCGGCCCTCGCGAGCACCGCGCCCTCGAGCACCGCGCCCGAGAGGTCGCAGCCGCGCAGGTCGGCCCCCTCGAGGAACGCGCGCACGAAGCGCATCCCCCGCAGATCGACCCCGCGGAAGTCGGCGCCGGTGAGGTCGCGCTCGTCGAGCGGCTCGCCCGCGTCGCGCGCCGCATCGACGACGACGCGCGCCATCTGCGCGGCCTCGGCGGTCATCGGCAGGGCCTCGGACCGGAGGTGCGCCGAGCCGCGGTAGCCCTCGCGCGCCGTCTGCTCCAGGCGCAAAAGCTGCTCGTGGAACGCCGGCTCCGCGAGCATCGCCTCGAGCTCGAGGTTGGGCACGCCGCCGCGGCGCCCCGCCTCGGCCAGCTCGGCGTACTGCCGGAGCTGCGCCTGCGCCGAGAACTTCGGCGGGCCGCCGGGCGGCTCGTCCTCGTTCTCGGCGCGCCGGAGCGTCTCCTCGGACACGCCCATGTCCGCGGCCCGCGCTCTCATGCGCTCCTCGGCCTCCTTCTTGAGGCGGGCGGCCCGCTCCTCCTCCTCCTCCATCTTCCGCGACGCGGTGTCCAGGTACACGACCAGCGCGTCGAGATCGTCGACCGGCGGCGGCGCTTCCTCCTCCGGCAGCGGCCCGTCGAGGCCGTAGCGCGCGGGGTCGATGCCGTCGGCGAGGAGCTCCTCGCGGCGGCGCTCGCGCTCCCGCTCCGCGCCGCGCCGCAGGTTCGGCGCGGCGAGGTTCTCGCTCTTGATCCACTGCATCATCTGGAGCCCGGCGACGTTCGCGACGACGCCCGACTCGCGCGGCGGCATGAGATCGCCGTCGCTGAGGGACGCGATCGCGCCCCGGTCCCTGTCGATCCGCCGGGCGAGCGCCTCGCGGTAGTGCTCGATCGGCCGCGGGCGGCCGATCTCCTCGCAGGCGACGACGAGATCGACGATGTCCGCGGCGTCGTCCTCGGCCACGGGCATCGAGCCGTGGAAGATCACCACGCCGAGGTTGGCCGAGGGGAAGAGCCACACCGTGTCGCAGCGGACGGGCAGCTCCACGAACGCCTCCCCGCCCGCGTCGCGGCGGGTGACGAGCACGCGCGCGGCGAGGCCGGGGAGCGCGCCCTCGATGCGCGGGCGCGTCGGGTGCATGTTCTCCACGACGAACGCCTCGTCGCCGCGCAGCGGCTCGGCGCTCCATTGATCGCTCGGCGCGACGTTGAAGAAGGCGGGATCCACGTCGGGCGGCAGGCCGGGCGCCCACTTCTCGGCGTAGTCCGCGCCGTACGTCCCCGCGCGGGCGCGGCGCTGGGCGAACGTCACGTCCATCGGGAGGAAGGACGCCGGGCCCGGCCGGTCGCCGGGCGAGCGGATCAGCGCGCCGTAGTGCTCCACGTTCGGCAGGGGCCGGACGCGCTGCCCGCCGCGCTCGACCTCCTCGAGCCCCTTGCCGTAGGGGTTCGCCGCGTCCTTCGGCCCGCCGAGGGCGTGCGCCCAGTCGATGGGCATCTCGGCGAACGGCTCCGGCTCCGTGAAGCCGTGGCCGGTCCAGTGCCGGTCGCCCAGCACGGCCAGGCGCTTGTCGACGGACCCGAGCCGCGCGCGCACGAACGACGCGGCGACGCGGCGGCCCTCCGGGGCGTAGCACCGGCCCGCGACGAGCAGCTCGCCGCGCGCCTTCGCGATGCCGTCGTCGAGCGGGAGGCTCCCGAGCTCCGGGGCCGCGGCCTGCCAGAACGTCATCTCGTCGACGAGCGAGCGCGGCGCGTCGAGGGGGAACGCCACCATGGCGCCCACGTGGAACCTGAGGCGCCGCGCGACCTCGACGACGCGCGTGAGCGCCGGGACCTTGAGGGGTTTGACGACTCGCATCCGCGCTCAGAGCTTCGTGAAGCCGGCGTTGTACGCGATGACCCCGGCGAGGATCAGGCCGATCGCCTTCTGCTTCATGTAGGTGCCGAACTGGTTCATCTTGAGGCCGACGGCCTTCTTATCCATCCCGACGTAGTCGAGCTTGATCCCCACGAGCTCGAGCTTGAGCCCGTACAGCGTCTGGTAGAGCGCCGCGTGGTCGGTCTTGAGGACACCGCTCGCGCCCTTGTAGACGTAGAGCTCGTGCTTGTTCGGCGTGAGGTCGAACGTCAGCCCGAGCACCTCCCACTTCAGGTCGGTGGCCGTGATCTTCGCGCTCGGCGCCTTGATCACGAAGCTCGTGTCGCTCTTCAGGTCGACGTTGCCGCCGAAGTGGCCGTTCCAGGTGGTGGCGACCTCGGTCTTCCAGCTCTGGTAGTCGTCGAAGCTCAGGGCCGTGACCTTGTGCGTCCACGGCCCGGTCACCGTCGACGAGCCCTCCGGCTCGATCGTCTGCTCGTACGTGCCGTGGACGTCGTGCTTCATCCCGCCGCTCGTGATGGTCAGCGTCATCCCGTCGGTGATCGTCTGCTTCATGCCGCCGGCTTCCACCGTGTCCACGCGGCCCGTCTTGATCGTGGTCGTGCGCGTCGCGTAGTACGTCTCCGTCGCCGCGCCGGTGACCTGGAACGTGTACGTCGCGCCGACGCCCGCCCAGAGGTCGCCCACCACCATGCTGAACTTCTGCCCGCCGACGTTCTCCCAGGAGTCGCCGCCGATCCAGGACCCGCCGTCGCCGCACGTCGTCTCGAGGTAGCTGAACGTGACGTCGACGAGGCTGCTGCCCGCGACCGCCGGGTCGGCGTTCTCGGGGGACAGGAACGTGCCGACCTGCGCCTCGCCGTCGCCCGTGTAGACCGACGAGTGGCCGCCGCTCGGCGTGCCCATGTAGATGCCGGTGCGGTTGTTCGGCGTGTGGAGGAAGATGAACTCCTTGCCCTGCTCGTCCTCGAGCACGAGCTGGTTGCCGCTGCCGGTCCGGATGATGTTCTGGCTGAGGTTGCGCTCCCCGACGACGCTCGGCCGGTGCGCGTTCGGCACGACCCCGGCGATGAACGGCCGGTCCGGGTCGCCGCCGAGGAAGGCGATCATCACCTCGGTCCCCTTGCGCAGCGGGAAGTGGAAGCCCTCGGTGGTCCCGCCGTGGGGCTGCATCATGCGCACCCGCGTCGAGACGCGCGCGTCGGGCAGGCCGCTCGTGTCGAACTCGAAGCGCACGAGGTAGCGGCCGTCGGCGTCGATCTGGGCGTACTGGCTGTCGGCGGGGCCGCAGACCACGGCGTTCTCGAGCCCGTAGATGCGCGGCCACGGCGTCGTCTGCGGCGCGCGGAACTGCACGTCGGCCGGGATCGCGAGCAGCTTCACGCCGTAGATGTCCTTGTCCGAGAGCCGCGTGAGCTTCGCGATCTCGGGCGTGATCCCGGCGATCGACGCGGTGTGGTGCACCTCCAGCGCGAGCCACGCCTCGCCGACGTCGCCCGGCTGGTCCTCCAGCGAGAACCGGTACCCGGCGCGGGGGCCGAGCACGTCGCCGCTGCCGCGCAAGGTCACCTCGCGGCAGCCGATCGACTGCGCGCGCACCTGCGCGAGGCGCTCGGCGTCGCTCTGCATGAAGACGCGGTAGCCGTACTCGCGGATCGCGCCGAGGCCGTTCTGGGTGATGCTGCTCTCGCCCCTCACCGACGCGGACGGGTTCGAGTAGTTGTAATCGGCGATGGTGACCGACTTCGGGAGCCACTGCACGTCCTGCTCGAGGTGGTGCAGGCCCGGCGGCGCGGTCACGTCTTCGCCGAAGAGGGGGACGTAGCGCACGGCGCCGCCGCCCGGGAAGTCGTCGTGCAGCCCGCGGTCGTCCACGACGACGAGCACCTCGCCGGACCCGTCCTCGGGGTGCTCGAAGTAGTAGTAGAGCCCCTCGCGCTCGAGCCACCGGTGGAAGAACGCGAGGTGCGTCTCGCGGTACTGCGCGACGAACTCCTCGACCGGGTAGTCGGCGTCGTCGATCGAGAAGCGGAACTCGCTGGCCGCGAGCCCGCCGCTCTGGAGCGTCGCCGAGAGGAACTCCTTGACGGCCTGGTTCGTGAAGACGTGGCTGCGCCAGAAGTGGCGCAGGAGCCAGAGCTTCGGCACGAGCAGCGCCTGGTACAGCGCCCGATCCGCGTTCTGGTGCAGGAGGCGCACGCTCGCGATCACCCCGTGCAGCACGAACGGGTCGTTCCCCTGGCCGCGGTTCGCGCGGACGGTCGCCCGCTCGCCCACCGCCTTGCGCACGTCGGTGTTCGCGGGGACGGAGAAGAAGAGCTCGAACTCGTACGGCTGCGAGACGTGCTCGGTGCCCCGGAAGCCGATGAAAGCGACGCTGGCGAGCGCCGAGCACGAGAGCGTGAAACCGTCGTGGCGCATCAAGAGTCTCCCGTCCCAGACCTAAGTGTTGACGGCGGAATCTCGGCGCATCGCGCCGCGGCGTCAACGCTCCGCTGCTCCCGGGCGGCGCCGCGAAACCGGGGATCCGGCGGTGGGATGAGCGCGCACGTGTGCGTGTCCCGCGCCTGGCCGCGCGGCGCCGACGACGGGCGCGCACCGGGTGGTCGTGCCGCGTCGCCGCGCGGTGGCGGTTTTGTGCAGCGTCATCGTGCGACGGCGGCGAGCGCGGCCACGACGCCGCGCGCGAAGCCCTGGAGGCGCGCGACGTCCTCGGGGCGAGGCGCGAACGAGCGCGCGTCGCAGTAGAGCCGGCGGGCGAGCTCGATCTGGAGCGCGTGCACCCCCTCGTCGCGGCGCGCGTGCCGCTCGATCGCGTGGCCGCCGGGGAACGGGTCGTCCAGCGCGAGCGACAGGCCGTGCGCGCGCGCGACGTCGGCGACCGCGTCGCGCGCCCAGCCGGCCGCGCTCGCGCCGCCCCGGGTCCCGAGCACGACGTCGGCCGCGCGCGGGAACAGGCCGTCGGGGTAGCTGTGCGCCGACACGAGGATCGCCACGCCGTGGCGCGCGCGCGCGGCGGCGAGGCGCGCGGCGACCTCCGCGTGGTACGGCTCGAACACCTCGCGCACGCGGCGCTCGACCTCGGCGCGGGGCGGCGGGCTGTCGAGCCACGCCTCGCCGCTCGCCGAGCGCCGCCGCACCTCCCGCAGCCCGTAGGGGAGCTTGTCCTCGTAGGGCGTGGGCACGCGCGGGGCCGTGTTGAGGTCGATGACGAAGCGGCTCGCCGTCGCCACCACGAGCGCGGCGCCCTCCTCTGCGACGTCGCCGAAGAGCGCGTCCGCCGCGATGTCCGCGTCGGCCACGAGCGCGCGCTCCGGCACCCGCGTGAAGCGCGCCGCGCGCTCGTCCACGGCGAGGCCCGCGTGCGGGACCTCGACGACCACCGGCCCCGGCGCGGCGGGCTCGTGGACGCGGAACGGGCGGAGCGGAGGCGGCGGCGCGGACATCGTCACCGCCGCGGGTGTACGCGCGGGACGCGCGGGAGGAAACGGGCTCCCGCGCCCTCGCGGGGAGCGCCGGACCGGCGCGCCCTCCGGCGATCTTCGGCGCGCGCGACCGCGCGGAGGCGCCGCCGCGGCGGCGCCGCGGCGGCGCCGGGTTTTTCGCACGGGCGCCCCGCTTTGCGCTCTCATGGCGGGCCATGGGACCCCGCCTCTTGTCGATCGTCAGCGACCACCACCTCGACGCGTGGCTGTCGTCGGTCCTGGTGGACGGCGTCGCGACGGTCGGCCTGCTCGTCCTCGCCGCCCACGCCGTCCGGCTGGCGCTCCGCGAGCGCCGCGCCGCCGCGCAGGCCGAGGCGTCGTTCGATCCCGGCGTCGCGCTCGCGCCCGGCGAGGCCGTCGTCATGGGCACCGTCGAGCGAGCGCAAGGGGCGGACGTGGCCGTGCGCGTCGAGGTCGAGCAGGAGGGGTCCGAGACGGAGAGCTCCGGCGTCTGGAGCCACGAGTGGTCCGAGACCGATCGCAAGGTCCGGGTGCAGCCCTTCTACCTGCGCCACGCCTCGGGCGCGCGCGTCCGCGTGGAGCCGGGCGAGGACGTGATGCTCGTCGACGCGCTCGACGGCATGATCCTTGTCGATCGCACGAAGCGCGTCCGCGTGGCCGAGCTCGTGCCCGGCGAGCAGGTCTTCGCGGTCGGCGATCTCCGGCGCGCGCCCGACCCCGAGGCGCCGACCCAGGGATACCGCGGCGCGGCGCAGGGGTTCCTGCTCGTGCCCCGCTCGCACGGGCGGCGCATGCTCCTCTCGTCCGAGCCGCTCGGGCAGCGGTTCGCGCGCAGGGCGGCGTTCCACCTGCGGTGGGGCGCCTTCGCCGCGGTCGCGTCGATCGCGTTCAACGCCGCGTTCGCGGGCTTCCACGCGCGCCGCTGGCTGGGAGAGACGATCGATGTCCGCGTGACCGAGCTGCGAGAGATCGAGAGGGGCGACACCGACTACCACGAGGTGACGGTGCAGGGCGAAGGCGGCGCCGCGATCGTGGACGAGGTGTCCCACGCCGCCTTCGCCCGACTCCGGAAGGGCGACGCGCTGAAGGCGCGCCATGTCCCGTCATGGCCGTTGGCCAGCGCGGTCGGCCCCGGCGTGACGGCCCACTCCGCGGCCTGGGTCGCCTTGCCGCTCCTCGGCGTCCTCGCGTTCGCCTACCTCATCCGCGCGCACGGCACGCGGCCCTGGTACGAGAAGAAGGTGGTCGATCAGGGGAACGGCAAGCTGCCCGACGTCGAGCCCGGGGCGCAGGCGGCCGCCGCGAAGAAGGCCCCGAAGCGCCCCGAGGGCCGCCGCCGGAAGACCTCGTCCGGCTGACCGGCCCCGCGGCCCGCCCGCGCCGCGCGCCCGGGCGCGGTCATCCGCCCGCGTTCGGGAGCACGCTCGGCTTCATGAGGGTGAAGCCCGCGCCCCAGGGATCGGTGACGACCGACTGCCGACCATACGGCGTGTCGAAGGGCGGCACATGCACCTTGCCGCCCAGCGCCTCGACGTTCGCGAGCGCGGCGTCGAGGTCGTCGACGGCGAAATACGTCATCCAGTGCGGCGGGAGCTCGGCCGGCCACTGCGCGTCCATCTGGAGCACGCCGCCCGCCGTCTTCTGGCCCTTGTGGAGCGTCAGGTAGTCGATCCCGGGCGCGTCGAGCTTCTGCGCCTCGAGGTCGAAGACGCGACAGTAGAAGTCGGCCGCCTTCTTGTGATCGCGGGTGTTCACCTCGTGCCAGATCATCGAGCCGTGCTCGAGGATGGCCTGCGCGCCGGTGTGGTTCTTCGGCTCCCAGACGCCGAAGGCGGCGCCGGTCGGGTCGGACGCGACGAGCATGCGCCCGTGATCCGCCACGGCCATCGGCCCCATCATGACCTGCCCGCCGTTCGCGCGGATGCGCTCGGCGATCCGGTCGGCGTCCTCGCCGTCGAAGTAGACGCTCCACACCGAGGGGAACGCGGTGCCCGGGGGCCGCTGGCCGATGCCGGCCGCGCGGCGCCCACCCACGCTGCAGGTCGTGTAGTAATGGAACTCCGGCGGGCCGACTTCGAAGGTCCACCCGAAGAGCGCGCCATAGAACTTCATCGCGCCGTCGAGGTCGGGCGTCATCAGATCGACCCAAGACAGGGTCCCCGGGGTATGCCGCTCAATCGTGCTCATGTGAGGTCCTCCGTGCGTGGCGTGAACGGCGGCGACCCTATCACGGCTCCCCGCCATCGATGGTGGTCTGGCGCGCGCCGCGTCGCCTTTGCGCCGAGCGGAAGAGCATTGCGCGGCGCCGCTCCTTTCTTCCATCCGCCGCGCGCGGGAGCCTCGTATAAGGGACCTGCACCATGAAGATCTCCGAGTACACCGCCTTCGATGCCCTGGGCCTCGCGGAGCTGGTCCGCCGGCGCGAGGTCACCCCTTCCGAGCTGATGGACGTGGCCTCGACCGCCATCGAGCAGGTCAACCCGGCCCTGAACGCGGTGATCTCCTCGCTGCGCGACGACGCCGAGCGGGCGATCCGCGCGGGGCTGCCGGAGGGGGCGTTCACCGGGGTGCCGTACCTCGTGAAGGACCTCGGCATCCTCGTCGCGGGCACGCCGACCGGCATGGGCTCTCGGCTGTTCCAGGGCCTCGTCTCGTCCGCGGACGACGAGCTCATGACGCGCTTCCGGCGCGCGGGGCTCGTGTCCTTGGGCAAGACGAACACCCCGGAGCTCGGCCTCAACGTGGTCACCGAGCCGGCGGCGCACGGGCCGACGCGCAACCCGTGGCGCCCGGATCGCACGCCCGGGGGCTCGAGCGGCGGGGCGGCCGCGGCCGTGGCCGCGCGCATGGTGCCGATGGCCCACGGCAACGACGTCGCCGGGTCGATCCGCATCCCGTCGTCGTGCTGCAACCTCTTCGGGCTGAAGCCCACCCGCGGCCGCGTCCCGACGGGGCCGATCGAGGGCGAGGTCCTGATGGGCTTCGCCACCGACCACGTGCTGACGCGCTCGGTGCGGGACAGCGCGGCGCTGCTCGACGCGATCGCCGGGCCCGACGCGGGCGCGCCGTACTTCACGGCGTCGGCCCCGCGGTCGTTCCTGGAAGAGGCGCGCACGCCGCCGGGGCGGCTGCGGATCGCGTTCACCGACGCCTCCTGGAGCGGGGTGCCGGTGCACGACGAGTGCAAGCTGGCGGTGCGCCGGGCCGCGGCGCTCTGCGAGCAGCTGGGGCACGAGGTCGTGCCGGCGCGGCCGGAGATCGCGTGGGAGAAGGTGCGGATCGCCTTCCGGATGCTGCTGTCGTACCACGCCCACATGTTCGACCGCGTCTGCCCGCTGTACGGGCTCGCGGCGGGGCGCGGCGCGCTCGAGGCGACCACGCTGACCATGGCCGAGGCCGGCCGGCGGATGAGCGCCGTGGATCTGCACGACGTGCTCGTCGCGCGCGACCAGCTCGCGCGGCAGCTCGGGCAGTTCTTCACGCAGTTCGACGCCCTGCTCACGCCGACGCTGGCCACGCTCCCCATCCCGGCCGGCACGCTCGACGCGGACGATCCGACCGTGAGCGCCGAGGGCTGGCTCGACCGGATCTTCGAGTTCGCGGCGTTCACGCCCCTCTTCAACGTGAACGGGAGCCCCGCGATGTCGGTGCCGCTCCACATGAGCGCCGACGGCCTGCCGGTCGGCGTGCATTTCGCCGGCCGGTACGCCGACGACGCGACGCTGCTGCGGCTCGCCGGCCAGCTCGAGCAGGCGGCGCCGTGGGACAAGCGCCGGCCGGGGATCTGCGCGAAATGAGCGGGCATCCCCGCGCCGCGCGCCTGCGGCTCAGCTGACGTTCTGCGCGAGCCGGCGCTGCCCGGAGGCGATCAGCGGCTGCAGCACCGCGCGCGAGACCGGCTTGACCAGGTGATGGTCGAAGCCGGCCGCCCGCGAGCGGCGCCGATCTTCATCCTGGCCGTACCCGCTCAGCGCCACGAGGAGCGCCCGCTCCAGCTCGGGCTGCCGGCGGAGCTGCCTGGCGACCTCGTACCCGTCCATCCCGGGCAGCCCGATGTCCAGCAGCACGACGTCCGGCAGGAACGCCGGGGCCGCCTCGAGCGCCTCGGGGCCGCTCCTCGCCATGGCGACCTCGTGGCCAAGGGCCTGCAGCAGCATGACGAGGGACTCGGCCACGTCGGGGTTGTCCTCGACGACCAGGATGCGCCTCGGGCTCGCGGGGCCCGGGCGCGCCAGCGGGAGCGCCGCGAAGGGCGTCTCCGCGCCCCCGGCGCTGGCGGCGAGGGCCGCCGCCGGCAGCCGCACGATGAACTCGCTCCCCTTCCCCGGCCCGTCGCTCACGGCGCGCACGGTCCCTCCGTGCATCTCGACCAGGCGGCGCACCAGCGTCAGACCGAGACCGAGCCCCCCCTGGGACCGGTCCAGCGCGCGGTCTCCCTGGGTGAACAGATCGAACAGCTTCGGCAGGAGGTCCGGCGGGATGCCGTGTCCGGTGTCCCTGATCCGGACCTCGAGGCCATCCCCGGTCCGCTCGCCCATCACCCAGATGCGGCCCCCTGGCTCCGTGTACTTGACCGCGTTGTGGAGGAGATTCGTGATCACCTGCGTCATCCGGGTCGCGTCCACCTCGAGGTGCACGGGCTTCATCGGGAGCGAGATCATCAGCTCGAGGTTGCGCGCCTCGACGAGCGGGCGGACGGTCTCCACGGCGTGGCCCACGATCGCGGCGAGCTCCGCCTTCTCCTTGTGGAGCTGGATCATGCCGCGCGTGATGCGCGAGACGTCGAGCAGGTCGTCGACGAGCCGCACGAGGTGCTCGACCTGGCGCTCGATGATGGCGTAGGCCTTCTCCAGGCGCTCGGCGTCGCCCGGCTTCTGGCGCATGACCTCCAGGAGGCTGCGGACCGGGGCGAGCGGGTTGCGCAGCTCGTGCCCCAGCATCGCCAGGAACTCGTCCTTCTGCCGGTCGGCCTCGGCGAGCTGCTCCGCTCGGTGCTGGAGCGCTTCTTCGAGGAGCCTTCGTTCGGTGATGTCGACGCACGCGCCCGTCATGGCGACGGGGCTCCCGCGCGCATCGCGCAGGATCGTCCCCTGGTCTCGCAGCCAGCGGACCGAGCGATCGGGCCCGACGACGCGGAACTCGACGGTCAGCTCCGTGCCCTCGCGGAGCGCGGCCTGGAAGGCGCCTCGCACGGCCGTCTGGTCGTCGGGATGGATGAGCTGGATGAAGTCCTCGAGGGTGCGCACCTCCGTGTGCGGCGCCGCGCCCATGAGGCGCTTCAGGCTCGCGTCCAGGGTCTCTCTGTCCTCGGCGATGCTCCAGAGCCAGGTGCCCATCTTGGCGGCGTCGAGCGCGACCCGCAGCCGTTGCTCGCTCTCGCGCAGCGCCAGGTCTGCCAGGTGGCCTTCTGTCCGATCGCGCACGACCTTCGCGAAGCCGCGCAGGTTGTTCGCCTCGTCCCTGAGCGGCGTCATGAGCCCGCTGCACCAGACGCGCCTGCCGTTCTTCCGGAGCTGCCAGCGCTCGTTGACCGCCCGGCCCCGCGCCAGGGCGGTCCTCATCTCGTCGGCGAGCACGCCGGCCCGGACGTCCTCGGGCGTGTAGATCAGCTCGAGCGACTTTCCGAGGATCTCCTCCTCGGTGAACCCGAGGACCTCGGCGGCTCCCCCGCCCCAGGCGATGACGTCGCCGGCCGGATCGGCGATGAGGATGGCGTAATCCTTCGTGTTTTCGACGAGCAGCCGATAGAGATCACGCTACCACGTGTCCTGTCGGGCTCTCTGTTCCTGGTCCATGGGACACACGCCTCTCTTTCCAGCGACTCCTCGCTTCGCGGCCGAGCGGCGTGGCAGGAGGCTTCGACCGAGGTCCTCACGTCGGGGCTGCGGTGATGCGCCCGGCGAGAAGCAACCCGCGAGCCACGCGGATCCGCGACGTCGTGCGCGCAGGGGCGCGGCGCTCGGGCGTGCGCGGCGCGCGGCCGATCGAGCTGGCGCTGCGGGACGAGGTGGCCGCGCCGAGCTGCCCGGCCCTCCTCTCGACGTTGCGCAACATGGTTGTCGCGCGGCGGAGCTCCCAGCTGCACACGGCGGCGTTTTGACTTTACGGCCGCAGCCGCCTTCCGGTACAACATCGAGAGCGCCAGCCCTCCGGCTGGCGTTTTCGTTTCTGGCGGCGCTCGCGACGAGGCCTGCGCGCGCCGCCGCGGCTCCGTGAAGATGCGTGTCGCCCGCGAGGCGACGAGCGCGCGTGTCCCCGTGTCGCACGATCTCGTGCCGATGGATCGAGGCGGTCGCTCCATGCCTCGACGCGCAGGCCACGGCTCGTCTCGTCGCGACCACACCGAGGAGAGGATCCATGAAAGAGAGGACGATGGATGAGAGGACGTCTCCGAAGCACGCCTCGTCGGGCGAGCTTCACGCAGCGGCGCGCGGCGCGGCGCATCTCCACCTCATCGTCGGCCCGGTCGGCGCCGGCAAATCGACGTTCGCGCTCGAGCTCTGTCGAGCGCAGCGCGCCGTGCGGATGAACCTGGACGAGTGGATGACGGCGCTCTTCAGCCCGGATCGCCCGGATACGGGCGTGCTGGCGTGGTACATCGAACGAACGGAGCGGTGTGTCGATCAGATCTGGACGCTCACCGAGAGGATGCTCGACGTGGGCACCAGCGTCGTGCTCGAGATCGGCCTCATCCGCCGGGACGCCAGGGAGAGGTTTTACGAGCGCGTCGACGCCGCCGGATACGGCCTCACCATCTACGTGCTGGACGCGCCTCGCGCGCTGCGGCGCGAGCGGGTGGAGCGGCGCAATCGGGAGCAGGGAAGCACCTTCTCGATGGTGGTTCCACCTCAGTTTTTCGAGCTGGCCAGCGACAGGTGGGAGCCGCTCGACGATGACGAGCGCGACGGACGCGACGTGCGGCTCATGTCCACCGGGGGCTGAGCGCGCCGCCGGCGGACGAGCCGTGATGGCTGGGCGGGGGCGGGCGCGAGACGAGGCCTGTCGTCCGCCGCCGGGATCGGCCATCCTTCGCCGATGCAGCTGTGGATCGCGTTCACCTCCCCGTTCGCGCGCAAGGTCCGCATCGCCGCCCACGAGCTCGGCCTCGCAGGAGAGATCGCGCTGGTCGAGACCGATCCGTGGACGGATCCGCGCCTGCGCGCGGTGAACCCCCTGGCCAAGGTGCCGACCCTGGTCCTCGACGACGGCGAGATCCTCTACGAGTCGTCCGCGATCTGCGATCACCTCGACGAGCGCGCCGGCGGCGGGCGCCTCGTTCCCCGCGCCGGCCGCGAGCGCCGCCGCGCCCTGCGGCTGCAGGGCCTGACCGACGGCGCGGCCACGGCCGCCGGGCGCCTGTTCGCCGCCGAGCGCCGCGCCGCGACGCAGCCGGACCCGATGACCCCGCGGTTCGAGCAAGCGATCGCCGCGTCGCTCGACGCGCTCGAGACCGAGCCGCTGTCGACCGAGGTCTTCACGATGGCCGAGGTCGGGGTCGCGTGCCTGCTCGGCTACCTCGGCTTCCGCTGGCCCGAGCGCGACTGGCGCCCCGGGCGCCCGGCCCTCTCGGCCTTCTGGGCCGCCGTGGCGAGCCGCCCCTCGATCGTCGAGACGGCGCACCGCCTGCCGACGGCCGCTCCCCGTCCCTGAGCGCGCACCGCCTCGGCGCGTGGTCCGCGACCGCGACGCCGGGCAGGCCGGGCGGGCGCGTCCGGCGCTTATCGCCGCAGCGTCTTGTAGAACATGTAGCCGAGGCCCAGCGTCAGCGCGACGAGCACGGCCCCGCCGATCGCGGCGAGCGGCAGGACCTTCGCGCGCGCTTGCCGCGCCATCTCGCCGACGCGGCTCACGAGGTGCTCGCGGACCTCGTCGGCCCGCTGTTCGAGGCGCTCGCGCTCCGGCGAGTCCTTCGCCTCCTTGTCCCTGACCGCGGGCCCTGCGGCGCCGCCGGCCGTGACGACGTGCTCCTCGTTCCTCCGCTCGAGCTCGTCCAGGCTCGCGCGGACGCTCTCGCGGAGCAGGGCGGCGCGGTGTTCCAGGTCGTCGATGCCATCGGTGTTCGTGCTCATGCGATCTCTTCCTTCAGCAGGTTGGCCTGGGCCTCGGCGTGCTCCTTCGTGGCGTCGAGCGGCGGCTCCTTTGGGATGAGCCGGTATCCGACGAGCCCGGCGACCCCCGCCGTGACGAGCAGGACGCCCGCGATGACGAGGGCCGGCGCAGGCCCGCCCATCGCGAGCGCCGCCGCGACGAGGAGCATCGCCAGCGTCAGGATCGCGGCGGCGAAGGCCACGCCGAACGCGATGGCCGCATTCTTGAGCTTGGCGACGTCCCGCTTCGTCTCGTTCCTCGCGAGCGCGACCTCGATCCGGATCAGCTCCTGGGTGTCCTGGATGGCGTCCTTCACGAGCTCGACGAGCCCGCTCTCCTTGGGCTGATGGTTGTTCGCCATGGCTTCCTCGCGTTGGATGGGCGGCCGGGGAACCTCCATCCGGCGCTTCGCCGGCGGGCTCATCCGCTCGTCCGCATCGGTCAGCTCCGTCAACGGCCAGTCGTCGGAGGCGCCAATGCATCCATCGGACCAGGCAGGGAGTTGGTGGGAGCGCCCCCCGCTGCGCGGACTGACAGGTCCTCCACGTCGATGGCAGCGTCCTTTGCGCCACATGTGGCGAGCCTGCGCGTGCAGCGTAGGCCGCCTCGCCCTATCGCCGCGAGCGCCGCGCTGCCGGCCGGCGCTCCGCCGCGGTGCGGCAGGGCGCTCTGCCGGCGCTGGCTTGGACGCCCGGGTGAGCTGCGCCGGAAGCCAGCCGCGGCCGGGGCGACCCGACCCGATCGGGGCGGCGGCGATCGGATCCTCGTCGGCCGGTCTCGCCCCGCGGCGCCGCGGGGCGCTTGATGCTCGCGGCGCCGTCCACGCCTGGTGTAGATCCCTGTCCCCTTTCCAAGGAGACAACCATGAAGGCTCGGATGTGGCTGATGGCGCTCGCGATGATCACGGCTGCTGGATGCGGGAGCGACCCCGAAGAGGCGGAGAGCGCGACGTGTACGGGCGCAGGATGTGCGTGCAACGGGTTCGACTGCGAGTGCGTGGCAGGCGCGGATTGCAAGACCGACTGCGGCTCGGAGGCGTGCGCGCTCGACTGCTCGATGGGCTCGACGTGCAACGGCAGCAGCGAGGAGGCGCTCGTGCTCCAGTGCGTCGACACGAGCGAGTGCAAGGGCGACGGCGGCGACGGCAGCGTGCTCACGTGCACGCAGCAGTCGAAGTGCGACCTGAAGGCCGACGTTCGCTCCACGGCGATCTGCAGGGATCAGGCCGTGTGCAAGTTCGATATGGGCTCGGGCTCCATGATCTTTTGCGAGGGCGAGAGCAGCTGCGAGCTCAAGTGCTTCGCGGACTGCACCGCGAGGTGCGCCGAGACGGCGCAGTGCACGGTGAGCTGCGGCGCCGACGGCACGCCCGGCGTGACGTGTCCAGACGGGAGCACGGTATGCGGCGGGGCGTGTTGAGGCGCGCGCGGCCGCTGGGCGCCGCCGGGCGCGCGCGGCCGCGCGGGGCAGATCAGTACTCGGTGTTGTTCGACGTCGAGATCTTCGAGGAGCTCACCCCCATGAAGAGCTCCTTGCCGATGTCGCTGTAGCGGGTGTTCGTCATCGTCACGGAGCTGCTGCTGCTGTCGGTCCTGAAGATCGACTCCTTCATCTTCGAGATGTCGCACCGGTCGATGACGACGTCGACCTTGAAGGTGGTGCCGCCGTTCTGCCGGATGAACTTGCCGGCGTTCTCCGCCTTGAAGTTCGAGACCCTGAAGGTGCTTGCCGCGTTGATCTGGAACACCTTGTCCTCGCCGTTCTTCGCGGAGCCGCCATTGATGACCACGGTGCCGGACTCCTTGACCGTCAGGGCGTCCTCGCCGATGTCCTCCCAGACGATGTTCTCGAGCGTGACGTTGCCGTAGGTGTGGATGCCGTCGGCGGCCGGCGCGCCGAGGACGACGTTCTTCAGCTTCGCGCCGTCCTCGAGCTTGAACACCGGCTTCTGCCCCTCCTTCTGGCTGCCGTCGCCGAGCTTGTCCTTGTCGGCGATGAAGCGCTTGCCGCCGCCGTCGAACGTCTCGCCTTTTCTCACGACGATGGTCGCGCTGACGACGCCGCCGTCCCCCGTCGTGGTGGAGCCGCCCGAGCCGCCGCCATCCGAGCCGCCGCCGTCCACGGGCACGAGCTCGATGTAGTCGATCTTGAGGTCGTAGCCAGACGCGGACGAATTCCTGCCCGTCACCTTGAAGGTGAACTCGACGTTCCCGGAGAGCGACTTCTCCGCGAGCTTCGCCGTCGTCCAGCTGTCGCCGGTGGAGGACGTATAGGCGTCGAAGGACTTCACCGAGGAGCCGTTCGCGAGCAGCTCGTACTTGCCGTACACGTTCCGCTTGGCGTACCGGAGGACGATCTCATACTTGCCGGCCGCGACCGACGTGGAGAACTTGAAGGTGTCGCCGCTCTGGTTGGCGCGGAGCTTCACGTTGTCCGCGTTGTCCTCGATCCTGTCGCCCGAGGAGATGGCCCAGGACTGATCCTCCGCCTGGATCTTGACCGCGCTGAGCGCGTCGCTCATCGCGCCCATGTCCATCGCGGCCTCGTCTGCCGCGATGCAGCCGACGAGACCGAGCGAGAGCAGCGAACCCAAAGCACCGACCCATTTCAAGCTCATGATGTCATTCCTCATTGGTTGGCCGTCCGCGCGACCGGGTAAGTATTCAAGCCATCTCAGCAGCTCTCGCTCTGTTCGACGGTCCGGAGCTCTGCGCCCCTCGCCTCGATGCAGCGCCCCGCCGCGCGTCTCGACAGGCTATCAAAGCAACGCTCGGGCCACGAAGCGGCCTTGCCCGAGGTCGTCCAAATGCGCGCTATCCTTACATTTTTCCGTCTAAAGGACCGCAGTCCGACGCAATCCGACCGTGCCGGCGGAAAGGCACACGCGCGGGCGTCGCGCGGGGTTGTCAACGACGTCAACCCGCGGTTGACGCCGGCGGGCTCGAGCGCGGCGACATGGGATGACACGGTGGGAGCACCTCGCCCACGAAGCGCCTAGGGAGGCACCTGAATCGTGCTGTCCACGTTGATCCGCAGGCGCCGCGCGCGGCGGCGGCGACGGGCTCGGCGCTCCCGCGCTTTTCCAGGGCAGGCGGACCTGGTAGACACGGGGCGGGTCGATTCTGTTTCGCCCGACCGATGAGTTCGATCCCCTGCGGGCGTCAGTAGCTTCGAACCTACCCCACCGTGGAGACGATCATGTCAACGAAGCGTTCCCGTATGCTCTTCGTCAACCTGCCCATCCGTGACCTGAAGCGGTCGGTCGAGTTCTTCACCAAGCTCGGCTTCTCGTTCAACCCGCAGTTCACCGACGACAAGGCGACCTGTATGATCGTCAGCGAGCAGGCGTTCGTGATGCTCCTCGTCGAGGAGCGCTTCAAGGACTTCACCAAGAAGCAGATCTGCGACACCGCCACGTCGACCGAGGGGATCTTCGCGCTGTCGGCGGGCAGCCGGGCCGAGGTCGACGAGCTGGTGAACACCGCGATCGCGTCCGGCGGGACGGAGGCGGGCGAGCCGTCCGACATGGGCTTCATGTACTTCCGGCGCTTCTACGATCTCGACGGCCACCACTGGGAGGTGATGCACATGGACCCGAGCGCCGTCCCGCCGCACTAGTACCGCGTCGTCAGGCTCGTTCGCGAGGGGGCGCGGCGGGAGGCCGCCGCCGGTAAGACGCGCTCAGAGCGCGAGCTTCACCTCGTAGCGCGCGAGCCAGTCGTTGAGCAGGAGGACCTGCTCCACGCTCGACCGGGAGACCTCGTCCGAGGGCCCCCCGGCGCTCGACGCGGCGGCGCGGGCGCGCGCCGCGTCGAGCAGCGGCAGCACCGGAGCGTCCTTCTGGGCGAGGAGCCGGCCGAGCTGGCCGCGGAGCGCCTGCGCGTACGCGGGATCCTGCGTCGCCGGATACGGGCTCTTGCGCCGCTCCAGCACCGAGCGCGGCAGGAGATCGTCGGCCGCCGCGCGCAGCAGGCTCTTCTCGCGCCCGTCGAAGGTCTTCATCGACCAGGGCGTGTTGAACACGTACTCCACGAGCCGGTGATCGCAGAACGGGACGCGGACCTCGAGCCCGGTCGCCATGCTCATGCGATCCTTCCGGTCGAGCAAGATCTGCAAAAAGCGCGTCAGGTGCAGATAGCAGATCTCGCGCATGCGCCGCTCCTCCCCGTCCTCGCCCGGCAGGCGCGGGACCTCGGCGAGGGCCTCCGCGTAGCGCTCGGCGATGTAGCCCTGGACGTCGAGCCGCCCGAGGAGATCCGGGGCGAGCAGCGTCGCGACGGAGCTCGAGCTCCTCATCCGCGTGCGCATGGAGCTCCAGGGGAACGTCGCGGCCGCCACCGCCTCCGGGTCGTGGAACCAGAGATACCCGCCGAAGATCTCGTCGGCCGACTCGCCGGACAGGGCCACCGTGGAGCGCTCCCGGATGGCGCGGAAGAGCAGGTACAGCGAGGCATCCATGTCCCCGAAGCCGACCGGGATATCCCGGGCCCGGAGCACGATCGCGCGGACGGCGGGATCGGCGAGCTCGGCCGCGGAGAGCACGATGTCCGCGTGCTCCGACCCGACGTGCCGCTGGACCTCCGCGACGTAGGGCGCGTCCGGCGTGCTCCGCAGCTCGTCCGCCTTGAAGTTGTCGGCCTGGCCCACGAAATCGACGGAGAACGAGCGCACCGGCCCCGCGCCCGCCTCGCGCAGGGTCTTCTGGGCGAGCGAGGTGACGGCGCTGGAGTCCAGCCCTCCCGACAGCAGCGTGCACAGCGGCACGTCGGAGATGAGCTGGCGAGCGACGATGTCGTCGAGCAGCTCGCGGACGGTGCGGATCGTCGTCGGGAGATCGTCGGTGTGCGGCCTGGACTCGAGCGCCCAGTAGCGGCGCTCGGTGACGCCTCCCCGCCGGACGCGCACGACGTGGCCGGGGCGCACCTCGCGCATGTCGCGGAAGACGGCGAGCCCCGGTGTCTTCACGAAGGCGAAGAGCTCGCGCAAGCCGGTCTCGTCCACGACCGGCGCGGCGAGCGGGTTCGCCAGGATGGCCTTGGGCTCCGAGCCGAAGAGCACGCCCGAGCCGGTCGACTGGTAGAACAGCGGCTTGATGCCCATGCGGTCCCGGACGAGCAGGAGCTCTTCTTCGCGGGCGTCCCAGAGGGCGAAGGCGTACATGCCGTTGAGGCGCTCGGGGAAGCTCGCGCCCCACTCGAGGTAGGCGCGGAGGACGACCTCGGTGTCGCTGTTCGTCCTGAACCGGTGTCCGCGGGCCTCGAGCTCGCCGCGCAGCTCGCGGAAGTTGTAGACCTCGCCGGTATAGACGAGGACGGCGGCCGGCGCGCCGCCTTCCTCGGCGATCATGGGCTGGCGCCCGCCCTCGAGGTCGATGATGGCGAGGCGGCGGTGCCCGAGGCCCGCGCGCGGCGTGAGCCACAGCCCCTCGTCGTCCGGCCCGCGGTTCTTCATCGTCCTCGTCATCTTCTGCAGGACGTCGCGTTCCCGCGTCAGATCGCGGGCGTAATCCACCCATCCAGCAATGCCGCACATGGGATCATCGCCTCCTTCCAGCGCCGCCGCGCCGCCTCCGGCGGGCCCTTCGGGTCGCCGCGGCTCTCGCGGGCGCTCGTTGTTCAGCGGCGAGCGTAGACAGCGCAGGCGCGTCGCGCAACCAGCCTGGCCAGCGCGGCATTCGCCGATCGCGCGGGAAGGCGCGGAGATCCGGGATAGATGCGATTGGCGGGAGCGCGGCGCGGCAGGAGAGTCACGCCTCCGGTGTCGCGACCAACTCCCGAGCACGAACATCGCACCTGAGGGGAGCGTCGCAGAGCCGCCCTTGACATCCTCGAGTCACTTTGGTTTTCCTCTCCCCTCGATGCGCGTCGACAAGCTCAATCCGCCCGACGTCCACAAGACTCCCGGCTATCACCACGTCACGATCGTCGAGGCGGGCCGGCTCGCCTTCCTCGCCGGCCAGTGCCCGCTCGATCCCGACGGCAACCTGGTCGGCGCGGGCGACCCCCTCGCGCAGGCCGACCAGGTGGCGGCGAACGCCCTGGCCGTCCTGGCCGCGGTCGGGGCGCAGCCCGCCGACGTGGTGCGCTCGGTGATCTACGTGGTCAGCGACGACCGCGAGGTGCTGGGCGCGGTGTGGGAGCGACTCAACGACTCGGCGCTCGGCCCGGCCTTCGGTTCGGCCAGCACCCTGCTCGGGGTCGCTTCGCTCGGCTTCACCGGTCAGCTGGTCGAGGTGGACCTGACCGCCGCCCTCCCCGGTTGATCTGCTTCCGCAGGGCGGCTCTCCTCGACGCGCACGCGGGACACGCTCGCATCGGGCCCTGCCAGGCTATCCGGAGGCGCGCCGGGCGCCGCCGGGCGATCTCGAGCGCTGGCGCGGGCCGCTCTTCGCCGGCCGCTTCGGCTTCGGCGCGCCCGCCCGCGGGAGGAGATCCCCTCCTCCCCACGCCACCACCGCGTCGATGAAGGCGCGGAGCTGCGGCGGCATGAACTCCCGCTCCGCGTAGATCACCGCGAAGTGCGATTCCCCCTGGATCGCGCCTTTCAGCACGTGCACGAGCGCGCCGCTCTCGAGGTGCGCGCGCGCGAGCGGCTCCGGCAAGAGCGCGATGCCGAGGCCCTTGAGCGCGGCGTCGCAGAGCAGGTGCATGTCGTTCGTGAAGAGCGCGCCCTCGACCTGGAGCTTGCCGCCGGAGGACGGCCAGTGCGTCTGCGGCAGCTCCCCCCGGGCGAAGCCCATGAGGCAGCGGTGGCCCCGCAGATCGCGGCGCGTGCGCGGCGCGCCGCGGGCCTCGAGGTACGCGGGCGAGGCGACCGCGAGGAGCGGGTGGCGCATCAGCGTCCGGGCGACGAGGCCGGGCTCGAGCGCGGCGCTCGCGCGGAGCGCGACGTCGTAGCCGCCGCGCCGGAGATCGACGAGCTGCGTCGTGTTGTGGACGTGGAGGCGGACCTCGGGGTAGCGCCTCGCGAAATCGCAGAGCATCGCGCTGAAGCTCTCGTCCATCATCGGCGGCACCGAGACGCGCAGCTCGCCGCGCACGGCGTCGTCGGCCTGGCGCACGCTCGCCTCGGCGTGGTGGACGGCGTCGAGCACGATGCAGGCGTGGCGGTAGAGCGCCTCGCCCGCGTCGGTGAGGGCGAGGCTGCGGGTCGTCCGGCGGAGCAAGCGCACCCCGAGCCGCTCCTCCAGCCGCGCGAGGCGGCGGCTGATGGTGGCGCGCGGGACGCCGAGCTCGGCGGCGGCGCGGGACAGCGATCGGGCCTCCACGGTCTTCGAGAAGGCGAGGAGCTCGGAGGTCTCGAGGGGTTCGTCCATTTGGATCAAATCCTGGCAGGTGCTTCCAACTGTTGATGCATTGTTACAGGCGCGTCCACGTCCCAGAATGCTCGCTCATGAACGACAAGGCACGCACCATCGGTTACTGGATCTCGACGGGTCTCCTCGGCTTCGGCGTCGCCTCGGGCGGGGTCGCCGATCTCGCTGGCTCCCCCCAGGTGCTCGAGGGCATGGCGCACCTCGGCTACCCGGCCTACTTGGCCACCATCCTCGGCGTCTGGAAGGTCCTCGGCGCCGTCGCCCTCCTCGCCCCCCGCTTCCCGCGCCTCAAGGAGTGGGCGTACGCCGGCATCGTCTTCGATCTCACCGGCGCCGCCGCCTCGCACGCCGCCGTGGGCGACGCCGCCGGCCAGGTGATGACGCCCCTCGTCCTCGTCGCCGTCGCCGCCGCCTCCTGGGCGCTGCGCCCCGAGGGCCGCAGGCTCGCGGGCGCCCCGAAGCGCGAGGCCGGGGCCCGCGTCGGCGAGCCCGCGCTCGCGACCTGACGGGGGATCTCACGGAACGACTCGCCCCAACTCACCCACGTACGATGGAGCAAGCCTCATGAGCGACCAACTCCTCCAGCAGATCCTCCTCGAAGCCCGCACCCACAACGGCTGGCTCGCCGAGACCATCGACGACGCGACCCTGCGCCGCCTCTACGAGGCCCTGCGCCTCGGGCCGACCGCGGCCAACACCGTGCCGGCGCGGATCGTCTTCGTGAAGAGCCCCGAGGCCAAGGAGCGCCTGCGCCCCTGCCTCGCGCCGGGCAACGTCGAGAAGACCATGAGCGCGCCGGTCACCGCGATCATCGCCTATGACACGCGCTTCCACGACAAGATGCCGAAGCTCTTCCCGGCGCGCCCGACGATGGGCGAGACCTTCGCCGCGATGCCGCCGGAGCAGCGCGACTTCTTTCTCCTGCAGAACGCCTCGCTCCAGGCCGGCTACCTGATCCTCGCGGCCCGCGCGCTCGGGCTCGATTGCGGGCCGATGGCCGGCTTCGACCGGGAGAAGGTCGACGCGGCGTTCTTCGCCGACGTGCCGTGGAGATCGATCCTCCTCATCAACCTGGGCCACGGCGACCCGGCGAAGCTCTACCCGCGCAATCCCCGCCTCGATTTCGAAGAGGCCTGCCGTATCGCGTAGGGATCGGCCGGCGCGGCTTGCAAGGCGAGGCCGCTCGGGGGCAGCATCGGGCGCATGAATCCTATCGAGTTCGTCGACGTCGCGACCGCGAAGGCGGCCCGCGGCGTCCGCATGGTCGCGTCGGGGATGGTGCCGAGCCCCTGGTCGGAGGCCGCGAAGGGGCTGTTCCGGCTTCAGGGCGTGCCGGTCCGCGTGGTGCGGTTCTCGCGGGAGGACGCGGAGCTCGCGGCGTGGATGCGCGCCGACAACGTGCCCGTCGTCTTCTACGACGACGAGCCCCCGCGCGCCCACTGGGCCGCGATCACGACGCTCGCCGCCCGCCTCGGCCCGCCGGGCGCCCTGCTCCCCGACGACCTCGATCACCGCGCCCGCACCGTCGGCCTGCTCCACGAGATCGCGGGCGAGGAGGGCCTCGGCTGGAACGCGCGCCTCCTCATGATCCACGCCTCGATGACGAGCGAGGGCGAGCGCGGCTTTCCGCCGCCCGCCGCGCGCTACCTCGCGGCGCGCTACGGCTACTCCCCGGCGTTCGATCTCGACCGCGTGCGCGCGCGCATCGTCGCCGCGCTCTCCGCCCTCGCCGCCCGGCTCGACGGGGGCCGCGACTACCTCGACGGCGACCGCCCGAACGCGCTCGACGTCTACGCCGCCACCTTCCTGACCCCGCTCTGTCCGATCCCGGAGAGCGACTGTCCCCGCCTCCAGCCGTTGCTCCGCCAGGCCTTCGGGACCGCGCGCGAGGAGCTCGGCGACGCGGTGCCGCGCGCCCTCGTCGAGCACCGGAGCCGGATGTACGAGCGCCACCTGGGCTGGCCGATCGAGCTCTGATGGCATGGGGACCCCTCCAATCGCATCGCAGAATATGCTGCCAACGCGGGCAGGTTCCGCGATTGGGGCTTGACGTCTCCGAGACGTTTGGATTTCCTTCTCGCCATGAGCTTCGATCCGGCCGCAGCGCGCGATTACGTTCGGGCCCTGGACGTCTCGGGGCTCCCTCGCAACCTGGTCGCGCAGGACGCGGCGACCGACGCTGGCGAGGTCTTCGATGCCGCGAAGAGCCAAGCTCGGGTCATAGGCTCGTCGCTCTTGTCGTTCGCGCAGGGCGTGGACGCGGGCGTCCGGGAGGCCATCTCGGACTCGGCGCTGCTCGCCCAGCTCGTCGCCAACAAGCACGCGTCCGCGCAGGCGGCGCCCCTCGACTGGTACGCGAAGTACGTGGAGGTGCTGCAGAACGTCGGCTGGGTGATGCAGGCCGGCGCCTGGTCCGACTACACGACGCAGGGGACGGGGGCCGAGGTCCACGAGAAGATCATCGAGGTCCTCTCGGTGGCGCTCGGGCCCAGCGCCGCCGCCGCGGCGATCGTGAAGTCGGCGATCGACGCGCTGGCGGCGATGAAGGAGGGTGGCTCCTGGTTCACCATCTTCAGCCGCGAGTCGCAGCACGCGAGCATCGCGCGCTTCCAGGTCGGTATCGTCGAGACGGGCGCGAACGACGACGTGTTCGTCTCGCTGCTCGCCTGCCTGATCAAGGCGAACAGGGACATCACCCAGGTGCTCTTCTTCAAGCTCCAAAAGGAGCAGGCGGCGTTCTCGGCCAGCAGCGCCACGGTGTCGATCAACCGGCCGTCGCTCATCGACCTCGGGCCGACGATCCGCAAGAAGGTGCGGGCGTACCAGGCCGACTACCTGAGCAGCATCCTCGATCTCTAGGCCGCATCGATGCCCAGCGACGCCGCGAGCAAAGGATCACCGGTGCCTCCGAAGCAGCGCATGGTCGCCTTCGCGATCGGGGTGGGCGACGCGAAGCCCCTGCCGTTCCTCGCAGGGGCGCACAACGGAGCGCGCGGGTTCCACGCGTGGGCGGTCGCGAGCGGCTACGAGTCGCGCCTGGTGATCGACGACGAGGCTCCGGTCACGTTTCCGCGGCTGAAGGCCGAGCTGGAAGCGGTCCTCGCGCCCGGCTCGGGGCCGATCCACCGGATGCTGCTCTACTTCGCGGGGCACGGGCTGATCCGGGAGGCGGAGGAGGGGCTGTGGCTCCTCTCGGACTGGCACAAAGAGCTGCGCGCCGTGGCCGTGGAGGTCCTCCGCCGCCGCCTCTACATGCACGGCATCCGGCAGATCGGCATCTTCGCGGACGCGTGCCGGTCGCTGCCCCCGGACGTCGACGCGCTCGACCTCACCGCCGACCCCGTGCTCGGGCGCGGTCCGAGGAAGCCGGAGGGGACACCCGCGCTCGACAAGTTCATCGCCGCGCAGGACGGCACCGCCACGTTCGCCGTGCCGGGCGCTTCGCCGGACGACGATCGGTGTCTCTTCTCCGGCGTGCTCCTCGAAGGGCTCTGGGGCACGAAGCCGTCCGCGTTCTCCCAGATCCTCCCGGGCAAGATCACGAGCAGCAGCCTGGGCAAGTACCTCACGACGGAGGTGCCGGCGCTCTCGAACCGCTACGGCAAGAAGGTCGTGCCGACGGCGGTGCCGGCGTTCCCCGAGGGCGACAACTACTACTTCGGCATCGGGCCCACGCTGTCGCCCCCGGAGTTCCCGCCCTGGCCGCCTGCCCAAGAGCTCGGGGACGTGCCACGGCAGGCGCTCTGGCTCGACCGCCTGGGGCCGGAGCCGGATGAGCTGTTGCTGAATGAGCTGTCGCTGGATGAGCTGTCGGCGCCGAAGTCGGCGCGAGATCTGAACCTGTCGGTGAAGCCGTCGGTGAAGGAGCGGCTGCATCGCTTGCGCGCGCCGATCCATTTCGAGACCCGCGCCGGCTTCGCGGTCGAGGGCGCCCGGGTGGCGGCCCTCTGGACCCCGCCCGACGCGTTCGCGCTGGTGCAGCACGACGAGGCGCGCTGGTGGCGCGTCGGAGAGCGCAACGGCTTCGTGCTGACCAAGCCGGTGCCCGTGCTCGTCGAGCTCGCCGACGACACCTACGTGGCCACGACGGCGCTCCCCGACTTCATCGGTTCCATCCTGTGCGACGACTGCGGCTCATCCGCCCTCGTGTACCGCGCGGTCTGGAGCGATCGATCCGCGAGCAGGGCGACCGTCGAGGCGCTCGGGCGCATGGAGCGCGGCGGGCTGCGGGCCAGCGACGTTCTGGACGAGGCCGTCGACCTCCGGCATAAAAAGCACGTCGATCCCGTCCTCGGGGCCGTGAGCGCGTATCTATACGACGCGATCGGGGACCTCGACAACATTCGCCGAATGGCGTGGGCCTATCACGACAATCACCAGGCGATCCCCTACGACGTCGCCCTCCTCGCGCAGCTCGAGGCGCACGTCGGCAGCGACGGCCTGCTCCGCGTGGATATCCCCGCCGTGCCCGCGCGCGAGCCTCGAACGGAGAAGGAGGAGAGGTTCTCCTGGACGCATCAGGCCACGCCGCCGGCGCGCGCCGTGGTGGCAGGCTTCTGGCCGCTGCTGCGCCAGGGGTGGGCCTTCCTCGACGATCCCGCGCTCGCGACGCCGGAGCTGCTCGAGCTGACCTCGCACCTCACGCGGGCCCGCTTCTCGACGCTGCACCGCGAAGGCGCACGGCGGCTCTCCACGTTGTTCGGGTTGCAGCGGCAAGCGCGCTGAGCAGCGCCCGAGATCCCGAGAGGACTCGGCCCCGGAGCCCCGCCACGGTGACGTGGCTCCCTGTCGCGATCGCCTCGGGCTGCTACCTTCCTGGCATGGCTCGGCAAGGGAGCTCAGGACACGACGAGGCGCGGCAGAAGCTCCGGCCCAGCCGGCAGGTGTACGACCAGATCCGCTGGGACCCGCGGCTCGACCCGGCCGCGTTCGTCATCGGCTACGAGACCCGCGCGTCGGGAACCGAGGAGATCGGCCTCCCGAGCTTCGACCCGGAGGGCGACATCCCCTGGCATCGAGTCCAGTACATCCGCCAGGGCACAACCACCGTCTGGGACCGCCGCCGGCGCGTGGACCTGCTCGAAGGCCAGCGCAGCGCGCCCGCGCCGCCGGCGCGATTCGGCCTCGACGCCCGGCCCGTTCACCGCAGCGCCCTCGCGCTGATCCCGCCCCGGGAAGCGTGGGCGCCGATCGAGGCGATACGCCAGGCGCACGACAGGCACGCGCAGCGGTGGATGCCGCACATCAACCTGCTTTACGGGTTCTTGCCGGAGGCCGCCTTCGCCGAGGCGAGGAGCGTCATCGCCGCGGCGCTGCGCGACGTCGCGCCCTTCGAGGTGACCCTCGACGACGTGCGGCGCTTCCAGCACCGCGCCAGCGCCACGGTGTGGCTCCACCCACGCTCGGAGCCGCCCGGCGCGCTGGAGGCCCTGCAGGCCAGGCTGGAAGCCCTCTTCCCCCAGTGCAGCGAGCAGAGCACGGTCTCCGCCAGCGGCTTCACCCCGCACCTGTCCATCGCGCAGCTCCGCGGCGGCGAGGACGGCGAGGCGCTCGTGGCCGAATGGCGGCGCATCCTGCCGATCACCTTCCAGGCCCGCGCGATCCACCTGATCAGCCGCCGTGGCGACGAGGCGTTCGCGATCCGCCACGCCATCCCGCTCGGCGAGCCGCCTCCCGAAGAAGGCGATCGGTGAGGCGCGCGTCAGCCCGCGCCCTTCGGCGCCTCCGGGGGGTGGACGCGGGTCCACGTCTCGCCGTCGAAGCGCGCGACGTCCGTGGGGCCGACGCACCAGAGGACGCCGCCGGCCTGCTCGATCGTGTGGATGTAGCGCAGCTCCCGCTCGAGGCCGGTGCGCACCCGCAGGGCGCGCCGGCGCTCGAGGTCGTAGCGGAAGAGACCGAAGTTCGACCCGAGATAGAGGGTCTCCTGGTACACGGCGACGGCGTGGAAGAGGTGCGGGCTCCTCTCCCGCGACACGCTCCGGAAGCCGTCGCGGTGATTGCCGACGAGCAGCGCTCCCTCGTGCCCGCACACCCAGATGCGCTGCGCGCTCTCGACGTGAACCGCGTTGAGCCCGCCGACCGGCGGCACCTCGAGGCGGCGCCACCGCGGGCCGCCCAGGTGATAGAGGCGCCCTTCGAGCCCGCGCGGGCCGAGCTGCTGGGCGGCCAGGTAGAGGTCGTCCTCCGCCGGCCCCTGGAGATCGACGGGCCTCACGAGGTCCAGGAAGTCCACGCCGGGCGCCTGGAGGAGGCCCGCGTCCGCGTGCGCCCAGCGGCCAGGACCGAGCCTCCGGTACACCTGCCCCGCGCTCCCGCAGGCGAACAGGCGATCGCCGACGCGGCGCAGCGCCGTGAGGAAGCCGTATCCCTTCGACGTCGGCCGGCGGAGCCCGGCCTCCGGGATCGGCTCGATCACCGCGCCCCGCGCAGACCAGAGCTCGACCTCGCCGTCCAGGGAGAGCGCGCACAGCGCGAGATCTTCCCCGGGGGCGGCATGCTGCTCCAGCCCGACCGTGAAGAAGCCGACGTCGTGCGCCGTCCACGGCGGGGCGCCGCCCTCGTCGTACAGGAAGAGCCTTGTATGCGGGGTATAATCCCCCGGCGCGGCGAAGGTCGCCGAGAGATAAACGCTGGACGCGCTCAGGGCGAGCGCGCCCGTGATCGTCATCGGGGTGTCGCCGGGATCGTCCGGCGTCGCTCGGGGATCCGCGCCGATCGGGCTCATCTGATCTTCACTCGCTGGGTGGTGTCGATCCCCTGGAATGCCCTGCTCACCTCGCGGATGATCTGGGCAGTGCACTCCGGCTTGTACGCGACCGTGACGCGCAGCGACGATCCGATCACCTCCGAGAGCGGGAGGGTGCCGTCGGTCGACTCGCCGGCCGCGACCTTGTTGCTGAGGATCCTGTTCAGGTCCGCGTGAATCGCGTTGTGCAGCGTGCCCTTGACGAAGGCGTTCCCGGGGATGCAGATGGCGGCGCCGTCGTCCTCGGAGAGGATCCGGTACGAGGAGCCGTTGCGCGTGCCCGATCGCACGAACTCGTCAGGCACGATGTGGTGCGACTGGGAGCCCTCGCCCGGCAGCAGCTTGCAGACCTTCTTGAGGTCGCCGTGCCGCCCCACGAGGCACGGGGGACGCCTGACCTGGACGTTGCTGTCCAGCCTCGGGGCCGCGCGGAGGTCGAGGCCCATGTCCAGGCCGAGGAAGGGCGTGCGCATCGGCCGGTGAGCCGGATCGGTGAGCGCGTCCTGGGTGAGGGCATGCGTCCGCGAGATGCCGATCAGGCCGATTCCGCCGGCGAGCCCCCCCCAGACCCCCGCGCCGACGGCCGCTCCGCCGGCCGCCGGGCCGAGGGCGGACAAGGCGCCCGGCGCCGCCTTCGTGGCGGCCTCCGCCGCGGCTCTCCTGGCGGCCTCCGCCGCGAGCTGCCTGGCGAGCTCCTCGTCGAGCAGCGCCACCTGCGTCACCTCTCTCTGTGTCGTGTAGACGCGCCCGAGCGCGTTGGCAGGCGGGTTGCCGTCGCCGGGCGTCTCGCGTCGAACGGCGGTGTCGATCTGCGCGCTGGGCGGGAGGGCCACGGCGTCAGGCCTTCACGTTCATCCAGCAGCGATCGCCCCGGCGCACGACGCGCCGGCCGTCGGCGCGGACGTTCTTCGACGCCTCGTGCGCCCACACCTTGCCCAGGTTCACGCCCGACTTGACGCCGCCCCCGGTGCCGGGCTCGTCGCCCTGGACGGTCGGCGCCAGGCTGTGATCGTAGACGTAGGTGGGTTTGCCGTTGAGGTTCACGCTCGCGATGCACTTCGAGCTGCCGTCGAAGCTGGCGTAGAGCATGTACGGGACCGGCACCATCGCGCCGCCCACCGGCGTCAAGCACACGTCCGGGGCGACGGTCACCGCATAGAAGCTGCTGTCCTTTCGAGCTCCGATAGGCATGTTCTCTCTCCGTGCCTCGATTACGCCGCGCCCGTCTGCTTCATGTACCCGAGCGCCAAAAGGCTGACGCCCTCGACCTCGAGCGACGCCGGGATGCGCGCGCGCCACACGAGCGACAGGCGCATCTGATCGAGGTCGACGACGACCGTGTCGATCGGCACGGCGGCGAAGCTCACCGCGTCGCCCTTGCCGGTGAGCCGGACGACCACGGCGGCCTCCGGCACGAGGAAGCGGCAGGCCGTGCCCGCGGCCTCGGGCGCGGCGCCCGGCGCGCTCGGCGGCAGCAGGTTCCACAGCTCGGCGAGCTCGCCGCCCAGCAGGTAATCGCATTGCATGTCGGGGTGCGCGCCGTTCCAGTAAGCCATGTCGAAATCGGGCGGCATGTACGGCCAGCGCTCGGCGAGCCAGCGATCGTCGAAGGTGCCTGCCAGCTTCAGCCGCGGCTGCCACGGCTTGGCGATGACGCCGAATCCGCGCGGCGACAGCTCCGGCGCCTCGCCGGCGCGCACCTCGCCCGCCACCATCCGCGCGAAGATCTCCGCCGTGATCCCGGCGCCGGGCGCCTCGATCCGCGGGGCCGGCCAGCGCTTCACCTCGGCCGCGTCGGCGTACCAGCCCTCGAGGAAGCCGACGCCGAACGGATTGTGCGCGCAGGTCGCGTGCGCCACCGGGGCAGCCTCCGCCTCCGGGTGCGCCCGGCGCGCCGCCTCGCTCAGCCGGTGCGCGCCGTCGAGCCGCTGCGCGGCCTCGTCCTCGGCGTACACCTTGAGCTGGCCGCCGAAGGCGTGCTCGTAGCGCAGCGGCAGCGCCGCGAAGGGCTCCGGATCCGTCAGCGCCCAGCCATCGTCCTTGCGCTCGAACGCCCGCGCCCCGTGGACGGCCAGGCGGTGATCCAGCAGCGTGCCGGCCTCCGCGAGGCCGGGGATCGCGGCCAGGCGCCGGACGCGGACGCGCACGTCCACGCGCGCCGCCGCCTCGCCGGCCGGCGCGTGCGCGGCGCCGATCACGATGACGTCGCACCTCGGCTTGCTCTGCGCGAGATCGCTCTCGACCTTGACGCTGCTGCGGTTGATCTCGCCGTGATAGACGTCCGAGAGCACGAGCTCGCCATCGGTCATGGCGGCAACGTGGGTGATCCGCGCGCCGTCGCCCTCGCCCGCGCCCTCGCCCGACGCGGCGCGCAGCTCGTAGCTCCCCCGCGCGACGACGACATGCGATTCGTCGCCCCGAGCATCGACGATGTCGTACTCCAGCGCGGGAAACGGAGTGCGGTTCTCGAGCTCCATCGGGGCGGCGGCAGGATACCCGACCGCTTCGGCGCGGAGCAAGGCCGCTCGGGGGCGGCGCGCGCAGCATCTTCGGTATCGCGTCGCGCGGCGCCTCAGGCGAGCCACCGCGGCGCCGGTCGCAATGCCGCAATGCCGGGGCCCCTCAGGCGACCCACCGCAGCTCTCGATGAAATAGCTCGCCCTCGAGCGAATCCACGCTCAGGCCCGTGTCCGCCGCCGCCTCGGCGCCCGCGATGAAGCTCGCCACCTCCCGGATGACGTGGCCGTCGCGGAGCACGCGCCGGTGGCCCAGCCCCTGCGTCTCGTGGAGGCGCGCGCCCGGCCACGCGCCGGCCAGCGCGAGCCCCTCCTCGAACAGCACCTCCTGGTCGTGCCGATCGTGCACCACGAGCAGCTCGCCGCGCATCCGAGGGGCGAGCAAGCGCCCGTCGAGCTCGCGCAGCGCGATGCCCGTCCGCGCCTCGATGCGCTCCTTCAGGCGGCGCTCGACGCGCGGATCCAGCCCGAAGAACGATACGAACGCCCCGATGAAGCGGTGCGGGTTGAGCGGCGGCGCGACGAACGCATAGCGATTCGCGCGCACGCCGCCCCGCTGCGCCAGGACCGCCGCCACGCCCCCGAGCGAGTGCGCCACGATCCCTTCGACGGGGCCAGCCGCGCGCGCGACGTGCGCGAGCGCGTCGGCGAGGTCGACAACCGTGGCGTCGGGCGCGGGGTGGTCGCCGTGACCGGGCGCGTCGAACGCCACGACCCGGAGCCCCGCCGCGAGCAGCCGCGGGACGAAGGCCGACAGCTGGCTCCCGCGCCCCTCCCACCCGTGCACCAGCAGCACCGCAGGATCGCCGGACCGCGGCCGAGGCGGGGTGAACGTCCACACCGGGATATCGCCCGCGCCGCTCGCCACGCGCGACGGCGCCGCCCCGGCGAGCGCTTCACGCTCCCACGCCGGCCGCGCGTGGCGCCGGGGCGTCCTGTAGATCCGCTCGGCCCACTGCGCCGCCGCCTCCGGGGACAAGGCCCCCACCGCGCGCAGGCCGGCGCGCACCGCGAAGAGACGCAGATCAAACGACCGAACGTTCGTGCTATTTCTGGGTCCGACAGTCGCCTTGCTCATGGTACCTCCGGTTGTCTCGTCAGCGCGCCGCCGCCGCGTCGCCGACCAGCCGATCGAACGCGGCGCGGGCGCGCTTCGCTGCTTTAGGGTCGCGGAGCAGCCTGCCCAGGATGTGAAAGCCGTACGCGATCGAGAACACCTCGAACGCGAGCTGATGCACGTCGAGGTCCTTCCGGAAGTGCCCCTCCTCGACGGCGATGCGCGCCGCGTGCGCGAGGGTCTCGATCCAGTCCTTCTGGGAGGCGACGAGCTTGTCGCGGGCCGGCCCGGGTTTGTCGTCGAGCTCGACGCTCGCGTGCAGAAACACGCAGCCGCCGGGCAAAAACGGCTGCTCGGTCCAGCGCAGCCAGCGCTCGAAGAGCGCCCGGACGCGCGGGAGCCCGCGCGGCTCGCGGAGGGCGGGGCTCACGACCACGTCCACGAAGCGGCTCGTCGCCTCGTCGAGCACGGCGAGCTGCATGTCCTCCTTGGAGCCGAAGTGCGCGAACAGGCCGCTCTTCGACATGCCCACCCGCTCGGCGAGCAGCCCGATGCTCAGGCCGTCGAGGCCGACCTCGCTGGCGAGCGACAGCGCCTCCGCCAGGATCGCCCTGCGGGTGTCCTCTCCTCTGGCCACGAGGCGACGATAGCACGACCGTTCGCTTCGTCGAGCGTCGTCATCGTGCGCCCTCGCTCAGCCGGAGGGCGGCGCCGGGGCACACGGCGACCGCCTCCCGGACCGCCGCGTGCTGCTCCTCCGGCGGCTCGGCGTCGCGCACGATCACGATCCCGTCCTCCTGCTGATCGAAGACCGCGGGCGCGACCATCACGCATTGACCCGCGCCGCAGCACTTCTCGACGTCCGCGATCACCCTGAGCTTCGAACCGGTTTCCATGGGTCTCTCCGCTGCCGTCTCACGTCGCCTGGGTCATCGTCACCAGCGGACCGGGAGCCGCTCGATCCCGCCGACGAGCAGGCCCTCGCGGCGCGGCAGATCCCCCGGCACGACCGCGAGATCGAGCGAGGGCAAGCGGCGCAGGAGCACGCTCAGCACGGTCTGCAGCTCGGTCCGCGCGAGCGCCTGGCCCACGCACGAATGGCCGCCCACGCCGAACGCGATGTGCGGGTTCGGCGCGCGGCTCAGCACCATGTCGTCGGCCCGCTCGAAGGCCCTCTCGTCCCGGTTCGCCGCGGCCATGTTGCAGATGATCGTCGTGCCGCGCGGCACCTTCGTGCCCGACAGCTCGATGTCCTCGGTGATGAAGCGCGGCAGCCCGAAGCCCGCGTTGGCGTCGAAGCGGAGCGCCTCCTCCACCGCGGTGCGGACGAGGGAGGGCTCGGCCACGAGCTGCTCCCAGCGCTTCCGGTCCGAGAGCAGCATGGCGACCATCTTGGCGATCATGTTCGAGGTGGTCTCGTGCCCGGCCACCAGGACGCCCTGCGCCGTGAGCAGGAGGACCTTTTCGCTGATCTGCTCTCCCTGGTCGGCGGCCCTGATCAGATCGCTGAGCAGGTCGTCCCCGGGCTGCGCGCGCTTCTTCGCGATATGGCCCATCAGGTACTCGGTGAACTCCGCCTGGGCCTCGTCGACCTCCGCCTGCGTGAACTGCGTCAGGGTGAGCATGGCGTTCGACCAGGTGGCGAGCTTGTCGCGCTCATCCACGGAGATGCCGAGGATCTCGGCGATCACCCAGACCGGCAAGGGGAAGGCGAGCTCGCTCACGAGGTCGGCGGGCGGGCCCTTCGCGACCATCGTGTCGATGAGCTGATTCGCCATCGCCTCGATGCTCTGCTGCATCGCGGAGATGCGCTTGACGGTGAACCAACGGCTGATGAAGCGCCGCCATTTCTCGTGCTGCTCGCCGGCCGAGATCTCGGCCGCGGCCTCGCTCTCGAAGGCGCTGCCGCCCTCGTTCGCCGTGATCCTCGCCGCGCCCTCCTGGCTCAGGTTGCGGGTGAACCGCGGATCCGAGAGCACATGGCGCACGTCGTCATACCGCGTCACCAGCACCGCCTTGTCCCCGCTCGGCAGCCGGACATGGGCGACCGGACACCCCTTCCGGAGCTCCGCCCACTCCTCCGGCGGCTCCACGGCGTTCGGGGCGCGGAACGGATACTCCAGGACCTGATCGCTGCTGTCAGTGCTCATCGAGACCTCCCGCCACGGGTTCTAAGGCCGTCGACTTACCAAGTCAAATGACTTAATTCCTGATCCTCGCCAGGAAAGCGGGCCGGCCAGGCGACGCGGGCGAGGCGCTGCGTCAAAAATGTAACCACAATTACATTAATTCACAGCTGGAGCACCACCAAGGTGCACGCCCTGTTACCGGGCGACGATCTCGGCTGGTTTCGGGATCGATCGAACCAGCGGGCGAGCTCTTGGCGCTCCGGCACGTTGTCGCAGCGCCTGCGCCACCGAGCCATCGCCGCCCCGCATGAGCGGTCTCCAAGAGAAGACAAGATTCGTTCTGGCAGCAACCGCGGTCTCTAGAGCGACAAACGGGTTGAAACCGCCTGAAAAGCGCGGAACCTCGAACCGCCAAGCCGCCAAGAACACCAAGAAGAGAATCTCAACTTGGCGTTCTTGGTGTCTTGGCGGTTCATTTCTCGCTGGAACAACGTGATCGGTGTTCTAGCGCCGCCCCATCGCCCACGTCGGTCAACGATCGTATGCGGATCGCACCGGCCGGCAGCTTCGCAGAGGCCGTGGCGCCCACTCGGGCCGTGCCCATGGTGAAGAGGATCGGTCCTCTGCCGATGCCGCCGGACGCGCAGGGAGACATGGGTCCTGAAGCGAGACCTGGGCGACCGTCCTCTCAGCGGATTCCGCCACAGGAGACTCAGTCCGCTACAGCGGACACCTTCGACCCAAGTCCACGTGTGGAGCTCGCGAACTGACGTCGAAGCCGTCCCCCCGAGGTGCTCGCCAAGGGATGGCACACGGCCTGCTAGAGCCAAGTGATAGTCGCTATCGGGAACTCACACAAGGGAAGAAAGCCATGTCGAAGAATCAGTACGGTTGCATCCTCATCACCTCGATCATGGGCATCGGCCTCTCGCTGCTTCCGGGTTGCCAGGACGGGTTGGGGTCCACCCAGGCGGGCGTACACATCGCGGGCAGCGCGGGCAGCGCGGCTGAATCGCAGTTCGAGGACGGTCCCCTCGAGACTTCATCGTATGCGCTCGGGCTCGCCGCACACGCTGAAGGCAGCGGCGACGAGCTCGACGCCAGCCGGCCTGACCTCGAAGTCGGGAGCACGAGCCACGCGGCATCTGACGGATGCTGGGATTGGTGCACCGCAGGCTGCGACAGGGATTTATCTTCGTGCGCATACAACTGCATCATACTGTGGGGCCACTACGACGACATGGGCCTCTTGGGCCAATGCATACAAGCCTGCTATCCAGGCTTCGACAACTGCACAGAAAACTGCTTCTTCATGTGCGAATAGGCGCCCAAAGCCTCGATTGATCGCGGGAAACACAGGCCCCGAGGCCAGACTTGTACGAGCGTCCTCTCTGGCGGATTCCGCCGCAGGAGACTCAGGCCGCCAGAGAGGACGCCCTCGACCCAGGCCCACGTGTGAAGCTCGCTGAATGATTGTCGAAACCGTCCACCCGAGGCGCGCGCCAAGGGCTGGAACACGGCTTGCCATAGGCTTGCCACAACCAAACAACAGCCGTTATCTAGAACTCACACATAGGAAGAGTGCCATGTCAACAGATAAGCCCAATCCCATCACTGAGGATCCGACCGCACGGGGCGCGCTGACCGTTGAGTCCAATGCTCTCGCCGCGCCGACGGATTGCGTGACTGGCGAATTCGGCTGGCCGCTGGCCACCAATCCTTGCAGCGGCTTTCTCCATGCGCTGACCAGCGACTTTGGCTTCCGCAAGCCTCCGCAGAACTCGGCGAGCTCCAAACCGGGCACGAAGTATCATTTCGGCCTGGACTTTGGAGCGGCCAACGGCACTCCGATCTATGCCGTAGCCGACGGCATCGTCGACTATGTGAACGACTGCAAATGCTTCACATCGTACGTCGCGGCGTATCACCCACAATGGGACATCACGACCCTGTACTACCACATGGAGATGATGAAGTGGAGCCCCAGAGAAATCGAGCTGATCAACTCCGACCTTCATACCGAGCACGTCCGCAAGGGTGATTTGATCGCCTGGGTAGGCACCGGCCACCTGGACCTCCGGGTGGTCAAGGGCAGACTCCAGAGGCAAAGGATCCGTCGTCCAGCAGGGGAGCCGGGGCCGCGGATCTACAAAACGGTTATTCCATACAACGCCAACGCCTATATCCATCCCGCCAAGTACTACCCCTCGCAGAGGCAGGGGCAGATGACCGTCAGCCGCTCGGACATGAAAGTGCGTCTGGGGCGCTCAGGAGGATACCAGCAGGCCGACGCGCTCTGGAGTCACAGGGACGGTATCTACATCGATTTGACCGGCGAGGATGAGGTCTGGGTCAGCGCCCTGGTGCGGAACGAAAACAAGGATACCGCGGACGTCAAGGCGTTCCTGCGCCGCAGCGACGGCGTCGAGACCCTGCTACATCACTTCAACTACTTCGCAGGGACCTCCAAGGTGAACGAAACCATGGAGCTGGCCCTCGGCGCGGAGGTCGACAGCTTCGGACTTCACTCGGACCTCACCGGCTACGTCTCCCTGGACGGGAATCCAAACTCGGGACATCCGTCCCTCGACCGCTTCCACGTCAAGGTGCCGCAACGCTGGATTCCGGCCGACGGTAAGACTCACCAGGTGATCTTCGCCGCGACGGATTCGGGCGGTTCGACCGTGGTCGCGACCCTGCCGGTACGCCGGGCCGAGAGGTACAAGGTCCGCGTCACGCCGCTGAAGGAGGTGTACGACACGCCAGTCCCAGTCTTCTCTGTCGTTGCCCTCGACCACGCCACGGAGCTGCCGGTTCCGATCATGAACGAAGAACGACTCCAGGCTGAATTCAGCAATGGGCCGGCGTTTATTGAACAGCAGTGGGAAGGAAGCCTGAGCTACCTGGCGTGGCCCGTCTATCCGGTCATGGACAAAGGCACGTATGCCATGGATGTGGATGTCCTGAACATCAAGGACGGGCTCGTTGGCTCAGGCAACGCGCCGGTAGTCGTCGAGCGTCCGCCCCAGCCGCCGGACAAGATCGACCGCTGCGGCAACCGGATGGAGTGGCACTGGGATGGCTACGACTGGGAGTGGAAGCTCCCGTTTGGCCCCATGCCCTGCTACCCCGACGACAACGCCAGCTCCTTCATCTCCGCCGGCGCTCAGCAAGGCACCGGTGAAGGGAAGGTGGCCGTGCTCAGCAATGGCTTCAATCAATCCATGGCCACGATGCTGAAGCAGGCAGGCGTCGCCGCCGAGCAGGTCCCGCTCGACTTCTCCCCGACCATGGTCGATCGCTTCCCGGTGCTCTTCGTACCCAGCGGCGGCCTGGCGGGGCTCGCCCAGTCCGCCCAGATGAAAGAGCGGTTTGCCCGGTACGTGGAGGCGGGCGGCACCCTGATCGTCTTCGCTCAGCCGAGGGGCGCAGATCTCGCTCTCCTGCCCGGCGGTGAGGTGGCCGGCTACGGCTACGACGAGGATATATACTGCGTCTACCGCTCCGCCGGGATCGTCACCTTCGGTCCCCAGCTGATGGGGCAGGAGGAGGAGCTCGTCTCCTTCAACCTCGACGGCTTCTTCAGCCGAGTGCCCGAGGGCGCGACCGTGCTCCTCCGGCGGACCATCAGCGGCATGCCCGCGATGTTCACGTACAAATACGGCCAGGGGCACGTCCTCGCCTCCAGCTCCTACGCTGACCAGGCCCGGGCCATGGGCCAGGGTACGGCCGCTGAAGAAGCGCTGATCCGCGACCTGGCGGTCTGGGGGCTCAACCCGGACCGGAGCTATCCGATCACCAGCCGGGACAGGCCCTTCGATGTGCCCGTGACCCTGCAGAACAGCACGACCAGAGATGCGGCTTCTGTGGAGTACGAGCTCGTGGGCCCCGAAGGCGCCTCCTACGGGCGGCAGTCGACGCCGCTCAGCCTGCCCGCCGGCGGTACGGCCGACGTGCTCGTGCCCGTCCTCGTTCCGCCGGAGCTGGACGACGCTGCGACGCCCACCTTCCCTGGCGTCTGGCGGCTCAGCGCCACGCTTGTGGACGCACAGGGCAAAGCGCTCGTCACGTTGCCGAACGCAGGGCTCTTCGGAGTGACTGTGTTTGAGGAGACCCCCGGCGGATTCCGCTACCAGGGGGAGCCATATGCCCTGCTCGTGACCAGTGAGTCCGAACGGTATCTATCGCACGAGCGGCCGGTCTTCACGTTCCATGTCTTCAATCACTCCGAAGAAGAGAAGACGTTCGACATCACGTGGGGCCTGGCGCGCCCTGACGCCTTCATGCGGTCGATCACCGTTCCCGCGCAGAGCGAAGGCACGATCACGTGGCAGGTGGGATCCGGGACGCAGGGTATGCACCGGCTTCGCGCCCGTATCCTGCTGGGCGGCCGGGTGGTGGGATGCGCAGAGCGCAGCGTCTGGCAGGTCCCCCCGGAGGCGGTCCTGAGACTGGTTCCCACTCGGCTGGCCTACCGGAAAGACGAGACTGCCGCATTGACTCTCACCATCACGAATCGGGTCGGGCGCGCTTACGACGTGACGGGAACGCTGACCGTGAAGCGCGGGGACGGCCTGGAGGTGGCCAACCACCCATTGAGCATCCATGTACCGGCTCACGGTCCGGTCAGCCTGGAGTACACGCTGCCCGAGGCGCTCGTGTACAGCAAGTACACCGCGACGGCCGTGCTCTGGTCAAACGGTAGACTCGTGGCTGCAGGGGAAACGGCGTTCGATGTCCCGCATCCTCTGATGCAGACCTGGGTGAAGCTGCCGGTGACGCTCGACCAGAGGACGCCGATCACGCTGCACGTGAAGCACCACGTGGGACGCAACAACAGCGCTCCCGAGCTCAGGGATGTCGTCTGGAAGATTCGTCTGACAGACCCCGCGGACAACGTGGTGTGGCAGTCTGCCGGCACGATTGATCTGCTCCAGGCAGGCAGCGAAGGGATGATCGCGCTGACCCTGGAGCGGCCCCCGCTCATGTTCGGAAGCTACTGGCTGACGTGGGAGGTCGCGCTGGGCGGCCACGCGGCGCTCTGGGGCGGGCGTGAGCATCTGCTGGCCAGCCTCGGGGCCGAAATCGTGGCCGGTTACGATCAGCTCACCTACCGCGCAGGAGAGGCCGCACGCCTGAAGGCGACGATCTCCAACCTCGGCCGGTGGCGTATCGATCCCACGGTTCAGATCGCCTTCCCGGCAGCCGGATTCACGTGGCAAGGGAAGCTGGACGCCAGCCTGGCACTGCACGAACACTGGACCCGCTTCTTCGAGGCAACTCTCCCGGCCGACCTCCCCAGCGGCATGCACTGGCCTGTGATGATCGTAAGCCCGGATCCCGGCTGGGAGGAGCACGACTCATCGTGGCCCCTGACCACCACGCCCTCCCGTCTGGGCGTACGGGTGGAGGCAGGCCTGTTCCAGGCGGGTCATCCCGTGGCCATCCGCGTGAGCAACACGGGCGGCGCGCGGACAACGGCGAGCATGACCGCGCAGGTGATCGATGCCGACGACCATGCGGTGGCAGAGGCCAGCGCAGAGCTCCCCCTGGACGCGGCTGGAGAAGGTTCTTTCGCCGTGCTGCTGCCTACCGGGCTCGTCACCGGCAGCTACGTGGTCACGGTCGCGGGCACGGATCAGACGACGGGCGAGCCCGTCGCCTTGACCTATCGCATGAACGTCAAGGGTGTCGAGGGGACGGTGACCGTGCGCTCGAGCCAGGACCTGTACGTGTCAGCCACCCCGGTTGTCCTCCAGGGCGAGGTGCAGAGCCTGCCGGGCCCGATCGATCGTGGCAGCCTGAGCCTGGCGGTCTACGCGACCGAGCCCGGCCTCGAGGCCTGCGCCCCGGCGGGATCCCCGGCCCCCGTGCCCGTGAGCCCGACCACCCACTGGGTCGGCGCCTGCAACGAGGTCTACAACCCATGGCATTGGATATCCGACGAGCAGATTTACAACCGGTACCTGAGCGCCGTCATGAACGGCGACGGGCTGTTCACCCTCGGGATCGTGCAGGGCGACGTCACCCGCACCGACGACGACGGCATGTTGCTGCTCTTTGGTCATCCCTACCCGGGCAACTCCCTCACCACCATCCGGGTGGACGGCCATGACTACATCTTCGGTCAGGGCGGCCAGTGGCTGGAAGCGCCCCGCTACGACCCGGAGAGCAAGGCCCTAACAGCCTTATGGTCCAACGGGCTTGTCCGCGTGCGGGAGAGCATCACGCTGGAGCCTGCCGGCGGCAACCCAGCAATGGCCCGGATCCGGTACCTGGTGGAGAACGACTCCGCCGATGCCCATGAGGTGGGCCTCCGAGTCATGCTGAACGCCCAGAACGGCTACGCGTACAGCGCGCCCTTCTGGCTGTCGGGGCAGGACCCGATCACGACCGAGACGGCGCTCTCCGACGACGCCGTGCCCGATTCCTTTCTGAGCATGCGCCTCGGTGACCCCTACCAGACGGTGATTCAGGGCATTGTCCGGACGGGAGACGAGCGCGCGCCCGACCGGATGATCTTGGGCAACCACGAGAAGGTCTACCGGACCACCTGGGACTACACGCCCGACCCGATTGCCCGAGCGTTGTACGATAGCGCCATCGTCTACACCTGGTCCCCCGTGGCGCTGGCGCCGGGCCAGACGCTCGACGTGAGCACCCGGTATGGCGCGGGCAACATCACCCGTGCCACGGGCGAGCTCTCCACGCTGATCCATCTCCCGACCATCATCAGCGAGCCCTCGCAGAACCCGTTCCCCGTCCGGGCCTTCGTCCGGAACAACAGCACCAGCACAACGGCCAGCGCCGTCCAAGTCGAGCTCACGCTGCCCCCCGGCCTGAGCCTGGAGCCCGGGCAGGATGCGAGCCAGCTGCTCAGCAGCCTGGCGCCCCGGGGCGAGGCGCAGCTCACCTGGTTGGCCCGGGCCACCGGAGAGGCGACCGGCCCGCTCGAGATCAAGGTGAGCACCATCGCGCCGAACCTGAGCGGCTCCTCCGTAACGCGGGCCGTGAGCGTCTCCGCCCGCCTGTTCGACCCCACGGCCAGCGATCCGGTGTGGCAGAGGACGCTGCCGCTCACCACCGACGCCATCCAGAGCTACACGGAGCCCGTTCGTCCGCTGCTGCCCGGCAAGTACTACGCCACGGCGACGCTGCGGACGGCCACAGGCCAGACCCTCGCTGGTGACCAGTACCCGTTCCTTGTCTCCCAGGACCAGACGCTGCTCGCTCTGCAGGCCGACAAACCGGCCTACCGGCCCGGCGAAACCGTCACGATCACCGGTGCCGTGACCAACCTGAGCAGCGCCGAGGCCGCCTACACATTGAACGTCGCCACGGCGGCGGGAACGCTGCTGGCCGAGAGCTTCACGCTGGCACCGGGCCAGAGCCGACCCTGTACAGCAAGCCTGATGGCGGAGTCTGCCGGGTCGATCACCTTCGAGGCGACCGCAGGCCTCGCCCGCCTCGTGGAGTCGGTGTTCGTGGCATCGCCGCAGGTCGAGAGCCGGGTAGTGGCTCCAGCGGTCGTGGGACGCGAGCCCTTCGACATCCAGATCACCTTGACCAACACAGGCATTGTCCCGGCCACCGTGCAGGCAGGCGTCGCAGGCGAGGTGCGCACCTTTGACCTGGCGCCCGGCGAGCGCATCGCCGACGCGCGCACCATCGCTATCACCGCAGATGCCCAGATTCCGGTCACCTTCAGCGGCGACCTCAGCCGCGACGAGGTGCTCACGGTCCGCCAGGGTGAACTTGCTCAGCTCACCCTGATGCCTGCGACGCGGTATCTGGAGGGCCCGGTCTCCGTTGCGTACAGGCTGGCCAACACTGGCGAGCTGACCGCCACCTTCCCGCTCCAGCTCGCCCTGGACGGCGAGCAGGTGGAGCGGAGCTACACCCTGCTCCCGGGCGAAACATTGATGGACAGCCTGTCCTTCACCGCTCGGGCAGGGGATCTGCCCCTGTCGTGGCAGACCCCGTACGGGACGGGCCAGGTCTCCGTCTACGTGCACCGGCCGGTCGTGGACAAACTGACCATGGAGACCGCCTTCCCCGCCGGCCTGACAGCCGATGACGTGATCGCCGTCGAGCTCCGCAACGAGGGCGAGAACCCGCTGGAAGGGCAGGTCCTGATCACCACGCCGTGGAGCACGCGGTCCCTGCCGTTCGATCTGGCGCCCGGCGAGCAGGTCTCGCTCCAGGGACGCATCGATACCGCATTCGCGACCGGGCCAGGGAGCTACCCTGTGACAGCGGAGGCGATCGTCCATGGCGCCACGCTGGCGCACGCGGACGGGCCCCTGACCGTCGTTGGCCCCCGGATGGCCCTGACCCCCGAGACGCCGGCGGAGACAGCCCCCGGTGCCGAGGCGACCTTCACGGTCCAGGTCAGCAACACCGGCGATATGAATTCAGACGCAACCGTGGTCCTGGATCTGCCCGGCATCGAGCGGCAGGAGGTCCTCCTGCGCGTGGCACCCGGTCAGAGCCTGCCGGTTTCCTTCACCGTACACATGTCCCCTGATCTGCCCTCCGGGACGAACCGAGGCATGTTCCGGGTCGGTGCGGAGACCACGGAGTTCATCTACACGGTCCGTGGCTACGAGGGCACGGCCTCGGCCCGGCTGGACAGCCCGTTCTACAAGGCCGGCCAGACCCCTGTTCTCCATGTCGACACGACCACGCATGTCCCCCATGCCGACGCCGACGAGATCCTCCTGCGCGTCAGCGGCGAGGACCTGGACCTGAGCCTTCCAGTCCCTTCCGGGGCGGGCTCCTTCGACATCCCGCTGCCCGTGGCAGACCGGGACCGGCTGGTCTCCTACGGGCTCTACCTGGAGAGCGGCCGCTCTCTCTATCTCAGCACGGTCCAGATCCGAATCGCCGCCGGCGCCGTCACTCTGTACACCGACCGGCCGACCTACCGGCCCGGTGAGACGGTGACAGCCCTGGTGACCGCAACCGAGGCGGGGCAGTTGACGGTCAACGCGCCCGGCCACAGCGTGGAGCAGGTGATTGCAGCGGGCGAGCTCACCCTCACCTTCACGCTCCCCGCCGTCATGCCGCGAGGTGTCCATGACATCAGGTACGCGCTGAATGGCGAGGAGCACCTGCAGGCGATCACCGTCAACGCGCCTGGCGTGGTCGTGCACGAGACCGTCCTGACCAAGGCTGATTTCGCCGGCGGCCTGGCGGTGAACGCCACGCTGACCATCGAGGCGACGGACCCGATGGCGGGCGCCGTGGCCGAGTGGTGGGCGACGGATCTGGCGGGCAACAAGTCCTGCAGCCGCACCCGCACCGTGGATCTGCCTGCCGGCCGCAGCACCCTGGCCCTCGAGGGGTTGACCTGCGCGTCGGTCAACCCGGGCAGCTACATGCTCACGTTCGAGATCCGGTGGAATGGCATCACCGTGAACCGGGGCGCCGAGATGTTTGACGTTGCCGGCCCGTGCCTGCTCGGCCTGACCCCGGGCAAGGGCTCCCATCGCCTGGGCGAGACCGTGGTGCTCAGCACCGCCGTCCTGGGTGAGGGCGAGGCGGAGCTGAGCCTCCTCGTGGGCGATGTGACGTACCGCCGGGAGCACCTGACGCTGAGCGGCTACCAGGCCCTGGCCCTCCCTGTAACCGGCCTCTCCGCAGGGACGCACCGGGCGATCGCGGTTCTGGAGGGCGCACGGTTCCGGAGCCGGGTCAGCGCATGGGTCCGGGTACTGCCGCTCCCCACCATCTCCATCTTCGTGAGAGGGACGAGCGTGCCCGAGATCGCCCTGGTTGCCTCGGAGCCGGACGTCCAGATCCACTACCGATGGAACGACGGCGCCGACCAGATCTACAGCGGCAGCGTGACGGCACCGCCGTCAGGAGCGTCCGCGACGCTCCACGCGTTCGCGGTGGTCGATGGGCTGTCGGGCCCCGTGACGAGCCGTCTCGTCGCGTGGGACACCGTTCCGCCCGAGATCCGGATCAATCACCCGCAGGCTGGCGACTACCTGCACTCCGACCGATTGATCCCGCAGATCAGCATCACCGACGATGGCGCCGGCGTGAGCGCGGCGGCCACCCGGCTGATGCTGGACGGGACGCCGATCGACCCGAGCCAGTCCGTCGTCGATCTGTTCTTCCTGCGGCTGGGCGCCCATCTGCTCACGGTGGCGGCGGAAGACAATCTCGGTAACCGCTCGGCAGCGGAAGTCCAGTTCCGGGTGATCGCCACGGTCGCTAGCACGATCAGCGATCTACACCGAGCGGGCAAGCTTGGCTGGATCAGACCCGCCTGGCTGGTCCACAGCCTGGAGGCGATGCTGGAGGCTGCACAGAAGGCGCTCAACCGGCGAATGCCGCAGCAGGCGATCAACCACCTCCGAGCGTTCGTCCACCTGGTGGAGGCCGAGCGGGGCAAGCACATGACAGACGAGGCTGCGGCCGTGCTGCTGGCCGACGCCGAATGGGTGATTGCAGCCCTGCGGTAGACCCCGCCGGGACCCCATCAACGTCGATGCGTCGAGCAGGACGCTGGCGCGGTGGCCGCAGGACCGGGGAGTCGCGATGTCCGGCGGCTTTCGCCTCATACCGGTGCCTCAATCCGTCCATAGCTCCGTTTCCAGCGTCCCCTGGAGGCATCGTCGCTCAAGGAGCGGCGAGCCCGCGCCTCCAGCTCGAGGCGGGCTCCCCCCGCCCTACCGCCCCGCCCCGTTCGCGGGCAGCGCCGCCGGCCGCGGGTGCGCGACGAGCGGCGCCTCGCCCGGGATGCGCAGCGGGCTCGGCAGGTACGGATCCAGCTCGCCCGGCTCGAAGCGGCACAGGCCGATGACGTGCCAGAACGACCCGCCGATGTCGCCGCCGAGCTTGTAACGGCCGTCGGGGCTGAACGCCGCCCAGCCCTCGGGACAGGGCAGCAAGATCGCGAGACACCCGCCCGTGCCCACGTCCCAGAGGCGCAGGGTGCCGTCGGCGGACGCCGACGCGAGGAGCGCGCCGTCGGGGCTGAAGGCGATCCCCTGCACCGACGCCTTGTGGCCCTCCAGGGTCCGCAGGACGCGGCCCCGCTTCACGTCCCAGAGCCGCACCGTCTTGTCCGACGAGCCCGACGCGAGCATCTGGCTCGCCGGGTTGAACGCGACCCCGCGCACCCCGCGCGTGTGCCCTTCCAGGCAGCCCAGGGCACGGCCGCTCCCCACGTCCCAGAGCCGCACCGTCCGGTCGTCCGACCCCGACGCGAGCAGGACCCCATCCGGGCTGAACGCCACCCCGCGGATCCCGTCGGTGTGCCCCTCGAACGCGCGGATCGCCCGGCTCCGGCCCACCTCCCACAGGCGCAGCGTCCGGTCGTCCGACCCTGACGCCAGCGTCAGCCCCGCCGGGCTCCACGCGACGCTGCACACCCGGTGCGCGTGGCCCTCCAGCGTGCGGACCGCGCCGCCGCTCACGACCTCCCAGAGCCGCACCGTCCGGTCGTCCGAGCCCGACGCCAGCATCTCGCCATCCGGGCTGAACGCCACGCTGCGGATCGACTGCGCGTGCCCCTCGAACGAGCGCAGGAGCCGGCCCCGGGCGACGTCCCAGAGCCGCACCGTCTTGTCGTCCGAGCCCGACGCCATCGTCACCCCATCCGGGTCGAACGCCACGCTGCGCACCCCGAGCGTGTGCCCCTTGAACGTGCGGATCGCCCGGCCGCTCCCGACCTCCCAGAGCCGCACCGTCTTGTCGTCCGACCCCGACGCGAGCGCCTGACCATCCGGGCTGCACGCCACCCCGAGCACCCAGTCGGTGTGGCCCTCGAAGCTGCGCAGCGCATGACCCCGGGCGACCTCCCAGAGCCGCACCGTCTTGTCGCGCGAGCCCGACGCCAGCGTCTGGCCGCTCGGGCTGAACGCCACGCTGCACACCCCCTTCCTGTGGCCCTCGAGCCTGCGGATCGCCCGGCCGGTCCCGACCTCCCAGAGCCGCACCGTCCGGTCCAGCGACCCCGACGCCAGCGTGCGGCCGTCGGCGCTCCAGGCGACCCCGAACACCCAGTCGGTGTGGCCCACGAACGTGCGCAGCGCGCGGCCGCCCCCCGCGTCCCACAGCCGCGCCGTCCGATCCGACGACCCCGACGCGAGCGCCTGGCCGTCCGGGCTCCACGCCACGGCGAGGATCCAGTCGGTGTGCCCCTCGAAGGTGCGCAGCGCATGGCCGCTCCGGACCCGCCACAGGCGCACCGTCTTGTCCGACGAGCCCGACGCGAGCGTCTGCCCATCCGGGCTGAACGCCACGCTGCGCACCCCGAGCGTGTGCCCCTTGAACGTGCGCAGCAGCCGGCCCGTCCCGGCCTCCCAGAGGCGCACCGTCTTGTCCGACGAGCCCGACGCGAGCGTCTGCCCATCCGGGCTGAACGCCACGCTGCGCACCCCGAGCGTGTGCCCCTTGAACGTGCGCAGCAGCCGGCCCGTCCCGGCCTCCCAGAGGCGCACCGTCTTGTCCGACGAGCCCGACGCGAGCGTCTGCCCATCCGGGCTGAACGCCACGCTGCGCACCCCGAGCGTGTGCCCCTCGAACGCGCGCACCGCGCGGCCGGTCCGGACCTCCCAGAGGCGCACCGTCTTGTCCGACGAGCCCGACGCGAGCGTCTGGCCGTCCGGGCTCCACGCGACGCTGCGCACCCCGAGCGTGTGCCCCTTGAACGTGCGCAGCAGCCGGCCCGTCCCGGCCTCCCAGAGGCGCACCGTCTTGTCCGACGAGCCCGACGCGAGCGTCTGGCCGTCCGGGCTCCACGCGACGCTGCGCACCCCGAGCGTGTGCCCCTTGAACGTGCGCAGCAGCCGGCCCGTCCCGGCCTCCCAGAGGCGCACCGTCTTGTCCGACGAGCCCGACGCGAGCGTCTGGCCGTCCGGGCTCCACGCGACGCTGCGCACCCCGAGCGTGTGCCCCTCGAACGCGCGCACCGCGCGGCCGGTCCGGACCTCCCAGAGGCGCACCGTGTTGTCCGACGAGCCCGACGCGAGCAAGAGCCCATCCGGGCTGAACGCCACGCTCATCGCCGCGCCGAGGTGCCCGTGCATCGCCCGGATCGCCTGCCCGGTCACCGCGTCCCAGAGCCGCACCGAGCCGTCCTCGTGGCCCGCCGCCAGGAGATCGCCGAGCCGGCTCCACGCCACGGCGTTGCACGGCGAGACCGGCGCCCACATCGCGTCGGCCTCGCGCGGCCGGGGCGGCGCCGCGCCGTCCGCCGACAGCGGCGCGGCAGGCACCCCCCGCGCGCCGACGAGCTTCGCGCCGCGCAGCTGCGCGCCCGTGAGATCCGCGCCCCGCAGATCCGCGCCGACCAGCCGCGCGAACGAGAGATCCGCGCCCCGCAGATCCGCGCCCGCGAGGTCGGCGCCGGTGAGGTCCGCCCTCGAGAGCTGCGCCCCGCCGAGCGACGCGCCGGCGAGCCGCGCCTCGACGAGCGTGGCGCTCCAGAGGTTCGCCTGCGTGAGATCCGCCTTCCGCAGGTCGGCGCAGGCGAGGTTGCACCCGCTCAGGTCCTGCCCCGCCAGGTTGACGCCGGCCACGTCGGGCTCGTCGCGCTCGGCCCCGTCCCCGTCCTCCCGGGCCCCGTCGTCCTTGGCCAGCCAGCGCGCGACGCGCAGCGCGTTGTCCTTGGCGTTCCCCTCGGCCGCCCCGCGGAGGATCCGCTGCGCCCACGCCGCCGCCGCCCCGCGCCCCGCGAGGGACACGAAGAAGTCGACCATGAGCTCGCTCATCTCGTCGGCCCCGAGCGCCGCGCTGTCGCCCGTCTCCTTCACCTCGCGCGCCGCCGCCTCGGCCACCAGCCACTCCAGCGCCGACCGGTGCACGAACGAGAACGACCCCTCCGCGTCCCGCACGAGCAGCGAGCCCGAGCCGAGCAGGTGCTCGACGATCCCCCGCTCGAGCGGCGGCGCGTCGGCCGGCTGCGCGCCCCGGATCAGGCTCTCCGGCAGCTCGCCGAGCCCGACCGACCGCGCGCTCCGCTCCCAGAGCAGCCGCGAGAGCGCCGTCATCGCCGCCCGCAGCGCGTCGCGCGGGATGCCCCGCGGCGCGCCCGGCGGGTTCGCGCGCGCGTGCTCGTGATCGAGCCACTGCTCGACCAGCACCTCGTACAGCTTCGCCGCCGTGATCGTCCCGGTCCGCGCCTTCGCCTGCCGCAGCTTGTCCGGCTCGATCTTCGCGATGAAGCCCAGCATGCGCGGGTTCTCGGACAGCCCGAGCAGGTCCTTGACCTCGTGGAGCAGCCGGTAGCGCGCCTCGGCCTCGGCGGGCTCCGGGCTCAGGTTGCCCAGAAATCGCCGGATCTGCTTCTCCCCGAACCCCTGGAGCTGCACGAGGCGGTAGCCCTGCAGCTGCTCGGCCCGCCGGGCGAGCTCCCGCTTGATCGGCGGATCGGTGAGGAAATGCTGCGTCCGGCTGGTCACGACGACCTTGGCGATCCCCTCCGCGGCCTGGACCACGGTGTCGAAGTGCTCGAGCGCGCGGTCGTAGGTGAGCCGCAGGGCGAGCTCGTCGAAGCCGTCGAAGAGGAGCGCGATCCGCCCCTCGGCCAGCATGTACCGGAAGGCCCGCAGGTCGACCGGCTCGTTCGCGAGGGCGAAGTGCTGCGCGAGGAGCGAGTCGAGCGAGCGCTGCTTCTCGATGCGGCCGAGCTCGATGAGCACCGGCACGAGCGGGTGCCGGTCCCGCGCCATCCGCCGGGCGAGCTCGCGCAGGAGGAACGTCTTGCCGGCGCCGAAGTCGCCGAGCACCAGCGCGAAGCGGCGGTGGGGCGCGTCGAGCAGCCTCCAGAGCGCCTCGAGCGCGCTCTCGGTCGCGCTCTTCTCGCGATCGCCGAGGCTCACGACCGCCGGCTGCTCGACGTAGAGCGACGGCGGGTACGACGGGTCGGCCTCGACGCGCTCGGTCTGCCACGCGAGGTAGCGGCCGAAGTCGATGAGCCCCTGGACCTCGGAGAAGCTCTTCAGCACGACGCCGCGGCGCGCCGCGCTCCGGGCGAGATCGGGCGGCGCCGGCGGGTCGGTGTGGACCAGCGTGGAGCGCAGGTACGGGTCCTGCTGCCGGAAGCGGTGCTCGACCTCGGTGACGTACCGCGTGACGAGCTCCTCGGTGATCGACCGGTCGAGGACGCCGATCACGCGGACGTCGACGCGCCGGCCGTCCGGCACCGCCACCTCGAGCGCGCCCGCGAACGGCGGCGGCGCGCGGTGCCGGGTCACGGTCGCGCCGGGATCGCGCAGGAGCGCCACGCGCTCGACGCGGTCGAGGAAGCTGTCCCGCCGGTCGTCGAACACGCGCTCGCGCTCGCCGTGGGGGCGCTCGCCGTCGTCGGCCGGCTCGCGCAGATCCGGCGCGGAGGCGCGCTCGATCCGCGGCTCGGGCGCGAGGTGCTGCTGCAGGAACGCGAGCAGCGCGGCCGCCGAGGCGCGGCAGGCGAAGGCGCGCAGGCCGTCTTCACCGTCGCGCCCGTCGCGCCCGGCGGGGTCGGCCACCGCCCGCATCAGGATCGAGCGCCGCTGGAAGCGCGCCGCGAGGTCGCCGAGGGCCGCGCCCCCGGCGAGGAGGCCGAGCGTGCCCGGCACGACCCGCTGGAGCCGGTCCCAGATGTCCGGGTCGCCGAGCGCCGCCGAGAAGCTGGCGATCGCGCCGACGTGCACGCGGAGCGGCGGGTCGGCCGGCAGCGCGTCGGGGTAGAGCAGCCGCTCCTCGAGCACCTTCTCGCGCCCCGCGCCGGTGAGGGCGAGGGCGCCGCCCTTCATCGAGACGAGGCCGTCCTCGAGGGCCTCCTTGAGCCGCGCGGTCCACGCCGGGCAGGCGCGCCGCCGGTCCGGGTGCGCCACGGGCGTCGGCCCGCCCTCGGCCTCGTGCGCGTACAGCGCGTGCAGGAGCCAGCGCCGCGCGGCCGCCCGGGAGGGCGGGCGCGCGCGGGAGAGCGCCGAGAGGTCGAGCTCGCGCGCGAGGTAGGCGGCGTCCATCTTCCACGCGGCCTGGAGGTTGAAGGTGCAGAGGTCGTGGAAGAGCTCCGCCTCGCCGCCCGGCGGCGCGGCCCGCTTGCCGTGGTCGAAGCTGTAGAGCTGGTCGGCGACGATCACGTCGCCCGGCGACACCTTCCTCGGATCGCCGGCGCAGGCGCCGCACATCGCGAGGCAGGCGGGATCGAGCTCGGCGAGCAGGTGCTGCCCGCGGATGACGGCGGTGCGCTGCCCCGCCTCGCCGATCCACGCGGCGGCCACGACGAGCAGGCCGCCGCGCGCGCTCGGGAGCGTGCGCCGGTAGTAGCGGAGGCCGCCGAGGTCCCGGCGCTCGCGCCACCCCCGGTCGCCGGCCTCGCCGTCGCCGGCCGCGCCCTCGGCGAGGACCGCGTCGAGCTCGTCCTTGTGCGCCGTGACGACGAGCACGTCCACGTGCCCGACGTCCCGCTCGGCGCCCGGGCCCCCGCCGGAGGCCGCGTCCTTCTGCGGGTCCGCGGCGTAGAGGGCCTTGGCCTCCGAGATGCGCTCGCGGCCCTTCTGGGCGTCGTGCCGGCCGGTCGCGGCGAGCGCCTGGGCGGCCACGGCGGACGCCTCGAGGGCGCGGTCGCCGAGCCGCTCGGCGATGGCGCGCGCCTCGGCGAGCGGCGCCTCGGCCTCGGCGGCGCGGCCGGTGCGCGCGGCGATCCCGAAGGCGCCGATCAGGGCGCGGGCCTCGGCCTCGCGGTCCTCGACCTGGCGCGCGAGCGCGAGCGCCTCGCGGTAGCTCGCCTCGGCGGCCGCGAGGTCGCCGCCGTCCTCGAGCAGGCCGGCCATCTCGAGCTGGGCACGCAGGCGCAGGGCCGGCGCGGCGCCGGGGCGCGCGAGCAGGGCGCCGAGGGTCGCCGCCGCGGCGACGGCGTGGCCGCGGCGCCGCTCGGCGGTGGCCTGGCGGAGGAGCAGCTCCGCCGCGGGCTCGGCCGCGCCCTGCGGCGCGGCGCGCAGCGAGCACGCGGCGGCGCCCGGGCGGTGGGCGGCGATCTCGAGGGCGCGCGGCTCGGGGGCGCCGGGCGAGGGCTCGTCGGCGAGGCGGATCTCGGGGGTGCGGATGGCCCAGAAGTCGGGCGCCTCCTCGCGGCAGAGGGCGAGGAAGGCCGGCGGGCCGCACCAGAGCAGGGGGCAGCCGAGGCGGCTCGACAGCGTGTCGTGCCGCTGGTGCTGGTTGAGGAGCCGGAGGCCCTCGCGCGCGGCCGCCGGCGGGGGGTCGGAGCCGACGAGGACGACGACGCCGCGCGGCTCGGGCTCCGCCTTGTAGAGCGCGGAGACGAGGTCCTTCCAGGTGGCCTCGTCGCGGCGCGGCTCGATGACGAGCGCGCGGCGCCCCTCGCGGGTGAGGAAGTCGCCGAGCGCGCGGGCCACGTCCGGGCCGGGGATCTCGACGGGGAGCAGGACGAAGCCGGGGGTGCGCTCGAGGACGCGGAGCACCTCGCGGAAGCTGCCGAGGAACGGGGCCATCGAGGCCGGGAGCGGCGGGGCGGAGGCGCTCATGATCCCGCGACGAGGCGCTCGGCGGGCGCGCGGCCGTGGAGGGACGGGGTGGTCACGGAGCTCCTCGAAGGGACCGTCGTCGCCGAGATCAACAAGATTGCCTTACCCCCCGCGATGCCGGGCAGGGCTGCGCTGCGCCGCGCCGTGCCTCTCCCCAGGCCACGCCACGCATGGTGCGGCCAAAGCGTGGGGCCCTGCAATAGGCTGGCGAGGGCGCCGGCGTGGGTGCGGCGCGGGGCGCGTGGGCGGCGCGGGGCGGGCCGACGTGGCCGTCCTCGGGGCCAAGCGTCGGCCCGGGGCGCGGCGTCGGCCCGGGGCGGGGCGCGGCGCCCGCTGGATGCCTGGACGCCGGCGCTGCCGCCGAGATCGGCCGCTCGCCCGTCGCCCCACGTCGAGAGGCAAGCCGGCAGGGCGTGCCATGGCACGCCCTGCCTGTGCCATGGCACCGCCTCACCGTGCCAGGCAGCCTTCACGGTGACACGTCACGGTCGCTGAGCCGTTTGTCACGCAGGACAGCGCATCCCCGCAGGCCTGCGCCGCATCGAGAGCGACGGACATCCATCCGTCATCCCAGCGCCGGCTCGTGGATGCGACGATGGCACGCCCGCTGCTTGAGCGGCGCGACCGGCGAGGTGCGCTGCCCTCGGCCAGCGCACCGAGATGCGTTCTCACGCGCTCGGCCGTGTGTCTTCAATCCATGACAATAGGATAGAATGAACATGTCTTCATTGACTGCCCGGATCGAACGCAGGACCCATCGCCTCGTCGCTATCGGCGCGGCAGCGCTGAGCGGCCTGCTCACGCTCGCGGCGGGGGCGAGCGAAGCGAGCGCGGGATGGACATGCAGCACGTTCGTCAACAGCGCCGTGGATGGGGGGAGCCTCCAGGCTGCGTCGTACAGCGGCAGACCTCACGTGTTTTACAGCTTCTGGCAACAGCAGGGCATCAATCCGCTGCGCGTGGCCAACACGACGGACACCCATCAGACGATGTGGAGCCATCTGACCCTCGCGGGCGATCCGGCGCTGCCCGGCCAGCACGCCGGGTTGAACTTGGCAGGGAAAGCGGCGACCTACGGCACCACCTTCTACTTCCCTTATGTGGACCACTTCCACGGGGATCTGAGGGTCGCGTACAAGACCACCAACACCGGCGCCTGGACCGATATCGGCGTCGACGGAAACGGCGAGAACATCCACGCAACCATAGGCGCCGAGCCCGCCGCGATCGTCTTCGACGACAAGCTCTTCATCTTCTACGCGACGGACGGCTTTGCGGGCAGCGACCGGGTGCTCCGCGTCGCCGTCTATGACGGGTCGACATGGAGCTACCAGCTCGTCGACAACATCGGCGGGATCAGCAAACCCAGGCCCGTCGTCCATGACGGGAAGCTGCGGGTCTTTTACCGTTCATTCGGCGGCGCTGGCGTCAACGTCCGCCAGGCCGTCACCACGAACGGTACGAGCTGGAGCCTCTCCGTGCTCGACGGAGACGGAGGCGCCAACGGGCGGACGACTGATAACGTCGGTGGGGACATCGCGGTCACGACGTACGGCACTCTGTTGGGCGGCTTCGACCTCAAGGTCTTCTACCTCAACGAGACACAGAAGAACCTGCGCGTCGCCGATTTTGACGGGACCACCTTCACGTTCAGCGTCATCGACGGCACGGGCGGCATAGCGAGCGGCGCGACCAGCGGGCATATCGGCTATGGTATCGATGCCATCAGCTATGGCGAGGACCTCCTCGACTGGAGAGCGCCCTACGTCTTCTATACCGACGAGACCAACCATACGCTCCGCGCGGCTTGGCTCAACGGCTCCTCCTGGACCGCGATCAAGGTCGACGGCGCAAACAGCGGGAACGCGTGCTCCGGCGCGGTGACGACCACCAGCGGCGTGGGCGGCCCGGCGGTCATCAGGGGCGGCAGCGGCCTGTTCGTGTTCTATACCGCGGGCAGCGTGGGCACTCCCCTGCGCAAGGCCGAGTTCACGCCGTAACACGGCGTCGTGGGGCCGAGGGGGCGCGCCGCGCGCCGCGCGCCCCCTCGGCGCCGCGGTCCGCGGGTCGCGCCCGGCGGCCACGGCCTGCGCGGCCCGCGCTCGCCGCGCCCCCTCGGCGCCGCGCCCCTGCTCGTGCTCGGCAAGCTGCTCGCCGGGGAGAACGTCGTCCTACCGGCGCCGTCGAGGCGTTCGCCGGACCGCTCGCTCCCCGGCGCGCGCCGATCCCCGCACCTTGCCACTCCGGGGCAGCGTCGCAGCTCAGCCCGCCTCGGCGAGCATCGATGCCCATCCCCGGGTTTCACCCGGAATGAGAACCTGCCGCGGTGCCGCACAGGAACGACGCCGTGAGCGCGTGATCCGGACGGAACAAAGCGCGCGCGCGGGGAGGAGCTTTGGTAGCATCGTCCACGCGATGCCCGGCGATAGATGGCCGTCGACGAAGAGCCTCGGCACCACAGCATCAATGCAAATTTGCACGCCGGTTACCGGACCCGTGAGCTCGGGGGCGGGCATCGTGCTGCTCTATGCGCCCAATTACGAGCAGTTTCGCCCGGCGTACGCCCTGCCCGAGTCGGGCTCGGTCCTCGGCCGCGACCCGAGCGCGGACATCTGCGTACCGACGCGCACCGCGTCGCGCCTGCACGCCCGCATCGAGCGGCGCGGGGGCGCCTGGCAGCTCTTCGATCTCGGCGGCCGCAACGGCACGCTGCACAACGGCGAGTTCGTCGCCGAGGCCGTCCTCGCGCACCTCGACGAGATCCGGATCGGCGACGCCATCTTCAAGTTCGTCGAGAGCGACGCCGAGAGCTACGCCCATTACCGCATCGACGGCGCCTATCTCGACGATCCGGACGCGCCGGCGAGGCCCCGGCCGCGCGCCTCGACGAGCCGGATCGTCGGCGGCTACCAGAGCCAGCGCCTCGCCGGGAGCCTGCGCGAGATCGCGCGCAGCGAGCTGTCGGTGCTGATCCTCGGCGAGAGCGGGACCGGAAAGGAGATCTTCGCCGAGCAGCTCCACGACTGGAGCGGCAGGCGCGGGCCGCTCCAGGTCGTCAACTGCGCGGCGATCCCCGCCGCGCTCATCGAGGGGGAGCTCTTCGGACACCGGCGCGGCGCCTTCTCGGGCGCCGACCGCGACCGGGTGGGCATCCTCCGCGCCGCCCACCAGGGCACGCTCCTGCTCGACGAGATCGGGGATATGCCGCTCGAAGCCCAGGCGAAGCTCCTCCGGGTGATCCAGTCGAAGGAGGTCACGCCGCTCGGCGCGTCGCAGCCCGAGCAGGTCGACGTGCGGATCATCGCCGCCACCCACCGCGACCTCGACGCGCTCCAGCAGGCGGGCGCCTTCCGCGCCGACCTGTTCGCCCGCCTGAACGAGCTCAGCATCACGCTGCCCCCCCTGCGCGAGCGCAAGGAAGACGTCTTCTCGCTGTGCGTCGCGCTCGCGAGGCGCCACGGTCGGCCCGAGGCGCGCCCCAGCATGGCGTTCATGGCGGGCCTGCTCCACCACGATTTTCCCTACAACGTGCGGGAGCTCGAGGCGCTCATCAAGCGCTGGGCCGCCAGGGCGCGCAGCGACGAGCTCGACGTCGAGGACCTCAGCGACGAGATCCGGGACCGGATGCGGAGCTACGGCGCCCGGAGCTCGGCGTCGCAGCCGCCGCCGCCGGACGAGGCCCGCGCCACGCTGGCCCTGGAGGACGAGGCGGCGCCCTCGGCCCGCGAGGGCGCCGACGCGCTGCGGGGGACGCTGCCCCCGCGGGCCTGCCCGGACGAGAAGGTGCTGCGGGAGCTCCTGGTGCAGCAGCGGGGCAACGTCGCCGCGGTAGCGCGCGAGCTCGGGAGAGATCGCGCGCAGGTGCACCGGTGGATCCGGCGGTACAACATGAACGTCGACGACTTCCGCTGACACGACGCGACGGTCGACGCCGGCTATTCGAAGCGCCGGGGGAGGAGCGGGCTGCTCGCGTCCTCGGGGGGCGGCGCCGCGGCAGGCGCCGCGCTCGCCGCCGCTGCGGGCCGAGGTTTCCTCGCCGGGCTCCCGGAAGCCCGGCGCGATACCTGCTTCCGCTTCGCCGCGGCGGCGTCGGCGACGATGACCTCGGGCTCCACGTCGCCCTTCAGGACGTCGTGGACCTCCCCCGGGATCCCGGGCAGCGCCGCCATGCCGTCCTTCCGCGCCGCGGGCGCCCCGTCGATCTCCGCCGAGGCCTCCCCGGGGGCGATCGCCCGCCCGATCCGGCGCGCGAACGGGGACGCCTCGGGCATCGGCGAGGGCGCCGGGCGCTCGACCGCGGGCGCCTCCAGCGCGCCGCGGATCGCGTGCAGCACCCCGGTGGACGCCGCGCCGGGCGCGCCGGCCAGCCAGGGCATCGCGGCCCCGCCGAGGCCCGCGGAGAGCAGCGCGAAGGCGGAGAGCCACAGCCTGGTCCGGTCCCGGTGCGGCGGCGGCGCGGGCTCGCTCGGCGGTCGCTCCGGTCGCGCGTCGGCGCGGTGGTCCCGGCCGAGCGCCCGCTCGCCGTGAGCGCCGCGGTTCAGGCCGGGCGCCCGCTCGCCGTGAGCGCCGTAGTCCCGGCTGAGCGTCCGCTCGCCGAGGACGCCGTAGTCCCGGCTGAGCGTCCGCTCGTCCGGGGTCGCGGTCCCGCTGTCCAGCGGGAGGTCCTTCCACCGCTGCGCGCCGCGCGTCGGCCGCCGGGGCGGGCGCGCCCTCACCCGCGGCTCGAACCGCGGGGCGACCGTGAGGCGCTCGGACGGCGCCAGGGGGATGAGCAGGCTCTCGTCCAGCGAGAGAGGGTCCTCGCCGAGCAGCGGCAGGAGGGCGTCGCGCATCGCCGAGGCGCTCGGATACCGGTCGGCCGGCTGGTACTGGAGCGCGCCGTCGATGACCGCGGCGACCTCGGGCGGGATCCACGGCGCGAAGTCCTGGACCGGCGCGGGCAGGTCGGCGACAAGGGCGGTGATGAGCTCGCCGACCGACGTGACGTCCTCGGTCGGCGTTCGACCGGCCAGCGCGCGGTAGAGCACGACCCCGAGCGACCAGAGGTCGGTCCGATGATCGATGTCCTTGATGCCCCGCGCCTGCTCGGGGGACATGTAGCGCGGCGTCCCGAGCACGTGTCCGGACCACGTGAGCCCCGTGGTATCCCGGCGAGGATCGTGGGCTGGCTGGATCTTCGCGACGCCGAAGTCGAGCAGCTTGACGACGAGCCCGCCGCCTCCCTCGCGCCGCGCGAGGAACAGGTTGGCCGGCTTGATGTCCCGGTGCACGACCCCGGCTTCGTGCGCCCGCTCCAGGCCGACGCACGCCTGGGCCACGATCCGGAGCGCGAGCCTGGGGGGCAGCGGGCCGAGGCGGTCGAGGAGGTGCGCGAGGTCCTCGCCGCGGAGGAGCTCCATGACCAGGAACGGCGAGCCCGTCGCCTGATCCACGCCGGCGTCGAGCACGCGGACGATGTGCTCGGTCTGGATGGCGCTCGCGGCCCGCGCCTCGCGCTCGAACCGGCTCAGGGCGGACCGGCCGCGGGCGAGCTCCGGGGAGAGGACCTTCACGGCGACGCGGCGCTGCAGCGCGACGTCATCGGCCTCGTAAACGGCCCCCATCCCCCCTTTGCCGATCAGCCGGCCAAGGGTGTACCTGCCGTTCAACGTCGTAGCGTCCACGAGAAGCATGTCCAATCAGGCGCGTTGGACCCTGGCTCGAGCCCGGGTCGGCGGCAGCCAATGCATTTAATGCATTATTCATGCCAAACTCGCGCAGAGCGCGCCCGGTCGTGGCGTCGTGGCGTCGTGGCGTCGTGGCGCCTCCGGTGCGCGGCGCTCGCACGACGTTCACCCCGCCTTCGCCAGCGCGAAGCCCGCGTACCCCTGGGCCGCGACCTCCTCGCACCGCTTCCTGTAGGCCCCGACGCCGCCGGCATACGGCATGAGGACGCGCGGCTTGCCAGGGATGTTGGCCCCGATGTACCAGGAATTGGCCAGTGGATAGAGCGTGCCGTCGGCCACCTCCTTGACGTGCGCGACCCACCTCTCCTCCGCCTCGGCGGTGGCCTCGATGCGCTCGAGGCCGCGCGCGCGCAGGTACGCGATGCAGTCGGCGATCCACTCCACGTGCTGCTCGATGGAGACGATCGCGTTGCTGAACACCGACGGGCTGCCCGGGCCGGTGATGGTGAACAGGTTCGGGAATCCGGCGACGGCGATGCCGAGGTACGTGCGCGGGCCGTCGGCCCACCGCTGCTTCAGCGACGCGCCGCCCCTGCCCCGGAGGTCGATGCGGGTCAGGGCGCCCGTCATCGCGTCGAAGCCCGTCGCGAACACGAGGCAATCCAGCGCGTGCTCCGCGCTCCGCGTCCGGAGCCCCCGCTCCGTGATCTCCTCGATCGGCGACGCCCTCAGGTCGACAAGGACGACGTTGTCCCGGTTGAACGCCTCGTAATAGCGGGTATCGACGCAGAGGCGCCGGGTGCCGAGCGGGTATCCTCGCGGGCACAGCGCCTCGGCGACCGCGGGGTCGCGGACCGTCGCGCGGATCTGGGACCGGACGAACTCGGCGGCCGTCTCGTTGGCCTCGCGGGAGCGCATCACGTCCGAGAACGTGACGAGGAAGGACGTGCCGCCCTGCTCCCAGCGCGCCTTGTACGCGCGCTCCCGCTCCTCGGGCGACACCTCCAGCGCGGACTTCGGGTTGACCTCCATGACGACCCCGGCGCGCGTCTCTCGGGCCTTGCGCCTGTACTCGGCGTAGCTCGCCTTCATCGACGCTTCGTAGGCCGGGTCCAGGGGCGCGTTGCGCGCCGGCACGCTGAAGCACGGGGTCCGCTGGAACACGAAGAGGCGGGCCGCCTGCTCGGCGATGACGGGGATGACCTGGACGCCGGACGAGCCGGTGCCGAGGACGCCGACGCGCTTGCCGCGGAGGTCGACGCCTCCGTGCGGCCAGCGGCTCGTGTGGTACCGCTCGCCCTGGAAGCGCTCGATCCCCGGGAGATCGGGCGTCTTCGCCGCGGACAAGCAGCCCGTGGCCATGATCAGGAACCCGGCGGACACGCTCGCGCCGTCGCCGGTCCGGAGGACCCACCGGCCCGTCCCCTCGTCGAACGCGGCCGCGGTCACGCGCGTCCCGAGCTGGATGTCCCGGCGGAGCTCGAACCTGTCCGCGACGTGCTCGAGATAGCGCAGGATCTCCGGCTGGGTGGCGTAACGCTCGGTCCACTTCCACTCTTGTTGGAGCTCGGGCGAGAACGAATAGGAGTAGTCCATGCTGGGGATGTCGCAGCGCGCGCCCGGGTAGCGGTTCCAGAACCACGTGCCGCCCACCCCGCTGCCCGCCTCGTAGACCCGCGCCGAGAGGCCGAGCTGGCGCAGGCGGTAAAGCATGTACAGCCCCGCGAACCCGGCGCCGACCACCACCGCATCGAAGCGGCCCATGGGCGCCGCGCCGCCTCCCGAACGATTCGACTCCACCTCGGACATGATGTTCGCCTCCCTCCGGACACGGATGTGCGCGCGGCGCAGCTCGCCCCGCGCGGCGTTTGCGATGATGCGTGCGGCGCGGCGCCGCCCCGGGCGACGGCCTTCAGCCCCGGTGGACGTTCCAGGCGAGCGCCATCAAGCTCACGACCAGCACCACGCCGAGGTGCAGCAGGCCGCTCCACCCCAGCGCCGACAGGAGCGCTCCGGACGAGAGCGACGCCGCGCCGCTCCCGGCAAATACGCAGAGATCGTTGACGCCCTGCGCGCGAAAGCGCTCGGCGCCCGAGCGGCTGCGCGCGACCAGGGTCGTCGCGGTCACGAACACATAACACCACCCGATCCCGACGAGCGAGAGGCCGACGAGGTGCCCTTCGAACCCCGGAACCCAGCTGATCATGAAGCCCACGAGCAGGAACCCGAGCCCGACGCCCTGGAGCGTCGCGATCGACATCCGCTTGAGCAGGGCGCCGACCGAGAGCGACGGCAGGTACATGCTCAGGAGGTGCACCTCGATCACCCAGCTCGCCTCCTTGACCGAGCGCTGCTCGACGCCGCACATCTGCAAGGGCGTCGGCACCATGATCAGGCTCATCACCAGGAAGGCGCCGGCGCCCATGGCGACCATCGGCCAGTACATGGCGCGCGCGCGCGCGTCGGGCGCGGCGGAGGCCCCGGCGGCGAGCGCCTCCTGCGGCCGGTACGCCGCGAACGAGAGCGCCGAGATCGCCTGGAGCGCCGCCAGGATCAGCAGGGTAGTCGGCATGGTGCTGGACGTCCGCCCCTCCAGCAGGCCGAACAGCGAGATGCCGGGGAGGATGCCCGCCGCGCTGGCGAGCTGGATCATCGTCAGCAGGCGCGGCGCGCGGCCGCTCGGCTGCCCTTCGAGGATCGCGAAGCGATAGTGCTGCACGAAGGCGCCGTGCAGCCCGACGCCGAGGACCGCCGTGCAGAACAGCGCGAAGTCCGAGGTCTCCACCCCGCGCGCGGCGAGCGCGAGGCAGCCGGCGGACAGGAGCGCCGCGGCGATGAAGCAGGGCCGGCGCCCGAAGCGCCGCATCAGCTGGCTCGCCGGCCAGGTGCCCAGCGCCGAGGACAGCACCAGCACGGCCACCGGCACGGTCGCGAGCCGCATGTCCCTCGCGAGCCGCTCGCCCACCACGCTGCCGACGAACTGGATCGAGACCACGCCGGCGATCCCGACGACCTGACACAGCAGCAGGACGGCCGTGTTGACGGACGCGGCCGGCGCGGCGGCGAGCGCTCGGCGGATCAACGGGCGCGCTCCGCGCCGGGCCGCGCGGGCTCGCCTTCCGCCTCGAGCGCAGCGATGGCGTCCAGGGACAGGCCGAGGCGCTCGCTCAGGAAACGCACCATCGTCCAGTGGGGCAGCGCGCCCTCGTCGAAGGGGCCGAACTCCGCGCGGTAGAGCGGAAGCCAGCGCAGCGCCTCCTCGAGCGCCTGCTCCCGGCTGGGCTGCGTCTCCTGGTAATCCTCGTACGGCAAGCTGCGGTGGTGGATGAAGAAGCGCCCCGGCAGGCGCTCCTCGCACAGCTCGCGGTACTCCCGCGTCTGCAAGATCAGGTAGTGCCAGACCTCGTCGATCGCCTGCTCCACGGGCAGGAACAGCCCGGCCAGCCGCTCCGGGTAGCGCGAGACCAGGTGCAGGTACCTCAGACACTCGATGACCTGACGCTCGACGTACGCCGGCTCCTCGCCGGTGGTCCGCGCGAAGTGCCGCACGACCCCGGAGAAGAAGGCGTCGTCGAGCAACGCCTTCAGCGCGGCGGCCGTCACCCTGGGCTCATCCATCTTCATACGTCACCTCGCTCCGTGGTCTCGGTCTCCTGCAGCAGCCATGCGTATTTCCCGGACTTGCCGATCGCGATGTGCTCGCGGTGCTCGAGCGCGCAGTCGAGCCCGGCGCCGTCCGAGATCGCCTGTCGCAGCGCGCGCGCCGCGGCCGCCGCGATGGGCCTTTCGTCGAACGTGGTGTACAGGAGCCGCGCCTCCTCGGGGCCGCTCGGGCGGAGCTGGTAGACGAAGATGGACGGCGCGGACGCGGCGATCCAGTCGTCGAGGTGGGCCTGGGAGAGCAGGCCGCCGCGCCCGAGCCGCAGCAGCTCTCGCTCGCGCCCGCAGAACCGCCGGATGCGGAGCGGGTCGGGCGAGCCGTCGACCGTCTCGGCGCAGTCGCCCGAGCGATAGCGGATCAGCGGCATGTGGGGGTTGCGCACGCTCGACACGATGAGGCTGTAGATCGCGCTGCCGTCCTCGATCGGGATCAGCTCGAGGTGCATCTTGTCGAGGTAGGGCCAGTACCGCCCGTGACGATCGCTGTAATACAGATATCCGAGCTCGGTGCTGCCGAACAGGTCGATGATCGGGCAGTCGAAGCGCTGCTGGAGGAACCGGCGCACGTTCGTCGGCGTGTATTCGTAGGCGTGGACGATGCTGGCCGGCCTCGGGAAGCGCTGCCACGCGCCCGAAGAGAGGGCCTTTCGAACGAGGTGAGCGAGGTGGTAGCTGTCGCAGTCGAGGTGGTATGAGCCTCGCGGATGCGCGGTTTGGACGGCGGTCATCTCGCCCAGCATGCGCTCCACGTCGCTGCGCTCCCAGAGCGCCGGGTCGAGCCGCAGGTTGAGGTAGAGCGTCCGCTCGTCGAGCCGGCGCTCCTCGAGGCTCGGGTGCGCCGGCGCCGGGGCGGCGCGCCGCTTCGCGCCGAGCCGCGCCACGTGCTCGGTCGCCAGCACGGTGGTGAGCGAGACGCGCTGGCAGCCCTGCCGCCAGGTGACGGCGATGTCGGGGTGCTCGCTCCACAGCTGGTAATAGGACCTGAGCAGGAAGAAGGGCGGGCGGATGATCTGCATCCGCGCGTGGTTGGTCCCGGTCGAGAGCACGAGCTCCGCCTCGCCGGCCTCGAGCGCCGCGGCGAGCCTCGGGGTCATCCAGTTGTCCGGGAAGCCTCTGGCGATCTCCGGCTTCTCGAGGATCGGGAACGAGCCCGCCTCGATGGACGTGCGGTAGATCGGGATGTCCCTGACCTCTTCGATCATCGCGGCGAGCGTCTGTCGTTGGGCGTCCATCGGTCGACTCCGGAAGACGGCCGGGCGGGCCATCGAGAAGCGTTGTTCCCCTGGGTCCGGGCGGCCGCGAGCGAGGCAGGAGCCCGCAACAGCGATGGGGCTCCGCCTCGCTCGCCGACCCGGGTGGCCCTGTCAGCTGATGCAGCCGGCCTTCTTCGAGATGCAGCCGTCCTTCCTCGAGATGCAGCCGGCGTCGAGGGTCGCTTCACCGGCCGAGTTGGCCGCGACCCACTGGTTCCAGAGACGGTCCTGGGCGATCTGCCGAATCAGGTGTTCCATTCGAGCCTCCTAGATCGTGATGATGGTCGATGCGTGAACAGCGCACACGTCCACGACCCGCGCGCTGCCGCGGTCGCGTGCTCGACGGCATGGCAGACACGGATTGTGTGCAGCCCGACCGTCCAGCTGACTATATGGGTCCAGGAATGGGGGTCAAGGCGCGCAGCCTGGGGCTGGATCGCGTTGTCCGGACATCTATCGAGAGGGGTGGCCCATGGGCAGCGCGGCGATCTCGACGCATCACGGAGCGAGCGCGCCATTCAACCGACACGATACGATTGCGGCGCGGATGTCTGCGATCACACCCCGATGGCGTCGGAGCAGATGCACCGATTCGTCCGGGGGGCGCTCCCCTGGCTCGTCGGCCGGCCCGGCACGGACGGATGAGGCTGCCGGACGAACGGCACGGACTCCGCTTTTCGTGTAGATCGATGCAGGAGCGCGTGCGTAGGTGGGGGTACGCGGCGGTTCCGCTCCGCCGCGCGGACGGTGAGAGGCAGCGATGGCCAACGCAGATCGAGAAGGCGAAACGAGAGCGCGCGAGTGGACCGGAGCCGGCGGGGGCGACCGCGACGCGCCGCCGCGGCAGCGGCGCCCGGTCCGGCGGTGGCGCCCGGCCGCATGCGCCCTGACGGGGGTGCTCGCGGCCGGCGCGCTCGGGCCGGGGATCGCGGGCTGCACGCGCGCCGCACCGGACCGGTCAGGGACGGCCGCTGTCGAGGCCAGACCGATCGCCAGCGCCGCGGCGAGCGCCGGCGCCGCGCCCGCGGCCAGCGCCGCGCCGGCCGCGACGCCGCCGGGGGCCGCCGCGGGGTGGCGGTTCGAGAGCTCCCTCGGCGTGCAGATCGAGGTCCCGGCCGACTGGGCCGTCAACGACTACGGCTGCAACATGAGCGACAGGCCCACCGTCGTCCGGGCACAGGTGTACCAGCTCGGGTGCCTGACGCCGGAGAAGCCGACGAAGCAGGTCGCGCAGATCGGCGCCGATGCGCCGGAAGAGGTGAAGAAGGGCCCGGAGTTCACGCGCCGCGACGTGTCGCTCGGCGGCGTGAGCGCCGAGCGCACGGAGGGGCGGGGCGCGGACGGCCGCCATTTCGGCTGGCTGAGGATCCCGTCGCGGCAGATCCTGATCTCGGTCCGGACCCACGATCCCGAGATCGCCCGCCGGATCCTCGACAGCGCGCAGCTCGTCAGCGTCGATCACAACGGCTGCCCTGACAGGCGCCCTCCCAAGGCGGCGCACCCCGGCGCGCGCGCGGCGATGGCGCCTGGCGACCCGGCATCGATCTCGATCTGCTACTACGGCCCGAGGGGCGACGTGCTGCGGACCTCCGCGCGCCTGTCCGGGCGAGACGCGGCCGCGCTGGCCGCCGCCCTCAACGCGTCGAGGCCCGGGCCCAACCCCGATGTCGACCCCAAGCAGTGCCTGCACCCGCCTGCGCCGCCCCCGGCAGATGCGGTGTTGCTCGTGGAGGACGCCGCCGGCAAGGGCGCGATCCATGTCGCGTTCTCCGGCTGCACGGGGCGCGGCCTGGACAACGGCGCGCAGCGCGCGCACGTCAACCTGCCGATCATCCAGCGCATCATGATCCCGCTGGGCACCGGCTTCACGTTCAACGGCGATCTGAGCCCCTGAACGGCGCACGGCGCGGCTCCCCTGCGCAATGACCGCGCTCGCGCGCCTGTCCCCGAGGATCCATGGGAAAGACCTTCTCCGAGCTGGACGACGACCTCACCGGCTTCATCGCCGAGCAACACCTCTTCTTCGTCGCCTCCGCCCCCTCGGGCAGCGGCGGGCACGTCAACCTGTCGCCGAAGGGGCACGACACCTTCCGCGTCGTCGACCCCCGGACCGTGGCCTACCTCGACCTCACCGGCAGCGGCGTCGAGACCATCGCGCACCTCCGCGACAACGGGCGCATCACGCTGATGTTCTGCGCGTTCTCGGGCCCGCCCCGCATCGTGCGCCTGTACGGCCGCGGCGAGCCGGTCTTCCCCGGCGACCCGCGCTTCGGCGCGCTCGCGGGCCTCTTTCCGCAGCTCCCGGGCGTCCGGTCGGTGATCCGCGTCGCGCTCGAGCGCGTCGCCACGTCGTGCGGATACGCCGTGCCGCGCATGGCCTACGAGGAAGAGCGTGACACGCTGTCGAAATGGGCGGAGCGCAAGGGGCCAGAGGGCCTCTCGCGGTACCGGCGGGAGAAGAACGCGGCGAGCATCGACGGCCTGCCAGGCCTGCCCCAGCCGCCCGCAGACGAGTGAGCCGGCGGAGCCGGCGCGGCCCCGCCCGGCGCTCGTCGGCGGGAGGCATGAGCCCGCACGCGCGTGCATGGCTGTCCTGTGGCCACGAGCCGCGGGACAGGAGCGCCGGGACTAGGGATCTTCTTCCGAGATGGTGACCGTGATGCTCTCGGTCGGCAGGGTGAAGGGCACGGCGATGGCCGGGAGCGGCGACGTGCCGATCTCCGTTTCCTCGTCGAGCTCCAGGTAGACCGTGAGCTCCAGCTCGTGGGCTCCGTCGCCGGCGAGCGCGAGGCGGCCGCACGTCTCGTGCTCGGCGGAGATCGAAGGAGCGACGCAGCTGTCGACCACAGGAACCGACTCGGCGAGGCGGCCGTGCCACTCGACGGTGACCGACGCGCCGGCCGCGAGCTCCTGGAACGACGGCCCGCACGCGGGCCCGCCGGGCTCACCCTCGTGCAGGCCCTCGCAGGTCGGAATCGCGGCCTCGAACATGCTCTTGCCGTCGACGGACCACCCGACCGGGGCGCAGCCGCCCGGCGTCAGATACACGGGCGTGCTCCGCTCGTTCGTCACGACGATCGACATCGGCTCCTCGAGCGCCTCGTCATCGAGCACGTCGTCGCAGCTCGCCTCGCCGCCGGCGCCGCCGCCGCCGGTCTCCTCACCGCCGACGGCCCGCACGCGGGCCCGCCGGGCTCACCCTCGTGCAGGCCCTCGCAGGTCGGAATCGCGGCCTCGAACATGCTCTTGCCGTCGACGGACCACCCGACCGGGGCGCAGCCGCCCGGCGTCAGATACACGGGCGTGCTCCGCTCGTTCGTCACGACGATCGACATCGGCTCCTCGAGCGCCTCGTCATCGAGCACGTCGTCGCAGCTCGCCTCGCCGCCGGCGCCGCCGCCGCCGGTCTCCTCGCCGCCAGCGCCGCCGGCGCCGCCGGCGCCGGGATCACCCTCCGAGCAGGCCACGAGAAATGCGCTCACCACGAACGCGAGCAGTGAGGAACCCTTCGAAAGCGAGAAAGAAGGCATGATGTTCTCCCAGGACGCCGGCGCTCGACGACAAAAATGTGCCGTAGCCGAGGCACAGCTTCCGCCGACACTGTTCAATCACACTTCGTGCCGCTGCGAAAACCGGCTCGATTTTACCGATTGGCACAATTCATCAGGCACACATGCGCCGCATAGCGCCACGCGCGATGGGGCCGTGGCACATCGTTGGCCACAGCGATCTCGGCTTGGGCCGCGGCGCCGTCCGTTACGCTCGGCGGGCGTGCCGCCGATGCCTCCTGCGGCGGTCCCGCTCCCCTGACGCTCAAGGAGGCGGAGGTGACCTGAATGGTTCGTGACATCGATCACCTGCACCACGTCGGCCACGTGGTGAGCGACATGAAGGAGGGGCTCGAGCTCTACCGGCGGCTCGGCTTCCGCCTGTCGCCGCCCGCCTACCCCATGCTGTCGCCCAGGGAGGGCGAGCCCCCCAGGCCGTTCGGCGCCGCGAACACCCACGCCAACTTCCGGCGCAACTTCGTCGAGCTCGTGAGCTGCGTCCGGGACGACGACCCCGGCGGGATCCCGAGCGACGCCAAGCTCGTCCCCATTCAGGCGCCTCCCGAGCACCTGCCGCGGCTCACCGAGGCCATCCGCGGCACCGTCGCCAGGATCGCCGCGTGCCTCGCGCGCTTCCAGGGCGTGCACATCCTCGTGTTCAAGACCCCCGACGCCGACGCCGCGGCCGGCAGGCTGAGCGCGGAGGGCATCCGCCACGGGGGCGTCAGCGCGGTCCGGCGGCCGGTGGACACCGCACAAGGACCGCGGGTGGAGGCGCTCCGCTTCATCGAGCTCGACAGCGGCGCTCCGGAGGACGCCGGGGCGGGCCGCGCGCCCGAGGGGAGGCTCGCGATCGCGGAGAACCCGCCCGCGGAGCTGCTCGAGGCGCAGCTCCACATGGATCATCCGAACGGCGCCGTGGACCTCGTCGACGCCGTGCTCTGCGTCGACCGGGCGGCGCTGCCGGAGGTCGAGCGCCGCTACGCGACGTACCTCGGCCGCGCGGCGCGCGCCGACGGCCCGGCGCGGGTCTTCGATCTCGACGGCGCCCGCGTCACCCTCGTCGCCGACGCCGATCTGGAGGTGCTCCTGCCGGGCGAGCGAGCCCCGGCGCTCCCGGCCTTCGTCGCCTACACGGTCGCGGTGCGCGACGCCTCCGCCGCGCGGCAGATCCTGGAAGGGAACGGCTTCCCGCTGAGGGCGTCGGCCTCGGGCGACCTCTTCGTCCCCGCCGCGGCGGCCCTCGGCGTCGCGATCCTGTTCCGGCAGGCCGACGGTGTGAAAGCGGGCTGAACCGTGCGACCATCGGGGAGCGCGGCATGGCACGCATCCTCCTCGTCGACGACGACGCCTCCCTGCTCGAGGTGCTCGCGCTCGCGTTCGAGGAGGCGGGGCACGCGACGCTCCCCGCGCGCGACGGGACGGCCGCGCTCGCCCTCGTCCGCCCGATCGCGCAGGTCGACACCACCTCTGATCGCATCGAGACCGCGATCGGCGCCGGCGACCGATTCCAGGCCTTCCGTGGGTGACGGGAGGGCGCAGGGCGGCCCGCTCCCCTTCTTCCGCTCGCTGCGCTTCCGGGTGACGGCGCTCGTCGTCGCCGTCCTGTTCGCGCCCACGCTCCTCTACCTGCGCATCGAGCTGCCGCGCCTCGTCGCGATCACCCTGCCGCTGTCGCTGCTGCTCGCCCTCTGGCTCACGCGCCGGCTCGTCCGCCCGCTCGAGGCGCTCCGCCGGCGCGCGCTCGCGAAGATCCACGAGCCCACCCCGAGCGCCGACCTCCCCCTCCAGGGGTCGGCCGAGATGCAGGATGTGGCCGCGGCGTTCAACGCCCTGCTCGCGGCGCTCGCGGAGCGCCGCAAGGCGAACGAGGCGTTCGTCACGGACCTCGTGCACGAGCTCAAGAACCCCGTGGCCACGATCCGCGGCTGCGCCGACGCGCTCGCCGAGGCGCCGGCCGAGCACGAGCGGGCCGCGCGGCTCTCGCGGCTGCTCAAGGAGTCGAGCGACCGGCTCGACACGCTGGTGAGCCAGTTCCTGGAGCTCGCCCGCGCCGAGGCCGGGATGCTCCACGAGGCGCGCGAGCGGGTCGACGTCGCCGCGCTCGCGCGGGGGCTCGTCGTGGCCATGGCCGACGACGAGCGCTTCGCCAAGGTCCGCTTCACCGTCTCCGGCGCCTCGAGCGCCCGGGTCGTCTGCGTCGCCTACCGGTTCGAGTCCGTCCTCCGCAACCTGCTCGAGAACGCGGCGTCGTTCTCGGGCGACGGCGGCAAGGTGCACGTGAGCGTCGACGTGGTCGAGGGCAGGCGCGTCGAGATCCGCGTCTCCGACACCGGCTCCGGCATCTCGGCGGAAGATCTCCCGCGGGCGTTCGATCGCTTCTTCACGACGCGCGGGCGCGAGCAGGGCAGCGGGCTCGGGCTCGCGCTGGTCCGCGCGATCGTCGAGGCGCACGGCGGCGCCGTGAGCGCCGCGTCGAACCCGGGGCGGGGCGCCACCTTCGCGGTCGAGCTGCCGCTCGCGCCGGCCCTCTGACCGCGTTCACGCCGGCCGCCGCGCACGAGGGACCGCGCCGCGAAAGCGCCTCTCGGAGAGCGGTCTCCGCCCTGAGCGCGGCGACTTACGGGCGCTCATTTCATTTGAGCACAAACGAAATAGCGACCTCCGGTCGGAGCACCAATGTCAAGCGCGAACCGGGTTGCGAAGCCGCGCGGTCGCTCGTGCCACAGCAGCAGAAAGGAAGCACCGCCCCCACCCGGCGCTGCGTCGCGCAACGCGCGTCAATCGCCAGCGGAGCTCTCGTGGCGTCCACCGAGAACGGGACGCCGCGCAGATGTGGCCGAGTGGAGGAGGATGAAGTGATTTTCGTCTAGAGGTGTGAAGGGCGCCCGGGCTACCCTGGAACAGGGTCGTCGACTTTTCTGCCCGAGCGCATCCGCTCGTGTTCGTCGAGGTGTGTCGTGAGTTTGAGAACGTCTTATCTGGCTTTGGCGGTGGGATTGCTGCAAGTCGCTGCCGCCTGCGGCGGGGGGGCGCCCTCCACGGGCGATCCCGGCGCAGGCGGCGCGGGGACCGGCACGAATTCGAGTGGTTCCGGCGAGAGCGGCGGCGGCGGCAGCGACTTCGGCGTCGGCGTCGGCCAGGGAGGCAGCGGCGGAGAGCGGCCGGATCCCTGCGCCGGCGACGACCCGCCCCCCGAGTGCGAGCTGCCGCAGGAGCCCGCCTGCGGCGACGGCATGATCAACCAGGCCAGCGAGGCGTGCGACGACGGCAACAGCCTGCCCGGCGACTGCTGTTCCGGGCTGTGCGAGCTCGAGCCCTACTGCGAGTGTCCCGCGCCCGGCCAGCCGTGCGTGCTGACCATCGCGTGCGGCGACGGCGTCGTCGACCCGGGCGAGTTCTGCGACGACGGCAACACCGCGGACGGCGACGGCTGCAGCGCCGACTGCTACTTCGTCGACCCCTCGTACGTCTGTCCGACGCCGGGCGAGCCCTGCACGCTGCTCTACGACTGCGGCGACGGCCGGGTGAACGGCTCGGAGACGTGCGACGACCGCAACGAGGTGTCCGGCGACGGCTGCAGCGCCGACTGCAAGCGCGAGCCGGGCTTCGTGTGCCCTCGGCCCGGGCAGCCCTGCGAGCTCGTGCCGGTCTGCGGCAACGGGGTCAAGGAGACCGGCGAGATCTGCGACGACGGCAACGCGGTGGGCGGCGACGGCTGCTCGAGCCTGTGCCGGCAAGAGTCCTTCTACAACTGTCCCACGCCGGGCGAGCCGTGCGAGCTGCTCATCCGGTGCGGCGACGGCAGGGTGGACCCCGGCGAGCTCTGCGACGACGGCAACACGTCGGGCGGCGACGGCTGCAGCGCCGACTGCAAGGTGCTCGACCCGCTTTACGTGTGCCCCACGCCGGGCGTGCCCTGCACCCTCCTCTATCGCTGCGGCGACGGCCGCGTGAACAACGGCGAGCAGTGCGAGGACGGCGACGACCCGCCCGTGTCCGGCGACGGCTGCAGCGCCACGTGCATGCGCGAGCCGGGCTACGTGTGCCAGCGGCCCGGGCAGCCCTGCGAGCTCCTGCCGGTCTGCGGCAACGGGCTCCTCGAGAGCGGCGAGCAGTGCGACGACGGCAACACCGCGGGCGGCGACGGCTGCTCGAGCCTGTGCCGGCAGGAGGCGTTCTACGCCTGTCCGAACCCGGGGCAGCCGTGCGAGCTCCTGATCTGGTGCGGCGACGGCGCGCTCAACCCGGGCGAGGTCTGCGACGACGGCAACAACACGAGCGGCGACGGCTGCAGCGCCGACTGCAAGACGGTGGAGCCGATCTACACGTGCCCCACGCCGGGCGTGCCCTGCACCCTCCAGTACTGGTGCGGCGACGGCCGCGTGAACGGCTCGGAGGAGTGCGAGGACGGCGACAGCCCGCCCGCGTCCGGCGACGGCTGCAGCGCCACGTGCATGCGCGAGGAGGGGTATCAGTGCAGCCGGCCGGGCCAGCCGTGCACGCGCCTGCCCGTCTGCGGCAACGGCCTCAAGGAGACCGGCGAGGTGTGCGACGACGGCAACACCGCGAGCGGCGACGGCTGCTCGAGCCTGTGCCGGCAGGAGGCGTTCTACACCTGCCCGACGCCGGGGCAGCCCTGCGAGCTCCTGATCCGCTGCGGCGACGGCGTGGTGGACCCGGGCGAGATCTGCGACGACGGCAACACGGCGAGCGGCGACGGCTGCAGCGCGGACTGCAAGGCGGTGGACCCGGCGTACGTGTGCCCCGAGCCGGGTGAGGCGTGCATCCTCGTCTACCGGTGCGGCGACGGCCGCGTGAACGGCGGCGAGCAGTGCGACGACGGCGAGGATCCGCCGGTGTCCGGCGACGGCTGCACGGCCGATTGCCAGCTCGAGGACGGCTGGAACTGCCGGCCGGGCCAGCCCTGCACCGAGCGGACCTTCTGCGGCGACGGCGTGGTGCAGCTCGGCGAGCAGTGCGACGACGGCGGCGGGGTGAGCCCCGTCGGCGGCGATGGCTGCACCCCGCAGTGCAAGATCGAGGTGGGCTGGACGTGCCCGCCGGCCGGCGGCCCCTGCACCCCGCCCCCGCCGCCCGTGTGCGGCGACGGCGTGATCGGCGGCGACGAGCAGTGCGACGACGGCGAGGAGCCGGCCGACGGCGACGGCTGCAGCGCCGACTGCGAGACCATCGAGGACGGGTGGGACTGCTCGCGCGTCGGGTTCCGGTGCAAGACCCTCTGCGGCGACGGGGTCAAGGTCGGCGCCGAGCAGTGCGACGACGGCAATGCCGACGGCGGCGACGGCTGCGACGAGACCTGCCGGATCGAGCCCGGCCGGGTGTGCGACGACCTCGAGCCCCAGGACTGCACCGGCTACTCCGAGTGCGGCAACCGCATCGTCGAGGGCACCGAGGTCTGCGACGACGGCAACGGCAACTGGCGCGACGACTGCACGCCGGACTGCAAGCGCGAGCCCGACTGCAGGGCCGGCGCGTGCCTCTCGATCTGCGGCGACGGCATCCTCCTGCCCGGCGACACGACCGAGCAGTGCGACGACGGCAACACCGAGAGCGGCGACGGCTGCTCCGCCACGTGCGCGGTGGAGCCGGGCTACGTCTGCACCGTGGCGCCGACCGAGATGCGGCTGCCGATGGTGCTCCGCGACTTCATCGGCTGGTGCCCGGACACCTACAACCGCAGCACGAGCAACGCTCAGTGCGACGCCCGCCTGAACGCCAACCCCATCGGGCACTTCGACTTCGAGATCACCCCCTCGGACGGCGCGCAGCTCGACGGCACCGTCCAGACGACGCTCGACGCCGACGGCAAGCCCGTGAACGCGTACGGCCTCGGCTACTTCGAGCCGGCCCGCAACAACGGCTATACCTCGGGGCAAACCAACTTCCAGTGGTGGTACCGGGACAACGAGACGTACAACCGGACGCTCTTCACCACGATCGAGCTGCTCGAGCAGACCCCCGGCAGGTTCGTGTACGAGCGGAGCCCGTTCTGGCCGGTGGACATCGACCCCCCCGGCGACGATGACGCGCTCGGCAGCCTCCTCGCCACCGGGGACGAGAACGCGCGCGACGCCGGGCACAACTTCTACTTCACGAGCGAGGTCCGGTACTGGTTCCAGTTCAACCCGAACACCGCCGCGGCCGACCCGGTGCTCACCTTCTACGGTGACGACGACGTCTGGGTGTTCATCAAGAACACGCTGACCGTCGACATCGGCGGCATCCACGAGCGCATCGAGGAGAGCGTGACCATCCGGGACGACGGCACCGCCCTCGTGACCCCCTGCACCGGGAACAACTGCCCGACCCGCGCCCCCTACACCGTCAACCTCAACCTCGAGGCGGGCAAGGTCTACGAGATCGCGGTGTTCCAGGCCGAGCGCCACGTCACCGGGTCGAACTACCAGCTCACGCTTTCGGGCTTCAGCGCCGGCACGTCGGTGTGCACGCCGCAGTGCGGGGTCGACCCGCCGGTCGTCACGCCGGGCGAGGAGTGCGACGACGGCACCGCGAACGGGACCGACTACGGCGAGTGCAACAACTGCCAGCTCGGCGCCTACTGCGGCGACGGCGTGAAGAACGGCCCCGAGACCTGCGACAACGGCGTCAACAACAGCACCTACGAGAGCACCTCGAACGCGTGCGCGCGGGGGTGCGTGGCCCCGCCCCGCTGCGGCGACGGTCAGGTCAACACGCCGTACGAGGCGTGCGATCTCGGCTCCGGCAACACCGCGAGCGGCTACGGCGGCTGCACGACGGAGTGCGAGATCGGGCCGTCCTGCGGCGACGGCGTGGTCAACGGCGGCGAGGGGTGCGACGACGGCGTCAACGACGGCTTCTACGACACCTGCAACCCGAACTGCACGCCTGCGCCGAAGTGCGGCGACGGCAACGTCGACGAGGAGTGGGGCGAGGAGTGCGACAGCAGCGACCCGAGCTGCGTGCGCTGCCAGCTCGGCGAGCACTGCGGCGACGGCGTGCTGCAGTCGGAGCTCGGAGAGCAGTGCGACGACGGCATCAACGACGGCGGGTACGGCCAGTGCGCGCCCTCGTGCGTCAACGGCCCGCGCTGCGGCGACGGCATCGTCCTGCAGGAGGAGGAGGACTGCGATCTCGGCGAGGGGATGAACACCGGCGCCTACGGCGGGTGCGACGCCTCCTGCCACTACGGTCCGTACTGCGGCGACGGCGTGGTCAACGGCGCCGAGGCCTGCGACGACGGCGTGAACGACGGCACCTACGGCACCTGCGGCCAGGGCTGCACGCCGGCGCCGAGGTGCGGCGACCGACACGTCGACCGGGACTGGGGCGAGGAGTGCGACAGCAGCGACCCGAGCTGCGTGAACTGCCGGCTCGCCGCGCAGTGCGGCAACGGGGTCGTGCAGCCGGAGCTCGGCGAGCAGTGCGACGACGGCGTGAACGACGGCGGGTACGAGCAGTGCGGCCCCGCGTGCCTGCTCGGGCCGCGCTGCGGCGACGGCATCGTCCTCGACGGGGAGGAGGACTGCGACCTCGGCGACGGGCTGAACACCGGCGCTTACGGCGGGTGCCCCGCCTCCTGCGACTACGCGCCGTACTACGGCGACGGCGTGGTGAACGGCGCCGACGCGTGCGACGACGGCGCGAACGACGGCACCTACGGCACCTGCGCCCCGGGCTGCACGCCGGCGCCGAAGTGCGGCGACGAGCACGTCGACGCGGAGTGGGGCGAGGAGTGCGACAGCGCGGCCGACACGGGCTGCGAGAGCTGCCGGCTCGGCGCGCACTGCGGCGACGGCGAGCTGCAGCCGGAGTTCGGCGAGGAGTGCGACGACGGCATCAACGACGGCGGGTACGGCGAGTGCGCGCCCGCGTGCGTCTACGGGCCGCGCTGCGGCGACGGCATCGTCCAGCCCGCGGACGAGGACTGCGACCTCGGCGCCGCCGAGAACGGCGGCGAGTACGGCGGGTGCACCGCGCTCTGCCAGTACGGGCCGTACTGCGGCGATGGCCTCGTCAACGGCACGGAGACCTGCGATGACGGCGTGAACGACGGCGTCTACGGGAGCTGCCTCCCCGACTGCACGCCGGCGGCCAAGTGCGGCGACAACGAGGTCGACGAGGAGTGGGGCGAGCAGTGCGATCCGCCGAACGAGGCCACGGGCTGCAGCAAGAACTGCCGCCTCGGCGCCCAGTGCGGCGACGGGGTCGTTCAAGCCGGCGAGAAGTGCGACGACGGCAAGAACGACGGCGGTTACGGCGAGTGCGGCCCGGGCTGCGTGCTCGGCCCGCGCTGCGGCGACGGCATCCGCAACGGCGACGAGAAGTGCGACGACGGCGACGGCAACAACACCGGCGGCTACGGCAAGTGCGCGCCGGGCTGCGTCTACGGTCCGTACTGCGGCGACGGCATCCGCCAGACCGCCTACGAGGAGTGCGACGACGGAAACAAGGTGAACGGCGACGGCTGCAGCCTGACCTGCCAGAACGACGGCATTCCGAACTAGCCCGTCGCGACCGGGCGCGCGGGGCGCAGGCGAAGGCCGAGGCCTGCCCCCGCGAGCCCGCGCGGCCCCGCCCCGCTGCTCTCCCCGGAGCAGCGACCGCGGCCTGCGGCGCCCCCGCCCGCGCCGCGCCCCTCAGCGAGCTCCCGGCATTGTCTCCCATGGAACGTGGCCCTACAGGGGCCCGGCGACTCATGCGCGTCCTGCAGCGCCATCGACGGAGGCCCGGGCCGGCGTGCTGCTGAAGCTCGCGCTGGTGGGCGCATCGGTGCTGCTGTCCTCGCTGGCGGCGCGACGTCTCGGCCACGCGGTCGGCGGCACGATCGCTGGACTGCCGACGATCGTCGGCCCGATCATGGGCTTCGTGCTGCTGCAGGAGACGCCCGCTCGGGCGAGCGCGATCGCGCTCGCGACGCTGGTGTGCTTGCCGGCCACGATCGTTCATGGGGTCGTCTTCGCTTGGTGCGCGACGCGCCTCCGCTGGGGCGCGGCGCTGCTGGCGGCCAACGCGGCTTTCCTGTCGCTGGGGGCAGCGCTGCTCGCGCTGCGGCTGCCCCCGCCGTGGGCCTGCGCCGCGGCGCTGCTGTCGCCTGCCCTGGGCGCGCTGGCCTTGCCGCGCCTCGGCGAGGCGCCTGCCTCGACGGCCATTCCGCGCGCCGAGCTCGCCTGTCGCGTGGTGGCCGCGATGGCCATGGCCTGGTGCATCATGCGCGGCGCCGGCGTCGCGCCCGCGGGCGTCAGCGGCCTGCTGCTCGCCGTCCCCATCACGGGCAACGTCCTCCCGTGCTTCACCCTGCCCAGGCACGGCGCGGCCGCCGCGGTGGCCTTGCTCGCGGGCTTCGCGCGCGGCCTGTTCGGGTTCGCGGCGTTCTTCGTCGCGCTGCTCGCGGCGCTCGGCGCGATGCCTCCGGCGGCCGCCTACGGCCTCGCGTGGCTGGTCGCGCTGCTCGCGGCGCTCTCGCTGCGCCGGCTCACGCAGAGAGCGCGGCGCGCGCCGCTCGCGGGGCAGCCGTCGACCTCGTCGACGGCCGCCTGACCCTCTGTCCCAACCCCGACACCCCTTCGACCCGGGCGGCGGTCTCGTTCCCGGCGGGCTGAGCTCCTACGGCAGCCCGAGCGCTTCCTTCATCACGCTGTCGTCGACAAGCGGGGCGAGCTCGGCGCGGGTGCGCGGGGCGCGGCCGGTCTGCGCGGCGACCCAGGGCTCCTCTTCCTCGAGCACGTCGAGGATGTCGGGCACCAGCGTGCCCAGGAACCGCTCGTCTTCCCAGACCGCCTCGAGCACGGATGGCTCGATGCCGATCGCCTCCGAGATCCTCGGCCAGACGGCCTCCGGCTCCGTGCGATAGAGCTCCTGCGCCCTCGCGAGCGCTCGCACGAGCTCGACGATACCGCGCCGCTTCTCGGGATCTGCCAGCTTCTCGGCGGTGCTGTGGAGGTTCACGATCTCGCGGTAGAGGGAGCGATCCTGGAACACGATGGCGTCGCTGCCGAGCACCTCCTTCGCGAGCTCGGAGGAGGGCTCCCAGAGCGCGACGGCGTCCACGTCGCCCCGCTCCATCAAAGACGGCAGCGTGTTCGCCCCGCAAGGCGTGGAGATGCAGATACCTCCGGGCACAATCGTGTAGTCGTCCGCCGTGAGGCCCACGGTGCCCAGGTACTTGTCGACGAAATAGGCCGCGGACGTGTTCGGGATGGTCCCGATCCGCTTCCCGCGGAGATCCGCGAGCGCGCTGATCCCCGCCGCGCGGTTCGCGACGATCCGATAGAACGTCTCCGTCACCGTGAAGATGATACGCAGGTTCGGATGAGCCACCGATTGCCTCAGCGTCTGCGTCTCCGCGTTGGTGCCGAGGTCGATGCTGTCGTCGTTGAGCAGGCCCACGATGCCGCCGGAGTCGACGGTCGCCTCGCCCGGATAGAAGTCCTGCGAGGCGATCAGCACGGGAGTGAACTCGATGGACGCCATGTCGCTCGTGATCTTGAGCGAGGGGAAGGACACCGCTCCTCCCTGCCCGCCCGCGTCGCCGCCCGCACCAGCATTGCCGCCGGCGCCCGCGCCTCCGCCCGTGCCCGAGCTCGCCTGGCCGCCGCTGGCAGCACCGACGCCGCCCGAGCCGCCCCCTGCGCCGCCGGAGCCGCCGACGCCGCCCGAGGGCGCTCCACCCGTGCCGTCGGCCACGACGCCCCCCGACGAGCTGGAGCCGGTCGCGTCGGAGCTCACGCCGGGAGCGGGGTTACCGTCGCACGCGACGATTCCGAGCGCTGAGAAAATGACGAGACGGAACAGAGCTCTCATGCATCAGCCTCCTTCGATCCGCGGACCCATCCGCGATCGTGTCCACCAGCCATCGCGCTCCTGCGCCTGCGGCGGACGAAGCGACGCCGCGCCGGCTCACGCGGTCCGCGAACGTCGGACGCGCCGCCAGCACACCATCGATGCGCGGCCGCCAGGTCGCATCCCGCGCGGACGACGCACATGGCCGCGCGCCGTACACCGCCCCAAGATACGGCCGGAATCCTGCGGCTGACGGTGATCGTCACCGAGAGCGCCGCACCGGGTATTCAAATACTAGAGGGGGGCTGTGGGTGGGTCAAGGAGCATTTGTGTTTCGGGCGACATGATGGCCGCACGCGTGCCATGCGGCGGAGCGGCGACTCTCATCGAAATTCAATCGAGCTCAGCAGTCTCCCGCATCCTCAGCGCAGGTGCTTCTCCGGCCGTGCGCGGCGTGAGCGGCGTGGCGCTCGTGTCCCTGACCAAGCTCTTCGGGCAGAGCGCGAGGAGCGCAAGGGTCGGGAGATTGATCTCTGACAGAGAGGACAGCAGTCATCGCAAGGCGAGGACGCGAGGAGAGCCGAAAGTCCTCGCCTCTCGCCTCACAGCACGAGACCACCACCCCGCTAGAATTCGCCCTCGTCGATCCGTCAAAGACGAGCATAAGTCGATGAAAACGGCCTAAAAAAATGCCGGTTGACGCCATCGAGAAGTTTTGCTACGGCTGGCAAAAGCACCCGTGAGCCCCGTTGTCAAGCCGCAGCCGGATACGCGGCCCGGATCCGGCCACGATCCCAATTACCCGCCCAGCTCGGGCGAGGCGCTGAAGCAAATACAGCTGCCCGCCGACTTCGGCGCCTATCGGCTGCTCGATGTGCTCGGCGAGGGTGCATTCGGTATCGTCTTTCGGGCTCGGCAGAACAGCACCGGTCAGAGCGTCGCCCTGAAAGTGCTCCGGCCGCCAGATGTGGTGACCGAGGAAGAGAAGCTCCGCCGGTTGCAGCGCTTCGAACGCGAGACTGAGCTGTGTGCGGATCTGCATCATCCCCACATCGTTCGCCTGCTGGACAAGGGGCAGGTCCACGACTACCCCTTCGCGGTCTTCGAGTACGTCCCGGGCCGCACCCTCCGACAGTTTCTGCTCGAGCACGGCCCCATGAGCGCGGCCGACGCGGGCGCCCTCATGGGCCAGGTGCTCGACGCGCTCGCGAGCGCGCACGCCCACGGGGTAGTTCACCGCGATCTCAAGCCGCAGAACATCATGGTCACCAGCACCGGCGCGCGGCTGCACGCCAAGGTGCTCGACTTCGGCATGGGGACGCTCCTGCGAGACGCTCGTGATGAGAGCTTCAAGACGCTCACGATGACGCTGGAGGCGGTAGGCACCCCCTCGTACGCCGCGCCGGAGCAGCTGCGCGGCGAGGCTCCCTCGCCGAAGTCGGACTTCTACGCCTGGGGCCTGGTGTTCGTGGAATGCCTGACCGGACAGGCCATCATGCAGGGTAAGACGCTGGCGGAGACCTTCCACCGCCAGCTCAGCGACGCTCCGGTGCCGCTCCCGGCGGCGATCATCGGACACGAGCTCGCGGGCCTGCTGCGGAGCGTGCTCGAGAAGAACCCGCGCGACCGCCGCGGCGACGCCGGGCAGCTGTTGAACGAGTTTCAGGCGCTCAACCTCTCCAACCTGGTCGGTGAGATCAAGGCACCTGGAGAGCGCCCGCTCGACGACGCGACCACCGCCGACGCCATGACGCATCAGGCCCAGAAGCGCCAGATCACGGCGCTGTGCTGCGCCTTGCGCGTGTTCTCCGTGGGCGAAGACGATCCTGATCCGGAGGTCCTCGACACGTTTCTACGCGAGCGGCTCGGGGGGTGCATCGATATCGCCCTGCGCTTCGGCGGTCACATCGCGTCCGCGTTCGGCGATCACGTCATGGTCTATTACGGATATCCCGACGTGAGCGACAACGATGCCCGCCGCGCGGCCCGGACGGCGATGCGGCTGATGGAGGCGACCGAACGCAGCAATGCCGAGCTGGCCGCCGCCCTCGGGATCGAGGTCGAGCTCCGCGTCGGGATCCACACCGGCGTGGTGGTGGTGCGCGAGAACTGCACGCCCACCGGGTTGACCACCAACGTCGCCCACCGGCTCGCCATGCTCGCCGAGCCGGGCAAGGTGCTGGTCAGCGAGCCTACCCGCCGCCTCCTGGCGCCGATCCTGAGGTTCGAGCGCGCAGGCGCTCATGCCGTGGGCGGGCGAAAATCGGTGACGCCGACCTTCGTGCTCGTGGGCGAGCGCCAGGACGAATCGGCGTCCATGCTGCGTCCCGAGTCCGCGCCGCGGCCCATGGTAGGGCGCCGCGCGGAGCTGGAGCAGCTCATGGAGTGCTGGGCCGACGCCGCGCGGGGAGGCGCTCGCTCCGCCCTCGTCGTCGGAGAGGCCGGCATCGGCAAGTCGCGCCTGGCCGAGGAGCTGCGCCAGCAGGTGCAGGACGGCGCCGTCGTCCTCGCCTGTCGCTGCTGGCCGGAGCACCGCAACGACGCGCTCTTTCCCGTCCTGAAGATGCTCCACGGCCACCTGCGGCTCCGCGACGCGCGCGACCCGGAGGAGGCCCTCGAGCGCCTCGCGCGCGCGCTGGCGGCCTGCGGCTGCGATCCCGCCGCCACGGTTCCGGTGCTGGCGTCGTGGCTGTCGCTGCCCATCTCGCCGAGGTACCAGATCGAGCCCGAGCCCCCCAACCTCCAGCGGAAGAGGTTGCTCGAGGCGCTGCACAGCCTGGTGTCCAACCTGGGCGGCGGCGGCCCCCTCCTGTTGATCGTGGAGGATCTGCACTGGATCGACCCCACCAGCCTGGACTTCTTCGAGCGCGTCTCCCGGTCGACGTCGTCGCCGATGATGCTGCTGATGACGGCGCGACCGGAGTTCGCGACGCGCTGGAAGGCAGACCCAGCGCGTCACGTGCATGTGGAGCTCGAGCGCCTGGCCGACGACGAGGCCGCGGCGCTGATCCGGTCGGTGCTCAACGGCGCGGCCGTGCACGGCGCCACCCTCGCGCGGCTGGCCGAGCACACCGACGGCGTGCCGCTGTTCATCGAGGAGTTCACGCGCATGCTCATCGACGCCGAGCACATGGTGAAGAAGGACGGCGCCTATGTGCTCGGCGCGAGCTCGACCGCCAGCGCGTCCTCGATCCCCGTGACCTTGAGGGACTCGCTCAGCGAGCGGCTCGAGCGGCTCGGGTTGGCGCGGCTCACGGCGCAGCTGGCGTCGGCCGTCGGCCGCGCCTTCGAGGTGGACCTCCTGGTGGCGGCGTTCAATCGCAGCAAGGACGAGGTCTTGCGCGATATCGACATCTTGCTGCAAGCGGGGTTGTTGCTCGATCGATACGCGGGCGACGGTGTCTGCGTCTTCCGGCACGCGCTCATCCGCGACGCCGCCTACGACAGCATGACCCGATCGAGGCGGCAGGAGGTCCACGGCCAGCTCGCGGAGGCGCTCGAGCGCCACTTCCCCGACGTGGTGGCCCAGCAGCCTGCAGAGCTGGCGCGCCACCACGCCGGCGCGGCGAGCTATCCCAAGGCCATCGAGTACGGCATTCGTGCCATGCAGGCCTCGCTGGTCAGGTCGAGCAACGAAGAGACCACCGCGCTCGGCCGCCAGGTGCTCGAGTGGATCGGCGAGCTGCCCGAGGGGCCCGCGCGGCACCGCAAGGAGTTCGAGGTCAATCAGCTGCTGTTCCCCGCGCTGATGGCGGTCGCCGGGCTGGGCGCGGCCGAGCTGGTGGAGCTGAGCCGCCGCAACGAGGCGCTGCGCAGCCTCCTCGGCGCCGACGACGCGCGGCTGCGCAGCGGTGACGACGAGATCGACTACCTGAGCCAGTGGATCTTGTATCAAGATCACCACTTTCGCTCGCGCTGCGCCGACGCCATCGCGCTGGGCGAGCGACTGGTCGCCGACGCGCTCGCCGCCGGCCACCGCGTCCACGAGCTCTTGATCTCGCCGCTGCTGGGCCAGGCCTATCATTTCATCGGCGACCTGGAGCGGGCCAAGCGGCGCCTCGAGCGGGCGCTGGAGCTCTACGACGACGACGGGGACGCCGATCTCTGGCGCGAGTTCGGCGTGGAGCCGAAGAGCCAGGCCATGTTTCTGCTGAGCCACGTGCTCTGTTGCATGGGCCGACCCGAGTCCGCCGCGCAGGTGAGCCGGGACGCGTTCGAGTGGGCCCGCAAGGTGGGCTGCTCCATGTCGGCCGACGGCGCCGTGCTCTTCCATTCGATCACCGCCTACCTGTGCGGCGATCGTGAAGAGGTGGTGCGCCTGACCGCACCTTACGACGAAGGCACGCACTCGGCGGAGTCCCAATGGCTTGTGTCGTATTGCCGGCTGTCGTTCGACTGGGCCCGCAAGCGGCTCGATCGCTCTCGGCTCTTCATCGATGTGCTGGTGAGCCACGGCAGGACCGGGGCGATCTGCTGGTGGGAGCCGCTGCTCGCCGAGAGCGAGAGCGAGGCCGGGCACCCCGAGCTCGCCGTGGAGCGCATGCAGGCGACCTCGGCGCGCTGCCGGGCCGCGGGCGAGCTCGGGCCCATGCCGCTGCTCTTGCGCACGCTGGCCAACGCGTCGCGCGCCCGCGACGGGGCCATGCAGCCGGCGTGCGAGCAGCACTACCGGGACGCGCTGGCGGAGGCCCGGCGACAGCAAGCGAAATGGCTGGAGCTGGACGCCGCGGTCGCCTACGCGAGCGCCCTGCGCGACGCGGGCCGTTCGGGCGAGGTGGCGCCGCTGCTCGGGCCCGTCATGGCTGGGTTGAGCGAGGGCCGCGGGGCGCCGCTGTTCGAGCGGGCGGAGGCGCTGCTGGAGCAATCCCGCAGCCGTGCCGGGTAGGGATCTTCCAACGCGACAGGGAGAGGATAGAAAGGGTGGCGAGCCATGGATAGCAAAATACGGGCGCGGGTAACGAGCCTGCCGGGGGATGAGAATTACATCCGGGATCTGGAGTCACAGTTCGACTGGCAGATCGCGCTGACGCGAGCGATCGCCGAATACTGGCGCGATCCCAAAGGAGAAAAAGGAGGACTCGCCAAGGCGATGCTCGGCGGGGATCCTAAAGAAATTAGGAAGCAGTTCAAGGCGAAGCTCAACTTCGAGTTGCCCCTCGGCATGAATCTGACGTTCAAGAAGGTCGACGTCGATTATAAGGGAGAATCCCAGGGAGAACCGCCGCAGAACGGCTGGAATGGCTCTGTGGACAAGCTTACGGCCAATGTGGTCATTCCATTGCCCAACCCCCCGAAGGAAGCAGACAGCGCCAGGGCGATCGCTGACTACGTCGCCACGGGCAAGGCCTACCCGTTTACGTGAGCCGCACCTGCGGACGGCGCTCGCGCGATGAGTTGCATTGACCACGCCGATGCTGCGGCCTGCTATCGCGAGCGCGGGTTCTTCATCGCTCCCGAAGCCGTGATACCGCGCGAGCTGATCGCGCGCGTCCTGCCGCACTGCGACGCCGTCGCCGCGGGGGTCTACCCCACCGGGGTGCCGCCGTGGCGCCGCTGGAACGTGGGCAGCCCCGTGAAGGTCCAGAAGATCGATCAGGCGCATCTCGCCGACGACGTCATCTTCGCGCTCGTCACCCACCCGGCCATCGGGGCATGGGCGGCGCGGGTGACCGGCGCGCGCCGCGTTCAGCTGTGGGCCACCCAGCTCATCACCAAGCCCCCGGGAGGCGGCGCTCAGGGGAACATCGGCTGGCACGACGACGATCAGAACTGGGCCTTCTGGCGCGGAGAGGTGCTGACCCTCTGGCTCGCCCTCAGCGACGTGGGCGCAGACGCGGGGCCGATGCGCTTCTTGCCCGGATCCCACCGCTTTCCGCGTGACGGCGACCGCGGCGACGCCTATTGCCAAGATCTGCAGAGCCAGCGCGCGTCGATCCTGCGGGGGCTGCCGGAAGCCGAGGTCGAGCCGGAGGTGGAGGCGCTGATGCCCGCGGGCGGGCTCAGCATCCATGGCCGTTACACCTTGCACTGCAGCGGCGAAAACCGCTCGCCGCTGCCTCGCCGGAGCATCGCCATCAATGTCCGCACCGAAAACTCGGCGCCGGTAGCAGGCGTGGAGGACTACGGATTTTGCTCGTTCCTGCACGTTCCCCGCTTCTGTCCGATCCTTTATGCCGCCGAGGGGGACCGCGGTGAGCGCTGAGCCTGACAGGGCTGCGTCCGGCGGCTACGTGCTGGGCTACGACGACGCGGTGGTGGACAAGCTGGCGAAGCGCAACGCCCAGCGCGAGGCGGCCTTTCTGCTGCCCTTCATTCCGCTGCAAGGTCGGGTGCTCGACGCCGGCTGCGGTCCGGGGTCCATCACCCGCGGGTTGGCGCAGCTCCTGCCCGGGGGCAGCGTTGTCGGCGTCGATTTCGACGCCGGCCAGATCGAGCGCGCTCGCGGCCGGGCGGCCGAGCAAGGGCTGGCCAACGTGCAGTTCGAGGTGGCCGACGTGACCGCGCTTCCGTACCCCGACGGCGCCTTCGACGTGGTGTTCGCCCATACCCTGATGATGCACCTCCGCGATCCGCGGGCTGCGCTCGCCGAGCTCAGCAGGGTATGCGCGCCCGGCGGCATCGTGGGGCTGCGCGACGGCCTGGGGAGCTTCGATCGTCTGCCGGGGTTTCCCGAAGGCGCCCGGGTGAACGACCTTCACGAGCTCTTGATGGCGGCCATCCGCGCCAGCGGAGGCATGCCCGACGTGGGATTGCGCCTCCGCGGTTGGTTTCACGAGCTCGGGATGGCGATGGTCCGAAGCCAGGCACACTCGGTGGTGTACGACAGCCCCGCGGACCTGACCCTGCTGTGCAGCTGGCACCGGAGCCTGCTGCAGGGACGGCTCGGGCGCACGGCGGTCGCCGAGGGGCTGATCTCCGCGGAAGCGCTCGCCGGCTTCATGGACCGGATGGAGGCGTGGGCGTCCGATCCCGGCGCCATCAGCGTGGTCGTCTGGATCGAGCACATCGCCCAAAAGCCGCGCTCCGACGAGGAGCATGCTTGATCTCGATGCCGCGCTCTGCTGGAGCCCGCAGTACAGCGCGGTGGAGCTGCCCGGGGAGCGCTGGGCGCTCCTCGGGCCGAGCCGGGAGTTCGTGCTGACGGCGGCGCAGCTGGGCGGCCTCGTGCCAGAGCCCGGGGGCGCCGTCGTCCCACGCGCGCTGCTGAGCGCCGGCCGTCCTCCCGCCGAGAACGCCCGGCGGCTCGTGCGGCTCCAGGGGCTTGTCGACGCCGGGCTGCTGGTCCCGGCCGGCGCCATCGAAGCCGGGCCGGTCACGCAGGCGTCCCGCTCCCTCGAGCCCGGTGGTGTGCGCGCCTGGGCGGAGCGCCTGGGCTGGCCGGCGGCGACCAAGGTCTTCCTCGCGGACCACGCCCTCGACGGCGATCTACCCTCCTTCGATCGGCAGTGCCGGGCAAGCGGCGACAGCTGGGTGCTGGTGGTGCCCTACGGCGAGCGCCCAAGGGTAGGTCCGTACTTCGACGCGCGCGAGCCAGAGCGCCCTTGCTGGGTCTGCTACGCGGCGCAGCTGCGGCACAACCAGCCATTGCGCCGCTGGTTGCTCCACCACCGCGGCGAGCTGCCACGAGGAGCGCCGCCTGACACCAGCGCCGGCGAGGTCGACGCGGTGTTCCGGCGGATCGCTGCGAACGGCTCGCTGTTCGCCGAGCTTGCCGCGGCGCCGGTCGTCTTTGCGCTGGAGGGCGCCGGGCAAGCATGGATCCCGCACCCGGTCCGGAGGCTCCCGCAATGTCCAGGCTGTGGCTCAGCCGCCGCGGGCGACGGCACAGCGCATGTCGCCGAGCGCCCGTTGGTGCTCCGCTCCACCCCCGCGCGTCACCTGGACGATGGCGGCTGGCGGGTCAGCGCGCCAGAGCAGACGCTCGCCGGCTTGCGCGCCTGGGTGAGCCCGCTGACCGGCCTGTTCCGCGACTGCGGCCCGCTCCGCCCGCAGCCATGGGGCCTGTCCGTTCACCGCGTCTCCTACGGTGTGTGCCCGCTGGACCGCACGGTCGTGGAGGGCGCCAGCTTCGTCGACGCGGCGCTGGGCAAGGGCATGTCGGCCACACAGAGCGCGGCCAGCGCCCTGGGAGAGGCCACCGAGCGGCTCGCCGCCCACTACCGGGGTGATGAGTGCATCCTCGTCGCCCGACCCGACGAGCTGCCGGCGCCGGCCATCCTCCCCGGCCAGCTCGTCCCCTTCAGCGAGCGGCAGTATCGCGCCTTCGAGCGGGCGGACAGCGCTTCTCCGGACGCGGTGCTCCGCTATCGCGAGGAGCTCCGCCTCGAATGGACGCCTGCCTGGTCGATCGGCCGGCAGGCGCTCCGGTATGTCCCCGCCGGCTATTGCTATACCCATGCTCCATTCGACGGCACACGATATTGTCGTTTCACGAGCAATGGTGGCGCGGCCGGCGCCGTCGTGGAAGAGGCGGTCCTGCAGGGGCTCTTCGAGCTCGTCGAGCGCGACGCGGTGGCCATCTGGTGGTACAATCGGCTGGAGCGACCTGCGATCGAGCGTTCGGCGTCATGGCGGGCCGACGCCGACCTGGTGGACGCGACCATCGCCGGGCAATGGGAATGGTGGGCGCTGGATTTGACCCATGACTTCGAGCTGCCGGTCGCCGCCGCCGTGGCTCGGCACCGCCGCGGTGGTCGGGCGGCCTTCGGCTTCGGCTGCCACATCGATGCGCGCCTCTCGTTGCGGCGAGCGCTGACGGAGCTGTGCCAGCTGATCGTCGCCGACGACGACCATGAGTTTGCGTTTGATTTCGACGCGGTGGCATGGGAGCCCTACCTGCTGCCCGGCCGCGGCGCTCCTTCATCGCGCTTCGCCGCGCCGCCGTCCTTCGACCGGGTCGACCTGCGCGAGGTGATCCTCGACGTCGTCGGGCGCGCCCAGCGACGCGGCCTCGACGTGCTCGTGCACGACTACGGCAGGCCCGACTTCCCCCTCCGGACCGCCAAGGTGATCGTGCCCGGCCTGAACCACATCTGGCCGCGCCTCGGCTGCCGCAGGCTCTATGATGTGCCCGTGGCCATGGGCTGGCTCGCGCGACAGAAGCGGGAGGATGAGCTCAACCGCACGCCGCTGCGGCTGCGATCCCGACGCGCGGCTCTCGACGACGGGGGGCGTCCGGGCAGCCGCCGGCGCGGGTCGTGGACGTCTCGTCGCCGTGGGCCGCCGTGGGCCGCCAGCCCGCGGTATGTCGGATAACCTCAAGGGAAGCGTCCATGTCGATGATCGAGAGCTCGCAAGCTTCCTTGACCGTCGTGACGAGCCCGTCTCTCTCGCCGGGGACGCGCTTCTTGCTCGGCCCCGGTCGCTGCCGCATCGGTCGAAGGGCGAGCAACGACATCCGGCTCGACGAGGCGAACGTCGCCGACGAGCACGCCAAGATCGAGCACCGCTACGGTCGATTCATCGTCGAGACCCTGACCGAGGGCGCCCTCACGTCCGTCAATCGCGAGCCGATACGCGAGTCACGGCGCCTGCTTCCCGGGGATACCCTCGAGATCGCGGGGACGTGCTTCCTGTTCAACCTGGTCGCCACCAGCGAGCGCCGCCTGGCGGACGTGCAGGCGACGACCCAGCTGGCCAGACCGGGCGTCGAGGCGTCCGGGAGCAGTCCCCGGGTGCTCGCGACGTCGCGCTTCGCCCTCACGACGCCGGCTGCAGCGGCGAGCGCGGAGGAGCTGCGGCGCGACTTCGACCGGCTCAAGACCGCCTTCGACGCCGTGAGCACCCTCCTCAGCACCGTCGATCTCGCGACGCTCTGCGAGCGCATGCTCGATGCCGCGTTTCGGCTCGTCCCGGCGGAGCATGGGTCGGTGCAGCTTCGTCGAGACGACGGCACCCTGTGGACCGCCCACCAGCGCTCGGCCGGGGGCGAGCCGGTGCCCACGACGATCAGCAAGACGGTCGTCGAGCACTTGCTCGAGCGAAGAGAGGCGGTCCTGGCCATGGACGTGGGGGCCGACCCGCGCTTCTCGGGCGCGGCCTCGATCCAGGCATCACGGTTCGTGTCGCTGATGGCCGTACCGCTCCTGGCCGGCGACGACGTGCTGGGCATCCTGTACGTGGTCAACGCATCCCAGGTCGGGGCGTTCCGGGAGCCCGATCTGGATCTGATGTCCGCCATCGGGGTCGGCGCCGGGCTGGTCCTGTCCAACCGCCACCTGTATCGACAGCTCGAAGAAGCCCTGGAGCGACAGGTCGCTTTCAATCAGACCCTCAAGCAGACGGTCGAGCTGCGGACGGCCGAGCTGCGGGACAAGAACCGGCAACTCTCCAAGACCCTCACCCGGCTCAAGGCCACCCAAGACCAGATCATCGCGCAGGAGAAGCTCGCGTCGCTGGGCACCCTGACCGCCGGCATCGCCCACGAGCTGCTCAACCCGATGAACTTCGTCAACAACTTCGCGGGCATCATCGTGGAGCAGATCGACGAGCTGCGCGGCAAGCTCGACGAGCGCCTCGCGGGCGAGACCTGGCCCGAGGGGCGGGAGCTGCTGGACGACATCGAGGCGGGCTCGAAGGCCATCCACAAGCACGGCGCCAGGGTCCAGCAGATCGTCGCGGGCATGCGTCAGCTCTCTCAGGCCAACGGCGGTGAGCGCACCCCCACGAACCTCAACGGCGTGTTATCGAACCTCGTGAGCGCGCTTCAACACGGCGAGCCGAGCGAGGGACCGCGGATCGTCACCGCGCTCGATCCGAACATGGCCGAGATCCATCTGGCCGTACGTGACGTGAGCTGCGCGCTGCTCCACGTGATCCAGAACGCGATCCAGGCCGTTCAGGCTCGGATGGCCGAGCCGCCCGCGGGCTGGTCGCCCGAGGTCCTCATCCGGAGCGAGGACCGGAGGGACGCCGTGCAGATCACCGTACGCGACCGCGGTAAGGGGATCCCCCAGGAGATCCGGCAGCGGGTGTTCGATCCGTTCTTCACCACCAAGCCCATCCACCAGGGCATCGGGCTCGGCCTGTCGATCGCCCATGACGTGATCGTCAAGATGCATGGCGGCTCGATCGACATCTCCAGCGAAGCAGGGCAGTTCACGGAGCTGCGGATCACCATCCCCAGGAAGCGCAGAGCGGAGCGTACGTGAGGGCCCGCCGCCGCCGGAGCGCATGAGCGGCGGCCAGCGGCCGAGAGGACGGTGCATGGTCGAGGAGACGGTATTCCAGGGCGGGGTCAACACCGTGCGCCGGCGCGGGGACCGGGTCCACCGGCCCGCGACGGCGGCGGCGCCGGCCATCCACCGGCTGCTGCGGCACCTGCGCGCGGCGGGGTTCGACGCGGCGCCGGAGCCGTTCGGCCACGACGACGAGGGGAACGAGGTGCTTTCCTACCTCGAGGGCGACGTGCACAACGCGCTCCCGGCCGAGCTGCGCACGCCCGAGCTCCTCACGTCCGCCGCCGCCTTGCTGCGCCGGCTCCACGACGCGAGCGCGACCTTCGCGCCGGCGCCGGACGACCGGTGGCAGCTGCCGGCCCGATCGCCGGTCGAGGTGGTCTGTCACGGCGATCTCGCGCCCTACAACTGCGTCGTCCGCGCCGGCCGGGTGGTCGGCTTCATCGATTTCGACAACGCCCACCCGGGGCCGCGCGTGTGGGATCTGGCCTACGCCGTCTACCGGTTCGCGCCGCTGCACGCGCCGACCAACCCGGACAGCGCCGGCAGCCCGGAGGAGCAGGCGCGGCGGGCCGCCGCGTTTTGCCGCGCTTACGGCGTCGCGCCCGGGGCGGAGCTGCTCGACACGGTTGTCGACCGGCTGGCGGCCCTCCTCGCCACCATGCGCCAGCGGGCCGAGGCCGGCGAAGCCGCGTCCCAGGCGCACATCGCCGCCGGCCACCCCGCGCTGTACGAAGAGGACATGCGCTACCTGCGGTCGCAGCGCGAGCGCCTGCTGCAGGGCTTCGCCGCGCCCCGAGCCGGCTCGTCGCCCTGATCGACGCCGATCGAACGGGCGACATCGCGCTGCAACAGAGACCCGATGACTGGAGGAACGCAGACGTGAGCGAGCCAAGGCGCCGCGTGCTGGTCGTGGACGACACGCCGGCCAACCGACAGGTGCTCGTCGAGCACCTCGACCTCTTCGAGATCGACTCGCTCACGGCGGAGGACGGCGAGAGGGCGCTCTCGTTGCTCCAGCACGAGAGCCCCGACCTCATCCTGCTGGACGTCGTGATGCCGAACATCAACGGCTTCGACGTCTGTCGCCGGCTGAAGGAGAGCCCTGCCACCAGGGATATTCCCGTCATCTTCATGACCAGCCTCACGGAGACGGCCGACAAGATCACGGGCTTCCGGGTCGGAGGCGTCGATTACGTGACCAAGCCCATTCAGCACGAGGAGCTCCTGGCCCGCGTGACGACGCACCTGTCCCTGCGCGCCCTGCAACGCGCCCTGCAGGCGGCCAACAGCGACCTCGAGCGCCGCGTCGCCGAGCGCACCGCAGAGCTCGAGCGGCTCAACGAGGAGCTGCTCGCGACGAACCGGGCCCACGGCCGCTTCGTACCGACCGAGATGCTCGGCCTCCTGGGCCGAGACAGGGCCGTGGACGTCGCGCTCGGAGATCACGTCCAGGTCGAGATGACCGTCCTGTTCTCCGACCTGCGTGGGTTCGCCGCCCTGGCCGAGGGCATGACGCCCGGCGAGGCGTTCGCCTTCATCAACGCCTATCTCGGCCGGCTCAGCCCGATCGTCAGGCGCCATGGAGGCTTCATCGACAAGTACATCGGCGACGCCATCATGGCGCTCTTCCCGGGCAAGGCCGAGGACGCGGTGCGCGCGGCCGTGGCGATGCAGCAGGCGGTGCGGCAGTTCAGCGAGGAGCGCCGGAGCATGGGCCTGCCCTCGATCAGCATGGGCATCGGCATCCACACCGGCAGCGTGATGCTGGGCACCATCGGAGAAGCAGAGCGCATGGAGGCGACCGTGATCTCCGACACGGTGAACCAGGCGTCGCGCCTGGAGAGGCTCGCCGTCCGCTACGGCGTGGCGATCGTCGCGAGCGAGCAGACCATGGCCGCGCTGCACGGTCGGGACGGCCACGGCCACCGCTTCCTGGACAGGGTGCGGCTCAAGGGCAAGCGAGAGCCCGTCTCGGTCTTCGAGGTGTTCGACGGCGACCCTCCGGAGACGATCGAGCGCAAACGGAAGACCCGGGCGCTCTTCGAGCAGGCGCTGTCCGATTATTACGCTCGGAGGTTCGCGGAGGCCAACCTGGGCATCGCTCACGTGCTGCTGTACAATCCGGCGGACAGAGCCGTCCAGGTCTACCAGCAACGCATCGCTCATCTCATGGCAAACGGCGCTCCCGCCGGCTGGACAGGCGTCGAGGTCCTCACGGAGAAATGAGCGGCCCGCCGCGCGAGGCTCGATCCGGGCACGATAGCTCCAGAATGTCATGGCAGGAATGGGGCGCCGTCCAGCGAACAACATCGCTCCGAACGCTATGGTAGAGCCGTTGCACCTCGTGTAATCTCGCCGTAGAAGCCGAGGGCACATGGAACAGCAAGCGCCGAGGCCCAGGGTGCTCGTCATCGATGACAACGAGCAGAACCGCGCTCTGGCCCAGGCTACGCTCGAGGACGACGGCTACGAGGTCGTGCTCGCCGTCACGGGCGAGGAGGGAATCCAGCAATTCGAGCGCCACACGCCGGATTGCGTGCTCCTCGACGTGCGGATGCCGGGGATGGACGGGTTCGCCGTGTGCGCCCGGATCCGCAGCCTGCCCGAGGGCGCGAGCACGCCGATCGTGTTCTTGACCGCGCTCCGCGACGTCGACACCTTCGACAGCGCGCTGCGCGCCGGCGGAGACGACTTCCTGACGAAGCCCATCCGCCCGTCGGAGCTCCTCGTGCGGGTGCAAGCCGCGCTGCGGCTGCGCCGGCTCGGCGCGGAGCTGCGCGAGCACGTCGAGCTCGTCCGGCAGCAGCGGGACGCGCTCATGCGCCTCCAGCTCCAGAAGGAGCAGCTCACGGCCTTCGTCGTGCACGATCTGAAGAACCCCGTGAGCAGCATGGACCTGCACGCGCAGTTCCTGCTCCGGGACCGCGCGCTCCCGGAGCAGGCGCGCGACTCCGCGCGGCACATCCGCGCCCAGGCGCAGGCGCTGCTGCGGCTCATCTACAACCTGCTCGACATCAGCAAGAGCGAGGAGGGGCGGCTCGCCCCCGAGCGCGCGCGCGTCGATCTCCGCGCGCTCGTCCAAGAGGCGTTCGCCGCGCTCGACCTGCGCGCGAGCGCCCGGTCGATCGCGCTGCGCGAGGCCGTCGAGGTGCCCGCCGTCCGAGCCGACCCGGACCTGCTCCGCCGCACGATCGAGAACCTCCTCGAGAACGCCATCGTCCACGCCCCGGCCGGGACCGCGGTGACCGTGAGCACCATCAAGGATGGCGCCGCGGTGGAGATCCGCGTGGCGGACGCGGGGCCAGGCATCCCCGTCGAGATGCGCGCGCGGGTGTTCGAGCGCTTCGTTCAGCTCGGCGGCGACAACGATGCCCTCCACCGCGCCGGCCGCGGCCTCGGGCTCACCTTCTGCAAGATGGCCGTCGAGGCGCACGGCGGGACCATCCGGATCGACGACAACGCGCCCGGCGCCGTGTTCTGCGTGAGGCTCCCCGATGACCCATGAACTCTCCTCCAGCGAACGCCCGTCTCCGCCCGACCAGGCGCCCCGCGGGCCCGGCGCCCCGCAGCTCGACGACGGCACGTTTCGCCTGCTCATCGACGCGGCGCCCGACGCGATGGTGGTCGTCGATGAGCAGGGGCGCATCGCGTTCGTCAACGTCCAGGCCGAGCGGATGTTCGGCTATGCGCGCGGCGAGCTCGTCGGGCAGGCGATCGAGATCCTGCTCCCGGAGCGGTTCCGGCGGGCGCACGTCGGGAACCGCTCGGCCTTCATCGCCTCGCCCAAGGCGCGCCCGATGGGATCGGGGCTGGAGCTGTTCGGTCGCCGGAGGGACGGCGGCGAGTTCCCGGTCGAGATCAGCCTCAGCCCGCTGGCGACCGAGCGGGGCACGCTCGTCTCGAGCGCCATCCGCGACATCAGCGAGCGCAAGCGGGTCGAGCTCGCAATGCAGCGGCTGGCCGCGATCGTCGACTCCTCGGAGGACGCCGTCATCGGCGAGGCGCTCGACGGGCGCATCGCCAGCTGGAACCGGGGCGCGGAGAGGATCTTCGGTTACTCCGCCGACGAGATGATCGGCAAGCCCCTCACCGCGCTCGCCCCGCCGGGGCGGGAGGACGAGGTGCTGCGGATGCTCGATCGGCTCAAGCGGGGCGAGCACATCGAGCACTTCGAGACGGTGCGCCGGCGCAAGGACGGCCGGGACATCGACGTCTCGATCACCCTGTCCCCGATCTACGGCGCCCAGGGCAAGATCGTGGGCACCTCGAAGGTGGCCCGCGACATCAGCGAGCGAAAGCGCCTGGAGGCCGAGGCGAAGCGCACCGGCGACCTCCTGCGGAGCGCGGTGGAGAGCATCCAGGGCGCGTTCGCCGTGTTCGACGCGCAGGATCGGCTCGCGCTCTGCAACAGCGCGTACCGGCACTGGCTCGGCGCGCGGGTGAGCGGGCCCGTCATCGGGCGGAGCTATGGGGAGATCCTCGACGAGAGCCTCGCCGCGGGGCTGTTCGCCCTCGGCGGCGAGGCTCCGGACGCCTTCCGCGCGAGGATGCTCGCCTACCACGCGGAGCCGAGCGGCACGCTGGATCTCTGCACGAGCGACGGGCGCAGCCTGCGCGCGACCGAGCGACGCACGGCCGAGGGCGGGACCGTGTCCACCCTCTGGGACATGACCGGCGACGTGCAGCGCGAGGAGGAGCTGCGCAAGGCGCGGGCCCTCGCCGAGGCGGCCAGCTCCGCGAAGAGCGAGTTCCTCGCCTCGATGAGCCACGAGCTCCGCACGCCGCTCAACGCGATCCTCGGCTTCGCGCAGCTCCTCCAACGCGATCGGAAGACGCCGCTCACCGATCGCCAGAAGGAGCGGATCGAGCATGTCCTGAAGGGCGGCGAGCACCTGCTCAAGCTGATCGACGACATCCTGGACCTCTCGCGCATCGAGGCCGGCCGCGTCACGGTGTCCATCGAGCCGGTGAACGTCCCCGAGGTGCTGGCCGAGGTGAAGACGACGCTCGACCCGATGGCCCAGCGCGCCGGCATCGAGATCGCCCTCGCGCCCGTCCCCACGGAGCTCCCGAAGATCACCGCGGATCGCACCCGCTTCGCGCAGATCCTCATGAACTACGGCTCGAACGCGATCAAGTACGGCCGGCGGGGGGGCCGCGCCACGATCGCGGTGTCGATGCCGGAGGACGGCGTCGTGCGGATCTGCGTGGTGGACAACGGCATCGGCATCCCTCGCGAGCAGCACGCGAAGATCTTCCAGCCCTTCCAGCGCGCCGGCCAGGAGACGGGGCCGATCGAGGGGACCGGGATCGGCCTCGCCATCACCAAGCGGCTCGCGGAGCTCATGGGCGGCGGCGTCGGCTTCAGCAGCGTGCCGGGCGAAGGGTCCCAGTTCTGGATCGAGCTCCCGGCGCACGAGGAGCCGCCGGTGGTCGCCGCCGCGGTGCAGGCGGACGCGCGCCTGGAGGCGTCGCCGCTCGCCGGGCCCGGCGGCGTCCGCCATTCGGTCCTCTACGTCGAGGACAACCCGTCGAACATCGCGTTCATGGAGGAGCTGATCTCCGAGTTCGAGCGCGTCCACCTGATCACCGCGCCGAACGCCGAGATCGGCATCGAGCTGGTGCGGTCGCGGCGGCCCGAGGTCGTCATCATGGACATCAACCTCCCCGGGATGAGCGGCTACGAGGCCATGCGCAGGCTCGAGGAGTGGCCGGAGACGCGCGACATCCCCGTGATCGCGCTCAGCGCGGCGGCGATGCCCCGGGACACGCGCCGCGCCGAGCAGGCCGGGTTCTACCGCTACCTGACCAAGCCGGTGAGGGTCGACGAGCTGACGGCCGTCCTCGAGGAGCTCCTCGTCCCCGGGGCGCGCTGACGGCGGCCGGCGCCTATTTCAGGAACGCGTCCCGGAGGTGCTTGTTCACGTACGCCGGCTTCTCCCGCATCAAGAAGTGCCCGCCATCCTGCACGTAATGCATCGTGTAGCGGCTGTACCAGGGCGTGACGAGGTCGGTCCAGACGGAGGGGACCACCGGATCCCCCATGCCTTGCAGGAACGTCACGCGGCAGTCGGAGATGGTCCGGTCGAGCGGGGTCCAGGGCTGGCTCGTGATGGACAGGTTGGCGCGATAGAAGTTGAAGCCGCCGTGGATGTTGCCGGGCTTCATGAAGTTGTCGACGTAGATCTCCAGCTCTTCCCCGTGGAAGAGGCCCTTGTCGTGCGACCAGTGGTTCAGGAAGTGACGGAAGTAGGTGCGGCACGCGTCGCGGCTCGAGCCGACCAGCTCGACGGCCATGTCCAGCTGGTGGAACTGCGAGTACCACGACTCGGGGAAGTGGCCGGGGCTCAGGTATCGCCCCTCGAACCCCGGCGTGATGGGGTTGATGATCGCGGCCTGGATCACCTTGTCGCGGTGCTTGCGCACGAATTTGTGCAGGACGAGCGCGGAGTAGTCGTGGCCCGCGAGGAGCGCCTGCTCGATGCCGAGGTGGTCGAGCAGCTGGGCGATGTCCTCCACGACGCGATCGAGGTGGAAGAGATCGACGCGCGAGAGATCGGGCTTCTCGGAGTCGCCGTAACCCCGCATGTCGGGCACGATGACGTCGAAGCTCTCGGCCAGGGGGCCGATGTTCTTGTGCCACTCCCACCAGAAGCCCGGCCAGCCGTGGAGCAGGATGAGCGGCCTCCCGCGCCCCTCGCGCACATAGTGCAGGCGGACATCGGCGAGCTGGGCGTGGTGGTGGGTGAAGTGTTCGGGGCGTCGCAACGTCATGATCCGCTCCTCTCGGGACAGGCGCGCTGGGGTCGCGCCGCGGCGTGGCAGGCGGCGGCCAGGAGACGCGAACGCGTTTCCGGGTGTCAAGGCCGCGCCGCCCGGCGCCGGCGCCGGCGGCTCATCGCCCCGCCCAGACGGCGAGGAGCGCGTACGCGATCGCCACGGCCTGGATGACCGCGAAGCTCAAGAGGCCGGCCGGCAGGAAGTCGAAGAAGCCGAACCGGATGGGCTTGCCGTCGAGGTCCCGCAGGTCGGCCCGCTCCGTGAGCGCCTGCGCGAGCGGGCCCGACGTCGCGGCGGTCAAGAAGAGCGAGCTGCCCGCGCAGACCGACAGGGCGAGGCCGACATAGACGGCGGGCCCGGGCAGCCGCTCGGCGAGCGACTCGGCCACGTCGAGCAGCGCCGCCATGCTGGGGCCCGCCGAGAACAGCCCGGTGAGCACGCCGGCGAGGACGAGGAACGCGACGAGCTGGAGCGACGGCGCGACCGGCAGCCGCTCCAGCGAGCGCGAGACCTCCTCGAAGAGGCCGGTGCGCCGCACCGCCGCGACCATCACGAAGAGCGAGAGGAGGAAGAGCACCGCCTCGATGTCGAGCCCCGTCCTCGCGAGCCGCTCGCCGAGCCGGCGCGCCATGAGCAGCGCCGCGCCGGTGCCGAGCCAGCACACGAGCTCCGGGCCGACGCCGAGCTCCGCGGGCAGGAACAGCCACGCGACCACCATCGCGGCGAGCGACGCCGCCGCCGGCACGAGGAGGCGCCGATCGGCGCGCACCCGCCGGTGCAGCGCCTCCATCGCCGCGCGCGTGAGCCGCGCCGAGACCGGATCGCGCGGCACGCCGGCGGCCGGGCGCACCACGGCGCCCACGACGAGGAGCAGGACGGCGAGCGCGAAGAGCGTCGCCGGCGCGGCGCGCGAGAGGTAGCCCCCGAACGTCATGCTGCCCCGGCCGAGCAGCAGGATGGCCGGGAAGTCGCCGATCGGCGTGGCGGCCCCGCCGAGGTTGCAGGCGACGAGCAGGAGGCCGAGCAGCCACGAGACGTACCGCTGCCGCGTGCCCATGAGCTTGAGCAGCACGTGCAGCACGGGCAGGACGAGCACGAGCGCCGTGAGGTTGTTGACGACGCCGCTCACGAGGTACATCGCGATCGAGAACACCAGGAGGACGCGGAAGGGCTCGGCGCCGCTCAGCCGCGTCGCCGCGACGGCGAGGCGGTCGAAGAGCCGCGAGGCGGCGAGGAGCTGGGACAGGAGCCCCAGCGTCACGAGGATGACGAGCACGTCCCACGGCACCTCGGCGAGCAGGCGCTGCGTGGTCGCGACCCCGAGCAGCGTCGACGCGAGGGAGGCGAGGGCCGCGCCGCCCGTCACGATGAGCACGCGGCGCGACGGCAGGAGCGCCTGGAGCAGGAGCGCGCCGAGCAGGACGACGAGGAGCGCGGCCTGGGGCGCCGTCACGTCGCCTCGCGCGTGCGCGCGGGCGCGGGCGCGGGCGCGCGAGGCGACGTGACGGCCGCGGCGGCCCCGGGCCCGGGCGGGGGCGGCCGCACGAGGCACGAGAAATCGGCCGGGCTCGTCTCGACCATCCAGCGCGGGTACACCGTCATGGGCCGGCCGAGGATGTCCCAGCCGATCAGCGAGCGGAACTGGGTCCGCACGTCGGGGCCCGAGACGCGCAGCCACGAGGGGCTCACGTGCGCCGCGTGCCCGTCGGTGCCGTAGACGAAGGTGAGCAGCGCGCTCCTCCGCCCGGCCCAGCGGTGGAGCTCGGACAGCTCCACCGCCGTCATGAGCCCGTCGTAGTTCGCGAGCACCCGCCGGAAGTCGGGGTCGAGCCCGCCCCCGTCGGTGACGAGGCCCGCCTCGACGCCGGTGAGCCGCGGCGCGAGCGCGTCGAGGCCGTCGGCCTCGAGCCCCACGACGAGCAGCCGGGTCACGCCGCGGAGCGCCTCGAGGACGCCCGCGGGGTCGAGCGGCGCCTCGGCGCGGCCGGCGAGCCACTGCTCGGCGATGAAGTCGAGGACGGGGAACTCGCGCCCGAGCTGGTCGCGGGCCTCGCGGACGAGCGGGGCGCCGCCGGCGGCCATCAGCTCGCGCAGGAACAGCCGCGCCGCCGAGCGCATGCCCAGCTCGCCGGCCACCATCCGGAACGCCTGCCCGAGCGCCGGCGGCAGCGCCATCAGGCCGGCTCCACCCCGGCGCGGGCGCGCCCAGCGCGCGCGAAGAGGGCGTCGAGCAGGCAGACCATGGCGGCGTTGGCGAGCGCGTGGTGCGGCGGGCCGTCGGTGAGGCAGTCGACGAGCGCGGCGAGCTCCGGCGAGCCCTTCGGGGCGAGGCGCGTCAGCGGCGCGAGCGGGATGGCCAGCGGGTAGTCGTGATCGCTGCCGCGCGCGAGGTGCGGCGGCAGGCGGATCGGGACGGGCAACGCATCGCCGCGCGGCGCGCCGCCCTCGTCCGGGCCGAGCTCCTCGAGCAGGAGGCCGAGCAGGCAGAGCAGCGTGTAGCTCGCGCCGCGGTGGTGGATGGGGCCCTCCCCCACGATGCACCGGACCACGAAGGCGCGCTCCTCCGCGTCGGGCATCCAGGGGGCGAGGAGCGCGTCGAGCCTCCCGGGGCGGATGAGCGCGGACACCGCGGACGAGGGCAACGGAGCGTGGCGCGGGCCATGGTCGCGAGGCGGTCGGGGCGGCGGCATGGGGGCACCTCAGCGTAGCTGCTCGGAACGGCCCCGATCCAGGCTTGATCGAGCGCGCCTCGCGCGCGAGGCGGCGCGGGCTCGACCAGCGCGGCTCGCGACGGCGCCGCGAGATCGCCGTCCGACGCGCTGCGAGATGGATCCGGCCGCCGCGCGCCGCTCGTCGGAGGATCTCTTCGCGCGGCAGGATCGCGCGCAGCCCTACGTACATCGGTGGTGTACACAACGCGTCTTCCGGGCGCGCGCCACCCCGGCATCCAGAGAGATCGGGACGGCGTCCGGAGGCCGGCAATCCACGGACGATCCCGCGTACAACCAGCCAAGGAGTCACCATGCAAGCACGCAAATCTTGGGCATTCGGCATCCTGATGGCGCTCTCGGCCTGCTCCGGCGACGGCGGCGAGAGCACCGGCGGCCACGGGGCCGACGCGTGCCCCGCGTCGGGCACGGGCTCGCTCGCGCTCGATATCGAGTCGGCCGTGCCCGCCGACGTGCGCGTGAGCGACGCCGCCGGCGTCGTGGACGGCGGCACGGCCGCCGAGAGCCGCACGCTCACGCTGCCGGCGGGCGAGTACCGCGTCAGCGCCCACCGCGTCCGCAGCCCGGGCGAGCTGGTCGGCCCGGCGTACCAGGGCGCGATCGAGGGCGAGGACACCGTGTGCGTGCGCGACGGCGAGACCGCGACGGTGGCGGTGCGGTACACGCGCGAGCCCGGGAGCGAGAAGCTCTGGGCGACGAACGGCAACGGCGACGGCCAGATCCTCGCCTTCGACGCCGCCCAGCTCGCGGAGGGCGGCGAGCAGGCCCCGAGCGCGATCATCGACGCCGGCCTCACGAGCCCCACGGCCCTGCGGGTCGACGGCGCGGGGCGCCTGTGGATCGGCGATCGCTCCGGCGAGCTCGCGGCGTACGGCGCGGCGCGCCTCGGCGCGTCGACCGCCGACGAGCCCGACGTGCTGCTCGGCGGCAGCGCCGTGTGCGAGACCTCGTTGCCGTGCGGCCCGCGCGCGCTCGCCTTCGACGCCGAGGGCGCGCTGTGGGTCGCGACCCTGAGCCGCGTCGTGAAGCTCGCGCCCGAGGCGCTCGGCGGCTCGGGCGAGCCGGCGCCCGCGCTCACGCTCACGAGCCCCGACGCGAGCCGCCCCGAGTCGCTCGCCTTCGACGCCGACGGCAACCTGTGGGTCGGCGACGGCGCGACGAACGGCGTCGCCAAGTTCGCGGCCGAGCGGCTCGCGGCCGACATCGCCGACGAGCCCGCGGACGTGGTCCTCCTCGGCCAGAGCGGGCCGCCCGTCGTCGCCAACCTGCGCGGCCCGCAGGGGCTCGCCTTCGACGCCGACGGCAACCTGTGGGTCGGCTACTTCGCCGGCAACCAGCTCGTGCGGTACACGCCGGAGGAGCGCGCGGCGAGCGGCACGCTCACGCCCGAGGTCCTCTTCGACATCGACGTGCTCGCGCTCGTGACGGACCTCGCCGTCGACGAGTCCGGCAACCTGTGGCTGCCGGGGGCCGCGGGCTCGCTGTACCGCATCGACGCCGCCGAGCTCTCCAAGGAGGAGCCGGCGCTCGTCGCGCTCACGAGCGACGTCATCGGCAACGCGGCGAAGCTCACGCTCAACACCGTGGCAGGGCCGACCTACATCGCGCCTTGAGCTCCTCCACGCGCCGTACACACCGCGGCCTTGTCCCACGCAGAGCCCGCTCGCCGGCCGATATCCGATCTGCGGCGAGGCCGATTTCGCTCGACGAAACCGCGGGAGTTCAGCGTAGCGTGGCAGTATGACCCTGCGACGCGATCATGCCCTCTCCTGCACGACGCTCCTGCTCATCGCATGTGGACTTGCCGGGTGCGGCAAGGCCTCCACGCGGCCCGCGTCCGCGCCCGACGCCGCGTCCGCGCCGGACGCCGAGCCCGCGACGCTGACGCTCCGGCGCTCGGCGGACGACATCATCCTCGCGGCGAGGCTGCCGCCCGAGACCGCGCCGCGCGCGTCGCTCGAGATCCACCGCCTCGACGCCTACGCGGTGTGCAACGCGGCGCAGGCGCGCCTCTCCGCCAGCGTGAACGTGGACGTGAACGCGAGCGCCGGCGCCGGGCCGAGCGCGCTCACGGTGTCGAGCCTCGTCATCGGCGGCCTGGGGCTCGCGGGCGGGATCACCACCACGGTGCTGGCCGCGGGGCTCGAGGCGCCGAAGGTCCCGGCGGGCACGCCGTCGCTCCCGGACGCGGAGCCGCCGGACGTGGAGGGCAAGACCGGCGTCATCGTGGCGGGCGTCCTCACCGGCGTCGTCGTCGTGGGCGCGGTGGTCGGCACGCTGCTGCTCGTCGGAGGCGACGACGACGACGACGGCCGCAAGGGCAAGCTCGACCTCGGCGCCGGCGGCCCGCGCCTGCGCGGGCTCCGCGACGCGATCCGCGATTTCGAGGTCTCGTGCCCGGACGAGCCCGCAGAGGACGCCCTCACGGCGTGCATCGACAAGGCCCGCGCCCTCCGGAGGACCTGCGCAGCGCCGTGATCCGCGGAGAGGGCGCCGCCGTCACCGGCTCCGGCGGAGCGGCCGCCGCCCCGCGCGCGGGCGCGGCGGGGCTTCCGGCGCGGGGCTCGGCGGCGCGGGGCCCGGCGGCGCGTCGCCCGGCGCCGCCGCGAGGCCCTCCAGGATGAGCCGCGCGCCGTAGCGGAACCGCGCGTCGAGATCGGCGTCGGCCATGTGCGGGAAGGCCGCCGCGAGGTGCGGATACGCCCCGCGCGCCATCGCCTCCCGGAGGAGCGCCGGGTCGGCCTTGCCGCCGCCCGCCCCGCCGGCCGGGGTCATGGCCTGCTCTTCGAGCGTGAAGCCGATCGTGTAATAGACCAGCGTCCACGCCCCCCACGCGGCGGCGCGCGGCGACAGCCCGGCGTCGCCCAGCGCGCCGAGCAGCATGTCCGAGAACCGCAGCGTGTTCTCCTGCGTGACGTAGGTCCCCGCGAACACCCGCGCCCCGTCCCGGTGCGCGAGGAGCGCCTCACGGAGCCGCCAGGCCATCTCGGCCGCCCGATCGCGCCACGTCGCCCCCTCCGGCGCGCGGATCACGCAGCCCTCCAGCATCGCCTCCGCCATCGCGTCGAGCAGCTCCTGCTTGTTCTTGACGTGCCAGTACAGCGTCGCCGCCTGCACGTTCAGCTCCTGGCCGAGCCGGCGCATCGTCAGCGCGTCGAGCCCGACCTCGCCGAGCAGCCGCAGCGCCGTCGAAACCACCTGCTCGCGTGTCAGCCCCATGACCGCGCCTCGCTCTCCCCTTCCCCGGCTCCTCGGGCCCGGAAATCGGGCCAGCGCCTTGACTCTAACACCGTTCGAGTCACTCTAACAACGTTCAAGTCGTTGTTGTACGTGGAGGCTTCGATGGCGATGGATGCCGAGGTGGTCGTCGTGGGGGGAGGTCCGGTCGGCCTGATGCTGGCTTGCGAGCTCGCGCTCGCGCGGGTCCGGGTGCGGGTGCTGGAGCAGCGGCCCGCGCGGATGCAGGAGTCGCGCGCGCTCACGCTGCACCCGAGGACGCTGGAGATCCTCGACGGCCTGCATGACCCGCATGATCGTGACGGTGCACAAGGCGCTCGGCTCGAGCGACGAGCTGGCGGAGCTGATCGCCCGGGCGCTCCGTGAGTCGCGCTCCACGAGCATCGTCGACCTCTGCTCCGGGAGCGGGGGCCCGATGCTCGACGTCCTGGAGCGCCTGAACCGGAAGCCGGGGTTCGAGGGCGTCACGCTGACGCTCACCGATCTCTACCCCAACACGGAGGCGGCGGCGCGCATCAACGCCCGGGAAGGGAGCAACGTGTCGTACCGGACCACCCCGCTCGACGCCGCCGAGGTGGGCCGCGAGACGGCGGGGCTCAGGACCATGATCAGCAGCTTCCACCACATGAGACCGGAGAGCGCGCGGAAGATCCTGGAGACCGCCCAGAGGAGCCGACAGCCCATCTGCATCTTCGAGATCAGCGACAACAGCTATCCGGCGTTTCTCTGGTGGACCGCCCTGCCGGCCAATTTCCTGATGTGCCTCCTCATCACGCCCCTGGCGAGGCCCGTGACGGCGCGGCAGCTCGTGTTCACGTACCTCTTCCCGATCATCCCGCTGTGCTTCGCCTGGGACGGGGCGGTCTCGAACGCGAGGACCTACACGCTCGAGGACCTGGACGAGCTCTTGCGAGGGCTCGGGGACGAAGGGTACCGATGGGAAAGGGGGTGATCGGCGGCAGGATGAAGAAGATCTACCTGCTCGGCATTCCCACCCAGGTCGCCGGCGACTGAGCCGCTCCGACGCGGACGAACCGGTATGTACCGGTCGTACGGCGACCGGCGCTCGGTGGGCGGGCGGCCAGCGGCGCCGCGTCCCTGTCGTGGAGGTCTGAGGCCGGGTTAAGGTGAGGCCCTGGTTCGCGTTCCGGATTGCCCCCTACTATCGACGTGCGGTCATCGATGTAACGTTGGATGCGCAACCGCGATTCGCCTGTCCGGTTGCGGAGGGGAGCACGATGACCGAAGCGAATGGATCGCTTGGTTCGCTGGACGATTTCATCGCCCGCTCTACGGAGATGCTGTTCGTCGCGAGGGGCGACGGCGCGCTGTTGCGATGGAGCGACGCGCTGGGCCAGGCCGTCGGACCTGCGCTCGCACAAGGGACCACGTTGACAGAGCTCTTCCACCCGGAGGACCGCTGCACGCTCACGACGCGCTGGGAGCAGGTCCGCGGGGGCACCGCCCCCGTGGAGCTCCACGGCCGGATCCTGAGCGCGGAGCAGCGCTACAGGCCGCTCTCGTGCGTCGTGCGCGGCGCGCGCACGGACGGGCTGGTCTACGGCTCGTTCCGCGACGCGCCCCCCGGCGACGGCGCCCAGGGCGAGCTGGCCCGGCTGAGGGAGCGGGACCGGATCCTCGGCGCGCTCATCAACGCCCTCCCGATAGCGGTGTGGGCCATCGACGCCGATGGCACGTACACCTACCACGACGGCAAGGGGCTCGCGGCCGCCGGTCATCGCCCTGGACAGCTCGTCGGACAGAACATCTTCGCGCTTTACGGCGACATGGCGGGCGGCATCGAGCGCGCGCTGGCCGGCGAGGCGGTGCACGGGCTGTCGGAGGTCCACGGCTGTGTGTGGGAGAGCTGGATGGTCCCGCTCTCCGAGGCCGCGGGGCAGGTCCGCTCCGTCGTCGGGTTCTCGCTCGACGTGACTGAGGGCCAGCGCGCGCACGAGGCCCTCCAGACGAAGCTCGACGTGATCGAGGCGCAGCAGCGGGTCATCCGGGAGCTCGCCGCGCCGATCATCGAGGTGTGGGACGGCGTGCTGGCGCTGCCCATGATCGGCGTCGTCGACAGCGCGAGGACGGCCGAGGCGATGGAGAGCCTGCTCGAGGCGATCTCGAGCCGCGCGGCGCGCTTCGCGGTCCTGGATCTCACCGGCGTGCAGGTCGTGGACACGAAGGTGGCCGATCACCTGATCAAGCTCGTGAGGGCCATCCAGCTGCTCGGCGCCGAGGGGATCATCTGCGGCATTCGCCCGAACGTGGCGCAAACGATGGTGGCGCTGGGGCTCGACCTCAGCGCCATCGTGACCAAGGCCAACCTGCGGGCCGGCCTCACGCACTGCATGCAGCGGCTGAGCCGGCGCCCGGCGGCGCCGCGATCGAGCCCCTGACCTGCGCGCCGCCCCCGCGGCGCGGCGCAGGGAGCGACACCAGCCCTGGCGCCGCGCGAGCGGGCGCCACGGAGGGCCGGGCGCCTTGGCTCAGAACAGCTCGATGTCGTCGAGCTCGAGGGACGCCGCCTGCCCCGCGGGCGTGCGCCAGATCAGGCCCATGACGTTCCACGGGTCGAGCGGCGCCGGCGTGCCCCACCCCTGCTGCTGCAGCTCCGACCAGCGCACTTCCACGGTGATCCACTCGGATCCGGACCAGAGCTCGGTTCCATGGTAGTCGAGGCAATTCGAGCAGTATCCGCCCTCGGGCACGGTGAGGAGCGAGCTGACCTCGAAGCGGATCGGGTAGGACTGGGAGCGCATCTTGAAGCGGATGCCCTGGAAGCTCGCCACGTTGACCGACCACGGGTCGAAGTCGAGCATGACGCCTGCGCCCCACTCGGTCGGGATCGCCGGGGAGTAAACGCCGAGCGCCGTCCCGGTGCCGGGCCCTGCCGACGGGACCAGCTCGAGGTGCGGGATGGTCGCGTCGTGGATCGCCACCCACGGCCCGGTGAACGGCGGCGAGATGCCGGCGTACGGCGCGCCGCCGACGAAGTCTCCGTCATCGAAGCTCTCGATGAGGAGGGCCGGCGTCGCGCAGAAGGGCAGCCACAGGCATTCCGGATCGCTGCAGTCCGCGAGCCCGTCCCCGTCGTCGTCGTAGCCGTTGCTGCACGCCGCGTCGTTGTCCTCGCGCAACGGCGCGCAGACGGGCTGCCAGTAGCACTCCGGATCGCTGCAGTCCGCGTACCCGTCCCCGTCGTCGTCGTAGCCGTTGCTGCACGCCGCGTCGTTGTCCTCGCGCGGCGGCGCGCAGTAGGGCTGGTACTGGCACTCTGGATCGGTGCAGTCCGCGTACCCGTCCCCGTCGTCGTCGTAGCCGTTGCTGCACGCCACGTCGGTGTTCTCGCCATAGGACGCGCAGAAGGGCTGCCACTGGCAGTCCCAATCGTTGCAGTCCGTGTACCCGTCCCCGTCGTCGTCGTAGCCGTTGCTGCACGCCACGTCGGTGTCCTCGCTCAGCGCCGGCGTGTCGTCGACCCCGATGGCGATGTCGAGCGTCCCCTGGCCGACGGAGATGACATCGCCGTCCGACCGGAACTGAAACACGACCGTCGCCGCCGCGCCTTCGTAGATATAGACCGGCGTCGGGTTCGGCGACGTCAGCGCCGCCTCGACCTGCTGGTAGCCGCCGCCGGTCCATCGCTCGAGGATCCAGCCGGGCTCGAGGTACACGTCGTAGTAGCCGACCGGCAGCACCTCCGTGAGCACCGCCGTGTCGCCGTCTCCATGGACGAGCCGGTGCGTCGGACCGTAGAGGTTGAACCACGCCTGGGATAGGCGGTAGGTCGCGCCCGTGGCGCTGGTCCCGACCAGGGCGAGGCTGATCGAGCCGACGTCGGAAACCTGCTCGGCGACGTCCGGCGCCTCCGGTCCGCAGCCGACCGGGATCGTGAGCGCCGAAAGAACCGAGCAGACGAAGAGTTGTCGCAAGTATCTCATGATGACTTCGTATCAGAGACGCTCGCGCACGAAAAGCGCGTTCGGCGGTCGCGCGACGACGGCGCGCGGCCGTCTGGTGTCTCGTGCCGCATGCCGCGTGCCGCATGCCGCGTGCCGCGTGAGCCGATACGCTTCACGACCGGGGAGAGCCGCTCCGTGTCGGGAAATGTGGCGAGACATGCGCCCCGTGCCGTTGGCCCCCGGCCGCGCTACTCGACCGCCTGGTCGATGTAATAGCCCACGTGCCCGCTCGGCACGCTCACCGACCCGCGCACCGGCACGAACGTCCCGGAAGGCACGATGTTCGTCGGGACGCCGTCGGCGAGGATCTGGTACCACGTGAGCCGGGTGAGGCCGCTCTGGTTCTTGGTGATCCGGAGGTAAACGTTGTCCTTTCTGTAGAGGGCTCCGCCGCTCACCGGGTCCGTCTGGAAGGCCTCCCAGGGCACCTCCCTGGGCAGCGCGAAGCTCTGCGGGCCGCGCTGCGAGGGCGGGTAGCTGTCGCCGCCGCTGTGGGTGAACACGATGTTCTTGGCTCCGAGCGCCGAGAGGGCCGCCGGATCCACGTACCAGTATTCGGTGTTCGCCGTGTAATTGCCCATGTTCGCGCCGCCGATGGCCAGCGCCCTCGCGAACGGGACCCCGCCGACGCTCAGCTTGAAGAGCCGCCAGGCCCTGCCGTCCGGATCCAGCTGCGGCGACGCGACCTCGCCGACCTCCTCGGAGGCGCCCTCGTCCCCGAGGTAACAGCCGGGCGTGAAGAGGGAAGAACACACGATGACGCTGAGCAGAACCGACCGCAGTTGCATAAACTGGTCTCCCCGGAGTGTTGCTGGCGCTTTTTGTCGGCGCTCTGGCCGCCGCTTCGATCAACGCTCGTTAGAGCGCTGCGCGCAGCTCGCCTTTCAGCGCCAGCCGAGGAGCTCGATATAGAGGATGACGGATCCGCGCTCAAAGCCAAAGCAGGAATACCACCCTGTGCCGCACCAGCTACCGTGACGACGCGCTGCGCCGGCCGGCGCGATGTCCGGCCGCGGCCCCGGGCGGCTCGCCTCGGGGCCGCGCGAAGCCGTCGATCTCGTGCTGCGCGCGCAGGTCGCGGTCGACCCGTCACCCGACGGCGCGCTGGGCGCCGGCGGGGAGACTCTCCCCGTGCCGCTGGGTCTCCCGGACGAAGCGCGCCCACTCCTCGTCGAAGGCGCGCGCCACGCTGGGGCGCGCCCGCAAGCGCGCCTGGTACGCGCGGAGCGCCGGCCAGGCCTTCAGGTCGACGGGCGTGACCGAGGACCAGTTGAGCACCGCGAAGAGGTAGGCGTCTGCGACCGAGAAGCGATCGAGCAGGAACTCCCGCCCTTCGAGCCGCCCCGCCACCCAGCCGAGGCGCGCGTCCGCCTTGGCGAGCGCGTAGCGCTTGACCTCGGCCGGGGCCGCCTTGTCGAGGAGCGGCACGTAGACCGCCTTGTGGAGCTCGGTGCCGATGAAGCAGAGCCACTGCTGGAGCCGCGCCCGACCGAGCGGATCCCGCGGCGCGAGCCCGGCTTCCGGGGACCGGTCCGCGACGAGCTGCAGGATCGCCGCGTTCTCGGTGAGGATCTCGCCGCCCTCGATCTCGAGCGCGGGCACGAGCCCGAGCGGGTGGACGGCGCGGAAGTCCGCGCCCTCCTCGGTCCGCTTCGTCTTCGGGTCGACCTCGACGAACGAGGCCTCGGCGCCGGCCTCGTAGAGCGCGATGCGCGCGGCGAGAGAGCATGCGAGCGGGGAGAAATAGAGCTTCATGAAGACCTCCTGACGGCGAGGAAGGTGCGCCTCGAGGGGCTGTGCGTCCAACGCATCGTCGTGATAGGATCTATGCGTGTCACGCATAACTTCTCTCCCCGCGGCCCCGGCCATCGGCCCGCGACCCCAGCTCGAGATCCGCGATCTGGAGCTCGCCGTCGCGCTCGCGGCCGCCGGGAGCACGGCGGGCGCGGCGTCCGCGATGCACATCACGCAGTCCGCCGTGAGCCGGGCGCTCGCCCAGGCGGAGGAGCGGGTCGGCGCGCGCCTGTTCGAGCGCACCGCGCGCGGGGTCACGCCGACCGCCGCGGGCGAGCGGCTCATCGCGGGCGCCGGGCTCATCCTCGCGCAGCTCCGGGAGCTCGAGCTGGAGGTGGCGGCGCCCGCGGCCCCGACGACGCGCGTCCGCCTCGTGTGCGAGTGCTACACGGCGTACCGCTGGCTGCCCTCGGCGATGGCGAGCCTCCGGCGCCGGCTGCCCCGCCTCGAGGTGGAGCTCGCGGTGGAGCACACCCAGGATCCGGTCGGCGCGCTGGTCCGGGGCGACATCGACGTCGCGCTGCTCACCACCGCTCCGTTGCCGGGCCCCCGCGAGGGGGGCGGCGCGCTCGCGGAGCGGCCGCTCTTCTCGGACGAGGTCGTGTTCGTGGTCTCGACCTCGCACCCGCTCGCCGGGCGGGGGTCGCTCACGCGCGACCACCTGCGGAAGGGCCCGCTCATCACGTCGAACACGCCGCCGGCCGAGGCGCGCTGGTTCATGAGCGCCGTCTTCGGGCGACAGCGGCCCAGGCTCGAGTTCCTGCGCTTTCCGCTGACCGAGGCCGTCATCGACGCGGCGCGCGCCGGCATGGGCATCGCGGTCCTGTCGGAGTGGATGGCGCACGGCTATCTCGGGGACGGCGATCTGACGGTCAAGCGGCTCTCGTCCGGCCCGCTGCGCCGGCCATGGCGGATCGCCTGCCGGCGCGCGTCGGAGGACGCCGCCGAGCGCCTGAGCGCCGCGCTGGAGAGCTCGGCGCCGCGGCTCTACACCCGCGCCGGGTGAGCCGGCGAGCTGCTCCTCGGGACGTGCGGGGATGACGGAGGCGCCGAGCCAGGGCGCTGGGGGCCGGACGGACGGGTGAGGGCGGGCGGCGCGGGCGCCCTCGCCTGGGCCGACGCAGAAAAAAATATCGCCCGGCGTGTCGATCTCGCGGCCCCTCGTTCGTCGTGTCGACAGGGCGCGGGCTCACGCCGGTCGAGACGGTGCCGAGCCCCGCTCGGAGAAGGGAGACACGACGATGCGGTTCATGATGCTGATGATCCCGAGGGGGTACGAGAGCGCGGCGCCGGGCACGATGCCGGACGCCAAGGCGGTCGCTGCGATGATGAGGTACAACGAATCCTTGCAGAAGGCGGGCGTGCTGCTCGCGCTCGACGGCCTCCACCCGCCCTCGATGGGCGCGCGCATCTCGTTCCCCGGAGGGAAGCCCCAGGTGGTCGACGGGCCTTTTGCCGAGGCGAAGGAGGTGCTCGGCGGCTACTGGATCATCCAGGTGAAGTCGAGGGAAGAGGCGATCGCGTGGGCCTCGCGCTGCCCCGGCTCGGAAGACGCGATCATCGAGGTTCGCCAGGTCCAGGAGCTCGCGGACTTCCCCCCCGACGTCCTGGAGGCCGTGGCCGGGCTCCCCGAGATGCTGGCGCAGCCGGCGCAGCGCATGGGGGCGTGACGCGTCGACCGCAGCGCGCCGGCGGGCGCGAGGCGCTCGCCGGCCGGCGCGGCGGCCGCCCCGCGCGCGGGGCCAAGATCAGCCGAGGCCGGTGTCCTCCGGCGTGCCGAGCATCAGATTCAGGTTCTGCACCGCCGCGCCGGAGGCGCCTTTGCCGAGGTTGTCGAGGCGCGCGACGACCAGGATCTGATCGGGCTTGCCGAACACGAACACGTCGAGTCGGTTCGTGTCGTTGCACTCGAGGGCGCCCAGGTAGCCGTCGTCCAGCGCGCCCTGGCCGCCGAGCGGCATCACCCGGATGAACGGCTCGCCGGCGTAGTACGACGCGTAGAGCTCGTGCACCGACGCGGGCGTCGCCGGTCGGCTCAGGGCGTCCACGAAGAGCGGCACCGAGACGAGCATGCCCTTGTAGAAGTCGCCGACGACCGGCTGGAAGAGCGGCGCCCGCTCGAGCCCGGCGACGGCGCGCATCTCCGGCAGGTGCTTGTGCTGCAGGGTGAGCCCGTACGGGCGCGCGCTGCGGAGCTGCTCGCGGCGGGCCGGGTCGGCCTGCTCGTAGGCCTGGATCATCTTGCGCCCGCCGCCGCTGTAGCCGGTGAGCGAGTGAGCGACCACGCGGGCGTCCCGGGGCAGGAGCCCCTGGTCGACCAGCGGGACCACGAGCGCGAGGAACCCGGTCGCGTGGCACCCGGGGACGGCGACGCGCCGCGCGCGCCGGACGGCCTCGCGCTGCCCGGGTCGGAGCTCCGGGAAGCCGTACACCCAGCCGTCGGCGGTGCGGTGCGCGGTGCTCGGATCGATGACGCGCGTGCTCGGGTTCTCGATCATGCCGATGGACTCGCGGGCGGCGTCGTCGGGCAGGCACGTGATGAGCAGATCCGCCTCGTTGATCATCGCGCGGCGCGCCGCCGGGTCCTTGCGCCGCTCCGGATCGATCTCGAGCAGCTGGAGGTCGCGGCGGCCCTGCAGCCGCTCGCGGATCTGGAGCCCCGTCGTCCCTTCCTGCCCGTCGATGAACACCCGATGCATGGTGGGCGCTTCCATACGCCGAGCGCGCCCGCGGGACCAGCGCTTCGCGCGCCCGAGGGCGGCGGTCGCCGGCGCGGGTGGTACCATCGCGGCATGGCCGATGACCTGAGCAGGGACGTGCAGCTCCTCGATCGCGATCTCGTCGCCGTGCGGCGCGATCTGCACCGGCACCCCGAGCTCGGCTACACGGAGGTGCGCACGTCGCAGATCGTCGCGGAGCGCCTGCGCGCGCTCGGCCTGTCGGTGCGCACCGGCGTGGCCGGGACGGGCGTCATCGCCGACCTCGAGGGCGAGCGCGCCGGCGGCACCCTGCTGTTGCGCGCCGACATGGACGCGCTCCCGGTCGAGGAGCAGTCGGGGCACGACTTCCCGTCCGAGACGAGGGGCGTGATGCACGCGTGCGGCCACGACGCCCATGTGAGCGCGCTCCTCGGCGCGGCCACGCTGCTCGCGGCGCGCCGGGGCCGCATCGCCGGCAGGGTCCGCTTCCTCTTCCAGCCCGCGGAGGAGCTCGCGGGCGGCGCGCTGCAGATGATCGAGGCGGGGGCGCTCGACGGCGTCGATCAGGCGCTCGGCGCGCACGTGATCTCGCCCCTGCCGTTCGGGGTGGTGGCGACGCGGCCCGGGCCGTTCTTCGCGGGGATCGACACGTTCGAGATCGCCGTGGTCGGGAAGGCGGGCCACGGGGGGCTGCCGCACCTGTCGGTCGATCCGATCTACACGGCGGCGCAGGTCGTGACCGCGCTGCAGTCGATCGTCTCGCGCGAGACGAAGCCGGGCGAGCCGCTCGTCGTGAGCATCTCGGCCATCTCCGGCGGGAACGCGGCCAACGTCGTCGTGGAGCGCGTGGCGCTCCAGGGCACGGTGCGCTGGTTCTCGCAGGCGAGCCGGGAGCACGCGCTCGACCGCATCCAGGGGATCGCCTCGGGGGTGTGCTCGGCGCTGCGGGCCTCGTGCGAGTTCAGGGTGCTGTCGAGCTCGCCCGTGACGGCCAACGCCGCGGCGCCCGTGGATCTGGTCGCGGCCGCGGCGCGGGCGACGCAGCGCGCGGAGGTCATGGATCCCGGGCCGCTCACGGTCAGCGAGGATTTCTCGGAGTTCACGAGCCGCGTTCCTGGATGCCTCTTCACGGTGGGGGCGGGCGGGCCGACCGCGGCGCCGCACCACCACCACGCGTTCGACCTCGATGAGCGTGCGATCGGGCTCATCGCCGAAATTTTCACCAGGGCGACGCTTTCCGCGCTCAGGCCGGAGTGACGCGGTCGGCGGGGCCGCCCGGCGCAACCTGGGAGCGCCCCGGCGGCGGCGAACCGCGACGCCCGCGCGCTCCCCCCGCCATGGCGCCATGCTGGCGCCCGCGATGACGAGAACGCTTCGGACCCTCCTCACGTCCCACCGCTTCACCCTCCTCCTGCTCGCCTCGATCGCCGCCGGCGCCGGGCTCGGCCTCGCGCTCGGCGAGCGCACGGCGGTGCTCAAGCCGCTCGGCGACCTCTTCCTCAACCTCCTGTTCACCCTCGTCGTACCGCTGATCTTCTTCTCCATCTCCTCCGCGGTGGCGGGCATGAGCAGCCTGCGGCGCCTCGGGCGCATCGTGACCGCGATGCTCGGCGTCTTCGTCGCGACCGGCCTTGTCGCGTCGGCGCTGATGCTCACCGCCGTCGCGCTCTACCCGCCCGCCGAGGGCCTGCAGGTGACGCTGCCCGGCAAGCCGGAGGTCGCGCCGGTCAGCCTCGGCGACCAGCTGGTGGGCGCGGTCAGCGTCCCCGACTTCGGCGACCTGCTCTCCCGCAGGAACGTGCTGCCGCTCATCGTGATGGCCCTCCTGGTCGGCCTCGGGACCACGGCCGCCAGCGAGCGCGGCCAGCCGGTCGCGCGCCTGCTCGCCTCGGCGAACGAGGTGATGCTCAAGCTCGTCGACCTCGTGATGTACTACGCGCCGATCGGCCTCGGCGCCTACTTCGCGCACCTCGTCGGCGCCTTCGGCCCGACGCTGCTCCAGTCGTACGTGCGCGCCATCGGGCTCTTCTACCCGCTCGCCGCCGCGTACTTCTTCCTCGCCTTCACGCTCTACGCGTGGCTCGCCGGCCGCGGCCGCGGGGCGAGGGCGTTCTGGAAGAACATCCCCGCGCCGGCGCTCACCGCGCTCGCGACCTCGAGCAGCATGGCGGCCATCCCCTCGAACCTCGAGGCGGCGCGGCGCTCCCGGGTGCCTGACGACATCGCGGAGGTGGTCATCCCGATCGGCGCGACCATCCACATGGAGGGCTCGTGCCTCTCGGCGGTGCTCAAGACGGCGCTGCTGTTCGGCGTCTTCGGCCGCGAGCTCGGCGGAGCGGACACGTACCTGGCCGTGCTGGGGGTCGCGCTCCTGAGCGGCACCGTGATGAGCGGCGTCCCCGGCGGGGGATTCATCGGAGAGCTGGTGATCGTCTCGCTCTTCGGGTTTCCGATGGAGGCGCTGCCCATCATCTCCACCGTCGGCGCGCTCGTCGATCCGCCGGCCACGCTGGTCAACGCGGTCGGCGACAACGTGAGCAGCATGATGGTGGCCCGCCTCCTCGACGGCCCGGCCTGGCACGAGCGGCAGGCGGACGCCGCGCCGCCCGCGGGCGCCTGACCCGGTGCGCTCCGGGAGGCGCCGTTCACGCCCGAGCAGCCGGGCGCTCTCGCGCGCGGCGCCCGACGACCGGCGCCTTCACCAGCCGGATTCGTCGTCCTCGCCCAGCACGCCGCCGATCAGCCCGGCGGCGCCGCCCGCGGCCGCGCCGCCGCCGCCTCCCAGCAGACCTCCGACGAGCGCGCCCTTGGCAGCCCCGCCGACGAGATCGCCCTCCGGCGACTCCTTCGCTTCCCTCTCGGCAACCGGGGCTGGCCTCTCCTGCCGGGTTGCGGTCGTTGCGGTCTTCGCTGGCTGGCTCTTCTTCTGCGTCTTCATGGCGAGCCTCAATGCAACCTCCGCACCAGCAGCGGCGGGCGCTCCGGACGTGGAAGAAAAGGCTCAGCCCGGTCGGTTGCGCATGAAGTCCGCCACCTCGCCGAAGCGCTGGTCGAGGAAGGCGTGGAGCGGCGCGGGCACGCCGAGCTCGGTCATCGCCGCGCGCATGCAGCGCAGCCACGCGTCGCGCATCGCCACATCGACCGGGACGCGGGCGTGGCGCATTCGCAGCCGCGGGTGGCCGTGCGCCGCGATGTAGTCCTGCGGCCCGCCCAGCCAGCCGATCAGGAAGAGCGCGAATCGGTCGCGGCTCTCCCGCGCGACCTGGCCGCGCTCGTCGCACACGTGGAGGCGCGCGAGCGCCGGCTCGTCGCGGCCCATGAGGTCGTAGAAGCGCTCGACCAGCCGGCGCACCGCCGGCTCGCCGCCCAGCAGGGCGAAAGGGGTCTCGGACGCATCGACCATTCGCACGCCGTCTAGCGATCCGCCGCGGTGCCGTCAACGTGGGCCGGGTCGTCCGCTGCGACGCGGGTCGGGTCGCCCGCCCGGCCCGCGCTCGACGCGCCGGCGGCGCGCCGGCGCCAGACGACGCGCGGGGGCCACTTTATGAAATGGTGGGCAGCGACATCGGCTGCCCGAGCATCGGATCGGCCATCTCGTCGAGCTCTCCCGGCCACGCGCCGAACGGGCTCGACGGCCGCGACCGTCGCGATGCTCTCGTGACGTTGGGCCTTCCGCCCGAGGCCGCCGCGGGGAGGCGGCTGCCACCGGAGGGGTTTCGATGAACCGGGAGACTCTCGCTCCAGGGATGATGTTCCAGGGCCGCTACGAGCTCCTCTCCGTGCTCCGGGAGAGCAGCCTCGGCACCGTCTACCAGGGGCGACAGGTCGAGACCGGGCAGCCGATCGCCCTCAGGCTCATGCGCCTCGACCGGGGCGGCGACCCCGCCGACCCAGAAGACCTCGCGCGCTCCCTGCAAGAGATGCGTCGCTGCGCGCGGCTCCACCATCCCAACATCACCCGGCCGATCGACTGGGGGCAGGCGGACGAGGGGCACGTGTTCACGGTCAGCGAGCTCGTGCCCGGCCAGAGCCTGGCCGAGCTGCTGTCGCAGCAGGGCGCGCTCGATCCGCAGGAGGCGCGGCACCTGATGCGGCAGGTCCTCGACGCGCTGGCCTGCGCGCACCGGCAGGGCATCGCCCACGGGGCGCTCCGGCCGACGCACGTGATGCTCGTCCCCTCGGCGGCGGCGCGTCGGGACGCGCGCGTGCTCGATTTCGGCGTCGCCGCGGTCGCCGCGAGCCTGCGGAGCGGCCGGGGTGGAGGGCCCGCCTCGGGGACCGAGCCCCTGGGCTCGCTGGCGTATGCGGCCCCCGAGCAGATCTGGGGGCCCGCGCCGACGGCGCGCTCGGATCTGTACGCCTGGGCGCTCATGTTCCTCGAGTGCCTCACGGGCAGGCGCGCGCACCGGGCCAGCCCTCCGGACGGGCCTCCGGACGGGCCTCCGGACGGGGACGATGTCCAGCACCAGGACCGCGGGCCGGTCCGGATCCCTCCCGCGCTCCTCGGGCACCCGGTCGGCGCGATCGTGCGGCGGGCGACGAGCGAGGAGGCCGACGAGCGGCTCGTCACGGCCGAGGGCCTCCTGCGCGAGCTCGACGCCTGCGAGCCGGGCGGGCTCCGCCGCGCGGCCCTCGTCGATCTCGGCGCGCCCCTCGGCGCGGAGACGGCGGAGAGCCCGGGATCGAGGCCTCCGGCGCGACCGCCGCCGCAGCCTGCGGCGGGCGCGCTCCCCGAGGCGGTGGACACGCCGGAGATGTCAGGCGCCGCGCTGCCCGCGGAGGAGGCTCCGACGACGCCGGCGGATGCCCTCGCGACGCCGGGGGATGCCCTCGCGGCCTACGCGCCCCCGAACGTCGGCGACACCATCAAGCACTACGAGATCATCCGCAAGCTGGGCCAGGGCGGCATGGGGGTCGTGTTCCTGGCCCGCGACACGAGGCTCGGCCGCCTGGTCGCCATCAAGCTGCTCCGCGAGCACAGCCGGCAAGGCATCGGGCGCTTCCTCGCCGAGGCGCGCGCCACGGCGCGCTGCAGGCACGAGAACATCGTGGTCATCCACGAGGTGGACGAGATCCACGGGCACCCCTACCTCGTGCTCGAGTACGTCAAGGGCCGCACGCTGCGCGAGTGGATGTCGCAGCGCGAGCACCCGAGCGCGTCCGGATCGCCCATCGCGCACACGCCGCCCGGCCCGCTGTCGCCCAGCCTGGCCGTCGAGCTCATGATCCCGGTGGTCCGCGCGCTGGCCTGCGCGCACGAGCTCGGGCTCGTGCACCGCGACCTCAAGCCGGAGAACATCGTCCTGGAGGACACCGGCTCCATCAAGGTGCTCGATTTCGGCATCGCCAAGCAGATCGAGGCCGAGCGGATCTCGGTGTTCACGGGCGTGCGCATGGTGCTCGCCGGAGGGGCTCGGCCGAGCGCGCAAAGCACGATCCTGGGCACGCCCCGGTACATGTCCCCCGAGCAGCTGCGGGGCGCGGACATCGACGCCCGCTCCGACCTCTGGGCGGTGGGCATCATCCTCCACGAGCTGGTCACCGGGGCGCACCCGCTCGACCCGTTCTCGGCGGCGCGGCTCGTGGAGATCGTGAACCTCGAGCTGCCGATGCCCGCCGCCGGCGAGCGGCGCCCGGACGTCGGCCCGCTCGGCGCCCTCATCGACCGCTGCCTGAAGAAGCGCGCGGCCGAGCGCATCGGCTCGGCCAAGGAGCTCCTCGCCGAGCTCGAGGACCTCCTGCCCGGCCGAACGTCGCTCGCGCTGAGCGAGGACGAGAGCCCGTTCGCCGGCCTCGCCGCGTTCCAGGAGGCGGACGCCCCGCGCTTCTTCGGCCGCGAGCGCGAGGTCGCCGCCCTGCTGACGCGGCTGCGCAACCAGCAGCTCGTCGCCGTCGCCGGGGCCTCGGGGGCGGGCAAATCGTCGTTCGTGCGCGCGGGCGTGATCCCGGCGTTGAAGCGCCTGGGCGATCGCTGGGAGGCGTTCATCCTGCGCCCGGGGCACCGCCCGCTGTCCGCGCTCGTCGACGTGCTCGCGCAGGTCGCCGAGGCGGAGCCCGCCGGCGCGACGGGCTCGCCCGAGCTCCCGAACCACGACGAGCTCGTCGCCACGCTGCGCGCGCAGCCGGGCAGCCTGGGCGCCCGGCTGCGCGCGCGCTGCCGCCGGGTGGGGAAGCGGCACCGCATCCTGCTCTTCGTCGATCAGTTCGAGGAGCTCTACACGCTCGGCGCCGCCGCCGAGGCGCGGGCGGCGTTCGTCGCGTGCCTCGCGGGCGCGGCCGACGACGCCTCCTCGCCGCTGCGCGTCCTGCTCGCCATCCGCTCGGACTTCCTCGATCGCATCGCCGACGACCACCACTTCATGACCGAGGTGACCCGCGGGCTCTCGTTCCTCCCCTCCATGGGTCGCGACGGCCTGCGCGAGGCCCTGACGCGGCCGACCGACGCGGCCGGTCACCGGTTCGAGACCCCGGCCATGGTCGAGCACATGCTGAGCACGCTGGAGAGCACCCGGAGCCCCTTGCCGCTGCTGCAGTTCACGGCCGCGAAGCTGTGGGAGGCGCGCGATCGGGAGCGCCGGATCTTGACGCGGGAGAGCTACGAGCGGCTCGGCGGCGTGGCCGGCGCCCTGTCCGCCCACGCGGACGCGGTGCTCTCGGCGCTGCCGCCCCACGAGCAGCGGCTGGCCCGGGCGGTGCTCCTGCGCCTGGTGACGCCCGAGCGCACGCGCGCCGTCGTGCGCCTGGAGGAGCTCCGCGAGCTCGCGCGGGACGGTCAGGGCGACGCCGACCAGGCGATCGCGCAGGTGGTCCAGCACCTCGCCGCCGCGCGGCTCCTGCTCATCGAGACCGGCGGCGAGCGCGAGGGCACGACCGTGGAGCTGGTGCACGAGTCGTTGATCGAGCGGTGGGCGAAGCTCGGGCAGTGGCTCGCCGAGAGCGAGCAGGACGCGGAGTTCCTGGCCCGGCTGCGCGCCGCGGCCGAGCCATGGGACGCGAGCGGGCAGGCCGAGGGGCTGCTCTGGCGCGATCGCGCGGCGAACGACGCCCGAGCGTGGTACGAGCGCCGCCGCGCCGAGCATGGGGCCGAGTGGCGCGCCGGGCTCGGCCGGCGCGAGGAGCGCTATCTCCTGGCCGTCGTGGCCCATTGCGAGCGGGCGCGCCGCCTGCGCCGGCGGCTCACCACGGGCGTGATCGCCGCGCTCACCGCGTTCGCGGTCGCGGTGTCGTACCTGGCGGTCCGCGCCGACCAGCAGGCCGCGCGCGCCGATCGGGAGGCCCTGCGCGCGCGCAACGCCACCCGCGTGGCCGCGGCGCGCGAGCTGCACGCCGATCCCACGAGCGTGCTCGCGATCCTGCGCGAGGTCGAGCCGCACGACGAGCCGCGGGGGTGGGCCGTCCTCGCGCGCTGGGCGCTGTACAGCGGGCTCTCGCGCGCGGTGCTCGTCCACCCGGACGGCGTGCTGGACGCGGACTATAGCCCTGACGGCAGGCGCATCGTCACCGCGTCGGCCGACAGGGCCGCGCGGGTGTGGAGCGCCGACGGCACCGGCGAGCCCATCGTCCTCCGCGGCCACACGGCTCAGGTCGATTCGGCGGCGTTCAGCCCCGACGGCCGACGCGTCGTCACCGGGGCGCAGGACCGGACCGCGCGGGTGTGGAACGCCGACGGAGCCGGCGAGCCCATCGTCCTCCGCGGCCACACGGCTCAGGTCGATTCGGCGGCGTTCAGCCCCGACGGCCGACGCGTCGTCACCGGGGCGCAGGACCGGACCGCGCGGGTGTGGAACGCCGACGGAGCCGGCGAGCCCATCGTCCTCCGCGGCCACACGGCTCAGGTCGATTCGGCGGCGTTCAGCCCCGACGGCCGACGCGTCGTCACCGGGGCGCAGGACCGGACCGCGCGGGTGTGGAACGCCGACGGAGCCGGCGAGCCCATCGTCCTCCGCGGCCACGACGATCGGGTCTACGCGGCGGCGTTCAGCCCCGACGCCGCCCGCATCGTCACCGCGTCCGCCGACCGGACGGCGCGGGTGTGGCGCGCCGACGGCGCCGGCGAGCCCATCGTCCTCCGCGGCCACACGGATCAGGTCTATTCGGCGGCGTTCAGCTCCGATGGCGAGCGCATCGTCACCGGGTCGCAGGATCGGACCGCGCGGGTGTGGCGCGCCGACGGCGCCGGCGAGCCCATCGTCCTCCGCGGCCACGACGATCGGGTCTACGCGGCGGCGTTCAGCCCCGATGGCGAGCGCATCGTCACCGCGTCATGGGACAGGACGGTGCGGGTGTGGAACGCCGACGGCACCGGCGAGCCCATCGTCCTCCGCGGCCACACCGATCGAATCTACGGGGTGGCGTTCAGCCCCGATGGCCGGCGCGTCGCCACCGCGTCGCAGGACGAGACGGCGCGGGTGTGGAGCGCCGACGGCACCGGCGAGCCCATCGTCCTCCGCGGCCACGCCGATCGGGTCTACGCGGCGGCGTTCAGCCCCGACGCCGCCCGCATCGTGACCGCGTCCGCCGACCGGACGGCGCGGGTGTGGCGCGCCGACGGCGCCGGCGAGCCCATCGTCCTCCGCGGCCACGCCGATCGGGTCTACGCGGCGGCGTTCAGCCCCGATGGCCGGCGCGTCGCCACCGCGTCGCAGGACGAGACGGCGCGGGTGTGGAACGCCGACGGCACGGGGGATCCGTTCGTGCTCCGCGGTCACGACGATCAGGTCTATTCCGTGGCGTTCAGCCCGGATGGCCATCACCTCGTCACCGCGTCGCACGACAGGACCGCGCGGGTGTGGAACGCCGACGACACCGGCGAGCCCCTCGTCCTCCGCGGCCACACGGATCGCGTCTACGGGGCGGCGTTCAGCCCCGATGGCCGGCGCGTCGCCTCCGCGTCGCTCGACAGGACGGTGCGGGTGTGGAACGCCGACGGCACGGGCGAGCCGATCGTCCTCCGCGGCCACGACGACGAGGTCAACTCGGTGGCGTTCAGCCCCGACGGCCAGCACATCGTCAGCGGGTCCGCCGACAAGACCGTGCGGGTGTGGCGCGCCGACGGCGACGGCGAGCCCATCGTCCTCCGCGGCCACACGGATCAGGTCTACGCGGCGGTGTTCAGCCCGGATGGCCAGCGCATCGCCAGCGGGTCCTGGGACCGGACCGTCCGCGTGTGGCGCGCCGACGGCGCCGGCGAGCCCCTCGTCCTCCGCGGCCACACGGATCGCGTTTACGCGGCGGCGTTCAGCCCCGACGGCCAGCGCATCGTCTCCGGATCGTCGGACAACACCGCCCGGGTGTGGCGCGCCGACGGCGCCGGCGAGCCGACGGTCTTGCTTGGTCACGACGACGGCATCAACGCGGTGGCGTTCAGCCCGGATGGCCGGCGCGTCGCCACCGCGTCCTGGGACCGGACCGCGCGGGTGTGGCGCGCCGACGGCGCCGGCGAGCCGCACGTCCTCCGCGGCCACGAGCACTGGGTGCTCGGGGTGGCGTTCAGCCCCGACGGCACGCGCATCGCCACCGGATCGCAGGACGAGACCGTGCGGGTGTGGCACGGAGGCGGCGCGGGCGAGCCGCTGGTCCTCCGTGCCGATTCGCCGATCAACGCCGTGGCGTTCAGCCCGGATGGCCAGCGCATCGTCGCCGCGGCGGACGACAGGGTGGTGCGGGTGTGGACCGATCTCGAGGAGCTCCGCAGCGTCGACGACCCGAAGCTGTGGGCCGCGACCACCTACTGCATGCCGGTCGACCGGCGGATGGAGCTTTTGCGCGTGCCCGAGGCCGCCGCCAGGGCCAGCCGGGAGGCCTGCGTGCGCCACGTCGAGGCGGCGCGCGCGGCCGCCGGGAGGCCCTGGTGACGCGATCCGCGCGCTTCATCGGACGGGGGCGCCCCGCGCCAGAGCGCTCGGAGAGGCCGCCGCTTTCCACGCCGATCGAGCCCGATTGCCTCCGCGGCGGGTTCTCCAGGCCGCGGAGAATCGTGATAACACCGCCCTCGGCGGAGCCTCGAGGAGCAAGCTTTGAAAAATCCCGTACTGTTCATCCACGGCGGCGGTGAAGGTGCATATGAAGCGGACAGGCCGCTCGCGGCGTCCCTCCAGGGCGCGCTCGGCGTCGAGTACGACGTCCGCTATCCAGCGATGCCGAACGAGCGGAACCCGACCTATGCAGCGTGGAAGGACGCGATCGCACGGGAGCTCGCAGCGTTCGAGCGCAAGGCGGCGCTCGTCGGCCACTCGTTCGGCGCTTCGCTCGTGCTGAAGTACGCCGCCGAGGAGCCGCTTGACGGCCGAGCTTCCGGCCTCTTTCTCATCGCCGCGCCGTTCTGGCGTGTCGAGGACTGGGACGTGCCCGAGTTTGCGCTCGCCGACGATTTCGCGGCCAAGCTGCCGGCGGAGCTACGGCTCTTCTTCTATCACAGCCGTGACGACGAGACCGTGCCGTTCACGCACCTCGCGCACTACCGCGAAGCGCTCCCCAGCGCGACCTTTCGCGAGCTCGACGCCCGCGGTCATCAGCTCGAGGGTAACCTCGCGGAGGTCGCCGCGGACGTCCTGCTCGTGAGGTGAGGGGGAGCGCCGCACGCGCGCTCAGACGACCTCGAGGCCGCCTCTCTCGATGTACCTGTCGGTGCGTCGTCGCCTCTTCTCGCTCTACGACACCGGACACAAGGCAGCGGCAGTGTCATGGCCCGCGGGAGCCCTCCCTCGGAGGTCGCGAACGCCTGCGGCGCCACCGCTCTCCGCAAGGACCCGCTCGTGGAGGTAAAAGACCTCCGCCAAGGTCAAGTAACGCACTCTCAGGCGAGCCGCCTGTACAGCTCTGCGTTCTTCTGAAGGACGGTCTCGGCTGCAGCTAGAAACTCGTCCTCCGGCGTCGTCAGCAGATCTGCCACGGCGGCCCGCGCCAGCTCTTCCGGCTGCACGCCGAGGCTCTTTGCGCGTTCATGCAGGCAATCGGCTTGCTCGGGCGACAGGTCGATGGCGAGCTTCATCGCGCGCAGTGTACCTCGGGCTACCCTGGCCGTCACCCGGCGAGGAGATAAGCCGGCGAGCGATGAACCCCGCGGGGCAGGGCGGTCCCATCCGTCCCCGGGAGCGCAGAGGTGGGCCGAGGTCACGCCCTCACCCGCTATCGGAGGTGGCCCCGACGAGCCGGCCCCCGTCGATGCCCCCGCCGAGACGGCGGCCGAGCTGCCGACCACGACCGAGGCCGCCCTCTCACGATGGCGCTCGGCCTCCCGGGCGTCGGGCCGCGCATCCTCGGCGCCGCCGCCCTCCCCTCGCTCGGTCGCCTCTCGCCCGTGGCCCTCGCCGAGCGCACCCAGGTCGCGCTCGTCGACGCCAGACGGCTACGGGTTGGCCTCTCGCGCAGGACGGGGCGGGGAGCCACCGGGCCCTTCGCAGCGCGCCTCATCGCGATCGGTCTGCGCGCGTTCGGGTGATGCGCCATCAAGACGCTCTCCTACCAACAAGGATCCTGGCAGTCGCCCGCGCGTCGATGACGCCGGGGATGTGCCGCAGCGCTGACGCGACTCGCTCGGAGAAGACATCGAGATCCTGCACGGCGAGGCGCACCGCGCGCTGCAGGATCTCTGGCTTGACCACGAGCTCTCTTGGTTGAGCGGGTATGCCGTGCTCGGATTCTTCCCGAATGTGGAGCATCGGGGCATCATACCAGGCCATGAGCCATGGGTGACCGATCCAGAGCACCTCGGGGGATTCGGCCGACCGATGGGCGGCTGTCCGCCAATTTTCGAGATCGCTTAAATCACCACAACAGGCCGGTAACAAGAGGACCTCGCCGTCGTCGACGAGCGCGAGGCCACCGCTGAGGGCGCCAACCTCGTCGTCCGCTGGAGCGCTGTCGCCGAGGTGTGCACGCAGGACCCGGACCAGCGCGTCCTGGGACGTCAGCGCATCGATCGCAACGAACCACGAGCCGAGCACGATGGGGTCGACGCCGGCCAGGCCGCCCGCACGAAGGCACGCCCGCCAGTAGCCATCGCTTTCCGTTGCGGTCCACGGCCCCGAGCTCGGATGGGGCGCCGAGCCGAAGCGGCCGGGCTCAAGCTCCACGACGGGCATCAGCCGAAGCGCGTCCGTCGTGACGCGAAGGTTAGGGTGCTCCTCTGACCAGCATCGGGCCATGTCCACCTTCGTCCTCGCCCCCCAGCGCCCTGGCGATCACCGGCGGTCGAAGCGCGTCTGATTCATGGCCTGTTGGGCCGCATCCGTCACCCGTCAGGAGAGCACTTCGGCGGCGGTCTTCGCCCCGAGGACGTTATCGATCCAGCGATCGAGGATCGCGATGTCCGTGCATGCCTGGATCCGCGCGCTCTCGTCCTCGGTGGGCACGATCCCCGCACGCGCGAGCAGCCGCAACAGCGTATCCCTCTTCCCCTTGAGCTCGCCCTCACGCATGCCCTTGAGCTCGCCCTCACGCATGCCCTCGAGCTTGCCCTCACGCATGCCCTCGAGCTTGCCGCGATCGATGAGCTTCTGCACGAACGGGGGAAACGTCGCCTCGCCTTCGATCTGCCGTTCCATGACCAACGCCTCCAGAGCCTGCCGCATCGGCTCACGCAACGCGTTCCAGATGAGCTGAAAGTAGACCATCGCGTGCTCCTGGTCGAGCCGGCCAAGGGCAACGAGCGCCGCCAGGACCACGGCGAGCCCGTTCGGCCCGTTGCCGTGCGCCACCGCCGAGAGCACGGCGAGCTCCGTCTCCGCCTCCGCCTCGCCTGGATCGGTGACCTCGGGGACGACGGCCGGGCCGAGCACCAGCGGCGCGACGTGGCCGAGGCCCAGGCCGAGGTCGATGCTCTCTGCCGCCCAGGCAGCCACGCCGGCGTCCGGCGCGACCACGAGCACGACCGTGCGGCAGCGCGTCTTGGCGCGCACGACCGTGACGTACGTCGGCCACGAGAACTTCTTGTTCGGATCCATGTCGCGCTGGACCTCGAGGACGATCGCCAGCACGATCGTGCCGCTCGCGTCTCGGAGCTCGAGCACCAGGTCAGCGCGGAACTCCACGGGGAGGAGCTGGTCGAGCGACGACTCGACAACCGCGGCGGAGGCGTGCGGCGGCACCTCGACGTGGAGGAGCGTCGCGAGCAAGCGAGGCGCGAGCTCCGGGTCCTCACGGAACATCTCGACGAGGGCGTTGTGCTCGAGCGTCGGCATGACGCTCGGCCTCGAGCACGCGGCATGCCGACGCGAAACGACGGGAAAACCCGAGGAGAGGGCCAGCTCAGGGGGTGGCGGCGCCATGGCGGAGGAGGCGGCGACCACGCCCCCTCCACGGCGCGACGGCGCGACGGCGCAACGTCGCAATCAGCTGTGCTGCTCGACATAGCTCGGCGTTTTCGCGTGCAGGCAGCGAACCGGCCCGTACTCGGCGAGCCGTCGCCCGGAGATCAGCCGAGCACGAGGTACGAGTCGCCGAACTCGTGGCAAAGATACCCCGCCTGCTCGGCGTACGCGTTGGCGCGGTGGAGCAGCGGGGCCGGCGCGAACGCCTCGAGGAGCCGGAAATGGCTCTCGGTCGGGTCGTGCACGCCGGTCAGGAGCCCGTCCACCACCCGCGGCCGGAAGCCAGGGTGCAGGACCAGATCGGTGACGCCCGAGCCGGCCCGGAGCTCACCGCCGTTCTGGGCGGCGCTGCCCTCCAGGGCGCGCGTCACCGTCGTGCCCACCGCGACGACCCGGCGCCCGCTCGCCTTGGCCTCGCGCACCGCCGCCACCGTCTCGTCCGGGATCTCGAAGCGCTCCGGCAACGGGAGCAGCGCGTCGAGCGCCGGCTCGCCGGTCGACGAGATCCCGGCCGCGTGCGTCAGCGAGGCGACGCGCACGCCGCGGCGGATCAGCTCGAGCAAGAGCCCCCACACGAGCGGCCGTCCCGCCGACGGGAGCTCGGCGCAGAGCGGCCGGCTCGCGTAGCGCGTCTGCGTGTGCCAGATCTCGAGCGGCGCCGCGACGTACGCGTACTGGATCGGCCGCCCCCTCCGGTAGAGCGCCGACCAGAGCGGCGCGCCCCGCTCGCGGAAGGCGATCTCGACGAGGCGCGGCGAGGCCGGCGACACGCGCTCGACCGCGGCCGACAGGTCGTCGCCGAACGTCACCGCGTCACCCGGGCCGAGCGCGGGCGGCGGCGGGCGATCCTCGGTGCGCGTGTGCCAGTCGCCCGCGCCGAACAGGAGGGCCGCGTAGCGCCCCTCGGACAGCTCGCCGATGAGGCGCACCTCCACCGCCGCGCCGCCCCCGGTCGCGCCGCGGAGCGACGCCGGCAGCGTGGCGCCGTCGTTCACGACCAGGAGATCGCCCGGCTCGAGGAGCGCGGGCAGATCCGCGACGCGCCCGTCGCGCAGGCGCCCGAGGCGCGGATCCACGTGGAGGAGCCGCTCCTCGAGGGGGTTCTCGCGGGGCCAGGCGGCGGGGCTCATGGCGCCTCCTCGAAGCTCGCGGCCTCGACGCGCGCGCCGCTCGGCACCTCGCCGGCGCGGCCGATGAGGGCGACGATGCGCCTCGCCACGTCCGCGGGGTCGGCCAGCGCGCTCGGATCGGCGTCGGGGATCGCCTCGGCGTGCATCCGCGTGTTCATCTCGCCGGGATCCACCGCGTAGAACGCGACGCCCGTGCCCTCGAGCTCGGCGGCCCAGGTGCGGCTGAGGTGATCGAGCGCCGCCTTCGAGGCGCCGTACGCGCCCCACCGCGGGTAGGCGTTCACGGCCGCGTCCGAGCTGATGTGGACGACCACCCCGCGCCGCCGCAGCGCCATCGCGCCCGCGATCACCTTGGTGAGGCGGAACGGGCCGACCACGTTGACCTCGAGCACGCGGCCGAGATCCTCGCACTCGGTGTCGAGCAGGATCGGCAGCGGCGTCCTGCCGAGCGTGCTCGCGTTGTGGACGAGCAGATCGATGGGACCGACCAGCGCCGCCGCCGCGCCGGCGATCGCGTGGGTCTGGCCCTTGTCGCCGATGTCCGCCGCGAGCGCGTGCGCCACCCCGCCCTGCGCGGCGATCTCGGCCGCCACGGCCTCGAGCGGCGCGCGCTCGCGCGCGACCAGGACCACCTTCGCGCCCCTCCGGGCGAGCTCCCGCGCGAGCGCGGCGCCCAGCCCGCGGCTCGCCCCGGTGACCAGCGCCGCGCGCGGCGCGAACGGCGCGCCCCGCGCGGCGTGGGCGCCCCGCGCGGCGTCGGCGCCCCGCGCGGCGTCGGCGAGAGACGGCTGGGAGATGCCTCCAGCCTGGATCAGCGACTCGCTTCCGGTCGATTCGTCGTTCATGGTGCTTCCTCCTCGACCAGAGCCTAATCCGCGCTGACCCATAGGTTGGAGCCGCCTCCAGTATCTTGGAATCGTGCTACTCTCCGGTCATGGATCACGACGCGGAGCTCGCGGGGCGGCTCGCGAAGAACATCAAGCAGCTGCGCGAGGCGCGCGGGCTCACGCAGCAGCAGCTGGCCAAGCTCGCCGGCGTGCCCCGGGCGACCTGGGCGCACCTCGAGTCCGGCGCGGCGAACCCGACCCTCGGCGTGCTCCACCGCGCCGCCGCGGCGCTCCAGGTCTCGATCGAGGAGATGCTCTCCGCGCCCCGCGCCACCTGCCAGCTCTACGCGCGCGACGCGCTGCCCACGCGCTCTCCCGGCCAGGCGCTCGTCCGCAAGCTCCTGCCGGATCCGATCCCGGGCATGGAGATGGATCGCATCGAGATCCCCCCGGGCGGGCGCATGACGGGCGTCCCGCACACCCCGGGCACCCGCGAGTACCTGACGTGCGAGTCGGGGGAGCTCCAGCTCGTGGTCAGCGGCGAGCGGTTCACGCTCGGCGCCGGCGACGTCGCGGTGTTCCGCGGCGATCAGCGCCACTCGTACAACAACCCCGGCAAGCAGCAGGCGGTCGGCTACTCGGTCGTGGTGCTCGCGCGGGTGCTCTGACCGGGGCGCGCCCCCTGCGCGCGCAGTCGCTCGCCGTCAGCGCTTCCTTCGCCGGGCCCGCGCCGCGCACGCGAGCAGCGCGAGCGCCGCTCCCCCGAGCGCCCCCGCGCCGCCCGGGCCGCGCTCGCCGGCGGCGCGGCAGCTGCAGCCGCGCACCGCCGCGTCCTCGTCCTCGTCCCCGTCGCCAGCGCCGCCGCCGCTGCCCGGCTCCGTCCCTGAATCGCACGTTCCGCCGGGATAGACGTCCTGCTCCGTCCACTCCGGCTCGGATGGCCGCGAGGAGCTCGGCTGCGCCGTCGCCGGATCCTTCCTGTAGAAGCAAGGCCTGCAGGCGTGCACGGCCTCGCCGGCGACGTTCCCGGCCGCATCCACCGCCGTGGCCCGGAAGCAGAGCGCCGTCGGGGCGTCGACGCCGGCGAGCACGTCCACGGTCTGATGGAGGGCCATGGTCACCGACGCGTCGGTCGTGAGCCGGCTCGTCGAGAACACCGGCTCCGTGAAGCTGACGTCCCGGAACGCCTCGACCGTGTAGATCACGGGGGACTCGCCGGTCCCCGCGGCCTCGCCCTCGGCCGTGACCCACCACGCGAGGTGGCTGTGCGACTCGCAGCTCCCGCTGCTCGGCGTGGAGTCGGCATAGTCGTAGAGGTCGAACGAGAGCCCGCCCGGCGTCGGCGGCGCCTCCGTGTCCGCGGCGCCGGCCGTGAGCTCGATCCGCGTCGCCTCGCACCCCTCGTCCGGGCAGAAGCTGCCCTCGATCACGATCGCCTGCCCCTCGCCGGGCGGCGGCTCGATCCGCGCGACGAGGTCGTACCCCGCCGCGGGCACGTCGGACGCGGCCACGAGGCGCGCCGGCTCGCCGTCGACCGTCACCGACACGGCGTCCAGCGAGAGGGCGTGGCCGGCGAAGAAGAGCGCGGCGTTCCCCGGGGTGGACGCGCCGCTCGCCGGGAAGACCTCCGTCAGGCCCGGATACGGCATGCCGCACGCGTCCGCGCTCGCCTCCATCGCCACCGTAGACGCCATCGCCGCGAGGATCCCCGCAGTCCACGAACCATGGTTCATGACGCCAGGGTATCGCCCTGCGGCTCCCCACGGAGCGGAGAGCACGGCTGGAACGCCGGCTTACCCGGCCGCCAGCGCCGCTTCCGTCGATCGCGGCGCCCCGTAGAGCAGCCGCTCGTCGCGCCGCCACCAGCCAGGCGCCCCGGCGAGCGGGTGCTCGGTCCGGCCGGTGGACGCGAGCTCCCTCGCGACCACCGCGAGCGCCGTGGGCCGCGGCGCGGGCCCGCGCACGTCGAAGACCCCCGGCTCGTAGTGGCCGCGCTCCTGGGTGACCAGGCTGTCCCAGTCGTACGCCCCGAAGGCGGACCACAGCGTCACCGCCCGCACGTCGGCGCCCTCCGCCCGCGCCGCGCGCGCGCCCTCCCACGCCTCGACGAGCCAGCGGATCTGCTCCTCCGGCGTGCACCCGAGGTGGACCTCGGTGATCGCGATCGGCGTCGCGTACCGCCGCCACACGTCGCGCAGCACCTCGTGGTGGCCGAAGATCCCCTCCTCCCGGACGCGCACCGCCTCCACGTCGGCGTACGCGTCACGCCCGTTGCCGCCGTGCGTCCACGAGGGGTAGCGCTCGAGGCGGTGGTCGAGGAACCGATCGCTCGTCAGGTAATAGTTCACGCCGATCATGTCCGGCGGGCACGGCTCCGCCGCGAGCCGCGCGAGCTCCTCGTCGCTCACGCCGCAGTCGCGGAGGTGCTGGTGGAGCGGGTGCGCGGCGTCGACGCGCCCGTACAGCAGATCGAGGCTCAGCCAGCGCCGGTGGTTCTCGAACTCCGCCTGGTAGGCGAGCCGGGGCGTGCTGGCGATCGCGCCGAAGTCCTCCGTCTGCACGAGCCGCGCGTCCGGGCGCACCCGCCGGATCGCGCGCATCGCGGCCGCGGTGGCGCGCGTCTCCACGAGCAGCGCGCGCAGGAGGGAGGCCGAGTCCCTGCGGTGCGGGTACCAGTGCCCGTAGAGCGCGCTGAAGCGCGCGGTCGTGAGCGGCTCGTTCACCGGCGTGAAGTCGCGCACCCACGGGTAGCGCTCCGCCACGGCGCCGGCGAACTCCGCGAGGCCGCTCGCGAAGCTGTCCTCCATCAGGCTGGTCCACGGCGGCCCGCTGCCGTGGTGGACCAGCCCGACGATCACCTCGATGCCGAGCTCCCGCAGCCGGTGGAGGCGCTCGTCTGCCCAGGAAAAATCGGCGCTGCGCGGGCCGTCCGGCGCCGTGCGCTCCCAGAGGACCGGGTACCGGACGGCCGTGACGCCGAGCTCCGCGAGCAGGTCCAGATCGGTGATGCGGCCGTGGTGCCCCGTGCGCTCCAGCTGGTTGAAGTACCGGTCGCCGACGCGGTTGACCGTGCACTCGACGCCGGCCCAGAGCGCGATCCCGGAGCGCTCGCTCACGGGGCCACCCCTCCCACCAGCACCGTCGCGCGTCGGTCCAGCGCTCCCGGCGTTCGCGCATAGGCCTCGACGACGGCCCGGCCCACCTGTGCCGCGCAGCCGCGCTTCACCAGGGCCACGATCGAGCCGCCGAAGCCGCCGCCGGTCAGCCGGGCGCCGAAGACGTCCGGCTGCGCCCGCGCGCTCTCCACCAGCGCGTCGACCGCCGGCACCGACACCTCGAAGTCGTCGCGCATCGACCGGTGCGACGCGTCGAAGAGCCCGCCCAAACGCCCGAGATCCCCGGCGCGGAGCGCGGCCACGGCGGCGAGCACCCGGGCGTTCTCGGTCACGACGTGGCGCGCGCGCCGGTCGAGCGGCGCCGGCAGCGACGCGATCCGCTGCTCGGCGGCCGCGTCGACGTCCCGGAGCTGCGGCACGCCGAGCAGCTCCGCGGCGCGCTCACACTCCGCGCGCCGCGTCTTGTAGTCGCCGCTCGCGTGCTGGTGCGCCACCCCCGAGTTCACGACGAGCAGCTCGGCCTCGGCGGGCAGCGGGATGCGCTCGAACGCGAGCGTCCGCGTGTCGATGAACAGCGCCGTGTGCTCGTCGGCGAGGCTCGCGGCCATCTGATCCATGTTCCCGACGGGCGCGCCCACGAAGTCGTGCTCCGCCGCGTGCGCGATGCGGGCGATCTCCACGTCGTCGATGGAGAGGTCGAGCATCGCCCGCAGGGCGCGGGCGAGCGCCACGAGCAGCGAGGCGCTCGACGACAGGCCGCTGCCGAGCGGCACCGACGACGCGATCCTCGCGTCGAAGCCGGGGGTCGACGCCCCCCGGCCGCGGAGGACCGCGGTGATGCCCTGCACGTAGTCGAGCCACAGGCCGCGGCGCGCCTCCTCGCCGGCGCGGAACGAGCGCCGGGCGCCGCCGTCCACGCTCTCGCTCGCGACCTGGATGAGCCCGTCGTCCCGCGGCGCGATCTCGACGCGCGTCTTCTGCGGGATCGCCGTCGGCAGCACGTACCCGCCGCTGTAGTCGGTGTGCTCGCCGATCAGGTTCACGCGCCCAGGCGCCTCGGCCAGGAGCTTCGCCGGGCGACCGAAGACGGCCTCGAAGCCCTGCCCGCGCGCGGTCATCGCGGCGCACCCATGTCCACGAGACCGGGCATGTCCGCCAGGGCCGGCATGTCCGCGAGCCCCCCGTCGCTCAGCGTCGAGGGCGTCTCGTTCGGGCCGACGAACGGGATCCCCTGCGTCGCCGCCGCCATCTTGTGGAGCGGGAACTTCGGCGTGCGGTCGGCGTAGAGGAGGCCGTTCGCCTCCTGGTACGTGTCGGCGAACTGCGTGTAACAGAAGCCGGCGAGCAGCTCGAGGGAGTTGATCACCTTCATGAGCTTCGAATAGCGCTCGGCGAACTCCTCCGGCGTCCTGCACGCGGAGTACCCCCACGTGCCGCCGTCGCCGCCGCCGGGCGCGACCGCGATCCCGCCGAACTCCGACAGCACGATCGCGGTCTCGTGGCTGACCGACGGGTCGAGCACGAGGGCGCGGCCCCCGGGCCTCTCCCGCTTCAGCAGCTTGGGCACGACGTCGTGCGCGAAGTAGCGGCGCGCGATCCGCTCGGGCGACGGATCGTAGTCGTGGATCCCGATGATGTCGGTCGCCACGCTCTCCCACCCGTCGTTGCCGATGACCGGCCTCGTGTAGTCCATCGACCTCGTGAGGTGATAGAGCGCCTGCACGTAGTGCCGCTCGTTCGGGTTGTCCGGCAGGTTCGGGACGCCCCACGACTCGTTGAACGGCACCCACGCGACGATGCACGGGTGGCTGATGTCCCGCCGGATCGCCTCGAGCCACTGCCGCGCGAGCCGCTCGATCGACTTGCGCGTGTGCCGGTAGGCGCTCGGCATCTCCTCCCACACGAGCAGGCCGAGCTTGTCGGCCCAGTAGAGGTACCGCGGATCCTCGATCTTCTGGTGCTTCCGGGCGCCGTTGAAGCCCATCTGCTTCGTGAGCTCGACGTCGCGGCGCAGCGCCTCGTCGTCGGGGGCGGTGATCCCGGTCCCCTCCCAGTAGCCCTGGTCGAGCACCATCCTGAGGACGTACGCCCGCCCGTTCAGGAGGAAGCGGTCCCCGCGGACGGCCACCGAGCGCAGCGCCGTGTAGCTCTTCACGCGGTCGATCGTCATCCCGGAGTGGTCGTAGAGGACGATGTCGGCGTCGATCAGCGTCGGGCGCTCGGGGCACCACAGGAGCTCGTTGCGGAAGTCGTCGATGCCGGGGTCGGAGAGCGTGATGCGCCGGTGGACCTCCCCGGCCACGACCGTGTACTGGTCGTTCGCGATCGTCATGTCGCCGACGCGCAGCCGCACGCCGACGCGCGCGCCCTCCACCGGCGCGTTGGCCACGCGGACCTCGACCGCGATCTCCCAGCGCTCGAGGTTCGGGGTCCACCGGAGGTACTCGACGCGCATGCGCGGCACGCGCTCGAGCCACACCGTCTGCCAGATCCCCGTGGTGCGCGGGTACCAGATGGAGTGAGGCTCGAGCTTCCAGTCCTGCTTGCCGCGAGGCTTCGCGAGGTCGTTCGGATCGTCGTGGGCCTGCACCACCATCGTGACGCTCTCGCGCCCCTTCACGTGCTCGGTGATGTCGAGCTCGAACGGCGTGTAGCCGCCCTCGTGCTCGCCGGCGAAGCTGCCCTCGATCCACACCCTGGCCAGGTAGTCCACGGCGCCGAAGTGCAGGATGAGCCGCTCGGAGGGGTCGAGCTCCGGCACCTTGACCTGCCGCCTGTACCAGCAGGCCTTGAAGAACCCGGTCTCGCCGACCCCGCTCCGCGGCGTCTCCGGGGCGAACGGCACCTCGATCGTCCTGTCGAAGCGCGCGTCGGCCGGGGAGCTCCACTCCGCCCGGGGATCGAGGGCGAACTCCCACGCCCCGTTCAGCGAGGTCCAGCCTTCTCGCCGGAGCAGCGGGCGCGGGTAGCCGCGGGCGGCGCCGCTGTCGGCCGGCGGCGGCACCGAACCTGGGATACCGATCTGTGCAAGGTGCTGTCGAGGCATGGGTCCGTTAGGCAGCGACGGTCACCGCTGCTCCGTCGAGCTTGGCTTCGCGGATGTGGTCGAAGGTGGCGAGCGCCTGACCCACGACCTGGTCCATGTTGTAGTACCGGTACGTCGCGAGCCGCCCGACGAAATGCACGTTCGGCGTCGCGTCGGCGAGGGCCTTGTACTTCCGGTACAGCTCCGCGTTCTCGGGCCGCGGCACCGGGTAGTAGGGGTCGCCCTCGGCCCTCGGGAGCTCGTACACGATGCTCGTCTTCGGGTGCTGCTGCCCCGTGAGGTACTTGAACTCCGTGATGCGGGTATACGCGTGCTCGTTCGGGTAGTTGACGACCGCGCCCGGCTGGACGGTCTCCTTGTCATGCGTCTCGAACTTGAACTCCAGGGAGCGGTAAGGGAGCTTCCCGTAGCGGAAGTCGAAGAAGGAGTCTACCGGTCCCGTGTAGATCATCTCCTTGAAGCTCACCTCGTTCATGATGTCGCGGTAGTCTGTGTTCAAGAGAATGCGGATCTTCTTGTGATCCAGCATGTTCTCGAACATCCGCGTGTAGCCGCGCAGCGGCATGGCCTGGAACTCGTCCGTGAAATACCGGGAGTCGTAGTTCGTGCGCGCCGGCACGCGCGAGGCGACCGAGGCGTCGAGCTCCGACGGGTCGAGCCCCCACTGCTTACGGGTATAGTTGCGGAAGAACTTCTCGTAGAGCTCCCGGCCCACCTTGCTGACGACCGCGTCCTCGGAGGTGCGGCAGTGCTTGATCGGCTCGGCGACGCGGGCGAAGAACGCCTCGACCTCGGCGGGCGAGTAGTTGGTCCCGTAGAGGGCGTTGACCGTATCCACGTTGATCGGGAACGGGACGAGCTTGTCGTCGACGTGCGCGAGCACGCGGTGCTCGTACGGGCGCCACTCCGTGAACTGCGACAGGTAGCGGAAGATGCGCGGCGACGCGGTGTGGAAGATGTGGGGGCCGTACTTGTGGATGAGGACCCCTGCGTCATCGTGGTAGTCGTACGCGTTGCCGCCGATGTGCGGACGCTTGTCGCACAGGAGGACCGACTTGTTCATCTGCGAGGCAAGGCGCTCCGCGAGCACGCTGCCAGCGAACCCAGCACCTACGATCAGAGTGTCGAACACGGTACGTTCCCTTCCGCCCGGACAGCCGCCGGACGCTTGGATTGGAGTGCGTCAGCGATGAGCTTCGACATCGATCGCCACGTCTTGTCCCACGACGTCGCGCTCACCATCTCGTCCGCGATCGCGATGTGCTCCTCGCGCGGCCCCGCGAGCGCTGCGAGGGCCGCGGCGACGAACGTGGAGGCGTCGGCGATGTGCACCGCCTTCTTCTCGCCGTAGGGCGTGACCACGTCGCGGATGGCGGTGGAGACGACCGGCTTGCCCGCGGCGAGGTACTCGAGCGTCTTCGTCGGGCTGATGAACCGGGTCGCCTCGTTGAGCGCGAACGGCATGAGTGCGACGTCCCAGCCGCCGAGGTAGGCCGGAAGATCCTGATAGGACTTCTGGCCGAGCCAGTGGATGTTCGGCCGCCGGGGCAGCGTGGCCGGGTCGATCTTCACGACCGGCCCGAGCATCACGAGCTGGAAGTCGGGGCGCTCCTCGGCCACGCGGGCGACGAGCTCGACGTCGAGCCGCTCGTCGATGACGCCGAAGAACCCGAGTCGCGGCCTCGGGATGTCGCGCTGGTCGTCCGGGTCCGCGGCCTGCCCGCGCGCCTCCGCGAAGTGGGCCGCGTCGACGCTGCTCGGGAAGGCGTGCACCGACGGGTGCCGGGCGCGCTTCGCCTCGTAGAGGCTCTGGCCGCCGGTGAACACGAGATCGGCGCGCGCGAAGAGCTCGCGCTCCCGCTCCCGGAGGATCGGCGGGGCGCCGCGGAAGGCGGAGAGCTCATCCATGCAGTCGTAGACGACGAGCGACGGCTCCACGTCCGCGGCGATCGGCAGCGACATCGGCGTGTAGAACCACAGGATCGGCTGCCGGATGTCCTGCTCCCGCACGAAGGAGTTGAGCAGGCGGCGCTGCTGCGCGAGGGCCTCCTCCTGCTCGGTGCCGTGGCGGAGGTGGGGGACGACGACGGTGAGATTGGCCTCGATGTGTCTCGCCTCGATCCTCGGGGGCCCGTCCTCGAACACGGGCTCTTCGACGAAATACACCCGCCTCTCCTGCGCGAAGCGGCTCATCAGATGGTTCGGTCGCTGGAAGACGAAGTTCCAGCGCAGGTGCGACAAACAGATGAGATCGGGCCCGACCTGCTTCATCTTGTCTCCGATTTCTGTGAATTGAGAACGTACCGCGCCGGCTTTTAGCAATTTTTAGCAATTTACGGGCCGGCGGCGGGATGAAGCCATTGACGGGGACATCGCGGCCGGGCCGCGCGGCCGCCGTGAAACGCGCGGCAATCCGCTACATGGGCTGGGCAGGGCGCTGAACATCGAAGTACGCCCGCCGGCGCCATGATCGCTGGACGCGAGGCCGGGCGAACTTGCCACAGATGAGGCAAAATGCGCCGCGTTCGGGCGTTTCCTGTGGGCCCTTCACAAAAGATGCAATCTGCGCCGCGCCGTTCGATGCGCCTCCGGTCGCGAGCGCAGGGTCATAGATGCACGATGCTTGCCGGAGCGCTCGGGAGTGCCCCCTCGTGCCGCGGAGCTAAGGAGAGATCCGGATACGAGCTAGGGTATCGCCTGATCAACCACCGTAGTGCGGCCGCGTTTCGTGAGCGCGCGCGGCCGGGTCCTCGACAGGGCGGATGAGAAATGCGCTCGATTCGAAGGAATGAACCTCGCTCCCGACTTCGCGTCGAGCGAGGCGCTTACCGCTCGTCGGGCGTCATCCACTTGTGCTCGACGCTCGGGCGCCAGGCGGCGAGCAGCCCCAGGAGCGCCTCGGCGTCGCTCTCGACCTGGAGCATCGCGCGGTGGCCCGGCTTGAGGAACTGCTCGGCCACCACGTGATCCAGAAAGGCGATCAGCGGCCGGTAATACCCGGCGACATCGAGCAGCCCGACCGGCTTCTCCTGAGAGCCGAGCTGCGTCCAGGTCCACACCTCGAACAGCTCCTCCAGCGTCCCGATGCCCCCCGGCAGGGCGATGAAGGCGTCGGAGAGCGCGGCCATCTTCGCCTTGCGCTCGTGCATCGTCTCGACCACGTGGAGCTCCGTCAGGCCCCGGTGCTCGATCTCTCGCCGGTTGAGGAAGTGGGGGATGACGCCGATCGCCTCCCCGCCGGCCGCGAGCACCGCGTCGGCGACCGCGCCCATGAGCCCCACGTGGCCGCCCCCGTACACGAGCCCGATCCCTCGCGCGGCCAGGAGCTCCCCGACCTGAAGGGCCGCCGCGCGGTAGGCCGGCGACGCGCCGGCGCTCGACCCGCAATAGACGCAGATCCTTGAGAGTTTCCTCATCGCTCGAGCCTACGCCGGCGGGCGGGCTCCTTCCAGGGCCGCCCGCTTCGCGGCGTGGCCCACGCTGCGTAGCCTGGCCGCCCGCTGCGCGGCCTGGCCGCCCGCTGCGTAGCCTGGCCGCCCGCTGCGCGGCCAGGCACCGCGCGGGCAGCGCGGTGCCGTGGCCGGCCGCTCACTCCTTGTCGAGCTTGCCGACGAGGCTCAGCGTGAAGAACGCGCCCATGTACTTGAAGTGCGGGCGCACCTGCATGTCGACCTTGTACCAGCCGGCGTTGCCCGGCACCTCGGTCACGATGATCCTCGCCTTGCGGAGCGGCCGGCGCCCGCGGGTCGCCGCGGAGACGACGTCCTGATCGGCGACGTACTGGCCGATCCACTCGTTCAGCTCCCTCTCGAGGTCGGCGCGCTCCTTCCACGTCCCGATCTGCTCGCGCTGCAGCACCTTCAGGTAGTGCGCGATGCGGCACATGATGAACATGTACGGCAGCTGCGTCCCGAGCCGGTAGTTCATCTCGGCCGCCCTGCCCTCCTCGCTCTGCCCGTAGAACTTGGGCTTCTGCGCCGAGTTCGCCGAGAAGAAGCAGGCGTTGTCCGAGTCCTTGCGGAACGTGAGCCCGATGAAGCCCTCCTCGGACAGCTCGAACTCGCGCCGCTCGGTGAGCATGATCTCGGTCGGGATCTTGGTCTGGATCTCGCCCATCGCCTCGTACTGGTGGAGCGGCAGGTTCTCCACCGCGCCGCCCGCCTGCGGGCCGATGATGTTGGGACACCAGCGGTACTTGGCGAAGCTGTCGGCGAGCCGCGTGGCGAAGGCGTACGTCGCGTTGCCCCAGCAGTACGCGTCGTGCTTGCCGACCACGTCCTCTTCGTAGTTGAACGCCTTCACCGGGACGGTGTTGGCGCCGAAGGGCAGGCGGAGCAGGAAGCGCGGCATCACGAGGCCGACGTAGCGCGAGTCCTCGGTCTCGCGGAACGCGTTCCACTTCGTGTACTGCGGCCCCTCGAAGAGCGCCTTCAGGTCCTTCAGGTTGGGCAGCCCGATGAAGTCCTTGAGGCCGAAGAACTGCGGGCCCGCCGCCGCGATGAACGGCGCGTGCGACATCGCCGCGACGGCGGCGCACTTCTGGAGCAGCGCGATGTCCTGGGGGCCGGGGCCGAACTCGTAGTTCGCGATGATCGCGCCGACCGGCTTGCCGCCGAACTGGCCGAACTCCGCCGAGTAGACGAGCTTGTACAGGCCGCTCTTCGGCACCTCGGGGGCGTCCTCGAAATCGGCGAGGAGGTCCTCCTTGGAGCAGTTGAGCATCTCGACCTTGACGTTCTCGCGAAAGTCGCAGCGGTCGATGACGAACTTGAGGCCGCGCCAGGCGGACTCGAGCTTCTGGAAGCTGGGGTGGTGGAGGATCTCGTCGATCTGCCGCGAGAGCTTGACGTCGATCTCCGCGATCAGCGCGTCGACGAAGGCCTTGTCGACCTTCTCACCCTCGCGCCGCGGGGCGACGAGCTCCGAGATGAAGGCCTGCACGCCCCGCTTGGCGATCTCGTACCCCTCGTCGCCGGGCGTCATCTTCGTCTCGGCGAGGATCTCGTCGAGCAGCGACCCTCCCTCCAGGGTCTGGACGCCTGCGCTCCCCGCGGCCTGTGTCTCCGTCGCCATCGCTCACTCCCCTTCCTTGTCGAGCCCGAGCTCGCTCACGATCTTGTTGCGCTGAGCCGGGTCGCTCAGGATCTGCTGAATCTTGTTGCGGAACGCCTTCTCGTTCCCGAGCGGGCCCTTGAGGGCCGTCAGCGCGGCGCGCAGGTCGAGGAGCTTCTTGAGCTCCGGCACCTGGGTCGCGATGGCCTCGGGCTCCATGTCGCTCAGCCGGCGGAACTTGAGGTTGACCGTGAGCTCGCTGTTCTCCTGCTCGGACAGGACGTCCTTGACGTTGAAGGTGAGCGCGAGCTTCTGCTCGCTCATGACCTTCTGGAAGTTGTCCTTGTCCACGTTGATCGGCTTGCGGTCCTCGAGGGGCCGCGGATCCGGCCGCTGCGTGTAGTCGCCGAGCATCAGCATCTTCAGCGGCAGCTCGACGTCCTCCTTCGCGTTCCCCGTGGCCGGCTTGTACGTGATGTTCACGCGCTCCTTCGGCGCGACCGATCCCTCTTTCATCGCAGGCTCCTTTCCCCGTCAGCAGCGGGCGGAGCGCCCGCAGGCCGTACGAGCATAGACCAAAACCCCGGCCCCCCGGGCAAGCTTCTCGGCGCGACGCGCATCCGCCTTCTCATCGTCCTCGTCCTCGGCCTCGGCCTCGGCCCCCTCCACCCCCGCCTCGCCCCCCGTGAGGCCCCTCAGACCCCCAGCGAAAGTTTCAGGGCGAGCGCAGCGTCGAGCTGGCAGACGCGCTCGAAGCAGAGCACCTCCTTCGCCCTGGCCTCGGGGGTGGCGTCGTCGCGCTCGTTCAGGGCCCGGTAGCATGTATGGAGCGCGGCGTAGAGCTCCGCGCAGAGATCCGGCTGCCAGGTGGTGAGTCGGTGGTGCTCGACGATGTGCTCCAGCGCCTCGAGCTGCGCGCGCGCGACGAGGAACTGGGACAGATCGATGTTGATCTGCGCCATCGCGAGCCGCACGCGGAAGCGGTCCAGCGCCGACGGAGCGGCGGCCGCCGCCTTCTCGAGGAGGACCATCGCGTCGACGGGCTGCTCGTTCGCGACGAGCCCGCGGGCCTCGGAGAGCGGCTTGTCGAGGTAGCTCCGCGGCCTCGCGGGGGCGCCGGCGCCCCCCGCGCCGAAGGCGGCCGCCACGTCGTTCGAGAGCCAGGTCTGCGTCTCGGCGTCCGCGAACGGCGTGCCGTCGTTGAACTTCAGCGTCGCCAGGAGCGGCGCGCGGAGCATGAGGACGCCCATCTCGACGAGCACGGCCCGCCGGGCCTCGGCGTAGTCGTCGCCGAGCTGATCGAGCGCGTTCGCCGCGTACCGGTGCGGATCGAGCCAGAGGGGGTAGCTCTGCGCGTACTCGTCGACGAGCGGCAGGAGGTCGGCGAACGCCCTCTGGCTCGTCAGCGCCGGGAGCGCCCGCTGCACGTGATCGGGCGGCGGCGGGACCCCCGTGGTGCTGTTCGGGGATCCGGCCCCGGGGTCGTCGAGGATGTCGATCCAGAGCCCGATGCGGAGGACGCGGTACGCGGCCGCGCGCTTCGGGTTCGTCGCCCGGAGCGCGTCGCCCGCGCGCGCGATCAAGGGCGCGCAGCGGCCGAGGACGGTGAGCGCGGAGTCCTCGTCGACGATCGCCTCCAGGCTGAGCCCCGGGCTGCTCGTGACGACGACCTGCGGCGGCGGCGACGGCGGCGCCGGCGGCGGGGTGACGATCACCGGGGTGGCCGCCGGCGCCTGGACGATCGCCGCCTCGGCCGCCTTCGGCGGCGGCGGGGGTGGCGGCGGCGGAGGTGGCGGCGGCGGCGGCGCCTCGGCGGGGAGGCTCGCGACGACGCTGCGGATCGCGCTCCGGAGCTGGCCGAAGCCGCCGTACGCCTCGCCGAGCCGGTTGCTGAGGTCGGCGTCGAGGGCGCGGCTCACCTGGTCGATGGCGTTCACCACGTCGCGCTCCGCGGCGGAGGGCGTCACGCCGGCGAGCGTCGAGGCCGCGATGTCGCCGAACCAGGTGCACAGGTTGCCGCGCGCCTTGGGCCGCCGGAGCGCGGGGTACATCGTGTCCCAGAACGCGTTGTTCAGCTCCTGCACGAGCACGAGCCCGTCGAGCAGGCCGGGGAGCCTGTCGAGCTGCGCCTTCGCCGCGGCGTAGTAGAGCGCGACGCGGAAGTCCTTGGACTTCTCGCTCAGGAGCTCGTCGGCGCCGGTCGCGACGCGGGACCAGTCGACCTTGCCGCCCGAGAGCGACTGCAGCTTGTCGACCTCGTTCTTGAGGGCCTCGAACGCCTCGTCGTAGGTGACGTCGGCGCCGACGCCGCCGTCGATGGGAGCGAACAGCGTCTCGATCCGCGCTTTGGATTTCTGGATGGCATCTTCAGCGGCCATGGGGCGCGAAGGATATCAAGACGTCCCGAGCGTGGACGGCGAATCGGAGGGCATCGATGGCGGCGCGCCGGAGCGGCGGCGCCTGCGGCGGATCGGGGGTCCTGGGCTCGGGCACGGGCTCAGCCGAGCGCCTCCAGGAAGCTGTCGAGCGACAGGTCGGTCCGGGCGACGAGGGCGTCGAGCTCCGGCCCGAGCGCGTGTCGGGAAACGTGCTCTTCGACCGACGGGGGTCCGCAGAGGTCGGCGATGTGCTCGGCCTGGGTGGTGGGGGCGATCATCTCGCGGAACGAGCCCACGTGGGGGGGTCCGAGGTGGAGGAGCAGGGTGCGCTGGGGCGTCCAGAACGCGTTCATCAGCGTGCGTCCCCATTTCGACAGGCGGAGGGTCATGTCCATCCACACGGCGGCGGCGTAGGCGTCGCCGGCGCCGAGCGGCAGCCGGAGCGCGAGCCCTGTCCTGGGGAGCTCCTGGCCGCGGAACGGCATCACCGAGTCGAGGATGTTCTGCAGCACCCAGAAGCGGCTCGCGTCGGTGCCGAAGCCTGCGTCCCAGAGCGCCTTCATCGGCTGGGTCTTGAGCCAGGCGCGGTAGGCGGCGTTCGACGCGTCCGGGTCGTCGAGCGACGGCGGCGCGATCTGGGAGACGCGGTGGAGGAAGGCGTCGACGGGCATGGACCGGCCGTTCGTCGCGGCGTCGTGGGCGGCGGCGAGGAGCGGGAACAGGGTGATGGGGAGCGACGGCCCTGCGGCGAGGAGCTGGTCGTAGTCGTACGAGCCGAACACGACGATCGGGTAGAGCCGGCCGGCGTTGTCGCCGCTCGCGGCCCATGCGCCCACGAGCCCGCGGGCGGGCGGCTCGTCGCCCTTCGGGTCGCCGTGGAAGACGAAGAGGCCCAGCGCCGGCTGGTAATACGCATCGAAATGGGGGCCCATGGCGCGCCGGGCGAAATCGATGGACGCGCCCAGCCATCGGTCGAAGGCGGCGAGCTCTTCGCCCCCTGCGTTCAGCCGGATGAAGTCGCCCGTGGCGGGCAGCTTGCCGAAGCAGCCGATCTGCGGCGGAGCGGCTGGGCCCTTCTTGCGGCGCCAGAACATGACGGCCTGGGAGTGAACCACGAACTGCTCACCGAGCGCTACCACCTTCCCGGTTGCTCGTGTCCGGCATCGCGGCTCCCCCGCAGCGATCGCCGACCGCCCCCGTCTTTACTTCCCCGTCACAAAGAGCCGGCGGGGGAGGGGGTGTCGTGCGGGGGGCCGGCGGGGGAGGGCCCCGCGAATCCGAGCGCCGGCCTGCATCGCAGCGCCCACCTCGTAGCCCAGCTCCCCCGTTCCCATGGCCATAGCCACCAAAAGGCGCGAGTTCGCGGGAGGGGCCCCCGCCGGCCCCCCGCACGACACCCCCTCCCCCGCCGGCTCCGTTGCTGCTCGGATCACCCTTTGCCGAAGCGATCACCGATGCTGGGCGGGCAGTTGGTCGCCCGGAAGAAGCTCATCGGGAACGGATGGTTCCCGCGGGTCGGCCGGATCTCCATGGTGACGGTCACTGGCGGAGCGGTCATCTGCCAGGTCACCGTGAAGAGCGCGTCGTTGTCTTTCTGGGCGGTCGTGGTCCCGGCCTCGAACAGCCGGAAGATCCCCCAGGGCCCTTCGCGCACGAGCTCTTCGTCGAGCCCGCCTGCGCCGCGCACCTGGATCCTCGCGCCCGGCGCGCCCTCACCGGGCCAGTTGAAGGTGTGCCAGAACTCCTTCTCGTTGCGATAGAGCCTCTTCTGGCCGTCGACCTCGAAGACCACCTCGCTCACGATGGGGCTGACCGTCTTCATGTTGATGTGGAAGACGACCTTGGGCCCCTCGGCGCCGCCGCCCCCGAAGAGCGCGTCGGTGATCTCGTCCGAGCGCCTCAGGCAGTTGTACAGGTTCGCGTTGAACGGCGTGAACGGCTTCGCCGCCTGCGGCTGCCCCGACAGGTGCGATTTCGGGAAGTACTCGTGCCCGACCTGGTAGTGGAAGCCCTTCAGGTACGTCTCGTAGAAGCCCCAGAGCACGCCGTCCTTCGGCTTGAAGAAGGCCATCGCGTCCTCGAGCGAGGCGTCGCGGGAGGAGGCGAGGTTGAACGGGTACCGGTCCTTGATCTTGTCGCGGTAGTGCGGCCAGACCTCGACCTCCCAGATGCCGCTCGCCGCGCCGCCGGCGCGCCGCACGACCGCCTTGTACGCCTGCCGGAGGGGGTTCATGAGGAGCGGCTCCATCAGCCGCTGCCCGGTCTGGTCCATCGAGAGCAGGAGCGTCTGGGTCTCTTTCACCGCGTCCTGGAACGCCTCCGTCGCCCTCGAGGTGTCCGTGTCCGGCGGCCCGTCCTCGACGACGCTCATCTCCCCGGCGAGCCGCTCGAGGTGGCCGACGTACTGGCCCAGCTTGGGCGGAGGCGGCGGGGGCTGCCCTTCCTCCGCCGGCGCCGCCGGCACCCCGAAGCCCGCCATCGACTCGAACTTGTCGGGCACCGGGTCGTAGTGCTCGCGCCCGCCCTGCCCCGGGAGCATCGAGCCGATCTGCACGTTCGTCCGCCGCTCGACCCGCTGCGCGAACATGTCCTTGGCCCTGTCGATGATGCCGCCGTCCGCGGTGAGCACGTTCGGCTTCTCCACCGGGAACTGCGTCTCGTCGTGGAGCCGCTGGAGCAGCCGCCGGTAGGGCCAGTCGGGCGTGGAGAGGACCCGGAACTCGTGGATCGCGTCGCGGTTCGTCTTCGGGATGTCGACCTGGATGTCGCGGAAGAACGCCTCCCACTGCGCGATGTACGCGTTGTCGTAGTCCTGCCGGACGCGGTCGAGCTCCTTCTGGATCTGGTCGCCGCTCCGCTTCTCGTCGTTCGACAGCGGGAGCACCCAGAGCTCGCGCTCGAGCTTCTTCCTCCCCTCCTTGAGCGACTCGAGCACCTGCGCGTGCCCCTTGGCCGTGTAGGGCCCCTCCACCTTGAACCAGGGCCCGCCCCGGTTCTTCTGCGCGCTGTGGATGACGGTCAGCACCTCGGGCCGGTCCGCGAACATCTCGTCCAGGGACACCGGCGGGTACTTCAGGTTCTCCGGCGTGTTCGGCCCCGACTCGTCGTACTTCTGGTCGATCAGGCTCGTCACGAACTGGTCGTAGTAGCGCTTCGTCGGGTCGACCCGCAGGAGATCGGCCCGCGCCCTCGCGACGAGCGGATCGTTCAGCTCCTCGGCCTCGAGCTTGTTGCGCCGCACGAGGTCGATGTAATAGGCGACGTGCGGCGTGAGCCGCTCCTTGAGGTCGCTCTCGGGCATGTCGGTGAACGGCTTCAGGATGTCGGCCCAGACCTGGACGAGCCGGCCGGTCTGCCACCGCGCCGCCTGCTCATCCATGTGATCCTGATAGCCCTTGCCGAGCAGGAGGTAGCTGCGCAGGGCGTTGTAGCCGTCCAGGAACTCCCCGTCGCGCACCCGCTCGAGCTTCGCCTCGAGCTGCGCCTTCGCCGGGCCGACGAACCCCTGCTTCAAGCTCTTGATGTACTGCCCCATCGTCGGGGGGAAGAGCTTGTCCCCCTGGAACATGAACCAGCCGTGGTCGAGGGGCGTGTTCTCGACGTACTGATCGAGCTTCCCCACGTGCCCCTGCAGCCGGTCGAGCTTGTCGATGTTCGCGGGCACGTTCGGCGGGGCGCCGCTCCGCCCGGACCAGTCCACGAACGCGATCTCGTCCGAGATGCGCCTCGTCTCGGCGACGAGCGCCTTGTTGTTGAAGTACGAGATCAGCGCCGGGAGCAGGAACAGGAGGGCGACGAGCGCCGCCGCCGCCGCCACCAGGACCCGCTGCAAGCGGCGCCGCCGGAGCTCGGCCTCGCTGCGCGCCGCGAGATCCTGATCGGGGAAGACGACGTTCGTGAAGACGTCGTGCAGGAAGAAGCTCTTCGACTCCTTCGGGAGCGCCGCCTCCTCCTCGCCCTCGCCGAGCGCCGCGCGCAGCCCGAACGCGCGCCCCATCGCCCCGACCACGCGATCGAGCGGCCGCCCCTCCTGGACGCCGCTCGTGAAGTAGAACCCGCGCAGGATCGGCGTGGGGGCCGCGCCGGCCCCGGGCGCGAACGCCGCCGCGATGAAGTCCGACAGGTTGCGCTTCACCGCCGCGAACTCGAGCGGGAACTGGTAGGCCCTCTCCTTCACGTCGCGGCTCCGCTCGCCGATGAGCCGCTTCGTCAGGCGGGAGTGGAGCCGCTCGATGAGCACGTCGAACTCGCGATCGAAGATCTTGCCGGGCTCGGACTTGCCCTCGTCGAGCCGCACGGTGGCGCCCCAGGCCTGGGCGCGCTCGCTCTTCTTCAGGTCGCCGAAGTACTCGGTGAAGCCCGCCACGAGGTCGGTCTTCGTGAAGAGCACGTAGACCGGCAGGACCATGTGCAGCGTCCGCTGCATCTCGTCGATGCGCGCGCGGATCTTCTTGCCGGTCTGGTCGATCTGGTCGTCGCTCGCGTCGAGCAGCTCGCTCATGCTCACCGCGACGATGACGCCGTTGAGCGGCTTGTGCTCGCGGTACTGGAGCAGGAGCTCGAGGAACGCCATCCACTCGTCGTGGTCGTCGCTCTCGGTCGTGTACCGGCCGGCGGTGTCGAGGAGGATCGCCTCGTTGGTGAACCACCACTCGCAGTTCCGGGTGCCGCCGACGCCGCGCACGCCGGTGCGCTCCGGGTCGATGTACGGGAACACGAGCCCCGAGTGGCGGAGCGCGGTGGTCTTGCCGGCGCCGGGCGGGCCGACCATCACGTACCAGGGCAGGACGTACAGCGCGTCGGCGCCGCGCCTGCCGCCGCCGAGCTTCGAGGCCTTCAGCGCGGCGATGCCCTCCTGCATCTGCCGGCTCAGCTCCTGGATCTCGGCGCGCCGCTCCGGCTTCGCGTTGATCACCTGCTCCTGCGCCTGCTGCGCGATCGCCTTCTCGAGCGCCCGCGCGGCGCGCGCCGCGCGGATCCGCCGGTAGACCGCGAGCCCCGCCAGCAGCAAGAGGACGGCCGCCGTCGCCGCGATCGGGATCTCGATCGGCAGCACCTCGGCCCCCTCCCCTCCCGCGGGGCGCAGCATGAACCATACTCCCCACACGGCGGCGAGGAACAGGGCGGTCAGGATCCACAGCCACATCGGAAGTCTCCCTCGGGAACTACAGAGGACGGGCGGAGTCGCCTAGGTCCCTGTGCTGATCAGCTTCTTGATCTGGTCGGCCACGCCCTCCGCGTCCGAGGCCACGACGAGCCGGAGCACGATGACCACGAGGACGGCCAGCACGAGCAGGCCGAGCGCGATCGCCAGGTAGGGCAGCTCGCGGCGCACCGCGCCGGCGCCCCCGTCCTTGCGCTCCGCGTTCGGCGCGAGGACGTCTCCGCCGCCCTCGGCGACGGCGACGTAGTTGCCCACACCCTCGATGACCGCGCCGAGGCCCTCCTGCTGCCGGAGACGATATTTCCCCTGGAAGCCGAGGGCCAAGCACAGGAAGTAGATTTGCGCGACGTGGTTTCTGCCGCGCTGGCCGTAGAGGTTGTCGAGGTTCGTGAAGAACCCGTCGCCGGCCGTGTTCAGCTGGAAGAACTGGAACTGCAGCGGGTTCTGGAGCCACTGCGTCCTGCCGGGCCAGTTCGAGTTGAAGATCACCTCGTCGGCGAAGGCCGCGAGCGCGAACTTCGCGTCGATCATGTCCTGCTCGGGGATGCGGGCCTCCCGCCCGTTCTGCATCATCGTGTCGAACAGGCCGAGGACGCGCCGCTGGAGGATGTCCGGCGCCGGCAGGTCGCGCGAGTTCCTGAGCTGCAGGATCAGCGACAGCACGTCGGAGCAAACAAAGTACATCGTCTGCGAGAGGCTCATGGGCTCCTCACCCGGATGGGGCGGCCAGGCACGATCACTTCCCCGTCGGGACCCCGATCAGCCGGAGGTCGACCTTCTGCGGTTCGATGGGCTGGTAGATGGCGATCGTGCCAGAGCCGAGGATGTCGTTCCAGTAATCGCCGGACTGGTTGACGCGGAGGTAGACGAGCCCCGGCTTGACCGGGATCGCGCCCGGCGGCCGGTACTCGATGGCGACGTTCACGCCGGGCGTCGCGGAGTGCAGGATGTGCCCGATCTGCGTCCACGAGCCGATCTTGAGCAGGCGCGGGAGCCGCTCGCGCAGCGTGGCCTCGTCGGTGCCCTTCGCCTCGAGGAACATCTCGTGGGTGCGCGGCACCTTCGGGTCGTCGAACCTGCCGAGGTACATGCCGTCCTCGCGCTTCTCGAGCGGCACGATGATGAACTGGTCCGTGACGACCCCGCTGATGAGCGTGACCGCCCGATCGAACATCGGGTTGAGGACGCCCTCCAGGTCGAGGTAGTTGAACTTGGGGATCGTCGTCGGGTCGCTGTCGGCCGCCGAGAAGGTGCAGAGCTCGCCGATGAGCGAGCCGATGACGACGAAGCACTGCTCCGGGTGCGCGCGGCCGTGGTCGACGAGGTGCGACACGACCGGGATGTACGAGTTCAGGGTGTGGAGCAGCCAGAACTTCGTGAGGTCGGAGGCCTGGAAGTCGACCGACGCCGCGGTGCGCATGCGCCGCCCCTCGACGAGCGACTTCTGCTTGCCGACCAGCGCCGACAGCACGCGCCGGAGGCCGGACATGATGTGGTCGGACGAGTTGATGCGGAGGACCGACGGGATGAAGCTCTTCCGGAGGACGATCGCGCCGGAGCGGTCGCGGGTGAGCTGCGCGATGCGCACGGTCTGGTACGCGTCGCGCGGCTCGGTGCCGAAGATGAGCCGCAGGTTGGTGCGGGCCCAGGTGACCGACGTGTCGTTGCGCCCGGAGTTCACGTCCGGGACCGTCGCCTGGGACGCCACGAACCGCTGGGCCGGCCCCGCCTTCGCCGGGTCGAGGCTGATGTTCGCCGCGGTCTCGCGCAGGTTCGGGATGCCGAGGTAGACGTCGAGATCCTGCAGCGCGGCCGGGAAGGCGCCCTCGAGCGGCCGCGCCTCGACCTGGTCCTCGCCGCGATCGCCGATGAAGAACGGCGTCCCGTCGGGGAAGATGCCGTGGCACTTGACCACCTTGAACTGCCCGGCCGAGAGCGCTCGCTCGTCGAACTGCGCGGACGTGATGCCCCAGTCGTAGCCCACGACCGCGTGGAGGCGCGCGTGGAGCAGCGTCTCATGGTAGACGTCCGACTGCTGCAGATGCTGAGGGGTCATGAAGAGCCCCTCGGTCCAGACAGGCTTACGCGGGTGGATCATGTCGCCCGTCCAGTCTTATCAGATGTGCCGCGCAGCGCGGCGCGAAAGCTGGCCGCGCGCGGGGCGCCGCGACGCAGGGCCGCGCCGCTCGCCGCTCCCGCGAGCGCTCGAGCACCGCATCGAGGACGACCGGGGCGCACCATGGGCCGCTACCTCCTCGGCGCGGACGGCGCCTCCGGCGCGGCCGCCTTCTTCGGCAGGTTGAGCCGCCGCACGGCGGTCGCGTTCGGGAACATCGACTCGTCCATCTCGACCCCGTTGTCGATCTTCGTCGAGTCGATGAAGAACGCGACCCGCGGGTCGGCCACGGGCGGCCCCGCGTCGCTCTCGCGCCCGCCGCACTGGGCCTCTCCGGGCGGCAGCGGGAACTCGTAGAACGTCTTCCAGCTGCTCCCCTTCGGGCTGTGGAACAGGGCGGCGCCGACGAGGTGGCTCGCGTCCGGCAGGCGCTCGAACTTCACCTCGACGAGGTCGTTCGGGAAGACCTCGACCTCGTCGACCTTGGCGAGGTCGTCCTCGAGCGTCTCCTTGTCCCGGAGCAGGATCTGATCGTACGTCGCGTTCTCCATGCGCGCGCTGCTCTTCAGCTGGTAGAGCCGCACGACGACGGGCCGCGGGTTGCCGTTCTCGTTGGGGTTGATGTTGTCGGACGCGTAGATCGACAGCGTCACGATCTGGACGTCGCACGGCTCGGGGGCGGCGGGCGGCGGCGCGGGGGACGTGCAGCCCGCCACCGCGGCGGGCAGTCCGGCGAACACGGCGGCGGCGAGCGTCGCCGCCGCGACGGCAGCGGCGACCTTCCCCGCGGCCGCCCCGCGGGCGAGCGACGCCGGCCCGGGTCGAGGCGCCGGCCTGCGCGGCGGGCCCTCCCCCGCGGGGGAGGGCGAACGCGGCTCCCCGAGCCACATCGAACGCTGTAGGAGCTTGGCGAACGCGACCATGCTCCGCCCAATTTAGGCGGAGTCTCGCGGCCCGTACAACTTTCGGTGCGCGGGCGCGGTCGATTAGTCCGAGAACGAGACGGTGAAGTTCTTCTCGGCGTCGACCCCGATCTGGAGCCGCTTCGGGAGCGGGCCCTCCGCCATCTTCTCGAGGACGGCGACCGAGAGCTGCGGCAGGAGCGACGCCCGGAGGATGTGATCGATGTTGCGCGCGCCCGTGTCGACCTCGGTGCAGCGCGCGGCGATCGTGTCGACGAGCGCGTCCGAGTACGACGCCTCGATCCGCTGGCTCTTGCGCAGGCGATCGACGAGCGCGTCCAGCTTGAGCCGGGTGATCTCGCCGAGCGCGTCGGGCGAGATCGGCAGGTACGGCACCGTCGTCATGCGGGCGAGCAGCGCCGGCTTGAAGTGCGCCGAGAGCGTCGGCTTGATCGCCTCGACCACCTCCTTGATGAACTCGCCGTCGGCGTCGAGCCGCCGCGCCGGGTCCTCTTCCCGCGCGGCGATCGTCATGTTCGTGATCTTGTCGGTCGCGAGGTTGCTCGTCAGGATGATGACCGTGTTCTTGAAGTCGACGAGCCGCCCCTCGCCGTCGCTCAGCATGCCCTTGTCGAACACCTGGTAGAACAGGTTCAGCACGTCGGGATCGGCCTTCTCGACCTCGTCGAGGAGCACGACCGTGTAGGGCCGCTGGCGCACGGCCTCGGTGAGCATGCCGCCCTCGCCGTAGCCGACGTAGCCGGGCGGCGAGCCGATGAGCCGGGAGACCGTGTGCTTCTCCTGGAACTCGGACATGTTGATGACGGTCATCATCCGCTCGCCGCCGAACATGAGGTCGGCGATCCCGAGCGCGGTCTCCGTCTTGCCGACGCCGCTCGGCCCGACGAGCAGGAACACGCCCTGCGGCGTGCTCAGCGGCTTCAGCCCCGCGCGCGCGCTCCGGAGCTCCTTCGAGATGGTCACGATGCCGTGCGTCTGCCCCTTGATCCGCCGGGTCAGCCGGTCCTCCATCTCGAGGAGCGCCTTCACGTCGTCCTGGACCATCTTGCCGACGGGGATGCCCGTCCACGCCGCCACGACGCTCGCCACCATGGCCTCGTCGACGTCCGGCCGGATCAGCGGCACCTCGCCCTGGCTCTGCTTGAGCTCGTCGAGGGCCTTCACCACCTCGCGGCGGGCGGCGTCGCGCTCCTCGTTCGACTTCGCCTCGTCCATCTTCTTGCGGGCGTCGATGACCTTCTGCGTGCCGGCCGTCTCCTTCGCGTAGGCGGCGCGCACCTCCTCGAGCTCGGCCTTCGCCTTGGCGAGCCGCTCCTTGAGCTCGGCGACCCGCTCGGCGTCGATGTGCACGCCCTTGTCCCGATCGCGCTCGAGCGCCTTGAGCTCGGTCTCGGTGTTCACGATGAGGATCTCGGCGTCCTCGACCGCGGCGGGGCGCTGCTGCAGCGCGACCTTCACCCGCGCCGCGCACGTGTCGAGCAGGTCGACCGCCTTGTCCGGCAGCTGCCTGCCGGTCAGGTAGCGCGCCGAGAGCCGCACGGCGGCGGTCACCGCCTCGTCCTGGATGATGACGTTGTGGGCCTGCTCGAACTTCGGCCGGAGCCCGCGGAGCATCACGACGGCGGCCGGCTCGCTCGGCTCGTCGACCTTGACGGGCTGGAAGCGCCGCTCCAGCGCCGCGTCCTTCTCGAAGTACTTCTTGTACTCGCTCCACGTCGTGGCCGCGATCGTCCGGAGCTCGCCGCGGGCGAGCGCCGGCTTGAGCAGGTTGGCCGCGTCGCCGCCGCCCTGCTGGCCGCCCGCGCCGATGAGCGTGTGCGCCTCGTCGATGAAGAGGATGATCGGCTTCGACGACCCCTTCACCTCGGCGATCACCTGCTTCATGCGGTTCTCGAACTCGCCCTTCACGCCGGCGCCCGCCTGGAGCAGGCCCATGTCGAGCCCGAGGATGTCGACCCCTTGCAGGAGCGGCGGCACCTTCGGGTTCTCCGGCGAGCTCTCGACGATGAGCAGCGCGAGCCCCTCGACGAGCGCCGTCTTGCCGACGCCCGCGTCGCCGACGATGATCGGGTTGTTCTTGCGGCGCCGCGCGAGGATGTCGATGACCTGCCGGATCTCCCGCTCGCGGCCGAAGATCGGATCGATCTGCCCCGCGCGCGCCTTGCCTGTGTAGTCGACGCAGAACTTCGCCAGGGCCGAGTCGGGCCCGGCGCTCGCCATGCCGGCCGGCAGCTTCCCCGCCCCGGGCGCGCCCGCGGACGCCGCGGCGGCCTCGGCCTCTTCCTTCGAGCCGGAGACGATCTTGGAGAGGTTGGTCTTGAGATCGTCTTTCGAGATGCCCTCGAGGTAAGCGCCGATGCCGCTCACCGAGTACCGGGTCGGCTGCTGGACGAGGCGCTGGAAGAGCACGCCGCTCCGCACCCGCTGGTAGCCATACTCCATGGATCCGACGAGATAGGCGTCCTGCATCCACTCGAGCATCGTCGGAGAGAGCACCGGCCTCCCGGCGTTCCCCTTCCTCAGCTCCTCCAGGCTGCGCTGGAGCGCGGCGCGGAGGTGCGACGGGTCGAGATCATAGTGGGATACGAGAAACGCGATGTCGGAGTTCGCGTCGTCGAGCAGCGCGAGGAGCAGGTGCTCGAGCGTGACCTCGTAGTGGCGCGCGTTGACACACTGGCCAATCGCCGCCTCGAGGGCTGAAGTGCAGTTCTTGGTGAGTCGCTTGACGATGGCCTTGGTGTCGACGAGCTGCATGCGAGGCATGCTAACCGAGGCGCGCCCTCGTCCGAAAGCGCCGTCGTCAGCCGCGCCCCTTGGGCTTCTTCTCCGCGGCCTCCGGGGCGCGGCCCTCGCCCCCGCCGGCCTCGCCGCGCTCCCGCGCGGGCGGCCTCGCCCCGCCGCGGGCCGCCTCGACGCGCGGCGCGGCGCCGCGCGACGCCGCCGCCGCCGCGTCTTGGGCCCTCTCGTCCTTCGCCTGCGCGACGGCCGCCTCGCTCGAGGCGACGCGGTCCACCATGTCGGGCCGTACCCGCAGCTTCAGCAGGGCGCCGACGCGGAGCTTCTGGTCCGCGTCAATCCCGTTATCGCGCGCGACGTCCTCGACGTCGATGACGAACTGCCGCGCCACGCCGATCAGCGTATCGCCGGGCCCGACGCGGTAGAGCATCACCTCGCGCGCAGGTCGCCCCGCGCGCGCGGTCCGCGATCGCGCCGGGGCGTACGCCGCGTCGTCGTCGGACGGGCTCTCCGCGCCGTCGTCGAGCGAGGCCACCGGGTCGCGCATCGCGCGCCGCTTGCCGCTCGCGGGCCGGTCGTCGCCGTCCGCCGGGTCCGCCGCCCGCCGCCGCGCGGGCTTCGGGAGCAGCGAGAGCAGGCTCTCGTCGTCGTGGCTCCTCCGCCGCGGCGCGAAGTCGCGCCCGCCGAGCAGGTCGACCGGATCGAGGACCGACGCGTCGTCCGTGGCGAGCTGCTCCGCGGAGAGCATCGCGGGCAGGGCCGCCTGCGCCCGCGCCAGCGTGTCCGACGGGATCATCACGATGAAGTCCCCCCGGCCGGGCGGCACGCGGTCGCCGAGGATGTCGGGGTTCAGCGACCGCAGCGTCGACGTCGCGACGCCCGCGGCCTTCGCCAGGGTCTTGAGCGGCGTCCCCGGGGGCGCCGCGATCTCGGCGGCGTCGAGCGGCCGGCTCACCTCGACCTGATCGAACCCGAACCGCTCCAGGTTGTTCGCCACGATCGCGGCCGCCCCGATCTTCGGCACGTAGGCGGCCGTCTCCGAGGGGATCGCCTCCTGGCGCGCCAGCTCGTTGAAGTCGGACGTGCCGTACCGATCGATGCGGTCGAGCAGCTGCTCGTAGCCCATGTTGTAGGCCGCGAGCGCGAGGTCCCAGCTCCCGAAGCGCATGTAGAGATCGCGCAGGTGGTGGGCCGCGGCCTGCGTGGCGAGGCGCGGGTTCTTGCGCTGGTCGAGGTGCCGCGACCGCTGCAGCCCGTACACCTCCCCCGTGGCGGGCATGAACTGCCAGAGCCCGACGGCGCCCGCCGGCGACTTCGCCCGCGGGTCGAAGCCGCTCTCGATCATGGCGACCCAGATGAGATCTTCCGGCAGCCGCCGGTCCCGGAGCTCGGCCTGGACCATCTCCTGGTAGCGCCCGCTCCGCTTCAGCCACGTCTCGAACATCGCCCGGCCGCGGTCGGTCCGCGTGAAGAAGCGGACGTACTTCAGGGTGCGGCGCGACACGGAGAGCCGGAGGTCCGGCAGCTGCAGCTTCGAGAGCGCCTCGGCGCCGGCCGCGTCGAGGTCGTCCACGTCGTCGGCGTAGCTGCCCTCGGCGGAGAACGCGCGCGGCGGCCGCGAGAAGCTCGGCCGATCCACCTCGCACGACGCGCCCTCCCGCGCGTCGCGCCCCGCGGCGTCGCGCAGCCGGAGCAGCTCCCGCGACTCGCTCCCCGGCGGCAGCGCCGGCGCGTCGACCCCGCGCGCCGGCGGCGCGTCGACCCCGCGCGCCGGCGCGGCGATCACCGGCGCCGCGGCGAGCGCCGTGACCGGCGCCCCGGCCCGCGCTCCGTCCAGCTGGTAGGTCGACACCGCCGCGTGGACCGACGAGATCGCCGACTGGGGCGCCGCCATCCCGACCCCGTAGCCAAACGCCAGGGCGGAGACCATGGGAGGGATCTTATGGACGAGGCTCATGTGTGGTTTAAGGTCGCACTATGTAGGCAAACCAGTCAAGAAAGCGACCGGCTTGCTTTCACCGTGCGCCGCGGGCTGGTGGGCGGACCGCGCGTCGGCGGGATGCGGCGCGGAGGGGCGTCAGGCACTCCCGTGCGGCGGAGCGGGTCTGCTAGTCTGCACCCATGCCGGCGGCGCTCTCGGCCCGCGTGTCCGACACCCAGGCCAACCAAAGCTTCGAAGCTTCGTTCGAGCGCTTCCCTGTCCGGATCGGCAGGAACCAGCTGAACGACCTTCACATCGACCGGCCGTACATCTCCCAGTTCCATGCGGCGGTGGACGTGCGCGATCGCCGGATTCTCGTCCGCGACCTCGGCTCGACCAACGGGACGATGTTCGCCGGGCACCGGCTGGCGCGCGACACCTCGGTGGACGTGAGCGGCCAGCCGGAGATCACGATCGGCCCGATCCAGATCCGGCTGGCGATCGTCGAGGCGCCGCTGAAATCGGAGAGCCCGAGCGACGGCACGCTGCTCGGCACGGGCGGCGAGAACCTCTCCGCGCTGCTCCACCCGCAGAAGCGCGCCGCGCCCGGCGGCGAGGACCCGTACCTGCGCCAGGTGGTGCCGTACCTGGAGGCGTACCGGACCGCGTGGGCCGCGGTGTACCGGATGATCTGGGATCACCTCGCGCGCCTCCCGCCCGACGCGCGCCAGAGCTACCTGCGCCGGCTGGGCGAGGAGCACCCGAGCGTGCTCGCGGAGCGCGATTTCCAGAAGATCTCCCAGTACTACGGCGTGGACTACCGCACGCTCGGCGAGCTGGCGCCGGCGAACGCCGCGTTCGCCGCGCTGTCCGAGCTGGCGGGCGCCCTCGCGCCCGGCGCGAAGCCCCCGGACGACGTGGCGGGCATCGTCAACTTCGCGCGGCGGCTCCGCGACACGATGGACGTCTTCCTGAAGTGCTTCGTGAGCTTGCGCGACGGCTACCAGGAGTTCGAGGCCGAGGTGCTGGCCCGCGATCGCACTGCGGAGACGGACAAGGTCGCGAACGCGAAGGACGCGAAGGAGCTCGGCACGGTCCTGCTCACGCCGGTCGGCGGGCCGGAGGCCGCGCGGCACCTCCACGAGATCTTCGTCGATGTCATGAGCCACCAGATCGCGCTCCTGAACGGCGTGATGGGGGGCGTGAGGTCGCTGCTCGTGAAGCTCGCGCCGAAGACGCTCGAAGAGAAGCTCGAGCGAGAAGGCAAGAAAGGCGGGCTGTTCTCCAGCAAGTACGAGGAGCTCTGGAAGCTCTACGAGCGCCGCCACGGCGACTACTCGGGGGAGGACAAGGAGACGTTTAGGGAAATATTTGGCGAGCAGTTCTCTCGGGCGTACGCTGCGACCGCCGGAGAGGACTACGGGTCATCCGGCGAGTCGGGAGGCAGGAGCATCGTCCGCTTCCCCGTCTCTGGGAATTCGAACAAACGGTAGCGCCCCAAAACGGCGGGGCTTCGCGCGGCGCGCCGCGCCTTGAGCTCGCCGCCCTTCTCCGGTGGCGCGGCCGAACGCGAGGCGCCGTTCATGCGAATCAGGGAGAAAGTCGTAGCAGCAGGTTGTCTTTCGGTCGCCGCGTGCCTCCTCGCCCCGGGCGAGGCGGCTGCGCAGACGACGACGGTCCAGCGTGATGCGGGCTGGGGCACGGTCTCGGACGTGAGCCTCGTGCTGGGAACCTCGGTCGTCTTCCTGATGCCGCGCGTTTATTACAGCGATCCCGAGGCCACGGTGGGCTGGAAGGGGCGCTGGCATTTCTCGGTCCTGGCGCCCGCGATGACGCTGACGGCGCTGACGCTGCTCGTGGACCTGCCGATCAAGGACGCGATCGAGTCGACGCGCCCCGGATGCGGGATCGATGAGACGAAGGCGGCCGTGTCCGGCTCGGGCTGCGAGTCCTTCGGCGGTCCGTCGACGCATGCGTTCGCCTCGTGGGGTGCGACGGGCGCGGGCACGGGCATCTTCCTGGTCGACACGTTCCGGTACTCGTCGGGTCGCTTCAACGCCGGCGGTTTCATCGGCAACGTCGCCTTCCCCCTCACCGCCTCGGTCGTGACCACGATCGCACGCAGCGTCGCCCCGGAAGGCACGCGGCCGTACGAGAACGCCGGTCAGATCGCGATCGGCGGCGTCACCGGCTTCCTGAGCGGCCTCGCCGTCGGCACCGCCTACGCGATGTTCCAGCGTCCGAACTGCGGTTACGGCAACGCGCTGTTCTGCTGGTAGCCGCCGCAGCTCGCCGGCGAGCCCCCCTCGCCGGCGCGCCTTCCGTGCCGACGGGCGTCTCTCCCCGTCACGACGGCAATTTTCCTCTCTGGCCGTTCTCCGAGCAGACCCACGCGCGGCTCGTCCGCGCCCTGCGCGTGCGAGCCGCGCGTCCTGCGAGCTCGGCGGGCCACCGCCCGCCCCCCCCGGCGCTCCCCCGAGCGCCGCCGCTGCAGTTCTAGTCCTGTCCGACGACGCGCTCCCAGAGCGGATCGTTCGACGAGAAGAGCGTATCCCGCTCCACCCGGAGGAACCGCTGGAACTCGACGCGGCGGAGCTCGCGATCGCTGTCGCGGTTGCCGTCGTCGTACTTCACGATCTTCACGCGCACCTGCTCGAGCAGCTGGATGCCGTTCGGTTTGTAGGACACGTCGGTGCGCAGCACGTAGCGCGCGTAGAGCCCGCGTTCGGTGACGGAGGGCACCACGGCGGTCCGTTCCAGGTCGACGGAGGCCGCCTCGATCAGGCGTCCTCGTCGCGCCAGGTAGAAGTGGGCCCGTTGCCGGCAGTCGTCGGGATCCGGGCAGCTCTTCGTCTCGGCGACGACGAGGTTGTCGTTGCCGAGGCGCACCGGGGACAGCTTGGTCCCCTTGGCGGGCGCGCGGAAGCTGCCGACGCCGTAGACGTCGGCCCGGTCGCCCGCCGCGCGCACGAGCGCCACGACGCCGCCCTCGTCGCCGTTCTCGAACTTGAGGACGCGCACCCAGATGGCGCGCAGCCCTTCTGGGCCCGAGCGGATCTCGACCTCGTCCGGATCGATCTTGCGCGGCCAGCCGGATTTGGAGACGCCGCCGCGCAGCGTCTCGTTGGCGAACACGTAGTGCCCGGTGCAGTCGACGTCGGTCGGCCCGAGCCCGCGCTCCTCGTTGTAAGCGGGGACGACGATCCCCAGCCACTGGTCGTGATCGAGGGTGCGGACGGCCGCCTTGTTGCCCGCCGCGCGCCGCGCGGGCGGAAGCTGGGTCGTGCAGACCGGAATCGGGTTCTGCTTGCGTGTCTGCAGCTCGCCGTGCGGCTGCTCGGGGTACGCTCCGCAGCCCGCGAGGGCGGCGGCGAGCCCCAGGCCGGCGACGGAGCCGAAGCGAACGATGTTCACGCGTCCTTCGTATCATGCAAGGCGTCGCCGAGGCGAGTTCGCGACCGAACGCCCTGGCCGGCCACGCTGGCCGGCCAACAGGGCTGGCCGGCCAGCCCTGTTGGCCGGCCAGGCCACCTCGTTCTCCATGTCGGCGGTCGTGCCCACCGTCGGATCGAGCCGTTGCGCCGCGCATCGTCACGCCGCCCACAACCTCCGCAACGGGCTCGACACACGAGCGCCGCCCTATCGAAGCGGTGGCCCAGCGGACGGAATATTGCGGCCATCGAGGACATCGAGAACCAAGAAACCTGCAAGCGCCGGCTGCCCTGGGACACAAAAGTCTTGACGCTCCCATATAGGGAGTTACCTTCTGGGCTCCCTGGGATGAACAGGGATAGAGATACGATGAGAGTCGTATCTCTCAGGCTCTTACTCCCGATGGGACGAACCGTCTGCCAGCGCGCAATGGGGCGTAGACTGAGCCCAGGCGGCGAGACCTTGAAGGAAGAGGCAATTGACCATGGCGTTGCAAGCTCATCTCACCTTGGAGGGTGTTACGCAGGGCCCGATTCACGGCTCGGTCACCCAGGCTAAGCGCGAGAACACGATCGCCGTCATCTCCGTGCAGCATCAGGTCGTGAGCCCGCGCGATCCGGCGACCGGGTTGCCCAGCGGCAAGCGGCAGCACAAGCCCTTCGTGATCACGAAGGAGCTCGATAAGGCGACCCCGCTCCTCTACAACGCCCTGGTCAACAACGAGAGCATCAAGACGTGGGAGCTCAAGTTCTACACGCCGGGCGCCAAGGCGATCAACAACGACGGTAAGGAGAAGAACCACTACTCCGTCAAGCTCACGAACGCGACGGTCGCGAGCATCGACTTCCACATGGAGAACACCCGGCGGGACGCGCAGACGCCGGAGTACGAGAAGGTCGCCTTCACGTACCAGAAGATCGAGTGGTCGTACGACGACGGCAGCGGCGCCCGCCAGGCGGACGACGACTGGGAGACGCCGAACCAGTAGCCCCTAGCCTCCGGCTTCGGGTCTCGTCGCGCCGGGCGGCCTTCGGGTCGCCCGGTCGCGTTTGTGGTCCTGGAGATCGAGCCGGCCGGGAGGTCGCTCGAATTCAGGCATGGCGATACGGCGTCCTCGGATCAGAATGTTGGCATGCCCCTCAACGCCTACCTCAGACTCGTCGGCGCAAAGCAAGGGGAAGTCAGGGGTTCCGTCACCCAGAAGGGGCGAGAAGGTAGCATCCTGGTCACTGAGGTGTTCCACTCGCTGGTGGGACCGCGTGACCCGGTGACCGGCCGCCCGACGGGCAAGCGGATGCACAAGCCCTTCATCGTCACGAAGGACCTCGACCGGTCCACCCCGCTCCTCCTCAGCATGCTCAGCCACAACGAGAGCATCCCCCGCTGGGAGCTCCAGTTCTACCGGTCGGTCGCGATCGGCATCGAGAAGCCGGTCTTCACGGTCCAGCTCACGAACGCGACCATCTCGAGCATCCAGTTCCACATGCTCAACGTGCGGCACCCGTCGCAAGCGCGCGTGCCCGAGCAGGAGGAGGTCGCGTTCACGTACCAGAAGGTGCTCTGGATCTGGAACGACGGCGGCCTCTCGGCCGAGGACGACTGGCTCACCCCGCGCTGAAACGCCGGGCTTCCGCTCGAGGCGCGAGCTGAGCTACGATCCGCGCCGTGGCCGGCCCATCGCTCCTCACCCGCATCCAGCACGCGGCCGACCCGCACTCGACGGAGCGGCACACCTACCGGGATCACGACCTCGAGTCGGCCATCCTGACGCACCTCGGGCACATGCTGAACACCCGCCAGGGCAGCTCGCTGACCTGCCCGGACTACGGCCTCATGGAGGTCTCCGAGGTGCTGCACGAGTTCCCCGAGGCGATCGGCCTGGTGCAGCGCTCGCTCAAGAACTGCATCCAGGCCTACGAGCCGCGGCTGAAGAACGTGCAGGTCCGGCACGTGCGCAACGACTCGGTGCTGCAGTCGATGATCCTCGAGTTCGAGATCACCGCGCAGATCCAGTTCCCCGACGGCCGGCGCCAGGCGCTTCGGCTCGGCGCCGCGGTGGACCAGAGCGGCAACGTCCGGATGACGTAGCTTCTGTCCGGCGGCCGAGCTCACGGCGGTTGACACGCTTCGGCCCAGGCGGTCGACTGGCGGTGGCGAGAGGATGTTCAACAAGTACTACCAGGACGAGCTCACCTACCTGAGGGACCTGGGGCGGGAGTTCGCCGCGGCCTACCCCGGGATCGCGCCCATGCTCGCGGAGCGCGGCGGCGACCCGGACGTCGAGCGCCTGCTCGAGGGCGTCGCCTTCCTGACGGGCAAGATCCGCCAGAAGCTCGACGACGAGCTCCCCGAGGTGATCCACTCGGTCGCGTCGCTGCTCTTTCCGCATTACCTCCGTCAGATCCCGGCGACGTCGATCATCGAGTTCACGCCGCTGCCGAACGTCGTGCGCGAGAGGCTCGTCGTGGCCCGGCACGCGGAGGTCGGGTCGGTGCCGGTCGACGGCGTCTCGTGCCGGTTCCGCACCACGCAGGACGTCGAGCTCGTCCCGCTCGCGGTGGAGGACGTGCGCGTCGACACCGGCGCGCAGCTCGCGCAGACGCTCCGCATCGAGCTCCGCCTGACCGGGGGCGCCGCGCTCGCGGGCCTGTCGCTCTCGTCGCTCCGCTTCTACATCCACGGCGAGCGTCGGCTCCAGGACGACCTCCGCCTCTGGGTCGGCGCGCACGTCGACACCGTCGCGCTCGCCGCCGTGGACGCGTCCGGGCGCGACACGACGATCGCGTCGCTCCCGGGGCGCGCCGTGCGGCTCACCGGCTTCACCGACGAAGAGGCGCTGATCCCGTACCCGAAGACGGTCTACCCGGGCTTCCGGCTCCTGCAGGAGTTCTTCACGCTCCCGCAGAAGTTCGCGTTCTTCGAGGTGACCGGCCTCCAGGCGCTCTCGGCGGAGCGGATCTCCGACCGCTTCGCGATCTTGCTGCAGTTCAGGGACGGGCTCCCGCCGGGGACCCGCGTCAGCCGGGAGAACCTCCGGCTGTTCTGCTCGCCGGTCGTGAACCTGTTCGAGCACACGAGCGATCCGATCAAGCCCGAGGCCACCAAGCACGAGTACCTGTGCCGCCCCGCGGGCGCGACGCCCGCGGCCTTCGAGATCCACAGCATCGACAAGGTCGTCGGGATCGCCCGCCGCACGAGCCAGCGCGTCGAGATCCCCTCGTTCTTCAGCTTCCAGCACGAGCTCGATCCCGAGGCCGCCGCGCGGACGATCTTCTACCAGACGCACCTCCGCCCGGCCGCGATCGGCGACGGCATCGACATGTACCTGTCGTTCGGCTCGCCGCAGGACGCCGGGGCGCTCCCCGAGTTCGACGTGATCAGCATCGAGGCGACGAGCACGAACCGCCGCCTGCCGGCGCAGCTGAAGCTCGGCGATCTGCGGGTGCCGACGGCGACCTCCCCCGCGGTGGCGAGCTTCACGAACCTCACGGGCGTCACCGCGCCGCTCCCGCCGCCGATCGGGCGCGAGCTGCAGTGGCGCGTGCTGGCCCACATGGCGATGAGCTACCGCTCGATCACCGATCTCGAGGTGCTCCGGGCGACGGTCGATCTCTACAACTTCCAGGCGATCGTCGATCGCCAGGCGGCGCGCGCGAACCAGCTCCGCCTGGCCGCGATCAAGTCGATCCGGGTGCGGCCGACCGACCGGCTGTACCGGGGCGCGCCGGTGCGCGGCGTCGCGGTCGACGTCGAGCTCGACGAGGGCGGGTTCGTCGGCGAGGGCGAGATGTACCTGTTCGCGAGCATCCTCAACGAGATGCTCGGGTCCTACGTCTCGTTGAACTCGTTCACGCAGCTGACGGTCACCGGCACGAACACACGCGTGGTGCACAAATGGGAGCCGAAGAGCGGCAGCCTGACGCTGATCTGAGGGCGGCCGCGACGAGGGGCGCCGCGGCCGCCGACCCCGCGGCGCTGGAGGCGCTCCGGCGCCTCGCGCAGACCGCGCCGCGCTTCTCGTACTACCGCCTCGTCTACCTGCTCGAGCGGCTCTTCCCCGCCTCGCCGCCGGTGGGCCAGCTCGGGCCGGTGCAGGACGAGCGCATCCGGCTGCGCGGCGATCCGTCGCTCGTCTTCGCGTCGAGCGACGTGAGCGAGCTCGCGCCGGTCAAGTACGCGGACGGGGTCCAGCGGGCGCGGGTCTCGACCACGTTCCTCGGCCTGTACGGCTCGGTGTCGCCGCTGCCGGCGTACTTCATCGAGCAGATCGCGCTGGCCGACTACCAGGGCGGGCCGCAGCCGGTCCGCGAGCTCCTCGACGTCCTCCACCACCGGCTCCTGTCGCTGCTCTACCGCGCGTGGACCAAGTACCGGCTGCCCGTCACGTACCGCAAGCAGGGCGCCGATCCGTTCTCGCGCCGGATGCTCTGCGCCGTCGGCCTCGACGGGTTCCGCGACTACGAGACGCCGCTCGACCGCTTCTTCTTCCTCCGGTACGCGCCGATCCTCGCCTCGAAGTCGCGCTCGGCGCGGAACCTCGAGACGGTGCTCTCCGAGATGCTCGGGGACATCGGCGTGAAGATCGAGCAGTTCGTCGGCCACTGGACGAAGATCGAGAAGCCGTTCAGGAACAAGCTCGGCGTGATGAACCACCAGCTCGGCGAGAGCCTGACGCTGGGGCGCTACGTGTTCGACGGGTCGGGCCGCTACAAGGTCGTGCTCGGCCCGGTCGGCTACGACGAGTACCTCTCGTTCCTGCCCGGCGGCCAGCGTCAGGAGCTCGTCCGCGGCATCATCGAGACGTTCACGCCGGGCATCCACGACGTGATGCTCGAGATCCACGTGGACACGGAGGAGGCGCCGCGGTTCCAGCTCGGCTCGCCGCGCGCCTCGACGCTCAAGCGCACCGCGTGGATCGGCGGCTCCGCGGCGGAGCGGCTCGTGATCACGATCCCCCTCGACGACAAGCACCTCGCGGGCGGCGACGACGAGGACGACGAGGATCGGGGCGAGCCCCCGCCGATGTGACGGGGGCGCGCGGCGGGCGCTCAGTACACGGTGAGGCTCTGCAGCGCGGCCGTGATCTCGTCGGCGTTCGCGTCGATGTTCTCGTGGTGCACGATCTGCACGAGCAGGACGCGGCGGGGGCTCCGGACGAGGATCTCGTGGGCGAAGGCCTCGGACACGGGCTTCGAGGGGACCTTCGCCTTGACGAGGTAGCTGCGCCCCTGCGTGTTCGCGGTGGCCACCGGGGCGCGGCCGGAGAGGATCTCCGCGCCCTGCTCCTCCAGGTCGGCCTCGTAGCGCTTGAGCACGTCGGGCCACGGGTCCTCGGGGCTGTCGATGCGCTCGTAGATCGAGAACAGGAACTGGCGCGGGGACTGGTACGTGATGAAGCGGCGCTCGGGCGTGTAGTCGGCGCCGCCGACGTTCCAGTCCATGGGGCGGCTGATGCGGACGTCGCCGTTCATGAGGCCCACGCCGATCCGGCGCGGCACCCGGTCGGTGGCCGGGGCGTCGAGCGGCGGGAAGTACACCTCGAAGCTCTGGTCCTTGCTCAGCAGCCCGCTGGCGCCGTGGAGATAGAAGACTTCGTCCTGCCTGGGGGCGGCGGGCGACCCGCCGCAGCCGGCGAGCAGCGCGATCATGGCCGCGGCGGCGCAGGCCGCTCCGGCGCGCCCCGCGGCGGCCGCGAGCCCTGCGCGGAGGGCGGGGACGTGCGCGAGCATCGGCGTTCCGAGGTGCCTCATCGGGCGAACTTTAGGCCAGCGGGGGCGCGCCAGCCAAATGTTCGCAGAGGAGTTTGCCCTCGGGGCGTCCGGCATTGAATGATTGCCCGGCCCGGGCAGCGCTGCGCCCGCCGATCGAGGCGACGCCCCAGGTGCCGCGAGAGAGCCATGTCGAACGAAAGCAAACCGAGCCGCAAGGGCGCGCCCGCCGGAGCACCGGCGGCGAGCGCGCCGAGCCCCCCCTTCCGCATGAGCCCCGCCCACGGGCGTCCGGCGCCTAGCCGCGCGCCAGGGCGCCCCGCGCTCGCGGCGGCGTTCGCGCTTTCGCTGGGGGTCCCGGCGTGCAGCGGCATCGACGCCGGCGTGGAGTACCCGGGCGACCTGCCCGAGATCGACAGGTTCCTCTTGACGCCCGAGAACGGCCGCGAGGCGCCGCTCGCGTTCGGGGAGTTCAAGGTGAGCCCCGAGGCGTGCCAGGGCGTCGACACGCACCCGGTGACGCAGAAGCTCGCGCCCGACGACCTCACGCGCTTCCTGTCGGCGCAGGGCGCCGGGAGCATCGCCCCGAAGCAGGCGAGGTCGAACCTGTACTGGTTCGACTTCCCTTCGAGCGACAAGTCGTTCGTGCGGCTGCGCCTTGCGGTGCTCGAGGATTCGGAGCGCGCGACGAAGGATCTCCACGACGCGGTGCTGCAGCACGGGCCGGGCTGGTGGGGCGTCCGCCGCTCGAACCTTGCCGTGCTGGCGCCGAAGGCGAGCCTGCGGGAGGCGATGGCGTTCGCGATCAAGTACAAGCTCGTCTGCTGGGGGGTGTTCACGTACGCGGGCAACGACGACGCGTACGTGGTCCCGGGGCCCTACGCCGAGCTCTGAGGCGAGCCGACCGCGGACGCGAGGCCGAGGCGCCCCCCGGCGCCGCCGTGCCTTGGCGACCTCTGCGGATCTGGCCCAGCTGCCGGGAGACCGCGTAGACTGCGCCCATGCGCCGTTACGTCTTGCTCGCCGCCGCCGTCGCTCCGATCCTCGCCGTAACCGCAGCCGTCACCGTGCCCGGCTGCGGCGAGGAGTTCGAGAACATCTGCGCGTTCCTCGGGGATCCGAACAGTTGTTACCGGACGTTCCACGTCGAGACCGAGGCCCGGTGCGCAGTGCCGCGCGAGGGGGACGCGCCGACAGGCAAGTTTGCCAGCCGAGAGACTCTCGACGTCTGCTTCCTGACCAGCGGGGGTCAGGTCGTCTTCGATCCACCGCTCGATCTCGCGGCGTTTCCTCCGAAGAGCCTCTCGTTCAAGCGCCTCGACGCCCAAGCGCAGGAATGTGGCTCCTTCACATTCTCGGGCGACTTCAACTATTCGGTTTCGATTGCGTGCAACCAGGATGACGTGGACGCCGGCGTCGAGAGCTGCCCTGACGCCGGTCCCGCGGAAGACGGAACTTTCGCGGTGCGCGGGACGGTGACCGTCACGACACCCGAGAACCGCGACACGCTCGACGTGAGCTGCGCCGACGGGACGCACCACTTCAATCGGATCGACGCCGAAAAGAAGTGCCCGGAGTACGCCCAGCTGCTCCCGAGGGCAGTGCTCAGGACGAGCCCGGGGAATCAGCCGCCTCCAGACGCAGGCCCGCAGGCTCCAGACGGCTTTGCGGGCTTCATCTCCTTCAGCGTTCACTACCCGCACCGCGATGTCACCCTGAACGCTGAGGGCCAGCTCGACGCGGGCACACCGGCCGAGGTGGTGGAGTATTTCTACTGCGAGATTCCGCCGCCTCCGGCGCTCTGCTTCAACGGCGTCAAGGACGGCCCGGAGACTGACATCGACTGCGGCGGCGCGCTTTGCGATAGGGACTGCGGGGATGGGCAGTCCTGCGTCACCGAGGACGACTGCACGTCCGGGATATGTGAAGTCGATCCCTCAACCGGCTTCAAGACATGCCAGGCTGCCGAGGGTGAGGGCGGCGCAGGCGGCACCGACGGCACGGGCAGCGCAGGCGGCACCGGCGGCGCGGGCGGGGCTGGCGGCACCGGCGGACAGTGAGCTTCGTGGGGCTGGGCCTGTCACGCAGCGCCCAGCCCCTCTCCGCTCACGCCACCAGCACCTTCACCACGAACGTCGTGCTCCCGAGCCGCAGACGGTCGTTGTCGCGCAGCTGCCGGCGCTCGCCCTGCCCGAGGCGCTGCTCGTTGACGAAGGTGCCGTTGCGCGAGCCGTCGTCCTCGATGAACACCTGGCCCGTCGTCGGGTCGGCGTGGAGCGACGCGTGCCGCGACGACGCGCTCGCGTCCGGCAGCCCGATCTCCGTCGCCGGATCCGCCCCGGCGCGCCCCACCTGGGTGCGCCCGCTGTAGATCGGCCAGAAGCTGCCCCCCGGGTCGTTCTGGAACGTCACGAGGAAGCCGACGAGCACGCGCGACGGCTGCCCCGGGACCGGCTGCACCGCCGCCGGCACCGCGCCCTGCACGATCGGCGGCGCGACGATCGCCGGCTGCCCCGCCGCCGGCACCGCGCCCTGCACGATCGGCGGCGCGACGATCGCCGGCGCCCTGCCCTGCGCCACCGCGGGCACCCCGCCCTGCACCAGCGGCGGCGGCGCCATCCCCCCGCCCTGCACCAGCGGCGGCGGCACCACCGCCCCGCCCTGCACCAGCGGCGGCGGCACCACCGCCCCGCCCTGCACCAGCGTTGTTGGCACCACCGCCCCGCCCTGCACCAGCGGCGGCGGCACCACCGCCCCGCCCTGCACCAGCGGCGGCGGCACCACCGCCCCGCCCTGCACCAGCGGCGGCGGCACCACCGCCCCGCCCTGCACCAGCGGCGGCGGCACCACCGCCCCGCCCTGCACCAGCGGCGGCGGCACCACCGCCCCGCCGTCGGCACGACCATCGGCGGCTGCGCCACCATCTGCGGGGGCGTGCCGAAGATCGGCGCCGGCGACCCGGCCGGCTGCCCCATCGCGCCGCCCATCGACGCGCCTGGCACGATGCCCGGGATCGGCGATGCCAGCGGCGGCTGGGCGGGCGTGACGCCCGGCTGGTTCATCGGAGGCGACGACGGCTGCGACGTGAGCCCCGCCGAAGGAGCCGCGCGCGCCCACGGAGAGACCGGGAACGGAGAGTCCGCGCCGCTCGTGAAAGGGACGCCTCCCGGCGACGCCGCGAGACCACCGCCCACCCCGACCTGAGGAGGAGGCGGGTAGACCCCCTGGGCGCCGCCCACCGCGCCGTACCCCTGCGGCGCCGCGCCGCCGTAGCCGGAGGCGACCGATTGCCCCGGATAGCCCGGTGGGCCAGGCGGAGCGTAGGCGCCCGCGCCCCCCTGCACCGGCGGCGGAGGCGCGACCGGACCGGAGGCTGAAGGCGCAGCACCCGCCACGCTCGCGCCGCACATCGTGCAGGCAGCGTCGGTTTCCTTGAGCATCCACGCGCAGTTCGGGCACGGCCTCATGCGACGACGAGGCTACCGATTCGCTTGACATCCGTCGAGACGAAAGCCTGCGGCAACCGCGCGCACGCCCGCGGCTCCCGGCGCGGCGCGCGACGAGCCGGGAGCCCCTGTTGACGAAAGAGTGAACGAAAAAGGCGCCGCGCGTCCAAGCCGCGCGGCGCCTCGCAGACCGATCGCAGCGCGATCGCCCCCGGATCAGTTGCTCGCGATCGAGCTCTTCTCCGACTTCTCCAGGTCCTTCTTCTCGCCGTCCTTCGACTCCTCGGTCGCGGTCGCGGGCTCGGGCATCCGCTCGAGCGCGGCCTCCAGGACCTGCTCCATCCGGCTGACGAAGAAGAACTGCAGCTCGTCCACGACCTCCTTCGGGACCTCCTCGAGATCCGCCCGGTTGCGCTCGGGGACGATGATGCGCTTGATGCCGGCGCGGTGCGCCGCCAGCACCTTCTCCTTCAGGCCGCCGATCGGGAGCACCCGACCGCGGAGCGTGATCTCGCCCGTCATCGCGACGTCGTGGCGGACCTTGACCCCGGTGAGGAGCGAGACGAGCGCCGTGAACATCGTCACGCCCGCGCTCGGCCCGTCCTTGGGCATCGCGCCGGCGGGGATGTGGATGTGCAGGTCGCTCTTCTCGAGGAAGTCCTTCGCGATGCCGTACCTCGCCGCGTTGCTGCGCACGAAGGACAGCGCCGCCTGCGCGGACTCCTTCATCACGTCGCCGAGCTGGCCGGTCAGCTGGAGCTTGCCCGTGCCGTACATCCGCGTCGCCTCGATGAAGAGGATCTCGCCGCCGACGCTCGTCCACGCGAGGCCCGTCGCGACGCCGCTCTCGGCGGTGCGCTCGGCGACCTCGCTCGTGTACTTCGCCGGGCCGAGGAACTCGTGCAGGTCGTCCTCGTTGTCGACGCGCCGCTTCTGCGTGTCGCCCTCCGCGACCTTCACCGCCACGCCGCGGATGACGCCCGCGATCTGCCGCTCGAGCGAGCGGACGCCGGCCTCGCGCGTGTAGTGATCGATGATCTCCTCCAGCGCCTTGTCGGTGACCTCGAGCTGGTCGGTCGTCAGCCCGTGCTCGGACAGCTGCTTCGGGAGCAGGTGCTGCCGCGCGATCGCGAGCTTCTCCTTCCGCGTGTAGCCCGGGATCTCGAGGATCTCCATGCGGTCGCGGAGGGGCGGCGGGATCGGATCGGCCACGTTCGCGGTCGCGACGAACATCACGTGCGACAGGTCGTACGGGATCTCCAGGTAGTGATCCGCGAACGTGTTGTTCTGCTCCGGGTCGAGCACCTCGAGCAGCGCCGCCGAGGGGTCGCCCCGGAAGTCGTGCCCGATCTTGTCGACCTCGTCCATCATGAAGACCGGGTTGATCGTCCCCGACTTCTTCATGCCCTGGATGATCTGACCGGGCAGCGCGCCGACGTAGGTGCGGCGGTGGCCGCGGATCGCCGCCTCGTCGTGCACGCCGCCGAGCGAGACGCGGTGGAACTTGCGGCCGAGGGCGCGCGCGATGCTCCGGCCGAGCGACGTCTTGCCGACGCCGGGCGGCCCGAGCAGGCAGAGGATCGGGCCCTTCTTGTCCTGCTTCAGCTTGCGGACCGCGAGGTACTCGAGGATGCGCTTCTTGACCTTCTCCAGGCCGTAGTGGTCCTCGTCGAGCACCTTGCGGACGCTGCCGATGTCCAGGTTGTCCTGCGTCGACTGCGTCCACGGCACGTCCAGGATCCAGTCGAGGTACGTCCGCACCACGGTGTACTCGGCCGACCCGACCTGCATCGTCCGCAGCCGCTTCAGCTGCTTCTTCGCGACGGTCTCCGCCTCGGTCGGCAGGTTCGCCTTCGCGATGCGATCCTCGAGCCCGTCGAGGTCGCCCTGATCGCCGTCGTCCTCGCCGAGCTCCTCCTTGATGGCCTTGAGCTGCTGGCGGAGCACGTACTCGCGCTGGTTCTTGCCCATCTCCTCCTTGATCTGGGAGTTGATGCGCTCGCGCATCTTCAGGATCTCCAGCTGCCGCGTGAGCAGCCGGAGCACCTTGCGGATGCGCTCCTTCACGTCGATCGTCTCGATGAGCTGCGCCTTCTCCTCGACCGGCGCGTCGAGGTTCGCCGCGACGAGGTCGGCGAGCGCGCCCGGCGCCTGGATCGAGTCGATGAGCGAGCCCGCCTCGCGCGGGAGCTCGGGCATCAGCTGGATGACCTGCTTCGCGATGTCGCGCAGGCTCATCGCGAGCGCCTCCGCCTCGACGTCCTCCGTCGCCGGCTCGTCCATGCGGCGGATCTTGGCGCGCAGGTACGGCGTGTTGGCCGTGACGGTGTCGAGCCGGATCCGCGTGAGGCCCTGCAGGATCAGCGAGTAGTTGCCCGAGCTGTGCTTGAGCGCCTTCAGCACCCGCGCGGCGCAGCCCATGGGGTACAGATCCTCGGCGCCGGGATCGTCGGTCGACGGATCGCGCTGGGCGAAGATCGCGATGACCGGGCCGGGAAGGTTGTCGACATCCTCGACCAGCGCGACCGACTTCTCGCGGCCGACATCGAAGGGCGCAACGGCGCCGGGGAACAGGACCGCATTGCGGATCGGCAGAACCGGCAGCTCGTCGCCGAAGACGACCTCTTCCTCGGAGCGCGGCGGCATCGGCGGGTTCTTTTTCTCGGACATGGCGATCTCCTCTAGGCACCCGACCGGGGGAGGTAAACCCCTTCATCAACCTGAGCCCGGGTCGCGCGGCGGGCGCGCGCCCCGGTCATCCTGGCTTGCATCCAGACGGATGCGAATGGTGCGACGCGGAGCCCTGCTGGCAGCTCTGGTGGAAGACAGCCCGCGAGGCTACGGGAACTCACCATAGACACGGCGCATGCCGCGTGCCACAGCCCTGGCCATTTTTTTGAATGGGGATATTCTGCGGGTCAGCTCCGACCTGCAGCGCTCGCTTGTCGGGCGACGCGGCGCAGGGTCCACCACAGCGGACGAGGGGCGCATCGTCTCCCCGTCGTTCCCTCCCCACCGTTCCCCGCCGTCGCGCCGCGACGCGGGCTCGGCCGCGGCGGCGCCCGGCGCGGAGCGACACCGGAGCCCTCGCGAACGATGATCGATCCCCTGCTCGGCCTCGGCGCGCTCGCCCTCGCGATGCTCAGCCTGCCAGCGGCGCCGTCCCTCGATCCAGGGCCCAGCCCGGCGTGCCCGACGGACATGCGGCTCGTCACCGGCACCCACCACGACGACGTGCAGCACGTCTGCGTCGAGCCGGTCAAGAGCGGCAAGGCGACCCACTGCTTCGCCTACTGGGAGGGGATCACCGCGGAGGAGGGGCCGACGACCGAGATCGCGGTGTGCATGGATCAGTTCGAGGCGCCGAACCAGCGGGGGGCGAAGCCGCTCGTCATGCAGTCGTTCGAGATGGCGACCGCGTGGTGCGCGGCGCGCGGCAAGCGGGTGTGCGCCGAGCAGGAGTGGGAGCTCGCGTGCGAGGGCCCCGAGCGGCGCCCGCTCGTCTACGGCTGGCGCGTGGACAGGACCGTCTGCAACAGCGGCAAGGCGTGGCGGCCGGTCGACGAGCGCAAGCTCGGCGCCTCCGGCGACGTCGCGCGGCGCGAGGTGGAGCGGCTCTGGCAAGGCGCCCCGAGCGGCTCCTACCCCGGGTGCGCCTCGTCGTTCGGCATCTTCGACATGATGGGCAACGTCGAGGAGTGGGTCGCGTCGCGCCGCGGCCGGCGGTGGCCGGGCGCGCTCATGGGCGGCTTCTGGGCCAAGCCGTGGACCGGCTGCCGCGGGACGAACGACGCGCACGACCCGAAGTTCGTGTTCTACGAGACCGGCTTCCGCTGCTGCGCCGATCCGCGCGGCGTCCTGCCCGCGCGCGGGGGGAAGGGCGACGACGGCGACGGCGAGCAGGGCGAGCGGCCGGCGGCGCAGCCCTGAGCCACGTCCGCGCGGCGGCCTCGGCGCGATCGCGATGAAGAAGGCGCCGTGCCCGGCGCCGCTCCTGCTAGAAGCTAGGGCGTGCGCGCGCTCTTCTTCGGTACCCCCGCCATCGCCGTGCCCTCGCTCGAGGCGCTCGCGTCGATCGCGGACGTCGTCGGCGTCGTCTGCCAGCCCGATCGGCCGGCCGGCCGCGGGCTCGAGCTCAAGGCGCCGCCGGTCAAGGTGAAGGCCGGAGAGCTCGGCCTGCCGGTGGTGCAGCCCGAGAAGATCCGCACGCCCGAGTTCGCCGCGTGGGTGAAGGACGCCGCGGCGGACGTCGCGCTCGTGATCGCCTACGGGCGCATCCTGCCGAAGGCGGTGCTCGATGCGCCGCGGCGCGGCTGCATGAACCTGCACGCGTCGATCCTGCCGCGCTACCGCGGCGCCGCGCCGATCACCTGGGCGATCGCCGGGGGCGAGGCCGAGACGGGCGTCTCGCTGATGCAGATGGACGAGGGCATGGACACGGGGCCGGTCTACGCGATCCATCGCACCCCGATCGGCCCCGACACGACCGCCGACGAGCTCGCGGTCGATCTCGGGGCGCTCGCGGCACGCGTCGTGCGCGAGGACCTCCGCCGCGCCGTGGACGGCGAGCTCCAGGCGACGCCGCAGGACCACGAGGCGGCGACGCACGCGCCGCTCCTCAAGAAGGAGGACGGGCGCATCCGCTGGGACCGGAGCGCCCGGCAGATCCACGACCACATCCGGGCGATGACCTCGTGGCCAGGCGCCTTCACGACGATCGAGGGCAAGGCGCTCAAGGTGCTCGCCGCGCGCGTCGAGCGCGAGGCCGACCGCGACGGAGCGCCGCCGGGGACCGTGGTGATGGCCGGCCGCAACATCGTGATCGTCGCCTGCGGCGACGGCGCGATCCAGATCCTGCGGGCGCAGGCCGAGGGGCGGAAGCCGCTCGCGGCCGCGGATCTCGTCGCCGGACGCACGCTGCAGACGGGGATGGTGCTCGGCCGCTGAGCGGCGCGCGGCTCACCCCGCCCGCGCTACGGCCCGGCCGGGTGCCAGATCGTCTTCAGCTCGACGAACCGCTCGATCCAGCGCGGGGACGTCGCCGCGCGATCGTCGAACCACTCCGCCTCGCCGAGCGCGCGGGATCGCACCCGCTTGACGCTGCCGGCGGCCGCCTCCTCGAGGCGCTTCGCGAGGGCCGCGTCCACGCCGTGCAGATCGAGCGCGGCGACCTCCATGTGCGCGGCGAGGTGCGGCAGCACCTCCGCGGGCTGGCCGGTGAGGAGGTTGACGACGCCGCCCGGGAGATCGCTCGTGGCGAGCGCCTCGCCGAAGACGAGGGCGGTGCGCGGATCCGCCTCGCTGGCGAGCACGACGCAGGTGTTGCCGGCGGTGATCGCCGGCAGGAGCGCGCCCGCGAGGCCGAGGAGCGCGGGGCGCGGCGGCGCCGCGATGACGACGACCCCCATCGGCTCGGGCACCGTGAAGGTGAAGTGCGGGCCGGACACGGGGTTCAGGCTCGCGAAGAGGCTCTGGTACTTGTCGGCCCAGCCCGCGTAGGCGACGGCGCGATCGATCGACGCGAGGACCTCGCGCTCGGCGTCGCCGGCGCCCTGGCCGCCGCGCTCGAGCGAGGCCGCGAGCTCCGCGCGCCGCGCCTCGAGCATCTCCGCGAGGCGGTAGAGGATCTGCCCGCGGTTGTAGGCCGAGCGCGACGACCAGCCGCCGAGCGCGCCGGCCGCCGCGACCACCGCGTCGCGCCCGTCCTTGCGCGAGGCGCGCGGGATGTTCTCGACCGCGCCCGCGCCGCCGTGATCGCGCACCTGCGTGTACCTCCCCGACTCCGAGCGCACGAACGCGCCGCCCACGAACATCTTGTACGCCTTGCGCACGCCGACGCGCGCGCCCGCCTCGCCGTTGCCGAGCGCCATCAGTCCACCTCGAGGTAGGCGAGCAGCCCCTGGCGCCCGCCCTCGCGGCCGAAGCCGCTCTCCTTGTAGCCGCCGAACGGGGAGCTGGGGTCGAACTTGTTGAAGGTGTTCGCCCAGACGACGCCGGCCCGGAGGCGCTGCGCGACCCAGAAGCTCTTCGAGCCCTTGCCCGTCCAGACGCCGGCCGACAGCCCGTACATCGTGTTGTTCGCCTTCTCGATCGCCTCCTCGGGCGTGCGGAAGGTCAGGATCGAGAGCACCGGGCCGAAGATCTCCTCGCGCGCGATCCGGTGCGACTGCGCGACGCCCGTGAAGAGCGTCGGCGCGAACCAGTAGCCGCGCTCCGGGAGCGCGCAGCTCACCGAGAAGCGCGCGGCCCCCTCGCGCTCGCCCGCGGCCACGAGCTCCTGGATCTTCTCGAGCTGCGCCCGCGAGTTGATGGCGCCCACGTCCGTGTTCTTGTCGAGCGGATCGCCGACGCGCAGGGTCGCCATGCGCTCGCGCAGCTTGACGAGCAGCGCGTCGTGGACGCTCTCCTCGACGAGCAGGCGCGAGCCCGCGCAGCAGACGTGGCCCTGGTTGAAGAAGATGCCGCCGATGATCCCCTCGACCGCCTGATCGAGCGGCGCGTCCTCGAAGACGATGTTCGCGGCCTTTCCGCCGAGCTCCAGCGTGAGCCGCTTGCCGGTGCCGGCGAGCGCGCGCTGGATGCGCTTGCCGACCTCGGTCGAGCCGGTGAACGCGACCTTGTCGACGCCGGGGTGCCCGACGACCGCGGCGCCCGTCGCGCCCGCGCCCGTGACCACGTTGACGACGCCGGGCGGCAGGTCCGCCTCCTCGATGATCTTCGCGAGGAGCAGCGACGTGAGCGGCGTCGTCTCGGCGGGCTTGAGGACGCACGTGTTGCCCGCCGCGAGCGCGGGCGCGAGCTTCCACGCCGCCATGAGGAGCGGGAAGTTCCACGGGATCACCTGCCCCGCGACGCCGAGCGGCCGCGGATCCCGCCCGGGGAAGGCGTGCTCGAGCTTGTCGGCCCAGCCCGCGTAGTAGAAGAAGTGCGCGGCCGCGAGCGGGAGGTCGACGTCGCGGGACTCCTTGATGGGCTTGCCGCCGTCGAGCGACTCGACGACCGCGAGCTCGCGCGCCTTCTCCTGGAGGGCGCGGGCGATGCGGTAGATGTACTTGCCGCGATCGAGCGGGCGCAGGCGCGACCAGTGCTTCTCGTACGCGGACCGGGCCGCCTGCACGGCGAGGTCGACGTCGCGGTCGGAGGCCTCGGCGAACTCGCAGAGCTTCTCCTCGGTCGACGGGCTGACGCTGTCGAGGTAGCGGCCCGACTCCGGGGCGCGCCACGCGCCGCCGATGAAGAGGTCGTACCGCGGCGCGATCTTCACGTGGTCGCGCCCCTCGGGTGCCGGCGCGTAGCGCCACGCGTCGCCGAACACGACGGCGGCCTCGCGCGCGGGGCTCGCGTCGCGCGCGGCGCGCTCCACGCCTGACTCCCGGGGCGCGCCCCCGTCGCCGCCTGCCGCGGCGGTGCTCCTGTCGCTCATGCCGCGCACTCTACGCCGGCGGCCGCGCGTTGAACATCGGCCCCGGCCACGCCGCGCGACGTCACGCTGCGCCGCGCGCGGTCAGTCCTTGCTGAAATAGTCGCCGCCCTGGTAGGCGCCGGTCCGCTCCTTCTCGAGCTGCATGAGCACGTCGTTGAGGAGCGTGGACGCGCCGAAGCGGAACAGGTCGCTCGTGAGCCAGGCGTCGCCGAGGGTCTCCTTGACCAGCACGAGGTAGTGGAGCGCCTGCTTCGCCGTCCGGATGCCGCCGGCCGGCTTCATCCCGACGCGCTGGCCGGTCGCGTGCGCGTGATCGCGGATCGCCTCGAGCATCACCAGCGTCACCGCGGGCGTGGCCGCCGGGGTGATCTTCCCGGTCGAGGTCTTGATGAAGTCGGCGCCGGCGAGCATCGCGATGCGGCTCGCCTTGCGGACGCGGTCGTAGCTCCCGAGCTCGCCGGTCTCCAGGATCACCTTGAGGTGCGCGCGCCCGCACGCCTCCTTGGTCGCGGCGATCTCATCGTACACGGCGTTGACCTCGCCGGCGAGCATCGCGCCGCGGTCGATCACCATGTCGATTTCGTCGGCGCCGAGCTCGACCGCCTGGCGCACGTCGGCGAGCTTGACCTCGAGCGTGGACAGCCCGCTCGGGAAGGCGGTCGCCACACTCGCCACCTTGACCGTCGAGCCCGCGACCGCTCGCCTGGCGACGGGCACGAGCTTCGGATAGACGCACACCGCCGCACATGGCGGGATGTCCGCGCGCTCGTGAGGGCGAAGCGCCTTCTGGCAGAGCTGCTCGACCTTTCCGGGCGAGTCTTTTCCCTCGAGGGTGGTGAGGTCCATCATGGAGATGGCGAGCTTGAGGCCGGCGACCTTGGCCGGGCCCTTGATGCTCCGTTTGCCGAGCCCGGCTGCACGCTCTTCCACCATGACCTTATCCACGGTAGGCGAAGAGAAATCGGGGTAGGTGATTCCCCTGCCCTGGCGCACCGCGCCGGGGGCGGCGCCGCTGCCGTTTCCGTAGATCGCCATCGGCCTGGCCTCCTGTCGGCGCAACGTACCAGAAGCGTCGGATCGATCCTACCGAGTGCGTGCTAACGTGGCGCTCTGATGAAGAGACGCTTCCCGACTGCCCTCGTTTTTGTCGTAGTTGCTGTCGTCTTTGCCTTTGTCTCGCTGCTCGCGTGTGGCGCGGCCGAGCGACCCGACGGTGGACAGGGGCTCCTCCCGGTCGGCGCGACGGCGCCCGACGTGTTCGCCGCCGATCAGAACGGCGCGATCCAGCGGCTGTCCGACCAGCGGGGCCGCGCCGTGGTCGTGTACTTCTATCCGAAGGACGGGACGCCGGGCTGCACGGAGGAGGCGTGCGCGTTCCGCGACGCCTGGGATCGCTTCAAGCAGGCCAACGTGCAGGTCTTCGGCGTCTCCCCCGACACGCGCGAGTCGCACGAGGCGTTCGCGACCGAGCACCGGCTGCCGTTCCCCATCCTCGTCGACACCGACCAGACGTGGGCCCACGCGTTCGGCGTGCCGACGCGGCTCGGGTCGATGGCGCGCGTGACGTTCCTGATCGATCCCGACGGCAAGGTCGCGAAGGTCTACCCGGACGTCGATCCCGGCGTGCACGCCGACGAGGTGCTGAAGGACGCCGCGCAGCTCACGGGCGCGGCGCTCCCGGCGGCGCCTGCGGCGTCGGCGAGCGCCGCGCCGGCCGGGTCCGACGCCGCGGCGCCGGGCGCGCCGGGCGCTGCGGCCGCGCCGCCTGCGGGGGCGGCGGGATCGGCCGCGCCGGTGGCGACGGGGACGATGCTTCCCCCGGCGGCTCCTGCGGCGCCGCCTGCGAAGCGGTGACGGCGCCGGGCGCGCGGCGCGCGCGGGGGGTTGACGTGGGCGCCTGCACGCGAGAGCACGCGCGTGGTGCGTAGGACGTCGGAATCTTGGAAGCCCAACGGTCTGGAGCTGTGCGTCCATCGCTTTCGCGACGACGCCGCGCGGCCGTCCGGCCTCACGCTGCTCTTGCTCCACGGCTTCCTCGACGCGGGGAGCACGTGGGATCTCGTGGCCGAGCCGCTCGCGCGGGCGGGGCACGACGTGATCGCGCCCGACCTGCGCGGCTTCGGCCGGAGCGGCCGCGTCGGCGCGGGCGGCTACTACTACTTCCCCGACTACGTCGCCGACGTCGCGGCGCTCGTCGACGCGCTCGCGCCGGCGCGGCTCGGCGTCGTGGGCCACTCGATGGGCGGCGCGGTCGCGGTGTACTACGCGGGCGCGAGCCCCGGCCGCGTCGAGCGCCTGGCGCTGCTCGAGGGCCTGGGGCCGCCGGCGCGCGGGCCCGACGTCGCCGTCGCGCGCATGGAGACGTGGCTGCGCGAGATGAAGGGGCTCGATCGGGCGCCGCGGCGGCTCGCGTCGATGCAGGACGCGATCGCGCGGCTCGCCGCGCATCACCCGCGCGTGCCGCTCGACGTGCTCGCGACGCGCGCGCCGCTGCTCACGCGCGAGGAGCCCGGCGGCGGGCTCGCGTGGGCGTACGATCCGATGCACCGGACGACGTCGCCGCTCTGGTTCCAGGCGGAGGGGTTCGCGGCGTTCCTCGAGCGCATCGCGTGCCCGACGCTGGTCGTGAGCGGCGGGCCGACCGGGTGGCGCCCGCCGGACGAGGCGGCGCGGGTGGCGAAGCTCGCGCGCGCGGAGCACGTCGAGCTGCCGGACGCCGGGCACATGATGCACTGGTCGGCGGCGGCGGAGCTCTCGGAGCGGCTGGGCGAGTTCTTCGCGAGAGGGAGCGCCGGCGGCGCGGCGGGCCCGGGGAGCGAGGAAGCGAGGTAGGCCGTGGAGGCTGCGGGGGCGGCGAGCCAGCGCAAGCCGCGGAAGCCGCCGTGACAGAGAGGTCGGCGCGGGGACGAATAAAAGAGCTTGACTCGGCGGGGCGAGTGGGTAATCTGCGCGCCTCCTCGACGAGAGGCGTGCCACCTTAGCTCAGTGGTAGAGCAACGGTTTCGTAAACCGTAGGTCTCGGGTTCAAGTCCCGAAGGTGGCTCCAGACAAACGACAGCGGGCATACCCGCTTCCCCGCGGATGCGGCTCGTTGACCAGCCGGGTATCGCCGGCGCCGGGCGCTCTGGCCAACATCGAGAGAGAGCGTGTCGCGCGGCGCGACGAAGCTCGCCCTCAAGGGTCGTTGAGGTCGTCGTAGTCCGCGCCCCCCCGATGGCCTCGTAACGCCTGCGCGACGCGCCCGCGCCCGCGCGGATCGACGGCGATGCTGTCTCGCGAAAGCCGCACGTCGTAGGCGTGGAGCGGCCCAGCGACCCTCTCGGCGCGTCCGGCGTCCACCGAGCGGCGCTCCTTGGCCGCGCAGCTGCGCCACACGGTCGCCGGCCGCCAGCGCTCGCTCGTGACACGGCGCAGCGCGCGCCCGCATGCACCCGCGACCGTGCCCTTCGGGTCGGAGCAGGGAACGGGGCCGTGGAGCCCACGGGCGACGCGCATGGGCCACTGGGTCTCTCGATCCGTCGGGTTCCACGCGCCGGGCAGTGAGCCGCCCGCCGTGATGTGGGGACCATTCCTCCGCGACATGTCACGCCCCCCCAACCGCGACATGTCACGCCCGCAACCGTGACATGCGTGTCGTGCGAGCCCCGTCGCGCAGTGCCAGAAGAGAAATCCGGCAACTCTCCTCGATCCGAAGCGCCTCTGTTGGCGCCCCCGTTGCCTTGTCCATGAATCGGCTCTCTTTGGTCTCATCCACTCCATGGCGGGATCATGATCCAGTAGAACACCAGCGCCCTCAGATCAGGCCTATCTGATCATGTCCGATGCCAGCCGGAGATCCCCTCCGAGCAAGCATGTCAGAGGCATCGATGCGGCCGGGATGGACCGTCAGGGGTCCTTGCACGGGCTTCGGCCACGGAGCTCGAGCTGCGCTTCGTGAGCCACGAATACCGAAGCAGAGACCGAGCACATGGACATAGGTTTAGACCGCAATGAATCATAATAATGGACTGAATCGCAGCAGCAAAACGGCAGGACTTGGGCTCGCATGGGCTCGCATGGGCTCGCATGGGCTCGCGCGGGCACAGCCGGCGCGCTGGTCGCTCTGGCAGCCTCGTCGTGCGTCGCCGCAGACCCGAGCGACGACCTCTCCGACGAGCCGCTCGGGACTCACGCGGAAGAGATCCGCGCCGGCACGGAAGGCGGCGGAATTACTGGGTCTGCGAGTGAGCGCGCGCTGACGCAGCGCGGCTGACGCCCGAAGGAGCCCACCAGCCCGGAGCGAGGTTCCGAGCCGATGGGCTCGCCGTCGAGGAACACCGAGCGGCTTCGTCCCGCGCAGCCGGCGACGGCCCCGGTCGACCCGGGTCAACGCCCGGCTGCGGCCGCGGCGGTGGACGTGGCGAGCCGCCGGAAATGCTCGATGCCGAGGAGGTTGCACAGGGTCTCCAGGTGCTGCCGGCGCGCCCTGTTCTCGTCCAGCAGGCGAACGGCGAGCTCGTGCCCGAGCAGGTCCACGGCGATGCTGTCTCGCGAGAGGAGGACGTCGCGCGCGTAGTCGTGGAGCGGCCCCGCGACCATGTCGGCGCGCATGGCGTCCACCGAGCGGCGCCGCTTGGCCGCGCCGCCCCGCCACGCGGTCGCCGCTCGCCAGAGCTCGCTCGTGACATAGAGCAGATCGCGCGCGAGCATGCGCCCGAGCCCGGGCCCCTGCAGCCGGAGCAGGGCGTTGTCGTTCACGAGGATGCCGCGCGCGGGCGGCAAGAAGCGGCGCACGATGGCGTCGTGCAAGCCCGCGTGCATGCCTATCGGGGAGGGCAGGCTGAACGCCAGCCGCACGACGGACGGGCTCGCGTACGGGCTGAAGCTCCTCCACCAGGAGAAGCGCGACGTGAGCGCGCCCCAGCGGCCATACCGCTCGAAGAGGTAGAACTGATCGAGCACGTCGTGCACGTCGGGCGAGCGCCGGAACATCGCCTCGACCACCGCCTGCGTGCGCTCGCGGACGGCGGCCGGAGGCTCGGGCGAGCGGAAGCCTGGCGCGGCCAGGCGGCGCCACTTGCGGGCGAGGAAGGCCGCGACGTCGCCGGCGCCGGCGCCGGCCACCCGCCGGTACTGGCCGGGGCGAGCATAGTAATAGCCACGGAAGATCTCGCCCCCTCCCCCGTCGAAGCCCAGGGGGCGCTCGTCGTCCCAGCTCGGATACCTGTCGATGGCGCGCTTGGCGCTGGAGTCGCCGTTCATGTGAAACGCGATGAGATCCGCGTGACGGCTGAAGTCATCATGGATCGGCAGATCCAGCTCGCGGTGCTCGTGCCGCACGCCCGAGAGGGCGGCGATGCGCCTGGCCACGCGCACGTCGAGGCTGTCGGGCGCGCCCGAGGTCTTGGCGACGATGCGCTCCGCCGGCACGACCGACGCGACCAGCGCGAAGACGGCGCGGCTGTCGATGCCCGCGGTCAGGTCGGCCCGGACCGTGTCGAAGCCCGCCGCGGCGAAGCGCGTGCTCTCGCGCATCGTGTCGACCATCTGGTCGATTCGCTCGCTGACCGCGGCCCCGTCGCGGGCATCGACGCGGCCCTCGAACAGCCCGAGCGGCGCGGCGAGCCGCTCCAGGCGGCCGCCCCGCAGGCGCAGCCAGCGCGAGGGCTCGCACGGCTCGACGCGCGCGAGCAGCGGCCGCCCGCCGATGGACCAGTCGGCGGCGACGATCGAGCACGCCGAGGCGCGATCGATCTCGACGGGGCACGCCCCGGTCGCCACGAGCGCGATGTCGTGGGGAGAGACGTAGAGGGCCCCGCCCGCGTGCAGGGTGCGCAGCGCCCGGCGGCCGAGCAGGTCCGAGATGACCGCGACGGTGCGCTCCGCGCGGTCGACGACGACGGCGGAGAAGTTGCCGTCGAGCGCGGCCGCCGCGGCCCCGCCGCCCGACCGATAGGCGCGGAGGACGGCGCTCGCGGGCGACGCCCTGGACTCGCCTTGCAGTTCGCCGAACAAGAGCACAGCGTGCGTGTCGGTGACCACCTGATCGAGCAGGTCGAGCCGCGGCCGCGGCTCCGGCGCGAGGACCGCCCACCCACCGCCCACCTCCGGCAAGACCTCCACCGCGATCCGGGGCTCCGGGCCCACGGAGGGCATCCGCTCGCCGATGAGGAGCGCCGTGCGTCGGAGAAACGCGGCGGGATCGCGATCGCTCGCGTCCGGCAGGTCGAAGGCGGCGATGAACGAAAACAAGATATTCTCCCCTGACCTGTGATGCCCGTCGAGAAAAGCGGGTGACGGAGCGCGGACGCGATGAGCGCTCCGCGCGCGATGAGCGCCAGCGGCGGAGACCGCGCTGGCGCGCGCGAATCTAGCCGGAGCTCCCCCAGCGCCGCAAGCGCCTGAGCGCGCTCTGCCGACGGGGGCAGGTCCCGCGGGCGGGGGCGGACGGCAGATCGCCTTCGGGCCCCATCTCGACCCACTGGTGGCACGCGGCCCTCGACCACGTGCCGTGTGCCACATGGCACGTGCCACGAGCCGCTCTGCGCACCGGGTTGCGAGCGCGCGTGCAGGTTCGACTCGCCGGCCATCTCACGCGCGCTGCTGAGGGCGCGCTCTCTGTGGCACGGCCGCTGCTTTGGCGGTGCGCTGCTGCGAAGGGCCGCTCTCACCCCGCAGCCAGCCTGCAGACCCAGAGAAGGAGACCTATGCGTCATTGGTTAACATTGCTTGGATCCATCGTCCTGGTCGGCGTTCCAATCACCGCCGACGCGCAGAGCGATCTATGCAGAGGCGAAGCTCAGATCTTTGCCGTCTCGCGGTACCGCGACACCGAGGACCAACCGTCGATCTACGTGTACGACGGCGACCACAACTTCACCGTGCGCGGCGACAACTACGGCGAGCCCCATTACGCCACGGCCATCACGTTCGCCAACATCGACGACGATGAGCACCTCGAGCTCATCGCGGGGCGCAACTGGCGCAACTGCGTGAACTGCAACGTCGTGCCGCGCCTGGTCATCTACGACGACAAAACCACCAACTTCAAGCAGATCGCGACCCTGGGGAACTGGGGCACGAGCAAGGGCGTCGAAGCCCTGGCAGCGGGCGATCTGGACGGTGACGGCGACGACGAGGTCGTCGTCGGAATGAACGAAAGCACCGATGCGCTGGCGGCCAGGGTGCTGGTCCTGGATGACTTCATCCATGACGGCGAGAACACCCGCTTCCAGACGATCCTCGAGCAGCGCTCGACCCCGGAATGGGGACCGGACTACTACGTGACGGGGCTCGACGTGCGCGACATCAACGGAGACGGTCGCGACGAGGTCGCCATCTCCAGGGACAGGCAGTGCGGCCTCGGGTGCAGCGGCATCGGGCGCCGCGTCGAGGTCGCGACCCTGGATGGCAGCAGCGGCGATCTCACCACCGTCTTCAGCGCGGGCGATGGCGTGTTCGGCGACGACCCCGTCGTGTTCGGGGTCAAGCTCCTCGACTTCGACGGCGACGGCAATGGGGATCTCGCGGCGATCGCCGGAGGAGATCACGGCGACCCGCGCGTGTTCGTCATCCCCGGCACGCACGACTTCTTCACGAGGGAGATCGCCTTCGGGGCTCCTTTCGACCCCGGCAGCGACAACTGGGACGGCGACCTCCAGGCGATCTCCATCAGCTCCGGGGACATGAACGGGGACGGAAGGGAAGAGCTGGTGGTCGGGCGGAGCGGGGGTGACCAGCGCTCGAAGCTCGTGATCTACAGCAAGAACGCCGACGGGAGCATCTCCGAGACCGCCCGCGGCCAGGAGTGGGGCGAAGACGTCGGCGCGAGCGCGGTCGCCATCGCCGACACGGATCTGGATGGCCGGGGCGAGCTCCTGTTCGGCCGCACCGAGAGCCCGAACCCGAGGTGGGGCGTCTACGACGACCTGCTGACAGGCGTCGCCTACCGGAAAGGGGGGACCACCGACTGGGACGAGGACTACTACGTCACCGACATCGCCGTCGGCGACAAGATGTGCGTCGTCCACGGCGATCCGCACCCCATCCCCGACTCGGTCGCGGACGCCAACGCCGAGTACGCCGACCGCGTGGAGCGCCTCTTGAAGGTGTGGATGCAAACATTCAAGGGCGATTTCACCAACATCGGGACCTGGGAAAACGCGGGGACCGCGAGCTTCCGCCGCATCGCCGCAGGGCTCGCGGCGCTCGTCCACCTGGACGAAGAGGACGAGCTCAGGCCGCCGGAGGACTTCCCGCAGATCGTCGAGAACTGGCTCGTCAACAACGCGCATTATAGCGCTGACGTGGGATCGGAGGCGGACTTCGATTTCCATCTCATGAACGCGATTACGCTGCTGAACGCGTTCGGGAACACGCCCGCGGGCTCGCAGCCGCTGCTCACAGACAAGGCCGTCAACGCGCTCCTCTTGTACGCAAAGAGGACTCGGGCAGAGTGCGCCGACATGGGCCTGCCCCCCGAGGACGTTCTCTATAAGATTCGCTGCACCCCCTTCGTCCCTTACGCCGGAGACAAGGTGCGCAAACTGATATACGAGACCTTCTGGGTGAACGTCCCGGAGACCGAGAACCACGTCCTGATGATCAACGCCTGGATCTACCTGGCGAACCAGTGGATCCGCAACAACCCACGACACGACCCGGAGCTCCAGGCCATTCACGACCTGAGCCCCGAGAAGTACGTCAACGACGGCACGGAGCTCGAGCAAGCGCTGCTCGCCATCATCGGCCGGGTCACGAAGAACGGCTACTTCGAGACCAACGCGCGGCCCTACCAGGGCTTCACGCTGCGCGCCTTGATGCAGCTCGCGAGCCATGCCGAAGGCGAGAAGGTGCGGACCGCCGCGCGCAACGCCCTCGATTACACCGCCGCCATGGTCGCCTTCCAGTCCTACCAAGGCAAGCGCTACGCGCCGATGCGGCGTCGCTGGGAGTACAACAACGTCCTGGAGCTGTACACCTCCGATTACCCGCCCATCATGTTCGGCATCCTGACGGGCGCGTACTCGTTCAATGATGATCCGGATTGTCCAGAAACCGCTCGCAACTGCATGTGGTGGAGCGGCGGAGACCAGTACAGAGGGTTCGCCCTCGACGCCGTGCTCAGCGGCTACCAGGTGCCGGAGCTGATCCACCACTTCATGCTGAAGCCCGACAACGAGCAGCCCGGGTTCGGCGCGTACACGCGCGCCGCGGCGCGCTACTCCACGATGATGTACGAGATCCACGAGCCGGCGCGCTATCCGGCGCCCAACGTGATGGGCGACCCGGACCTCGACGCCATCGCGCGTGACCTCGACTGGAACCCGTTGAGCGTGCCGAGCGAGCACGCGGGAGCCTTCGTCCTCCCTTACCGATACGAGCCCGCGGCCGAGCACTACTTCTCCACGAGCGACTTCCTGAACAGCTCGGGCGGCAGGTACCGGTACTTCAAGAACGCGGGACTGGGGCCCCTCGAAACGGAGATCGAGGATGGGATGCCGGACAAGAAGCACGCGCACGACTTCCTCGCGAAGCCGAGCGTGCTGTTGCTCCCCGGCGATCAGGGCAACTGGGGTGTAACCGAGGCTCAGCGCGTCACGCCGATGATGAGAGGGAACGGCTACGGCTCGAACAACGGGCCCGTGTACAAGAACGTCACGCTGGGCTTCGATCCCCATGAAGATTGGCCGACGTGGACTCCGGATGGCTGGGCCCCGAGCGACGTCGTCATGCTGGACAACGGGTCGAGGGCCAAGGTGATCACGAAGCCGGGCGGCGACCTCCACCTCGTCGTGGTCTCCTTCCCCGTCCTGCACGGCGGTCTGTGGGAGGTCGTCCCTGGTCACTGGGGCTCAGGCACCGCGGAGGCGGGCGTCCCGGCCGCGGAGGTCCTGAGCGCGGTCGTGTCCAGGAACGCCGGCCTGACGGCGCAGGGCGACATGCTCCCCTACCGGACGGTGGTGAGCAACGAGCGGCTCGACATCGGCTTCTCGGAGGAGGAGTCCCTGATGTGGATCGACAAGATCGGCGGCGACCCCGCGGGCGCGTTCGACCCGCGGGAGCCGCAGGAAATCATCGATTTCCCGCTGCTCTTGGTCCAGCAGATCGACGCCGACTACCAGTTCACGGAGGTCGAGTACGTGCGCGCCATGGGCGACGGGCTCGTCACGATCCGTAACCCGCACCTGAGCTCGACGTTGATCCTCGACTCGAGGGATCACCACAACCCGATCCGCACCGCTGTAGGGGACGCGGCCGTGGACCCCCCCAGCCAGATCCGGTTCGACGAGAGCTGGCTGCCCGCGCAGCCCGGCTCCGCCGCGCAGAACGGCGACGGCAGCGGCTTCACCATCACCCCGAACGGCGCTGGCAACGCCCGCATCGACCGCGAGTACCAGCGCACAGACACGAGCTGGACGCCGGGATCGGTGTCGTTCTCCGTCGCGGTCACCGGCAACCCGACCCGGAGCGCCCGGCTGAAGGTCACGCTGAGCGCCGCCTCGACGGGCACCGTCCAGCTCGGCTCGACCGTCGTGCTCGCCGATGTCCTCACCGCGGGCGAGACGGACGTGCTCTTCAACGTCCCCGCCGACGCCCTGGCGGCGCTCCAGCAGACGCAGGAGCCGGTCACGATCGCCATCGAGGTCGCGGGCGCCGCCGGCGCCACCGTGGACATCAAGTCGCTGCGGGCCACCACCTACCGCGCCACGCCGCGCGGACAGGCCAGGGTCGGCACCTGGGACGGGCTCTGGGCGACCACGGCCAGCACCTCGAAGAGCCCTGTCGCGACCGTGGGCGAGACGTCGCAGCGGGTGTGCTCCGCGGGCTCCCGCACGCTCGAGAGCGACGCCTTCGTCCCGAAGAGCTTCACCTGGATCTCTCGCCACCTCGCGCTCGACGTCCGGATCCCCACCGGGCTGCCGAACCCGGCGTGGCAGGGCTCCCTCCAGCTCTACTACCATGATCGCCCCGAGGACACCGTCGCCCAGTTCGCCGGGCAGTTCGACCTGACCGGCTACCCGGCGGGCGAGTGGGTCACGGCGCACTTCACGCTCCCCGAGCCGATCTTCGCCGCCCTTCAGGAGAGCGACCGCGGCTCCACCCTGCAGGTCTCGCTCGTGGCGGAAGCGGCGAACGGCGACTGCTTCCAGCTCGACAACGTGCGGTTCATGGGGGAGCTCCAGTGGAACGGGTCGGCGAGCCCCGGCGTGGACGACGGGCCGTTCGTGCCGGTCACCACCGCCGAGCGCGTGCTCGGCTTCGAGACCGAGGACGCCTGGCACGTCGTGCAGGGGACCACGGAGAGCCTCGTCGAGTCGCCGACCGTCCCGGAGACGAACGCGCTGTCGGTCGCGGTCTCGAACTACACCGAGATCGAGAGCACGTCGTTCCCGACGAGCGAGCTCGCCGCGTTCGGGCCGACGCTGAAGCTCGACGTCGTGTCGCCGCCGCCGGTCAACCCCAGCTGGCCGGGCGATTCCACGATGTTCCTGGCGTGCATGGGCGCGAACATGTCGCACCAGGAGGTCGCGACGAACACCGTCCCGCTGCCGCAGGGCTCGGGCGCCCACGTCGTCAACTTCGTCGTGCCTCCGGCGGGCCTCGCGCTCCTCGCCCAGGACAACGAGTGCCAGCTCCGGCTCGTGCTCAACGCCCCCACCAACGCAGGCACCTACGTGCTCGACAACCTGCGCTTCGCCTTCTGACACCACCGCCCCGCAGGGCCGCGCGACCCCGCGCGGCCCTGCCGGCCTCGCGCGCTGGCCGGCGACGCCATCCCCACGTGTCATTCACCTGGAGTTACCAGCGCGTCAGCGTGCTGCGGCTGGCCGGCGACGCTGTCGGCTGATCCCGACGGCGCCTTACCCCCTCACGGTCCCAACCACCGCGACGGCGAGAAGCGCCGCCAGACAGAGCGCCAGCACCCCGACCACGACGATCCCCCAGCGCTTCCGCGAAGACATCGCGCGCGCTGTCATCACGCCGGCGCCACCCCTCGCCTCCTTCCAGGGCTCCGTCCTCGCCAATCGCTCGCCTGCCGCCGTGCCCGCCAGGACCGCGGCCGCCCCGTGCCACTTCTCCGTGCTCGCCAGCGTGCCCTCCCCTGGCCCAGCCGCGGCGGCCCCTTCCCACCGCTCCGTGCTCGCCAGCGGGCTCTTCCCCGCCTCGCCCGCCGCCGCCGCCCCGGCTCCCTCCCCCGCCGTCTCGACGCCCGCTGCCCCGCCCTCCGCCGGCAGCGCCGGCGAACGCGGCCGCTCCCCGGCCGCATCGCCTCCGGTTCCGGTCCCCTTCCCCGCGCTCGCCCCGCTCAGCCCCCATGCCGGCTCCACCCTGAACCGCTGCGCCATCGCCAGCCTGCTCCGCGCATCCGCGCCCGCCGCCGCGCCGCCCGCCGCTCCCCCCACCGGCAGCGCCGCCACCCGTGGATCCGCCTTCGCCCCTTTCTCCCCCCGACCCGTCCCCCCGCGCTCGCGGATCGCCCGCTCCCGCGCCGCGTCCCCCGCCTCGCTCAGCAGCTGCCGCGCGCTCGCGTCCTCCAGCGCCCGCTCCGCCGGCACCACCGCCCGCGCCACCTCGCGCAGCGCCGCCGCGAGCTCCGCCGCCCGCGCGAACCGCTCCTCCGGCCGCTTCGCGAGGCACGCGGCCACCGCCCGCCACAGCGCCTCCGGGCACGACGGCAGCACCTCCGGCAAGGGCGTCGCCGGGAGGTGCACGTGCGCCGCCAGGATCTCGGTCTCCCCGATCCCCGACGCCTCGTCGAGCACCGCATACGGGTGCGCCCCCGCCAGCATCTCGTAGATCACCACGCCGAGCGCATACAGGTCCGCGCGCCCGTCCACGGCGCGCCCGGCGATCTGCTCGGGCGCCATGTAACGTGACGTCCCGACCACGCTCCCCTGCCGCGTCAGCCCGGGGACGCGCGCGTCCTTCGCCACGCCGAAGTCGAGCAGCCGCGCGCGCACGCCGTCGCTGACCAGGATGTTCTCGGGCTTCACATCGCGGTGCACGAGCTCGGCCTCGTGCGCCGTCGAGAGCGCGTCCGCGATCTGGATGGCGTAGTGGAGCGCGCGGACCGGCTCGAGCCGCGCGCCGTTGGCGAGCATCTGCCGCAGCGGGACGCCGGAGACGCGCTCCATCACCATGAAGAGGCGCCCGTCCGCCGCCCTGCCGGCGTCGTACAGCCGCACGAGGTTCGGGTGCGCGACCCGCGCGGCGAGCCTCGTCTCCCGCAGGAAGCGCTCCGCGTAGCGCGCCTCCGCCGCGAGCCCGCGGTGGATGATCTTGATCGCGACCGGCCGCTCCAGCGCCGTGTCGAGCGCGGCCCAGACCTCGCCCATCCCGCCGCGCCCGAGGAGGCGGTCGATCAGGAAGCGCCCCTGGAAGAGCGCCCCGGGGGCGGGCAGCTCATCGGCGCTCGCCACCCCGCGACACCCCACCTCGCAGCGCGCCACGCCGCAACGCCCCGGCCATCTCGCTTCTCTATCCTTGTTGACCTCCGCCGGGAAAGGTAGCTTCGAGGGAAGAAATCGCGCCTCCGGCCGGCGCACGCAGCGCCGGCGAGCGGCGCGAGGCACCTGTCTCATGTCGAGCCCGCGCCCCGACGACGACGGCGATCCGATCCTCGAGGCCCGCGTCGCGCGCGCCGTCGCGCCCTACGCCGATCTCCTGCCCGCGGAGGATCTCGAAGCGCTGCGCGCGCTGACCGCGCGGTTCCTCGCGACGCACCCGGTCGCCGCCCCGCTCGTCGACCGGCTCCGCCCGCGCACGCCGCCCGCGTCGAGCGGCGAGGTCGACAGGCGCGACCCCACGGCGCTGGCCGAGGCGGCGCTGCGGCTCGCGGAGAAGGCGAGCGCCGCCCGAGGGCGCCCCCGATGAGCCACGGCGACCGGGCGGCGAGGCCGCTGAGCGCCGACCAGCAGGCGCTCGTCGCGAAGGCCGTGCCGCTCGCCGAGCAGCTCTGCGACCACTTCCTCCGGCGCACGGGGGCGCGCTACGTGGCCGACGACCTCCGCTCGGCCGCGTTCCAGGCGCTGCACGAGGCCGCGCTCGGCTACGACCCCGCCCGCGGCGTCCCCTTCCCGGCCTACGCATGGCGGCGCATCGACGGCGCGCTCTCGGATGCGCTGCGGCAGGAGTCGAAGCACTGGCGCGCCGCCCGGGACGACGCGTACGACGCCGCCGAGGCGGTGCACGACGCGAGCGACGTCCTCGCCGACGGCGACGCCGAGACGGCCGCGCAGGTCGACGGGATGGCCGACGAGGTCGCCGCCGCCGCGGTGCTCGGCCTGGCGGGCCGCGCGCTCAGGGCGCCGGGCGAGGAGGGCGAGCGGCTCCGCGCCACGTACGGCCGCGCGATCCGCGCGGCGGAGGCCGCGCTGTCGGGGCTCAAGGACGAGGAGCGGCGGGTCCTCGTGCTCCACCATGTCGAGGCGCGGACCTGGCAGGCGATCGGCGCGGCGCTCGGCTGCTCGGAGCGGACCGCGAAGCGGCGCGGGGCGGAGGCGCGGAAGCGGTTCGCCGAGGCGCTGCGGGCGGAGCGGGAGGGCGCGCTGGACGGCGCGAGCGCGAGGGATGGGGTGGGGATCGGCGGCGCGACGTCGGGATGAGCTCCGGAGCGCCCGCGGCGGCTCGGTGGCCCGCCGCTCCTGCTATGCTGAAGCCGTCGAGGAGACCATGACGGACCAGAGCCTGCTCGAACGCATCACCGCCCAGGCCGAGATCATGGACGGAAAGCCCGTGGTGCGCGGCACTCGCCTCACAGTACCGTTCCTCTTGGGTTTGCTCGCCCACGGCGCCACCGTGGACGAGATCCTCGAGGAATACGAGGGCCTGACCCGCGAAGACATTCAGGCCTGCCTGCTCTTTGCCAGCCGCTCCCTGGAGCAGACGTCGTTCCTGCCGAGCGTGCGGGAAGCGATCTGAGTGCGGTTCCTCGTCGATGAGTGCACCGGACCGCGCGTAGCGAGCTGGCTGCGCGACCAGCAGCACGACGTCTTCTCGGTGTACGAAGGAGCCCGCGGCCTGGACGACGCCAGCGTGCTTGCAATGGCTGTCCGTGAGAACCGGATCCTGATCACCAACGACACGGACTTCGGGGAGCGCGTGTTCCGCTCCCGCCAGCCGCATCGCGGCGTCGTCTTGCTTCGGCTCGCAGACGAGCGCAGCGCCAGCAAGATCGCCGCCTTGCAGCGCCTCCTGGCACAGCATGCTCCCGAGCTGGCCGGCGCGTTCGTCGTGGTGGGGGAGGCATCGATCCGCATCGTCCGCCCGTAACGTCGCTCAAGCGGCTCCCTGTGGGGGTAGCTCGTCGCGGGCCGGAATCCGAAGCGCTTCGCCGCCGCCCTGCCCGCAGGTGGAATGCATGCAGGGCGGCGCGCTCGATCCGTTTCAGGCGGGGCGCTCGGTCACCCCCTCCGGGCCCGCCGTCCCCCCCGGCTCCTCCCCGCCGCCGCTCTCGCCGCTCTCCCCGCCCTCGTCCCCTTCGCCGCCCCTCGGCACCTCCTTCCGCGACCGGCCCACGTTCGGCCGGCCCGCCGCGAGCTCTTCGCACGCTGTGCGCGCGTGAGGTACGCTCGGGGCATGGATGACGCCCAGGCACGGCGGCTCGCGCGGGCAGGTTGGCAAACGCGGATTTTCCGGAACGATCCGGAAGGCGAAGCCGACGCAGACGCCCGCTTCTGGGCGCAGATGTCGCCGGCCGAGCGTGTCCTCGCCGCATGGGCGCTGAGCCAGGAGATGCATGCCCTTGCCCACCCCGACGCTCCCCCCGCTGAGCCCGGACTTTCGCGATCTATTGTACGAGTTATCCGCGGCTGAGGCGCGCTTCCTCATCGTCGGCGGGTACGCGGTCGCGCTCCATGGCCGCCCGCGGGCGACGAAGGATCTCGACGTCTGGGTGGATGCGACCAAAGACAATGCGCCGCGTGTCATGACGGCTCTCAGGGCCTTCGGCGCGCCTCTCCAGGGTCTCGTCGAGAGCGACCTCGAGACGCCGGGCGTAGGTTTGCAGATCGGCATTCCTCCGCAGCGCATCGACGTGCTCACCCACACGAGCGGGCTCCGATTCGATGAGGCGTGGCCCAACCGCATCGAGGTCGTCATCGCGCCCGACCTCGTCTGCCCGTTCCTCGGCTTCGCCGATCTGCTGCGCAACAAGCGCGCGGCAGGAAGACCGCAGGATCTCGCCGATGTGGCTGCGCTTGAAGCCGCAAAGGCCAAGGCGCCCGACGGGTGAACCTCCGTCTGGAACCTCCGTCTGGATGACGAGGCGCTGCAGGCACGAGCCCGGAGGCGCTCCACCGCCGCCCTGCCCGCAGGTGGAATGCATGCAGGGCGGCGCGCTCGATCCGGCTCAGGCTGGGCGCTCGTTCACCTCCTCCGGGGCCGCCGTCCCCCCCGGCTCCTCCCCGCCGCCGCTCCCGCCGCTCTCCCCGCCCTCGTCCCCCTCGCCGCCCCTCGGCGCCTCCTTCCGCGACCGGCCCACGTTCGGCCGGCCCGCCGCGAACAGCGACGGGAACCGCTCCTGCGCGCGCGCGTTCTTCCGCCACAGCCACAGCCCTGCCGCCCGCACCTCGTCGTAGCGCTCGCGGGCGAGCCTCGGCCGATGCCGCAGGCGACGCCGGCCAGCGTGCGCGTGTGGACGCCGCCCATCGCGGCGGAGACGGCGCGCCAGGTGCCCAGGCGAGCCTTCAGCCCGCGCAGGGCCGCGCGGAGCCGTCGGGTCTCGTCGGCGGTCAGGGAGAGGGATCGGCTTCGATGGTACGAGCGGCGTGTGAGTACACGTCCGCCTTGCCCACCGTCGGGTGGGATCAGGTACAACTGCATCGTCGGACCTCGTTCGCAGCGGGGTTCGGCCACGCGGTCCGGGGTGTTCGCAGCACCCGCGGACCGCACTTGCTTGCGCCGAACCTACGCGGCGAGGTCCCTATCCGCTATGCCCGAGAGTCAAAGTTGAGCACTCGTGGCCAAAGTTGAGCACTACCCTCGACAGCCTCCGGGTTGAATTTCAATTCTCCCCGGAGCCTCTCGACAGCCGCCGGCTACATCGTCAGCACCAGCTTGCCCACGGTCTTGCCCGACTCGATCGCCCGGTGCGCGTCCGCGGCCCGCTCCAGCGGGAACGTCGCCACCGGCGGCGCCGCGATGCGCCCCTCGTCCACCCAGCCCGCGAGCCGGTCCATCGCCTCGCGCAGGATCTCCGCCTTGTGGAACAGGTACGACAGGTTGAAGGCCAGCACGCTCTTGTTGTCGTTGCAGAGATCGAGCGGGTTGAAGCGCGGCATCCGGAGGAAGTCGACCGCGAGCTTCGGGTAATTCGGGCGGCCGCCCTGCCGCGGCAGCATCGTGTGGAAGCCGTACACGACGAGCTTCCCCGCCGACGCGAGGTGCCGGTAGCTCTGCCGCAGCGTCTCGACCCCGTTCGCGTCGAGGACCACGTCGTAGCCCTCGGGCGCGTGCCGCTCCGCCGCCGCCCAGAGCGGCTCGCCGCTCTTGTCGATCACCGCGTCGGCGCCGAGGCGCCGCGCCGGCTCGACCTTGTGCGCCGCGCCCACCACGCCGACCACGCGGCAGCCGGCGATCTTGCCGAGCTGCACAAGCGCGCTGCCCACGCCGCCGGCGGCCGAGTGCACGAGCAAGACCATGCCCGGCCGCAGCCGCACCAGCTCGAACAGCGCGTAGTACGCCGTCATGAACACCGCCGGGAAGCCCGCCGCCTGCTCCGGCGTGAGCCGCGCCGGCAGCGGGAAGACCTGGTGGCGCGGGACCACGACGCGCGAGGCGTAGCCGCCGAAGCGGACCACGCCGACGACGGGCGCCCCCGGCGCGAGATCCGCGACGCCCTCGCCGACCGCGGCCACCGTGCCCGCGACCTCGAAGCCGGGCGTGATCGGCCAGCCGACGTACTTCTTCGCCGACTCGTAAAGGCCCATGCGGACGACGCAATCCGCGTAGTTGACGCCCGCCGCTTGCACGTCGACGAGCACCTCGCCGCGCCCGGGGACCGGGTCGGGGTGCTCCTCGACGCGGAGCTTGTCGTGGCTGCCGGGCTCGTGGACGACGATCTTGCGCATGGGCACCTGTTGGGCTGCCGTGGTCTCACCACGGGTCGCGACGGCGAAAGGGACGGCGACGGAGACGGCGGGCGCGGTAGTACACCGATCGGGTTCGAGAAGGAAAGGCGCAGCCGACGCGCTCGCGACGCGCACCGCACGGCTCGAGACGCGCTCGACATGCGAACAAGACGCGAACAAGACGCGAACAAGACGCGAACAAGACGCGAGAGCCCCTGGTCTCGCGGGTTCTGCTTGACAGGGAAAGCACGCCTCGCTCTCCTGTCCGATGGCCGCGTCGCGCCCCGCCCAGGTGAACCCTTGAGCCGCATGTTCCTCGCTTCCTTCCACGAGCCGCTGGAGCTGCGCTCGACGCTCGGCATGGCCGACCCCGGCGACGGCATCGCCGTGACCGATCCCGACGCGATCGAACGGCACGTGCGGCTCCTGCTCGACGATCCGTCGAACCGCCACCGGCTGCTGCGCGCGCTCGAGGACGACGCGCTGGAGCTCGCCTTCCCGCCCGACGATCACCAGCTCTGCCTGCTGGTCACGCGGCGCCTCTCGCTGGGCACGATGGTGCTCGTCCGCCGGCGCGAGCTCTCGCGCGAGATCGCGCGCCTCGACTCGCTCCCGGCGCAGAGCGGCGCGAGCCAGGCGGCGAAGGAGGAGAAGCCGCCCGAGCCGAAGCCGAAGGAGGCCGAGGCCAAGATCCGCGACTGGAAGATCGAGTGCAAGCACCACGCGGCCGGCTCCCGCCCCTTCTTCGAGCGCGGCACGCTCATCCAGGTCGTCCCCGACAAGGGCAAGACCAAGGACACGGTCACCGTCCACTGGCGCGACGACTACCTCGGCAGCATGCCCCCCTCGCTCCCGCTCACCACGCCCGGGCACCCGGAGGCCAAGGCGAGCCAGTCCGGCGCGGGCGCGGGCTACACGGCGTACAAGGGCGAGGTCGCGTACCTCGGCGACCTGAACGAGCTGCGGTTCCCCTTCCCCCCCTTCTGGCGGGCGCTGAACGAGAAGACGTCGTACACGTTCGGGGCGGGCCCGCGGCCCGTCAGCGTCGAGGTCTACAATCCGCGGCAGTTCAAGCTCGAGCTCAAGTTCCCTCCGCTGGAGAGCTTCAAGGCCGGCTACAAGTACACCGCGTCGTCGCAGTCCATCGAGGGAGACTCGCTGTCGAAGCTCTCGATGACCAAGAAGAAGACGGTCAAGGAGAAGCTCGAGGTCAGCGCGGAGGGCTGGAAGCCGTCGACCTTGAAGATCGCCTCGAGCAAGTCGTCGCACACCGCGACGACGACCGGCGGGAAGACGACAGAGGAGCACAAGCCCGAGTCCGAGACGAGCACGAAGCTCGCCGACGCGATCGTGCTGAGCCGCGACGGCGGGGCGCTGTCGATCGACGCCGCGAAGATCGTCGGGAGCCTGCTCGAGTTCATCAAGGAGGGGCTCGACCTCATCAAGACGATCAAGAGCTACGCGCCGCAGGTCGGCTGGTATGTCGATCTCGAGATCCAGGTGATGCAGGGCGGGCTCGCGGCCGAGTGGCATTGGCAGGAGTGGGAGGATCACCGCGTCTTCCGCTACATCGACGTCAAGGCCGCGCTCGACATCTTCAGCATCACGTTCGAGATCGGCGTGGGCGTCAGCGCCTACAGCTTCAAGCTCCAGGTCTTCGGCCAGGTCTCGGGCTCGCTCGGGGTCGAGGTGAGCGGCACCCGTTACAAGCCCGACGGCGCGCCGGGGGCCGCGCTGCAGGGCAAGGGGAGCATCGGCGGCGCCCTCGGCGCGCGGGCGGAGGCGGGCTATTTCTTCAAGTTCAACGCGAAGATGGAGACCGCGCTCGAGGTCGATCTCACGCTCGGCATCAACCAGCCGAACCGCTCGCAGATCGTCAGCATCGACGGCGGGTTCGTGTGGACGGGCATCGAGTGCACCGCGACGGGCTCGGTCGGGATGTGGGGCATCGGCGGCACCAAGAAGTGGAAGGGCACGCTGGTCCCGAAGAGCGAGCGGCTCCACGTCGAGTGGCCCAGCCCGAAGGAGTACAAGCCGCCGTTCATGAGCCGCGACGCGATCAAGGCGGTGCTGGCCAAGGTGCTCTCGAACAGCTGGGATATCCGGGTCTTCACGCCGTCCGGGAGCGCGTTCGTCGCGGACAAGGCGTGGACCGTCGACGAGGTCGCCGGCGCGCTCGCGGCGCGCATCGAGCGCGACCGCGCGTTCCACCGCACGCCCGAGATGGTCGACGCGCTCGCGAACGCCGTCCGCCAGGACCTCGACGCGCTCGGCGACCGCTGGGGGCGCGACTGGATCGAGGCGGATCGGTTCAAGGCGTACCTCGACGGCACGATCGACGGCCGCGGCCTCCAGAAGCACCTGAACGACGGCGCGAGCCCGCTCCGGAAGCTCACCGGCTGAGCCCGCCGGGGCGCGGGGGGGCGGGCGCGACGCGGTAGAGGCCCGTTCGAACGATAAGTTACCCTAACTAACGATGAGCTTTCCCATCTATCACCTCGAGACGAAGGCGGAGCGGTGCCGGGTGCGCGTGCGGCTGAACGACGTGCCGGTCGTGGAGCTCACGGCCGAGGGCGAGCAGCCCGAGTGGTTCGCGCCGCCGATCAACCTGTACCTCGTCGCGGGCGCGAACCGGCTCGACGTGGAGGTCGCTCCGCTGCCGCGCGACGACGGCTCCCCCGGCGACCTCCGGGGCGTGGAGCTCGAGGGCGCGGTGCGCGTCTACGGCAAGGGCGACGCGGTGGCGCCGGGCGAGGGGCCGGTGGTGGTCGAGATCGAGGTGATGCGCGAGCTCGCCCGGCGGATGGAGGCCGCGGACGAGCGCGGCGAGGAGCTGGCGATCCCGCAGGCGTTTCGCTTCATGTTCGACGCCGCGGGGCCGGACTTCACGGCCGAGCTGACGGCGGGCGAGCCGCTGCCGGGCGAGGAGGCGCTGCGCGACTACGCGATCCGGCTGCGCGACCTCGCGCGCGCGGGCGACGTGGAGGGGCTCGCGGCCGAGATGGAGCCGAAGGTGCAGGCGTACGCGGCGGCTTACGACGACGACGCGGGCGCCATCCGGGCGAGCCTGCGCGGCGTGCTGCAGGACGAGTATGCGCCGCGGGGGTTCGTGACGGACTTCGAGCGCGAGGACGTGGAGCTCGCGCCGTGCGCGGGGGGGAGGCTGTGCGAGCTGCGGCGGCCCGGCGGAGAGCCGCTGCTGCAGACGCCGCCGGACGCGGACGAGAGCACGATGCAGATACCGATCGTGGTCGGCAGCCGCGGCGGGGCGCTGCGGGTGGTGCGGTGAGCAGGTCAGCCGGCGTGGGAGTCACAGCATGAGAAATCTCGGTATTACGAGCAGCGGAGCACGACATCGATCGAGAAAGCGGCGTCTCGTCGCTGCGGCCCTGGCCGTCGCCGGGGGCACGACGATGACCGAGGCCGTTCCGACGAGACGCAGATCACCCTCACGGACGGCGACGTCGAGGCCCGGCCGCATTCGCACCTGTTCCTCGCCCGCTCCCGCGATCGTCACCCGATCCAGGCCTGCGGCGGCACGAACGTCAGCCCGAAGCCGCCCCTCGCCTCCAGGGCCTCCTTGACCCGCCGATGAACGACCACGCCGGACACGCATTCCGCAAGCCGGAACATCAGGAGCCCCGACGCCCGCGCCGGGTCGATGACCAGGGAGTCGAAATCCGAGTCGATGAGCGGCGGGTCGCTGTGCGCCTGGTAGACGGACTTGCCTAGATCGGCGGCGGCAACGAGGCCGACGACGTTGACCGCCAGGTAATCCTTGCAGATCTCCCCGCTTCGAGGGTCGACGATGGCCGTGCGGTAGGTCTGCAGGTTGTCGACGCCGGCCTCATTCAACGCCGCGCAGAGCGCGCGGTGGTAGAGCGGGATGCCCGCGTCGTAGAGGTACTTCCTCGGCCCCCGGGTGTCAGGGTCCCAGGACAGCTCGATGGGCTCGCGGACCTTGACGCCGAAAGGCCTCCCCGAAAGCCAGCTCGCGACCCCCTCGATGCTGGGCGGGGGCCCGTCGACGCTGGTGTACTCCCACTGCTCCGGGGACGCGTAGCACTCCAGCATGTAGTAGTCCGACATCTTACTTTCGCCTCTGCAGCCAGGCGCGCTCCAGCTGTGCCAGGCTCGCCGCGAAGCGCGACGTATAAAGGGGCGGCCTCCAGGTCTGCGGCGGACCTACCAGAAATTGATAGAGTCGGGCAGAGACGCTGTTCAACCGCGACACGAGCCCATGCGGAGGAGGATATTTGCCTTTCTTTTTCTTCACCTCGCCGCATTCGCCGCACGCCTCGCTCTGCTCGACGAGGTTCATCTGTATCTTGTCGAGGACCTTGATCACGAACGCGCTGTAGTCGGGGTGGGCGTCGTGGAACTGTCGCCTGGCCCGTTCCATGATGGCGCCGGTGAACCGCTCCTGAAAGGTCGCGACGACCTGGTTCTCCTCGTTCCGCTGCTTCACGCGCCGGGTGAGCTCCGAGTATTTGAGGGCACGGTCTTCTCCCGGCAGGACGAGGCCCTCCTTCATCTCCGACGAGAGCGCGTGGTGGGTGGGCAACCAGATCCCGTTCTCGCCGCCGTTGACGTCGTAGCCGATGTCTCCCCAGACCTTGCTTCCCTTTGCCCCCGCGGAGATGAACTTGATCAGCGTGCTCTTCGGCAGCGACGCCTCGCCGGGGATCAGGTGGTGCGCCGAGGAGGAGTAGGGGTACTCTTGGCCATCCACGACGACCGGCGGCTCCGGGCAGTCGTCACGCCGCGCGGCGATCAGCTTCTGCTTCGTCTTCGGGACGATCCGGGCCCCCTCGTCCGCCCACAGCTGCGTGCTGTAGCCTTCGGCGAGGCGTGAGCCAAGGGCGGCGGAGTCGCTCCCCAGGGCGTTGTTGACCTGCCCCGGCTTCGTGTGCTCGAAGGGGCACTTGAACTCATCCAGATCGATCTCCCCCTCGCTGACCGACTCACCGAGCTGGGTCATACGTCACCCCATGATGTTCTTCTTGTTGTGAAACAGCGGGTCCCCGAGCCGGCAGACGTTCTTTCCCTCGAACTTCACGTCGAAGGAGTACATCATGAACTCCGCCGCGCCCTTCGTGGAGTTGCTCACGACGCCGCCGCCCGCCGTCCCCGCCTCGTCGCCGCTGGTCATGCTGTACTGGGCGCCCTTGACCATCGGCATCTGCCCGTCGCACTTCACCTTCTTGGGCCCCTTCGACGTGTCGGACGCCTTCCCGACGTTCGGGTAAGGGATCGGCACCGGCCCGCCGGGGGACGGCGTCTTGCAGACGTCGGGAAAGACGGTGCTGAGCCCGCCGCTGCTCTGGTGGACCACGCCGCGCCCGTTCGCAAACACCGTCTGTGCCATCCCTCACCTCGCCTCTTTCCCTAGACGCCCGAGACCATCGCAGCGCCCCGCCCCGCGCAGTCCGATGAGCACCACACAAGGCACGGCGCTCGTCGATACCCTCTCTGGATCCCCACAGCCGCGAGCCCCACCAGCATCGGACCGAGCGCCGCGCCCGTGTCCCCCAGGCAGTCCACCGGGTGCTCCATCGTGAACCGCTCGGCGAACCGCTCCCGATGCCGGATGTACGCGACGCCCCACTCCTTCGCGTTGAAGCTCTCTCCGTTGAGCCCTGCAACCACCGTCTGGACGGTGCCGGTCGTCGAGGCGAAGAGGCGGCGGAACGCGAGGTCGAGCCCGTCGCCTCGATACACCTCCTCGCTGTACCGGTGTCCGGGCTCCTCGGCGGACGCCGCGCCGTCGATGCGAGCGCTTGGCGAACGCCCGATGCGCTCCCCCCTGCCAGCCGAGGAGAGGAGCAGGAACGCAGCGCCCTCGCCCGGGATGAACCCGTCGAACACGCGCTCGGCGCGGATGCGATCCTCGCTGTCGAGCGCGGCGAGCAGGTACAGGTCGAGATGGCTGTCGATCCCGCCCACGATGACGTACCCGTCGCTCCCGGAGGCGAGGCGCTCGATCGCCTCCTCTAGCGCGGCGAAGCCGGCGGCTCGCCCTTGCGGGAAGACCCGGCTCCGCTCGAGATGGAACGGGACCTCGGCCTGCGCGGCCAGCTGCTGGAGGAACCCGGGGCCCACGACCGGCGGCCGGCCCGGGTGCGGCTCGGGGACCGCCAGGAGCACCGGGATGCGCGCGACGCGATCCACGCCGGCCACGCTCTCCCGCAGCGCCGCTCCGCCGAGGCGCAGCATGCGCAGCTGGCGCGCCGTCAGGCCGGGCGTCGCGTCGAGCGCGGGGGTGAGCGCCGGCAGATCGGCTTCCGGCACCGTGGCCATCACGATCGGCTTGAAGCGCCGATCGAGGACCGAGGTCTCCCTTCTGAGCGATACGCCTGCCCTGACCGCCGCGGCCGTCGTGGGCGCCGTCAGCCCCACGGCGGTTGTCATGCCGAGGCCGAGGATCTCGACTGCGCGCTGCGGCGTCATCCCGACCTCGCCCCGAGATCCAGTGCGTTCAGCCCGATACGGACCTTATTGATCTTCAACGAGCGCTTGTCGCAGCGGACCGCGCCACGCCAGAGGAGCCCGATCGCGCCGTCGTTCGGCTCGAGGACGGCGGTCTCCAGGCGGAGCGCGGGGCGCTCGATCGCCTCGGCGATCCGCACCTCGGCGCCGAGATGACAGCGCGGCAGGCGAAAACGCAAGATGCCCGTCGGCGAGGCGTTGACGATCTCCACGGGCTCTCCGCCTTCGAGGTAACGCCGGCAGACCAGGTCCGGGTGCGCGACGTTGAAAAAGCGGGGATTGAAGTCCGTCGGCAGATACGGCGCTCGCGTCTTCCGCCAGGCCTCGTCGTACGTGCCAGCGAACGAGCGACGCGGCTCCCACGACGGCGCGATGTAACCGAACCCCGCCGGAGGCGGCGTGTCGGAGGGGCGCGCGATGAGGTGGGCCGGATCCTCGATGTTGGGGAGCTGCCGGGCGGCGGGCTCCCCCTGCTTGCCGCGGCGCGCGAAGCCGACGCCCGCCGGATTCCGCGGCTCGATCGTGGCCCGCTTCGTCTCGGGATCCAGCTCGAGGACGCCGCCGAACGCTCGCTCGTAGACGAGCGGCATTCGCGTGAACGGCGCCGGAGAGGAGACCTTTTCCCCCAGGGCGCCCTTCCACTCGCGATCGCCGAAGACGCGGACGACCTTCCGCACCTCGCCGACCCGGAGCATCACGTCGCACTCGGAGGCTGGCCGCGCCTGCGGGGCCCAGGCGTCGCCGAGGAGCACCACGTCTGTCGACGGCTTTTGCAGGTGCATCTCGCCGGCGTGCGCCAGGCTGGAGCGAGCCGGGTCGCCGCTGTACTCGTCCACCAGCCGAATAGGGCGTTGCTTCTCCGCGATCTTCAGCGCCGAGCCGACGAGCGCGAACGTCGCTCGGACCACGACGTAGAGCGTCTCGACGCCGTCCGTATCCGGGAAGAGCCCGATCGTCGCCGCGAATGGCGTCTCATTCTGGAGCTGCAGCATCCGTCTGAAGGGGCGTAGGATCGCCGAGTTTCACCGGTCGCGCAATGTCAGCTTCCCGTGCGCGCCCTCTCCTGCGCCCACGCCGGCCCCCTCACCTCCATCACCCCCCGCCGCGCCCCCCGCAGCGCCAGCTCCACCGCCGCCGCCGCCCTCGCCGGCTGGCTCCCTCGCTTCAGCACCTCCTCGAGCCACGCCACCTCCATCGGCCTCCCCACGAGATACCGCGTCCCCCGCTTCAGCTCCTTTCCCCGGCTCCCCCACCACGCCCCGATCTTCTCCCGGTCCGGCCACGGCAAGCTCTCGTCCGGATCCATCGCGACGTCCTCGTCCTCCGGATCGTCGCTCGGCCCGCTCTGAAACCCCGCCGGCCTCTCCCCCCGCAGCTTCGCCTCCTCGAGCCCCACCCCGGTGATCATCGTGAACGCCCCGCCCGCCATCCGCGCGAGCTCCGGCGTCCCCAGGCACTCGAGGACCCACGGCATCAGCGCCGGATCCCCGAGCGCCGCCGCCCCCGCGAGCGCCGCGCGCGCCCCCCGCGGCGCCCCGGCGATCGCGCGCAGCCACGTCGACGCCAGCGCCGGCTCCATCCGCCGCATCGCCATCGCGCACGCCCGCTCCGCGAACCGCCCGCCGCCGTCCGCGATGGCCCCGAGCGCCCGCAGCGCCGCCGTATCGCCGAGCACCGCCCCAGACCACGCCGCCGCGAAGCGGCACGCCTCGTCCTCGCTGCCCAGCGCGCCCCGCACCTCGTCCAGGAGATCCGCCCGCCCGAGCTCGCCCACGGCGCGCAGCGCCCTGGCCCTGAGGCGCAGATCGCTCGACCCCACCGCGTACCCCAGCGCCGCCCCGGGATCCTGCCGCTGCACCGCGCACGCCGCGATCCCGATCGCATAGAGCTCCGGCCCGACCCGGTGCGACAAGAGGCCAGGAAGGATCGCCCGCACCTTCGAGAACGACACCCAGCCCAGCCCCGACACGAGCGCCCGCGCGAGCGCCGGTACGGCCCCGCCCACGTCGAGCACCTCGGCGATGCCCTTCAGATCCCGCCGCTCGACCGCGAGCACCATGGGCGCGAACACGCTCCCCGGCTCCTCCTCGTCGATCGCCGCTTTGCTGATCTCCCACCCCGCGTCGCCGGCGAGCCGGAGGCCGTCGACGTGCGCCTCCAGGCGCTCGTCGAGCTCACCCAGGCTCTCGAGATCGTAGAGCGGGTCGAGCACCGCCGCGTCCCGGTACGACCACAGGAACGCCGCCTCGGAGGCGTGCTGCTCGAAGACTTCGGCTTCTATCGTCGAGATCAATTGATCTGCACCGAGCCGCCCTGGATCCGGTTCACCCCGGAGGACCGCGTGAGCAAATACGCGCCGCGAATCAGGATCTTGCCAGCCCGCGTCAGCGTGATGCTGGCCTTGCCGCACTGGAGCACGATCTCCTTCTCCGCGGTGAGCACCAGCCGCTCGCCGTCCGCCGTCGCCGTCGCGCCGTCGCGCCTCGCCGCGCTCGCGCCGTCCCCCGCCGCGTGCATCCGCCCCATCACCACCGGCCTGTCGCGCCGCCCGCCCTCGAACAGCAGCGCGACCTCCCGCCCCTCGTCCTCCGGCCCGAGCGCCGTCATCGACCGCGCGGGGACGCCGCCGCCGCCTCCCAGGACCGCCGCCTCGACGAGCGGATCGCCGTTCGGCGCGAACCCCACGATCCGCCCCACCACGACCCCGTCGATCGGCCCGGCCTTCGCGGCCTCCGCCGCGACGCGCTCCTCGTGCGCCGCGACGACGAGCTCGAGCAGCCCCTCCGCGCCCTCGAGCGCGTCCGCCTCGCCCGCCGCCTCGTCCACCCCCGCCTCGCCAGAGGCCGCCGCCTCGCCGCCCTCCTCCTCGATCAGGATCACCTCGCCGCCCTGCTCCGCCGCCGGCGCCCGCCCATCGTCCCTCATCGCCCTGCTCCTCCGCTCCCGCTCGCCTCGAAGCGCCCGCGATCCCCTGCCCGCCTCAGTTCACCCCGACGTTGCTCCCCTTGATCTTCACGTTCCCCGAGGCCTCGACGTTCACCGCCCCCTCGCTCTTCACGTCGAGCTTCTTCCCCTCGACCCGGACCGGGCCCTCGCCCTTCACCGTGATCTTCTTCCCCTGCACGGTGACGTTGCCGTTCTTCTCGATCGTGATCGTGGCGTCCCCGCACTGGATCGAGAGCTTCTCGCCGATGATCATCGTCTTCTTCTCCTTCACCTCCTCCTTCGCGCTCTTCCCGATGGTCACCGTCATGTCCTTGCCCACCGTCACGGTGTAGCCCTCGTCCACGCTCGTCGACTTGCCCTTGGAGACGCTCTCCGAGCTCGATCCCCCCACGGACTCGCTCTTGTTCTCGCCGATCGACGCGCTCTGGCTCTTGCCCACGTCGATCGACTGGCTCCCCGAGACCGACTCCGTGTGATCCCCGCCCACGCTCACGGCCCTGTCGCCCCCGACCGAGAGGCTCTCGTCCTCGCCGATCGACTCCGTGTGGGTCTTCGCGACGTCGATGCTCTTGTGGCCGCCGATCTCCTCGCTCTGATCGTTCCCCACCACCTTGCTCCGGTCGTGGGCGACCTCGAGCATCTCGTCGTTCCCGATCCACTGCTTCTTGTCGTGCTCGATCGCGATGTTCCAGTCCTTCTGGCCGTGCAGGAAGATCTCCTCCGAGCCCTTCTTGTCCTCGAACCGGAGCTCGTTGAACCCGCCGCCCCCCGTCGAGCTGTTCGACTTGAGGGTGCTCTTCGTCTTCTCCGCAGGGAGCGCGTACGGCGGCACGTTGGTGCCGTGATAGACGCTCCCCACCACGAGCGGCCGGTCCGGATCGCCCTCGAGGAAATCGACCACCACCTCGTGGCCGATCCGCGGCAGGAACACCGCGCCCCACGCGGCGCCGGCCCAGATCTGGCTCACGCGGATCCAGCACGAGCTCTGGGCGTCCTTCTTGCCCTCCCGGTCCCAGTGGAACTGGACCTTGATGCGGCCGTGCTCGTCCGTATAGACCTCCTCGCCAGGAGGACCGACCACGATCGCCGTCTGGATCCCCTTGATCGTCGGCCACGGCGTCACCGACGGCGGACGGTAAGGGACGTCGGAGGGGAGGACCTGAAACCGGTTCCCGTACGCCGGGACGTCGCTGTCGGTGACGGCGTCCACCGCCGGCTCGTGGCCGTAATGGTGCACGGAGACGAGCAGATACTCGCGGTTGAAGGCGTCGCGGCCGTGCTCCGCGAGCGTGAAGGTCTGGCCCGGGACGAAGCGCGGGCAGACGCTCTCGCCGCTGCCCGTCCTGCGCGAGGTCTGGAGCTGCTCGAGCCGGATCTTGGCGAGGCTCGAGCCCGCGCCGGGCGCGTCGTAGTCGCCCGGATAATCGTAGACCTCGAGGTCGTCGTCCGCGTCCGCCTGGGCGTTGCTCTCGAGCGACAGGCCGGGCTTCTTGAAGTTGTAGTCGCGCAGCGTCACCTTCCCCGACCGCATCCGCTCGACGTACCGGAAACGAGAGACGTGCTCGCCCTGGAACAGCGCGCCGAGCTGCGGCCGGAACACGACCGCGCTCTCTCCCGCGATCGGCCCGTGCGCAGAGGGGCTGTCGGCGAACACGAGCACGTGGCCGCCCTCGTCGTGCTCGAAGTAGTAACAGATGCCCTCCTCCTCGAGCAGCCGCGACACGAAGGCGAGGTCGCTCTCCCGGTACTGCACGCAGTACTCCCGCGCGCGGTAAACCCCGCTCAGCAAGAAGCGGTAGCCCTCGCTCGGGATCCCGGCCGCGCGAAGCACCTTCTCGATGATCTCCGGGGCGGTGAGCGCCTGGAAGATCCGGCTGTTCCGGCGGTGCTTGAGGCGCGCGACGTCGGGCACGATCGTGGCGTGATAGGCCGTGAGCCGCTTCCCCTCCTCGCCCTGCTCGAAGCTCGCGACCACGCCGTGGACGAACCGGGGCTGCTCGCCGATCTGAAAGGTGAGCAGCGCCGCCTTGCCCACGACGTCCGTGAACGCGATGTCCTTCTCCGGCGAGGCGACGAGGACATCGAAGTGAAAGAGCTCGGAGATGCCCTCGCGCCCCTCGAACCGCGTCACACGGAGCTCGTGCTCCAGTCCGTCGACCTGAAACAAGTGCATGGACTCTCCCTTGAGCAGACGTGCGCCGAGCGGATGCGCGGACGGACCGCGGGCAGCATTCAGCCGGATGCCATCCTACGTGCGACGCCCGCTCGACCGCAATGGACGACGGCCCTCGACGCTGGCGAGACGCCGGCGAGACGCCGGAAAGATCCCGGGCGCGCCGGTCGAGCCGCGCGCCGGGACGGCGGCGCCCCGCCATTTCCGGTCCCGCTAGATGGACGCCAGATCGGCGCCGGCCATCGCCGCGAGGAACTGCGCGCCGAGCCCCTCCGGCCGGCCGCGCGCATCGCCGAGGCCGGGCGGCTGCGCGGGGGGCGGCGCCGCCTGGGCGTGCGCGTCGGCGGGAGGCGCCGGCGCGAGCAGCGCGGGCGGGGCCGGAGGCGCGCTCGACGAGGCGGGGCGGCGCGCGGGCGCGGCAGCGGCGGCGGCCGGCGCTCGCCCGGCGTCGAACGGCGTCGCCGCGAAGGCGATGGCCTTCACCGCCTCCTCGGCGCTGAGCGCGCTCGTCTCTCCGAGCAGCTCGCGGACGCCGTGCCGCGCGGGCGAGGGCGCCGCCGCGCGCGGGGCCGCCGGCAGCGACGTCGCCGGCGCGGCGGGGCCAGGCGCGGCCGGGCGCGCAGGCTCGGAGGGCGCGCGGCGCGCGCCGAACGGCGTCGCGGCGGAGGCGGCCGCCCTGGCCGCCTCCTCGAGGCTGAGCTGGCTGGTCCCCCCGAGCACGGCGGTCTCGCCGGGCGGCGCGGCGCTCGAGCGCGCCGCGCGGGCCGGAGCGCGCCACGGATCGAACGGCGTCACCGGCGCCGCGACCACCCTGGCCGCCTCCTCGAGGCTCAGGTGGCTCGTGCCCTCCAGCGCGCCGCCCCTGTCGCCTCGCTGCGACGCCGCCTCGGGCGGCGCGGCGCCCGCGGCGGACGCGCCGCCGGCGCCGAACGGATCGGCCCACGCCACCGGCTGCCCCGGGAGCTCCACGCCCGCGAGCACGCGCAGCGACGCGAGCTCCGCGGCCTCGACGGCCACATGGCCGCGCCACACCACGGAGCAGCAGCGCCGATCCACGTCGACATGCACGGCGTCGGCGCGGAGCGGGATCGGCTCTCCAGCCCGCGGCGCCGCGCCCTGCCTCCGGTAGAGCCGCGCGGCGCCGCGGGCCTCCGGCAGCTGCGTCCGGAGCTTCGGCCGCTGCGCGATCATGCCGCCGAGCACGATCCACTCGTCGCCGCGCAGCGCGCCGAGGCGCTGGTCCGCCGGCGCCGCCTGGAAGTAGCCGCCGTCGAGCCCCTCGGGGATGTCGAGCCAGAGGCCCGCGAGGCGGCGCGCGTCGACGCCGCCGAGCAGCCGGCTGCGCGGCGGCGACGCGCGCGAGAGCGGCCCCATGCCTTCGATGCGAACGTGGGAGCGACCCGCGCCGACGCGCGCCGAGCCGTCGAGCTGCGCTTGCTTGTCGATGCGGACCTGGCCGCCCTGCACCACCGTGAGCCGGACCATGACCTCGGGCGACGAGAACGCCGGCGGCAGCTCCGCGTGGCCGGTCACCACGACGTCGCACTGCGCGCGGTACGGCGCGAGGTCGCCCGCGGCGCGAAGCCCGCGGCCCGACGGATCCGGCTGCTCGTCCGGCGCGATGGGCTCCGGCTTCACGAGGGACATGCGCCCCTCGGGGACGAGCGCGAACGTCGCCTTCACGACGACGGTGACATGGAGCTGGCCGCGCAGGAGCCAGGCGACCGTCGCCGCCTCGGCAGGACCGAGGGGGGTGATCGCGACGTGCTGCGTGGAGGGGCTCATCGAAGCTCGACGCAGCATGCCTCACGATCCCCCCGGGCATCCAGCGACGAGTCGCGCCCCCGCCCGGGTCGTTCGCGAGGCGATCGGCCCGCTGCTCGGGCCGCCAGCTGACCCCGACCCAGGCTCAAGCGTATTCATAGGTTTTCCTCATGCGGAGGGTTCAGTACTCTCCGGGCGACCTTGGGTCGTTGCTGGCGAGTCCCGTGGCTCGCCGAGGTTCTTGACGTGGTCGGGTCCAGCCTGACCAGCGAGGTGTTCTTCATGAAGAGCTTGTCCGCGATCGGTGCCCCTCCTGGAAGCGAATGGAGGCGCGGGGACGCGCTGGTGGGTCGTGAGAGCGAGCCGAGTCAGGCCCGGTCGTCCGGGGTCTCTGGCAAGCTCATGTCCGTCGATGGAGGCCGACGGCTGGCGGGGCGCTCCCATCGGCGCGTTGGGCGCGTCGCCTTCGTTCTGCTGGCGCTCCTCGCGAGCGCGTGCTCCAGCGAGGACGCACCCCCGGGTACGAGCGGCGATCAAGGCCCCGGTTCGGGCACCGGCGGCGCCGGCGGCGACGGCGGCACCGGCCCCGGCTCGGGCACCGGCGGCGACGGCGGCGACGGCGGCGACGGCGGCACCGGTGGCGACGGCGGCACCGGCGGCACCGGCGGCGACGGCGGCGACGGCGGCGCCGACCCGGATACCTCGATGCCCCCCAGCAAGAACCCGCAGTTCAGCTGGTTCGAGTACGAGGGCAAGGACCCGGTGTATCAGGAGCACACGGCGGGGGAAGGCGAGTACTCGAACCCGATCCTCGCGGGGTTCTACCCTGATCCGAGCCTCTGCCGGGTCGGGGAGGACTACTACCTCGTCAACTCGTCGTTCTCCTACTTCCCCGGCGTCCCGATCTTCCACAGCCGCGATCTCGTCCACTGGACGCAGCTCGGGCACGTGCTCGACCGCCCCTCGCAGCTCGACCTCGAGAGCCAGGCGATCTCCGAGGGCATCTTCGCGCCGTCGATCCGGCACCACGACGGCGTGTTCTACATGGTCACCACGCTCGTCGGCGGCGGCGGCAACTTCTTCGTGACCGCCACCGACCCGGCGGGGCCGTGGTCGGACCCCACCTGGCTCAACAGCGTCGACGGGATCGACCCCTCCTTCTTCTTCGACGACGACGGCAAGGCCTACGTCATCAACAACGGCCCGCCGGCTGGCGCGTCGCTCTACGACGGCCACCGAGCGCTCTGGATCCAGGAGTTCGATGTGGCGACGCAGAAGATGGTCGGCCCGCGCTCGGTGATCGTCGACGGCGGCGTCGACATCTCGAAGAAGCCGATCTGGATCGAGGGCCCCCACATCTTCAAGGTGGATGGGACCTACTACCTGATCGCCGCCGAGGGCGGCACAGGCGATCAGCACTCCGAGGTGGTGTTCCGCAGCGCGTCGGCGACCGGCCCGTACGAGCCCTACACGGGCAATCCGATCCTCACGCAACGCCACCTCGATCGCAACCGGCCTTTCCCGGTGACCTCCACCGGCCACGCCGACTTCGTCCAGCTGCCGAACGGCGACTGGTGGTCCGTCTTCCTGGGCACCCGGCCCTACGAGGGCGATCTCTACAACACGGGCCGCGAGACGTTCCTGATGCCCGTCCGGTGGGTCGACGGCTGGCCGGTCATCACGGCAGGCACGGAGACGGTGCCTTACGTGCACGACGCCCCAGCCCTGCCGCCGCAGCCGGCGCCGGCCACCCCGACGAGCGGCAACTTCACGTACCGGGATGACTTCGACGGCGACGAGCTCGCCCCGGCCTGGAACTTCATCCGCACGCCCGTCGAGCAATGGCACGATCTCACCGCGTCGCCCGGGTGGCTGACCTTGAAGGCGCGCCCTGCCCACCTCGGGCGGCGCGAGCGACCGTCGTTCGTCGGCCGGCGGCAGCAGCACGGCTGGGCCTCCGCCTCCACGGCCATGAAGTACCTGCCAGAAGCGCCCGGGGACGCGGCCGGGCTCGTCGCGTTCCAGAACGACGACTTCTATTATTTCCTGAGCGTCACGCTGGCGGACGGCGAGCCGGTCATCCAGCTGGAGAAGAAGGCCGGGAGCACCGCGAACGGCGAACCCCAGGTGATCGCCTCGGCGCCGCTCGATCTCTCCGCAGGCGCGCCCATCCACCTCAAGATCGAGGCGCAGGGCGCCGCCTACAGCTTCTCCTACGCGCGCGAGCCCGGGGCGTGGGTCAGCCTCCTGGAAGAGGTCGACGGGAAGATCCTGAGCACGCAGCAGGCCGGCGGCTTCGTCGGGACCTACTTCGGCCTCCATGCCTACACGGAGCAGCCGTGAGCAGCTCGACGCGAGCGCTGCCTTCGAACCGATTGAGCTGATGGCGAGGTCGACGGGCCCGGACGCTCCTCCGGGCCTGTGCTAGACCGCCGCCCCGCATGCGCATCGCGCTCGTCTATCCGCCGACCTGCGACCCCACCGCGCCGTACCTCGCGGTGCCGATGCTGACCGGCTTCCTCCGCGCGAACGGCGTCGAGGTGCTGCCCGTCGACGCGAACGTCGAGGCGTTCGACGCGCTCCTCACCCAGGACCGCATGGCGGGGCTCCTCGACCGGCTCGAGGCGCGCCTCGGCGAGCTCGACCGGCGCGCGGCGCTCCCGCACGCCGACCAGCTCGAGTACCTGGCCCTCGCCCGCGCGCGCGGCGACGCGCACGCCGTCCCGGGCGCGGTCGAGGGCGCCAAGGCCGCGCTCCGCTCCGCCGATGCCTTCTACGACCCGGACGCCTACGCCCGCGCGGTCGCGACGATCGAGGCGGCGCTCGGCGTCGTGTCCGCCACGCACCACCCGCTCAAGCTCGACTTCACGGCGTACCGGACGCCGTTCGGCCTGATGTCGATGGACGAGATCGCTCGGTCGAGCCGCCCGGAGCACGATCCGTTCGACGCCTGGGTGCAGCAGGTCCTCGTGCCCCGGCTCCGCGACGCGCGCGCCGACGTCGTCGGCCTCTCCGTGTGCTTCCCGGGCCAGCTCCAGCCCGCGTACGCGTTCGCGCGCAAGATCAAGGAGGCGCTGCCGGGCGCGCACGTCACGTGCGGCGGCCCCGGCGTCACGCAGCTGCTCCTCCGGCTCTCGGGCGAGCGGCTCGCGCGCGCCCTCGGCCCGTTCGACTCGGCGTGCCTCTTCGAGGGCGAGCACACCCTGCTCGCGCTCGCGCGCGCCCTCGACGAGGGCCGGCCGCTGCGCGACGTGCCGAACGTCGTGGCGCGCGACCGGCTGATGGGCGCGCGCTGGATGCCCGGCCACGGCATGGAGGACCTCAAGGCGCTCCCGGCGCCCGACTTCGATGGCCTCCCGTCTGGGGCCTACCTCGCGCCGACGCTGGTGCTCCCGTACGACCCGACGCGGGGCTGCTACTGGGGCAAGTGCACGTTCTGCCATTACGGGCTCGCGGAGGTCGGCACCGCGGCGTACCGCGAGCGCGCCGTCGAGACGATCGTGGCGCACCTCGGGGCGCTCGCCGCGCGGCACGGCACCCGCCACTTCTACCTGTCGCAGGACTCGGTCGCGCCGAAGACGCTCGTGAAGATGTCGCAGGCGATCCTCGACGCCGGCCTCGACGTGCGGTGGGCGACCGACCTCAAGCCGGAGAAGTACCTCACGCGGGAGCGCGCGGACGTGCTGCGCCGCGCGGGCGCGGTCGCGTGCGCGCTCGGCGTCGAGTCCGCGTCGCCGCGGGTCCTCGGCCTCATCGACAAGGGCGCGCCGGTCGAGGTCGTCTCCGACGTCATCGATCACCTCGCGTCCGCGGGCGTGGCCGCCGAGGCGATGTGCTTCACGGACTTCCCCACCGAGACGCACGCCGAGGCCGTGGCGACGCTCGATTTCCTGCGCGAGCGGCGGGAGGCGCTCGCGGTGTACATCGTCGGCGAGTTCGGGCTGACGCACGGCTCGCTGGTCGCGCAGGCGCCGGAGCGCTTCGGCATCGACGAGGTGTTCGAGCTGGAGGGCGACGAGCTCGGGCTGGGCCTGTTCTTCGTCCCGCGGGCGCCGTGGAAGACCGACGCGGAGCGCGCCGACGTCGACGAGCGGCTCGCCGACCTGTCGCGCGGCTGGACGCTGCGCAGCTATCCGTGGGCCGGCGCGGTGTCGACGGCGCACACGATCCTCCAGTACGACCGCTTCGGGCCGGGCGTCTTCCGGGAGCGCGCGGCGCGGCGCGCCGAGGGCGGCGTGCCCGGCGCGACGGCCCTCGAGCGCGGGCTGCGCTTCGATCCGCGCGCGGCCGAGCAGGCGGAGGCGCGCGATGCGGAGATCTGGGCGACGCTCGTCCACGAGGAGCGGCGCGTGGGGCGCGACGCGTACGAGCGGCTCGCGCGCTCGCTGCCGCCGCTCCGGCCGAAGCCGGTGCGCGTCAGGTTCGTCGCGGGCGCCGCGCCGGCCGTGACGTCGGGGCGGCGGCCGTCGCACGCGGCCAGCGCGGCGCGCTGAGGGAGCTTCGTCGTGACGCCGGGCCTGTTCGCGTCCCGGACAGCGCTCGTCGAGATCGTCGACGCGTGGGTGAACGTAGCGCATCCACGCGCAGCAGAATCCGAAGTCGTTGGGCACATATCATGGCCGTAACACACGGGCACGGCAATCCAAACTGGACGCGGGACGAGGTGATCCTCGCACTAGACCTTTATTTCGAATGCGAGGACAAGATCCCGGGGCCATCAGACCCGCGCGTCAAGGCGCTGTCGGAGCTCCTACGTGCGTTTCCGCGCCATAGCGTCGCTGCAAGAAGAGAGTCCTTCCGCAATCTCGATGGCGTCGCCTTCAAACTCCAAAACATCCGGCAGGTTGCAACTGGAAAGGGCCTTGGCAACGTATCCCGAATTGACCGAGAGGTTTGGGATGAGCTGGGGCGCGACCCGGGGCGCGTAAAGAAGAATCAGGTGCCGACGACGTCTTTTCGGAAGGTAAGATCGTCACAGAAGCACACGTTCGCAGAGAGCGGGATCCGAGGCTCAGGAAGCGTCTCGTGGACCAAAGACGAAAGGCCGGCCGGCCAAGGTGCGAGATCTGCAACCGTACCCACTCAAGCGAGGCCGCTCAGCTTCATGAAGCGGTATACGAGGCTCATCACCTCGTTCCTCTTTCTGCGGGACAGGAGCGTACGACACGGTTGGAGGACATGGCGCTGCTTTGTGCCAACTGTCACACGATGATTCATCGTGCCATCGCGCAGGCCAAGCGTTGGCTCTCAATCCATGAGGCCAAAGTTAAGATTTTTGGGAAGGCGAGCCTAGCGACCGAATGAGGTCGACTAGGAGGGGTTCGCTTTAATCGCGTTCGTTGGCGGCTCATTCGGAGCGTTGGGCGCGCCAGCAGTGAGGAGCCACACGACGATCAACGGTTCGCCCGACATCGCCGCCGAGGAAGGCAACTTCACCAGCTCTGAATTGAACGCCATCGAGTCCCTCGTCCTTGCCGATCGAGAGAATGTGCACTCGGCCATGCTCGCTTGGCTGCTTCGATCTCCGGCTCTTTCATTGCCGGCACGACGCGCTCTGCTTCGCGCGCTGGCTGGACCGCTCGACGTTGACCCCACCCCAATAGCGACGACGACCGAGTGGCGTGATTTGGACATCCTGGTTGAGCTTACGTCGCCCGCTGGAGACGCCGCCTTCGTCGCGATTGAACATAAGATTAAAGCTCGCGAGGGCGATGCGCAGCTCGCGGCCTATGATCAAGAGCTCGTTTCGTTGAGTGCACCAGTGGTCGCGAAGGTTCTTCTGTCCTTCGTGGGTGACGAGCCACAGAGCGGCCACTCGTGGAGGCCTTGTTCTTACGCCGATCTGCTCGACGGACTGGACCAGGCAGTAGCCCATGGCGAGAACCAGCACCTGAGTGACTATCGCGCTCTCGTTCGGCGCCTCGTCGCCTGCCATCGGCTCGTCGTTCACTCGGCTGCTTACGCGCGGCATGTCTTCGGCGAAGAGGCCGTGGATGGCGGCCCCACCGCCGGATCCGTCAACTATGTCGAACGCTGCCGCCTGCGCGTTACGCTGCAGCGCGCATGGCTGGCTGAGGTTACGCGACGCGCGCAACTCTCTGAACGACGGTGGTCAACGAAGACGGACGAGTCCAACGGGGTGGGATTGGCGGATTTTGCGCGTGTCGCTCACCGTGGCCAGCTCCGCATTCGCTACGGAGTGCAGCTTCAAAACTGGCAGCTCAAGGCGTTTGCTCAGCCATGGCCCTACCCGAAGAATGTGAGCGATGGGGAGCGTCGCGCCGTCGAAGGCGTCTTGGACGAGATTCGTGACGCATTGGGAATTGCGCGGTCTGCGCGGGCCACAGCGGATCGCGGCCGAGGGTTCCGCAGCTTTCGCATCGGCGCGGACCGCACATCACGTGAGCGGTACGATGTCTCAAGTTGGGCCGTGGAGATCGCGCGGACGCTAGCGTCGTTGAAAGGCTGCCTCATGGCGCCTAACGAAGTGATGTCCCTGGCCACCTCGGTCGCTCGCCTTCGGCTCACTCGCGCGCTGGCGAGTGATCGCCACTCCGTTCGGCGGACGCGGCCAGAACTCAGCCCAAAGCTGAGCAGATGTGTGGGTGCATGACGTAGCAATGGGAACTTGGAGGCATCAGATATTCGAGGACGACTTCGCGGTTGACGTACGAGCGGATTATCTGGAGGTCGCTGCCGCCTGGTCTCGACCACCCCCCCTGCCGACCTGCAGGTCGCTGCCGCCTGATCTCGACCACCCCCCTGCCGACCTGCAGGTCGCTGCCGTCCGGCCGCGACCCCATTCCTCTTCCATCCCCTCATCTCGGCTCCGCCGGCCTCCCCACGCCGGCGGCGGACACATCGAGCCGCACGGTCGTCGTGCAGGTCCCCGCCGCGACCTCCACCGTGCGCCCGGCGAGCTTCACCCTGGCCGTGTCCCGGCCCCCCCCCGCGCGGCTCAGCCGCACGAGCTCCCGGCCCGTCTTCGCGTCGTAGAGGAGATCCTCGGTCTCGAGCCGCCCGGGGTCACACGCGTCGGCCGCCGCTTCGTCCGCGCTCTTCCAGGCGCGGAGCTCCGCCTCGACGGTCACGTGCACCACGTCGGCCTCGAACCGCACCTCGAGCCGCTCCTCGGGGATACACGCGATCCACCGGCGCCGCCTCGACGCGAGACGACCCGGGCAGCGCGGCGGCCGAGCCGCTGGGCGCGGGGGCGAGCGCCGCGGCGCCGCCCGAGGCGCTCGGGGCGACGGCCGCGTCGCTCGACGCAGCGGCCGGAGCCGCGGCGCCGGCAAGCGCCCAGGTGGCGCCTCGGGCGCCGGCTGGAGCGCGGCCGAGGGATCCGGCGCGCAGTCGCGGCCCCCAGACTCGCGGAGTAAGAGCAACTCGCGACGACGAGATCGCCTCATTGGGCCCGCGTTGGGCCACGGCCGAGCCCCGCTCGGCGGAAATTAGACGTAACGTTTTGAGTTTGCTGAGCTTTCTCCCGGTCCGTTCTCGCTGCCGGAGAAACCTGGCGGGATTTCTGACCCGTGATGCTAGGCCAGCTGTCGGATCCTGTGGAGCCGGTGCGCTTCGCGCCGTCAGCGGCGGTGGCTCACCTCGACGAGCACGCCGCCCGGCGCCCGCGTGTAGAACGCCGGCCCGCCGCGGACATCCCGCAGCGGCGACACGTTCTCCGCGTTCGCCTCCCTCATCCGGTCATACGCCTCCTGGACCGCCGCCTCGCTCTCGAGCAGGAAGCCCACGTGGAACTGGGCCGGATAGCTGGTCGGGTCCCCGGCGCGCAGCCGGCTGATCACGAGCGTGAAGCCGGCCTCGTCCTGCAGGATGGCGAGGGCGTCGCGCCCCTTCTCCCGCTGGCATCGGAAGCCGAAAAACCGCTCGAAGAACTCGCTGGTCTCTCGGACGTCGGGTACGCACAGATCGAGGTGGTTGAGATGCATGTCGGGTCCTTTCAGGGGGTTGAAAGGTCGGGACCCACCATGCGCGACCCGTCCGGCGCCGGCGTGTGCCGGCGCGCGTTCCCGCAGGATGCTGGTGATGGATGTGCTCGCCCATGGATGCCCCGACCAGGCGCAGCGCAGACTGCGTCCTGCTCGTCGTGGGTCCTGGCGCTTGTGCGTCGGACAGAGCTCCCTTGCGGAAGCGACCGGGCTCACCGAACCGGTCCGCCTTTTTCGACACCCCGATGAAAGCGCGGGCGAACGGGAGCGTCAAGCCGCGCGGCGAAAAGAGACGGAGCCCTCCTGCGCAAAAGCCCAACGCCGGAGTGTGCCGGCGCCGGGCTTCCGCGCAGGAGGATGAAAGGTACCGCCCCCCGCGAGCGCTGCGCTCGGGAGCCGGCGCCTCCGGGGCCTACACCGCCGCCGCCCCGCCCCCGCCGGCCGCCTGCGCGCGCGCCCGCTTGCGGACCTGGATCTCCGGCGACTCCGCCACCGCCATCCCCACGAGGCGCATGCCCTCGAGGAAGTGCCGCACCCCGGTGCGGACCAGATCCGGGCTCGACGACCCGACGTCGGGGTAGCCTAGCCCCTCGGCGTCGGGCTGCACCTTGCCCCAGTTCGCGAACAGCCGCCCCCACGGGCTCTCCAGCACGGGCGCCATCTTCTCCTTCGCGTACCGCGGGTACCAGAACATGTCGTGGTACGTGACCGACGCCACGTAGGCCCACGGCGCGAGCCAGGTCTTGAGCGACCACTCCACCGGCTTCTTCAGCGGCCCCCAGTAGATGCGGTGCTGGTTGCGCGAGGCGAACGTCATCTCCTTGAACGGCCCGTCGAAGTTCCAGTTCTCGTTCGCCGCGTCCAGGTCGCCCACGAGCTCGATGTCGCGCACGTCGCCCGTCCCGAGGCCGAGATCGTGCGCGAGGCGCACGAACTTGCAGTCGCGCATCGGGTCGAACCCCATCAGCTTCGCCGCCACCGCGTCGATCGCCACCTGGTCCGCCGACGCGAGCAGCACGTTCTTCACGTGCGGCACCATACAGCGCGGCCCGGGGCCGTCGCCCGCGAAGGTGCCGTCCATCACCGCGAAGACCCCGCGGTGGATCTTCTTCTGGATCATCAGGAGGTCCACGAGCGTCTCGTGGATCACCGGGTGCGTCCAGTGCCGGTGCTCGTTCAGCAGGCCGCCGAACGCGTTCTTCATCGCGCCCGTTGTCGTCGTGAAGATGTGCGTCTTCACCGTGGGCAGGTGGATGATGTTCTCCCCGATGAAGCGCTTCGGGATCGAGAACCCCTTCGGGTACACGTCGTTCAGACAGAGGAACTTCTTCCGGAGATCCCCGACCGCGTCCCCGATCGGGATCCACTCCTCCCCCTCGTAGAGGTGGACGTTGCGCAGGCCTTGCGCCTGCACCACGTCGATCTGCTTGTTCTCGCGCTCGCCGAGGTGGGCGTCGATCACGACCGTGCGGTTGTGGCACGCGTGGATCAGGTCCTTCGAGTACCCGTCCTTCGTCATCGCCCGGATGACGCCCTCCAGCTGCCAGGGCGTCGTGGACGAGCTCGGGTAGAAGAAGTGCCAGGAAATGTTCACCTTGAGCGCCGTGTCGGCGTCCTTGGCGACCACATCCTGGTAACCGGCCAGGTTCATCAGCCGGTGGTAGTCCGAGAGCACCGTCGCAGGGGACGTGCGGATCACAGCAACCTTGGATTTCGGCATGGCCGGGTCGTTATAGCTCGTCCCGAGTCGCCCGATCCGGGAAGTTGTGGGGCGTCCCCGTGGAGCCTCCGTGCAGCGCGGCCGGCGCCGAGCAGCGCGGCGCGCGAGCAGCGCGGCGCGCGCCCCGGATCTGCGCCCGCACAGGTGTCACGGTCGGGGCATCATGCCCCACGGCAGAGGCAGCCGCGCGGGCCCTAGGACGGAAGCGGCGGCGCCGAGCTCGGCGCCGCGCCGCCGCGCCCGCGCAGAACCCCGGGAAACACGCCTCGGACCGGTCGCTGCCGCCCATCGGCACGGCGGCTGCAATCAGCCGCAAACAGAATCACGTTGAGGTCGTCCCCACGAACACAACGGGTCGACCCCTGAGACCCCTTGGAGGACATCATGCTCGGCTGGACTGTCACCTTCTTCATCATCGCGATCATCGCTGCCATCTTCGGGTTCGGCGGTATCGCCGCGAGCGCCGCGTCCATCGCGAAGATCCTGTTCGTCGCGTTCCTGGTGCTCGCCGTCATCTCGCTCGCGCTGGGGCGCCGCGTCCCGTCGTGATCCGCCGCGCCCCGGTGCGATCCAAGGAAAGGTGGAGCCATGAAGAACGCTTCGCAGCAATCGAGCGGTGAGCCCGTCCGGCCCGGCGCGCCTCAGGTGAGCCCTCCCGGCGAGCAGCCGGAGAACCCAGGCTCGCCTGGCCGCACCTCACCGGACCGCGAGATCCAGCTCCCCGGGACGGAGCGGCCCGGCGGGGATCCGGGGCCGAGGACGCACCAGCCCGAGGTGCCGGCGCCCACGCATGCGCCCGAGGTCCCCGACCCGTCCCCCTACGAGGTCCCACGCCACGACTTCCCGCGCGCGTAGGACCGGGACCCAGCAGGCCGCGAGCGCCCGCCGTCCAGCCGACGGCGGGCGCGCGCGCATGGCGGATGACGCGCCGCGCCCGCCACCGGCTGGACGGCGGGCGCGCTCTCGGGGAGATCTGCATGAGGCCGTCGGGTCTCCCCGGATTTGTCGGTTCGTCGGCCTCCCAGACCTGCGGTCCCGCGCGCCATCCCTAGCTGATCCCTATGCCCGACCCGCCCACCCATCCTCCCGTGCCCAGCGCAGCCGTCCCGCACCGGCAGGGGCGCTTCCGCCGGGCGCTCGCCCGCGCGGCCTCCGTGACGGCCAGCGTGATCGGCCTGGGGGGCGTCTTCGTCGCGGCGGTCGGGGTCGGCGCGGTCGTTCACCTGAACACCGCCGCGACCCGCAACCTGACACGGCAGCTCGTCAACGACGTCCTGCGCTCGAGCCTGGAAGGGCAGATCGAGATCGCGCAGATCGACCGCCTCGGCGTCTTCGCGACCGATGTCTCCACGGTGACGGTGCGCCACCCCAGCGGGACGGAGCTCCTGCGCGTGAGCGGCGTCCACGCCGAGTTCAACGCGCTCTCGATCGTGAGAGAGCTCCTGCTCGGCGACGGCGACCTCGCCATCACGATCCCGCTCGTCCGGGTCGCCGACGCGGACGTCCTGCTCGAGCAGGACGAGCAGGGCGCGCTCACCCTCGCCGAGGCGTTCACGCCGAAGCCGTCCGAGGAGCCGCCCGCCGAGGAGGGGCGCCCGCTCCGCCTCGAGCTCTCGCGCGTCGTCCTCGATCGCGCCGCCGTCCACGGCACGGTCGCCCCCGGGAGCCCGATCGACGCGACGATCGAGGACCTCGCCGGCGGCATCGTCGTCGCGGACCGGAGCCGGTACGCGCTCGAGCGCGTGCGCATCGCCGAGCGGCGGCTCCTGCCGGTCCCCATCGAGGTGACCCGCGTCTCCGGGGACGTCGACGTCCCCACGGACGCGCCCATGGCGCTCACCGCGAAGCTCGAGGGGAGCGTCGGCGCGATCCCGCTCACGGCCGAGGGGACGCTGAAGGACGAGCGCCTCTCGGCGCGGGTCGCGTCGCCGCGCGTGACGCCCGAGGCGGTCCTCGCGATCGACCCGAGCGCGCCGCTCGCGCGGCCGATCTCGGTCCTGGTCACGGCGGACGGACCGCTCTCGGACCTCGCCGTGACGGCGCGCGTCGCGGTCCTCGATCCGCTCGTCACCGACGACGCGGTGACCGGCGAGATCACCGCCCGCGCCCGGCTGGACGCGCTCGATCCGAAGCGCATCACGGCCGAGATCCGGATCGCCGAGCTCGATCCGCGCGCCTTCGCCGGGGCGGCCCCGGCCGCGCGGGTGAGCGCGGAGGCCCGCGGGGAGATCCACCTCGACGGCGAGGGCGGCCCGCGCGTCGTCGCCGAGGCGAAGACGGAGCCGTTCCTCGTCGTGGGGCAGCGCGTGCCGGCGACCGAGGCGCGCGCGACCTTCGAGCGCGGCGCGCTGCGCGCCGCCGCGACGATCCACGAGCCCGGCGCGCCCATCGAGGCCAGCGTCGCCCTCTCCAAGGAAGGGGAGATCCAGTTCGAGGCGCAGAGCGAGATCCCGTCCCTCAGCGCCGTGCGGCACGTCCCGAGCGGCATCCACGGCAGCGCCGCGCTGCACGTCGAGGGCGCGCTCAAGAACGACGAGCTCGACGCCAAGGCGACCGTGCGCGTCGCCGGGCTCCGCGTCGGGTCGGATCTGCGGCTCGGGCGCGGCGAGGTCCGCGCCAAGGCCCGAGGTCCCCTCGACAAGCTCACGATCGAGGGCACGTTCCGGGGCGCGGATCTCCGCGCGCAGCAGTACGCGTTCAGCAGCGTCGCGGCGAGCGCCGCTGGGCCCGTCACGGCGCCGCGCGTGCGCGCGTCGCTGGCCAGCGCGGAGCGCCGGATCTCGGCCTCGGCCGATCTCGACATCGAGCGGAGCGAGGCGCGGCGGATCCGCGTGGAGGTGGCGCGCGGCGAGGACGAGATGACCGCGCAGGCGGCGCGCGTCGCGTGGGACCGCGGGATAAACCTCCGCGGGCTCGAGCTGCGCGGCGACGGCGTGGGCGAGCTCGAGGGGAACCTGTCGCTCGTCGGCAACGAGGTCGAGGGCGACCTCCGCGGCACCGCGATCCACCTCGAGCGCATCGCCGAGATCGCCGGGGTGCCGCTCGGGGTCGGCGGCCTCGCCAACGTCGACGTGTCGATGCACGGCCGGGGCAAGCGCCGCGCGGGGCACGCGCTCATCGAGCTCGAGGACGGCTCCATCCCGGGCGTGGCGCCGCGGTTGTCGATGAACATGACCGCGCGCGTCGAGGGCGAGGCGCTGAAGGCCGACGGCCTGGTCCGGCTGATCGCGCCGCCCGAGCCCCCGCCGGCCCGCTCGCGAGGAGCCATGCGCCAGGGCGCGACGCCGGGCGAGCCGTCGGCCTCGGTCGGCGACCTGGCCAGGCGGCCGAAGACGCCGCCGCCCCCGGTGTGCCATGGCGCGATCGCGCGCGTCCTGATCGACGGCGACGCGAAGGCGCTGCGCGGGCCGCTGCTCTCGGGGCGCACCTGGGAGACGGTCACCGGCTCGGCGCGCATGGACGCCGACGCGTGGCAGCTCGGGTGCCTGGCCCAGGCGTCGCCGGTCCAGCTCGCCCTGAGCGAGCTCGCGGGCCGGCTCACCGCGCGCCTCGCGGTGGCGCGCGAGGCGGGGGAGCGGCTCCCGTCGGTGCGGAGCCTCTTGATCCGCACCGAGGGCCTGCGCGCGGCGGGGCCCATCGACGAGGCGACGGGCGCGCCGGCGTGGGTGTCGAGGAAGCTCGACGCGCGGGTTGCCGGCGATCTCGACGCGAAGACGGGCGACGCGCACGTCACGCTGTCGGTGTTCGACCGCCAGCTCGTGGCGGAGCTCTCGGCCGCGTTCGACGCCGATCTCCCGGCGGTCATGGCGGATCCGGCCGCGGCGCTCCCGCGGATGCCGGTCGCGGCGCACCTCAGCGTGCCGCGCCGCCGGCTCAACGATCTCGCCGAGCTGGCCGCCCTCGGGAAGAGGACCCCGGTGCTGTCCGGCTCCGCGGGCCTCGACGTGTACTTCGCGGGGACGATGGCCGATCCCCGGCTCGTGGCCCGCGCGACCGCGACGAACGTGGGCGGCAACGGGGGCCGCTCGCCGCTCGGCAAGCTCCGGCTCGACACGCTGCTCGTCTACGACGGGCGCGACGCCGCGCTCGACGCGTTCGCGTTCCGCGGCTCGCGCACGTACATGACGGCGAAGGCGAAGGTCGGCGCGAACGCCGCCGCCTTCCTGGGCGGCGCGGGGGGCGGTCCGCGCCTCAGCAAGGGCAGCCTCGAGGCGAAGATCGCGGACCTGCCGCTCTCGGAGATCCCGGTCCTCGCCGACATGCAGATCGGCGGTCAGGCGCGCGGCGAGGTCGCCGTGCGGGGCCTGTTCGATGCCGCCCCCGAGGTCGAGGCGCGCCTCCAGTTCCCGGGTCTCTCGCTCGGCCCCGACGTGCGGTACGAGACCGCCGAGGTGTCGCTCGACATCGCGCCGCCGGGCGGCGCCGGGCGCACCGCGGCGGTGGCGAACGTGCGCCTCGTGGGGCGCGACGGCGGCCGGCTCGAGGCCAAGGCGGAGGCGCCCATGAGGTGGGAGGCGAACGCGATCCCGACGCTCACGGACGACGAGAACGCCAAGGTGTCGCTCGCGGTCGATCGCTTCCGCCTGGCGGCGCTGGAGCCGTTCGTCCAGGGCTCGGTGAACCGGCTCGACGGCACGCTCGACGGCGAGGTGCGGCTCGGGCTCGGCGCGCAGGCGGGCTTCTCCGGGCAGATGCGGCTCACCGACGGCCTGGTCCACGTGGCGACGATCGGCCAGCCGTTCGAGAACGCCTCGTTCCGCGTCACGGCGAGCCCCTCCGGCGAGCTTCGCATCGACGACATCCGCGCCGAGGCCGGCAGCGGCCAGGTCCGCGGCAAGGCGACCCTCCAGATGGAGGGGTTCGCGTTCCGGAGCGCCCGCGCCGAGCTCGAGATCCCGGAGGGCCGGGATCTCCCGATCGCGCTGGAGGGCGTCCCCATGGGCGACGCGCGCGGCCGGGTGGTGCTCGCGGCGGAGAGCCGGGACGAGCAGATCGCCGTCCGCGCCGACGTGCCCACGCTCAACCTGACGCTCCCGCCCACGATCGGGCGGAGCGTGCAGCCGCTCGACGAGAACGAGGACATCGTCACGTCGGCGCCGCTCAGCCGGGAAGAGTACGAAGCGCGGCGGGCGCCGGCCGAGCCGACCGAGGAGGCGAAGAAGCGCGAGGGCGGCACGCCGCTGCTCATGGATGTGCGCCTCGGCAGGATCGGCGTCGAGGGCGACATGGTGCAGGCCTCGCTGTCCGGGGATCCGGAGCACCCGATCCGGATCAAGGTCGCGGGGGAGACCCAGATCGAGGGCAACGTGAAGATCCTCTCGGGCAAGCTCGAGGTGATCGGCAAAGAGTTCGAGATCGAGCCCGGCGTCGTCGCGCTGCAGGGGGATCCCTCGAACCCGTACCTGAACGTGACGGCGTTCCACGACACGCCGGAGGGGACCCGCATCTACATCGACTACGAGGGGAAGCTGAACCCGATCACCGAGGAGAAGGTCACCTTCCGTTCGGAGCCCCCGCGCCCGGAGAACGAGGTGATCGCGGAGCTCCTGCTCGGCAAGCAGTACGCGGAAGGGACGCTGGCGGGCGGCACGTCCACCGAGGAGCCCGGCTCGGGCGGCGGCAGCAACGCGGCCGGCGGGGTCGCGGCCGGCGTGGGCACGGGGCTCGCGTCGGCGCAGATCAACATGGTCCTGCAGAGCATCGGCCCGCTCCAGAATTTCGAGACGCAGCTGGACACGACCGACGAGGGCGCGCTGAAGACCACGGTGGGCTACCAGCTCGGGCAGCGGGTGACCGCGAGCGCGAGCTACGAGGCGGGGCCCACGGGGGGCGAGGGGCAGGGGGCCGGTTCCCCGAGCAGCCCCGCCGCCGCCCGGGCCCGCACCGAGGTGAGCCTCGAGTGGCGGTTCCGCCGGGACTGGTCGTTGCGGGCCGGGATGGCGACGGGCGAGAGCCCGGCGACGACGCTCGACCTGCTCTGGAAGCACCGGTACTGAGCGCGATCCGGCGCGGGGCGCGCGCCGCTGACGGCGGCGCACCCCGCGCGGCCGGCTCACCGCTTCACGCAGATGCCGCCGCAGTCCGCGCCGATCGCCGGGTCGCAGTCGTCGCCCGGGTCGTCGATGCACACCAGCCCCTCGGGGCACGGGCGCGCCGTGATGCCGCCGCACGGCACCGGCTCGGGCGCCACGCAGATGCCGCCGCAGTCCGCCCCGCCGTGCTCCGGGTCGCAGCCGTCCGACGGGTCGTCGATGCACAGCTGCCCGTCGGGGCAGTCCAGCCCTGCGAAGCCGCCGCACGCCGGCCCGGGCTTCGGCTCCACGCAGATGCCGCCGCAGTCCGCCCCGCCGCGCTTCGGGTCGCAGTCGTCGCTCGGGTCGTCGATGCACTCGAGCCCGTCGGGGCACGGGAGCCCCGCGAAGCCGCCGCACGCCGGCGCCGGCGGCTTCGGCTCGACGCACACGCCGGGGCAGTCCGCCCCGCCGTGCTCCGGGTCGCAGTCGTCGCTCGGGTCGTCGACGCACTCGAGCCCTTCGGGACAGCCCGTCCCGAGGAACCCGCCGCACGCCTGACCGCCGGGCGGGTCCGTCGTTCCTCCGGTGTCGCCGCCGCCTCCCCCTGGGTCGCAGCCCGCGAGCCCGATCACGATCAGCAAGAGCCCTAGTCCTTTGTGGCGCATCAGAACCTCCGCGTTGTGCTTGTCCGAAATCCGGCGCGGCCACCAGCGCGGCGGCCGCGCCGCGAGCCTCTCGCGCGGGCGCTGCCGACGATGACGCCCACGGTGTGATCGTCCGGTCCACCTGCAGCGCGGCTGCGGTCTGCGCTCTCGAGCAGCGCGTCGTTCGAGGGGCCGTGTCCCACCATGCGCCCGCCCTGAGGCAGCTTCGGTGCCACTGGAAATCGCTGAATTTCGCGCGGAGCTCCCGGCGTCGAGCGCGATCACCGCGATCGGGATGTCTTGCTGTGTGGCAGTTGTGCCAACGGCTTGACGGGAGGATCTCGGGGCCTCGCGGGCGGAGGCCCATCCCTTGGGGGGCATGGGGGGCGCGCCCGGGCGGCGCGCGGGAGGCGCGCCGCCCGGGCGGGGGTCACGAGACGCGGTCGCGGGCGCGGCCGCCGCGGTCAGAGCGAGGCGTCGAGCCGCTCGAGCACCGCCCGGATGACCGGCGTGTAGCCGAAGTCGCCCTGCTCGCTGTCGGGATCGTTCGTCTGTGCCGGGCAGATCGAGCCCGCGATCGCCTGATCCCCGAGGCTCTTGAGCACCCGCAGCTCGCGGATACCGGGGTAGGCCTTGGCCTTGACCTGCGTCGTCGTCCGCGGGTTGGTATCCGCCGGGTCGTTCCCTTCCTGCGGCGCGCACAGCGGGTTGTCGATGGCCTGGCCCTGGATATCCCTGCAATCGCAGCTCTGGGCGTTTCCTTCGCAGCTGCGCTCCTCGACGTCGAAGATGCAAGCGTACTGGAGGTCGCCGGTGCTCCCCACCGGGATCGTGTACTCGCGGCCGTTGATCGCGTTCCACCCCGTGGCGTTCGGCGAGACGATCGCGTCGCCGGTGATCGGGTTCGCGCCCGAGCGCGGCGCCATCGACTCGATCATGAACGGGTCCGCGGGCTGGACGTTGTTCGTCGGATCGCCGACGACGAGGTCCCAGACGTTGTAGGAGCTGCCGGCCAGCGGGGCGCCGAGCTCGGCGGCGCTCTTGAGCCCGCCGACCGGATTGCCCTGCTCGTCGAGGCCCGCGTCGAGGTCGGGGACCCCGAGGGCGTTCTGGCGCGCGAGGTCCTGCCACGGCACCCCGACGATGCCGGTGAAGATGACGTGCTGCGGCCCGCGGGTCAGGACATTGCCGTCGTCGGGGTGGGTGAAGATCGGGTTCGGCGCGAGGTCTCCGGCCCGCGTTGCCACGTACGGCGACGAGAGCGCGTTGGTGTACCGCTCGAGCGGGTAGAGGAAGTCGAACCCGAAGCGGCGCTTCTGGTCCCAGCACCGGGAGTTCACCGGGTCGTCGGCCGCGGAGAGCCTGGCGGGGAAGCCGTCGGAGCCCGTGCAGGTCGGATCCACGGGGCACCCGTCCTGGTTCTGGCTGCAGGATCTGCAGCACTCGTGGTTCGGGTCGAGGGCGCACTCGCTCCGCGGACGCCAGAGCCTGAAGCCATTCCTGGTCTCGGCGACGAGGTAGTTCCTGCCTTCGTCCCGGATCGAGCAGTCGTTCTCGTCGGAGAGCATCACGATGAGCAGGAGCGAGTCCGGCCGGAGGAAGTTCCGCCGCTGGGTCAGGAGCATCTCATCGACCCCCACCGGCGTGGCGACGTCGCCCCGGATCTCGATCCGCTCGTACGGCTCGGGATCGGCGAGGAAGCGGTACATGCTCTCCAGCGGCGCCTCGAAGCCGCACCCCGCCTGTCCGACCCCGGCCACGATGGCGCTGAGCTTGCTGTGGAGCGTCGTGACATCGGAGTCCCCTGCCGGATCGTGGGCTCCGGCCGGATCCCACACGAGGAAGCCCCTGTCCAGGTAGGTCGGCAGATCGTTCGTTGAGCTCGACTCGTTGGAGCGCGCGAGGAGGTGGGCCATGTCGACGTTCGAGGGGGACGTCATCGCGGGGCAGGCGCCCGACCCGTGGCCGCCGAGGCTGCTGCTGATGACGCCGATGTGCATGTCGTGCACCGGGTTGCGCACGCGCGCGGTGCCCGCCGGGCACGCCTCGAACCCGGTCGCGGGCTGCTCGGCGTCGCTCACCGGCACGCCGCTCGGGTTCACGCAGATCGGGTTGACGATGTTGGACACGAGGTCGGCGGTCGCCAGGCGCAAGATCTGCTGCTTGTCCGCCATCGATCCGGAGTTGTCGACCACGAAGAGGACGTCGACCTTGTCCGGCGTGAACTCCGGCCAATCGTAGCCTGGCATGCCCGAGCTGGTGCTGGTGACGATGCTGCTGGAGCCGACGGCGGTGTCGCCCCCGCCGACGCCGCCTCCGCCGCTGCCGCCGACTCCCGAGCTCGACGTCGAGCTGGTGTTCGCCCCTCCGAGCGAGATATCCACTTGACATGCGGCGAGCGACACGGCGCTCACGACGACAAAGGGCGATACGGTCCTCAAAAGCCTCGATGACATGGCTCCTCCATGAGCGGCCCCGAGCGCCGCCGCCGAAAGCCTGCTGTGATAGAGCGTGAAGGGGCGCTCGCCCCGCTCCCCATTTCAAAAAAGCATCTCCCGCACAACAAACATCCCACGCTCCCCCTCCCGCCCCCCTCCCTCCACCTGCGCCCCAGACGTCGCCCCGTCCGCAAGAACCGCTCCCCACGATCCAAGGATTCAAATCACGGAGACACTAAGCACGCACCCCCCCGCGCTCTCCATGCCTCCGCGTATCCCTCCCGCCATCCCTCTGCCGCGCATCGCGCCCCTCTCCCCTCCTTCCAACCAGCGCATCCAGAGGGGGGCTATTCCGCACAGGAGACGGGCCCAGCTCGGCGTTTTCGGCGCGCAGGCGTACTCCTGTACGCCGAGCACCGAAAACGTCGAGATGGGCCCGTATCCGAAGCGGAATAGCCCCCCTCTAGTGGGTGAAGGAGTGGAGGCGGGAGACGTGGGGGCTGGAGGGGTAGGCGCGGAGGAACGCCGATGCGCGCTGCGCCGCGGCCGCGCGCTGGCCGCTGTGCCAGAGCGCTTCGATGGTGAGCGCCTCTCGCTCCTGGGCCAGCGCGCCGCCCGGGAAGCGGAGCCGCGCCTGCTCGGCGATGACCAGCGCGCCGGCGGCGTCGCCGCGCCGGAGCGCCGCGCGCGCGTCGGCGAGGAGCGTCAGCTCCTCGCGCAGCCGGCTCTCTCGCGAGGCCGCCGGGCTGGCGGCCCCGTCCGCGAGGGCGGCGCCTGCGGCTTCCGGCGCGGGCGTCCCTTCCGCCTCGGGCGCGGGCGTCCCTTCCGCCTCCGCGGGCGCTGCCTCGGCGACCTCGGCCACGTCCGCGGGCGGCGCGCTCGCGACGCGCTCCCGCCGCGGTGCGTCCGGCCTCGCGGGAGCCGCGGCCGTGCGGGGCCTGGCCGGCGCGAGCGACCGGTCCGCCCCCCCAGCTGCGCCGCCTCGGCCGTCGCAGGCGCTTCGGCCGGCCGCGCCGCCTCGGCCGGCGCAGGCGCTTCGGCCGGCCGCGCCGCCTCGACCGGCGCAGGCGCTTCGACCGACCGCGCCGCCTCGGCGTACGCCGCCGGCTCTTGCGCCAGCTGCGCCGCCGGGGGCGCGACCTCGACGACCTGAGCCGACGGCGCCGCGCTCGGCGGGGCCACGACGGCATAGCCGGCGAGGAACAGGCCCCCGCATGCGGCGCCGAGGAGCATCGACTTCACGATGCCCGCGGCGCCCGCCGCGCCCGCGGCGGCCGCCGCGCTGGCGGTGCCGGCTGCGCCGACGCCGCCCGCAGCGCCCATCGCGCCCGCAGCGCCGACCCCTGCGGCCGACGCCACCTTGCCCGCGGACGCGGCGGCGGCGATCTTGCCCGCGGACGCGGCGGCGATCTTGCCCGCCGACGTGGCGGCGGCGACCTTGCCCGCGCCGCTCGCGGCAGCGCTCGCCGCGCCCCCGGCGTTCGCGGCAGCGCTCGCCGCGCCCCCCGCGTTCGCGGAGAGCGCCCCGCCTCCGGCGCCCTGGATCCCGCTGAGCGAGGCGGCTCCGGCGAGGCCGAGCTGCGCGGCCATCGCGGCCCACACCCGCTCCTGCGCGCCGTCGGGCGGGTCCATGGGCGGAGCTGCACGGAGGAGATCGCGCTCCGTCTCGAGCGCGCTCACCTCGGCATCGAGCCAGCGCACGGGATCGCTCATCGCTCCCCTCCCGCGCGCTTCCAGAGGGAGCGCCGCTCGACCCCTGGCAGGGGCAGGACCATCGAGGAAGGCCCTGGCGGCGCCGGGCCCCGCTCGAGGGTCGGGAGCCCGGCGTCGACGGCCGCCGCCTTCAGCACAGGCTGCGATTTCGTGGGCGTGGCCCCGCCCACGCGGAACTGGTCGCGCGCGTTCAGGCGCACGACCGCGCGGCGGAACGCGTCGCGCGCGAGGCGCAGGCGCGAGTAGACGGTCCCCAGCGGGACGTCGAGCAGCTCGGCGACCTCTTCGCCGCCCATGCCGTCGAGCTCGAAGAGCGTGAACACGGCGCGTTGCTCGAGGGGCAGCTCGTCGAGGATGGCCTCCAGGAGCTCGATCGCCTGGCGCCGCTCCGCCTCCGCGCCCACGTCGGCCCGGTCGTCCGCGCAGTCGAGCAGCGGCTCGTCATCGTGAGCGCGCCGCCTCATGTGCGCCAGCTTGCGCCGGTCGCGGGCGACGTGGAAGCAAATACTGTAAAGCCAAGTTGTAACTTTTGAGCGGTTCTCGAATTCGGGCAACCGCCGATGGACGACCAGGAAGACGTCCTGAACCGCGTCGGCGGCGTCGCTCTCGGGCACGCCGAGGCGTCGCAGCGAGCGCCAGACGAACCGGAAATGCTGCGCATAGACCTCTCCGAAGGTCATTCTGTCCTGCCGCTCTTCGCCATGCTCACCCCGTCTGTGGAGGGTCTCCTGCCTCGCCATCAGAAAATCGACACGCGGGCGCTCAGGCCGACGAGCAGCCCGACCGGCGATGGGTCGAGCGCGGGGTCCTCGGTGACGGCGGCGCCCACCTCGGCGCCGGCGCGGCGCTCGATCGTGACGCGCGTCCGCACGACCGGCGCGAGGAGCGTGGCGCGCGCGGCCCACCCGAGCGCGCGCGTGCCGAAGAGGGGCCCTTCCGCGAGGGCCGAGGCGCCGAGGGCGAACCAGGGTGCGGCGGCCTCGCGGTCCGGGTCGAACCCCTTGCCCGCGCCGTGGACGGCGCCGAGCAGCGACAAGGCGCAGGCCGAGAGCCGGAAGCCGTCGAGCTCGCCGAGGAGCGTCGCGCAGCCGCGCGCGGTCGCGGCGACGAGCCCGACGGAGACGGCGCCCGGGGCGATCTCGATGTCCTGACGAGGCAGCCACACCGCGCCGAGCCCGGCGGACCAGGCGCTGCGCCGCAGGGAGACGTCGGCCACCGCGGCCGGTCGGAACAGATCGAGCATGCCCATGGTCCCCGCGGCGCCGAGCTCCAGCGCGACGTCCCCGCGCGGCGCCTGGGGCGGAGGGCGCGGCGGCGGGACGGCGACGGGGGCCGGCGGGGGGGCGGGCACGGCCGGGAGCGGGGCCGGAGGAGGCGCCGGCTGGCTGTCGAGCAGGATCGCGACGGTCAGCGCCACCGCCTCGACGAGCTCGTCGCAGGTCGCGCCCGCCTCGGACGAGAGCTGCCGGGCTCGGCCCCCCGCCTGGAGGACGGCGGTGTAGGTGGCATCGGTGCGGAGGAAGTGCACCTCGAACTCGGGTGCAACGCCGGCGATCGCCGGGGCGGCGGCGCCGGCGCTGCCGGGCGCGCCGGCGCCCGTGGGGGCGCCGCCGGCGGCTGGCGGCGCGCTGCCCGGGCCTGCCGGCGCGCTGCCAGCGCCGGAGGGCCCGCTGCCAGGACCCGCCGGCGCGCCGCCAGCGCCGGCCGGAAGGCCGCCCGGACCTGCCGGCGCGCCACCAGCGCCGGCCGGAAGGCCGCCCGGACCTGCGGCGGCATCGTCGGCCCCCGCGGGAACGCCGGCCGGGCCGCCCGCGCTCGCTGGCTCGACGGCGCGCCGGTTCATCACGCGCTCGATCGCGGCGGCGAGCGACGCCGCATCGGGGCAGTCGGCCGCCGAGGGCGCCCGGTGGACGGCGAGCCGAGGGAGCGGCGGGGCGCCCAGGGCGACGCGCGGCGAGCCGAGGGAGACGGCGCACAGGGCCAGGACGGCGCACAGCGCACCCCGGCGCGAGGGATGAGGGCAGGTCACGGGGGCTCCCATTACCGCAAGGAACGGCGTAAGCGGAATTAGGACGCGCCGGCCGCGACGGCCTTGGGCCGACACGTCGCGATCTCGGACGGCGACGACCGCCCGATCCGCCCCGGCCAGGCCGGCGCGACGAAGCAGGAATGCAGCGGCGCTCGCGGCGCCGCGCGCCTCCGAGGAGGGCGCCGCCGCCGCTCCCGCGCTCGACGGCACGCCGCGCGACCGAGGGGACCGGCGACGCGGGCCGCGGGCGCCGCGCGCGCAGGATCGGAGCGGGCCGCGAACGCCGCGCGCGCAGGATCGGAGCGGGCCGCGAGCACCGCGCGCGCAGGATCGGATAGAGTGGCGCCCCATGAACTCCTACGATCTGGTTACGTGCACGAGCTGCTACGGCGAAGGCGAGATCAACACCGACGCCGGCCCCTTTCTGTGCAAGGACTGTCACGGGAACGGCCGCATCTATCCGACCGGCGAGCAGATCGAGGAGCGCATCCGCGAGATCGAGGTCGACCTGGAGCGCCACCCGCTGGAGGCGCGGCCGGAGACACGGTGGCTCGTGTTCGAGCTGCGGCGCACGCGCAAGCTGCTCTGGCAGATCCGGTCGCTCTGCGAGGAGACGGAGGGCGACGCGGAGAGCGCGCTCCTCGTCAAGATCCGCGACTTGGCCGACGCGGTCGTCGCCCCGAGGAGCCCCGCGCTGCCGCGCGAGATGCTCCCCGAGGACGGCTGACGAGAGGTCCCGCCGGACGGGCGATCGTTCGCGCGAGGCGCCCTCGCGCTCCTGCTCGATCGCGACGCGCGGTGCCCCGATGCCTGCCCTCTACCCTGCCCTCCTCGGCTCCGCGTGGGCCGCGCTCGCGCCGCCGGTCCAGGCGCTCCACGCCGGCGGCGCGCGCGCCCGCGGCCGCTTCCGCGTGCGCCGCGGCCGCGGGCTCGCGGCGCGCCTGCTCGCCGCCCTGCTGCGCATGCCCGCGGCGGCGGAGGACGTCGTCGTGACGCTCGCGGTCGAGCCCTCGGGCGACGGCGAGCGGTGGATCCGCACCTTCGGCGGCCGCCTGCTCTGCTCGTCGCAGTGGCGCTCGGGGGATCTGCTGGTGGAGGCGCTCGGCCCGATCCAGTGCTGGTTCCGGCTCCGGGCCGAGGGCGGCGCGCTCGTGTTCGAGCAGGCGCGGTCGACCTTCGGGCTCCGCGGCTTCGGGCTGCCGCTGCCCCGCTGGCTCGCCCCGCGGGTCGAGGGGCGGGCCGAGCCCTCGCGCGACGAGGTCCGCGTCGACGTCCGGATCTCCGCGCCGATCGCCGGGCTGCTCGTCGCGTACGAGGGCCGCGTGGCGGGCGAAGAGCGAGGCGCGGCGCCCTCCGCGCGCGCCGTCGCGCCGCCGCCGGGGCTGGGCGCGCCGCCGCCGGAGGGCGCCGCGTGATCACGGCGCTCGTGCTCCTCGCCGTGCAGGGCGCGCTCGGCGCGTTCGACACGCTCTACTACCACGAGTGGCGCGCCCGCCTGCCCGGCGGCGTGCCCGGCACCGCGCCCGAGCTCGTGCTGCACGGCGCCCGCGATCTCGTGTACGCGGTGCTCTTCGCCTCGCTGCCCTTCGTGCGCTGGGAGGGGCTCGCCGCGTGGGCGCTCGCGGCGCTCCTCCTCGCGGAGATCGCGATCACGCTCCGCGACTTCATCGTCGAGGACGAGGTCCGGAGGCCGCTCGGCGGCGTCTACCCGGGCGAGCGGGCGATGCACGCCGTGATGGGCATCGTCTACGGCGCCGCCCTCGCGCACCTGCTCCCCGAGCTCCGGCGCTGGTCGCTCGCGCCCACCGGCTTTTCCCGCTGGGACGCGCCGCTCGCCCTCCGCGTGATCCTGCCGCTCATGGCCGCCGGCGTGCTGCTCTCGGGGCTGCGCGATCTCGGCGCCGCCTACGGGCCTCGCTGGCTCCGCTTCCCCTGGGGGCGCGCGTGATCCGGCGCCCGAGATCGACGAACCATCTCGCGGCATGCTGCATCGTCGTGGCTCCGCCGGTGGCCGGCTGTCAGCACGCGTGCGCTTCCGAGCGCCCGCCTGCGCGCCACGACAGACGCTGCGTTCGCCGATCTTCTGATCGTGCTGTTACGGAGCACCTGCCGCTGACGCGCCGGTTCGTCGGCGGGTCGCGATGCAGGACGGGAAAACTCGTCTAGACCTACATCGTCATGCCTTGCAGCACGGGACTTGCGACGGATTCTGCCCGCCCCATTCCAATTTTCTCTTGACATCCGGCCGCGTGCCTGTCAGCCGACTCTGCAAGCGCATTCGCACCGAGATCGGAGCGTCTGAGAGGATCGCACCATGGTTCGTCACGCGTCGCCCCCGTCACTCGACACCAGCCTCGCGGCACAAAACTGGAAGGTCGAAAAACTCATCGAGAGCGTCGCTCAGGGACGCCTGACTACCCCGTTCTTTCAACGGCCTCTCAAGTGGGACGACGAGGACCGGGTGGCCCTCTTCGACAGCATTCTACGCGGCTATCCTATCGGCACGTTGCTGCTCCGCCGACGGCGCGCGGACGGCGAGCCTGCTCGCCTCGGCTCGCTCGAGCTCCCGGGACCGGAAGAGGGAGACGTTCTGGAGATCGTCGACGGCCAGCAGCGGGTCCACACGCTCGCCGCCGCGGCGCTGCTGCACGACGATACCGACCTGCGACCCGTGTATTACGATCTTCACCAGAAGAAATTCATGGTCGTCCCACGGGGCCGAAAAGAGCTTCCGTCTCACTGGCTGTTGGTCGCGACCGCGATCGACTCCGCCAAGCTCGTGGATTGGTTGGTCGACGCCAATCTCCCCAAGAAGGAGCGAGCCTTAGCGATCGCGGTAGGAAAGCGGCTGCGCGAGTATGACGTGCCCAGCTACATATTGGAAGCGGATGACGATGCAGTTGCTCGGGAGGTTTTTCGCCGCACGAATCGGCAGGGTCACAGTCTGCTTGAAAGTGAAGTATTCGACGCGCTTTTTGCTGACCGAGGAGCGCAAAGCCCGCTGAGCCTCGCCGGCATCGTGCGTGCGATCGCCAAGAGCGGATTCGGTGAGCTCGAGGCCGAGACCGTTCGGCGCGCCCTCTTGGTGATCTTGGGGAAAGATCCGCTCCGGGCCACCGCCAGCGATGTGGACAAGAGCGCCGTCAAGAAGGCGCTGCCGCGCGTCCGGGTCGCGCTCCAGCGCGCGGTCGCCATGATGACGGAAGCAGGCTTCCCCCATGCGCGTCTCGTCCCCTACTCGCTGACATTTGTCATGCTAGCCGCGTTCTTCGAGCGATTCCCGGAGCTCGAGGACCGCACACGCATCCTCCTCCGTCGCTGGATCTGGCGCGGTGCGCTGAATGCCCTCCATAGAGGCGATGTCGCGCCGATCCGCGCCGCGCTGCGAACCATTCGCAATGAGCCGGAGAGCCGTGCCGCGGCGGAGCTAGCCAGGCAGGTAGCTCACCAGCGCGCGATTGTCACCGGAGAAGGAGTCCGAGAGGCGGCGCGCCTGAACTACGCCGCCACCCGTATTCTCTGCGCTGCGATGTTCCGGCTCAACCCAGTCGACGTTCGCGACGAGACACCTGTACACGTGGCAGACGCATTCCGTGGCGAGAACGACCCTTTCGTACTGCTGTTCCCGCGCTCGCGCAGCCCCCTCGCCAGCAGCCTCGCCAATCGGCTGCTTCACCCGACCATCGAGCATACCGAGCTTATGGCGTACCTGGCCGAGGCCCCCCGCAGTGTTTGGAAGAGCCATGCTCTCAATGAGTCGATCCTGGACGCCATCTCGCGCGGCCAAGACGAGGAGGCCCTCGAGCGGCGTGCGCAGCTGCTCTCAAAGAAAATCGACAAACTGCTCGACGCGCAGGCCGAGTGGGGTCAGTCTGATCGCCCGTCCATCGACGCCCTCATCGCCACGGCGGATAGCGGAGCATCCGAATGACTGACGTCCTTCGGGTTTGCCTCGGCGCAATCGAGGTCGGCTCGATCGAGCTTGCGTCGACAGGAGAACGCACGTTTCGCTTCACGCCGTCATACTTAGAGCTCCCGGTTCGACCGGTTCTTGGACAGTGGTTCGAGGACCGTGATCGAAGCGGATCGTTCACGGGTCGCGAAGCGCTTCCGGCGTTCTTCGCCAACATGCTCCCGCAAGGGCAACTGCGTGCATTCCTCGCAAGGCGCCTCGGAATCCGCGAGCGGCAGGATTTCCACCTTCTAGCTGAGCTCGGTCGCGACCTGCCCGGCGCAGTGCGCGTAGAGGCGCTGGGCGCGAGCCGCGTGAGCGGGCGGGCCGAACGCGAACGCTCTCGCCGGAAAGAGCGGCCTCAGACCCAAGACGAGCACTACTTCTCGCTCGCGGGTTTTCAGCTAAAATTTCCGATGAATGAGGTCGATGGCCGCCTGACGATTCCGTCGAAGACAGCAACGGGTCGTTACATCGTAAAGCTGCCCGATGTACACTACGAAAGCGTGCCGGAGTGTGAGTGGTCGATGTTAGCCTGGGCGCGCAGCGCCGGAATCGAAGTACCAGACGCGCGGCTCGAGCCGCTCTCAAACGTCCGATTGGCTTACGACGAACTCCCTGCGTTGCGCGGAGCTCACGCGCTCGCGATCACACGTTTCGATCGCCAGGGGGAGCGCCGCATCCATCAAGAGGATTTCGCGCAAATATTTGCGGTCGAGCCCGAAGACAAGTACGCCGAGCGTAGCTCCGCGCGCCGCGCTTCGGCGCACCGCTTCGAGAGCGTTGCCGCCGTTCTCCATGCGATCGATCGCGCAAGCTCACGGGAGTTCGTGCGCCGCCTCGTGTTCATGATCCTGAGCGGAAACGAGGACGCGCACCTCAAGAACTGGTCGCTGCTCTACGACGAGCAAGGAATCGGCGCACGCCTATCACCCGCGTATGATCTGGTCTGTACCATCGCATACCAGGGCAATCCGTCGCCTCGGCTCGCCCTCCGGATCGGAGGCGGGCACGAGGCTTGCGCGGTGCGAATCGAGACATTCAAAACCATCGCCATCGCTCTTGGCGAGAGCCCCGAAGCAGTTCATGCTTGGGTTCGCGAGGACGTCGCTCGGATACTCGACTGCTTCGCGGCGAATCACAAAGATTGGCCGTTGCCGTCGTTTGCCCGTGACGCCTTGCTCAAGCACCACGGGAGGGTCGCTCTCCGTCAACACGCTGGAAGCTAAGGATGGCACACGCGTGTCGGCGCGCCGCGCGCCGCCCCGTCAGCCCTTCACCGCGCCCGCCGTGAGCCCCGCGAGGATCCGGCGCTGGAAGACCAGCGTCAGCACGACCAGCGGCACGGTCACGACGATCGACGCCGCCATGGTCTGGCCCCAGGGGATCTCGTAGAGCCCGCTGGTCGTCGTCGAGAACGCCTGGATGGCGTAGGTCACCGTGCGCTTGTCCGGCGTCTGGGTGAACGAGAGCGCGAACAGGAACTCGTTCCAGGCGGCGATGAAGGCGAGGATGCCGGTCGTCGCCATCCCGGGGACCGACAGCGGCAGCATGATCCTGGTGAACACCTGCCACGGCGTCGCGCCGTCGACGTAGGCCGCCTCCTCGATCTCGCGCGGGATCGCCTTCAGGAAGCCGGTGAGCACCCAGACCGTGAAGGGGAGCGTGAAGATGAGGTACGTCAGGACCAGCGCCGGCAGCTGGTTGTAGAGCTTGAAGAAATTGATCATCTCGAACAGGGCGCCGAGGACGGCGATCTGCGGGAAGATGGTCATCGCCAGGACGACGTAGAGCACGGCGCTGCGCCCGCGGAACCGGAACCTCCCGAGCGCGTAGGCGGCCAGCGAGCCGACGGCGAGCGAGAGGGCCGTGACCGAGACGGCGACGATCACGCTGTTCAAGAGCGCCGTCTGGAACTCGCCGTTGTCCAGCACGAGGCGGTAGTTCTCGAGCGTCGGACGCCCGGGCCAGTAGCGGACGGGGGTCGTGAAGAGCTCGTCGTCGGGCTTGATGGAGGAGACGAACGCCCAGACGAACGGGAAGACGGTGAACACGACGACCGCGGCGACGAGCAGGTAGAACAGGGCCCGCAAGGTGCGCTGCGCCGGCGAGCGCTGCACCCCCGAGCCCGGCAAAGGACCTGAAGGACCGTTCATCTCACGCCTCCTCGGTGCGGAACACCGCGAGATAGATCAGGATGAACACGGCGATGATGAGGAAGAGGGCGACCGAGATCGCCGAGCCGTAGCCGATGTTCGAGACGCTGACCAGCGTCTGCTGGGCGTACGTCGCCATGGTCTGCATGTCCGGCCGGTTGCCGAACATGACGAAGAAGACGTCGAACACCCGGAGCGCGTCGAGCGTGCGGAAGATGAGCGCGACCAGCATCGAGGGCTTGAGGAGCGGCAGGGTGATCCGGGTGAACTGCTGGAGCGGCGTCGCGCCGTCGACCCGCGCGGCCTCGTAGAGATCGCTCGGGATGAGCTGCAGCCCGGCGAGCAGGAGGAGCGCCATGAACGGCGTCGTCTTCCAGATATCGATGATGGCGACCGCCCAGAAGGACACGTCGGGATCGGCGACGAAGGCGACGTTGCGCGGCAGGACGCCGAGCCGGTTGACGAGGAGATCGTTGAAGACGCCGTAGACGTCGTTGTACATCCACTTCCACATCTGGGCGGAGATGACGGTCGGTATGGCCCAGGGGATGAGCATGGCCGCGCGCACCGCCGAGCGCCCCTTGAACTGGGAGTTGACGAGGAGCGCGATGCCGAGCCCGAGGGCGAGCTCGCTCAGCACGGTGACGACCGTGAAGAGGACCGTGAGCAGGACCGCGTCGTGGAAGTAGCTGTCCTGCACGAGGTCGACGTAGTTCTGCGCCCCGACGAGCGTCGCCGGCTCCCCCGTGCCGAGGCGCGCGTTCGTGAAGCTCAGGTAGAACGTCTGGGCCAGGGGATAGAGGGCGACGAAGGCGACGACCACGAGCGTCGGCAGCAGGAACAACCAGGCGCGCCGCTGGCGCCGCCTCTCGAACGACGCGCTGTCCGCGCGGGGCGCCGCGCTCGTGGCCTCTCTGTTCTCCGGCGTGCTCATGGGACGATCCGTTCTCGCGAGGTGGTGTGGCCGGGAGATCTCGGGCTCCGACGCCGCGCGCCGCGCCGCGCCGCGGCGTGCGGCGTGCGGCGTTGAAGCCCGGGCGACGCGACGGCGCCGGGTCAGCGGAGCGCGCGCGTGAGGCGCTGCTCCACCTGCCCGAGCACCGCCTTCGGCTCCTTGCCCTGGAGGACCTGGCTCACCCCCTGGAAGAACGCGATCGACGCCTCGTTGTACCGGGCGCCGGTGCTGTTCGAGGGGCGCGGCACGAGCGCGATGTCCTTCGCGTTCGCCAGGAAGGGCAGCGACTTCACCACGTCCGGGTCCTGCTGCACCGACGGGATGGTCGGGATGAACGAGCCCGCGGTCGCGCGGAACTTCTGCGCCTCGGGGCTCGTCATGTAGCGGACGAACTCGATGGCCGCGTCCTTGTTCGGCGAGAACTTCGAGACGGCGAGCTGCCACCCGCCGACCGTGCCCGAGCTCTTCTGGCCGGGCTCGTGCGGCAGCGGGCCCGCCCCGAACTTGCCCTTGATCGGCGACTTGTCGGCGTTGCCGGCCGCGTAGGCGTAAGGCCAGTTGCGCATGAAGGCGGCGTTGCCGCCCTGGAACGTGTTGCGGGCGTCCTCCTCCTCGTAGCTCGTCACGCCGGCGGAGGAGATCGAGCCCACCCAGCCCTTGGCCCGCGCGAGCGCCTTCTGGGCGCCCGGGTTGTTCACGGTGATCTTGCCGTCCTCGATGATCGCGCCGCCGCCGTGCGAGGCGATCCACTCCAGCGCGTTGCAGGTCAGCCCCTCGTAGGCCTTGCCCTGCCAGACGAAGCCGAGGAAGTTCGGATTGCTCGCCCGCTCGCCGTCCTGGATCTTCTTCGCCATCTGCTCGAGCTCGTCCCACGTCTCCGGCGGCTTCTCGTAGCCGTACTTCCCCAGCAGATCGGTGCGGTAGTAGAGCAGCCCGAAGTCGGTGAACCACGGCATCGCCACGAGCTTGCCGCCCACCGTGTTGTTCCGCACGATGCTCTCGATGTGCTGCTTGGCGGCCTCGCCGAGCTTCTCGTTCAGGTCGACGAGGTTCTGCGCGAAGGCGCCGGGCCAGATGACGTCGAGCATCATGACGTCGACGTCCCCGGACTGCGCCTGGAAGAGGCGCTGGTAGACAGCGTACGTCTCCGTCGCGTCCTTGGGCCTCGGGATGATGGTCACCTCGATGCCGGTGTCCTGCTGGAACTGCTTGACCATCACCTTGTCGAGCTCGGCGCCCACCCCCAGCGGCTCGCTGTAATACTTGAGCTTGCTGCCGGCGTGCTTCTTCGCCTCGGCGGCGTTCGGCACCGTGGGGGGCTGCGCCTTGATCGCCGTGTCGCCCGGCGCCTCGACGACCGCGGCCGCGGTCGTGGCGGCGGCGGGAGGGCGGCTCTCGCCGGCAGGCGGGCTCTTGTCGCCGCGACAGGCGCACAGCCCGACGACGAAGAGGAGGAGCGCTGTGGCTCGCCACGCGCGGGGGTCATGTTGCCGAGTGGGGTCCATCGCAGGATCCTTTCTGAGCTCAGTCCTGAAGAATTTCGACATGCCCGGGGCCTCGGAGCTATCGAGACACGCCGCTCCCGGGCGCCGCGAAGGTGAAGCCCGCGGAAGCATCGAACAATTGCGCGCTCCGGGGCAAGGGATCTCGCCGCGTCGCTCCGGCGGCGCCGAGGGCGAGCGCCCTCGGATCACAGAGCGGACGGAGCACCGCTCTCCGCGCTGACGGCGGTTGGCGCGGCCGCGACAAGGCGTTTGGCGAGCGCGACAGTAGGAAATGCGGCGCGGGGCGAGCGGCGAAGAGCTTCGCGAGGGCGAGGGCGAGGGCGAGGGCGAGGGCGAGGGCGAGGGCGAGGGCGCGGGCGAGGGCGAGGGCGCGGGCGAGGGCGCGGGCGAGGGCGCGGCGAAGAGCGCTGCGCTTCGCGACGCGAGCGCGCATCGTTTGCGCGAAGCAGGACGCGCGTCCGAAAGCGCGATTTCAGCGGCCGAACGCCGCGCCCTCGCGCCCTCGACGCGGGCTGCTTTGCGCTTGCGGAGCCTTTCCGGAGGCGGTAGAGCCGATGCTGCGCGGCCGGCGCTCGCGAGCCGGCCTGGAGCCGCGGGCTCTCGGCCTGCTGGTTCCAGGCTGGTCCTGCCGGGCAGGACGAGCCCGAACCGACCTGCGCACGGCTGTGCATGACCCCCCTCACGCTCTCCTCTCCGCCCGATGCCCCCCGCCTCGCGGCACGGCTCGTGGCCCGCACCGTCCGGCTCGACGCTGACACGCTCGCGAGGATGCGAGGGCGCGGGCGAGGGCGCGGGCGAGGGCGCGGGCGAGGGCGCGGGCGAGGGCGCGGGCGAGGGCGCGGGCGAGGGCGCGGGCGAGGGCGCGGGCGAGGGCGCGGGCGAGGGCGCGGGCGAGGGCGCGGCGAAGAGCGCTGCGCTTCGCGACGCGAGCGCGCATCGTTTGCGCGAAGCAGGACGCGCGTCCGAAAGCGCGATTTCAGCGGCCGAACGCCGCGCCCTCGCGCCCTCGACGCGGGCTGCTTTGCGCTTGCGGAGCCTTTCCGGAGGCGGTAGAGCCGATGCTGCGCGGCCGGCGCTCGCGAGCCGGCCTGGAGCCGCGGGCTCTCGGCCTGCTGGTTCCAGGCTGGTCCTGCCGGGCAGGACGAGCCCGAACCGACCTGCGCACGGCTGTGCATGACCCCCCTCACGCTCTCCTCTCCGCCCGATGCCCCCCGCCTCGCGGCACGGCTCGTGGCCCGCACCGTCCGGCTCGACGCTGACACGCTCGCGAGGATGCCCGGCGGCATCTCGTCGCTCGCGGGGGACGGCGCGCGCGTCTGGATGCACCCCAGCGCGCAGCTGATCGCCCACGGGGTCGCCGCCCGCCTGGAGCTGCCGCACGGCATCGAGGGCGGCGTCGCGTGGATCCAGGAGGCGCTCTCGTCGATCGCCGCCTCCGACGCCGTGGGCCGCCCGGGCTGCGGCCCGGTGGCGCTCGGCGCCCTGCCGTTCGACCGGACCGAGCCGGCGGCGCTCGTCGTGCCGGCCCAGGTCGTCGGCGTGGCGCCCGACGGGACCGCGTGGGTCACCACCGTCGGCGAGGGCGCCGCCCCCGCGCCGCACCTGGAGCGGGCCGAGAGCCACCGGCGCTCGCCCGACAGCTTCACCCTCAAATCGGCGCTCCCGCACGAAGAGTGGTGCGGGCGCATCGCGCGCGCGGTGGCCGACATCCAGCACGGGGACCTCTCCAAGGTCGTGGTGGCGCGCGCGGTCGACGTCGAGGCGAACCGGCCCATCGTCGTCGAGGAGGTCCTGCGCCGCCTCACCGCGCTCTACCCCTCGTGCGCGATCTTCCACGTCGACGGCTTCCTCGGCGCGAGCCCGGAGCTCCTGCTCTCGCGGCGCGGCCGCGCCGTCTCCTCGCACCCGCTCGCCGGCACGTACGCGGTCTCGGCCGACGTCGACGCCGATCGCCGGTTCTCCGAGGTCCTCCGGAAGTCGGCCAAGGACCAGCGCGAGCACCGCTTCGTGGTGGAGGCCGTCGCCGCGGCGCTCGCCCCGGAGTGCGCGTCGCTCGACGTCCCGAGCGAGCCGTCGATCCTGAGCCTCCGCAACGTGATGCACCTCGGCACCCCGGTCCACGGCCACCTCAAGGAGGCGGCGCCGGACGCGCTCACGCTCGCCGCGCGGCTGCACCCGACGCCCGCCGTGTGCGGCACCCCGCGCGCCGCGGCGGAGGCCTGGCTCAGCGCGCACGAGGGCATCCGCCGCGGGCTCTACGCGGGGCTCGTGGGCTGGGTCGACGCCCGCGGCGACGGCGACTGGTTCATCGGCATCCGGAGCGCGACCGTCGACGGCGCGCGCGCCCGCATGGTCGCGGGCGTCGGGGTCGTCGCCGGCTCGAGCCCGGAGGCCGAGCTGGTCGAGACGCAGCTCAAGCTCCAGGCCATGCTCGCCGCCATCATCCGCCCGTGATCCCAGGGCCGCCGCCCGGGCGCCTCCCCCGCGCCGCGCCGGCAGGCTCCGCGCACCGTGCGCGCGCGCGGCGCGCGACACGCGGATGACGTGCCCGACGAACCCGTGCGCGCGGCGACGAAGCGGGTGCGGCGCGTATGCTGCACCGCGTATACTCGCCGCGTAGGTAGAAGGAGACGTGGTCGTGAAACGAGAGAGCAACATTACGCGGAGGGGCGTCGCGGTCCGGCGGGAGGTCGAAGATCTCGCCGTCGACGGCGCGATCCAGCCGGTCGTCGAGGCGCTCGACACCCACCTCGGCGTGGTCCTGGCGTCGAGCTACGAGGTTCCGGGCCGGTACACGCGCTGGGACATCGGCTTCGTCGATCCCCCGCTGGTGCTCGTCTCCCGCGGTCGAGACTTCCGGTTCACCACGCTGAACGAGCGCGGGCGCGTGCTCCTGCCGGCCATCGAGGAGGCCCTCCGGGGCTACGAGCCGATCGAGGCCGTCGAGCGCCGCCCCGACGAGGTGGTCGGCGCGGTCCGGCCGGCGGGCGAGCGGGTGCCGGAGGAGCTGCGCAGCCGGCAGCCGTCCATCTTCTCGGTGCTGCGTCGGATGATCGAGCTCTTCGGGGTCCCGGGCGATCCGCTCTTCGGGCTCTACGGCGCGTTCGCGTACGATCTCGCCTTCCAGTTCGAGCCCATCCGGCTCCGCCTCGAGCGCCCGGCGGATCAGCGGGATCTCGTCCTCTACCTCCCCGACGAGATCGTCGCCGTCGACCACCGCCGCGAGCGGGCGACGCGCACGCGCTACGAGCTCAAGTTCGGCGATCGCTCGACCGAGGGGCTGCCGCGCGACGGCGCGACGCGCCCCTACGTGGGCGCCCACAGCGCGCCGCCGAACGAGTACGCGCCGGGCGAGTATGCCGCGCTGGTGCGGGTCGCGCGGGAGTCGTTCAAGCGGGGCGATCTCTTCGAGGTGGTCCCGGGCCAGACGTTCTACGAGCCGTGCCCCGTCGCGCCCACCGAGCTGTTCCAGCGCCTGCGCGAGCGCAACCCGGCGCCTTACGGCTTCCTGATGAACCTCGGCGAGGCCGAGTACCTGGTCGGCGCCTCGCCGGAGATGTACGTCCGCGTCGAGGGCAACCGCATCGAGACCTGCCCCATCTCGGGCACCATCCCGCGCGGCAGCGACCCGATCGCCGACGCGGCGCAGATCGCGCGCCTGCTCGCCTCAGCGAAGGACGAGTCGGAGCTCACGATGTGCACGGACGTCGATCGCAACGACAAGTCCCGCATCTGCGTGCCGGGGAGCGTGCGCGTGATCGGCCGCCGGCAGATCGAGATGTACTCGCGGCTGATCCACACGGTCGATCACGTCGAGGGGCGGCTGCGCGACGGGTTCGACGGGCTCGACGCGTTCCTGGCGCACACGTGGGCGGTCACGGTCACGGGGGCGCCGAAGGCCTGGGCCATGCAGTTCATCGAGGATCACGAGCGCTCGCCGCGCGCGTGGTACGGCGCCGCGGTCGGGCTCATCGGCTTCGACGGCAGCATGAACACGGGGCTGACGCTGCGCACGATCCGGATCAAGGACGGCGTGGCGCAGATCCGGGCGGGCGCGACGCTGCTCTACGACTCGGATCCCGACGAGGAGGAGCGCGAGACCCACGTGAAGGCGTCGGCGCTCATCGACGCGATCCGGAGGCCGCGCGGGGTGCCCACGACGGCGCCTGCGGCGATCAACCCGGTGCCGGGGGGCGGCCTCAAGGTGCTGCTCGTCGATCACCAGGACTCGTTCGTGCACACGCTGGCCAACTACCTCCGGCAGACGGGCGCCGAGGTGGTGACGCTGCGCGCCGGCTTTCCGCACAAGGAGCTCGACGCCTACGCGCCCGATCTGGTGGTGCTCTCGCCGGGCCCCGGTACGCCGAGCGATTTCGATCTCTCGGGGACGCTCTCGGCGCTGCTCGAGCGGCGGCTGCCGGTGTTCGGCGTCTGCCTGGGCCTGCAGGGGATGGTCGAGCACTTCGGCGGCAAGCTCGGCGTGCTCGACTACCCGATGCACGGCAAGGCCTCGAAGGTGCGCGTGCTGGGCGGGCGCATCTTCGAGGGGCTGCCGCGCGAGTTCCACGCGGGGCGCTACCATTCGCTCCACGCGCTGCGCGACGCGCTCCCCGCGTCCCTGAAGATCACGGCGGAGACCGAGGACGGGGTCGTGATGGCGATCGAGCACGCGGAGCTGCCGATGGCCGCGGTGCAGTTCCACCCCGAGTCGATCCTCTCGCAGGACGACGACGTGGGGCTGCGGCTCGTGCGCAACGCGGTGGCCGAGCTGCGCCGCGGGGCGCGCGGTGAAGCGGTAAAGCGATAAGGCGGCGCAGGGCCGGGCGCCTCGATCGCCCGGCCCCGCGAGGGGGAGTGAGCCGCGCGGCGCACCCCCTCTCGCGGGCCGGCTGAACCGTTTGAACGGTTTCAGACCACAAAATGAAAAAGCGCCGCCGGGGCCTCGGGGGGGGAAAGGCCACGCCAGCGACGCTGGGCTGCCTTATTGCACCGGGCGTGCCATGGCGTGATTCCGTCGTCGTCGGGCATTTCGCAGGGTCGTCCGGGGCGATCGTTTCGCTTCTGCAATTGCAGCGCTGCACGCCTGCAACCACGGGGCGCCGCGAGGACAGCCTTGCGGCGCCGGGGAAAGGTCAGGTCGGCAATCGCTGGTTTCCCTTTCGCTGCACAAAGACACCCTTGCTGTAGGCCATGAAGAACCCGAGCCGCAGGGCGTTGCGCTCCGTGGGGATGCCCGGGCTCGCGCTGATGCACGCCAGGCGGCGGCCCCGCTCGCGCACCCGCTCGAGGCGGCGGACGATGAGCAGCTGCTGAATGCCGCGCTCGCGGAACCGGGGGAGCACCGAGGCGCCGAAGAGCGCGGCGCCGTCGCCGGCGATCTCCACGCTGCCGCCGCCGGCGGGCTCGCCGTTCACGAGCGCCAGGTACGAGTCGCAGCCGGGCTGCGCGACCACGCGGCGGGTGATCTCGAAGAGCGCCGGCGTGAGCGGCTCGTCCTCGACCCGGAAACCGCTCGTCGACACCTCGATGAACGCCCGGACCTGCGCCTCGTCGCCCGGATCGACGCGCACGATCTCGAGCCCCGCGGGGCCGCCGTGCGGCGCCAGCGCGCGGAGATCCTCGTCCGGCGCGATCTCGCGCGCGAGCACGTTCTCGAACTCGCGCAGCGCGAACCCGCGCTCGGCGAGGCCGCGCACCAGCGACTCGTGCGCGAAGGGACAGACCTGGATCTGCGGCTCCATGTCCCGCGCCGCGTAGAACGCCACGAGGCGATCGAGGTCCTCGCTGGAGACGGGCCCATCGAGCCCGAGCCCCGCGGCGAAGTTGCCCCAGGAGCCGTCTCCATCGAAGGCCATCCACCCGCCCGCGATGGGCTCGGCGCAGGCGACCACGGAGGAGGTGCCGAGCGCCAGCCGGCGCTCCTCGATCCGCGCGATCTCGACGTACGAAAGCTTCGGCATGGGCGTGCACCTCATCGGAATCGGAGAAGAGAAGAGCTCGCGTGACGCGGCGCCCGCCATCCTAGTACCTCGCCGCCCAGGCGGCCCGCTCTCTCCGGCGCGCCGCCGCCCGGCGATCTCCGCTCGCGCCTCCGCGGGCGTTGCGACTATGCTGCGCCGCCATGAGTAGGATCTTCCGTTCACTTCCCCCGGCCGGCACCCACCTCGGCATCGCGTTCTCGGGCGGGCTCGACACGCGGTGCGCGGTGGCGTGGCTCTCGCGCAACGGGCTCAAGGTGCACGCGTACACCGCCGATCTGGCGCAGCCGGACGAGGACTCCCCCGGCGACATCCCGCCGATCGCCCTGCAGCACGGCGCCGTCTCCGCCAAGCTGGTGGACTGTCGCGACGCCCTCGTCCACGAGGGCATCCTGGCCATCCAGTGCGGCGCCTTCCACCTCTCGACGGGCGGCAAGAAATACTTCAACACCACGCCGCTCGGCCGCGCGGTGACCACGACCGCGATCGTGCGCGCCATGCGCGACGACGACGTCCACGTCTTCGGCGACGGCAGCACGCACAAGGGCAACGACATCCAGCGGTTCTATCGCTACGGCATCTTCGTCGACCCCTCGCTCAAGATCTACAAGCCCTGGCTCGACCCGAAGTTCGTGGGAGAGCTCGGCGGGCGCAAGGAGATGAGCGAGTACCTCGAGCGCCACAGCCTGCCCTACCGCATGGGGACGGAGAAGGCGTACAGCACCGACGCCAACGTGCTCGGCGCGACGCACGAGGCGAAGGACCTCGAGCACCTGAACACCGGGATCAAGATCGTCCAGCCCATCATGGGCGTCGCCTCCTTCCGGCCGGAGGTCGCCATCGAGGCCGAGACGGTCACCCTCGGGTTCGAGCGCGGCGTCCCGACGACGATCGACGGCAAGCGCTACGGCTCGCTGTTCGAGCTGTTCGTCGAGTGCAACCGGATCGGCGGGCGCCACGGGCTCGGCATGAGCGATCAGATCGAGAACCGGGTGATCGACGCGAAGAGCCGCGGCATCTACGAGGCGCCGGGCATGGCCCTGCTCCACGCCGTCTACGAGCGGCTCCTGTCCGCCATCCACAACGAGAACACCCTCGACGTGTACTTCACCCAGGGCCGCCGCCTCGGGCGCCTGCTCTACGAGGGCAAGTGGTACGACCCCGAGGCCATGATGCTGAAGGACGCGCTCTCGCGCTGGATCGCGCCCGGCGTCACCGGCGAGGTGACGCTCGAGCTGCGCCGCGGCGACGACTACAGCATCCTGAACACGCGCGCCGACTACATGGCCTATGCGCCGCACAAGCTCTCGATGGAGAAGGTCGAAGAGGCCTACTTCACCCCGGAGGACCGCATCGGCGCGCTCGAGCTCCAGAACCTGTCGGTGACGGACAACCGTCAGCTCCTGATCCACCTCATCGAGAGCACCCAGGCCCTCGGCCCGGGCGGCGCCCCCGCCATCGGCGAGCTGCTCGGCGGCGACAAGCCGAAGGAGTGATCGGGCGAGGCGGCGAGCCGCCTCTCTCTTCGCCGGGCGCGCGCGTGTTCACCAGCGCGCGCGCCGCCTCTCCACAGGAGCTGCCCGGCTGCTCACCGGGAGCTGTTCACCTGAAGCTGTTCACCGGAACCGGAACAAGCGTCCGGGCGATCCCCTCCCGTGCCGGGTGGGGTTGCGCTCGGTCCGCACCTGGGTCACCAAGAACGGGCGAACACCGGCCCGCCGCGAGCGGCGCCGGCCCAGGGAGGTGGTCATGAAGACGCTCATCATCCAGGCGATCGCCGCGGGCATCGCGGTCCTCATCGGCGCGAAGCTCATGCCCGGCGTGCGGATTCGCAGGACCCAGACGGCGCTCGTCGTCGCCGCCGTGTTCACGCTGCTGAACCTCCTCCTCGGATGGCTCGTGAAGTTCCTGGTCGCCGTGGCGCTCCTGCCCGCCGCCATCCTCACGCTCGGCCTGGCCTACCTCTTCTTCGGCCTCGTCGTGAACTCCGTGCTGCTCTGGGCGACGGACAAGCTCATCGACGACTTCGAGATCCGCGGGCTCGGGTCGCTCTTCGGCACGGCCGCCCTGGTCTCCTTCGCCGGGTGGCTCCTGCCGCGCATCCTCTGATCGGCCCCGACCTCCCGGCCGACATGGACCGCAAGGCCCGCCGGCGGAGCCGCGCCGCGGCGCCGGTCGGCCGCGGCGCTCCTCGTCGAGGGCCTACCAGCGGTGGTGAACCGCCGCCCGCAGCCGGCGATCGTAGATCGCGCGGATCTTCGCCATCGTCTCCGGCGGCAGGGCCGGCAGGTCCGCCGCGCTCGCGTTCTGGTCGACCTGATCGGGCCGCTTCGCCCCGGGGATCACGCACGTCACCGCGTCCTGCATGAGGATCCAGCGCATCGTCCACGCGCCCATGCTCACGCCGGCGGGCACGAGCGGGCGGAGCTCCTCGACCACCTCGAGGCCGAGGTCGAAGTCGACCCCGGAGAACGTCTCCCCCTTGTCGAACGCGGCGCCCTCGCGGTTGAAGTTGCGGTGATCGTCGGCCGCGAACGTCGTCGCGGCGCTCATCTTGCCGGTGAGCAGCCCCGAGGAGAGCGGCAGCCGCGCCAGGATCCCGACCTGACGGCGCTTCGCCTCGGGGAAGAAGAGCTCGGCCGGGCGCTGCCGGAGCACGTTGTAGATGATCTGCACCGACTGGACGCCGGGGTATTCGATCGCCTTGAGCGCCTCTTCCACCCGCTCGACGCTGACCCCGTAGAAGCGGACCTTGCCCGCCTTCACCAGCCGATCGAGGACATCGAACACCTCGGGACGATAGTAGACGTCCGTCGGCGGGCAGTGCAGCTGGACGAGGTCGAGCGCGTCCGTCTCGAGGTTCTTCAGGCTGCGCTCGATGAACGCCGTGAGGTTCCCCTCGCTGTAGCTGTCCGCCGTGTGCGGGCTCAGCCGCCGGCCCGCCTTCGTCGCGATGACGATCTCCTCGCGCCGCTCCCGCCGCAGGCGCGCGAGCAACCGCTCGCTCCGGCCGTCGCCGTACACGTCCGCGGTGTCGAAGAAGTTCACCCCGCGATCGACGGCCCGGTGCAGCGCCGCGACCGACTCCTTGTCGTCGACGTCGCCCCAGGTGCCCCCGATCGCCCAGGCGCCGAAGCTCACTGAGGAGATGCGGAGACCCGTTCTGCCAAGAGGTCGATATTCCATGGCGGCGCATACAACCAGATTTTTCCGCCCCCGGCGAGCGCGCCTTTCCGCCGGCCGGCGCGCGCTCAGGCGGGCTCGACCCCGCGGCGGCGGTGCGCGCGCTTGCTCCGCTCGACGAGCGCGACGAGCTCCTCGCGCGTGACGCCGAGCCGCGCCGCGGTCCGGTGCGCGAGCGACGTCCGGGCGACCCCGTCCACGAACTGGTACGTCGGCCACTGCTGCGCGTCGAGCTCGACCTGCAGGAACACGAGCCGGTCGACGGGCCGCTCCCGCTCGAGCCGCGCCGCGAGCTCCAGGAAGTGCGTCGTGATGAAGGCCTGGGGGCGGAGCTCCGCGAGCAGCGAGATCACGAGCTGGAAGATCTCCTCGCCCTCCGACGGGTTCGTGCCGGAGCAGAGCTCGTCGAGCACCACCATGTCGCCGACCTGCATCGCCTCGAAGAGCGACCGGATGCGCAGGAGCTCCATCCCGAGGCGGCCCTCGCTCTGGTCGGCCTGCGCCTGCTCGATCAGCGACACGAAGAGCCCGTGGCACGACGACAGGCGGGCCTCGGCGGCCGGCACGAAGAAGCCCGCCTGCCCGAGCATCTGGGCGAGCGAGAGCGCCTCGAGCAGCCGCGTCTTTCCCCCCGAGTTCGGCCCGGTCACGATGACGGTGGCGTCGTGGTGCTCGGTCGCGATGTCGCACGCGACGATGCTCGCCGAGGTCGCGAGCAGGAGCGGGTTGAAGAGCCCCTTGAGCGCGCGCCCGGGGGCCTCGTCGCGCGCGGCGCCGGGCCAGGCGAGCTCGGGCAGGCAGACGGCGAGCCCGGCCGCGCGGGCGCGCTCGCGCAGCGCGAGGCCGGCGAGGTAGAACTCGAGATCTCCGAGCAGCTGCACGAGCGCGACGAGATCGTCCTCGATGCCGTCGAACACGCCGTTGACGTAGCGGGCAAGCAGTTCTTCGTCGCTGAACCGGTATCCGCGCCACAGCATCACGAGCTTCGTGACCACGCGCCCGATCGGCGACTGGTAGAAGCGGTTCTCGCTGTTCTCGCGGATCGACAGGGCGCGGAGATCGCGGACGTGGCCGTCGGCGCCGACGCGGATCCGGACCTCGAGCGTCGCGAGCTCCTCGTCGTACGCGAGCAGGTCCGCGAGGCGGCGGTACGCCTCGGTCTCGCGCACGGCCGCGCCGAACGCGGGGAGCCGCGCGAGGCCGGAGCGGGCGCCCGCGAACCCGTCGGCGAGCGCGTCGAACGCCTCCTTCGCGGCGACGAGGATGTCCAGCCGGCGGCGGCTGCCCTCCCGGCGGGAGATGGAGATCGTCTCCAGCTGGCTCACCCAGCGGCGCAGCGCCGCGTAGGCGCGCGCGAGGTCGCGGCGCAGCGCCTCCGAGCCGGTGAGCTCCCGGAAGATCTCGCGCCGGAGCTCGACCGTGTCGCGGTCGCTCGGCGGCTGGGAGAGGGCGCGGCCGAGCAGCGCCGGGCTCGGGATGCGCGTGCGCCCCTCGCTGGTGAAGTGCAGGCAGCCCACGATGAGCTCCTGGAGGAAGACGTGCTGCGCGAAGCGGGCCGGGTCCCAGGTCGACGCCGGCAACGACGCCGACTCGACGTGCCGGTCGAGCGCCCCCGCGGGCGCGCCGCCCGCGAAGGCGAACGTCATCGACTCCTTGACGGCCCGCGCGTCGACCCGGAGCGCCGGCCGGTGGCAGAGGAGGTCGGGCGCGGCGCGCTGACCGGGCGAGGCGTCTGGCAGGACGGGTTCCGGCGGCGCCGCGCTCACGATCTCGAGCCTACGATGGGTCGGGCCGGAGCGCTCGTCCGGCGTCCGGCGCCGCCGCTCTGCGGTGGCCAGGGAAGGTCTCGGCATGGCGGTCCCGACACGCGCGCCGCGCGGTTGTTCCCGAGCGGCCGGGATCGACCGCGTTCATGGCACGGCGCCTGCCTGGGTGTGCGGCCGGAGAGGCACCATGAGCTATCGCTGCACGATGAGCAGAATACGCTGGTTCTCCGGCGCAACCGTCCTTGCGATCGCCCTCGTCGGCACCGCGTGCAGGAGCGAGAGCGAGAGAGCGGAGGGAGCGGTCCGCGAGCCGGGGGACCGGGCCACGGGCGACAAGATCGCGCCGCCCGAAGGCCAGAACCAGAAGCCCGGCCAGGAGCCGCGCGGGCAGGCCGAGCGCGTGGGCGACAAGGCCGAGCAGCTCGCGCGGGAGGGCCAGGAGCTCGGCCGGGAGGCGCGCGAGCAGGCCGAGCGCGTGGGCGAGAAGGCCGAGCAGCTGGCCGAGCGAGGGCGCGAGGTGGGCCGCGAGGCCAACGAGCAGATGAACCGGGTCGGCGAGCAGACCGGCGCGCTCAAGGGCGATCGGGGCTCTGGCGCGCGCGAGCAGGCGGCGCCGACGCCGGCTCCCAGGGACCAGGGCGCGCCGCAAGGCCGCGAGGCGCAGGGCCAGACACAAGGCCGCGAGGCGCAGGGCCAGACGCAAGGTCGAGCGGCGCAGGGCCAGACGCAAGGCCGCGAGGCGCAGGGGCAAACGCAAGGCCGCGAGGCGCAGGGGCAGACCGGCGGTGCCAAGGACAAGGATCAGGCTGGAGGCGCCGTCGCGAGCGCGCGCGACACGTGGACGCAGGAGGCGAAGGACAACGATTACCAGGTCAGCTTCAACCGCGACGGCTCGGTCGTCGCCACCAAGGAGGCGAAGGGCTCGGGCGAGCGGCAGGCCGACGAGGCGCTCCGCAACGAGGTGGGCGGCAAGCTCGCGGACAGCGACCACGCAACGGTGAAGAAGCTGAGCGTGACGGTGCACAACGGGGTGGTCACGCTGCAAGGCAACGTCGCCAGCGTGAAGGAGGCGACCGAGGCGGTGAAGGAGGCCCTGGAAGCCAAGGGCGTCACCAAGGTGATCTCCCAGATCCGCTACGGATCATCGCCGTGACCTCGCCCCTCCAGCTGCCGTGAGCGCCGGGCACGCTGAGAGGAGAGGCATTTGAACCACAGAGGCACAGAGGGCACAGAGGAGGGAGAAATGGCCTTTCTCTCTCCTTCCTCTGTGCCCTCTGCGCCTCTGTGGTTCCTCTTCTCCTCAGCTCGGCGTCGCCCTACCCGCCTTCGCCCCCAGGGGTGCTCTCGACCGTGGAGGACCGCCTGGACTAGGCCGTTCAGTTCGTGGGCCGCAGCTTGACGGAGCGCTCGACCGACTCGTCCGGGGTGAGCGTCAGCATGATCGTCTCATCGAAGCTGCCGGACCGCGACACGACCACGACCTGCGTGCCCACGGGCAGCTCGGTCTTGAGCGGCGTCTTGCCGAGCGTCGTCCCCTTCCAGCTCACCGTGGCGTCGGGCGGGTCGCTCGCGATCACCACGCTCACCTTGGGGGCCTCCTCCGGCTTCTTCTCGACGGCCTCCACGGCCTCCACGCCGCGCGCAGCGGCGGCGGCCACCGGAGGCTCGACCGCGGGCGCGCGCTTGCTCGCGACGAGCAGCGCGCCCCCGGCCACCGCGGCCAGCACGGCGAGCCCGGAGGCTCCGAGCAGGTAGCCGCGCCTCGAGGGCGTCGAGGGCACCGACGTGGTCGCGCGCAGGCTGACCGAGTCGCTCACCGGGGTCCTGGGCCGCTCGACGCCCGAGCCCCGCTCGACGCCCGAGCCCCGCCCGACGCCCGAGCCCCGCTCGACACCCGAGCCCCGCTCGACACCCGAGCCCCGCTCGCTCGACACCCGAGCCCCGCTCGACACCCGAGCCCCGCTCGACACCCGAGTTGCTGGGCTCGCCGACGAAGGGGAGCCTGCTGCCCGAGCGAGAGCTCGTGGGGCCCGCCGAGAGGCCGATTCCGCTCAGCGTCACCTGGCCCGAGCCCTCGCTCATCATCATCGAGCTCGTCACCCGCTCGATCTGCGCCTTGATCTGCTGGCGGATGCTGGCCCTGCTCTCCGCGAAGATGCCCCGCATGCAGGCGCCGAGGAACTCCCCGCGCACGTCCTCGCCCGACCACTGCAGGTAGCTCTCGAGCACGTCGCACATCTCCTGCGCCGTCGCGAACCGCTTCGACGGATCGCGCTCCAGCGCCTTCGCGGCGATCTGGTCGAGCGCGATCGGGATCCCCGGCACGACGGTCGAGAGGCGCGGAATCTTCCCCAAGAGGAGCTGATGCATCACGGTGATCTGATCGCCCTCGAACAGCCGCCGCCCGGCGAGGAGCTCCCAGAACACGACGCCCACCGCGAAGATGTCCGCCCGGCGATCCACCGTCTTGCCCGCCGTGACCTGCTCGGGCGCCATATAGGTGAGCTTGCCCTTGAAGGTCCCGCTCTCCGTGTTGGAGGAGTTGACGGCGGCCTTGGCCACGCCGAAATCGACGAGCTTCACCGCGCCGTCGTACGTGATGAAGATGTTGTGCGGGGAGACGTCGCGATGCACGATCCCGAGCGGCTTGCCATCGAAATCGCAGAGCTCGTGCGCGTAATGCAGGCCGCGCAGCACCTCGGCGACGATCCGGATCCACGTGCCGCGCACCAGCCCGCCGGTGCCGGACGCCCGATCCATGGCCGCCTTCATGACGCGCTTCAGCGGCTGGCCCTCCAGGTACTCCATGACGATGAAGTACCCTTCCTGGTCGCTCCCGACCTCGTAGGTCTGGACGACGTTCAGGTGGTTCATGCGCGCCGAGAGCTTGGCCTCGTCCATGAACATGAGGACCTGACGATCCTCCTCGTCCGCGAAGCTGCGGAGGCGCTTGACGACGACCAGCTTGTTCACGGAGGCCGGCCCGTGAGCCATGGCGAGGAAGACGTCCGCCATCCCCCCGCGGCCTAGCTTCGCAATCGGACGATATCGGCCGAGCCCAAGCTGGGTCGGCGTGTCTCTGAGGATCGACGCTCCGTGTTCTCCGATCACACCCACCTCAGTATGCAAAATTCATTAATTGTGCGTCCGAGTCAATACGAAGAGTTTGCGTCATCGTCATCGGGGCCAACGGGCGCTCAAGCGCCCAGTAGCGCCCAGTAGCGCCCAGTAGCGCCCAGTAGCGCCCAGTAGCGCCCAGTAGCGCCCAGTAGCGCCCAGTAGCGCCCAGTAGCGCCCAGTAGCGCCCAGTAGCGCCCAGTAGCGCCCAGTAGCGCCCAGTAGCGCCCAGTAGCGCCCAGTAGCGCCCAGTAGCGCCCAGTAGCGCCCAGTAGCGCGTCGAGAGAGAGAAGGACGCGCTCTAGCGCCCAGTAGCGCCCAGTAGCGCCCAGTAGCGCCCAGTAGCGCCCAGTAGCGCCCAGTAGCGCCCAGTGAAGTGAAAAACCTGGAACCGTGTGGTCGAGAGAGATGCAAAACGACATCCGAACACACGCACTCACGCGCGCAGTCATCACACGCGCGGTCATCACGCGCGCGGTCATCACGCGCGCGGCCATCGAGCAGCGCGTGTCGCGCGTGTCACGCACCTGCGCCGCTCGAGGGCCGCGCATTCCGCGCGGCCGCCGCGTTTTCCCCGTTGATCGCTGCTCGTGGGCCGCTTTCGTGCGACCCCTTCGCGCTTCTTTCGACGGACGCTCGCCGGAGGGGAGTCGGTGCAGCCGAGCCGTGATGTGGCTCCCCTGCCGACGACGGCGCCAGGTGGACCGCGCTGCCGACGCGAGGCTCGCCGCAGGCGGTGATTCAAACGTAACAAAGACAACGCCGCGTGCAACGCGCCACGGCGCGCTCGGTCGAAAATTCGACAGTGCTCCTTGCCGAGCGCGACAGCGCGCTGGCCGCGCAGCGGCGCTATCGCCGGGCGGCGATGACGCCGGCGAGCTCGAAGTCGAGCGGGATGCCGTCGGGCTCCCGGTAGGCCTCCAGCCGGGCCGCGAACTCGTCGCAGAGCGGCTGGAGCACCTCCGGAGGGAACTCCCGCAGGGCGGCGTGGGTCACGAACCCGCTCTCCTGCAGCCAGCTCGCCACCTGCGCCCCGGAGCCGAACCACAGCCGGAACCGGTGGGTCCACGCCTCGACGGCGCGGAGCCCGCCGCGCTGGAGCGCCTCGCTGACCTGCCCGGGGCTGTCCGGGACCGGCAGCTCCACCCGTCCCAGGTTGAGCTCGTCGACCATCCGGCAATAGACCGCGTAGGCCTGCGGCGTGCTGCTCGAGAGGTTCGTCAGGATCCCCGCGCGACCGCCGGGCCGGACCATCCGCCCGAGGCACGGCAGCGCCGACCGCCAGTCCAGGTAGGCGAGGCAGAAGCGCAGCGTGACGACATCGAAGCTCGACGCCTCCGCGCGGCGGATGAAGAGCTCGGCCTCCGCGCGCATCGTCGAGAGCGCGAGCCCGGCGGCCCGGGCGCGGGCCCGGGCGGCCCGGAGCATCTCCTCGGAGCAGTCGACGCCCACGACCTCGCCGGGCGCGACCCGCCGGAGCATCTCCACGGTCTCGATCCCCGTGCCGCACCCGAGGTCGGCGCACCGCGCGCCGGGGGCGAGCCCGAGCCCCGCCGTGAGCCGATCCTGCGGCTCCCTCATGTGGCGCCCCCATTGGTCGTCGTACCGCTCCGCGATCCGGTCGTACACGGACCGCACAAGCTGATTCGCGCTGTGCACCCCCGCCGCGCTCCTTCCCTGCTCAGGCGGCCGAGGCGCGCGGGATCCAGAGGATCCGGCGGGATCTGACGGTTCAGACCGGCGCACCCCTCCGCCGGCCCGGAGGCGAAGCGAGAACGGTGCCAGGCCCAGCAGGGCGCCGGGCCGGCGATTTATGTACAGCCGCTCAGCTCAGAGCTTCCAGAGCGCGCAGCCCCAGTGGACGCCGGTCCCGAGCGCGAGCACCATGGCGAGCTGGCCCTTCTTCACCCTGCCGGCGCGCATCTCCTCGTCGATGAGGATGGGCACGGTGGCCCCGCTCGTGTTGCCGAATCGGTCGATGTTGCTCGGGAGCTTCTCGACCGGCACGCCGAGGTCCTTGCGGATGTGCTCGTTGATGCGGCCGTTCGCCTGGTGCGCCAGGAACACGTCGATCTGCTCGATCGTGACGCCCTGCGAGGCGCAGAGCTCTCGCGCGGTCGCCGGGAGCTTTGTCACCGCGAACTTGAAGAGCTCGCGGCCGTCCATGCGGGGAATGTGGGCGTCGTCCTCGAACGAGCTCTGCTTCCAGTACGGCCGCGAGCGGAAGCCGCCCCCGGGGACGTAGAGGAGCTCGGCGAAGCGCCCGTCAGAACAGATCTTGTTGCCGCGCAGGCCCGCGTCGCGATCTGTCGCGCGAAGGACGAGCGCGCCCGACCCGTCCCCGAACAGGACCGCGAGGTTCCGGTGGCGGTCGGCGCGCGCCCGCGCCTCCGGCGTGGCGGACCGGCCGTTCTTCGGGTCGAGCGCTCCCCAGTCCTCCCAGGGCATGAAGCCGGCGTGCGCCTCGGCGCCCACGAACAGGATGGTCTTGGCGGCCCCGGTCTGGATGAGCCCATCGATCGTCTGGAGGCCGAACAGCATCGCGGCGCACTGCTGCCGGATATCGAGCGCAGGGACGCCGGGGATGCCGAGCTTCGCGCCGAGCAGCGCCCCGGAGCCGGGAAAGATGTAGTCCGGCGTCATCGTGGCAAAGAGGATGTAATCGATCTCCGACGGTGAAATTCGCGCGGACTCGATAGCGCGCTTCGCCGCCTCGCACGCCAGATCGCTCACGCCGACTCCGTCCGGCGCGTAATGTCGCTGGTGGATGCCGGAGCGCTGGTAAACCCACTCGTCGGAGGTCGTGATCACCCGCGCGAGGTCGTCGTTGGTGACAGGTTCGCCGGGCACGTAGTGCCCGGTCCCGATGATCTCAAATCCCATCTTTGCCACAGAGCTGCCTTACTCGAACCGCACGCCCGCGGCGACCCGGAACCGCACGAGGTCGCGCCCGAAACCGAACGGCGCGACGCGGCGCGACGCGGCGCGCCGCACGCCCCCGCCGCCGCATTCAGGCCGCCGCCGGGGTGGTGCTCCCAGCTTGACGGCCGCCGGCGCTCCGGATAGCCTGCCGCCTTCCCGGGCGCGCTGGGTCGCCGCCGAGCCGGGCCGGCCGGCAGCGGTGGCCGGCCGGCGCCGATAAGCCATGCAGCGAGCGCCGCGCCTCAACGCCGGCGCGCGGCCCAGCTGCAGATCGGGCAGCCGGCCGTGTCGTGGCGCAGCGCCGGGCAGTGCTCGCGGCCGAAGTAGATGAGCTGCAGGTGGAGCTTGTTCCACCGCTCGGGCGGGAACGTGCGCTTCAGGTCGCGCTCCGTCTCGACGACGTTCTTTCCGGACGACAGCCCCCAGCGAGACGCGAGCCGGTGAATGTGGGTGTCGACCGGGAAGGCGGGGTGACCGAAGGCCTGCGCCATGACCACCGAGGCGGTCTTGTGACCGACCCCCGGCAGGGCCTCGAGGGCCTCGAACGAGGCGGGCACGACGCCGCCGTGCTCGACCGCGATCCGCTCGCTCAGCGCCTTCAGGTGCCGCGCCTTCGTGGGCGCGAACCCGATCCTCCGGATGAGCTCGGCGATCTCCTCGGTCGGCACGGCCGCCATCTCGGCGGGCGTCCGGGCGCGCGCGAGGAGCGCCGGCATCACCGCGTTGACCATCTTGTCCGTGGTCTGCGCGCTGAGCATCACCGCGACGAGCAGCGAATACGGGTCCTCGTGGACCAGCGGAATGGCCGGCTGCGGGTACAATCGATCGAGGATCTCGGCGATCCTCGCGGCTTTCTCGGGGCGCTTCACGGGCGGCGTCAGGGCAGCGCGTAGAACGAGAGGAGATCGCCGAACTGCTCGTCGGAGAGGACCTCGAGGGAGAAGGGCGGCATCTGCCCGCCGTAGCCGATGAAGCCGCCGTGGCGGACCTTCTCGACGAAGACCAGCCGGCGCTCGCGCTCGGTGTACTCGCCGAGCGGGTGCTCCTCGAGGGTCTGATCGGGCAGCGCCGGCGCCCGCTCGACGAGCCGCCCTTCCCCGGAGCGAGCGCGCCCGTGGCACGAGGCGCAGGCGCGATCGTGGATGAGCGCGCCCCTCCCCGGATCGCCGGGCGGCGGCTCCCTCAGCCCGTAGACCGGCGTGAACGGGACGGCCTCGGCCGCGTCGCCGTCGCTGGGCAGCGATTCCAGGTAGGCGTACATGGCCTGGGCAGCGGGATCGTCCGCGGCCCAGGGCAGGTCCTTGGTCATGAAGTAATAGAGGCAATGGTTGATCGCGCCGAGGAGATCGACCTCCTGACCACCCCAGTAATACGGGCGATCCACGGCGCCGGCGAGCGGGGCGCCGGGGAGCATGGCGTCCCCTGCCTCCCCGGCGATCGCCTCATGGCACGTCGAGCACGAATAACGATTGAAGCGCGTCTCCGCGACCGAGGGGTCCCGGAAGAGCGCCGCGCCGTGCTCCACGGCCGTCGCGTCGACGATCTTCGTCTCCGGATCGCCCGTGCAGCCGGAGGCGAGCGCCGCGCCGGCGAGCGCGGCGAGGGCGAGGGCGCGCGGCCTCACGGAGCCTCCGCGGCGACGCGCACGAACGCGTCGGGAAAGAGGCCCACGTCGGCTTCGCTGCGCGTCTCCAGCGTCTCGGGATCGAGCCGGAGCACCTTGCCGGGGGTCTCGGTCTGATCGCCCTCGCAGACGAGGAAGAGCCCGTCTCCCCCGTCGTAATCCACGACGTGCGGCTTCTCGCAGTCCCCGGAGAGATCGCGGTAGGCGAGCTCGGCGTTGCCGTTCGCCACATCGATGAGCGCGATCGCGTCGGGCGCCTGGGTCGGCACGTAGAGGCGGCTCCCGTCGGCGGTCCACGCGACGAAGTACGGCGCGCCCTGCAGCGTCACGATCGAGTGGGGCTCCCTGAACGACTCCGACGCGACGTCGAAGAAGCGCACATCGCGGCTCCTGGTGTTGCTCACGGCGATGGTCTTCTGATCCGGGGACATGACCGCGGCATAGGGGGCGTAGGAGGGGACCCACACGGCCGGGCTCGGCCCCACGGGCACGCGCTTCACCTCGGCGCCGGGGTCGGTCAGGTCGACGACCGCGAGGGCGTCCTCGCCCTCGCAGGCGACGTAGGCGCGGGCGCCGTCGGGGCGCGAGAGGGCGATCCCGTGCGCGGCGATGCAGGTCGGGATGAGCACCGGCTGGGCCGAGCCCGAGCGCGAGATCTCGTCGGGATCGATCACGGCCAGGGACGAGCGCGCCGCCTCGATGTCCTGGGGGTTGTCGATCGCGCGCTTGAGATCGTAATGAGAGGCGACCACGCGGCCGCCATCCTCGGAGATCACGATGTCGCCCGGGTTGGGCTCGATGCGCACCTGCCCGAGGACGCGCATGTCGTCGAGCGCGAGCTTCTGGACATAGCCGGCCATCGCGCTCGATCCGTGGCTCGCGTGGGGGCCGATCGTGCCGGCGAGGACAGGGTACGACAGCGCGACATAGACCGCGTTCCCCGGGGCATCCACGGCGACATGGTGCGGCCCGTCGACCGTCACAGGATCGCGGCCCACCGGGTAAACGCCGAACCGCTCCCCCGTCGCGAGCGAGATGAGGGAGAGCGTGTCGGAGCGGCTATCGCTCACCACCCCCATGCCCCCCTCCGGGACCGTGATCTTCGGGCGCCGATCCGGATAGGCGTCCCCCTCGTAAGCACCGTAATGGGTCTCGATGATGGGATCGGGCTCACCGCAGCCCGCCAGCGCCACCGCCGCGAGCACGAAGCCCACAAATCGCGAAAGGACCATGTATGACCTCGAGAGGAGCGCCCGGAGCCCGGACGCGCCGCATCCTAGCAGCCGCCGGCGCGCTGGCCGCGGCTCCGCCCTACCATGGTTCAGCCCGTCCGTGCGCATCGACGTGACGCCGCGCGGCGCCAGCCGTGTCACGTGGGGTGGTTAACCCGCATTCCGGAAAGTCTCTTTTCATTGCCTGATGGCGATCGACATCACGAGCGCTACCGCTCGAATGAACATTTCTTGATCAGGCGCTGCTGTCTTGTCATGTAAGGAAGCGATGAGCCAGACACGAGCAGGGAGCACGATGACGGCGGAGCTCGTCCGATCGCTCGGCGCGCGCGTGCGCCGAGGTGGCCCCGCGGCGGTCCTCTGCCTCGCGCTCGTGGCGGCCTGCGCGGCGGAGGAGTCCGTCGGTCCCACGCCCGCGCCGACGCCGCTGCCGGCGCTCGCCGACGCGCCGCCGCTGACGACCGAGCGCACCCTCGTGCCGCGCGCCGCGGTCGTCGATCCGCCGGACAGGAACCCCGCGGTGCCGGCGAAGATCGAGCAGATGCTCGCGGAGGGCTACGGCGAGCTCGAGATCGGGCCGGGGCTGCCGCTCGCGCCGGCGACGCTCGACGGCGCGCCGCCGCCGCCGCGCGGCCCGCGGCCGAGGCTGCTCACGCGGTTCGTGCACCTCGCCGACACCCAGCTCGCCGACGACGAGTCGCCCGCGCGGCTCGCGATCTTCGACTCGCCCGCGATCGGCTCGGCCTTCCGCCCGCAGGAAGGGCACGAGTGCCGGATCCTCAACGCCGCCGTCCGCACCATCAACGCGTTCCACCGGAGCACGCCGCTCGACTTCGTGCTGCTCGGCGGCGACAACGCCGACAGCGCGCAGACCAACGAGATCGCGTGGTTCACGGCCATCCTCGACGGCGCCGAGCGCGTCGAGTGCGACTCGGGCGACGACGACGACCCCGTCCAGGGGCCGGACAACGATCCCAAGGATCCGTTCGTCGCCGAGGGGCTGCTCGTGCCGTGGCGCTGGGTGACCGGCAACCACGACGTCCTGCACCAGGGGAACTTCCCGGTCGACACCCGCGCCGCGATCGCGACGGGGAACATCGCGGACGGCGGGACGCGCAGCTGGGCGCTCCCCGGCGGTCCGGTGATCACCGGCGAGGTCGTCCCCGATCCGCGGAGGGCGCTCCTGAGCCGCCCCGCGCTGCTCGATCACCTGGCGGCGGCGGGCGACGGGCACGGGATCGGGCCCGACGAGCAGGCGTACGGGAAGGCGTTCTACGAGTTCGACGTGAAGGACACGCCCGTGCGCGTCGTCGTGCTCGACACCGCCGCCGAGACCGGCGGCCCGGGCGGCGTGATCCTCCAGGACGACGTCGACCGGTTCATCCGCCCGGCCCTCGACCGCGCGCGGCTCGATCGCAGGTGGGTCGTCCTCGCGTCCCACCACGCGTCGCGCCTGCTCGGGGACGGCTCCTTCGCCGCGACGGGCACCCCCGCCGTGCCCGGCGCGCTCACCGTCGAGGCGTGGCAGTCGCTCGTCGGCGGCTACGACAACGTGCTCCTCCACCTCGCGGGCCACACGCACGTGCACCGCGTGACCCCGGTGACGCCGAGCGGCGGACACGCCTACTGGGAGCTCGAGACCTCCGCGCTCGCCGACTACCCCCACCAGGTCCGCGTCATCGAGATCTGGGACGAGGACAACGGCTCCGTCGCGATCCGAGGGGTCGCCCTCGACTACGCCGTCGACGGCGACGCGGTCGCCGCCGAGGGGCGCCGCCGCGCCGTCGTGGACGTCACCTCCGGCTTCGGCAGCGACGGCAGCGGCGAGCCGTCGTGGCGCAACGTCGAGCTCTCGATCGCGCGGCCGGACTGACGGCGCCGCGCGGGCGGCCGGGGCCGCCGCTCATCCATCGCGGAGCGGCACCGTCTCCCGGAGCTCGATCGAGAGCGGAGGCGCGCCCCCCGTGCGGATGGCGGCGGCCATCGTGTGCCGCGCCGAGGGCTGGTAGAGCGCGAACTGCCAGGCCGAGCGATCGTCGGCGAGCCGCGGATCGAACGAGACGCCGATCGACGGTCCGTCGTCCAGGTGGAACGAGAACTGGTCGAGCGGGATCGCGAGCCCCATCCCGCGCGCCTTGATGTACGACTCCTTGAGCGTCCAGTACTCGAAGAAGCGCGCGCGCTGCCTCTCCGGCGGCAGCGCGCGCAGCGCGCGCACCTCGGCGGGCGAGAAGAAGCGGTCGGCGATGTCCACCGCGCTGCTCGAGCGCTCGGTGTCCTCGACGTCGACCCCCACGTCGCGGTCCAGCGCGACCAGGCAGGCGATGAGCCCCCGCGTGTTCGACAGGTTGAACCGCAGCGGCGGCACCCCCGGCGGCCCCGCGATCTGCGGCCGGCCAAATTCGTTCCGGACGAACGTCCATGCCTCGGGCGCGACGTCCGCGTACTTCGAGAGGGTCGTGCGCACGAGCGCGCGCGTGAGCAGGTACTCGTGCCGGTTCTCGGCGAACAGGAAGCGCGCCTGCTGCGCCGCCTCGTCCGGCGCCATCAGCCGGTGGTACGCCGCGAGCAGCGCCTCGTCGCGGATCGGCTCGCAGAAGACGTACCAGAGGTGCGCGATGCCGGGGCCGATCTCGAGCATCTACGCCGTCCCTGGCAGCGGCGCCGCGGCCGCGGGCCCCGGCAGGATCTCCCGAAGGCAGCTGTCGGCGGTGAGGCCGATGGGCCGCTGGCGCGGGTAGCCGAACGAAACCTCCTCGAAACGAACACCATCGATCCAGTCGGTGCGGGGGATGTGGAGGTGGCCTGAGACGACCACCCGCGCGCGGAAGCGCGTGTGCCAGTCGTGCGTGCGCCGCGTCCCGCACCAGATCGAGAAGCGCGGGATGTGCCGCAGGCGCACGAGCTCTTCCCGAAGCGGGAAGTGGTTGATGAGCACCGTGGCGTGCGCCTCGATCGCGGCGAGTCGGGCCTCGGTCTCGGCGAGGCGGGCCCGGCACCACTCAGGCCGGCTCGCGTACGGGGCCGGGTCGAGCAGCTCCTCGTCGCTGCAGAGGACGCCGCTCTCCATCGCCCACGCCACGGCGTCGAGCTCGGCCACGTCGGCCGGCCGGAAGCTGTAGTCGTAGAGCAGGAACATCGGCGCCAGCACGTGGGGCCCGCCCTCGCCCTCCCAAAGCACGTACGGGTCCTCGGGCGTAATCACCCCGCGGCTCCGGCATAGCTCGACAAGCCGATCGTAGCGGGCCTGACCGCGCGGCCCGCCCCGCTCACTCGGCATCGTATAGAGCTCGTGGTTGCCCGGCGCCCACACGAGCTGCTTGAACCGGGGGCCCAGCGTGTCGAGCACGTAGAGCAGGTGCTGCTCCGTCTCCCCGAGGTCGCCGGCGAGGATCAGCCAGTCGTTCGGGCGCGGCGTCACGCGCTCGAGGGCCCAGCGGTTCTCCGCATAGCCGACGTGGAGATCACTGAGTGCGAAGAGCTTCATGCTAATGACACATCGCCGGCGGCCGGGCCAGCAGGCCGGCCATCCCCACCTTCACCACGGGCGGCGACGGGCGTCCACTGCCGCGCGCCGCCCCCCGCGGGCCACCCAGCCCGGGGAGAGGGGGGCCGCTCCCCCCGGGTTTTGCGCCCGGTTCCGGGTGAGCTGGCGCGCCGCATTAACTAGGGCTCCAATCCTTGTGCAACATGTGCTACGCGCGTGTGAAGTCAGCACCATGCCTCTGCCCCAACGACAAGGTCTTTACGATCCGGCTTTCGAACACGACGCATGCGGTCTCGGATTCGTCGCCACGCTCCGCCGTGAAGCGACGCACGAGGTCGTTTGCCAAGCGCTCGAGATCCTCGAAAATCTAACCCATCGCGGCGCCGCGGGCTGCGACCCCTGCACCGGCGACGGCGCGGGCATCCTCCTCCAGATCCCGCACGAGCTGTACGCCGCCTCCCTAGCTTCCCTGGGCATCGCGCTGCCTCCCCCCGGCGACTACGCGGTCGCGACGGCGTTCTTCTCGCAGAGCCCGTCCCGGCGCCGCCAGTGCGAGGCGATCCTCGAGGCGGCGGTCGTGCACCACGGCCAGCGCGTCCTCGGCTGGCGCGACGTCCCCATCGACGACGGGGCGATCGGCCCGGTCGCGCGCGACTCGCGCCCCGCGATCCGCCAGCTGTTCATCGGCAGGGTCGCGTCCCGCCAGTCCTTCGAGCAGGTCCTCTATGCGATCCGCAAGCGCGCCGGCCGCACCGCCCACTCGGACGACTTCTACCTCGCCTCCTGCTCGTCGCGGACGGTCGTCTACAAGGGCCTGATGCTCGCGGAGCAGGTCGCGGCGTTCTACCCCGATCTGTCCGACAAGCGCACCGTGTCGCGGCTCGCGATGGTGCACTCGCGCTTCTCGACGAACACCTTCCCCACGTGGGAGCGCGCGCACCCGTACCGGGTCATCGCGCACAACGGCGAGATCAACACGCTCCGCGGCAACACCGCGTGGATGTCGGCGCGCGAGGCGCTGCTCAAGAGCGATGTGTTCGCGAGCGCGATCGAGGACTTCAAGCCGATCATCCGCGCGGGCGGGTCCGACTCGGCCGCGCTCGACAACGTTGTCGACTTCCTGCTCGCGAGCGGCCGGTCGCTGCCGCACGTGATGATGATGCTCGTGCCCGAGGCCTGGGCGCTCGACCCGGACATGTCGGCCGAGAAGAAGGCGTTCTACGAGTACCACGGCTGCCTCATCGAGCCCTGGGACGGCCCCGCGGCGCTGTGCTTCACGGACGGACGGCTGATCGGCGCGACGCTCGACCGCAACGGGCTGCGCCCGGCGAAGTACGTCGTGACGAGCGACGGGCTCGTCGTGCTCGCGAGCGAGTTCGGCGTGCTCGACATCGAGCCGGCGCGCGTGATCCAGAAGGGGCGCCTCCAGCCGGGCAAGATGTTCCTCGTCGACACGAGCGAGGGCCGCGTCGTCAGCGACGACGAGATCAAGCGCCGCGTCGCGACCCAGAAGCCGTACGCGGCGTGGGTCGCCGAGAACAAGATCGACCTGCGCGCCCTCGAGGACGTGCCGAGCCTCTACACCATCCCGCACTCGGATCTCCGGACCCTGCAGCAGGCGTTCGGCTACACCGACGAGGACCAGCGGATGATCCTCGCCTCGATGGCGACCCTCGGCGAGGAGCCGGTGGGCTCGATGGGCATCGACATCCCGCTCGCCGTCCTCTCCGAGAAGCCCCAGCTGCTCTTCCGCTACTTCAAGCAGCTGTTCGCGCAGGTCACGAACCCGCCGGTCGACCCGCTCCGCGAGGAGATCGTGATGTCGCTCGTGAGCTGCGTCGGCGGCGAGGGCAACCTCCTCGAGGAGACGCCCCGCCAGTGTCGGATGCTCGAGCTGCCGCACCCCATCCTCACGCAGGACGACCTGTCGAAGCTGCGCAAGAACGTCTTCCCCGACTTCCGCGCGGCCACGCTGCCCATGTACTTCTCGGTCGACGGCGACCCGGAGGACAACCTGCGCAGCGCGCTCGCGAAGCTCTGCAAGGACGCGAGCCGCGCGATCGCCGACGGGGCGAGCATCCTCATCCTCAGCGACCGCGGCATCGACGAGACGCTCGCCCCCATCCCGAGCCTGCTCGCGATGGGCGCCGTGCACCACCACCTCATCAACGAGGGGACGCGCACGCGCGCCGGCATCATCGTGGAGACCGGCGAGGCGCGCGAGGTCGGCCACATGGCGCTGCTCATCGGCTACGGCGCCGGCGCGGTGAACCCGTACCTCGCGTTCGAGTCGATCGCGGCGATGTGCCGCGACAAGACCCTCGGCCCCGACCTGTCGCCGTCCGCGGCGAGCTCGCGGTACGTGAAGGCCCTCAAGAAGGGCATCCTGAAGATCATGTCGAAGATGGGGATCAGCGCGCTGTCCAGCTACCAGGGCGCGCAGATCTTCGAGGCGATCGGCATCGACCAGATCGTCATCGACGCGTACTTCACCGGCACGGCGTCGCGCGTCCGCGGCGTCGGGCTGCGCGAGATCGCGGAGGAGGCGCTGGCGCGCCACCAGGCGGCGTACGGCGAGCGGGCGCGCGCGCACCTCGACGTCGGCGGCCACCACCACTTCCGCGTGTTCGGCGAGCGGCACCTCTGGACGCCGCAGTCGATCTCGTCGCTCCAGCGGGCGGTCCGCCTCGACGACGCGAAGAGCTACGCCGAGTACGCGGCGACCATCAACGAGCAGCAGGAGCACCCGATGTCGCTCCGCGGGCTGTGGGACCTGAGGCCCGCGGGCCCGCCGGTGCCGATCGAGGAGGTCGAGCCCGCCGCCTCGCTCGTCAAGCGCTTCGCCACGGGCGCCATGTCCTTCGGGAGCATCTCGAAGGAGGCGCACGAGACCCTCGCCGTCGCGATGAACCGCATCGGCGCGCGGTCGAACACCGGCGAGGGCGGCGAGGACCCGGCGCGCTTCATCCGGCTGTCGAACGGCGACTCGAAGCGGAGCTCGGTGAAGCAGGTCGCGTCGGGGCGGTTCGGCGTCACGGCCGAGTACCTCGTCAACGCGGACGAGCTGCAGATCAAGATGGCGCAGGGGGCCAAGCCCGGCGAGGGCGGCCAGCTCCCGGGCCACAAGGTCGACGCGGTGATCGCGAAGGTGCGCCACTCGACGCCCGGCGTGACGCTGATCTCGCCGCCGCCGCACCACGACATCTACTCGATCGAGGATCTCGCGCAGCTCATCTTCGACCTGAAGAACATCAACTCGAAGGCGCGCATCAGCGTGAAGCTCGTCGCCGAGGCGGGCGTCGGCACCATCGCCGCGGGCGTGGTGAAGGCGCACGCCGACGTGGTGCTGATCAGCGGCGACTCGGGCGGCACCGGCGCCTCCCCGCTCACGTCGATCCACCACGCGGGCGTGCCGTGGGAGCTCGGGCTCGCCGAGGCGCACCAGGTGCTCGTGATGAACGGGCTCCGCGGCCGCGCCATCGTGCAGACCGACGGCAAGCTGATGACCGGCCGGGACGTGGCGTTCGCCGCCTTGCTCGGCGCCGAGGAGTTCGGCTTCTCCACGGCGCCGCTCGTCGCGACGGGCTGCATCATGATGCGCAAGTGCCACCTCAACACCTGTCCGGTGGGCATCGCCACGCAGGACCCGGAGCTCCGGAAGAAGTTCACGGGTGCGCCGGAGCACGTCATCAACTTCTTCTTCTACGTGGCGGAGGAGCTCCGGCAGATCATGGCGAGCCTGGGCTTCCGCACCCTGACCGAGATGGTCGGGCGCTCGGACTGCATCGTGCAGCGGCGCACCGGGCTCCACGCGAAGGCGAGGAAGATCGACTGCTCCGAGGTGCTCTACCGCCCGAAGGAGGCCCTCACGAGCCCGAACCACTGCGTCGAGCCGCAGGACCACAAGCTCGACCGGGTGCTCGACCTCAAGCTCATCGAGCAGGCGCGCGCCGCGATCGACGGCGGGCCGCCCGTCGTCATCGAGACGCGCGTGCGGAACTCGGACCGGACGATCGGCGCCATGCTGAGCGGCGAGATCGCGCGCCGCCACGGCAGCGCCGGGCTGCCCGAGGACAGCATCGTCGTGAAGTGCGCCGGCAGCGCCGGCCAGAGCTTCGGCGCCTTCGCCTCGCAGGGCATGACGCTCGAGCTCGAGGGCGACGCGAACGACTACGTCGGCAAGGGCCTGTCGGGCGGCGTCGTGGCGGTGCGCCCGCCGAGCGTGGCGCCGTTCAAGCCGGACGATCAGGTCATCGTCGGCAACGTCGTGCTCTACGGCGCGACGAGCGGCCGCGCGTTCTTCAACGGCCGCGCCGGCGAGCGCTTCGCGGTCCGGAACAGCGGGGCCACCACCGTCGTCGAGGGCGTGGGCGACCACGGCTGCGAGTACATGACGGGCGGCACCGTGATCATCCTCGGCACGACCGGCCGCAACTTCGGCGCCGGCATGAGCGGCGGGCTCGCCTACGTCTTCGACGAGGACGCCCTGTTCGAGGCGCGCTGCAACAAGGAGATGGTGCAGCTCGAGACGATGACCGCGGCCGACGCCGAGTCGGTGCGGGCGCTGCTCGAGGAGCACGTGCGGCGCACGGGCAGCCGGAAGGCGACCGAGCTGCTCGACTCCTGGCAGGCGGTCCTGCCGAAGTTCGTGAAGGTCGTCCCGAGCGAGTACCGGCGGGCCCTCGAGGCCGCGGCGTCGCCCGCGACGAACGGGGCCGACGCGTCGAGCGGGATCGTGTCCCTCCTTTCACCCTCCACCCCCTACGTTTCCACTGGACGTTACATCCCCGCCAACGCGGGTCCCGCGAGCACGGGAGAGAGGTCGGCCGCCCATGGGTAAGGTACGAGGCTTCCTCGAGATCCAGCGGGTCGACATCAAGAAGCGGCCCGTCTCCGAGCGATTGAACGACTGGCAGGAGTTCGAGCTCCCGATCCCCGACCCCGAGCTGCGCGATCAGGCGGCGCGGTGCATGGACTGCGGCATCCCGTTCTGCCACGACGGGTGTCCGCTCGGGAACCTGATCCCCGACTGGAACGATCACATGTTCCGCGAGCGCCTCCCCGAGGCGATCGCGGCGCTCGACGCGACGAACAACTTCCCCGAGTTCACCGGGCGCGTGTGCCCGGCGCCCTGCGAGGCGGCGTGCGTGCTGAACATCGAGGGCAAGCCGGTCACGATCAAGAACGTCGAGCGCGGCGTCGCCGATCGCGCCTTCGAGCGGGGTCTGGTCGCGCCGGTCATCGCGAAGCAGCGCACGGGCAGGAAGGTCGCGGTGATCGGGTCGGGCCCGGCCGGCCTCGCGGCCGCGCAGCAGCTCGCGCGCAAGGGGCACGACGTGACGGTCTTCGAGCGCGACGATCGCATCGGCGGCCTGCTCCGTTACGGCATCCCCGACTTCAAGATGGAGAAGCACCTCATCGACCGCCGCATGGAGCAGATGCAGGCCGAGGGGGTGACCTTCCGCACGGGCGTCCACTGCGGCGTCGACGTCACCGGCGACGCGCTGCGCGAGCAGTACGACGCCATCGTGCTCTGCGGCGGGGCGCGCCGGCCGCGCGACCTGCCGGTCCCGGGCCGGGAGCTCAAGGGCATCCACTTCGCCATGGATTTCCTGACGCAGCAGAACAAGCGGGTCGCCGGCGACGTGGTCCCCGACGGCGAGGCGATCCTCGCGACGGGCAAGCGCGTGGTCGTCATCGGCGGCGGCGACACCGGCTCGGACTGCCTCGGCACGAGCCATCGCCACCGCGCGGCGCACGTGACCCAGCTCGAGCTCCTCCCCCGCCCGCCCGAGCAGCGCTCGCTCACGAACCCGTGGCCCGCGTGGCCGCTCATCCTCCGCACGTCGTCCTCGCACGAGGAGGGCGGCGAGCGCGACTGGTCGGTGTCGACCACCGGGTTCGCCGGGGACGAGCACGGGAACGTCCGCGCCCTCAAGGCGACGCGGGTGAGCCTGGAAGGCGGGAAGTTCGTGCCCGTCCCGGGGAGCGAGTTCGAGATCCCGTGCGAGCTCGTCCTGCTCGCGATGGGCTTCGTCGGCTCCGAGCGCGAGGGGTTGCTCGAGCAGCTCGGCGTCGCGATGGACCAGCGCGGCAACGTGAAGGCCCCGGGCGGGCGCACGAGCGTGGAGGGCGTCTTCGCCGCCGGCGACATGTCGCGCGGCCAGAGCCTCGTCGTGTGGGCGATCGCGGAGGGGCGCAAGGCCGCCGAGGCGGTCGACGCGTACCTGATGCAGCCGGCGAAGCGCCGGCTGGCGCTCGCGGCGGGCTAGGCTCGTCCGTGCGAGCGCTGGTCTGGGACGGCACGGCGGCGCGCGTCACCGACCGCGCCCCGCCCTCGATCGCGGCCGGCATGGCCGTGGTCGAGGTGCGGTGCGCGGGGATCTGCAACACGGATCTCGAAATCACCAAAGGTTACATGGATTTCCGCGGCACGCTCGGCCACGAGTTCGTCGGGGAGGTCGCGGAGGGGCCCGCCGCGTGGCGCGGCCGTCGCGTGGTCGGGGAGATCAACTTCGCGTGCGGCCGCTGCGACGCGTGCGCGCGCGGGCTGGGGCGGCACTGCCCGACGCGCACGGTGATGGGCATCGCCGGCGCCGACGGCGCGCTGGCGGAGCGCGTCGCGGTGCCCGTGGCGAACCTCCACGCCGTGGACGACCGGGTGGACGACGAGGAGGCGGTGTTCACCGAGCCGCTCGCGGCGGCGTTCGAGATCCTGGAGCAGGTGCGCGTGGCGCCGGGCACCTCGGCGCTCGTGTTCGGCGACGGGAAGCTCGGCCTGCTCATCGCCCAGGTGCTGCACCAGGCCGGCGCCCGCGTCCTCGCGGTCGGCAAGCACGAGGAGAAGCTCGCCCTGCTGCGCGCGCGGGGCATCGCGACCGAGCTCGTGCGGCCGGCCGCGCTGGCCTCCGCCGATGCCGGCGGAGGCGCGCCTCCTCAGGGCGCCTGGGCCGGCGAGCCGGCCGAGCTCGTGGTCGAGGCCACGGGCACCGCCGAGGGGTTCATGAGGGCGGTCCGCGCGACCCGGCCGCGCGGAACGCTCGTGCTGAAGAGCACCGTCGCCGGGCTCTCCAGCGTCCACCTGGCGGAGCTCGTCATCCACGAGATCACCGTGGTCGGCTCGCGCTGCGGGCTGTTCGAGCCCGCGCTGCGCGCCCTGGCGGCCCGGACCGTCGACGTGCGCTCGCTCGTGTCGGCTCGCCTCCCGCTGGAGCGCGCCGAGGAGGCGCTGCGGGCCGCGGCAGCGCCGGGCGCCCTCAAGGTGCTCGTGACCCGCTGAGCTCGGTCCCGAGCCCAGTGACACATACATTACACGACATTTATACACCTCGTGGGACCTCCCTTCGGCCCACCTCGACCTGGTAGGGCGCCCACCTTCAACCCGGTACGGCGTCCGCCTGCGTCCCCTGCCTGTGAAACCGCGGTCCGTCTGCCCAGGGGGCCGCGCCGGTGGTGCTCGTCTGCGACCGCGGGTGACTCGGGATGCGCTCGATCGGCCGCAACGCCTTCGGCGCGGGCCCGACCGCGCCGTGCGCCGCGCGCGTCCAGGCGGGCGCTGCTTCGATTCGACGGCGTCCCAACTCCCGAGGTGCGCGGCTGCGGCCACAGATCGCTGTGCAACGACGCGCCCCAGGACACCCCAGGTTCAGGCTCGGAGATCCTCGATATTTCGAAACGAAATTCTCAGAGCGTCCGTAAAGCGGAGAGCGCGAGCGCGAGCGCGAGCGCCCCTCGCGTGAACGGCGCCAGCTCGGCGCTGTCGGCCGGGCTGCGGTTGCTCCCCCGAGCACGACGCCTGAGAAATCCCCCCGGCTGACTGGAATAGATCCTCGTAGGAGTCGCAGGTTGCGGCAGGGATCAGGAGCATCGATGAGCGCCAAGGACAGCCCACACCATCACGACCGCCCGACGGACGATTCGGACGAGGCCCGCCAAGCCAGGGAGAGCTGGGAGCAGCAGAAGCTGCTGGAGCTCGGCCTCGACGGCATCGAGGAGGATGCGTCGGCGTTCTGCCCTCATTGCCGTCGCGAGATGCTGGAGCGCCTCGCGCGCGCCCAGGAGCGCGGCTCCGTGCTGTTCGATATGGTCCGACGTCACGGGCTGAGCCCCCTGCCCCCTCGCGGCGGACGGCCCAGGGTCTGGCGCTGCCTCGGCTTCTTCTCGGAGCTCGCGAGCGAGCTCCGGGCCCTCGCGCCGCCCGGCCGCGGCGCGCTCTGGCTCGTCCTCGCGAGCCTCGCGATCGGCGCGCTGACGCTCTGGGCGGCGCTCGCCAGCCTGAGGCGTTGACGCGACGGGCCGCCCGCGCCGCAGGCGTCCCCGGCGAGGCAGCGGTCAGCCGGTCCGGCGGAACAGCCCGGAGATGAACCGCGACGGCGGCGGCACCTGCCGCGGCCGCCACGCCGACGCGGCCACGATCGACACCCCGTTGCGCATGAGCAGGAGCGCCGGCTCGTCCGCGCGCACGTCGAACCCCGTGTTCAGGCGGAGCCCTCCGCGGACCATCGACTCGTGCGGCGAGACGCGCAGCGGCTCGAAGCCGTTCATGCGGAGTCGGCGCTGCCAGGCGCCGCGGCGCTCGTGCCGCTCGACCCGCGCGGCCCCCTCCCCCACCACCACGTTCATCACCTCCTGCCCGAAGAAGACCTGTTCGATCGTCTCGCGCGCGGCGATGTGCGGCGGGAGCAGCGCCTCGAGCGCCTGGAAGACCGCATAATAATGGCCGATCGCCTCGGACAGGCGCGGGAGGAACGGGAGCGCGTTGTGCTCCACGTCCGGCTCGACGAGCGTCAGCACGCGCGGCGACAGCGCGCGGATCCTCGTGAGAATGGTGTCGCGGTTCGCGGTCGGGTGCACCGAGGCGTCGGGTACGTGGTGCAAAGCGAACGCCGCATTGACGGCGATGGGCGCCGTCGAGCGGGACGCAATACGGCTCCAGTCGACGCGCTCCACCGAGGACGCGACCCCGTGGAACTCGAAGGGGACCTTCAGCCGCTCCGCCCATCCCCCGATGAACGCGCCCGCCCACCGCAGCCGCTGCTCGGGATCCGGGCCCCGACAAGGCAGGTCGATGCCGGTCAGCCGGACGCGCGGCGGGCCGCCGGGCCGCGTCGCGAGCCGGTGTAGCAGGAACGGCCACTGCGTACCGCCCCCGACGCCGATGTCGATGACGTGGATCTCCTCCTCGTTCTGGAACGCCTCGACGATCGCCGCGTTCGCGCTGAGGTATCCGAAACGGATGAGCGGCGTCGCGTGCACGAGCAGCTGAAACGCCGCGAGCATGTCCCGCGGCCCAGCGCTGCGCAGGTAGAGGTTGCCGTCGCCGGAGCGATCTCCGTCCAGGCGGGCGAGCAACGCCCGGCCGAACACGCCTGAAATGCGCTCCGAGGCGTCACCGGTATCGGGCTCCGCCCGCAGGATGCCCTCCACGAGGGCCCGCGCGCGCTCGAGGTCCCCTGCGTCGATCGCCTCGCCCGCCGAGAGGAGGCGGCTCAGGAACGGGCGGCGGCGCGAGTGGGTCTGCCGGGTGCCCGAGCTCGGCTGCTGTCCGAGCCCCGGGCCGGACGCGGCCGAGCTGGTGGGCCCCTCGATGTGCGCTCGTAGGCTGACAGACGCCTCTTCGGCCGATGCGTGTCTACGGATCGCGTTCATGGTGTCCAGGGCTGTTCAACCAGGCAGCCCGCCGTCCTGGCTGGGCTCTCCACGATGGGCCGATTTCAAGCGCGAACGCATGACGTCGACTACCTCGCAGGAGCCGGGGGGTTCAATGTTTGCTGATGTCGCTGCGGGAGAGCCCGACGGCGAGCCGGGAACAGGCGCTCGGCAGCCGCGCGCCCGCGGCAACGCCGCGAAGCGCAGCGCCCGCCCGTGACGCGACGGGACCTGAGCTCGCACGAGGGCCCGACAGACAACTCTCTGTACATCGATGAAGCCGCTCGTCCGGTCAAGTGCAAGATCATGATTGTGCATCGCGCCCCTCCCCCGCGCGCCTCGGGACGTCCGAGCCCACCTTCCGGCGGCAGACGTAGGCTTTCGTAGGCACCGTACGAGGCGACCGCCGCCGCCCCGCAGGGGGAGTCCCCCGCCCGCCGCGGACCGCGAGCGGACCGCGAGCCGCGCGGCGCCGTGGGCGCAGGACGCGCGGCGCGCGCGCCGCGGCGTCGCCGCCGGGCGCGGGCACAGGGCTCGGCGCACCTCACCGCTGCTCTCTTTAGAGCGCATCGTGCTCTCCGACCTGGCGCGCCGCGCGCGCCGGACTCGTTGACGTGACCGTGATCGTGACAGCACCTCGCTGGGAGACGGGGCTTACACACTACATTACAACCTGCATAACCAGCTCTGTAAAGTCCCTATACATGGGTCTTCGGTCGATCGAGCCCGCGCTCCGTCGCCGGATGGAGGCAACCCTGCGACGACCGTGCTCCTCGACCGGCCGGGCCTGCTTCCGGTGGAGAGCGGCGCTTCGGCCCGCAATCGCCCTGAAGGCCAGAGCGCTTGGTGGAGGCAATGTATGGAACGACCGCCCTATCGGCCTCAGCCGCCTACGCCCGGAGCGACGCCGGCAGCGACGCGGGAGCGCGGCGGGCAAGCGCTCCCCCGCGATGAAATGCCGCCATTGACGTACTCCTGTACTTGTGCATACAGCGCCCGGCGAGCGGATCAGTCGTTATCGGACAGCTCGCTCCCCTCGGCGAAGTGGGAGCGATCCACGCCATTCTTCTCGAGCCACCGTCGGATTCGATTCCTGTGCACGCCGAGCCTGTTGGCGGCGCGAGACACATTGCCTCGCTCGAGGCGAAGCGCCTCGGCGATCTCATCTTCGGGCGGCGCCTGGCTCGGGCGCGAGGGGCCCGGCCGGACGTCGCCCCCTGTCTGACGGGCGTGCGAATCCGTCGCCTCCGGGCCGAGGCCGACGCCCGCGAGCGGATCGAGATCCTTGGCCTCCACCGTGCGCCGCCCCTCGTCGAGCGCGCGCGTCACGGCGCGCCGCGCCTCCCCGACGAACTCGCGCAGGTTCCCTGGCCAGCGGCGCATCGCGCACGCGATGATCATCGAATGGTGAATCGCCGGCGGCGCCTTGCCATAAGCCGCGCCGACCGCCTTCATGCATTGCGTGAGCAGCCAGGGGATCTCCTCGAGGCGCTCCCGGAGCGGCGGGAGCCGGACCTCGGGCCGACCGATGCGGTAGTAGAGATCGTCCCGGAAGCGGCCCTGGGCGACCCGCGCGCGCAGGTCGTGCGTCGCGGCGCAGATCCGGATCTGCACCGGGCGAGGCGCGACCGCGCCGAGCTCGAGCACCTGCCGGGTGTCGATCGTCCGGAGCAGCTTCGCCTGGACCGCCGCGTCGAGCTCGGCGACCTCATCGAGGAAGAGCGTGCCCCCGTGAGCGGCCTGCACGTAGCCCTCGGTGTCGTGCGTCGCGCCGGAGTAGGCGCCGCGCCGGGCGCCGAAGAGGAGCCGCTCGGCCAGGCCCTCCGGGATGGCCGCGCAGTTGACGGCCACGAACGGGCCGCGCGCCTGCGGCCCCGCCTCGTGGTAGGCGCGCGCCGCGAGCTCCTTGCCCGTGCCGCTCTCGCCCGTCACGAGCAGGCTGTCGCCCGCGGCCGCGGCGCGGATGATGGTGTCGTAGACCAGCTGCAGCCTGGGCCCGAGGACGCTCTCCTTCTCGATGCGCACCGCGCCGCGCGCGAAGCTCCGGATGTCCGCGAGCGCGAGGAACACCGACGTCCCCGCGCCGACGACCTGGATCGCGTCCCTCCGCACCTCGCCGCGGATGGGCTCGCCGTTCACCGACGTCCCGTTGGTGCTGCCGAGGTCCTCCACCGTCCACGCGGCCCCGTCGTACGCGATGCGCGCGTGTCGCCGCGACATGAGCGAGTCGTCCACGAGGGGCACGCCGGCCACGCCCCCGCGACCCAGCACCACGGCGCCGCGGTCGAGCGGGATCGGCGCGCATCGCGGCTGATCCCCCGAGAAAATCAGGACGATGCCGGGAACGGGCTCGGCGACCGAGGGTTCAGGCGGGACCGAGACGCGGACGGTGGAGTGGTCCATCAGGATCTATCTTACCTGTTCAAGAACCTGGCCGGCCAGTGGCCGGCCATCCCCCTCGATCGCTTCGAGCTAGCTGGGCAGAACTCCTGGGAAATCAACGTCGTCCCGTTCGCCAGGCTCGGCACGAGTTGTGCTTGTCTGGTCGGTATGGTGGCCTCTGCAAGAGCTCGCATCCATCGGGACCGGGGGACCGCCCTCGAGGTGAACATGGGTTCCGGCCGCACCATCGACGAAGCGGGCCGCCGCTCACCCCGGCGTCTGCACACCGCCCGCACCCTGCCGAGCTTCCCGACCCACCCCGGCCTCCAGAGCATCAGCGGCCTCCGCGGCGCGCTCGAGTTCCTGGAGTGGCCGGCCTCCGAGTGGACGCTCAAGGACCTCCAGGACTGGTTCGCGGATCACCTCGTGGCCCCGGGCCTGATGAAGCGCCCCCAGATCGTGCGCGAGCCCGGCGCGACGCCGGTCATGCTCGACCCGCGCGCCGACGGCGGCAGCAACCTGGAGGAGCTGATCCACAAGGCCCGCGGGCGCGTCATCACGGCGCTGCGGGGCCTCATCGCGCCCGTCACCGACGATCGGTTCCTGAACGCGGCGATCTACGGGGGCAGGGTCCGCCGGGCCGCGGTGGGCGGCCGTCCCGTCTGGGTCGCCTCGCCGCGCGAGATCGACTTCCTCGGCGACATTGTGCTCAGTTTGCTCGCTGCCGACATCCTGCTCGATCGCGAGTTCTATCGCGCACACCTCTGCATCTGCGAGGTGTGCGGGAGGGTGTCATTCAAGGACAACCCGGACGCGCGAGGCGTATGCAGCGAGCACCGGAGCCATGTGTCCGGGTTCACGCCGCGCGTGCGCTGAGCGCCTGCGGCGGAGCCGCGACGCTCGCGACGATAAAGGCCGGCGGATGCGCCGGCCTTCGTCATTTCTCTCGCCACGGATCCGGTCCGCCCCTCACGCGACGAGGAGCCGACGCGGACGGCGCGGCGTCAGTTCGCGTCGAACGAGACCCAGGCGCCCGTCGCCCAGGTGTCATCCGCCTTGAAGGCGCCGATGTATTTCGCCTCGGCGTCGAAGAAGCCGTCGTCGGGCGGCGTGGCCGCGTTCTCGGCGAGCGTGGCCTCCGGCCGGAAGTCGGGCTTCGCGGCGAAGCAGCCGGCGATCCCCGGATCCTCGGCGCTGTTGGACGCCTCGCCCTCGAACCACGCGATCTCGTCCGCCCCGTCGTCGTCGTCGTCGTCCAGCTTCGACGCGGTGGTCTCGTTGGCGTCGGTCTCCTCGTAGGCGATGTTCGCCTCGACGTTGCCGAAGAAGATCGAGCTCGCGAGCTCGACCTCGGTGAGCTCGTCGCGGAGGTCCACCCCCGCCTCGAAGCCGGTCACGATCGTGTTGAAGATATGGGCCTTCGTCGAGTGGCGGAGCAGCATGCCGTACTGCTGCTTGTCGACGTCCTTGTTCTTGCCGCACAGGGTCGCGTTGTAGATCGTCGGCTCGCTGACCGGCGTGTTGGTCGACGAGTCGGCGTCGTTGTCGCCCTCGAAGCCGTTCGTGTCGTCGGCCACTGAGGGGTCCTGCTGGACGGCGATGAACTGGAGCTTGCCGACGTAGCCGAGGTCCCAGTCGATGCCGTCGTCGCCGTTCTGCGCGCAGATGAGGTGCTTCGCGTTGACGGTGCCGCCGAAGAACTCGAAGCAGTCGTCGAGCGTGTGGTGCACCATCACGTGATCGATCGTCGTCTTGGAGCCCACGCCGGCGAGGGTGAGGCCGTTCACCTCGTTGTCCTGAGAGAGCAGGATCCCGCTGAACTCGATGCGCACGTACTCGAGGACGCCGCTGTCGTCCTCCGGCTCGTCGCCGCCGTACTCGGTGCCTTCGCCGGTGATGCCCTCGACCGTGGCCTTGCCGCCCTCGACGTTGATCGGCGCCTCGCCGAGCAGGATGACGCCGCCCCAGTCGCCCGCGGCGCGGTCCCCCTTCTCGCCCTGGCTCGTGAACACGATGGGCTCGTCGGCGGTGCCCTTGGCGTTGATCTTCGCGCCGGGCTTCACGACGAGCGTCGCGAGGCTGACCTTCTCGCCCATGATCGTCGTGCCGGGCTCGATGGTCAGGGTGGCGCCCGGCTCGACGAAGACGATGCCCTTCATCAGGTAGCACTTGTCGGCGGTCCACGTCGCGTCGGCGTCGATCGCCTCGGAGACCTCCACCGGAGCGGAGCAATCGGCGGTGCTGCCGCCGCCGCCGCCGTCGCCGCCGCCGCCGCCGTCGCCGCCACCACCGTCGCCGCCGCCGGATCCGCTCGTGGCCGAGGTGCCGGTCGAGGTCGGGGAGACCGAGTCGTCGTCGCCGCACGCGGCGAGCGCCGCGACGGAGAGCGCCGAGACGCAAGCCAAGGCAATTCCGAATGTACGCATGTTATTTACCTCCTGGCGAGCCACCATGAATCATGCGCGCGAAATCGCGACGATCGCCGCGTGACGATTCAATGGCACGCGCTCAATAGGTGTACGAGGCGCTCAACGTCAGAGTCGTCCCATTGCTGTATTGATTGACGATGTTGTCCTCGTCGTTCTCCCTCCCCTGCGTGATGCGCACCGGAGCGTCGATGAGGTTCTCGCCGGCCAGCTTCAGCTCGACGTGCTCGCCGAGGCGCTGGGCGACTGTCAGGTCGATCTGGTGCCGCGGCTGCTCGTACTCGTCCGGCCGGTTGCTCCCCACCCTCCTGAGCCGGACGCCGAACACGTTGTAGAGGAGCCGAGCGCTCGTGCCGGTCGACTCTCCGGTGTAGTCGAGCCCCAGGTTCACGACGAAGGGGGATTGCCCCTGGAGAGGGTGCTTCGGGCTGCTCTGGATGGTGATCCCTCCCACTCTGACCTCGGGATCGATCGTCACCTCCGACGTCACGAACGTGAGGTTGCCGAGCGCGGTGATCTCCCGCAGGAGCGGGGAGATGAAGCCGAGGCCCTTCCTGAGCTCGAGCTCGACGCCGGCGACGTAGCCGGCGTCTCCGTTGACGTAGGTGAGCCTGCCCCTGCCGCTGTTCGGGATGATGACCTCCTCGATCGGCTCCTGGAAGTGCTTGTAAAAGACGCTGACCGCAGCCACCTCTCCGGCCGTCGGGAAGACCTCGAAGCGAAGATCGCCATTGACGACGCTCGTCCGTCGCAGCTCAGGATTGCCCTGCACTTCTCTGCCGCTGTAGCCTTCCTGATACAGGGTCGGGCTGAGCTCGCGGAGCTGGGGCCGAGCCAGCGTCTTGGCCACGCCGAGCCTGACATTCGAATTCGAGGTCGCCTTGACGACGATGTTGGCCGCGGGCAGGAGATCGATCTTGTCGCTCTCGACGTTGGTCTCGGGGCTCGCCGGGGAGTACCTGTCGAACGCCCTCAGCGACAGCGAGGAGGCCTCGATCCGGGCGCCGAGCACCGCGCGGAGCCATCGCGTCACGGCGGTGTCGGTCATCACGTATCCCGCGTAGAGGTTGTTGTTCGCCGTGTAGGAGTCGGTCTGGCGCGTGATCTCCTCGAGCTCGAGCACCGAGCCGATGTTCTCGTCGGAGAACAGCGCTTCCGGCTCCTGGCGCAGGAAAATCGGATCCGCGCCCTGGCGCTGCTTGAACCGGAACCGGCGCGTGTTGAACTCGCGCTCTCGGAAGTTGAGCAGACCGCCCGCCTTCAGCCGGGTCGGGGTGTCGCCGCGGACGAGGGGCTGGGTGTAGGAGAGCTGCCCGCCGAAGTTCGTGTCCGTCATGTCGCTGAAGAAGTGCGCGCCGCTCAGCGTGCCCTCGTCCCACGAGAAGGCGCCGCTCGCGTCATCCCGGATGTAGACGGTCTCCCTCGTGTCGGGCTCGTCGGACGTCGCGAGGGAGAGCGATGCTTTCCAGTCGACGGTCCCGCCGCCGAGCGCCCCGAAGCGGTGCTCCCCCTGGAGCTGACCCAGGGTGAGCGATCGCGAGATGAACCGCAGCATCGTGTCGCGAAACGCGCTGTCCCCGCTGCTCGGGTTTCCGTCGGCCTGGCTGGCCAGGTCGTCCGACGAACGGCTGTGGAGCCCGGTCAGCGTCACCTTATGGTCCTGATCCGGGTTGTAGGTGACGCTGCCGAAGCTGCCCCAGGACACCTGATCACGGACGCTCCCCGTCGTGATCTCGCTGACGCGAACGAGCTCGCCGGTTTGAGGATGGGGATCGAAGACGCCGAGGATCTCGTTCTCGCGCGGAGAGAACTTCCGGCCGTAGCTCAGGGTGGCGATGTAGCCGAGGCGCTGCTCGCCGCCGAGCTTCAGGGTGTCGCCGACGACCACGCTGCCGCTGCCGTTCGGCGGGGTGAACGACCGCGTCGTCGCCATGGACGAGTTGATCGCCCTCCCGTAGGCCGTCATCTCGTCCCTGGAGATGGTGCCGCCGCCCGGCTTGGGGCCGAGGCGCACCACCTTGTAGTCGGGGATCTCGTCCGGCAGGGCGCGGGCGCCGCCGTCGATCCCGAGCCAGTCGGTCCCGGATCCGTCGTAGCTCAGGCGATCCCGGAACGTCGCCTGGGAGTTCAGCCCGAGCGACAGCGAGGCCTGGAAGAGGAGCTTGGTGGGGAGCTCCCGCGTGTTGATCTGGACCGAGCCGCCCGCAAAATCGCCGGGGATGTCGGGGGTGAACGTCTTGACGACGGTGATGTCGCTGAGGACCAGCGACGGGAAGAGGTCCAGCGGGACGGCCTGCCGGTCGGGCTCGGGGCTCGGCAGCGGGGCGCCGTTCAAGAGCGCGTTCGTGTAGCGCTCGCCAAGGCCGCGCACGTACACGTACCTGCCGTCCACCACGGTCGCGCCGACGATGCGCTTCGCGGCCTCCGCGGCGTTGCGATCGGGCGTCTTCGCGATCTCCTTCGCGCCGACGGCGTCGCCCACGTGGGCCGCGTTCTTCCGGATGAGCAGCTGCGCCGCGACGCTCGCCCGCTCCGGCTCGAACTCGACCTCGACGACGTCCTCGACCTGCTGATCCGGCTCCAGGCCGACGTCGACCTGGCTCACCTGCCCGGCGGCCACGCGCACGTCCTGCACGCGCTGGGGCTTGTACGCCTCGTACCAGACCCGCAGCTGGTAGCTCCCCGGCGGGAGCTCCAGGCGGTAGCGGCCGTCGAGATCCGCGATGACCTTGAGCTTGGTCCCGACGACCGACACCTGGGCGTCGAAGACCGGCTCCTTCGTGGCGGAGTCCGTGACGACGCCCCACACGACGCCCTTCCCTGCCGGCGGCGGGCGCGACGGGCTCGGCTCGTCGAGCCCCGCGGCGTCCTCGGCCGGCGGGGCGCCGGCCGGGGTCCCCGCGCCCTCCGACGGCGGCGCGGCCGGCGGCGGCGCGGCGTCCGGCGGCGGCGCGGCGGCGCCGGGGTCGCCCTGGGCGAGCGCCGTGGCCCCCCAGCAAAGCGGTGCCACGAGCGCTGCGACTACCCCCGAGATCCTCCTGCGAATCATGCACCTGTCCCTTCACGCCCCGAGCTCGGGCGCGCCTTCCGATCCGATGTCTGGGCGCACCTGCGCCCGCCGATGAGGAGGGCGGAGAGCCAGCTCCCCGCCACCCTCTCCTGTGCACCGCGCCGCGAGCGCGCCGTGGGGCGTCTGCCCCCGCGCGCGCCCTCTCGGCGCTTCATCCGGGCCGCGCGCCCCGCCGGCTCAGCGCCCGGTCTTCTCTGTCAGGACGGCGATCGTCTTCGCCCCGCCCATGCGCGCGGCGTCCATCGCCTCCACCGCGACGGCGTAGACGGCCTCGTCCTCTGCGTCGAAGTACAGCACGTCGTCCGATCGCGCCGCGAAGATGCGGGCGAGCCGCTCCTTCAGCTCACCGCGCTGCACCTCGGTCTGGTTGATGCGGATGACGCCGCGCTCATCCACCGTGAGCACCACGGGCTTGGTGGCGTCGTCGGGAGGAGGCGACAGCTTCGCGGTGTCGTCCTTCTTGGGCAGGTTCAGCCAGAACTGCTTCGCGAGCAGCGGCGTCACGACCATGAAGATGATGAGCAGCACGAGCACCACGTCGACGAGCGGCGTCACGTTCATGCTCGGCGCGACGCCGCCCTTCCTGGCGCCGCCCTGCGGAACGCTCATCCCCACGGCGCTATCCCTCCTCCGGCGCCGCGGAGGCCCCGCCGCCGCGCTGGCTCACCTGCAGCGAGATGCCGGCGAAGCCGACCTCCTGGCACAGCGCGAAGGTCTCCCGCACGCGGCCGTACTTCACGGAGGAGTCGCCCTTGATGACCACCCGGCGCTCCGGCGCCGCGGCGCGGATGGCCCGCAGCCGCTCGCCGAGCGCCGGCAGATCGGCGACGGCCTCCTTCTCCAGGAACACGGTGCCGGCGCCGGTGATCGTCACGTAGATGGGGTCGAGCTTCGACTTCGACTTCGGATCCGGCTGGAAGACCGCCGGGAGCTCGACCCGCTCGCCGTGCTCCATCTGGGGGGCGATGACCATGAAGATGATGAGGAGCACGAGCACCACGTCGACGAGCGGCGTGACGTTGATCTCCGGCTCAGGCTGCTGCCGACTGGAGCGCTTGCTCTCCACTTGAACGCCCATGCTCGTTCTCCATCTCGTCGATGAGCTCACCCGCGCTGCGCTCGAGCGCGAGCTCCACCGCGGCGATGCGGGTGGTGAGGTAGTTGAAGCAAAGCACCGCCGGGATGGCGACCCCGAGGCCGAGGGCGGTGACGATGAGCGCCTCGGCGATGCCGGCGCTCACGGCGCCGAGGCCGCCCGAGCCGGTCGACGCGATGGTCTGGAAGGCGGTGATGATGCCGATGACCGTGCCGAGCAGCCCGACGAAGGGGGCCACCGAACCGACCGTGGCGAGCACCGAGAGGCCGCGGCGCAGGTCGGCCGAGATCGCCTCGCGGCGCCGCGACACCTCGCGGCGCGCGAGCTCCACCGGGGGCACGCCGCCCTCGCCGGCGTCGAGGGCGCGCTGGAACCGTCGCACCGCCGCCGCGACGATCCGGGCGAGCGCCGATCGCTCGTACCGGCCGGCGATCTGCACGAGCCGCGCGGTGTCCCACGCCTCCATCACCGGCCGCGCCTCGGTCGCGAAGCGCCGGGTCTCGGACGCCTGACGGGCGAGGGCGATGAGCCGCTCGACCACGACGGCGACGCTCGCCAGCGCCATGAGCACGAGGGCGAACGCGACGAGCTTGCTCAGGAGGCCCATGCTCGCCCAGATGTGCCCGAGATCGAACTGCATCATGACTCTACTCCTTCGTTCCTCTCGCGAGAGGCCGCCTCCGCGGCCGTGCGCTGGAAATCACCGCTTCGCCTTGAAGCGGAATGGGATCGTCCTCCAGACGGACACCGGCTTCCCTTCGGAGATCGCCGGCTTGTAGCGACACGTCTTCATCGCCGCGAGGACCGCGTCATTGAAGAGGGGATGGCCGCGGACGATGGAGACATTCGTGACCTCGCCCGCCTCGGTGACCACGAACCGCACGGCCACGGTCGCTTCCACCCCCGCGCTCAGCGCAGCTTCCGGGGGGACGGGCGGCGGGCAGGAGAGCGCGACCGGCGGCGTCGCGTTCTCGGGCAGGTGAATCGGCCCCCTCTGCGGCGGCGGTGGTGGAGGCGGCGGCGGAGGCGGCGGCGCTGCCGTCACGACGGCCGTCCCCGTGCCGCCGGGGACCCCGCCGGGCACGCCGCCCGGCGCGCCGCCCGGCTCTCCATAGGTGTCTTCGTCGCTCGCCTTGGCCTCGCTCGGGTCGGCCTCGGGCGGCGCCTCCTTCGGCACCGCGGTCGGCGCGACGAGCGCCGGGCGCCGGGGCGCCGCGGGGCGAGGCGCCGGGGCCTCCGCCGGTGGCGGTGGGGGCGCCGGCGCCGGCGCGGGGGGCGGCGCCTCGGGGACCCGGGTGGCGAGCTTGACGTCGACGACCTCCTCCTCGGGCGGAGGCGGTTGAATCGCGCCGCTCAGGCGGGCGGCGAGGAGCGCAATGCCCGCAAAGAGCAGGAGCCCAGCCGCATACCCGATCGCGAGCCGCTTCGCTCGGTCAGGATCGGCCTCCCCCGCATTCCACGTCTCCAGGTACATCGAGGCTCCAGGCGCCAGCTAGCGAAAAAGCCAGAGCTCCACCTGAGCTCAGGCGAGCGCCACCGGCTTCAATGGGTTGGCCCACGCTGTGAACCAACACGCACACAGTACGCAGTTTTCGTTACGCCCGAATGACGTGGTGGCAACGATTGCCGGGAATCTCCCGATATCGCGATCAGGCGCTGCGGCTCTCGGGCACGTCGGGCGAGGCGGCGAATCGATAGCCGATGCCGCGGACGGTCTGGATGTAATCGCCGGCGCGGCGCAGCTTGTCGCGCAGGCGCTTGACGTGGGTGTCCACGGTCCTCGTCGTGATGCTCACGTCGATGCCCCAGACGCCGTCGAGGAGCGCGGTGCGCGTCTGCACGCGCTCGCGCGCCTCGTACAGCGCGACGAGGAGCTTGAACTCGAGGAGCGTCAGCTCGACCTCCTCGCGATCGACCCACACGCGATGCGCGCCCTCGTCGATCCGGAGGCAGCCGAACTCGATGCACCGCTCCCCGTCGCCGGAGGACTTCGCGCGGCGGAGCACGGCCTGCACGCGCAGGACGAGCTCTCGCACGCTGAACGGCTTGACGACGTAATCGACGGCGCCGAGCTCGAAGCCGACGATGCGGTCGACCTCGTCTCCGCGCGCCGAGACGATCATCACGGGGATCCGCTGGGTGCCCTCGCTCTGCTGGAGAGCGCGGCACACCTCGGTGCCCGAGAGGTCGGGCAACATGAGATCGAGCAAGACGAGATCGGGCCGCTGGTCCAGGGCCAGCCGGACCCCCTCACCGCCCTGTCCCGCGAGGAGCACCTCATGCCCGGCTTGCCTGAGGTTGTAATCGAGCACCTTCTGGAGCGCCGGCTCGTCCTCGATGACCAAAATACGCGCCATGCTGAAGAGCGCGTGTACCCGAGCGATGTGACGGCCAGATGACCGGATGGCAACAGCGCGGTGCGCCGCTTTCTCCGGGGAGAATGCGGGGAGAACGCGCCGCGGTTCGTCGTGAAGGGGCGAGCGGCCCTGCGCGCGGCTGCGCGGGCGCGCGGCGAAAGGTCGCACCGGCGGGTGCGAGATGCGCTAGTCTCGCGGGGATGCTGCGGACTTTGCGACTCATCGCTGCCGACGTGCGCAAGAAGGCGACATGGTGCTACGGCAGCGATCCCTGGCCGACGATCCTGAAGACGCTGGCGACGGACGGCACGGCGGCGATGGTCCTCTACCGATTCACGCAGGCCGCGCGGACCCACCGGATGCCCGTGGTCGAGATGCTGCTGAACAAGGCGACCAACCTCGCCGGCGGCTGCGTCATCGGGCGCGGCGCGGACTTCGGGCCGGGGTTCGTGCTGATCCACTCGAACGGCGTCGTCATCAACGGCAACGTCCGCGGCGGCTCGAACGTGCTCATCGAGCACCAGGTGACGATCGGCGCGGATCGGCGGCAGACGCCGGTGCTCGGGAGCGATCTCTTCATCGGCGCCGGGGCGAAGATCGTCGGCGGCGTCACGGTGGGCGACGGCGCCCGGATCGGCGCCAACGCCGTGGTCGTGCACGACGTCGCGCCGAACACGACGGTGGTCGGCATCCCCGCGAAGCCCGTGCAGCGCCGCGAGGACCGCGCCGCCCAGGCCGCCGCGCGGCCGAGCGCAGACGAGACGAACGGTTCGCAGAGCTGACCGCACGCCGCCGCTCTCTAGCGCGGCGTTCGGGCGAGGAGCTCTTGCCGGAGCTGCGCGATCTCGTGCCGGAGCGGGCCGATGAAGTCGGCGCTGAGCGTCCGGTTGCGGCCCTCCAGCGCGCGCGCCGTGTGCCACTTGCTGAGCGCGAGCCGCGCGCCGGCGCGGATGAAGCTCCGCCCGGTGGCCCCGCGCCAGCCGAGGGTGCACCGGAGCCGCCCGATCGGCGAACAGACGAGCTCGAGCTCGTCCTGGGTGAGCATGCCGAGCGCGACCTCGTCGCGCAGATGATCCCGGATCACCCAGCCCTTGCGGATGACGAGCGCCACGATGATCCCGAAGAACGACGCGACGAAGCACAGCCAGAGCAGCAGCCAGGGCATGAAGAGATCCCCCATCGCGCGGCCCAGCGCGGTCGGGAGGAAGTTCCACACCGCGTGCAGCGCGACGCCGAGCAGGTAGCCGCCGATCGGGGCCGCGACGCGCACCCAGGTCTTCGACGACTCCCGGGCGAGGCCGAAGCCGATCCCGGTCATCGACGTGAACAGCGGGTGGAGCCACGGCGTGAACACGCCGCGCAGGACGAAGGTGCCGGCGAGCACGTCGCTGCCCTGCATCGAGGCGCGCGCGTAGTACAGCACGTTCTCCACCGCGGCGAAGCCGAGCGCGCAGAACGTGGCGTAGATGATGCCGTCGACGATGCCGTCGAACTCGCGGCGCAAGAAGTAGAAGAAGCCGAACACGCCGAGCCCCTTGAAGAGCTCCTCCGCGAACGGGGCGCTGACCGACGCGCTGACGAGCTCGCCCATCGGCTCGCCGAAGCTGCTGGAGACGCCGACGTGCACGCCGGTGTTGATCAGGATCGAGAAGCCGGTCGCCGCGAGCGCGCCCCACAGGAACGCCATCAGCAAGCACCACCACGGCTCCGGATCGTACCGATCGATGACCATCGGGACGAAGAGGTAGAGGACGAGCGGCGGGAACGCGAAGAGCGCGCCGACGACCATGGCGCCGAGCATGCTCCCCCCGGACTCGATCACGCCGAAGAGCGTGAAGATCACGTTGAGGACCGCGCCCGCGACGATGCCGTTGGCCCACAGCCACAGCCCGGCGATGCGCCGCCGCCGGTCCGGGTCGGGCCTTCGCGCCGCCCGCATGATTGCAGGGTAGCCAGCGTGGGGATGCGCGGGCGCAGGCTGCGCGGGGCCGTGCGGCGAGGGGGCGCCGTGCTGCGGGCCAGGGCCGTGCGCGGGCATCGGCGCACGGGCCGGGGGCCAGTAGCCCTGCGGGGCCTGACCGTAGCCCTGCGGCGCCTGACCGTAGCCCTGCGGCGCCTGTCCGTAGCCCTGCGGGGCCTGTGTAGCCCTGCGGCGCCTGACCGTAGCCCTGCGGCGCCTGTCCGTAGCCCTGCGGCGCCTGACCGTAGCCCTGCGGCGCCTGTCCGTAGCCCTGCGGCGCCTGCCCATGCCCCTGCGGCCAGTGCGGCGGCTGTCCCGGGGACTGCGGCCCCGCGCCGTGCGCCGGATACCCCGGGCGAGCCTGCCCGCCGCCGGGCTGGGCGTGCTCGTTCGGGCGCTCCGCCGGACGGGGTTGCTGCGGCAGGCCGCGGAGATCGGGACGGTGTCCGTGGGCGTTGTCCATGGCTCGAGCGCTCTCGCGAAATCCTCGTGACAGCGGGTGACCGCTCAGCCGAGACGGACCCCCACCGCACGCATGGAGCCGCCAGGAGCGGCGACGATCCGCGGCGGGCAACGGCAGTCTCGGAGCTGTCGTTCACACCCGCCGGATCGAAGCATCACACGATATTTCTACCACGCCGGGACGCGCCGGGCATACCTCCCTGCGGCATCCGGCGCGGCGCGCTCGGCGAGGAGCGCGGGCGCCGTGACGCTCCGCTTCCTCGAGCTGTCGGCGGAAGTGACGCGCGGCGGCCGCCGCGCGCCGGGGTGGCGTCAGGGGCGGACGACGCGCGTGCCAGGAGGGGGCGAGAAATTGAACTCGTTCTTGGCGACAGGCTGGTTGACGACCGGCGACGCGAAGTCGAACCGGTTCCGGTTGCCCTGCGCGTCGAGGATCAGCACGCGGCGCACCTGGTTGGTCTGCCCGTCCACGTAGAGGAGCATCTTCTGATAGGCGGGGGTCGCCTCCTTCGGCGTCCCCTCGAGGACATAGCCGCCCTCGAACTTCATCTGCGCCGGGTCGAGCAGGCGGAGCGAGAAATCCTTCGTGAGCTGGCCCTTGCCCATCAGGAACGCGAGCGCCGCCGGGTACTGGGAGCCCTTCACCGGCGTCTCGAACATCTGCTCGTTGTCCTTCTCGTAGACCTTGATCGTCTCGCCGTCGGAGACGACGCGGTTGCCGTTCGGCGCGTCGTAGACCCAGCTCATCTTGCCGGGCTTCTCGAAGATCACCTTGCCGGTGGAGACCTTCTTCACGTCCTGGACCTTGATCGTGTAGGTCTGCGTGAAGCTCGCCTTGAAGGTCTTTGTGGAGTCGTAGAACTGCTGGACGCGCCTGCCGAGCTCTTCGGCGGTGGGGCCCGCGGCCTGGGACTCGCCGGGCGTCGCGAGCACGGCCGTGACAGGCGCCGCCAGCCCGATGAGGCACGCGGCGACCAGGCGGTAAAGTGAGGTTCGCGTCATCCTTCCCGATCTCCTTTGATGTCCAGAGGCGTGTCGCCTCCGCGCTTCGTGAGACAGGGGCACCGGTGATATCACCGCCGGTCCCCCCGGCGACCGCCGCCCTCGCTGAAGCCGGGGCGCGCCGCAACTTTTCACTTTGGACGCGGCGCGGGCGCGTCCGATGCAGGCTCCATAGCACACGGTGTGTGCGCCCGGACCGCCTCGGTCGCGCCCGGCGGGGCCGCGTCGCGCCGAGCCGCCGCGCGCGGCCGGGCGGCGCTCAACCGAGGCGCGCCCGCCGCGGCCGGGCCCGGGACGGGGCGGGCGCGCCGGACGCCGCCAGCGCGGCCGCGAAGCCCGCGGCGCTGAGGTGGGTCATCGCGATGGCGAGCGCGTCGGCCGCGTCCGGCCGCGGGGGCGCGGCGAGCCGCAGGACCGCGGTCATCACCTGCGCCACCTGCGCCTTCTCGGCCGCGCCGCGGCCGACGATGGTCCGCTTCACCAGCGCCGGCGGGTACTCCGAGATCGGCACGCCGGCGCGCGCCAGCCGGAGCAGCACGACCCCGCGCGCGTGGCCGAGCTTCGCCGCGCTCTGCGCGTCCTTCGCGAAGAACAGGCTCTCCACCGCCGCCGCGTCGGGCGCGTGCGCGGCGATCACCTTCCCGAGCTCGTCGTCGATCTCCACCAGCCGGCCGGCGAACGTCCCGCTCGTGTCGATGTCGATGACGCCGTGCGCGACGTGCTCGACGCGCGTGCCCTGCCGGACGAGCAGGCCCCAGCCGAGGTGGCGCGACCCGGGATCGATGCCGAGGACCCGCACGGCTCAGCACGCCCCGTGCGACGGCGCCGCGACGTGGGTCGGGAAGCCCGGCGCGCGCTCGGCCGCGCCGTCGCGCTCGCCCCGCTCGGCGGCGGTGAGCGCGCGCCGCGGGAAGATCTTGTGCGGGTTGAGCAGGCCCTTCGGGTCGAACACCGCCTTGATCCTGCGCTCGATGGCGATGAGCTCCGGCGACTGCTCGAGCGCGAGGAACTCGGCCTTCGACGTCCCGATGCCGTGCTCGCCGCTCAGCGTGCCGCGCATGCCGATCACCGCGCGGAAGAGGCGCGACAGCGCCGTCTCCACCTGGGGGACGAGCTCCGGATCGTCCCAGAGCAGGTTGACGTGGAGGTTGCCGTCGCCGGCGTGGCCGTACGTCAGCATGCGGACGCCGGTCGCCGCCGAGATCTCCGCGACCTCGTCGAGCAGCGCCGGGATCTTGTCGCGCGGGACCACGACGTCCTCCGAGATCTTGTGGCGCGCCATGGCGCGCGTCGTGGGCGAGAGCTGGCGGCGCGCCTCCCAGAGCCGGTCGCGCTGCGCCTTGTCCTGCGCGACGAGCACGTCGAGCGCCCCCGCGTCCATGCAGACCTGCCCCACCCGCTCGGTCTGGACCTCGCAGTCCGCGGGCTCGCCGTCGACCTCGATGATCAGCATCGCGCCCGCGCGCTCGTCGACCCCGACGCCGCGCGCACGGACCGCGTCGAGCGTCGGGCGGTCGAGCAGCTCGAGGCAGCGCGGCACGACGCCGGCGGCGACGAGGGCGCTCACGGCGCGCCCGCTCGCGCGCACGTCCGGGAACAGGCAGAGCAGCGTCATGACCGACGGGGGCTTCGCGATGAGCCGGAGCGTCGCCTCCGTCGTGATCGCCAGCGTGCCCTCGCTGCCGACGAGCAGCGCCGTGACGTCGTAGCCCGTCACGCCCTTCACCGTGCGCCGGCCGGTGCGGAGGCGCGTGCCGTCGACGAGGATCGCCTCGAGCCCGAGCACGTACTCGCGCGTGACGCCGTACTTGAAGGCGCGCGGGCCGCCGGCGTTCTCGGCGATGTTGCCGCCGAGGGCGCACATCTTGAGCGAGTTCGGATCGGGCGGGTAGAAGAGCCCCTCGGCCTCGACGGCCGCGTGCAGGTCGGCGAGGATGACGCCCGGCTCGACGACCGCGACCTGCTCCTCCCGGCTGATCTCCTTGATGGAGCTCATGCCGATCGTGGCGATGACGATGCCGCCCGCCACGGGCACCGCGCCGCCCGACTTGCCGCTGCCGGCGGCGCGCGGCACGACCGGCACCTCGGCCTCGCTCGCCGCCCGCACCGCCTTCTCGATGTCGGCCGGCGAGGAGGCGAGCACGACCGCGTCCGGGCTCACCGGCGGCTGATCCGACTCGTCCCCCGCGTAGGCGGCGCATCCCTCGGCCGACGTGATGACCTTGGAGGGGCCGAGCGCGCGCTCGAGGAGCCGGCGCGCCTTGTCGATGGCCGCCGCCGACGGGCGGGGGAACGTGGGGTGAAGTCGCATCTCGCCTATTTACCGCGGATCGCGCGGCGATGCTGCGGGATCCGCGCGGGCGGCCCCGGGGCTCGGCCGGCCGCGAAAATGGGGGACAGACGCGCCTCTGCGCAGCGCCGAGCGCTCAGCGGCGCGTCGCCGCGCGCTCTGGGCCGGCGCGCGCGGCGCGGTCAGGGCGGCGCGCGCCGCGGTCAGAGCAGGTCGAGGAAGGCGAGCAGCGCCTCGATCGACCCGGCGTCCAGCGCGGTGAGGCCCTCGCCCGCGGGGGCGCCGTCGTGGAAGAAGGCGTCCGCCGCGGCGCCGACCGGCGCGTCGTCGCGGCCGACCCCGTCGTGGAAGCGCGCCCGCTCGAGCACCTGCCGCAGGCTCTTCGCGGAGCCGTTCGTGAAGTACGGCCGCTTCTTGTAGAGCCGCCGCAGCGACGGCACCCGCGCGCCGTCCTCGTGCACGTACGGCACGACGCCGGTCTTCTCGTACCCGGCGCGGCCCCACACGATCGCCCCCTCGGGCGCGAGCACGAGCTCCTCCCAGCGCTCGAACGGCACCGCGGAGCCGGAATCGTCGCTGCGGAGCACGGGCGCGTGGCAGCGCGCGCAGCGGTCCCGGAACACCCGGGCGCCGTCGCGCTCGAGCGGGGTGAAGCTCGAGCGGCCGAGGGCCGCGGGGTTCGCGCGGTGCGAGAACGCCATGAGGAAGCTCATGAGCGCGCGGCGGAGCGCCTCGGGGGGCAACCCGGCGCGCGCCGCGTCGGACAGCCCGAGCTCGGCGAGCCACGGGGCGTCGGCGGCGGAGAGGGAGAACCACGGGTCGTGGCCGCTCAGCGCGCCGGCGACGCGGAACTCGTTGTCCGCCATCGTGGTGAGGTCCGGATCGAGGGCCCGGGAGAAGTGGGGGCGGTTGTTGAACAGGCCGAGCAGCGGCTTGGTCGTGGCGCGCACGTCGCCGCGGCCCGTGTGGTGCGTGCGGCCGTCGACGTAGCCCTCGAAGTGGCACGTCTCGCAGGTGAACCGGCTGAGCGGGCCGTCGGTCCTGTTCCACGGCGCCATCAGCGACGTGAAGAAGAGCGCCTCCCCGAGGCGGAGCTCCTCGGCGCGGGCGTCCTCGCCGCCGTCCTGGACCGGCCGCCTCGCGACCGCGGCGCCCTCGCCGCCCGCGTCGAGCAGCCACGCGTCGAGCAGGGGGTTCGCGTAGGCGAAGGCGCCGCCGCCGAGCGCGGCCATGGCGGCGACGCCGGGGGCGAGCGGGCGCGTGGAGACCTCCGGCGCGGCCGAGAGGCCGGCGTCCATGGCGCGGAAGAGGAGCTCGGCCCGGCGATCGCCGCCGTAGCCGGTCGCGACCACGCGCACGCCGGACGGGAGCGCCGAGAGCGCGATCGCCTTCGGGGTGAGGACGCCGTGCTCCGAGACGTTCACGGCCGACAGCAGCGCCGCCTCGGGCCGGGCGCCGGCGACGACGCGGTAGAGGAAGACGAACGAGTCGATGTAGCCGAACGAGCCGCCGGTCCGGTCGAGCGGGCGATCCTCGACCCCGCCCGCGGCGAGCAGGAGCCCGCCTCCGGCGTCGTCCGTCTCGAGCGCGTCGAAGCTCCAGATCGGGCCGTCGTGGCGGATGCGCGCCGCGCCGCCCGGGAGCGGTCGGCCGTCCGCGCCGACCGGGAGCACGACGAGCGTGTGGTCGAGGAGGCAGTCGACGATGAGGTGGCGCGCGAGCCGGACGACGCGGAACGGGCCGGCGCCGATCGGCTCGTCCCAGCGCTCGACCTCGACGCGCCCGTCCGCGCGGACGGGGCCGGGGCGCAGCGTGAGGAGCGCGCCCGCGCGCTCGTCGAGCGCGTAGAGGACCCCCTCGGGGCCGGCGGCGACGTCGCGGACGCCGCGGACGCCCGCGAGCTCGATGCGCCCCGCGGGCTCGAGCGAGGCGCCGCGCACGACGTAGCGGAAGAGCGCGGGCGACGCCTCGCCGCTCGCGAAGACCTCGCCGGAGGGCATGACCGCGACCCCCGTCGGCGAGGCCGGCGCGGGGGCGCGGGAGAGCTCGCGCAGCGACGCGTCGAGCAAGACGAGCGCGTCGCGGCCGCGGAGCGGCGAGAGCAGCGCGGGCGCGCCCGGCGCGGCGGGGCGGCCCAGCGGATCCACGGGGCGGAGCGCGATCGGATCGGGCCCGAGCAGCCGGTCGGAGCTGGGCAGGCGGGAGAAGTCGGTCGCCGCGCGACGGGCCGCCTCGAAGCGCCGCAGCGGCTCGAGCGGATCGGGGCCGCCGCCGGGGGCCGGCGGCGCGGGGCGGCCGTCGCAGGCCGCGGCGGCGAGGCCGAGCGAGAGCGCGAGCGCGAGGGGGCGCGCGGCCATGGGTCGGCGCCACGGGGCAGCGGGCCGAGCCCCCGCGCCGATCACCAGCCGCCGGTGCTCGCCGGCTTGGCGCTCTCGACCGGCGCCGCCTTCGCGGGCTCGGCCGCCTTGGGCGCGGGCTTCGCCGCCTCGGTCGTTGTCGCGCCCTTCGGCGGCTCGGGCGTCACCTGCTGGGGCTTGTCCTCGCAGCCGACGAGACACACGGCGCCGAGCGCCACAAGCACGGTCAAGACATTCTTCATGGGGAGCCTCCTGAATGAGCGGCGCAAGCGAAGCACATCCGCTGGGCGCTCGGTAGGGGGCGCTCCGCCGGCAGCGATCGGACGCGGCACGACGGCTGCAACGATGGCGGATTGCCGTGAGGGTGGCGCGGCGGGCGCGCATGGGCGCGCGCGCGGAGGCGGGGACGCGCGCCCGGAGGCCGGCGCGCGCTAACGGCAGGGCACGACGCGAGGCGCCGGTGATCCGGCGCCCGCGCCGTGATCGGATCGCTCACGTCCCGGGGACGATCTTCACCAGGCTGTTGCGGTTCGCCACGAAGTAGAGCTCGCCGGCGTTGTCCTCGACGATCGCGGTGAGCCCCTCGAAGGTCGGCAGCCCGCCTTGACGCGCGAACGCAGGAGCGTTGGGCGTGTTCGGATCGGGGTTCTTGAGGATGATCGTGAGGGGCGACGTCTTGTCCCCGCACTGGACCAGCGCGCCCATGCGCCCTCCGGTGTAGTCGCCGAACAGGTACACGCCCTTGAGCTGAGGCACCTCGGCGCCCCGGTACACGAAGCCGCCGATGACCGACTTGTAATCGCGGAACGGCCCCGTCGCGCTCGCCCTCCGGTCCATGTCGACGATGGGCCGCGTGTGCGTCGAGCCCTCGCGCAGGGTGCGCCCGCGGCAGGTGTCCTCGTGGTCGCCCTCGAACTTCGCCCAGCCGAAGTTCAGCCCCGACACGCCCGCGGGGACGTAGTCGACCTCCTCGTACGAATCCTGGCCGACATCGCCGATGTAGAGGTCGCCCGTCGCGCGATCGAAGCCGAAGCGATACGGATTGCGCAGGCCATAATGCCAGGTCCGCGCGCCGTCGCCCGGGAAGGGATTGCCCGCCGCGGCGTACGGCTCGGGAGCGTTCGGATCGAGGCGCAGGATCTTGCCGAACGGCGAGCTCGGATCCTGCGGTGCCCCCTGCTTGTCGTTGTTGCAGGACCCGCCTCCGTCGCCCGTGCCGACGTAGAGCATGCCGTCAGGCCCGAACACGACATGGCCGCCGTTGTGGTTCACCTGCGAGCTGTCGAGCCGCAGGATCGTCTTCGTGGGCGTCGGATCGGCCACGTAAGGATCGCCGGCGGAGCGCTTGAACTCGAGCACCGTATCGCGGTTCATGTTCGTGCCGGTGGTCGGCGTCAGCATGATGTAGAATTTGCCGCTCGTCTCGTAGTCGGACGGGAACGCGATGCTGATGAGCCCGCGCTCGTCGTCGAAGGCACCGCTTTGGAGCCGGATCTCGCTGCTCACGTCGAGGAAGACCCCCGGGCGCAGCGCGCCGCCCGAGAACACGCGGATCTGACCGGTCTGCTGCACGAGATACCAGTCGTCCGAGCCCTTCGGCTGCGCGGCATACGTCAGCTTGTCCACGCCGGTGACGACGGGAGCGAGCGCCAGCTTCCCGACGTCGGGAGCCGCGCTGGCGTCGCACGCCGTCGGCTCGCCGGCGCCCGAGCCGCCCGTCCCCGTGGTGGTGGCCCCGCTCGCCGATGTGCCGCCTCCGGCGCCGCCGGAGCCGCTCGACGTCCCCGTCGCCGTTCCGGCCCCCGTCCCGCTCCCAGCCCCCGTCCCCGTCGTCCCGGTGGAGCCCTGGCTCCCCCCCGGGCCGGAGGTCGCGCCGCTCCCGCCCGTCTCCCCGTCATCGCTGCATGCGCCGGTGCCCAGCGCGAGACACGCGCCGCCACCCAGCGTCAAAGCCATCCACAAAGCCAAGGTCGTACGCTGTTTTTTCATGGGGCGCATTCTACATGAGAGGCGCCGTGGCGCACTCATGATCTACTGCCAGGGCGAAAGAGCGTGGCATGGAGTTCCAGCGGTCATCGCCCGCAAGACCGGAGACCGCCGATAAGCCCGCTCGGCGGGTCGCCGCCGGGATGAAGTGAAGGAGCGTCGCGCCGATCGATCGGTATCGAACGGCATGGCGCTGCTCATGGAGTCAATCTGCCGCTCAGGCGGAACGCGCCTCACAGGCCGCGGCGCTCCGCGGCGCGACAGCCATCTCTCCGAGGCAGACATTTGAAGCAGAGCGGTACGCGTGAATCCGTTTCTGGTCGAAACCAGGGCTATATTCCCGCCCACCGCCCTTCTGATCACCGCATGCACGGATCCCGCCGGCGAGCGCCGCCGCCCGGGCTCACCGGCCGTCGTGGCCACTACGGCTCTCCGTAGGTCGGAGCTCAGCGTGGAGACAGACAATTACGAATCTGCCATCTTTGCTCGTCCCGCGCGCCCTCAGAACGATCCGGCGATCCACGCGCTGCCCGGGCCGAGGCCGACGCGCGCGCGAACGGGTGCGCCGCCCGCCCGCCCGCGCCCGCCGCCGGACGCCGTCGCGGCGTCGGGCGTAGCGGGCGCGGTGATCCAGAGGACCGCCCCGCCGGCCGCGAGCGCCGCCCCCGCGATGAACACCACCGTCCCGATGTTGCCCATCCTGACCGCATCGTCGCGGAGATCGAGCCCCGTCTGGTCGATGCAGCGGCCCTCCTCGTCGCAGTGGCCGCCCTCGATGGACTCGTCAAAGGTCGACTTGGCCACGAAGCCGAGCGCCGTGCCGACGCCGAGCCCGACCACGCCGAGCCCGACCCCCACCATGCCGATCGGCTTGCGGATGCTCCCGCCCTGCGGCGGAGGCGGCGTGTCCGCCGGCGGACGGGCCGGCGGCGGCGCGACGGGCGCGCCGGGCGCGGCGCTCGAGGGCGCGGCGGGCTCCGGCTCCGGCGCGCGCTCGAGCGCGGGCACGGCGACGCTCACCACGCCCGGCTTGTCGATCACGACCTTCGTCTCCCACGGCGTGTGCCCGGGCGCCGCGGCGGCGACCCGATGCTCGCCAGGGTCGAGCGGCACGGCCGTCCCCCAGAGCGCCCGCCCCACGGCGACGCCGTCCCGCGTGAGCGAGAGCCCGGAGATCGCCGCCTCCTTCGGGACCACGATCTGCAGGCGCGAGAGGCGCGGCTCGAGCGCGGCGGCCCGGCCGCGCGCCACCCGCTCGCGCTCCGTCTGCCCCGCCGACAGCGCGGCGGCCGCGACGTCGCGGAAGCCGATCCACGCCGTCGCGATCCGGCCGATGCGCTCGTAGCAGTCGGAGAGGTTGAACAGGGTGCCGATGCCCGGATCGATCTGGTGGCTCTCGGCGAGCTTCGGGCAGGCCTCGGCGTGCTTGCCCGCCGCCATCAGCGCGCGCCCCTCGTCGAACAGCGCGACCGCGGCGGCGCGCTCCTCCCGGGTGGGCTCCGCGGCGCGCGCGGACGGCGCGAGCGCGGTGAGCGCAGAGAGCGCCGACAGGAGCGCGAGCGCGCGGAGGCGCGCGCCCCCGGTCCGCGGCGCGCCGGAGGCCGCCGCACGGCAGCCGGCCTCGGGACAGGTGCTCGGGGGACGACGATGGCAGAGCAAGATGGGACCTCTCCTGGGCGCACGCGATGTCATCGCGGATCGGAAAAAAGATCGTCCGGGCGGGACGGCGTGGGCCGAGGCGGCGGCGAAGGCCGCCCGGGCGGCCGCGCCGCCCTCGCCGAGGCGCTCGGCTTCGGCGCAGCGGCCGCGCTCGCCGCCGGCCGCGCCGTCCCGATGGCGCTGACGGTCACGGTGGCGCTCGCCCCCGGCTGCAGCGCGGCGCCGCCGTCGGGGAGCTCGGCGAGCCCGCCGGCCGCGGGGTCCGTCGCGGGCTCCGCCGTGTCGCGCGGCGACGATGCCTCCGGCGCCGACGAGGCGGTCGGCGCGCCGGGCGCGGCGTCCGGCGCGGGAGCGCGGAGCGCGAACACCCACGCGAGCCCCGCGCCGCCCAGGAGCGCCGCGGCGATGGCCGCCGCGATCCCGAGGGCGCGCGCCCCGGCGCGACCGCCGCCCGGCGAGGCGCGCGTTCCACCCCAGGAGCGATCCGTGGCCGCGCCGTCCGTCAGGAGCGCCGTGGGCGCGCCCCACGCCGAGCCGGCCGGCACGCCCCGGCCGCCGGAGCTGCCGCCGGGCTGCGGCGGCGCGCTGGCGGGCCCGGGCGCCGTGGAGAGCGGGCGCCGCCCGGGCTCGCGGCCCCCCTCGGCGCTCCCCTCCCCGATCGCGTCGAGGCGGACCCGCAGCACGCGCGCGGCGCGCTCGGCGAGGTGCTGCGCGTGCGGCGGCGCGAACGGGGCCAGCTCGGCGGCGAGCTCGGCGATGTTGCCGAACCGATCGGCGGGGTTCCGCTGGAGGCAGCGCTGCACCGCGCGCTCGAGGCGCTCGGGCACGTCGGCGCGCAGCCCGCGGAGCCGCGGCGGCCCCTCCAGGATGCGGTCGTAGATCTGCATCACGGAGTCGCCCACGAAGGGCATGGCGCCCGTGAGCAGCTGGTAGAGGATCGCGCCCATCGACCAGACGTCGGCGCGCGCGTCGACGCTCTTCGAGGAGACCATCTGCTCGGGCGCCATGTAGAGCGGCGAGCCCAGCATCGCCGAGCTCTCGGTCATGTCGTGCGCCCTGGGCGCGGCGGGCTCCGCGGCGAGCGCCATCTTGGAGATGCCGAAGTCGATGACCTTGATGAGCGGGCTGCCGTCGGCCCGCTGGCTGAGGAACAGGTTGCCCGGCTTCAGATCCCGATGGACGATGCCGAGCGCGTGCGCCTCCGCGAGCGCCTCGCACGCCTGCAGCAGGTAATCGCACGCGAGCTCGACCGAGAGCGGGCCGCGATCGCGCAGGAGGGCCTTGAGGTCGGTCCCCTCGAGGTACTCCATCACGAGGTAGGGCTCGCCCCGCGCGAGCGTGCCGACGTCGAACACGCGCGTCACGTGCTCGCTCCGGATGCGCGCCGCGGCCTGCCCCTCGCGCAGGAAGCGGGCCACGAGATCGGCGCGCTCGCGGGCCTGGGGCAGCAGGAACTTGATGGCCACCCGCTCGCCGAGCAGGCGATGGCGGGCGGCGACCACCACGCCCATCCCGCCCTCGCCGAGGACGCGCTCGACCTCGTATTTGTCCGCGAGGACGTCCCCCACGTTGACCGGTGCGACCATGCACGCCCTCGCTCTGGATCTCCGCTAGTATCAAAACGCCGAGTGCGCGACAACGCGGGCCTTCCCGGAAAGGAAAGCCGCCGCGCCCTCGCCCCGCGCGTCCTCATCCCCTTCCCGCACGCGGTCGTTGCCTCGCCGCGCCGGCGGCGACGTCGCCGCCGGCGCGGCGCCCAGCCCGAAGCGGCGCGGCCGCGCGGCCAATACTGGCCGTTCGGGTTCGCCACACGCGCTCGCTGCCTGTATATGAATGCCGCAATTTCACATGACGAACGAGCCGACCGATCCCTTCGTCCTCGCGCGCGAGCTCCTCGAGCAGCGGCAAACCACCGAACCGACCGACGCGACGGCGATGACGCTGGCCACGGCGGACGCGTCCGGGCGCCCGTCGGCGCGGATGGTGCTGCTGAAGGGCATCGACGATCGCGGGTTCGTGTTCTTCACCAACTACGAGAGCCGCAAGTCGTTGGAGATCGCGGCGAACCCGTTCGCCGCGCTGTGCATCCACTGGGCCAAGGCGGCCGAGCAGATCCGCGTCGAGGGCCGCATCGAGCGGGTCAGCGACGCGGAGTCGGACGCGTACTTCGAGACCCGCCCGCGGGGCAGCCAGATCGGCGCGTGGGCGTCGCGGCAGAGCGCGCCGCTGCCCTCGCGCGAGGCGCTCCTCGAGCGGGTGCGCGAGATCGAGGCCCGCTTCGAGGGAGGGCCCGTGCCCCGGCCGCCGTTCTGGGGCGGCTACCGCCTGGTGCCGGAGCGGATCGAGTTCTGGCGCGGCCAGGAGAGCCGCCTGCACGACCGCGTGGTCTACCTCCGCGACGGCGACGGCTGGCGCGTCGAGCGCCTCTACCCCTGAGCGCAGCGCGCCGAGCGCCCTGCCCCCCCCCCGCGCCGCGGGGTCGCCGCGCTACGTCCCGGCGCCGCGGAGGCGGCTCGCCTTGCGCTCCCGGAGCCGCTCGATGATCGCGACGAGCTTCGGGTCGTCGCGGCGCCGCGCGTCGAGCCGCATTCCCTTCAGCGCATTGCACCGGCCGCACGCGAGCGCCAGGTTGTCGAGCGCGTCCGTCCCGCCGTGCGTGCGCGGGACGATGTGCTCGATCGTCGCGCGCTGGATCGGCTCGCCGTCGAGGCCGACGACGACGTGCGACAGGCAATGGATGCACTTGCCCACCCACGCCGGCTGGCCGCGGATCTCCGTGCGCTCGAACGTGGCGTCGGTCGCCACGATGTCGAGGATCAACCGTCGCCGCGCGGCCTTCACGGCGCTCGAGCGTAGCCCCTCGGCGCGGGGCCCGCACGCGGTTCGCGCCGGGCCTGCAGGTGGGCTATGGAGCCCCGGAGCCGGCGCGCGCCCGCGGCGACAGCGGCGCGGTCGCGTGGCCGCGCGGTCGTTGATCGCGCGCTCGGTCACGCCCCGTGACGCGCGCGCGGGAGGAGCCATGAAGTCGAAGACCGAGTATTTCTACTTCGAGACGAAGGCCAAGCGCGAGCTCATCAACGTCACCGATCGCGTCGCGGCCGTCGTCGCCGCGAGCGGCATCCGTGAGGGGATGGTCCTCGTGAGCGCCATGCACATCACCGCCGGCGTGTTCGTGAACGACCACGAGCCGGGCCTCTGGGAGGACATCTGGACCTGGCTCCAGCAGCTCGCCCCCGAGGGGCCCGACTACCACCACCACCGGACCGGCGAGGACAACGGCGACGCCCACCTCAAATCGATCCTCGTGCACCACCAGGTGATCGTGCCCATCACCGCGGGCAAGCTCGATCTCGGGCCGTGGCAGCAGATCTTCTACGCCGAGTTCGACGGCGAGCGGCGCAAGCGCGTCGTGGTCAAGGCGATGGGCGAGTGACGCGCCCGGCGCCCTAGCCGGCGGCCGGCGCCGCGGGCGCCTGCGCCTCGGGCCGGCCGGCGCAGTACGCCCGCGCTCCGCGCTGCATGAGCGAGGCGATGGCGCCGAGCGCGTCCGACCAGGCCTCCCGGTGCGCGGGGGTCCAGTCGGCGGCGGCGACCTCGGACATGGCGGTGATCAGCGCGTCCGCGACCCAGGGGTACATCTCGTCCGTGACGCCGTAGTCGACGTGCTTGGCCCCCATCGCCATGAGCTTCTCCTCGAGCCACGACGCGTCTTCCAGCCGGTCGATGACCGCGACGAGCGCCTCGGCGAGCATCTTCTCCTGGTGCTCCCGGCTGTTGCGGCCGAAGAGCGGCTTCACCTGCGGATATCGCGAGAACAGGATGCCGTAGAAACGGTGTGTAAGGTTGGGCTCCCTCTCGATCACCAGCTCGAAGCTCTCCCGCAGCAGACCCACGTTCAATCCCATGACAAACCTCCGTGCCAGCGCGCCGTGCCCGCGCGCCGATCGCCTTCGCCGTCGAGCTCCCCCGCCGGCGCCCAGGGAATCGCACGGGCCGTGCCAGCCGCGTTTAGCCAACCGATCGCGCCGATCCCGCCGGCTCGGCGCGCGCCGCGCGCGGCGGCGGTTTCCTCCAGGAAACCGGGCGCCCGAGCGCGCGCGGCGGCGCTGGCCGCGAGAGGCCCGGCGCCGCTTGCCCCGCCGGTCCCCTCGGTGTTTCCTGCGGTGGTTTCCGGAAGGAAACCGCCGCCGCATCCGTCTCCTCGAGGAACCCGCGTGACGCTGCTCGACGCCGTGCTCAGCCTGTCCGAAGCGCCCGAAAGCAGCCAGGCGCTGCAGCGGATCCTGCGCGCCCTGGCGCAGGTGACGGCGGCGGACGCGCTCTCGGTGCTCGCGGCCGCCGAGGACGGGTCGGTCGGCGTCGCCGCGCAGATCGGGCTGTCGCCGGCCGCGATGGGGCTCAGCTTCCGGCCCGCGGAGCACCCGCGGCTGCGCAGGGCGACGCTCGCGGCCGGGCCGATCCGGTTCCTCGACCCGAGCGAGCCCGACCCCTACAGCGGCTGGCTGCTCGGCAACGCCGGCGAGATCCACCCGATCCACGCCTGCATGGCCGTCCCGCTCCGCGTGCAGGGCCGCCTCGCCGGGCTGCTCACGCTCGACGCCCTCGATCCCCACGGGCTCGGCGATCTGCGCGACGAGGACGCGCGCGTGTTCGCGGCGCTCTGCGCCGGCGCGCTGCGGCTCGACGCCGGCCTCGCGCCGGCCCTCGCCCCCGGGGCGGGCGAGGCGCCCGGCGGCCAGGCGCTGCCCGGCCGGTCGGCCGCCATGCAGCGGATCGAGCGCGAGATCGCGATGCTCGCCCCGCTGTCCGTGCCGGTGCTCGTCACGGGCGAGACGGGCGTCGGCAAGGAGCGCGTCGCCCGCGCGCTCCACGAGCGGTCGCCCCGGGCGAGCCGGCCGCTCGTGATCGTCAACTGCGCGGCGATCCCGGCGCAGCTCGTCGAGTCGGAGCTCTTCGGCCACAGGAAGGGCGCGTTCACCGGCGCCACCGCGGCGCGCGCCGGCAGGTTCGAGGCGGCGCGCGGCGGGACGATCTTCCTCGACGAGATCGGCGAGCTCCCGCTCTCGGCCCAGGCGCAGCTCCTGCGCGCGCTGCAGGAGGGGGAGATCCAGCCCGTGGGCGAGGATCGGCCGCGCCGCGTCGAGGCGCGGGTCGTCGCCGCCACGAACCGCGATCTCCGGCGCGAGGTCGCGGAGGGGCGCTTCCGCGCCGACCTGTTCCACCGGCTCTGGGTCTACCCGATCTGCGTGCCGCCCCTGCGCGAGCGGCGCGAGGACATCCCGGCGCTCTGCGAGCGCTTCGCCGCGGAGGTCGCGGCCGAGCTCGGCGCCGAGCGCGTGGACTTCACCGAGGCGGCGCTGCGCGCGCTCGCGCAGGGCGCCTTTCCGGGCAACGTCCGCGAGCTGAAGAACACCGTCGAGCGCGCCGTGCTGCGCCGGACGCTCGCGGAGGGCAAGGGCGCCGCGGGCCGGCGGCTCGTGCTGCGGCGCGAGGACGTCGATCCCGCCGAGACGACCGCCTCCGGCGCGCCGGAGCGCTCCGGCGGGCCGCTGGTCGAGGTCGGCGGAGAGCGGCTGCTGCTCGGAGGCGCGCCGGGCGAGGAGCCCGTCGAGACGCTGGCCGAGACGCTGGAGCGCGCGCGCCGCGAGGCGTTCGCGCGCGCCTTCCGGGCCGCCGGCGGCAACGCGGCGACGGCGGGCCGGCTGCTCGGGCTGAGCCGCTCGTTCGCCTACAAGGAGGCGGTGCGCCTCGGGCTCATCCCCGCGCCCGGGCCGCGCAAGCGCTGAAGCGCTCCCGCCCTCGCGCCCGGGCGGGCGGCGCTCAGCGCCCCTGCTCCGGGGCGCCGATCCCCTCGAGCGGGACGCGGGCGAGCGTGGTGTAGCGCGCGCCCTTCGGGGTCATCTCGCTCTGGTAGACGACGATCTCCTCGACGCGCGTCTCGCCGAAGTCGACGTTGCCGATCGCCTGAGCGCACGCGTCGAGCGCCGGATCGCCGCGCGGGTCGCGCGACCGGGCGAGCGTGAGGTGCGGCTCGAACGGCCGGTCCTCCGGCACGTAGCCCGTCGAGAGCGAGAGCGTCTGCTCGAGATCGCGGTGGATCGCGGTGAGGGCGCCGACCGCGCCGCCCACGCCGAGCCAGAGCACGCGCGGGCGGCGCCGCGTGCCGAACGCGCCGCCCTTCTCGATGCGCAGCGTGAGCGGCCTGTGGAAGGCGGCGACGCTCCCGGCCGCCGCGATGACGAGCGGCAGGCGCTCCTCTCCGATCTCGCCCATGAAGGCGAGCGTGATATGCAGCCCGGCAGGCTCCACCCACTTGGCGGACGGAGCCCGGGGCGAGATCTCCCTGAGGAGCTCTCCGACCTTGGCGAGGAGCTCGGCTCCCGGATCAACAGCGACGAAGACGCGCACGGCTCACCTACGCTCGATTACCACCCACAGACTTCACCCTTGTTCTGCTCCTTGAGCCACCTCCGGAGCGGCTCGAAGTACTCCAGCATCGCGCTCGGATCGGCATCTGTCTCCCCCGTCATCGCCTTCATCGCCTCCTGCCACGGCCGGCTCGCGCCGAGCGACAGCATGGCGCGCAGCTTCTCGCCCGCGGCCGCGCTGCCGTAGATCGAGCACGCGTGGAGCGGCCCCGTGTGCCCGGCCGCCTTGCAGAGCGCGCGGTGGAACTGGAACTGGTAGATGTGCGCGAGGAAATACCGCGTGTAGGGGACATTCGCCGGGACGTGGAACTTCGCCCCCGGGTCGAAGTCGGCCTCGCTGCGCGGCACGGGCGGCGCGACGCCCTGGTACTTGAGCCGGAGCGCCCACCACGCCTTGTTGTAGTCGGCCGGCTTCGTCTTGCCCGAGAAGACGTCCCACCGCCACTGATCGATGAGCTTGCCGAACGGGAGGAACGCGACCTTGTCGAGCGCCGTCTTCAAGAGGAAGTTGATGAGCCCCTTCTCGTCCTCCGGCACCCTGTCGACGAGCCCCAGCGTCTTCAGATAGCTCGGCGTCACGGAGAGGGCCAGCGTGTCCCCGATCCCCTCGTGGAAGCCGTCGTTGGCGCCCTCCTGGAACAGAATCGGCAGCTTGTAGTACTGGCTATAGTAATAGATGTGCCCGAGCTCGTGGTGGATCGTGATGAGATCCTCCTCGTTCGGCCGGATGCACATCTTGATGCGGAGGTCGTTCCTGTGGCCGACGTCCCAGGCGCTCGCGTGGCAGACGACCTCGCGGTCGGTGGGCTTCTTGAAGAGCGACCGCTCCCAGAACGTGGCCGGCAGCGGGTCGAGCCCGAGCGAGGTGAAGAACCGCTCGCCGAGCGCGACCATCTGCTTCTCGTCGAGCTTCTTCGCCTTGATCTTGCGCGTCACGTCGAGCGACGGCTGGCCCTTGTACGGCTCCATGAGCCCGTAGACGTTCGACCACCCCTGGGCCCACATGTTGCCGAGCAGGTGCGCAGGGATCGGAGCCTTGTCGCCGATCCTGTCCTTGCCGTACGTCGCGCGCAGCCGGGCGCGCACGTAGCAGTGCAGCTCGTCGTAGAGCGGCTTCAGCTGACCCCAGAGCCGCTCGGTGTCGGCCTCGAACGCCTCGGGCGGCATGTCGTACCCGGCCCGCCAGAGCGCGCCGAGGTCCGCGAAGCCGACCTCCGCGGCCCCCTTGTTGCCGAGGCTGACGAACCGCTCGAACTTCGGCCGGAGCGGCGGCGCGATCGTGTGCCAGCCCGTCCACGCGTCGAGCAGCTCATCCCATTTGCGGCTGGTCTTCATGATCTCGGAGAGATCGTCCAGCGCGAGACATTTCTGCGCCGGCGGAGCCCCCGCCGCCGCAGCGGCGCCGGCCGGGGCAGGCCGCGCCGCCTTGCCCTCCGGGCAGTACTTGCCCTTGCCGTAGAGGCTCGTCATCTCGACCGAGAGCGCGGCGAGCTCCGCGCGCTCCGCCGGGTCGCTCGGGGCCGGCAGGGTGGTCGAGATCTTGAGGAGCTTCAGCTGGCGGGCGAGATCCGCGGGCAGCGCGAGGCCGTCGAAGCGCCTCGCCGCCTTCATCGTGCGGTTGAGGTACTCCATGCTCGCCTCGTCGGCGGAGGCGGCGAGCGCGTCCGTGTCGTCCGTGAGGAAGGTCTGGTTCACCCACCCCGCGCGCGCGGACTGGAGCCGCAGCCTGCGCAGATCCCGGTCGACGCCGGCCAGGAAGGCCTGCGCCTCGGCCACGCTGGGCGGCGCCTCCGCCGGGAGGGCGGCCTGGGGCCGGGGGGCCGCGGGCGCCGCCGGGGGCGCGGGCGCCTCCCCGCCGGGGGCCGGCGGCGCGGGCGCCGGCGACGCGGCGCCGCTGCAGGCCGACCCGAGCCCGAGCGCGACGAGCATCAGGGGGCGTAGGATCGGTGTCCGGGCAAGGGCGTAGCGGACCACGCGCCCTTCATACACGCCGGACCGTGCCGAGGGAACCAGGAGCGACGTGCCATCGTCGCGGGCCGGCCCCGCGGCTCGGCCCCCGCGACCAGGACGAACCGCGCTCGCCGTGACGGCTGCCAAGCGGCCGTGAACTGCCGTTACAATGCGGACCCACCATGAGGAATGCGCTCGCGCCCAGGCCCCCGCTCCCGGCAGTCCTCGGCCTCGCCGCCCCCGCCGCCCCGCCCGCCCGCGGACCCGGCGCACAACCGAGGGGCGGCGGCCCGGCGCCGCGCCCCGCCGCGCCGCTCCGCGACGCGGCGGGGGGCGCGGCGCGCTGGGACCTCCAGGGCCGGTGCGGGCGGGTGCCCCACCGCGCGGCGCAGGCCACGACCGTGTACGCACCGGGCGGCGGCCATGAGTGAGCTCGAGAATTTCTCGTTCGTCCTGCCCGGCGAGCTCGCCGGCATGGCGTACCCCCACGCGCCGCGGGCGGTCGAGGAGCTCGTGGAGCTCGGCTTCCGCAGCATGGTGTCGCTCTCGCGGCGGGCGCCTTCGCCGCACGCGCTCGGCTCGCTCGTCCACCTGCACTGCCCGCTCGCGGACTTCACGCGCATCCCGAGCGTCGACCTCCTGCGCGCCGTGGCGTTCCTCGAGCGGGCGCCGCGGCCCGCCGTCGTGCACGGCGAGGGCGGCATCGGGCGCACCGGCGTGGTGCTCGCCTGCCGCCTCGTGGCGCTGGGCCGGTCGTCGACCGAGGCCATCCACGAGGTGCGGCGCGCGCGGCCCGGCTCGATCGACGACCCCGAGCTCGAGGCGTCCGTCGAGGAGTTCGAGCTCTTCTACCGGAGCGGGCGCGAGCCGTCGACGTCGGCCCCCTTCAACTTCGCGCCCGCGTCGCCGCTCGACCGGGTCGTGCACGGCGCGGAGCGCCCCGGCTTCGGGATGGCGCTCTGGTCGGCCTCCGGGATCCGCTCGTCCGTGGTCGCGCCGCCGGGCGCGGCGCAGCACCCCGATCCGAGCGACGCCCCCGTCGAGGCGTGGCTCGGCTTCATGGCGCGGCAGGGCATGCGCGAGGTGCTCTGCCTGCTCGACGAGGGGGAGCTGGCGCTCCATCGGGTCCCGCTCCTCGGCCGCTACCAGCGCGAGTTCCTCCGGGTGACGCACGTGCCGCTCGAGGGCGGGGCGATCCCCTCGCCCGACGCCCTGGAGCGCGCGCTCGCCGCGCTGCGGCGCGCGGAGGCGGGCGGCGCGCCCATCGTGGTGCACTGCGCGTCCGGCGCCGGCCGCGCGGCCGTCGTGCTGGCGGCGTGGCTGCGCGCCCGGCACGGCCTCGCCCCGGACGCGGCGATCGGGGTGATCCGGGATCACGCGCGGCACTTCGGCGCGCGCCGCGAGCCGCTGAAGGCAGGGCCGGCGGCGCGGGACCTGCTCGCGAGCGTGCCGGCGCGCGGCTGAGCGCGCGCCGACCGTGAGCGCGCGCCGAGCGTCACCCGCCGGCGGGGGGACCGGCCTTCCGGTGCCGCTGCTCGCGGTACAGGCGCTGGACGAAGGCGCCGGCCGGCTCGGCGCGGAGCGCCTCGACGAGCGTGCGGAGCTCGGACGGCAGCGCGGAGGGCGGCGGGAGCGGCACCGGGTGGTGCTCGGGCGCGAGCAGCGGCGCGGCGAGCGCGGCGAACGTGAGATCCGCGGCCGAGAACCGATCGCCGACGAGGAACGGGCGCCCATCGCGCAGGCGCTCGTTGACGGCGTCGAAGACCGCGCGGAGCTTGCCCCGCGAGCGCTCGGCGCCGGCGGCGTCGATGCGCATGACGCGCTTCATGACCGCCCGCGCGACCGGGTAGTAAGCGCGGAAGGTGCCGCGCCCGAACCACCAGGGCGGCGCCGCGCCGGCGCCCTCGATCCCGCGGAACGATCCGCCCATCAAGGCGAACGCGCCCTCCTCGTCGGGCAGGAGGTGATGGTACGCGACGCGGCGGGTCGCGGGGCCAAGGTCGAGGTCGAAGCGCTCCTCGAGCGCCTCGACCTCGGCGCGGTCCGCGTCGGGCTCGCGGGAACGTCGAAAGAAGAGCGCGCGCTCCGGCGGCACGAGCGTGTCGGCATGGCGCAGGATGTCGGTCGAGTCGTGGAGCACGCCCGCCGGCGAGACGAGCACCGGGACGGAGCGGCGCCCGCCGGCCCGCAGCGCCGGGAGCGCGTGGGCGAGCGGGAGGTAGGCGTCCTCCCGGTACGGCACGCCGGCGCGATCGAGCGCCCACCGCGCCTTCTCGCAGAAGTGGCTCCAGGGAATGGTGATGAGCCGGAGGGGCGCGCTCGCGCCAGGATCAGCCATGAAGGTCTCCAGGGGCCGTGGACGACCCGGGCGCGAAGCGCGCGACGACCCGGGCGCGAAGCGCGCCTCAGCGCCGGATCTCGAAGAGGTGGACGCCGTAGGCGGGGAGCTCGACGCCGAGGCCGCGCGACAGATCGACGAGCTCGTCGCCGTCGCGCGGGTGCTCGTTGCCGGTCATGAGGTCGGCGAGCAGGACCTTGCGGCCGGCGACGCCGGCGACGTCGAGCGGGATGCGGCAGCCGCCGCGCGACGGGGCGAAGTTGACCACCGCCACGAGCGGCGCCGCGCTGCGGGGCGCGCCGCAGGCCGGGAGCGGCTCCCACCGGTAGGCGACGAACGCGTCGGCGCCCGGGCCGCGCGGGGTGAGCGTGGCGAAGCTGCCGGTGCGCAGGATGGGGCGGCGCACCGCGCCGAGCAGCCGCTCGTGGAAGGCGAGGCACGCCTGGTCGACCGGCTCCTCGGGGGCGCGGGCGAGGTGCAGCGAGGCGCGCACCGTCCGCCCCTCGAGCTGGCCGTGGTGGATGAACCGCATGCCGGGCACCGTCGTCGCGATGAACTCCGCGGCCCGGCGCCGGTCCGGCGGGAGCACGGCCGCGATGCGCGGCTCGTCGTGGTGCTCGATGAAGCGCACGCTCCGGCGCTGGTAGTCGGGCGTGGCCGCGAGATGGCCGCGGACCGACGACGCCGAGGCGTGGCTCAGCCGATCGTAAAGGCTCTTGTCGAAGGTGTAGTCGAACCCGAGCATCTGCAGGCGCCACTCGAGGTCCCAGAACGCCTCGCCGATGAAGACGAAGCTCGGGTGGTCGCGGCGCACGGCGTCGATGGCCTCGGCCCAGAACTCGCCCGTGGCCTCGGCCTTTCGCGCCGCGGGCGGCCGCTTGGACCACGTGTGCCGGAAGACGTCGTCGAGCACGAGCATGGCCATGTCGCAGCGGACGCCGTCGCAGCGCGAGGCGACGCTGCGGAGCGCCTCGGTGGACGCGGCGCGCGTCGCCGCGAGGCGGTAGTCGAGCTGGGCCGTGTCGGGCCACGGCGGGATGTACGGGTCGCGCCCGCTGAGCGGGGCGCCGTCGTCGCCGTGGATGAAGCACTCGGGCTTCTCCTTCACCCAGTGGTGGTCGCGCGCGACGTGGTTCGGGACGTAGTCGAGGATGAGCCCGATGCCGCGCGCCGCGAGGCGCCGGCGCAGATCCGCGAGCGCGGCGTCGCCGCCGAACGCGGGGCTCACCTCGTACCGCGCGACGGCGAACGGGGAGCCGACGACGTCGGCCTCGGTCCAGTCCGGCAGCACGCGGTCGTACTCGGCGCGCAGGTCGGGGTGCGCGAGCGAGAGGCGCTGGCCCTCCTGGCCGAGCGTCCAGACGCCCATCAGGTACACGTAGTCGACGCCGAGCGCGGCGAGCCGGTCGAGCGCCGCGTCGGGCACGCTGGCGAGCGTCACCCTGGCCTTGGCGGCGCGCGAGAGCTCGTGGAGCCAGACGCGCACGAAGATCGCGTACAGCAGAGGGTGCTGGTGGGCAGGGACTAGGGAGCTCATCGATTGGGTTGGGGACGGCGAGGCCCGCGAGGGAGTCGCGGGCAGTCGGCGTCGGCGGGCGATTGTCTGCGGGCTCGGGTGGTCCCTGCAAGCGCGATCACGCGGGACAGTCGCCGCGCGAGGCTGCGCGCGCCGTCCAGCACAGAGGTCGCCTCGAAGAGGACCCGTCCGCCCTGGCTGCGGGCGCGGGCGCGAGCGACCGGCGCGCGTGTCGCGGCCGACGCGCGCGCCACGCGCGCACGCGCGCCACGCGCGCCACGCGCGCCACGCGCGCCACGCGCGCCACGCGCGCCACGCGCGCCACGCGCGCCACGCGCGCCACGCGCGCCACGCGCGCCACGCGCGCCACGCGCGCCACGCGCGCCACGGCGGCGGCGCCTCGTTCGGGCGGGAGCTCGGCGGCGGAGGGCGCCTCGGCCTCCGCGGGCTCGGACGCGGGCTCGCCCTCGGATCCCTGCGCCTCCTCGGTCTCGCCGCTCTTCTCGGCGTCGGGCTTGTCCGCCGCCTTGTCCTTCTTTTTCTTCTCGCCGGTGAAGACGATCGCGCGGCGATCGATGATCTCGTTCTCGCCCTGCAGGGTGATCTTCTGCTTCTGCCCCATCTGCACGCCGTCGCTCGCGCGCTTGATCACGAGCTCGTACTCGCCGGCCTCGAAGCCGCGATCGCGCCGGAGGACGAAGTCGAACTTGGTGATGGAGAAGACCTTGCCGCTGCCGTCGGAGAAGCCGACGTCCATGCTCTCGTTGATCGACTGCTGGTTCTGGAGCGGGATGCGGTTCAGGATCGGCTTCTCGGGCGACTGGTCGGTGAGCGCGCGCTCGTAGTGCACCGTCGGCGTGAACGAGAACAGCATCGGGATGTGCGAGAGGTGCGGCGTCCCTCCGTAGTTGATCGTCATCTTGAGCTTCCAGCGGCCGTCGTCCTCCTTGGGCGAGCGATCGGCGATGGTGACGGTGCCCGCCGCGTGCGCCGCGGTCGCGGGCAGCCACGCGCCGATCAGGGCGAGCGCGGCGGCGACCACGCGCGCGAGCAGGAGCCGGCGGCCGCCTCCGGCGAGGCGGGACGCCGCTCCCGGGCGCGCGTGGGCAGGGCGAGCGTGAGGACGCTCGGCGCGCTGACGTCGCGCGCCGAGCTGAGACAGAGGACCGGTTCGAGGTCGGGCGGTTCGCATGCGCAGCACGCTACCAGGGATTTCGTGGAGACGAGGCGCGGACGAGGGGGCAGGCGGCGCGGGCGCGGGGCCTCACGGCGGGCGAGGCGCCGCGCTGACGCGCGGCGTCCGAGGGGGCGCGGCGCCCGCCGGGGAGCGCGGGCTCAGTCCGGGAACCAGAGCAGCGCGTCGGAGGTGGGCTTGTAACAGGCCTGGCGGCCCGCCTCCTCGTTGTCGGTGCAGCTCGCGTTCTCGAGGCAGTCGATGATCTCGTAGCGGCCGGAGGCGTTGTAGATCGTGGTGAACATCGCGCGCTGGGCCGCCTCGAGCTTGGTGAACGCGGCCTGGCAGTCGGGGACCGGGATCTTCTCGCACCGGGACATGCGCGCGCAGCGGGCGTCGACGACGGGCTTCGCCGTGGGCTCGTCCGGGTTGATCTTGACGGCGATCTCGTCGTTGCACTCGAGGATGATCTGGCTCCGGTCGGGGGAGCTCTCGGTGGCGGCTTCCATGCGCCGCGAGAAGCAGCTCGTCATGGCGCGGAGATAGGTGGGCGAGGAGGTCGGGTAGGCGGCCTTGCACGCGTTGAGGTGCTCCCAGGACGCGCCGGCGCGCTGGAGCTTGGCGAGCGCGGCGCACCACTCGGCCTGGGCGGCGATGACGCCGTCGCGGTCCGGGAAGTTGGTGGGCCGCTCGGAGCAAGAGGCCAGCTGGCCGAGCATCGACGCAGCCACCGCGATCGGCAGGGCCAAGGATCGAAGGGCGGGCATGGGCCGACCCTAGCACGTAGGCACGGCGGGGCGCAGTTTCCGGGACGCGCCGATCGTCAGGGCCGGTTTGACAGGAGCTCGCAGCGGAGCCGCGCGCCCCCGCGGAGCGCCGCGGCCCCGCCGGGGCCGAAGACCGCGCCGAGATCCTGCGCGCCCCGGGCCGCGGCGCGGATCTCGATCGCCTCGACGCACAGCGCGCCGCGGCCGCCGGCGAGCAGCGCGGCCGCGGGGGCGTCCTCGTCGAGGAGCGGCGCGCCGCTCCTCGACGAGAGCCGCAGGGTGACCGGCAGCTCGGCGATGAACCGGTGCGACGGCCGAGCGCCGCCGCAGCCGCCGGCGCCGATCTCGGCGAGGGACGCGAGGAACCCGAGCGGCTCGGCGGGGCCGACCTCACCCCGGGCGACGTCGAGCGGCGCGGCGACGACCTCCCCCGAGGCGACGGCGTAGCCGACGAGCGCGAAGCCCGGGGCGTCGAGCCGCCGGCCGAGGGTGAGCCGGGCGCCGGCGACGTCGGAGACGGGCGCGAGCCCGGCGACGGCGAGGGTGGCCTGCCGCGTGGCCAGGAGGAGGCTCCGCTTGCCGGCGTCGAAGGCGAGCAGACCGCCGCCCGGCAGCTCGGCCGCTGCGGCGATCGCGCCGGCGTGATCGAACGGCAGCAGCGCGGGCGGCGCGGCGCCCGCGGGCACGCGGAGGGCGCGCCGCCCGTGCGGCTCGTTCGCGTCGACGAGCAGCAGGAGATCCGCGGGCGCCTTGGCGCCCGGCGCGAGCAGCACGGGGACGGCCTCGCCGGTCGCCATCGCGAGCGAACGGTCGCGGAGGGAGACACGGCGGGGCGCGGCCGTGCCCGCGAACGGCGGGAGCACGCTGGCCGTGAAGACGCCGTCGCGGAGCGCGCCCAGGGGGGAGGACACAGCGGTCCACAGCGAGACGGCGGGGGGCGGGGGCGAGGGGGGGTCGTCGTCGAGGCGGCAGGCGACGAGCGGCGGAGGCGCGGTCCGCGGCGCGCGGCTCGCCGCGGGGGCGTAGGGCGGCGGCGCGCTGCGCGGCGGCGGCGGGGGGCCGCCCCAGCCGAGACGGACGAGGCCGTGGTCGCCCATGGCGCAGCCGATCGGCGAGCAGGCGAAAGGGGCGCTTTCGGCGAGCGGCGGCTCGATCTGGCGAGCGGGCGGGCCCTCCACGGGGCGCCACGAGCGGCCGCCGTCGGTCGACTCGAAGTAGGCCGGCGGGTCGTCGCCCGTGGCGGCGAGCGCAAACCGGCCGCCGGCGACGACGTGCGCGACGGCGGGCGGGAGGGCGTAGACGGTGATGCCGCCGCGCGCGTCGATGCGCAGGCCGGCGATGCGTCCGCCGCGGCGGGTCGAGAGCAGGCGCGCGGCGGGCGGGTCCACGTCCGGCGGCGCCGCGCGGTCCGGCGAGGCGCCGTCGGCCGGCGAGGTGGCGTCGGGCAGGTGGAGCCAGCCGCGCACGGCGCCGTCGTCGTCCTCCCAGAAGTCGGTGTCGACGAGGCGCGGCGAGGCGGGGTCGGCGAGCGCCGGGAAGACGCCGCCGGCGAGCGCCGGGTCGCGCTCGCGCACGCGGATCACGCGGACGCCCTCGGGCGGGCGCGCGCGGTCGCCCGCGGCGGGAGGCGCCTCCAGCACGAGCGCGGTCACGGTCCCGCGCTCGCCGGCGATCCAGCGGTAGAGGCGCGCGGCATCCTCCCCCTCGATCCGGCGCTCGACCCAGCGGCCGCCGCCGGTGCGCACGCAGACGCGCGCGGCGCGGTCCTCGGCGGGCTCGCCGCGCGGGCGGCGCGCCGTCTCGGAGGGCGGCTCGCCCGACAGCGCGGGAGGCCAGGGCGACCGCGCGCCGTCCGGCGAGGCGGCGCCGTCCGGGCTCTCCTGGAAGTCGTGGCGCCCCGGAGGCGCGCTGCCGCACCGGCCGGCGAAGGCGAGGCGGCCGCGATCGTCGCCGAGGAACGCCCCCCGCGAGGTCGCGAGCGGATCGGGGTCGCGGCCGCGGGGCGGAAACGTGGCCTCCAGCCGGGGCGCGGAGAGCGTCGTCTCGAGCCGGAGCACGTGGGCGGCGTCGTGCGCGCACGCGAGCAGGACGTCCTCGCCCGCTCGGAACGGCTGGCAGCGCGCGTAGCGCGGGTCGAGGCCCTCGATCTCCGCGTCGGCGATGGGCTGGGCCGTCGCCGCGGCGAGCACGGCGAGGCCGCCGTCGCGGGCGACGAGCAGCCTGCCGCCGGGGAGGAGGGCGCCGGCCGCCGCGGCCAGCGCGAGCGCCTCCGGGGCGAGCCCGCGGCTCGAGGACGCGCCGGGCAGCGGGTCCCGCGCCGGCGGGAGGTGGAGCGAGGGGCTCGGGCCGTCGCGCGGCGGCGCGGGCGTGGCGCGCACGAGGCCGTCGGCGGTCACGCGGAGCGCGGGGCTGCCCGAGGGGCCGAGCAGCGCGACCTCCCCTCCCCCTTCCTGGAGGAGCGTCGTGGCGAGCCCGTGGGCCTCGAGGACGTCGATCCAGGTGGCGCCGCCGTCGAGCGTGACCGAGGCGCGGCCGAACAGGTCGAGGCGCGCCGCGCGCCGCGCGTCGACGGCCACCGCGTCGACGACGCCCGCGGCGCCGAAGCGCCGGAGGGCGAGCGAGGTCGGGTCGACCTCGAGGAGGCCGCGGTCGCTGCGCAGGAGGATCGCGCCGAGGTACGGCCGCGCGCCGCCCGGGGCGCCGACGTCGGCGATGGGCGCGAGCGCGCCGAGGAAGTCGCTGGCGCGGTAGACGCGGCCCTCGGACCACAGGACGAACCCGCCGCCGAGGCGCGCCGGGATCGACCGGAACCCGCGGAGCGGCTCGGACGCGGGCGCGGCGGCGAGCACGACGCCGCCGTCGAGGCGCACGCGGATGCCTTCGTGGAGCGCCGGCTGCGGGCCGGGCGCGGGCGCGCCATCGCCGGGCGCGGCGGCGTCGAAGAGGACGCCGATGTCCTCGGTGAGCGCGTAGCGCGCCGGAGAGAGCGGGGGCACGTCCGAGGGCGCGGCGGCCTGGGGCCTGGCGGGCGGCGGAGGGCGCTCGGGGGCGGCGCTGCAGGCAGCGGCGAGGGCGAGCCCGAGGAGGACGCCTGCGCGGGAGGGCATCGCGGCGGCGGCGACTGTAAACGATCCGGGCGCGCACCGCAGCGCGCTCTCCTGGTCGGACCGCCCTGGCGCAGCGAACGCCGCCTGGACCGGCGCGAGGCGGCCCGCGCCGCCGCAGCGCGCCCCGGCCGAGCGGACCGCGCGCGGCGGCCGCCTCAGCGCCCCCTCACGACCGCCGTGCACTGCACCGGCTGCCGCACCTCCTGGCCGGGCTGGACGAGCACGAGCGTGCCGCCGCCAGCTCCCCGCGCCGGCGCGCCGCGCTCGCCGAGCCGGGCCGCGGGCGGCGGCCCCGCGAAGCGCGCGACGAGCTTCTTCACGACGCCGGGCGGCTCATAGAAGCCGAGGTCGGCCTCGTAGCGCTCGTCCCGCACGTTCAGCTCCACGGCGTCGAGGCACGCGCGATCGCGCGACCACCGGATCACCGCGACGCCCGCCGTCCCGGCCTCGGCGATCCCCGGCAGCGCGCCGGGCGCGAGGCCGATCTCCGTGTCGAACGGCAGGACCACGCGCGCCTCCCCGCGGCGCGGGGCGCACGACGGCGCGCTGCCCGCGGCGAGCTCGCCGAGCGGCGCGAGCGCCTCCTCGGGGCCCAGCTCGCCGAGCTCGGGATCGACCGGCGAGAGCACCGCGCCGCCGTCGCCGGCGACCGCCACCGCGACCGGCGCGCCGCCGCGCGCGCCCGCGCCGAAGGCGAAGCGCGCCTGCGGCCCCGCCATCGGCGCGGCGCGCTGCACGTGAAGCTCCCGCAGCGCCCCGCTGCCGGACGGCCGCGGGCCCGCCGGCGCGCCGCGCGCCGCCTCCCCGCGCAGGTCGACCGCGCTCACCGCGAGGCCGTCGTACCGGGGGCTCAGGAACACCGCGCGATCGCCGAGATCGACGCCGACCGAGGGCTGGGGGGCGCAGCCGCCGATCGGCCGCGTCACGCGCGCGGCGTCCAGCAGGCCGGCGAGGCACGCCTCCTTCGGACCGACCGCGACCGGCGCCACGCGGCCGTCGCGATCGATCGCGAGCCCGACCTGCGCCTCGTAGGGCCGGTACGCGAGCTGGGAGAGCTCGGCGCCCGCGACCGGCACGCTCGCGCGGCGGATCTCGGCGCGCAGATCGAGCGGGGCGATCCAGGCGAGCTCCGCGTCGGCGAGGGCCGCCGGCAGCGCGCCGCCGACGGGCGGCAGCGTCAGCACCCCGAGGGTGCCGAGCCGCAGCGGGCTCGCCGTGCGCAGGGGCGGCGCGGCGACCGCGCCGAACCCGTTCGACTCCGGCACGCGCGCGGCCGCGATCGGCCCCGCGAAGCGGCACGCGAGCCGCGCGACGGGCGGCGGGGCCGGCGGCCGCGACGGCCCGTCGCGCCCGCGCCGCGGGGGCGGCGCGGCCGCGGCCGCGTCGGGCGGCGACGCCGCGCGCGCCCCGCCGCCGCGCGCGGCCGACGCCCACCCGATCCGGAGGAACGGGCCGAGGCGGCACCCCACCGCGGAGCAGCCCGAGAGCCGCGCCGCGGCGCCGCCCGGCGGCGGCGCGACCGGCGTCCACCGCCTCCCTCGATCGATCGTCTCGAAGAGCCTGCCGTCCTCCGTCTCGACGAGCGCGAACGGGCCCGACGCCTCGAGCGAGCGCGCGCGCGCCGGCAGCGGGAGGCGGCGCAGCCGGCCGGCGGCGTCGATCGCGATCGGCGCGAGGCCGACCGCGCCCTGCGCGGGGAGCCAGCCCTCGACGGCGCCGTCCGCGTGCGCGGCGAGCGCGCGCGAGAGCAGCCCGGGCCGCCCCTCGCCGTACGAGGGCAGGTGGAGCGGCGGCTCGCCGCGCGCGAACCGCACGACGCGCAGCGCACCGCGCACCTCGACGCGCTCGCGGTCCGGCAGGAATGCGCCGGGGCGCGCGACCAGGGCGACCGCGCCCCCGCCGGCGCGCGGGATCCAGGCGATCACGTCCGTCGCGTCCGCCGGGTCGAGGCGGTGCTCGACCCAGACGCCCGGCCCGCGCCGCACGCAGAGCACCGCGCTCTCGGGCGCCGCGCCGCCGGCGAACGCCGCGCGCGCGATCGCGCCGAGATCGAGCCGCGGCCTCGGCAGCCCCTCGCATGGCCCGAGGTAACCGAGCGCCTCGCCGTCGACGCCGACGAAGCGGCCGGCCTCCCGCTCCGGCTCGGGCCGGAGCTCGAACGCGCGCTCCAGCCGGAGCGCGCCCGGCCCGCGCGCGTCGCTCGCGAGGTCCACGACGCTCGCGCGATCCGGGCCGGCGCAGACGGCGAGCAGCGCGTCGCTCGCGCGGAACGGCGCGCACGCGCCGCTGCCGGGCGGGAGCGGCGCGACGGACGAGGCGCGGCCGGTCGCGAGGTCGATGCGGCCGGCGGCGCCGTCCGCGGCGATCACGGCGCCGCCGTCGTCGAGCGGCAGGCCCGAGGCGACGGCGTCCGCGAGCCGATCGAAGGGGGCGCCGGGGAACCACGCGGCGTAGGAGCCGGCGCCGGCCGGCGGCCGCGCGCGCGGGGCGCGGGGCGCGCCGAGGCGCCCGCCCGCGTCGACGGCGCGCTCGAGGCCCCCGCGGAGCGAGGCGACGATCTCCTCGCCGCGGACCTCGAGCGCGATCGCGCCGCCGACCTCCGCGGTGACGTCGCGGTAGGAGGCGCCCGCGTCCACCGTGAGGAGCGCGCGCCCGAAGACGGTGAGGCCGAGCGCGCGGCGGTCGCTGGCCGCCGCGGCCGCGACGAGGGACGAAAGGCCGAGCGGCCGCAGCGCGCCGGTCGCGCCCTGGACGGCGAAGCTCCCGGCCGACGTGATCAGGCCGACGCCGTCGAGCCACGGGAACACGCCGGCGACGCTGCCCGGCAAGGTCGCGCGCTTCTGGAGCTCCCCGGCGAAGGTGGTCGCCGTGTAGATGTCGCCGCCGCTCCAGAACACGTAGCGCGGCCCGGCCTGCGCCCAGGCCGGGAGCGCCGCGCCGCCGGCGAGCTCCGGGCCGCCGGCGCCGAGCGGCTCGAGCCGCGCGAGGCCATGCAGCTCGACGCGCTGTCCGCTCACCACGGCCCTGTCGATCTCCTCGCCGTCGACGACCGCGCGCTCGACGAGCCCCTGCGCCGCCTGCGCGACGTACCGGGCAGGGCCGAGCGCGACGACGACGGAGGCGCGGCGCGGCGGCTCCGGCGCGCCGGGCGGCGCGGGCGCCGGCTCGGCCGCCCCGCAGGCCGCGAGCGTCGGCGCGGCGAGGAGCGAGAGCCGGCCGAGGGCGCGCGGCGTCACTCGTCGCCCGACCTGGCGCCCGCGGCGCACGAGAGCCGCTGCATCATCGACGCGGTCCGCAGCACCCCTTCGCCCCCCGCCCCGCCCCCCTGCCCCCGCGGCGCCGTCCACCGCGCGATCAGCGCCGCGTCTGCCGCCGCCTCGCCCCGCCGCCTCGAGTCGGCGACCGCGAGGTGCAGCGCCTCCAGACACACGCGCTCGCGCCCCCAGCGCACCGCCGCGATGCCCTGGTCGCCGAGCGCGATCGCGGGCAGCGCCCGCCGATCGAGGCGCAGCGCGCGCTCCGGATCGAGCGCCACGAGCGCGCGCCACGCGCCCCGCATGGCGCGGCAGCGCGCGTCGCTCGCGGCGGTCAGCGTCGACCAGGGCGCCAGCGCGACCACCTCGCCCGCCGTCCCTGCCAGGCGATCGAGCGCCGCGGCCCCCGCGGTCTCGGCCGCGGGGCCGTCGAGCACCAGCACGCCGGCCTCCCCGTCGTCGCGCCGGGCGAGCGCCATCGACCGGCCCCGCAGCTCCTCGCGCTCGAGCCCCACGACGCGCGCGGGCTGCCGGGGCTCCGGCCCGTGCTCCTCGATGGCCGCGCGGCGCCGGTGCTCGCCGAGCACGACGGCGCGGCCCGGGCCGAGCAGGAGACCGGGGGCCCGCCCCGCGGACCCGTCCACGGGGCTCCGGCGCGGCTCGAGCGCGGGGAGCGCCCGCGCGCCCTCGGGGCCGAGCAGCAGCTCGCCCGCCTCGGCGACGACGAGCAGCGCGGCCTCGCCGCCCGGCGCGAGCAGCGGCACCGCGGCGGCCCGCTGCGCGCCGCGCCTGAAGCCCGGCGCGAGCTCGGTCGCGTTCAGCCGCAGCGGCTCGCCGCGCAAGTCGAACGGCAGGCGAACCACCACGCTGTGCGTCCGCAGCGCCGCGGCCCTCGGGCCGCCTCGCCCCGGCGCGGCGCCGCCCTTCCCCGGCGCCGCGCCCTCCGGCGGCGCGTCCTCGGACGGCGGCGGCGGCGCGCCATCGTCCGGCCGCGCGGCGCGCTCGGGCTCCGGCGCGTCGGCGACGATCTCCAGCGTGTCGCCGTACGGCGTCGCCACGCCCCATCGCTCCGATCCCGCCGCGGGCGCCGCGCCCGGCAGCGGCGCCGGCAGGCCGACCGGCGCGCACGACAGCACCGGCAGCCCCGCCGCCTCCTGCGGCCGGCCGCCGCCCGGGCACGCCGCCGCGCCCGCCCCGTCCGCCTCCGCTCCCCCGCATCCGGGCGCCGGCGCGGCGGCGACGGCCGGCACGGCCGGCGACGGCTCGCCCGCGCCCCAGCCGAGCCGCACCACGCCGACCAGCGCGCAGCCGAGCGCGGAGCAGGCGCCCTGGAACGACGACGGCGTCACCGGCGAGCGCCCCGCGGCGCGCCACGTCCGGCCGTGATCGAGCGTCTCGTGGAGCTCCGCGCCGCGCGTGACGAGCACGCCGTGATCGCCGGTCACCACCATCGCCGCCGGCTCCGGCGGCAAGGCGTGCGGCGAGATCGCCCCGTCCGCCGCGATCGTGACGCCGAGGCTCGCCTGCCCCACGGGATCGGGCCACTCGATCGACGACAGCCACCCGTCGACCCCGCCGTCCTCGCGCGCGCGGAAGCGCCGGTCGACGAGCGCCCGCGCCCCGTCGCGCGGAGGCGGCGTCCAGTACCAGCCGGGAGGGCGCGCGCCGAGCTGCACGACCCGCGCGCCCCCCTCGTCGCGCCAGAGCCGCGCGCCGACCGGCGCCGGCAGCGCGCCGCCCTCGCCCTGCAGCAGCGCGACCGCGCTCCCGTCCCGGCGCGGCGCCCAGCCGACCAGCGACTCCGCCTCGCCGAGCTCGATCGCGCGCTCCACCCAGGCGCCCGGGCCGCGCCGCACGCAGATCCGCGGGTGGACCACGACCTCGCCGTAGCGGCGACCGCGCTCCTCGTCGCTCACGAGCCGCGGCGACGCCGCGCAGCCGCCGACGTAGCCGACCGCGCCGCCGTCGTCGGCCACGAAGAACCCCTCGTCGCTGAAGGCGCGCTCGACCAGCGGCGCCTCGCCGCGCTCCGAGCGCAGCACGTAGCTGCCGTGGCCCCCGTAGTCGTCCCACGCGCACAGGAACAGCAGCCCGTCCTCCGCGCGCATCGGCGCGCAGTCCAGCCCGTCCGGGAGCCAGCCGGCGAGCCGCTCGCGCGTCGCGCCCGTGCGCGCGTCGATCCGCGCGACCCCGCCCTCGAACACCCCGAGCGCGGTCCCGTCGGGCAAGAGCGCGCCGGCCGAGACGGCCGCCTCGAGCGGCGCGAGCCGCGCGCGCTCCTCGAGGGCCAGCGCCTCGCGCTCGCCGGCCCGGCCGCCCGCGAAGAGCAGCTGGAACGCGCCGGCCGCCGGCGTCGCGCGGAGATCGCCGTCGGGGCGGCCGAGCGAGCCGTCCGGCAGCACGGCGACGCGCCCGAGCGCCGTGGCGAGCCAGAGCGCGTCCGGCGCGGCGCCGAGGCCGCGCGCGCCGAGCCCGATCCGCCGGCCCGCGTCGATCCACGTCCTGCCGCCGTCCGCGGTCGTCGCCGCGCGGCCGAAGACGTCGAGGCGCGCCGCGCGCTCCGCGTCGAGCGCGGCGAGATCGTGGATCGCCGGCGCCTCGAGCGCCCGGCCGCGGTCCTCGCCCGGCGGGAGCACGCGCGGCCCCTGCTCCGTGAAGATCACGACGCCGCCCAGGCCGTTCCTGGCGCCCCGCACCGCGCGGGCGCCGCCGCCGAGCGCCACCTCCGCGAGCGGCCCCGTGAAGCCGCGCGACCGGAACGCCCTGCGCCGGGTCCAGTGGAGGAAGCCCCCGCCGAGGTGGGGCGCGATCGCGAGCGACCCGACGACCGGATCGCCGGACGCCCACAGATCGGGCTCCCACGCCGCCGCGACGACGCGCCCGCCCCCGCCGAGCTCGAGCCGCGCGCCCGCCGCGACGACGCGATCCACGACGGCCGCGTCCGGCCCGCCGTGCGTCACGCGGAACACGTCCGCGAGCCCGTGCACGTAGCGGACCCCCGCCGGCGCGGCGCCGGCCGCGACCAAGGCGCCCCACGCGCCCGGCGCGCCCGGCACGCGCGACACACCCGCGCCCGCAGCGCGCCCGACGCGCGCCGGCCGAGCGGCCGCCGCAGCGCCGCGCGCGGGGGCCGGCTCGGGCGCGCGCGCGCAGGCGGCCGCGAGCAGCGCCGTGAGCAGACCGAGCGAGCGCGCCAGCATCGGGGAACGCACGACGGTATCCGCTGTACCGCCCCCGTCCAGCGCCGATTCACCTCCTCCCGCCGACAGCCGCGCTCTCCCCGCGCGCCGCCGTCGTAAGCTGCGCCCCGCCGCGCCCCCGCTCGCCCCCGAAAGCCCGTGCCCACCCCTCGCCGACCCCGAAGGCCCACCCGCGAAGAGATCCTCGCCGCCGCCGGCAAGACGGTGCCGGACGTCATCGCCCCCGACCTCCGCGTCCTCTTCTGCGGCATCAACCCGGGCCTCTACACGGCCGCCGTCGGGCACAACTTCGCCCGCCCGGGCAACCGGTTCTGGCCGGCGCTGCACGCCGGCGGGTTCACCGATCGCGTGCTCTCTCCGTTCGAGGAGCGCGAGCTGCTGAAGCTCGGTTACGGGATCACCAACGTGGTCGAGCGAGCGACCGCATCGGCCGATGAGCTCTCCGCCGACGAGCTCGCCGCCGGCGGAGCGCGGCTCGCGGCCAAGGTGCGGCGCTACCGCCCGCGCATCCTCGCCGTGCTCGGGATCGGCGCCTACCGGAGCGCGTTCGGCAGGCCCCACGCCGCGCCCGGCCCGCAGCCGGAGACGCTCGACGCGACGAGGATCTGGGTGCTGCCGAACCCGAGCGGGCTCAACGCCAGCTACCAGCCGGAGAAGCTCGCAGCGATGTTCCGCGCCTTGCACGACGCGGTCGCGTCTGCCCCCGTCTCGCCGTGAGCCGCCGCGCGCGCCGACGCCGTTCTCCCGAAAGGTGGTGCCCGTCTGCCGCCGTCGCGCGACATCCGTGCTCCGCCGACTCGGCCCCTCGCGCTCAGGCCAGCTCGGCGCTCGCGGGCGACAGGCGGGCTTCCCGGCCGGCGCGCGCTCGCCGCCTCGCGCGCATTCGCGCCTACTCGGGCAGCGCGCTCTCCTCTTCCTGAGGCACCTTCGCGCGGGCGCTGCGCGCCTCTTCCCGCAGGGCCGCGAGGCCGGGCGGCCCCTCGGGCGAGCGCGCGCCGCGGTTGCTCACCGCGGCGAGCCAGGCCATCGGCGAGTCGGGCGTCCTCGGCGTGACGAGGAGGACCCCGCGGGTCGCGTAGCGCGAACAGCCGTCCTCGCACACGGGCAGCACGAGGCGGAGCCCGCCGCCGCCGCCCTGGCTCACGAGCGGCGCGACGCGCACCTCCGCCGGCGGCGGCGCGAAGGCGGCCAGCATCGTTCGCTCGAGCAGCGCCACGAATGTCCCTCGAGACGTCGCGGGCGGCTCCGGAGCCGGCATCGCGGCGCGCGCCGACGCGTCGGGCCGGCTCGGCGGGAGCGCGAAGAGCCCCGCCCCATCGGCCGCGTTCGCCGGCGACGGCGCGCTCGCGAGCGCGAAGGCGAACGAAGCCAGCTTGAGTCCGAATCGCATAGGTGCTCCCTCGGCGAAGCATCCAGCAGGCCCCATGCCAGCCGCGCGCGGCCCGCCGCCGCGGCGCGATGCCCCTCGGCGCTGTCCGCTCCGCTCGCCGCGCGTGACGGATCGCCACAGCGTGGTGCAAGTCGTACAAGGTAGAAGGTACAAGACACGAGGCCCGAGGCGCCCGGCCTGTGCAGCGCAGCGCCGCGGCCAGTGAGCGCGCGGCGGGAGAACCAACGTTCGACCCTCCGCCGCGGCCGTGCGAGCGCCGCTTTCGCTTGCCAGACGGTCCGCTCGCCGTTAACCGTCATCGTTATGCCCGACCGAAGGCCAGGGCTGAGCCCTTACGAGATGAAGGCCCCTCTCCAGCCTGGCGCCCCCCTTCCGACGACGCCGTCCGAGCCCGTCGCGAGCATTCTGCTCGTCGACGATCACCGCCCCAACCTCCTCGCCCTCGAGGCCGTGCTCGATCCGCTGCGCCAGCGGCTCGTCACCGCGCAATCCGGCGAGGAGGCGCTCGAGCACCTGAGCCGCGAGGAGTTCGCGCTGATCCTCATGGACGTGAAGATGCGCGGTATCGACGGCTTCGAGACGGCCGCGCGCGTGAGGGGGCTCGATCGCGCGAGGCACACGCCGATTATCTTCATCTCGGGGCTGCCGGAGGACGAGGATCGACTGTATCGCGGCTACCGCGAGGGCGCGGTCGATTATGTCGTCAAGCCGTTCAATCCCGACATCCTCCGCGCCAAGGTGGCCGTCTTCGTCGAGCTGCACCGCAGGGCCGAGCAGATCAAGCGGCAGGAGGCGGCGCTCCGCGAGCTCGAGCGCCAGGCGAGCGACGAGGTGTTCCGGCGCATCATGGACACCAGCATGATGGGCCTGCTCTTCAGCGACTACGAAGGGCGCGTGCTGGAGGCGAACGACTGCTTCCTCTCGATGGTCGGCTACACCCGCGAAGACATCAAGGCGGGCCTGCTCACCTGGCAGCAGCTCTCCCCGCCGGAGTACGAGCACGTGCACCACGACGCGGTGAACGAGCTGAGCCTCCGTGGGGCCACGAAGCAGTTCGAGAAGGAGTACATCCGCAAGGACGGCAAGCGCGTGGCGGTCCTCGTCGGCTCCGCCCGCATCGAGACGCAGAAGCGCAACCTCACCTACGTGCTCGACATCAGCGAGCGCAAGCGCGCCGAGGCCAACGTCAGCCTCCTCGCGGGCGCGGGGGAGATCCTCTCGTCCTCGCTCGATTTCCGCGAGACGCTCGGGCAGCTCGCCCGGCTCGTCGTCCCGCTCCTCGCCGACTGGTGCGCGGTGGACATCCAGGCGCAGGAGGGCGGCATCCAGCGCGTCGCCGTCCAGCACACCGACCCCGCGAAGGTGACGCTCGTCCGGCAGATCGAGGAGAAGTACCCCGTCGATCCCGCGGCGAGCCGCGGCGTGCCGAAGGTGCTCCGGACCGGCGAGACCGAGTGGTCCTCCGACATCCCGGACTCGCTGCTCGTCGAGAACGCGCGGGACGAGGAGCACCTCCGGATGGCGCGCGACCTCGGCCTCCGGTCGTACCTGGTCGTGCCGCTCGCGGCGCGCGGGCGCGTCCTCGGCGCGATCACGCTCGCGCACGCGGAGTCGGGCCGGCGCTACACGAAGGCCGACGTGCAGTTCGCCGAGGAGCTCGCCCGGCGCGCCGCCCTCAGCGTCGACAACGCGCTGCTCTTCGAGCGCGAGGTCACGGTGCGCAAGGAGGTCGAGACGCTCGCGGAGGAGCTGAAGCACAGCGAGGCGCAGTTCCGGCTGCTCGCCGAGACGATGCCGCAGCTCGTGTGGACCAACCGCCCGGACGGCCACCACGAGTACTTCAACCAGCGCTGGTACGACTACACCGGGCTGACCGCCGACGACACGGGGGGCGAGGGCTGGAGCCGGATCATCCACCCCGAGGAGCACGAGCGGGCGATCGAGACGTGGCGGCAGGCGCTGCGCACGGGCGAGCCGTACGAGAGCCAGTGCCGGCTCCGGCGCGCCGACGGGGCCTACCGCTGGTTCATCGGCCGGGCGGTCGCGGCGCGCGACGGGTCGGGCCGCATCGTCCGGTGGTTCGGCACGTACACGGACATCGACGATCAGAAGCGCGCCGAGGAGGAGCGGCAGCGGCTCGTGCAGGCGCTGGAGCGCAGCAACAAGGAGCTCGATCAGTTCGCGTACGTCACGAGCCACGACCTCAAGGCGCCGCTCCGCGGCATCGCCAACCTCTCGCAGTGGATCGAGGAGGACCTGAACGACAAGATGACGGCGGAGAGCCGGAAGCAGCTCGATCTGCTCCGCGGGCGCGTCCACCGGCTCGAGAACCTCATCGACGGCATCCTGAGCTATTCGCGGGCGGGCCGCGTCCGGGAGAAGCCCGAGGCGATCGACGTCGGCAAGCTCCTCCGGGAGATCGTCGAGCTGCTCGCGCCCCCGCCCGAGACGCGGGTGGAGATCGCCCCCGACATGCCCGTCCTGGTCACCGAGCGCGCGCCGCTCCAGCAGACGTTCCTGAACCTCATCAGCAACGCGCTGAAGCACGCGGGGCGCGCCGATCCGGAGGTCCGGATCGGCGCGCGGGACGCCGGCCCGTTCTGGGAGTTCTCGGTCTCGGACAACGGGTCGGGCATCGCGCCCGAGTACCACGACCGGATCTGGGGCATCTTCCAGACGCTGAAGGCGCGCGACAAGGTCGAGGGGACGGGCATCGGCCTGTCGGTCGTGCAGAAGATCGTCCAGAGCAAGGGCGCGCGCGCGTGGGTCGAGTCCGCCGTCGGTGCCGGCGCCACCTTCCGGTTCACCTGGCCGAAGCTCGAGGCCAGGGAGCCCTCCTCGCCCGGCTGATCCGGCCGGGCCCCGCGTCTCCCGCGCGTGACGCAGCGCCGCGCGCGGCCCACGGGTGACACAACGCCGCGCGCCGCCCGAGAGCGCGCCGCAGCCTCCGGCTCGGCACGGAGTTTGAACTACCCACCGCGGTACAACAGGCGGCTCGAGGCGATGCGCGCCGGGGATGGCGGGACGTGGAAGGCACCGCTCCTTCTTCGGCGCCGTGTCGGTGTCTCTCGGGCCGCGACCTCGAAAGGAGGGTCCCCATGCCGTCGGTCGTCCATCTGCCCAGGCTCTGCCTGGGCGCGCTTGCGATCTCGCTGCTCTCCGCGTGCGCCGCGGCCCCGCCCGTGGAGCAGGCGCGGGCCGAACCCAGGTTGCCCAACCCGGGCCCCGATGGGGTCTACAAGGTCGAGTGGCCCGATCTCCGGGAGGGCGAAGATCGGTTCATCCGGCTCACCCTCGGCGACGACATCGCCGATGTCTGCCGGCTGCCCAAGACGAACTTCGCCTTCGACTCGTCCGAGCCGCTGCCCCAGGACCACCTGGAGCTCCGCGCGATCGTCGACTGTCTGCTCACCTCCAACCTCAAGGACGTCAGGATAGAGCTCGTCGGCCGGGCCGATCCGCGAGGTACGCAGGCCTACAATCAGGATCTCTCGCTTCGCCGCGCCACGCGGGTGAAGGAGATCCTCGTGAAGGAGGGCATCCCTGCGGACCGCGTCTCGGTGCGCGCGACGGGCGCGTCCGAGGCGGTCGGCAACCAGCCGATGTACTCCTACGGTTACGACCGCCGGGTCGACGTCGTGCTCACCCGCCTCACCCACTCCCCCCGTTGAGAGGGGCTCGCCCGCTGCGGAGACGGGCCCACCTCGACGTTTTCGGTGCTCGGCGTACAAGAGTACGCCTGTGCGCCGAAAACGCCGATCTGGGCCCGTCTCCTGTGCGGGCGAGCCCCGCTCGGCGGGCGTGGAGCAGGGGGCGCTTCTACCTTCCCCATCCTATTTCCCGATAGACCATCTTCCGTTTGCGACGGCGCGGCGGGGGTGCCGCGGCGGCGCCAGGGCCGGCGTGCGGCCTGGGGGGCCTCGCTGGGCGCGCGGCCTGGGGTGGGCGTGCGCGCGAGGCGCGGCACGACAGATGTGGCATTTCGTCACGGAGGCGTCACGGTGAGGGGGTGCGGCTGCAGGGACAAGCGGGCCGTACAGCGCGGTCTGCTGGTTGGTCCGGGGCCTGCAATGCATCCCCTCACGAACCGGCGGACGTCATGTCCGTCACAAGGAGACAAGAGCCATGACGAGACTGAATGACGCGGTGGGGACTGCGAAGGGTGTGTACGAGTCGGCGGCCGCCGGGGCGGGCGTCGCCGCGACGACGGCCAAGACGACGGCGTTCGACGTCGCAAAGGCGGTCGCCGGGATCGCCGCGACCATCGGGGCGCTCGGCTTCGACGACGTGCTCGGCTGGGTCGGCCTCGCGCGCAAGCGGAGCCCGCTCACGACGCTCGCGTTCTTCGGCGCCGGCGTCGCGGTGGGCGCGGGCGTGGCCATGCTGCTCTCGCCGACGTCCGGCGAGGCGCTGCGCCGCGACATCCTGAACCGCCTCGACGGCCTGAAGCGCCAGGCGACGCGCGGGGTCGAGCAGGCCGAGCGCACGGTCCACGACAAGGTCGGCGGCGCGGTCGACGCGGTGAAGGGCGCGGTCTCCTCCGAGACCGGGAACTCGCATTACGGCATGGAGGGCGGGCGAGCCCAGGGCGGCGAGAGCGGTCACCACCTGAGCTGAGGCGCCGGCCGTGTGGCTCGAAGCCATCATCACGCGGGAGGATCTCGCCCAGGTCTTGGGCGAGTTCCTGCCTGTGAAAATTCACCTGGACGACGATGACAAGACCGACCGCTGGCTCTACCTCGGCAAGGCGACCGAGATCACCTTGGTCGAGGACATGGGCCTGCGCGTCACCTGTCCCGCGGAGCTGAAGTGGTCCATCGTTGGCGTGAACCCCACCATCAAGCTCGACGAGCTCAGGGTGATGATCACCCCGGAGATCATCGAGAGGAACAAGGGGAACGTCCTCGCGTTCAACGTCGAGCTCGAGGAGGCCGACATCCGCGGCATCCCCTCGATCATCGACCATACCATCATGAGGGCCGTCAACTCGGCGCTTGCGAACAAGAAGCCTGAGTGGAACTTCACGAAGACGCTCACGCACACCGTAGGTCTCCCCTCCAACCTCGAGCCGATCGAGGGGCTGCACATCGGGGTCGCCTGGGGCAAGCGGCGTATCAGTCAGGACGCGCTGGTGCTCGTGGTCTCCTTCAAGCTCAATTTCGTGCGAAACGATTGAGGCTCCGCCTCTCAGGGACAATCCCCGACGCCCCGCCCCCCGGGCCTCCGGTGGGCGGGGCGTTTTCGATCGCGTGACTCGGGACGCGGCGAGCAGCTCAACCGCAGTCCCCCACAAAGAGTGCTGGTGGGGCGCTAACTCTCGGTCGCTGTCCGAGCGGCTCCGCGGCTCACCCCCAGGCCCCCGGAGGGGGTGTTGGTGGGGCGGCCCGGCGCGGGGGATGGGCCGATGTCTGAGCCCTGGATGTTACCTCTCCGGCGCTTGCGCCGGAGGGGTAACATCCAGGGCGAGTCCGGCGGGGCCCCCGCGCCGGGCCGCCCCACCAACACCCCCTCCGGGGGCCGTTCAGCCCGGCAAAGCCCTCTCGCCTACCCCGCCTGCGCCGCCGCCAGCCGGATCCTCCCGAGCCTCCCCCCGCGCCCCCGCGTGAGCGCCCCCGCGATATCCGAGTGCTTCACGAGCCCCAGGTAGCTCTCCCCGTCGAACACCGCGACCACCGGCGTGTTCTTCTCGACCATCTTCCGCCCCACCTCGTCGAGCGACACGTCCGCCGCCACCCGCGGCACGTCGCAGCGCATGATCCACGCGATGAACGCCCCCTCCTCGCCGGCCGCCAGCGCGCGCATCACGTCCGTGCGCGTCACGATCCCGATCACGCGATCCTCGTAGACCACCGGGAAATCGGGCTCCTGGCTCGTCAGGATGCGCCGCGCGGCATCGCCCACGAGCTCGCCGGGCCACAGCTGGACCGCCCGGCCCTCGAGCCGGCGCGCCTCGGCCGACGCGACAGGCGCCCTCACCGCCTGCGCCGCGCTCCACTCCCGCCGCGCCCCGAGGAACAGCAGCGCCGACAGCAGCGCGATGAAGAGCTGACCGCCGATCAGGGCGATGAAGAACAGCACGGCCGCCATCGCCTGCCCGAGCGTCGCCGCCAGCGACGTCGCGAGCCAGGTGCCGGTGAGCGGCGACAGCGCCTCGCGCAGCACCCGCCCCCCCTCGAGCGGCAGCGCGGGCAACAGGCCGAGCATCGCGATCCCCAGGTTCGCACTGGCGATCCACACGACCGCCGTCTCGCGCGACGGCGCCTCGACGGCCTGAAGCACCGACGCCCACCGGAGCTCCCCCGCCCCGTGCAGGGCCTCCGCGGCCAGGAAGACGATCACCGCCAGCGCGAAGTTCGCCGCCAGGCCGAGCGCGCCGCTCTGCGCCCACCCCGCGTCCGGCCGCGAGCGCCTCGCGATCGCCCCGATCGGCGAGAGCAGCACCTCGCTCACCCGCAGGCCGAGCTGCCGCGCCACGAGCCCGTGGACGAGCGCCTGCAGCGCCACGCACCCGAGCAGCGCCGCCCCCAGCGCGCATCCGAAGAGCGCGCCGCTCCCGCCGTGCCGCGCCCCCCACTGGAGCGCCCCGATCGGGATGAGCAGGCCGAACGCCGCGTGCGCGACAACATCGATTCCGCCAACCCGCGTGATCCTGATGACCCAATTCATGGCGCGTTGCTCCTGGACTCCCGCGCAGGCAGCTGCACAGAGCAGGCGGGGCAGTTACGACCTGCCACGCCCCCATTCCCCCGAGGGGCGTGGCCAAACCTCGTCGCGCGGTCGACGGCAGACGGGCCAAGTGCCGGATCTTTCTGTTTTCGCTGCAAAGCACATGCCGCTTTCCTGCGCCTGCCGGCGAGCGGCGCGACCCCGGGCACAGCGGTTGGGCCCCGGCGCGCGACGGAGCGCGCGGACAGGCGTGGAGGCCTGTTCCGCGCGTCGAAGGTGCCATCGACTCGACGGGTGCGAGGCGGGACGCTCACGCGACGGTGACGCTCCGGAAGAGCGCGCCGGCGTCCATCGCCCCAGCCTCGGCGTCGCGGTGTGGCGTTCCGCTACGTAGCGGGCGCGCACCGTCACGACTTCACATCGGCCACCCCGTCGGCCGCTCCAGCCCGCCGCGCCCGACCCGAGGCCGGACCGCGCCGCTCGACCGCCTCGACGACAGGAGCCGCCCGCGAGAAGCGCTCCTGCGGCAGGTACATCCCCTCCTCGAGCTCCTGGACCCACCGGAGCATCTCCTCGCGAACCCAGCACCGCAGATCGAACAGCTGCCCAGAGTCGCGGGCAGAGACGAGAAAACGCACCTCGATCGTGCGCTCTGTCACGTTCGTGACCTGGACGGCCTTTACCCGCTTGTCCCAGAGCTCGCTGTTCGGGAGGATGGACTCGAAGTGCCGCCGCACGGCGTCCACCGGCGTGCGGTAATCCACGTAGATCTCGACGGTGCCCAGCTTCTCCGATCCGTGCTTCGTCCAGTTCTGGAACGACTGGTCGAGGAGCCGCGCGGTGGGGACGATGAGCCGCCGCTCGTCCCAGATCTTCATGACCACGTGGGTCAGCCGGATCTCCTCGATCGTCCCGAACTCACCGTCCACCACGACCTTGTCGCCGAGATCGATCGGCCGGGTGAACAGGATGTGGAGGCCCGACAGGATCGCGCCCACCGGCTTCTGCGCCGCCAGGCCGAGCACGACGCCCGCGATGCCGGCGGAGGCCAGGAGCGACACGCCGACGTTCCTCACCGTCTCGAAATTCAGGAGCACGAGCGCGCCCGCCACGATCACGATGATCACCCGCGCGACCCGCTCGAGCACGCGGGCCTGCGTGCGCAGCCCGCGGGACGACTCGCTCCCCTCCTGGAGGTGCCGCAGGGCGCGCGCGTCCAGCACCTCGGTGAGGATCCCGACGAGGCGCATGAGCAGCCACGCCACGCCGCCGATGAACAGCGCCGAGAGCAGCGATCGCAGATCGGCCACGAGCTCCTGCCCGAGCCGCGTCATCTTCGCGAGGCCGGCCGTCAGGACGATCCCGAGACAAAGCGTCACGGGGCCAATTGCCGCGTCGAGTGTTTTTTCGTCCCATGGCGTCGCCGTCCGTCGCACGACGAGCGAGCCGGCGCGCCGGAACAGGCCCACTGCCAGCCGAGCGAGCGCGAAGCCGACCGGAACGCTCGCCGCGACGATCGCCCACTGCCATAGGCCGTCCGCCGGGAGCCCCAGCCGGGCGCCAAGCGATTCGAAGTTCGAGTTCTGCATGGGTCTGCTCCTTCAACCAGCGCCGCGCGCCGTCAGGCCAGGCCCCCTGGGGCACGGAACACCCCGCCACGCCCTGCGCGCGCGACGGGCTCAGGCCGTGACGCAGCGAGGCGCGACGGGCTCAGCCATCTTGTGCGCGGCGTCGCACGGCACAGGGCGTGCCGCCGAGTTCGCTCCCGCATTTCCCGCGGGATGTCCGGCACGCTCTGCGCGAGCCGCCGAGATCGCGATTGCACGGTGGAGGCAGCGTTGCCACGCTGCGACAAATCGCTACACCGCAGCTCTACGTCGCCCTTTGGCGTCCGTTCAAGGGACCCGCGCTCGCGCGGCATGCGGTGTGCAGCTGAACTGGTCAGAGAATCGAGATCGGCTGAAGAAACGCGGCAAAGGACTCGTTTATGTCAGAGCGCAGAAGCCAGGTCGATGATTTCGCGCGGCTCACCGAGGAGACCGAGCGGCTCGCGAGGCACGTCGAGGATCTCCGGCTCCGGATCGCGGCGACGACCGCGAAGCGGCGTGCATCGTCCGGCATGCTCCCTGCGCAGAACGCTGCCGCCATCGAGGGGCCTCACGGCTCGCCCTCGGAGCGGCCGCTCCACGGCCCGATCTCCGAGCGGCCGCCCCACGGCTCGCCCTCGGAGCGGCCGCCCCACGGCTCGCTCTCGGAGCGGCCGCCCCACGGCTCGCTCTCGGAGCGGGTGTACCGATCGATCTCGGACCGGCCGTACGACGCCGCCGAGCGGGCCCACGACGCTGCCGCGGAGCGGGCCTACGACCTCGCTGCCGAGCGGGCCGACGACGCCCCGGAGCGCGCCTGTGACGCCCCGGAGCGCGCCTATGACGCGACGGAGCGGCCGCACGACGCCGCGACGGAGCGGCCGCACGGCGCCGCGACGGAGCGGCCGCGGCCCCGTCACTCCCCGTTCCCCGAGCGCACCTCGTGCCTCGCGAACGTGTCCCGGTGGCTGCCGCCGCTGAGGCCGGCGCGAGAGATCACGGAATCGGGCATCCACGAGCGGGTGGGAGAGGCAGGGCGCTACTGCATCGTCACGCCACGGAAGCAGCCCGGCGGCGCTCTCCTGCCGAGACGCCGGCCCCCCAAGGCCGACGTGGCCTGAGGCAGCGCCTCGACCAACCCCCGCACCAGCGCGCGACACCCACGGCCCGCACCAGCCCACGAGGCCCGCGCCGGCGCGCAACAGCCGCGCCCGCGCGCAACAGCCGCGCCGACACGAACGCGCCTCGCTCCTCGCCCTGGCCGCACCTCCCCTCGCCACATGGCCCGCGACCCGACCGCGCGGCCTGCCACGGAATCCCACGAGGAGCGACTCGAGAAGCGCGCGGCCAGCGCGGCGCGATGCTTGCCCGGCTGCGCGCCTGCGTAGTATACGAACCCATGCTCGTGCGCGGTGGGCGCAGACGCGCATGGCCACCGTGCCTCGAAGCCTGAACCCGATGGGACCCGACGGAATCTGCGCGGTCGGGCAGCGACAACCCCGCCCCCGGGCGGCGCGCGGCGTCCGGCGGAAGCCCGAGGCGGCCGACGATCCCGCCCCCCGGACGAGAGGGCCAGTCCTCCTCTCGCCCTCTCGCCGCCTCGCGGCGGCGCCCCGGCGCCCGAGCGGCGCGCCGGGGCGCCCGATCCCACCGCTCTCGGCGCCCCGGGTTCCCTCCGCGCCCGGGGCGCGCCCTCGTTTCCCTTCACCGATCGGCCCTGACGGCAATGCAGGGCCAGGAGAACAGCGGCATGGAGCAGCGTAGCGACCTCGACAAGGCCCGCAGAGCGAAGGCTGGCAATGGCAAGAGCAAGAAGGGCGCGTCCGGCGAGGGGTCGCACGGCGCCGCGCGCGCGAGGAAGGCCCCCGCGGCGGAGCACCCCCGCGCCGCGGCGCCCATCGAGCGCGACGGGCTCGACCGGCGGACGCTGCTGACGTCGCTGATGAGCCTCAAGAAGGGCGATTTCTCGGTGCGGCTGCCCGTCGACTGGCTGGGGCTCGACGGGAAGATCGCGGACACCTTCAACGAGGTCGTCGAGCTCAACGAGAAGATGGCGAAGGAGCTCCACCGCCTCAGCCGCGTGGTCGGCAAGGAAGGCCAGCTCTCGCAGCGCGCCTTCATCGGCGAGGTGAACGGCGCGTGGGGCGAGGAGATCGCGTGCATCAACGCGCTGATCGGCGATCTCGTGCACCCCACCGCCGAGACGGCGCGCGTCATCGGGGCCGTCGCCAAGGGCGATCTCTCGCAGACGATGGCCCTCGAGGTCGACGGCAGGCCGCTCGACGGCGAGTTCCTCCGGACGGCCAAGACCGTCAACACGATGGTCGAGCAGCTGGGCTCCTTCGCGTCCGAGGTGACGCGCGTCGCGCGCGAGGTCGGCACCGAGGGGAAGCTCGGCGGACAGGCCGACGTCCGCGGCGTCGCGGGCACCTGGAAGGACCTCACCGACTCCGTCAACTCGATGGCGTCGAACCTCACGGCCCAGGTGCGCAACATCGCGACCGTCACCACCGCCGTCGCCAACGGCGACCTGTCCAAGAAGATCACCGTCGACGTCAAGGGCGAGATCCTCGAGCTCAAGGACCCCATCAACACTATGGTCGATCAGCTCCGCTCGTTCGCCTCCGAGGTCACGCGCGTCGCGCGCGAGGTCGGCACCGAAGGAAAGCTCGGCGGCCAGGCCGACGTCCGCGGCGTCGCAGGCGCCTGGAAGGACCTCACCGACTCCGTCAACTCGATGGCCGGCAACCTCACGGCCCAGGTGCGCAACATCGCCGCCGTCACCACCGCCGTCGCGAAGGGGGATCTCTCCAAGAAGATCACTGTCGACGTCAAGGGCGAGATCCTCGAGCTCAAGGACACCATCAACACGATGGTCGATCAGCTGAGCTCCCTCGCGGCCGAGGTGACGCGCGTCGCCCGCGAGGTCGGCACCGAAGGGAAGCTCGGCGGCCAGGCCGACGTCCGCGGCGTCGCCGGCACCTGGAAGGACCTCACCGACTCCGTCAACTCGATGGCCGGCAACCTCACGGCCCAGGTGCGCAACATCGCCGCCGTCACCACCGCCGTCGCGAAGGGGGATCTCTCCAAGAAGATCACTGTCGACGTCAAGGGCGAGATCCTCGAGCTCAAGGACACCATCAACACGATGGTCGATCAGCTGAGCTCGCTCGCGGCCGAGGTGACGCGCGTCGCCCGCGAGGTCGGCACCGAAGGGAAGCTCGGCGGCCAGGCCGACGTCCGCGGCGTCGCCGGCACCTGGAAGGACCTCACCGACTCCGTCAACTCGATGGCCGGCAACCTCACGGCCCAGGTGCGCAACATCGCCGCCGTCACCACCGCCGTCGCGAAGGGGGATCTCTCCAAGAAGATCACTGTCGACGTCAAGGGCGAGATCCTCGAGCTCAAGGACACCATCAACACGATGGTCGATCAGCTGAGCTCGCTCGCGGCCGAGGTGACGCGCGTCGCCCGCGAGGTCGGCACCGAAGGGAAGCTCGGCGGCCAGGCCGACGTCCGCGGCGTCGCCGGCACCTGGAAGGACCTCACCGACTCCGTCAACTCGATGGCGTCGAACCTCACGGCCCAGGTGCGCAACATCGCGACCGTCACCACCGCCGTCGCCAACGGCGACCTGTCCAAGAAGATCACCGTCGACGTCAAGGGCGAGATCCTCGAGCTCAAGGACACCATCAACACGATGGTCGACCAGCTCAACTCCTTCGCCTCCGAGGTCACGCGCGTCGCCCGCGAGGTCGGCACCGAGGGGAAGCTCGGCGGACAGGCCGACGTCCGCGGCGTCGCCGGCACCTGGAAGGACCTCACCGACAACGTGAACTCGATGGCCGGCAACCTGACGAACCAGGTGCGCGGCATCGCGAAGGTCGTGACCGCGGTCGCCAACGGCGATCTCAAGCGCAAGCTGATCGTCGACGCGAAGGGCGAGATCGCCGCGCTCGCGGACACGATCAACGGCATGATCGAGACGCTCGCGACGTTCGCGGATCAGGTGACCACGGTGGCGCGCGAGGTCGGGGTCGAGGGCAAGCTCGGCGGCCAGGCGAGCGTGCCCGGCGCGGCCGGCACCTGGAAGGACCTCACCGACAACGTGAACCAGCTCGCGGCGAACCTCACGACGCAGGTCCGCGCGATCGCCGAGGTGGCCACCGCCGTCACCAAGGGCGACCTCACCCGGTCGATCAAGGTCGAGGCGCAGGGCGAGGTCGCGGCGCTGAAGGACAACATCAATGAGATGATCCGGAACCTCAAGGACACGACGCTGAAGAACAGCGAGCAGGACTGGCTCAAGACCAACCTCGCCAAGTTCTCGCGCATGCTCCAGGGGCAGAAGGATCTCCTCACCGTCGGCCGCCTCATCCTGTCCGAGCTCGCCCCGGTGGTCACGGCGCAGCAGGGCGTCTTCTACATCATGGACTCCTCCCGGGAGGAGCCCGTCCTCAAGCTGCTCGCGAGCTACGCGTTCAAGGAGCGCAAGCACGTCGACAACCAGTTCAAGCTCGGCGAGGGGCTCGTCGGGCAGTGCGCGCTCGAGAAGGAGAAGATCCTCCTCGTCAACGCGCCGCCCGACTACATCACGATCACGAGCGGCCTCGGCGAGGCGCCCCCGGTCAACATCATCGTGATGCCCGTGATCTTCGAGGGGCAGGTCAAGGCCGTCATCGAGCTCGCGTCGCTCGAGCGCTTCAGCCCGACCCACCAGGCGTTCCTCGATCAGCTCACCGAGTCGATCGGCATCGTGCTCAACACGATCGAGGCGAACATGCGCACCGAGGACCTGCTCAAGCAGTCCCAGTCGCTGGCGCGCGAGCTCCAGAGCCAGCAGGAGGAGCTCCAGGAGACGAACGCCGCGCTCGGCGAGAAGGCGCGCCTCCTGGCCGAGCAGAACGTCGAGGTCGAGCGGAAGAACCACGAGGTCGAGCAGGCCCGCCAGGCCCTCGAAGAGAAGGCGCGGCAGCTCGCCCTCACGTCGAAATACAAGTCGGAGTTCATGGCCAACATGTCCCATGAGCTCAGGACCCCGCTGAACAGCCTGCTCATCCTCTCGGACCAGCTCTCCAGGAACAACGACCAGAACCTCACCCCGCGGCAGGTCGAGTTCGCGAAGACGATCCACGCGTCCGGGACCGATCTCCTCGCGCTCATCAACGACATCCTCGACCTCTCGAAGATCGAGTCCGGCACCGTCGTCGTCGACGTGGGCGAGATCAACTTCAAGGACCTCTCGGACTACGTACAACGTACGTTCCGGCACGTCGCCGAGTCCAAGAAGCTCGATTTCGAGCTCTCGTTCTCGCCGGCGCTGCCGTCCTCGATGCTCACCGACGCGAAGCGGCTCCAGCAGGTGCTCAAGAACCTGCTCTCGAACGCCTTCAAGTTCACCGAGCGCGGCAAGGTGGTCCTGGAGGTGACAGTGGCCCGCGACGGCTGGAACCGTGAGAACGATGTGCTCAGCCGGGCCGACTCGGTGATCGCCCTCTCCGTCCACGACACGGGCATCGGGATCGCGCCGGACAAACAGCAGATCATCTTCGAGGCGTTCCAGCAGGCCGACGGGAGCACGAGCCGCAAGTACGGGGGCACCGGGCTCGGGCTCGCGATCAGCCGGGAGATCGCGCGGATGCTCGGCGGCGACCTCGCGCTGATGAGCGCGCCGGGCCGCGGCAGCACGTTCACGCTCTACCTGCCGCGCACCTACCGGCCCGTGCGGGCGGCGCGGCGGCAGCCGACGCACGTCCTCGACACGCCGACCGCCATCGAGGACACCGTCCACAGCAGCCGGCCGTCGGATCGCATGGCCGTGGGCACGGACACGCAGGTCATCGACGACAGCGAGAGCGTCCGCCCCGGCGACCGCGCGATCGTGATCGTGGAGAACGACACCGTATTCGCCCGCTTCCTCGTGGACGTCGCGCGCGAGCACCGCTTCAAGGCGGTCGTCGCCGTCCGCGGCGCGACGGGGCTCTCGCTGGTGCGCGAGCTCAAGCCCGCGGCGATCACGCTGGACATCAACCTGCCCGACATGGACGGCTGGCGCGTGCTCGACTGCCTCAAGCGCGATCTGTCGTCGCGGCACGTCCCGGTCCAGGTGATCACGACGGAGACGGAGGAGGAGCGGAGCCGCGCGCGGCGGCTGGGCGCGGTGGGGCTCCTCAACAAGCCGCTCAGCAGCAGGACGGCGCTCGACGAGGCCTTCGCGCGGCTCGACGGGCTGGTCAGCTCGCCGCGGCGCCGGTTGCTCGTCGTCGAGCCGGACGCGGCGTCGGGCGATCCCGTGGTCGAGCTGCTCCGGGACGAGGGGGTCACGATCGCCAGCGTGGCCACCGGCGAGGCCGCGCTCGCCGCGCTCGAGCGCGAGCCGTACGAGGCGATCGTGCTCGGGCTGCGCCTGCCCGACATGCCCGGCCTCGAGCTCCTCGAGCACCTCGACCGGGCCGGGCGCTTCGCCGATCTGTCGGCCATCGTGTACACGCCGGCCGACGTCGCCGGGGACGACGAGGTGCAGCTCGGCCGCCTCGCGCAGCGGCTCCCCGTGAAGCACGTCCAGTCGAGGGAGCGCCTGCTCGACGAGGTCACGCTCGCGCTGCACCGCCGGCTCTCGGATCTGCCGGAGCCGAAGCGGATCGTGATCGAGCAGCTCCACGAGTCGACCGCCGCGCTCTCCGGCAAGTGCGCGCTGATCGTCGACGACGATTTCCGCAACATCTACGCGCTGAAGACCGTCCTCGAGAGCCAGGGGATGACCACGCTCGCCGCCGATACGGGCAAGGCGGCCATCGACCGTCTGGAGAGGACGAGCGGCATCGATGTCGTGCTCATGGACATCATGATGCCGGAGATGGACGGATACGACACGATGCGCGCGATCCGGCAGCGGCCCGCCTTCCAGACGCTCCCGATCATCGCCGTCACGGCCAGGGCGATGAAGGGCGATCGCGAGAAATGCCTCGAGGCCGGCGCGACCGACTACATCTCCAAGCCGGTCGATACGGAGCAGCTGCTCGCGCTGCTCCGCATCTGGCTGCATCGCTGAGCTCGCCCTCCCCCTCGCCGCCGCGCCGCGCGGATGTGCCCGTGCGCACGCGGCGGTTCGTCTTCGCTGCACCGGCGCCTCAGTGTGGCGTCTCTCCGCAGGCTCAGGCGTCGACCGTCCACAGCCGACAGTACAGGAGAGCGTGCATTCGCGGCATCCTTCGTTGGCACGGCGCCTGCTGTACGGTGTGGGATTCCAGAATACAGCGAGGGTACGCGTCCGGGCGAGGACGTCCTTCGGGAAAGGAGCTGTCGGTGAGGGCGAAGCTGGTGACCGGTCTTGTGAGGACACGGCTCGACGCCGAGAGAGCGGTTGAGCGCGTCATGAGCTGTGGATACAAGCGCGACGCCATCAGCCTTGTCATGAGCGACGCTGCGCGCGGAGAGCGTGTCGAGAGCGGAATCGGCTCGAGGGCGGCGGCGGACGTCGGCGTCGGCGGGGCGGGCTTCGCGGCGTTCGCGACGGCCGGCGCGAGCGTGGCGTTCCCTGGTCTCGAGCTCGTGGTGACGGGCCCCTTGGAGTCCGCGCTCGCGGGCGCGGGCAGCGCGGCCGGCGGGCTCGTCGGCGCGCTCGCCGGCGCTGGTGTGCCCGAGCACCGCGCGCGGGTGTACGAGAGCGGCTTGCGGCAGGGCGCGGTCCTCGTGGGTGTCCACGCGACCTCGGAGCGAGACGCGGAGATCCTGGCGATGATCCTCGAGGTTTCGGGCGCCGAGAACGTCCGGAGCGAGAGCGCGCAGCGACGTCCTTACGACAGCTTCATCTAGACAGCCCGCGGGGGTGAGCGCGCTGGGGATGCTGGGGCGCCCGGCGCGTGGCAACTTGCCTCGCTGAGGCGCGCTGCCGCCGACGCGCTCGTTCGGGATTTCAGGCGCTCCCCGAGAGGAGCGCCTGGCACGAGCGATGCTCCAGATTTCGATTCGTGGCGAAGCGTGGCGTCGTGGGCGGCGGATGGCCGGAGCAGGCGGCAGGAGAGCGCATGTCGAGCAACTTGACCCAGGGGTTCGAGCACACCTTAGGGGAGCGCTTCGAGGCTGGCACGGTGGTGGGCGACAAGTACCAGCTCCTCCGCAAGGCGGGAGAGGGGGCGATGGGCTCTGTCTGGGTCGCTGCGAACACGGCGCTCGAGGCCAACGTGGCCATCAAGGTGCTGCGCCCGGAGATGCGCTCTCCCGCGATCGCGGAGCGCCTGCTGCGCGAGGCGCGGGCGGCGGCGAAGCTCAGTCATCCGGGCATCGTGCGCGTCTTCGATCTCGGCAAGACCGCGGGCGGCACGCCGTACATCGTGATGGAGCTCCTGGAGGGCGAGGCCCTCCGGGACGTGCTCTGCCGCGAGCAGCGGCTCTTGCCCGAGGCGGCGATCGCGATCTTGCTGCCGGTCGCGAGCGCGATGCACGCCGCCCACGAGCGCGGCGTCGTCCACCGGGATCTCAAGCCGGACAACGTGATGCTCGCGGAGCAGGGCGACGGGAGGATCCAGCCGAAGGTCGTCGATTTCGGGATCGCGAAGGTGACGTGGACCGAACCGCAGTCCGGCTCGACGGGCGCGGCGGTGATCGGGACGCCGCAGTACATGCCGCCCGAGCAGGCGCTCGGGCAGGGCCAGCTCGATCATCGCGCGGACATCTGGGCGTTCTGCACGATGCTGTACGAGTCGATCGCGGGCGAGACGCCCTATGCCAACGAGCAGGGGTTCGGGACGCTGCGGGCGGTCATCCAAGATCCGGTGGAGTCGCTCATCGAGCGGTGCGGAACGGATCCGGCGCTGTGGTCGATCATCGAGCGCGGGTTGCGCAAGGACCCGGCGGATCGCTGGGGGAGCATGCGCGAGCTCGGCGTCGCGCTCGCGACGTGGCTCCTCTCGCGGGGCGTCTCGGAGGACGTGTGCGGCGCGTCGCTCCGCGCGCAGTGGCTGGACGAGCGGACGAGCCAGGTCCCCGCGCCGTCGCCGCGGCCGATGGTGGTGAGCGCTGCGCCGACGCTGCACTCGCGGCGCTCCGACGACGCGCTGGAGCTGCAGCTCCCCATGGCGTCGGCGCGGCGGGCGCCTGGCGAGACGAGCCGCCGCGCCGCGGTGGTGGTGCGGCGCGGGTCGCTCGAGGAGAGCGGCGAGCGGGCGTGGTCCGAGGCGACGGCGATGGTGAATCCGCCGGTGGCGGTGTCGCCGTCTCAGCGCCCCTCGTTGCGGGATCGCTTCCCCTTCCGCCGCGTCGCGGCGGCGGGTTTCGTCCTCATGGCGGGTGCGGCGGCGTGGAGCGTGGCGCCGGTCGCGACGGGCCCGGCGGTCGAGCTGACGCCGACGGCGCCGGCGTCTCTGGCCGCGCCGCCGGCGCCGGTCGCCGAGCCGTCGTCGCCGGTGCGCCCTGCGGCCGAGGCGAGCTCCCTCACGGCCAGCATCGCGCGCGGCGTCGTGGCGCCCCCGGCGCCCCCGGCCGAGCCTGTGGCCCCGCGCCCGACGCGGGCTCCGAAGCCGGCTCTCCCTGCGCCTGAGCCCGCCGCTACGGCCGCCAAGTCGCCGGCGCCCGCCGCGAGCGCGCCGCTCCCGGATCTACCCGCGTCCGACGCGGGTGTGGAGGCGCCGCAGCTCCTTGCGCAGGCGCCCCCGTCCGGCGCGTCGCCGGAGCCCGGGGCCGCTGCCTGCGCTGGTGGGCAGGAAGGCGGGGGATCGGCTTGCCCACCGGTGGCCGACGCCTCGGCGCCTGCCGTCGAGGTCCACGAGGATGCGGGGGCGGCCAGTCAGGAGCCCGCTGCTCCCCCGCCCATGGCCGAGCCGGCCGCGCCGGCTGCCGACGCCGGCGCGGCCGAGGAGCCCCCGAGCGCTCCAGCGGCGCCGTAGCGGATCGGCGTCACGGGCCGGCCGGGGGACCAAGAGCACCTTCATTATCTCTTGGTTGCCTGGCGGCTTCGTGATCGGTCGTCTCCGTCTCTCGTCCCCGTGCACGTCTTCGTGCGCGTGCGCGCTGACTCCGGGGAATCGCGCACGCGCACGCGCACGAAGGACGAGCACGGAAGACGGAAGACGGGGACGAGAGACGACGCACGGTATCGGTCGCAGCTGAAAACCGCTCTAGCGCGGTTTTCGCCCGTCTCCGGTCCATGCGTCCCAGAGCGGAGGTCACCCGCACAGGAGACGGGTCCAGCTCGGCGTTTTCGGCGCGGAAGCGCACTCCAGTGCGCTGAGCACCGAAAACGTCGAGATGGGCCCGTCTCCGAAGCGGGTGACCTCCGCTCTAAACCCCGATAGCCGGCAGGAACCCACCCTCCCGCGCCGGCTCGGGCAGCGCCCCACGCCCTCTCCCGGACGCGTACCTCGGCTCCAGCAGATCGAGCCCCAGGCTCCACAGCGCGTTTCGCATCCGCGCGAGCGCCCCCAGCTTCGGCAGGTTGTTGAGGCACACCTCCTCGCTCCGAGCGAGGTCCCGCTCGAACAGGTTCGCCGCGTCCCTCACGAAGCCGGGCTGCTTGACGATGAGGTTCGCCTCGCTCACCCACCGCAGGCTCGTCGGGTTCACGTTGAAGGTCCCCACGGTCGCCCAGTCGTCGTCGATCACCGCGAACTTCGAGTGCAGCATCGACGGCAGGAACTCGTAGATCTGAAGCCCGTTCTCCAGCCACCCCCTGTACCGCGCGAGGCTCGCGTTGCGGATGGCCGGCAGATCGGAGTTGCGCGGAACGATGATCTTCACGTCGATCCCGCGGCGCGCGGCGTCGATGAGCTCGCGCTCCAGCCCGCGGGGCGGGCAGAAATACGCGTTCTCGATCCACACGCGCCGCCGCGCCGAGCGAACCCGCTCCACGTGACGCTCGTAGATGATCGCCGGCGGCCTGGGCGCGTCGGTGATGAACTCCACGTCGTCGTAGACGCCGCCGGTCCAGTAGTCGAACGAGCGCCCATCGGCCTCGTTGGCGAGCATCCAGCGGCACTCGAACGCCCGCGCCATGTCGCCCACGCAAGGCCCCATCACCCGGCTACAGACCTCGTGCCAGCCGTCGCCGCCCTGATCGCGCGGCAGCCACTCGTCGGCCCACGCCGCGCCGCCGACGTACCCGGCACCGTCGATCACCACGATGCGCGAGTGCTCCCGCGGGAACACGACGCCCCGGCGCAGCACCGTGCCGAGCGGCCGGTACGCGCGCGCGCGGATGCCGCGAGCCCGCATGTCCTCGAAGAACTGCGCCGGCGTCGCGTGGCTGCCGAGCGCATCGTAGAGGAGCCGCACGTCGACGCCGCGCCGCACCGCGGCCGCGAACGCATCGGCGAAGCGATGACCCATCAGATCGTTGCGGTAGATGTACGTCGAGATCCAGATCCGCTCCCGGGCACGCGCAATGTCGTCGAGGAGCGACTCGAGCACCACCGTCATCCCGGGCAAGAGGCGCGTCGCGTGGAGCGCGCACCCCCTGTCCGGCACCGCGTGGCTGGTCCTGGAGTTCGCCCTGGAGCCTGGAAAAGTCAGCACCGAGCAGGTCATGTCGAGTCCCGACGCGGGGCGGCTGCAGCTCGATTGCCGCAGTGGCCCGCACGCCCTCACCACAACGGCTCAAGCAGCCCGTGTGCCACCTCGCGAAGTCGCGATCGCGCAGGGATGCCCGCGGAGGAAGCGGCGCGACGTGGCAGCTTGCCACGCAAGGCCACCGCGCCACAGCGCCGCCGGGGCAGACGGGCGAGGCGACCGCGCCCGGGTTCGTCTATGGGTTCCTCGCCGTCGCGTTCCGCGTGCTCGGCAAGCGCGTCGTGCGGCCGAGGGCGCGGGACGTGGACGCCTGAGCGCCCGGTCATGCCGGGCGGGACGCGAAGCGGCGCGCGCCGCGGCGGGCGATCGCCGCCGCGAGGGCGAGGGCGCCGAGCGTCATGCCCACGAGCGTGCCCTGCCCCCGCGTCCGCGCGGCGCGGTCGCCGTCGACGAGCGGGAGCGCCGCGCCGCAGAGCACCTCGGCGTGGACGCTCAGGCGGGCGCGCATCCAGTTGTCGACCCGCTCCTGCTTCGCGGGGCTCAGGACGAGGTCCGTGTCGAGCGCCGCGCGCGGCAGGTTCGCCTCGAGGCGCGTGAGCCACACGTCCCTCGGGTGCAGGCCGATCATCGCGACCGCGAGGTCGTCGAGCGGCCCGCACGCGAGCTCGCGCGCGTCGATCTGGCCCGCGGCGACCTCGCCGCAGCTCGGGTCGGAGAGCGGGACGCCGGCCGGACACGGGCTCGCCACGGCGCGGGTCTCCGTCGCGATCTCGGCGAAGCGCACGGCGCACTCGGTGTCCTGGGTCTCGCGGTTCGCGAGCCCCTGCTGGGCGAACGCCGCGGCGATCGTGTCGACCGGGGTGGTCGAGCCGCTCGTCGTGTACTGCACGCCGAACGGCGCCGCGGAGCTCGACACGGGCGAGAACAGCGAGCCCTGCTGCGCGTAGGGCGTGAGGAACGCGCGGCCGCCGTCGTGCGCCGCGAGCGCCTTCTCGCGGAGCTCGCCGTAGTTCGAGTCCTGCGAGGCGAAGTCCCACGCGAGGAGGTCGACGGGGACCGCCGCGGCCGCGAACCCCTCCGGAGCGAGCCGCGCCTCGCTGATGGTGAAGAGGGTGATCGCGACGTTCGCGCCCGTGCCGGCGGCCACCATCCGGAGCGGCAGCGTGGCGTTCGCCCCCGGCATGACGACCCGCACCGGCTTCATCTCCTTCACGTCCTTGCCGGGCTGGAGCTTGAGGGCGATGAAGTCGAATTGCTCCTCGACGTAGGCGTCGATGACCGGCTGCGTCGATTCGTCGACGCCGAAGCCGTTCCTCTCCAGCCACGTGTTCAGCGCGCCGGGCGTGTCGGTCGTGAGCGTCACGGTCTCGTACGGGCCGACGGTGCCGCGGTGGAGGACGGTGACCTGGTCGTTGCCGAACGCCCCTGCCACGCCGCCCTCCGAGTCGGCTGAGGCCAGGGTGCCGCAGCCGCCACCGCTCGAGGCGCAAAAGGAGTTCGGCGCCGTGATGCGGACCGACGTGGCCGCGTCGAGCGTCTCGAACCACGCGTCCGAGCCGACCTCGATCGTCGCGCCGGGCTTCACCGGGAGCACCCAGGCGAACTCGCGCGGATCGCCGGAGTACTGGATCTGATCCCAGAGCACCGACTGGACGGGCGAGACGGAGAGGACCATCCGGTGCGCGTTGACGACCGTGGTCTCGGTCGGCGGGGCGAAGCACCCGCCGCAGGCGAGCGCCTCGCGCGGGGAGAGGAGCGTCGCGGAAGGAACGGCGAGCGCGAGGAGCGCGAGCAAGCGAAGTTTCATCGGGTACCTCCATGGGCGCGGGTCCGCGCGGGCGGGCTCCCGGAGCGCGCGGTCGGCGCGCGGCGCACCACCTCCAGGCTACCCAAGCCCGCGCGCGGCAGGCAGCCCGCGCACGATTGGCGCGCGGCCCGTGCGCGGCGCGGCCCCCGCGCCGCGCCGCGCGTCAGCGCTCGCAGGGAGCCGGACCGTCAGGAAGAAACCTCAACGTTCTTCCAGACTTACAGCCTTCCCGAGGGCGCGCCTGGCCGCGCGCGGGCGCGGCCCGCCGAGGCCGCCCGTCAGCCCGCGGCCCACCACGCGTCGAGGTCGCGGAGGGCGCGCTCGGCCATCGCCTCGTAGCGGGCGCGCTTGCGCAGCTTGCCGTGCGCGGGATCGAGCGGCGCGATGTGCGCCCAGGTGATGTTCGACGGCTGATACGACGACGGCTGCTTCCGCCCGAGGTGCGTGAGGATGCCGCCGAGCGCCGTCGTGGGCGGCGGCGGCCGGAGCGGCTCGTTCCGCAGCCGCTGCGCGAGGAGGATCGCGCACACGAACCCGGCCGCGGCGCTCTCCACGTAGCCCTCCACGCCCGAGATCTGGCCGGCGAGGTGCACGCCCGGCAGCGCGCGCAGCTCCATCGCCGGGCCGAGGAGCGCCGGCGCGTCCACGAAGGTGTTCCGGTGCACGGAGCCCATGCGGAGGAACTCGGCCTCCTCGAGGCCGGGCACCATCCGGAACACCCGGAGCTGCTCGGCGTACTTCATGCGCGTCTGGAAGCCGACCAGGTTGTACGCCGTCGCCGCCTCGTCCTCCGGGCGCAGCTGGAGCACCGCGTACGGCCGCCTGCCGGTGCGCGGATCGGTGAGCCCGACCGGCTTCATCGGCCCGAACGCGAGCGTCTGCTCCCCGCGCGCGGCCATCACCTCGCACGGCAGGCACCCCTCGAAGTAGCGCACCTCCTCGAAGTCGCGCGCCTCCACCTTCTCCGACGCGACGAGGGCCCGGACGAACGCCTTGTACTGCGCCTCGTCGAAGGGGCAGTTCACGTACGCCTCGTCGCCCGCCTCGGCGTCGTCGCGGCGCTCGGCCGCGTCCTCCGGCGGCGGCGCGGTCGGCTCGGGCCGCGCGGCGCCCTCGGCCGGCGCGGCGCGCTCGCCCCGGACCGCGCCGCCCTTGCCGTAGCGCGACTGCTTCCACACGCGCGACCAGTCGATCGAGTCGGCGCTGACGATCGGCGCGATCGCGTCGTAGTAGGCGAGGTGCTCGGCGCCCACGGCCGCGGCGAGGCTCGCCGCGAGGGCGTCGGACGTGAGCGGGCCGGTCGCGAGGATCGCCGGGCGCTCGGCCGGGATCTCCGTCACCTCCCGCCGCTCCACGGCGATGCGGGGGTGGGACTCGATCGACCGCGTCATCGCCTCGGCGAACCGCTCGCGGTCGACCGCCAGCGCGCCGCCGGCGGGCACCGAGGTCTCGTCGGCGCACCGCAGGGCGAGCGAGCCTACGCGACGGAGCTCTTCCTTGAGCAGCCCGACCGCGTTGCTCAGCGCCGCGCCGCGCAGCGAGTTGGAGCACACGAGCTCGGCCAGCCGATCGCTCGTCTGCGCGGGCGTGCGCTTGTGCGGCTTCATCTCGACGAGGCGCACGCGCAGCCCGCGCTGGGCGAGCTGGTACGCCGCCTCGCAACCGGCCAGGCCGCCTCCGACGACGACGACGTCGTCGCGCCGGCTCTCCGCTCCGTTCATGTCAGCTCACCAGGGTGGGAGGTCTCTCGGCCTTCTTAGCTCGCCGTGCGCCGTGCGCGCACGGCCCGCGCGGGCTTTTCGGCTTCCCCCTTCGGCGCGGCCTCGGGCCGGTCGGCCGGCGCGGGCTCCGGCGGCTCGGGCCGATCGGCCGGCGCCGCCGCGGCGCTCGCGACGATCGCCGCGGCGTCGAGGGGGGCGGACCCGTCCGCGGCGCCCTCCTCCCCCTCGCCCTCGGCGATCTCCTGCTTGAACCCGCAGTCCTTTGTCGCGCAGACGAGCATCGCCTTCTTGCCGCCGGTGCGGGTGACGAACTTCGCGCCGCACTGGGGGCACGGGACCGGCACCGGCTTCTGCCAGAGCTTGAAGTCGCACTTCTGCTCGGCGTTCCAGTTCGAGCAGCCGTAGAAGGTGCGCCCGCCCTTCTTGCGGGGCCGGATCTCGATGAGATCGCCCCCGCAGTTCGGGCACGCGACGCCGAGCGGCACCGGGCGCGTGTTCTTGCAGGCCGGGTACCCGGTGCACGACAGGAAGTCGCCGAAGCGCCCCGTCTTGATGATCATCGGCTTCCCGCACTTGTCGCACGAGATGTCGGTCTCGCGGACGGCGGCGGTCCCGCGCGCGTCGGACAGGTCGCGGGTGGCCTTGCACTTCGGGTAGCGCTCGCAGCTCAAGAACCAGCCGTTCTTGCCCCACTTCTTGAGCATCATCGACCCGCACTCGTCGCAGACGATGTCGGTCTTCTCCGCCTCGGGCTTCCACGGCGCGAGCTTCTTCGACTTGTCGAGCTGCTCCCGGAACTTCTTGTAGAAGCGCTTGAGCAGCTGCTCGCGCTTCAGGTTGCCGGCGCCGACCGCGTCGAGCTCCTCCTCCATCTGCGCGGTGAAGTTCGGATCCATGATGTCGAGGTTCGACCGGACGAGGCCGTCGACCACGAACTTCCCGAGCAGCGTCGGCTGGAACGCGCCGCCCTCGCGCTTCTCCACGTACGCGCGCTGCTGCACCTTGCTGATGATCTCGGCGTACGTCGACGGGCGGCCGATGCCGCGCTTCTCCAGCTCGCGCACCAGCGAGCCCTCGTTGTAGCGGGGCGGCGGCTGCGTGAACTTCTGGTCGGTGACGACGCCCGGCGGCGTCACGGCGAGCGCCTCGCCCTCCTTCATGTCGGGCAGGAGCGCCTCCGAGTCCTCCTCGGCCGACGGCCCCGGCGCCGCCCGCTCCGCCTCGCCGGCGCTCCGCCGCCGCGCCGCCGCCGCCGTCCGCCGCGGCGCCGGCGCTCTCCTCCTCGCCGGCGAACTCCTGCTGGCCCTCCGTCACCTGCAGCCAGCCGGCGAACTTCAGGATCCGCCCGCTGGCCCGGGCGAGGTAGCTCCGGTGCGCGGGCTCGGCCACGGTCGGCGCGACGTCGATCTCGACCGTCGTGCGGTCGTACACCGCCGGGTTCATCTGCGAGGCGACGAAGCGGTTCCAGATGAGCTTGTACAGCTTGTACTGCTCGTCCTTGAGGTGCTTCTTGATCGAGTCCGGGTGGATCTCGACGCTCGTCGGCCGGATCGCCTCGTGCGCGTCCTGCGCGTTCTTCTTCGACTTGAAGACGTTCGGGCGCTCGGGGACGAACTCCTTGCCGTACCGCTTCGCGACCACGCCGCGCACCTCGGCGACCGCGTCGTCGCTCACGCGCGTCGAGTCGGTACGCATGTACGTGATGAGGCCGACCGGGCCGCCGTCGCGCTTGAGGTCGATGCCCTCGTAGAGCGCCTGGGCGATCTGCATCGTCCGCTTGGCGCCGAAGTGCAGGTAGTTCGTCGCGTCCTGCTGGAGCTTCGACGTCGTGTACGGCGCGGGCGGGTTGCGCTTCTGCTCGCGCCGCGCGACCTTCGCCACCCGGTAGCGGGCGGTCTCGAGGTCGGCGCGCACCTTCGCGGCGACCTCGCCGTTCGTCACCTCGAGCTTCTTGCCGTCGGCCGAGGCGAGCTTCGCGACGAACGGCGCGCGCTGCGGCGGGCTCGCCGCGGTGAGGCCGACGGCGATGTTCCAGTACTCCTCCGGGACGAACGCCTCGACCTCGCGCTCGCGGTCGACGATGAGGCGCAGCGCGACCGACTGCACCCGCCCGGCCGACAGGCCGAACGCGAGCTTCGACCATACGAGCGCCGAGACGTCGTAGCCGACGATGCGATCGAGCACGCGCCGCGCCCGCTGGGCGTCGTAGAGGTTCTCGTCGAGCTTGCGGGGGTTGTGGACGCCGTGGTCGACCCCCTTCTTCGTGATCTCGTGGAACTCCACCCGCGCCACCTTGAGCCTCGGGTTCTTGATTTCCTCCGAGATGTGGAACGCGATCGCCTCACCCTCGCGATCGGGGTCGGTCGCCAGGAGCACCTCGTCCGCCTTCTTCGCGGCGGATTTGAGCTCCTCCAGGACCTTCTCCTTGCCCTCGATGACCTCGTAGGTCTCGGCGAAGTCGTTCTGCACGTCGACGGCGTTCTGCTTCTTGGGCAGATCCTTGACGTGCCCCTTCGAGGCGAACACCTCGTACCCGTTGCCGAGATACTTCTTGATGGTCTTCGCCTTCGCCGGCGACTCCACGATGACGAGCGTCTTGGCCATCACCACCTTCTGAGCAACGAGATCGGGGCTTGTGGGAGGATTGAAGGGCGACCTTCGGTGCGAGGGAGGCCCCCCCGCGAGGAGGCGGCCACCCGAAACCGCACTGGGCAGGGTGGCCGGCGCGCCCCTTCAACGAAGAGCCCGCCGAAACAACCCGGCGGGCCCCTCTACTACTACGGCCTGGAGCGTCAACGTCAAGAGTGCCTCCACGGCGCGCCTGGGCGGAAGCCCCGTCCTCTCGCAGACCTCATCCACGTGCGCCGGGCAGGCGTCCAGGGCGTCGAAAACCGCGCGCTCGACCGCGCTCATCGCCGGGATCTGCGCGGTTTCCTCGGGCGGAGCGCTCGTCGGCGCGGCGACGGCCGGGTCCGGCAGCGGCAGGGTGCCGGCGGCGGGCGGGCTGTTGCGCGGCGACCGCCGCGCCCGCCGGCGGGGCGGAGGCGCCGGCCCGCCGAGGACGTCGATCACGTCGGCCGCGCGCGTGACGGGGCGCGCGCCGGCGACGAGCTCCAGCGCGCAGCCGACGCCGCGCGGGCTCCACGGGGCGTGGGGGACGACGCAGAGGTGGCGCCCGAGGCGGCGCGCCGCCGCGGCGGCGGAGCGGGCGCCGCTCTCGATGCCCGCCTCGACCACGACGGTCGCGAGGGTGAGGGCGGCGAGCACGGCGTTGCGCTGGAGGAACAGCCCCGGCAGCGGCGGCGTGTCGTCAGGGACGCGCGCGAGCAGCGCGCCGCCCGCGGCGACGATGCGATCGAAGAGCGGCGCGTGCTCCCGCGGGTAGGGGCGCGCGTGGCCGCCGCCGCTGACGACCACGGTCGGCGCGCGCGCCGCGAGCGCGCCCTCGTGCGCGGCCGCGTCGACGCCGCGCGCGCCGCCCGACCAGATCGAGTAGCCCGCCTCGCCGAGCGACGCGGCGAGCGCGCGGGTGAACCGGAGCGCGTCGTCGCTCGCGGCGCGCGTCCCGACGATCGCGATGCCGGGGCGCGACGGGAGCGCGCCGCGCAGGTAGAGCGTCGGCGGCGCGGCCTCGGTCTCGGTCACGAGGGCCCAGAGCGGCGCGGGGTAGGAGGGATCTGCGGGCTGGATCTCGATCGACGCCATACGCGGCGTGTCGACCGGCGCCCGGGCCGAGTTGCGCAAAATGCGGAGCGCGCCGCGCGCGCCGGGCGCCGCGGCGCTACCGGGGCGGCGCGCGGAGCGACGCGGCGCCTGGCGGCGCGGCGCTGGAGGACGGCGCGGCGCTGAAAGACGGCGCGCTCGGCGGCGCGGCGCTCGGCGGCGCGGCGCTCGGCGGCGCCGTGTCGGGCGGGGTCGCGCCGGGCGGCCCGGCGCCGCGGGGTGCGGGCAGGCGGGGGCCGCGGTAGCCCTGCACGAGCACGACGCCCGCGCCGCGCCGCACCTGCGCGTGCAGGCTCCCGGCGAACGGCGCGCCTCCGGGCGAGGTGAAGCACGCGCCCCGGCCGCCGATCACCGCGATCGGCCCGCTGTCCGCGTCCTGTCCGACGATCTCGTGCGACGGCGGCGCGCCCTTCGTGACGAAGAGATCGACCTCGATCACGCCGAGCCCGCCCTGCGCGATGAACACCGCGCACTCCCCCGGCGCCACGCGCACCGGGATCGCGCTGCTCTCCCCCTCCCCGATCGCGAGCGAAACGACGTCGCCGAGCGGCGTCATCCCCCTCGCCTCGCCGCGCGCGGTGTTGGCGAGCGCGAGCGCGGTCACGCGCGGCGCCGGCGCGCTCGCCGCGGGCCGCTGCTGCCCCACGCGGCTCAGGAACAGCCGCGCCGCCTCCGGGTCCGGCTCGGGCGCATCGCTCGGCGGCGGCGGATTGCGCACCTCGCGCGTGGGCGCGGGGGCAGGCGCGGGCGGAGGGCTCGGCTGCAGGACCTCGGCGCGGGGCGCGGAGCCGCCGCCGCAGCCCGACGCGGCGAGCAGCGCGACGAGCAGCGCCGCGAGCGGCGCGCCGGCCAAGCGGCGCGCCGGCCTGAACGGATGCAGTGCGAGGGGAACGAGGGCACGCCGCACGGCGCGGAGCCTATCAGAACGGCCGCGCGATGCTCGGCCCGCGAGCGGCCGGCCGTGAGGCGTGCTACCCCCTCGCCCGATGAAGCCCAGGGACATCGTCGTCGCGACGCACGGCCACTGCTTCGACGGCATGGCGAGCGCGGCGCTGTTCACCCGCTTGATGCAGGCGCTCCGCCCCGGAGAGCCGCTCGCGCTCCGGTACCGCTCGTGCGGGTACGGCCCGGGCATGACGATGATCCCGCCCTCGTGGCTCGACGGCGACGAGAACGCGATCCTCGACTTCCGGTACACGCCGACGAAGAAGCTGACGTGGTACTTCGACCACCACATCACCGGGTTCGGCTCGGACGACGAGCGCGACGCGGCGCTCGCCGGCGCGTCGCGCGGGGGGGCCGTGGGCGACGCGCCGCACGTCTTCTACGACGCCGCCTACGGCTCGTGCACGAAGCTCATCGCGGACGTCGGCCGCGATCACTTCGGCGTCGAGATGTCCGGCGTCGATGAGCTCATCCGCTGGGCCGACCTCATCGACACCGCGCGCTTCCCCTCGGCCGAGGCCGCCGTCAGCCGCGAGGAGCCCATCATGCAGCTCGCCTCGGTCGTCGAGCACCACGGCGACGGGCCCTTCCTCGCCTCCGTCGTGCCCCGGCTCGTCGAGCGGCCCGTGAGCGAGGTGGCGCGCGCGCCCGACATCCAGGAGCTCTGGCGGCCGCTCTCCCTCTCGCGGCAGACCTTCGTCGCGCGCATCGAGCGCGGCGCGCGGAAGCTCGGCCGCGTCGTGCTCGTCGATCTCTCCGACGCGCCGCTCGAGGCGGTCGGCAAGTTCATGACGTACGCGATGTACCCGGACTGCGTGTACTCGGTCACGCTCTCCCGGCAGAAGCAGCACTACAAGCTCTCGGTCGGCTACAACCCCTGGTGCGGCGTCCCGCGCGATCGCGACATCGCCCCGATCTGCCGCCGCTACGACGGGGGCGGGCACCCGGCCGTCGGCGCGGCGTCCTTCCCGCTCTCCGCGCTCGAGCGCGCGCGCGAGGCGGCCCGCACCATCGCGGAGGAGCTCAACGAGGAGCCCGCGCGGTGACCTGGGCCGAGCAGCGCTTCCGCCGGAGCGCGCGCGCGGCGGGGCTGGTGGCGCCGCGGGGCGAGGACGGCGCGCTCGGGCCTTGCGCGCCGCTCCTCTTCGGGCACCGGGGCGTGCGCGGCGAGGGCGCCCCCGCCGAGAACACCCTCGCCGCCTTCGAGGAGGCGGCCGCGCAGGGCGCCGACGGGATCGAGCTCGACGTGCGGGTGTGCGGGTCGGGCGAGCTCGTGGCGCTGCACGACCCGGAGCTCGAGCGGGTGACCCAGGGCGCGGACCCGCGCGCCGCCGCGGCGCTCCGCTGGGACGAGCTCCGGCAGGTCGATCTCGGCGGCGAGCGGGTGCCGCTCGTCTCCGAGGTGCTCGCGTTCGCGCGCGGGCGGCGGCTCGCGGTCAACATCGAGATGAAGCGGGACGTGCCCGACCGCGCCGCCGTCGTGCTCGCGACCGCGCGCCTCTTGCGCGCCTGGGATCCCCGCCACGCGGTGCTCGTCTCGTCGTTCGATCCGGTCATGCTGGCCTCCTTCGGGGTCATGGCGCCGGCCGTCCCGCGCGCGCTCCTCGTGCACCGGAGCCGCTACCACGACACGGCCGTGCGCCTCGCGCCGGCGCTCGGGGCGCTCGCCGCGCACATCGAGCGGACGATCGCGTCGCCCGAGCGCATCGCGCTGCTGAAGCGGCAGGGGCGCGTGATCAACGTGTGGACGGTGAACGACCCGCGGGAAGCGCGGGACCTCGCGGCGCTCGGCGTCGACGGGCTCATCACCGACGTGCCGCGCCGCCTCCGCGAAGCGCTCGCGTGACCTGCGACGCCGCCGAGCGTCCGCGACCGGCGCCCTCGGGCGCGGCCGGCCGCGGGCGCTCGGCGCCTCGGGCGATGGCGGCGGCTACCGTCGCTGCCAGGGGTCGACGATCTCGCGCGCCCGGTGCGGCGCCCGGCGCGGCGCCGCGCGCGCCGGCGGGTCCTTCCGCGCCGCGGACGCCGCTGGCTCCGCCGTGCCCGAGGGCGCCGGCGAGGGCGGCGCCGCGTCCACGGCCGGCGCGCTCTCGGGGACGATCAGGCGATCCGCCACGGGCGCCGACGCGCGGGCGACCTCCACCGGCGGGGCCGTGATCGCCGGCGCGGGCTCGACCGGCGCGGGCTCGACCGGCGCGACCACGGCGCCAGCGCCCTCCGGGCCGACGGGGCGCAGCGCCGTGAGCGCGGCCGTCCCGCTGAGCACGAAGAGCGCGCCGCACGCCAGCAGCCAGCGCCGCGTCGCGCTCGCGCGCGGCCTGCGGGCGTCGCGGACCTCGCCGGCCGCGGCGGCCGTGAGCGTGCCGGGCTGAGACGGATCGGGCAGCGGCGTGAGCGCGTCCTCCCGCGGGGCCGCGCCCTGATCCTCGGGCGCCTCGGACCACGAGAGCGCGCCGACGTCGCCCGGCCCCGAGAGCTCGGCGGCGCCGGCCGGCGACAGCCCGAGCAGCGTCCCCGTGCGCGACGCGGCCGGCGGGGGCCGCGGCACGGAGGGCGCGGCCAGCGGGATGCCGAGGTCGCCCGCGGCGGCCACGAAGGCGTGCACCATCTCCTGCGCCGACTGGAACCGCTGGGACCTCTCGCGCGAGAGCGCGCGCAGGAAGAACCCGTCGAGCTCGGCGGGCAGATCGCTCGCGACCTGTGTCGCCAGCGGGATCGGCTCGACGAGGATCCGCGACAGGACCGCGCCGAGCACGTCGCCCTCGAACGGGAGCTTGCCCGTGACCGCGCGGAAGAGGATGACCCCGAGCGACCAGAGATCGCTGCGCGCGTCGAGGTCCTTGTCGCCGCGCGCCTGCTCCGGGCTCATGTAGAACGGCGAGCCCAGGAGCTCGCCGGTCTTCGTGGTCTCGCCGCTGAGGAGCTTCCCCGCGAGCTGCTTGGCGATGCCGAAGTCGAGGACCTTGACGATCTCCTCGTCGTCGTCGACGCGCGCGAGGAACAGATTGCCAGGCTTGAGGTCGCGGTGGACGAGCCCGGACTCGTGCGCGCGGCGCAGCGCCTTGCCGGTCTGGACGGCGACGCGCGCCGCGTCCGCGAGGGGGATGCGGCGGACCCGCCTCAGGCGGCGGCTGAGGTCCTCGCCCCGGAGCAGCTCCATGACGAGGTACGGGACGCTCCCCTGGATCCCGTAGTCCTGCACGCTCACCACGTGCGGGCTCTCGAGGTTCGCCGCGGTGCGCGCCTCGCGGTAGAAGCGCGCGCGGAACTCGGGCGCGGCCGCGTGCTCCGGGTCCATGAACTTGATCGCCACCGGCGCGCCCAGCTGGACGTGCCGCGCCGCCCACACGGAGCCCATCCCCCCGCGCGAGAGCGGCTTCTCCAGGCGGTACTTTTCGCCGACGATCGTTCCGGGCTCGACGTCCATCGCCGACTCCTCCCGCCGATGGCGAGGTGGATTGGGCAGATCTAGACGTTCGAGCGAGCGGCGTCCATGCCGTCTGGCGAGCACAGCAGGCCGGCGGCCGGCGCCGCCGCGAGGTGCGCAGTTCGCGCTCGGGCTCCCTCAGGGTTCGCCCGAGCGCGCGGGCTCAGTCCTGGCAGTCGACATAACGGCGGACGACGCCGCCGGGGATCGGCTGGGTGAACGCCCCCGAGAGGAGAGGCGGATTCCACTTCGCCTCCTTGTATTGAAAGATGACGTCGTCCTCCGTGTTGGGCACCCGCATGCGGATCGAGCGGGGGACCTCGGCCTCGCAGGCGCCGCCGCTCGGCGGGATCGGATCGTCGATCCCCTCCGGGTCGACGCGCGGCGGCGCGGTGCGGATGACCCCGTGATTGCTGAGCTCGGCGTGATAGAGGTCCATCCCCCGCTGCGCCACCCGGACCTGCCGGACGCGCAAGCGCTGCTGGCTCCACGGCAGGCGCCAGTCGTCCGGGCGCGGCTCGAGGTGGATCTCCTCCACCGCGTCGCGGGTGCTCTGGATCAGCACACGGTAGAAGCCGTCGCCGTCCCACGCGATCGAGGCGCCGTGCGGCTCGTGGGCGAGCACCGGCGCCTCGCCGCGGAGGAGCGAGACGAGCGCGTGCCCGGGGATGGGCACCTGGGTGAGCCGCGCCAGGTTGCACGCGCTCGCGGGCCCATGCAAAAGCTGCTTCTCCCCGACATCGAGCATCTGGAACAGGGTGCCATTCGACGTGAGCGTGTAGAGCGTCGCGCCGAAGGGGCTCACCACATCGAAGCGGACCCGATCGGGATTGACCGCCAGGATGTACACGTCGCCGCGGATCCTCCCCTGGCGCGAGAAGTGATCGATCTTGGCGGTGCCCTGGACGCCGTTCACGCAGGCATACGTGTCCTTCATCCGGCCGAGCGCCGCGTCGGCGGTCGGGAACCGGGATGGCGGCGGATCCACGGCGGCACAGCCGGTCACGAGCACGGCGAGGGGCGCGGCCCAGGCGATCGCGCGATGGCGCATGGGCGCGGACGCTGACAAGGATCGCGGAGCCCGTCAACCGCGGAAGCGGCGAGGGGGCCGAAGAGGGGCGCCGCGCGTGTCCGGCCGGAGCGAGCCCCGGCCGGACACGCGCGGCCGAGATCAGGACGCCCGGAGCGCCTCGAGCAGATCGACGTCGGGGATCGCGACCGGCAGGCGGGCGCGGAGGACGGCGACGTCGTTGTCCTCGCAGAGGCGAGCCACCGCCAGCCCGTCGAAGAGGGAGATGGGCGCGGTCCCCGGGATCGCGGCCTCCTCGCGCGCGCCGGAGAGCATCTGACCAGCGGTCAGGATCCAGCCGGCGGTCGCGGGGCCGTAGTGGTGGAGCGAGCCGCGCAGCTCGGTGACCCGCTCGCGGCCGACCTCGCGGCCGTCCCGCCGGATGACCAGCGCCAGCTTGATCTCGTCGCCCGCCGTGCGGAGCGCCCCGGAGAAGTGGCTCTCGCCGCCCGGCGCCCCGGCGCGGCGCACCGCGCGCAGCTGGCCGAGGCCGATGCGCTCGAGGGCGAGGACACAGATCTCGACGAAGGCGTGGCCCGGGAGCTCCGAGAGCTTGCGCGCGAAGGCGCGCCGCGCGGCGTCGCGGTAGCGCTCCACGGCGGCGAGCGCCTCCTGCTCCAGCCGCGCCAGGTCGCCCGGGAGCAGCCAGTCGGTCAGCGCGATCCGGCCGCCGGCGAAGCGGAAGCGGGGCCGCTGCCCCGCGGCGGTGCGGCGCGCGTTGTCGGCGCGCACGGCGGCCGCGACCTGGGACTGCACGAGCTGCACGTCTCCGGCGAGCCGGCCGCGGCGCTGCGCCGTCTCCGCGATCTGCCGGAGCGACACCGCGCCCGCGTTCCGATCGAAGGTCGAGAGGATGCCCGCGACGGCATCGGCCAGATCGCGGCCGGCCAGGTCGTCGAGCGCGTGCCCCTCACCGCCCGTGAGCTCGATCACCTGCGGGCCGCGGTAGACCGGCTCGGCGCCGAAGCCCTCGGCGCGCTCGACGCGCTCGACGCGCTCGACGCGCTCCACGCGGTCGAAGCGCTCGGCCCGGTCGGAGCGCTCGGTCCGGTCGGTCCGGTCGGTCCGGTCGGAGCGCTCGGTCCGGTCGGAGCGCGGCGGCTCGCGGCCGTTCTCGCGGCGCGCCTCGAACACCGGCGTCGCGACATAAGAAGGCAGCCCACCGGGGCTCGCGCTGGCCTCCGCGGTCCCGCGGCCGCGCCGGCGGCGGCGGCGGCGGCGGCGGCCCTCGCCCTGCTCGCCCGACGAGCCGGGGGTGGCGCGGTCCTCACCGCCGAGGATCGGCTGATCGTCGTCATCCTCCTCGTCGAAGAGCTCCGCGGCGCCGGCGACGGCCTCCGCCCGCATCGCCTCGTCCGGGCCCGGCGGCTCGGCGTCTTCGAGCTCGCCGTCCTCCTCGTCGAGGTACGCGCCGGCGGCCCGCGGGGACGAGGGCGACGGCGGCGGCACGGGCTCGCGCGCTGCCGGGATCTCCACCCCGTTCATCGCGGCCGCGGCGGGCGCGGCGACGAGCGCCTCATCGTCGTCCTCCTCCGCGTCGTCGAGCGCGGGCGCGGCCTGCGCCGCCTCGCCCGCGGCCTCGACGTCGGCCGCCTCGGCCTCCACCTCGGGCTCGGCCGCGAGAGCCCCCGAGTCGCTCTCTTCCGCCGCCTCGTCGTCCGCGGCCGTCTCGAACAGGGTCGGCTGCTCCTCGTCCTTGCGCGCCTTGGCCGCCTCGGGCTTCCCGCCGCGCTTCCCCTTCTTCCCGTCGAGCCCGGACTTGATCGTCTTCTCGTCCCACTCGCGCAGCGCGAAGACGCCCGGCTTCACCCGCACCAGGGGGTTGTCCGTCGTGTCCTTCTTCAGCGTCGCCGCCAGCCGGGCGCCCATCGTGACCTCTGGGCTCTTGCCAACATGGCTAAGGAGGTTCTTCTCGATCGCGATATCGGTGATCTCTTTATAGTGAAGCGGTCTACCGATGAGGCGAAGCACCTCGGCGGCTGCATCCGTGAACGTCATTTTGTTCGCCCTTCGGGGCGCGCCGCCCGGCGGGCGCCCTCGTCGTCCCCATCGCGGCCGCCCCGTCCACAGTGGCTGACGAAGCGCGCGGGATACCCCACCGCAGCCGGGAAACGCACATTCGCTCCCACTCGACCACGACGCGCGGAACGGCCTGCTCGTAGCATGCTCGAGCACCGCGGTCAACGGGGCGCGCGATCTGGCTCAAGATAAGCCGCTGGCCGACCTCTGGGGTTGGAACCCGGGCGCGGCCGGCGCGAAGCCCGGCCTACCGCGCGAAAGCGGGCGTGCGGCGCGGGCGAGCGCGCGGCGCGGCCGGCGCCGGACGCGGGCCGCGCGCGAGCATCGATGTCGCCCGTGAGCGGCTGTCGGCCAGTCCGGAGCACGGGATACGCGCGCGGGAGATGGGCTTAGCGCGCGTCGCGGGGCGCGGCGGCTCCCGCGCGGCCGCGGCGCGAACAGCGATGATGGAGAACGCGATTGGACGTGAAGCGCCACGCCGGCCAGCGCGAGAGCAGGAGCGCGCCGAGGACGGGAATGAGGCGCGCCGAGAGCGGGAGAGCCCTCCCGGCCAGGGCGCCGCCGCCGCGCCTCGCCGGGGGGGCGGCGCGGCGCGGCGCGGCGGCGACACCGCGCCGCCGGCGCGGCGCGGCGACGCGGCAACAACAGCGCGGCGACAACATCGCTTTTGCGCTTTGCCATCTCCCGGATAAGGGGGTTACGCTGCGTGGGTGGAGCTTTCGCGGCTTCTCGATGAGCTCACCCTGGCGGCCAACCGGGTCGGCATCGCCGTCCGGATGGAGGCGTTCGATCCGCACCTGTCGGACGCGCGCAATCCGCGGGGCGGGCTCTGCACCGTGCTCGGCCGCCGGGTCATCCTGGTCGACGCCAATGCGTCGCTGCCCGATCGCATCGCCACGGTCGCGGCCGCGCTCGCGCGCGTGGACCTGGAGTCCGTGTTCCTGCCGCCGATCGTGCGCGCGACCATCGGCGCCCACGCCCGCGGCGCGCGGCCGCCGGCGCCCACGCCGGGCGAGCCCGTGCGCCTGCCGACGCGCCAGGGCAAGCGCGGGAGAGCCTCGACGCTGCTCCCGCTCGCCCGCACCAAATGGCGTAACTCCTGATCGCGGCGGCGCGCCCCCTCCCCCGGGCGCGCCGCCCTCCCCTCGCCGACCTGGCGCGGGCTCCTCGCGCGCCGCCGCGCGCTACGAGGCGAGCGCCCGCTCGACCTCGACGTACGTCGCGGCGATCGCCGCGTCGAGCTGCGCGACGTCGGTCCCGCCGGCCTGCGCCATGTCGGGGCGGCCGCCGCCGGAGCCGCCCACGATGCGGGCGATCGGCTTGATCAGCTCCCCGGCCTTGAGCCGCTCGGTCGCCGGCTTGGAGACCATCACGGCGAGCTGCGCCTTGTCGCCCACCGCCGCGCCGAGCAGCACCGCCGCGCGATCGCCGAGCTTGTCGCGCAGCTTCTCCGCCAGGTCGCGCAGCGCGCCCGGGTTGGTGCCGTCCGGCACCCGGCGCGCGAGCACCTTGATCCCGCCGATCTCCCGCGCGCCCTCCAGCATCGCGTCGATGCCGCCGCCGCCGCCGCCCTGCGCGGGGCCGGCGCCGCCCTCCAGGATCCGCCGCTCGAGGTCCGCGACCTTCTTCTCGAGCTCCCGCTCGTGCGCCACGATCTTCCCGATCTTCTCGGCCAGATCGCCGCCCTGCGCCTTCGCGACCTGCCGCGCCCGCGCGAGCTCGGCCTCGACGCCCCGCGCGTACGCGAGCGCGTTCAGCCCCGTCGACGCGAGGATCCGGCGCACCCCCGCGGCCACGCCGCCCTCGCTCGTGATCTTGAACAGCCCGATGTCGCCGAGCGCGCGCGCGTGCGTGCCGCCGCAGAGCTCCACCACCTCGGGCGTCATCGTGAGCATCCGCACGGTGTCGCCGTATTTCTCCTCGAAGATCGCCATCGCGCCGCGCCGCCGCGCCTCGTCCATCGGCAGGATCTCGGTCGTCACCTTCGCGTTCGTGAGGACCTTCTCGTTCACGAGGTCCTCGATCCGCGCGATCTCCTCGCGGGTGAGGGGCCGGTTGTGCGTGAAGTCGAAGCGGAGGATGTCCGGGCCGACCCGCGAGCCCTTCTGCTGCGCGTGCTCCCCGAGCACCTTGCGCAGCGCCCAGTGCAGCACGTGCGTGGCCGAGTGGTTGCGGCGCGTCGCCGACCGCGCCGCGTGGTCCACCTCGAGGTGGACGCGCTGGCCCACCGCGATCGCCCCCTCGCGGACCACGCCCTCGTGCACGACGAGCCCCGCGACCGGCTTCTGCGCGTCCTTCACCTCCACGCGCGCCCCGTCCGCCGTCAGCTCGCCGCCGTCGCCGACCTGGCCGCCCGACTCGGCGTAGAACGGCGTCTCGCGGACGACGATCTCGACCGCTTCCCCCGCCTCCGCGCGCTCCACGAGCGTCCGCACCTTGCGCGCCCGGTCGCCCTCGCCCTGCACCTCCACCCGGAGGATCGCGGCGATCTCGCTGTCGCCCTCTTCGCGCTCGTAGCCCGTGAAGACGACCGGCTGCGCGAGCTTCGCGCGCGCCTCGCGGTGCGCGGCGTCCACGGCGGCGTTCGGATCGATCGGGCCGTCCGCCTCGGCGGCGCCGCGGATGACCGCCTCGGCCCCCTGGACGTCGACGTCGAAGTTCGACTCGGCGCAGATGACCTGCGTCAGATCCAGCGGGAAGCCGTAGGTGGTGTAGAGATCGGCCGCCGCGGCGGCCGGGAGCGTCCTCTCGCCCGACGAGCGCATCTCGTCGAAGCGCTCGTCCAGGATCTTCATCCCGCGCTTCAGCGTGGAGCGGAAGCGGATCTCCTCGTCCTCGGTGACGCGGGCGATGAGCTCGCGCCGATCGCGGAGCTCCGGGTACGTCTCGCCCATCCGGCGGACCACCTCGAGCGCGACCTCGTGCAAGAACGGCCGATCGATCCCGAGCCGGTGCCCGTGGCGGATCGCGCGGCGCATCACCCGGCGGAGCACGTATTCGCGCCGCTGCCGCTCGGGCATCACGCCCTCGGCGATCAGGAACGCGGTCGTCCGCGCGTGATCGGCGATGACCCGCATCGACACGTCGTCGTCGGCGCTCCCGCCGGTGTACGGCTTGCCGCTGAGCTCCGCGGCCTTGTCGACGAGCCCCCGGAGCAGGTCGGTGTCGTAGTTCGCCGTCACGCCCTGGAGCACGCTCGCGATCCGCTCCAGGCCCATGCCGGTGTCGATGCTCGGCGCCGGCAGCGGCACGACCGGGCCGTCCTTCTCGGCGCGCTCGTACTGCATGAACACGTTGTTCCAGATCTCGGTCCAGCCCGTGCCGTCGATGCGCGGCTCCTCGCCGAAGCGCGAGACGTCGGGCTCGTTCCCGTGGAAGAAGTGGATCTCCGAGCAGGGGCCGCACGGGCCGACGTCGCCCATCGTCCAGAAGTTGTCGGCGAGGCCCAGCCGGAGGATCCGGTCGTCGCCGAAGCCGGTCACCTTGCGCCAGATCGCGGCGGCCTCGTCGTCGGCCGGGAAGCCCCCCTCGCCGTTGTAGATGGTGACCACGAGCCGCGACGGGGGGACCTCGTACACCTTGGTCAGGAGCTCCCACGCGAAGGCGATCGCGTCTTCCTTGAAGTAGTCCCCAAAGCTGAAGTTGCCGAGCATCTCGAAGAACGTCTGATGGCGCGCGGTCACGCCGACGTTCTCAAGGTCGTTGTGCTTGCCGCTGATCCGGATGCACTTCTGGCTCGAGGCGGCGCGCTGGTAGGGGCGCTTGTCCTTGCCCGTGAAGACGTCCTTGAACGGCACCATACCCGCGTTCACGAACATCAGCGTCGGATCGTTCTGCGGCAGGAGCGGCGCGCTCGGGACGACCTCGTGCCCGCGCTGGGCGAAGAACTCGAGGAACGTGCGTCGGATCAGATCGGAGCTGGCAGGCGTTGCGATGGGCATAGGAGGAGGCGCGGTCTAGCACGACCGGAGAGCGGCATCCGCCCGCTCGAGGGGGCGAGCCCGGCCGCCGCCGCGGCGGCTGGAGGCCCGGGTCGACCCCCGCCGGCGCGGGCGCCGGCCGCTCGAGCGCCGCGGCGCGCTGGCCGAGCGCCGCGCGCGCCGGTCGAAGACCGCGGCGCGCCGGGTCAGCGGCCGGCGGGGACGACGCTGCTGCCCGAGGCGGCCTCCAGGGCGAGGGGCGCCCGCTGCAGCGCGCTCTCGATCGCCCCCGCGACGGCGTCGGTCTGCAGCTGGGCGAGCTCCTGCCGGCCGCGGGCGCGCCGCGCCTCGGCGACCGCCTGGGCCGAGCCGGTCATCGAGCCCTTCAGCGTCTGGCTCGGCATCTCGCGGATCACGAACTCGACCTTGGCCGCATACCCGACGCCGTCGGCCCCGTGGCGCTTGCTCAGGTGCGTGACCGAGCCGTCCAGCGTGAACGCCGGCAGCTTGCGGCTCTTGCCCTCCGCCGCCACGTCCGCGCCGTCGGCCACGATCTCGATGTCGGCGAACTGCATCACCCGGTTGCGCGTCTGCTGCTTGAGGAGCGACCCGAGCATCGCGTCCTTCACGCCCGAGCGGTTCTCGAACTTGCCCAGGCTGACCAGGAAGCGCGCCTTCGCGGACAACTTGGAGAGCCGCTCGATGGCCGCCTGGATCGGGCGCTTCTGGCTGGGGGTGGACTCGACGGTGAGCGCCGCCTTGAGCGCCGGGACCGCCGCGGGGTTGCCGAGCGCGCCGAGCGCGGCCGCGGCCGAGGCGCGCACCGCCGGGTGCGGATCCTTGAGCGCCTTCTCGAGGGCGGGCCTCGCGCCCGGGCTCTTCGATCGGCCGAGCGCCAGCGCCGCCGCGACCCTCAGCCGGTAATCCTTGCCGACCGCGATGTCGCGGAAAGCGGAGGTGTCGGCGTCCTGCGCGCTCGACAGGGACGTCGCGCCGAAGACCATCGAAGTCGCCAAGAACATCGCAATGAAGAGACGACGAACCATCACGTCCCTCCGGAGATCGGCGGCCCTCGCCACCCGCTCTCCTCGGTGAACCACGGAAATCTCGCGACGCGCCTGGCGTCCAGACGGTCTTATCCTTGGCCAGGACGGTCGCGAGATCAAGGCCCCTTTGGCCCGCGATGGCTCATGCAGGACGCGTGACGAGCCCGGCAGACGTCGTCGTCACACGCCGGAGCGCTCCGGTCTACCGCCCGGAGCGCTTATTTCCAGACACACTGCCACGGTTGAGCCCGGATCGGCTGACCAGCTCAGAAATCGGCTGACCAGCTCAGAAGAGGATACCGAGATACCAGCGCACCGTCTGTGCGGTCTCGAGATCGATCGGCTGGAGGTTCTTCTCCCCCTGGAGCTGGCCGAGCCCACCGAGCGGGAACAGCACGCCGTACTGCACCGCCGTGTAGAAGCCGCCCATCTTGTCGGGATCGTCGTTGAGCGTCCCGTCCTTCGACTGGAAGTACAGCTGCCCGTTCAGCTCGATGCCGAGATCCCTGGCGTTCCCGGGCGCCTGCACGAACTCCGAGGCGCGGCTCCAGATGGCCGCGGCGCCGAGGCCGGCGCGCTGGCCGTTCTTGTCACGCGCGAAGTCCCAGTCCACGCCGGGGCGGAAGTAATAGGCCCCCTGGACCCGAGACAGGATGTTCCTGAACAGGATCTGGTCGACGCGGTAATCCGGGTGGAAACGGAAGGTCGAGTAGGTGCGATCGGTCGAGTTCTGGGGGTCCATGAACCCGTCGCCGGAGGGCTTCAGGGAGGGCACGTCGTCGTCGCCGGTCGCGTAGCCGAAGCCGAAATGGATCCGCAGGCGGCCTTCCATCTCGGTGAGCTCGGCCTGGGTCGCGATCCCGAACTGCCGGACGCCCCAGCCCGTGTCCTCCGGCGAGAGGGCGTTCGCGTAATCGCTGTCGTCCTGCCCGCGCAGGTCGAGGGACCCGTAGATCATCGCCGCCTCGAGCTCGAAGCGGAACTTCTTGTAGAGGAGCTGGAACCACACGTCGGGGATGACCATCTCCGCACCCCGGTGCACGTACCCGCTCGCGACGTTGTCGATGGTCTGGCCGAGCGAGGCGGTGTTGTCTTCGCCGCCGGGGCTGCTGGTGTTGTCGTTCGCCAGGGTCTGCTTCCGGTAGGCGAAGTAGACCCCGCCGTTCATGACCGCGTTGCCGCGGGCGAGCTCGAGCTTCTGGAGCTCCGGGTTCTTGCGGCGGACGGCGACGAACACGTACTGATCGACGTCATCGGACTGGGCGAGGTCGTAGGGCTGGCCCTCGAGCTCCTGGAGGGAGGCGCTCGTCGCGCCCTCGTTGGCCCAGTCCCACGCGCCGGCGAAGTAGAGGTCGTATTTCTTGATCCCCGTGACGAACATCAGCCGATCGACGGTCGACTGGTAGTCGGAGTCGTGCCCATCGCCGCTGTTCGCCACCATGCCGAGGCCCCAGTGGTTCGGCATCCGGCCGAAGCGCAGGAGGCCCACGGGGGTCATGTACTCGCCCCAGATCCGCTTGACGGAGATCGAGTCCCTCGGTGCGTTGACGCCGGCGCTCGGCGCCCACTGGGTGCTGGAGAAGGCCCCGAGCGGCGAGTACCCGCCACGGCGGGCGACCTCGTAGCCGCCGCCGGCCCTCGGCCGGTTCGTGTAGCCCTCCGGCGTCGAGCCGAGCACGACGTTGTCGAGGAGATCGACCTGCGAGAGGATCCGCAGGTTGTCGCTGATGTGCAGCTCGGGGTTGAGCCGGAAGCGCATGTTCGCGCCGGCCTGGGTGTCGCTCTTGCACCAGTGGAAATCGCGCGAGCCGCCGCTCGTGGTCTCGCTCGGGTCGCAGAGGTTGACGAAGTGGCTCGAGTCGTAGGAGTTGTCGGCCGGCTGCGGCCAGAGCGCCTTGTCGCGCGGGTCGACGCGGCCGAGGGCGAAGCTGTTGAAGAGCTCCCACCGGAGCCGGTAGTAGCCGTGGAACTCGAACGTCGGCCGCGCGTGGGACCACCAGTCCTCGGCGTACACCTCGCTGGGCCGGGCGCCGATCTCCCCCTGGGTCGCCTTCCGCTCCGTCCCCTCGGCGGCCGCCGCGGGCCCCTCCGACGCGGCCGGCCTGGCCGGCTGGGGCGCCGCCGGCGCGGCCGTCTCGGCCGGCGGCATGAGCGGCTCGCGCGCCGGCGCCGGGGGCTCGAGCGCCTCCACGTCGCTGCCGCCGACCGGCGCCGCGCCGGGCTGCGCCGGGGTCGCCCCGGGCTGCGCCGCGCCGGGCTGCGCCGCGCCGGGTTGCGCGGGGGCCGCGGTGGCCGCGCCGGGCTGGGCGGGTGCGGCGCCGGGCTGCGGAGCAGGAGCGCCGGGCTGCCCGGCGGGCGGCGCCGCCGGCGGCTGGGCCGGCCGGCGCGCCGGCTGGGCGGACGCGGAGGACGCGCCCAGCACGAGCGCGAGCGCGAGGCCCGACCGGAGGCGACGGCGAGGGGTGCCAGGGCTGCACGACGTTCCCGTAGACCGCGACGAGATGGGCATCTGCTTGGTTTCGTTCGCGCGTTTGGCCCCGCGCGCAGGATGAGGTTGATGTTCCGAGCTCTCGGCGGCCCGGAGGCCGGGCGCCGATGTCTCATGCCCGGCTTGTGTGGTCAAGGCGCCGCTCGGCCCCGACCCCTGGAACCCGCCCCCCGGAACGCCCCCGGGCGCCCCCGAGCCGGCGCCCTGCCGCGCGCGCGCCCCGACCGCGCCCGTCCCGGCGTCCCCGACCGCATGCAGCGGCTTCTTTGAGCCCTCTTGGAATTCTGCGCATGATCCGGGAACATCCACCGCGTTGCGTTGGATGCCGCCGCGCGCGCCGGATGCCGTACTCGCCTCACCGTCCGCGCGAAGCGCCTCCGTCCCAGCGAACGTCCATCCTGGAACGGCCGTGCGCTGCCGGAGGCTCACCGACCGGGAAGATGCCTGAAAGGGGATAGATGAGAACGCTGCGAGCGCTGTGTCTGCTGTCGATCGTGGGCGCTGGGGTGGGGCTCGCCTCGGGCGCGGCGCGCGCGCAGGAGGCGGTCCGCGAGGGGGAGTTCTCGGTGCAGCGGTTCGAGCCGGCGCCGGGCTCGAGGAACTACCTGAGCGTCGAGGGCGCCCGGATGGAGGCGTCGCTCGGGATCACGGCCGGCCTGATGTTCGACTACGCCCGGGAGCCGTTCGTCCTCGAGAGCTGCGTCTCGACGACCGACTGCTCCTCCCCGGACGCCCGGGACCACCGGGAGCTGCCGGTCATCTCGGACATGCTGACCTGGAACCTGCTGGCCTCGATCACGCCGACGTCGTGGCTCCAGGCCGGCCTGCGCTTCCCGGTCGCGTACGTGAGCGGCCAGGGGGTCGACGCCGCCACCGGCGCGGCGGCCGCGGAGGGGTTGAAGGCGTTCGGCGCGGGCGACCCGACGCTCGAGGCCAAGGTGCGGTTCTTCGGCGGACCGCGCGATCCGCTGGTGCTCGGCGCCGCGGCCGACGTGAGCTTCCCGCTCGGGCACGCGACGAGCGAGGGGAGCTACCTCGGCAGCTCGTCGCCGGTGACCGCGGGGCTGCGCCTCATCGTGGACGGCAGCGCGGGGCCGCTGTCGTTCGGGCTCAACCTGCGCGGCAAGCTGCTCCCCGAGGCGGCGCGGATCGCCTCGACCGAGGTCGGCCCGGTCGAGTTCGGGTACGGCGGGGCGCTCGGCTACCAGATCACCCCGGTGCTCCGCGTGCTCGCCGAGGGGTACGGCGCGACGCAGTTCAGCGCGCAGGGCGGGACGAACTCGCTCGAGGTCGACGGCGCGCTCCAGATCGCCCCGCGCGACCTCGGCCTCGTGTTCACGGTCGGCGGCGGCGCGGGCGTCGTCGAGGGCATCGGCGTGCCCGTGGCGCGCGGCATCGCGGGGATCCTCTTCGTGCACGAGCCCGGCGACGGGGACGCCGACGGGGTCGGCGACGCGGCGGACCAGTGCCCCGCGCTGCCCGAGGACCGCGACGGGATCGCCGACGCGGACGGCTGCCCCGAGGACGACGGCGACGGGGACGGCATCCCGGACGAGAGCGACCGCTGCCCGGCGAAGGCGGAGGTGATCAACGGGCTCGACGACAAGGACGGCTGCCCCGACGAGGTTTCGGATCGCGACAAGGATCGGGTCCCCGACGCGCAGGACAGGTGCCCGGACCAGGCGGGCCGGGTGCTCCTGCCCGAGCATTACGGCTGCCCCGACAAGGACGAGGACGGCGTGCCGGACCGGGTCGACAAGTGCGCCGACGCGCCCGAGGACACCGACGGGTTCGAGGACGAGGACGGCTGCCCCGACCCGGACAACGACCGCGACGGCGTGCTCGACCAGCAGGATGAGTGCATCGACCAGCCCGAGGTGAAGAACGGCTTCAAGGACGAGGACGGCTGCCCCGACGAGCTCCCCGACAGCGACGGGGACGGGATCCCGGACGAGAAGGACCGGTGCCCGAAGCAGCCGGAGAACCTGAACGGCGTCGAGGACCTGGACGGCTGCCCGGACCGCGGCGCGAGCCTCGTGCAGGTCGGCGACGACGACATCAAGATCCTCCAGCGGGTCGAGTTCGCGCTCAACAACGACAAGATCCAGGGCGCGCAGAGCTTCGCGGTGCTCGACGCCGTGGTGTCGGCGCTGAGCCTCCACCCGGAAATTTTCAAGGTGGAGGTCGCTGGCCACACGGACGACGCCGGGCCGGCGGACATGAACCGATCGCTGTCGCAGCGGCGCGCCGAGGCGGTGGTCGCTTACCTCACGAGCAAGGGCGTCGACCGGGCGCGGCTCGTGGCGCGGGGCTACGGGCCGGACAAGCCGATCGACGACAACAAGACCGCCAAGGGCCGCCAGAAGAACCGGCGCGTCGAGTTCGTCATCGTGCACTCGGTGAAGAAGCCGCAGCAGGCGTCCGGGGAGCCGGGGGCGACGGCGCCGTCGCCGGCGGCGCCGACCATGGTGCCGTCCGTGCCGCCCGCCGCGGCGCCCACCGCGGCGCCGGCAGCGCCGCCTCGGGCAGCGCCGCCTCGGGCAGCGCCGCCGGCGGCTCCGCTGCCGCTCGCGCCTCCGCCGCCGAAGCCCTGATCCGCCCTGTCCTGCGGCGGAGGGCCGCGTGGACGGGCGGATCTCGCCGTCCTCTCCTCTGGATCTCTCGGCCGAGCTGAGCGAGGCTCCCGCCCGCAGCATCCCGCTCCGCGGGACGGAGCCATGGAGAAAGCGCTCATGAACCGGACACTCATTGCACTACCCCTCGTGCTGTCGTCGCTGTTCGCCGCGGGCTGCGGCCACTCCGAGCAGGAGTGGAAGGCGCAGCTCGGCAAGTACAACGACCTCCAGAAGCGGAGCCAGAAGAGGGAGGCGGAGCTCGAGAAGGAGCTCGCCGACGCGAAGCAGCGCGTCGAGGAGCTCGAGAAGAAGCTCGCGGACCAGGGCGCCGACATCTCGAAGATGAGCTCGACGCTGGAGGACCGCGAGAAGGCGCTGGCGGAGTACCAGGCGCGCGCGAAGCAGCTGGAGGCGATCCAGGCGCGGTTCGACCTGCTCCGGAAGAAGCTCGAGGAGCTGACCAAGCTCGGCCTGGAGGTCCGGGTCCGCAGGAACCGGATGGTCATCTCGCTGCCCGGGGACGTGCTGTTCGACTCCGGGAAGGACACCCTGAGCAAGGAGGGCCAGGAGATCCTGAAGAAGATCGCGGACGTCATCCGGGGCGACAAGTCGCTTGTCGATCGCGACTACCAGGTCGCGGGGCACACGGACAGCCAGCCGTACAAGAACGGTCCGTTCTTCGACAACTGGGGGCTTTCGCTGATGCGGGCGCGGTCCGTGCTGCTGTTCCTGATCGGCAAGGACGGCCGTCTGCCGACGCGCCACTGGAGCGCGGCCGGGTTCGCGGACACGGACCCGGTGGCGGACAACACCACGCCGGCCGGCAAGCAGAAGAACCGCCGGTGCGACCTGGTGGTGGTGCCGGACGTGGACGAAATGCTCGACCTGACGAAGCTCGCCACGAAGTGAGGGCCGCGCGAGAGCGGGGCTCGCAGGGCGGGCCCGGTGCGCGGCGCGGGGTGGCGCAGCCGGCAGATTCGTGATCCAAATCACGTCAGCGTAAAAAGTTGGGCGATTTCGGGATCCTGGCTCCTGGGTCGACCACGACGCGTTGAGGTGGCGGGCGTCCGGGGACGCCGGCGACCACATCGCGTTCTGGTGCCCGGGCGTCCGGGGACGCCGGTGACCACATCGCGTTCTGGTGCCCGGGTGTCCGACGACGCCGGTGACCGCAACGCGTTCTGGTGCCCGGGTGTCCGACGACGCCGGCGACCACAACGCGTTCTGGTGCCCGGGCGTCCGGGGACCCCGGTGAGCACAACGCGTTCTGGTGCCGGGCGTTCGGAGACGTCGATGACCGCAACGCGTTCTGGTACCCGGGTGTCCGGGGACGCCGGCGACCTCGACGCGTTCTGGTACCCGGGTGTCCAGGTTCGCGAACGACGGGCGAACACCACCACCAGGGCACGCTGGCCACCTCGCGCTCCGCTCTCTAGACTCGCGCTGCGATGCCCCGCTGGTTCAACACGGGAGGCCCCTGCAATCCGGACGATCACTACATGCTCCCGCCAGAAGAGCGCCTGCCTGGCGTACGCGACCTGATCGACCGCAAAGCCTGCTTCGTTCTGTATGCGCCGCGGCAGATCGGGAAGACGACCTCGCTGCTGACGCTCGCCCAGGCGCTCACGCGCGAAGGGCGTTACGTCGCGGTCCGCGTCTCGATGGAGGTCGGCGCCCCTTTTCCGGACGATCCCGGTGCTGCGGAGCTCGCGATGCTGAGCGAGTGGCGCGGCCTCGCCGGCTCGCAGCTACCGGCCGAGCTCCAGCCGCCCCCCTTCCCCGACGCGCCCCCTGGCGAGCGTATCGGCGCCGCGCTCGGGGCCTGGGCTCAGGCGGCGCCGCGACCGCTCGTCGTCTTCCTCGACGAGATCGACGCCCTGCGGGACATCACGCTCCTCTCCGTCCTGCGCCAGCTCCGGAGCGGCTATCCCGGTCGCCCCCACGGCTTCCCGCACGCGCTCGCGCTCGTCGGCCTTCGCGACGTGCGCGACTACAAGGTCGCCTCCGGCGACAGCGACCGACTCGGCACCTCGAGCCCGTTCAACATCAAGGTCGAGTCGCTGACGCTGCGCAACTTCACCCGCGACGAGGTCGCCGCCCTGGTTGCCCAGCACACGGCCGAGACGGGCCAGGGCTTCCAGTCGAGCGCCGTGGATCGCGCCTTCGAGCTCACCCAGGGCCAGCCGTGGCTCGTCAACGCGCTCGCCCGCCAGCTCGTCGATGTCCTGGTCAAGGATCGCGCGCAGCCCATCACCGCCGCGGACGTCGATCGCGCCAAGGAGATCCTCATCGAGCGGCAGGACACGCACCTCGACAGCCTGGTCGAGCGGCTGCGCGAGCCGCGCATCCGCGCCGTGATCGAGCCCATGCTCGCCGGCGGCACCCTCGGCGACGTGCCCGAAGACGACCGGCGATTCGCCGTCGATCTGGGCCTCGTACGCCGCGCAGCGGAGGGCGGCCTCGTCATCGCCAATCCCATCTACCGCGAGATCATCGTACGCCAGCTCACGAGCGGCGTGCGCGACTCGCTGCCTCGTATCCCGGCGACATGGCTCACCCCCGATGGCCGCCTCGACGCCGATCGCCTCCTCGACGCCTTTCTCTCCTTCTGGCGCCAGCATGGCGAGCCGCTCCTCGGCGCCGCGCCTTATCACGAGATCGCGCCGCACCTCGTCGTCATGGCCTTCCTCCACCGCGTCGTGAACGGCGGCGGCACGATCGAGCGCGAGTACGCCATCGGTCGAGGCCGGATGGACCTCTGCGTCCGGTACGCCGGCGAGACGCTCGCGATCGAGCTCAAGGTCTGGCGCGATGGCCGCCCCGATCCCCTCGCCGAGGGGCTCGCCCAGCTCGACGAGTACCTCGCCGGGCTGGGGCTCCAGCGCGGCTGGCTCATCCTCTTCGATCAGCGCTCCGGACAGCCCCCCATCGCCGAGCGCACGCGCCGCGAGCACGCGTCGACCCCCGCCGGCCGCGAGGTCGTCGTGGTCAGGGCCTGATCTCGGCCATCCAGCATCGCCCCCCGCTCGCGCGGGGCGATGCTCGTCTGTCCGTTCTGCCAGCTACGGAGCCTGCGGGCAGCAGCCTCGCTCGTCACAGCCGCACTCCGAGCAGGACCGCGCCGACGTCGTCCCGCAGTGTTCCTTCAGGCGCTCCCTCAACGCCTTGCGGGCGCGGTGCAGCCGCACCATCGCGTTGCCCGGCGTGGCACCGAGCTCCGCCGCGACCTCCGTGACCGCGACACCGTCGACGATGACGCGCTTCAAGATGAGCGCGTACTCGGGCTTCAATCGATCGGCCTGGACGAGCACGCACCCGCAGTCGACGCCGTCCTCCTCGACGGAGGAAAGCTCGAGCTCATCGACCGGGAGCGCCACGTCGTGCTTCTTGCGCAGCTCGTCGAGGAGGACATTGCGCACGACCCGCCCCACCCAGGCCGCGGCTCGGGCCGGGTCGCGCACCTGGTCGCTCCGGGCAAGCGCCCGCTCGAGGGCGCGCTGGAGCACCTCCTCGGCGTCGACGCCTGCCCTGGCCCTGCGTCGCACGCTCTCCAGCAGCGCGCCGCGCTGAGCGGCCAGGGCTTCGCGCACGGCGTGGGCCGCTCCGGTCAGCTTGTCGGGGTCCATGGACACCTCCGATTCTGCTCACGGCGGGCTCTTCTCTCAACCCTCCCGGAAAATTTTGCGGCGCAGCGAGGCGGGCCTCCGCGAGCCGCCTCGGCGTCGGCTCGCGGCATCGGCGTAAGGTTGGAGGGGTCGGCCCGTCGATCCTTGCGAGGTGGAGGCCCGCGATGGAGATGATCAGTCGTCCCTGGTTCGCCCTTGTCCTGTACGGCGTCTACATGGCGCTCGCGTTCGGATGGCGGTCGCTCCGGCAGCGCCGCGCGACTGGATCGACAGGGTTCCGCGGCGTCTCGGGGCCGCCGGGATCGCTGCCCTGGCTCGGCGGCGTGCTCTTCGCGGTCGCGATGCTCCTCGGCCTGGCCGCCCCGGTCGCGGAGCTCGCCGGCTGGATCGGGCCGCTCGCCGAGCCTGGCAGCCTCGTCGTCGGATTCGGGGCGGTCGCGATCCTCGCAGGGATCCTCGGCACCCTGTGGTCCCAGGGGGCGATGGGGGCGTCGTGGCGCATCGGCGTGAGCGAGGCGGAGCGCACGAGCCTCGTGACCCGAGGGCCGTTCGCCGTGGTGCGGAACCCCATCTTCAGCTTCATGATGCTGGCTGCGCTCGGGATGGCGCTCATCCTCCCGAACGCCGCTGCGCTCGCCTCGTTCGCGGCGCTGGTCACCGCGATCGAGCTGCAGGTCCGCGCGGTCGAGGAGCCCTACCTGCGCCGCGCCCACGGCGAGGCCTACGCCGCCTACTGCGCCAAGGTGGGGCGCTTTCTGCCGGGCCTCGGCCTCGCCCGCCGATAACGGCGATTCGGCACCTCGCGCGCCAGCGCAGGCGCGTTGTCCCCAGCATTCCGCATCCCCACAACGACCATGGCAGGAGCTCGACATCACCAGCGCCAGTGAGCGTACGGAGAGATCGATGCGTTGGCCCCTGCGCGCCGCTCAGCCGCCAACCCACTGCCGCGCGAGCTCCAGCGTGCGGGCGTTGTCAGGAACGTCGCGGAGGAAGCGCTCGCGCCACGTCGGGTCGCTGAGCTTGTCGGCCCGCGCGAGCAGCGCGGCCCTGGCCGACGCGATCGCGGCCATCGCCTCGGCGCGCTTGCCGCTCGCGGAGAGCGCCTCTGCGACCGTCAGCCGGACCAGCGACTCGCCCTCTTCGAGGGTGCCGAACGACTCCAGCATGGAGCTCGCCTCGGCGGCCGTCCTGACAGCCTCGTCGACGCGGCCCAGGCCCAGCAGCGCGCGCGCGAGGAGCGCGTACGCTTGGACGCCGGGCGTCGGGGCGCCCGGCGCGAGCGCGACCGCGACGCGCGCCTCGTCCTCGGCCGCCTCGAAGTCGCCGCCGGCGAGGGAGATCTTCGCAAGGTAGCAGTGAGCAGCGAGCTCCGTGCGCACCAGACCCGCTTGTCGGCTCGACGCCGCAACGGACGCGGCGAGCGCCCGCGCCTCGGCCACCTGACCGCGCCACGCGAGGACCTGCGCCAGGTTCGCCTCCACCGAGAGCGTCAGCTCCTGCAGGTGCATCCGGTCAGCCTCCGCCAGCGCTGCGCGATGAGCACGCCGCCCTCGACCTTCGCCTTGTCGCGCGGCTTCCGGGGCCGGGCCGGGATGACCGTCACGCCGTAGTGCCGCGCCATCTCGAGGTAGGTCGGGTTGATGTCCGGCTCGTACCGATCCGGGCCAGAGACCGCGCTGCGGAGCTGGTCGGGGACGAGCACCTCGGGCACGCCACCGAAGTACTCGAGCATCCGCACCGTCGACCCGACGAAGTCGGCGACCTTCTGCGAGCGCGTCGCCTCGGCGTACGTGTAGTTGCTCGCGCCGAGCACCGCGACGAACAGCTCGACTTCGATCACCTCGCCGGTTGTCCGATCGACCAGGTGCGGCTTCCTTCCCGAGTAGTCGATGAAGACCTTCTCGCCGGCGCGGTGAACCTGACGCATCACGACGCCGAGCTTCTTCTTCCAGCCTGCGTACAGGTCGCAAAAGCGGCTGTACTCGTAGGGCTTCAGCGGAGCCTGTGCCGCGCTCGCTTCGCGGTACTCGAGCCAGAGCGTCTGCAGCGTGACGCACGGCTTCGACAGCTCGCGGTGCACCCAGGCGAAGTCGATCGGCACGCGCGCCGGCGGCTCGTTACGACCGACGTCGCGGAACAGCCGCGCCTCGATCTCGGCGTCGGTCATCTCTCGGGCGACCTCCCACGTCAGCCCCGCCTTCTCCGCGCGCGCCAGGTAGCCGCTGACCGTGCTCTCGCCGACGCAGGCCGACGCCGCGATATCCGCTCGGCTGCGCTTGCACTCGAACTTGAGCCTCAAAATCTCTCGAACCTTACGCATCGATAGCCGCTCCGACATCGCGTCCATGTACGCGATGAGGCTGCGACCGCGAGCGCCGCCTGCGGGCCGTCACCCCCGTCGGAACGGCCCGTCACGTCCCTCGGAACGGCCCGTCACGTGCGTCGGAACGAGCCGTCGGGTGTGTCGGAACCCCCCGTCGGGTGGCCCGGAGCGCCCCGTCACGTCCCGTCGGAACGGGCCGTCACGTGCTGTCGGAATCGGCCGTCACGTCGGCCCGGAATACGCAACGCGCTAGCGCTCGCGCGCCTGGAGCCGCGTGACGTCGCGCTCGCGTCCGCGCCGGCCGCGAGCGCCGCACGTCGCGGCGCCATCGGCGGGCGCCCACGAGACCGGCTACGGATCGTCCGATAGGGCTCCGCAGGCCCCGCAGCCCTGACCATCCCGCGGCCGCCGCCACTGCTCGAGGGCTTCGCCGCGGTGGTGTTGCGCAGGTGCGCAGGCGGCTACGCGGCGGGAGTGTTCGCCAACCAAATGGCTGACGAACGGCCCTCGCCCGGATACCCGCAGGACCGCGACTATTCCGCTTGACTTTTGCGGCGCCACCGTCCTTCCAGGCATGCGCTTCGACCTCTACGACCGAAGCGGCGGAGAGGGGCCGCGCCGAGCTCGCGCCCGCGCTCCTCGTCGCCGACACCGCTTCTGTGCTCGGCCACATACGCGACGGCGCCACGCTCGCCTTCGAGCTGCTCGTTGCCAGCGTCGTTCCTGCGCCCGACTACGTGAAGAGCCACTCAGGGAAACACCTGGGCTACCCTAAGCGCTGGACCGTTGGACAGTGTTTCGACCTTGCGGCGCAGAGCCGATCCGTGAGACTTTCCGTGGGGGAGGTCACAACAAGCGACGAGCTAGACAGACCTGGTCCGGCGGCTTCGGTTGACCAATCGACTGATAGTTGGGCAGACCCAACCCCACGCGGAACACAAGAGCCCGAGCTTTAGAATCGAGAACCAACCCATGGCCCAAGCACCCACTGACGCCCTAACCACTTCGATCGGCGCCTGCATTAGTCGCGCCCGAGAGGTCATTAACGAGACATGGCAACCGCTGATGCAGGCCACTCACTTGGGCGCCGACACCGAAGAAGAGACCCGACTTCTCCAGCAGCAACTGGATTGGCAACTACAGACGGCATCTGAATCTCTGCTGATCCTTCTGGAGATGCTCGGTGCTCCCAGAGCTGCTGAACGTTTCACGGCGCGGTGGGATGATGCTAGCGGGAAGATGAGCCTCGCTCTCGACGCTGGCGACATGGATTATGTCTCATGCCCTCGCTTCGAAATGCTCAGTGCCACTTTCGAGTCACTCGTCCCCGAAGCGACTCAAGCGGTCACCCTGCGTGCAAAGCAGGATATCGTAAGAGAAGCCCTTGAGTGCACGCCAAAAATAGTGAAGGCAAGCAACAAAACGCCTAACTCCGAGACGGACCTTCACACCATCATCCATAAGCACATGGAGGCCACGTTCGTCGGCTACCTCCGTAAAACCGCGATCGCTACATCCCCCAAATACTACATCCCTGATGGCGCTTTTCCAAATCTCGAGCTCGCCATCGAGTGGAAGTACCTTAGAAATAAGGACGACCTAAAGCGCGCGATCGACGAGATCAAGACGGACATCAATTCCTACGGACAATCGCGGCTATACACCCGCTTCTTCGGCGTGTTCTACCAGATCAACAGTTCCATTTGCACGCCGAGGGAACTAAAACTCGCCTTCGGCAATCCCACCCCCTCCTGGGATATGATATTGGTTACCGCGCCGTAACATGTCTCGGTTGGCACGCGCCGTTCGTGAGTGCGGCAAAGATGTGCGAATTGCGTAGCGCAGGGCAACCCAATAAGGGCTTGCGGACTGACGGTCGGGCGTGCTTCGCGCACCCGCCCGCAGCCGAACTTTGGGCCTGCAGAGTGCGGGGACGCAGGCACGATCCCGAAACAGGCGGCAGCGCATCGAAGGGCCCGGCAACCGGGCGGCGAGCGAAGGAGACTCGTTCGGCGTTGCGCCGCCGGGCCAGGCGCCGACCCCGATCGGTGATGCCGTGAGCCCTTAACCGCGGGCGACGCGGCGGCGGAGGGCGATACGTTGGGCTACACCAGGCCGCCCTCGGCGGCGAAACAGGCGGAAGCTGCTAAAATCGCTACTGTTTCCGGCGGCCGCTCGTTATCGACGATTTTTCTGGCGGGGATTCTTGACCGCTCCAGTCGTGATCCGTTCTGCCGGCCGGTTCGTGGTCCATGAGGCCGGTCTCTGACAGAGCGCGGCGCTCGTCACGCCGGACAGCACTGTCGGCTCTGTTGATGGAAGATCGATTCTTTTGTAACGTCCATGTGTGACATTGCCCGGGCACCCCGGGCTGAGCGAGATATAGGTATGAACATTCACCAGCTTGCAGGCTGCATAGTGAACCAATTCATGGTTATAGAGCGCATCGGGGATGGTGCTCGCTCGGCGGTCTATCTGGCTCGGCATTCGGTCTTGCAGCACAGATACGTCGTTTTGAAATGGAGGTGCGAAGGGTCCGGCAACGGCCATTCTGCCGATCTCGAGCGCGAAGCGATGATGGCTCACCTGTGTCGCCATCCTAATGTTGTGGAAATCTACGACGTGGCTGCCTATGGTGACTCCAGGTTCGTCGTCATGGAGCACGTCGATGGTCGCCCCCTTCGAGACGTGATGAGAAGCGGCCAGATGTCGACCGATGACGTGGCGAAGTGCGCATACCACATAGCGGCGGGGTTGTCTGCGATGCATTCGTCTGGGGTGGTACATCGCCGCATATCGAGTGACAATATCATTGTTGCGCAAGATGGTGCCGTGAAGATCGTGGATTTCGGATCGGCGGAACTGGTGCGCATGCCAGAGGGGGCGTCTCCTTACAGAGAGGACGATGTCGTCGATCCAAGATCAGATGTTGCAGCGCTCGGTCAATTGATCGTGGAACTGCTCGACGCGTGTCCAGATAAGACGACCTTGCGTCACAAAAAAATGCGAGAGATCGCGTCGACGTGTATGTCTCCGGTGTCTTCTAGCTGTTCGGTCGTCGCGGCCTCGCTTCGCCCACACGCGCAAACGTCCAGCCGAGTCAGACTCCGTACTATCAGTCTGGTCGCGGCGTGCTTGTTCGCTTCTGCCTTCGCTGCGATGGTCCTGCTCAACCCGTGGCAGAGCGCATCCCAGGAATACGAAGTCGCCGACGGACGATACGCTTCGGGCTGCGCTGTAGACGGCGGTGCGACACTGAAGGCATCCGCCTACATGCCCCTCCCCTCAACGATTAGATTCTATATATCCCGTTTCGACGATGGTCCATGGCCCGAGGCTGGTACGCTCACGCTGTTCGTCGGGGATGGTCCGAGTTGCTCGAAGAGACCGTTCAATATCGCAAAAGGCGCAGCTGAGGTCGTTGTCGGCGACAATACGCAGACGATTGACTTGCGCGTCGAGCCGTATGACGGAAAATGGTCAGTCGGTGAAGAGAAGAGGTTCTGGATTGGGCTCAGTGGGGAAGGGTGGCTGTCGCACCGCACGACTGGTCCGATATTCATTAAGCGTGTCGGCGGCGGGTCTTGATGCCGCGGCGCGCCTTGGCGAGGTTCGCGGTGTGCGAGTGGTCCACGTTGAATCGACGACGTCTCGCGTGTCTACCGCACGCGCCTGAGCGATCGCTCAAGTTGTGTTACAAGGCGTATCTGGTTTAGCATCTGATGCCTCTCGCCTATCTCCAGCGCCTCTGCAAGCCAGTGCTGGGCCGCCTCCCGATGCCCTGAAGCCCCGTGAAATGCTGCGAATATTCGCGCGAATGCCGCTCTCTGGGGGACGGACATTTGTTGCTGACGTTCGTGACTCATCATCAGGAGATTCTCGGCTCCTCGGAGATTTTTGGCCTTCAATGCGTTCTCCGCGAGCCGTAACGCCCAGGTTGCCGCGGGCTGGATGAATCCGTGTTCCGTTGATGTTCGATATGCGTGCTCAAGGCTCTTCTCCGCCTTTTGAGTGGCACCCACGACGGTCAGTCTCTGGCCCAGGGTGCCTACGTACTGGGCGCGTTTTATGCCTCTTCGGTTGCTGCGCGATGCTGAGTCGAGGTGTACGAGAGACATCCGCGCTGCCGCGAGGGCTCGGTGTGCGTTCTCGGGGTCATCGCTCTGGCCGAGCAAATGAGCCTCGACTTGCCATGTGTGTGCGATCCCCTCGGGATGATGGCTGATGGCGTAGAGAGCGCGAGCGCGGCGCGCGGCTCGGAGCCCATCGGCTGGTCTGCCCATCTCCATGTCGATGATTGACGTCGCGTCCCAGATGCGTGCCAGCAGCATGCTCCTCTCTTTGCGCGGAGACTGTGCGACCAGCTCGTTGTTCCCTCTGTATATCGATAGCAGAAGCGCATCCAGCCACGAGCTCGACTCCCGGAACCGTCCCGCAGACGCTGCGACGCGTACTTTCTCGAGAATGGCATCGATGTCGCCCTCCAGGGGCTCCAGGCGGGAGAGCGGCCGCCACGTGAGAGCCGCTGAAGCGATATCCTCGTCGAGACGAACTTGCTCCCTGCGGACTCCTAGACGGTACGGCCCCCGGCTACGGCCTCCGCGGGGACCGGTCCCACCGGTCTCACGCGTCCAGTACTCGATGAGTCGAAACCCGGATCCGAGCTCGTGGCCGCCATGTGCACACGGAGTGTTCCTCAGTATGCGCTCGAACTGCTTGCTGATTGCTGCTCCGCTCGCACCATCCTTGAGCAGAACTCCTATCTCGTCCGCGCTGATCCAGCCTTCCGCCTGAGTTTCGCGGCGCATGGCCAGCAGGACGATGATGCGGAGGAGGTCCTCCTCGAGAACGCAGCCATCGAACCCAAACCGGTCGGAGAGGTCCGCTCCCAGGTGGAACCGCTCGGCCCCGAGGCGGAGCCACGGCGCCGATGCTGACCCGCCGACTTCCACAATGATTTCGGCATGTTGTGGCTGCGTGTCTCGACCTTGGACAGGACCCATCCCCTTGCGCATACTGCCCTCGAACACAGGCGTAGCGCACTGCGGCTACCGTGCAAGGGTGGTCGGCCATGCGGCTTGCAATTGTATGTGCTGCAAGCTGCGCGAGGACGTGTCTTGGTTCATGGTCTTGGCCTTTCGCGGTCGGCCGTGGGCGTCGCGCTTGCGACGGTAACTTCCGAGAGGCGGCACGTTGTGTGCCGGAAGGTGAATGTTATGAATATGTCGATGGTGAGAAATGTCTTGGCGCTGGCGGTCTCGGCGATGCTCGCGGCGTGCGTGGGGTCCGATGGCGATGACGTCGAGGCGAGCAATAGGACTGAGGCGGAGATCCAGTCGGTGTTGGATCTGGTCGAGGCTGGCGATGCGCCCTCGATCTTGCGTGCCTACGAGATGTGGGAGGGGGCGAACGAAGCGGCCTCGCGGCGTCTGGTAGAGGCGGTCCAGCGTGGCGAGGAGTATCCGCAGCTCCAGGAGCAAACCTCGTGGAGCGGCGTCGGCCTGCCAGTTAGCTGGTCCGTGTGGCCGACGGGCATCCATCCGTACTCCGCGACGAGCGAGTACGGGAACTGCGGCTCCGACACGGATCTCGTTGCGAAGTATCGCGGCGTTAGCTTCTCCTCGCCCACGCAGCTCTATCTCACCACCAACAACGCCGTGACGTATACCGTCGCAGCCTTGCAGAGGCCGTCCCTTAGACTCACAGCGTATCATGCAGACAACGTCGCGGGCCGTGTCAGCGTCTGCGCCGGCATGGGCCCGTTCGCCGGGCTACCCGTGGTGCAGGACCAACTCTCATCGATGACCCTGAACGTCAGTCGATAGCCCTTCCGGGAGGGCTGTTGAGAATCAAGCTGTTGATGCGTTCTCGCTCGGGCTGACTGATGACCATCGCGACGGTGAGCGGGCCCCGGTCACGGGCGTGATGGTCGGCCCATCGCGTCCTGAGCGTGCCGGGGTGCTCGGACGCGTCAAGGGTTCCCTCGCAGGGCTCGGCGGCTGCGCCGCCCTTGACGCGCCCTGCGCGCCCCGGCGGCCACGTCGCGCGGGCGATGGACGGACGGAGCCTCCGGCGGGGGCTCCGGGCACCGGATGGGCGGGCGATGGCCATCGCGCGCGTGAGCGAGCCATCATCCTGCGTGAACGAAAAGCGGCCCCCACCCATCATCTAACGGGAGCGTCAACAAGGGCGCACGCTGCCGGATGGGTCATCGCATCGACGGCGTGACCGCCATCGATGCCGTGCGCGGGCGGATCCGAGGAGTGTGATGGCCGTCCCGACTGCGCGGGGAGCCGCCACGGCGAGATGGCCATCGGCTCCGCGCGGGCGCTGCTATCGCTTTGCCATCGATGCGAGGGATCCTCGGGCGCGCGGTCGGCGGCGACGCCCTTCAGCTCTTCACACGAGGCCCCTGTCGACGAGCAACGCCGCTAGAGCCGCCGCGACGCCACGGCCCGCCATCGCGGCGCCGGGCAAGCAACATCTCCGAGACACCAGGGAACGACGACCATGAACGTACTGCGCTTTTCCGATCTCATCGCATAGGGCAAGGTCAAGGGACAACGCGTCTTCATCCGGGCGGACCTGAACGTCCCCCAGGACGACGCCGGCAACATCACCGAGGACACCCGCATCCGGGCCTCGATCCCCTGCATCAAGCTGGCGCTGGACGCCGGCGCCGCGGTGATGGTGACCTCGCACCTGGGGCGGCCGACCGAGGGAGAGTTCAAGCCGGAGGACTCGCTCGCGCCGGTGGCCAAGCGCATCGGCGAGCTGCTCGGCCGCGAGGTGCCCGTCGTGGCGAACTGGGTGGACGGCGTGACGGTCGAGCCGGGCCAGGTCGTGCTGCTCGAGAACTGCCGGCTGAACAAGGGCGAGAAGAAGAACAAGGAGGAGCTCGCCCGCAAGCTGGCCGCGCTGTGCGACGTGTTCGTGCACGACGCCTTCGGCACCGCGCACCGCGCCGAGGCCTCGGCGAGGTGAGCGACCGGACGACGATCTGTCCGTTGCCCGCGTACCTGACGATGTTGCGCCCGACCTACGGCATCGCGCAGTTCGCCAAGGTCGCCTGCGCGGGCCCGCTGCTCGCCGCCGAGATCGACGCCATCACGAAGGCGCTGAGCGCCCCGAAGCGCCCGCTCGTGGCGATCGTCGCCGGCTCCAAGGTGTCGACCAAGCTGACCATCCTGCAATCGCTGGCGAAGAACGTCGACCAGCTGATCGTCGGCGGCGGCATCGCGAACACGTTCCTCCTGGCCGCCGGGCTGCCCATCGGCAAGTCGCTGGCCGAGCCCGACCTGGTCGGCGAGGCGAAGGCCGTCATCGAGGCCATGAAGGCGCGCGGCGCCGACGTGCCGATCCCTGTCGACGTGGTGGTCGCGAAGGAGTTCAAGGCCGACGCGCCGGCGACCGTCAAGGCGGCCGCCGACGTGGCCGCCGACGAGATGATCCTCGACATCGGCCCGAAGACGGCGCAGCTCCTCGCCGAGAAGCTCCGGGCGGCCGGCACCATCGTCTGGAACGGCCCGGTCGGCGTCTTCGAGTTCGACGCCTTCGCCAGGGGCACCGAGACTGTCGCCCGCGCGATCGCGGACTCCAGCGCCTTCTCGATCGCCGGCGGCGGCGACACGCTGGCGGCGATCGCGAAGTACGGCATCGAGAAGCAGGTCGGCTACATCTCGACCGGCGGCGGCGCCTTCCTCGAGGTGCTGGAGGGCAAGACCCTGCCGGCGTTCGAGATCCTGCAGAAGCGCGCGGCGGGCTGAGCTGCCGCCGGCAGGCGCGCCTGGAAGCATGAAGAGGGTCGGCGAGCCGCCGGGGAACCCTCCGGGGTTGCCCAGCAGGTCGGCGACCCGTCAGGGAACCCTCCGGGGTTGCCCGGCAGGTCGGCGACCCGTTGGGGAACCCTCCGGGGTTGCCCGGCAGGTCGGCGACCCGTCGGGGAACCCTCCGGGGCTGGCGAAAGGGTAGCCGACCCGCGCGAGCAGGCCCGAGAGGTTGCCAGAACGGGTCGGCGACCTCTTTGAGCAGGCCGATCGGGTTCTTTCCAGAGGTCACCTACCCGATTGAACAGGCCGGAAGGGTTCCGCCTCCGCCACGACGACCTCTCCGAGACGGTCCCGGGGACGACTCCACAGCAGAAGGCACCGGGCAGCGCGTCCGACAGGGATCGCACATCCGAGACGTCGGCAGGAACACCTTGGCTCCGGTATCACCGCCTCAGGAATCCTGGCGAGATTTCTGACATGGGCAAATCGACGTGGAGCGGCTGCCCGGCTCGACGCCCGCGCCGCGGCGATGGGCCGCGGCGATCGGCTCCGGCGCCATGCGCTCGACGGCGGCCGCGCCGAATTCCTCCTTGTCGAGCTGCTGGGTGGTGAACGACCAGAGCCCCGAGCGCTTGCCCCAGGCGCAGCGATCCGAAGCCGCGCCCTTGATGGCCCGCGACCGCCAGCACCGGCACGGGCGCGCGCCCATGCCCTGTACAGCTCCCCCGGCCTCCCCGGCTTGCCGCCGCAGCGGCCGGGCGCAGAATCCAAGATCTCGGAATCGTTCAGGATTATTCCTGCGTCTACGAATCGTTTCACCCTTGCAGAACGTCTCGCCGAAGACGCTCGCCGCCCGCAGCACGCGCCGCTCCTCGACGTCCAGCGCCTCCAGCCGCGCCTGCACCATCGCCAGCGCCGTCTCGGGCAGGCCCGCGCTCCGGCCCTCGGCCACCGCCCGGATCTGCTCCTCCAGCACGAAGGCGTTGCCCTCGGCCCGCGCGAGGAGCCGCTCGACCTGGTCGGCGTCGAGGGCATCGCCGAGCACCTCCCGGACGAGCCGCTCGCTCGCGCGCCGGGGCAGCGGCGCAAGGCGGAGCCGGAGCCCGTGACGCTCGCTCCAGAGCGTCGGGAAGAGCTCGTGAACCTCGGGGCGGGCGAGCGCCAGCACGAAGAACGGCAGGCGCCCGGCGTGCTGGAGCGCGGCGTCGACGAGGGTCACCGTGGACAGGTCGCCCCAGTGCAGATCCTCCAGCACGAGGATCACCGGCTTCCGCTGGCATTCGGCCCAGACGAAGTCCTCGAACGCCTCGCGAAGGCGGTCGCCCATTAGCATCGAATTCTGCCGCGCTGTATGCAGTTGCACATCGCTCGCGTCGGGGAACTTCACCCCCACGAGCTCGCCAAGGAACGCCGCGACGTGCGGGGCCTTGGCCCCGAGCTCACCGAGCTGCTCAACACGGGCGAGCACCTTGCGCCGCCGCACTTCCAGCGGTTCGCCGTCGAGGATGCCCATGGCGCGGCGGAGCGCCTGGGCCAGCAGGCCGAACGCGGACCCGGCGGCCATCGGATCGGCCCTGCCGACCCAGACCTCGGCGGTCTCGCGTTGCTCCTCAAGGCAGCGGAGGAACTCCCAGGCGAGGCGCGACTTGCCGAGGCCCGGAGCGCCCACGACGACCACGGCGCTCGCGGAGGGCTCATCCACGGCGTGGCGCCACTCGGCCTCGAGCTGCGCGAGCTCGCGCTCGCGCCCCACGCACGGCGTCGGCTTGCCGAGAAGCCGCGGGACGGTGTCCGGCTCGTCCTTCGGCCCGCGGAGCCAGGCGCCTTCGTCCACGTGCGCCATGTCGAAGGACCTGGCGAGCAATCCTGCGGTCGCTCCGTCGAGCCGGATGCCGGACTCCGGCAGTCGAGAGCGCTGCGGAAAGAGCTGCACGACGCGGTCGATCAACGCGCCGACCGGCAGGCGCCCGGCGACCTCGGCCATCCCTGTGGCGACGGACACCGGAACGCCCCCGAGCGCTGCGCGTAGGGCGAGCGCGCAGCGGGCCGCGCGCGCGGCGAGATCCGTCGGGGCCTCGGCGCCGGACAGCGCGACGAGCAGCCACTGCGATTGCAGGAGCTCGAGGCGCCCGCCGTGGCGCGCCGCGACCTGGCGCAGCGCCTCGGTGCGAGCGGCGCATTCGGCCTCGGAGAGCGTGGCGTCCACCTCCGCGCTGCCGTCGGCTGCAAGGATGACGCACATGACCCGGCGTTCTGCCGTCGTGATCTCCACGCTCGGCGCGGGCGGCTCCGCGGTATCGCGCGCGCCGGCGGGGGGCCCTGCCTGCGCCAGGGCGGCGAGCTCCTCGGCGACGGCGGCGCCGTCGCGCGGCCGACGTTCCATCGGCTTCGACAGCATCCGGGCCACGAGCCGCTCGAGCGGCTTGGGGACGCCGTCGCGGAGCTCGCCGAGCCGCGGCGGATCTTCCAGGACGACCTTCATGATCAGCGAGAGGGCGTTGTCGCCCATGAAAGGCGGGCGCCCCGCGAGGCACTCGAACAGCATGCAGCCGAGCGCGAACACGTCGGCGCGGGCGTCGATCGTCGACTCACCGCGCGCCTGCTCGGGGGCCATGTATCCGGGCGTGCCGAGGATCGCGCCGGGCGCCGTCAAGCTCCGCGCGAGCCGGAGGTCGCGCGCGATGCCGAAGTCGAGCAGGGTGGCGCGCTCGATGGCCCCGCCCACGAGCATCAGGTTGCTCGGCTTCAGGTCGCGGTGGACAACGCCGAGCCGGTGGATCGCGCCGAGCGTCGCCGTTACCTGCGCCGCCAGGGTCACGCTCTCGGCGATCGAGAGCGACCCTTCGGCGAGCCTCTCCTCCAGCGTCACGCCGTCGAGCCACTCCATGGCCAGGTACGGCCGCCCTGCGCCGGTCACCCCGTGCGCCACGTACTGGACGACCCCTGGCAGCCGCAGCGTGACGAGCGCCTCCGCCTCCCGCGAGAGCCGGCCCAGATCGCCTACGCTCGCGCTCTGCAGCACCTTGAGCGCCACCGCCTGCCCGGAAACCCGATCACGCGCGCGGTACACGTCGCCCATGCCACCGGAGCCGGCAAGCCGCTCGATCTCGAAACGATCTTCGACCACGTCCGCAGGGCGCATCGCTGTTCTTATGTACTGCGAGTGAGCCCCCGTGTGTGTGTTCTCCGAGAGACGGCGCCACGATATTCCGCGCAACCACCCCCGTAACTCAGTGAACACAATATCAGGAATTCGACATCACCAGCGCCCGCGGGTACGCAGGGATCGACCTGCTGGCCGCTACACGCCGCTCAGCCACCGAGCCACTGCCGCGCGAGCTCGAGCGTGCGGGCGTTGTCCGGAACGTCGCGGAGGAAGCGCTCCCGCCAGGTCGGGTCGCTGAGCTTCTCGGCGCGCGCGAGCAGCGCGGCCCTGGCCGAGGCGATGGCGGCGCTCGCCTCGGCCTGCCGGCCGCTCGCGGCGAGCGCCTCGGCGTACGTCAGGCGGACGAGCGGCTCGCCCTCTTCCAGGGTGCCGAACTCCGAGAGCTGCGCGCTCGCCTCGGCGGCAGCCCGCATCGCCTCGTCGGTTCGCCCGAGCCCAAGGAGCGCGCGCGCCAGCACAGCGATGGCCTGCACGCCGAGCGTCGGGGCGCTCTCCAGGAGCGCGATGGCGGAGCGCGCCTCGCGCTCGGCGGCCTCGAGGTCCCCCAGGGCAAGGGCGATCTGCGCGAGGTAGCAGCGAGCGAAGAGCTCGGTGCGCACCATGCCCGCTCCCTGGCTCGACGTGACCGCCGCCTCGGCGAGCGCCCGCCCCTCGGCGAGTCGACCACGGCACGCCAGGACACGGGCGAGATTCGACTCCGCCGAGAGCTTCAGCTCCTCCAGGTGCAGCCGGTCGGACTCCTCCAAGGCTTCGCGCAATGTCGATTCAGCCGTTTCGAAGTCGCCGAGCTCTGCATAGACGGATCCGAGGTTTCCGCGTTCACCACAGGCATTGCGTCGATCCCCGGCCATCTCGAAGGCGAGTATCGCGGCTCTCATGCGGTCCACGCCGGCGCCCAGATCGCCGGTGCAGATCGCATGGTAGGACCGCGCCAAGTGAAGCCGCGTGGCGACCACCTCGAGGCCTCGCGCCTCGACGCTCGCCAGCGCGCGCTCGACAGCCTCGACCAGCGCGCCGCCCGCCGCGTAACGTCCGTTGAGCAGCAGCGCGATCGCACACTCGGCAAGACAGATGAGCTTGACGGCCGTGCCGTCGCCCCGAGCGGCGGTATCCGCGGCGATGGCCGTCCAGCGCTCGACCTCATCAGGCCGGCCCAGCTTGGACGAGGCCAGCACGACCTGGGTGATGGCCGAGAACCACGCGGCCGAGCCGCGCTCCACCAGGCCCGCCGCCTCGCTCCCCCGCTCCGCGGCGAGCGCGAGATCGCCTCGCCACACATGGGCCTCCGCCTGGATCTGACGGAATCTGCCGGCGGTCTCCCCGGCCGCGCCGCAGCCGATGCCCCGGTCGGCCCGCGCGATCGCCGCGTCGAGATCAGCGCCGCGCAGCGCCTCCTCGGCCGCGCGCAGGTACGCCTCCGCCGCCCGCGCCGGCGCCCCGCCGATCTCGAAGTGCTCGGCCAGCACCATCGCGTCGGCGCCGCCGGCCCGGGCCAGCCAGTCGCCCGCGAGGCCGTGGCCGACGCGGCGGTCGCGCTCCGTGAGCATGCCGTACGCCGCCTCGCGCACCAGCGCGTGCCGGAACTGGTACTCCACCTCGCCCGCGATCCGCGCCTCGGGCCGCCGCACCAGCAGCTCGCGCCGCGAGAGCTCCGCGAGCGGCTGCTCGACCTGCGCCCCGCCCACCAGCGCCGCCATCGCCCCTTTCCACGACGTCTCGCCGAACACGCTCGCCGCGCGCAGCACCCGCCGCTCCTCGACATCCAGCGCCTCCAGCCGCGCCTGCACCATCGCGAGCACCGTCTCCGGCATGCCTTCGCCACGGCCCTCGGCCACCGCCCGGATCTGCTCCTCCAGCACGAACGCGTTGCCCTCGGCCCGCGCCAGCAGCTCGTCCACCTGCGCCCCGCTCACGCCGTCGCCGAGCACCTCGCGCACGAGCCGCTCGCTCGCGCGACGCGGCAGCGGCGAGAGCCGCAGCCGCAGCCCGATCCGATGCCGCCAGAGCTCGGGGAACAGCTCGTCCACCTCGGGGCGCGCCAGCGCCAGCACCAGCAGCGGCAGGTCGCTCGCGTGCTGCAGCGCCGCGTCGATCAGCCGCACCGTCGGCAGGTCGCCCCAGTGCAAGTCCTCCAGCACCAGCAGCACCGGCTGCCGCTGGCACTCGGCCTTCACGAAATCCTCGAACGCCTCGCGGATGCGGTCGCCCATCAGCACCGGGTTCTGGCGCGCCGCCTGCAGCTGCACGTCCCCCTCGTCGGGGAACGGCGCCCCCACCAGCTCGCCGAGGAACGCCGCGACGCGCAGGCCCCTCGCCCCGAGCGTGTCGAGCCGCCCCACCCGGTCGAGCACCTTGCTCCGCCGCACCTCCAGCGCCTCGCCGTCGAGGATGCCCATGGCGCGGCGGAGCGCCTGGGCGACGAGGCCGAAGGCCGAGCCGGCCGCCATCGGGTCGGCCCTGCCGATCCAGATCGCGGCGCCCTCGCGCTGCTCCTTGAGCGTGCGGAGGAACTCCCACGCGAGGCGCGATTTGCCGAGACCGGGGGCGCCCACCACCACCACCGCGTTCGCGGAGGGCTCGTCCACGCAATGGCGCCACTCGGTCGCGAGCTGCGAGAGCTCGCGCTCGCGCCCCACGCAGGGCGTCGGCTTGCCGAGGAGCCGTGGGATGGAGTCCGGCTCCTCCTTCAGGCCGCGAAGCCAGCGCCCGCCGGGCCCCCGCGATGTCTCGAAGCGGCTCGCGAGCAGGCTGGCGGTCGCGTCGTCGAGCCGGATCTCCCCGGGCGGAGGGCCATCGCGCCCGGCGATGAGCTGCGCGACCCGATCGATCAGCTCGCCGACCGGCAGCTTGCCCTCGACCTCGGTCAACCCGGTCGCGACGGACATGGGCACGGCGCCTAGCACCTTCCGGAGCGCGAGCGCGCAGTGGGCCGCCCGCGCGGCGAGATCCGTGGGCGACTCGGCGCCGGACAGCGCGACGAGCAGCCAGCGCGATTGCAGCCGATCGAGGCGCCCGCCGTGGCGCGCCGCGATGTCCCGCAGCGCCTCGGCCCGCGCGGCGCCGCCGCCGTCGGTGAGCGTCGAGAGCGTGGCGCCGGCCTCGGCGCCGCCGTCCTCGGCCAGGATGACGCACATCACCTTGCGCTCGGCCGTCGTGATCGCCTCGCCCGGCGCGGCCGGCGCCGCGACCGCGCTCGCTCCGAGCGACGGCTCCTCGCCGGCCACGGCCGCGAGCTCCGCGGCGGCGGCGGCGCCGTCGCGCGGCCGCTCCCCCGCGCTCTTCGCCAGCATCCGCGCCACCAGGCGCTCGAGCGGCTCCGGGATACCGTCGCGCAGCTCCCCGAGCCGCGGCGGCTCTTCCAGGACGACCTTCATCAGGAGCGCGAGCGCGCTGTTGCCGAGGAACGGCGGGCGCCCCGCGAGGCACTCGAACAGCACGCACCCGAGCGCGAACACGTCGGCCCGGGCGTCGACGGGCGCGTCGCCGCGCACTTGCTCGGGCGCCATGTACCCGGGCGTGCCGAGCACGGCGCCGGGCGACGTGAGGGTCTGCGCGAGCCGGAGGTCGCGCGCGATGCCGAAGTCGAGCAGCGTGACGCGCTCGACCGCGCCGCCCACGAGCATCAGGTTGCTCGGCTTGAGGTCGCGGTGAACGACGCCGATCCGGTGCACGGCGCCGAGCGTCGCCGCCACGCGCGCGGCCAGCGCCACGCTCTCGGCCAGCGTGAGCGGCGCCCCGGCGAGCCGCTCCTCCAGGGTCACGCCGTCGAGCCACTCCATGGCCAGGTACGGCTGCCCTGCGCCGGTCACCCCGTGCGCGACGTACTGCACCACGCCGGGCAGCCGCAGCGTCACGAGCGCCTCCGCCTCCCGCGCGAACCGGCGCAGATCGGTCGCGCTCGCGCCCTGCAAGACCTTGAGCGCGACCGCCTGCCCGGACACCCGGTCGCGCGCGCGGTAGACGTCCCCCATCCCGCCGGAGACGGCGAGCCGCTCGATCTCGAAACGATCCTCGATCACATCCGCTGCGCGCATCGCCGTTCTCATGTACTTCGAGGGAGCCCCCGGGTGCGTGCCCTCTCGCCGGTGGCACCGGGGTATCCGCGCAGAGAATAAGCAACTCGGTTAACAAATGACCAGACGCTCGCCGTCACCGGCGATCGCGAGCGTACAGAGGGATCGACCTGCCGCCATCGCATGTACCTCAGCCGCCGAGCCACTGCCGCGCGAGCTCGAGCGTGCGGGCGTTGTCCGGAACGTCGCGGAGGAAGCGCTCCCGCCAGGTCGGGTCGCTGAGCTTGTCGGCGCGCGCGAGCAGCGCGGCCCTGGCCGAGGCGATCGCGGCGTTCGCCTCGTGCTGCCTGCCGCTCGCGGCGAGCGCCTCGGCAACCGTCAGCCGGACCAGCGACTCGCCCTCTTCGAGGGTGCCGAACGACTCCAGCATGGAGCTCGCCTCGGTGGCTGTCCTGACGGCCTCGTCGACGCGCCCGAGCCCCAGCAGCGCGCGCGCGAGGACCGCGTACGCCTGGACGCCGAGCGTCGGAGCGCTCTGCGAGCGCGCCACCGAGGCGCGCGCCTCGTCCTCGGCGGCCTCGAGGTCGCCGAGGGCGACGCAGATCTTGGCGAGATAGCAGCGAGCAAACAGCTCCGTACGGACCGCGCCCGCTTGCCGGCTCGCCGAAGCAGCCGCCTCGGCGAACGCCCGCCCCTCGGCCAGCTTACCGCGACTCCCGAGGACCTGCGCGAGGTTGGCCCCCGAGGAGAGCTTCAGCTCATGCAAATGCATCCGTTCGGCCTCCTGGTGAGCCTCGCGAAGCATCGACTCCGCCCTCTCGAAGTCGCCGAGCTCGGTGTAGACGACACCCAGGTTGGCGCGTGTGCTGCAAGCGTTGCGGCGATCCCCGGCCTGCTCGTAGGCACGGCTCGCGGCTTCCATCCCGTCCGCGCCGGCGACCAGATCGCCCGTGCAGATGGCATAACAAGAGCGCGCCTCATGGAGCTGCGCGGTCGCCGCCACGTCTCGTACATGGGTGTCCACGAAAGCGCGCTCGACGGCCTCGATGAGCGCGCGCCCTTCCGCGTAGCGGCCGACCACGGTCAGCATGGTCGCGCCGTTGGCAAGGCAGACGAGCTTCGCGCTCTGCGCATCGGTCGCGGGGACAGCGCTCGCCGCCAGGGTCGTCCAGCCCTCGAGCTCGTCGAGCTGGCCCAGCTTGGACGTCGCGCTGACCACCTGCGTGATGGCCGAGAACCATACGGTCGAGCCGCGCTCGATCCGCTCGATCGCTTCCGTGCCTCGCTCCACAGCCAGGAAGAGATCGCCGCGCCACACATGGGCTTCTGCCTGGACCCGGCGGAGCCTGCCGGCGGTGTCCCCGGCCGCCCCGCAGCCGATGCCGCGGTCGGCCCGCGCGATCGCCGCGACGAGATCGCCGCCGCGGAGCGCCTCCTCGGCCGCGCGCAGGTACGCCTCCGCCGCCCGCGCCGGCGCGCCGCCGATCTCGAAGTGCTCGGCCTGCGCCATCGCGTCCCCGCCACCGGCCCGGTCCAGCCAGTCGCCCGCGAGGCCGTGCCCGAGGCGCCGGTCGCGCTCCGTGAGCATGCCGTAGGCGGCCTCCCGCACGAGGGCGTGCCGGAACTCGTACTCGACCTCGCCCGCGATGCGCGCCTCGTCTCGCCGCCGGACGAGCTCCCGGCGAGAGAGCTCGGCGAGCCGCCGCGCCACCGGGGCGCCACCCACGAGGGCCCGAACTCCGCCCTCCCAGAACGTCTCGCCGAAGACGCTCGCCGCCCGCAGCACGCGCCGCTCCTCGATGCCCAGCGCCTCGAGCCGCGCCTGCACCAGCGCGAGCGCCGTCTCGGGCATGCCCTCGCTCCTGCCCTCGGCGACGGCGCGGATCTGCTCCTCCAGCACGAAGGCGTTGCCCTCGGCGCGCGCGAGCAGCCGCTCGACCTGATCGGCATCGACGGCATCGCCGAGCACCTCCCGCACGAGCCGCTCGCCCGCGCGCCGCGAGAGGGCGGCGAGGCGGATCCGGAGGCCGTCGCGCTCGCTCCACAGCGCCGGGAAGAGCTCGTCGACCTCGGGACGGGCGAGCGCCAGCACGAAGAACGGCAGGCCTCGCGCGCGCTGGAGCGCGGCGTCGACGAGGTTCACCGTGGGCAGGTCGCCCCAGTGCAGATCTTCGATCACGAGGATCACCGGCCTCCGCTGGCATTCGGCGTGCACGAAGTCCTCGAAGGCCTGGCGGATGCGGTCGCCCATCAGCACCGGGTTCTGGCGCGCCGCCCGGAGCTGTACATCGCCGTCGTCGGGGAACGTCGCTCCCACGAGCTCGCCGAGGAACGCCGCGACGTGCGGGGCCTTGGCCCCGAGCCCGCCGAGCTGCTCGACCCGGGCGAGCACCTTGCTCCGCCGCGCCTGGATCGGCTCGCCGTCGAGGATGCCCATGGCGCGGCGGAGCGCCTGGGCCAGCAGGCCGAACGCGGACCCGGCGGCCACCGGGTCGGCCCTGCCGATCCAGACCTCGGCGGCCTCGCTCCGCTCCTTGAGCGTGCGGAGGAACTCCCAGGCGAGGCGCGATTTACCGAGCCCCGGGGCGCCCACGACGACGACGGCGCTCGCGGAGGGCTCATCCACGGCGTGGCGCCACTCGGCCGCGAGCTGCGCGAGCTCGCGCTCGCGCCCCAGGCAGGGCGTCGGCTTGCCGAGGAGCCTGGGCACGGTGTCCGGCTCGTCCTTGGGGCCGCGCAGCCAGGCCCCTTCGGCCCCTTGTATCGTGTCGAAGCGGCTGGCGAGCAGGCCCGCCGTCGCGCTGTCGAGCTGGATGCCGGACTCCGGCGCTCGGGCGCGCCTCGGGAAGAGCTGCACGACGCGGTCGATCAGCGCGCCCACGGGCAGCCTCCCCGCGACCTCGGTCAGCCCCGTGGCGATGGACATGGGCACGCCCCCGAGCTCTGCGCGCAGGGCGAGCGCGCACTGGGCGGCGCGCGCCGCGAGATCCGTCGGGGCCTCGGCGCCGGAGAGCGTGATGAGCAGCCACTGCGATTGCAGGAGCTCGAGGCGCCCGCCGTGGCGCGCCGCGATCTGGCGCAGCGCCTCGGTCCGCGCGGCGCCCTCGGCCTCGGAGAGCGTGGCGTCCGCCTCCGCGCTGCCGCCTTCGGCAGCCAGGATGACGCACATGACCCGGCGCTCCGCGGTCGTGATCTCCACGCGCGATGCGGGCGGCGCAACGGTCTCGCGCGCTCCGCCGGGGAGCCCTGCCTGCGCCAGGGCGGCGAGCTCCTCGGCGACGGCGGCGCCGTCGCGCGGCCGATGGTCCACCGGCTTCGAGAGCATCCGGGCCACGAGCCTCTCGAGCGGCTTGGGGACGCCGTCGCGGAGCTCCCCGAGCCGCGGCGGATCTTCCAGGACGACCTTCATGAGGAGCGACAGCGCGTTGTCGCCCAGGAACGGCGGGCGCCCCGCGAGGCACTCGAACAGCATGCAGCCGAGCGCGAACACGTCGGCGCGGGCGTCGATCGTCGGCTCGCCGCGCGCCTGCTCGGGGGCCATGTACCCGGGCGTGCCGAGGATCGCGCCGGGCGCCGTCAAGCTCCGCGCGAGCCGGAGGTCGCGCGCGATGCCGAAGTCGAGCAGGATGGCGCTCTCGACGGCGCCGCCCACGAGCATCAGGTTGCTCGGCTTCAGGTCGCGGTGAACGACGCCGAGCCGGTGGACCTCGCCGAGCGTCGCCGTTACCTGCGCCGCCAGGGTCACGCTCTCGGCGATCGAGAGCGGCCCTCCGGCGAGCCGCTCCTCCAGCGTCACGCCGTCGAGCCACTCCATGGCCAGGTACGGCCGCCCTGCGCCGGTCATCCCGTGCGCCACGTACTGCACGACCCCCGGCAACCGGAGCGTGACGAGCGCCTCTGCCTCCCGCGAGAGCCGGCTCAGGTCGCGCACGTTCGCGCTCTGCAGCACCTTGAGCGCGACCGGCTGCCCGGACAGCCGGTCGCGCGCGCGGTAGACGTCGCCCATGCCGCCGGAGCCGGCGAGCCGCTCGATCTCGAAACGATCCTCGACTACGTCCCCGGCGCGCATCGCTGTTCTTATGTACTGCGAGTGCGGCTCCGTGTGTGCGTTCTGCAAGGGTGGCCCTGGAGCATCTCCGTGCAGGCGCCACGTAACTCAGGAAACACGACGCCGGGAGCTCACCGTGACCGGCCGCCCGCGGCGTACCGGGAGGCCGACCAGCTAGCCCTTGCGTACAAACAGCTGAATTTTCTGACGTGACCGCGTCAGGGTAGCAGGAACGACGTGATCACCGAGTCCGTGCGCGCCCATGGCGATACGGCGACGCGGTCGATGCACCCCCTGTAGAAGCCGTTCACGCTGTCCACCCCGTTGCAGACGGCGTCGCATGAACCCACGATCTCGAGTGCGCCACATGGCTGAGCGAGCGTGGCGCCGGTCACGGGGTTCACATTGATGTGACCGGCCGCACAATCGCGCTGCACCTGGCGCGCACGTGCGACACCGCTCGGAGAATAGCAGGCTTGCAGATACGGCGCCTCGATATGAGTAAACACATTTCCCCAGAAGGCGCCCTCTCTTACCGTGTAGGTCGCTCGCTCCGACGTCGACGATGAGGCTTCGACGCCGCGAAGGGAGATCATGACCGAGACACCGTACCAGTTCACCCGCGACGCGAGACATGCGGTCAGCGTGCGCTGGACATAAGCATCGTTCGCTATGGAGGTTGATTTCCACCAGTGCGCAAGCCCAAGCTCGCCCCGGTATGTCTCTGAATGGACGCCCCCGCTGCTGTCGGTCCAAGAGAACGCGAACGACTGATCCGGCTTGAGCGCGCAGCCCACGATGTAGCGCAGGAGTTCCCTGGACAGGTTGCCGCGCGTACCCGGATCCTGGATGGCGCTGAGCGCGCTCGGGCTGAGCGCGTTCGGGCTGAGCAGCGCGGGGCTGAGCGCATTAGCAAGGAAGCCGTTTTCAGCGACGGCCGCGCTCTCTTCTACCTCGACGAACTCCTCCGACGCCTCATCGATGTCGGCGCCAATACAGGCGGTGGTAGCCAGATAGACGGCGAGGAGCACAACCATGCGAGGATAGAAAGATACCATCAGGATCCTCCTTTCGGCGCTGGGTGTCAGCGTTGAAGGCCACGCAGCGACAAACTCTTAATCTATCATTTCTAAGCGCTCCTGTGCAGGGTTTAGCAATATCCCCACGGGGTCGGGAAGACACACCCCTACGCAGCCCCTGACGCACCGCACAATGAGGAGGCCGCATCCTGGGTGGGTAGTGGTCAACTTTGCCCAGAGAGAGTCCACATGAAGGCGAGAAGATCATCAAGGTTTTCTTCCCGCCTTCCCGCCTTCATGTTCAAATTTGACCACTACTGTCAGCTGGAAGCGGTCGGCAATGCGCGACGGAACGAGGTCCACGCTCTTCGCATGACGGGAAGGCATACGAGCGGGGAGCTCGCCGCGGAGGCGCTCAGCGTCGCGCAGAGCACCCCGCTCGGGGTCGGGCAGCGCGCTGGAGCACGCCGCCCGCCGCACGCCGGCTCCGTTACTCCGTGGTCGCCGCCGCGTCCCCCGCCCCGGCCGCCGCCGCCGCCCCCGCCTCCACCTCGCAGCGCACCACCAGGACCTCGCCATCCGCGAGCTCCGGCCGCTCCACGAGCTCGTGCGCGCCCGCGCGCACCGCCGTGAGCACGTCCCCCAGCGCCGGCTTCAGCCGCGCCAGCGTCGCCGCGTTCGCCCCGAGCGCGAGGTCCGAAACGACGCGCCCCACGCTCGCGCCGAGCTCGCTCTTGCGCTTGTTGACCGCCGCCATCGCCGCCGCCGCCAGATCCAGGAGCCCCGGGTCCGACGGCGCCGCGACCGCCGCGAAATCCGCCGCCGAAGGCCACTTCGCCCGGTGGATCGAGGCCTCGCCCGTCTCCTCCGCGTACACCCAGCGCCAGACCTCGTCGGTGATGTACGGCAGGCGTCCCCCGCCCCGGCCGCCGCCGCCGCCGCCGCCTCCACCTCGCAGCGCACCACCAGGACCTCGCCATCCGCGAGCTCCGGCCGCTCCACGAGCTCGTGCGCGCCCGCGCGCACCGCCGTGAGCACGTCCCCCAGCGCCGGCTTCAGCCGCGCCAGCGTCGCCGCGTTCGCCCCGAGCGCGAGGTCCGAAACGACGCGCCCCACGCTCGCGCCGAGCTCGCTCTTGCGCTTGTTGACCGCCGCCATCGCCGCCGCCGCCAGATCCAGGAGCCCCGGGTCCGACGGCGCCGCGACCGCCGCGAAATCCGCCGCCGAAGGCCACTTCGCCCGGTGGATCGAGGCCTCGCCCGTCTCCTCCGCGTACACCCAGCGCCAGACCTCGTCGGTGATGTACGGCAGGACCGGCGCGAACAGCCGCAGCAGCACCGACAGCCCGAGCCGCAGCGCCGCCACCGCCGAGCCGCGCGCCGCCTCCCCGGCGCCCCCCTCGCCGCGCGCCCGCGCCTTCGCGAGCTCCAGGTAGGCGTCGGTGAACCAGCGCCAGAAGAAATCCTCGGTCCGCTCGAGCGCCGCCGCGAACTCGTGCTCCTCGAACGAGCGCGTCGCGTCCTCCACCACCGCCGACAGCTTGTGCAAGAGCGCCCGGTCGAGCTCCTCGGAGATGGGGTGGACCTCCGCCGACTGGCTGAGCACGTACTTGCTCGCATTCCAGATCTTCGTGACGAGCCGCTTGCCGATCTTCAGCACCTTCTCGTCGAACGCCGTGTCCGTGCCGAGCCGCGCGCTCGCCGACCAGTAGCGGACCGCGTCCGAAGAATACGCGTCGAGCAGGTGCATCGGCGTGACCACGTTGCCCTTGCTCTTCGACATCTTCTTGCGATCCGGATCGAGGATCCACCCGGAGATCGCGATGTGGTGCCACGGGACCGACGACTCGTGCAGCATCGCCTTCGCGATCGTGTAGAACGCCCACGTCCTGATGATGTCGTGGGCCTGCGGCCGCAGATCGGCCGGGAAGAGCCGCGCGTGGCGCGCCGGATCGTCCCCCCAGTGAGAGCTGATCTGCGGCGTGAGCGAGCTCGTGAACCACGTGTCGAAGACGTCGGACTCGGCGGTGAAGCCGCCCGGCTGATCCCGCTGCGACGCCTCGTACCCGGGCGGCACGTCGACCGTCGGGTCGACCGGGAGCATCTCGCGCGTCGCGAGCAGCGGCCGGCTGTGGTCCGGGTTGCCCTCGGCGTCGAGCGGATACCAGACCGGGAACTGCACGCCGAAATACCGCTGGCGGCTGATGCACCAGTCGCCCTGGAGCCCCTCGGTCCAGTTGCGGAACCGGAGGCGCATGTAATCCGGGTGCCACTTGATCTTCTCGCCGAACTCGAGGAGCTCGGCCTTCTTGTCGGCGAGCCGGACGAACCACTGCCGCGTGGGCACGAACTCGAGCGGCTGGTCGCCCCGCTCGTAGAACTTCACCGCGCGCTCGATCGGCCTCGGCTCGCCCCGCAGCGCCGGCCCCTTGCCGGGCGCCGCCGCGTGCTCGTCGCGGCGGAGCAGCTCGACCACCGCCGCGCGCGCCTGCTTCACCCCCCTGCCCTGGAGCGGGGCATAGGCGGCGTTGGCCGCGGCCGGGTCGCGGCTCTCCCACGCGCCCTCGCCGAACGTCACCGGCAGGACGCGGCCGTTCTTGCCGAGCATCTGCCGGAGCGGGAGCTTCTGCTCCCGCCACCAGATCACGTCGGTCGCGTCGCCGAAGGTACAGACCATCAGGATGCCCGTGCCCTTCTCGCGATCCACGAGCGGGCTCGGGAAGATGGGCACCGGCGCGCGGAAGATCGGGGTGAGCGCCGTCTTGCCGAAGAGGTGCTGATACCGCGGGTCCTCCGGGTGCGCCGTGACGCCGACGCAGGCCGCGAGCAGCTCCGGGCGCGTCGTGGCGATGACGAGCTCCTCGCCCGTCCCCTCCACCGCGAACGCGATGTCGTGGAACGCGCCCGACTGCGGGCGATCCTCGACCTCCGCCTGGGCGACCGCGGTCTGGAAATCGACGTCCCACATCGTCGGCGCGAAGACCGAGTAGAGGTGGCCCTTCTCGTGGAGATCCAGGAACGACAGCTGCGCCGTCCTGCGGCAGTGATCATCGATGGTGGCGTACTCGTGCCGCCAGTCGACCGACAGGCCCACCCGGCGGAAGAGCGCCTTGAAGACCTGCTCGTCCTCGCGCGTGACCTTGTGGCAGAGCTCGATGAAGTTGGGCCGCGACACGATGCGCGGCGGCTCCTTCTTCATCGTCTCCGGCGCGGCCTGCGGCAAGGTCAGGCCGCGCTCGTACGGCGTGCGCACGTCCGTGCGGACGTGGAAGTAGTTCTGCACGCGCCGCTCGGTGGGCAGGCCGTTGTCGTCCCAGCCCATCGGGTAGAAGATGTTGAAGCCGCGCATCCGGCGCTGGCGGACGACGACGTCCGTGTGCGTGTAGCTGAAGACGTGGCCGATGTGCAGCGAGCCCGAGGCGGTCGGCGGCGGGGTGTCGACGACGAAGGTCTCCTCGCGGGGGCGCGACGGGTCGTATCGGTACGTCCCGTCGGCCTCCCACACGTCGGCCAGGCGCAGCTCGGCGACGGGCGAGTCGAAGTGCTTCGGGAGCGTCGCGGGATCGATGGATCGGAACGTCTTCTTGGTCGTCACGTGGTCACCTGCAGAACAGACCCCGCGGGAACCGCCCGCGGGGGCGGCATCCTACGTCGTACCCAGGGTGCCGCTCAAGGCGCGCCGCGCCCGCGCGGCGGCGATCCGCGATGCGGGCGGCGCCGCCGCGGAGATCGCGGAGAGGCGGGCGCATCGCTCGCGGCGGGGCCGGGGCTCAGTCGTAGCGCTCGACGTGGACGTGCTTGCGGGGGACGCCGAGCTCGCCGCGGGCGAGCTCGCGGACGGACGAGACCATCCGATCGAGGCCGCAGATGAAGACGTGCGGCGCCGGATCGCCGCTCTTCTCCGCGAGCTCCCGGTAGAGCTCGGGCACGTGCGCCTGCACGTAGCCGCGGCGGCCGGCCCACGACGGGCCGCCGCGCGAGAGCGTGATCTCGTAGCGGATCCGGTCGGAGCCGCGCGCGAGCGCCTCGAGCTCGTCGCGGTAGATGACGTCCTCCTCGAAGCGCGCGCCGAAGAGGATCCACAGGTGGGGCGCGGCCAGCCCCGCGCGCAGCGAGGCGCGCAGCATGCTCCGGAGCGGCGTGATGCCGGTGCCGGTCGCGACGAACAGGGAGGGCGCGGAATCCCCGGGATCGCGGGTGAAGAGCCCGTGCGGGCCGATGGCGCGGAGCGTGGCGCCGGGCTCGAGCCGGTGCAGGTGCTCCGAGCCCGCCCCGCCCTGCACGAGCGTGACCGCGAGATCGAAGCGCGGGGAGCCGTCGGGGGCGGAGGCGATGGAGTAGGCGCGCTTCACCTCGCCGCCCGGGAGCGGGAGGACGAGGTTGACCCACTGGCCCGCCTCGAACAGAAACGACCTCCCGTCGGCGCGCTCGAACGAGAGCTCGCGCACGAAAGGGCTGAGAGGCCGGGCGGCGACGAGGCGGGCTTCGAACGGTTCGGCGTGGATCATGGTCGGGGCCCGGCGGGGCTCGGCTGCGAGGCCGCGCGGGTGGCGAGGTCTTACCGCAGCCTGCGCCCAGGCCCAATCGCGATCGCCGCCGGGAGGGCGCCGCCGGGGGGCGCGCAATCGCGGGAATCGCGGGCTTCCGCCCCGCGCCGCCGGAGCGCGCGGCCGGGCCGCCGCCCGGGCCGGCGCTCCGGCGGGGGAGCCGTCGCGGGCTCTACCGCACGCCCATGCGGCGGCGCTGCGGGATGTTCACCGTCGGCCGGGAGCGATCCAGGTTGGGGAGCCCGCGCGGCGGGCGGGGATCCCGGTGCGCGGGCTTCGGCGCGGGGGGCTGCCCGCGCTGAGCCGGGCGCTGGTCGGGCGACTTGGCCGAGCCCAGCGCGAGATCGGAGATGGGGAGATGCGCGCGTCGCTGCATAGAATCCTCCATGGAATCGGTCATCAACACATCGGGAAGAGCACCCAGGCTGAAAGAAACCTTCGAAGAACCGGCTCTCATACACCCTCCATTCATCGTGCGACCCCGGATTCAGGACGGATCGAACCCGCGAGGGACGCTGGCTCTCTGGGCCTCTCCCTGCTCGCTCGACCGGCGCTCTCTCGACGCAACTCCGCCGTTCGTCGGGGCGGGACGGTCCGCCTCGCCGCACGCTCCCCGTCGAGACGACTCAGCGTCTCGACGTCAGGAGAGAGGACGATTCGGCCCGTCGCGCCACGACCCTTCCGGCTCGGTGCTTCGAGCGCGCGGCCAGCGAGCGCGGGACGATCGCCAGGAGATCACGAATCTCCCGGCCATCGACCTCCAGCGCCTCGGGCTCGTTCGCTCGTCGCCCCCGCTCCGTCCGAGCGCGCGCACGACGCGAGCTCGCGCGGGGAACCGCGGGTCGCCGTCGTGGCAGCTCATGCGCGACGATACAGGGGGGAGGCCGTGCCTACCTGGGCAACAGGCGCTCATCTTCTACCACGGCGAGCACTGCGGTGAGTGCTGCCGTGAGTAGGCCCCTGAGGGTCCGCGCGACGGAGCGTGGTGTCAGTGAGAGATGCGCATGGTGGACGCGGGCTACGCGTCGAGAGGGACACTAGCACTCGACCTCGATCTTGCCCAGCACTTTTTGTCGGGGAGGGCTGCCCTCCTGCTAGCCTCCCGCTGGCCGCTGGCCGCTGGCCGCTGGCCGCTGGCCGCTGGCCGCTGGCCGCTGGCCATGTGCGACGTGAGCTCGAGCAGCCCGCGGCCGACGGACAGACCCCGGAGGTCATCGAGCTGGTGATGCCGAACCCGCCAAGCGAAACAACGTACCCGTTCGGCAGGTCGTGGCCCCTCATGCAAGCTGCTCGATGCGCTGACAGGCTTCTTCGAGATCCTCGTCGGTCTTTGCGAAGCAAAACCGCATGAAGCGACTCCCCTGCGTCCCTTCAAAGAAGGCGTCGCCTGGCACGCCCGCCACCCCGGTCTCGTCGAGCAAGTAGATGGCTCGCTCTCGACCTGTCCTCCCGGGTAGGCGAGACACGTCCGCCAGCACGTAGTACGTCCCCTGCGGCACGCAGGGCGGCAAGCCCGCTTTCTCCAGCGCCCGACAGAACCGGTCTCGCTTCCGTTGATACCCCTGGGCAAGCCCCGTGTAAAACGAGCAAGGAAGGCCGCGGATCCCGGCAGCCACTCCATGCTGCAGCGGCGTCGGCGCACAGACATACAGCAGGTCGCTCATGGCTCCAATGGCCTTCGCCCACCTGGCATCGGCCACGCTGTAGCCGATCCGCCATCCTGTGATGCTGAAGGTCTTCGAGTAGCCGCCTATCGTGATCGTACGCTCGGACATGCGCGGAAGGGAGGCGACGCTGACGTGCTCACGGCCGTCGAAGACAAAGTACTCGTAAATTTCGTCCGTGATCACCATGAGGTCATGGTGGCAGGCGAGATCGGCGACCTGTTCCAGCTCCATTCGGCCGAACACCTTCCCGGAAGGATTTCCAGGAGAGTTCACCACGATCGCCTTGGTCTTCGGGGTGATCGCGCGCTCCAGCTCGTCGCCGTCGACACTCCAGCTCAGGGATCGCGCCGTCACATACCGCGGAACAGCCTCGACGGCGAGGATAGCCTGGGCGTGATAGGCATAAAACGGCTCGAAGAGCAGCACTTCGTCCCCAGGATTGAGCAAGGCCATGCAAGTGGCCTGAAAGGCCCCTGTCGCTCCGGCGCTCACCGTGATGTCAGTCTCCGGATCCGCCGCGATGCCATTATGGCGAGCCAGCTTCGCCGCGATCGCATGGCGCAGCTCCACGATGCCGTCGAAGCGCGAATATGTATTGCACCCCCGATCCATCGCCTCCTTGACCGCTTGAAGGATCACCGAAGGAACTGGGGTATCACAGACGCCCTGGGACATATTGATCCCATGGACCTTGGCGCACGCCAGGGTCATGGTACGGATATCGGACTGGGCGAGGCGAGCCGCGCGATCGCTCGGTAGACTCTTCATCAGCGTGCTCCTGCTTTTGTTCGGCGGCTCTGCTTGGTGTCTCCGGGTGGGCCTGTCAGCTCGACGCGCCCATGCAGCGGCGCAGCCCTAGCGGCCGCAGGTCTGTCCACACTTCTTTGATGCAAGCGAGACATTCGGCTTTCGTGCCCTGTTTGCCCGCAGCCCTCCAGCCCCCAGGCAAGGGCTTGTCGGCGGGCCAGATCGAGTACTGCTCTTCGCCGTTCACCACGACCTGATAATGCGCCTTGCTTTCGTCCTCCCGGTTCATGACTTTCCTCGCCCTTCGTCAGCGCTGCGCGAGCATGAAACGAATCGCTCATCGGCGCATAGGCGCGCGCCGGCTCTCCGGAGGCACTCCCACGCCTCCCTCACGGCAACCTCATCGCTCCGGATGTTCCCGATGGCGAGTCGGATCGTGTACCTGCCGTGGAGACGGGTATGGGACAAGAATACCCTGCCCGTCTTGTTGACCTCGTCCAGCAGCGCCTCGTTGAGGCGATCGAGCTCGCGTTCGATCGACTCTCTCTCTGCCTCGTCCGCCGACCGCATGATGCAAGCGAGCGCGGAGGGTCTCATGCGAAAGCAGACCGTACTGAACGGCGTCGGCGCGAGGCGCTCCCAATCGGGATCGGCGTCCACCCACTGGGCGAGCTGCTGCCCCAATCGGAGGTGCTCCCGGATCCGGGCCGCCAGCCCTTCATGCCCGAAGTAGCGCACGATCATCCAGAGCTTCAGCGCTCGGAAGCGCCGACCGAGCTGGACACCCCAGTCCATGTAATTCGTGACGTCGCCCTCGGTGCGGAGGTATTCGGGCACCAGACTGAACGCGCGCTTCAGTCGGTCGGCGTCACGCACGTAAAGCACGCTGCAATCCATGGGGGTGAACAGCCACTTGTGAGGGTTCACTACCAGCGAGTCCGCCCCCTCGCAGCCCGCGAGCACGTCCCTGTGCTCGGGGACGATCGCGGCCATCCCCGCGTAGGCCGCGTCCACGTGAAGCCATAGCCCGTGCTCCCGGCAAACGCTGGCGATGGCGGGGATGGGGTCGACGCTCGTCGTGGACGTCGTGCCCACCGTCGCCGCGACGCAGAAGGGTCGGAGGCCGGCCCCGAGGTCCTCCACGACGGCGGCGCGCAGCGCCTCGGGGACCATGCGGAAGGCCGGATCCGTGGGGATCTTCCGCACCCCCTCCTGCCCGATGCCCAGGGTGATGGCTGCCTTCTCGATGGATGAGTGCGCCTGCTCCGACGCGTAGAGTCGCATGCGCCGCTGTCCCGCCATGCCCCGGAGCCGGATGGTCGGCTCGGCCGAGTCGCGCGCGGCTGCGATCGCGACCATGCTGGCGGTCGACGCGGTGTCCATGATCGCGCCGTGCAAGCCGGCGTCGAGATCCAGCATCTGACGCAGCCAGGAGAGGATGAGCTCCTCGAGCTCGGTGGCCGCCGGCGACGTGCGCCATAGCATCACGTTGACGTTGAGGCACGCCGCGAGCAGCTCGCCGAGGATCCCAGGACCAGACGCCGTGTTCGCGAAATACGCGAAGAAGCGCGGATGATTCCAGTGCGTGATCCCCGGCAGAATGATCTGCTCGAAATCGGTGAGCACGGCGTCCATCGGCTCCGGCTCGACGGGCGGGGTCGGGGCCAGCCTGCCCTTCACGTCGCCGGGGCGGACCGCGGGAAAGACGGGATATCGATCCGGGTGGCCGAGGTAATCGGCCGCCCAATCGATGATTCGCACACCGATCCGGCGGAACTCCTCCAGATCCATGTCCCCGAGCTGTTCGTTCCGCGGATCGCTCACGTCAACCTCCTCGCCCTGCCAGGACAGGATCCTCGAGCTCCCCTGGCTCCGGCGGTGGAAAGCGCTCCTTGAACGTGAAGGCCCACGGGGTCGGTCCGTAGCGCCGCAGGTGCTCGAGCCGATCCTGCCCCTCGCGGACGGACGGGATGTGCCCGGCCGGGACCCACCAGAGTACGAGGTAATGCGGCTCGAGATGCTCGAACCACCGAGCGCGCTGTCGCAGGAACGCGGCATGATCCGCGGTGTAGGTGAAGGCGAACAGGTGCTCGATGGAGGTCCATACCGACAGGGTCACGAGGAGCCGCTGATCCGGGTACGGACGGATGGACACAGAGTTCCCCTCGGCCGTCTGCAGGCGCCATACGAACCCCTCGCTCCGATCGGCCAGATGGTTGATATGGTCGAGCCCCTGGACGAAGCCCTCCATGATCGGATCCTCCAGCGGAGCGCGAATACATGCGAAATTGTATTGCGCGATGTGGTGCCGATGCTCCGACATGTCGCTTTCCCTCTCCAGCTCCCGCTCACCAATCCCAGCGCTGCTCCGGGGAGCTCATCAGGGCAGACGCGACGTCGATCCCGAAGCTCCGCCGCATCCCCTCGACGAAGGCGGCCTGCACCGCCTCGGCGACGGAGCGGCCTGCCTCCGGCAAGATCTCCGAGACGAAGAAGAACCGCTTCGTGGAAGGGACGATCTTGCCCCGCTCCGCCTGACGCCATACGAAGTGCCTCGTCACCAGCCCCTCCGCGTCGGCGTACCCGACCTCGCCGGCGCCGACCGCCATGCTGCCGCCTGAGCCGAGCTCCACGAACGCCTCACCGCCCCGCGAGATCTCGAGGCGAACGTCCGGGCCGGCCAGATCGCCGAGGTCCCAAGCGCCGACGGGGACGGCGAACCGCAGCGACAGGAGGTTGTAAAAATCGACGAATGCGTTGATGTGCGGCAGCTCTCCACCACCGAGGACCCGCTTCGCCAGCGCCTCGATCGAGCTCGGAAATTTCTTGCCAGAGACCCCCACTCGCTTCATCGCCTCGCGCCAGGCAGCCACGTGCGGATGCGACTGGGCGTTTTCGTGGCCCCAGCTCCGTCGCAGCTCCTCCTCGACCTTCCGGAGCTCCTCCAGCACGGCCGGCCGCTCTGCGGCGTTGTCCAGGCCTTCCCCGTACCCGGTGACCAAGATCATCCCAGGAAACGACTCCCAGATTCGCGTGTCGACGATGAATGCCATGTGCCTCCTGCCCCTCGAGAGCGATCGCCTCGATCGATACCAGGCTGTGGATGCATGAGCCGAGCCGTGCGGACGCAGGACCCCGCACCTCATGGCTCTTCGTGGCCGATGAACAGGTCCTCCACCCGTCGATCGTGCTCGGTGCCGCGATCCGTCCAGTCCCACCCGCCGGCGACCGCGATGTTTGCACCCGAGACGTACGAGGCGCGGTCGGAGGCGAGGAACGCCACGGCATCGGCGACCTCGCTGGCGCGCCCCAGGCGGCCCATGGGGACGCGCCGCTCCATCCACTCCTTCTGCGCTGGCGGAAGGTATCCATTGTCGATGAGCCCTGGAGACACACAGTTGACCAGGATTCCATGAGGCGCCTCCTCGGTGGCCAGGCTGCGCGTGAGGATGAGCACGCCGGTCTTCGCGATCGAGTACGCCGCCACGTTCGGCGCGCCGCGGATCGCGTAGGTGGGGCTCAACCCGATGTTGATGATCCGGCCGCTCTTTCGCTGGCGCATGCGCGCCACGGCCGCGCGACAGAGGTAATGAACGCTGCTCAGGTTGCTGTCCATGACGTTGCGCCATTCGTCGTCGGTCATCGCCGCGAGCGGCTTGAAGAAGAAATCGCCCACGTTGTTGACGAGGATGTCGACGGGGCCCAGCTGCGCCTCGACGCCGGAGAAGAGCTCCGCGGCCGCGTCGGGGCGGGTGACGTCGGCCTGCACGACCATGGTTCGTCGCCCGAGCGCGCGGATCTCGGCCGCCGTCTGCTCGGCCGCACCCCTGTTCGAATGGTAGTTGACGGCGACGTCCGCGCCTTGCTCCGCGAGGCGCAGCGCGATCGCCTTGCCGATCCCGCGCGAGCTGCCGGTGACCAGGGCGACGCGCCCGGCGAGCTCCGGCGATCGCGCCTGTGGCAGCCCCGGAGCAGCCTCCTTTTGGGGCTCGACGTCGACGGGGAGCTCCACGTGGTAGCTCGTCTCTCGCGGAGCCGCGCAGTACCTCTCGTAGAACGCCTCGAGGACCGGCTCTTCGCGCCGCATGATGTCCGCGTGGGCTTCGGCGCTGCGCCACGGATAGAGCACCAGGATCTCGTCGGGGCGCGCGGTGCTCTGAAAGAACCGCGCATGACCGCACCATCCGGGGTGTTCGTGGGCCCCTGGGCCGAGCAGATCGTCCATTTTCTGCATGATCTGCGTGGCCTCACGCTCCATGCCGGGCTTGATGCGCCATCGCTCCATAACGAGGATCATGTCTTGGCTCCTGTTCGTCATCGCCGCTTCGATCTGGAGGGGCTGCCCGCGCTCTCGAGGGCGCGCCCCTTGTATTGACCGCGGATGGTCTGGGTAGCGCTCGCGAGCTTTCGCTTGTGGGCGGCGTTCAAGCTTGCTCCTTGATCGACGAACCGCTCGCAAACGAATGCGTGCGATTCATACGCGGTCGCGAGCGCCCACAGGTAGAGACGGTGGCTACGAGCGAGCTTGGGCGGAAGCGCCCTCAAGGCGGGTCGGATGGATTTGAGGGTGCGAATCAAGCGGGCGTGCTCTTCGAAGAAGAGACCACTGAATCCATCCTGGACGAACGGCGGGGCCATGGTAGGTCGCACGATGTTGTTGTAATCATCATTCGAGAAGTCGCCGGTGAACCGGAATGATGCCGCCGTTGCCCACCAGAGCTGCGTGGAGATCGCGAGCGCCTCTCGCGCCCTCGGAACGTCGCGGTTGGCGAGCGCCTCCGACAGCCACCTGTGCGCCATGAGCAGCGCCTGGACCAGAACGAAGAACGCGTGATGCCCCAATACCCAGCGGCCTAGCGCGCCGTCCGGAGCGCCCGCCTCCGCCGGAGGCGCGGCCAGCTGCGGGGTGGCATTCCAGGATTTTGGCCTTCGCCTGCCGGAGAACTGATGGAGGATGTCCTCGATGGACGCACAGAGGTGCCCAATTTCCATGGGCTGCAGGGAAGTGCCTTTCAGGCTTTCGCGGATCATCCGGTAATACGCGACGATCACCGCTTCGCAGTAGGCCTCGAGCGGGTCTGGGGCGGAGACCCGGTGGACATGGAAATAGGCGTCGTACTCCGCCTCCCGGTCCGAGAGGCTCCCCGGGGTGTCCGGCTCCGCCGCCTGCGCCTGCCATCGCTCGAGGATGGGGACGGCGAGGGGGGCGAGCTGCTCGGCGAGCACCTCCAGGTCGCCCTCCGGCGCATGCGCCAACAAGACATCGAGGGCCGCGGCTGCGACCCTGGAGGTCTCGCCCATTCCGACGGCCTCGATGGCCTGGGGCGGCGGTAGATAAATGGTATATTTAGCCATGGTTTGCCCGACGATTGCCGCTGCGTCGGCAGACGCCTTCGCGAGCCGGAACGCCATTTCCACTGCTCTGGCTCACAATGTTGAGTTGAGCCCTCGCGACGACCATGGGCACGGTCGCTCGACACGGCGTACGGAGAGGCCCGACGTTTTCTCCTTTTTTAGCCCTGTCCTGAATACTTCTGTTGGGCGTCGAAGATCCCTTGTCGAGACTGTCCGGCGATGTGTCGTGTGCGAAGCGTCCGCACGCCCAGCGGGCCCATGCGTTGCTAGAGCATGATACGGTTCGATGCCTGGCCGAGTGGGGGACGCGAGGAGTCTCCCTCTGGGACGCATGAGGGATTTCGTGACCGAGACGTCGGCGAAAGCAGCGGCGCAGGAGCGGCGCATCAATGGTGAGCCATGGGTTACGAGGACGTTGGTGATAATGTCGACGCAGTCGCGATCGTCGCGATGAGCGGCCGCTTCTCCGGCGCGAGGAATGTCGAGGAGCTGTGGCAGAAGCTCCGCGCCGGCGTGGAATGCGTCGTCACCTTCACGGAGGCCGAGGCGCTCGCCGCGGGGGTGAGCCGCGAGGTGCTCGCGAACCCCAGCTACGTGCCCAGAGGCGCGCCGCTCGACGGCGTGGAGCTCTTCGATGCCTCGTTCTTCGGGTTCAGCCCGAGGGAGGCAGAGAGCATGGATCCGCAGCAGCGCATTTTCCTGGAGGTCGCCTGGGAGGCCCTCGAGCGCGCCGGCTACGACCCCGATGCCCACTCCGGGCCCATCGGCGTCTTCGCGGGCAGCGCCCCGAGCGGCTACCACGCCCTGGCGCAGTCCGACCCGGAGATCCTGGGCGCCCTCGGCCACTATCAACTGACGCTGAACAACGACAAGGATTATCTCACCACGCACGCCTCGTACAAGCTCAACCTGCGGGGCCCGAGCGTGTGCGTGCAGACATCCTGCTCGACCTCGCTCGTGGCCGTGGTCATGGCCTGCCAGAGCCTGCTCAATCACGAGTGCGACATGGCGCTCGCGGGTGGCGTGGGGATCCATGCGCACCAGCGGAGGGGCTATGTGTATCAGGAGAACGGCATCTCGTCGCCCGATGGGCATTGCCGCGCCTTCGATGCGGCCGCCAAGGGCACCGTGGGCGGCAGTGGCATAGGCATCGTCGTCCTGAAGCGGCTCGCCGACGCGCTCGCCGACGGCGACCACGTGCACGCGGTGATTCGAGGAGCGGCGATCAACAACGACGGCTCGAGCAAGATCGGCTACACCGCGCCGAGCGTGCAGGGGCAAGCCGAGGTGATCGGCATGGCCCAGGCGCTCGCCGGCGTGGAGCCGGATGACATCAGCTACATCGAGGCGCACGGCACCGGGACGCCGCTCGGCGATCCCATCGAGATCGCAGCCCTCACGCGCGTGTTCCGGGCGAAGACCGCACGAAGGCAGTTCTGCGCCATCGGCTCGCTCAAGACCAACCTCGGCCACCTCGATGCCGCCGCAGGCGTCGCCTCGCTGATCAAGACGGTCATGGCCCTCGAGCACCGCGAGCTGCCCCCGAGCCTGCACTTCGAGCGTCCGAATCCGAAGCTCGAGCTGGAGAGCAGCCCTTTCTACGTCAACACCCGCCTCACTCCGTGGCACGCGCCGCGAGGTCCGCGCCGCGCCGGCGTCAGCTCGTTCGGCATCGGCGGCACCAACGCGCACGTGGTCCTCGAAGAAGCTCCGCCCCCGCCTCCGAGCGGCCCCTCGCGGCGCTGGCAGATCCTCACCCTCGCGGCTCGCTCCGAGGCCGGGCTCGCGCGGGCCACGGCCGACATGATCGAGCACCTCGATCGCCACCCCGGCGCGTCGATCGCCGATGTCACGTACACGAGCCACGTGGGGCGCCGGGCCTGGCCCTTCCGGCGAGCGGTCGTCGGCGAGAGCGCCGCGGATCTCCGCGCCGCGCTCGCGAGCGAGGGCTCGCCGCGCTCGATCTCGTCATGCCAGGAGGCGAGGGAGCGGCCCGTCGTCTTCCTGTTCCCCGGTCAGGGAGCGCAGCACCTCTTCATGGCCCGGGAGCTGTACGAGGCCGAGCCGATCTTCCGGCAGTCCCTCGACCGCTGCGCCGAGCTCCTGCGCGGCCCGCTCGGCCTCGATCTGCGGCAGATCCTCTACCCCGCCGAGGGGCAGCGCGACGACGCCGAGCAGGAGCTCGGTAGGACCGCGATCGCCCAGCCCGCGCTCCTTGCCATCGAGCTCTCGCTCGCGAAGCTGTGGATGGCCTGGGGGATCGTCCCTCAGGCGATGATCGGCCACAGCGTCGGCGAGTTCGCCGCGGCTTGTCTGGCGGGCATCTTCCGCGAAGAGGACGCGCTCGGCCTCGTCGCCGAGCGGGGCCGCCTGATGCAACAGATGCCGCCCGGCGCGATGCTGGCGGTGCCCCTCGCGGAGCCCGAGCTCGCCCCCTACCTCAGCGACGACATCTCGCTCGCGGCGATCAACGGTCCGGCGCTCTCGGTGGTCGCTGGGCCGATCGAGGCCATCGACGCGCTCGCGGCCGAGCTCCTGGATCACGGGCTCTCGTGCCGGCGACTCCACACGCGGCACGCCTTCCACTCGAAGATGATGGCCCCCGTCGTGGACGCCTTTACCCGACGCGTGTCCGCGGTCGAGCGCCGCCCGCCGTCAGGCCACTTCCTCTCGACCCTGACGGGCGGCTGGATCTCCCCCGAAGCAGCGACCATCCCCGCATACTGGGCCCGGCAGCTCGTGGAGCCGGTGCGCTTCGCCCAGGCCGTGAGGCAGCTGCTGTCCGAGTCGATGTGGCTCTGGCTCGAGCTTGGTCCGGGCCAGACGCTGAGCCCGCTCGTACGGCAGCAGGCCCGCGCGGATGGCGGCCAGGTGGTCGTCGCCTCGCTGCCGCGCGCGAAGGACACGGGCGCCGACCACCTCGCGGTCATCGAGGCGCTCGGGCGTGTCTGGACCGCTGGTGGGAAGGTCGACTGGAAGGGCTTCCACGAGGGCGAGGCGCGGCGGCGGGTGCTGCTGCCGACCTACCCCTTCGAGCGGCAACGATACTGGGCCTCTCCGCGCCACACGAGCGCTCCGCCGGAGGCGAGCTCCAAGCCGCTCCTCGCGAAGAATCCCAACGTCGCCGATTGGTTCTTCCTCCCTTCCTGGCGGCGCTCGGATCCCCCGGTCTCGCTCGGCCCGCAGGCGGTGACCACGGGGCGCTCTACCTGGCTCGTCTTCATCGGGGACGAGGGCCTCGGCGCGGCGCTGGTGGAGGGCCTCGCGCGGCGGGGGCACGAGGTCGTCGCGGTGGTCGCGGGTGAGAGGTTCGAGCAGACGGGCCCGCAGCGCTACACGATCGATCCCGCCGCGAAGGGCGATGTTGCGTCCCTCTTCGCGCGGCTCGAAGTCGAAGGGCGCATGCCGGACCGGATCGTCCATGCCTTCTGCACGTCGCCTGCGGACGGCGCGCGCATCGAGGGCGGAGCCGCTCTGGAGATCGAGCGCAGGCTGGGCTTCGACAGCCTCCTCCTCCTCGCCCAGGTGATCGCCGCGCAGAGGCATCCGAAGCCGCTGATGCTCGGCGTGATCACGACCCGGGCGCACTCCGTCATCGGAACCGAGGTCATCGAGCCCCTGCGCGCCCTGGTGCTCGGCCCCTGCCGCGTCATCCCGCAAGAAATGCCCCATGTCTCGTGCCGGAACATCGACGTCGATCTCCCGGGCGAAGGCGGGCGCGCGGAGATCGCGGCGCGCCTCATCGCCGATCTCGAGCGAGAGTCGCCCGACGCGGTGGTGGCCTACCGCGGCGGCCGGCGCTGGGTCGAGAGCATAGAGCTCACCGATGTCGGTCGGCGGTCAGCTGGCGCCGCCCCGCGCCTCCGCCAGCGCGGGGCGTACCTCATCACCGGCGGCCTGGGGGGCATCGGCCTCGTGGCTGCAGAGCTCCTGGCCCGAGAGGCGCACGCACGGCTGATCCTGGTCGGGCGGACCGGCCTGCCAGCGCGGCAGGGGTGGGACGACTGGCTCGCGGCCCACGGCGCGGCCGACGCGACGAGCCGAAAGATCGTCCGGATCCGCGCGCTCGAGGAGGCCGGCGCCGAGGTGACGATCGCCGCGGCCGACGTCTCCGATTTCGATGCGATGCGGAGCGTGATCGAGGAGGCCCGGACGCGCTTCGGCCGCATCGACGGCGTCATTCACTCCGCCGGCATCGCGAGCGGAGGCGTGATCCAGCTCAGGATGCCGACGGCGGCTTGGCGCGTGATGGCGCCGAAGGTCGGCGGCACGCTCGTGCTCGATGCGCTCCTCCGGGACGAGCGTCCCGACTTCCTCCTGATCTGCTCGTCGTTGGCCTCGCTGGTCGGCGGCGCCACCCAGATCGATTACTGCGCCGCCAACGCCTTCCTCGACGCCTACGCGCAGAGCCGCGAGGGCGAGGAGGGGTGCCGCGTCATCTCGGTGCAATGGGACACGTGGAGCGACGTCGGGATGGCGGTGGACTTCGAGCTCCCGGCCGATCTCCAAGAGGGGCGCCGCGAGACCCTGAAGCGGGGCATCAGCTCGAGCGAGGGCGCCGAGGTGCTCGGCCGCATCTTGAGCGCAGGCCTGAGCGGGCCGCTGGCGATCTGCACGTCGGATCTGCCGGCGTACAAGCAGTCTGTCACGACACGCCGATCGCAGCACGAGCAGGCTCCCGCGGCCCGGCCGCTGCACTCGCGCCCTACGACGACGGGAGCTTATGTCGCTCCCGAGACCGAGACCGAACGGCGCATCGCCGTGATCTGGCAGGATCTCCTCGGCCTCGAGCAGGTGGGCGCAAACGACGATTTCCTCCAGCTGGGCGGCCATTCGCTCTTGGCCACGCAGGTCCTGTCCCGTGTCCTCCTGACCCTCAAGGTGGGGATCTCGCTGCCGCAGTTCTTCGATGTGCCGACGGTCGCAGGGCTTTCGCGCCTGGTCGACGCAGCGCGGGCCGAAGGCGCCGGACCCGTCGCGCCGGAGATCGGCCGCGTCGAGCGAGACGCCTACCGAATCAAGCCGCCCGCGGCCGAACAGGCCGCCCGCACCAAGCCGTAAACAGAAGGGGATCGCGTCATGGAACCCGTCGGCGGAGTGGACATGAATCAGCCCGCAAAGCAGCAGGACACCTGCGTCTTCCCGACCTCCTTCGCGCAGCGGCGGCTCTGGTTCCTCGACCAGCTCGAGCCGGGGCGCGCCGTCTATAACATGCCCGCCTCGTTCCGGGCGCGCGGGCCGTACGACATCGACTCGCTCGTGCGCAGCGTGAACGAGATCGTGCGGCGCCATGAGTCGCTGCGCACCACCATCGAGGTCATCGACGGCGAACCCGTGCAGGTGATCGCCCCCTCGCTGCGCATCGAGGTGCCCGTCGTGGACCTGAGCGGGCTCGACGAGCCGGAGCGAGAGGCGGAGGCCCAGCGGCTCTTGGCGGAGGAGAGCCGCCGCCCCTTCGACCTCACGCGAGGGCCGCTCCTCCGAGCCAAGCTGCTCCGGCTCGGCGAGGCCGAGCACGTGATGATCTTGACGATGCATCATATCGTCTCCGACGGCTGGTCGATGGGCGTGCTGTTCAAGGAGCTCTCCGCGCTCTACGCCGCCTTCCGCGAGGGCCGCCCGTCGCCGCTGCCGGAGCTGCCGATTCAATACGCCGACTTCACGGTGTGGCAGCGGGAGCTGCTCCAGGGCGACGTCCTGGAATCGCACCTCGGGTACTGGAGAGAGCACCTCCGCGGCGCCCCCACGCTGCTGGAGCTACCGATGGACCGGCCCCGTCCGCCGGTGCAGACGTTCCGGGGCTCGCAGCGCGCGTTCCGGCTCCCACTCTCCCTGCAACAGGCGGTGCAGGCGCTCAGCCGGCAGGAAGGCGCGACTCCCTTCATGACGCTGCTCACAGCCTTTAGCGTGCTGCTCTCGCGTTATGCACGGCAGAGCGATTTGGTGATTGGTACGCCGATCGCGAATCGCACCCGAGCAGAGCTGGAGGGGCTGATCGGCTTCTTCGTCAACATGCTGGCGCTGCGCATCGACCTCGGGGGCGATCCGAGCTTCCGCGAGCTGCTCGGGCGGGTGCGGGAGGTGACGTTGGGCGCCTATGCGCACCAGGACCTGCCCTTCGAACGGCTGGTGGAGGAGCTGTCGCCAGAGCGGAGCCCCAGCCACAGCCCCCTGTTCCAGGTGTCCTTCACGTTGCAGACCACCCCGATGGATGCGACGAACGGAACAGAGATTGTGTCGGATGGCTTTCCGCTGGCGGAAATGACGGCGGCAAAATTCGATCTGATCCTGGAATTTTCGGAGTCGCCGCAAGGGTTGCTCGGCACGTTCGAGTACAACACCGACCTGTTCGACGCCGGCACCATCGAGCGGATGGCCGGCCATCTGGAGGTGCTGCTCTCCAGCGCCGTCGCGGCGCCGGATCGACCCATCGCGGAGCTGCCGCTCATGGGGGCCGAGGAGCGCCGTCGGGTAGTGGTGGAGTGGAACGCCACGGCCGCGCCGTATCCTGAGGACGCTGACGGCCGAGGAGGAGCGCACGCTGCTCCAGGCATGGAATGCCACGGCCGCGCCGTATCCCGAGGGCCATTGCATGCACGAGCTGTTCGAGCAGCAAGCGGAGCGCTCGCCCGAGGCGACCGCGGTGCTCCTCCAGCAGCAGACGTTGACGTATCGAGAGCTGAACATGCGCGCCAACCAGCTCGCGCATTACCTGCGGAGCCTGGGCGTGGGCCCGGAAGTGCGCGTCGGCTTGCATCTCGAGCGGTCGATCGAGACCGTCGTGGCGATCCTCGGCGTGCTCAAGGCTGGCGGGGCCTACGTGCCCCTCGATCCGACGTACCCCAGCGAGCGCCTCGGGCTCATGATGGCGGACGCAGCGCCCTCGGTGCTGCTCACGCACACGTCGCCCCTCTCGAAGCTGCCGCCCCACGGGAATGCAACGCTGGTACAGCTCGACGCGCTCGACGAAGCGCTCTCCAGGCTGCCACGCCATACCCCGTGGAGCGGCGTCACGGCCAAAAACCTCGCATACGTCATGTATACTTCCGGCTCGACCGGGCGGCCCAAGGGCGTGCTCGTCGAGCACCGCGGCCTGTGCAACCTCCCCACCGTGCAGGCCAAGCTCTATGGAATCGAGCCGAGGGACCGGCTCCTCCAGTTCGCGCCGCTCTGCTTCGACACATCGTTCTGCGAGATGACGCTCGCGTTGCTCTCGGGAGCGACACTGGTGATGGGGACGGCGGACGAGCTTCTCCCGGGACCTCCGCTCGTCGAGCTGCTGAAAAAGCACGCGGTCACGGCCATGCTCCTGGCACCTTCGGTGCTCGCGGCGCTGCCCGACGAAGAGAGCGCGGCGTTGCCGCTGCGCGTGCTCGCGATGGCCGGTGAGGCGTGTCCGGCGGAGCTGGTCGAGCGCTGGAAGGCACCCGGACGGCGCCTGTTCAACTCCTATGGCCCGACCGAGACGACCATTTGGGCAAGCTCCGCAGCAGACCTGTCCGACGAGCGGATCCCGCCCATCGGCCGTCCGATTGCCAATACGCAACTCTACGTGCTCGACGAAGCGCTCGAGCCGGTGCCCATCGGCGTGCCGGGCGAGATCTTCATCGGCGGCGTGGGCGTCGCCCGGGGATATCACGGCCGTCCGGACCTGACGGCCGAGCGATTCGTACCCGACCCCTTCGGACAAACCAAAGGGGCACGCCTGTATCGGACCGGCGATCGGGCGCGCTGGCTGCCAGACGGCAACCTCGAGTTTCTGGGTCGAAACGACGAGCAGGTGAAGACTCGCGGTATCCGCATCGAGCTGGAGGAGATCCGAGCGGCGCTGCAGGAGCACCCGGCGGTGGACCAGGCCGTCGTGGTGACGCGCGAGGACACGCCGGGGGAAAAGCGGCTCGTCGCGTATGTCGTCGGACACGGAGGAGCGCGCGTGACGGCCGCGGAGCTCCGCCAGTCGGTGAGCGAGCGATTGCCTGCATACATGGTACGTATCCGCATCGAGCTGGAGGAGATCCGAGCTGCGCTCCTGAAGCACCCGGCGGTCGCTCAAGCCGTGGCCGTCGTGCGCGAGGACTCGCCGGGGGACAAGCGGCTCGTCGCGTATGTCGTCGGACACGGAGGAGCGCGCGTGACGGCCGCGGAGCTGCGCCAGTCCGTGAGCGAGCGATTGCCTGCATACATGGTGCCGTCATCCTTCGTGGCGCTCGACGCCTTGCCCCTGACGCCGAGTGGCAAGGTGGACCGCCGCGCACTGCCGGAGCCCGAGCAGAGCGCCGGTGGCGAGGACCACCTCGCACCGCGCAACGCCATCGAGGAGGAGCTCACACGGATCTGGGCCGACGTACTTGGGGCAAAGCGGATCGGTGTGCACGACAATTTCTTCGATCTCGGCGGCCATTCCCTGCTGCTCGTCCGGGTGCATGATCGGCTCGGCCAACGGTTCGATCGGCCGCCCTCGATGGTCGATCTCTTCACCTATCCGACCGTGGCGTCGCTCGCGCGCTTCCTTGGCGAGCGGGCGGACGGCAAGAAATCGCCGAGGGAGGAGGCCGGGGACGTCACGGAGCGCGGCCGGCGCCGCCTGGAGGCGCGGGCGCGGCGGGCGAAGGCCATCCGTGGCCCGACCTGATCCTGGCACCCTTCGAAGCCCCGCCGCTCCTCACATATCCACCGCCTCGAGCGCCGCGTCCAGCGCCACCATTCGCCGGCGAGGAGGCGCGAGACGACGTCCCAAGGCCTTCGTGGGCTCTTTCTCCCGCAATCCGGAAGCTGCGCGGCAGGTCGTCGAGGTCGTCTTCGCAAATCCGCTTCCGTCACGCCGCTCGAGATCGGCGAGGGATGGCGACGCCCTCGCATAGCCCCTGGTCCGCCACGGCGTCGCGCGCGCGTGCCCGGAAGAGCCCGCGATTTCGCCCCTGCAATGCTGTCATTGTCGAGCTCCTTCGCTTGTCACGGCCTCTTCTTTTGCGGCCCGTCCGCGATCGACCTCACATCATGTTCCCATCTTGTATCGTCCAGAAAGTGATTGACAGCGAGCACAGCGATTGAGATCGTCCGGCGCGCGGCAATTTCATCGCTCCGGCGCGCCGCGATGGTCACCAGCGAAGGGATTATAATGAAGCATACCATTGGGTGGCTCTTACCCGCCTCCCTCGCGACGCTTGCCTTCGTCCCGGCCTGCAGCCCGCATCACGGTGAGGATGCGCCCGCCGTGACGTCAGCAGAGAGCGGCGCGGCGCCGAGCGCCGACTGCGTCGCGCTCGGGGCGAAGCTCCAGGCGGCACTGGACGGCGCCGCGGCCGCGCAGAAGGCTCCGGGAGCCGCAGCGGCGGTCCAGAGTGGGGACTGTGTCTGGCGGGGCGCCACGGGCGTATCGGACCTGGTCGCGAACACGCCGACGAAGCCTGGAGATCTCTTCCGGATCGGCAGCATCACCAAGACCTTCGTCGCCACGCTGATACTCATGCTCCGGGCAGAAGGCCGGTTGTCGCTTGACGACGCGGTGTCGAAGTACGTGCAGGGCATCCCCGCTGGCGACCAGATGACGCTGCGCCAGATCCTCGGTCACACGAGCGGGCTCTTCGATTACATTTACAGCCCGGCGTTCGGCCAGATCATCGAGGCGGATCCGACCCGCGCCTTCACGCCGGCGGAGCTCATCGCCCTCGCCACGGCCCAGGCGCCATATTTCGCGCCGGGCGCGGGTTTTCGCTACTCGAACACCAATTACATCGTGGCCGGCCTGGTGGCCGAGGCGGTGTCGGGGGGGACGCTCGCCGGGCTGCTTCGCACGCGCATCCTGGACCCTGTGGGCCTCGCGCACACATATCTGGACGGCGCCGAGCCGCCGATCCAAGGGCTCATCCGCGGCTACCGCGACTACGGCGCCGGCCTGGTCGACATCACCTACCAGCTCTCGCCCACCGAGGCGTGGGCCGCCGGCGCCCTGGTGTCGAACGTCGATGATCTCAATCGCTTCTTTGCCCTGCTCATCAGCCACGAGCTGCTCTCATCGGACGACCTTCGGGACATGACCACCTGGAGCCCGACGATGTGGCCCCACGAGCCCGGATATGGCCTCGGCCTCATCGAGCGCGATTCTGCGCTCGGATCCCTCAACGGGCACTGCGGAATCATCTGGGGCTTTCAAGCGGCGTCGTACGGGGTGCCCGGCAGCGGCGACGCCATCACCGCGCTCATCAACCGGAGCGACGGCGATGCCGCGCGGCTCGTCGACGATCTCGCGAAGGTCGTGAAAGAGCGCTGAACGACCTGTTCAGCGAGCGCGAATTCAAGATCGGCCTGCGCGCAGAGACAATCCAACCACGCCTGCGCGACCGCCGCGCCAGACGCGCGGTACCATGTCGTGGCCGGGGGGACGGCGATCGAGGCGGTGTGGGAGCGCTTCGGCGGGTGGTGATGGCGCCCGGCGCTCAGAACGCGACGCGGAGCCCCGCGCTCAGGGGGCCTGCGCCGGGCGACGCAGCGACGGCGCCCGGACCGACGAGGAGCCGCGCGACGATGGGCGCGCTCGGCGCGTCGTCTCTCCGCACCCGCTTCTTGCCGAACACGTAGAGCGGCAGGCCGACGGCGATCCCGGCCACGCCGCCGAGCGCGGTGGCGATCGCCACCTCGGACGCCTCGGTGCGCGCGGCGGTGCTGTTGTCATGGCTCGCGAAGACCAGCGCCGCGCCGCTGAGGATGGCGGCGCCGCCCAGGGTCGTGAGGACGAGCCCCGAGATCACCATGACCGGGCTGTTCCACTCCGTCGTCCGCTCCTCGAAGTCGCGGAACGCCGCCCTCGCCGCCGCGAGCTCCAGCTCGATCCGGCGCTGCTCGGCGCGCCGCTCGTCCGCGGAGCCGAGCTCGTGGACGCGGCGGGCCTGGGTCTCCAGCGCCGCGATGCGCGCCTGGTGCGCGGCAGCGGTCGCCTCCCACGTGGCCCCGGGCGGGACCCCCGCCACGGCCGGCGCGACAGGGGGCGCCGGCGCCGGGGTCGAGGCGGGCGCCGCGGGAGGCGCGGGCGCCGCGGGCGGCTCCGCGGCCACGGAAGGCGCGGGCGGCTCCGCGACCGCGGAAGGCGCGGCCGCCGCGGGAGGCGCGGGCGGCTCCGCGGCCACGGAGGGCGCGGGCGCCGCGGCAGCCAGGCCGAGCGCCCACGCGACGACACGACGGCGCGCCGCAGCCGCGCGCGGGCGCGCGCAGCGGAAGTGGGCCTGCATCATGCGCGCAGCGTCACCCCTCGACAGGGCCGGGTCAAGGCGCGGGTGTCCGAGAGCACGAGACCTCCGCTCCGCAGGAAACAGCCTCGCCGGCGGTCCACGCGCCGGCTCGCCGCTCACCCCTCGCGCGGCCGGCCGCGGCGCCGCTTCCCCTCCCCGGCCGGCCGCGCGTCGGCGGCCACGCGGAGGAGCTCCTGGAAGTGTCGCTCCACCGGGCCGAGATCGATGCCGTCCATGAACGACGTGAACGCGAAGTACGGCAGCAGCGTCTGCCAGGCGCGCAGCCAGCCCGGGAGGTAGCGCGGCCGCTCCAGCACGCCGGCGGCGCGCAGCTCCGCCAGCACCGCGATGTCGTCGAGCGCGATCCGGCCGCACACGAGCAGCTCCACCTCGTCGCGCAGCCCGCCGCGAAGGACCGCGGCCAGGAAGGCGTAGACCTCGAGCAGCCCGGCCAGGTAGCAGGCATCCTTGGTGAACGGCGCGCCGCCCTCGACGAGCCCGCCGCGGCACACGCGCTGGGCGTCGAAGTAGGCGTCGCGGCGCTCGGCCCCGCGCTCGCGCAGGTGGCGGTAGAGATCGAGGAAGCTCGCGCCCTGCTCGGCCATGTCCACGAGCCGCACCCGCTCGGCGAGCCGGGTGAGGCGGCCGATGGAGAGCGAGCGGCTGTAGAGCTCGGCGAAGATGGCGAGCCCCTCCTGCGTGCGCGTGGTGCGGGGGCCGCCCGAGCGCAGGAACGCGCACCGCGGCTGCGCCGCGCCGTTGTGCGCGGTGAGCGCGTGCGTCTCGACCTCGTGGTGCCACAGCCCCTCGGCCTCCCAGGCCGCGAAGGTCGCCTCCGGCCGGATGCGGACCCGGCTCATGCCGGCGACCACCTTGGCCGTGACGCGCGGGTCGAGGGTGACCTCGATGTCGAGCCGCGGCGCCCGGGCGGCCACGCGGGCGGCGAGCATGTCCCGGAGCGCGCCGGCGTCGAGCGGGTCCTCCTCGGGATCGCTGGCCTCGTCCCAGCCGTGGACGCGCAGGCGCTCGGCGAGGTGCTCGGCGAGGTCGATGTTCCTGAGCGAGCCGCCGAAGAACCGCGAGCGCGCGCCGCCGTAGAGCTGCTGCGACCGCGCGGAGAACGCGGCGGTGCCCGCGGCCTCGAGCAGCTCCGCGGCCTGGATCTGCGCGCGGACGTTGTCCCGCAGCCAGTCGAGCGCCGGCGCGTCCCCGTCGATGGACCCGAGGAGCTCGCGCAGCTCGGCGACGCGCCGCGCGAGGCCGTCGCGATCGACGCGGTGCTCGACCTCGGGGAGGCGGTCCTCGCCGGCGGCGAAGAAGCGCTCCTCCACCTCGCGCGGCCAGGCGATGTCGTCGAGCAGCTTGAGGGCCTTGCCGTCCGCCAGGCGGCCGCCGACCCGATCGAGCTGCTCCAGCACGGCGCGGTCGATGCTCATCGAACGCAGGATCGCCGAAGTCGCGAGTCGCGGGAACCGTCATTCCCTCGACGAGGCAGCGATTGCCATCTTCCGTCGCTTTTTGGAGCGCCCCCGTCGCGCTCGTCGGCGGGCTCCGGCGCTCTGGCGCCGTTGCACGGAGCGAGGGTGTTCCGGGGCTGGCTCGGGAGCGTCCTTTGGCCCACACCCGAGACACGAAGGCTCCGCGCCGAGCGCGGTTGACCGTGGACCCGCCGGAGAGCCGATGATAGGGTCCGGCCGATGTCGGAGAGTGTAGCCCAACTCGAAGAACACCGCGCGGCGCTCACTGGACACTGCTACCGGATGCTGGGTTCGGTGGTCGACGCCGACGACGCCGTCCAGGAGACGATGGTGCGCGCCTGGCGGAGCCTCGATAAGTTCGACGGGCGCTCGTCGCTGCGCACCTGGCTGTACCGCATCGCGACGAACGTCTGCATCGACCTGCGGGGCGACCGCGCGCGCCGGGCGCGCCCCATCGAGGAAGGCCCGGTCGGCACCGTCGACGACGCGCTCGAGACGCGCCCGCGCACCCACTGGCTGGAGCCCGTCCCCGACGCGCACGCCCTGCCGGCGGACATCGACGCCGCGGAGCGGGCGATGCTCCGCCAGAGCATCCGCCTCGCGTTCGTCGCGGCGCTCCAGCACCTGCCGCCGAAGCAGCGCGCCGCGCTGCTGCTCACGGAGGTGCTCGGCTGGTCCGCCGCGGAGGTCGCCGACAGCCTCAACACCTCGGTCGCCGCGATCAACAGCGCGCTCCAGCGCGCGCGGGCGACGCTCGCGAGCCGCGATCTCGGCGACGCGCGCCCCTCGCTGCCGGAGCCGCAGTCCGCCCTGCTCGACCGCTACGTCAACGCCTTCGAGCGGTACGACGTCGACGCGCTCACGGCGCTCTTGCACCAGGACGCGACCCTGTCGATGCCGCCGTTCACCCTGTGGCTCCGCGGCCACGAGTCGATCCGCGCCTGGCTCGTGGGCCCGGGAGCGGGCTGCCGCGGGTCGCGGCTCATCCCGACGGCGGCCAGCGGCGCGCCCGCGTTCGCGCAGTACCGCCCGGCGCCGGAGGGCGGCCACCGGGCCTGGGCGCTCATCGTCCTCGACGTCGCGGGGGACCGCATCGTCAGCATGACGTCCTTCCTCGACACCGAGACGCTCTTCCCGCGGTTCGGCCTGCCGCTCGATTTACCGGCCTAGCCGCGGGCCGCCCGCCGCGGCCTGAGCGCGGGCGCCCCGCCGGCCTGACCGCGGGCGCCTGGCCGGATCGCCGCGGGCGCCGGGCCAGCGACGGCGCGACGATCTTTTTTCTGAGCGACCGATGATTCCTGGCGGGGCCGGGGGTCTATGGGGGTGAATCCAGCACGGAGGCACCCATGACCGCGAACGTCGCCAGCATCGATCATCGTGACCAGAATCTCGTGACCCGGCCCCAGGCCGAGGCGACGGCCCCCGACGCGGCGCCGTCCAGGCGAGCCGTGTGGGCGGGCCGCGTCCTGAGCGGGCTGGCCATCCTGTTCCTGACGTTCGACGCCGCGGTGAAGGTGCTGAAGCTGTTCCCCGCGGAGGCGTCGACCGCCGAGCTCGGGTTCCCGGCGCACCTCGTCCCCACCCTCGGCTACCTCCAGATCGCCTGCCTCGTGGCCTACCTGATCCCGCGGACCGCGGTGCTCGGGGCGATCCTGTGGACCGGCTACCTGGGCGGCGCGATCGCGATCCACGTGCGGGTCGAGAACCCGCTCTTCAGCCACACCCTCTTCCCCATCTACGTGGCCGCGTTCCTCTGGGCGGGGCTCTGGCTGCGCGACCGCCGCGTGCGCGCGCTGACCGCGAGCCCGTCGTCGCAGGGCCGATGAGCTTCACGGTTCACGAGAGTCCATCACGGTAAAGGAGAAGCAGCCATGACCACGAACACCCCCCGCAAGCTCTTCGTCAACCTGTCCGTCCGCGACCTGAAGCGATCGATGGAGTTCTTCAGCAAGCTCGGGTTCGAGTTCAACCCGCAGTTCACGGACGACAAGGCCGCCTGCATGGTCGTCAGCGAGGAGGCCTATGTCATGCTCCTCGCGGAGTCGTTCTTCAAGACGTTCACGAAGAAGGAGATCTGCAGCACGAGCACGCACACGGAAGGGCTCTTCGCGCTCTCGTGCAGCAGCCGGGCCGAGGTCGACGACATGGTGAAGAAGGCGATCGCGGCGGGCGGGTCGCACGCGCTGGACCCGCAGGATCACGGCTTCATGTACGGATGGAGCTTCTACGACGTGGACGGCCACCACTGGGAGGTCATGTGGATGGATCCCAAGGCGATCCAGCCGTAGCCGGCGGGGCGCGGGCGCGCCGCCTGGAAGAGCCCCCATGAAGGCGGGGAGGCGGGGAGAGCATCGATCGCTCTCCCGCCTCCCCGCCTCCATGCCTCCGGCCGAACCACGGCCAGCCCGCCCCGCGAAACCATGGGTCGCGATCGAGGAGATCACCGATGATCAAGGTCTACAACTTCGCGCGCGGGGCCCGCGGCCTGCGGGTGATGTGGCAGTGCGAGGAGATGGGTTTGCCCTACGAGGTCGAGATGATCTCGTATCCGCCGAGCGAGGCCTATCGCGCGCTGCATCCGCTCGCCAACGTGCCGTTCCTCGAGGACGAGGGCGGCGTGGCGATCCACGAGTCCGTCGCGATGATGCTCTACCTGGCGCAGAAATACGGGCCCACGCCGCTCTTGCCCGACAAGGACGATCCGGCGCTCGCGCGCGTGCTGCAGATGACCGTGTTCGGCGAAGCCGCGATCGGGGCGGGGGTGAACGCCCTGCTGACCGCGCATTTCGGCGCGCCGGAGGCGGACAAGCGCAGCTGGTCGGTCGTCACGCACGAGGCGAACGTCGAGCGGGCCCTGCGCTTCACGGCCGGCCTGCTCGACGACAGGCCGTTCCTCGCCGGGGAGCGCCTCACGCTCGCCGACATCTCGGTGAGCACCGCGATCGGGATCTACCGCGGCGCGCTCGGCAAGGCGCTGCCCGACGCGCTCGCCGCCTACCAGGAGCGGCTGGCCGCGCGGCCGGCGCTCGAGCGCGCGCGCGCGAGGTGCCGCGGCGAGGAAAGCCCGACGCGCGCCTGAGGAGCGCGACGCCGGCTCGCCACCCCTGTCACGGCGTCGGGCTTCTCTGGCGGGCTGTTCCGCGGCGCCGAACCGGCGCGATCCGTCGCTCCCCTGGAGGCTCGCCCCGGCGCGAGCCCCGACGAAAAGCGTGTCGCCGTCGACGCCAGGGACGTCGTCCCAGCCGGGCGATCCCCCCGTGTAGGTGTATTTCCCGAAGGAACCCGCGAGCGAGAGTCGAAGTCCAACTGGCGATCGCGCCGAAGCGCCGGCCATCGGGATCGACGCAGCAGATCTACGACGGCAGGAGAATAGCCCGCGCAATGCCATTCCGACCCGTCAATATTCTCCCACCAACGACCGGCAGTTGATAAAACTTACAAAAGCACGATCCGCTGATCCGCCTATAAAACCAATCGATCCAACGAGCTCACTCAACTGTGTAAATATTGTCTACACCACGCTGACTGGCCGGTCCCGAGCACGCACACGTGACGAGATCAGCGCTCTTCGATTTGCCGCTCTTCGTCTCGCCGGTGATGAGGAGCACGTTGGGCCGCTCGCCTCGTGGAGCATCTTCAGCGCGGTGCGCAGCGGTCCGCGATCGACGACGACGCTCCGCTTCCAGAGCAGGCGCTCCACCAGGGATCGCGCGTCGGGTCGGGAAGACGCGCTCCTTCGCCCGTGCGTAGCACGGCGGGCTGGCCGTCAAGCTCCGGGAGAGGCAGAACCCTCTCCCATGGGCCCCCTGGCCGCCAAGGGGTGCGCCGAGCGTCCAGGCTCCAGGGCGGCGTTCGGAGTGTCCTGACGACCTCACGCGCCCGCACACCCAAGAGTCGCGCGAACTGGGCGTGGTCCAAGCTGCCCCGGTGCCAAGTCACACCCTTTGGAATATAAAATTAGCTGGTCGCAGTGCGTCGCCTTAACGGGCGAGCGAGCAAGGTTTGCGATGATCGTCGAGAGAGGCTACCTGCTCCGCGAGAAGATCGAGGAAACCGTCGATTTCACCCTGTACCGCGCATACCGCGAAGGCGACAGCGTCCCTGTCTTGCTGAAAATCCTGCGCGCGGAAAGAGCGACCGGCGCCGAGATCGCGCGCTTCAAGCACCAGTACGAGCGCGCCGCGCGCCTCGCCTCGCCCCGCCTCGTCGCGCTGCGCGGCGTCGAGGCGCTCGCCGGCTCCTTGATCGTCGTCCTCGAGGACTTCCCGGGCCGCGATCTCGCGCGGATCCTCGCCGCGCGCCCGTCACGCAGGATGCCGGTCGGCGAGGCGCTCGATCTCGCGGCCGCGCTCGCAGAAGGTCTCGCCGCGGTCCACGCGGCCGGGCTCGTCCACCGCGATCTGCGCCCGCAGAACGTGCTCGTCGGCGCGCGCGGCGCGGTCAAGATCAATGGGTTCGGCGTCGACGCCGAGATCACCCGCGCGCACGAACGGCTCTACGCGCCGGCGGTCATCGCCGAGGTGCTGCCCTACGTCTCCCCCGAGCAGACAGGCCGCATGAACCGCGGCGTCGACTACCGGACCGACCTCTACGCGCTCGGCGTCATCCTGTACCAGATGCTCACGGGTCAGCGCCCCTTCGAGGCCCTGGACCCGATGGAGCTCATTCACGCGCACCTCGCCCTCTCGCCCGCGCCGCCGTCCCGCGTCGATCCGACCATCCCCGAGGCCGTTTCCGACGTCGTGCTCAAGCTGCTCGCGAAGAACGCCGAGGAGCGTTACCAGAGCGCCGAGGGCCTGCTCGCCGACCTCGAACGCTGTCGCGAGGCTCTGCGCGGCACGGGGACGATCGAGCCCTTCGTCGCGGGCCAGCGCGATCGTCAGGACCTCTTCCGGATCCACCAGAAGCTCTACGGCCGCGAGCATGACATCGAGACGCTCACCGCCGCGTTCGAGCGCGCGCTCGAGGGCAGCCGTGAGATCGTCATCGTCTCCGGCTACTCGGGGATCGGGAAGTCCTCGCTCGTGCACGAGATCTTGAAGCCACTCGCGCGGCAGAAGGGCTATTTCACGAGCGGCAAATACGACCAATACAACCGCGGCGCGCCCTACAGCGCGGTGATCCAGGCGTTCGACGGCCTCGTGCGGCAGATCCTCACCGAGAGCGATGCGCGCATCCTCCGCTTTCGGAGCGCGCTCCTCGAGGCGCTCGGGCCGAACGCGCAGGTCGTCTGCGACGTCATCCCGTCGCTCGGCCACGTGATCGGCCCGCAGTCGCCCGTCCCGGCGCTCGGCCCGATCGAGGCGCAAAACCGCCTGAACCGGTGCTTCTTGCTGTTCGTCTCGGCGTGCGCGCGGCGCGCGCACCCGCTCGTCCTGTTCCTCGACGATCTTCAGTGGATCGACCCCGCGAGCCTCGTGCTGCTCCGCGCGCTCCTCGCCGACGACTCGCTCGATGCGCTCTTTTTCTGCGGCGCTTACCGTGACAACGAGGTATCGCCCGGGCACCCGTTCGTCCTGGCGATCGAGGAGCTCAAGCGAGCCGGGCTCGTCGTGCGCAACATCGTCCTCGCCCCGCTCGCGCGCCCGCACCTGATCGAGATGCTCTCGGATAGCCTCAAGCGCAGCGATTGTGGGCCGCTCGCCGATGCGGTGCAGAAGAAGACCTGCGGCAACCCGTTCTTCGTCAAGGAGTTCGTCCGGTCGCTGCACGACCACGGCGTCCTCGCGTACGCAGCCGGATCAGGCTGGCGCTGGGACCTCGCCGCGATCGACGCGCTCCGGTACACGGACAACGTCGCAGATCTCATGGTGCGCACCATCGCGCGCCTGCCGCCGGCGACGGTAAAGGCGCTCAACCTCGCCGCGGCGATCGGCAACCGGTTCGACCTCGACGTGCTCGCCGCGGTGAACGAGTGCTCGACGGAAGACGCGTACGCCCGCCTCGATCTCGCCGTGAGCGAGGGGCTCGTGATCGCCGGGCGCGGCGGCTACCGCTTCGCCCATGACAAGGTCCAGGAGGGCGCCTACGCGATGATCCCGGAGGTGGACCGACCCGCCTTCCACCTCCGGATCGGCCGGCTGCTCGCGGGCAAGCTGGACCTCTCGGAGAGCCAGAGCCTCTTCGACGTCGTCCGCCACCTGAACAGCGCAGGCGACCTCGTGTCGGACCCCGCGGAGCGCCTGCACCTCGCCCGCATGAACCTCGAGGCCGCATGCCGCGCCGAGGACTCGGCCGCCTTCGGGGCCGCGCTGCGTTACCTGCAGCTCGGCCTCCTCCGCCTTCCGGAGGACGCCTGGGCGTCACAGTACCCGCTCCGCCTCGAGTACGCGAAGAGAACCGCCCTGATGCTCTCGCTCTGCGGCCGGCATGACGACGCCCTCGCGATCCTCGCCGATGGCCTGGAGCGGGCCGCGAGCCGGCTCGATCGCACCGAGGTGCTGCGGCTCAAGATGAACGTGCAGGTGCTCAAGAACGACCTGCCAGCCGCGCTCGCGGAGGGGCTCGAGGCCCTGCGCCCGTTCGGGATCGACCTGCCTCCCTTCCCGGACGACGTCACGCTCGACGCCCAGGTGCGGGCGACGATGGATCTCGTCCGGGAAAGGACGATCGAGGCGCTGCCAGGCCTGCCGCCGCTCGCGGACCCGGAGATCCTCGCCATGCAGGACGTGCTCCAGGAGCTCTTTCTCCCCTGCTACTTCCTGGCCACGAACAACCTCGGCATCACGGTCGCACAGATCCTCGAGAGCACGCTGCGCCACGGGCTCTCGAAGAACTCGATCTTCGGCTGCATGAACTTCGGGATGCTCCTCTGCGCCCGCGGCGACATCGCGCTCGGCTACCGCTTCGGCCGCGCCGCCGTCGACCTCGCGGACCGCTACACGGACAAGAAGTCCGAGGCGATGCTCCGCAATATGTGGGGCGCCTTCGTGCAGCATTGGCGAGAGGGCTACGCCACCTGCAAGGCGTCGCTGGTCGCCGGGATGCACGCCGGGCTCGAAACGGGCCAGTACATCTGGTCGTTCTACAACACGGCCAATGGCATCACGAACAGCCTCCTGCGCGGCCTCCCGCTCTCCGACCTCCTCGCCGAGGCGCAGAGCTACCAGCCGATGCGCAAGCTCGACGAGTTCAATGCCATCACCTGGGCGGTCGGCGCGGTCGGACAGATGGCGCACCAACTCTCGGTCGAGACCGAGCGCCCCGCCACGCTCAAGGGGGCGTGGGTCGATATCGACGAGGTGATCGAGGAGTCCCGCCGCATCGACAACCAGGCCTCGTTCTTCTTCGCCCACTTCTACATCGTCGTCCTCTGCGTCTTCCAGGGGGCGTTCGAGGAAGCGGCGCGCGCTGCGCTCTTGCCGAACATGGAAATCCCGGCCGTGGCGGCCTGGCATGGCACCCCCGCGTTCCATTGCTACGCAGGCGTCGCGTTCACGCAGGCGGCGGACGTCGTCTCCCCGGAGGAGCGCGCGCTCTTCCTCGCCCGCGCCGAGGTCTCCGCCGAAAAACTCTCGCGCTGGGCGGACCTCTGCCCGGAGAACCTGGCGCACCGCCGCGCCCTCCTCCTCGCCGAGCTCGAGCGCGCCCGCGGCGACGCGCGCGCCGCCGGGGACCGCTACGACGAGGCGATCGCGCTCGCGCAGCGCGGCGGCTATCTCCACGACGAGGCGCTCGGCAACGAGCTCGCGGGCCTCTGCTTCCGCGCGCTCGGCAAGGAGACCATCGCCGGCGCCTACCTGACCAAGGCGCACAGGGCGTACGGCCGCTGGGGCGCGACGGAGGCGATGCGGCGCCTCGAGCGCGCGTACCCCGACCTCATCCCGGGCGAGGACCTCCGCGGCGAGAGGAGCCCGCAGGCCGGCGCCGCGCTCGACGTCGGCTCGGTGCTCAAAGCTTCCCAAGCCATCTCGGGCGAGATCGTCCTCGACCGCCTGCTCGACGCGCTCATGCGCATCATGGTCGAGAACGCCGGCGCGCGGCGCGGCGTCCTCCTGCTCCTGCGTGACGGACGGCTCGTCGTCGAGGCCGAGCACCACATCCGGGATGCGTCGGTCCACGTGCTCGGCGCGGCGCCCCTCGAGGGCCGCAAGGACCTGCCCGCCAGCGTCGTCACGTACGTGGCGCGGACGCGCGAGACCGTCCTGCTCGGCGACCTCGCGATGGACGGGCCGTTCGGGCGCGATCCCTGCTTCGCCGGCGGTGCGCCGCGCTCCTCGCTCGCCGCGCCCATCGTCTACAAGGGCCACCTCGCCGGCGTGATCTATCTCGAAAACGACCTCACCCGCGCTGCCTTCACCCCCGATCGCGTCGAGGTGATCCGGCTCCTCTCGGCCCAGGCGGCCAGCTCCATCGAGAATGCGCGCCTCTATGCGGATCTGCAGCAGGAGAACGCGGAGCGACGGCGCGCCGAGGAGGTGCTCCGCCATTCCTACTCGCTCCTCGAGGCCACGCTCGAATCGACGGCGGACGGCATCCTCGTCGTCGACGACGAGCAGCGCGTCGTGCGTCAGAACCACAGGTTCTCGGCGATGTGGCGCATCCCGGACGAGATCCTCTCCACCGGGTCGGACGACACGTTCCGTACGTTCGCCAGCGACCAGGTCCTCGATCCCGAGGGGTTCCTGCAAAGGATCCGCGCCCTCTATGCCTCGCCCGAGGAGTCCAGCGTCGATACCATCCCGTTCGCGGACGGTCGCGTCTTCGAGCGTTATTCGCAGCCCCAGCGCCTCGGCGGGCGCGTGGTCGGGCGGGTCTGGAGCTTCCGCGACATCACCGCGCGCGTGCGCGCCGAGCAGCGGCGCGATCAGCTCCTCCTGGACGAGCGGCGGGCGCGCACGGCAGCGGAGGAGGCCGTGCGCCTGCGGGACGAGTTCCTTTCTATCGCCTCGCACGAGCTCCGCGCCCCGCTCACCAGCCTGCAGCTCGCTATTCAATCGCTGGGGCAAAGGCTCGCGCGGGGCACGGACCTCGAGCGCGTGCGATCCGCGGTCGCCCTCTCTGTCCGCCAGGTCAAGCGCCTCACCGACCTCGTCGATATGCTCCTCGACGTCTCCCGGATCCAGGCGGGGAGGCTCGAGCTGTGCACAGCGCCCGTCGAGCTGCGCGCGCTCGTGGACGAGGTCGTCGCCCTCCTCGGCCATCAGATCACGCAGTCAGGCAGCGCGGTCGCCGTGCGCGCGGAGCAGCCGGTCATCGGCCGGTGGGACCCGCACCGCCTGGAGGAGGTCGTGACCAACCTCCTCACCAACGCGCTCAAGTTCGGGGAACGCCAGCCGATCGACATCGCCGTCACCCAGGAAGATCGGGTCGCGCGGCTCTCGGTGACGGACCGCGGGATCGGGATCCCGGCCGAAGTGCAGGCGCAGCTCTTCGAACGATTTCGCCGCGGCGTCTCGTCGAAGCATTTCGGGGGGCTCGGGCTCGGCCTCTACATCACCCGCACCATCGTCGAGGCGCACGGCGGCCGAATCCGCGTGTCGAGCGAGGTCGGCCGGGGCTCGACCTTCTGCGTCGAGCTGCCGCTCTCGACCGAGCGCGCGGGGGATCTGTCGTCGTAGCGACGGCGAACAGATTGAAATGATTGATATTTCGTCCGCGTCCGCCTCGCCATCGCAGAGGATCCTGGGGGGTTTCTGACGCCCGGAGCTAACGCGTCGAGCGCTCCCCCTTGCTCTCCCGTTCCTTCAGCTCCTCCAGCAGGTCGTCGAGGCGCTCGTAGCTGCCCTCCCAGAAGCGGCGGTAGTTGTCGAGCCAGCCGCTGGCGTCCGCGAGCGGCTTGGCCTCGATCCGGCAAGGCCTCCGCTGCGCGTCGCGGCCGCGCGAGATCAGGCCCGCGCGCTCCAGCACCTTGAGGTGCTTGGAGATCGCGGGCTGGCTCATCGCAAACGGCTTCGCCAGCTCGGTCACCGACGCCTCGCCGGACGCGAGGCGCGCGAGGATCGCTCGCCGTGTCGGATCGGCGAGCGCAGCGAACGTTGCGTCGAGGCGCTCGGACGGGGTCATTGCATAACTCCTTGGTATAAAAACCAATTAGTTATACAATCGGGGGTCCGGACGGTCAAGCCCCCAGGCGATGGCGGCTCGGCCTCGGGGGGGTCCTCTCGCGTCACGCGCGCCGCGCGGCTACGTGCGCGGCGCGGTGAGCACGTCCTGCAGCGTGGCGCCGCCCACGGGCTTGATCAGGTGCCGGTCGAAGCCGGCCCGCCTGGACCTGGCCTGATCGTCGGGCCCGCCGTAGCCCGAGAGCGCCACGAGGTAGAGCGCTTCGCCGCCCGGCGCGGCCCGCGCCCGCCGGGCGACCTCGTAACCGTCGATGCCGGGCAGGCCGATGTCCACGAAGGCCACCTCGGGGCGCAGCTCCAGCAGCTTCGTCACGCCCTCCAGCCCGTCCACCGCCACCGTCACCTCGTGCCCCAGCGCCTCGATGTACGCCCGCATCACCCGGCGCACGTCCTCCGCGTCCTCCACGACGAGCACCCGGCGCCGGTCGGCCGCCGCGTCCGGCGCCTCGGCGCGCGGCGCCGGAGTCGGCGGCGACCCCTCGCGCGGCGCTGGCGGCGGCCCCTCGCGCGGCGCTGGCGGCGGCCGGTCGCGCCGCGCGAGCGGCCCGGCGCTCGGGGCAGGCTGCGGCGCCGCGCCCGGGCCGAGCGGCAGGCGCACGGTGAACTCGCTGCCCTGGTCCGGCCCGGCGCTCGCCGCGATCACGCTGCCGCCGTGCAGCTCCAGGAGCCGACGCACCAGCGTGAGCCCGAGCCCCAGCCCGCCCGTGCGCCGGTCGATGGTCTGGTCGACCTGCGTGAACAGATCGAACACCTTCTCGAGCATCGCCGACGGGATGCCGCGGCCCGTGTCGCGCACCCGCAGCACGGCGGCCTCGGGCGCGCCGCCCGCCGCCTCGCGCGTGAGGCGCACCGAGATCGAGCCCCCCGGCGGGGTGTACTTCGCGGCGTTGGTCAGGAGGTTCGTCACCACCTGCTCCAGCCGCGTCGCGTCGGCCCGCATGCCGAAGCCCCCGGGCCCCACCGACACCGAGAGCGCATGGCGCCGGGCCTCGAGGGCCGGCCTCGCCGCGGCGGCGGCGTCGTGCACCACGGCCGCGAGATCGACGTCCCCGAGGCGCAGCTCCACCGTGCCGCGCGTGATGCGCGACACGTCGAGCAGATCGTCCACCAGCCGCACCAGGTGGCCCATCTGCCGCCGCGCGATCTCCCGGAAGCGCGCCGACGTGGGCCCGTCGCCGTCCACGTCGTCGAGCAGCGTCAGCGACAGGCTGATCGACGCCATCGGGTTCCGGAGCTCGTGCGCGAGCATCGCGAGGAACTCGTCCTTGCGCTGATCGGCGACCTTGAGCGCCGCGACGAGCGCCTCCACGCGCCGCCGGGCGCGCACCTGGTCGGTCACGTCGAACGCGAACACGAAGACGCCCTCGACCGCGCCGTCGCGATCGCGCAGCGGCTGGTAGACGAAGTTGAAGAAGACCTCCTCCGTCGTGCCGTCGCCCCGGCGGTCGAGCCGCACCGGGAGCTCCTCGCCGACGATGGGCTCGCCGGTGCGGACCACGGCGTCGAGGAGCTCCCAGATGCCCTGTCCCTCGAGCTCGGGCAGGGCGGCCCGGATGGGCTCGCCCACGAGCGCGCGACCGCCGACGAGCCGCTGGTAGAGCGGGTTGACCACCTCGAAGACGTGCTCCGGCCCGCGGAGGATGGCGATGGGCCCGGGGGCCTGCATGAAGAGGTCGTTCAGGTACTGGCGCTGCCCCTCGGCCTCGCGCCGGCGGCGCGCGAGCTCGACGTGGACGCGCACCCGCGCGAGGAGCTCCTTCGCGGAGAACGGCTTCACGAGGAAGTCGTCGGCGCCGGCCTCGAGGCTGTCGACGCGCGCCTCCTCGCCCGCGCGCGCGGAGAGCATCACCACGGCCACGCCGCGGGTGCGCTCGTCGGCGCGCAGCGCCCTGAGCAGGCCGAAGCCGTCGAGCCGCGGCATCATCACGTCGGTGAGCACGAGATCCGGAGGGTGGGCGCGGGCGCGCTCCAGGGCGGCTCGACCGTCGACCGCGGCCTCCACCGTCCACCCCTCCGCCACGAGCAGCCGCAGCGCGTACTCGCGCATGTCCGCGTTGTCGTCGGCGACGAGGACGCGCCCCGGCAGCTTCCGGGCCGGCCCCTCGGCCGCCGGCCGGGACGCCGGCGCCTGCTCGCCGCGGAGCCACTGCGCGGCCTCGTCGAGGAAGGGCGCGGCGTCCCGCCCGCCCGCGGCCGGCGGCGAGGCCCGAGCGACGCGGTCCTCGGGCAGGTGCGCCGTGCCGAGCGGGATGGACACCGTGAAGCGGCTGCCCTCGCCCAGGCGGCTCTCCACGGCCGCGGCGCCGCCGTGGAGCTTCGCCAGCTCCTGCACCAGGGCGAGGCCGATGCCGCTGCCCTCGTAGCTGCGGCCCCTGGCCCCCTCGACGCGGTGGAACCGCTCGAACACGTGCGGCAGCTCGGCCTCCGGGATGCCGGTGCCGGTGTCCTCGACCGACAGGACGGCCCGCCCGCCGGCCGCCTCCAGCGAGACCCGGACGCCCCCCGTGAAGGTGAACTTGAAGGCGTTCGAGACGAGGTTGAGGACGATCTTCTCCCAGAGCTCCCGGTCGACGTAGGCCGGCTCGGCGAGCGGCGGGCAGTCCACCGTGAGGGAGAGGCCGGCCCGCTCCAGGAGCGAGCGGAACGAGCTCGCCAGGTCCGCGGTGAAGGCGCCGAGATCGGTCGGCTGGTAGCTCGCCTGGACGCGGCCCGCCTCGATGCGCGAGAAGTCGAGCAGCGTGTTGACGAGCCGGAGGAGCCGGAGGCCGTTGCGGTGGACGATCGCGAGGCGCTCGCGCTGCCGCGGAGGCAACGGCTGCTCGGCGTCCGAGAGGCCGTCCTCCACGGGCCCGAGGATCAGCGTCAGCGGCGTCCGGAACTCGTGGCTGACGTTGCTGAAGAAGGCCGTCTTCGCGCGGTCGAGCTCGGCGAGCGCCTGCTGCCGGCGCTGCTCCTCCTCGCTGGCCCGGGCGCTCTGGATCGCCGTCGCGCAATGGCCGGCCACGAGCCGCAGGAAGGCGCGGTAGTCGTCGTCCAGCACGAGCCGGGGGCTGACGCCGGCGACGAGGAACCCGGCCGCCCGCCCGCCGGCGCCGGCGCGGGGGAGCGGCAGCACCACCGCCCGGCGCGCGGCGTCCGGCCACGGCCCGCCCGGGAGGGGGCCGACGCCCGCGGGCAACTCGGCGAGATCCACCTCCGCTTCCTCGCACAGCGCGCGATGCAGCGGCCACGGCGCCGCGCTGGCGGCGTCGAGGCTCACCGCCGCCGGCGCGGCGGCGTGGCCCGGGTCGAGCCCGGCGGTCGCCGCGAGCCGGGCCTGCGCGCCACCCTCGTCGGCGACGTAGAGCAGCGCGAACGGCAGGTCGCGCCCGGCCTCCGCCACGGTGTCCAGCATGACCCGACAGGCATCCTCGACGTTCTTGGCGTCGGCCACCCTCGCTCCGAGCGCCGCGAGGAGCTTCAGCCGGCGCTGCCCGAGGATGTGCCCGGTGCTCTCGGAGCACGCCACGAAGACGCCCGCGACAGCGCCTCGCTCGTCCCGGATCGGGCTGTAGCCGTAGTTGAAATAGCACTCTTCCAGGAAGCCGTTCCGATCGAGGATGAGCAGGCCGTCCCGGAGGTACGTGGCCCCTCCGGCGAAGACCTTCTCGATCATCGGCTCGATGACGTCCCAGATCTCCTTCCAGCACGCGCGCCCCGCCTGGCCCATGGCGGCCGGGTGCTTCTTGGAGCCGAGGATGGGGCGGTAGCCGTCGTTGTAGAACTGGATGAGCTCTCGGCCCCACCAGAGGAACATGGGGTGCTCGGACGAGAGCAGGATGGAGAGCGCGGTGCGCAGCGACTGGGGCCACGCCTCGACGGGGCCGAGCGCCGTCCGCGACCAGTCGATCGAGCGAATCAGCGCCCCCATCTCCCCGCCGCCCGAGAGCGCGGCGCCGGCCGGGTCCAGCCCGTCTCCGGCGCTCGCCGCCTCGACCCGGCTCATGCCGGCCTCCGCTCCCCGCTCCGATCGAGGTGGCTCACGCGCTGTCCCGTCATGGCGACCGTTCGCTTGTACCACACCCCCCACGGCCCGGCGGCCTCCGGCGCCGCTGCGTCGTGCCGTTTCCGCGCGTTTTATCTGATGAGTTCGTCAGAGGCTCTGTCCACCGCTCGACACGATCCCTGCGACGTCCATCGCGCCGCGGAGCGGTGATGATGGGCTCGGCGCGTCACGCGGCGGCGTCGAGCAGCCGCGGGTGCTGGCGCACGTGCTCGTAAAGCAGGTCCAGGAAGACGCGGACGTGCGCCGGGGCGGCGCGCGCGCTCGGCGTGACGGCGAACATGCGCTCGCCGACGAGATCGACATAGCGATCGTCGGTGAGGCACTCGACGCGGACGTCGGGGTAGGTCGCGAGGAGCCGAGTCACCGCCGGCGCGAGCAGCCGCTCGACGAACGCCTCCGGGACGGAGACGCGCACCGTGCCCTGCGCCCGCGAGGCGCGCGCCTCCATGAGGCGATCGGCCTCCTCCGCCTCGGCGACGATGCGCCGGCAGCGCTCGTGGTACTGCGCGCCGGCGTCGGTCAGCCGGAGCTTGCGCGTGGTGCGCTCGAGCAGCCGAGCGCCGAGGCGCCGCTCCAGCGCGGCGATCGTCCGGCTCATCGTGGACGGCGGGATCCGGAGCCGGCGCGCGGCCGCGGCGAAGCTGCCCTGATCGACGACGTGCGCGAAACAGACCATCTCGTTGAGATCGATCACCGGTCGATTGTACCCCCCGGATCGTTCCACCGGTGCACGAGTGAATTGAGGATTCGTGCATGGACGCCACGGCCTCCGGGGGCCACGGTCAGCGCTGGAGGTCACGCATGGACGTCAAGGAACCCCAGCAGATGAACGCGATCTTCGCCGACGCCTTCAACGCCGGCGATCTCGACCGGATCATGGCGCTCTACGAGCCCGGGGCCGTGCTGGCGCCGGCGCCGGGCCAGCGCGCCGCCGGCGCGCCCGCCATCCGGGAGGCGATCGGCGCCCTCCTCGCGCTGCGAGGCCGCATGGCGTCGAAGAACAACTACTGCATGCAGGCCGGGGACATCGCCCTGCTGCAGGGCGAATGGCGCCTGTCGTTCGTCGGCCCCGACGGAGAGGAGGTCACCGAGACGGCGCGCTCGGCGGAGGTGGTGCGAAGGCAGCCGGACGGGACCTGGCGTTACCTCATCGATCACCCGGCCGGCGACGACACGCCCCGATAGCAGCGCCGCCCGGCGCCGCGCGCCACCGCCCGCCGAGGGCGTCACTCCTTGAAGCTGGCGGAGGAGAGGCCGTGCTTGCGGAGGAGGTCGTAGAAGTCCGTCCGGTTCCTGCCGGAGAGCTTCGCGGCGGCGCTGACGTTGCCGTTGGCGCGGCGGAGCACCTCGACCAGGTAGGCGCGCTCGAACGTGTCGCGCGCCTCCTTGAGCGACGGGAGCGCCGAGCCGGGGTCGCCGAAGGCCACCGACAGGATCTCACCCGCGGCGTCCGAGATGGCCGGGGCCTCGGCGTCCTCGGGCTCCGCGCCGCTCGACCAGCCGTCGAGCTTGCGGGCGGGGGGGACGAGGAGGGTGCTGAGGTCCTGCGGCTGCAGGCGCTCGCCGCGGCAGAGCAGGACGGCGCCTTCCATGACGTTGGCGAGCTCGCGGACGTTGCCGGGCCAGGGGTGCGCGAGGAGCACGCGCAGGGCCTCGGGGGTGAGCTTGGGCTCGGAGAGGCCGTGGCGGGCCGCGGCGCGGGAGAGGAACACCTCGCAGAGCAGGGGGAGGTCCTCCACCCGCTCGCGGAGCGGGGGCATGACGATGGGGACGACGTGCAGGCGATAGAAGAGATCCTCGCGGAAGCGGCCGTCGCGGACCTCGGTGAGGAGATCGCGGTTGGTCGCGGCGACGACGCGGACGTCGACCTCTTCCTCGTTGAGCGAGCCGACGCGGGTGATGCGGCGCTCCTGCAGCACGCGGAGGAGCTTCACCTGGACCGCGGGAGGGGCGTCGCCGATCTCGTCGAGCAGGAGGGTGCCCCCGTTGGCGGAGGCGAAGAGGCCCTCCTTGTCGCGCGTGGCGCCGGTGAACGCGCCGCGCACGTAGCCGAACAGCTCGCTCTCCAGGAGCTCGGCCGGCAGGGCGCTGCAGTTGACCGCGACGAACGGCTTGCCGCGGCGCTGCGAGAGGGCGTGGAGCGAGCGCGCCGCGAGCTCCTTGCCGGTGCCGGACTCGCCGAGCAAAAGGACGGTGGCGTCGGTGGGGGCGACGCGGGAGATGATCTCGCGGACGGCGGCGATGCGGTCGCTCGTCCCGAGCAGGCGCAGCTCGTCGCTCTGGGCGCCGATGATGCGGCGCAGGCCGGCGACCTCGCGGCGGAGCGAGCTGCTCTCGACCGCGTGCGCGAGCTTCTGGAGCAGATCGAGGTCGTGGAACGGCTTCGTGAGGAAGCCGTACGCGCCCCGCCTCATCGCCTCGACGGCGATCTCGATGGTGCCGTGGGCCGTGAGGATGACGACGGGCACGTCGGGGGAGCGCTTCTGCACCTCGCTGAGCACGTCGAGCCCGTCGCAGTCGTCGAGGCGGAGGTCGACGATCATCGCGTCGACGGGCTCGCGGGAGAGGGCGGCGATGCCCCCGGCGCCGGTCAGCTCCGTGGTGACCCGGTAGCCGTGGTGCTCGAGGCGGAAGGCGAGCAGCTCGCAGAGGTGCGGCTCGTCGTCGACGATGACCACGTGGGGCTTTCGGGCAGGGCTCATGGAACCGCGGGAGCAGGGTGTAGCGCAGCGGGGGCTTGCTCGGAAGAGCGCTCGGTCGAGAGCGGCAGCCAGAGGCGGAAGGTGGCCCCCGCGGCGCGGGCGTCCTGGCCCGCGCCGGCGTCGGCGCTCGCGGCGTGATCGTCGAGCTCCAGGTCGCCGCCGTGGGCGCGGGCGATCTTGCGGGAGAGGGCCAGGCCGAGGCCGATGCCGACGCGCTTCGGGGAGTTCGCGACCGGCTGCGTCTTGAACTCCTCGAAGAGCGACTGCCGGATCTCCCCGGGGACGCCCGGGCCCTGATCGGTGACGCTGATCGTCACCCGGCGGCCGGGCCGGCCGCCCCTCGTGTCCTCGGCCAGCTCGCGCCGCACGAGCACCCGCTGGCCGGGCTTGGAGACGGAGGCCGCGTTGCGCACCAGGTTCGCGACGGCGCGCTCGACAAGGGCCACATCCAGGCTGCACGGGGGGACGTCGCCCGGCGTCTCGACCTCGATGGAGACGCCGCGCTCGCGCGCCTCCGCCTCCTCGTCGCGCACGGCGCTGCGGATCAGATCGTCGATGGAGGAGCCGTCCTGGAGGCGGATGGGGGAGCCGGCGCTGAGGCGGGAGAGGTCGAGCAGGGTGGTCACCATGCGGATCTCGCGCTCGCAGGCGACGCGGGCGATGTGGAGGATGCGGGTCTGGCGCTCGCTCAGCGCGCCGCCGCCGACGCCGTCCTCGAGCAGGGAGATGGCCTCGCGGATCTTCGTGAGCGGGGTGCGCAGCTCGTGGGAGACGGAGGCGAGGAAGCCCTGCTTGAGCGTCTCGATCTCGGCGAGGCGCCTGCGCATGGTCTCGATCTCCCGGGCGAGGTCGCGCACCTCGGCGGGGCCGCGCACCTCGGCGGCCGCGTCGAACTGGCCCTTGCCGAGGCGCTGCGCCTGCGTGGCGATGGCCGCGAGCGGCTCGGTGACGGTGCGCGCGATCCGGTGCGCGAGGAGCGCGGCGACGACGCAGGCGGCGATGGAGATGGCGAGGCCGTTCGAGAGCGCCGAGGCGCTGGCGCCGCGGGCGTCCTCCTCCTTGACGCGCACGCGGGCCTGGAGCTCGCCGATGCGCAGGACCCACGCGTCCGTGAGCTGCTCGTCGAGGCGCACGCGCTCGTGCTGGACGTCGGGGTCGGTGAGGTGGCCGCAGGTGCCCCCGTCGAGCGCGCCCTGCGCGAGCTGGAGGTGGCCGTCGATCGACGGGAGCATCGGGTCCGAGGGGAGCAAGGCGGGCTCGCCGACCTCCGCCTTCAGCGCGGCGATCCGCGTGCGGAGGATCGGGGCGACCTCGTCCCAGGGCGCGCCGCGCGAGCACGCCTCCTGGCCGCGCCGCATGGCGAGCCCCATCGCCCAGGCGGCGTGGTGGAGCGCCGCCTCGCGCCGGAGCTCCTCGGTCTCGTCGCTCAAGAGGTTCTGCAGCGACGAGGTGATCTGGGCGAGCGACCCGAGGACCACGCCGAGGGCGACCAGCATCACGAGCACCGGGGCGGTGTGAGACAGCACGAGTCGGGTCAAGAGGCGCATGCGAGACCCCGACTATGATCTCGCGCGTCATCGAACGCACGAGCCGCCGACATTCCACACTTTTTCGAGGACGCGAGACATCAGGAGCGCCCCTGTGGGAGACCGCCGACAGCGTCGGCCGGGCCCCCCAAGCGAGTGTCGGCGGATCCAGACGCCGGGCGGCGGCGGCGCGCGGGGACGCGGGATTCCGGCGAGGCGCGGGCCTGGCACATCGCGTGAATTGCGGCGCCCCATGACCCCCTCGCCTACCCTGACAACGACGGCCCAACCGAACTTCTGGCGTTCGATGTGGGCAGACACGGTGACCTCCTGGAAGGAGATGGTCGCTCCCAGGAGCCTCGCGGACAACCTGCTGAGCGGGCTGACCGTGGCCTTCGTGGCGCTGCCGCTGAACCTCGCGCTCGCGCTGGCGTGCGGATTACCCGCGAGCGCCGGGCTCATCACGGGCGCGGTGACCGGCGTGATCGCGGCGCTCTTCGGCGGATCACGGCTGCAGGTCACGGGGCCCGAGGTGGCGCTGGTGCCGCTGACCTTCGAGATCTTGCAGCGGCACGGGCCGCACGGGCTGTTATGCGCGACGTTCCTGTGCGGCGTCCTCCAGGTGCTCATGGGGGTCGCGCGGGTGGGGCGGCTCATCCACATGATCCCCGTCTCGGTGATCGGCGGCTTCATGGCCGCGGTCGGTCTGCTGGTCTTCAACTCGCAGCTCCCGCGGCTCCTGGGCCTGCCGGCGGAGATGCGGCTCGTGTCCTCGCTGCCGGGGACGGGCTGGCTCGCGCACGTCGATCCGTTCGCCGTCGGCATCGGCGCGCTGGTCGTCGCGGCGACGGTGCTCTTGCCGAAGCTGCACCGGCGGCTCCCTGGCGGGCTCATCGGCCTCGGGGCGGCGGTCCTCGCCGTGAGCGCGCTCGGCGCCGGCACGGCGTCGGTCGGGCCCATCTCGGCGTCGTTCCCCGCGCCCTCGCTGCCGGCGTTCGACCGCCTCGAGCTCATCGCGATCTTGCCCGAGGCGATCGCGCTGGCGCTGCTCGCGTCGATCGACTCGCTGCTGTCGGCGGTGGCGATCGACGCGCAGAGCAACGCGAAGCGCCACTCGAGCGAGCAGGAGCTGATGGCGCAGGGGGTGGCCAACATGGTGAGCTCGATGATCGGCGGGATGCCGGTCGCGGGCGCGATCGTGCGGTCGTCGGCGGCGCTCCAGTGCGGGGCGACGACGCGGCTCGCGGCGCTCACGCAGTCGGTGACGCTGCTCGGGCTGCTGTACCTGGCGCGGCCGTTCGTGGAGCGGCTGCCGCTCGCGGGGCTCGCCGGCATCCTGCTCGTGGTCGGCTACCGGCTGATCAACTGGCAGCAGGTGCGGCTCATGTGGCGGGTCTCGCGGTTCGAGGCGTTCGTGTTCGTGGCGACGGCCGCGTCGATCGTCGCGACCGACTTCGTCGGCGGGGTGCTGATGGGCCTTGTGCTGTCGCTCGTGCACTTCGCCCACATGCAGCGGCGGGTGGACGTGTCGCTGGTGACGGCGACCGACGAGCCGGAGGAGATGCCGCGGCTGCTCGAGCTGCCGGCGCGCCGGTCGCTCGGGCCGACGCCGCCCGTCGCGGTGGTGCGGGTGGAGGGGCCGATCTTCTTCGCGTCGCACACGGAGATCCGGTCGCTGGCCGAGGGGGGGCCGCTGCCGCGGCACCTCGTGTTCGATCTCGCCGGGGTGCCGCTCATCGACTGCACGGGCATCGAGGCGTTCCGGGCGTTGCTCGGGAAGCTGCGCGAGCAGGGGACGCGGGCGCTCCTGTCGCGGGCCTCGGATCGCGTGGCGGATCGGCTGCAGGAGGCGGGGCTCCTCCAGGCGTTCATCGGCGGCCGGGTGTTCTCGACCGTGGCCGAGGCGCTGGAGTCGCTGGACGAGCCCGCGGCGAGGGCGAGCGTGTTCGAGGCGCGGAGGCAGCAGCCGCCGTCGCCGCTGCTCCGGCCGGAGGCGCCGGCGGGCGCGTCGTGAGCGCGGTGCGGCGGGGCGCGCGGGCGGCTCGGCGCCGCGCGCCCGGCATGGACCGGTGGACCGAGCCACGGACGAAGGTCAGAGGCGCGCCGCGCGGCGGAGGCGTCGGAGCAAGGGAGCAGAGCATGTCGACGTGGGGCGCGAGCACGAGGATGGACGCGGGAGCGGAGGGCCGGCCCGGCGCGGGGGGTCTGGTCGCCGGGGCGGCCGCGTTCCCGCCGGCGGGGAGCGGGCCGACGTCGAGCGAGCCGGACGCGGGCGCGGCCCTGGAGGACGGCCGCGAGGGCGGCGAGGAGGTCCAGCCGGGGGCGGCGCGGGCGCTGGCGCAGGCCATGGCGGACGGGTCGCGCGCGCTGGGCGAGTCGATGGTGCTGTGCAGCGTGCTGCTGACGGTGGCGATCGGGTGCCTGGCGTGGTCGGTGCCGAGCCCGGGCGCGAGCGCCGGGCTCGCGATCCTGAGCTTCGTGCTCATCAGCGTGGAGCACACGAACGCGCGGGCGAGGTTCCGGCGGGCGGTGGCGGGGGCCGGCGCGGCGCACGGTCTGACGGCGCCGGAGACGGAGCGCGCGGCGCGGGCGCTCCTCGGGGCGGGGGAGAGCGCGGCCGCGGATGAGGAGCGAGAGTCGCCGTCCCCGCGCGCATCGCGGTAGGCGGCGGCCGCGTAAGCCGGTGAGGTAGGCAGCGGCCGCACAAGCCGCTGAGGTAGGCAGCGGCCGCACGCGCATCGCGGTAGGCAGCGGCCGCCCGCGCCCCCATCGACCCCTCGACTCCCCCCTCTCCACACGAGCCCATCGAGCCTTCGTGCATGACGCCACGGCGCGGAGCGCCGCAGTCAGCGCCGGAGGCCACGCACGGACGTCATGGATCCCCGGCCGATGGACGCGCGGTTCGCCGCGCATTCCACCAACGCGATCTCGACCAGGTGATCGGGCGCTGACCCGGCGCGCACGCGCTCCGGGATCGCGAGCTGCGCCCTCTTCGCGCCGCGCGCGACCCCGCGATCGAGCTCGACCCCGGGCGCGCCGATCCTGGCGTTCCGCCTTGACAAGCCTGGAGCGGCGATGTACTTAACCCATAGGTTAATTAACCTTTTGGTTTTATACAGGTGCCGGCCCATCTACGGAGCACCACGTTCAGGTACGGACAGCGCAGGAGGAGAAGAGCCATGGTCGCAACCAGCGCAGCAAACAAGGACAGCTTCCAGGTCACGACGCCGTCGGAACAGGAGATCCACATGACACGCCTGTTCAACGCGCCGAGGCACCTCGTGTTCGAGGCGATGACGAGGCCCGAGCACGTGAAGCGGTGGTGGGGCTGCCTGGGCGAGGGCTACGGGGTGTCCGTCTGCGAGATCGACCTTCGCCCGGGCGGCGCGTGGCGCTTCGTGAACCGCCACCCCCACGGCGAGGCCGCCTTCCACGGCGAGTACAAGGAGATCACGCCGCCGAGCCGGCTCGTGTACACCGAGATCTTCGAGATGTATCCGGACACCGTCTCGCTCGTGACATCGGTCCTCACCGAGGAGGGCGGCAAGACGCGCGTCACGACCACGACGCGCTATCCGTCGAAGGAAGTGCGCGACGCCGTCATCGCGTCCGGCATGGAGCACGGCGCGGCCCTCAGCTACGATCGCCTCGAGGACCTGGTCGCGCAACTGCAGCAGCGATGAGCCTGCCCGCGGGCCGGCGCGGGCCTCGGCTGGCCCTCGCGGCGGCTCGCGCGGCGCACAGGGTGGCGAACGCCGGGGCGTCGGCGCTATCTTCGGCGAGCCGCTCCGTCGCCGACCCATGCTCGACTTCCTGCCCGAGGCCTCTCACCTGCCCGCCGCCGCCCGCGACCTCTCCGCCGCGTGCGGCCGCACGATCGCTCTGTCGAGCGCCGAGCACCGGGGACGCCTCGATGTGTCCGTGGTCGAGCTCGTCGAGCGGAGGGGTTTCATGCCGCGCGTCAGCTTCCGGAAGCGACCCACGCCCGAGCACCGGGAGAGCCTGGCGCGGCCCTCCCGGCATCCTCGGCCCGCGCCATGCCGGAAGCTCCGGTGCCTGATCGACGAGCCGCTGGCGACCGCGGCGAGCGCGCGATGAAGATCACGTTCTCGAACCTAGGCACGATCAAGAAGACCGAGCTGGATCTCCGCCCGCTCACCGTCATCATCGGGCCCAACAACTCGAACAAGACCTATGTGGCTTACTCCCTTTATGGGCTCTGGCAGGCTCAGATCGAGGGCACAACCGTCAGCGATGTCAGCGATCTCGTGCCGTGGAAGCGGTCCGCGGCCGAATTGTACTTCAGGATCGACTCTCGCTTGACGGCGCGGGTGAACGAATACTTGCAGGATGTGGCTGTGTTGTTCCGCGAGGAAATGAGCAGCTTCTTCCAGGATTCCAGCGGCAAGCTCTTCTCCAGGAGCCGGGTCGAGGTCGAGCTCACGCAGAACGATCTTGATGCAGCGTTCGAGAAGGTGATCGCGAAGGTTCGCATCGGATCTGTGTCGAAGCGCGGAGAGAAGGTCCTCTTGAGCGCACCGCCACCGAAAGGACAGACAGGGGCAACCGGCCGCAGCGGGTTTTCACTCGAGGGCCGCGCTGCGTTGTTGTTGAGCAGAGCGCTAAGGTTCCTGTTTCAGAAGCCGCTCCTGCTTCCGGCGGAGCGCAACGCCTTCATCATGACCTACAAGATGCTCGCGAGCCGGCGCTACAACGTCCTCCGGGACGCGCAGCGCTCGCTGCTCGGCAAGCGCCACGTGTCGAAGCGGCAGCTCGATCTGCTGCGCGAGCAGGGAGACATCCGCTATCCGAAGCCGGTCGAGGACTTCCTGGATTTCTTGACGGACATCGAGCTCTCCGAGGCTGAAGACAGCGATGACGCGGCGGCGAGAGAGCCCTTCCGGGCGCTCGCCGCGGACATCGAGGAGAGCATCCAGAACAAGAACAAGACCAGGTTCCGGAGGACGGCGCTGGGAGGGCGCGAGATCCAGATCGACGTAAGGAAGGGCCTCAGCATCGACCTCTACAACGCTTCCTCGTCCATCAAGCAGCTCACGCCGCTCCTGCTCTACCTTCGCTACCGGGCCAAGCCGAACGACTTCCTCATCATCGACGAGCCCGAGATGAACCTGCACCCGGAGTCGCAGGCCAAGCTGCTCGAGATCCTCGGCATCCTCGTGAACCTCGGGGTGCACGTGCTGCTCACGACCCACAGCCCGTATTTCATGTCGCACCTGAACAATCTGGCCGCGGGCGACACCTCCGACCCGGAGGTCCTGAAGCGTCAGGCGGCGTCGCTCTACCTGGGCGACCCGCGCGCCTTCGTCCCGATGGACAAGGTGAGCGCCTACGAGATGCGGGACAACGAGCTGCGCTCGCTCAAGGACGAGGACTACGGGATCCGATGGGACACGCTGAGCGACGTCTCCTCGGCGCTCCAGCAGAAGTACTTCGAGATCAGCGAGACGGGGCGCGCCGGCCGTGGCGAGAGGTAAGACACCCCGCGCTCTCCTCGCTCAGAAGCAGGATAGGCTGGACTGGAAGCGGTTCGGGTTCCTGGAGAACCTGCTCATTTTCTGCGCGAAGGAGCGACGCAGCGTCCCTCCCGAGAGCAGGGTGAAATTCGGCATCAGCTCCAAAATCAAGGACGAAGGCGTATGCGTCCTCTTTGGCGTCGATCGCGAGCGCGATCCGCTGATGCGCGGACGCGGCGTCGCGAGGCCGGACTACCTGGTCCTGTACGCCTCACGCGAGCGCTGCCTCGTCACGATCATCGAGATGAAAGGCACGGACCGGCACAAGCTGGAGCACGGAATCGACCAGATCAAGGCGCTCCGCGACCGGCTCCGCGAGGAGATCGAGGCGCATCTCCCTGGCGCATGCGGGGGCATGGTCAAGTTCCAGGGGATCCTGCTCACGCCCTTCAACGCGGATATCCCGCGCGCGAAGATCCAGAGGGAGGCGGCCAGCGGATTCACGATCTTGCCGCTTCAGTATGGCCAGAAAGCAGAGCTTTATCGCTATGTGCGCACGGAGCTCCGGTCGACCGACCGCTACGTTCACGAGAAGCTCCCGCGCGATGCCGACGAGCTCAATTTCATCGAGAAGATCCTCGTCCATGCCGCCCTTCCGGAGCGGATCGAGGGCGCGCTTCCGGCAGCGAAGCTCGGGAGCGGCATCGACGTGCACTACGCGCGCCCGGACGACGGGCACGACGAGGACCACGCCGCGCTGATCGCCGACCGGACCGGCGCGCAGATCGCGACCCCGGCGCGGTGCGCGGGCTTTCGGAGGAAGATCGAGGACGAGCTGCGCCACCTCGGGCTGCGGTATGCGCGGCTCCAGTTCACCTCCGTCCCGTAGCGCCGACGGCCGCGCCCTCGGCTCGGGCTCACGCGCCCCCGGCGCCCTCCAGCGCCACCACGACGCCGCCGGGCGGCGCCGCGAGCCGGAGCCACGCCTCGCCGCCCACGCACAGCGCCGCGAGCACGCCGTCCGCGCGGCCGCGGAACGCGCCCAGCGAGCGCGCCGGGGCGCCTGCATCGACCGCGAGCACGGCCACCTCGCCCCCGTCGCGCGCCACCACGACGAGCACGCCCGTGCCGGTCGCGCCCAGCCATGCAGGGCGGCCGCCGAGCGCGATCTGCCGTGGGGCGCCGCGCGCCGGCACCTCGTGCAGGAGCCCGCGCGCGACGTCGCAACCCCAGAACGAGCGCAGCCGCAGCGCGGCCGGCAACGCGCCGCCGAACGCCTCGTACGCGTCGCAGGCGTCGTGGCCTGGGTCGAGCGGCAAGAGATCGGCGTCGTCCGGGACGAGGCGGGCGAGCGCGGCGTCTCGCGCCGCCACGAAGCGCGGCAGCGCGCGGCGCAGGCGCAGCGCCGGCAGGCCGAAGAGCGGGCGCCGATCAGGCCGAGCCTCGCCGTCCTCCGTCACGAGCCGGCGCCTGCCGCTCGGATCGAGCAGGAGCACCCCGCCGGCCCGGATCGCGATGGGGGTGTCCGGCCTGAAGACCGGGCAGATCTCGTGCGCGCGCTGGCCCTTCTGCAGGCGCACGAGCGTCCAGCCCTGGATGGCGAAGACACGCGCGCCATCCGTGCAAAGGCGGCGGTAGGTCGATGACGCTGCGGCGACGAGGGTCGTCCCCGGAGGAGCGATCTCCCCGGCGGCGGCCGAGGCCGCGGGCGCATGGCCGCGCTCGGGCGAGGGCGGCCGCAGGGCCGCGCCGCGGCCGACGAGCCAGGCGCGGAGCGCGGCGGGCGCCTCGACGGGCGCGGGCCGATCCCACGCAAGCTGGATCGACAGGTCGGCGGCCACGCGGACCGTGGCCGACGGCCGCCCATGCCGCTCCAGCTCCAGCGTCACCGGCGCGAGCGCGGGCTCTTCGGAACCGGCGCCCTCGCTGCGCGGGGCCCCCTCCCCTCGCAGGCGAAGCAGCGGGCGGAGGGCCTCGATCCCCGAACGAGGGATGCGAGCGCGACGACCACTGTCCGCGACGAGCCACGCCGCCGTCGCACCGTCGAGCGCGCGGTCCACGTCCGCCTGCTGCGGAGGCGGTGAAGGGACGATGGGCCACACCGGCATGGATCTCGGATCGGCGCGATGATCCGGGCGCGCGCGCGGCGCCCGCCCGGATCATCGCCGCGCGTCAGGCCTGCTCCGCATCCGACGTCTCGCGGATCCATTCGACGGCGGCGTCGCGCGTCTCGAACACCCCGAAATATGCGCCGCGGCGCTCCTCGGCCAGCATCTCACCGAAACGGCTGCTGAAGCCCGGCCCCCCCGGCGGACACACCACGGCGAGCCGGACCCAGTAATTCCTTAGCTTCTGCAGGATCTCCCCCGCCTGCCGCGAGCTCAGGTCGAAGAAGGCGGCCGGCAGGTTCGCCGCGTAGAGGAGGGCGCACCGCACGCCGTCCGAGAAACAGGCCTCGAGCACGCGATCGACGTCGCGGTCGCTCGACAGGAAGGCCTCGTCCGGCACGCCTTCCACGAACTTCACACCGCCCTCGTCGGTCAACGTCAGTTCCATCGCTGCCTCGCATGCGGCCTCGGCGCCGCGCCCCCAGCGATCGGCGACCGCCGGGCCTGCGCAGCGTAACCCCGGCCGGTCATCGCTGTACAGACGCGGTACGCCGGGCCGGCCCGGGAGGGGGCGAGCGCCGCTCCTTCAGACCACCACCGTCCCGGCGATCTTCGTGATCGCGAGGACGGCGCGGAGCACCTCGCGCGCGGTCGGGGCGACGTAGCTCACGCGGCGCGCGTCCAGGCGGACGACCCCGGGCACGAGCTCCGCCGCGTCGGCGTACGCGGTCGTGAGCAGCGAGAACGTCACGCCGATCGGCGGCGGGAGCGTGTACGGCCTGACGCGCGCGAGCCCCCGCAGCGCCTCGCTCGCCGCGGCCCGGATGCGCCGGCACGCCTCGTCGGGGTGGATCGACCGCGCGCTGTAGCGGGTGATCGACGACTTCACGGCCACGGTCGTCACCCCCGGGAACCGCTCGCTCGCGTGCGCGGTCACCGCCTCGTCCCCCGTGACGAGCGCCACGGGCACCCCCGCCTCCCCCAGGACGAGCGCGTTGATGGCGGCCTCGTCGACCCACAGCCCGGGATCGTCCGCCGCGCCGCTCGCGGGGCGCAGCCGGATCTCGCCCACCACCGCGCCGTAATAGGTGTGGTCGAGCACGCTCGCGCGCAGCCCCGCGCCCCCGTGATAGCCGACGAAGAACGCGGCGGCCGGCTGCCCCGCGTCCATCCCCTGCACCATCGACAGCGGCTTCAGCGCGCCCGAGATCACCTCGACGCGGGGATCCAGCTCTTCGAAGAGGAGGTTGCGCATGTCCGCGTGGCTGTCGTTGACCACGACCCGCGTGGCCCCCGCCTCGAACGCGCCGAGCGCCGCGGCGTTCGCCTCGCGGCTCATCCACGCGCGGGCCCGCTCGTAGTCGCCGCCGCCCCGGCGCGTCTGGTCGACATGCACCACCCCCGCGCACCCCTCCAGGTCGATCGAGATCAGCACGAACATCCGCGTCCCCTCCTCGCGCCGCCGCGGCGGTCACGCGCGGGGCCTAGCGCTGCGCGAAGGCAGAGGCCACATCGGGCTGACGTCGAGAGAAAGGTCGCGCTCGCCGGCCCGCGGCAGGCCGAGCGCGCCGGCCCTGCTCCCCGCAGCGACGCTATCTGCCGGAGAACGGCCCCGGCCAGGGACGACAGCTCGCCAAGCACCTCCAGTAGCGCTGGTAGCACGCGTACGGCGGAGCAAACCGGTACGCCAAGCAGAAACGAAGCGCGCTCTGGCACCTCTGCCTGCACCACGGGAAGGGCTGCCTGGAGCTGCCGATGGTCTCGGAGTCCGTCTCCTCAGCAGCCCGAGGCTGAGCATCCCCAGCGGCGACGCCCGACGCCGCTTCCCCTGCGCTGGCAGCGCGCGTTGCGCCAGCGAAGGCCGCCAGCACGCCGAATGCGAGGATTGCCTGAATTCTTCTCGTCGACCTCATGGTCGCCCCCTCCGCGTTGAATCCGCTGCAGACGATGAACGATGGGAATCGCGCACCGTCTTATGCCCGCACGACATCTTGTGCGGACCTCATCGGATGTCCACCCGGCCGGGCGAGGCGGCGCGCTGTCGCTCTTCTTCGCGTCTGAGGGGGCTGTCCATGCTCGCTCGTCGAGGGCAGCCGACGGGTGGAGGGCCGCGGGGACTCACCCGGCGCGCCGTACCTCGTCGGAGAACCGCACCGCCTCGCGCAGGACGTGATCGGCGAGCGAGGGATCGATGATGCTCTTGATCTGCCCCGCCTCGATGCCGTGCTCCGCGGCCGTCTTGAAGTCGATGACCTCGTCGGCCATCGTCGCGAGCTGCCCGCTGCCGACGCGGTGCGCGTGCGTCTGGTACAGCTGCTCCGCGCGCGCCTTCGCGTCCGCGACGAGCGCGCGCTCCTGCGGGTCGAGCAGGTGCGCGACGAACTCGAGGTGATCCGCCATGATCGTCGTCCAGAACGCCGCCACCTCGTCGCTCTGGAGCGCGGCGCTGCCTTGCGCGAGCAGAGCGAGCCGGTCGGCGAAGCGCTCGGCCTCGCGCGCGATGTGGTCGAAGAAGAGCGGCCAGACGAGGCTCTTGAGGGTGCCGGCCTCCTGCGCGCGCTGCATGCGGCGCTTGTACTCGATGAACTGGAGCACGTCCGCCCGCGTCGAGAGAAGGAGCGAGGAGAGCCCGTCATCGCGATAGCCGCGGTCGCGGGCCGAGAGGAAATGCCCGGCGAAGGTCATCTGGAACTGCCGCGCCTCGCTCCGCGGCCCGCGGAGGCGGTCGCCGGGCATCAGCAGCGCGATGAACATCCCGTGTTCCATCAGCTGGTCCGTCCAGAAGAGGACCTCCGACACGGCGTGCGCGGCGTAGCCGGCGTTCGCGCCCGGCAAGTAGATCGGCTTCCTCGCGCGCTGATCGACGTAGACGCCGGGCGTGAAGGCGGCCCCTTCCGGGAGCGAGATCGGCCCGACCGACTCGCTATCTGCGCCCTTGCCCGCCCCGATCGCGAGGCCCGGTGTGGCGAGCAGCGATATGCCGGCGGTGGCCGCAGCCCTGCCCGCGAATTGCCTGCGTCCAAGTTTCCCTTGCAAAGCACGCTTATCCATCGACGCTCCTCCATGTGCGATCAGCGGTGAGAATCCGAGCGCGAGTGTGCATGTCCCGCGCCCGGTCCGAGGAGCGGGCCCGGCGCGCGAGGCGCCACGCGCGCGCCTCGCCGGGCGCGTCGACCCGCGGCGACGGGATTCGCCACGCCGAGGCGCCTCACCTCGAGAGGCGCCGCCCGCGACCGCGAGGGGGCGCAGGGCCGCGGAATCCGCCCGCGATGGGAGGCCGGTGGGCGACAACCTGCGAAGATCGAGCACACCCCCTCTCATCCGCCGGGCACCTGCGACGGCCGAGCACATGGCACCACCCATCCCGCCGTCCGCGGGAGTGCCCGGACGCGCTTCGAGGACGTACCGTCGCTCGCCCCTCGCCGTCGCACGACGCGGGCGGAGCCGATAACGTCGTCCACGCAAGCGCGAGGGCCGCTTCGCGGGCCCGGCGAGCGCCGCCGACGAACGCCCACCGCCGGGCGCGACACCTACATTCACCCACTTTGGGCCCTGTGTCGGTCTTAAGATTTCTTCGCTATCGTCGCCCGGGATGTCGAGACCCCGCCCTCGGCTCCGACCTCCCCATGAACGCGCCCCGATCCCCGGGGCGCCCGCGATGAGAAGGAGTCGGCCATGAAATACATCATGATGATGCACACCCCGCACGGCGGTCCCTACCAGGTCGCCAGCTGGGCTCAGCAGGACTTCCAGGCGCACATCGCCTTCATGAAGCGCTTTCACAAGCAGCTCAGCGCGTCGGGGGAGCTCGTGGCGGCCGAGGGCCTGGCGGGGCCCGGGCAGGCCAAGCTCGTGCGCGCCGGCAAGGACGGCAAGCCCATCACCGACGGTGTGTTCCCGGAGACCAAGGAGTTCCTCGCCGGGTACTGGATCGTGGACGTCGACAGCCCCGAGCGCGCTTACGAGCTCGCCGCCCAGGCGTCCGCCGCGCCCGGCCCCGGCGGCGCGCCGCTCAACCTGGCGATCGAGGTGCGAGAGGTGATGAGCGCGCCGCCCCCCCAAGAGCTGCCTTGACCTCACGGCCGCGGGACACCGGGGCCGAGCGCCTGCTGCGCGACCTCGCGCCGCAGGTGCTCGGCGCCGTCCTCCGTCGATTCCGCGACTTCGGCGCCGCCGAGGACGCGGTCCAGGAGGCGCTCGTCGCGGCGGCCACCCAGTGGCCGCGCGACGGCGTGCCCGACGAGCCGCGCTCCTGGCTGATCCAGGTGGCGTCGCGGCGCATCACCGATCACGTCCGCAGCGAGGCCGCCCGCCGGCGCCGCGAGGCGTTCGTGGTCAGCCTCGCGCCGCCCGAGCTGCAGATCGCCCTCGCCGCCGACAGCGACGAGGCGGTGGAGCAGGACGACACGCTCACCCTGCTCTTCATGTGCTGCCACCCCGCGCTGTCGACGTCCTCCGCGATCGCGCTGACCCTGCGCGCCGTCGGCGGCCTGACCACGGCCGAGATCGCCAGGGCGTTCCTGGTCCCCGAGGCGACCATGGCGCAGCGGATCAGCCGCGCCAAGCAGACCATCAAGGCGTCCGGCGTGCCGTTCCAGATGCCTACGTCGGAGGAGCGCTCGGCGCGGCTCGGCGCCGTGCTGCACGTGCTCTATCTGATCTTCAACGAGGGCTACACGACGAGCTCCGGCCCCGCGCTGCACCGCGACGATCTGTCGAGCGAGGCGATCCGCCTGACGCGCGCCGTGCACGCGCTCCTGCCGGACGACGGCGAGGTCGCGGGCCTGCTCGCGCTGATGCTCCTGACCGACGCGCGGCGCGCGGCGCGGACCGGGCCCGAGGGCCAGCTGATCCCGCTCGCCGACCAGGATCGGCGCCTGTGGGATCAGGGGGCCATCGCCGAGGGCGTCGCGCTCGTGACCGCGACGCTGTCCAGGGGCTCGATCGGCGTCTACCAGGTGCAGGCCGCGATCGCGGCGGTGCACGACGAGGCGGCGCGCGCCGAGGACACGGACTGGCCGCAGATCCTGGCGCTGTACGACCTGCTCCTCGGGATGTCCGACAACCCCATGGTGGCGCTCAGCCACGCGATCGCGACGGCCATGGTGCGCGGCCCCGAGGCGGGGCTCGAGCTGCTGAGATCGCTCGACGCCGACCCGCGCCTCCAGGGCCATCACCGCCTCGACGCCGCCCGCGCGCACCTCCTGGAGCGGGCCGGGGATCGCGAGGCCGCGATAGCGCACTACCGGAGGGCGGCCGGCCGCACGACGAACCTCCCGGAGCAGAGCTACCTCATGTCGCAGGCGGCGCGGCTCCTCGACGCCCGGAAGTAGCGAGTCACGGGACCTCCGCGGGGACGACGCTGGTTACGCCGGCGTGAGGGCAAACCCGATGCACGGTGTGCATGAGGCTCATGCCGACTATCCATTGGGACCGCGCCGACCGGGAAACTAGAGTCCGACGCTGACCAGCTCTCGTGTCTTACGAAGCTTGAGCGCACTCGATGTCCTTACATTGCAGCTCGGGAGTTTACCATGAAGATATTTCGATGGATCGCTTGCACGGGTCTCGTGTTCGCCGGGGCCGGCGTGGCCTGCGGGACGCCGGCCGAGGACGAGGCCACCGGGGAGATCCGCTCCGAGGTCATCTACGGTGACGACGACCGGGAGGAGCCGTTCACGTACTCGGATCCCGTGTGGGCGCAGCGCGTGCTGGATTTCACCGTGGCCCTGGTCCCCACCTCGGCGGTCGACGACTCGGACCCGAACGACATCCAGATCGCCGGGCCCGACTGGATCGGGCGCGACAATGTGTGCCCCGACGAGCGCTTCGCCACCCAGCCGGCGCTCGCCGACTGCAGCGGCACGCTGATCGACGACGACCTGGTGCTGACGGCCGGGCATTGCATCAACAACTGCAACGACAGCCGCTTCGTCTTCGATTACGCGATCAACCCCTCCACCGGCCAGCTCAACCAGATCACGAGCGACGACCTCTACCGCTGCGTGGACTTCCTCACGTGGTACCGGGATCCGAGCGGAGCGGACTACACGGTCGTGCGCCTGGACCGGCCGGTCGTGGGGCGGCAGCCCGCGGACGTGCGCGCGTCGAGCGCGCCGCTGGACGAGGACACCGACCTCATCGTGCACGGCTTCCCCCGCGGGTTGCCGCTCAAGCTGGCCGACGGCGCCAACATCCGCGAGGCGAGCGACCCCGAGTTCTTCGTCGCGAACCTGGACACGTTCGTGGGCAACTCGGGCTCGGGCGTGTTCGACCTCGCCACGCACGAGCTCGTGGGCATCCTGGTGCGCGGCGCGGCGGATTTCGAGCCCGACCCGAACGGCGCCGCCTGCGTGCGCCCGAAGCAGTGCGCGGACGACGGGTGCCGCGGCGAGGACGTGACCTACGCCCACCTGGCGGTCCAGGCCATGTGCGAGATGACGGTGTCCGACGTGTGCTCGTGCGGCGACGGCGCCTGCGGCCCGCTCGAGAGCCCGGCCTCGTGCGCGGCCGATTGCTCCTGCGGCGACGGCGTCTGCAGCACCGGCGAGAGCACCTCGTCCTGCCCGGCGGACTGCCGGCTGGAGGTGCTGTACGACGAGCACACGCCGCAGGCGAACTGGGTGACGCCGGGGATCCAGGTGCGCAACACCGGGACCGACAGCCTCCTCCTCTGGAACACGACGGTGCGGTATTACTTCACCAAGGAGCCGCCTGGCACGCTCGCGGCCGAGTGCTGGGGCTGCTCGACCACGCCGGCGATGACCTTCCATGAGGTGCCCGGCGGCGGGTGCGCGAACGCGACTCACTATGTCGATGTGGCGATCCCGGAGGTCACGCTGGCGCCCTCGGGCACCACCGAGCAGCTCCGCGTCGCGTTCCACGCGTCCAGCTGGCAGGATTTCAACGAGTCGAACGACTACTCGTACGCCGGAGCCAGCTGGAACTGGGCGCCCAACCCGAAGATCACGATGTATCGGCTCGGCATGAGGGTCTTCGGCGACGAGCCCTGTCCGGGCGTCTTCATTCCGCCTCCGAACTGAGCCGGCGTCGCTGACACCTCTCCGCGCGCCGTTGCCCCGTCGCCACGATCAGTAAGTTTGGCTAACTAATCAGCCGATCGGGGCGCCGGGAGCGCTGCCCCGCGCTGGGCCCCCCCCCGCGCCCGCCCGAGCCCGCGCCCGGCGAGCGTCCCGCGGCTCAGAAGCCGTCTTCCACGCGGATCGCGATCTTTCCCACGGTGCGCGCCGACGCGATGGCGTGGTGGGCCTGCGCGAGGTCGCGCACCGGGTAGGTCGCGCTGACGACGGGCCGGACGTGGCCTTGCGCCGCCAGCGCCGCGACCGCGGCCAGCGCGCGGCCCTGCGCGTGCGGGTCGAGCCGCCACATCGAGGCGGCCCCCATCACGTGATAGACGAGCGACGCCGCCTTCATGAAGAGCCGATCCGCGACCGGCGCCGGCGTCGGCCCGATGCTCACCACGGTGCCCATCGGGGCCACCGCGTCGAGCGCCTGATCCAGCGCGCTTCCGCCGGCGTTGTCGAACGCCGCCGCGACGCCCGCCCCGCCGGTCAGATCCCGGCAGGCCTGCCCGACGTCCTGCGTGGCGTGATCGAGCACGACCGCGGCGCCGAGCTCGCGGCACAGCGCCGTCGACGCGGGCCGGCTGGCGGTCGCCACGGTGCGCAGCCCGAGGTGCCGCGCGAGACGCCGGGGCCGACCGCGTCGACCACGCCGGAGACGTCGTAGCCGAGCACCAGCGGGAGCTGCCGCTCGATGCGGCGCGGCCCGAGCGACGGCGAGCGCGCCCGCACGTCCGCCGGGTTGATCGACGACGCGATCACCCGCACCCGCACCTGATGCGGCCCCGGCGCGCTCGGCGTCTCGCTGCGCCAGTCGGAGCGGCTGCTGCAGCGCCACCACGGGGTGACGCTGCGCGAGATGAAGGGCATCCGGCGCTTCCAGCGCGCGCTGGAGCATTTCGACGAGGGCCTGTCCTGGGCCGCGCTGAGCGCCGACGCCGGGTTCGCCGATCAGAGCCACCTGTGCCGCGCCGTGCGCCGGTACGCCGGGATGACGCCCGCGGCGCTGCAGGGCGCGGCCGGAGCCAGCCTGATCGCGCCGCTGTACCGGCCGCTGATCTGCCGAGACCGGTTCGTCGCCATCTGACGCCGCGAGGAGGGGGCGGCGCACGGCGAGGACGGCTGTCTCTGCAAATCTCCTCCGGCGCCAGACCTGTGCGCCGGGGCTGTAGAGATGAAGCGTATCGACACAAAGGCGTGTGCGCCGGAGCTGTAGAGATGAAGCGTGTCGACACAAGACGTGTGCGCCGGAGCTGTAGAGATAAATCGTGTCGACAGCGGACGTAGTCCCGGGAAATGTGCCACTGAATTGAGATTCTTTTTTTCCGTGGAGCGAAGCGACTGCCATCGCGAGAGAACCCCGGACGTGACATCATCCCGCGCATGCGAACCATCACGAATAGGCTCACTCGCAGCCTAGGAATTCTCATCCTCACGAGCGTGCCGCTCGCAACGTTGAACTGCTCCGACGATGACTCCGGGCCGTCGGGCGACGGCGGGGGCTCCGCGACGAGCACCGGGACCACGAGCGGCCCCGGCAGCACCAGCAGCGCGACCTCGGCGAGCTCCACGACCACGGCGGCGACGACGGGGACCGGCGGCGCGGGTGGCGCGGGCGACGGCGGCGGCGGCGGCGACGCGGGCGGCGCGAACGACGGCGGCGGCGGCGGCGAGTCCTCCGCCGAATTCAAGCTCACGAGCCCCAATCACGAGGAAGGCGCCGAGTTCGCCGACAAGTACACCTGCGCGGCGGCCGGCTTCAACGGCAGCCTCCTGCCGGAGCTCAACTGGACCGCGGGGCCTCCGGGCACGAAGAGCTACGCCATCACCTTCATCGACGTCACCCTGACGACCAAGACGCCGCCCAACATGAACGGCTATCACTGGGTCATCTACAACATCCCCGCCAACGTCACCTCGCTGCCCGAGGAGTTCAAGGACGCGGCGTCGATCGGCGCCAAGCAGAACAGCAACTACCTCGGGCCTTGCCCGAATTTCGGCGGCGGGAACGCCAACACCGACACCTACGAGTTCACCATCTACGCGCTCGGGGAGGAGTCGATCACGATCGCGGGCTCGGGCACCGCCGCGGTCAAGGACGCGGAGACCAAGCTCGAGGCGAACAATCTGACGAAGGCGAAGCTCACCGGCACGTCCAACGCCTCCCCGCCCTGACGAGCGACAGCGGGCCTCGACGCGCGTCGAGGCCCGGATCCTCGCGGTCACCGGACCGCTGTTTCGAATCCTTCAAATCGACGGACGGCGGCGCGCGCTCCCACGGCGCGCCGCCGCGCTCGGCTCGCGGGTCGACGCGCGTCTAGCCGTAGAAGGGAATCGTCGGGTCCTGAAGGGCTGCGAGCGATGGGGCCAATGCGCACCTCACACGACGCCCCCGGGAACAAGCGGCCTTTGGACGAATCTGCCGGAGCGCGATCGGCCAGGCGCCTTGAACGGCCGGTGATCGTGCGACGAAGAGGACAGGAGTGCTCTAGCCGGTGCCCACCGCGGACGGCGCTCGAAGGCGCCCGATGGGTCTGCCCTGCCCGGGTCGGGTCATCCTCGCTGCCGCGCGGGCAGCGAGCGCCGCCGGCGGCTCACGCCACGGGGAGCTGCTCCGCGACCCAGTCCTGCCAGCCCGGCGGCATGCGCGTGGCCTCGAGGTAGCGGCGGAGCTGCTCGGCGTCGTCGAAGGCCGACATTCCCCACAGGCGGAACGCGTCGACATAGCCCATGTCGTCCTCGAAGGAGTCGGCGAAGTCGGCGAGCGACAGGCCGAGCTGCCAGGGCGCGTCGACGTGCCCGGCGCAGAGCAGCTGGGCGAGCGACAGGAGCCCGCGCTGCGGGTCGATCGCGCCTGCGTCCCCGGTCTCGAGCGCCCGCGCGCACGCTCGCCAGGGCGCCGGCACGGCGGGAGGCGCCCATCCGCGGCCTCTCCGGAGCTCGGCGACCTGGCGCGACCAGAACCAGAGCTCGCGGGTGTTGTAGCGGGCCGCGTCCTCGGGAGCCGGGGAACGCTCCCACGGCCAGCTCACCCCTGTCTGCTGGCCAAGCCAGGTGGCGAAGGCGACGTCGGACGCGATGAGGCCCTGTTCCAGGAGCGCCGAGCGGCGCTCGACCGCCGCGGTCGGCTCGTCGTCTTCGTCTTCGTCGCCGTCGTCGTCGCCTCGCTCCGCGGGGTACAGGACCTCGTGGACGGCGTCTGCCCAGCTGATGGGAGCGGGCGGGTGACGCCGCAGGTAAGCGATGCGGGTCCCGGGATCCGGGGCGAGCTGCTCGAGGAAGACGCTCCACATCCCCATCCAGTCTTCCCCGGCGCCCATGCGCCAGCCGATGGTGTGGCGCTCGTAGTCGGGGAAGCGCTCCCACGGCGGGGCGAGATCGCCGCGCGCGTCGAGGTGCTCGCGGAGGCGGGAGCGACAGCTCTCTTTCCAGCTCATGACGGCAGCATACGCCACGGCGCGCTAGCCGCCCGGGCGGCGGAGCGCGTACGCGATGCCGCTCCGCAGCGTCCCCATCGTGACGAGCTCGCCGAGGTCGATGTCCAGCGCGACGAGCGCCTGCGCCACCTCGGCGCGCACCCCGGTGAGCACGACCCGGGTGCCGAGCAGCCGGAGGGCCCCCGCCGCCCTGAGCAGCGTGCTCGCGACGCCCGTGTCGACCGCTCGGATCCCCGTGATGTCGAGGATCACCACCTCGGCCCGATGCGCCGCCGCTCCCTCGAGCGCCGTCGAGAGCATCTGCTCCGCGCGCTCCGCATCCATCTGGCCGATGAGCGGCATGACCAGGATCCTGTCGGTGATCGGGATGATCGGGCTCGACAGCTCGAGCAGCCTGGCCCTGTGCGCGCGCAGCACCTCCTCCTGGAGCGCGGCCCGCTCGCGCTCGGCCCGCTCCCGCTCGGCGAGCTCGCGCGTGAGCTGCTCGTTGGACGCGCGGAGCTGCTCGGTCTGGGACGCGACCTCCCGCGCGAGCGACGCGTTCGCGCGCTGGAGCTCCTCGCGCATCGCCTCCACGCGGGCATAGAGCTGCGCGTTCTCGATGGCGCCCGCCGCCTGCGACGAGAGCGCCCGGAGGATCTCCAGCCGCGCCGGCGAGAAGGCGTCGCCGAGCGCGCCGTGCTCCAGGTAGAGCACCCCCGCGAGGCGGCCCTGGTGCGCGAGCGGCAGGCAGAGGATCGACCTCGGCCGCCTCGCGGCGATGTGGGGGTCGTCGGCGAAGCGCCGCCCGGCGGCGGCGTACCCCGTGATGACCGGCTCCCGGGTCCGCTGGACGTGGCGCACGACGCTCATGGCCAGCGCGTCGCCCACCCGCGCCGCCGCCTCGGGGCCGAACGCCCTCTCGTCCGGAGCCACCGCGATCACCGCCTCGACGCGCAGCGCGCCTCCCTGCTGGAGGAGCAGGATCCCGCGCTGCGCGCCGGTGTTCTCGACGAGGATCTCGACGAGCCGCTCGAGCAGCCGGTCGAGGACGATCTCGCCCGAGATGGCCTGGGCCGCGCGGAGGACGGACAGGGCGTCGAAGCCGAGCCCCCCGGTGCTGCTGGACGAGCTGGAGACGGTGGCCGACGGGACGAAGCGCGCCGCCGGCTCGCCCGACAGGAGGAGGTGCGCGTGGCGCTGCGCGAGCCGCGCCGCCTTGGCCGTCGCCCCCCACTGGAGGTAGCCGTAGTAGGCGTCGGTCATGTAGACGCGCGCGAGCTTCGGCCTGCCTCGCTCGAGCAGGAGCCTCGCGCACAGCTCGCTCGCGAGCGCCGCGTGGTGCGCGAAGCCGTTCTGCCGGGCCGCCTCGATCGCCTCGTCGTAGAGCGGCAGCGCGGCGTCGAGGCCCTCGCCCGACGCGCGCGCCGCCTCGGCGCGGACGAGCGCGTGCTTGTGCTGGAAGTTCTCGGGGCAGCGCTCGGCCCACGCCGCGAGCTTCGCGCGGTGGCGCGCGAGCGCCCCGGCCGGCGCGGCCGGCTCGGGCGGCGGGCCCGCCGCGAGGGTCGCGAGGCACGTGTAGAACGAGAGCTCGGTGAGGAGGTAGAGGTTGTTGCCGCTCGCGCTGCGCGCCTCGGCCTCCGCGGCCATCGCGAGCGCGGCCGCGTGCTCCTCGTGGAGGTACGCGAGCTCGGCCTTGAGCAGGTAGTAGGCGCAGGCGACGAACTCGGCGTCCGGCCCCCGGTGCGCCTCGACGAAGGCGGCCTCGTCGAAGCCGTCGCCGTTCAGGCTCAGCGGCCCCTCGGTGTCCCCGGCGAGGCTCGCGGCCGCCTGCTTCACGAGGAGCAGCCCGGCCTCGCAGATCGCGACCTGCGTGCGCCGCGTGAGCTCGACGCCCCTGCCCGCGTCCGCGCGCACCGCCCCGAGCTCGTCGCCCGCGCAGAGCCGGATCGCGACCGCGTGGAAGAGCGCGTACGAGAGGTAGAGGAAGTCTCCGGACTCCAGGCCGGCCTGCTGCGCCCGATCGAGGTAGGCGAGCGACGCGCGGACGGGCCGGAAGAAGTGGCTGAAGACGCCGATGAGCTCGTTCAGCTTGCACGCGAGGCCGTCGTTCCTGAAGCGCTCCTGGAGCGCCAGGGCGAGCTCGCTGAACGCGCGGGCCTCGTCGTGCCGGTCCAGGACCATCGCCAGCATGAACCCGAAGGAGACGGCGCCGTACGCCGACAGCTCGGTGTGGCCGTGCTTCAGGAACAGGTTGATCTGCGTGACGTTGAGGAAGCCGTAGAGGACGGGGCCGATGAGGGGCCCCGGCTGGATCAGGGTCGAGAGGATCTCGCAGGCGGCGCGCGCGTCGGGATCGGTCATCTCCGGCGCAGCGGCCAGGTCGCTGGGGCTGCGGCCGGCCAGGTTCCGGCTCACCTCCTCGAGACCCGCGGCGAACGCGGCCCCGAGCGCGCCCTCGCCGCTCGGCACGTCGATGCCGAAGAGCGCGAGGGCCTCGACCCCGGCGCTCACGGCGTCCGCGAACCGGCTCGAGGTGAGGTAGAGGACCGCGCGGAGCCTGAGCACGCGCGCCCGCTCGACGCGGGTCCCCGCGCGCGGCAGGAGCTCGTCGAACAGGCGCTCCGACGCGCCGTGATCGCCGGCGAGGTACTCGCACTCGGCCCGCTCCAGCCGGAGCGCGAACGCGAGGTCGGGCTGAGCCTCCCAGCCCGCCTCCCCCAGCGCCGCGATCCCGGCGCGCAGGTACGCGGCCGCCGCGTGGTAGGCGGTCGCCGCCTTGGCCTTCCGCCCCGCCGTCAGGTTCCAGGCCGCGAGGCGCCGCCGCTCGTGCGGCGCGTCGAGCCGCGCCGCGACGAGGTTCAGGTGGCGCAGGGCGGCGAACAGGTGATCCTCGTCGACCTCGCGGTCGCCGCTCGCCAGCAAGAGGCGCCCGATCGTGAGGTGCGCCTCCTCCCGGAGATCGCCCTCGATGAGCGCGTACGCGGCCTGGTGGATCCGGTCGTGCATGAACCGGTACGAGACGTCGAACGACGCCGCGGTGGTGTCGTCGTAGAGGAGGCGGTACTCGGGATCCCGCGGCAGGACGAGCCCCTCGCGCAGCGCTCCCCAGAGATCGCGGCCGGTCTCGACCGGGGACTTCCCGTGCAGCGTCGCGAGCAGCTTCAGCGTGAACTCGTGGCCCACGCAGGCGGCGAGCTTCAGCGCGCGCTGCGTCTCGGGCGCGAGCCGCTCGATCTTGCTCGCCATGAGCGCCACGACGTCGCGCGCGAGGCCGCGCTCCCGGATGCGAACGAGGTCCCAGGAGAAGGCGCCCTCGCGCTCATCGAAGGCGAGCTCTCCCGCCTCGTGCAGCGCGAGCAGCACCTGGCCCAGGAAGAACGGGTTGCCCCCGGTCCGCTCGAAGACGAGCTCGGCGAGCGGCGCGGCCCGCTCCTCGCCGCAGGCGAGGGTGTCGGCGATGAGCCGGGTGACGTCGGAGAGGGGCAGCGGCGCGAGCTCGATCGCGCGCACGGCGCCGCCCGCCTCCCTCAGCGCGTCGAGCGCCGTCGCGAGCGGGTGCGCCGCGTCGACCTCGCCGGCGCGGGCTGCGCCGATGACGAGCAGGTGCCCGCCGTCGCCCTCCGACGGGCCGCTGGCCTGGCCCGCGAGGAGGAGCGGGAGCAGCTTGAGCGAGGCCGGGTCGGCCCACTGCAGGTCGTCGAGGAACAGGCAGAGCGGCCGCTCGGCGGTGAGCGCGTGGAAGAAGCGCTGCACGACGAGCGCGAAGCGGTTCTGCGCCTCGGTCGGGCCGAGCTCCGGGACCGGCGGCTGGGGACCGAGCAGGAGCGCGAGCTCGGGGACGAGGTCGACGAGCACCTGACCGCCCTGGCCGACGGCGCGCAGCAGCGCCGCCCGCTGCCGCGCGATCGCCTCCGCCGGCTCCGCCAGGATCTGCCGCACGACGTCCTGGAGCACGCGGGCGACGCCGACGTACGGCGTGCCGCGCGAGAGCTCCTCGAACTTGCCGGCGGCGAGGAGGAACGAGCGCCGCTCGCCGGTGAGGATCCTGGGCAGCTCGCCCACGAGCGCCGATTTGCCGACGCCCGCGTGCCCCGAGATCAGGACGAGCTCGGCCGCGCCCGCGGCGGCCCGCAGGGCGGCGGACGCGAGCGTCGAGAGCTCGGCGTCGCGGCCATAGAGCTTCTGCGACAGGCGCAGCTCGCCCGACGCGTCCCGCTGGCCGAGCGAGAACGGCGCGGCGCGCGCCGTCGACTCGAGCCTCTCGAGGCACGCCGCGAGGTCGTGCTTGAGCCCCTGAGCGCTCTGGTAGCGGTCCTCCGCGGCCTTCGACAGGAGCTTCATCACGATGTCCGAGACCACCTCGGGCACCTCCGGCGCGAGCGCGCGCGGCGGCGGCGGCGTCCTCGCGATGTGGCTGTGCACGAGCTCCAGCGGGTCCGTGACCGGGAAGGGCGGTTTTCCGGTCAGGAGCTCGTAGAGCGTGGCGCCGAGCGAGTACAGGTCTGTCCGCCGGTCGACGACGCGGTTCATCCGCCCGGTCTGCTCGGGCGCCATGTAGAGCAGCGTGCCCTCGAGGGCGTCGGGCGCCTGCGCGCGCTGGATCTCCTGCGACAGACGCGTGGCGATGCCGAAATCGGCGAGCTTGACCGAGAGGGGCTCGTCGGTCCGGACAAGGATGTTGTGAGGCTTGATGTCCTTGTGGATGACGTTGCGCTGGTGCACCGCGCCGAGCGTGTCCGCGAGCGACACGGCGATCCGGAGGACCGTCTCCAGGCCGAGGCGCTCCCGGGCGATGACCTGGGCCAGCGACCGGCCGCCCGTGTCCTCGAGCACGAGGGCGACGCCGTGGTTGTGCTTCTCGAGCGCGTGGGCCCGCACCACGCCCGGCAGGACGAGCTGCTTCAGGATGGCGAACTCGTGCCTCAGCTTGGCGATCTCCCGCGGCTCCGGGTACTCGCTCCTCAGGACCTTGGCGACGATCGGGACGCCGTCGGCGCTGCGGCGCCCCCTGTACAGGATGGCGGATCTGCCTTCGTGAATCGGCTCATCGAGCGTGTATCGGGAGAGTAGGGCCATTGTCTCTGTCTGAGGAGCTCTGCCGGGGCGGGGGGTGTTCGCGAGGCGCCGCTCACGTCGGACAAGCGGTCTCGTGAGGTGTCGAGCGGCGCGACGCGAGAGCGCAAAAGGCGCAGGAGATGACGGGACAAGGCGCTTCGTCTCCGGCGCCCCCCGCGCCTTTCGGATCACGGTCTCGCCACTTCTATCGCATGCGACGCGCGGGACCAACCGGCGACGAGGAGCGCCGGGGCGCCGGCGACGCGCCGCGAGCCACATGCGTATGGCCCAATACCGATTCGGCGGCCGACGCGGAAGCTCTGGGATGATGTGCTATGGTGTGCGGAACCCTCACCGTTCTCGACGGGCTTCACGGCGCGCCTACCGGACGCGCACCACCCGCGTACCGCCCGCGAGCAGGTCGTGCTTGCCCTGGCGGAGCGGGCTCGAGCGGATCGTCAGACCGAGCCACGTCCAGGCGGCGAGCGCGAGCAGCGGCCCGAGGAGCGGGATCGAGCCGACGAGCGTGAACGCCTCGTCGAGGCCCTCTGAGCCGCGACCGCCGGCGCGGCGCTCCGTTCGATCACGGCGTCAGCCAGTTGCGCGAGACGCACAGCATCGACAGCAGCTTGAGCGTGTCGCCGTAGTAGTCCTCGGTGGGCGCGGTGGAGACGATCGCGTTCCACAGGCTGTCCAGCCACGCCTGGCCGCCGGAGTCGGTGGTGGCCGCGACCGCGAACGGGGCCATGAACACCATGTCGTTGTAGGGCTCGATCGCGCGGCCGGCGAGGGTGTAGCCGGCGCGGATGTTGCTCGGGTTCCCCCCGGTCTTGCCGCGGATCCAGCGGCTGATCCTGCTGGCCGCGCCGCGCGAGCGCGTGTCGCCGCTGATGGCGGCGTCGATGCCGAGGCGCCACGGCACGCGGGCCGCGTTCCAGGAGTAGCTGCCGTCGTGCGGCGCCTCGAGGAAGTTGGCGTCGGCGGGGCGAGGCGTCGTGTGGGTGTTGATGATGAAGTCGGGCAACAGGCCGGTCGAGCTGGCGTACCGATTCTGCATCGTCTCGATCAGCGTCTGGTGCGCGCTCAGCACCTGCGACCAGTCGGTGCCGGCGCGGCCGATGAAGCCGCGGAAGTGGCCGAGCATCCAGTCGGAGCTGCGCGTGGCGTAGTAATACGTCGGATCGTCCGGCCACTTGGCCCAGTCGCCGAGGTTGACCAGCCGCGTGGTCGGGTTGACGTTGCTCGCCGCGATCGCGCTGAGCACGCGGGTGGCCTCGGCCGCGTAGTCGATCGCGCCGCTGGAGCCCCACTGCGCGTCCGCGAGCAGCAGCGCGTAGGCGATGTCGAGATCGCCGTCCGTGGCCGAGTCGTGGTCGAGGATGTCGCTGCAGCTGGAGTCCTGCGCCCACGCCATCAGGTCGGGGTTGTTCTGGCTGGGGTGACGGCGGTTGTAGCGGTGCAGGCCGTCGAAGATCGTCCGCGCCTGGGCGTCTTGCCCGGCCATCATCGCGGCGATCAGCATGCCGTATCCCTGCCCCTCGGACACGACGTGAGCGCCGTCGCCCGTGCTGGCCCGGATGCGGTATTCGTCCGGCCGACAACCGGGCTCGACGTAGCGACTCTTCCACTGCCAGTAGAAACTTGATGTCGCGCTGTCGGCCGCGGCCTGGCCGGCCGACACGCGCAATGTCGACGCGTGGTAGGCTTGGTGGTGGCTACCGAACGGGTGGTTCTGGGCGTGCGCGCTGCCGGCGATGCAGAGCAAGCTCAGCGTCAGCCCTTGCAGGGCCCGCTTCGACGCTCCGGTCCGTCGTGACGATGAGACCGTCGAGGGTGACATGAACATGGAAGCAGCCTCCGATCGGAGAAGGGTTGTCCGAAACGACAGCGTGAGCAGCGGCGAACGCGCTGGAACGGCCCGCGCGGGGCCGTTCCGCTTCGTCAGCCATGTTCCGGGGAGAGCCCGGGAGTCACGCTGCAAGGCTGAATGCCGCCGGAGGCGATCTCCCTTCAGAGAATCTGCACTCTAGTCCACGATCGCGAGCGCTTTTCGGGGACACGCCCGCACCGCGCGCTCGATCTTCGGGCGCAGCGCCGGGTCCACCTCGGTCAGGAGGACGTGGAGCCGATCCTCCTCATCCACGCGGAAGGCCTCCGGCGCGGCCCGCATGCAGGCCTGGTTGGCCTCGCAGAGATCCCGGTCCACGACGATCCGGCTCATCGGGCCACCTCGGACCGCGCCGCGGGCGTCACCGCCACGCGCAGCGACGAGAGCTTGCGGAGGGTCGGATGCCCCGCGTACGCGGGCTCGCCGACGATCCTCATGTCCGCGGTGCGGCGGAGCAACGTCCCGACGGCGATCTCCCCCTCGAGCCGCGCGAGCGACGCGCCCAGGCAGTAGTGCGGCCCGAGGCCGAAGCTCAGGATCTCCTCGTGCTGCCGCCGCGGGTCGTAACGATCCGCGTCGGGGATGGCGCGGGGATCGCGCAGCGCCGCCGGGAGGATCGCGACGATGATCGACCCCCTGGCCATGGTCACCCCGCCGATCTCGACGTCCTCCGTGCAGTACCGCACGATCCCGCCCTTGCCGAAATTGTCGAAGCGCAGGAGCTCCTCCATCGCGCTGCGCAGGAGCGCGGGCTCGGCCCGCACCGCGGCCGCGCGCTCGGGCACGCAGAGCAGCGACATGACGCCGAAACAGATGAAATGCACCGTGGTCTCCGAGCCGGCGGCGATGATGGCGGCGACGAGCCCGAGCATCTCGTCCTCGCTCAGCCGGTCCCCCTCGGCCTCGGCGCGGAGGAGCGTGCTCAGCAGATCGTCGCCCAGGCGGCTGCGCCGCTCGGCGATGAGCTCGCGGAGGAGCGCCATGCCCGCGGGCACCGGGGCGACGACCGCCGCATACGCCTCGGGGGTGAGGCGCGGATCGATGGTCTTGATGAGCGCCTCGCCGAAGTCCCGGAAGGTCTTCTCGTGCGCGCCCGGGATGTCGAGCATCGCGGAGATGACGCGCAGGGGGATGAAGTCGGCGAACTCCGCGACCTCGATCTCGCCCTTGCCCTCGAAGGGCGCGAGCGCCTCGTCGACGATGCGCTGGATCATCGGCCGCAGGCGGTCGCACGCGCGCGGGGTGAAGGCGGGGCTCACGGCCCGGCGGACACGCGCGTGGTCCTTGGGGGCGAGGCGGAACAGCGACCGCTCGAACGGCCCGCGGATCGCCTCCGGCAGGCCCGCGTCCGGCGCGCGCAGCCCGGCCGCCACGGGGTCGGTCGCGAGGCGCGGATCGCGCAGCACGGCCGCCACGTCGTCGAAGCGGCTGACCACGTAGGACTGCGCGTCCGGCCAGAAGTACACCGGCGCGGACTCGCGCAGCTCCGTGTAGGTGGGGTAAGGGTTCGCGTCGAACCCCGGCGCGTCCGGCTTGAAGTGGAGCACCGGACATCCCTTGGCGGCTTGATTCGGCGTCATCATCGTCGCTCCTTCGCCTGCAGAGACGGGCGCCCCTCCGGCCCCCGCCGGCGCCCCTCGCAGCCAGCGTGACCGGCGAGCGAGCCCGCCGTCCTGTCGGCCAGCATACTCAGGAATCGAGCGGGGAACGCAGCTCGAATCGCCGTGAGCAGCGCTTCGACGCGGCACGGGACCTATCCTCCCACAGGAGAATTCTCCACGGGCGGAGCGAGCGGATGGCGCCCGCCGGCGGAGGGCCGTGCCCCTCGCGGGCGCAGGGCGTCGTGCCTCGCCCGCGCGGCGCTCGGCGCTGTGTCACCAGCTCTCCCATTGCTGGTTGCTGCCGCCGTTGCAGGCGTACTGCTTCACGGCCGCGCCGTCGGCGGTCGAGCCGCTGACCACGTCGAGGCGCTTGCCGCTGTGCCGCGCGACGACGCGGTAGTAGCCGCCGCCGGCGTCCTGTCGCGCGCGGCCGAGATCATGTACGCGGCGCCGTCGTCGTCCTTGAACAGCGTGATGTCGCGCGACATGTGCCCGAGCGGGCGGAAGCTGCCGCGGTAGGTGTAGCTGCCGTCCACCGTGCTGGAGGTCGCCACGGCCGCGCGGGCCTCGCCGTAGTCCGTGGCGTTCTCCTTGTGCATCCACATGACATACTGGCCGGTCGAGCTGTTGTAGATCACCTTGGGACGCTCGATGTTGGCCGAGCGCAGCTCGGCGTGCGCGCTCGGCGTGAGCACGTGGTTGCGGAACTGCCAGCTCTTCAGATCGGTCGAGCGGTAGACATCGACGTACTTGGTGGCGCGGTTCTCGCCGAACCAGTAGTAGTCATCGCCGACCTTGATCACGCCGCCGCCATGCGCGTGGACCACGTTGCCCGAGGTGTCCCGGAACTGCGTGCCGTTGGTGATCGTCTGGGGCGCGGCGTTGGCCGTGCCGGCGAGCCCTGGATGCGCCAGCGCAGCCAGGCCGAGCGCGAGCGCGAAGCGGACCGAGTCGACATCAGCAAGCTTCCTTGACACTGCGAGTCTCCTTCCCTGCTCGCCCTTCAAAAATACACCGAGATTTTGGACAAAGCCGCAGGATCCAGGAAGTCAGATGCGTTCCGAAAGTCAAGCTCATCATGGCGGCCATTCCACCGAAAGGGCGCGGCGCAGACACGCTGGTTGAAAGATCGAGCCTCGTGAGATCCGCCTTCATGGCAATGCGACGCTGTATCGACAAGTCATGGTCGTAAAGCGCCTCGGCCCGTCGTGGAGGGCTTTGCGCCGCTCGGGCGGGGGGGCCTTACGGGAGCCAGCTCGACGCGTGCTCGCGCGCGAAGTCCTGGAAGGAGCGCGGCCGAGCGCCGGTCACGTCGAAGACCGCGTCGCTCGTCTTTGTCCCCCGCCCTTCCTGATGGAAGCGGAGCATCGCCGAGATCCCGTCGACGTGCTCCTGGGACACGGCGTAGGGCAGCATCGACGCGCGGAACGCCTCCGCCGAGATCGACGCGAAGGTGACGTTACGGCCGGTCCGCGCGGAGATCTCGGCGACCATCGCCGAGTACGAGAGCGGCGCGGGGCCGCACAGCGTGAGCGCCTCGCCCTCGAAGCGGTCGGACGAAAGGCACTCGGCCGCCACGCGCGCGATGTCGCGCGCGTCGATGACGTTCTCCTCGAAGTCATGGCACGGCAGGCGAAGGACGCCCTCTGTCCGGATCGCGTGACCGTAGTAGTGGATGAAGTTCTGCATGAAGCCGCCGGGCCGGAGGAGCGTGTACGGGAGCCCGGAGGCCTCGACCCCGCGCTCGATGGCGCGGTGGATGCGCGCGTAGAAGAACGCCTCGCTCTCCGCGCTCATGATCGAGAGCTTGACGATGCGGCGGGCTCCGGCGCGCCGCGCCGCCTCGACCACGCGGAGCTCGGCGGCGACCTGATCGATCATGTCTCCCGTCGCGAGGAAGACCGCCTTCGCCCCGGCGAGGCTGGCGTCGAGGCCGTCGCCCGTTTCGAGATCGACGCGCGCGACCTCGCCGGCGTGGTGCGGCGGCCTCCTCGAACGATAGACGCCGCGCGCGGGTAGCCCTTTGCGGTGGAGCTCCGTCAGGACCGCGCTCCCGACGACTCCGCTGGAACCAAAGATGACGTGCATGCGCGCAGCGTGGATCGCGGGCCGGGTCAGCGAATAGGAACCATTTGACCCCTCTCGGCCGGCGGGATGGGGCGCGCGCCCCGTTGCCTGGCGAGGAGCTCGCGGGGCGATAGCCCCGAGTGCTTGCGGCACTCGAGGATCCAGTGCGATTGGTCGGCGTACCCTGCTTCGTAGGCGAGATCGGCGCCGGCTCGCCCGCTTCGCGCGGCGATGCCGAGCGCCCGCTGGAAGCGCCGGACGCGGAGGAAATCGCGGGGGGTCAAGCCGACCTCGCGGCGGAACAGCTCGATGAACCTGCGGTGGCTCAGCCCGGAGGCCGCGACCTCGGCGGCGATCGCGCCGTCGGCGGAGCCGAGCTCTGCGCGTCGAACGGTGGCGGTGACGGCGGCGTGCGAGGCGCGGTGCGAGCGGGCGCGGTCGAGGAAATAGGCGCTCAGCGTCGACAGTCGTTCCCTGTCCGACGCGGCGCCGGCGATGCGCTCGGCGAGCGCGCGCGCGGACGCGCCGAGGAGGTCGTCGAGCGGGTGGTGCTGGTCGGCGAGGGCGTCCATCGGGACGGCGAGGAGCGGCCACGCGCCGCCGGGGTGGAAGTGCACGCCCACGAGCCGCGCCTGAGGAGCGGTGGGCACGTCGAACGCGGACCTGCGCGGGCCGGAGACGAGGGCGGTGCGGCATGCCCCGCTGTGGCCGGTCAGCTCCGTCCAGGAGAGTCGTTTGCCGCCGAGGGGGATGACGATCTCGAGCGTGCCAGTGGGCAGCACACGGTCGGCGAGATGCTCTGGATGGTAGCCGTCGTAGATCCAGAGGCTGCGGATGAAGGGGCGCAGCGGGGCGGGCGGGGGCATCGCGCGGTAGAAGGAGTGGCTGGCGGTCAAGGGGGTTCCGAGGCGGGGGCGGCTGGGTACGAAGGGTAGAAGAGCGCGGCCGTGTGGGGGAGCGCCACGGTGAGCGAGTGCGCGCGCCCGGACGACGTGCGAGGTGGACCAGGTAGCATATTTTGTGCCGCTACCCCAACCTGGGTCGGTCGCCTCGCCTCGGTCGCCTCAACCTGGGTCGCCTCAACCTGGGTCGGTCGCCTCAACCTGGGTCGGTCGCCTCAACCCGGGTCGGGTCAGGTCACCTCAACCCGGGTCGGTCGGGTCACCTCAACCCGGGTCGGGTCACCTCCCCAGCGCCCGAGCCCCCCCTCCGCGCGCGCCGGCGCAACGACGGGTCCACGCCGGCACCGGGCCGGCCAGCGCCCGTCGCTCCTCCCATCCAGCGGCCGGCGTTGCTCACCCAGGAGTCGGAGAGCCACAGCCCGCCGCAGCGCCCGCCTCCCCTCATCGATCAGCAGCCGTTCGAGCCGCCCCTCGCGGACCTCCCCACCAACGCAAGCACCGCCCCGAGCCGCGCGCGCCGGGTGGACCAGTCCGCGTTCCGGCGGCGGTTGCAGCCTGGGCTGTGCCCGGACCCGACCGAGGCATCCCAGATCCGAGAGACGTTGACCGCGCGCTTCCGCAACGAGAACTGGGCCGGCGCCGGGCGGCTGTATGTGGACCCCAGGCTGCCGGAAGGCGCGCACCTCCCCCTCCTGCATTACCTCCAGCAGGCGGAACGCGAGACGATCGCGCAGCTGGGCCTCGATCCCGAGCCTCCGGACGTCTTCGCGTACTTCGACAAGGAGCTGCTCGTCGCTGCCGCGTGCACCAACCGCAACGTGGTCGCCTACTACGACGGCGCGTTGCACGTGGTCCTCGATCGCGAGGACGTGCAGGCCAGCGTCGTGCACGAATACGCGCATCACGCGCTGATGAGCCACGGAATCCTGGGCCCGGCCTGGGCGCAGGAAGGCATCGCCATGCTCATCGCGCGCGAAGCCTGGTGGCTCGACCCGGCCCGGCTCGGAGAGGTGAGGGATAACCCCATGCCGCTCGAGGTGATGGAGCAATCGATCCCGTACACGCTCCGCCCGGAGCAGTCGGTCCTGTTTTATGTGCAAGCGGCCAGCATGGTGGCCTGTATGGCGCGCGGCAACGGCGCGGGCTTGCGCGGGCTCATGGATGCCTTAGGCGCGTCCGCAAGCGCAGCGCAGGGCGACGGCTCTTACGATCCATCGACAATCCTCGACCCCTCCGCCTGGCAAGGCTGCATCGACGGCCTACCCTGAAGGACGCGCTGGATCCGAACGGGATCCTCTCACCCGGCAAGCAGGGCATCTGGCCCAGGAGCTTCAGGATCGAGCGCTCACGGTAGCTTCCGGCAGCGCATAGGCCGCATCGGACGCCGGCTCGAGCACGAAGTCGAAGCGCGCCGAGAACGCCCCCTCCCGGCCCGCCTGGCTCGATCCGCGCTCTAGCTGGACCGCGAGGCGAGGGTTGTACAGCCTGTCCGAGCTCGTGTGATCGTCGGGGAGCAGGAAGATCTGGGTCGTCAGCGACCGGTGACCAGGGGCGAACAGCTTGAAGTGAATGTGCTTCACCCGGACCCAGGACTGCGTGGCGACCGGGTAATTACCCGGGATCTCGGTGCGGAGCTCGAACCGGCCCTGGCTGTCGGTCGTCATCCGCCCGCGGCAGCGGAAATGCGCCGGCGACTGCGGGGCGATCGGATCGTTGCTGTCGTACAGGCCCTTGCTGTCGGCGTGCCACACCTCGATCTCGACGTGGGGGATCGAGCAACACCTCGTGTCCGCCACCGTCCCCGTGAACCACAGCACGGGTCCGGTCGACCCGGGAGGGTACAGATCGGTGCGGTCGGGTGCGTGTGGGCGATAAAACGGCCCCTCCGTGGTTTCATCGGTCGAACGGCATTCCATGATGGCGTGCTCCTGTGACGAGACCCCTTGCCGCAAGGGTGTTCCTGTGAGTGGCGGCGGTGCGCCTCGCGAATCCTATGGAGCCCCGCCGACCATTTTCGCAGCCTCCCGGGGGGCAGGGCTCCGCGCGTCCAGGGGGCGCCACGGCCTGACCCTCCTCCGCGTCGTCCTGAGGCGTCCGTCCTGCACCGAAGAGGCGCCTCGCGAGGAGGTGTCCTTCGGAGAGAGCGTTTAGGACGTTGAGCGCCACTGCCTGGCGTCCTCGACGTTCTTCCGCGGCGCACGAGAACGCCATCGACGCCCGGGAGGAGGTGCGGTTCGGCCACGCCGGACCCATGATGTTCGCAGCATATGATGATCGTAGTTGGACAAAACGAAACGACGCGGACGGTGGTCGGTCCCAGGCACCCTTCAGCTGCGCTCGCCGATGTGGGGAACGATGAACATGCGCCCCGGACGGTCCCGCAGACGCGCGTCGGCATGACGAGATGCGTCTGGGACTAGCAGAGCGCTTCGCAGTCGCAGCCGCGCACCAGAGCGGCGCGCACGACACGAGCCAGCGAGCGCGCAGCACCTCAGCGCAGCGGCATCAGCTGCGTAGCGGCGTCAGCTGCCCGTGGAGCGCCGAGCGAGCGAAGGACGAGGCGAGCGACAACCCGCGTGTGCCGCTCGCGCCGACGGACGATCTCGGCTCGGCCCTCTCACGCCCTGCGGACCACGCGTGTGCAGCCGCGCTCGAGCCCTCAGCGACATCCACACCTCCCGCGCCGTGACGATCCTCGTCACACCCATCTGGCCGACGCGCGCCAGCGAGCTCGCGTTCGCCCACAAGGCGTGGCGGCGCTTCACCAGCGCTGGTGGGAGCATCAGTGTCATCACAGATCCATGAAATACCCTTTGACCGACGCTGGACCAACACGACAGGCGGATACAGGCATATCTAGCACAGACACAGTCTGTGCATGCCGCATGCTGACACCAGAGACAAGATGTTCCCAGGCCAGGTTCATGAGGGGGCATCGAAGGAGGGCAACATGAGCTCGATCCACCATGGAACGTCATTTTTGATGCTGGTCGCGGCCGCGATGGCCGGGTGCGCAGCCGGGTCGGCGGACATGTCGAACGACGAGATGGTCGCGGACATGGAGATGGTCGAATCGAGCGAAGCGGCGCTCGAGAGAGCGGATGACTCCGAGTCAGCGACGATGAATCCCCTGGCCGAGAGCACCCGAACCGACGAGCTCGGGGCGTACGGAGCCACCGCGGACGATTCCGAGGGGGGAAGCGCGGCCTACGGCGGCGAGGGGCAGTATGGGCATCATGGGCAGTATGGGCATCACGGGCACTGCCCGCCGCCGGTGAAATTCTGCCCGCCGCCGGACAAGTTCTGCCCGCATCGAACGCCGACGCAGTGCTCGTCGTCGTTCACGGTGTTCCAACCGCGTCCCCCGGATCAGGACAGGTAGGCAGCGGCAGCGGTCGAAGCAGCGATGGGGCCGCATCCCGCCGGTACAGCCGGGGGTGCATCGCGGCGCCACGGCGCCCCCATCGAGGGCGAGAGGACGGTACCGAGACCAGCGCGCCGGCGCGCCAGGATAGCATGGAGCCTGCGACCGCCCGTCGTTCCCCCGGGCGGCGCTGTTCCTTGCGATTCAGTCGCAGCCGGCGGCGACTGGCGCAGCGCCGCGCCGCCCACTCCGACAGGTCGCCGTCGCCGTCGCTCAGAAGAAGCTGTACAGCGACAGCTTGAAGCGCTCGTTGGTCGCGGTCACGTCGTCGGCGAAGGTCTGCTCCGAGCGCTGGAACGAGAGGCCCGCGCGGAGGGCCGGCATGATGTCGACGAACAGGTTGCCATCGATGTAGCGCGACTCGCGGAAGGCGGTGCGAAGGTCCCTGTAGCCGTGCTCCGCCGTGATCCGATCCGACCAGCCCTGGGTATAGTTGGCGGAGACGGAGACGCGGCCCGAGGGCGGCAGATAGTACTGGAGACCGATCATCATCCCGCGCCAGCCGATGGTCTTGAGGTTGTTGTTCGCGTCGTACACCGCGAGGCCGTTGTCGATGTCCGGCGTGTAGACCGCGCCGTCCGCAAGCGGCGGGCTCGGCACGTTGCTCGCGACGCCCACGATGTCCGCGATGCCCGTGCCGGAGAAGAACGAGCCGGTCAACGTCAGCGCATTGCCCGGATCGTCGAGCGCGCTCGCCGGGATGATCGGGACCATCGCATCGACCGAGATCGCGTAGGCGTTGGCCGACCTCGAGTAGAGCGGGGCGGCGGCGTGCTCGGCCACCTTCAAGTGGCGGAACGTGCCGGAGACGCCGATGGACAGCGGGTCGATCAACATCCCGCCCGCGCCCAGCGTGTGAATCCCCTTCCAGCCGTTGACGCCGAAGCGCATCCCCGCCTGGATGTCCGGGATCTCGGAGTCGCGCTGCGGCGGCTTGACGGCCGCCGCCGCGAGCTCGAAGTTCAAGGGCTCCGACTTGAAGGTGTGGCCGACGCGCAGCTGCGGCATCCTGCCGAAGACCTGATTCATCACCGGGAAGAACGACGTGGTGGCCGGGAAGAAGAACGGCTGCCACCCGAACAGGTGATAGGTCTGGCCAATCACCACGTCGACGTAATCCGACTCCACCTTGATGTACGCCTGGCGCAGGCGGAAGGTCCCGCTGCTCACCAGCGCGGCCTCCGAGACGTTGGGCGGCTGGCTGCCGAAGAAGTCGAGCTCCAGGGCGGCGGTGGTCTTGAACCCCTCGTACTCGGGCGCGCTCACCTTGACGCCGAGCCGGGAGTTCCGCGTCGTGAAATGCGTGCGGGCGTGCCTGCCCGCATAGGTGTCCTCGCGCTGGATCACCGTCGCCCCCACCGACTCGCCGAAGCTCTGGGTGGAGTCGTGCATGATGTCGAACTCCGCCATCCCGTAGATCGTGGCCTTCCACTTGGAGGTCACGGCAACGGGCGCCGCGGCGGGCGGCTTGGCCAGGTCCGCGGGGGGAGCCGGCGGCGGGGCCGCGGCCGCAGGCCCGATGCCCGCCATCGGCGGAGGCGTGGCCGGCGCCTGCGTGCCGGTCGGCAGCTGCGTCATGCCAGCGTCCGGCTGGGGAGCCTGCGCCGCCGCCGGCGCGGCCGCGGCCGCCGGCGCGGGCGCAACCGCCGCGGGCGCCGCGGGCGCAACCGCCGGAGCAGGCGCAACCGCCGGAGCAGGCGCAGCCGCCGGAGCAGGCGCAGCCGGAGGAGGCGCCGCGCCCCGCGGCGGCGCAGGCGGGGGAGCCTGGCCGTGCGCGGCCCCCGCCACGAAGAGAATCGACGCACCCAACAGGTTCGCAACCTTCGATTGGTTCATGTCCGAAGCCCCTGGTGTTCGATGGCGCCTGGAATCCTCACTGGCGCCACAAGTCATTGATTTCATTAGAATTTTTATTTCTTTACACCGGACGGATCACGGCCCGGCGTCGCGTCGATCTCTGCCCGGCAGCGCGGGAGAGCTCGACGCGGCGAACGGCGCTTACGTTTCCTGTGCCCCTTAGGCCTGGCGGGCCGCTTCGCGGAACGCGCGGGCGCGTGCGACGAGCTCCTCGCGCCGCCCCTCGCGCAGGAGCTTGAGATCCACGAGGTTGCTGCCGACGCCGACGGCCACCGCGCCCGCGGCGAGGAACGCGCCCAGGTTCTGCAGCGTCGCGCCGCCGGTGGGCATGAGCGGGATGTGCGGCAGAGGCGCCTTGAGCGACTTCAGATACGAGGCGCCGCCGAGGGCGTCGCAGGGGAACACCTTCACGACGTCCCCGCCCGCACGGTGCGCCGCCACGACCTCGGTCGGCGTGAGCGCGCCGGGCGCGCTCACCACGTTCATCGCGAGGCACGCCTTGACCGTCCCCTCGTCGAGCGCGGGGCTGACGACGAAGCGCGCCCCCGCCTCGACGCACGCCTCGGCGGTGCGGGCGTCGAGCACGGTGCCCGCGCCGACCAGCGCCCGATCGCCGTGGCGCGCCGCGACCTCGCGCACGACCTCGACCGCGCCGGGCACCGTCATCGTGATCTCGAGGACGTCGATCCCTCCCTCGAGGAGGGCGTCGACCGCCTGGAGCGCCTCGTCGGCCGAGCCCGCGCGCACGACAGGCACGACGCGCGTGCGACCGATCCACCCCAGCACGTCTTGCTTGTTCATCGATCCACCCGGGCCGTGCCCATCTTCATCGCCTTGAGTACCTCGTCGAGCGTCGCCATCGTGGTGTCGCCGGGCGTCGTCATCGCGAGCGCCCCGTGCGCCGCGCCGCAGTCGACGGCCCACTGCGGCCCCTTGCCCGCGAGGAAGCCGTAGATGAGGCCGGAAGCGAACGAGTCGCCGCCGCCCACGCGGTCGTAGATCTCCAGGTCCTTGCGCTCCGGCGCCTGGTAGAGCCGGCCGCCCTGGTACAGCACCGCGCTCCAGTCGTTGCGCGTCGCCGACGTCGCCACGCGCAGGGTCGTCGCGACCGCCTGGATGTTCGGGAACGCCTCGATGACGCGCTGGATCATCGCCTCGAACGCGCCGACGTGGAGGTGCTTGTGCCCCTCGTCGAGGTCCTCGACCTCGAAGCCGAGCGCCGCCGTGAAGTCCTCCTCGTTGCCCAGCATCACGTCGACGTACGGCGCGAGCGCGCGGTTGACCTCCCGCGCGCGGGCCTGGCCGCCGATCGCCTTCCAGAGCGAAGGGCGGTAGTTCAGATCGTACGAGACGACGACCCCGTGCCGCCTGGCCGACTCCATCGCCTCCTTGGCCACCCCCGGCGTGGTCTCGGAGAGCGCGGCGAAGATGCCGCCGGTGTGGAACCACCGCGCGCCCTCCCGGCCGAAGATCGCGTCCCAGTCGATGTCGCCGGCCTTCAGCTGCGACGCGGCGGTGTGGCCGCGGTCCGAGACGCCGACCGCCCCGCGGATGCCGAAGCCCCGCTCGGTGAAGTTCAGGCCGTTGCGCACGGTCCGCCCCACGCCGTCGTGGGGCACCCAGCGCAGGTGCGAGAGGTCCACGCCGCCCTGCAGCATGAGGTCCTCGATGAGCCGCCCGACGGGGTTGTCCGCCAGGGAGGTCACGATCGCCGACCTGAGCCGGAAGCAGCGGCGGAGGCCGCGCGCGACGTTGTACTCGCCGCCGCCCTCCCAGGCGTGGAAGCCGCGGGCGGTCGAGATCCGACCGTCGCCGGGATCGAGGCGCAGCATGACCTCGCCGAGGGAGACGAGGTCCCAGCGGCAGTCGGCAGGATCGCGGAGCGTGAAGGACATGGTTTACCGGTTTAGGAGGGCTGGCCCCGCGACGGAAGGGCCAAATCGAGGAGGTGGACCCGAACGGCCGAGCAGAGGCGACGAGGCTCGCCGAGGGCGGTGATCACGGGCTGCCCCCCGGCGCGCGCGTCGACTGCACCTCGGTGGCGGACGGGCCGATGTAGCCCTTGGCGCTCGCGCCCTTCGACTCGACGACGGGCCTCCCGTCGCGGTCGAGCTTGACGAGCTCGGCCTTGGTCCCCTGGGCCGTCGGCCAGAGGTACCAGCGCGCGTCCATCCAGCCCACGTGCGCCGCGGGGCCCTCGACCGGCGCGCCCGTCGCGCCGAGCTGGCCGGGCCGCGTCGCGCGGTAGTCGTCGACGGAGGCGTACGGAGGGCGGTTGAGGGCGAGCTGCAGGCCCGCGATGCTGGCGAGCATCGCCAGGCCGCCGGCGACGATCGCCGCCTGCGGCACGCGCCGCTTGGGCGTGACCGGCTCGACGCGCGGCAGGAGGAGGTGCAGCACGAGCAACCCGACGAGGTACAGGCTCCCCGCGAGCAGGAACGGCAGCGCGTACGAGCCGGTGAGCGTGAGCGACCGGCCCACGAAGATCTGGAAGATCGCCCCGCCGACGACGCCGAACGCGGTCTTGATGCCGACCACCGTCGCCATCGCCGGGCGAGGCAGGGTGTCCGAGACCAGCGTGTAGAGGTTGCTGCTCCAGCCCTGGTGCGCCGCCGCGGCGAGCGACAGGAGCGCGACCGCGACGTACACCGACGGGATGCCGCCGACGCTCGGGACGTCGACGAGCTGCCCGACCGCCATGACCGGCACCGCGGCGAGCGCGCAGGCGAGCATCGCGAGCTTCCGCGCCGTGCCGACCGAGCGGCCGCGCGCGATGAGCTTCGAGGAGAGCCAGCCGCCGCCGATCGCGCCGACGTCGGCCACGATGAACACGACCGGGATCGCGTAGGCCATGAACGTCGGCGTCAGCTTGAACTCGCCGACGAGGAACTTCGGCAGCCAGGTGAGGTAGAACCACCACGGCGCGTCGGTGAAGAACTTCGCCATCGCGACCGCGTAGACGGGCCGCATCCCGAACACCTCGCTGACGCCGAGGGACTCGGTCGACTCCTTCGCGTCGGAGCGGATGTGCGCGAGCTCCTCGGGCGAGACCTTCGGGTGCTCCTCCGGCCGCCGGTAGAGGCGCGTCCAGAAGAAGATCCACACGACGCCGATCCCGCCGAGGACGAGGAAGCAGGCGCGCCAGCCGTACGCCTCCGCGATGCGCACCGCGAGGAGCGGGGCGAGGATGGCGCCCACGTTCGAGCCGCAGTTGAACAGGCCGGTCGCGAGCGCCCTCTCCCTCTTGGGGAACCACTCCGCGACGGTGCGGACGGCGGACGGGAAGTTGCCCGCCTCGCCGACCCCGAGCAGGAAGCGGATCGCCGCGAAGCCGCCGAAGCTGCCGACGAAGGCGTGGGCCGCTGAGGCGATGTTCCAGACCAGGAACGTCGCGCTGAGCCCCTTGCCGGTGCCGACGCGGTCGATCCAGCGCCCGACGAACACCATGCCGAAGCCGTACGCGAGCAGGAAGCTCACGTTGATGAGCGCGAGGTCCGTCGGCCCGAGGCGCAGCTCGTCCTCGAAGAACGGGACCAGCAGCGAGAAGAGCTGCCGATCGAGGTAGTTGATCGTCGTCGCGAAGAAGAGGAGCGCGCAGATGGTCCAGCGGGTGCGCGTCATCACGCCGCCGCTCGCCGGGACCCCAGGAGAAGCAGCGGTCACTGGTTCACCCCCGAAGCCAAGAAGCCACCGTCGACCGCGATGCTCGTGCCGGTGATGAAGCTCACCGCGTCGGAGCAGAGGAAGAGGGCCGCGCCGATCAGCTCCTGGGTCTCGCCGAAGCGGCCGAGCGGCGTGCGGGCGAGCAGCTCCCGCCCGCGCGGGGTGCCGTCGAGGAGCGCGCGGTTGAGGTCGGTCACGAAGACGCCGGGCACGAGGGCGTTCGTGCGGATACCGTGCTTCGCCCACTCGGCGCCGAGGCTCCGGGTGAGCGCCATCACGGCCGCCTTCGACGCGCCGTAGGCCGCCACCTCGTGGAAGGCGACGAAGCTCGACAGCGAGGCGATGTTGACGATGCGGCCCCGGCCGCTCTCGCACAGCGGATGATAAAACGACTGGCAGGCGCGGAGCATGCCTGTGACGTTCGTGTCGAGGAGGCCGTTCCACTCGGCGTCTCCGACCTCGGCCGTGGGCGTGCGGAACGTCCTGCCGGCGCAGTTGACGAGGATGTCGACGCCGCCGAGCGCCTCCACCACGCTGTCGCGCAGGGCGTCGAGGGACGCCCGGTCGCTCACGTCGCACGTCGCCTCGAGCGAGCGGACGCCCCGCTCGCAGATCTCGCCAACCACCGCGCGGGCCCGGTCGGCCCGGGTGCCCGAGGCGACGGTGTGGACCCCCGCCTCGGCGAGGCCGAGGGCGATCGCCCGGCCGATGCCGGAGGTGCCGCCGACCACGACGGCCCTGCGGCCCGCGATGTCGAAGAGCTTGGTCATGCTCCCAGCCATTCCCCGGCGATGCCGCCCAGGAGCGCGCGCGCGTCGCGCTCGATCTGCGCGTCGGTCGGCGGGACGGGCATCGCCCCGTAGCGTCGCGAGAGCGCGCTCGCGATCGACCGCCGCGAGTGGCGCCACTTGTAGATCAGCTGATCCAGGACGCGCGCGTCGGAGTGCTGCGGCACGAAGGTCGGCCCCAGCATCTCCAGGCGCATCGAGGTCGTCTCCTCGATGAGGCTCGGGTTGTTCATGAACCACCAGCACCCGAACGGGAGGACGTTGGCGAACTTGCGCGCCACGACGCAGAGGCTGTGCGTGTTCTCGCGCGAGAGCGTCGTGACGAGGAAGCGGACGTCGGGGTTGTCGCCGGCGAGCCGCTCGAGCGGGGTGAGGTCGACGGTGCTCACGCCGTCGCCGGCCACGCCGAGGCGGGGGTTCACCGCGCGCCGCACGCCGATCATCATCGCGAACGGCAGGCCGTGCGCGCGGCACGCGTCCAGCACGGCCCGGGGCGGGGCCGCGACCTCGTTGACGGAGATCGCGAGGTAGCGCGGCCGCATGCGGGCGATCCAGCGGTCGAGCTCGGCCGCGAGGTCGTTCGCGGCGACGAGGCGGTCGATGCGCAGCGCCGCATAGAACCGCGGATCGGGCGCGACGCCCGCCTCCCAGATCGCGCGCTCCGCGGGGTCGGTCGGGTCGTTCGTCATCGCGAGCGCGCTCACCCCCGCGAGGCGCAGCACGTCCTCCAGGTGATCCTCGGGCTTGCGGCCGGCGAAGTAGGCGCGCGCGTCGCGCAGGGTGGGCGCGGCGGGGTCGAGCCCGAGCGCGTCGAGCACGGTGGCGACCCCCGCGGTCGCCTCGGACAGCGGCGATCGGCGGACGAAGAGCGCCTCCCACACGAGGTCGGCCTGCGCCTTCTTGTCGAGGGCATAGAACGCCTCGGGCGTGACCTTCGGCTCGGCGCGCAGGGTCTCGGCGACGAGGTAGTGATACGTCAGGAGCTCGTCGATGCCCCAGAGGTTCAGCGCCTGGAACTGGGGGGCGAAGAGGTGGGTGTGGAGATCGATGATGGGCGCGGCGTCGATCGCCTTGGCCACGCGCTCGGCGAGGGTCATCTCGGCACCTCGGGGATCCGGTCGTCCTTGGGATCGGCCCAGCGCTCGTTCGGCACGGTCGCGCACCAGGCCGGGCGCAGGGGATCTTTGTCGTAGGGATAGGGGCCCAGGCGGCGGTATTCGTCGGCGTAGCGGGCGACCTTCTCGCGATCGAGGCGGACGCCCAGGCCGGGGCCGTCGGGCACGCGGATACGGCCGTTCTGGTAGGGGAGCGGGCCCCCGCGGATCACGTCGTCTTTCAGGTGGTGGTAGTGCGCGTCGGCGGCGAACGAGAGGTTCGGGATGACGGCGCCGAGGTGCAGCATCGTCGCGAGCTGCACGCCGAGCTCGCCCGAGGAGTGGACGGCGACGCCGAGGCCGAAGGTCTCGCAGATGCCCGCCGCCTTCACGCAGGGCCGGATGCCGCCCCAGAACGTCGTGTCGAGCAGGATGACGTCCACCGCCGTGTCGAGCACGTTGGCGGCGAGCTGCTCGAAGTTCACGACGACGGTGTTCGTCGCGAGCGGCATCCGCACCTTCTCTCGGGTGCGCCGCATCGCGTGCAGGCCGAAGACGGGATCTTCCAGGTAGTCGTTGTTCAGGTCCTCGATCGCCTGACCGAAGCGGATGCCCTGCTCCGTCGACCAGACGGCGTTCGGGTCGAAGCGGACGCGGTCGTCCGGGAAGGCGTCGGCCACCGCGCGGTAGCACTCGAGCTCGTAGTCCGGGTGGAACACGCCGCCCTTGAGCTTGTGCGAGGTGAACCCGTGCTTCTTCTTCAGCGCCCTCGCCTCCTCGACCAGCTGCTCCGGGGTGCGGACCTCGCCCGAGCCGTCCGCGTTCGGGTAGCGGAAGAAGAGGTAGGACGCAAAGGGCACCTCGTCCTGCAGCTTGCCGCCGAGCAGGTCGTAGACCGGCACGCCGTAGGCCTGTCCGAGCAGGTCCAGACAGGCGAACTCCAGCGCGGCGAGGATCTGGGTGCGGTTGTTGTAGAGAGAGGCCGTCGGGTTCGCGATCTTGAACCGCATCTCCTCGAGGCGGGCCGGATCGTGGCCCGCGAGGTACCCCTTCATGGCGCGGAACACGGCCTCGGCCGACTCGCCGCCGCCGCCCATCTCACCGAGGCCGACCAGCCCGTTATCCGCCTCGACCTCGACGAGCGTGCGCACGAAGCGGCCCCAGTGGCAGCCGTTGGCGTGGCGCAGGGGCGCCTCGAGGGGGACGGTGACGGTGGTGGCGCGAATGTCGACGATTCTCATGCAGGACGGGGCTCCCGGGGCCCCAGCGTTCGATGGGTTGGACGAGAAGCTCTCGATGGTCAGCGACACCTGCATGGCGCAGCATCGCCCGATCGGCCGAAACGTACAGCGACCCGATCGGCGGCAATGACAGCGAAAATTGCAGCGAACCCGTGAGTCACGAAGGCCTGCTGCGAGGCGCCGGTGAATTCCCTGACCTCGGAGGTTTGATCACGCTTCTATCCGAAACGTGCGACGTCCGCCACAGCGCCGACGACAGCGCGCGAGGAGCTCTCCGGGAGGCGCTCTGCGGCGGTGCGAAGCGGAATCGCCAGGGACACCAAGAGAAGAAATTTTCGTGTCCTTGCGACACCCGCTCGCAGGTGGGCGCGGTAGTCCCCCAGCCCTTCGGCGTGCTGCCGGCGACGAGCCCCGCGAGAGGACGACGAAGATCTCCGCCTCGAGGCTGCGGCGCGCGAGCGAGCGCACGGCGCGGCTCGGCCTCTCCGGCGCGAGCGAGGCGCAGTGTGGCTCCTCCCGCCGCCCCTCCGCGCGCTCGACCCGAGCGCGGGAGCTCGAGCCGCGCGTGCTCCCGCGCTCGCGCCGCGTGAAGCCTTCTCGCAAATATGTAGCGTGGGCCAGAAAGACAAAGTACGTCCACGCCGTCATGGCGTGCTCCACTACGTCTTTGCCATTCGGCGCACGATCCTGGCCGCTTCTGTCCTTGCGGAGCCATCCCCGATGGCTGATAACGAGAGGCTGGCCCGGGGGGAGATCGGGTTTTCTCCATGGCGTTCACGCTCCCGTGCATCGACGTCTCGGACTGGAAGACCTTCGAGCTCCTCCAGCTCGTCATCGACACCATCCCGGATCCCATCTTCGTCAAGGATCGTCGACACCGCTGGATCGCGTGCAACCCGGGCTTCTGCCGGCTGATCGGGCAGCGCTACGAGGACCTGATCGGCCGGAGCGATCCGGATTACTGGCCGAAGGAGCAGGCCGCGCTCTTCTGGAGCTACGACGATCTCGTCTTCGACTCCGGTGAGCCGAGCGAGAACGAGGAGCACGCCACGGGCACGGACGCGGTGACGCGCACGATCTGGACCCGCAAGTTCCCCATGAAGAACGCGCAGGGCGAGGTGGTCGGCCTCTGCGGGCTCATCACGGACATCACCGATCTGAAGCGGCGGCACATGGAGGCCGAGCGGATCGCGGCGGAGAACCGGGAGCAGCGCGCGATCATCGACGCGCAGGCCGCGCTGCTCGATCGCATGGCGATGCCGGTCATCCAGATCTGGCAGGGGATCCTGCTGATGCCGCTGGTCGGGGAGATCAACGACCGGCGCGCGGCCCAGGCGCTGGAGAGCATGCTCGTCGCCATCGGGCAGCGAGGCGCGGAGTTCGTGATCCTCGACATCACCGGCGTGCCGGTGATCGACACCGCCGTGGCGCGCCACCTGATCCGCGCCGTGCAGGCGGCGGAGCTGCTCGGCTGTCGGAGCGTGATGGTGGGCGTCGGCCCGGACATCGCCAGAACGCTGGTGAGCCTCGACATCGACTTCAGCCGGATCACCATGCAGGGCACGCTCCAGAGCGGGCTCGCCTTCGCGATGAGCCGCCTCGGCGCGCAGCGCGCGGCGAGCGCGCCCGCCCGCTGACCCTGGACCGGCGCGGGCGCGACCGGCGCGGCGTCGGCTACCGCGCGCGGGCGTCGCTCGCGTGCATGCGGCGGGCGCCCTCCGCCATCGTCACCTCGGCGGCCCTGGCGGTCTCCCAGTGGGTGACCGCATAGTTCGGCTGGACCAGCTCGTCCACGGCGTCCATCGCCGCCACGTGGGCGGGGCTCATGACGAACTCGTACATCGCCTCGGTCGACGACCAGACGGCCAGCGTGCGCCCGGAGCCGCAGGACGGCGACTGCGCCAGCTGGATGGCCACGAGGCCGGGCTGAGACGCGAGCTGCGCCTGGACCGCCCCGAAGTACTGCACGTATTTCTCCATCACGGCGTCTCCCGGCCTCGGGATCCCGTAGGTCGCGCTGACCGTGTACGACGAGCCCTCCGGAGGAGGCTGGAGCTCCCCGGTCGCGGGATCGACCCCAGGCCCGCTCAGCGAGTCGGCCTCTAGATCAGCCTCGATCACGCCGCCCGTGCACCCGGCGGGGGGCCCGTCGGGGGTCGCGTCGGAGGGCGTCGCCCCGGTGTCGGATCCGCACCCCGCGAGGAGCGCCGCGAGGACCGCGGCGGCGAGCGCGCGCGAGGGGCGCGCGAGGGTCTCGTTCAACGTACGTGTCGTCGTGGTCATGGTCAGGGTCCTTTCTGATGTGGGCGCTGCCCGGGGCTCAGTCGGCGCGCGAGACGACCCCGAAGACGAGCTCGGGGAACGTCCGCGCGAGGCGGCTCGAGTGGAAGTTCGTCCTGCGTCCCATGCTCCGCACCTGCACCGGGGTGCCAGGCGGCGGGGCGTCGCCGACCGTGACAGCCCACGTGAGGGCCTCGCCGGCGCGCACGGCGAAATAGGTGTACGAGCCGGCCGGGAGGCGCTCCTCGACGCGGCCGACGAGGACCGCGCGATCGGCGGCGGACCGGGAGAGCTGGCCGAGCGGGCTCGCGGCCACCGCCGCGAGGGGCCCCGCCGCCGTGGAGCGCCTGTCGTCCAGCGCCCACGCCAGCGCGAGGAAGAGCGCCGCGAAGATCATGAGACCGAGGAGCGGCTTCGCGAGCCGGCGAAAGGCGGATGGCGGCGCAGAGCTCCGCGCCAGAGGGGCAGAGGAGACGAGCGTCATCGGTGACTCCTTGTGGGCGCGCCCCGGCGCCCCTCCGCGGGGCCGCCGTTGCGTCGGCCGAACGAACCTCCGTTCCCGGACGCCCGCGGAACGTTCAATCGACGCCGCGCTTTCGCTCATGGCGGTCCCTCCAGGCGCCGATGGCGACAACAACGCAACGCGTCAAACTCGATGGCTGGGGCCGAGGTCCCCCGGGATGTCCGCCACGATCGCGCAGGATCCAGCGATGACATCGGGGGCCATCCCCGCGGCCGCGGTTTTACGACATGTCCAGGCCGGGGGACGGCGCGGGAATGCGCGGTGGTCCCCTCCAGCGCAGCCCGCCGTTCGCACGCGGATTGCTAAGCACGTCGACGCGTGTCGACGTGCGTCGACGTGCGTCGTCGGCCCCGGCTGGACAGGGGCCGTGATCGCAGCGAGCGCCCGCCGGGGAGTGGAGCGCCGTGGGAGGGGGAAACCACATGAAGAGCGCGGTGGTGGACGAGGAGCGCGGCGCCGAGAAGGCGCCCGCTCCGGGGGCCGGGATGGCGCGAGCGCTGAACAAGAAGCTGAACCTCGTGCTCGAGGGCGGCGGCGTGAAGGGGATCGCGCTGGTCGGCGCCCTGAAGGCGCTCGAGGCGCGGATCGCGGAGTTCAACCGGGAAAACACGCGCGGGCTCGCGCTGTCGCTCGACGAGTCCCGGTACGCGGGGACCTCGGCCGGCGCCGTCGTCGCGGCGTTGCTCGCGGCCGGCTACACGCCCGCGGAGCTCGAGACCATCGTCGCCAGCACGGAGTTCTCGCGCTTCGCCGACCACGGCGTGCTCGCCCGGATCCCGGTCGTCGGCAGGCCGCTCAGCATCGCGCACGGGGTGCTGTGGAAGCTCGGGATGTTCCAGGGAGACTACTTCCTCGATTTTCTGCGATCCAAGCTGCGCGACAAGGGGGTGAGGACGTTCGGCGACCTGCTCGCGGATCACAAGGAGCCCGAGGGGTCGCTCCGGCGGTACAAGCTGTACGTCACGGCGTCGGACATCACGCGCGGACGCATGCTCTTCCTGCCCTCCGACCTGAACTGGCGACAGTATGGAGTCAGCCCGGACGAGATGGATGTGGCGCTCGCCGTGCGCATGAGCATGGGCGTGCCGTTCGTGTTCCGGCCCGTGACGACCACCGGGGAGAACGGGGTCGTCAGCTACCTCGTCGACGGCGGTCTCCTCAGCAATTTCCCCCTGGGGGTCTTCGATCCCAGCATCGCACGGAGCGAGCCGCTCCCGCTGGATCGGCCCGCGACCGTCGGCATCCGCATCCTTCGCGACCGGTACCACAGCATCCGGTTCCCCGGGAAAGCGCTGCGGGCGGTCTACGCGCTCGCCTCCACGGCGGTCGAGGCGCACGATTACCGCGTCTCGCGCAACGCCGTGGACGAGCTCAAGTGGGCGAGGGCCATCGAGGTCAACACCGAGGCGGTCCCGGTCTTCAAGTGGGACATCTCGCAGCTCGAGAAGGAGATCCTCTTCAACGAGGGGTACCAGGCGACCTATCGAACGGCCACCGCGGAGTACCTCGAGCGGCTGCTCGACGTCGACGAGATCCTCCGCGAGACGTACCGCGCGGCCGTGGGCGGCGGAGGGCGCGCAGAGCAGCCGGTCGATCTGCTGCAGCACCTCCGGAGGCCCTAGGAGGCGCAGCGGCGCGCGGCTTTCTGGTGCGGGGCTGTCCACGCCGGCGCCTTGAGCGCATCAGGGCATCAGCGCATCAGCGCATCAGGGCATCGTGAGCACGAAGTTGTTCAGCGCGGCCACGACCACCCCCACGAGGCTCTCCCCCGCGATGAGCCCCGAGGCGACCGGCACCACGTACGCCTCGGCCCTGCCCTTGCGCGCGCCGACGATCGCCGCGATCGCGGCCCCGAGGAACATCGAGAGCGGCTGATAAAAGGGCAAGATGAGCCCGAGCCCGACGCCGGTGGCCGACGGGACGTATCTCCTGTACGCCTTGTGCCTCTCGCCCGAGAGCGCCTTGTCCGCGAGCACGAGGACGATCGCCGCGACGATGCCCCCCGCGATGCACGCCCGCGCCATCGGATGCAGGTTGCCGACCCCGAGCTTGAAGAGCTGCGCCACCGCCCTCCACTGCTGCGCCGCCGGCGCGGGGAACGGGGCCTCACCGCCGCTCCCGCCCGTGAGCGCCGACGCGTCCGGGACGAGGAGGTGAAACCCCACCACCGTGGCGACGGTCCCGGGGACGATCCCGAGGATCTGCGCGATGAACTGGCGCCTCGGATTGGCGCCGAGCAGGTAGCCCGACTTGAGATCCGTCATCAGGTCGGCGCTCGCCGCCGCCGCGCCCGACGTGATGCCGGCCGTCATCAGGTTCGCCGTCGCGTTCTGCGGGATGAGCACGCCGTAGACGAGCTGCATGATCTTGCCCATCGCCCCCGTCGGCGTGATGTCGCTCTCGCCGGTCGCCCGGCACGCGACGAGCGACAGCACGAACGTGAGCAGCACCGCGAGCACGCCGAAGTAGGGCGGAATCTCGAAGAAACGCCACGCGATCGCGATCACACCGGCGCCCGCGAAGAGCCCGCCGCACCAGAACCACGCGCCCGGGACCTCGGTCCGCGCGACCCGCTCGGCGAGGCCCTCCTGCGGCCGCCCGCCCTCGCCGCGCGGAGGCGCGCTCGCCGGCCCCCTGCCCCGCAGGCCCGTGAACGCGCGCGCGATCGTGCGCCACTGCAGCGCCAGCGAGAGCAGGCCGACCGTGACGAGCATCGGCGCGCCCGCCCACAGCCCGATCTCGCGCCAGGCCGCCTGCGGGCGCGTCACGGCCGGGACGGTCGCGCCCGCGGGGTTGGTCCACATCGACTCCATGCCCCAGGGCCCGAGGAACAGCGCGAGGGCGAGCCCGCCCACGATCATCGAGGCCGTGACCCGCAGCCCGACGAGCGCCCCGGCGGCGATGAGCGCAGGCCCGAGATCGAGCTTGATGTTCCAGTCGGAGAGCGGATACGTCCTGCCGGCGCCCGCGATCCCGGGCAGCCCGTCGAACGCCTTGACGGCGCCGGGCAGGAGCGCGGCGCGCGCGGCCTTCCCCGCGGCGTCGGCCTGGCGCGCCACGTTCAGGCTGGTGAACAGCGGGACGACGCCGCCCGCGAGCGCGGCGAAGAGCAGCCCCTTCGCCTTGCCCGCCGCGGCTTCCCCCTTGCTGTACAGGCTCTGGAGCGTGACGGCCGCGGCCGTGCCCGACGGGAAGCGCAGCCTCTCCTGGTTGATCAGGTTGCGCTTCATCGGGATCGCGAGGACGGCGCCGAGCACGGCGAGGAAGAACGTCCACGCGGCGAGCACCGGCCAGGGCAGGTGCTCGCCCCCCGGGCGCTCGGCCGTGGCCGACAGCATGAGCAGCGCGGGGATCGCCGAGACCATCGTGCTGCCCGTGGAGAAGCCGGCCGCGGAGGCCGTCGACTGCATGCAGTTGTTCTCGAGGATGGTCATCGGCGTGCGCGCCACGCCGAGCCGCACGAAGGAGCCCCAGATCGCGAACGACAGGAGGCACGCGGTGATCGCGACGCCGATGTGCCAGCCGATCTTGAGCCCGAGGTAGAGGTTCGTGAACGCGAGGACGAAGCCGAGCGCCGCGCCCATGACGATCGCGCGCACGGTGAGCTGCGGCGTCTCGTCGCCGCGGTAGGCGCGCGCGTACCAGGCCCCCTCGTCGAGCTCGCTCACCTCCTCGGGGGACAGGTCGAGCGGCCTGTGGCGCTCCATCTCCTCGGGTGTCGCGGGGGCCTTTTGAAAGAGCGGCATGCGATGTCTCCTCGGGGCCGGCGCGGGCCCCGCGAGCGCGCTCGGGTGAGCTCCTGCCGCCCGCCGCGCCGCCCCCTCGACCGCGATGCCCGTTCACGAAGATACCTGAACCTGACGATGTCACCGGCGCGCGCCGCGCCGGCTCCATGACACGATCGCGCCGCCCCTCCGCCTTGCCAGGCCCTCGGGGGACGGTGCATCCTGCCCACAGATGCTCCCCGGCAGGCTGCTCGACGACCGCTTCGAGCTGGCGGAGGTCGCCGGCTCCGGAGGGATGGGCACGGTCTACCGGGCCCTCGATCGCGCGAGCGGCGAGGTCGTCGCGGTCAAGCTGCTGCGCCGGCTCGACGCGCGCGCCGAGGCGCGCTTCCTCCGCGAGGCCGCGGCGCTGTCCCGGCTCTCGCACCCGCACATTGTGCGGTACGTCACGCACGGCGTGGCGCCGACGGGGGAGCCGTACCTCGCGATGGAGTGGCTCTCCGGCGAGAGCCTCGCGGATCGGCTGTCGCGGCAGGAGCTGCGCGTCGACGAGGGCGTCGCCCTCACCCGGAAGGTGGCGGACGCGCTCGGCGCGGCGCACGGCCGCGGGATCGTGCACCGCGACATCAAGCCGAGCAACCTCTTCCTGGTCGACGGCGCGCTCGATGGGGTCAAGCTGCTCGACTTCGGGATCGCGCTGCTCGCGGACGCCACGTCGCGCCTGACCGGGACGTCGGCGGTGGTGGGCACGCTGGGCTACATGGCCCCGGAGCAGGCGCGCGGCGACCGGGAGGCGCTCGACGGGCGCGCCGACGTCTTCTCGCTCGGCTGCGTGCTGTTCGAGTGCCTCACCGGGCAGCGGGCGTTCCGCGGGCAGCACCTGTCGGTCGTGTGGAAGCTGCTCCTCGAGGACTCGCCGCGGGCGCGGGAGCTGCGGCCCGAGGTGCCCGAGGCCCTCGACGCGCTCCTCGCGCGGATGCTGGCCAAGGATCCGTCGGAGCGACCCGAGGACGGCGCGGCCGTGGTGCGCTGCCTCGACGCGCTCGGCGCCCTGGAAGGGAGCGGCGCGACCTCGGCCCTGCCCCCGCCCGCGGCGATCTCCATGCGGGAGAGGCGGCTCGCCTCGGTCGTCGCGGTCCGGTCCGCGCAGCCCTCGTTCTCCGCGACGACCGAGTCCCTGGACGCGCACGCGCCGCCGCCGGGCACGCTCGCCGCGGTGCGCCGCGCGGCCCTGACGCTCGGCGCTCAGGTGGTCGAGCTCGGCGACGGGATCGTGGCGGCCGTCGCGGCGGGCGCGGGCAGCGCGACCGATCAGGCGGCGCTCGCGGCGCGCTGCGCGCTGCAGATCCGCGCGACGCTCCCCGGCGCGGCGGTCGCGCTGGTGACGGCGCGGGGCGAGCCCATGGGGGGGTCGCCGTTCGGCGAGGCGCTGGATCGGGCGGCCGCGCTGCTGGACGCGGCCGCCGCGCCCGCCCGCGCGGACGGCCGGCGCGAGGGCGTCCTCGTCGACGCGGCGACGCGGGCCCTGCTCGACGCGCGCTTCGAGGTCGTGGCCGAGGGCGGGCTCGCGCGGCTCGAGGCGGAGCGCGAGATCGGCGAGGGAGCGCGCTGGCTCCTCGGCGCGCCGAGCCCCTACGTCGGGCGCGAGCGGGAGCTGCAGCAGCTGCTCGAGCTCGTCGACGACAGCTTCACCGAGCGGCGCTCCGCGGCGGCGCTGGTGACGGCGGCGGCGGGCATGGGCAAATCGCGCCTGCGCCGCGAGGCCGTCGAGGCGCTGCGCCAGCGTCACCCCGGCGTGGCGCTGAGCGTCGCCCGCGGCGACGCCCTCGGCGGGGGCGCCGCGCTCGCGCTGCTCGCCGGCGCGCTGCGGAGCGCGCTCGGGATCGCCCCCGGCGAGGCGCCGGGCGCGCAGCGGGCCAGGCTCGCGCAGGCGCTCGGGTCGCTGCTCGCGGGCGAGGAGGGGCGACCGGCCGCCGCGTTCCTGGGCGAGCTGCTCGGCCTCGCCCCGCCGGACGAGGCGCCGGCGGCGCTGGAGGCCGCGCGGCGCGACCCGGCGCGGATGGCCGAGGAGATCCAGCGCGCGTACGTCGATTACGCGCGGGCGGTGACGGGCGCGCGCCCCATGCTCGTGGTGCTCGAGGATCTCCACGGGGGAGACGCATCTTCGGTGGGGATCCTCGACCGGGCGCTGCGGGAGCTCGGCGATCGGCCCTACGCGGTGCTCGCCTTCGCCCGGCCCGAGGTCCACGCGCTCTTCCCGCAGCTCTGGGCCGAGCGCGGGCTCTCGGAGCTCCGGCTGCGCGAGCTGCCCGCCCGGGCGGCCGAGCAGCTGGTGCGGAGCGCGCTCGGCGCGTCGCTCGCGCCCGAGGAGGTCGCCGCGCTCGTGCAGCGGGCCGCGGGCAACGCGTTCTGTCTCGAGGAGCTCGTCCGGGCCGCGGCGGAGGGGCGCCGCGCGCCGCCGGAGGCCGCGCTGGGCCTCGTGGAGGCGCGCATCGCCGCGCTCGGGCCCGAGGCGCGGCGGCTCCTGCGGGCGGCGAGCGTCTTCGGGGAGGTCTGCTGGGCCGGGGGCGTGCGCGCGCTGCTCGGCGCGCCGGCGCAGGGGCCGAGCGAGCGCGCGGCGTGGGCCGAGCTGCTCGATCGCGAGATCCTCGAGCGCCGGCCGGGCTCGCGGTTCCCGGGCGAGGAGGAGCTCGCCTTCCGCAATGCGCTCCTGCGGGAGGCGGCGTACGCGATGCTCACCGATCGCGACCGGGAGCTCGGCCACAAGCTCGCCGGCGCGTGGCTGGTCGAGGCCGGCGAGCAGGATCAGGAGGTCCTCGCCGAGCACCTCGCGCGGAGCCGCGAGACCGGGCCGAGGAGCCCGGGTCGGTCGCTCGGGTGGAGCGACGGCCGTGGAAGGGGCGTCGCATGAGCGCAGGGGGGGGCTGGGCCGAAGCCGATCCGACGGAAGCACCTCGGCGAGCCGCTCGCCGGCCGGCAGCCGGCGCCGCGGCGGCTCACCCGGGCGCCGCGTCGCCCCGCGCGCGGGCGATGGTGTGGATGAGCTCGCGCGCGTCGAACGGCTTGCGCAGGCACGTGTACCCGCCCTGGCTCATGATCGCGCCGACCATCTCCGGGACCGAGTGGCCGGTCATGGCGATCACCGTGACGCGCTTCTTCAGCCCCCGCATCTGCGCGCACGTCGCGACGCCGTCCTGATCGGGCATGACGAGATCGAGCACGCAGACGTCGACGCGCCGCTCGAGGACGTGCTGGACCGCGGTCCGCCCGTCGTGGACGGCGTGGGCCGACAGCCCCGCCGCCCGGAGCACCGCGACGATGGAGTCGGCGACCTTCGGGATGTCGTCCACCACGAGGACGGCCGGCGCGTCGACCGCGCGAGCGACGACGCGCGCCAGGTGATCCATCGAGAACGGCTTGTAGATCACGGTGTAGACGCCCTCCGCGATCGCCTCCTCGATGAGCTGCTCGAGCGCGAACGCGGTCATCAGCACGACGGTGAGCTCCGGCTGGATCCGCTTGAGCTCCCGGAACGTCTCGACGCCGTTGAGCCCGGGCATGCGGACGTCGCTGAGGACGAGCGTGAACGCCTGCCGCTCCGCGAGCTCGAGCGCGTGGGCGCCGTCCCTCGCCTCCACCACCTCGTACCCCTCGAGCTCGAGGTTGGCGGCGAGCGTCATGCGCATGCCCTCCTCGTCGTCGATTACGAGCACGCGTTTGACCTGCTGCATGGACCCCTGCATGGCTCGACCCCCCTGTCATGTGCCCTGCGCCCCGGAGGGCGCGGCGGTGGGCTCCGCGGCCGTCGCGGCCTCGCGCGCCGGCACCCGGACGACGAAGGTCGCGCCGCCGCCAGGCGCGCTCTTCGCCTCGAGCGTGCCGCCGTGCCGGCGGGCGATCCCGGCGCTGATCGCCAGGCCGAGGCCGGTCCCCTTCAGCTTCGTGCTGAAGAGCGGCTCGAAGATGTGGGCGAGCATGTCCGCGGGGATGCCCGTCCCGTTGTCCGCGACCGAGAGCGTCAGCCCGTCGCTCCCCCACGCCGCGGCGACCCGCACGCGCCCCTCGCGCCCGGCCGGGATCGCCTCGGCCGCGTTCTGGATCAGGTTCACGAGCACCTGCCGGAACTGGTCCCGGTCGAGCTCCACCACGGGGAACGCCGCGGGCACGTCGTTGTCGACGCGCACGTGCGGCGGGACCTCCACGACCGAGATGGCGTCGTCGACGAGGGGGCCGAGCGCGCACGCCGAGAGCAGCGGCCGCCGCTCGCGCGCGAAGTCGAGCAGGTTGCCGATGATCCGGCCGCACGCCGCGAGCTCCTTGTCGATGATCGAGAGGAACTGCGCGATGCGGGGCTCTCTGCCGAGCTCCGTCGCGGAGAGGCGCTTGCCGAGGTAATGGCTCGCGTTGCGGACGGCGCCGAGCGGGTTCCGGAGGTCGTGCCCGACGCTCGCCGCGAGCTGCCCGACCGCCGCGAGCTTCTCCATGCGCAGCCTGGCCTCCTGGGCGGCCTGGAGGCTCTGCGCCATGTGGTTGAACGCGGCGCTCAGGCGCCCGAACTCGTGCTCATCGAGCTCGGGGAGGCGCAGATCGAGATCGCCGTGAGCGATCCGCCGGGAGCCGTCGACCAGCGCGCTGAAGCCGCGATCCATCGCGCGGAGGAGCCTCCCGAGCAGCGCGACGAGGATGACCAGCGCTCCGCCGATCGCCGCCGCCCCGAGCGCCGCCACCCGCGCGCGGAGGCGGTGCTCGTCGGCGAGGATCCTGGCGATGTCCCGCTCCGCGTCGTGGACCGCCGCGTTGATGTGGGGGAGGAACCGCTCCTTGTACTCGTGATCGGAGAGCCGCACGAACATCGCGTGCCGCTCGCCCGCGCTGCCGTCCGCGACGCGGGCGATCCCCGCCGTGCTCGCGACGATGTGATCGAGGCTCTCTCGCATGAAGCGGATGTGGCCGAGCTCCTCCGTCGATTCCTCGTCGCTCTCCCTGACCTCCTCGTCGGCGATCATCCGCCGCTTGAGCGCCTCGATGGCGGCCAGGTCGCGCGCCGCGTCCTCGGCCGCGTCCGCGAGCTCCGCGGTGACGCCGCCGAGGAGCGCGACCTTCGCCGCCTCGTTCATGTACCGGCTCGCGTCGCTCGCGAGGGTGACGTGCAGCGTCAGATCCTCGTACGACGCCTCGGCGCGCCGCTGGAAGATCAGCATCTCCGCGATGGCGAAGTAGAACGCTCCCCCGGCGACGAGGACCGCTGCCAGCGCGACGCCGAAGATGGAGGCCAGTCTGGCGCGAATGCTCATGGGGAGCGGCTCCTGCTTCCGTGCTCCAGGGGTTCATCGCCGCCGCCGGCGAGCTCGATCTCGGTCGTGACGAGGAGCAGGAGCCCGACGTCGGGCGTCTCCCCGGCGAGCCCGAGCTCGAGCGCGGCGCCGAGCTCCAGGCCGGGCGCCGGGTGCCAGAGCACGCCGGACGCGACGGCGAGCGACGCGGCCTCGTCGAGCTCGGCGGCGAGCTCCACGGTCGGCGCCACGGGGCCCACCGGCAGGACCACGGCCAGCGCGACGCCGGGGCTGAGCTCCGCGGCGTCGCGCCGGGCGGCCGGCAGCCGGACCTCCGCCGAGGCGGAGAGGCCCACGTGGACGCCGCCCATCGCCTTGTCGACGCTCACGAACGGCTCCAGCGCGTAGCCCGGCGGGCCGAGCTCGCGCGCGCCGGCGGGGAGCGCGGCCTCGAGCCCCGCCGACAGCGCGAGCCCGAGCGCCCCGCTGTCGACAAGGTTGACCATCGCCTCCGCCCGGACGGCGCCGAGCCCGGCCGTCGCCCCCCGGTCGTGGCGCGCGAGCTCGAGGGGGAGCTCGGCCCCGACCTGGAGGCGATCGGTGATGCCGAGCTCCAGCAGCAGCGGGACGCCGAAGCGGACCCGGCGCCCGTCGCGCTCCCACGCCGGCGCGCTCGTGACCTGCAGCTCGAGCGCCTCCTGCGGGAACGGCGTCTCGCCAAGGAACAGCTCCTCGACCGGGGCCCGCGCCGGCTCCCCCGCGGCCTCGGCCCGCACCCGCTCCGGCGGCGCGGCCGCCGTCGACGCGCCCAGGAGCAGGCCCAGCGCGATCCCGGGGCGCGCGCGCCGCGGCGCGGTCGCCGCCGCCGGCTTCCGGGCGGCCGGCGGGCGCCTCGGGCGCCCTCGAGGCGGTCGGCCCGCGCTCACGGCGCCGGCTCCGGCCCGGCGCCGCCGGACTCCGGCGGGGCGGCGAGCGGCAGTTCGATGACCGCCGACGTGCCGCGCGACCGCGGCTCGAGGGCGAGCGTGCCGCTATAGCGCCGGGCGACCCGCCTCGCGATGTTCAGCCCGAGGCCGAAGTGACCCGGCTTCGGCGTGGTGAACGGGCGCAGGATCGCCTCGCCGTCCACCTCGCCGGTGGAGCCCCCGGCGTCGGTGACCTCGATCAGGTACCGCGCGCCGCTCGCGGCGCCCTGCACCGTGACCACGCCGTCCCCTGGGGTCGACGCCACGGCGTTCTCGATGAGGCACCTCACCGCGACGGCGAGCTCGATCGGGTCCGCCTCGACGTCGCCGTCCTCGGCCGAGAGCTCGATGCGGGCCCCGGACGCGCCGACGCGCGCGCACGCCGCCGCGCGCCGCACGCAATCGGCCGCGCTCACGCGCGCGCTCCGGCGGGTGAAGAGCCGCGCGGCGTCGACCGACTCGTCGAGCCGCGCGCTCGCCGCGATCACCTCTTCGTCGATGATCCCGAAGAACTCCGCGATCCTCGGATCCGCCGAGTAGGCCGCGTCTCCCGCGACCTTACGTTTGATGTAGAACGACGCATTGCGGACGATGGCGAAGCGGTTGCGCAGGTCGTGGCGCAGCACGGACAGGATCTCGTCCGCGACCGCGGCCTGCTCCGCTGCGCCCAGGGGATCCCAGCTGATCATACGGCTCCTCGTCCCTCCGCCCGCGTCGACGCCGCGCGCGGCCTCATCGGCAAGAGCGCCCCGGGACGCCTGGCGCCGCGGGGTCGGCCCTCGTGAGCTCCGGCCCCTGCCGCGGCCCGCGCGCCGCGGACCCGGCCGCCGCGCGCGCGCCGAACCTCGAGGTGGGGGGCGCCGGCGCGGAGTCCGGCGGCGAGCCGGCGTCGGCAGGCTCGCAGGAGACCATCTCGCCCCCGGCGGCCGCCCCCGTCGGGCCCGACGATCCGAGGGAGTCGGCCATCGAGTGGACCGACCGCTTCATCTCGGCGAGGCGCGAGAGCTGCAGCACGATCCCGATGAGGCGGTCGGGGTCGAACGGCTTCAGGATGACATAGTTGTGGCTGCCGCTCATGGAGCGGATGTACTCGTCGGCCCCGGTGACGAGCAGACAGCTCGTGTACACGGACATGCCCGACACCCGCCGGAGCAGCTCGTCTCCCTTCATTCCAGGCATCAAGAAGTCGGAGCAGACGAGGTGGAACCGCCTCGCCTCGAGCAGCTTCAGCGCGTGCTCCGCCGACGAGCAGGTCACGACGTCCACGTCCGTCGACAGGACGGCGGCGATGCTGCGAAGCGCCCTCTCCTCGTCGTCGACGACGAGCACTCGATACCTCCGTCGTGAGACGAGATGGACGTCGCTCTCGTCTTCCCCCTGCGAGAGTGTGCGATGAGCTCTTAGAGACATGGGCACAACTACCGTCTCCTCTGGCTATCGCGCGGCGGAGCCTCGTACCGCTGCGTCGCGGGCGTACGAGAGCGCGCTTGGGTGATTCCTGCTGTCCCGTGCGACGCCCCCCCCTGTGGCCAGCGTCACCTCTTCGTAAAGCTACGTGACAATTTCCGCGTCAGTCAACGGCATAATACGGTGGTCTATGGCTCACGGCGAAAGAGTCGATTTCCGTTCGGAGCGCCAGCGACTTGGCCCGTTTCCGTCCGTATACCGCCGTGCGTCGGGAACGAACCCCTGCGCTCGTGACGTCGGTTCACGTCTCTTCACCTCGTCTCTCCGCGGCGCAACGGTTCGCCCCGTTCGAGGGGCGGCCGCGGAGCGCCGGGGCTCGCACGGGCTCGATTCCGACGCTGTTTCAAAAATGCGGCGACGAGGCCCCCGGAGCGCGCCTTGGTGGGCAGCTCCGAGGAAAAAAAGCGCCCCTCCGTGATTGATTGGAAGGCGTCCCGGACACAGGGATGCAGGAGGAAGGCATGCTCATGCACCTGGACTTACGATCTGCCGCTCGTCGGCGGGTGGCGCGCGCGTCGGGCGTCGCGCTGCTCGCCCTGGCCTGTTGCACGGATGCGGAGGGCTCGGGCGGCGACCCCGGCGCAGGGACGGGAGGAGCGGGCGGAGGCCCGCCGCCGGGAGCGAGCAGCGCGAGCGCGGGCGCCGGGAGCACGGCGGCTTCGTCGGGCGCTGCTGGCGGCGCCGGCACCGGCGGCGGCGCGCCCGACGGCGCTGCGGGCTCGGGCGGCGCTCCCGGAGGCGGCGGCGCCGGGTCAGGCGGGATGGAGCCGCTGCCGGACATCACGATCTGGATCGCGGGCGACTCCACGGTCGCCAACGGGCAAACCCCCTGCCCGGCGGGCTGGGGCGGCCAGATCGCGGCGCTCTTCGACGAGCGGGTCACCGTGGTGAACAGCGCGGTCGGCGGCCGCAGCGTGCGCACGTGGCTCTATCACGTGCAGAGCACCATGGATGACACGGGGGAGTGCGCGCTCGAGCGCGACGCGAGCGGCGAGCCCGTGCTTCAGGACAGGTGGGTTCAGATGCTCGACGGCATGAAGGCGGGCGACACCCTGTTCATCCAGTTCGGCATCAACGACGGATCGCGCACGTGCGATCGGCACGTGGGGATCGACGCCTTCAAGAGCAGCTACGGGATGATGGCTCGCGCCGCGCAGGAGCGGGGCGCGCATCCCGTGTTCGTGACGCCCGTGAGCGCGATCGCCTGCAATGGCAGCACGGCCCGCGGGACGCGCGGGGAGTACGTGACCGCGACCCACGAGGCGGGCGAAGAGCACGGCGCGCCGGTGATCGATCTCCACGAGCGCAGCGTCGCGCTCTACGACGAGCTCGGCTTCTGCCCGGTCCCCGGCGGAGACGTGAGCGCGACGACCGGAGGGCCGGTCGGCGAGTTCTTCTGCGATGATCACACGCACTTCTCGCGCTCCGGCGCGGCGCAGATCGCCAGGGTGGTCGCCGACGCCATCCGCGAGCAGGGGCTCGACCTGGCCGCGTACCTCCGGTGAAGTGGCGCCGTCGCGCGGCTCGCGCCGGGGCGCCCCCGCGCCCTCAGTAGCCGATGTCCTCGCGGATGGCGATGACCATCTTGCAATGGTTCACGAGGTCGTCCGTCGTCTCGACCTCGCTCGTGTAATTGAGACCGTACGGCCAGAAATGCTGGTTGTCCGCGTGCACGGCGTCGCTCTCGTTCCCCGTGATCGCCCTGAGCTGGCGCGTCGCCGCCTCCCCCGTGAAGACGCCGTCCCTCACCATCGCCGCGAACTCGAAGCTGCCGACCCCCAGGGTGTGGGAGATCTCGTGCATGGCGGTGATGTAGTTCATGGAGCTGAACGCGCCGAACCGGATGGATCCGTTGACGTTGCCGTCGGCCGTCGCGACCGACGGCACATAGGACACCGACAGGCTCTTCTCGATGCTCGTGTAACAGTTGTAGTGCGACAGCGCTTCATCCATGGCGCCCGTGATCATGGCGTACGCGGACTGCTGCTCTGCGGTCGGCGCGGGGGCCATCGCGAGCGTGTAGGTGATCCCGCCCATTCCCACGCAGCCGGACCCAGCGCCGCCCTCGCCCTCGCCTCCGCCCGCGCCGCCGGCGCCGGCGCCGCCCGTGCCCGGGGCCGCGCCGCCGCCGCCCTCGCCCGCCCCGCCGCCCCCGTCCGCGCCGGCTCCCGCGCCGCCGTCCCCGCCCGCGCCGCTGCTGGCCGAGGTCTGCCCGACGGACGCCGCCGCGCCGCCGCTCCCGCTAGCGACGGCGCGGCCGCCGGCGTCCCCGGGGCCGTCCCCCGATCCCGAGCACGCGATCGGAAGAGCCGCCGTGAACGCGAGCAAAACGATGTTCGTCGCCAGTTGCCTCAGCATGTCTCGCACTCCTTCAAGGAACCTCGCGCCGTCGCTCACCGGCCGTGGGGCGCTCGCGGCGCACCTCGCGACAGGTCGCCGGCGGAGCCGGCGCCATCGCCCTCTCACCGGCGGCGTCAGGGGTCAATTCGATGCAGATCGAACCGATGGAGTCGATAGCTCCAGCAGAACATTCTAGCGACCTCGCACAGCGCCGGACGAGCTCCGCCGCCGCGCGGGCGAGCGGCGCTCGGGCCGCGCTCGGGCCGCGCTCCGGTCCGCCTCTCCGCCTCTCCGCCTGCCGCCGCCCCGCGATCTCCGCCCCGAGGCGGCGGACGGGCGCGGGCGAGATCCAGAGTTTGTTCACCAGGCGCGCCGGAACCTGACGGCCATCGACGGACGTCCAGGGGTCCACACCTTATATGAGCTACCGTGAGCAGCGAGGTCGGCCGTGGGACAGCCGCAACGACGAGGTCGACGGCCGCCGTGCGCGAGCGCTCCATCGGCCAGGCGAGCCGTGCGGCGCCGCGCCCCGCGCCTCCCGCGGCGCGCCCGCTCGGCCGGCGCCGCGGCGCCGCCCGGCGGAGGGAGCGGCGATGACCCCGATCGCCATCGCCCCGGGCGCCGTGTTCCAGGAGCGCTACGAGATCGTCTCCGCGCTGCGGGAGAGCGGGTTCGCCGACGTCTACAAGGGGCGCCAGCTCGCCACCGGACAGATGGTGGCCATCAAGGTCATGCGGCCGGCCCGGGGCGGCAAGCCCGCCGACGTCGCCCGGCGCTGCGCCCGCTTCCACCAGGAGACGCGGTTCTGCGCGCAGCTCCACCACCCCAACATCGTCCGGCTCATCGACGCCGGCCAGACGGACGAGGGCACGCTCTACACCATCTTCGAGTTCGTGCCCGGCAAGAACCTGGCAGAGGTGCTGGCCGAGGAGACCGCCCTCGATCCGCCCGAGGCGCGGCACCTGATGCTCCAGGTCCTCGACGCCCTCGGCTGCGCCCACGGGCAGAGCGTCGTCCACCGCGACCTCAAGCCCAGCAACATCATGATCGTCTCCACCGGCGCGCGGCGCAACGCGCTGGTGCTCGACTTCGGCATCGGCGCGCTCATCGCCGGCGCCATGGAGGGCGTCGACGCGAAGCTCACCCCGAGCAACGAGATCCTCTGCACGCCCGCCTACGCGGCGCCGGAGCAGCTCCTCGGACAGCCGGTGAGCGTGCGATCGGACCTGTACGCCTGGGGCCTCGTCTTCCTGGAGTGCCTCACCGGGCGGCCGGCGATCTCCGGCAGGTCGCTGCAAGAGGTGCTGTTCCGACAGGCCAGCTCCGAGCCGATCCCGATCCCCGCGGCGCTCCTCGGGCACCCGCTCGGCACCCTCCTCAGGCGCGCGACCCTGAAGAGCGTGGCCGAGCGCATCGCCACCGCCTCCGGCCTGCTGCGCGAGCTCGAGGCCTGCGACGTGGAGGGGCTGAGCCGCGAGGATTTCGTGGCGCGCGCGCGAGGGCTCTCGTCGCCGCCGGAGCCGGACCCCGGCGCGCCGGACGAGGGCCGGTGGGGCTACGGCGCGAGCGCGACGACGCCGCTCGACCGGCCCCAGCGGGAAGCCCGATCGACGCCCAGCGACCGCGCGGCGGCCGACACGCTGCCCTCGCCGGCGACGCCCCGGCCGGAGGACACGCCCTCTCCCGCGGACGGGGAGCGCTCCAGCGGCGCCGGGTGCCTCGACGCCGAGCGGCGGCCCCTCACCGTGGTCTGCTGCGCCTTCTCGACCTCGGGTCCGGGCCTGAAGGACACCGACGTCGAGGAGATCGACGATCTGCTCGGCGAGCAACAGGACGTCTGCGACGAGATCGCCCGCCGCCACCGCGGGCGCTTCGCCGGCGCGCTGGGCGATCAGATCCTGCTGCATTTCGGCTATCCGTCCGCGCAGGAGGACGACGCCCGGCGCGCCGCGCGCGCGGCGCTGGAGATCGCGGAGGACGTCCGCGCGCGCAGCGCGCGCCTCGCGGCGGCGCGGGGCATCGCGCTCGAGGTCCGGATCGGGCTGCACACCGGCCTCGTGGTCGCCGGCCAGCCGCAACGCTACACGCAGCACCTCGGGACGACGCCGCGGATCGCGGCCCGGCTGAGCGCGCTCGCGGCCCCGGGCACGATCGCGGTGAGCGGCGACGCCTTCAGGCTGCTCCGGAGCCGGTTCACGTTCGAGCCGATGGCGGCGCGCGACCTCTCGGGCGCGGAGCGGCAGAGCGCCATCTACCGCATGGGGCGCGAGATCCCTCGCTCGACGCAGGACCAGGACACCGCGGGCCACGACACGGAGCCGCTGATCGGCCGGAGCCAGGAGCTCGAGCTCCTGCTCCAGCGCTGGAGCCAGGTCCGGCAGGGCATCGGGCAGAGCATCCTCGTCACCGGCGGGCCCGGGATCGGCAAATCCCGCCTGACGTGGGAGCTCGCGCGGCGGCTCCGCGGCGACGGCCACAGCTGCCTGGAGTGCCGCTGCACCCCCGACCGGCGCAACAGCGCGCTCCACCCCCTCATCGAGCTGCTCGAGCGGCTGATCGACCCCGGCCGGGACGACGCGCCGGGGCGCCGGCTCGCCCGGCTCGAGGCGCTCCTGGCCCGCCGCGGCTTCGATCTGGCGGAGACGGTGCCGCTGTTCGCGGCGCTCCTGTCGATCCCCCTCGACGCGCGCTACGCCGCGCCTCAGGACCCGCCGCCGCGGCAGAAGGAGAGGACGCTCAACGCGCTCGTGTCCATGCTCTTCGACATGGCCGAGGAGCGGCCCGTCCTGTTCATGGTCGAGGACCTGCACTGGGCCGATCCGACGAGCCTGGAGTGGCTCGGCATGCTGATCGTCGATGTGCCCTCGGCGCGGCTCATGATGCTGCTCACCGCGCGGCCGGAGTTCTCGCCGCCCTGGTCGACGTCGGGCATGCTCCAGATCCAGCTCGGCCGCCTGGATCGCGAGCACGTCGAGCACATGGTCGCGCGGCTCGCCGGCGGCCGCTCGCTGCCCGAGCCGCTCCTGCAGCAGGTGGTCGACCGGACCGACGGCGTCCCCCTCTTCGTCGAGGAGCTGATGCGGATGGTGCTCGAGTCCGGGGCCCTCGTCGACGAGGGCGACCACTACACGCTCTCCGAGCCGATGTCGGAGCTCGCGATCCCCTCGACGCTGCGAGGGCTCTTGATGGCGCGCCTCGACCGGCTCGGCAGGGCGAAGGAGACCGCCCGCATCGCCGCGGTGCTCGGGCGGGAGTTCAGCCTGGAGGTGCTGAGCGCCGTGACCACGCTCGACGGCGAGCTCGTCCAGGAGGATCTCGATCGGCTGATGGCCGCGGACCTCATCCACAGGAAGCGCCGGCTGAACAACCCGACGTACCTGTTCAAGCACGTGCTCATCCGGGACGCGGCCTACGAGTCGCTCTCGAAGCGGAGCCGGCGGAGGCTGCACGCCTGCGTGGCCCGGGCGATCGAGGAGCGCTTCCCCGAGCTCGTCGCGGCGCGGCCCGATCTGCTCGCGCACCACCACGCCGCCGCCGAGCAGAAGCAGCAGGCGATCGCGTACGCGGAGATCGCGGCGGAGCGGGCGCTGAAGCGGCCGGCGAACGCCGACGACACCGAGGCCATCGGCCACGTGACGCAGGCGCTCGGCTGGCTCTCGGCCATCGCGGACGACCGGGAGCGCGCGCTCGCCGAGCTGCGGCTGAACAGCCTGCTCATCGTGGCGCTCCTCGACCGCCTCGGGTACATGCCCCGGGAGCTCGAGGCGGCGGTGAAGCGCTGCGAGGAGCTGATCGACGCGTTCGGGGACAGCCCGATGACCGCGCCGACGCTGTGGGCGATGTTCTGGTACCACAACTTCCGGAGCCATCGCGGCGAGGCGCGCGCGCTGACGGAGCGGATCCTCGGGATGGCGACGCGATCGCAGGACACCCGCCAGCGGGCCGCGTCCATGGTGGTGCTGGGGAACTGCTTGTTCTTCGAAGGAAAGCTCGCGGAGGCTCGCCCGCACCTCACGCGCGGCGTCGAGCTCTACGATCCCGCGGACCGGGAGCACGTCTCCCTGTACGGCTTCGATCCCAAGGCCTGCGGCCAGTACACGCTCGCGCTGCTGCTCTACCTGATGGGCTGCCCGGCGCAGGCGTTCGCGCAAGGGGAGGCCGCGGTGGCGTGGGCGCGCGAGCTCGACCACCCGAACACCCTCGGGATGGCGCTGCTCCACCTGGCCGGCGTCCATCACTACGGCCGCCAGCGGGAGAAGGTCGCCGCGCTGACGGACGCCCTCATGCAGCTGACGAGGAGCCATCACCTCTGGTTCAAGGAGCTCTGCTGGGCCCTGCACTCCTGGGCGCAGCGCGACCTCGAGAAGCTGAGGCAGGACGTCGAGGCGATCCGGCACACCGGCCAGAAGATGGGGTTGCCCTACTGGTTCTCCCTCGTGGCGGAGCTCGAGGCCGAGCGCGGGCAGCACGAGGCCGCGGTCGAGCAGCTCGCGGGCTGCTTGCTGCTCGCCGCGGAGCTGGGCGACGTCTACTACGTCCCGGAGCTCTACCGCCTGAAGGCGCTGTCGCTCGGCGCCCTGGGCGGAGGCGCGGAGCAGGAGAGCGAGCGCTGCCTGCGGCAATCGATCGCGATCGCGCGCGAGCAGGGCGCGCGGACGATCGAGCTGCGCTCGACGCTGTCGATCTGCCGCATCCTCGCCCGGCAGGGCCGGCGCGACGAGGCGCGCGCCCTGCTCCGGGAGAGCAGCGGCTGGCCCGCCGAGTGCGCCGATCTGCCCGAGTTCGCCGAGGCGCGAGCGCTGCACCAGAAGCTCGACGGTTGAGCTGCCGCGGCGCCCTCTCGAGCGCCCTGGAATCCAGCGCTGGGGGCTCGACGTCGCGGGGCGGCGGCTCCATGAGCCATGCGTGCCAGAAGCCCTGCCATGGAGATAGCCATGTTGTCACGTCAGCCCTCCCAATACCCGCCTGGGACGTCGGAGACCGAGAGCCCCCCCGCGCAGCTCGACGGCGCACCCGTCGAGGCGCGTGCCGGAGGCGAGCGAGGCGCGGCGGAGGACGTGCTCCAGGAGCTGGAGTCGGCGTGGCTGCGCGCCGTCGCGCTCAGCTGGGAAGACCCGGCGCAGCTCGCTCGGCTGAAGCGGGAGCCGCGGGAGTTCTTGATGGCCTGTTGCGGTTACGCGCTGCCGCCGGGGATCGAGCTCACCGTCCGCGAGGCGCGGGAGCCGGGCGCGCCGAGCGGCGACGGATGGCGTTTCTGCGAGCAGCGCAAGGGCTGGGATCTGTCGGCCGGCGTCATCACGCTCCATGTCCCGCCGGCGCCGGAGCTGGTCGATCGCCCCGTCGCGCTGGCCGAGCTCGCGAGCGACGCGCAGCTCTCGATCCTCATCTGTTGAGTCATCCCTCGAGCCCGTAGAAGCGGGCGCCGTTGTCCCAGAGGAGCTTGCGGAGCGCGTCGCCGGGGAGCCTGCCGCGGAGCGCGAGCGCCCGCTCCACCATGCCGGCGTCGTGGTCGATGTGGGGGAAGTCCGTCCCGAAGATCGCGCTGCCCTCCCCGAGCCACGGGATCGCCTGCTCCAGGAGCGGCTCGTCCGGCTCGATCTCGACGAAGCACTGGCGTCGGAAATACGCGGACGGCTCGCGGCGGACGTGCGGTGCGACCTCCTCGGCCAGGCCGCGGTACTCGATCTCGTCGAGGCGATGGAGCCAGTAGGGCAGCCACCCGCAGCCGGCCTCGAGGAAGGCCACCCGCAGGCGGGGGTGGCGCTCGAGCACGCCGCCCTCGATCAGCGCGAGCAGCGCCATCATCTGCTCCATCGGGTGCGAGCACGCGTGCAGGGCGAAGCGGCTGCGGAAGCGATCGGCGCCGGCCGCCGGAAGGGAGGCGTGCGCGCCCTCGTGGACGGCGACCGCGATGGAGCGCCGCTCGCACTCGGCCCAGAACGCCTCGTAGGCGGGGTCGCCCAGGGTCCTGCCCGCGACGGGGTTCGGCCGTATCACGACGGCGCGGAAGCCGAGCGCCGCCGCCCGCGCGAGCTCGGGCACCATCTGCGCGGGGTCGTGAGGGCTCATCAGCGCGACGCCCCGGAGGCGCCGGGGCTCGTGGTCGCAGAAGCCGCGGAGCCAGGTGTTGTACGCCCTCGCGAAGGCGCTCGCGAGCGCCGGATCGAGCGGGGCCATGCCGAGGAGCATCAGCGCGAGGGTCGGGTACAGGAAGGCCACGTCGATGCCCTCGCGGTCCATGTCCGCGAGGTGCGCCTGGGGCAGCTCCAGGGGGCCGAGCCGCGCCAGCCGCCCGGCGCGCCGGCGGCTGGCCGAGGCGACCGCGCGCCACGTCCGCGCGCTCGTCCGGTGCAGGAGCGGCCGCCCGTCCATCATCGGCTGCGGAGGGAGCGAGAGCAGGCCCTCCGGTCCGGGATACGCCACGCGGTCGGCCAGCGGCTCGCCCTCGCCGACGTACGCGAGGTACGGCGCGTGATCGCGGAACTCCGGCTCCAGGTGGGCCTGCCAGAGGCCGAGCGGCTCGGTCACGTGGCGATCCGCGTCGAGGATACGATAGCCGTCGCGCATGGGAGGTCTCCTCGGCCGAGCGCGGCCTGGATGCAGAGGGGCACCGGGCTCAGGCCCCCTTCCCGGTTCGCCCGGTCGAGCCCCCCCGAGGCGGACCGGCACAACGTGGAGCCGCGCCGGACCGAAGCGTGGCGCCCGCGGCGCGTGAAGCGGTCGCGCGCGCCGATCGGGAACACGGTGTCCTTGTCACCGGCGGGCTCGACCCGCAGGTGGTGCTCGAATTGCAAGATGTGCGCGTGGTGCGCGCGTGGAACGACTGGAGCGACTCGAGCGACATGAACACCCGACCCCGGTGAACCATCTGGTGCGTCGCGGCGCGCGGGAGACGCCTGTGGCCGTGCGCAAATCAGCGTCAGCGAGCGCCTGCCCGCGGGGCGGGCGGGCTCCGCCCGGCGCGCGTCGCGCACGCGGGCGGCGCGGCGCCCGGACCCCGGGACGGAATCGTGTGAGAGGGGGGTTAACAGAGTGTCAGTGATTCGCGAGGACAGCGGAATGGAAACGACGCCGCTGTCGAGCAGCTTCATCGATGCGATCCAGCGTGTCAGGCAGGACGACCGGCGCGTGGCCCTGCTCGTGTATCACCGCGACGGCGCCGAGCGCGTCGTGCTACGGCCGAGCGCGTCGGTCGTCATCGGCCGCGCGCCGCCGTCGCAGGTCCAGATCCGCGACGTCAGCCTCTCGCGCGAGCACGCCCGCTTCACCGTGTCGGGCGACAGCGTCCTCATCGAGGATCTGCGCTCGACCAACGGCACCTGGCTCGGCGGGGCGCGCGTCGCGCGCGGCGAGGCGAAGCCGGGCGACGAGGTGATCCTCGGCAAGGTGGTCGTCGCCATCCGCTCGATCACGGCGGCCGAGGGCGACCTGCCGGGCCTGATGAGCCACGAGCAGCTCCGCGTCGCCCTCGAGGAGGAGGTGAGGCGGGCGCGGTTCTTCGGGCGGAGCTTCGCCATCGTCATGGCCCGGCCCGCGCGCCAGCAGGGCGGTCACGTGAGCCACCTGTTCCCACGGATGCGGGCGCTGCTGCGCCCCGTGGACCGGATCGCCCTGTACAGCTCGGACGTGGTGGCGGCGCTGCTCCCCGAGGCCGGGGCCGACGCGGCGCTCGATCTGGCGCGCGCGCTCGCCGCGTCGGGCGCGGACGGGGCGCCGGCCGTGCTCGCGGGCTTCGCGATGTTCCCCGACGCGGGGACCGTGGCGGAGGACCTGCTCTGTCGGTGCTGGAACGCGGTGCGCAGCGCGACGGAGGATCAGCCCGTGCGGTCGGCGCCGGGCGGGGCGTGGAAGAGCCACGCGGGCGCCCTGCACGCCGATCTCGTCGTCGTGAGCCCCGCGATGCGGCGCGTCTTCGAGATCGTCACGCGGGTCGCGCGATCGTCGATCCCGGTGCTTTTGCTGGGCGAGACGGGGACGGGCAAGGAGGTCGTGGCGCGCGCGGTCCACGACCGGGGCCCGCGGAGCGGCAAGCCGATGGTGTGCGTCAACTGCGGGGCGATCCCGCAGCAGCTCGTCGAGAGCGCGCTCTTCGGCCACGAGCGCGGCGCGTTCACGGGCGCGTGGCAGCAGCAGCGAGGGGTGTTCGAGGCGGCGGACGGGGGGACGGTGTTCCTCGACGAGATCGGCGAGCTGCCGGCCGCGGCGCAGGCCGCGCTCCTGCGCGTCCTGGAGACCCGGCAGGTGACCCGGGTCGGCTCGAACAAGCCGATCGACGTCGACGCGCGCGTGATCGCGGCGACCCACCGCGACATCGAGGCGATGTGCGCGTCCGGCGCGTTCCGCTGCGATCTCCTGTACCGCCTGAACGCGATGACGGTGACGATCCCCCCGCTCCGGGCGCGACCGGAGGACATCGAGCCGCTCGCGCGCCGGTTCCTCGAGCAGGCGAACCAGGCGAACGGCCGCTCCATTCGCGGCTTCGACGCCGGGTCGCTCGCGCGGCTCCGGGCGTACGCGTGGCCGGGGAACGCGCGGGAGCTGCGGAACGCGATCGAGCGGGCGGTGGTCATCGCCGAGGGCGAGTGGATCGCGGAGGAGGATCTGCCCGAGCGCGCGCGGGCGGCGCCCCCGGCCGCGCCGCCCGTGGACCGCGATCTTCCGTGCGATGGCGTCGAGCTCACCTCGGCGCCCGCGGGCGCCGACTTCCTGAAGGCGCGGCTCCAGCGCTGCGAGGCCGAGCTGATCGTCCAGGCGCTCCGCAAGGCGGGCGGGAACCAGACGGAGGCGGCGCGCGCGCTCGGGATGCCGCTGCGCACGCTCGTCTACAAGCTGAAGGCGCTCGGGATCAAGCGGCTCGGATACGCGCCGCCCGGCGATCCGTAGCGCGGGCCCTGGGGCGGCCTGCCGGTCGGGCCGGCCGCCCGGGGCCTCCGTCGCTGCGCGCCCCGCGCGGCGGGCGCTCGCGGATCTCGCGCGCGACGGTCGGCTGGGTTTCGGGCGGGGCTAGAGGGGGAGGTCGACGACGAACGTCGAGCCTCGGCCCAGGGCGCTCTCCACGCCGATGCGACCGCCGTGGGCGTGCACGATCTCGCGCGCGATGTAGAGCCCGAGCCCGAGACCGCCGAAGTGCTCCACGTCGCCCGCGCGCTCGAAGCACGCGAAGATGCGCTCCTGGTCCTCCTCGGCGATGCCCGTGCCGCGGTCGCGGACGAGGAGCTGCGCTCCGCCGGGAGGGGCCTTGACCTCGACGGAGACCGGCCGGTCTTCGCCGAACGTGATGGCGTTCTTGACCAGGTGGAACACGAGTCGCCCGAGCTGCTCGCGGTCCCAGAGGCCGACCACGCCCTCGGGCGCGTCGACCGAGATGGCGGCGGACGGGGCGCGGAGCTCGACCGGGAGCCCGGCGACCACCTCCCGGACGAGCGCCCCGAGATCGACGCTCTGGCGCTCGGGCGCGAGCTGGCCCGCCCGGAGCGAGATCGCCTGGAGCATGTCGTCGCAGAGGCGGGCGAGCCGGTTGACCTGGCGGCCGACGACCTCGAGCGAGGCGACCCACGTCGACGCGTCCTCCGCGTGCCGCTCGCTCATGCGCTTCATCCGCTGCACCTGCAGCGCGAGCGACGTCAGCGGCGTCTTGAGCTCATGCGATGCGAGCTTGAGGAACTCGTCCCGGAGGCAGTCCGCTCCGTCGTGCTCGGAGGCGCGAGCGGGCCGGCGTGCGTCGAGGGTTCCAGTGCGCTGCGGGTTCAGAGCGGACATGGCGAGAGCCCCGTTCGAGGATGGATGGTCGTTCGCGATCGTCTTCTGGACGCCCAAGCATCCTCGATGCCAGGCGCCCATGCCCCGCCGGAGCGTCATTCGCCCTGGATCTCGCGCGGGAGTCCGGCCAGCCGGGGGGCGGGGATGCCCGCGCGCGCGACGAGCGTTTGCTCAGCCGCGCAAGGGGCACGTGACGGGGCAGGATGCGGCGCCTGAGGGCGGCGGAGCCAAGCCCGCCCGCGCGGCGGGTCGGCTCGAGGCGAGCCGTGCCGTGGCGCGCGGCGGATCGGGCGAGACCCGCCGGTACGAATGCGGATGAGGCGGTCTCGTTGCGGTCGATGGCGGCGGAGCATCGAGCGAGGGCGCCGTCGAGCGCAGGCGATCGCCGCGTCGCGCTCGCGGGTCGTCCTGCGCCGCGCTTCTCCAAGGTCTACGGGAACGCGCGCCTCGTGGTGCGCCGGCGCTTGCGCGATCGAGCAACGCGTGACGCGCAACCGGCGTGGCGCGTGGATTTCGGCGCGTCATCCGTCCAGCGGCTTCCATACGTCGTAGTCGAACCGCTCGTAGGGCGGCGTCACCTTCTGCCGCCGCTCATCGTACCGCTCGAGGCACCAAGCCTGCGCGTCGGCGCGCTTGCCCTGGGCCTCGATCCAGCGCGACAGCCCCAGGTAGGTCGCCTCGATGGCCTCGGCGGTCCCCTCGACCCGGGCGACCGCGTAGGTCCGCGCTGGGAGCACCAGCGGCCGCACGCCCTCCGGGAGCGCCCCGGTCGCGCTCACCTCGGCGCACGCCCAGTAGGTGTAGACGCCGTCGAGGCTCGCCTCCCGGTGATCGCCCTCCGGGAAGGCCCCGTAAAGCACGCTCCGGTCCACCAGGTGGGGGACGGCGTCGAGGTGGTCGACGAGCTCTAGCCACGCAAGGGGCACCCGGTGGCTGAGCTCACTGCGGCGGCCCACCACCTTGATGCCGGCCAGCCGGAGCTCGCCCCGGGTCATGACGGAAACGTTCATGCGCTCTTCTCCTGGAGGTCCGTGGAAGCGACGTTCGAACCCTGCACCTTGAACCAGGTTGAAGCTCAAGGAGAAATTCCGCCGCATGCTCACGATTTCACGTTCGCGGACCGCAGCGGCCTCTCGCCGAGCGCGCTTCGCTTCTATAAGCGCAAGGGCCGCCTGCGGCCGGCCGGCCGGCGCGCGAGCGGCTACCGCGCCTACTGGACCTCAGGGACGGTGAGCTTCAGGGCGAGATCGGATTCCGGATCCGACCTGGCCGGCGGCTACCGCCGAGGGCGCGGCGCCAGGACGTACCGCCGACGGTGTTCGCGATCCTGGCGTGCGCCGCGCGCGACGAGAAGGCCGCGCACCGCGCGTCCCGCTTGCTGCACGGGCTCGGCTTCCGGCCCGGGGAGTTCCACCTGGAGCGGTACCTGCCCGGCGCTCCGGGCCGCTACCTGCTCGTGATGGGCGGCCGGCGGATCCAGCCTTCCGGCAACGGCGGCGGGCGGCCGCGCTGACCTCACCCCCGGCGGAACGGTCGTTCGCTCATCGCCGCGAGAGCGGGGCACGAGCGCGTGTCGGCCACGCCGCCGCGGGCGGCGCGTGCGCAGGCGGAGCGTCGCCCGGGTGAGGGGCAGCGGCGCGCCGGAGCGGGCCAGTCGAGGCAGCCGCGAAACCGCGGAGGGTCTTCCGCGTAGCAGCGGATGACCCCGCCTGACGGAGCGCGCAGCGACGCGCGCTCCCGGGCGCTCGGGGCGCGTCGTGCGCTGACGTCACGACCGAGATGCGCCTCGACGATCGACCCACCGACAAGCCCGCGCCGCTGGGTTCACGGCGCCATTCCCAGGAGCTTTCTCATGTTTCGCAGCACGATGAGCATCACGGCCCTGAGCTTGGGGATCTTCGCCGCGAGCGCGCCCGGCGACGCCATGGCGCACCGCGCCGGCGTCCACCGGCACGGTCAGGTCTTCGTGATGACCAACGCCGGAGATGGCAATGCCGTGGTGGCGTATGACCGGGACGCGGACGGCTCGCTCGCGTACGCAGGGACGTATGCGACCGGGGGGCTCGGCGCACCGAGCCGGCCGATCAACCCGCTCGGCTCGCAAGGGTCGCTCGTCCTCAGCGAGGACGGAAAGCTGCTGTTCGCCGTGAATGCGGGCAGCAACGAGGTGTCGATGTTCCGGGTGGGGCCGCACGGCCTGACGCTGCTCGACGTGGTTGACTCGGGCGGCGACTTTCCCGTCAGCGTCGCGTCGCACGGCGGCCTGCTCTATGTCCTCAACGTGGGTGGCGACGGCAACATCGCCGGCTTCGAGGTGGACCCGTGCGGCGAGCTTGTCCCGATGAAGGGGTCGGTCCGCGATCTCGGTCTCGGTGGCACGATTCCGCCGTCGCTCGGCGCAACGCCGGGTCAGATCGGGTTCTCTCCCGGCGGGGAGGTGCTGGTCGTGGCGGGCAAGGGGTCGAACCAGATCCACGTGTTCCCTGTGATCGGCCGCGGCTTGCCCAGCGACGCTCCGGTCACGACGATCTCCAGAGGTCTCGTCCCGTTCGATTTCGCCTTCGATCGGCGCGGACACCTCATCGTGGCGGAGGTCGGCGGCGACGGCGTGCCGGCGACCGGCGACACGAGCGCGGTGTCCTCGTACGGCATCCGTGCGGATGGCAGCCTCGCCGTCATCAGCGACACGATCGACACCTTCCAACGGGCGACCTGCTGGATCGCCGGCGCGCCTGGGAGCCGGTATGTCTTCACGGCCAACACGGGCAGCGACACGGTCTCCGGGCTTCAGGTCGACGCGCGCGGCGCGCTGACGCTGCTCGACGGCGGCGTGTCGGCGTCGTTCCCCGCAGGGACGGCGCCGATCGACCTCACGATGACGCGCGACGGGCGGTTTCTATATACACTCAACGCCGGCGCCGGGACGATCGCGGCATTCCAGGTGAGCCGCGACGGCAGCCTGCTCCCGCGAGGCGAGGCAGGTGGGTTGGTACCTGGGGGCGGCGCGCAGGGCATCGCCGTTAGGTGAGGAGGATGACTAGAATGAACCGAGAATGAACCGACCCAGGTTGGAGAATGAACCGACCCAGGTTGGAGAATGAACCGACCCAGGTTGGAGAATGAACCGACCCAGGTTGGAGAATGAACCGACCCAGGTTGGAGAATGAACCGACCCAGGTTGGAGAATGAACCGACCCAGGTTGGAGAATGAACCGACCCAGGTTCGGGATGACCGACCCAGGTTGGGGATGACCGACCCAGGTTGGGGGATGAATCGACCCAACCGGCCCAGATTGGGGGATGAATTGGATCGACCCAGGTCCGGCTGACCGGGGCTGGCGGTGCCTACCCACGTTACGGTGGCTTAAGTGGCGGATAGCCTGGCGGCCGCCACCCCCCCGACGCACATCGATCCCTTAAAATCCGTCACCAGAACCGTGGCACGGCATTTGTTAATGTGCGCCGGCCATGAGCCAGCCCCGCGCGATCATCCCCGGCGCCACATACCTGATCACCCGCCGCATCCTGCGTCGGCATCACCTCCTCCGCCCAGACGCAGCCATCACCCAGCTCTTGGTCTACGCCCTCGCCGTCTCGAGCCGCCGCTACGGCATCGAGGTCCACGCATTCTGCGCGATGTCGACGCATCTTCACCTCATCATAACAGACGTCGACGGCGTTCTGCCGCGCTTCCTACAGTTCTTCCATCGTATCGCGGCGCTCGGGACGAAGGTGCTACGCGCGTGGGAAGGGCCGGTGTGGGACCACGAGCCCACGAGCGCGGTACGGCTGCTGACGCACACAGCATTGGTAGAGAAGATCGCATACGTCCTCGCAAACCCCGTGGCCGCCGGCCTCGTCCGGCATGCGCATGAATGGCCCGGTGCCAAGGTCGACGTACGCGAGCTCGGCCGCGGCGTCCTGCACGCCGTGCGGCCCTCGGTATACCTCGATCCGGAGAACCCACAGTGGCCCGAGGAAGCGACGCTGCCGCTCGCGCTCCCCCCGACCGTAGAGCAGGACAGCGCGGAAGGGTTTCGCCGCGACGTCGCCGCCGAGCTCGAGCGACAGGAAGCGCAGGCACATGCCAAGACGCAGCAGCAGGGACTCCGCTTTCTGGGCGCCGAGCGAGCCAGCAATGTCTCCCCTTATGAGCGGGCCACGAGCACGGAAGCACTCCGCGAGCGCAATCCGACATTCGCGGTGGGCCGCAACCAGGGCGACGCGTGGAAAATCGCCGGTGACGCCGTACGGACATTTCGCGCGTCCTACCGAGCGGCGCTCGAACGCTGGCGTTCCGGTATACGCAGCGTCGTCTTCCCGATAGGAACATGGTGGATGCGCACGTTCCACGGCGCGAGCGTGGCTGCGGACGCCCTCAGCGCGTGACGACGAAGCCCAGGGCCTCGACGCTCGCGCCGACCTCCCCGTTCCAGCCCAGCTGTGCATCCAGGCGCAGCTCGCCCGGTGCGAGCGATTCTGCCAATGCCAGCAGGGCGCCGACCTCGACCGCTTCGAGCTCGGCGCCGACGTCGCCCGCGAAGGGCGGGCAGAGCACGCGTCCGGCCGGCGCGAGCGCGAGCGCGGCGCGCAGCGGCTCGCCGAGCGCCGTGCGCAGGGCGGCGAGATCGCTGCCGATGGCGGCGGGCGCGGTGGCGGACGGCCAGAGCCAAACAGCGAGCCCGGGCAGATGGGCGATGCAGGCGGCTGCGGCGCGCTCGGATGGGAGCACGAGGCGGCGAACGTTGACGCCCGAGGCTGCGATCGCGGCGACGACAAGGCCGGGCGGGGCAAGGGTCAGCGCTGCGAGGCGACCTAGATTGCGGTGCGCCGCGGCCCTGTGGGCGGCAACCACGGTGAGGTCATCCGGCCGGTCGTAGACGAGCTCGACTTCGCGCTGTACGGCCACGTGCGGCGACGTCTGCGCCGCCGCGGCGAGCGCCCGCTCACGGATCCCGCCGTCCGACACCGGCTCGCCGTTCTCCGGCCGCGGCTCGGCCTCCTCATAAATCTCAATCCGCTCGCGAAGGAGCAGCGCCACGCGGGACGGCAGCCCCAGCGAGCCGAGCGCCCAGGCGGCGGAAAACCAGTCAACCGTGGTTGCGGGCTGCACCGGCGCGACTGGGGTTGTGGACCTCACCGGCGCGAGCGCCTCGGCCGAGGCGCGGTCCCACGCGGCGAGCGCCTCCCCGAGCGGATGACCGAGCTCCCGGAACAGCGCCCCCGCCTCATCGAGCGCCGCCGCGGCGCCGAGATCGCCAAGGTCTCGCCGCGCGCGCCCCATCGCCCGCGCCGCATAGGCAATCCAGGTCCGCAGCGGCGGCGTGGCGCCCGCCGCGACGTCGCGGGCGGAGGTCGCGAGCGCGAGGGCGTCGTCGGCGCGTCCGAGCTCGAGCGCCAGCTCCGAGAGGAACGTGAGCGCGCGGGCGCGGCCGAACGCATCGTCGAGGCGCGCGCACAGCCACTCTTGCCGCTGGAGCGCCGCGCGGGCGCGCTCGAGGGCGCCGAGTCCGAGCGCCGCCGCGCCGAGCTGACCGTAGGCGATCGCCTCGCCCACGGCGTCTCCCCGGCGGCGGTGGAGCTCGGCCGCGTGCTCCAGCAGCGCCTCGGCCGCCCCGTGGGCGCCGAGGGTCACATAAAGCGTCCCCAGCGAGTTCAGGATCTGCGCCCGCTCGTCGAGGAACGGCTCCGATCCGCGCAGCGCAGACAGCAGCGTGCGCTGCGCGGCCGCCGCGTCGCCGGCGATCCGCTCGGCCGTGGCGCGGTAATGGGCGGCAACGACCGCCGCGCGGCGACCGCAGTCACCTGCACCCGCGATGGCATCGAGCTCCGCGACGGCGGAGGCGCAAGCCGACCGCGCGTCGCGGCGCAGGCGCGCGAGCACAGCCTCGCACCGGGCGAGGTCCCGGGCCTCGGCCGCCCCTTCCTCACCGAACGCCGCCGCGGCGCCGTCGAGGAGCCGGACCGCGGCGTCCAGCGCGCCTTCGCGCAGCGCGAGCGCGCCCCGCCCGAAGGCGAGCGCCGCGGCGAGGAGCGGGCCTCCTGGAAGCGGCGGAGCGGCCGGCGCCGCCGCAGGAGCGCCGCCCTCCCCGAGGAGCGCCTCGATGCGGTCGAGCTCGGCGCGGACCTCGGCGCCCGACGCGCTCCGGAGCAGCCGAGACAGGGGCGACACGCCGTCGAGCGGTTCAAGCGGGCGCACGGCCATCCTCCGGCGCCACCGCGCGCCCGGGCGCGGCGCTGCGCCCCGCCGCCGCGACGCCAGCGCCGACCTCCGTCGCGCCCTCCTCCGCGCTCCTCCCCGCCCCGCTTCCCGACCCGCGCGCGAGCTCGTGCAGCGCCGCCTTCACCGCCTCGATCGAGAGCTCCGGCCGGGCGGCGCGGATCCGCGCGACGTGCGCGGTCACATGGGGCGCCGCGAACGAGGTTCCGGTCCAGCGCCGCTCGCCGCCGCCGGGCGCGGGCGCGAGCACCTCGTCGCCGGGCGCGAGGATCTCGTGGTCGTCCGTGAGCTCGCTCCGGAGCGCCTCTGGGTCCTGGAAGGGCCCTCGACCGACGCCGATCAGCGACTTGAAGCGCCCCGGGTAGGTGCGGAACGCCGCCGCGTTCGGGCCGGCGGCCACGAGCACGACCTCTGCCGTGTAGGCCGCGTCGGCGACCTCGTAGAGTTCGACGAGGGACCGGTAGTCGCCGGGGCGGAGCGGCGCGCTCTTCGGGATATCGATGCCGAGGCTCAGGTTGACCACGGAGAAGCGCTCGCGGACGCAGAAGCGCAGCGCCGCGATGAGCCCGTCGCGGGAGCATCGTCCGTCCTCGCCGAGCGCGCGGACGCTCGTGATCTCGGCCCCGGGCGCCATGCGGTGGACGATGCCCGCGCAGGCCGTCCCGTGCCCGCTGACGTCTCCTGGCGCGCACGGCGCGACCTCGTGCGCTGCTCCGCGGCGGCTCAGCGTGACATGGCGCAGCGCCGCCGAGCGCAGCGCAGGGTGCGAGGCGTCGACGCCGGAGTCGACCAGCGCGACGCGTACGCCGGCGCCGCGGCGCGCGTCCCGGCGCGCGGCGGCGCGAAGATCGCCGCCCGGCCCCACCGGAGAGGGCGTCGTCACGCCGCGCTCCCCTCCCCCTCGCCGAGCGGCCCCTGTACGCCGCCGCCGCGCGCGTAGGCGTCGATCCGAGCGAGGAGGTCGAGGGCGAGGCGAGCCTCGACCTCGCCGTGCTCGGCGAGCCTCCCCACCACCGCCGCGAGCTCCAGGCGGCGGCGGTACTCGGGCGTGAGGCGGAGCGCATGGATGTGCCGCTCGAGGGCGGCGCGGAGTGAGGTCGGCGGTGGGGCCGCTTCTTCCTGAAGCGGCCGACCAGGGCCCGCCGCCCCAACCTGGTTCGCCGCCCCAACCTGGTTCGTGCTTGCCGCCCCAACCTGGTTCGTGCTTGCCGCCCCAACCTGGTTCGTGCTTGCCGCCCCAACCTGGTTCGTGCTTGCCGCCCCAACCTGGTTCGTGCTTGCCGCCCCAACCTGGTTCGTGCTTGCCGCCCCAACCTGGCATGGCGCGTGCTCGAGCAGGTCTGGCATAGCGCGGGCGAAGAGCTCGAAGACGACCCGTTCTGTGCGGAACGACTCCACGGTGAGCGCGAGGACCTCGGCGAGCCGCTCGGCCATGTCGAGCTCCCGCCCTCCAAGGGGCGCATCGTGCGAGAAGAGCGCCGCGCCGCCCACGGTCGCCGCGCCGACACGAATCGGCACAAATATTGCATAAACCGGCACTGCGCCCAGAAGCGGCCTGAGCGGCGCGACCATCGCATCGCCGTCGGCCAGCGCCACCGCGTGCCCGCCGCCGCCGCCGAGCAGGTATGCGAACGGGGTGCCGCTCGGTGGCAGCTCCGCGCCCGCCGTGCGGTAGCCGGCGGCGCTGGCGACGACGGGCACCGTGAGCCGCCCGAGCGCCTCCATCTCGAGCGCCACGAGCGCCTCCGAGCACGGCATCGCGAGGCAGGCGAAGCGCAGGTGCTCCCCGAGCCCGCGTACGCGCGCCTCGACCGCGCCGAGGAGTGCCGCGGACTCGACGGTCGACAGCAGGTCGCGCAGGCGCGCGGTGAACGGGGCGAGCGGCGAGCGCAGCGCGTGCGGATAGGGCGGGAGGGCCCGCGCCGGGGCGTGCGGCGCGCCCGGCGCGGAGCGGTCGGCGATCGGCATGGGGCGGCGATGCTACCGCCGGACGGCCGCCGAACGAACCGCAACCACGCAGCCGGCAGCGCGCCGCGGGCTGGCCTCCGCCCTGCGAAGTTCCGGTTGACGTGCCCCGCTCCTCTCCTAGCATGGCGAGGGCATGCGGCGATTCGGCTGCCCGGCGCACCGTCCGACGCGATCGTCCGCGCACGCGGCAGACGGCTCGCGGTCCACGGCCGTGAGGCCCCTCGATCCGGCGTGGGTGCGATGAGCTCGTCCGACCGCGAGCACCGGCGTCGTCTCGCCATCATCCTCTGGGGTGTCCTCGGCGTCGTCGCCGTCCTGGTCGAGGCCATCTACCGGCTCGGCGCCACAGCGGCTCGCATCCTGACAGCCCACGAGCTCACGACAGGCCAGCTCGTCCTGCTTGCGGCCTGGACGGTCGTGATCGCCTATTTCGAGGGATATCGCGGCTTTCAACAGCGCTTCTCGCCGCGGGTGGTCGCGCGCGCGCTCTACCTCGCAGAGCACCGTCGGCCGCTGCACGTGGCGCTGGCGCCGCTCTACTGCATGGCGCTCTTCCACACGACGCGCCGCCGGCTGATCGCGACGTGGGTGCTCATCGCGGGCATCGTGGCGCTCATCCTGCTTGTCCGGCGGATGTCCCCGCCGTACCGCGCGATCGTCGATGCGGGCGTCGCGTTCGCGCTGGCCTGGGGGACCGCGTCCATCCTCATCTACCTCGCGCGGGGTCTCGCGGGCCGCCCGCCCGACATCTCGGCGGACGTGCCCGAGGAGGCGATCCGCGCCGGACGCGATGCGGAGCAGCTCGCCCGCCCGCCCGTACGGGTGGGCGGCCCCTGCGACCCGTGAGGGCGCACAGGCGAGCGGGCGGCCCCTGCGCGCCAGGAAACCCGGGCAGCGGCCAATCGGCACGACCATGAGGGCGACAGGCGAGCGACCCAGTGCTCCGCGATCGACGCGCCTCACGATGCGCCCAGAGCTGAACCGCGTTGCGGCCTCACGTGTGGCCTTCTGGTCATCACCTCTGGCGTCGCGATCCCCGGCAACAGGCACTTCGTAAATATTCCTTCGCAGCAGGCCTGTGGCGCGATGCCTCGCGAGGCGCGGCGCGCGGGCAGAGGAGATCGCGCTTCCCACCGCGCCTCGGCGCCTGCGGTCTCGCTTGGCCCGGACCGTGCTCCAGCCGGGGAGCGCTCATGGGGAGCGACTCAACCGACGATCGACCGCGCTCCGTGGAGGGGCGCGCACCGGGGCACCGTGCAGGACTCGAGCAGCAGCCAGGAACCGGCGGATAGGAGCGCAGAGATCACCGACGAGCTCATCGTGCCTGTCGTCGCGCAGGAGCTCGAGGTGAAGAAGCGTACGGTCGAGTCTGGACGCGTCCGCATCACGAAGCAGGTCCACGAGCGGGTCGAGGCCGTCGAGGAGCCGCTCGTGAGCGAGCGCGTGGTCGTGGAGCGCGTCGCCATCGATCGGGTGGTAACGAAGCCGCCGGCGACCCGGCAGGAGGGTGACACCCTGATCGTACCGGTCGTCGAGGAGGTGCTCTTCGTCGAAAAGCGCCTGGTGTTGAAGGAGGAGCTCCGCATCACGCGGGTCCGCTCGGTCGAGATGAGCTCGCCGGAGCGCGTCACGCTCCGGCGCGAGGACGTGCGGGTGGAGCGCCTGCCCCCGCGCGATCGCGACGGGAAATAAGGATTCTCGGACGGGCTCCGGCGCCCCGGCGCTCGAGTCACGAACCCCCACCTTCGCGCGTGGCGCGAGGGGACAACGGTCCGCATGGACCACGACATCATGGAGGTCACATCATGAATCACAGCGAACGTTCCATGTCCCCGTCCCAGCGTTCTCAGCAGCTGAGCAAGTCCCAGCAGACCGCCAAGACCGCCCCCTCGACGGCGAAGACGGATCAGCTCCGGGCCGACGTCCTGCAGGAGCAGATCGCGGTCCCCGTGATCGAGGAGGAGCTGCAGGTCGGCAAGCGCGAGGTGAACCGCGGCGGCGTGCGCGTATCGAGCCAGCTGGTCGAGCAGCCGGTCCAGGAGTCGGTGAGGCTGCGCGAGGAGCACGTCCACGTCGAGCGGCACCCGGTGGATCGGCCGGTTCAGCCGGCGGCGCTCGACACCTTCCAGTCCGGCACCGTGGAGCTCGTCGAGACCGACGAGGAGGCGGTCGTCGCGAAGAAGGCGCGCGTCATCGAGGAGGTCGTCGTCAGCAAGGCGGTGACCCAGAGGACCGAGCAGATCCGGGAGACCTTGCGTCACACGGAGGTCCACGTCGAGCCGGTCAGCGCGGCGGAGCGCAGCGATGGGATGACGGCGTACGAGCGCTACGACACCGACTTCCGGCAACACTACCAGGCGGGCGCTTACTCCAAGCACGGCTATGCCTACGAGCAGGTCGCGCCCGCGTATCTGTTCGGCTATCAGCTCGGGACGTCCCAGAACTTCAAGGGACACGACTGGACGACCATCGAGGCGGAGGCGGGCAAGGCCTGGGAGGAGCGCAACCCCGGGACCTGGGCGCACATGAAGTCCGCCGTCCGGCACGCATGGGACAAGGTCACGGGCAAGGCGTAGACCTCTCCTTCACCTCCCGCCCATCGAGTTCCCATCCTGGGATTTTCCGGAGGCGCGTAGCGCGTCGCCCGAGCTCGTCCCTGTGATCCTTCGGGGGAACCGCGGGAGCAGCCGTGGTTCCCGTGCCTCGCCTGGCCCGTCGTCCAGACGAGGCATCAGGGACGGTTCACGGTCGATCTCCGATGTATTCCGGAGGGGATCACGCTGGCTCAACGAAGACGGTGGCGATGAGCTCGTGGTTGCTGGTCATCTTGTACATGACCCGTTCGACACGGTACTTCGACTCGCATCCATCTTTCTCGATGAGCAGCAGCTCACCCTGGCGAGGGATGACCGCTCCGTGGAAGACCTGAAGCAGCTCCCACGACGTGAGGCAGATTCGGTGTCCGGGATGATGAATCATAGACGGGCTCGGAGCGTAGCCTATCCCGAGGCGTTCCGTCCCGACATTGCGCCGCGTCCCGCGATCCGACCCGGGTGGCGCCTCTGACCCCGCGGCCCGACCCAGGGTTGAGTCGCCGGAGCCGCGACGCGGCCCAGGTGACCCGACCCAGGTTGCACCGGCGACCCGACCCAGGTTGAAATCGTGCGCCCGCCAGGTCGCGCGACCCGACCCCGACCCGCCGGCCCGACCCAGGTTGAGGTCGACCCGACCCAGGTTGAGGTCGCCGAGGTTGAGGTCGCCGAGGTTGAGGTCGCCGACCCGACCCAGGTTGAGGTCGCCGCCCAGGTTGATGTCGCCGCCCAGGTTGAGGTCGCCGCCGAGGTCGCCGCCCAGGTTGAGGTCGCCCCTCATTCCGTTGCCGCTCGCCCGCATTTCCTATATGTAACGCGCATCACACTGCACAGGGCATCAGGTAGGAGCCTTTCCACCGTCTTGTCACCACGGAAAGAGGCCAACGAATGACCTTCAAGCACCTGGCTTTCACAAGCGCGCGCTCCGCGCTCCGCGGCGCCCTCGCGCTGACCGCGGTCGCGGCCTGCTCGTCGGACCATGCCCCTCCCGACGTGGCCGAGCCCGCGGCGCCCCTCGCCCCGGCGTCGCTCGACCCGGCCGAGCGCTCGACCGAGCGGGCCGCCGACACCCCCATTTACCTGAACCGCCGCTACTCGCCCGAGGAGCGCGCCGCGGATCTCGTCTCCCGCATGACGCTCGCCGAGAAGGCCAGCCAGATGGTCAGCAGCCAGGCTGCCGCCATCCCGTCGCTCGGCATCCCCGCCTATGGCTGGTGGAACGAGGCCGCGCACGGCGTCGCCCGCGAGCAGGTCAACCACGGCGGCAACCCGCCCAACACCGTCAACACCACGTCCTATCCCGTCGACCTCTCCCTCGGCTCGACCTGGAACCCCGAGCTCATGTACCGCGAGGCGCGCATGATCTCGGACGAGGCGCGCGAGATCTTCCGCGACAACAAGCTCGACCTCAACTTCTACGCTCCCACCATCAACCTGGCGCGGGATCCGCGCTGGGGCCGCAACGACGAGGCCTTCAGCGAGGACCCGGTGCTGACCGCCGCCATCGCCGCGCAGTTCGTGAACGGCGTGGAGGGCAAAGACCAGCGCGGCCGCCTCCTGCCCGAGGCCCGCGGCTACCTCAAGGTGAACACCACGCTCAAGCATTACGCGGCCAACAACAGCGAGTTCAACCGCCGCAGAGGCAGCTCGGACATGGATGAGCGCACCCTGCGCGAGTACTACACCGCGCAGTTCCGCGACGTCATCCGCGCCGCCGATCCGGCGTCGATCATGAGCGCGTACAACCGTGTCAACGGCGTCCCCGTCGCCGCCAGCATCCAGCTCAAGGAGGTGCTCGCGCGCTCCACGTTCGGCTTCCGGGGCTTCTTCACCTCCGATTGCGACGCCATCCGCGAGATCCAGGCCGGGCACCGCTGGCAGCCGCCCGGCTATCCCCACCCGCTCGACGCCGTCGAGCGCCACGCCTTCGCCGCCGTCGCCGGCGAGGATCTCAACTGCAACTGGGGCTATCACGACCGCTTCAGCTACGCGAACACCCTCCCCGACGCGGTCGCGCGCGCCATCCCCACGCCGACGGGCATCTTCAACGAGAACGACGTCGACCCGCTCGTCACTCGGCTCTTCGCCGCGCGCATGCGCCTCGGCGAGTTCGACGACGACGCCCGCGTCCCCTGGGTCACGCAGGCGCGGGCCCGCGTCGCGCCGGGGACGTGGCTCAACAGCGACGACAACGGCGCGATCACCGAGACGCCCGAGCGGCTCGCCATGGCGCGCGAGGTCGGGGCCGAGGCGATCGTGCTCCTCAAGAACAGCGAGACCCGGCGCAAGGACGGCAGCACCGGCAAGCTCCTGCCGCTCCGCGTCCCGCGCCGCGGCGCGTTCCGCCTCGCCGTGATCGGCACCTATGCGAACCCCGCCGAGGTCTTCCTGGGCGGCTACTCCAGCGACCAGGGCCCCGCGGGCAACGCCAAGACGGTGAACGGCTACAACGGCATCAAGGCCGCCGTTCAGGCCATCAACCCCGACGCCGCCGTCGACTTCTACCCCGGCGTGACGCCGGAGACCCTCGCCGAGGTGGACGCGGCCTCCGTCGCCGCCGCCGCCGATTACGACGTCGTGGTCGTCTACGTGGGCACCGACGGGCGCCACTCGCGCGAGGACGTGGACCGCACCACCCTCGATCTGCCCGGCGCCCAGGCCGAGCTCATCCGACAGGTGGCCGCGCAGAACCCGAGCACCATCGTCTACATGGAGACCGTCGGCCAGATGGACGTCGGCAGCTTCGAGCCCGGCGTGGCGGCGCTGCTCTGGAGCTCTTACAACGGACAGCGCAAGGGCGAGGCGCTCGCCGACGTCCTGCTCGGCGCCTCTAACCCGAGCGGCCGCCTGCCCTTCACCTGGACTACGAACCTCTCCGACCTGCCCCCGATCGACGATTACGCCGTTCGCCCGACGGCGGGCAGCCTTGGACGAACCTATATGTACTTCCAGGGCCCGGTCACCTATCCGTTCGGTCACGGCCTGAGCTACACCAGCTTCCGCTACGCCCGCCTGCGCGCGGATCGGCAGCGCGTGGACGCGAATGGCACGCTGCGGGTGAGCGTGAATGTCAGCAACGTCGGGCGCGTCGCCGGCGCCGAGGTGGTCCAGCTCTACGTGAGCACGCCGGACGCCCCCGCCTCGCTCGAGCGTCCCAGGAAGCGGCTGCGCGCGTTCCAGAAGATCTCGCTGCGCCCGGGGGAGACCCGGCGCGTGAGCTTCGAGCTGCCCGTCGCCGATCTGGCCTTCTTCGACCAGGAGCAGGGTCGCTATACCGTAGACGCGGGCACCTACGCGCTCCAGATCGCGCGCTCCGCCGCGGACGACGACATCGAGGAGCAGACCTTCGTGACGGTGACCGGCGCGCTCCGCCCGACGGCCGCGGTGGTGACCGCCAAGCCGCAGATCGTGGGCGATCACGACCTCGGCATCCAGCAACGGGTCTTCTTCCCCGTCGGTGCGGAGATCGATCCGCAGCTCACCGTCTCGCTGACCGACGAGACGCTCTACGGCTACATCACGAAGGGCGAAAGCCGCCCGCTCCCCGCGGGCATGCGGGTGAGCTTCCGCAGCAACCGCCCCCGCGTGGTCTCCGTCGACCGCCGCGGGACGATCCGCACCGAGGCGCCCGGCGTGGCCACGGTGACCGCGTCCGTGGAGTACCGCGGCGCCACCGCCACGGTCGATTTCGTCATCTACACGCGATCGACGTGATCGGATGGGGTGCCGCGGAGCTCTCCCGCGGCACCGGCACATCGACAACGAACAGATCGGCTCGCGGCGCGGCTCAGAATGACGGAGAGCGAGCTCCGCCAACCCGGGTCACTGCGCACGAGCGAGCACCTCGGGCTCGTCGGCGCGCCGCGCTCGTAGCGGAGCGAATTCTGCTCGGGGTGCTCCCGGCCGCCGTCGCTGAATGCACGGAGTTTGACGGGCCCGGCACCGGAGACGCGGAGTCCGAGCTCGTCCTCGAGATCAAATACGGGGACGAAGGGCATATACCGGGACTGGTCAGGCGCAGGTTCTGAAGACGCCTTGCCCGATCCGCCCTTCCTGGAAGAGCGACACCCTATCAGCAACTTTACACGTCGGAAGGGCCGTCTTCGCTCCATCGCCAGCCAGCATGAGCTCGTTCAGAGGCCGAGAGAACATACAAATCCAGTAACATCCAATATCCCTGCTGCATGCTCGCTCCGCGGAAGGAGCAGGTATGCACGCTGATAGCGTGCGGTCATATGCTCCGATGTGGGAGCGGGTCGCACCTAACGGATGAAGCTTACCGGAGTGCGAGAGCGACATGCGATTCAACGACCTGCTACACGTTTCTGCAACCGACCGCCGTAGATCTCGACAGTGCCTGGCCGCGCTCGCGGCGCTGACCGCGTTGTCGCTGAGCGCGTGCGGCAGTGACGATGGGAACTCGTTGACCGGCGAGCCCGAGGGCGGCGCGGGGGGGCCCGGTGCGACGGTCGGAGCAGGCGGCGCCAGCTCGAGCTCGCACGCGAGCGTGGGCTCGGGCGCGGGCGCGGGCGACCACGCGAGCGTGGGCTCGGGCGGCACGGGCGCAGGCGGCACGGACGACCATCCGTACGACCACTGCAAGAGCGGCTACATGCCCGACCCGAGCGACTCGAGCCCCACCATGAAGGATGGGCCCGCTGACTTCTTCCCGCCCGGCAACAACGATCCGGACATCGTCGACACCACGGTGCAGCCCGAGGTCCTGAAGTGGATGTATGACCACTCCTGGCAGGCGGCCCACGTCGAGTGGCATGCGATCCGCGCCTGTAACCTCCCGGGCGGCGGCGGGCTGAGCAAGGTGAACATCTGCTCGTTCACCAACCTGGTCCCGAAGGATCAGAACTGCCAGACCGCCGGCGACGGCTATCAGTTCCTGGTGTTCCACCGCCACATGATCCAGGCGCTGAAGCAGCTCTGGCCCAACCACAGCGAGCAGTTCGAGGGCTTCTCCAAGTTCCCGACCAAGGCGGAGGACGTGCCGCCCCAGTGGCGCAACCAATGGAAGGACTGGGATTCGGCCGCCCTCGAGGCCGGGAGGATCGGCGACGAGATCGAGAAGCCCGAGAACCTCGCGAGGTTCCCGGACGAAGGCACGCTCGGCTTCTGGCTCCAGTGCAACGTGGGCCAGAGGTTGGCGGGGGCGACCAACATGCCGTGGGTGGGCCTCCACTTCGTGCTGCACGCCAAGTGGGCGCGGCCGGGCAACACGACGCACGGCGTGAACAACACCAACGCGAACATCGACAACTACATGTTCTGGAAGCTCCACGGCTGGATCGACAACGTGTGGGAGAAGTATCGCCGCGCCAAGGGCCTCACCCCGGAAGACCCGAAGCTCAAGGCGGATCTCGAGGCGCAGTGCCGCGAGATGGACACCGAGATCAAGATCATCCAGCAGAACCTGGATCCCGAGGACGTCGTGAATCCCAACGAGCCTTTGCCGGTGGAGTCGGGGTTCTTCCACGAGAAGGTGCGGCCCATCTTCGAGAGTCGGACCAACCTGTGCAGCGGCTGCCACGCCGAGACGGGTCCCAACGCGAAGCTGACGCTCGGCGGCCACATCAGCTCCAAGAAGATCGTCGACGGCCTTGTCAATCAGCCCTCCATCGGCGGCGGCCAGTACAGGCTCGTCGTCCCGGGCGATCCCGACCGCAGCTGGCTCTACCTCAAGGCCTCTGGCAAGGCGGAAGACGCGGGGTGCGTGCAGACCGACATGGCACAGTGCATCACGGGCGTGATGCCGCCCAGCACGACCGGGCCGACCGTCAGCCCGCAGCAGCTCGAGATCTTGCGTCAATGGATCCTGGACGGCGCCCAGGGCCCGACCTGATCCGGAGCGAAGACGAAAGGGAAACGACGCCGATCGGCGCTGGCGACGCGCGCCGGACGGGCCGCGGGGGCGCTCCAGGAACGGAGCGCGCCCCCGCGCCCGCGGCGCGCAGGCCGAAGCCACGCCGGGCGTCATCGCGCGGCGTCCGGCGAGCGCGTCGGGCTCGCCGCGGACCGCTGCAGCGCCTCGGCCAGGAGCGATCGGTACAGCGGCGAGCTCTCGCGGAGCGACTCGTGCGTGCCCACCGCCGCGACCCTGCCCCCGTCGAGCAGCACGTTGAACGTCGACCGGAGGAGGTGCGGCGCGTGAGTCACCACGATCGCGGTGCGCCCGCCGGCGACCTCGCACGCGGTACGCAGGAGCGCCTCGGCGGTCGCGCCCGGCAGGCCCGCCTCGGGCTCGTCCAGGACGAAGACGCGCGGCTCGCGCAGCAGCACCCGGGCGAGCAGCAGCCGCCGCGCCTCGCCGCCCGACAGGCTCGGCGGTGAGGCGCGCACCTCGGTCGCGAGCCCGCGCGCCGCGGCCGGAGCGGCGCCCGCGGGCCCCGCCGCGCCCGCGGCGGCGGCCGTCGTCGGCGGCGCGCCGGGCGCGACCGGCGGGCCCGCGAGCTCGTCGAGCTCCACCTGGCGGAGCGCCTCCCGCATGCGGTCGTCGGACGGCGGCGGCTCGAGGCCGAGCGCGAGGTTGTCCCGGATGCTCCGCTCGAACAGCCGCGCCGACTGGCCCACCACGCCGAAGAGCCGCGGGAGCTCGCCGGGCGGGATCTGCCGGAGGTCCACGCCGCCCACGGAGATCGCGCCGGACGACGGCTCGTCGAGCCGCAGCAGGAGGCGCAGGAGCATCGACTTGCCGCTGCCGGATCGGCCGCAGATGCCGACCACCGCGCCGGCGGGGATCGAGAGCGACACGTCGTCGAGGACCGGGCGGGTCGCGCCGCTCGGCGTGAACGTGACGCGCTCGAGCTCGATCGCCAGCGGGCGCCTCGCCTCGCCGCCGAGGGCGGCCCCGCCGCCGAGAGCGGCCCCGAGGCCGCCGCCCGGCCCCTGGGCCACCGCGGCGAAAGCGGGCCCGGCGGCGGCGGCGGCGGGGCCGTCCTCCGCGGGCGGCGGGTACGCCGGCAGGCGCAGCAGGGCGAGGGTCGCCTGCAGCAGCGGGGCGCGCTCGAGGAAGCCGGCGCGGAGCGCGTCGAGCGCCTCGAGGCGCGCCATCAGGAGCGGCACCACGAGCAGGAGCTCGCCGACCTCGCCCGCGCCGGCGTCCCCGCGGGAGGCGGCGAGCGCGGCGACGATGACCAGGGGCGAGAGCGCCGCGAACACCCCCTTGATCTGGCCGGAGACCGCGAGCGCCTGGCCGAAGCGGCGGCGGGCGTCCGCGACCCGGTAGGCCGCCCCGGCGAGCTCGCCCTCAACCTGGGTGCGGGCGCCGAGCAGGCGCAGGTCCTCGGCGCCCGCGAGCGCCTCGCCGAGGGCGCTGAAGACGGCGGTGTCGGCGTGCTGCATCTCCCGCATCGCGCGCGCCACGCGGCCCGAGGCCCGGTCCGCGGCGAGGCGCGAGATCGCGAAGAGCGCGGCGCCGCCCGCGAGGACGAGCGCCATTCCGCTGGAGACGAGCGACGCGGCGAGCACCGCGAGGGTCGCGAGGGCCTGGGGCAGGCCGGCGGCGAAGGCGACGCCGAAGTCCGCGACGAGGCCGGCGTCGCGCGCGATCGCGAGGCGCACGACCTCGGCGCCCCGCGCGGGCGGCGCGGGCCGCGGGCCGGGGCCGGCGGGCGGCAGGGGCGGCGCGGGCCGCGGGCCGGGGCCAGATGGCGGCGGGGGCGGCGCGGGGCCCGCGGGGCCCGCGGCGTGCGCGTCGAGGAGCGCGCGCCCCGCGGCGTCGACGTCCCGGGGCGAGGCGGACAGCGCCGCGCGGAAGAGCGCGACGCGCAGGGCGGCGGTGAGATCGCCGGCGAGCTCGGAGCTCTTCCGGCCCGACAGCACCGCCGCGGAGGCGGAGGCGAGCGTGGCGCCCAGCGCGGCGAGCACCACGGCCGCCGGCGGCGCGCCGTCGAGCAGGCGGGCGAGCGCGCCGCCGAGGCCGCTCGAAGGCGCCGCGCCGCCGGTCGACGCCGCGCGGCCGGCCACGGCGCCGAGGGCCGCGCCGGCCATCGCCGGGAGGAGGCCGGACAGGGCGCCCGAGAGCGAGGAGAGCGCCACGACCAGGGCCAGGCGCACCCCGGGCGCGACCAGGGCCAGGCGCACCCCGGGCGCGCGGCGCAGGGCTCCGGCGAGGGCGCCGCGGCGCTGTGGCGGCCCCTGCGCCCCCGCAGGCCCCCGCGCCTGCGCCCCGGCCAGCCCCTCCGACATGAGCGCCCCGCGCCCCTCGCGCAGCGAGCGAAGACCGATCCGCAGGATCGCGAGGAGCGCGCGCATCGACGTGCGAGGTCACGCTACACCGCCGACGCCGTTGCGCGCGACGCCCATCCGATCGACCCTCTCGGCGTGCGCACCGCGCTCGTGGTCCTGCTCCCGCTGCTCGCGTCCTGCGGCCGCCCCGAGCCCGCGCCGCCGGCGGAGGCCGACGCCGGGGCGCACACCCCCTGGACGCGCAGCGCCGCGGCGTCCCTGAGCGAGCGCGGCGCCCAACCCCGGTCGGGCGGGCCGCCGGCGGCGAGCTCCGCCGAGCCGGGCGCGCTCGAGGAAATCCTCGCCGCCGCGCGCCAGGCCGCGCCCAGGCCGGGCGACGGCGCGAGCCTCGCGAAGATCGGCACGACGACCGGCCTGCCGGCGCCCTCCGCGCCCCCGCCGGCCCCGGCGCCCTCCCCTGCCCCCGCCCCGCGGTCGCGCGTCGAGATCGGCGCGCCCATGGTGCAGGCCGACATGTCGAGCCCTGCGATCGAGAAGGCGGCGCGGGCGCAGCTCTACTGGGATCTCGTGCAGCGCTGCCGCGGCCCGGACGGCAAGATCCTGCCGCCCGACGCCGTCCGGGTGGAGTTCAACGTCGACGCCGAGGGCTACATCGTGGTGCCGACGATCATTGGGAGCGCCTCCGACCCCCGCTACGACGAGGCGGCCACGTGCATGCGTCGGGAGCTGTCCGGCGCCGCGTTCCGCGCGCCGGCGGGCGCGCGCGGGCTGCCGACCCGGGTCGACGCGACCGTGCCGTCGGTCGACTGACCCGTCGGCGCCATGCGCGCAGTCCCTCGTCAGGGATGCGCGCAGTCCCTCGTCAGGGAAACGAAGCGTCTCGACGGCGATGCCGTCCTCCGCTGTCACGATGGTGCCATCGTGGTTCCAGCGGATGCTGCCCTTGCCCGGCGGCCCCAGCGCGTAGTTGACGCCGTCGAGCGTGAGCTGGTCTTCGTCCAGGTAGGCGATGCCGGTGAGTCGTGCTCGTGGTCACGCGGCACCGTACGACGCACTGCTGGGAACACCAGCATCGTTGCGAGAAATGCCGTGCGTCGGACACGCGTCCAGCGATGGATGGACACATACCGCCACCATTCGAGCAGGTGGGCGCCCGGCTGACGCTCCGTGGTGTGAAGCGGCTCAAGCTGGATCTGCGTGCAGTGCTCGCCGAAGCTGTCTTGGGCTACACCGCCACGGAGCTCGCGTTGAACTTCGCAAGAACCCACACAGGACGCATGGACGAATCCACCGCGGCAGAAGGCGGTTTCGAGAAGCGCTCCGCCGCGGGCGCGTGATGAGGTGCCCCGGCGGCGAGAGGCAAGGCCGCGCGGGCTGAGTTCCGTGAAGCGCGGGGTCGGGATGCTCCTTGGCTTCGCCGAGGAGCACGGCTCTACGCCGAAGGATCCCGAGCCGACCGAGCTAGCAGCGCCCCTTGCTGCCCGGGTAGCCGCCCGCCCGGGCGTCGCCCGCCCGGGCCGCGGCACAGGACGCTTACGCGGACGCTCTCTCGTCCGTTTGTGTCGGGCTAGGCTAGAACCGACCGCGCGACCTTACGGTCTGCCCGCACATTCTGGTACGCTCGCAGCATGCGTCCCGCACGCCGCCCCCGCTCCGCCGCCGCGATCCTTCGCTCCGTTCCGCCAGAAGACCGCCTCATCATGCGCCGGCTCGGCTATGACCTTGACGACCCGGAGTTCGCCGCCCTGTTCGTCGAGGGCGTGCGAGCCGCCGACGAGGCGATCGCGGAGCAGGAGCGGTGGGAACGAGAGCTAAGTCTACGTTGAGCGCCGCCCGTGTCGTTCTGCGGCCGGGACCTTGATACGCGGCGTCGTCGAGACCTGCCCGAGCTGCGAGCGCATCGACGACCGGCTCGGCGCGCCCTGGACCCGGGTACGATTCTCGGCGCCTCCGCCACGAAGACACGGCGAGAGCCGTGTCTTCCGCTTTTGTGTGCCCTGCGTGTGACCTGACAAAGTTCAGCAGTGGTGGATTTGGGGCAGAACTGGTGTGGTCCGGACCACCAGGAGCGGGCGCAGCGGGGGACGCGAGGGGACGGGGCTCCACCGAGCTCCACGGCGGGGCACCATGGCGGCCGGGCGGATCCCGGGTCCGAAGCGCGGCGCGATGTGATCGGCGTAGGCGCGGGTCGGCAGCTCGACGACGCCGAGAGGCCCGCCGGCCGGAGCAACAGCGGCGACGCCCTCGAGCAGCGGCGAGAACTGCGGACCGTCCGTAGCGCGTCAGAAAAATTTTACTGACGCTCTACACGCGTACCCCACCGCTGTCTGTAGCAGGGCCTAGTCAGCTGGCGACCTCCTCGGCGGCCTCCCCTTGACACGGGACGGCATCTCCGCTGGCCTCGCAGAGGGGCATGGCGACGCGGGGGTACCAGGAGCAGCGGCGAGAGTCAGGAGGAGACCTCCGAGTGCCCCACGCGGCACGGCGTGAGCATACGCCATCGGCCGACATCTTCCAGCCAGTCTGGAATTGCAAACTGGAAGAGGCAAATTCAAATAGCCTGTCGTCGGCACCACGGCATCGTTGAACTTATCTAGCGAGGAGGAGAGGACGCCCGATGGGACGCCGAAAGAGCATTCTCGGAACGTTCGTGCGCGAAATGGAGAAGTCAACCAATCGAGCCGCCGCCGATCGCCGCCGACGAGAGCGGCGTCTCGAAGCGGTCCAGAGCCGCGCGATTGAGCGAGAAATAGTCCGCCACGAGCGTGAGCAGGAGAGAGCCCGGATACGAGCTGAGCGCGAAGCCGAACGCCGTCGCATTACCGACGAGAGGGAACGTGCTCTGCTACAGAAACAGGAAGCGAAGGATGCGCAGATTAGGGCCTGGCGCTTGGAGTATGAGGAGCACAATGAGCGCGAGCAGGAAATCGATCGTATCGCCAACGAGTCCCCAGAAGTAGAAGATCGCGACCGGCTCTATGCCGAACTCTTAGAGCGTAGAGCATTCGAACCGGCCCTCTTCGTCGCCCCGACTCCACCAAACAGCAAGGCCAAAGCAAAAAAGCTACACGAGCAGACCAATCAGGAGATCGAATCACAGTTAGCCTCCTTCCGGCCGAAGGTTGCTAGCGTGCGACGAGCACAAGCCGTTACGTGGGCAATTCTTGCCGCCGGACTGGTGCTGTTTTTCGTGGAAGCCATCAGTGATTCATCGGCTCCATTAGCCATCATCTTCGTCGGGATTGTCGGCATTGTCGTGACACAGATTGTGGCAACGAGGCAAGCCAATCACCAGCGCGACACGTTTCAGGCGAGGGTGGAGCAGGAAGTGAATCTCCGGTTACAGGAGGCTCTCGGGGTGCTCACGCGCGAGGACGAGGCGCAAGCTCAGGCAGCCCTCCAGAAGGCACGAACCACCTACGAGACTGAAACCGAAGCTGCACGCGCAGCGTTCGACCGCGAAGAGGATGAGCGCCTACGCTCATTGCACCAACTCCAGGACGGCAACACTGGCCGTATGCGAGAGGCTCTCGAAGCCGCGCTGCCGCTCGATTTGCCGGTTCCATGCCAGGTACGTTTCGATGTGCAGTACGCCCACACCATCTCGCTTGAGCTCGATGTGCCAGAGCCGAGTGTCATACCGACGACGGAGGCGAAGCTCCTCTCCAGTGGCAAGGTAACCTACAAGGAGAAGAGCGAAAAGCGGCTTCGCGAACAGTACTTGCGACTTGTTGCCGGGCTGGCGATCCGGCACGCTTCCGAAGCACTCCTGAACCTGCCAACGTGCCAGGTAGTGGAGCTTCGAGCATTTCGTACCGCGCTGGATCCGTCGATCGGGAGACCGACACGACGCATGGTAGTGGAGCTGAGCGTTGATTACCCCACGCTTGCACCAATGACCATGGATGAAATTGACCCCTTGATGGCACTAAAGCATTTCAGTCACCGAATCAATGTGGATCGAGACCGCGATCTACAGCCACTCGGCGCAAGTATTCATTAGGCACCGCTCGAGGTGAGGCATGTCTCAGTGTCGCTCGGGGACACGCGCGAGGTGGCCCGCTTGCCCGGGATAGTGAGGGGACGCCGAACCTCATCTCGCAGGTTCCTCGGTCCGCTTCCGCTCGCGCCGCGCCCGCTTCCGGCAATGCCCCAAGTACCTGGAGGGAGCTCTCGGCTCATCAGCACATCATCACACGGCTGCCAGATCCCCGAGATGCGGTACGCTAGCGGGGGGAAAGAGAACGTTCGGTCGCATGCGGCGGCAGCGAGCTCAACGCCGCCGACACGCTCGGACTGTCATTCGTCTAGTCTTGGAAGCCCATCGAGACGGCTGCGGAACCTGGCTTGCCCGAGTTCGGGTTTGGATCGCCAGCGCCTCCGCCGTCACCAGGAATATCGAACTTGATCGGAGAGTCGGGCTCGACATTGGGGCCCAGGTCGGCGGTATGTGCCACCGCAAGCGAGTGTCCACCGTGGCCTCCACCGCCCCGGCCGCCGTTGCCGCCTTTCCCGCCATCGCCGCCACGGCAGCCTGGCTGCGAGCCAGCCCTGTTACCCCCGCCGATACCGCCGTACCCACCGATGCCGCCGTACTGGCCGCCCCCGCCTCGTCCGCCGTTCCCGCCCCGACCCGTGGTGATGCTGGTTTTACTTACACGGACGCTGGCGTGGTAAGACAGGATCCCGATGCTGGATCCGCCTGGACCGCCGCCCTTCCCGGGCTTGCCGCCGCAACCGCCAGCACCGCCGGAACCTCCAGAAGCGCCGCCCTGTGCCGCTCCTGCGCCGCAGAACATAGATCCACCGCGCGAGCCGCCTCCACCGCCGCCGCCGTATCCGCGCTGCCCCGCTTGGCCATCTTCGCCTGCGCTGCCTTCCAGCCCCGTGTCTGTGAGCCTTCCCGGCCCTGAAGCACCGTTACCGTTCGCGCCGTCATCCCCCGCCAGGCCGCCCCGTCCCTCTGTGCAGGGCAGAGTGCCTTGCCCGGTTCCACCCAGACCGTAGCTCATCGGATTAGTGATCGGCAGAGGAGAACCACTTTCGCCGTCGCCACCATCGTTCTTTGTGCCGATGCCGCCCATCCCCCCCGATGAGATGCCATCGTCACACGAGGTTATGACTCGCGCCCCTCCCTTCGCCGTATCCGCAGAGCATGCCATGGCTCCGGGTTTCCCCGGTGCTCCATCTTGTCCTGGTACAGCGCCTCCGTCAGCGCCAGTGGCCCCATCGGCGCCGTCCCCAGCGACGATCTCGCTCAGGCGCACCTCTACCACCGCCCCGACCAAGGCGCGCATGGCGATGGCAGAGCCGCCCGGCACGGTGGCGTCCTGCGCGACCATCCGCATCCTGGTGAGCATCGTGGCCGCAGCGCCGTCGGCTGCCGGCTCGGCCGCCTCGTCCACGACGGTGAGGGGGATCCGGTTCGGTCCCGGAGCGATTGTCGTGAGTTCGCCGAGCGGATGCAGAGGCCAATGCCCCCGGGGATCGCGACAGTCGAGCCCGCCCCACACCTCCATGCCTGCCGGCACACGCACTTCGACGTTGAAGATGTCTGCACACGCGTAGACCCGCATCCCATGATCACGGGCGAGATCAAACGCCCGCGCGAAGGTCGCGACCGGCTTGCCTCGCGTACCCGGATTATCGTCACGTCCGTCGACGGTCAGGTAGACCCCCTCGCAGTCGACCGCACGACCAGGGATACCGGGATCGGCGTTGCAGGCGACTACGGGTGTGCACGTGAGGGTTTCCTCGCACCGTTCCCACGTACCCGACTCGGCCCCACACCCGAGCGCTGCAATTCCGCACGATAGCGCAGCTGCGACCCGTAGCGACCATTTCGCGGGTGTGCGATGTCGCAGGTTGAGCCTCGGACATGTGCCCATCATCGTTACTCCTCGTATCGCTGCCGCTCACTCCGGCGCTCCGGAGTTTGGGTCGTTCGGATCGTCGGCCGCGAAGGGCAGGAACTCGGCCGCGGCGCCATCGTCTCCCCCGCTCCCGGCGGCATCTGGGTCGCCACCAGGCCCGCCCTTGCCCGCGGTTCCGAGAAGAAACGTTGCCTCGACGTCCTGCCGCATCAGTTCCACAGTCCCCAGGTACGCGACGCCCACGGAGTGGCCGCCGAGGCCGCCGCCGCCGCCGCCTCCGGGCCCCCCATTGCCGCCATCTCCTCCTCGGCATCCTGGAAGCGTACCCGTCACTGCTCTTCCTCCCTCACCACCAGGAGCTCCGCTCCCCCCTGGCAAGCCTGCCCCTCCCGCACCGCCACGACCGCCACGACCCGTCTGGACGGTCGACCCGCGGATTATGACCTTGGCCCCCCTCGTAGCGATGCCGATGCTCGCTCCTCCCGCGAAGCCCCCTTTGCCCGGCTTGCCGCCGCAACCGCCTGACCCGCCCGAGCCGCCGAACGCCCCACCAACCGGTCCTGCACCACAGGCCGTCGCACCGCCGCGTGACCCACCGCCGCCACCACCGCCCTGACCAGGGCGCCCGAACTGCCCATCCTGGCCCTTGCCCAGCGTACGACCCCACATGACAACGCCGGGGCGCCTCGCTCCGTGCCCCTGCACACCGACGGCACCGTCAAGGCCGCGCTGCCCATCGCTGCATGCCACGTCTCCCTGCTGACCGAGGCCTCCCGCACCGGCGCCGGTCGGGTTCGGAGCTGGCAGAGGCTCCCCATGCCCTCCGTCGGAGCCCCGATCCGCCAGCCCTAGACCGCCGTCGCCGCTGACCGAGCTCCCGTCGTCGCATTCGGTCGTGACGGCCGGCGTCCCCGCCGTGGTGTCCATCGTGCACGCGTCGGCTCCTGAGCGTCCTGGCTCGCCGTCGGCAGCTGCCGCGCCCTCTGCCGCGGCTCCGGACTCACCATCCGCTCCGTCACCTGCAACGATGCGGCTGTCGATCACCTCGATTTCGCTACCAGCACGAAGATAGATTGGGATCGAGCTGCCGCCTGGTTTCCCGCCCTGTCCTGTGATGACCTCGCTCGCCACGAGCTTGAGCTGGACCCCTTCGAGTGTCGATATTCCGATGGATCCTCTTTGCGCCCGATCCACGTCGTTGCCATCCGGAGCCACCAGCCGCAGGTTCGTAAACGTAATTCCCTGCCCGCCGAACCGCACCACCTGGGGAACCGGCCCCTTCGGGGCAACGACGGTTCTCGCGCTGGCTCCCAGATGCCGCCAGCCGTCCGCGCAGTCGAACCCACCCCAGATGCTCGTGCCGTAAAACCAAAGCGTTTCTTCGAAGGTTTCCGCGCACGCGTAGACACGGTGGCTGCCCATGTCTGCAAGCTCGAGGGCTTTCGAGAAGGTTTTCACCGGCTTCGCGCGGCTTCCGGGATTCGCGTCGTCTCCGAGAGCCGCGCTCAGGAAAACGCCGCATCCGTCATCCGGAGGCCTTAGCGTAGGGTCGTCTTCGCAGACGGGGTCCTCGTTGCCGGAGGAACACCCGCACGAGACAAGAGCGATTCCGCACCCGAACGCGATGCGCATCCAGGTAGCCAACCCACGCCGGCCTTCCGAGGAGGTATTCATGTCCTCGAGCTCCAGTTTCGTCACCATGCACCGACCATGATCAGCCCTGCGTGCTGCCCGCTCGCCGTGGGAACGACACGTACGCCATCGCCAGGCGACGAGGTTCGGCTCACGAACAGAGACACGAGCGTCAGCGCACCGACTGCGCCGCCGGTCGCGAGGCTCACCCATCCGACTTGCTCCAAGAGATCCCGCTGTTCCTGGAGATCGCGCAGCTCCGAGCACGCACGCGGTGCGTTCGGGCGGGAACATCGATCCGCTTCCCTATCTGCGTTACGCAGCGCGGTCGCTCGATCGTGGAGTTCGTCCTCGGTGTACGCACTCCAAGTCAGGAACCCGCCGCCGGCTGCCATGGTTGCCCCCGCCAGGACCGCGCCAGCGATGCGCAGCTTCGACGCCGTGGGAGACGGCGCCACGGACGAGGCCTGTGCTCCTCGCGCGGACCGCTTCGGCTCCCACGTCACCGTCGCGGCATTCTTCGGCGGAACGGCTGCCTGCGTCACTGCGCGTGGCACCTGCAGTGAGATGGTCGTCGGCTTCCCGGCCTGCGCATCGAACGACGCGAACGCCTCTTCGTGGCCCGCCAATCGGGCCCGCACCATGTGTTGCCCAGGCTCCAAGAACAGCCGGTAGGTCCGTGCCGGCGCACTGACTGGCTTGCCGTCGACGAGCACCTCTGCATCGGGGGGGTCGACCGAGAGGTACAGCGTCCCTACGTGCGGCGCTGCCTTGCGCTGCCCCGCCTCGAAGCGTAGCTGCAGTTGAAGCGGCAGCGCGTCACGCTGCTCGAGGCTCCAGGCCAGATGCTCCGCCGCGTCGCGGTACTGCTTCAGCGCGAGCTCACAGAGGCCGAGCTCTCCCGCGATTTCCGCGCGCTCTCTTTCCGTGCTCGACGCCGGGTCCGTTGCCTCGAAGGCCGCCGCATAGGCCGCCCGTGCCTCAACCCACCGTCCCGCATCGCGAGCTCTCCGACCGCGGCGAACGTTGCCGCTTACCGCGGAGCCTTCGCTTCGTTCGGGCATCGAATAGATGTCCTCCTCGGCGCTGGCCGAGCTCGCAAAGCCAGCTGTCGCGCCGAGCGCCAGGCAGCCAAGCCACGAAAGCGCAACGAATCGCATGCGGGGACCGTACTTACGCCGGGCGCGCGGCGTCAACCTCGACGAATTCGCAACGAACGGACGCTTTGCCAGGCAAAAGTCAGCTCCGTGGCGCAATGGCCCCCGTCGACTCTCCGGACAGGCGGTCGCGCACGCGAACACACCACCCTCACTTACATTGTCACACCAAAGTCGGCCGGCCCAGCTTTTTCTTGAACCCTTCCGGCCAGCTCAGGGGTGCTACCAGCTGTGGGCAAGCCAGCACGAACTCCCCCCCACTTCGAGCTCTTCCGCCGCCTCGTCAGGCGGGTCGGTGTCCCTGCGCGAAATGCCGAAGACCTCGCGCAAGAGGCGCTCCTACGGGGCTGGGAGGCGAGGGAGCGGCTCGGGCCGGGTGATGATCCGGCGCCGTATTCCGTCACGATCGCCCTGAACCTCGCCCGAAGGCACCTACGGGACACGATACGTCGGGGTGAGGTCCTGACCTCGTTCGACGAGCACGACTTCCGCGAGGACCAACCGAGCCCGGAAGCCCTACTCCGCAGGCATCAGCGGGAAGCCATCATGCGCGACCTGATTGAGCAGGTCGACCCCAAGTACCGCGACATCTTGGTCAAGCACGAGCTCGAGGAGAAGTCGCTCGCCGAGATCGCCGCCGAGCTGGGGCTCAAGCTGGACACGGTGAAGACGCAGCACCGTCGGGCGCGCGAGGACCTGAAGGAGGCGAAGCGGCGCTGGATGGCGCAACAAGAATCGCGGGGCTGGGACAAGGAGGCCTGCGTCCCGGTGGCGTTCGGCCTGTTCCGTCGCTCGTGGTGGACGGCCGCGCTGCACCTGCAGAAGGTCAGCGCGAAGGTCCTCGCGCAGGCTGCGCTCGTCGTGCTGACGGGCGCCGTCGTCGCGACGGCTCCACGCCCGTCAAGCTCGGCCAGTACGACCCCGCGGTCACGGCCGGCAGCGGTCCACGCCGGTGCGGCGACGCCCCCGGAGCAGCACACCGCGCCGCCCGTCAATCAGCCAGACGCACCCCGCGAGGTCGCCACGGCCTCGCCCCCGGTGCAGGGCATCCCAGCACCCGGCGAGCATCCACCGGCCGCGATGAACGGCAAGCCCGCTTCGAACGGCAAGCCCGCTTCGCCGGCCGCAACAGCTGCTCGTTCCTCGCCTCCCTCCGGCGAAGTACGCCCGGTCGTGAGCGAGCGCGAGAAGGACCTGATCCTCCGGGCGCGCAAGGCCATCGAAGCCCACAACCCCAGGGCTGATGTGGAGGCGCGACGCCTGCTCGAGATGCACGCCATGGAGTTCCCGCGCGGCCAGCTCGCCGCGGAACGCGAGGCGCTGCTGCTGCAAATTCGCTGAATCCTCGGCTGCCCAGCGACAGGTCGCCAGCGGTGGAGCGGGCGGTGTCCTTACGACACCAGGCCGAGATCCGCCCTGCGCGCGGGCAGGAGGAGGAGCACATCCAGGAGACACGACGTCGTGGAAGGAATGTTGCCGCTGAACCCAGCCTCGCCGGAGCAGGTGGCCATGGCGGAGCGTCAGGGTACATCGCGCCCGGCTGGAACTGCTGCGAATCGCGCAGTGCGCGTTCCGTTCGACGCCATCATGAGGGAATCGGGGATGCTCCGCACGGTGCTGCGCCAGCTCGCCGTCCCCGCAGGCGACCAGCCGGACCTCATGCAGGAGATCCTGCTGTCCGCCTGGCGTAGCGTGGAAGCTGGACGATTTCAGCCGTACCAGCACGTCCCAGTGAAGAAGGTCCTGCGATGCTGGTTGTCTGCCATCGCCTGGCACCACGTGATCCACTACCGGGAGCGCGTGAACCGGTGGCACAAGGCGCGAGCGGCATGCGCGACTCCGGAGAACGCACCGTCGTCCTTTGGCCAGGTGGAGGCCCGGATGGCGCTTCGTTGCCTGGAGCGGCTCAAGCCCGAGCTCCGTGCCGTGCTCGCGGGTACCGCTTTCGGCTACACCGCTGAGGCAGAGCTCGGTGCCCATCCAGCACCACGAACAAGCGGCTGCACCGCGGCAGAGGGCAGTTGCGGAAGCTCCTCCGCTAAACGAGGTGCTGAATGACCGTCCCGCGCCCGGAGTCCCCGCGGGAGCCGGACTGGCCGCTCTCTCGCCAAGACAGGCGAGCTACCGTCCGCCCGTCATGACCCGTGACCCGGCCCCTCCACCTTCGCGAGCCGCTTCTCGCACCTCTCGATCGCCTCGACGATCTTCGCCTTGCGCTCGCGCTCCGTTCGCCAGCGCCGCGGCTCCGGCAGACCGAGCCACCGGGCGAGGCGCTCCAGCGCAGCGACATCGGCGCGGAAGAGACTCTCACGGCGCAGGCGGATCACGATGGCGGCAGGGTAGATCCTCGGTGCCGCGGCGTCCGCATTTCGCTCGGCGAGCATCCCACGTACACCGCCGCCTGCGTGCTCTCGCCGCTCCGGGCCGAGCCGGCCGCGCGGCACGCTTCGGGTGGGCAGGGGCGACGTAGCTCGCCACGGTCGGGCGTGTCGAGCTGGTCGAGGAGGACCTGAGCACCATCGCCGATGCGGCGCGGGCCCTGGATGGCCTCGCAGAGCGACCGGCGGGTCGAGGCCGTGCACCTCGCCTCCTGGGGCAGCGAGGAGGTCAGCGTCGGCCTGGCCCCGACGACGACGTACGCCGACTGGCTGGACGCCGGCTCTCGCGTCTTCCGCGTCGACGTGCCGAACGTGGAGCCGCTCGACGTCCTGCTCCTGGACTGCTCCTTCACGCTCGAGTTCCTGGCCAGCGGCACCAACGACCAGGCGCGCGTCCGCCTGGTCGCCTCAGCGCCGAACGGGTCGACGGTGGTCCCCACGGGCGCGCACGTCGCGTCCGAGCTGCGGAACTCGCGGGCCCCGGTGGCGATCTCCGGGTTCCTCGTCGCGGCCCAGGCCGGCACCTACCGGATCAAGCTCTAGGGCAAGACCCGGAACGGCGACCCTGTGCAGCTCGGCATCTACGACGCCTTCGTCCTCCGCGTCCTCTATCTGAAGAGGTAACCATGTCGAGGGTCCTGAACTGGATCGACACGCTGTTCTTCGGCGTGCGCCGCATCTTCGCCGCGGGCGTCGAGCTGCCGGAGCGCCCCGCGCTGAACTTCGTGGGGGCGGTGGTCACCGACAACCCGGCCGAGAACCGGACCGACGTCTTCATCCCGGGGGTCTGGCTCATCAGCCCCGTCGTGACGACCACCTACACCGCCCGGCCGGGCGAGCTCGTGCGGGTCAACACGCACGACCCGGTGATCGTGAGGCTGCCGTCCGCCGCGGGGAACGCCGGCGCCGAGGTCGTGGTCAAGGAGGTCGCGGGGGAAGAGGAGGCGCTCGAGGTCATCACGAGCACCGGCCAGCAGATCGCGCGGGTGGGTGGCTCCTACGTCACCATCCGGCTGATCTGCGACGGTGCGACGTGGATCGTGATCTGACGGGCAGCGTGGTCGGGCAGGAAGAGGGACCCGAGACCGACGCGGAGGAGGAGCAGCCGGCCGAGCCTCCGTCGGCGCCGCCGGGGGACCCAGCGGCCCCCGCGCGACCCGTAAGGCGACGCTGGCCGGAGCCGCGGCCCGGCGATGTGGTCATCATCGGCCGGCGAGGCGCGGGTGAACCTCGGGGCGGCTCGCTGCGATGGGCGGCCGTGGTGACTTACGATGATTTACACATGCCTACCACGACGAACCATCACGTCTGTTAGTCTCGCCAACTCATCATCGAACCCCTCTCTGTCTGGAGCGTTAAGCGCCGCCTCGAACGCAAAGACGACTGGCTCGCCAGGAGCCGGCGGATTGGCTGCAAACTCCTTCAACTTCCTATCCAGCTCAACACTCCAAACCTCGACATCCTGAACCACCTTGACCCCCCAACGCTGCACAATAGAAACAAGCTTATCAAATTCCTCATCAACACTGAGACGCCTCAGCCGGAAGGTCCACTCGATAGCCTCGCGGCAGCCATCAACAATTCTCCTGGCCACGTAGATAATTTTCTCTGGGTCTCCAGGCACCCCAGGAGGCCCCATGGCCTCTTCAAGACCAGAGTTCGTGACCGCTGTGATAGATCCAGCAATATGCCTAATCTCAGCAATCTGGCCAGATATCCAATGCAAAACTTCCGAGTCACTGAGCCGCAAAACGGGTCCACGCGACACACCATATTTCAAATCGCGTCGCAAGTCCGAGATACGATCCAGCTCGTCTATAAACACGCGACTAAAGAACAATCCCTCCCAAGCAAACGGCTTCTGTTTCAAGATGTTGCGCGCGTCTTGAGTGAGGCCATACTTTTCCGCCAGCGCACGTATCGATTCCTCTTCAGCGCGCGGTTCAGCCAGAGCGCTCGTAGCAGTTGGTCGTTGCTGATGGTGACCATCGATCGAGCGTACGAGCCGCTCGACGCCCTGGCGGAATGCGTCCTCGCCTGGAAAAATATCTACGTATGCGAGCGGAGCAATGATATATGGGGGTGGCACATTCTCGAGTCTCACAGGCAGGATCCTGGCCTTTCGCTCGCGAAGTTGCTGCATAAGCGTAGCGTCACGCTCAGCCTCGACCCACCCCCGCTCTGCAGCCGCTTTAGAAAGGCAGACAACAACAAAGTCGGCCTGCCTGAGCCCCCGCTCAACAGCGGCCGGGATCGATTCGCCGATTAGGATTTGCTCATCATCTACCCAGGGGTCGTGTCCGGCGGAACGAAGGGCTTCCGCGACTCGTCGCACGGTAGGCTTGTCAACGCTCGCATGAGACAAGAAGATTCGAGCCATAGCTGCCCGGATTCTGGCATACACCACCATTCTTGTTCCAGAGCAACCTTCCTGGTGATCGCTCGCCCAACGCGCACCATGTACACAAATGTATACGATAAACGTCCTTACTGGAATCCATGTCCATTCTGGATCTGATGTGCCGACAGGCTTGATGAACTGCAGCACAGGACGGGCTCTCGCCGATTTCTGGAGAATCGATGCATCGGTTCGGGAGCCGTTCGTGCTAGCAGGAGTTCCCAGGCGTCGCTGACGACCTCGGGTCGCCGGAGCCAGCGATCCAGCTCGGCGAGATCGGTGCTCGCGCCGATGCGCTCCCGCGCCGCCGCGCAGAGCTCCAGCCCATGCGCCCGGCTCAGGTGGCGCCGGCAGGGCCCGGCTCAGGAGCGGCCTGCTGCGACGACCGGCCAGCGGATCGAGCGGACGCAACCACCGGCGCACCAGCGACGACATCCGGGCATGCTAGACCACACTTCGCCCCTTACGTTCGTCCACAACGTAATTTGCGGCCTGCCCCTTGAGCTATCGCTTGAGCTCTGGCACGTCGACGGGGAGTTCAGCGGCGCGCTGTGGCGGTTCTGCCTCTGCGAGGCCTACGTGGGCGAGGCGTAGGTCGGAATCGCTCCCGTGCCGCCGGCGGGTGTTCCCGGTCCGCACTCCCAGCGAAGCGATGCCGGCCTGCCCGCCATGGAGGTCGGAACCATCCGCCTGGTGAGCGGCGACGCGGCGTGGATCGTGCTCTGACGGGCGGGCAGGGAGGGAGAGCAGGATTACGACGAGGCGGCCGGGATCGATGAGGGTGGACTTCCGCCCAGTAGGTGGGACAATCTGCCTTCATGGGGGAGTCCGTCGACGTTTTCATTTCATACGCGACTGCCGATCGCGAGTTTTGCGAGCAAGCGATCGCCCACCTGGCACGCCTTCAACGGCAAGGAGTGATCCGCACGTGGTACGACAAAATGATTATCCCCGGAGAGATTCGAGATAGCGTCATTGCCGCACGCCTCGAAGGCGCACACGTTATACTGCTGCTGATCAGCGCGAGTTTTCTCGCCTCAGACGACTGTTATAGGTTTGAGATGGAGCGAGCCCTCGCGCGCCACGCCCGTGGCAAGGCCTGCGTCATCCCTATCATCATCCGCGCTTGTGACTGGATGAGCGCCCCCTTCGCACATCTCACCCCACTGCCACGCGGCGCGCAAGCTGTCATGAGTTGGCGTAACGTCGACGAAGCATGGACATCGGTGGTAAGTGGCATCCGCGCCGCGGTCACGGAGCTCTCCAAGATCGACAAGAAACCCGAGGCGCACATTCACGACGAACGTCAACCATATTGCAACACGGACACCACCAACACACTTCCAAACTTGTCGGCATCTTCCAAAAACGCATTCCTAGGACGAGCAACTTCCCTAGTGGGCGTATGCGTCGCGGGTGCCGCAACTACGGTCTTCTGGTTCCATACACACCAGAGCGAGCCGATCCTTGTACCAGGAGCCGATAGCAACACAGCTTCTCCAACTGAGACAGGAATCGATGGCGGTACAGTCTCAGCGACAGGGGGCAGTGAGCTCCGGGGCGGGGCGAAGGACACTGACAACGCTGACGCGGGAGCGCAACAGCCAGAATCCGCCAATATGCCTCTAGCTGGCTTCATATCATTTGAAGACAGCGATCTTCCAGTCCAGCGCGCACATGTAACGTTAGCAGGCACTCCTTGCCAGACAAAGACCGACGAAGGTCGGTACTTCAACTTTTCGTCCTGTGATCCCAAATACGTTCGTCGAATAAATCATCCAGCAATATACATAAAACTATCAAAAGGATATCAGTGCGGCAGAATAAAATTGCTACCGCCTCCAGCGGTATCCGGAATTCAGATAAGAAAGAAATCAGCAGACAAAATCTGCACAATTCCTCGCGGAGCAATCCAGACGAAGGTAAGATGGTAGTCCGTCGCCGCGGACCAGTGCAGCTCGGCGGTCCAGTTCGGCGAGGTCGGTGCTCGCGACAACGCGTTCCTGGACCCTGGCGCTGGCCTCCAGCTCGCAGGCTTCGGGGACGGCCGCGCGGCCGTGTGACCTCCGTGTGCCCCGACGTCAGGACACGGGGCTCCACGAGAGGGATTCCGGGTATACGAGAGGAATCGAGCCCTCGATGGCCTCTGACACCGCTCCGACGCGTCCGACGCGGCATCCGCCGTATCTCTCGCGCATCCGCCCCGCAGATTCAGCTCCGGGTTCGATTCCCGGCGCCTCCACCCAAAAGACACGGCGAGAGCCGTATCTCTGCTTTTCGTGTGCCCCGCGTGTGACCTGATAAATCTCGGTGACGCTGGACTTGGGGCGGATCGAAGTGAACGGGACCACCGGCAGCCGGCGCGGCAGGTGACGCCAGGGTACATGACTTCACGAAGTTCCACGGCGTGCACGAGGCAGGCGAGGGCCACCCCGGGTCCGAGCTGGATACTGGCGCAGCCCGGAAACGAGCGAGCGAGCACAACATTACAGGATCCAGGCGGCGCGCGGGATCCCCGTCCTCCCGCGGCCAACCTGTCCCCTACTCCGACTTCGGCCGGGCCCCTGCCGAGCGCATGCCCCTTCTTGACGCGGGACGGTGTCTCCGCTGGCCTCACATAGGGTGGCGGCTATGGGGCGGTAGCAGGAGTAGCGACGAGGACCAGAGAGCTACCTCCGGACGCCTGCCCGCGGCAGCATGTCAAACCACGAGACTCGGGAGCTGACGGCGGCAAGCCTCCAGCCACCAGCCGGTAGCGTGCCGGATGAGCATTTCCAACCAGCGGCAAGCTGGAGTATAGTGACACACCCGGCATCTGTCCCGGCAGTGTTCCGTACCGAGGGAGAGCACCGGCCGGGGTCTACGGATCGAACGTGTCCGTCGCGGAGAACCTACCATGCGTCATCGAACATCACCCGCTCGGTGCCAGCCTCGTTCCTCAGCTCCGGCGTCCGCGTCGATGCCGCGGCTCCGCCGAGTGCGCGTCGGACTCCTTCCTTGGATGTTCATTGGAGTCATACTCTGCGTGAGGGCTGCGCATGCGCAACCCGATGACATAGACGGCGACGGCGTTCCGCACGTAGCCGACAATTGCCCCACTATCCGCAACTCCGATCAACTCAACACCGACAGCGACAGTCTCGGCGACGCGTGCGATCCCGACGACGACAACGATGGCGTGGACGACGGCGCCGACAACTGCCCTCGTGCCCCCAACCTCGATCAGAGCGACAACGACCTCGATAGCCTCGGCGACGCATGCGACTCCGATGACGACAACGACGACCTGGATGACCTGGCAGACAACTGCCAATTCGATCCAAACCCCAGCCAACGCGACACCGACGGCGACCGTCTCGGCGACGCGTGCGACCCCGACGACGACGACGATGGCGTGGACGACGCCGGCGACAACTGCCTTCATATCTCCAACCTCGATCAGAGCGACAACGACTTCGATGGCCTCGGCGACGCATGCGACTCCGACGACGACAACGACGGAGTGGACGACGCCAACGACACCTGCCTTCAGTCTCCAACCTCGATCAGCGCGACAACGACCTCGACAGCCTCGGCGACGCATGCGACTCCGACGACGACAACGACGGCCTGGATGACGATGTAGATAACTGCCGACTCGCGCCAAACACGAACCAAGCCGACACCGACGACGACAGTCTCGGCGACGCGTGCGACCCCGACGACGACAACGATGGAGTGGACGACGCCAACGACACCTGCCTTCATGTCTCCAACCTCGATCAGCGCGACAACGACCTCGACAGCCTCGGCGACGCATGCGATGCCGACGACGACAACGACGGCCTCACGGATGCGCAGGAGGCGGCGCTCCGGACCGACCCGACCAGCGTCGACTCCGACAGCGACACCATCGCGGACACCGAGGAGGTGGCGAACCCTGCTGATCCGCTCGACATGGCCAACAACACCGATAGCGACGCGGCCATCGACGCATTGGACCCGGACAGTGACAACGACGGATTTCTTGACGCCGAAGAGGCAGGGGATGCCCTGCTGGGCACGCCGCCCGTCGACACCGACAATGACTCACTCCCAAACTACCGGGACTTGGATTCCGATGACGACTCCGTGCTCGACGCCGACGACAACTTCCCCTATACGCAAACGTGGCCCCCGGACCAGACCGACACGGACGGCGATGGCAGAGGCGATGCCTGCGACGCCGACACGGACGGCGACGGGGTCATCGACGAGGACGACAACTGCCCGCTCCTGGCGAACGCCGGGCAGGAGGACGCCGACGGCACCGGCGACTCGTGCGATCCGGACGTCGACACGGACGGCGACGGGGTCGTCGACGAGGACGACAACTGCCCGCTCCTCGCGAATGCCGGGCAGGAAGACGCCGACGGCGACGGCGACGGTGACTCGTGCGATCCGGACGCCGACCCGGATGGCGACGGGGTGATCAACGAGGACGACAACTGCGACTTCGAGGCGAACCCGCCGCCCGAGACGGGTGAGCCGCAGGCCGATCTCGATGACGACGGCGACGGTGATGCCTGCGATCCAGACGCCGACGGCGACACGATAGCGGACGCGGACGACAACTGCAGACTGTCACCGAACTCCGGGCAGGAGGACGCGAACGACGACGGCATCGGCGACGCCTGTGACCGGGACGAGGACAGCGTTCCCGACCTCCTTGACAACTGCCCGGACCTCTCGAACCCCATACAGCCCGGCAGCTTGGCCCAATCCGACAACGACGGCGACGACATCGGCGATCCATGTGACACCGACGACGACGGCGATGGCGTCATCGATTTCCAGGACAATTGCCGCCTCGTATCAAACACGTCCCAGCTCGACGCCGACGACAATGGCATCGGCGATGCCTGCGACTGCGATGATCCGGATCAAGCGTCGTGCGACGATGGCAACCCGTGCACGCAGGATGACATCTGCCAGGCTGGCGTCTGCACTCAGGGTCCCGAGGTCATCTGCCCCGATCCTCCCGGCGTCATGTGCCAGGTCGGTCTATGCAATCCGCGCAACGGCGCTTGCATGATAGCACCTAAGCTGGAGGGCACACCCTGCCCTGGCGGCGTCTGCGTGGCCGGCGGATGCTTGATGGATCCGGATAGAAACGATGGCGCCGCCGGCGGCTCACCAGGTGGCGGCGGCGCAGAGAACGCAGCCGACGGCGGCGCGGGCGGGGCCTCGGCGCACGGCGGCGCGGGCGGAGCCCCGGCGGACGGCGGCGCGGGCGGCACTCCCTCAGCCGGCACCGACGATCCCTCATTGGGTGAATCGCGAGGCGTGACGCGCCTGCACGGCAACGGATGCGCGGCGGGCGGTCCGACACGGCCGGCGAGCGACGGCGCCGCTTGGTTACTCCTCGCCCTCCTGGGCCTGCGGGCCGCGAGGTCACCTCGGCGCGCGCCGTAAGCGCCCGACCAACGCCATCGTGACCGCCCGTGCGGCGCCGGTTAGCTGTTCCCATCGCGACGAAGGAGGAAGCGATGGCGACGAGAGTGGAGTGGGCCGAGCGGGTGCAGCGATGGGAGCGGAGCGGGCTGAGCGCCGAGCAGTTCGCACGGCGCCAGGGGTACAAGGCCAAGCAGCTGTACTGGTGGCGCTGGAAGCTGCGGGCTGAAGGGGCCTCCCAGCCGTCGCCTCCGTCGGTGGAGGCGCCGCGCTTTCTGCCGGTGCACGTGGTGGCCGACACATCGCCGGCGGCGACGGAGCCGATCGAGATCGCGCTGCCTAACGGCCGGGTGGTCCGTGTTCGGCCGGGCTTCGACCCGGCCACGCTCGAGCGAGTGCTGGCGCTCGCTGCCGAGGAGGCGCCGTGCTGACGCTGCCGCCGTCGGTGCGCGTGTACGTCGCGGCCGAGCCGACCGACCTGCGGAAGAGCTTCGATGGCCTTTCGGCGCTGGTCGCGCAGTGCTTCGGAGCCGATCCGCTCTGCGGGCATCTGTTCGTGTTCAGGAATCGGCGAGGCGACCAGATCCGGATTTTGTTCTGGGATCGCACTGGGTACATGCTTGTGGCGAAGAAGCTGGCGTGCGGAAGGTTCCACTTGGCGCGCGACGTGCCGCAAGGGGCGACGCACGTCGAGGTCGAGTCCGCGGAGCTGTCGCTGATGCTCGAAGGGCTGGACCTGTCGACCGCGACACGGCGCAAGCGCTGGCGCCCGACGAGGGCCGGGACGGAGAAAACTCCGTCTGAAAACGTAACGCCTTGTTTGTCCGGCGTGCCGTGGATACATGGCGCGCCCGATGACCGAGCCGCCCGCACCGCCCGCCAAGCTACCCGTCGACATTGAGGATGTCCGGCTCAAGCTCGAGCAGCTGGCAGCCGAGGGGCGCATCGCGGACCTCATCGAGCTGGTCGTCCAGCTGCTCGTCGGGCAGCGAGACACCAACACCGCGCTGAGCGTCCGGCTCGCCAACGCGCTTCGTGAGCTGTACGGCCGCAAGAGCCAGAAGGTCAGCTCCGAGCAGCTGTCGCTCATGCTCGCGGCGCTCGGCGACGCGGAGCAGAAGAGCGGCGAGCCCGCGCCTGCTCCCTCGAACGAGGCGGCAGCGACAGCGCCGGGCGACGGCCCCGTGCCGCAGCCGCCTGATCCTCCGAAGCCTCCGCGCGGCCGTGGTGGCCGCGCGCCGCTGCCCAGGGACCTGCCGCGCGAGGAGCGCGTCATCCAGGTCCCTGAGGCCGAGCGCGCCTGCGGGCACTGCGGGGAGACGAAACAGTGCATCGGCTATCGCACCAGCGAGGTCCTCGACTTCGTGCCGGCCCAGTTCCGGATCATCGAGGAGAAGCGCGAGAAGCTGGCCTGCCCCGCCTGCCCCGAGGAGGGCGTCGTCACCGCGGCGAGCGAGAAGGTCATGGATCGGGGCCGACCGGGACCGGGCCTGCTCGCGCACATCCTCGTGCACAAGTACCACGATTCGACGCCTCTCTACCGACAAACGCAGCAGTACGAGCGCAGCGGCGTGTCGCTGTCGCCCTCGACCCTCGGCGACTGGGCGGCGTTCGGGGTCGACGTGCTCACCCCGGTCGCCGACCGCATCTTCGAGCGGGTGGTCGATGCGTTCTACCTGCATGTGGACGACACGGGCCTGCGCGTGCTCGATCGCGATCATCCCAACGGGGTCAAGCGCGGGCATGTCTGGTCGTTCGCGGCCCAGGTCGATGATGGCACCAAGCTGGTTGCGTTTCGTTATGCCCCGGACTGGAGCTCGAAGCGGCCGGCCGTGATGCTCGCCGGCTTCTGCGGGTACATGCAGGGCGACGGCTACGCCGGCTATGACGCGATGGAGGACGAGGACGGCGCCCCCGTGGTGACTGACGAGCGCCGCCTCGGCTGCGGCATGCACATCCGCGCCAAGTTCGAGAAGGCGGCGAAGAGCGGCGATGCGCGCGCCGCCATCGCGCTGTCGTACTTCAAGACGATCTACCGGGTGGAGGCCGCCTGCAAGGCCGAAGGACTGGGGCCCGATGCGCGCAAAGAGCGACGCGACGAGCAGTCGCTCGGCGCGGTCGATGAGCTGTATCGGTGGATTCGCGAGCTGCACCCGCGGCTCGTACCGAAGACACCGCTCTACGAAGCGACCCGCTACGCGCTCGGTCAAGAGGCGGCGTGGCGGCGCTGCTTCACCGACGGTCGATTCGAGATCGACAACGGTGAGGCCGAGCGAAGCCTGCGGCGTATCTCGATCGGCCGGAAGAACTACTTGTTTGCCGGCTCGGACAAGGGAGCAGAGCGCCTCGCCCGTGCGTATACCGTCTTCGGCTCCTGCCAGCTGAACGGCGTCGACCCGCTGGCGTGGGCCACGGACGTCATCGGCAAGCTGCAAGCCGGCTGGCCGCTGCCGCGCCTGGACGAGCTGCTGCCCGACGCCTGGGGCAAGTCGCCGGCGACCGACGCGTGAGCCGAGGCCTCCCCGGGGGGGGGGGGCGGCGGCTGATCGAACAGATCGCGGGGAGCGCGAGAGCCGCCGCCTGGTGCGCTGCGGCGACGCGGTCGCGTATGGCCGCGGACGGCCGCGGCTGCGCCGGGCGCCGCTCCGCGCGGGCCTCGCCGCCTGCGAACGCGCGCGCACGGCTCGCAGCGGCAAAACGGCGGAGCGTGCTCGCGGGAGCGCGACGGCACAAGATGGCGCCTGTCGGACGGTTACCGCGCGCCCGCCTTCCACCGCGCGCTGCGGCGCCGCCGTGGCGCTCAGGGCGCACCTGGATGAGGCCGGCCATCGTCGCAGGCTCTCGGCGGCGAGAGGCGCTGTCGCGCCGGGGTCCGCGATGCCCTGAAGGCTCCACGCGCGCGAGCACGAGCGACGCGGAGCTCGCCGAGGCGCTCGCCAGGGTCGATGACCGCAGCATGACGTCGCTCGCGTAGAGCGCCTCGCGGCAGGAAGAATCCCAGAGACCTACGTACACCTACAGCGGAACGGTTCCAAGAGCCGCTGGCCGGGAGCATGGCGACCGGGCCAGGCCGGCCGTGCGCCGCGCGGGGGCGCGAAAAAAATGCCTCGCTCTGTCGATCCGGCCGGCGGTCGTTCGTCGCGCTAGTGAGGCCAGGGTCGTCAACCCGGTCGATATCCCCCGGGAGTCCGGCTTCGCGCACCGCATGGCGCGGACAAGCGCCGCACCCCGATGCTAATGACCTGCTCGTGTCTGGAGGAGATGCGTAATGATCGGTTTGAAATTGACCCGTCGGGCAACCCTGGGAGCGTTTGTGTTGGCCCTCACCGCCGCCGCCTGCGGCGGGGACGACGAGGTGCCCGTCGCGAGCTGGACAGCCGCGTGGGGGACGACGATGCAGGGGCCGGATTCGCCGTTCCCCGACACGACGCCGCGTAGCTTCAGCGACGAGACCTTGCGCCAGCGGCTCGTCGTCACCGCCTCCGGCGATCGGGTCCGGCTGCGGCTCTCGAACCTCTTCGGGACCCAGCCGCTGGAGCTCGCCGAGGTCCGCGTGGCGAAAGAGGCCTCGCCCTTCGTCTCGGCGCCGGGCACCGACCGGCGGGTCCAGTTCGCCGGCCAGCCGAGCGCGTCGATCCCGCCGGCCAGCGAGGCGGTGAGCGACGGCGTGGATCTCGCGGTGAGCACGGGCGACCGCCTCATCGTGAGCATCTACAGCGCGGCGGCGTCGGAGCCCGCGACGTGGCACCCGTTCTCCTTCACGACGCACGCGGTCGCCAAGGGAAACCAGGCGGCGAGCGAGACCTTGACGTCACCGACCAACATCACGTCCACGTATTGGCTCGCGGGCGTCGACGTCGAGTCCACGGAGCCCCGGAAGGTCGTCGTGACATTCGGCGACTCGATCACGGACGGCTCGACATCGACGATCGACGCCGAAAAGCGCTACTCGGATCGGCTCTTCGCGCGGCTCCAGGCGGATCCGGAGACGCGGACGGTCGCGGTCGTCAACCAAGGCCTCGGCGGGAACAGGCTGCTCCGGGACAACATCGGCCCGAGCGCCGTGTCGCGCTTCGAGCGCGACGTGCTGGGGGCGCCGGGCGTGACGCACGCCATCGTCTTGATCGGGATCAACGACATCGGGATGCCGGGTCTTCTGGGAGAAGCCGAGAAGGTGACCGCCGCCCAGCTGATCGACGGGCTCACGTCGCTCGCCGACAGGGCGAGAGCGAGGGGGGTCAAGGCGTTCGTCGGCACGCTCCTGCCGTTCGAGGAAGCGTTCCCGCCCTACTATACGCCCGAGGGGGAGGCCGTACGCCAGGAGGTCAACGCCTGGATCCGCGGCAACACCTCCTACGACGGGGTCATCGACTTCGAGGCCGCCGTGCGTGACCCGGAGCAGCCCGCGAAGATCCTCGCCTCGTTCGACAGCGGCGATCACCTGCACCCCAACGACGCCGGCCACGAGGCGATGGCGAACGCCGTGCCGCTCTCGATCTTCAAGTAGCCGGTCTGATTCAAGCCTGCCGCGGTGCGCGCCTGCCGCTGGTGGACCGTTGGGTCAACTCGGACGAGTTGCCACGATCCGCACCACCTCCAGATTCAACGTGTAGGGTCATTCAGATCGATGATCTGAATGGGAGGTTTTCTCGGAGGAGAGGATGACGCTCCGTCCGCTCCCAGGGATTGGGCGACAAACGGTACTGAGCTAGCAGAGGCCCCGGCGGTTGTCGTCGCGGCGGGGAAGGGCACTGTCAACGTCGAGGAAACGGACGGCGCCGGCGCAGCCGATGGCATCAGCATCGGCTGCGGCTCGGCCACTGGCGCGGACGATTCGACTGGCGACACGGACGCCAGGGAAGGCAGCTCCGGCACACCCTGGGGCGGCTCAAGGCTCGCGCAATCGGTAAATCTGGCAGACACGTACTTTTGCGCGTCGACCAAAGACTCTCCCGGCCTCGCAAACTGGAATTGGTTTCGTATCTTCATCCCAACCAAGCGATGCTTCTCAGCGGCGCCGAGCGAGGCCAGCAACTTCTCCTTGTCAGGGAGCGCCTTCGGCGTGACTGTCAGGACAGCGCCGAGCGCGCCGACGATCGCCGCCGCCTTCCTTCGCGAGGCGCTGTTGAGGAAGCCTGCAAGAGCGCTTCCGGTCGCGGAGATGAGCGCGCCAGCGATCATGAAGACGTTCGACCACGTGACGACACTATCGACCCTCGACTGAAAGTACTCGACGTTCTTGTTACAGAGTTCGACCTGCTCCTTGAGCCCGTCATCCTTTGGCTCCGCAGAGGCATCCTGAACGGCAAGGATCGACGCCGCCATCACCCCAGCGGCGAGCGCTGCTCTTAGACCTGACGCCATAGAATGGTGCCCCTTCCTGCAGCCGCACGATCTGTGCGTGGCCGCGGATGTGCCACCATCCTGTACCATAGACCACACCGCGACCACAGGGCAGAAACCTGCTGCCGGAGCGTTACAGCACCGCTGCATGCATGCAATGATTTACATTAAGGACGGAGGACATCCCTCCAGCGGGAGAGAAGATCCCGCGCGTACGTCGCTATGGGGAGAGGACGGTGACATGGTGACACATGTGCAAGAGACACGGTGAAGAACGAGGCCAGAGGCCGTCACAGGGGACGTCGCGGACCGCGACCCAGTGGCCGATTCGTTGTCGCCGAGAAGACGTATGGATTCAGCTCGTCGGCCGGAGGCATGCTATGAAACCTCGGCCGCACGAGGATCGGCACCTTCCGCTCGCGGGGCTTCACCGACGGCTCGCACCGCCTCACCCCCGCAACGTCGTCCCTCGACCCCGCCCTCCTCAATCCATCCGCGACACGCTGAGCGGCCGCATCAGCGCCCGCTTCTTGTCCTGGTGCTCGTGCATCCGCTTCAGCACGTCGACCACGAACGCCACCGTCGCCACGATGTTCTCCCCTTGATTCAGCATCACGCACTCCGCCCGCGAGCTCATCGCCGCGTCCGTCACCTCCCCGCGCGTCGGCACCCCGGTCTTGTTGAGGCTCTCGAGCACCTGCGTCGCCCAGATCGCCGGGACCAGCGCGGCCTCGCAGAGCCACAAAAGCTCCTCCTGGACCTCCGCCAGCCGCACGAAACCCATTTCGACGGCCATGTCGCCGCGCGCGAGCATCACCCCCACGTGCTCGCTGCGCATCGCCGCGAGCAGGAGCCGCGGGAGCTGCCGGAACGCAGGGGTCGTCTCGATCTTCAGCACGATCCCGAGGTGCCCCGCCCCGCGCGCGGCGAGCTCCTCCTGGAGCCGCTCCACATCGGAAGGAGACCTGACGAACGAGAGCCCCACCATGTCCGCGTTGCGCGCGATGAAGTCGAGATCCTCGAGATCCTTCGGCGTGAGCGACGCAATCCCGAGCTCGGTGTCCGGGAAGTTCAGCCCCTTTCCCGGCTTCAGCTTCACCCCACCCTGCCGCGCGAAATCCACCTCCACGAGCGCGGCCCCCTCGGTCACCAGCTCGACCGTGCCGCCCAGCCGCCCGTCGTCGTAAAACACCCGGTGCCCGGGCCGGAGGTCGTCGATGACCTCCGGGATCGTGCAGCTCACGGCGAGCGCCTCCTCGACGTCGGCGTCGCCCGCCGCGGCGCGCGCCCTCTTCGCGTCCTTCACGTCCTTGCACAGCCAGAGCTTCGGCCGCTCGCCCGACGCCGGGAGCGCCACGCGCGCCGACCCCCCGCCGATCTTGCTCACGCGCGGGTTGGGCCCGGAGATGTCGCAGAGCACCTTGCAGGCGACACCGGTCTCCTGCCCCGCCTTCCGCAGCCGCGCGATGAGCTCCGCCCACCCGCCCGCGTCCCCCTTCGAGCAGTTGATCCGCGCGATGTCCATGCCGCCCTCGAGCAGCCTCTTCAGCTCGCCCTTCCGCGCGTCCTCGGGCAACGTCACCATCACCCGCGTCTGGCGCCCCTCCCTCCCGTCGCCGAGCAGCGCCCGCGCGTGCTCCTCGAGCAGCGCGGCCCCCGACTCGAACGAGGCGGGGCACTCGCCGGGCGCCCGCGGCTCGGGGCGCCGCGCGAGCGCGTCGAGCGCGACGAGCACCGCGTCCAGGGACGCCAGCGTGCAGCTCTCCAGCCGGCCCAGGGAGCTCAAGCCCAGCGCGGCGAGCCGCCGCTGGAGGCCGCGGATGTCCTGCTGCCGGACGGCGAGGTAGTGGAGCAGGTTCGTCGCCCCCGCCCGGTGCTTCGGGTGCACCGCCTCGAGCAGCGGCCGGTAGCGCTGCTCGTGCTCGACGGCGCTCGCGCGCAGCGCCTCCACGGCGGCGAGGGCCTGCTCAACTACCTGCGGGTCGGGATAAGCCATGTCGCGATCTCTCGGCTGGAGTGCGCGGATCCTCGCGTCCGCTGCAGCGCGCCGCACCGCGCGGCGCCCCGGCGAGTCCAGCACCGCGCCCCGGGGCAGTCCAGCGCCGCCGCGCCCCGGAGGCCCGGTGAGAAGAGGACGTCACCGCCCCTCCGCGGCGCCGTCACAGAGTCGTCACCCGGCGACAGCGCCGCGGCGGCGGCACACAGCGCCGCGGCGCGGCTCCCCCCGGGCCGCTACGCGGGCGCCCGGTACCGCGCCACGACCACCGTGATGTCGTCGTCGGGGCTCGGACACCAGCCCTCGACCTCCCGCAGGATCCGGTCGCGGATCGCCTCGACGGGCGCGGCCTGGGCGGCCTCGATGGCGGCGCAGAGCCGCTCCACCCCGAACTGCTCGCGGTGCGCGTTGCGGGCCTCCGTCACGCCGTCGCTGTAGAGCACGAGGACGTCCCCGTCCTCCAGGAAGAACTCGGCGTCCCGCGTCGCCGCGTCGATGGCGGGCAGCACGCCGACCCAGACGCCCGAGCTCGGAATGCACACGCACCGCCGCGTCCGCGCGGAGCACACGATGATGTCGTCGTGCGCCCCCGCGAACGTCACCCGACCGCTCCGCTCGTACCGGAGGAGCAAGAGCGTCGCGTGCTCGTCCCGCTTCAGCCGGTCGCGGACGTTCTTGAACACCGCCTTGTTGAGCGCCGCGAGCAGCTCGCTCGGGCTCGCGCCAGGCTCCCGGCTCGTCAGCGCCGAGACCATGCTCTGGATCATCAGCATCACGAGCCCCGCCGCGGGCCCGTGCCCCGCGACGTCGCCGATCCCGAGCCACCCGCCCCCGGGCGTCGGGATGACATCGTAATAATCGCCCCCCACCTCGGCGGCCGGCGTCATGACCGCGCAGAGCTCCAGCCCCTCGACCTCGAGCCGCTCCGGCACCAGCGTGGTCTGGAGCCGCGCCGCGAGCGCCGTCTCCTGCCGCTCGCTCTCCTTCTCCAGCCGCTCGCGCAGCTCCACCTGGCGGACCATCTCCCGGTGCAGCGACACCGTCTTCACCGCGGAGCCGACCTGGAGCCGCATCGCGTCGTACACCATCTCGTTCACGCCGCTGTTGAGCGCGATGATCCCGAAATAGTCGGTGTCGCCGAAGATGATCGGCATCACGACGGTGCTCCTGCGCTCGCGCGAGCTCAGGAACCCAGGCGGCGCGAGGGCGTGCACCGGGAAGCTCTCCTCGGGCGGCTCCACCTCGCGGCCGTCCTCCATCAGAAAGAGCGTCTTCAGGGTGTCGCGCTGGGCGTCGTCGTAGAGCGAGACGGCGACGCGCGTGAAGAGCAGCCTCGGCATCTCCGAGGCCAGCATCCGCCGGAAGAGGGGGAGGCTCAGGGACGTCGAGAACCACCTCGCGCTCCAGTTCAGGCCGATCGAGGCGACCTCGACGTCGAGGCGATGGCGCCCCTCGGCGCGCACGGACGCGCTCCCGATGAGGATGCGGGCCGCGTGCCAGAGCTGCTCCAGGGTCTCGTTCGCGGCGGCCCCGACCGGGTCCACGCCGGGCCGGCGGAGCCGCGCGCGCAGCAGGCTGATCACGCCCTGGAACAGGTCGAGGAACACCCCCTCGCGCGCCGCCGCGTCGAGGAGCCGCTCCAGCACGTGCAAGAAGCGCCCCTCGGTCCCCTCGAGCTCCTCCTCCAGCGCCGACAGGAGCTCGCCGGACCAGCCGGCGAGCGACGCCGCCGAGACGCCCACGGCGCGCTCCAGCGCGCGCTCCAGCTCGTCGCGGCGGCCGCCGAGCGAGAGCGCCCCGAGGCGCGGCGGCGGGTCCGTGAGCGGTCGCATGAAGACGACGGCCTGGTACGAGCAGCCGCACGACTCGCGCCGCGTGAGCTCGATCTCCTGCGTGGTCCGCTCGGGGACGCGCTCGCCGTCGAGCATGCGCAGGACCGTCTCGAGCGCGAGCTCCCCGAGCCGCTTGATCGGCTGGCGCACCGTGGTGAGCGACGGCTTCGCGTACCGCGCCACGCCGACGTCGTCGAAGCCGCACACGAGGACGTCCCGCGGGACGGCGCGGCCGGCCGCCATCAGGACCTCGATCGCGCCGAGGGCCATGTTGTCGTTGGCGGCGACCACCGCGTCGAGCTCGACCCCGCGGGCCAGGATCTCGGCCATCGCGGCCCGGCCGGTCTCGATCGTGAACGCGCCGGCCGCGACGAGGCGCTCGTCGCAGGGCAGCTCGCGCGCGGCGAGCGCCCTCCGGAACGCCTCGGCGCGGAGCCGCGCCTCTCCGTTGCCGTCCGGACCGCCGATGTAGGCGACGCGCCGGCAGCCGTGGTCGTCGAGCAGGTGGCCGGCCGCCATCTCGATCCCGAGGGCGTTGTCGACGAGGATGCTGGGCACGCCGGGGCTCGGGATCCCGATGCTGCACACGGGCAGCGGCCGGTAATAGTCACAGAAGCGCTGCACCCCCTCGACGCCGACGTAATTGCCGAGCGTCGCCGAGGCGATCACGACGCCGTCGACCGCCTCCGGGCCGACGAGGTGGTAGATGGTCCGCTGGGCGACCTCGGAGGGGCTGTGGCCGGTCAGCACCTCGCCGACGGCGATCACGAGATTGACGTCGTGCGCCTCGGCCGCGCGCTCGATCGCGACCCGCATCGCGGACTGGTACTCTCCGCGCAGATAATCCATCACGAGGGCGATCGTCCGGCGCTTCGTCATGTCCTCGGGCCCCCGGCTCAGGCGTCCACGATCGAGACCAGCTCCGGGGACATGCGCTCGATCGCCGCCAGGCACCGCCGCTGCCAGCCGAGCCGCGCGTCCGTGACGAACACCACCTTGCTCTTCGCGCCCTGGCCCCCGAGGCCGCAGATGAAGCCGATGAACGCCTTCAGACAGCTCGAGTTCAGGAAATAAAGGGGCCTCACGTCGAACTCGACGGCGGGGATGGCGAGGCGCACGACCTCCGCCTGGAGGTCCTTGAGGCAGATGCCGAGCGGCGGCGCCGCCGCCATGTCGCCTGTCCCGCTGAGCCTGACGCTGAGGGCGTCGCCCCTCAGGCTCGGCTCGATCCCGAAGCTGTCCGTGACGACAGGCTCAACCCGCAAGCTGCTCATCGACCCTCCATCTCCCGACCGGCGCGCGCGGCGAGCGACCGCAACGCCGCGCTGGCCATCCGTTCACTCCGAAAGAACGTGACGCGCGAGAACGGTGAGCGGCCCTGGCTCGGTCCGGAGGCTGACACGGCCCGACCAGCGTACGTGGTTCTCGCAGTGGAGCCAATCCCCATGGGTCCGCCGTACGATCCTGTGACCAAACCCGCGACCGCGAGCGCCGGGCTACAGGGGCGCGCGGTACCTCGCCACGACGATGGTGATGTCGTCGTCCGGGCTCGGGCACCAGCCCTCGACCTCGTTCAAGATCCGATCGCGGATGGCCGAGACGGGCGCGGACTGGGCCGACTCGACGGCGGTGCAGAGCCGCTCGAGGCCGAACTGCTCATGGTGGGCGTCGCGCGCCTCGGTCACCCCGTCGCTGTACAGCACGAGGACGTCGCCGTCCTCCAGGAAGAACTCGGCGTCCTTGGTCAGCGCGTCGATGGCGGGCAGCGCGCCGATCCAGACGCCCGTGCTCTGGATGCACACGCAGCGACGGCTGCGCGCGCGGCACACGATGATGTCGTCGTGCGCCCCCGCGAACGTCACCCGGCCGCTCCGCTCGTACCGGAGGAGCAGCAGCGTCGCGTGCTCGTCCCGCAGCAGCCGGCCGCGGACGTTCTCGTACACCGCCGCGTTGACCGCCGAGATCAGCCGGGCCGGGCTCGCCCCCGGGTCCCGGCGCGTCAGGGCCGAGACCATGCTCTGGATCATCAGCATCACGAGCCCCGCCGCGAGCCCGTGCCCCGCGACGTCGCCGATCCCGAGCCACCCGCCCTCGGCGGTCGCGAGCACGTCGTAATAGTCGCCGCCGACCGCGGCCGCCGGCTTCATGACGGCGCAGAGCTCGAGCCCCTCGACCGAGAGCCGATCCGGGACCAGCGTGGTCTGGATCCGCGCCGCGACGACGCTCTCCTGGCGGATCTTCTCCTGCTCCAGCCGCTCGCGCAGCTCCACCTGCCGGATCATCTCCCGGTGCAGCGCCGCGGCCTTGACCGCGGAGCCGATCTGGAGGCGCAGCGCGTCATAGACGAGCTCGTGCGCGCCGCTGTTGAGCACCGCGACGCCGAACTTCTCGAGATCGCCGAAGGCGACCGGGATCGCGATCATGGTGTTGCGCTCTCCCCCGCTCAGGAACCCCTCGGGCGCGAGGTGCCAGGCCGGGAAGCTCGCGGGCGGCGGCTCCACCTCGCGGCCGCCCTCCATGAGGAAGAGCGCCTTCATGGTGGTCTCCTGCGCGTCCGGCGCGCTGTCGTACAGCGACACGGCGACGCGCGAGAACCCGAGGGCGGGCAGCTCCGAGGCCATGACGCGCTTCAGGATCGGCAGGCTCAGGCAGGTCGAGAAGCTCCGCGCGCTCCAGCTGAGGTACGTCGACGCGAGCTCCACGTTGAGGCGCCGCTCGCCTTCGACGCGCACCGACGCGCTCCCGATGACGATGCGCGAGGCGTGCCAGAGCCGCTCGAGGGCGTCGTGGAGGGCGCCGCCGTCCTCGGCCGGCCGGAGGAGCCGCTCGCGGAGCAGCTCGATCGCGCCCTGGAAGTGGTCGAGGATGGCCCCCGCCCGCCCCGCCGCGTCGAGGAGCGCCTCGAGCGCGTACAGGAAGCGGCCCTCCTTCCCCGCGAGCTCGTCCTCCAGCGCCGACAGGAGATCGCCCGGCCAGCCGTCGAGCGAGCCGGTCGGGATCGACACGCTCCGCCGGAGCGCGCGCTCCAGCGACTCCCGCTGTCCGGCGATCAGCGACGCCCCGCCCCGCGTCGAGCTGCCCGGCGGCGGGAGCGAGGCGCTCGCCTGGACCCCGCAGCCGCAGGACTCGCGGCACGTCAGCTCGACCTCCAGGAGCCCCACGCCCTGGACCTCCTCGCCGTCGAGCATGCGCACCAGGCTGTCCACCGCGAGGGCCCCGAGCCGCTTCATGGGCTGGCGGACGGTGGTCAGCGACGGCTTGGAGAAGCGCGCGATGACCGCGTCGTCGAAGCCGGACATGAGGATGTCCTGCGGGACGCGGATCCCGAGCTCCTTGAGCAGCTCCATGGCCCCGAGGGCCATCTTGTCGTTGGCGGCGACCACGGCGTCCGGGTCGCCCCCGCGCGAGAGCAGCTCGCGCATGGCGGTCCTGCCGCTGTCGATCGTGAACGCGCCGAGCGCGAAGAGGCGCTCGTCGAGCGGCACGCCGCGCGCCGCGAGCGCGCTCCAGTACGCGTCGGCCCGCGCCTTCGCCTCCTCGTTGTTGGCGGGCCCGCCGATGTACGCGACGCGCCGGCGCCCGTGGGCGTCGACCATGTGCGCGACCGCGAGCTCGATCCCGAAGGCGTTGTCGACGATGAGGCTCGGGATGCCCTCTATCGCCATCCCGATGCTGAAAACCGGCAGCGGCGCGTAAGCGCGGCAGAACTCCCGCATCCCCTCGATGCCGATGTGATGGCACAGGGTGGCCGACGCGATGATGATGCCGTCGACCGTCTGCGAGCCGATGAGGTGATAGATGCTGTTCTGGGCCGCGGCCGCCTCGCCGGGCAGCGCGAGCGTCTCGCCGAAGGCGACCAGGAGATCGACGTCGTGCGCCTCGGCGGCGCGCTCGACCCCGAAGCGCACCTCGGACTGGTAGTCCCCGCCCACGTAGTCCATCAGGAGGGCGATCGTCCGGCGCTTCTTGCTCATGGCCCGCGGCTCTCGGTCAGGCATCGGCGATGGAGACGAGCTCCGGAGACATGCGCTCGAGCGCCGTCAGGCTCCGCCGCTGCCACCCGAGCCGCGCGTCCGTGAGGAACTCTATCTTGCACCTGAGCCCCTGGCCCGCGACACCGGAGATGAAGCTGATGAGCGCCTTGAGGCAGCTCGAGTTCAGGAAATAAAGGGCCCTCACGTCGAACGCGACGGCGCCGACGCGAAGGCGCAGCGCCTCGGACTGGAGCTCCTTGAGGAAGAAGCCGAGCGGCGCGACCGCCGCCATGTCGCCCGTGCCGGTGAGCTTGACGCTGAGGGTGTCCTCCCTCAGGGCCGGCTCGGCCCCGAAGCTGTCCGTGACGACGGGCTCAACCCTTAAGGCGCTCATCCCCCCTCCACCTCCCGACCGGCGCGTGCGCGATGATCGTCAGCTCGTTGCCCTCGATCTTGTAGTCCACGTCGAGCCCGCCCTCGGCGCGCACCCGCGCGAGGCCGAGCCCCGACACCCCTTCTACCATCGCCGTCTCACAGATGAGGTCGTCATAATGCTTCACCGGATCCGTCGCCGTCTTCAGCTCGAAGAGCCGCCGCTCCACCTCGCGCAGCCGCTCCGGAGAGGCCTCGTTGCGCGCGCAGATCTTCATGACGCACGCACTCTCGCTCTCCTCCAGCGCGAGCTCGAGGCTGACCCGCGGGCCGGAGGAGTACTTGATGACGTTCTCCGCGAGCTCGTGCGCGGCCATGTAGAACCGCGAGCTCACGTTCGGGTCGTCGAGCACCATGCTGCAGAAGCTGGACACCAGGCGGAGCACGCTGCCCGCCATGCGCTCGGTCGGATAGAACGTGATGCACAGGAACAGTGACCCGCTGCTGCTCGGTTCGGACACTGGCACGATTGACGCATCCTACGTGGTTCTCGGGCCGAATCCAGCCCCTTCCGCCCTCGCGCGGGGCAGCGCTCATGTAGGAAAGCCGGCGGACTGGAGCGAGAGCGCCCGGGGCGCGCTGTACCTCGCCACGACGACCGTGATGTCGTCATCGGGGCTCGGGCACCAGCCCTCGACCTCCCTCACGATCCGGTCGCGGATCGCGTCGGACGGGGCGTGCTGGGAAGACTCGATGGTAGAGCACAGCCGCTCGAGGCCGAACTGCTCCCGGTGGCAGTTGCGCGCCTCCGTCACGCCGTCGCTGTACAGCACGAGGAGGTCGCCGTCCTCCAGGGAGAACTCGGCGTCTCGCGTCATCGCGTCGATGGCGGGCAGCGCGCCGATCCAGACGCCCGAGCTCTGGATGCACACGCAGCGGCGGGTGCGCGCGCGCCACACGATGATGTCGTCGTGCGCCCCCGCGAACGTCACCCGACCGCTCCGCTCGTACCGGAGGAGCAAGAGCGTCGCGTGCTCGTCCCGCTTCAGCCGGCTGCGGACGTTCTCGTACACAGCGGCGTTGACCGCGGAGAGGACGTCGCTCGGGCTGGCGTTCGGGTCGGTGCGCGTCAGGGCCGAGATCATGCTCTGGATCATCAGCATCACGAGCCCCGCCGCGAGCCCGTGCCCCGCGACGTCGCCGATCCCGAGCCACCCGCCCTCGGGCGTGGCGATGACATCGTAATAGTCGCCCCCGACCGTGGCCGCCGGCTTCATGACCGCGGCGAGCTCGAGCCCCTCGACCGCGAGCTGCGCCGGCACCAGCGTGGTCTGGATCCGCGCCGCGACGGCGCTCTCCTGGCGGACCTTCTCCTGCTCCAGCCGCTCGCGCAGCTCCACCTGCCGGACGACCTCCCAGTGCAGCGCCGCGGCCTTGACCGCCGAGCCGATCTGGAGGCGCAGCGCGTCATAGACGAGCTCGTTCGCGCCGCTGTTGAGCACCGCGACGCCGAACTTCTCCGCGTCGCCGAACGCGACCGACAGCGCGATCACGCTCCTCCGCTCCTCGTCCCCCAGAAACCCCTCGGGCGCGAGGCGGCGGGCCGGGAAGCTCGCGGGCGGCGGCTCGACCTCGAGGCCGTCCTTCATCAAGAAGAGCGGCACCATGGTGGCGCGGTGCGGGTCGTCGTAGAGCGACACCACGACCCGCGAGAACTGCATCCGCGGCAGCTCCGACGCCATCATGCGCCGCAGGACGGGCAGGCTCAGGCAGGTCGAGAAGCTCCGCGAGCTCCAGCTGAGGTAGAGCGACGCGAGCTCCACGCTCAGCCGCTGCTGCCCCTCGGCGCGCACCGACGCGCCCGCGACGAGCACGCGCGCGGCGTGCCAGAGCTGCTCGAGCGTCTCCTCCTGCGCCCGGTCGCGCCGGCCGTCGGGCCGGCGGCCGAGCCGCTCGCGGAGCAGCGTGACGACGCCCTGGAAGTGCTCCAGGTTCGCGCCCTCGCGCCCCGCCGCGTCGAGGATCGCCTCGAGGGCGCGCAGGAACCGGCCCTCCTGGCCGGCGATCTCGTCGTCCAGCGCCGACAGGAGCTCGCCGGCCCAGCCGTGGAGCGAGCCCGCCGGGATCGCGACGCTCTTCTCGAGGGCGCGCGAGAGCTCGTCGCGCTCGCCGGCGGGCGGGGGCGCCGCGCGGGGCGCCCTGCTCAGGGGCGCGCCCGCCGCGTCCACCGGGCCGCCGCAGCCGCAGGACTCGCGCAGCGTGAGCTCGACCGGGAAGAGGTCGCAGTCCGGGACCGGCACGCCGTCGATCATGCGCATCAGCGTGTCGACGGCGCGCGCCCCGAGCCGCTTGATCGGCTGGCGGATCGTGGACATCGACGGCTTCGTGAAGCGCGCGATGACCGCGTCGTCGAAGCCGCACACGAGGACGTCCTCCGGGACGTCGAGGCCGCGCGCCCGGAGGGCGTCGATCGCGCCGAGGGCCATGGCGTCGTTGGCGGCGATCACGGCGTCGAGCTCCACCCCGCGATCCAGGATCTCGCGCATGGCGGCGCGCCCGGACTCGATCGTGAACGCGCCGCACGCGAACAGGCGCTCGTCGGCGGGCAGCGATCGAGCGGCGAGCGCCCGCCAGTAGGCGCCGGAGCGCACGTCCGCCTCCTCGTTGCTCTCCGGCCCGGCGATGCACGCGACGCGCCGGAGCCCGTGGCGCTCGACCATGTGGCCGACCGCCATCTCGATGCCGAGGGCGTTGTCGACGACGAGGCTCGGCACGCCGTCGATCGCCACCCCGATGCTGCAGACGGGCAGCGGCGCGTAGGACCGGCAGAACCGCTGCATCCCGTCGACGCCGACGTGGTGGCACAGCGTGGTCGAGGCGACGATGACGCCGTCGACCGTCTCCGGGCCGATGAGGTGATAGATGCTGTTCTGGGCCGCGCCGGGCGACCCGGGCAGGGAGAGCGTCTCGCCGAAGGCGATCACGAGGTTCACGTCGTGCGCCTCGGCGGCGCGCTCGACCCCGAAGCGCACCTCGGACTGGTACTCGCCTCGTACGTAATCCATCAAGAGGGCGATCGTCCGGCGCTTCTTGCTCATGCCTCTGGCTCTCGGCTCAGGTATCGGCGATGGAGACGAGCTCCGGGGACATGCGCTCGAGCGCCGTCAGGCTCCGCCGCTGCCAGCCGAGCTTCGCGTCGGTGAGGAACTGTATCTTGCACTTGAGCCCCTGGCCCGCGAGCCCGCAGATGAAGCTGATGAACGCCTTGAGACAGCTGGAGTTCAGGAAGTAGAGGGCCCGCACGTCGAACTCGACGGCGCTCACGGACAGGCGTATCACCTCCGCCTGGAGGGTCTTGAAATAGGAGCCGAGCGGCGCGGCGGCCGCCATGTCGCCCGTGCCGGTGAGCTTGACGCTGAGGGTGTCCTCCCGCAGGCTCGGCTCGATCCCGAAGCTGTCCGTAACGACCGACTCGACCTTCAAGCTGCTCAATCTGCCCTCCATCTCTCGACCGGCGCGTGCGCGGTGATAGTCAGCTCGTTGCCCTCGATCTTGTAGTCCACGTCGAGCCCGCCCTCGGCGCGCACCCGCGCGAGGCCGAGCCCCGACACCCCCTCGAGCATCGCCGTCTCGCTGATGAGATCGTCATAGTGCTTCACCGGGTCGCTCGCGGTCTTCAGCGCGAAGAGCCGCTTCTCCACCTCGCGCAGCCGCTCCGGAGAGGCCTCGTTGCGCGCGCGGATCTTCAGGATACAAGAGCTCTCGGCCTCCTCCATCACGAGCTCCAGGCTGACCCGGGGGCCGGTCGAATACTTGGTGATATTCTCGGCGAGCTCGTGCGCGGCCATGTAAAACCGCGAGCTCACGTTCGCGTCGTCCAGCACCATGCCGCAGAAACTGGACACCAGCCGCAGCACCGCGGTGGCCATGCGCTCGCTCGGGAAGAAGGTGATGCAGAGGAAAAGCGAGGCACCCTGGCTCGATTCGGACGCGGGCACGATGGGCGGCAGCGTACGGCGTCCGCGGACGGGAGCCAATCCCTTCTGCTCCCTCGCGGCCGCGGAGGTGAGCGCGCCCCCTACAAGGTTGGTGCCTTGGCGGTTCAAAAGACCGCATCTTCACCCGTGACATCCGTGACATCCGCGCCATCCGTGACGCGGGTCACGGTCATTCGTGCCGCGCCACGAGCCGCTTGCCCTCGGCCCTGAGGTTCGACACCGCCTCGCCCACGCGCTGGGCCAGCGGCAGGCCCCGGGGCACCACGACGCCGACCGGCCCGCCCACGCGGCCGAACGACCAGGAGAGCGCCGAGCCCTCGGCGTCCCACGCCGCGAGCCGCTCGCGGCCCTCCGACGGCATGGCGCCGACGATCTCGCGCCGCTCCAGGTCGAGCACCGCGATCCGGTCCGCCGACGCGAGCAGCATCGTCCTGCCGTCCGGCGCCACGGACAGGTCCTCCCACTCCGCCCCGCTCACGCCCTCGAGCACCCGCTCCGCGAGGCCGGCGCGGCGGACCAGGACGACGCCGGTCGCGTCCGCGAACGCCACGTCGCCCGGCAGCGGGCCGTCGGCGATCGCGGTCGCCCGCGGCGTCGCGTACCCGAGCACCCGCACCTCCCCCCGCGCCTCGTCGATGCGCGCCACCGCGCCCGAGCTGAACGCGAGCCACAGCCCCGGGCCGACGCCGCCGCGCGCGGGGCTCGGGCGCGCCTCGTAGACGTAGCCGTCGGTCACCGCGATCGTGCGCGACGACAGGTCGCGGAGCGACGTCGCCACGAGGTTGCCGTCGAGCTCCTGCGTGAACAGCGTCCGGCAGGCGGCGTCGACGCCGAGCACGAGCGCGGGCGCCCTCGGCACCGCCTCGACGGTCGCCCCGGTCGCCGCGTCGAACAGCGTCCACACCCCCTCGTCCTTGCGGTACGCGAGCAGGCGGCCGTCGTCGCAGGCGCGCAGCAGGTGGCCCCGCCGCGCGACCGTGCGGCGCCGCGACCCCTCGTCGTAGAGGCGCACCTCGCCGCCGATCTGGAAGGCCACCTCGCCCCCGCGCCGCAGCACCGCGGCGGCCGAGGCGCCCGGCTCGCGGCCCTCCGCGCCGCCCGCCGGGCCCTGCCCCTCGAACCGGAGGAAGCGCTCCGCGGCGGGCGGGCCCGGGCTGAACAGGATGAGGTCGCGCGTGAGCACGCGGCGGTCCGGCAGGCGCCACCCGCCGACGAGCCCGTGCGGGCCGACGTCGCGCTCGGCGATGTCGGCCGCGTCGCCGCGCGCGCGCAGCGGCCGCGGCGCGCGCTGGCCCGGGGGCGCCTCGCACGGCGAGCCCTCGGGCGGCGGGTCGCCCGGGGCGCGGCCGCCCTTCCGGAGGTAGTGCCAGACGCTGCCGCCGCTGCCGCAGACGCCCAGATCGAGCCCGCCCGCGTCCCAGCGCGCCGACGCGGGCGCCGGGTCGGTGTCGAGCTCGAGGAGCGGCGCCCCGGGCCGATCGAAGGCGTAGATCGACGTCCTGCTCTGCTGCACGAGCGCGATCGCGGGGTCGCGCGGGCTGAAGCGCCCGAGCACGGCGGGCGCGCTCAGGGCGATCTCGGCGCCCGCGCCGCCCTCCGGCCCCCAGAGCAGCGCCCGGCGCCCGAGCACCGCCGCCACGCGGGCGCCGTCGGGCGAGACGCCGAGCACGTTGCCGCGGAACGGGTGGCGGTCGACCGCGTCGGCGCCGCCGCCGCGCCGCAGGTCCCAGCGCGCGATCCCGCCGTCGGTCGAGCAGGCGAGGACGGGCGCCGCCTCGGCCGCGTGCACGGCGCTGCTGCACCGCACCGGCGCGGTGGCGGCGAGCGCGACCGTGCCGTCCTCCCGCAGCCGGAAGACGCGGACCTCGCCCGTGACCGAGCGCGTCGCCACCGCCGTGTCGAACGCGAACGGCACGCGCTCGACGTGCGGCGCGTCGTGCGGCCTGAGCGCGATCACGCGCGGCGTCTTGACGCGGTCGACGCTCTCCGGGTCGACGTCGAGCGCGACGTCGTCGATGACGTCCGGGTCGGGCGGGCGCAGGTCGGCGACGAGCAGGGCGCCGCCGGGGCCGCCGGCGACGACCCAGCGGTCGTCCCACGGCAGCGCCGGGCCCACCACGCTGTCGACCGTCAGGAAGTGCGCGCGCGGCAGGCCCATGGCCGCGGTCGCGAGGTCGAGCGGCAGCGCCGCGTCGTCCGCGCGCCGGGAGAGCGCCGCGGCGATCCACGCGGCGCGGTGGTACGGGTCCTCGGTGCGGCGCGCCTTGCCGATGAGCTCGGCGAGGTCGGCGCGCTCCTCGGCCGCGCGGCGCGCCGCCTCGGCGCTCGCCTGGCGCGCCGAGGCCCACCGCTCCGCCGCGAACGCCGACGCGGCGGCGAGGCCGAGCGCCGCGGCCGCGCCGAGCTTCTTGGCGCGCTGGCGGCGGGCGCGCCGGAGGCTCTCGCGCACGAGGGCCTGCTCGCGCCGCGGCAGCCGCGAGGCGAGGGCGGCGCCCGCGCGCACCTGGTCGAGCAGGTCGCGCCGCAGCAGGAAATCGGGGTTCTCGCCGGAGCGATCCCACACGTCGGCGGCCTCGCGGAGCCGCTCGAGCAGGATGAGCCGGTCCATGTGCAGCGCGCGGGTGGACGCGAGGTGCGGCCAGCCAGCGACGAGCGCCTCGTGGGCGAGCTCCACCCGGAGGTCGCGGCGGACGAGCAGGCGCGCGCGCTCGAGGGCGCCGAGGACCCGGTCCGTGTCGGCGGGCGGGGCGCCCACGGCCTCGACGAGCTCCGCCTCGACCCAGCGGACGCGCGAGCCGTCGACGGCGCCGAGGCGGAGCAGCGCCTCGTCGGCGATCGCGCGGTCCTCCGGGGTGAGGGCCAGGGCGGCGGCGTCGGCGTGCCGCGCGAGGGCGCCGCGCACGCCGCCGAGGGCTTGCCACGCCTCGCCGGTGAGGGCGCCGCGCTCGTCGCGCGCGGCCGCCCACCAGTCGGCGAGGGCGAGCGCCACGAACGACAGGGCGGCGCCGCCGCTTCGGAGCTCGCGCCGCACCTCGGCCTCGACCTGGGCGAGGCCGCGCACCTCGGCGCCGGCGAGCCTGGCGGGGCCGGCGACGAGGTCCTTCACGGCGGCGGCGGCGGGCGGCCCGACGTAGCGCAGCGCCGCCCGGAGGCCCTCGCCGGCCGGCGAGGCGAGGAGCGCGGCGGCGCGCTCGTCGGCCTCGTCGAGCACGCCGATGAGCCGGAGCCCGCGCCGCGCCTCGCCGGTCGCGAGCGCGCCCGCGAGGGCGGCGAGCCGCCCGTCGCCGAGGGGCGCGATCGGGTCGACGACGAGCGCGACCCCGACGGCGGACGCCATGCAGAACCGGGTGAGCGCGGCGAGGTCGGCGGCCTCGAGCTCGGGCGAGACGGCGGCGAGCGCGCGGGCGAGGGCGCCGTCCGGGTCGCCTTCGGGGCTGACGCGCGCCTCGATCCAGTCGTCCTTGTGGTCGGCGTGGCGGCGGGCGAGGTGGGGCACGAGGCCGGCGGAGGCGAGCGACGACTTGCCGGAGCCGCGGGGCCCCTGGAGGACGAGGCACGGCTCGAACTCGAGCTCGCGCCCGAGGCGCGCGATGTCGTCGTCGCGCCCGAACAGGAGCCCCTCGTCGGTGGCCGCGAGGGGGGCGAGCCCCTTGTACGGCCGGTCCGGGACGCCGTGGGGGCGCTCCCAGACCTCGTCGAGCAGCTGCTTCAGCCGCCCCGGCGCGACGCGCCGGTGCGCGGGGTCCACCGAGAGCAGGCGCCGGAGGAGCGCGAGCAGGCCGCGCGGCAGGCGCGCCGGGTCGGCCGCGAGGTCGCGCATGGCGCCGCGCAGGGTCGCGGCGCGGAGCTCGGTCCACCAGGCGGAGACGCTCGCCGCGTCGGAGCCGTCGGCCGGCTCGTCGGGCACGGCGTGGGGGAGGCGCCCGGTCGTGAGCTGCGCGATGCAGACGGCGAGCGCGTAGGCGTCGGTCGCGGCGGAGGGCTCGGCCATCTCGAGCACCTCGGGGGCCATGAAGCCGGGCGTGCCGATGACGTTGCGCGCGGCGGCGGGGCTGTCCGCGCCGGCGAAGGCGCGGCGGGTGGAGGCGTAGACGTCGCGCTCGGCGAGGAAGGCGGCGGTGCCGAGGTCGCCGCCGGCGGCGCCGCCGCTGCCGGGGGCGCCGCCGCTGCCGCCGTCGCTTCCGGGGGCGCCGCCGCTGCCGGCGGCGCGGCCGCTGCCGCCGCCGACGCTGACGGCCGGGGGCGCGCCGGGGGCGCGCGAGAGGGGGCCGCCGGGCGAGGGGCCTGCGCGCCGCGAGATGCCGAAGTCGAGGACCTTGAGGGCGCCGTCCTGGGTGAGGAACAGGTTGGCGGGCTTGAGGTCGAGGTGGACGACGCCGCGCGCGTGGATGACGTCGAGCGCGCCGGCGACGTCGCGGGCCCAGGCGACGACGCGGCGCCAGGGGATGCGGCGGCGGAAGCGGATGAGGTCGGCGAGGTTCCTGCCCTCGAGGAGCTCCATCGAGACGAACGGGGTCCTCGGGGCGCCGTGGAGGATGCCGGCGGCGTAGATCGTGACGAGCGACGGGTGCCGGAAGGAGGCGAGGAGCTTGGCCTCGTCGGCCCAGTCCGCGGCGTCGGCGAAGTCCGAGACGAGGAGCTTGAGGGCGACCTCGCGGAACGGGGCGCCGTCGGGCAGGAGCTCCTCGGCGCGCCACACGTCGCCGAAGCCGCCGCGGCCGAGGCGGACGCGGAGCCGGTAGCGGCGGTCGAGCACGTCGCCGGGGACGTGCGCGAGCCCGCCCGGGGGCAGCGGCACGACGCCCGGGTCGCGGGAGGAGCTGCCCTCGTCGACGAGCGTGCGGTCCATCCTGGGACGACGGTATCAAAAGCGGCGGGAGAGGTGGACGGTCCCGCTCCCTGCGCCCCCGCGGCGGCTCGCCCGGCTGCGCGTGGACATCTCCGGCCCGCCACGCGACACTGTCGCACATGGGCGTGGCGGCACCGCGACGGAAGCTCTCGCCGGAGGAGTACCTCGAGCTCGAGCGCGCATCGGAGGTGAGGCACGAGTACGCCGCCGGCGAGATCTTCGCGATGTCCGGCGGCACCTTCGAGCACAGCGCCGTCGCCGCGAACATCGGCCGGCTGCTCGGCAACGCGCTGGGCGAGGGCGGGTGCATCGCGCTGAGCTCCGACATGCGCATCAAGATCCCCTCCGCGGATCGCTACGTCTACCCGGACGGCTCCGTCGTCTGCGGCCGCCCCGAGTTCGAGGACGAGCGGCGCGACACGCTCTTGAATCCGGTCCTCGTGCTCGAGGTGCTCTCTGATTCGAGCGAGGCGTACGACCGCGGCGACAAGTTCGCGCATTACCAGACCGTGGCGTCGATCCGGGAGGTCGTCCTGGCGTCGCAGAAGGCCCCGCGCATCGAGGTCTTCGCGCGCCAGGCCGACGGGAGCTGGTTGCTCCGGGTCTATGGCCCCGGCGCTCGCGCCGCGCTCTCGTCGGTGGGGTGCGACATCGGGGTGGACGAGGCGTACCGGGGCGCGTTCGAGGCCGCCGGCGTGGCCCGCTGAGGCCGCCCCGCGCTCGACGGGCCTCGCGAGCGTGCGCCGGTCCCAGCGCGCCTCCGCTGGTGGTAGAACGACCCGGTGACATCGGATCGTTCAGGCCGTCATTCGCCGGCCGGGGCGGCGCCCGCGGGCGATCGCCCCTCGGTCGGGCGCCCGCGCTCTCCTGCGGCGCGGGAGCTCGTGGTCTTCGCCGGCGACGCCGTCGTGGTCCACCCGCTGCCGCCGGGCGGATCGGTCTCGATCGGCCGCTCCTCCGAGAACGGCGTCTGCATCAACCACGCGTCCGTCTCGCGCCGGCACGCCGTCCTGCACCTCGATCCCCCGCTCCGGATCGAGGATCTCGGCGGCACCAACCCGATCTCCGTGCGCGCCGCGCGCGCGGACCAGGCGCGCCTGCCCATCGAGACGGGGAAGACGGAGGACATGCGGCAGGTCTCCGGGCAGACCATCGAGATCGCGCCCGGTGACTGCATCACCCTGGGCTCCGCCCTGATCGTCGTCCGCCTGGCCGAGGCGGCCGTGAGCGCGCCTCCGGCCGGCCCTGGCCGCGCCGCCGCGCCGCCGGACGGCGGCGACCTCGTCCTCCGGGACCCGGCGATGCGCGCGCTCTACGAGCAGGCCTACCTCGCCGCCCCGGGCCTCATCAGCGTCCTCTTGCTGGGCGAGACCGGCACCGGCAAGGAGGTGCTGGCCCGGGCCATCCACCGCCGCTCTTCGCCTGCCCGCGCGCGGGGGCCCTTCCTCGGGCTCAACTGCGCGGCCCTGTCGGAGACGCTGCTGGAGAGCGAGCTCTTCGGGCACGAGAAGGGCGCCTTCACCGGGGCGCTGCAGGCGAAGCCGGGCCTGTTCGAGGCCGCCGACGGGGGCACGGTGTTCCTCGACGAGGTGGGCGAGCTGCCCAAGGCCACGCAGGTCAAGCTGCTGCGCGTGCTCGAGGAGCGCCAGGTGCTCCGCGTCGGCGGCCGGGCCCCGCGCAGCATCGATGTCCGCTTCCTGTCGGCCACCCACCGCGATCTGGAGGCCGAGGTCGCGCGGGGGGCGTTCCGGGAGGACCTGTACTTCCGGCTCAACGGGGTCACGCTCACGATCCCGCCGCTGCGCGAGCGCGCCCTGGACATCGCGCCTCTGGTCCAGCTCTTCGCGATCAAGGCGAGCCGGTCGTTCGAGCGGCCGCGCGTCCCCGCCGTCTCGGCCGAGGCGCTCTCGCTCCTGGAGCGCCATGCGTGGCCCGGCAACATCCGGGAGCTGCGCAACGTGATCGAGCGCGCCGTCATGCTCTGCGCCGGCGACACGCTGCTGCCGGAGCACCTGCCGGCCAAGATGAGGACCGGGGGCGCGCCGCCCACGCCTCCCACGCCGGCGCGCGAGGCCTCCGCGCCGTCGAGCGACCCTCCGGAGCCGGCGGCCCCGCGCGGCGCCGAGGCGAGCGCGCCGCCCCTGCGCCAGGGGGAGCCGAGCGAGAAACAGCGCATCATCGAGGCGCTCGAGAAGTGCGTGGGGAACCAGACCTACGCGGCGAAGCTGCTGGGGATCTCGCGGCGGACGCTGGTCTCCCGGATCAAGGAATACGACCTCCCGAGGCCGCGGAGGCCGAGAGAGAAGCCCTAGAGCTCGTCGCGGAAGCCGAGCCCGAACCGGTCGATGCGCCGCTTGATCATCACCCGGGTGATCCCGAGCTGCCGCGCCGCCTCGGACAGGTTGCCGCGCGCCGCCTTGAGCGCCTCCTCGATGAGCTGCCGCTCCGTCACGTCGAGCGCCGCGAACCGCTCGGCGAGGGACGCGCCCTCGCGCGGCGCCGGCGCCGCCCTGGGCCCCTTCCGGATCCGCGAGCTCAGGTTGTGTAGATCCACGATCGGGAGCTCGGCGTCGATGGCCGCGCGCTCCATCTCGTTGCGGAGCTCCCGCACGTTGCCGGGCCAGCCGTAGGCCTTCAGGGCCGCGAGGGCGGCCGGCGTGAACTCCAGCTCTCGCTTGCCCATGCTCGACGCCGCCGCCTTGAGCAGCGCCCGCGCCAGGAGCTCGATGTCCTCGCCGCGCTCGCGCAGCGGGGGCACCGAGAGCTCCACCACGTTGAGCCGGTAATACAGGTCCTCGCGAAACCGCTTGTTCGCGATCTCCTCGGCGAGATCCTTGTGCGTGGCCGACACCACCCGCACGCTGACGTGCACCGCCTTCTCGGCGCCGAGCGGCTGGATCTCCCCCTCCTGGAGCGCGCGGAGGACCTTGGCCTGCGCCGCGAGGTCGAGGTCGCCGATCTCGTCGAGGAACAGCGTCCCGCCGTCGGCCAGCACGAACTTGCCGCGCTTCTTCCCGGCGGCGCCCGTGAACGCGCCCTTCTCGTAGCCGAAGAGCTCGCTCTCGACCATCGACTCCGGGATGGCGGCGCAGTTCAGCGTCACGAACGGGCCCGCCGCGCGCGGGGACACGCTGTGGAGCGTGCGCGCGACGAGCTCCTTCCCGGTCCCGCTCTCGCCCTGGATGAGCACGTTGGCCGAGGACGCGCCGTATTTCTGGATCTGCGCCTTGAGCCGCCGCATCGGCTCGCTCGCGCCGATCAGCTCGCCGGCCGGGCCGCCCGGCCCGAGCGCCTCGGCGAGCGCCTCCATCCGCCGGTAGCGCTGCGCGCTCTCGAGCGCCGCCGCCGAGAGGTGCCCGATCGCCGTCAGGAAATCGAGATCCTGCGGCGTGAAGGGCGACGTCGGCGGCCGCGCGTCGACGTAGAGGAAGCCGAGGAGGAGCGAGCCCGCCTGCAGCGGGACCGCCATCGCCGTCAGGATCCCCTCCCGCACGAGGGTCTTCGGGGCGCCGCGATCCCCGCTGTTGTGGGAGATGACGCCCTCGCGCCGGACCGTGACCGCCTCGAGCAGGGTGCGGCTCACGGCGATGTCGTCGGCTCCCGGGCCGCCCCCGCGCGTCCGCGCGAGGCGGCGGAAGCCCCGCGCGCCCGGCTCCGCGAGGCCGACCAGGGCGCGCTCGCAGCCGAGCACGTCGAGGAGGGACTGCAGCGTCCTGCCGAGCAGCTCGTCGCGATCCGCGAGGTCGAAGGCGGCGCGGCTCAGCTCGTAGACGAGCTGGAGGCGGCGGCCCGTGTCGTCGCGCACGGGCGCGAAGGCCGCCGTGGCCTGCTGGTGCACGAGCTCCGGCTCCTCGTCGTCGCGGAACGCGAGCAGGATGTTGCCGACCTGGATGCGGTCGCCGGCCTTGAGGGCGTGGGTCGTGATCCTGACGGTGTTGACCAGCGTGCCGTGCGTCGACCCGAGATCCTCGACGAGCCAGCCCTGCTCCGACCGGGTGAACCTGGCGTGGAAGCGTGAGACCTGGTGGTCGTCGAGCACGACGTCGTTCTGCTCGCTCCGGCCGAGGCGCAGGCCGTCCCGCAGCGGGACCGTGTACGACACCTGGCCGGGTTCGCGGACGACGAGGTAGGGCATGGGCGCGGGGTGGGAGCCGCGCCATTGTCGCCCACGATCGCGCAGCGGCGCAACGATGGGCGTCGAGGCGCGATCGCGCTCCCCCTCGGCCAGCCCGCGCCGCGGGCCTCCCCGCAGCGCGGCGCCCGGCGGCGAGCGGCCTCGACCGGCGCGCCGGCGCGCAGGCGTCGATCGACCGCCGCGGCGCGGACGCGACGCGGGGCAGCGCCGAGGAGGCTAGTAGTAACAGCGCCCGGCGTTGCCGGTGCCCACGTTCTCGCAGTAGTAGCAGCCCGGCTGGCCGACATACCACGTGCTCGCGTTGCAGATCTGCGTGCACGTGCCGTTATAGCAGTCGTACCCGGCCTCGCAGGTCTCCCCGGAGCAGGCCCCGCCCGGAGGGGTCGAGCCCGGGACACCGCAGCTCGCGAAGCTGCCGGAGGTGTACTGGCACGCTTCGCCCTCGGCGCAGCCCGTCTGGGTCAAGAGATCGCAGGTCCCCTCGGGCGCCGGCCCCTCGAAGCCGAGGTCGCTGTCCGGGAGGCCGAGGCTCAGGCAGTTGACGCCGAACGTCGTGCTGCTCACGCGGCAGAACTTCACGCAGGAGCCTTGATCCGGGTTCGCCGGATCCACCTTGAGGCACTGGGCGCCCGCGACGCACTGGTCCGAGGTGCACGGAGAGCCCACCGGCAGCGAGCCTGGCGACGCGCAGAACGTGCGGCCGCTCGAGTCGGCGAGGAGGCAGGTCTGCCCCGTCGGACAGTAGTTGTAATAGTAGTAAGAGGAGACCAGGTTGCACTCCCCCCGATCCTCGTTCGGGGCGACATCGAAGCTGATGCCGACCGAGCCGTCGCCGAGGGTGATGGTGCCCTGCCCCGTCGTGAACGTGAACGAGATGTCGGTCATCGCCGACGCGCTGATCTCGAACGTCTGGGGGTTCGGCGAGAGCAGGGCCGCGGAGACGGGGGACTCCGTGCCGTCCGGCTCGACCCGCGCGAGCTCCCAGCCGTCGGCCAGGCGGACCGTGTAGGGCCCCTGGAACAGCGTCGCCGTCAGCGTCTCCGCGCCCGGCTCGCTCTCGGAGTCGAGGGTGGCGGCGTGGGCGCCGTTCGTCGAGTGGATGGTGAACACGGCGCCATGGAGGCGGAACTCGCCTCCCGCCGACGTCACGAGCGGCAGGCTGACCATCCCGACCGCCTGCTCGTCGTGCGAGCTCACGGGCGACGCGCATCCGATCGTCGTCATCGCTCCCGCGGAGAAGAGGAGCGCCAATCCGAGAGGAAACCACGTGAACTTCATCTGATCATCCCATCCTTCTGCCTGCTCGGCGCGGGGAGCCCAGCCTGGCGTCGACGTCGATCGCGCCGAACGAGGTCGCGAGATCCCCGTCGCCGTCAGGGCTGCGTGTGGCGGTCGATGCCTGCGATGGCGCGGAGCGCCGCAGCAGGCGACGCATCCGAGAGCGCCGCGCATCGGCGTCCGACCATCCTCGCCCCATCATGGCAACCGCCATGCCGGCGCGGACGCGCGGGAGATCTTGCGCCGAAGCCGCGGGCGCGGCCCGGGGGCGCCGCCGGCGTGCGCCGTGCGCTCGCCGGTCTTCGCGGGAGATCGCGCGCGCCGGAGCCCGCTGCGGCGCCGGGACTGGCGCCGCGCGGGGTGGCGCCCGGCGTGCCGGGCGGTGGATCGAACGATCGATCCGATCGATCGAACGATCACCTCCGCCGGGTCGGGCCTGCAGCGCCGCGGGAGGCGCGCGCGGATACCGGCGTCGGCGACACGCGCGGGCCTCTCGAGGTGGCATGTCGCGGCGCGCTGGCGCGCGGATTGCTGACGCTGACTGTTAACGGTGACGGCTGAGACAGACGACGACGGGAACGTCCTGGACCGAGGAGATGAGCGCGCTGCCTGCCGATCGTCCGGCCGACGCGACCCGCCCGTCGATCCACCTGACGAGCTCTCTGTCATTCGCCGCGCTGGCCTGGAGGTATTCCGATGGCAACTCTGGTGCAGGGTCCCATAGCGCTCGCCGCGCTCTCTTTCGCGCTCACGCTGCTCCTCGCGGGCCCGGTCCTCGCGCAGGCGCCCGCGCCTCGGCCGCCGCCGGGCGTCGCGCCGCACGAGGGCCCGCGCTCGCCGGAGATCGCCGCCCCGGGTTCCGCTGACCTGCTCCCGCCGGATCGCGAGGCCGACATGGCGGCGCCCGTCGCGGCGGCTCCGCCTCCTTCGCCGGCCGCGCCCGCGACAGGCGCGCCCGCCGCTGCAGAGCCGACGGGCAGCGCTCCGCCCGTCATGACCCTCGGGTACGACGCTCCATCCTTCGAGGATCCCGCGTTCGACGCGCCGCCCGTGAAGGAGCCTGCGGACGGCGCCCTGCCGGCGGCGAGGGGGGTTCAGATGGCGGTCCGCTCGGGCTACGCGATCCCGATGGGCGACGCGACGGGCGCCGGCGCGGACGAGCTCTCGAGCTCGTTCGGAGGGCAGGTGCCCGTACTGATCGAAGTGGGCGTCAAATCCGGCGACAGCGTCTTCTTCGGGCTCTATGCGGGACTGGGGTTCGGCGGGCCGGGCAGCGCGGCGGACGCGCAGTGCAGCTCGAGCGGCCTCTCCTGCGACGCCCAGACCTTCCGGATCGGACCCGAGGTGCAGGTGCACCTCCATCCGGCAGGCAAGGTCAATCCCTGGCTCGGCTACGGCCTCGGCCTGGAGATCTCGACGATCTCCATGCGCGGCCCGGGCGGGAACGCGAGCATGTCCTTGATGGGTGTCGAGCTCGCTCACCTCATGGCGGGCGTCGACTTCCGGCTCAGCAGCGCGCTCGGCGCCGGGCCGGTGCTCGATCTGTCGCTGGCTCAATACTCGTCGATGACGATGGAGCTGAACGGCGTCGAGGTGCCCGGCGCGAGCGGGCAGATCGCCGAGACAGCGCTTCACGCCTGGCTGAGCCTCGGGGCGCGGCTCGTCCTGTTCCCCTGATCCCCCGATTCCCCTGCGGCGGCGCCAGATGCCCGCCCAGCAGGCGATCTCCTCTTTCCTGCGTCGAGAGGTATGGATATGAAACTGTGCACTCAAACGCGGCCGGCGGCGCTTGTCGCGATCTGGCTCGGGTTATCATGCTCCGGCTGCTCGCTCATGTTCAGCCGCGGACCGACGGTCGCTCCAGAGAACGTGGACACCACGACGAACCTGAGGTGCGACAAGAGCGTCCTCTGGCCCGTCCTGGATAGCATCGATGTCGCCGGCAACGCCGTGTACATGGCGATGGCCGCGAGCGGGAGCGGGGTCTACGCGGAGGACGTCCCTCCCGAGACGCGCGATATCGCCGTCGGCGTCCACGTCGCCGGGATGGCCCTCTATGGAGCCTCCGCGATCTATGGTTATTACGTCGCGGACGAGTGCCAGCGCGCTCACGAGCGCCAGCAGCAGCTCCGCAAGGCCGAGGAGAGCTCGGAGGTGCCGCTCGCGCCGGTCCGCATCGTCCCCTCCCCGCCCCCGGCGCCCGAGCCCGTCGAGCTCGCCCTCGGCGCCTCCAGGGAGGAGGCCGCCGCGACCTGCCGGCGGGCTGGACACGAATGGAGCGAGGGCGAGGGCGTCCTCCGCTGCAGCGGCGCGCCGTTCGCGGGGCTCCCGGCGGGCGCATCGGCGGAGCTCGAGTTCGTGGAGGACCGGCTCTCCGCGGTCGAGTTCATCGTCCGTCCGCCCGCGGACGCGCAGGGCTGGGCCAGCGCGCTCCGCGAGGCCGAGATCGCGCTGATCCGGCGCTACGGCAAGCCGCAGCAGCGCAGCTTCGCGGTCCCCGACGAGTGCAACGCCGCGGAGCTGTTCCTCGGCTGCGTGGCCGACGGCAAGGTGACCGGCAGCGCCTCGTGGTCGCTCGCCGATGGCCGGTCCGTCACCCTGGCCATCGCCGCCGCGCCGCCGCCGCCGACGATCCGGGTGCGCCTCACCGCAGACTGAAGCGCACGAACGAGCCAGCACCGCGTCGCCCACGATGAGGCAGCCCCGAGGTCCGAGGCGTTGGCGCTCTTTCTTCCCGGCGTGGCGGCTTCGTGACGCCGGCGGCGGCGGTGGCAGAGCGTTTCGATTGCATGGCGGGCTTTCTCGGCATGGATGTCGCCGGTTGTCTTGCCTCTCCCGGAACCTCTCCGGCGGCCTATGGTGGGCGCCCAACCAGGGACGAACTTGGGGAACGCTGTACTAGCCTTCCTGCCCCGTCGAGTCTGGCTCCGCCCCCTCGTCCAACGCTTCAACGCCGCCGAGATCGCCTTGCCGTGGCTCGGCGGGCGCCACGTCGTGATGGGGTTCGCCGCCAGGGGTCAGCCGCCATCAGACGCACGGCCTGTGCTGCCGAGGGCTGCGGAAGTGCGTTCTGGCAGCGGCAAGGGCTATGAGGGCGTTTGGTGCTAGCCGGCGCGGTCGTCGTCGCCCGCGCCGCCGCGCGTACCTCGTCGCGCACGAGCCGTCGATCGCGCGGTCACTAGCGAAAACTGGGCCGGGCCGTGCTCGGAGGGTCGGACCGAGGCGGACCAGGCGTGGGCCGTCGGGCGCAGAGCCGAATACGAGGTGCGCCGGTGTAACCGCCGTTCGCGCTCGGGCGCCGCGTGGCCGCGAAGAGCGCCGCCGTCCAGACGCACTTCCCCTCGCGATGAAATTTTTCAACGACGACGGTAACTTCGATAAGCTGCGCTCCACAATCGCGGTGGAGTACGCGATCGTGCTATGCGTAGCAGATGCTCGTACACCGCCTGAAATTCTCTTCTTCCGCCGTCCTCGCGTGTGTGGTGCTGCTCGTCGCAGCGTGCAGTGACGGCGCCGACTCGCCGGGCACGACGACGGGGACCACGAGCGGCAGCGGGACAGCGTCGGGTGGCGGCGGCTCGCCCGGCAGTTCCGGCTCGAGCGCAACCAGCGGGGGCGCGGCCGGCGGGGGCGCCGGCGGAGCAGGCTCGGGTGGCATGGACGGCGTATCCGACGGTGGCGGAGGTACCGCGGGCAACGGAGGTGCAGGGGGCAACGGAGGTGCAGGGGGCGACGGAGGTGCAGGGGGCAGCGCTGGCGCGGGCGGCGGCCCGGCATTCCAGCCCTGCCCGGCGAGCGGCCCCTGTAAGATCATGCCCTTCGGCGATTCAATCACGCAGGGTTTCAACGTCGCCGGCGGCTACCGCGCCCCGCTGTTCCACCTCGCGCTCGAAGCGGACCGCGACATCACCTTCGTCGGTTCCGCCAGTGATTACAGCGTGCCCATGGTGGACGGAGTGACGTTCCCGAGGAACCACGAGGGTCACGGCGGCTGGACGATCGAGGGCAACAACGGCATCGCGAAGCTCGTGGGCACCAGCATTCCGAATTACCAGCCCAACATCATTACGTTGATGATCGGAACGAACGACATCAACGGTAACATCAACACTGCGGACGCACCGAATCGCCTGGGCAAGCTGCTCGACTCGATTTTCATGCGTGATCCGAACATCCTCGTGGTGCTCGCGCAGATCGTGCCGTCGAGAACGGACGGCACGAACAACGCCATCAAGGCCTACAACGCGGCCATGCCCGACCTGGTTTCGACGCGCGTCAGCAAGGGGCAGCACATCGTGCTGGTGGACATGTACACAGCGTTCACCAACGACACGAACTACAAGCAGTCCCTCCTCGCCGACAATCTCCACCCGAACCAGGCAGGGTATAACCGCATGGCCGATGTTTGGTTCCAGGCGTTGAGTCCGTATCTCCGCTGAAATCGAAAGGCGAACGCCACCAACGCTCGAGCAGATTCGCGGCGCACGCCGTTCGAAGTGCGACCGCGCGGGTGAGCGTCTCGGCGAGCGAGGCGACCACGACGGCACGAGACGACGTGTTGGCCGGCGCCAGCTCCCGAAGCCCAAGGCCCGACCGTTGGGCCCGGGTTGGGTCCATGCCCTCTGAAGGGGTGCGATCCGTCGTCACGCCTCCCTGAAATGCCGGCGGATTCCACGGATCGCGACGATTCGGCGCCGCAAATTCGTCCTTGGACGACTCGGTACCAGCGCAGCGCTGGCGGGGTGGGTGGAGCCCCGAGCACCGCACACCTCGCGCCCCCTCCGCCCCCTTCCCGCGCGAAGGCCGCACGAGCCCCGCCCCCGAAGCACGATCCCCAACGACTCACGGAGTTTTCGTATAGGCTGTGTCGTTGATCATGGTGCGACACAAGTCGTCCGACATCCCGACCGCGCCCGGCGCCCCACCGGTCCTCGGCGCATCGACGGCCCCCCACGCGCTCCCCGTCCCCGGCGCGGCCGCCGTCGCCGCCCTCGCCCCGGGGCACGTCATCGCCGGCCGGTTCGAGCTCCGCTCCCAGCTCGGCGCGGGCGGCATGGGCGCCGTGTGGCGCGCCCTGGACCGCGCGGTGGACGAGGAGGTCGCCGTCAAGGTCCTCCTCGCCGGCGGGTCGTGCGAGCCGGTCGTGGTGGAGCGCTTCCGCCGCGAGCTGAAGCTGGCGCGGAAGATCTCCCACCCCAACGTCTGCCGCGTCTTCGATCTGGGCGAGGCCGACGGGCTGCGCTTTTTGACGATGGAGCTCGTCGAGGGCAAGACGCTGCGGGCCGTCCTCCTGGAGCGCGCCCTGGAGCCGAGGCGGGCGCTCTCGCTCCTCCAGCAGGTGGCGAGCGGGCTCGCCGCGGTGCACGACCAGGGCATCATCCACCGCGATCTCAAGCCCGAGAACGTGCTTGTACGGCGCGACGGGCAGGCGCTCGTCGCGGACTTCGGCCTCGCGCGGGGCGCGCTCGCCCAGGCGTCCACCGACGGCATCGTCGGCACGCTCGCGTACATGTCTCCCGAGCAGCTCCGCGGCGAGCCGCTCGGCCCGGCCAGCGACATCTTCTCGCTCGGCATCCTCGGCTTCGAGCTGCTCGCCGGCCGCTCCCCCTTCGGCAGCGGCGCCCCCGCCACCGTCGTGAGCGCCATCCTGCGCGACGCGCCGCAGCGCCTCGAGGGGCTGGCGCTGCCGGCCAGCGCCGTCCGCGCGCTCGACGCGCTGCTCGCGCGCTCCATGGCCCAGCGCCCCGAAGAGCGCTTCCCGGCCGCCGGCAGCTTCGCGGCCGCGCTCGCGGCGGTGATCGCCGATCTGGACGCGGAGCCCCGCCTGGCCGCCGCGGATGCCCCCCTGGCCGCCGCGGGCGACCCCCTCGACGCGGCGGGCACGACCCTGCCGCTCGGCCGCGAGGCCCCGCTGGCCGGCGCGACGAGCACGACGCTCCCGGGCGATCGGGCGGCGCTGTCGACCACGCTGGACTCCACGACCGTGGGCGTCCGGCCGTCGGTGCCGGCGGCGGACGCGGCGTCCGCGGGCGGCCGCGCGTCGCTCAAGCCCCGCTGGCGGCGGGTCGGCGCGGCCGTCGCGGCGGCGTCGGCGATCGGGCTCGCCGCCGTGGCCTTTCGCGCCGGCGCGGGCGGGCAGGCCGCCTCGCTCCGGGTCGCCCCGCCCGAGGAGGGGGCGCAGGGCGCGCGCTCGGCCCCTTCCGAGGACACCCGCCCTGCCCTCGTGGTGATGCCGTTCGACAACCTGACCGAGGACCCCTCCTGGGACGGGCTCGGCCAGGGGGCGGCGGAGACGATCCTCGGCGGCCTCCGCACCCTGCCGCAGGTGCGCGCGCTCGACTCGGCCCGGCCCGGCGATCCGGCGGCCGAGGCGCTGCGGCGGGGCGCGGCCTGGGTCGTCACGGGCACCCTGCAGCGCGTCGGGGCGAGCCTCCGCCTCTCGGCGCAGCTCCGCGCGACCGACGGCCCCGTCGCGGGCGAGCCGATCGAGATCGACGGCGACCCGGGCGACCTGCCGCGGCTGCTCGAGGCGCTGCGCGACCGCGCGAAGGACGAGGTCCGGCTCGTGTGGCGGGACCATCACCGCCGGGAGCGCGCCGCCCGCGGCACGAGCGACGCCACGGCCCGGGCGAGGCTGCTCCAGTACCACACGCTGATCGGCCCCGCGCCGCGGCCTCATCACCACGCCGAGGGCAAGCGCCTGCTCGACGAGGCGCTCTCCGCCGATCCCGGGTACGTGCCGGCGCTTGCGGAGCGGGCCTATCTCCAGTCGTTGCACGCCTACGCCGAGGGCGAGCCATCGCTGTACGCCTCGGCCCTCGGCGACCTCGATCGCGCCCTCGCGCGCGCGCCCGACGACGCGCAGGCGCTCGTCATGCGCTGCCGCGTCCTCCAGGTGAAGCGCCAGGCCCAGGGCCACGCGACGGACGCCGACAACCAGGCCGCCCTCGACGCCTGCGAGGCCGCGCGCCACGCCGACCCCGGCTCGGCGGACGTGCTCCTCGTGTTCGCGCGCCTCTACGACGAGACGTGCCAGAACGAGCTCGTCGACCAGGTCGCCGAGCAGGCGATCGAGCTGGATCGCAGCCTGTCGGGGCGGGTCCTGCGACATCGCATCATGCTCGCCGTGCGCGAGGACCGGTGGGAGGTCGCGGACCGGATGTCGCTCCGGCTCCTCGCCTTCGAGGACGAGCAGCAGACGCTCGGCGCGCGCGGCGTCAGCCGCCGGATGGGCGTCCTGCCGGAGCCGGGGGCCCACCTGCTCCGCGCGGCGGTGCTGCTGCGCCAGGATCGGCTGGACGAGGCGCGGCGGGAGCTCTCGGAGGAGCTCGCCGCCGACGCCGGGGCCAAGGCCGACAGGCCGTTCGAGGCCGCCTCGATCCGGGGGCTCCTGCGCGTCGCGCGGCAGAAGGGGGAGCCGGAGAACGCCCGCCTGGAGGAGCGCCTCGCCGTGCTGGAGCGGCAGTTCCAGGACGGCGCGGCGAAGAACCCGCACGTGGCCACCGCGGTGGCCGGCGCGTACCTGTGGACGGATCCCGACGCCGCCGCCGACTGGCTCGGCCGGGTGGGCGCGCCGAGCTCGTTCGGGGAGGCGTACCACCGCGCGCTCGCCTACCGGATGGCCGGCAAGCACGCCGCGGCGCGCGCGGCGCTGGAGGCGCGCGCGCCGTTCGAGCGGTGGGAGCGGGCCTGCGCGACGTGGCTACAGTCGCGGCTGTCCCCCTGAGCTCGGCGAGACCGGCGCGCGGGCGCCGGTCTCACCGGGCTTCAGATGCGATCGCAGAACGGCGAGCACACCGGCAGCGCCTGCGGCGCGCTCGCGGGCGCCTCCGGGCGCGGGGCGTCCTCCTCGTCGGAGGGCGCCTCCTCGCCCGCGCTCTCCTCGTCGTCCGCGTCATCACAGGCGCCCTCGCCGCGCTCGTCCTCGGCCGTATCGCCGAGGGCACAGGGGCTCTCCTCGCCGGACGCGACGCACGCGGTCGCGGAGAGCATCGAGAGGAGGCCGGCGAGGAAGAGCGAAGACAGACCGAGAGACTTCAGGGCGTGATGAGTCATGATCGCACCTCTCCATCGAGCAGCCGGAGGGCTGCTGTTGCAGGGATTTCCGCGGGCGATCCGCTCGGCGGCCTGACTGCCGATCATGAGATCATGAGTGGCAGTCCGGGCCCACGCTGGCCGGCGGCAATCGCTGTTGAGGACGGGCTCCTCGTGAGCGCTTGCCGGAACCTTCGTGAGAGCGGCGTCGACCGTTCGCAGGGGGATATCGCATGTGCCGTACCAGGGGGTCGCCGCGGGCCCTGGGCGCGGCGCGCGGAGGCGCGTGTCACGTGAGAGGCGGCGGAATCCTCAGCAAAAACTTGAGGTTGTCAGCGAGCCATCGACCGGGGGGAGGCGCGCGCGCCGGCGACTCCCCGGCTGCGCAGAGGCGCTGTTACTCGACCGGTGCGCAAACTGAGCTAGCGATTTGCGCAAAGTGAGAAGCAGCGCTGCGCGCGGCGGAGAGCGCGCGCGGCGTCAGGGGAGAGCGGGTGGAGTCCCCGTCGCTGTGAGTCCGGACTGGGGGTGATCGCCGAGCGAGGAAGGGGGTTGATGGGGCGAGCCGAGCCGAGCCGCGCGACGCGCGCGAGCTCGCCGTGCGCGCGCTCATCGGGGGCGATCGAGAGGACGGCGAGCCCGACGGCGCTGGCGCGGGTGGTCGACCCCCTGCGGCGCGGCGCGCGACGTCGCGGGCGCGTGGCTCGCCGCCTCCGGCGGAGCGCCGCGCGCTGCCGTGACGGGACGGTGCTCGACCCCTCAGGTCAACCCGGGGAGCGTCGCCGTGGTCGCCGCTTCCCCTTGGCTTCCGCGAGCTGTGCCCGCAGCGCCGCCACCTCGGCTTCCAGCGTCTTGTTCGCCTCGCGCGCCTGGGCCTCGGCCTCGCGCGCCTGGGCCTCGGCCTCGCGCGCCTGGGCCTCGGCCTCGCGCGCCTGGGCCTCGGCCTCGCGCGCCTGGGCCTCGGCCTCGCGCGCCTGGGCCTCGGCCTCGCGCGCCTGGGCCTCGGCCTCGCGCGCCTGGGCCTCGGCCTCGCGCGCCTGGGCCTCGGCCTCGCGCGCCTGGGCCTCGGCCTCGCGCGCCTGGGCCTCGGCCTCGCGCGTCCTGGCCTCGGCCTCGCGCGCCTGGGCCTCGGCCTCGTCCGGGGTCGGCAGCAGGTCACCGCCCTCCCGGTCGCGCGAGAGCCGGAGCATCGGGCCGATCGACGGGTCCTCCACCACGGTCCACCAGAGCCCCAGCGCCTCGCACGCGCGGAGATCCGGGTCGTCCGCCGACCGCTCCACGAGGTCGCCGTCGAGCGCGTCCCAGATGCGGATCGGCCGCGCCCGGTCGTCTGGATCGAAGCGCACGACCTCGCGGATGCCCGAGGCGCGGTAGCGCGCGAGCTTCTCATCCCAGTCCGGCTCGCCCTCATCGGACTCGCTCACGATCTCGACCCCGAGGTCGGGCGCCCCGTGCAGCCACGTCTTCCAGGTGCGGAACGTCCGGTGGGGCACGCCCAGCCGAACGAAGGCGTCGGGGGCGAGCCGCTTCCTCGACGTCGTCGGATCCCAGTAGACGAACTGGTTCGACCCGAGGGTCGCCCCCTGCGCGAGCTCGCGCTTGAGGATCAGGTACAGCGCGGTGCGGAGCTCCAGGTGGCGATTCGTCTCGGGCGCTTCTTCGGACGCCGGGAAGACCACCGGCTCGGGCGGGCGGCAGTAGACGTGCGCCCGCGTTCGCTCGCGAGGCGCAGCGGGCGGGCGGACCGTGGGATCGCTGGCGGACATGGCCTTTGGCCAGAGTTACCACGACCCCCCTGCGCGCGCGCTCGGGGCGCGCATCGGCGTCGGGCCGCATGGCGCCCTCCGCGGCGTGATCGGCCGGAGCGCCTCCAGGTAATGCGGTGAGATCCGGGCACGCGGCCGCCCCGTGCCGAGGAGCGCTGTACCCGCGGTGTCTACCGCTTCCCGTCGGCCTGCGCGGCGGTGCCGTAGACGACGACGAGCCGCGGCGCGTCGCCGCCCGCCCCGCCGTGGAGCGACATCGAGACGTACCGCCCGCCCGGCCAGCTCCACGCCGCTCCCCTGCGCGCGCGGCCCGCGTCGAAGCACGCCTTGATCCCGTCGGTGCAGCCGTCGATCGGATCGAGCCGGCGCTGGGCCGGGGTGCCGAACGTCGCCTCGAAGCTCCGGGAGAGCTTGTTGAACCGCTGCGCGAGCGTGGCCCACGCCTCGCCGTCGGCGCCCGCGTCCAGCGAGATCTCGCAGACTTTCCCCGCGCACGCGGTGAGCTTCACCGTCGCCGGCACGCCGGGGTCGACCGGCGCGCCGCCGCACCAGGACCGCCCCTCGCCGAGGTCTTGCCACTCGAGGCCGGCGCCCGTGCAGCGCGCCTGCGCGGCGCCGATGTTCTGGCCGAGCGTGAATCCGGCGGCGGTGGTGGGCGGGTCGGAGCTCGGGGGCTCGCCCCCGCCCGCGAACAAGCCCCCGCCCGCCAGCGAGGGGTAGGGCTTGAGCGCCCCGCCCTCCTCGCCGTATCGGCTCTTGAGCTCGCGCACGGCGTCGCCGAGGCGATCGGCCACCGCGAGCTCGGCGGGCTGGGGCGCGCCGCGCGAGGCCGCGTCGGCGACCTCGATCGCGCCCGCGATGGCGGCGCCGATGAGGCCTCCGGCGCTCGCGAGCAGCACGGACGCCCCGACCGCGTTCGATTGCTCCTCGATATGCGACTCCACCACGATGTCGCCGAAGTACGCGATCCTGTCGCCGCCCTCGACGATGAACCCGAGCTCGCTCCCGGTGTAGAGCGGGATCTTGGCCAGCGAGTCGACCGAGCAGGACACCTGCTTGAGATGGGCCTTGCCGGCGGCGCGGGTGGTGAAGATCCAGCCGGTCTCGTCCAGCGACACGATCGAAGCGCCCGCGCCCCCCGGAGCCCCGGCGGAGCTCGAGAACCTGCCTGCGAATCCATCGCCGCCGCCGGGCGGCGGGTCCGGCTGAGCTCTCCGGGCCTCTTCGTCGCCGCCGAAGTAGACGTCGCAGTCGCCGGTGATGTCCTTGCCGTTGTTGAGCACCCGGACGCGCCCGAAGATCGCGCCCTGGTCCTTGGCGATCGCTCCCGGCCTGAGGTTCGACGCAGAGCCGCCGCAGGCGCTCGCGCAGAGCGCGAAGAGCACGGCGGCGCACGAACCGAGCAAATACCCTCGTTCCATCGATCCCTCCTTGCGGCTCGAGCGCCTCAGTTGCAGTTGTAATGCTGGGCCGTGCTCGGATCGCCGCAGAGGCTCTGCTTCAAGCTCTCGCAGCTCTGGGACTCGATGGAGCTCGACATCATGTCGCAGGTGTCGTCCGTATACGTCTCCTGAAGCGCCTTCGCGCAAGCGTCGATCTCGGCGTCCCCCGAGGGACCTCCCAGGCCGCAGCTCTGGGTCTTGCCGACGAACGTCTCGCAGGCGTCGCTGCAGGGGGAGCTGCACCCCGCGCCGAGCGCGAGCGCCGCCGCCAGGGAGATCACGCCGGGAATGCTCTTGATGATCATCGATGATACCCTCGCCTTTCCACGCAACCGCGTTCGGAGCCGACAGCTCCGCCCTCGCGCGAGCGCCGGAGGCCCACCACGGTCGGGCCTCGCGCGGCGTTCGTCTCGCGTCGTTCCTCTCGCGTCGGCTACCCGAGCACCGCGCGTGCCAGGAGGGCGGAGTCCTGCGGCGACGGCGGAGCGCGCGGAAAAGGGGGCTCACTGCGGGGCGGCGCTGAGCAGATGGATCGATCCGATCGATCGAACGATCCAATGCGGGAGCCCGCGTGGGACCCACCGCCGTCGATCGCCGCCGGGAACGCGGCCGTGGCCGGAGGGCCTGCCGCCTAGTTCTTGTCCGATCCGAGCTCGTTCGTGGTTGGTACCCACCCCGTCCGTGGTGCTCTCACCTGCGCGCACGGGGGCCACGACGACGAACCCATGATTCCATTCCTGAGCTCTGTGCGATACCTGCTGTGCTCCCGACCGTTGCACGCGACGCTCGACGAGACGAGCTTCGTCAGGACCGACCACAGCTCGCTGAGCGCATGCACACTCACCACACCGTCGAGCGTCCCTTCGGACACCGCGCTCAGCCACACCATGGCGCGCGCATGATGCCGGTGCGAGGCGACCAGGGCCGCGGCGAGCACCGACGTGTCAAAGGCGACCTTCACCGGAGCCCTTCACGATCGCGTCGATGCGTTCGTCGCGTTCCGAGCGATGATCGGGGATGTCCTCGGCCGCGATCTCGCCGTTGAAGACGAGAAACCCGTGCAGCCGCACGAACCGCGGATCCAATCCTGCCTCGCCCGCTCCCGGGTCGCGCCCTTCGGCGATGCTCGGATCCGGCTCGGCGCGGAGCCGCTCGCGAAGCAGCCTCGAGGCTTCTTTCTCCGGGGTCGTGCCAAGCCGTTTCGCGCGGAGCTCGAGCTTCTCCACGATTTCCGGCTCCAGGTTGTCCAGAACGAGCTGCGCCATCCGTCCTCCGGCGTTCGACGCCGCAGTGTACCGGATGTCGTCGCTGACGCGACCTGGATCGTCCCCTGACGATCCAGGTCGCCCTCACCCGAACGCGCAGGGCTCAAGCGCGCTCCCGGCCGCGGTCGACCGCGGCGGCGGCGAGAGCGGCGCGGCGCCCGGAGGCCCCGCGCCGCCCTCTGCCGCGCGTCAGCCGGTCACGAGCCGCTCACAGGCTCATGCACAGCGTGAGCTGGGTCGAGCTCCCCATCAGCACGTCGGTGCAGCCGGCGCCCCCCAGCATGGGGCCCGTCGCGAACGGGCCAGGCATGTTGCAAGCATCCCAATCCATGCCCCAGTCCTGGAGCTCGGTCGATTGCTCGCTGTGCGCGATGCAGCAGTTGCCCGACGGCTGGGTCTTGTACGTCTTGCCCACGAACCGGTTCGCGATGCTGTTCAGCACGCTCTGCGGAGCCAGCGTGTAGCCGGACTGGCACGCGGCGCCCGAGCCATCCAGGTAATAGCAGCGCCCATCGAACTCGACCTCGGTCGCCGAGTCGCACAGGCCGCTGTCGCAGGGCGCGCACGGACCGCCGCAGTCGACGCCCGTCTCGCCCTGGTTCTGGATGCCGTCGTCGCACGTGGGGGCGGAGCCGCCCTCGCCCGCGCACACGACCGAGATCGTCTGGCTCGGCGGGAAGCAGGAGTCGCTGTTCACCCCACCCCAGGCCTCCATGCCGACGCACGGCCGCGCGACGTACGTGCTGCTGCAGCTGCACTCGAAGCCGTCCGCCGTGAGCTCGACCACGCCGGGCGGGCCGCAGTCCGTGCCGACGGTCCAGGTCCGGCCGTCGCACTCGATCGGACCGGTGGGCGTCCCGTCGTGGAGCGCCTGGCAGAGCGTGTTCGCCGCCGCGCCCGTGCAGGTCACCCCGTCGGGATCCCTGCTGCCGCGGAGCGTGACGGACGAGTACGAGCCCGTGAGCGACGCGCGGAACGCGTCCCAGGCGCTGCACTGCTCGAACGCCGTCTCGCCCTGCGTGAACTGCTCCGAGAACTCGACCGTGGTGCCGCCGCAGGGCGCGCACGGGCCGCCGCAGTCGACGCCCGCCTCGCCCTGGTTCTGGAGGCCGTCATCGCACGTGGGGACGGGGCCGCCCTCACCGCCGCAGACGACCGAGATCGTCTGGCTCGGCGCCCAGCAGGTGCTGCCGGCCACGCCGCCCCAGTTCTCGTTGCCGATGCACGGCCGCGCGATGTACCCGTCGCTGCACGCGCACGTATCGCCGTTCGCGGAGATCTCGACCACGCCGGGTGAGCCGCAGTCCGTGCCGACGGCCCAGCTCCGGCCGTCGCACATGACCGGCCCGGTGGGCGTCCCGCTGTGGAGCGCCTGGCAGAGCATGTTCGCCGCCGCGCCCGTGCAGGTCACGCCGTCGGGGTCCTGGCTGCCGCGGATCGTCACGAACGAGTACGAGCCCGTGAGCGACGCGCGGAACGCGTCCCAGGCGCCGCACTGCCCGGCGGACATCGAGCCCTGCGTGAACTCCTCCGAGAACTCGACCGTGGCGCCGCCGCAGGGCGCGCAGGGGCCGCCGCAGTCGACGCCCGTCTCGCCCTGGTTCTGGAGGCCGTCATCGCACGTGGGCGCGGGGCCGCCCTCGCCCTCGCACACGACCGAGATCGTCTGACTCGGCGGGAAGCACGAGTCGCTGTTCACGCCGCCCCAGTTCTCGTTGCCGACGCACGGCCGCGCGACGTACCTGCTGTCGCAGCTGCACTCCGCGCCGTCCGCGGTGAGCTCGACCACCCCATCGGGGCCGCAGTTGGTGCCGACGGTCCAGATCCGGCCGTCGCACTCGATCGGCCCGGTGGGCATCCCGCTGTGGAGCGCCTGGCAGAGCGTGTTCGCCGCCGCGCCCCTGCAGGTCACGCCGTCGGGGTCCAGGCTGCCGCGGAGCGTGACGGCCGAGTACGAGCCCGTGAGCGACGCGCGGAACGCGTCCCAGGCGCCGCACTGGTCGGTCGACCACTCGCCTTGCCTGAAGTCCTCCGAGAACTCGACCGCGGTGCCGCCGCAGGGCGCGCACGGGCCGCCGCAGTCGACGCCGGTCTCACCCTGGTTCTGGATGCCGTCGCTGCACGTCTCGGAGCCGCCCGGGTAATCGAACTCGAGGGTCAGGCCGTTCGTGAGCGCCGGGCTCTGGCACGAGTACACGAGGCTGCTCGTATCGCCCGAGATCCCGGCGGTCGCGCTCGCGCCGTGATCGACGGAGGGGTTGTTGACCGCGGTGTTCGCGTAGCAGAAGCGGATGTCGTTCGAGCCCTCGAACAGCACCGCGCGGATGTCCAGCTGGTCGCCGCCCTCGATGTGCGGAGTCAGCCATTGCACGACGAAGCGGCGCGACGGGGCCGTGCCCAGCGTCTGGTACCAGACGCCGCCGATCGGCGGGTAGAGGTCGTCCCAGAACGGCGCGATTGTCTGCTGCTCGAGGGTACAGCTGTTGCCGAACGACGTCGTGCCCGGGAAGCCGAGCTTGCCGTTCGACACGATGTTCACGGTCGACTGCGGGGTCCCGTAGTAATTGAACTCGAAGGGGAGCGGGACGCTGCTGAGGCAATCATCCTCGTTGCAGGCGAAGTTTCCGGTGAACGCGATGTCATCGCACGACGGGACCTCCTCGACGCGCGAGCAGCCGACGTACCCGAAGGCGTCGGAGCCGAAGACCTGGCAGTCCGTCGAGCCGCAGTCCGAGGCCGAGACGTGGATGGGGAAGGTCAGCGAGGCGCTGCCGCCCAGGGCATCCGTGGCCCTCACCCGCACGGTGACGTCGCCGGGGCCGTCCGGGGAGAAGGTGGCGGTGTTGCCGTCGCCGGTGATCGAGCCGGCGCCGGCGGCCAGCTCCCACGTGTACGAGACCGCGTCGCCGTCGGGATCCTCCGCGACCGCGGTGATCGTGGCCGTCTCGCACTGGGTGATGAACTTGCTCGGCGCGACGTCGAGGTCCTGGAACGCCGGCGGATCGTTCAGCGCGACGACCGGGTCGAGCCCGCCGTTGCCCGCCCCGAGGCACTGGGAGACGAGGAAGAGCTCGGTCGTGGCCTCGGAGATGACGGTCGCGATCCCCTCGGCGGGCCCGCACTCCACCGACGGTCCGGCGTAGCCCATCGGGGTCGCGCAGACGCGGTAGTCGCCGGGCGGCACCACGAACAGGCCGCCGGCGCCGGCGTGGGTCCCCGAGCCCGGCGGGAGCGCGCCGCCGGGGAGCGCTTCCTCTTCGAGGGGGCTCGTGGCCTCGGCGATGGCCGAATCGCTGCACGAGCTGCTCGCGCTCACGACCTTGTAGTGGACGGCGGTGACGTCGTGTCGCGCGCCGCCGACGGTGAGCGCGGCCTGGATGGATCCGCTCTCGGCCGATTCTCTCGCTGTGGAACCCCCCTTGTCCGCGTCGCACGCGGAAGCTCCTAACGCCAGCGCAATGACCATCGATCCGCACGCGCCTGCGCGTGCATCAAACCGCTGTGCCATGGCTTCTCCTTGTCCAAGGATGATCGACTTAAGACGAGCGCCGCAGTCCCCCGGGGCTGCGGGCGGCTCGAGGCGGCTTCGTCGTTGCCGGGACGCCCGGCGCAGCAGAAAGCACCGTGTGTGCCATGAAACGCTCTGGGAATGTCCGGCCGGGTGCGCGGGTTGGGGGCGGGTTGGGGGAAGAGGGAGCGCGTTCTTGCGTCAGGGTTTTGCCGGATCCCGCAAAACGCTGCGCGGGGGGGGGGCGGCGTGGCGGCGAGCGGACGCCGGAGTCGATCCATGACCGGCGTCGTTCCCTGCTCGCGCAGGGGATGACGCGCTCACCGGAATGGCCACGGTTCGCCGACGCTCCGCGACGCAATGCGGTAGTCGCCGGGCTCGCCCCCTACCGCGACCTCCCGGTCGGGCGCGTTGCGTCCCATTGTAAACGTCAGGACGGGCCGCTGCCCTGCGCGCGGCCGCCGCTGGGGCCCGGACCAGCGAACCTCGATGTTCGTGGCGAGCGCCACCTCCAGGGCGGCGACGGCCTCGTCGGCGTCGGTGGTCGTGACCGGGGTGCCAACGAAGAAGCCGGGGGTGTTCTGCTCCACGATGTGGAGGTGCTCGCGCAGCCACGCGACCCCGTGCGCTCCCGAAGCCGGGGCAAACGGCGGCGCGTGGAACACCTCGGCGACCGCGGCGCCGACCAGGCCGGCGACGCCGACGTTGTGCCACTGCAGGCGCTCCGGCTCCGACGGCCAGGGCTCCGTCTCCAGCTCGATGGCGAGCGCCTCGAGGTACTGTGCCGGCGTATCGAACGCCGGCGCCACGCCCGCGGCCTCGGTATCGAACAGGTACACCGTGCCGCCCTCGCCGATCCGCCACGTCGCAGCCTATCCGAGCTTTCCGCTTCGGGTCATCCAGAACCGTCTGCCCCCGCCATCGTCCAGCGTCCTCGCGACCATGGAAGGCGCTTACTTCGCCCCGCTGCGCTCAGCGTTGGACGCAGGGCCGCGCCCTGCGGCGCCGGACGCCGCGCGCGCCAAGGGCGAGCAGCGAGAGCGCCGCGAAAGGCCAGGACGAGCCTCCCGGCGCGCCGGGAAAGACGAGGGCGCAGTCGGCATTGTCCAGGTTGTCCGTATCGGGCGGCGGAGCGACGCAGGCGTGGTTCCGATCGCAGACGTACCCGGAAGCGCAGTCGTTGACCGAGGCGCAGCTCGTCTTGCATGTCTGCGAGACGCCGAAGCAGACGTAAGGCGCGCAGTTGGGGCAAGCGCAGTTGACATCCTTCGCGCCGGTGCAGACCCCCGCGTTGCAGGAGTCCTCCGCAGTGCACTCATTGCCATCGTCGCATGGCAAACCGCTCGACTTTGGCATCGCCAAGCAGCTCGGGGCCGACGAGATCTCGATGCTCACGGGCGCCCAGGAACCCTCCGCCGAGGGCGCCGCGCTGACCCGGGAGGGCGCGCACCACGGGCCGCTCCCCCGATCGGGCGCGCATCTTCGCCGGCTTGACGACAGGACCATGCGGGTGTGGACCGACCTCGAGCAGCTCCGCAGCGTCGACGACCCGAAGCTGTGGACCGTGGAGACCTACTGCATGCCGATGGAGCGCAGGATGGAGCTCGTGAATACGTCCGTGGCTACTGCCCGCGCCGAGCGGGACGGTTGCCTGCGCCGGGTCGAAGCGGCCCGCGCAGCGAGCTTGACGCGAGCTCCCCGCGCGGTAGCATCACGCTGGGGGCGCCGTACCACGCCCATTGCAGCGCGGCGGAGGGCGCATGTCGGGCCGGAGCGCGGCGAGAGCCGAGCTGCTCCGCGGGTCGCTCGCGCGCGCAGGCGGAGACGCCGCTCTCGTCCGGCGGCTGCGTTAGAATGGTAGGCCGCATGACCATCGAGCCCACCGCATCCACGACCGTCGAGGACGATGCCCACACGGGATGCCACCCCGGGACGCCGTTGCAGCCGTACCTGTTCGTCGTGCTGCACTGCGATCAGCCTCTCGCCGGCGGCGCTCGGCATGGCCTTTCCGGCGTCGACCTGGTCACGATCGGCCGCGGGGCAGCGCGCGTCGCGGCCCGCAAGCGCGACGGAGAGCTCCGGCAGCTCGAGATCCGTCTCCCCGGCGGCACCATCTCGTCGACGCATGCGCTCCTCGCGCGCAGCGCCGAGGGCTGGGTCCTCGAGGACGCGCAGTCGAAGAACGGGAGCTTCCTCAACGGCGAGCGCGTCACCGGCGCCACGCTGCTGTGCGACCGCGACGTCATCCAGATCGGCCCTGTCTTCCTGCGCTATCGCGCCGCCCTGCCCGCTGCCCCGGAAACCGCGGCCGACCTCGACACGGTCGCGCTTGCTCCCAGAGCTCCCGGCTTCGCCACGCTCTCGCCGCAGGTCGCCGAGCAGCTCGTCGCTCTCGAGCGCATCGCCCGCCAGCCGGTCACGGTGCTGCTCCTGGGTGAGACGGGCACCGGCAAGGAGGTGCTGGCGCGCGCAGTCCATGCCCTGTCGGGCCGCGCGGGGCCCGTCGTCGCCGTGAACTGCGGCGGTCTGCCCGACTCGCTCCTCGAGAGCCAGCTCTTCGGCCATGTCAAGGGCGCCTTCACGGGCGCCGCCCGCGACGAGCCGGGCACCATCCGCAGCGCCAACCGCGGGACGCTCTTCCTCGACGAGATCGGCGACCTGCCGCTGTCGGCGCAGGCGGCGCTCCTCCGGGTGCTGCAGGAGCGCGAGGTCGTACCGGTGGGCGGCACGCGGCCGGTCAACGTCGACCTGCGCATCGTCGCCGCCACACACAAGCCGCTCGACCATATGGCCTTGCGCGGCGAGTTTCGCGGGGATCTCCTCGCGCGCCTGTCCGGCTACCGCCACCTGCTCGCGCCGCTGCGCGAGAGGATCGAGGACCTCGGCGTGATCGTTGGCGACATCCTGCGGCGCCTGGACATACCGGCCGCAACCGACCTCAAGCTCAGCACCGCCGCCGGCCTCAAGCTCCTGCGGCACCCCTGGCCCCTCAACATCCGGGAGCTGCAGCAAGCCCTCTCGGTGGCGGCGGCGCTGACCACCGACGGCGTCATCGGGGAGGCACATCTGCCGGAGGCTGCCCTCGGAGCGCTGGCGCCGTGCTCCCCGGCGCTCCACGAGGAGCGCGGCGACCCGGAGGCGCTGCGGCGGAACCTCGTCGAGCTCCTCGAGAAGCACCAGGGCAAGGTGACCCACGTGGCGCGCGACATGGGCAAGGCGCGGATGCAGATCCACCGCTGGATGCAGCGGTTCGGGATCGATCCGAACGAGTACCGCGGCGGCTGAGGGCCCCTGGCGACGGAGGGGGGCCGATGCGGACCGGGGTCGCGCCGGTGGCTTCGCCGCCGCCGCTGGGCGACGGCGAGCGCGGCGAGGAGAGCGCCGGCCAGCGGCGCGGCGCGTCGCTCGTCGCCGACCAGCCCACCCAGCGCGCAGCCGAAAGCGCGCTCGGAGGCAGCCTCGCTGCTGCCCTGCCAGGGCGCCTCGCCGCAGCGGTCGCCGGCGCGGTTCGGACCGCATGCCACATCGTCGCAAGGGGCGGGGCCTCTGCACCGGAGGTAGGGAGCGATGAACGGCTCGATCGCCGCGGCGACCCGACCGCTCACGCCGAGCTGCGCGCAGTCGGGATCGCCCCACCAGGTGACGGCGGCGACGCGCTGGGCGCCGGCTGCGCCGGCGAGCGCTGGGCCGCCGCTGTCTCCGCCGCAGGTGCCGCCCTCCGGCGCTACCTGGCCGAAGCGGAGGGAGATCGTGTCGAGCGCATCGATGGAGACCTCCACGCGGCGGCGAAGGGTATTGCGCGCATCGCCCTCGGTCTCGCCATAGCCGAGGATCTCCACCGTATCGCCAACATCGAGATCGTCGGTCTCGGGGGTCGAAAGCGGGATCGGCGCTGGCAGCAAGGGCGCTTCGGCGACGGAGAACTGGAGCAGGCAGAAGTCGTGATCCCGACCGTCGTAGCGCGGGTCGACCTGGATGGATCCCGGGAGGACGTCGTAATGGACCGGCGCCGGATAGGGGCTATCCGGCGGAGGCGCGCAATCGACGCCGAACACGACCTCCTGGGGCCGAGGGAAGGCAGGGCAGCAGTGCGCCGCGGTGAGCACGGAGCCCCGGTCTTCTCGAACCTCGATGAGCGTCCCGGTGCAGGCGCCGAGCCGGCTCACGACCGCGACGACGGCGGGGTGGAGGGTATCGACGTCTCCACGGACGATCGCGCTCCCGTCCTCGTCAACGCCCTCCTCGAGAGGATCCATGGGGTCAAGGGCGCAGGCGGAGAGCGGGAGCAGCGCTAGGAACAGCGCGCGGAGGGCCGTGAAGCGGTACATGATGACTCCCCGGCGCGGCGTACTGAGGAGATCTCCGCCCGTCGCGCGAGCGTGTTGCTTCGTTCGAAATCGCTCGAAGTGCGGTCGTTCCTGCGCCGGTCCCCTCCTCCCCACCGGCGAAGATGGGGAGGAGACAGGCGGTTCACTGGGCTTGCCGGCTCAGCACTTCCCGAAGCACTCGCACATGAACGGAGGGATCGCCGAGGAGCAGCTAGACGCCGCGGTCGCGCATGTGAGGATGGCAATCGCTATGGTCGGGGCGCTGGCCGCGCAAGCGACCGCTCCCCCGCCGCAAGCGCCGGTGAGCGCGAGCGTTGCAATCGTGCATGACCACGCGCCTCGCTGCGCCTCGTCGACCTGCCCGAACCCCTGCATGTCCGCCTCCATGGCCTCGAAATACGCGGCCGCCTGCTCGTTCGACGGGAGCGTGCTGTCGACGATGGCCCCATCCTTAGCGATCCGGACCATGCCGCGCGCGGGGAACGCGCTCTCCACGGTGACCCCCTCGCGCTCGCCCTGGTCGGAGAGCTCGACGCGGATCGCGACGTGCGACATCACGTTGTCGGCCGCGTCGACGCCGAAAACCTGGAACGAGTACGGGTCGTCTTCGAACACTTTCCAGCCGACCACACCGGTCTCCTGGAGCGTGCTCGGCGAGGCGGGGATCACCCCGATCGGCTCCCGCGCCGGAAGCCTGACCGCGGCCGTATCGCCGCTCGGCGCGTCCTCGACGCTGGGTTCGCTGCTCGGGTCGATGGGCTCAGCGGCGGTGCAGCCGAGCATGTTCACCCCCACAGCGCCGCCGAGGATCAGCACAGCACACATCTTCTTCATCATGATATCCTCCATCGAGTCGTTTTTGGTTCAGCCGCGAAGGAGCGCTCGTGGTCGTCGACCTCGAGCGAGGTGCTTCGCATGCATGTGAGCGAGCCTGCGACGAGCGATCGGCCCGGGATCATCCCGGCGCCTCGATGCGTTGCTCGCCGCTGAGCGCTTCCCCCGTGCGTGCTTCTCGTCAAAGCACGCCCCGTGCCGAGCTCATCGCTCGAGCGTCACAGCATACCAGCACGCGAAATTGAGGAGATGCCCTGGGGGCAACGGCGCCGCGGGGGTGGGCCGCTCGCGCGTTCCTGGCCGAGCGGGTCGCGCGCGGCGAGTTCCGCGCCATCTCGCACGCGGATCCGTGATTCGAACGGCCCGCAGGAACGAGCCGTGCAACCGGTGTAACGTTGTTACTGTCACCGTTGCAGTGTGCGGCGCGCGACCTGGGGAGGGTCACCGCGGCAGAGGCGGGAACGACCTCGGCCACGCGGCGCGTTCGTGTGGCCCCCGCCCAGGCCGTCATGGCGACACTGCATCCGACGATGCGGCAGAACGGCGCGCCGCGTAAGCTCGGCGAACCATGCTTCCCGCAGACCTCCGCGCCCCGACTCTCTTCCGAGCAGGCCGACGCGCTCTGGGCGCGCCAGGCGGCCCTCCAGGCCGAGGCGTCCGGAGTGCTCGCGGCGCTCGATCTGCTCGCCTGCGCGTCGTGCCCCGCAGGCTGTGGAGTGAAGGCGGCCCCTTCAATGCTTGGATAAGTTGTTCTGCGGAACCTTCGAGCCCGCGGCGGTCGAGAAATCTCATGGCACAGTCATTGCTCATGTGCGGACGTTCGGCTCGATGGGCCGGACACACATAAGGAGAACAAAGATGAAGACCATTTACAAGCGGCTTGGCATTGGATTTTCAGCGATCGCCGCATGCACCTCACTCGCGCTGGCCGCTCAGGCGAGCACTACAATCAACAACTATTATATTGGCAGCTACTTTGGCAGCGGGGCGCACCTTCAATGCTTTAGCCCGCAAGAAGGCTTCAACGACTGCAACCTCCGCGACAACTACGCATACGTCATCAGCGCATACCAGACCTGCGGCAGCAACTGTGGTACCGTTAACATCTATGGCATCACAGTTCCCGTCTTTGAGCGTTGGGAGCTCATCGTCCCATAGTTCCTGGGTCCACACCAACCTGAGGCATCCAGGACGTGGTGCGTGTCGTGTCGGTCGCTCTTCGGTCGTAGGTTGACCACGCGACGGCGAACTCGTACGGTCGCCCTGTGGAGTCTATGGCACGCTGGCGAGCGCGCCCGGTGCGCGCCCGTCGGTGTTTGCACGGCGGGGGCCACGATCCGCTATAGAGGCGAATGCCAGCAGATCGTCGGCCCCCAGTGCATCGCCGAAGCCAAGCCGCGCGAGTTCCAGGCTGAGCCCTCTCCTGCGCTCGGGTGATGCGACGAGCACCGGCCGACGTTGCGGCAGATGTAGAACACGCGTCCTGGGTTCGTCGACGCGACCGCGAACGCCTGGAACCGCATCGCGGCGCTGGGCCTCTCACCATGCCATGCCAGCCCCACGGCCAGCTCTGGGTCCGTCCCGAGCCTCGCCTCGATCACGTAGTCGGCGTTCAGGGTGGCCCACCAGCGCCACCAGGTATGCGAGCGCGCGCCAGCTCTTCTCGCTGGGGCTCCAGCCGCTCCTTCACCGCTGCAGGGAGGTCGTCCCGCAGCGGGGGCAGCTCCTGGATCAGAGGCCGGGGCCTGATCTCGATCCAACCCACCGCCTGTCCAGCGCTCACGGCCTGCTGCACGTCGAGTGCGAGCCGCGCAGCGCCCACGGCGCCACGCCGAGTTCGTGCCGCGCCTCATCGACGCGCTCGCCGAGCGCTCGCTCGATCAGGTCGAAGCGCGCGTCCCACGTGGGGAGTTCCTCGAGGCGCTCCGCCAGGCGACGACGCCGGCCGGGTACAGGGAATGACGGCGATCGCTGCCGGCGTCGAACACGCGAATTGGCGGTCCGAACTCGACGATGACGAAGACCTGCGGCACGGGGAACACGCGCCGCCACAGCGGTCCGGGCGTCTCCTCCGTGGAGCCGCAGTAGTCGCGGATGCAGGGGCGGAAGCGCGGCGCCCGCGCCACCTCGCACGCGGATCCGTGATCCGAATCGCTCTCCGGAACGAGCCGCGCAACCGGTGTAACGTTGTTACTGTCACCGTTGCAGTGTGCGGCGCGCGATCTGGGGAGGGTCACCGCGGCCGCGGTGGGAACGACATCGGCCACGCGGCGCGTTCGTGCCGCCCCCGCCCAGGGCGTCGTGGCGACACGGCATCCGACGATGCGGCAGAACGGCGCGCCGTGTGTGTGGGGGAGAGGCTTCATGGGAACACAGCCTCATGGCACAGCCATTGCCCATGCTCGGGCGGGCCACCTGATTCGAAGGCATCACCGATTGGTGCTACTACGAATGCACCTATCGATACACGAGTACCTATACGTATAGCTGCTGAGCAGCGACGAGCGCTGGCAGCCTGCGCCGCCCGGCCAGCGGCGCGGGTTGCTGCGCGACAGCAGGCGGTAAGACTTCACGCCGCCTTCTCGTCGTTCAGGCCCGGCTCCACCACGGGCTCTTCAAGTTCCTCCGCCGTCGCCGGCGGCGCTGCAGCCTCTCCGAGATTGCCGCTTCGGATCGTCCAGAGCCGGCAGGGCCCGCCGCCTTCGCGGCGCTGCTCAGGCGTCCTCGTGGCCACGAAAGCGCGCTTGCTTCACCCCGCTGCGCTCAGCGCTGGAGGCGAGGCCGCGCGTGCGGCGCCGGGCGCCGAGCGCGCCGAGGGCGAGCAGCGAGAGCGCCGCGGGAGGCCAGGGCGAGCCTCCCGGAGCGCCGGGAGGGGCGAGCGCGCAGCCGCTGTTGTCCAGGTTGTAGCTGTCGGGCGGCGGCTCGGCGCAGGCGCGGTCCCGATCGCAGACGTACCCGGGCGCGCATTCGTCGACCGAGGCGCAGTGGTTCCGGCATTGCGCCGTGGCGCCGTCGCACGCGTACCTCCCGCAGTCCTTCGGTTCGCTCTTGCACTCGCCGATCTCGCAGCGGTCGCCCACGGTGCACCCGTCGCCGTCGTCGCACAGAGTCCCGGTCAGCAACTCGCAGGTGCCCGCCTTCCGGGCGCCTGCCGGGGTCACGTCCGTACGGACCGAGCAGGTATCGCAGGCGCCGGCGTCGCACGCTGTGTCGCAGCAGACGCCGTCGACGCAGAAGCCGCTCCGGCAATCGATCGCCTGGCCGCACAGCGTGCCGTTCTGGAAGAGCTCGAACAGCTCGGCGGTCGCCAGAGGAACATCGCCCTCACCGAGGCCGCCGATCACGAGCGCCCTCCCATCCTCGAGCACGGTCCCCGCGGGCTCGCTCCGGGGGATTGTCAGTGGCCGGACCTCCAGCCAGGCATTCTTGTCCGGATCGTACACCTCGGCGCCCGAGAGCGGACCGCGGATATCGGCGCCGCCGGCAACCAGCACCCGGCCGTCTGGCATCAACATGGCGACATGCCCTGTGCGCGCGTGGAGCATCGGGGCCGCAGGTGCGAAGGTCTTGTTCGTCGGATCGAACAGCTCCGCTTGGGCGAGGACGCCATTGCTGCCCACGCCGCCGGCGAGGAGGACTCGACCGTCCGTCAGACGGGTGGCGGAGTGTCCGGCGCGGGCGGAGATCAGTCCTCCCGGGATCATCGTCCATTGGTCCGACTTCGGGTCGTACACCTCTGCGTCCTTGCGAGCGCCGCCGTCCCCCCACCCCCCGGCGACCAGCACGTTTCCGCGCAGCAGCAGCAGTGTAGCGGTGAACTGCCGGCGGGTGACGCTCATGTCGCTGCTGGGCGTCCATTGGTCCGACCTCGGGTCGTACACCTCTGCGTCCTTGCGAGCGCCGCCGTCCCCCCACCCCCCGGCGACCAGCACCCCGCCATCGTCGAGCGTGACAGCCGCATGGTAGACCCGGGCACCGTTCATTGCGTCCGCCGGCTCCCAGCTGCCGGTCTCCGGGTCGAACAGGTCGACGCTCGCGAGGTAACCATCGGGACCGTCGCCGCCCGCGACCAGCACCTGCCCATTCGGCAGCAGCGTCGCCGTGTGCCGCGAGCGGGCGGTGCCCATCGGCTCGTTGGTGGGGCGCCAAGTTTCGGTCGCCGGGGCATAGAGCTCCGCGCTTGCCTCGTAGCCGGCGAAGCTGATGCCTCCGGCCACCAGTACTTCGTTGGTGGATAGCAGCGTCGCGGTAGCGTGCACGCGGACTTGGCCCATCAAAGCAGTGCGCGCCCAACGACTAGCCGTGTCGTACAGTTGCGCGCTCGCGATATGACCCGAGCTAGAATCTCCGCCCGCGACCAGCACCTGCCCGCTCGGCAGCAGCGTCGCCGTGTGCGATGAGCGGGCGGCGCTCATCTCACCGGCTGACAGCCAAGGGCGGTCGGCCGCCGGATCGTACAGCTCCGCGCCCGCGAGACGAGCACGACTGGAATCGTAGCCGCCCGCGACCAGCACCTGCCCGCTCGGAAGCAGCGTCGCCGTGTGCCGCGAGCGGGCGGCGCTCATCTCACCGGCTGACAGCCAAGGGCGGTCGGCCGCCGGATCGTACAACTCCGCGCTCGCGAGACGATCAAGAACGGAATCGTAGCCGCCCGCGACCAGCACCTGCCCGCTCGGAAGCAGCGTCGCCGTGTGCCGCGAGCGGGCGGCGCTCATCTCACCGGCTGGCAACCAAGGGCGGTCGGCCGCCGGATCGTACAGCTCCGCGCTCGCGAGACGATCACGACTGGAATCGTAGCCGCCCGCGACCAGCACCTGCCCGCTCCGCAGCAGCGTCGCCGTGTGATACCCACGGGCGGCGCTCATCTCACCGGCTGGCAGCCAACGGTCGGTCGCCGGATCGTACAGCTCCGCCCTCGTGCGACGAGCACCACTGGAATCGAAGCCGCCCGCGACCAGCACCTGCCCGTTCGGCAGCAGCGTCGCCGTGTGCCCTGTACGGGCGTCGCTCATCTCACCGGCTGGCAGCCAACGGTCGGTCACCGGATCGTACAGCTCCGCGCTCGCGAGACGATCACGACTGGAATCGTAGCCGCCCGCGACCAGCACCTGCCCGCTCCGCAGCAGCGTCGCCGTGTGCCGCGAGCGGGCGGCGCTCATCTCGTCCGCTGGCAGCCAACGGTCGGTCGCCGGATCGTACAGCTCCGCCCTCGTGCGACGAGCACCACTGGAATCGAAGCCGCCCGCGACCAGCACCTGCCCGCTCGGCAGCAGCGTCGCCGTGTGCGGTGAGCGGGCGGCGCTCATCTCACCGGCTGGCAGCCAACTGTCGGTCGCCGGATCGTACAGCTCCGCCTTCACGAGAAGGCCGCCCGCGACCAACACCTGCCCGCTCGGCAGCAGCGTCGCCGTGTGCCCTGTACGGGCGTCGCTCATCTCACCGGCTGGCAGCCAACTGTCGGTCGCCGGATCGTACAGCTCCGCCTTCACGAGAAGGCCGCCCGCGACCAACACCTGCCCGCTCGGCAGCAGCGTCGCCGTGATGTGCTGTGTACGGGCGTCGCTCATCGCGCCGGCTGGCAGCCAACGGTTGGTCGCCGGATCGTACAGCTCCGCGGTCGCGAGAGGAACACCACTGGAAACGAAGCCGCCCGCGACCAGCACCTGCCCGCTCGGCAGCAGCGTCGCCGTGATGTGCTGTGTACGGGCGTCGCTCATCGCGCCGGCTGGCAGCCAACGGTTGGTCGCCGGATCGTACAGCTCCGCGCTCGCGAGATAGGCACCATGAGGACCGTCGCCGCCGGCGACCAGCACCTGTCCGCTCGGCAGCAGCGTCGCCGTGTGCCGCGAGCGGGCGTCGCTCATCTCACCGGCTGGCAGCCAACGGCCGGTCGCCGGATCGTACAGCTCCGCGCTCGCGAGATAGGCACCATGAGGACCGTCGCCGCCGGCGACCAGCACCTGTCCGCTCGGCAGCAGCGTCGCCGTGTGCCCTGTACGGGCGGTGCTCATCTCACCGGCTGACAGCCAAAGGTCGGTCGCCGGATTGTACAGCTCCGCGCTCGCGAGAGGAACACCACTGGAAACGTAGCCGCCCGCGACCAGCACCCGCCCGCTCGACAGCAGCGTCGCCGTGTGCCCTGTACGGGCAGTGCTCATCTCACCGGCTGACAGCCAAAGGTCGGTCGCCGGATTGTACAGCTCCGCGCTCGCGAGAGGAGTAGAAAGAGAACGGTCGCCGCCCGCGACCAGCACCTGTCCGCTCGGCAGCAGCGTCGCCGTGTGCCCTGTACGGGCGGTGCTCATCTCACCGGCTGACAGCCAAAGGTTGGTCGCCGGATTGTACAGCTCCGCGCTCGCGAGAGGAGTAGAAAGAGAACGGTCGCCGCCCGCGACCAGCACCTGTCCGCTCGGCAGCAGCGTCGCCGTGTGCCCTGTACGGGCGGTGCTCATCTCACCGGCTGACAGCCAAAGGTTGGTCGCCGGATTGTACAGCTCCGCGCTCGCGAGAGGAGTAGAAAGAGAACGGTCGCCGCCCGCGACCAGCACCTGTCCGCTCGGCAGCAGCGTCGCGGTGTGCCCTGCACGGGCGGTGCTCATCTCACCGCCTGGCAGCCACAGCGGATCCACCAGCACCGCCTCCTCGCTCGCCACAACCCACAGCTCGAGTCGCGCTCCGCTCGCCACGAGCCGCGCCTCGATGCGCCGCCCCCCTTCTGCATAAGCCCGCGGCGCCGTCACGTGGAGCCGTGCTCTGCCGACCTGATCGACCACCTCCACCGCCTCGCCCCGCTGCCGCAGCGCTGCCCCGTGCACCTCCCACGCCGCGACGGGCGCGTCGCTCGACACCGCCTCCGCCTCCAGCAGCAACCACTCCTCGGCGCCCCCGCCCGCGTTTGCCGTCCAGTACGACCTGCCTCCCGCCCGCGCGTACGTCACCGCGCCGCCCTCGATCGCTCCCTCTCCCGCCGCACCGATCTCGCGGACCGTGAGCACAAACCCCCTCTGCCCCCGGAAGCGCAGCGCCTCCTCGCCCTTCGCGGGCAGCACCGCCTGTATCCTCTCCCCCGCAGGCCGGAAGCCACCGGCCACCCCCCGCGACCGTCCGACGAACCCCTCACGGGTGGCGATGAACCCCGCCCCTGCCTCGAGCACCTGCGTCACCTGCTCGGGGAAGCGCGCGTGCAGCGTCTCGCTCGACCCCGATGCCGGCTCCGCCCCGGAGCTGCACCCGACGAGCGCGCCGAGCATCAGGAGCACGAGCGAGAGGAGCATCACGCCCCTCGTCCAGAACCGTGAATGCATGAGACCTCCCGGAAACATCAAGGCTCGAAGCGAAAGCGAGCCCCCACCGTGGGCGCCACGGTGACGAGCACGCTGTTCATCAGCGCGTCGGCGTTGAACCATCCATAGCCGTCGCGCCCGGCGAGGACCGCTCCCGCCCCGCTCTCGCTCCACCTCGGCCGCGACACGGCGAAGAGCACGGGCAGCTCCAGACCGGCGTTCAGCTCGACACTCCGGCCGAGCGGCAGGCCCACGCGCACCTCAGGCGTGACGAAGACGGAGCGGGCAGGCTGGGTCTGCACATAGGTGCCCGCCCAGAAGCGCGCCCCGCTGGTCGCCGTGAAGTCGCCGCGCCGCGCGTCCGACGCCGACCCGAACAGGCCGCCTGCACCGAGCCGGAGGTGGATGGGAAAGCCAGCGTCGATCGCGTAGCCGACCCACGCGCCCAGGAAGAGGCCACGGAGCCGGAGCACGTCGTCGACAGCCCCGGCGTCCTTCGAATCGGTCCTGGCCTCCAGCGAGCCGACGGGCTCCGAGGGGTCGCCGACGATGTTCAACGAGGTGCTCCGGTTGCTGGTCTTTTGCATCGCCGAGAGCGCGCCGAGCGAGATGCCGAAGCTGAGGCCGGAGCTCTGCTCATACCCCCCGCGCACTGCACCGTACCCTCCGACGCCGACGCCGCTGCGGCACGCCTGCTGGCATGTGCCCACAACGTCGCCCCCGAAGCTCGGCACGATCAGCGCCGCCGCGTCCATCTCCACGAGGAAATGCGGCGGCGGCGGTGGTTTACGCCAGAAGGGCGACCTGGGGTCGCGCGAGAGCGGCACGCTCAGCACCCCGCGCTCACCGCGCCGGAGCGAGACCTCGCGCCTCTCCGGCAAGAACCCCTCGGCCGCGACCTCGACGGTGTGCTTGCCCGCGCGGACCTGCCCTTCCCACGGGCCCCGGCCGAGCTCCACGGCATCGATCGACACCCGCGCGTCCACGGGTACAGGCGCGACGCGCAGCGCGGCGTCGAGCACCTCGGCCTCCAGCCGCAGCGGCTCGACCTCGTTCAGCCGGATGGTCACGCTCGCTGGCACGGTGCCCAGGTGCCCCTCGCCGCGCAAGAGCACCACGTGACTGCCGGGCGCGAGCGGCAAAGAGAGCGGCGCTCCAGAGGTCTTGCCGACGCGGATGCCATCGACGATCACCTCCAGCTCCCGGCCCCGCGCCTCGGTGACCTGGAGCGTCCCCGTCTGCCGCAGCCGGCGCAGGCGCGCCGGGACGCGCGCGGTCTGCCCGCCAGCAACCTCGACGCGCACCTCGAACGGCTCGAAGCCCTCCTTGTAGACGCGCACGCTGTGGCTTCCCGCCGCGACCCGGAGGGGCACGAGCAGCGGGAATTCGCCCCGGCTTTGCCCGTCGACGGAGATCGCCGCGCCGGGCTCGGCGCCCTCGATGTCGACGGTGCCGACGAGGCCGCGCAGCCTGACCACACCGCGCTGGGCGGCGTCCTTGATCTTGGGCTCGATGGTGTCTGAAAAATCGCGCAGCGCGGCCTCGAGGAGGTAGAGCGCCTCGTCGAAGCGATGGAGACGCTCGAGGCAGGCGGCCGCGCTGGTCGTGGCGCTCGCACTGGGGTGGAGCGCCCTCGATGCCTGGAACTCCGCGAGCGCGGCGCTGAAGGCACCCTTGTCGTAGAGCTTCTTCCCCTTGTAGAAACGAGCCTCCGCCTCACTCCACCTGTCCTCTGCGCCCTCGCCGGCAGCCGGCGCGGGCTGGGCAAGCGCGGTCCCCCATGAGAGGAGCACGGTGATGAGGAGCATCGCCAGCGCTGCTGCCCTGGTAGAACGCATCGTGGCGTTTCTCGCGACGGTCACCGCTCGTGCCTTGCCGCTGCTGGAGCGGTCTATTTGAACTTGTCAGGGATCAACGTGTCTTCCGGAGCGGCCGTCGCCGGGGCCACCGGTAACGCCGTCGCTGTCGGCGCTCCCGCTGCCCTCGCGCTCGGCGGCGCCTTCACGCCCGACGGCGCCTTCACACCCGCAGACGCCGTGGCGCTGGGCTTCTCCGGCTCGAGCAGCAGCGAAGAGGGAGAGACGCCGATATCGGTCATGATCACCTCGGCCCTGAGCTCGTCCTTGCCCTTGACAAGCCGGACGCGATGCCGGCTCCCCAGCGCGCCCTCGACCGCCACCTGCCCGCCCCGAACGTCCGCCGGCCTCCCGTCGATCTCGACCGACACATCAGCTGGCGCGACGAGCAGCTTCCCATGCTGGACGGCGGGCAGAGGCGCGCTCGCGGGCGGCGCGGGTGGCGGTACGACCGCAGCGACCGCGCTCGCCGCAAGACTGCGGACGAGCGCCGTGAGAGCGCTTGCGGGCGGGCTCTCCTCCTGGCGCGACGATCTGGACACGATGAAGGTGAGGATTCCGGCGGCTGCCACGAGCCCCGCCGCCGCGGCCACCTTCCCTGGCCCGCGCGCTCGAGGAGCGCGCGTGTCCTTCGCCTGCGGGGTCGTCTCGCCGTCGCGGGTGGCGTTCGTGCTGAGGCTCGACTCCGCTATCGTAATCGTATCGAATGCACGGCCGGCCGGTCCGCCTGCCGTCCCATGTGCCTCCCCGGTCACCGTCTCGTTTGCTTCGACGGTTCGCCCGTGCACGACGATGGGCGTGCTCCGCTGGTGGCCTTCGTCCGCGGCGTGGGCCAGCCGGAGCTTTGCCGCGACCCGAGCGCGGGTCGCCGGGCTGACGGGGACCAGGTGCTCGTCCCGGAGGGCAAAGCCGTCAGGCAGGAACGGGCGGATCACGTCGAGCATCGCCGCCGCAGTGGGGAATCGTTCGCTGGCGTCGAGCCTGAGCGCGCCATGCACCACGGCTGCCACCCCCGGCTCGACCCAGGGCGCGAGCGCCTGGATCGAGGGCGGCGCCTGCGAGCAGATCCCCATGATCAGATCGCCGAAGGCGGTGATTTTCCCGTGCGGGAGCGTCCCCGCAAGAGCGCAGTAGAGCACCATGCCGAGCGACCACACATCGGTGCGGAAATCGATGTCGCTGAGGCCCCGTGCTTGCTCGGGCGACATGTAGAGCGGCGAGCCGAGGATCCCGCCGGTGCGGGTGAGGCCCGTGGTCGGGCCGCCCTGGCTCGGCTCCGGCTTGATCTTGGCGATCCCGAAATCGAGGATCTTGACGACGATCTCGCATTCCCCGCGACGGGCGAGGAAGAGGTTGGCGGGCTTGATGTCCCGGTGCACGACGCGTGCCTCGTGCGCCTTCTGGAGGCCGACGCAGACCTGCGCCGCGATCCGGAGGGCCGTGTCGGGCTCGAGGCACTCGACCCTGTCGAGCAGGTGCTGGAGGTCCTCTCCTTCCAGGAGCTCCATCACCATGTAGGGGACCTTGCGCCCCGGATCCGTCCCCGCATCGAGCACCCGGACCATGTGCTCGGAGTCGATCGCGCTCGTGGTCTTCACCTCGCGCTGGAAGCGCACGAGGCTGTTCTTGCCTGGAACGACGAGGGATCCATCGATGCACTTCAGCGCGACGCGCTCACCGGTCTCGACGTGCTCCGTCTCGTAGACCGCGCCCATCCCCCCTTGCCCGAGCAAGCGGATGACCCGGTACTTCCCCCCGAAAACCTCGCCGATCAAAACGCCGACAGCTTAGAGGAAGCGGGCGGCCGGAGGCAACAGCTGTCGGCGCTTCCCTGTTCTGCCCGCCCGCTGTCCGGCCCGAGATCGCCGGAGCACCGTACCGCTTCACGGTAGCTTTGCTCGGGGCCTCGGCCTTGATGTCGACGGGCTCCTCCCGCTCAGCGCGCCGGCGCGCGCTGAGCGGCCTCCTCTCCGTTTCGCGCGTCCGGGATCCCTGACGGGATCTCGGACGCGCGAAGTGTATCCGCTCGGCGAGCTCCGTCTCGAAGAAGCTGGCTACCCTGGCCGGCGCACGGCGGTGCCGGCCACGACGGACGGGCGCGACGCGACGGCCTGCACCTACGCAGGCGTGACGGCGGCATCGCGCAGCGGGCGCGTCGGCGGCACGGTCAGCGGGCCCAGCGGCAGCGCCATCTGCGCCTCGTCCAGCAGGGCTCGGGTCGCGCGCCAGTGCTTGGGCGACAGCTCAAGCAGCCGATGCTTCGGCCACACCGGCAGCACGCGGAAGAGATCCCGCAGATAGCCTCCCGGATCGATGCCGTGCAGATGGCACGAGCCGACGAGCGACACGAAGGTGCATGTCCATGGGGCCGTATCGTCGCTTCCCACGAAGAGCCAGTTGGCGCGCCCCACGGCCAGCGAGCGCAACTGCCGCTCGCTCTCGTTGTTGTGAATGGGCACCCGCCCGTCGTCGAGGAACTTGCAGAGGGCCGGCCACTGGTTGGTCAGGTAGTTCAGCGCCTTGCGCAGGCGACTGCCGTCGGCCACGTGCGGATTGTCGAGCAGCTCGTCCTTCCATCGCTCGAGCATCTCGATGACCGGACGCGCCCGCTGCCGGCGCAGCTCGAGCCGCTTGGCCGGAGGCAGCTTCTTCCATCGCCGCTCCAGATCGAACGGCTCGTTGCAGAAGCCGAGGCCGATGAGCGCCTTGTCGCGGTCCTCGCCGTCGAGCGCCTTGAAGAAGTAGCGCCTCGCGTGCGACCAGCAGTTCGCTTCCCCAGGGCTGTCCGGCAGGCCGAAGAGCACGTCGTACACGTTCGAAGCGTCGGACAGCACTGTTCCACGAAAGCCCTTGAAGAAGGCCTTCGGCTCTTCCTTGCTGTGCACCGGGGTGTAGCGGAAGATGACGTGGTCACGGTCCGCCACGTACACCCAGAAGTGCCCCCTCTTGCACTTGTCGTTCGCTTGCACGAGCACCCCCGTCGCGTCGGTGGCGATTACGTGCGCGTGCTCCCGCGCGTCGCCCGTCATGGCCTTGACGACGAGGCGGGCGCTCTTGTGCGCGGCCTCGGCCCACCCGCACATCGTACCGCGTGCGATGGGCACGCCTTCGCGCGCGCTGATGCCTTGCTGGCGGTTGAAGGGCAGCTTGTCGGCGAACTTGCCCACGAGCACGTGGGCGAGCAGGTCGGGCGTCGGCAGCCCGCGCGGGATGAGCTCGTCGGGCGTCAGCGCCACCGCGATCGTGCGATCGAGCAGATCCCCGGCCATGGCGTCGCGCCCGGGGCTGTCTTGCTGTTGGCGTGCAGCCTTCGTTGCGGCGGGCTCGCTCGATCCCACGACGCCCGGCGCCAGGGCGCTGCTGCCACCGCAGGCGGCTGCTGTCGTGCTATCGCCCGGCGTGGCGATCGCTGCGATCGGCGCGACGTCCGGCGCGCTCGGCGCCGAGGCAGGCGGCGTCGGTTGCCCAGGGCCGCCAGAGGGCCGAGACCTGAGGAATCCCCTCAATTTTTCGGGGAAGTCACATGAAGACGGGAAGACGGGAAGGAAAATCTCTGGGAAATCTTCTTGTCTTCCCGCCTTCATGTTCAATTTCTCGCTGGAATTGGCCACAAAATGAGGGGATTTGTCAGAGGCGCGTGGCCCCGCTGTGCGGGCGCCTTCGGTGGTCTGGACGTGCGCTGCGTGCGGTGCCTGCGCGGTGGTGTGGGCGACGGCGCAGGAGCGCTCCGCAGGGGCTCGATCCCGGGGAAGGCAGGGCATCCAGAGGCCGCCTGCCACGGGAAGATCTCGGCCGTGCGGAACGAGGCAATGGTAGGGTGGCGCTCTCCCCTCCATCGGAGGGAACGTCGGGTCGAGCGCACAAGGAGCCAGAGACGAGAGCGCCGCTGAAGAGAACCATCGGATTCGATGTGCATGTCACCGGCACGACGCTCGCCGCGCGGAACGAGAGCGGCAAGCAGCGGTGGACGTGCGATGTGAGCTCGGGCTTACCCCTGAGCGCGCAGCCAGCAGGACGCGCAGGCGAGCGCGATGAAGACGACATAGCGGCGGAGCGCCCTCGTAGCGCGTGGCGAAGCGACTGAAGCTCTCAAACCCTCACCCGCCGGCCGCGCCCACCATCGCCCGCAGGAGCGGCGGCATCCTCCGCGCGTCGCACGGCGCCTTCACCGCCCTCCCCGCCACCACCGCGCTCATCTGGCACACCCCCTGCCGCGGCAGGTGATCCATCCAGTACAGGTCGAACCTGTCCTCGTGCAGCATCCGCCGCACCATCGGATCGAGCGGCAACATCAGCCCTTCCCGGAAGCGCGCCAGATACACCACGTTCGACAGCCGCACCGGCGAGTTCAGCCCGATGCGCCGCCGCGTCCCCGACGCGAACGGCCCGGTGTGATCGATGAACTCCACCGTCTGGAGATCGCCATAGAGATCCGGCTCGGTCTTCTCGACCGTCACCAGGGTCCACGCGCAGAGCGGCCGCTGCGCCCGCAGGAGCGCGCGGGTCATCTGCTCGAAGTCGGGCAGATCCGCCGCCGCGCGCGCCTCGGTGTAATGGCCGTGCGCGAACTGGTTGCGCTCGGCCTGCATCAGGTTCGAGAGCGTCTCGAACGTCTGGTTGTGCGACAGCTTGACGTCGAGCACCTCCCTCGCCATCGAGCCGATCGGATCGTCGCGATCCCCGAACGCCCGCGCGGCCGTGCGCGCGAGCTCGCGCCACGCGCCGAGCGCGAGGCCGTCGCGCGTGCGCGTGCGGCCGTAGAAGTCGAGCACCGCGCCCCACCCGGGCGGCGGCCCGCCCGCGCCGGCACCCCCGCCCGCGCCGCCGCCGCGCCCCGACCCGGGCGGCGCGCTGCCGCCGCTGAAGAAGGCCGACACGAGCACCGTCGCGATGAAGCGCCACGTGCCCTCGAGCACGTCGAACAGCATCTTCACCCGCTCGATCGCGCTCGACGCCCCGATCGCCGCCCGCACCCGCCCCGCGATCGGGTACGGCAGGCCGCCGCTCAGCGCCGAGAGCACCCCGTGCGGATCGCCGCACTCGCGCGCGATCTCCGCCGCCCGCGCGCCCGCGTCGGCGCCGTGCAGGAGCTCCCACGACAGCGTCCGCGCGTGCTCGACCCGGCCGTCCAGGATCGGCGGCCGAGCGTGCCAGTCGCACTGCACCGCGCTCGCCATCGCCGCCGGATCCGCCTTCCGGGGCACGCACGCGGCGACCACGCCGGGCGCGAGCGGCGCGATGAGCGCGCCGGCGCCCGCGTGGCTCGCGACGACCGCCGCGAGCTCCTGCGCGAGCGCGCCGATGACGTGCGGGCCGACGCCGGAGAGCGCGCTCTGCTCCTCGATGCCGAACAGGACCGTCGCCCGGCGCCCGCTCCGCGACGCCTCGAGCACCTCGACCGGCGCGGCGAACCGCGCGCTCGCCGCGCCGTCGCGGAGCTCCGTCACGGGGGTGGACGCCCCGGGGCCGCTCCGCTCGCGCTCGGCCGCGAGCGAGGCGATGGCGTGGAGGCCGAGCTCGACCTCGCGGCCGGCGACGTCCGCCTCCCCGGCGATCGCGAAGGTGCCGCACGCGAACGGCCCGAGCCCGGAGGCCTCCACGGCCTCCAGCGCGCGCCGGGCCGAGGCCGCCGCCTCCGCCGCGCCGCCCGGCACGAGCGCCACCGCGGTGCCGTCCGCGTCGCCGACCGGCAGGTCCGGCCAGAGCCGGTGCACCGCGACGAGCGCGGCCGCGGCGCGCGGGGGCGCGGCCGCGGCCGCCCCGATTGGCCGGAGCAGGACGAGCGCGCCCTGGCCTTTGCGCGCGAGCAGCGACGCGCACTCCTGCTCCAGGCCGGCGCGCGCGAGCAGGCCCGTCGCCGGATCGATCGCGCCGGCGGGGACCGACAGCGCGGCGTAGCGGCGGTCGAAGAACGTCGCGCGCATGCCGCCGACGCAGACGAAGGTGCCGTGCACGAGCGGCGACTCCTCCCCGCGCGCGAGGTGCCGCGCGCCGACCTGCACGGGCACGCTGCACTCCTCGCGGCGGCGCAGCCACCAGCGCACGCCGTCGTGGCGCAGCGTGGCCGCGAGCCGCGACGCGACGTCGGGGTAGACGAGCTCGTTGCGCTCGTCGCCGACGCGCTCCGCGCGGCCGAGCCGCAGCACGCCGACCGGCTCGAGCCGGAGCTCGTGGAGGTAGCCGTCGCGCCCCTCGATCCGCAGCCGATCCGGCGCGGCCACCTCGCCGCGCCACAGCGAGAACCCGGGCGACTGCGTGAGCCAGAGCGTGGCGCCGCCCGCGGCGACCGAGCGCAGCTCGGCCCCGGGCGCGGCGTCGGGCGCGCTCGCCGCGGGGGGCGAGGCGCTCTCGGCAGGCGGGAGGCTGTCGGCGGGCGGGAGGCTCTCCGCGGGCGGGAAGCTCTCCGCGGGCGGGAGGGTCGCGCCCGCCGGGAGACCCCCGCCGCTGTCTCGTGCGCCCGTCACGCGTGCCTGTCCATGAGGATGCCCAGGGGCCGCGCCGTCCGAGCGCCCGGCGGGCCCTTCGAGCGATTACCGCACCGCGCCACGGCAAATTCAACGCAAATGTGCCGATGCGCATTCCTCGAGCGCCGCCCGCCCCTCCGCCCGCTCGCCCGCATCGTCCACGGCGGCCGGCTGCCTCGACTGCGATTGACGCGCTGGGGTTGCGTCGACCGCGATTTGCGCCGGCGCTCGCGGCGCGGAGCCTCAATCCCGGTCCGGCGCTCCCAGGGGGAAGAGCGGCCGGAACTGCCGCGCCTCGTCCACCGCGCGGGCGAAGGACGGGCGCGCGAGCAACCGCGCGCGGTAGGCGCGCAGCACGGGAAACGCCTCGGAGATCCGGTGCGTCCAGTCGGCGTAGAACAGCGACGGCGCGGCCGCGCAGTCCGCCATCGTGAAGTCCGCGCCAGCGGCCCAGGTCCTGCCGGCGAGCTGCCCTTCGAGCCAGGCGTAGGCGAGCTCCAGCTTCGTCGCGGCATGGGCCAGCCCTTCCTTGCGCTTCACCGGATCACCCGTCAGCGCGCCGTCGACCGCGTACTGCATCGGACTCATGACATGCAGGTCGAAGAAGCGATCGAGAAAGCGCACGTCCAGCGCGGCCATCGGGTCCGCGGGCAGCAGGCGCACCGGCCCGGGATGCGCGAGCTGCAGGTACTCGATGATGATGCTGGTCTCGACGACGTTGCGCTCGTCGTCCACAAGCAGCGGGAACTTGCGCAGAGGCCAGCGCTGCAGCCACTCGGCCGCGTGCTGCGGCGTATCCGGCCCGAGGCAGCGGAACTCGAAGGGCGTGCCGTTCTCGTACAGCGCAATGAGCACCTTCTGCGTGTACGAGGAGAAGGGATGACCGTACAGCGCGAGCGACATCGTGGGACTCCTGGTTCGATCCACTTGCAAATTGCAACTGGTCCGAACCCTACGCCTACCGCTTGCGGTTTGCAAGTAATAGCCTCAGGAGCATGGCCGTGCCGCAGACAGGACGATCCGGCTGCCCGATCAACCTGACGCTCGAACAGCTCGGCGACCGGTGGAGCCTGATCGTCATCCGCGACGTCATGTTCGGGAACAGGCGCAGCTACGGCGAGCTGCTCGCGCAGAGCGAGGAGGGCATCGCCTCGAACATCCTCGCGGACCGGCTGAAGCGCCTGACCGCGTCCGGCCTGCTGACGCGACGCTCCGATCCGAGACATCGGCAGAAAGGGATCTACAGCCTCACGGAAGCGGCCATTCAGCTCGTGCCGCTGCTCGCGCACATGGGGGCCTGGGGCCGCCGCCACACGCGCCCGAGCAAGGAGCTTTCCGTGCGCGCGGAGCTGCTGGAAAAGGGCGGCGCGCCGCTCTGGAACGCCTTCATGGACGAGCTGCGCCACCTGCATCTCGGCGCGCCGCGTCCGGCGCGCTCGGTGTTCGGCGAGCTGCAGGCCGCCTACGAGAAGGCGCTGGCGCACCGCGCCCGCTAGCCTAGCGCAGGCCGAACCGAGCTCGACTCCGGTCGACGCAGTCGGACGGGGTTCGTGTACAGTGGATCACCCGACCCAGCTTGTGCAGTTCCGGGCCCAACGAGCCGTCATCCCCCAGAAACCAGGGGGAGTTCCACGCGAACCACCGAGAGAGAACCGATGGCAGATCGACAGACACCCCACGGAGTCACGCCAGAGCGCCGCAACACCGCGCGCACCTCGCTCAAGCTGCCGAGGCCGAAGCTCGGCCGCCCGCCGCGAGCTTCCTTCCTCGCCGCGGTGGTCGCGCTGATCGCCGGCGCATGGGGCCGCCCCGCCCTGGCCGCCGATCCGGCGGCCGACGGGCGGTGGGTCTCCTCATGGCACGCCAGCGCGACGCCGGGCGGCACCTTCAACTCGCAGGATTGCCCCTCGGACGTCGGCCTCTCCGGCCAGACGGTCCGGAACATCGTCCGCCTGAGCACCGGCGGGAGCGCGGTGCGCGTGCGGATCTCCAACGCCGGCGGCAGCGAGCCGCTCAGGGTGGGCGCGGCGTCGATCGCCGCCTCGGCGGGCGGCGCTGCCACCGTCGCCGGGTCGTCGAAGCCGCTGCGCTTCGCGGGCCAAGCCTCGATCGTCATCGCCGCCGGCGGCGAGGCGGTGAGCGACCCCGTGGCCATGAACGTGCAGGCCCTCCAGACGCTGGCGGTGAACATCCACCTGCCGGCCAAGACCGGGCCGGCCACGCAGCACTACTTCGCGGCGCAGGACAGCTTCCTCGCCGCCGGCAATCAAACCGGCAACGGCGCCGACAAGCAGTTCACGCGGAAGATCTCGTGCTGGATGTTCCTGTCGGGCGTCGACGTGAAGGCCCCGCAGAACGTCGTCGGCACCCTGATCGCGCTCGGCGACTCGATCACTGACGGATACCTCTCGACCAAGAACACCAACCAGCGCTACCCCGATTTCCTGGCGCAGCGCCTGGCCAGCCGGAAGGGTCAGACCCTCTCCGTGGTCAACGCCGGCATCATCGGGAACGAGCTGCTCACCGTCCGCCCCCAGCTCCAGTTCGGCTACCCCGTCCCGGCCCGCCTCGCGCGCGACGTGCTGACCCAGCCGGGCGCGCGCGCCGTCATCCTGCTCGCGGGCATCAACGACATCGGCGACCGCTCCGCCAAGGCCGCGGATCTGATCCCGGTCTACCAGCAGATCATCCAGGCGGCCCGCGCCGCCGGGCTGAAGATCTACGGCGGCACCCTGGTGCCGTTCGCCGGCTCGACCGGGACCTACAAGGGCGATTATGGAACCGCCAAGGGCGAGCAGGAGCGGCAGAAGCTGAACACCTGGATCCGCACGAGCGGCGCGTTCGACGGGGTGATCGACTTCGACAAGGCGCTGCGAGACCCGGCCGATCCGAGCCGCCTGCTCCCGGCCTACGACGCGGACAAGCTGCACCCGAACGACGCCGGCTACCAGGCGATGGCCAACGCCGTGAACCTGGACGCGATCATCAACGACGTCGTCAAGGCGACCTCGCCGTAACACCGCGCCGCCCTCCCCCATCACGACCAGCAGCGGCTCCGCCGGGCGCGTCGACCTCGCCCCCGCCGCCGCCGTCTTCCGGCGCCTCGCCCTCGGCCGTCACAAACCCCGCGGCGCGGGGCCCCGCGCGAAAAATCGCCGGCCGAGCCTAAAGGAACGCGGGGGGGCGCGGAATAGGATCCTCGACGAGGCAAAGCGAAGGAAGGCCGGCGCCCGAACGGGCGCTCCGGCGGGCCGCCGCCCGGGACTCACCATGGGCCCGCCGGCGCTCCGGCCTGCAGCGCCGCCCTGCGCTCCCGCTGGGGGACGCTCGGCGCGGGTCGCCTGCGCCTCCTCGGCGTCGCCACGCTCGATGGTCCTTTTTTTTTCGAGGAGAACGGAAGATGAAACAAGCATCTCTCTTGGCCACCGCCCTGCTGCTCGCTGCGTGCGCTCCTGAGGAAGTGAAGCTGATGGAGTTCGGTCTCTCCATCAGCCTGTCTCCTGGAGATCCCACGGACCGGCTATGTTACGAGGCAGGGAGAGACGAAGGCGGGCAAGGCACGATCTTTGAGATCGACGAGGAGCTACCCCACCTCTCCATCTACCAAGAAGCGGCCCCCGAGGATCAAGTCTACCGCGTTCGGGTCTCCGTCGTGACCGAGTACGAGGGGATGATGGTCAAGTCGGAGGAGCTCCTCGAGCAGCGAACCTACGACAGGGCGTTCGGGGAAGGCCGCAACGAGGACTCCATCTCGGTCGACTTCAAGGGGGAGCAGCATACCTTCACGATCCGCGGCCTCCCTGCGTCGGAACGATGCGACGACGGCACCTGAAGCGAGCGCCCGACGAGCCCCGGGGCGCGCTTCGCCTCAAGCTCTCTTCGCGGCCGTGACCGGATCCACGTACGGCGCGATGGCGAGCTGCTCCCAGGTGTCGTGGAGCCCGTCGAGGTACACGACCGGGACCCCGGTGAGGTCCACGCCGTCGAGGCAGTTCAGGTTGATGGAGCAGTACTCTCCGCCGAGCTCCGGCAGGTTTCCGTGCCCGAAGACGCGGACACCGCAGGTCTTGCAGAACCGGGCATGACCGGCCTCCGACCGCGAGCAGTCGCCGAGGACCTCCTCGCCGGCGAGGAGACGGAAGGCGCTCGGCTTCACGATGACGCCCCACCACCTCGTCTTCGCGCAGATGGTGCAGTTGCACTGCGTCGTCCCGGCGCTCGGGTCGAAGTCGGCCTCGAAGCGAACGGCGCGGCAGGCGCAGCTCCCCCGGTAGGTGCCCATGCCGGGGGTCGTCGTGGTGTGCGCGGAAGCGGCGTTGCTCATGGCGATAGCTCCAGGGGGTTTGGGGGGCGGGACGCCTCCGAGCGCCTCGCCCGCGGGATGAGAGGAAGCTACACTCAATTGCGGACAGATTCGGTCCGCAATGTCGCGCAACCTTGAACGACGAGGTGCGGCGCATGATCCAGACCTCCGCGCGGCTGCTGAAGCTGCTGTCGCTCCTGCAGTCCCGGCGCTTCTGGACGGGCGGGGAGCTCGCCGGCGCGCTCGAGATCACCGAGCGCAGCCTCCGGCGCGACGTGGACCGGCTCCGGAGCCTCGGGTACCCGGTGCACGCGGCCCCGGGCATCGGCGGCGGCTACCAGCTCGGCGCCGGCAAAGAGCTGCCGCCGCTGCCGCTCGAGGACGACGAGGCCGTCGCCGTGGCCGTGGGGCTGCGCGCGGCGGCGACCGGCCCCGCGAGGGGGCTGGAGGAGGCGGCGGTCCGCGCGCTCGCGAAGCTCGAGCAGGTGCTCCCGAAGCGGCTCCGGCGCAAGGTGAGCGCGCTCTCGGCCGTGAGCGTGCGGCTCGGCGACGGCGGGCCCACGTTCGACGCGGACGCGCTCGCCGCGCTGGCGAACGCGTGCCGCGACGCCGAGGTCCTGCGCTTCGACTACACGAGCTACGGCGGCGCGGCGAGCGCGCGCGCCGTCGAGCCCTACCGGCTCGTGCACACGAGCCACAGGTGGTACCTCCTCGCGTACGACCTCGATCGCGCGGAGTGGCGGACGTTCCGCGTCGATCGCATCCAGGGCAGGCCGAGGGCCGGGGGGCGGTTCAAGCCGCGCCCGCTGCCCGCCGAGGACGTGGCCGCCTACGTGTCGCAGTCGGTCTCGACCGACGTGTACCGCTTCCGCGCGCGCGTGACGGTGCACGCCCCCGCGGAGGTGGCGTCGGCGCAGCTCTCCGGCGTGGCGTGGCGCGTCGAGCCGCTCGGGCCGGACCGCTGCGTGGTCCACACCGGCGGCGCGAGCCTCGACGCGCTCGCGTTCCACCTCGCGTTCCTGGGGTTCGAGTTCGAGGTGCACGAGCCGGAGGAGCTCGTCGACCTCCTCCGCCGCCTGTCCGAGCGCCTCGGTCGGGCCGCGGGGCGGGCCGCGGGGCGGGCCGCGGCGGCGCCGCACGACCCGGGCGCGGCGGCGCACGACCCGGGCGCGCGCTGAGGGAGCGAGGCCCGCTCCACCGGCGCGGCGCGATCCCGCTCAGTCCGAGAGCGCCGCCGCCACCGTGGCGTCGAGCCCAGCCGCCCGGCCCTCGGCGAGGCGCGCGTCGTGGACGGCGGCCCCGAGCGCCGCCCGCGCGGCCTCGGCGCACGCGGCGAGCGCCGGCCGCTCGATGGGCGGCACCGGCGTGCCGATGGCCTCGCGGAGCGCCGCCGCGCCGCCGAGCAGGCGGGCGCCGCGCTCCGGCTTGCCCGCCCGCACCGCCGCGCGCGCGAGCGCCTCCAGGACGCTCGCCGACCGCCAGAGGTCGCCGAGCTCCCGGTGCAGCCTGAGGCTCGCCCGCAGCCGCCGCCCCGCGAGGGCGAGATCGCCGCGCTCGATCGCGACGAGGCCCAGGATGTTGCTCGTCCAGGCGATCCCCTCCTTGAACTTCACCGCCCGCGACAGGCCCTCGCTCTCCTCGCAGAGGCGGGACGCCTCGTCGAGATCCCCGCGGTAGAACGCCGCGCAGCCGAGGTAGAGCAGCGCCGTCGCGGTCCCCTCGCGATCGCCCCCGCGGCGGAGCTCGGGCAGCGCCAGGCGGCACGCGCCCTCCGCGCGCGCGGTGTCGCCCGAGAGCCACGCCGCGAACCCCGAGTAGCCGAGCGCGCGCGCCGCCTCGAGCGTGTCGCCGCGCCGCGTGGCCAGCGCCAGGCTCTCGCCGTGCAGCGAGAGCGCGCGCTCGTAGTCGCCCTGCTCGCGGGCGACGCTCCCGAGGATCTGGACCACCGTGGCGAGCCCGCGCTCGTCCCCGAGCTCGCGGTAGAGCGCCGCGCCCCGCTCGAGCAGCGCGCGCGCCTCGCGGTAGTCGCACTGGAGGAGCGCGAGCGTCCCCGCGCCCCGGAGCGCCGCGGCGACGTGCTCCGGCGCGACGCCCGCCGCGCCCGCGAGCGCCCGGGCGAGCCACGCGCGGCCCTCCTGGTAGTGCCCGTGGATGTACCAGAACCGCGAGAGCGCGGCCGCGAGGCGGACCGGCGCGCCCGCGCCGCCCGCGCCGCCCGGCTCGAGCGCGAGCTCCAGGGCGAGGCGGAGGTTGTCGTGCTCGAGCTCGAGGGCCGCGAGCCACGCGGCCTGCTCGGGCCCGCGGAGCGCCTCGGCCGCGCGCTCGGCGAGCTCCAGCGAGAGCTCGACGAAGCGCCGGTTGCACGCCGCGGCGGCGCCCTCCTCCGCGAGCCGATCGAGGCCGTACTCGCGGAGGATCGCGAGCATCTGGAACCGGGGCTCCTCGCCCGCGACCGGGAGCAGGAGGCTCTTGTCGACGAGCGACTCGAGGATCGCGAGCGCGTCGAGCGCCGGGTCGCGGAAGGCGCACATCTGGTCCGCCATCGCCAGCGAGAAGCCGCCCGCGAACACGGCGAGCGTGCGGAAGGCGAGCTGCTCCTCCGGCAAGAGGAGGCCGTAGCTCCAGTCGATGGCGGCGCGCATGGTCTGCTGACGCTCGGGCAGATCGCGCGCGCCGCCCGTGAGCAGGCGGAACGAGCCCGCGGCGGGCGAGGCGCGGCCGGCCGCGCCGCGGTCGCGGAGGCGCGCGAGCAGCGCCGCGGGGGTGAGGACCTTGAGGCGCGACGCGGCGAGCTCGATCGCGAGCGGCAGGCCGTCGAGGCGCGCGCAGATCTCCACGACGTCGGCGACGTTGTCGGGGCCGAGCTGGAAGCCGGGCTTGATCGCGGAGGCCCGGCGGCAGAACAGGCTCACCGCGGAGCTGGCCAGCGCCGCGTCGGTGGTGATCTCGCGCGGCTCGGGCACCTCCAGCGGCGGCACGACGTAGCGCCGCTCGCCCGAGAGGTTCAGCGCGGCGCGGCTCGTCACGAGGAGCGACAGGCGCGGGCAGCCCGCGGCGAGGTGCGCGATCACCGGCGCCGCGGCGGTCAGGTGCTCGAGGTTGTCGAGCACGAGCAGGTGCCGCCGGTCGCGGAGGAAGTGCGCCACGCGCTCCAGATCCGGCCGCGCGCCGCCCTCGCCGAGGCTGAGCGCCTGCGCGATGGCCGAGGGGACGAGCGCCGGCTCGCGCAGCGACGCGAGGGGGACGAAGCAGACGCCGCCGGAGAACGCGGGGACGAGGTCCTCGGCGACCTGGAGCGCGAGCCGGGTCTTGCCGGTGCCGCCGACGCCGGTGAGGGTGAGCAGGCCGGCGTTCGGCTCGAGCAGGAGCGAGGCGATCTCGGCGCGCTCGCGGGCGCGGCCCACGAACGGCGTGCGCTGGACCGGCAGGTTGTGGCGCGGCCGCTCGGCCGCCGGAGAGCCGCCCAGCGGCGGCGAGGCGCCCAGCGGCGGCGAGGGCAGGCCGGGATCCCGTGGGCAGCTTTCGGCCTCGCGGAGCGCGCCGCCGGCGAGCGGCTCCGGGGGCGCCTCGACCGTCCCCGCGAGCTCCATCGTGCAGGTGCTGAGCATGTCGGTGGCCGCGGGGCCTGCCGGCGACCACGGCTCCCCCGCGCCGGGCGGCTCGGCGGGGGCGCCGGCCGCCGCGAGCGCGGCGCGCAGGGCGAGGCTCTGCTCGCGGACCGAAGGGAAGCGCGCGGCCGGGTCGCGGTCGCACGACCGCAAGAACCACGCGTCGAACGCGGGCGGGAGCCACCGCCAGCGCGACGACGGCGGGTAGAGCCGCATGACGAGCAGCGCCACCATCAGCTCGGCCATGCTGTTCGCGGTCCAGTAGATGTCGCCGGTCAGGAGGCGCACGGCGATGAGCCCGATCGCCCACACGTCGGCCGCGGGGCCGAGCTGGTCGGAGCGCCCGCGCGCCTGCTCGGGCGCCATGTAGATGGGCGTGCCGATGGCCGTGCCCGTCGCCGTGAGCCCGCCCGACGCGCCGAGCGCGCCGGGGTCGACCTCCTTGACCAGCCCGAGGTCGAGGATCTTCACGCGCTCCCGCCCGTCGTCGCCGATGGCGAGGAAGAGGTTCGCGGGCTTGAGGTCGCGGTGGAAGAGGCCCTGCGCGTGGGCGACCTCGAGGGCGTCGGCGACCTCGCCGAGCCAGCGCTGCACCTCGGCGGGCGAGCGCCTGCCCTGGGTGGTGACGAGGTGCTCGAGGTCGTGGCCCCGGAGCAGCTCCATTACGAGGAAGGGCGCGCCGTCGAGCTCGGGGGCGACGCCGGCGTCGAGCATGCGGACGAACCCGGGCGCGTCGAGGAGCCGCATCGCCCGGATCTCGCGCTGGAAGCGGGAGGCCGCCGCCTCGCCGGCCGACGGCGTCCGGAGCAGGACCTTCACCGCGACCCGGCCGCCTCCGTCGAGGTCGTCGGCCATGTAGACCGCGCCCGCGCCGCCCCGGCCGATCTCGCTCAGGAGACGGTAGCGGCCACCGAGGACGGTCAGGCGATCTGGGGAACGCATGGGGCGGCCGCGGTGGGGACGATTTCGCGAGGGCCGCGGCGCCGGCAGCCTACCATACGGCGCACGCGCCCCGCCGTCGGGCGCCGCCGCCGATCGACGGTGAGGTGTCGGCGGGCGCGGCGATCGTGAGCACGACGTCGAGCGATCGAGGGACCTCGAGCTAGGTCGCCCTCCGCTGCGCGAAGCAGGGCCGCCGCGTGAACGCGGGCGCGTCCACGATCGCGGCGGGCACGCTCGGCGCGCGCGCGCCCGCGCTGCGGAAGGTTCCCGCGCGCCGCGCGAAGCGGGTATGCTCGAGACAGCGCGAGGGGACGGCGCCGAGCCCCCGGGAGCGCCCGCGCCCCATCCAGCGCGGCGCGCGTGCCGGGAGCCGGCGCCCCGCGCCCCGGAGCGCCGCCCCCCGCCGCTCGCAGGAGAGAGCGCCATGACCAGCACCGTTGACGAGAGCGACGTGTTCCTCATCCCGATGCCCGGCAAGCGCGCGGCGCGCGTCCCCGTCGCGGTCCTGGAGCGCTACGTCGATGAGGGGACGCGCGTCGTGCACGACCCCGCCGAGCCGGAGGACGACGTGACCGCCCACGGGATGTCCGTCGATCCCGCGACGGGCGCGAGCGTCTGGCACACCGAATGGGAGCTCGGCCCCTGCGACTACACGGACGAGAGCGGCTTCCCGCAGAGCGCCTACGCCTGGCACCGCCACCCGCTCGGGACCGAGTACACCGAGATCTACCAGAAGTGATCGCCCCCCGACCGGCCGCGCCCCGCTCCTTCCCGCGCGCGCCTCGCTCCTCCCCGCGCCGCGCTCGCCGCCCGCGCCGACCGGGGGCGCCGCTCCTCGCGGCCGGCGCCTCCGCGCTCGCCCTCTCCGCCGCCTGCATCGAGCGCGGCTACCCGCTCGCCGGGAGCGGGCAGGTCGAGCTCCGCGCCGACGTCGCCGGGCCGCTGTTCGCGGCCGACACGCTCGACGCGGCCGGCAGGCCGGTGCCGCCCCGCCAGAGCCCGTGGCGCACCGAGGTCTCGCTCAAGCTCACCGAGGCGAACGAGCCGGCGTACGGCGCCTACGTCGAGGTCCGCGTGGCCCCGAGCGAGGCGCTCGCGCTGCGCCCGGCGGGCGGCGCCGAGGACGACGGGGCCTCGTGCGGCGTGAAGGACGGCGCGTTCCGCTGCACCGCAGGCACGCAGGGCTACGCCCGCTTCACCGCCGCCTCCGAGGGCGACTGGTCCGGCGAGGCGCGCCTCGTCGTCGCCTGGGCCGACCGCACCGAGGAGCTCCCGATCACGGTGCTCCCCGCGGGCTTGCCGGAGGACGCCACGAACTTCGCGCTCATCGCCGGGGGCCTCGGGGACAGCGACCGGGTGCTCGCGACGTACGTGCCCCTCACGTGCACGATCGGGCCCCTGCCGGACGACCTCGGCGCCACCTGGCGCCCAGGCGCGATCCGGTCGCGCGAGGCGCGCGTCCGCGCGTCGCCCCCCCAGAACGCGCCGGGCGTGGTGGAGCACGCCCCGGTGATCATCGAGTCGCTGCACAGCGAGGCCGCCCTCTCGCTCGACCCCCAGTGCCGCGAGCGGACCACGCGCCTGCGCGTGCTGCTGGGCGCGACCGGGGAGAGCCCGCCGTTCACCCTGTGCTTCAGCGATCTCGGCGGCGAGGTGACGCTCGCCGTGAGCTCGGGGCAGAAGGCGATCGAGCCAAACCCCTCCCTCACCGTCGACCCCGAGCCGCGCCTGCTCCGCGTGCGCGCCCTCCGGAGCGCCGTGACCGCGGGGACCCCGGGCGATCTCTTCGAGGTGAGCGCCTACAACGCCGAGCGCGTACGCATCGCCGTCCCCGTCGACCTCACCGTCGGCGACGACCAGGTGATCGCGCTCGGCGAGGCGTCCGTGACCCTGCGCGGCGAGGACAGCGAGGCGACGGTCATCCAGGGCATCGCCGTGGCGCCGGGGACGACGGCGCTCCGGGTGACGCCCCGCCTGCTCGCGAGCCCGGAGTGCTCGTCCGAGCCGATCACCGTGGTCGCGCCGGAGCCCAAACCCGAGCCGGAGCCCGAGCCGGAGCCCGAGCCGGGAGACGAGGAGGGCTCGCCGTGAGCGCGCGCAGGCCCGCGATGCTCCTGTCCGCCGTCGCGCTCGCGCTCGCGCTGGCGGCGCCCGCCGCCGCGCCGGCGCAGGACGAGCCCGAGGCGGACGCCGGCGGGGCCGAGGACGGCGCGCCGGCGGGGGGGCCGGCCTCGGCGCGGAGCGCCCCCTCCGCGCCGCCCATGGCCGTCCCCGCCGACTTCGGCGGCAGCCTCCAGGTCGTCCGCGCCCCGGCGGGCGCGGTCGGCGCCGCGACCTCGTCGGCGGGCGGGCCGGAGATCTTCCCGGACGCGCGCCGCGTCTGGCTGACGGTCCGCGACACCGATCCGGTCCCGATCGAGGCCGCGCGCCGCGGCGGCCGCTGGCTGTGCAGCGGCGGCGGCTGCGCGGCGCAGACCGGCGACCCCGGGCAGAGCCCCGTCGGCGACCAGATCCTGCGCTCGATCAAGCTCCAGACCCCGACGCTGCCCCTCCCGCTCACGGTCTGGGGGCGGCTCAGCGAGGACGGCCAGCGCCTGCTCGACTTCGATCCGGTGCTCCTCGGCCGCCGCTCGTACCGGCACGTCTGCGCCTACCGGCCGGTCGCCGAGCCCGCGAGGTCCCCCTCGGGCGCGCCGGCCGCGCCGCCGCCCGAGCGCGTCGACGCGTGCCGCGACGGCCGCCCCGAGCCGCCGCCCGCCGACGCCGGCGAGCTCACGCTGGGCATGCAGTGGCCGAAGCAGTCGGAGATGGCCGACTTCCACTACCTCGCCATCGTCGACAGCTGCGGCAACGCCCGGGTGCAGCCGTTCCAGCGCACGTTCACGGTGCCGGTCCTCGAGGTCGCCTCCGGCGCCTGCGGGCGCCCCGACGGCAAGGTGCTCCGCGTCTTCCCGGGCGGCGGCTGGCTCCGCGTCACCGCCTTCAACCTGCACGCGCCCGCGGCGGGCAACGTGGTCAACGCGACGTACCGGGTCACGATCCCGCCGCTCGAGAACCTCGTCGAGTCGAACCCCGCGCGGCTGCTCTTCCCCGATCCGCTCGCCGACGACCTGAAGGTCGACTGCGGCCCCACGCCGATCCCGCCCCCCCGCGCCGACCCCGGGAGCGCCCCGCCGCCGGGGAGCCCCCGCCCGCCCGGGCCCCGCCCGCCCGCCGCCGCCCCGCCGGCGGGCCCGGCGGCGCCGCGAACGGGCCCGCCGGCGCCGCCAACCGCGGCGCAGGCCCCCTCCCCGGCGCCGCCGCGCGGATCCGCGCGCCCCGGGCCGCAGCCGCTCGCGCACGGCGCGGTCGTCATCTCGCCGGCGCCGCTCCGGCTGGGCAACTGCCGGATCCGGCTGACCGGCCAGACCAAGCACCGGCTCGTGGCGCCGCTCGCGCTGCACGTCTCGCTGACCCGCACCGACCAGATGCGGGGCGGCGCGCCGATCGAGCTCCTCCAGGACAACACGTGGATCGTCACGCCGAGCAGCGCGGAGTTCCCGCTCCCGCCGCTCGCCGACGATTTCGACGGGGACGCGCGGCTCCGGCTGGCCGTCTACAGCGATCCGCTGAGCCCGCAGGGCAAGGTGGTGCTCCTCTCGGACGCCGGCCGCGTCGCGAGCTCGCTCCGCTCGAACGAGCCCGGCGATCCGGAGCGCGCCCGGCGGCTCGTGGGCTCGGTGGCGATCCACTCGGTCCCGCTGTGCGGCGAGGACAACTTCGAGACGCTCGATGCGGCGGGGAGCTGCTTCCGCACCTACCTGACCGTCCCGGCGATGCTCGCGACCCTCCAGGTCACCCGCGCGCCGTGGGTCGAGAAGCCCCTCGTCACGCGGAGCGTGCTCAGCGCGGTCGGCGTGGCGCTCGCGATCGACCGGTACGATCCGGTGGAGCGCCGGGCCTTCCCGGTCGCGGCGCAGGTCGGCGGCTTCGTGCAGACGCTCGGCGAGGGGCGGGTCGGGCTGCTCGGCTACGTGGGCGTCGCGCCGACGGTCCCGATCCTCGGCTCGGGCGGCAACACCACGTCGTTCGGCTTCCTGGCGGGGGTCGGGCTGGAGTACATCACGAACGAGGCCGGGCCCGACGAAGGGCTCAAGCCGGCCGCGTTCCTCTCCGCGGTCGTGCAGGTGGGCCAGGCCGCCCCGCAGGTCTCGACGAGCGGCCGCGCGAGCTTCGGCACGTACGCGGGCGAGTGAGCCGCCGGGGCGCCGCTCTGGCGCCCCCCCGCTCTGGCGCGCCCCCGCGGGCGTGGGCCCCGGCCGCGCCGCTCACGGATCGGGCATGGAGTCGTCCAGCTCGTCGAGCAGGCGCCGGTCGATCGCGGGATCGAGCCGGGCCTCGTCGAGCAGGGCGCGCGCCTCCGGGAAGCGCCTCGCGAGCACGAGCGCCCGGACCCAGAGCACCTTCCGCTCCACCGCGAAGGCGCTCTGCGGCACCTCGCGCTCGTGGCGCTCGAGCGCCGCGAGCGCCCGGTCGGGCTCGCGCCGCTGCACCGCCGCGCTGCACGCCTCGAAGAGGTCGATGTCCCGGCTGCTGCCGGGCACCCCGATCTCCAGCGCGGGCGCTTCGGGCGCGACCGGCGCCGGCGCGCGCTCCTCCCGGTCGGGCGCTCGCCGCTCGACCGGGGCGCGCCTCGGCGGCGGCGCCACGGGCTCCGAGCCCGGCGGCGAGAGCGCCAAGGGCGGCGCCGGCTCCGCGGGCGGCGGCGCCGGCTCCGCGGGCGGCGGCGGGGCCACGGCGGTGATGATCGCCGGCGCGACGTGCCTCACCGTCGGCGGTGCCGGCGGGTCCTCGGTCCGGAGCGCCAGCCAGAGCGCCCCCGCGGCCGCCATGGCCGCGATGGGCGCGGCGACCACGGTCCCCGCGCCCGCGGTCGGCAGCAGCTGCTGGACGAGGCTCACCACCCCCTTGAGCCAGGCCGCGGCGTCGTCCAGCGCCTTGCCGACGCCGGCGGCGGCCTTCCCGACGGTGCCCTCCTTGAGCGCCCGCGCCGACTCGTGCACGCCGCGGAGGATCGACAGCCGCACGTCGTCGGGCACGCGCGGCGCGAGCCTGGCGGTGGCGAAGAGCGCCGCCACATCCAGGGGCAGCACGAAGCGCGGGCCCTCTTTCTTCCGATCCTCGCGCCGGCGCTTCGCGACGACGTCGTGGAACATGGCCAGGGCGCGCGCGCGCCACTTGTACGCCGTGGACAGCGGGATGCCGCGCTGCTGCGCGAGATCCGCCATCGGGATGCCGTCGAGGTCGTGCGCGACCAGGATCGAGTGCGCGTCCACGTCGAGGTGATGCAGGAGCTCGAGCACCATGAGGCGCTCCTGGTCCGAGATCATCAGCTCGTCCGGGGTCTTGGACTGGTCGACGAGGGTCGGGAACTCCTCCTCGGGCACCAGCTCTTCATAGCGGTGCTGCGCCCGCTCCCGGTAGTGCGCGGCGGTGTGCACCGCGATGCGGTTCAGCCAGCGCTCCGGCCGGGAGAGCTCGGGTTTGTAGTTGTCGAAGCTCAGGTACGCGGAGAGCAGGACGTCCTGCGCGAGGTCTCCACGGTCGCGCAGAGGAACGCCCAGGCGCGTCAGCCAGCGCCAGATGAGCATGAATGTCTTTTCGCGAAAGAGCAGCTCGAAGGCCCGCTCTTTTTCGGGTGGACCACCTTGGCCCGGGCGGCGAGGTCGCGTCATACACAAGAAAAATTCCGGGCGCAGATGAGCGGTTGCCATGCGTCGCAGGCCGCGAGCGGCGGGCGCACCGGCCTGCGGGCCGCTCCCCGGCGCATTGGAGAGCTCAAGACCGCGCGAAATCCTCGCGCCGGCGGCGCGCCGAGGCGCCCGTAGACCATCCGAATTTCGAATAACTTTTTGTCGGAGAATTCTCCTGGAGAATTGCACCCACCTGCCCGATTCAGCGGTCCGAAGGAGGCCTCTGGGACGTGAGCGTCCACCCGCGAGAGCCACCGGATCGCCTCGTGACCGCCATCCGGAGCGGGGCGCGGCGGACGGCCGCGGCCGCGCGGCCGCTCGCTCGAGCGCGGCAGTGCCCACCACGCTCGCGGCGGCCTCACCGCGGCGCGGGGCTGCTCGGCGTGATTACGGGGCATCTGCGCCGTTCGTGGCGCCGAATGCGCCGCGCTCGTGGCCCCTCGACGCGGCTCGCGGCGTGTCGAGCGGGCTGTCGCCTCGCTGTGCGGCGGGAGCGCGGGGGAGCAACATTCCGGGTGCGTGCGCGGGCGACTTGAGGCACGCTGCCGCTGCCACGCGGGTCCAGCGCATGAACCTCTCCGACTTCTCTCTCGCATCCATCGCGGCGACCTCGCGCCGCAACACCATCCGCGACCTCTGGGACAAGCTGCACCACCTGCCCGGGGGCAAGCGCGTGTTCAGCCGGCTCATCGGCGCGATGGCGCCGTACACCGGGACGATCCGGGCCCACGTCGAGGTCCTCGAGCGCGGCCGCGCCGAGGTGTGGATGCGCGACCTGCCCGGGCTGCGCAACCACCTCCGCTCGGTGCACGCCGTCGCGCTCGTCAACCTCGCCGAGCTCACCGCGAACACGGCGCTGGCCTACGCGCTGCCCGACGACGCCCGGTTCATCGTCGCGGGCCTCTCGATCGAGTACCTGAAGAAGGCGCGCGGCACGATCCGCGCCGTCTGCGAGTGCCCTGTCCCGGACACGAGCGAACGCAGGGAGTTCCAGATCCCCGTGAGCCTGCTCGACGCGACGGGGGCCGAGGTCGCCCGCGCCGTCCTCCGCAGCCTCGTGGGCCCGAAGAAGCAGCCTTGAGCAGGGAGCAGCCCTGAGCAGGAAGCTGCATTGAGCAGGAAGCTGCCTTGAGCAGGAAGCTGCCCTGAGCCGGCGGCATCCTGGTGCTCCAAAGCACGCTGGCCTCGAGCCATCCTGTGCTTGCGAGCCCTCCTGCGCGCTGGACCACCCCTGAAGTGCGGGGTTCCGCGCACCTCGCCGGAAGACGTCTCACCCCGCACCACATTGGGCCAGATTCCCGACGAGGGTCGGATCGATGCGCTCGACAAGGACCGGTCAGGGTGTTTGGATTCTGCTCATGGAGAACCGCTCAACGATGGTGGCGCTCGCCGCGACAGGGATCTGCGTGATCTTCGCGGCGTGCGGTGGGGCCGATGGCGGCTCGGTCTCCGGCGGCGGGACCGGCGGCGCGTCGACGGGGGCCGGCGCAAGCTCGGGGACGAGCTCGGAGAACGGCTCGGGCGCGAGCGCGTCGACCGGTTACGGCGACGAGCCGGGAGGGATCAACGCCGCGAGCAGCAGCGGCGCGGGCGAGGGCGCCGGCGGCGACGCCTCGTGCGCGGGCGAGACGAGCACCGCGGAGCTCGTGCCGCTCGACCTCTACATCATGCTCGACGCGTCGGGGTCGATGGACGAGCAGCTCAGCAGGGGCATCACCAAGTGGGACGCCGTGACCGACGCGCTCGAGGCCTTCTTCACCGACGAGCAGTCGGTGGGGCTCGGCGTCGGGCTCCAGTACTTCCCGCAGCCCGACGACGACGTGCCCGAGAGCTGCACCAGCAACGAAGAGTGCGGCGACAACGGGCCGTGCGCGCTCCGGGTCTGTCACGACTCGTTCTCCACGGTGGTCCAGGTCTGCGTCACCGACGCGGACTGCGGCGAGGGCGACACGTGCGTGGACCTCGGGGTCTGCTCCCGGAGGAACCGGCTCTGCGCCGACGTGGGCGAGAGCTGCGGGGACAGCGCGGGCACGTGCATGAAGGTGACCCGGAGCAACTGCGCGAACCCGGACTCGTGCGTCGTCGAGGACTACGCGACGCCCGCCGTGCCGATCACGCCGCTCGACGCCGCGTCGGCCGAGGTGCTCATCCGGTCGATCGACCGGAAGGATCCCGTCGGCGGCACGCCCACCGCGGGCGCCCTGTCCGGCGCGCTCGCGCAGGCCCGCGCCCACGCCGAGCAGAACCCGACCCACCGGGTCGTCGCCGTGCTCGCCACCGACGGCATGCCCACCGAGTGCAGCCCGAAGGACGCCGACGGCCTGGCGGAGCTCGCGGCCGGCGCGGTGAACGGCTCGCCGAGCATCTCCACCTTCGTGATCGGCGTCTTCGACGGCAACGACGACGGCGCCCAGGCCACGCTGGACCGCATCGCCGTCGGCGGCGGGACCGAGTCGGCCTTCTTCATCGACACGAGCTCGGACGTGACGCAGGCCTTCCTCGACGCGCTCACCGAGATCCGCGGCAAGAGCCTGGCGTGCGAGTACCAGGTCCCGGCGCCGTCCTCCGGGCAGACGCTCGACTACGACACGCTCAACGTCCAGCACACGCCGACGGACGGCGGCGCCGCGACGACCATCTTCTACGTGGCCGACGAGGCGCGCTGCGACGCGGCCGCCGGCGGCTGGTACTACGACGTCGACCCCGCGACCGGCGGCACGCCGACGAAGATCGTGATGTGCCCCGCGACCTGCACCCGGTTCCAGGCGGGCGGGCAGGTCCAGCTCAACGTCGGCTGCAAGACCGAGATCCCGCCGGTCAACTGAGCCCCGTCCTCGCCATGCACGCCCGCGGCACGCGCGCCCACGACGCCCGCCGCGCCCGCGGGCTCCCCGCCCTCGCCACGCTGGCGCTCGCCGCCGCGGCCTGCTCGTCCGAGGAGGCCGTGGCGCCGGCGCCGCCGCCGCTGCCCGACATCGCGTACGCCGGCCCCGGGCCGCTCGCCGGCGCGTCCGGCGCGGGCGGCTTCCGCCTGGGCGCCGCCAGCGCCGCGACCCAGATCGAGGACCGCAACCCGACCACCGACTGGTACGTGTTCACGCTCCCGCGGGCCGAGGGCGGCCTGGGCCGGGGCGCCGAGTTCGTGGGCGACGCCTCGCGCGGCTTCTCGAAGGCGCTCGAGGACGTCGCGCTCCTCCAGGAGATGGGGCTCGACTCGTACCGGTTCAGCGTGGAGTGGGCCCGGGTCGAGCCGCAGCGGGACGTCATCGACGAGGAGGCGCTCGCCCATTACGACCGGCTCCTCGACGCGCTCGTGGCCGCGGGGATCCGCCCCGTGATCACGCTGCACCACTTCTCGAACCCGGTCTGGGTCGACGATCCGCGGCGCACCGACTGCGCGGGCGGGCCGGGCGACGACAACCTCTGCGGCCTCGGGCACCCCGAGGGCGGGCCGCTCGTGATCGAGGAGATGGCCGAGCACGCGGCGCTGCTCGCCGCGCGCTTCGGCGACCGGGTGGACGACTGGGGCACGCTGAACGAGCCGTTCAATTACCTGCTCGCCGCCTACGGCGTGGGCGTGTTTCCCCCGGGGAAGGCGGCCCTGCTCGGCGACCTGCTCGGCGAGTTCGTCCCGGTGCTGCGCGACTACCTGCTCGCGCACGCGGCGGCGTACCGGGCGATCAAGGAGGCGGACGCCGTCGACGCGGACCGGGACGGCAGCGCGGCGGACGTCGGGCTGTCGCTCTCGGTCGGCGAGTGGGTCCCGGCGCGGAGCCACCGGGTGAGCGACGACCCCGAGGACGTCGCGGCGCGCGACCGCATGGCGTACGTCTACAACCACCTCGTGGTCGACACCGTCCTGAGCGGGCGGCTGGACGTCGATCTCGACGGCGCGCCCGACGTGGAGCTGCCCGGCCTGCGGGGCGCGCTCGACTGGCTCGGGGTCCAGTACTACTTCCGCGCCGGCGTGACGGGCGACGGCGGCCTCGTGCCGGTGCTGAACCTCACGCCGTGCGTGAACGGGCTCGACTTCGGCGCGTGCGTGCCGCCGGTCGACAGGACGTTCTGCGTGCCGGCGATGCGCTACGAGCACCACGCGCCCGGGCTGTACGGCGCGCTCCGGGACCTCGGCGCGCGCTACCCCGGCCTGCCGCTCGCGGTCACCGAGTCGGGGATCGCGACGCGCGTGGGCGAGCGGCGGGCCGAGGTCGTGGTGCGGGCCCTCGAGCAGATCGAGCGCGCGCGCGGCGAGGGCGTCGACGTGCGGGGCTACTACCACTGGAGCCTCTACGACAACTTCGAGTGGGCCGAGGGGTTCGCGCCGAGGTTCGGGCTCTACACCGTGGATTACGGGTCTTACGAGCGCACGGCGACCGAGGGCGCGGAGGTCCTGGGCGAGATCGCGCGGGGGCGCGCGCTCACGGGGGCGCTGCGGGCGGCGTACGGCGGCGAGGGGGCGATGACGCCGGAGCCGGAGGCGGTGGCGGCGGGGTTCGAGGGCTGCGGCGGGACCTGGTGACGCGTCGGCCGGGGTCGGGGTGCGCGAGGGGTGTTCTGGGCTGCTCGGCCCGAGGAGAGCCAGTGCGCCGCGTGGCGCCGGGGAGCACCGCCGGACTCGCGTGAGCCCGCGCTCCTTCGGCAGAGCCGAAGGAGCGCGGCCGTTCGACAGCTTGATGATGATAGAACTCGGGCCGCTTCTGGAGCGCGAGTACAACATCGTGCGAGAGTGCCCACGTCCGGGGGCCGTCCGTCTTGTTCTCATCGAACAGCGGCTCCCCGGTCAAGTTCAAGGTTTGACCATTCAAGCCTTCCGGCCTCGTCAGCTCGTATGCCTTCCGATTGAGGAAACCGTAGCTAATCCGAAAGCACAGCGGGATCGCCTGATTCCCCGGTTGCGCGGGCACGCGCCGCTCACGCGGTCTACCCCCAGGTGCTCGAGAACGTAAACTCACTCCCGCAATGATGCCCGACCTCTCGTCCGAAGCCCTCCTTGCGCTCGCTGCCCTAGCTTACGAGGTGCCCCTCGAGCCCGGCGCCCCGAGCGCTTCACCCAGGCGCTCGCGCAGGCGTGCGGCGCGACGGCGGCTGGCTTCACGGTGGACATCTTCGCGCCTGAGCCGGACGCGCTGACGCTCTGGACCGGCTTGCCGGCGGAGTCGACCTCCGAGTCGCTCCGGATCGCGGCTGACCAGCCCTCCGCTGGCCCGCGCGCGCCGCGCAGGCTGCCCTTGTGATCCTCATCCCCAGACCTCGCAGACTCGATCACATCGTGATACTCCCGAACAGAGCAAGATGCGCGTCGCTACATAACCGCTGTCGAGTTCCACCGACGGGTTGGGCGGCGTCCTCGTTGGCGCCAGCATTATCCGTGACCGTACCGTTTGACACGATATAGTCAAGGACACGTCGCACCCCATCCGGCCGGTGGGCCAACCAGCTCGATTCAATGTTCTGCCCACCAAGCCGAAAGAGAGCCTGCATTGGCGGCAGATCATCAATTTCGTAATTGTTATAATCAAAGTCATCATTAACGTGAACATTGAAGTCGCCTGCCACGATCCAGCGCTCACCCAAATGCGGCCCATTAGGATCATGAAATTCGCCCCGGAGCGCATCGACCAAATTCTGCACGTTGGACCCTGCATGTTCTCTGGCGGCTTCATTGTGCAAAGTCAGCACATGCAATATGCGCTGCGGCTGTTCTCGTAGACTGAAACGCTGGCGCACCGGAGGGCGCGCCGGCCAGAGGTTCTGGATCGAAAACCGTTCCGGCACGAAGAAATCTAAGGTTCCCACGGCTTCTAGGACGTTGCGGTCATACAGGTACAAATAGCCCTGCTGATAGTCCGCGTTGAGACCTGCAGGACAGTACTGCCCTGTAGCACTTTCCGCGTATTCTCGAGGAAGCCCTATTTGTTCGTACCCATGCTGTTCGATGGCTCGTGCCATATCAGCAGCTTGAACAGCCCATTGCTCAGCGCTGTTGCCGTTGCCGGAAGGAGATCCAAGCAGCCCCGGTGGCACCTCCTGTAACACGACGACGTGTATGTTACGATTTCGAGCCACTTGCAAAATGTCCATTATTCTGTCCAGGGCGCTTCGTCCAAGCACCGATCCGTAGTACACGTTCCAGGTGCCTATGCTAATGGTGATAGCATTGCGCTCATTGCCAGCGTCATTCAGCATGTCGACGTCGTACGACGGGGAATCGCCTTCGCCGATCCAGTTCTGGAAGTTGCCGCTGTTGCAGCCAAGCGTGTAGACCTGACCTAGGTGGTTGCTGTCCAGACAGAGCCCCGTTTCGATACTGTGAATCGTATTCCCATCTGCGTACCACCTCTGATAGCTTCCGTTGTTACAAGGCAGCGTGTAGACCTCGCCCTGGTGGTTGCTATCGAGGCAGCGGCCCGTTTGAGCGTTGTACAGCTCGAAGACCCCCTGTCCAACATGCCAACGATTCCACCTCTGATAATCCCCGCCGTTGCATTCGATGGCGTACACATGACCTTGGTAGTTGCTATCGAGACAGCGACCGGTCTCGTTGTTATGTATACGATCGTACCAATATAATGCGACGGGGTTGGTGTTGCCGGTTTCCTGGCACGTACAGCTTTGACTATCACAGTCCAGGATCTGCTCTTCGCTATCGTCGACACCATTGCCGCACACGACATCGCCGCCACCTGAGCTCACCGCGCTTGTGCCCGCCCCACCTGTGCTCGTCGCGCTTGTGCCCGCTCCACCTGTGCCCGTCGCGCTTGTGCCCGCCCCACCTGTGCCCGAGTAAGATTCGTCGGCGTCGCTGAGGATAGAAATCTTCGGACCGGAAACGTCGACTTCAGAGTCTGTGGAGCAGCCACTCAGGATGGCGAGGGCTGCGAACGGTAAAAAAAACCGGTCACTGTGAAATCACATGACGTCATGCAACAATCGCTCATATGCTCATCCTTTCAAGCGAGGCGCAGCGCTCTTCGGTGTATAACCCACGCCTAGCCCGCTACTTGGCCTCTGGCCCATGTGCGCTCTACCCATGCGCGATCACCATCGTTCTAGCGGAACGTTCCTTCTTCTGACGCGGCCCCCGCCCCCCGAGCCAAGAACGCGCCTTCCGCCGCGCCGCTCGCGTCCTTCGCGCATTCCACGCGCTCCCCCGTCTCGCCGCCAGGATGTAGCACTCCTACTGACACCCAAATGGTCGGGTAGAGTGGCGACGGGCATCGATTTTGCGACCAGTCGCGCAGGATGTCAGCACCCGAGCCATTCGAGGTTCACTCGTCGGTCCACAGCACCCCCAGCCATCATGGCTTCGCGCCCGTGTCGTCTTTAGTTGAAGAGCTGCGCCCTTGCCGCCGGCGCTCTTCTAAAAATCCTGCTCTACCAAGGATGACTCACGTTTACCGAGCTGTCCACGTGATTTGCGTTCCTGGAGGCCGTTCGGAGCAGCTCTCGCCACGCGGATCGGCGGGTTCTGTCTCGACGAATTTGGGTGCGTCCCTGGCGCACCAAACGTCCCCACAGCCCTCCCCGCTGCTAGAACCCACTTCCGCAGCACTTGGCAGCACAGGCCGTGCGTCTGACGGCGTGCGGCCTCTGGCGGCGAACCCCATTACGACGCGGCGCCCGCTGAGCCACGGCAAGGCGATCTCCGCCGCGTTGAAGCGTTGGACCAGGGGGCGGAGCCAGGCTCGACGCGCTGGGGAGGCCAGCACCACAAGCAGGTGCGAGGGCGTGAGGATCAAGGCGGCGTCGCGCATCAGCACCCAGCGCCGCAGCGTGCGCGGGTGAGCGAGGCGGAAACGAGCGGACAGGGCGTCGCCCAGGGCCCGGAGAGCGTCCCAGGCAAGCGCGGCGATCCAGGCGCAGAGCGCGCCTGCTGCGGCGCCTCGCTCGCCTGTGTCGTCGCCGTGTCCGTCGCCATGGTGCCCTCCCCACGACAAGCATCCCACAGGTACGAAAACCTGCAGCAGCCGGGCTCAGACGACGATCATGCGTTGAGGCGGAAGTCGTCGGTGAACGCTCCGAAGGGCGGGGGCGTTTGGTGCTAGTGACCGACGGGTGGGTACGCTTCGCGTCCCACCCGCAGCACAGCCCCAAGTCGCTGGGCGGGCACATGAGGAGCGCGACGTCTATTCAGGGAAACGAAGCGTCTCGACGACGATCCCGTCCTCCCCCGTGACCATGGTGCCAGACCAATCCCAGCTGGTGCCGCCCTTGCCTGGAGGGCCGAGCTCGTAGGTGACGTTCTCGAGCGTGAGCTGGTCCTCGTCCAGGTAAGCGATGCCGATCGAGTCGCCACCGCGGCCGGGGCCGCCGTAGCCGCCGTCGCCTCCCAGGCCTCCGTTGCCGCCGCGGCAGGACCACGTGCCGTCCCCCACAGCGCCACCGAGTTGGCCTCGGCCACCCTTGCCGCCTCGCTCGGGCTCCCCACCGTCGCCGCCCTGACCCGCCTCGAGCGTCATGATCACGCTGTCGCGCACGGTCAGCTTCGCGTGCAGCGCAATGATGCCGATCGTCGGGTAACCGTTCTCGCCCCCTCGGCCGCCCCGCCCGCCGCAGCCGCCGGCGCCTCCGGACCCGCCGCCCGCGCCTCCCTTCGAGACCGCGCCGCACGCGGCGAGCCCGCCTCGACGGCCGCCGCCTCCGCCGCCGCCCTGGCCCGGCATGCCTCTGCTGCCGTCGCCTGCGCGCCCGCCCTCCCATCCCGCCTCGCTGATGCGCCCGATGCCCTCGCCAGCCGCGCCGAGCGTTCCAAAATCCCCGGGGGCGCCATTGAACCCATGGGAGCAGCCAACGTTTTCGCGGTCCGCACTCCCACCCCGTCCGGAGTTCGTGGGGTTCGGCATCGGGGTCGGCATACCGTCGTCTCCCCGCTCGGGATCCTCCGGTTTTCCGTCCCCGCCCTTGCCGCCCATGCTCGGGAGCCCATCGTCACAAGAGCGCATCGCCGCGGCCCCGCCGGGCACGGTGGCCGCGGAGCACGCGTCCCCACCGTACACGCCATCGACGCCAGTCGCTGCCTGATATGGCCAGGGCCATTCCTCGCCATCGCGGCCACCCCATGCAGAGGAGCTATGAATCGTGCTACGGATGAACTCCACCACCGTGTTGGACTGAACAAGCATGGTTATCGGCCCATGCGCTTGCAGCCCCATGTGGACGATCATCGACACCCCGTCCGCGGCGCCCGTGTCATCGGCGCTCGCAGGTACGACGGTGAGGAGGATGTTTTCATCTCTACCCTGCAGCAGCGGGCGCCCCGCGGGAAAGCGCTGCCAGTTCAAGCAGTGGAATCCCCCGATCAGGTCCACACCCGACGGCAACGTGAGGGGCTCGAAGAACCCGTCATTGCATGCGAAGACGCGTCCTCGTCCGGTACGGGCGAGCTCCACGCCGCGCTGCAACGTGCGCAGCGGCTTGTCCCGCGTGCCGGGGTTTGCATCGTCCCCGCCGCCGAAGGAGCCGCCGACGAACACCCCGCAGCCATCCTCCAGCACACCGGCGGCGACACGCTCGAGGCAGACCGACTCCGGCGGCGCTTCACCTTGACACGACGACGCGCCGTCGCACGCCGTTCCGCCGGCGTCGTTGGGGCCCGGTGCGGTGCCGCAGCCGCCTGCGATGAGCAGCAGCGCAGGGGACAGGTAGCGCGCTCTTGTGATTCGCATGGCTCTCCCTCGATGTTACGCGACGTATCTCGGGCTCTTCAGCGGGGCGGTCCAGGGTCGGCTGCGGCGAACTGAACGTAGGGCAGGGACTGGCCAGCGGCTCCCCGGCCCACGGGGTCATCGGCAGACGCGTTGCCCGCGGGACCACCGTCCCCCGCGCTTCCGGTGGTTGTAAAGGCGTCCGGCGCGAAGCTCACGTAAGCAGCCATGGACGCCACGCCGTACGAAGGGCCCCCGAGGCCACCGCCGGCATCCCCCCCGTGGCCGCCGTCTCCCCCGAAACCGCCGTCGCACGCATCCCATGAACCGTCGTAGCCCTGCCCGTGAAGGCCACCCGGTCGACCGATGCCGCCCGGCTGGCCCGTTCCGCCGACCCCTCCGCGGCCGCCACGTCCCGCCGTGACCACCGTGGCCTCGAGCATCAACGCGCTCCCCTGCAACGCCACGATGCCGATGCTCGCGCCGCCGTATCCACCCCCCTGCCCTCCCTGGCCGCCGCAGCCGCCGCTCCCCCCGGAACCGCCGGCGGCACCGCCCTGGGGGCGACCCGTCGGACACCCGAGCATGTCGCCTCGCCCCTTGCTGCCGCCACCGCCGCCTCCGCCCTGGCCGACGCCGCCCCTCCTGCCGTCGTCACCCCGGACCCCGATCCATCCGTTGACGGTCAGCTGGCCTGCGCCAACAGCGCCGGCAGCGCGACCTCCGTCGGCGCCTTTCGCGCCGGTTGCCCCGTCCGTGCACCTCGCGCTGTCCGCGCCGCTGCCTGCTAGGCCGCCGTTGCCCTCGGGGTTCTCCGCCGGCTCCGGCTGTCCTGGAGCACCGTCGCGGCCCCTATCGAGCTCGCCATCGCCGCCGTATCCGCCGATGGACTCCATGCCATCGTCGCACGCCGTCACGGCTGGCCGGGCACCGACCGTGAAGTCCGCGGTGCAGGCCGACGCGCCATCGTTCCCCTCCTCGCCATCCTTCGCCCGCTCCTGAGGCGCATCGTCCCCGGGCTCCCCGTCCTTACCGTTGCCCGCGATGACCTCGCTCGACACCACCTTCGCCTTGGCTCCCGGACTGAGGATCATCGCGATCGACGACTTGCCATCGACCGCGGACGCATCCGCCGCCACGACGCGCACGCCGGAGATCGTCGACATCACGTCCTCCGCTCCCGCGATCACCCGCAGCGGGATCCCCACCGGAGGAGCGATGGTCGTCGGGTGATTCGGCCCGTCGAGCGACCACCCGTACGACCACTCGCCGGCCTCACAGCGACGGCCGCCCCAGAAGTCGACCCCCGAGGGCAGCGTGACCGCCTCCTCGAACTCCCCGCCGCATGCGTATACGCGTCGCGTCGGCGCCTCGCCCCTGCCTCGTCCGCTTGCGGCGAGCCCGATCGCGTGTTGCAAGGTCTTCACCGGCGCGCGCTTCGTGCCAGGGTTCTTGTCGTCGCCGCGCGCGCTGACGAACACCCCGCATTCGTCAAGGGCTGGCGCCGTGCCGGGCTCTCCCGCGCACGGGTCGGGCGAAGGCTCCGCATCGGGAACGCACGCCAGCTTTTCCCCGCAATCATCGGAATAGGACGTGCAAGCTGCCAGGGTGCTCGCTCCCCACACGCACACTGCGGCAGCGACGACCGACGTCACAGCGCCTCGGCGTGCCAGCGAGCCCATCCCCTCGGCCCCCCGCGGGCTCACCACAGCCCCTCGATTCGCGCACCGATTTCGTTCCCGTTGGCCACGGGCAAGACATGGACCCGATCCCGAGCCGGCGAGGATCCCAGGAAGGAGAGGTCCGTGAAGAAGGACGCGACGGTCACCGCGCCGACCACACCGCCGGCGATGACCATCGCCAGGCCCGCGCGGCCGGACAGGTTGCGCGCGTCCTGCAGGCGCGCCAGCTGGCCGCACGGCGAGTTGCGAGGCGCTTGCCAGCACATCGACGAGCTCGACGACGGCTCGCTCAGGAGCAGGTCACGCCGGGCGCTCAGGTCGTCGTCGAGCCTGCCCGCACGAATCATGAGGACGGCGCCCACCGACACGCCGGCCGTCGCGACCGTGATTCCCGCGATGCGCAGCGTCCCGGGCCAGGACGCCCACGGGCTCGGAGCCCGCGGGCGCGCGGCGGGCGCAGCGCTCACGAGCTTCGGCGTCGCCGGCGCTTCCTTGGCGCCGCTCACGCCCACGCGCGGCAGCTGCATCGCGATCTCGATCTCCGTGCCCGCGTCGGCGCTCACCACATGCAGCGCCTCTTCACGGCCAGGCGCGCGGGCCCGCACCATGTGGCGTCCGGGATCGAGGAACAGCTTGTAGGTCCGCGCTGTCCGACCGATGGCCTTGCCGTCGAGGAACACCTCGGCGTCGGGCGGATCGACGGATAGCAGGACTCGAATGAGGTAAAACGCTGCCTTCGCCCGTCCGGCTTCGAATCGTGTCCGAACGTCGTCCGTGAGCGCAGGGCCCTGTTCGAGGCTCCAGGTCAGGTGCTCCGCCGCGTCACGGTACTTGCGGAGCGCGAGCTCACAGAGGCCGAGCTCGCCGGCGATCTCCGCGCGCTCCTGGCTTGTGCCTGGCACCGCCTCTGCGGCGTCCAAAGCCGCCTTGTAGGCGTCGTAGGCCTCGTTCAACTTTCCTGATCTGTGCGCTCTCCGAGCACGATGAACAAGGCCCTTCACCGTCGATCCATCGGTGCTCGTCGGCGTCGGATGCCGCTCCTCCGCGTCGGCCGAGCTGGCCAAGCCCGTTGAAGCGCCAAACGCCAGAAGAAGGAACAGCAGGTGCCCGCCGCAACGCATGCAGAGACGGTGCTTACGCCGGTTGCGCTCCGTCCGTCAACCGAGACTCAGTGCTGCAAAGCAGCGCCGTGGGCGAGAATTTTTGGACAGATGGCGGAAGGGGTCCGGTCGTCTCGTGTGCTGGTCATCCTGTAGCCAACCACGGTTCTGGCAGGGTAGCAGCAGCACCCACATCGTCTCACCAAAATCATCTCGACCGTGCATTTTGCTGACCCCGAGGGGTCGGCTCAGACGTGCTACCTGCGTGGACAAGCCAGCGAGCCTCTCCAGCAGCTTCGAGCTGTTCCGTCGCATCGCGCGGCGTCTTGGTGTCCCTGCGCGCGACGCGGAGGACGTCGCGCAAGACGCGCTGCTGCGCGGGCTCGAAGCGGATCGGCGGATCGAGCCGGGTGGGGATCCGGCGACCTACCGCATCGCGATTGCCGCCAACCAAGCGCGCGACCACGTGCGCAGGGCGCGCCGTCAAGGAGAGGTCCTGACGTCGTTCGACCAGAGCGAAATCCGAACCGAGCGCACGGACCCCGAGGAGCTGCTCCGCGGGCGGCAGCGGCACGCGCGCGTGCGCAGCCTGATCGACCGGGTGGACCCGAAGGACCGGCACCTCTTGATCAGGCACGACCTCGAGGAGATCCCGCTCGCCCAGGTCGCCGCCGAGCTGGGCCTCACGACGGAAGCGGTGAAGACGCAACACCGCCGGGCCCTCGAGCGCTTGAGGGAGGAGAAGCTACGCTGGATCGCCGAGGAACATGCGCGCGGGCGGGATGGGGATGCGTGCGTGCCGCTCGCGTTCGGGTGGCACCGTCGCGAATCGTGGCCAACCACGCTGCGCCGCTTGGCCCTGCGGATCATCGTTCAGGGGTCGCTCGTCGTCCTGACCGGCACGCTCGTCGCCGAGGTCTCGCCCCGCTTGGAGCCGTGGCTGTTGCCTGCAGCGATACGCGCTCCGGGGACCATGCCAGTGAGGCAGGAGGGAGGCGCGCTCGCCCAGGAGGGCGGGACCAGTTCCGCCACCGCGCCCGTTGCACCCGCCGCACGCGAGATATCGACGTCAACGTACAGGACCGACGCGCGCGCGGATGCCGCCGTCGATCAGCCGCCCGCGCCGCCCATCGCGACCGCTCGTCGTGCCTCAACTCCGGGGAGCGCCGCGCGCAGCACCGTCAGCGAACGCGAGTGGAACCTGATCCGCGACGCCCGGAGCGCGCTGGACGCGCATAACGCGATCGCCGACCTTGAGGCGCGCCGCCTGCTTGAGGTCCACGCGCGTGAATTCCCGCGAGGCCGCCTCACCCGCGAGCGCGAAGCGCTGCTCAGGCAGATCCGCTGACACATCCACCGAATGCGACGAGAGTCCGCCCTGTAGCAGATAAGGACAAACCACTCGTCTTCGCTCGCGCTACGCAGCGGCAGACCGAGAATCGACGATGCCACTCGTTACGTGCTCGCCGTGCCTGGACGGCTATCCAATGAATATCTCTACATCGTGGTCAGACTTGCTGATTTCGTTGAGCTCATCAATAAGCCGATCGAGGCGCTCAAGGATCCCTCTGCGATGCGACTCTGACGAGACGCACCAGGCGCGCAGCGCCTCGAGCTCTCGGATGACGTCCGGCAGGTCGCTTCGCTCCAGCGGGAATCCGGCCTCGAACAAGGGGACCCATTGAAGCCCGAGCGCCTCGGCTGCCGGTATCCAGAGCTCCTTGAACGTGCTCTGCGCAGCGACCGGGACGAGGCGATTCCACCTGGTGTCACCCTGTCGTGAAGTTGTCATCAGAACAACCGACATGGTCCCTCCATGCTACCTCCTTTCCCGCAGCCACGCACCGGCCGCGCTGAACTCAGGCGTCGAGCGCCGGCCGCGCGGCCGGGACCAGGGCGCGCGTGCGCAGCCAGAAGTACCCCGCCGACGCCGCGAAGAGCGCCGCGCAAATGAACGCCGTCGCGTAGCTGAAGCCGAGGAAGAACTCGAGCCACGAGAGCTTCGCCTGGCCGAAGCTCTTGTAGAGCAGCAGCACCACGCTGCCGAGGTAGCCGAACGCGTCGGCCGCGGTGATCAGGAACCCCGCCGTCGCCACCGAGCCCACCGCCGCGATGAGCCGGTCGAAGAGCACGCAGTTGTAGGGGACGTACCCCACGTAGAGCCCGAGCCCGACGCTGATCATCCAGCCCACGGGCCCGATGACGCCCGCCTGGTAGAGCGCCGTGCTCACCCCGGCGAGCAGCGCGCCGCCGAGCATGATGCCGTGCACCGCGAGCAGCGCCTTGCGGTTGCTCCGGATCCCCATCATCACCGCCACCGAGAGGAGCGCGCCCATGGCCACGGGGATCTCGGCCGTCGTCAGGATCGCCGGCTGATCGGCGAAGCCCAGGGCGTCCCAGATCTCGCGGGCGAAGTTGTCCCGGAAATCGCGGTACGCGGTGAGCACGATGTAGCCGAGGACCAGCGTCGCGAGCCCGCCCGCGTTCGCCAGCACGAACGCGCGCCGCGCGGCGCGATCCATCGGCGCGCGCCGGGTCCGGTGCGCCTCGTCGGTCGCCGTGGGCGGCGGGATCCGCGCGAGCATCCACACCGAGACGAGCAGCGGCGGGAAGAAGAGCGCCCCCGTCACCGCGGGCATCCAGACCTCCGGCACGCCCCAGCCGAGCGTGAGCTTGCCGACGGTCTTCACGAAGCCGCTGGCGACGATGAAGCTGGCGCACAGGCCGGCGCCGAGCAGGTCGCTCACGAGGCGGCCCTCGAGGAAGCCGAAGACGAGCCCCCAGACCATGCCGAGCGGCAGCCCGTTCAGCACGAGGAAGAGCGCCGCGTACGGGGCGGGGGCGAGCCCGAACAGGACGAGCGCGGCCTCGCTCACGCCGATGCACGCGAGGATCGCGAGGGCGCGCCGCTCGGGCCGCATCTCGGAGACGACCTTGATGCCGAGGAACTTCGAGGCGCAGTACCCGAGCACCTGCGCGATGATGTAGAGGCTCTTCAGATCGAGGTCCGGGAGCAGCGGCAGCGCGACCGCGCCCTTGAAGGTCCCGACCGCGAACGGCTTGCGGAAGGCGTACATGCAGAAGTAGGTCGCGAACGCGGCGAACACGGCGAAGGCCGTGAACACCGGGGCGGGCGCCCGTTCGAGCCATCTCGTCACGCTTCTCTGGGCCGGCATGGGAGCTCCGAGGAAGGCGCGAGGGTAATCGCGGGTGCGCGTCGCGCGCATGAATTTTCGGTGAGGCGCGCGGCCGGTTCCCTCCGGCCCGCGTCCGTGCGAGACATGGAGCCTGCGCCGTGACCCGCGGCGCGGCCGGGAGGGCACGCCTTGGGAGATCGATCAGCGCTCGCCGCGAGGAGGATCACAGAGGACGCCGCGGCCGCGGCCCCTCCGCTCGGCCGGGACGAGCGGCTGCGCGGCGCGGTGGCCCTGCTCGCGCTGGGCCTCGCCGCCGGCGGCGCGGGCGAGCTCTCGTACGACGGGCTGAAGCAGCGCTTCCGGAGCGCGATGACGCGCGACCCCCTCGACGCGCTGGCGGTGATGCTCGTCGGGTGCTCGACCCTGTTCTACCAGGCCGAGCACGGCGAGAACCCGCGGTGCGCGAGCTTCCTGGACGCGCTCCTGTTCGTCTCGACGTGCGTGTCCGGCGGCTACGCCGACCGGCTCGCGCACACCGCCGCGGGCAAGGCGATCGCCTCCTTCGCGATGACGATGGGCCCCGCGCTCGCGGCCTCCGCGCTCGGCGCGCCGCAGGGCGCGCACGACCAGGGCCGAGCGATCGTCGAGCGGCTCGACGCGATCCTCGAGGCGCTGCGCGCGCCGAGGTGAGCGCCGGCGCCGGCGGGCGCTCCGGGCGCTCACCCGCCCGGCTTCGTCCCCTCGACCGCGCGGAGGACCATGACCAGGCCCTCCGCGGCGTCGCGGCAGAAGCCCGCGTAATCGCGCCGCGCCTCGCCCTGCTCGCGCTCGGTGAGCGCGCCGGCCGAGATCATCGCGGGGCCGCAGCCGTCGATGACATGGAGCCAGATGTCGAGCGCCGCCCCGAAGCCCGGGTCGCCGCGCCGGAAGCGCTCGTCCTGGTCCGTGACGCGGACGGCCTCGAGCCCGTGCGCCGCGAAGCGCCCGGCGAGGTTGTCGGCGAGCGCGTTGTCCATGCCGAGGCCCGCGCGCCACGCGAGGAACGCCGCGTAGAACCGCCGCATCGACGCGGGGGGCTCGGGATCCCAGCGCAGGCGCTCGTGGCTGTAGTCGAGCACGACGACAAGGCCGCCCGGCCTCGCCGCCCGCACCATGCGCGCGAGCGCCTCGTCGAGGCGAGGCACCCACTGGAGCGCGCGCGCCGCGGTCACCACGTCGAACCGCGCCTCTGCGTCGAACGCGAGCACGTCGCCGCACGCGAAGGACAGGCCGGCCCGGCCGGCGAAGCGCGCCGCCGCCCGCGCGAGGAGGTCCGCGTCCCGGTCCAGGCCGAGGACCTCGCCGCCCGGCTGCACGGCCTGGGCGATGCCCGCGGTGATGGAGCCCGTCCCGCAGCCGACGTCGAGCACCGACTGGCCCGGCCGGAGCAGCTCGGCGAGGCGGCGGTGATCGCCCGCGAGGGTGCGGCGGTCGAGGACATCCTTCGACGACTGATGCTGCTGGCTCATGCGCGCGGCATGGTCGAGTCCGGACGCCTGGATGTCAACGCGCCGGCAACATCGCGCCCGGTCCGGAAGGTCGCGGCGCGCGCCGGGCACGGCAGCCGGGCTCTACCGCAGGAGCGGCTCGGCACGGAATGAGCTTGAGAAGAGACCGGGCAGCCCGCGCCTTGGCGTCGGTCACCGGGCTCGACAGCACGTCGACGGCGCGAATCGGCGTCCGGGGCAGCTGCTCGGGGTCGTCGCCCGCGGCTTTCCATGGCCCGATCGACGGAGCCCGCGCCGCGGTGAGAGGGAGCATCCGTGGACTCCCTAGGCATTCTCGGGAGCAGCCCTAACTCGCGATGTCGCTGTGGCACAACGTCTCGATGGGACGCTTTGCCGCTCTGGCATGAGGCGCTTTGCACCTCGGCGCGTGCGCGGCGGGCGTGGTCTTCCTGAAAACGGACCGAAACACCGCCCTGCCTGTTCTGGAATACCCCTTGCGACGCGGGGCCGCGCTGGGGCATCGAGGCCTCGGTTCTTCAGGTCACGCGGCAACGGACAGGCGCGCCTGAGGGGCGGCCCGATCACGGTTGTCCCTCGTGCCCTCGAGCGTCGACTGGACCACGAAAGGGGCGACGCGGTTTCGCTGCCGTGTCGCTCGTGTCGCAAGAAAGGCGGAGGAGTCATGCCGAATCGTCAGGGATGGATCGACGAGGAACATAACGACGGCCGGGGGCGCGACGAGGACAGGTTTGGGCGACACCAGGGACAGCGAGGCGATGAGGGATATCGAGGCGAGCGCGGAGCCTCCGGCGATGCTAGCTACGGGCATCGTGGCAATTACGAGCAAGTCGTCCAGCGAGACGATCAGCGCCATGCGCGAGGCGGCCAGGAGGACTTCCGCGGCGGATGGGATCAGCGGGAGTTCGGCGGCCGCGGTCACGAGGGTGAGCGCAGCTTCCGCGGCGAGCGCGGCGAGCGCGGCGAGCGCGGCGAGCGCGGCGAGCGCGGCGAGCGCGGCGAGCGCGGCGAGCGCGGCGAGCGCGGCGAGCGCGGCTGGGAGGGTCGGCAGGATCGCGGCTGGTCCCAGCGCGAAGATTTCGGAGGCCAGCGCCAGGCGTCGGGCGGCCACCGCGATGACCTCCAGCGAGGAGGTCGCGACGATCTTGGCTCCAGGCGTGGCTACGGCGGCGGCCAGGGCGGCTTCGGTGGCGGCCAGGGCGGCTTCGGCGGCGGCCAGGGCGGTTACGGCGGCCAAGGTCACTTCGGCGGCGGCCAGGGCGGCTACGGCGGCCAAGGCGGCGGCGGCCAAGGCGGTTACGGCGGCGGCCAGGGCGGATTCGGCGGCGGCCAGGGCGGCTACGGTGGCGGCCAGGGCAGCTTCGGTGGCCAGGGTGGACTCGGCGGCCACGGCGGCGGCCAGAGCGGATTCGGAGGCAGCCAGGGCGGCCATGGCTACCACGGCGGTCAGGGCCACTTCGGCGATCGCGACTTCGGCGGAGGCCGGGGCGGTTACGGCGGTCAGGGCCACTTCGGCGGCCAGGCTGGATTCGGCGGCGGCCAGGGCGGCTTCGGCGGCGGCCAGGGCGGCTATGGCGGTCAGGCCGGATTCGGCGGCAGCCAGGGCGGCTATGGCGGCCAGGGCTACCACGGCGGCGGCCAGGGTGGATTCGGTGGCCAGGGTGGATCTGGTGGCGGCCAGGGCGGCTTCGGTGGTCAGGGAGGCTTCGGCGGCGGCCAGCACGAAGGCTACGGAGCCCGGGGCGGCCTCCGGCAGTGGGCCGACGACGAGCGCGGCTGGAGCGAGCGGCGCGGGTACGAGGGCCAGGAGCCCCGCTACCGCGCTCAGGGCCATTCCCCTTACCAGTCCGGCGGGCAGGGCTACCAGTCCGGCGGACAGGGCTCCGGCGGCCGGAGCTTCCTCAGCACCGTGGGCGGAGACGTCGGGGGTTCGCGCGGCCGTCCGCCCAAGGGATACAAGCGCTCCGACGAGCGGATCCGGGAGGACATCTGCGACCAGATCTCCGATCACCCGGATCTCGACGCGAGCGACGTCGAGGTGAAGGTGCAGAACGGCGAGGTCGTCCTCACCGGCACCGTCCGCGAGCGCCGCTTCAAGCACCAGCTCGAGACGCTCGCGGAGCGGATCTCGGGCGTGACCGACGTGCGGAACGAGATCCGGCTGTACCGCGAGCAGCAGCAGCAGGGCGAGGCGAAGGCGGGCGGGCTGTCGTCGAGCGAGCGCTCCACGAGCGAGCGCTCCACGGCGGGCGCGACCGGCGCCGCCGCGGGCACGTCCGGCGGCGCGACCTCGATCGGCGCCACGTCGACGTCGGAGACGAAGAACAACGAGTCGCGCCGGAACGCCTCGTAGCTCCGCCCGCCAGGAGTCCGGCCAGGGATGGCCGGGCTCCTGCGCACCTGAAGCCCAACCCCGCACGTGGAAATTTCCCTGGCTCCAGGAAGCCTCCTAGCGTCACGTGACGCGTCGATGGCCTTTCTGCGCCGCCTCCAGGGCATAGAGAGCGGTAGCCCCGCGTCTTCTGCCACCTGAGCCATCGGGACCCAGCCTCGCCAGCCAGCGCAGCACGGCCCGAACCAGCGTCGGGCAAAACAACGGCGCATGCGCGGCAGCGCGCTCGTCTTCAATCGCAAGCGCCCGGCCATTGCCATGGGCGCGACCCCTTGCGGCGCTCGCCGGGGCCGACGACGCTCGGCGCGGGGCGGCGTCTGCCCGGGGTTGACGCCGCCGCCCAGATGCGGGAACGGTGCACGCACCGGGCGAGATCCAGATCGGGACCGAGCCCAAGCTTGCGCTGGTTATCCCTGGAGCCGTCTGGACAATCCGAGGAGAGTCAGAATGAACAGAGCTTGTGCCTTCCTATTCGTCGGTCTCATCGCGTGCAGCTATGACGTGGGCGAGCACCGGCCTCCGGGCGAGGAACCTGCGGTCGTCGGCGAACATGCGCCCCTGGACGACGCCGAGCCCGAGCGTGAGAGCGCCGACGTCGCCGGAGACGAATCCGAGAGCGCAGTCGTGCGGTCCCTGTCGGCGCCGACAAGCCCGATCGGCAACGAATGCCGAAAAAGGTGCGACGAAGCTGCGGCGACCTGCGAAGCAAAATGTCGCGAGATACCTGAGACAGAGAAAGCGGCTCGTCAACGATGCTGGAGCGGATGCAACGAGGCCTACGGCAGATGCGTCAGCAATTGCAAATAAATAGCCAGTGATCGCTCGAGGAGCAAGCGTGGGACGATGCGCTGCGCGCGGCGCGTTTGCGCTCGTTACAGCGCGCAGATAAGCCGCTGGCCGCGCACGGAGGTTGCGCCGTCGTGTTGCTCGATCCAGGCGACGAGCAGCTTGGTGCCGAGCTGCGCGACGGTCGAGCCGAGGATCTGCGCGCTGCTGCCGTCCGGGAGGGAGAAGATGCGCTCCTGCGGGAGCAAGGACTCACCCGTCCGCGTGAACCAGCCCAGATTCACGGCTTTTCCAGGGTGCGGCACCAGCGTCACATACACGTTCTCGCCGTCGCTCATGGGCGGGCCCGGTGGGTTGAACTGGCTCACGTTCTGGAGCTCGAAGACAGGGGTAAAGCCGGGCGGGGGGACCTCGACGAGCGACGAGAAGTCCCGCACGACGCCGACCTCCGCCGAGACGGCGAGCCTCGGCGGAGGTACGATGTGCGCGATCAAGAGCGTGACCCCATCGCCCTCGGGCAGCGGGAACGCTCCGAAGAACGACTCCACCTCTTCAGGAGATGGGCTGAACTGGATCTGGTGCGCCACGCCGAGATCGGCGGCGGCGGCGCCCGTCCTGAAGAACGCTTCTCCGGTCGCGCCGTCGTCCAGCAGGAGGAGATGCCGGCCGCTCGTGACCGTGTAGAAGCGCACGTTGAGCGAGGCGTCGGTGCGCGGGCCCTGGGCCACCAGGGTCGGCGCGGCCGCGGCCGACCCGCCGACGACGAGCGATCGCGTCGAGCCGCCCGGCGCCTCGCAGGTCGCGGCGTAAAAGACCTCATCGCCCGCTCGGGCGAACGCCATCGACGCGGCGACGTTGGGGCTCGAGCACTCCGGGGCGAGCGCGGGGAACCGCTGGAACGTCCCCTCCGACGAGATCCCGTCCGTGGTCGTGAGGAAGACGAGCTGCCCGAGGTCGGGCCCCACCCTGCCCAGCAGGGTCACCTGCCCTCCCGACTCGCGGCCGGTGACGAAGGCCGCTCCGTCGGGGAGGGGGAACTCCGCCTTGGGTCCGGCAGGGTCCCGGAGCTCGCGCACCGTCCCCATCACGAGCCGGCTCGCCGTCTTGTCGATGACGGAGACGAAGACGCGACCGGGGCCGCTCGCCAGCACGAGCGAGGAGGCGTCGACCTCATGGCCGCCGAGGTCTTCGGACGTGAGGATGTCGAACGGATCGAGGTCCCGCACGCACGTCGCCTCGGCCGGCTTGCAGACGCCGTCCTGACAGACGCCGCCCGGGCAGTCGGAAGGAGCGCTGCACCCTTTGCCGCCGCTCCCCTCTGGGTCCAGCTCCGCGTCGGTGCGCACGCCCGCGACGAGCTGGCAGCCGGCGACGAGCAGCGCGCCCCCGGCGATGACGAGCTTCCCTGGTCGCATCTCGCGCATCTCAGAAACTACCTCGCAACGACATCCCCGCCGTTCCCGCCCCGACCGCGGGCTGGAGGCGCACCTCCAGCGCCGCCTTCGGCGCGGCGTCGCTCGACGGCGCGGTCAGGAACACGACAAGGCCCGCGATGAGCGCCGCGCCACCCGCCGCGAACGCCACGTTGGAGATGTTGGCGGTCGTGTTGGCGGCCCGATGGAGCTCGATCCCCTCGGCGTCACAACGGGGAGGGTCGTCGTCGGTGCACCCGTGCTGGCTGCGCGCCTCGCCTACTTTCAGGAGCGTATCGACGCCGAACACGGCGCCTACCGCGATCCCGGCCAGGCTCACCCCGCCCAGCACGAGCCCCACGGTCTTCTGCGCGCTCCACGAGCTCGCCGCGGGCGCGGCGCTCGCGGCCGCACGCGCGCGCGAGGGCCGCGCCGGCGCGGGCGCGGCGGCCGCTTCTGGCGGGGGCGCGTCCTCGAGCCGAGGGACGCGCACCGTGCTCTGCCCTGCCTTCGGCGCGATGAGCACCTTCGCGCTCCATGCCTTCTTGCCAGGCGCCGCCGCCTCGATCGTGTGCTCGCCCGGATTGACCGGGATCGCCGAGCCGAACAGCGCCGCATCGAGCAGCTTCGTGTTGCGCCGCACCTCGAGCCCCTCGATCCGGGCCTCCGGCGCCACCTCGATGACGAGCCGCGAGAGCTGCGGCTCGAGGAGCCCCGCCCGCCGCGCCGCTTCCTTCGAGCGCCGCGGATCGCTCGCTTTGCGCGCCATCGCCTCGGCGTCGTTGAAGGTCGCCCAGGCGCTCGCCGTCTCGCCATTGAGCTCGTAGCAATCCGCCAGGGCGAGCAGCGTCCCGGCCATCGGATCCAGCTTCTGGCTGGCGGCGAGCTTCGAGCACCCGGGGGCGTACCTGCCCTGCTTGATGAGCGCGCGCCCCTCGCGGAAGAGCACGTCGGCGGCCGCCCGGTCCTCGGCGGTCTGGTCCGCGAGGGCGCGCGGCGCGAGCGACAACGAGAGGACCAGCGCACTGACGGCGATGACGCTGCGCTTCACACGCATCGGGCCTGGGCCACGCACCGCCCGGAGGATATCGGCCCCCTTCGCCCTTGTCCCGATGTCAGCGCCGCTCATCGTACGAAAACGTCGGCTCAGGCTTCGGGGTGCGAGGGCCCTCGGCCGGGGGCTTCGCCCGCGGGAGGGGCTTCGTCGCCTTCCGCGTGGCCTTCGCCGTCGCCGTCGCCGAAGGCGAGGTGGGCGCCGCCTGCGCCGTCGCGCTCGCGCCGTGCGAGGCGATCGTGGAGGGGGGAGCCTGAGGCGCATCGGGCGCCGGCGGGGCCGCGTCCAGCGCCCCCAGGGCGGCCGCCGGCGAGCCTGTCGGGGCCGGGGGTGGCGCCCCCTCCTGCCTGCCGCCGACGAGCGCCGCGAGCGCAGCGCCCGCGAAGAGCGCGCCGGCGAAGAGGAGGAGCGCCCGGCGGCGCGGCTTCGCCCCCAGCAGCTCGTAGGACGACGAGGTGCTGCGAGGCGGGGACAGCGTGTGCGCCGTCTCCTCCACGGAATTCGGCGGGAGCGGCGCGGTCCCCTCGGCGGCTCCGGCGCTCGCCGGCGGCGGAGACGGCTCCGCGCGGCGCGCCCCCGGCTCGTCCTTGGATCCCGACAGAGACAGCCGCTGCATGTCGAGCACGCGCGAGACCCGCTCCGGATAGCCCCGCGCTCGCGCGGGCGCGTGGGGCGCGAGGGCGCCGGCGAACGCTGCCACGTCGCGCCAGCGCTGCTCGCGATCGTGCGTCAAACACCGCTGGATCGCGGCGTCGAGCGCCGGGGGCACGTCGCTCCGGCGCTCGCGGAGCGGCGTCGGCCGCGCCGCGAGGATGCGCCCGTAGAACTCCGGCAAGCTGTCCGCGTGAAACGGCGTCTGCCCGGCGATGAGCTCGTACAAGAGGACGCCGAGCGCCCAGAGGTCGCTGCGCGCGTCGACGTCCTTCGACGAGATCATCTGCTCGGGCGACATGTAATAGGGGGAGCCGAGCGTCTGGTCGTCATCGGTGAGGGCGAGGTCCGCGCCGCTGATCTTCGAGATGCCGAAGTCGAGGACCTTGATGCACGGCGAGCCGCTGACGTCGTGCGTGACGAAGAGGTTCGCCGGCTTCAGGTCGCGGTGCACGATCCCGGCGGCGTGGGCCTCGCCGACGGCCTCGCACGTCTGGAGGACGTACTCCACGGCGTCGTCGAGCGAGAGCGGCCCGCGCTCCCTGAGCAGCGCGGCGAGATCCCGCCCTTCGAGGAACTCCATGACGATGTACGGCGCCCCGTCGTCGAGGGTGCCGACGTCGAACACGCGGGCGACGTGCTGGCTGCGCAGCCGCACCGCCGCGCGCGCCTCGCGCAGGAAGCGCGCGCGCGCGCCGTCGGCGCCGTCGTCGGCCGAGCGCATGAACTTGACGGCGACGCGCTGGCCGAGCTCGACGTGGACCGCCGCGACGACGACCCCCATGTTCCCCGTGCCGAGCAGGCGCTCCACGCGGTACTTGCCCGCCAGGATGTCGCCGGGCTGGACCGGGACGGTGCGCATGGCTCCCCATGTGGTCTCAGCGGCTCCGGGAGGTCAAGCGCCGCTTGATGGCCTCGCGCGCCCGCCGCCGCCCTGAAACTCGCCGGCAACCCCCGCATGCCCGGGGGAGAGGAGGCCGCGGGCAGCAGGTGCGGGCCCGATGTGGGACATGGTGGACACCACGCTCTCGCTCTCCTCGGCGATGGCGCCCTCCTGGGCGGACCGATCGGCGCAAGTCTCACAGACGTTCTTCTTCTCGCTTACGACCTTGATCGTCGTGAGCTCGTCGAGCTCGCGGCACGTGGGCGTTGCGGACCCGCGCGAGCGCTTGCCAGCTTGACCACCGCGCTCGACGGAAGAGATGGGGCGGTGATGGGGCCCGCCCAAGCGAGGTGGACCAGGCGGTCGAGGAGCGCCCGCCCGCCGGCGTCGCCCCGCCACCCTCCTGCGCCCCAGTTGGCGGTGGCCCAATTTGCCCCGGAGTGATTCACATGAAGGCGGGAAAGCAGGAAGAGCATTGATCTTTTCTTCGCGCCTTCCCGCCTTCATGTTCAAATCCGGCCACAACCCCCCCAGTTGTATCCTATGCAATATTCCCCCTCCTGCCATCCCCCCGACCAGCTGCGTGGCCTGCTGCTCGCGGCGCGGCGCCGGGCACGCCGCCCAGCTCGACTCCGCGAAACACTGCCTCTCTCCACCCTCAAGCCCGATATTTCCCTCGCGACGCGAGCAAAATGTGCTCTATCCGGGCTCGTGCCTTCACCCGCCAATACCCTCGCCGATCCTCCGGCCCCTCGTTCCGAGGGGCGCTGGTGCCGGCAAGGAGGCATATCTCCACCATGGCAACGAAGGCACCCACCACCACGTCATCCAGGGTCCTCTGGGCGAGCCGGATCCAGCTCGCTGCCGAGCGACCCTGACCCCGGGTCGGGCGACTCGCCACGCGCGCCGGTCCGGCCATGTCAAGCCTTTTCAGCGGCATCCCGGCCGGCCGAATTTGGCCCCATCCCTCCCCTCCCTGTGATCCAATCGAGGCGCCGGTCGCGGGCGCCGCATCGCGCGTCGTTTCCCCTCCACCTGCGCCTGCGCCCTGCCCGCGTCTTCCTATGGCCGAGGTGCTCGCCGCTTCGCTCGCGTTCCCCGCCGTGATCTTCACGGTCCTGCTCGCGCTCGCGCTCATCTACTGGCTCTTCGTCGTCCTGGGCGCGCTCGATCTCGACCTGCTCGGCGGCGCCCACGGCGACGCGACGCCCGACCTCGGCGGGCTCGAGGGCGCCGCCAAGGGCGCGCTCGAGGGCGCCGCCAAGGGCTCGCTCGAAGGCGCCGCCAAGGGCTCGCTCGAGGGCGCCGCCGACGGCGCGCACGGCGTCGGCGCGCTGCTCGTCGCCCTGGAGCTCCACCGCGTGCCGGCGACCGTGACGCTCACGCTGATCGCGGCGTTCGGCTGGTTCACGAGCGCCCTGTCGACGATGCTCGCCGCGCCGCTCTGGGCCGGCGCCGGGCTGCCCCGCTGGGCGCTCGGCCTCGCGGCGCTCGCCGGGTCGCTCGTCGTCGCCGTGCTGCTGACCTCGCTCGCGGTGCGGCCGCTCGCGCCGCTCTTCGTGACCCGGCACGCGACGTCGAAGAAGGACCTCGTGGGCCGCGTGTGCGTCGTCTCCACCGGGCGCGTCGACGAGCGCTTCGGCCAGGCGGTGATCGACGAGGGCGGCGCGAGCCACATCCTCGACGTCCGGTGCGACACCCCCGGCGCCCTCCGCCGCGGCGACCGCGCGCTGCTCGTGAGCTGGGACCCAAACGCGGAGGTCTTCAGCGTCGAGCCGCTCGACGGCCTGCTGGGCCCACCCCCTCCCCTCGCCGAGCGGCTTGCGTCCCGCGTGGAAGCTCCCCCGGACGGCGCCGAGGACGACGCCATCCCCGCGGCGCGCGCCAGGGACGAGCAGCGGCGCGGCGGCTGAACGCCGCTTTCGCGCTGCTGCTTTCGTGTACGCTCTCCCCCGAGGGGGCATCGTGCGGCCCCCGACCCGGCTCGGAGCGGGCCCGGGCGTCGACCCTCGCAGGCGCGAGGATCAGCGCCCTCCCCTCCGCCGAATCGCGAAGGAGATGCGCGTGCCCACTGTGACCGTCCCCCTCATCCTCGTCCTCGTCGGTGTCCTCGCCTTCGTCGCCCTCGGGATGCTGGTCATGTACGCCAAGTTCTACCGCCAGGTGGATCAGGGCAAGGCGCTGATCATCAACACGCGAGGCCAGGACCCCATCGTCACCTTCACCGGGACCCTCGTCCTGCCGATCATCCACCGCGCCGAGTACATGGATATCTCGGTCAAGACGATCGAGATCGACCGGCGCGGCAAGGAGGGGCTCATCTGCAAGGACAACATCCGCGCGGACATCAAGGTCACCTTCTTCGTGCAGGTGAACAAGACGCAGGACGACGTGCGCACCGTCGCGCGGACCATCGGCTGCGTCCGCGCCTCGAACCCGGAGACGCTCGAGCAGCTGTTCGCCGCGAAGTTCTCCGAGGCGCTCAAGACCGTGGGCAAGCGCCTGAACTTCGAGGACCTCTACAAGGAGCGGCAGAAGTTCAAGGACGACATCATCGACGTCATCGGCAAGGATCTGAGCGGGTTCGTGCTCGCGGACGCGGCGATCGACTACCTGGAGCAGACGCCCATCGAGCTGCTCGACAAGGACAACATCATGGATGCCGAGGGCATCCGGAAGATCACCGAGCTCACGGTCGCGCAGAACGTGCTGACGAACGAGCTCCGCCAGAAGGAGCGGATGGAGATCGGCAGCCAGAACCTGAACTCCGACGAGGCGATCTTCCGCTTCGAGCAGCGCCGGGCCGAGGCCGAGGCGAAGAAGGCGAAGGAGATCGCGGTGGCGCAGGCGCGCGAGCAGAACGAGGCCGCCCGCATCACCAGCGACGAGCGCAAGAAGACGGTGCTCCTCCAGGAGAAGAACGACGAGGAGGCGTTCGTCGCCCGCGAGGCGAAGGAGCGCGGCGTGCAGGTCGCCCAGAAGAACAAGGAGCGCGAGGTCGCGGTCGAGACCGAGCGCGTCGCGAAGGCGCGCGAGCTCGAGATCGTGAGCCGCGAGCGCGACGTGTCGCTCCAGCAGATCGCGCGCGAGAAGGAGCTCGAGCTCCAGAAGAAGGACATCGCCGACGTGGTCCGGGCGCGGATCGCGGTCGAGAAGACGGTGGCCGAGGAGGAGGAGCGGATCAAGGACGTGCGCGCCGTGGCCGAGGCGACGCGCCTCAAGGACGTGACGCGCATCAACGCCGAGGCCGAGGCGCAGGAGCAGCTCGTCAAGCAGATCAAGGGGGCGGAGGCGAGCGAGGAGGCGGCGAAGTTCCGGGCGCGCGAGAAGCTCCTCATCGCGGACGCGGAGCTCGAGGCGAGCGACAAGGCGGCGCGGGCGAAGATCCGCATGGCCGAGGGCGTGCAGGCCGAGTCGGCGGCCGATGGGCTGGCGCGCATCCGGGTGAAGGAGGCCGACGCGCAGGCGATCGAGAAGCAGGGGTTCGCCGAGGCGCGCGTGGCGCTCGAGAAGATGAACGCCGCCGCGGTCGGCGAGGAGAAGCAGGGCCTCGCGCGGGTGCTCGTGAAGGAGGCGGAGGCGCAGGCGATCGAGAAGCAGGGGCGGGCCGAGGCGCTCGTCGCGCGGGAGCGGCTGCTCGCCGAGGCCGCGGGCATCGAGCAGAAGGGGCTCGCGGCCGCGAGGACGCGCGAGGCGGAGGCGCTGGCGCTCGAGAAGACGGGCCTGGCGGAGGCGACCGCGATCAAGCAGCGGCTCCTGGCCGAGGCGGCCGGCACGGCGGAGAAGGCCGCGGCCATGAAGGCGCTCGACGGGGTCGGGCGGGAGCACGAGGAGTTCCGCCTGCGGCTCGAGAAGGAGCGGGCGGTGGAGCTCGAGGCGCTGCGCATCCGCGCCGACATCGCGCGGGCGCAGGCGGAGATCCTGCGGGGCGCGTTCGAGCAGGCGAAGATCAACATCGTGGGCGGGGACGGGGCGTTCTTCGATCGGTTCGTCAAGGCGGTCACGCTCGGCCAGTCGGTCGACGGGATGGTCGACCAGAGCGCCACGGTGCGGGCGCTGGTCGGCGACTACCTGAACGGCAACGCGAGCCTCCCCGAGGACCTCAAGCAGCTCGTCGCGCCCCCCTCGCCGCTCGCGAGGTCCGCGGACGGGACGCTGTCGGGGATGCTGACGTCGCTCTTGCCGAGCGCGGATGCGGACGGGAAGAAGAAGATCGAGGCTCTGGCCCAGAAGGCGCGGGAGCTGGGGCTCGATCAGCTGGCGCAGCAGCGGACGCCGCGGACCTGAGGGGAGACGAGGCCGACGCGGCGCTCGGCGTCGCGTCGGTTGCGTCTCGCGTCCCCGGTCTCCCGTCTCCCGTCTCCCGTCTCCCGTCTCCCGTCTCCCGTCTCCCGTCCTCCGTCTCCCGTGCTCGTCTTTCGTGCGCGTGCGCGTGCGCGTGTCCGTGCTCGCTCGTGCACGAACCGGAGCGAGCACGGGAACGCGCACGCGCACGCGCACGCGCACGAAGAGGGAAGACGGAAGACGGAGGACGGGAGACGGAGGACGGGCGGCGGGAGTTCCGTGCTCGCGAGAGGAGGAAATCGCGCGGGTTATTGTCTCTTCGTCACGTAGATCAGCGCGGCGAGGCACATCTCGTCGAGCGTGCTCTCGCCGAGGTGGACGTCCACCGGGCCGGGCATGTTCTGCTCCTGGAGCGCCTTCACGAGGAACGGATTGCTGTTCGAGTTGTTGTACGTGCACCGCATCGTGAGCAGATCGCCCCCGTGGATGCGCGGGAGCTCCGCGATGGGAGCGTCGTAGTAAAACCCGCGCTGCCACGAGAAATCCCACCTCGGCGTCTGCACGAGGCACTGCTTGCTAGCGTTGTCGGGATCGCCCCGCGTGTGCTCCAGGGTGACCTTCATGTCCGTGCCCACATAATGCATGTGCGTTCCGGCGCCATAGAGGTACATCTCCGCGTCAGACACCGACTCGGGCATCCGGAACTGCATGGTCTCGACGTGATCCTCCGCGCCGGCCGGGATCAAGAACTCGGCGCCATCCCCATCGTTCGGGCCGGGCAAGAGGCCGCCGCCCTCGTCCGCCGACGTCTCGAAGTTGCCGATCAGCGCGACCCCCATCGAGTACTCCGGCACCCCCTTCGTGAAGCGCATCTGGAGGCGCGTCGTGTCCGGGTCCGCGGTCGTCCCCGCCGGGTGGTAATGCACCTGCATCACCAGCCGCGCGCCGGCCGGGAGCTCGGCGCCGATGTTCGGCTCGAACTCCAGCGGGACACTCCCCGGCGCCCACGCGGCCACGAGCTCGCCCGAGAAGCCAGGGCCGCCGAAGCAGTCGTATCCCCCGTGCTCGTCCGCGAGCTCGTCCGACGCGCCCTCCCGGTCGAGGAACACGAGCGCGTGGTGCACAACCTTGCTGTTGCCAGGAACGATGTGCACGCCGTTGATGTAACGCGTCTCCGTCAACCCAGGATCCATCACGAAACACCGGAACTGGTCGGCATCGCCGCTCGCGACGAACGGCTCCTCCGGCGCGACCTCCAGCTCGACACCGCTGAGCCCGCCAGCGCCGGGGACGAACGGCGGCGGGGCGTCCGCGGGATCCCCCTCGGGGCTGCCCGCCGCAGACCACGCCTCGAGGACGGCGATCTCGGCCTCGCTCAGCCGGAGATCATCCTTCCAGCCGTACGGGGGCTGGCACTCGTCGGTCTCCTCCGCCCCCCACGGCGGCATCGTGCGCTCCCGCGTGGCGTGCGCCATCAGGCCCGCCACCGTGCGCGCCTCCTCGTACGTCGTCAGACCGAATGGAGCGATGTTCCCCGGGGAATGGCAGCTCATGCAGTGCTTCTGCAAGAGCGGCTCGACGTCGCGATGAAACGTTGGCGACGTCCCCGCCGAGCCCGGCGCCTCCTCGCCGGAACAACCCAGGAGCAGCGCCGGCAGGAACGCCAGCGGCGTGAGCACGAACGACATCGACTTTCGCATGAAACTCCTTCTCGACTGCGTCCGCCGCGCAGACGCGCCGTCGGGGTCGTGATCGCCTCATCGCGCAGCGGCGCGCCGGCTCGGCCGGAGCAGCCGACGACGGATCGTAGGGCAGCCTACGATCGGTGCGGCATGTCCGGAGACGGAAAGCGACCACGGGGGGCGCAGAATAGTTCCCGCGGAGCCCCGAGGCCCCGACGAAAACGTGCGCACCGCGGAGATCTGGAAGCAGGGGTCTGCCGAGGCGCGCGTGGCGCTCGAGACGAGGGACGCCGCCGCCGTCGGCGAGGAGCAGCAGGGCCTCGCGCGGGCTCGCGGAGCTGGCCCAGGAAGCGCGGGGGCTCGCTCTTGCTGAGCTCGCCAGGAGGCCCGCGCGCCCGAGCGGCGCCGCGAGGGCCTCCCCTCGCCTCACGCCTTGATGGCGTCGAGCTCCCCCGGATTGCTGATGCCGGGCCCGTCGATGACCTTGCCCGCGCCGTCCGTGGTGAACGACGGAGCGCTCCCGCCGAAGCCAGCCGAGACCGCATCCGACACGCCGAAGCGATCGACCGGTTCCCAGTCGGGCATCCCCGCGCCGAGCGCGTTGATAAGGGTCGTGAAGAGCTTGTTCAGCGGGACGGTCCCGCCCGACGAGCCGGTGTTGCCGCTGTTGTCCTCTCCCTCCGCGCCGGTCGCGCAGCTGGCCTCGCTGTTGCCCACCGCGAGGTTCCCGCCCGCGACGTTCACCGACACGCCCTGCTTGAGGTAACCGCCGGCGCTGCCGGCGATCACGATGGGCAGGTTGTTGTTGTTGTGCGCGTTGCCGTCGGCGAGCTCCGGCAGCCACATGACCGCGGAGTTGTCGAGCATGGTGCCGTCCCCCTCCTCGATGCTGTCGATGGTCTTCACCAGCTTGGCGTAGCGGCCCGCGTACCAGCGGTCGATCTCGTGGATCTGCTCGATGACGCCGCTCACGCACTGGCCGCCGGTGGCGGCGCTCCCGTTCCGGTGCGAGAGCCCGTGATGATCGTGGGTGTGGGCGATGCCATCCCAGTTGAACGTCACGTAGCCCGGCCACTGGAGCACGATGGAGCGGTTGCTGTCGCACATCATCGTGAGGGCGATGAGGCGGATCATCATCTCGCTGCCGAGCGTGTACACCTTCTCGCTGTTGGGGAAGCCGCCGCCGCGGGAAGGATAGCCCGCCTCGGTGAGCGCGGCGTCCGTGACGCCGAGCGCGGCCGCAGCCTCCGCGGTGCACGCCGAGGGGACGACCTGCTGCTCGGTCTCGCGGAGCAGCGAGAGCCAGTCGTCGACCTTCCTCCGATCGGGGGCGCTCATCTTGCGGGCCTTGAAGGCGCCCAGGTCGGCGCTCACGAGATCGATGATGCTCTCGCCGCGCTTCACGCGATGATCCGCCTCGGTCTCGGCGCCGCTCGCGAAGAGCCCGGTCAGGCTGCTGTACACCGTGCGGGCGTTGGTCACCGGCGCGTATGGCGTCTTCGACGCCGAGTACGACACGATGCCCTTGACGTTCGTGAACGCGTTGCCGACGGAGAGCACGAGCGGGGACTTGTTGGTGCCCTGGTTGAAGCGCTGCGCGATCTCGTGGTCGAGCGAGTGCGACAGCGCCCAGTGCTCCCCGGCGGGATCGAGGGGCGCGCAGGTCAGCTTGCTGCCCATGCCCTGATCGTGGGGATCGAAATGCACCACCCCGTCCACCTTGTTGTTGAAGCCGTTCAGCGGCATCGCGAGCCCGCGCGGGAAGAGCAGCTTCGCCGCGAAGGGGGCGAGCGGCGCGAGGGTCCGGGGCTTCCCGTCCGCCTGCACCGCCTCCAGGGACGCCGCGGTGACGCTCCCGGACCCGTTCTCGATCGTCGGGAACCAGCGGTTCGTCAGGCAACCGTTGTTCGTGTAAAAGATCACCAGGCGCCGCGGCGACGGGACCTCCTGCGCTCGCGCGGAGCGGACGAGCGAATTCAAGAAGGGGACCGCGAGCGCTGCGCCACCAATGCCGCGTAGGAATAGCCTTCGGTTCACGGCGCCACCTCCGTCTGCAGGGCACGAACTCGGAACGATTGACTCTGTGTGAGGTCCGCGATCAGGTCGAGGACGGTGTAGCCGCCCTGGGTGAGCCTGGCGCTCAGCTCGTCCACGGTGCAGGCGTCTTCGCTGTTGAGCTCGCGCTCGTAGGCGAACGAGACCCACTTTCTCACGTAGCACTTCTGCGCTTCCGGCGAGCTCGCGATGGCCTCGGAGAGCGCCACCGGGCCGTCGAGCTCCACGAGGCTCTCGCCCATGTCGACGCTCACCCGCGTGTCGATGGGCGCGCCCGAGAACGACTCCGTCTGCTGGTAGGCCCCCACGGCGTCGTACGCCTCGAGCGCGAAGCCCGTCGGGTTGATGTACGTGTGGTGGCAGAACTTGCACGCGTCCGGGGCCGTCTGCGCGTCGACTCGAGCGCGGTTGGTCGTGAGACCTTCGTCCGTGGGCAGCGGCGTGCCCTCCACCATCGGCGGCGGCGGCGGGATGTCCGCGCACAGGACCTCCTTTTGCAGGAACGCGCCGCGCAGGATGGGCGACGTCCGGTCGTACCCCGAGTGCGACACCAAAAAGCCCAGGCGCGTGAAGAGGCCCGAGCGCTGCGTCGGGTCGAGATCGACCGGCACGAGCTCCGCGCCATTGAACTGCGCAGGATCCAGGCCGTAGAGCGGCGCCAGGGAGGCGTTGACGAAGCCCACCGGCGTGGTGACGAGCTCCTGGAACGTCCCGGTCTGGTCAAAGACCACGTGCTCGATGAAGCGATCGGTCTCCTCCGACAAGAGGGGGACCATCGAAGCGTCGAAGTCCGGGAAGGCCGCCGGATCGCGCTGGATGTTCGACCAGCGGGTGCCCGGGCCCATGTGCAGGTAGTGCTCGTGGAAGGCCTTGACCATGCCGCGGCTCTTGGGATCCGCCAGCATTCGCCGCGCCTGCGCGAGGATCTGCTCCGGCGTGAGCAGCGCGTCGGCGTCCGCGGCGGCGAACAGCGCGTCGTCCGGCATGCTCCCCCACAGCAGGTACGAGAGGCGCGACGCCACTTCGTGGCTGTTCAGCGCGAAGTACTCGCCCTCGGGCGTCTCGTTGATCTCCGCGCGCATCAGGAAGGAGGGGGAGACCAGGAACCCTTCGATGAGCAGCTGGGCGCCGTCGTCGAACGAGCCGGTCTCCGTGAGCTCCTTGCGGCGCGCGTAGAGGGCCTGAAAGCGCCCCCTCTCCTCGTCGGTGAGCGGGCGCCGGAAGGCGCGGCGTCCCAGCGTATCGATGAGCTGGTGCGCGCACGCGGCGCCGTCGCCCTCCGGCGTGCAGGGGATGGCCTTGGCGCGCGCGCCGCGGTCCGCCATCACCGCCGCCGCCACCGTCTCTGCCGCAGTTTTGTATCCATCCCACGCGCGCTGATCGACGCTGCCGACGCCGTCCGGCGCGAGCATCGACGAAGGCTGGCTGTCGATGCCGAGCAGATCGCGAATCGTGTTGTCGTACTGCGCCTTGGTCAGGCGCGGCAGCGCCGACGTCCGCGGGACGCCCGGCACGCACACCGTCGGCTCGACGCCGGGGCCGGCGCCCGTCGAACCGCTCCCGCCGGTGCCGGCGCCGGCGCCGGCGGGGGCGGTCGTACTGCGCCTTGGTCAGGCGCGGCAGCGCCGACGTCCGCGGGACGCCCGGCACGCACACCGTCGGCTCGACGCCGGGGCCGGCGCCCGTCGAACCGCTCCCGCCGGTGCCGGCGCCGGCGCCGGCGGCGGCGCCAGCACCGCTGCCGGGCCCGGCGCCAGGCCCGCTGCTCTCCTCTTCGTCATCCAGGCCGCCGATGTTCGCGATGCACCCGAGCATCGCCGCGCAGCTCGTCGTGAACAGCGCAGGAACGATGAACCGCCTCGCCCACGTGTACATGGCACTCACCTCGTCCGGGGGGGCGCGTACATCGGCCATCGCCCAGACATAGGATGCCTTGTCATGGGCTGCAGATCACTGCTTTTCTCGTATTTTCATTATGGCACAAGTTTGTTTTCTACGCCGAAATGCCCCTGGATAAAACCTTGTCACGGGCGGTGCCCGGACGCGCTCGGGTCCAGGGGACCGGCGGCTCGCTCGTGCTGCTGAAACGACCCGAGGAGAACGTCACAACGCGAGCGACACGAGCGACCCGTTGAGTCGGGCACGACGCGCCGCGCGCCTCATCGCTGAAGAGAGGACAGGCCCCGGCCAGCCTTGGCGTCGTGGACGATCCGGCGCGCCCCCGGAGCGCCGGCCGAGCTGGGCAGGCGCCCGCGACGCGCCGTGCGGTCCCACGTGCGTCGAACCACGGCCGGCGGCCCGCCGCCCGAGGAACGCGGCGCGTCCACGCGACCAGCGGGGTGACGCTGCGCAATGTGGCGAGGTGCGATATTGGCCTCCATCCATCGGGGACGCTCGGGAGGCCCATTTCGCCATCGCGCCAGGTCTCGTTCCGGCGGCCGCGAGATCTGTAGACAGCGTAAGGCCTCTGAGCTCCACTGGCCTTATGGCGCGCGATAGGAATTTTCTGCGTCCGAACCTCGCCACGCTGTTCGTCCGGGTGGCGCCGCTCGTCCCCGTGCTCGCTTTGGTCGCCTCGCTCGCCGCAACCGGCTGCGCGGGGAGCTCGGAGGTCCCGACAGGGCCGACCGGGGCCGGCGGCGCGGGCGGCAGCGGAGGCCTCGGCGGCGCGGGCGGCGGCGGCGGCGACGGCGGCAGCGGCGGCGCGGGCGGGACCTGGAGCGGGAAGCTCGAGCTCTGCGTGCTCAACGAGGGAGGGCCGACCGGCGCGTGCGCGAGCCCCGAGGTCCTCGACTTCGCGTCGGTGCCGGCCGGCCGGCAGCGGACACGCCTGTTCCGCGTCGAGAACCAGACCGGGGAGGACGTCGTCTTCACCGAGGCCGGCATCCCCAGCGCCGACTTCGCCGTCCAGCCGGCGCGCTACGAGCCCGATCCGGCGAGCCCGGGCGCGTGGATCCGCGCCGCCGAGGCGCTGCCGGCCGAGAGCGAGCCGGGCGGCGCGCTCTATTTCGAGGTGACGTTCACCTCGAGGGGCGTCGCCGGGCCGCTGCCCGCCGATCGGGTGACCGTGGAGGCCGAGATCGGCAGCGCGCGCGCGCCCGACGTGGTGGTGCCCGTCATCGGGCGGTCGGGCAGCTGTCCGGTCGGGACCGCGGCGTGCGACGACGACCCGGACAACGGCTGCGAGGCCGACCTCCTGACGAGCGCGGCCCACTGCGGCGCGTGCGAGCAGCTGTGCGTCTCCCCGAACGGGACCACCGGCTGCATCGACGGGGTCTGCACGGTGTCGTCGTGCACCGACCACTTCGCCGACTGCGACGGCAACCCCACGAACGGCTGCGAGACGAACCTGCTGACCGACGTGGGGTCGTGCGGGGCGTGCGGGACGAGCTGCCTCAAGGAGCACACCACGGCGTTCTGCAACGGCGGCAACTGCAACATCATGGGGTGTGCGGAGAACCACGCCGACTGCGATCTCGACGCGCTGACCGGCTGCGAGACCGACCTCCTGACCAGCGCGGCCCACTGCGGCGGCTGCAACGTCGCCTGCGACTTCGCCCACGCGAGCGAGGCGTGCGTGGCCGGCGCGTGCGAGTTCGGGGCGTGCGACGCCGGCTACGCCGACTGCGACGGCGACCTGACGAACGGCTGCGAGGTCAACACCGGCACGAGCCTCGCGAACTGCGGCGCCTGCGGCGCTTCGTGCAGCTACCCGGGCGCGGCCGAGGCCTGCCTCTCGGGCGTCTGCGTGATGGGCGCCTGCGACAGAGGCTTCGCCAACTGCGACAACGACCCGGCGAACGGCTGCGAGGTCGACACCGGCACGAGCCTCGCGAACTGCGGCGGCTGCAACATCGCCTGCTCGCTCCCGCACGCCGCCGAGTCGTGCCTCGCCAGCACCTGCGTGCTCGGCGACTGCGAGGCCGGGTATGCCAACTGCGACGACAACCCGGCGAACGGCTGCGAGGTGAGCACGAACACGAGCACCGCGCACTGCGGCGCCTGCGGCGCGACGTGCAACCTCCCGAACGCCACCGAGTCGTGCGTCGGCGGCAGCTGCGTGCTCGGCGCCTGCGCCGCGGGGTACGCCGACTGCGACGGCGACCCGGCGAACGGCTGCGAGGTCAATCTCGACAGCAGCGCCGCGAACTGCGGCGCCTGCGGCGTGGCGTGCGACCTCGCGAACGGCGCGGAGTCGTGCCTCGGCGGGACGTGCGTCCTCGGCGCGTGCGACCCGGGGTTCGCCAACTGCAACGCGAGCGCCCTCGACGGCTGCGAGGTCCACACGGCGAGCGATCTCGCGAACTGCGGCGGCTGCAAAATCGCCTGCTCGCTCCCGCACGCCGCCGAGTCGTGCCTCGCCGGCAGCTGCGTGCTCGGCGCCTGCGAGGCCGGCTTCGCCAACTGCGACGGCCAGGCGGCGAACGGCTGCGAGGCCGACACGCGCACGAGCGCCGCGCACTGCGGCGCCTGCGGCGCGGCGTGCGAGCTCGCGAACGCCGCCGAGGCGTGCGTCGCGGGGGCCTGCGGCCTCATCGCCTGCAACGCGGGGTACGCGAGCTGCAACGGCATCGACGCCGACGGGTGCGAGATCAGCACCGCGACGGATCCGGCGAACTGCGGCGCCTGCGGCATGAGCTGCGCCGCGGCGATGCCGAACGCGGCGGTCGGGTGCGGCGCGGGGGCGTGCACCTTCGAGGGCTGCCTGCCGGGCTACTACAACGTCGACGGGTCGCTCGCGAACGGCTGCGAGTACGCGTGCACGTTCCTGAGCGACGTGGACCTGCCGGACGACGCGTTCGTCGACGCGAACTGCGACGGCATCGACGGCGACGCGAGCCAGGCGATCTTCGTCGCCACGGACGGGAGCGACGCCAGCACCACCCCGGGCACGATGGCGCAGCCGAAGCTCACGGTCATGGGGGGCATCAACGAGGCGGTGCTGCGGGGGAAGACGCAGGTGTACATCTCGCAGGGGCTCTACAACTTCCGGGTCACCCTCACGAGCGGCGTGTCGCTCTACGGCGGCTACAACCGGGCGCTCGGCTGGGCGCGATCGGCCTCGTCGATCGCCACCCTGCGCTCGGGGAGCACGGAGGGCGGCTACGCCGCGGCGGTCGAGGGGACGAACATCAACGCGCCCACGACGATCGATCGGCTGACGATCATGACCCTGGACCTGGGGCTGTCGGCGGCGGGGACCTCGAACTACGCCATGCGGTGCATCAATTGCACGGCGGTGACGCTGAAGAACAGCAGGCTGGAGGCCGGCAACGGGGCGCCGGGCGCGGCGGGCGGCAGCGGGTCGACCGGCGAGGCGGGCGGCAACGGCTCGACCGGCGGGGCGGGCAGCTGCGACGGCGTAGGCACGCGCACCGGCGGGGCGGGGGGCACGTCGAGCTGCAGCCGCACGGGCGGCAACGGGGGCAACGGCGGTCCCGAGGGGGAGCACGCGGGCAGCGGCGGCCAGAACGGCGTGGGCGGGTCGCTCGGCGGGAACGGGGGCGCGCCGGGGAACAACACGAATCGCGCGCAGGCGGGCACCGCCGGCCAGAACGGCGCGAACGGCGGGGTCGGGCTGAACGGCACCGGCGGCAACGGCGGGACGATCACGGGCAACCTCTGGCGGGCGAGGGCGGGCAACACCGGCGGAGCGGGCCTGCCCGGCAACGGGGCCGGCGGCGGCGGCGGCGGCGGCGGGGCCGGGGGCTGCGGCGGCCTCGGAGGCGTCGGGGGCAACGGGGGCGGCGGATCGTTCGGGCTGTTCCTGGTGAACTCGAACGGATTCCAGCTCATCGCCAACCAGATCTCCAGCGGCAACGGCGGCAACGGCGGCGCAGGCGGCGTCGGCGGCGCCGGCGGCAACGGCGGCAACGGCGGGACGGTGTGCACAAGCGAGGTCGGCGCCGGCGGCAACGGCGGCCGCGGCGGCAACGGCGGCCAGGGTGGGTACGGCGGCGGCGGCGCGGGCGGCGTCTCGTACGGCCTTTACCGGATCGGAAGCAGCTCGGTGTCGTACGGGGGCAACGTCCTCGCGGCCGGCTCGGGGGGCGCCGGCGGCACCTCGATGGGGTTCCCGGGCAGCGCGGGGGCTTCAAGCAGCGTCAACTGAGAAGACCAGCGGAGAAGGCCAAGGCGGCCGCACGGCCGCCTCTCGGCGCCACCGTCTCCCCGACGAGACCGTCCATCCTGGCGAGCTCTTCGGCTCCCGCACCGTCCGCGACGGCTGCGGCCTGGAGCATGGGCGCTATGTCGACGATGGCGACGTGGTCGCGCTGGAGGGCGAGGAGATCGGCGTCCTGCGCAACCGCGTGGTGCGGTAGAAATGAGCATCCGGCGAAGGCTCTCAATCGCGAACGCGATAGAAAGCGCAGATGACCATGACCGAGCTAACGTATCGATTCAAGGGCGACACACCTGAGGATATCACCGTGCGGCTGTTCGATATCAGGCAGGTGCGCGACGCCGAGGATCCCGCGCCCTGGGGCATCAACGTAACCATCGCGTGGGGAGCGGAGATCGCGTTCGATCGCCTGCTCGCCGGTGCGGATCCGCTCCACGCCGTGGAGCTGGCTTGTCAGTTTGCCTCCAAGTACATCCGCGGCCGAGCGGAAGACGAGGGTGGCACGCTCGACCCACCGATCTCGCCCTGACGGCGACAAGCGGCCCCCGAATGCGGAGTTCTTCCAACCCACGCCTCGCCCAGGAGGCCTCGCAGAAGCACCCGAGCCGTTCGAGATCAGGAGCCGCCGCGCCGCCACCGTGCTCGACCGCCTGCCGTCGATCTCCGTCGGGTACACTGCCGGCGCACCCGCGCCTCCACCTCCTTCACGGAAAGCTCGCCCCCATGAAGCACGCCTCCCTCGCGGCGCTCTCGCTTGCCCTCACCGCGTGCGCCGGACCGCTGGCCAAAGGGCCGTCGCCCGATCTCCGCCTGCGGCACGTCGTCCTGTACCAGAACGGCCTCGGCTACTTCGAGCGCACCGGCGTCATGTCGGGCGAGCGGCTCTCGCTCCGGTTCCGGGAGCGCGAGGTCGACGACGTGCTGAAGAGCATGGTGGTCGTCGAGCAGGACCTCGGGCCGAACGACACCCCCTCCACCGTGAGCGCGCTCTTGCCGCGCTCCGGGCAGGCGAGCGGGCCCGAGGATCCCGCCGAGGTCGAGCTCGTCTTCTCGCCGGCCGCGAAGAGGCCCGTGTCGATCGCGTACGCGGTGCCGACCGCCGCCTGGAAGGCGACCTACCGCGTGATCCTGCCGGCCAAGGGGCAGAAGGAGAAGCGGGCGCTCCTCCAGGCCTGGGCGCTCATCAGCAACATCGGCGACGAGGACTGGAGCGAGGTCAACGTGACCCTCGCGACGGGCGCGCCGCTCTCCTATGCCTCGAACCTGCGCGCGCCGGCGATGCTCGACAGGCCGGAGCTGAAGGGCGTCTACGACGGCGAGGGCGGCGCGCTCGCCCCCGTGCTCGCGGAGAGCTCGCCCGGGCCCGACGCCGACCGCGACGGCGTGTTCGACCACGAGGACGCCTGCCCGCGCGAGCCCGGCTCGGCGAGCCCGCAGCCCAACCATCACGGCTGCCCCAAGGCGGTCCGCGCCATCAGCAGCGAGATCCAGATCCTGACCGCCGTGCCCTTCGACAAGGGCTCGGACGTCATCCCGCCGCGCGCGAGGCCGCTCATCGAGGAGATCGCGCGCACGATCAAGGGCGTCCCGCACATCCGCGCGTTCGAGGTCGAGGGGCACGCGTCGACCGACGAGGCCGGCGCGGCCGATCTCGCGGCCCGGCGCGCCGCGGCCGTGCGCGCGGCGCTCCTCCAGCTCGGGGTCACGGCCGAGCTCGTGACACGCTCGCACGCCGCCGAGATGCCCCTCGCCGCCAACGACACCGAGGACAACCGGCAACGCAACCGCCGCGTCTCGCTGCGCGCCTCGGACGTCGGGCCGGCGCAGGCCCCCAGCCCGGGGCGCGAGGCGCCGGCCGTCACGCCCGAGGCGATGGCGAAGGTGCCGGAGGGCGCGGCGAGCGTGGACGCCGTGGCCGGGGCCTTCCGGTACGCGATCGCGAACCCGGTGACGCTCCCGAAGAAGTCGTCGGCGCTGATCACGCTCATCAACCGTTCGGTCGCGGGCGAAGACGTCCTCCTGTTCCGCCCCGATCCCGCGGCGCCCGCGAGCGCGACCCACCCCTTCCGGGCAGCGCAGGTCGAGAACCGGAGCGCGCTCGGCCTCCAGCCCGGATCCGTGTCGATCTTCTCCGGCGGGACCTTCGTGGGCGAGGGCGTGCTCACGCGCCTCTCGCCCGGGCAGAGCGCGACCATCCCGTACGCCATCGACAGCTCGACCGAGGTGCGCGCGACGAGCATGACCACGGACGTGCCGGTGCGGCTCGTGTCGCTGTCCCGCGGCGCGCTGCGCGTGGAGGATCGGTACCGGCGCGTGACGGTCTACGAGGTGAGGCCCGGCCGGGACGTGCCGGAGACCTTGCTCATCCGCCACGCGAGGGCGACGGGGTTCGAGCCGCTGGGCCTCCCGGGGTGCACGGACGCGACGCCGGACGCCTGCCTCGTCGAGAAGAAGCTCGCGCCCGGCGCGCCCCAGAAGATCGTTGTCGAGGAGACGCGGCTGTCGCAGCGCGAGATCCCGCTCGTCCAGGCCGACAGCGATCGGCTCTCGCTGTACCTGAAGGGATCGAGCGTCCCGGCCGAGCTCCGCGCGAGGCTGGACCGCGCGCTCGCGCTCCGGCGCGCGCTCGACGCGGCGAACGACGAGCTCGACCCCCTGAGGCGGAGGCGCGCCGAGCTGATCGACCGCGCCGCCGAGCTGCGCGAGAGCCTGAGGACCATCGAGCGCACGCCCCAGGCCGGCAAGCTCCGCCAGACCTTGCTCGACCGGCTCGCCGAGGTGGCGCGGCAGTCCGAGGAGCTCGGCGCGAAGATCACCCAGCGCGTCGAGGACGCGGCCATGGCGCGCGCCGAGCTCGACGAGACGCTCCGCGATCTGGTCCTCGAAGGCCGGTGAGCGCCGGCGGACGATGATCGTGGCACGCGGCGGCCGCTTTCCGCCGCGACCGGCTTCCCTCCCGCCGCGGCGAGGGTGCTAGGATGGCGGCCCGACTCATGACCTCTCGAGCGACGCAGGCATGGCCAGAGCGGAGGTCTCATGAGCCGCGACGACGAACATCTCCGTCTCTGATGACAAGCGAGCCCATCGGACCACGGCGACGCCGTGTCGCAGGTGACGCTGGATGGGCCCAGGAGCGCTCATGAGGAACAGTTCTCGAGCTGCCGGGGACAGCCGCGTTCCCCCCCGCCGTCGTCGCGCGTCCGGCGCCGCGTGGGCGGCGTCGCACGCCCTCTTCGCGATGCAGGTCGCCTGCGGCGCGTCCATGCCGCAAGCCGCCGACACGGTGCTGCGGAACGGCTTCGTGTACACCGTCGACGGCGCGGACTCGGTGCACCAGGCGGTCGCGGTGCGCGAGGGCAAAATCGTCTATGTCGGCGCTGACAGCGGCGTGCAGGGTTATGTGGGTCCTCGGACCGAGGTCGTCGATCTGAAGGGCCGCATGCTGATGCCGGGGCTCGTCGACGGCCATTTGCACGCGATGTCCGGCGGGACGCAGCGCCTGTTGTGCAGCCTCGAGTACAAGACGCACACGATCGCGCAGCTCCAGGCGAAGATCCAGGCTTGCCTCGACGGCGAGCCGGCCAAGGGTCCCGACCAGTGGCTCGAGGTGACGAGCTGGGATCGGCAGGGCACGGTCTCGGTGGACGCCGACCCGACGCGGGCCGCGCTCGACGCGCTCAGGACCCAGCGGCCGATCCTCGTGCACTCCACCGATCACCACAGCGCGCTGACCAACTCGCGCGGCATGGCGCTGGCGGGCATCACCGCCAAAACGCCCGATCCGGCCGGCGGCAAGATCGGCCGCGACGCAGGCGGCCAGCCGACGGGCATCTTCGAGGATGCCGGCATCGCCCTCGTATCGGCGGCCATGCCGCCGCGGACGCCGGAGGACGACGTGCGCAGCGCCAAGGCGGCGCTCGACGCGATCCGCCGCCAGGGCGTGACCACCTTCATGGACGCGTCTTCGGACGAGCGCGCGCTGAGGGCGTTCACGGCCGTGCAGCGCAGCGGCGAGCTGACGGCGAGGGCGCTCTTCGCCATCCTGATCGATCCCGACGAGGTGGCGAAGGGTCCTGAAAAGGCGATCGCCGCGGCCAAGGCATTGGCGTCCTCCTACGATCAGCCCGCCGCTGCGCCGGCCCCCGGCGTCGGCGCTCGCCACATCAAGGTCATGCTGGATGGCGTCCTGCAGGCGCCGGCCCAGACCGCGGCGATGCTCGCGCCGTACCATGTCAACGTGGGCGCGGACGGCGCGCCGCAATGGGTCCCGGGCAAGCACAGCGGCGACGTGTACTTTCCGCCGGACACGCTGAAATCGCTGCTCCTCGCGGCGGTCGAGGCCGGGCTCGATCCCCACGTCCACGCGATCGGCGATCGTGCCGTGCGGCAGACGCTCGACGCTTACGAGGCCGTGCGCGCCCGGCTGCCGGGCAACGACGTTCGCGCGGCGATCGCGCATTGCGAGACGGTCGATCCGGCGGATTTCGGCCGCTTCAAGGCGCTCGGCGTGATCCCGGTGATGTCGTTCCAGTGGGCGCAGGAGGCCCCGTATTCCGTCGATGCGATGAAGCATCAGCTCGGGCCGGAGCGCTATGCGCGCCTGGAGCCCGAGGGCAGCCTGCACGACGCCGGCGCGCGGCTCGCTTATGGCAGCGACTGGCCGATCGATCCGTTCGCCGAGTTCCTGGCCCTCAAGATCGGCGTCACCCGCAAGGGGGACCCGACGCATCCGGCCAGCTTCGGCCCGTCCTATGCTGGCCGGCTCAACGACGACCCGCTCCTGCCGCGCAACGTGGCGCTGCGCGCGATCACGATGAACTCGGCCTACCAGCTGCGGCTGGAGAAGGTCGTGGGCTCGATCGAGCCGGGCAAATTCGCCGACATGATCGTGCTGGACCAGAACTTCCTTCAGATCCCCGAGGATGATCTCGGCAAGATTCAGGTGCTCATGACCATGGTCGGGGGGAAGATCGTCTATACCGCCGAGGCAGTGCGGCCGAAGGGGTAGAGGGCCGCGTCGCCCGAGGCCTCCCCGATCGCCAACCCCTCGCAGCCGGAGGATTTCAGCGTGTCGATCAAGGACCACCTCTCCATCTCGTCCGAGGTCAGGAAGGCGCTCGCGGCCGGACGGCCGGTGGTGGCGCTGGAGTCGACAATCATCACCCACGGCATGCCTCATCCGCAGAACCTCGGGATGGCGCAGCGCGTGGAGGCGGTGGTCCGCCGGAGCGGGGCCGTGCCGGCGACGATCGCCATCATGGACGGCAAGCTCAGGGTGGGCGTGAAGGCGGACGATCTCGAGCGGCTGGCCGAGGCGGGCGGCAAGGCGGCCAAGGCCTCGCGGCGCGACGTGGCGGCGCTGCTGGTGTCGGGCGAGGTCGCCGGGACGACGGTGGCGACCACGATGATGGCGGCGGCCTGGGCCGGCATCCGGGTGTTCGCCACCGGCGGCATCGGCGGCGTGCATCGCGGCGCGGAGACGACGTTCGACATCTCCGCCGACCTCGAGGAGCTGAGTCGGACGCAGGTGGCGGTGGTCTGCGCGGGGGCCAAGTCGATCCTCGACATCCCCAAGACGCTGGAGACGCTCGAGACCAAGGGCGTGCCGGTCCTCGGCTACAAGACCGGGGATTTTCCGGCGTTCTGGGCGCGGCAGAGCGGGCAGAAGGTGGACCACCGGATCGAGAGCGCCAAGCAAGCGGCCAGGGTCATCGCGCTGCAGTTCGAGCTCGGCCTGGGCGGCGTCCTGGTGGCCAACCCGATCCCCGAGAGCCATGCCCTGGACGCGCGCGAGATCGAGGCGCGGATCGAGGAGGCGATCCAGGGCGCCGAGGCCGAGGGCGTGAGCCGCAAGGACCTGACGCCGTTCCTCTTGAAGCGCATCGTCGAGCTCACCGGCGGCAAGAGCCTCGTCGCCAACATCGCGCTGGTCGAGAACAACGCGGCGGTGGCGGCGGAGATCGCGGTGGCGTTGAGCAAGCTGAAGGCGAAGACGAAGGCCAAGGCATGAGCGATGCCGGCCGCGTGCTCGTGGTGGGCGACGTGATGACGGATGTCATCGTCCGCCCCGAGGGGCCGCTGGTGCGCGGCTCGGACCGGCGCGCCAAGATCCAGCGCCGGCCGGGGGGCTCGGGGGCCAACCAGGCGGTGTGGCTCGGCGCGATGGGAGCGCGGGTGTCGTTCGTCGCCCGGGTGGGGGCCAGCGACAAGCCGCAGCTCGAAGCCTATTTCAAGGGCTTCCATGTCGATGCGACCCTGGCGGCCGATCCGCGGGAGCCGTCGGGCGTGCTGGTCGTCCTCGTCGACGCCGACGGGGAGCGGAGCTTCCTCACCGATCGAGGGGCGAACCTCGCGCTCGAGCCTTCGGACATGCCGCTATGGCTCCTGGACGACACGCGCCTCGTGCTCGTCTCGGGGTATTCGCTGTTCGCCGAGGGGCCTCGGCGGGCGGTGCTGTGGCTCGCCGGAGAGGCGCGGAGCCGCGGCATCCCGGTCGCCATCGACGCCGCGTCGGTGGGCTTCCTGCGGGAGGTGGGGGCCGGGGCCTTCCTCGAGTGGACGAGGGGGATGTCGACGCTGCTCGCCAATGCCGACGAGGCGGAGGCGCTCTCGGGCACGGGCGACCTCGCCGGGCAGATGATCGCGCTGGGGGCCTGGTTCGAGCGGGTGATCATCAAGCGCGGGGCGCGGGGCGCGGCGCTCGGCGGACGGCGCGGCGTGCGCCTCGACGAGCCGGCGCCGCTGGTGGACGTGGTGGACACGACCGGGGCCGGCGACGCGTTCGCGGCCGGGTTCATCGCCGCGGAGCTCGAGGGCGCGGGCGAGGCGGCGTGCCTGCGGCGCGGCATCGAGGCGGGCTCGCGGGCGGTGACGCAGCTGGGCGGACAGCCGGGGTAAACAGCGTCGCGGGCCGCGGGCTCTCGGCCCCTCACCTGCCCAGCGGCGCAGCAATTGCACCGCGTCTGCAGGCTTTGCGCGGGCGGCACCGGCAGCGCGGCGGTCCGGGGCGCGGGGGCGCGCTGGTCGGCCTCTTGCATGCTCCGTCGAGCGGGAGCCAAGAGAAACGGAGCTCGCAACGGCGGCAGGCGCGCTCATGCGCGCCGAGGGCGCAAGGAGTCTGTTCGATGAAGCCCAGGAAGCATCGCAGGGTCGAGGATTACATGAGCACCGCGGTCATCACGATGAAGGAGGGCGACACGATCAGCGCCGCAAACCTCGAGATGAAGCTCGCCGAGATCCGGCATATTCCCGTCGTCGACGCGAAGGGGCACGTCGTCGGGATCGTCTCGGATCGCGACGTGCTCCGCCACGCGAGCAGCCTCAACGGCAAGCCTATCCCGATCGAGTCGATCATGACCCGGCGTGTCCGTACCGTGCAATCGACGACCCCGGCCGCCGACGCAGCCCAGATGCTGCTCGATCACAAGATCGGCTGTCTGCCCGTGGTCGGCGACGAGGGGCAGCTCGTCGGGATCATCACCGAGACCGATTTTCTGAGCATCGCCCAGCAGGCGCTGCGAGGCATCGACGTGACCCACGGCGCCGAGGATCGCTAGAGGACGGTCGGGAGGCGCGCCCAGAACTTTTTGGATTCGACCCGTCCGAGCGGGCTGGCCGCGCCGGTCAGCGCGTTTTGCGCTTCCTGCCAGGCCGGGTCTCCGGGGTAGAGCTCGGCGCGGAGGTAGGCCCACGTGAGGCGCTGGACGGCGGCCACTCGCTCGGGGTTCTCGTCCGTGGTCTCGGCGACGTCGTATCCCGAGACGCCGCCCAGCCCGTGCCCTGCATCGAACAGGGTGACCAGGGACTTGGGGCCCGGGGAGAGGAAGTAGGGATCGGCGTGCCAGTCGGCGCCTGCGACCGTCAGGTGGGGAGAGGCGTCTTTATCGCCGGCGATCACGAGCGCGGGCGCCGTCATCGTGGAGAAGTCGATGGTCGAGAAGATAGGATACTTCTTGGCCGCGAGCTCGCTGAGGGCGTCGCCGCCTCTGCCGGGCGCGGCGAGCAGCACGCCCGCCTTGATCCGGGGCTCGGCGAGGTTCACCTCCGTTCCGTCGTGGGGATCTCTGAGCCGCGCGCCCAGCAGCACGCTCGCGGTGTGCCCGCCCATCGAGTGCCCAACGACGGCCACCTTGCTTCGGTCCAGACGCCCGGCGAGCACAGCGACGGCGCCCTCGATCGCGTCGAGCTGGTCGAGGATGCGCTTCATGTCCTCGGCCCGCGATCGCCAGTACAGCGGCGCCTCGGGGTGATCGGAGTCCCTGAACGGGAGCGTCTTCGAGTCGAGATGGGTCGGCTGGATCACGACGAAGCCGTGTGCCGCGAAGTAGTTGGCGAGCGGGGCGTAGCCGTTCAAGGAGGAGAGGTGGTTGGAGGGGCCGTGGCCGTGCGAGAGCAAGAGGATGGGCAGCTCGCTTCCGGTCACGGGCGCGGAGACGCGCACCTGGAGATCGACGGCGCGGCCGGGGGCCGGCAGCACGACTGGGCTGACCGAGAGGACCGGCGTGGGTGCGCGGGGGATCTCTGCTGCGGGAGTCGGTTTGCTCATGATGTTGATTTCCTTTCGTGGACTCGGCCCCGTGAAGAGGGCCCTGGCGCCATCGGGACGCCCCGGCCTCACCCCGGCTGCTTCTCCATGTGCTACCGCACGCGCGCGAACGCGTTCGGCTGCGTATGGACGTCCCCGCGGCCGCTCAGGGCTGCATCGCACACCAGCCTTCGTACCTCCCGCCGCCGCCCTCCGGTTGGAAGGATCGGACATTTTCACCGGCGCTTCCGCGCCGGCTTGACCGGCCGCGGCGCACGCGCGAGACTACGAGGGTGCCGCGCGCGATGGGCTCTGCAGCCTCGACGTTCTCGCTCTCCCGCTTCGTCGAGGAAGTTCGCGCTGTCGCACCCGTCGCTGGACGCGCGCTTGACGTCGAATGGCTGCCCAACGGAAGAACGACGCTTGTCTTTCGAGTGATCGAGGAGGGCCGGAGAGGGGATGTGGCCGTCGCGGGCCCGCGGACGCGGGCGCTGTTCAAGAACGCGACCGGCGTCGCGCGGGCGGTGATGCTTCAGTTCAAGCCAGGCTGGTCGGGGCCGCTGCTGGGCGTGGCGGCGAACGCGCTGACGGACCAGATCGTCCCGCTGGAAGACATCTGGGGGCGTTCTGGCGGCGACCTCTGCCTCGATCTCCTCGCGGCGCGAAGCCTGCCGGAGGTGCTCGACCGACTCTCCCACGCGATCGCCCTTCGCACCCGCGAGACCTCCGAGCCGGCGTCGGCGCGGCTCGCTCGCCGCGCGGTTCTCCTGCTCGAAGGCGGCGAGGTTCGGGTGGAGCGCGTGGCGGAGCGGCTCGGCGTCACGGCGCGGCATCTCCGCCGCGCCTTCACGGAGAGCGTCGGCATCGGGCCGAAGGATTTCGCGCGGACCGTCCGCCTGCAGCGCGCCGTGCGGCGGGCGGCGAGCTCGAAGGACGGGGCGCGCATCGCCGCGGACGCGGGCTATTACGACCAGGCGCACCTGATTGCCGACTTCCGGGAGCTCGTCGGGCTCACACCGGGCGCCTTCCTGAAGCGCGCGGGCGCGCGTGGCGGCGAGGCCATGGCCGGGGGCGCCCCCTCGCGCTGACGCCCGGCCACGGAGCGCCCCGGCCCCCCCGGCGCGCTGCTCAGATGCCCGAGGCCGACTCGAGGCAGGCGTCGAGCTCAGGGGTGTCCCGCCAGCCGCACTGGCCGGACGCGTCGCGCTCGCAGACGCCGTGCTTGCCGTAACACGCGTACTCCTCGCGCCACTCGCACGTCGTGAGCACGTCGTCGTCCGCGCAGACCTGCCCGCTGCAGCCGGTGACCACGCAGGGCCCGGGGCCGCCGCCAGGCGCCGCCTCCAGCACGCCCCCGCCGTCGAGGCACGCCGTGAGCTCCGGCGTCTGCCGCCAGCCGCACTGGCCGGACGCGTCCCGCTCGCAGATGCCGTAGTCGCCGTAGCACGCGTACTCCTCGCGCCACTCGCACGTGGTGTACACGGTCTGGTCCGCGCAGACCTGCCCGCTACAGCCGGTCGGCCTACAGCGGCCGGGCTTGATCCCCCCGGCCGCCGCGGAGACGAGCTCGGCGGGCGCGCTGTCCACGCCGTCGAGCTCGGGGACAGCCTGGCCGCAGCCGTCGTCATTCGCGCCGGCCAGCAGCGGGGCGCACAAGAGGAGCACAGAGAAGGCAAACCGATGACGCTTGGTGAAAGAATTCATAAGACCTCCTTAACAAAACAAAAACAAGTACGGAGTGTCCGGAAGGGCGAGCTCCTGTCCTTAGATCAGGCGGCGGCCCAGCGCAACCCGCAGCGTCGATCGCACGATCCAGCGTCCCGGGCTCGGCGGCCGCACAGGATCCGTGCTGCCGCCTTGACGGCATAATCCGGTCATGCCGCCGTTGCTATGGCACACATAGCCGTGGGCACACTGCGGCACACTCGCGGTAGGGCCGGCCCGGGAGCGCCTTCTTTTCATTCGTCCAAGAGTGGCACGCTTGTTGAGGCTGCCTCATCGTCGATGCATGGATAAATCGATAAGCTGTCGATATAGCATCGCTTTTCCAGGAGAGAGACGAAGCGCGTCATCGCGTACGAAACACGGGCGCGCCGCCCCGAACGTGCCCAAAGACGCTCCAGGCGACGCCCAACTTCGAGTTGCTGTCGACGGAGCGCTGTGGCACCCTTGGATTGAGGTCGTGCGGGCGCGGGAGGCCGGTCTCCCTATCAGGAGCATCCATGACCCCATCGAAGTTTCGTCGGGTCGGTCCGGGGATGTTGCGGCGCGGCTGGGCGGCCGGCGTCGCCTTGCTGCTCGCGTCGGCGCCCGCCTCAGGCGGGATGTCGAAGCTCTGGGGCGCCGCAGGCGAGGCGTGGACCCCCACGAGCCGCCTCCCGGATTATTCTCATGCGGGGTACCGCGCGGGCGAGGCGCCGCTCCCCGAGGTGCCGGTGGTGGCGAACGTCACCGACTTCGGCGCGGTCGGCGACGGCGTGACCGATGATACCGACGCCTTTGCGGCGGCCATCGCAGCGGCCGAGGACGGGGCTGTCCTCATCCCTGCGGGGCGCTACGTCATCACCGATGTCCTCCGGATTTCGAAGAGCAACGTCGTGCTCCGCGGCGAGGGCTCCGGTCCGGACGGCAGTGTCCTCTTCATCCCCCAGAGCCTCGCGGATGTCTATGGACCGAGCCCGTCGTGGTCCTGGAGCGGTGCGTTCATCGATATACGTCCCTCCCAGGAGGTGGTCGCCACGACCGCGACCGCGGTGATGACCGCGGCGCCGCGCGGCGACACCTCCCTCACCGTGGCGTCCACCGCGGGCCTCGCAGAAGGGCAGCTCGTCGAGCTGCACCAGGTCGACGACGGATCGGGGAGCCTCGGCAGGCACCTGCACAACGACCAGGCGGAGGCGGGAGATTGCCCCTATATGGTCCCGCTGACCCTGGACTCGCCGCTGCGCGTCCGCTCGATCGATGGCGGTGTCGTGACGTTCACGCAGCCCTTGCGCACGGACGTATCCCTCGCATGGAGCCCCGAGCTCCAGACGCACGAGGTCGTGGAAGAGGTCGGGGTCGAGCACCTGCGCATCGAGTTCATCGAGGTCCCCTACGCCGGGCACCTGAAGGAGCCCGGCTACAACGCGATCACCTTCACTGCCGCCGCCGACAGCTGGGTCCGCGACGTCACCATCGTCGACGCCGACAGCGGGATCTTCACGGGGCCTTACGTGAAGGGGCTCACGTTCCAGGACATCGCGCTCGAGGGGCGCCAGGGGCACCATGGAATCGCGTTGAGCTACTCGGCGGACATCCTGGTGCGCGATTTCGACATAGCGAACGCCTGGACGCATTCGCTCACGGTGTCTGCACGCGCGAGCGGCAATGTGTTCTCCCGCGGCACCGGCGCCGAGCTGCTCGTCCTCGATCACCACGGCGACTCGCCGTTCGAGAACCTGTTCACGCAGCTCGGCGCGTACACGTTCGCGGGCAGCGGAGGCGAGGAATGCACGGGGCCGCACGGCGGCGCGCGCAACACCTACTGGAACCTCGAGGCCCCGATGTACGTTCCCCTGCTGTGGGGCCATGTCCAGTCGAACGTCGTCGGCGAAGGCGTGGTCGTCGCCGACGCTCTCACGGAAGATGCTCAGTGGTACGAGACCGTGAGCGCCCTCGAGCCGGCGAACCTGTACGAGGCGCAGGCCTCGCGGCGCCTCTGCGGTGAGTTCTCCAGCGCGTGCAACCTCGGGGTCTACGAGCCAGACACGGCGTCGTGCTCGCAGGCGCCTCGGCCTCGGGGTACGGCGTGTGACGATGGCGATCCGGATACGGACGGCGACGCGTGCTCGGAGGGCGTGTGCGCGGGGACGTCGTCTTCGGGGTGCTCGTACCGTCCGGCGGCGCCGGGGCGAGGCTCATCGCCGCTGGTGCTCGGCTTGCTCCTCGCCATCAGCGCGGCCGCCGCGTTCCCGCGGCTCCGCCTGGATCGCAAGCACCTCGCGCATGTGCTCAAGCGCTGGAGTCGCTTGCAGTAGACGCCTGGCTGGCCGCTCGGGTGACGGGAGGTCACCCGAGCTGGACCGCGGTGGGCGTGAACTGGAGGCGTCCCCGGCAGGTCCCGTCGTCGATGACGTTCGGCGCGAGGATTGAGTAGGGCTGGCGTCCGCGGTAGCGCCGGCGCGCAGCGCGGCGGCTCACCCGAGCCGCCGCGCGCTCCTCGCCGTCACGGTGCGAACCGGGTCAGTTGACCTCGGTCTGGCACGTCGCGCTGCAGTCGTCGCCGCTCGCGGTGTTGCCGTCGTCGCACTCCTCGTACGGCTGCTGCCGCACGCCGTCGCCGCAGTGCGGGCCGAACACGCAGCCCGCGGCGCACTCGCCGTAGCCGCCGTCGTTCTCCGCGTCGTCGCACTCCTCCTCCGGCATCTGCGTCACGCCGTCGCCGCAGCGCGGGCCGTACACGCAACCCGGCGCGCACTCGCCGTAGCCGCCGTCGTTCGTGCCGTCGTCGCACTGCTCGCCGAGGTCCTCCTGGGGAAACCCGTCGCCGCAGACCGCGCCGATCCGGCAGCCGAGGCACCCCATGGAGCCGTCGTTCACGCCGTCGTCGCACTCCTCGCCCCACTCGTCCTGGGTCACCCCGTCGCCGCACTGCCCCGCGTCGCCGCACTCCGGCGTGCAGCCGCCGTAGCGACCGTCGTTCACGCCGTCGTCGCACGTCTCGTCCGGCATCTGGACCAGCGCGTCGCCGCACCGCGGCCCGACGAGGCAGTCCGTCGTGCAGCCGCCATACCGGCCGTCGTTCACGCCGTCGTCGCACGTCTCGCCGAACTTGCTGTCGATCTCCGCGTCGCCGCAGCGAGGCGCCGCCACGCACCCCGGCGCGCAGGCGTTCGAGCCATAACCGCCGAGGTTGGTGCCGTCGTCGCAGATCTCGTACGGCGTCGTCGGGACACCGTCGCCGCAGTAGAGCCCGAGCTCGCACCGCGTCGAGCACTTGCCGTACCCCGCGCCGTTCTCGCTCCCGTCGTCGCACGCCTCGTCCGGCGTGACGATCCCGTCGCCGCACACCGGCTCGCAGCGGGACGGGGCCGCGTTGAAGCCGCCGAGCGTCAGCTTGTAGCTCGACCCCGTGACGTGGCGCTCCGCCTGGAACACGACGACCTCGTAGACGCGCCCCACCGTGAGGCCGAGCTCATCCATGAGCAGCGTCCCGCGGTTGTCCGCCACCCCGCCGATCTCGCCGGTCCCCATCGGGGCGTGGATGCCGCCGAGGTCGATGCGGAGCCGGTTGTTGAGGAACACCCAGACGTCGTCGTCCCCGTAGAAATCGAGCCGCTCCCCGCCGTGGTACTCGAACCAGTAGCGGACCTCGCTCGTGAAGTAGAAGTTGTGGTTGCCGGCGTTCGCCCAGTCGTTGAACGGATCGCCCGCCGCGCGGCTCGCCTCGCGCTGCGCCACCGGCACCGACAGGTCCTGCCAGCCTCGGTCGTCGAGCGGGAAGAAGACGTGATCCTCGAAGCGGAACACCTCCGACGTCCCGATCCGCTCGAGCGTGAGCCAGTCCACGACCGTCTTCGAGATGTCCGAGTCGTTGTACCACCGGTTGAAGTCCGCGGCGTTCGTGAGGAAGGCGTTCGGCCGCGCCGCCGCGAACTGCGGCTTGTTGTCCGCGCCGAGGAGGTTCTGCACGATGCCCGTCACGACGGCGTTCGGCGGGTTCGTGTCGGGCTCGAAGTTCGGCGAGCTCTCCTTGAAGTCGCGGTACACGATCGGCACGCGGAGCTCGTCGCCGAGCGCCACGTCGTTCGTGCAGCTGTACCCCGGCTCGACGGTGCACGTGGACGAGCAGCCGTCCCCGTCCGCCGTGTTGCCGTCGTCACACGCCTCGCCGCCCAGGCGCAGCCCGTCGCCGCACGCCGAGGTGCAGCCGGTGTCGCCGCAGTCCGGCTCGACCTGGCAGAACGGCGTGCAGCCGTCGCCCATCGTGCTGTTGCCGTCGTCGCACGGCTCGGAGCCCTCGCGCTCCCCGTCGTTGCAGACGGTGTCGCGGCAGATGTAGCCGCCGGGCGCGGGCTCGCACACGACGCCGTCCTCCCACTTGCACGCGGCGTTGCACCCGTCGCCGTCGTCCGTGCGGCCGTCGTCGCACTCCTCCCGCCCGACGACCATCCCGTCGCCGCAGACCGCGGTGCAGCGGCGCCCGGCGCGCGCGCAGTCGAACCCGGGCTCGGTCTGGCACGTGGCGGAGCACCCGTCGCCGGAGACCGTGTTGCGATCGTCGCACCCCTCGCCGACGCCGATCTGGCCGTCGCCGCAGACGACCGTGAAGACGCAGTGCACGCCGTCCTCGCACGCCCAGCCGGCCTCGACCTGGCAGCTCGGCGAGCAGCCGTCGCCCGGCGCCACGCCGCCGTCGTCGCACTGCTCGCTCGGCCGCAGCAGGCCGTCGCCGCAGCGCTCGACCGGCCTGCACGGCTGCCCCGGCTGGGGGCAGGTGATGTTGCCGGGGTCCTCGAGCGCGCAGACCTCGGAGCACCCGTCCCCGCCCACCGCGTTGCCGTCGTCGCAGGTCTCCCCGCCCGAGACGCGAGCGTCGCCGCACGAGTGGAGCCGGAAGCACGGCTCCCCGGGCCTCGGGCAGATCCAGTCGCCCTGCTCCCGCTGGCAGCGCTCGTCACAGCCGTCCCCCGAGGCCGTGTTCCCGTCCTCGCAGCTCTCCCCGGGCTCGATCGCGCCGTTGCCGCAGGCGATCGTCGTGTGGCACGGCTCCCCCGGCGGGCACGCGCAGTACGGCTCCACCTTGCAGGCGCCCGAGCAGCAGTCCCCGGGCAGGCTGTTGCCGTCGTCGCACGCCTCGGTGTCCTGGTTGATCTCGCCGTCGCCGCACGCCGCGTCGACCGCGTCGCACTCCGGCGGAGGATCCGGCGACTCGCACGGATCGCCCCCGCTGCCGCCGGTCCCGGTGCCGACGGTGATGAACCCGCCGAACGCCCCGGAGCTGTCGTCGGTCCCGCCGGTGCCCGAGGTGCCGCTGCCGCCCGCACCGCCCACGCCGCTGCCCGCGCCGCCGTTGCCGCCGCCGCCGCCGTCGTCCCCGCAGGCGGCGAGCGGACCGGCAAGCAGGACGAGGAGCACGGAAGAAGTAAGTCTCTTTCCCAAGCGCATTGATGCCACCATCCCAACTCGATGAAGAGCGTCGTGTTGTTCAGCCCGCGCCGCCACAGGCGCGCCCCGGCCTTCGGGTGCGCCGCCGGAGGCGGCGTGGGCGCGCGCCGCACAGCGCTCGCGCGCGTATGCGCGCGTAGGTCGCCCTCGTTACCGGCACATCGCAACGCAACACCCCCCGTGCGGCAAGCGGTTTTGACGCCGCAGCGGGATTGCGACGCGCCGGTCGCCGGAACGCGAGGAAATCCGCGGGCGGCGCGCGGGCCGGCGGGGGGCAGAGCGAGCTTGACATCCCGGCGCGCGGCCCGCCCGGGCGCGCGATCGCCATCTCGCCCCCCGGGCGCGGCGAACGGCGGTAACCTGGCCGCTGGCGAGCCGAGGCCCGCGCGGATTCGACGCGGGGGCGGGCCTCGAGCCTGACCACACGGAGCATGCATGGTGTCGACAGGGGCCTTGGACGGCGCGGCCCAGACCGCGGGGGCTGCGCCTCCGCAGGCGGCAGAGTCGCTCGATGGGGGCAATTACGAGGTCATCCGCCGGCGGCTCGTCGAGCGCGCCGAGGAGCTCGGCCGCCGCGCCGAGGCGCTCAACGCGCGGCGAAAGCAGGTGTTCGGCGGCGCCGACCTCGCGCTCCTCGAGAACGCGCGCGTCCGCACCGAGAACAACTGCCTGCCGCGCGACATCGTGAGCATCCGGGGCAAGCTGCTCGTCGGCTACCTCGTGTTCATGGGGCTCAAGGAGGTGAACGTCGGCGACGTCTTCAGCCTCCACCGCTTCGCGAACGACGGCGGCGCCCTCGACCTGGCGCACGTGCCGCTCGACGAGGGCGACGCGTTCCTCGGCGACCCCGCCTTCGTCAAGGAGTTCAAGGACCTCCACCGCTACGTCAAGGAGCCGCGGCTGCTCCAGCTCCGGCGCAGCGACAGCAGGCTGCTCGCCATCTTCCAGGTCGGCGCGACCGAGCGCGACGCCAAGGTGTTCCGCTGGAGCATCGACGCGACCGGGCGCCTGCGCTACCTCGACGCCCGCGGCGACGAGGACAACGTCCGGCCGCGGGCGCACGACTTCGCCTGGACGCAGACCACGCGCGACGACCACGTGCAGGGCAAGCACCCGCACGTCGCCATCCTCGGCGAGATCTTCGTCGAGACCGTCGGCGGCGACCTCACGGTCAAGGTCGAGAACAACACGGCCACGGGGCTCGGCATCTACCGCGAGCCGGTCGACGACGCGGGCCAGGCGCTCGACGACGCCGACATCCAGTACGCGCGGCTCGGGCCGCTCATCCTGCTCAAGATCAAGCCGTTCCGGGAGCCGTCGTACCGCTACCTCGTCTACAACGGCCGCACCCGGAAGGTCGCGCGCATCGACGCGATCGGCCTCGCCTGCCTGAGCCTCCCCGAGGAGCAGGGCATCGTCTTCCCGAACGGCTACTACCTCATCACCGGCGAGACGAAGCGCTTCGAGGGCAGCACCGACAGCCTCGTCTTCGAGCGGGTCATCCGCTCGCCGAACGGGGAGGACGTGCTCTACGTCTTCCACCAGGTCGTGGACGGGCGCTACGTGCTCTTCCCGTACAACCTGATCCGCAAGGAGATCGCGACCCCGATCCAGTGCCACGGCTACAGCCTCTTCGACGACGGCAAGATGGTGATCTTCCGCGCCTCGAGCGAGGAGCCGACCCGCGTCCACCCGATGCAGATCTGGCAGACGCCGTTCATGACCGCGGAGTTCGCGGCGTCGGCGCCGACCGACGGCTCGTACCTCGCCAAGGTGGGCAACGCCGACCTCGTGCGCGGGATCTCGGACGCGCTCAGCATGCGGCGCGCCGCGCTCGACGCGTCGCCGACCCGCCAGACGTACGAGGACCTCATCCGGACCGCCGAGCGGATGACCGACGCCTTCTACTGGCTCGGGCACGCCGAGGCGGGCGACCTCCTGTCGACCGTGAACGAGCTCCGGGCCGTCTCCGAGAGCATCGTCGACGAGTTCGAGAAGGTCGAGGCCATCAAGGCGCGCGCGGCGAGCGCGCTCGCCGAGACCGAGGCGGCGCAGCGGCAGCTGCTCGGCGGCGTCCGGCCGGAGGACGCGGCGACCGTCGACGCGTTCCTTGGGGCCCTGACCGCGCTGCGGCGGCAGCGGGGGCACCTCATCACGCTCCGCGAGCTCAAGTACATGGACCTCGGCCGCGTCGACGCCCTCGAGGCCGAGATCGTCGGGCGGTCCGACGAGGTGAGCCGCGCGTGCGTGGCGTTCCTCCTCGGCGACCACGCGTTCCGGCCGCTGGCCGACCGGCTCGCGGGCCTCATCGCGAAGATCGAGGCGGTCGCGAAATCGTCCGAGCTCGCGCCGTTCGCCGCGGACCTCGACGCCGTGAGCGAGGGGCTCTCGGTGCTCGCCGACATCGTCGCGGGCCTCAAGGTCGACGACCCCACGGCGCGGACCCGCATCCTGGAGGGGATCAGCGAGGTCTACGCGCAGCTCAACCGCGCGCGCGCCACGCTCGGCGCCCGCGGCAAGGACCTCCGGGGCGCCGAGGGGCGCGCCGAGTTCGGCGCGCAGTTCAAGGTGTTCGGCCAGAGCGTCGCGAGCGCGCTCGCGGTCTGCGACTCGCCCGAGCGCTGCGACGCCGAGCTCTCGAAGCTCCTCGTCCAGCTCGAGGAGCTCGAGGGCAAGTTCGGCGAGTTCGACGAGTTCCTGGGCGAGCTCGCGGCGAAGCGCGAGGAGGTGAACGACGCGATCGCCGCGCGGCGGCAGGCGCTGCTCGACGAGCGGCAGCGGCGCGTCGCGAACCTCGTCGCCGCGGCGGACCGGATCGTCCAGGGGGTCTCGCGGCGGGCGCGCACGTTCGCGACGGTGGACGAGCTCAACACGTACTTCGCGTCCGACGCGATGGTCGCGAAGATCCGCGATCTCGCGGCGAGCCTGCTCGCGCTCGGCGACAGCGTGAAGGGGGACGAGGTCGAGGCGCGGCTCAAGTCGGCGCGGCAGGACGCGCTCCGGGCGCTGCGCGACCGCGAGGACCTGTTCGAGGGCGGCGGCGACGTCATCAAGCTCGGCCGCCACCGCTTCAACGTGAGCACGCAGGCCCTGGAGCTCACGCTGGTCCCGCACGGCGACGGGCTCGCGCTGCACCTCACCGGCACCGACTTCTTCGAGCCGATCGAGGATCCGGCGCTCGAGAGCGCGCGCGACCTCTGGGGCCAGGAGCTCGTGAGCGAGACCGCGGACGTCTACCGGGGCGAGTTCCTCGCGGGCTCGATGCTCCTCGACGCCGAGGCCGGGCGCGGCGGGCTCTCGATCGAGCGGCTGCGCGAGGCGTCGCTCGGCCCGGGCGGGCTGCTCGCGACGGTGCGCGCGTACGCGGCCGACCGGCACGACGAGGGCTACGAGCGCGGCGTCCACGACGCGGACGCGGCGCTCGTCCTGGAGAAGCTGCTCGCGCTGCGCGCCACGGCGGGGCTGCTCCGCTTCGGCAGCGCGCCGCGGGCCCTCGCCTGCCTCCACTGGGCGGGGCTCGACCCGCGCGCCCGGGATCTCGCGCAGAGGCGGGCGCGGAGCCTCGGCCGGCTCGCGGCGCAGCTCGGCGAGGGCGAGGCGCGGGCGGCGCTCGCGGCCGAGCTCGCGGAGGGCGTGGCCGCGACGGCGGCGGCGCACCGGCTCGGCGCGGACGTGAGCGGCGCGGCGGACGTGCGCGTCGCGGCGCGGTACCTCGTGGAGGAGCTCGCGGCGGAGCGCCCCCGGTTCGTGACCAGCGACGCCGCGCTCGCGCTGCGCGACGCGCTGCTCGCGCGCCTCGACCTCGAGGGGAGCCGCGCGGCGTTCGACGACGACCTCCGGCAGCTCGAGAAGCACCCGGCCGAGCGGCTGGAGCTCGCGCTGGCGTGGCTGCGGGGGCTCACGGCGCGGGACGCCGCGTGGGCCCGGATGGGCCACCTCGCGCTCGAGGCGGCGGTCGTGCTCGTGACGGAGCGCCACCTCGAGCGGGAGCCGAGCGGGGCCGTGACCGAGGCGCGCGTGGAGGGGCTGCTCGGCCAGCACCCGCGCATCAAGGAGCGCGCGCTCGCGCTCCGGCTCGACGAGTTCCTGAGCAGGATCGAGGGCTTCTTGCGCGAGCGGGCGCCGCGCTACCGCGCCTACCGCAAGGTGCGGAGCGAGATCGCGGAGCGGGAGCGGAAGCGGCTGCGCCTCGGGGAGTTCGCGCCGCGGGTGCTCACGTCGTTCGTGCGCAACCGGCTCATCGACGAGGTGTACCTGCCGCTCGTCGGCGCGAACCTGGCGAAGCAGCTCGGGGCCGCGGGCGACGTGAAGCGCACCGACCTCATGGGCATGCTGCTGCTCATCTCGCCGCCGGGCTACGGCAAGACGACGTTGATGGAGTACGTCGCGAGCAAGCTCGGCCTCGTGTTCATGAAGGTGAACGGGCCGTCGCTCGGCCACGAGGTCACGTCGCTCGACCCGACGGAGGCCCCGAACGCGACCGCGCGCCAGGAGGTCGAGAAGATCAACCTGGCGTTCGAGATGGGCAACAACGTGATGCTCTACCTCGACGACATCCAGCACACGAACGCCGAGCTCTTGCAGAAGTTCATCTCGCTCTGCGACGGGCAGCGCCGGGTCGAGGGCGTGTGGCGGGGCCGGACGAAGACGTACGACCTGCGCGGCAAGAAGTTCTGCGTGGTGATGGCGGGCAACCCGTACACGGAGTCGGGCGCGCGCTTCCAGATCCCCGACATGCTGTCGAACCGGGCCGACACGTACAACCTCGGCGACATCCTCGACGGCAAGGAGGAGCTCTTCGCGCTGAGCTACCTGGAGAACGCGCTCACCTCGAACCCGACGCTCGCGCCGCTCTCGGGGCGGGCGCCGGGGGACACGCACAAGCTCATCCGGATGGCGCGGGGCGAGGCCATCGCCGCGACGGAGCTCGAGCACGCCTACGCCGCGGCGGAGGTCGCGGAGATCGTCGCCGTGCTCGAGCGGCTCTTCCGGGTGCAGCGGGTGCTCTTGTCCGTGAACCTCGAGTACATCCGGAGCGCGTCGCAGGACGACGCCTTCCGGACCGAGCCGCCGTTCAAGCTGCAGGGCAGCTACCGCAACATGAACAAGCTGGCCGAGAAGGTCGTGTCGGCGCACACGCCCGAGGAGATCGAGCGGCTCATCGACGATCACTACGTGAGCGAGTCGCAGACGCTGACGACGGGCGCCGAGCAGAACCTGCTCAAGCTCGGCGAGCTGCGCGGGCGGCTCTCGCCCGAGCGGCAGGCGCGGTGGGGCGAGATCAAGAAGGGGTACCAGCGCATCAAGCGCATGGGCGGCAAGGAGGACGACCCCGTCGTGCGCGTGACCGGGACGCTCTCGATGCTCGGCGAGCAGCTGGAGGGCATCCGCGGGGCGATCGGCAAGGCGGCCGCGGCGGCGCAGGCGGGCGACGGGCGGGCGCGGGAGGTGAAGCAGTGGCTCGCGCCGGAGCTCGAGCGGCTCTCCGCGGCGCTCAAGGGGGTCGCGCAGCCGAAGGTCGAGGTGAAGGTCGAGACCGATCGATCGGTGTCGGAGTTCGTGGGCCACCACCTGTCGCTGGTCGAGCGGCTCGTCGCGCCGCTGGCGAAGGCGACCACGCAGAGCGCGTTCGGCATCCGGGCGATCGAGGCGCAGATCGCGGAGCTCGGCCAGGCGCTCCGGTCGCTCGACGAGAAGGTCCGCGGGGCGGCGCGGCCCGAGGCCCAGCCGGCGCCGGGCGAGCGGCCTGGTGAAGCAGACCACGCTCGCGGGCGCGGAGGTGCGTGAGCGGATCACAGCGCCCGAGCTCTGCCGACGCGCGGCCGCGGGCTCCGCGCCAGGCGGGCGGCCGCACGGGGCAGAAGTCTGCAAGAGGAGTAGAGGGGCGTCCCTCGTGCGTGTTATCACCGACCCGCGACGCGTATCGTCAGCGATGGCCTGGACTCGAGGCCCCGCGCTCCGGCGCTGGGCAGGCAGGAGCTTCGGCGCATGAAGATGATGACCCTCGGACCCTTCGATGGGAACGCCTGGCTGCTCGGCCGGAAGATCGAGCGAACGGTCGCCGAGTGGAAGGAGCCTGCGCGGCTCGCGATCGTGGCGTTGCCGAGCGGGACGAAGCACGAGGAGTACCTCGCCGCGGTCGAGGACGCGACGGGCGTCCCGGTGATCGGGGCCACCACCGGGGGGGTGTCGTTCACGGAGCGGGGCTTCAGCAGGAGCGGCGTGTCGTGCGCGTTCCTCGGGGGCGCGGGCGTCGAGGTGACGTGCGCCGCGGCGCGCGAGCTGCGGGCCGATCACGGCAAGAGCATCCGGGCGGCGCTGAGCGACATGGACGAGGCGGTGTCGAGCAACGGCCCGCGCAGCGGCGCGCCGAGCTCGATCCTGGTGCTGGCGGACGCGTTCGCGTGCGACGGGGACGAGCTGGTGGCCGCGCTGCGGCAGGGTGTGCCGCCGCACATGCGGGTGTTCGGCGGGACGGCGGGCGACGGGTGGACGTTCGAGGGGGCGCGGGTGTTCCTGGGCCGGAAGGCGCTGACGGACGCGGCGGTGCTGGTGCGGCTGACGCACCGGCACCGGGTGAACCTCGACGTGGTGCACGGGTTCCGGGCGGCCGAGGGTGGGCGGGATTTCACGATCACGGACATCGAGCGGAACGTGCTCCGGACGCTGGACGGGCAGCCGGCGGCGCGGGTGTACGAGGAGGAGCTGTCGCGGCTCGGGCTGCGGTCGACGGGCGAGGGGCTGCTCCAGACGATGGCGAAGCACGCGCTCGGGGCGAAGACGCCGTTCGGGGAGGCGCTGAAGATCCGGTCGCCGATCGCGATCCGGGGGGACGGGGCGGTGGTGCTGACCGGGGGGCTCTCGCGGGGGCAGGTGGTGCGGGTGGTGAGCGCGACGGCCGACGCGCTGCTGCAGGCGGCGAAGGGGCTGTCGACGAAGGTGCTCGGGCCGCTGCCGGCGGTGTCGGGGGCGCTGGTGTTCGACTGCGCGTCGCGGTTCCGGCTGCTGGGGGAGCGGTACCGCGACGAGGTGCGGGCGTTCCTGTCGCCGAACGCGGCGCCGCATCCGATGTTCGGATTGGCGTGCTACGGGCAGATCGCGAAGTTCGGGGGGAGCGTCGAGGGGTTCCACAACACGAGCGCGGTCATGGTGGCGTGGGGGGAGTCGGACCAGGGGACGGGGCCGGCCAGCGGGTGACGGCCTTCGCGGGGTGGGGTCTTTCCACCGTGGGGCGGCGGATGATCGCGTACACCCCTCAGTCGTTGGAAGGAAAGAGGGAGCCCATGACGGTTGATCTGGAGCAAACCATCGAGCAGGTGAAGGCATTCGCCGAGCAGTGGAACAAGCTGTACGCGGAAGAGCGGTTCGAAGAGATGAAGGAGCTCGCGACCGAAGACGTGGGCATCGCCAACGCCCCCGAGTCGAAGTCGGGAACGGGCCTGATTTACGGGCGGCAGGCGTATTACGATGGGATCGTGGGCGCCTACCGCGGCGCGAGCGGCAAAGAGAAGAACCTGCTCGTCATGCAGTACGAGGGCTGGGAGTACGTCTCGCTCGGGGACCCGCTCAGCTTCTACACGATCGGCAAATACACGCTCCAACCGGACACCGTCGGCGTCAATTGCTGGCTGCTGCGCAGGACCTCACCGACAGCGCCCTGGCAAGTCTATCGGGTCATCAACACGTAGCCTCTGGCATCTGGCCAGGGTCCCACCTCTGCGAAGCGCTCTCCGCCGAGCTCGCGCGCACGCTGGGAATCGGGCTCGCACCCCAGCTCGCAGGCACGCCGGTCGTACGGCGCCGCAGAAGCAACCGTCGCTGATCATTCGGCGGATCGCGCCGACAGGTGCTGGGCGGTTCGCCCCTCTCGCCGCCGTGAGGGGCCGGGCGGCCTGCGCCGCCGCCCCGCCGCATCGCGCTCAGGAGATGACCCGGTCCACGTACTCGAAGGTCAGGCCGGTGCTCTTCTTGGGCGGTTGGCTCGTCAGGTCCGGGTCGCTCGGATCCGGCTGGCCCAGGACCTCGTAGGCCAGGATGCGGAGCTGGTACATCAGCCCCAGCACGGCCTTCAGGTGCGTTGGTCGACCATTGAATGTCGTGTCCTCAGCCGCGAGATCAGGGTCGGTTTCACGCGGAGCATGGGGTCCTCCTCCTCGTCTTCGGTTGGGCGATCGCGCCTACGCGGCGCCGTTCTTGATGGCCTGGCTCTTGCTTAGACTTGCTTAGAATGGAGGTGCGGGCGGCAGCGGCATCCCGGTTCACGACCGGGATGGGCGCGCCCACCGGCCTCGGGGCGCTGGTGCTTTGCAGCGACTCCGGCGCGGCCGCCGGCTTACCCTGCACCTTGCGAAGATAGGCGAGCACGGTCTGCTGCTTGGCCGGCGACATGTCGCGCGTGACCGGCATGTAGTTCGGGTCGCTCATGTCGAGGCTGAAAGCGAGCTCGATGGACGCGGCATGGGCAGCGACCGACTGCTCGTCGCTCAGGTCGACGAGCCGCCGGCTCATGACCGGATAGAGGTTGGCGTACTGGGAGAAGATCGGGGCGACGTCCTGCCAGGTCGGATCCAGCTTCGCGGCATAGCCGTCGCGCACGTGCAGGTCCACGTAATCCAGATAATGCTGCTGGGCGGGCGGCGTTCTCGCGCCCGACGGATCGAGCGTGTACTTGTACAGCTCCCAGTCCGACGTCTCCTGGAGCTTGTAGATGAGGCTATAGATCTGGCCGTCCATGTAGGTCCCGACGAGCGGAGTCGGCTGTTTCGCGGGGGTAGGGAGCGGGTCCTTGTCGTTCGGCGGCGGCGTGTAGTAGTAGACGAGGCGCGCTCCCGCGGGGTCGGTCGCCGTGACCGTCACGACCGCCCGCCCCTCGAAGAAGCGTGTCTGGGACTGGGTCACCACCTCTGCCGGCAAGCCCGTCCAGGGGACCTCGATCCCCTTGATATCCTGCTGGGCCCCCGTACCGAGGCTCGTCGGCCCCAGTTGTTCCACGTGGAGGCCAGCGCTGTTGAAGGGTTTGCCCCACTGGGCCGCGTAAACCGTCACGTCGGCCGAATCGGTGGGCTGCGGATCGGGAACCTGGCTCTGCGGGTTGAGGCGCTGGACGAACTCGTCGGCGCGGACATGGTAGCCCATGACGGTCTCGCGAGCCCAGATCGTAAAAGTGGGCGGCAGCAGGTCGCGCTGCTTCGGCGTCACGATCGCCAGCGGATGATCGGCGACGAGCGCGAGCGCCGCGGCGGGCAGGGCCAGCGAGACGATGCCCGCCGTGGTCGTCATCCAGTCCGGATCGGCATAGGGGAGGTCACCGATCTTGTCGAAATCGCCGTCCGACAGGTCACTGCCTTCCGGCAGGAATGTCGGCTGCCCGTTCGCGACCGTGTCGACCTTGGCCAGCACCACGAGCGACATTCGCCCCAGGTTGGTCTGCACCTGGCCGTCCTCGTCCAGCGGCAAGGCGTTGCCGAGGTCGACGGACACGGTGCCCGACGCCATGTCCACCACGGCATCGAAGTAGGCCGACGCATGCGGGTTCTCTGCCCGCTTCGTCGGGGCGAAGCGACGACCGAGGACGAAGCTCTTGGGTTCGCCGGGGAGCGCCACGCCGATCGCCCCCACGACATCGCCGAAGGTGTAGCGCTTGGCGATCTCCGGGTGATCGTAGTTGCGGCAATAATTGTAGAGGTTGAAGTGGATCGAGAGCGCCGCCTCGGGGCCGTGCTGCTGGAGCAACCGCCTGATCTGCTCGAGCACCCGAGAAGCGATGGTCGGGGACGGATTCCACACCAGGTTCTGCAGGACCGAGGTATAACTGGCGCCGAGCGGCTGTCCGTTTTGCCTGGGCTTCTCCTGCCGCATCGTGAGATCGCGGAAGCAGGCCGGCCAGAAGTCGCCCGCCACATAGCCCGGGCCGGTTCCGTCGGTCAGCCGCACGCCCATTCCCCAGATGCCCGAGGCCATCTGCATCTGCGGATCGAGGTCGACCATCTTGCCCGCCGAGCGGCCCAGCGCGTTGGCGACGAGCAGGCCGATGGCTGGATCCTTCGCCGGGTCGGTCACCCAGGCGCCGTCGTGCCAGGCGCTGGTCACCTTGCAGTCGACCAGGCGGAAGGCGCCGGACCCGGTCGGGTTCCACCAGCCGCCTTCGTCGGGGTTTCCGCTCGGCCGGCGGTCCTGGAAGGCCGAGTCGAACGTCTCGTTGTAGTAGTACCGGACCTCGTTGTTGATGGTGGAGACATCCGCCTGGACTGGCCGGCGAAGGTGATTCGCGGCCCGATCAGATAGCTCACTGGCACCTCCTCGCAGGGCGAGGCCACGAACGCCGTCCGTCGCGCGGTAGACCTCGCGCATCGATAACCACAACCACGCTACCGGCGCCGCGCGCGCCCGGCAACGGTCACGTCGGCCCAACGGCGAGGCCCGCGCATTCCCGCGATCGCATGGCGGGGCGCGGCGCGGCGCTGGAGCCGACGTTTGCGTTGACAACCTCAATCGGACCATGGTCCGATTGCCCGATCGAGCACTGGGCTCGATGGTCGAGCGCACGCATCGACGCGGACGAAGCACCTTCGCGCGTCTGCGGCGCGAGCGCACGCTGGAGCGAGTACATGGCCATGCCCTCTGAAAGAACGTTTTCATCCTCGATCGGCCGCAGCCTGCGCCTCGGGCCTGCGGCGCTGCTGCTCACCGCCGCGTGCGGCGCGGGTCCCAGCGGGGACGCCGGCGCCGGCCCGGACAATGTTTTCCCGACGAACGGAACGCACAACGAGCCCGATGCCAGCCGCAAGTGCATGGCCTGCAGCGACTCGCCGACGTGCACCTGCACCCGCAAGAGCGGCGAGCCGACGCCGGACCCCCAGTGGCCGGCGGCCTGGGTGAGCGACTGGAACATGTACCGGGCCCACGAAAACTGGCAAGCCAACCCGCCGCCCTACGCGGATCCGCCGAAGACGCTCGCCCCGAGCGATTACGAACTCTCCCAGGGCACCTCGTACTACGACTCGACCTACAAGCCGGCGGACGGCGACGGCGAGGGCGCGATGATGGAATACTACCGCCGGAGGTGCCTGCCCATCTTCCCCAAGAGCAATCATTATTCCTGCGCTTTCGTGTCGCTGGGGAACAAGGCCTACTTCTTCGGCTTCCCGGAGGAGGCGCCCCAGGCGCCGGATCTGTCGAAGACCGCCTATTTCTGCTTCTTCTCACCCAACAATCACCCGCCGCGGCCCAATTTCGTCGAGCACCTGCCCTACAACCCGGACGACACCGCGCGCGTCCCGGATATCCAGGCGTACTCGCTCACCGCGCCCGTGCCCGCGGGCCCGCCGATCCTCTTCGGATATGCCTTCGAGAAGAACAGCCGCGCCGACGCGGGGGGCGGCGCGCCGTACCAGCACCCGTTCGCGTTCTACTTCTCCGGCTACATCGAGCTCGACGAGCACGGCCAGCCCACGCACGGCGCGCCCGACGCCCCGTACGTGAGCCAGAATTACGTCGGCTTCCACCAGGAGAAGCCGGGCGCATTCGCCGATCTCTGGGCGAAGGTCGACCAGTACCGGAAAGAAAAGAAGGCTCCGGACTGCACGCTGTTCGAGAACGGTTACCCTCTGCTCGACCCTGGAGCGCAGGCCGTTCAGGGCGCGACCGGCGGCAAGAAGCGCGGGCGCTCCTGGCAGCACCTGAAGCGGTGAAAGGCGCACGCCATGCAACAGAACGAGCGCGACGACCCCGCGATCGCGCCGATCCATCCCGCCCTCGCCGGCCCCCAGCGCTGGCCCGGCAGGCCGCCGCTCTCTCTCACCCTCGACAGGGGCACGGGCCAGGAATCGCCAGGCTCCGCCCCCGGGCTGATCCATCATCTATCTTCGTCACTCGCCACGGTGCTGGGGCAGGAGGTCCAAGGAAATGCCGCTGTGTAGCCGTTCTTTCTTCGTGGAACGAGTCCTCGCGCGCGCGCGGCGCTCTGCGCGCCGCGCCGGCGCGGGGCTGCTCATCGCGCTCTCCTCCCTGCCGCTCGCCGCCGGCTGTAGCGCTGACGAGGGAGAGCTCGAGCTCGACGCCGGCGCGAGCGCGCGTGCCTTGCAGGTGCCCAGCGATCCGCTCTTCTCGCTGCAGTGGCACTACCCCGCCATCCGGCTCCCCGAGGCGTGGGAGCTGACGACGGGCACCCCCAACGTTCGCATCGCCATCCTCGATACCGGCCGCGGTGTGCATCCCGATCTGAATGGCAAGTGGGTCCCGGGCCTGGAGTACGACGCGGTGGCCCAGGATGCGAACGCCTCGAACACTGGCTGGGCACATGCGAATCACGTGGCCGGCATCGCCGGCGGCAGCACCAACAACGCGGAGGGTGGCGCCGGCGTGTGCTGGGGATGCCAGCTCCTGAACGTGGACGTCGCCAACGGTGATTTCCCGGATCTCCTGAACATGCCTCGCGCCGTTCGCTGGGCGGTAGACAACGGGGCACAGGTCATCAACCTGAGCCTGGGGGAAAACCTGAATGTGCCCTGCTCCGACCCCCGCTATTCAGCGCTGCGCGACGCGCTCGCCTTCGCCGCCAGCCGGAACGTGACCGTGGTGGCGGCGGCGGGGAACCTCTCGAGGGACTTCGCCACCACCGTGCCGGCCGCGTGCCCGGGCGTGATCTCGGTGGCCGCCGCCGATCACAACAACCAGCTGGCGTCTTACAGCAACCACGGCGCGGTCACCCTGGCGGCTCCCGGCGGTGGCGGGGTGTTCACCACTCCCAATGGCTTTGGCGCACCGATCGGATGCCCGGAGGACTACCTCAGCAGATTCACCTCGGACACCGTCGGCGTTGTCTCCGCCTGGACCACCAGCAACGGGACCCCCTGCTACCGCTACCTCTCGGGGACGTCGATGGCGGCGCCCCATGTCGCCGGCGTCGTCGGCCTGATGCTGTCGCGGAACCCGAACCTGACGCCGGCTCAGATCCGGCAGATCTTGCAGAGCACCGCGCAGCCGATGCCCAGTTGTGGCGGCAATTGCGGCGCCGGCCTGCTCGACGCCGCGGCCGCGGTGGCGCAGGCGGCCGCGCTGCCGGTCGACGACGCGGCGCCGGTGGCGCGCTTCACCGCGCAATGCGCCGGGCTCGACTGCTGGTTCGACGGCAGCGGCTCCACCGACGACCGCGGCATCGTGGCCTATCAGTGGATGCTCCCGGGACCCGTCGTCGGCCCGTCGATGACGCCGGTGTCCCATCCCGGCCAGCACCTGCGCACCGGCGCCGCGGCCTCGTTCCTCTTGCCCGGGTATGGCAGCCACCTGGTGCGGCTGCGCGTGACCGACGCCGCCGGGCAGAGCCACGAGCTCACGCAGACGGTGACGCCGCAGCAAGCCCCGCTCGATCCGAGGCCCGGCTCGTACATCAACACGCAGCGCGCGGGGAACACCCTCGATCTCCACCAGACCGCCAACGGCGACTGGGTGCTGGGCTGGTTCACGTTCGACACCAGCGGCGAGCCCGTCTGGTACAACAGCGCCGTCGGGCCGGTCATCAACTCGCGGTTTCAGCAGCCGCTGATGCGCTACACGTGGGCCAATAACGTGGCGACCGAGACGCAGGTGGGCACGATCGCGCTCGACTTCTCCACCTCGCAGGCCGTCTGGGTGTCGTGGGTGCTCCACGGGGTTGCAGGCGGAGAGCGCTACCAGTATCTCCGCGGAGGGGATGGCCGCAGCGGGCTCTGGTATGCGCCCAGCCAGCCGGGGTGGGGCTTCAGCGTCCAGGAGAGCTTCTGGTACTTCCACGCCACCGTCACGTTCTATCTCCCCGACGGAGAGCCGCGCTGGATGAGCGGCTGGAACTGGGCCGGCAGCAACGTGAGCCTGGCCCTGGAGTACCTGCGCGGCCCCGGGCTCTGCCCTTCCTGCGGCGGCAAGGACGCCACGGTGGTGCACCAGGACTGGAGCCACCCCGAGCGGCCTTCCTCGATGAACCTGCAGATCTCCGACGGCGCCTCCACGGCGGGCTGGGGGAGCACCGACATCAGCCGGTTTATCGCTTCGCCCACCACCAACTGGGTCGTCCCGGTGTGGACTCGCTCGCCGCTGCCCATCGGGTTGTTGACCAGGCCCTGAGAAGCCGGCCCCGTCAGATGCGGAAGGCGGCGCCGAGCTGGAGGCCGAAGGTCTCGTGTCCTCGCTGAGGAGGCCGAGACGTTCTCCCTCCTCGTCGCCCCCTGCCTCCTGCTGGAGCTGGATGGCCTGGCCTGCGTAATCCCATCCAGGGAGCCGCGTTCACTCCACAGCCTGCGGGTCGAGCGCCGCGCTGTAACGGAGAGTCTTCGCTTGCGCCACCGGTTTGTCACGCGCGCGGGGTCACGCTGTTTCCCAGGAACATGCTGCTCGATCCGCCAGCCACGCTGGGACGACACACCGTGACCCTGTACCTCGGGCCCGCGGAGGACCAGGGCCCCGAAGCCAACGAGTCGTTGGGCGAGGCCATCTCGTTCGACCGCCGGGATCCACGATCCATTCGCCGCGCCCAGGAGATCATCCAGGACCGGCTGCGACTCTCGGTCGCACCGACGCTGTGCGACGAGCCGTCGCCTGGCCTCGGGGCAGCGTTGGGCAGGCTCCTCGCGGCCCTCGTCAACGTGCTCGAGCGCTGGCATTGGCGCGTTCGCCACCGCAAATTCGTCGCCCGAGCTCCCGCGCCTTGACGGGCCGGTGGGGGTCGGCGCCTGTGGATCGGCCATGCGGTGAGGGTCCGCGAGGACCACCGCCCGCGGCCTCGAGTCTCGCTGCCGGCGCCTGCCTGTCAGGCCCTCCGGTCCCGGCGGAAGGCCAGCTCGAACGCACCGTTGGCCGCCCCACCGGACGGCCCCAGCGGTGATGGCGACCGGCCGGGCTCTTCGCTGCCCGCCCGGGCCACGCGCGGGCCAGCGGCAGCGCTCTGGCCTACGCACGAGGTGCGCGGTACCCTTGCAGCTGAGGGCGCTGGCACGGCTGGATGACCGACGAACCCAAGGTCAAGGGAGTGGCGTTTCGTTCCGTGTACGTGAGCCTCGGCAAGCTGCGCGGAGAGCCCCTCCAGAAGCTCAGCCTGGACGAGATGTGCGAGCCGCTGCGCGCCGCCATGCGCTACGGCAGCATCGTCTCCACCGGCTGGTACCCGATCGGCTGGTACAAAGATCTCTTCCAGGCCATCCGGCGCGCCAGCGGCGAAGGCAAAGACCTCGTCCACCAGATCGGCCGCCAGTGCACCCGCGACGACATGAGCGGCATCTACAAGGTCATCGCGGCCCTCATCTCCCCCTCCACCCTCTTCTCCCTGGGCCAGCGCGTCTTCGCCAACTACTATTCCGTCGGCCGCGTCCAGGTCCTCGAATCCCGCCGCGGCTTCACCCACGCTCGCTGGAGCGGCTGCTACGGATTCGACGAGAACATGTGGACCGAGGTCATCGGCTCCTGCGAACAGCTCCTCGAGATCGGCGGCGCCAGCCACGTCCGCCAGCGCATCATCGCCGGCGGCGGCGACGCCGACGATCATCTCGAGTTGACCGCGCACTGGAGCTGACGCCCGCGGGGAGCAGCTCGAAGAAAAAGCGCCCAATTGCAAATCGCCGAGACGCCAAAAACACCGAGAAGAGGAGCCCATCTTGGCGTCCGCTCAGCGGCGCCGGGGCAGCGCGCGCAGGCAGACCTCGATCCCGGCGCGGAGGTTGCCATGGGTGGTGACGCCGGAGAGGTCGACCTCGAGGCCGCACATCGACTGGGCGACGGCCGGTCCGATGCCGGTGAGGACGCCGCTCGCGCCGAGCAGGCGGATCGCGCGGACGATGCGGACGAGGTGGTCGGCCGTCGCGGCGTCGACGCTCTCGATGCCGGTGACGTCGATGATGGCGAAGCGAGCGCCCGTGCGCACGACCTCGTCGAGGAGCTTGCTGGTGACGTCGGCCGCGCGCGCGTCGTCGAGCGCGCCGATCAGGGGCACGGCGACGACGCCCTCGGCGACCTGGAGGATGGGCGTGGACAGGGCGCGGATGAGCGCCTGCTGCCGCTGGATGACCGCGAGCTGATCGGCGAAGGCCTGCCTCTGCCGCTCGAGCTCGGCGATCGTGGCGGCCATGTGCTCCTCGTGCTCCCGCTGCGCCGTGATGTCCATGCCGATGGCGAGGATGTGCGTCGTGCCGTCCTGCTCGATCAGGGGCACCTTGACGATGGACATCCACCGCACGTTGCCGTTCGGGCGCGCGACGGGTTGAACCCTCGAGACCGGCTGCATGCGCGCGAGCACCTCCCGGTCCATCTCGCCGATGGTGGAGAGCTCGGCGTGGGAGGACGGCAGATCGCCGACGGTCTTGCCCACCGCCGCCTCCGGCGTGGTGTCGTAGAGCGCGGCGTAGCTCTTGCTGACGAGCTTCATCTTGCCGTCCCGGTCCTTGACCGTGACGACGATCGGGATCGTGTCGAGCACGAGGCGGATGAACTGCCGCTCGCGCTCGAGGGCGAGCTCTGCCTGCTTGATCTCGGTGGTATCGATCCGCAGGCCGACGGTGCTGCCGTCGGCGAGGCGGGTGCTCTTGAGGGTGAGCCAGCGCTCCCCGAACCGCCGCATGTAGACGTCCCCGGAGCGGCGATGGTCCGCGAGGCGACCGGCGACCCACTCTTCTTCGCTGAGGCCGCTGTGGAGGTGGATCCCGTTCCGGCAGCCCTCGCGGACGACGTCTTCGAACGTATTGCCTACCTGAATGGCGGCGGCGCACTCGGGGTAGTGCGATTTGTACGCCGTGTTGAAGAAGCAGAGCCGCTCCTCGGCGTCGTAGATGACCAGGCCCACGTCGAGCGCCTCGACGGCGGCGTGCAGGCGCGCTGCTCGATCGCGCGCCGCCTGCTCGGCCCGGCGGCGCTCGGTCACGTCGCGCAGGGCGAGGAGCACGCCGGCGCACGCGCCCGCGGGGTCGACGAGCGGGCTGAGGCTCCCCTCGGCGAGGACGGCGCGCTCGCTCGCGAGGTGAAGGGTGAAGTCGGGCGGCAGGGCGCGCGGCGCGCGATCGCGGATCACCTCATCGAGCAGCGCGCCGAGGGGCGGCTGGGGCCGCAGGGCCTCATCGACGGGCCCTCCGCGCGCCGTCGCCCCGGGCGTGGAGAGGAGGCGCTCGGCGGCGGGGTTCAACGCCAGGATCCGGCCGGTTTCGTCGAGCAGGAGCAGCGGGTCGACGCTGCAGGTGAAGGCGAGCGAGCAGAGATCGACAGGAGCGTCGCTGGGCATCGGGTGGAGCTAGCGTAGAGCAAGATCTCCTCAGGGTGTCGGCCTCGGTGACCACACGGCACCTCCACAGGCAGCCAAGCTGCTGGCCGAGCTCTGCATGGGCTCGAGCCCTTGGACCGCCGGACCATGGTGCCGCCGACGCCGCGTCGCCTGGACCACGATGCGCTGTGGCACACCCGCAGGCCGTCGTGGCCTTGCCCGCCCATGCACCCACACACGCTGTGTTCGAGCCCTGGGCCCCTACCCCCGCCCCGACCGCGGTTGTAGCAAGCGTCTCCGCGCCGTGCAGGCGCCCGCCCCCGCGCCCCCGGCGCCCACCGACGACACGCTACTCGAGGAGCGCGAGCGTCCGCGGATCCAGCTCGCCACCGCAATACTTCTCGAGCGCCGCGAGGAACGTCTCATTGTCGGGAGCCGCGCGGGCGAACAGGGTCATCGACGAGCAGAACTTCATGTCATCGGGGCTGTCGAAGATATCATACAACGAGCACCCCTCGATCTGGTTGACGAGGCGAGCGCACTCGATCAATCTCGGGCCGAGCGTCGGGTGCTGCAGATAGGCTTCGGCTTCGGCCTTCGAAGCGATGCCATACCTGTGAGCCATGGCGCTGTGGCCCAGGCCCCGCAGCTGCGGGAAGATGAACCACATCCAGTGGCCGGTCTTCTGTCCTCGGCGCAGCTCGGCCACGACGCGGTCATAGACCGGAGCCTGCGCGTCCACGAATCGTTGCAAGTCGTACGGATCCGGCATGGCGCTCCTCCTGCCAGCTTAGCACCTTCGGCGGAGCGATTGAAACAGCGACGATCGCCTGCGCACGATCGTGCTCACCGGATCCTATGATTCATGAGAGATGAACCACAGAGACACAGAGTGCACAGAGGGAAGAGAAGAAAGGCAATCAGCATCTTCTCTCTCCTCTGTGCACTCTGTGCCTCTGTGGTTCAAATTCTCCCCATCACCGAGCCAGCAACGCGCTCGGGCGACGCGGCGCGAGGTCGCGTCAGAAGCCGAGCGACCGGATCGCCTTGCGGATCGTGTCCGCGCTGGCGCGGACGCCGGCCTCCTCCTCGGGGCTCATCGGGATGGGCAGCTGCGACTCGACGCCGGAGCGGTTCACGACGCACGGCACGCTCAGGCACACATCGTCGATCCCGCGGTAGCCGCTGAGCAGGCTGCTGACGGGCAGCACGCGGTTCTCGTCGCGGAGCAGGGCTTCCAGGATCTTGGCGGTCGCCAGGCCGATCGCGTAGTTGGTCGCGCCCTTGCCGGAGATGACCTGGGCGGCGGCGTTCTTCACGTTCGAGAAGATCTCCGCCCGGTCGCCCGCGGCGAGCTTGCCGTGGCCGGGCACGGACCACGCGTCGAGCGGGATGTTCGCGACGCTCGCGCTGCTCCACAGCGGCACCTCGCTGTCCCCGTGCTCGCCGGCGATGTACGCGTGGACGTTCTGCACGGCCACGTTCAGCCGCCGGGCGATCAGGAAGCGAAAGCGGCTGCTGTCGAGCACCGTGCCGCTGCCGAGGACGCGGGCGGGCGGCAAGCCGGTCAGCTTCAACGTGACATAGGTGATCACGTCGACCGGGTTGGTGACGAGCAGGTAGAGCGCGTCGGGCGCGACGGCCTGGAGCCGCGGCAGGAGCTCGCGGCAGATAGCGACGTTCGCGGTGGCGAGGTCCATCCGGCTCTGCCCGGGCTTCTGCTTCGCGCCGGCGGTGATGACGACCACGTGCGCCCCGCGGCAGACCTCGACGTCATCGCTGCCCTCGAGCGTCGCCGGCGGGACGAACTGGAGGCCGTGGTTCAGGTCGAGCACCTCGGCGTCGACCTTGGCCCGGTTCACGTCGAACAGGGCGACCTCCTTCGCCACGCCGCGGAGCAGGCACGCGTAAGCGATCGTCGCGCCGACGCTGCCAGCGCCCACGACCGCGACCTTGTTGGGGGAGACAGGCTGGTTGTCAGGCATACCGCTCGGCTACCGCAGCGACGCGACCGGACCAAGCCAAATCAGGGTGACACGGCGGCCCTCGGACGGCCGCGGCGGGCCGCGGAGCCGGCCGCGGCGGGCCGCGGAGCCAAGGCGATGCCGGGGCGCTGGCTGGCGCCGATCGCGCGCTCAGCGCTCCGGGAGCGGCTCGGCGGAGCGCCCCTGCTGGCGCGGCGATCCCGCGTCGGGCTTGCCGCTCGCGACCGTGGGCGCCGGGGCGGCCGGCACCGCGACGATCGCCGGCAGGACCACCGGAGCTGCGGTCGGATCGACGGGGGCGCGCGGGTCGAGGATGCGCGGATCGACGGCGAGGCCCGGCTGCGCCGCGGCGGGGCTGAGGGCGACGCCTTCGTCGCGGCAGGCGCGGAAGAACGCCCTCATCAGCTCGGACTCCAGGAGATCGTGGCGCTCGAAGTCGGCGATCCAGAACTTGATGACGTAGCGCTGGAAGAGGGGAGTGACGGCCGCGAGCCAGAGCCTGGGCGGCGGCTCGCGGAGGATGTCCGGCACCTGCGCATAGGCGCGCTGCGCCGCGCGCTCCACGGCCTCGGGGGCGGCGCCGAGGGCGACGAGCATCTCGATGTTGCGCGCGCACGTCCGATCCGGCGCGCAGAAGTTCTGTACGCGCGCCTTGGCGATGATCGAGTTCGGCAGGATCACGATGTCTCCGGAGAACGTCCTGAGGCGGGTCGAGCGCCATCCCACGTAGACGACCTGCCCCTCGATCCCGTCGACGAGGATCCAGTCGCCGACGCCGAACGAGCGCTCGGAGTGCAGGGCGAGCCCGGCGAAGAGGTTGCCGAGGGTGTCCTGGAGCGCGAGGCCGAGGACGACCGTGATGACGGTCGAGGTCGCGAGCAGCGGCACGAGGTCGACGCCGGTGACCGCGCCGACGATCGAGAGGCCGGCGACGAGGTAGAGGATCGCGAGCAGGAGGTGCCGTACGAGCGCCGGGAGCTGCACCTTCCGGCGCTCGGCGAGCCAGTAGTCGATGACCATGGTCTCGGCCATCTCGATGGCCAGGTACGACGCGAGCGCGAGCTCCAGGAGGAGCACGCCCTTGTGGAGCGTGGGCAGCTCGCCGCCGCGCAGGGCGATGAACGTGTGCAGCGCGAGCAGCGCGACGAGCAGGCGCGCTGGCAGCCGCATGCGCCGGAGGAGGAGGTCGTCGAGCGACGTCTGGGTCGCGCGGGCGGCGCGCGAGAGCAGGGCGAAGAGCAGGCGGTAGGCGAAGAACCCGAGCGCGAGGACGGCGATGGCCGCGCCGAGCGCGACGGGCAGCGAGGTGGGGTGGCGGAGGAGGTCGGCCCAGAGCGCGGGGAGCCGGTCGAGGTTCACGCGGGGGAGTCTGCCACAGGAGGGCCGCCGCCACGCCGGCGACCGCGGCTAGCCGGCGCTGCCCGCGCGGCTCGTCCACGAGATCAGCGCGGCGAGCGCGAGCGCGACGAGGAAGAAGCCATAGGTGGCCGAGTTCGCCCTCTTCGCCCAGCGGAGCGCGTCGGCCGCCGGCACGCGGCGTCCGGCGCTCCGCGCCTCGATCCACACCGAGGCGAAGAAGAAGGGCACACAGAGGAAGGCCCCGGCGGCGAGCACGCGCCAGCTCTCCTTCACGGGGCCCAGCCAGGGAGCCGAGATCGGCACCATGAGCAGGGTGGCGGCCGTTCCGAGATCTCCGCGAGCCCTCGACAGGGTGGGCGCTACGGTCATCTCGAGGACCGTCAGGAGAGCCCAGGTGATCGGGATCCCCGCGAGCGTGGACCATGCGTTCGCCGCCAGAGAGAGCTTGATCGCCTCTCGCGTCGGCAGGCGCAGGACCCGGCGAGCCACCGCGGCCTCGACGAGCACGACGGGAACGAAGGCTATCCACGATGCGGGCCACGCGAAGATGAGCATCGGGATGCCGATGTTCGCGAGCGCGGCCTTCGGCCAGAGCAGGATCGCGGCGCCGGCCGAGATCCCGATGGCTACGGCGAGCCGGCGGCATGCGTCCTGGGGACGAAGGGCGGCGAAAGACACGCCGTGCGCGATGTCAGCCCGGGGCGCCTGGAGCTGGTCGAGGTTCACGCCGCGGAGTCTGCCACGAGCGGCGGACGGGGAGCTGCGCTGAGCTAGATACCGTCGCGCCGCTGCATGCGCGGCGGCGGGGGCGGGTCGGATCAGCGCGGGGGAGCAGGGAGCGGCTGGCAGCAGAAGGTCGAGGGATGCGTGGGGGTAGCTTCGCCGAGCAGCTCTCCGCCGCTGGTCTCGCACGTGCCGGGGCGGTGCGTGGTCCATGTGGCGCTCATGCTCTTGAGCGCGACGCCTTCCATGACGTCGACGCACAGCCCTGCCTCCGTGCCGACCGCGTGCGAGGCGAACGCGTCGGTGCACGCGTCATCGGCGTAGGCGGAGACGGAAGCGGAACAGGAGCTCTCCCCCGTCGGGGTGCACGCGCACGGCGTGCATTCGCGGGTGTCTTCGAAGTCCCTGTAGAACACGTGCATGAGCGGGTAATCGTCCGGGCACACCGGCTCGCCGCCGCCCAGGTACATGATGCATTGCCGGAAGCCGGGTGGCGGAGGCTCCGGTGCTGGCCAGCACTTCTCTCCGGCCGGGCATACGGGCTCATCGGTGTCCCCGAAGACGTCTTCGTCGTCCACCGCGATCGGGTCGCCCTTGCATGCGCGCGCCAAGGTCTTCCAGGGGGAGATGAACCCGTCTCGAGCGCTTCGCCGCGGCACCGGCTCGGGCTCGATCGGCTCGCATGCCGTCGCCGTGACCGGCGCGATCACCAGCGAAGCCAGCCGTTCGTCCGGGACCGCGGTCGCCGCGACGCAGGATCCGTCCCAGCCTGTAGGAGCGCCGAAGGCCGTGAACGTCGGGCCCTGGCAGAGAGGAGCGTCGCTCGCCCGCAAGACGGAGGGCAGCCCGCAGGTCGGCTCGCTGCACCGGCACGCGGGACACTCGTAGGGGACGTCCAGATCCGCGTGGCCCTCGTAGACCTTCGCCGGAGCGCTCAGAGGCGGACATTCGGGCGCCGACAGCTCGCTGCCGATGTAGAGCAAGACCGGATCCGTGAAGCCCAGCGGCGGAACAGAGGTGCACTCGCAGGGGCAAGAGCGGGTTTCCCGGCAGTCGTAGGAGTACGGGGAGCCGCAGCCCTGCCACAGGGCCGCAGCACATGCGGCCACGACGATGACTCCTGAGGAACGCCGCGCCATGAGGGCAGCCTATCGCACTTGCCGTCGGGGATCCAGATGGAGCGCTCCAGTGAGACTGCAGGCACGACATTGCGTCGAGAGGCGATAATTTTCCATGACGAATCGCAAACAGTGAAGGATTACGCGGAGGATGGGGCGTCGCTGCGTGCAGGGAAGGGCGGGCTGGGGGTGCTTTGCTGAGCTCGCAGGAACGGGGGCGTCGACGGAGCAAGGGGAGAGGAGGAGCAGGTAGACGTCTTCCCGGCGGGCTCGGCCGCTCCGGAGGCGCGCGGGTCGGAGGCGCCGGAGAAAATCGGCGCAAGGCCGAGATCCGGCTTCCATGGGGCCGCCGCCTTTCAGCGGCGGAGAGGGGCGGCGCCCCGTACTCCGCGCCTCCCTCGGGCATGACGAATCGCAAACAGTGAAGGATTACGCGGAGGATGGGGCGTCGCTGCGTGCAGGGAAGGGCGGGCTGGGGGTGCTTTGCTGAGCTCGCAGGAACGGGGGCGTCGACGGAGCAAGGGGAGAGGAGGAGCAGGTAGACGTCTTCCCGGCGGGCTCGGCCGCTCCGGAGGCGCGCGGGTCGGAGGCGCCGGAGAAAATCGGCGCAAGGCCGAGATCCGGCTTCCATGGGGCCGCCGCCTTTCAGCGGCGGAGAGCCGGCCTCGTCGCTTCTCATCCCCTCTCGGGTGAGGCTTCAATGGGGCCGCCGCCTTTCAGCGGCGGAGAGTCGGGCAAGAGAGCCTCCGCCCACGTCCTGACGTCCCTCGTCCAGCGGTGGCTCAAGGAACAGCGGCTTCAATGGGGCCGCCACCTTTCAGCGGCGGAGAGGTGATTCCGGGCGGCGGAAGCGTGCTCGCGGTGGTCGCTTCAATGGGGCCGCCGCCTTTCAGCGGCGGAGAGTGTTGGTGAACACAACCTTAGCCAACTCGCTCATGTTGCTTCAATGGGGCCGCCGCCTTTCAGCGGCGGAGATCGGGATCGCCCTCGTCCAGCGGTGGCTCAAGGAACAGCGGCTTCAATGGGGCCGCCACCTTTCAGCGGCGGAGAGGTGATTCCGGGCGGCGGAAGCGTGCTCGCGGTGGTCGCTTCAATGGGGCCGCCGCCTTTCAGCGGCGGAGATTCAAACACACCTCTCCGACCGTGCTGTTCGCAGAGCGGCTTCAATGGGGCCGCCGCCTTTCAGCGGCGGAGATCGGGATCGCCCTCGTCCAGCGGTGGCTCAAGGAACAGCGGCTTCAATGGGGCCGCCGCCTTTCAGCGGCGGAGAGTTGGCGCGGACCGTTGCGGCGCGCGCCGGACCCCCTGGCTTCAATGGGGCCGCCGCCTTTCAGCGGCGGAGAGCGAGGCAGAGGAGCGGATGTTTAACACCGGAGACTTGCTTCAATGGGGCCGCCGCCTTTCAGCGGCGGAGAGAGAGCGCCGAGGCGCGCGGGAGGATGGAGATGAGCATGCTTCAATGGGGCCGCCGCCTTTCAGCGGCGGAGAGCTCCGAGGCAACCAGCGCATCGGCCGCGCACGTGAGGCTTCAATGGGGCCGCCGCCTTTCAGCGGCGGAGAGCGCGGCGCAGACGGCGCCGGAGCAGACGATCGCGGAGCTTCAATGGGGCCGCCGCCTTTCAGCGGCGGAGAGAAGATCGTCGAGGCCACTGGCAACGTTCGCCAGGTCTAGCTTCAATGGGGCCGCCGCCTTTCAGCGGCGGAGAGTAGAAGGCGGGCCGGAACCCTCGCACGTGGTCGGCGTAGCTTCAATGGGGCCGCCGCCTTTCAGCGGCGGAGAGCACGTTCCTGATCACGACGACGAAGATGCTCATCAGGCTTCAATGGGGCCGCCGCCTTTCAGCGGCGGAGAGGCCCTGCTACAACGTAGAGCTTGAAGACCCGGACCGTATGCTTCAATGGGGCCGCCGCCTTTCAGCGGCGGAGAGGTCTCCCCGACGACCCTCACGCCGGGCGTCTACCTGCTTCAATGGGGCCGCCGCCTTTCAGCGGCGGAGAGACCGCGTCGTCGTACACGCTCTCCGGCAGATCGAAGCTTCAATGGGGCCGCCGCCTTTCAGCGGCGGAGAGCGTGCGTGCCGTTCGCACGGACGCGCCGGATTTTGTCCGGGCTTCAATGGGGCCGCCGCCTTTCAGCGGCGGAGAGCTCGATGGCGCGCCCCGAGGCGTCGCAGCCCTCCTGGCCGCTTCAATGGGGCCGCCGCCTTTCAGCGGCGGAGAGGCGGGAGTTCGACCGGCTCCGCGGCGACGCGAAGGCGCTTCAATGGGGCCGCCGCCTTTCAGCGGCGGAGAGCCGCCGGTCGTCGTGGTCGGCGGCGCGCGCGTGCCAGCTTCAATGGGGCCGCCGCCTTTCAGCGGCGGAGAGGGCCCAGTGGATGGATAATAGCGGCATGTTCCGCAAGCTTCAATGGGGCCGCCGCCTTTCAGCGGCGGAGAGCGCATAGGCACTGCTGCGACGTCAGGAACGTGCACCTGCTTCAATGGGGCCGCCGCCTTTCAGCGGCGGAGAGGATGCAGGGATTTTTCGTCCCTCCTACGCATGCCATCGCTTCAATGGGGCCGCCGCCTTTCAGCGGCGGAGAGCCAGCAAGGCTCCGGCATCGAACACGACCTTAGAGGCTTCAATGGGGCCGCCGCCTTTCAGCGGCGGAGAGCGCGTTCGGACGCGATGCCTCGATGTCGCGGCTGTTGCTTCAATGGGGCCGCCGCCTTTCAGCGGCGGAGAGCCACCTCGCAGACACGTGGGAGGTCATCTGCAAGACGCTTCAATGGGGCCGCCGCCTTTCAGCGGCGGAGAGTCGTGCAGGTCGACTTGACGGTGCGCCCGACGGAGCGGCTTCAATGGGGCCGCCGCCTTTCAGCGGCGGAGAGCTGCGCAGCGAGTCCGCGCGCGACGCGTTCGTCGAGGTGCTTCAATGGGGCCGCCGCCTTTCAGCGGCGGAGAGATGGAAGCGAGATGAGCTGTGGTTCACATTTGCGGAGCTTCAATGGGGCCGCCGCCTTTCAGCGGCGGAGAGCTCAAGGAAACAGGGCGCACGGGGAGCTCCCCGAACTTGCAGCTTCAATGGGGCCGCCGCCTTTCAGCGGCGGAGAGCGCGCGGCAGGGCCATTACGCAGCGCTCCCCTCTCCGGCTTCAATGGGGCCGCCGCCTTTCAGCGGCGGAGAGGTGCTCTCAGCCCAGTCGCGCACGCTCTCCGCGGTGCTTCAATGGGGCCGCCGCCTTTCAGCGGCGGAGAGTCAGCGTCGACGGGACGTCGCCGAGCAGGGCGAGCGCTTCAATGGGGCCGCCGCCTTTCAGCGGCGGAGAGCACACGCGCTGTGCGAACCGGTCGATCGCGTACCTCGTGCTTCAATGGGGCCGCCGCCTTTCAGCGGCGGAGAGTGGGTGAGCCAGTCAGCGAAGAGTATACGTGCACTTGCTTCAATGGGGCCGCCGCCTTTCAGCGGCGGAGAGGCGGTTTTCGCTGTGCCGGAACCGGAGCCACTCTGGATGCTTCAATGGGGCCGCCGCCTTTCAGCGGCGGAGAGAGACCTCCCAGGCCTACCTGAAATTTCGCACACTTGCGACCCGGTTTGCGAGAGGTCCCCGCCGCCCCCCTCGCTCCGGCCGCCGGAGGCCGCCCCGCGCGCCCCCGGCCATCCCGAAATCCATCGTCTTTTCAAACACCTGCCGGCCTTGCGAGCGCCCCCCCGGCTTTTCCGCACCACTCCACCGCTCGCAGCCGGTGCTCCCGCCCTCTTCTACCACGCCCCCTCCTCCCCTCGACCAGCCCTTCCGTTCTCCTCGGCCGCTTTGCCGCTCCCTCGCGCGGATCCCCGCCCCTCTCCTCCTCCTCCTTTCCCCGGATCCCCGCCCCTCTTCTCTCGATCCCCGCTCTCCCGCACTCGATCCCCGTCTCCCGCGACCTCCACCCCCACCTCTCGCTCGTAATCCCCCAGCTCCCCTCACTCGATCCCCGCCTTCCCCGACTCGATCCCCCGCGCCGGCGCCTCCCTCCCCCCGGGTACTCCGACCCGCCGACCGGGGGCGCCCCTCGCCCGCCCTGGGTTTCCCCTTCCCGACCCCGGCGCTCTCTTGCTCCGCCCTGGTGGACGCGTCCCCCGACCCCGTACGGTCGTCTTCCACGGGAGGACCTCATTTGTCATGGCCCGGTTGACGCTCCGACAGAAGGCGGAGCGGGTGCTCAAGCTTCTGTTGGCTCTTCGCACGAACGAGATCGCTGCGGCGCTCGTCGCGCACGGCTTCACCGACGCCGACCTCGCGGAGGGGTGGCGCCTCCTCCAGGGCCTCACCCGCCCCCGGCTCGACATCGACGTGGGCACCAGCGCTCCCGAACCCGACCTCGTCGCCGCGCTCGACGGCTGGCAGAAGCGGTGGTTTCCCATCGCCGCGGCGACCCTCAAGCGCCGTCACCCCGAGGTCCACGCCTGGATGTTCAGGAACCTCGGCCAGACCGAGGGCGCGGCCGTCGTCGTGTCCGTCGGCACCTTCGTCGAGCGCTGGGACCAGCTCGCCAGGCGCAAGGACAAGGGCGGCCCCGAGCGAGACGGCCGCGAAGCCAGGAAGCTCCTCGCCAGGCGCGGGATCACCAGAGAGATCGTCGACGAGGCCAGGGAGCTCCTCGCCCGCGCCGAGAAGGTCGAGCCCGCCGCGGATCGGTCGCCGGCAGACCCCGACCATGACGGCGAGCAGGCCGAAGCCGACCTCTGGGCCTGGTACCTGGAATGGAGCGCCGTCGTCCGGTCGGCCGTCCAGGATCGCAAGCTCCTCCGCGAGCTCGGCTACCGCCGCCCGAGCGGCCGCCCCAGCGGCGGCACGACGCCCATCGCGCAGCCCCCGAGAGGCTCGATCCAACGACGCGCGGACCAAAGCGACTCGCCCCCACGCCCCAGGCCGACACGCGCCCGAGCCTCCGCCGGCCGCCGCCCCCGCTGAACGCAGCGGTCCCAGCGCCGAGCGCCGCCCAGGCCCCACGCCTCCGGCTCTGCATCGCGCCGTCCCGGGTGCCACGCCGGCTCGGCGGACGTACACTCTCCCCATGAACGACATTCGCGACATCAGCGATGACGATGCCCGGGTGGCCGAGCTGGTCCGCGGGGCGCGGCGCGTCGCCGTGCTCGGCATCAAGACCGAGGCGCAGGCGGATCAGCCCGCCTTCTACGTCCCGAGCTACCTGCACAGCGCGGGCGTGGAGGTGATCCCGGTCCCGGTCTACTACCCCGACGTGAAGACCATCCTCGGCCAGCAGGTCTACCGCCGCGTGGCGGACGTCCCCGGCCCGATCGACATCGTCGACGTCTTCCGGCGCGGCCAGGACGTCGCCGCGCACCTCGACGACCTGCTCGCCGCCCGCCCGCGCGCCGTCTGGCTGCAGAGCGGCATCCGGAACGACCAGGTGGCCGAGCGGCTCGTCGAGGCCGGGATCCTCGTCGTGCAGGACCGCTGCCTCATGGTCGACCACCGCCGCTTCGCCGGGCGAGGCTGAGGCCGGCTCACCCGGTGGCGCCGATGAGCGCGATCCGGGTAGAGTTCCGCGCATGCTCCTCAAGAGTCTGCGGCTGGATCGGTTCCTGTCCTTCGGCCCGGGCTCCGATCCGATCGAGCTCAGCAAGCTCAACGTCCTCATCGGACCCAACGGGTCAGGCAAGTCGAACTTCATCGAGGCCATCGGCTTCCTTCGCGCCGCGCCCACGGATCTGCTCGCCCCGGTACGACAAGGCGGGGGAGTGAGCGCATGGATCTGGCGAGGCGAGCCGGGCGCGAAGGCCGAGGTGGAGGCCGTCCTCGCGTACCGGCCGGAATCGAGCTGGAACCTACGCCACCGGGTCTCCTTCACCGAGCTCGGAGCACGCCTGGAGATCGTCGACGAGCGCATCGAGGACGAGGAGCCGCCGGCCGAGCCGACGGGCCAGCACGTCTACTTCGGCTACGAGCACGGACGCCCGATGCTCAACGTGAGAAACGGCAAACGCGAGCTCCGCCGCGAGGACATCGATCCCCAGCAGTCCATCCTCTCCCAGCGCAAGGATCCCGATCATTATCCGGAGCTCTCGTTCGTCGGGGATCACTACAGCAAAATCCGGCTTCACCGTGACTGGGGCCTCGGACGCGCCTCGTCGCCACGATACCCGCAGCCGTCCGATCTGCCGACCGACCACTTGCGAGAAGACGCACAGAACCTCGGGCTGATCCTGAACCGGTTCCGCCGGGATATCCCGACGAAGCGGGTGCTGATCGACGCCTTGCAGCAGGTCTTCGATGGAGCCGTGGACTTCTCCGTGCAGATCGAGGGAGGAACGGTCCAGATATTCCTCGAGGAAGAGCGCTGGACGCTCCCCGCGACGCGCCTCTCCGACGGCACCATCCGATGGCTCGCGCTGCTCGCCATCCTGCTCGATCCAGCGCCACCGCCGCTCGTGTGCATCGAGGAGCCGGAGCTCGGCCTCCATCCGGATCTGATGCCCACGCTCGCGCGCCTCCTGCTCGGCGCATCGGAGCGCACACAGGTCATCGTGACGACGCACTCGGATGTCCTCGTCGATGCGCTCTCCGACGCGCCGGAGACGGTGCTCGTCTGCGAGCGCCACGAAGGACGGACGACCCTGCGGCGCCTCACGCGGGACGCACTCTCGACGTGGCTTGAGGCGTACACGCTCGGTGAGCTCTGGCGCAAGGGCGAGCTCGGGGGCACACGATGGTAGCCGTGCGCGTCTACGTGGAGGGGGGCGGAGCGTCGCGGCAGGCTCAATGACAGGCCCCCCGCGGCGCAACTCGCCACCATGCGATCACAGCGGCCGGTGCTGCGTCCCCTTGCCGTAGGTGATCGACAGGAGGTCCCCCGGCTCGCGGACGAGGATCCGGTGCCACGCGCCCTGCGGGACCTTGCACGCCGCGCCCGCGAGCAGGGCGACGACCCGCTCGCCGCCCTGCTCCTCCAGCACGACGTCGCTCGCGCCGGACAGGAGGACCAGGATCTCGTCACCCGCCGGGTGCATCTCCCACTGCGGCGTGTCCTCGGTCAGCGGATACCGTATCACCAGCCAGCCTCCCTCGTCCGTGATCCGCCGGATGTCGGCGGCCTCCGAGTCGCCGGACATCAGCTCTTGCCAGAACGTCGGCCTCACCTCGATCGGGAGCGCATCGCCCCCGTCCGCGAGGTGCAGGTACGTGCTGCGGAGATCGAACCCGGGCTGTGTCGGATTGGCCATCTTGTCCCTCACCTCGCTCCTGAGCGCCCGCATGCCAGCAGGCGCCCCCTCGGCTGTCAATCCGCTCTCCCCGCCCCCCCGCCGCCCCCCCCGCCGCACCCCCCAGGCTGCCCCCGCCGCCCAGCCCGCCGCGTTGCACGACGGCGCCCACCGGGCTCTACTGAACAAACGCTCCCACCCGGACGAGGACGCGCTACACTCGGCGCGCAGCGCCCGCCCCCTCGCCCGGCGCTGACCCGCACCATGCCGCGCCCCGTGAACAACCCTCCGAACCCGTGGTCGTCGACGCAGGTCGAGTACCTCGAAGAGGCGCCCCCGGCGACGCTGCAGGTCTTCGAGGAGCAGGCCCGCTCCATCATCACCGCCAACGACAGCCCCGATCTGCCGTTCCAGTACAGCGTCAACCCGTACCGGGGCTGCATCCACGCCTGCGCCTACTGCTACGCCCGGCCCTCGCACCAGTACCTCGGGTGGGGCGCCGGCACCGACTTCGACCGCAAGATCGTGGTCAAGGCGAACGCGCCCGAGCTGCTCGAGAAGGAGCTCAACAAGCCGGGCTGGCAAGGCGACACGATCGTGTTCTCCGGCAACGTCGATTGCTACCAGCCGCTCGAGGCGAGCTACGAGCTCACCCGCCGCTGCCTCGAGATCTGCCTCGCGTTCCGGAACCCCGTCGGGCTCATCACCAAGGGCGCGCTCGTGCGGCGCGACGCCGCCCTGCTCGGCGAGCTCGCGCGGCGCGCTCGCGCCCGCGTCCACCTCAGCATCCCCTTCGCCGACGACGCCGTGGCCCGCAAGATGGAGCCGTACGCGAGCCGCTCGTCGCTGCGCTTCGAGGCCATGCGCGCCCTCTCGGACGCGGGCGTGCCGACCGGGATCTCCCTGTCCCCCCTGATCCCCGGGCTGAACGACAGCGACGTCCCCGAGCTCCTCGAGCGCGCCCGCGACGCCGGGGCGCAGAGCGCCTTCATGATGCCGCTGCGCCTGCCGCGCGAGGTGCTGCCGGTCTTCGACGAGCGCCTCGAGGAGGCCTTCCCGGACCGCGCCGGCAAGGTGCGCCGCGGCATCCAGGAGATGCGCGGCGGCAAGATGAACGAGGCCGCCTTCGGGGCGCGCTTCCAGGGCGCAGGCGCGCGCTGGGCGGCGATCCAGCGGCTGTTCGAGGTGCACTGCCAGCGCCTCGGGCTGAACGCCGCGCGCGAGCGCGAAGCGGCAGACGAGCGCTCGACCTTCCGGCGGCCGAGCCGGCAGGGGACGCTGTTCGACCTCTGAATGACCCTTGCGACCGGCGCCGGGAATGGGGTACCAGTGAGACCGCAGTGCGTTTTCCGGGGGGGTCGCACCGGGGCGGCCCCGCCCATGCACATGTCCTGTGCTGGCGGTCATGCCGTCCGCCCGCTGACGAGACCTCATGACCTCTCCCGCCCAGGATCGCGCCACAGCCCGCCCGGCCCCGCGCCGCAAGCTGCTCCTCAACCCGCGATTCCAGCTCAAGTACACGGGGCTCCTGGTGTCGGTGGTGCTCGCCGTCATGGTGGTGCTCGGACTCGTCATCTGGCAGACCGCGAGCGTCGCCAACGAGCAGGCGCAGTACGCGGCGTCCCAGGCCGAGCTCGCGCTCAAAGAGGCGGCCAACAGCGCCAAGATCCTGAGGATGAGCACCGCCGCCCTCGGCGGCGACGGCGCCGAGCTCGGCACTACCCTCGACGAGGAGCTCGAGAAGACGAACCGCGAGTACGAGCGCAACCTGGCGGAGGTCGGCAGGCGGCGCTCCGAGGTCGAGGCGCTGCGCCAGCGCCTCCTCAACATCCTCGTCGGCGGCGGCGTGTTCCTCCTCGTCGTCCTCGGGGTGCTCGGGATCTTCATCACCCAGCGCATCGTGGGGCCGGTCCACCAGATGAAGCGCCTGTGCCGCCAGGTCGGCACGACGCGGCTCACCATCGGAGAGGGGCTGCGCAAGGGCGATGAGCTCGGAGACCTCTTCGACACGTTCGTGCAGATGACCTACTCGCTCAAGGCGCTCCAGACAGGGCGGCTCGCGACGCTCGACGCGGCCATCGAGCGGGCCGAGGCCGAGAAGGCGTCGGCCGAGGTGCTCGCGGGGCTGCGCGCGCTCCGGGCGCAGCTCTGCCTCGGGCTCAGCGAGTCCGAGGCCGTGCGGCGCCGCGCGCCGAAAGGTGGTGAGTCATGAGGCGAATCGCCGGAGCGGAGGCGACATGAAGCCTCCCGCGTTGGTCCACCAGGCGGCCGGCTTGCTCCGCGCCCGCTTCGACCTGAACGAGTACAACCCGACCCCGATCGTCGACCTCGGCGCGCTCGTGGCGAACGCCGACGGCAACGTGGACGCCGAGGAGATCGACGCCCTCCGGCAGCTGATCGAGCCGATGCTCGGCGCCGAGCTGAACGCGGAGCTCGTCCGCTACCTGATCGAGGCGAGCCTGAAGGTGATCGCGGCGGCGGGCGTCGAGCCGCGGGTGCGGCTCCTCGCGGAGATCCTCATGGACTGCGACGCGGTGGAGGAGGGCGTCATCGTCGCGCTGGCGGTGGCCCACGCGAGCGAGGGGATCTCGGACGCGGAGCGCGCGGTGATCGCGTCGCTCGCCCGCGCGGCGGATCTGCCGGCGCGCCGGCTGGATCAGCTGAACGAGCAGGTCCGGGCGGCGTTCACGGCCTGAGGGCGGCCCGCCACGGGCGGAGCGAGGGCGTCGCGGTCTGGACCCGAGGGCGCCGCAGCCCGGCCGCGGGGCGCTCCGCGGCCTGCGCGTGAGGCGCATGGGCATCGGCGCGAGCGCCCCTCGGTCAGCCCTCTTCCTTGGTCGCGAGCAGCCGCGACAGGCGCGCCCCCTCGATGCGCACGGCGATGACCTTCTCCCGATCGAAGACCACCGCGCCCGGAGCCGCGCCGCGCGGCTTGCGCACGTAGCGGCGCGGGACGTAGCTCACCTCGCAGACCGCCTCGCCGCGCGCATCGCTGAAGTGCGCCGCCAGGGTCGCGGCGTCCACGAGCACCTCGGCGGGGCAGCTCGCCCCCTTCGGGAGCGGCACGACGACGTGCGAGCCCGCGACGCCCTTCGCGTGCAGCCAGAGGTCGTGCGGCCGCGCGTGCTTCGTCGTCAGGGCGTCGTTGTCCTCGGCGCCCCGGCCGACGAGGATCGCCGCGCCGGACGCGCTCCGGTAGGCATGGAACGGCCGGCGCGGGGCGGTCCGTCCGGCCCGCGGGCCGCGCGCCCCTCCGGCCGCCCCCGGCTCGCCGGCGAGGGCGGCGCCCGCCCCGGCGATGTCGGCGCGGGCCACGCCGAGGGAGCGCGCGCGCTGCGCGAGCGGCTCGAGCGCCTCCGGCCGCGCCTCCGCCGCCGCGACGTCGGCCTCGAGGGCGGCGATCGCCTCGAGGGCGCGCTCGGTCTCGGCGAGGCGCGCGCGCATCACCGCCTCGCCGCGCTGGTAGCGCCGCGCCTTGGCGAAGAACGCCTCGGCCTGCGCCTTCGCGGGGCGCGCCGGGTCGAGCGCGACCTCGAGCTTGCCGCCGGTCTCCCAGTCGTCGAGGAGCGCCTTCGCGGCCCCGCGCGGCACCCGCGCGCCCTGCGCGAGCAGGAGCTGCCCCGTCTTCTGGAGGCGCGCGACGCTCCCCAGCCGCCCGAGATCGCCGCGCACCGCCTCGGCCCTGCGCTCGAGCGCCGCGCGCCGCGCCTTGACGGCGCGCGCGAGGGCCGCCTTCTCCTGGCCGGCGGCGGCGTCGTCGCTCGCCTCGACCAGCGCCGCGCCGGCGGCCAGCGGATCCTCCGGGTAGGCGGTCTCGGCCGGCGGGGCGCTCCCCTGAGGCGGCCAGCGGAGGATCAGGTTGCCGGCGCCGTCGAGCAGCCGCACCTCGCCGCGGCGCCCCGGGGCGAGCTCCAGCCGCGCCGCCGCGGCGGGCGCCGGGCTCAACCCGGGTGCGGGCGCCGCCGGGCCCAACCCGGGTGCGGGCAACCCGGGTGCGGGCGACCCCCGGCTCAACCCCGGTGCGGGCGGCGACGACCCCGCCCCGCTCGCCGATTCACCCTCCCGGTCTCCTTCCGCCAGCAGCGCATCACCGGCGACCACGACGACGCCGTCGCCTCGCACCTCGATGGCCAGCACGCGGCGGCCGACCAGGTGAGCTCGCATGGCCGAGAGGAGCGGGTGCGACGCGCCGGCGCGGAGCCGCGGCAGCCGCGGCAAGACCCCCACCCCCGCGACGCGCGGCCCGATGCCGGCGCCGAGCACGCGCCGAGCTCCGGCGTACACGGCCAGCGCGACGAGCCCCGTCGCGGGGTTCGCGTGCGCCGCGTCGATCCGCGCCCCCACCCAGCTCGCGACCGCGTCGGCGAGCACCCTGCCCGGCGCCGCGCTCCCTTGCTGGTCCTCCATGGCGAACGCCGCTCGTACCTCTCAGCGGAACAGCTCGAAGATCGGCTCGCAACAGAGGCGGGCGAGGTCGCACGCCGGGCCGATGTCCCCGCAGCTGGCCACCTCGGAGCCGTCGACGAAGCAGGAGCAGGAGAGGTCGGCTCCGCCCATGGTCGGCCTGCACTCGACAGCAAAATCCACGCTCGAGCACGAGCCCTTGCAGCTGCACACCCTGTCCCCACCGCCGAAGCACTCCAGCCCCCCACAGTCGGCGCCGGCGCCGGAGCCGGAGCCGGAACCGGCGCCGAACGCACACGCGTCGTACTCATCCAGCAAAGGCTGACACCTGGACGGGATGACATCGCAATTGAACGCCTCGATCGCGCAATCGAAGAACGGCGCGAGCCGATCGTTGCACGCGGGCGCGGTGGACAGCTGCTGGTCACAGACGTCGCCGCAGCTGCCCGGCGCCGCGCCGCACGTTGGCAGGAACATCTCGCAGTACTCGAGACACTTCGACCGCGCGTCGCCGCCGCCGCCCCCGGTGGAGGTCACCCCCACGTTGCTCGTCCCGCTCGCGCTGCTGCTGGTCGCGCCGGCGCCCCCCGACCCTTCGCCGGGCATCCCGTCGACGACGACGTTGCCACCGCAGGCGCTCCCCAAGGCCAGGACCGCGAGCGCGGCGAACCGCATCCTAAGCAGCGTCATTCCCATGGCGCGAGACTAGCCCGACGCGGGCGCGGGCGCGAGCGCCCGCGCGAGGTCCGGTGAGGCGAGCCGCCGCGCGGCCTCTCGTGCGGCGCGCGCGGCTTTGCGATAGAGAGCCGCCGCGTGCTCCTCGACCTCCTGCTCGCCCCGCTGCTCGCCCAGGCCGACGCGCTGCCCCGGCCCGGGGCTCCGGCGTCCTGCCCGCCCGACATGGTGCTCGTGGAGGGCACGCACCGCGAGAACGTGCAGCGGATCTGCACGAGCTACCGCGGCGGCCACTGCTTCAGCTTCTTCCCCGGGCTGTTCGCCGCCGAGCCGCGCTTCACGCCGGTGCGCACGTGCATGGATCGCCACGAGTGGCCGAACCGGGCGGGCGCGCTGCCGGTCGTGATGCTCCGCTTCGTCGAGGCCGAGCGGGAGTGCGCCGCCGCCGGCAAGCGCCTCTGCACCGAGTTCGAGTGGGAGCTCGCGTGCGAGGGGCCGTCGGCGCTCCCCTTCCCTTACGGTTACGCGCAGGACCCGGCCGCCTGCAACGTGAGCAAGCCGTACCGGGGCATCAGCGAGCGGCGGCTCGCGTCGGACGACCCGGCGGTGCGGGCCGCCGAGACGCAGCGGCTCTGGCAGGGCGAGCCGTCGGGCTCGTATCCGGCGTGCGTGAGCCCGTACGGCGTCGTCGATCTGGTCGGCAACGTGGAAGAGTGGGTATCGACGTCGCGTCCCGAGTGGCCGCACCGCTCGTCGCTGAAGGGCGGCTACTGGTCCAAGCCGTGGGCGGGGTGCCGCGGGACCAACGACTCGCATGGACCGATGTTCCGGTTTTACGAGATCGGGTTTCGCTGCTGCAAGGATCCGGGGGCGGGGACGTAGCGCCGGGGGCGAAAGGGGTTCCCCGCGCGGGGGGTGAGTGCGGGTCCCTCAACCCCGGTCGGGTCCCTCAACCCCGGTCGGGTCCCTCAACCCCGGTCGGGTCCCTCAACCCCGGTCGGGTCCCTCAACCCCGGTCGGGTCCCTCAACCCCGGTCGGGTCCCTCAACCCCGGTCGGGTCCCTCAACCCCGGTCGGGTCCCTCAACCCCGGTCGGGTCCCTCAACCCCGGTCGGGTCCCTCAACCCCGGTCGGGTCCCTCAACCCCGGTCGGGTCCCTCAACCCCGGTCGGGTCCCTCAACCCCGGTCGGGTCCCTCAACCCCGGTCGGGTCCCTCAACCCCGGTCGGGTCCCTCAACCCCGGTCGGGTCCCTCAACCCCGGTCGGGTCGCTCCATCGTCGGTGCTCCGGCGCGGGCCGCTCCGCCATGGCGCCGCCACCCGCCCGATGCGCATGCCACGCCCCCAAATCCCTTGATTTCGGCCTCTCGACCGCCCGGCACGCGATCTGCCATCGACGCCACGCCATGGGAGACGCCGACATCACCTTGCGCCACCTCGCCCGACGGCGCCCCGAGGACCTGGTGCGCGCCCTCGTCCCCGAAGGCCCCATCGAGGTCCTCGGCTGGGTCGACAGCCAGGTCACGAACATCGAGCGCCGCCTCGACAAGGCGCTGCGTCTGCGGGTCGGCGGCGAGCCGCGGGTGCTGCACGTCGAGTTCTGCTTCGCGCTCCGCGACGACGTGCCGGATCGCATCTTCGAATACCTCGGCTTCCTCTTCGCCGCGCTCCGCCTCGAATCACCTGGCGCGCCGGTCCCGCCCATCGAGAGCGTCGCCGTCGTCCTCTCGGGGCGCAGGCGGCGCTTGCCGAAAGCCGGAAAGCGCCGCATCGCCTGGCCGGGGCGGCCGTTCAGCGGCGCGCGCTTCCGGGTCGACGCCGTCTACCAGCGCACGGTCACCGAGCTCCGGGCGCGCGGCAGCGTGCTCTGGCTGGTGTTCGCCCCGCTTGCACGTAACGCGACCGCGGCGGCGCTGCGAGAGGTCGTCGCGGAGATCCACGCGGGGGCGAAGGGCGCGGAGGAGCGGGCCGAGCTGTATACAGCGCTCCTGGTGATGGCGACCATCGATCCCTGGGGGCATAATCTGCTGAAGGAGCTCATCATCATGGTGGAGGACAAGGAAGAAGGGCTGCTCCGGCGCACGCCGATCATCGGGGAGATGATCATCGAGGCCGAGCGACGAGGAGAGCAACGGGGAGAGCAACGGGGAGAGCAACGAGGCGAGGAGCGCGGGCAGAAGGCGATCGCAGAGCTCCTCGGCCGCCTCTTCGCGCGGCGCATCGGGCGACGTCTGACGGCCGAAGAAGAGCGATCGCTCGTCGAGCGCGCTCGCGTGAACGGTCCAGACGAAGTCGAAGCCGCCTTGCTCGATCTCGAGGGCGAGGCGCTGGTTCGATGGCTCGCTGAGCCGATGCGCAACGCCTGAGCTCCCGGGGCGCCTTCGTGCCCACCGCCGGCGGCGCGATGGCGCGCCCTCCGGTTCGTGGACATGCTGCCGCGATGGTGCCGCCGTCCGATCCCGTGGCCCCGTTCCTGCCCACGGTCGCGCGCGCCCGCGACGAGGGCCTCGCGCTTCCGCCCGGCGCGCCCGCGGACGAGCGCCGCGTGGCCGCGCTGGTCGTCCTCGCGTCGATCGTGCGCCGCGAGGGCTGGACGGAGGTCGTCGACCTCAGCCCGGCGGCCGCGGCGCAGCTCGAGCCGGGCGACCCGCCCCGTCCGCTGTCCTTCGAGCCCCGCGCCTACCGGCGCCTGGTCGAGGATCTCGGCCTCGCGCCCTGCACCGGGTGCGCCGGCGCCTCGGGGCGCGCCCGCTGCCCCCGCTGCGGCGGCCGGGCCCGGCCGTACGCCTGCTCGTGCCGCGCGGGAACCGTCCGCTGCCCGTCCTGCATGGGCGCCGGCCGCGTCCGGCGGGTGCGCATCCGCCATCTGCAGGACCGCCCGCTCGAGATGCGCGAGCTCTACGCGCCACCCGAGATGACCTTCGTGCCCTCGCTGTTCTCGTTCGAGAGCGCCCTGGAGCGCCGCCTGGGCGCCGCCGCCCCTCCCGAGCCCCTGCGCTGCCACGACCTCCGCCCCCGCGCGATGAGCACCGCCTACCGCGGCGGCAGCGATCGGACGGTCGAGCCGGATTTCCACGGCCACCGCTTCGCCGGCACGATCGAGCGCGCCGTGTCCGGCCTCACCGCGCTCGCCGCCGGGGGCCGCCTCGTGGCCCAGGCGGTGCGCGCTTACGCATGGCCGCTGCTGTGGCTGCGTTATGGTCCGGACGAGCCCGCGCGCGACGTGGTCGTCTATCCCGATCTCACCGGCGCGCTCCGGATCTTCGCCGGCGTCGAGGGCGCGGCGACCGCAAACCACGCGCAGGAGAGGACACGAGGCGCCCGCGTTCCAGGGGTGACGCGATAGCTCGCTCGCGCATCGCTCGAGCGCCCCGCCCGCGCCACGCGCCACCGGCTTCTCTGCGGGAGGCGTGCGGCGGTAGAGTACCGCGATGCGACAGAGCGAATGGACCTGCCTCGCGGTGTTCGCCGCCATGAGCACGGCGCTGAGCTGCAATGCGATCTGGGGGATCTCCGAAGGTGAAATAGCCGATGATCCCGCGACGGGCGGCGCAGGCGGGGACGGCGGCGCAGGCGGGGACGGCGGCGCAGGCGGGGACGGCGACGCAGGCGGGGACGGCGACGCAGGCGGGGACGGCGGCGCCGGGGATCCCCCTTCGGCGTGCCCCTCCGAGCCGTTCACCGGGCGCGCGCCGGGCGCGTGCCAGGCGTCCGACGCCGATCACGATTACCTCTCCGATCCGGAGAACTGCTGTGTTCCCGGCAGGAGCTGCCTCGGCGGCGCCTGCGACGAGGGCCGGTGCCAGCCGGTCCTCCTCACCTCGATCACCGAGGACCACGAGACGCTCGGCGTCGTGGTCGAGGGCGACGGCGACGACGCGCGCGTGCTGTGGGCGAGCGGCTACGGGAGCACGGTCTTCGCGACCGAGAAGGCGGCCTCCGGCTCGACCGAGCCGCTCGTGGTCCTCGACTCGCTCGTGACCATGCTCGCGCGCGACGGGCGCTCGCTGTTCATCACCGACTGGAGCGCGTCGGACGTGTACCGGATGCCGCTGGACGGGAACATCACTGTCCCCACGGTGGCGAGCGCCGAGGGACAGGCGCGCTTCCGGGCGCCTGTGGCCGGCGGCGGCTGGGTCTACTGGATCACCGGGATACCCCAGAACCCGGACCAGGAGGCCGACGCGCCCGACGCCCCGCAGCGCATCTGGGCGGCGCGGGTCGACAAGACCGATCAGACGGGCCTGCCGGTGCTCGACCGGGACACGTACGTCGGCGGCCTCGCGCTGGACGACACCCATCTCTACTGGACCGAGCTGGAGCCCGGCAGCACGGAGAGCACGGTTCGACGGATGCCGATCGGCGAGCCCAGCGCGCCCGAGATCGTCGCGTCGATCCGCGTCGAGGACGACGAGCTGCCCGGGAACATCGCGGTGAGCGATCGCATTTACTGGATCCTCGGCGCGACCATTCATGCCGTGAACAAGGACGGCTCCGGCGCCGGGATGCTCGCGGCGGCGAACTACCCCACCCGGATCCTGGCGGACGCCACCTTCGTCTACTGGTACAGCGATGGCGCGAAGCAGCTCCAGCGGGTGCGCACCTCGGGCGGCGCCCCGGAGACGCTCGCCGACAGCACGTACATCAATGGCCTCGCGCAGGACTGCCGCGCCATCTACTGGACGACGTGGCATACCGAGGAATTGCCGGCCTCGGTGTTCAAGCTGGCCAAGTGAACCGCCGGGGGCCGGCGCGCGAGCCGGCCCTCGCGGGGCGCGGCCGTCAACGCGGCGTCTGCTTGCCCGTGGCCTGCGCGAGCTCGGCCCGCAGCGCGTCCAGCTCGGCCTGGAGCTTCCTGTTCGCCTCCCGCGCCTCGGCTTCGGCCTCCCTCGCCTTGGCCGCGGCCTCACGCTCCTTCGCCGCGGCCTCGTCCGGCGTCGGCAGCAGCTCACGGCCCTCCCTGTCGCGCGCCAGCCGGAGCATCGGGCCGACCGACGGGTCCTCCACCACGGTCCACCAGAGGCCCAGCGTCTCGCACGCGCAGAGATCCGGGTCGTCCGGCGACCGCTCCACGAGATCGCCGTCGAGCGCATCCCAGACGCGGATCGGCCGCGCCCGGTCGTCTGGATCGAAGCGCACGACCTCGCGGATGCCCGCGGCGCGGTAGCGCTCGAGCTTCTCCTCCCACGCGGGCTCGCCCTCGTCCGACTCGCTCACGATCTCGACGCCGAGGTCGGGGGCCCCGTGCAGCCACGTCTTCCAGGTGCGGAAGGTCCGATGAGGCGCGCCCAGACGCACGAAGGCGTCGGGGGCGAGGCGCTTCCTCGGCGTCGTCGGGTCCCAGTAGACGAACTGGTCGGAGCCGAGCGTCGCTGCGTGGGCGAGCTCGCGCTTGAGGATCAGGTACAGCGCGGTGCGGAGCTCCAGGTGGCGGTTCGTTTCGGGCACCTCTTCGGACTCCGGGAAGACCACCGGCTCGGGCGGGCGGCGGTAGACGTGGGCCCCCACCCGCCGGTGAGGCGCAGCGGGCGGACGGGCGGTCATCTCAGGCTCGACAGCGGACATGGCCTTTCGCCGAGCGTAGCACGACCGCCGCCGTGCGGAGACGTTCGCCCCCTCTCCCATCCCAGGCCCAGCCCAGCCGCCGCGCCGAAAACCAGAGCTGCTTACGTCTCGCGCAGGCACCTCATTTCGCGCAGGCGCCTGAGCCGCACGCCGAGCAGCGTCGTCCATCGCGCCCGCCGGGACGCTGGCCTCGCGGCGGCCCGCAAAGGCGCGGGAGGACCCACGCGACAGCGAGCAGCACCTGGTCAGCTCCGACCGAGCTCAGCTATGTTGGAGACGGATCGATCGCCGGCCGCGCCGGCATCCCCCCTTCTTGAGCAGAGCGGAGGAATGCGTTGACGTCCATGAATCTCGAAAAACCTACCTGTGACGACTCCTTGATGCGGCAGCTCGGGTATTCGGTCTACCAGCTGCCCATCATCAGCGTTGCCGACGAGCTCGGGGTGTTCTCGCTCCTCGAGCAGGAGCCCGCCGGCATCGCCGAGGTGGCCGGGAAGCTTCACCTCAGCCTCCGCGCGACCGAGGCCCTCCTGGCCTCCCTGGCAGGCATGGGGCTCCTGGTGCGGTCTCATGGCAAGTTCCACCTCACCGAGACGTCTCGCAATTTCTTGATCCCGACCAAGCCGTTCTACTGGGGCTACTTCGTGCGGCTCATCTGCCAGGTTCCCATCACGCACGGCGCCTTGCTGGAGACGCTGCGGCGGGACGGGGCCGTCGCGTGGGGCGACGGCCAGGGCAAGGTCATCTCGGACGAGTGGGCAGCGGCCAACCTGTCGGACGAGCGGGCCTTCGTCTTCACCCAGGCGATGCACAGCCACTCGTTCGCGACCGCGGTCGGGCTCGCGCAGCGGGCCGAGCTCTCGGGCGTGGGGCGCCTCCTCGACGTCGCCGGCGGCTCCGGCTGCTTCAGCATCGCCCTGGCGCAGCAGAACCCCGGGGTGCGTTTCACCGTCGCCGAGCTGCCGCCCGTGTGCAAGACGACGAGGAGGTACGTCGCGGAGCACGGCCTCGAGGATCGCATCGACGTGCTGGAGCTCGACATGTTCCGCGACGCGTGGCCTCCGGGTCACGACGCGATCTTCTTCGCCAACATCCTCCATGACTGGGACAGCGCGCGCCAGCGGCGCTTGGTCCAGCGCAGCTTCGAGGCGTTGCCGCCGGGCGGCCGCGTCCTCATCTACGAGCTCCTGCTCTCGGACGGGCAGGACGGCCCGCTCACGGCGGCGCTGTTCTCCATGAACATGGTGTACATGACCCCCGGCAAGCAGTTCACGGCCGGCGAGCTCGACGAGCTCGTCCGCGGGTGCGGGTTCACCGACGTGTCCGTCATCCCGGTGTACGCGGGATACTCGCTCATCAGCGCCAGGAAGCCGCTCGCTCGGTGACATCCTCCACCGCGGGCGCCCGGCGCCGCGGCGCCCCGAGCGAGCGGCAGGGCCGGCGCGCCCGGGCCCTCTTCACGGCGCGCAGCGCGTGATCGTCACCTCGCGCAGGCGCAGCTCCACGAGCGGTTTGTCGTCCTCGTCCGTCTCCACGTGCGTCATCGCGGTGACCACCTCGACCGGCGCGCACTGGCCGAAGATCGTGTAATCGCCGTCGAGCCAGTCCGTCGCCACCTCCGTGATGTAAAACTGGCTCCCGTTGGTGTCGGCCCCGGCGTTGGCGTAAGCGAGCGTCCCCGCTCGATGCTCCAGCGCGGAGATCTCGTCGTCGAACTCGTACCCTGGCCAGCCCTCGCCGGTGCCGAGCGGGTCGCCGCCTTGCGCCATGAACTCCGGAATCACCCGGTGGAAGGTCAGCCCATCGTAGAACCGCCGCTTCACCCAGCTGCCGGTCGCCGAGTCCCGAAAGGGCCGGCGCCCGCGGGCGAGGCCGACGAAGTTGGCGACCGCGTTCGGGGCCTGCTCCGGGAAGAGCTCGCACGTGATCTCGCCCTTGTCGGTGTCGAGGATCGCGCGCAGCGGCCCAGGCCCCTCCGGGAGATCGGCGAGCGCCTCGGCCAGGGTGAACACCCCCGCCTCGGGATCGGCGGCGCCGGGGAGCACCTCCTCGGGCGCGTCGACATCGGGGCCGCACGCGGCGGCTCCACCGCCCCCGGCGCTCGCGCTGCTGGTCGAGGCGCTCGAGCCCGCGGCGCCTCCCCCGCCGCCGCCGCCGTCGCCATCGTCACAGCCGGCGGCGAACGGGAAGGCCAGGAGCATCGCGGCACAAAGGACGCTCGCATACCCACGAGGAGAAGACGCGGTTCGGATCTGCATCCGATCGACGCTCGCACGAGCCGTGCGAAAAAGCACGCCCGACTCGCCCAGGGATCTCGCGCGCAACGAGGCGACAAAACGCTCCTCGCCGGCGGGCCGGAGCGCGGCGGCCCCACCGGGCCCGCCCCGTCGTCACTGCGCCACCACGCCGAGCTGCTGAAACAGCGTCAGGTTGTCCTCGATATGCCAGTTGTCGGTGATACGGCCGTTCTGGACGCGCAGGATGTCGGTGGCGATGAAGTCCACGGCCTGCCCTGCGCCCTTCCTGTCGCCGAACGTGCCGGTGAAGTGCCCTCGGAAGCGCAGGTGCGCCACCACGTGATCGCTGACGACGATCAGCTGCTCCACCTCGCAGCTCAGGTCCGGCACGGCGGCGCGGAAGCTCTTCGACGCGAACGCCGGGCCCGTCGGGCCCTGCGGGCGCCCCTTGGGCAAGGTGCGGTCCGTGAAGGTCGGCGCGATCGCCGCGTCGAGGTAGCGCTCATCGCCGGTGTTCCAGAACGCGTAGAACCGGCGCGCCGCGAGCACCTCCGCGTCGGCCTGCTCCCTCGGCAGGCTCCCGTCGACGACGAGCGACCGCGGCGATGGCAGGTCCTCCGCGCCGGCGCCCTGCACGTAGCAGGCGCTCGCGGCGGCGAAGAGCGAGAGGGAGAGGGCGCTGATCAACAGGGTCTTTTTCATGGGACGTGTCTCCTCGGAACAAGCGATCTCGGACAGCCGATCGGGTCCGGTCGGCGCGCGCGCGCGCGCGCGCGCGCCGACCGACAGCGCCGACCGACAGCGCCGGCCGCGCTGAAGGACGCTGAACGACGCCGCGCCCGGGCACGGCGGGCCCGGCGCGGCGACACGAGCCACCTTGATCCTTTCCAGCGCGTAGGAAAATGGCCGCGATCGCCGAAACATCTTTTCGGATTTGTTGAAGATCCCCCCCGGAGCGGCTACCCTGCCCCCGCTTCGCTGCCCGTGACTCGCCGGGGGTGCGCATGGTCGAGCTGGAGGACATGCAGCTGTTCGTATGCGCCGTCGCGCGGGGCAGCCTCTCGGCGGCGGGGCGCGAGCTCGGGTTCTCGCCGGCCGTCGCCAGCAAGCGCATGACGCGGCTGGAGGCGGCGCTCGGCGTGCGCCTCCTCCAGCGCAGCTCGCGGCGCCTCACGCTCACCGCCGAGGGCGCGACCTACCACGAGCGCTGCGTCGCCATCCTCGCCGACGTGCGCGAGGCCGAGCTCGCGGTGACCGCCGGCCAGGCCGAGGCGCGCGGCCTCCTGCACGTGTCGGCGCCGGTGGATCTCGGCCGCCGGTGGGTCGGGCCCGCCGCGGCCGACTTCGCGGCGGCGCACCCGGAGCTCCGCGTGCGCGTCAGCCTGTCGGACCGCGTGGTGGATCTGCTCGACGCCGGCGTGGACGTGGCCGTGCGCATCGGCGCGCTCGGCGACTCGCGCCTCGTCTCGCGCCGGCTGGCCCGGAGCCGCCGCGTGGTCTGCGGCGCTCCGGCCTACCTCGCGCGGCGCGGGTGGCCCCGCGCGCTCGCGGACCTCGACGCCCACGCGTGCATCGTGCTGCAGCGCCCCGGCATGCGCGCGCTCTCGTGGACCTTCCGCACCGAAGAGGGGCTCCACACCGTCCGCCCCGCCGGCCGCCTCGTGGCCGACAGCGGCGATCTGGTGCGCGACTGGGCCGTCGCCGGCCACGGCCTCGCCTTCAAGTCGATCTGGGACGTCGCCGCCGACATCGACGCCGGGCGCCTCGTCCCGCTGCTCACCGACCTGCCCTCGCGGGGCTCGGCCGTGCACGTGCTCTATCCGAGCCGCCGCTTCCAGCCCGCCAGGGCGCGGCTGTTCGTCGACTTCCTGGCGGAGCGCTTCGCCGCCCACGAGGCCGCGGTGCTGGCCGCGGCGACGCCGCGCGCCGCGCCGCCGGCCGCCCCTCGCCGCGCGCGCCCCCGCCCCGCCTGACGAGCGCCGCCGCGAAGGCGGCGAGAGGACACGCCCGCCTCAGGCGCCGCCCTGCCCGCCCGCGCCGAGCGCCGCCAGGAAATGCTCCCGCTCCGCGGCCGTCGGGCGCCGGCCCGAGAGGTAGCGCCGCTGGTGCGCGCGGGCCGCGCCGATCGCCGCCTGATTCAGGATCTTGATCGGCACCCTGGGCGCGTACAGGCTCGTCACCTCGAGCAGCGTCGTCGCGCCGGAGCCCGGCGAGAAGCGGTGAATCGCGAGCCCCCGCTTCCACAGCATGTTCTCCTCGATCGTATCGACGCGGATGGCGAACGCCTCCGGCGCGACGCGCTCGGCCGAATACCGCGACGTCTGCGTGAACGGCCCGATCCCCGGGAGGCTCAGGCTCATCCGGAGCACGAAGCTCGGCTCGCGGTACGATCCCGACTGCATCGCGCACTCCGTACCAGGGAAGAGCTCCCGCGCCTGGCCGTGCTGATCCCAGAAGACGGCGGCGGCGTCGAACGGGTCGATGTGCCCGAGCTCGATGGTGAACCGGACGCCAGAGAGCCCCTGCGCCTCGTCGCGGACGGCCTCTGCGTGCTCGAGCTCCGTGTCCTCCTGCTGCCACATGATCGTCTCCTCGCCCGACGAAACGAGCCTATGGGAAGCGCGGCAGCGCATCAAGGAAGCGGCGGGCCGGCTCACGGACGCGCGACTCCGGCGAAGCCTTACGGCGCGTTCAGCATGCCGGCATGGACCGCGCGCGGGGCGCGTTGCTACCCTCCCCGGCACCATGAACTACCGCAATCTCGGACGCACCGGCCTGAAGGTCAGCCCTCTCTGCCTCGGCACGATGAACTTCGGCCCGGAGACCAGCGAGCCCGACAGCTTCGCCATCATGGACCGGGGTCTTCAGCACGGGATCAACTTCTTCGACACGGCCAACGTGTACGGCCGGAAGCGCGGAGAGGGGATCACCGAGCAGATCGTCGGCCGCTGGCTCGCGCAGGGCGGCGGGCGGCGGGACCGCATCGTCCTCGCCACGAAGGTGTACGGCGCCATGGGCGAAGGGCCGAACGACAGGAGGCTCTCGGCCTATCACATCCGCCGGGCCTGCGAGGAGAGCCTGCGCCGCCTGCAGACGGACCATATCGACCTCTACCAGATGCACCACGTCGACCGCGAGACGCCCTGGGACGAGATCTGGCAGGCGATGGAGCAGCTCGTCCGCGAGGGCAAGGTCCTCTACGTCGGCAGCAGCAACTTCGCCGGCTGGCACATCGCGCAGGCCAACGGGCTCGCCGCGCAGCGGCACTTCCTCGGCCTCGTCTCGGAGCAATGCGTGTACAACCTGAACGCGCGCACCGTCGAGCTGGAGGTCCTGCCCGCGTGCCGCGCCTTCGGCCTCGGCGTCCTGCCCTGGAGCCCGCTCGCCGGCGGGCTGCTCGGCGGCGCCCTCCAGAAGGCGCGCGAGGGCCGGCGCGCGTCGGCCGACGCGCAGGCGCGCATCGAGAAGAACCGCGCCAAGCTGGAGGCCTACGAATCGCTCTGCGCGGCGCTCGGCGAGAAGCCCGCCGACGTGGCCCTGGCCTGGCTGCTCAAGAACCCGGTCGTGACCTCGCCCATCATCGGCCCGCGCACCGCCGAGCAGCTCGACGGCAGCCTGCGCGCCCTCGAGATCCAGCTGTCCCCGGAGCACCTGAAGCGCCTCGACGAGGTGTTCCCCGGCCCCGGCGGCGAGGCGCCCGAGGCCTTCGCCTGGTAGCGCGGCGCCGGGCGGCGCTCGCCGGCGCCGCCCGGCCCACTCGGCTCCACCTCCGCGCGGCGCCGGGCGCAGGAGTCGCGCCGCGGGACGGGTCGATTTCGATTCCCTGGCGTCGAGCGGGTGGCCTACGCTCCGGAGCCCGGAGGCGCGTCCAGCGACGCGCGCGGGAGGGGGTGGACATGGGCCGATCGCGGTATGAGCAAGGGTTGCAGGAGGTCGGCGATGGCTGCTTTGCGTATCTCCAGCCGGCCGGCACCTGGGGGCTCAGCAACGCGGGGCTCGTCACGTCGGACGGCGAGGCGCTGCTCGTCGACACGCTCTTCGACCTGAAGCGCACGCGCGAGATGCTCGACGCCATGCGCGCGGCCACCCCGGCGGCGGCGCGGATCGGCACGGTCGTGAACACCCACGCGAACGGCGACCATTGCTACGGCAACGCGCTGGTCGAGGGCGCGACGATCATCGCCACGCGCGCCAGCGCCGCCGAGATGGATGAGGTCCCCGCGCCGATGCTGGCCATGCTGATGCGACAGGCGCGCAGCGGCGCCGCCGGCGCGCTGGGCGATTACCTCGTCCATTGCTTCGGCGCCTTCGATTTCGACGGGATCGCGCCCACGGCGCCGACGCGGGTCTTCGAGGGGGAGCTGACCGTCACGGTCGGGGCGAAGGAGGTCCGCCTCCTCGAGGTGGGCCCCTCGCACACGAAGGGCGATCTGCTCGTGCACGTGCCCGCGGACCGCGCGATCTACACGGGAGACATCCTCTTCATCGACGTGACGCCGATCCTGTGGGCGGGGCCCGTCGGCAACTGGCTCAAGGCGTGCGACACCATCCTCGCGCTGGACGTCGACGTCATCGTGCCGGGGCACGGCCCGATCACGGATCGCGCCGGCGTGCGCGCGGTGCGCGATTACCTCGTGTACATCCGCGACGAGGCGCGGCGCCGCTACGACGCCGGGATGCCGCCGGCCGACGCCGCCCGCGACATCGCGCTCGCCGATTACGCGAGCTGGAGCGACGCGGAGCGCATCGCGGTGAACGTGCACACGCTCTACCGGGAGTTCAGCGGAGGGAAGCTCAATCCGCCAGGCGTAATCGAGCTCTTCGGGCTCATGGCCGAGCTCGCGCGGAGGGCGCGCTGAGACGGGTACGAGAAGAGATTTCAACGCCAAGGCGCAAAGGCGCAAAGACGCAAAAAGGCGAGAGGAGAATGGGGTGGGGTGATCATGGGATGCGGCCGTCGCGCGACGGAATGCGCCCGTTCACTCTTCTTGTTTTTTTGCGCCTTTGCGCCTTTGCGCCTTGGCGTTAAAATCTGCACACCACGACGGGCTCCGCCGACAAGACAGGACGCCGGGTCCCGCTCATGAGATCCAAGCAAAGATAAGCCAAGCGCACACCAGCCGTCATCCGTGGCAGCAGGCACATCTCGGCGCCTCGGCCGCGCGCGAGAGGGGCACCGCAGCCGCCGTGGACAGAGAGCTTCCCCCGAAAGCGACTCCGGATCAAGCGACGGCGAGGCGCGCACGGACAGCCAATGTCCTTGCCGTCGCGCCGCCGTGACGCCGCGCGTCGCGCCGCCGATCACCCCTTCAAGCCGGTGCGGGCGACCCCCTCGATCACGTATCGCTGCGCGGCGATGAACACCGCGAGGATCGGGACGCTCGCCACCACCGCGCCCGCCGTGACAAGCGCGTAATCGGTGGTGTGGGCCCCCTGCAGCAGCGCGAGGCCAGGAGACAGCGTGAGCTTCTCGGGGTTGAACAGCACGTAGATCGGCCAGAGGAAATCGTTCCAGTTGCTCAGCAGGCTGAGCACGGCCAGCGTGGCCAGGGCCGGCTTGGACAGCGGCAGCACGATCTTCCAGAAGACCTGGAGCCGGGTGGCGCCGTCGAGCGCCGCCGCCTCCTCGAGCTCCCGCGGGAGGCCGAGGAAGAACTGGCGCAGGAAGAAGACGCCGAACGCCGAGGCGGCCGGCGGCACGACAAGCGCCGGGAGGCTGTCGAGCCAGCCGAGGGCCCGGACGATCAGGTAATTCGCGGGCAAGAACATGATCGGCGGGATGAACAGCGTGGAGAGGACCGCGGCGAGCACGAGCCGCTTGCCGCGGAACTCCATGCGCGCGAGCGCGTACGCCGCAGGGGCCGCCGTGGCCAGCACGAGCAGCGCGTGCGCCGCGGCGGCGAGGAGGCTGTTCAGGAGCCAGCGGAACACCGGCGCCCCGGCGCTCGAGCCCGCGAGCGCCTCGTAGCTCTCGAGCGTCGCCCGCGCGGGCACGAGCGTGGGCGGCACCGCCGTCGCCTCGGACGGCGATTTGAGCGACGTGAGCGCCATCCAGACCACCGGGGCGAGGTACGCCAGGGCGAGCAGGAGCAGCGCCGCATACGACAAGGCCCTGCCGAACTGCCGGCGCCGGACAGGGCAGCCGTCCTCCAGCAGCCGGAGCTTCATTGAACGTCCTCGTCGCCGCCCCGGCCGAAGAACAGGAGGAACATGACGAGGTTCACGACCGCGAGGAAGAACGCCTGGACGTAGCTCATGGCCGCCGCGGCGCCGAGGCGGAAGCTCCGGAAACCCTCGTCGGCGATGTACATGATGATGGTGCGCGTCTCGCTGCCCGGCCCGCCCCCGGTGACCAGGTAGGCCTGTCCGAACATGTTGGCCGACGCGAGGACGGTCATCGTCACGACGAACACGAACACCGGCCTGAGCCCAGGTATCGTGACGTGCCAGAACTGCTGCCATCGGGTCGCGCCGTCGATGCGGGCGGCGTCGTAGAGCTCCCGGTGGATGTTCTGCAGCCCCGCCAGGTAAATCACGGCGTTGTAGCCGAGGGTCCACCACACCGTCATCCCCACCAGCGAGACCCACACCCACGGCACCGCCGTGGTCCAGCCCGTGTCCGAAGGCAAACCCACCTTCCCCAGAAGGTGGTTGATCGCGCCGACCTGGGGATCGAGGAGCAGCCGCCAGATCATCGCCACCACCGCCACGCCGAGCACATACGGCGCGAAGAACATGGCCCGGAAGAACGATCGGCCGGGAAAGCGCTGGTTGAGCGCGAGGGCGAGCAGCAGCGGGAGCGTCACAAGGACAGGCACGCTCAGCGCCGTGAACAGCGCGGTCGCCCGCAGCGCGCGCCAGAAATTGCCGCGGATGGGCGAGCCGGACCGGAACAGATCCGCGTAGTTGTCGAGGCCGACCCACGGCCGCGACGGCAGGAACGGGTCCCAGTCGTGGAGGCTGAGCCACACGCCGAGGGCGATCGGCGTCGCGACGAAGAGGCCGAACAGCGCGAGGTACGGCGCGAGGAACAGGTAGGGCGCCCACCGCCGCGACCGCGCGAGGCCGCGCTTCCGGAGCCGGCCGACGCCGGGGGCGCTCTGCGCGCCGCCCTCCGCCTCGGCCTGGCCGGGCTCCACGAGGGGGACGTCGACCGCCGTCACAGGACCCTCCCGAACTTCTTGAGGTTGCCTGCGAGCAGCGCGTCGGCCTCGCGGGCGGCGCGGCTCAGGGCCTCCCGCGGCGCGGCCCTCAGCAGCACGGCATCGTTGACGGCGAGATCGAGGGTGGACGCGCGCACCGCGTCGGCCCCGGCGATGGCCGGCGGGAAGCGGACCGCCGGGAGCTGCTCGGCGAGGATCGCCTGCTCCGTCATCCGCCGGAACGCGGCGCTCTCCCGGGCCTCCCGCCGGGCCGGCACCATGCCGGCCGCGGCCCAGTCGAGGGAGTGCTCGCTCAGCCAGGCGAGGAACACCACCGCCGCCTGCAGGCGGCGATGGCCAGCGCCGGCCCCGGGCTGGCGCGGGAGCACGAGGTGGTGCGCGTTGCCCCAGACCGCCCGCTGCGCGCCGATCACGGGCACCGGGAGCACGCCCCAGCGGAGCCCGGGGACCGCCTTGAAGGTATTGATCATCCAGACGCCGTTCCAGAGGAAGGCGTTCCGGTCGTTCATGAAGGCGATGCTGTCGGCGTCCTGGCCGACGTCGCGCGGGCTGTAGCCGCGCCGGATCAGCTCGACCATGAAGCTCAGCGCCTCGACGCCGGCCTCGGCGTGGAACATCGCCCGGGCCCCGTCCTCCGAGAACAGCTGGCCGCCCGCCTGCCACAGGAGCGACTGGAACATCAGCCCACCGGTGAACAGGACCGGCGACACCCACGATCCCTGGATCCCCCGCCGCTTGAGGTGCTCGAGCGCGGCCAGGTAGTCGCGCCGCGAGCGAGGCAGCGCGGCGTCGTCGAGGCCGGCGCCGGCCAGCACGGCGCGGTTGACGTAGAGGCCGAGCGGGTGGACGTCGAGGGGGACGCCGTAACGGCGCCCCCGGAAGACGCCCGCGCTCCAGAGCGTCTCGGAGAAATCGCCGGCGCCGAGGCCGAGCGCCTCGGTCACCTCGTCGAGCGGAAGGACGGTGCGGTGGACCGCCGCCGTGGCCAGCTGATCGGCGTGCATGACGGCCACGTCGGGGCCGTGGCCGCTGTCGACCGCGGCCGGGATCTTCTGATAAAAATCGCCCCACCGGGTCACGCTCATCCGCACCGCGATGTTGGCGTGCTCGCGGTTGAACCGCGCGATGAGCCGCTCCATCGGCGGCCGGTCGCCCCCGGTGAAGCCCGTCCAGAACGCGAGCTCGACGGCCGGGCCCGCGTAACCCCGGCTGCCGCCGGCGGCGATGGCGGCCTGGGCGCGCAGGTCGACCGGCTCGCCGCGACAGCCGAGCAGCAAGAGGCCTGCGGTCGCCCCCATGCCGGCGAGGAGCTCGCGGCGGCGCGGCGGCCGCTCAGGCCCTCCTCGCGTCTCCGGTGCTCGCCCCCTCCGCATTTGCCCTCTGCTCCTGCGATCCCGCCGCAGAGGGCTCGCTCCTGGCCTTCCGCCGGCGACCGAGCCGAGCCTCGCCTCGCCTCGATCCCGAGCTTCCCCGGCGGTTTACAACGATCTCGGCCACCGTCGAGTGGAATGTGCCCGTGGCGAAGGGGCGATCACGCGACGCCCTGCTGGCGCCGGGCGAGCTCGAGCCAATCGAGCCGCAGCGCGCCGGTGTCCGGCGGCGCGCGGCGGTCGTCGGCGACCGAGCGCAGGGCCGCCCTGACGAGCTCGGCCTCCGTCGGCCAGCGGCGGTAGACCGTCATCTTGCTCACGCCCGCCCGCGCGCCCACGTCCTCCTCGCGCGACGCTGAGCGCTGGGCGAGCGAGGTGCCGCTCGACCGCGAGGGCGACGCCGGGACATGGTGCCGCCGGGCGGCCGGTGGTAGCGTCGGCGGGTGGACGATTTTCAGTTCCGTAAGCGCTTCTTCCAGGCGATCGAGGACCGCCCGCTGGAGCCAGGGGATCCGCGCTATGTGCACCTGTACGCCGGCTCGTCCGTGCTCGGGCGCGATCCGGTCGACTTGCTGGCAGAGGCCATCCGCTTCTCGCCGGGCCAGAGCATCCAGCTCCTCTCGGGCTTTCGCGGCACGGGCAAATCCACGGAGCTGAAGCGGCTCGAGTCCGTCCTCGTCAGGGAGGGCTACAAGGTCGCGTACCTCGACATGGAGCGATACGTGAACATGTCCACGCCCGTGGACATCAGCGATTTCCTGATGGCCGTGGCCGGTGCTTTCGGGGAGGCGCTCGCGGCGCCCGAGCACCTCGGGCGCGATATGACGAAGGAGGGCTATTGGGGCCGGCTCGTGGCGTTCCTGACGCGAACCAAGATCACGTTGCCAGATCTCTCCGCGGGCGGCGTCAAGGCGAACCTGAAGGACGATCCGACGTTCCGGCGAGAGCTCCAGGGGCGGATGGAGGGCCACCTCGGAGCGCTCGTGGCCGACGTGCGCAAGTTCTTCGAGGACTGCGTGAAGGCCATCAAGGCGCGGCACGGCGACGAGACCGAGACGGTGCTGCTGATCGACTCGCTCGAGAAGGTGAGGGGCACCTGGTCGAACGCTCGGTCCGTTCAAGATTCCGTGGAGGTCCTCTTCGTCGGGCACGCCGAGAAGCTCAAGCTGCCCAACGTGCATCTCGTCTACACGGTCCCGCCGTACCTCAAGGCCCGCTCGATGGGGCTCGGGATGCTCTATGGCATCGGGGCGGTGCAGATCTTCCCCGCGATCAAGATCCGCAGCGACAAAGGGATCATCAACGCGCCGGGCGTGGACGCGATGCGGGAGATCGTGGCGAAGCGGTCGGACGATTATCGGCGCCTGCTCGGCGAGGACGAGCGCCTGCTCGAACGATTGATCATGATGTCCGGCGGGAGCATCCGAGGTCTCCTGAGGCTGCTCGGGGAGGTGATCCGGCGGGCGAAGGTGCTCCCGGTGGACGAGGCCGTCGTCGAGGAGGCCATCAACCAGATACGGACGGAGTTCCTCCCCATCGCCGACGCGGACGCCGAATGGCTCTCGGAGATCGCGGTGACCCACGAGGCCGCGCTCGAGAACATCGACAGGCTGCCTGACCTGGCGCGGTTCTTCGATACCCAGGTCGTGCTTTGCTATCGCGACGGGCCGGAGTGGTACGACGTCCACCCGCTCATCCGGGACCACGTCATCGCGCAGGTCCAGGCGCTCGAGGAGCGCCGGCGAGGCAACGCGCCGCCCCCGGCGCTGGACGAGCCGCCTGCGTGAGGTGAGCCGTGGACGCCGCGAGCGAGGAGCAGTGGGACCGGCTGCGCGAGCAGATCGAGCTGGCCGGCAGCTTCTGGCTCGGGTTCGTCTTCTCGGCCGCGCCCCAGACCGTCGCGTCGATGCGGCAGCGCGCTGAAGCGATGCTCGAGAGAGAGGGGAAGAGGCTGCACCTGGTCGCCCCTCCCGAACCTTCCGGCCTGCGATCGCTCCTCCCCTGGCTGCTCACCTCTCCCGATCTCGTGCAGGCGGGTTGCATCTGGATCGAGGCGATCCGCTCGGACTCCCCCGGCGCGGCCGAGCGGCCCTGGATGAGGGCCTGGGAGAGCCTGTTCCTGCGGACCAACGAGCACCGGGACACCTTGCGCGCTCGACTCCAAGGGGGGCTCGTGTTCGCCGCGCCGCCGGAGATCAAGCCGCTCGTGCGCGAGGCGGCGCCCGACCTGTGGTCGGTGAATTCGCTGGTGATCGATCTCGTGACTCCGCCGAAGATCCCGCTGGCCCGTCTCCGGTCCCACACGATGAGCGGCAAGGCGCTCGAACCGCCGATCGCGGACGAATACGTGTCGCGCGCCAGGACTGCTGTCAGTCCCGCCGTCGATGCAAACTTCGCCATGGAGGAGGCGAAGCGCCGTGGTGCGCGGCGGCCAGGGGCCCTCGCGGCTCTGCAACGCGAAGGCACGCTATCCTCGCAAGCCTCACGTTCCCGGCCGGCCCCGGTCGAAAGACCGCGCAGAGGCGGCCGCGCCCAGGTCTCCGAAGGTCAAGCGTTGCTCCAGGCGGCGGAGGGGTTCCTCGCCGAAGGCCGCCTCACGGCGGCGTGGGCGAACGCGAAGCGGGCCCACGGCATATTGCAGGGAGAGGACGTCCTCGGCGAGACGCGCGCCCTCTGGATCCTCGCCGTCGCCGAGCATGCGACCGGTAAGCGCGACGACGCGCTGGAGCACGTCGAGCGAGCCATCCTCGAACGACGCGCCGTCGCCCCGGAGGAGGTCCCGATCGAATGGATCGACCTGGCCGCGCGGCTCTCGCTCTCGCGAGGAGATTTCGAGCATGCGAAGCAGGTGTACGCCGACGCGAAGTCCAGCTATCACGGCCGCCTGCGTGCCAAGGAGACGGTCCGCGGGTTGAGCGATCTCTTCGTGGTCCTCATGGGCACCGGCGACGTCTGCCGCGAAGCCGGCGACCTCGCCGGAGCAGCCACTGCCCTCGATGGGGCCGTTGCTCGCGCCCGCCGGCTCCGTGACCTGCTGGAGGATTCGCCTGAATCCTTGAGCGACCTCTGCGTCGCCCTCACCAAGCTCGGCGAGGTGCGCTGCGACCGCGGGGATTTCTCCGGCGCGACAGCGACGTTCGAGGAGGCGCTCGCGCTGGCGCGCAGGCTGGAGGGCCTCGGAGGCGAACCCCTGGAGGTGCTCCGGCAACGCTCGATCCTGCTGGTTCGGATCGGGAGGGTGGGGCAGGAGACCGGTGACCTCGCGCGGGCGAAGGCTGCCTTCGAGGAGGCGCTCGCGCTCCGGCGCAGGGTCCTCGCCAGGGGCGAGAGCGCGCGGGCGCTGCGCGACGTGGCCTCCGTCCTCGATCGGCTCGGGGAGCTCGAGCTCAGGCTCGGGCAGACGACGAGCGCGACCGCGCGCTTCGAGCAGGCCGTCGCGCTGGACCGCCGCCGGCGTGAGCTGCTCGGGGAAACCCCCGAGGTCCTGCGCGACCTCGCGATTTCGCTCTACCGCGCCGGTGAGGCCCGGCGGGCGGCCGGCGATCTCCGCGCGGCCCTCGCGGCGCTGGAAGAGTCCGTCGTCCTGGGCGAGCAGCTCGTCTCGCTCCCCGAGGAGGCCGCGAGCAGCCGCCCGTTGCTCGACGCCGCGGTCCGGCTGCGCGCCGAGGTCCAGCGCGCGCTCGGCGTCGGTGCTGCGGCGACATCGTCCTGACGGGCTCCTCGCGGGCGCCGCCGCGCGCGGGGGCCATCCCGGCGGTCGTGCCATGGCCGGAAGGCGCAGCGGGGGAGCCCGCCTCAGCTCCCCGTCCAGCGCCCGCGCCGGCGTCCGGAGCCCGCTGCGACGCCCCGTCCAGCGCCCGCGCCGGCGCCCGGAGCCCACGTCGACGCTCGACGATCGTTCCCCCGCACGCAGGGGACGCCGCGTCGGCGCTCGACGATCGTTCCCCCGCACGCAGGGGACCGCCGCGCCACCTCGACGCAGGCTCCCCCCGCGCGGAGGGGAGCGGTCGTCGGCGATCGCACGCGCCGCCCCGGCGCGCCGGAGCGGCCGCAGGAAACCTCGACGCGCGAGAGCCCGCAGCGCGGGGATGGCAGCGGCGACGCCGACGGCCGCTCCCCTGCACGTCGCGGCACGGCCTGCTGCGGCCGGAGCCCCCCCTCCGGCGCGCGGGGGACGCGCCGTCGACGTCGCCGCGACCATCCCCGCGCTGCGGGATGCCGCTCTCGATCGTTCGGGACCACGGGGCGCGCCCCCCCCCCGGCGCCGCGCCCGCGCCCCCCGCTCACATCGAGAAGCCGTCGCCCTGCGCCTCCGCAGGGGGCGCCTCGCCCGCGGGGGCCTCGCCCGCGGGGGTCTCCCCCTCCTGGAGCTCCTCGACCGCCTTCGCGTGCTCGGGGACCTCCGGCAGCGTGGAAGGGTCGTATCCGGGCGCGACCCAGAACACCTCGGGCGCGGGCTTGTACTCGCTCGTATAGCTGCGGTCGGAGGCCCGGCCGTCCTTGTATCGGACGGTGACATACGACCTCACGTCGTACCCGCACGAGCCCTTCTGGTGCCGCTTCACCTTGCCCTCGGAGAGCTCGGACTTCACGTAGATGCGGCGGATGAAGTCGTCGGTGTGCTCGGCCGAGACGCGGTGATCGACCTCCGCCACCGGGTCGCCGCCGAGGATCTCGACGCGGAGCACCGTGGGCGTCGGCAGGTAGGCGTGGATCATGATCGGGAACGGGAGCGTGTTCTTGATCTTCAGATCCGACTCCGGGTACGTCACCATGGCGTCGAGCCCCATCGGGATGTAGGCGCTCGGGCGGGAGTGGCTCTGGCGGTCCGGCGTGTCGAGCGCGCCGAAGAGCGACGCGGCGAAGAGCGTGCTGGAGACCTGGCACGTCCCCCCGCCGTAGCCGGGGACGGTCTCGTCGCCGAGGATCTCCGGGGCGATGGTGAACCCGTTCTTGCGGGTCCGCGGGCCGACGTGGGCGTTGAACGAGAAGGTCTCGCCGGGCGCCAGGATGGTGCCGTCGATCTTGGACGCCGCGGTCTTGATGTTGACGGCGCGCCCGGCCTCCTTGCCGTGCCGCTTGAACTTCGTCTCGTACGCCGCGACGACCCGGCTGACGTCGACGCTCACCAGGTCATCGACGGTGATCTTGGGGGCGGTGTACCGGACCGCGAGCTCGATGAGCTCCTCGTCCTCGTGGTCCCCGGCGCGCAGCGCGGCGAGGGAGGCGTCGACGTCGAGCTCCCGGCCGGCCTGCTCCGGGATCTTGCGCCGGTTGGCGAGATCGAGCCGCGCGTCCACCGGTATGCGGAAGACCTGCGGGGCGAGCCGCTCGAGGAAGGCGCGCGCCCTCGCCTCGTCGACGGCCCAGACGAGCGGCACGTCGATCTCGCTGCGCCGCGCCCGCCGCGCCTCCCGGAGCCGCCGCGCCCACGGCCCCTCGTGGCCGACGCGCCGCGCCCCCGCGAGCGTCTCGCCGACGTCGACCTCGACGCCCGCCTCGCCGAGCGTCGCCGTCACGTCGACGTCGTCGTGGCGGAGCCGGACGAGGCGGCCGCGGAGCGCGTCGCGCCTCGCCTCGAGCCAGGCCTCCGGCGCGGCGCCGTCCGGCACGAAGCGCTCGCCGATCGAGAGGCCGCGGACCACCGGGGACGCCGGCAGCGCGTCGCGCACCGCCAGGGCGGCGCCCACGCCCGCCGAACTGCCGAGCGCCAAGACCAGAGCGAGGGCCCTCGTATCCACGGCAGCTCGCCATGCTACCCGGATCGGGGACGAACTGGAAGAACGCTAGATCACGAGGCGGGCTCAGCCGCCGCCGACGAAGTGCACGATCTCGATCACGTCGCCCTCGGCGAGCTGGGCGGCCGTGTGCTCGGCCCGCGGCACCACCTCGCCGTTGCGCTCCACCGCCACGGGCCCCTCGGTCAGCCCGAGCAGCTCGACGAGCCTCCGCACCGTGACCGCCGACGGCACCTCGCGCGCTTCCCCGTTCACCGTGATGTTCATGGCCTCTTCACCTCGTGCATCGCGCCTCCAGCGCACCTCGCCGCCGCGGCCCCCGGCTCGCCGGCCGCGGACGACGCCGCGGCGAGCGCCGCCCGGAAGCGCCGCGCGTTCTCCACATAGCTCGCGGCCCCCAGCCTGCCGAGCTCGGCCTGATCCGGCCGCACCTCCCCCATCACCTGCGCCGGGTTGCCGCGCACCAGCGACCGCGGCGGGATCACCTTCCCGGGCGGCACCACCGCGCCCGCGGCGATCACCGACCCCTCGCCGATCACCGCGTTGTCGAGCACGATGCTCCCCATCCCGATCAGGCACCCGTCCCCGACGCGGCAGCCGTGCAGGATCGCGCCGTGGCCGATGGTCACGTCGGCGCCGACGATCGTCTCCGAGACGCCGCTCGTCAGGTGCAGGCACGCGAGGTCCTGCACGTTGGTCCGCGGGCCGACGCGGATCGCGCCGATGTCCCCGCGCAGCACCGCGCCGAACCACACGCTCGCCTCGTCGCCGAGCTCCACGTCGCCGATCACCGTCGCGTTCGGCGCGAGGAACACGTCGCGCCCGAGCCGCGGCGACGCCCCGCCGAAGTCGAGGACGAGCGCCACGTCAGCCCCCCTCGGCGGCGACCACCGGCAGCGAGCGCCGGGCCGCCCGCGCCTCCGCGGCGCCCCGCTGCCGCGGCCGGGCCGCGGCGCGCGCCGCCTCCGTGAGCTCAGCCTGCAGCGAGTGCTTGTTCGCCCGCGCGATCGAGACCTCGACGACCTCGCCGAGCAGATCGAGCTCCGCCGCGCCCTCGATGTGCGCGATCTCGTGGCGCCCCGTCCGGCCCGACCAGAGCGCGCCGCCCTGGCCGCCGTGGCCGCGCTCCTTGTCGCGCCCCTCGACGAGCACCTCCTGCGTCGTCCCCACGAGGCCCGACAGGTGGGCGGCGAGCAGCGCCTCGCTCTCCTCGAACAGGCGCGCGAGCCGCTCGCCCTTCACGCCCTCGGGCACGTCGTCCGGCAGCTTCAGCGCGGGCGTGTGCGGGCGGCGCGAGTACTTGAAGCCGAACAGCCCCTTGAACCCCACCTCGCGCACGAGCGACAGCGTCGCCGCGAAGTCGTCCTCGGTCTCGCCCGGGAAGCCGACGATGATGTCGGTCGAGAGCGTCAGCCCCGGGACCGCCTCCACGAGCGCCCGCGTCCTCGCGACGTACTCGGCGCGCGTGTAGCGGCGGATCATCCGCCGGAGGACCCGATCGCTGCCCGACTGCACCGGCAGGTGCACGTGGCGCGGCAGCACGGCGAGCTCGGCGTGGGCGAGCAGGAGCGAGGGCGTGAGGTGCCGCGGGTGCGGGCTCGTGTAGCGCAGCCGCGCGAGGCCCGGGACGTCGGCCGCGACGCGCCGGAGCAGCGCCGCGAACTCGCTCTCGTCCGGGTCGTCCGCGCTCGCGCCGGGGGCCCGCGGCAGCGCGCCGAGCGGATCGCGGTAGCTGTTCACGGTCTGGCCGAGGAGGGTGACCTCGCGCGTCCCCGCGGCCACGAGCGCGGCGATCTCGGCGACGATCTCGTCGCTCGGCCGGTAGCGCTCCGGCCCGCGGGTGTGCGGGACGATGCAGAACGAGCACCGCTCGTCGCAGCCCTTCATGATGGTCACGAACGCCGTCGGCGCGGCGCGCGACGCGGGCGGCGGCGACGCCACGAGGAACCGGGGCGCGTCGAGGTCGAACACCGTGCGCGCGACCGGCAGGCCGCCGAGCGCGAGGTCGCCGAGCAGGCCCGGCAGCTCCGGGATGTTGTCCGGCCCGACCACGACGTCGATCGTCCGCAGCTGCTTGAGGAGGCGCTCCCCTTCCTGCTGCGCCACGCACCCGGCGACGACGACCACCCGACCCTCGCCCTCGCGCTTCCAGCGCGCGAGCCGCCCCACCTCGCTCCGCAGCTTCTGCTCGGCCTTCTCGCGCACGCTGCAGGTGTTCAGCACGAGCACGTCGGCCTCGTCCGGACCGCCGGCCTCGGTGTAGCCGGCGCGGCGGAGCACGTCGTGCATCCGCTCGGAGTCGTGCACGTTCATCTGGCAGCCGAACGTCGTGATCGAATACCGGGGCATCGAAGCGATGCACCCTCTAACAGAAGGGGCCCGAGGCCGCCACCTCGCGCGCCCGGCGCCCGCCCCCGCGTGCCCCCCGCCTCCCGCGGCGCGGCGCGGCGCGGCGCGGCGCGGTGCGGTGCCCTTCCCGCGCGGCGACGCGGCCGGGATCCGCGGACGGATGCGGACGGGCGGGACAGATCCAGCGCTGGCCCGAGCAACGCCGGCGCCGCGCGCCGCGCGCCGCGCGCCGCGCGCCGCCAAAAGGATGCAGAGCCGGCCGGGGCATCATGGTAAAAATCGCCCCGGGAGGAGACCCGATGGCGAAACTGGAAAACCTGGTAGAACTGCTCGATCGCTCGCTGAAGCAGCATGGGCCCCAGCCGATCTTCGGCACGAAGACCGAGGGCCGCTGGGACTGGATCACCTATGCGGAGTTCGGGCAGCTCGTCGCCAGGTTTCGCGGCGGCCTCGCGTCGCTCGGCGTCCAGCGGGGCGATCGGGTGGCCCTCATCTCCAACAACCGTGTGGAGTGGGCGGTCTCGGCCTATGCCTGCTTCAGCATGGGGGTCGCGGTCGTGCCGATGTACGAGGCGCAGCTGCCGAGCGAGTGGGCGTTCATCATCAACGACTGCGAGGCCGTCGCCGCGATCGTCGCCACGCCGCAGATCTACGGCAAATGCAAGGATCTCCCCGAGAAGGCGCCCTCGCTGAAGCACCTCGTCTGTCTGTTCGAGCCCGCGGGGCCGGCGGACGGCGTCCCCGGCGCGCGGACCACCTCGTACAGGGAGCTGCTCGCCGCGGGCGAGGAGAGCCCGGCGCCCGCCATCCAGCCGACGTCGAAGGACACCGCGTGCCTCATCTACACCTCGGGCACGACCGGCAATCCCAAGGGGGTGATCCTCTCGCACGGCAACATCGCCTCCAACGTCTGCGCCGTGGTGGATCTCATCCCGTTCGGCGGCGGCGACCGGAGCCTGTCGTTCCTCCCGTGGGCCCACTCGTTCGGCCACACCGGCGAGCTCCACGTGATGATCACGGTCGGCGCGTCGATGGCGCTGAGCGAGTCGGTCGACAAGATCGTCGCGAACCTCGCCGAGGTGCACCCCACCGTGCTCATGAGCGTCCCGCGGATCTTCAACCGCATCTACGAGGGGGTGCAGAAGCAGATGACCGAGAAGCCCGCGGTCATCCAGGGCCTGTTCCGCGCCGGGCTGCGCGCGGCGACGAAGCAGAACAAGGGCGAGCCGCTCCACCTCGTCGAGCGGCTCACCCTGGCCGTGGCGGACCGGGTCATCTTCTCGAAGATCCGCGCCAAGTTCGGCGGCAAGCTGAAGTACGCGATCAGCGGCGGGGCGGCGCTCTCGTACCAGGTGGCCGAGTTCGTCGACGCGCTCGGCATCACCATCTACGAGGGCTACGGGCTCACCGAGACGTCGCCCGTCGCCACCGTGAACTACCCGGGGGCCCGCCGACTCGGCAGCGTGGGCAAGGCGATCCCGGGGGTGCGGGTCGTCATCGACAAGTCGGAGGCGCACGATCCGAAGCAGGGCGAGATCGTCATTTACGGCCCGAACGTCATGATGGGCTATTACAAGCGCGACGTGGAGAACAAGGCCGTCTTCACCGAGGACGGCGGCTTCCGCACAGGCGATCTGGGCTACCTCGACGACGACGGCTATCTCTACGTCACGGGCCGCATCAAGGAGCAGTACAAGCTGGAGAACGGCAAGTACGTCGCGCCGGCCCCGCTCGAGGAGAAGATCAAGCTGTCTCCGCTGATCAACAGCGCGATGATCTACGGCGACAACCGCCCCTTCAACGTGGCGCTGATCGTGCCCGAGATGGCGGCGCTCACCGAGTGGGCGCGGGGCCAGGGGCTCACGTTCGAGGCGCCCGACGCGATGCTGAAGCACCCGCGCGTGGTCGCGCACGTCCAGGAGGAGGTCGACCGGTACGCGGCGGATTTCAAGTCCTTCGAGAGGATCAAGAAGATCGCCCTCGCGGCCGAGGACTTCACCGCCGACAACGGGATGCTCACGCCGACCCTGAAGCTGAAGCGGCGCGTGGCGCTCGAGAAGCACGGGCCCGCGCTCGAGGCGCTCTTCAGCGGCGCGTCCAAGGCCGAGCCGCGCGAGGCCGCGCCGGCCGGCTGAGCGGCCGCCGCCCCCCGGGCCGGCGCGCCCGCCGTTCGCGCCGTTTCCCCTCCACGCCCTCTCCCCTCCCGGCGCGCCTTGGCGTAGGCTGACGCGCGCTCGGGCGGGCAGGACGCCGGGTCGACGGACGGGAGCGGCATGACGATGACAGGCATCCAGAGACGAACGCTGTATCCCGAGATCGAGCCGTACCGCGCCGGCAGGCTCCGCGTCTCCGATCTTCACGAGATCTATTTCGAGGAGTCCGGCAATCCGCGCGGCAAGCCGGTGATCTTCGTGCACGGCGGGCCCGGGGGCGGCACGGAGCCGAAGCAGCGGCGCTTCTTCGACCCGGCCGCCTACCGGATCGTGCTCTTCGACCAGCGGGGCTGCGGCAAGAGCACGCCGTACGCGAGCCTGGAGGAGAACACCACCTGGCACCTCGTCGCGGACATGGAGGCGCTCCGCGAGCACCTCGGGATCGAGCGCTGGCTGGTGTTCGGCGGCTCGTGGGGGAGCACGCTGTCGCTGGCCTACGCCGAGAAGCACCCGGAGCGGGTGACGGAGCTCGTGCTGCGCGGCATCTTCCTCCTGCGGAAGCAGGAGCTCGAGTGGTTCTATCAGCGCGGCGCGAGCGCCATCTTCCCGGACGCGTGGGAGGAGTACCTCGCGTTCATCCCCGAGGCCGAGCGGGGCGATCTGCTCACGGCCTACCACCGGCGGCTCACGAGCCCCGATCCCCAGCTGCGGCAGCAGGCGGCGCGGGCGTGGAGCGTGTGGGAGGGGCGGACGAGCTGCCTGTTCATGAACCAGGAGCTCGTCACGAAGACGTCGGGAGAGGAGTTCGCCCTCGCGTTCGCCCGGATCGAGTGCCACTATTTCGTGAACAAGGGGTTCCTCGCGTCGGAGACGCAGCTGCTCGACGACGTGCACCGGATCCGCCATATCCCCGCGGTCATCGTGCAAGGCCGCTACGATGTCGTCTGTCCGCCGGAGAGCGCGTGGGCGCTGCACCGCGCGTTCCCGGAGGCCGAGCTGCGCATCGTGGCGGACGCGGGGCACTCGGCGATGGAGCCCGGCATCCTGCACGAGCTCATCGAGGCGACCGACCGGTTCCGCTGACGCGCGGCGGCCGGCCCTCTGCGTCGGACCGGCGCGCGCAGGCGCGTGCGGTACGATGGCGGCATGAGCACCGGAGCGCCCTTCCTGCGAGCCGCCTTCGTCCGCGTCCCCGGCCAGCGCGATCGCATCTACGTGCATCGCCGCGACGGCACCGAGACCTCCTGGGTGTTTCCGACCTACGGGGACCACCTGCCCCACGACCTCATCCACCTCGTGGTGGAGTCCGCGTTCGGCCTGCGACACGGCTTCTGGGGTCGGGTCGACGCGGGCATGGATCCGGCGCGCATCAACGCCGAGGCGAACCGCGCCGGCGGGGCCGACAAGTACCGCGGCTTCGGCGAGGACCGGCGGGAGCTGCTCCTCGCCGAGGCGCTCGCCAACGCCGGCTGGTACGACCCCCTCGCGTCGAACGAGGCGCGGCGCGCCTCCATGCTCGAGGGCGCTGCCGAGGCCGGCATCGCGCCGCCGGTCGCGATCACCGAGGAGCGGGTGGCCTCGGCGCACGCCGCGCTCGAGGAGCTCCGCGGCCGGTGGCGCGCGTTCGGCGCGACGCCGAAGGGGACGCTGGAGCTCCGCTTCTTCCCGGACGATCCCGAGCGCGGCTTCACCGAGCTGCTCGCCGCGCTGCGGTAGGCTGAACGCGCCGAGCCCCGTGCGTGACGTCACGAATGTGAGCGCTCACATAAACGACGTCGATCCGAATCGGCCGAGGATGGGGCGAGCTCTTGGCCGGCGCGCGCGCTCGAGTCGCCGCGCGCGAGAGGCGATGCCCAGGGCGCCGGCCGCTCGCGGCGTCGAGCGCCGGCCGTCCTGCGCAGCTCGGCATCGAGCGCGTCGGGCCGGCGATCACCGCGATCCGGCGCTCGCCCCCTGGTGACGGGGCGCTCCGGAGGAGCCCGCCAGCGTTGTCCTGCCCACAGGCTCGAGGATCCGGCTCGGGCCGTTCGATTGGGTTTGACACACGGAATGTGATCGTTCACATTTCGAAGGGGAATACTTGTTCTTTGTCCTGGGTGGGTCGCCCTGCGTGCCTTTGCGCGGGCCATCCGCTCATTTGATGGCGCCTCCGTCGAGTCAGCACCAGGGGTGCGGGGCGCCGGCAATTCCGCTCGCGAGAGGATTCAACGTGCGCCTGAACACAACGTGGAACCGAGCAAGAAGCATGACCCTGTCGGGGATGGCGCTGGCCATCGTCGCCGCGATTCCGTCCCTCGCTCGGGCGGACAACCCGATCGTGCAGACCTTCTACACGGCCGACCCCGCTCCCATGGTGCACGAAGGCAGGTTGTACCTCTACACGTCCCACGACGAGGACGTGACGGTGAACGACTTCTACACCATGAACGACTGGAGGTTGTACTCCACCACGGACATGGTCAACTGGACGGACCACGGCTCGCCCGCGGGCTACAAGACCTTCCGCTGGGGGACCGACAATGCGTGGGCGCCGCAGGGTATCGCCAGGAACGGCAAGTACTACCTCTACGTGCCGCTGAACAACAACACCGGCGCGAAGATCGGCGTTGGCGTATCGGACAATGTGGCAGGCCCGTTCATGGACCCGCTGGGAAAGGAGCTGGCCGTGGCGCCCGGAGGCGGCAACATCGACCCGACGGTGTTCGTCGACGACGATGGACAGGCCCACATGTACTGGGGGAATGCCAAGCTCCGGCACGTGAAGCTGAACTCGGACATGATCAGCACCTCGGGAAGCATCACCGAGGTGCCGTTGAACGGCTTCACCGAGGGTCCGTGGTTCTACAAGCGAGGGTCGCTGTACTACCTCGTCTACGCCGCCATCGCCGGGAGCGAGAAGATCAGCTACGCGACCAGCAACAGTCCGACCGGGCCCTGGAACATCCGCGGCGACATCATGGACGCCGGGCGCACCTTCACCAATCACGCCGGCATCGTCGACTACAAGGGGCACTCGTATTTCTTCTATCACAACAGCGCATTGCCAGGCGGCAGTAACTACAAGCGCTCGGTCTGCGTGGAGGAGTTCACGTACGGCGCCGACGGCAGCATTCCGAAGATCACGATGTCCACGAGCGGACCGTCCGCCGTCGACACGCTGAATCCGTTCAGTCAAGTCGAGGCCGAGACCATCGCCTTCTCGTCCGGGCTCAAGACCGAGGTGTGCACCGACACCGGCGCCGGCATGAACGTCACGTCCATCAGCAATGGCGACTACATCAAGGTGAAGAACGTCGATTTCCTGGACGGCGTGACCTCCTTCGAGGCTCGGGTATCGTCCTCGGCCGGCAACGCGAAGATCGAGCTCCACCTCGACAGTCAGGACGGCACCCTGCTCGGGACGTGCGACGTCTCGGGCGCGTCGTCCTGGACCACCAAGACCTGTGCGGTCAGCGGGGGCAGCGGGAAACACGACTTGTTCCTGAAGTTCGTCGGCGGCAACGGCGACCTCTTCAAGTTCAACTGGTGGCGGTTCACCGGACCCACCATGCCGGGTGACGGGGGCGACGGAGGCGGCGGAGGCGGTGCCGGCGGCAGCGGCGGCGCCGGGGGCGCGGCCTCGGGCAGCGGCGGCTCGGCCACCGGAGGCACCGGCGGAGCGACCGGCACCGCTGGCTCGGGCAGCGGCGGCAGCGCCGATCCCTCCGGTGGGCCTGGCAGCGGTGGCAACGACAGCACGCAAGCTGCCAGTGGCTCGGGTGGGAACGACGCGGCCGGCGACGATTCAAGCGGCTCGTGCGCTTGCCGGACCGGCGCGGGCACTCGGAACGGCGGGCTCGCCGCCGCTCTCTCGCTGGTCGCTTCTGCGCTCGTTCTCCGGCGTCGGCGCCGGTAGGCGCTCGCGATCCGGTCGCGGATCACCGCGAACGGCCGGACGCGCCGCGCTCGCGGCGTTGCTGGCGCGTGACGCACGGCGGCGACGAACGTGGGAGCGCCGGTGAGCGCCGTTCAGGGCGCCTGACAGGACACGCGGTGGCTCGGCGCCTCTCCTTCGCCGATCGTCGCGCGGCGATGACGTTGCGGACGCCACGTTCCCGTGATGTCGTTTCCCACGAACCCATGGCCCAGCCCGGACCATGCTAGCCCAGACGGGTGGCGCCGCGGCGGCGGCGCACGAGCCCTCCAGCCACGGGAAGGCCCACCTCGGCAAGGCCGTGCTGATCACGACGGCCGTGCTCTGGCTGCTCGACTGGGTCAGCACCAGCAGGCTCGACGCCCGGGAAGCGCTGGGGATCGCGGCGTGGGTGTCGGCGGTGCTCGGCGCGCTCACGGTGGTGGCGCAGAGGCTCGACCCGCAGCGCACGCCCGTCTGGCGGCAGCTGCTGACCCTCGCGCTGACGGCCGGGATCGCCAGCTCGCTGACCCACCTCGCCGCCCTCCTGCTCGTCATGGCGCTGCCCGACGCCTTCGCCGAGGGCCCGCGGCAGACGTTTGGGGCCACCGCCGTCGTCGGCTTCTTCGACGGTGACGCGCTGTTCGGCTTCTGGGCCCTGCTCGTCGAGCTGCCGCGCCGGATCGGCGCCGAGCGAAGGCTGGAGCAGGAGCGACACGCGCTCCGCCAGGAGGCCGAACTCGCGCGCATCCGCGCCGCGCTCGAGCCCCATTTCGTGCTGAACACCCTCAACACGATCGCGGGCCTCGTGACCGAAGAGCCGCGCGAAGCCCGCGACCTCATCGGGACGCTCGGCGACCTGCTGCGAGACGCCATGCAGGAGTCGCGACGCCACCATCACACGGTGCGCGAGGAGGTGAGCTGGCTCCGGGGCTTCGCTCGGATCCTGGAGGCTCGGCACGTCGGGCGGCTCGCGTTCGCGTGGGACGTGGACCGCTCGGCGGAGGACTGCGTCCTTCCGGCATTGCTGCTGCAGCCGCTGCTGGAGAACGCGGTTCATCACGGCGCGCTCCGCCGGCCGGGCCTCGGCCGTGTCGCCCTGCGGATCGCCCACGACGCGGACCGCTTGCGCTGCACCGTCGAGGACGACGGGCCCGGCTTCGACCCGGGCGCCGCCCGGCCCGGGGGCCGGGGTCTGGACCTTGTGCGGCGCCGCATGGCCCTCGAGTCCGCCCACGCTTCGCTGCGGATCGACGCGGAGCCCGGCCGGACACGCGTCGAGATCGCGTTGCCAAAGAGGAGCGCATGAAGCCCCTGTCCGCGCTGATCATCGACGACGAATGGCCTGCTCGCAACTTCCTCGTAGAGCTGCTGCGCGACACGGGGAGCTTCGGGGACATCGCCGCGGTGACGAGCGTCGAGGATGCCCGAGAGGTGCTCGAGCGCCCCGAGCTCGGCATCGAGGTCGCGTTCGTCGACGTCCGCCTCGTCGATCGGCCCGGGGATCGCTCGGGGCTCGACTTCGCCCGGTCGCTCGCCGGCCTGGCGAGCCCCCCGGCGGTGGTGCTCGCCACCGCCTCGGCGCAGTACGCGCTCGACGGGTTCGAGCTGGGCGTCGTCGACTATCTCCTGAAGCCGTTCACGCTCGATCGCGTCACGACGTGCGCGGCACGGCTGCTCGAGCGGCGCCGGCCGCCGCCCCATGGCGCCGCGCGGCGGCGCCTGGTCGCCCGGAAGAGCAACGGCCTCGTCTTCCTGGATCTCGATGGCATGTTTGCCTTTCAGACGGTGGATCGCCTCACCTACGTCCACCACGTCGATGGTGTCTTCTCGATGGACCTCTCCCTCAACGCGCTCGGGGCCGCCCTGGGCAGCCGCGTTTTACGCGTGCACCGCAACTGGCTCATCGCCCCCGCGCACGTGCAGGGGCTGAGCCGGCTCGCGGGAGAGCTGTTCGTCGAAGTCGGCCCCACGCTCCGCGTCCCCGTGTCGCGCGATCGGGCGCGGGAGGTCCGGCAGCAGCTGCTGGAGAACACCGTGGGCATCCGTCAGCCAGGCTGAGCTCGTCCTATCTCGCCGAGAGAACGAATTTGGCCAGCTCGCCCCCGAGCTGCTCGATATCGAACGCGTCGGACGCGTTCGTCCCGAGGATGACGCGGGTGTTCGCCTCCGGGCAGTCGGCCGCGTATCCCCCGAAGCCGAAGTCGCTGCCCCCGGCGTAGCCGTACACCGTCTTGCCCTCGAAGCTCGCGCCCGAGAGGTACAGCGTCCGGTAGGCGTCGAGCGCGGCCGGGTCCAGCACGTCCCCGCCCCAGACGGCGACCAGCCAGCGCTCCAGATCGGAGACCGTCGTGACCAGCCCGCCATTGCCGACCAGCGACCACGTGTACGGCCACGCGGCCGGGTCGTTGCTCCCGAACGTCGAGTCGCCGTACCCGATGGCGGTGTCGACCCGTTCCCATACCGGGTCGCCGAAGAAGCCGCTGTGCTGCATCCCGGCCGGCGTGAGGAGCTCGTCGCGCACGTAGTCGGTGAACCCCCGCCCCGAGACGGTCTCGACGACGTCGGCCAGCAGCGTGTAGCCCGAGTTCGAGTACTCGACCTCGCTTCCCGGCTCGAACCGCAGCTCCTGCGCGAAGATCCGCTGGCGGGCTTCGAGGCGCGCCATGGGCTCGAAGTCTCCCTCGGTGTCGTGATACTCGTCGAACCCGGCGCTGTGCTGGACGACTTGCAGGACGGTGATCTCGGCTTTGTCGGCCGGCACGTCGTCGAAGAGGGTCGCGAGCGCGGCCGTCACCCTGAGCTTGCCCTCGCCTTCGAGCTTGAAGATGGCCGCCGCCGTGAGGTCCTTCATGACGGATCCGAAATCGTACGCGGTGTCGGCGGCGTTGGGCACGCCGTCGTCTCGGTCCGCGAGGCCGTAGCCGCGCGCCAGCACCGTGCCCCCGTCCACGGTGACCAGCGCCGATCCGGAGAACCCGGCCATCGCCGCGGCGTCGAGGCGGCGCTCCAGCTCGTCGCGGAGGTCGTCGGGCGCGTCCGGCGTACCGGGGCTCGATCCGCAGGCGGGGTTGAGGACAGCCAGCGCGGTGAGGGCAACGACCCTCGGCAGAGGATCTCGTCGTGTACGGGATGTCATAGGGCAGCCACGTTGCCAGACGAGGTGGCGAGATCGAGCGAAGGATGACCAGCCAGGGGTTTTGTCCGACGAGCGGCGGGTTCTCCGGTACGAGGCGCGGGGCGGTAGCTCGTCCCCGGGTACGGCGGAGCGCCACGGCCGTGCCCGCGCCGATCTCGCGATGCCGGGGTCGCGCCCTGGTCAGGAGTGCGCCCGGGGGCCCGCCATGTCGCTGGCGCTGCTCACCGCACCTCCCCGCGTCGCGGCCGACGCTGGCGCTCGCTCTCGCGTCCGCGCAGGCCCCTCTCCCGATCGCGAGGAGCGGCGCCGAACTCACGTACCAGGTCAACGAGCGGCCGGAGCAGGGGGGACTGCGCGTCGGGCCGCCACATCGCGATGTTGCGCATCTCCAGGCCGAGATCGCTGACCGGCTTCCAGATCGCGGTGCCGACATCGAGGAAGCGCGCCGCGGGCTCCGCGCCGAAGGTCAATCCGAAGCCGCTCGCCACGAGCGTCAACAGGGCTTCTCCGTCGAGGATCTCCGAAGCCACGTTGAGGGTCACGCCGCGCGCGCGAACGGCGGCGATGATGTCGTCATACAAACGAGGGTTGCTCTTCCGCGGATCCATCAGCATGGGCTCGGTCGCCAGGTCCTTGACCTTGATCGTGGAGGCGGTCGCCAGAGGGTGCTGCTTCGGCACGACGATCCCGAGGCGATGCCGGGCAAGCACGACGCTCTCGAGCGAGGCGTCATCCGGGACGTAGTTCCCATAGCCGATCGAGATCTGCCCCGCGCGCAGGGCGTCCCACTGCTGGGCGCTGCTCATGGGCACGAGCTCCACGTTCACTCGAGGGGCCTGCTTCCGAAACCGCGTGAGGATCGTCGACAGCGGGCCGACATACGCAGAGCCGCTCTCGAAGCCGATCGTGACGGTCCCGATCTGGCCTTCGGCCGTCTCCCTCACCTCTTTGGCCGCGGCGTCCACGCCCGAGAGGATCGCCTTCGCTCTGTCCAGGAGCAGCCGCCCGGCGGGCGTGAGCTTCACGCCGCGCCCCGATGGCTCGAAGAGCTCCGCGCCGATCTCCTCTTCGAGCTGCTGCATCTGACGGCTCAGCGGCGACTGTGATACGTGCAGCTTCTCTGCCGCGCGCCTGAAGCTCTCCGCCTCGGCGATGGCGATGAAGTAGCGCAGGTGACGGAGTTCCATCGGCATGCTCCTCGATCCCAGGGCCGGCCGCAGCCCTTCATCGATGCTCAACAGGTCTCAAACCGATACCAATATTGTCCTGGACGACTCGGTTGTCAAACGGTACCCATCTCGCATGGTCATGGTCGTTCATTCAGAGAGAAAGGAAACGCAGGCATGAATTCCATCAGCAAAGGCCAGGTCGCAGAGGTCCTCGAGCGCCTTCACCAGGAAGCGGAGGCGGCTGACGCGCCGCTCGCCGCTGACGCCGGGAGGGAGGCGTCCACCCGAGAAGAGATGATCGACCAGGTCCTCAAGGACGAAGCCAGCGATCTGAAAGGCACGTACAACGGCTTCGCGGAGAACTTTCTCAATGTCTCCCCGGAGTTCGGACGTTTCCTCTATCTGTGTGCCCGCGCATGCAAGGCCAAGCGGATCGTGGAGTTCGGCTCCTCGATGGGGGTCTCCACGATCTACCTGGCTGCCGCGCTGCGCGATATGGGCGGCGGCCGCGTGATCGGGACCGACCTCGTGCCCAGCAAGGTCGAGCGGGCGCGGGCGAACGTCGCCGCCGCCGGGCTGTCCGAGCTCGTCGAGCTCCGGGCCGGTGATGCTCGAGAGACCCTCAAGTCCGGTGTCGGCGGTGATATCGACATGGTGTTGCTCGACGGCGCCTTCACCCTCTATCTCGACGTTCTCAAGCTGCTCGAGCCGCACCTGAAGCCTGGCGCGATCATCATCGGCGAGAACGCGTTCGAGCAGGCCTCGGGCTATATCGACTACGTGCGCGACCCGCAGAACGGCTATCTCTCCCAGTCGCTCCCGTTCGACGCGGGGCGCGGCAACGAGCTCACGATCAAGACGAGCTGAGCACCCTGGCCCGAGGCACGCTGACTGTCCGCTTCCAGCGCCTCCCTCGCCGCGATCGGAACAGTTAACGCACCAAACCTGACGACAGCGGGCGTGCTGCGTCACGAGCTGGGGCACGTCCTCGGCTCCCGTCACGAGTGGTTTCTCTCACCGTCCAGCGTGAAAGGTGATACCGGTCCGACCTGGCGCGCATTGACGGACTACGACATCAGCTCCGTCATGCATTACCCCCACATCAGCGGCGGCGATATGGACTCCGACATGTCTGTGACGAAGAAAGGCGCGGCCGGCGGCATGTCCATCTATGGCATGTCTAGGCGCTGATGACGGCGATCTTCTGATCCACGTACGAAGCGACGGACCTCCTGGGGGGACAAGGGGCGAAGGGAGCCGCGCCGACCTGGCTCGTCGTTGCGGATCTCCGCATCTGTCCTACCCGGGCGCCCGGTCAACCCGTGCTCGCCCCTCCGGTGTTGGCACCAGACCGAGCAGCCCCGCCGGCGATGGCTGGCGCGCGGAACTGCGGCGGCGGCGAAGCGGACGCCAGGGTGCGGAGCAGGGCGGAGACCCGAGGAAACCAGGCTGAGGCCGCCCGCGCGAAGCCGTCGCGAAGCCGCCGAAGCCCGGCCACTCCCCGGCCGGACTTCGGGTGGGCGGAGCTGGTCGGGCCGCGGCCTGCGCGCAGCGTGAGGGCGAGCACCGCTGTCGCGAACTACCGACCCGCCCGCTGCGGCCTCGGCTCGTACACCGAACACCGTATTTCGCACTCAACAACCTCCTGAGCCGCTCTCCCCCTCTCCCGTTCCCCTCGAATTCACGCACATCAAAGTGGATGAGCCCGCTCGATCCGGCGCCCTCGCGTGCAATCCGGTCGAATCTCGTCGGTTTGGGCTCTCCGGCCGCTTGCGATGGAGGGGGTCGGTCTTTAACGTAACCCAAGGGAAGCGTTGATTCCCTGTGGAGGCTTATGGCAAGCAAGGCAGCACGGAAGACGTGGATCCTGGTCTCCGACGCAAGCCGTGCCCAGCTCTATCGTGAAGAGCCTGCGGGCAAAGGCTTTACCCTGCTCGAGTCCTACAGTCATGAGGAGAGCCGGGCGCGCGTGCGGGATCTGATGGCCGACGCGCACGGGCGGAAGCCGAACGGCACCCCGGGCGGGAACGGCAACATCAGCGGCGGCGGGGGCGGCACGTACCTCGGCCGGCCCGGCGCGGCGCCCGACACCGATCCCAAGGAGGTCGAGAAGCAGAAGTTCGCCCAGGAGCTCGCGGAGGTGCTGGAGAAGGGTCTCAACGAGCACGCCTACGACTCGCTGGTGCTCATCGCGCCGCCGCATTTCCTCGGCCTGCTCCGCGGCACGGTGAGCAAGCAGGTCAGCAACCACATCGAGACGAGCGTCGACAAGGACCTGAGCTGGCTGGACGAGCCCCGGCTCACGGAGCGCCTGCGCGAGCTGCGGGCCGTCTAGCGCCGCCGCCCGCGCTCACACAAGCAGATCAGGCCCTCAGGCCGCCGTCCCCGCGGCGGCCTGAAGGCGCTGCCGGGCCAGCGCGCCGCGCGGCGATCCAGCCGGGCGCAGCGCTCGTCGCGTCATCGCGCCTTCGGCTCGCTCGCGTCCTCGAACGTGTACGCCACCCCCAGCCCGACCACGTTCGCGCGGACGCTGTAGGCGCCGCCGTTGATCATGTTCGGGTTCTCCGGCGGATTGCCCTGCACCGGGCTCATCTGCGGCAGCCTCGCCTCCCTCGGATCCACCCGCACGTCCGCGGCGAACACATGCGCGTAGGTCGCGTCGAGGCGCCATCGACCGAGGTGCACGCCCGCGCCGAGCGCCGTCGTCACCTTCGGCGCGTCGATCGTGAGGACCGACACGTACTCGGGCGGGACCGCGCTCTGCTCGAGGCTCACGCCGGCGCGCAGCGCCCACCGCTTGCCGGCGGCCTCGAACGCGTACTCGCCCCCGAGCCTCGCCGAGAACGACGCCTCGAACCGCCGCGGGAGCGTGACCGGAGGTACGCGGAACTCCTCGGGAAAGCCGGCGACGTTCCGGAGCACCACCCCGTCGGGCTCGACCACGACCTCGTCGTGCATGCCCCACCCCTCGACGCCGAGCCCGAGCTCCACGCGCAGGTCCTCCACGGGCCGCGCCTCCACGCCGGCGCGCAGGATCCAGGGCAGATCGAACGAGACGTCGGCGTCCTCGCCCTCCTGGACGGCGCGCTCGAAGACGGGCGCCGCGGGGAGCCGCGCCCGGAAGGTGGCGGGCGCGCGCACCCAGGCGGGCAGCTGGAAGGCCAGGCCGATGCGCCACGCCGGGGTCGGGATGAAGAGCGCCCCGACCTGGCCCGTCGGCGCCACGATCGGGGCGACCGTGAGCTCGGACTCGATGTCCCACTCCGGATCCTCGGGCGCGCAGAACATCCGCTCCGGGACGCACCCGGAGACGATCACGCGGCTGTTGAACGTGCCGACCACCGCGCCGATCCCCGCGCCGAGGCGCCACCTGGGCGACGGCGCGTACGCCGCGCCGACCCCGACGAACGCGAGCGCCGAGCCCTCGAGGGTGATCAGCGCATACCGCTGCGGCGCCGGCGCGCCCTTCACCTGCTCCGGGTAGCTGGAGAGGGCCGCGTACGGCGTCCACACGCCGCCCCAGACGACCCACCGCGGATCGACCCGGAACGACGCGCCGAGCGTGGGGATCGGCAGCACCGGGGCGCTGCCGGTGACGGGATCCATCGTCTGCACGAAGCTCGCGCCCGTGGGCTCGCCGGTGTTCGGGTCGACCTGCCGCACGATCGCCTGGCGCGTGTGCTCGCTGCGCCACTCGAAGAGCCCGGCGTCGACGAGGATCTGCGTGCCGGCCTCGAAGACGCCCGCGGGGTTGTAGGCGATCGCCCCGAGATCGTCGCCGCCGGCGATGTACGCCCCGCCGCGCGACAGCGGGCGGACGCCGCGATCGGTGAAGTACAGCCCGGCCGCGCCGGCGTCGCCCGGGAGCAGCGCGAGCGCCCCGGCGGCGGTCGCCGCGGCGAGCGCGGCGCGGATCGCGGTGTCGTGCGCGCGGCTCACTCGACGGGCCGCTTCCGGAGGATGGCGTAGATCTGCTCGAGCCCGCGGGTCTCGTCGGTCAGGAAGTCCCGGAGCGAGACAAGCGCCTGCCGGTAGTCCTCCGCCGCCAGGGGCTCGCCGCTCGCGGCCTCCACGCGGTGCACGTCCGCGAACGCGTCGACGAACACCTCGAGCGGCGCGCGGCCGTCGTCCTTCATCGGCGTCACGAGCGCGGGGAGGACGTGATCCATCGCGTGGTACCGGTCGTACCGGTCGTCGTTGAGCGCCTTGAGCGCCGCGAGCCCCGCGTCGGCCGCGCCCGGGCCGCCGCGGTCGCCCCCCGGGGTCAGCGCGGTCGACGCGGCCTTCAGGACCGGGATCAGGGTGTCCTCGTCGCCGAGCAGCTGCAGGACGTCGGCCAGCGCCGGCAGCAGCGCGCGGAGCGGGGCGTCGTCGGCGCCGGCGTCGAGCAGGTAGGTGAGGAACCGCTCGAGCTCCCGCCGCGCCGGCTCGTGGGCGCGGATCGCCTCCGAGACGTCGACCGCCGCGGCGAACAGCGGGTGGCTCACGAGGTCGCTCACCTTCGCGCCGAGCTCCTCCTGGGCCCAGGCGCACCGCCCGGTCCTCTCGCGATCCGGGCAGCGCGCGTTCAGCTGCTCGCGGAGGACGCGCAGGGCGACGGCGCCCATCCTCGGGAGCGCTCGGTTCTTGAACCGGGTCTCCGGCCCCGACCCCTCGACCGCGAGGAGCGCGTCGACGAGCTCGCTCGTGGCCCGCTCCCACTGGCCCTTCCGCGCCGCGGCGTCGGGCGCGGCGCTCCGCGCGAAGCGCGCGTCGATGCCGTTCAGCGCGTCGGCGAGCAGGGTGAACCCGGTGAGCTGGTCCTGGGTCCGACCGTCGGCCCACGTCGCCTGCTTCTTTCCGTGGCGGTCGACCATCCCCACGTTGGCCGCGTAGCGGGCGCTGAAGAAGATCCGCGCCAGCTTCTCGATCGCCTGCGCCTTCGTCCAGGTCTGCCGCGGCTCGGCCTCGGCCCCGGGGCCGCGCTGCACCGTCACCGGGGCCGACGGGTCGGCCAGCGTCCGGGCGAACGCCACCGACGACGCCAGGACATCCTCGGCCTGGAGCGCGTCGGCCATGAGCGGCTCGTACGTGTTCGCCCCCGCCTCCGAGCAGTACGCGGTGTTGGTCGCCGGCGAGCCGGCCTTGATGCACTCCGGCCCGTGCTCCTTGCCCGGCCAGTGCCGGTACGCCGTGCTGAAGAGATCGATCAAGATCTCCTCCCCGGCGGTGTCCGGGGCGACCTCGGCGAACGCGGCCACGATGGGGCTCAGGTACGCGCCGAGCCCGAGCCGCTCGATGAGGAAGGTCGTCCCCGGGTGGCGGATCCGGATCAGGTTCTCCGGGGAGCTGCACTCGTTCACGCCCAGCTCGTTCTTCGGGCAGTGGATCGTGCCGGCCGGCTCGAGCGTCCCCGAGATGAAATCGTTCGTCGTCTCGTTGGTCAGCTCGCGCAGCGGGTCGAGATCGACGAGGTTCGGGAACTCGTCCGAGTCGGCCCCGAAGTAGATGAGCCGGCTCAGCGCGGCCGGCGTGGGGTGGCTCGTCAATCCGTCGATGCCGCTGGAGAACTCGAGCACCGAATCCGGAACGAGGGCCGAGAGGACCGAGGGCTTGATCTTGAGCTCCGCCTTCTTGTCGTGCCCCTCGGGGAGGAGGGAGTCGAGGTAGAAGGCCGCCAGGTTGTCGATCTGGAACAGCTCGCACGGCGCATCGCACCCGGGGCAGGACACCGAGACGCCGAACACGCTCAGCTCCGTGTCCCGCTTGTTGCACTGCCTCACGCCGGCGGTGTCGTGCATCAGGTGCATCAGCCGCTCCATGGCCGAGCGGTTGTCGCCGATCTTCGGCTTCGTCGGATCCACCGGCGTCTTCGGATCGGACGTCGACGGCGCCCCCACGGTGAGGTTGATCGCCGGGCCGTTCAGGTCCTCCGGGTCGTATGCGTACTGATCGCGGTACCTGAGCATCGCCGCGATCGCGTCGCCCGCGTGCTTCGCCCTGCCGTGCGGGGCGAGGAGCGCGTCGCTCGCGAGCGCCTCGACGAGGCGCGGCACGAGCCCCGGCTGCTCGACGGCCCGGTCGAGCACCGCCGCCACCTCGTCCCAGAGCGGCGCCTCGCCGTCGATCTGCGCCGCCGGCTCCTTGCCCTCGGCGGCCAGCCGGTCGTGCTCCCGGGCGAGATCGCGGATGCGAAGCGCCGCGCCCATCATGCGGGCGAGCTCCGCCTCGTGGTTCTCGAGCAGATCGATCAGCGTGAGGAGGAGGACGTCCGAGTCCTTGTCGGCGAGCACCTGGCCGACCGCGTGCGCGAGGTCGGCGAGCGGCGAGTCCTCGCCGCGGAAGCGTCGGTACGACAGGCGGTCATCGTGCTTTTTGCAGCTCGGATCCGCCGGCAACACCGTATCGGTCCGGAAGTCGTAGCAGGCCTCCTCGCGGTCGCCGAAGAGCACGGTCGCGCCGGCGAGGGCGTACATGAGCCCTTCGTGCTCGGTCTTCCACGGCTCGGGGTCGTCCTTGCGCGCGTACCGGGTCCCGTCGACGAGCGGCACGATCGCGCGCAGCGCCGCGCCGAGGAGCGTCCTGGAAGTGTCGACGTAGGCGTAGCGCTCCGGCGAGAGGCGCCCGAAGTCGTCCCGCGGCGGCGGGGTGACGCCGGGGATGGCGAACGGCGGGTCGATCGCGAGCGGCGCGCCGCGCCCGTCGACGAACCTGCCGGAGGCGTCGACGTCGGCGAGCCCGTCCCCGTCGGCGTCGGCGAACGGCGCGGGGACCCCGCCGCCCTGCGGGAGGACCCACCCGCGCCGGTCGCGGCGGGCGACGAAGCTCGACGGCGGCGCCGCGAACGCGTCGTCCTCGGCGAGCAGCGCCGCCTGCGCGAGCTCCAGGAGCGTGCGCGGGCGGTTCGGCTGGGCGGTGGGCGCGTCGACCGAGAGCGGCGCCCGCTCCTCCGGCGAGAGCGCGGCCAGCTCGCGCTTGCCGGCCGCGAAGAGCGCCTGGAGCGCGGGCGCCCCGGGGCCGCCGGGGCCGATCGCGTCGAGCGCCGCCACGGTCATCGGGCGCAGGCCCGGGTACGCGAGCGCCGCGCGCGCCGCGCCGAGCCCCGCGTCCGCCGAGCGATACCCCGTTCGCCCCCAGATCCCGGAGAGGGCGCAGGCGACCGCGCTCCTCTCTGCCTCCCCCTCCCCCTCCGCTTCCCGCTCGCAGGCGATCGGCGCCCGCTCTCGCCGCGCCTTCTCCTCCCCCTCGACCCGGGCCGCGCTCTCCTCGCTGCCGTGGATGAGCGCGTCGAGGAGCCGCCCCATCCCCTGCGTCGACGCCGGCAGGACCGCCCTGGCCTCCGGGCCCGGATCGAACGGGTTCGCCTCGTAGAGCGGCGCGATCGTCTGCGACAGGCTCAGGAAGGCGTCGTGCAGCCGGATCTTGCCGCCCCCCTCGCCGGCCGCGACGTTGTCGATCTCGACGTCCGGGACCGCGGCGTTGACGGCGCGCACGAGGTCCTTGCGCCACCGGGCCATGGCCTCGACCTTGGCCACGCCGAGCCTGCGCGCCCGCTCCGCCCGCTCGCCGGAGACGGGCGGCAGCAGCGAGACGTCGACCTCGTCCAGGTAAACGCCCGCGCCGTCGTAGTGACAGACGCGCTGGTACGAGGCGCCCGTGTGGTCCTCGTAGAGGCTCGACGCCCCCACGCGGTCGCAGAGCACGCCGAAGACGTCGTCGCCCAGCGTCGCCTTGGGGGGCGCCCTCCGCGCCGTGTCGAGCGGCTCGTGACAGGAGACGGCGACCGCGCCGGACGCGGCGAGCGCAGCCAGCCGAAGCACACCAGCGGCCGAGGAACGCAGCGTACGCGTGCGCATGAGGAAACCTCCCCGAGACGGCGCCAGGGTAGACGATTCCCCCGAAGGCGCGTAGGGCTTCCCGCCCGCGCGGGTGAGGGCGGTGAGGACATAGTGCGCGTTTTCCAGGCTCGCCGTGCGCGATCGGGACGGCGGCTGGGCGGAGGATGATAGGCTCCGGGGCGATGGCGACCGCCCAACCCACCCCGCTCACCGCTGTCGTTCTCGCTGCCGGACAAGGGACTCGGATGAAGAGCGCCCGACCGAAGGTGCTCCACGAGCTCTGCGGCCGGCCGATGATCCACTACGTCGTCGACGCGGCCCTCGCGGCCGGCGCCTCGGACGTCGTGGTCGTCGTCGGCCACGGCCGCGACGAGGTCTCCGCCTACCTGGACAGGGCGTTCGGCGCCCAGGGAAAGAACGTCCGCACCGCGCTCCAGCCGCAGCAGCGCGGCACCGGCGACGCGGTGCGCTGCGCCATGCCGCACCTCCAGGCGACCGCCGAGGCGGTGCTGATCCTGTGCGGCGACACGCCGCTGCTCGATCCGGAGCAGCTCGCGCAGCTCCGCGGGGCGCTCGACGGCGCGGGCGGCGCGCCGATGGCGATGCTCACCGCGCAGGTCGCCGATCCGACGGGCTACGGCCGGATCCTGCGCGACGGCGCGGGGCGCGTGATCGGCATCCGCGAGCACAAGGACGCGAGCCCGGAGGAGCGCGCGATCACCGAGGTCAACCCCGGCGTGTACCTCGCCCGCGGCGCCTTCCTCGAGCGCGCGCTCGCCGGGCTCACGACCGACAACGCGCAGGGCGAGCTCTACCTGACCGACATCGTCGCGCAGGCGGCGAAGGCCGGCGGCGCCGCGGTGGTCGTGGCGCGGGACGCCGGCTCGCTCGTGGGCATCAACGACCGCGCGCAGCTCGCCGCCGCCGAGGAGGTGCTCTACGGCCGCATCGCCGACCGGCTGCGCCGGAGCGGCGTCACGATCCGGACGAGCGCGCGCGTCGACGCCGGCGTGGTCGTCGAGCCGGACGCCGTGATCGAGCACGCGGCGGTGCTGCGGGGCCAGACGCGGATCGGCGCGGGCGCGCGCGTCGACGTGGGCTCGGTGCTCACGGACGTGGTCGTCGAGGCGGGCGCCTCGGTGAAGCCGTACACCGTCGCGTCGCAGTCGTCGATCGGCGCCGGCGCGCAGATCGGGCCGTTCTCGCACCTCCGCCCGGACAGCCAGATCGAGGCCGACGCGCACATCGGCAACTTCGTCGAGACCAAGAAGACGGTGGTCCGCAAGGGCGCGAAGGCGAACCACCTCGCGTACCTCGGCGACGGCGACATCGGCGAGGGCGCGAACGTCGGCGCCGGGACGATCTTCTGCAACTACGACGGCTTCCGGAAGCACCGGACCGAGATCGGCCCCGGCGCGTTCATCGGCAGCGACTCGCAGATCGTCGCGCCGGTGAAGATCGGCGCGGGCGCGTACGTGGCGACGGGCACCACCGTGACCCGCGACGTGCCGGAGGACGCGCTGGCGATCGGCCGGGTGAAGCAGGAGAACAAGGAGGGCTACGCCGGGAAGCTCAAGGCGCGGCTGAAGGACGCGGCGAAGAAGTAGGTCCTGGTTCGGCGAGCTCGGAGGCGGGGCCGCGAGGGGGCGCCGCAAGGCTCGCCGCTCGACCCTGGCGGCCCGCGGATGCCGGTTGGCTCGGCTGCCGGCCCCGCTTGAGTAGCGACATGGGGTACCTAGAGAGGCTCCAGGGCTATCTCGAGCGCGTCGCGCGCGCGCCGGAGGGGCTTCCCGCTGTCCACGTGGACCTCGCCGCGCACCGGCGCCGCTTCGCCGCCGCGTGGGAGGAAGTCGTGGCTTCCAGGAAGCAGCTGCACTCTGGCGACGCGCCGCCAGAGCGGTGGCAGCGGGACATCTGGCACAAGGAAGATCAGCTCCTCTACAACATGAGATGGGACCTGCCGACCTTCGTGGAGGAGGTCGCGGATCAGCTCGTCGAGTCGTTGGTGCCGGATGCGTCCGCGGAAGAGCTCGGAAAGCTCATCAATGTCGCCATCGGCTTCGCTATCGGTGCCGAGGACACCTCGGGCGCACGAGGTCTCGATGAAGAGATCGGCAGGATTGCCCAGACTGCATGCGCGCGGCTGCAGCGCTCTTACCCGCGATACGGATGGGAGTCCCCGGCACGTTACACCTTCGAGATCCGGGCGACCCACAAGCACGCCGACCGGTATACGCTGACGAGGAGCGGCACTACGCTCCTTCAGCTCCCAGGTCTCGACGCGGTGCGCTGGTTGCTGGCGCTCGAGGCCGCGCAGTCGCTCGGGCCTGCCGACGAGTGGCGGGTCTCCCCGGAGCTCGCCGCGCAGCTGCTGAAGGAGCCACAGCGCGAGGTGGAGGCGGACGAGCTGCTCGATGGCTCATGGCCCTTCTCGCTGGCCACCGTTCGCCGGCTCGGAGCGATGAAGCTGCTCCAGTACCAGGGTCAGGATCTCGAGAGAGGGTTCAAAGGCTGGTCTTACGCCGTCTTCGATCGGGTCCGGCCCCTCCTGGAGGACATCGCCGAGCAGCGCGCGACCCCCTTCGCGGTGCTCGCGGACGCGCTGCTGCGGGACGAGGTCGCGCTCGCGCTCGACGGCATCCGCCCGGATCCGGAGCGGGCGCTCCGGGAGAGCGCAGCAGCCGCCACCGCGCTGCAGGCCCGGATGGTCGTGCACGAGATCCGCAACGCGCTCGTGCCCGCCCAGATCGCGCTCTCTCGCCTGGTCCGCGAGCTCGGGCAGGTGACGGACGGTGAGCCCTTCCAGCGGTATCGCGGCCGCGTGGACGCCGGCATCCACCGCGCCCTCGCGTTCGCCGACGAGATGCTCCGGGTCGCGAACCTCGGCGTCGAGCCGGCGGCGCCGTTCGACGTCTCCGCCGCCCTGCGGGACGCCGTCGCCGGCCTCGCAGGGGAGCTGAACGGCAATCTTCGCTGCGCGCCGCTCGAAGCAGCGCCTGCCGTCGTCGGCCCCCGCGGTCGCTTCGTGCTGGCCATCGCGAACGTGCTGCGGAACGCCGCCCAGGCCGTGGCCGGTCGAGAAGGGATCGTCGAGGTCTCTCTCGGGGTGAAAGAGGATGCGCTCGTGCTCTGCGTGGACGACGACGGCCCCGGCGCGCCGCCTGACCAGCGCCGCGCCATCTTCGACGCCGGGGTGGCGCTGCGCGCCGGCGGCAGCGGGCAGGGCCTGGCGCTGGTTCGACAGGTCATCGAGGGGGAAATGGCCGGGTCCGTCGCGTGCGGAGACAGCCCGCTCGGAGGCGCTCGCTTCGAGATCGTGATACCGCTGCGGAGAGGAAGAACACCATGAGCGGCGACGGACGCATCCTCATCGTGGACGACCATCCGCCCTTCCTGGAGACCTACGAGGAGATCCTCGCGGCCGAGGGCTACGCCGTCGAGACCGCCACCTCGCACGCCGAGGCGCTGCGCCGGCTCGACGAGCCAGGCTGGGCCGTCGTGCTGGTGGACCAGAAGCTCCAGGGCCCAGGCGGCCCGGACACCGGCCTGGGCCTCATCGGCGAGGCCCGTCGGCGCGCGCCCGGCGCCAAGGTCCTCCTGGTGACCGCCTACGCTTCCACGGAAGCCGTCGAGCGCGCTTTCCGCGAGGGCGCGTACGACTACCTCGAGAAGACCGCCGTCTTCGAGGCGCTCTTGCGGGTCAAGGTGCGCAACGCGGCGGAGGCCGTCCGGGAACGGTGACTCGCGACCCTGGACATGAACGAGACGGAGCGGGCGATCCGAGCGACATGGGCGGACGCGCAGAAGGAACGCGACCGCAACCGGCGAGGCATCCAGCTCGAGCGCCTCATGGCGCTGCTCCTCAAGACGCTCCCAGGCTTCGAGCGGCTGGACACCCGGCTCCGGAACGAGGTCGAGGAGATCGACATCATCGTCCAGAACGGGTCCACGGACCCCTTCTGGCAGAAGGAGTCGCCCTACCTCCTGGTCGAGTGCAAAAACTGGTCGAAGCACGTCGGGAGCAAGGAGCTCCGAGATCTCTGGGCCAAGATGGAAGGCCGCTTCGATCGCTGCCGGCTGGCGTTGCTCGTCGCCCCGGGCGGCATTGCGGACACCGTGCCCGAGCTGCAGCTCCGCAAGGCGGAGAAGGGCCTGCTCGTCGTGCTGATCGGACCCGGCGACCTCGACGAGCTGGTCCAGCGACGAGATCGGAGCGAGGCGCTGCAGGAGATGCACCGTCGCGCGGTCATGGGCGCGACCGCGCGGAAGGGCGACGAGGCGCCGTGAGCGGGGGGTGAGCGAAAGGCGACCGCGGGGACCGCGGTCGGGTCACTCGGCGTCGCTGCCGGCGGCGGCGCCGCTGGCCGGTGCGCCGTCGCGCAGCGACGGGATGGCGTGGCCCATCCGGAGGCGCTTCGCCTCGAGGTACGGCGCCGAGAAGGGGTTCGCGGGCACGACGGCCGGCGAGCGCGACGAGATGCGCACGCCGAGGGCGCGGAGCCCCTCCACCTTGTCCGGGTTGTTCGTGAGCAGCCGGATCGACTCGATGCCGAGGTGATCGATCATCGCGGCCGCCGGCTCGTAGCCGCGGGCGTCGTCGGGCAGCCCGAGGATGCGGTTCGCGTCGACCGTGTCGTGGCCGAACGCCTGCAGCTGGTAGGCGCGGATCTTGTTGGCGAGCCCGATGCCGCGCCCCTCCTGCCGCAGGTAGAGCACGACGCCGAGCCCGCGGCGGCCGATCTCGGCCTGGGCTGCCTCGAGCTGCTCGCGGCAGTCGCACTTCAGCGACCCGAACACCTCGCTCGTGAGGCACTCGGAGTGCACGCGCAGCGTGACGTCCGACTTGCCCCGCACGTCGCCCATGATCAGCGCGACGTGGTCGGGCGATAGCCCCTGCTCGGGGTTCGTCGCTCCCCCCCAGTGGAACACGAGCATCTGAAAGACACCGTGCTTCGTCGGCACGGGCGCCTGCGCGCGAATATCGAGCTGAGGCCGGATCGCCGTCGTCGGGACGTACATCTCGCTCTCCTGGTGAAGGAGTCCTGGGTCTCGTGTCAAGCAAGGAGCGCCGCGTCGAGTGTGCCCGCTTACCCTGCCCTTGTCCGGCCACCCCTGAAGGTGGCATCCATCAACTAGCGTAAGGGCCGGACAGGGACAAGGTGAGCTCTCCAAGATGTTGCGCCGCGGACATGCCGGGGGCAGCTCCACGGGCTCGGCGGCGCGCGGGCGCGGCGGTGCGCAGGTGCGGGTGCGGGTGCCGACCTAGCCGACGTCCCGCGCGAGCTGCGCGGCGATCGCTCCTCCCTCGAGGCGCCCCGGCGCCCCGCGCTCCTCAGAACCACTCCGGCCGCATCCTCGCGTACGAGTCCTCGCCCGACCGGCAGAGCGCCGCGAGCGCCGGGGCCCGCGGCAGCTCCGTCGAGAACCAGTACTGCGCCGCGCACAGCTTGCCCTCGTAGAAGCCGGCGGGCGACGCGCCCCGGGCCAGCCCCTCGCGGGCCGCCGCGGCCATCGCGAGCCACTGCCACGCGACCACCAGGATCGAGGCGAGCTCGAGGTAGTCCGCGCTGTGCCGCAGCATCCGCTCGACGTCGCCGCGCAACCCCGCCTCGGCGAGGTGCATCGTCAGCTCCCCGAGCAGCGACATCGACGCGCCCAGCCGCTCGCACCACGCGGGCTCGACGCCGGCCCGCCGCGCCCGGTCGATCGTCTGCTCGACCTCGCCGCCGAGCGCCATGAGGGCCGCGCCGCCCCCGGCCACGACCTTGCGGCCGAGGAGATCGAGGCCCTGGATGCCCGTCGTCCCCTCGTGGATCGCGTTGAGCTTCTGGTCCCGGAGCCACGCCTCCGGGAGGTACTCGCTCGAGTAGCCGTAGCCGCCGTGGACCTGGAGCGCGAGGGCGTTCGACTCGAAGCCCTTCTCGGCGGGGAAGGTCTTGGTGATGGGGGTGAGCAGGTCGAGGAGCCGCTGCGCGCGCTCGCGCTCCGCCGGGTCCGCGGCGTGCGCGGCGAGATCGGCGTACCGCGCCGTCGTGGAGACCAGCGCGAGGCTGCCCTCCACGATGGCCTTCTGCCGGAGCAGCATCCGGCGCACGTCGGCGTGCTCGACGATCGGCACCTGCGGCGTCCTCGGATCCTTCGAGCCGAGCGGCCGGCCCTGCGGCCGGGCGAGCGCGTAGCCGAGCGCCTCGTGGTAGGCCGCCGAGGCGGTCGCGGCGGCGTTGACGCCCACCATGATCCGGGCCTCGTTCATCATCTGGAACATGTAGGAGATGCCCTGGTGCGGGTTGCCCACGAGGTAGCCGTGGCAGTCCCCGCGCTCGCCGAAGCTCATCGCGAGGCTCGGGAGCCCGCGCCAGCCGATCTTGTGGATCACGCCGGCGACCTCGACGTCGTTCGGGACGAGCCGCCCGCCCTCGTGCCGCCGCTTGGGCACGGCGAACAGGCTCACCCCCTTGATGCCCGGCGGCGCGCCGTCGATGCGCGCCAGCACGAGGTGGACGATGTTCTCGGCGAGGTCGTGATCGCCGCCCGAGATGAAGATCTTGGACCCGCGGACGAGGTAGTGCCCCGCCTCGGTCCGCTCCGCGCGCGCCTGCACGTCGGCCAGGCTCGAGCCCGCCTGGGGCTCGGTGAGCGCCATGGTCCCGGTCCACTCGCCGGCGTACAGCCGGGTCATGAAGGTGGACTTCAGGGCGTCGTCGCCGAACGTCTGGATCAGGTGCGCCGCCGCGGTCGTCAGCCCGAGGTAGCCGCACGCGCTCAGGTTGGCCGCCATCAGGTATGCGCCGGCGAGCATCGCGACCACGAGGGGCAGCTGCTGGCCCCCGACGTCGGCCGGCCGCGCCGCGGTGAGCACGCCGAGGTCGATCATCGGCCGGAAGACCTGCTTGAGGGCGGGGTGCACCGCGACGGCGCCCCCCTCGAAGCGCGGCGGCGACGCGTCGACCGGCCGGTAGGTCGGGAACAGCACCTCCCGCGCGAACCGGCGACAGCTCTGGAGGTAGAGGTCGAAGGTCTCCCGGGTGTGATCGGCGAAATAGGGGAGCTCGCAGAGGCGGGGCGCGTCGAGCACCTCGTAGAGGAGGAACTCGACGTCGCGGTCGTTGAGGAGCGGGTTCTGAGGAGCGGTCATGGGGTGTGGGGCTTCCCGGGCTTGGCGCACGCTAGGCCCTGATGAGGCGGGATGTCGAGGGCCTGGCTCATCCGTGGGGCCAGCGAGCGCGGGCGGACGCGCGCCGGCGGATCGCGGCGGCGCGGCGCGCGAAGCCGCCGGCGTCGCGGCGGAGGGCGTCGTCTGCCGGGGAGGAGCCCGTCGTCTGCCGGCCGGGTGCCATCGTCAGCCGGCCGGAACCCACCGTCGGCCGGCCGGGTGCCATCGTCCTATCCGGCGGGAACCCATCGTCAGCCGCGGGGGAGCTCGTCGTCATCCGGAGGTGGACCCGGCAGCTCCATGGCACCCCGACCCAAACGTACCCGTCAGGCAGTGGGTGATGTCGCTGCCGTTCGAGCTGTGTGCGCTCGCGGCCCAGAAATCCGACGTTCCTCGCGGTCATGGAGCGCATCTTTGCGGAGGAGATCGCCCGCCTGACCCCGCAATGACGATCGGGGGCGCGAGCGGCTCATGCGGTACTGCGCCCGCCCGGCCTTCGCAGTCGAGCGAATCGAGCTGCTGCCCTATGGGCGCATAGCGTACTTGCAGAAGACACCGCGGCGGCGACGCACTCACCGCGTCATGAGCCCGATCGCGTTTTCGATGCTCTGCGATGCCCGAGATGCGAACGTGAGATGCGCGTGCTCTCGACGATCACGGGCCCAAAGGCGGTGCGCCGCACCCTCGATCATCTCAACCTACCCTCGCGCCCGACAGCAGCGGCACCCCGCACGCGACCCAACGTGGTAACCGATGGCGTTCGGGTTCGACGCGGCGTAGCTGGGCACACCGCCCGAGCCCGTCATGGCGAGCGCACGCCCCGGTCGTCGAGGCAGCGCTGCGCCCGGAGCACGGCGGGCCGGCTCGGCAACGGGCCAAACGGGTGTCGTATGGGCGAACGACGGCTCGCCCGGCGCCGTCCCCGCGGGGCTTGACTCGGACGAAGGAGACGTCGGACATCGCCGAGCAGACCGTCATGCCACCGCTGAGACACTGGTTTGATGCCACAAAGGGGCGAGATGCCGGCGTCGGCGTCGCGCGCTGGGAGCTCGTTGGGACGCGACGTAGAGCGCCGTGGAGGCGACAGCCTGTTCCGTCCTGCACGACATCGTGTTTCCGCGCGGGGAACGATGGCTCGATGGTCCCATGACCTCGTTTCGCGATTACCAGCTTGCACCAACTTCCACAGTGCAATAAATATCATGCGTCGCGCCCCTTCCCATGATGAAAACAGGAGACCGAGGATGAACCGTTCGATTGGGCACCTTACCCAGGCATCAATGCTCGCCGGAACAATGATTTGTTGTATGCAGACATCGGCGCTCGCCCAGAGCGTACCCACGGTCCAGCTCGGCTCGGTGGCCACGCTGGACGCACGAGCGTTCATCACAGTTCCGGTCACGTATGTTTGCTCGGAAGGTTCCACCCTTGGCGGTATCGATGTCGAGGTGACGCAAGCGTCTGGAAACAAGGTTGCGCAGGGGCGCGGCAGCGCGGAAGTTCAATCGTTGGTCTGCGATGGAACACCGCACGTCGCAGATGTCAGCGTCACCCTTTTCCAATCGGATGCGCCGTTCCATGGCGGCAGAGCCGTGTTCTGGGCGAGGCTCTCCACGTGTGATCCTTCGTTCAATTGTCAGGACGCGTTCGATGGCCCCGAGGTCATCCCGATTCGTGGATGACTTGCGGTGCAGGGCGGCAAACGAATAGACCCTGATGGCGCGTCGTCGGCGGGACCTCTGCCTGCGCGCGGTGCGGTCGGTTCGGGCCGAGGCCCGCTTCGACCGCACCGCGCCCGCGATCGAGCGTCTCCCCCGGACCGGCACAGCGAGTCAGCGCAGCGGGGAGCGAGCCGCGCTGCGCGTCCGACTGGCGTCCTGCGCACCTAGCTAGCCCGCTTTCCACCATTTGACTTTGTTGATCCCCATTATACGCTCTCCCTCGTTCTGGCGGGCTGACCGTTACGCCAGCCATTCCTTCGGGGAGGGAACATGAGTTCGTCGCAAGCAGCAGCGAGACACGGGCTCTCGCTCGTAATAGGCTTATCTTTCTTCATGGCGTCGTGCGCGGCGCTGGAGCCGGAGACAACCGAGGCGGACAACGCCGTGCGGAGCCACGCCGACGAGGGAGCATGCCCGGAGCCATCGATTCAGGACACGCTGTTCATCGGCGACAACGGCGACTTCTCGGTCAAGGCGTTCTCGGTCGATCCTTGGATGTCGCTCACGTATACGGGATCCCCCTTCGTGGAGCCCGCCGCCGGCGGCCTGCACGGGGTGATGGGGCTCATCTTCGGTAGGAACAGGAACCTGCTGGCGGTCAACCAGAACGTCGAGCTTCCGATCAACGGCGAGGTCCTCGAGTTCGACGGCGCCGATGGTCGCCTCATCCGGTCCATCGTCGCATCGTCGGACCCGGACTCGCCCTTCGCGCCGCGGGGGATGGTGCTCAGGGACAACGTGCTGTACGTGGCTGATTTCGGCGGCTACCCCAATGTGACACAGGAGGGCCAGGTCGCCCTCTACCACGGCCGGACTGGTGAGCTCCTCGGGAAGCTCGACGCCGACGGCCTCACCACGCCTTTCTTCCCGCGCGGCGTGGTCTTCGGTCCAGACGGGAAGCTCTATGTGTCCAACGTTCCGAAGCAGACCAGCGGGCAGGTGCTGCGCTTCGATCCGAGGACGCGGAAGCTCATCGACGTCTTCATCGACAGCGGCAAGTGCAAGTGCGACTTCAACCGGCCCGAAGGGCTGGTCTTCGGCCCTGGAACGCATCCCCGGCTCTATGTCACGAGCTTCCCGCGCGACGAAGATGACACGGACAAGATCCTCGTCTTCGACCAGCGGGGCGAGTTCGTCGACTCGATCGAGCTCTATCGGGCCGGCGAGCCGCGCGCGTCCGCCCAGGCGCTGCTCTTTGGCCCGGGAGGGCGACTCTACTTACCCCTCACCCAGTTCTCGGCCCCGGAGCACCAGGGAGAGGTCCGGCGTTACGACGTCGGCACGAAGATGTTCGAGGTGGTGGTGCCTTCGTTCGCGGACGGCGGGCCGCTGCAGGCCGGATGGTATTTGACGTTCCGTAGGACGAACCCCGCGACGCTGGTCTACGAGGGCGATTGAGGCGGACGTTCCTCGGCGTCACCTCGGAGCCTTCGAGCCGAGCGGCCGGCCCTGGGGCCTGGCGAGCGCGTAGCCGAGCGCCTCGTGGTAGGCCGCCGAGGCGGTCGCGGCGGCGTTGACGCCCACCATGATCCGGGCCTCGTTCATCATCTGGAACATGCCTCGGTCCGCTCGGCGCGCGCCTGCACGTCGGCCAGGCTCGAGCCGGCCTGCGGCTTGGTGAGCGCCATCGTCCCGGTCCACTCGCCGGCGTACACATGGTGTCGTTTGCCGGGCTTGGCGCACGCTAGGCGCGCACGCAGCGGGAGCTCCTCGCGGCGATAGGGCCGGCGAGCGTGGGCGAACGCGCGCGCGGATCACGACAACGCGGCGCGCAACGCCGTCGTCATCGCGGCGGCGGGTGTCGTCGGCCGGGGAGGAGCCCGTCGTCAGCCCGGGTGGAACCCGTCGTCAGCCGACGTGGCGCTCCTCGTCATCCAAGGTGAAGCACGGTAGCCCGCCGCATCGGGACGGCCTGTCTCTACTTCGCCGGGAACGCGGCTGTCCTGATGGCCGTGCTCCCGCGCAGGGGACACCGGCGCCAGCTGTGCGCCACCGGAGGACGGACAGCTTTTCGCCGCCGATCCGCTGACCCACAACGCCGGCGGGACAGGCGGGTCTCGCTGAAATTTGCGCGCCGCCGTTCTGTGAGACGGCACACACAAAACGCTCCGGGGAGAGCACCCCCGCCTCTCTCCACTACCAACGTATGCCAGAGACGGGGGCTTGCGGCAAGCCCCGGGTCGTGCCGTACGGTCGCCGGCCGCAAGCCAGAGATGGCATGCACAGGAGGATCGAAATGCACGACGAATCCGGACGCGGTGTCGCCATGACAAAGCACGCGGTTGTGATCGCCGGAGGAGGTCCGACAGGGCTGATGTTGGCGGGCGAGCTGGCGTTGGCGAGGGTCGACGTCGCCATCGTCGAGCGGCGTGAGAGCCAAGACCTCGAGGGCTTGCGCGCAGGCGGGCTGTACATACGCACGATCGAGGTGCTCGATCAGCGAGGAATCGCCGATCGCTTCATTTCGCAAGGGCAGGTGTTTCGGAGCGCGCCCTTCGCGCGGGGCACTCTCGACATCAGCGACATCCCGGCTCGCCACAACTACTATCTCGGGCTCTGGCAGCACCGCACCGAGCGCATCCTGGCCGACTGGGTCTCCGAGCTGGGGGTGCCGATCTATCGCCGAAGTGAGGTCACGGGCTTCGCGCAGGACGACACAGGCGTCGATGTCGAGCTGTCCGGCGGCCGATCGTTTATGGCTCGGCAGGCGGCGTCCTACCGAAACAACCGCGTGCTCTTGGCGGGCGACGCGGCGCACGTGCATTCCCCGATGGGCGGACAGGGGCTCAACATCGGTGTGCAGGACGCGGTGAATCTGGGATGGAAGCTCGCCCAGGTGGTCCACGGGACATCGCCGGAGAGCCTCCTGGACACGTACCATGCCGAGCGGCACCCAGTCGGTGCCCGCGTGCTGCGCAACACCATGGCGCTCACCGCGCTCGATCGCAGCGACGATCGCATCGAGGCCTTGCGCGGGATGATGTCCGAGCTGATGCAGAGGGACGCGCCTCGCCAGCAATACGTCGCGATGATGTCTGGTGTGGACATCAACTACGATCTCGGCGAGGGACACCCGTTGCTCGGGCGTCGCATGCCCGATCTCGACGTGGTCACCACGGACAGCCCGCAGCGCGTGTTCGCCCTGCTGCACGATGCCCGACCGGTGTTCCTAAACCTCGGCGAGCCCGGCGCCTTCGACATCACGCCGTGGGCGGATCGGGTCCGGCGAGTCGACGCGCGATACGCCGGCGCGTGGGAGCTCCCGGTGCTGGGCGCGGTCGCTGCTCCCACCGCGGTCTTGATTCGCCCTGACGGCTACGTCGCGTGGGTCGGAGAAGGCACGGACCAGGGCCTTGGTGACGCCCTTACCACCTGGTTCGGACCGCCCACGGCGCCGACCGGCAGTTGACATAACGTACATATAATAAAGTACGATCCACCGTTCCGCCGATAAAACCAATAGAGCCAACGAGTTCACTCGGCTGTGCAATATTGCCTATATCACGCTGGCAGAGGCCGCAGACCGTCGCGTCAGCGCGACCGAGCTCAGCGGCGAGGACACTCGAACGACCCGTGGAGGATTGCAGCATGGCCGTTCGATCACCGGGCGCGCGGGGGATCGCGAAGGGCTCGAGCGATTGTCCTGGCACGGCGCGCGCCCGCCGTTCAGCTTGGAGCGCCTCTCGATCCTGGCCGATGGCCGCGTGGGACACCTCCTCCGCAAGCCGAGGCGCAACGGCGCGACGCATCTGGTGATGACGCCGGTCCACGATTGGCCTACCCTCTCTTGCAGGCGCGTCGCAAACGTAGGATACTGGTTCTATGAGCTGGATTTTTCCGTTCGCTAGAGCGCGGCTCGTCTGCGCGAACCGCACCGCCATCGATGACCCCGGTCCGAGTCCCGATACCGCAGGGATGCGGAGCATCTGCGCAACGCCGGCGATGGCTCTGCTCGCGCTGCTGCTTACGGTCGCCGGATGCAGCAGCACCGAGACGGGCGGCATGGAGGGAACCGCGGGAGCAGCGCCGGGGTCGGGCTCGGGTGGCGGCGGTGGCTCGGGTGGCGGCGGTGGTGCCGTCGATGCAGGCGGCGGCGGCGCCGCTCCAGATCTGGCAAGCTATGCGAGCGGGTTGGACAAGCTGTTTATCGATGCCCCGTGTGACCCGTCGACGCCCTTGCCGCTGGCCCCCATGGCGACGTGCAATCATCCGCTTAACACCCAGCACATCGAGAAACAGGTGACCTTCGGCGGCGATCCGAACACGACGTACTCGGTCAAGCTGCGGGTGCGCGGGATCTGGGAGCCGACGGACATCGTGGGGGGGGAGATGCCCGTGAAGCCGTTCATGATCGGTGGTAGCATCGGCCCCAACGATTCCATCAATTACCAGCAATATTCGATTGAGGTGAGCGAGCCGCGCCAGACGTACTGGCTGAACAATTATCAGTACCGCGCTCACGACATTCACAAGGAGGACTACGAGGCGACGATCCAGGTCAACGGCGGCGCCATGGTCAAGGTGGTGATGAACGACGGCAACGAACGCCAGATCGCCAATTGGACCGAGGACTATTTCGAGGGGCTGCCACCGTACGACACGGCGCCGACCACCGGCCAGATGCTGCACCTGGACGTGGTGTCGGTGAGCGAGTAGGGCGTGTCGGCAAACCTGCTGCGCGCCCCGAATCGTCGCTCGCCCTCCCGCTAGACGCCTCTCCCGGCGGCAATGCTGGTCGAGCCGGCCGAGGGCAGGCGCACGAGCAGCTAAGCGAGCTCACGCAAGAACGACAGGACCACCTCTCCCAGGCGCTCGGGTTGTTGAAATGGAAGGCCGTGGCCGGCGTCCTGTACCTGTTCGATTCGTATGCGTGGGTTGAGACTCCGCAGCTCCGTCGCCATCTCGAGCGTGACGACGGGGCTGCTGTCACCCATGACGAGCAGGCTCGGGACGTCGATCGCGCTCACCACGTCGCGATACGCGGGGTTGGGCGGCGTGAGGACGTCGAACGCGTCCATGCGGGTCTTCAGCCTCGCCTCGGCTTGAAGCTCGACGATCTCGGGCGAGCGACGCGGGTCTCGGGCTAGGGCCTGCGCGACGAGGTCAGCCTTCTGTAAGCCGAGGGCCTGGCGGTGTTGATCGGCGACGTCGCTGTCGCGCACCTCGCGCTGGCGCTCGGGGCTCAAGAACGTCGGGTCGACGAGGATGAGGCCGCGGATGCCCCCCGCCCCTCGACTCGCCACCACCGCGGCGGTCATGCCGCCCATCGAGTGGCCGAGCAGGACCGGACGGGAGAGCCCCAGGCCGCGGATGAGGCCCACGACGTCGCTCGCGTGATCGTCGTACCGGTACCCGTGGTGCGGCGCGCTCGAATCGCCGTGCCCCCTGGCGTCGGGCATGACGACGTCGAACTCACCCTCGAGCGCCCGCGCCAAGGGCGTCCAGCAGGCGCCGCTCCCCATCAATCCATGCAGCAGAACGACGGGAGGCTTGGCGCCTCCAGTACGGAGATAGTGGATGTCGACGCCGTTCGTTTCGCAGACTCCATGGCTCCAGGTCGTCATGAAACTGTCCCTGCCTGCCGCAGCTGGGCAAGCGTGATGATGTGGTTCAGGTCCAAATACGCGGGAATATCGGCATCGATGCTAGCCCTGCTCCCCGGGCAGGGCCGCGCATCCGACGACCGGCCCTAGCCCTCCGGCGCGGCCGGGTGCGCCGGCCCGGCGGGCGCGCGCCGCGCCCGGAGCCGCGCGACGCGGCCCTGCACGTCGTCGGCGAGCACGTAGAACGCCGGCACGACGAGGAGGCTCAGCGCCGTCGAGACGAGGAGCCCGCCGATGACCGCCGCGGCCATCGGGGCCCGGATCTCGGCGCCGGGGCCGAGCGCCAGCGCCGACGGGACCGCGGCCATCAGCGTCGCCATCGACGTCATCAGGATCGGCCGCAGCCGCACCGGGCCGGCGCGGAGCATCGCCGTGCGGGCGTCCATGGCCTCCCCCGCCCCCTCGCCGTGCCCGCGCCGCACCTCGATCGCGTGATCCACGAGGATGATCGAGTTCTTCTTCACGATCCCCATGAGCAGCAGGATGCCGATCATGCTGAAGATGTTGAGCGTGTGCCCCGACAGGAGCAGCGCGAACGCGGCGCCGGCGATCGACAGCGGCAGGATCGTCAGCACCGTGACCGGGTGCAGGAACGAGTTGAACTGGGACGCCAGCACCATGTAGGCGACCAGGATCCCGAGCACGAGCGCGAAGATGAGGCCGCCCATGGACTCGCGGAACGTCACGCTCGCGCCGCCCAGCACCACGCGGTAGCCGGCCGGCAGATCCCGGCCGAGCTCCTCGACCCGGGCGACCGCCTCGCCCTGGGAGTGCCCGGGCGCGATGTTGCCGAAGATCGAGATGGCGCGCTCGCGGTCGCGCCGCGTGATCGCCTGCAGCGCGGGGAGCTCCTCGTAGCTCACGACCGACGTGAGCGGCACCAGCGCGCCCGACGCGCTCCTCACCTGGATGCGCGCGAGGTCCTCGGGCCGGCTCCGCTGCTCCGCGAGCAGGCGCGCGCGGACGTCGATGCGGCGCCCGTTGTCGTTGTACTTGGCGATGCGCCCGCCGCCGACCAGCGTGTTCAGCGTCGTCGCGATCGCCTCGACGCTCACGCCGAGATCCGCGGCGCGCGCCCGGTCGGGCATGATGCGGAGCTCGGGCATGCCGAGCTGGTAGTCGGTGTCGAGATCGACGACGAGGCCGCTCTGCCCGAGCTCGCTCCGGATCCGCTCGCTGTGCCTCGTGAGCTCTCCCCAGTCCGGGCCGCGGATCGAGAACTCGACCGGGAAGCCGCGCTGCGCCGTGAAGCCCGACTGCGAGAGGTCCTGGACCACGGCGCGCAGGCCGGGGTAGCCGTTCAGCTCCTTGCGGAGCACGCCCTGGAGGTCGGCCTGCGAGAGCGACCGCTCCTCGGGCGGCTTCATCGTGATGAACAGGACGCCCGTGTTCACGGCGCCGCCGCCGAAGCCGCCGACCACGGCGAAGACGCGCGACACCGCCGGGTGCTCGCCCACGAACGCCTCGGCGCGCCGGAAGAGCCGGTCGGTCTCCTCGATGTCCGAGCCGACCGCCGTCTGCAGGCGCACGAGGAGCCGCCCCTGGTCCTGCGACGGGACGAACTCCGTCGGGAGCCGCTGCATCGTGACGATCGCGCCGGCGAAGAGGAGCGCGCCGAGCAGGACGACCGCGACCGGGAACCGCAGCGCCCGGGCGAGCAGCCAGCCGTAGCCCCGGGAGAGCGCCTCGAAGCCGCGGTCGACGAGCTGCCCGAGGCGGCCCCGGCCCTCGCGCGACACGTCGAGGATCTGCGCGCAGCGGGCGGGCGCGAGGGTGATCGCCTCCAGGTACGAGAGGAGCACGGCGATGCAGAGGGTCACGCCGAACTGGAGGAAGAAGCGGCCGACCACCCCCTCCATGAAGATGATCGGGATGAAGATCGCGACGACCGCCAGCGTCGCGGCGAGCGCCGCGAAGGTGATCTCGGCGGTGCCCTCGCGGGCGGCGCGGACGCGGTCCTTCCCCCCCTCGGCGTGCCGGTGGATGTTCTCGAGCACCATGATCGCGTCGTCGACGACGATGCCGACGGCGAGCGAGAGCCCGAGCAGCGTGAAGGTGTTCAGCGTGAAGCCGAGGAAGTAGATCGCGGCGACCGTGCCGAGCAGCGACATCGGGATCGCCAGGACCACGTTGATCGTGCTGGAGAGCGAGCCGAGGAACATCCAGCAGACGAGGGCCGTGAGCGCGATGGCCATGCCGAGCTCGAGCTCGATCTCGTGGACCGACTCCTCGATGAACTTCGTCGAGTCGAAGTTCACCCCGACCTCCATCCCCTCGGGGAGGGTCTTCTGGACCTCCGCGAGCGCGGCGCGGACGCCCTGCGCGACCTCGACCGCGTTCGAGCCCCGCTGCTTGCGCACGCCGAGGCCCTGCGCCGGCTCGCCGTTCACGCGGGCGAGCCGGCGGACGTCCTCGAAGCCGTCCTCGATGAGCGCGACGTCCTCCAGGTACACCGTGGCGCGCGCCGACGACGGCGGGCCCGCCGGCTGCGCGGCGGCGCCGGGCGGGGCGGCTCCGCGTGGGTCGCCCTCGCGGATGACGATCTTCTTGAAGGTGGCGAGGTCGAGCGCCTCGCCCATCACGCGCACGTTGAGCTCTCGCCCCTGGGTCTCGATGCGGCCGGCGGGGAGCTCGATGTGCTGGCGGCGCAGGGCCTCGGTGACCTCGGCGACGGTGAGGCCCTTGGCGGCGAGGCGGTCTGCGTCGATCCAGATGCGGACGTTGCGCTCGAGGTAGCCGCCGAGGGTCAGCTCGCCGACGCCGGGCACCGTCTGGAGCTTCTCCTTCAGCCGGTAGCGCGCGATGTCCGCGATGATCTGCGGGGAGAAGGGGCCGGAGAGCCCGACCCACATGATCGGCTGGTCCTCCGGGTTCGTCTTGGAGACGACGGGCGGGTCGAGGTCGAGCGGCAGCCGCCGCTGCGCCTGGGAGATCTTCGTCTGCACGTCCTGGAGCGCGACGTCGACGTCGCGCGACAGGTCGAGCTCGATGGTCACCGAGGCGCTGCCCTGGCGCGACGTCGACGTGATCGACCGGATCCCCTCGACCTGGACGGCCGCCTCCTCGAGCGGCTCGACCACGTCGTGCTCCATGATCTCGGGGGCGGCGCCCTCCAGGGTCGCGGAGATGGTGATGGTGGGGAAGTCGACGTCGGGGAACTGGCTGATGCCGATGCGCGACACGGCGACGAGGCCGAAGACGATGGTCGCCGCCATCAGCATCCAGGCGAAGACCGGCTTCCTGAGGCACGCTTCGGTGAGGCTCACGGCGCGCTCCGCGTCGAGCTGGCGGGGGAGGTCGCCGGCGCGGAGCCGGCGGGCGCCGGCGGTGAGCCGGCGGGCAACGTGGGCGGTGGCGCGCCGGGCGCAGCGCCGGCCGATGCCCCTGGCGCAGCGCCGGCCGGCGACCCGGGCGCAGCGCCGGCCGGCGACCCGGGCGCAGCGCCGGCCGGTGCCCCTGGCGCGGCGCCGGCGCCCTCCCCGGCGTGGCCCGCGGCCTGGCCGCCGGGCAGGCTGCCGGGCGTCGCGATGCGGACCTGGGCCCCGTCGCGCAGCGCCTCGGCGCCGCGCACCACGAGGCGCTCGCCCACGGAGAGCCCCGACTTCACCTCGACGCGCCCGTCCGCCGTGCGCAGCCCCAGCGAGAGCACGCGCTCGCGCGCGGTGGTGCCGTCGACCACGTAGGCGAGGAACCCGCGCTCGCTCGGCCGCACGGCGGTCTGCGGGATCACGGGCGCGTCGCCGCTCGCGCCCACGGGCACGGTCACCTCGGCGAACGTGCCGGGGCGGAGCAGGTCCTTGCCCTCGCCCTGCACCTCGCCGGTCGCGGCGACCATGCGCGTCGCGGGATCGGCCGCGTCGGCGACGTGCGTGAGCTTCGCGGTGTAGGTCCGCGCGTCGCCCTTCACCGCGAAGCGCGCCTCCATGCCGGGGCGGACGCGCGGGGCGTCGGCGGCGGGGATCTGGAAGCGGAGCAGGAGCGGGTCGCGGCGGAGGAGCGTCGCGAGCACCGTGCCGACGGCGACGTGCTGGCCGGTCTGCACGGTGCGCGTCTGGATCTTCCCCGGGATGGGCGCGCGCACGTAGGCGTCGCGCAGGTTGAGGAGCGCCTGGTCGACGGCGATCTTCGCCTCGGCGACCTGCGCGGCGGTCGTCGCCGCCCTGGAGCGCCACGACGCGACGTCTTCCTTGCTGAAGACGCCCTCGGCGCCCTCGGCCTCGCGCCGCTCGAGGCCGGCGGCGGCCTCGGCCTGGGTGGCGGTCATGCGGTCGAGCGTCGCGCGCGCGGCGCGGACGGCGAGGTTGTACCGGGCCGGGTCGATCTCGACGAGCACCTGCCCTGCCTTGACCTCGTCGCCTTCCATGAACCGCACCGCCTCGACGACGCCGGCGACGCGCGCGGTGAGCTGCACCTGCTCGAACGCCTCGACGGAGCCGACGGCGGGCACGGCGTACTCGACGCGCTCCGCCGCGACGGGCGCGACCTCGACCGGGAAGCTCATCGCCTGCTTCCCTGGTTTGCGCCCCTGCTCGGGCGAGGCCTCCTCGCCCTTCTTGCAGGCCGGAGAGCCGATGAGGACGAGGCCCGCCACGAGGGCGAGCGCGGCGACGCGGAAAGGTTGGAGCGCCATCGAGTTGGAGGAGTAGCGCAACTCGCGGCGGTGTGCGCGTGCTTCGGCGCGGGCGGCGGGCCGCGTCACGAAGGCCGCGGGCGCGCTGCGGAGGGGCGCGGCGCTCTGGAGGGGCGCGGCGCTGCGGGGTGCGGCGCTGCGAAGCGCGGCGCTCTGGAGGGCGCGGCGCTTCAGCCGAGGAGAGGGCTCTCTCCGGGCCCCTTCGCGGGCGCGCTCTCGGCCTTCGCCGCGTCACGGGCGGCCTTGGCGCGGCGCGCGGCGGCGCGACGGCGGCGCTCGTAGCTGCTCGTCACCTCGCGCAGCACCTCCGGATTCCGCTGGAACACCCGCGCTGCGGCCTTCCGCACCAGCGCCATCTTCTCCTGGAGCAGCCTGAGCAGCCCGTTGCGGATCCGGGTCGCCTCCTTGACCTCGGAGTCGGCCGCCGGCGGCGCGGCCGGCGCCGCGGCGAGCGCGCGCGCGAGCTCCTTCGCCTCGGTGATGAGGGCGACGTCGAAATCCTCGTCCACCTCCGCGAGCCGGTCCTTCAGCGCGTCTGCGAGGCCGGCATAGTCGCTCAGCGCCTGGTGCAGCGCGCTGGAGCGCTGGCGGATGTCGGCGTGGAACTCCTGGATCGCCGTGAGCTGCGCGTCCGCGGGCTCCTCGACCCCGTCGTCGAGGAGGAACTCGAGGGCGGACTCGATCTCGTCGAGGACGAGGCGCGCGCGCTCGCCGTGGTCGACGACGACGGGATCGACGAGCAGGAGCAGCTTCGTTTGCGCCTCCTGGACCGCGTACACCAGAGAGACGATCTCCTCACCGGTGCTCTCGGGCAACCGCGCCTTGACGCGCCTGAGGCCCGGCAGCGTGTCCCTGGGATTCCAGTGCTTGTCGAAGAATCCGGCGACCTGACCTGCCTCCTTGAGGGCGACGTCGTAAGGCACCTTGAGGGGGTTCTCCGTCTGTGCGGCGGCCTTGGCCTGGTCGCGCCAGCGGTCGTAATGAGTGTTGTTCTGCTTCTTGGGCATAAGCACGAGGCTTACCCGGAGGGAGAGGGTCTGGGAAGGCGTCCGAGGGGTCGCGAACGTGCTTTCGAGCCCGCAGGAGCAGTTCAGCGGCGCGGAAATTGTTCAGACCGCATGCAGGTCACACGTTCAGACGGACACGGCGCTCGTACTGTCTCCGGGTGAGGTGACGGATCCGGGTCGACGCCCGTATGCCGAAGCCGGAGGCAACGAACAATCCTCAAGTACGCCCCCGCCGAGCCGGCGAACGGAGACGGCATCGAGCTGCCGCTGCGGGCCTCGACCCCGCGGCGCGGCCGACCGACCATGCCCATAAAGTCGGCTCGATGCCGTGAGGACAGAACTGCGACCGAGACAACCTGTTGACTCCGCTCATTCGCTGGGCCAACGCTCCGCTCATCCGGAAGGAGGAAAGATGGGGGACGGTATGACGGCGAAGGCGAGCGCGCTCGTGCTGTGCGGCGGGGTCGGATTGATGCTCGCATCGGCATGCGATTTGTCCTACACCTGCGACACACTGGAGCCGGGAGGCGCGGGTGCTGGATACCCGACAGGATCCGCGGGCAACGGAGATTACCCGAACAACGACGAAGGCGAAGAAGACGGAGCCGAGGAGATAGGAAGCGCAGAGCTCGCGATGGCGGGTTCGTGCTCGCCAAGCAAGACATGTACCGATATGTTCACCAACTGCCAGGGCAAGGGCTGGCCTTGCACGCGCATCATCGAGGGACGTAAGACTCTCTGCGCCATCTGCCGGCGCGATTGCCAGCTCGAGAAGAGTTATTCATATCGCGAGTGTTACGATTGCGGGTTTGAATGAACATGAACGGCCATCCAATGCTTCGCGCAGGAACGCACGTCGCCTTCGACACACCGACGGTGGAGCGTCTATCGCACATCGGCGCAACCAACCTGGTACGTGCGTCCGATTGCCTAATTATAGGACCGAGCCGCCGGGACGCCGTGGAGCATGCGCGGGCCCGCGAGGCGTGGTGGAACATAGGCGAAGAGTGGGATAGGCTCTACTCGTCGGATGTCCGCTGGGAGCCCCCGGTCGCCGTATGGGTGTCGGCGAGCCTTCACGAGCGGGTGAACCTCTGGAGGACCTGCAGCTGGTTGCGTCGCCTCGGGATACCACACAGCGATGTATTTCTTCTCGACTTTGAGCCAGTTCCGCTGTCGAGCGCGGCGAGCCGTGAGGTCTTGACGCGCCCGTTTACCTCTTCGGAGTCCGTGTCTGATCATCCAGACGAGGTTCTCCTCGAACGCATCGCCAGTGCGTGCCCCTGGCCGCGCGAGCGGCACGATCGTGCCGTTGGCCTCTGGGACAGCTACGTCGACGAGGACCCGTTGCCATTCGTTGAAAGCTGCATCCGTGGCGTCGAAGGATTTCCAGAGCTCGCTTCCCTATGGGCACTTCTCTCTTGCTTCTTTCCACGGAAGCCCGCGGATGGCTCCCTGCGCCTCAGCCGATTCGACGCGCTACTGTTTGCACTCCTCTCGACGGAGTGGAAAACCCCGTTAGCCCTGGTCGCCCACGAATCGGAAACGCAAATGAACCTATGGCATCTCCTTTCCTGTACGGGAGATCTGTTCCTCCCGCAGCGGCTGGAGGACTGGGCAGGGCACGATTCGAGCGCGGCCGTGGAGCGCGCTCCTGGTCCGAAGCCGCCTCACGCTGGCTACCCGATGCTCTCGGAGGTCTACCGCCTCACCGAGCGTGGGGTGCAGATCCGAGACAAGGGGCTCGATCAGCTCACGGATGCGCCACGTCTGCCCATGGCCGGAACCGAGGCGTACGCGGCATCATCCCCCTGGGTGCTCCTCGAAGATGGACGGCTCACTCGGCTGTAACGGCTCACGCCGCCGTCACGCCGTCGAACGCCTGGCGCGGGGCGCAGAGCTAATTGCAGGGAGGACAGTCCCCGCCGCAGTCCGCGTCTTCCTCTTCCCCGTTCCGCCGGCCGTCGCTGCACGTTCTCGGTTGACACGTGCCAGCGAAGCAAACGCCGCTTTTGCAGGTCTCGTCACCCTTGCATTTGTAGCCATCTGCGCACGGGTAGCAGCCGTAGCCGCAATCCACGTCGGTCTCGTTGCCGTTCTGCACTCGATCAAGACACCTGTCCACCGAGCATACGCCATCAGGCCCGCACACGCGCGTGATGCAGTCGTACTTGTCGTTGCACGGCAGGGTCACCCTGCATGGATCGCAGCGGCCGCCGCAGTCCGTGGAAGTTTCACCGATATCGGCATCAAGGTCACCGTTCTTGCATTTCAGAGGGGTGCAGTTGCCATCAGAAGAGCAGTACAACGTCGCGTCCGCGCAGTCCGCATCGTACAAGCATGCGACCTCCTTTCCATAGCCGTTGCAGAACCCGGAACCAGAAGGCGAAGGGGAGGGTGCCACATGCTTGTTGATAGGTCCCGTCGGCTCACAGACGTCGTCCGTGCACGGATTGCCGTCGTCCCATACATCATCCAGGTCGCGCTCGAAGACGCGCCGCCCCTCACGACACAGGACGAGCTCACAGTCGCCTCGATACTGGCTTCTCGACACCTCGAACAACTCGATCTCGCAGGCACCTTCGAGGCAGTCCATCTGGCTGCATCTCGGGTCCATGTCATATGGCAGTGCGCAATCCGCGGCGGTCCTGCACTCCGGCGGCGGAATGTAGGGGAGCGGCGGGCTGTCCGAGCAAGCGAGCCAGAGCGATGCAACCAAGAGCGCCACGAGAGTGGCGGCGAAGCTTCTCCTTCTATTCATAGGCCCTCGCATCAGACGTCCAGGGGTCGATATAGAGTGGGCACGCGGCGCAGAGTCCGCCGCAGTCTACGCCTGCCTCCTCGCCGTTCATGACCCCGTCGCCACAGGTCGCAGCGCGGCACAAACCGTCTACACATACACCGCTCTTGCAGGATTCGTGCGAGTTGCACCATTTGCCGAAATCGCAAGCAGGACATGATGGTGCACCGCAGTCGATATCTGTCTCAACGCCGTTTTGTACGCCGTCGTGGCACGTGGGCAGCGCGCATTTCTCTTCCGCCGTGCATACATGATCGTGGCAGTCCTCCGAGGTCAGACATGCTTGCCCTGCGGGGCACGGGTCGCACGCCCCCCCACAGTCGGTCGCCGTTTCCCCGAAGGGAGCGTCAAAATCCCCATCGACGCACCACTGTGGGACACACCATCCGCGCTGCGAACAAGCTACGGAGGACGGATTCCCGCAATGCTCGTCGGTCAGGCACTCGACCAGATGTCCCTTGCCGTCGCAGCGTCCGGAGCTCTCCTCGGCCCTCCCCGCCTCGCTCGGACGGTGAACGCCCACGCCCTGCACGCACACATCGACCGTACACTCGTTGCCGTCATTGAATACGTCGCTGTCGTCGAGCTCGGCAACCACGCGCCCCGACTCGTCGCACCTGAGGATCACGCAGTCGCCGATCCGCTGGTTCTGAAGCTGCTCCGGCAGGGCGAGCCTGCAGACGCCGGCGACGCAGACGGCTTCGCCGCACCGTGGGTCGGCGGGCCTTGGACAATCCCGTGGCGTCTCGCAACGCATGGCGTTACACTCGTCCATGGGCCGGCACTGCCGCTCGCAGCGATCTCCCTCGTCCTCCTTCGCGCCAGGCTCGCAACAGCTCTCCTCCGCGGGATCCGCGCACCGGCAACGCCCGTCGATGCATTGCGTTCCTGTCCTGTCAGGATCGCACTCCTCCGTCGACGCGCACGTGGGCTCCCGCTCCACGTCGACGTAGGCGTCACCGCTGCAGGCCGCCCAGAGGACACCTGCGAGGAGCACCCCGCAGGAGGCGCACAGCCGCCGCTTCCACATGCGCGGCACGGTACCAGGCCTGCTCGCTCTCAGGATCACGGAGACTGATGGCAGGCGTAGAATCACGCATGCACATCGCATTACGATAACTGCCGCTAAATTCTCAGCCAAAGTGAACCTTGTCGCAGAGGATGGGGCGAGAGCGGCCCCCGGCTCCCCGGAGCACATCAGCGCGAGGCCCTCCTCTACTACCACCCGAACGAGACCGCCGCGCCGGGGGCGCCCCCGACGGCCCCCACGCGGACCGTCGCCTCCGGCGCGAGCAGGAACCCCGCGGCCACGGCGCCGCCGGCCGCGAGGCCCGCCCCGATGAAGGCGCCCACGGACACGCCCGTGAACGTCCTCGCGCGCCCGTCGGCCTCCGCGTAGGCGTCGCACGCGGGCAACCCCGGCCGGCAGCGAAAGACCTCCCACCGCGCCCGGACGAAGGCGGCGTCCCGATCGCCGGCCGCATCGTTGGCCTCCGCGACTGAGACGCCCCCGACGACGGCAAGCGCGACCGACGTCGCCGCGAGCCCGCCCACCGTCCACCACCGGAGCGCCGGATCGCGCGCGGCCCGAGGCGGCGCCGCGCCCGGCGCCGCGCCCTGCGGGGCGGCCGCCTTGCTCGTCGATGGCCGCGCTGGCTCCTCCGCGTCCGCGCGCCGGAGGACCAGCCACACGGTCCGCTCGCCGCCCGCGTCGACGGCGGCCGGCACCTCGACCTGCCGCCCGGCGAGCTGCGCGCCCACGCGGTGCTGGCCCGGGGCGACGTACACCGGGCGCGGCAGCGGGGAGACGCCGACCTGCCGCCCGTCCACGAGCACGGCCGCGCCGGGCTCGCTCACGCGCACCTCGATCGCCCCGACGTGCCGCCGCGCCTCGGCGAAGTTCGCCCGCGCCAGCTCGTAGCCCTCCTTGAAGCCCGGCGGCACCCAGATCTTCGGCGCCTCGGGGGTGCCGACCATGTCGAAGTAGATGGCGAGGAACTCCGCCGCCACCTGGAAGTCGCGCAGCCGGAACGACAGCATCCCCACCCGGAACGCGTCGGAGGCGCTCTTCGTGAGCCGCCACAGCGTCAGGTGGATGTCGCGCGCGTCCGCGATGCGCCCCTGATCCACGAGCCGCTTCGCCTCGTCGAGCATCTCCTGCTCCGGGCCGGTCGACGGGCGGCGCCGGGGGAGCGGCTCCGCCGCCGCCGGCGCGGCGCACGAGAGCAGCAGGAGGACCGCGGGGATCGGGCTTCGTGGCGAGCGTCGCATGGTCTTGTCTCCCGGGCACCCTCCGCGCAACCGGCGCCCCGTGCAGTTCGCGAGGTGCTCGCAGGCGCCCTGTCCCTCGACCGGCGTCGGCGACCTGCACGAGAGCCCGAGCAACGCGATCTCCCGCCCTCGACGGGCCCCTCTTAGCAGAGATCGCCGCGCGGTTGCGCTCGAAGCGATCGACAGGCACGCAGGCGTCGCGCGAGCAGCGCATTACGTCGAACGCTCTTTGATTCTCTATCTTCGTGCATCGACGCGCGGAAACAGCCTCTGCGGGCAGAAGCGTCGAGTGTCCACGTCGGTGTCCGCCTGCGCGCTCCTGGTACCCTGCGCGCAGAGGCGTCCTCCGGACAGCCGCCTGGACGCCCGCGCTGGCCGGGCGGCCGCACGCCACAGGGCGCGCCGGTGCGAGGTCCGGGTGACCGCCGCCCCTGTCCGGGCGGCGCGCGGGGTGTCCGGGTGACCGCCTCCCCTGTCCGGGCGGCGCGCGCCCTTGCGCCGCGCCTCCGCGCTCGCCCTCGGCCCGCGCCACATCTACCATGGGGACATGCGCCCCACGGTCCTCCTCTGGGACATCGACGGCACCCTGCTCTCCACCGGCGGCGCAGGCCGGCGCGCCATGGAGCGCGCGTTCGACCGGTTCGCCGGCCGGCCCGACGCGTGCGAGGCGTTCTCGTTCGCCGGCATGACCGACAGGGCCATCATCCGGGCGGGGCTCGAGGCGCTCGGGCGCGAGGTCACCGACGGCGCCATCGACGCGCTCCTCGCGATCTATGTCGAGATCCTCGCCGAGGAGATGTCGCTCGCCGGCGAGACCCGGGTCCACCACGGCGTCCTCGACGCGCTCGACGCCGCCGCCCGGCAGGCGAGGTGCGCCGTCGGCCTCGGCACGGGGAACGTCCGCGCGGGGGCGCAGGCGAAGCTCACGCGCGTCGGCATCTACGAGCGGTTCGCGTTCGGCGGCTTCGGCTGCGATCACGAGCTCCGCGACGAGCTCCTGCGCATCGGCGCGGCGCGCGGGGCGGCGCGGCTCGAGGCGCCGCTCGAGGCGTGCCGCGTCGTGGTCATCGGCGACACGCCCAAGGACATCGCGGCGGCCCGGGCCATCGGCGCCGAGTCGATCGCCGTGGCCACCGGCACCTACGCGCTCGCGGAGCTCGAAGCCTGCGCCCCGACCCACAGCTTCCGCGATCTCCGGGAGAAGGGCGCGCTCGAGGCGCTGCTCGGCTAGCCCCGCTCCCCCGATCGAAAGATCCGCCGATCCGCCAGCAAACGACGCCCTTCAGCGGCGGCGCCGCCCGCGCTACCCATCGAGCAGGGCGAACGAAGCGGAGGAGCGTTGGACCTATGATCGACATGGTTGGAGAAATGACCGACCGGCTGCTGGCCGATGCGGGCATCGGCGCCGGTATGCGCGTGCTCGACGTGGGCTGCGGCGCCGGGGATGTCTCGTTCCGGATCGCGCAGCTCGTCGGTGGGCAGGGGCAGGTCGTGGGCATCGACCGCGACGCGCGCCCGCTCGCGGCGGCGCGCGACCGGGCGCGCGAGCTCGGGCTTCAGAACGTGACCTTCGCGGAGGGGGACCTCGGGGCGCTCGGGCCCGAGCAGGGCCTCTTCGATGCCGTCGTGGGCAGGCGCGTGCTGATGTACCAGCCCGACGCGGCCGCGGCCGTGAAGAGCCTCTCCCGCGCCCTGCGCCCCGGCGGCCTTGTCGTCTTTCAGGAGCACGACGCCACCATGGTGCCTGCGAGCCTGACGCCGCTGCCGCTTCATGAGCGCGCGCATCAATGGATGTGGCGAACGGTGGAGCGCGAGGGCGCCGACATCCACATCGGCTTCCACCTCGCCGCCGTGCTCGAGCAGGCGGGCCTCGACGTCGTGCGCGTGCGCGCGGAGGCGATCGTGCAAACGCCGCGGGCGCACCACCGCACCGCCGCGATCATCCGGGCGATGCTGCCGCGCATCGTGCAGCAGGGCGTCGCCACCGAGGCGGAGCTCGACGTCGACACGCTCGAAGAGCGCCTCGCGGACGAGCGAACGAAGGCGAACACCACGTACGTGAGCGACATGGTCTTCGGCGCCTGGGCACGAAAGCCCGCCTGACGCCGCATCGCCCAGGCTCTTCCCTGGCTGATGAGAGAAGAAACCACAGAGGTACAGAGGGCACAGAGGGAAGAGAAGAGCGATTCATAGCTTCTTCTCTCTCTTCGAGCTCATGGCGCGTGCCAACCCATGCGCGCCGCCCGCCGCCGCGGCCTCCCGCTCAGCGCGAGCACATCTCGATCAGCATCGTCTCCAACACCGCCTGCGCCGGGCGGCGGCTGCTCTTCAGCGCCAGGTCGGCCTCGGCGAGCAGGCGCATCCAGCCGCCGAGCGCGCCCTTCGGGAGCTGGCGGATCGTCTGCGCCACGTCGTTCACCTTGTAGGGGGCCACGCCCGCGCGCTGCGCCGCCTCGGCCTGGCTCGCGCCCCCGGCGAGCGCCGACTCGAACTTCACCATCTGGCGGACCGACCACGAGACCGCCCCGAGCAGGCGCAGCCCCCCGTCGCGCGGGTCGTACGCGTCCGAGAGCGCCGCGAGCGCGCGATCGAGCCGGCGCCGCCCGAGCGCGTCGATGAGCTCCCAGACCGTGCTCTGCCGGACGCGGATGACCACCTGCGCGATCGCGTCCTCGGTGATCGGCTGCTTCGGCCCGACGTACAGCGAGAGCCGCTCGATCGCGTCGACCACGTACCCGAGCTCGGGCCCGGCGAGCTCGGCGAGCTGGTCGGCCACGTCGCTGGAAATCGGGTTGCCCTTCTCGCGGGCGATCGACGTGATGAAGCCGGGCAGGGCGCGGCGGTTCAAGGGCTCGCACGAGATGAGGAAGTCGCCCTTCTTCGCCGACGTGACGAGGCGGCGCTGGCCGTGGAGCTTCGCCGCCACGAGCACGAGGACCGCGCTCGGCGACGGCGCCTTGGCGTACTCGGCGAGCGCGTCGAGCGGGCTCGCCTGCTTCGACGCGCTCCGTTTGCCGCCCGCACCGCCCGCGCCGCCGCGCTCGTCGTCCCCGTCGTCGCCGTCGGCGTCGTCCTTCTTCTCCCAGCGCTCGACGCCGCGGACGAGCACGAAGCGGCGCGGGCCCATCATCGGGAGCATCCGCGCGGCGCCGAGGATCGACTCGACGGGCGCGTCCCCCGCGGTGAACTTGTCCTCGTTGAACCCGGCGATGCCCCCCTTGGCCGCCGCTTCCCGGATCGCGCTCACCACGCGATCGACAAGCCAGCGCTCCTCCCCCATCACGAGGTAGACCGGGCGAAGGGCGCCGCTGGCCGCGTCTTTCAAGGCTTGGTCGGGCGTCACCGCTCCGGCATCGGGCGTTCAGGCGGGTGCGTCAAGGGCGACGCGCGCCGCCCCTGCCCCGGCGGGCCCGGCCCCCGTCACGGCAGCGAGAACGGGACGTCCACGCGCACGCTCGCGCCGGGCGGCTCGACCGCCACCGGCGGGAGCGCGGTGGCCAGGCAGGCCGTCACGTCGGGGCGCGACGCCTCGCGGTCCTCGATGATGCCGCGCGCGATCTGCCGGCCCTGGGCGTCGAACGTCAGGTTGAAGACGTACTTCACCTCGCGCGGCGCCGGCTGCGCCGCGATCGCCGGCTTGTAGCAGCGCTCGACGAGGGCCGGCCGGCGCGCGTCGAGCGCCCGCGCGGCCTGCCTCGCGACCTCCTCGCGCGACACGGCCGGCGCGCGCTGCGCCGCCGGCGCGCCCTCCCCCGGCGCGCGCTGCGCCGCTGGCGCGCCCTCCCCCGGCGCGCGCTCTCCCGACGCGCGCTCCGCCGCCCCGGCGGGCGGCGCCGGCTCGCCCCGGTGCGAGGCGTCGCCCGCGGCGGCGCGCGGATCCGGGGCGACGGCGGCCGGGCCGTGGCGCAGGCCGAGGTAGACCGCGGCGGCGATCATGGCGCTGCCGAGGAGGATCGCGGTGGGGGTCGAGAGCTGCCTGCTCATGCCTTGGCGTTGCCGCGGAGCCCGGGAGAGCGCACCGCCCGCGCGCCGGTCCGCCGCCGCCGCTGCTTAGCCGGAATGCAGGCCGGCGGCGAGCGCGGCCGCGCCGCGCCGTTTGACACGCGCGCGCCCGGCCGCTCTCATGCCGCGCCGTGTGGTCCGTCCTGCTCGTATTCGCCGCGACGTACATCCTCATCGCCGCGCGGCGCCTGTCGATCTTGCCCATCGGGCGCCCGGCCGGCGCGCTCGCGGGCGCGTGCGCGATGGTCTTCCTGAGCGCGATCGAGCCCGGCGCCGGCCTGACGCCGCACGAGGCGTTCGCGGCGGTCGAGCCGAACACCATCGGCCTGCTGCTCGGCATGATGCTGCTCTCGGCGTCGCTCGACCTGGCGGGGGTGTTCGAGCGCGCCGCCGCGTGGGTCGCGCGGCGGAACCTCTCGCCGGTCGGCCTGCTCTACCTGGTCACGGTCGGCGCCGGGCTCGCCTCCGCGGTGCTGCTGAACGACTCGGTCTGCGTGATGCTGGCGCCGCTCGTCGACCGGACCGCCCGGCGCGCGGGGCTCGATCGGGTGCCGTACCTGCTCGCGCTCGCGATGGGCGCCAACGCCGGCAGCGCGCTCACGCTCGCCGGCAACCCGCAGAACATGCTCGTGGGTCACCTGTCCGGCATCTCGTACCGCGCGTACCTGCTGGAGGCCGGCCCGCCCGCGCTGATCGGGCTCGCCGTCACGGCCGTGACGCTGCACCTCCTGCTCCGGCGCCGCATCGCGGTGCAGGCCCCCGCATCCGCGTCCGCATCCGCGACGCCCGCCCCCGCATCCGCGACGCCCGCGCCGGCGGGGGGCGCCCGGCCGAGCGCCCTCGTGCCGCTCGCGTGCATCGCGGTCGTGTCGGTGCTGTTCGTGCTGGGCGCGAACCTGGCGTGGGCGGCGATCGGCGGGGCGACCGCGGCGATCCTGCTGCACCGGCGGGACGCGACCGGCCTGTTCGACCGGGTCTCGTGGACCGTGCTCGTGTTCTTCGGCGCCCTCTTCATCGTCGTGGCGGGCCTCCAGAAGACCGGCATGCCCGAGCAGGCGCTGCGCGCCGCGAGCCCCTACCTCCCCGCGGGGCCGACGATGGGCGTGCTCGGGCTGGGCATCGCGATGCTCGTCGGGTGCCAGATCGTCTCCAACGTCCCCTTCATCCTGCTCGCGGAGTCGTACATCCGCAGCCAGCCCGATCCGCACCTCGCCTGGATCGCGACCGCCGTCGTGTCCACCCTCGCCGGCAACCTCACCCTGCTCGGCTCGGTGGCGAACATCATCGTCGTGGAGACCGTGGGCGCCGAGCGCGAGATCGGCTTTCGCTCCTATGCCAAGGTCGGTGTTCCGGTGACCTTGGCCTCGACCGCCGCGGCGCTCCTCTGGCTCCTCCTCGTGCGCTGAGCCGGACCGCGATCGCGCGCCGTCGTGCGCGGTCGCGCGCCGTCGTGTCGCGCGCCGTCGTGCGCGGCGCGGTCGCGCGCCGTCGTGCGCGGTCGCGCGCCGTCGTGCGCGGTCGCGCGCGGTCGTGCCGACGAAGCGCCGTGTCAATCGCAGCCCGCCTGCTCCCGCGGCCGCTGGAGGCGATGCCGCACCGCAGCGCGCCCGAGGCGACGCCGCTCGCGCGGCCGGCGCCGCACGTCGAGCCAGGCGTGGATCAGCGTGATCCCCACGGCCGCACAGAACACCGGCCCCATGGCGAGCATCACGAGAGGGCGCAGGGCTTGTCGCATCGTTCGTGGTTTCATGTGTCCCAGCGTACGATGCTCAGAGGTCGATCAGTAGCGCGTTGCGTTGAAAAACTTCACTTCTACGGTGAGAAGATTCACATGACGATGCAGCAGCAAGACAGGATGACGGAAAAATCTTGTATTGCTGGACCCCAGTCGATACCACGTGCGGCGACCGATCCTGGCCCACTGCGCGCGGCGAGCGGCTCCGCGCGGGAGGGAGGCTCCCGGAGGCGCGCTTGCGCGGCCGATCTCCTTCGCGGCGCCGGGCGATCCGCGGTCACCCATCCCCTGGAGAGGCCTGAATGGTGCACGATCTATCGAAACGAGTAGCCCTGGTCACCGGCGCTTCCCGCGGCCTCGGGGCGGCCATCGCCCGCCGGCTCGCGGCCGCCGGGGCGCGGGTGGCGGTGAACTACTTCGCCGGCCGCGACGGGGCGGGGCGCGTGGTCGAGGACATCCGCCGGGGCGGCGGCGAGGCCGAGGCGTTCCAGGCCGACGTGCGCGACGAGCGGGAGGTCGCCCGCCTCGTGGACGAGGTGCAGGCGCGCTTCGGTCCGATCGAGGTGCTCGTGCTGAACGCGACGGGCCCGCAGCCGCACGTGACCCTCGAGGAGCTGACCTGGCAGCACTGCCTCGATCAGCTCGAGTTCTTCGTGAAGAGCCCGGTCCTGCTCGCGCGGGCGGTGGTCCCCGGGATGAAGGAGCGCCGCGCGGGGCGGATCATCCAGATCGGGTCCGAGGTCTTCGAGCAGGGCGTCCCCGCGTTCTCGAACTACGTCTCGGCCAAGGGCGCGCAGCTCGGCCTCACGCGCTCGTGGGCGGTGGAGCTCGGCCCGCACGGGATCACCGTCAACCTGGTGGCGCCCGGCTGGGTCCCGGTCGAGCGCCACCTCAGCGAGGGCGCGAGCCAGGCGGCCATGGAGGGCTACGCGGCCGGCAACCCGCTCCGGCGCCTGGGCACGCCGGACGAGATCGGCGACGCCGTGGTCTTCCTCGCGTCCGACGCCGCCAGGTTCATCACGGGCCAGAAGCTCTCCGTGAACGGCGGCAGGACCCTGGCCTGACCGGCCCGGGAGGCCCGCCGGCCGCGCGGAGCGTGAGCTGGTCTAGCGGGCCAGGAACACCGTCACGGCGGCCTTCTGCATCTTGCCGGAGCGATCCCTGCACTTGTCGAAAGCGCCGTCGCCGAGCTCGTGGTCGCAGACGTCATCGCACGCCCCGAGCACCTCGATGGGGGAGCAGTCCCGGATGGAGGGCCCGCACACCCGCGGGATCTGCGTCGCGCCGGGCGCGACGCAGGCGTGGAGCTTCTGCGGGGTCGCGAAGATGTCTCCGAAATAGGCGCCCTCGCGCCTGGTGTATCCCTCGCGCTCCTCCCTCGTGCTGGCGAGCGCCTTGTCCTTCCCCCGGACCGAGATCTGGACGCTCTGACCGAGGTAGTTGACCCGGGAGATGACGCACGCGGACACCCAGGACTTGCAGTCCTCGCCGCACGCGCCGCCGGGCTTGCCCCACTCGGGGGCGAGGCCCGTCGAGCCCTGGAAGGAGTAGTCGACGCCCTCGATGTTCAGGCGGATGGCCTCCCCCTTGGGGAGCGCGCAGCCGACGATGGCGGACAGCTGCTGGCGGCCCAGCGGATCCGAGAGCGCCGCCATGACAGGCCCGTTGAACGTGAGCCCGTTGAACGTCAGGGCGTTGAACGTGAGCCCGTTGAACGTCAGGGCGTTGAACGTGAGCCCGTTGAACGTCAGGGCGTTGAACGTGAGCCCGTTGAACGTCAGGGCGTTGAACGTGAGCCCGTTGAACGTCAGGGCGTTGAACGTGAGCCCGTTGAACGTCAGGGCGTTGAACGTGAGCCCGTTGAACGTCAGCCCATTCCCCATGATCGCCGCCTGCTCGTCCGCGTCGACGGGCTCCTCGGCCGCATCCTCCGGGAGCACAGCACAGCCAAGTTGCACGAGGGAAGCCGCGGCGGCGATGACGAGGGCGTGGAGGGGCGACTTTGTCATGGTCCTTTACAATTGTCTGTCCCCCGCGGATGTTCAAATTTTTCTTGCGCGGATCTTCCTGGCATCCGGGTTGAAGCGGTGCCTCCGGAGAAATAAACGGTGCTGCTGGACGGCGATGGTGAATCGAGGCGCGCGCGGGGTCATAGACGACCTTGATGCCACAGGGAGAGCAGGTCCATCGACGTCGCGACGGCGACGTGGATCGCGCAGCCGCCCCAGATGGAGCCGCTCTTCAGGCTCACGGTGCCGAGGATGAACCCGGCGAGCACCGAGCCGAGCGCCTCGGGCAGCGGCTTGCCGAAGTGGATCATCGCATAAGGCACCATCATGGCGAAGATCGACGAATAGCCGAGCGCGCGGCGGACGCCGTGGATGAAGAAGCCGCGGTAGAAGAACTCGAGCGCTACGAACTGCGCGGCATAAAGGGCCTCCCACGCCCAGAACCACGGCCAGAGGTCCTCGCCGCGCGCGAGCTTGTAATAGGGGTACTTCGCCTGGAAGGCGGGCGAGAGCGACGCGACGTAGAGGACCGGCGCCATGACCGCGAAGAACAAGGCATAGATGGACATGTGCCGCGCCGTCCCGCGGACGCGCAGGCCGAGGGTCCGGATCGGCACGCCCAGCACGAAGCGCGCGACGAGGAGGGTCGGGACCAGGTAACCGGTGAGGCGGCCGACCGCCCAGACGATCCGCTGGTGAAAGCGACGGTCCGGGGAGGTGTTCAGCGCGTCGTGGAGCCACGCCGCGGCGTCATCGAGGCCGACGGCGCGCAGGCCATCCACCATCCAGCGCGTGTCGTTCTCGTTGCCGGCGAACCGGACGAAGATGAGCACGCCGATCACGGTGAGAAACACGCTCACCATGCGCCGGGTGACCTCGCCCGCGGGAGTCTCGGCCCGATGGAGCGCCGCCTCGGCGTCGAGCCAATCGCGCAGTTCGATGACGTACTCCTGCCAGATCCCGCGGAAAAAACGTCCGATCACGCGCCGTGCCTTATCACCGCGGGCGCCCCCGGCACAATCCGGAAAGCCCGCGCCCGAGCGCGCGCGGCGCTCCGGCCGGGCCGCTCCGCAGCCCGTCAGTCGGCCGACGCACGATGGTCGGAATCGTCGTCGTGCGCGTCGCCGTGCGCGTCTCCGTCCGATGGCTCGGCGCCAAGCACGTCGGCCTCGAGCACGTCGGCCTCGAGCACGCCGGCCGCGAGCACGTCGAGGATGTCCTGCGCCTCGGTCATCATCTCCGCCACGATCTCGGCTGCTGGCTTGACGCTGGCGATGGACAGGACGCTCTCGGAGCCGGCGGGCATATCCATCTCCTCGAGATCGCCCACCGTGTCCGGCGTGGGCACGATCGCGCTGAACTTGGGCATCTCGTACGGGACGTCCAGGACCCCGGGAAACAGCACCGTGGTGCCGATGGTGGCGGGCGGGGGCGACGGATCCGGGATCCGCGACTCTCGCCCGGCCCACCGCCTGACGACGCGGTTCCGCAGGACGCGCTGGCGCTGGTCCGGCCACTCCGGGCCAAAGAAGGTCTGTACCGCCGTGGCCCCAGCGCCCGCCGCGACGAGGCGAGCCTTGTAGTCGGGATGGGCGTACGCCTCCGTCGAGGCGACCAGCCGCGTGCCGACGACCACGCCGTCGGCGCCGTGCCACAGCGCCCTCACGACGCCGGCCCCGTCCGCGATGCCGCCCGCCGCGAGGAGCAGCGCAGGGTCCACCTGCCTGCGGATGGCACGAACGAGGGACTTCGTCCTCGATGCGGCCCGCGTGTGCCCGCCGGCCTGAGATCCCTGCGCGATGATGCCGTCCGCGCCGACCGCGACCGCATGGCGAGCGGCCGCCACCGAGCCCACCTGGACCCAGACCTTCGCTTCCGCCGCGTGGAGCGCGTCTACCCAGGCGACCTCCGGCGCGTTCCAGTGGAAGATCACGAGCGGCACCGCCTCGGCGATGCAGACATCGATGTGGTCCTGCGTGACGAACGCGCCCGTGGGCCCGGTCGCGACGATGAAATCCACCCCGAACACGCCGGACGTGAGCGCCTTGGTCGCCCGGATCCGCGCCTCGACCACGGCAGGCGGCTCGGTCGCCGACCCCAGCACGCCGATCCCCCCCGCGTTCGAGACCGCCGCGACCAGCGGAGGAAGGCTGACGAACGCCATGCCGGCGCTGACGAGCGGAAACGGAACACCGTAATCCACCGTGAGCCGGGTCCTGAGCGAGAACGCCGAGACCGGCCTCGATCCGTTCGACAGCGCCTCGCCCTCCTCATCAGGCCCGCGCCCCGCGTCGCCCCGCACGCAACCCGGGCCGATGGCCAGGCCGAGCCCACTCAGCCCCAGGAGGTCCAGAAACGTACGTCGATCAAGCTTGTGCACCGCGTCCTCCGTGTCCTTCGTCCTGCGCATCACCAACTCCCACCCAGAACCACCTCGACCGATGGCCGCAAGGCAGCCCAAGGCCCCTCAAAGCGCACGCCGGCGTGCCGGACATGCCGTTTTCGGTATGTGTTTTGCACCCTTACGGGCTCTCGGAGAAAGCCAGCCCATGAAGATCATCCAGGAGCACATCGTGCGCCATCAGGAGCGCTTCAGCGACCACCCCTTCTTCGTGCGCCTCTCGACGGATCCGCCCCTCGAGCGGCTCGCGCCTTTCCCGGTCTGTCTGACATTCTTCGTGATGACATTTCAGGACATCCTGCGCATCTGCGATGAGCGCACGACGGATCCGGAGTACAAGCGCATGGTGCACCGCCATCGCCTCGAGGACGCGGGGCACGACCGCTGGTTCCTCGGCGATCTGGCGGCGCTCGGCGTCGCGCCCCCCACGGCGGCGGAGCTGTTTGGAGAGCCCCATCACGCCTCGCGGGACGCGAGCCTCGCGCTGCTCTCGGACGCGCTCGGCGCGCGCCACGACACGTGCCGGCTCACGCTGCTCCTGACGCTCGAGTCGGCGGGACACGTCTTCTTCGAGCGCGTCGCGCGCTACCTCGTGCGCGTCGGCGAGCGTCGCCGCCTGCGCTACTTCTCCCAGGCGCACCTCGACATCGAGAAGGCACACGACATCTTCGAGGAAGACACCGACGCTCGCATCGAGGCGATCGTCCTCGACCAAGAGGCGAGGGCCGAGGCGCTCCGGGTCAGCGACCGGTGTTATCGCGAGCTCACGGGGATGTTCGACGCGTTCGAGGCGCAGATCGCTGCCGGTGCGGCGCGCCCCCAGGCCCGTCCGTCGATGCCCGAGCCGGCCCGAGGGGCGGCGCTGCGCTTCGCGAGGACGCCTGTCCTGAGGCCGTCCGCGCGGCGCCGGGGCGGCGCGCGATGACAGGCGCGCCGTCGAACCGTCCGTCGTCGTGAGTGATGATCGGAGAGAGACGGAGGCGGGAGGAGCCTATCGAGGCTCTTCCCGTCGCGGTGCGAGCGCCGTCCGGCGGCTCACTGCGCCGAGGTGGGATTGACGATGATCTCGACGCGCCGGTTGTTGGCGCGGCCCTCGGCGCTCGCGTTGTCCGCCACCGGGCGATCCGGCCCGTGGCCGACGGTCGCGATCTTGTCGGCCGGCAGACCCACGCTGACGAGGTGGGCCTTCACGGAGTCGGCGCGCGCGAGCGAGAGCTTGCGGTTCGCCTGGGCGGAGCCGGTCGAGTCGGTGTGCCCCTCGATCCGCAGCGGCGGCGACCCCTGATCCTTCAAGGTGGTCGCGACCTGGTTGAGCTTCTCCTTGGCGATCGGCAGGAGCTCGAACTTGCCCGAGGCGAAGAGCACCGCGCCGGAGAGCGTGATGACCACGCCGCGCTTCTCCTCCTTCACCGCGGCGATCTCCTTGAGGCTCGCGAGCGCCGCGTTCGCGACGCGCTCGGCCTCCCGCCGCGCCGCCTCGGCCTCCTGCCGGGCCTTCTCGGCCTCGGTCCGCGCGCTCTCGGCCTGGAGCCGCGCGCTCTCGGCCTGGGCGCGCGCCTGGCGCTCGCGCTCGATCTGCTGCTGGCCGCTCTGCAGCGCGTCCTTCGCGGTGGCGAGCTGCTGCTGCGAGAGCTCCTTGAAATCTTCCTCGGCCGCGGCCTTGTCGCGCTGCGCCTGCTGCAGCGCCGCCGCCGCCTCGGCCTCGCGCGCCTTGCGATCGGCGATGTACGCGAGGTCGCGCGTCTGCGGGGCCTCGGGATCCTCGTTGAACGCGCCCTCGGCGCGGGAGAGCGCCTGCTTCGCGGTGTCGAGCTGGGCGGGCGCGAGGCTCGACGCGGCGCCCTGGGCCGCGCGCTTGTAGCTGGTGCGGGCGTCGACGAGCTCCTTCGGCGGGATCGCCGCGCTGCACCCCGTGGCCGCGACGAGCGCGGCGCACAGCGCGAGGGACCAGCCCCGCGACGACACGTTGTTCACGAAAGAAGCCATCTCCTTCACCTCTCGCTTCACTGGACCCCCGCCTCTTGCAGCTTCTCGACCTGCTTCAGCGCCTCCTGCGCCTGGGCCTGCGTGGCGCGCGCCTTGGCGATGGCCAGCGCGAGCTCGGCGTCGGCCTCGGCGCGCTCGAGGAGCCGCAGGGCGGACTCGTTCTCCTCGGCCTCGATCAGCTTCTTGGCCTTCTCGAGCTGCTCGCGGGCGAGCTTCAGGTGGAGGGTGGCCTGGGGGTCGGTCTCGGCGCCCACCTCGTCGGCCGCGCGGATGGCGGCCTGAGATTCGGCGAGCTGGTCGTTCGGCGGGGGCAGGGAGCCGCCGCAACCGGCGAGGGCGAGGCCGAGCAATGCAGCGAGCGCCGCAACCGGGCTCGCGAGACGGCGTAGGGCTGGCTTGTCGTTCGGGCGTCGGTTCACCCGGCCTTTGTACAACACCTGAGGTCGTCGAGAAATCAGGAAACCCCTGCACTTGCTGGCGATCGTCGCCGCAGGGCGCGAGCCCGATCCGATCGCGGCGCGGCGGCGCGCGCCGCCGACGCTGGGCTAGTCGACGCGCATCGAGCTCGCGCGGACGATCCGGATGCGCGCGTCGCGCGCGTCGGGCTGGTTGACCGCGCGCGCGAAATCGGGCGCGGCGGGGGAGGCCACCTCGACGACCGACGCGGTGGAGCCGATCCGGATCGCGCCGATCTGACGGCTCGAGACGCCGCCGCGGCGGCACACGAGGGCGAGCAGGCGCCGGGGATCGGCGCCGTGGCGCTCCCCCCAGTTGACCTGGAAGGGCACGAACGGGAGCCGCGGGGGCTGCTCGTCGTCGCCGCGGCGGGGCGCGGGACGGCCGCGCTGCGGCGCGCCGGACCAGGGCGCCTCGGCGGAGCGGCCGCGCGGCGGGCCCCCGGACCAGGGCGCCTCGGCGGAGCGGCCGCGCGACGGCGCACCGGACCACGGCGGCGCCGCGGGGCGGCCGCGCGGCGAGGGCTCGGACCGCGGCGGCGCGACGGGGGTGACCGGCTGCGGGGCGCAGGGGCCGGTGTGCTTCGCCCGCGCGAGGAGGGCCGCGACGAGCTCGGTCGCGTCCATGTCGGCGAGGAGCCGCGCCGCGAGCTGCTGGAGCCGCGCGTCGGGCGCGGGGCAAAGCGCCTCACCGGGCTCCCGTGCGTCGGGCGCGGGGACCGGCGCCTCGCCCGCCCCCTCCGCGGCCGCCTCGACGGCCGCGTCGGCCGCGCCGCCTCGGCGCGCGCCGGTCGGCCGCGAGCCGCTCGTCGGCGGCGCGCAGCACGTCCTCCGGCGACGGGGCGGGCCGGAACGTGGCCTCGACGCGCGCGCGCCGGAGCAGCCTCAGCGCGTGCTCGCGCGCCGACGGCGCGACGAGCAGCACGCTCGTGCCCTTGCGGCCCGCCCGCCCGGTGCGGCCGCTCCGGTGGGTGAAGACCTCGGGGTCGCCCGGGGGGTCGGCGTGGATGACGCGCCCGACCTCGGGCACGTCGATGCCGCGCGCGGCGACGTCGGTCGCGACGAGGGTGGTGACGGCGCCCGAGCGGAACGCGTCGAGCGTGCGCGTGCGCTCACGCTGCTCGAGGTCGCCGCTCAGGGCGCGCGCGGGCAGGCCGAGCGTGGTGAGCTTGTCGGCGAGCTCGGCGGCGCCCTCGCGCGTGCGGACGAAGACGAGGGTGCGCTCGCCGGGCGCGAGGAGCAGCAGGTTGACGAGCGCGGCGTCGCGCTCCGCCGGCAGCACGAGGTGGGCGACGTGCGCGATGTCGACGTTCGCCGCGCCGGGGCGCGTGCCCTCGACGCTCGCCGGGTCGCGCTGGAAGCGGTCGGCGAGCGCGCGGACCTCGCGCGAGAAGGTGGCCGAGACGAGGTGGGTCCGGCGGTCCTCGGGCATCTTGCCGACGATCGCCTCGAGGTCCTCGCGGAAGCCGAGATCGAGCATCTGGTCCGCCTCGTCGAGCACGAGGTCGAGGACGCCGCGCGGATCGAGGGTCCCGCGCTCCAGGTGGTCGAGCAGGCGCCCGGGCGTGCCGGCGATGACGAGCGGGTCGCGGCGCAGCGCGCGCGCCTCGGCGCCGAAGCTGGTGCCGCCGGTGACGCACGCGACGCGCGCGCCGAGGGGCGACAGGAGCCAGCCGAGCTCGCCGGCGATCTGCGCGGCGAGCTCGCGCGTCGGGGCGATGATCACCGCGGCCGGGGCCGCCGCGGTCCCGGGAGCGGCGTCGGGCGCGGCCGCGCGCCCGGCGAGGGCGCGCTCGAGGCGGGGGGCGAGCGCGAGGCCGATGGCCACGGTCTTCCCGGAGCCGGTCTGCGACGAGATGCGGAGATCGCGCCCGGCGAGCTCGGGCGCGAGGACGGCGTGTTGAACGGGGGTGAGGGAGGTGAAGCCGCGGCGGGCGAGCGCGCCCGCGAGCGGCGCGGGCAAGGCGTCGTGCAATGAGTCTGGATTCATGAAAGCCGCGCAACCTAGCAGAACCTGGACGGTTGTCGCGACCAATCGCCCGGCGGGGCGCCGGGGGGCTGCCGGTGCGGGGGCGCGCCGCGCGCGATCACGCTACCGCGCTGCGCGCGCGCCCCCCGCCGCCGCGCATCACGCGACCGCGCGGCGCTCCCGGGTCACTGGGCGGTCTTGGCCTTCTCGTCGAGCCAGGCCACCGTCCACGCGAACGGGCCGTTCCAGTTGATGGTGATCTCGTTGACCGACCACGCCCCGATGTCGTCGAGGTAGCACCTTTGCGGGGCGCACTTCGCGCGCTCGGCCGTCTCGTCGAGCGCCGCTTGCGCCACCTCATCCTCCAGCCCCGAGTTCGGCCCGCCGGAGACCGCGCCGGGCGGAGCCGACGGGTACTCGGGGTCGACCTGGGCCGCCCAGAAGCGATGATGCGGGTTCTGGAGCGGGTTCTCGCCGTAGCCGGAGACGTAGGACTTGTCCATCGGGTTGCGCCCGAGGAGGTAGTCCGCGCCCGACGCCACGCCGTCGAAGTACTTCTGCTCGCCGGTGAAGTCGTGGGCCAGGGCCAGGACCAGCATGTTGTTGAGCACGAACGAGTTGGAGCCCCAGGGGTAGCCGCCCGCGCCCACCGTGAAGGGCACCCGGTACCCCTCCGTCGCGACGGCCTCGAGGTACTTGTCGGCGATGGCGATCAGCTGGGTGCGGGCCGCCTCGCGCTCCGCCGCGGCGTGCTGGGCCTCGACCACGGCGAGCGAGATGGCGCCCAGCCCGTCGACCTGGCCCCAGGTCATGGCGCTGAACGTGCCGTCCACGCCGATGAGCTCCTTGCTGTAGTCCGACGCCGCGAGCTCGGCCTTGTACGCGGCGTCGCCCGTGGTGAGGAACAGCTCGGCGGCCGCCCAGTAGAACTCGTCGTCCAGGTTGCTGTCGCCGTAGGCGCCGCCGCCCGCGACCATCCCCTCGTTCGGGAGGGTGACCTTCGGGTTCGCCTTCGCCGCGGTCCACGCCCGCGTCGCGGCCTCGAGGCACTTCGCCGAGAACGCGGGGTCGAGCTCCTCCCAGATGCGCGCGGCCTGGGCCGCGGTCGCGGCCAGGTTGAGCGTCGCCGCCGTGCTGACCGGGCGCAGGAAGCGCGGCTGCGTATCCTCGTGCGGCGCCAGCGGCAGGCCGGTCCACGCGAGGTCGTGGATCTTGTGGTGCACCATGCCCGCGTTGGTCTCGCCCTGGGGCACCTGCATCTTGAGCATGAAATCGATCTCCCACCGGGCCTCGTCGAGGAGGTCGGGGATCTCGTTCGCGCTCTCGGGGATCTTCAGCTTGCCGTCGCCGAAATCCCCCGCCGTGGACCCGAGCGCGACGAACCGCTCGTACTGGTTCAGCAGCGTCCAGGCGGAGATACCGCCGTTGACCACGTACTTGCCGTGATCGCCGGCGTCGTACCACCCGCCCGTGACGTCGAGCGTGTACGTGCAGCCGATGCCGTCGGCGCAGGGCGCCTCGTCCGGCTTGTGCCCCGCCGGGCGCGCGTGGTCCGGGCCGACGTACTGCTCGAGGATCTCGATGCCGGAGCGGTTGTGATAGAAGTACGCGAGCGCGTCGTACTTCATCTGAGAATAGATGGTCGGGCTCACGTCGAACGGATGGCTCGACACCGTCCCGACGCGGAGCGTGTAGCCCTCGCCGACGGTGGTGAAGTCGCTGAAGTCGATGGTGTGCACGTGCTCGCCGGAGGCGGCGTCGTCGCCCACGACGCGGGTCGCCCCGCTGTCGACCACGGTGCCGGCCGCGTCGACGAGCTCCCACGCGTGCGGCTTGTCGGCCGCGGCCACGACCGTGGCGACCTTGGCGGCGGCCGGCAGGTACCCGACCTGATTGACGCGGATCAGCTCCGAGCCGGAAGGCGGCACCGTCTCGACCGGCTCCTCGCCCCCCGCGCCGCCCCCGCCCGAGGCCCCCACGCCGCCGTCGCCGCCCTCGCCGCCCGCGCCGCCCGAGGCCCCCGCGCCGCCCGAGGCCCCCGCGCCGCCCGAACCGTTGTTCGCGCCGTTCGAGGAGCCGTCGTCGCCGCAGCCAACCGCGGTGAGGCCGCCCACGAGCGCCAGGAGAAGCGACCCTCCCAGGGACAGCCATGAACGCTTCCAACCAGCCGACCTACCAGCACAAAGCATGATGAGCATCTCCGGAAGAAGAAGAAGTTGAGAGCCGCGCAGCAGTGAACGATGCGAACGTCACGTCACGGCGCGGCAGCGACACCATTGATGGATACGGTGTGATTGTCAAGCGCAGATAGGCGCCCCTCGCGCCGTACGATCACCCGACCTCGTTGACTCGAGATCACGCATCGCGGCGTCGCGAACATGCCGCATCCGTGCGTCCACGATGAATTTTTGCAGGTCCACGCCCCGGTGTAGGCCGCGGGAGCGGCGCCCGGCCGCCCGGCTCTACATCAACTTTTCTTCATATTTCCGATGATTTAGGGGAGGCCATCGGGGCCCCGGGAACAACCGGCGGCGCGGCGCCGTCAGTAGTGCCAGGGAAAGCGCTTGAAATCCGGACGGCGCTTGTCTAGAAAAGCATCCCGCCCCTCCTGCGCCTCCTCCGTGCCGTAGGCGAGCCGCGTCGCCTCGCCGGCGAAGAGCTGCTGTCCGACGAGCCCCTCGTCAGGCAGGTTGAAGCCGTACTTCAGCATCCGCATCGCGGTCGGGCTCTTCGAGTTGATGATCGCCCCCCAGCGCAGCGCCTCCTCCTCGAGCTCGGCGTGGGGCACCACGGCGTTGACCATCCCCATCGCCGCCGCCTGCTCCGCCGTGTAATCGAGCCCCAGAAAGAAGATCTCCCGCGCCTTCTTCTGCCCGACCTGCCGCGCCAGCAGCGCCGAGCCATAACCGCTGTCGAAGCTCGCCACGTCCGGGTCCGTCTGCTTGAACATCGCGTGCTCGCGGCTCGCCAGGGTCATGTCGCAGACGACGTGGAGGCTGTGGCCGCCGCCCGCCGCCCAGCCGGGCACCACGGCGATGACGACCTTCGGCATGAACCGGATGAGCCGCTGCACCTCGAGGATGTGGAGCCGGCCGAGCCGCGCCGGATCGGCCTGCCCCGCGCTCTCGCCCTCGTACTTGTAACCGTCCTTCCCGCGGATGCGCTGATCGCCGCCGGAGCAGAACGCCCAGCCGCCGTCCTTCGGAGAGGGCCCGTTGCCGGTGATCAGCACACAACCCACGTCGGAGGTCGTGCGCGCGTGCTCGAGCGCGGTGTACAGCTCATCGACCGTGCGGGGACGAAAGGCATTGCGCACCTCCGGCCGGTTGAACGCGACACGCACGGTGCCCTGATCGACGGCGCGGTGGTAGGTGAGATCCTCGAACGAGAAGCCCTCGACCTCACGCCAGCGCGCCGGGTTGAAAATCGCAGAGACGGTCATGGTCCACTCCTTGTGGCGCGGACCCTACCCGCCTCATCATGGCCTTGCAACCTCGCTCACACTGACAGCGGACGCCGCTCAGGGGCGAGCACGCACACCCGGCTCCGGCCGCTTCCGGCGGCTTCCGGGCGACGCCACGGAGCCCACGAAACACTCTTGACATAAAAGTCGATCTCGTGGACAAGCAAGCTTCGAAGCATAGGTGGGGTCGACCTCCCGCCGTGTGGACGCGGGCGCTTGCGCTCGGGCCGGACGGCGGAGGCGTTCGCCTGCGCCGGCACAGGGGAGTCGATCGGAGCGGCCGGACGCGACGAGGAGCGCACCGCGCCCGCACAGGGGAGGACATCGGCTTGAGCCACGAAAAGTTGTTCGAGGTCGCGTCAGGGCTCCTGGCCACGGCGGACGCGCGCGGCCATTTCCACGATCTGAACCCCGCCTGGGAGCGGACCCTCGGCTGGTCGCTCGACGAGCTCAGGGCGAAGCCGTACATCGAGTTCGTCCACCCGGGCGACCGGGAGGCCACGCTCGCGGAGACCAACGCCCTCTTCAACGGTCGCGCGACGTCGCGGTTCGACAACCGCTATCTGTGCAAGGACGGGTCGTACCGGTGGCTCGGCTGGGCCGCCCGCGTGGACATGGACGAGCCCGTCGAAGCGCGCCTCATCTATGCCACGGCGCTCGACGTGACGAGCGACCGGGAGCAGGCGGCTCGGTTCGAGCAGGTGGCGCAGCTCGCAAAGGTGTACGAGCGGCTGTTCCAGGTCTCGGTGGGCCTGCTCGTGACCCTGGACGCCGAGGGGTACTTCCGGCACGCCAACCCGGCCTGGGAGCGCACCCTGGGGTGGTCGCCCGAGGACATGACGTCGCGGCCGTTCATCGAGTTCGTCCACCCCGACGACCGCGAGGCCACGCTCGCCGAGGCCACCGCCCTCTTCCAGGGCCGCACGACCATCCGGTTCGACAACCGCTACGCGTGCAAGGACGGCTCGTACAAGTGGCTCGCGTGGACCGCGCACCTGGACGCGTCCGAGGAGCCGGAGAAACGCCTCGTCTACGGCACCGCCCACGACGTCACGTCGTACCGGGAGCTGCTCGGCGAGTTCGAGCGGACGCTCGCGCGGCTCCGCGACTCGATGCAGGCGATGTCGACGCCGCTCATCCCGATCACCGACCGCATCGTGGTCATGCCGCTCGTGGGCCAGATGGACACGGAGCGCGTCAGCCAGGTGATGGCCGTCGCGCTCGATGGCGTCCAGTCCACCCAGGCCCAGATGGTCATCCTCGATGTGACGGGGCTCAAGGAGATCGACACGCGGGTCGCCTCCGCCCTCGTCGACACCGCGAGGGCGCTGCAGCTGCTCGGCGCACGGACCATCCTGACCGGCATCCGGCCGGCGGTGGCGCAGACGCTCGTCGGGCTCGGGCTCGACCTGGCGGGCCTCATCACGAAGAGCACCCTCCAGAGCGCCATCTCGTTCGCGCTGCAAAGCGGGCAGACCCCGGCCCGGGCCCTCGCCCCCTGACGGTCGCGCGCCGGCGCCGCGCGCCACGCCGGCGCCGCCACGGTCGCGCTCGACCGATGGGCGGGACGAGCCGGCTGGTGTATAAGGCAGCGTGGCGCGCGCTCGGTCCTCCCAAGAATCCCCCCAACACCGCAGGGTGCTCGGCCAACGTCCGCTCGCAGGCGCCTGCTGCGCGGCCGTCGTGTGGCTGGCCGCCGCGCCGGCCTGCACGACGAAGGTGCGGAGGTTCGGGGAGGACGGCGCCGGAGGGGGCGCGGGCGCCGCCACGGCGAGCGCCGGCGAGGGCGGCTCGACGGCGAGCGGCGGCGGCGCCTCGGCGAGCAGCGGCGGCGGGCCGTGCGAGCCCGGGACCCAGGACGGCTGTTACAGCGGAGGGCGCGACACGCTGAACCGCGGCGCCTGCCGCGGCGGCGTGAGGACCTGCGACGAGGACGGGAACGGATACGGCCCCTGCGTCGGAGAGGTGGTGCCGGCGTCCGAGCGCTGCGACACCGCCGAGGACGAGGACTGCGACGGTGTGATCAACCAGGGGTGCACCTACGCCCGGTGCGCCGAGGTTCCCCGCGGTCTTCCGAGCGGCGTGGTCCTCCTCGATCTGGACGGGGCCGGCCCAGAGCCGGAGTTCCCCGTCTACTGCGATCCGACGACGGACGGCGGCGGCTGGGCGCTCGTCTACAACAGCGTCGGATCCGACGCGGGAGCGACGCTCCCTTTCTGGAACATCCCTTACGCCGAGCGGCTAGCGACCCGGGGAGAGCCGGCGATCTCGCAGAACTATTACCGAGGCTCGCTCTACTTCGTCGGTCGAGAGTACCGCGACGAGATCGAGGATATCGCGGGGACCGTCAAGACGGTCATGCGCGCGGCCGCGGAAGGCATCGACTCGGCGACCATGAAGCTCCTCCGCCCCGAGCACGTCTCCGGGAACGCCGACATCTACGTCTCGCAGTTCCTCTCCGGGTGGTCGTCCCAGGACCACGACGGCGACCCCGATCCGGGGAACTGCGCGCTCCAGAACCAGAACGTCACGCAGCACTACGCGCAGTGCTGGGAATACAACCTCGGCGCCGACGGGGACGAGCCGCGGGACGACGGCGGCTGGGGCCCCCACCTCGGGACCCACCTCGCGGAGCGGCTCGGGCTCGCCAGCGACGACACACGATTTACACGCGTTCGGCGAATCTCTCGCTGGACGCGGTGGTGAGCCGACCTCGGGGCGCACGTCCGCGGATTTGGTGACAATTTCCGGGCGGCTCGAGTATGCTGCCCCGGCCATGCGCTTCTATGCACTGTGTTTGCTCATGCTCTTCGCGGGCCTCTGCCTGGCGAGCTGCTGGAACAGCGGCGCCTGCGTCGAGGGAGAGGCGTGCGAGTGCTTCAACGGAGACGATTGCTACCTCGGCTGCGACGGTGACTTCTGCGACCAGCGCTGCTTCCAGATGGTCCACTGCGGCGCCGTCTGCGAGCACGGGTGCTCGTTCGAGTGCTTCGACGTCAACGACTGCTCGGCCTCGTGCGGCGACGACTGCGATCTCAACTGCCACAACACCGCGTCGTGCGGCGCCATCTGCGACCGCGGCTGCCGCTACGAGTGCCACGACACGAGCCGGTGCGGCGTCAGCGTCGGGTCGAGCAGCGTCGTGACCTGCCGGAACGTGGGGACCTGCGAGATCGAGTGCCGGGGCTCGTGCCATGTGTTCTGCGAGGCCGTGAGCGGCGAGTGCCGCGTCCGCTGCCCCGACGGCGAGGCCGCGGTCAGCTGCCCGGACGGCTCGCGCGCGTGCGGCGGATGCTGAGGAGACGGAGATCCATGCTGAGAGCGATGACTTCGCAGCTTCGCGCGCCGCGCCTCCTGGCCGCCGCGCTCTCGTTCGCGGCGCTGACCGTCGGGTGGGCCGAGGTCGGGGAAGCGCAGATGACGATCAAGCGCCCCGGGGATCGCCCGGATTACAAGGTCGAGCTCGAGCCGCACCTGCTCTTCGCGCCGTTCGAGCCGCTGGGCCCGGGCGTCGGGACGGGCGTCGGCGCGGGCTTCCGCGCCACCATCGATATCGTGCCCGACGGCTTCATCAAGCGCATCAACGACTCGGTGGGGCTCGGCTTCGGCATCGACGGCCTCCACTACGCGGGCAACGGGAATTATCGCGGCGACTGCAGGCGCTTCGAGAACGGGCCCGCGGGCACGCGCATCTGCACCGAGGTCGACGCGTACGGGGACGCGTCGAACTACGTGTTCGGCTCGGTCGTGATGCAGTGGAACTTCTGGCTCCACCGGCGGTGGTCGGTCTTCGGCGAGCCGGGGCTGTCGTTCTATCTCGGCGACCTGGGGCGCGACCCGTACCCCGGGGTCTCACCGGTGGTGTTCATCGGAGGGCGCTTTCACTTCACCGAGAACGTGACGCTCACGATGCGCCTCGGGTATCCCGCGTTCTCGCTCGGCGTGTCGTTCCTCCTGTGAGGTGGGCCGCCGGGGGGCGCGCGCGCCCGCGCCCCTCCCGGCGCTGCGCCCCTTCCCCGCAGCGCCGGCCGACCTGATATCCTGCGCCGCATGCCGGAGACGCCGCGATCCGAAGAGCCGCTCGGCTCGGCCGAAGACCGGCTCGCCGCTCGCCGAAGAGCCGCTCGGCTCGGCCGAAGAGCCGCTCGGCTCGGCCTACATCGAGGAGCTCGCGGTGCCGAAGGTCGGAGCGCCGGCCGCCGTGCCGCTGGAGGAGCTCTCGAGCTCGGCGCTCGCCGAGGACATCGAGGACATCGAGGCGGCGGCCGCCGCCGGCGCCGCGGGCGGCGACGCGCTGGTCGGGAGCCTGATCTCGGGGCGGTACCGCGTCGACGCGCTCATCGGGGAGGGCGGGATGGGCGCCGTCTACCGGGGAGAGCAGGTGCACCTGCGCAAGCGGGTCGCCATCAAGGTGCTCAGGCCGCTCGCCCGGCGGATGCCGGAGCTCGTGGCCCGGTTCGAGCGCGAGGCCGTCGCGGGCGCCCACATCCGGCACCCGAACGTGGTCGCGGCCATCGACTTCGGTCAGCTGGACGACGCGTCGTTCTTCCTCGTCCTCGAGTACGTCGAGGGCACGCCGCTCAAGGACGTGATCGCCGAGGGGCGGCTGCCGCCCGCGCGGGCGCTCCGCATCGCGCGCCAGCTCGCGTCGGCGCTCTCGGCGACGCACGAGAAGGGCATCGTCCACCGCGACGTGAAGCCGCTGAACATCCTGCTCGACGCGCACGATCAGGTCCGGCTCATCGATTTCGGGCTGGCGAAGGTGAATGTCGATCTCCTGTCCAGCCAGAGCCGGAAGACGGCGGGCCCGACCCCGGCCCTCACGAACGCGGGCGAGGTGTTCGGCACGCTCGCGTACCTGGCGCCGGAGGCGCTGCGCGGGATGGATGCGGTGGACGCGCGCGCGGACCTGTATGCGCTCGGGCTCGTGCTCTACGAGATGCTCACCGGACATCACCCCTTCGACACGAAGAACATCGTGGCGCGGCTCAAGCAGCAGGGCGCGGCGGGGCCGCCGGCCCTCCGCCTGCGCGCGCCGGACCTGGTCGTGCCCTACGAGGTCGAGCAGGCCGTGGCGCGGCTCATGGAGCACGACGCGTCGTTCCGCTACCAGACGGCGGCCGATGCGGTCGCGGCGCTCGACGAGGCGCTGGCGGCGATCGCGCGGGCGGCGGCGCACGCGGCGGTCGGGAGCGGCGCGCACGGGGCGCAGGGCGCGCAGGGCGCGCAGGGCGCGCAGGGCGCACAGGGGGCGCAAGGCGCGCACGCCGCGCAGGGGGCGCACGCCGCGCAGGGCCCGCAACCCGCGCCGGGAGCGCAACCCGCGCCGCAAGCCCCAGCTGCGCAGGCCGCGCAGGCCGCGCAGGGAATGCGGGCGACGCAGCCCGCGCAAGGCGCCCCCAAGGCGCCGCCGCCGGCCTGGTCAGGCCCCCGGAAGACCCTGCTCGCCCACGCGCACCGCCGGCCCGCGCCCCCGGCGCGCTGGGTGCCCCTCGCGGTGGCGCTGGCGACCGCGGCGGCGCTCCCGATCGGCGTCGCGCTCTGGCTCGTCCTCCGGCAGCCCACGCCGGCCGCGGAGCCGCCCGCGGCCGCCGCCGTGGTCACCCCGCCCGCGCCGATGACGCCGCCGCCGGCAGCGCCGGCGAGCGCGCCGCCCGAGGAGGACGACCGGGGCGCCGCCGGGCTGCGCGCGCAGCTCAGCAAGGCGGTGGCGATCAGGAACTGGGTGCTCGGCGCGCAGTCGATGCTGGCCCTGGCGGAGGCCGACCCGGAGCTCGTCCTGAGCCGGGGCCTGCGCGAAGAGGTCCTCTCCACGGTGGCGGGCATCGCGTTCGAGGAGGACAACCCGGCGGCGGACCAGGTCTTCGACCTGCTCACGAACCGGCTCGGCACCGGCGGGCTGGACGTGCTGCTCGACATCGTGCGCGCCCGGGGGGGCACGAAGGCGGCCCGGCGCGCCAGCGAGATCCTGGCGAGGCCCGAGGTGATGGCGCGCGCGACCCCCGCGCTCCGCATCACGTTCGCGTTCCGCAAGGCCACGTGCAACGGCAAGCGGGCGCTGTTCGGTCGCGCCGCGGCCGAGGGGGACGAGCGCACGCTCTTCGAGCTCCAGGTGCTGCACGGCGCCCGGTGCAGGCGGAACGACCCGTGCTGCTTCCGCGACGACAAGGCGATCGCCGAGGCCATCCAGCAGCTGAAGGCGCGCCTCGGGACGTAGCGGGTCAGCGCGGCGCGCCTAGACGACAGCCGTACTTGGTCGGAGGTGCGGCGGTAGGCATCGCGATCTCTCGGGGATCGAATCCTCTTCGAAGTCCGCATCCGTCATACGCGGATCATGCAGCGAGCTCACGGATCTCAAGGAGGCGCGCCCTCACATCCTTGTGTGCGAGGAAATCGAGGACCTTGTTTTCCAGTTCCCCGACGTCATTACACTCGGGGCGTTCGATGTCGAAGAGATCGAGGGTCACGGGGAAGCCGTCCGGCGGCACGTAGGCTCGAAATAGCACGTCTCGGAGCTTGACCTTGTCGACGTACACTACGAAGTTGTATTGCTGCCCGTAATTGACGCGGTGGCCTGCCTCGACGTGCACCCGCACGGTGTCCCCCGTGAAGGAGGCCTCCACAGCCTCAGCCAGCTCGCGGAGCTTTCCGACCGCCTGCCTGAACCGATCCAGGTCATCCCCCGCCCCTTCTTTCAGCAGCTCTGCGACCTTCTTCTTCAGCTCGTCCTTGTCCATGGCCAGCCTCTGTGCGTACGAGAAACTTCGCGGTCAGGGGGAAGTGATCCGACGCGCCGCGCGCTACACGTCCAATGAAGCTCCACCGCGTCGGTCGCCGGTCACCATCGGGCAGGTGGTGCCCGATGGTGTTGAAGGCGTACTCGATCGTGCCCTCCTGCAGCACGACTGGGCCGCCGGCGATCGCCCGCTCGGTTACCAGCAATTGGTCGAACACGACCGAGACCGGGCGCTCCTTGTCATAGTAATCGAGCGTGGTCCTCGCCCGGGAGGCTCGGTACGCAGCCCCGCGCGCGACCGCGACCTCGCAATAATCGGGCTCGGTGATGAAACGCCGCGCGGTGTTGTAGAGCCTCGGGTAGACGAGCGGGCGGAAGTACCGACCCGCCTGGAGGCCGGGCTTGCCGAACGGCTTCTCGAAGGGCTCGGCGTTGAAGTCTCCGACGACGATGGCGCAGGTGTCGGCGCCATTCTGCGCCAGCCACGTGGAAAGCGCCTCCGCGGTGTGCACGCGATCGGTCTCCGCTTCCGCGGCTCTGGACTGGCCCACCTCGACCCTGCTCCGCCAGTGGTTCACGATGAAAAAGAACGGCTCGCTCCGCTCGCCGAGCACACAGCGGGCGACGATGAAGCGCGGGCGAGAGAAGGAGCTGTCTGGGTACTTGGTGACGAGGTGGAGCGACGCGAAGCGCTCCTTGCGGGCCAGGATGGCGAGCCCAGTGTGAGCGTAGTCGGTGTTCCGGCACGGCTCCCAGACGAGGAGGGGCATCGCGAGCTGACGGACGAGCTCGTTCACGATCCCGTCCGAGTGGATCTCCGCCAGTCCGACGAGGTCCGGTCCCTCTCCACCGAAGAGGCTCTTCAGGACCTGAGCAATCCTGGCGACCTTGGCGTCCCGCCCCCCATGCTCGCGGGAGCGCGGGCGTCACCGGGCCTCGGCTCGAAGAGATTGTTGACGTTCCAAAACGCGACCTTGAGATCCGGCACGGCGCTCCGCGGAGCATACAGGAGCCGTCTCTGGAACGCCACCACCCCGTCGCCGCCCGCCTCGGGCACCGATCCGGATAGGAGCGCCTGCACGCTCCTCTCTCCGTACGGCGCCACGGATCGGCACTACCACTTCCGCCCGCCCAACAACGTGATCGGTCTTCGAGCCACCGGCGACCGGCACGGCGAAGGCCCCGAGCAGATCGCCGGAGATCTCGCCGCACCGCGGGCGCTACCCCTCGTCATGACGAGAGCGCCTTGCTCGCCGAGGTGTCGCAGGAGATGTGGTAAAGCGCGCCGCTCGGTCTCTCCGGAAGCGATGACGACGACCCGCTTGGCCATGGCTCAGGCCCCGAACCCCTTGGTCTCGTAAAACTCACCCAGCCCGAAGCCGGACGCATCCAGCGCTGCGTCTATCGCCTCGGGGTGCTGCTCGCGCTCGATGGTGGTGCCGTCCTGCGTACGCCGGACGACGGCGACCTCCTCGGCCTTGGGCAAGCAGTCGAGCAACAACGGAGAGTGGGTGGTGACCAGGATCTGCACGCGCTCGCTCGCGTCTCGGAGGTACTCGGCGAAGGCCCTGAGCGCCGAGGGATGTACATGATTCTCCGGCTCCTCGACCCCCACGAGGCTCGCGTCCGCCTCGCCGAAGAGCGCGGTCATCATCGCCAGGATGCGGAGCGTGCCGCTCGACGCGCCTACCTGGTGCACGTCGTAGGAAAGACCGGGTTCGCGCTGGACGAAGTAGACGCGCCCATCGATGTCCGACTCCCGGAGGTCGAGCTGCTCCGGCACGCCGAGCACCCGGCGCGTGGCCGTGACGATCCGGTTGAACGCTTCGCCGCCGTCCGGCCCCTTCTTCAGCGCATAGAGCCGAGCTGCGAGGTTGCGCCCGAACGTGTCGAGCCGGTCGGCATCCGACACGTTCGAGGCACGCCGCAGGAGCGGCGGGCTCGGATCGAAGAACCCCCATCGCTGAACGAACGCGCCGAGGCGCCTCGCCGGAAACGACTCGTCCGCGCTGGCGACGGCGAGAGCGCAGGCGGTGGGAGCGAGCGCCAGGTTGACTCTGTTGCTCTTCGCCTGGGTCGAATACCACCATGCCTTGCCGGCGTTCGCCTCGAGCAGGTGGCCTGGTGGGCCCCCATCATGGATCTGATAGAGGCGTTCCCACGTCGCAAAGCCGCCGCCCGCTCGCCGGAGGCCCACGGTCCACGCGTAGCGCTTCCCCTCATCCTCGTAGTGCGTCTCGACGGAGACCTCGCCGACGACTTCGCCTTTCCAGGCGAGGTGCAGGACACCGCCGCGGTCTGCGACGCTGTCGGCGAAGTCCTTGGCCCTGACGCCCTCCGACAGGAAGCGGAGCGCGTCGAGGACGTTGCTCTTGCCGCTCGCGTTGGTGCCGATGAGCACGCTCAGGCCGCCGAACGAGGTGTCGACGTGCTTGAGGCTGCGGTAGCGCTCTGCTCGGAGGGTCGTCAGCTTCATGGATGGCTCGCCGGCGCGCGTTGCCGGCGTACGTTATGCCCGTTTTCCCGCTCCGGCGAGGGCCGCCACGGCATCGCCTCGGGGGCCGGAGCCGAGGCGCCGGGATCTGCATGCCGAGGCGGCGTGCTCGCCCGCGCGCAGCGCCGAGGGGCGGGTCGGTCCGTCGGCGGGCGCGCGGCGCGCGCACCCGCGCGCCTCGACGCGGAGGAGGCCGACAGATCCCCGATGGCTCGCGCGCCGTGCCGACGGGCGCAGCGGCCCCTCCCCGGTCGGGGTCGAGCACGCGGCGGCGCCCAGGTACGAAAAACGCTTGAACGAGCCGCCGGTCTCCCCGGTAAACTGTCCCTCCGGGGGAGGGGGAAAGAGGACACATGGCCAGATACGGGTATAGCTTCGTCCCCGACCGGGGATTCAGCGCCTTCTCGCGCGATCTGGGCGAGGGCGCGTGGAAAGACGTCTCCATCAAGAAGTACGACACGCCCGATCGCATGCCGCCGCAGCTCATGGAGGCGCCGCGGCCCGTCGCGTGGAAGCTCCGCGCCACCTGGAGCATCGCCGCGCTCGACGAGGTGCTCGGCATCGCCTCGGCCAGCGAGCTCGCCGCGCTCGACGCCGAGTGGGACGCGGCGCAGCGCGCGCTGCACCACTTCGTCGCCTCGGCCGAAGAGGGCGAGGACGCGGCGGTCCGCGAGGCGGCAACCCGGGTCCGCGCGGTCATGCTCAAGGGCAACGGCACCGAGCAGACCCGCCTCGGGTACGACGCCGAGGTCGACTTCGGGCGCTCCCAGGCGGCGGCTGCGAAACGAACGATGGAGGCCGACCTCAAGAAGATCGGCGCCGGTGCGCACCTGAAGCGTATCGAGAGGGCCACCGAAGCGCTCGCCAGGGGCATCGGCCGAGGCGGCGGGGAGAAGCGGCTGGGGACGCGGGCGAAGCGGCTGCGCGCGGCCATCAGCGGGTGTGTGACGGCGTTCAACGCCATCCATGACGAGATCACGTGGCTCCTCGCGCACACCGCGCCCGGCGTGCAGCGGCAGCAGCTCGAAGCGCTCCATGCTCCCTTTCTCGCGCTGCTCGAGCGCTACCCGCCCCCCGCGCGCTCGGGCACGAGGGACGACGGCGAAGGAGAAGAGGAAGTCGCCACGGAGGAGCCCGCGGACGACGAGGAGGAGCCGGCGAGCGCCCCGCCCTGAGCGCAGGCTCCGTCCGAAGGGAGATCATCGCGGCGTGCACCGCCGCCCGGCACCCGCTCTCCAGCCCGATCAGGACGCCTTCCGGCCGCCACCCCGTCCAGCTTGGAGCGCGCTGGCTGCTGCCCTCCCCAGCCCGGACGTGACCCGTCCGCTGCCCTCCCCAGCCCGGACGCCACTTGTCCGCTGCCCTCCTCAGCCCCGACGTGACCTGTCCGCTGCCCTTCCCAGCCCGGACGTCACCTGTCCGCTGCCCTTCCCGACCCGGCCATGATCCGTCCGCTGTTCCTCCCAGCCCGGACGCGATGTTCCTCCCCCCGATGATCCCCAGCGGAGACGGCGGCATGGCTCCCCGCGCCGGGCACATGCGCGCGGCGAGCTCCCCTGCCGCCCGTCGGCGCCGGTCAGAGCAGGCCGCAACCTGGGTAGAGCGGGAGGAAATCGGCGTCGCGTAGCTGGGTCCGGATCGTCTCCGCGTAGCTGGGTCCGAGGATCGGCCCGAGCAGCGGCCCGAGCAGCGGCCCGAGCAGCGGGAGCGTGTTGCACGTCTTGTTGCCGGCAGTGTCCTGCGTGCAGGCCAGGTTGCAGAGCCCGACGAAGGCGATCCCGCACGTCGGCACATGGCCGCAGAGCCTGTCCAGCTCGAGGAGGTTGAGATCGAGCGGGCAGCTCAGCGATATCCTCGAGAGCTCCCCCGTCAGATCGGGATCGATGCAGGCAAACCCGGCAATGGGCCCGGGGAGGAAGGCGTTTCCGAACATCGTGGCGTCCCGCACGAAGAAATCGAGAAAGGGCGCCTCGTCCGGGGAGCACGCGAGGGCCGGATGGTCGCCCCTCAGCAGGATATCCACATGCGCGCCGGAGCCGTTCAGGTGCTGAAAGATGCACGCCGAAACCCAGCGCTGCTCCGAGAGGTTGAGAGCACGACCTGTCCAGGCCGGCGCAAATCCAAAGGAGCCGTAATACGGATCGCCGTTCGGTGCGTGGACGACCTGACCCTCGGCCAGCGCGCAACGTACCGTATAGTCGAGCACGCTCCTCCCGCCCTCGGTGCCGAGCAGCGGCGTCGCGGCCAGGACGCCGCCGCCGCCGCCGGCGAGCGCAGCGCCGCCGAGCGCCCGGAATGCCGCGCGGTTCTCCGCCGCCCAGAAGTGGGCGGGAGCCAGGCCGTTCGCGCCGATGGGCGCCACCGTGCGGCGCCCCAGCGGCGCCTCCGCCGTCTCGGCCGTTTCGAACGGCTCGACATCGGATGACCCGATGCACCCCGCCGTGAGCACACAGGCGCCGAGGACACCAACTGCGACGATGCGAGTCGAGGACATTCCGCTCTCCTCCTGGGTGATTACAGCGGCAGACATAAGACTACAAGCGCCGTTTTCTTAATCCCACACTATTTCATTTTCCAGGAAGACGCGCAATACTGAAAACCGGTATACGCTGCGTGCACGGATAGCCGCGCTCGCCCGAACACGGCGCCGGGAGATGGCTTGTCGAATCAAGCCGGCAGGGTTGGACGAACGTCCGTTCGCGACGCCTCCTCCAGCCTGCGCTCCAGCTCGCCGAAGCGAGACAGCCACATGGGGCTCGCCGCGCGGAGCGCCCGCGCGCTCGCGAGCGACTCCTCCGCCTCTCCGGTGTGTCCTCGACGAAGCGCCATTCGAGCACGCCAGTAGAAGAGCTGAAGCGTGTTCTCGACGATGGGCTGGTCTCTCGCGAGCGCGATGGCCTCGTCCCACGACAGAGAGGCGGACCCGGCCGGCCGGAGGCCGACCTCGGAGAGCACGAGCTCGAGCAAGGCGTAGTCCCGGACGTCGCCCGGCTCGAGGACGCAGGATCGCGCGATCCACAGGGCCAGCTGGCTGGCCTGCTCGTACTCGTCGAGCACGAGGTGGATCTGCGCGAGCAGGATCGCCGTGTGCGGCACGGGGCGCTCCGAGGCCTGCTCTTCCAGCCACCGGGCGCGCCGCGCGAGCGCGAGCGCCTCACGCTGCCTGTCGCTCCAGTGGAGGAGCACGGCGACGTTGTACGAAGCCATCTTCTCGAGCCACGGATTGCCGATCTCGCGCGCGAGATCGACCGCGCGGCGGAGGTCGTCGACCGCGCCAGGCAGCGACCACCTCCAGGCCCACAGCGCGATGCGGTTGATGTACGCGGCGCAGAGGTGGAACCGGTCGCCGGCCGCCGTGAGCAGGGCGATGAGATCCCCGAAGGCCCGCTCGGCCTCCTCGCGGCGGCCCGCCGACGCGAGCTGAAAGGACAGCATGATGAGGGCGAGGACGCGAGCGTCGTAGTCGCCCGACGCCCCGGCGCGCTCGGCGCAGTCGGTGAGCTCCGCGATCGACGCCTCGAGCTTGCCCCGACGCCACGAGGTCCGACCCTCGGCGACCCGGAGGAGCAGCGCGAGCTCCGGCGAGCGCGCCGCGTCGACGAGCGGCCGCGCCTCGTCCACCCGGCGCGCCGACGCCTCGAAGTCGAAGTCCCAGTCGAGCGCGGTCGCGTCCTCGAGCAGCAGGCTCGCCCTCTGGTGGGCGTCGCCGAGCGCCTCGGCCAGCGCGAGCGCCTCGCCGAAATCGCGGCGCGCCTCCTGGAGGCGGCACATGCGGTACCGGCTCCTGCCGCGCCCCGCGAGCGCGCGCACGCGCCGGCGCGCGTCGCCCGGCGCCGCGACCTGGAGCGCGGCGCCGTAACGCTGGTCCGCCTCGACGACGTGGTGCCGCGCGGACGCGAGATCGCCGAGCGCGAGGTAGGCGTCGGCGGCCTCGGCGCACTCGCCGGTCGCGGCCGCGTGGCGCGCGAGCGCGCGGAGCCCGTCGGTCGAGCCGGCCGCCACCTGCGCCCGCCAGTACGCGAGGGCGCTCAGGTGGATCGCGGCGCGGTGCGCCGGGTCGAGCATCTCGTAGACCGCCTCCTGGAAGATCGCGTTCTGGAAGGCGTGGCGGTCGTCCGCGCCGCCGCCGACCTCGCTGTCGCGCAGCAGGATCCGCCGCTCGACGAGCGCCGAGAGCCCGAAGCCCGCGTCGACCATCGAGCCGGCGCCGCCCGCGCGCTCCAGGCCGTCGAGCACCGCCTCGAGCTCGGCGCGATCGAACGACATGCCGAGCGCCGAGCAGACCCGGGCGCACGCCGCGAGCTCCGCCGGGAGCTCGTCGAGCTGCCGCGCCGCGAGCCACTGCCACGCCGGCGCGGGCGGCAGCGCCTCGACCTCCGCGGTCGCGAGGTAGAAGCCGCCGCCGGCGCGCCGGCGCACGACCCCGGCGTGCTTGAGGGAGCGGACGATCTGGCGCAGGCAGTCGGGGTTGCCCCCCGCCCAGTCGGCCAGGCGGCGGAGGGTCTCGGCCGGCGGGAACTCGGCGGGCAGGAGCAGCCGCGACGCGAGGTCCATCGCCGCCTCCTCCGCGAGCGGCGCGAGCGTCACGCGGGTGTGGCGCTGGTTGCGCTGGCCCCAGCTGGGGCGGGCCTGCTCGAAGCGCGGGCGCGCGGTCACGACCGCCCAGAGCAGGACGCCCTCGCCGTCGAGCGTGGCGTACTCCAGGGCGTCGAGCAGCACGTCGTCCGCCTGGTCGGCGTCGTCGAGGATGACGGCGAGCGGGCCGCGGCGCGCCCGCTGGCGAAGCGCCTCGGCGAGCGCCAGCATCAGGCCGTGGCGGGCAGCGCCGGACAGCCGTCCGCCCCCCGGCTCCGCCCAGCCGAGCGCCGCCGCGACCGCCTCCCACGTCGCGCCGCCGAGCGGCTCGCCGAGCCGCGCCGCGCAGAAGCCCCGCGGGTCGTCGGGGGCGTCGTCGGGCGCGTCGAGCGCGACGCGCAGGAGCGCGCGCACCGCCTGCGCGGCGCCGCCGTGGATGGGGTGGAGCGCGCGCACGACCACCACGCGCACGTCCGGGACCGGCACGCCGGCGATGGAGGCGGCCTCGGCCGTGAGGCGCGACTTGCCGAGGCCGGCGTCGCCGATCAGCGTGAACAGGCCGGGGCACGCCCCGTCGAAGGCCTCGGTCGCGCTGCCCGCGAGCGCCGAGAGCACGTCGTCGCGGCCGAGCAGCGGCGGCTCGCCCAGGCTCTCCGGGTCGTCCGGCGGCGTGGGGGCGAGCGCCTCCTCGGGCAGCGCGCGCTGGAACTCCTCGGTCATCGCGAGGCCCCGCCACGGCTCGGGGGGGAGCCACGTCTCGGGGCGCTCGACCGGGGAGCCGTAGGCCGCGTGCATGCCGCCGGGGACCCGGCGCAGGCGCACGCTGGCGAGGTGCAGCGCCACGCGCGCGCCGCCGCGCTCCGCGATGTCGCGCGCCGCGGCGAGGGCGGCGCGGGCCGGGTCGTGGACGTCCCGCGCGGAGAACACGGCGAGGCAGCGCTGCCCCCGCTGCCGCGCGACGAACCCCCGGCGGCTGCCGACCGCCGCGATCACCGGCCCGGCGCCGGCCTCGGCGAGGAGCAGCGCGACCGGCTGGCGCCCCTCGGCGGCGGCCGTGGCGACGCCGTCGCCCGGCCGCGACGACCGCGGCCCGGAGCGCGGCGACGAGGGCGGCGGGAGGGTGTCGGCGGCCGGGCGCGCGCGCAGGGCGTGCAGGGTGCGCCGGAGCGCGGCGGCGCTGTCGGGGCGGCGGCCCGGGTCCTTGGCGAGGCAGGCGAGCGTGAGCTCCTCGAGCCCCTCGGGGACGTCCGCGAGGTCGCTCGGGCGCGGCGGGCGCAGCGCCAGGTGGCCGTGCTCGATGGCGTCCTCGTCCCCGACGAACGGCGGGCGCAGGGTGAGCAGCTCGAACAGGATGACGCCGAACGCGTAGATGTCGGCGCGCGCGTCGATCCGCGCGGCGCCCCGGAGCTGCTCCGGGGCCATGTACTCCGGCGTCCCCACGACGTCGCCGGCGCGCGTGGCGCGGACCGACGAGGCCGGCTGGTCGTCGCCCGGGGCGAGCTTCGCGAGGCCGAAATCGAGCAGCACGGCGCGGCCGCTCGCGCGGAGCAGGAAGAGGTTCTCCGGCTTGAGATCGCGGTGGACGACCCCGCGCGCGTGCGCCGCCTCGATCACCGCGAGGATCGCGTCCGCGCGCCCGGCGGCGCGGTCCGGGTCGAGCGGGGCGCGGAGCGCGGCGAGCTCCTCGGCCAGGGTCCGGCCGAAGAGCCGCTCCATCGCGAGGTAAGGCCGGCCGTCGGCGAGCTCGCCCTGGGCGTACAGCTGCGCGACGTGGGGCACCCCCACGCGCTCGAGGAGCGCGGCCTCGCGCCGGAACCGCTCGCGGACGCTCGACGCCGCCTGCCGCGCCACCTTGACGGCGGCCGGCGCGCCGTCGTCGTCCCGCTCCGCGGCCCAGACGTCCGAGAAGCCGCCGCGCCCGAGCGGACCCTGCAGCGAGAAGCCGTCGATCGCGGGCGCCGCGCCTGCCACGACGTCGGGCTCGCCGGGCGGCGGCGTGAAGCCATCCCTGGCGCACGGCGCGCCGTCGGCGAGCCGCCCGTGACATACGGCGCAGCGGTGCATGATCGGCTCGGTTTCGGGCAGCCGACGGTCGCGTTGGACACCGGCTTACTCCTACAGTAACGCAGGAAGTCGACGGCTGTCATGTATGAAGACCTCCTCTCGAGACGATGAGCCGTCCCTCGCCAAGCCGGCGGCGGACGCGCCCGTCGCGCCCGCGGCGGGCGCGACGGCGGCCGGCATGGCGCCGACCTGGGACCAGCGCACGCTCGATACGCGCGATCGGGAGGGCGACGGCCCGGGCATCCCGATCGCCGCGGCGCCGCGGGCGGGCGAGTACCTCCTCGACGGGGTGATCGCCGAGGGCGGGTTCGGCGTCGTCTATCGCGCGGTGCACGCGACGAGCGGGGCGCCGGCGGCGGTCAAGATCATGCACGCCGAGCTCATCTCGCGCGCCGACGTGGTGCTCCGGTTCCAGCGCGAGGTCGACGCGATCGGGCGGATCCGGCACCCGAGCGTCGTCGAGATCCTCGACGTCGGGCAGCTCGAGGACGGGCGGCCCTACTACGCGATGGAGCTGCTGCAGGGCCGGAGCCTCGAGCAGCACCTGTTCTCGCGCGGCCGGCTCCCGGCCGACGAGGCGCTCGCGATCCTCGATCCGCTCTGCAGCGCGCTCGCCGCGGTCCACGCGCTCGGGATCATCCACCGGGACGTGAAGCCCTCGAACGTGATCCTGTGCGAGCAGGGCGGCGAGCTCCGGGTGGTGCTGCTCGACTTCGGCATCGCGAAGCTGCTCGGCACGACGGATCTCTCGCTCACGTCGTCGCGGCACGTCGTGGGGACCCCGGCGTTCATGTCGCCCGAGCAGCTCCTGAACCGGCCGGTCGACATGCGGACCGACGTCTACGCGCTCGGCGCGCTGCTCTACACGATGATCGCGGGCGCCATGCCGTTCTCGGCGAGCGCGTACCCGGTGCTGCGCCACCTGCACCTCCACCAGGCGCCGCCCCGCCCGAGCCTGCACGCGCCGGTCGACCCGGCGTTCGACGACATCGTCGTGCGGGCCATGAGCAAGGACCCCGCGGGCCGCCACCCGGACGTCACCGCGTTCCTGGAGGACGTGCGGGCCGCGACGGCGCGGGTCCTCCGCACCGACGCGAAGGAGGCGGGGCGCGTCCGCCGCCTCGCCATCGGGATGCTCGTCGAGGTCCTCGCCGAGACCCGGGCGCTCGAGGCGCCGACCGACTCCTTCCTGACCGATTTCGAGGCGGTGCTCCCGGAGGCGATGACCGAGCTCGCGACCGCGGGGTTCTCGCCGCTCGCGGTCACGAGCACCAGCGTGCTGCTCTCGGCGGACTGGCCGCGCGACGAGCGCGGCGCCGAGGAGGCGCGCTGCCGCGCGATCGCGGCCGCGCTCGCGCTGTACGAGCAGATCGCCGGGCCGGACCGGCGCGACCTGCGGGTCGGCGTGCGCTTCTGCCTCCACGCCGGCGACGTGGTGGTCACCGAGGACGGCTCGGTGGTGGGCGGGAACGTGCTCGAGCTCTCCTCGTGCCTGCCGGAGACGGCGGCGGCGGGCGTCTACGCGTCGCCGGCCATGCTGGACGGCCTCGGCTTCACGTCGCACCGGGCCACGGGGGCCCCGGGCGCCGCGATCCCGATGCGCCGCGTGGCCGCGCGGCCGCCCTCGGACGGCGCCGCGGCGCCCGCGTAGCGGCGGGTCGGCGCGGCGCGCGAGGCGCGGGTGGGATCCGGGCGGGCGGGGGTCAGCGGGCGGGCTTCACGAACTTGAGGGTCATCCGGTCGCTCTCGCCGATGGCGGCGTAGCGCGCGCGGTCCTTGTCGCCGAGCCGGAAGTTCGGCGGCAGCGTCCAGACCCCTTCCGGATAGTCCTTCGTGTCCTTCGGATTGGCGTTCACCTCGGACTTCGTCGCGAGCTTGAAGCCGGCCGACTCGACCTTCTGGATCACCCACGCTTCCGGGAGGTATCCCTGCTTGGCGCTCTCGTCGGGGTTCGCGTCGGGCTTGGCGCGGTGCTGCACGATGCCGAAGACGCCGCCCGGCTTGAGCGCCTTGAACGCCTCGGCGACGTAGGTGTCGAACTTGCCGTTCCGATGCCAGCCGTGCGCCTCGCGGATGGCGAGCACGAGGTCGGCCTTGCCGTCGATTCCGAGCTTCGGGGCGTCGCGGTCGATGACGACGACATCGACCTTGCCGAACAGGTCGGGCGACTTGTCGAGCGCGCGCTTCAGCCGCTTGCCATAGAGGGTGTTGCGCGAGTCCGCGGGGCCGTTCGGGTCGAAGGACGTGACGATGAGCTTGCCCTTCTTGGCGAGCACGGGCGCGAGCAGCTCGGTGTACCAGCCCTCCCCTGCCCCGAGCTCGACGACGGTGCTCGTCGGCTTGAGGCCGAAGAACTCCAGGGTCTCGACGGGGTGGCGGGCCGCGTCCCGCTCCGCGTTGCCCGGGACGCGGTGCTTGCTCTTGAGCGCCGCGCGCAGCGCCGCGCCGGCGCTCGGGTGATTTGCCGCGAGGAGCGCCTTCACCTCGGCCTTGAGCGCGTCGTCGAACCGCGTGGCCTCCTGGTCGGCCTTGGCCTCCATGGCCTTCGTGTCCTCGGCGAGCTTGGCCAGCTCCGCCTTCTTCTTCTCCTCTGCCGGATCCACCTGGGGCGGGGCCGCCGCCTCGGGCTGCGCGGCCGGCTCGGCGGCCGGAGCCGGAGCCGGCGCCGGCGGCGGCGGCGGGGCGGTCTCGACGGGCGGCGGGTTGGACGCGCAGGCGGCGAGCGCGCCCGTGAGGACGAACAGCAAGGTCCTTGAAGTGATGTGCATGCACGCCTGCGTAGATCGAAGATACGACGGGCGCAAGCGTGCGGAAAACCACGGGAACGGGCGGGAACGGCGACGATGTTCCGCGTTGACCGGGGGACAGCGCCAGGGTAGCGTACGCGGTCCGGGGGGCAGCTCGCACATTCACGCAGGTGGCCGATGCCGCTCAAGGTCCATAACACGCTCACGAGGAAGAAGGAGCCATTCGTCTCCGCCCAGCCGAAGATCGTGCGCATCTACACATGCGGCCTCACGGTCTACGCGCCGATGCACATCGGTCACGCGCGCACCTACTGCTTCTGGGACGTCTTCCGCCGCTACCTCGAGTACCGCGGCTATCACGTGCTGAGCATCATCAACTACACGGACATCGACGACCGCATCATGCAGCGCGCGAACGAGCGCGAGGGCGCCGTCGACGTGGCCGAGCGGAACATCGCGGCCTTCCGGCGCGACTGCCGCAAGCTCCATATCAAGGACTACGCCGTCTACACGCGCGCCACCGACTTCGTCGACGAGCAGGTCGACATGGTGAAGCGCCTCATCGAGAAGGGCCACGCGTACTCGGTGAACGGCGAGGTCTTCTACGAGGTCGCCACGTGCCCCTCCTACGGTGAGCTCTCGGGGCGCAAGGTCGACGAGCAGGAGGTCGGGGCGAGCGGCCGGGTCGAGGAGGACTTCGCGCGGAAGCGGCACCCGGCGGATTTCAGCCTCTGGAAGCCGACCTCCCCGGGCCAGCCGAGCTGGCAGACCGGGGAGGGCGCGTGGCCGACGGGGCGGCCCGGCTGGCACATCGAGTGCTCGGCGATGAGCACGGCGCTGCTCGGCGACCATTTCGACGTCCACGGGGGCGGAATCGACAACATGTTCCCGCACCACGAGAACGAGATCGCGCAGAGCGAGCCGCTCTGCGGGAGGCCCTGGGTGCGCTACTGGCTGCACCCCGAGCACCTCGATCTCAAGGAGGTGAAGATGTCGAAGAGCCTCGGGAACGTCATCTCCGTCGAGGAGCTCCTGTCCCGGCACGGCCACGACGAGGCCCGGTGGTTCTTCGTGACGCACCATTACCGGTGCAAGCTCCCGTTCGGCTGGGATCTGCTCCAGCAGAGCGCCCAGGGCTACGCGCGCATCAAGAAGCTCGCGGCGGTCCTCGCCGAGAAGCTGCGCGGCGCGGGGGAGGAGCCGCTCGCGCCGGGCGCGTATGCGTCGCAGCGGCCCGAGGAGGAGCGGTTCCCGAGGATGCGCCACCAGTACGTCCACGGCCAGTTCAAGGAGCACACCGAGCGGTTCATCGCGCGCTTCGTCGAGGCGATGGACGACGACCTGAACACGCCGAACGCGGTGGCGGCCTTCTTCGATTACGTGAGCGCGCTCTATTCGGCGGGGATCGAGCAGTGCGACGACCGCGCGTCGCTGCTCGCGGTGTACCGGGCGGTGGCGCGCCATCTCTGGGTCTTCGGGGTGGAGATGGCCGAGCCGGCGCTCTATCCGGCGCTCGTGGCCGACTATGCGGTCGCCCCCTCCGAGAACGCGGCGGGGCGCGGGGGCGACGCCGCCGTCGACCGGCTGATCGCGATGCGCCAGGCCGCGCGCAAGGCGAAGGATTTCGCGAAGGCGGACGCCATCCGCAACCTGCTGGCCGAGGCCGGCGTCGTCCTCGAAGACACCCCCCAAGGCCCCCGCTGGACCTCGTCCTGAGGAGCCCTCCCGCTTCGGATACGGGCCCATCTCGACGTTTTCGGTGCTCGGCGGACAAGAGTACGCCTCCGCGCCGAAAACGCCGATCTGGGCCCGTCTCCTGTGCGGGAGGGCTCCGCTGACGTGGTTCAGAGATTAGGGGGGAGGCCCGCCTCCTGTGCGGGAGGGCTCGGCTGACGTGGTTCAGAGATTAGGGGGGAGGTTGTAGTGGGGGGGCGCGGCGGAAACTTGCCGGGATCGACCGGGGCACCGCGGCCGCCAGGAACGCGGCGCGACGGGAGCTGCTCCGTAGAACGACGTCGCGCAGGGCGACGGACGGCAGAGGCGCGGCGTTCGGGACGAAGAGCGACGGGCGCGCGGCTCCAGAGGGGAGCTCTGGCGTAGACGCGGCGCAGCGGCGCACGATGATGACGCGTTGGAAGCGTGCTTGTCGGGGCTCAAGCACCCGCCTGCCATCGTAAAAATGGTGTGCCAGATGTGCCAGTGTCGGCCTCCCGGCACATGTCCAGGCAGGCTGGGATCGACGCGACAAGGGGGAAATCGCGATCCAGCAGCGGGCATATCCATTGCTTGAGAAACAATGGGGCGCTCCGTACCAGCGCCCAAGCCCGAACAGCCCGGTCGGGTCTGAACCAACGCCTGCTCGCGTCACCAGCCGCAGATCGCGCTGCGGCCGGACCACGCTCGTGCAGTCAACTCTCACCCAACGAGAACGCAGATGCGGAACCTCTCCTTCGGCTTCGCCCATCCTCTCGCAACCAAAACCAGCTCGGCTGCGGTCCTCGCCCTGCTCGCCCTGGGCGCCGCCGCATGCGGAAGCTATGGCGTCGATGAAGGCTCGCTCGGCAACACAGAGCTGGCGCTCGACGAGGCGGAAGGCGCCTCGATCGCCGTCAGCGTCGGCGCCGGCGGCAGCGGCGGCAGCGGCACCGGCGGCAGCGGCACCGGCGGAATCAGCACCGGCATCAGCAGCAGCAGCAGCAGCGGGGTCGGCGGGGGCACCGGCGGCGGGCCAGTCGATCCGCCCCCGGTCGGGCCGCCGGCGGTCGGCTTCTGGCAGTTCGACGACTGCAGCGGCGCGACGACGGAGCTGCTCGATTCGTCAGGCAACGGCACGACCGCCACCCGCTCGGCCAGCGCCGCCTGCGCTCCGGGCATCAGCGGCCTCGCCATCTCGTTCGACCAGAAAAAGGACACCGTCAGCGCCGACGACAATCCCCTCTTCACCTTCGGAAAGAACCTCGCGGTCGCGGCGTGGGTCAACCCGACCTCGGTGTCCGAGTCGACGCTGCAGACGATCGTGCAAGAGCGAGACAGCGGAGACAGGGGCTTCTCGCTCGGCATCCGCAACGGCGAGGCGCGGTTCGCCGTGACCCTGACCGACGGCCGGACCGTCACCTCCCGCGCTCCCATCGACGCCAACGTGTGGACGCACATCGCGGGCATCTACGACGGCAGGTTCGTGCGGCTGTTCCTGAACGGCGAGCAGGTCGGGCAGCTCAGCGCCGCAGGCACGATCCGCGACGTCAACGCGCCCATCCACATCGGCGGCAACGAGCAGAAGCAGCAGCGCTTCACGGGCCTGATCGACGAGGTGTGGCTCTCCGCCAGCCCGACGACCGCAAGCGAGATCGCCCAGCTCTCCTGCCTCAGGCGGCCCGGGACGATCACCGTCACGCCCGCGAGCAGCGGGCCGGTCCCCCCGAACACGCCGGCGGCGTACCAGATCGCCGTCGCCAACAACGATGTCGGCGCATGCGCCCCGGGGGACTACGCCCTCCAGATCTTCAGCCCGTCGCCGGGCATCAACGTCTCCGGAGATACCACGTTCATCCCCGGCGTCCCGCCAGGGAGCACGGCGACCTTCGCAGTCACCGTGAACGGCACCGAGGACGCGGATCCCGGCGTCCACGAGATCCCCTTCGACGTGCTCAATTTCAGCTCGCCCGAGTTCCTCGTCGGCTCAGGCGCCCTCAACTTCGAGCTCGCCGCGCCCACCGGCTGCTTCGTCCGGACGAGCCGCGAGATCTTCGTGAAGCACCTCAGCGTCGTCGAGGATCCCATCCGCACGACCTTCAATGGGCCGCCGGAAGACCCCCGGACGGGCGCGTGGACGTTCGCGCGCCTCATGGAGGACATGGCCCCCACGCCCGCCGAGGCGCCGGCCATGGTCGAGCAGATGCTCACGACCTGGCTGGCCGACCAGGTCGTGAACGGCTTCACGGTGCCGGCGCGCCCGGCCATTCAGCAGATCGTGCTCGACGAGTGGCCGAGGAGCCCCGACGGGTCGCTCGACCTGACGCAGGCGCCGCTCCTGCTGCTCGGCATCGTCAACAGGATCGACGTGCGGAACCTCGCCGAAGGTCACGCCGGCGAGGGGCGCTTCGTGTTCGGCGTCGTGAGCCAAGGCTTCCCGCAGCAGTTCACCATCATCCTGGAGTACAAACTCCCCGCGTCGACCGAGGCCGACGTGCTCGACTGGGCGAACGACTGGCACGCCCTCGGCAGCCTGCCCTTCCCGTCCGAGGAGTACAACGCCGCCCTCCAGGACATCACCTCCCGGTTCGCGGGCCGGAACGCCGCGCCCGGCAGGCCGAACGGGAGCTCGCTCGGGCAGCTCCGCACGAACGAGATCGCGCTGGCAGGCCCGTGGGAGCTGCGCGAGTTCGTCCTCTCGGCCGACACGGGCTTCTTGCGCCCGGAGACCGTCAAGCTGACGCCGGACATCGGCTTCGACGGCTCGGCCACGCTCGCGGACTTCGTAAACCAGAACGAGGCGGCGATCGTCGCGGAGCAGCACACGGTGCCCGACTCGTTCCAGGGGAGCCCGTTCCTCGGCGGCTCGTCGTTCAACAACCTGACGGCGTGGACGGCCCCGGGCATCCTCGACAACGAGGCGCGGCACAAGTTCTCGCTCAACACCTGCAACGGGTGCCACGGGGCGGCGGAGACCGGGACGCCGTTCCTGCACGTGAACCCGAGGTCGCTCGGGAGCGAGGCGACGCTGTCCGGCTTCATGACCGGCATCAACATGCCTGACCCGGTGACCGGCGAGCTGCGCTTCTTGAACGACCTCGGACGCCGGAACCAGGACCTGAAGGCGCTCGTCTGCGAGCCCGCCCCGACCTTCGCGGGCGCCGCGGGGCGCGGCGGCACGGCCGGCGCGGCCGCGAGCCGCTCGGCGTTCATCCGCCGCGGCATCGGGCGCGTTCACTGATCCGTGGCAGCCCGGGCGGGCGCGGCCGAGCCAGGCGCGCGCGCTCTCCGCCGCGAGCGATCGCCCCGCGCCCCCATCACTCCTTGTCCGCGGACGGACCGATCATGCGCTCCGGCCTCACGACCTCGTCGAACGTCCGCGCGTCGAGGAGCCCGAGCGCGAGCGCCGCCTCGCGCAGGGTGGTCCCGTCCGCGTGCGCCTTCTTGGCGATCTTCGCGGCGTTGTCGTAGCCCACGTGCGGGTTCAGCGCGGTCACCAGCAGCGGCCGGCGAGCCGCGCCCGCCGGCCCGGCGCCGCCTCGCCCCCGCGACGGCCCGCGCCGGAGGCGGCGCGCGCCGGACATCCCCGGACATCCCCGCTCGCGGCGCCGCCGCTTCAGCCGTTCAGGCCCGCGCAGGAGAGCCGCGCTCCGGCCGGGAGCTCCAGCCCGAAGCGGGTCTTCAGGACGTCGAGGAGCTCGTCGTCCCCGAGCTCGAACCACTGGACCTGGCCGCCCCGGAGCACCCCCAGCTGGCGGTTGCGCAGCGTCACGCGCGCCTCCGGCGAGGAGATCGCCGCGAGCACATTGCTCACGAACAGCGAGTCGGGGTGGGTGGACGTGTAATGGTTCGCCACCTCGTAATCGACAGGGAATTGCTCCTCGAGCGTGAACGCATAGAGATCCTGCCACGGCTCGCGCCCCCGCGACTCGAGCACCCACGCGTCGCCCTCCCGGCGCAGGCCGACGACGTCGTGCGCCTGCGCCTGGCTCTCCCCCTCCACGAGCCGGATCGGCTGCGTGAGGCCCGGACCGCCGAAGCCGACGTCGGCGATGAACGGCCCTTCGGGCAGCTCGATCAGGGACAGCATATGAGTCCGCGGGCCGATGTCGCTCCGATGGAACCGCACCCGCGCGATGAGCGTCGTGACCTTGAATCCGATCCGGCGCAGCGCCGCGACGAACAGGGTGTTCTGCTCGAAGCAGTAGCCGCCGCGGCGCGCGTTGACGAGCTTTTCCTGCACGCCGGCCAGGTCGATGCGGATCGGCCGGCCGAGGAGGACATCGAGGTTCTCGAAAGGGATGGAGTAGGCGTGCGCGGTGTGCAGCGCGTCGAGCACCTCCCGCGTGGCAGCGAGCGCCCCGCGGTAGCCGATGCGGGCGAGGTAGGCGTCGAGGTCGAGCGAAGCGGTATCGGGTGCGGGCGGATGCATTGGGCCCACAAGGATACGCGCGTCGCCCCCGGCCGCGCCAGACGGAAGCTCCGCGAAGGCCGCGGGGCCGCCGGCGCGAAGCCGTCGTCGCGCGCGCTCGCGCCCGCATCGCTGCGCCGCGCGCGCGCGACGACGGCTTCGCGGCCCGAGCTGCGGTGGATTGCAGACGTCGATACGCCCCCGCGGCTTGACCGCCACTGTGCCGGCCAGCACACTCCCGACAGTGGAGCCGATCTACCGGGCCAGCGCGCGGCGTGCTCGGTCGCCCTCTGCTGCAGAGAGCGCTCGGTGGCGCTCTGCGCGAAGCGGCCCGCCAAGCCGTCCGCCAAGCCGTTCGCCAAGCCGTTCGGTAGAGCGCCGGGGCGCGCGCCGCGCCGAGCGCGGGCGGACTCGACGGCTCGCGCGGCGCAGCCTGGCCGCCGGTTGAGGGCCATGCCCAGGCCCGATCGCTACACGCTGACGGAGGTCCTGCGCGAGGAGACCAGGTATGTCGTCCACCGCGGCGTGCGGAACGAGGACGGCTGTCCGGTATTGCTCAAGATTCCCCGGGCTGAGCGCCTCGATCGCCGGGACGTGGCGCGCCTGCGCCACGAGCTCGAGATCGGGCGGAGGCTCAGCGAAAAGACCGCCATCAGGCCGCGTGAGCTCACGACGTACCGGGACCGGCCGGCGCTCGTCCTGGAGGACTTCCGCGGGCGCTCGCTCGACCGGATGCTGGGCGCGCCGATGGAGCTCGGCCGGTTCTTGACGATCGCCGCCCGAACCTCCGCCGCGCTCGCGGACATCCATGCGAAGGGGGTTGTCCACAAGGACATCAAACCGCAGAACATCCTCCTCGATCCCGAGTCGGGAGAGGTGAAGATCGTGAGCTTCGATCTCGCGTCCTTCCTCCCGGAGGAGGAGAACGATGGGCGGAGCCCGGGCGTCATCGAGGGGACCCTCGGCTACATCTCGCCGGAGCAGACAGGGCGCCTGGACCGGGCGGTCGATCACCGCGCCGACCTCTACTCGCTCGGCGTCACGCTCTACGAGATGCTCACGGGCGTCCTGCCCTTCTCGGCCGGCGATGCCCTCGAGTGGGTCCACTGCCACGCCGCCGTGCTCCCCCGGCCGCCCTCGGAGCTCGTCCCCGGCATCCCGCGGGCCGTGTCCGAGCTCGTCATGAAGCTCCTGGCCAAGGCCGCCGAGGACCGTTACCAGAGCGCGCGCGGCGTCACGCGCGACCTCGAGCGCTGCCTCGAGCGGCTCACGACGGTCGCTCACATCGACCCGTTTCCGCTCGGAGAGCACGACTTCTCCGGCCTCTTCCGGATCCCGAAGAAGCTCTATGGCCGCGAACGCGAGGCCTCCGCCCTCCTCGCCGCCTTCGCGCGCGTCGCCCTGCGCGGCGCGCCCGAGCTCGTCCTGCTCGCCGGCGGCGCCGGGGCCGGCAAGACGTCGCTGGTGCAGGAGCTCCACCGCACGTCGGTCCGCGGGCGAGGCCTCTTCGCGGCGGGCAAATTCGACCAGCGCCACCGGCACGTCCCCTACGCCACGCTCGTCCAAGCGCTCCGCGAGCTCCTGCTCGGCGTCCTCGGCGCGAGCGAGCCCGTCGTCGGCGAGTGGCGGCGGCGGCTCTCCGCGGCGCTCGGCAAGAACGCGCAGCTCGTCATCGACGTCCTCCCCGAGGTGGAGCTCATCCTCGGCGAGCAGCCGCCCGCCCCCGAGCTGCCCCTGACCGAGGTGCAGCGCCGGTTCGAGGCGGTGTTCCGGCAGCTCGTCGGCGTCTTCTGCCGCGCGGAGCGCCCTCTCGTCCTCTTCCTCGACGACCTCCAGTGGGCAGACCCGGAGAGCCTCTCGCTCCTCGAGCAGCTCGTCACTCACCCCGAGGCGCGGCACCTGCTCGCCATCGGCGCCTACCGCGACATCGAGGTGGGGCCGCTCCACCCGCTCGCGCGCATGAGCGAGCGCGCGCGGGGCGCCGGCGCGCCGCTCCGCGAGATCGAGATCCCGCCGCTCTCCACGCGGGACGTCCAGCGGCTCGTCGCCGACACGGTCCAGGCGAGCTGCGAGGACAGCGCCTCGCTCGCGCGGCTCGTCCACGAGAGGACCGCCGGCAACCCGTTCTTCGCCACGCAGTTCTTGTCCATGCTCCACAAAGAGGGCCTGCTCGAGGCCGATCTGCGCGCCGGCGCCTTCCGGTGGGACATCGGCGCGATCCGCGAGAAGGGCCTCGCCGACAACGTGATCGATCTCATGATCACGAAGATCAAGCGCCTCTCCGAGCCCGCCCAGGAGGCGCTCATGCTCGCCGCCTGCGTGGGGAACACCGTCGACGCCGGCACCCTCGCCGTCCTCCGCGATCGGCCCGCGGGCGCGATTCACGAGGACCACCGGGAGCTCGTGCGCGAGGGGCTGCTCCTCCGGTCCGGCGACACCTACCGCTTCCTCCACGACCGCGTCCAGCAGGCGGCCTATGCGCTCATCCCGGAGGAGGATCGCGCGGCGGCGCACCTCCGCATCGGCCGGCTGCTCTCCGCCCGCGCGGCGGCGGACGCCGCCGATCCGCGCATCTTCGAGATCGCCGGCCACCTCAACCTGGGCTCGGCGCTCGTCACGGATCGCCGCGAGAGGGACCGGATCGCAAGGCTCAACCTGACGGCGGGCCGCCGGGCCAAGGCCTCTTCCGCCTTCGCGGCGGCGGCCCGCTACCTCGCGGCGGGCATGGCGCTGCTCGCGGACGACGCGTGGGAGGAGGAGTACGCGCTCGCGCTCGAGCTCCACGGCGAGGGCGCGCGCTGCGCCTTCCTGAGCGGCGATTTCGCCGCCGCCGAGCGGCTCGTCGGCGCGCTCCTCGGGCGCGCCCGGAGCCGGCTCGATCTGGCGGAGATCCACCGCATCGAGATCGATCTGCACACGACGCGGGCCGATTTCGAGCGGGCGGCGCGGAGCGCCCTCGCCTGCGCGCGCCGCTTCGGCGTCGACCTCCCGCTCCACCCGGCGCGCGACGCCGTGGAGCGCGCGGCGCGCGAGGTGTGGGGCGAGATCCGCGATCGCCGCACCGAGGCGCTGGCCCGGCTGCCGCGCATGGCCGATCCGGACGCGGCGGCCCTCATGCTCACCCTGTCGACCGCGCTGCCGTCGGCCTACTACACGGATCCGGACCTCTACGGCCTCATCGCGTGCCACATGGTCCGGCTCAGCCTGCGCGCGGGCAACTCGGACGCCTCTCCGCCCGGCTACGTCGCGTTCGGCGGGACGCTCGGCCGCGTCCTCGGGCTCTACAGCGAGAGCTACCGGTTCGGCGAGCTCGCCCGCGCGCTGCTCGACGCCGGCGGTCAGGCCGGGAGCCGGGCGCAGATCCTCCACATGATCAGCACCTTCATCGACCCCTGGATCCGCCCCTTCCGCGACGTGGTCGGCCTCTTCCGCGAGGCCTTCGACGAGGCCATCGAGACCGGCGCGCTCATCTACGCGTCGTACTGCTGTTTTCACATCGTGGCGCTGCGCCTCGCGTCGGGCGATCCCCTGGCGGACGTCGCCGCCGAGGCCGAGCGGCGCCTCACCTTCACGCGCCGGGCCCGGCACGACGCCATCCACGACATCGTGGCCGTCCTGCACCGGCTCGTGCAGCGCCTGCGCGGCCACGAACCGGGCCGGGTCGGCGAGGGCGCGGAGCACGAAGGCGCCCGGCCGCGCGACGCGGCGTCGCCGCTCACGCGCTTCTACGAGCGCCTCTACGCGGCCCAGGCGGCGCTCCTGTTCGGGCGCTACGGCGAGGCCGTCGACGCGGCGGACGCGGCGGGCGAGCTGCTCAGCCTGGTGACCGGCCAGATCCAGGCCGCCGATCACGGCTACATCGCGGCGCTCGCGCTGTCCTGCCACGCCCGCGCGCTGCCCGAGGCCGAGCGGCGCGCGCTCCTCCCCGCCCTGCGCGCGCGCGAGGCGGAGCTCCGCCGCTGGGCGGAGGTCGAGCCCGCGAACCAGGAGGACCGCCACGCGCTGGTGTCGGCCGAGATCGCGCGCATCGCGGGCGACGAGCTCGCCGCGATGCGCCGCTACGAGCAGGCGATCCGGGCCGCGCGCGCGAACGGCTTCGTCCAGGGCGAGGCGCTCGCCCAGGAGCTCGCCGCCGCGTTCTACCGCGATCGCGGCTTCGACCTGATCGCCGACACCTACCTCGGCGCGGCCCGCTCGTCGTACGCCCGCTGGGGCGCCGACGCCAAGGTGAAGCAGCTCGACCAGCTCTATCCGCACCTCGCGGCGCGGCCGCTCGCGGCGACCAGCACGGTCACCATGCCGGCCGAGGAGCTCGATCGGCTGGCCGTCGTGAAGGCGTCGCAGAGCATCTCCGGCGAGATCCTGATGCCCCGGCTCGAGGAGGCGCTGCTCCGGGTCGTGCTCGCGCACGCGGGCGCGCAGAAGGGCTACCTGCTGGAGGCCGGCCGAGGCGCCGCGTCGATCCGGGCGAGGGCGCGGATCGAGGGGGGCAGGCCGTTCGCGGAGGCGCTCGCGGGCGAGGCGCGCGCGCCGGCGTCCTCCGCCGCGCTGCCGCTGTCGATCGTCAACTACGTCCGCCGGACCGGCGAGCCGGTCGTCCTCGACGACGCGGCGGAGTCGCGGTTCTCGGCGGACGAGTACGTCGCGCAGGCCAGGCCGCGATCGGTCCTGTGCATGCCGATCGCGCGGCGCTCCGGGGCCTCCGCGATCCTCTACCTGGAGAACGCGGCGATGCGCGGCGCGTTCGCCGAGGGCACGCTCGCGGTGCTCGAGCTCCTCTCGTCGCAGGCCGCCATCTCGCTCGAGAACGCGTCGCTCTACGCGGCGCTGAAGAAGAGCGAGGAGCAGCTCCAGGCCATCGTCGACAACTCGCCGGCGATCATCTACGTCAAGGACCTCGAGGGCCGCCTGCTCCTGGTCAACCGGTGCTTCGAGCGGGCGGTCCAGCGGCCGCGGGATCGGATCGTGGGCCGGAGGGATCACGACCTCTTCCCGCGGGAGACCGCGGAGCGGTTCGCCGCGAACGATCGCCGGGCGCTCGAGATGGAGACGCTGCTCGATCTCGAGGAGGTGTTCCCGCAGGAGGACGGGCCGCACACCTACCTGACCCTCAAGTTCACGCTGCGCGACGCGGCGGGGGCCGCGTACGCGGTCTGCGGCATCTCCACGGACATCACCGAGCGCAAGCGGGCGGCGCTGGCCGAGCGCTTCCTGGCGGAGGCGACCCGGCGGCTCGTGGCCGATCTCGGCTACGAGGCGACGCTCCAGGCGATCGCCGAGATCGCGGTGCCGGAGCTCGCCCAGGGCGCCGCGCTCTACGTGCTCGACGAGGCGGGCGCGCTCGAGCTCTCGGCCGTGGCGGCGGGCTCGCCGGAGAGCGCCGGGTGGCTGCGCGCGCTCGCCTCGCCGGAGGGCGCGCCGTGGGCGCCCCGCCGCGCGCTGGGCGCGGAGCGCGCCGAGCTCGGCCGCGTGGACGATGGAGTCATGCGGCGCTGGGCCGCGGCGGCGGCGCGCCCCGAGGCGCTCTTCGCGCTCGCGCCGGCGGCGTACCTGAACGCGCCGCTGTTGACGCGGGATCGCTGCCTCGGCGTGCTCTCGCTGGTGCGGACGGGGTCGGCGCCGCCCTATGGCCGGGCCGACGCCGAGCTCGTGGAGGAGCTCGCGCGGCGGGCGGCGATCGTGCTCGACAACGCGCGGCTTTACCGCGAGGCGCAGCGGGCGATCCAGCTCCGCGAGGAGTTCCTCTCGGTCGCCTCCCACGAGCTTCGCACGCCGCTCACGCCGCTCAAGCTGAAGCTCGGGCTGCTGCAGAAGAAGCTCGCGACCGAGGCCGCGGACCCGTCGCTCGAGCGCATGGTCGCGGCGAGCCTGGGGCAGGTCGAGCGGATCGAGGTGCTCCTCGACAGCCTCGTCGCCGTCGACCGGGTCGCGCGCCGCGGGCTCGACCTGGAGCTCGCGGAGGTCGACCTCGCCGCGCTGGCGCGCGAGGTCGTGGTCGAGCTCGGCGAGGCTTTCTCGCGGGCGGGCTGCCGCGTCGAGCTCGACGCGCGCGGCCCGGTGCTCGGCCGCGTCGACCGGCTCCGCGTCGCGCAGGTCGTGAGGAGCCTGCTCAACAACGCGATCAAGTTCGGCGCCGGCCGCCCCATCGAGGTGACCGTCGAAGCGCGCGGCGACGCGGCGCGCGTGGTCGTATGCGATCACGGGCTCGGCATCGCGCCCGAGGATCTGGAGCGCATCTTCAAGCGCTTCGAGCGGGCGGTCTCGACGCGGTTCTACGGCGGGCTCGGGCTCGGGCTCTATCTCGCGAACGAGATCGTCCGGGCGCACGGGGGCACGATCCAGGTGGCGAGCCAGCGGGGCGAGGGCGCCTGCTTCACCGTGGATCTGCCTCGCCGGCTGGCGGCGTGATCTGCTGGAACAGGGGTGTCGGACGAGAGAGGGAGAATTTAACGCAAAGGCGCAAAGGCGCAAAGGCGCAAGGAAGATATATATATTAAATATTCAATTCTCTTTTCTTTTTTGCGTCTTTGCGTCTTTGCGTCTTTGCGTTAATTCTCCCTCTTCATCATCCAATTTTCCGCCCCTTGGCAGCTCCCCTCACGCCCCCTGCGCGTCTGGAAAGAGCCGCTGGAGGTTGTCCTTGTCGATCGCCTTCTCGAGCGCCGCCTGGACGGAGATGGTGTCCTTCTTGACGAGCCGCTCCAGCGCCATGTCCATCGTCTGCATGCCGGCGGAGCGGCCGGCCTGCATCAGGTTCGTGATCTGGAACGTCTTGCCCTCGCGGATCATCGCGGACAGCGCGCTGGACCCGACGAGGATCTCGTGCGCGGCGACGCGGCCCGTGCCGTCCTTCGTGCGGAGGAGCTGCTGGGCGATGATCGCGGCGAGGCTCTCGGACAGCATGCCGCGGACCTGAAGCTGCTCGTCGGCAGGGAACGCGTTGATGATGCGGTCGATCGTCGCGGCGGCGCTGTTCGTGTGGACCGTGCCGAAGACGAGGACGCCGAAGCTCGCGAGCTGCAAGGCGAGCTTCATCGTCTCGTTCGTCCTGAGCTCGCCGATCAAGATCACGTCGGCGTCCTCCCGCCCGGCGCTGCGGATCGCGCTCGCGAAGCTGCCCGCGTCGGGGCCGACCTCGCGGTGCGTGATCTGCGCCTTGATCGGGCTGTGCACGAACTCGACCGGATCCTCGATCGTGAGGACATGGCAGGCGCGCGAGCGGTTGATGTGGTCGATCATCGCCGCCAGCGTCGTCGACTTGCCCGAGCCGGTCGGGCCCGTGATCAAGATGAGCCCGCTCTGCCGCTCCGACAGCCGGCGGATGATCTCGGGGCAGCCGAGATCGTCCAGGGAGAGGATCTTGCTCGGGATGGTGCGGAAGACGGCCGCGAGCCCGGTGATCTTGTAGAAGTAGTTGGCGCGAAAACGGGCCTTGTCCGCGTAGGAATAGGCGAAATCGAGGTCGAGCTCGTCGACGATGCGCCGCCGCTCCTCGGGGGTCGTGATCTCGAAGAGGAGCGCCTCCATCTCGGCCGCGTCGAGGGGCGTGTCGCGCACCGGGACGAGCTCGCCGCGGGCGCGGACGAGCGGCGGGTAGCCGATGCCGAGGTGCAGGTCGCTGCCCTTCCTGTTCAGGAGCTCGTCGAAGAGGCGATCGATCCGGGCCACGCTAGCCTCCCTTCTTCCCGAAGAGCGCGCCCGCGCGCTCGAACAGGCCCTTGCCCGCCTCGGGGGCGCCGGGCCGCGACGCCTCGGGCGGCGGGGCGGGCGGCCTCCTGTCCGGCGCGAGCGCGGGCTGCCGCTTGCCGGTGAGGACCGCCTCGAGCTCGTCCGGCGCCTCGGCCACCGTGAGCGCGGCCTCGAGCGTCGTCTTGCCGGCGCGGACGAGCTCGGCCAGCGAGTCGTCGAGGCGGATGATCCCGAGGCTCTTCCCCCGCTGCTGGAGGCTCGGGATCTGGAACGTCTTCGAGTCGCGGATGAGGTTCCACAGCGCGACCGAGCCGGGCAGGACCTCGGCGGCGGCCACCATGCGCTTGCCGTCCGCGCTCGGCAGGAGCCGCTGGCTGACGATGAGCCGGAGGCCGCCCGCGAGGGTGACGCGGACCTGCTGCTGATCGCCGGGCGGGAAGAGGTCGATCAGCCGATCGATGGTCTTCGCCGCGCTCGGGGTGTTCATCGTGCCGAGCACGAGGTGGCCCGTCTCGCTCGCCGACAGCGCCATGCGCACCGTCGCCGTGTCCCGGAGCTCGCCGACGACGATGACGTCGGGGTCCTCGCGCAGCGAGGCCTTGAGGGCGTTCTCGAACGAGCGGGTGTGCGTGCCGACCTCGCGCTGGCTGATCATCGCCTTGCCGCGCGCGTGGACGAACTCGACCGGATCCTCGACCGTGATGATATGGTGGCTGGTCTCGCGGTTCAGGATGTCGACGATCGCGGTCAGCGTCGTGGTCTTGCCGTGCCCTGTCGGCCCGGTGATCACGATGAGGCCCTGATGGTGGCCGGCGGCGAGCCCGATCGCGTCGGGCAGGCCGAGCGACGCGAGGGTGGGGATGGTGCGCGCGATCAGGCGGAAGCAGCCCTTGTAGCCCCGGCGGTGGCGCGCGATGTTCACCCGGAAGCGGCCGAGCGCGGCGAGCTCCAGGGCGAAGTCGCAGGAGCCCTCGGCCTCGAGGACCGGCGAGAGCCGCGCGGGGACGCGCGGCAGCAGGATCGACGCGACCGCCGCCGGGTCGAGCGGATCGCCGTGCGGCACGAGCTCGCCCCCGACGCGCAGGAGCGGCGGGCGGCCGGCGACGAGGTGGAGATCGCTCGCGCCCTGATCGCGCGCCATGGCGAGCAGCCCGTCGAGGGCGCCCGCCGGGACGTCGGCGGACGAGGGCCGCGCGCGCGGGCCCGCCGCGGCCGGCCGGGCGCCGGCGCGGGGCTCGGCCGGCGGCGCGGACGCGCGGCCGGCGCGGGGCTCGGCCGGCGCGTCGTCGCCGCGCGGATCGAAGCGCGGCGTCGAGGGGCGGCCGGCGCGGGGCTCGGCCGGCGCGTCGTCGCCGCGCGGATCGAAGCGCGGCGTCGAGGGGCGGCCGGCGCGGGGCTCGGCGGGCGGCGGCGGCGCGCCGCGGAGGTCGAACGCGAGCTCGGAGGAGCTCGGGCGCTTCGCGTCCGGGTCGCGCGGCGGCGGGCGCTGCGCCTCCTCGGGCGCGAGGTGCTCCCGCATGGAGAACTGCTGCGAGGGGCGGGCCTGCGGCGCGGCGGCGGCCCCGGCGATGGTATCGGACCGCGCGCGGCGGCGGCGGCCCCGGGCGCGGCGGACGACGGCTGCATCCGGGTCATGCGGGCGTGCACGAGGTCGCCCTGGCGCGCGGCGACGACCGAGATGGCGCCGATGCCCTCGATGCGGATGTGCCACTGCGACGGCTTCGCGCCGAGCGCCTCGAGGTAGCGGCCGCCGCCGAGGGCGCTGAGGAGCATGAGGATGTCCTCGGTGGTGAGGGCGCTGGGATCGACGGCCTGGAAGGCGCCCGAGATCTTGACGCTGGGCATGCGCCCCGTGGCCACGGCGAACTCCGTCACGTCGGGGCGATTCAGTTGCGAGAGCCAGGATCGAAGGGCGTTCATCGTCGTCGCTCGTCTCCGCAAGCCGACTCTATCAACGATGAGGCGCGGCGTTTCAAAATGTCGTGCGGGGACGGCGAGATCCGGAGGGCGGCCTCACCCGGGCCGCGCGCGGCCTGCGCGGGCCGCGCTGGCCGCGCGCCGCTCCCCCCCACCGCGACGGCGCGCGGCGGCCGCGGCGGCGGCCCCCGCACGGCGCGGCGCAGCTCACGCGGGCGGCGTGCTCAGCAGAGGCGATGTCGGGGCTACTGGATCGCGAGCTTGAGCCGCGCGCCCTTCACGAAGTGGCCCGGCGCCTTGCCCTTCTCCGCGGCCGGCGCCTGCTGCTCCGAGTCGATGGTGAGCTGCATGTTGCCGGTGGCCTCGATCTTCTTCATGGTCACCCTGGCGATCTCGACATATTTCGTGGGACTCGCGCCCTTTGGATCCTCGATCCTGCGGAAGAGCACCGCCTTGGTCCCCGCGGCGACCGGCGTCGCGCTGGTGGCGACGAGCGGCCGCAGCGTCGCGACCTTCCCGGCGCGGGAGACCAGCATGCCGTAGACCTCCACGGAGTAGCTGTCCCACTCGCCCGCACCGGGCGTGGCAGCGGGCTCTGCCGCAGGCGCGCTCTCCGCCCCCGGAGCCGCCGCCGGCGCGCCCCCGGGCGCGGCCGGCCGCGTCGCCCCCGGGTGCTCCGCCGAGGCCGTGAACGGCGTGACAGAGAGGAGCGCGGCCGCACCCGCCGCGACGAGGGATCGCGAGTACCTGGAGAGTCCAACACCCAACGTCTTCATGCACTCCGCTCCTTCGCTTCAATGAGACCCCACGGCCCGCGTCCACCCGGCGAGGCCGCAAACACCCCAGTACCAAAACTTCTCATCCTGCCCGAGACTGCCACTCTCCGCAACTCTTTTTTTTGGCTTCGCGGTCGGAGTCGTCGCGTCATCTCGCGTCGTCTCGCGTCGTCTCGCGTCGTCTCGCGTCGCCGCCGCCGCCGCCGCCGCATCGCCGCCGTCACCGCATCACCGGATTCTCCAGATTCCGATTCCGGCGCGGGATGCTCGGCGAGGCTGACCGGCCCTGGGGAGCGGCGCGCGCAAGAGCGCGTCGCGGCTCGCCCGAGCTCACCTGCCACCTGCGTCACCTGCGCCTGCGGCTCGCCTGTCGTTCTGGCTCGCCCGCCGTTCGGCGCTGTCGTTCTGGCTGCCTGGTTACCCGGCTCGACCGCTCGCCTGGGCTCTCCGGCTCGCCTGGCTGGCTTCGCCCACGGGTAGGTCAGCGCGCTTCGCGCGAGGCGCGCTCTCGAGGAGCGAGAGGCCCGCGCGAGCGTCCGGCGTGCTCGGTCCAAGCTCGCCGTATCTCATTCTGACCCGTCCGACGACACCAGCTGCGCACAACACCGCGACCTCTCCCTCGTCAACATCGCCCCGGGACACCCCCGTTGCCTTCCAACATCGCCGACGCGAAAATCGATGTCGGAGTAAAAGTCGCGTTCCAACCAAGATATCACGCCTTCGTCAAAGCAGAACAGAAATTTTCGAGAGCAAGCGATTCTGGTGCGCCCTCGTGCGTCCATGTACGTGGTCGCGTAGGCTCGGCGCGTGCGGCGGTGTGCGGCGGACGGCCGCGCGGCTGTAGGATGGCCGCGGAGGAAGAGAGACCATGCCCACCGTCACGGAACACTACGACAAGCTCCTCGCCGAGCACTACTCGAGGATGTTCGGGGACCACGACGCCAAGGTCGCCGAGCAGCGAGCGCTCTTCGAGCGCCTCGGCGTTCGCCCCGAGGGCGCTTCGGAGGCCATCGACCTCGGGTGCGGCTCGGGCTTCCAGTCCCTCGCGCTGGCGCAGCTCGGGTTCCGGGTGACGGCGGTGGACACCTCGGACAAGCTCCTCGCCGAGCTCGCCTCGCGCCGCGGGCCGCTCCCCGTCGACGTCGTCCAAAGCGATCTCCTCGACGCGCTGGAGCGCCCGGGCCCCCCCTGCGCGCTCGCCGTGTGCATGGGCGACACCCTCCCGCACCTGGGCAGCAAGGGGGACGTAGAGCACATGTTCGCCGGCTGCGCGCGGCGCCTCGCGCCCGGCGGCCAGCTCGTGCTCACGTTCCGCGATCTCACCCGAGAGCTGGAGGGCGCCGACCGGTTCATCCCCGTGCACGACTCGGCGGACGTGATCATGACCTGTTTCCTCGAATACGAACCGGAGACCGTCAAGGTGCACGATCTCGTCCACACGCGCGGCCGCGAGGACGGACGGTGGAGGCTGTCGGCGAGCTTTTATCGCAAGCTGCGGCTCTCCCCCGATTGGGTCTGCGACAGGCTCGAAGCGGCCGGATTCCGCGTCCTCCACCGCGAGATCGCGCGCGGCCTCGTCACCCTCGTCGCGCGCTCTGGAGGCGGCGTGGGCCGGGATACGAACACCGGGTCAAAACCCTGCACAGGAGGTTGATGGCCAGGTCGCGGCGGCGCTACCTTGATAGGGGAGGATGAGACCCATGTCCGAGAGAGCACAGCAGACAGGCACGAAGGACGCCGGGCAAGCGGCGGCCATGAGCCGGCCGTCGCGGGATGAGGTCCAGGACCTGCGGCGCGAGCGGGACGAAGCGCGCCAGCTCCTGATCACGCTGGTGACGGCGCTCAAGCGCGCGACGTTCCGGCACGGCACGTACATCGACGGGCTCGGCGCCGCGATGGTCGCCGTGGACCGGTGGTCCAAGCCGCGAGGCTGAACACGCCGCCAGCGGCGCGCCTCGCGCCGCGGCGGGGCCGGTACGTTGCCGACGGGCGCGTCCACGCGGCTCGACGTCCCTGACACCCCCTTCATCCAGCCCCGACGCGGGCGCCTCGACCGAGGCGCCGAGAGGGCGCGACGCCGTTCCACCGCACATCGCACACTCGCGTCCTCCAGCGCTGTCGGCTCTCCCCGGGCCGCGCCGACGACGCGATCCCTGGATAGCTCGCAATCCATGCGGGTCGACGGCGCCGGCCGGACGCGAGCAATTCCAATTGACGGCGATCTCACAAAGTCACAAAGTCGCTCACCCGGATTGCTCTCCGGATCCAGGCCAGTCCACGGCGGACGGCCGCGATCCGGCGCAGTGGAGACGCACGGGGCGCGGTCGGCGCGCCGTGCGAGGCGCGCGCGTGCGCCCGTACCGAGGAGACGACAACCTTGATCAGGAACAGGCTGCTCGAAGCTATCGGCTGGGCCGCGGTGGCGCTCGGCGTCGCGGGCTGTGGAGCCCCGGACGTCGATGCGCCCGAGGATGAAAGTCATGAAGTTGCAGCATCGGAGCTGAACGACCATCCGACGAGCGGCAGGACCGTATTCGCCGATGTCGTCGCGCTCGATCAGGTCTACGTGTACAACCGGTTCGGGTCGTTCAACCCGGCCGGCATGATCTACGCGCTCAAGCGGGACGTCGTGCCGATCGACGGGCGCAAGCCGCTCGGCCCGGGCAACGCCATGCTGCGGCCGGGCAAGCGCCCGAGGCCGCTCGTGCTGCGCGTGAACGTCGGGGACGCGCTCCGCGTCCGGTTCACGAACCTCCTCCGGCCCGCGGACGAACGCCCCGACGACTCGACGGCGACGAGGAGCGCCTCGGTGCACGTCACCGGGCTCGAGATCCGGAACATCGAGGCGCTCGGCGGCAACATCGGCCGGGGGCCCGACTCGCTCGCAGAGCCCGGCGAGACGCGCGTCTACGAGCTCTTCGCCGACAAGGAGGGGACGTTCCTGTTCCACAGCGGCGGCGCCCTGGCCGGCGGCGGCGAGGGGGACGGCGAACAGACGGTGCTGGGGCTGTTCGGCGCGGTCAACGTCGAGCCCGCGGGGGCGGTCGCGTACCGGTCGCAGGTCACCGCCGCGGAGCTCGCCGCCGCGGAGCTGCCCACGCGGAACCCCGACGGTACGCCCAGGATCGACTATGACGCGCTGGACGAGCACGGCGAGCCGATCCTCAGGATGCTCAACGATCGCGACGAGGTCGTGCACGGCGATCTCAACGCTATCATCGCCGGCTACGAGGAAAGCCAGCTCGACAGCGAGGTTCCCGTGGCCCCTGGGCGGTTCCGCGAGTTCACGGTGCTGTTCCACGACGAGCTCAAGGCCGTCCAGGCGTTCGAGAAGCTCGAGGTCGACGAGACCTTCCACGGCGTGCGCGATGGGTTCGGGGTCAACTATGGCTCCTCCGGGTTCGGATCCATCCTCCTCGCCAACCGGGCGAGGCTCGGTCCCAGCAAGAAATGCGTCGAGTGCAAATACGAGGAGTTCTTCCTGAGCTCCTGGCCCAACGGCGATCCGGCGATGATCGTCGAGCGGGACAGGCGCGGCAACGCGACGGAGGCGCTGTTCCCCGACGACCCCTCGAACGTCCACCACGCGTACCTCGGCGACCCCGTCTGGATCAGGAACCTGCACGCCGGGCCGAAGGAGACGCACGTCTTCCACCTCCACGCGCACCAGTGGCTGAAGACGCCGAAAGACGCGAACGGGAGCCCCCTGGACGCGCAATCCATCGGCCCGGGCGCGGCCTTCACCTACAACGTCGGCAGGGGCGGCAACCGCATCCTGACGCCGGGAGACTCGATCTTCCACTGCCACCTGTATCCCCACTTCGCGCAGGGCATGTGGGAGCTCGTCCGCAACCACGACGTCTTCGAGGCCGGCACGCGCGACCGCTTCCTGCCCGACGGCGAGATCAAGAAGGGGACGCCGACGCCCGCGGTCGTGCCCGTCCCGGAGATCGCGATGCCGCCCATGCCGACGTACAAGCCCACCGTCGTGGAGCTGCCCGGCGGCGGCAGGAAGGTGCGGCCGCCGATGCCGGGATATCCGTTCTACATCGCTGCCCTGGAAGGCCACAGGGCTCCTCAGCCGCCGCTCGATCTCGTCGTCGACGGCGGGCTGCCGCGCCACGTCATCACCAGCGTCCCGCCGGGCGGCGCCGAGTTCGGCAGGCGGGGCAAGTTCGACGTGGACATCGAGGAAGCCAACATCAAGCTCCTGCCGAACGCAGGGACCCCCGCGGAGCTGGCGGCGCAGGCGTTCCATGCCGGCCGGTTCCCGGGAGCGACGCCCATCACGACGACGGACGGCTTCCCCGCGCAGGCGTATCCGGCGTTCACGCCCGAAGGTGAGCCCGCGCAGTTCGCCGTCAACGGCCAGCCGCCTGCCCCCGGCGCGCCGTACGCAAATCCCTGCCCACCAGGGGCGCCGGAGCGCAGGTACCGCAGCGCGTTCGTCCAGCTCGACGGCGTGGTCAACCGGCGCGGATGGCACGACCCGCAGATGCGCATCCTCGTCCTCGAGGACGACATCGATGCGACCCTGTCGGGCGCCCGGCCGCCGGAGCCGCTGTTCATCCGCGCCAACTCGAACGATTGCGTCGTCTCGGAGGCGACGAACCTGTTCCCCGACGCGCTGGAGGCGGATCCGTTCCAGATCTTCACGCCCACCGACACCGTCGGCCAGCACATCCACCTCGTGAAGTTCGACGTCACCTCCTCGGATGGATCGGCGAACGGATTCAACTACGAGGATGGGACGTTCGCCCCACAGGAGGTCGTCCAGCTCATCAACGCGGCCAACAACCTCGGCGGCGCCCTGAAGGCGGACGGCACGGTCGAAGAGCGCGGCCGTCGCGTCATGCTGACGGCGCAGCGACACCCGCGCATCCACGACGACCGGAAGGGCCTGCAGACCACGGTGCAGCGCTGGTGGGCCAACCCCGTCCAGAACCGGCGCGCCGAGGACATCACCCTCAACGCGTCGTTCTCGCACGACCATTTCAGCCCCTCCTCCCACCAGCAGCACGGGCTCTACATGGGTCTGATCATCGAGCCGAGCGGCTCGGTCTGGCGCGACCCGGTGACCGGGGTCGTGTTCGGCGACCGCGCCGACGGCGGGCCCACGAGCTTCCGCGCCGACATCATCCCGCCGCGCGGCTCCGCGCAGCCGCCCTTCCGCGAGTTCGGCCTCGCCTTCGCCGACTTCGCCCTCCTCTTCGACGAGTGCGGCGAGCCGGTGAACCCGCCGACCGTGCAGGAGGCCGCGCTCCCGCTCGCGGTCGAGCACCGCGACGTGCTCGCGCCGGAGGCGATCTCGGCCGCCGATCCGGGCGGTGGGCTCATCAACTATCGCAACGAGCCGATCCCGCTGCGCATCGCCCGGCGCGACTGTAGAACCGGCCGCGTCGAGCAGAAGCCGGGCGAGGAGGGGGAGATGCACAACGTGTTCAGCTCCCGGGTCCACTCCGATCCGTTCACGCCGCTGCTCTCGGCCCACGAGGGCGACGACGTCGTGGTGCGCCTCCTCCAGGGCGCGCAGGAGGAACAGCACGTCTTCTCGATGCACGGGCAGCGGTGGTTCAACGAAATCAACGATCCGGACAGCGGCTATTCGAACGGCCAGCCCATCGGCATCTCCGAGCACTTCGAGTTCGGGCTGACGCCCTCGGCCTCTGCGCGGGGCGATCGCGAGCCCGGCGACTACCTCTACCAGAGCGCGCCCACCGACGACCTCTGGGACGGCATGTGGGGGATCATGCGGGTGCGGCCGCGGACCGATGCGGCCTTGCTGCCGCTGCCCGGATCGCGGGACGGCGAGCCCCGCGAGGTGCGCCGCTTCCCGACCTGCCCGGCGGGCGCGCCGGAGACGAAGTATGTCGTCCACGCGATCACCGCGAAGGGCAATCTGCCGGGCGATCGGCTCGTCTACAACAAGGAGTTCGACCTCTACGATCCCGACGCCCTCCTGTTCGTCCGCGCCGAGGATCTTCCCGACCTCCGCGCCGGGCGCCGCGCCCCGGAGCCGCTCATCCTGCGCGCCGCCGCCGGCGACTGCATCCAGGTCACCCTCGTCAACGAGCTGCCCTTCGTGCTGCCCAAGACGCCGCACTGGAACTATAGCCCGCCGATCATCGACGGGTTCAACACGAACCAGGTCAGGCCGTCCAATCACGTCTCGCTGCACCCGCAGCTCGTCGCCTACGACGTCAGGACCGACGACGGGGCCAACGTCGGGTTCAACGAGGAGCAGACCGTCGCGCCCGGCGAGTCCCGCGAGTACACGTGGTACGCCGGCGAGTTCGCCCAGAAGGACAGCAGGTGGGGCCCGGTCGAGCCGAGGGCCGTCGAGTACGGCGCCATCAACCTGAGGGACATGGCCGACGTCGTGAACCACGGCATGCACGGCGCCGTCGGCGCCCTCGTCATCGAGCCCAGGGGCGCAACCTGGCGCGCCGATCGGGGCACGCACGCGCAGGCGGAGGTCACCTTCAAGGATCACTACGGATACACGCGCTCGTTCCGGGAGTTCGTGGTCGTCTATCAGGACGAGGTCGGCTTGCACTCGGGCGATCCGAGGTTCCAGTGCGTGGATCAGGGTCTCAACTGCGGCACCGCCATCCGGAACTACGACGGCGAGGACGACGCGGAGGACACGGGCCATGAGGCCTTCAACTACCGCACCGAGCCGTTCTGGGCGCGGCTCGGGATCCCGCCCGAGCTCGCGAGGGTGCTGCTCAACGAGAAGGACCTGAGCGACATCTTCAGCTCCCGCGCCCACGGCGACCCGGCGACGCCGATCTTCACGGCCGGCGCGACGCAGAAGGTGCGCGTGCGCCTCGTGCAGCCGTCCGGCCACCGGCGCATGCACTCCTTCGGGCTCTGGGGCTCGGCGTGGCCGAGCAACCCGTTCGCCGAGGGGGAGCGCTCCCGCCGCATCGGCGAGAACAGGGACGTGCTGAACCTCGGCATCGAGAACGCCATCGGCCCGATGACGCACAACAACGTGGTCCCGTTCTCCGCGGCCGGCGGGAGGTTCTTCGTCCCCGGCGACCGGCTCTACCTCGATCAGCCGAGCTTCAAGGTCTCGGACGGCCTCTGGGGCATCTTCCGGGTGACGCGGTAACCGCCTTCCTCACGCCGGCTCCCGCCGCTCGCAGGCCCGCTCGGCGCCGCCATTGCGCCGGCCGGCGAGCGGCGGGGTTCGTGCGCGCCGGATCCCCCGTCTCCGCCCGCGATCGACTCGATATCGCTCTGTCCGCAGGAGAGACCAGCCAAAGAGCGCTGCGGAAATCGGTTGACCTCGATAGGCCACACCCACAGATTTGTGAGCCGGATCAAGCCCCGATGGTTCGGCTGGTGCTCGGTGGACGGCTGCGCGCCGATGTCGTGTGGACACGTGGGCGTGGCCGACATCCAGGGCTGGGCGTGCAGGTGTGGCATTCGGAGGAGACGACACCTTGTTCAACAACAGGCCGATGGGAGCTCTCGCCTGGGCTTCGGTAGCGCTGACCCTCGCGGGCTGCGCCGGCGAAGACGCGCCGCAAGACGAGGAGGGGGCCGAGGATCTGTCCGGCAAATCCGGAGATAACGGCGCGCGGGCGAACGCCAGAGTCGTGTTCGCGGACGTCGTCGCCCTCGATCAGGTCTACGTGTACAACCGATTCGGGTCCTTCAACCCGGCCGGCATGATCTACGCGCTCGCGCGGGACGTCGTGCCCATCCGGCAGGACGAGCCGCTCGGCCCGGGCAACGCCATGCTGCGGCCAGGCAGGCGGCCGAGGCCGCTCGTGCTGCGCGTGAACGTCGGCGACACCCTGCAGATCAGGTTCACCAACCTGCTCAGCCCGCCGGACGAGCGCCCGGACGACTCCCCGAAGACACGGAGCGCGGGCATCCACGTCACGGGGCTGCAGATCGAGAACATCGAGTCGCTCGGCGGCAACGTCGGGTTGAGCCCCGACTCCCTCGCCGAGCCCGGCGAGACGCGCTTCTACGAGCTGCTCGCCGACCGGGAGGGGCCGTTCTTCATGCACAGCGCCGGCGCCATGGTCGGCGGCGAAGGGAGCGGCGGGCAGATCGTCCAGGGGCTGTTCGGCTCGGTCAACGTCGAGCCCGCGGGGGCGGTCGCGTACCGGTCGCAGGTCACCGCCGAGGAGCTCGCGGCCTCCTCGCTGCCCACGCCGAACCCCGACGGGACACCCAGGATCGACTACGACGCCATCGACGCGTGGGGCGAGCCGATCCTCAGGATGATCAACGATCGCGACGAGATCGTGCACGGCGACCTCAACGCGGTCATCGCCGGCTACGACGAGAGCCAGCTCGAGCCGCCGAACCCGGAGATCCGGGGCCGCTTCCGCGAGTTCACGGCGCTGTTCCACGACGAGCTGAAGGTCGTCCAGGCGTTCCGGGAGCTCGAGCAGGACGAGGCCTTTCAGGGCGTGCGCGACGGATTCGGCATCAATTACGGCGCCTCCGGGATGGGCGCCATCCTCCTTGCCAACCGGGCGAGGATCGGCCCGAGCAAGGAATGTATCGAGTGCAAGTTCGAGGAGTTCTTCCTGACCTCGTGGCCCAACGGCGACCCGGCGATGGTCGTCGAGCGGGACATCCACGACAACGCGATCAAGGCGCTGTTCCCTGATGACCCGTCGAACGTCCATCACGCGTACCTCGGCGATCCCGTCTGGTTCAGGAACCTCCACGCCGGGCCGAAGGAGACGCACGTCTTCCACCTCCACGCGCACCAGTGGCAGCGGGCGCCGAACAACGACACCGGCACGACCGTGGACGCGCAGAGCATCGGCCCGGGCGGAGCCTTCACCTACAACGTCGGCAGAGCGGGCAGCCGGGCCCTGACCCCGGGCGATTCGATCTTTCACTGCCACCTGTATCCCCATTTCGCGCAGGGCATGTGGGAGCTCTTCCGCACCCACGACGTCTTCGAGGCCGGCACGCGCGATCGCTTCCTGCCCGACGGCGAGATCAGGGAGGGGACGCCCACGCCCGCCGTCGTGCCGATCCCGAAGCTCGGGATGCCGCCCATGCCGACCTACGCGCCCACCGCCGTAGCGCTCCCCGACGGCACGATCGCGACGCGGCCGCCCATGCCGGGGTATCCGTTCTACATCGCCGCCCTGGCGGGCCACAGGCCCTCTCAGCCGCCGCTCGATATGGTCGTCGACGGCGGGCTCCAGCGCCACCTCGTCACCAGCGTGCCACCGGACGGCGCGGTGCTCGGCACGGAAGGCAGGTTCGACGTGGACCTCGTGGCGGCCAACCTCAAGCTGCTCCCCCCGGAAGGGACGCCCCCGGAGCTTGCGGCCCGGGCTTTCCACGCCGGCCAGTTCCCGGGCGCCCTCCCGTTCGAGACCGATCGATTCCCTTCGAGCGCCTATCCTGCGTTCACGCCGGAGGGCGCGCTGTCGGTGTTCGCCGTCAACGGCCAGCCGGCGGCCCCGGGCGCGCCGTACACGAACCCGTGCCCGGTGGGGACACCGGAGCGCAGGTATCGCAGCGCGTTCGTCCAGATCGACGGCGTGGTCAACCGGCGCGGCTGGCACGACCCGCAGATGCGCATCCTCGTCCTCGAGGACGACGTCGAGGCGACCCTGCTCGGCGTCCGGCCGCCGGAGCCGCTGTTCATCCGCGCCAACTCGGGCGAGTGCGTCGTCTCCGAGGCCACGAACCTGCTCCCCGACGCCCTGGAGGAGGATCCGTTCCAGATCTTCACGCCCACCGACACCGTCGGCCAGCACATCCACCCCGTGAAGTTCGACGTCACCTCCTCCGACGGCTCCGCCAACGGCTTCAACTACGAGGACGGGACGTTCTCGTCAGAGGAGGTGGTCCAGCGCATCGGCGCGGCCAACAACCTCGGCGGCGCTTTTTTACCGGACGGCACCGTCAAGGAGGGCGGCGTCCGCGTCCCGCTGATCGCGCAGCCGCACCCGCGCATCCACAACGGCAGGGTCGGCCTGCAGACCACGGCGCAGCGCTGGTGGGCCGACCCGGTCGTGACCCAGCAGAACCGGGACCGCACCCTGGAAACCTCGTTCTCCCACGACCATTTCAGCCCCTCTTCGCACCAGCATCACGGCCTCTACATGGGCCTGGTCATCGAGCCGAGAGGCTCGGTCTGGCGCGACCCCGAGACCGGGGCCGTCTTCGGCACGCGCGCCGACGGCGGGCCCACGAGCTTCCGCGCCGACATCCTCACGCCGAGCGGCTCCGACCACCCGCCCTACCGCGAGTTCAACCTCGCGATCGCCGACTTCGCCCTCCTCTTCGACGAGTGCGGCGATCCGGTGAATCCGCCGACGGCGCAGGAGGCCCCGCTCCCGCTCGCGGTCGAGCACCGCGACGTCTTCGCCCCGGAGGTGATCTCGTCGCGCGACCCCGGCGGCCAGATCATGAACTACCGCAACGAGCCCATCCCGCTCCGCATCGCCGAGCGCGACTGCAGGACAGGACGGGTGAAGCAGAAGCCCGGGGAGGAGGGCGAGATGCACAACGTGTTCAGCTCGCGAGTCCACGGCGATCCCGTCACGCCCTCGCTCCTCGCCCGCGAGGGAGACGCCGTCCGGTTGCGCCTCATCCAGGGCGCGCAGGAGGAGCAGCACGTCTTCTCGGTCCACGGACAGAAGTGGCACGCCTCGGACGAGGATCCGGACAGCGGCTACTCGAACGCTCAGCCCCTCGGGCTCTCCGAGCACTTCGATTTCGCGCTCACGCCGTCGGGCGCCGGGCCAAGCGGCGACTACCTCTACCAGGGCGCGCCCACCGACGATCTCTGGGACGGCGTCTGGGGCATCCTCAGGATCATGCCGCCGTGCGATCCGGGCGGTCCGTGCGATCCGGGCCTCTTGCCGCTGCCCGCACCCCCAGGCCCGCCACCGCCCGCGCACCGAGGCTTCGAGACCTGCCCGGCGAGCGCGCCCGTCACGAGGTATGTCGTCCACGCGATCACGGCGAAGGGCAACCTGCCGGGTCACCGCCTCATCTACAACGAGAAGTTCGAGCTCTTCGATCCCGACGCCATCCTGTTCGTCCGCGCCGAGGATCTGCCCGATCTGCGCGCCGGGCTCCGCGCCCCGGAGCCGCTCATCCTGCGCGCCGCCGCCGGCGACTGCATCCAGGTCACGCTCGTCAACGAGCTGCCCTTCGTGCTGCCCAAGACGCCGCACTGGAACTATAGCCCCCCGATCATCGACGGCTTCAACACCAACCAGGTGCGGCCCTCGAACCACGTCTCGCTCCACCCGCAGCTCGTCACCTACGACGTCAGGACCGACGACGGCGCCAACGTCGGGTTCAACGAGCCGCAGACGATCGCGCCCGGCGAGCTCCGCGAGTACACCTGGTATGCCGGCTCAATGATCGGGACCTGCGCGATATCTTCAGCTCCAAGGTCCACGGCGACCCGGCGACGCCGATCTTCCTGGCCAGCGCCGCCCAACCGGTGCGCGTGCGCGTGCGCGTCGTGCAGCCGTCCGACCACCATCGCCAGCACGCCTTCAGCTTCTGGAGCACGTCGTGGCCGCACAACCCCTTTGCCCAGGGAGCGCGCTCCCGCCGCATCGGCGAGAACCACGAGGTGCTGAACATCGCCGTGGAGAACCCGATAGGACCCATGACACACCGCAATCTCGTCCCCTTCGCCCCGGCAGGCGGGGAATTCCTCGTCCCCGGTGACCGGATGAACAACGAACAGGCGCTCCCCATGCTCGCGAACGGGCTCTGGGGCCTCTTCCGGGTGCTGCCGTGAGGGCCTCCGTCGCGTCGCGCCGGCTCTCGCTGGCAGCAGGCCTGCTCGGCGCCGCCGCTTCGATGGCCTGCAGCCGGCGGGAGCCGCCTCCCCTGTCCCGGCGCCCGCCGCGGCGGTCCCGGCGCCCGCCGAGGCGGTCCCGGCGCCCGCCGCGGCGGTCCCGGCGCCCGCCGAGGCCGCCATCGGGGGTGAGCCCAGCACGGCCGTGAGCCGGGTCGAGCGAGATGGGCTGTCGATCGCCTTCGAGCTCCGGCCGATCCCCGGCGCCGGAGGGCGCCTCGAGGCGCGCTCCGACGCCACCGCCGTCTTCACGATCACCGACGCCGCCACGGGCGCGCCCGCGCGCGACCTGTCGCCGCTCGCGTGGATGACGAGGCGCGCGGGGGCGCCGCCCGACGACGCCGGGTGCCACGAGAAGATCAAGAGCTTCATGGCCGGCCTCATCTCCGTGCGCCCGGACGTCGACATGAACGCTTCCCTCCTGTGGACGCAGAACGACGACAACACGCTGTCGGTCATCAACTCGCAGATCGCGTTCAGCCGGAGCAAGCTGCGCAGCCTCGTCACGCTCGCGGCCGGCTCCACGTCGCTCGCGCTCCACCCGGACGGGAGCCGCCTCTACGTGACGCTCAAGAACGGGCGAGGCCTCGCCGTCGTCGACACGAGGCGAAGCCTGGTGGACGCCAACGTGCCCGTCGGCGCGGACCCGATGCGCGTCGCGGTGGCCCCGGACGGGCGCACCGTGTGGGTCGGCAACGACGGCGACGGGACGGTCAGCGTCGTCGACGCGCGCGTGGCGGAGGTGCTGAAGACGCTGCACGTCGGCGCCGGGCACCACGAGATCGCCTTCTCGGACGGCGGGCGCACCGCCTGGATCACGAGCCGCGACGCCCGCGTCGTCACGGCCGTGGACACCGGCGCGCTCGAGCCCGTCGCCGAGATCGAGATCGGCGAGGGCGCCGCCGCCGTCGCGGCGAGCGACGCCGCCGGCGCCGTCTACGTCGCGAACGAGCAGCGGGGCGAGATCGCGATCCTCGACGCCGGGCGCCGCGCCCTCTCCAGCCGCGTCGCCGTGAAGCCCGGCGTCAGCGCGGTCCAGTTCGAGCCGAGCGGCCGCTTCGCCTTCGCGCTCAACCCGGCGAAGGGCGAGGTGTCGATCCTCGACGCCTCGACGGGCGCGCTCGCGCACACGCTCGCCGGGTTCGCGAGCCCCGACGCGATCGCCTTCACGGACGCGTACGCCTACGTGAGGAACCTCGGCGAGAGCCGGGTCTCGCTCATCGAGCTGCCCTCTCTACAGCGGCCCGGCAAGCTGGCGGTCGTCGAGGTCCAGGTCGGCCAGCAGGCGCCCCGCGCGGCGAAGAGCGCGAGGAGCGCCGCGCCGTTCGCCCTCCTGCCGGAGGGTAACGGCGCCGTCATCGCGAGCCCGGCCGACAAGGCGCTTTACTACTACGTCGAAGGCATGATGGCGCCGATGGGCACGCTCTCGAACTACGGGCGAGAGCCCCGGGCGGCGGTCATCGAGGATCGCACGCTCAAGGAGGTGCAGCCCGGCGTGTACGCCACCACGGTCCGGCTCGGCGAGGCGGGCGCGTACGACGTCGAGCTCCTGCTCGGCGACCGCCGCGTCGCCGCGTGCCTCGAGGCGACGGTCGCGCCGTCGGCCGTCCCGGCCGAGGACCGCTCGCCCGGGCTCACCGTCGAGGCGCTCTTCGACGGCAGCGTCGAGCTCGAGGTCTCGAAGCCCGTGACGCTGCGCTTCCGCGCGACGCCGAAGGCGCCTGCGCCTCCCCTCGAAGCCAAGGAGATGAAGGTCATGATCTTTCGATTCCCGGTCGGATTCCGCGACGTCGCGCTGCCCCGCGCCGAGCCGGACGGCGCCTTCTCGGTGACGTTCACGCCCCCCGAGCCCGGCCAGTACCGCTTCATGCTCGAGGCCGAGTCGCGCAACGCTCCGCTCGGCGCGCTGCCGTACGTCGATCTCCACGCCGGCTCGCCCGGCGCCGCGCCGGCGGCGGGAGGCGCGCGATGAGGCGCGCCGCGCCGCTGCTCGCGGCGGCGGTCGCGCTCGCGCTCGCGCCCGCGAGCCCGGCCGCGGAGCCGGCGCCGGAGCGGCCCCGCGCGCCGGCCGCCGCCTCGCCCGCCGGCGACGACGCCGCGGCCGCGGCCGCGGCGTACTTCACCGACACGGAGCTCGTCGATCAGGACGGGCGCGTGCGGCGCTTCTACACCGACCTCCTGCGCGGCCGGAAGGTCCTGATCCACTTCGCCTTCACCTCGTGCAAGGGCGCGTGCCCGACGATGACGGCGAACCTCGCGCGCGTTCAGGCGCTGCTCGGCAAGCGCGCCGGCAAGGAGGTCGCGATCCTCACGATCACGGTCGATCCCGTGAACGACACGCCGAAGGTGCTCAAGCAGTTCGCCGCCAAGTTCAACGCGGGCGACGGCTGGCGCTTCCTGACCGGGACGCCGGAGAACGTGGAGAAGGTCCTCGGGCGCCTCGGCGGGCTCACGAAGAAGCCGGACGAGCACACCTCGACGCTGCTCATCGGCGACACGACGACCGGCATGTGGGTGAAGACGATCGCCACCGAGCGCCCCGAGACGATCGTGCACCTGATCGATCACATCAACGACAAGCCGTGAGGTGCACGTGGGCCATCTCGTGACGACGCGGCGGCGCCGCGCGCTCGCCGCCGCGCTCTCGGCGCTCGGCCTCGCCGCCGCGCTGAAGGGCGCCGCGGCCCCCGGCGACGCGCCCGCGCCCGCGCCCGACGGCGCGGCCTCGTGCGCCGCGCTCAGCCCGGCGGCGCTCCGCGGCAGGCGCATCTTCCACCACGGGGCGCTCGCCTCGGGGGAGCCGGTCGAGGGCCGCCTCGGCGCGAGCGGCGCCGCGCTGCAGGGCAAGGCGGCCGCGTGCGCCGGCTGCCACGGCCGGAGCGGCGACGGCACGTCGGAGGGCGGCGTCGCGGCGCCGCCGCTCACCCCCGAGCGGCTCTTCGCGGCGGATCGCGCGGGGGGCGCCTACACCGCGGAGACGCTCGCGGCCGCCGTCCGCGACGGGAGGACGCCGACCTCGCGGGAGCTCCACCTCGTCATGCCGCGCTACCGGCTCGACCGCGCGCACGTCGACGATCTCGTCGCGTACCTGCGCTGCGTCGGCCGCGACGCCGATCCGGGCGTCTCGCCGGAGGCGCTCCGGCTCGGCGCCGCGCTCCCGCTCACCGGGCGCTTCGCGGCGGCGGGCGCCGCGGCCCGCGACGTGCTCGCCGCGGCGTTCGCGGAGGTGAACGCGCAGGGCGGCGTCTTCCGGCGGCGGCTCGAGCTCGTGGTGGCCGACAGCGGGGACGCCCTCGACGGCGCGGCCGCGACCGCGCGCCTCCTCGACCAGCGGGTCTTCGCGCTGGTCGGCAGCGTGTGGGGCGGCGACGCCGGCGCGATGGCGCGCCTCTCCGCCGACGATGTGCCGCTCGTCGGCCCGCTCGGGTCCGGGCTCCCCGCCTCGGATCCGGGCGACGGCGTCGTGTTCCACCTCCGGCCCGGCCTCGACACGCTCGCGCGCGTCGCCGTCGCGCACCTCGCCGGCGCCCCTGCGCCCCCCGGCGCCGAGGCCCTGCTCGTCGTCCACCCGGCGGACCCGCGCGGCGACGCCTTCCTCCGGGGGGCGCGCGCCGAGGCGCAGCGGCGCGGGCTGCCGGCCCCGGCCTCGCTCCCCTTCGAGCCCGGCCGCTTCGACGCCGCCGCCGCCGCGGACGCCGCGGCGCGCCTCCGGCCCCGGGCCGTCCTGCTCGCCGGCGAGGGCGACGAGCTCTCGCGGTGGCTCGCGGCGTCGCGGCCCGCGTCGGGCCCGTCCCCCGCCCTCTACGCGCCCGCGTCGCTGCTGCCGCGCGATCCCGCGTCGCTCCGGCGCGCCGCCGCCGCGCGGCTCCTGCTCCTCCACCCGGGCCCCCTCGACGACGCCGAGCGGCTCGGCCTGCGCGCGCTCTCGTCGTTCCTCGATCGCCACCGCGTCCCGCCGCGGCACACCGCCTTCCAGGCGAGCGCGTACGCCGCCGCCCGCGTCCTCGTCGAGGCGCTCAAGCGCGCCGGCGCCCACGTGACCCGGCCCGCCCTCATCGCGGCGCTCGAGGAGCTCCGGGACTTCGATCCCGGCCCGGGTCCGGCGATCACCTTCGGCAGGAACCGGCGCGTCGGCGCGTACGGGGCGAGCCTCGCCGCCGTCGCTCCGGGGTCGAGCGACGTCGCGCCGGTGTCCGCGTGGGTCGAGGTGGTACCCTGACGCCGACCCTGCCTGTCGGCTAGGCGCGACGGCTGGAACGGAGTAGGTTCCGGGCATGGCCGGATACCGCAGTCGTACATCCACCCAGGGGCGCAACATGGCAGGGGCGCGCGCGCTGTGGCGCGCCACCGGCATGAAGGACGCGGACTTCGAGAAGCCGATCATCGCCATTGCCAACAGCTTCACGCAGTTCGTCCCGGGGCACGTCCACCTCCACGACGTGGGGCAGCGGGCGAAGAAGGTCATCGACGCCGCGGGCGGGTGGGGCGTCGAGTTCAACACCATCGCCATCGACGACGGCATCGCGATGGGCCACGCCGGCATGCTGTACTCGCTGCCGAGCCGGGAGCTCATCGCCGACAGCGTCGAGTACATGGTCAACGCGCACTGCGCCGACGCGCTGCTCTGCATCTCGAACTGCGACAAGATCACGCCCGGCATGCTGCTCGCGGCGATGCGGCTCAACGTGCCGACCGTCTTCGTCTCCGGCGGTCCGATGGAGGCGGGCAAGATCGTCGGCACGCACGACCGCGACGGCAAGCCGCTCATCCGCAAGCTCGACCTCATCGATCCGATGATCGCCGCGAGCGACGACAAGGTGTCCGACGCGGATCTCGCCGCGATGGAGCGGTCCGCGTGCCCGACCTGCGGCTCGTGCTCCGGCATGTTCACGGCGAACAGCATGAACTGCCTCAACGAGGCGCTCGGGCTGGCGCTGCCCGGCAACGGCACGCTGCTCGCGACGCACGCGGCGCGCTGGCAGCTCTTCGAGGCGGCCTCGAAGCGCGTCGTCGAGCTCGCGCAGCGCTACTACGTCGACGGGGACGCCTCGGTGCTGCCGCGGAGCATCGCGACGTTCGAGGCGTTCGAGAACGCGATGGCGCTCGACATCGCGATGGGCGGCTCGACGAACACGGTGCTCCACCTCCTGGCGGTCGCCCGCGAGGCGCAGGTGGACTTCAAGATGTCGGACATCGACCGGATGTCGCGCAAGGTGCCGAACATCTGCAAGGTGGCGCCGTCGTCGCACCACCACGTCGAGGACGTGCACCGCGCGGGCGGCGTGCTGACGATCGTCGGGGAGCTCGATCGCGCGGGGCTCATCCACCGGCAGGTGGGCACGGTCCACGCGCGCACGCTCGGCGACGCGATCGACGAGAACGACCTCCGCCGCCCCACCGCGACGGCGGCCGCGAAGAAGCGCGCGCTCGCCGCGCCGGGCGGCGTCCCGACCACGGTCGCGTTCTCGCAGGACAAGTACTTCGCCGACACCGACGACGACGCCGAGAAGGGCTGTATCCGCGACGTCGCTCACGCGTACAGCCGCGAGGGCGGCCTCGCCGTGCTCTACGGCAACATCGCGGCGGACGGCTGCATCGTGAAGACCGCGGGCGTCGATCCCGAGATCTGGAAGTTCGAGGGGCCCGCGCGGGTGTTCCAGTCGCAGGAGGCGGCGTGCGACGCGATCTGGAACAACCAGATCCGCTCGGGTGACGTGGTCGTCATCGTCTACGAGGGGCCGAAGGGCGGCCCGGGCATGCAGGAGATGCTCTATCCGACGTCGTTCCTGAAGGGGAAGGGCCTCGGCAAGGCGTGCGCCCTCATCACCGACGGCCGGTTCAGCGGCGGCACGTCGGGCCTGAGCATCGGGCACGTCTCGCCCGAGGCGGCCGAGGGCGGGAACATCGGGCTCATCGAGGAGGGCGACCGCATCCGGATCGACATCCCCGCCCGGACCATCGACGTCCTCGTCGGCGACGCGGAGCTCGAGCGCCGCCGCCGCGCCGCCGAGGCGCGGGGCGCCGATGCGTTCAAGCCGAACCGCGATCGCAAGGTCTCCCCTGCCCTGCGGGCCTATGCGCTCATGGCCACGAGCGCCGCCAACGGCGCTGTCCGCGACGTCGGCCAGATCGAGCCCGGGCGGCGCGACGGCGGCGCCGCGCAGCGCAAGTAGCCAATCCGGAGCCGCCGAGTCGCCGCCCGCCTGACGAGGTCACGGCGCGGGCGGCGAGGCGGCGAGAGCGGCGCCGCCATCACGGCGGCCGCCCCGGCCGACAGCGTGCGCCCGGGCTCGCGCTCGCCGGAGGGCACGGCCCGCGTCGCCCGGGTCGAGCCTCCCCGCGCTCGACGCGACGCTGTGGCGCACGCCATGGCGTATCATGCCGTACATGAGACAATTGGCGCTCCTCGTGTCCATCTCTCTCGTGTCGGGTTGCAACGCGCGGGCCCGCGATTTCCTCGACGATCACGGCGGCGGGGGCTCCGGAACCGAGCCTGGAGACGGCGGCAGCGGCGGCGGCGCCAGCAGCAGCAACGCCAGCGGCAGCGGCGGCGCCGGCGGCGGCGGCGGCGCGCCGGGGGCCTGCGTCGATCCGGCGGAGGATTGCGCGCCGGCGCGGGGTCCGTGCATGGAAGCGGTGTGCAGCGAGGGCGCGTGCGCGGAGCGGCCGCGGCCGGCGGGGACGCCCTGCGGGCCGGACGGCGGCGCGGAGTGCAATGCCGCCGGGGTCTGCGTGCCGTGCGAGGGCGGCGATGGATGCGGCGAGTGCGGGGACCCGGGTTGCCCGAACACGTGCGGCTCGCAGGACGTGATGGCCACGCCGCCGAGCTGCGCGAGCGGAGCGCCCGGCGCCGGGGACAGCTGCGGAGCTGGCGACGCGAGCTGCTGCGGCAACAGGTTGGTCCCCTGCGGCACGTACCTGAGGAGCTACGACGGCGGTTCGAACACGGACGACTCGTTCCCTGCGGCCGTCAGCGATTTCCGGCTGGACAAATTCGAGATCACGGTGGGTCGATTTCGAGCGTTCGTGGAGGCCGGCCGGGGCGTGCAGGGGAACCCGCCCGCGATCGGGGCTGGCCGGAACCCTCACGTCGACGGCAGCGGATGGATCGCGGGGTGGAACCAGCGGCTCGAGCCGAACACCGCGGCGCTGAAATCGGCGCTGCAATGCAATGGTGATCGCCTCTGGACATGGACCGACGCGCCGGGGCCGAACGAGGAGCTCCCGATCAACTGCATCACGTGGTTCGAGGCGTTCGCGTTCTGCGCGTGGGACGGCGGCCGCCTGCCCACCGAGGCGGAGTGGAACTACGCGGCGGCCGGCGGCGACGAGCACCGGCCGTACCCGTGGGGCGCCGCCCTCGACGGCGAGCGCGCCGCCTATGCTTGCACCGGCGATGGGAGCGCCGCGGGAGACTGCGCGCTGAGCGACATCCTGCCGGTGGGGTCGAAGCCGAGCGGAGACGGGCGATGGGGGCACTCGGATCTGGCCGGCAACCTGTGGGAGTGGACGATGGACTGGTGGCGCGACGCGCTCCCCACGCCGTGCATCGACTGCGTGCATCGCGTGGACGGCGAGCGCGACGCGACGCGGGTCACGCGCGGCGGGAGCTACCGCGCGCCGGCGCCGGACCTGCGCGCGGGCAACCGCGACTTCAGCTACCCCTTCGACCGCGTCAACAACATCGGCGCCCGCTGCGCGCGGGACCCGTAGGCCCGCGCGGCGCGGCTCGCTCGCCGCGCTCGCGCGCTCGCCGGCGCGAGCGCGACGCGCTCACGGGCGGCGGCCCGTGGGCGCGGCGGCATCCTCGGGCCAGACGTTCTCCGCGACGAGCTCCGAGAGCGGGCGGCGCGCTGCCCAGCCGCACGCCTCGAGCATGGGGCGACCGTAGAACTCCTCCACGTGACCGACGCAGAGGATGGCGAGCGGCCTGCTGCCCGGCGGCATGCCGAGCAGCGCGGCCAGCCGGTCCGGCTCGAAGAGCGACACCCACCCGACGCCGAGCCCCTCCGCGCGCGCGGCGAGCCACAGGTTCTGGATGGCCGCGGCCACCGACGCGACATCCATCTCGGGCAGCGTGCGGCGGCCGAACACGTGCGCCTCGCGCCCCGCCATGAGGCCGGCGACGAGCAGCTCGCCGCACTCCAGGACGCCCTCGACCTTGAGGCGCATGAACTCGTCCTCGCGCTCCCCGAGCGCGCGCGCCGTGGCGAGGCGCTCCGCCTCGACGAGCGCGTGGATGTCGCGCCGGAGCGCCGGCGCCGTGATCCGCACGAAGCGCCAGGGCTGCATCATGCCCACGCTCGGCGCCGCGTGCGCGGCCGCGAGCAGCCTGGCGAGCGCGTCGGGGTCCACCGGCGCGGGCAGGAAGTGGCGCATGTCGCGCCGCTCGTGGATGGCGCGGTACACGGCGGCGATCTCCGGATCGTTGAAGCGGTGGCTCGACATGGTCCCTCGCGTCGCGCGCCGAGCCGCGGGACGGCCGCGATCCGGCGCTGCGGATCCGCGACTGCGTAGCACCGCCTGCGCGGCGGCGTCAGCGCGCCCGGGGCGGCCGGCCGATCGGCCTCGCCCGCCGACCGGCCTCGATCCGCGGGCGTGGCGCGCGATCTCGACGCAGGGGCTCAGCGTGCTAGAGCGCGCGATCGTGGAGTCATCGGCGAAGCAAGCTCCGGGGCTGGACGTCACCGTCGTGGGCGCAGGGGTGATCGGATTGACCACGGCGGTCGTCCTCCAGCGCGACGGCCACCGCGTGCAGGTGATCGCGGCAGAGCGCGGCGAGCACACGACGTCCGCGGTCGCGGCCGCGCTGTGGCACCCGTTCGCGGCGAACCCGCCCGAGCGCGTGAACGCGTGGTCGCGGGCGACCCTCGATGAGCTCACGCGCATCGCCCGGGAGCACCCGGAGGCGGGCGTGGATCTCCTGACCACGCGCGAGGCGTCGGACGACGTGCAGCTGCCCTGGTGGGCCCCGAGCGTCCCGGACCTCGCGCTCGAGCCTGGTCCGCACCCGCTGGGCGCGCCCCACAGCTTCCGGTTCACGGCGCCGCGCATCGAGCCGTCGCTGCACCTGCCCTGGCTGGAGTCCCAGCTCCACCGCCCGGTGCGCATCGAGCGCGTGCGATCGCTCGCCGAGGTCGAGGGCGACGTGGTCGTGAATTGCACCGGGCTCGGGGCGCGCGCCCTCACCGGCGACGGCGAGCTCCTCGCCCTTTACGGCCAGGTAGCGATCGTGGAGCCGGGCGAGCTACACCTAGATGTCGCATTGGGTGATGAAAGGGACGAATCCGCGCTCGTCTATGTGATCCCGCGGCGCCGCGAGATCGTGATTGGTGGCTGCGTCGTTCCGTCCCCTGACGACCGCTCGCTGACGCCCGACCCCGCGCGTACTGACGCAATGCTCCAGCGGGTGCGGGCGGCCGGCCTTCGGCCAGGCCCCTTGCTCCGCGCGCGCGCCGGCCTGCGCCCGTACCGGAGCGTCGTGCGCCTCGAGCGCGAAGGCCGGGTGATCCACAATTACGGCCATGGTGGCGCGGGGTACACGCTCGCGTGGGGTTGTGCCGGCGAGGTGAGCGCGATGCTGCTGAACGGCGGCGCTCCGGCGCACGGCAGCGTCTAGAAGGAGCTCGAAGGAGAGAGAAAGAAAAAGCGCGCCCGCAGCGTTCCGACGGCGTCGGCGAGCTCAGCGCCTCGCCTCCGGGGCTGGCCCGGACACGCCGTCAAGCCGCGCTCGCGTGGCCGCCGCAACGGCTGCACCAGCCGCGCCCGCCGTGAGAGCTGTGAAGCTGCGAAGGCGGTGAACGCCGTGAACGCCGTGAACGCCGTGAAGGTGGAGCAGAAGAGCCCGCTCCTGAAATCCAGCTAACCAGGAGCCCAACGCATCGCTCCGAAAGTCTCGTTGTGCTCTTGTTGCGAGGCTGCTAGATTGGATTCGTGCTCGTCTGCGAGCAATTCCCGCCTTCTCTCGCAGCGGAAACGCCCATGGCGCTCCCCTGTTCATTCGAGAGAGTGGCCGTGGAGGACCTCGCTCTGGAGATCGCCGGCCGCTGACGATCTCGCGGCGCGATCCCTGGAGCGCGGTCTCGGGTGGTCGAACGTTCGCTTGCGCTTGATCCGGCGTCCGTCGTCCGCTGTCACCACAGTGAAGAACCGAAGCTTCCCCCGGGAGTGTTGAACGCCATGAACAACGACGAGAATCGACTCAGTCGTCCATCGGGGCGGCCAGCGGTCTGGAATTTCACGATGAACGACGACGAGCCTCGCTCCAGCCGGCCCTCGGGACGGCCGTCGGCGCGACCGTCGGGGAGACCGTCCGGGCGGCCGTCGGGGAGACCGTCCGGGCGGCCGGCGGTCTGGAGCGTGCTCCCGCTGGCGAGCGGCCTGCTGCAGACCCGGCCGATCGAGTGGCCGACGCTGGCGCTCTTCGCGGGGTCGTACGCGCTGTTCGCGGCGTCGGTCTACGCGGGGGTCGCGGGCCTCGTGTCGACGGTGCCGGCGGTGCTCGCGGCGGCGGTCGCGGCGTACGCCGCGTTCACGCCGATGCACGAGGCCGCGCACCGGTCGCTGGCGCGCTCCGCGCTGCTGAACGGCGTGGTCGGACGGCTGTCCGGGCTGCTGCTCATGGCGCCGTTCCTGGCGGTGCGTCACTTCCACCTCGAGCATCACAAGCACACGAACGACGCGGACCGGGATCCCGACCACTGGAGCGGGCGCGGCCCGTGGTACCTGCTCCCGCTGCGCTGGGCGACGCAGGATCTCCACTACTACTACCTGTTCCTGCGCTCGTACCACGCGCAGAAGCGCGGCGAGCGGATCGAGACGATCGCGACGCTCGCGGCGATGTTCGCGATCGTGGCGCTGGCCTTCGGGCTCGGCTACGGCGAGCTCGCGCTGCTCTACTGGATCGTGCCGGCGCGGCTCGCGATCTTCTTCCTCGCGTTCGCCTTCGACTACCTGCCTCACTACCCGCACGAGATCACGGCGGGGCAGAACCGGTATCGCGCGACGCGCGCGATCGACAGCGCGCTCTTCAACGTGCTGCTCTTCGGGCAGACGTATCACCTGATCCACCACCTCTACCCGGCGGTGCCGTTCTTCCGCTACCGGACCGTGTGGAAGTACCAGCGCGAGGAGCTCATGAAGCTGCAGTCGGAGAACCTCGCCCCTCTGCGCGCGCCCTTGCCGCTGCTCGCGGCGGGCAGCCTCGCCGCGCCGCGAGCGCCCACGATCCACGCCGCCCACCCGGTGCAGGCGGCGGCCGAGCTCGACGCCCTCTGACCCGCGCGGCGCGCGGGCCGCTGCCGCGCGCGCCGCCGTCCCGCGCGCCGCATGTGAGCGCGCTGCATGTGAGCGCGTCGCGTGCGAGCGCGCCGCCGTCCCGCGCGCACGAGCGCACGTCGCCGCCGATGGGACGATGCGGCGCGTGCGCTTCGGAGGATCATGCCGTGCGCCAGTGCGGCGGGTACGTCGCGTCGTAGCCGGGCAGCGCCTCGATGCGCGCGCCCCACGCCGCGAGCTTCGGGTAGCGCGCGGCGAGCGGCGCGACGGCGAGATCGAGCGGCGCTGCGGCGGGGCGGGTCGCGGCGCGCACGGCGAGCTGGATCGACGGGTAGACGGTGAGGTCGGCCGCCGAGAGGCGCGGGCCTGCGAGGTAGTCGCGCCGCGCGAGCGACGCCTCGAGCCGCGCGAGCTCCTCGTGCAGCGTGGCGACCGCCGCGCGCACGGCCGGCTCCTCGTCGGCGAGCGCGGTCGGGTCGCCGGAGAAGACCGCGCGCGCGATCTGGCCGAGCGCCGGGTACAGGTAGCTCTCGTGCTCGGCGATGACGCGCGCGATCGCGCCCGCCTCCTCGGCCGACTCGCCGAAGAGCGGCGGGGACGGGTGCTTCCTGTCGAGGTAGGCCATGATCGCCAGCGACTCGTGGAGGCAGAACGCCCCGTCGCGGATCGCCGGCACCTTCCCGCGCGGGCTCACCTCCAGGTACGCCGGCGCCGTGTGCTCCTCTCTCGAGAGCTGGAGGAGCTTCGACGTGTAAGGCACCCCCTTCACCGCGAGCAGCAGCAGGACCCGCCAGGCGGGCGGGCTGCCGCTGGCCCAGTACACCTCGAGCGCGCCTGCCTGCGGCGCCGGCGCCGCAGCGCTGGCGCCGGGCGCGTCGAGGTAGCTCGTGATCCTCGCGATCTCGCGCTGCTCGTTCAGCTCGAACACATCGACGCCGTCGAGCGTACCGTCCCGGCCATCGGCCGTCCTCGTGCGCAGCGTGAACCGCATGGCGGCCCCGAGGCCGAGGGGAAAGACCTTCCGGTCCAGGAACTCGATCTCGCTGAAGGAGGCGAGCAGCCCCTCGACGTGGCGCCGGACCGCGTCCCGTCCCACGAGGCGCGGGGTGGAGGGGTCGGACACGACCACATCGTCGGACAGCAGCGCCAGATACGCATCGACATCGCGGGCGACGAGCGCGTCTTGAGAAGCATGGATGATCTTCACGATCTCGTTCACGGGCACCTCCGCTACGGGCAAGCGCGGAGCAGACATCACCCATAACCCCGCTGTCAACCGGAGGGAGCGCCCTGATACGGCGCCTCGGAGTAAAGACAGCAGGAGCGCCAAGGCATCAAGGGCACCGAGAGATAGACAGAGCGATACACCTCCTCATCATCTCCCCTTTCGTCTCTCGTGCTCGTCTCTCGCGCTCGACCCCGCGGCGCTCAGCCGCCGCGCGCCATGAACCTCGCCACCGCGTCCGCGAACTCCGCGGCCCGCTCCACGATCCAGTCGTGGCTCCCCTTCGCGGAGACGACGAGGGTCGAGCCCGGGATCAGGCGCTGGATGGCGAGCGCCGAACCGAGCGGCACCGTGCGATCGCGCGCGCCCCACGCGAGCAGCGTCCGCACGCGCACGCGCGCGGCGTAGCCGCTCAGGTCCACCGTCGCGGCGATCCGCACGAGGCTCAGCGCGCTCCGCGTGTGGACGAGCAGGTTGTAGAGGAAAGCGGGCGCCGTCCGCACGGAGAAGCGAGGCTCGAGCAGCATGTCGCCCGCGCGCGCGCACACGAGCGAGAGGATCGAGCGCGGCGGGTTGACTCCGACGGAATCGGCGAGCACGAGCCCGGATAACCGCTCGGGGTACAGGGCGCCGGTGACCAGCGCCGCAGCGCCCGAGAGCGAGTGACCGATCAGCGTCACGCGATCGAGCCGCAACGCGCGCAGCGTGTCGTCGACGCAACGCGCGTACCGCTCCAGCGACCACGGCGCGCGCAGCCGCGAGCCGCGGCTCGAGCCCGGCAGCTCCACGACGAGCACCCGGGCGCGCCGCGCGATCGCGTCCACCGCGGGCCGGTAGGTCGCGCCGCCGATCAGCATGCTCGGCAGAAGCACCACCGGCGCCCCGGTGCCCGTCTCGGTCACATAAACGACCTCATCGCCGACCCGGATCTCCCTTCCGCGGCTCCCCTCCCGCGCCGCTCGCCTCGCCGCGAAATCCGCGGAGCGGCGCGGGCTCTCCGCCCTTCGATCCGGCCACAGGACAGACACTTCGGCGGCGCCGCGCGCGCGTCCAGCGCAGGGTTCCAACGTTCCATGTCGTCCGGCGCGCTTCCCCATGAGCCGCGAGCCGATGCCGGGCGCGTGCCACCGCGCGCGCGGCGCCGGTGCGAAGTGACGGCGCGGAGCGCGTGCAGCGCGGGCCGCCGCATGCGAAAACCTGGAAGGTCGTTGAGCCCGTCCCGCGCCGCGCTAAGCTCTTCGAAACAGCAGCAATCTCCAGGCTCACGGGGGCCAGCAGGCGTGTCGGCACGGGCCGAGAGCCCGGCGGCGCCTGCTCGGATAACCAGCTCTTCGGGAATGACAGAGGCGAAATGTTGAGGTTCCGCTCCACGTCCGGAGATCGGAAGACAGCTGAGCTCAGGGTCTCGGTGCTCTCGGTATCCGCTGCGATGTCCGCCCTCGCTCAGGGTGCATGGGGGACGGACGCCCCGCCCGCAGCAGAGGTCCAGTGGGCGTATGCGCTCGTCGCCGCCCTGGGGTACCTGCCGGCCGCGATCGAGATCGCCGCGGCCACGCTGCGGCGGACAGGGATGTCGACCGAGGCGTATCTGCGGAAAAATGCAACACACCTGGATCCGGGAGGGCCCGGGGACGAGATCCTGGGCGTGGTCTTCGGTGACGCGCTGGAGTCGCTCGGCGAGGAGGCGCGCGGCGTGGTGCAAGCGCTCGCCGTGCTCCCCGCGGCGGGGGTCCCGCTGGAGGCGGTCGCCGCGGCGGCGGGGAAGCCCGCGCCCTCGGCCGCTCGGCCGCTCCAGCTGCTCGTGCACGGCCGGCTGGCGTCGCTCGATCAGGCCACGCAGACCTACCGGGTGACGCCGCTCGTGCGCGCCGTGGCCCGCAAGGACGTGGCCGGCGACGCGGAGCGCTGGGACGCGCTGCACCGCGGGGCGGCGGACGCGATGCAGGCGCTCCTCTTCTGGACGGCCGCGGTCGAGGGGCGGCCCGAGGCGGCGATGCGCCGGCGCGTCGCCTGCGAGGTGTTCGCGGCCCTCGACATCGCCCCGTTCCGCGACGGCGCGCGCGGCGGAGGCGTGCTGGCGCGGGCGCTCGTCGACGCCTGCACGGTGCTCGATCTCGGGCTCCCGACCGAGGTCCAGCAGCGGCTGCTCGAGGAGGCGGCGCGCCTCGCCGGCGACGCGCTCCCCGAGCTCGGCGCGCGCGCGCTGGCGGCGCTCGAGGGGGCGCGGCGCGCCGAGCTCGCGAGCAAGCGGCGGGGCACCTTCGGGACGCTCCGGGCCACGCCGGCCGCCCGCGAGCGCGGCCGCCCGGGCCACCGCGACGTCCTCCGCAAGGCGGTGCGCGCGAACGCGCAGCGCGCCGCGGCGCGGAGCGCGCCGGTCGAGGACGACGCCCTCCGCGGCGCGAAGGAGCTCCTCGCGCGCGGCGCCCTGCACGTCCGCGAGGGCGCGCTCGAGGCCGCCGCGTCCGACTACGGCGAGGCGCTCGCCGCGTTCGAGGCGGCGCCGGCGGCAGGAGACGGGCGCGGCCAGGCGACGGCGCTCCTGCTCCGCGGCGATCTGCGGCGGCGGCAGGGGGACCTCGCGGCCGCCTCGCGCGACCTGGAGCGGGCGCTCTCGGTGTTCAGGGCGGCGTCCGACCGGACCGGAGAGGCGATGGGGCTGCTCGCCCGCGGCAACCTCCGGCTCGACCAGGACGACGCGCAGGGCGCGGCGAGCGACTACGGCTGCGCGCTCACGCTCCTCAGGACCTGCCGCGATCGCCCGGGCGAGGCCAACGTGCTGAAGGTGCGCGGCGATCTGTTCTTCCGCGAGGGGGATCTCGCGGGCGCGGCGCGCGACTACGACCGGGCGCTCTACATCCTCGAGGGCGTGGAGGAGCGCGTCCTCAGCCAGCTCCGCTCGCCGCCGAGCGGCGCCGAGGAGCGCCGCAGGGCGAGCGCCCGCGCCGCGCGCGAGATCCTCCCGCAGGCCGAGCTCCTCCGGGCGCTCGGCTGCGAGCAGACCCACGCGCGCACGTGGCAGGCCCGCGGCGACCTCCGGCTGCGGGAGCGCCAGACGGCGCTCGCGGCGCGCGACTACGGCAATGCGATCCTGCTCTACCGGGACAGCGGCGATCGGCGCGGCGAGGCCGCCGCGCTCAAGGCGCGCGGCGACCTGCGCCGCGAGCGGGGCGCGCTCCCGGGCGCGGAGCGCGACTACGAGGATGCGCTCCGGCTCTTCGAGGCGCTCGGGGACGGCGCCGGCCAGGCGGCCGTGCTCAAGGCGCGCGCCGACCTGCGGTGCGAGCGGGGCGACACCGCCGGCGCGGCGCTCGACTACACGAGGGCGCTCGCCCTCTTCGACGCGACGGGCGACCCCGCCGGTCAGACGAGCGTAAAGAGCGTTCTCACGAGCATCTCGCATCGCGAGGACTCGCCTCGCCCGGCCACAGCGGCTGTCCCGCGTTGAGGGCGCGGCGCCGCGCGCGTCGCGCGGGTCGCTGGAGCGACCCGCGCGCCTGGGCCGCGACATCGAGGCGCCTTTACGCCGCTCGTTACGCCGCTCGACGCGGGCGAGGTCGGGACTCGTCGCTCACCGATGGATGGCGCGTGACGCCGCGTCACGAGCGCTGGATCGTTCCTGCTTTGTGACTTCGTTGTTCGTCCGTCCTGCGCTAGGGTTCCGCTTGTCCGGATATTTCGCCCCGGCACCGAGGTGGCCCCGTGCGACGACGCCGCTCCTTCGTCGGTATCAGCTTCGCTTTGCTCTCGCTCCTGCCCAGGGCGGCCCTCGCCTCGCCGACGGTGACCGGCTCCACGCCGGAGCTCGGAACGTGGGATGCGCGCCGCGGCGCGCCGCTCCGCGACGACGGGATCGCCCCGGACAGGGCGGCCGGGGACGGCGTCTTCACGGCGGCGGTCTCGTTCGCGGCGCCGGGAGACGTCGAGTACAAGATCTCGCGAAACGGCGTCGATCTCGCGGACGGCGGCGCCGGGGCGGCCAGCGGCGAGAGCCTGCGTTTCACGCTGGCCGGCGGGACACCGCCCTACGATGTAACCTTCTACTACGACAGGCGCGACCTGACCGCACAAGGGTTCTTGCCGGCGACCGAGTCGGCCTCGGACTCGCGCAGCGCCTCGCTCGACGAAGGCGGCGCACCGCAGGTGTGGGTCGCCGTCGGAGACTGGCAGAGCTCCGTGGGCGACACCGACTGGAACCCGTCGTCGTCCCTCACGGTCGCGCGCGACGACGGCACCCTCGGCGATCGCGTCGCGGGCGATGGGGTCTATACGTACCGCTTCGTGGCCCGGACGGCGCTCTCCGGCGCGTCCTTCAAGTTCGCGGCGCAGGGCCCCTGGAGCACGAGGCTCGGGGCGAACGGCTGGAGCTACGCGCCGCGAGACTCCTCGAACGGGACGTTCAGCGCGGCGGCGGGGCAGGTCGTCACGCTCGAGCTCGACGCGCTCCACGGCCGGATGCGCGCGCAGGCGTCGAGCCCCGCGAAGCTCCTCCTGACGGAGCTCCTCGTCCACCCGACGGCCGCGGAGTTCGTCGAGATCTATAACCCGGGCAGCGCGCCGGTCGATCTGTCGGACTACTACCTCGCGGACTACCGCTTCTATTACCAGCTCGTCACGCCGGACCCGACGCTCCCGAATACGAATGATTTCCTTGTGCGCTTCCCGGATGGCGCCGAGATCGGCCCCGGTGAGGTCCAGACCGTGTCGCTCGGAGGCGCCGAGTGCTACCGCATGGGGTGCAACGAGAGCAGGGCGTTCAGCGGCTGGGGCGCGCCCCCCACCTACGAGATCCACAGCGCCGACGGCCCGGAGGGCAAGTCCGCCGCCGCGGTGCCCGACATGCGGGTGCCGATCCAGGGATCGGTGGGAGAGACGCGCGGGCTGACGAACGACCATGAGTGCCTGATCCTCTTTTACTGGGACGGCGTGAGCGATCTCGTGAAGGACGTCGATTACGTCTTTTATGGCGTGACGGGGGCGAACACGCCTGTCAACAAGACGGGTGTATCGATCGACGGGCCGGACCCCGGGTCCGCGCCGAGCGCCTACCTGGACGACGCGGCGGACGACGCCGCGCTGCACGCGCCGCTGTCGACCGCGAACGGGAGCTGCCGGCAGGACTTCACCGAAGGCGCCCAGAGCGCGAGCGGGGGGAACGGGGTGACCGGCGCGATCGAGACCGGCGAGCCGGCGTCGTCGACCTGGGCCGCGTGCGGCGTCCCGACGCCCGGCGCGATCGACGTCGACGGCGACGGCGTGCTCGCGGGCGACAACTGCCCCCATGCGGAGAACCCGCGTCAGGAGGATCTCGACGGCGACGGCGCCGGCGACGCCTGCGACCCGGACGACGACGACGACGGCGCGCTGGACGGCGCGGACAACTGCCCTTCCACCGCCAACCCGACCCAGCGCGACACCGACGGCGACGGCGCCGGCGACGCCTGCGACCCGGACGACGACGACGACGAGGTCCTCGACGCCGACGACAACTGCCCTCGGACGCCGAACGCCGATCAGCGGGACTCGGACGGCAACGGCGTCGGCGACGCGTGCGACGCCGACGACGACGGAGACGGCGTGAACAACGACGCGGACAACTGCCCCAAGGCGGAGAACCCCGGCCAGGAGGACTCGGACGGCGACGGGACCGGCGACGCCTGCGACGAGGATCTCGCCGACTCGGACGGCGACGGCGCGCTCGACGGCATGGACAACTGCCCTGCCGTCAAGAACGCGGACCAGGCCGACGCCGACGCCGACGGCGTGGGCGACGCGTGCGACAACTGCGAGGCTCGAGAGAACGCCGATCAGGCCGACACCGACGGCGACGGCGCAGGGGACGCGTGCGACGCCGACGACGACAACGACTTCGTGAGGGACGCCCACGACGAGTGCCCGACCGAGCCCGGGCACGCCTCGAACCAGGGTTGTCCAGGGGGGGAGGGCGGCGGCGCGGCGACCTCGAGCGCGGCGAGCTCGTCGGCCGAGGCGTCGTCGTCGTCATCGTGGGGCAGCAGCGGCGGGCTCGGCGGCGGCGGACCCGGCTGTGATTGCCACGCCGCGGGCGGCGCGCCGGCGGGCGGCCCGCTCTCGCCGTGGCTCGCGCTCCTCGGCGGCGTGCTGCGGCTCGCGTGCGGCCGGCGGCGCGCGTGAGCGCGGCGCTGCGTCAGCCGTCGAGCCACCGCCGCGCGAGCTCGAGCGTGCGGGCGTTGTCCGGGACGTCCCGGAGGAAGCGCGCCGTCTGCGGCCGGCGCGTGGCTCCTAGCTCCCTCGCTGCCGCTCGAGCCGCTCTCTCATCCAGTTGGGGATCCGCTCGGCCGCCTCGATCGCCCGCGCGAGCGCCGCCTTCCCCTCGGCGTGGCGGCCGCGGCGCGAGCGCGCCCGCGCCCGCGCCTCGATCACCTCGATCTGCTCCTGGCCCACGGAACAGCGGGCGGACCGCCCCTCGAGCTCATCCCACTCCGCGTCGGTGGCGTCGCGCGTCGCCAGGTCGATCATCGACCACAGCACCTCTTCCGCGGGGGCCATCTCCGGGCCCCCGCGCCCCGCGGCGATCGCCTTCGCCTGCTGGGCCCGGATGGTCTCGATGATCTCCCGCGCCTTGTCCTCGTCGCCTCGATAGAGGAGCAGCCTCGCCTGGAGGAGCTGCGCCCAAGGACGCGCCTCCTCCCCCCGCTGCTGGCGCTCCAGGTGCGCGGCCCGCTCCACGTGCGGCATCGCCATCTCGAGGTTGCCCACCATGTACAGGTACTCGCCGAGGTTGAACTCCCCCATGAGCTCCATCGCCCCGAGGCCCAGCTCGCGCGAGAGGGCGAGGAGACGGCACATGTCCAGGATCATGCCCTCGTTGTCGCCGAGGCACGCGCGCAGCAGCGCCCGGTTGTTGATGGCCGGCCCGAGGTGCAGGAGATCGCCGCGCGCCTCGCACATCCGGATCGCCCGATCCAGCGCCGCCCCGGCCTCGTCCAGCTTGCTCAGCCCCTGGTAGATGAAGCCGAGGACGAGCAGCGACACCACCAGCGTCTCGTAGCCCTCGTCGCCCAGCGCCTCCGCCTGCGCCGCCGCGCGCTCGAACTCGCGCGCCGCCTCTTCCTCCCGGCTCTCCCGGTGGAGCGACAGCGCCGCCCCCATCGACAGGCGCGCCGAGAGCGCCGGGGGCAGCGCGCCGCTCGCGAGCGCCTTCGCCTGCTCCACCCGCTCCTTCGATCGCCCGTAGTCGTCCATCCAGTCGAGCGTGATCGCCTCGTCGAGCAGGATCTCGATCTGCTCGATCGCCTCCCCCTCCTCGATCGCCATCGCGCGCGCGCGCGCGAGATCCCCGAGCGCGTCGTGGTAGCGGCCGAGCCGGTAGCGCATCAGCCCCCGGCCCCGGTAGGCCGCCCTCCGCCGCGCGCCGCGATCCGGGGCCGGCTGCGCCAGCGCGCGGCTGTAGTGCAGCTCCGCCTCCATGTACGCGTGCCGCTCCCGCGCCCGCTCGGCCAGCTCCAGGTAGGCCGCCTCCGCCACCGCCGAGAGCCCCGCCTCGGCCGCGTGGTAGGCGATCTTGAACCGCCGCTGCTCCCGGCTCTCGTGCGCCGCCGCCTCGCGGTGGTGCTCGTACGCGGCCAGGTGGATCCGCCGCCGCTCGGCCTCGGCGATCCCCTGCGCGATCGCCTCCCGCATCAGCGCGTGACGGAACCCGAGCCGGCCCTTCCGATCGACGACCAGCACGCCCGCCCTGAGCAGCCGCTCGGTCCCGACCCGCGCGTCCAGCGGGAAGGCCGCGCCCTCGCCGCGCCGATCGAGGTGGCCCAAGACGCCCGCGATCTCGTCGGGCGACACCTCGGCGCCGAGCAGCGAGACGAGCCGCGCGTGCGCCCCGAGCGCCGGCCCGAGCGCCTCGATCTCCCCCTGCGCCAGCGGATCGAGGAGCGGCAGCGCCGGGAGGCGCTCGAGCTCGTCGGTCGCCAGGTACCACGCGTCGCCCCGCGGGTGCCGCCGCAGGATCCCCTCGCGCTTGAGCCCGTGCACGAGCTCCACGAGGAGCAGCGGCACCCGCTGCGCCCGCTCGATCAGGCGATCGATCGCCGGCTCCGGCACGTCCCGCGCGGGCAGGAGCAGGCGCCGGCAGAGCGCCCGCGCGCTGTCGGCGTCGAGGGGATCGAGCCGCACGACCTCGCGCCGCGCCGCCCGCTCGCCCCAGGAGGGCTGCGCCTCGGCGAAGGCGGGGCGCCCCATCGCGCACACCCAGAGCGGCGTGGCCCCGTCCCCGAGCGCCGCGTACTCGAGCGCCGCCAGCGTCACCTCGTGCGCGAACTGCGCGTCGTCGAGGATGACGACGACCGGCGCGGCCGCGGCGCACCGGCGCAGGCACTCGCCCGCCGCGCGCACGCACGCCGAGCGCAGCGCGCCGGGAACGGCCTTGAGCGCCTCGACGTCCCGGAAGAACTCGCCGCCCGTCCGCTCGTCCACCCACCCGAGCGCCATCGCCAGCCCCGAGCCGAGCTCCTCGCCGAGCGCGGAGCCGAGCCGCTCCGCGAGCGCCGCGCGGACGCCGCTCTCGGGGGGCGCCTCGGGGATGTCGAGCGCCTCGCGCACGAGCTCCTGGAGCGTCGCGTCCGCGACGCCGCTCGTCGGCTCCCGCCCGCGCAGATCGATCAGCCTGGCCTGGGGCAGGCGCTCCCGGAGCTGCCTGACGAGCTCGACGAAGAGGCGGCTCTTGCCGTAGCCGGGCTCGCCGATCACCGACACGACCGTGGGCTGCCGCAGCCGGAGCGCCTCCTCGGCGCTGTGGACGAGGTGCTCGAGGACCTCGCGGCGGCCGATGAGCGCGCCGGGGCCCGTCGTCTCCCGCGCGTCGTCGCCGGGCCGCGGCTCGCCATCCCCCGCGCGATCGTCCTCCGGCGCGGCGAGGGACGCCTCCGGGAGCGCGGCCGCCGCCGCGGGCGTGAGGAACGGCCCCGGCGGCCCGGAGGCGGCCGGCCACCGCTCGGCGCGCGAGAAGAGGGGGCTCAGGAAGCGCCGGGCCCCGCCGGGGCGGGCCTGCACCGACACGGGCGCGAGATCGATGAGCACCCGCTCGCACAGCCCCGCGCGCAGGAGCTCGTCGGCCGCGCGCCTGGCGTGGCGCGCCGGGCTCGCCGCGCCCTCGTGGCCGAAGACCGCCGCGTAGCGAGCGCCGGACGCGTGCGCGAGCTCGCCGCCGAGCGCCCGGACCCTGCGCTGCACCGCCATCCGATCCGCCGCGCCCTCGAAGAACAGGAGCCCCACCGCGCGGCGCTCGGCGCCGGCCACGGAGCGAGGCCCGCCGTGCTCGCTCGCCGTGAGCTCGTCCCCGAGCGCGCGCTCCAGCGCGGCGCGGAGCTCGGTCGCGCTCGCGAACCGCTCGCCCCGCTCCTTGGCCAGGCACCGGTGCACCACCTCCTCGATCGCGCGCGGCACGGCCGCGCGCGCCGACAGGCGCGGCGGCCTGCGGCTCCGGTGATCCTCCAGCACCACCGCGCGCGGCCCCCAGAACGGAGGCCGGCCCGCGAAGAGCTCGTACAGGATGACGCCCATCGCGTAGATGTCGGCGCGCGCGTCGAGATCCGCGCGCCCGGCGGACTGCTCCGGCGCCATGTACTCCGCGGTCCCCAGGGCGAGGTCCTCGTCCTGCGCGCCGTCGCGCCGCCCCACGACGCGGGCGATGCCGAGGTCGATGAGGGTCGCCTTCCCCGAGCGATCGACGAAGAGGTTCTCGGGCTTGAGATCGCAGTGCACGTAGCCGCGCGCGTGCACGGCCTCGAGGGCCGCGAGCGTCGCGAGGCCGAGCTGGGCGGCCTCGTCGAGCCGCGGCGCCGGCCGCGCGGCCAGGCGCGCGGCGAGCGTGGGCGCGGCGACGAGATCGAGCACGGCATACGGGGAGCCGTCGTCCAGCGCGCCGCGCGCGTGCACGGCCGGCACGTGGGGGGGCCCCACGGCGAGGAGCGCCTCGATCTCGCGCCGGAGCCGCGGGGCCGCCCCGCGGCGATCGGCGCGCGCGAGCTTGATCGCCGCCGGCGCCCCGCCGCCCTCGGGCTCGGCCTCGAACACGGTGCCGAAGCCGCCCTGCCCCAGGACCCAGCGCGTCCGGTAGCCCGGGAAGCGCGGCAGCGAGACGGGGACGACCTCGGTGATGTCCGGCGGGCCCGCCTCATCGCGATGCGGCTGCGGCGGGCACTCGGGGCACGAGCCCAGGTTCCGCCGCCCGCACGACGGGCAACGCCGATGTTCCGGAGGTGCGCGCTCGGGATCCTGGTTCCGCTGGACCTCGGAGCCCATGCCGCATTTTACGGCGGCAGGAAGGACGTGATCACCACATCCGTGCGCGCCGAGGACGAGATCGCCGGGTTGTCGAGGCATTGGGAGTAGAAGCCGCCGTCGGCGACCACCGCTTCGCACACAGTATCGCACGACCCCGCGAGCGCGATGGGGCCGCACGGCTCCGTGATCGGCGCCCCGGTCGCCGGGTCGGGCTTGATGTGACCTGCCGCACAGTCACGCTTCAGCGCCCGCGCGCGCGCGACGCCTGCCGGCGAGTGGCAGGCCCGTAGGTAAGGCGTCGAGGTGAACAGGTTGCCCCAGAACGCGCCCTCCCTGACCGAGTAGGTCGAGCGCTCGTTCCACGACGAGCCCATGGATACCTGGCTCGCGCGCAGGGAGATCATCACCGGGACGCCGTAATAGTTCGTGCGCGCGGCGAGGCACGCGGAGATGTAGCGCTGGTAGAAGGGATCCGTGAGCGGGCCGTACACCCACCAGTCCACGATCCCGAGGTAGCCGCTGTACGTCTCCTGTCGGCTCGTACCACCGCTGTCGGTCCACGTGAACGAGAACGACTGGTCCGGCCGGAGCGCACAGCTCACGACGTACTGGAGGAGCTGCCTTGACAGGGCGCCCTGAGGTCCTGGATCCTGGATGGCTGCGAGCGCGGCGGCGCTGAGCGCGCTCGGCTTGAGCGCGTTTGCGCCGAGCAGGCTCGGGGTGAGCGCGCCGGAGAGGAGCGCGTTCCGGTTGATGATATTGGACAGGGCGCCGTTCCCAGCCACGACGGCGCCCTCCGCCTCGCCGATCGGCTCATCGAGCTCTTCGTCGGTCACGTCGTCGATCTCGGCCCCGATGCAGGCGGTAGTAACCAGAGGTATTGCGAGCAGCGCAACAGTCCGTGTCCAGCAAAGGAACATCTTGTTCCCCCTTTCAGCGACGGGTCCCGGCCGGCGGTTCAGTGTCGAGGTGCGGCCAAGTTTAAGTTACCATTTAGAAACGCTCCTGAGTATACCGGTTCATCAAGATCATCCTCGAAGGGGGACAGCGGCGCGCGCGGCGGCCCGTGACGCGCCGCACGGTGGGGCAAGATGACGAAAGAGGACGAGACGAGGCCGTTTTCGGAGGTCGAGCGGGCCAGCGCGCGCGGCGAGCTCCCGGCGGGGACCCTGGCCGGCGAATACATCCTCGAAGGATTCATCGCGCGCGGCGGCTGCGGGGTCGTCTATGCGGCGAGGCACGCCCGTTCAGGCAGGCCCGCCGCCGTCAAGGTGCTGAGCGAGGCGGTAGCTCACTCGCGCCGCGTGGTCGAGCGATTCGCGCGCGAGATCGAGGCTTTACGCCTGATCTCCCACCCCAACATCGTAGAAATTTGCGAAGTAGGTGAGCTGAACAACCATCAGCCGTTCTACGTGATGGAGCGCCTGGAGGGGCAGACGCTCGACGCGCTGATCAGGGCCGAGACCCGGCTCGCGCCGCGGGAGGCGCTCGATCTGTTCGAGCCCATCTGCGCGGCGCTCGGGGCCGCGCACGCCGCCGGCATCATTCACCGCGACGTGAAGGCGAGCAACATCTTCATCTGCTCGGGCAAACCACGCACCGTGAAGCTGCTCGACTTCGGCATCGCGAAATTGATGGGCCCCGAGGAGGGCTCGACCTGGCTGACCACCGCCGGAAGAATGCCCGGGACGCCATCGATTATGGCGCCCGAGCAGATCCTGGGCGGCCCCATCGATGCGCGGGTGGATGTTTATGCGCTCGGAGTGCTTCTCCATCGCATGCTGGTCGGAAGATTACCATTCCACACACATGACATGGACGAGATGGTGCGAAAGCACCTCGAGGAGCCGCCGATGCCCCCGAGCTTGCGGGTGCCGCTTCCTCTCGAGCTCGACGCGGTGGTGCTGCGCTGCATGGAGAAGCGGCGGGAGCGGCGGTTCGGCTCGGTCGAGGAGCTGGTGCGGGCGCTCCGGGAGGCGATCGGCGAGCCCGCGTCGGGGACGAAGGGCGGGTCCGATCCGACGCAGCCGGCGGTGGGCGTGTACCTGGAGGTGAGGACGCGCGGCGGCTCCGACGATCTCGACGACGCGCTCGCGGCCGACATCGGGCAGGTGCTCGACATGGCCGAGTCGCAGCTCGAGCGCGCGGGGTTCATCCTGGCCTCGACGACCGGCAACGAGGTGCTCGGCGTGCGCCTCTTGCCCGCCGGGGCGGACGCGGAGCGCGACGAGCGGCGCGCGGCGCTCCGGGTCGCGGCGGCGCTGCACGAGGCGGTGGTCCGCCGCGCGGGGGCGGACGCGCGCGTGCACGTCAACGTGAGCGTCCACGCGGACGACGTGCAGGTGCGCCCGGCGGCGCAGCCCGAGATCCTGGGGGGCGCGCTGATGTGCGCGGGCGAGTGGGCGCCGGCCGGCGAGGAGCCTGGGGTCTTCGCGACGCCGAGCGCGACCGCGGGCCTCCTCGGCGAGGAGCTGCGCCCGATCCGCGGCGCGTGACCCGCCGCGGGCGCGTCAGCGCAGCGCGTGGGTGCGGGTCATCCGGTTCGCGAACGTCGACAGCGTGTAGGTGCCGATGCCGACGATCACCTCGAGGGCCTGCTCGGCGGTGAAGCCCGCGCCGAGGAAGGCGTCGAGGTCGGCGTCCGAGACCTGGCCGCGCTCGCGCAGCGTCGCCTCGGTGAACGCCACGAGCGCCTGGAGGCGCGCGTCGGGCGCCGGCCTCCGCTCGAACAGCGCCGCGGCGACCTCGGCGGACGCGCCCGCGCGGAGGAGCAGCCCGCGGTGCATCGCGCGGCAGAGGTCGCAGCCGTTCTCGCCGGCGACGACCATCACGACGACCTCGCGCTCCACCGGCGAGAGCGTGGCCCCCTCGAAGACCGAGAGGAGCTCGTCGAAGGCGCGCACGAGGAGCGGCGAGGTCGCGAAGCGCGCCGAGGGCAGCGGGAGGAAGCCGAACTTCCGCGCGGTCCGCTCCAGCGCGGCGCGGGCCGCCGCGGGCGCCGTCTCGAGCGTGTGCGCGGGGAAGTGAGGGGAAGCAGCGGCCTGGCCAGGGGGAGCAGCGGTCTCGGTCATGCGGGTGTCTCCTGAGTTGGTTGTCAATGCAATCAATTGGGGATGAAGCGGCCGGCGCGGGGGCGGGGCCGCGCTCAGCCCTCGGGCTCGAGGTTCGCGAGGAGGCGCTGGAGCGTGCGCCGGGTCGTGAGGAGATCCTCCTCCGGGATGCCGGCGCGCAGCTCGTCCACGAGGGCCTTCGCCTCGCCCGACAGCGCCTTGCGCAGCGTCCGCCCGCGCGCGGTGAGGTAGACGAGCCGGGCGCGCCGGTCCGTCGGGTCGCGCCTCCGCTCGACCAGCCCGTCGCGCTCCATGAGCGCGAGGATCCGGCTCATCGTGGGCACGTCCCGGAAGGTGCGCTCGGCCAGGTGCGTCTGCGTGACGCCCTCCTGCTCCCACAGGCGGACGAGCACCATCCACTGCTCGGGCGTGATCTCGACGCCGTGCGCGCGGAAGCGCCGGTACATCGCGGCGCGGGAGGAGAGGTACACGCGCGCGATCCAGTAGCCGAGGGCGTTGTCGAGGATGATCCCCCCTTCGGCCGTGAACTGGTCGCGCATGATGGCCGAGCGTAGCTCAGAAGAATTACTTGTCAATGCAACCAATAGTGCGGCGCGCGGCGCGGGGCTCGCTGGCGCGGCCGGCGCGGGCCCCCGTGCGGTCGTGGCGGCGCGGGCGGCGAGCGGCGCGGGGCGCGCCCGGCGTGGCCGGCGCGGCCGAGGAGCGGCGTCGAGAGGATGGGCGCGCCGTAGGACCGCACGCCGAGCTGCGGGACCTCGCCGTGCTCCGGCGAGCGCCGCCGGGCGGCTCCTCGGCGGCAATCCACGGCCGGCGAGCGCCGCCCGATGGCGGTCGGATGTAAGCCCTCTTCCCTTCGATCGCCGCCCGACGGCGCTCGGCGCAAACCAACTCTCGGCAACCGCCGCCCGGCGGCGATCTGGCGTAAGTTCTCTTACTCGCGATCGCCACCTGGAGGCGCTTCGGCGTAAGACGTCTTACTCGATACCGCCGCACGGAGGCGCTTCGGCGTAAGACATCTTCCTCGAGATCGCCACCGACCACCGATCGGCGCAAGTGCACAGCCTCGCACCCCCCGGCAGGCGGCAAACAAAGAAAGATGGCTTACCTCAATGGGGTGGAGGGCGGCGGTTCGAGCAGGGTGCCGATCTTCGCGCGCCCTGGCGCGGGCGTGGTGCTTGTGCCGGGGAGGTGAGGAGCGCCAGGCTCAGGCGCCGTCGAAGGAATCGTCCGCGTCGGCGCCGGCGCCGGCGGCGGGCGGCGCGGCGTCGTCGGCCGGCGCGGGCTCGGCGCCGCCCTTGCGCCCGCGCCGGTCGGCCCGGAAGGACTCGCGGCGGAGGCGGCCGAGGAGGCGGTCGACGGTCTCGGCGCTCGCCGTCTTCTCGAGGGCGAGGTTCGTCTCGACCGCGCGGGCCATGCGGATCCAGGCGTTGCGGGCGTTCAGCACCTCGCGCGGCGTCGCCCCGTCGGTGTTCGACGGGGCGCTCAGCGCGAGCTGCTCGCGCTGCGCCTCCACCTTCTCGATCTCGAGCGCGGCCGCGACCCAGGCTTCGACCACCTGCGCGAGCGGCCCCTCGGGCGTCTTCAGCTTCTTGAGCAGCTTCTCCGAGGCCTCGTCGAGGCGCGACCGGAGCAGCTTGGCGTCGCCCGCCTGGTCGCCGTAGCTGCGCGAGATCGCCCTGAGCCCCGCCGGGGCGAGCCGATCGCGCAGGTCGAGGAGCGCCGCGGCGAGCTCGGGGTCGTCGGTCATCTCGGCGAGCGCGCCGAGGTAGTTGTACGCCCCGCGGAGCTTGCGGTCGTGCGTCGCGTCGAGCGCGAGCGCGCGCTCGATGAGCGCCTTCGTCTGCTGCTGCAGGCTGGAGCCGAGCCGCTGCGTGGTCAGGATCCGACCGTGCGCCTCCTCGACCGCGGGCAGGAGCGGCGCGAGCAGCGGCAGCGACGTGAACACCTTCCGATCCTGCGCCGGATCGAGCCACGGCGCGGAGATGTTGACCATCGCCTGGGGGCTGAGATTGCGATAACCCATGAGATACCCTCCTTTGGTCAGGGGCGCCCCGAGTCTCGGCGGCGGTCGAGCTCGATGCAACCTCGCGGCACCTCTGCGACCGTCGCGTTCGTGCTGGGTCGCCGGGGATCGCCGCTCCCGCTCGCGACCGCAGTGCGCGGCCGCATCCGAGGCGCGACCGCTCGTACCGCCACGGACGCGCTGCCGCGGAGGAGGCGCCGCCGAGCTCGCCTCGAGCGCTTCCGAGGACGAAGCGCCCGAGCTCGGCCCAGTGGGCAGCGGCCACCCAGGAAAACGGCTACGGGTCCACCCAAGTCCACTTGGGCGAGAAGAGGCACATGTAGATCGTCGCCTCGCCCATCCACACCGAATCCATGTCCACATCCGGCCCCACCTCGTTCCCGAGCTCCGACGGGATCGGCTCGTAGCCGGGGTACGTGGCCTCGATCTCTTCTGCAACCGCCGCCGGTATCTCGTCGGGCTCGCTCGTATCGTGGATCCCATAATAAGGCCCGATGAGGCTCACGTGGAAGCTGAGCGAAGCCCTGCTGTTGGGCGAGGGAACGGGCTCCAAGTCCTTGCGGCGATAGATGCGGGCCGAGTACGACGGCTCGCCCCCGTCCCCGAACAAGCTGAGCGACTCGTCTTGAAGGCCGTATCGGTCCCCCAGTCGGTGGATCATCGCTTTCCACGTCGGGTACTCCGCTCGCCCGCGGTTTGCGGCTTCCACCAGTCGGCGGTGCTCCACCGTGTCCTCATAGACGGGCTCGCCCGGAGGCACATAGATGCGCTGGATTTTCTGCACGCCCCGCGGGTAGAAGCGGTAGATGACGTCGAGCAGCTCGGAGCGAGTTGTCTTCATGGATTCGTCACCGAGGCACCGAGCCCCTTATACTTCGACTTAAACGCAGCGTCCGTCTGGATAGCGAAGCCTTTGCAAAAGATCCCCGGCGGGAGTGTGTAGTCCATGAGCTGTCCGACTTCCTCCGTGACCTCTTCGCTGAGTTCGGCTGCACGGAGGTGATCGACTTTCCCCATCAACTCAGTCCAGCGGGAGGACAACTCCTGCCGCCCACGAGATCCGTCGCTGCGACGTCCTCACCGTCTCCTCCGGGTTGGTAGCCTTTGGCCGACGCGCGCGCTGCGCGCTGAGAACCGCGGGCCATTGTTCCGGCCGCGGGATGGGCGTCAACCACAAATTCTGCGGCGAACCAGAGCGCCTCGGGGTCGCCCCGTCCAGAACGTGCGCAGGTGCGCAGGAGGTGGCGCCATGGCAGCGCCGGAGCGGGCGAGCGGCGCAGCCTGGCTCTTGCTCCGGCGCGATGTGCGCCGGCGTGTTCGGGGTCAAACCGGCGCGCGACGAGCGGTGGCAAAATCTCCGCGCGGTTCGGAATGCGGTACTGGACCGGAAGCTTCGTTCATCGACGCTTCCAAGCGCCGGGAAACCTATGCTAATCAGCTCGTGCACGAGGCATGGACGCCGCTCCAGCCGATGCTGGGCGGAGAGCGCGATGCTGCGCCGGATCGGGCCGGTGCGGCCAAATCGGTCCGCCTCGTTGGGCCGAGGTGAACCGTGCTCCGCTCTCCGCTGGTCGTCTGCTGGTCGCAAGCGGCGGTCGTCGCCGTGTTCCTCCTCGCGCCCCCGCGGGCGTCCGCCGCGCCGCCGCCACCACCGCGGCCGCCGCATGTGCAAGCGCTCGTCAGCGAGGCGGAGGCGGCCTTCGATCGGCTCGACATCGCGCGCGCCCGCGACCTGTGGGCGCAGATCTACGACCTCGAGAAGACCACGGAGTGGGCCACGGTGGGGATCTGCCAGCTCGGGCAGATCGACCGCCGCCTCTGGCGCTGGGTGGACGCGGTCGACGAGCTCACGCAGTGCGTGCAGCAGATGCGCCCGCCGGCCACGCCCAGGGAACGAGCGCTCTACGAGACGCGGCACGCGGACCTGGCCACGGCGCGGCAGCGGGTGGGCGAGATCCGCGTGTTCGCGCCAGCCGGGGCCAAGCCCGTGCTCGTCGGCGGCCGCCTCGTGGACAAGGACGATCCCATCTACGTCGCGCCCGGCCAGCACGAGGTGACGGCGGTGTTGCCGGACGGCCGGATGGCGCGCTCCACCGTGCAGGTCAGCGCGGGCGAGCGGCGGGCCGTCGTCGTCGGCCATGAGCCAGCGGGCCCCCGCCCGGTCGCTCCGCGCCCCGCGATGCCAGCGGTCGCGCCGGCACGGCCGCGGACCGGTCCGGCGCCGTGGCTCGTTTACGCCGGCTTGGGCACGTCCGGCGCGTTCCTGGCCTCCGGCATCGCGCTGCACATCGTGGCTTCCCTCGAGGACAGTGCCCTCAGGGACGCGATGTGCAAACCTCACTCGGACGGGGAGTACAAGGAAGGGCTTCGAACCGAGCAGCACGCGGTCGAGCTGAAGCAGCATCTCAGCACGGCAGCGCTCATCGCCGGTACTGCGCTCGGTGCCGCAACAATCATCTACGCGGTGCTGCCGAACGGCGCCGAGGTCCGCGCAAGCGCGGCTGGCGCTGAGGTGCGGTTCTCGTGGTAACGCCCGGTCATCCAGGGAAGCCATCGGATCTTTGGCGAGGCCGTGACGTGAACCGTGGTCCTGCGGTGTGCTAGGAGGGTGTTGGTCGATGCGATGCGTTCTTCTGTTCATCGGCGCGGCAGTCGGGCTGGGTTGCGTCCCCGATCGAGACTGCCCTGGCACAGGGCCCCACGAGGGGGACCGTGCCGTGTGGCTCTGGAAGGGCAAGCAGAACGAGGTTCAAGGCTGCGCGGAACAGACCGAAGTTCTCTGGGACGGCTGGAGAGACGGTACCTCCACCGCCCCCGAGTCGTCGACGTTCGCGCGTGCCTGCGCCGGCGTCGTTCGAGACGTCCTCCCAGCCGGGTACACGCTCTGTGTGATCCCGACCGAGGTGGTGGAGATCTGCTACGAGGGATACGAGGACCGGGCGATATATGTCGAGGAGGATGGAGAAGAGCACGTGATGTGCTGCACGCCCGCGGGGAAGCCGCCGACGGTGATTCCTCAGAGCCACGGAGGATGTACGACATGATCGACCTGCCACGAAGGGCCCTCACCCCCGCGCTCCCGCCGCTATTCTGGGTTGTTCTGTGGAGCTCCGGCGGAGGATGCTACGACAATCCCGAGCCCCAGGTCTCGGGCAAGGCGGTGGTGACCCTTGATGGCCAAGAGCTGGTGATTGACACCGGCGACAATGGAACCAAGGTCGTTGATCTCTACGACGACGGGGTGTCAGGGGCCTGCGTCGTGCGCCGCGAGGGGGAGATCAGCGTGGTCGTGGAGAGGGATGATAAAGCCGGTTTTTGGCACATCAACCCGATGGCCCAGGACGGACGGCCTCATGTGTCGGTGACGATCGACGCGGATCTCTACCAGGGGCCGTGCGCGATAACCGTCGAGGAGCAGCCGACCGACATCTATGAAGCCGACGTGACCGCTGGGCCGTGCGACGCGATCCGGCTCTTCGACGGCGCGAAGGTGCGCCTCGAGACGGCGACCTTTCACGTCCGGGACTGCCTCGGGACCAAGTAGAGCTCGCCGCCCCACACGGCTCCTCGCGGCAGCTAAGGCGCCCGGCGAGGGTCCACGCCGAGCTGCGGGACGCCGCCGTGCTTCGTCGCTGGCCCACGCGAAGAACGCGACGCCCACGGGACCGAGCCCGAGCGCGAGCAGGCCGGGCGCCTGGCCGGCCTCGTCGCCGGCGTCGCTCCGAGCTCGACCAGGTGGGCGGAGATCGGGCCGAGCTCGCCGACGTCCGTCCGCCTCGACCTCCGATGGTCCGCGCCGAGTTCGGCCGCGACGATGTGCAACCCGCTGCGCTCTGCTCGAGCTCGGCTTCGGACCGGGGCGAGGTTGACAAGGCGTAGCCGCAGGGACATAACCCGTGTCCTGAATCCTAGTGGACGCCGCCTCTCCGCACACGCATCTGGATGATCTGGAGGATGGGCATGCGCCACAGGCTGAAATTGAAGGCTATCCCTGTTCTTATTCCTCTCGGTCTGACGGTCTGGGCGTGCAACTACGACGTGGGCGAGTGCTATCTTAGGGGGACGGAAGGCACAGGGGCCGGAGAACCATACCCACCGGGGTCAGCAGCTACGGGGGACTGGTACGGAAACGGTGACGACGTGGGAAGCGGCGCCACTGAGCAGATGGCAGGGTGCACGCCCGACAAGACATGCACAGACATGTTCGTGGATTGCCAAGAAATCGGCGGCAAGTGCATCACGGGATATCCAGGCTGCGACAATGGCGCCATACATCGTGCAGGAGTTGCTTTGAAGCCTGCCAATCGGGCACACCATACCCGCCAGCGTGCAAATGCAGATCGTGCGGATTCAGATGATGAATGAACCGATACAGGGCGCAGTCTACGTTGCCATGGGCAGGGTTGCCGGAGCGGCTCTAGCCAAGGTTGCATCCCCCGTCGTGGTCGACGATGACGAGCTCCTGCTGGGGCCATCAAGAGTCGATCCGAAACGTCATCGTGCTGCGCGCGTTAGATACTTGGGTGGAGAGCCGTCTACCGATCTCAATGAAGAGCTTGCGCGTTCTGATGGGCCGCCGATCTGCGTGGCGCTTCCGCCGACACCAAGCGGCCTGATGAGCCTCTGTCGAATCTGCGCTTCCGTAGTCGAGCGCGGGCGCACGGTGTTCATCGTCGATCTCAGCCCAGAGGCCGCCGGAACATTTCCGCAAGGGCCCGGCCCAGGCAGGGCCATATCCATCGATGTCGCGGATGCTCTGCTACGCAAGCCGCCCGTGGTCCAATGGTCGAAGCTCGAGACAACTTTCGCGGCTACGCTCTGGAAATTGTGGTGCCGCCGCTCGCCCGTTGCCTTTTCTAGGTTCTGTGCATCTGGGAGCATGTTCCACCCGCAGTTGGCCAACCTTGGGCGTTACCATGCCGGACTCTTTCCCCGACGGGCAGGCAGTAGGCTCTTACCGTCGCTCTTTGACGAGCTCCTCCTGCGACAGCTATCGCAAGAGTGGCTCTCGCCAGTTAGAGTATTCGCCAACGCACTCAACGCCGGATCTGAGCTCGCTGCATGGTTTCCACACACGGGGGATCTGTACATAGCCAAACGGCTCAATGATTGGTATCGCCATACGGGAGGCCGTATCATCGAACGTCAAAACGCGCATCATCCGAGACCTTCCGAGATGACGAGATGGTGCTTTCGCTGGCGTGCTGGGAGCGATGATATCCTCGAGGCGCTGCCGAGTATGCAAGCGGCCCCACCTGTATCTATTGGAGGTGCTACCGCGTATGATCCTGACCACATATGGGTATGCCAATTGGATGCACGAGGCACACCTTACCTGAGCCGATTTGACACCGCATCGTCAGGCGACAGGCTGGAATAGGGCGTCTCCGATAGCGCCTGTGACGAGGGGCGCGGCCGCGCCTTTCACACGGCGCGAGCGGTGGCCACGAGGCCGCCGGCGGCCACGAGGGCGCAGGCGGCGAGCAGCGCGAGGCTCGGCTCGGCGTGGCCGGCGAGGCAGAGGAGCAGCGTCGAGAGGACGGGCGCGCCGTAGGCCAGCACGCCGAGCTGCGAGACGTCGCCGTGCTTCGTCGCGTGGTCCCAGGCGAAGAACGCGACGCCCACGGGGCCGAGCCCGAGCGCGAGCACGCCGAGCGCCTGGCCGGCCGTGGGCGCGACCGTGCGCTCGAACGCGAGGTGCCCGGCGAGGCCGAGGGCGGCCGTCGCGGCGCAGGGGCCGACGAGGGCGTCCACGGGGACCTCGGCGAAGCGGCGCTGGAGCACGGAGTACGTCGACCAGAGGAGCGCGCAGCCGAGCGCGGCCGCGTAGCCGGGCAGATGCGCGGCGCTCGGGATGACGGCGCCCCCGGCGGCGAGGACCGTCCAGACGCCCGCGAGCCCGAGCAGCGCCCCGGCCACGTGCCTCCAGCGCAGGCGGCCGCCGGGCAGCGCCGCCGAGAACAGGACGATGAGCAGCGGCCACAGGTACGAGATCACGCTGACCTGCACGGGCGGCGCGGCGGTGAGCGCGAAGAAATAGAGGGCGTGGTAGCCGAACAGACCGCCCACGCCGACGAGCCACCAGCCGAGCGGCTGGCGGAGCGCGCCGAGGCCGCCGCGGCCGCGCCGCGCGATCCGCGCCGCGCCGAGGAGCGCCGCGATCGCGAAGGTCGACGCGAGCACCTGGAGCGGCGGCAGGCCGCGCACCGAGGTCGAGAGCAGCGTGAAGCTGCCCCAGAGGCCGATAGCCGCGACGCCCGCGAGGGTGGCGGTGCGCCGCGAGTGGCGCCTCGCCTCCGGCAGCGCGGGAGAGGTCGTGTCCGACATGGCGCGGAGAATGCCGCGCGGGCCGGCCGCCGTCTTGGCCCAGGCTCCGCGGCCCTGTGCCGGGGCTGCGGCGCGCGCTCGCGCCCCGCCTGCGGGCCGCCGGCTACGCGCCCCCGCGCCGCGGCTCGGCCGGCCGCCCGGACCGGACCCCGCGGCGCAGGGCGGCCGGGGTCACGCCGCGGCGGCGCCGCAGGCTGCGCGTCAGGCAGCTCTGATCGGCGTAGCCGCAGCGGAGGGCGATCTCCGCGATGCCGAGATCGGTGCGCGACAAGAGCTCGGTCGCGCGCGCGAGGCGCACGTCCGCGATGCGCGCCTGCACCGTCGTCCCGAGGACGGCGCGGAACAGGTGGTGGAGGTGCCCGGGGCTGAGCTCCGCGCGGGCAGCGATGTCGGCGACGGTGAGCGGCTCGTGCGCGCGCTCCTCGATGAAGCGGAGCGCGCGGCGCAGCTTCTCCGGAGCGCGCGCGGCGCCGCGAGCGCCGCGCTCGGCCAGCGTGAGCACGAGCAGCCCCGCCCACTGCCGGCGCAGCGCGACCGAGCCCGCCCCGTCGAGCTCGGACGCCGCGGCGTGGACCAGGAGCGCGGCGGCGGCGTCGAGGGCGACCGGCCCGCCGGCGCTCCGCTCGAACCACGGCGCCGCGCCGAGCGCCTCCGCGGAGGCGAGCGGCACGTCGATGACGAGGAAGCGGTTCCGGTCCGACGCCGCGAAGGCGTGGCGCGCGCCGCACGGGACGAGCACCCCCGAGCGCCCCGCCGCCCGGAGCTCGCGCCCGGCCATCGCGATCGAGAGCGCGCCCTCGACCGGCAAGACCAGCTGGTGGTGCGCGTGCCGGTGCGCGACCACCTCGGCCGAGTAACGCTGGACGCTGAGCTCGACCTCGCCCATCGCGCGCCATGATCTCACGCGCGCCGCCCGCGCGCCATGCGCGGCGCCGATCCGCGGGAAATCGCGGGCAGACGACGCCGCCGGCCCGTCGGAGCCCCGGAGGAGCAGGGCCCCGCGGCGCGCGGCGGAGCGCGTTTCGCTGGACGCTCGGCCGCGGTTCGCCAATCTTTGGACGCATGAAACTCACGGGCATCGCCGCTGAAACCGTGCAGATCGTGAGCCGGGGCGAGTACACCGCGCCCTCGGGCGCGACGGTCCGCATCCGCGACCGCGTGCTCACCGCGGTGAAGGGCACCGCGCTCTACCGGCCCGGATCCCTCGACACCTGGGAGCCGAAGGAGCGCCTCGAGCGGCCGGCGAGCATCGAGGTGACGGGAGAGACCACGGGGGCGGCGGGCCGCCGGCTCGTCGAGCAGGAGGGCGAGGCCCGCGTCGCGGCCCTCAACTTCGCCTCCGCCAAGAACCCCGGGGGCGGGTTCCTGCGCGGGGCCAAGGCCCAGGAAGAGGACCTCGCCAGGTGCTCCGCGCTGTACGCGTGCCTGGTCGAGCAGCGCGAGTACTACGACCAGAACCGCGCCTCGGGGAGCTTCCTGTACACCGATCACCTCATCTACTCGCCGGATGTGCCGTTCTTCCGCGACGAGCAGCACAACCTGCTGGAGCGGCCCATCGCGCTGTCGATCATCACCGCGCCGGCGCCGAACGCCGGCGAGGCGCGCGAGCGCGACGAGGGGGTGGAGCAGGACATCCGCGCGGCCCTGGAGCGCCGCGCGGCCATGGTGCTCGCGGCGGCGGGCGCGCACGGGCACCGGTGCCTGGTCCTCGGCGCCTGGGGGTGCGGCGTCTTCCGCAACGATCCGGGCGAGGTCGCCGACGTCTTCGCCCGGTGGCTCGAGCACCCGCGCTTCCGCGGCGCGTTCTCGCGCGTGGTGTTCGCCGTGTACGACCGGGGCGCCGACCAGCCGAACTACCGGGCCTTCCGGGATCGGTTCGCGGGGGCGTAGGCGCGCGCCGTCGCGAGCACGACCGCGCCCGCCCGCACCGCACCCGCGCGCACCGCACACGCCCGCGCGCGGGCCACATCGTGGGAGACCTACGCCCGGGCTGCGCCGAGGTCGCTTTTCCATCTAGCTTCAATGGAAACGTCGAGAGCCATCGAGGATTGAGGTCGCGCGATCGCTGCTTTCGATTGTCGGACCGTGATGGAGGAGCGAAAATCACGGTTCCGCCTTGAAGACGATGGGCAGCATCTTCGCCGCACGCCTCGCGACGGCCGTCTTCTCCCTGTCGCTCCCGCTCCTCGGCGGGTGCGCGAAGACCGCGCCCGCGCCGCGGGCCGCCCGGCCAGCGGCCCCGGCGCCGCTCCTCCAGCGCTTCGCCAGCGAGCCCGCGCCGGCGCCGCGCTTCCTCGATCCGGAGCGCGGGCGGAAGCTCCGCGCGGCCGCGCCCGAGGTGCAGGCGCTGGCGCAGCGCACCGCGGAGCGGGAGCGCCTGCCCGCCCTGGCGCTCGGCGTCGTCATCGACGGCGAGCTCGTGATCCAGAAGGTGGTCGGCGTGCGCGACGTCGCGCGGGGCGGCGCGGTCGACGAGCACACGCGCTTCCGCATCGGCTCGATCACGAAGGCGCTGACCGCCGCGGCGGTCCTGCGGCTCCGCGACGAGGGGCGGCTGTCCATCGACGCCCCGGCGGCCCGCTACCTGCCCGCGCTCGCCGGCGTCGTCTACCCGACGCGCGACTCGCGGCCGATGACGGTGCGCGACCTGCTCACGCACAGCTCCGGCCTGCCCCGGCTCGGCGTGTTCTCCCCCGCGTCGACGGCGCGCGACGTCACCGAGCGCGAGATCCTCGCCACCCTCGACGGCTTCGGGCTCGAGAGCGCGCCGGGCACCGAGACGTCCTACTCGAACCTCGGCTACTCGCTCCTCGGGCTGCTCGTCGGGCGCGCCGCCGGCGTCCCGTACCGGCGTTACATGAACGACGCGCTGCTCGCGCCGCTCGGCATGCGCGACGCCGCGTGGGACGCCGCGGAGGTGCCGCCCGACGCGCTCGCGTCGCCGCACGTGCGCGCGGGCGACGAGGTGACGCCCATCCAGCCGTGGCGGCTCGGGGCCTCCGAGTCGACCGCTGGGCTCTACGCGAGCCTGTCCGACATGGGCCGGTTCATCGGGCTCCAGCTCGCGGCCTGGCCCGCCCGCGACGCGCCCGAGGCCGGCCCCCTGCGGCGGAGCACGCTGCGCGAGTCGCACATGATGGCGCGCAACGGCTCGGCGTTCCCGGCGGCCGGCGGCGCCGACGGCCCCGGGCTCGGCTGGCACGTGCGCGAGGACTGCGACCTCGGCCACGTGGTCTTCCACAACGGCCTCATCGACGGCTTCTCCGCCTCGGTGATGATCCTCCCGCAGCGCGGCGTCGGCGTCGTCGCGCTCGCCAACGTGGCCGGCGCCGCGCTCGAGCCGCTGAGCGCGAAGGTGCTCGGCAAGCTCGAGGCGACCGGCGCGATGGTCGCGCGCGTCGTCCCGCCCTCCCCGCCGGTGCGCCGCGCGGCGCAGGCGGTCGCCTCGGTCATCGGCCGCGCGCGGATGGAACCGCTCGATCGCAGGCTCCGGCCCGGCTGGTTCCCCGAGGATCACCTCGCGTCGCTGCGGCAGGAGCTGCGGGACGTCGGCGCGAGGGTGGGCGCGTGCGCGCTCGACGGCTCCGCGATGGTCGAGAGCGCCACGTCGGCGCGCTTCGGCCTGCGCTGCGAGCGCGGGGCGCTCTCGGTGGCCGTGCGCGTGGACACCTCGCCGGACCCGCTGATCACCTCGCTCAGCGTCGAGGAGCAGACGGGGGCGATCGCGTGGGAGGGCCTCCGCGCGCGCGCCCGCCCGGCGCGCTGCCGCTGAGCCCGCCGGCGGCCGGCGATCGCGCCACACCTGTGGCAGAGCGCCCCCACACGAACAAGCGGCTGAGCTCGCGATGACGGCGCGACGGCGACGTCCGGAAGGGGCCTGGTTTCCAGGGCTTCCGTGCGGCTGGCTCGCGCCGTGCATTGGGCCGCCACCGCTCACACCAACGGAATTGCCGTTGTTCCGAGACTCCGGGACACCGGAGCTCGCTTCAGCGCTGCCACGCCCGTCTCGGGCGGCAGCGAGGAGACGGATCACATGCGAACTCTCGTTCACTCTCTTGCGCTCTCGACCACGCTCGCTCTCGCCGGATTCGGCTGCTCCAGCAACTCGCAGCCTGCGCAAAGCCCCGCTGGCGCCAGCTCCCCGGGCACCACGGAAGGAACGCAAGCGCCGTGGGGCTCGGACGCGAGCGGCGCCGGGACGAACGCGGGCACGGGCGTCGGGACGAGCGGCGCCACGGGAGCTCCTGGGACCGGCAGCAGCACGGGTCAGCCCTCGACGGGCGGCATCGGCTCCGGCACGAGCGACCTGGGCTCTGGGCAGGGAGCTTCCGGGACGGGCACCGGCGCCACCGGCACCGGGACCAGCGGGATGACCGGCACCGGTACCACGGGCACGACCGGCACCACGGGCACGACCGGCACCACGGGCAGCAGCGCGACGGGCACTGGGACGCCGGGCGCGGGCACCGGCGCGGGGGTCCCCGGCGGCTTCCGCGGCGACACGAGCAGCGGCACGCAGTCGCCCACCACGAGCCCGCAGCAGGGCAATCCGCAGAACAAGAAGGGCGGCACGACCGGCAGCGGGACCGGGACCGGCACCCAGAGCCCGGGAGCGGGCTCCGGCGCCACGGGCAGCGCGCCGGGCTCCGGCGCCACGCGCTGATTGATCGGGCGGAGCTGCCGCCATCGTCGCCCGACGGCTCGGGCCCGCCCATGAGCGAGCCGGCGCCGCGGTCGCCCGCGACGTCGGCGCGCCGGGCGAGACAGGCGATGAACGAAGAAGCCGCCAGGGCGCCACGAGCCCCGGAGAATTCGCTCTCTCCGCGTCCTTGGCGCCTTGGCGGTTTGTCTCTCTCTCGTCCGATCACCGCCCCGGCGCGGCGGCGGCGGCCCCGGGGCCGGCGCGGCGGCGGCGGCCCCGGGGCCGGCGCGCCTCCCGCGCCGGGCTGGCCGGATCACCCGGTGATCGCGGCGGTTGCAACCACCTCGCGCAACATGGTATTCGGCTCGACCGGTCCCGAGGATCGGCTAGTCTAGTCGCGCCCATCGCTCCGGGCGTCGAACCGTCCCCCTCACCTGCGGAGGTCCGCTTGAAGCACAACGACGTGGTGGTTTTGATCCTCGGCGGAGGCGTCGGAAGCCGCCTCTACCCGCTCACCAAGCTGCGCTCGAAGCCAGCGGTCCCGACCGGCGGCAAGTACCGACTGGTCGACATCCCGATCAGCAACTGCCTCAACTCGGGCTTCAACCGCATCCACATCCTCACGCAGTACAACTCGGTCTCTCTGCACAACCACATCACGCAGACGTATCGATTCGACGTCTTCTCCGCGGGCACGGTGCAGATCCTCGCCGCCGAGCAGACGCCGACCCACAGCGACTGGTACCAGGGCACCGCCGACGCGGTCCGCAAGCAGCTGGTCGAGGTCAAGTCGCCGAACCCGCGCGACGTCATGATCCTCTCGGGCGACCACCTCTACCGCATGGACTACGAGCCTTTCCTCGCGCGCCACCGCGAGACCCGGGCCGACGTCACGCTCGCGGTGCGGCCCGTCCCGACCGCCGAGGTGTCGCGCCTCGGCATCGTGGACACCGACGACGACGGGCGGGTGGTCAAGTTCGTCGAGAAGCCGAAGGACATGAAGCTGCTCGACGGCGTGCGGCGGCTCCCCGATCCGAAGAACCCGTGGCTCGCCTCGATGGGCGTCTACATCTTCAGCGCGAAGGCGCTCTACGAGATGCTCGAGCGCGACAACGCCTCCGACTTCGGCCACCACATCCTGCCGCGCGCGCTCGACACCCACCGGATGGTGACCTACACGTTCGACGGGTACTGGGAGGACATCGGCACGATCCGGAGCTATTACGAGGCCAGCCTCGCGCTCACCGACTCCAATCCTCCGTTCTCGTTCTACGATCCTCAGCGGCCGATCTACACCCGCCCGCAGTTCTTCCCCCCGGCCCACGTCAGCGCCGGCTCGGTCCTCGACCAGGTGCTCCTCGCCGAGGGGAGCCGGATCATCGAGTCGAAGATCTCCCGGTCCGTCGTGGGGCAGCTCTCGTCGATCGGCCCCAACGTCACGATGTCGAACACGGTGATGATGGGCGCGGACTACGAGGTCCTGTTCCAGGGCCACGCCCCCGACAGCACGAGGGGCCTCCCGCCCATCGGCATCGGCCGGGGGAGCAGGATCGACGGCGCGATCATCGACAAGAACGCGCGCATCGGCGAGGGGGTGGTGATCCGCAACATCCCCGATCGCGAGGACAGCGACGCCGAGTACTACGCGGCCCGCGAGGGCGTCGTCGTGGTCCCGAAGAACGCCGTCGTCCCCCCGGGCACGGTCATCTGAGCAGGCCGCCCGCGCGCCGCGCGAGGCCGGCGGCGAGGTCGCCCGCGCAGGTCGGCGCCGCGGCGCCCGGGCGTTCCGGACAGGCGCCGACCCGAGGCCGCCGGGCATGGCGCCCTGCGCCATCGGGGCCGCGGTCGCCGCGCCCTCCGCCGGCCCCGGGCGCCGGTTCCCCCCGGGGCCGGCGCCGCCGGCGCGCTGCCCCCGCCGCCGGCAGGGCCGGCGAGCTGCCTCCATGGCCGGCGCGCTGCCACGGGGCGCCGGCGCGCGGGTGACCCGCCGCGGGCGACCTGGCCGCGTCCGCCCACTGGCCCCTCGTCGGAGGGGCCCCGGTCTGGTAAAGAGCGCCCTTATGCGAATCTGCATCCTCGGCGCTACGGGCCTCGTCGGTCGCGAAACCATCACCCTCATCGCGCGGGCCTGGCCCGGCGCAACGCTCGCCCTGTTCGCGAGCCGGGACCAGGAGCTCACCCTCGACGGCAAGTCGTACGAGGTGCTCGGCGCGTCGCGGCTCGAGGCGCAGGACGCCCCCCGCGGGGACCTCGCGTTCGTCGCCCTGGATGACGAGCACAGCAAGCGGTACGTCCCGCGGCTCCTGGAGCTCGGCTACCGCGTCATCGACAAGAGCAACACGTACCGCACCGACCCGAAGGTGCCGCTCGTCGCCGCCGGGGTGAACTCGAGCATCATCGACGACTCGGTCCGGCTCGTGGCCAATCCGAACTGCACGACCATCCCGCTGACGCTCGCGCTCTCGCCCCTGCGCCGGGAGTTCGGGCTCAGCGCGGTCACGGTGAGCACCTACCAGGCGGTCAGCGGCGCCGGCATCGCCGCCCTCGACACGTTCCTCGCGGACGCGCGCGACGGCTACCAGGCCGCCGACCGGCTGGGCCTCCCGTTCAAGCAGTCGGGCTACGCCGGCAACGTCGTCCCGCACAACGGCGGCACCGACGAGAGCGGCTTCTCCTCGGAGGAGCGGAAGCTCATCTTCGAGAGCCGCAAGATCCTGGCGATGCCGGAGCTCGGCGTGTCCGCGCAGTGCTGCCGGGTCGCGGTCGCGGTGGGCCATTACGAGAACGCGTGGGTGACGTTCGAGCGCCCGGTGGACCTCGAGCGCGCGGCGAGCATCCTGAGCGATCCGGCGCAGTCGCCCTATGTGAAGTACCTCCCCGGCGCCGCGGGCGAGGGCCTGAGCGCGCTCCACTGCGTGCAGGACCGCGACCGCGCCCTGGTCGGGCGGATCCGCCCGGACGCCCGGGACCGCGACCGGAAGACCGTGTGCATCACGGTGGTCGGCGACAACCTCCGGCTCGGCGCGGCCACGAACGCGGTCCGCATCGCGACGCGCTGGTTCAAGAGCGCCGACCAGGACCTCCAGGCCCCGTGACCGGCGCGCCCGGACGGGCGTGAACCGCCGCGACGGCCGCGACGGCGCGGCCTCACCCGATCTCGCGGGCCAGCGGCCCGCCGCGCGACACCGCTCCTCGCTCCCTGCATTTCTGTCGGCCAAAACCCCCTGGAGGACTCAAGACGATGACGACCGGGCAGCCGCTCATGATCCTCGTCGCCGGGCCCTATCGCTCCGGCACCAACGACGACCCCGCCCTGATCGCCGCCAACGTTCGCGCGATGAACGACATGGCCGTGCGCCTGTTCCGCGCCGGCCACCTCCCCGTCCTGGGCGAGTGGTTCGCGCTGCCGCTCATCGAGCACGCCGGCTCGCGCCAGATCGGCGACGAGATCTTCAACGAGATCTTCCACCCCGTCGCCCGCCGGCTCGTCGCCCGCTGCGACGCCTGCCTGCGGATCGGCGGCCCCTCGAAGGGCGCCGACGAGATGGTCGAGCTGTCCCGATCCATGGGCAAGCAGGTCTTCTTCAGCGTCGACGAGGTGCCGAGCTGCGGCTAGCTCCGGCCGCCGGAGATCGGGTCGTCGATGCCGGGCTCCGCTGGCCCGGCGGGAGCAGCGCGCGGGTGACCTCGCGCCGCGGCGCGGCGGACATCGTCGACGGCCGCGGGGTCGCCACGGCCGCATTCTCCGGCGTGGAGCCCCCCTTACGCCCTTCCGGCGCGGATCGTCCAGCCGTGAGCCTACCTGGATCGCTCGCGATCAGCCGCCGCAGCCGAGGGGGATCGTCAATCTCCACATGTCGTTGAGCAGCACCGGCGCGAACTCCGCGGTCGCTCCCCCGAAGATGTAGAGCTCGTAGGCCGTGGCCGTCTTGCGAGTGAAGTAGAACTGGCCGAACCTCGGCGCCGGCGCCGGCCCCGCCATCGCGGTGTCCACGCGCGTCCAGGTCCATGTGTGGAGATCGAAGTACCAGAGATCGGACAGGGTGGAGCCGTCGAACTGGCTGCCCCCGAAGAGCCAGATGCGGTCATTGCGCTCATCGGCGATCAGCTTCGCGTTGTCACGGCGGCCCGGTCCGCCTGCCTCGTCGAAGACGAGCTGATCCCAGGTCTCCGTGTCGATGTCGAACATCCAGAGGTCGCCGAGGTAGTTCTCCGGCGTGAAGAGGCCGGTCCCGTTCACGGCGTCGTTCGTGTATCCGCCGTAGACGAGCAGGGCGTTCCAGCCCTCGGCGTAGACGAGCGGATGATGGGCTCGAGCGCGCGGGGCGGGCGCCCCGGTCGCGACCTGCTTCCAGCCGTTCTTGTAGCGGACCAGGTCGTGCTGGAGGCCGTCCGGACGGTTGATGAAGGCCGGCAGCGTCGACGAAGAGCCCGAGAAGGCGTACGCGACGGTCTTGCGCTTCCCCTTCTTGCGCACCGCGACCGCCTCGGTGGAGCGGTTGGCGCGCCCGATCTCGGCCGCGCTCTGCGCGATCTGCGTCCACCCGTGCACCGGGTCGAACCGGAACGTGTCCTGGTGCGTGAGGTCGAGCCCGCGCCGGAATGGACCTCTCCCGCCGGAGACGATCAGCGCGTCCTCCTCGGCGACACACCACATCATCGACTCGGCCCTGGCGGACGGCCCGCCCGGGTACTGGCCGAGGTCATACCAGGTCAGCGCGTCGACGTCGAAGGCGCTGAACGTGGCCACGGGCTCGTCATCCGGGTAGGTCCCGTTCAACCCGCCGAAGATGTAGAAGCGGCCGTCATGATAGGCGCTCGCGCCGTCCCAGAGGGGGTCGGGGACGGCGCCGCCCTGCGCAATCTCGGTCCAGTAGGGCAAGCTCGTCTGCGCGGCGCCCGGGCGGATCCCGGCGAACGACAGCAAGAGCGCGAAAGAAGCGATGAGGAAGATCCGAAGGTGAATCCTGCGTGTCATCCGAGCAACCTCCTTGTTCCAGGCGACGGCGGGCTCGGTGGAGCAGATCGCCGGAGAGCTCTTGACGTTACCACGAGGACCTGCGCCTACGAAAGCTGGATCACAATACAGGTCGCGACCCTGGACGTGCCGGCGCAGGATGCGGGTCGTCGAGCATGGACTGCCTGTTGTAGCACGTGTCCTCGCCCTGCGCCCAGGCGATGCCCGAAGCATCAGACCTCGTTGGCCTGGCAGTTATCACACGGGGGCGGCGTCGACGACCAGGGCCAGGCAAGCATCGACCGCGGCGACGATCCCGTCCAGCGTATCCGTCTCTGGTCCGAAGCGCCGGAACAGCCCCAGATCCATGTCCGCCGCGAGATAATACTCGGGCCGCGCGAGGATTCGTTCGTAGATCTGCCGCGCGGCGTGGCCCGTGGCCGCGATCGGGAGCACGAGCTTCCGCTGGGCCACCGCCATCTCGAACTCCTGGAGCACCCCCGATGACATGGCGCCGTCCTTCAGGCCACCGATCACGATGACCACGCCCGACTGCGCGATCAGCTCCTCCCGATAACGTCGCCTGAACTCCCCGAGCTCGACGCCGTCCGGGGCCGCCTTCGGCACCGGCCGCAGGAGCAGACGACGGCCCAGCGTGGACATGGGTACGTCGCTCCGGCCCTTGATCTCGTCCAGCATGCCCACGATCGCGCCGCTCCCGACGCTCCTGCCGAAGCCCGAGACGAGGCTCATGCCGCGGCGAGCGATCACCCTCCCGACGCCGCGGGCCACGGCCTCGATGAAGCCACGCTCCGCCGCGTCGCCGTCGTCCGGATAGGTGCCGGACACGAGCACGTTGCGCTGCGCGGACGCGCGGCCGATCCTCTCGAGGAGCCTGGTGATGTCGGCGTAGTCGTGGACGACCACCGTGCGGACGCCATACCGCTCGAGATCGGTGGTGAAATGGTCGAAGCGCCTGGCGTCGTAGTCGCCGACCGGGCGCTTCAGGATGGTGAAATGCTGTCGCTGCACGCTCTCGAACGAGGCTCGCAAGGTGCCCATGAGGTACGCGAGGTTGGGATCCGTGAAGCTCAACCCGAGGAAGAGGAACGTGCGGGTGATCAGGTCGCTCCCCAGGACCTGCAGGAACCCGGGACGACTCATGCGGTAGTGCTCATAGTCGTCCGTGGTCAAGACGATCTCGTCCGGCTGCGAGGCCGTCCCGTGCATCTTGTAGAGCACCGCGTGGGCCTCCGGGTCGCTCGTCGTGAGGTCGGCGTTGCGCGACTTCACGTCGAGGCGCCTGCCCTGGAGCTCCCATGCGCGCTCGAGCAGATCGTCGTAGTTCGTGGTCCAGACGTGCTCGAGGGGGAGGCGCGCCAGCAGCCGGTGGTTCTCGGTGGGCGTCGCGGGCCGCCGGAACGTGCTGCGCACGAGCTGCGCCAGCCGGCCCCGGTTGTTGGCAAAGCGGTTCAAGTAGAACTGCGCCACCGCTGGCAAATCGTGCTCCCGGTCGACATCGAGGCCGAGCTCGCCGGCGAGCCCGCGGAGGAGCTTCCGCCAGTCGGGGAGATCGGCGGCGATGGACAGGCCCGCGCCGATGAAGGCCGCAGCCGTCCCCTGCTCCAGCGCTTCCACGTAGGCCTTGAGGAAATCGGCTTCTGCGCTCATGCTCGGCGACCGCCATCGCAGCACGCCGGGACTGGAGCGGTCAAGCGTCGCCCGTCGGGTTGGACCAGGGGGCGGGCAGGTCCGAGATCCCTAGTGAAGGGTCCTCTCTGCATCCTGCGGAAAGGGGCCCTTATACGCGATCGCCGCTCGTCGAGGGAGGGATCCTCTCGGGTGGGCTCCTTCCGTGGGCTGCTCGCTGATATCGGCCCTCACGCCGCGTGCGCGGGGCGGGACTGCGCCCCTCCCCGCGCCGGCGCGGCCGCTTCATGGCGCCACCGCCGGCCAGCCGGCGCCGACGGGCAGCGCCTGCACGTCGGGGAACAGCATGTACACGCGCTTCCCGTCCCTCGTCTGCCCGTGCGGCGGCGACGGCGCGGCCGCGGCGACGCCCGCGCGCACGGCGCGCCCGAGCGCGGCCGCGCCGTCGAGCGCCTGGCTGAGCGCGGCCAGCGCCTGCGCGAGCTCGGGGAGCGACGCCTCGCCCGACGTGCCCCGCGCGACGAGCGCGTCGAGCTCGCGGCTCCGCACCCCGAAGTCCGACGGCAGCGGGTGCGCGGGGTGCGCCGTGAGCGCGGCGGCGAGGAACTGGCGCTTCGCCACGGCGCCCGCCTCGCCGAAGCCGACGGCGAGCTCGAAGAGCGCCGACGCGACGCCGAAGCCGGGCTCGAGGCCCTCGCGGCCCTGGAGCAGGAAGCCCCCGATCCCCAGGTCGTCGAGGTACTCGAGCCCCGTGTAGCTCGGCATCGCCGAGCGCTCCGTGTCCGGCAGGGGCGGCGCGACGCGCACCTCACCGCTCTCGAACACGACGACGCGCGCGTACGTGAAGCCGGCGTGCGGCACCGCGAGCCGCACGCGCGCGAGCTGCGCGGCGACCTCGGCCGCCGCGCCGATCTCGAAGCGCGCCCCCGGGAGGTAGCGCGCGATGCCCGCCAGCGTCATGCCCGCCGCGTCGGGCCAGGGGCAGACCGCGACGTGCCGCGGCGCGGCCTCCGCCTCGCCCGGCGCGCACACGCGCTCCAGGCCGAACGAGGTGGGCGCGACGAGCGGCGGCCGCTGGCCCTCCACCCGCCGCAGATCGCCGAACAGCCAGGCGCGGTTCTCGCCGTGGTGCTCGGGCGCGAGCATCCGCGCGCCCACGAGCAGCGCGACCGTGCCCCCCGCGCGCGCGAGCCAGGCCTCCGGCACCGAGAGGTGCTCGTACAGGTGAGCCTCGACGATGAGCTGCCACTCGCGAGGCGGCTCGGGCGGCAGGGTGGCGGCGGTTCGGTACATGGCGGGTGCGGGGCCTCGAAGAGCGGCGTGCTCGGCACCGGATCCACGCGCGAGACGGGCGAGCGCGCGAGACAGCGTATCCAAGGCGGGACGTCCGCGAAACACGGCCGTGCGCCGGCGCGGCCGATCGGCGCGCGCTCCGCCAGAGGCATCGTCATTATCCATCTCCGGCGTGCCCGGCGCGCGGGGCATCGCCGCTGCATCGCGGCCCGGCACGGACATCGAGCCGGCCCCGCCCCGGCGGGCGAGCGGCTCGCGTGAGGGCAAAGATGCGGAAGAAAGACGTCGCCGCGGCGACCCTGCTCGGTACGGCCGCCGCCGCCGCGCTGGGCTTCGGCGTGCTCGCCGACCGCGTGGTCGATCGCAAGACGTGCGATCTCGACGAGCGCGCGCGGAAGAAGGCGAAGAAGCGCGCCAAGCGCGCGCGCAAGAGGGCGGCGGAGCTCTCGGGCCCGCTCGGCAAGTGGTACGTCCACGTCCCGCTCTCGCTGTTCGCGGCCGGCGCGCTGCAGCGGCAGGGCAAGACGGGCGGCGCCCTGACGATCGCGGGCGTTTCGCTCGGGGCCGCGGCGCTGAGCCGCCTCCTCGACCGCGCGGTGAAGCACCGCGCCCCTCCCCCGGGGCGACAGGAGCCCTGGGAGCAGAGCTTCCCGAGCGGCCATGCGCTCGAGACGACCGCCGTGGCGATCGCGGGCGGCTACGTGCTCGTGCGCGAGGACGTCGCCGGCCCGTGGATCGCGGCGCCGCTCGCGCTCGCCTCGGCGGCATCGGGCCTCGGCCGGCTTTTGCTCGACCGGCACTGGTCGACCGCCTCGCTCGGCGGGTACCTCGCCGGCATCGCCCTCGGCACGGCGTGCGCGGGCGTCTACGAGGCCACGCGCCGCGGCGCGCAAGATACCCGACAGCCCGATCGAGGACGCGAGCGAGTGGAAGCTCCCCGAGAAGAACCATTTCGGCCTGGAGATGGACCACTTCTCCCGGTGCGTGCTCGATGACAGGCAGCCGCACACGCCGGGCGAAGAGGGGCTCCAGGACATGCGCCTCATCGAGGCCATCTACGCCTCGGCGCGCGAGGGGCGCCCGGTGAAGCTCGAGCCGGTCGCCGGGCTCGACGCCTTCCGCGGGCTGCCTCCGGAAGAGGGATAGCTCCTCGTGGCAGATGTCCGGCCGGGGATCCGGGAGAGATTTCAACGCAAAGGCGCAAAGGCGCAAAAAAAAGAAGCAATCAGGCACTTTTGCTCGACCCGCTCCTTCCGGCCTTGAAGCACGACTTAGGCGCCGAAGACTTCGCGCCCCCGGCGTTCGGCCGAGTCGGCCAGGTCCTGCGAGATCAGGAGCAGGAAGGTGCCCGCTTTGTCCAGTCGGGCACCCGCGGGCGTGGTGCGACCGAGGATCCCGGCCCCCTGGCGGCTGAGCTCGGCCAGCAGCTCATTGGAGCGGATGTTGGCGAGAATGGAACGGTGCCCGACCTTTCTCTCTAAGGTATACCTCTGCTTGCCCCGGGCTCCGCGTTCGCGGACGATCAGGCCCTGCTCCTCGGCCCATCGGGTGGCTGTGGAGATGGCGGCTGGGCTGACATGGAGCCGCCGCACCAGCTCGGCGGACGTGAGATCGCCGGAGTCGGTGGTGAACAGGCACGACAGGATCCTCGCCACCATGCGCGGGCATCCGGTGGCGATCATCAGCTCGGTGAGCCGCTGCTCGAATGCGAACACCGCCTTGGGGTCGCGTCCGTAGGCGGCGGCGGTGGCCGGATTGGCGGGCAGCGGTGTCGGCTTGCGGCGGCGGGCACGCAGCCGGGTCAGCTGGTGCGCGTGGTCGGCGCGGTAGTCCTCGGGCCCGCCGTTACGGGCCACCTCTCGGGTGATCGTTGACTTGGGACGGTTCAGCCGCCGGGCGATCTCGGTATACGTCAGGCCCTCGGTGAGCCACGCGGCGATGCGCCGACGGTCCTCCTGGGTGAGTCGGTCTCCTGGCACGGCGGGCGCCTCCAATGTGTAGCGAGCGTCGAGCAGTATGCATTCGTTGGCATGTCATTGCAACCAGCGGATGGTCTGCGTTGCATTCGTCTCCATCTCATTGCAACATGACCCACTATTTTATATCAAATTCTGTTGAATTTTGGCCCACGAGCTTGACGATCTTACGAATGCAACGTAGCCTTTGATTGCGCGCGAACGCTTCGCGGTGTCAACACAACGCAATTCGGCGAAGAAGAGAAGGATGATCATGACGGAATCCGTACACACCGTCGGCCTACTGCCGACGGCGCGTGAGCCAGGCTGTCCCTTCGACCCGCCGAACGAGCTGCGTCAGGCGCGTGAGCACGGCCCTATCAGCCGGTACCCCTTCCCCGGCGGATACGAGGGTTGGCTGATCACCGGCTACGACCTGGTCCGGTCGGTGCTGGCCGACTCACGATTCAGCTCCCGCAAGGAGCTCATGCGCCACCCGTTGATCGACTTGGGCGACATGAAAATCCCTCCGGCGCCGCCCGGCGAGTTCCTCCTGATGGACGAGCCGGAGCACGGCCGCTACCGGAAGCTGCTGACGGGCAAGTTCACCGTCCGGCGGATGCAACTGCTCACCGAGCGCGTCGAGCAGGTCACCACCGAACACCTGGATGCCATGGAAAAGGCCGGCCCGCCGGTGGACCTGGTGACCGCGTTCGCCAAGCCCATCCCCACGATCATGATCTGCGACCTCCTCGGGGTGCCCTACGAGACCCGAGACTCTTTCCAGGAGCATGTCGATGCGATCTTCTCCGGGGTGAGCAAGCAGGACCAGGTGGCCGGCTACGTCGCGACCCAGCAGTACATCGCACAGTTGGTGGCGGCCAAGCGCGCCAATCCCACCGACGACGTGCTCAGCGACCTCACCGACACCGACCTGACCGACGAAGAACTGATGGGCGTCGGCCTCCTGCTGCTGGCAGCCGGCATCGACACCACCGCGAACATGCTGGCACTCGGCACCTTCGCCCTGCTGAGCAATCCCGCGCAGTGGGCCACGCTGCGTGCCCGACCCGAGATCGCCGACCTGGCCGTGGAGGAACTGCTGCGGTACCTGTCTGTCGCCAAGACCTTCCAGCGGACGGCGCTGGAGGACGTCGAACTGGGCGGCCAGACCATCAAGGCCGGCACGACCGTCATCCTGTCGTACAACACCGCCAACCGCGACCCGGAGCGCTTCGACAATCCCCACGCTCTCGACATCCGGCGGCAGGCCATCGGGCACCTGGCCTTCGGCCACGGCATCCACGTGTGCCTTGGCCAGCAACTGGCCCGTATCGAGATGCGGGTCGCCTTGCCCGCGCTGGTGCAGCGCTTCCCGACCCTCCGCCTGGACGTAGCGGCCGAGGACGTCGATCTGCGCCCCGAAACCGCGGACATCTTCGGAGTGAACAGCCTCCCGGTCACCTGGAACGCGTGACCCATGAGAGTCACGGGTCCACATGCCCGTTACCGGCGGCGGCCAGGCTCCCGCAGGCTGTGGAGTGAACGCGGCCCCCTCAAGGGCCCTCGCCGCGCGGCCGCCCCGCTCACGCGAGCCGCTTCACCCAGGCGAGGGCGAAATCGCGAAACACGGCCACGTTCCGCGCCACGTGCCGCGCGCTCGGATAGACGAGGTACGCGGTCCCCGCGCGCTGCGACCACTCGGGCAGCACGTGGACGAGGCGCCCGCTCGCCAGGTCGGGCGCGGCGAGGACGCGCGGGAGCGGCCCGATGCCGCCGCCCGCGCGGAGCACCGAGCGGATGAGCTGGAAGTTGTCGGTGGCGATGCGCCCGGTCGACAGCGCGTCGCGCACCGAGCGCGCGTCGCCGACCGGCCACTGGCCGCGCCGGGAGCTCGGGAGGAACACCACCCGCTCGTGGTCCATCAGGTCGTCGACCGCGCGCGGCAGGCCGCGGCGCGCGAGGTACGAGGGCGCCGCGAAGAGCTGCACGTCGGAGTCGAACAGCTTGCGCGCGACCAGCGAGGAGTCGGGGAGCTCGCGCGTCGCGCGGATCGCGAGATCGAAGCCCTCGCGGAGCAGGTCGACCTGGCGAGAGGAGAGGTCGACCTCCACGGAGAGCAGCGGATAGCGCGCGCAGAAATCGACGAGCAGGTCGCCCACGAAGGACTCGCCGCCGTCGGGGGGCGCGCTGAGCCGGATGAGGCCCTGCGGCTGGCCCTGGTAGGCGTCGAGCGCCAGCGCCGCGTCGCGGAGGCCGGCGATGTGCGGCGCGACGTCGCCGAAGAAGCGGCGGCCCGCGTCGGTCAGCGCGACCGCGCGCGGCGACCTGTGGAGGAGCCGCACCTTGAGGCCCTCCTCCAGCCGCGTCACCGCGCGGCTCACCGTCGACTTCGGGACCCCGAGCTGCGCGGCCGCGGCCGTGAACGAGCCGAGCTCCGCCACCTTGACGAACGCGGCGATCTCGTCGAGCTGGGGCGCCCTGTGCGATTGCGCTCGGGCGGCCGCGCGGGGGCTGGGCATCGAGGGACCTCACGGGGGTTGCGGCGTCGTCGCTCGCTCGGGCAAGGTTGCGCAGACGCAACGCTGCGTTGAGCCGTTGCACGATAGCACCGGTCCCGGCGAGCGCTCATAGAAAGGGGGCGGGCGCTCCGAGCGGGAGGGCCCGCCTCACCTCAGCTCAGCGAGGCTTTCTCATGAACACCGTCAAGCGTTTCGCCCCCTCCGCCGCCCGCATCCTCCTTGGGCTCGTGTTCTTCGTCTTCGGGCTCAACGGCTTCTTGCAGTTCTTGCCGCAGCCGCCGGCGCCGGAGGCCGCCGTCCGCTTCGGGGCCGCGCTGGCCGCGACCGGCTACATGTTCCCGTTGATCAAGGGGACCGAGGTCGTCGCGGGCGCCCTCTTGCTCTCGAACCGTTACGTCCCGCTGGCGCTGGCGCTCCTCGCGCCCATCGTGGTGAACATCGTCGCCTTCCACACCTTCCTGACGCCGCCGAACCCCGTCGCCTGGCTCGTCCTCGCCCTCGAGGTCTACCTCGCCTTCGCGTACCGCGCGGCGTTCCGCCCGATGCTCGCCGCGCGCGTCGACGCCGGCGCCCCGGCGAGCGCCGGCGTCGAGCGCGGCAAGCTCCGGCCCGTCGAGAGCGCCGCCTGAGCCGCCGCCCCGCGCGGCGACGTCCGACGCCCGCGCGGCGACGTCCGAGGAGGGCGCGCGTCGCGCGGGCGCGCTACTCGCAGGGCAAGACGCGCAGCACCCGGATCTTGGTGCTCGCGCTGCCGGGCGCCGCGAAGGCCACGCTGCCGTCGGGAAAGCCGACGAAATCCTGGTATCGATTGCCGAGCACGTCGACCTCGAGCGGCTCGCCCTCGGCCTCGCCGGTGGCCCGATCGCGCGTCTGCACGTAGAGCGTGCGCTCCGGGTCGTTGCGCGCGATGTCGCCGGCGCGCGAGGTGGTCTCCCAGGCCGCGAGCATGCGGGAGCCGCCGTAGGCGGCCAGGTGCGGCGCCCGGTGGTTCAGGCCCGACGCGCTGGCGACGACGAGGTCCTTGTCCGGGGCGCCGCCCGTGAAGTGGAGCAGCCGCACGTCCGCGAGCCCGTTCGAGCCCGCCGGCTGGCCCGGGCGGATGTTGCTCGCCGTGAGCCAGTAGCCGCCGCCGGACGCCGCGACGAGGTTCCCCAGGTTCGAGTAGGCGAGATCGACCGGATAGATGGTCTTGTAATCGGGCGCGAACGCGATGCGGTTATTGTTGTCGGTCTTGCACACCGTCACGAACTTCCGGGCGCTCTCGTCCCAGAGGATGCGCTCGTAGCCGCTGTGGCTGCAGCCCCAGTCGAAGCCGCCGCGCTGGAGCGCCCCGCTCGCGTCGACCACCTGCATGCGATCGCCCTGATGGATGTTGATGCACCCCCCTTGCGAGACGCTGATCGCGGCGCCGAAATAGCCGGCGTAGCGCGCGCCGTCGAAGGCGATGCGGCCGTGGTGCGCATACCACCAGATCATGTACACGTTCGGGCCGGTGGGGCCGGTCGAGTACGGCGGCAGCGCGGCGCTCGAGCTGGTGAGCTTGGTCGCCCAGGTCTCGCGCGCGCCGTCGAAGCGGACCATGTACATGTCGTGACAGGGGATCGGCGGGGACGGCGGCGTGCCGCACAGGTTCTCCGGCGCGCCGCAGTTCAACGTCCCGCCGCCCTCGGCGTCGCGGGTGAGCAGCAGCACGCCGCCCTCGGCGTCGGCGTACAGGTCGGAGAAATCGTTCGCCGGCAAGCCGAACGAGGGGCCCACGGCCTGGTCGTCCGCGTCGAGCGCCACGACGTGGACCCGATCGTCGTCGCTCATCCACGCGAGACGCGAGCCGCCGGACGGTATCGGCGAGATGACGAGCGGCATCAGCGCGGCCTCGTCCTCGTTGTTGATCACGCGGACTCCGACGTCGACCTCGGTGACGCGGATTCGGTCCCGCGTGACGGCGCACGCGCCCTGGCCCGGATCGCCGCCGGCGCCGCCGCCGCTCGCGCTCGACGCTCCACCGCCGCCGCCGCCGCCACCGCCGCTCGCGCTCGACGCACCGGCGCCGCCGCCGCCGCCGCTCGCGCTCGACGCTCCCGCCCCACCGCCGCTCGCGCTCGACGCCCCGGTCCCGCCGCTCGCCGCCGACCCCGACTCTCCCGTGCAGCCCGCGGTCAAGGTGGCGAACATCAGCGACCAGGCGACTCCCACGCATCGCGTCGACATGGCATCAAGCTACTTCCCGGATGCTTTACGGCGCAAGCATTCCATAGGGAGCGCAAATGTTCCGGCGACTCCCTGCTTCGCCACCGCGTCAGGGAAACCTACGAGGAGAACCCCTCCGGAGCGCCGCGACACAAGGGCGGTCGTAGCCCCCCGCCGCGCGCCGTCGCCAGACGCGCCGGGCGCACAGGTTCTCCTACGTCGTGCCCCTCTCCCCGCGCAGCGTGGAACTTTCGAGCATCGCGCGCCCGACATGGCGAATCGTCGGCCGATGTGGGCGGGCCCTCCGCTGCGCGCGGCGCATCGCCCTCGGGGCCTCCGGGCGCCTGTCCGGAGACGTCGCCGGCCTGGATACCGCCGCAGCACCTGGGACCAGAACAGGCATCCACGACAGACATCCACGCACACCGCACAGCGAGATTCGTCCGCCACGAAGTGTCGTCGTGGTATCATCTCGGACACAACCACTGCCGGTCACGCCGCGCCGTGGGCCGTCCGTGCTTCGAACGGCGCCAGAACACGTCCACGTCCGTCGAGGGGAGCGATGCTGACGATCTCGGGTTATCAAGCGATCGCCAAGATCTACGAGAGCGGAAACTCGGTCGTTTACCGGGGCCGGCGCGCCGGCGACGAGCGCCAGGTCGTCCTCAAGCTGCTGCGCTCAGACTATCCCAGCCAGACGGAGCTCACGCGCTACAGGCACGAATACGCGGTGCTCCGCAACCTGGAAGCGCCGGGCGTCGTCCGGGCGCTCGACCTCTGCCGGCACGAGAAGGGGCTCCTCCTCGTCCTCGAGGATTTCGGCGGCCACGCGCTGGCCCACCACCTGCAAAGCGGCAGGTTCGACACCGCGACATTCCTCCCGCTCGCCATCGCGATCACGCTCGCCCTCCGCAATGTCCACGGGAGCAGAATCATACACAAGGACATCAATCCGTCCAATATCGTTTTCAACCGCGAGACCGGAACCGTCAAGATCATCGACTTCGGCATCTCGACGCGGCTCTCGCGGGAAGAGCTGTCGATCAAGAGCCCCGCGGTGATCGAAGGGACCCTCGCCTACATCTCCCCAGAGCAGACCGGTCGCATGAACCGGTCGCTCGACCATCGCACCGATCTCTACGCGCTCGGCGCCACCTTCTACGAGCTCCTCACGGGCGCGCCGCCCTTCGACGCGAAGGACGCCATGGAGCTCGTGCACTGCCACATCGCGCGCGATCCCGCCCCGCCGCGCGCGCGGTGCCCGAGCGTGCCAGAGGCCCTGTCGGACATCGTGATGAAGCTCATGGCGAAGACGGCCGAGGACCGTTACCAGAGCGCGGCGGGCCTCCTCCACGACCTGGAAGCGTGCCAGAACCGCCTCGACGCCGCGGGCGAGATCGCCCCGTTCCCGCTCGGCCGCGCCGACGCCTCCGGCGACCTCCGCATCCCGCAGCAGCTCTACGGGCGGACCGGCGAGGTGAAGGCGCTGCTCGAGGCGTTCGGCCGCGTCGCGCGGGGCGGCACCGAGCTGATGCTCATCGCCGGGTACTCGGGGGTCGGCAAGTCCGCGCTGGCGCACGAGCTGTACAAGCCGATCACCGAGGTGCGCGGGTACTTCGTCGCCGGCAAGTACGACCAGCTCAAGCGGAGCACCCCGTATACCGCGATCACCAGCGCGTTCCGCGACCTCGTGCGGCAGATCGTCGCCGAGCCCGAGGCGCAGTTCGCGGAGTGGCGCGCGAAGATCGAGGCCGCGCTCGGGGTGAACGGGCAGGTGCTCGTCGACGTCATCCCGGAGATCGAGCTCATCGTGGGCGAGCAGCCGCCCGTCCAGGCGCTCGGGCCCGCCGAGTCCCAGAACCGCTTCGTCCGCGTCCTCCAGAACTTCGTCCGCGTGTTCTGCGACGCCGAGCGCCCGCTCGCCGTCTTCCTCGACGACGTCCAGTGGGCCGACGCGGCGTCGCTCCGGGTCATCGAGCTCCTGATGACGGACGCCGGGCTGCGCGGCCTGCTCGTGATCGGCGCCTACCGGGACAACGAGGTCGGCGCCGCTCACCCGCTCTCGGCCGCGCTCGCGTCCCTGCGGCGCGAGGGGGCGATCGTGAACGAGATCGCCCCGGGGCCGCTCAGCACCGAGATGGTCTGCCGGATGCTCGCGGACGCGCTGCGCGCCGACGCCGCGGCGGTCATGCCGCTCGCCGCGCTGGTCGCCCGGAAGACCGGCGGCAACCCGTTCTTCGTCAACGAGTTCCTCCGCACGCTGCACCAGACCGGGTGCCTGCGGTACGACGCCGGCCGCGCGGCGTGGACGTGGGACGTCGAGCACATCGAGTCGAGGAACATCACCGACAACGTCGTCGAGCTGATGATCGACAAGCTCCGCGGGCTCCCCGCGGACACGCAGCGCGCGCTCATGTCCGCGTCCTGCCTCGGCAACCGCTTCGACCTGGGCAGGCTCGCGGTCATCCTCGAGGCGACGCGCGGCGATGCCCACCGGCGCCTCCTGCCCGCGCTGCACGAGGGCCTCATCGTCCCGCTGTCCCCGATGGAGCCCGCGGTCCCCGACGATCTCGCCGCGCCGCTCGTCTTTCCGGACTACAGGTTCCTCCACGATCGCGTCCAGCAGGCGGCCTACGCCATGGTCGACGAGGGCGAGCGCAGCGGCCTGCACGCCGACATCGGCCGGCTCCTCCTGCGGAGCCTCGGCGGGCGCGCCCCGGAGGAGGAGGTCTTCGACATCGTCCACCACCTGAACCGCGGCGCCGACCGCCTGAGCGACGCCGCCGAGCGCCGGCGCCTCGCGGAGCTGAACCTCCTCGCGGGCCGGCGCGCGCTGCTCTCCGCCGCCTTCGACGCCGCGCGCGGCTACTTCGCCGAGGGCCTCGCGCTGCTGCCCGCGGGCGCCTGGCGGAGCGACCACGCGCTGACGAGCGCGCTCCACGTCGGCGCCGCCGAGGCCGCGTGCATGAACGCCGACTTCGGCGCCATGAAGGAGCTCGTGGACGCGGCGCTCAGCGAGATCCACGACGTCATCGAGAAGAGCAAGCTCTACCAGCTCCTCATCCTCTATCACCACACCCGTGCCGAGTTCCGGAAGGCCGTGGACACCTCCGTGGAGGCGCTCGCGCAGCTCGGCGAGACGTTCCCCGCGAGCCCGGGCGTGCAGGACTTCCTCGACGCCTACACGAAGACGACGAAGCAGGTCGCCGAGCTGGGCTTCGAGCGCCTCGGCCGGCTCCCGCCGATGACGGCGGCCCCGAAGCAGGCGGCGCTCGTGATCCTCCGGCGCGCGATCCACGCGTCGTACTTCGCCGCGCCGGAGATGCTCGGGCTCTTCATCTGCCGCGCGCTCGACCTGACGATGGATCACGGCGAGTCGCCGCTCGCGCCCTATGCGTTCGCGGCGTTCAGCGTCCTCGTCAACGCCGGCGTGGGCGACATCGCGACGGGCTCCCGGTTCGGCGAGCTGGCGATCGAGGCGCACCGGCGCCGGGACGAGCCGCTCTACAAGGCGAGCGTCTACAACTTCTATTACGGGCTCTCGCGGCACTTCTACCGTCCCGCGCGCGAGAGCCAGGCGCCGCTCGTCGAGGGATACCTGAGCTACGCCGAGAACGGCGACGCGGAGAGCGCCGCGTACTGCCTCATCAACGCCTTCGTCTGCGGCGCCGTCTCCGGGCAGAACCTCCTCGAGCTCGAGTCGACGTTCGAGCGGTATATCGAGGAGGTCTTCAAGTTCAAGCAAGAGCAGGTCATCAACCAGCTCAGCGTGTGGCGCCAGGCGATCCGGAACCTCACCGGCAGGTCCGAGCACGCGGCCAAGATCAAGGGGGAGTTCTTCGACGCCGAGCAGGTGCTCCCCGGCCTGTACGCGACCGGGAACTTCAACACCGTCAACTACATCCACACGGCGCAGGCGATGCTCTATTTCGTCTTCGGCGACTACGAGCTCGCGTACAAGCACGCCGCCGAGACCGAGCCGACCCTCGGCGCGAGCACGGGCAAGGTGTTCACGCCGCTGCACAGCTTCTATTACTCCCTCGCCATGATCGCGCTCTACCCGGCGGCCTCGCCGGAGGACAAGGAGCGCTACCGCGCCAAGGTGTCGGAGAACCAGGCGAAGCTCAAGGCCCTGTCCGAGACGTGCGCCAGCAACTTCCTGCACAGGGTCCTGCTCGTGGAGGCCGAGCTCGCGCGGATCGACGGCCGGGTGGCCGAGGCGCTCGACCTGTACGACCGCGCCATCGCGTCCGCGTCGGAGCACGATTACGTGAACGAGGCCGCGGTGGCCTGCGAGCTCGCGGGCCGGTTCTGGCTCGCGCAGGGCAAGGAGAAGCTCGCGCGCGTGTACCTCGCGGACGCTTGCTATCACTACAACCTCTGGGGCGCCGTCCGCAAGACGCAGGATCTCGAGGAGCGGTATCCGCAGCTCGCCCCGCGCGAGCCGCTCTCGCAGCGATCGACGGAGGTCGCGCCCTCGCGGACGTTCGTCACGACGACCTCGCTCGGCGCATCCCGCCTCGATCTGCGGACGGTGCTGAAGGCCGCGCAGGCGATCTCCGGGGAGATCGTGCTCGACCGGCTCCTCATCAAGCTCATGGCGGTCGCCATGGAGAACGCCGGCGCCCAGCGCGGCTGCCTCGTGCTCCGGGAGAGCGACGGCCTGCGGGTCGAGGCCGAGGTCGACTGGACCGACGGCCGCGAGGACGCGCGCTTCCCGGGGCTGCCCCTCACCCAGGCCGCGTCCGACGATCGCCCGCTCGTCTCGGCCGGGATCGTGCAGTACGTCGCGCGGACCGGCCAGAGCGTCGTCCTCGCCGACGCCTCCGCGGACCGGCAGTTCCAGCGCGACGACTACGTCGCGCAGCGCCGCCCGAGATCGGTGCTCTGCACGCCGATCATTCACCATAACGACCTGTACGGGGCGATCTACCTGGAGAACAATACGGCGACCGGCACGTTCACCCAGGACAGGCTGGAGCTCCTCACGATGCTGTCCTCGCAGATGGCGATATCCATCGAGAACGCGAAGCTCTACACGGGCGTGGAGCAGAAGGTCCGCGAGCGCACGGCGGAGCTCGAGGAGGCCCACGCGACGATCGTCCGGCTGGAGCGGGAGGCGGTCGAGAACCAGATGGCGGGCGGCTTCGCGCACGAGATGCGCAACGCCCTCTCGGGGGCGGCGATGGTGCTCGGGACCGTGACCCAGGGCGGCGAGACGGTGTGCGCGAAGAACGCGGCCCGGCTCGGCGAGCTCTTCGACCTGCTCAAGGACGACATCCCCGACGGGAAGCTCAAATCGGTCATGGCCCGGCTGGGCGACATCGAGGAGGCCGAGGAGACGCTGGACAGCGTGCTCTGCATGGTGGGCGACTGCACGGCGCGCGCGCTGAGCGTCACGAACAGCATCCTGGAGTACTCGAAGCTCGGCGTCGCGCTCGCCGGCAACGAGGTCGTGAGCCTCCGCCGCATCGTCGAGTCGGTCGCGGCGCGGCACCGCGACGAGTTCGCGCGCCAGGGCGTGTCGGTCGAGCTCGACCTGCGGGGCGGCTCGGCGGTCGTGGGGCACGAGTCGCACTTCGACTCCATCGTGAACAACATCGTCTTGAACGCGCGCGACGCGCTGCTCCTGGTCGACGACGGCCGCGGGCGGCGGGTGCGGATCGAGATGGCCGAGGAGGGGGATTTCCAGGTCCTCACCGTCAGCGACAACGCGGACGGCATCTCCCCCGACAACCTCGCGAAGATCTTCCAGCCGTTCTTCTCGACGAAGCCGACGACCGGCGTGGGCCTGGGGCTCAGCTTCGTCTCTCGCATCGTCGCGATGTATGGCGGGACCATCGACGTCGACAGCGACGCGGGGCGCGGCACGACGTTCGTCGTCCGGCTCCCGCGCGCGGTGCCGCGCGGGCAGCCGCAGCCGGCCAGCGCCGCCGCTGGCCGGATCGAGCTCAACCTCGCCGGGAACTGAAAGGGGGCGCCAAGATGACAACGGCGAAATTCAGCAGGCGCTTTCGCGGAGCCTCGGACGTCACGCCGGAGGAGCCGCAGAAGGAGCGGCCGATCGTGGTCGTGATCGACGACGACCCGAGGATGCGGTCCGCGCTCGCGTTCACGCTGCGGCGCGACTACGACGTGCGCCTGTACGCGAACGCCCAGGAGGGCATCGCCGGCGTGACGGAGATGACCAGCCTGGTCATCCTGGACATCCGCATGCCGGGGATCGACGGGCTCACCGCCTACCTGAAGATCAAGGCGCTGTACCCGAAGGTGCCCATCATCTTCTACACCGCGTTCCAGGACATCCTCGAGAAGCAAGACCTGCTCTCGACCCACAAGGCGTTCGGCTATTTCGACAAGAACGGCGACGTGTCGGGGCTCAAGGCGGCGGTCGAGAAGGCCGTGCAGCACCACAGCGTGGTCTCCAGCATGGCGAGCGCGCAGCGGCTGGTGCGCGGGATCATGCCCCCGGACGACCACTGACCGGGGCGACGCGTCCCGCCGGCCGCTCGGGCCGACGCCAGGTCACACCGCCGAGAGCTCGGCGCTCCATGCACAGCCGTCCGACGGCCCGCTCACGGCGTAGCTCAGGCGCCGCGTCTGCTGGAGCGGTCGCCGGCGCGGCCGGCGGCGAGCCCCGGCGCGGCGCGCACGATCTCGGCGCCGACGAGCGCACCGCGCCGTGAGGGCGACAGGACCGTCGCGGAGGAGCGGGCGGGTGTGCCATCGCGCGGGTTTCCGGCGGGGATCCTCGGGGCGCCGGTGGCACAGTCGCTCAGGCACGAGCGTTGCACTCGCGGTTCGGCATGATGGCAATCTACAAAATCATGATTCCCGTTTCTCTCATGGCCCTTCTCTCGGGGTGTGGTGACAGCGACGCGGAGCGCATCGAACAGCAACGTGAGACGTGGAACGAAAAGCATGTCACGAGCTACGTCGTCGAGACGTGCGCGACGGGCTTCTCCGCCGGTTGCCGGCGCGTGGCCGTCGAGGATGGCCAGGTCGTCGCCGCGCGCGAGAAATCCCCCAACGACAACTCGCCTTGGAGCGACATCGACGATCTGACGAACGTGGACGAGCCCATCGCGTGGATGTTCGATCGGGCCGAGGGCACCCCAGACGACTGCGAGCTCTCGCAGCTCTCGTTCGATCCGCAATTCGGGTTCATCCGTGAATACTACGTGTCCTGCAGCGTAGAAGGATCCGGCGAGCGCGTGACGTGCTTCGCTCCCGACACCGTCGACCTCGCCGCGTGCGAGTAGGCGTCGGTCGCCCCTCCCGCGCCGTCTGCCCGAGCGGCCTGGCGTTCATCCGCGGGCGCGGGAGCGGGCGATGCGGCTTGGCTCGGTGAGCAGGCCGAGGAGCTCCACCGGCCCGGGTCGCCTGGCCCGGGTCGCCGCCGGGACGAGCCTGCGCGGCCCCGCGACGAGCTCCGGGGACGCCGTGCTAGGCTCCTCGTTCATGGCGCAGCTCTCGCGCGCGGACCAGGTAGCGGCGCTCGCGCGTATGATCGCGGCGCTAGACACCCGGCCTGCGCCGAGCTTCGACGCCTTCGCGGCCCTGTTCCACGGGAAGAGCCTGCGGAAGGGCGAGGTGTTCGTGCGGGCGGGCGAGGCGAGCGATTCCGTCGCGCTCGTCAACTCTGGCATCGCCAGGATGTTCTACACGCGGGGCGACGGGAAGGAGTTCAACAAGGCGTTCGTCTCCGCGCCCGACTTCATGTCGGTGCTCGAGGCGCTGATCACCGGGGAGCCCGCCCGGCTGACGATCCAGGCGCTGACCCCGATGCAGCTCTTCGTCGCGCCCTACGCGCGGCTGAGCGAGTTCTGCGAGCGTGACATCTACTGGGAGCGGGTGAGCCGGCGGATCGTCGAGCGGGTGTACGTGAAGAAGGTACGCCGCGAGGCGTCGCTGCTGATGGACACGGCCGCCGATCGCTACCGTGCCTTCGTCGCGGAGCACGGGGCGGTGGCGAGCCGCGTGCCCGACTACCACATCGCCGCGTACCTCGGCATCACGCCCGAAGCCTTGAGTCGCCTGAAGCGCGCCGCGAAGAGGTCCGTCTCTTCTTGACCTAGGTCAAGGCGCGGCCGCTCCCGGTTGGCCATCACTCCGGGCATGACGATGCAACGAACGACGCGAGACGGCGAGCGGCGAGCGATGGAGTCCACGCGCGGCCCGGAGCGCCGCGGCGAGCCGCGGGGCGCGGCCCGAAAGGCGGCGCTGCTGGCGGGGCTAGCGGTCCTGCTCGGCGGCTCGGCGCTGGTCGCGTGCGCCGCGGCGCCGCCGAGGCTCCACCCCGTGTTTCCCGAGCGCCCGGTGGCCGAGAAGCCCAAAGGGAAGATCCTGTTCGTCCTCAGCGCTGCGCGAGAGCAGACGCTCGACGACAGCTCGAAGCGCGCGACCGGCACCTTCCTCGGAGAGTTCTACGAGCCGTACCTGGCGCTCACCGGCGCGGGGCACGAGGTCGTCTTCACGACCGAAGGAGGGGCCGTCCCGGCAATCGACCCGGAGAGCCTCGACGAGAAGTACTGGGAAGACGGAGCGCTGCGCGCGCGAGCGCAGCATTTCGTCGAGCGCGCCCCGCAGGTCCGCGCGCCGCTCAGCCTGAAGCAGGCGCGCGCCGCGGCCGACGCGTTCGACGGCATCGTCGTTCCCGGCGGACAGGGCGTGATGGTCGACTTGCTCGACAACGCGGACCTGCACGCGCTGCTCGCTCATTTTGCCGCCAAACACCAGCCCGTGGGGCTGATCTGCCACGCGCCGGCGGTGCTCACCCGCATGCGGCAGCCGAATCCGCTCAGCCGTCGAACGGTGACGTCGGTGTCGTCGCTCGAAGAACTCTATATCGAGACGTTCGTGATGGGGGCCGAGGCGCAGGTCCGGAACATCGGCGAGCAGCTCGAGGACCACGGCTACGAGCACGAGGCCGCCTTCCCGGGGAGCGCCCATGCGCTGCGCGATTGCAACCTCGTGACCAGCCAGAATCCCTTCTCCACGGGCCGGTTCAGCGCATTGTACCTCGAGGCCGTGGCCGACTACCGGCGCGGCGCCCGCTGCGCGCGCCGCGAGCGGCCGTGAGCTCGCCCCGTCATGGCCGCCGTCACGCGCCGCGGCGTCCGGGCGGGGCTAAGGAAGGGTGTCCACGAGCGCAGCCGAGGACGCCCGGAAGCCGGCCACCCGCGCGTCCACCTCGGCCTGCGACAGGAGGACGTCCTTCGCGAAGTAAACCCAGTCGACGTCCTCGGCGTACGTCCGCGGGCCGGTCTCTCCGGCGGCGAGCTCGTCGAACCACAGGTTGAAGTCGAGGTGCTGGTTCGTCTCGGGGACGTAGCCGGCGTCGTGCGTGCAGAGCAGCGCGCCTTCGATGTAGTAGTGGATGCCGGACTCGTCGATCTGGATGAGGAGCCGCTTCCAGCCCGACTGGTCCCCCGCGACCTGGTTCGACTGCGTATCCTCGAGCGTGGCCGTCTCCCACGAGGTCAACCACAACGTGCTGGTGTTGCCCTGACCCCACCCGCCGTTGGGCATGTACTCGAAATCCTGCTCCGAGTAGTTGGGATCGGTCTCGGGGTCGTTGATCCACGGGCTGATCGTGAAGAACGTCTCGACCAGCTTGTCGGCGAGGTGCCGGGTCCCGGTCAGCGGCGTGTGGCTGAATTTCACCCTGGCGGAGTACGTCCCGAGGCGGAACCTGTCGTCGTTGGACTGGATCTCCGCGTGCGAGGTGCTCGCGCCGGAGCCGCTCGTGGTCGCCTTGAGCCGCAGCAGCCTGTTCGAGGCGAGATCGGGATCCTCGATGAACGACACGTTGGACGAGAGCCATTGTGCGCCGTCGACCCCGGGGGCGCCGTCGGTCGTCCGCACCCACCACCGGCTCGTGAGGTTGTCGTCGGCGATGCCGGTGTAGCTGAAGTCGTCGAAGAGCTCGGCCGACACCGTGACGCCGCCGCCGCTGCCGCCCTCGCCGCCAGCGCCGCTGCCGCCCTCGCCCCCGCTCCCCCCGAAAGCGCCGCTGCCGCCCTCACCGCCAGCGCCGCTGCCGCCCTCACCGCCGCCGCTGCCGCCCTCACCGCCGCTCCCCCCGAAAGCGCCGCTGCCGCTCGCCCCGCCAGGCGCGGCGCTCTCGCTCGAGCAACCGAGCAGCGCGTGCACCGCAAGGAGCGCCGCGCCCGCTGCGGTGACGTAGCGCGCGCCGCGGGGCGCGCCCTCCTTCGAAGCAGCGATCCTCTGGCCTTCGCGATTCATTTGCATCGAGGCTGTTCCTCCCGTGTCGAGCGTCCCATCGCCGGGACCGAGCGCCGCGCCTCAGCGCTTCCGCAGGTACTTGCGGAGGTCGACCGAGACGGCCGTCACGATGATGATCCCCTTGATGATCCGCTGCCAGTATTCAGGGTGGGCTGCGGATTCTGGCTCTCGACCAGGTTCGGCTCCGCCTTGCCCTTGGCGCTCTCTTCGATGGTCCGCCGCACGCACGACATGATCGTCGAGCTTGTAGATCGCGACGCTCACCGTCGGATTGTCGGCGGCCGCCCGGGGCCGAGGTCCCGGCGTTCGGGGCTGCGCTGCCGCGGCGATCCGGCGGCCTCGACGGTAAAGCGGGTTCTCCGCGGCGCGGCTTGCGCGGCCGCCGCGGGTTCGCAAGAACATCGGACGATGTCGCGCGCGGCGCTGCTCCCTGCCCGGAAGGGCTCCGGCGATGAAGAGCGGCTCGCGCGGCTCCGCGGCCTCGTGCGGGCGGGCGCCGAGAACCGGCCCGGCGTCTACCAGATGGCCGCCGAGGACGGCGCCGTCCTCTACGTCGGCCAATCGAAGCGGGTGCGCACGAGGCTGCTCGGTTATTTCCGCTGCGAGCCCGAGGAGAAGGGCGCGCGCATCCTCCGCGAGACGAGCCACGTCGCGTGGGAGTACTGCCCGAGCGAGTTCGCCGCGCTCCTCGCCGAGCTCCGGCTCATCCGGCGGCTGTGGCCGCGCTTCAACGTGGCCATGAAGCGCGACCTCAAGCGCTACGCCTTCATCAAGGTCACGCGCGGGCCGGCGCCGAAGCTCCACGTCGTGCGCGGCCCGGCGCGCGATCCGGGCGCGCTCTACTACGGGCCGTTCACGGGCGCGGGCCGCGTCCGCGAGGACGACCGCCGCGCGCTCGCGCGGCTCACGGCCGACGTCTATGGCCCCCCGGAGCCCGCCGCGGCGCCGGTGCCGCTCAGCGAGATCGACGAGGTGCAGCTGCTGTCGTCGTGGTTCCAGCGCTACCCGGACGAGCTCGCGCGGACGCAGCCGGTCCCGGGGCTCACGGGGTAGCCTCGGCCTCGAAGCGCTACCGCGGCGTGCTCACGCACATGGGGTCGAACACGCACTTCCACGTCGTCTTGCCGGAGCGATCGCTGATGGGCCACGTGGACCGCGTGACGCTCGCCCGCGGCGCGCGCGTCCTCGTGCCGGCGCCTTGACGCTTGACCTCCCGCGCCGCCGTCTCCAGGCTCCTCCGCGGCCATGCCCCTGCGCATCCCCCTCGGCATCAGCGATTTCCGCGAGCTCCGGGAGAAGGGGCTGGAGTACGTCGACAAATCGGGCCTGCTCATCGAGATGATCGACCGGGAGGGCACGAAGGTCCTGCTCCTGCCCCGCCCCCGCCGCTTCGGCAAGACGCTGAACCTGTCGATGCTCCGGTGCTTCTTCGAGAAGCGGCCCGAGGATCTCTCTCACCTGTTCCAGGATCTGGCCGTTTGGAAGGCCGGAGACGCCTATCGCAGGCACTTCCAGCGCTACCCGGTGATCTTTCTGACGTTCCGCGACGTCAAGGCGAGCACGTTCGAGGGCTGCTGGGCCGATCTGACGAGGAAGGTGCAGGCGCTCTACGACGAGCATCGGGCGGTGCTCGACGGCGGCGCCCTGAGCGCGCTCGAGCGCAGGAATTACGAGGCCATCCTCGACGGCACGGCCGAGGCCGCGCTGTACCGCCAGGCGCTCGGGGACCTGTCGAGGTACCTGCACCGCGCGACGGGCGAGCGGGCGATGATCCTGATCGATGAGTACGACGAGCCCATCCATGCGGGGTTCGTCCACGGATATGCCCGGGAGATCCTCGAGTTCTTCCGCGCGATCCTGACCGTCGGCCTCAAGGACAACCCGCACCTCGAGCGCGGGGTGGTCACGGGCATCCTGCGCATCGCGCGCGAGAGCATCTTTTCCGGCCTGAACAACCTGGCGGTGTACACGCTGCTGCAGAAGACCTTCTCCACCTGCTTCGGCTTCACCGAGCCGGAGGTCGAGGCGCTCCTGGCCAGGGCTGGCCAGCACGACGCGATGGGCCTCGTCCGGGCCTGGTACAACGGCTACGACTTCGGCGGCACGGTCATCTACAACCCCTGGTCGGTGCTCTCGTACCTCGCCGACGCGGAGCCGGAGCTCAAGCCATACTGGCTCAACACCAGCTCCAACGATCTCATCAGGGCCACGCTGAAGAAGCATGCCGCGCGCCTCGGGCCCATGCTGGAGGCGCTCCTGCGCGGGGATGGGTTCGAGACGGTGCTCGACGAGAACGTGGCGCTCGATCGGGTCGATCAGAGCGACGCGGCGCTCTGGAGCCTGCTCGTGTTCTCCGGCTATCTGAAGGCGGAGAAGCGCCCCCGCGGCCCGATGGCGCAGGCGGCTCACCACCTCTCCGTTCCCAACCGCGAGGTGCGGCTGATCTACTCCGGCACGTTCCAGGAGTTGCTGGAGGCGCGGTTGCGCGACCACGGCGCCGACCTGCACCGGCTGCTCCACGGGCTGCTCGGGGGCGACGCGGCGCTGGTCGAGCGGCAGCTCGGCGCCTTCGTGAAGAACGTCCTCTCGTATCACGACCTCGGCGCCGATGCCGCGAACACGCCGGAGAGCGTCTATCAGGTCTTCGTGCTGGGCCTCCTCGCCGCGCTCGAGCCGGGCCACCGGGTGCGATCGAACCGGGAGTCCGGGGAAGGTCGCCCGGACGTGCTCGTCCTGCCCAACGAGCCTGGACAGCCCGGCCTGGTGCTGGAGCTCAAGGTGGCGAGGGGCAAGCGCACGCTCGAGCAGGCGCTCGACGACGGCATCGAGCAGGTGCGCGGGAAGGACTACGCCGCGGAGCTCCGCGCCGCCGGGGCCGATCCCGTCCACGTCCTCGTGATCGCCTTCGACGGCAAGCAGCTCCGCGTTCGCCGCGCGGATGCAGACACGGCCTGATCCGCGCGACCGGCGCACCTGGCACGGAGGTTGAACCACCTCTCCCCATGAGCGCCAGACACCGCTGCTCGCCGCCTCCCGTCACCCGGGCGCACGCCGCGGCCGACCGCATCTCGCCGCCAGGGCGCGAGCGCCTGCTGTCCGGACGAGGCAGGCCGCGCGCCCGTCGCGCCCCGCTCCATGGATCCGGCAGGGGGCGCCGTGCGCGCCCGTGATCTCGGCGTCGCGCCCGGGATCTTCGACCCGGGCCCGCTGAACGCGATCACCGACGTGGGCGGCGTGCGCGTCGGCCACGCCACCGTCGTCGAAGGCGACGCGATCCGCACCGGCGTCACCGCCGTCCTCCCGCACGGAGAGAATCTCTATCTCGATCGCGTCCCCGCGGCGATCCACGTGGGCAACGGGTTCGGCAAGCTCGTCGGCGCGACGCAGGTCCGCGAGCTGGGCGAGCTCGAGACTCCCCTCCTCCTCACGAGCACGCTCTCCGTGTTCCGAGCGGCAGACGCCCTCGTCGAATGGATGCTGGAGCAGCCGGGCATGGAGGAGGTGCGCTCGCTCAACCCGGTCGTCGGCGAGACCAACGACGGCGTGCTCAACGCGATCCGGCGCCGGCCGATCACCGCCGCGCACGTGCGCGCGGCGCTCGCCTCGGCGCGCGGAGGGCCCGTGCCGGAGGGGTGCGTGGGCGCGGGCACGGGGACGGTCGCGTTCGGATGGAAGGGCGGGATCGGCACCGCCTCGCGGGCGCTGCCGTCGTCGCTCGGCGGCGCGTCCGTCGGCGTGCTCGTCCAGTCGAACTTCGGCGGCGTGCTGCGGGTGATAGGGGCGCCCGTCGGCGAGGAGCTCGGCCAGCACGCCTTCCGCGCGGAGCTCGATCCGGACCCGGGCGGCGGGTCCATCCTCATCGTGGTCGCGACCGACGCGCCGCTCTCGGATCGCAACCTCGGTCGCCTCGCGGCCCGCGCGCTCTTCGGCCTGGCGCGCACGGGCTCCTCCGCCGCCAGCGGCTCCGGGGACTACGCGGTCGCCTTTTCGACGAGCGCCTCGGTCCGGCGCCCCTCCGGCGCGAGGCGGCTCGTGACGACGGAGCTCGCCAACGAGGAGACCTCGGCGCTGTTCCAGGCCGTGATCGAGGCGACCGAAGAGGCCATCTACAACTCGCTCTTCACGGCCGAGACCACCGCGGGAAACGGCCGTACGGTGGAGGCCATTCCGCTGGATCGCGTCCGTGAGGTGCTGTCCAGGTACGGCGTCCCGCGGCGCGACGGCCGCTCCCCGCAGGCCTGATCGGGAGGGCGCCGCAGGCGAGCCGGCGCGCCGCCATTCGTCCGTATGCCTGAGAGATCACATGACCTCGCGCAGGCGGCCCAGATACGACATCTCACGATGGCGAGTGGTCTGGGCCCAACAATGCAGTGGTTGGTCCAAGCGTGGATGTCCGTGGTGCACCCCGTGATAGCTTCCCATGGCGCACCGCGCCGCGGGGGGCCGATTCCGGCCATGTCCTCGCGATCGCGTTCGATCACAACGGGTCCGCTCCCGCAGCATCGTTACGAACGGGACGGACGTCGAGCGCTGACGGGAGCGCGCAGCGAGCGAGCCGACGCGGCGCCGCGCCGCCATTTGTCCGTGGCGAAGCGCCGCACTTTTGGCAACATCAGGACCCACGTCGGCGCCTCGGGAGCCGCCCGGCTTTCGAAGATCTCCCCATGCCCCAGAGCTCACGCTACCTCGTGCTGGAGGTCCTGCACACCGGGGCAGATACGATCCTCTACCGAGCCAGGCGCGCGGAGGACGGCCGGCCGGTCGTGCTCAAGGTCCTGCGGCGCGACCACGCGAGCCCCCACGCCCTCGGGCGGCTCCACCACGAGCACGAGGTGGCGAGGGGGCTCGACGCGCCCGTCATCGTCAAGGCGCACGGGATCGAGGCGTTCGGCGACCAGGTGGCGCTGGTCCTGGAGGACTTCGGCGGCCGCTCGCTCGACCTGATCCAGCGCGGGCCGATGCCGCTCGAGCGCTTCTTCCCCCTCGCCCTGCGCCTCTCCGCCGCGCTCGCCGAGCTGCACCGGCACCACGTCGTCCACAGGGACATCAAGCCCCAGAACCTGCTCTACAACCCCGACACCGGGGAGGTGAAGATCACCGATCTCGGGATCGCCTGCACCTCGCCCCGCGGGCCGGAGGACCTCGCCCACGACGCGCTGATCGCGGGGACGCTCGCGTACATGGCGCCGGAGCAGACCGGCCGGATGAACCGCTCCATCGACGAGCGGTCCGACCTCTACTCCCTCGGCGTCACCTTCTACGAGCTGCTGACCGGCACCCTGCCCTTCCAGGCGAGCGATCCCGTGGAGTGGGTGCATTGCCACATCGCCCTGACGCCGCCCCCGCCGCACGCGCTCGTCCCCTCGATCCCCCCGCAGCTGTCGGCGATCGTGCTCAAGCTCCTGGCCAAGGCCGCGGAGGAGCGTTACCAGAGCGCGCTCGGCCTGCAGCACGACCTCGACCGGTGCTTCGCCGAGCTCCGGTCGCGCGGCGCCGTCGAGGCCTTCCCGCTCGGGCAGCGCGACGCCTCGGATCGGTTCCAGATCCCGGAGCGGCTGTACGGCCGCGAGCGCGAGGTCGAGGCGCTGCTCGCCGTCTTCGAGCGCGTGGCGGCCCGTGGCCGGCCGGAGCTCGTGCTCGTGTCGGGGTACTCGGGCGTCGGCAAGTCCTCGCTCGTGGCCGAGCTGCACCGGCCGGTCGTGCGCGAGCGGGGCTTCTTCCTCTCGGGCAAGTTCGAGCAGCTCAAGCGGGACGTCCCCTACCACGCCTTCCTCCAGGCGTTCCGCGGCCTCGTGCAGGAGATCCTGTGCGTGAGCGAGGAGGAGCTCGAGCGCTGGAGGCAGCGCCTGCGGGAGGCGCTCGGCGCGAGCGGCGGGCTGCTCGCCGGCGTGCTCCCCGAGCTCGAGCTGCTCCTCGGCCCGCAGCCGCCCGCGCCGGAGCTCCCCGCGGTCGAGGCCCGGCACCGGTTCCACGCGACGCTCCAGCGCTTCGTCGCGGCGTGCGTCCACGAGGAGCCCCCGATGGTGCTCTTCCTCGACGATCTCCAGTGGGCCGACGCCGGGAGCCTCCAGCTGCTCGATCAGCTCGTCACCTACGCCGAGGCCGAGCACCTCTTGCTGATCGGCGCCTTCCGGGACAGCGAGGTCGGCCCGGCGCACCCGCTCGCGCTCATGCTGGCCGACGCGCGGCGGCGCGGCGCCCTGGTCAGCGACATCGTCCTCGCGCCGCTCTCCGCGTCCGACGTCGGAGCGCTCGTCGCCGGCGCGCTCCACGCCCCGGCCGAGCAGGTCGAGCCGCTCGCCCAGCTCGTCCACGAGAAGACCGGCGGCAACCCCTTCTTCGCGATCCAGTTCCTGATGGATCTGCACCAGGGGAGGCTCATCGCCTTCGACGCCGAGGCGGGCGCCTTTCGCTGGGACATCGCCGCGATCCGCGACAAGGGCTTCAGCGACAACGTCGTCGATCTGATGGTGGGCAAGCTGAAGCGGCTCTCGGCCCCGGCGCAGGACGCGCTCAAGCTCGCCGCGTGCCTCGGCAGCAGCCTGACGCTCGACACGCTCGCGGTGGTCGCGAAGCGCCCCGCGGCGGAGCTCTCCGAGGCGCTCTCGGAGGCCGCGCGAGAAGGGCTGCTGCTCCGCCGGAACGGCGCGTACCGGTTCGTCCACGACCGGGTGCAGCAGGCCGCCCAGGCGCTCATCCCGGCGGCGCAGCTCGCCGAGGTGCACCTCTGTATCGGCCGGCTGCTGCTGGAGGGGCGGAGCGCGGCCGAGCGCGAGGAGACGCTCTTCGACATCGTGGGCCACCTCAACCGCGGCGCCGCGCTCATCCGCTCTCCGGCCGAGCGGGCCGAGCTCGCCGCGCTGAACCTGCGCGCCGGCCGGAGGGCCGAGGCGGCGGCGGCCCACGAGACCGCCGCGTCCCTCTTCGCCGCGGGCACGGCGCTCCTCCCCGAGGAGCGCTGGGAGACGCACTACGAGCTCGCCTACGACCTCGGCCTGGAGCGCGCGCGCGCCGCGTACGTCACCGGCAGCTTCGACGAGGCCGAGCGGCTGCTCGCAGAGCTCACGGAGCGCGCGAGGAGCAGGGCCGAACGGGCCGCGGTCGTCGAGCTCGCCGTCGCGCTGAACGCCACCCGCGGGCGACCCGCGCGCGCCGTGGAGATCGGGCTCTCGTGCCTCCGCGCCTGGGACGTCGAGGTGTCGCTCCCCGCCACCGACGCGCAGGCCGAAGAGGAGACCGAGGCCGTCTGGAAGCTTTTGGGCGACCGGCGCATCGAGGGCCTGCTCGATCTGCCCGCCATGACGCACCCGGAGATCAAGGTCGCGATGGGCGTCCTCCGGGGCGTCATCATCCCTGCCTTCTTCGTCGACCAGAACCTGCACTATCTGCTCGTCGTGCGCATGGTCAAGCTCAGCCTCCGCCACGGCAACGCGGAGACCTCCGCCCACGCGTATGCCGCCTTCGCGAGGGTGCTCGCCCCGAGGTTCGGGAGATACGAAGAGGCGTATCTGTTCGGCAAGCTCGCCTACGACCTGGCGGACAGGAGCCCCGTCCTCGCCACGAAGGCCTCGGTGTTCACGCTGCTCGCGCAGCAGGTGATCTTCTGGACGCGCCACTACCGGGAGACCTTCTCCTATGCACGCCTCGGCTTCAACGCCGCGGTCGAGTGCGGCGACTGGAACAACGCCTGTTACAACTGCATCTGGGCAGCGGCGTTCCCGCTGCTCTGCGGCGAGCCGCTGGAGGACGTCCTCCACCAGACCGAGGACCGGATGGGGTTCGTGCGCAAGGCCGGCTACACGTTCGTTCATGGCTCCCTGCTCGGCGTCCGGTACCTCATCCAGGCGCTGCGCGGGCGGCCGGTCGATTTTCCGATGCTGGACGGGTCCAAGCTCGACCAGGAGGCCTTCGAGGGCTGGCTCCTCTCAGGGGCCGCGGGCAGCGCGCGCAGCATCTACTTCAGCCTGAAGGCGCAGGCGCTGTTCGTCCTCGGCATTCCGGCCGAGGCGCTCGCGGCGTCGTCCCGCCTGGTCGTCGATTACGACTGGAGGAACGACGCGCACGCGCTCGTCGTCGAGAGCTTCTATGTCCACGCGCTCGCGCTCGCCGCGGTCTCGGACGAGGCGTCTCCGCGCGAGGAGCTCCCCCGAGCGCTGCTCGACTGCGAGCGGCAGCTCGGCGAGTGGGCGGAGAGCTGTCCTCCGAACTTCCTCCACAAGCACGCCCTCGTCTGCGCCGAGATCGCCCGGCTCCGCGGGCAGGAGGGGGAGGCCGCCCGGCGCTACGAGCAGGCCATCGCGTCGGCGCGCGAGCACGGCTTCGTCCACCACGAGGCCATCGCCTGCGAGCTCGCCGCGGGGTTCTACCGCGCGCGCGGCCTGTCCACGCCCGCCGACGCTTACCTGCAAAAGGCCCGCGCCGCGTACTTCCGCTGGGGCGCCCACGCCAAGGTGGAGCAGCTCGACCAGCGCTATCCCTTCCTCGTCGAGCGCAAGCCGATCGCGCCCACGGTCACCTTCGCCGTGCGGGCCGAGCAGTTCGACGTCCTGTCGGTGGTCAAGGCCGCGCAGAGCATCTCCGGTGAGCTCAAGCTCCCGCGCCTGCTCGAGATGCTGCTGCGCATCGTGGTCGAGCACGCGGGCGCCGAGGAGGGTTATGTGCTCCTGGTCCGGGAAGATCGCCTGTCGACCGCGGCGGTGATCGCGGCGTCCGGCGGCGCGGCGCGGCTGCTCGACGCGGGCGAGGCGGCGGCGGCGCTGCCGCGGTCCATCCTCAACTACGTTCGTCGCAGCCAGGAGCGCGTGCTCCTCGACGACGCCGCCGCCAGGCACCCGTTCTCGGAGGACGCGTACTTCGCCCGGAAGCAGCCGAGATCGGTGCTGTGCCTGCCCATCGTGCGGCAGGCCCGCTTGCTCGGCCTGCTGTACCTGGAGAACAAGCTCGTCGCCGGCGCGTTCACCCCAGCGCGGCTCAGCGTGCTCGAGCTGCTCGCGTCGCAGTCGGCCATCTCGCTGGAGAACGCCCTGCTCTATTCCCAGGTCGAGCAGGAGAACGCCGAGCGCCAGCGGGCGGAGCAGGCGCTCCAGGCGAACCAGGCCACCCTCCAGGCGATCGTCGACAACTCGGCCGCGGCCATCTACCTGAAGGACCGCGAGGGCCGGTATGTGCTCGTCAACCGGCAGGCGGGCCATCTCGTGCGCCTGCCGCGCCACGAGATCCTCGGAAAGACCGACGCCGCGCTCTTTCCTGGGCCGACCGTCGGGGCCCTCCAGGACAACGACCGGCGCGTGCTCGACGTGGGCGAACCGCTGGAGTGCGAGGAGGAGGTGCTGCTGGCGGACGGACCCCGCACCTTCCTGTCGGTCAAGTTCCCGCTCGGCGAGGGGGTCATGTCGGGCGTGCTGTGCGGCATCTCCACCGACATCACCGAGCGCAAGCGGACCGAGCGGGCCGAGCGCTTCCTGGCCGAGGCGAGCCGCAGGCTGATGGCCCTCGGCTACAGCGCGACCCTCGAGAGCGTGGCGCAGCTCGCGGTCCCCGAGCTGGCCGACCGGTGCGTCGTCGACATGCGCCTCGATCCCGACGCCCCGGGGCACACGGCCGCTGCCGGCGTGCCCGCGGAGCTGCTCGACGCCGTGAGGGACGCGGTGCGACCTCTGACGACGGCGGCGCCGGCCCGGTCCGAGGTCGGCGACATCGGCGCCGCGCCGCTCCTCGGGCGGCTCGGCGTTCACGCCTTCCTCCGGGTTCCGCTCCTCGCGCGCGACCGCTGCTTCGGGGTCATGCTCCTGCTGCTGGCGGGGCCTCGGCGCGATTACGGCCCAGCCGACCTGTGGCTGGCCGAGGAGCTGGGCGCCCGCGCGGCGCTGGCGCTCGACAACGCCCGCCTGTTCGCCGAGGCCCAGCAGGCGATCGAGCGGCGGGACGAGTTCCTCCTCGTCGCCTCGCACGAGCTCAAGACCCCGCTGACCTCGCTCAAGATGCAGGCGCACCTCATCGAGCGGCTGCTGCGACGCTACCAGCGCTCCGAGGTCGCCCCGGAGCGGATGGACGCGGCGCTGCAGGTCTTGAATCGGCAGATCGCGCGGCTCGCGCACCTCGTCAACGAGCTGCTCGACGTGACGCGGCTGAGCGCCGGGCGGCTGACGCTCGCGCGCGCGCCGGTCGATCTGGCGGCCCTGGTGCGCGAGGTCGTCGAGCGGATGAGCCAGCAGCTCGCCGACGCCCGCTGCGGCGTCCAGCTCGATCTGGACGAGGCCGTGGTCGGGCGCTGGGATCCGTCTCGCATGGAGCAGGTCCTCATCAACCTCCTGTCGAACGCGATGAAATATGGCGCCGGAGGCCCCATTCACGTCATCGTGCGCGGCCAGCCCGATCGGGCGCTGCTCGTGGTCCGCGATCACGGCATAGGCATCGCGGAGGCGGATCAGGCGAGGATCTTCGAGCGCTTCGAGCGCGCGGTGTCGGTCCGGAACTTCGGCGGCCTCGGCCTCGGGCTCTACATCGTCCGATGGATCGCGACCGCGCATGGCGGCACCATCCGCGTGGAGAGCGAGCCGGGCGCCGGCGCCTCGTTCATCGTCGAGCTCCCCTTGAACGCGGCCGAGGCGGAGCCCGACACGGACGGCCTGGGCCCCGCGCGCCCGCCGGCGTGATGCGTTCGGGAGAAATCGCTCGCGCCGACAGGCCAGCTTCGCGGCCGTCGCGGCGGCGCACGCCCTGAGCGCTCGCCGGCTCTCCGAGGTCCGACGTCTGACCGCCCGTGTCCGTCGTCTGGCGCTCCGGCGCCGCCGCCGCGCCTCACGCCGGAGGCGCGGAGAGCGCCTCGACCAGCGCGTCGCCGAGGTGAGCGGCGTCGTTCCAGACGACGACGCGGTAGCCGCTCTTCGGGTCGTGCTCGATCAGGGAGACGCCCGTGTTCGCCGGCACCTGGAGCGCCTTCAGCCCGCTTCCGTCCATCTGGAGCATCCGCCCGACCGCGGTCTTGATGGCCGCGCCGTGGGAGACGACCCCGACCGCTTCGCCGGCGTGCCGCGCCGCGATCCGGTCGAGCGCGCGCATCATCCGATCGCCGAGCTCCGCGTACGTCTCGCCGCCCCCGCGCCGGCCATCGACGCCGCTCCGCCATGCGGCCCACTCCTCCGGGAAGCGCGCCTGCACCTCGCCGCGGCTGAGCCCCTGCCAGGCGCCGAGGCTCACCTCCCGCAGCGCAGGGTCCGCGACCGCCCGGAGGCCCAGCGCCGAGGCGAGGCGCGCCGCCGTCTCCTCGGCCCGCTCGAGGTCGGAGCAGTAGACGGCCGCGAGCCGGAGCCGCGCGCCGGCGAACCGCGCCGCGAGCCGCGCGGCCTGCTCGCGCCCTCGCGCGTTGAGCCCGCGCCCCGCCTGTCCCTGGAACACCTGCGCGCGGTTGTCGTCGGTCTCCCCGTGCCGGATGAGCATCAGCTTCGTGGTGGCGTGCACGATGGGCCGCACTGTAGCAGGGCGCTCGGCGGCGCGGCGCGCCGGCGTGCCTTTCTGCCACGCGCAGGCCGGCGCCGAGCCATCGTGCCACAGCGCGCGGGTAGCCAGTTTGTAAGAGGTCCTCGCTTACCCGCCGGGCTCCCAACAGGTACGCGGCGTGCTTCGACCCTCGTCCGAACAAGTCATCCAGCGAGGGTTCCGGGCGGAGGGCGGTCCCCGACGCACCCGGGGCCTCTCTTGCGGAAAGGGTCGCTCGCATGAAACGGCAATTTGCGCCTTTGCTCATCCTGTTGCTCGTCGCGGCGTGCGGCGAGGAAGGCGGCGTTCAGCCCGCCGACGTCCAGGCCGGCTCCGGAGGGAGCGGCGGCGCGCCATCGGATCAGGGCGCGCAGGCAGGAGGGGGCGGCCAGGGCGCAGGCGGCGAGGGCGGCAGCGGCGGCGAGGGCGGCAGCGGCGGCGGGGGCGGCAGCGGCGGCGAGGGCGGCAGCGGCGGTGAGGGCGGCAGCGGCGGCGCCGGGGGGTACAGCCCGGAGAACGACAACACCTTCCGGCCCGAGGAGCGGCCGTTCTCCGACGAGCTGCTCGAAAAGCTCAAGACGAAGCCGGGGTTCACGATCAGCGTGTTTGCGCGAGGGGCCGACAATGCGCGCATGATGGAGCTCGCCCCCGGCGGCGGGGTGTACGTCACGCGGCCGACGACCGGGGACGTGCTGCTCCTGCGCGACACCGACGGCAACGGGGCGGCGGACGAGTCGACGAAGGTGTTCACGGGGGGTCCGGGCTTCGAGACCCTGCACGGCATCGCGCTCAACGCCGAGCGCGACACCATGTACCTGGCGACGGCGACGAGCCTTTACTCCGCCCCCATCGACGGCGACGGCCGCCTCGGCGACGCGTCGACCTTGATCACCGATCTGCCCGACGGCGGCCAGCACGGCAAGCGCACGATGCGCCTCACCCCCGACGGGACATCCCTTCTGTTCTCGGTAGGCAGCAGCTGCAACGCGTGCGCCGAGACGAACCCCGAGCACGCCGCCCTGCTGCTCATCGACCCATCGCTCGGCCCCCAGACGCAGCAGGACCGCACCGTCTTCGCCAAGGGCCTGCGCAACACCATCGGCTTCGACTGGTACCCGGGCACCGACGAGCTCTGGGGCATGGATCACGGCAGCGACCAGCGCGGCAACGTCGTGCCTCCCGAGGAGCTCAACCGGCTCGTCGAGGGCAACAACTACGGCTGGCCTTATGTGTACTCGAGCGGCCCCGGCGAGCGGGGGCTCGATCCGATCATGGACGACCCGCCCGACACGACGAAACAGGACTACGCCGCCGCCACCGAGCCCGCGGTGCTCATCTACGACGCGCACAGCGCGCCCATCGATTTCCGCTTCTACACGGGCGACCAGTTCCCGGCCGAGTACAAGAACGACGCGTTCGTCGCGATGCGCGGGTCGTGGAACCGTTACCCGCCGGTGGGCTACAAGGTGGTGCGCGTCCTCTTCGACGACGCGACCCACACGCCGACGGGCTTCGAGGACTTCATCACCGGATGGCTCATCGAGGACGGCCGCGCCACCTTCGGGCGCCCCGCCGGGCTCCTCCAGATGCCGGACGGGTCTCTCCTCGTGAGCGACGACACGAGCGGCATCATCTACCGCGTCTCGTACACCGGTCCGTGAGACAAGGCGCCTGAGCAGGGTGCTTGTCGCTCTGGCCCTGCGACGCCTCCTCGAGCGCGAGCTTCGCGGGGAGGCGCGCGCTCGGAAACAGCAGGTAAGCGAGGACCGGCGAGAGCGCCGCCAGGACGGCCGCCAGGCTGAAGTGCAGCGGATAGCCGAGGCGCCCCGCGGAGAAGCCGCTCGCCGCCGAGGCGACCCCCGTGGCGATCACCATCGCGCTCGCCTGGAGGGTGTAATCCGTGGCGGCGCTCTCCCGATCGGTCCAGTCCATCATGCACGTGAAGAGCGCCGCCGTGGCCATCCCGCCGGCGAAGTGCTCGAACGCGCAGAGGGCCGCCAGCAGCGGCACCCCTGCCTCGGCCCGGGCGGCGTACGCGTACCCGAGCACGCTCGCCGCCTGGAGGACGGCGAAGCCGACCAGCGACGAGCGCCGCACGAGCCGCAGCACCAGCGCCCCGCCGGCCAGCGCGCCGAGCAGCCCCGCGACGAACCCCACCGCCCCAAGGAGCCACCCGATGTCCGCGAGGGAGAGGCCGAGATCGGTGAGGAACGGCCGCAGCATGCCCACCGCGAAGGCGTCGCCGAGCTTGTACACGACGATGAGCGCGAGCACCTGCCGGGCATGAGGGCGCTTCCAGAACGAGGTGGCGATCGCGACGACCGAGGAAGAGCGAGCCCCCTCGCGCCCACACGCCGCCTCGCGGGCGAGCAGCGTGGGAATGCTCAGGAGGGCAATCGACAGCGCCATGAGCGCGAAGGTGAGCCCCCAGCCCAGCCGGTCGAAGAGGACGAGCAGCGCCCCGCCGCCCACGATCATCCCGGCCCGATACCCGGCCACCTGGATGCCGTTGGCCAGGCCCCGCTCGCCCGGCGCCAGGAGGTCCACCGCCAGGCCGTCCGTGGCGATGTCCTGGGTGGCGGAGAGCAGATTGACGATCAGCACCGCCGCGAGCACCGAGGAGAGCCCCTCCCCCGGGTCCCGCAGCGCGAGGAGCCCGAGCGCCGCGATCGTGAGCCCTTGCAAGGGGAGGATCCACGAGCGGCGGCGCCCGAGCCGGGGGAAGAAGAACCGATCGACGAGCGGCGCCCAGAGGAACTTGAGCGCCCACGGGAGCGCGAGCAGGGAGGCGAGCCCGATGCCCTCGAGCGAGATCCCCTGCTTGCGCAGGAGGACCGGGAGCGCCTGGGTGAAGAAGCCGAACGGGAGCCCCTGGCACATATACAGCGACGCCAAGAGCCCGAGGCGTCGCCAGGACAGGTGGGGAGAGCGCATCAGCGGCTCGCCTTCCTGGCGGCGGAGGAGAGGCCGAGGAGCCCCGACGCCATCGCCCACGTCGCGCCGGCGGCCGAGCCCGGGGGGATGAGCTCGCGCGCCGTGGCCGCGAGCACGAAGTACCCCTGAACGGCGGCCACGATCGCCGCAGCCGCGGCGTCCACGTCGCCCCGCGCGCAGGAGAACACCCGCGCCCGAACGCCGCGCCGCACGATCGCGGCGAGCTTCTTCACCGCGCCCTCGAGCGCGCCCGCGAACGCCTTCCGGACATCCGCGTCCCGGAGCGCCTCGCCGCTCACGCAGATCCAGCAGGCGAGCGCCCGCGGGTCGGCCCCCTCGCCCACCCGCAGGTGCGCGTCGATGAACGCGCGGAGCTCGGCCTCGGGATCGCCCGCCGCGGCGGCGAGCCGCCGCTCGATCCGATCTTCATGGTCCCGCGCGAGCAGCTCGACGGCGGCGAGCAGGATCTCTCGCTTGCTCTCGAAGTGGTAGTGGACGAGCCCCGGCGCGATGTGGGCCGCCGCGGCGACGGCCCCGATGGACGCCCCCTCGTAGCCGCGCTCCGCCATGACCTCCAGGAGAGCGCGCGCGATCTGGGCTCGACGTTCCGCGGTGTTCGAGGGGCGAGGCATCCTGCCGCTCCTGCGCTCGCTGGCGCCGGTTTGTTGGTTGGTCGTACAACCAACTTATGGAGCGGCCTCAGCCGCGCGTCAAGGAGGGGCGCGGGCCGCTCGAGCAGGATCGCGCCGGGCGAGCGGCAGGGGCACCGGGTAAGCTACGGCGTCTCGCCATCAAGGAGCTCGATCGATGAATTCGCGTCCTCTCTCGCTGATGATCGCAGGGCTGCTCTCCTGCGCCGGCCTCGTGTCCGCGTCCTGCGCGCCGTCGTCGCCCCCCGGCGACGCGGGCGGCCAGGGGAGCGCCGGCTCGGGCGCGGGCGGCCAGGCCGGCGGCGGGGCGAGCGGCGCTGGCGGCGAGGCCGGCGCCGGCGGCGAGGCCGGCGCCGGGGGCGAGGCCGGCGCCGGGGGCGAGGCCGGCGCTGGCGGCGAGGCCGGCGCTGGCGGGAGCGGGCCGGGGGACGGGGAGTCCGAGCTCCTCTCGGGGCGGGACGAGGCCAGCGCGCCTTTCAGGGCGGTGGGCCGGCTGAGCGGCGGGCTCGGCTCCGGGGCCTGCACGGCGTTCCTCGTCGACCCCGCGGGGCGCCCCGAGGCGCCGGCCCACGTGCTCACGAACGCTCACTGCACCCACGAGTGGGCCGCGGAGACCGCGCCGGCGCTGGCGGCGAGGCCGGCGCTGGCGGCGAGGCCGGCGCTGGCGGGAGCGGGCCGGGGGACGGGGAGTCCGAGCTCCTCTCGGGGCGGGACGAGGCCAGCGCGCCTTTCAGGGCGGTGGGCCGGCTGAGCGGCGGGCTCGGCTCCGGGGCCTGCACGGCGTTCCTCGTCGACCCCGCGGGGCGCCCCGAGGCGCCGGCCCACGTGCTCACGAACGCTCACTGCACCCACGAGTGGGCCGCGGAGACCGCGGCAAACGCGGTGTTCGTGGACACCGAGGCGACCCCGGAGCTGCGGATGATCTTCAATTACTTCCGCGACACCGAGGGCGCGCAGGTGGAGGTGCCGGCGAAGGCGATCCGCTATGCGACGATGAAGGGCACCGACCTCGCGGTGGTCGAGCTCGACACCACGATCGGCGCCCTCGCGGAGCGCGGCGTCGTCGCGCTCGGGCTCGCGCCCTCGGCGCCGCCGCCGGGGGGGCGCGTGTCGGTGGTGGGCGCGCCGCAGCTCGACGTGGAGTTCCTGCGGCGCGCTCGCTGCAGCGAGGAGGGCACCTTCGATATCGTCGAGTATCGCTGGCACTGGTTCGGCGCGCACCGGAACCGCTGCGACGACATCGCCAACGGCAGCTCGGGCTCGCCGGTGCTGGACGAGGCGCAGCGGGTCTATGCGGTCGTCAACACCACGACCCTGGGGAGCCCGCCCGACGGCGACTGCTTCCTCGGCAGGCCGTGCGAGGTCGGCGCGCCCCCGGGCGTGTCGGTCGAGGGCGCGAGCTACGCCGTCGACGTCACCGGCGTGAGCGCCTGCTTCGGGGACGACGGCCGCTTCGCGCTGGATCGCGAGGGTTGCGCCCTCGACGCCGGCCGGGCGCTCGACGTGCTGACCTACCCCGCTCCCCGCGAGCGGCCGAGCGATCCGGCGACGGGCGCGACGAACACCTGGGAGGTGACGCTGGGCGCGCGGGACGCGCTCGGGTTCTTCCGCTACAAGCTGGGGCGCGCCGGCGAGGTCGACTGCCGCCGGCAAGAGGGCTACTCGGCGCCGCTCAAGCTCGATTCGCAGGACCTGTCGGCCATCGCGCTGCCCGAGGCCGAGGGGGTCCACCTGCTCTGCGCGCTCGCCGGCCCGACGGCGACGCCCGACGCCGCGTGGCAGCCGCTCTCGTTCCCCACGGTCGTCCTCACCACGATCGACACGACCCCGCCGTCGCGCCGGCCCGCGCTCTCGCGCGGGGGCGACGCCGCCGAGGGCCTGCGCGTCGAGCCGATCTTCTCCCTGCCGGAGCACGCGGATTTCGAGTACCGCTTCGGCCCCCCGGACACGACCGACTGCGACGATCCGGCGGCCGAGTGGCGCCGGTACCGGCGGATCCCCATCTTCCTCGACCCCCGCGACCTGCCGGCCCGGTTCTGCGTGCGCCCGACGGACTGGGTAGGCAACGTGGGCGAGCCGTTCGATTACCTGCTGCCCGAGTGAGCCGCGTCGCCCGCCGCCAGAGGCCGGACATCCCCGCCGTCATGCCGGCCTCGGCAGCACGAACTCTTCCGCCTCGAGCCCCTTGAACACGGTCGGCCCCGTCCGGCGGAACCCGAGCTTCTCCAGCACCCGGACCGACGCGGCGTTCTCGAGCATCGCGTGGGCGACGAGGCGCGGGAGCCCGAGATCCTCGAACGCATACCGGATGCACGCCGCGCCCGCCTCGGTCGCGTAGCCCTTGCCCCAGTGCTCGCGGAAGAAGCGATATCCGAGATCCGCGAGCCCAAGATCCTCGTGCCACCTCAGCCCGCACCAGCCGAGCTTCTCCCCCGTCTCCCGGCTCAGGGCGATGAACCGGCCCATGCGGAAGGCCTCGAACTGGTGCGCGAGCCGCGCGACCACCGCGCGCGCCTCGTCCTCGCTGGCGAACGCAGGGTCCCCCGTGTAGCGGATCACCTCGGGATCGGCGTTCAGCTGCATCATGAACGGGACGTCGGAGGGCCGGTGGGGGCGCAGGCTCAGGCGTTGCGTCGAAAGGACAGCGGGGGTTTCGTCAGGCTCGTTCCTGTCGATGGCGACCATCCCGCCATCTTACCGGGTCCGCCACGGCGATGCACCGCGGGGCCGGCCAGGCGCAGCATCGCGTCGGCTCCGGCCCGCGCGTGGCACAGCGCGGCCGCGGTCGCTCCTCGAGCCTGCGCGGCCGGCGCGCGGCGCGCTCGACGGCGGCCGCCCTCGTCGGGCTGTGCCGCGGGCGTCCGGTGCGACGACGATGTCAGGCCAGCGAGCGCTCGCCGTCCGCGCGAGCCTGCGAGCCCTCCCCGCTGTCCTCGGCGGCACAGAACTTGTTGGGTGAGGACGCATATGGCCTCTTCGAACCCCATCGACAGAATCCTGCTTCGTGTCCTGTCGCTCTCGCTCGCGCCCCTCGTCGGCGGATGCGGGATCGACACCAGCGTCTTCGAGCCCATCCCTTGCGCGGGCGAGGGGCGCACCCCGTACCTGGCGGGCGCCGAGCCCGGGGCTCCTGCCGATTACGTGGAGCTGAGAATGATAGCGAGCCCGTCGGGCGCGATGACGCCGAGCGCGCTCGAGTCGGTGGGCGAGAAGTGCTCCGGGGCGGCGGACAGGCCCGCGTGCGAGGAGGAGATCGCGGCGGCCACGTCGACGAAGGGGTTCCGCCTCGGGGACTGCGTGGATTACTGCCCGGATCACATCCTGATCGTCAACACGGGCGACGAGGTGACGGTCCTCGATACGCGGGACGCGGTGAGGGCGTGGCTCGGCCCCGTGGACGCGCCCGCGGACGCGGTGCTCGCCGCGTCGCTGGCAGGCTACACCGTCCGCTGCAGCAAGCCCGACGAGGGCGGCGTCCGGCCTGACGGCGACGCGTACGAGGTCCTCGCGACGCGGTACACGGCGACCTGCGCTCCGATCGAGCGCACGCTCTATGTGCTCGGGGTCGACGCGGGCGGCGGCGTGCAGGAGCTGGAGACCGAGGTGATCGAGTCCGAGTCCGGCGCCTGCGTCGGCCGGAGGCCGGCGGGGCTGCTGCGGGCCGCGGGCCGGGGCGCGACGCCGGTGGGGGCGTACTTCGCGAACGTGGCGCGGCTCGAGGCGGCGAGCGTCTGGGCCTTCGAGGTGCTCGGGCGCGAGCTCGCCCACCACGGGGCGCCGCGGCCGCTCGTGGAGCGGGCGCGCGCCGCCGGGCGCGACGAGGTGCGGCACGCGCGGGTGATGCGGCGCCTCTCGGCGCGTTACGGCGGCCGCTGGCAGCCGCCGCGGGTGGAGCCGAGGCCGGTCCGATCGCTGGAGGAGCTCGCGATCGACAACGCGACCGAGGGGTGCGTGCGGGAGACGTACGGGGCGCTGGTCGGCATGTGGCAGGGGCGCTTCGCGCGGGATCCGCTGGTCCGGCGCGTGATGGCGCGCGTCGCGCGGGACGAGGCGCGGCACGCGAAGCTCTCGTGGGCGATCGACGTCTGGGTGCGGCCGCGGCTCTCGGCCGCCGAGCGGCGGCGCGTCGACGAGGCGCGGCGCGGGGCGCTTTCGGCGCTCGAGGAGGAGGCGCGGCGCGAGGTGGATCCGGCGCTCGTGGTCCACGCCGGGATGCCGGGCCGGGAGGCGGCGAGGAGGCTCTCGCGGAATTTCGCGGAGGCGATCGTCGCGGGCGCTGCGGGCGTGGGCGCCTAGCGGGGGCGTGCCCCGAGCGCACCCGCGGTGCCTCTCGCGTTCGCCAGAGGCCTCCTTCGTCGACCTGGAATCCCGAGAACGAGAGAAGACGAACTACAGAGGCACAGAGGGCACAGAGAAGAAGAGGAGAAAGAGCTCTTTCTTCCTCTCTCCTCTGTGCCCTCTGCGCCTCTGTGGTTCATTTTTTTCTCTTCGAACGCTTGGCCCGCACGCGGAACGCTGAAGCCGTCTCCTCATTTTCGCGGAGATGGTCTCCTGGCGCCATTGCGCGGGCGCGGGCCGCTGCTTCTCCAGGCATTCGCCGCGCGCTGCCTTCGTTCTGATCCCGCGACGCGCCCGGGCTTCGCCGGCGCGGCCGCCGCCTAGCGCTCCACGAATGCGTGGCCGCGGATCGACAGGAGCCCTGGTCGTCAAGCCCTCGGCAGGGGGCTTGGTGAGCCGCCCCCATCAACTTAGGATCGCTCCAGACACATCGGGTTGGCGACTGGAGCCTTCGAGCGCTGGCGGCACCTGATTGCGCCACGCGTCGTGGCGTGGCCCGCAGGGTGTCGTATCGACGCATCGCCCTGGCTTTTCGTGCCGGCAATTGGTGGGACTTTCGTCGAGAGGTCGGCGCAGGGCCAGGGCGGAGATCCGCCCTGGAGTCGCCCTTCGCCCGATTCGCTCGCCTGTGGGCTCCACCTGATCTGAACACGACTGTCTGCGGGAATCGAGCGCATCAAAGCTCGAAATCGATAGAAAGGCGGACTCACATGCGAAAGTATCGAGCGAGTGCGGTTTCTGCTGGAATCGTCGCCGGGTTTGCGGGCGTGATGGCCAGCGCAGGCGTGGTCTGGGCCGCCGATTCGGATCAGGGCACGGCTGACGCCCATTTGAGCTACGCATGCAAGCACCAGCACACTGGACAGCTCCGGAGCGTGGACAGCCCGGACCAGTGCCAGGCCTCGGAGGAGCTGGTGGCCCAGCCCCGCGGGGGCAAGGGCTTCGTGGGCCAGCAGGCCTTCAAGGGCGAGCGCGGTCCCCAGGGTCCGCAGGGGCCCAAGGGCGAGCGCGGCCCTCAAGGGCCCCAGGGTCCGCAGGGGCCCAAGGGCGAGCGCGGCGAGCCGGGCGCGCCGGGCGCGCCGGGGCAGGCGGGGCTCGTCGGCCCGCAGGGGCTCGTCGGCCCGCAGGGCATCAAGGGCATCGACGGCGTGCGCGGCCCTCAAGGGCCCAAGGGCGAGATCGGTCCTCAGGGCTTCAAGGGCGCTGACGGCGCGCGTGGGCCTCAGGGGCCCATGGGGCCCAAGGGCGAGATCGGTCCTCAGGGTCTCCAGGGCCCCAAGGGCGAGCGCGGCGAGCCGGGCGCGCCGGGCGCGCCGGGGCAGGCGGGGCTCGTCGGCCCGCAGGGGCTCGTCGGCCCGCAGGGCCTCGTCGGCCCGCAGGGCATCAAGGGCATCGACGGCGTGCGCGGCCCTCAAGGGCCCAAGGGCGAGATCGGTCCTCAGGGTCTCCAGGGCCCCAAGGGCGAGCGCGGCGAGCGGGGTCCCCAGGGCCCCGCGGGTGCTCCGGGCGCCATCGGTCCCCAGGGCCTCAAGGGCGTCGACGGCGCCAAGGGCCTGCAGGGTGCCCAGGGTCTCAGGGGCGAGATCGGTCCTGAGCGCGGCGAGCGGGGTCCCCAGGGCCCCGCGGGTGCTCCGGGCGCCATCGGTCCCCAGGGCCTCAAGGGCGCCGACGGCGCGCGCGGTCCTCAGGGTCCCCAGGGCCCCAAGGGCGACATGGGTCCCCAGGGCCCCAAGGGCGAGATGGGTCCTCAGGGCCCCAAGGGCGAGCGCGGTCCGCAAGGGCTCCAGGGTCCGCAGGGCCCCAAGGGCGAGCGCGGCCCCCAGGGCGCGGCGGGCGCTCCGGGCGCCATCGGTCCCCAGGGCCTCAAGGGCGCGGGTTTTCCGGGCACCATCGGTCCCCATGGCCTCAAGGGCGTCGACGGCGCCAAGGGCCTCCAGGGTCCCCAGGGGCTCAGGGGCGAGATCGGTCCCCAGGGCCTCAAGGGCGCCGACGGCGCGCGCGGTCCTCAGGGTCCCCAGGGCACCAAGGGCGAGATGGGTCCTCAGGGTCCCCAGGGCCCCAAGGGCGAGATGGGTCCTCAGGGTCCCCAGGGCCCCAAGGGCGAGATGGGTCCTCAGGGTCCCCAGGGCCCCAAGGGCGAGATGGGTCCTCAGGGTCCCCAGGGCCCCAAGGGCGAGATGGGTCCTCAGGGTCCCCAGGGCCCCAAGGGCGAGATGGGTCCCCAGGGTCCGCAAGGCACCAAGGGCGAGCGCGGCGAGCGCGGTCCCCAGGGCCCCGCGGGTGTTCCGGGCACCAGCGGTCCCCAGGGCCTCAAGGGCGCCGACGGCGCGCGCGGTCCTCAGGGTCCCCAGGGCCCCAAGGGCGAGATGGGTCCCCAGGGTCCGCAAGGCACCAAGGGCGAGCGCGGTCCCCAGGGTCCGCAAGGTCCCCAGGGGCCGCAAGGACCCAAGGGCGAGCGCGGCGAGCGCGGTCCCCAGGGCCCCGCGGGTGTTCCGGGCGCCATCGGTCCCCAGGGCCTCAAGGGCGTCGACGGCGCCAAGGGCCTCCAGGGTCCGCAGGGCACCGAGGGCGAGCGCGGTCCCCAGGGTCCGCAAGGTCCCAAGGGCGAGCGCGGCGAGCGCGGTCCCCAGGGCCCCGCGGGTGTTCCGGGCGCCATCGGTCCCCAGGGCCTCAAGGGCGTCGACGGCGCCAAGGGCACCCAGGGTCTGCAGGGTCCGCAGGGTCCGAGGGGCGAGCGCGGCCCGCAAGGGCCCATGGGGTCGCCCGGCATCGCCAAGATCCGCGTGGTCTCGGTGACGCGCGAGGCAGGGCCGACGAGCGCGTTCGTCAACGTCAAGGCGCTCTGCAGCGCGGGTGAGGTCGTGCTCAGCGGCGGATTCTCGATCTCCGGCGGAGCCCAGTCGACCAGCCGGGTGGTGGAGAACTCGCCGCTCGAGGCCGCCGACGAGGGCCGCGCGGGCTGGACCTCGACCGCCGTGTTCGAGGGCGGCTACGGCAAGAAGGGGCAGACCGTGGCGCTGACCACGTTCGCGGTCTGCGCCGAGGTGCCCGAGCGCTGACGGCGATCGACCGCAGGGCCACGCTCACGGGCTCGTGAGCCCCACCTCTCGACCAGCTGCCCCCTGTCCCCCTTCACAACGGCCCTGAGGACAGGGGACAGCTGGCTCACCCCCTCAGCCCTGCTCCTCGCGCACCGCACGCACGGCGAGACGCCGCGCCCCGCCCGCCCCGCCGCCCAGCATGGCGGGACCCGCGAGCCCCCACCGTCGCGAGCCCACCGGTCACGAGCTCGCAGCCCCCCGCGCGGACACCGACGCGCTGCGAAGCGCCACGATGGCGAGGTGCCCCACGCGTCACCACCCCCCCCACAATGTATGACAAATCACACCATCAACCTACCGCGGTCCAGGGCCGGGCCGAACCGTGGCGCAGCTCGCACGCTTTTCGCAAGGAGCCCGACCGGTGACAACGTGAACACTGGGCTCTTCCTCGAGACCGAAAAAAATGCGCGGCCGCGGCGACTTCTGCCGGAATTCCGGCGCGCCGTGGCTGCTGTGCTCGGGGGAGAGGCCGCGGCGCGACGCCGCGGTGGTGCCCTTTGTCACAGCTGTCGTCATGTGCCACAGCAGTGCTTTCACGTAGTCAACTCACCGGCTGGTGAAGGCATCCCCTCACTTCAACCCAGAGGTACGAGGCATGCTGAGGAGATTCACAGAGAATCCTCCGTGCCTCATAGACTCTGTGGTAACTTCCCCCAGTGAACGAGGACACGAAGGAGGGGTTTCTCTCAGGTCAGACCACATGCCTCCGAGCGCATCCCAGAGGGGAACCATGAGCGTAGATTACCCTATGAAGACGACCCAGCATGCACCGATGACCCGCGCGCGCCACAACCCTCTTGTGATCGCGCACGTGCTGAACTCCTTCCAGGTGGGAGGCGCGGAGCAGGTCGTGGTGGATCTGGCCGGGCTGCAGCGCGAGGCGGGGCATGAGGTGATGGTCGTGGGCATCGAGACGAACCCCGACGGGCCGCGCGCCGCGCAGCTCCGGGAGCGCGGCGTCGCGGTCCACATGCTCCCGAAGCGCCCCGGCTTCGACCTCAAGCTGCCCGGGAAGCTCGCGGCGTTCTTCGCCAAGCACGGCGTCTCCATCGTGCACTCGCACAACCAGCTGCCGCTCATCTACGCGACGGCCGCGGGCCGGCTCCACCGCGTGCCCGTGTGCCACACGCTGCACGGCGCCATGTTCGATCAGGGCCGTCGGGCGTGGCTGCGGCACATGGCGGCCAAGCTCGCCGACGCGCACGTGGCCGTGTCGCAGCCGACGGCCGACTTCATGCTGAAGCACAACGAGGTCCCGAGCTCGAAGCTGCACGTCGTCCTGAACGGCATCGATCTCTCCCGGTTCAGGCCGGACTCCGCGGCCCGGCGCCGCATCCGGACCGAGCTCGGCATCCCCCAGGACGCGTGGGTCGCCGGGGCGGTCGGGCGCCTGTCCCAGGTCAAGAACCACGCCCTCCTGCTCCGCGCGGCCGCGAACGCGGGTGTCCTGTCGGAGAACGGGCGCCTCCTCCTCGTCGGGGACGGGCCGGAGGCCGCCTCGCTGCGCGCCCTCGCCGAGGAGCTCGGCATCAGCGACCGCGTCGTGTTCGCCGGCGAGCGGCACGACGTCCCGGAGCTCCTCTCCGCGAGCGACGTCTTCGTCCTCTCGTCGACGTCGGAGGGGCTGCCGCTCTCCATGGTCGAGGCCATGGCCACCGGCCTGCCCGTGGTCTCGACGGCCGTGGGCGGCATCCCTGCCCTGATCACCGACGGCGACACGGGCTTCCTCGTGCCCTCGGACGACGTCGGCGCGCTCGCCGCGAAGCTCGCCGAGCTCAAGGCAGATCCCGGGCGGTCCGCGGCGATGGGCAAGCGGGGGCGGAAGCTCGCGCTGGGGCGCTACTCGGCCGAGCGCATGATGGCAAGCTACATGGATATCTACGAGACGCTCCTGGCCCGGCGGGAGTCGGAGCGCCGCGCCGTGCTGCGGCCGAGCGAGCTGCTCGCCGGCTTGAACGCGTAGCCGCACGCCCGCGAGAGGCGCGGCCCACCCCTCCGCGGGGCGTCGAGGCCGCGCCGAGAGCGACCGAAAAGGCACGGAAGACGCAGAGAGTGCACCCATTCTCTGCGCCCTCCGTGCCTTTTTGGTCAGTGCTCGCGTCAAGGCGCGCGGGGAATCGTCGAGATCGCGCGCGGGACCGTGGCGAGCGACGCCGGCGACGAGATCCCCGACGTCCGGGAGGACCGCGTCTGCGTCTGAGCGCGACCGGACGGCGGCCGCGCCTCCAGCGCGCCGACGTCGCGCACGTCCCTCGACGAAGGCGCGAGCGCTCCGCGCGGCGGCGGCGGCGCGACCGTGCTCCGGGGCAGCGGCGCGATCGCGCTCCGCGACGGCGGCGCCACCGTGGCCCGCGACGGCGGCACGATCGTGGCCCGCGACGGCGGCGCGACCCCGACCGCGGCCTGCGCCTCGCGCACCGCTGCCAGCATCGACCGCGCGTCCGGCCAGCGGTCCGCCTGCGAGAACTCGAGCGCGCGGTCCACCACCCGCACCACGGCGGCGTGCATCGACGGCTGGATCCGCGCGAGCGACGGGATCGGACACGTCATCCGCAGGAAGAAGAGCTCGTTGACGGTCGGCGCGTCCTGCACGTACCGGTTCGTGAGCAGCGAGAACATCGTCGCCCCGAGCGCCCAGATGTCCGTCCGCGCATCGACGAGATCCCAGCGCGCGCGCGCCTGCTCGGGCGGCATGTACGCCGGCGTCCCCATCGCCCGCAGCCCCGCGAGCGACGTCTGCGACGAGGGGACCCGCAGGCGCGCGATGCCGAAGTCGAGGATCTTCACCCCGTTCTCGCGGGTGAGGAAGATGTTGTCGGGCTTCAGATCCCGGTGAACGACCCCGTTCTCGTGCGCGGCCGCGAGCACCTCGAGGATCTGCTCGCTCAGGGCGAGGACCTCGGCCGGAGGGAGCGGGCCCTTCTGCGCCTTCCAGCGCTGGAGGAGGGTCTCGCCCTCCAGGAGCTCCATCACCAGGAAGGGCGACCCGTCCTCGGTCACGTCGTCCGCGAGCACCGCCGCGACCCCGGGGTGATTCACGGTGTTCACGATGGCCTTCTCGCGGAGGAACCGGGCCCGATCCACCTTGTCGCTCGCCCGCTCGGGGTGCAGCAGCTTGATCGCGACCCGCTGCCCGCTCCGATGCGTCGCGGCATAGACAGCCGCCATTCCCCCGAGGCCGATCAGCGCATCCAGCCGCCACGCGCCGCTCAGCACCGCCCCTACGCGTGCCTGCGCCTTCTGGACGTGCGTGACATTCTCGAAGTCCATGGCTGCTTCTCTCTGTGTGCGTGCCCTCGGGCAACCGACGCTTCAACGCTCGCGACGCAAGAACGGCTGTCTTCTTTACGTTCCCGGTGTCATGCACCGGCGCTACGGCGGAATCGGAGCTCCACGATGGCGGGCTGGGGGTGCAACTCGTCGGAACCGCGACCTGTCCGGCCGTCCTGCGTCATCGAACCAGGAAATGCCTGGGGCGGGCGGTGTCCAACAGCACGTCATTTCATGGAAAAGTTCAGCAAGAGCTGCGCCACGGAGACCCGCGTCGAGGACCGCGGCGAACGGGCAGCGCGCATGGGGCGAATCGCCTCCCTGCGGCAAGATGCCACGACCATTGCGCCGCCGCGGGTCGCTCGGGTCCTCGTGGGAGCGGGCGCGAGGTCAGTGGAGGCCCCTCATCGTCGGGTCGCCCAGCTTGAACGCCGACAGCGCCTGGCGGATGAAGACCGGCACGGAGACGTAGCCCTCGAGCGCGACGCAGGCGCGGTTCGAGGAGCAGGTGCAGCGATAGAAATCGCTGAAGTCGTCGTCGTCTGCGTCGGAGTCCTCCTCGCATCCGGGCACGCCGTCCCGCAAGACCTCGCCGTCAGGCGCGATGGCGGCGACCGTCGGATCCCACCGCACGATCGGCTGCCCGCTCTCCGGGCTCAGCTTCACCTTGTGCCAGTCCGCCTCGCCGTCGCCGTCGAGGTCGGGGCCGGGCTCCGTGACATACGCCTTGGCCAGGAGCTCGTTGGCGTGCTCCAGGACGCGCGCGCCGATGCCCTTCTGCACGACCTTGCCGAAGATGGTCTCGGTCCCATACGCCTTCGCCACGAACACCTTCCCGGATGGATGGTGGAGCTCGATCCGGTTCGGGAAGGCAGGATCGGTGTCTGCGCCGGTCTCCCAGATGTGCATCATGTCCAGCCATCTCTGCTTCTGGTTCTCGGGCAGGTAGAGGAGCGTCCAGGCGATCAGGAACTTCTGCTGTTCCCAGCCGATCTGGGGGTCGAGGACGGCGACCTTCGCCGGGGCCCGCGGGTTCCACGGCGCGCTGTCGACCGCGCCGTACGCGCTGCAGACGATGCTCCCGGCGCCGGGGAAGCAGCTCTCCGGCCCGGCCTCGCTCCACCACGACGTCCAGCCGAGCGCGCTGGCCGGATACCCGCTCGCGTCCCTCACGGGACGGCCGCGATCGTCGGCCTCGACGCGCACCCCCTTGATGGCGTCGTCGCCCGTGAGGTTGTTGGCCAGCCAGCGGCGGTACCCTTCCGGGAACACGTCGGCGAGCGAGACCGCGCGGTAGCGCGCGTCGAGGAAGTCGTGCCGCGAGTCGCTGACGAAGTTGTCGACCGACTCGGTCATCAGCATCGCCACCCACGCCTTGTCGTAGTAAGAGCCGGCGTTCATCGTGTACGACGAGTCGTACTCGCCCTTGTCCTCCGCGAGCGCGTTCTCGAGCGGCTTGCCGCCGAAGGCCACGTCGCCGAAATAGCCCGTGGCGCCGTTCGGGACGACGACCACCGTATCCCCGGGGTCGCCGAAGACGTCGCTCGACGACCGGAGGACGGTATCGCCCTTGGGCAGGAAGTGCTCGCCCGGCTGCGGGCGCGCCATCTGGAGCGCGAAGTGATCGAACGCGATCCCGGCCGCGAGGATGTTCTGCTGGAAGAGGCCGCCCGCGACGTGCACCCAGAACGTGTCGAAGTCGTAGCCGCGGTCCAGCGCGAACTCGCGGTAGATGTTCGCGACCAGCCCGAGGCCCTTCGCGCCGTCGCGCATCTTGGCGTTGTAGCGGTTCAAGGTCCGCTCCGACGCCGCGCGCACGCTGAAGGCCTGCCGGTCGCGGCGGTAGTTGTCGAAGATGTGATTCACCTCCTGCTGCGTGATGAAGAAGTTGAAGAGCTCATAGGCGTCCGCGCCGCTGTCGTGCCGGTACACGCTCAGGTTGCCGAGATCGGCCCACCGGTCGCTCGCGAAGCCGTAGGGGACGCGGGTGCGCCCCGCCGGGTCCACCGAGGGCCCCTTCACGCCCTTCGGCGTCTCCAGCGCGCGCCACGACACGTAGTCGACCTTCTGCTGGCGGCACCGCGTGTACTTGCCGTCGACCGGCACGATGTGCCCGTCGAGCACGGGGTGCCAGGCGCCGCCCTGCTCCTCGTCCCAGTCCGCGGGCCTGTAGGCGCTCGGGTCGACCTCGACGCAGCTGCCCGGCCGGATCAGCTCGTATTTGTTCTGCAGGTCGGAGTAGTGGATGTCCTCGTCGTCGTACTCGGGCTGGATGCCGAGGATGCCGCCGAAGTCGTCGATCTTGGCGAGCATGCCCTTGCCGCGCGGGGTGGCCGCCTCGTAGCTCGGATCGGCGTGCACGGAGACGACATCGCCGTAGAACATGCGGGCCGCGGCGAAGTCGTAGGCGCCGAGCCCGATGAGGTCCTGCGTGGGCTCGCCGGCGTAATCCATGGTCGACGAGTGCATGAACATCCAGATCAGGTTCTTGCGCTCGTCCTCGGTGACGGGGTCGTAGTAGCGCGGCCCGACGCACGCCTCGCCGTCCTCCGAGAGCGTCTCGCACGGCGCCTTCACCCGCCCGTTGTCCGTGCGCAGCTGCCAGTATTGCGGCCGGTAGCCCCAGGCGTCGGACGAGCTCACGAAGTTGTGGCGCAGGCCGACGGAGTGGCCCATCTCGTGGAGCACCACCGCGTAGTGCGCCCGCTGCGCGAGGTAGCGCCGCATGGCCTCGGCGCGCCGCAGCTTCTGCGCGGCGTCCCCCTCGCCGAAGCGGCCGTGCTTGCTCGCGAATTTCTCCTCCAGGATGTCCGCCAGGTTGGCGGTCGCGAGCGGCGCCGGCGCCTCGTGCATCACGCACGCGCCGCGCTCGGCCAGCGCCACCTCCTTCAGGTTCCTGAGCTCGCGCTGCACGCTCGGGTTCGCCCCGCGCAGCGGCGAGGCGAAGCGCATCACCTCGTCCGTGAGCGGCAGCGCCTCCACGCCGGTGAGCTGCTGGATCGCCTTCGTCGTGAGCTCCGCCTCGAGCTCGGTGCCCACCGCGGACTTGCGGCGCGCCTCGTACACGGCGCGCATGCTGTCCGGCGCCGTCGCGTCGGCCGCGATGGCGCGCACCTCCTTCGAGAGCCGCCGGAGGTCCTCGCGCAGCGCTGGATCGCGCGCCAGCTGGCCGGAGACCCCGGCGGCGTCCTCCGCGGTAACCCCGGTGGCCCCGGCGACCCGCCGGGCGATCTCCTCCCGCGTGAGCCGCGGCAGCGCGCCGCCCTTCGACGCGCCGTCGCTCGCCTGCGCCCAGTCCCGGACGTAGTCGCCGTCGGTGACCTCCTCGGTCTTCAGCTCTCCCTGGATGTAACGGGCCGTGTCGACGATGCCCTGGCTCCAGAGGTCGTTGACGTGCGTCCAGACGTTGATGCTCGACGCGATCTTCTCGCCGGTGAGCGGGTCCTCCGAGTCGCTGTAGATGCCCCAGGCCGAGGGCGACTGCGGCGCCTCGAAGTTGTTGATCTGGTGATAGCGCAGGTCGCCGATCCGCGCGCTCAGCGCCGCCCCGCACGCCTTCATCAGCGCGGGATCGCGCCCCGCCTCCTTCCGGCGCTCGTCGCGGCACATCCTCGCGGTCACCCCCTCCGGCAGCCGGGGGCCGCCGCACGCCTCCGGGTCGGCGGCCTCGACCGGGCTGTGGCAGAGCACGATCATCTCGGGCATCTTGGCGAGCGCGACGACGCCCGGCGCGTAGCCGCGCCGCTCGCCGAGCTCGTCGGCGAGGGCGTCGCACCCCTGCCCCGCGCGCGCCGCGTCGCGCCGGCACGCGTCGACCTCGCGCGCGAGCGCGACGGCGTCGGCGCCGTCATCCATCTGCCCGTCGTAGACCGGGAACGCCGCGCTGCAGCGCGCCGCGTCGCCCGTCGTCCGGACGCACTCGACGTGCTTGGCGGTGACGACGGCGCTGCGCAGGGCCACGTCCCACTCGTGCGCCGCCGAGGCCGTGGCGTCGAAATAGTCGGGGTTGCTGTTCGACGTCACGTACCAGGCTTGCGGCACGGCCTCTCGGCGCTGGTACGGCAGGGTGCATCGCTGCTTGAACGTGTCGCACCGCGAGCCGGGGCCCACCGTCACCCGCGCTCCATCGACGTCCATCGTCGCCCCGGTGACGGCCTCGCACTCGTCCTCGGTCCCGTTGTCGTCGTCGTCGCGGTGCGGGTCCGCGAGAGCCGGGGTCGTCTCGGGCGTGAAGCACCGGATCTCGCCCGTCATGCGCGCCGGATCGGCGTAGTAGTGGCTGCGCTCCCAGAGGTTGTACCGGGTGATCATCCGGTGCCACTTGGCGTCGCTCATGCCGTAGTTGCGCGCGTACCCGAAGCGCTCTCGCACGAAGGGGCCGAACGCCTGGAACCGGTATCCGTCCCACTCCGCGGGCTCGTAGTCTCGATCGACGACGCGGCGGAACGACTGCCGGAGCGTGACCTCGACCGGGTTGCACGAGCCGACCGGCGCGGTGCCGCCGGGGAAGTCCGCGTCGAGCATGCAGGCCGGGAAGCTGCCGATGCCCCACCCGAGGTGGCTCAGATCGATGAGCTGGGGCATCGCGAAGGCCTTGTTGGTGACGTCGAAATATCCCGCCTCGGGGTCGAAGTGGGGCGCGTCGGGGTGGCCCGGGTCGGTCACGGCATAGGAGAGCGGCTCGTACTGCACGCCGCCGTAGACGCCGATGAGCGACAGCGTGTCGAAGTCGTAGGAGTCGACGTTCAGGTTCTTCGACCAGTCGACGCGCATGTACTCCCGCGCGTACCAGGGGCGGTCGGTCGTGTTTTCGACGACGACGTTGGTCTCCTCCCCCGTCGCCCGGTTGTAATCGCGTTGGACGTCGAAATGCGAGAGGATCTTGTACGCGACGGCCACGACGCCGTCGTCCGTGGCGGCGCCGGCGCCCTTGCCGTCGGTGTCGTTCACGCGCTCGTAGGTGAGGCGCCCGATCAGGAGATCTTCCTGGATGACCCACTTGATGCGCGCGACCTCCGCCTGCGCGTACGAGGACGAGAAGAGCCCGTCCTGCGAGGCGCCGTAGCCCACGTCGACCACCGTGGTGCGCGTCCAGAACTCCGGATCGTCCTCCTTGCTCTGCAGATCGGCGCCCACGAAGAACGATTTCGCCAGCGCGTTCGCCTGAACCTGGCTGAGCGGTCTCCGCTCCTCGGCGCAGCCCGCGATCGAGCCCGCGGCCGCCGCGAGCAGTGCCAGTCTCACGATCCAACTCATCGCAGCGTCCTCCTCCTGCAGCTCGGCCCGAGCGCGCATGCCCCCATGAGAGCCTCGGCGTCCCCACGCGATCTGCGTGACGGCCGCCCTGATTGCGCGATCGGCGTCTCTGCTCCCCCATCGAGTCGCCCATCGAGTCGCCCCATCGAGTCGCCCCATCGAGTCGCCCCATCGAGTCCCCATCGACCATCGAGTCGCCCCATCGAGTCGCCCCATCGAGTCGCCCCATCGAGTCGCCCCATCGAGTCAGTGGCACATCGCGTGCCACACGCCTCCAATCGCCCTTCTTCGCGGCAAATCTCCGGTCGTGCGGTGGTGTCCTGTCGACCTCCGCCGCGACCGCGCGGCGCCGCCAGCGTTAGTGGACTGACGCCTCCGCCCGCCCGCGCGCGAATCCCCGGCTCGCTCGGGCTGCTTCGGGCGGAAACGGCGCTCAGGACACGAATCGATCCTCGAAGCCCGGTTGTTCCGGGCGTTCACCGCAGGCCCCCGGCGAGGGCGCTCGTCGCGCGGCGCGGGGGGATGGCCTCCCCCGCCCGGCTGCGGTAGTGACACCCTCACCCGATCGGGAGGAACGCAGTGCCTGAGGGAGACGTCCTGCTCTCGAACGCCGACGGCGCCATCCGGGCGCTCGGCCCCACCGTGCTCGTCTGCGAGTGCCCGGGCGACGACCTCGACCTCGCCGTGCGCCGCATCGCCGCGTTCGCGCTGACCGCCTCGCTGATCATCGTGGGCATCGTGGCCGCGCGCGCGGCGCCCTTTCCCATCCTCTTCATCGCGGGGACGTGGACCGCGGGCGCCACCGCGGCGCTGCTCGTCGTCCGCCGGCGCCGCCGGCTCCACGGCCTGTTCCTCCTCGACTTCGATCGGGCCGAGATCGTCCAGGAAGGCCGCGGCTTCCGCCGGACCTTTCCCATCCAGGCGATCGCCCGCGTGTCGACCCCGCCGGCCTGGGACGCCGACGTCGACGAGCCGGGCCTCGCGCCGCGCTGGCTGCTCCTCCACCTGTCGACCGGGGAGCAGCTGCGCCTGGGCAGGGCGCCCGCGTACGCGCTCGGCCCCGCGCTCGCGTTCCTCAAGCGGGCCGGCGTCGACGCGTGAGCGCGCCCGCCGCCGGCCCCCGGCCGCGACGTCAGGGCCTGGGCAGGCTGGGGTAAGGCGGGCCGAACTGCCTGACCACGGTCCGCGCGTCCGAGAGGAACGGCGTCTTCATCGTCTCGTCCTGGTAGATCGGCCGGACGACGCAGGTGGGATTGCTGCATTGCCCCGGATCGGGCTCGGGGAACATGACGTCGGCCACGAGCCAGAACCTGTCGCCCGAGTCCGCCGGGGTGAACGCCACCGGCTCCTCGGGATCGTAGAAGCCGGTGGGCCCGAGATCGGCCCCGAGCTCGCCGTTGCAGAAGATCTTGATCCGCGGGTGCACGTCGAACGACGGCGTGCCGCCGAAGTAGTGCACGGCGACCCGCATCCAGCCGTCCTTCGGCGGGAAGTCGACGTTGATGTTCTCCGGCGCGCAGAAGTTCGGGTTGTCGGGGTCGGTGATGCGGTGCAGGCACGCGATGTTGTCGAGGTCGAGCCGCGGGTTGTGGCATCCCTCGCCGTAGGAGCGCCACGCGTCCCCCACGCCGCGGGGCGCGTAGAAGCACGTGTTGTTGCTCTCCACCGGATCGAGATACCAGTTCACCGGCTCGGGCGGCGTCGCGTCGTCGCCGAACCAGCGGATGGACGAGCCCTCGACGAGGCCATCGAGCGTGCAGTTCCCGTAGCCGCACGCGACGCTCGAGCCGCCGATCGTCCAGGGCTGCGTGTTGTTCGGCTTGTGGAGGTAGAGGTCCAGATCGACGCTGTACGGATCGTGCTCCCACTCGAGCTCGACGCGCAGCCCGCGGGCGCCGACGAACAGCGGGTAGGCGCAGGTCGCGGTCTCGCCGCCCGCCGCGCGCTTCGTGTACGTGACGGTGTACTCGCCCGATTGCAGCGGCTTGAAATCGTCCGCCGGGTCCGAGCCGCCGACCGAGGGGCACGGGTCCACACCCGGCGGGCAGGCCACGGTCCAGACCTCGGAGCCCGGGAGCGCATCCCCGCTGAACGAGCCGGTGCCCTCCTTCAGGTCGACGTTCGCGAACGGGGCCGCCTGGATCGGGTGGCACCCCGTCGCATCCCTCATGTGGCAATTCTCGTCCGCGTGCACGCCGCCGACGCACGGGCCCCACGTGCCCGTCTCGTCGCAGAGCTGGGTGCCGGGGTAGCACCCCGGGCTGTGCCGGAACGACGGGTCGCCGCGAAAGCAAGAGTGCGCCTGGCCCGCGATGCACGCGCACGTCTCGTCGATCATCCCGTTGCAGTCGTCGTCGAGCCCGTCGTGGTCCACGCCGAGCTCATCCACGCCGCACAGCTCCACGGGACCGCAGGCGCTGCCGCACGGGTTGACCGCCACGTCGGGCGCCTCCTCGGTCGCCCCTCCATCGATGTTGAGCATGCCGCCGAAGCCGTCGGATTCGCCCGTCTGGGCGCCCGGCTCGCCGGCGGCGCCGCCCGCCCCGCCGGCGCCGGCCGACCCGCCGGCGCTCGCGCTGCCCCCCGGCGTCCCGTCGAAACCGAACCGAATGCCTTCGGCGCTGCAGCCCGCCGCGACGCCGACGCCCGACGCCGCGGCTGCGATGACGACCGGGAACACGGTGAGGACACGATGATGAAACATGAGACCTCCACTCGGGACCTCGACACGCGGCCGCAGGGAGACTGCGGCCGCTCAGCGCCACAGCGAAGAGCACCGTACCTTAGCAAAGCCGAGACGCTGCAGCCCGAGGGCGCGCGCGATTGCGCGCGCAGGGACGGCAGCCCACGATACCTCGGCCTTCATCGGTGAGAGATAAAACCAGCTTGCGGGCTCAACAGGCGACGCGCAGCGCTCCCTAGCACGGCCTCCGTCCGGCGTCGGCGACAACGAACCGACGAGAGCCGGAGAGGAGCGTTTTCCCGAGCCTTCGAGTCAGGCAAATCACTATCGGGCGAACCACTACAGATTCTCATCGGCCCGGCGAGCGCGGCAGTGCGCCTCAGAGCGCAAGCGTGCGTGCCAGGGAGGCCAGGCACGTTTCGACGAGCCGCGGTGCGCCCCGTCGACCGGTCGAGCTCGCTCGGAGGCCTGCACAGGCCTCCTCGCTCTCGTCAGCTGGGATCGGATCGCTCGGGGCCATCCGCGGGGCGCGCGGCGCGCCCGCCGGTCACGGGAGCGACGGGTAGGCGGGACCGAAGCTCGACTCGACGTACGCCTCGGTGGTGAGGAGCGGCGTGTTCGTGTCCTCATTCCGGTAGATCGGCTGGACGATGCAGTTCGCCTGACCGCACTCGTCGGGCTCGGGGAAGAGCACGTCGGCCACGAGCCAGAACCTGCTGCCCGCGTCGTCGGGCGTGAAGGTGACGGGCCGCTCGGGGCTGAAGAACCCCGTGGGCCCGAGGTCGGCGCCGAGGGTGCTGTTGCAGAAGATCTTGATCCGCGGATGGATATCCTTGTTCACCCGGCCACCGTAGTAATGCACCCCGATCCGCATCCACTGGCCCTTCGGCGGGTAGTCGATGTTGATGTTCTCGGGCGCGCAGAAATCCGGGTCGTCGGGATCGCTCACCGTGGCATCGCACTCCCGGTTGTCGAGGTCGAGCCGCGGGTTGTGGCAGCCGCGCTCGTAGTCGCGCCACTCCTCCCCGACGCCCCGAGGCGCGAAGAAGCAGGTGTTGTTGCTCTCCACCGGGTCGAGGTACCAGTTCACCGGATCCGGCGGCGTCGCGGTGTTGCTGAACCAGCGGATCTCCGTGGAGTCCACGAAGTGCTCGATGGTGCAGTTGTTCCAGCCGCAGTCCGCGGGCGAGCCCGACGTCGACCAGGGCTGCGTGTTGTTCGGCTTGTGCAGGTGCAGGTCGAGATCGACGTTGCCGAAGTCGTGCTCCCACTGGAGCTCGACGCGCAGGCCGCCCGCGCCGACGAAGAGCGGGTACTGGCAGCTCTGGGTCTCGCCGCTCGCGACGCGCTTCGTGTACGTGACCGTATACTCGCCCGATTGCAGCGGCTTGAAATCGTCCGCCGGGTCCGAGCCGCCCACGCCGGGGCACGGGTCGACGCCCTCGGGGCACTCCACCGTCCACACCTCGGAGCCCGCGACCGCATCCGCGCTGAAGATGCCCGTGCCCGGCTTGAGATCGACGTCGGCGAACGGCGGCGACTGGATCGGGTGGCACGCGATGGAGCTGTTCGAATAGCAGCCCTCGTCGGCGTGCACGCCGCCGACGCACGGGCCCCACGTGCCGGTCTCGTCGCAGAGCTGGGAGCCGGGGAAGCAGCCCTCGGCGTCCCGGAACGACGGATCCCCGCGGAAGCAGGAGTGCGCCTGGCCGGGGACGCAGGGGCACTCCTCGTCGATCTCGCCGTCGCAATCGTCGTCCAGGCCGAGGTTGGCGCCGGCGCACAGCTCCCGGTCGCCGCACGCGCTCCCGCACGGGTTCACCGTCACGTCGGGGGTGTTCTCCTGCCCTCCATCGGTGTTGAGCAGCCCGCCCAGCCCGTCGAGGCCGCCGACCCCGCTGCCCTCTCCCGCCTCGCCGCCGGCCCCGCCCAGCCCGCCGGCCGCCCCCACCCCGGTGTCGCCACCTCCGCTCGGGTTGAACGCGCCGGGCTTGCCCGTCGCGCTGCAGCCAGCCGCGATGCCGGCGCTCGACACCGCAGCGCCCACGAGGATGAGGAGCGAGGACGAGAAACGAAGTCGACCCATGAGACCTCCATTCGAGGGCAATGCGGTGACCAAGCGGATCCACCCCCGCCCGCCACCCCGGCATTCCAGAGCTCACGCGAGTGTAGCAAAATCAGCAACCGACAACTTTACTGTAGCGCAGCACGGAAACGCGTCCCGCGGAGGGTGCGCCGCCGCAGATCCAGACGCCGTCGACAGGCTCACATGTCAGGCGAGCTGCGGCGATCGCGAGCCGCGGGCGCTCGACGAATGCCGCGGGCGCTCGACGAAGGCCGCGGGCGCTCGACGAAGGCCGCGGGCGCTCCCGCCGCCGACGCGCGGCGTCCTGTCGCGCCCGAGGAGCGCCGCGCCGGAACACCGCGTCACCGCGACCCTGGAGAGCGCTGTGGCATTGCATTGCCGCTTGCAGGAGGCGAATGCGGGACGGACGCGCCCCGGCCGGAGGACGCTATCCGACGATCGGCAGCTGCCGGCCGCCCCTGGCCCTCGCCGGCTGCGGCGGCTGCGGCCCCTGCTGCGGCTGCGTCGCGGGCGGAGCGGCCGTCTCCTCGATGTGCACGCCGGACCGGAAGCGCTGCTCGCCGCCCGCGATCTTCCGGTGCGCCAGCGTGTGCTGCATGAAATTCAGCGGGAAGAAGCCGGCCAGCTGAATCCAGCTCGACTGTCGCGTCAGGGTAAACCTGCGCCATATCGAGGACGGCGCGTAGAATTTCGTCCACGCCGACACCCAGCCCTCCCGGAGCCGCTCCCGGGACATCTGCTTGGGCACGAAATACGGTGAGCCGGCGTCGTGGTCGCGGCGCAGCCACCAGCGCTCGTCCGTGAGGCGCCCCTCCGCCTTCAGGCGGCGGTACAGCTGCGTCGCCGGGTACGGGGTGAGGATGGCATACAGCGCCATCGTCAGCTTCATGTCGATGCCGAACTCCACGGTGCGATCGAACACCTCGGGATCGTCCGTGTCGAAACCGAAGACGAAGCTCCCCCACACCGAGATGCCGTGATCGTGGAGCATCGCCATCGTCTCCTTGTACTGCGAGGGCCGGTTCTGCCGCTTGCCGGTGAACTTGACCGTCTCCTCGTCGATGCTCTCGAAGCCGATGAAGAGCGCCTTGCACCCGCTCTCGGCCATGAGCTTCACGTTCTCGAGGCGCTTGACCGCGGCGAGCGAGCACTGGCCGATCCAGTGCTTCTTCAGCGGCACCATCCGGGTGAACAGCTCCTTGGAGTAGGCCCGGTGGATCATCACGTTGTCGTCCGCAAACATGATGAGCTTGCCGAGCGACCTGAGCTCGCTCAGCACCTCGTCGGTCGGGCGGAACCGCATCGTGGTGCCGTTCGCCGTCGACACGCTGCAGAACTCGCACGGGTAAGGGCAGCCGCGCATCGTCTGCACGACCTGGAACGGGATGTACTTCTTGGAGGTGAACAGATCGCGCCGCGGCGGGGGCCTGCCGGCCAGGTTCGGCAGCTCCGGACGGTAGATCGGTTTGAGCTCACCGCGCTTCGCGTCCGCGAGCAGGACGGGCCACGCGTCCTCCGCCTCGCCGACCACGACGGCGTCGGCGTGCTGCATCGCCTCGTCGGGGCAGGCCGTGGGGTGGATGCCCCCGAGCACCACCTTGACGCCGCGCCTGCGGTAAGCAGCGGCGATATCGTAGCTCCGGCGCGCGGTCTTGCTGTCGACGCTGATGCCGACGAGATCGACGTCCTTGACGTCGCGCTGGAGGTCGAAGGGCTGCACGACATCGTCGGTGTAGATGACCTCGTCCTCGGGGGGCGTGAGCGCCGCGAGGGTGCCGAGCCCCACCCGGGGCAGGTACGCGGAATCTTCGCTTGCCGTGGCGATGAGCTCGATCTGCATGGCGGATCGTGCTTATCACGGGGCCGCGCCGGCCCGTACCGCCGAGGCGCGCCGCACGAGGATCTCCGGCCGCGGCTGGCCCGGCGGCGTCGGCACCTCGGGGCTCGCCGGCGGTCCCTTGTCGGGGGTGTGCGGGGCGGGCGGGACCTCGCGCGGCGCCTCACGCCCGGGCCGCGGCGGCTCGGGGTGATGCGGCACCTCTCGCCCCGGCTCGGTCGGGGGGAGGATCTCCGGGCCGGGCTGCCCTGGCTGCGCAGGCGGCCCGGGGACCGGCTGGAACGGGACCTCGGGGGTGATCGCGGTTGTCGCGGCCGCACCGCCGGGCCCGCCGGCGCAGCAGATCTCGTCGCGCGTCGTCATCCACGGAGGGTAGGGCCGCGGCGCCTCGCCCGCATCAGGGGCTCCCTGCTTTGCGCTAGGCGCGCCGCCTCGTCCGGCGCACGCTCCGGACGCGCAGCCGCGCTCCGGACGCGGAGCCGCGCTCCGGACGCGGAGCCCAAGGAGACCCAACGACGCATGAGCCTGCTCTCTCACGCCGCCGTCTTTCTCGGCGCCGCCGTGGTCGCCGTGCCGCTGTTCAAGCGGCTCGGCCTCGGCGCCGTGCTCGGCTACCTCGTCGCAGGCGCGCTCATCGGCCCCTGGGGCCTGCGGATCGTCACCGACGTCGAGAACATCCTCCACTTCTCGGAGCTCGGCGTGGTGCTGCTCCTCTTCCTCATCGGCCTCGAGCTCCAGCCGTCGCGGCTCTGGGTGCTGCGGCGCGCGGTGTTCGGGCTCGGCGGCGCGCAGGTCGCCGTCACCGGCGCGCTCATCGCGCTCGTCGCCGTCGCGCTCGGCCACCGCGCCGACACGGCGGCCATCGCCGGCCTCGGGCTCTCGCTCTCGTCCACGGCGTTCGTGCTGCAGATCCTGGCCGAGAAGGGCCAGATGCAGGCGCAGCACGGCCGCTCCGCGTTCGCGATCCTGCTGTTCCAGGACCTCGCCGTCATCCCGCTGCTCGCGCTGCTCCCCCTGCTCGGCCCGGGGGGCGGGTCCCCGGCCGAGGGGAGCGCCCTCGCCTCGTCGATCAAGGCGGTGGCCGTGCTGCTCGCCGTGGTCGCCGGCGGCCGTTACCTCGTGCGCCCCGTCTTCCGGGCGATCGCCGCCGCCCACGCCCACGAGATCTTCACCGCCGCGGCCCTGCTCGTCGTGCTCGGCACGGCGCTCCTCATGGTGCAGGTGGGCCTGTCGATGTCGCTCGGCGCCTTCATGGCGGGCGTGCTGCTCGCCGACTCGGAGTACCGCCACGAGCTCGAGGCCGACATCGCGCCGTTCAAGGGGCTGCTCATGGGGCTCTTCTTCATCGCCGTCGGCATGTCGGCGAACATCGGCCTGCTCATCGAGCGGCCGCTGCTCGTCCTCGGGCTCGTCCTCGGCATGATGGCGCTCAAGGCCGCCGTCCTGTTCGTCCTCGGCAGGGCGAGCGGGCACGCCGTGGGCTCCGCGCGCGACCTCGCGCTCGCGCTCCCGCAGGGGGGCGAGTTCGCCTTCGTCCTCTTCGGGCTGGCCGCGGGGCAGGGCATCATGGACAGGCTCCTCGCCGACCTCCTCGTCGTCGTGGTCACCCTGTCCATGGCGCTCACGCCGCTCGTCATCGCGCTCGGCGACCTGCTCCTCCAGCGATGGCGGCGGGCCGGCCCAGCGCGGGAGTTCGACGCGATCGAGGACGGCGACCCCAAGGTCATCATCGCCGGATACGGCCGCTTCGGCCAGATCGTCTCCCGCGTCCTCCGCACGAGGAAGATCCCCTTCACCGCGCTCGACGCGAGCGCCACGCAGGTCGACTTCGTCCGCAAGTACGGCAACAAGATCTATTACGGCGACGCCTCCCGGCTCGACCTGCTCCGCGCGGCGCGCGCCGACAAGGCGAAGATCTTCGTGCTGGCGATCGACGACGTCGCGTCCTCGGTGAAGACGGCGGAGATCGTGAAGCGGCACTTCCCGGAGCTCAAGATCTACGCGCGCGCCCGCAACCGCCAGCACGCGTACCAGCTCATGGATATCGGGGTGGAGCTGCTCGAGCGGGAGACGTTCCGGTCGTCGCTCGAGGTGGCGGCGCGCGTGCTGGAGAGCCTCGGGATGCGCGCGCCGGACGCCCAGGCGATCGTCGAGCGGTTCAGGGCCCACGACGAGCGGGTGCTCCTCCGCGGGCATGCGGTCCACCACGACGAGGCCAAGCTCATCGAGGCCGCGAGGCAGGCCGCGCAGGAGCTGGAGGGGCTGTTCGAGACCGACGAGAGCGCGCCGTCCGGCAGGGACGAAAAAGCCGCTGCCATGTGACGCAGGTCGCCGCGCGGCCGCGGCCTGCGCCTCATGGCCATGAACAAGTTCGTCAGCCTAACTAAGTTGCCCGCCGCGCTTCGTGCGATGCACGGAGCAATGGGCAGGGCCTCCCTCGCGGCCTGAGCCTCATGGCCACGAACAAGTTCGTCAGCCTAACTAAGTAGAGTCCTGCGCCTCGTGCGGCGCACGCAGTCGGCAGGGCCTCCCCGCGGCCTGAGCCTCATGGCCCACGAACAAGTTCGTCAGCCTAACTAAGTAGGCCCCTGCGCCTCGTGCGACGTACCCAACGGTCGTCGTAGCGCGCCGCGCAACGCGTCTTCCCGCTGCGCCGGCTCACCCGGAGCGCCGGCTCACCCGGAGCGCCGGCCGCCGGCGGACAGCGCGCCGCGCTGCGTCGCTCACTCCTGTTCCTGCTTCGCGCCGATGCCGTGGCGGCGAAGGTAAGCCCGCACGTGCGCCCGCTCCATGCCCGCGCGCCGCGCCATCTCGCTCACGTTGCCCTTCGCCTCCTCGGACAGGGCGGCGAAATAGTCGCGCTCGAACCGCGCGAGCACGTCGCGCTTCGCCTCCTGGAACTGGCGGCCCTTCAGCGAGGCGAACGAGCCGTTGAACGCGCCGCCGCCGCCGCCGGCGGCCGGGTGGATCGAGGGCGACGAGTTGCCGTGCACCGGCGTCTCGGTGAGCGCGCCGAGGTGCGCCGCGATGTCGATCTCCTCGCCCTCGGCCGCGAGCGCGAACGCGACGGCGACCGCGTTCCTGAGCTCGCGGACGTTGCCCGGCCAGTCGTGCCGCATCAGCCGCTCGAGCGTGCTGTTCGAGACGCGCTCGTAGGCGCTCTCGTCGCCGAGATCCTTCAGCATCCGGCGGACGAGCACCGGGATGTCCTCCACGCGCTGCCGGAGCGCCGGCAGCTCGATCTTGATCTGCGCGACGCGGAAGTAGAGGTCGCTCCGGAAGTTGCCGCCGTTGACCGCGCGCACGAGGTCGCGGCGCGTCGCCGCGAGCACCCGCACGTCGACCTCGCGGTAGCTCGACCCGCCGACGCTCTTGATGCGGCGCTCGGCGAGCGCGCGGAGGAGCTTCGGCTGCACCTCGAGCGGCAGCTCGCCGAGCTCGTCGAGGAAGATCGTGCCGCCGTCCGCCTCGATGAACGGCGAGAGGCGCTTGTCGACCGCCCCGGTGAACGCGCCGCGCTCGTGGCCGAAGAGCGTCGCCTCGGCGAGCGTCGGCGGGATCGAGCCGCAGTCGACGACCACGAACGGCTTCTTCGAGCGGGCGCTCGCCTGGTGCAGCGCCTGGGCGACGAGCTCCTTGCCCGTCCCGGTCTCGCCCGTGATGAGCACCGTGAGATCGGTCGGCGCCATCTTGGAGAGGCGCTCGAAGATGGCGCGCATCCCGGGGCTGCTCGCCACGAGCGGGCCGAACTGCGGGATGGCCGACACCGTGATGCGCTCGGGGCGCAGCGGCTCGAACTGGATCTCGGTCTCGCCGAGCCGGAGCTTCGTGCTCGTGAGCAGGTAGATGTCGCCGACCCGCACGCCGCCGACGAACGTCCCGTTCCTGCTGTCGAGGTCGCGCACGCGGACGCCCTGCTCGGTGGCGACGAACTCGGCGTGCACCGCGCTCACCTTGGCGTCGTCGAGCACCAGCTGGCAGGCCGCGTTGCGGCCCACGATGACGGGATCAGTGCCGATCTCCAGCCATCCGCCGCCGCGAGCGGCCGACGACTTCGTCGGGCGGATGCGCCCGCCGCGCACCTCGACCCTGTTCTTCGTGCCTACCGTGGCGTCGAGCAACTCAATGCCTCTCTGTCTTGCGGCGCGAAGGTGGGCCCTCCGGCCGGGGAATCTCTGCGGCCCCCGTCCTGCTCGGCGGCGCCGGCGGCGGCACCGCGCCGGACCTGCTCGGCGGCGCCGGCGGCGGCACCGCGCCGGACCTGCTCGGCGGCGCCGGCGGCGGCACCGCGCCGGACCTGCTCGGCGGCGCCGGCGGCGGCACCGCGCCGGACCTGCTCGGCGGCGCCGGCGGCGGCACCGCGCCGGACCTGCTCGGCGGCGCCGGCGGCGGCACCGCGCCGGACCTGCTCGGCGGCGCCGGCGGCGGCACCGCGCCGGACCATCGAGCCCCCCGTCCTGCTCGGCGGCGGCGGCATCGAGCCCCCCGTCCTGCTCGGCGGCGGCGGCATCGAGCCCCCCGTCCTGCTCGGCGGCGGCGGCATCGAGCCCCCCGTCCTGCTCGGCGGCGGCGGCATCGAGCCCCCCGTCCTGCTCGGCGGCGGCGGCATCGAGCCCCCCGTCCTGCTCGGCGGCGGCGGCATCGAGCCCCCCGTCCTGCTCGGCGGCGGCGGCATCGAGCCCCCCGTCCTGCTCGGCGGCGGCGGCATCGAGCCCCCCGTCCTGCTCGGCGGCGGCGGCATCGAGCCCCCCGTCCTGCTCGGCGGCGGCGGCGGCATCGAGCTCGGGCCGCTCGGCGGCGGCGGCATCGAGCCCCCCGTCCTGCTCGGCGGCGGCGGCATCGAGCCCCCCGTCCTGCTCGGCGGCGGCGGCGGCATCGAGCTCGGGCCGACGTCGGCGAAGCCGCCGTTCTCGGTCATCGTCGGAGGGCCGTCGACGACCGTGGGGTTGTCCTCCAGGAACGCCTCGGGCAGCTCCGAGGGGTACCGGCTCCGCTGCGAGCGGCGCACCGCGCGCGTGATGTTCGCCGGCTGGATGGCGCGCCAGCTCGCGAGCGCCTCGGCCGCGGTGCTGAAGCGCCCCTCGCGCCGGCGATCGAGCGCCCGCTCGAGGAAGCGCTCGATGCCCACCGGCCACTTCTCGCCGGTCGCCTCGGCGAGCGACGGCGCCGGGCGGTCGAGCTTCATCGCGACGAGCACCGCGGCCGTCGCGCCCTCGAAGGGCAGCCGCCCGGACAGGGCGCGGAAGGCCACCGCGCCGACCGCGTAGATGTCGGCCCGCTCGTCGGCCCGCGCCGCGCCGCGCACCTGCTCCGGCGCCATGTACGCGAACGAGCCCAGCGTCGCGTCGAAGGCGGTGAGCGTCGGCTCCTCCTTCTCGCGCCGGGTGAGCTTGGAGATGCCGAAGTCGAGGATCTTCGCGCGCTCGCGCCGATCGGGCAGGCCGAGGTGCTCGAGGTAGATGTTGCCGGGCTTGAGGTCGCGGTGGATGACGCCGGCGGCGTGCGCCGCCACGAGCCCCTGGAGGACGTCGTCGATGATCGGGCCGACCTCGCTGAAGGGCAGGTACTGCTCGCGCTTCAGCCGGTCCGCGAGCGACTCGCCGTCGAGCTGCTCGAACACGAGCAGGTGCGCGCCGTCCTCGGTCTCGCCGACCTCGAGCAGCTGGCAGACGTACGGGCTCTTGATCGCCGAGGCGATCTTGGCCTCGCGGTCGAAGCGCCGCACGAGGTCGGGCTTCATCGCGGCGCGCGCGAGCAGGACCTTGATGGCGACCTGCTGCATGTCCGATTCCCGTGTCGCCGCCCAGACTTCGCCCATGCCCCCCCGCCCGAGCAAGCGGGTGACTCGGTAGCCAGCAACAACGTCGCCCGGGTGGATCGCCACGTAACCTGGATCGGGACCGTACCACCGCGAACCCGAAACAGGTGAGAAAAAAGCGAGCGTCCAGGTAAACCCGGTGATTCCCGGAGCGAGCGGAACCGATCACCGCCAGCGCGCGAAGCGGCGGCGCGTGGAGCGGAGCGGCCGTGGCGACGCGCGGCGCGCAGCTCGCGGCACGGCGCGGCCGCGCGGGGCGCGTGCGGCGCGTCCGGCGGCGCGGCCCGAGCCCGCGCCCGCGCCGCAGCGCGGAATCCCGGGAGAACCCGAGGGGCGGCGGCACTAGCCCGATGCGCCATGATTCTGTAGGCTCGCCGCGCCATGCCGCGCACAGCCGAGGACGTCGAAACCTACCTCCTGCAGCTCGATCGCCGGTTCGAGAACGACGCCGGTACCTACCTCGTCTCGGGGGGCGCTGACGCGCCGCCGATCGCGATCCGCATCGATCCACCCATCGTGGCGGTGCGCGTCTCGATCGGCCCCGTGCCCGCCGACGACGCCCACCAGACCAAGCTCTTCCGCCGCCTGCTCGAGTACAACGCGACCGACCTGATGCATGCTTCGTACGGGATCGAGGCCGGCACCATCGTCCTGTCGGCGGCGCTGGAGCTCGAGAACCTCGACATGAACGAGCTCGAGGCGATCCTGAGCGACATCGATCTCGCGCTCGCCCGCCACGTCCCCGTGCTGCACGATCTCGCGCTGAGCTGACCTGCCGCGCCTTTCAACCCTGCGCTACCCGAGAGTTGGAGCTGATCTATGGGAATTTTCGCGCGCCTTGCGACCCTCATCAAGTCGAACCTGAACGACCTCATCAGCCGCTCGGAGGACCCCGAGAAGATGCTGAACCAGGTCGTCATCGACATGGCAAACCAGCTGATCGAGGCGAAGAAGCAGGTCGCCGTCTCGATCGCCGACGAGAAGCGGCTGGCGAAGCAGGCCGAGCAAGAGGCCGCCAACGCCGCGGAGTGGGAGCGCCGGGCGATGCTCGCCATCAAGGCGGGCGACGACGCGCTGGCCAAGGAGGCGCTGAACCGCAAGAAGGAGCACGACCAGCTCGCCGCGACCTACAAGGACCAGTGGCAGAAGCAGAAGCAGGCGGTCGACCAGCTGAAGACGGCCCTGCGCCTCCTCAACAACAAGATCGAGGAGGCGAAGCGCAAGAAGAACGTGCTCATCGCCCGGAAGAAGCGGGCCGAGGCGCAGAAGGCGATCCAGGAGACCATGAGCGGCCTCAACAACGCCTCCGCCTTCGAGACGTTCGACCGGATGTCGAACAAGATCGACCAGATCGAGGCCGAGGCGGAGGCCGCCGGGGAGATCGCCGAGCAGTACACGGGCGACACGCTGGCGCACCGGTTCGGGCAGCTCGAGGCGACGGCGGGCGCGGACGACGAGCTGCTCGCGCTCAAGCGGAAGATGGGCGTGCTCCCGCCCGAGCCGCCGCCCGCCGCCACGCCGCCGCAGGTGCGCGTGGCCGGCGCGGGCGGCGCGCCGACCGGCATGCCCCAGGCCGAGCAGGACGAGCTCGCGGCGGCCATCGCGGAGCTCGAGGCCGAAGAACAACGTGAACAAGCCAGGATGAAGCGCTAGAGCACGCCCGCCCATGAGCCAAGCCGCTACGGCGCTCCGCCGTCCCGAATCGAACACCGCCCCCGCCGCTCCCATCCCCGTACACGCCGAAGAGGTCAACGCCTTCCTCGAGCGCGTCGGCGTCAGCTCGTCCGGCGGGCTCTCCGAGGCCGAGGCGCAGAAGCGCCTCGCGGAGCACGGGAAGAACCGCCTGCCCGAGACGAAGAAGAAGAGCGCGCTCGTCCGGATCCTCGAGCAGTTCGCGAACCCGCTCGTCCTCACGCTCCTCGCCGCCGCGACGATCGCCGTGGTCGTCGGCTTCACCGCCGACAAGCACGAGAGCTTCCTCCACAGGTTCGGCGACGCGATCGCCATCCTGCTCATCGTCATCCTCAACGCGTTCCTCGGCTACTACCAGGAGCGGCGCGCGGAGGCGGCCCTCGAGGCGCTCCAGAAGCTCAGCGCGCCGAACGCGCGCGTGCGCCGCGGCGGCAAGACCGTGGTCATCGCGGCCGAGGACGTCGCGCCCGGCGACATCCTCGAGCTCGAGGCGGGCGACGCGGTCCCGGCCGACGCGCGGCTCGTGCAGACGATCAGCCTCGCGACCGAGGAGGCGGCGCTGACGGGCGAGAGCGCGGCCGCGGTCAAGGACGCCCTCGCCCCGGTCGCGCGCGACGCGCCGCTCGGCGATCGCGTGACGATGATCTTCACCGGCACGAGCGTCGTGCGCGGCAAGGGGCGCGCGGTCGTGACCGCGACCGGCGTGAACACCGAGCTCGGCCGCATCGGCGAGATGATCCGCTCGGTCGGCGAGCAGAAGACGCCCCTCGAGGAGCGCCTCGATCGCTTCGGCGCGATCATCCTGCGGGTGTGCCTGGCGCTCTCCGCGGTGCTGCTCGGCTGGGGGTTCATCCGGGGCGGGCGGCCGTGGCACGAGCTCCTGCTCGAGGGCGTGAGCCTCGCCGTGGCCGCCATCCCCGAGGGGCTGCCCGCGATCACGACGATCACGCTCGCGCTCGGGATGCAGCGCATGGCGAAGCGCGGGGCGATCGTGCGCAAGCTGCCCGCGGTCGAGACGCTCGGCGCCGCGACGATCATCGCGTCGGACAAGACGGGCACGCTCACCCAGAACGAGATGACCGTGCGCAACGTGTACGCGGGCGGCCACCGCTACACCGTGTCCGGCGAGGGGTACAACCCGGTCGGCGCGGTGCGCGACGAGGCCGGCGCGGAGGTCGTCGACCTGTCGGCGCCCCTCAGCTACCTGCTCGCGACCGTCGCGCTCTGCAACAACGCGTCGCTGAACGAGGACCAGGCGACGGGCCGCTGGAACATCGTCGGCGACCCGACCGAGGGGGCGCTGCTCACGCTGGCGGCGAAGGGCGGCCAGTCGCGCGAGTCGGTGGCGCCGTCGCACGCGTTCGTGCACGAGCTGCCCTTCGACAGCGATCGCAAGCGGATGACGGTGATCACGCGGGACGAGCGCGGCCGCGAGATCGCGCACGTGAAGGGGAGCGTCGACGTGCTCCTGCCGCTCTGCGTGAAGTTCGCGGACGACAAGGGGGTGCGGGCGCTGAGCGAGGACGACCGGCGCGCGATCACCGCCGAGGCCGATCGCATGAGCGAGGCCGCGCTGCGCGTGCTCGCGATCTGCCGCCGCGTGCGGGTCAGCCGCGACGCGGACGACGTCGAGCGCGAGCTCACGTTCCTCGGCCTGGTCGGGATGATGGACCCGCCGCGGCAGGGGGTGAAGGAGGCGGTGGCCGAGTGCCGCCGCGCCGGCATCCGCGCCGTCATGATCACGGGCGACCACCGGCTCACCGCGACGGCGATCGCCAAGGAGATCGGGCTCTGGGACGAGGGCGACGAGGCGCTCAGCGGCGCGGAGCTCGCGGCGATGAGCGACGAGGAGCTCGCGCGGCGGATCATGCACCTGCGCGTCTTCGCCCGGACGACGGCGGAGCAGAAGCTCCGGCTCGTGCGGGCGTTCAAGGCGCACGGCCACATCGTGGCGATGACGGGCGACGGCGTGAACGACGCGCCCGCGCTCCGCGAGGCGCACATCGGCGTGGCGATGGGGCGCGGCGGCACGGACGTGGCGCGGCAGGCGGCGGACCTCGTGCTCGCGGACGACAACTTCGCGACCATCGTCGAGGCGGTGCGCGAGGGGCGCGCCATCTACCGCAACATCCAGAAGTTCATCTTCTTCCTCCTCTCGTCGAACATGGGCCTGCTCGTGGCCGTGTTCGTGGTCTCGTTCTTCGGCAAGTGGCCGCCGCTGACGCCGCTCATGATCCTCTGGATCAACCTCGTGACGAACGGCCTGCCGGCGCTCGCGCTCGGCATCGATCCGCCGGATCCGAAGCTCATGTCCGAGGCGCCGCGGCCGCGGGACGAGGGCCTGCTCATCAAGCGCGACTACCTCGGGATCCTGTACGTCGGCGCGTTCATGGGGCTCGCGGCCGTGGCGCTCTACGCCACGTCGGAGCAGACCGAGGAGGCGCTGCTCCGCACGCGCGCCGTCGCCTTCTCGCTGCTCGCGCTGTCGCCGCTCTTCCACGCCTGGAGCTGCCGGAGCCCGGTGATCTCGCTCTTCGGGTCGAAGCCGCTCATCAGCCTCCCGCTCCTCCTGGCGGTGGCGGCCAGCGCGGCGATCCACCTGATCGCGCTGCTCGTGCCCGCGCTGCGCCCGGTCTTCCGCACCTACGAGATGTCGTCGAACGAGTGGATGCTCCTGCTCGTCCTCTCGGCGCTCATCGTGCCGGCCGTCGAGATCGCGAAGCTCGTGTACCGCCGGATCCGGCCGGTCGACGCCGGCCCCGCCCGCCTCCCCGCCTCCAGCCCCCGCTGATCCCCTGAGATGGGCCGGCGCCGCCGGCCCCTCCCCCGCCGCGGCGAGGTCGCCACCCGGCCGCGCCGAGGTCGCCGCCTCGGCCGCGCCGGGGCGCTGTTTTCGCGCGACGGCGGAGCGGCCTCGGGCGCCGCGGTGGCCGCGGGCCCGCGCGTGGAGCGATCCGGAAACAAAGTGCTCGTGGTAAGAACAAGCGGGCGCGGAGAGGCGTCCAAACCCGAGCTTATGAGACGTAGAACACCTTCCCGCCGTACGCCGGGGGCGCCTGCCCTCGGTTCCCGCCTCGCCGCGCTCGCGCCGGCCGCGCTGGCCGCGCTGGTCGCCCTGGCAGCCGCGGCGCCCTCCCCCGCCCTCGCCGCCGGCGCGCCGATCGCGGCGCCGCTCGTCGAGTCAAAATGGCTCAAGCTCGATGGAGTCCCGAAGGAGTGGCCGGTGGCGCTCACCTCCCTCGGCGTCAAGGTGAAGGGCAAGCCGAGCAAGGCCGACCTCGCCGCGCAGGTGGCCATCGCCTACGACGACGCGCGGGTCTACGTGGCGGCCGACGTGACCGATGACGCGCTGCGCGGCGGCGCGGACCACGTGAAGCTCGTCCTCGGCTTCCCGGGCGGGAAGGTCCAGGAGGTCGCGCTCTACCCGGGACAGCCGGGCAAGAGCCGGGGCATCGTGAAGCTGCCGGGCGGCAAGGAGGCGGCGGGGGCGAAGGTGATCGAGGCGCCGCGGGCCGGCGGGTACACGCTCGAGGCGAGCGTCCCCTGGTCGGCGTTCCCCGAGGCGGCGACGACCCGGGTCGGGCTGCGGGCGGGGCTCTTCGTCCACGACGCCGACGGCGCCGGCGGGGTCGACGCGATCGTCGGCAGCGCCGCCTCGGAGGCGTACGCGTCGCTGTCGCCGCTCGCGACCGAGCCCGAGCTCGCGGTCATCGACGGCCTGCTGAGGAGCAAGGGCATCCGCAGCGCCCCGAAGTACGACCTCGTCGCCGACGTCGCCGGCGACGCGATGCGGGAGCGGGTGACCGTGTACGAGCGGTACCTGGTCGTCCTCGGCCCCGGGTTCCGGAAGGGCGCGCAGTACTACTTCGAGGACCTCGGGGTCGACGCCGGCGAGGGGATGGTCCCGTCGCTCACCGCGCGCGACCTGACGGGCGACGGCCAGGCCGAGCTCATCCTGAGGAAGCGCACCGGCAGCGGCGCCAAGTACCGCGAGGTGATGCACGTGCTGCAGTTCGGCGCCGGCGACACGCCGAAGCCGATCTTCCAGCACGAGGTCGCGATCTCGACGGACAAGGGCTCGGTCGTCAACGACGTCGAGCTCGTGCCCGACGGCGCGAAGATGGCGATCCGCATCGAGCCGGGCAAGGCGACCCGGTACGACGCGAGCAACTACGCGGAGGGGGTGGAGCAGACGTACGACCCGCTGCTCTTGCCGTGGGGGCCCATCAAGTCGCAGCTCTACAAGCTGACGGGTGGGGTGTTCACGAAGGCGAGCGAGCAGCGGCAGGCGCCGGCCGCGGCCGCGCGCCCGGCGGCGGCGCGCGCCGAGGAGCCGCGGGCCGCGGCGAAGCCGGCCGGGCTGTCGCCGGCCGAGATGCTCGACAAGGTGTACGCGCTCTACCGGCGCGATCGCGGGGCGTCGTCGAGCAAGCCGCGGTTCGACCTCGGCGCCGACGTGGCCGGGGGTCGCGAGCCCGAGCGGGTGCTCCTGCACGACCGCGACCTCGTCGTGTTCGGCAAGGGCTTCCGGGGCGGCACGGGGTACGCGTTCATGACGCTGGCGCAGTTCGCCGCTCCGGGCGACATCCGCTCGGTGCGCGCGCTCGATCTCACCGGCGACGGCAAGGCGGAGATCATCGTCCACGGCACCGTCCGCGCGGCGGCGCCCAAGGACGCGGGCGGCGCCACGGTGGACCGCGACGTGGTGCTCATCTTCCGGCTGGAGGGCGAGGGCATCCAGCGGGTCTTCGCGGCCGAGGTCGGGCGCAGCATCGGCGACAAGAAGATCGTCGGCGAGCTCAAGTTCGTGCGCGCGAACGACAAGGTGGGGATCGAGCTCGCCCCCGGGCGGGCCGTCGAGTGGACGGAGCAGACGTACCCGTTCAACCAGGACAAGGGCCCTGTCGGCGGCTTCGAGCCGCTGCTCCTGCCGTGGGGGGGCGCGCAGCCGGTGCGGTACGTGTGGAACGGGTCGGCCTTCGCCAAGTAGGCGGGTAGAGGGCCTCGCGGGGTCACACGCCTCCATCGCCTTTCGGGGTGTGCGCGCGCCGCACCGGCTGCGGCGGGTAACTGCCGCGGTGGATGCGACCGGCGCATCCGCCTCGGCGGTTCATCTCTCGCTCGATCAGCGCGATCGGCGCTCGAGTCCCCGATCGAAGGGGTCGCCTCCGCTCGGGAGCTCGCGGGCTTGCCCGCTCACGCGCCCGGAGCCGCGCGCGAGGGCGTACGCGATGCCCGAATCGAGCGTGGACCGCACCAGGATCCCGCCCAGATCCGCCCCGAGCTCCACGAGCGCCCGCGCGATCGCGGGCTGGATCCCCGTCACGAGCACCTGCGCGCCGAGCAGATTCACCGCCCGCGCCGTCCGCACCAGCGCGCTGGCGACCTGGGTGTCGATGGTCGGCACGCCTGTAACGTCGAGGATCACCATGGAGGCCTGGTGGGCGACGATGCCTTCCAGCAGGGTCTCGAGCACCTGCTGCGCCCGGGGCGCGTCGATGTTGCCGACGAGCGGCATCACCACCACGCCGCGCGCGATCGGCAGCAGCGGCGTGGAGAGGGCGCGCAGCCTGGCCTCCTGCAGGCGGATGATCTCGTCCTGGAGCCGCTGAGCCTCGGCCTCGGCCGCTCGGCTCTCGGTGACCTCCACGGAGATGCCGCACACCGCATACAGCCTCCCTCGTGAATCGAGCAGCGGGAACCTCGTGGTCACGAAGTAATGGGTGCGGCCCTCGAGCAGGAGCTGCTCCTCCATGACGAGCGGCGCCTCCGTCGCGATGACCTGCCGCTCCGACTGCTCGAGACGCTCGGCGAGCTCCGAGGGCACGACGTCGCGAGCGGCGCGCCCGAGCACCGCCTCGCGGGAGAGGCCCATGAGCCGCTCGAAGTGCCTGTTGACGAGCGCGTAGCGGCCGTCCAGATCCTTGACGTAGACGGCGCTGGGCGCGTGCTCGACGATTGCGGTGACGAATGCCGCGCCGTCCTGGTACGCCTTCTCGGCGCGCATCCTGTCCGTCACGTCGAGGTTGATCCCGATCACGTAGCGCGCGCCGCCCACGTCGGCCCGCGACATCCTGGTCTCGGTCCAGACGGTGCGGTCCTCGGCGCGCTCCAGGCCGGCGTCGGCCGTGTCGTACGGGGTCGGCGCCATGATCACGCATTCGCCGCTCCGGATCACCCGATCGAAATGGGCGGTGTACCCGCCCGCCACGGCCACCGGATCCTCGTACATATTGTGCTTGCCGACCATGGCTTCCTTCGACGGCACGGCCAGCATCTCGCGGTTCCGGCGGTTGATGTCCGCCAGGACGCCGTCGGCGCGGTAGAGAGCCGACGGGACGGGCAGGTGCTCGAAGACGGCCTGGTACAGGGCCGCCTGCGCCTCCGCGGCCTGGGCGCGCTGCTCCAACGCCTTGATCTCACGGCGGAGCCGCTCCAGCTCAGCCTGCATTCCCTCGATATCCACGCGCCCCCTGGGTCATCGTGCCTGCACCGTCAGCGCGCGAATGGCCATCGCGCTCACGTCAAGTGGATTTGATGATATGCTGGACCCTTACATGGTCTGCCCAGCATTGCCAAGCCGATTTGACCCGGTGCTCGGCTGTCGCGGCTGGTGCGTGGCGGCGCTCAAACCTGCGTGGACGTGTGCTCTGACGCGCGCAAAGTAACCCGCGTGCGCCCGATATAGGCGCGGCGGAGGCTCGCCCGCGCCTGGCGGGCGGGGCCTCTCGCCGCCCCGCGCATCACCGACGGTCCGCGTCGCCCGGTTCATCTCGTTCGGCATTCGCTTCAGCGGCGCCCGTGCCGCCGCGGGCTCGGCGCGCGACGGGGTTCGAACGTCGCGTCGATCGTGGCGCTCGGAGATCGTGAGCTCCGGGACGTCGGCTGTGAGCCGGACGTGGTGCTCGACGGCCCCGCGGCGCTCGTGCTCGTCGAGGTCAAGCTCGGCGCACCTCTGGGCGCGGATCCGATGCAGTGACCCACCCCGGCGTCGGGAGCGGATTCAAGGACTCCTGGAGCGCGGCTCGGTATGGAGTCTGGTACAAGCTCGATACGTGCTCGGTGCTCCCGGGCAGGTGGGTCGAGGGCGAGTTCTCCGAGTCCGGGAAGTTCGGCAAGGGAGGCCGGTGGCACGCCCGGCGCGTCCCGCTCGTGGAGCTGCTCGACGAGGAGCGCATCCGGTCGCTCGTGACAGACCCGCTGCGAAAGAAACATGCCGAGGTGTTCGCCGCGGGCCGTTGATCCGCCGATCCGGAGCGGCTCCTCCTGGCTCCCGACGAAGCGCTGCGGCTGCTCCCCGACGACTACCTGCGCTCGCTTCCGACAGACGTGCAGGCGAAGATCCGCGCTCGGCTCGACCCCCGACCCGAAGACGGGTGACGGAGCGCGCGTCCGGCGCCTACCGCTCGTCCGCCATGCGCCGGCGGCGACGGCGCCGCGCCGCCGACGCGGCCGCGAACGCGAGGCCGAGCAGGGCCAGGGCGACGCCGCTCCACGACACGAGCCGCAGGCGCGGGTCGGCGTCGAGCGCGACGGCCTCGTCGGCGGGCAGAGGCCGAGCGGCGCGTCGGGCTCGATGGCCTCCCGGCATGTCGGACAGACGCGGACCGTCAAGGTCTGAGCGGCAGCGGTGTGGGCGCCACGATCCATGACCCGTCCTTCCGGATCCGGCCGTGAAGGTTACCCGTCATTCGACGGGTCACCCCTCAGCGCGAGGCGCAGCGCGCGCAGCTCGTCGTCCACGTCCTCGACGCGCGCGACCGTGCGCGCCACCTCCTCGCGGAAGGTTCGCTGATAGCGATCGTACAGGCGCGAGGTCGCGGTCTTCACCGCCTCCACGCTCATGCCGAGCGCCGCCGCGACCTCCTTGTGCGGCCGCTCCTCCACTTCGCCGGTGAGCCGTCCCCTGAGCGCCTCGAAGACCCGCGCCTGTCCGGTCTGCGCGTAATGATCTTGCAGCACGGCGAGCGTGCGCTCGATCAGGTCCATGGCGAAGCGCCGCTGGTAGAGCGCCTCCGGCGTGAGCAGGTGACCCGCCGCGTACGCGCGCACGTCCGCCGTCGAGCCGCGCCCGGGGGGCTGAAGCCGAATACGCCTCGGTCCCGGCGATGGGTAGGCTTGGCGCATCCGTGGGTCGCTCAGTCGCCCTCCTTCGTTCGCGGCTCGAGGGGCGGATCGAGCGCATCGCCATGGCCCCCGCGCAACACGATCGCGGCGTGCTGGGCTCCGTGCTCGACTGCATTGAGAGGATCCATTCCGTAGGTGGTGAATGGACGCCCATCGAGGTCTACAGTGACAGCCCAAGGCCACTCTTTCTCCGGCGGGTTTCGGGTCGGCTCGTGGATTCGGACCGGGATATCGCGCGGCTCGCCGTCGTCTGGGGTCACCCTGAACGTTAGCTCGATCATCACTTACACCTCCTGTCGCAGTCTACGAGACATTGACTGTATTCGTAGTGGGTCCAGCAGTGACCGTTACGACCAGCCTTCCAGGAAGAACGCGACTACCGCCGCCAGCCCAGTCCACATGGACGCTGGTGGACGCGCCCAAAGGCACGGAGCAGTACCAGTCGGACTGGGCGCGGCCGCCTGGAGCAACCCCCATCACGCGGTCGTATATCACGGCACCGCACACCGGCATCGAGTAGATCGCTGTCTACCCGCGAGCCGGCCTCACGTTTCGCCCGGCAGGCAGCAGAACATCGCTGCCCCCCACGCCCTTCAGCCGCCCACCTTCACGCCGCCCTCCGGGGCGCAGCGCCCGGGCTCGTTGACGATCCACGTCGCGCTCAGGCTTCCCAGCGTGGAATCTCGCACGGGCCAGGGCATCCGCGCCGCCCGGTAGGCGGCTTCGAGCCGCTGCTCCTGTTGGACTCAAACACGATCCATCCCCCGCGCCGCCCCACGAGCCCCCCTTCCTGGGCCCTGCCGCTGCCTTCATGGGACCGACGTCGCATCGTCATTCTTCGGGCTTTGCCAGGCAGCAGACGGTGCGCGGGTGCGGTTCTCCGCCGTACGGCGTGCAGCGTGGCTGCTCGCTCACTTCCCATTCCGCGCTGAGGCTGCCGAGCGCCGGCCCGCGCTCGACGTACAAGCAAGCGTCCCCCTCGCCGCCGGCCACCTCCTTGGTCCCGATGAGCGCGCTGTCGCTGCACGCGCGGTCCGCATAGGCGCTCACCCGCGCCTCGCACCGGCCCGGTGTCGTGGTCACGCAGCCGCACGGCGCGCAGTTTCGAGGGTCCGAGAAATCGCGTTCATAAAAGAGGAGCCTGTCCGAGAACTGCGGTGGATCGCCCGGTGCGCCAGGCGCCTCGCAGTTCCGGACACCTGGTTCTTCCGCGACGGTGCAGTAGCGCCAACCCGGCGGCACATGGGCCTCCTGCTGGTTCAGCATGCACGAATCAATGGGGCTCGGGCAGTAGTTATCGATCACGCCGCCGAGGCACGCGACCGCGACCTGGGAAGGCCCCTCCGGGACCGGGGGCGCATCCTGAACGCGGGGCTCGCAGGCCGACTCGCTGATCGGCCCGATCCAGATCGATCCGACCTGCGACGACGGCACGGTGCCTGGCGAGGTGCAGCGTCCATCCCAGGTGCGAGGCGGATTGAACGGCGTGTTCGTCGCCTCCGGGGTCTGCTGGCAGGACGAGCTGGAGTTCGCCGCGACGGTCCTCGGCAACCCGCATGCGCCGCGGTCGCAGACGCAGTTGCCGCAGACCGTCTGGCCGGGCTCGATCGAGCGCAACCGCGCGAAGGTGTACGGGACGAAGCTTTCAGGCCTGCCCGTGCGACGGTCGTCGGCCACGAGGTCCTCGCACGACGGCTCGGACTCCTCGGGCCCGATCCAGAAGAGCAGCGGATCCGAGAAGCTGGCTAGTCCCAGGCGGGGCACGCATTTGCCCCAGCAGGCGCCGTTGCTCGTGCCGTCGGGGTTGACGACCGGGCAGGGGTTCCACAGCTGGCCGCAGGACGGCCAGTCGTCGTCGTCGCCGCAGCCTCCCGCGCCGAGGGTGCCGGCCAGGCCGGCCAGCGCGAGCGCGCCCAGCGAGCGCAGCAGCCACCACGTTCTTCGCGATCTCATCCCGACCTCACCGCCTCCCTCGGCCCGCCCGCGACGAGCCCGCGCACGTCCTTCGCCTCCAGACGGCGCGCCCGGCGCGACGCAACCCGTCGCCCCGGCGCCCGCGATCCGCCGGCAGCATCACCGTTCCCTGGGCAGGCAGCAAATCGTCGCCGCCCCCTCGCCGGGTTCGCCCACCGGCGTGCCCCCCTCCGGCGTGCAGGTCCCGGGCACGTTGACGATCCACGTCGCGCTCAGGCTTCCGATCGCGGCGTCCGACGCTGGGTCCACGCAGACCCCTTCCCTGGGCACGCTGATGCCGACGAGCCACTCGCTGCACGCGCTGTCCCGGTAGGCGGACACGGCTGCCTCGCACTGGCTCATCTCCGGCGGCTTGCAGGAGCACGGCATGCATTCGCGCGAGTCGTTCACCGCCGTGTAGAACACCCCCAGCTTCTCCGAGTAGGTCGGCCAGGGGCTCCCCGGCGCCGCGGGCGCCTCGCACGGGATATCTTTCCCGTCCGCGCGGACACAGTGCCGCCACCCCTCCGGCAGGTGGTCCTGCTGCTGGTAGATCATGCAGAGCTGGCGGGGCATCTTGCACAGGCTCGCGACCACGCTGCTCTTGCACGCAACCGCGACCTCGACCGCGGGCGCATCGCGGGGCACCGGCGCTTCCTCGACCACGGGCGTGCACGGCAGCTGGCGGGTCGGACCGATCGCGAACGAGCCGAGCTGCTCCGGCCCCACCCACCCGGGCGACACGCACGCGCCGTCCCAGTCCGGCGGGGGCGCGAACGGCGTCCGCGTCTCCTCGGGCCCTTCCCCGCACGTGTACAGCGGCGCGCTCGCGGTCACCTCCGACGGCAGCGCGCAGGACGGCGGGGTGCACGCGCACGTCGGACATGCGAGCTCCCCGCTGGGCGGCGCCCACCCCCTGAACGCAGCAGGCCCGGGGGCGAGCCGCACCACCTCGTCCGTCGTCCCGGGGACGGCCCAGACGAGATCGTCGCACGACGGCGCGAGCAGGTCAGGCCCCGTCCAGACGAGCTCCGGCGGGAAGAAGGGCTTCGGCGGGTCAGGCACGCACCTGCCCCAGCAGTGCCCGTTGCTCGTGCCGTCGTCGTTGAAAATCTCGCACACGAGGTCCTCCGCGCAGTCGTACTCCCCGCCGCCGCCGCACCCGCCCGCCGCCGCCAGGGCGCACACGCCGAGCAGCGCTCCCCCCGCCAGCCACCGCAGCACGCTCCGCATCGTCACTTCTCCTCTCTTCGCCTCCGCCGCCTACCAGGCGCCGACCACGACGACGCCCCCGCCCTGCGCCGTCGCGAGCGGCACAGCGCGCACGGCGCTGCTGCCCGGCGCCGGGGCCCACCAGAACGACGAGAGCGCCACCGCGCCCGCGACGCCCGCGCCGATGAAGCTCGCCCAGGCCGCGGCCTCGAGCGTGTCGCGCGCGCTGCGCTCGTCGTCCAGCGCCGCGCACGCCCCCGCGTGCTCATCGTACAAGCACGCCGCCAGCCCGCCGCGCCGGTGGATCGCCTCCGCCTGCGCCGCCGCCTCGCCGCCGCGCGCCGCCGCCGCGAGCGTGAAGCCCGTCCCGAGCGCGACGCCCGTCAACGCGAGCGCGAGCCCGCCGAAGCGAACGACCGTGCCCGCCGCCGGGCCGCTCGGCGCCGCGGGCGCAGCCGCCGCCGGCGCCGGCGCCGGCGCGCGCGGGGCCGCGGGCTCCGGCGGCGGCTTCGGCTCGAGGTGGAGGCCGATGATCGACTCGAGCCCCCGCCGCGCCTCGAACGGAAAGACGCCGTCGACATAGCCCTCGAGCTTGCCGCGCGCCTCGTGCCGTCCCGGCTCGACGTAGACGAAGTAATCGGCCTGCCCCTGGCCGATCCGCCGGCCGTCGATGAACACCTCGGCCTCGGGCCGGCTCACCGCGATCGTCGCGGGTGACACCTCGCGCTCCGCACGCCGAAGCCCCTCCGAGAACCGCCGCTTCGCCGCCTGCTGGAGCGCCTCCGGATCCCGCAGCGACTCCCGCAGGTGCTCCGCCGCATCCCGGAACCGCCCGAGCGCGAGCTCGCACAGGCCGAGCTCCCCCGCGAGCTCCGGCCGCGGATCCGCCTGCCACGCCGCGCGATACGACGCCTCGGCTTCCTCCCACCGCCCGGCGCGCCGCGCCCGCTCGCCCCACGCGAACGCCTCCTCGGCCTCGGAGCGCGCCGAGGCCGCTCCGGACGGTCCAGCAGGGCGCGCTTCGCCGGCAGCCGCCGCCGCGAGACTCCATACGACAGAAGCCGCGGCTACCGCAAGGAGCAACCGGACCGTGGAGCCCATCTCCCCGGCACGCTACGTAGCAGGCGCCATGCGGTCAAGGCACCTTGGCGCGGAGACGACGACGATCTCGGCACAACCATCAGGCAATTTTGGTGGCATATACGGAATGCCCCGCCTCATCCTGCTCGGCGTGGTGCAAAGCACGCGTACTGAGCACGACGGACCCGGAGCGCCTCCGCCCGGCATGCCGTTTTTCAAATGTCGAGCAGGCTCGCCACGTAACTGGGATGGTATGGGGAAACCTTCTCGCAAGACCCACGGCGCCGCCGAGGGCTCGCCGCTCACCCTGGAGGCGATCATGGCCGAGCACCTGGAGGACATTCGCCGCTACCTCGAGCGGCAGGGTTTCCGGGGCGCGGATCGGGACGACCTGGTCCAGGAGATCTTCCACGGCGCAGCGCGATCGCTGTCCCGGTTCGATCCTCAGCTCGGCACCGTGCGCGCCTGGCTGCTCAGGATCGCGTACAACCTGACCTCCAACGAACGCAAGCGCGCCTATCGCCGGCGCGAGGCGCTGTGGCCGGAGGAGGCGCTCGACGAGCTCTCCAGCGATGTGCCGGACTCCGAGACACGGCTCATCGAAGCGCAGCGGAGCGCTGTTCTCGCGGAGCTGCTCCTGGAGGTCCCTCCGGCGCGCCGAGAGATCCTCGTCGCGCACGATCTGGAGGAGGCGGCGGTCCAGGACATCGCCGACGAGCACGCGATCCCGCGCGGCACCGTGTGGAACCACCTCCGGCTCGCGCGGCTGAGCCTCGGCGCCGCCGCGCGGCGCTGGCGGGCGCGGAACCGCGGCCGCGGCGCGCTGCTCGCGCCGGTCGCCGTCGCGTTCGGCGCGGGCGAGGCGCGTGCCTCGTCGGGGCCGCTCCACCGAGGCCCGCTGCAGCGGCTGCTCGGCTGGGCTCGCCGCGCTTTCCGGCGCTCGCCGTCTCGCGGGGAGGCCGGCCCGGCGGCGAGCTCGCGGCGCAGTTCACCGGTGCCGACACGGGGCGCCGGGCGATCGATGGCCCGCGCCGCGACTGGCGCCGTGGCGGGTGCGCTCGTCCTGTTCACCTCGGGCGGGCGCAGCGACGTGGCGGCGCCGCCAGCCGACGCGGTCGCGTTGCGCTCGCCGACGTTCATGACGGCCGTTCCGCGCGGCCCGGATCGTCACTGGGCTCGGGCGCTTCCCCCGGCCCTTCCGGCCGCCGGCGCCGCAGGCGGCGGTCCCAGGGCGACGGGTCGCAGCCCGTCGAGCCCGCGGCACGCGCATGGCCCGCTTCAGGGCGGCGGCGCCCTGTCCACGAGCGAGGATCGCCTATGGCGACAGGCGATCGCGACGCTCACCTCCGGTCGAAGCGACGCAGCGCGCCTGCTGCTCGAGCGACACCGGCGCGAGTTCCCCCGGGGTGTTCGTGCAGCGGACCGCGAGGAGCTCCTGCGATGGCTGCGAGCGGACGTCGACGGCAATGGACGCGGGCACCCGCCGATGAGCAGCATTCCGCCGCGATCGCGGTGAGCGGCGCCGCACGGGGCGCGATGGCGCAACAAGGAGGGTGAAAGAGATCAGCATCGATGGAGAAACGAATGGGCTGCTCGGCTGCAAGGCGCCCGATTCGTGCCATCCCCTCCTGGCGAGTCCTCCAGGCATTGCCATGTCCGCCCAGGCCCGCCACCATGGCCCCGTTTCGCTCAACCCAAGGAGGCGCCTGTGGCAGACCCCTACATCGATCCTTTCGAGACGAAGATTTACGGCAAGTTCGCGCGCGAGCAGATGGCCGCGGTCCTGATGGGCAAGGTCCCGCCGCTCGACGGCATGGTGGAGTTCGCGATCGGCAAGCAGCTCGTCGCCGATCAGGCGATGTCCGATGTCCTCGATCGCCAGCCCAAGCCCGCGCCGGAGCTCGACAGCGGCGCGGTGCTCGACGAGGCGCGGGACGTCGTCGTGCGTTTCGGCTCGTACCTCGACTCGCTCAAAGGGAGGCCGGTCGATCCCAAGGTGTTCTTCCGCGGCGAGATGCCGAGCGTCCTCGCGCGCCGGCGGATCACGAAGCTCACCGCCGCCGTCGGGCACATCGCCGACGAGCTCGAGCGGCAGCGCGAGAAGGTCCGCGGCGCGGACATGTGGCTGGCCGAGCTCCGGGAGGTGCACGAGAGGCTCGGGATCGTGGAGCGGCAGCAGCGCGCCACGCGGGTCGAGCGGGTCGAGCTCGGCCCCGAGGTGTCGACCGCGCGCGACGCCTGGCTGGGCGTCTACAACGCCAACAAGACCCTCGTGCGCGGGCTGCTCGCCCACCTCGGCAAGCCCGAGCTCCTGCCGCTCATCTTCGACGACCTGGCCGAGGTGCACCGCACGAGCGGCGTGAGCGACGCGCTCCCGCCCGGCCAGCCGGCCGCGCCGCCCGGCCAGCCGGCCGCGCCGGCCGCCGGGACGGAACCCGCGCCGGACGCGTGAGCCCGCGGCCCGCTGCAAGGCTTGATGCAAGCCTTGCAGCGGGCGACTCGGTCGCCGAGTCGGCCGTTTCAAGGCTTGAGACGGCCGACTCGGGGGGCCAGCGGGGCGTTTCAAGGCTTGAGACGGCCGGCTGGGCGGCCAGGGGAGCCGTTTCAAGGCTTGAAATCGCCGGCTGGGCGGCCGAGTCGGGCGGTTCAAGCCTTGAAGCGGGTGACGGCGCGGCGGGGAAGGCGCTCTCAAGGCCATCTCGGTCGCTCCGTCGCGCTTCGGGGAGCGCTGCGCGCCGGTCCGGCCGGTCTCGCCGGTCGACTTCCCGGACGAACCCGCAGCGCAAGGGCGCGCGTCAGAGCCCGTTGGGGATCACGGTGAGGGTGCCGGATCCCCGGTTGGTCAGGACGAGATCGTCGTACCCGTCGCCATCCAGGTCCGCGGCGGCGATGGCGTTGGGGCCGGGCGACGTGCCGGTCGGGACGACGGGGCCCGAGGTGAAGACTCCGCCGCCGTCGCCGGTCATCGGGCGGACGCCGCCCGAGGAGGTGGTGACCAGGATGTAGGCGTCGAGCTTGCCGTCGCCGTTGAAATCACTGGCCACGACCCCCAGCGCCGAGTTGGCGATCGCGCTGGCCCCGGTGGCGGACGGAACGCCGCTCGCGACCGTGCCGTCGCCGTTCCCTTTGAAGAAGTAGAGGTACGCGCCGGCCGCGCCGTTCGAGAGGATGTCGAGCGTGCCGTCGCCGTCGGCGTCGCCGAAGGCGATGCCCGCCGTCTGGCCGCTGGCGGAGTTGGTGTAGGCGACCGGCGCGGCGAACGAGCCGTTGCCCTGGTTGATGAGGATCGAGAGACGTGCGGCGCTGGGGCTCGTCACCACGAGATCGGAGAAGCCGTCGCCGTTCAGATCGCGGCAGGCGATGCTCGACTGCACGCCCCCGGTGGCCGCGATGGAGACGAGCGTGGGCGCGCCGAAGCTGCCCCCGCCGGTGCCCAGGATCACGCTCACCTGACTCTGGGTCACGCTGGCGGTGGCGATGTCGGCCGCGCCGTCATGATCGAAGTCCCCGGCGCAGAGGTGGACGGAGCCCGGGGTTCCGGTGGTGAAGCTCGCCGGCGTGTCGAAGGTTCCGGGCGCGCTCGGGCCCAGGTTTCGGTAGACGCTGATGCTCCCGTTGCTGGCCGGCAGGTTGGTCTGGCCGTCGACGGTGACGGCGTCGAGCCACCCGTCGCCGTCCACGTCCACCGCCACGACCGCGTTGCTGGAGAGCGGGGCGCCGGCGGTGTAGAGCTCCGGCTGGAAGGTCGCGTCGCCGTTGCCGTGGAAGACGGAGAGCGACCCGGCGGGGGTCATCGACGATCCGGATTCGGCGTTGGCCACCAGGACGTCGAGCTCACCGTCGCCATTCACGTCGGCGACCGCCGGGGCCAGCGGGTTGTGGAGCGCGGAGGTGCTGATCGGCGTGTCGGGGACCTGGCCGGAGGGCGGGGTCTGACAGCCACCGTTCGAGCAGATTTCGCCCGCCGCGCACGCGAGGTTGCAGCCATTGCAGTGGGAGGCGTCGCTCTGGAGGTTCACCTCGCAGCCGTCGGACGTGAGCCCGTTGCAGTCCGCGAGGCTGCCTTCGCACGCCTCGCAGCGGGTCCCCTCGTAGGTGGGCAAGCACGCGCAGGTAGTGCTGTCGATGCCGTCGACGCAGGTCCCGTCGTTCTGGCACGGGCTTTCGGCGCACTCGTCGATGTCGATTTCGCAGCTCGCGCCGGTGAAGCCGGGCAAGCACGCGCAGGTGGTGCTGTCGATGCCGTCGGTGCAGGTCCCGCCGTTCTGACACGGGTTCTCGGCGCACTCGTCGATGTCGGCGCAGGCCACGCCGTCGCCCTCGTACCCCGCGTTGCAAGCGCAGGTGAAGGCGCCCGTCGTGTTGTTGCATGTAGCGTTCGCGTCGCAGTCGTCGGTGCCCAGGGCGCACTCGTCGACGTCGGTGCAGGTCACGCCGTCGCCCTCGTACCCCGCATTGCAAGCGCAGGTGAAGGCGCCCGTCGTGTTGGCACACGCAGCGTTCGCGTCGCAGTTGTCGGTGCCCAGGGCGCACTCGTTCACATCGGTGCATGTGCCGCTCTGGCAGGTGAGGCCGTCGCAGCACGGCGCCGTGGGGTCGCACGGCGCGTTCACAGCCTGACAGCCCTGGCCGCCGCAGGTCGGCTCGCAGCTCGGCTCGTCGTCATCGCCGCCGGGCACGGAGGGGCCGGCGCTGGTGCAGCTCGCGAACAGCAGGGTGGAGAGTGCCGGGATCGCGAGACAGCTGAAAAGAGAGCTCTTGCGATGGCGCATGCGTTGTCCTCTGTTTTCTTGTTGGAGCGGCGGGGGGGGGTGCCGCGCGATGTTAGCCTGCGCTGGCGGGTCAGAGCCCGTTCGGGATCACGGTGAGGGTGCCGGAGCCGCGGTTCGTCAGGACGAGATCGTCGTACCCATCGCCGTCCAGGTCCGCGGCGGCGATGGCGTTGGGGCCGGGCGAGGCGCCGGTCGGGACGACGGGACCCGCGGCGAAGCCTCCGCCGCCGTTGCCGGTCATCGGGCGGACGCCGCCCGGGGAGGTGGTGACCAGGATGTAGGCGTCGAGCTCACCGTCACCGTTGAAATCGCTGGCCACGACCCCCAGCGCCGAGTTGGCGATCGCGGTGGGCGAAGCGGTGGATGAAGCGCCGCTCGCGAACGTGCCGTCGCCGTTCCCCTTGAAGAAGAAGAGGAACCGGCCGGCCGCGCCGTTCGAGAGGATGTCGAGCGTGCCGTCGCCGTCGGCGTCGCCGAAGGCGATGCCCGCCGTCTGGCCGCTGGCGGCGTTGGTGTAGGCGACCGGCGCGGCGAACGAGCCGTTGCCCTGGCTGATGAGGATCGACAGGCGCGCGGTGCCGGGGCTCGTCACCACGAGATCGGAGGAGCCGTCGCCGTTCAGATCGCGGCAGGCGATGCTCGACTGCACGCCGCCTGTGCCCGAGATGGGGATGAGCGCGGGCGCGGCGAAGCTGCCCGTGCCGGTGCCCAGGATCACGCTCACCTGACTCGACGTCACGCTGGTGGTGGCGATGTCGGCCACCCCATCGCTATCGAAGTCCCCGGCGCAGAGGTGGACCGAGCCCGGGGTTCCGGTGGTGAAGGTCGTCGGCATGCCGAAGGTCCCGGGCGCGCTCGGGCCCAGGTTTCGGTAGACGCTGATGCTCCCGTTGCTGGTGGGCAGGTTGGTCTGGCCGTCGACGGTGACGGCGTCGAGCCAGCCGTCGCCGTCCACGTCCACCGCCACGACCGCGTTGCTGGAGAGCGGGGCGCCCGGATAGTAGAGCTCCGGCTGGACGGTCGTGTCGCCGTTGCCGTGGAACACGGAGAGCGACCCGGCGGGGGTTTGTGACGATCCGGATTCGGCGTTGGCCACCAGGATGTCGAGCTCGCCGTCGCCATTCACGTCGGCGACCGCCGGAGCCAGCGGGCTGTGGGGCGCGGGCACGCTGATCGGCGTGCCGGGGACCTGGCCGGAGGGCGCGGCCTGGCAGCCGCCGTTCGCGCAGATGTCACCCGGCGCGCACGCGCTGTTGCAGGCGTTGCAGTGGGAGGCGTCGCTCTGGAGGTTCACCTCGCAGCCGTCGGACGTGAGGCCGTTGCAGTCCGCGAGGCTGCCTTCGCACGCCTCGCAGCGGGTCCCCTCGTAGGTGGGCAAGCACGCGCAGGAGTAGCTGTCGATGTGGTCGACGCAGGTCCCGTCGTTCTGGCACGGGCTTTCGGCGCACTCGTCGATGTCGGTCTCGCAGTCGGCGCCGGTGAAGCCGGGCGGGCACGCGCAGGTGTAGCCGTCGATGCCGTCGGTGCAGGTCCCGCCGTTCTGGCACGGACTTTCGGCGCACTCGTCGATATTGGTGCAGGTCACGCCGTCGCCCTCGTACCCCGCGTTGCAAGCGCAGGTGAAGGAGGTCGGCGTATCGGCGCATGTAGCGTTCGCGTCGCAGTCGTCGGTGCCCAGGGCGCACTCGTCGTTCTCGGTGCACGTGCCGTGATGACAGGTGAGGCCGTCGCAGCACGGCACCGCGGCGTCGCAGGGCGCGCCCTCGGGGAGGCAGCCGTCGCCGTGGCAGGTGGGATCGCCCAGGGCGATGTAGTCGCCGAGATGCAGCAAGTGCGCGGGGAGGCACAACAGGTTGATCTTGAGGATCGTGTAGGGGTACGTCGTGGAGCCGTTCCTGTGGCACATCAGGATCGTGCCGTGGACGTCGAAGTCGTCGCAATGATCGGGGGTGAGGGCGCCATGGGCCTCGCCCACGGCCTCGTCGTCGTCGCCGTCGGCCGCGGAGGGGTCGGCGCCGGTGCAGCTCGCGACCAGCACGGTGGAGAAAGCCGGGATCGCCAGATAGCCGAGAAGAGAGCCCTTGCGATAGCGCATCGCCTGTCCTCTGTTTTTCTTGAAGCGGGGGGCGCCGCGCGATGTTCGGCCTGCGCTGGCTGAAGAAATGTCAGGTCGTCCACATCTGCCAATTCAAGTTCGAGGCCAGCGCGAGGACGTCCTTTGCGGGGGTGACGTCGAGGCAGGCCGCTGCGCGTCTTCCGCGTTTCGCGCGCGCCGCCGCGCGAGCCGCCGGCACCCGCGCTGAGCTCGCGCCGAAATCCGGGCACACCGCCTCATCGGGCCCGTTTTCCCGGCACCGCGCACATCACGGTACAGGGCACGAGCAGCCCGCGGGCCCGTCGCGCTCCGCTGCTACGGCTGCTGCTGCCTGAACGCCTCAGCTGCGGAGTGTGCGCCTCATCGCGCGGAACGACCGCGCACACTCCGCCGTCGATGGTGGGTTTTCAGCACACGCAGGGCGCTTCAATCAGGCGAGCCACGTCCCGCCCGGTCGGCGCCGGGTCCGGATGGCTGGCGATGTCGCTCTTCGGGCGCGATCGACGAACGGGCCTTCGCGGGCGCGTCCGCGCCCCAGGCTCAGATCACCCGGTCCACGAGCGGCTCCCCCCGCTCGAACCGCCGCAGGCTCGCCAGGAAATGAACGGCGTACAGGAGGCGCCGACGGGCTCATCGCGGCCTCAGTTCTCAGGGGCAGCGCGGCCGTTGCGGGGACGCCGGACCCTGGCCTTAGCGCGTGTGCGGTTGCCAGAGGCGCGTGCTTTCCCGGACCTGTCCTCCTGCCGCTTCTGACGCTGCTGCTCGACGAACCGGACCAGATCGGAGGCGACCTCCAGCACTTCAGGAGGGGCATGAACAGGCTTCCCGGCGATCTGGCGGAGCGCGACGACGAGCGGCTCGAACAAGATCCTGGCCGGGGATGCCTCGAGGAGGGCCAGCGCTCTGTCGACCTGGCCCGCAGCGGCGGCCGCGATGAGGAGATCGCGCAGGTGATCTGCTACTTTCCGGGCGTCGTCTTCCGAGGAAAGGATTTGCTCGACCACCAGGAACGTCTCGTCCCACAGTCCGGCCAATTCTCCGAGCAATACGGCACCACTGATCCTCGTCATTGGCTCATTGCCCGAGGCCGCGAACACTCGTCCGGTCCAGGGGTAAGCAGGCTCCAGCTCCCTCTGATGCTCGTCCTGCCATCTATCGCTGTCGACTCCGGATTGAGGATCCACTGAGCTGAGCCATGCCAGCATCGTCAGGATCGGATTCGTAATACGGCGGTGCTTCGCCTTGTCGTACGCTTGAAGAACGCCGCTCCAGTTCTTCTGAACATACTGTGCAGCGGCGACGGCGATCCACGCCCAGCGCTCCCCCGCGGCTGCCGCTTGCTCGTACTCGCGAAGGAGTCGCGCTTGGTCGCTCGGGCCCACTCGTTGCAGGACCTTGACAAGCTGCTCAGCGACCGTTGGGTCTTTCGACCTGATAGCAAGCCATTTCCTCACACAACGCTCCGCGTCGTATGGCCGACCGGCCTTTAGATAAGCGTTCGCTGCTATCACAGCAGAAGGACACTCGTCCGTGCCCCAACGTGCCTCGGCCTCTGCCAGACGCTCGAGCACTGCCCCTGCATCGGCGTAACGCTCCGCGTATGCATATCCGCTTGCTTCCAATAGCAAATCCCGCTCCGTCGCGACACGCTCGACTTCTGTGCGCATCAAACGTTCGAGCGTTCCCTCGAGGGACGTGCTGATATCCGGCCAGCTCAAGACGTCAAACCGCGAAATCAGCAATAGGATGAGCTCGCGCCGCAGCTCCGGATCGCGCACGCGCTGCACGATCCCCTCCATCACATCGAAGTGATCCCTCCGCTCCTCCGGCCCGAGCCCCTTCGCCTCCTCCGCGATCTGCCCGAGCAGCCCCACGAGGCCATCCCCCTCGTAGAGATGAACCATGAAATCCACCACCGCGCGCACGCGCGCGGCGCCCGCCCCGCGGCGCCGGAGCAGATGGTAGATGTTGTACAGCCGCTCGCTCAGCCGGTATCTGAGCCTCCGCCCCTGTCCTTCTTCGACCACGGCCCCGCGGCTCACGAGCCGGTGTAGCAGCGCGCTGGCCTGGTTGACCTCCATCCGCGCCGCGTCCGCCACCTCCCGCGCCGTGGACGGCGACCACAGGTCCGCCAGTGTCACGTAGACCTTGCGCTCCGTCGCCGGCAGACTCTCGAGGTGGCTCTTGAAATAATCAGTGTTGTCGTCGACGAGCTGCGTCAGGTTCTCCATCAGGTGACGCAGCGACGTCTTCGCCGCGAACGACGCCAGGATCCCGAGTAGCCGCGGATTGCCCCCCGTCAGGATCTGCATTGGCCGCACCCGTCGCTCACTCGCCTTCACGCCGCCGACGGCCTCCCAGAGCGCCCGGCACTCGGCCAGATCGAGCGGCTCCAGCGCGTACGTCGCGAACATCTCGTAGAGCGCCTGCTCCTCGTCGAGGATCGCGCCAAACCGGGACGTCGCCGTGGCGAGCAGCAGGATGCGCGGCTCGTTCTGCAGGGTGTGCCGCAGCGACCAGGCGTCCTTCTTCGGCATCTGCTCGTCGAGCAGCATGTGCAGGTTCTCGATGACGAGCAGGATGCGTTTCCCCTGCTCCTCGGCGAAGCCAACCAGCCGCGCCAGCGCCCTCGCGCACAGCCGATCGTCATCCCGCTCGGCACGGAGCTCGTCGTGGAGCGCCTGCCAGCGGGCATCTCCCGTCTGGTCGCCGAGGTGCATGATCGCCTCGAGCCAGAGCTCGCCGATCGTCGAGACCGAGTAGCTCTCCTCGCCGAACACCAGCGGATACCAGCGCGCGCCGAGCTCCGGATCCCGCGTCACCGTGTCGGCGAGCATCCGCACCAGGGTCGTCTTGCCCATCCCGCGCGACCCGAGCAGGAGCACGTGCTGGTTCGAAGGGCCCGTGCTGTCGCGGATGTACTGGAGCACGATGTCGAGATCGCGCTTCCGCACTACGAACGACGACCGCAGCTGCTCCGGCGTGAGGAACGCCGGGTTGTGCTTCATGAGCGGCGCATTCATGGCGCGCCCCGCGCGGCGGCCGGAGTGAACTGCGACGCGAACCGCCGCTTCCACCAGTCGCGCAGCAGAAGCGAGGCAAACACGAACGCGCCAGCGTCGTTGTCCACGAGGTATCCATCGTGCTTCAGGACATCCATCACCCGCCGCAGTACGTCCTGGAGCTTCTCTCCCGGCGCCCCGGGCTCCGCGGCCGCCGCGTTGTCCCTCGCGAGCGCCATCGACGCCCCCGGCGTCAAGACCCCGACGACCGCCGCCTCCGTGAGCAGATCCAGGGTGAGCGGCAGATCCTTCTCGCCGAGCACCAGCTTGAGCCGCTCCTCCATATGGCTGAGCTCCGCATGCCCACGCGTGCTGAGCATGCGCTGCTGGTAGACGCGCTCGACGTCCTCGGGAGAGACCTCTTGCTGGCCTCGCCGTTGTACATCATTGTAGACATGGTTGAAGAACATCTGCACGTGATGCGGGATGCAGGAGCCGAGTTTGTCGACCATGCTCCGCGCCGCGCCCTCGAGCAGCACCACGCTATAGTTGTTCGCCAGCGCCTCCAGGCAGCCGATCGCCGTTTCGTCGTCCCACGGGCGCAGCTCGAACGGTGTGAACGTATTGATCGTCGCGCTAAGACCGGCCTGGCGCAGGACCGGCTCCAGGCCGATCGACCCAGCGACGACTAGCCGGATCTTCGATCGATGCTTGATGGTTTGCGCGCGCAGGAACGACAGGAACTCGTCCGTTAGCTTCCTCCGCTCCGGCGTGATGGTGAACTCATCCCCCTTGAGAAGCCGGTTCACCAGGATCGGCAGCTCGTCCATAAAGACGACGACGGGCTTGTCGTCGCCGGCGAGCGCGTCGAAGAGGCGCTCGCCCTTGGCCTGCCAGTTCTGCTTCAGGTGCTCGCGAAACGTGAGCTTGAACTCCTCGGTGCCGAGCGACTCGATCCGCTCGGCCTTGTCCCGCACGAGCTCCTTGGCCCTGTCCCAGAGCGTCTGGTGAGGTCGCGTGGCCACGCCCAGCTCGACGACCGCGTCCTCGCCGCTCTGGGACCTCTGCAGATCGAGGAACAGGCACCTATAGTCCCCCTTCTCCAGCTCCTCACAGAGCTTGCGCATCAAGCTCGTCTTGCCGACGCGGCGGGGCGCGGCGATGAGGACGTTCGCCCCCTCGCCGAGGAGCTCCTTGAGATCCCAGACCTCCTGCTCCCGGTTCCAGAACCGGTCGCCGCTCACCCAGTTGCCCACCTCCCGGACGAGCTTCGCCTTGACCTGCATGGGGTCAACCTACCCCGCCGGCCACCGCTCGCAACAGTTTCGTTGGCAACCGAGCCGCCCGCGGCCCGGCGCACCCGCGCCGCCTCAGATCACCCGGTCCACGAGCGCCTCCCCCCGCTCGAACCGCCTCAAATTCGCCACGAAATGCTCGACCTGCGCCACCGGCTCCTCGCGCCGCCCGCCGGCGGTGTGCGGCGTGATGAAGCAGCCCGGGGCGCGCCAGAGCGGGTGATCCGGCGGCAGCGGCTCGGGATCCGTCACGTCGAGGTAAGCGCCCGCGAGGCGGCGCGCCTCGAGCGCCTCGAGCAGCGCCGCCTGGTCGACCGTGGCCCCCCGGCCGACGTTGAAGAACCACGCGCCCGGGCGCATCCGCGCGAGCAGCGCGGCCGAGACCAGCCGCCGCGTGCCCTCGGCCTCGGGCAGGCTCGAGACCACGTGGTCCGCCCACGCGAAGGCCTCGCCGAGCTCCTCCCGCGCGACGGCGCGGCCAGGCTCGTCGCCGCGGGGACGGGCGCGCAGGACGCGGAGCTCCACCTCGAACGGGGCGAGCAGCGCGGCGAGGCGGCGGCCGATGGCGCCGAAGCCGAGGAGCAGCACCCGCCGGCCCCGGAGCAGCGCGCTCCTCGACCGCACGGCCGCGTCGGGCCAGCCGCGCGGGCCGCGCTGGTTCTCGAGGCACTCGGGCAGCCGCCGCGACGCGGCCAGCAGGAACGCGAGCGCGTGCTCCGCGCACGGGTCGGCGTAGACGCCGCTGCTCGTCGTGAGGACCGCGCCGCGCGCCGCGAGCGCGGCGCGCACCGCCGCCACGTCGTAACGGGCATAGCCCGCGGTGCTGAGGTGCACCCAGCGGAGGCGCGGGGCCGCGCACACGTCGTCCGGGTGCGGCTGGCCGAAGACAACGTCGGCGCCCTGCACCGCCGGATCGCGCCCGACCTCGGCGAGGTTCTCCGCCGAGCGCGCGCCGGACAGCACGAGCTCGTGCGGCGCGACGCCCTCGGCGAGCGCCCGCGCCGCCTCCTCGGGGAACACCATGGTGCAGGCGATGACCCTCCGATCCATGGCCGCCCCGCTCACCCGTGCACCGCCCGGCCGAACTCGCGCATCCACGCGTCCTCGTCCGCGGTGAGCGGGCCCTTCGCGAGCGCGTCGAGGTTCTCCTCCACCTCGGCGCGGCTCCTCGGGCCGGTCAGCGCGACGTCCACGTGCGGGCTGGAGAGCTGGAATCGATAGCAGTCGCCCGCCGTCATCGCCGGTCCGGACCAGCCCTTCGGCCTCTTCAAGAGGCGCCGCCACGCCGTCGCCGTGTAGGCGAGGACGCTCGGCCGCGCGTCGCGCACGTGCGGGAAGATGTCGCGCTCCGCCCCCGGATGCGCGGCGTTGTAGCGGATCATCAGGAGATCGAGCGGAGAGGACGCCGCCAGGCTGCCCGCCCGCGGGCGGTCGTGGATGCTCACCCCGAGCGCGCCCACCTTGCCGCTCTCGCGCAGGTGCACGAGCTCGCGCTCGGTCGCGCTCGTCCACGCGGAGCCGACGCCGAGCCAGCTGAGCAGGTAGACGTCGAGGTGATCGGTCCCGAGCTCGCGCAGGAGCTTCTCGGCCCCGCGGCGCACGCCCCAGCCGAACCAGCCGACCTGCGCGTAGCCGACCACCGCCACCTGATCGCGCCGCCGCTTCAGCGCCTCGCGCAGCGGGTTGCCGAGCCCGCGCGCGCGCATCGTCCAGAGGAAGAGGTTGACGCCGCGATCCATCGCCGCGCGCACGCCATCCTCGTCGATGCCGTAGTTCGCCGCGAGGCCGAGCCGGAAGAGGCGCTTGCCGCGGAACGCGGCCGGCGCGCGGTGGAGCCAGTCATCCATGCGCCGGCAGCTTACACCACCTCAGTCGATGTCGTCGTACTCCCGGTATCGGAGGCCCGGAATGCGCGGCGTGCGGACGTCGAAGCCAAAGCTGCGATCGACCGCCTCGAAGAGCTCGATCTTGTGCGCGAGCCCCTCGGGCTCCCCGCCGGCGGAGGCGCGGTGGCGCTCGCGCCAGCGGGCCTCGGACCGGACGAGCGGGTAGCCGCGCGTCGCCAGGGCGACGGCGAAGGTCCCCGGGGCGAGACACCCCACGTCGGCGCCGTCGCCGCGATAGGCCTCCATCCGCGGCGACTCGACCCATCCGAGCCGATCGCCCTCGCGCGAGGCGCGGATGAGGTGCTCCGTCCGGCCGTCGACGACGACCCCGAACGCGGCCTCCCGCGCGCCGATCTCGATGTCGTGCGCGGGCAGCCCGGCGCGAAAGACGAAGGCGAGCGCGTCCGACCAGCCGGCGACCCACATGCGCAGGCCGAGATAGAAGCGCACGGCGGGCTGCCACGCCCACGGGGTGGTGAGCCGCAGGCCGGGCACGCCGTGGGCCCGCGCGACGCCGTCCGCGCGGCGCAGCAGGGCGCTCGCGACGCCGCGCCCGCGGTGGGCGGGCAGCACGTAGAGGCTCGAGACCTCGAGCAGCGGCTCGCCGCGGGCGCCCGTCGACAGCGCGACGGTGCCGACCCGGCGGCCGCCCCGCGCGAGCCAGTACGGGGCCGCGTAGCGCGCGCCCGCGTGCGGCGTGCCGAGCTGCGCGCCGTCGCGCGCCGCCCGCGGCTCCCACACGGCGCGCAGCTCGGCGCCGCGCGCCGCCGGATCGACGCGCTGGAAGAAGCGGTTCTCGACGAGCGACGCGAGCTCGCAATCCATCCACGCGCGCGTCTCGGCGTCGTCCATGGCGAGCGGCGCGATCGCGCCGGCCGCGACGAGCGCCGCGTGGATCGCGCGCATGCGCCGGCCGACATCGTCGTCCCCAGGAGCGCCCACCGCGCGACGCTACCACGCCGCGCGGCCTGAGCCGCGGCCGACGCGGGCCGACGCGCCCGGCGCGCCACACATTCGCCGCCCACGACGGCCCCGACCTGTGCGAAACTGCCCGCGACCGATGGGCCAGGACACCTCTCTCCGGTGCGCCGGCTGCGGCTCTCCGCTCCCGGAGAACGCCCGCTTCTGCCCCTCGTGCGGCCACCCCGTCGCCGCCCTCGACCCCGGCTTCGCCGCGACGGCGTTCCCGGCCACGCAGCTCGGCGCCGGAGGGCAGTCGCCGCCGCCCCCGTCGCTGCCCCTGCCGCCGGTGCGCCTCCTGCCCGGGACGGAGATCAGCGTCTACCGCATCGAGGCGACGCTCGGCGAGGGCGGCATGGGCGTCGTCTACCGGGCGCACGACCGGGCGCGCGAGCGCGTCGTGGCGGTCAAATGCCTGCACTCGAACCTCTCCGGCAACCCGGAGATCCGGCGGCGCTTCGCCCGGGAAGCGCGGGTGCTCCGCGCCTGGAGCCATGACAACGTCGTGGCCGTCTACGACTTCGTGGAGCGCGACCACCTGCTCGCGATCGTGATGGAGTACGTCGAGGGGTCGACCCTGGTGCGGCACCTCGAGCGGTGGCGCGGGCGCATCCCCTTCCAGGAGATCCGCGCGCTGTTCGGCGGGGTCCTCGACGCGATGGACGAGGGGCACCGGATGGGCATCATCCACCGCGACCTCAAGCCCGACAACATCCTGGTCACGGCCGGCAAAGACGGCCTGATGCCCAAGATCGTCGACTTCGGCATCGCCAAGATCCTCGAGGGGACGACGTACACGCTGAGCGGCGCGTTCCTCGGGACCTGCTGTTACATGTCGCCCGAGCAGGTGAAGAGCCCCCACGCCGCGGACCCGCGCTCGGACATCTACTCTCTCGGGGTGACGCTCTACAAGCTGTCGACCGGGCAGGTGCCGTTCGACAGCCCCAACCACTTCGCCGTGATGATGGCCCACGTCGCCGATCCGCCGGCGCCCCCGTCGTCGCTGCGGCCCGACATCCCGCCGGCGCTCGACCGGCTCATCCTCGACGCGCTCGCGAAGGATCCGGCCGGGCGGCCGGCGTCGTGCGCGGAGTTCCGGGCGCGGCTCGACGAGGCGCTCGCCGAGTTCTCGCCCGTCACCTCGCGGCCCTCGTCCGACGGGCGCGAGCTCGCGCCGACGGTCCGCGAGAAGACCGGCGAGCAGATGATCCTCGTCCCCGGCGGGCCGTTCCTGAGCGGGCAGCAGCGCAGGAAGGTCCACGTCGACGCGTTCTACATGGATCGCACGCCGGTCACGAACCGGCAGTTCAAGGCGTTCGTCGACGTGACGGGGTATCGCCCCGACGACGCCGACGCGAGCCGGTTCCTCTCCCATTTCCGGCGCGGCGAGATCCCGCCGGGGCTCGAGGAGCACCCCGTGGTGTACGTGTCGTGGGACGACGCGCGGGCCTACGCCAACTGGGCCGGCAAGCGCCTGCCGACCGAGGCGGAGTGGGAGAAGGCCGCGCGCGGCGCCGACGGCCGCAAGTACCCCTGGGGGCGCGCCGAGCCGGGGCCGTCGCGCGCGAACTACGACAACCGCGAGGGCGGGACGGTGCCCGTCGGCTCGATGCCGGCGGGCGCCTCGCCCTATGGCATCCTCGACCTCGCCGGCAACGTGTGGGAGTGGTGCGAGGACTACGACGATCCGCACTTCTACGCGGACGGCCCCTCGCACAACCCGCGCAACACGCGGCCTCCGGACAAGCCGCTGCTCGTGATGCGCGGCGGCTCGTGGATGTACGGCGCGCAGTCGCTCCGCACCTGGGCGCGCACGAGCTTCGAGGCGCATTACCGCTTCGCCGGCGGCGGCTTCCGCTGCGTGCGCACGGCCTCGTCGAGCTGACCGGCGGGCGCGGCGCTCACGAGCGCGGGCGCGGCGGGCGCGGCGCTCACGAGCGCCTGGCCAACCGGCGGCGGCGCGGATAGAACGCCGGGCGCAGATGAAGAACGCGATGGCGAGCGGCGGGGTCCGCGTGCGGCTGGCCGGCATCCGGCGCGTCTTCCCGGTGCTCGACGACGCCGGCCGCGCGCTCCGGGGCAGCGGATCCGGCGTGGTCGCGCTCGACGGCCTCGACCTCGACGTCGCGCCGGGCGCCTTCGTCGCGCTGCTCGGGCCCTCGGGCTGCGGCAAATCCACCTTGCTGCGCCTCGTCGCCGGGCTGGACCGCGCCGACGCCGGCACGGCCGTCGTGGAGGCCGAGGAGGGGCCGGGCGGCCCGGGCGGCGCGCGCGCGCGCGCGCGCGCGCCGATCGCGTACGTGTTTCAGGACGCGCACCTCTTGCCGTGGCGGAGCGTCCTCGAGAACGCCGCCTTGCCGCTCGAGCTCGCCGGCGCGCCGCCCGAGGAGCGCCGCGCCGCCGCCCGGGCCGCGCTGCTCCAGGTCGGCCTCGCCGACGCGGGCGCGCGGTACCCGGCCGAGCTCTCCGGCGGCATGCGCATGCGCGTGTCGCTGGCCCGCGCGATGGTCACGCGGCCCCGGCTGCTGCTGCTCGACGAGCCGTTCGCCGCGCTCGACGAGCTCACCCGCAGCCGGCTCGACGATCAGCTCCGCGCGCTGTGGGCCGAGCTCGGCATGACGGTGCTCTTCGTGACCCACTCGATCACCGAGGCCGCTTACCTCGCCGAGCGCGCGGTCGTGCTGTCCCCGCGCCCGGCGCGCATCGTCGCCGACCGCACGCTGGCGCTGCCGGCGGAGCGGACCGCCGCGCTGCGCACCGAGCCGGCGTTCGCGCGCGAGGTGCGCGCGCTGCAGGAGGCGCTCGAGAGCGGCGGGGCGTGAGGGGCGGAGCGGGGGCGAGAAGGCCGTTCTGACGCGCCCGGGCGTTCCTCCCGGTAAACCGTGGTTACCGCGTCGTGATCATTGCGCGGGGAAGGACGCCTGGCCCGCGCCAGACTCTCGCCGGTCGACCATGGCCAACGCGATCCGCATTCACACCCAGGTCACCTCGGATACGCTCCACATCCCGGAGCTCTCGGCCCTCGTAGGCAAGAACGTCGAGGTGATCATCCTCGAGGAGGAGCCGGCCCCGCGCAGGCCCACGCCGCCGGCGCGCAAGCTCGGAGCGCTCCGAGGCCTGTTCGACGTCCCGGAAGACTTCGACGCGCCCTTGCCAGAGGACATGCTGCGCGGCTTCGAGGGAGATGGCGAGCGTTGAAGCTGCTCCTCAGCACCGTTCCCGCCGGAGCCCGTCCTCTCCCCGCCGCGGCCGTCCCGCACGGCCCGCGCGGCGCCCTCCCCTGCGCCGCGGACCCCGCCGCGGGCGACGCCCACCGTGGGCGGAGCTCCCACTCGGCGCACGAAGCCGCGCGCGAACGCGCTTCCATGGCGACAGCGCGCCCGTACAATCGCCTCATGCCCACGTGCCCCCGGCGGATAATTCCCCTCGCGCTTCCTTGGCTCCTGTTCGCTGCAGCGGCCTGCAGCAACCCCGAGATCGTGAACAACCCCGGCCAGGGCGGCGGTGGAGGCGACGGCGGCGGCAGCACGAGCGAAGGCACCGGGTTCGTCGGGACCACCACCGGCAGCGGCGGCGCGGGCGGCGTCGAGAGCGGCTGTGAAGGCGTGAGCTGTCGGCCCGATCAGCACTGCGAGGTCGAGGACGGACAAGGCACCTGCGTCAACAACACCTGCGAAGACCTCAGCTGCGACCCGACCGAGCGATGCCAGATGACCCCGGAAGGGGGCGCCACCTGCGTCGATATCAGCTGCCAGAGCGACCTCGAGTGCCCCTTCAACCAGTACTGCAACGGCACGATCTGCGTCGATGACACCTGCACCGCCGGCGAACGGACGTGCGACGGCGAGAGCCTCCTCGTCTGCGTCTCGAACGGCAGCACCACCCGCGAGCTCTTCACGTGCGGCGGAGAGGCGTACTTCGAGAGCACGTGCACCGACAGCGCCGCGGGGAACGCGAGCTGCCCGTGCGAGGACGACTGGGACTGCCCCACCTTCGCCGCCTGCGAGGTCGGCTCCTGCACCGGCACCGGCGACGCGCCCACGTGCCTCCTCGACCCCGTGCCGTTCGAGCGCGTCCTGCCGCAGATCGAGATCCAGTGGGGAGGGCAGAACCGCGCCAACTCGAACGCGGCCGGCAGCCCGTTCCCGACCTCGGCGCAGAACGTCATGACGCCGCTCGTCGCCAACCTCGACGACGACAACGGCGACGGGCTCATCAACGAGCTCGACTTCCCCGAGATCATCTTCACCACGTTCTGCAATTCGGTGTTCCAAAATAGCGGGGTCCTCCGCGCGATCCACGGCGGCGGCCCCAGCAAGGGGCGCAACTACTTCGCGGTGCTCGGCGCGCTGGTATGGCACGAGGGCGACGCCATCGACGTCCCCTACACCTGCAGCGACGCGACGCTGCTGCCGACCGCCCAGCTGGCCGTCGGCGATCTCGACGCCGACGGCGTCCCGGAGATCGTCGCCGTCACCGAGTCGTACGGGCTCCAGATCTTCAGCAACACGGGCGAGACCCGGGTCCTCGCGAACAACCTCTGGGCCGAGGCGGACGGCTACAACGAGCCGGCCCCGGCGATCGCCAACATCGACGGCGCAGGGCTCCCGGAGATCGTGGTCGGCCAGCACGTGTTCACGCTGCGCTACGACTCGGCGACCCGCGAGCTCTCGATCCTCGACCGTTTCAGGGGCGACGTTAAGCTGATGAAAGGGGTTCAAGGGGACGCGACGAGGCCGACCAACCCCAACCGGCTCGGCCCCATCACGTGCATCGCGAACCTCAACGACGACCACCGGCTGGAGATCGTCGCGGGCAGCACCGCCTACGCGCTGCCCCGCCCGCCGACCGGCGTGACGCGCAGGACCGAGTGCGCGCCCCCCTATGCCGACGCCGAGGCGACGGCGTTCTGCAACGGGCAGCTCCTCGTGGTCTGGGACGGGCAGACCGTCAACGGCGCGGGCGACGGCGATACGCAGATCCCGGACACCCGCCGCGACGGGTTCTGCGCCGTGGCCGACATCCTCGGGGCCGACCAGACCGCCGCCCCCGGACCGAACAACCCGCTCGATCAGAAGCCGGAGGTGATCCTGTTCAACAACGGGTACTTCTTCGTGCTCAACGGGCAGGACGGCACCATCAAGCGCCGGACCGTGATGGGCGTGGGCGCCCAGTACGACGGCGGGGCGCCGAACGTGGACGACTTCGACGGCGACGGCTTCCCCGAGGTCGGCACGGCGTTCGGCGGGCGCTACGTGATGATCGACCTCCAGGAGCCGACCGCGGAGTGCCCGGCGTGGACCAACCCGCTCGACGACAACGGCTCGGGCGCGGCCAACCCCCCGCGCACCCCGAACGGGAAGGCGTGCACCACCGACGAGGAGTGCAGCGCCACCGGCGCGGCGACCTGCAACACGCAGGCGGGCACCTGCGTCTGCTACCACAACAGCTGGCTGCGCGTCATCGAGGACGACTCCAGCCGCTCCACCGGGTCGAGCGTGTTCGACTTCAACGGCGACGGCGCCGCCGAGGTCATCTACAACGACGAGTGCTTTTTCCGCATCTACGACGGCGTGACCGCGAGCGTCCTGTTCAAGGAGCACTCCCCGAGCCGCACCCGGACCGAGTACCCGGTCGTGGCCGACGTCGACAACGACGGCAACGCCGAGATCGTGTTCGCCACCTCGAACGAGTCCGGCACCTGCGATGCGTTCGTCGATTCCAACAACGGCCTCGAGGTCTGGGGCGATCCCAACGACCTCTGGGTCTCGGCCCGCCGCATCTGGAACCAGCACAGCTACCACGTGACGAACGTGCTCGAGAGCGGCGGCATCCCCGTGCAGGAGCCCGAGAGCTGGAAGTCGTACGGCGGCCGCGTCTACAACACCTACCGCTCGAACCCGCGGTCGTACGGGATCGCGCCGGACCTCGCGCTCAGCGGCATCCAGATCTCTTCCCCCGACGCGGCCTGCGGCGAGCTCACCGATAACGTCGAGATCACGGTGCGCGTCGACAACCTCGGCGACCTGCGCGTCGGCCCCGGCGTCGTCATCAACCTCTACGGCGAGTGGGACACCCCGGACGTCGACGAGGCGCTCCACGACGAGGCCGGCGCGCCGCTGCAGGCGGTCCTCCAGACCAGCATCGAGCCGCACAGCTCGCTGCTCCTCACGGTGAGCTACAGCGCCGCGAACAACGCGCAGGGGACGCTGCCCGCCCGGCTGCGCGCGGTCGTCGACGAGGGCGCCACCGAGCGCGAGTGCAAAGAGGACAACAACGAGGAGACGGTCGTCGTGGACGACGGCGACGCGCTGCCGGACCTCCAGATCGAGATCGGCCGGGTGACCGACGCGAAGTGCAACGCGCAGCAGGTCGACGTCCCGACGGTCGTCAGGAACGCCGGCTCGGCGCCGGCCAGCGACGTGCGGGTCCGGTACTACGCCGGCGATCCCGGTCAGGGCGGGACGGCGCTCCACGAGGAGGTCGTCCCGGGGCCGATCGCGCCGGGGCAGAGCGTGAACCTCGTCGCCACCATCGACAAGTTCCCGTGGAACCTCTCGATCCTGATCTACGGCGTCGTCGACCCGGACGGCGCGATCGACGAGTGCAACGACGGGAACAACAAGGACGCCGCCTCGGACAAGGTGGTGTGCGAGCGCGTCGATTGACCCGCCGGCGCCCTGCCGCCGGGGCCTCCCGCCCGCGGCAGGGCGCGCGCCGCGCCGCCCCCGCGGCGGCCGGGCGCGCGCCGCGCCCCTGAGGCGCCCGCGGCGGCGCACGAACCGCCCGCTCCCCCGGGGCGCGGTGCTATGCCTGGGGCCCCCGCCGCGCCGCTCCCGGCCGCGCGCGGCGCGCCGCTCCCATCGCCGCGCGCCCCGCGCCAGGCCGATGGATCGACCCAAGCCCCCAATCGCCATGCTCGGAACGTCGAACCTCGCGAAATCCTTCGGTGATCGGACCCTCTTCGAGGGCGTCTCGCTCAAGCTGAACCCGGGGTCCCGCTACGGCCTCGTGGGCGCCAACGGCTCGGGGAAGACCACCTTCCTCAAGATCGTGGCCGGCGACGAGCCCGCGACCGAGGGGAGCGTCAGCCTCCCGAGGGACGCCCGCGTGGGCGTGCTCCGGCAGGACCGGTTCCTCAGCGACGACCAGATCATCCTGGATCTCGCGATGATGGGCGATCGCGTCGTCTGGGACGCGCTCGTCGAGTCGCGCCGCCTCGCGGAGGAGGGCGGCGACGCGGGCCGGGTCGCCGACCTCGAGGACCGCATCCGCGCCCACGACGGCTACACGCTGGAGGCGCGCGCGAGCGCCGTCCTCGAGGGGCTCGGCATCCCCGTGGAGGCCCACAGGAGGCCGCTCTCGACGCTGTCGGGCGGCTTCAAGCTGCGCGTGCTGCTCGCGCAGGTGCTCCTCGGCGGCTCGGACGTGCTCCTGCTCGACGAGCCCACGAACCACCTCGACATCCTGTCGATCCGGTGGCTCGAGAAGTTCCTCGCCGGCTACAAGGGGTGCGCCGTCGTCATCTCGCACGACCAGCGCTTCCTCGACAACGTCGCGACGCACATCCTCGACGTCGACTACGAGACCATCACGCTCTATACCGGCAACTACGCCGCGTTCGTCGTGGAGAAGCAGGCGATCCGCGAGCGCAAGCAGGCCGAGATCGCGCGCGCGGAGAAGATCATCGCCGACAAGCGCGCGTTCGTGGAGCGGTTCGGCGCCAAGGCGACCAAGGCGCGCCAGGCGCAGAGCCGGCTCAAGCAGATCGAGAAGATCGAGGTCGAGGAGCTCGCCGACACGTCGCGGCGCACGCCGGTGTTCCGGTTCGCGATCCAGAGGCCGAGCGGGCGCGACGTGCTCGAGGCGCGAGGGATCTCGAAGTCGTACGGCGACAAGCAGGTGCTGCGCGACGTGTCGCTGTCGGTGCGGCGGGGCGAGCGGCTCGCGGTGATCGGGCCGAACGGGCTCGGCAAGTCGACGCTGCTCAAGATCCTGGTGGGGCGCCTCGCGGCCGACGCCGGGGGCGCGTCGTGGGGGCACGAGGCGCGCGTCGGGTACTTCGCGCAGGACCACCGCGAGCTGCTCGTCGACGGGTCGATGACGCCCCTCTCCTTCCTGTGGGCGGCGTGCCCCGACGAGTCGCCGAGCTACGTCCGCGGCCAGCTCGGCAAGGCGCTGTTCTCGGGCGACGACGTGGAGAAGAGCGTCGGCTCGCTCTCGGGCGGCGAGGCGGCGCGGCTCATCTTCTGCCGGATCATCGTCGAGCGGCCGAACGTGCTCGTCCTGGATGAGCCGACCAACCACCTCGATCTCGAGGCGATCCAGGGGCTCGTCGAGGGGCTGAAGGCGTTCGAGGGGACGGTGCTCTTCGTGTCGCACGATCGGTTCTTCGTGTCCGAGCTGGCGACGCGCATCCTCGAGGTCACGCCGAATGGGCCGCGCGATTTCCCCGGCACCTACGAGGAGTACCTGGCCGGCTGCGGCGACGATCACCTCGACGCCGACACGGTGGTGCTCAAGGCGAAGCGCGAGCACCAGAGGGCGGGCGCCGCGCCGGAGGCGGGCGGCTCGTGGGAGGAGCAGAAGCGGCGGCGCAACCGGCAGAAGGAGCTGCCCGCGCGGCGCGACAAGGTGCTCGCGGCCATCGAGGCGGCGGAGGCGCGGAAGAAGGCGATCCACGACCTCTATTGCAGCGACGGGTTCTTCGAGCGCACCGGGAAGGCGGAGATCGCGGCGCTCCAGGCCGAGGAGGAGGCGCTCGGGCCGCGCATCGAGGCGCTCATGGCCGAATGGGAGCAGCTGGAGCAGGAGATCGCCGAGATGGGGGCCATCCAGTGATGCGCCCGGCCCCGGTGGAGGGAGGGCGCGGCGCCGCGCGGCGTGGGGGCCCCGCCGAACTCGCCTGAGAGGATGCTCCTCCGGCAAGCCGGAGGAACATCCTCTCAGGCTCAAACATCGGCCCATCCCCCACGCCGCGCGGCGCCGCGCCCTCCCTCCACCGGGGCCTACCGATGTTTCTTTGAACGCTCGTCAGGCGGGGATCTGCGCGATGTCCTCGCGGTCCCAGTGGCGGTGCTGCGCGATGGCGCGGAGGAGCTCCTGGGTGAACAGGGCGAGCGCCGCGGGGTCGCGCAGGGTCACCACGCCCTTGTCGGACAGGGGCGGCGCCCCGGTCTGCACGTCGGCCAGCGCGACGCCCTGGATGTCCGTCGCCACGAGGAGATCGACCGCATCGCCCGTCGCCCCGATCGCCTTGCAGTGCTTGAACGCCTCGTTGACGAAATGCACCGCCTCCCCCGAGGCCGCGAGCGCCGCGACGCTGGCGCGCCCGCCGGGGACATAGACCGCATCGAACATGACCGACTTCGCCGTGAGCAGCGACCTGTCCGCCTCCACGGCGCTGCCGTCGTCGCCGAGGATCGGCCCGAGCCGCGTCGACACGACCTGCGCGTGCGCGCCGGCCGCCTCGAGCGCCGCCTTCACCGCCGCGAGCTCGGCGACGACGAACCCGTCGGCCACGAGCAGCGCGACGAGCCGGCTCTTCACCGTGTCCTTCACCGTGTTCTCCATGCTGAGCGCCGGCGAGGCGTCCACCGAGCGCTTGCCCGCGGCCTTGCCGCCCTTCGAAGGCACCTGCGGCTGGCCCGCGGGCGGGGCGACGCCGATCGCCTCGGCCACCTGCCGGCCGAGCTCGGTGTCGACCTCGCCGAGCCGCGCGACCATGCGCTCGCGGACGTCCCGGCTCGCCACGTTGCCGAGCTCGAAGCGCGCCGCGCGGATGAGGTGCTTCTTCTCGGGCACCGAGAGGCTGTTCCAGAAGAGCCTCGCCTGGGTGATGTGATCCTTGAAGCTGTCGCTCCGCACGCGCTGCTTGAGCCCGAGCACCCGCTCGGCGTAATGCACGAAGGCGCCCGTCTCCCAGGACGCCGTCACCGGACAGCCGCCGGCGAGCGAGTTCGGGACGTAGTGCGCCCGACCCTGCTTGATCCGCTGCTGCATGAAGCCGTCCCGGTTCTGGTTGTGCACCGGGGCCAGCGGACGATTGATGGGGATCTGCGGGAAGTTCGGGCCGCCGAGCCGCAGGAGCTGCGTGTCGAGGTACGAGAAGTTCCGGACGTGGAGCAGAGGATCGTCGGTGAAGTCGATCCCGGGCACGATGTTGGCCGTGTGGAACGCGACCTGCTCGGTCTCGGCGAAGAAGTTGTCCGGGTTGCGGTTCAAGGTCAGCTTGCCGATGCGGCGCACCGGCACGAGCTCCTCGGGGACGATCTTCGTCGCGTCGAGCAGATCGAAGTCGAAGGCGAACTCGTCCTCTTCCTCGATGATCTGCACGCCGAGCTCGTACTCGGGGTAATCCCCCCGCTCGATGGCGTCCCAGAGGTCGCGGCGGTGGTAGTCCGGATCCCTGCCGGCGAGCTCCTGCGCCTCGTCCCAGACATGGGCGTGCACGCCGAGGAGCGGCTTCCAGTGGAACTTGACGAAGCGCGATTTGCCCTGCGCGTTGACGAGGCGGAAGGTGTGGACGCCGAAGCCCTCCATCATGCGGAAGCTCCGCGGGATGGCGCGATCCGAGAGCACCCACATGGCCATGTGGGTCGACTCCGGCATGAGCGAGATGAAGTCCCAGAACGTGTCGTGCGCGGACGAGGCCTGCGGGATCTCCCGGTCCGGCTCCGGCTTGACCGCGTGGATCACATCCGGAAACTTGATGCCGTCCTGAATGAAGAAGACCGGGATATTGTTGCCGACGAGGTCGAAATTCCCCTCCTTCGTGTAGAACTTCGTCGCGAAGCCGCGCACGTCGCGGACCGTGTCCGCCGACCCGCGCGAGCCGACCACCGTGGAGAACCGCACGAAGACCGGCGTCCTGACGCTCGGGTCCTGCAGGAACGCCGCCCTCGTGACCTCGGCCATCGAGGCGTAGACCTGGAAGTAGCCGTGCGCCCCGGAGCCGCGCGCGTGCACGACGCGCTCGGGGATGCGCTCGTGATCGAAATGCGTAATCTTTTCGCGTAGATGGAAGTCTTCAAGGAGCGCCGGCCCCCTGGCCCCGGCCTTGAGTGAATCGTCGGTGCTGTCGATCCGGATGCCCTGGTCGGTCGAGAGCACCGTGCCCGCCAGGTCCTCTCGGTGAGGCTCCAGGCTATCGATCTTGCTGTGCGCGCTGATCTCCGGGCCCGCGCCCTTCTCGCCTTGCTCGGCCATGCGTCCTCCCCATCCTTCCCGCCGGCTCCCGCCTGCGCAGGTGGCGATTGGATGCGAGAGCCGAGCGCGCGTCGCACCGGGGGGAGCGCGCCCGGGCCGGCGCGGGGAGCGGCAGAGAGGTGGAGTCGCGGGCGGAAGGGGGGTGACGCCGGCGGAAGCGTCGGTGGGCTCCGCCCCTGCGCGTCGCAGGGGCGGCGCGGCTCAGTGGCCGCGGCCCTTGCGGCTCGCCATGTCGATGCCGACGGCGAGGATGAGGATGACGCCCTTGATGATCGGCTGCCAGAAGCTCTCGGTGTTCATCAGGCTCATGCCGTTGTCGAGCGAGGCCATGACCAGCGCGCCGAGCAGCGCGCCCCAGATGGTGCCCTGCCCGCCGAGGAGCGACGTGCCCCCGATGACGGCGGCCGCGATGGCGTCGAGCTCCATCATGCGGCCGGCGTCCGAGGTCGCCGAGCCGACGCGGGCGGTGAGCACGATGCCCGCGATGCCGCACATCACGCCCATCAGCGTGAACACGGCGATGAGGTGACGATCGATGTTGATGCCGGAGTAGAAGGCCGCCTCGCGGTTGCCGCCGATCGCGTAGAGGTGCCGCCCGAACGTGGTGTGCTTCGCCAGCACCGTGAACACGGTCGCGAGCAGGAGGACGAGCAGCACGGGGAACGGGATGCCCTCGTACGAGTTCATCAGCGCGGTGAACGCGATGGCGAACGCGGCGAGCCCGATCCACGGAAAGCGCGCCGTGCCGGTCGCGCGCGCGGCCTTGTACAGCAGCACGAGGCAGAGGACGCCCGCGCCCGCCCAGCCGAGCGTGTGCGGCACGTACGCCTGGCCGACGAACAGGTAGGGGCGCGCCGGCGACACCGAGACGCCGCCGGTGGTGCCGAGGATCGACCCCTGGAAGATGAGCATCCCGCCCAGCGTGACGATGAAGGGGGGAATGCGCAGCCGCGCGACGAGCGTGCCTTGCAAGAAGCCGAGCAGCGCCCCGAGCGCGAGCGGCAGGAAGAAGGCGGCCGGCAGGGGCCAGCCGAGGTTCACGTAGATCATCGCCGACGCGGCGCCGAGCAGGCCGGCCATCGCGCCCACCGAGAGATCGATCTGCCCCGCGACGATGACCATCACCATGCCGACGGCCAGGATCGAGGTCACCGACATCTGCCGCGCGAGCAGCGTCAGGTTGCGGGGCGTCACGAACGTCCCGTCGGTGGTAATCGAAAAGGCGATCCAGATCGCGATGAGCGAGCCCACCATCGAGAGGGCACGCCAGGGGATGCGTACGCGAAGCTTCGCCTCGCTCATTCCGTCACCTTCCTCGTTGCTGCAAGCATCACGCGCTCGGCGGTGGCGTCGTTCCGGTCGAGGCAGGCGGTCGCCCTGCCCTGGGAGAGGACAAGCACGCGGTGGCTCATGCCGAGCAGCTCCGGCAGATCGGAGGAGATGAGCACCACGGCGAGGCCGTCCGAAGCGAGCTTGTGGATGAGCTGATAGATCTCGGCCTTCGCCCCGACGTCGATGCCCCGCGTCGGCTCGTCGAGCAGGAGCACGCGCGGCCCCGCCATCAGCCATTTGCCGATCACGATCTTCTGCTGGTTGCCGCCCGAGAGCTGGTTCGCGAGCGCGAGCGGCCCCGGCGCCTTGGTCCGGAGCGCCCTCATCTGCTCGACCGCCGTGGCCTCCCGCTCGGCGTGATCGAGGAAGAGCCCCTTCACGAACCGCCGCAGCGTCGCGAGCGTGATGTTGTCGAGGAGGGTCGACTCGAGCACGAGGCCGTAGCGCTTGCGATCCTCGCTGACGAGCGCGATGCCCGCCTCGATGGCCTCGGCGGGCGACTTGAACGGCGGCGACACGGGCCCCCCGCGGACCGAGATCGTGCCGGTGACGCGGCTCTGGGCCGCGCCGAAGATCGTCGAGACCAGCGCGGTGCGCCCGGCGCCCATGAGGCCGCCGATGCCCAGCACCTCGCCGGCGCGCACCTCGAAGCTCACGTCGCGCAGCACGAACCGCCCGGGGTGCCCCGCGTCCTCGACCGACCAGCGATCGACCGAGAGCGCGACCGGCCCCTCCGGCGGCGGCGGGCAGGGGTAGAGGTTCGTCACCTCGCGCCCGACCATGTGCGAGATGACCTTGTCGGGCGTGAGCGCGGTCCGCGGCTGCGTCGTGATCGACTTGCCGTCCCGGAGGACGGTGATGCGGTCGGCGATCTCGAAGACCTCCTCGAGACGGTGGCTGATGTAGATGCAGGAGACGCCGCGGGCGCGCAGGTCGCGGAGCAGGCCGAGCAGCGTCCTCACGCCGGAGTCGGTGAGCGCCGCCGTGGGCTCGTCGAGGACGAGGATCTTCGCGTCCTTGAGCAGCGACTTCGCGATCTCGACCATCTGCTGCTGGCCGATGCCGAGGTCCTTGATTGGGCGCTCGGGGTCGACCTCGAGCCCCACGCGCGCGAGCGCCTGCCGCGCGTCGGCCCGCACCGCGTCCCAGTCGATGAGCCCCCCGCGGACCGGCTCGCGCCCGAGCACCAGATTCTCGGCCACGGTGAGCTCGGGGACGAGCGCGAGCTCCTGCGCGATGAGCGCGATCCGGTGCTCTTCGGCGCTGCGCATGCCGCTGAACTCGACGACGCGGCCGTTCAAGCGGATCTCTCCGCCGTACGTGCCCGCCGGATAGTAGCCGCACAGGATCTTGATGAGCGTGCTCTTGCCCGCGCCGTTCTCGCCGCAGAGGGCGTGAATCTCGCCTTCCTCGAGGTCGAACGAGACGCCGTCGAGGGCTTTCACGCCGGGGAACTGCTTCGTTATCGATGCGAGCTCGAGGAGGGGCATTGTCCTGGCGCAGGTGCAGAAGCGCGGCCACGTTTGCCCGGGACGCGCCCGCGATGCAAGCACTTATTTTGCCCGCGCGCGCAGGAGCAGCGCGGCCCGGACGGTCGCTCGGGCGGCCTGGAAGCGCGAGAGGCGCAGACTGAATGAAGGACCCCGGGCGCGAGGGCGCCCGGGGGAGGCCGGCGCGAGGGCGCTCAGTTATAGAAGGCGAGATCGTCGATGTAGATGTCGAACGACTCCGCCATGCCGACCTGGAACTGGATCGAGTAGAGCTTGGTCGCGTCGATCTGGGTGGTGCCCGCCGGCGTGCCCCAGCCGCCCTGCTTCAGGTCCGCGAAGGGAATGGTGAACTGCTGCCACTCCTCGGAGATGCCGGCGAGCGACTTTTGCCAGGCGTCGCACTCGTCCGTGCAGACGCCGCCGACCGTATCCGTGCCCGGGTCCGTGATCAGGACGCTCGCGGTCGTGCTGGCGCCCGGGCCGACCTTGGCCCAGAACGTGATTCCGGTGTACGCCGAGGCGTCATAGGGCGTCTTGTCCCCGTCCTCGCTCTTCAGATCGAAGCCGAACCCGATGCCCCAGCCCGTGAAGCCCTCGCCCCACGACCGCGCCGCGTACTTGCTCTGCCCGCGCGCCGGCTCGAGCGCCGTCATCGTGAAAGGCGTCTCGCCGGTCCCCTCCGGATCGGGCGGAGGGTTCTGCGTGGCCCCCTCGGTCTTGTCATTGAAGGTGTACCAGTAACCGAGCCGGCCCCCCGCGGCCTCGATGGCGTTGTCCTCGTCCTCCATGTCATCGATCATCTCGAGGGTCTGAGGACCGCCGCCCGCGCCGGTCGTCGCGGAGGTGGTCGAGGCCGCCGTGGTGGTCGAGGAGGTGGAGGGCTCCGTGCTCCCCGTGCTCGTGGCCGACGGGCTCCCGCTGCCCGAAGAGGTGGTGGTGCTGGTGCCCCCGCCGCCGGCGCCGCCCGAGCCGTCGCTATCGTCGCCGCACGCCGCGAACGCCGCGACCGCAAGACCACACAACGCCAAGTTCAAGCTACGCAGGAAAATTCTATTCTTCATAGCGTCTCCGTCATCTACCTTAGGCTAATCAGGACGTACCTTAAGTCCGGACAACAGGTGAATAAACGCCGTCCGGGCACGCCGAGTATCGCCCGGAATTTCAAGCTCCGCAACGTTCTTCTTTCCACGCTGCAATCCGTCTTCCTCTTGCGCGCCGCGATGGGGCCGCTCGCCCGGAGTTCCCGACTCGGGCCGCTCGCAACGGCGGTGGCGTGTCCGGAGCACCGTTGAGACGTGAGCGGCTGGATCATCGCAAGTGGCCGCCTGCTTGCAACGCCCTTCGCGGGCTCTCTGGACGAGGCTCGAGGGGGGAAAGATGGCAAAAAAGAAGGCTGTCTTGCGAGCGCGCGCCGCCGCGCAGCGGGCGGAACAGAGCGCGCAGCGGGCGGAACAGAGCGCGGGCCGCGAGCGGAGCGCGGTCGAGATCGCGCCGCCGGCAGCGCAGGAAGCGCAGGAGAGGCCCGCGCCCGGAGAGCAGGGGTTCGCCGCGGGGCAGCGCGAGCGGTGCGCGCCGCTGCCGGGGAGGAGCGGAATCGCGAGGCGGCTCTGGAGCCGCGTGGAGACGGCGGCCTACCGCGCCTTCGAGCGGGTCTCCGGCCTGTCCGAGGATCGGCCGGCCCTCGGGGTCGCGGCGGCGGCGCCGGTGCTGCGGGCGCTCGGGGTCGCCGCGCCGCGGATCGCGAGCAGCGTCACGGTGAGCAGGGCGCGCGCGGCGGTCCTGGGCGCGCTGCGCGACGCGGAGGGCGTGCGGCGGTACCTGCAGCGGATCGCGCGCGTGGAGATGGGCGTGGTCGAGGCGACCTCGACGATCTGGGCGGCCGGCATGGGAGGCCGGGACCGCGTGAGGACGGGGATCGTGTCGCTCGTCGACGCGCCGGGAGAGCGGGGCACGGAGATCCGGGCGGTCCTGCCCGGCGCGCGGCCGAGGGGGTGGCTCGCGCGGGCGGCCGGCAGGCTGCTCGCGGAGGAGCCGAGGCGGCGGCTGAGAGGCGATCTGCGGCGGCTGAGGCAGTGGATCGAGGTCGGCGAGATCCCGACGACGGTGGGGCAGCCGTCCGGCCGGACGGGCCGTGAAAGGACGTGAGCATGCGAGCGATCTGCTGGAACGGGGTGAATGAGGTCGCGGTCGCGTCGGTGCCGGAGCCGAGGATCCTGAGCCCGCACGACGCCATCGTCCGCGTCTCGCTGTCGTCGGTCTGCGGCTCGGATCTGCACCTGCTCCACGGGTACGTCCCGACGATGAAGGAGGGCGACATCCTCGGGCACGAGTTCCTCGGCGAGGTCGTGGAGACCGGCGCGGAGGTGAAGCGGGTGCGGCGGGGCGATCGGGTCGTGGTGTCGTCCATCATCGGGTGCGGGCAGTGCGCGTATTGCCAGAGCGAGCTGTGGTCGCTCTGCGAGAACTCGAACCCTCACCACGTGGTGGCGGACAGGATCCTCGGGGACACGACGGCGGCGATCTTCGGCTACTCGCACGCCTTCGGGGGGTTCGCGGGGAGCCACGCCGAGTACGTGCGCGTGCCGTTCGCGGATCACGGCGCGTTCAAGGTGCCCGACGGGGTGCGGGACGAGAGCGCGCTGTTCGCGTCCGACGCGCTCACGACCGGCTACATGGGGGCCGAGCTCTGCGACATCCGGCCGGGCCACGTCGTGGCCGTGTGGGGGTGCGGCGGGGTCGGTCAGATGGCGATCAAGAGCGCGTATCTCCTCGGCGCCGAGCGCGTCATCGCGATCGACCGGGTCCCGGAGCGCCTGGCGATGGCGAAGGCGCACGGGGGCGCCGAGGTGCTGAGCTACGCCGAGGTCGACGTGCAGGAGGCGCTCCGCGAGATGACGGGCGGGCGCGGCCCCGACGCGTGCATCGACGCGGTGGGCATGGAGGCCGACGGCGTGGGCCTGCAGCACGCGTATGATCGGGTGAAGCAGACCTTCCGGCTGCAGAACGATCGCCCGCTCGTGCTGCGCGAGGCGATGCTGGCCTGCCGCAAGGGCGGTACGGTGGCGATCATGGGCGTCTATTCCGGGTTCGCCGACAAGATCCCGCTCGGGGCGCTCATGAACAAGGCCCTGATCGTCAGGACCGGACAGCAGCACGGACAGCGGTACATCCCGAGGATGCTGGATCTCATCCAGCGCGGCGACCTCGATCCGTCGTACCTCGTGACGCACCGGCTGTGCCTGGAGGACGGGCCGCGCGGATACCGGCTGTTCGAGGAGCGCGCGGAGGGGTGCATGCGCGCGGTGTTCGCGCCCTGACGCGCGCATGCGGCGAGAGGAGAGACCGCAAGGGCGCAAGAGGCGCAAGGACACAGAGCTGGAGAGAGATATCTCTCTTCCCCTTGCGTGCCTCGCGCCCTCGCGGTCCTCTTCCCACGAATGGATCTTCGCGGGATTTCGACGTGATCGGCGTTCTAGCGGCCCTGTTGTTGCTTCGCCAGATTCGCCTGGATCGCCTGCGCATGCTCCAGGTGGTGAACCACCTGCTCCCGCACGCGCTGGAGCTCCTGCCTCAGGGCCGGCTCCTTCGCCTTCGGGATGAGCTGCTCGTCCAGCATCCGCAGCTGATAGCGGTGCGTCATCACCTGGGCGTTCATGAACGCCTGGTCGAATTTCTGGGCCGGCTGCCGGCGGAGGTAGGCCGCGAAGAGCGGCGCGTGCCCGACGAGCATCGCGCTCGCCCGCGTCGGCTGCACCTGGATCCTGTGGCGCCGGAGGAGGGCGCTCAGACGGCGCTCCGCCTGGGTGTGGGCTTCGATCATTTCACAGGCGAAATCCTTGACCTCGCGCGACCGGGCCTGCTTGCGGGCGATCGTCGCCATGGAGATCTCGAGCTGGTTGCTCGCCGAGACCACCCCGGCGATGGCGCCGTCCGACACCTGCGTGTGCGCGCGCTTCGGGGTCGCCTGCTGCGGCCGCTGCTGCTGCGGCCGCTGCTGCTGGGAGATCTGCGCGCCTTGCTGCTGAGCGTATCCTCCCCGCCCGGCCGCGTGCGCAGAGCCGCCGACGACGCTCGCGGCGAGCGCGGCGATCACCGCGACCCGATGCCTGAAATGATGGCGCATCATGGTGGATTCCCTTCCTTGTTTTCCGCGGTGCGCCTCACGGACCGATCCATGGAACACCCGCGGGTCACTACGTCTCCGACATCAAGCAAGCAGCGGACCCGCTCTCGACGGAATCGCCGGGACGGCGCTGCTCACCGCGGCGCGCGAGGGCGCGCGGCGAGGGCAGGCGCCGCGCACCCGGGCTGGCCTCCGGCGCCATGTCTCAGGCCTTCGCGGGAAGCGATGGATAGGCTGCCGTCAGCCATCCACGCGACGTCGCCTCCGCGAAAGGCGCGCTCTCCGGCGAGCCCTGGCTCCCGGGGCCGCCGCGCTCCTCCGGGAAATCCGTGGCGCCGGGGGTGAGACGGGGCTTGCGGGGGGCCGGTCCCGGTGGTCAAGTGCGGCGTGGCGCGGAGCGGTCCCGGGCCGCCCCGCGCGCCGGCGACGAGCTCGCCCGGAGGCCTCAGCGCACGCGCACATGCCCGACCGCGGCTTCATCCTCACGCCCACGTACCGGGTCGTCGCCGGATGCCTGGAAATCCATCTGTACGCGGTGATGGAGGACGGCGCGCCGGCGCTCGTCATCGAGGACCGGTTCAGGCCGTACTTCTTCGTGCGCGAGCGCGACGCGGACATCGCGCGGCGGCTCGCGGGCAACCGCGTCTCCCCGGAGGCGCTCGAGACGCTCGACGGCGAGCCGGTGCTGCGCGTCTCCGCCGCGCTCCCGCGGGACGTCGCGGCGCTGCGCGACAAGCTGGCCGAGGCCGGCGCCGACGCCCTCGAGGCCGACGTGCGCTTCGCCTACCGCTTCCTCATCGATCGCGGCGTCCGCGGGGCGTTCGCGGTCTCCGGGCCGTTCGAGCTCCGCCCGGGCGTCGGGCGCGTGTACAAGAACCCCGAGCTCTTCCCCGCGACGTTCGTCCCGGCGCTGCGCGTGCTGTCGCTCGACATCGAGACGAGCCTCGACGGCGAGCAGCTCTATGCGATCGCCGTCGCCGGCGCGGGCGGCGAGCGCTGCCTGCTGGTCCGGGACGAGCCCGTCCCGTCCGGCCTGCCCGCCTACGTCGAGCGCTTCCCCGACGAGCGGACGCTGCTCGAGCGGTTCCTCGCGCACGTCGCGGACGCGGATCCCGACGTCCTCACCGGCTGGAACATCCCGGATTTCGATCTGCCGGCGCTCCAGCGCTATTGCCGCCGCGCCGGGCTCTCGTGCGCGCTCGGGCGGGGCCCCGAGGAGGTCTCGATCCTGCGCGACCCGGGCTTCTCGCGCGAGGCGCGCGCCGTGCTCCCGGGGCGCGTGGTGCTCGACGGCCTCGCGCTGCTCCGCAGCGCCTTCATGCGCCTCGAGGACTACCGCCTCGAGACCGCCGCACAGACGATCCTCGGGCGCGGCAAGCTGTTCAAATCCGACGACCGGGGCGCGCAGATCGAGGCGTCGTACCGCGACGACCCGGCGCTGCTCGCGGCGTACAACCTCGAGGACGCCCGCCTCGTCCGGGACCTCCTGGAGAAGACCGGCCTCATCGAGCTCTCGGTCCGGCGGAGCTTGCTCACGGGCATGCAGCTCGACCGCGTCGGCGCGCAGATCGCCGCGATCGACTCGCTGTACCTGCCCGCGCTCCGCGCCCGCGGCAAGGTCGCGCCGTCGGTGTCGCAGGGGGCGCCGGACGAGGAGGTCGAGATCGCCGGCGGCCTCGTGCTCGAGCCGCTCCCGGGGCTGTACCGCAATATCGTCGTCTACGATTACAAGAGCCTCTATCCGAGCCTCATCCGCACGTTCAACATCGATCCGCTCACCTTCGTGGCGGGGGACGGGGCGCCGCCGGAGGCGCTCATCGTGACGCCGGGCGGCGCGGCGTTCCGGCGCGGGGAGCCGGGCATCCTCCCCGAGCTTGTCGCGCGCCTCTGGGACGAGCGGGCCGAGGCGCGGCGGGCGGGCGACGAGCGCGGCGCCATGGCCATCAAGATCCTCATGAACTCGCTGTTCGGCGTGCTCGGCTCGCCGGCGTCGCGCCTGTTCTCCCCGGCCGTCGCGAACGCGATCACGAGCGCCGGCCAGCACGTCATCCGGCTGACGGCGGAGGCGGTGCGGAGGGCCGGGCACCGGGTCCTCTACGGCGACACCGACTCGCTCTTCGTCGACATCGGCGAGCCGGACGCCGCGCGCGCCGCCGCCCGCGCCGAGGAGCTCCGCGACGCCGTCTCCGCCTCGGTCGCCGCCGAGATCGCGAGGACCTTCGGGTGCGAGAGCCGGCTGGAGCTCGAGTTCGAGAAGGTCTATGCGCGCTTCCTCCTGCCCGAGCTGCGCGGCGCCGCGCAGGGCAGCAAGAAGCGCTACGCGGGCCTCGTCGCCGGCGAGGGCGGCGGCAAGCTCGAGATCGTCGGGCTCGAGGCGGTCCGGCGCGACGCGAGCGCGGTCGCGCGGCGCTTCCAGCGAGAGCTGCTCGACCTGGTCTTCCACGATCGCCCGGTCGAGGGCTTCGTGCGGACGTTCGTGGCGGAGCTCCGCGCGGGGCGGTTCGACGCGGAGCTCGTCTACAAGAAGGCGCTGCGCAAGCCGCTCGGCGCGTACACGAAGACGACGCCGCCGCACGTGAAGGCGGCGCGCAAGCTCGGCGGGGACGCGGGGCGGATCGTGGCGTACGTGATCACGCGCGCGGGCCCCGAGCCGGTCGGCCAGACGACGGCGCCGCCGGACTACGATCACTACGTGTCGCAGCAGCTCAAGCCGATCGCGGACTCGGTGCTCCGGTGGCTGGGCGGGGCGGACTTCGACGCGATGACCGGCGCGAAGCGGCAGCTGTCGCTGTTCTGACCTGGCGCCGCGCCCTCCGGGCGAGCCGAGCGGCGACGGCACCTCACCGGCGCGGGGAGCAAGATTTCGACGCGCGCCGCGTGCCCAAAACGGGGGGCTCGCGGTCCCAACGGCGGTCCTTCAACACGGGAGTCCCAGCATGAACAGGTTTCCGTTCGTCTCCGCCGTCGTCGCCTCGTCCTTCCTTCTCCTCGCCTGCGATGCGCAGGTCGATCCCGAGTACCGCGGCGAGCCGCTCGCCACGATCCAGGGCGCCATCGTCGACGAGGGCGGCTCGACCGGGGGTCACCTGCGCACGGCCATCCTCAATTACAACTTCCTGGTCAACGACTTCGGGCACACCGACATCGCACCGGTGGTCGGGAGCTTTCCCGCCGAGTTCAGGATCGATCTGAACGTACCGCCCCCCGCCGAGGTTCTGAACGACTTCACGCGGGGTGGCGCGCGGCCGTCGGAGAGCCGGTTCAGCACCGGGTACATCGCCGTCCTCAAGGAGGGCCTGGACCCGAACGTCGACCCCGCCTCCATTGCCGGCCTCGCCGAGGAGTACATGCTGGTCTATGTCGAGACCGACGTCCAGCCGGGGACCCAGTCGGAGCGGTTCCTGGGCGGCGCGCTCTCGGCCGGATACCACCTGATGAAGTGGGCCCCCATGACCGAGGCCGAGCTGCAGGCCTACGACGCCTGCAAGGCGACGCCAGACCCGAGGAGCTGCGGAGTCGCAGAAGGCGGAGACGCAGACGACCGCCTCGTGCCCAACCCGGAGGAGTTCGATTCCGAGGTGACCATCAGGATCGCGCCACCCCGACAGTTCGCCGCCGCGAACCTCTGGTGAGCGCCCAGCGGGTCAGGTCATGTCGCGAATGTGGTTTCGATGGTAGCGTCGGCCGCCGTGCAGGGCGAGCTGGACGTCGAGCGGCTTTACCGGGCCCACGGGCACCACGTGCTCCGCCGGGCCCGCGCGCTGCTCGGCTCGGAGGAGGAGTCGCGCGACGTGCTGCAGGAGGTGTTCCTGTCGCTCGTCCAGTCCCCCGGGCAGTTCGAGCAGCGGAGCTCGCCCGCGACGTGGCTTTACAGCGCCACGACGCACCGCTGCCTCAACCGCATCCGCGACCGCAAGAACCGCGCGCGCCTGCTCGGGTCGGGCATGCCGTCGAGCGACGTCGGCGCCCCGCGCGCGGAGCAGACGGTGCAGGCCGCGCGGCTCCTCGCCGAGCTCCCCGACGAGCTGGCGCAGGCGGCGATCTATTACTACATCGACGAGAGCACTCATGAGGAGATCGCGACGATCATGGGCTGTTCACGGCGGCACGTGGGCGACCTCCTCGCCCGCGTGAAGCAGTGGGCGGAAGCCATGGAGAGGAGGCCTGCATGATCCCGTTCGAGAGATCTCGCCCCGAGGGCTGTCCGTCGGATCTGCGCTTCGACCGCCTGCTCGCCGGCGAGCTCGCTGCGGCCGAGGAGCAGGCCACCCGCGCGCACCTCGACGGCTGCGGGCGGTGCGCGGGGCGCCTCGCCGAGATCGAGGCGGGTCGCGCCGCGTTCCTCGCCGCTCCTCCCTCGCTGCGCGCCCCTCCGGCGCCGCGGGCCGCAGCGCCCGCGGTCCGGCGGCTCCGGCCGCGGGCCCTCGTCCCCGCCGGGCTCCGCGCGCGGGCCCTCGTCCCCGCCGTCACGGCGGCGCTCGGCGCCGCGGCCGTCCTCGCGGTGGCCCTGAACGTCGGCGTCCAGCCGCCCGACGAGCAGCGCGGCGACGACCGCGGCGCGCGGCCTCCGCCGGCGGCGCAGGGCGCGCGCATCAAGGGGGGCAGCGGCCGGATCGGGTTCTACGTCGCGCGGGGAGACGCCCTCGCGCCGGGCGGGCCGGGCGAGGTGGTCCACCCGAACGACAGGCTCCAGTTCACCTACTCCGCCGTGGACGCCGGCTTCTTCGCCCTGCTCAGCGTCGACGGCGCCCGCAAGGCGAGCGTCTACTTCCCGGCGGGGGACGTCGCGGCGCCGATCCAGCCCGGCGAGCAGGTGCCGCTGCCGAGCAGCGTCGTGCTCGACGAGACGCTCGGCGCGGAGACCGTCTACGGCCTGTTCTGCGAGACCCCCGTCGCCCTCGAGCCCCTCCGCGCCGCGCTCGAGGCCGCGCCCGAGCGCCCTCCCGCGCCCGCGGGCTGCCGTGTCGATCGCGTCTCGCTCGACAAGCGGGCGGCCCGGTGATCCGCGCCCCGGCGCCGAGGCTCGTCGCCTTCGCCCTCGCCTGCGCGGCGCTGCTCGCGGCGCGGGCCGCGCTCGCGCGGGTCGAGCGGTACGCGGTCATCGCCGGCAACAACGCGGGCCTCCGGGGCGAGGTCGAGCTGCGGTATGCCGAGGCCGACGCCCTCAAGATGCACGACGTGCTGGTGGGGCTCGGCGGCTTCTCGCCGGCCAACGTGACGCTCCTGCGCGGCGGCAATGCCGAGGCGATGCGCCGCGCCCTGATCTCCATGAACAGCCGCATCCGCCAGGACATCACCGGCGGTGGCGTCGAGGCGGTGCTGGTCGTCTACTACTCGGGCCACGGCGACGCCCGCGCGCTCCACCTGGGCAACACGCTCCTGGATCTGCCGGAGCTGGAGCAGCTCGCGCGCGGCTCGGCGGCGCATTTCCGGCTCGTCATCGTCGACGCCTGCCGCTCCGGCGCCCTCACGCGCGTGAAGGGCGGCACGGCCGCGCCGCCGCTGACGATCAGGACCGACGCGCGCCTCGCGGGCGAGGGGGTCGTGTTCTTGACGGCGAGCTCGGCCAACGAGGACGCGCAGGAGTCCGATGCGCTGGGGGGCTCGTTCTTCACGCACTACCTCGCCTCGGGGCTCCTCGGCGCGGCCGACGACGACCGGAACGGCGTGGTCACGCTCGACGAGGCCTACCGGCACGTCTCCGAGGCCACCATCCGCGCCACGAGCCGGACGCTGGCCGGGACGCAGCACCCGACGTTCCGGTACGAGCTGCGCGGCCAGGGCAAGCTCGCCCTCACCGCGCTGCCCGCGAGCGCCGCGCACCGGGGCACCGTCGAGCTGCCCGCGGGCAGGACGTACCTGCTCCTGGAGGGCGGCAGCCAGGGCCCGGTCGTCGCCGAGGTCGCGGCGACGGACGTGTCGCGCCGGCTCAGCGTGAAGCCGGGGCGCTACTTCGTGCGCGGCCGCGGCCAGGATCACCTGCTCGAGGGCGAGATCGCGGTGGAGGCGGGCAAGGCGATCCGCGTGGAGGACGCGATGCTCTCCAGGGCGGAGTACGCGCGCCTCGTGCGCAAGGGCCAGGAGGGCGCGGACGCCACGCACGGCGTGCAGGCGGGCTACCGGCTGCGCACCGCGTTCCACGAGGGCGAGTCGCCGTGCCACGGCGTCTTCGCGGGCTACACGCTCGAGCTCCGCCATCTCAGCGTCATGCCGCGCCTGAGCGCCTGCCGCGGCGGCTTCGAGAACGACGCGCTGCGGGCGAGCCGCGAGCAGCTCGACCTCGAGGTCCGGGTCGCCCACGCGTGGGACTTTCCCTGGGTGACGCTCGACGTGGGCGTGGGCCTGGGCGCGGGGCTCCTTCGCCAGGAGTTCGAGACGCGGGGCGTGGCGGCGCCGCGGACGAGCTTCGTCGGCTTCCTCGGCAGCGGGCTCGGCCTGACGGTCGACCTGCCGTCGGGGTTCCACCTGCTCGGCCAGGTCGACGCCCAGACCTACTTCTTCCAGCGGGCGAGGCGCGGGTCGGGGGAGAGCGGCGCCGTCAGCGCCGAGTTCGCGGTGCGGCCGCTCGCCGGGCTCGGCAAGCGCTTCTGAGCGCGGCGAGCGCCGCCCGCGCTCACCTCGCCGCCCGCGCTCACTTCGCCGACAGCGCGTCGGCGACCATCGCGCGCGCCTCGTCGAGGATGCGATCGAGGTGCGCCTGGTCCTTGAAGCTCTCCGCGTAGATCTTGTAGACGTCCTCGGTGCCCGAGGGCCGCGCGGCGAACCAGCCGTTCTCGGCGACGACCTTGAGCCCGCCGATCTCGCCGCCGTTGCCCGGCGCGCGCGTGAGCTTCGCGGTGATCGGCTCGCCCGCGAGGCTCTGGGCGCGCACGGCGTCGGGCGAGAGCTTCTTCAGCACGCTCTTCTCGGCGGGCGTCGCCGGCGCGTCGATGCGGGTGTAGAGCGGCGCGCCGAAGCGCTCGGTCAGGTCGCGGTAGTGCTCGGCCGGGTCGCGGCCCGTGCGCGCGAGGATCTCGGCGGCGAGCAGGTCGAGGATGATGCCGTCCTTGTCCGTCGACCACACCTGCCCGTTCCGCCGCAGGAACGAGGCCCCCGCGCTCTCCTCGCCGCCGAAGCCGAGCGAGCCGTCGAGCAGCCCGTCGACGAACCACTTGAAGCCGACCGGCACCTCGCGCAGCGGCCGGCCGAGGTGCTTCGCCACCCGGTCGATCATGCTGCTCGAGACGAGCGTCTTGCCCACGGCCGCGTCGGCCCGCCACGCGGGGCGGTTCTGGTAGAGGTAGGACACCGCCACGGCGAGGTAGTGGTTCGGGTTCATCAGCCCGGCGCTGCGCGTGACGATGCCGTGGCGATCCGAGTCGGCGTCGTTGCCGAACGCGAGGTCGTAGTCGTCCTTGAGCGCGATGAGGTTCGCCATCGCGTACGGCGACGAGCAGTCCATGCGGATCTTGCCGTCGTGATCGAGCGGCATGAAGCTGAAGGTGGGGTCGACGGCCTGGTTCACCACGGTGAGGTCCAGCCCGAATTTCTCGGCGATCGGCGCCCAGTACGCGATGTTCGAGCCGCCGAGCGGATCGACGCCGAGGCGGAGCTTCGCGCCGCGCACGGCCTCGAGATCCACGACGTTGCCGAGATCGGCGACGTAAGAGCCGATGTAGTCGTAGGGGTGCGTCGTCGGCGCGTGCAGCGCGGCCTCGTAGGGCATGCGCTTCACGCCCGCGTTGCCGGCGCGGAGCAGCTCGTTGGCGCGGTCCTCGATCCAGCCGGTGACGGCGGTGTCGGCGGGCCCGCCGTTCGGCGGGTTGTACTTGATGCCGCCGTCGTCCGGCGGGTTGTGCGAGGGCGTGATCACCACGCCGTCCGCGAGCTTCGAGGTGCGCCCGCGGTTCTGGGTGAGGATCGCGTGCGAGATGACCGGCGTCGGCGTGACGCCGTTGCGCTCGGCGATGAGGACGTCGACGCCGTTGGCGGCGAGGACCTCGATGACCGAGCGCTGCGCCGGCTCGGAGAGCGCGTGGGTGTCCATGCCGAGGTAGAGCGAGCCCGTGGTGCCCTGCTTCGCACGGTAATCGCAGAGGGCCTGCGCGACCGCGAGGACGTGCGCCTCGTTGAAGCTGCGCCGCGCGGCCGAGCCGCGGTGGCCGGAGGTGCCGAAGGCGACGCGCTGCTGCGGATCGCTCGGGTCGGGGCGCTCGCTGTAGTACTGCGCGCGCAGCTTGTCCGGATCGATCAGCACATCGGGCGGGGCTTTGCGGCCCGCGAGGGGGTGGAGCGCCATGGGCCTCCGCATAGCCGAGCGCGCGGGACGAGCCAACCCTTCCACGAGGCGCCGGGGGGAGCCGCGGGGCGCGCGGGGGCGCGGACGGGACGCCGACTGGACACCGCGGGGGCGCCGACGGGACGCCACGGGGGCGCGGACGGGACGCCGACTGGACACCGCGGGGGCGCCGACGGGACGCCACGGGCGCCGCGCGTGGCCGCGGCTGGATTGCCGCCCGGGCGACGCTCGGCGATGCTCGCGCCGGTGACCGCGCCGCTGCGGCTGTTGCTCCTCCCGGGTCTCGACGGCACCGGCGCGCTCTTCGCGCCGTTCGTCGAGGCGCTGTCCGCCGAGTCCGCCGACATCGCGCCGGAGGTGGTCTCGTACCCCGCGGACCGGGCGCTCGACTACGACGCCCTCGAGGCGCTCGTCGCGGCGCGCCTGCCCGCGGATGGGCCGTACGCGCTGCTCGGCGAGTCGTTCTCGGGGCCGCTCGCGCTCCGGCTGGCCTGCCGGCGCGCCGGCCAGCTCGTCGGCGTGGCGCTCGTCGCCACCTTCGTCACGAACCCGGTGTGGCTCGTCCCGTCGCTCGCGCGGCACCTCGTCGGCCCGTGGCTCTTCCGCCGCCGCGCGCCGGAGCTCGTCGCGCGGCGCTACCTCGTCGGCGCGCGCGCCGACGCCGCGTGGCTCGAGCGCGTGGCCGCGAACGTCGAGGCCGTCGATCCCGCGGTGATGGCGGCGCGCGTGCGCGAGGTGCTCTCGGTCGACGCGCGCGCGCCGCTCCAGCGCTGCGCCGCGCCGCTGCTCTACCTGGGCGCCGCGGGCGACGCGCTGGTGCCGCCGCGCGTGCTGCGCGAGCTCCGCCGGCTGCGGCCCGACCTGGAGTGCGTCATGGTCGACGCCCCGCACCTCGTGCTGCAGCTCGCGCCGGAGGCGTCGGCGCGGGCGATCGCGGGCTTCCTGGGGCGCGCGACCGCGAAGGCGCGGCCCTAGCTGGCTTGCCTCGGGGCTGCGTCCCGGTCCGTCCCCCGGCCCTCGGGACCGCCATGTCGGCGACATCCGGCGGCGCCGCGGCCCCGCGTCCCGCCACGTCACGCGCCGATCGCGGATGGTTCGTAGCGAGTGACCCAGACCTTGATGTGCAGCTCCGCGAAGATCAGACAAGGCGCCATGAAGCCTGCCCGGGACAGGAGCGCGAAGACCTCCTCATCCGAGGCCGGAATCCTCAACGACGCCATCATCTTCTGCCGTTTCTCCGCCGCCTCGGGCGGCCGCCCGCCCGCGATGGCCCGCCGGTCCTCGACGGCCGTGAGCCGCGGATCGTCCCCGGTCCGGCAGCCGATCACGAAGGGCGCCCCCGGCTTCAGCCGCCCGGCGATCTCCCGGAGCAGCGCCAGGCGAGCCTCATCCCCCGGGAGGTGGTGCAGGACGCCGATCATCTGGGCGCCGTCGAACAAGGGCCCGCGCGCGAGATCGCGCAGCTCGCAGGCGTGCAGGCTCGTCCGCTCGAGGAGGCCTTCCGCCGCGAGCTTCTCTCTCGCGACGTCGAGCATCTCCGGCGAGGGATCGACGCCCGTGAAACGGACGCCGGCCCCGACGTAGCGCGCGAACGGCTTCACCTCGCTCCCGGTCCCGATGCCGACCATCAGCAGCGACGCGGCCTCGCTGTCCGGGAGCGCTGCGGCCATCACCTCGGCGGCGACCTGCTGCAGGACGCCGTAACCTGGCCAAAAGCGTTGCACTTGGTCGTCGTAGCTCAATGCGCGCTCTCGCCCGAAGGCCGCCGCGTGCTTTTCATGTCCGTCCGTCCCCATCTCGCCTTCTCCTCGGCTGACGGTCGCTCGGACCGCCTGCTGCGAAGGAGTACCGCCCTTCGCGCGGCACCGGCAGGGCGGGGTTTTCAATCGGATGGTCGGGGCTTTCTGTCGCGGCCCCCCGCAGGGCGGGGCCCCGGCGCCTGTCCAGTCCGGTGGAGCCGCCAGCGGCGGCCTCCGCCGGGAGCTTCGGATCGTGGGACAGGCGCAGCGCTGCGCCTACCTGGCTCACCTGAGCCTGCCATTGCATGTTCACCTGACCTGCCATTGCTACATGGTTCACCTGACCTGCCATTGAACAATCGCCTGACCGGTCCTTGCGTGAGCGTCGCATCCCCCACGCCGCGCGGCGCCGGGTCATTCACGTTGCATTGCAGATTCAACTTGACAATCGACGCCTATAGCAAAGACCTCTTCCTGCCAGGGCACGACGCAACGGACGCCCTGCGATCCGCGGTTTCACGTCGGAAGCCCGCTCATCACGCCCGCCGGGCCTTGGAACGGCGGGACTTGGTCAGCGCCGTCCTTCGAAACAAACAGCGAGGTAATCCAATGTCCGCATCTCTCTCACGTCGCTCAACGGTCTTCCTGGCTCAGGTTGGTTTGCTCTCCGCGGCTTCGTGGAGTTTCACCGGATGTGGCTCCGAGGGTCCCATGGACGGTCCGGTCGGAGCGCACGCCCCTGGGGCTGTCGAAAGCGAGCCCGTCGCCGAGGCGCGCGCGGGCCTGGACGCCGGCTTCACGTCGCGCGAGATCGTGCGCGGGCTGTCGTTTCCGATGCGGATCGTCTGGGGGCCGGACGGCTATCTGTGGTTGACCGAGCGCGTGGGGAAGCGGGTCGTGCGCGTCAGGCCCTCGGACGGCCAGAAGACGACCGCGGTCACCATCGACGAAGCGTACCAGTCGGGAGGACAGGACGGGGTGCTGGGCCTCGCCCTGCACCCGGATCTGCTCAAGGGCACGGGCAACGACTATGTGTACGTCTCCTACACCTATGACGTCGATCCGAGCTCAGCGGTGAGCCGCAGGACGAAGATCCGTCGCTACGCGTACAACGCCACGACAAAGACCCTGGAGAGCCCCGTCGACATCATCACGGGCCTGCCCGGGAGCGACGATCACAACTCGGCGCGGCTCCTGTTCGGCCCCGATCAGAAGCTCTATTACACCGTCGGGGACCAGGGAAACAACCAGTTCAACAGGAAGTGCCTCCCGGTCGGCGCGCAGGATCTCCCCACGGCGACCGAGGTCGCAGCGCAGGACTGGTCGAAATACGCCGGCAAGGTCCTGCGCCTCGACCTCGACGGCTCGATCCCGGGCGACAACCCGCAGATCGCCGGCGTCCGCAGCCACGTCTACTCGTACGGCCACCGCAACCCGCAGGGCCTCACGTTCCTCGACACCAAGCTCTACGCGGCCGAGCATGGGCCCAAGAGCGAAGACGAGCTGAACCTCATCCTGCCCGGCAAGAACTACGGCTGGCCGCACGTCGCCGGCTACCAGGACAGCCAGGCGTATACGTACGACAACTGGTCCGCGTCGAGCCCGACGCCGTGCTCGTCGCTCGCGTGGAACGACTACACGCCCCCTTCCTCGGTCCCCCGGCAGCAGGAGAGCGCCTGGAGCCACCCCGATTTCACGCCGCCGCTCGTCACCTTCTACACTGTCCCGAACGGCTACAACTTCAGGGATCCGGCGTGCGGGGGCAACGATTACATCTGCTGGCCGACGATCGCGCCCTCCTCGCTCCACACCTATGCCGCTGCGCCCGGCATCCCCGGGTGGGAGGGCTCGCTCCTGATGACCACCCTCAAGAAGGGCGCGGTGTACCGGGTGAAGCCGAGCCCCGCCGGGGGCTCCGTCGAGGAGGAGGCGGTCGTCCACTTCCAGACCACCAACCGCTACCGCGATCTCGCGCTGAGCCCGGATGGCCTGACGGTCTATGTGATCACGGACAGCCAGGGGAGCACCAGCGGGCCGACCGGCGGGGCCACATCGGCGCTGAGCAACCCGGGGGCGATCCTGGAGTTCAAGTACACGGGCACGAACTGAGCTGACGCCGGAGGAGCAGGGCCCGCGCCCCGCCGGCGCAGCTCCGCGACCGCGTGGAGGGGCCCCGAGACGAGCGGCGCCTCGCCCCGGCGCCGCGGGCCCGGGGCGAGGCTGCCGCGCCCCGCTGCCGGCGGCTCTCCATGCGCGCCGCGCGCCGTGATAGCCTCGCTGTCCGGGTCCCCTTCCCTCGGCGGGTCATCGCATGGAGAGGCGTTCGATGCGCGCAAGGCTGTCGTTGTCGTTGCTGTTGGTCGGCGGGTGCGGTGGTACGGAAGCCGTCCCGCCGGAATCGACGGGACCGAGGCGGGTGACGCTCGTCACGCCATCGGTCGCGACCGAGAGCGACGGCGTGCGGCTCGCCGACGGCGCCATCGTCGCGGGCGCCGGCGACCTGAGCCTCTATCAGTCGATGGTGCTCTCGCTCTCCTCGCCCACGCCGGGCTCCCTCTGCGCGAAGGGGACCTTCAGCGCGCTGGGCGACGTCCCGACGGACGTCGACACCTGCCCGGCGGGGCTCTCGGGCACCTGGGAGCAGAGGACGTACCTGAGCGGAGCGACGACGCACACGACCGAGGAGTCGTCCGTCATCGGGCTCGGGCTGCTCGTGTGGAACGCGGACCACACGGCGCTCTACCGCCTGCGCGTCATCGGCGATTCGTATGACGGACAAGGGGTCTCGACGGCGACGTTCGACGTCGAGCCCGTGCCGTAGACGGCGCGCCCGGCGGTCGCCTTCCTCCTCGAAACGCTGGCCGACACACCCGGACCGCCCCGGCGCCCCCACCGGCGCGTCCTCGGCGGCGACCGCCCAGGTGCTCGCCGGAGAAGGCTGGCCTGGCGCGGCGCGAGCCGGGCGCCCCCGCCGCCCGCCCAAAGCCCGGCCGACGAATGTCACGCCATAATCCTGCGATCCGTGACATGTCACGGCGCAACCCGTGACATGTCACGGTGAAATGGGCCGCATTTCACGGCGAGCGGCTCACCGTCCGGCGCATGGCGAGCGACGGATTGAGAAATCGAACCATTTTTGCGCTTGGCACGTCGGGTGCTTTGTGCCCCGGAGCGAGGCCGAGCAGCAGCGTCGAGCTTCCGGAACGCACCTGGTTGCGCCCTTCTGCCGCTGGCAGAGGGGAGAGGACGATCGCCGCTGACTCGAGCTTCGCGCTGCGTGAGGACGCAACGTCTGCTCGCCGCGATCAAGGCGGCAACGATGACACACGCCGCGCCCTCGTGGTGAATCCCAGCGAAGGAGAATGGACATGAAGAACGGTTTGATGAGCAAAGTCATTCATGTGGCCGCAGCGTCGGCGGCCATGCTGGCGCTCGGTGGCACGATGAAGAGCGCCGAGGCCGAGGTCGTGCCCATCTGCCTCACCGTGCCGGAGCACACCCAGATCGCCAGCCTGGTCAATCAGTTCTACCAGGCGTCCACCAACGGTGATCTCGATTTCATCGAAGGTATCATCTCGACCAGCCCGAACGCGGTGTTCCTCGGCACGGCGCCCGGGGAGGTCTACACCGGCCACGACGCCATCGTTCAATGGTGGCAGGACATGTTCATCTTCCTCGACGGCCTGGGATACCCGAACGACGGCGGGCTCCCGATCGAGGCCACCGGAGGGCTCCTCCAGCTGCAGCAGCAGGGCACCGTCGCCTGGGTGGCGGACGACCCGACGTTCGCCTTCCTGGGCGGCGACGTCCCGAGCCGGTTGAGCCTCGTCTTCCACAAGGACAGCAGCGGGCAATGGAAGATCATCCAGGGGCACTGGTCCATCGGCCTGCCCAACGAGGAGCTCCCGCTGGAGGCGCCGTGATCCTGGAGGGGCGGCTCGCGCGTCGCTGACGTCGCCCCCTGTCCCGCTGGCGAGGCGCGCGCTTCGCGCTCGCGCTCATCGCTCGACACGCTCAGCGCACGTGCGACGCGCGCCCCCACGCATGCGCGTGGGGGCGCCCATCATCGCGACCACCGCCGCGCGTGCGGGGTGAGGCGCCGCGCGGCCGAGCGCGCGGCCGCTCTCGGCTCGATCAAGGCGCTAACGGCCCAGCAGGGCCTCCAGCACCTTGTTGTAGGTCTCCTTCTTCTGATACTGATCGTTGAAGAGCAGCGACTGCGAGCTCTGCCCGTTGCACAAGGCCCCGCTCCAGCTGTTGAGCCACGACCTGCCGTCGTTGATCCCCCAGAACGTGATCGCGACGCACTTGGGCAGCGAGAAGCAGGCCGCGACGATGTCGTGGTAGTAAGCGAGCTGCTCCTCGGCGGTCACCACGCCGCCGCAGCGGTTGATGTCCATCTCGGAGATCAACACCTCCAGGCCGAGATCGGAGAAGCGCTTCAGGTTCGCCGCCACGTCCGCGCCGCCGGCCTCGTTGTTGGGCGGCCCGATGTGCATCTGGAACCCGACGCCGTCGATCGGGACGCCCCGATCGACCATCCCCTTGATCATCTCATAGACGTAATCGGCCTTATCGTTGAGCGCGTCGATGCTGTAGTCGTTGTAATAGAGCTTGGCCTCCGGGTCTTGCTCCCTCGCGACCTTGAAAGCGAAATCGATGAACTCCACCCCCATCGCGTTGAAGAACACCGAGGGCCTCATGCGGGGATTGCCGACGCCCGTGTCGCTGTCGGTGATGACCGCCTCGTTGACCACGTCCCAGTGCTTGATCTTGCTCTTGAAGTGGCCCATGACGTTCTCGATGTGCCTGCGGATGGCTTGCTGCACCGCGGTCGACCCGGACAGGGAGTTCGCCCACCCCGGCAGCTGGTTGTGCCACACCAGGGTGTGGCCCTTGACCTTCATTCCATTGCTCGTCGCCCAGTTGACGATGTTGTCCGCGGCACCGTAGTTGAAGCTCCCCGGGTTGGGCTCCAGCGCGTCCCACTTCATCTCGTTCTCCGCCGTCACGTAGTCGTGCTCGGCGGCGGCGACGCGCTTGTAGTTCGCGTCGTTGAGACCGGAGCCGGAGATGGCCGCGCCGATGAGGATGGGCGGGTTCGCCTTCGAGCCGGCCTCCTTGAGCGAGCTGGCGCTCGCGGCGGGGATCCGGGCGCCAGCGCCGCCGCCGCCGCCCGAGCCGCCGTCGCCGCCCATGCCGCCCGAGCCGGCCATGTCGCCGCCCGCGCCGCCGGAGCCGCTCGTCGGGCCGGCGGTCGTGGTGGTCGTGCCGCCGGGGCCGCTCGTCGTACCGCCGGTCGTGGCGGCCGAGCCGCCGGAGCCGCTCGTCGTGCTGCCGCCGGGGCCGCTCGTCGGGCCCGCGCCGCCGGTCTCCCCTCCCCCGTCGCCGTCCGAACAGCCGAGAGCACAAAGGAACGCCGAGAGTAGAAGAGTAAGGGGTGCTGACCTCATGCTCGCATCCTCCGAAGGAAAAATCTCGTCCTGGTTCCCGCGAAGCGGCGCCGTGATCATCGCCGGATCACACCGCGCACGGGCGGCCCCCGATGAGGGTGCCGAAGCGACAGTAGAGCGGAGGCTCCCCCCCAAGTCCACAGCCTCAACGATGCAGGCACGTGGGACAGCGGACTCCGGAAGAAAATTCCGGGCTCATTCGAGGCTCCTCGCGCCGACGGCCGGACGGGCGCGTCGCGCCTTCTTCTCCGGCGGGACCGCGCGGCGCAGGAAGTCGACGAACGCCCGCAGCGCGGGGGGCGTCTGCCGGCGGCTCGGGTAGTAGAGATAAAAGCCCGGGAACGACGGCGACCAGGGCTCCAGGACGCGCGCCAGCCTCCCGGCCTCGACCAGCGGCCTCGCTTGCTCGTCGAACACGTACGCGATGCCGACGCCGTCCACCGCGGCGCGCAGCGCGAGGTCGACGTCGTTGACGATGAGCGGGCCCTCGACGGCGACCTCCAGGGACTGCTTCCCCTTCTCGAACTCCCACCGGTACAGGCTGCCGTCGGTCGGCCAGCGCGTGTTGATGCAGCGGTGCCGGTGCAGATCGCGCGGGGTCGCGGGGACGCCGTGGCGCGCCAGATACGCCGGCGACGCCACCGCCATCATCGAGAAATCGCCGCTCAGCTTCACGGCCACCATGTCGCGCTCGAGGCGCTCGCCCAGGCGGACCCCGGCGTCGAAGCGGCGCGCGACGATGTCGGCGATCGCGTCCTCGACCACCACGTCGAGCACGATCTCCGGGTGCTCCTCGTGGAACGGGCCGAGCAGCGGGGCGAGGCACCAGACCGCGGCGACCCGCGCCGTGTTGATCCGGAGCACGCCCGACGGCCTGTCCCGGAGCGCCTTTACGTCGGCGACCGCCGCCTCCAGCTCGGTCAGCGCCGGGGAGAGCCGCGAGAGCAGCCGCGCCCCCGCCTCGCTCGGCGCGACGCTGCGGGTGGTGCGGTTCAGGAGGCGCACCCCGAGCCGCTCCTCCAGCCCCCGGATGGTCTGGCTCAGGGCCGACGGCGAGACCCGCAGGTGCGCCGCCGCGCGGGCGAAGCTCCCGTGCTCCACGATGGCCGCGAACGCTGTCAGATCGGAGAACTCTCTCCCGCGCATCATGTACCCCTGGCTAAACAGGCTCCTTCGATCATGTCGGATTCTTCGCGGGGCGCCAGGGCCTCAACGTCCGGATCCAGGCAGGGCGCCTGACGCGCCTGCCGCACCTGTGGAGCCAACCATGACCAACGCTCTCTCTCTCGACACCTACCGGCTGCTCGGGCGCTCGGGCCTGCGCGTCTCCCCGCTGGCGCTCGGCGCGATGACGTTCGGCGACGACTGGGGGTGGGGCAGCGACCGCGACGAGTCGCGGCGCATCTTCGACGCCTACGTCGATCGCGGCGGGAACTTCATCGACACGGCCAACAAGTACACGAACGGCACGTCCGAACGGCTGGTCGGCGAGTTCGCCGGCGACCGGCGAGAGCGCCTGGTGCTGGCCACCAAGTACACGCTCAGCATGCGGCCGGGAGATCCCAACGCGAGCGGCAATCACCGCAAGAACATGGTGCGCTCGGTCGAGGCGAGCCTGGGGCGGCTCGCGACCGATACCATCGACATCCTGTACCTGCACGCGTGGGACGGGACGACGCCCGTGGACGAGGTCCTGCGCGCGATGGACGATCTCGTCCGGTCGGGGAAGGTGGTCTATGTCGCCATCTCCGACGCGCCGGCCTGGCAGGTCTCCCGCATGCAGGCCATCGCGGATCTGCGCGGGTGGGCGCCGCTCATCGCGCTGCAGATCGAGTACAGCCTCATCCAGCGCACCGTCGAGCGGGAGCTCATCCCGATGGCGCAGGAGATGGGCCTCGGGGTCGTCCCGTGGTCGCCGCTCGGCAGCGGCGTGCTGACCGGGAAGTACTCGAAGGCCGATCTGGCCGCGGGCGACGGCGCGGCGGACCCGGCCGGCACGCGGAGGAACATCGCCGCCGCCAACGGCGCGCTCACCGAGCGGAGCCTCGCCATCGCCGAGGTGGTGAAAGCGGTCGCGGCCGAGAGCGGCAAGACGCCGTCGCAGATCGCGATCGCCTGGACGCTGCTGAATCCGGCGGTGACCGCGCCGATCCTGGGCGCGCGGACCCTGAAGCAGCTCGAGGACAACCTGGGCGCCCTCGACGTGCGGCTGACGGACGACCAGCGCGCCCGGCTCGACCGGGCCAGCGCCGTCGAGCTCGGCTTCCCGCACGATTTTCTGGCGCGGCCGCTGACCCGCAGCGTCGTGTCTGGCGACGTGAAGATCGCCGCGCGGCGCTGACGACAGGGCGCGCCCGACGCAGGCGCAGCGTTCGAGGTGTTACAGCGGCCGATCCTTCGCCGCCGCCTCGAGCCAGTCCGCGCACGCGCCGTCCTCGGCGGGCGGCACCACGCCCTTCAGGAGATACCACGCCTCCCGGTGCTGCGCGCGGGCGCCGGGCTCCACGCGCTGGAGCGGGCCGAGCGACTCCACCTCGAGCATGTCCTGGTTCGTGAAGGTCTCGAAGTTGACCCCCATGTCCGGGTACGTGGCGCCCTCGACGAACGGGAACCGCTTCAGGAACACGTTCCCGTGGTTCGCGTACGCCGCGTAGCCCTGGCTCACGAGCATCCCCACCTTCTGCGGGCCCTGGCCGGCGACCTGCCGCAGGCGGAGCACGCGCTTGCCCCAGGTCCACCGGGGATCGGTCATGTCGCTATACGGCCACAGCACGAGCGGCCGCGCCGGCAAGACGCGCTCGGGGTGCGGGAAGAACGGCGCCTGCGGGAACAGGCACTCTCCGCCGCCCGCCATCACGGTGAGCGCCCAGGGCGTGAACTCGACCGCATAGGCGCCGTGGTTCTCGATCGCGTGATCGAGGACGAACCTGCCCGCCGCGGCGTCGGCCGTGATGCGGATCTCCTTCTGCATCCCGTGCTTGTCCGGAGCGGACCGGAACACGTGCGCGCCGTTCTCCTCCCGGTGCTCGACCGGATCGTTGTCCGGCTGCAGCGTCCGCTGCTCGTCCTCCGGGCCGATCCAGAGCCGGTGGCCGCCGTAGAACCTGTACTGCGTCCCGCCGGTCGCGCCCTGATCCTCGGGGATCTCGGACAGCTCGTTCGGGCCGCCGATGACGCCATAGCGGATGATCCGCGGGCCGATGTCGAGCGTGACGACGACCTCCGTGTCGCCGCAGACGATGCGCGCGGCGCGCTTCCAACCGCCGTAGGGGATGATCTCCATGATCGCGCTCGTACCGCAGAACGGGAGCGCGGTTCAACCCCGACCGCCGGGCGCGCTCGCGGAGCGGGGGACGCCGGCGCCGGTCGCGCAGGGCGGCGGGCGCCCTGGGCGGCCTCGCGGCGACGCGCTCTCACGCGCTCACGTCGCTCACGTCTGGCCGTCGGCGAAGCGCTCCGGAGGGGCGAAGTCGGCCGGACGGCCGCCGAGACCGACCGCGATGGCGCGCTGCCAGTAGCGGCCGCCGAGGTCGAGCGCGAGGTCCTGAAGCGACGGCAGCGCGTGCGCGCGGCTCGAGGCGGCGGCGACGGCGCGGAGCAGCGGCACGGCGAGGAGCGGGCTCTGCCGAGCGAGGCCGAGCTGCTCGGCGAGCGCCTCCCCGAGCACGGCGCGGGAGACGCCGCAGAAGACGGCCATGACCCGCTCGGCGCGCCGGCGCTCGCTGTCGCTCCGCGCGCTGCGGATGCCGTGGGTGACCAGCGCGTCGACGAGCATGCGCGAGTCGTCGTCCGGCGCGCCCTGCGTGGCGAAGATCATCTCGATCAGGCGCCTCGCCTCGGCGTAGGACCCGGGGATGAGCTCCGGCTCGACGCCGCTGACGTAGGCCGCGTAGCGCCAGAGGTGGACGAGATCCTCCCGCTGGTCGGGCGGGACGTGGTAGCCGAGCTTGTCGAGGCCGTCGAGCACCTCGACCGAGAAGAGCAGCGCCGTAGCGGCCATGTCGTGCTGGTTGATCGGCTCGCCCCACAGCGAGGTCTGCCACCGGCCGCTCGCGCGGATGAGGCGCCGCACCTGGGCGTGCATGATGCGCACCTTCACGGTGATGGCGAAGCCCTCGCCGGCGCGGCGCATGCCGTTCGCCTGGCTGACGGCGTAGACGAAGCGGCTCGTCTCGCCGAGGCGGCGCCCGGCCTGCTCGCGGAGCCTCCCCGAGAAGACGAGCGGCTTGTTCCCGCCGGGCGAGGCGTAGCCGCGGACGAGCGACTGCATCGCGAGCAGGACGGCGCCGAGCACGCCCGTGCGCAGGAACGCGGCCCCGCCGCGGTTCACGGCGTCCCAGTCCACCCAGACGGGGACGTGATCGACCGCGGCGAAGAGCGCCCGCAGCTCGGCCGGAGCGTCGTTCGCGACGTGGTCGATGCCGCGCGCGAGGGCGGCCTCGAGGAGGCGGAAGCCCTGGCCCGAGGGCATCGACGCGAACGCCTCCACGACGGCGTCGGCCGCGGGATCGACGCGGAGCAGGAAGGGGGCGAGCCGATCGAGCCGATCGCCGAAGCGACGGCGGGCGTCCGCGGTTTCGTAGAACCGGGCAGGGATCGTCGCGTTCTTCATGAGGGTGGAGTCGAGTTCCTTGGCACATGGCCGAGTTCGCGCAACGCGGAGGCCGCCCGCCTGGTAGGCTCACGTCACGCGCGCAGGAGCCACCGCGCCCCGAGGCCGATCGACAGCGCCGACGCGGCGAGGCGGAGCCTCTCGGCGGGCGCGATCTCGCCGGCGGACGAGGGGCGCGCCGCAGGGGCGCGCCGCGCGGCGCGCGCCATGGCCCAGGGCATGAGCGCGGTAATGCCGGCCACGGCGAGCGAGCTGCCGGACGCGACGTCAGCACTCGCACTCGTCCCCGCCCACAGCGGACCCGGCGGCGAACGTGATATCGTAAGGGTAGGCCGCCTCGGGGGGACCATAGACGCGGAGGAGGAGATCGTCCGCCGCGTCCGGCCCGCCGCCGTCGAGCCACACCCGTCCGTGATCGCTCTGCCCAGATCCGATGAGCTCCATCGTGGCCGCGCTGTAGACCTCCACGATCACCGTGTTCTCAGGGCCGGGCGGCGGAGTGTACTGCTCGCACGCTGCGCCGCACAGCTCCGCCCCGGCGGCCAGGACCCGGAGACTCCAGTCGACCTCTTCGAGCCCGATCGTGGTATCGAGCAGGTACCAGTCCTCGTCGCCCGAACAGAGGACGAAATCGATCCTCGAGAACCACGTGTCGCCCTCTCGGTAGGCGAGCGGCGCCGCGGAGGCGGGCGCGTCGTTCTCCTCGTAGGCGTCGTTCACGCAGGCGGGCGATCCGCCGCTCCCGGTCTCCGAGTCGCGTCCACCGGCGCCGCTGCCGCTGCCGGCGCTGCTGCCGCTGGTACTACCGACGCTGCTGCTGCTGCTGCTGCTGCCGCCGCCGCCGCCACCAGCGCCGCCAGCGCCGCCAGCGCCGCCAGCGCCGGGACCCAGATCATCGTCCGACCGCGGCAAGCAAGACGTCGCTCCGAGCCACGAGAGGCCGAGCGCAGCGAAACCCATCAGACGAATCGAGCTACGGATGAGCGACATAGAAAGAGCTCCACGGAGTACAGGTTCGTTGCTTCCGTCACACCACCGACCGACCGGCCCGCGCCGTCCGCACCTGTCGAGTGCCTTCACCTCCCCCGGGCTGCTGGGCCCCGTCCTGGGACAGAACGCCGAGCGATGGCTCGGCACCTGCCTGCGACGAACGTCAACCCTCGGATCACCGCTCACGACCTCAGGGCCCGAACTTCACGAGAAACGAATCCAAGCCCTGCTTCGACGGCGGGTTCACGAGCGGCCCCGTGCCAAAGTCGATCGTGCCCAGGAACGGGCCGGCGGCGAGCACGCTGCCGGTCGCGTCGATGGCGGTGGAATAGCCGTACTGTCGCCCCCTGTCGCCGGTGTGCTTGGCCCAGCGCGCCGCGCCCGTCGCGTCGAGCTTCGCGGCGAAGACATCGCCGTAGGTGCAGTCCATGAGGCCCGTGCCCAGATCGACATCGCCGTACAGCAAGCCCGTGATGGCGATGTCGCCTTCCACGTTCGCCGCGACGTCCAGCGCCGTCTGGGGCCCGTGCTCCCCGAAGCGCTTGGCCCACAGGAGCTCGCCCGCGGGGCCGAATTTGGTCACGAACATGTTGCCGCCCCACGTGACCGAGCCGGGCTCGAGAAAATCGAACCCGCCCGCGCTCACCAGAGGGCCTCCGCCGAAATCCACGCTCCCGAGGAACGTCCCGCCGATCACCACGGCTCCAGAGCCGTCGATCGCGACGCCGTACGCCCTCTGGAGCGCGTCGTCGCCGAAGCGCTTGCTCCAGAGGTGCGCCCCGGCGCCGTCGAGCTTCGCCACGAAGACGTCCTCGCCGCCGGCGGAGGTCAGCGGCCCGCCGCCGAGGTCGATCGTCTTGATGTCGCCGTACCCGAAGCTCCCGGCGAGGACGACGTTGCCCGTCGCATCGAGCGCGACGTCGTGCATCTCCGTGGCGCCGAGCTGCTTGACCCAGAGGCAATGCCCCGCTGGGTCGAATCTCGCGATGTACGAGTCGTCCACCGCGGCGCTGGTCAGCGAGCGCCCGCAGAGGCTGATCTGGCCCGTGAAGCTCGCCGCCACGACCACGCTCCCGGCTGCGTCCACGGCGATGCGATCCCATAACACATAGGATCCTGCGCCGCTTCGAGCCGACCAGACGTGTTCGCCGTCTGCCGTGAAGACGGCCACGAAGGCATCGAGCGATCCCCCCTGCGCCACGAGCGGACCGCCTCCGAGATCGATGCTGCTCTGGCTGGTGCGTCCCGTCATGGCGATGAGCCCCGCTGGATTGACGGCGACATCCTGCACCAAGCCCGCGTCGAAGAGCCTCTTGTGCCAGAGGAGCTGTCCTTCCCCGTCGAATTTCGCGAGGCTGACGTCCTGACGGCCCTCGGTCGAGAGCGGGCCATCGCCGAGGTCGACGCCATCGGCGACGTCGGTCGCGAGGACGACGTGGCCCGCCCCGTCCACCGCGACGCGGCCCCCGGAGACGCTGGCCTGGCGTAGCGTCGAGCCGAAGTGCAGGCTCCAGAGGGAACCGGGCAGTGCTCGACGACCTCGCCAACGCCGGCTTCCGCGTCAGCGCGCTCCTCGTGACAGAGGCGCTGCGGCAGGTCGGCGAAGAGTAGGTTCTGCCCGGCCACCGAGATCAAGCGCCGGAGATCGGACGGCGCTGCGTCCGTCGGGGGGTCGGGCGGTCGACCGCTCATCGGGCTCCAGGCCCCGCTGGAGCGCGACCGTGGCCGCGCGCCCTGTCCGTGATGTCAGCTCAGCCGGCCGGCAAGCGTCTGCAAGTCGCCTCCCAGCCCCCCGTGCTCCCCGCCATCTCGCTCACCCGTCGGTCCCATCCACCGCCCCGCCCGGTCGGCACCGCGCCGGCCGACCCCTCGGCGCTGCCCCCCTGCCGATTCCATGACGACCCCGGGAGGCTCCCCGCAATTCTATGCATGAGCCCTCTTTCTCCGCCCCCTCCGCCCCCTCCGCCCGCTCTCCCCCCTCCGCCCCCCGACCTCGTCCAGCACAGCACCTGGGCATCGATGCACGCGACCGCCGTTCACGTCCTCCCGGGGATGCTCCGGTACCTCGGGGTCGCCCAGGGCGACATCGACGACCTCTCCCAGGAGGTCCTGCTCGGCGCCTACATCAGCCTCCCCCGGTACGACCCCCACTATCCCGCCGGCGCGTACGGCGCGCCCTTCCCGCCGCCGTCCTCCGCGTCGCCTCTGCACGACCTCGTCTTCGCCGCCGTGCCCGTCTCCATCGCCGCCGCCGCTGCCGCCGCTGCCGCCGCTGCTGCCGCTGCCGGCTCCGCCTTCTCCCGCCGCATCGCCGCCGGCGTTATCGCCGCGAATGGGATCGAGCGGAATCCTGTCGCATGCCGCCATAAGCACGCTGAGCGCGACGCATCCAGGTACGATGAGCTGTTTCAAGGAGCACTCTCCGATCTCGGCTGAAGACTTGCGCGGACCGCTCCTAAAGATGGCCGCCTGCCGCGCCGGCGGCTCACCGCTCGACGACGACGCCGAGCGAGAACGACGCGAGCGGGCCGAAGGTCGATGTCACCCGTCCCACGAAGCGGATATCGACAGGGGGGATCGCCGCGCCGCCGAGCGCGCCCGCCGTGAGAACCAGGGAGTCGATGAGCCGGAGGCGCGCCTCGCCTCGCCCGTAGACGAGGGTGGTGATCGTGGACTCGTCGCTGTCGAGGTAGGGCGGCCTCGCCTCGCCCGACGCGCTCACGTGGGCGAGGCCCACGCCAGGCGACAGGACGAGCCCGAAACGGCCCGTCCTCGCGACGGGCGCGAGGACGAGCTCGGCGCCGAGGAGCGTGGAGCGAAAGCGGACCTCGCCCTCCGGCGCGTCGATCGTCGGGCCGACGAGCGGCAGGTCCGCGAGGAGCCCGACGCCGACCCGGGCCGAAGGCCAGATCCGGAGCGAGGCATCGAGCGCCAGCGACACGCCCGGCGTCTGCCACCCCACGGCCACCGCGACGCCCACATCGACGAGCGCGGCCCTCCGCGCCGCGGGCACCGGGAACGCGGGCGCCGGAGGCCCCCACGCGCCGAGCGGCGGCCTCCGCCACGCGTCGCCGGGCCCCACGGGCACGGCCGGAGGCGCGACGGGCGCGGGCGGGAGCGGCGCCGGCGCGACGGCCGCCGGCGTCGCGCCGGCGGGGGCGTCGGCTGCCGACCGGAGCGCCCGCACCAGCTCCGCCGCGCGGAGCACCCGGGTGTCGAGCGGGCCGTCCGGCGCCACGCTCGCGACGAGATCCGCCCGGCCGCCCGACGCCGACCAGATCTCGATGGCCCCCTCGTCCCCCTCGGGGACGACGATGAGCAGCCCGCCGGGCGCGACCGCCGCCGGGCTCGCCTCCACCTGCACCGGCAAGCCCGCCGCTTCGAGCTCCTGCGAGAGCCGGTGCGCCAGCGCGCCGCGCGCACCGGCGACGACGGTGATCGGCGAGCGCTCGTCGGCGAAGCACGGCGCCGCGAGCGCCAGGGACGCCAAGAGCGCGACCAGCGCGCCGCCCATCGGGCGCGCCGCGGCGCGCGCTCCGGACCGGCTCCGCCGGCGCCCTCCCGACGCCCGTGACGCGCGCGGGCGCAGCGTCAATCGGCCCCGCCGGCGAGCGTCGCCGCGAGCCCGGCGTGGGCGCCGTTCGGGTAGGCCGCGAGGTAGCGCGCGGCGAGCTCGCGGGCGCGCGCGTGGAGCTTCAGGTTCGTCGCGCACTCGATGGAGCGGCCGAGCGCCTCCGGCGCGAGCGCGCCGCGCGGCCTCTCCGCGAGGTACACGGCGAACCAGCGCTCGGCCTCCGCCCAGGCGCCGCGCCCGTCGAACGCCATGCGGCCGAGGTGGTACGCCGCAACGGCGGCGGCGTCGCTCCCGGCGAACCGCGCTCGCGCCGTCTGGTAGAACCGGGCCGCGACGTCCGGCTTGCGCGCGAGCCGCGCCGCGGACCCGAGCTCGACAAGCTCCGCGCCGGCGGCGCGCTCGAGCACCGCGTCGATGCCGAGGAGCTCCACGTCCGCGAGCGCCTCGGCGAGCTTGCCCGCGGCGAGGTGCGCGCGCCAGCCCACGGCGGGGGCCGCGGCCGAGGGCGCCTCCACGCGGGCCGGCGGCGAAGGGGGCGCCGCCGGCGCGGGCGCGGCGGCGCTCGCGCTCGGGGGGAGGGCCGGCGGGTCAGCGGGCGGGCCCGCCTCGGGATCGGGCGCCGGAGGCGGCGCGGCGGCGCGGGGGGCCGCGCACGTCAGCCGGATCGACGCGGGCGCGGCGACGGCGCGCCCCGGCGGCTCCACGCAGGAGCCCAGGACGCGCACGCGGCCGTCGCTCATCGAGACCGCGAGCTCCTCGGCCTCGGTGTCCCACGTGACGTCGAACTCGGTGCCGATCACGTGCACCTCGAACGGCCCTCCCGCCACCACCCACCGGGTGTCGTCGCGATGCACGACGCGCACGTGCAGCGATCCGCGCTCCAGGAGGACCCCCGCGCCGAGCGGGCCGACCTCGGTGACACGGGCGCGCGTCCCCGGCGCGAGGTCCACGCGCGACCCGTCCGAGAAGTCGAGCCCGACGCGCGACGCGTCCGCGGCCACCCACCGGCCCACGACGCCGGGCGACCCGTCGACCCGGTAGGTCAACGGATCGCGCGGCCGGGACAGCGCGAAGAAGAAGAGGGCGGAAGCGGCGACGCACGCCGCGGCGAGCGCGAGGCCGAGCCGCCGCGGGGAGGGAGCCGCCCCTTCGCGCAGCGAGAGCGCCGCCTCTTTGCGGTAGATCGCCTGGAGCCGATCCGCCGCCCCGGGCCGCGCCAGCCGCTCGAGCGCGGCGTCCTGGTGCGCGGCGACCCGGCGCCCCAGGGCCGCGATGTCCTTGGTCCTCACGTCCATCGGTCGCCCTCCGCGAGCCAGGAGGCAAGCACGTCATCCTTCTTGCAGCGCTCGACGAACGCGGCCTCCGCGCGCTGGAGCCGGCGTTTGACGGTCGCCACCGACACGTTGCAAGCGGCGGCCACGTCCGCCAGCTCCTGGCCCTCGACGATCCGCAGCGTGAAGGCCAGCCGCTCGTCGGGATCGAGCGTCTCCAGGGCTCGGTAGAAGGCGCGCACCCCCTGCCGGGCCTCTGGATCGACGCTGGCCGCGATCTCCGGCAGCTCGTCGCTCGCGAAGAACGCGAGCCATCGGTGCCGCCGCTTCTTGCGGATCGCCTCGCGCGCGACGAAGACGGTGACGCTCGTGATGAACGGCTTCAGCGCCTCGGGCTCGCGCACGTCGTCGATGCGGGAGAACACCCGGGCGAACACGTCCTGCACGAGATCCTCCAGGGTCCGGAGATCGCCCAGGATGCGAAACAGCATCCGCTCGACGAGGCCCGCGTAAGCGTCGAGCAGGCGGCGCTCCGCCGCGGGATTCCGGGCGTGCAGGCCGCGCAGGACCTCGGACGAGGTGGGCTGCGCGCCGACAGGGAGATCCGGCGAGCGGGGCTTTCGGACGACGCGGAGGTGCGCGGACATCGCGGTAGCCTCTAGATGGCCGGTCCCCGTCGCGACGGCTCAGCTCCGGCGTGGGAACGGGCCGAGCCTGCTCGGCACGGAGGCCGTGCTCACCGGCTTACGCGCCGAGGTGGCGCAGGCCAGCCCGCGCGCGCCAGCTGGCGAGGTGACCGCGCGCCGGCGCTAGGGCTGCGTGCGCGGTCTCGAGCGCTCCCCGTGCGCTGCCAGGGCGGCGGCGCCCGCCCTGCGCTGCGCCAGGCAGAACCTGAGGCCCTCCCGCAGGCTGCGCATCGGGTTCAGCTCGTCGAAGGAGACGCCGATCGTCACGAGCGTCTCGGCGACGTGGCCGCCCAGCCCGGTGAGGACGCAGCGAGCGCCGAGGAGCTGCACCGCCTGGGCGAGCTTGACGAGGTGCTGGGCGGTCATCGAGTCGATGACCGTGACGCCGGTGAGGTCGAGGATCACCCACTCGACGTCGCTGTCGTCCGCCACGCGGGCGAGCAGCCGCTCCGTCACCTCGACGGCCCGCATCGAGTCGATGAGCCCGACGAGCGGGAGCGTGAGGATGCCATGCCAGATATCGATGATCGGCACCGAGAGCTCCCGGATGGCGCACTCCTGGCGCTGGATGGTCTCCAGCTGGCTCTCGAGCTCGCGCTTGGAGGCAGCGAGCGCGGCGAGCGCCTGGGCGTTCTGCTCCGCGGTCGCGGAGAGCTCGGAGAGAAAGACCCGCAGCGCCTCCTCGACCACCCCGAAGGCATCCTGTTCGACGGCCCCGAGCTGCTTTAAGGCGAGCTCGACCTCTCCCGTCGACGCGAGCGCGACCGCATCGATGACGCGCTGCATCCGGCGCTCCTCGAAAGAGATCATGTTCTCGGATTCTTGCATGGGCTCCTGTGCGCTCTGCAGAGGTTGACCGGGGGCCTCGGTGCGATGTCGCTGCGGCGCGGCGCCGCCGGCGGCCTGCGCGCGGACGCGCTCGTAACGACGTCACCGCGCGCTGGACCACATGACCACACCTGTCCAGATATCCTGTCTCGCCGCTCGACGTGTGAATCTACCTTCGACCAACGTCAGACAGATAGCCCATCTTCATCGCGGCTGGAAGGAGCCTGCTCGCCCGGACGGCAGCGTCGAGGCCGCTCGCGCATCCCCGGCAGCCCGCGATCAGTCGAGCGAGCGGGCGCAGCGGAACCCGGTCGAGACGTCGCCCGCCTCGCGGTCGAACGCCAGGCGGAAGGTCGACTTCGCCGTGCTCGCCGAGAAATCCCACGATCCGCCGCGGAGCACGCCCTTGCTGCCGGTCGCCGGCACCTGGGGATCCGTCTGGGCGCCCTTCGCGTAGGCGCCTGGGTCCCAGCCGTCGGCCACCCATTCCCAGACGTTGCCCGCCATGTCGAGCGCGCCCGACGCGCTCGCCCCGGCCGTGGCCGATCCGACCTCCTGGGTGCCTTTGCCGAGCGCGCCGCAGCCCTGCCCGGAAGATCGCGACACGACCGCGTGCGCGCACCCCGGCGGCTCGTTGCCCCACGGGTACTCGCGGCCGTCGGCGCCGCGCGCGGCGTATTCCCACTCGGCCTCGGTCGGGAGCCGCTTGCCGACGAAGGCGCAGTACGCGGCCGCCTGCGCCTGATCGACGCAGGAGATCGGGTGCTGCGCCTTCGCGGGATCCGCCGCGGTGCAGAGCGCGCCGCGCTGCTCCACGTCCGCGTCGCTGGCGCGGGGGCCGTGCAGGCCGCTCGGCGTGCACCGGCCCGCGTCGACGCAGCGCTGGTAGGCGGCGACCGTGACCTCGGTGCGATCGAGGTCGAACGCGCGGGTCAGGGTGACCTCGTGGGGCGGCCGCTCGGATTTGCCGCCCTTGGCGCTGCCCATCGTGAACCGGCCCGCGGGCACCCGGACCATGTCCGGCGGGGGCGGCGCCTTGGCCGGCGGCGCGGTCAGGCCGCCGCGCGCGCGCGCCGGCAGCGCGCCGTCGGGGGCGCGGTGCCGGAAGAACGCGACGGCGCCCGCGCCGAGGGCGGCGGCCAGCGCGACGGCCGAGACGACCGCGGGCAAGAGACCGCGCCGCCGCGCGGCCCCCGCGGGCGCGGGCGCGGGCGCGGGCGGCGCGCCGGCGAGGCCGCGGGGCGCCTCCAGCGCGGATGCCGCGCCCGCCGGGCCCAGCGCGGCGACGGCCGCGCTCGCGTACGCCGTATCCGCCAGGCCCGGCGCCGCAGCCCCCGGCGCCGTGCTCGCCGCAGGCGCGGCCGCGCCGCCGGACGGGGCCGCGCCGACGGACGCGGCCGCCCCGGCCATGGCGGCCTCCAGCGCTCCCCAGAGCTCGCCCGCCGTGCGGTAGCGCTCGCGCGGCTCGACCGCGAGCGCGCGGCGCACCACCGCCTCGACGGCCTCGGGCGCGCTCACGCCCGCGCCGCGCAGGCTCGGGCGGAACGCCGGATCGGTCGCGGCGATGTAGAGCTGCGTGACGTCGCTCCCGAGGAGGGCGCGGCTGCCCGACGCCACCTCGATGAGCACCAGGGCGAGCGCGAAGACATCGGTCCACGGCCCGGTCGCGCCGAAGCGCTGGTGGAACTGCTCCGGCGCGCCGTAGTGGACGGTGAAGGCCCGGAGGGCGCTGCCCGTCTCGGCCATCGCCTGCGTCATGCTCGAGAGCTCGCCGAGCACCTTGGCGATGCCGAAGTCGAGGACCTTCAGCGTGCGCCGGCCGCCGATGTCCGCGAGGAACAGGTTCGCGGGCTTGATGTCGCGGTGGGCGACGCCCTGCGCGTGCGCGACCTCGAGCGCGCGCGCCGCGGGCGCGAGCAGGGCGATCGCCTCGGCGAGGGGGCGCGCCGCCCCGCCGCGGGCGCGCCGCGCGGCGATGTCGTGGTCGAGCGGGGCGCCCTCGAGCCACTCGAGCACGAGGTAGGGCGTCCACTCGCCCGACGGCGAGACCGCGGCGCCCGTGTCGAGGGCCTGCACGATGCCGGCGCTCGCGCGGGAGAGGCGGTGGAGGAGCCGGCCCTCGTTGAGGAGCATCCGCTGGAACGCCTCGCGCTCGGCCGGCGCCAGCGATCCGAGCAGCTTCAGGCACTTGACCGCGACCGGCTCGTCGAACCCGAGGTGATGGCCGCGGTAGACGACCCCGAACCCGCCCTCGCCGACCACGGCGTCGAGCCGGTATTTGCCGCCGATCGTCGCGCCCACCCAGCCGAAGGGATCCGAAGGTGCCATCTCGCGGCGCGAGTCTACACCGGGCGCTGCGGCCGCGCGGAGATCATGCCATCATCGCGCGTGGTCCGCGCGTGAGTCGTGCGGTGATCACGCGGCGATCACGCGGCGATCACGCGGTGATCACGCGGTGATCACCGCGTGATCGCGCACGGAGGCCTCAGTCGCGCTCATCGCGTTTCGACGCCCGAGAGGTGCGGCCGCTCCCGAAGGAGGCCTGTGTCCCTCAGCCCCCTTCGCGCGCCCGCGCCTCGAACCCGCCAAAGCTCAGCGCCCGCTCGAAGAACGCGCACAGCTCCTCGTGCCGCGCCCGCGCGTCCGCGCGGCCTATCTCGATGAGCCGCCCCGCGAACTCCCCATCGAACAGCAGGTACGACAGGAAGTCGGCCTCGCGCTGCTCGTCCCCCTCGGCGAGGCGCCGCATCACGCGGCCGAGCACGCTCGTGGTCCGCGCGCGGAACGCCGGCGAGCGCACGAACTCCGCCGCCAGGCTGCCGATGTCCTTGGAGGCGCGGATGAGCAGCGACCGCAGCGGCCGGAGCGAGCGCCCCGGCGGGAGCCCGAGCTCCTCGTTCAGCCCGTCGACGAAGCCTTCCCCGTAGCGGCGCCGCCCCGCCTCCAGGATGCCGTTGATGCTCTCCAGGCGCGCCAGGTCGTTGTCGATCCGATCGAGCATCAGCGCGTTCAGCGTCTTCCCGAGCAGGAAGAGCGGCCCGGGGAAGCCCGGCGCGTCGCGCTCGGGCGCGGCCGAGGCGGGCTCGATGTACCGCGGGTTCACGACGATCACGCCGTCGGCCCCGAGGCGCCGCGCCGGCGAGAGCGGGACGTTCTGGCGCAGCCCGCCGTCGCAGTAGAGCTCGCCGTCGATGTTCACCGGGCGGAACAGGATGGGCAGCGCCGACGAGGCGAGCGCGTGCTCGGCGCGGATCGCGGTGGCGCGCGGGGAGATCGTCGGGTCGTGGCTCCAGGGCGGCAGGCCGGGCTCGCGGCGGTGGACGAAGACGACGGTGCGGCCGCTCTTGACCAGCGTCGTCGACACGGTGACGGCCGACAGCAGCCCTCGCTCCAGGTGGCCGTCGATCCGCTCGAAGGGGACGGCCTCCGCGATCTGCCGTTCGAGGCCCGACGTGTCGAGGAGCGAGGCGTGGCCGCCGCTCGCGGGCGCGCCCGCGGCGCCGCCGCGGAGCAGGTCGTGCCCGACCGCGAGCACGCCGCGCACGTCGAGGCGCACGAGGTCGTCGATGCGCAGGCGCGTCCACACCGCGGCGAGCCGCCGCGCTCGGCTCCGCGCCTCGTCCGCGAACGCGGCGAGCCCGCACACGTTGATGGCGCCCACCGAGGTGCCGCACAGGATGTCGAGCGGCGCCTCGCGGCCGAGGTCGCGCGAGACCTCCTCGAGGATGTGCTGCACGACGCCGACCTCGTAAGCGCCGCGCGCGGCGCCGCCGGCCAGGACGAGCGCGATCTTGGGGGCGCGGCCATACCGGGTCGATACGGGCGAGGCGTTGGCCATGGTCGCAGAGTACCACGATCGCCCGCGCGACACCGACCCTGAAAAGCGCGCCTCGCGCGGCGCCATGCTACACACCCATGGTCGTGGCCGTGGCCATGGCGCGCACGCGCGCGGACACGGAGGCGCCCGATGACGGCAATCTACCTCGTCCTTGCCTACCTCCTCGGAGCGATCCCGACAGGCTACCTCTTTGCGCGGTTCGTCAAAGGCGTGGAGCTCCGCGCCATGGGCTCGGGGAACATCGGCGCCACGAACGTCCTTCGCGCGTTCGGCTGGCGGCCCGGGCTGGCCGTCCTGGCCGCGGACATGGCGAAGGGCGCGCTCGTCGCCGGTCCCCTCGCGTCATGGCTCTCCGCCGCGCCGGGCGGGTGGGTCGCGGCGGCGGGCGGCCTCACCGCGGTGCTGGGCCACGACTACACCGTGTTCCTCGGGATGCGGGGCGGCAAGGGCGTCGCGACGTCCTGCGGTGTGCTGCTCGTGCTGGCGCCGCGGGCCACGCTCGCCACGCTCGCCGTCTTCGCGATCGTCGTGCGGGCGACCCGCATGGTCTCGGCCGGCTCCCTGGCCGGCACGCTCGCCTTGCCGGCGCTCCTCTGGCTCCTCGGCGAGCGGGGCGCCCCGGTGCTGTGCCTCTCGCTCCTCCTCTGCGCCTTCATCTGGCTGAAGCACATCCCGAACCTGCGGCGGATCCTCGCGGGCACCGAGAGCACCCTCTCCTTCGGGAAGCGGCCCGACGGCGGCGCGAGCGCCGGCGCGCCGCGCGAGGGCGAGGGCGAGCGGCGCTGACGCCGCCGGCCGGCCGGGGCCGCGCGCCTCGCCAGCTCACTTGGTGATCGTCTTCGCGTAGATCACCGCGCCTTGCGTGTCGATGAACTCGAAGCGCAGCGCGCTCTCCTCGAACTCCAGGTAAGCGAAGGCCTCGGTCTCGTCGTTATAGAAGAGCTGCCCGGGCTCGTTCGGGGCCGAGGCCAGCCTCGGGCGGGTCTTCGAGCCGCTGCCGCTGACGGCGAAATAGGTATCCGGGCAGAGCTCGTCGCGCCCCTTGTCGATGAGCTCGAGATTGTGGTCGTGGCCGCACATGTACATGTCGGCCCCGCAGTAGATCGCGCGCTGCATGGCGAACATCCCCTCCAGCCCGAGCTGCTGATTGTCGGCGGCGTGAGCGCCCGACGTGTAGCGGGGGTGATGGCCGAAGACGATCTTCCACCGGGCGTCCGAGGCGGCGACCCGCGCGCTCATGTCGACCGCTTGTTCATCGGAGGTGAAGTCGACGGTATCGATGCCGAAGAGATGGACGTGCCCGACGCGGACATCGTAATACGCAGCGGGCATGCGCCATTTGTCGGTCATGCGCGTTCCCGGCCCGTCGCCCACCGGCAGCAGCGAGTAATCGATCTGCGCCTGCCGCACGCCGCTGCTGCTGGGGCCGTGATCGTGGTTGCCGAGGACCGCGTAGAACGGGAGGCCGTTCAGGCCCGGTCGATCGTACGGCTGCTCGAACTTCGGCCCCCATTGCGCGTCGCCGGCATCGAGCACGCCGTGATCGTAGAAGTTGTCGCCGTTCATCATCACGGCGTGACAGCCCCCCACCGCGAGGCACTTCTCGCTCATGCGATCGGCGACCTGGTGCTGCGCGAGGTTGCCCTCGCCGGTGTCGCCGATCGCGATGATCCTCACGACCCTGGACGGCTCGCCCACGGCGCCGTCGACCTCGGCGCCCCCATCGACCTCGGCGCCCCCCTCGTCCGTGGCGCCGCTCGGCGCGCCACCGCTGCCCTCGCCGCTCGAGCGGCCGCCCGCGCCCTCCGGCGCGACGCCGACGGGGGGCGTCACGCTGTCCGCGACACCACAGCCTGCGCCCGAGGCGACGGCCGGCAACGCGCAGAGGGCGAGGACCGCAAAAGACCGGAAAGCGTCGGAGAAACGACAGAGATGTGCCATCGGCGCGCATTCTAGCCGGCGCCGTTTTCGCTTGACAGCTGCAAGGCGTCCATCTATCGAAGTTGAACATCACTTTCAATATCAACAACGGAGCCCACGTGAGCCGAGAGATGCCCCCTGCCCCGAGCCCGTCGCCATGCGCAGCGCGCGCCGCTTTCTCCGGGTCCGACGCGCCCCAGGCGGGGCTCTCGTGAGCGCGCGCGCGCCGCTCGCCGTGGATCCCCCGCGCCGGACCGATCCCGCGCGCCCCGCGGAGCGCGCGCGTGATGACGGCTGGCCGCCGCCGCCGCACGATCCTCGCGAGCGCGAGCTCGCCCTGGTCGTCGCGGGCTGGGAGGTGCGCCTCTTCGTCGGGCGGAAGTTCGAGTACTTCGTCGCGCGCGGCTTCTGGCACCTCCAGCTCTGGCACCCGGAGGCGCGCGTCTCGGTGCTGACGCCCTCGCGGCTCACGCGCGGGCTCTACGAGGCGTACCCGATCGCGAACTGGAAGGCGCAGGCGCCCGACTACGACAAGCTCGTGACGCTCCTCGGCGGCCTGTTCGCGGCGAAGCTCCCGGAGAAGGCCGCGGTGCTGCGCCTCGAGCGCGCGCTCGTCGACGAGGTCGTCCGCGGCAGCGGCGGGGTGCCGTCGTGACGCGCCGGCCCCCGGGGGTGCGCTCGCTCGCGCGGCCCCGCGCCCCGCGCCGCGCGGAGGGCGCATGATCTCCACGGCGGTCTCCAGGCACGCGGTGCTCTCGCTGGTCGGGCGCGCCGAGGCGCGGGTGCGCTTTCCGGACCTCGGCTTCGCCGACCCGTGGGCCGAGGCGATGCTGGCCTCGCTCGACGTGGACCCGGCGGGCTTCGACGCCCGCGCGCTCCGCACCTCGACCGTGCGCACCATGGCCGTCGATCGGCTCGTCCGCGACTACGTCGCGCGGAACCCGCTCGGCCTCGTCATCGCGCTCGACGCCGGGCTCTGCACGCGCTTCTCGCGCGTCGACAACGGGACGCTCCGCTGGGTGGAGCTCGATCCGCCGCACCTGGCCGAGTTCAAGTGCGCGCATCGCCTCGGCCACGCGTCGGACCGCCACGCCGTCGCGCGGTGCTGCTCGATCGCGTGCACGGGCTGGATGGACTGCCTCCGCGGCGCGGGCGACGTGCCGACGCTCCTCATCGCCGAGGGCGCCCTGGCCCGCCAGCCGCCCGAGGTCGTCGACGCCTTCCTCACGCGGGCCTCCCTGCGCCTCGCGCCGGGGACGGAGCTCATCCTCGATCACGAGGCGCCGCCGCTCCGGATCCCGCCGCGGTCGCGCGCCTGCTTGGAGCTCCCCTCGCTGGACGGCTCCGTGGCGCGCTATCCGCGGCTGCGCCCGTTCTGCGAGGGCGACGCCTCGACCGCGCTCGGGCGAGCGCTGCGCGACGCGAGCCGGGTGCCTCGCCTGTACCAGGACGGAGGCGCGCCGCCCGTCCTCCACCTCCGCTTCGCATGAGCCCGCCGAGCGCGACGGCGCTGCGCCCGAGCCGCGATGTGCCCGTCGAGGCCTGGATCACGATCGATCCCGCGCGATCGCGGGGCAGGGCGCGCCCTCGCTCAGTACACGCGGAACTGCCCGCTCAGCGTGATCAGCGAGAGCAGGTGGAGCAGCCCCGGGTAGTAGCGCGGCAATCCGGTCGCCGGCTCGGCCGCCCACGCCGCCTCGATGTACTCGTCGCGATCCTCCCTCGTCGCGACCAGGCCGACGACGCCGTTCGTGACGACGAGCGCCGGGTCCCTCGCCTCGATCAGCACGCCGTCGAGCGTGTAGGCCCCGCCGTACCAGTCGATGCCCTGCCTCGAGAAGAACGCCAGCAGCCGGTTGGCCTCCTCCACCTGCCACGGGTCGACCCCGAACCAGATCTGGTCGAGCGCGAGGTTCAGCAGCGTGCGGTAGGTCTCCGAATCGAAGTTCGCCGAGCCGGTCACCGGCGTGCCGTCGAAGTGGGCGCGCACCGGGATGAGCCCGGTGATCGGGTGCGCGGTCCGCCTCCAGTGCTCGCGCGCGCTCTCCGCGGCCTCGGCCCAGAACGGGTCGCCCGTGGCCTGCGCCCAGAGCTCGTAGTAGGCCGGCATCTCGACGGAGGGGCGGGTCGTGTCCGCGGCTTCGACGTTCGGGATGTCGAAGACGAGCTTCGTCTCCGGGTCGAAGATGTTCGTCACGCCGTCATCGACGCCCCCGTTCAGCGTCTCCTTGTGCTGCATCACCTCGAGCAAGGCGATCGCCTCCGCTCCGTAGTCGATGGTCCCGGTGTCGCTCCCCCAGCGACCGTGGGCGAACAGCAGCGCCATCGCGAGCTGCTGGAGACCGAAGGGATCGGAGCAGAACACCGGCTTATCGCTCCACGGCACGTCGCAGAACGAGACGAAATAGCCCTGCTTGGGGCCGGACGTGTGCTCGTGCCACTCCTTGGCGTATCTCCAGAGCCGATCGAACTCGTCCTGCTTGTCGAGCTGGACGGTGATCATCATCCCGAAGCCCATGCCCTCGGTGCGCACCTGCCCATGCAGGGTATCCCAGATGTAAGCCCGATCGGCGTCGTAGGCGTCCGTGTAGAAGATGGCTTCGTTGAACTTGTCGCCGTAGAAGAGCTGCTGGAAGGTAGCCTCGATCTTCGACGCGATCTCTTCGTCCGACTTGCCCAGCACGTCGCGGAGCGCGTTGGGGTACTCCTGGGGGCCGGTCAGCGGGCGGAGCTCGTCGCTGTTCATCCGGTCGTGGCCGAGCCAGTCCACCGTGTCCCCGCACGCGGGCAGCGCGCAGAGCGCCAACGAGCCGCAGGCAATGCCCGATGCAGCGCGGAACAAGCGGAGGAGGACGGGGCAGCGCATGACCCGGAGTTTAATCGTTCACATAGCGTCGTACCCTGGAAGCGAGCACGCTGTTCGGATGTCGTTGTAGAAACGCCTTCGCGCGCTGCGACGCGGCGTCCAGCCGGCCGCTCTTCGCGAGCGCGTCGATCCGCAGGACCTCGGCCTCGAGCCCGAGGCGGCCGCGCGGGTGCTCCTTGGAGTAGGCGTCCAGGAGCGTGAGCGCGCCCTGCGCGTTCCCGCTCGCCAGCGTCGAGCGCGCCGCGTCCAGCGCGCTGAGCTCCGCCTTGAGGGCCGCGCCCGAGGAGGCGGGCTTCGGGTCGACCCTGGAGGCCGCGCCGCCGCTGCTGCCGGCGCGCGCGGGGGCGGCGATCTCCTCCGGCTGAGCCTCCACCGGCGCCACGGGCGCCGGCGCCGCCACCGGCGCCGGGCGCGCCGCGGCCCGCTCGACCGGACCCGCGAGCGCGCCGCCGAAGCGGTGGACCGCGACGAGCTCCGGCGCCTGATACCCGCGCCAGGCGAGGTAGCCGGCAGGGATGCCGGCCAGCACGCCCACCGTCGAGAGAGCGACGAGGATCTTCGTCCAGCCGAGCTTCACGGCGACCGACGTCGACGCGACGGCCGTCCCCGCCGCGGAGACCGCGGCGGGCGCCGCGACGCTGGCCGAAAGCGCGGCGGCGCCGGCGAGCCCCAGCGCGGCCAGCGTCTTCGCGCGCGTCTCCGGTGAAGTCTGGTACGACGCGCCGGCGCTCAGCAGCGCGCGCTCGAGCGGGCTGTCGCTCTCTTCCAGCATGCGGCGTGGTTCGCTCATCGTCTCACCTCGCTCGTCGAAACGAGCTCGAGCGCTCGGACGCGCTCTCGAAAATCGGCCCTGGCCCTTCGTAGCCGAGAGGCCACGGTACCCTGCGGGATCCCCAGCACGCCGGCGATCTCCACCATGCTCATCTCCTCGAATTCGTACAGCACGAACACGGTCCGCAGGTCCGACTCCATCTCGTCGAGGACCTGGTCTAGCATCTGCCGCGCGTGCTTCTGGCTGGTAAGCTGCTCCGGTGTCGAGGCGTCCACGACCTCCGGCGGCTCGGCCGCCGGAAACTCCCGCCGACGCGCAGCGCTGCGTCGCGCGTGGGCTGCCACGTGAAGCGCGGTCTGGAGAAGGAAGCTCTTCTCCGCCCCTGGCCGGACGTCGTCCAGCCGCTGGGCTGCGGCGATGAAGGTGCGCTGCACCGCATCGTCGATCTCGGCGGCCGGGGTCCCCGCGTTGCGGAGCACCCGCCCGATGAAGTCGAGATGGGCGTCCACCATCCGGCGCAGTCGCGCGTCCCGCTGTCTCAAGCTCTCTTCCGAAGGCTTCACGTTCGCCGGCTCCAGGTCAGATAAAGCAGGCGATGTCATGACCTCGACGACCATGTTTCCGCTCAGCGGGAGGCGAGGCCTGAGACCCGTGGACTCGAGTTCCGAAGGAACGACGTCCGGCAGCAGCGAGCGCGGACCAGGTGCCCCGGGTTGCGAGGGGCAGCCTCCGCGACGCGCTGCTTCCAGATGACGTCCATGTCCCATAATTCCCAGGCTGCATCGAAGTGATCACGGAAGTCCAGCCTCAGAAGCTGTGCACGATCCCGACGCCCACCAGCGGCGAAATCACAGGAGTTTCGCCGACGGTTTCCGCCGGCAGAGAAATGGTGAAGCTCCGACGAACGAGCGGCACGCTGGCCCCCGCCTCGATCTCGATGGCGGTGCCCCCGCCGAGCGGCACGGCGGCGCGCGCGAGGGCCCCGGCGCTCCACCACGATCGGACGGCGGAGCGCGGGTGCGACAGGTCTTCCGCCGTCGCCGTGAACCAGCCGCCGGTGACCACGACACACGGCTCTGCGCTGAGGACATCGGCGATCTGCCAGCGGAGGGGGCAGGCGGTGAGGGCAGCGGCCGCCCAATGTATCAACGCGTTGTCGGTGCCCTGCAGGATGTCGTTTCGGGCGTAGTTCAACGAGAGTCCGAGCGAAGGGCTCAGCGCGCCGTCCGTGTGCGCGGTCGCGCGGGCGACGAGCGCGCCGCCCAGGCTCGCGTAGGGAGAGACGACCTGCGTCACCAGGAGCTGCGCGCCGACCCCGAACGTGATCGGCGGCCACGGGCGCGGGGCCGCGGGCGGCGGTTGGACGGGCCGCGGCGGGGGCGGCGCGGGCAGCGGGGGCGGCGGCAGGGGCGCCGTCTCCTCGGCCGCCTCGTCGAGCGCCAGCGCCGCGGTGAGCGAGAGCGCCTGGACCACGACCTCGCACGAGGTCGCGTCGACCGTGCGCGTGTCCGTCTCGCCGCGCTCGTGGATCACACGCAGCTCGCCGTGGATCCCGGGCCCGACGCGCGTCAGCCGGACGCGGAGGCCCCAGCCGCCCTCTCCGTCCTCCGCCTTCCGCACGCGATCCGACCGGGCGCGGATGGCTTCGTAGAGATCGTCGACCGTCGCGCAGTCGGCCGGCGCGTCGAAGTCGACGCGGATGGGGATCGGCGTCGGCGCCGCGGTGGCCGAGGACCAGCCGAGGACGACGAGCTCGATGAACGAGATGCCGTCACCGGAAGCCACGGGCCCGAAGGTGCCACGAACCGCTCACGAACCGCCAGAAGCTCATGCGCTCCTCGGCGGGGTCGTGCAAAAATCCGCTCGTCCGCGCGTCGCGGCGCGCGGCGGCGGGGTGAGCGGGCTGGCGCTGTGAGCTACCTCATCGCGCGAGCGTGAGCTCACGCTCGCGCTCCCCCGAGTCGCTCGAGCACCTCGCGCAGCGAGCCGAGCTCCGCGTCCGCGCCGGTGAAGTCCGACGGCGCGGTGAGCGGCGACGGGACGACCCAGCACGTCAGGCCCGCCGCCTTGGCCGACCGGAGCCCGCGCTCGGAGTCCTCGATGACGAGCACGTCGCGCGCGGCGAGCCCCAGCCGCTCGCAGGCGACCCGGTACGGCTCGGGATCCGGCTTTGCGCGCGCGTACTGCTCCCGCGTGAGCGCGAACTCGAACCACCGGAGGAGCCCCGTCGCCGCGTGCGCGCGGTGGAACGGCTCGGGCTTGCTGCTCGTGACGATGGCCATGCGGAAGCGCGCGGCGAGCGCGGAGACGACCTCGCGCACCCCCGGCAACAGGGGATCTCCGCGCGCGATGAGCTCGAGGTACCGGCGATCCCGCTCGTCGGCCAGCCGCCGCACCCCCGCCTCGTCGACGCCGCGCGCGCTGCAGAGGTGCCAGGCGCCGCGCGCCTCGACGAGGAACAGCCGACGGTAGTCCTCGGCGGTGAGCTCGACGCCGACCGACGCGATCGTCTCGCGCGTCGCCTGGAAGTAGAGCCCTTCCGTGTCGACGAGGACGCCGTCGTTGTCCCAGAGGATCGCCTTGAACACGCGGGGCGTTCCTAGCGCCGCCCCGCCAGGCCGGCAAGAGAGGGCCGCGGAGCGCGCGCGTCACGCCTCGATGAGCTGCCGCTCGGCGAGGGCGCGGCGGCGGGCGAGGGCGAAGACGGGCAGGATCACGGCGCCCGTGGCGAGGACGATGAGCGGCGGGATGAGGTAGAGGACCCCGCCCGGCAAGAGGCTCGCGAGCGCCGCGTAGCCGAGCGCGCGGACCGCGCCCCGGGGCGCGCCGGCGGCGAGATCGGGCGTCGACGCCGCGTGGATCTCCCGCGCGTGGCGGAACGCGAGGTACGCGACGACGGCGTGCACGTGGCCCACGAGGACCAGGGAGAGGCGCACCCATCCGTCGAAGTCCTCGATCAGCTCGCTCCACGTCGAGAACCAGCCGCCGAGGCAGCAGTAGATCGCGAAGTGCAGCGTGAGCGGCGCGAGCACCACGGCGCCGGCGAGAGGGAGCGCGACGCTGCGGCGCTCCTCGGCGTCGATCATGCCGCGCACGCACGCCTCGGGCGCCGCGGCCTCGAGCCTCGCGCGATCCGCGTGCACGTCGCCGCTCTGCTGGATCTCGCGGGAGAGCGCCCGCCGGAGCCTCCCGTCGGCGAGCTCCCGGCCCACGACGTAGGCGAGCGCGGACGTCGCCCACGCGGCGAGGAGCGTGATCGTGGCGGCGCCGTCGTCGAGGACGCCGAGGAGGGGGGGCGCGGCCGCGGCCATGGCCACGAGGACCGCGCCGCCGAGGGCGACCTGGCCGGCCAGCGACCGGGCGGCGCGGCGGGCGTAGACGCGACGGAGGTGCTCCGGGATGGCGTCGACCTGACGGCGGTGGCGCGCGAGGAGCGACTCGATATGCAACCGCGCGACGTCCTCATCGTTTCGGTACGTGGCTCTCATGAAAGGCTCCCCTCGGGCCCGGTGAACGCCGGCAGACCACGGCAGTTTCCCGGTGCCCTTCGCTCGGGCGGTTCAGCAAGCCCGGTGCCGGTTTGAAAGCCCTGGTTTTTGGCGATTTTCGGGACCGGAGGCCCCGCCGGCGCCCAGCCGGTAGGCGGCCGGTGTCCACGGCGTGGACACCGGCGCCGCGGCGCTTCGCCCGGAGAAAGCAGGCGACCATGCTGAAGGGCTCGCCGTATTCCGACCGTCCTGCCTATCCGCGGGCGGCAAGACGACGAGGCGGCAAGACGACGAGGCGGCGAGGCGACGAGACCGCGAGACGTGAACGATCGCGAAGTACAAAGTTCGTGACTCCGCCACCGGAGTTGGTGCTAGCCTCACTCAAGGTGGACTTTTAACAACGCATCCACCGAGGCGGTGCTCCCATGGGTGACAAATCTCCGAAGGCCAAAGAGCGACAGAAGAAGCAGGACGCGGCGGAGAAGAACCAGAAGAAGGTAGCCGCGACCGCCAAGGCGTCGCCTGCTCCGACCGCGCCTGCCAAGAAGAGCAAGTAGTCGGGCCGAGAGGCGCCGCGCTCAGCGCCCTTCACGCGCCGTCCCGACAAAGCCCCCTCTCACCAGAGCCCCTCCTTCCTCCCGCGGCCGCGGGTGTTCCGGACGCATAGCGCGCCATCGCGGGCAAGCACCGGCCCTACGATGTCGCTCTCCACCCCATCTCTCCTCGATCGCAGAGCGCCCTCGACGCAGCTCCTCCGCGCGACCAACCGCCCTGCGCTCTCGGCCTCTCCGCCCCCGCGTCTCCGCGCGTCGAGTCGCTCTCTCCGCTGCGCGCTCGGGCCGTCGCGCCTGGGCCGCGCCCGCGCGCCGGCCGGATTTCCTCCGCCGGGCCTCTTCCTGGCGAGGCGACCCCGCGCTATGAGGCTCGAGCCGTGCGACCCACTCTGCTCCAGGCCGTCGCGCCGCCGCTCGCCGCGCTCGTGCTCGTGCTCGCGCTCTGGGAGGTGGTCGCCCGCGCGCTCGGCATCCCCGCCTACCTGCTGCCGCCGCCCTCGGACGTGGCCCGCGCGGGCGCAGCGGACGCCGCCACCCTGCTCGCCGGCGCCGCCACCACCGCGAAGGCCGCGCTCGCCGGCTTCTGCCTCAGCGCCGCGGTCGGCGTGCTCTCCGCCATCGCGCTCGCCTCGTCGCGCGCGCTCGAGAGGGCGCTCTACCCCTATACCGTCTTCCTGCAGACCGTCCCGATCGTCGCCATCGCCCCGCTGCTCGTGCTCTGGTGCGGCCCCGGCCTGCGCGCGGTCGCGGTCTCGGCGTTCATCGTCTCCGTGTTCCCGGTGATCGCGAACACGCTCACCGGCCTGCGCTCCGTCGAGCCAGCGCTGCGCGATCTCTTCCGGCTCTACGGCGCCCGCCGCTTCGCCATGCTCCGCAAGCTCGAGCTCCCCTCGGCGCTGCCCCACATCGTGACCGGGCTCCGGATCGCGGCGGGCCTCGCCGTCATCGGCGCCATCGTCGGGGAGTTCGTCGCCGGCTTCTCGGAGGACGCCGCCGGCCTCGGCATCCTGGTCCTCTCCGCCTACCGCCAGCTGCGCACGGATCTGCTCTTCGCCGCCGTGCTGCTCGCCTCCGCGCTCGGCCTCGCGCTCTTCGGCGCCGTCGACCTCGCCGGCAAGCGGCTCTTGCGGCGCTGGCATCCTTCGGAGATCAATCGCTGATGCACTCCCGTGACAGCCGCCGGCTGGCCCTCCAGCGCCTCGCCTCCCTCGTCGCCGTCCCCCTCTTCGCCCCCGCCTGCTCGCGCTCGTCGTCGCCCGAAGGCGACGGCCGCTCCTCGGCCTCCTCCCCTCCGGGGAGCGCGCCTGCGGCGCCCGCCCAGGGCGCGTCGGCCGCGCCTGCTCAGGCCGCGCCGGCCGCGAAGGTGAAGCTCGCGCTCAACTGGGTCCCGGAGCCCGAGTTCGGCGGCTTCTACGCGGCGCGCGAGTCGGGCGCGTTCGCGAAGGAGGGGCTCGAGGTCGAGATCCTCGGCGGCGGCGCCGGCGTGCCGGTCGTCCAGATGGTGGCCGGCGGGCAGGTGGACTTCGGCCTCTCCGGCGCCGACGAGGTGCTCACCGCCCGCGCCCGCGGGGCGGACGTGCTCCCCCTCTTCGCCGTGTTCCAGACCTCGCCGCAGGCCATCATGACCCACGAGAGCCGCGGCGCGAAGGGCATCGCCGACATCCTCTCGTCGGGCGGCACGCTCGCCATCGAGCCGGGGCTGCCTTACGCCGCGTACCTCAAGAAGAAGCACGGCTTCAACAAGGTGAAGGTCGTGCCGTACGACGGCGGCGTCGCCCGCTTCGTCGCCGACAAGGACTTCTCGCAGCAGTGCTTCATCACCGCCGAGCCGATCGCGGCCAAGCGCAAGGGGAGCGATCCCGCCGCGTTCCTCGTCGCCAGCGAGGGGTTCAACCCGTACGTGGTGGTCGTGATCACGCGCGCGGCGCTCTGGAAGGAGAACCCGGAGCGCGTCCGCGCGTTCATCCGCGCCACGCGGGAGGGCTGGCGCAGCTACCTGCACGATCCGACGCGCGCCAACGAGGTCATGGCCAAGCTGAACACGTCGATGGACGCGGAGACCTTCGTCGCCGCCGCGGAGGCGCAGCGGCCGCTCATCGAGACCCCCGAGACCAAGGAGAAGGGCCTCGGCGTGATGACCCGCGAGCGCTGGGAGACGCTCGCGAAGCAGCTCGCCGACCTCGGCGTGCTGGAGAAGGTGCCGCCGATCGACGACCTGCTCGTCGCCGCGCTCTGATCGACGCGGCAGGCGCGCCTTCCGGGCGGCGCGAGGCGAGATCTCGGCGCGCGACTTCGTCTAGAATGCGGGGCGCGCGCGTCGCGCCCCCACGGCGCCGCCGCGCCACAACGCAAGGGAAACACCGCCCTCCATGGCTTCCACGCATCGACCTCGGGCCAGCCGGCTCCCGTTCGCCTCGCTGCCCCTCGCGGCGGCGTACGTGCCCGCCGCCGCCGCCGTCGCCGTCGCCGTCGCCTCCGGCGCGTGCGGCAAGGAGTTCACGGCGCGCCCGCCCGACGCGTCGACGAGCTCGAGCACCGGCGGCGGGAGCGGCGGCGACGGCGGGAGCGGCGGCGGGTGCCCGGGCGGCGGCGAGGTGTGCGGCGACACGTGCGTCGACACGAGCACGGACGCGGAGCACTGCGGCGCGTGCGATGTCGTCTGCTCGCCCTTCGGCGGCACGCCGAGCTGCAACGACGGCGTCTGCCAGTCGCCGGCGTGCGAGGAGGACCGCGGCGACTGCGACGAGGACCCCGAGAACGGCTGCGAGGAGGACCTCCTCACGAGCCTCTCGCACTGCGGCAGCTGCGACAAGCCGTGCAGGGGCCAGTGCGTGCGGGGCGCCTGCGTCGTGCCGAAGCACATCTCGGCCGGCACCGATTACACCTGCGCGGCGCTCAGCGACGGCTCGGTCTGGTGCTGGGGCAGGAACACCTGGGGCAACCTCGGCGACGGCACGCAGCAGCAGGATCGGCCGATCCCGAGGCAGGTCGTCGGCCTCGGCGGCGAGGCCGCCACGGTCGCGACGAGCATCTCGTCGGCGCGCTCGCACACCTGCGCGGTGCTGACCGACGGCGCCGTGGCGTGCTGGGGCGCAGGCAACAGCGGGCAGCTCGGCGACGGCGAGGCGATGAACGCCCTCTCCCCCGTGCGCGCGAAGGAGCTCGCGGGCGCGACCCAGGTCGCCGTCGGCGGGAGCCACACCTGCGCGGTCACGACGTCGCACGATCTCTGGTGCTGGGGCGAGGGCAACTCCGGCCAGCTCGGGTACGGGGACGAGGCCGATCTGTTCGAGCCCACCGTGGTCCTCGACGACGTGGCCTCGGTGAGCGCCGGCCTCTCGCACACCTGCGCGGGCATGATCGAGCGGATGGGCGAGCGCCTGATGCGCTGCTGGGGCCACAACGAGAGCGGTCAGCTCGGCTCCGGCAACTTCCAGCCGTCGAGCGTCCCCGTGACCATCGCGGGCCTCACCAGCGTCGCGATCACGGCCGCGGGCGCCTTGCACACGTGCGCCGCGCCGGCGACCGGCGTGGCCTCCTGCTGGGGCGAGGGCGCGCAGTTCCGCCTCGGGACAGGCACCGTGAACGTCGAGGCGGCGCCGCGCGAGATCCCGGACCTCGCGGGCGTGAGCCGGCTCTCGCTCGGCGCGAGGCACTCCGGCGCGGTGCTGGCCAGCGGACAGGTTCTGCTGTTGGGCGACAAAACGAAGGGGCAGATCGGCAACGGGACGCAGGACCCCGCCTTCACCCCGCAGCCGCTCGATCTGACCGACGTGATCGAGCTGGCCCTCGGGGCGGACCACAGCTGCGCGCTCAAGCGCACGGGCGAGATGCTCTGCTGGGGAGACAACCGGAACGGCGAGCTGGGCGACGGGACCAACGAGCCGCGGCTCGTGCCGACGGCCGTCAAGTGGCCGTCGCGGCCGTAACGGCGGGCTCTCGACGAATCCGGCGACCGCCATGTCACAACCGGGCCCCCCCTCTCGTCTTGCCGCCGAGCCCCGGGCTGCGGGGCGGGAGGCACTCATGGACGAGAGGAAGCAAGGCGGGACGAAGGTCTCCGGCCGCGCCCGGGTCGTGGTGATCGGGGGCGGGTACGCGGGCGTGGCGGCGGCGCTGCGGATCGCCGGCAAGGCGGCGCGCCGCCGCGTGCCGGTCTCGGTCGCGCTGGTGAACCCGTCGCCGCTCTTCGTCGAGCGGATCCGGCTGCACGAGCTCGCCGCCGGCAAGGCGCCTCGCCGGATCGAGCTCGCGCGGCTCCTCGGGGCGCGGGGGATCGAGCTCGTGCTCGGCCGCGCCCGCACGATCGACGCGGCGGCGCGCGCGGTCGAGGTGGAGCTCGGAGGCGGCGGGGACGCCGGGGCGGAGACGCGGCGGCTCGGCTACGACGCGCTCGTGTACGCGCCCGGCAGCGGGGCGGCGCAGGAGATCGTGCCCGGCGGCGGCGAGCACGCGCTCTCCGTGGCGGACGCCGCGAGCGCGCGCGCGCTCCACGAGCGCCTGCGCGCGGCGCCGCCCGGCGGCGGGGTGGTCGTGGTGGGCGGCGGGCTCACGGCGATCGAGGCCGCGGCGGAGATCGCCGAGGCGTTCCCCGCGCTCCGCGTCGCGCTCGCGACGCGCGGGCGCGTCGGCGAGGGCCTGTCGGTCGGCGGGCGCGCGTACGTCGGCCGGGCGCTCCGCGAGCTCGGCGTCGCGATCCGCGAGGGCGTGCGCGCGGTCGCCGTGGACGCGAGCGGCCTCGCCGTCGCCGCGGAGGCGGGCGGCGCGGCCCCGGGCGCCGGCGCGGCCGAGCGCCTGGGCGCCGACATCGTCGTCCTCGCCGCGGGCTTCCGGCCGGCGGCGCTCGCCGAGCGCTCCGGGCTCGCCACCGTGGCCGGCGGGCGGCTCGCCGTCGACCGGCGGCTCCGCGCGCCCGCGCACCCGGAGATCTGGGGCGCGGGCGACGCCGCGGCCGTGCTCGACGGCGACGGCGCGCCGCTGCGCATGGGCTGCGCCACCGCCATGCCGCAGGCGGCGTACGCGGCGGACAGCGTCGTCGCCGCGCTCGCCGGCGACGCGCCGCCGCCGCCGTTCCGCTTCGCGTTCTTCATCCAGTGCATCAGCCTCGGCCGGCGGCGCGGGCTCATCCAGCGGGTCGATCCCCGGGACAGGCCGCTCGATCGGGTGATCACCGGCCGCCTGGGCGCGTGGGCGAAGGAGCTCGTCTGCCGCTACACGATCGCGGCGATCCGCGTCGAGGCGCTCCGCGCCGGCGATCACGGCTGGCCCGGGCAGGCGCGACGGCCGCGGGGCGCGCCGTCGCTCGGCGCCGCCGCGTCCGGCGAGCGGCTCCCGTCCGGCGCCGCGACATGAGCGCCGCCGCGGGCGTGAGCGCCGAGTGCTTCACGGCGCACCGGCGCTCCCTCTTCGGCCTCGCCTACCGGATGCTCGGCAGCGCGGCCGAGGCCGAGGACGTGGTCCAGGAGGCGTACCTGCGCGCGCGGGCCGCCGGGGAGGTGCCCGAGGCGCCGGGGCCGTACCTCGCCACGATCGTGACGCGCCTCTGCCTGGACGTGCTGAAGTCGGCGCGCGCGCGGCGCGAGGCGTATGTCGGGCCGTGGCTGCCCGAGCCCGTGCCGACCGGCGATCTGCTCGACGTCGGCGGGGCCGCGGCGGGCTACCCGGGCGAGCGCGCCGGCGCGGAGAGCCCGGCGGCGCGCATGGACCGGGTCGAGTCGATCTCGATGGCGTTCCTCGTGGTCCTCGAGAGCCTGTCGCCGCTCGAGCGCGCCGCGCTGATCCTGCGCGACGTGTTCGACTGGGAGTTCGACGCCCTCGCCGGGGCGCTCGGCCGCTCGCCTGCGGCGTGCCGGCAGCTCGTGCACCGGGCGCGCGAGCACGTGGCCGCGCGCCAGCCGCGGTTCCGCGCCACGGAGGCGGAGCGGCGGCGCCTGTTCGAGGCGTTCCTCGACGCGGCGGCGCGCGGCGACGCGGGCGCCCTCGCCGCGATGCTCGCCGAGGGCGCGAGCGTGACCCCGGACTCCGGCGGCAAGGCCAGCGCGGCGCGCCGGGTGTTGAGCGGCCGCGATCGCGTCACGCGCTACGTCATCGGCCTGTGGCGGAAGGGCGCCGGCGCGGTCGTCACCCGCGTCGCGTCGGTCAACGGCGCGCCCGCCCTCCTCGTTTACGAGGGCGCGCGGCTCGCGATCGCCGTCGGCCTCGACGCCTCGCCCGCCGGCATCGACGCGATCTGGCTCATGCGCAATCCCGACAAGCTGGCCCGGCTCGGGGCCGCGCTCCCGCTGCTCCCGTCGCGCGGCCTGCCCGACGCGCGCGCATGACCGACGCCGGCGCCTCGCGCCGAGCCCGCGCCGACGGAACAGTGCTCGGCGCGCGATTCAATGGCAATCGGACGCTCGGGCGGCAACCAACCGCAATCTAACGGCAACTAGCCGCAATCCAGCGGCAATCCAGCGGCGTCGGCAACCGGACGACATCCGCCTGTTACACACACGTGTCAGCACGTGGGGACACGTGGTTCAGCGGGGGCGCAAAAAACATGAATGCGTAAGTGCGCAGACGCATCCATAATAAAGACTATAACCTAACTGCGTCGCGCCGACGGCCTCACCGAGACTGTCGAGACTGTCGAAACTGTCGAGACTTCAGAGACCCAAGAAAATTGTCTCGACAGCCGATTGGCTTATCGGCATATACTCCAGCCATCATGGACGCGTCTTCGTCCTGACGAGGCCGGGCCGATCGCACCTTGGCTTCTCGATCGCGTTCATCAGCGTCTCTTTCGAGCGTTCACTTCGACAACCCCGGTCCGTGAGCCACGGGCCCAGGAGGGATCATGTCGCATTTTATGCAGTCGAAACTATCCCGCTCCAGCAAAACGGGGCTTGTTTGCGGCGCGCTGTCGCTCCTCTCCGTCGCATCGGCGCTGGTCTCGGATCCGGCCTGGGCGATGGCGCCATGGCACGGTCCGATCAAGCCGTTCGCGACGTTCCCGACGCCTCCCGGGTTCCCTGAGGGGATCGCGGTCGATGGCAATCGGGTCTTCGTCTCTGGTCCGGCGACGTTCGGCACCGCGGGATCGGGCCCGTCGAAGGTCTTCGTCTACGACAGGGACAGCAGGGTCCTGAAGAGCACGATCACGGTGGCGGGCGAGGCGCTCGACGCGGAGCATGCGCTCAGCTGCATCGCGGTCGATGGCCCGGGCCGCGTCTACGCGCTCAGCACGCAGCTCGGGCTGCTGCGCTTCAGGAAGACTGGACATCAATATGTCCAGGAGAGCTACGGCGATCCGCTGCCGGATCTCCCGTCGTGCGCGACGGCCGCGCCGGGAGCGGCGTGCTCGCCGGTGCCGTTCGAGACGCCGCCGATCCCGAACGACATCGTCTTCGACGAGGACGGCTACGCCTATGTGACCGACTCGCTCCAGGCGACGATCTTCCGCTATGCGCCCGGCGGCGGCGCGCCGGAGATCTGGTTCCAGAGCGCGGCGCTCGTCGGAGGGGGCCCCCAGCCGTTCGGCGTCAACGGGATCAGGCTCGATCCGCTGCGGGAGCACGTCTATTTCGCGGTCACCTTCTCCCTGGCGGATCCGAGCCTCGGGTCCATCTACCGGCTCCCCCTCGTCGACGCCCCCGAGGAGGCCGATCTGGAGCTGGTCCACGACTACGCCGCTGGCGAGGCGCCCGACGGGATCGCGTTCGGCAAGTCGGGGAAGCTCTATGTCACGCTCGCCGCGGCCAACGCGATCTCGGTGCTCGACGAGGACGGGGACGAGGTGTCGCGCATCGAGAGCTCGCCCTGGGACGAGGTGCCGCTCGACGCGCCCGCCAACGTCGCCTTCATCGACTCGGCGAAGACGCTGCTCATCGTGAACCACGCGCTCCTCACCGGGAACCCCGACAACTTCGGGGTGCTGAGGGTCTGGGTCGGCGACAAGGCAGATCCGCTGGAGAAGCCGTGGCTGCCTTGAGGCGACGCGGCTAGTACCGCGGATCAGAGCTCCCGCCAGGGAGCTGCCTCGCGAGAGACGAGAAGGAAACGCGAAGGCGCAAAGACGCAAAGGCGCAAAACTACAAATCTTTTTTGCGTCTTTGCGCCTTTGCGCCTTTGCGTTGAACTCTCGCTCCGGATCCCTGGCCGGACTTCTGGCGAGCGGAACTAGCCCGCGCGCGGGCCGCCCCGCGGGACGGGGCTCGCCACGCCTCAGGCGAGCCCCCCGCGCCGGCGCACGATCCAGTGCGCGCCGAGGGCCGCGGCCGCCGCGAGCGTCCAGGCCCACGGGGGCAGGAGCGGCGCGACGTGGCGCTCGGCCGCCACCTGCGTCGCGGCCGGCAGCGGCAGCGAGCCGGCGTCCGGCGGGAGCACCGACGCGCCGCCCGTGGCCTTCGCGATCTCCTCCAGGCGGGCGACGTCGGGGCGCGGATCCGCCCACTCGTCGCCGCCGCGCTCGCACGCGAAATCGCGGCGCGTGGTCGCGCCCTTCGCCTCGCCCGCGCCCTCCGCCGGGACGATCTCCACCGTGGCCGCGTAGCCGCCGGGATCGAGGCGGCCGGCCGCGAGCTCGACCGGCTCGCCGCCCTCGCCGATCCGCGCGCTCAGCGTCCGCACGACCGCGCCGCTGCCGAGGCGGGCGATCGTCACCTTGGCCTCGCCCCGCTGCCCGACGAGCGGGCGCAGGACGAGCGTCGTCTCCTCGCCCGCGAGGCAGCCGCCGCGCGCTTCGATCGCGGCGGGCTCGAAGCGGGGGTCGCGCATGAGCCAGCCGAGCAACGCGTCCCAGAACGCGCCGTGCGCGCGGCCGGCGGAGCTCGAGGCGAACGCGCTGAAGAGCAGGCGGTGGCTGCCGTCGAGCGTCAGCGCGATCGTCCGGCCGCTCTCGTGCTCGCCCAGCGAGAGCACCGGCATCGGCGCGCCCGAGGCCGTCGTGCGGGTCGGGTGCGTCATCAGCACCGTCGCCCCGGGGAGCGGGTCGCCGACCACGTTGGTCCCCGGCATCTCGGGCATCTCGTCGCCGATGAGCGCGAGCAGCGGCGCGAGCACCGGCGCCGCGCGGCCCGCGGCGGTGATGCGCGGCACGAAGGCGCCGAGATCCACGCCGGGCGCGCTGCCGATGTCGAGATCGACCGGCAGCACGCGGGCGAGCCGCGTGCGCGCGTAGTTGCCCGGCACGAAGGCGTTCGGGCCGCCCACCATGATGAGCCCCCCGCCCTTGTCGACGTACTGGGCCAGCGCCGGCAGGTGCTTGGTCAGGCCGTACGGCTTGGCGTCGAAGTCCTGCAGGACGACCGCGTCGAAGCTCGACAGGTGCACGCTGAAGAGCTCGTCCACCGGGAAAGGGATGAGCGCGAGCTCGTCCGAGGACGCGTTCACCTCGTCGCCCGGGGTGCGCAGGATGAAGAACGCCACGACGTCGACCGAGGCGTCGGCCTTGAGCCACATCCGGAGCGCGCGCACGTCGTACGTCGGCCGGCCCGCCACGTGGAGCACCCGGATGCGATCGCGCGCGACGTCGAGCGTGACGTAGCGGACGTCGTTCTCGGGGAGCTCGTCGCCGTCCGGCGCGTCGATCGCGACCTCCAGGATGCGCGTGCCGGCGCGATCGAGCGTGACGCCGAGCTCGACCGTGCCGACGCCCCCCTCGTCGACGTGCGCCGTGCCCGTCGCGAGCGTCGTGGGCGCGCCCTGCTCGCGGAGCTCGCGCGCGACGACGGGGACCGCGTCGCACGCGAGGCCGCCGCTGCAGCCGATGTCGATGCGGAGCGAGAGCGGCTGGTGGGCGACGGCGGCGCCGGAGGTCCGGACCGCGCGGACGCTGGCGTCGCGCGGGGACTCGGTCGCCGCCGCGACCGTGTGCACCGGGACGCCGAGCCCCTCCAGCGCGGCCCGCGTCGCCGCGGCGGTGTCCTCGGGGCCGGGGCGGTCGAGGCGGCCATCCGAGACGACGACGAACGCCGACGGCCGCTCGTCGGCGGCGCGGGCGAGCGCCTCGAGCGCGGCGCTGAGGTCCGAGCGGCGCTGCGGCCGGCCTCGCGCGGGCGGCGCGGCCGGGCGGGGGCGGCGGGCGCCGCCGCGCCTGCGTCCGCGCGCGGCGTCGACGCCGGCGCGGGGCCGACGCCATCGCCGGCCTGCGCGTCGGCCGGCAGCGGCGCCCCCTCGCCGAACAGGTAGCGGGAGAGCCGGACGTCGGCGCGCTTCCCGAGCTCCGCGAGCGCCCGCTCGGCGCTGTCGCGGCGGGTCCCCGCGAGGCCGGGCAGGTCCATGGACCGGGAGCCGTCGACAAGCACCACGACCTTCGGGCCGACGAGGCTCCCGCGCGACGTGACCGCGACCGGGCGGAGGATGGCGGCGAGCAGGCAGAGCACGGCGATCGCGCCCGTGAGCGCCGTGGCGAGCGCCGCGCCGCGGAGGCCGCCCGACCCCGCCGCGGTCCGGCCCCGCGCGCGGACGAGCTCGAGCACGAGCAGCCCGAAGCTCAGCGCGGCGACGACGCAGGCGACGGCGACGACCGACGAGGAGAGATCGCCCGAGGGCGCGAGGCTCTGGGTCACGGCCGCTCCGGGAGCGAGGGAGCACAAGCGGGAGAGGGCGAGGAGGGAGGCTCGCTGGACGCGCCGGCGGCGTGGAAGCGCGACAGCGCGAGCAGCGAGTCGAGGGCGCGCGACACGGGCGGAGCCTAGTACATCGGGCCGGGGTGTCCCAGCCCGGCGCTCACATCGACGCCGGGCGCCCCAGCGCAGCGCCATCTCTGCGACCCGAGAGGCAACGTGAAACGACCCAAAGCAACCTTGCAACGCCGGAGATGCCCCGCGTAGGCTCGAATCTGGCCGATGGTGCGCGAAGATCCGAGCGAGGCTGGGCGGCTTAGAGAAGAGAACGCGGAGCTGCGCGCGCGCGTCGCGGCGCTGGAGAAGGCGCTGGCGGAGCGATCCAACGGGCGCGCGCCGGACGGAACAGCGCTGAACGGCGCGGCGTCGAACGGCGCGGCGTCGAACGGCGCGGCGTCGAACGGCGCGGCGTCGAACGGCGCGGCGTCGAACGGCGCGGCGTCGAACGGCGCGGCGTCGAACGGCGCGGCGTCGAACGGCGCGGCGTCGAACGGCGCGGCGTCGAACGGCGCGGCGTCGAACGGCGCGGCGTCGAACGGCGCGGCGTCGAACGGCGCGGCGTCGAACGGCGCGGCGTCGAACGGCGCGGCGAGCGCGGATGATCTCGCCGCGCTCGACGGCTTGCCCACGGCGGTGCCGGCGGTGATCTACTGGCGCCCGGATGGCACGGTGACGCACTGGAACGACGGCGCCGAGCGCCTCTTCGGGTGGAGCGCGGACGAGGCCATCGGCCGCAGGCTGGCCGACCTCGTCGCCGCGGATCCCGTGTCCCCCGCCGCGGTGCGGGCGTTCGATTCCCCGCGGGCGGAGAGCCGGTTCGCCGCGGCCTCGAGCGAGGCCAGGACGAGAGAGGGGCACGCGCTCCTCTGCAGGTGGACCTACGCCGTGCTGCGCGACGATCGGGGCGACGCGCGCGAGATCGCCGCGATCGTCGACGAAGCGAGCGACCCGCGACGGAGGGAGCGGACGGTGCACGGGCGCTACCAGATGCTCCTCCAGCTCGTGGACAACGCGCGCAGCTTCATCTTCGTCAAGGACATCGCGGGACGCTACGTCTTCGCCAACCGCGCCTATGCGCAGTCCCAGCCCGTGGAGAAGCACGTCGTCGAGTTCATCGGCAGGCACGACAGGGAGGCGCTGTTCCCCGGTATCGCGGAGGCGCTCGAGGCGAAGGAGCAAGAGGTGATGGCCGGCGGGCGGGTCATGCAGTTCGAGGAGGCCCTGCAGACCGTGAACGGCCTGCTTCACTATTTCACGGTCAAATTCCCGATCCTCGACGAGCGCGGCCAGCCGATCGGCCTCGGCGGCATCGTCACCGAGATCACGTCCCTGCGCCGCGCGGAGGCCGAGCGGGCCGCGCTGCAGGAGGAGATCATCGCCACGCAGCAGGCCGCCCTGCGGGAGCTGTCGACGCCGCTCATCCCGCTCGCCGACGGGGTGGTGGCGATGCCGCTGGTCGGGACGATCGACACCGGGCGCGCGGAGCAGATCATGGAGACGCTGCTCTCCGGCATCAGCAGCCAGGGCGCCCACACCGCGATCCTGGACATCACCGGCGTGCGCGCGGTCGACACGCACGTCGCGGACGCGCTGACGCGGACCGCGCGCGCGGCCCAGCTGCTCGGCACCCGCGTGGTGCTCACGGGCGTCCGCCCCGAGGTGGCGCAGACGCTGGTCACGCTCGGCGTGGACCTCTCCGGGATCACCACGCTGAGCACCTTGCAGAGCGGCATCGCGCACGCCCTGCGCCACGCCCGGCGGTGACGGCGAGCGCCTCGACCGACAGGCCGGTGAGCCGGGCGACGGCGACGCGGTCGCGCCCGCCGACGAGCGCGCCGGTTCGCACCGGGTTGGGATCAACCCGGCCGGTCGAAAACGAGGAGCAAGGGAGGTCGCGACCAACGCCGGCGCTCGTCTGCAAGGCCCAGGAGAGGTCGTGACCGATCGCGGAGGATAAAATTCAGCCTGTAAGCAGGTCCCGATCAAAAGAATTGAATTTTTTCATACAATTGGCGAAGTCGCGACCCCTCCGTCGGCTCCCCTGGAGGCGCCGGGTTGGTCGGGACCTCGCGGACGGCACCGGCGCGACGGGGCGCGACGGTCCGAACCTCTCACGGGTTCCGCTCGTGGCAGCAGCCGCGAATCACCGCAAGAGATCCTCAGCCAATTCCCTCCTGATCATGACTTTACCACGCTCTGCACCCGGCGCCCCGCAGGTAGAGTCTCTTGCTCCGGCACTTCGGGATGGACGATCAAGCGAGCCGCACTGGGCGATCCATCCTCCTGCGCCGCTCACCTCGGGCGGCCTCCGTCGCCGCCCTAGCCGCTGAGGCCATCGAGATCTGTGGCATCGCCGCCACTGTCCGAAAGTTCGAAAGTTCATGTGGTACGATGGCGAGCGCCGGAGGTAGACGATGGCGAAGACGGACCGGAATTTTGGGAATGAGCTCGAAGTCCTTTGTGTAGCGGCAAGCCTTTCGCTGCTGGCGGCCCCTGGATGCACGATCCGGCTGGGGGAAGGCACGAATGGTAGCGGGGGCAGCGGCCATAGAGACGAGCAGACGGAGCAGGCTGGTGAGACGCCGTCCGACACCAGCGACGTACCGCCACCACCACCGGACGGGCTCTGAAGTGCACCATGGGCAAAATTGTGCGATCTGAGATCTTTAGGCGCGCTCAGGAAGAGGCTTCCCTCCAGCTGGTAGATAGGCTGCCTTCGATACCGCACGTCAACGCGAGCTCCGCGCTCGGTGTGGAGCTCGGCGGCGCGTTCCAGCGCGGGCGCGGTGGACCAGGCGGCTGGTGGATACTGGACGCGCCGACGATTCGCTTCCCCTCTCCTGAGCCTCTGCGCAGTGAGGAGATCCTCGTTCCAGATCTCGCGGGATGGCGTCGGGAGCGGCTCTCGCACCTTCCCCAAATGGCTCACATCACCATCGCGCCGGACTGGGCGTGCGAGGTGCTAAGCCCGAACACCGAGGCGTGAGATCGCGAGCAAAAGATGCCAGTGTACGCGCGCGAGGGCGTGCGCTGGGTGTGGCTCCTGGACCCCGACGCTCGTGTCCTCGAGATCTACAGCCTCACCGAGGGCCGCGGCTGGCGGATATCGGCGATATACCGCGACAACGCTCTCGTGCGAGCTGAGCCATTCGATGCGATCGAGCTCGATTTGGCAGTGCTCTGGACGTAGGAGCGCGATCGGCCCTCCTGGCATGCTGCTCGCCCCCGACCGCATCGTCCAGACTCACGGCTGCGTCAGGTACCGCAGGAGCGCGGCCTCGTCGCTCGTGATCATCCGCCGGATGCCGTCCTGCCTCGCGTAGCGCTGGGCCTGCATCGCGCCGACGACCGTCTGCACGAGGATGCCGATCCTGCGGAAGCCATGGAACCAGCGCCGCCGGAGGCGGCTGATGGCGGCCTCGAACTCGGGATCGTTCCGGCCGGGGCCGGCGCGGATGTCGAGGAGGAGGGAGTATCGCGGGCGGTCCAGCCCCTCCATGTAACTGACGACCGCCCCCATCATGGTGTCGAGCTCGTCGAGCGAGGCGAACGGCTTGCTGCTGCGCACGTTCCACACGATGCCCAGCTGCGCGTCGATCAGGACCGTGTAGTAGTCGTTCTGCCAGACCAGCTTCGGCGCGGGGACGAGGTGATCCGGCATATCGGCTCAGGGCACCCCGCGGGGCGCGGTGCGGGGTCGCGTGTCGTCGACGGCGCGGCGGCGCATCAGGAACGGCGCGTGCACCTGGTCGTCCTTGTAGTTCGAGCAGAGCACGTACATCGCGATGTTCACGGCGAGCCGGAACGCGCGCTCGCGCTGCGCCTCGCCCCCGGGCGTGACCTCGACGCTCGGACCGCCGCCGTCCGAGCGCGCCAGGGCGCCGGCGAGGTCGTGGTCGGAGAAGATCACCTGCGGCATGCCGCCGCGCACGATGGCCGAGAGCTTCTGCGGGCCCTCGACGCGGCCGACGGCGCGCGGGAGGAGATAGAAGGAACGGAAGACGACGTTCTCCGTGCCGATCGGGATCGGCGAGCCCTCCGGCAGGACGCGGGCGAGCTCGCGCCGCGCGGCGCGGCCGAACGCGCCGCTCCCCGGGGCGAAATCGTCGACGAAGAGCACGCCGCCGAGCGCGAGGAAGCGCCGCAGGCCGAAGACCTCGCGCTCGGTGAGCGGCGGGATGTCGCCCTCGCCGCCCCAGAGCGCGAACGGCTCGGCCAGGAGCGCCGGGTCGTCCGCGCGGACCGTGGTCGGGTTGCGGCGCGCCGGCGCGCTCGTCCGGCGCTCCAGCTCGAACGACCAGCGCGCCGGCGCGGTGGCGCGGACGCCCTCCCAGCGCGCGTTGCCCGTGAGCAGCGGCCGCGGGTTCCACGCCCCCTCCTCGCCGAAGGCGCGCGCGGGGCGCGGCACCGCCGCGAGGAGCAGCGCCGAGACCAGCACCAGCGCCGCCGCGGCCAGGCGGCGGGGCGGCGCCGCCGCGGCCAGGCGGCGGAGCGGCCCCGCCGCGGCAAAGCCGCGGCATGCGGAGCCGCCGGCGGCGCCGAGCTGCCGTGTCAATCGAAGTCCTCCACCCGCCATACACCCGCCTCGCGCCGGAGCTTCACCTCGTGCCCACCAGGGATCTGAACCGTCGCGGAGTCGCCCGCAATCCGGACCTCGAGGCCCTCGGGCTGGGCGAGCCCCTCGACCAGCGAGCGGAGGTCGCTCTCGATGGCGCTGCGCGTGGCCGGCGTGAGGACGCGCAGCAGGCCGGCGTAGCTGCGGCGCGCGAGGACGCGCCGCAGCTGCTCGAGCGCCTGCTCGGGCGTGCGGCCGCCCGCGGGCAGCGCGTCGGCGGCCGAGATCCGGAAGGCGCGCTCGCGGTCGTCGAGCTCCAGCGTCGCGATCTCGCCGTCCGGGTAGCGGACCCGGGCGCGGGTCTTGATCACCACCCCGGGCGCCGTGACGCTCCTGGCCTGCTCGGCGAGCTCGGCGCGCGCCTCGGCCACGCGCCGCCGCACCTCCTCGCGCGACATCGCGGTGCGGCTCCGCTCGCTCAGCATGCCGTAGATGGCGTCGGCGTCGCCCCGCGCGGCCGCGTCCGCGTAGGCCCGCACCGCCTCGTTCGGGTCGGGGAGCGAGGGCGACGCGCAGGCGAGGCCGGCGAGCGGCACGACGAGCGCGAGCAGCGTGAGGAGGGCGCGCGGCACGGGGGCGAGCCTAGTACATCGGCGGCGGCGCGTCTCAGCGCCGTGGAGGCGCGGCGCGGCCGCCGTGGGGGCGCGGCCGTGGGGGCCCGGAATCCGCGGTCCCTGCGCGCCGCGTACCTTCGAGGCAGAAGCGAGGGCGCCTCATGGCGCACCGCCGGATCCGCCAACCCCGCCGCCTCCAGGACCACCGCCTCCCGCGGCCCCCCCCGCGCCGCCGCTCGTCGCGCTGGAGCTCGACGCCGACGAGGGACCACCGCACCGCTCGACATCACGGCAGTCCGCGCAGGAGCAGCCTTCGAGGAGCTCGATGCAGAGGCCGTCATCGACGCAGTGGTCCGTGCAGCGCCGCGTGTCCGTGCAGTCGCGGCAGGTGCAATCCTCGCCGTCCGCACAGAGGGAGTCCTCGCTGTAGCACCCCGGCAGGCAGGCCGGGTGGTCCAGGCAGTCGTCGCAGCCACACCCCTCGCCGCCTCCGGACATCGAATCCAGATCGCACGCGCCGTCGTCATCGCACGAGAAACCCATATCGGTACCGCCGGTCGCCACGACGGCGGCCGACGACGGCGGGACTCCGCCAGCGTCATCCGTGGTGTCCGCGGTATCGACCGAGCAGCCGGCCCCAGGCGAGAGCGCGAATCCCAGAGACAGCGCGAGATGGAAGACACCGACACGCATCGTAGCAGGGTACAGCGAAGGATCGCATCCTGTCAAAGTCCATCCGCGCGAGCAGACGCGCAATCGAGGGTCCGGTCGGAAGGACATGTAGGCCGCCGTGGAGCCCGATTGACCGCCGTGTTTTCCCCTCCGCGCTGCGGCGGCGTCAGCCCCGGAGGAGGACCGTTCTCGCCGGGCCGTCGACTACCGGGCTCGCCGCTCCGCCGCGCGCGCCTCCTCGACGCGACGCCGGCAAGCCTCCCAGCTGGCCCGGGCCGTGGCCTCGGTGACGCGAAACAACTCGATCCTCCGATCGACGGGCATGCAGTACGTCGTCGCGATCCACAGCGCGGGATCGTCCGTGCCGCGGAGCGGGGCGAGGTCGCTCCACACCTGGACGGCGCTGTCGTCGCTCGCGCTGACGATGCGCTTGCCGTCGGGGCTGAACGCGACGTCGTTGACCGGAGAATCGGAGCCGCGGAGCACGAGGGGCTCACCCGATCCATCGGCGGACCACACCCGTATCGTCGTGTCCTGGGATGCGCTGACGATGCGCTCGCCATCGGGGCTGAACACCGCCGCATGGACCCAGTGTTCGTGCCCCAGCAGCGTCAGCGGCTCGGCTGTGCCGGCGGCGTTCCATACCCGCACCGTCGCGTCCCACGACGCGGTAACGATGCGCGCGCCGTCGGGGCTGAACGAGGCCCCGAGGACCCCGTCGTCATGCCCCCGGAGCACGAGGAGCTCGCTCGCGTCGGCGGCGCGCCACACCCGCGCGGTCCTGTCCTGCGACGCCGTGACGATGCGCCTCCCATCGGGGCTGAACGCCGCCGAGAAGACCCAATGCTCATGGCCCCGGAGCACGAGGGGCTCACCCGTGCCGTCCGCGTTCCACACCCGCGCGGTCCTGTCCTGCGACGCCGTGACGATGCGCCTCCCATCGGGGCTGAACGCTGCAGAAGAGACGCGGTCCTCGTGGCCCCGGAGCACGAGGGGCTCACCCGTGCCGTCCGCGCTCCACACCCGCGCGGTCCTGTCCTGCGACGCCGTGACGATGCGCCTCCCATCGGGGCTGAACGCTGCCCGAGAGACGCGGTCCTCGTGGCCCCGGAGCACGAGGGGCTCACCCGTGCCGTCCGCGCTCCACACCCGCGCGGTCCTGTCCTGCGACGCCGTGACGATGCGCCTCCCATCGGGGCTGAACGCTGCCCGAGAGACGCGGTCCTCGTGGCCCCGGAGCACGAGGGGCTCACCCGTGCCGTCCGCGCTCCACACCCGCGCGGTCCTGTCCTGCGACGCCGTGACGATGCGCCTCCCATCGGGGCTGAACGCTGCCCGAGAGACGCGGTCCTCGTGGCCCCGGAGCACGAGGGGCTCACCCGTGCCGTCCGCGCTCCACACCCGCGCGGTCCTGTCCTGCGACGCCGTGACGATGCGCCTCCCATCGGGGCTGAACGCTGCCCGAGAGACGCGGTCCTCGTGGCCCCGGAGCACGAGGGGCTCACCCGTGCCGTCCGCGCTCCACACCCGCGCGGTCCTGTCCTGCGACGCCGTGACGATGCGCCTCCCATCGGGGCTGAACACCGCCGAGGAGACCCAGTGTTCGTGGCCTCGGAGCACGAGGGGCTCATCCCGGTGATCGATGGCCCACACCCGCGCGGTCCTGTCCTGCGATGCGGTGACGACGTACGTGCCGTCGGGGCCGAACACCGATGACATGACCGCATCGCCATGGCCGCGGAGCACGAGCGGCTCGCCTGTCCCATCGACGCTCCATATCCTCGCGCTCCTGTCGAACGACGTCGTGATGACGCGCCACCCGTCGGGGCTGAACGCCGCCGAAGAGAGCCCGTGCTCGTGGCCACGAAGCACCACCGCCTCCTTGGTGTGACGAAGATCCCACACCCGCGCGGTCCTGTCCTGAGACGCCGTGACGATGCGTGTGCCATCAGGGCTGAACGCCGCCGAGGAGACCCGATCTCCATGACCCCGCAGCACGAGGGGCTCGCCCGCGCCGTCGGCGCGCCACACCCGCGCGGTCCTGTCCTGAGACGCCGTGACGATGCGTGTACCATCAGGGCTGAACGCCGCGGAGTAAACTCGACCCTCGTGCCCCTGCAGCACGAGGGGCTCGCCCGCGCCGTCGGCGCGCCACACCCGCGCGGTCGTGTCCTGAGACGCCGTGACGATGCGTGTACCATCAGGGCTGAACGCCGCCGAGAACACGCGGCCTTCATGACCCCGCAGCACGAGGGGCTCACCCGCGCCGTCGGCGCGCCACACCCGCGCGGTCGTGTCCTGAGCCGCCGTGACGATGCGTGTACCATCAGGGCTGAACGCCGCTGAATCGACCCAGTCATCGTGTCCCCGAAGGAGCAACGGCTCGCGCGTGCCGTCGGCGTCCCAGATCCTCACGAGCCTGTCCTGCGACGCCGTGACGATGCGCTTTCCGTCGGGGCTACAGCCCACGCGCGTGACCCCCTCCGGGTGCGTCAGCACCGCGCGGGCGACCCACCGGTTCAGCGCCCACCGCGCGAGCACGGACCATCCACGAGGCACGTCGGGCGGCTCGACCTCGCGCAGGATCGCGAGCACGAGGGTGGGATCGGCCTCGAGCTCCCGCGCCGTCGCCATGCGGGTGGCGTTCCGCGCTTGCAGCGCCTCGACGTGGGCACGGGTCGCCGCTCCCTCGGCGCGCGTGGCCTGCTCCTCGGCCCGGATCGCGAGGTACGAGACGACGATCGCGATCGCGCCGAGCGCGGCGATCACGGTCAGGGCGAAGGTCCTGCGCAGGCGCCGCGTGCGCTCGAGGAGCGCCACGACCGCGGCGAGGTACCGCTCCTCGCGTCGGCCGAGCCCGAGGCGAAGGTCCGCGCCCTGCTCGGCGCGGCAGCGCTCGTACCATCGCCAGGCGTCCTGGGCTGCGCGATCGCGCCAGAGCAGGCCGTCCGGTCGACCGCTCGACTCCCACTGCTGGCTCGCGGCCCGCAGTCGAGCCAGGAGCTGCGCGTCCTGTCCGCTCTCGTCGAGCCACTGCCCGAGCTTCGGCCACCGCTCGATCAGCGACTCGTGCACCAGCTCCACGGTCGGCCCCTCTCGCTCACCGCTGGTCTCGATGTGCAGGAGCCGCGCGCCGGAGAGCTGGTGGATCACCTGCTCGATCGCGCCTCGGCCGTCGCCATCGGCCTCGGGCGCGAGCTCGAAGAGCTCCTCCATGCCGACGACGGCGCGCGTCCGCTCGGGCGTGACCAGCCGCAACAGCACGGAACGCGCCAGCCGCTGCTCGCGCGACGACAGCCCCGAGAGCACCGCATCCGCGTGGGCGGACAGCGCGCCTGCGACGCCGCCGAGCCGGTGATAGCTGGACCACGTGAGGAGCCTGCGCTCGCTGTCCCGCGCTTCCCAGAGCTTCGTGGCCGTGAACTGCAGGAGCGGCAGGGGGCTCGGCGTGCTCGCGAGCGTGCCCAGCATGTGCTCGACCATGTCCGCTTCCTCGAATCGATGGCCGGCCGCCTCGACCGGCCTCATCAGGGCCTCGCGCAGGCCCTCGCGCCTCATCGGCGAGAGGAAGGAGAGCCCCCGCGTCACCTCGTTCATGAAATGGCGCTCGTCGGCCACGCGATCGAGGTAGTCCGAGCGGATGGCGAGGATCACGCGCAGAGGCGACGACGCGTCGTCCGCCACGCCCTCCAGGCAGGCGACGAACGCCCTCCGCTCCTCGGGAGAGGCGCCCAGCGTGTAGAGCTCCTCGAACTGATCGACGAAGAGCAGGATACGATGCCTGGGCCCCTGGCGGCTGCAGCGTGCGCGCAGGCGAGCGCCCAGGTAACCGGGCTCGCCGCGCACGGTCGCGACGAGCGCCTCGCGATCAGGGAGGTCGGTCTGGACCGCCGCAGGGTCCCGGGGCGTCGCGCCAGCCGCCTGCGCGAGCGCCTCGCAGAGCGCGGACAGCGGGCGGCGGCCAGGGCGGAGGACGAACGTCTCCCATCGATCGCCCGAGCGCTTCAACGCGGGGATCACGCCGGCGCGAACGAAAGAGGACTTGCCCGCCCCGGAGGGCCCGGCGACGGCGAGGAGCCGCTGGCTGCAGAGCCCCCTCGCCGCCGCCGCGATGTCGCGATCGCGACCGAAGAAGCGCGGCGCGTCCGCCTCCTGGAACGGCGCGAGGCCGGCGAACGGGCTCTCGTCGTCGCGCAGGTCGAGCGCCTTGCGATCGGGCAAGAGGGCCTCGAGCTCGGCGAGCAGCTCCTTCGCCGAGCCGATGCGCTCCGTCGCGCGCTTCTGCAGGCACCGGTCGATGACCTGCCCGAGCGCGCCGAGCCCCGCGCGCCGCTCGCCCGCGCCGGGCATGGGGAGATCGAGATCCACGACGTCTGGCACCCGCGCGAGCGAGAACGGCTCGAGCGGATGCTCCCCCGTGACCAGCTCATGGAGCATGATCCCGACAGCCCAGATGTCGGCGCGATGATCGATGCTCCTGGCTAACCATTGCTCGGGCGACATGTACGCGGGCGTGCCAGCGACCACGTCGGCTCGGTCCAGGCGGGCCGTCGAGGCGTCGCCGAGGCCGCCAGCGCTGCTCAGCGCAGGCTCCCCCTCCACGACGGTCGGGAGCTCTCCTGTGTCGATCTGCTTCGCGATGCCGAAGTCGACGACCTTGACCGGTCCCGCGTCGTCGAGGAGGACGTTCTCCGGCTTCAGGTCGCGGTGGACGATCCCGAGCTGGTGGGCGCAGATCAGCGCGCGCACCACCGGGATCATGAGCTCGACCGCGAGGCCTGGCGGCACGAGCCCGGTGGGCGCTCCGCGGTCCGCGAGCGGCTCGGGCACGGCGGCGCGCGCACGCTCCGTCATCCACTCACGCAACGTCTGGCCCTCGACGTATTCGAGCACCATGTACGGGTAGCCACCGTGCTCGTCCACCTCGTGGATGATCACGATGCTCTCGTGCTTGCAGCGCGCCGTGGCCCGCGCCTCGGCCAGGAACCGCTCGGCCATCTTGCCGCTGCGCTCGACGAGGAACTTGATGGCCACCAGGCGACCGAGCTTCGTGTCGCGGGCGAGGAACACGGTCCCCATGCCGCCCTGGCCCAGCTTGCGGATGAGCTCGTAGTGCTTGACGACGCCGCCGACGTCCAAGGGTCCGCCGCTCGGAGGCGCGCGGAGGCGCCCCGGCGCCGCCCGCGACGCCGGGGGCGGCCGGGGGACAGGGATGCTGTCAGGCGCTCGCTCCGCGGTGCTCGGCCTGGGCTCTGCGTCGGCGGGCGCGGTCCTGGCGAGCACGAACTCGCGTGCGGCGCCCCCGTCCGGATCCTCAGGCGACCTCTCAGGCGCGTCGTGCTCGCGGGCTCGCGTCATCATCGGCTGGTTTCCGGGGCGGTTCACGGGCGGGAGCCATGCGCGCTCCGATCGCGCTGGTCAGCTTAAGGCAACGAGGCGCTCGGGTGTACGAGCGCGCTCTTGCGGGGCGCTCTTCGGGCGATATCGCCGCGCCGCGCTGGTCGGGCGTCGGGTGGCGCCCGCGGCCGGGACGCCGGGGCGCTCGCCGTGGTACGAGAGCGCGCGCCGCGACCTGACGACGCCGCCGGCCAGCCGAACCAAGCCAACGCCGCATGACCGATGTTGTTGGAAAGCTCTGGGGGTTCTGCCACACGCTCCGCCACGACGGCATCGACCACGGGGACTACATCGAGCAGATCACGTACCTGCTCTTCCTGAAGATGGCCGCGGAGCGAGGCCTCGATCTCTCGCGCGTCGCGCCGAGGGCGCCCCGCGGCGAGCTCGATCCGGTGGACTGCTCGTGGCCCGCCCTGCGCGCGGCGAGCGGGCAGGCGCTGCTCGACCGCTACGCCGAGGTGCTCCGGTCCCTCGAGCGGGCCCCCGGCGTGCTCGGGGAGATCTACGCGGGCTCGCAGCCGCGCTTCAAGAGCCCCGCGAACCTCCAGCGGCTCGTCGACCTCATCGACGAGATCGAGTGGACCGGCCTCGGCGTGGACATCCAGGCAGCGGCGTACGAGGGCCTGCTGGAGAAGGCCGCCGCCGAGGGCAAGAAGGGCGCCGGGCAGTACTTCACGCCGCGCGTCCTCATCCAGTCGATCGTGCGGTGCATGCGGCCCGATCCGCGGGGACAGCCGGGCTTCGCCCTCTGCGACCCGGCGTGCGGCACCGGGGGGTTCCTCGTCGCCGCCTGGGAGTGGCTCGAGGCCGAGGCGCGAGGGGCGCTCGACCGGGAGACGGCGGACCGGATCAAGTCCACCGCGTTCTTCGGTCACGAGCTCGTCGCGCGCCCCCGCCGCCTCGCCCTCATGAACCTGGTCCTCCACGGGATCGAGCCGAGGATCGCCCTCGGCGACTCGATCGACGCCCCGCCGCCCGCCGAGCGGTTCGACGTGATCCTGACGAACCCGCCGTTCGGCACGAAGGGGGCGCGCCAGACGCCGGGCCGCGAGGACTTCGCGATCGCGACGGCGAACAAGCAGCTCAACTTCATCCAGCACGTGCTGACGATCCTGAAGCCCGGCGGGCGGGCGGCGATGGTCCTGCCCGACAACTGCCTGTTCGCCGACCAGGCAGGCGCCGTGTTCGAGATCCTCGCCGAGGGCTGCGACCTGCACACGGTGCTCCGCCTGCCGCGCGGGACGTTCACGCCGTACAGCCCCGGCGTGAAGGCCAACGTCGTCTTCTTCACGAAGGGCCGCGCGACGGAGAAGGTCTGGATCTACGACGCGCGGACGGGCGTCCCGTCGATCACCAAGAAGGATCGGCCGCTCTCGCCGGCGCATTTCGCCGAGTTCGAGCGGTGCTACGGCGACGACCCCGACGGGCGGGCGGGGCGTGAGGCGGCGAGCTCCCGCGAGGGCCGATTCCGCAGCTTCGATCTCCGGGAGATCGAGGAGCGCGAGTTCAAGCTCGACGGGTTCAAGTGGCTCAGGGAGGAGTCGCCCGACGACGCCGGCGAGCTGCCCGAGCCGGAGGAGCTGGCGACCGACGCGATCCTGGAGCTCGAAGAGGCGGTGGCCGCGCTCGGCCGCGTGCTCGCGCTGCTCGAGGGCGGGGCGAAGGCGGCCGACGCGTGAGCGGGCGCCTGCGCCTGCCCGAAGCGTGGGCCGAGACGACGCTCGCGTCGCTCTGCGCGCACCGGACCGGGAGCTCGAAGCTCATCAAGGGCAAGCTCCACGCCGAGCGGCGGCCCGGGCGTTACCAGGCGTTCAGCGCCTCCGGCCCCGACGTGTGGTGCGACCGCTGGGAGCACGAGGGCGAGGCGATCGTCGTCTCCGCCGTGGGGACGCGGTGCGGGAAGGCGTTCAAGGCGCGCGGGCGGTGGTCGGCGATCGCGAACACCCACGTGGTCTGGCCGGACGGGCGGGCCATCGATCTCGACTACCTGTTCCTCCACCTCAACGACGAGGGCTTCTGGGTGAAGGGCGGCTCCGCGCAGCCGTTCGTGAAGGTGCGCGAGACCTTCGAGCGCCCCTTCGCGCTGCCTCCCCTCCCCGAGCAGCGCCGCATCGTCGCCAAGGTCGAGGCGCTGCTCGCCGAGGTGGACGCCGCGAAGGCGCGGCTCGCCCGGGCGTCGCTCGTCCTCCGGCGGCTCCGGCAGGCCGTGCTCTCGGCGGCGTGCTCGGGCAGGCTCACCGAGGATCTCCGCGCGCCGCCGCCGTCGCTCGCCGCCGCCGCGCCGCCTTCCGCCGAGCTCGCGGAGCCCCTCCTGCGCGCGTGGCCGCCGGCGCCTCTCACGGCGAGCGACGGCGGCGGGGCGCGGCCCCTGCCGGCGTCGTGGGCCCTCTGCCCGTTCGGCGCCCTGGTGGACAACCACGACGGCAAGCGCGTCCCGCTGAACTCCACGGTTCGAGAGCGGCGCCGGGGCCCGTACCCTTATTACGGCGCCTCGGGGATCATCGACTCGATCGACGGCTATCGGTTCGACGGAGACTATTTGCTCGTCGCCGAGGACGGCGCGAACCTCCTGTCCAGGAGCACCGCGGTGGCCTTCGCCGCGAGCGGGCGGTTCTGGGTGAACAACCACGCTCACGTCCTCCAGCCGAAGCCCGGCGTCGTCCTCGGGTACCTCGAGCTGCTCCTGAACTCGCTCGATCTCCAGCACCACGTGACCGGCTCGGCGCAGCCGAAGCTCACGCAGGCGGCGCTCAACGCCATCCCCGCCCCGCTCCCCCCGACCGAGGAGCAGGCCGAGATCGTCCGCCGGGCGCGGGCGCTGTTCGCGCTCGCCGGCGCGATCGACGAGCGCGTGACCGCCGCCGCGGCCCGGGCCGACCGGCTCCCGCAGGCGATCCTCGCCCGGGCGTTCTCGGGCGAGCTCGTCCCCACCGAGGCGGAGCTGGCCCGCGCCGAGGGCCGGGGCTACGAGCCCGCGGACGCGCTCCTGCGCCGCGTCCACGCCGAGCAGGCGGGATGCGGCGCGAGCGGCCGCGGGGGCGGCGGACCGGGGCTGGCTTAGTTCTTGGTCGGCGCGGGCGCGCCGTCCTGGATCCACTGGCGGAGGGTCGCGAGCTCGGCGCTCGTCAGGGTCGGCTTGTTGTCCGCGCTCTGCGGCATCACGCCCGTGTTGCAGCTGGCGGTGGCGCTGGGCCTGCATCCGGCGCTCGCCGCCGTCCCTGCGACCTTGCGGTAGAGCCAGCTCTGCTCCGGATCTCCCGGCACCACGAGCTTGAACTGCCCGCCGCCCCTGGACGGCTTGTTGACGAGGCCCGCGACGATGTCCGCCGAGCTGATCTCGCCGCCGAGCGAAAGACCGGCCTGCGGGCCGGTCGACGGCGCGGCGTGGCAACCGCTGCACTTGTTGATCATGCCCTCGAAGATCGGGCGGACGCTGTTGTGGAACACGCCCGACTCCGTGGGCAGGGGGTCGACCGGGTCCGGGTTCAACTCAGGGTTGATGACCCGGGCGATCGCGTCCATCTCGTAGCACTGGGCCGCGACCGCGTCCTTCAGCTTCTGGTCGTCGGGCGACAGGCCCTTGGCGACGCGGTACTTCTCCCAGACCTTGTCGATCCAGCCGTGCAGCTTCCAGAACATGTAGTTGTCGATGTTCGTGAACTGGTTGCCGAGGCCGTGGTCGGTGTTGTTGCTGCGCACCCATTTGAAATGGAGCTCGCCGTGCAGGCCGCTGGCCGTCACGCTCGCACCCGGGATGGCTTGACCGGTGAAGCACTGGAGCCACATGCCGAACGCGCCCTCGTCCGGGAAGCGGCTCAGGTTCTCCGGCTTGTCGATCTCGTCGGCGATCTTCGCGTTGGCGATCGTCGTGGCGCTCCAGGGCCTGAAGTCCGCCCTCCACTGCTGGGGCAGCTCCTCCGCGCTCGTGGGGAACTTGTCGAAGCCCTCGAACTGCTCCGAGTGGTTCGGCCAGAGCTGCTTCAGCGACTGGATCATGTGCCGGTGCATGGCGAGGAACTGGAAGCCGTCGCCCGTCGTCTTGCACTCCTGGTCCGACGGGACCGGGACCGACGAGTTGCAGATATCGACCCTGCTCATCCCGCCGAGCGCACCGGGACCGCAGCGCCGGATGCTGTGCCACTCGAAGTGGGCGGCCTGCCATTCGTTCTCCTGCATCCAGGCGATCACCTCCGGCTGGACCGTGAGATCGACCTGGCCGTTCTTGGCGAACTCCGCCGGGCCGTCTTTGATCGTCGCGTCGCTGGGGTGGGGATCGAAGCCGTCCAGGCAATGATCCTTCGGGTGTGTGACGCCGGTCCCGCTCGAGTCGCCGCCGCCGCTGCCGACGGCCGGTCCGCCGGACGCGGAGGTCGTGGTCGCGGAGGAGGTGGTGGACGGGCCGCTGCCGCTGGCGACCGAGGTCGCGCCGCCCGCTCCGCCCGCGCCCTCCCCTCCCCCCGCGGTGCCCTCCGCGTCGGGATCTCCGCTGCTGCAGGCTCCCAGCAGAAGGGCCGTCACGCACGAGACGAGACAGAACGTGCGCTGCGAGATCTTGCCGAATGACACGGTGGACGAGCCTGCCTGATCGTTGATTCGCATGGTGCTCCTAGGTACCGCTGGATGCCGGGTGCGTGCTCCCGCGCAGACGCTGGGCGAGACGCCGGGTGGGGGGCGTCGGGCAGCGGCTGGTCGCATCGCGTGACACGAGGCCTCCGAGCAGATAAGGCGAGTGAAAAGTTTGTCGAAAAAGAGCGTCGCCGTCGTTGGATGAGCCGAGGGAAAAGGAAGAGCGAGGCGACTCCGAGGATGTCAATGGCGAATCGCCACGCTCGCCTCAGGTGAGAGATGGTTCCTTGCGCGATCCGCCTCCCTCTAGGAAAAAAATGATGCCGTATCAAGAACTTACCCATGCATCGAAGATGCGCGTCACGCCCATCGGGGATGGAGCTTTGGTGTTGAGCGCGGGTGGCGAGCTCTGCCTCTCCAGCCGTCTTCAGGTGGAGCCAGCCGCGATCCCGAGGATCGGCCCGGGATCCTCGTCGCGACAGGCTCATCCGTGGAGGATTGAAGAACGCTCGCGCTTCAGGGACATCAAACCTGCCTTCCTTAAGCTCTACGCAGGCAGCACACGGCGCCGTCGCCGTGGACCACCCCACCCCTGACATTCCCGCGGCTCCGGTTTTTGATCACCCGGACACGCTGCTCGCATGAATACCGCATTCAGCAGAACATTTTCACGGGACGAGATCATGGGCGCGGCGGATCACCTGCCGCACCGTCAGGACGACCACGCGGCCCGCCTCGCGCTCCTCCGCGAGCCAGCCCAGGAGCGTGGAGAGGTCCTCGATGGAGATGCTGTAGTCGTCGCAGGCGTCACAGACATGGTGGAAGGTGAGCTGTATCCATCCGCCGTCCTGCTGCGCGCGGCGGACGAGCGCCTGAATCGTGGGGAGGCGGTGAACGCGGCGGAGGGAGCCGGGCGTGCGGGTGGCCATGGGGTCGCGCGGCGGGATGGTCTCCGCGCGTGCGCACAGGATGCACGGGGGGATGCCGAGCCCGCCCGCCCTCCTGGCGCTGTCGTAACCGCAGGAGCGCACCTGCTCGGCGCTGGCGCTGTCGTGGTCGCCGCGGGGGTACGCGAAGTCGCTCACGTCGAGGCCCAGCGCGAGGAGCGCGCGGCGATCGTCGCAGATCTGCCGGCGCAGCTCTCCGGCAGGGAGCCCGGGCAGCGGCGCGTGATCGACGGTGTGGCCGCCGATCTCGTGGCCATCGGACGCGAGCGCGCGGAGCTCTGCGACCGTCAGGTAGCCGGGACGGTCGAGTCGACCGCTGTTCACGAAGAACGTGGCATGCATCCGGTGCTCGGCGAGGATGGAGCGCGCGGAGAGCTGATTCGCCAGCGTATCGTCGAACTCGAGGGACACGACGGCGACGCCCGGGGGACACCCTGCCAGGAGGATCGAGGCGAGGAGGACGGCGGCGAGGCACGCTCCGATGCACAGGAGCACCGCCTGGTCCTGGCGCGTCGCGAGGCGCGGCGCGCCGCCCTTCTCTGTGCGCAGGCTCTCCACAGCAGATACCGCCGTATCATCGGCCGTGCCTGCGCCGACGCCGCCTGCGTGTGGGCCAAATCTTCAAGAGAACTTTAAACCACAGAGGCACAGAGGACACAGAGGGGAGAGAAAGAGGAGAGAGAAACAAAGAGCTCTTCCTCCTCTTCTTCTCTTCTTCTCTGTGCCCTCTGTGCCCTCTGTGATTTGCCTTCTCGTTCTTGGCGGCATGACCTACAAAGTGGCGTGCGAAGCCGCGCGCTCACCGAAGGGGTACGTCGGAGCGGTCCGATTTGCTCGATTCCTGAGCAGTTTTTCTAAATCCGGCGTAGCATCGTCTGGTTTTTTGAATCGATTCTCTTGATTCTGTTCTCGTTTAACCAGAATTGAGCGATGAATTTCTCGATGAAGCCGGCACCCATCCAGAAACTTGGACCTATTTTCTAGATTTCGTGGATCTTTGTCTGGTTTGTTGGCTAGGATGTCCCGATGGCCCTGGTCCCCACGCCCCCCGCCGCCCCGCGCGGCTACAGCGCCGTCGAGCTGGCCCGCGCCGCCGGCGTGAGCACCGGCACGATCAAGCACTGGTTCGCGGAGGGGCTGATGGACAAACCCGAGTTCCGCGGCCGCCGCACCACGTACGGCCGCGAGCACCTCGTGCGGGCGCTCGCGATCAAGAAGCTGCGCGACCACAATTTGCTGCTCTCGGAGATCAAGCGGAAGCTCGCCGCGATCCCGCTCGAGGAGCTGGCGAAGGAGGTGCTGCCGCCGGAGCCGCCCACGAGCGCGGCGCCCGGCGCGGGCGAGCGCGCGGACGCGGCGGAGATCGGTCGGGCGTGGCGGCGCGTGGAGCTGATGCCCGGGCTGGAGCTGCACGTGCGCGCAGACGCAGGCGCGGTGGTGCACCGGATGGCGGCGGAGATCCGCGAGAAGTACGGGTGTGAACGCGAGGAAGGGTGAACGAGGGGCGGGCTCCGCGGAGAGAGAGAGAGAGAGAGCCGGTCGCGCTCCCCGCAGCCGGCGCTAGTCGGGCCCGCCAGAGGTCCGGCCAGGGATCCGGAGGGAGAGTTCAACGCCAAGGCGCAAAGACGCAAAGACGCAAAAAAGATTTGTAGTTTTGCGCCTTTGCGCCTTTGCGCCTTGGCGTTTATTTCTCGATTGCTCGCGATGCAGATCCCTGGCGGGAGTTCTGACCTGCGAGACTAGCCGCTCGCCTTCTGCGCTCCCAGCGCCAGCATCGCGTCCCAGAACATCTTCTCGTAAGCCTGAAATAGCCGGGTCGTGCGGCGGATCGCCCGGGGTTCCACGCCGCGGTCGAGCCCGTCCTGCACGATCGCGATCGCGGTGTCCTCGAACGACGGCAGGTTCGCGAACGCGTCCAGGAAGGCCGTGTGCTCCGCGCCGAAGCCGTACCGGTCGCGGAGCGCCTTCGCCATCCTGCCGCAGCTGAACCCCCACGCTGGGAAGTTGATGAGCAGGGCACACGCGATCTCGGCCGCCGAGGCGTTGGCCGCCGCCCAGGCCATCTGGGTGGCGTAGGCGAACCCCTCCGCGGTGACCTCGTACCGATCCAGGTCGCCCCCCGTCATGCCGAGCTTCTGGCCCATGGCGGCGATCGCGGCGGGCGCCGCGAGCTCGCCCTGGAGGACGCCGCTCCAGAAATCGCGAAAGGGCGTGTCCGCGAAGCGCTGGAGCATCATCGCCATCGACCGCATGTCGCTGAGCACCACATGGTGCTGGTGGCCCGGAAACGCCTTCAGCCCCTCGAGCGCGATCTCGCCGCGCGAGAGCGCGCCCGGATAGGGGTGATCCCTCAGCTGATCGTCGATGCTGCGGAGCTCTTCGCGGATGTCCTTCACCAGCGCGATCGCGGCCTTCATGGATGGCGTCCTCCGTTCGGGCCCCATCCTACCACCGCTCGGCCCGCCGCGTTCCCGCGGACGTGCGCGCGGAGATCGGGCCCTGTCGTCCGTTCGTCCGTTCGCGCGAGGCGCGCCCTCCCGGGAAGCCGCCCGGCGGCGCCTCAGGCGCGCTGGGCGAAGAAGCGGGCGTTGATCTCCCGGTAGTGCTGCCACTCGGCCGGCAGCTCGTCTTCGTCGAAGATGGCGTCCACCGGGCACTCGCCCTCGCAGGCGCCGCAAGAGATGCACGACTCGGGATCGATGTAGAGCTGGAGGCGCGCGAGGCGCGTCTTCCGCTCTCCTTCCGGGAGCTCCGCGATGCGCGCGATCTCGCCGGCCGGGAGCGGGCCGTGGATGCACTCCACGGGGCAGACGGAGACGCACGCGGTGTCGCAAGTGGCGATGCAGGGCTCGGCGATGACGTAAGCCATGAAGGGGTCCTTTCCGCGGAACGATCGCCCGCGCTCTCCTCGCTCCCTTGTGCATGTGCACGGCGCATACCCGCGCCCCGAGCGGCCCTTTCCCGGGCCTGCGCCGGCCTTGTGCGGCCCTGGCAACGCCCCTACGGTGCCGCGCAACGCCATTTCGGTGGCGTCGCTCCCCGCCCGATGACCGCCCCCGCCGATCGCGCCCTCCTCCTGCTCGCCGACCTCGGCGAGGCCGCGGCGCGCGCGCACACGGAGGCGACGCTCGTCCCCGCGGTGAGCGCCGTGCTCGCGCGCCACCTCCCGCTCCGGCGGCTCGATCTCCGCCGCGGCGCGGGCGCGCCGGGCGCGCCGGAGATCCGGCGCGGGGCGGGCGGCGAGGCGGTCGCCGTCTTCGCGCTCCGCGACGCGGAGGGCGCCGTCGGCTGCGCCGCGATGGAGCTCGGCGAGGGCGCGGCGCTCGACCTCTCGCCCGCGCTGCTCGAGGCGCTGGGGCGCCTGCTCGCCGTGGCGCTCCGGCAGGTGCAGGTCCTCGGGCGCGTCGCGGCGATCGCGCGCCGCGCGCAGGGCGAGAAGCGGGCGCTCCAGGAGGAGCTCGACCGCGTCGCGCTGCCCCGGGAGGTGGTCGCGCGGGGCCCGGCGATGCGGGCGATCTTCCTGGAGATGGTGCCGCTCGTCGCGCGGCAGGACACGACCGTGCTGGTGCGCGGCGAGACGGGCACGGGCAAGGAGGTGATCGCGCGCCGCATCCACGCGCTCTCGCGCCGCGCGGAGCGGCCGTTCCTCGCGGTGAACTGCGGCGCGCTGCCCGAGGGGCTCGTCGAGAGCGCGCTCTTCGGCCACGAGCGCGGCGCGTTCACGGGCGCCGCGGCGCGGCACCTCGGGACGTTCGAGCGCGCGAGCGGCGGGACGCTGCTGCTCGACGAGATCGGCGAGCTGCCGCGGGCGGCGCAGGCGAAGCTCCTGCGCGTGCTCCAGGAGGGCGAGATCGAGCGCGTCGGCGGCGAGGGCGCGGTGCGCGTGTCGGTGCGGGTGATCGCGGCGACGCACCGGCCGCTCGAGGCGATGGTGGCGAGCGGGGCGTTCCGCGAGGACCTGTACTACCGGCTGCAGGTGTTCCCGATCGTCGTCCCCCCGCTGCGGGAGCGGCCGGAGGACCTGGAGCCGCTCACGCGGGTCATCGTGGAGAAGGTCGCGGCGAGCTTCGGCCGGCGGCCGCCGCGGGTGAGCGCGGAGGCGATGGCGCGGCTGCGGGCGCACGACTGGCCGGGCAACGTGCGGGAGCTGGAGAACGTGATCGAGCGGTCGATGGTGATGTCGACCGGGGACGAGCTCGTCCTGTCCGCGCCGCTCGCCGCGGCGCCGCGCGCGGCCGGGCGCGCGATGACGTACCGGGAGGCGGCGCAGCGCTGCATCGAGGACGCGCTGCGGGCGTCGGGCGGGAAGATCTACGGGGAGGACGGGGCGGCCGCGGCGCTCGGGCTGAAGCCGACGACGCTGCAAAGCAAGATGCGGAAGCTCGGGATCCGGCGGGAGGATGGCGGGAACGGCGGGAACGGCGGGAACGGCGGGAACGGCGGGAACCGATGACTCGAGGCCAGCGCGGCCCGGCATCGGGTGATCGGCCGCCGTCGACGAGGCCGCGTCAGCGCTCGGCGACGGCGAGCCGCTCGATGGCGCGGACGCCGCGATGCGGGGGCCAGTAGCGCGCGGCCCAGTCCACGGTCGACTCGTCGGAGAGCACGCGGAGGCCGGCGCCCGCGAGGAGCTCGCGCATCTCCTCGCGCGCGAGCGGCGTGCGGACGGGCTCGCCCAGGGAGCGGAACAGGCCCCGGATCGCGCGCTCCGCCCAGGCGGGGAGCTCGGCGCCGGGGAGCATCCCGTAGGTGAGCGCGATGCGGCTCCCGGGCGCGGAGAGCGCCGCCGTGAGGCGCAACGTCGCCTCGATCGCCTCGCGCGTCAGGTAGACGGCCACGCCCTCCCAGATCCAGAACGTGGGCTCGGCCGGGCGGAAGCCGGCCGCGAGGAGCGCCTCGTCGAGGCGGTCTCGCTCGAAGTCCACCGGCACGCGCGCGAGGCCGCGGGCCTCGAGCGCCGGCGCGGCTCTCGCGGCGCCCGGCGCGCCCGCGGCGCTGCCGTCCCCGCGCGCGAGCGACGCGAGGCGCTCGACCTTGTCGCGCTGCGTGCTCGGGTGATCGACCTCGAAGACCTGGACGCCCGCGAGCTCGGGCAGGCGCATCGCGCGGCTGTCCAGGCCGGCGCCGAGCACGACGAGCTGGGATGTGCCGCGCGCGACGGCCTCGCGGAGCGCGTCGTCGATCGCGCGGGTGCGGAGCGCGACGTGGTAGCCGACGCCGAACGTGGCGACGCCGATCGCGCGGTGGAGGGCGCGGGCGGCGGCAGGAGAGCCCGCCGCCCGCGGGAGCGCGCGCGCCGGCAGCGCGAGCGGCCACGGGACGAGGCGGGCCGCGAGCGGGTCGGGCGCCACGCGGTAGGGCTCGGGCATCTCGGTGTAGAGCGCCCGCAGGGCAGCGACGAGGGAGGCGGTGAGGCTTGGGCGTCGAGATCGCACGGGGTGCCGGGGCTCGCGGTGGGCCGCCCGGGATCTTCCGCGGCGGCGCCTCAGCGTACATGCCACGTCGCCGGCGCGCCCGTCTGCCCGCCGTTCGGTTCCCGCTCAGCTCCAGGTCGGTCGCTGCGGCGCGCGCGCCCTGCGTCGGCGCGCTGTCGCTGCGGAGATCCAAGGCGCGGAGAGCCGCGGGCGCGGCGCCGCGGCACCGGCCGCTCGAGCCGCCTCGGCTGCGCGGAAGGGGAGACGCCGGAGAGCGAGGCCGGCAGCTATCTCACCGACGCCGAGCTGGCCGCCTGTCTGCCGTCGATCAAGGCCGAGCTGGGCGACGACATCCAGGGCTACACCGTGACGAACGCCGCGCGCGACGTCGGCGAGATCATCGCGCGGACGCGCGCCCCAGGCGGCGACGTCATCGTCTCCGGCGGCTCCTACGGGTCGATCTGGGGCCACCGCTACCTCCAGCTCTATCCCGACCAGCCAACGGCCGTGTCGCTCACCGCGCTGGCCGTCAACTCGCGCCTCTCGGACATGGATGTCTGGCTCAACGACCTCGGCCAGCGGTTCATGGGCCTCTGCGGCGCCGACCCGTCCTGCTCGGAGAAGCTCGGCGCCGACCCGTGGGCGACGATGACGGAGACCCTGGACGCGTTCGAGGAAGGCGCCTGCCCGGAGGTGGCCGCGCTCGGCGTTGACCGGCCGGTCTTCCAGGCGCTGTTCGCGCAGTCCCTCTACCAATGGGCGCCGCGGCCGCTCATCCCGGCGCTGATCTACCGGCTGGACCGGTGCTCTCCTGCCGACGTCGCCGCGTTCACCCACCTCGCGGGGATCCTGCTCGCTCCCCTCCCCGAGCCGCTCTCGCCCTCCCTGCGGTTCTACTCCCCGGTGCTCCGCAACAACATCATGCTGTCGGAGCTCTGGGCCGACCCACCGCCGCCCGCGTCCGAGATGCAGGAGTACCTCGCGGAGGCCAACGTGGCCCTCGGGCTGACGGACGACGCCGCCGCGGTCCACGAGAGCTGGCCGCGGTACACCCCCGACGCCTACGCAGGGCAGTGGGCCACGACGAGCGTGCCCCTGCTGCTCCTCCACGGGGGGCTCGACTTCATCCCGAGCGCGGTGCCGGAGGCCGTCGAGCGCCACTTCACCGGCCCGAACCAGACCTTCGTGATGCTGCCGCGGGCCCCTCACACCCTCGAGAGCCCGACCAGCAGCGGCACCTCGTGCGACCTGGAGATCCTGCTCCAGTTCGTCGCCGATCCCGAGGCGCCCCTCGACACGTCGTGCACCGAGCGGATCCTGCCCCTGGATTTCAGCGTCGATCCGACCCTGAGCGCCACCTACCTCGGCACGGACGACGCATGGGACGGCGACCCGGGCGCGGAGCGGCGCGCGTCCACGGCGTCGCCCGAGCACGCGCGCGCGATCACGCGCCTGCGCGAGGCGATCGCGCGCCTGCGCGCGGCGATCGCGGCTCGGTGACGGGGACAGGCTGCATAGAGTTACAACAAGACTAGATCAGGAAGAACGTCTCCCGGGGCGCGGCGAATTCTGCTAGAGCTGTGAGCCGCGTCGAGCGCGGATCGCGCCCCGACGCGAGCGGCGGATTCTTAGGACGACGGCGAACGTGCCGCGCTGCGGGAGCGCGCAGCTCCGGCGAGCGGGCCTATCACCTTTCGGGCATCGACATGACTTCTTCTTTGCATCGCGACATCGCACGCTTCACTTGGGTTGGCGTCTCCTGTCTTGCCCTGTCCGCCGCGGCGGCGGGGTGCTCGGACGACGGGAACGGCGGCTCGGACGCAGGGGGCGCCGGCGGCTCCGGCGCGGGGACCGGCGGCGCGTCGAGCGTGAGCTCGGGCACGGGCAACCCCATCGCCACCAGCAGCAGCGCCGGCGGCGGCGCCAGCAGCAGCGCCACGACCAGCAGCAGCACCACGACCAGCAGCAGCACCACGACCAGCAGCAGCACCACGACCAGCAGCAGCACCACGACCAGCAGCAGCACCACGACCAGCAGCAGCACCACGACCAGCAGCAGCACCGGGACGCCGAGCGCGACGAGCACCACGTCGAGCACGGGCACCGGCACGCCGACCGGCGCGTGCCCGGCGACCGCGACGTTCTGCGCCGACTTCGAGGGCGACGGGCTCCCCGCAGGCGCGACGTACCGCCCGTCGTACCAGGCGGCCGACGCGCTGAAGAACATGGAGATCGACGCCTCGATCGTCCACGCCGGCGCGCGCTCGCTGCACGTGAAGCCCGGAATGAGCGGCTACGACTGGCGGATGCTCTCCGTCCCGGCGCCCGGCCCGACGTTCTGGGTCCGGCTCTACGTGCGCAGCAGCGTGGATCTCGGCCAGTCCGACCACAACGCCTACTTCCAGGCCATGACCGGCACCGGCGAGCCCAACGAGGGGGACAACGTGGAGGTCGCCGAGCAATACTGCCAGATCGTCCTGAACCTGCGCGACGATGTCGTCCTGCCGACGGGCGGCGACTTCCGGTGCGGGAGCGGCGGCGCGAGCCTCCCCAAGGACCAGTGGCACTGCATGGAAGCCTACTTCGACGGCACCAAGGGCGATGTCCAGATCTACGCCAACGGCACCAAGATCATCGACAAGACCGGCTGGAAAAAGCTCGACTTCAAGACGTTCAGCTTCGGCTACCTCGGCTTCCACGGCCCCGCGCGCTCGATGTGGTACGACGACGTGGCCGTCGCGCCCGAGCGGATCGGCTGCGCCGACTGACACGCGCGGTCGGACAGGGAGGCGGGACGTCAGGAAGAAGAGAGCGGATCGCAGCCGGGTCAGGGCCGTGCGTGCCTGAGGATCAACGGCCCCAGCAGGCCCTGGCGCATTCTGCGGTGTAACTCCTGTCGCAGAAGCTCACGCACGCCCTGACGCTCGCGCCACCGCCGCAGGTGAGACGGCCAATCAGCGCGGGCATCGTCAAGGACGCGACGTCCTCGATGAGGTGAAGAAGCTCGACCACCTCGGCGCGCGCGGCGTCCTTTTGCTTCTTCCATTCCCCATGTCACAGCAGTGGACCCACTCAGGGCAAACGCGGACTCCCGTGCGGAGAGCACGGCAGAGGGCGGCAGGGGCCTCGCCGACATCCTCGGCGCGTCCTCCGCGCCGCTCGCGCGCCCGGAGTCTGCGAACATCAAGACTGCGGTGAGGACGTCGAGGCGCGTCGCGGACTTCATGTTCGTCTACTTGTACGAGCGTGTCCTTTCTGGGAAGCTCTCCGAGCACCTCAGGATCATGTGAAGCTGTTCCGCCGTGCGGATGGCCACGGAACGAGATCGGCACACGTACTGGACGTGCTCGGTCCCTGCGCAACGTTCCCGACGTTCATCGCCCGTGGCGCGCGAGGAGAACAGCGACGGCAAGGGGAGATGCGGATCGGCCACGCCGGACGCATGCTGTTCGCAGCATATGATGAGCGTCGCTGGAGAGCACGAAGCAGCGCGAGCAGCGCGCAGTCCGAGGCGGAACGCGGCACCACGCGTCGAGGCGAGGCGACGCGGAGTTGTGTCCAGAGCGGCGCGGAGGACGCGCCCGCGTGGAGCGAGGTGCGAGAGCAGCCAAGCGCGGCGGCGAGAAGCCGGCTCCACGGCGGCGCTCGCTGCGCGCGCCGGGCGCCGGTAGCGCCGAAGCGCAGCGGCGCAGACCGCCAGAGTAGTGCCGGGCGCACAGGCGACCAGACGAGCGATACGCTGCGTGTGCGGATCGTTGGACTGACGATCTCGCGTGCCTCGCTCGAGCTCCTTCACCACGAGCCCCCTGCACATTGGAGCGATCCGCTCTTCGCACGCTCACGGCGATGCGCCGCGAACCAACGCGCTCGACGTCGCCGGGCCGGCCTCGCCAGAAAACATCTGTTCGCTCGGAGCAGGAACACAGATGACATCACTCCCACACGGATGTTCGGTGGCTGTGCTGGTGACACCGCAGCGTGAAAGACAGGTCGGCACAGGCGTCCCACGCACAGACACACGCAGGCACGCCATCTGCTTACCCTCGAGTCGAGATGCCGCGGACCAGACGGTCCGGTCACAGGGCATCGCTGGAGGAAACATGCGATCGATTTTCTGTGGAGCGGCGTTCTTGATGGTGATCGCGGCCGTGACGACCGGATGCGCGGTCGAGCAGGCGGACACGTACGACAGCGAGGTGAGCGAGGACGCCGAGGTTGTCGACTCGAGCGCCGCCGCGATCGAGAGCGAGGTCGGGGGCTCCCGCGTCGGGATCGACCTGGTCGCGGGACCTGGGCAGTCCTACGTTCCGCAAATCGGGCAGATGGCGCCGAAGAAGGAGCTCTGCCTGTCGAAGCACGGCCTGCCAACGAAGCTCGTCCCGACGATCACGCAGTACCCTGGCACCACGCAGTACCCTGGCACCACGCAGTACCCTGGTATCTGGCAGTATCCTACGAATCCACCGATCTATCCGCAGCTGTAGTCCACGACAGCAGTCGAGGTCGCCAGAGGTGGTGGTGCCCGCCGCGGCGGACGCCGGTCGCGCGTCGCGGCGCCGCGGCGCGCCCCTGAAGAGGTGAAGGCCGATCGAGGCCAGCGCACCTGCTGCTCGCCACGATCGCGAGGAGCCGCGGCCGCCCGTCACTCCCCCGGGCGGCGCGGCTCCTTGCGATCGCGGCGCGCGGCTCGTGATGGTGCACCGGGAGGAGGTTCACCGAGCCGCGATACAGCGCCCCGGTCGTCCCGTCTCGAACGGTGACGGCCACGCAGCCTCGCAGATGGGAGGCTATATTGGTGAGGTGGGCGCTGTTCCGGATGGGAATATAGCCCAGGCTGACAATAGAGTCGCCCGGGTCCGCATGGAACCGACCTATGCTCGGCGACCACATGGATCGCAGCGGGCTGTTGGCGTAGATGGTCCCGACCTGGGCGCCGACCTGGCCGAAGCCGAAGGGCGGCAGCAGGGACGCGCCGAGCTGTGGAGAATAATACAGATAATCCACTGGTGCATAGGTGAGCGGCAGCGGGCTGCGAGCAGACGCCCACGCCGGCGCGAGCATAGAGGCTGCGGTCACCGCGCACACGGCCAGACTTTTCGCTGCGAACCTCATGGTTTTTTCCTTTCATGGAGATGGTCACGACAAGCCGCGCAGGCAGCCCTGGCGGCGCGTTGATGCCGGTTCGACCCCTGATCCGCCTCAGAGCAATGCCGGCGACCACACACCTTCAACGCAGCCGTTTCGTCCAGCGTCAACTCGAGCCCGGACGCAAGATGTTCCGGGTCATCATGGGACGGCGAGCCTATTGATTGCATGGAATCTCAGCAACGCCGGCCGCTCGTGGCTGCGCTTCATCTCCGGGAGGACGTCTGTATGATGGGATGCTCCTGGCGCCGCATCGCGCGACGACCAAGAGCGTCTTGCCAAACAACGCTCTCCGAGCGAACGACAGAGCCCGCCGCGCGTCGGCCTATCGCCGCGCACCCCCCAGGCAGCACACCCCGAGCAGAGCGCCGACGCGCAGGGACCCCAGCGCGCGGAAGACCGCTTGTGCGGGTTCGCGTCGACCGATGAGCTCACGCACCGCGCTCGTCCGTTCGACCAGGGATCCTCCGCGCCATCGATCTCGACCCTTCACTCCAGATGTCACCTGCGCCGCGACGGTGCGCCTGGCAGCCGCCGCGCCCGCGCGGGCCGGCAAACCTCGTTCTACCCGCGACAGGCACACGGACAACGCTGCACCGAACGGCCGCCCAGTGAGATTGCCGGTGCCATCCTGTCCCCACGAACGCCTGCTGGTAGACGCGGCCCGGGACACGCCGGGTGATCCCATGCGGCCTGCGCACAAACACACACGGGCACGCCACATGCTTAACATCGAAGGCGAGATGTCCACGGACCAGGCGGTCCAATCGCGGGGCATCGATGGAGGCAATATGAGATCGATTTTCTGTGGAGCGACGTTCCTGATGGTGATCGCGGCATCGATGACCGGTTGCGCGATCGAGCAGGCGGACATGCTCGATGACGCGATGGGCGAGGATACCGAGATGGTCGACTCGAGCGCTGCCGCGGTCGGGATCGACGAAGGCCCTGGCGAGGCGGCGATCTCGGCTCCCCCGTCCGCGGATCCCGGGGCTGAGCTCGGCCTGGTCGCGGGACCCGGGCAGTCCTACATTCCGCAGATCGGGCAGCTGCCGCCGACGAAGTTCGTCCCGCCGTCGAAGTGCGCCCTGCCGTCGAAGTGCGCCCCGCCGACGAAGTTCGTCCCGCCGACGAAGTTCGTCCCGCCGACGAAGTTCGTCCCGCCGTCGAAGTGCGCCCCGGTGTTCACGCAGCACCAGGTCACCAAGCAGTTCCCGAGCTGCGTGCAGTTCCCGACCTACGTGCAGTTCCCGAGCCTCGTGCAGCTCCCGAGCCCGGTGCAGTTCTCTGGCCCTGCTCAGTTCCCGACGGCTCCGCCGCTCTATCCGCAGCGGTAGTCCGCGCCGGTGCTCGCGATCGCCGCGGCCATGCCCGCCAGAGCGACGCCAAGGGCGCACGAAGAGCAAGATGTCATGCATCTTCGCGGCGTTGCGCTCTTCACGCCTCTGCGTTGAGCTCTCTCTCCGGATCCCTGGCCGGGCTCCTGGTCGGTGGAGCTAGACGCTTCCGCTCGCCCTTTCAGAACGTAGCTCGTAAACCGATGACGCCCGGCCCGAGCACCGGTGTCAGCGCCGCGCGCGCGCGCGGCGGCGAGCCCTGGGCCGGCAGCATCAGCAGGCCGGCGACGCCGACGCCGGCGCCGATCGCGAGGACCGCGAAGCCGGCGTTGGAGACGTTGGCCAGCGTGTTGGCCGCGCCGAGCTCGTCGCGCCGGCTCGGAGGGCAGCGGTCGTCCGGGCACGCCTCGGCGAGCGCCCCGGACCTCGCGAGCGTGAGCGCGCCCGCGACGGCCCCGACGCCCAGCCCGATCGCGCCGACCCCGAACCCCGTGGCGGCCAGCACCATCCCGGCGCTCCCCGACCGCGGCTCCCGCCCGGACGCCGGCCCGCCCGCGCGCGGCGGCGCCCGCCGCCGGCGGCGCGTCCTCCAGCGCCGCCGGCGGCGCGTCCTCCAGCGCCGGGACGGCGACCACGATCGCGGCGCGCTCGGGCGGCACCTCGACCTCGATCGACCACGCCCTCTTGCCCGGCGCCGCCGCGGCGACGCGATGCCGGCCCGGATCGATGGGGAACGGCGCGTTCAGGGCGGCGCCGTTCAGCGGCTCGCCGTCGAGGGTGAGGCGCAGGCCCGCGGGCGGCTCGGCCATCCTGACCTCGAGCCGCGCGAGCCGCTCCTCCAGCGCCTCGCGCTGCGCGCGCGCGAAGCCCTCGCGGTCCTTCCGGCCCTCGCGCCGCGCGATCTCCTCGACCGAGCGGAGCTCGGCCCAGGCGGTCGCGAGCTTCCCCACCTTCTCGTGGCACACGGCGAGGTTGAGGAGCGTTCCGGGCTTCGGCTCGAGGCGCTGGCTCTCCTGGAACTTGTCGCAGGCCTCGGGGAACTGCCCCCGCTTGAAGAGCTCGCGCCCCTGTCGAAAGAGCGCCTCGGCCACGGGCTTGACCGCGCGCTCGGCGCGCTGCGCGGAGGCCGCGCCCGACAGCGCGACGGCCCCGAGCAGCACGCCGGAGCCGAGGAACGAGAGCCCTCGCTTCATCTTCCCGGCTCACTCACGCTGATCGAGGAGCCTCTCCACGTTGCCCTGGTTCACCGCCGCGGCGCGCCGCGGCCGCGCCGGCAGCGGCGACAGGCTCACGTCGACGTCGCGATCGCGGTCCGGGCGGAGCTCGATGCTCCTGTCCTTGAAGCCGGGCTTCCTCAGGACCAGCGCGACGGGCTCGCTCCCGCGCGGCAGCGCGATGGGGTCGCGGGCGCTCCCGACCCGCCGCTCGCCGAGCCAGACGTCGGCGTCCGCGGGCCGGGCCGACAGCCGCACGACGACCGTCTCCGCGGGCGCCTCCGCCGGCGCGGCGGGCCGCGACGCGGGCATCCCGGCCTCCGCGGGCGCGCCCTCCGGCGCCGGCGCGGCGCTCGACGACACCGGCGCGGCGGCGGCCGAGGCGAGCGGCGCGCCGCTCGACGGCGGCGCGGCCGCCGAGACGAGCGCCACGGCGCCCGGGCCGTCGAGCGGGGGGAGCCCGGAGGGACGCCCGGCGGTCCACATCCACGTCGCGGCGAGGAGCCCCGCGGCGGTCGCGACCAGGAGCTTCCAGCGCCGCGCCGCCCGCGCGGCCGGAGCGCTCGGCGGCGCCTCGACGGCGGCCAGCGCGCGCAGCGACGACCGGCCGCCCGCCTCCGCGCCGCGCGCCGGATCCGCGGCGCCGATGCGCGCCCCAGCGGGGCGGGAGCTCGCGCGTCCAGGGCCGGCCATCCGCCCGGACGCGCTCTCGGTGACCGCGATGGTCGAGCCCTCGAGCGCGACCGAGGGCACCGGCGTCCGGCCCGTCCCGGCGTCCGAGCGACGGTCCGGCGCCCGGCCCCCGTCGGTCGACGAGGGCTCCGTCTCGAAGAGAGCGCCGAGCTCCAGGGTGGCCGTGTCCTCGGTCGCCGCGGGCGAAAGCCCCGGGGTCCACGTCGCGCTCACCGTACCCATCCCCTCCGCGGTCGAGCTCCCCTCTCCCGGCGCCCACGTCGCGCTCTCCCGCGCGACGTCCTCGGTGGCCGAGCTGCCCTCTCCGGGCGCCCACGTCGCGCTCCGGCGCGCCGAGGCCGGCCCGTCCGGCGCGCCGGCGCGCGTGAGCCCGATCCGCCGCGCGGCGTCCAGCAGCGCGGCGACCGCCTTGCTCGCGGTCTCGGGCCGGTCGCCCGCGCGCTTCTCGAGCATCGCGAGCACCGGCAGATCGAGCTCGCGCGGCAGATCGGGGCACACGCTCGACATCCGCGGCGGAGGATGCAAGACGTGGTTGTACATCACCGCCACGGCGGACCCCCCGGCGAACAGGTACTTTCCCGTCAGCATCTTGTGGATCATCACGCCGAGCGCATAGATGTCCGCGGCCGGCCCGGTCCGCTCCCCGCGCGCTTGCTCGGGCGCCATGTACTGCGGCGTGCCCAGCACGACCCCGGTGCTCGTCTCCTCCGAGCCGTCGGCGAGCTTCGCGATCCCGAAGTCGAGCAGCTTCGGGAACCAGGTCCCGTCGCGCTCCGCCGCGAGGAAGACGTTGTCCGGCTTGAGATCCCGGTGCGTGATCCCCGCCTCGTGCGCGGCGTCGAGCGCGTCGGCGATGCCCCGCAGGATGGGGACGGCCGTCGGGAACGGCAGCCGCCTCCGGCGCCGGCACAGCGCGCCCAGCGTGAGGCCGTCGAGCAGCTCCATGACGAAGTAGTGCCGCTGCTGCTCCGGGAGCACGCCGAAGGAGAAGATATCGATGATGTTGCGCTGGCGGATCCGGTTCACCGCGCGCGCCTCGGCGACGAACCGGGCGACGGCCTGCGGCTGCGCGGCGAACCGCCGGTTCAGGACCTTGATGGCGACCTTCTTGCCGATGAGCGGGTGCTCGCCGGCATAGACCTCTCCAAAGGTGCCTGCGCCGAGCTTCCGCTCGATGCGGTACTCGCCGACCATGGTGTGCGGCGCGAGGAGCGGCTCGGCGGGGAGGCTCAGGCCCGTGGGCAGGAGCGGATTGCCGTCGGCCGAACACGCCTCGACGTCTTCATCGTACACCGCACCGCACTGGGGGCACGTCGCCATACGAAGCCATGCAAGCTAGGGGTCGCGTGGTCCTGGCTGCCCGACGCGGGGCAAGTCGTTGCAAAGCCCTAGAATATCGGGCTCGTGCGGTCTTGGCTACCCCCATCCCGGGCGGCGCCGCGCCCAAGATACCCGCCCAGCGCGCCCCGCGGGTGTCGCGTCGCCGCCGCACCCGCCGAGATCGAGCCGCGTTTTCCTGTGCTTTCCCATGTTTTCCCGCGCTTTCCCGCGCTTTCCCACCATGAGCGCCGCGCGGCGCGGCGACCGCGCGGATCACTGGCACACCTGCGACATGCACGAGCACGAGCTCTCGCACACCTGATCGACGATGGTGGTCTCGAGGATGCAAGCAGCGAGGCAAGTGTTCGCCCCACACACGAATTTTACGTTGCTCGCGCAACCCGAACGGCTGCACTCGAGGTAACACGGACCGTCATGGCTGCACTGCATGAGCAGGCCTTGGCACCCGCCGTCGCCGCAGACGACCTCGCACGGGTACGGTCCTATGCAGACCACGCGGATGTTGTTGCACTGGTCGTTGCACTCGAGCCGCGCCGGGCGCTCCTTGGCGTCGAGCATCCGGTCCCGGACGCACTCGCCTTCGGTGTCGCACCGGGTGATGCACTTGCCGCCTTCGCAGCGCTCGCAGCCGTCGCACGGGGCCGGGTCGGGCGGGCTCGCCCCGCACGCCATGCACGTCGCGCTCATCGTGTCGCAGACCGCGCGGTCGACGCAGCCTTTGAAGATCGAACAGCTCGTGGCGCACGCGGTCCCGCTCAGGTCGCAATCGTACGACCCGCAGCTGCTCGGCTCGGCGGAGCACGTCCCGTCATCCGTGCAGGTGCCCGGAGGCGTCACGATGCCTTCCTCGCACGTCCCGCCGCACCTCTCGCCCACCGGCCCGCAATCGCCGACGACGCCGCCCGCCGACTCGTCGACGTCCATCGCGTCGATGCCCGAGACGAGCTGGCATCCCGCCGCCGGAAGGCCCACGAGCAGCGCCAGCGCGCCGCGGACAGCGAGCGCCCTCAAGTCAAGGTCGTACATCCCGGCGGAGAGATCAGCCCAGCGGGGCGCTCCGGACAAGCTCAACCGTCAGCGCCCGAGCGCTCAGGCAGACAAATTCATACAGGGTGGATTTTTCTTCTCTGGCCGCCCTCCGCGGGGCGGCGGGCCCGCTTCGCCGCCGTCCTCCGGGCGCGAACGGGGGCGAACGGGGGCGAACGGAGCGCTGCGTGCGTGGATGCGCTTGCTCCCCCGCGCGGCCGGCTCCATAGCCGACCGGCCGGCGCGCCGGCGCGGTGAGCCGGGATGACGACATGCCGGTGATCTCGGCACAAAGGTAGATGCGATGCCGTACTTTGCTTTCCGGAATTTCCCCGACGATACGCCGATCCCCGATGACTGCTATAGCTGCGACGGTTCGCCGGACTGGGCGGCATTGCTGGAGTGGATATGCCCCAACCTCTCGCGCGACGAGGCGGAGCGCCTCGCCGCCGTCGGCGAGACGAGCGGAGACCGACCGGACGTGGTGGGCCTGAAGCGGCTCATCGAGGCGCACGCGAGGCCAGCGCCGCACGGCGCGGAGCGCCCGGACGCAACGACGTGAAGGCGCGGCGGCGCGGCGGCGCGACGACGTGAACGACGCGAACGACGCGAACGACGCGAACGACAGATGAAGGCAAAGACCCGAGGAGGATGCCGCGGAGCGAACGTGATGACTTGGTGTCATGCGTCTGACGTGCTCGTCTCGGCAGCGAGGCCGCGCCGTTTCCTCCGCGCGGCGCCGGCGGCTCCGGCCCTCGGCGTGCGCGGCGCCCTGGCGGGGCGCCTCGCGCGTCGCTAAGGAAAGGGCGATGGCGACGATCATCGACCCTCGACGTCACACGTGGTGTAGCACCCCGGTGGACGACTTCGGCCTTCTGGTCGATGCCGACGAGTATTACCCCGAGTTCTACCGGGTCGCCGCCAAGGCGCGGCGCTACCTGCTCCTCGCCGGCTGGCAGTTCGACAGCGACGTCGCCCTGCTCCGCGGCGGGCGGGAGGCGGAGGTGTCGAGCCCGATCACGCTGCTCAAGTTCCTGAACCACCTCTGCGAGATCAACCCCGATCTCCAGATCTTCATCCTCGCCTGGGATTTCCACCTCGTGTTCGCGCTCGAGCGCGAGTGGCTGCAGCAGCTCGTCTTCGAGTGGACGAACCACCGGCTGCACTTCCTGTTCGACTCCACCCACGTCGAGCGCGCCTCGCACCACCAGAAGTTCGTGGTGGTGGACGGCGAGCTCTCCTTCCTCGGCGGCCTCGACCTGTGCGACCACCGCTGGGACGACCGCAGCCACGCGAACAAGAACCCGTTCCGCGTCAGCCGCGGGGAGCCGCACAAGCCGTTTCACGACGTGCAGGCCTACCTGCGCGGCCGCGAGGTCGCCCGGGCGCTGACCGAGATCTTCACGGATCGCTGGCGGCGCGCCGGCGGCGTGCCCATCGCGCTGCCGGACCTCGAGGGGGCCGAGCCGACGTTCCCCGACTACCGGCCCGAGGGCGGCCTCCCCATCGCGGCGCGGCGCGTGACGCTGAGCCGCACCGATCCGCACGGCGCGCCGACCGGCGCCCCGAGCTGCACGGAGATACGCGACCTCTACCTCGACGCCATCGACGCCGCCGAGCGCTTCATCTACATCGAGACGCAGTACTTCAGCTCTCACGTCATCGCCGAGGGGATCGCGCGGCGGATGCGCGCCGAGGGCCGGCCGCTGCTCGACGTGGTGCTCATGTTGAACATGGAGGCCGAGACGATGAAGGAGCAGATCGCCGTCGGCCTCTCGCAGGCCAAGGTGCTCGGCGCGCTGCGCGCGGTGGCGGCCGAGACCGGCCACCGCCTCGGCGTCTACTACACCCTGCCGGCGTGCGGCGAGGACGAGACGGCCGAGCGCGCCACGTACATCCATTCCAAGCTGATGATCGTCGACGACCGGTTCCTCACGATGGGCTCCGCCAACCTGACGAACCGCAGCCTGTCGATCGACACGGAGATCAACGCGTCGGTCGAGACCGAGGACCCGGGCGACGCGCTGGGCCGCTCGATCCGCAGGGTGCGCGCGTCGCTCATCGGCGAGCACCTGGGCGACACCGAGCTCGACCGGGCGGACGACCTCGTCGCGTACCTCGACGGGCTGGCGAGCCCCCCGACCGGGCCGCGCACGCCCGGGAGCTCGTGCCGGCTGAGGCTCCACCCGTCGCCGACGGCGGACGAGCGCGCCCTGCTCGAGCTGATCGACCCGCACCAGCTGCCGTTCGACCCCGCGGCGGCCGAGGACATCGACAAGCGGAACGGCTCGCTGTTCGTGGGCGGGCTCGGCGCGCTCTGGCGCCACCTCTTCAGCAGCCGCAGCGACGCGATCCGCGCCGACGCGAACCACGCCGACGCGAACCACGCCGACGCGAACCACGCCGACGCGAACCACGCCGACGCGAACCACGCCGACGCGAACCACGCCGACGCGAACCACGCCGACGCGAACCACGCCGACGCGAACCACGCCGACGCGAACCACGCCGACGCGAACCACGCCGACGCGAACCACGCCGACGCGAACCACGCCGACGCGAACCACGCCGACGCGAACCACGCCGACGCGAACCACGCCGACGCGAACCACGCCGACGCGAACCACGCCGACGCGAACCACGCCGACGCGAACCACGCCGACGCGAACCACGCCGACGCGAACCACGCCGACGCGAACCACGCCGACGCGAACCACGCCGACGCGAACCACGCCGACGCGAACCACGCCGACGCGAACCACGCCGACGCGAACCACGCCGACGCGAACCACGCCGACGCGAACCACGCGGGCACGAGCCACGTGGGCACGAGCCTCACCGACGCCAGCCGCACCGACGCCACGTAGCCGGCAGCCGGCGCTCCGCGCTTGCCGACGGGCGGGCCGCACGGAAGGCCGCGCCGCGCGCGCCGTTGCCGGCCGCCGGCGGCACATGGTATGCTGGTGTACTGGTAACCTGCAAACGGTTCCTTCGGGTGTTCTCTCGAATTTGAAGCGTTTCTGAAGCGTTGACGCGACGAGGAGTATGCAAGAGGCAGAGATCAAGATCGGGGGCATTTCGGTCCGCGACCTCGCGGAGCAGTACGGCACGCCGCTCTATGCCTACGATGCCGAGCGCATCCGGGAGAACTTCCGTCGACTCACGCGCGCGCTGCGCAGCTGTTACCCGGAGGTGTCGGTCTTCTACGCCATCAAGGCGTGCAACAACCTGGAGATAGCGAAGCTCCTGGTCGAGCAGGGCTCCGGCGTGGACGCGGCGAGCCCGAACGAGATCCGCCTGGCGCAGGCGCTCGGGCTGTCGGGCGAGCAGATCATCTACACGGGCAACAGCCTCTCGGACGAGGACCTCGCCGCGGGGCTGCGCGCCGGGGTGATCTTCAACGTGGACGACCACGGCATCCTGCGGCGCCTGTTCGCGCTCGGGCGGCCGCGCTGCATGTCCTTCCGGATCAACCCGAGCGGCGAGGACATCGCGACGCCGGATCTGAAGCCGTTCGCGGGGCCGTCGGCGAAGTTCGGGATCCACCCGCGCTACGTGGAGGACGCGTACCGCACGGCGCTGGAGAACGGGGTCGAGCGGCTCGGGGTGCACATGATGCCGCACTCGCAGGCGAACAAGCCGGAGAGCTTCGCGCACGTGACCGCCAAGCTGCTCGACCTGATCGGGCCGGTCGCGCGGAAGCTCGGCTTCGACCTGGCGTTCCTGGACATCGGCGGCGGGCTCGGCATCCCTTACCGGAGGGAGCAGCCGGCGCTCGACGTGGACGCCGTCGCCCGCGAGATCGCCGCGGTGGTGCAGAAGAAGTGCGCCGAGCACGGCATGAAGGCGCCGCGCCTCGTCATGGAGCCTGGGCGCTACTTCGTCGGGGACGCGGGCTACGTGCTCGGGCGGGTGATCTCGATCAAGCAGGGGTACAAGACGATCATCGGCACGGACATCTCGATGAACACGATGGCGCGGCCGGTGATGTACGGCGCGTATCACGAGGTGCGGATCAACGGCCGCCGCGGCAAGACGGCCCCGATGGCGATGACGGGGCAGGTCTGCGAGAACACGGACATGTGGATCAGCGAGCGCGAGCTCCCCGCGGACGTGGCCGAGGGGGACGTTGTCGTGTTGATGGATGCGGGCGCGTACGGGCACGTGATGAGCTACGACTACAACGGCCGGCTGCGGCCGGCGGAGGTGCTCGTCGACGGCGGGAAGAGCCGGCTCATCCGGCGGCGGGACACGTTCGAGGACATGGTGTCGCGGATGTGCCTGTCCGACGACATCAACGAGCGGCTGCGCACGATGGGGGTGGACCCGGCGGGCGCGGCGGGGCGCGGCTGAGCGGCGGAGCCCGGGCGGCCGCGGCTGCGCGGCCCCCGGAGGCGGCCTACCGTCTTCACGAGAGCGATGGGGTGGAGCCTCACGGGAACGGGGCGAGCGGATCCTGGGGAACAGGCGCGACGAGGCCGGTCGACGGAGGGGGCCACTCGCCGAGCTGCGGGCCAGGGGGGCCGCCGCCGGGCGGGGGCCAGGCGCCGGGCTGCGGGCCAGGGAGGCCGCCGCCGGGCGGGAGCCAGGCGCCAGGGAGGCCGCCGCCGGGCGGGGGCCAGGCGCCGGGCTGCGGGCCAGGGAGGCCGCCGCCTATCGCGACGACAGGAGGGGGCACGGGCCCCCACTCCGAGGCCGGCAAGCAGATGACGTTGCCGCGACCCGTCAGGATGGCGCCGTAACGGCACCCGTAGGCCCCCGGCGTGGCATCGAACCTGGCAGGCTCCGAGACACAGGTGTTCACCACGGCGACATAGGTGGTCCCCGGCGGACAGCCGTGACAATGCTGAGCGGCCGACGCCTCACCCACGCTCTCCTCGACGTCCGCCGGCGCCAGGGCGGCAGAGGGGGCCTCCCGCCCATCCCCCTCGTCCGTCGCCGCCATACAGCCGGCGATCGCCGCCGACAACGAGGCTGCGAGCAGCATGATCTTCCGCGATTCAGCCATGTGGAATCTCCTGATTGAAGGGCGAGACCAGATCGCTCGACCGCTGCCTTGAAAGACGACAGAGTCGCCGCGACACAGCTGACCAGCCCCGACTACGTTGGATGACACAGTCAGCTCGTCAATCGCGGCGGAGCGGTCGAGAGAGGCGGCAAACGACGCATGGATTCGCGCGAATCCAGCGATAACGATCCGCCGGACGGCGGCGCGATCAGCGCGCGGCGCGCCCGGCGCCGCTCGCGATCTGCCCTGCTTTCTCGTATACGTGGCCTATGCCGTTCACGTTCGTCTGCATCGATCACGTGCAGCTCGCGATGCCGCCCGGACAGGAATCGCGCGCGGTGGCGTTCTACCGGGACGTGCTCGGGATGGAGCACGTCCCCAAGCCCGAGCCCCTCGCGTCGCGCGGCGGCGCCTGGTTCCGCGCAGGCGCCGTGGCGGTCCACCTCGGCGCAGAGCACGACTTCAGGCCGGCGCGCAAGGCGCACCCCGGCCTCGTCGTGAAGGGCATCGACGACGTCGCAGCTGCGCTCGAGGCCGCGGGCCACGCCGTGCGCTGGAGCGACGAGCTGCCCGAGGTGCGGCGGTTCCACACGGACGATCCGTTCGGGAACCGGATCGAGATCATCGACGGCGGCTGAGGCGCGCTGCGCAGCCGGAGCTTCACGGCGCAGCTCCGCCGGAGCCAGGCGCCCTGCTCCGCGAGGGCGCGCCTCAGGCCGCCGACGCCCGCGACCCGGCCTTGCTCGCGTGGCGGTTCGCCGGCCGGGCCAGCCCGAGGTTCTCGCGCAGCGTGCGGCCCTCGTACTCCGTGCGGAACAACCCCCGCCGCCGCAGCTCCGGGATCACCAGCTCGACGAAGTCGTCCAGCCCGCCCGGGAGCCACGGCGGCATCACGTTGAACCCGTCGGCGCCGCCCTGCGTGAACCACGCCTCCAGCTGGTCCGCGATCTGCTCCACCGAGCCCACGATCGTCCAGTGCCCGCGCGCCCCAGCCACCCAGAGGTAAAGCTCCCGGATGGTGAAGTTGCGCTTGCGGGCGATGTCGAACATCAACGCCTGCCGGCTCTTGTTGTTGTTGGTCTCCGGCAGGTCGGGCAGCGGGCCGTCCACCGGATACCCGGACAGATCGACCCCGCCCGACAGCCCCGAGAGCAGCGACAGGCCGACCTCCGGCAAGATGAGCTCCTGCAGCTCCTGGTACTTCGCCCGGGCCTCCGACTCGGTCCGGGCGACCACAGGGAACACCCCCGGCATGATCTTCAGCTGGTCGGGGTGGCGCCCGTACTTGGCCATCCTCCCCTTCACGTCGGCGTAGAAGGCCTGCGCGTCCTCCAGCGTCTGCTGCGCGGTGAGCTGGCCCCGTAGGCGGTGCGGCCCTGCGCCCCCGGCCGGTTCTGCAGCGCGAGCCCGTCCGCGAGGAACACGGCGTCGAACTTGGCCCGCTCCGCGGTCTGCGTGACGCGCTTGTAATGCGCGAAGTTGATGCCCCCGTCCGCCTGCGCCTCCGGGTGCCGCCACGCTGCCACGTGGTGCCCTGCGCCGGGCAAGAAGGCGCCCAGACGGATCTTTCGTTGATGGTCGCTCATGGATGTCCTCGGTCCTCGCGTCCGCGCGTGGGCGCGCGCGCGTACCGCCGCGCGGCCGCGCCGCAGCCGCGCCGCGCACCGCAAGCGTCGTGCTCGGAGGCGGAGCCACGGGCGCACCGGCCGGGAGCAAGGCACCTCCCCTCCCCTGCAACGAGGCTGTGCTGCGAGAGCAGCACTGGACCGCCCGCGCTGCGGAACCGTTGCTGTCAGGGAAACACCCGGCCGCGGCGAGCCCGCCGCTCGACGGTCGTCCTCCCGCTGGCGTGCTCGCAGACGCCCGCGCACGGCCTGTCACGCCGCGGCCACCCCCATCACGGAACCCGGTTCGGGTCGGCCGGGTCGCTGCCCGCGTCCCGCTCGTCGCCGTCGCGGAAGCCATCGCCGTCGCGATCGATGCCGATACGCTCGCCCGACCCGGGCGGCACGCAGGTATACGTCAGCTCGCCGCGGCGCCCCGTGGCGAGCAGGCGGAGCTCGGCGTCCGATCGCCACGGCTCGCTCGCGCGGTCGGGGTCGAACCAGCCGTTCCCGAGGTACAGAAAGCCCAGCTCGGCGCCCTGAGACCGGCCCTTGACCACGAGATCGCAATCGCCGGCGTCGGCGCGCGCCACGAGCAGATCGACGCGCGGGCCGGTCGCCGCCGCGTTCGACGACGTGAGGGTGATCTGCTGGCCCACGATGGGCTTCAGGTTCGACTCCAGCGCCAGCATGTACGCCGCCACCTGGTGCTTCAGGAGGTCCCCCTCGGGGCCGACGGCGAAGCCGCCGGGGTTCTCCGGGGTCTGGACGAAATCGGAGAAGGAGTTGAAGCGGAAGAGCGTATCGACGGCGCCGTCGTGGAGGAAGCCGAAGCCGCGGACCTGGTCGCCCATGTGCGCGTTGGAGCCGCCGAACGGGAAGACGAACGACTCCGCCATGCCGAACATCCCGACCTTCTGGTACTGATTGCGCAGGTGCGGGACCTTGAAGACCTGGGACTCGTTGGCGTTGGCCGATCCGCCGTCGCTGCCGAAGAAGCCCGGCGCGAGGTCGTCGGGGTTGGCGCCGGGGTCGACGACGTGGCACCCGATGCACGAGGCGCCGAGGATGCTCGAGACGGGCCCCCCGAAGAAGGCGCGCCCCGCGAGCTGATCGGGCGTGAGCGCGTCGTCGAGCGCGCGGATGGGGTTGGGCGGATAGGTGACCTGGAGGATGAAGTCCGTGAAGTCCTCCATGTCCTCTTCTGAGATCGTCTGGTCTCGCCCCAGCAGATCGACGAACGCTCCACTGAATTTCTTGAACGCCGCCCGCTCGTCGAACACCCCGCTGTCCGGCTGGGAGGTGGGCTCATCATGGCCGCCCGTGCGATCGCCGCGCCAGTGCATCGGCCCGTGGTTCGCCATGCCGCGCAGGCTCTGGGTCGTCATCGGCCCCTTCATCGGATGGAGGCTCGGATCCAGGCCGAAGAGCTCGGTACAAAACGGCCCCGGGTTGTCCAGCACGGCGCCGTCCGGGTTTCCGAGGTCCCACGCGAGGCTGTCGAAGTCGCCGAAGATGTGGCAGCTCGCGCAGGACGAGTCGCCGTGGCTCGAGCTCAGCGACGCGTCATAGAGGAAGCGGCGCCCCCGGACGACGCTCGGAGGCTCCGGGTTGTGCATCGGCACGTGCGCGACCTCGCGGCGGGTCCGTGTATCGATGACCGAGATCGCGTTGTCGAAGCGCGTGAGCACATAGAGTCGCCGCCTGCGTTCGTCGAGGACGAGGCCGGTCGGGCCGCCTCCGGGGACGGGGATCTGGTTCGCCCTGCTGGGCACGAACGTGCCGTCCTCGAGGCTCGCGGTGTCGAAGATGCCGATCTTGTCCGAGCCGAGCGCCGCGACATACAGGGTCGCGCCGTCCCTCGTCACGGCCATCTCCACCGGCTGCGCCAGGCTCTTCTCGCTCTCTTCGTTCGGGACCGGCGCGCAGCAGCTGCTGTAATCGATGTGCTTGTTGAGGTGCCTCGGGACGACGCCGTCCGGGCCGAGGACGGTGATCCGGCTCTCGTGCAGGTGGCCTCGCACGCTGTGGCCAGCGAAGAGGCCCGGCCCCTCGAAGCGCCGCTCGTTTCGGGCGTCGGTGTTGGACACATAGACCTTCCCGTTCACCGGGTTCACGACCATGTTGAAGAGCACGGTCCCCACCCCCGTGAAGAAGCCGCCCGGCCCGTCCACCTGACGCGGCGGGTTGGCGGCCGCGTCGATGACGAAGACGTCCTTGTCGGGCAACGAGAAGCGCACCATGTCGTCCCAGGGGCGACCCAGCTCGTCGACCCAGTGGGCCCCGTCGAACTTGACGATCAGCCCGACCTCGGGCTGCGGAACGCCTTCCGAATTGGTGTTGGGCCAGGGCAGTCCGCCCGCGGCCTCGCCGCCGTTCGGCACGAGGCTCTCGTCGATGGAGGTCGTGCGGTTCCCCGAGTGGAAGGCGGCGGCGTAGACCCGGCTGCCGTCCGGCGTCACCGCGAGCGCGCGCGGCGTGTCGCTGAAGAGCGTCACGATGGAGAGCGGCGTGCCGCCGAGCGAGGTCCCGAGCTGTCTGGCGTCGAACACCCACACGTCCGCGCGCCCCACGCCGGGCGTCGTGATCTGCGGATCGAAGGGGACGTTCTGCCCGCGGTGGGCCGTGGTGATGAAGGCCCGCGAGCGCTTCGGTCCGGCGAATACGATGTCGCGCGGCTCGTCCCCCACGAGCAGCGTGCGGATGACGCGCGCCCTTTCGGCGTCTCGAACATCGACGACGCTCACGCTGTCTGACAGGTGGTTCACGACCCAGACTTCGTCGTCGCCCCGGGCAGCCACGGCGACAGGCTCGAGGCCCACGGGCACGGACGCCTCGAGCCGCAGACGATCGGCCTGGACGCGGAAGATCTCCAGCCGGTTGTCGGGGGTGTTCACCGCGAAGAGCAGCTTGCCGTTCGCAGAGAGAGCCAGGGGGCGGACCTGGCCCGATTCGAACGTCGTGAACGACGTGGCGGCCGCCGCGGGGAGAGCGGCGACCAGGAGCATGGCTGTAACACTGGAGCTCACAGCGAGAAGGAGGCGCAAAGAGCGTGATGGCGGCATTGTTTCAAATTATACAAATTAAAAATATTTTACAACATCGCGCACCGTGGCCCGGCGGGCTGGCCGGGTCCGAGGAGCGTGATGCGATGGAGGTGCCGGCGAGCCGTCCCGCGCCTCCGCTGGCCGCCGCGCGGGCTACTGCCAGCGGAAGAGCTTGAGGGCGAGCGCGAAGCAGACGACGCCCCAGCCGGCGAGCAACGCGAGCTCGGGCGCGAGCGCGGCGAGGGGCGCGGCCTCGAGCATCACGCCGCGGAGCGCGTCGTTCAGCGCCGTGAGGGGCAGCGCCTGGATGAACGGCTGCATCGCCGCCGGGAAGCGCTCGGTCGAGAAGAAGACGCCGGAGAAGATCCACATCGGGAACATCGCCAGGTTGGTCAGGCCCGAGACGCCCTCGAGCGTCCGCGGCCGCGACGCGACGAGCAGGCCGAGCCCGACGAACGACAGCGCGCCGACCACGATGACCAGCGCGAGCGCGGCGAGCGAGCCGGCGATCGGCACGCCGAGGGCGAGGACCGCGAACAGGAGCAGGGCGACGACCTCGATCGCCAGGAACACGAGCCGCGCCCCGAGGTGCGCGACAAGGAGCTGCCAGCGCTTCATCGGCGCCGCGACGAACAGCTTGAGGAGCTTGCCGATGCGCTGCTGCACGATCGAGAAGCCGATCGCCCACATCCCGGTCGACATCACGTTCATGCCGAGCAGGCCGGGCACGAGGAAGTCGATGTAGCGCGAGCCCTTCTCGGTCATCTCGAGCGCGGCCGGGCGGAACGCGTCCGCGCGCCCCGCCGCGCGCTGGAGCGCCTCGTCGACCTCGAGCCGGGCGGCGCGGCTCTCCGGCCGCGTCGGATCGAACCAGTACGTGGGCGGATCGGTGTCCAGCACGACCAGCGCGACCTTGCCGGTCCGGAGCTCCCGCTGCGCCTGCTCCCGCGGGACCACCCGGGGGGCGACCTGCCCCGAGGCCTCGAGCGCGGCGCGCCGCGCCTCGGCCCCGGCGCCCGCCTCGACGCTCACCGGCAGCGGCCCCTCGGCCCGGCCGCCGAACGCGACGGCCAGCGCCGACGAGAGCAGGATCGGGAACACGAGCATCCAGAAGATCGCCTCGGGCTCGCGCAGGAACTCCACCACCCGCGCCCGGATGAGGAGCGCGAGCGGCGAGCCGCGCAGGGAGCGGAACCCCCTTGCCATCACGCCGCCTCCTCGCTCGCGAGCTTCCGCCCGGCGAGCGCCATGAACACGTCCTCCAGGCTCGCGTGGTGCGTCGCGAGCCGCCTCGGCGCGGCGCCGCGCGCGGCGCAGAGCGCGAGCAGCGGCGGGAGCACGCGCGCCACGTCGCGCACCGTGAGCCGGAGCGCCCCCTGCGCCGAGCGCACGGCCTCCACGCCGGGCAGGCCCCGGAGCTCCTCCTCGTCGAGCGCGCCGTCCACCTCGATCTCCACGACGTGCTCGGCGCCCAGCGAGGCGACGAGCGCCGCCGGCGTGCCGAGCGAGAGCAGCCGCCCGCGGTCGACGATCGCGACCCGATCGCAGAGGCGCGCGGCTTCCTCCATGTAGTGCGTGGTCAGGAGGATCGTGCGGCCGCGCGCCTTCAGGTCCTCGACGATGTCCCAGATCTCGCGGCGCGACGCCGGATCGAGGCCGGTGCTCGGCTCGTCGAGGAAGAGCACCTCCGGGTCGCCCGCGAGCGCGCAGGCGAGCGACAGCCGCTGCTTCTGCCCGCCCGACAGCCCGCGCACGAACGCGCCCGCCTTCTCCTGCAAGGACACGCGGCGCAGCGCCTCCTCCGGGTCGAGCCCGCGCGGGTAGAAGCTGCGGAACAGCGCGATCACCTCGCCGACCCGGAGCTTGTCCGGGAAGCGCGTCTCCTGGAGCTGGATGCCGAGGCGCCGGCGCAGCGCGATGCCGTCGCCCGTCCAGCGCTCCCCGAGCACCTCGACATCGCCGGCGTCGGCCCGGGTCAGCCCCTCGAGGATCTCCACCGTGGTCGTCTTGCCCGCGCCGTTCGGGCCGAGCAGGCCGAAGCACTCGCCGCGCCGCACCTCGAGGTCGAGCCCGTTCACGGCCACGACGTCGCCGTAACGCTTGATGAGACCGCGGCAGACCAGGGCGGGAGGAGCGGACACGGAACGCATGTATCGCGACGAGCGCCGAAAAGGAACCGCCGCGCTGCAATCATACGCAGACGACGCGGACGACGCGGACGACGCGGACCGCGCGGGCGGCGCGTGCCGGGCGGAGGCGCGCTCCAGATCGCCCGCGGCGCACGAAGCGCGCCTGCACGCGCCCACAGGAGCGCCGGAAAATTCGACAGCCGACGCGACGCATTGCCTCTCCGGAGAATCGAATCTCACCAGAGCCTGCGGCAAGCGCGACGAGCGTGGCCCTGCAAGGAACCATCCGGTCCGAGATCGTGGCTGGCCGGTCTGCAATCTCAGAGCGACGGAGTGGGGGGGCGCGTGGTGAGCGATGAAGAGGGAGTGGTGCCCGTGCACTGCGGCGAGGTCATCGCGGACCGCTATCGGGTCGAGCGGCTGCTCGGGATCGGCGGGATGGGGGCCGTCGTCGCGGCGCGGCACCTGTCGTTGGGCGAGCTCGTGGCCATCAAGTTCATGCGGGCGGAGCACTGCGGGAACGCGGCGCTGCTGAGGCGGTTCCAGCGCGAGGCGCGCGGGATGTTCCGGCTGAAGACCGAGCACGTGCCGCGGGTCTACGACCTGGGCGCGATCGCGCCCAGGGCGGGGGTCGCGCTGCCGGTGCCGTACATCGTGATGGAGCACCTCTCGGGCAACGATCTCCGCTCGATCGTGGAGCGCCGCGGGCGGCTGCCGGTGGACGAGGCGGCCGAGTACGTCCGTCAGGCGTGCGTCGCGCTCATGGAGGCGCACGCGCTCGGGATGGTGCACCGGGATCTGAAGCCCGCGAACCTGTTCCTGACGTACCGGACCGACGGCACGCCGCTCGTCAAGGTGCTCGACTTCGGGGTCGCGAAGTTCACGTGCGCGAGGCCCGAGGAGGACGGGCTCGAGATGACGACGGCGCGGTCGGTCATGGGCTCGCGCCGTTACATGGCGCCCGAGCAGATGCTCACGCCCAAGGACGTGGACCTGCGCGCCGACCTGTGGGCGCTCGGGGTGGTGCTTTACCAGCTCGTGAGCGGCGCGCTGCCGTTCGGCGCGGAGACGCTGGAGCAGCTCGTGCTCGTCGTGTCGGAGCAGGCGCCCCGGCCGCTGCGGAGCGCGTGCGCCGAGCTGCCCGAGGGGTTCGAGGAGATCGTGATGGGCTGCCTCGAGAAGAACCGGGCCCGCCGTCCAGCCTCGGCCCGCGAGCTCGCCGCCGCGCTCTCGCCGTTCGCGCTGCGCGGGCCGCCCGACGCGACGCTGCCCACGGCGGTCCACCGGAGCCAGCCGACGTACACGTGGCTGGACGATGGGCCGCCCACGTCCGCCGTCCGGCCGCCGACGACCGCCATCCGGCCGTCGGAGGCGCCGGGATCCGGGGTCCGCCGCCCGAGGCGGGCTTGGCTCGCGGCCGGCGCCTTCTCCGCGAGCGCCGCGCTGGCCGCGACCGTCGCGCCGCCCGGGTGGCCGCGCTCGGCTGAGGTCGCGTGGTCCGACGGCGGCAGCGCGCAGCACCTCGCCGGGATGCCGCAGGGGCTCGCCGGGATGCCGCAGGGGCTCGCCGCAGGGCCCCTGGGGACCACCGCGGCGGACGGGGCGCTCCTCGCGCCCCGCGCCGCCGGCGACGGCGCGCTGCACGGCGGCGACGGCGCGGCGTGCGGCGCGCCCGAGACCGACGTCGGAGCGGTGCTCCCGGACGTGTGCGGCGGGGCCGGCGCCGTCGCGCCGGCGAGAGGCGCGCCGCACGGGCGGGCGGGCGCAGGGAGGCCGCCGCGGGCGGCCGCGCGCACGGCGCTCGTGGCCGGGGCGTGGGTGGGCCCGGCGCCGCAAGGGCGATCCGAGCGACAGGAGCCGCCGGCGGCTTCCGGGGATGCGCCCTCGGCAGGGCGCGATGGGACATCGCGGCGGAGTGGATCGACCGAGGCGCCCTCGCCGGCGGCGCGCGCCGTCGGGGCCGCGGGGGCGGCGGGGACGGCGGCCGCGGAGCCGGCGGCTCCGGTGCCGCCGTCCGGTCCGGGTACCGCGGCCGGCGCGCCGATCCCCGTGGCGGCGCCCGGCCGCGGCGCGGAAGCCCCGCCGTCGGCAGGCCCGCAGGACAGCCCCTGGTGATCGCCATGTGCCGAGGAGCTCTCCGGAAGGTCAGCTGCTCGCGTCCGCGCGAGCTCGCCTGTGCCCTCGCGGCGCTGTCGTTGCTCCTCTCGCCGGCGAGCGGCACGGCCGCCGCGCCCGGCTTGGGGCATCCCAACCCGGGTCAGCCCAACCCGGGTTCATCCGGCTTGGGGCATCCCAACCCGGGTCAGCCCAACCCGGGTTCATCCGGCTTGGGGCATCCCAACCCGGGTCAGCCCAACCCGGGTTCATCCGGCTTGGGGCATCCCAACCCGGGTCAGCCCAACCCGGGTTCATCCGGCTTGGGGCATCCCAACCCGGGTCAGCCCAACCCGGGTTCATCCGGCTTGGGGCATCCCAACCCGGGTCAGCCCAACCCGGGTTCATCCGGCTTGGGGCATCCCAACCCGGGTCAGCCCAACCCGGGTCAGCTCGGGGCGCACAAGGAGCAGGTGCTCGCGCTGTATCAGGCAGCGAGGCAGCTGCTCGACGCCGGGCGCGTCGCGGAGGCCTGCGCCGTGCTCGAGCAGGGCAGGACCCTCGATCCGACGGCGATCAACCTCCTCCTGAGGCTCGGCGAGTGCCTCGCGCGCGCGGGCAGGACCGCGGGCGCCTGGAACGTCTTCAGCGAGGCCGCGGCCGTCGCGAGGAGCGCGGGCGACCCCCGCGCCGCGCGCGCGGCCGCGATCGCGGCCGCGCTCGAGCCGCGGCTCTCGCGCATCACCATCGACGTGCCCGCGGCCACCGCCGCGCCGGGCCTGGAGATCCGGCGCGACGGCGTGCTGATCCCGCCCGCGCAGTGGGGACAGGCGCTCCCGGTCGATCCTGGAACGCACACGGTCGAGGCGCGCGCGCCCGGCAGGAGGCGCTGGTCCACCGTGCGCGCCGTCCCGCCCGACGGCGCGCGCGAGCTCGTCCACGTGCCCACCCTGGAGCAGGAGCCGCCCCCGCACGCGCCCTCCGCGGCGCTGCCCGGCCCCCGCGGGCAGGCGCCTCGCCTCCTGGCGAGCGCCGGCCGCAGCGACGGCGACGGCGGCGGGCGCGCGCAGCGGGTGATCGCGCTCGCGAGCGGCGGCGCCGGCCTCGTGGGGCTCGGCCTCGGCGCCGCGTTCGGCCTGGAGGCCATCGCCCGCCGGGACGCCTCGAACCGGGGCCACTGCGACGCGCGGAGCCGCTGCGACGCCGCCGGGGTCGCGCTGCGCGAGGACGCCCAGGCGGCCGGCACCGCCTCGACGATCGCCTTCTCGGCCGGCACCGCCGCGCTGCTCGCGGCCGGCCTGCTCTTCTGGACCGCCCCGCCGAAGGCCGCCGCCCCGCCCGCGCGCCGCGCCGCGGCGGCGGCCACGGCCGGCCCCGGGGCGTTCTCGCTCGTCGTGGGGGGGAGCTACTGACATGCGCGCGCGCGGCTCGATCCCGATCGTCGGACGGCTCTCGCGCGGGGCGCTCGCGGCCCTCGTGGCGCACGGCTGCGCCGGCTGCAACGCGCTGCTCGAGCTCGAGGACGGCATCCTCGTGGAGGAGCGCTGCGAGCCGCTCTCGGCCGTCGCCTGCTACACCGGGCCGCCGGCGACCGAGGGGGTCGGCGCCTGCCGGACCGGCCTCCGGCGGTGCAACGCCGCCGGCGACGGCTACGGCCCCTGCGAGGGCGAGGTGACGCCCGCGCCGGAGCGCTGCGGCAACGCGGCCGACGACGACTGCGACGGCGCGGCCGACGAGGCGGACGGCGGCGCAGGCGGCCCCGCGGCCGGCGGCGTCTGCGCCTGCGACCCGGGCGCGGTCGAGGCGTGCCCCTACGGCGGCCCGCCGGGGACCCTCGGCGTCGGCGCGTGCAGCGCCGGCCAGCGGACGTGCGGGGGCGACGGCCGGTGGGGCGCGTGCACCGGCGAGATCACGCCGCGGGCCGAGGACTGCGCCACCCCGGCCGACGAGGACTGCAGCGGCGGAGGCGACTGCGGCGCGGTGATCTCCGGCGGGGTCCTCGGCGCGCTCCTCGGCGGCTCCGGCCACCAGTGGGCGCGCGCGCTCGCGGCGGGTCGGGACTTCGCGATCCTGGGCGGCGAGTTCGAGCGCTCCCTCGATCTCGGCGCGGGCCCGATCGCGACCACCGCCGATCGGGACGTCTTCGTGGCGCGGATCGAGGCGGACGGCGCGGTCGCCTGGGTGCGGCGGCTCGTCGACGAGGGGCACGGCGCGCTGCGCTCGCTCGCGGTGGACGCCGAGGGCGACATCGCGGTCGCGGGCGAGCTCGCGGGGGTGATGGGCGCCGCAGACCTCACCGCGCCCGAGGCGCAAGGGTTCGTGGTCAAGCTGGACGCCTGGGGCGAGCCGCGCTGGGGCACGTTGGTCCCGGGCAAGCCGCAGGACGTCGCGGTCTGGGCGGCGGGCGACGTCGTGGTCGCGTCGGCGCTCCTCGGGCACGGCGGGAGCGACGTCGCGGTGGCCCGGTACGACCCCGAGGGTGAGCCGCTCTGGGAGCGGGTCTTCGACGGGCCGGGGACGCAGGAGCCGACGGGCGTCGCCGTGGACGCGTACGGGGACGTGCTCCTGACGGGGACCTTCGAGGGCGACCTCCACTTCGGCGAGGGGGCGCCCCACCTCTCGTCCGCGGGGATGAGCGACCTCTTCCTGGCCACGCTCGACGAGGGCGGCGAGCACGTCGCGTCGCGGTCCTTCGGCGACGGCCGCCGCCAGCGCGGGGGCGACATCGCGATCGGGCCGGGCGGCGAGATCGCGCTGAGCGGGACGTTCGAGGGGCTCCTCGGCCTCGGCGGCGGCAGCGCGCTGTTCTCGGAGGGGTTCTCGGCGTTCGTTGTCGAGCTCGGGGCCGCGCGGGAGCACCGCTTCAGCCGGGCCTACGCGGCGGAGCAGCCGCCGCACCTCGCGCTCGAGGCGGACGGCGGGCTCGTCCTCGCCGGCACCGTCGAGGGGCCGACCGATCTCGGCGGCGGGCCGCTCGAGGGCGCCGGCCGCGGCAGCGACATCGTCGTGGCGCGGCTCGACGCCGAGGGGCGCCACGTGTGGAGCAAGCGGTTCGGCCCCGGCGCCGGGGAGAGCGGCGGGAGCCGGTCCGCCGCGGGCGTCGCGGCGCTCGTGGACCGCGGCCACGTCCTGCTCGCGGGGACCGTGGAGGGGAGCGTGGACCTCGACGGCGTCGCGGCGCAGGCGCGCGCGGCCGACATCCTGCTGGTCCGGCTCTCGCCGTAAGTCCCCGGCGGCTGGCTCGACCGCGCGCGGCCACTCAGGCTCGACCGCGCGCCGACACGGCACCAGGCCCAGCCGGCTGGCACGACCGCGCCGACAAAAACAGGAAAGGCGACCCGCGGGAGGTCGCCTGTCCTGCCTGGCCGGCGCCGGTCGCCCCAGGAGCTCTGGCGCGCGGCGCTGGCTCAGCGTTCGCGAGGTCTCACTGGCAGGAGACCAGGCACTCCAGGAACGGGTTGCAGTCCTCATCCCCCTCGCAGTCCGCCGTGGCGGCCTCGAAGCAGGGAGCGTCCGCAGCGAGGCCGTTCAGGCACTCCACGCAGTCGGGGTTCGTGACGTCCGTCATGCCACCTTCGTCGGAGCAGGAGTCGGTCGTGGCATCGGTCGTGTCGCACACGTCGGCGCACGGCGACTCCGCCGCACAGCCACACTGCGCGAACCCGTAAGCCATGAGGAGCGCGCTCTCGTCCGGGAGCTCCGTATCGCAGCAGGTCTGACAGTCGTCCTCGGCCTCCTCGGCGCACACACCGGCGCCGCCCTCGCCGCCCGTGCCGCCTTCTCCGCCGGTCCCCGAGGTGGTGGTCGTCGTGGTGGTCCCCGCGCCGCCCTCGCCGCCCGTGCCGCCCTCGCCGCCGTCGCCGCTGCCGTCGGTGACCGTACAGGCCGCCATCGCACACACGCTGACCAAGATCGCCGCAAAGTTGAGAGATTTCATCCCTGAATCCTCCGACAAGAAGAGTTGCGCTGCTCATGTGGAAGGACGCGTCGGGCGACGCCGCCCGGCAGCCCTTCCTGTGCACTTCAGCGCCGCCGTTGGCGCCGGGTTCTGTTCCTACACCAGAAATTTACGCGATGGTATCCGCTGCGTGCTCACAGCTGCGCCCAGGGGGCGCCTCCCGGCGGTCGTTCGGAGGGCGTGCGCCTCCGCGAAACGCGCCCGCCATGGTGTGTGCGCGATCGGCCATCAGCGAATTTGTGAAGCAGGAGCAGACCCTACCACGGAAGCGACGCGAGGGATCGAGCGCGCTGCGCAGATAACCTGCTCTCCGGGACCGCGGCGAGGTGCACCACGAGCGGAGGCGTGCTCAGCGGCTCACGCGAAGACATGGAGGCGGTAGAGCTCGCCCGTGTGATATCGCCCTACAGGCGAGCGGGCGAGCGAGTCAGCCCCGTTTATGTAAGCGGTGCGGCTTCCGGACGACCGCGCCGCGCAGCCGGGCTGAGCCGCGAGCTGCAGTGCGCCGGCGCGACGCCTCGGCAGCGTGCTTTGCGCTCCGACGAAGCGCTTTGAGCTCCCACGAAGCAGGGAGCTCGCGGGCTCCTCGCGGGGCGCTACGAGCCGCCCGCCGCGCGCCGCATGGCGCAGTCGAGATCGCCCTTGCAGGGATCGCTCGCCGCGCGCGCGCCGCCCTGGCTCGGCGGAGCGGCTCCGCCGGCCGGTCCGCTGCTCTCGGCGCGCCTCGCCGCCGCCTTGCCCGCGCCTCCCGGGGCAGCGGGCCGGGCCTTCGCGCCGCGCGCGGTGCGCTCGTTCGCCTTGTCGCCGCGCTTCGGCGAGGTCGCCGCCGCGCTCTCGGCCCGGGCCTTCGCCTCCACCTTCGGCAGGCGCGAGAGCGCCGCGCTCGCCGCGGAGCGCACCCCGGGCTGCGCGGCCGCGCGGAGCGCCTCGCGCGGGGCGCCGAGCCACACCGCGCTCGCCACGACCGCGGCGCCCGCGAGGCCCATGACCCCATACCGCACGCCCGCCGCCCGCCGCGCGAGCGGCGGACGCAGATCGATGGGGACCTCGGAGGGCACGGGCGTGAGATCGGGTGACCTGAACGCCGGCAGCTCCGGCGCGCCGAACGGGAAGAGATCCAGATAGCTGCTGCGCTGCTGCTCATCGCCGGCGGCCAGCCCCTGGATATCCACCATCCCGGAGCCCTTCGGCCCCTGATCGGCCCGCGCGCCCGCTGGCTTCGCGGCGGCGGCCTCCACCGCGAGCAGCGCGCTCAGGGAGATCACCACCGAGTTCTCGTCCCGCGGCCCCGCCGCACCGCCGTCCGGCGCAGCGCCGCCGCTCGAGGATCGCTTATCCGCATCATCGGACATGGATTTCGTGCTTCCCATACGCTCCACCCCGCCTGCCCTCCGTGTCGCCCGAGCACAGGGCGCAGACAGCATCCACCAATTTACGTGGACTCCTCCGCTCTTGATACAAGTTTTTCGCTGCACTGGAGAGCGCACCTCCTCGCAACAGCGCCGGAGCGCTCAGCGCTCGTGCGCGCCGAGGACAGAGCGCCCCACACCGGTTCGGCGCCAGCGACACCGGCGCGGCGGGTCGGACGCCGGCCCTGCGCTCCGTCTGCCCCGCCGCGCGGTCCGCCCCGCCGCGCGGGCGCCTGGGGCGGCCCCACGTGCGCGCGCCGCCCCGCGTGTCCGCGGCGTTCCGCCCGCGCATCGCCGCGGCGCTGTCGAGACTCGCTTTGTGATCGGGGACCCCGATTGACGCTGCGGAAAGCGCACCTCGTCCCCCGGCCGGTCGACATTTCATCTCGACGAAACCTCGAGGAAACATGGCGCTCGGCATAAGACATCTCACCACGACGTCGTGTCGCTGGCCCCTGTCCGAGGGCCGAGCCTCGCTGTGCGGGGCGGTCCTTCGGTGTCCGGCCGGGAGTCTCCAGTTGCCGACTCCCGAGCTTCCCAACGGCTCTTGTGCAGTCGGTTCGCCGCGCCGCGTCGATGCAGGGCATCGAACGCGCACCGGCACCCAAGGAGGATGCGTTGAATATGTTCACGTCTGGGCTAAGCGTCGAGGAGCGGCCGGCGGCGGGCTCCTTTCGGCGGCGGTCGCTCTGCGTCGCGGCGGCGGCCCTCGCGGGCGCGGCCTTGCTCTCCGCCTGCGGCAACGAGGGCAAGGAGGCGCCGGCGCCGGGGGCTTCGCCCGGGGCGGCGCCCGCCTCGGACAGCGCCACCATCAAGGTCGGCGTGCTCCACTCGCTGAGCGGCACCATGTCGATCAGCGAGGTGGCCGTCAAGGACGCGACGATCCTCGCGATCGAGGAGATCAACAAGGCGGGCGGCGTGCTCGGCAAGCAGCTCACGCCGGTGATCGAGGACGGCGCCAGCGACTGGCCCACGTTCAACGAGAAGGCCCGGAAGCTCGTCCAGCAGGACGGCGTCGCGGTCGTGTTCGGCGGCTGGACCAGCGCGAGCCGCAAGGCGATGCTGCCCTCGTTCGAGGAGCTGAACGGCCTGCTCTTCTACCCGGTCCAGTACGAGGGCCTGGAGCAGTCGCCCAACATCTTCTACACCGGCGCCGAGCCGAGCCAGCAGATCGTCCCCGCGGTCGACTACCTGCTCGAGAAGGGCAAGAAGCGCATCTACCTGCTCGGCTCGGACTACGTCTTTCCGCGCACGGCGAACAAGATCATCAAGGCCCAGCTCGCGGCGAAGGGCGGCGAGCTCGCCGGCGAGGAGTACCTGCCGCTCGGCGGGACGGAGGTCAGCACGATCATCAGCAAGATCGGCGCGGCCAAGCCGGACGCGATCTTCAACACGCTGAACGGCGACAGCAACGTGGCGTTCTTCAAGCAGTTCAAGGACGCCGGCTACACCGCCGACAAGGTGCCGGTCCTCTCGGTGAGCGTCGCCGAGGAGGAGGTGCGCGGCATCGGCGCCGACAACATCGCCGGACACCTCGTCTCGTGGAACTACTACCAGACCACGGACACGCCGGAGAACAAGAAGTTCGTCGAGGCGTACAAGGCCAAGTACGGCGCCGCGCGCGTCACGGACGACCCGATCGAGGCGGGCTACTTCGGGGTCTACCTCTGGAAGATGGCCGTCGAGAAGGCGAAGTCGACCGAGGTCGCCAAGGTGAAGGAGGCGGTGAACGCCGGAGGCATCGAGTACGCCGCGCCCGAGGGGCTGGTCCGCCTCGACGGGAAGAACCAGCACACGTGGAAGACGGTGCGCATCGGCAAGGTCCGGCAGGACGGCCTCATCGACGAGGTCTGGAGCACGGGCAAGCCGATCCAGCCGGATCCGTACCTCACCGCATACCCCTGGGCGAAGGAGCTCGCCGCGAAGTAGCGCGGCCGGCCGCGCGGAGCGCGCAGGGGGGATCGCCGTGGTCCCCGCTGTGCCTCCGCGGCTCGAACCTCTCTTGCGCGGCGTCTCAACCTCTTCGGTGCTCTAGCATGAACGAAGTTCTCCTCCACGCCTTCAACGGCCTGAGCCTGGGCTCGATCCTCCTGCTCATCTCGATGGGCCTCGCGTTCTCGTTCGGGCTGATGAACGTGATCAACATGGCTCACGGCGAGTTCATCATGGCGGGGGCCTACACGACGTACGTCGTCGGGCAGCACCTTGCGCCGCTCGTCGGGGGGACGGACGCCGGGCTCTGGTTCCTGCTCGCGCTGCCGGCCTCGTTCCTCGTGGCCGGCGTGCTCGGGCTCGTGCTCGAGCTCTCGATCGTGCGCTTCCTCTACGGCAGGCCGCTCGACACGCTGCTCGCCACGTGGGGGGTCGGCCTCGTGCTGCAGCAGGCCGCGCGCAGCCTGTTCGGCGCGTCCAACGTGCAGGTCTCGAGCCCGTCGTGGCTGAGCGGCGGCGTCGCGCTGTCGGGCGGGGTGCAGCTGCCTTACAAGCGCGTCTTTTTGATCGCCCTCGTGATCGCGTGCATCGCCGCCGTCTACACGTACCTGCACCGCTCCGCGGGCGGCAGGCGCCTCAGGGCGGTGATGCAGAACCGGGAGATGGCCTCGTGCCTCGGCGTCCGCACGCGCCGGGTCGACGCCGCGACGTTCGCGCTCGGCGCGGGGCTCGCCGGGATCGCCGGGTGCGCGCTGACGCAGCTCGGCTCGATCGGCCCGTCGCTCGGGACGAACTACATCGTCGACGCCTTCATGGTGGTCATCCTCGGCGGCCTCGGGCGGCTGCCCGGGACGGCCATCGCGGCGCTCGTGATCGGCGTCGCGAACACGCTGCTCGAGCTGTCGACGACGGCCTCGCTCGGCAAGGCGCTCGTGTTCGCGCTGGTGATCGCCTTCCTGCAGTGGCGGCCGACAGGCCTGCTCGCCCTGCGCACCCGATAGGAGAGGACACGGACATGGCCCCTCGAGACTCCGCCCTTCGCACCTTCCTCTGGACCTGGGGAGCGCCCCTCGCCGTGGCGTTGCCGCTCCTCGTCGCGCCGCTCGTGCTCTCCGACTTCCGGCTGAACCTGCTCGGCAAGTTCCTCACGTTCGCCATCGTCGCCCTCGGCCTCGACCTCATCTGGGGCTACGGCGGGATGCTGAGCCTCGGACAGGGGCTCTTCTTCGGCCTGGGCGGCTACGCGATGGCGATGTACCTGAAGCTGGAGACGTCGGGCTCGCGCCTCCCCGACTTCATGAGCTGGAGCGGCCTCGAGGCGCTCCCGCTCTTCTGGGAGCCGTTCCGCTCGCCGGTCGTGGCCCTCTGCGCCGTGGTCCTCGCGCCGATGGCGATCGCGGCCGCGGTGGGCTACCTCGTCTTCCGGAGCCGCGTCCAGGGGGTGTATTTCTCGCTGATCACCCAGGGGCTCACGCTGATCGCGTCGATCCTCTTCGTCGGCCAGCAGGCGATCACCGGCGGCACGAACGGGATCACGAACCTGAAGACGATCTTCGGCTTCGCGCGGGGGGCCGCCTCGACGCAGACGGTGCTCTACTTCGTGACGCTCTTCTGCCTGGGGGCGCTGTATCTCCTGTGCCGGCGGCTCACCCAGTCGCGCTTCGGGCGCCTGCTCGTGGCGACGCGCGACGACGAGAACCGGGTGCGCTTCCTCGGCTACAACCCGGTCACGCTGAAGACGCTGGTGTTCGCGCTGTCGGCGGGCATGGCCGGCATCGCCGGCGCGCTCTTCGTCTGCCAGGTCGGCCTCATCTCGCCGTCGTCGATGGGCGTGATGCCGTCGGTCGAGATGGTGACGTGGGTGGCGGTCGGCGGGCGCGGCACGCTGATCGGCGCGGTGGTCGGGGCGATCCTGGTGAGCCTGGGCAAGAGCGCGCTGAGCGAGTCGTACCCCGAGGTGTGGCAGCTCGGCTTCGGCGCGCTCTTCGCCGCGTCGGTCATGCTGCTCCCGACGGGCGTCGCCGGCTTCCTTCGCCGCCACGCGTCGCGGCTCGCGCGCCGCGACGCCGGCGGCGCGCCGGCGGGCGCGCGTGAGGCCGCCGTCGACGGGCCGGTGGGCGTCGGCGAGGTGGAGGCGCGCTCCGAGGCGCCCGCGACGTCCGGGCGCTGAGGGGGAGGAAGCGGACATGAGCGGAGATGAGCGCGAGAGCGGGCAGAGGAGCGATGGGATGAGCCGCGGCAACATCGTCGAGGTCCAGCAGGTGACGGTGGCGCGCCGGCGGGCGCGCGTGAGGCCGCCGTCGACGGGCCGGTGGGCGTCGGCGAGGTGGAGGCGCGCTCCGAGGCGCCCGCGACGTCCGGGCGCTGAGGGGGAGGAAGCGGACATGAGCGGAGATGAGCGCGAGAGCGGGCAGAGGAGCGATGGGATGAGCCGCGGCAACATCGTCGAGGTCCAGCAGGTGACGGTGAGCTTCGACGGCTTCAAGGTGCTGGACGGGCTCGACTTCTCCATCCAGCGCGGGGAGCTCAGGTTCCTGATCGGCCCGAACGGCGCCGGGAAGACGACGCTGCTCGACATCCTCACCGGGAAGACGAAGCCGTCGAGCGGGCGTGTGGTGTTCCACGGAGGTGGGGAGTCGGGGCGAGAGGCGGTGGAGGCGCACCGGCTTGCGGAGCACGCGCTGGTCCGGCTCGGGATCGGGCGCAAGTTCCAGACGCCGGCGGTGTTCGGCAGCCTCACGGTGCTCGAGAACCTCGAGGCGGCGATGGGCTTCCGGGAGAGCGCGCCGGGGCTCCTCCGCGGGCTGTCCGCGGAGCAGGAGAAGGAGATCGCCGGGGCGCTCGATCGGATCGGGCTCCGGCGGCGCGCCGACGTGCGGGCCGCGGTGCTCGCGCACGGGGAGCGGCAGTGGCTGGAGATCGGCATGCTGCTCGTGCAGCAGCCGAAGCTGCTCCTGCTCGACGAGCCGGTGGCGGGGATGACCCGGCGCGAGCGCGATCGCACCGGGGAGCTCGTCCAGGAGATCGCGAAGGAGCGGTCGGTGCTGGTCGTGGAGCACGACATGGAGTTCGTCCGGCGCTACGCGAGCACGGTGACGGTGCTGCACGCCGGCAGGAGGCTGTGCGAGGGGCCGGTCGAGGAGGTCCAGCGCGACGCGAAGGTGGTCGAGGTCTACCTCGGTCGGGCGCACGACGCGGGGGGCGCGCGCGGCGGCGCTCGGGCCGCGGTCGCGGCGGAGGAGCGGTAGAGAGATGCTGGTGGTCGAGGATCTCGCGGTCTATTACGAGGAGAGCTGCATCCTGTCGCAGGTCAGCCTGGATGTCGCGCCCGGCCGGGTCTCGTGCCTCCTGGGGCGCAACGGGGTCGGCAAGACGACGCTGCTCAAGGCGATCATGGGCGTGCTGAAGCCGCGGCGCGGGAAGGTGGCGCTCGACGGGGCGGATCTCACCTCGAGGTCGCCGAGCGACCGCGCGCGCGCGGGCATCGGTTATGTGCCGCAGGGGCGCGGGATTTTCCCTTACCTGACGGTGCGAGAGAACCTGCTCATGGGCTTCGAGGCCAGGAGCGACGCCACGCCGAGCCCGGCGGCGCTCGAAGAGATGATGTCCATGTTCCCCATCCTCAAGAAGTTCGAGGCGCGGGCGGCGGGGACGCTGAGCGGCGGGCAGCAACAGCAGCTCTCGCTCGCGCGCGTGCTGCTGCGGAAGCCGAAGCTGCTTTTGCTCGATGAGCCGACGGAGGGGATCCAGCCGTCGATCATGCAGGAGATCGGGGAGGTGATCAAAGACCTCGGGAAGAGGGGCGACATGGCGATCCTGCTCGTGGAGCAGTTCCTGGATTTCGCGCTCTCGACGGCGAGCGAGTACTTCATCATGGATAACGGGGGGATCGTGCGGCGGGGGAGCGTGGCGGAGTTCAGCGACGAGATCGCGAGGGAGTTTCTGGCGGTGTGAAGGGGCGGCGCCGGAGCTCCTGACGCTGGCAGCGGCACGTCCGCGGGCAGGTGGCCGCAAGGCGCCAACGGCCCGCGGACTATGCCAGCGCCTCTTCTGCGGTGTCCGCGGTCATGGCCTGGTCCAGCCATCGGTGCAGGGTGTCCAGCTCGGAGCAGGCGTCGATCTGGGTCTCCATCGCCGCGGTCGGCGCGAAGCCGCGGCGAGCCAGCAACCTGCGTAGCAGCGCGCGCGCCTCAGTGAGCTGGCCCTTCTCGATCCCCTCCTCGATGAGCTGCTCCTTGACCTCCGGGCTGTGGGCGAGCAGGGCCTGGAGGATCCACTGCCTGCGCGCCTCGATCTCCGGGTCGTCGACGCGAGCGAACCGTCGCAGCAAGTCCTCACGGGTCTTCGGTGACATCGGCAGGTATTCTAGCATGGAGATCACCCATTCCACATCCCGCCGCGGTGCGACCCACCGGGCGAAGTCGTCGAGGGCCTGTCCTGAGCGCGCCGTCAGGAACGGCACGAGCTCGTCGCGCAGCGGCAGCTCGTTGGCCGCGATCCAGAGGAACAGAAACGGCGAGGGCCCGACGCGGTAGCAGCCGGGGGCGATCCGCTCCAGCTCCCGGACGGTGTGCAGCCACGATGGCAGGTGGGGAGCGACGACCCAGAGCGGCTCCTCGCCCATCCAGGGCGGCTCGCGCTCCTCGATGCGCTCGATCTCGCGCGCCAGCCGGCGGAGCGTGGCGCGCTTGAGCTCCACGATGTCGACGTGGTCGCCGGCCATCTTGATCTCGACGACCACCTCGTCATGGCCGCACGCCGCCGGCCAGGGCGCGGCAAGGGGAACGAGCCCGTCGGGCCGCACCACGCGGAGATAACCGTCGGCCTGGACGCGCTCGAGCCGGACGTCGGGCGGCCGGTGCCATGCGGCCGAGCCGGCGGTGACGCTCGGGGTCACCTCGGCGAAGGTCAGCTTCGCGAACCCGTCCAGCTTTCCCACGAGGGCGTTGATATCAGCGCGCCTGCGGCGATGCACTTCGAATAAGCGCTCTGTACGGCAGATAAAGAGAGATGGATTCGCGTGCCTGCGCGCAAGTGCGTGAGAGCGGGTGACCGTGGCCCGGAGCCAGGGGCGACACCGCATCGCGCGACCGGGCCGGCCGCGGAGCGCCGCGGAGCCGCGCGACGGCCGGCCGCGGCGGAGTGGGCACGGCCTTTCATCCGCCACAGGCCGAACACACGCCGAGCGGACGGGCGCGGACCGTGGGACGGCGCCGCCTCCCGCGGGCCCACGAGGCACAGACGGCAGCGCCTGCCGGCGGCGATCCGGCGCCCTTCTGAATCCACGGCCCCCGAGCTCGGCCACCTCCTCCTGCGGCGAGGCCCTCGGAGGTGGCCGGGTTCGAGCTTGAAGGCGGGAAGAAAGCTCGATGCTCTTCCTGCCTTCCCGCCTTCATGGGAATCGCGCCCGGCATCGACCGCGACGCCGCCTCGCTCGCCCGCGGAGCCGGCTGCGCTGCGGGCCGCGGTGGACGTGCGCGCTGGGCTCGCCGCGCTCGACATGGCTCGACATCGACCGAGGAGTCCGGGGACAATGGGCATCCGCCGATGAGCTACCCGAGCTGGTGCGAGGCGTACGCGCTCTGCGCCGAACGGACCCGTGAGCGAGCTAAGGAGAAGAGATGCGAAGTGTGCGCGCTGGATGGTGGTGGGCAGCATCGGCCTTCATGGCCAGCGGTTGTACGGCGCTCCTGGGGCTCGACAAAGACTATCATTCGATGGAAGGCTCGGGCGGCGACGCCGGCTCCGGCAGCGGCAACGCAAGCTCGGGCCGCGGCGGCGCAGGCACCGCTGGCACCGCTGGCAGCAGCAGCGGCGGCAGCAGCAGCGGAGAGTGCACGCCCGGCGACACGCAGTGCTCGGACAACCTGCTCGCGCGGTGCAACGACGACGGCCAGTGGAACGCCCCGGAGCCGTGTCCCGCGGAGGCGCCCGTGTGCCGCGGGACGGCGTGCACGACCCCCCCGAGCTGCGACGGTCTGCCATCGACGTGCGGCCCCGGCGCGACCGAGGGCTGCTGCGCGAGCGCGGTGGTGCCCGGGGGGACGTTCAACCGCGGCAACGATCCCGCATCCCCCGCGACGGTGAGCGACCTCCGGCTCGATCGCTTCGAGGTGACGGTGGGGCGGTTCCGGAAGTTCGTGGCGGCGTACCCCGGGAGCCAGCCCGCGGCCGACGCGGGGGCGCACCCGGCCATCCCGGGGAGCGGGTGGAACCCGGCCTGGAACGGCGAGCTGCCCGCGGACGCGGCGGCGCTGCGCGCCTCGGTGATGTGCAATCCGGACAACCCGGACCTGCGGACGTGGACGGAGGAGGCAGGCGCCCAGGAGCACCTGCCGATGAACTGCGTGAGCTGGTACGTCGCCTTCGCGTTCTGCGCGTGGGACGGGGGCCGCCTCCCGACCGAGGCCGAGTGGAACTACGCTGCGGCCGGAGGGGGCGAGCAGCGGCAGTATCCGTGGTCGAATCCACCGGAGTCGACGACCATCGACGCCAGCTACGCGTCCTACGATTGCAGGGAGAGCTCGGCGCCCGGCTGCACGTTCCAGAGCGACTTCAGCGACATCGTGCCCGTCGGATCCCGCTCGCCGAAGGGCGACGGGCGGTGGACGCAGGCGGATCTCGGCGGGAGCATGCGGGAGTGGATACTGGATGGATACGGGACGTATCCGGCGGAGTGCGTCGATTGCGCCAACCTGACGGACACCTCGAACCGGGTGGTCCGCGGCGGCAGCAGCTTCGGCGCGCCGAGCTACCTGCTGACGTCCGCGCGGGTCAGCGTCGCGCCGTCGGCCCCCTACTACAGCCTCGGCATGCGATGCGCGAGGAGGCCGTAGCCGCCGCGCTCAGCCGAAGAAATCGAACGCCGTCCCGGCGCCCCTCTCGCGCGCGGCGGCGTAGATGACGCGCGCGAGCGCCACGTCCTGGATCGCGAGGCCGGTCGAGTCGAACACCGTGATGGCCGCGTCGCCGCGCCCCGCCAGCTTGCCCGCGACGACCTCGCCGAGCGTCCCCTGGATGTGCTCGCGGTGCATGGCGCCCTCGTGCAGCGGCACGTTGACCTCGCCGCTCTCGGTCGCCTGCGCCCAGTCGTCGATGATCACGCGCGCGTCGCGGAGGATCTCCGGATCGAGCTCCTGCTTGCCGGGCGCGTCGGCGCCCATCGCGTTGATGTGCGCCCCAGGGCGGACCCACGCGCGCCGCACGACCGGCGCGCGCGCGGGCGTGGACGTGCAGAGGATGTCGCAGCCGGAGGCCTCCTCCACCGAGACGGCGCGCCCGCCCGCCTCGGCCGCGAACCGCTCGCTCGCCTCGCGCGACGCGTCGGCGGTGAGCACCTCCAGCCGATCGCCGTAGACGGCGCGGTGGGCGTCGAGCAGGAAGCGCGCCTGCACGCCGCAGCCGATGAAGCCGAGCGTCCTCGCGCTCTGCCGCGCGAGGTGCTTCGACGCGATCGCCGCGGCCGCGCCGGTCCTTACCGCCGTGAGGCGCGTCGCGTCCATCACGGCGAGGGGCACCGCCGTGGCGGGATCGCTGAGGATGTAGAGCCCCATGACGGACGGCAGGCCGAAGCGCGCCGGGTTCTTCGGGTGCGAATTGACCCACTTCACCCCAGCCGCCCCTTCGGCGTAGGCCGGCATCGCACGGAGGTCGCCGTCGTGGGCAGGCAGCCCCAGGTACACCTTCGGCGGCATCGCGGCCTCGCCGCGGCCGTACGCCGCGAACGCCGCCTCCACGGCGGCGATCGCCGCGTCCATCGCGAGCAGGGAGACCACATCGGACTGGGAGAGGAGCAATGTTTTCTCGGGCTTCATCCGATGCGACCGTACGCGACGCCGAACGCGAACGCACGCGTTCCCACGTGCGGATCGGTGTGCGCGCATGCTCCGCGCGCCGCCTCCGTGGGCCCTCTTTTCGCGAAAGGGACGGCTGTCCCGCTCGGATCCAGCGGCCGAGAGCGGCAGTCACGGAGCGCCGGCGACATGAACCGGGGGGTTGGCAGGCCACGCCGTTGCGCTGAAGATGGCGTAGCTGCGCCGTGGGGTGGGGTGCACCCCGCGTCTCGATGATCTCTCTTGTGGTGGAGCGGGTGGATGAACGTACGACTCGTTGCAGGTCTCTTTGTGCTCGCGCTCTCGGCGACCGCCGGGTGCGGTGATGATGGAGGCGAAGGGGGCAAGGGCGGATCCGGCGGCGCTGGCGGCGCCGGCGTCACGGGCAGCGGCGCCGGCGCATCGGGCGCGACCAGCACGGGCAGCAGCGGCGGCGCCGAGCCCACCGGCACCGGCGGCGGTGGAGGGACGCCCGTCAACTACGGCGCGGCGTGCACCTACGACGCGGCGTGCGACGGTGAGTACTGCATCAGGGAGACCGACTGGGGCTGGCCGTCCGGTGCCTGTGCGGGCCTCTGCGATCCCATCGTGGGCGCCTGCGACGACGGCGGCGTCTGCGTCGATTTCGGCGATCTGGGCCTGTGCATCCGTCGCTGCAGCACGACCGACGAGTGCCGCGACGGCTACACGTGCAGCGACATCGGCGGCGAGATCACGGCGTGCATCCCGGCGTGCACCGAGAACGCGCAGTGCGCGGAGCTCGGCCTGTGCGACAGGTTCGACGGTCTCTGCAAGCTCGGCGAGCTCGATTGCTCCGACGGCGAGGACGACGAGGGCGACGGCCAGGTCGACTGCGCGGACGGCGACTGCGCCGCGACCTGCCGCCCGCTCGTCGACGCAGCCTGCGCGGGCGCTGCGGCGGTGACGACGACGATCGAGGGCGACACGTCGAGCGGCACGCGCGTGCTCCATGGCAGCTGCACCGGCGCCGGGCCGGAGGAGATCCACGTGTTCACGCCGCCCGCCGGCCAGTCGGGCACGCTCCTCGTCGTGCTCCAGTCGGAGGGCAACCACGGCCTCTATACCCGCGCGGCATGCGCGGACGCGTCCACCGAGATCGCGTGCGAGGATGAGCACGTCGCCTCGGGCGCGGAGGAGGAGCTCGAGGTCGTCGTGCACAAGGACCAGGCGGTGCCGATCGTCGTCGACGCCCGCACGCCCGCCGACGCGGGGCCCTACACGCTGGACCTCGTGTTCTCGCCGGCCACCTGCGGCGATGGGATCGTCAGCAAGCCGGAGGAGTGCGACGACGGCAACACCGTCGACGGCGACGGCTGCTCCGCCGCGTGCACCCTGGAGATCGACGACGTCTGCGCGGACGCGCCCGTGGCCGTCCTGGGGGGCAACGCGGGCGACACGACGGGCGGCACCGCGGTGTTCGAGGGCACCTGCACCGGCCGTGGTACGCCGGAGAGGCTGCACGCGTTCACGCCGCCGAGCGACGGCACGCTCCGGCTCGTGCTGTCCTCCGAGACCGACCAAGGCTTCTACGTGCGGACGGGCTGCTCGGGCCGCCAGCTCGCGTGCGTCGAGAGCGAGATCGCCGGCAGGGACGAGAGGCGCTCGATCGACGTCGAAGGCGGCGTGCCCCTGCTCATCTTCGTCGAGGCGTACCACCTGACGGACGTGGGGCCTTACACGCTCCGCCTCTCCTTCACCCCCTCTCCCTGAGCTCTGACGCCGCGCGGCGCGGCGTAGCGCCCGCCGGGCCGGTGGATGAGGTACGCTGCGCGCGTGCTTGCCGCCCCTCCCGCCGCTCAGCCATGCCGCCGCGCGCGCCTGCTCGCCGCCGCGCTGCTCGCCGTGTGTGCCTGCCAGCCGGACGCCGCGCCGCCGGCCCACTCCTCCCAGGACGCCCCGCTGCACCCCGGCGCCGCGACGCCTTCGTCTCACGTCGCCGCCCCAGCTCCGCGGCCCGCGCCGGCGGCCGCGGACGACAGCGCGGCGCAGCCCGCGCAGAGGGCCGCGGGCGATCGCGCGCCGGATGCCGGCGCGGCGCGCGCATCGTCGCTCGACGGCAGGTCCCCCGTGAAGCTCGCGCCGCCGCCGTTCGGCCAGGCGCTCTTCCGGCCCGCGCCGGCCGGAAGCTCCGCCGCCCCGCGCCTCGTGAAGATCGCCGAGCAGAAGAACAAGATCACGGACGACGCGGCGTGGTTCACCGCGAACGGTCTGTCGTTGCCGACGCTGCAGGTGCCGAGCGCGGCCGCGGGCGAGGCGAGCGGCTCCCGCCCCCTCCCCTCCTTCGTCCCCGAGAGCTACCGCGATCAACCGCTCGTCAAGGCGATCGATCACGGCGACCACCTCGCCCTGTTCTACGGCCCGAGCTTCGCCGCGGAGCGCTTCGTCGCGATCCTCGACGCGGCGCACAGGGTCGTCGCCTTCTTCGATTTCGAGAGCTTCCTCATGCCGCCCGAGATCGCCCCCAACGAGGCCGAGTTCGTGCGGGGCCACGTCGGCTGGGCCGTCGTCAAGGATGGCGTGCTCTACGTCTCATCGGGACACAGGACGTACGCGGCCTCCTCGAAGGGCAAGAACGCTTACCTGTCAGCCATCGATCTCGCCTCCGGGCAGCTCCTCTGGCAGAGCGCGCCGCTCGTCTGCAATGCGGAGAACTTCGTCCTGCGCGGAGATCATCTCCTCTGCGGTTACGGCTTCACGGCCGAGCCGGATTTCCTCTATGTCCTCGAGCGCTCCACCGGCAAGGTGGTCTCGAAGCTGTCGCTGAAGAGCGGGCCTGCGTTCCTCGTCGAGAAGGACGGCAAGCTCTTCGTCCGCACCTACGACACGGATTACGTCTTCGAGATCCGCTGAGCGGCGCTCGGGACGCGGCCGGCGCGCCCGCTGACGGCCGGCCCGATGCGCGGCCGCGCGAGCGGCGCGCTCGCTCCCCTGGTGCCGCCCAGCGCCGGGGCGACGCGCCGTGCGCACCTGCTCCCGATCGGCACGGCTGCGGCGCGGCGGGCGAACCACCGAGTCGCTCGGCGCGATCGAAGGCCCGCTGCGATGGTCAGCCCCCGCGCCAGGCGCGGTCGAGCTCGTTCGCCTCGCGCTACCTCGATTTCCCAGACCGGACGGGCGGGTGGCATTCCGAGGAGATGTGACGGAACGACGCGAGATGCCCCGCGTGTCGCAAACTGCCCCAGCGGAGGACGCTCCGTCGCTCCTCGCCACGCTCCCGGCGCCAGCCTGGAGATCCACGACGGACGCAAGAACCTGCGCCTGTCGCGCAGAGCTTGCGCCGCCCTGACCCGACCCGGCGCTGCTCGACCGCGGAGCTCGCCGCCCGCGGCTGCCGCACGCCGGAGCGACCGTGGCAGCGAACTTGCTACCTGCTCACTTCAGGCACACACGAGGTGTTCATGGTCGCGAAGAACAACCACTCGGAACCTGCGCCGCACCGGGCGACCGCGCAGATGCTCGCGAGGCCGGGGCAGTACCTGGTGCCCACGTCAGACACCCCGCACATGTACTTGAATCGGCCGGTACGAATCAGCGATTCACATCGACTGCAGTGACGCGTCCCAGCGACGCAGGATGAAAGGAGCGAGCATGCAAGTGGAGCTCACCTTCCGACACATCGACAAAAGCCCCTCGCTCGAGGAGCTGATCCGGGAGCAAGCGAACAAGATCCAGCGGTTCAACGACCACATCAACAGCTGCGCCGTGGTCGTCGAGCGCGACCACGCGAGCCAGGGCACGGGCGGCGAGTACCGCGTGCGCGTCGATCTCCACGTCGCCGGCAAGCACGAGATCGTGAGCGAGGAGCGGGCCGCGAGGAACCTGCTGCCCACGGCGGTGCGCGACGTCTTCCAGCGCGCCGGCCGCCAGCTGAAGAAGCTCGCGAGCGAGCAGCGGAGCGAGGTGAAGTCCCACCCGGCGCAAGACACGGCAGGCGTCATTACCAAGCTGTTCAACGACTACGGGTTCATCACGACGATCGATGGTCGGGAGATCTATTTTCACGAGCGGAGCATCGTGTCGGCGCCGTTCTCCGAGCTGAAGATCGGGATGGGCGTCGCCTACACGGAAGAGGACGGTGACGAGGGGCCCCAGGCGAGCACGGTGCGGATCGTGGACGCGCGCGGCGGCAACCGCGGTCGCGAGGAGATCCCTACGCTCAGCTAGCCCCGAGCGAAGAGGTCGCGGGGCTCGTGCGCGCGGCGCGCGAGCCCCGCTGTCGCTCGTTCCCCGCGGCGAGCGGCTATATCGTCGTGCCGCGCGGCAACGGCGGGAGAGGCGCCGGCGGGGGCGTCGAGTCCAGCGGGGGCTCGGCCGGCGGCGTCGCGATCTCCTCCGTCTCTTCCTGTACAGGGACCGCGTCCCCGTCCCGGGGCGGATCGGGCTGCGGCTGCGCTCTGGGCTGCCGCATGACGCACTCCTCGCGCTGCCGCTCGAGCGCGTCGATCCGCTCGGAGGCCTCGTCGAGCTTGCGCTCGAGCCAGCCCACGCGCGCGGACTCACGCCGCAGCTCCGAGAGCGCCGTCCTGAGATCGTGATCTCTCGAGCGGAGGGCGGCCCTCACCCGCTCGCGCTCGCTCTCGGCCTGATCGAGCCGCGCCGCCAGGCGCTCGCGGTCGCTCTCGAGGCCGGCGATCTCGCGCTCCAGCGCGCTCTTCGACTGCTCGTAGCGCGCGTCGGCCTCGGCCTTCGCGGCGGCCGCGGCCTGGGCCGCGCGCCTCGCCCGGAGCTCGGCGTTCTCGGCCAGGCGCTTTGCCTCGGTCATCGACTCCTTGGCAGAGTTGGCGCTCTTCGCGTCGTCGCTCGCCTTCATCGCCAGGGCGAGCGCCTCCTCGGTCGCGCGCTGCGCCTCGCTCATCTTCGCGAGCGCCTCCTGCGCCGAGGCGTTCGCGGCCGCCTCGAGGCGGCTGTGCTCGCGCGCGGCGCGCTCGGCGGCCTCCGCCGTCTTGCGCGCTCGCGTCGCGTGCATCCAGAACACGGTGGTCGTCGCGACCATCCCCATCAGGACCACCACGCCGAGGGCGAGCAGCACCCGCGTGAGGCGCTCGCGGCGCGCCTCCGCGGCGACGGCCGCGTCGAGGAAGCTGCGCTCTAGGCCGGAGAGATCGTCGATGTCCCGGGCCCAGGCGGACAGCTCGTGCAGCGCCTTGCCGCGCGGCAAGAGCCCCGGCGCCCTGCCGCCGGCGACCCACCTCGAGAGCGCCTCGTCGAGCTCCTTCTTCGCCCGGCCGAGCCGGTGAAGCGCGCTGGCCACCTCCGCCATGCGCGGCCGCGCCTCGGGCTCGAACGCCAGCACCCGGTGGATGAGGGCGACGAGATCGGGCGGCGTGACGGCGCTCATCGGGGGCGGCCACGCCGCGCTCGGCGCGTCGGGCGTCCGCCCCTCGAGCAGCTCATAGAGGATGACGCCGAGGGAGTAGACATCCGCCTTGACGTCGACGCTCCCGGAGTGGCGCTCCTGCTCTGGCGCCATGTAGCTCCTCGTCCCGAGGCCCCACACGCCCTCTTGCGTGAACGGCATCGTGGGCTGTCCCGCGCCCTCGCTCTGCGGCGCGGGCGCGCCGGGCTCGATCGACGCGCGCGACCCGCGCGCCGACGCGGAGGAGACCGCGTCGGACGGGACCGCGACCGGCGCGGGGTTGATCGCGGGCCGGCCGATGCTCACGACGGGGAGGCTCCGGAGCGCGTCGTCCTCGTGGGCCTCGCCCTCCGGCGTGGCGCCCGCGCGGCCCAGGGCGCTCTCTGACGTGGCGCTCGCGCCGCCCAGGGCGCTCGCTGGGCCGGTCGCGGCGCCCATCGTCGGCGCCGGCCGCGTCGAGAGCTCGGTGCGGATCGTGGGCACGGACGCGGGCGCCAGCGAGCCTCTCCCCTCGAGCTCCAGCACCTCGGGGAGACCCCCCCAGAGGACCTTCGCGATGCCGAAATCGAGGATCTTGACGCGGCTGCCCCCGGGCGCGAGCTCGTCGTCGACCACCATGATGTTCTCCGGCTTCAGATCGCGGTGGACGACCTTGGACGCGTGGGCCGCGGCCATGGCCGACGCGATCTGGTAGCCGAGCCGCACCACCTGCCGCGGCCGATCCGCGGGCGCCACGGCCTGCACCCAGTCGCGCAGCCCCCGGCCGTCGAGGTACTCCATCACGATGTAGGGCGAGCCGTCCTCGAGCTCGCCGGAGTCGAAGACGCGGACGATTCCCGGGTGGTTGATGATGTTGACGGCGATCGCCTCCTGCCGGAAGCGGGCCACGACGTCCGGCCGGCGGGCGTAGTCGCCGAGCAGCACCTTGATCGCCGCCCGCGCCCGCGTCTTCGGGTGCCGCGCCCGGAACACCCGCCCCATCCCGCCGCGGCCGAGCTCGCCCTCGATGAGCCAGCCGCGCAGGACCGCGGGGAACGGCGCGAGCTCGTCCTCGATGCGGTCGGGCGTCGGACACATCACCATGCCCGACCATCCTGCACCTGCCCGCCCGGCGGCGGAAGCCCCGACGCGCGCCGGCGCGCCCGACGACTCGCCCGTGAGGCGGCGTCATGATCGCGCCGGCGCGCGGGGCGCGGGTCATCCCGCGCTCGCGCAGTAGCCTGCCCACACCTCCGGGATACGCCGCTCGCTGAGGCCCAGGACGGGCGCCGGGGGCAGCCACTTCGGCTTCACCGGGGCGCGGAGCAGCTTCATGCCGGCCTGCTCCGGCGTCCGGCCCCGCTTCATCGTGTTGCACGCGTAACACGAGGCCACGATGTTGTCCCAGACGGTCTTGCCGCCCTGCACGCGCGGGATGACGTGATCATAGTTGAGCTCGCGTGCCTCCTTCTTCACGCCGCAGTACTGGCAGCGGAAGCCGTCGCGCAGCAGGACGTTGGTCCTCGAGAACTTCACGCCGCGCTTCATCCCCAGCGTCGGCCGCTTCAGCCGCGCCACCGCGGGCGCCTTGATCGAGAGCGACGGCGACCGGATGACGTCGTCGTACTCCTCGATGATCTCCACCTTGCCCAGGAAGCTCATCGTGACAGCGGTCTGCCACGGGATGACCTTATGGGGCACCATCCATGGCGTCAAAAGCAGCGTCTGCGCGGTCATGGCCCACCTCGTTATCGTCTCTTTCTCTTCATGATGTCGCTCCAGGTCACGTGCGATCGGTGCCCGGGGAGGGAGTCGAACCCCCAGTAGGCTGGGTCTAAGCCAGCAGCGTTTGCCGTTTCGCCACCCGGGCAGGGTGTCACCGGTGGGACTCGAACCCACATACCCCGAAGGGCGCAGGATCTCAGCCTGCCACGTATGCCGTTCCGTCACGGTGACGTCCGCGCGCCGCGGTCTGGGTGAGAGGATTCGAACCTCCAGCCCACGGCTCCCCGAGCCGGTGCTCTACCAGGTTGAGCCACACCCAGAAATCTGTCGTTGCGCTCAGGGATGGAGCGGTGGAGGAGAATCGAACTCCCGTCGCGAGCTTGGCACGCTCGCACTCTACCTTTGAGCTACCACCGCAGGTTACGCAGAAAAAAGGAGGCGGGCCGCCGGGCGCCGCGCGCAACCGCACGAAGTGCGGCACGCCGGCCGGCGGCCCGCCTCGGCGACGAGACGAACGGACGGGCAAGGGACGCCGTGGGGCACACGTAAAAGGTATGGTAACCCACCAGCTTCGGCCCGTCCGGTGGAGCGACGAGGGGTCGAACCTCGATCCCTGCCGTGCGAGGGCAGTGTTCTCCCGGTTGAACTATCACCCCGGACCAGCGATCATCGCGTCAGATCTTCATCATCATCTCCTTGTGCATCCGACAGCGCTCCGTCGGTTTCTTTGGACCAAGCTCGCTCTTTTTGGAGGGAGCCGGATATTGAAGCAATCAAGCCGTTTCGCAGGAGCTCCGGAGAGCTCCCGAGGCGCCCCCGAGGAGGATCGAACTCCCCTCACCTGATCGACAATCAGGCTGCTTCACCAGATGCATACGAGGGCAAAGCGGCGCCGCCGGCGGGACTCGAACCCGCGACATCCTAAGTTACGGTAACCGTCCTCCTTCGGCCCGGGTCGGGCAAGCGGGCGGAGGACGGCGTAGGTGCTCTACCAGGCTGAGCTACAGCGGCAAGGTCGGGATCCGAGGACCGTCGTCCTTCGGCCCGGGTCGGGCGATGGAGCGGACGACGGAGGGCAGGATCCCGGCGCCCCCGGCGGGACTCGAACCCGCATCGACCGGCTTCGTAGGCCGGCCCCTATCCGATCGGGCTCGGGGGCAGCTCCTGGGAGCGGGACGCTGGAGTCGAACCACGAGAACTGTCCCTCGGCGGCCCGGGCGAGCCCGGGCAAATGATGAAGAACAGGTGCCATCCATCATGGCGGCGTCCCGCAGGAGGGGCGCCCGCGCGGCGCCCCGGCGTCGGACGGACGGGCCGGCGGAGCCCGTCCGTCACGCTGTCTGTCACGAGACACCCCGGGTGAAATCCGCCATCACCTGGGGGGCCGCCCCGTCGAACCCCACGACATCGAGCATGCCGGGGTCCGTCGGGTCGGCGATCGAAAAGCCGGTCGACGTCAACCCGACGACGATCAGCTTCGCCGGTCGGCCCATCGCCTGCCGGTAGTCCCTGAGCGCCTGAAACGGGTGAACGCCGCCCGCCCAGGTCTCGTTGTCCGTGTAGATGACGAACGAATCGACCTCCACCCGGTTCCGCTTCGCCCAGATCATCGGCAGAGCGCAGTCGGTGCCGCCGAAGGGGAGGCCCTCCACCGCGCGCAGCACGTCGTCGAGCCGCTGCTCGGGCGAGATCGAGAGCGGCAAGAGGCCGGAGACTCCCCCGCCCCACTTGCCGCCGTACCCGCCCGACGCCGCCGAGAAGCCGACCACGCTGTACTCGCGCTCGATCCGCGCCGTCGCCATGGCCATGGCCGCGCTCGCCACGCGCGGCGTCAGGCCGGGGACGCCAGCGATAGAGCCGCTGGTCATGGATCCGGAGATGTCGAGCGCCAGGAGGTGCTTCTTCCTGGTCGGCTCGGCCGACCGGAACGCGAGGTAGAACGCCTCGTTCAGCGCGTCGACGATCTCGCGGACCGGGGTCCACGAGAGCGCGTTTTCGCGCCGGCGAGCGCGCTCGCCGTGGCCCTGCTCATAGACCTTGAGGGCCGAGAGCACGGCGACGGGGTGGACCCGCGCCGCCCTCAGGCGGCCGGCGTCGGTGAGCTGTTGCGCCACCCTGCGGGACGCGTCGCTCATCGGCGCGAGCAGCCCGATCGCGGTCATCTTCCCCAGGTTCCGGATGAGCGCCGTCTGGGGCATGTGCTCGAGAAGCGCCTCCCACACCGCGGGGTCGTTCTTCCACTCGGTCTGGAGCATCTCGTGCGTGAAGCGATGCTGTCGGATCAGCGCCGTGACCTGCTTCCGGTTCGTCGCCGCGCGGAGCGACTCGAACGCGCGCACCGCGTCCGGCAGCTCCCCGAGGGGCAGCGCCTTGCCGCGCGCCGACTCCTTGCCGAGCGCCTCGATGCCGCCGACGATCCAGCGGTAAAGGGCGTCGTGCTGCGGGGTCGGCGCGACGGGATGCGCGAGCCGCAGGAGATCGCGGTGGCTGAAGCCGTCGCGCTGCTGGTACTTGATCGCCTGATACGCGACCTTGTCGGCGGGCTTGCCGTTGTACCACGCGGCGACGGCGGACCGGAGCCCGCGGCCCCACTTGCGGAACCCCTGCACGTCGCGAGCGAAGTGGAAGAGATCCGTCCCCGTGCGGCACACCTCGGGCAAGGCCGCGAGGGCGGCCTTCCGGGTCTCGAGCTTCGGGTCGGCGGACGCCATGGCGAGCGCGAAGATCGCAGGCGCGTTCTTCGGCGCGCGCCCCGAGCCGCTGACGTCGACGATGCGCTGCACGGCGCGGGGCCCGTCCGCGGCGAGGCAGGCCTCGACGGCGCGGGCGTTCTCCACGGTGAGCTTCCGCTCGGTCGCGTAGTAGGTCCCCCCCTCCGCGCCGAGGATCAGCCAGCGGTCGAGCCTCGCCCACTCGTCCAGGGCGAAGGCGAAGCCACCGGCGCTGTTCTGCACCTGATCGGCGCGGGCCTTCCGCCGCTGCGGCGTGACCAGCGCGGCGAAGTGCTTCAGATAATTGGCCATGTCACCACCTCCGGCCCGAGAGCCCGGGCAAAAGAGGACGGATAAGCGGCGCGCTCGGAGGATCTACCAAAGATAACCGAGCGCATCGACCCGTCCTGGGTGGGCGTACGGGGATCGAACCCGCCTCCGCAGGGTCACAACCTGCCCTCTTCACCAGAAGAGCAACACCCACGCAAGCTATCGTCGGGATGGCCGGATTCGAACCGGCGGTTCTCCTCACCCCAAATGAGGCGCCTCTCCACTGGGCTACATCCCGTAGCGCCTGCTCGCGGCAGGCGCCGATGCGCCCCCGGCCGGAGGCGAGCCCGGGCCTCGCGTGAACGAGGCGGGCCCTGCCACCGAGCGCCGGGGGCGCGGCTCCGGCGGGAGGGATCGAACCTCCAACCCACCGCTTAACAAGCGGGCGCTCTACCATTGAGCTACACCGGAACATGGAGGCACAGCGCGCCTCCATCTACATTGCACATCCTGGTTGTCACAGAACGAGCGACCCCTCCACAGAGGGATCCACCAGAGCGCTTCGACGATCTCTGCGCTCTCACGGCGCGCGCGCCGGCATGGAACGCCGAGCGAACGCCGGGTGGACCCGGGAGGAATCGAACCTCCAGCCGTCCGCTTAAGAAGCGGCTGCTCTATCCAGTTGAGCTACGGGTCCGCGCGGAGGACGCACATCCGCATCGCCTGCCGCGCCGGCAGGCCGTCATGATCTGAAGAGCTCGAGCCTCCGGGCCGGAACAGACGGCGACCTATGGCCGCCCGGGCGGTGCCGCCCCCAGAGCCGACGCACACGAATCCTTATCGCGCCCTCGCGAGCGCGCGTCATGCCCCCCCGAACGTCATTCGTTATCGAATCGAATGCCTCCAGCGCATTCTCTGCCGCGCCTCCTTTCCATGGGCGCAATCCCCCGCCGCAGCGCGCGGCGACCTCGCACGCGCGCTGCAAGCAAGACAATCTCTCTCCTCGACGAGCCTACCGCCCGCGCCCCACAGCAGGCCTGAGGCCCACGAGGCGGCTACGGCCCACGACAGGCCTGCAGCCCACATCGGACCTACAGCTCACGAGCCCCAAAACGCCGAAGGCCGCCTGGGTTTCCCGAGGCGGCCTTCGCGAACGTCGTCGATCGACGCGTGCTTAGCTGCCTCTAGGCGCTATTCTCCGGGTTACCGAGCTTCCGCGACGGGCGGAGGCCGCAGGAGTATCCGGGGCTATGCGCCAAGGGATCGCCACCCAGCAGATGGTCCCATCCCACGATCGCTTCAGGCGTTCCCGCCTTGGGCTGGTTGGCGATGATCTGCATGTTGTCGCGGCGGCTGAACATAACGAATCCCTGCTCGCCGAATGAGTACTCCCCTTGAAGGGGCTGCGCAACAGAAAAGTTCTTCGAGTCGATTCTTTTTTCTTCGCCTTCGAGACCAGGGCTCGCCGGGCCTCGGCGCCGGTCGGCGCAATCGGCAATCACCGCGGATCTACGGCGATTTGCCGTGGATATGACGATGGCGGCGGAAGGCAGCTGCGCAGTGCACACCTCGTGCCCTATCGGCACCGGCCTCGATCTGGAATCGCTCATTGCACCCGGCCCCCGAGACCAATACTCGCCTCGCCTCGGTCGTCGCCTCGCCGGGCGCCTCCCCGGCCGACTCGATGGGCATGCAGCACAGCTACCGGTGAGGTGCGTGGTCATGGTGCGCAGCCTCCTCGCGTCCGGGTCGGGGACGTCACGGCAGGGCGCCGACGCGCTCCGCGGCCGCCTCGGCGGAGCGCACGGCCGCGTCGATCCCGGAGCCGTGGAACGCCGAGCCGGCGAGGAGCACGCCGCTGCCGGCGAGCGCTCGCTCGGTCTCCCGCACCCGCGCCGCATGCGCGGGCGTGGAGACCGGGAGCGCGCTCGACCAGCGCGAGACCCAGGCGCGCTCGGCGGGCCCGCGCACGCGCAGCACGCGCGCGAGCGAGGCCTCGGCGCGCGCCGCCCACGCGTCGTCGCCCATCCGCTCGAGGTCCGCCGGCTCGGGGCGGAAGAAGAGGCGCAGCGCGACATGGCCGGCGGGAGCGCGCTCGACGAACTTCGAGGTCGTGAACGTGCACGCGCGGAAGCCGTGCGCCTGGTGCCCCGCGGCGACCACGAAGCCGGTGCCGTCGAGCGGGTGCTCGATCGCGGCGCGCGGGTAGGCGAGCGAGACGGTCACGCTGGAGAGCGTCTCGGCGTCGCGGAGCGCCCGCGCCGGCTCGCCGAGCAGCGCGGCCGCGCCGGCGGCGTGGGTGGCGATCACCACCGCGTCGGCGTCGACCTCGGCCCCGCCGGCGAGCGCGAGCCGGAAGCCGCCGCCGGCCGCCCGCGCGAGCGAGGCGGCCGCGGCGGAGGTGCGCACCTCGGCGCGCTCGTCGCTCGCGAGCGCGCGCGCGAGCGTCTCGGTCAGCTGCTCCATCCCGTGGCGGAAGGTCCGGATCCCCTTGCCGAGCTCGTCGCGCGGCACCTGGAAGCCGAGGAACGCCGCCGCCTCGCCGGGCGCGAGCTCCCGCAGCGCGGCGCCGTCGAAGCCGAACGACCTGTGCGTCTCCTGGCCGACGAGATCGCCGGCGATGCCGAGCGCGCCCGCCAGCGCGGGCACGGCCTCGCTCCGCGCGATGAACCCCTCGGCGCCGTGCTCCACCACGAACCCGGCGGTCCGCTCGGTCCAGAGCTGCCCGCCCAGCCGCGGCGCCGCCTCGACGAGCGTCACCCGATCGCCCGCCGCCGCCCGCCTGAACGCGACGATGCACCCGGCCAGACCGCCTCCGACGATGGCGACGCGTCGCATCGCACCCGTATACCACGCGGCGGCGCCCCGAGCGGCGCGCTCGGCCACGGGCCCCCGGAGGTCGACTCGACCGGATCGCGCTCGTCAGGGCCGCGCCACAGGATGCCTTTTGTGCCCGGCGCGCGGCCGGCCGGTCCGGCCTCCGCGACGGCCCGTTCTCCTCGGTGTCCGCCGGCGCGTCAGCCGAGCTGCGACAGGAACTTCCGGAGCTGCTGCGCCTCCACCATCGTCATCACCGGGACGAGCCAGGCCTCGAGCGACGTGGTGTCGCGAAACGCCTTTCGGCTCGAGTTGTGCGCGTCGCGGATGAGCCGCTCGACCTGGAGCCCGAGGATCGCGTTCGCCACCGGCAGCAGGTAGGCGGTCCGATGCACCGTGGCGTTCTGCACGCGCATCATCTCCAGGAACTTCTCCGCGCTCTCGGGCGCGAGCACGTCGACCTGGAGCAGCTCGATGCACACCACGGCCCCGTGCCGGTTCTGGGTCACGATGCCCTGGATCCTGGCGATGCACGCGTCGACCTCGCCAGCCGGGAGCGGTGAGGCCAGCCTCACTTCGATGAGACGACCGGCTCTATTGTCAACGGAGTACATGGGCGAAATTAAACCTACCGTAGACGTCCGAGCCAGAGCGCGTCAATCAACGGCGAATCCGTGCGGTACGGCCCCGTACGCGCGCCCACGACAATGACGCTTTGTCGGCGGCCGCCTCGACAGAACAAAACCGCCCGAGACGGTGCTCACGCACCGGACGAGAAGATCACCTTCCCGGGGCGCGCCTCCTCCTCGGAGGCGGCCTCCCGCTCGGCCTCGAGGGCCTTCGCCTCGGTCTCCAGATCCGGGAAGCGGTACCGGATCCCGTCGCCTGCCTCGAGGTCCACGTCACCCCCGAGCGCGACCACCTCGCGGGTGATCTCCTCCGAGCGCGGTGCCTCCCCGGCCGCGTCCTGCCAGGCCCGCCTGAGCACCGCCTCCGTGATCGGCTCCCGGGCCTGCCGCGCGCCGATGCGGGTGAGGATCGCCCGCAGCACCGCCCGCCGGGCGTTCCGCCGGGCGAGCCGCCGCCGCTTCAGCGGGCGCAGGAGCGCGCGGCCGAGCGGCAGCGCGAAGAGCGCGAGCGAGAAGACGAGCGGCACCACCCCGAGCGCCACCGCCGTCCCCGTGGCGGGCAGCTCCGCCATCGGGACCCCGCGGGCCAGAAGGCCGAGGTTGTCCAGCGTGAGGTGCGCCCCGAGGGCGTAGAGGCTCATCATCAGGTTGAACCCGTTGAGCGCCACGATGAGCGCGTTCACCCCCGGGCCGTTCCCGGTGAGCGGCGGCAGCTCGTCGCGCTTCGCCCAGACCGGCGCCGGCGCCCGCGACGGCGCCTCGGCCGCCGTCCGCCGGATCGCCTCGAACCGGTACACGATCCCCCCCTCCTCCGAGACGTCGACCGTGCCGTCGTAGTCGAGCATCAGCCGCGCCATCATCGGGTCCGCCTCGTCGCGCGACAGCCCGGTCACGCGCATCACGTCGGCGAGCCCGATCCGGCCCCGCTGCGCGCGGATCTCGGCCAGGATGAGCTTCTCGTTCTCCAGCGGATCGCGCGGCGCCGGCGTCGGGCCGAAGAAGAACCGGTTGACCTTCTCGTAGAACGGCGTCTCGTCCCTGGGCTGCCCGAACGCCCCGCGGCGCCCGTGCGACGAGGACGAGGACCACGGCGGCTCGGCCGTCCACACGAACGGCGAGAAGGGGTGGAACGTCCAGAAGATCGCGTCGAAGACCATCCGGAAGAGGACGTAGCCCGCGAACGAGCCGGAGAAGCTGCCGTGATCGCGCGAGTCGCTGCTCGACCGGGCCAGCAGCTGGGCGATCAGGATCCCGACGAAGATCACGACGTACGCGATCAGCACGATCGCGATCCACGCGCGCACGACGAAGCGGGCCACGCCGGCGGCGCCGCGGAGGACGAACCCGAGCGCGCGCTCGAGCCGCGTGCGGGTCTCCCACGGCTTGGTGAAGCCGTGCGGGAAACGGAAGAGCAGCTCGCCCTCGGACGTCGCCTTGAGGTGCCCGCGGTACTCGCTGACGAGCAGGTGCAGGCCGCTCTCGGCGTCGCGCAACGGCAAGCCGCTCCTCGCCGAGGCGTCGGCGAGCGTCAGATCGCCGGTGTGCCCGCGCAGGGCGGACTCCAGGATGCCGGCGGCGCGGCGGGCCTCCATCAGCTTCGGAGATTTCAGCGTCAACGGTCGCTCGCCCTCGCTCTCCGCGGCGGCGCAGCCGCCCTCGCTCGCGGCACGGCCGCGCTCGGTGGCGCGGCGTCGCCGCGCGCCCTCCCGGAGGCACAGTTTCCCCCGTGCTGACCTACATGGTGACGCGCAGGGCTCCGCGCAAACGCCGCGGCGATTTTTTCGGAGGCCGCGGCGCCGCCCGCGGGTCAGCCGCCGGAGGTCGGCGGGTGCGATCTCGGCGTGGCGTCGACCATCCGCACGTCCAGGCCGAGGGCGTCGCGCAGCATCCCCGCCTTCGCGACGACGGTCCACTCCTCGAGCGCCCGGTCCTCCGCGCCCTGCACCTCGAGCACCAAGGTGTCCTCCTCGATGCGGCCGCTCACGTCCGCGACCTTCGCCCGGTGCTCGCGATCGAGCGCGTCGGCGATGCGGAGGATCGACGCCATCGCCTTCACCTTGGCGCGCGCGTCGCGCGAGAGCGCGCGGAAGTTGTCGTGGTCCATGCTGGGCGGCGACTTCCTGTGGTAGCGCGCGATGTTGGCGACGATCGCGCGCTCCTCCGGGGTCAGCCCCATGAGGTCGCTGTGGGCGATGATGTAATAGCTGTGCTTGTGGTGCCCCTCGTACCGGACGAAGTCGCCGATGTCGTGGAGCAGGGCCGCCGCGCGCAGGAGGATCCGGTCGCGCTGGCCGAGCCGATGGCGCGGCGCGAGGTCGTCGAAGAGCCGCTCGGCGAAGCGCGCCACGAGCGCGCCGTGCTGCTCGTCGAAGTGGTAGCGGCGTCCGAGCCGGGTGCAGGCGTCGCTGACGGCGGCCGCCTCGCCGCGGAAGTCGGGCCCGAGGAAGTGCGCGTGGGCGAGGTCGACGAGCACGCCCTCCTTCAGCCCGACCCCCGGCGCGACGATGAACGGCTGCACGAACGACTGGGCGACGCGGCCCAGGATCGTCGCGGCGGGGACGATCGTGTCGGCGCGGTCCGGGCGCAGGCCGTAGATCTGCGCGCGCTCCTCGGGCGTCTTCGACACCAGCTCGTCGAGCAGGCGGGACATCGCGGCCACGTCGATCGCCCGCCCCTCGACCGGCGCGCCCGGCTGGGGGCAGAGGTCCGCGAGCGTCTCGATGTTGCCGCCCGTGCCCACGAGCAGATCGATCCCCGCGCCCGAGCCCTCGCCGAGCAGTTCCACGATCTCGCGCGTGGCGTCGACCATGACGCGGTCGACGTACTCCTCGACGAGCCGCCGGTGCCCCGCGTCGACGGGGCGGCGATCCTCGAGGAAGGTCTCGACCATCCGCACCGTGCCCAGGGGGAGCGAGCGCGAGAAGACCGCCCTGCGGCCGCGGAGCAACGTGAGCTCGGTGGAGCCGCCGCCGATGTCGACGAGGAGCGCGGTCCGGTCGCCGAGCGCGACGCGCTCCAGGACGGCGAGCTGGACCAGGCGCGCCTCCTCGATCCCCTCGATGACCTCGACGTGGACGCCGGCCTCGCGCGCCGCGCGCTCGACGAAGAGGTCGCCGTTCTGGGCCTCGCGCGCGGCGCTCGTCGCCACGGCGCGGTAACGGTCGACCTTGGCCGCATCCATCGCCGTGCGGAAGCGCCGGAGCGCCTCGCAGGCGGCGCCGATCACCCCCGACTCGAGCCGGCCCTTCGTGAACACGTCGTGCCCGAGGCGCACGGAGGCGCGGTCCGCGTGGACGTCGCGGAACGGGTGGAAGCGCGGCGCGTCGTGCGCCCCGGCCGGGCCCCCGGCGAGCGCCGGCTCCCTGCCGCCGCCGAACGCCCCGAGCGCCGGAGGATCGACGTCGACGATGCGGAGGCGGATGGCGTTGGATCCGATGTCGATGGCAGCGAGCCGCGCCATGCCGGGAGAAGTAGCGAAGCTCCGGGCGGTTGGCTACTCTCATGCCCGCTCATGTGGAGGAAGCTTCAACGCGGGTCGGGGGCCCGCCATCTCGGTCCCCTTCAGCATCGGCCTTCAGCGCGCGCGGCCCTGCCCGACGATGCCCGGGGCGCGCGCCGTCTCCTCGGCGGCGCGCGCGAGGCGGCGCGCGCCGCGCTGGGGATCGCGGCCGCGGCGCTCGCGCTCGCCGGCTGCGGCGGCGGTGAGGCGCGCGCGCCGAACCCGCTGCGCGCCCTCGACGAGCGCCGGGCGATCGAGGTCATCCGCCGCGCGATGGTGCAGGAGGGCGCGCGGCCGGTGCTCGGGCGCGAGGTCGATCTCGTCAGCGGGGGCAAGGTCCGCGTCGACGTCGGCGTGCAGAACCGCTCGTATGGCGTCGTCTACGTGACCGAGGAGGACGCCCAGGCGCTCGGCGCCGCGCTCCCGCCGCCCAACGGCCGGGACGAGAAGCTGCGCATCGTCCGCGGCGGGCCGGACGGGGCCGTCCGCGTCGTGCTCCTCTACCAGCAGAACTACCTCTACGACGACCTCGTCGGCGAGTCGCACGAGCGCACGACGATCACCGCGGAGCGCGAGCTGACGCGCGACGTGCAGGACTTCATCACCTACGCGCGGACGCAGAAGTTCCCGTGAGCGCGGTCGATCAGGGCGAGGGCGCGCGCCGCCCGGCGCGCCGCCGGGGGCAGCGGACGGAGGAGGAGGCGCGCGCGCGCCGCGCGCTCGGCGGCGGGGGGATGCTCCTCGTCGCAGGGCTCGCGCTCGTCGGCGTCGGGCCGTCGGACGCCGGCATGGGGCTCACGCTGATCGCGCTCGTCGTCCTCATCTACGGGATCCACAGCTTCGGCCGCCTGGGGCCGGAGCGGGACGAGCGGGCGCGGCTTCCGTCGCGTTGAGGCTTGCGCAGCGCGGCGCCTTCGAGCAGCATCCGCCGCCATGCATCGCCCTACGCGCCAGCACCAGCACCTCACCCTCAAGGTCACCCAGAAGCAGGAGAGGAGCTCCCAGAGCTCCCGCAAGCCCGGCCGCAAGGCCAAGCGCTGGAACAAGTTCCTCACGCAGTACGCGCCGCTCATCGCCGGCGCCGAGACGGCCGCCCCCGCCGAGAGCTGAGCTCCGAGCCGCGGTCCCGGCCGACGGCGCCCCAGGCGCCCGGCGCTCCCTTTCCGCCTTCAATTCAATTTTACGAAGCCACCACCTGACGCGGGCCTCGTCCGCTCCGGGCGACGGATGTGCCGTCCCCACACCCGGCGACGGTCGCGCCGTCCCCACGCCGGGCCACGGCCGCGCCGTCCCACGCCGGGCCACGGCCGCGCCGAGGCTGCGCGACCCGACGACCGCACCACCCCTGCGCGACGCGGCGGCCGGCCCGCCCTTCCTGTGCTTCCTGCATTTTTCGTGATGGCGTCGCGCGGCTCTTGCCACGCAGCCAAGAGAACACCCCCTCTCCGCGTCTGACTCGCGATCGCCAGGCGGCCTGTCATCCACCCCGCGCGAGACAGGCGCGCCGGCAGAGCGCGCGCGCCGCGTATGACGCGCGAAGGGCTTACTCCATCTCTCGCGCAAGGAAGGATTCATGGCCGATCGTCCTCCGTCCCGCGCTGCCCGCGCAGCCGCGTTGCTCTGGTGCTCGCTCGTCGTGGGCGGGACATCGCTCATCTCGGGGTGCCTGACCCGACCCATCGCCGAGCAGGAACCGCGCACGACGGGCACCGTCGTCGAGCGGCTCCCGCAGCACGTCGACAAGATCGATCTCCTCCTGACCATCGACAACTCGTCGTCGATGAAGGACAAGCAGGAGATCCTCGCGCTGGCCGTGCCGGACCTCGTGAGGCGCCTGGTCAACCCCCAGTGCGTCGATCCGCTGGACCCCGCGAGATCGTCGCCGCCGAAGAACGGCGCCTGCGACAGCGGCATGGAGCGCGAGTTCGAGCCCGTCCTCGACATCCACATCGGGATCATCAGCACGAGCCTCGGCGACCATGGCGCTGCGGCCATGACCCGTGACGGGAAGAGCGCGTGCGACGGGCCGGCCGTGCACTTCTCCACCGACGACATGGGGCACCTCATCGCCCGGAGCGACGGCGACGACGCCCCGCCGACGTATGAAAACAAGGGGTTCCTCGCCTGGGATCCAGAGCAGAGGCTCAACCCTGCTGGCGAGTCGATCCTCGACGACGGCGCGGGGCACGGCCTCGTACCGACGCTGACGAACATGGTCCGAGGGGTGGGCGACGTCGGGTGCGGCTACGAGTCGCAGCTGGAGAGCTGGTACCGCTTCCTCGTGGACCCAGCGCCCCACGAGACCCTCGAGGTGGTGGACGGCAAGGCGATCCGGACAGGGCTGGATAAGGCGCTCTTGGATCAGCGCAAGGCGTTCCTCCGGCCGGACTCGCTGCTCGCGATCATCATGCTGTCGGACGAGAACGACTGTTCCATCCGGGAGGGCGGGACGGACTTCTGGGTCGCGCGGCCGTCCCCGTTCCGGATGTTCCAGCCGCGCAAGGAGTGCACGGAGAAAGGCCCGGACGATCCGTGCTGCGCGTCGTGCGGAGTAGACGCCCCTCGCGGGTGCCCGGTCGATGAGACCTGCAGCGAAGGAGGCAAGGTCAAAGCGCTCGACCTGGAACATGACCCGCCCAACCTGCGCTGTTTCAACCAGAAGGAGCGGTTCGGGATCGACCTGCTCTACCCGATCGACCGCTACACGGATGCGCTCACGAAGACTCGGATCGAGGATCACGACGGCGATCTCGTCGACAACCCGCTCTTCTCGGATCTCGACCCGACCGACGAGCTCAGCACGGTGCGATCGCCGGAGCTCGTGTTCTTCGCGGGCCTCGTCGGCGTCCCCTGGCAGGACATCGCGCGCCAGAACGACGCGGGCCAGCCCGACCTCAAGAATGGCAAGGACAAGGACGGCAACCCCGTCGGCGGCTTCAAGAGCGCCGAGGAGCTGAGCACCCCGAACGCCGGCTTCCAGAGCACCTGGGACATCATCCTCGGAGATCCCAAGGCGCGCCGCCCCCCCGCGGATCCACACATGGTCGAGTCGCCGAGCCCCCGCGATGGCGTGAACCCGATCACCGGGACGCCCATCGCCGGCGTGAGCTCGCCGGACGACGCCAACGTCATCAACGGCCACGAGTGGGAGCCCAAGACGACCTTCGGCGACCTCCAGTTCGCCTGCGTGTTTCCGCTGCGGAACCCCGTGATGAACGGCGACTGCGACAAGTCGACGGACAAGACGGACTACAACAGCCCCCTGTGCCAGGACAACCCCGACGGCACCGACAGCAACCTCCAGGTGAAGGCGAAGGCCTATCCGGGCCTCCGGCAGCTGGAGCTCATCCGGAGCCTCGGGGACCAGGGCATCGTCGGCTCGGTGTGCCCGGCGGAGCTCAGCGAGCAGGCCGAGGCCGAGGGCGCGCTCGACTACGGCTATCGGCCGGCGATCGGCGCGATCGTCGATCGTCTGAAGACGAAGCTGGCCGGGCAGTGCCTGCCCCGCGCCCTCCAGCCGAACGACCAAGGACAGGTCAGCTGCCTGGTCCTGGAGGCGCGGACCGTCGCCGACGGGCAGTGCAGCTGCGACGGGCTCGCGGCGCGGCGGAAGGTGCCCACCGAGCACCGCGGGGCGGAGCAGATGGTGCTCGACGATCCGGTCGCGACGGCGAACGGCTGGAACTGCGTCTGCGAGGTCGAGCAGCTCAGCGATCCGGCCGAGCTCAAGGCCTGTCAGGACACGGTGCCGCCGGCGCCCGTGGAGGTCGGAGGCGAGAAGGTGCACGGGTGGTGCTACGTCGACCCGCGGCTCGGCCTGGGCCGAGACGAGGTCGTCGCGAAGTGCCCGTCCACGGAGCGCCGGCAGGTCCGGTTCACCGGCGACGGCGGCGCCCAGGACGGCGCCACGCAGTTCGTCATCTGCTCCGGCGACACCGCCAAGCAGTAACCTATTCTCCCAGCTGCTGCCCCCAGGCCCCCGGCCTCTTTTCCCCCTCCTACGCCTCGAACCCTCGCGCCGGCAGGTCGGGCGCGCGGCGCAGCCAGTTGTCCTCGGGGTAGCGGCACGCGCCGTCCACCACGTGGAGCGCGTAGGCGTGGCGCGAGCGCTCGGATCGGTTGGCGCCGCTCCAGTGCGGCAAGAGCCCGTGGAGGAGGACCATCGTGCCCTTGGGCGCCTCGATCGGCACGTAGGGAGCGCGCGGCGCGACCGCCGGGAACGGGGTGTCGTCCAGCGCGAGCATCCTCGTGGCATCGCCGTCGCGCACGAAGCGCCTGCGCAGCGGGCCCCGGTGACCGCCGGGCAGGGCCCACATGCAGCCGTTGCGCACGGTCGCGTCCTCCAGCGCGAACCAGAGCCCGATCACGCTGAGCGGGTCCGTGTAGAGGAACGTCGCATCCTGGTGGCAGGCCACGTCGCCGCCGATGAACGGGTTCTTGAAGATGTACATCGATTGCAGGAGCAGCGGGCGCGCGAGCGCGAGGTCCGAGACCACCGACGCGAGGGCCGGCGCCCGCGAGAACGGCGCGAAGACCGGGTCGAGATCGTGGAGCGCGTGGCCGATCTTGTTGATCGAGCAGGCCTTCGCCTGCCGCAGCGAGCCGTCGGGCAGGAACGCCTCCTCCTCGAAGAAGAACCGGATCCGGTCGCCGGAGCCGAGGAAGTATGCGTCGGTCGAGCGCGCCTGATCCCGGGTCGAGAAGATGGAGATCTCCGCGGGATCGAACCCCTCGACGAGCTCGGCCGCGCGCGCCCTGAGGGCGTCGCACTGCGCCGGGAGCACGAAGCCCTCGACGACCAGGAAGCCGTCGCGGTCGAAGCGGGCGCGCTCGTCGGCGGTGAGCCCGGGAGGCCTGGCGGAGAACATGCCCAGAACCGTACCAGAGCGCCGGCGGGACGCAGGCCGGCGCCCGGACGGCCGGACGGCCGGGGTCGCGGGATCGGGCCCGCGCGGAGGCGCCGCGCCCCCGCCGGACGCGGCGCTGCGGCGCCCTGGCTACGACGCCTTGGCGCCCTGGTACGCGCTCGGGTTCCCCGGCCCCTCGAGGTACTCGTCGTACGTGCCGTTGAAGAGCTGCGGGCCCCGGGACGACAGCTCGAGCACGCGGGTGCCGAGCTTGCCCACGAAGTGCCGGTCGTGGCTCGTCACGATGACCGTCCCCTTGTACTCGATGAGCGCCTGGAGGAGCGCGTCGATGCTCTCGACGTCGAGGTGGTTCGTCGGCTCGTCCAGCACCACGACGTTGTTCTTCACCAGGATGAGCTTCGCGAGGAACAGGCGCGCCGCCTCGCCGCCGGAGAGGTTCTCCGTCTTCTTGAGCCCGGCCTCGCCGCTGAACAGCAGCTTGCCGAGCACCGAGCGGACGTGCTCCTTGGGCGCGCTCGGATCGAACCGGTACAGCCAGTCGTAGGCCGTGAACCCCGGCTCGATCGCCTCGTGGTGGTCCTGCGCGAAGTAGCCCACGTTCGTGTCGTGGCCCCACGTGACCTTCCCGGCGTCGGGCGTGAGCTCGCCGACCAGGAGCTTCAGCAGCGTCGACTTGCCGATGCCGCTCGGGCCGATCACGGCGAGCTTGTCGCCCCGGTTCAGGTTGAAATCGAGCTTCTGGATCACGCGCAGGTCGCCGAAGCTCTTGGCGAGGCCCTCGACGCGCAGCACGTCGCGGCCGGACGGCTTCTCGATCTCGAACTTGATGTACGGCCGCACGACGCTCGAGCGGCGCACCTGGATGCCCGCCTCGAGCTTCTCGATCTCCTTCACGCGCGACTGCGCCTGGCTCGACCGGCTCGCGCTCGCGCCGAAGCGGGCCACGAAGTCCTTGAGCTCGGCGATCTTCTTCTTCTTCTGCGCGGCGTCGGCGTCCGACTGGCGCTTGCCCGTCGTCTTCTGCTCGATGAAGTCGTCGTAGTCGCCCGTGTACAGCGTGACCGTCTGGTAGTCGACGTCGGCGACGTGCGTGGCGATCGCGTTCATGAAATGCCGGTCGTGGCTGACGACGAGCAGCGTGCCGCGGAAGGTGTCGGTGAGGTACGCCTCGAGCCAGCGGATCGAGTCGAGATCGAGGTGGTTCGTCGGCTCGTCGAGGAGCAGGACGTCGGCGCCCGCGAAGAGCGTCTGGGCGATGAGGACGCGGAGCTTGTACCCGCCCGCGAGCGTGCTCACCGTGCTCGTGTGCCGCGCGGTCGCGATCCCGAGCCCCTCGAGGATCTCGGCGGCCCGCGCCTCGGCGGTGTAGCCGTCCTCCTCGCCGATCGTGCCCTCGAGCTCGGCCAGCCGCATGCCGACCTCGTCGGTCATCTCGACCTCGTACAGCCGATCGCGCTCTTGCATCGCGTCCCAGAGGGCCCGGTTCCCCATCAGGACCGTGTCGAGGATGCGGGAGGACTCGTAGGCGAAATGGTCCTGCTTGAGCACGCCGACCCGGAGCTGCTTCGGGATCTCGACGGTGCCCTGATCCGACTCCTCCTCGCCGGAGATGACCTTGAGGAGCGTCGACTTCCCCGCGCCGTTCGCGCCGACGAGCACGTAGCGCTTGCCGGGGTCGAAGCGCATCGACACGTTCTCGAAGAGAATTTTTGGACCGTACCGCTTGGTGAGCTTTTCGAGCGTGATCATCTCAGCGGCGCGGGGGATAGCACGTGGGCGCCTGCGCTTCCGGTGAATTCAGGCGGCGGCGCGCCCGCGCCGGCCGGTCACGCCGAGCGCCGCGCGGCCGGGAGCCGCGCCGGCGGCTCCCCCGCCCCCGGCGGCGCGTGGCCCCGCCGCCTGGCCCGGGGCGGCGCGCCGGCGTCCGCCGTGGTCGCGGCGCCGGGGGTCACCCCCGTCCACCGCTTGAACGCGCGATGGAAGGCGCTGGGGCTCGAGTAGCCGAGCTCGTGGGACACCGCCTTGAGATGGGCGCCGCCCAGCGCCTGCCGCGCCCGCGAGAGCCGCAGCTCCTGCAGGAGCTCGCGGTGGCTGACGCCCACGGCGGCCAGCCGCCGCTGCAACGTCCGCGCGCTCATCCCGAAGCTCTCGCCGATGCGCACCAGGCTGGGGTCGCCCGCGTCGAGCGCCAGCGCGAGGGCGTGCCGGAACGCCGGCACGAACTCGCGATCGAGCGCGGATGCGGCCCGGAGATCGAGGTGCAAACGGGACAGCGCCTCCTCCGCCTGCGCCACGAGGATGCCCCGGAGCGCCGGGTCGTGGCTTGCGACCGGCGCCCGGACGATGTCGCGATCGAAGACGAGCTCGTCGAAGCCGCCGCCGAACTGGACCGGGACGCCCAGGACCTCCTCGTACGCGCTCGCCGCGGACGAGGGCGCGTGCGCGAAGCGGATGAGGCGCGGCGCGAACGCCGGCCCGAACATCGTCCGGGCGCGCTCGACGATCAGCCCGAGCAGCAGCTCCGCCAGCGAGGGCAGGCCGCCGGGCGCGGCGTGGCGGAACCGGAAGGTGCGCCGATCCACCTCGGTCCAGACGCGCCCGGCGTCCGCGAGCAGCGGAAGGTACCGCGTGAGCTGCTCGAACGCCTCGGCCCCGGTCGTGCTCGTCTGCGCGAGGTAGTCCAGGATGTCCAGGCTGCCCGGCGGGAGCATGCGGGCGGCGCGCAAGCTCAGGAGAGGGTCTGCCGCCCGATCCGTCAGCCCGCTCCAGGCACGGCGGACCAGGGCGATGGGGACCCGGGCGCCCCGCTTCTCCAGAAGATCGCCGGAGACCGCCATCGCGCGCCGCACGTCGACGGCCTCGATCCCGTCCTTTGCTGCGGCCGTCATCAGGACGCGCAGGAACTCCGTGGACGCCGAACCGGACGCCGAACCTCGGGCTGGCACCATGGCGCATTATGAGAGCGTGTCGCGAAATGTAAATCGGTCGCGGCGTCCGATCGATGACAGCGTGGCTATTCTGTCTGCCCGCGAGAGCCGGGGACAAGCTCACTCGAACCCCTCCGGCCGCAACAGCGATGACCAGCCTCGATCACCTCTCACCCCTTGGCCCATCCATTCTTCCTGGCCTTCCCGGCCTCCCCGGCGCGGCGCCTCGCCGGCGCCGCGCGAGCCCGTTCGCGACCGCGGCGCTGGCCGCCGCCGCGCTGCTGGCCTGCGCGTGTGACGCCGCGATCCTGCCCTCGGACAGCGGGCAAGACGCGATGAGCGAGCTCACCCTCGCTGCGCGGAGCGACCTCTCCGCCGAGACGGCGGCGGCGGCCGACCCCGCCACGTGGGCCCCGCTCGCCGCGCCGGCCGCGTACGGCGCATCCCCGGTGAGCGGGTTCGCGGATCTGCACTTCCACATGATGTCCGAGGCGGCGTTCGGCGGCGGATGGCTGCACGGCAAGCACGACGGCCCCGGCGCCCTGGACGACTGCGACGGCGGCATGCCCGAGAGCGACCACGCCCGCGTTCGACAGGACCTCAGCGGCCTGCTGGCTAGCTGCCCTCAATCGACGATGCTGGACTTCGCCAGCAACGGCGCGCTGTCGGCGCTGCTCGGCATCGGGGGCGGCGTCCTCGGCTCGGAGGCGATCGGCAAGACCGAAGGGACGCAGGGCGACACCGGGCTGCACCTGCAGCGAAAGCGCCTCTCCGAGGGCTGGCCGCGCTGGGACACCATCGCTCACCAGCAAGGCCACGTGAGCTGGCTGCGCTCGGCCCACGATCGCGGGCTGAGCCTCATCGTCATGTCGGCGGTGAGCTACGACTGGCTGTGCTCGATCCTGCCGGAGCAGAACCGCGAGCGGGCCTGTGACGAGATGGCCGACGTCGACCTCCAGCTCCAGATGACGCACGCGCTCGTCGCGCGGAACGCCGGCTGGATGGAGATCGCGCTCTCGCCGGCGCACGCCCGGCAGATCGTCGGGGCGGGCAAGCTGGCGGTGGTCCTGTCCATCGAGGCCAGCCACCTGTTCGGCCGCGACGTCGACGCGGCCAGGATGCGCGCGCAGCTCGACAAATACCAAGCCCTGGGGGTCCGGACGCTCCAGCCGGTGCACCAGGTCGACAACGCCTTCTCCGGGGCGGCGCTGCACAACCCGATCTTCCAGTTCGCGCAGTACACCGAGACTTGCTTCATCGACACCGACTGCGGCGCCACCCTCGCGGGGGTCACCCTGGGCATGGACGTCGACGCGAGCTGCAACAACATGCGCGGGCTCACGCCGCTCGGCGAGCAGCTCGTCGGCGAGATGATGGACCGAGGCATGCTGATCGACGTCGCCCACATGTCCGAGCGAGGCGTCGACCGCGTCTTCGACCTGGCGCGGGCGCGCGACTATTACCCGATGTACGTCTCTCACGGTCACTTCCGGGAGATCATGGGCCCCAAGGTGGCCGAGACCGAGAAATCCACGCCGGCGCGGGTGATCCGGATGCTCCGGCAGACCGGCGGCATGTTCGGCCTGCGCACCGCGCACGACGAGACAAAGCAGTTCACGCGGAGCTCGGTCGAGAACAGCTGCCAGGGATCTTCGCGCTCCTTCGCCCAGGCCTACGACTACGGGCGGCTCGGCCTCAAGGTGCCGATGGCGTTCGGGGCCGATCTCAACGGCTTCATCCAGCAGACACGGCCGCGCTTCGGCGAGGACGGCGCCTGTTCGGCGGCGTTCCAGGCGGAGGCCGATTGCCAGGCCTGGGAGCAGCGCGAGCAGGGGCCCGGCCCCCTGGGGACGGAGTTCGACGAGAAGGGCCTCGCCCACGAGGGGATGCTGCCCGATCTCGTGGCCGACCTGGAACGCCTCGGCGTGGACACGACGGGTCTGCGTTCCTCGACCGAGTCCTTCCTCCGCATGTGGGAGCGCGCGGCGGGCCCGCGCGCCGGCATGGCCGACCCCGCCGCCGACATGGACGAGGGCGGCGTCGCGCCGTTCGTCCCCGCGGAGGAGCGAGAGCTCGCCTACCCCACGAAGTGCGGCGCCGCCTATTGCCCTGGCTTCCAGGAGCTCGGGGGCGGCTGCAGGTTCGACGAGGAGTGCGAGAGCGGCCAGTGCACCGCCGTCGCCTGCAACGCGATCCCGGGCCGCTGCGTCTGCAACGACGACGCCGACTGCGACGACAGCGTCGCTTACTGCGCGCTCAAGACGCCGGGGATCGGGGGCGACAACGAGTGCGTGCCGGACAAGGGCGATCACGCGGTCTGCACGCGCGACGGCCAGTGCGCGTCCGGCCGCTGCGGCGGGCTCATCGCCGGCGCGGGCTGGTGCTACACGCCCGGATCGAAGGCCATCGGCCAGGGGTGCCGGGTGAACGAGGAGTGCCCGAGCAACCGCTGCGGCGACCTCACCCAGACGTGCCTCTGCCGGAGCGACGCGCACTGCGGCGCGAGCCAGTTCTGCGGCTGGGGCACCAACGAGGGCGAGTGCGTGAACAAGCGCGGCCGAGGCGCGGCGTGCACGAAGGACAACCAGTGCCAGTCCGGGAACTGCAGGTTCCTCTTCTGCCGCTGACCCTGGGAGCGCGCCGGGAGCTCACCGTAGGACATCCGCGGCCCGGCGGCCGCGGCGCGAAGCACCGCCGGCAGCAGCGGCCTGTTAGACCGAGAATGCCGTCCTACGCAGCTCGGTGCTCACAGCCGATCTTTCCACGCGTCCGGACGGCGGTGCAGATGAAGCACCGCTATCACGAGCACCAAGGGTTCCTCGACGAGGAAGAAGACGCCATAAGGAAAGATCCGAACCAGCGCCCGACGAATGCCGGGCTCGATCTCAGGGAACTGGAGAGGATTCTCCATGGCCCGGCGGATCGTGACATCCACTTCAGACTCGAATCGGAATCCTAGATCGCGTCGCTCCCGCTCGTAGCGAAGCGCAGCATCCAAGATTTCGACCTCCGCTTCCTGGCGGATTTCAAGCCGTCTCATCGCTGCGCGGCGCGTAGGCGCGAGAGCAGGTCTCGGCGAGCCTCCTCCCACGAGCGGCGCGAGCCCTGACCAGCTCGGTGCGCCGCCAGGCGTTCCGCGAGGATCTCGCGATGCCACTCCAGGGCGGGCACTGCCTCAGGATGGAGCGCCGCGCGCTCCCAGAGGGCCTGAACGTAATCGAGCTTCTCGGCGGGGGAGAGCTCGTCGAAGCCTGGAGGGGGCATCGCGGGGAGCGACATGTCGGCAAGTATACTGCGAACGCCACCGAAGATCACGCCCGGCATGGTGTGCCTCATGCTGGCGTCTTCGCGAGCCACTTCTGCCCGCATCGTCCAGCAATTCCGGGAATTGGTCGAGCTCGGGCGCTTCGCCGTCGAGGTGCTCGATGGCGAGCTCGGAGGCGCCCCCTCGGCGGCGCCGGGGGTGAGGACGGGCCCGGGACCGTGGGGCATCGCGAGCTGCGCAGGTCGCCCGCCGTCGTTCGAGCTGCTCCCCTTCGACGACAACCTCGCGCGGCTCCAGTTCCAGGGGACAGCCGACGCGCGTCTCCAAGCAGCGTCGTTCATGACAGCGGGCTCGGGTGAGGTGAGCTCACGTGAAACCCACCCGTTTGCTCGACGGCGCCGTTCTCTTGTGAGTGTTCTTTACGTTCGACCCACGTCGAACGCCTTGTGTGCTATAGACCCCGCGTTTGTACCGGATTCAGCACAATCACCGAGGGTATCCCATGAAATTCTCTCCAGAACGCTTCGGGCTTGTGGTATCAGCGTGCGCCGTGGCCGGCCTCCTCGCTCGCGGGGCCGCTGCGCAGTCGGCCCCCTCCGTGGAGACCACGTACGTCGATGCGCCCGCGACCGATCCGGGGCGCGTGGACGGCTGGTCACCGGGGCTGCTCCTCGGCGGTACGTTCAACCTGGCCAACAATCAAAGCGTCGTCGGGCAGGCAGACGGGACGGGCATCTCCGCGGGCTTCATCCTGGAGGGCTCCCTCGACTTCAACAAGGCCGCCCATGAGCTCCGCATGACGCTCGGCGCCGGCGCTGGCGTGACGCGCACGCCGGCCCTGGATGCCTGGGTCAAGACGCGCGACGCGCTCGCCTTCGAGGCGATTTACCTCTACCACGTCGTGCCCTGGTTCGGGCCGTTCGGCCGCTTCGCGCTCGATACGCAGATGTTCCCTGGCAGCGACCCGCGCTCGGCGCCGACGACCTATGCGATCACGCGCGCGGACGGGACGAGCGAGGCGATCACCGGGACGCGCCTTCACCTGAGCGATCCGTTCCAGCCAGTGACGCTCAAGCAGTCGCTCGGCGTCTTCGTCCAGCCTGTCAATCGGGAGTCCGTCCTTGTCGAGGCGCGCGCCGGCGCTGGCGCGCAGGAGGTGATTGCGTCGGGCGTGCTCGCCCTGGGGGACGACGACGGGACGCCCGAGGTCGAGGTGAGCGAGCTCTCGGGCTATAGCCAGCTCGGCGCCGAGGCTGTCATCGAGGCTTCGGGCGCGCTCCGTGACAAGCAGATCTCGTACAAGGCGGGCATCGCCGCCCTCTTGCCGATCGTGTACTCGGATCTGGACGCGGGCGATGACCGCGGCGCGCTGGACCTCATGAACGTCGACATCGTCGGGGGGCTCACCTTCAAGCTCGTGGAGTGGGCGTCCCTCGATTACCAGCTCCATGTCGTGCGCCAGCCGCAGCTCGTCGACGCCTGGCAGGTGCAGAACAACATCCTGCTCACGCTCTCCTATGCCGTGGGCTCGAAGGTGCCAGGGCTGCCGCCCTGCGTGCCCTGCAAGCCGGTGCCAGCCAAGGCGGAGCCCGCGCCAGCCCCGGCGCCCACGCCGGCCCCGGAGCCCGCGCCGACGCCTGCGCCCACGCCGGCCCCCGCGCCTGCGCCTGCGCCCGCACCGGACGCAGCGCCTGCACCGGACGCAGCACCTGCACCGGACGCGGCGCCTGCGCCTGCGCCGACGCAATGATTGATAAACGCTAGCAGGCAAACACCCTCGAGATTCATCAGGAAGGGGGCTCGCGGCACGTAGCAAGCGGCGCCGCGGCAGCTGCCCGCCGCGCCGCTCAGCGCTCCAGCGCCGCGTGCGGCTCCAGCGCGGGGCGCGGCGTCCGCAGCATGACCACGGCGGCGACCACGCAGTAGACGACCGCGGAGCCGTGGACCATCAGCGCGTAGGGGATGCTGCAACGACCGCTCGTGCTCGTCACCAGGCAGTCGACGAGCGGCATCACGCTGGAGGCGAGGGTGGCGACGCCGAGCGCCGTGCGCATCCGCAGCGCGAGCAGACCCACGAACATGAGGCCGATCCCGAGATCGCGGCCCGCCTTGATGTGGAGGAAGACGGCGTCTCCGACGTCGAGGAGCGGGAGGCCGAAGCCCTGAGCCGCCGCCACCGGCTGGGCGAAGCCGTTCACCGCGAGGAACAGCATGAACGCGCCGCCCAGCGCGCCGAGGATGAACGACGGCGAGGTGGGCTTCCAGGACGACGATTGCTCCAAAGGTTCACGCTTCACGATCCGCCTCCTCCGATACGGCATCACCACCCCTGCGGTGCGCGAGCCGTTCGATGCGAGAGAATCTGGGGATTGTCGCCGCCACGAGCCATCGCTCCGGCTCTCGATGTTTTGTCCGAAGCGCTCACGGCGCGATCGTCCGGGAGAAGGCTGCTACCGTGGCGGTCCATGAACGAGGGCGCGGCGCACGATGTGCTGGGAAGGGTGCTGGAGCTGACGCACCTGCGCGGCCGGGTCTACTGCCACTCGTCGGCGCGGGCGCCGTGGGGGCTCTGCTTCGACGCGTCCGCGGACGCGGTCTTCCACCTGGTGACGGCCGGCACGTGCTGGCTCTTCCTCGGCGAGCAGCGGGTCGCGCTCGGGCCTGGCGACGTGGTGCTCCTGCCGCGCGGCAGCGCGCACGCGCTCGCCGATCACGCGCGGAGCCGGCGGATACCGCTCGCCGCGTGGCTCGCGGCGCGCGGGGCCGTCGACCGCTGCATGCGCCTCGGCGACGGCCAGGGCGCGGAGACGCAGGTGCTCTGCGGGGTGTACGCGTTCGACGTCCCCGGCGCCCGCCACCCGGCGCTGCGCGTGCTGCCCGAGCTTGTCCACATCCCCGCGAAGAAGACGCGCACAAGGCCCGAGCTCGCCGAGACCATCGCCGGCCTGACGCGCGAGCACGATCGCGCGGATCTCGGCCGATCCCTCGTGGTGTCGCGGCTCCTCGACGTGCTCTTCGTGCAGCTCCTCCGCGCCTGGGTCGACGATCAGCCCGCCGGCGGCGCCGGCTGGCTGGGCGCGCTGCGCGATTCGCTCGTCGCCGCTGCGCTCTCGCTCCTCCACGAGGACCTCGCCGCGCCCTGGGACGTCGCGACGCTGGCGGCGAAGCTCGGGACCTCGCGGCCCACGCTGGCGCGCCGCTTCGTGGCCGAGGTGGGTCTCTCCCCGCTCGCGTACCTGACCCAGGCACGCATGCACGAGGCCGCCAGGCTGGCGCGCGAGACCGATCGATCGCTCACCGAGATCGCCGAGGCGGTGGGCTACACCTCGGTGTCCGCCTTCAACCGCGCCTTCCACCGCGAGCACGGGATGCCGCCCGGCGCGTTCCGGAAGCACGGCGCCGCGCATGACCGGCGCGAGGCCGGCGACGACGCGCCGGCTGCGCGCTCCCTCATCGAGTGAAGGGCGGGAGCACCAGAGCGTCGAGCGCCGCTGACGCATCGACGTCGGCGTGCCGGGCAAGCCCCAAGGCAGCTTCGCAGGTCACTGGGTCGTACGCTGATCGAAGAACGGCTCTCCGCCTCGGTGCTCGCTAAGACGCGTCGCTTCCTCGGATGTCCCGCAGGTGCGCGCTGTCGCGAGGTGTTCCCGGAGACGATCCGGATGGATCCCATCGACTACAAGTTCGTTGTACATTTGCATCCCAGCCAAACGCTGCCTGCTCCGGTCGTGCGATTCTCAGCGATAAGCGTGATCGAACCGCCGTCCACTGGGAATGAGCGTCTGATGGTGTCGTTCCGGCCAGCCTTCTCCAGACCTCTCCCCCTAACGGCCCTCCTCCCCCTGTCCGTCGCGTGCGGCTCCAGCGATGGCGGCATCACAGTTGATGAGGATGACACCACCAGCACCGGCAGCCCGACCAGCGGCTCTTCGTCGGCTGGCACCACGTCGTCCGTGGCCGGCGCCGGCGGCGGCAGCACCGGTGGCGTGACCTCGGGAGCGGGCGGCTCCTCGACGAGCGGAGCGGGCGTCGGCGGCTCGGCCCCGACGGGCGGCGGGGGGAAGCGAAGAGCTCGAGCGGAGCGCATCGCCCAATCCGGGGCTTATCCCCCCGAGCCCCGGGAGCGCCGTTCTCATGGCTCGGTTTACGGGTCCTCGGCTCGACGGCGAACGCATCGCACTGCGCCCTGAAACTCCTCGTTCACGTGCCATCGGCATCGTCACAGCGCAAATTCGCACGCGTGGCAAAACAGCATTATCAACGCGAAAACACATAGACTTATCCACCGTCTGCTATAAGTACGGCGATTGCGTGTCACGCACTACGCGTCATGCGCCGCGTGTCGCACTCCGCCACTGCACTCGAAACATGGAGGCCTTCATGTCTGTCCGTTCTCGTGCCTCGCGCAAATTCACCGCTCTCGCGGTCCCCGTCCTCGCCCTCTTCACCTTCGCTGGCTGCTCTTCGGAAGTAGGATCCGGCGGTACCGGTGAAGATGCTTCGGGCACAGGCGGCGGGACATCGAGCGGGAGCGGGGGAGTCACCACGGGTGGAGGCTCCGCGACCAGCGGCGCTTCCGCGACCAGCGGAGTCGCCGGTACGGGCGGCGGTGCTCCGACGGGCGGAACCGGCACGGGCGGCTCCCCGACTGGCGGGACTACCGGGACCGGCGGGACCGGCGGCGGCGGCAGCTTCACGTGTACCCTGCCCACTCTGCCTGAACCGAGCGCGCTGACCGAGGTAAACGAGAAGCTCCCGGATCCGTTCACGTTCTTCAACGGAACGAAGGTCACCACCAAGGAACAGTGGGAGTGCCGCCGCAAGGAGATCCTGGCGATGGCAGCCAAGTACCTCTACGGTCCGGTCCCCCCCGAACCGGATGAGGTGACCGGGACCGTCTCCGGAGGCACCGTCTCGATCACCGCCAAGGCAGGCGGCAAGACCGAGAGCTTCTCGGCGACCATCAGCGGATCCGGCGATGTCATCGCCCTCGAGCTGTCGGGCGGGATCTTCCCGTCAAGCAGAAAAAAGCTGTCGTTCGGCAGCGGCTTCGAAGGCAAGATTCGAAATCTCTTCGGCCTGTCCGAGCTCAACACCAATATCGCCAACGGGTGGATGATCGACCGGGTGATGGACGTGTTGGAACAGAACCCGGGCAGCGGACACGATCCCACGAAGGTGATGGTGTCGGGATGCTCCGGATGTGGAAAAGGCGCTTACCTGGCGGGTGTCTTCAGTCGCGCGCCGGTGGTCGTCATCGTGGAATCGGGCGGCGGCGGCGTAGCCAACTTGCGTCAGGCAGAGTGGTTCAGGCACGGCGAAGGCGGCTCTGTCTGGCAGTGCTCGGATGCCAAGCCTCAGAGCATCGACAACCTCGAAGACAGCGGCATCTGCGGCCCCTGGGTGACCAGCGCGGCCCGTTGGCTCCGGAGCGACCCCTCGAAGGTATACAACCTCCCCTTCGATACGCACATGATCCTGGCGACCATCGCTCCACGGCATCTGGTGCACTTCACGAATGCCAATGGCAGGAACTCATGGTGTCACCTGGGCGGGACCTGCGAAGCGCTCTCCGCATGGGCAGCGAAACCGGTATGGAAGGCGCTCGGCATTCCGGAGCGCATGGGCTTCCAGATGTACAGCGCGAACCACTGCGGCGCGTCCGGCTCTCAGACCGCCCTTGCAGGCGAGATGTTCAAGCGAGCGTTCGAAGGCAATACCAGCGCAAACACGGACGTAATGAGCATCCTGGACAACGGCGTCCAGCAGCCGGTCAGCGAATGGAAAGACATGTGGGTTGACTGGGATATGGAGACAGTGCTGCAGTAGCGATGCCCTCGGGGGGCATGAAGGCCATTCTGGCCTTGTCCGGGCTCCACGGAGAAAGAGCAGAAATTCGAACCGCCAAGGCGCCAAGGACGCCAAGATTTTGTTCTCTTCTTGGCGTTCTTGGCGCCTTGGCGGTTCATTTGTCGGTCGATCAACGTGATCGATGTTCTAGCGCGGTTCAGCCACGGTGGCCGGGCTGCGTCGCGCTCGTGGACGCGCGGCGCGAGGCGGTGATCGCGGCTGGGGATCTGGCGCTTCGACACGCTCTTCGTCGTGACCTGCTCGGCCGCCGTGGTATGGGTCGAGCTCCGCTTGAAGCGCATGACCATGATGGAGCCGAAGATCGTTCACGTTGGACCTTACCCCCTTCGGCTGCCCGAGCTCTGGTACGAGGAGGGTGACGTCCGCGAGAAGCCCGGCTTCTTCGGGTACAACGCCGTCGCCATCGTGGGGGTGAGCTTCGACTTCTACGTCCTCGTCGGGCGGGGGCGGGACGAGGAGGAACGACGGCGGCACGTCGACGGGTTCGTGAAGGGGAAGGCACCGCTGCGTCACCTCCGCGAGCGCACGAGCTGGCAGGGCATGGCGTTCGAGCAGCACCGACTGGAGGAGTGCACGAAGCTCGCCCCCGGGGCGGTGTACGAGCTGTTCCTCTGCGAGGCCTACGGCGACCTGCTTCTGTTCGGCTTCGGCTTCGTCGCGCCGCTCGAACAGGAGGAGTCCCTGCGGACGCTCTTCACGACGATGGTGAGCGGCGCCATCGTGGAGCGGGGCCATTCGCTCCACGGGGGCGGCGCCGGGGGCGGTGGCGGCGCTTCACGCGCCGCCGCAAAGCCCAAGCGAAGCTGGTGGCCCCTGTTCCGGTGGCGGTAGCGGCGGTTATCGGCCACCCTACTCACGGATGGGCGGATGATGGCCCCCGCGCGCCGGGGGCCTGCTCGACCTTGCGGCGACCCGGGCCTGATCCGATCCTCGCGTGATCGCCCCCGCAAGCCTCGCCGCCCCCGCTCCTGCCGCGGGCCGTCCCTGCCGCAACGCGCCCGAGCCGCTCCGGACAACGATGGCAAGCGTTGCCAGGAGGGCAAGGCTTGCCATGCGCACGCCGGCAATGATTGCCAGGGGGGCAACTCTCGCCACGCGCACGCCGGCCGAGCCGCGCGTGCGGCCGCGGGGCGACCGCTCGGCGCAGCTGGATCGGTGCGCCGCGCAGCCCGCCTTTCATCGGAAGCCCCTTCGCGCGGAGGGCCGGCACGCCGGTTGCGAAGTCGCTCTTCCTGCCGGGCTCGCCGGCGATGATCGTAAAAGGTAGGGGACAAGCCATGAAGACAATCCACATCATCCTCCGTTGCGCTCCCTTCTTAGGCCTCTTCGCGGTGGCCTTGCCGGGTTGTACAACCGAGTCCTCAGACTCGGTAGAGATCGAGGAGATCCTCTGTGACAAGCTCGCCGAGTGCGGGCAGCTGAGCGGCGGCGTGACAGCCGAGCAGTGCGCCACCGATACCCGCCGAGCCCACGAGCAGGCCGTCAAGGAGGTGAGCGTATGCACGCCGGTCTTCGCGCAGCTCCAGAGCCTCATGGTCTGCGCGGCGCAGCAGGAGGGGTGCGAGATCGACGTCGGTGCGGGGCCGGCCGAGCTCCCGGGGGATCATCCGTGCTTCGCGGAGAACGAGAGCTACAAGAAGGCCTTGCAGGCGGTGGAGCAGGGCCATGAGCCCGACGCGGGAGACCTGTGTGCCTTCTATTATACGAGGGCCATCGATATGGTGACGACCCCCGCGACCGGCCAGGCGTGCAAGACGAACGCCGATTGTCCAGACGTCGAGTGTCCGGACCCGGCGCTCGGGAGGGCGGGCTTTTGCCAGAGCGGCAAGTGCAAGACGGCGATCGACATCTGCAGGTGAGCGCGACGGTCGGATCACCGGGGCAGGACGCGCTCCGACGCCGCCGGGGCGGGACGCCCGCCGGCGTGAAGAAGACGCCGGAGACCGTCCACGGGCCCGAGCTCGGTCACGTGGACCACGGTCGCCCGGGGGAGTAGTCACGGATCTACCCAAGTCCAGACGTCCGACAAGAGGCACACATAGGTCGTCGCCTCGCCCATCAACACCGCATCCATCTCTACGTCTGGAACCACCTCGTTTCCTCGTAGACGGGCTCGCCCGGAGGCACATAGATGCACTGGTTTTTCTGCACACCCCGCGGGTAGAAGCGGTAGACGAGGTCGAGCAGCTCGGAGCGAGTTATCTTCATGGATTCGTCATCGAGGCGCCGAGTCGCGGGTACTGGAACTTAAACGCGGCTTTTGCCTTGCGGGCCAAATCTGCGCATGCTGTCCGGCGCAAGGGTTCCCAGCCGGCGCCGGCCGCGACATTGGCGGCGTGCTGGGTGCGCACGGCGGTGAGGTGATCGCGTAACGGGGACCAGGCGAAGCGGCAGCCGGGCGGCTATCTGTGCAGCCCGCCGGTCCTCCTGACCATCCCCAGCGTCGTCCTGCGCAGCGCCGTCGGCCCTCCCGCGCAACCCGTCGGCCCTCCTGTGCAAGCCCCGGCCCCCTCCTGCGCAGCCCCATCGACCCTCCTGTGCAACCCGTCGGCCCTCCTGTGCACGCCCCGGCGCCCTCCTGCGCAGCCCCGTCGACCCTCCTGTGCAGCCCCGCCGGCCCTCCTGCGCGGCCCCTGCGCCCTCCTGCGCACCCCCGCCTGTGTCCTACGCCACACTCGCGCCCGTCCTGCGCGCCCCTCGCGCCCCTCCTGCGCACCCGCGTTGGTGTCCTTCGTTACCGTCGTCCGGCTCCTGCGCAGCCCCCGGGGGTCTCCTGCGCAGCCCCGGCGTCGTCTCGCGCGCCTTTGTGGTTGCTGCGCAACGCTCTCTCCCTCCTCCCTCCTCCCTCCTGCGCCCCCTTCGCCAGCTCCGTGCCCGCTGCCCGCGCCGCATCCTTCCGATGCCGCGGCACACCGCCTCTCCCAACCCTCGCCCCAGCGCCTCTCTCGCGACGCGACAGACTCGTGCTCTCCTCTGGCCAATGCCTTGTTCGCCGATACCCTCGCCGTTCTTCGAGCCCCTCATTCCGAGGGGCGCTGGCCCCGGCAAGGAGGCGTATTTCTACCATGGCAAAGGCATCCACCACCACGTCGCCCAGGACCAACAAGGCCTCGAAGAAGCCCGCTCCGCGCGAGACACAGGGCGCACCTCGCTCCTCGACGAGAGCAGCATACACGCTGAGCGCCGCCCGCGAAGCCGAGCTCCTCCGAGAGGCCGAGTCGCTCGCCGACAACACCGTGGTGTTTCCAGGCAAGCTCGCCCGGCGCGTCGTCTGGGCGAGCCGCATCCAGCTCGCCGCCGAGCGCGACGCGGCGGATCTCGTCCGCACCCCCTTCCCCGAGGACGAGCCCCCGCTCACGCGCGAGGAGATCCGCGCGCTGCGCGATAAGATCGAGCTCCTGCGCGCCACGCAATCGCGCTGGCAAGCCGCGCAGCAGCGCCAGGAGCGGGCCGCAGCGACGTTCGCGAAGCCGGCCGCCGAGGCCGCCCTGCACCGGCAAACGCTCCTCCGCTTCTTCGATCTCCGCTTCAAGAAGAGCCCCGAGGGGCAAAAGCGGCTCATGGCGATCCGCGCGGGCAGCGGCGACGCGGACCTGGTCCAGGACGTCTCCGACCTCCTCTTGCTCTGCTCCGAGCACGCGGAGGCCCTCCACAAGGCGCCTCGCGGCGAGGCCGACGCGGCGGACCGCCTCCGCGAGCTCTCGCCGCTGCTCGCGCGCATGCTCGCCGACAAGACGCTCTCTCCCGAGGCGCAGCGCTCGCGCAAGCTCCGCGACGCCGCGTACACGCTCGTCGTGCTCGCCGAGCGGAGGCTGCGCGCCGCCGCGGAGTACTGGTACGCCGGCACCGACAAGATGAAGGACTATGCGCCCTTCCCCGTCTCCCGCGGCGCCGCGTCCACCGGAGATGAAGAAGAAGACGAGGCCTTCGCGGAGGACGGCGCGCAGGAAAGCGACGCCTCGGAGGAGGGCGCAGCGGACGGCGGCGCGACGGAGGGGGGCGCAACGGAAGACGGCGAGCCGGGCGAGGGCGAGGAAGAGCGGTAATCGCCCCAGGCCGCGGTGGGCGCGTCCAGAGGGGCCGCGCGGCCCGTCGCGACGGGTCGGGGCCCTCAGCCAGCGCGCCGGCCCGGCCCCAGCCAGCGCGCCGGCCCGGCCCCAGCCAGCGCGCCGGCCCGGCCGGACGCCGCGGGTGGCCCCAGCGAGCGCGCCTGGAGGAACCCGCTCAGAACCAGCACGCATACGCATCCGGTGCGGTCCTCGGCGCCGGGCGGCGCCGCTAGGCGCACGGTGATCGTCCGCCGCAAAGGACGCAGTCCGCGAGAGGAGACACCGCTGCTGCCGTGATCGTCCGCGATCGCGGACTCGCGACCTCGCGGAGCGACGCGACGCGCGCGGCATCTCGTCGACGCACGCCGCGAGATCCCCCGGCGAGGTCGGCCTGATTCCAGGCGAAGCCCGCGGCGGGACGCGGCACACGCCTTGCTGACACCGAAAGCGCTCGCGGAAATCCGAGAGCAACACGTGAGTACCCTCGACGGGTACTCCCACACTCAGGAGCCTTCACATGATCGCAAAACGTCTGTTCGTCAGCCTGGCCCTCGTCTCGACGCTGAGCACCCCCGCGCTCGCCGACGAGCAATTCACCGCGGAGCCGGAGGAAGCGGAGCTGCTGCAGCCCGGCGCGCCGGATGAAGCGGATTTCAGCCTCGCGGTCAGCACCACGCAGGTCTGGCCGCAGCGGACCGAGGACTTCTCGACCTATCTGTTCGTCCGCACCGACTGGAAGGTGCATAATCCGAACGCCGAGTACGTGCAGGTGAACGTGCGCTGCGATCGGTACGGCTACGATGCCTGGTATTGGATCGAGCCCTATGGCACCGTCTCGGGCCGCTGGGGCTGCGAGGGCCGGACGCTCTACATCTTCAACAACGCCCCACAGAACAGCAGCCTCTTCGTCCAGGCGACGACCTGGTAGCAGGCCGCGGGTCGATGCAAACGCTCGGCGAGCTCGTCACGCCAGAACAGGCGAGGCGCGCTCGCCGAGCGCGCGCCCGGGACGATCGCCCTCCCTGACGAGGCGCTCGCCCGTCGGCCCGGGCGGCCAGGCGCTTCAGCCGGGCGGGCCGGCTTGGCGCGACGGCGGCACCTCCTCGAACACGTCGGCGTCCGGCAAGGACAGGACCTCTTTGCCGGCCGCCTCCAGCCCCTCTCTCGGCACATCGCGGAAGCGCGCGCGGAAGGCCGCGGACGGGCGGAGGGTCACGGCCTGTCCGGTCGACCTGCGCCGGTACGTGGTCTCTACCCCGGCCTCGGTCGCCTCGACAAGGCTGAGGTTGAGCTTCCCGAGGCTCGCGCCCGTGGCCGCGGCGGCGCCGTCCGCGATGCAGGAGAACTGCACGTTCCTCGGGCTGCGGTGGACCACCTCGAGGTCGAAGCTCCGCGCCGGCAGCCCGAGCTTCGCGAGGGCATACCGCCCCATGCGGTAGCCGGCGACGGCCCACGGCCCCGCGCCGCCGTGGATCGCGGCGACCGCGCGGAGCTCGTCCTCCGGCGCCCCCGGGGCCGAGCCCGCCGCGGGCCGGTGGCCGTGGTCGTGCTGCGCGGGCAGGTGGCCGCCGTGATGGGCCGCGTGCCCGGGACCGCGATCGGGGTGATGGGCCGCGTGCCCGGGACCGCGATCGGGGTGATGGGCCGCGTGCCCGGGACCGCGATCGGGGTGATGGGCCGCGTGCCCGGGACCGCGATCGGGGCCGGCAGGCGCCTGCGCATGGACGACGGGCTCGTGCGCAATGGCGGTCGGGGCCTCGGCGCCCCCGCCGGCGCCCGCGCCGCCACACCGAATCGAGGAAACGGCGGCGAGGAGGATCAACGCCGCGTGGCTCACCGTCTTGCGCATGCTCGCTCGATCCTCCGGGAAGCAGGCGAAGTGTCCCCGTTCGCGCGCGACGTCAAGGGCGTCGGGCCCCGCGGCGCCGCACGCGCGCAGCTTTCCATCCGCGCCGGCGCGCGGATGGAAAGCTGCGCGCGCGTTGGACGGTTTCGCGCCCCGCCGCCCGAGACCGGGGTAACATGCGGCCGTCATGCGTCGCGCGCCCGTGAGCCACCCCTGCCGCTCGAGCCGCGCTGGCCTCGCCGGCTCCGCTGGCCTCGCCGGCGCCGCCGGCCTCGCCGGCGCCGCCGGCCTCGCCGGCGGGGCGACGCCCCCCGTGGCCAGGACAAGAGGTGGTCTCCGCCGATGACCCGAGTCGACCCTGAGGGCTTCCGGCCGGAGGCGCTCGTAGGCCAGGTCCTGCGCGGCAAATGGCGCCTGGAGCGCCTCCTCGGCTTCGGCGGCATGGCCATGGTCTACGCCGGCACGCACCGCAACGGGATGCGCGGCGCGGTGAAGATCCTCCGCCGCGAGCTGTCCGAGGACCAGGAAGCGCGCTCGCGCTTCCTGCGCGAAGGCTACGTCGCCAACCGCGTGGACCACCCGGGCATCGTCCGGGTGCTCGACGACGACGTCACCGAGGACGGCTCGGTGTTCCTGGTCATGGAGCTGCTCGAGGGCGAGACCGTCGAGGCGCGCCGCGCCCGCGAGCCGAGCGGCGTGCTCGGCGTCAACGAGGTGCTCGGCATCGCCGACGACCTGCTCGACGTGCTCGCCGTCGCGCACGAGCGAGGGATCGTCCACCGCGACCTCAAGCCCGACAACCTGTTCCTCACGCGCCAGGGGCAGCTCAAGGTGCTCGACTTCGGCATCGCGCGGCTGCGCGAGCTCTCGTCCCCGGCCAACGCGACCACCCGCGCCGGCAGCCTGATGGGGACGCCGCAGTTCATGCCGCCCGAGCAGGCGCGCGGGCAATGGGACAAGGTCGACCCGCGCACCGACCTCTGGGCCGTCGCGAGCACGATGTTCCAGCTCCTCTCGGGGCGGTACGTGCACGAGGCCGAGACGCTCCCGCTGCTCCTGCTCGCGGCCATGACCCAGCCGGCGCCGCCCGTGGGCAGCGTCCTGCCGACCCTCCCCCCGCCGATCGCCGCCGTCATGGACGTGGCCCTCGCGTTCGAGCCCGACCGGCGCTGGCCGAACGCGCGCGCGATGCAGCGCGCGCTGCGCCAGGCGCGGGGCGGCGCGGCGCTCGACCCCGCGCCCGGCTCGCACCCGGATCCGTCGCGCATGTCCGCGCACCCGGACCCGGGGCGCGCGTACATGTCCTCGGATCCAGGGCGCCAGGCGGCGCACGCGCGCGCCCCGGGGAGCGGGCCGCGCGGCACGGAGTTCGCCGCGGCGAGCTCGCCCGGCACGGGCAGCGGCGGCGCGGTCAGCGCCGGCTCGGCCGGCGGGGGCGCGGGCACGGTCTCGCCGGTCGTGGAGCGCTCGGCGGGCACGGAGCGCCCGGCGCCGCGCGCGGCGGCCCTGGGCGCGCTCCTCGCCGGCGCCGGCGCGCTGGCCGTGGGCGCCCTTGTCGGGCTCGTGTGGTGGCAGCGCGGGAGCGCCGGGGACGCGGAGCACGCGTCGAACGGCTCCGCGGTGGAAGCAGAGCCTCGCCCCGGGGCGAGCGCCGGGGCAGCGCAGGAGCCGCACGGCGGCGCGGGCGCGCCCGGGGCCGGCGCAGAGCCCGCGGCGTCCGGCGACGCGGTCCCGGCGATCGCGCCGTCCGCGCCCGTGCCCGCGCCGCCGCCGGAGTCGCCGGAGCCCACGCCGCCGGCGAGCGCGCCGAGCGCGTCCGCGAGCGGGACGCCGCCCACGCCCACGCCGGCCGCCGCGCGGCCCGCCGCGGGGAAGGCGCGACCGCCCGCGACCGCGCCGGCGAAGACGCCGCCCGCGCCCGCGCCGGCCCCAGCGCCCACGCCGGCGGAGGACCCGTTCAACCGGAGACGCTGAGGTCGCACGGATGGGTAGATTGAGCTCGCGTAAACGCTCGCGGAAACGATTCCCGGCCGGGGCGCTCGCCCTGGGAGGGGCCGCGCTCCTCGCCTGCCCCGGCGCCTCGGCGCAGGTGCGCGATCCCGCGGCGGCGGAGGCGCTGTTCGACGCCGGCAGGGCCGCGCTCCAGGCGAAGGACTACGACGCGGCGTGCCCGAAGTTCCGGGAGAGCTACGAGCTCGATCCGGCGCCCGGCGCGCTGCTCAACCTCGCCGACTGCGAGGAGAAGCGCGGCAAGATCGCGACCGCCTGGTCGATCTTCCGGCAGCTCGCGCGCGATCTGCCGGCGAACGACGACCGGCGCCCCATCGCGCAGGCGCGCGCCGCGGCGCTCGAGGGCCGCGTGCCGAGGCTCACGATCCGGCTCGCGCCCGGCGCGCCGCCGGAGACGGCCGTGCAGCGCTCGGGGATCCCGGTCGGCGCGGGCTCGCTGGGCGCGCCGCTGCCGGTGGATCCGGGCGAGGTCCAGGTGACGGCGACGGCGCCGGGCCGGAAGCAGAAGACGTTCACGGTGCAGCTCGCCGAGGGCGCGCAGGCCGAGCTGCTCGTGGCGCCGGAGGAGCCCGCGGCCGGCGGCGGGAGCGCCGGGCCCGCGCTCCCGCCGAAGGACGGCCCGCGGGCGGCGGGGAGCTCGATGCAGCGGACGGCCGGCTGGATCAGCGCCGGCGCCGGCGTGGTCGGGCTCGGCGTCGGCGCCGCGTTCGGCCTGCGCGCCCTCGGGAAGAAGGGCGACGCCGAGCCCTATTGCAACGAGGCCAACGTCTGCGCGGAGCGAGGGATCCAGCTGCAGCAGCAGGGCGCGACCGCAGGGACGATCTCGACGGTCGCGTTCCTGGTCGGGGCGGCGGCGCTGGGCGCCGGGGCGGTGCTCATCTTCACGGCGCCGTCGTCGGCGCAGGCGCCGTCGGCCCCGAGGGCGACGGTCGGCGTGGTGCCGGGAGGCGTCGTGGCCAAGGTGATCTTCTGACGGCAGCCGCGGCCGGCGGTGCGCTGGTAATCTCTCGATCCCTGGAGCCACGCCCGGCATGCAGCCGGCGGTGGCGAGGGTGATCTTTCGCCGGCCGCCGGAGGCGCCGCGCCACGGGAGACGGAGAGATGACGCGCGATCTCATGAACACTCGACCCATGCTCCGCGCCGCGCTGCTCGCGGCCGCGGCCGGAGCGGGCTGCAACGCGATCATCGGGCTCGAGGTCGGCGAGCTGGATTCGTCGTCCGGCAGCGCGGGCGCGACGTCGGCGAACGCGTCCGCGGTCGGCACGGGCGGCGGCGGCGGCGCCGGCGGGGACGGCGCCGGCGGGGACGGCAGCGGCGGGGACGGCACGGGCGGCGCCGGCGGGGAGGCGGCGGACTGCAGCCCGACCCGCGAGGGGGCGGTCCGCGGCGTGTCGGGCGCGTGGGGAGAGCTGTCGGGCCTGTCGGTCGCCGGCGTCGCGGCGCGGGACGGCGCGGTGACGGCGGTCATCAAGGAGGCGCGGGGGCTCGCCAGCTCGTCCGACAAGGTCGGGTTCTCGGTCGCGCGGTGGAGCACGTCCGGGGCCCTCGACACCGCGTACGGGATGAGGACCGGCGAGCTGCTCGGCAACATCTGGCCCGAGCACCTGGCCGTCGTGTCGGACGCCGCCTACGTGACCGGCTGGTCGGACGCCCCGTTCCTCTCGCTCACGCCGGACGGCGAGTGCTTGATCGGCGTGCCCGACGAGAACGGGCACAGGCCGAGCTTCCTGGCCGCGCTCGACCCGCTGGGCAAATGCAAGTGGATCTGGAGCGTCGACGCCGAGTTCAACACCTCCCCGCTCGCCCTCGCGGCGACGCCCAAGCGGGTCGTGTTCGCGGTCTCGGTCTCGGGACAGGCGACGGCGAGCTCCCGCGAGTGCGCCCTCGGGCCCGGCGACGAGCGCGGCTCCACGGCGCTCGTGGGGCTCGATGTCGACGGCGCGTGCCTCTGGCATCGCACGTTCGAGTCCACCGCGGCCGTGCACATCGAAGAGCTCGTCGCGGTCCCGGAGACCGGGGAGGTGCTCGTCTTCGGCGATTACGATGCGCCGGATGCGGCGATCAAGATCCAGACGAAGGAGCTCCCCCGCACGCCGGATCGCGACCTGTTCGTGGGGCGCGTCCGGCTGGAGGACGGCGAGCTGACGGACCTCCTCGCGCTCAGGGCCCCTGGGAGCCAGTCGGCAGCGCGACACGGGGCCGCGCTGCTCCCGGGCGGCGATCTCGTGATCTCCGGAACGTACTCCGGGCCGTCCTTCAATTTCCAGGACGACTGCCCGCTCCTGCCGGACGCGGGGAGCTCGGAGAACACCTTCGTCGCGCGCGTCTCGAGAGATGGAGTGGTCTGGAGCCGTGGATTCGGCGACGCGGTGAAAGATCAGATGGTCGTCCACCTGGAAGTGGACGAGAGCGGCGCGATCTACGTGGCGGGGACGCTCGAGGGCGAGATCCCGCTGGAGAGCGGCGAGACGATCGCCGCCGGGACGGAGGAGCTGTCCAGCTATCTGATCGCGCTCAACCCGAGCGGCAACGTCCTCTGGGGCACCGCGATCGCGGGGAACGGCACCGTGGCTATCTGGTCGGTCGCGCCGGGCGCGAGGCCCGGCGATCCGCTCCACATCGGCGGCGAGCTGACGGACACGTTCCGTCTCATGGACTTCGGCCGTTCCATCCGGGCGCCGGGAGAGGGGTTCATCGTTCGGCTGCAGGGCATGCCGTGACCGCCGCGCTCGGCATCGAGCGCGCGCCAGCAGAACAGCCCACGACATTTCCACACGGCGCCGCTGAGCCTGCCACGGAAGCGGCGCGGCGCGGCGCGTGATCCGGCCGCCGCAGGTTGACGCCGGTGGGAACGGGGGCTTCCATTCGAGGATGCGCTCGCTTCACCGATGTTTCCGCCTGGCTCTGCCCGCCGCGGCCGCCGCGCTGGGCGCGGTCGCGGGGTGCTACCCCGACGTCACCTTCACCGGGGGCCCCGGCGACGCAGGCGCTGGCGGGGACTACGCGGGCACCACCGCATCGTCCGCGAGCACCGCCGCCTCGTCCGCGGACGTGGCCGGCTCGGGCGGCGGCGCGGCGAGCTCCGGCGCCGGTGGGGACGGCGGCGGCGCGGCGGCCTCCGGTGGAGGCGGCGGCGCGGGCGGCGACGGCGCCGGCGGGGGCGCGGCGACCTCCAGCGCGAGCTCCACCTCGGCCACCTCCGGCGCCGGCGGCGGCGGCACCGTCGACTGCGACGCGGACGACGACGGCTATCGCTCGAAGGCGTGCGAGGGCGGCAACGATTGCAACGACGACAACCCCCTGGTCCACCCCGGCCAGCCCAGCACGTTCTACGACACGCCGATCAGCCCGGGAGGCGGCTTCGATTACGACTGCAGCGGCGCCGAGGAGAGGGAGTTCCGCTCGATCAACTGCAGCGGCCTCCTGACGTGCGCGGTGGCATCCAACGTGTTCCTGGCGGATGTCCCGTGCGGGCAGCGCGGCCCGTTCGGGTCGTGCGGCCTCACCTGCCAGTCCGACATCGTCTTTCCCAATTACCTCAGAGCCTGCCATTGAGCCCGCGCTGGGGCGCTGGCAGCCTGAAGGATGCCGCCCCGCGGAGAGCCGATCCGATGAAACGCGAACCTCGTACGATCCGATCCGCCGTGTCCTGCGCCGGCCTGTTCGCCGTCGTGGCGGGCGGCTGCAACGCGATCATCGGGCTCGAGGTCGGCGAGCTCGACCGGTCGCAGGCCGGCGCCGGCGCGGCCCCGGGGGCGACCTCCTCCGCGGCGAGCTCGGGCACGGGCGGCTCGGGCACGGGCGGCATGGGCGAGGGCGGCATGGGCGCGGGCGGCATGGGCGCGGGCGGCTCCGGAGCGGGCGGCTCCGGAGCGGGCGGCGGGGGCTCGGGCGCGGGAGGAGAGGGCGGCGGGGGCAGCGGCGGCGGGGTCCCGATGTGCAGCGAGGCCCCGGGCGAGATCCTCCAGCCGTCGGCCGCGTGGGGCGCGACGCTCGGCTTCGACGTTGGCGACCTCACCGCCTCTGGCAACGCGCTGACGGCCGTCGCCACGGATGTCCTCGAGGATTCGCGCTATCAATTCACCGTCGCGAAGTGGAGCGCCGCCGGGGCGCGCGACGGCCGGTACGGGCTCTCGGTGAATGACATCTGGGGCTTGCACCTGGCCGCCGGCAAAGACGTCACCTATGTCGCCGGGGAGTCCGAGGGGGCCGCCAACCTGCCCACGGGGTCGCTCAGCGCCTGCCGCATCGGCCCCGGCCTGCTCGACACCACCTTCACGACGAGCTTCGTGGCAGCGCTCGGCCCAGAGGGCAAATGCGGGTGGGTGTGGAGCGTCGACGCCGAGCACGGCACCACCGCGCGCGGCCTCGCGGCGACCCCCGAGGCGCTCGTCGCCGCCGTCGACGTGACGGACGCCGGCAGGAGCTTCGGGCCGTGCGCGCTCCGGGAGATCCCGGAGGAGTCGGCGCTGCTCGCCGCGCTCCACCCGCAGGACGGCGCGTGCCGGTGGCAGCACCGCCTCGGGCCGCGAGCGGCCGTGACGGTCAAGGCGATCGCCGCCACCTCGAGGTCAGCGTCGAGGTTCGTGACCGTCGTGGGAGACTACGACTCGCTCAGCGGAGAGGTCTCGTTCGGCGGGGAGATCCCCTTCGCCTCGGAGCGCCGCGACGTCTTCATCGCGCGCTACGTGACCACCGACGGCGCCCTGCAGGACGTGAAGACGCTGAACGTCGGGGGAGATCAGCAGGTGGCGCAGCACGGGGCCGCGCTGCTCCCGGGCGGCGACGTCGTGATCGCCGGGACGTACCGCGGGCGCGTCCGCTTCGAAGAGCGCTGCCCGCCGCTGCCCGACGCGGGGGAGACCGAGAACCTCTTCATCGCGCGCGTCTCCGACGACGGCGTCGTGTGGAGCCGCGGGTTCGGCGACGCGACGGAGAGCCAGATCGCGGCCGGCGTGGCGGTGGACGAGGCGGGCTCGATCTACGTCACGGGCGAGTTCACGGGCGCGCTCCCGCTGGGGGGCGCCGGGGCGCTCACCACCTCCCGGAAGCGGGCGGGATTCCTGCTGAGGCTGGATGCCCGCGGCAATCTCGTCTCGGCCGCCCAGCTCGAGGGAGACGGCACCGTCGCGCTGCGGGTCGTCGCCGCGGACGGCGGCTCCGGCGATCCCGTCTACGTCGCGGGCGCCGTGACCGGCACCCTCGAGCTCCCCGGGCTCGACGAGCCGCTCGGCAGCGACAGCGATCCGGAGTCTCAGGGGTTCATCGCGAGGCTCTCGGGCATGCGCTGAGCTGCGATTGCATGCCCGGAACGTCGGTTGCGGACGCACCCGTCCTGGCACGGATGCGTTCGCGGACGCCTCGATGCTGGCATCGACGGGGGTCGCCGGACGGAGCGCTACGCTTGACATGCGTGAGAGCTCCATGCGCTCCTCTGCGCGAGGGAGGCTGCGATGGCGCCGGTTCCGCAACGTGCTTTGCGGGCGTTGATCCCGCTCTTGATGTTGGTGAGCTGCGTGCTCGCGCAGGCCGGGTGCTCGTGCAGCCCCGAGCTCCCGCCGGTCCGTCATCACGGCACCATCGCCTGCCGGACGCGCGACACGAGCGCTCCGCCGAGGGCCGGCCGCGCGCCGGGGGTGACGACCGTCTCCGCCGGCGCGATGGCCGGGACGTTCTCGGTCACGAGCAGCGGAGAGGCCGTGTACGTGATGCCTCTGACCGCCGTCGCGGGGCGGGCAGGCGTGGAGCCACGGCTCGCGATTCAATTCGATAGCAGCGCCGGCGAAGGCGTCCTCGGGTTGGGGTTCTCCATCGCCGGCCTGTCCGCGATCACGCGGTGTCCGAAGAGCCTGGCGCAGGACGGGGAGATCCGGGGCGTCCGGTACGACGCCGAGGATGCGCTCTGCCTCGACGACAAGCGGCTTGTCCCGGTGGCACGAGCAGCAGGGACGATCGAGTATCGGACGTTCCCCGACACGATGGTCAAGGTGGTCGGGCACTACGCCGCGGAAGGGGATGCGCCGGCGGAGGCGCTCTTCTTCGAGGCGAGGATGCCGTCCGGGCTCGTCATCGAGTACGGCAAGAGCGACAGCGGCAAGCCGCTCGCGCTCGGTGGCGCCGCGCGCGCGTGGCTCGCGACCAAGGCGCGCGACGGCCGCGGCAATGCCATGACGTATGAGTACTGCTCTGCGGACGCCGAGGAGGGCTTCACCGCGGAGTACGCGATCGACGAGATCCGCTACACGAGCTTCGAGGGCGAGCCGGCGCTCGCGCCGTCGCGGGCGGTGCGGTTCGTGTACGAGACGAGGCAGCCGGCCGGGGTCCGCACGCGCTACGCAGGCGGCATGGCGCTCCAGCGCTCGCTGCGGCTCGACGAGATCCAGATGCTCGGCGCGGACGACGCGCTGGTGCGGCGCTACGGGTTCACGTACGAGGTCAGCGATACGACGAATCGGACGCTCCTGACCGAGGTCGAGGAGTGCGCGGGCGACGGGGTGTGCAAGCCGCCGACGCGGTTTCAGTACAGCCGCGGCGAGGCGGGGTTCCGGAGGGTCGCGACGGACATCGCCGCGCCGACCTCCCGGAAGGCGAGCCCGATGCTGTTCGACATCGACGGCGACGGGCTCGACGACCTCGTGGTTCCGGACGTTGTCGCGGGGCTCAGCACGCCAGAGAATCCCATCACCGGCTGGCTCACCGCGCGCAATCGGGGGGTGAGCGGCTCCGCGGCCCCCTTCGCGCCCGCGACCCTGGCGCTCCTCGAGGACTGGGCCGTGATCGCCGATCCACACGGGTCCTCGGATCCCGAGCTCCTTCAGCCGGAGCTCGGGACCGCATTGGATTACAACCAGGATGGCAGGATGGACGTCTTTCTCCACGACGTTCATGACACCGGCAACACCTGGCTTGTCCTCCTGACCCAGCCGGACCTGACGTTCGCGGTCCACGACACGGGCATCCGGAGGCCCTTTCCGCTCGGCGTCCGTCCCGCGCCGCCCGGATTGCGCCTGCCCGAGGGCGCCGTGCACCTCGCCGATGTGGACGGCGACGGCGTGCCCGACCTGATCCAGTGCGACGATCACAGCCGCACGCTGACCGAGAACCCGCGCGAGGCGACGTGGACCGTCCACCGCTGGACGCCGGAGCGGAACGGCACACCCGCGGGGTTCGACGCCACCGGGGAGTCGCTGGAGCCGCTCAACGGGTTTCCGTGCGACATGGAGATCCAGACGCTCGACCTCGATGCCGACGGCAAGGTCGATCTGGTCGTGGCGACCGTGCTGACGTTCAGCGATGGCACGATGCTCCCCGCGCCGACGTACGGAGCGCTCACCCGGCGGCACGATGGGGGCTGGGAGGTGTTCGACACCGAGCTGCCTCAGCCTCCTCGCGGCGGCCGCACCGTGTTCCTCGACGTGAACGGCGACGGCTTGCCCGACGCGGTGCAATCGGGCTTCAGCCACGGCGGGCTCCGCACGATTCTCAATACGGGGCCGACCTTCGACGCGCCGGCGGTCGAGAGCCTCGGCCCGGCGGGCGTCCTCGAGAGCCTCGGAGCGCAGGACTCGTTCTTCCGGCTGGCGGCGCCGCTGGACTACGACGGCGACGGCTTGCAGGATCTGCTCATGCCGGTGCCGCCGGGCATGCTGCCGGGCTCATCGCTCGCGCTGCCCTCCTGGGCGATCCTCCGGGCCACCGGCGCGCGCGACGGGCCGACGTTCGCGCTCGTCGACCCGGGGATCCCGTTCGAGGCGGCGGTCGGGGAGGCCGTCACGCTGGCCGAGCCGCACGGGCCGCGCATCGGGGACGTCGACGGCGACGGGGCGCAGGACGTGGTGTTGCCGCTCGGGGGCGTGTTCAACGTCTTCCAGAACCTCGCGGCCGATCGGGATCTCCTCGTCGCGGTCTCGGACGGGATGAACGCGCACGAACCGAGCGAGGCGGGCTTCGTGCCGAACGTGAGCGTCGCGTATGGCCACTTCACCGACGCCTCGATCACGGACGGCACCGCCGCGGGAGCTCCGGAGCGGGAGAGCATGCTCTACGTGTCGCGGGGCGACGCGGCGAACGCTTGCGATTATCCGCGCCGGTGCGCGGTGGGGCCGCGGCGGGTCGTCAGCGGCTACGCGCTCAACAACGGCGCGGACCGGCCGCGGCGCTTCGAGGTGCGCTATCGCGACGGGCGCTACCATCGGCTCGGGCGGGGCTTTCTCGGGTTCGGGGAGCGCGTGGTCGTCGAGGTCGACACCGGCGCCGCGACGGCCGAGCGGTACGACAACGTCACGTTCGACGAGGAGCTCGAGGTCTTTCCGTTCGCGGGGCAGGTGAAGCATGAGTGGCGCTGGGCTCCTGGGCTGCCGGACCAGCCCAGGCCGGAGCAGATCGAGCTCTCGTTCCTCGATGTGACGCGAGAGATGGTGCCCACGAACGACGGCGCGACCTACTTCACGCTCCCGACCGAGCGCCGGCTCCGGCGAGCGCAGGGCGTGTATCCGCCCGAGAGCGGCGAGGCGCCACCGGTGGAGGCGTATGTCGAGCAGGTCGCGTCGGGCGGAGAGCGCGGGGCGGCGATCCTGCGCGATACGGCGGCGAAGGTGACGGACTTCGATGCGTTCGGCAACGTGCGCGCCGAGGAGGTCTCGACCCGCGGCGTCGACCTGACGCTGGAGACGACGCGCACCTTCAAGAACGACACCGAGCGGTGGGTGCTCGGTCAGCTCCAGACCGAGGAGGCGTGCAGCGCTGCGGCAGGACTCTCGCAGTGCCGCCTGCTCGCGCGCACGACCACGATCTACGGCGAGATCGAGACCGAGTCGATCGACAGCGACGATGGCATCCCGGACACGAAGCTCGATGTCGCGATCGCGCGGGACGACTTCGGCAACGTCACCGGGGTGACGGCGGACGATGCCTTCGGCCATCACCGGGCGTGGAGCTCGACGTACGACGCCGAGGGGATCTTCCCCGAGACGCACGTCGACGCGGCCGGCGCGTGACGTTCGATGAGGGTCTCGGCGTGCTCGTCGAGCGGGTGGATCCGAACGGGCTCGTGACCGAGTGGAGGCACGACGGCTTCGGTCGCCTGGGGCTCGAGATCAGGCCCGATGAGACGCAGACGGCGATCGCGCTGTCGCGCACCAAGGACGGCGGCCCGGACCGGGACGCCTGGCGGGTGGTGCAGCGGACCACGACAACCGGCGGCGCCGACGATACGGTCGAAGTCGACAGCCTCGGCCGCCCGATCCGGTGGTTCTGGTACGGACCTTCCGTGGAAGGCGCCACGGGCGAGCCGCGGCGCTTGATGCAAGAGATCGCGTATGACGCACGCGGCGAGCGCGTCGCGCGGCGCTCGGTGCCGGTGGCCGAAGGCACGCCGCAAGACGACCTCCTCCACGACGTCTACGAGCACGACGCGGTAGGCCGCGAGGTGGGGCACACGACCCCGTGGGGCGCGGTCGTGGAGACCGAGTACGACGGCCTGCGGGCCGAGGTCACCGATGCGCTCGGTCACGTGACCGTGCTCGAGCACGATCCGCTGGGACGACCGGTGACGGTCACCGACGCGGCGATGGGGGTCACGCGGTACAAGCATGGCCCGTTCGGCGCGCTGTACACGGTCACCGATCCGGGCGGGGCCATCACGCGCACCACGCGCGACGCGCTCGGGCGCGTGCGGCAGCTCGACCATCCCGACCGGGGCACGACGGTCTTCACCAACGACGGCTTCGGCGAGCTGGTCTCGTCGACCGACGCGCTCGGGCGGGAGGCGATGTTCAGCTACGACGGCCTCGGGCGCACCACCTCGCGCGTGGACAAGGACGGCGCCGAGCGGCTCACGACCACCTGGACCTGGGACACCGCGGAGCACGGCATCGGCAAGCTCCACGTGTGGAGAGCCCCGACGGGGACAAGACGTACGGCTACACCGAGCATGGCAAGCTCGAGACGGCGGCGCTCCGCATCGACGGAGAGCGCGCGGCGCTGGAGAGCAGGCTCGGCTACGACGAGCTCGGCCGCGTCGAGACCATCACCTACCCCACACCCGCCGGCGCGGCGCCGTTCGTGGTGGCCCACGACCACGACGCGCACGGCCACGTGCTCGCCGTGCGCGACAGCGCGACCCGCTCTGCCTACTGGCGGCTGACCGACGTGGACAGCGCCGGCCGCTACCGCGAGGAGGCGTTCGGCAACGGCGCCGTCACCGAGCGGAGCTACTACGCGGACAAGCAGCGGCTGAAGGGCGTTCTCACCCGCAGCGGCGCGACCGCGGTGCAGGACCTCGGCTACGGCTGCGACGACCGGCTCAGCCTCACGCGGCGCACCGACGCGCTGCAGCCGCAGCACCGGAACGAGCGCTTTCGGTACGACCCGCTCGAGCGGCTGACGTGCGCGTACTTCAGCGACGTCGAGAGCGACACGGCGCCGTGCGCGCTCCGCTACGACCACGATCCGAACGGAAACCTCACCTTCGCGCCGGACGCCGGCACGCTCTCGTACGACGACCCGCTGCACCCGCACGCCGCCACCGGCGCGGGCGCGGACCGCTTCGGCTACGACGCCGTCGGCAACCAGATCGCGCGCCCGGGCGGGGTGCGGGTGAGCTACACGCCGTTCGACCTGCCGAGGGAGATCGCGCAGGGCGCGAGGACCGTCTCGTTCGGCTACGACGGCGACCAGCAGCGGATCCGCAAGACGACGCCGGACGAGGAGATGATCTACTTCGGCGACCTGGTCGAGCGGGTCACCGACGCGGCGACCGGGAGGGCCGAGCATCACTACTACGTGCGCTCGCCGGAGCGGGTGGTGGCGATCGTGACCCGCGGCGGGAGCGAGCCGGGCACCCGATATGTGCACGTCGATCACCTCGGCTCGGTCGATGCGCTCACCGACGAGGATGGCGATGTGATCGAGCGGCGGAGCTACGATCCGTTCGGCCAGCGCAGAAGCCCGGTGTGGGGAGAGCCCACGCCGGCGTCGTTCTCCAGCGAGACGACGCGGGGCTTCACCGGGCACGAGGGCGATGACGAGCTCGGGCTCGTCAACATGAAGGGCCGCATCTACGATCCGAGGCTCGGGCGGTTCTTGACGACCGACCCGATCGTGCAAGCGCCGCTCTCGGGTCAGAGCTGGAACCCGTACAGCTACGTGCGCAACAGCCCGCTCGACCACGTGGATCCGAGCGGGTTTCAGGAAGAGCCCCAAGCTGCTGGGGGATTGCCTATTTCAGCTGTCATCGGGAGCGATGGAGTCGTCACCCCTTGTGTGCGCGGGTGTTCGGTGACGATCCAAGGAGTTCGGCCCGTCAGAGCCAATCGCGAGTCCGTGGAGGTCGGTGCCACGACCGCGCCTGTCGACGTCAGCACGACCGGGACCTCGTCGGGCTATGTGCCGCAACCGGTGACCGTCTCGCCGGAGCACGCCGGCGCCGGCGGCCCGGGTACCGTCGTCGGCCAGACCTTGCTGGGCGCCGCGGAGGGCACGCGCGACCTCGGTTTCGGGATCGCACGGTCGCTGGCGCTGAACGCGCTGACGTTCGGGATGTACGGCGGCTACGAGCTCAGCGGCGCAATCTGGGCGGGCTACGAGCAAGACGGGATCCTCGGCGCGCTCAACGCCGTGACCCCGCTCTACCATATCGGGCTGGGCGCAGCGGACACGGCCCTCGCGATCGACGGAGGCGACTACCGGGAGGCGGGCGCGGCGGGGACCAAGGCGATGATCCTCGCAGCAGCCACCGTCTTCGGGATGGGGAAGGGGCTGGGAGCGGCGGCGGAGGAATCCGCGATAGCCGCGAGGGCAGCACCGAGAGCGTACTCGGTCGCGTTTGAGACGACGATCCCCAAGGTTGGTGCGGGTTCTCGTGGTGCGCACTTCAAGGCAGCAAACGAGGCCCTTCTTGCGGAGATGAGGGCAAGCCCGGAGCTGGCGTCCGCCATCGATGGGCTCGCGATTAAGGTACCGACCAGTAGTGCAGACACAGTGCTCCAACGGTCACCGCCAGGATGGACATGGCACCACGTTCCCCACCGCCCCGGCGCGATGCAGTTGGTGCCCACTCAACAGCATCAAGGTGGACCATGGCAGCCGCTCGTTCACCCTAACGGAGTTGGTGGGTTCAAATTATGGGGCACAGAGTTCTAAGGAGGCGAACGTGACGCTCGACGAAGCCGTGAGACAACTGGACACGCTGGATGAAAACGCCATCCTCTGCGCTCGACCGCCGTGGACACCTCTCTCCGAATGCGTTATTGCATTACCTGATGAAGATCTGGGCGTACCAAGGCACGTTAAGGACGCCGGGCTCGCCTATTTCTTGGAAGTGCATGTGGCGCATGAAGTCCTTCGCGTCTTTGGCGACAAACCGGCCACACACGAAGAGAGGGTTCGCCTTCTGATTTACTACGCCGAAAACGATGCATATCCAGGGTGGGTGTACCAAGGCTGACAGTAAACCGCTTCGGGGAGCTCGTCAGATCGACAGACGCGCTTGCTCGGGTGATGACGCTCGCTTCCGACGGCCTGGGGCGCACCACCTCGCGCGTGGACGAGGACGGCGCCGAGCGGCTGACGACCACCTGGACCTGGGACACCGCGCTGCACGGGGTCGGCAAGCTCCACGTGCTGGAGAGCCCCGACGGGGACAAGACGTGGATGTCGGTGCCACGACGGCGTCTGTCGACGTCGGCACGACCGGGACCTCGTCGGGCTATGTGCCACAGCCAGTGACCGTCTCGCCGGAGCACGCCGGCGCCGGCGGCCCGGGCACCGTCGTCGGCGAGACCTCGCTGGGCGCCGCGGAGGGCACGCGCGACCTCGGTTTCGGCGTCGCACGGTCGCTGGTGCTGAACGCGCTGATGTTCGGGATGTACGGCGGCTACGAGCTCGGCGGAGCGATCTGGCAAGGCTACGAGCAGGACGGAATTTTCGGCACGCTGAGCGCCGTGAACCCGCTCTACCATATCGGGCTGGGCGCAGCGGGCACGGCCCTCGCGATCGACGGAGGCGACTACCGGGAAGCGGGCGCGGGAGGACCAAGACTATGGTTCTCGCCGCGGCAACCATCCTCGGGATGGGGAGAGGGCTGGGGGCGCTCGCGGAGGAGTCGGCTGCTGCCGCGGCAGCTGCACGGGCAGCACCGAAAGCATACTCCGTCGCGTTCGAGGCTCAGCTATCTCATGCGGATTTTGAACTCAGTCGAGGCCGTCATTTTCAGATTGCCATTGATGCGCTCGCCGCAGCGCAGCAGACAAATCCAGCGCTGGCAGAGCTGGTTCCGGCACCCACTGGATGGGGCAAGCCTCCTTCGGACTGGGTCTGGCAGCACGCGACGATCGAACAAGCTGGCGGGCGAGCCGGGGTGCTTCAGCTCGTGCCCAAAGCGCAGCATGCGCCAGGTTCACCATTCTGGCGACTTTTGCACCCCCTCCCCGGTGGTGGCGGGGGTTATACCGAGTGGCCCATCCCAGCAGGCGCTCCGCCAACCCAGGAGGATTCTACCATGTTCAGCATCATTCACACCGATGGTTCTGGCGATGAAAATCCACCCTTGGAAAGCCTTTCTGATCTCTATGACGAGCTTGCCTCCGCGGACCGCGAACATGGAGACGTCGCCGTTATCCATGATGACTCTGGGTGGAGCATGTCGGCTCATCGAGATGGACGACTAATCTTCGAGCACCTCGGGAAAGGCGGCGAGCGGCACATGATCGCCGTTCCCAAAGCGCGTGTCTTGGAATTGTGGAAACGACTCATCGAAGGGGACATTGAGGGCTTACTAGCGGAGACATGGAAGCCAGGGTATATCGAACGATACACGTAGCACGATGCCTACGAGCACGACGCGCCTGAGCGGGAGGTGCGGCACACGGCGCCACGCCCATTCTGTTGGCGCCCGGTCCGGTAGAACGGATCGCCGGCAACCACAGCTTGGCCCCATGAGGACGTGGTGTTGACGCTCGCGATAGTTGCCGCTCGATCGTGCAGGCTGGTGCCTGGCCATCGCGAGGGTAACCGGTCCCAATCTCGCCATCAGAGTTGGCCCACCCCGCGGGCGAGGCTGCCGGAGTGCTCGCGCATCCAACGTCCCCGCGCCTGGGCGCAGGTCGTCTCGGCGTCGACGCTCGACGGGGCCGGCTCCACCGACGTGCGCGCCGTCGCGGCCGGCGGGGCGCCCGGCGGTCCCCTCTACGTCGGGGGGAACGTGGCCGGAATCGTCGGCCTCGGGCTCGACGAGCCGCTCGGCAGCCAGGCCGACGCGGAGCCGCGCGGGTTCGTCGCGCGGCTCGCCGGCGCGCGGTGACGGGCGCCGCGCCGTCGCGCCGGGCCCTGGATCTCGCTGCGATGCCGTGATCTCCTTCACGAGCCCGAGCGGCTGCGGTTGCGCCGGCGGCGCGCGCCGTCGCACCCTCGCGCGCCGTGCCCCCCGAGAGCTCGCTCCGCCGGCCTCGCCGCGCCGCGACCGCGTCGCGCTCCTTCGTGGCGCTCGCGTGCGCCGCGCTCGCGTGCGCCGCGCTCGCGTGCGCCCCGGCGCCGGCGGTCGCCCCCTCGCAGGCGCCGGCGCCGCTCCGGAGCCTGCGCATCGCGGACGGCGACCTCGACGGGGAGCCGCGGACCGTGTCCTCGGCCGAGGCGATCCTCGATCTCGACGACGCGCGCTACGCCTTCGAGCACGCCTACGCGGGCCTCGACGGGCGCTCGCCCGCGCCCGCGCCGCTCGCGCTCGCTCGGGCCGCGGCCGCGCTCCGCGGCCGCGCGGCGTGGCGCCCCGGCGAGCTCGCGCGGCTCCTGCGCGACGTGTTCGCGGCGCCGGACGGCCACCTCGCGTTCGGCCACGGCGGCCGCGCGCCGCTCCGGCTCACCGCCGCGCCGGCGACCGCGCCCGCCGCCCCTGCGCCCGCGCCCGCCGCCCCGGCGACGTGCGCCGGCCGCGGCGCCGACGCCCGGACCGAGGCCCCGGCGCGGCGGTCCGATGCGCCGCGCCGCGCCGGCCCGCCCGTCGAGCTCACGCGGAGCCGCGACGGCGTCCCGGTGCTCGCCATCCGCACCTTCAGCACCGCCGCCGCCCCGGCGCTCGCGGCGCTCCCCGCGCTCGCCGCCGAGCTGCGGCGAGCGCCCGCCTTCGTCGTGGACCTGCGCGGCAACGCCGGCGGCAACTACCTCTTCGCCGAGCGCTTCGCGCTCGCGCTCACCGACGCGCCGCTCTGCGCGCTCGACGAGCGCGAGGTCCTCTCCGTCGCCGCGGCCGAGGGGCGCGCCAACAGCGCCCGCCGCCGGCTCGAGCGCGGCGACGTCCCGCCCGAGGCGCGGCCGCGCTTCGTCGAGCACCTCGCCGCGCTCGAGCGCCTCGCCGGTGCGCTGCGGGGTCGCGCCGCGGACCGCAGCGGCGCGGCGCCGCGCGTCGAGCTCACGACCCGCGGCGCGCTGGTCCGCGGGCGGGCGGCGGGGCCGCTCGAGGGGCGCGCCGTGTTCCTCGTCGACCGCGGCTGCGCGTCGGCGTGCGAGATGCTGCTCGCGCTGGCGCGGCAGATCCCAGGCGTCCTCGTGGTCGGGCAGAACACCCGCGGCGGCATGAGCGTCGGCGAGATCGCGCTCTTCCGGCTCCCGCGCTCGGGCGTCACCCTCTCGTTCGGCACCCGCGCGTACCGCGACCCGCTCGGCGACTTCGTCGAGCTGCGCGGGTTCGAGCCCGACGTCCGGCTCGACGGCGCCGCTCTCGTCGAAGACGCGGCCGCGCTCGCGCTGCGCGGGGCGCCGTCCGGCGCTCCTCGCCGCGGCGCGCGGACATCGTGCGCGCCTCGTTGAGTTCGCGAACGGTCCGCGTATTCTGGCCTCGCCGCGCCGAAGCCACCCGCAGTTCCTCGGAGTCGCCGCGAGCGCGACGGAGCCAGCATGCCGATCGGGCCAACGGAAGGGAGTATCGTGCCGCGTCGCCGCCTCGCCGCGCCGCGCGCCCGCGGCGCGCAGGCCGCCGCGGTGCTCGCCGCGCTGCTCGGGCTCGCCGCGCCCGCGGCCGCGCAGGTGCCTGGCGCGCCGCAGGGGCCCGCGCTCGGCGGCACGACGGCGGCTCCCGCCGCGCCGAGCGCTCCTCCCGCGCCCGCGAGCGCGCGAGCGCTCCTCCTCCTCCCGCGCCCGCGAGCGCTCCTCCCGCGCCCGCGAGCGCTCCTCCCGCGCCCGTGAACGCTCCTCCCGCGCCTCCGGACGGCGCGCCGATGCCCGTCCCGCCGGGCTATTACCTGCTGCCACCGCCGCCGCTCCCGCCGTGGGCGAACCCGCGGACCATCCAGTACGAGGAGGGCGACCCGATCCCGCGCGGCTACGCGCTCAAGACCAGGGCGGATCGCGCGCTCGTCGGCGCGGGGCTCCTGACGTTCGGCATCTCGTACGCGCTCTCGTTCACGGTCGCGGGCGTCGCGATCCTCGCGGAGGAGGATTTCGACGAGTTCGGGCCGCTGTTCATCCCGTTCGTCGGCCCGATGATCGGCACGTCGACCCTGGACGCCGAGGGCGCGGGCATCTTCTGGCTCACGGCCGGCGCCGTGGCCCAGGTGGGCGGGCTGCTCCTGTTTGCGGCCGGCCTGGCGAACGAGGAGGTCTACCTGGAGCGGCAGTTCAAGGTGAGCCCGCGCGATCCCGAACACGCTGCGTCCCCGTGGCCTGCGATCTCGATCGGCGCGTCGTCCGCGGAGCTCCGATGGCGATTCTGATCCGCCGAGCCTGCGCCAGCGGCTCTCACCCCGAAGGGAGACCCACGTGAGCGCGATCCGCGCTGTCCTCTCGATGCCCGCGCTGCTCGGCGTGCTCGCGCTCGCGACCCCGGCCGCAGCGGAGAGCGACGCTCCGTCACCGCAGAGCGCGCCGCCGCCCGGCTACGCGCCGCCGCCCGGCTACGCGCCGCCGCCCGGCTACGCGCCGCCGCCCGGCTACGCACCGCCACCGGGCTACGCGCCGCCGCCCGGCTACGCGCCGCCCGGCTACGCGCCGCCGGCGGACTACGCGTCGTATGCGTCGAGCTTCATCCTCGGCATGCCGCGGACGCTGCCCTTCAAGGAAGGCGAGCCCGCGCCGCAGGGCTATCGCCTCGAGACGCAGAAGAGTCGCCGGCTGCTGGTCGCGGGGTCCATCGTCCTCGGCACCGCGTGGGCTCTCGCCGCGCTCACGGCCGGGAGCATCCTCAGCGAGGGAGAGAGCGAGGCCGACAGCTACGCGCCGCTGCTCGTACCCGTGGGCGGCCCGTTCATCACGCTCGCCACGGGCGAGGACGTCGACTTCTCCGACGACGGCGGCCGGGTCGCCGGCTCCCTCGTGCTCCTCAACGGTCTCACGCAGGTGACGGGCTTCGCGCTGCTCGTCGCGGGCCTCGCCTCCAACCCGAAGGTCTGGGTGCGCCACGACATCCCGCGCAACACGTCGCTCCACGCCCCCGAGCTCCTCGTCGGCCCGACCGGCGGGACCCTGCGCGTCCGCTTCTGAGCGGCGCGCGCCGGGAGCCCATCCCGGCTCCCGGCGCCCCCCTGCGCCCTCCGCTCACCGCGCCAGCCGGTACGTCGCGTCGAACGGCGAGCCCCCCTGCGGCAGCTCCCGGACCACGCCGCGCTCCGGGTTCGCCGCGAGGTGGCGCAGGATCCAGAAGACCGTCTCGACGTCGCCGGTGCCCGCCGCGCCCGCGATCTCCTCGAGCTTCAGCGCGCGCCCCGCGCCCGCGGCCAGCGCCGCGAGCACCTTGGCCTGCAGATCCAGCACCTCCTGCGCGGCCTTCTTGCCGGCCTCGACGCCGGGCTGGTGGTACGCGTTGATGCCCACGAGCGACGCGTACAGCCCGACCGCGCGCTCGTAGAGCGCGATCAGCATGCCGACGGCGCGCGCGTCGACCGTCTCGATCGTGATCGTGATCGACTCGCGCCCGCTCTCGCTGAGCGCCTTGCGCGTCCCCTGCAGGAAGCCGGAGAGGTAGTCGCCCGTCGTGACGCCGGGGTCGACCTCGATCGCGCCGCGCGACGGCGCGCGATCGCGCAGCACCTCGATGAACGTGACGAAGAAGTTGTCGAGCCCGTCGCGGAGCTGCTGCACGTACGCGTGCTGGTCGGTCGAGCCCTTGTTGCCGTAGACGGCGATCCCCTGGCACACCTCCTTGCCCTGGCGATCGAGCCGCTTGCCGAGCGACTCCATCACGAGCTGCTGGAGATACCGGGAGAAGAGCTCGAGCCGGTCCTTGTACGGGAGCAGCACCATGTCCTTCCGGCCCACGCCGCCCGTCGCCGAGTACCAGGCGAGCGCGAGCAGCGCCGCCGGGTTCCGGAGCACCTCCTTCGAGCGCGTGACCTCGTCCATCTCGCGCGCCCCCTGCAGCATCTCCAGGATCGACAGCCCCTGCAGCGCCGCCGGCAAGAGGCCGACCGCCGAGAGCTCGCTCGTCCGCCCGCCGACCCAGTCCCACATCGGGAACCGGGCCAGGAAGCCGTGCTTCGCCGCGTACTTGTCGAGCTCGCTCCCCTCCCCCGTCACCGCGACCGCGTGCGCCCCGAGCGAGAGGCCGAGCCGCCGGTACGCCGCCTCGAGCTCGAGCATTCCGTTGCGCGTCTCCTTCGTCCCGCCCGATTTCGAGATGATCACCGCGAGCGTCGCGCCGAGGTCGTCCCCGATGGCGTCCAGCGTGCGATCGATCCCGTCCGGATCCGTGTTGTCGAAGAAATACGGCTGCATCCGGTCGGCCGGCGTCCCCAGCGCCGACGCGACGAACTGCGGCCCGAGCGCCGAGCCGCCGATCCCGACGACCAGCACCTTGCGGAAGCGGGCCGCCCGCTCCGGCCGCACCCGCGCCGCGTGCACGTCCGCGGCGAAGCTCAGGATCCGCGCGTTCGTCGCCTCGATCGCGGCGCGCAGCGCGGCCTCGGGCGCGAGCTCCGGCGCGCGCAGCCAGTAATGGCCGACCCGGCGGTCCTCGTCGGGGTTGGCGATGCTCCCGCCCTCGAGCGCCGCCATCTCGGCGAGCGCCGCCTGGATGCGCGGATCCATCGTGGCGAAAAAGTCTTTCTCGAAGCGGATCCGGCTCACGTCCAGCCAGAGGCCGAGGCTCCCGTCGTGGAAGAGGTGGTCCCGGAAACGGTCGATGGGGAGGACGGCGGGCGCCGGTCCTCGACCCGGGGTTGCGCGGTCTTGATCCATGGCCCCCCTTCTACCGCTTCTCCCTACCGTTTCTCCAGGCGCTCGGACCCCTTGCCCGGACGATGTTCCGCCCTATGCAGCGAGGCCATCGGAAAACGACTCTAGCGTGCCGCCCCGACACGCGTTATTTGCACGCCGAACCACGATGCAGCTTGATTTCGGAATCAATGCAGGGCTCGTCGAGGAGCTCTATGCGCAGTACCTCGAGAACCCGGAGTCGGTAGACCCCGGCTGGCGCTCGTTCTTCGAGGGCAAGAACGGCGGCGCCGCGCCGATCAGGCTGCCCGCTCCGGCCGCGCTGCCGTCCGTCCAGCCGCAAGCCCAGCGGCCGTCGGCGGCGCCGGGGAACGGGCACGGCAAGACGAACGGGGAGGCCGCGAAGACGCTGGAGGCCGCGTTCGCGCAGACGCTGAGCGAGCACCCGACCTCGCTCGAGACGTCGCGCGATCTGAAGGTGCTCGCGGAGGCGGCGCTCAAGGCGCGCGTCTACGCCCTCGTGAACGCCTACCGCGTGCGCGGCCACCTCTTCGCGCACGTCGACCCGCTCGGCCTGCCGCCCGCGACGCCGCCCGAGCTCGACCTCACGAACTTCGGGCTGCGCGTCGAGGACCTCGACCTCGCCTTCCCGACGACCGACCTCGCCGGCGTGCCGCCCGTCCTCACGCTGCGCGAGATCATCCGCCGGCTCGAGGAGACGTACTGCCGCTCGATCGGCGTCGAGTTCACGTTCATCGAGGAGCCCGAGGCGCGCCAGTGGCTCCAGCAGCAGATGGAGTCGACGCGCAACCGCCTGACGCTCGACCGCCAGAAGCAGCTGCGGATCCTGACGAAGCTCTCCGACGCCGAGATCTTCGAGCAGTTCATCCACAAGTCCTACGAGGCGGGGACGAAGCGCTTCTCGCTCGAGGGCGCCGAGAGCCTCATCCCGCTGCTCGACCTCATCATCGAGCGCGCGGGGTCGCACGAGGTCGACGAGATCGTGGTCGGCATGGCGCACCGCGGCCGGCTCAACGTCCTCGCGAACATCATGGACAAGAGCCTGCGCGAGATCTTCGCGGCCTTCGAGGACAAGGACGCGGAGCGCCACCTCGGCAGCGGCGACGTCAAGTACCACCTCGGCTACTCGACCGACCGCACGCTCGAGAACGGGCGCAACGTCCACCTCACGCTCACGTTCAACCCGAGCCACCTCGAGTTCGTGAACCCCGTCGTTCAGGGCCGCGTCCGCGCGAAGCAGGACCGGCGGCTCGCCGACGGCGCGGAGGACGCGCGCCGCCGCGTGATGCCGCTGCTCATCCACGGCGACGCGGCGTTCATCGGGCAGGGCGTCGTCGCCGAGACGCTCAACATGATGAACCTGAAGGGCTACACGACCGGCGGCACCGTCCACGTCATCGTGAACAACCAGGTCGGCTTCACGACCGACCCGATGGAGAGCCGCTCGACCCGCTACGCGTCCGACATCACGCGGATGCTCAAGGTCCCGGTGTTCCACGTGAACGGCGAGGACCCGGAGGCGGTCGCCCACGTCGCGCAGCTCGCGATCGACTACCGCTCGCGCTTCGGCTCGGACGTGGTCATCGACATGTACTGCTACCGCAAGTACGGCCACAACGAGGGCGACGAGCCGCGCTACACGCAGCCGCGGATGTACGCCGCGATCGACAAGAAGCCGACCGTGCGGCAGGTCTACGTCCGGCGCCTCATGGAGCTCGGCCAGGTCACCGCGGAGAAGGCCGAGGAGATCGTGGTGCGGCGCCGCGAGGCGCTCGCCGCCGCGCTCGACGAGGTGAAGCAGAAGGGCTTCGCGCCGGTGCTCTACTCGATGGGCGGCGTGTGGACGCACTACCGCGGCGGCGCCGATCACGCGACGCCGGACGTGCCGACGAGCGTGCCGGCCGAGCGGCTCATCGCGCTGTCCGAGCGGCTCCTCGAGCTGCCCGAGGGCTTCAAGGCGCACCCGAAGGTGCTGCCGACGCTCAAGCAGCGGCACGACAAGCTCGTCGCCGGCGAGCCGTTCGACTGGGGCACGGGCGAGATGCTCGCCTACGCGTCGCTGCTCGCCGAGGGGACGCCGGTGCGGCTCTCCGGGCAGGACGTGCAGCGCGGCACCTTCAGCCACCGGCACGCGGTGCTGCGCGACGTGGAGACGAGCGCGCGCTTCGCGCCGCTGTCGAGCGTCGCCAAGGCGCCGGCGCGGTTCGAGGCGTACAACAGCCCGCTCAGCGAGGCGGGCGTGCTCGGCTTCGACTTCGGCTACAGCCTCGACTACCCGGACGGGCTCGTCATCTGGGAGGCGCAGTTCGGCGACTTCCTCAACGGCGCGCAGGTCATCGTCGACCAGTTCCTCACGTCGAGCGAGGACAAGTGGCACCGCCTGAGCGGCATCGTGCTCTTCCTGCCGCACGGCTACGAGGGCCAGGGGCCGGAGCACTCGAGCGCGCGCATCGAGCGCTGCCTGCAGAACAGCGCCGAGGACAACATCCAGGTGTGCAACCTGACGACGCCGGCGCAGCTGTTCCACGTGCTGCGGCGGCAGGTGCACCGCCCGTGGCGCAAGCCGCTCATCATCGCCACGCCGAAGAGCCTGCTGCGCGTCCCGGCGACGTCGAAGGGCCCGCACCGGCCCGTGTCGACGATCCAGGACCTCGCCGAGGGCCAGTTCCAGCGCGTGCTGCCCGACACGAGCGGGGTCGATCCGGCCGACGTGAAGCGGATCCTGCTCTGCTCGGGCAAGGTGTACTACGACCTCGCGCTGGCGCGGGAGACGCGCGGGCTCAAGGACGTGGCGATCCTGCGGCTGGAGCAGCTCTTCCCGCTGAACGACGAGATCGTGAACGCGCTCGCGCCCTACAAGGACGGCACGCCGCTCGTGTGGGTGCAGGAGGAGCCGCGCAACTACGGGGCCTGGTACCACATCCTCGCGGTGCTCCGGAACAAGATCGGCGACCGGCTGCCGCTCTCGTGCGTGAGCCGCGCGCCGAGCGCGAGCCCGGCGACCGGGTCGCGGGCGAGCCACCTCCTCGAGCAGAAGATGCTGATGGACGAGGCGTTCGTGGGGGGCAGCCGTTGAGCGGAGCCGCGAGCCTGCAGGACCGGTACGCGCCGGAGAGCCGGTGCTTCGGGTGCGGGCCCGCGAACGACAAGGGGCTCCGGCTGAAGAGCCGCGTCGAGGGCGACGCGGTGGTCTGCGACTTCACGCCGGAGCCGCACCACGAGGCGTTCCCCGGGATGGTCAACGGCGGCATCCTCGGGGCGCTGCTCGACTGCCACTCGAACTGGACCGCGGCCCACCACCTCATGCAGGCGCGGGGGGCCGACGCGCCGCCGTGCACGGTGACGGCGGACTTCCACGTGAAGCTGAAGAAGCCGACGCCGCTCGGCCCGGTGCGCCTGCGGGCGCAGGTCGCGGAGGCCGAGGGCGACCGCGTGGTGGTCGAGGCGACCCTGGAGGCGGGGGGCCGGGTCACGGCGACGTGCCGCGGGACGTTCGTGGCCGTCAAGGAAGGGCACCCGGCCTTCCACCGCTGGTAGGCCGGCGGCCTCGCGGCGTGGCGCCGTGAGCGGCCGTCGGCCTCGCGCGCCGCGCCGTGAGCGGCCGTCGGCCTCGCGCGCCGCCCTCCGCCCGCCCGCGACCGAGAAGGCGGTGCTCGCCGCCGCCGTGGCACACGCGATGCTCCGCGCCCCCGCGAGCGGCGTCCCCGGGCGGCTCGCGCGGCGCCGGCCGCGCAGCGCGGATCGTGGCGCGCGGATCGGCTCCGCCGCCTCGCGGCGCCGCGAACGAGGAGGATCCGCAATGAAGGCAAACACGGGGTTCGCGGTCGCCGCGGCCGCGCTCGGCGCGCTGTGCGCGCGCGCCGCCTCGGCGCAGGACTACGAGGGCGAGGTCTCGCCGAGCTACCTGAGCTCGCCCCTCAGGGCGCCGGGCAACGCGCTCGAGCTCGGGGTCGGCGCCGGGTACACGCAGGGGTTCGGCGACATCGGGAGCGAGCGGCGCATCCGCGACGTGTCGGGCCCCGGCGCCGGCGTCGCCCTCAAGCTCGGCTACCGCGCGACGCCGAAGCTCGGCCTCGGCCTGACGTCGAGCTACGAGCAGTACATGGCCGCGGGCCCGGACCGGCGCGACACCGACGTCCGCGGCCTGACCGCGGGCGCCGAGGCGAGGTTCCACCTCGCGCCGTTCCAGCGCATCGACCCGGTGATCGCGCTCGGCAGCGGCTACCGCGCCCTCTGGACGGCGGCGCCCGGCCAGGAGCGCGACACGTTCACCCACGGCGTCGAGGTCGCGCGCCTCACCGCGACGATCGATGTCCGCATGTCGGACAGCGTGGCGCTCGGCCCGTCGATCGGCGGCGGGCTCAACGTGTTCTTCCTGGAGCGCGCCGGCGGCGCGAGCGCCGCCCACGAGGTCCGGGGCAGCCGCGTGAACAGCTTCGTGTTCGCGGGGCTCGAGGGCCGCTTCGACCTCGGCGGCCAGCGCGTGCGGCAGATCGTCGAGATCGCGCGGCGCTGAGCGACCGAGGCGCGGCGCGCTCCGGCAGCGTACGTCCCGAATCCACTCATCCAACTGCGACAGGCCATCTCGTGGCCTCGCCGCGCTCTCCATCACCGCTCGACACGTGCTGGACACAACGCAGCTCCCCTTCCAGGAGAGGCTCGGGCCGCGGACATTCGCTCTCCGAGCAGCACGCCTCTGGCGATGGCAAACACCGATTTCTATGGATCCCCAAAAACCGATACCGTAACGTACGAAACATCGAATCGACGAAGGCGGCGCGGACGGGGGACACGACCGCTCCGGGGCTCTTCTAGGCGGACTGGCTTCCTGCCGGCGCGGCGCTCGCGGGCGGCGCGGGGCGCCGCGGGGATCTTGCTTTCAAGGGGGGCGAACTCATGACCACCATTCTCCTCGTCGAAGACAACGAGATGAACCGTGACATGTTATCGCGACGCCTGCTCCGCCGTGGATACGCCGTGGTGACCGCCGTGGACGGCGAGTCGGGGGTGGAGCTGGCGCGGGCCGCGCGGCCGCAGCTGATCCTCATGGACGTCGGCCTGCCCAACATCGACGGCCTCGAGGCGACGCGCCGCCTCAAGGGGGACACGCGCACCAGGGACATCCCCATCATCGTCCTCACCGCCCATGCGATGAGCAGCGATCGAGAGCAGGCCATCGAGGCGGGAGGCGACGACTACGACATCAAGCCCGTCGAGATCGAGCGCCTCGACGCCAAGATCCAGACGCTGCTCGCCCGGGAGTCGCCGTGAAGCGCCCGGCCGATCCCCTCGCCGGGCGCGGCGCCGCGAGCGACAGGCCCGGCAGGCAGGAGCTCTGGAGATCGCTCGTCGCGCACCTCCGCCACGAGCTCCGCACCTCGCTCACCGCGATCGTCGGCTACGGCGACCACCTCCTCGAGTGCCTGCCCCTCGACGCGCCGACGAGCACCTTCGACGCGCTCAACGGGCTCCGGGGCATCGGGGCCTCCGTGCTCGCCCAGGTGAACGAGCGCATCTCCGAGGAGGCGCTCGGCGGCCGCGACTCGCAGGCGCTGCTCCGCAGCCTGCGCGAGCTCAACGACGCCACCGAGCCGCACACGAGCAAGATCGAGCCGCTCTGCGCCGAGCTGCTCTCCCGGTTCGAGCGCGAGGAGCGGTTCGCGCTGATCCCCATCCTCTGCAGGATCCAGGCGGCGGGGGTGATGCTGCGCAACCTCATCGCGGGCTACTCGCAGAGCGGCCTCCCGAAGGCCCCGTGGCTCGGGCTGTCACCCGTTCAGGACGAGGCCACCCCTCCCGCGCTCATCGCCCCGGCCAGGGCCGGGAGCCTCGGCGGGCGCCTGCTCGTCGTCGACGACAACTCCGTGAACCGCGACATGCTGACCGCGTGCCTCGAGCGGCGGGGGTACGAGGTGGACCAGGCGCCCGGCGGGCGCACCGCGCTGCAGCTCATCCGCGAGAACGACTACGACCTGATCCTGCTCGATCTCGTCATGCCGGACCTGAGCGGCCTCGACGTGCTGGAGAAGCTGCGGGACGAGGGGCGCCTCGGCCTCGCCCCGGTGGTCCTGCTCTCCGCGTCCGACAAGCTCGGCGACGTGGCGCGCGGCATCGAGTGCGGCGCCGAGGACTACGTGACAAAGCCGTTCAACATGGTCCTGCTCCAGGCGCGCATCCGCGCCTGCCTCGAGCTCAAGCGGCTCAGGCAATGCGAGGAGGCCTATGTCACCCTGCTCCGGGAGCACCAGGCGCGCGCCGAGGAGGCGCAGCGCGCACCGGCCGGGCGCGCGCGGGGCGGCGCGGGCGAGCAGGGCGCGGGCTGAGCGAGGGGCCGCGCGGGCCGGGGCGCGCGCGGGGCGCTCCCCAGGGCGAAGTACCGTGAACACGAGGGCGCCTGTCCGGGGCGTGCCGCGGACAGGCGCGGAGCGGCGAGCCATGCAGGTCATCCACACCATCGTCAGGGAGCGGCGCGCGTACAACAGCTGGGTCGCCAACGAGACCATGGAGGACTACTCCCTCCGCTACGCGCCGAGGTCGTTCCGGAAATGGTCCCCGGCGCTCCTCGCCAACACGGCGCTCGGCGGGATCTCGTTCCTCGCGCTGGAGGCCATCGGCGCCTCGCTGATCGTCAGTTACGGGTTCACGAACTCGCTCTGGGCGATCCTCGTCTCCAGCGCCATCATCTTCCTCACGGGACTGCCGATCTCGTACTACTCGGCGACGTACAACCTCGACATGGACCTCCTGACGCGGGGCGCGGGGTTCGGCTACATCGGCTCGACGATCACGTCGGTCATCTACGCGTCGTTCACGTTCATCTTCTTCGCCCTCGAGGCCGCCATCATGGCGCAGGCCCTCGAGCTCTACTTCGGGCTGCCGCTCGTGCCCGGGTACCTCCTGTGCTCGGCGGTGATCATCCCGCTCGTGCTGTACGGCGTGACCCTGATCAACAAGTTCCAGCTCTGGACCCAGCCGCTGTGGCTCGTGCTCATGGCGCTGCCGTTCGTCTTCGTGCTCCACAAGGACCCGGAGGCGCTTTCCGGCTGGACAAGCTTCGCCGGCAGGTCGGAGGGCGGCGACCGGTTCGACCCGGTCCTCTTCGGCCTCGCGGCCAGCGTGAGCTTCTCCCTCATCGTGCAGATCGGCGAGCAGGTGGATTACCTGCGGTTCATGCCGGACAGGACGCGATCGAACCGCCGCCTCTGGTGGACCGCGCTGATCCTGGCGGGCCCCGGGTGGATCCTGCTCGGCGGCGCCAAGCAGCTGGCCGGCGGCTTCCTCGCGTCGCTCGCGGTGCGGCAGGGCTCGAGCGTGGACGCGGCGCTCCGGCCGGTGGTGATGTACCTGGCCGGCTACGAGCACGTCTTCTCGAACCGCGGCGTCGTCCTCCTCGCGGCGATGGCGTTCGTCGTCGTCTCGCAGCTCAAGATCAACGTGACCAACGCCTACGCCGGGTCGCTCGCGTGGTCGAACTTCTTCTCGCGGCTCACGCACCGCCACCCCGGCCGCGTCGTGTGGCTCGTGTTCAACGTCGCGATCGCGCTCCTCCTCATGATGTTCGGGGTCTTCCATACCCTCGAGAAGGTGCTCGCGATCTACTCCAGCGTCGCGATCGCGTGGATCGGCGCGATCGTGGCCGACCTCGTCGTCAACAAGCCCCTCGGGCTGAGCCCGCGGACCATCGAGTTCAAGCGGGCGCACCTCTACGACGTGAACCCGGTGGGGGTCGGCGCGATGGGCGCGGGCGCCGCGGCGTCCATCCTCTGCTTCGCCGGGCTGTTCGGCCCCGCCGCCGCGGCGTACTCCTCGTTCATCGCGCTCGGCCTCGCGTTCGCGCTGTCCCCCGCGCTCGCCTGGCTCACCCGGGGCAAGTACTACATCGCCCGCGAGAACACCCACTTCCCGAGCGACAAGGCCCCTGGGATCGAGCAGTGCTGCGTCTGCGAGCACGGCTACGAGCCGCAGGACATGGCGTACTGCCCCGTGTACGAGGGGGCGATCTGCTCGCTCTGCTGCACGCTGGACGCGCGCTGCCACGACGTCTGCAAGACGCCCCGGCCCGGGGCGGCCGCGCGCCGGGCGACGGCGCTCCGCGCCTTCGTGGCGGAGCGGCTGTCGGCGCGGCTCTCGTCGAGGCTCCTGCGCTTCGCGCTCGTGTTCGCCGCCATGGCGGGCGTCGTCGGGGCGCTCTTCGGGCTCTTCTACTGGAGCGCCGCCCTGACCGCCGAGGCGCGGCCCGAGGTCCTCGCCGCGTTCATCAAGCTCTACGCCGCGGTCGTGGTCCTCATCGGCGTCGGCGCGTGGTGGCTCGTCCTCTCGTGGGAGAGCCGGGAGCTCGTCGAGGAGGAGCTCGATCGGCAGAACGAGCAGCTGCAGCAGGAGATCGCCCTGCACAAGGAGACCGAGCAGGCGCTGTCCCAGGCGATGGAGCGGGCCGAGGTCGTGAACCGGCAGCTCTCGGAGGCCAAGACGCACGCCGAGGCCATGGCGCGGGCGGCCGAGCGCGCGAACCTGGCGAAGAGCCAGTTCGTCGCCAACATGAGCCACGAGCTGCGCACGCCGCTCAACGCGATCCTGGGCTACAGCGAGATGCTCCAGGAGGACGCGATCGAGCTCGGCAACCAGGCGTTCGTGGCGGACCTGAAGAAGATCCACCAGGCCGGCGCCCACCTCCTCGGCCTCATCAACGACGTCCTCGACCTGTCGAAGATCGAGGCGAGCAGGATGGAGCTCCACCCCGAGTCGTTCGACGTCCAGGCGCTGCTCGACGAGGTGACCTCGACCGTGCGCCCGCTGGTCGCGCAGCGCCGGAACACGCTCTCGATCCACCGCCCCGACGGCGCGATCACCCTGCACGCCGACCCGCGGAGGACGCGGCAGATCCTCTACAACCTGCTCAGCAACGCGGCGAAGTTCACCGCCGATGGCGCCGTGCGGGTGCGGGTCTCGGTCGAGCGCGGGCCCGGCCGGCCGGCGCTGCACCTCGAGGTCGAGGACGAGGGCATCGGGATGACGGAGGAGCAGCTGAAGCGGCTGTTCCAGCCGTTCGTCCAGGCCGACGCGTCGACCTCGCGCAGGTACGGCGGCACCGGGCTGGGCCTCATGATCACGAAGCGGCTCGTCGAGCTCATGGGCGGCGCCATCGAGGTGAAGAGCGAGGTCGGCAAGGGCTCCACGTTCCGCGTGCGGCTGCCGCTCGCGGCGCCGCCCGACGACGCGGCGCGGGGCGGCGCGGCGGACGGCCACGGTCGCGCGGGCGCCGAGGCGTGGGCGCCGGGCCACGCGGACGCCCAGCGGCTCGTCCTCGTGGTGGACGACGACGCCACGGTGCGCGACCTGCTCAAGCGGCACATCGAGGCGCTCGGCCACCACGTGGCGCTCGCGCCGGGCGGGCGGGAGGGGCTGCGCCTCGCCGGCACGCTCTTCCCCGACGTGATCACGCTCGATCTCCTGATGCCCGAGATGGACGGCTGGCGGGTGCTCTCGGCGCTCAAGTCGACCCCGGCGCTCGCGTCGATCCCGGTGATCGTCATCTCGATCGTCGAGGAGCGGGGCATCGGCTATTCGCTCGGCGCCGCGGACTACATCACGAAGCCGGTGGAGCGCGAGGCGCTGGAGCGCGCGCTCGCGCGGTGCGCGCTCCGGAGCGGGCGCAGCCCGCGCGTCCTCGTGGTCGAGGACGACGCGCCGAGCCGGGAGGTGCTCGAGGGGATGCTGCGCAGGTCGGGCTGCGACGCGGTGTCGGCGGCGAACGGCCGGCTCGCGCTCGATCTGCTGGCGACCGACGCGGACGCGCCCGACGCGGCCATCGTCGACCTGATGATGCCCGAGATGGACGGGTTCGAGCTGATCGAGCGGCTGCGCCTCCACGAGCACTGGCGCCGGATGCCGCTCATCGTGCTCACGGCCAAGGAGCTCACGGACGAGGATCGCGCGCGGCTCCGGATGGGCACCGAGCGGGTGTTCCAGAAGGGCGAGCTGGGCCTCCAGGAGCTCCTGGAGGAGGTCCGCGTCTGCGTCGAGGCCGCGGCGCAGGCCGGCGCCCCCCGGGCCCCCGCGCCGATCGGCGCGCCCCTGGCGTGAAGCTCGCCGGCGCGCCCCTGGCGTGAGCTCGCCGGCGCGCCCCCTCGGCCCGGGCCGCGCCGATTCCGGTCCCGCGCCGCCCGGCCTCGGCTATCCTCGGCGGCCAGCGCGGCGCCGCCGCTGCGCGCCTCGCCCACGATGCGGTTGTACGTCGCCCTCGCCCACTTCGAAGGCTGCCCCTTCGATTTCCTGAACAGCAAGGCCGCGCTCCGCGGGGCGCTGGAGGCCGCGGTGGCCGCCGGGCCGTTCACCCTGCTCGAGATGGTGGTCGTCCCGTTCTCGCCGCAGGGCATCACCGCGTGCGCGGTCGTCAGCGAGTCGCACGTGGCGCTGCACTCCTGGCCCGAGTCGGGGCGGCTCTTCGTCGACGTGGCCTCGTGCAGCACGCTGGAGAGCGTCCGCCGCGCCGTCGCGGCCATCGGGGGCGCGCTGCCCGCGGGGCGGCTCGCGGTGCTCGACGAGCGGATCGTCGAGCCCGGCGGCGCGCGGGCGCCCTGACGCGGCGGCGCGCCCCCGATGGCCGCGACGGCGCGCCGCGCGGCGGTCCGTGTCAGTGGCTGCCGATGACCCGGCGGAGCGGCTTGTTGAACGCGAACATCGCGGCGCCGGCGCCGACGCCGAGGACGGTGAGGAGCAGGAAGAACATCTCCTTCGGCCAGCGCGTGTAGAAGATGCCGATGTAGCCGCTCAGCGTGTTGCCGAAGAAGCTCGAGACGAACCACATGCCCATCATCATCGAGACGATCCGCACCGGCGAGACCTTGGTCACGAGCGACAGGCCGATGGGCGACAGGTAGAGCTCGCCGATCGTGAGGAGCAGCGTGCAGAAGAGCGGCCAGAACAGGCTGCCCTTGCCGTCGCCGACCGCCTGCGCGCCGAGGATCATCACGATGAACGACAGCCCGAGGAGGGTGCAGCCGATCGCCATCTTCGACACGCTCGTCGGCTCCGTGCCGCGCTTCGCCTGCCAGCGCCAGAAGATGTCGAGGAGCGGGGCGAACAGGATGATGCAGAGCGGGTTCCACGACTGGAACCACGTCGAGGGGATCTGGAAGCCGAGGAGGACGGGCCACGTGGTCTTCTCGTCGGCCCAGGTCTGCATCGTGTTGCCCTGCTGCTCGTAGACCGCCCAGAAGACGATATTGAGGGCGCAGAGCGCCACGAGCGCGCCGACGCGCTTCCACTCGTCGCTGGAGAGCGGCTGCTTCTCCTCGCCGGTCCCTTCAGCCGCCTTGGTGAGGTTGTCCTTGGCGAGGTACTTCTGCCCCATCAGGTAGACGACGAGCCCAAGGCACATCCCGACGCCCGCGGCGGCGAAGCCGTAGTGCCAGCCGTAGACGGCGGCGAGCGTGCCGCACACGAAGTTGCAGATGAAGGCGCCGAGGTTGATGCCCATGTAGAAGATGGTGAAGGCGCCGTCGCGGCGCGGATCACCCTTCGGGTACAGGCTGCCGACCTGGGTCGAGATGTTGGGCTTGAACGCGCCGTTGCCGAGGATGAGCAGGAGCAGCGCGAGGAAGAACGAGTTCTCGAAGGCCATGACGAAGTGTCCGATGGCCATCAGGACGCCGCCGATCACCACCGTCTTGCGCTGGCCCCACACCCGGTCGGCGAGGATGCCGCCGAAGAACGGGGTGAGGTAGACGAGGCCCGTGTACAGCCCGTAGAGGATGGACGCCTGCTCGGCGGGCGCGCTCGGGAGCAGGCCCCGGATGAACTCCCACGCGAACACCGTGGCCGGATCGCCAGGGACGAGCTCGCACGGCGGCGCGTGCTGGCGGCACCCCTGGTACGCCTCGCGCGCGGTGACGAACAGGTAGTTCGCCATATACAGCTTGAGGAGGCCGCGCATGCCGTAATACGAAAAGCGCTCCCACATCTCGGCGAAGAAGAGGATCACGAGCCCCGGCGGGTGCTTGAAGCGCCTCTCGAAAGCGGTGACGGGGAGGGCGGGCTCGGTTGCTTGCTCGCTCAATGCTGTCTCTCCACGAGCTGGGACCACGCTGCGTGGTCGTCGGGCGATGCAGGGGATGGTGGGGCCTGATGCCCCTCGGCATGCGGATGCTAGACGATCCGCGACGCCCACGTCACGCCCTTGTTGCGCACAGCGTCGACCCGGGTGAACCGGGTATCCACGTGGGCGGCCCCGCGGCGCGGCGGCGCCTCCCCGGCGTTCCAGGCCGTCGGGGCGCGCCGGAGGGCCCTGCGCCCGAAGCGCGGCCGGCGCGCCGGCGGTCGAGGCGGCTGGGCGGCGCCGGCCGGCGCTGTGGTCAGTCGCGCCGCGAGCGCCGCGCGGCCGCGCGCTCCGCCCTGGCCGCGCGAGGCCGCGCTCGTCGACGACGGGAGATCCGAACGAGCGGTGGAGATCGGCAGTCGAGGCTTCCGGTGAGGCGCCGCCGGTCGCAGGTGACGCGTAATGCGAACTACAAATCTCCGCTCCGTCCCGAGGGATATCGCTCGTTCGTCGGGTCTCCTCTGGATTCCCATCCTCTGGATTCCCCTCCTCCCTGCCTGCGCCGGACTCGAGTCCTCGCCGCCCGCGGCGTGCGCGCCCGGCGAGGAGCTCTTCCGGGGCCGGTGCGTCCACCCCGCCGCCCGCTACGAGCCTGAAGAGCGCATCGACCGGGACAACGTCGTCGCGTTCGGCGCGCCGCTCACCCGGCTCCGGCTGCCGGAGCCGCCGCGCAGCGGCTTCAGGATCATCGCGCCGCCGCGGACCCTCTCGCCCGGCGAGGAGGCGCTGTTCTGCCTCTCGTGGCCCTTCCCTGCCCTCGTGAACGAGACCGTCCACGCGGCGCGCCTCTACACGACGGCCGGGCTGCACCACAGCAACGTCATCGCCAAGCCGGTGAATCCGTCGTACGGGCCGAACCCCTACCCGGACTGCCATCCTGGCGCCGACGACGCCTTTGGCGCGCTGCCGGCGGTCATCCCGGACGTCCTCTTCGCGAGCTCCACCCAGGTCGTCGGCGACGAGACGCTCGTCTTCCCCGAGGGGATGGGCTTCACCCTGGACACGACCCGCGAGATCGCGACGAGCGTCCACCTGCTCAACGCGTCGGCCGAGCCCGCGGTCGTCGAGATCGCCTACGACTTCTTCACCATGCCCATGTCGGAGCGCACGGAAGAGCTCGTGCCGTTCGTCATGAACGTGAACGACTTCCTCGTCCCGCCGCGCACCACCCGGAGCGTCGGCGCCACGTGCTCGACGTTCGGAGGGAACATCGTGTCTCTCATGCCCCACACGCACCGTTACGCCGAGGCCTTCGACGTGGATGTCGTCCGCGAGGACGGCGGCGAGGCGCGCGTCTACGAGGGCGGGGCGTTCGACCTGGAGGGCGACATCGAGGTGTACCGGCCGGCGATCGCGCTCGAGGAGGGCGACTCGCTCCGGTACGCGTGCAGGTTCCGGAACACGTCGGACCACGATCTCACCTTCGGCTTCGGCGACAACGAGATGTGCACGCTGTTCGGGTACATGTACCCGCCGGAGAAGCAGCTCGCGGCGGTGTCGCTGCGCGACGGAGAGCCGTGCCTCTCGTTCGGCATCGGCGCGCTCCGGTGAGGCGCTGCCGCCGGCCGGCCGCTGCTCGTCGCTGACGGGAGCGGCGCTCCGCGGGCGCGCGCCTGGGCCCGGTCCGGCGGCGCGCCGCCGGGCGCCGGTCGCTCGCCATGGGACTCGGTTCGCGGTAGTACATCCGGACCGTGCGCACCTTCAACATCGCCGGCCCCTGCCGCCCGGACCGACACTACATGATCCCTGCGGGGCGACGGTTGCCGGGCTTCGGCGCGCTGGTGGACAAGCAGGCGTACTTCGTCGTCCATGCCCCGCGACAGACGGGCAAGACCACCACGATGAAGGCGCTCGCCCGGCGTCTCACCGAGGAGGGGCGTTATGCGGCGCTGCACTTCTCCTGCGAGACGGCGCGCGCCTTCCCCGAGGACGTCGAGCAGGCGGTGAAGGGGATATGGCTCGCGATCGAGGGCGCCGCTCGCCTGTCGCTCCCACCGGAGCTCCGGCCGCCGGCGCCGATCGAGGTGCCCGCGGCCGGCTACCTCCAGACCCAGCTCACGCGCTGGGCGGAGGCGTGTCCCCGCCCGCTGGTGCTCGTGTTCGACGAGATCGACGCGCTGACCGGCAGCAGCTTGATCTCCGTCCTGAGCCAGCTCCGCGCCGGCTTTCCGGACCGCCCGGTCGCCTTTCCGTGGTCGCTGGTGCTCTGCGGGGCGCGCGATGTCCGCGACTACAAGGCCGCGAGCGGCGGAGGCCCGGTGCGGATGGGCTCGTCGAGCCCGTTCAACATCAAGGAAGAGTCGCTCCGGCTCGGCGATTTCACGGAGGCGGAGGTCCCCGAGCTGTACGGACAGCACACCGCCGAGACGGGGCAGCCCTTCGCCGAGGAGGCGCTCGCGCGGGCGTTCGCGCTCGCGCAGGGGCAGCCGTGGCTGACGAACGCGCTGGCGCGGGAGGTGGTCGAGAAGATCCAGGTCCCGGGGGACCAGCCGATCACGGCCGCTCACATCGAGGCCGCGAAGGAGCGCGTCATCCTGGCGCGGGCCACGCACCTCGACTCGCTGCTCGCGCGCCTCGAGGAGGAGCGCGTGCGCCGCGTCATCGAGCCCGTGCTCGCCGGAGAGCTGACCGGGGGAAAGACGTTCGACGCGGACTTCGAGCACGCCGTCGATCTCGGCCTGGTCGCCCCGGATCTGCCGGTGCGCATCGCCAACCCCATCTACCGCGAGATCATCCTGCGCGTGCTCGCGAGCCCGGCCGAGGCGGCGATCGACGCCGAGCCGCATCGCTACAAAGCGCCGGACGGGCGCCTCGACGTGGACCGGCTGCTCCGCGGCTTCGCCGAGTTCTGGCGGCAGCACGGCGAGCTCGTGGTGGAGCGCGTGGATTACCAGGAGGCGGCGCCGCAGCTCGTCTTGATGGCATTCCTGCACCGCGTGGTGAACGGGGGCGGCGTCGTCGACCGCGAGGTCGGCGTGGGACGCAAGCGGATCGACGTGCTCGTCCGGTGGCCCTACGTCGACGCCGCTGGCCTGCGCGCCGAGCAGCGCGTGGCGCTCGAGATCAAGGTGTGGCGCGACCGGGACAAGAAGGGAGATCCGCTGCGGGAGGGGCTCGGCCAGCTCGACGAGTACCTGCGCCGGCTCGGGCTCGACGAGGGGGTGCTGGCGATCTTCGATTGCAGGAGCGCGGCGGGGGCGATCGAGGAACGGACGCGGTTCGAGGAGGCGAGGACGCCGGCGGGGCGGCGGGTGACGGTGCTGCGGGGGTAGGCGCGTCGAGAGGGATGGGGTGAGGCACGCGAGCGGGGGAGTTGCCGGGCGAGCGGGGGCGGTTCGGCTCGGGTAGCCACCACGGCCATGGGGCCTGGCAGGCGCGCGAAGGTCACGCAGACCGTCAGCGCCGTCAGCCGGTCACGGTCGCCTCGATGCTCGCGGAAGCCTGCTGCGACGCGGCGCACGACCTGCCGGTGCAGCCAAGGCAGCGAGGCGAAACGTCCTCCTTCTACGCTCGCCCTATCGCATCGGCGGTAGAAATATTTCGTCCAGGCTCTTGCGAACGAGATGCGGTTGCAACTCTTCTGGCGCCCTGGCTATGCTGGCGTCCAGCCGGAGGTCGTCGGGTCGATGCCGAGTACACCGGGACAGTCTCGGCAAGCTCGTCGATCGCCTGGAACATCCGGCGCTGGATCCATCGATCGGGAAAACGTTCAAAGACGTGCTCACCGGCATCCCCCCACGCATCCAGGCGCCGGCTGGTCGAGCTGCTGCGGCCGCCGCCCGGAGACACCATGAAGATCGTGCGCTTCAAAGGATGGCCCCCTGAACACGGTCCCGTCTATCAGGTCGACGAGGTCCGGTGCATCGGCGCGATGGACGCCGCTGCCCGAGAGCGCCTAGCGCCAATGCCGGTCAGTCAGGGGAAAAGCTACATGAATTCATAGGTTTGTGGGTGATGTAGACCCGCGACGAGCGGTGCGGCTTCCCGTCACCCCCATCCGGGGACACGAGCGTGTTCATGGCGCCGCGGCCGAGCGTCAGCAGGAGCCGATCGAGGTCGATGCTATCTCGCGCACTTGACGAGCTTCTTGGGCGGGCGAGAGGCGCAGCGGCAAAAGCGGTGCGATCGCCGGAATAAGCTAAGTATGGCTTTCCGCGATGCGCTGCTCGCTGCCGCCGACTACGTCGGCCCGGCTCACGTCGACAACATCTGCAAGCACTTGCCGGCCGAGTGGATCGAGCAGGCGCTCGCCGCGACCGGTACTGCTACGCTGCGGCGTCGACGCCTGCCTGCCGAGCAGGTTATCTGGCTTGTGCTGGGCATGGCACTCATGCGTGATCGGCCGATCGAGGAGGTCGTCACCAAGCTGGATCTTGCTCTGCCCGGTGCGAACGGGGCGATCGCCCGCAGCGCCATTCCCCAGGCGCGCGCTCGGCTGCGCGACGAGCCGATGCAGTGGCTGTTTGAGCGCAGTGCCCTGGCCTGGTCGACCCAGAGCGCCGACGCGAATCGCTACCGCGGCCTGGCCGTATACGGCATCGATGGCACGACGCTGCGCGTGGCCGACACGCCGGACAACCGTGCCGAATTTGGCGGCGCTTCGAGCTCACGCCGTGACAGCGGCTACCCCGGCCTGCCCCGAGGGCAGCCGGGCGGGCGCGGCTCCTCCTCACCGCACCTTGTTGTTTCTCACCGCACCTTCGTTTGCCTTGCTCGCCGGCAGCGCGCGACCTCGGCCGGTCCACCTCCGTCGCGGCGTCGCGGCACCACGTGATCTCCACGGCGCGGCGGGTCCCGGCGGCGCGAGCGTGGGAGGAGGTGTCGCGGAGAGGCCCTTGAAAGGAGCGCCCCGAAAAGAAAATGCATTCCGGCCGTCGCGGGACGGCAAATTCATCGAGGACTCCGGAATGCGTAGCATTGGCAGATCTGGCCGCTTGAGCCTCACGACTCGCTTGACGCGTCCACCTTCCTGGCCTCGGAATGGCGGCGGGAGTGATGACGACGATGAGCAAGAATCACGTGGCCGCGGCGCGGCGTGCGAAGAGAAAGCATGAGAAGGAGCAGAAGCGGAAGAAGAGGCCACCCCACAAGCCACTCGGGGTGAGCACGCGCCGGGCGGTCGCGACGTCCGCCCCTACACTCCGGTGGCAGCCTGAAATCCAAGGCATCGAGGGCCTCGCGGCGCTTGCACAAATCCCGTTCTACGAGGCGGCGCGCATGGCAGACGGCGTTGCACGCGCGCATGGGGCATCGCGTCCGCTGTTCCATGCGGTCTGGACGCGCGAGAGGGTATGCGCGCTGGAGACCTCCGCGCTCGTGGCTCGGCTCGAGCAGCTCGGTATCCGGGTGGACCACGACAGGTTCATCGCGGAGACGCCGCGGTTCGGCTCCGCCGTGCGGTGGGCTCGTGAGACGTGGCTCCCGCTCGCTCCGCCTCAGGCCGACGTGCATGCGCGCGACTTCGTCGCCCTTGCCGCGTGCGAGCTCTGGCGGCGCTGGCGCCCTGAACCGCCGTCGCAGGAGTCGCTGCACGAGCTGCTGTTGCTCGGTGAGGATCACGCGGATCGTCATGACGACGTCGCGGCGACGGAGCGCCGGATCCGCTTCTGGACGTGTCTCCGGCCGCTGCTCATGCCCGAGCTGCGGACCACGAGCGCCGCGGGCGAGCAGCTCCTCGGGGTCGACGCCAGCGTCCTCTTCAACTGGGCGTCCGACTTCTCGATGGCGGCCACGTATGCGGCGACGCAGGACGCGGCGCTCGGGCGTCGTGCGGCAGAGGTGCAAGGAGAAATCCTCACCCAGTTCACCGCGGAAGCGGATTCGTGGAGGCTGCCTCTCGTCTGCGATCGTGCCGAGGTGCTGTACGTGACGGGGGAGCGAACCGAGGCGGAGCGCATCCTGCGCGAGCAGATCGAGACGCACCCCACGAGCGCCGGAGCCTACGTCACGCTGGCCGAGCTCTGGGCCCCTCACGGAAGCAAGGATCGCGAGGCGATCACCCGCTCGCTCGCGCTCCTGGCTCAGGCCTCCGCGCGACCCGTCGAGGACGCCGCCGACTGGGATCTCGCCGCCCGCATCAAGGCGTTGCGGGCGCAGCTCCGGGCGTGCGGCGGTGACGCCCGCAAGTCAGCCACGGTGTAGGCAGCGCATCTACCGCGGCGCTGCGCCGAGGTCGTGCGTTGTCCGGCGGTGAGCTCGCCGCGCGGGCGCGCGCGGCGCGAGCCAGGCCTTCAGGCCGGCCGCAGGTGGTCGAGGACCTCCATCCATGCGAAGAGCGAGGCGCGTACCCGCGCCAGCAGCCCCGCGATCTGGTCGTCCGGGGGCTCGTCTGCCTCGCGCTCGGGATCATCCCACCGTCGAGGGAGGTCGATCGCCTGCCACGCGGAGAGCTCGACGTCGCTCAACCGCAGCTCGCCCGCCGGGCTGCACACGAGACGCACGGTCGGATCGCCCTGCCAGGCGAGGAGCGCGAGGCGCCCGTCGCCGTCCAGATCCATCACCTCGTCGGGGAGGAGGCGCTCGACCCGTTCGAGGCGCCCCAGGGCCTCCCGTGCCCAGCGGGACCAAGCTTCCTTGCCCGGCATCGGCAGCGCCTTACCGAAGGGCGCGCGCGCGCTCAGCGTCACGTCGACGCGGAGCCACGGGCGCTCCGTCTCGAGGTCTTCGCCACCGCGCCCGAGCAGCTCCGTGAGCATGTCTTCCTCGCAGGTCCGACCCCGCGCCGTCAGGAGCGGGCACCAGCGCCAGGACAGGGCCGCAGAGACGCAGAAGGGTTCGGTCTGCTGGCCGCCGAGCGGCTCGACGTGGATCTTGAAACGCCGCTCCGCGGACCGGAGATCGAGCGTCTCCACCTCGAAGCCGAGCACGGACAGACGGGATGCCGCGAGCGCGTGACGCCAGGTGTTCCTGAAGTCGTCGAAATCCATGAGCACCGCATAGACGCGGCGCGCTCCGGACTCAACGTACATTTCGCGCCTACGGGGCGCGAGTGGGCCGAGGGCAATGCGCGAGCGGTGTTCGGTTGAAGAAATGCGGTATCGATTACAATCAGGCGCGTCCAGAGCGTCAGGAAGACACACGTCCCCCTTACCCCCACGATGATTTTCGGCTGGTTCCGGGCTCAATTCAGCCAGCGGGCGAGCTGCGAGCGCTCCGGCACGTGCAGCTTCGTGCCCCGAGCCGAGCGGGCCAACCGTCCCGGCACGAGGATCAGCGCGCGGCGCAGCCACGGCGTTCGCCAGCTCGCCAGGTGCGGAACATGGTCCAGCACATACCGGCGCATCAGGTTGGCGGTCAGCAGCTTCAGCAGCAGCGCGGCATGATTGGCGTTGAAGCTGTGGCTCGGCACGCGACCGCATCCCCACCCGTGCTTGAGATCGCCGATGAGCGGCTCGATGCCCGCGCGCAGGTCATACCGCGCCGCGACGTCTTCCGGCGCTTCGACCGGCTCGTTGGTCAAGAAGACCTGCACCGTGTAGTCGAGGCCCTCCCAGAGGTAGATCTGCTTGCCGTTCTCCCGGTCGCGTGTGCGTACGGCAATCACGCGGACCCCATCCGGCCAATCGCTGCGCCGGAACGGGACCTCGGCCACCTGCCGCCGGGGACGACCGTCGGCATCCCAGTCGATGGTACGCCATCCGGTAGCGTGTGCGACCATGCCCACCAGATCGGGGCTCATCCGCGCCTTGGTCAGGAAAAAGCATCCCTTCATGGCAACGGCGTGCATCAAGGCGCTGCAATCCCCCGCGCCATCGATCCGCACGTAGATGACCGCGCTCGGCGCTGCGGCGCGCGCCCGGTCGATGCACTCCTCGACGAAAGGCACATCGGCTTCGCCAAAGCTCGTGTCGCCAGGTCGCAGCTTGGCTCCGACGATCGCGTCGACCTCGGCGACCCGCGCCAGGATCGGATGATAGCTCGGCCGGCCGTGATAGCGCGGGTTCGGGCCCGGCAGCGCCCCCTCCTGCATCCCGAAGAGCGGCTCCACGGTCGTGTCGACGTCGATGTGTACGAACCGGTGCTTTCGGCGCGCAACGAGGGCGAGCCCATGGTCGACGACCATGCTGTGCAGCGCTTCGAGCGCTTCCTCGTCGAAGCGGCACAGATCCCGGTAGACGGTATCGATGCTGGGGACGACCCCGCCCGCGAGGCGTACGAAGAGCGGATCGACGGCGAGCGCCTCGATGCCGAAGACGCGCTCCTCGCCGGCGAGCGCGCTGTCCATCAGCAGGCGCATCTGCGCGGCCATGGGGTAGATCACCGAGCGGCCCGTCTTCCGGGAAAAGCTGCGGCTCAGGGCCGCGTCGACGCCGAGCTCGCGGATGAAGGCGCCGAACGGGGCAAGCCCTGCGACCCCCGTCAGGTTCGTCTCCGTGGGTTTGACGTGGAGTGTGGAAGGGTCTGGCCGCCGGATGCGCTTCTGGTGCCGCCCGTCGCCTTTCCTCTTGAACCCAAGCTGGCGCCGGCGCACCTTGGAGGTGCTCGGCGTGCGTCTTCGTTTCGTCATAGCAACCGGGACCGGTCGCCACGCCGAGCCTTTCTTTCAAGGCGTTCCGTTTACGCCGCCAGCTTTCTCACCCCTCGGAGCGGCTTCGTAGGCGCGAAATCCACGTTGAATACGCCCGGCAACTCCCCGATTCCCATCGCCCCCTCGACATCGTCCCCGGCGAGCCAGGAGACGGTCGGCTTCACCTCACCTTCGAGACCCCGGCATGGCTCACGCACAAAGGCCGACTCCACACCGCCGGAGATCTCGACTTCCGCGCGCTGTTCCGCCACGTCTATCGCCGGCTGACCACGCTCTCGGCGCTCTACGGCGAGCTCCGTCCCGAGGACGAATCGCGCTTCCCGGATCTCGATCACCTCGCCGCCTCGGTGCGGACCACGGGCGCGAGCCTCCGCGTCGCCCGATGGGAGCGCCACTCCTGGGAGCGCGACGCCCGTCACCCCATGATGGGACTCCTCGGCTCGCTGCGCTTCAAGGGACCGGTCGGCGTCTTCCGTCCTCTCCTGGAGGCCGCAGCGCTCACCCTCATCGGCAAGTGCACGAGCCATGGCCTGGGGCGGCTCCACGTCGACGCCCCCGACCCCTCCCCGCCTCGCTGACGCCGGCCGCGACAGCCTTGATTCCGTCCCACCGACGAATCGCGGCGACCCCGGCCTCCCATCGCTGAAGCGCCTCGGGCCGCCCCTGCATGTTTCCTGGACAAGGCGGGCGCCGTTCCTCGGCACGCCTCCGGCACGCCTCCGGCACGCCTCCAAGCAGGCGCCGACGGACAGATATTTGTGTTCCAAAACACAAATATCTCACAAAAACCATGTACCAAGTTTGCACAATCATGAACAAACGATACACACTAGTGCACTCTCCGGGCATCCGGTGAGCTAAACAACATTCACCTTCGCTCGAAGGTCCACGTTCAGGAGATTCACCGTGAAGCGAGAGCTCCTCCGTTCACCGCACGCGATGCTGGTCGCAGCGCTCCTCGTCTCGGCCTTCGGAGGGCTGGGCGCCTGCCAAAGCAGCGAAGACGACGCCGCCTCGGGGACGCCAGAGGCCTCCGGGTCGCCCGGGCGTTGCGTCTACACGAGCGCCTTCAGCCAGGCCGAGGAGTGCCGCGAGTACACCGGCCGAGGCTGGACCGCGGCGACCGCCGAGGCCGACTGCAAGGCGCTCCAGGGTTCCACCTTCACCGGCGGCGAGCGCTGCGCGTATCCAGAGACGCTCGGCCGATGCGTGCTCGGCGGCGGGACCGACGACGCGTACGCCGTCGTCTTCCCCGGCGGCGACGCGAGCCAGTGCGCCGCCACCCAGCGCGGCTGCGAGATGTTCGGCGGCGGCCAGTTCGAGCCCGACGCCTGCGAGGCCGCGACCGAGGACCCCGGCATCGGCACGGGCGGCGCCGTCTTCCAGTGGCCCGAGCTGGTCTGCGTCGAGCCGGAGGCCGGCGAGCCGGCCGGGCAGAGCGACGGCAAGGTCTGCACGTTCGGCGCGATCTCGGGCTGCACCGAGCCGGGCCGCCGGTTCACCGATTACGCGTCGTGCGAGCCGGTCTTCACGCAGCGCCCGTACTGGCCCGCACCGCCCTCGGATTACAAGACCCCGAGCGACGATCCGCGCCTGTCCGATCCGGAATGGCTCGCGGAGCTCGCCTGGGTCACGGAGCAGACCGAGGCGTGCGGGTGCGTGTGCTGTCACTCGGAGAACACCGCGCCCGCGGGGCCGTCGAACTGGTACATCGAGGCCGGGCCGATCTGGACCGACAGCTTCAATCCGTCGGGCCTCGCGCTGGCCGCCGGCTGGGTCTCCTCGGCGGCGCTCGGCGCGTATCCGCCGGACCAGAACAACGGCTTCTCCCGCGACACCGCCGGCCTCCCCACCACCGACCCGGCGCGCATGATCGCGTTCTTCGAGGGCGAGCTCGAGCGCCGCGGGTTCACGAGGGAGGATTTCGCGGACATGACCCCGTTCGGCGGGCCCATCTATGAACAGAGCCTCTACGAGCCGAGCGACTGCGCGGCGGGCGAAGGCGTGGACGCCGCGGGCAAGGTCACCTGGGCCGGCGGCGGCGCCCGCTACGTCTACGTCATGTCGGCGGACGCCGAGAACCCGGGCGCTCCGCCCAACCTCGATCTGCCCGAGGGGACGATCTGGCGGCTCGACGTGCCCTCGAGCGCCGAGCCCATGAAGAGCGGTATCGCCTACGGCGAGGTCCCGGCGAGCACGAAGCAGGGCTATCCCGCCGACGGGCCCCCCGAGGAGCTCGTCCCGGGCACGAAGTACTATCTGTACGTGCTGGCAGACGTCGGCATCCCGATCACGCGGTGCCTGTTCGAGATCTCGCCCTGAGAGGGAGCGCCGGAGCGCGGCGCCCCTCCCTCTCCGCGCGTCGAGGCCGTTGACGCTTACCCGGCGCCGCCGGCGCCGCCGCTCCCCGCAGCGCCGCCGCCGGCGCCGCCGCTCCCCGCAGCGCCGCCGCCGGCGCCGCCGCTCCCCGCAGCGCCGCCGCCGGCGCCGCCGCTCCCCGCAGCGCCGCCGCCGGCGCCGCCGCTCCCCGCAGCGCCGCCGCCGGCGCCGCCGCTCCCCGCAGCGCCGCCGCCAGCGCCGCCGCTCCCCGCAGCGCCGCCGCTCCCCGCATCTCCACCGCCCTCGCCGAATCCGCCGACGCCTCCACCGCCCTCGCCGAGTCCGCCCTCACCTTTACCGCCCTCGCCGAACCCGCCTTCGCCTCCACCGCCGACGCCTCCACCGCCCGCGCCGACGCCCCAGCCGCAGTCCTGGGGATAGCCGCAGTAGCCGCCGCAATCGATCTGGGGAGGAATGCAGAGCTGCGGCTGCTCGCGGTTCCTCTCCAGGTCCTCCGGCAGGAACTTGAGGTGCTCGGTGATCCAGGCGTCCAGCGCCTCGTAGCGCTCCTCGTCGCCCGGACGGAGCATCCCCTCGTCCGACAGCTGCTCGTAGATGCCCTTCAGCACCGCGTTGGGATCGAGCGCCGCGAAGTCCTCGATCACGTCCTCGCACGTCGCGATCGTGTCGGCCCAGCAGGCCGTATCGCTCTGGCACCCGCGCGCCAGCGCGTTCCCGCCGGCCAGGGGGACCTGCGCATACCAGCTCTGCCCCAGGCTGATGTCGACCGAGTACGGCAGGTACTGGAACAGGCCATCGGCCCGCTCGACGAGCACGACGTTGTTGCTGTTGTGGATCGCGTCGTCCCCGGTGGCGAGCACCCACGACAGACACTGGAACCGGTGGAAAGCAGGCCAGTCGATCCAGCCCTCGAGCGCGGCCTTGTAGCCCTCGCCCGGCACCGTGTCGGCGATCGCCTGCTCGAGCTCCTTCGCGCGGGTGTTGTCGCACGTCTTCAGCTGGCAGCTCTCCGGGTCGTCGAAGATGCTGCCGCCGGGGATCACCACGTCGATCGGCTTCGGGATCCAGCCGCCCCCCGGGATGTTGCCGGCGAAGTCCCCGACGAACTCCCACATGTTGGCGCAGCCGCCGCCGAGCTTGTCCCCGAGGCGCTCGCAGAACGCCTTCTTGTAGCGCTCGACCACGATGTAAGGAATCGACACCGCCGGCCCCCAGACGTTGCTCGACACCCAGGCGTAGTTGGTCAGGGGGGCCGGGTAATCGAGGCGCGCATAGAGCTCGAGCGTGAGGCGCTCGCGGAAGATGGTGCCGACCTGGCCGTTGTTGAAGCGCACGTGCTCGAAGCCGCCGAGCCGCTGCTTCTCGACGAACTCGTCCGCGTCGACGTTGAGGTTGGGGATGGACCGCTTCGTCCAGGGCCGCAGCGTCGACTGGCCGGCGATCCCCACCTGGACCTTGCCGTAATCGGCCGTCTTGCCCTCGGCGCCGGCCGTCGTCACCCACAGGTGATCCACGAAGGTCGCGTCTTCCCCGGTCGGTGAGTAGATATCCCCGACCCCCGGCCTCAGGATGGGGCCCGGGCCGCCCTCGAGCCCATCGTTCATGATCTCGAGCTGCTCTTCCGAGACGGCGAGCCAGTAGCGATTGCCGATGGTGCCGAAGACGTCGAGCGCGAGATCGGCCACCTCGGTGTCCGCGACGGGCGCCCCCGGGAACTCCTCTGCGGGCGCGCCGCCGTCGCCGCCGCCGTCGCCGCCGCCGCCGCCGTCGCCGCCGGCCCCGCCCTCCCCGTTCGTGTAATAGTAGTTGTTGATGGTGTCCGGCGGATCGGCGCAGCCCGCGAGGAGGATGGCAGACGGGATGACCGAGGAGGCGAACAGCGAAATCGCTCGAGCGCGGAACGACCGTGACCGAGCCGAAAGAGACGGTAGCTGAGAGGGCATGAGTGCAACCTTTCCGCTACACGCCCACTGCAAAAATCATACCGTCCGTGGCAAATTGTGACAGCGACGGTGGCGATGCTCCGGGGCGATGCCGCCCCCGCAGATCCGGTGAGATCTTCGAGGAGCTCACCCCGCGCGCCCCGCGTACCGCGCGGCGCGCGGCCTTCGCCCCCTCATGACATGGGGATCAGATCTTGGCACACTCCCCCGGAGTCGCGGCCCATCTGTGCCAGCTCGCGATCCGACAGCGCGAGTCCCTCAACGCGCCTCCACCGCGCGGCCCTCGCGCGGCGCACAGCCCACCTCGATGACCTGTTCCGAGGAGGGCTCGTTCCAGGGCCCGCGAGCCCTCCTGTCCTGATCGAGCGCGCCCGCGCCGCCGCCCCGCCGCTCGAGCGACGGCTACCGCCGGCCGCACCTCCGCGCTACGTTCGCCGCCGTGGACGCACCTCGACCGTCCGGCCCTCGCCGCGCGCTGCTCATCGGCCTCCCCCTCGCCGCGCTCGCCGCGGCGGGCTTCCTCGCGCTCGGCCGCGACGAGCGCCCCGCCCCGAAGGCGCGGCCGTCGAGCGCGGCGCCCAGCGAAGGCGCGAGGCCGCAGCGACGCGACGAATCATCCGCCGTCCCCCCGGCGCCGCCGCCGGCCGCCGCCCCCGCGAGCGCCGCAGCACGGCAGCCCGACGCGGCGCCGGCGGCGCTGGACGCGGACCCCGAGGCCCGCGTCGTCGAGCGCATGCGCGCCGCGTTGACCAGCGACCCGGAGGAGGTGCTCCGGCTCGACGACGCGGCGTCGCGCGATTTCGGCGACAGCCCGCGCGCCGCCGAGCGAGGCCTGCTCCGCGTGCGGGCGCTCGTGCGCCTCGACCGGAGCGGCGAGGCCCGCAGCCTCGCGGAAGACCTCATCGAGCGCTATCCGGACGACCCCTCCGCCAGGAGCGCCGCCGCCTATATGGGGGTTCACCCCCGGCCGCGCGGCCCCTCCCGGTAAGGCGAGATACCGCAGCTGCCGCGGGGGAGAGGCGACGATCTCGCCAGGGCCGCTGTGACAAGCATCTTGTAACCGCGGCAGAACGTGGCGCGCTGAGTCACTGAACCGATTAATATTTCGGGCTGGCTCGAACGTGCGTTTCTGGCGATAATCGGCCCCATGCGCAATTGGCTTCTTCTTGTTGGGGTTCTCCAGCTCACCGCGGCAGGCCTTGGGTGCGGCGATGGGACGGGCGACGGCGGCGAGGGCGGCGCCGGCGCGCCCACGGGCGGGCCCGCGAGCACGGGCACCGGCGAGCCCGTGGGCAGCAGCACCAGCAGCGGCGGAGAGCCCAGCACCTGCACGGCGGCGGACGAATGTCCGTTCGAGGCCGGGGTGGAGATCGCCTGCCGCCTCCGCTTCATGTACGGCGTGAACTACGCATGGCGCGACTTCGGCGCCGACTTCGGCGGTCAGTCCCGGTGGAGCCAGACGGGCATCTCGGGCAAGAAGGGCCAGGTGCTCTCCGACCTCCAGGACATGCGGGCCAACGGCGTCGACGTGGTCCGCTGGTGGATCTACCCCCGCTTCTACGGGGACCAGATCGACTTCGACGGGCAGGGCAACCCGACCGGGCTCGGCGGCACCTCGACGCAGGACATCCTGGCGGCGCTCGAGCTCGCGGAGCAGGCGCAGATCAACGTGATGTTCACCCTGTTCTCCTTCGACGGCTTCTACAAGACGTCGCACAACCCGCCGAACGGCCTGACGGTCTGGAGCATGGGGCCGATCGTCGCGGACGCGGGCCGGCGGGCCAAGCTCATCGAGAACGTCGTCCGGCCGATCGCGAAGACGGTCGCGTCGAGCCCGCACCGCGGCCGCATGCTGGCCTGGGACGTCATCAACGAGCCCGAGTGGGCGATGACCGGGCCGAGCCTCTACGGCGGCGACCCGGCGTTCGAGGGGGACTCGAGCAAATTCGATCTCGTGACGCACCAGCAGATGGAGGCGCTCGCCAAGGAGTCGGCCGCGGTGCTGCGGGAGGAGACCGGCGCGCCCGTGAGCGTCGGCAGCGCCGCGATCAAGTGGGGTCAGGCGTGGACCCGCGCGGACGTCGACTTCTACCAGGTCCACATGTACGGCTGGGTCAACGACTACTTCCCGTACGACAAGCCCCTGTCCGAGTACAACCTCACGGACAAGCCGGTCGTCATGGGCGAGTTCCCCATCAACATGGCCGAGATGGACGTGGGCTACGACAAGTTCGTGGGCGACCTCTACACCATGGGGTATGCGGGCGCGATGTCCTGGTCGGTCACCGATACGAACTTCCCCTGGTCGTCCAACAAGACCCGCGTGAAGGCGTTCGCCGATCAGCACCCCTGCGAGACGCGGTACTGAGCGCCGGGCGAGCGCCGCTGTCCGCGGCGAACCTGGTCGTCACGCCGGCGCGGCGAGCGCGTCCCGGACGAGCTCGGCGGCGCTCGCGTGACAGCTTGCCCCAGTGTGTGGCGCGTTGGCGTATCGCCGCGCGGGCGGCGCGCGAGGCGCGGCGCGCGATCGGGCCGTCGCGCGGCGCGCCGGCGCTCGTCCGCCGTCTCCTCCGGGCACGTCGGTTGCTGGGCAAAGAGGCCCGCTGCTCACGGAGGTGTTCGCCTGTGTGAGCCACGAGCGTTGTTAACCAGCACCCACCAAGGAGAGCGACATGGCACGAGATCGCTACGACAACCGAGGCTTCCGTGACCAGGGGGCGCGCGACGACTGGCGTCACCGGGAAGAGCAGGGGCGCTTTCCAGGGAGCTACGATCAGCGCGGCTTCCGCGGCCACGAGGAGGAGCGCGACGCGTTCGAACGAGGCTCCTACAGCCGCGGCAACTACGCGAACCAGAGCGGCGGCAGCCGGCAGGGCGAGCTGGGCCAGGAGCCGCAGTACGGGCAGCCGCAGTACGGCCAGCAGGGGCGCGGCGAAGGCAGGGGCCCGTGGCAGGCGGGCGGCCAGCATGGGCAGGAGTACCGCGGCGGGTACGGCGGATACGGCGGGCGCGGGCAGGAGCAAGGCGGCTTCGGCGGGCGCGGCTACCGGGAGCACGAGGAGAGCCGCGCGTACGGACAGGACAGCCCCTCCTGGGAGCGGAGCGGCGGGCGCGGCGATCACTTCGGCGGTCGGGGCGCGGAGGACGAGCGCAGAGGGTTCGGCGCGGCGCAGCGAGGGCGCGACGAGAACCGCGGCTATTACGGCCGCGACGTGAACCGCGGGACCACCGGACGGGACGAGGGGCAGGGCCGCGGCTCTTACGGGCGCGACGACTACGGTCGCGACGATTACGGGCGCGAGGCGAACCAGCACCGCGGCTACGGGCGCGAGGAGGAGTACGAGGCTCACGGCTACCAGGGCCACAGCCAGGGCCGCGGCTATCAGGGGCGCGACGACTACCAGGGCCGCGGCTATCAGGGGCGCGACGACTACCAGGGCCGCGGCTATCAGGGGCGCGACGACTACCAGGGCCGCGGCTATCAGGGGCGCGACGACTACCAGGGCCGCGGCTATCAGGGGCGCGACGACTACCAGGGCCGCGGCTATCAGGGGCGCGACGACTACCAGGGCCGCGGCTATCAGGGGCGCGACGACTACCAGGGCCGCGGCTATCAGGGGCGCGACGACTACCAGGGCCGCGGTTATCAGGGGCGCGATCATGACCAGGGCCGCGGCTATCAGGGCCGCGATGACTACCAGGGCCGCGAGAGCTACGGCCGCGGCTACGGGCGACAGGACGAGTACCAGGGCCGCGGCTACGGGCGCGGCGAGGGCCAGCACCGCGGGTATCGAGGCGGCGACGAGCGCCAGAACCCCGGCCATTACGGCTGGGGCGACGAGCGCGGCGGGTTCAGCGGCCAGCGCGGTCACGACGAGCACCAGCGCGCCGGCGGCCGGGGCTGGGAGGCAGAGCGCGGCGGCCACCGCGACCGCGACGAGGACCGCGGCTACCAGGGCCGCAGCGACGAGCGCGAGAGCCACGGTCGCGGCCAGGAGCGCGGCGGCCAGGGCGACATCTACAATCGCCCGGAGCGCCGGCCCGGGTTCGGCCGCTTCATGGGCGACGAGATCCCGCAGGGGTACTCGACCCGGGTCCACGAGCGCGACGACGTGCGCGCCTCGCAGGGCCGCGACCGCTCCTCCGCCGAGGAGGGCGGCCGCTCCGAGCACCAGAACCAGAACCGGTCCTGGAACTGAGCGCCTCCGCGGCGATCCGTCGCGCTCGCCCCTTCCCCGCCCCCCGGCGCGCAAACCACGCAGCGCTCCCGCCCCGCCTCCCCGCCTTCCTGTTCGAGTCCCCTCTTCCGGCGGCAGCGCCGCCCCTGGCTCACCCGACATCGTCGGAGCGCCCGCGCGCCAACCGATCTCCGCCTCTCCACGGTCGCATCGCGGAGTCTGCACCGGTTTCCAGGGACAGATTGGTGTTGTGTGCGCCACGGACCTGCAGCATCCTCCGCCGCCATGAAGACAGCAGCTTATTCAACGTTCCCGAAGCTCGTCTCGGCCGTCTGCATCGCCTGGTCGGCGCTCGCCGGGTGCGGGGACGACGATCCGAACGGGGCGGCGGGCAGCGGCGCCGGCTCATCGACCTCGACGACAAGCGCCTCGGGTGCGGGTGGCGACGGCGGCACGGGCGAGGGCGGCGCAGGCGAGGGCGGCGCAGGCGAGGGCGGCGCAGGCGCGACGACGGCGTCGAGCGGCACCGGCGGGAGCAACCCCTCCGGGGACACCGTCCGCTTCATCGGTCGCTTCGACACCACGAAGCCCGAAGGCCCCCGCTTCTCCTGGGCCGGCAGCGCGATCGCCACGCGGTTCTCGGGGACGTCGATCGGCGTCCGCTTCAACGACGCGTCGACCGCGGCGCAGTCCAACTTCTTCCAGGTGGTGATCGACGGCGAGCCGAAGGGGGTTCTCAAGGTCAACGCCGACGAGGAGCTCTACACGGTCGCCGAGGGGCTGCCCGACGGCGAGCACGATCTCCTGCTCCACCGCCGGACCGAGCCGCTGGTCGGCGTGACGCAGTTCCTCGAGTTCGTCCCGGAGCAAGGCGGGGAGCTCCTGCCGGTCGCGCCCGCGCCCGAGCGCCGGATCGAGGTGATCGGCGACTCGATCTCCGCCGGTTACGGGATCGACGGAGCGGATGAGACGTGCAAGTTCACGAGCGACACGGAGAACAACTACCTCGCCTACAGCTCCATGATCGGCCGGCTGCTCGAGGCCGACACCACGATCGTCGCCTGGTCCGGCAGGGGCGTGGTCCGCAACTACGACGGTGAGGCGGTGCCCACCATGCCGGAGATCTACGGCCGGACGATCGCCGACGAGGCGCAGCCCGCATGGGACTTCTCGTCCTGGGTCCCGCAGGTCGTCGTGATCAACCTCGGCACGAACGACTTCAGCATCAACGTCCCGGACGACGCCCAGTTCCGTGAGCCGTTCACGAACGCCTATGAGGGCCTCGTCGATACGGTCCGGGAGAACTACCCCGAGGCGTACATCTTCTGCACCATCGGGCCCATGCTCAGCGACTCGTTCCCCGAGGGCGCCGAGGCGCTCAGCAGGGCGCGCGACTACATCGGCCAGGTGGTGGAGGACCGGACCGCCGGCGGCGACGATCGGGTGCGCTTCCTCGAGTTCCCGCCGCACGACAAGGCGACGGACGGGCTCGGCTGCGACTGGCACCCGAGCGCGAAGAAGAACCGGGACATGGCCGAGCAGCTCGCCGACGCGATCAGCGAAGAGCTCGGCTGGTAAAGGCACGGCGCGGGGCGCAACGACATCGCTCCTCCGCTGCGCGCGTCGAGCGCAGCGCGCGCCGCGCTCGACGCGCGCTGCGCTCGAGAGGCGCCGGCCATGAGATTGGCCTCTTCTCCAGCAGCCCACGCGAGCCGGACACGCCGGGGCAGCGCCGTGCACCGGCGGCGCAGCGCCGGGGCATCGTGTCACCGGCGCCCCTCGTCGGCTGTGGCACGCCGCTACACCCGCCTCACGTTCTCGTTGGCGCCCTCGCCGCGGCGCACGAGCGCCGATCCGATCGGCTCGCCAAAACGCGCGCAGCGCGGAGTTTCAGCCTTGGTACACGCGGTGCATCTCTCGATGCCTGAACACCGGACGGGCGGCGCCGCTGAAAGCGCGTGGGAGCGCGCCGCCGATCGAGGAGATCATCCATCATGCAGACCAAGCAAGACGGCTCCCAGCGGGCCACCAGCAGAAGCCACGGAAAGGATTTCGTGGAGGCAGCGCGCAAGAGCGCGACTCGCACGGACGACCGCGATGCGTTCATCCCCGATCCGAAGGACGGCCCGCCCAGGGTGGTGGACGAGTTCGCCGAGCAGATCGCCGAGCAGTACCTCGCCTCCGCGACGTCGGGCAAGGGCGACATCACCGAGGATTACGAGGACGCGGTGGATCCCGAGGAGATCGGGGGGCCCTTCATCATCACCACGGCCGAGCAGGAGATCGGGTACGGCAGGGATTCGATGAACCCCGACGACGCCGAGGTCGAGCCGTTCCCCCTGGTCAACCGCTCGCCCCTCGGCGGATGATCCCGGGCGCGAGCGACGGCTCGCGCCGGGAAGCCCGCGAGGCAGCGCATCGCCCACGCGGCAGGCCGGCCGGCGCCTCGGACGCCGGCGGCCTGGCTGGATCTGCTTGGCATCCGCCCTCCGCGCGCCTACGACAGGCGCCGACGCACCGCTGCACAGAGGAGGATGCGACCATGGCTCAGACCAAGTTCAAGGGAAGCCCCGTCCACACCGCCGGCGAGCTGCCGTCCGTCGGCGCGACCGCACCCGAGTTCACGCTCGTGAAGAGCGATCTGTCGGAAGGCAAGCTCTCGTCGTATTCGGGCAAGAAGATCCTCAACATCTTTCCGAGCGTCGACACCGGCGTCTGCGCGAAATCCGTTCGGACGTTCCACGAGCGCGCCGCGCAGCTCCCGGGCGTGACGGTGCTCAACATCTCGGCCGATCTGCCGTTCGCGCACGGCCGCTTCTGCGGGGCCGAGGGCATCAAGAACGCGGAGAGCCTCTCGACCTTCCGGGGCGATTTCGGCGACAAGTACGGCGTCAAGCTGGTGGACGGGCCGCTCGCCGGCCTGCTCGCGCGCGCGGTCCTCGTGCTCGACGAACAGAACAAGGTCGTCCACGCGGAGCTCGTCCCGGAGATCGCGCAGGAGCCCGACTACGACGCGGCCCTCGCCAAGGTGCGGTGAGCCGGAGCGCGGGCGCCTTCGCGCTCGCGCGTGCCTCGTGAGCTCGCGCGCCTCGTGAGCTCAGGCGCTCGCGCGTTTCGTGAACCGGATGCGCAGCCCCTCCGGCTGCATCGCGAACGCCATCCGCTCCCGCACCGGCGCCGCCGGATCCGCGAGCTCCACCGTGAAGCTCCGGAGCACCATGCCGACCGTCACGGCGCACTCCAGCAGCGCCATCGAGCGGCCCGGGCAGATGCGCGGCCCGCCGCCGAACGCGAGCGCCATCCGCGGCTCGTGCGGCAGCGTCGCGGGCGCGCCGCCGAGCCAGCGCTCGGGGCGAAACGACTCCGGATCGCCGAAATACTCGGGCTTCCGCCCCGCGGCGCGCGTGAGCGCCACGACGCCCGCGCCGGCCGGCACCGCCACGTCGCCCACGACGGTGTCGTGGTTCGCCTCCAGGTAGAGCAGCGGCGCCGCGGACCGCAGGCGCAGCGTCTCGTGCGCGACCGCGCCCGCGTACTCCAGGCGCTTGCTCTGCTCGAGCGTCGGGATCAGGGCGCCGCCGACGACGCGATCCGCCTCCTCGCGGGCGCGCGCCTGCACGTCGGGGCGCGAGCCGAGGTAATAGAGGATCCACGCGAGGGTGTTCGCCGTCGTGTCCTCGCCCGCGAGCAGCATCGTGAGGACGTTCGCGTAGACCTCGGCGTCCGAGAGGCGCGCCTTCGGGTCCTCGCCGTCGCGCGCCGCGATCATGAGCTCCAGGAGGGTCCTCGGGCGCGCGGGCCGGTCCGCGCCGCCCTCGATCTCGCGCCGCGCGGCGGTCACGAGATCGAGGATGAACCGCTTCACCGAGGCGATGGCGCGATCGTAGGCGCGGTCGGCGGGGAGGCCCAGGTAGCGCCAGTAGGGCAGCGGCGCGAGCATCCGCCGGTTCAGGCCGAGGAAGATGCGCTGGAGGTGCTCCTGGAGCGCGTCCGGGCCGCGCGCGAGCGTGTCGAGGTCGCGGCCGAAGGCCACGGACGAGGTGACGTCGACCGAGTAGCGCATGAGATCGCCGAGCACGTCGCGCGCGGCGCGCTCGTCGGCCGCCTGCGCCCAGAGCGCGCGCAGCCGGCCCGTGATCGCGGAGATGCTCGGGAAGAACCCCTCGACGTGCCGCGCGTGGAACGTCGGGCTGATGAGCTGCCGCTGCTTCCGCCACGCGTCCCCGTCCGCCGAGAACAGCCCGACCATGTCCGCCTCGCGCGACACGTCCTCGATGGTGCGCATCCGCCGGAACACCGCGGGGCGGCGCTGGAGCACGTCGCGCACGAGCTCGCCGTCCGCCACGACGAGGATCGGCTTGCGGCCCAGCCGGACGGCGAACAGATCTCCGTGAGCGCGCCACCATCGCTCGAAGTCGAGGTGCAAGCGGTCGGGGTGGAGCGCGAGCAGGTGACCGACCACGGGCAGCCCCCTCGGCCCCGGGAGGTCCGCGAGCGTCCGCCGCGGGCGCGCAGGCGCGGCGCCGCGTCGGATGGAGCCATCCAGGGTCAGGGACGTGGCCTTCATGCTCTCTTCATACAGAACCAGGGCCGGCGCGTCCCGGCGCAAACACGACAGGGCCTTGATGGGCGATGGGCGCGCGCGCAGATCGCGCTGGAGAGCGCGAGGCCGCCGCGCGCTGGGTCGTCGCTCGACACCGCCGCTGGGGCGGGGCGCTGCGTCGGTGGGCGCGCGGATCGCGGCGCCTCTCGATCGGCCGGGCCGGAGCGCGGCGCTGGCGTGGCGGCGCCGGCGCGGGTAGAGACGCGGACATGGCGGAGCCGCTGGAGAGAGAGCTCGCGATGCTGTCCGGCGAGGAGATGGCGGCGGCGCTCGGGCTCGGCGGGGCGCCCGCGTGGGTGCGCCGCGCGGGGCGCGCGGCGTTCGCGCTGCCGTCGTGGCCGCTCGGGCGCGCGCTCGCGCGGTTCGATCGGCGCGTCGGCGAGGCGGGGATCCACGTGGCGGCGCGGGAGGCGCTCTCGGGCTTCGGGGCGCGGTGGACGGCCGACGCGGCGCCGCCGCCGCGCGGGGCGCTGCTCGTGGTGTCGAATCACCCCGGCGCCTACGACGCGCTCGCGCTGATGGCGGCGATCGGCCGGGGGGATCTCATGATCGTGGCGGCCGAGCGGCGGTTCCTGCGGGCGCTGCCGCACGTGAGCGAGCGGCTGCTCTTCGTGCCGATCGACGGGGGCGGCGGCGGGCGGGAGCTCGCGGCGCGCACGGCCGGGGTGCGCCGCGCGCTGCGTCACCTGCGCGGCGGGGGGGCGCTGCTGCACTTCCCCGCGGGCCGCATCGAGGCGGATCCGGCGTTCGCGGGCGACGGCGACGCGCTGCTCGGGGCGTGGCATCCGAGCGCCGGGGCGCTGCTGCGCGCGGCGGCGGCGGCGGGGGGGCGCGTCGCGGTGGCGGTCGTCTCGGGGGTGCACTCGCGGCGCGCGAAGCGGCTGGCCGTCACGCGCTGGGCCGAGCGGCGCGGGATCAGCACGCTGGCGCCGCTCCTCCAGGTGGCGCTGCCAGGCTTCGACGACGTCGACGTGCGGGTGCGGCTCGGCGAGGCGCGGGAGGCGGCGGCGGCGGCCGGCGGAGGGGACGATGACGCGGCGCTCACGCGGCGGCTCCAGGAGGAGGCGGCGAGGCTGCTCGCGGGCGGGGCGCGCGGATTTCCTCGCCGAGGGTGAGGGCGACGATCAGCGCAGGCCCCGGTGAGCACGACATTGGCAGGTTCTCTTGCCGTACGCGCCGTTTCTCGACACAACACCGTTCCATGTGTGAACCAGCGCGTGCAGCGTGGCTGTACGACGGGACGAACAAGACGAGGATCTTGACTTTCGGATCGCGTTTGGATTTCCTAGCCCCCTGAAACCAGAAGCTCTCTAGTGGCGGACGCCACGAGCCTCGCCGACACGCCCTTGAATTCCGAGGCCGCTCGCGAAATCCGCGTGGTGCCCCGGAAATGACGCGCGACACCGTCGCTCGTCCAATGCTAACAGCTTCTGCCCCAGTGCTTTCGCCGTGAGCGACGCGGCGGCACGCGGGCATCGGCCTCGGAGCTCGTGAGGGCGAGAACGTGACGACGTGTGATGTGCCGTAGAGGTCTCTCTCTGACCACGTCTCTTTGCTCGAAAGGTAGCGGCACGATGTCGATTGGCCAGTTGAAGTCTCGTGGACCGGCGCGGCGCGCAGCGGCGGTGTTGGTTTGCGCGCTCGGGCTCTGGGGCCTCTCCGCCTGCAAAGGCAAGCCCGACGGCGCTCCGGCCGTAGAGGGCTCCGCCAGCGCCGCGGCCGAGCAGGCGCCGAGCGGGCACGGGCCCAAGGTCGTGCCAGGGCCCGGCCATAGCCCCGAGTGCTTCGCGCCGTGGAGCAAGGACACCAAGTATTTGCAGTGGTCGGCGCGAAAGCCGCCGTTCCGCCTGGCGCTCGTCAACGGCTACGTCGGTAACGCCTGGCGCATCCAGATGGTCAAGACGGCCAAGGCCTTCGCCAAGGACCCGGCCATCGCGCCGCTGCTCAAGGAGTTCAAGGTGGTGTCGACCGGCACCGACGTCGCGGCCCAGCTCGGCGCGATCGAGGACTTCATCAACCAGGGCTTCGACGCCGTCGTCACGCTCGCCGTCAGCCCCGACGGCTTCGATCGGGTGATCCGCCTCGCCGACAAGAAGGACGTCATCCTGGTCCCGTTCGACAACGTGCTCGACACGGACAAGGTGATGCAGGTCAACGAGGACCAGCTGGCGATGGGCCGCCAGTGGGGCGAGTTCCTCGACAAGCAGCTCGGTGGGAAGGGCAAGGTGCTCGAGGTCCGCGGCCTGCAGGGCAACTCCGTCGATCGCGACCGCCACGTCGGCTTCCGCCAGGTCATGGAAGCGCCGGGGAAGAGCTACACCATCGTGGAGGTGGTCGGCGGCTGGGACGACGGCAAGGCTCAGAAGGCGGTGGCCGACGCGCTCGCCGTGCACCGCCAGTTCGACGCGCTCTTCGCGCAGGGCGGCTCGACGGGCGCGATCCGCGCGCTGCTCGACGCCGGCCACAAGCCGATCCCGGTCGCCACGGAGGCCGAGAACGGCGCGCGCAAGCTGATCGCGAAGCACCACGAACAGGGCATGAAGGGCCTGTCGCTCGGCCAGTCGCCGGGGCTCGCGGCCATCGCCATGAAGGCGGCGCTCGAGGGCTTGCAAGGCAAGGTGATGCCGCAGATGATCTCCGTGCCGATCCCCGCCGCCGATCACACCACGCTGAAGGACGGCGAGAGCTTCTTCTCCCAGCTCTCCGACAACTTCTTCACGCCCAACGAGTTCCCGCCCTGCGGGGTCAACATCTCGGGCGTGAAGATCATGAACGAGTCCGAATCGGACGTGAAATAGCGCCCGCGGGCGCCCCAGCATCATGACCGAACCGGTGAGCCCTCCGCTGCTCGAGCTCCGGGCCGTCTCCAAGCGCTACGGCGGGGTGAGCGCCCTGAGCGGCGTCGACTTCGCCTGCGAGGCGGGGAAGGTGCACGCGATCCTCGGCGAGAACGGCGCGGGCAAGAGCACCCTGATCAAGATCATCGGCGGCGTGGTCAAGCCGAGCGCCGGGGAGCTCTTGCTCCACGGCAGGCCGGTCCGGTTCGACCACCCGCTCGAGGCGAACGCCGCCGGCATCGTCTGCGTCTTTCAGGAGCTGTCCCTGATGCCGACGCTGACCGTGGCCGAGAACATCGGCATCACCATGCCGACGAACCGCCTGGGGCTCTTCGATCGCAAGGCGCAGGTCCGCAGGGCCGAGGAGCTCTTGGCGCGCGTCGGCTGCGAGGGCGTGAACCCGAACGCCTGGGTGAGCGACCTGCCGCTCTCGCGCCGCCAGATGGTCGAGATCGCGAAGGCGCTCGGCAAGGACCCGCGGCTCTTGATCCTGGACGAGGCCACCTCCGCGCTGTCGAGCAACGACGTCAAGAAGGTCTACGAGCTCCTGGCCGAGCTCAAGGCTCAGGGGGTCGGTATGCTCTACATCTCGCACCGCATGCACGAGATCAAGGAGCTCGCGGACGTGATGTCCGTCTTCCGCAACGGTCGGCACATCGAGACGTTCGCCAAGGGCCAGCGCAGCGACGACGGGATCGTGGAGCTCATGATCGGCCGCGACGTGGGTCACGCCTTCCCGCCGAAGCCGGCGGCGCGCAGCTTCCCGACGACGCTGCTCGAGGTGAGCGGCCTGAGCTGGGAGCGGCAGCTCGATGACGTGTCGTTCAAGCTCGGTAAGGGCGAGATCCTCGGCATCGGCGGGCTCGACGGCCAGGGCCAGCGCGAGCTTTTGCTCGGCCTGTTCGGTGTGCTCAAGGACCTGCGCGGCGAGATCAAGATCGACGGCAAGCCGGTCAAGCTGACGAGCCCGCGGAAGGCCAAGGACCGTGCGCACGGCATCGCCCTCGTGCCCGAGGACAGGAAGACCGAGGGCCTGATGCTGCCGATGGCCATCACCGCGAACATGTCGCTGGCCTCGCTCGACAAGCTCACGCGCGGCGTGGTGCTCGACCGCCGGCGCGAGGCCGCGCGCGTCGACGAGATGGTGCGCCGCATCCAGATCAAGGTTGGCTCGCTCGACGACCCGGTGTCGTCGCTGTCCGGGGGCAACCAGCAGAAGGTCGTGCTGGCCAAGTGGCTGATGACGGAGCCGCGGCTGCTGATGCTCAACGACCCCACCCGCGGCATCGACGTCGGCACGAAGCAGGAGATCTACCAGCTGCTCCGCGAGCTGGCGGACGCCGGCACATCCATCCTCTTCTACACCACGGACTACGACGAGCTGATCGGCTGCTGTGACCGCGTGCTCGTCCTCTACCAGAACCGCGTTCAAGGCGAGCTCGTGGGCCCCGACATCACCGAAAAGAACATCCTGGATCTCGCCCTCGGCCTGCGCGGCGGGCCTGAGCGCGCGAAGCCCGAAGCCGAGCGCGCGCGAGCAGAGGCACGATGAAGGACTGGAAGCTCCGCCTACGCCAGAACCAGGGCCTGCTCGTGGCCGTCGGTCTGTGCATCTTCTTTTATGGGCGCTACTCGCTGTCCCATCCCAAGGGCTTCAGCGCGTCGCTGGTCGGGCAGAACGCCAACGAGTCGTTCGTGCTGGTGGCGGCGGCCATGGCCCAGACGATCCCCGTGCTGACCGGCGGCCTGGATCTGTCCGTGGGCGCGGTGATCACGCTCGTCAACTGCCTGGCCTCGCACGTCCTCGCCGGCAGCGCGTTCGAGAATTTCCTGGGCATCCTGCTGTGCCTGGCCCTGGGCGTCGCGGCGGGCCTGATCAACGGCTGCCTCGTCGTCTACGGCCGCCTGCAACCGATCATCGCCACCCTGGCCTCGGGCACGATCTTCATCGGCATCGCGCTGTTCCTGCGGCCGACGCCCGGCGGCCAGGTCGACGGCGATCTGGCGTTCGCGGCGACCTTCGATCTCAACGAGCTGCTGCAGGCCGCGGGCGCCGCCCCCCTCGACGGCGCGCTGGGGTCGATCGGCAGCATCCCGTCACCCGCGATCTGGATGGCGCTGCTCGCGCTGCTCTGGGCCTACTACCGCCGTACCCGCTACGGCCTCGGCGCTTACGCCGTCGGCGCGTCGCAGGAGGCGGCGTACATGTCGGGCGTCCGCATCGAGCGCGTCAAGCTGGCCGCGTACACGCTGTCGGGGTTCTTCGCCAGCGTCGGCGGCCTCTACCTCGCGCTGCAGACGGCGTCGGGCAACGCCGATATCCCACAAGCCGGCTCCTACACGCTGAACTCCATCGCCAGCGTCGTGATCGGAGGCACCTCGTTGTACGGGGGGATGGGCGGCGCCATCGGATCGCTCTTCGGCGCGCTGGTGCTCCGCTCCGTCGCGTTCAACTTCCGCGTCTTCGACGAGGGCTCGGCGCTCGGCTTCCTCGCCAACCCGCTCTACCAGCCGCTGTTCGAGGGCCTCATCCTGCTCGCGGCCGTCTGCCTCGGCGCGCTCTGGGTCTTCCGCCTCAAGAACCGGCTGCAGATTTTCAGGTGAGCTCGATGCGACAGCTCCCCTTCCTCAAGAGCCACCTCGGCGAGATCGACAGGCCGACCTGGTACGCGCTGCTGTCGATCGGCGTCATCCTCGTGATCGGCTCGGTCGGCACGCTGATCACCCAGGGCACGCTGAGCTTCCTGAGCCCGTACTACCTCCTGCAACAGCTGCAGATCGCCGCCTTCCTGGGCGTGGCCGCCACGGGCATGATGATCGTCATCCTGCTCGGTCACATCGATCTCTCGCTGCCGTGGGTGCTCACCTCGAGCGCCATGCTCGCCGCGGGGCTCGGCGGCTGGGCCGCGTTGCCCTACGGCCTGGCCATCGGCGCCGCCGCGGGGCTCGTGAACGGGCTCGGCGTCGCCTACCTGCGCGTGCCCTCGATGATCTTCACGCTGGGCACGAACACCGTGCTTCAGGGGCTGATGGTGCTCTACACCGGCGGCTTCGCCCCGCGCAGCGAGGCGCCGGCGTGGATGGAGGTCCTGGCCGTCGGCAAGACGCTCTCGATTCCGAACTCGCTGTTCGTCTGGATCCTGGTCGGCGGCGTCGGCGCCTTCGTGCTGAAGAAGACCGCGCTCGGCCGCTACATCTACGCCGTGGGCAACCAGGAGCAGGCCGTCTATCTCTCGGGCATCAGGACGCACTGGGTGCTGATCGGCGCCTTCGTGATGTGCGGCGTGTGCTCCGCCATCACCGGCATGCTGCTGGCGGGCTTTTCGCACAAGGCCTATCAGGCCATGGGCAACGATTACCTCATGCCGGCCATCGCCGCGGTGGTGATCGGCGGAACCAACATCATGGGCGGACGCGGGACATACCTCGGCACCGTCCTCGGCACGATCCTGATCGTGCTGCTCCAGAGCATGCTCAGCGTGCTGCAGATGCCCGAGGCCGGCCGCCAGATCATCTATGGCGCCGTGATCATCGCCATGCTGCTGGTCTACGGCCGGCAGCATCACGCGGGACGTTAAGCGACGAATGGCCCGGCATGGGCCAACGGCGCTCAGGCGAGCATGCCGTCGATCGGCCCGGAGCCCTGCCCCTCTCCGAAGTTCTCCGTCCACTCGGTCTTGTCGCGGACGGCGGCGGCGATGAGGCCGTTGAAGAGGCGGTTGTTCGTGACGTTGCCGGCGTCGATGTACTGCCCCTGCTTCAGGTAGCCGCCACCGTTTCCGGCGATGATCGTCGGCACGTTGCGGAAGCTGTGCGACGGGCCGTCCGCGACGTGGTTCGTCCACATGATGATGGACTTGTCGAACAGGTCGCGCGCCTTGAATTGATCGAGGCCGTGGAGCAGCGTCTGCATGCGGAGCACGTCGATCTCGGCGTGGGCTTGCTCGGCCGTCGGGTTGTTGCCCGAAGACGCGTCCGATTGCACGCGGTGGCTGAGGTGGTGGAAGGGCCAGCCGAGGCTCGCGTTCGACGGCACCGCGTACTTCGTCTGATCCGTGCCGTCGCCGTGCTGCAGCGTCGCCACGCGGTTGAAGTTGCACGCGAACGCCAGCGCCACGAGCTCGAGGTGGAGCTTCGCGACGTCCTCGATCATGCCGTCCGTCTTGAACGCGAGGCCGCCCTTGAGCGCCTCGAGCTCCGACGTCGCGAGGCCCGCCTGGCTGCAGGCCCCGCCCATCTCCCCCATCGTGACCTCCGTGTCGCGGATGGAGTCGAAATGCTGTTGGAGGCGGTGCTTGTCGGCCGAGCTCAGGGCCGACATGCGCATCAGGCTGTTCAGCTCCTCCTTCACGAAGTCGTTCGCGCTCTTGCGGCTGCGGAGGAGCTCCTCCGCGAGCTGCGCGCCGTTGCCGCTGCCGCTGCCACCGCCGCTGTCCGCCAGGCCGACGAGCTTGGCGTAGAGCGCGTACGGGTTGTCGTCCGCCGGGCGCACCTGGCCGGCACCACCGCCCTTGAAGGAAATGCGCTCGGCGATGTACCCGTTCCTGCGGTTGCCGGCGTACAGCGTGAGCGGCTCGGCGCCGCCCTCGTTCACCAGCTCGGCGATGACCACGTCCGCGGAGACGCCGGTCGCGGATGCGGTCTTGCCGCCGCCCTGCGCCGGGCGCGCGGTGAGCGCCTGACACAGGCCCTGCGCGTGGCCGCAGTTGGTGGGCCCGTTCATGGGGAAGTTGATCCCGCGGATGAACAGCAGGTTCGAGGCGTGCGGCGCGAGCACGTGCGTCGCCTTGTCCGTCATGGCGGCGAGCCCCGCGGTCGTGAGCGCGCCAGTCTGGTCCGGGAAGAACTTTTTGCCCACCACGCCGCACGCCGCCACGATGTAGAGGCTGAACACGGGCGCGTTGTCCGCGGCCCAGGCGGAGCGCGACGGCAAACCCTCCAGGAACGGGAGGGCGATGGCGACGCCGCCGGCGCGGAGGAACGCGCGCCGATTCATCCCGCGCCGGCGCGCCACATGCGGTTGAGTGAGGTTCGTAACGATCTTGGAGTTCACAGCGGGCCTCCCACGCGAGTCCGGAATGCTTCGTCCTTCACGAGCTCGAGCATCATCTCTTTCACCGAGCCGCTGGCGCCGCGGCTCACCTCGGCGAGCGTCTCGACGAGCGGCAAGTCCGCCGGGATGACGTCGCGCTGAAGCGCGAAGCTCGCCAGCTTCTTGGCGTAGCAGAGGTGAGCCTGCTCGCCCGCCGCCATGTGGTGCATCAGCTCGCCGGCGTCCGCGAACGACTTGGCCCCTTCGGTGAAGGAGTAGACGCCGCTGCTGTCGATCGGCAGGCCTCCGTTCTCCTCGTCCCGGTACAGCCCCATGCCGTCGAAGTGCTCGAAGGCGAAGCCGACGGGGTTGATGAGCGCGTTGTGGCACGTGCCGCCGCAGGCGGACGTGAGCTGCGTGATGCGTTGGCGGTTCGTCTGCCCGGGCTCGAGGGGCGGGACCGGCGGGATGTTGGGGGCCGGCGCGCCGAGCGGCGTGCACAGCACGTCGAGGTTGATGCTGACGCCGCGGTGGATCGAGTCCGACTCGTCGTTCAGGGCGTTGAGCGTCAGGTAAGGGAGCTGCGAGAAGAAGCCGACGCGATCGGGACCGAGGTCTCGCTCCACGAGCTCTCGGCCGCTCGGCGAGAGGCCGTAGAGCTCCGCCATCCCCGGCCCCACGAAGCCCTTCGTGGACGTGAGGATGTCCTTGACGCCGAGGCCCTCGGTGAAGATCTTCTCGAAGAACAGGTACGCGCTCTCCTCGTACTCCGCGTTCAACGATTCGTTGTAGCTCGGCACGCCGAGCTTGCTGATCGTGGCGTAGCGATCGAAATGGAGCAGCTCGCGATGGAAGTACCGCATGCCCTTGGCCGCGGCGGGCTCCTCCAGCATGGACTCGGCGACCGCGGCGATCGTTTCCGGCGTCGTGAGCGTGGGCGCCTTGTCGAGCAGCGCGTCGTCCGGCGCGGTGTTGCGCAGCCAGAGCGAGAGCTTCGCGGCGATCTCGTAACCGCTGAGCGGCTTGCGATCCTGGCCGAGCTCCGTGCGGTAGAGGAAGTGCGGCGACTGGAGCATCGTGCGAATCACGAGCTGCGCGCCCTTGGCGAACGTGCTCTTCTCGCCGGACATCGCCGCGCCGGTCTCGAAGAGCGCCGCGTACTTGGTGACCTCGGCGTCCGTCAGCGGACGGCGGTACGCACGGCGCCCCACGGTCTTGATGAAGCCGGCCGCGTCGGTACCCGGGTACACCTTGGCGAGCGCCGCGTCCGAGGCCGTCACCTCCTCGGCGAGCGCCTCCGCCGCCGATTGGTAGTCGCTCCACGAACGCTGGTTCACGCTCAGCAGGAGCTCGTTGTTCGTGAAGTCCGTCGTGCCGGCGACGGGCTTCTCGAACGCTTCGGACAGCGAGGAAGGAGCGGCGAGGTTCAGGACCACCTGCACGCTGCTCGCCCACTGCGCGTTCGTGAGGCGCACGAACCGGTGGTACCGGGGCGCCCCAGGCATGTCGATGCCGCGCGCCTCGCCGCCGGTGGCTTGGTCGCTGCCGCCCGGCACGGGGCTTCCGCTCTCCTCCGGGTCACCCAAGGAGCCCGTGCACCCCGCGAGCAGGAGCGCCGTGACGCAGAGCCCCGCGCCGAGCCCCCGCCTGCGGCGCGGCACGCCGGTCATTGAAAAAGACGGTGGGGTCATCATTGCCTCCTGACGGACCTCTCGTGGCTAGCGGTTCCCTTCGCATGACCAGCGATGCAACGACCATCGTGCTCGCTGAAGCGGGGCGCATCGTCCCGGTCGATGGCGCGCTCGAGGAGCTCGCCCTCACGGACGACCGGCATCAGGCCCCAGGCGCGGCTATGGGAGAACAAAATCCAACAGGCCTGGAGACGTCAGCCCCCAGCTGCGGACCTACCCTCGGTACAGCATCGGTCAGCGATCGCTTCCGCAACGACGGAGCGAACGCTGTTATCGCGGAAGTCGTTCAGACAACGGAGGCCTCGCTGCGCGCCGCGAGACTGCCCAACCAGGGCCAAGAAAAAGGATACCCTTCGAGCCAAATGTTAACGGTAACATGTACGATGTCAATTCCAATCGACAGGACCGCGGGCATCCTCGAGTCCGGGACAGACCCAGGCTGGCGGCGCTCCTCCGGTGCGACGCGTCAAGAGGAGCGGACGTGACTCCGCTCACCTGGACACTGTAGTTGAGATTGTACAGCAGCGGCAGTCGAACGCGTGACCAGAAGGGACCGGTCGGCGGGTAAGCCGCGCAATGGGCGTGTACCGCAATCGATGGAGACAACGCGACATCGAGGCAACGAAGCGCACAACGCGACCATTCCCTCGAAACCCGAAGAATTGCCACGATCCGATGAGATTCCCGCTCCAAAGATCCACGAAGTCGGACGAAGAGGTGACACGCAGAACGATTTCCGCGCTCTCAGCCCATCTCATTCCCGCGCACGCACCAAAATTGCCATGCTTGAGCGCGCAACATGGTCGATTTGCCGATTGACTTGTGGATCGGCCACGCATGATCCTCACCAGTGAGGATACCCATGCTCAGGACACTGCTCGCCACCGCATTGTCGCTCGCGCCGCTCGGCTGCGGCAGCGACTTCGAGCCGCCGCTTGTCGCGGGGAGGGCCGTGCTCACCCTCGGCGCGAAGCAGCTCTTCCTCGATACGGGCAACAACGGAGAGACCGCGGTCGCGTTCGACGAGGACAACCAGCGCAGCTGGTACACGGATTGTGGGGTGAAAGGCGATGGGCTCGAGGTGATGATCCTCAACGATCCCATCCGTGAAAAGAAGGGGTTCTGGGGGATCACCCTCCGCGCGTCTCACGCGCTGGACGAGGACGCCTGGAACGTGTCCGCCAACCTCGGCGACGACGTGCTCAGCGGTGTTTGCCAGCTGAACCACAAGACCACACGCGACAAGGACCTTTACGAAGGGGAGCTCTCCGTGGCGGCGTGCATCGTGAAGGACCCGACCCCGGACCCGGACGGCCTGCAAGAGGGCCGCTTCGACGCCTTCGTCCGCGCCAAGAGGTGCGTCCTGCGCGACCCCGGCGGCGGCGGCGGATGACGGCTCAGCGCCCCGGCGCCGCCCGGGCGAGCGCCGCGCCGACCGCGGCCGCGGCGCCGTCCCACGTGGGCAGCGCCGGCGCGCGGAGCATCGCCGCGCGGCGCATGCTCGCCCTGAGCGCCCCGTCCTCGATGAAGCGGGAGAGCGCCCGCGCGAGCCCCTCGCCGTCGTCCCAGAGCAGCGCCTCGGCGCCGTCCTGCACGACCTCGGCGATCGCGCCGGCGCGGGCGGCGAGCACCGGCACGCCGGCGCGGACCGCCTCGGTGAGCACCATGCCGTACCCCTCCAGCCGCGAGGGCAGGACCAGCGCGTCCGTCTCGGCGAGCGCGGCCGCGAGCGCCTCGTCGTCGAGCACGCCGCGCGCCTCGACGCGCGCCCGCAGGTGCGCGCTGCCGTCGATCGCCCGGCGCACGCGCTCGGCATAGGCCGGGTCGCGCGCCGCGTCGCCGACGAGGACGAGCGTGGCGCGCGCGCTCCCGACCCGCTCGAACGCCGCGAGCAGCTCCAGGAGCCCTTTGCGCGGGATGAAGCTCCCCACGAACGTGAGCCGCAGCGGGCCGCCGTCCCGCGCGGCGCGAGGGCGCAAGGGGAGCCGGTCCGCGCCCGGCGGCGCCACGTCCACCCGGCCGAGCCCGTGCTCGCGCCGGAGCCGCGCCGCGGTCGTCGCGCTCGTCGCGAGGTGCGCGTCGCAGAGCCGGATCACCGCCGCCTCGGCGAGCGCGAGCGCCGCGCGCCGCGGGCCGGGCGGGAGCTCCCACGCGCTGAGGTGGTGCACGAGGAGCACGCGCGCGATCCGCCGCGGCAGCGCCGCGAACGCCGGGCCGAGCTCCGGGAAGCAGAGCTCGTCGCCGACCACGACGGCGGGGTCGAGCCGGGCGAGGCGCCCCGCCAGCGCGAGCCCGGCCAGCGCGCGCGACCGCGGCGCCGGGTCGAGGGACACCACCTCGACGACATCGCCCCTCCGCCGCAGCCGCTCGACGACGAGCCGATCGTAGATGTACCCGCCCGTGAGCTGGTCGAGGGCGCCGTAGACGATCCAGGCGATGCGCATGGGTCCGGAGAGCGGCTCGGCCTCGCCCGGCGGCGGGCGCTACAGGTCGCGCTCGAAGCCCGCGTACGCCGTCGGCGATTCGCGGACGAGCACCCGCAGCGTCGCGCCCGGGCAAGGCGCCTCGTCCGCGGCGAGCTTCGCGATGTCCTCGGCGAGCAGCCCGGCCACGTGCTCGGCCACGCGCTCGGTCGTGGAGGTGCGCCCGGGGAAGGCCGGGTGCTCGTCGAGGTTCCGGTAGTCGATCGTGTCCAACGCCCGGCGCAGCGACGCGTGCAGCGCGCCGATGTCCATCACCACGTGGTGCGGGCCGAGCGCCTTCGCGCGGATCTCGACCTCGACGGCGTACGTCGCGCCGTGCAGCCGGGTCGCCGGGCCGAAGAACGGATCGGAGAAGCTGTGCGCGATCATCACGTGATCGCTGACGCCGAGGAGGAACATGGGAGGCCCCTTCGTTAGGTTGCCCCTCGCGTAGCCGATCGCGATCCGTACTGGAAGACCGTCTGCAGCCTCGCCCCGGGCGCGGCGGCGAGCTCGGCGTAGACCGACGGCGCGGCGTCGAACGGGACGGGCGGGTCGAGCAGCGCGTCGAGCGCGGCGTCCTCCAGCAGGGCGCGCACCAGCGCGAAGCGCCGCGCATAGTCCCAGCGGGGCGCGCGCTCGGGCGGGATGGTCGAGACCTGGCTCGCGCGCAGGCGCAGCCGGCGGCGGTGGAACTCCGCGCCGAGCGCGACCGGGCTCGTCCGCGCGCCGTAGAACGACGCGACCGTCACCGTCGCCTCGCGGGCCGCGTGCGCGATCGCGCGGTCGAGCTCGCCCGGGTCGCCCGTCGCGGCGATCACGACGTCCGCGTCGCCGCGCGGCCGGTCGTCGTCGGGCCGGATCGCCGCAGCGGCGCCGAGCGCGAGGCCGGCGCCGCGGCGCCGCTCGCTCGGCTCGACCAGGCGGACCTCGGCCCCGGCGCGCCGCGCGAGCGCCACGACGAGCAGCCCGACGACGCCGCCGCCGAGCACCACCACGGCGTCCCCGAGGCCGACCCCCGCGTCCCACACGCACGTGATCGCCGTCTCGAGGTTCGCCGCCAGCACCGCGCGCTCGCCCGGGATCGAGCGGGGCAGCGCGCGCGCCGCGCCCGGCCCGAACAGGTGCAGATCGCCGTGCGGCGCGAGCGCGAAGACGCGGTCGCCCAGCCCGAGCGCCGCGCCCTCGCCGCGGGCGACGACCTCGCCTACCCACGCGTAGCCATAGCGGCGCGGGTAGGTCGGCGCGCCCGGCGCGTCGAGCGACGGATCGAACGGCGTCGGCCCCTCGCCGCGGAAGAGGAGGAGCTCCGTCCCCTGGCTCAGGCCCGAGGCGACCGCGCGCGCCACGACCTCGCCGGCCCGCGGCTCGCGCGGCGGGTCGCCGGCGCGCACCTCGACGGCGCCGGGCCGGACGAACCAGAGCTCCCTGGCGGGCCCCGCGAGCGGCGCGGGCGCTTCCGGCGGCGCGGCCGCCGCGGGCGGCGCGGAGGGCCCCGGCGGCGCCGGAGGATCAGTCGGGATAGGCAACGTCGCCTCGCAAGAGCAGGTTGCCCCCCAGGAGCTCGACCGCCGGCTCGCGCAGGTCGATCGCCGACGCGAGCGGCGCCTCGCCGAGGGCGCCGACCGCGGGGATCGCCGTGTCGCCGAGCAGGCGCGGCGCGATCTCGACCTCGGCGCGATCGGCGAGCCGCGCGCGCAGGAAGGAGGTGAGCACGGCGGCGCCCCCCTCGACGAGCAGCCGCCGCACGCCGCGCGCATGGAGCTCGGCGAGCGCGTGCGGCAGCGAGACGCGGCCGCGGTCGTCCGCGGGCACGACGATCACCGCCGCGCCGCGCTCCTCGAGGCGCGCGCGCGCGCCGTCCTGCGCGCGGCCCGCCGCGCCGACGACGACCACGCGCCCGCCGGCCGGCTGTCCTCTCGAGGTGCCGTTGGCGGTGGTGGTGGACGTGATCGACGTGATCGACGTGCTCGACGTGATCGACGTGCTCGACGTGCTCGACGTGATCGACGTCCATCGCAAGAGGCGCGCCCCCTCCGGCACGCCGAGGGCGCTCGCCAGCACGACGCGCATCGGCTGCGGGCCCTCGCACGCGCGCACCGTCAGCAGGGGATCGTCGATGACGACGGTGCGGATCCCGACGAGCACCGCGTCGTGATCCGCGCGCGCCCGGTGGGCGTGCGCGATCCCCGCGGGCGTGCTGAGCTCGACGCGCTCGTTGGGGGCGGCGATGCGGCCGTCGAGCGTCTGGGCGAAGTGGAGCGTGACCAGCGGGCGCGGGAGGCTCATGGCGCGCTCGCGGGCGGACACCCGGCGCGGCCGAACGCGCGCGCCGCGCGGGCGTTGGGGGACGACGTCCTCGTCCCGAGCCGGCCATCGAGCCTCCGGACCACGGCGCCACTGTAGAACAGAACGCCTGATCAGGCGAGGAGGCCACCCGCGGGGCGCGCGTCGCTCGCTTCGATCCACGAGAGCCGAACGAGGCCCTGGCGGGGCCGCCTTCGCGGTCGCTCGCCTTCGCGGTCGCTCGCTTGCCGCGCCGGTCGTGGCATCCTAAGCGAGCCCCGATGCCCATTGGCTGGCCTGATCTCTCGGCGCGCTGCGACCGCGCGGGCACCCCGCTGCGCGGCGGATTCCACCCCTGCGAGGGCGACGGCGTCCCCGCGGCCGGGGATCTCCCCGCCGGGACGCTCGTCCTGCTCGGCAATGCAGGCCCATCCATGTGGCGCGCGTTCTCGCGCGCCCGCGAGCAAGCGCCCGATCTCGCGCTCGACGACTGGACCTCCGCGGTGGTCTCCGCGCTCGCCGCGGAGCTCGGCGCGGCCCCGCTGTTCCCCTTCACCGGCCCTCCGTACTGGCCTTTCCAGCGCTGGGCGCAGCGGGCCGAGCCGGTGTACCCGTCGCCCCTCGGCATCCTCATCCACCCGCGGTTCGGCCTCTGGCACGGGTATCGCGCCGCGCTCGTCTTCGCCGAGCGGCTGTCGCTCCCGCCGCGCGACGACCTGCCGAGCCCCTGCGCGTCCTGCGCCGACAAGCCCTGTCTGCGCGCCTGCCCCGTCGCCGCCTTCTCGCCCGGCAGCTACGACGTCGCCGCCTGCGTCGGCCACCTCGACGCCCAGCCTGCCGGAGCGTGCATGACCGCAGGGTGCCTGTCGCGCCGCGCGTGCCCGGTCGGGCAGGAGCACATCTATCCCGACGATCAACGCCGCTTCCACATGCGCGCGTTCCTCCGCGCTGCCCCGCCCGCGGGGCGCTAGCGCCCCAATGCACCCGGACGAGCTTTCTCTGACAGGACAGGATCCCAGGCAGGTTATCCTGGATCCATGCGGACATTCGATACCGAGGAGCGCTGGAATGGCGAGGCGATCACCACGCTCGTCAAAGCGCCCTGCGCTCGCCGCCTTCGCGGCTCGTCCATGCTCGCGTCCGTCCTCGCGGCGGTCCATCTCCTCGCGGGCTGCGCCGGCGGCACGCCCGGATCGAGCGCGGCGCTCGGACCGGCGCCGACGAGGCCGCCGGAGCCCCATCCGGCAATAGACCGGCGGACGTTCGCCGAGCGGGCGCCTGCCCGGACGCGTCTGCTCGCGCAGATCGACCCGAAGGCCCTGCCCGCCGGCGACGTCGGCGCCATGCTCGGATGGGGCGCCGAGCGGTGCGGCGTGGACATCGAGCGGAGCATCTCGCGCGTTCAGATCGCCGTCGCCGAGCCAGCGGAGATCCGCGCCGACATCCTGGGCTCGCTCACGATCGACGACGTGGGCTGCCTCCTCGAAGCCGAGCCGGACGGAGGCAGGCTCCGCGCCGGCCCGCTCGAGATCGTCCCGCTGCCCCGCGGCGGCGTGCGCGTCGCGACGCAGGGCGCCCTCGCGGACGGGCCAGGCGCGAACGAGGCGCTCGCGCGTCGGCTGGATCGAGCGCTCTCCCGCAGCGGCGCCGCGGTGGTCGCCGACCTCGGGCCCGCCGACGCCGCGATCGAGCTCGTCGCGACCGTGACCGATCACCTGGAGGCGAGGCTCTCGTCCCCCGGTCGCTCCGACGCGCCGCTCGCGGGAGCGCGGCTCGCCGAGGCCCTGGCCACCGCCCGGCAGAACGGGGCCGCGGGCCTGGAGCCGCTCGAGATCGCGGCCGCTCCTCCCGACGGCCTCGTCATGAGGGTCAAGATCGCGACGGACGCCGCGCTCGCCGCGACCACGCCGCTCGCCGTGCGGCGGCATGTGCTCGAGTCCTTCAAGGTGCCTTCCGGGAGCATGAGCCCGACCGTGATGCCGGGCGACCACCTCTTCGTGCTGAAAGACAAGCCTGGCGAGCGGGCCGGCCGGGGCGACGTCATCATGTTCCGCTCCCCGGCGGACCCGCGCCAGCGCTTCATCAAGCGGATCGTCGCGACCGGCGGAGATCGCGTCCAGATCGACGCTCGAGGTCTACGGATCAACGGTCGCGAGGTGACTTCGGAGCTCGTCGGCGCGGAGCACGTCATCCCGGGAGACGCCGGGAGTCCTTATGAGCTGTGGCAAGAGACCCTCGGCGAGCGGCGCTATCCGGTCTTGCGCACCCCCGGCGGCCCTGCGCCGAGCGCTCTGGCCGACGTGAAGGTGCCTCACGGGAGCGTCTACGTCCTCGGCGACAACCGGGACAGCTCGTACGACTCGCGGCATTTCGGCCCCGTGCCCGTCGAGGCCATCGAAGGCATCGCCGCCGTGATCTACTTCTCCATCGACACGAACGGCCTGAGCCACTGGGACCGCATCGGGCTCCCGGTGCGGTGAGATGTCGCCCGGCGCACAGGCCGGGCCGCCTCGCCCGCCTCGAGCGAGCTGAACTCGCGCCTCGCCGCCGTCGCGCCGCGCACCGAAATCCGCGTGGCGCCGAGCGCAGCCGTGCTTCGCCACGCTATGCTCGGGTCCTGGAGCGCGACGGCGCTCGCCTCTAGAGAACGCAGCATGTCCATCGAGCACTTCGACGTCCTGATCGTAGGCGCCGGCCTCTCCGGCATCGGGGCCGGCTACCACCTCCAGACGCGCTGCCCCGGCAAGCGGTACGCGATCCTCGAGGGGCGCAGCGCCATCGGCGGCACCTGGGACCTGTTCCGCTACCCCGGGATCCGCTCGGACTCCGACATGTTCACGCTCGGCTATTCCTTCCACCCCTGGAAGGAGGCCAAGGCGATCGCGGACGGGCCGTCGATCCGCGCGTACGTGCGCGATACGGCCCGGGAGTTCGGCATCGACCGGCACATCCGGTTCAATCACCGGGTCCGATCCGCGTCGTGGTCCTCGGAGCACGCGCGCTGGACCGTCGAGGTGGACGTCGGCCCAGGCGAGGAGCGCGCCCGCTACTCCTGCGACTTCCTGTACGTCTGCAGCGGCTACTATCGCTACGAGAGCGGCTATACGCCCAGCTTCCCCGGCTCCGACGACTTTCAGGGACGGCTGGTGCACCCGCAAAACTGGCCGCAAGATCTCGACTACCGGGGCAAGCGCGTCGTGGTCATCGGCAGCGGCGCCACGGCCGTGACGCTGGTGCCCGCGATGGCCGCCGACGCAGCGCACGTGACGATGCTCCAGCGCTCACCGAGCTACATCGCCTCGTTGCCCGCGGAGGACGCGATCGCGAACGCGATCCGCGAGCACCTGCCGGAGCGGATCGCCCACCGCGTCGCCCGCTGGAAGAACGTCGCGCTCAGCCTGCTCGTCTACCAGGTCTGCCAGCGCGCGCCGCGGCTCGCCAGGCGGATGCTCCGCAGCGGCGTCGCCCGGCATCTGCCGCCCGACTTCGACATCGATACGCACTTCAACCCTCGCTACGATCCGTGGGATCAGCGCCTCTGCCTCGTGCCCGACGGCGACCTCTTCCGCGCGGTGACCGAGGGGCGCGCCTCGGTGGTCACCGACCGGATCCGGACCTTCACGAAGAGCGGCGTCCTGCTCGAGTCGGGCGAGGAGCTCGAGGCGGACATCATCGTGACCGCGACGGGCCTGGAGCTCCTGTTCTGCGGCGGCATCCGCGTCGACGTCGACGGCGACGTCCTCGATCCCGGGCGGGCGTTCATCTACAAGGGGTTGATGCTGGGCGGCGTCCCGAACTTCGCGTTCTGCCTCGGCTACACCAACGCTTCGTGGACGCTCCGCGCGGAGCTGGCCTCGATGTACGTCTGTCGGCTGCTAAGCCACATGGATCGCCACGGCTACCGGCAGTGCTTGCCCCGCCCTGACGAATCGGACCTCGATCCTCGGCCGCTGCTCGGCCTGAGGTCGGGCTACGTGCAACGCTCGGCGGCCCACCTGCCCAAGCAGGGCTCGAAGGCGCCGTGGTACTTCCGCCAGAACTACGTGCTCGATCTGCTCGCGATGACGCTCGGCCCGGTGGAGGACGCCGCCATGGTCTTTTCCAGGGAGGGTCGGCCGCCGCGCCGCGATGTCGCGAGCGCGGAGCGCCCTCGGCGCGCGGAGGCTTGAGCCGAGGCGCGCGCCGCTCGAGCCTCGCTGGCCCCACGACGCCCGCTCCCCGGGTCGATATGACACGATGAGCGACGATGTCGGCTTCGCCTCCGCTGGAGCGTGCCATCGACGGGCGCGGCGTAGTATCCTGGGATCGAACCAGCGCGTCTGGCGATTGCCGGAGGGGACCATGGGCGACAACGGGAACGCGGGGCTCGGCGCCCCCGAGCTCGCGGCGAACGAGGTGTTGAGATCGATCGCGGCGGGCGCGGCGACGCTCGCGGAGGGGGCGCGCGGCGACGGCGTGCGCGCCTTGCAAGAGGCGCTCGGCGCGATCGGCGCGATCGGCGAACGGATGACGGCCGACGGCTCGTTCGGGCCGAAGACGCGCGACGCCATCGTCGCGCTGCAAGCCGCGGAGGGCCTGCCGCAGACGGGCGTCGTCGACGCCGCGACCATCGCCGCCCTCGATCGGCATCTCGCGCGCCCCGCCGCCCCGCGCGCGCTGGCGCTCGAAGAGGCCATGGCCAAGGCCGCGGGGCTCAGCCCCGATCAGGTGGCGGCGCTCGGCCGCACGTCGCCCGCGGTCCAGGCGTCCGCCGGGCCCTCGCGCAACGATGAGGGCTATTTCAAGGATGGGGACAAGCTCCCGCAGGTGGTGCCCGGGGCCGAGCCGGATCCGGACGCGCCGCCGCCCGCCGTGGACTCCGTCGGCGACAGGCCCGCGGCCACCGCCGCCGGCGCGCTCGCCGCCGATCGGAGCGCGCGCCTCGACGAGGTCCGGCGCGCGCTCCGGGGCGACGCGCCCGCGCTGGCCGCGCTCGACAGGCTCCTCGCGGCGGGCCGGCTGCACGCGGGGGCGCTCCTGCCGAACCTGGCGACGATGGCGGGCGTCCAGCGCGATCCGAAGCTCGTGCTCGAGGGCGGCATCGATCCGCACCTCGTGCTCGCGCAGGCGATCCGGCACGTCGACAACCCGCTGCGCGTCAAGCAGGGCGCGTGTCACGGCACCTGCGGCGCGGGGACGATGGAGTACGTCCTGCTGCGCGTCGATCCGGCCGAGTTCGTGCGGATCCTCGACGGGATCACGCGGGAGGCGCGCGAGGTGACGCTCCGCTCGGGCCGCGCGCTCAGGATGCCGCGCAACGCGATCCTGCGCGACGCCTCGGGCCGGGTCGACATCGACCGGCTGTTGCAATCCGCGCTCATGAACCACGCGACCGCGATGAGCTGGATCTTCGATTACGACAACCCCGAGGACAACGACTCGTTCTGGGCCGCCCTGGGGGGCGACTCGCGCGTCCCGCTCGGCAATTTCACGAGCCTGTTCCAGGACATCATGGGCGGCAGCTACACGAGCGTCTCGTCCCTCCTGCGCAGCGGCGCGTCCGTCGCCGCCGACGTCGCCGCGGCGATGGAGCGCGGCGAGAGGGTGCCCGTTCTCCTGAAATGGGACGGCGGCTATCACTGGGTCGTGGCCGAGAAGATCGAGCGCGGGGCCGACGGCGCGCCCGCCTCGGTCATCCTGCGCAACCCCGTGGGGTCGGACAGCTGCCAGGGCCCCCCGCCCCGCGCGCCGGTCCCCGAGCGCGGCGGCCGGTTTCGCATGAAGTACGCCGATCTCGCCGCGCACATCAACGGCGCGACCCTCAGGGGCTAGGGGCGGAGCCGCCCGCGCCCCGCGGCGCCCGTCAGCCGATGCCGCCGCCTCTGCCCGTCCCGTCCGATCGATAGCACGCGTAGTTGTAGCCGATCTGCCCCGGCGTGCCCGACTCCCCATAGCTTGTCGTCAGGTAGTAGGCCATCGCGTAGCCCCAGCTACCGAGCGAATAGGAGTAGCCATACGACCAGCCATTTTTGTCGGTGGACGCGACGTAGAACTTCGAGATGCCGTTGTACGGGCCCGTGTACATCGTGCCGATCGTCGCTCCGCCGGGTGAGCTGCGGAGCGTGAGCGAATCGGCGCAGGCGGCGTTGATCGCGCCGTTCGTCACCCCTTGCGCACGCGCACGCGCACGCGCATGCGCGCGACGACCGAGCGCGGCCTCTCACATCGGACGACATCGGCGCTGCATCATCGACGACGTCAGCGAGGGCTGCACTGCACGACGCAGATGGCCGAGGCGCCCTTCGCGCGCGCGCTCGCCTCGCACGAGCGCTTGGCTTGCTGCGACGCCATGAAGCGGTCGTTCCCGGTGCCGTTGCCGAACACCATCTGATAGTTGCAGGCGCCCGCGAAGCCGCAGACGCGCACGGACGCGCTCGCCGTGCACCACCAGGACGTCCCGCCCGCCGCGCTCCCGCTGTTCGACCCTTCCTTCGCGGCGCCCGCGCTCGGGGCGGCGGGCGTCCGCGCTCCGGCCACCGCGGGCGTCGGCGCGTCGCCCGCCCCGTCGTCGCCCGCGGGCGACGGCACCTCGGGGACGCCGTCGCCGCCGCTTGCCGGGTCAGCGCCCGCCGCCTCGTCGGCCTCCTGGTCGGGGCGCAGGCGGGTGCTCGTCGACGCGGGCGGCACGGGCCGCACGGGCGAGGCGCCGCCCGCGGTCGGCGCGCCGGTGAGCGCGGGCTCGCCGACGGCGCTCTCGGGCCCCGCGCTCTCGGGCTCCGCGCTCGCCACCACGTACAGCACGCCGCCGATCACGGCGAGGGCGCCGACGCCGAGCGCGAACAGCCCGCCCAGGACCGCGAGCACGATCACGATCGGCGATACGCCCGGCTTCGGGCGCTGCGGCGGGGGCGGCGGAGGCGGGTAATAAGGCGGCTGCTGCTGGGGAGGGTAATAAGGCGGCTGCTGGGGACGATACTGAGGATGCCCGGGACCGAACATCCCGCAGTCGTAGCGCAAAGGCGCCCTCCGCGCTGCGTGGGAGATGTGCGCACGCTGTCGGCGCTCGGCCGTCATCGGCGCGGCCTCCCCGGGCGCTCGCGCGCGGGCGCGCGCCGGCTCAGCGGGGGATGAGGTTGCGGCAGCCGCTGCCGCAGTCGTCGCCGTCGCGGTTGTTGCCGTCGTCGCACTCCTCGGGGCCCTGGACGATGCCGTCGCCGCAGTACTCGCCGAGCTGGCAGTCCGGCCCGCACTCGCCGTAGCCGCCGTCGTTCACGCCGTCGTCGCACTGCTCGCCGAGGCCGACGACGCCGTCGCCGCAGATCGGCCTGCACTCGCTGCGCGCCGTCGCGAAGCCCTGCAGCGTGAGCTTGAACGTCGACGCCGCCGTCTGGCGCTCGGCGTGGAACACGGCGATCTGGTAGACGCCGCCGTCCGCGAGGCCGAGGTCGACGTTTTGCGGCCGGATGACGTCGTCCTCGCCTCCGGCGTAGGTCACCTGCCCTGTCCCGTTGGCGCCGATGACGAGGTGCCCGGTGACGGCGCTGTGGATGCCGCCGACGTCGACCGCGAGACGATCGTTGATGAACACCCACACGTCGTCGTCGCCGGTGAAGTCGAGCACGTATTGTTCGCCCGCCGTGTACTGGAACCAGTAGCGAATCTCGCTCGTGAAGTGGAAGTTATGGTCCGGGGTGCCTTCCTCTTTCAGCCAGCTCCCGTCCCCGTAGCTCGGGAAGATATCGGCGGGGACGCGCTCGGCCGCCGGGGTGAACCGATCTCCGTCGACGGGGAAGAACAGCGGGTTGCCGTCGTACGTCGCATCCACGTACCTCGCCCAGTAGACGCCGCCGCGCACCTCGCAGCTGTGGAAATCGGGGCCGTGGATGTCGCCGCAGGCCGCCGTGTTCTCGGTCGACGAGGTGCAGCGCTCCCCGTCCACCTCGTTGCCCACGTTGCCGCAATAGTGCGCGCTCTCCGGCGACAGCAGCGTCCACGGCGCGCCGTCCTCGCCCCAGCGGTTCACGAAGCGGCCATCCCCGATGTCCCACAGCGTGAGGGTGGTGACCGTGGTGCTGTTGGTGCCAGGCACGTCATGGTACCAGTCGGCGAAGCTCTGCGCGCTCGTCACCTGGCTGTTCGCCGCGGCCACGTACGCCGGCTTCTTCTCCGCGTCGAGCCGGTTCGCGACCATGTTGAAGACCGGCGCGCTCCGGCCTGGACCGTTCGGCTCGAAGTCGGGGTGGGCCGCCCGGAAGTCGCGGAACACCACCGGCACGGCCATGGATCCCGAGGGCTGGGGCACGGCGCACTCATAACCGGGCTCCATCGTGCATGCCGCGGAGCACCCGTCGCCGTCGATGTTGTTGCCGTCGTCGCAGTCCTCCGCGAGCACGAGGCCGTCTCCGCAGCGGGAAACGCAGCTGCCCGCGGAGCAGTCCGGCTCGGCCTGGCAACTCGAGGAGCAGCCGTCGAACGGCGTCGTGTTGCCGTCCTCGCAGCTCTCGGCCCCCTCCTGGGCGCCATCGCCGCAGGTCGTCTCTGCGCAGGCGCTCGGGCTGCCCTCGCATTTGTAGCCCACCTCCACCTTGCAGGTCGGCGAGCAGCCGTCGCCCGCCGCCGTATTGGCGTCGTCGCAGAGCTCCGGAAACACCACGGCGCCGTCCCCGCAGCGGGCGATGCGGGTGCAGGCAGCGCCGGCGATCGGGCACGACCAGCCCAGCTCGACCGAGAGGCAATCGCCGGTACAGCCGTCCCCGCTCTGGAGATTGCTGTCGTCGCACGCTTCGTCCGACGTCAGGACGCCATCACCGCAACGGAACGTGGCGCCGATGTCGCCGTCGCCGATGTCGCCGTCGCCGATGTCGCCGCCGGCGCCGGGGCCGTCCCCGGGGCCGCCGCCGCCGCCGGACGTACCCGTCTTGCCCTCGCCGGCCGCAGAGCAGCTCGCCGCGACGGCGAGGCAGCCCGCGATGAAGATCGTCGAACCAAAGCACGAAGCACGAGGACGCATGACCTGCTCCTTTCGGTCGCCCGCGATCGCTCGAGATGCGCGAAGCGCGCGGCAGTCTTTCACGCGGTTGCCCTGAACTCGAGCCCCTCGTGCGCCGAGCCGCCGCCCGCGCGATCGAGGGGGTGAGGATACGCCTTCGGCGTGTGGACAAATACCGAGACAGCGTGCTTTTCTACAAGGGCGGATCGCGGAGCGCGCTGTCGATCAGGCCCTTTGCCGCTGAACTCCTGCGTGGCGTAGTGACGCGGCTGCCTCGAGCAGCGCTGCGAGCACCGGAGCGCCCCTGCGCTATGCTCGGCCGGACCGTGCCGCCGCTGAACCATGGCCCCGACCGCGAGCGCGTCCTCGCGTTGCTCAAACGCCACGGGTGGAACGCGACCTCGTTCCAGACCCTGGAGTCCGACTTCCGGTATTGGTTCCATGGCGACGACGCCTGCGTGGCCTATGTCGACACCGGCGGCGCGTGGGTCGCCGCGGGCGCCCCGATCGCGGCGGCCGAGCGGCTGGTCGAGGTCGCGCGGGCGTTCGTGGAGGCAGCCGCGACGGCGGGGCGGCGCGCTTGCCTCTTCGGCGCGGAGGCGCGGTTCTCCGAGAGGGTCCCGTGGCGCGCGATGCTCATCGGGGAGCAGCCGGTGTGGGATCCGGCGCGGTGGGGCGACGTCCTCCGGTCGAGCCGGAGGCTGCGCGAGCAGCTCCGGCGCGCGCGCGCGAAGGGCGTGGTCGCGCGCGCGGTGAGCCCCGGCGAGCTCGAGGACGCCGAGAGCCCGCTGCGGCGCGAGGTGGAGCGCCTCATGGCGCGCTGGGCCTCGTCGCGGCCGATGGCGCCCATGGGATTCCTCGTGCAGCTGGAGCCGTTCTCGTTCGCCGGCGAGCGGCGCTACGTCGTGGCGGAGGCCGGAGGCGCGGTGGTCGGCTTCCTCGCGGCGGTGCCGGTGTACGCGCGGCGCGGCCTCTTTCTGGAGGACCTGCTGCGCGACCCGTCCGCGCCGAACGGCACCACGGAGATGCTCGTGGATCACGCGATGCGCACCGCCGCGGCGGAGGAGTGCCTGTATGTCACGCTCGGCCTCGCGCCGCTCGCCGGGCCTGTGCGGCGCGGGTTGCGCGCGGCGCAGCGGCTCGGGGCTCGTCTCTACGACTTCCAGGGCCTTTACGCGTTCAAGGCGAAGCTGCGGCCCGACAGCTGGGTACCGATCTACCTGGTGTACCCGCCCGGCGGCCGCGGGCTCGTGGCCATCTACGACGCGCTCGCGGCGTTCGCGCGCGGAGGTCTCTTGCGCTTCGGTCTCGCGACGCTGCTGCGCGGGCCGGCCGTGGTCTTCGAGGTGCTCGGCTGGCTGCTCATTCCGTGGACCGCGCTGCTCGCGCTCGCTCCCGCGGAGCGATGGTTCCCGTCACCCTCCGTGAAATGGGCGTGGGTGGCCTTCGACGTGTGCCTCGCGCCGGCCATGCTGCGGCTGAGCCAGCGGCACGGGCAGACGCTCTCTCTGGTGCTGGCCGGGCTGGTGACCTGCGACGCGGCGCTGACGCTGGTGCAAGCGTTGCTGTTCAACCTGCCGCGGGCGCGGGGGGCGTTCGAGCTCGCGGTCGTGGGTGTGGCGGTCGCGGCGCCGGCGGTCGCGGCGGCGCTGCTGTGGAGCGCACGGATGCACCGGCCGAAGCATCTCCGCGGCCCGAGGAGAGGAATCGATCTCATGCGGCCGCGTGGGTCGACGTCGATTTCGTGATGGAGTCGGGGCGCGAGGCGTTCAACGCGGCCCGCGATGGCGGCTCGGCGCGGCTCACCGCTCCTTGATGCGATATCCGGCGCGCGGGAAGTGCAAAGCTATCTCCCCCACCTCCGGGTCGTGGCGCAGAATCGTGATCTCGGCGGCCGAGATCCGCGCCTCGACGCCCCGGCTCTCCTCTGGACCGTAATCGTCGGCCGCGATCGCCACCGGATCTCCCGGCCGGAGCCCCTCTCCTGCCGCCGTCTCCCCGCCGGCGACGTCGGCCGGCTCGGACGCGCGGGCGATCGCGAGCGCCTCGGCGGCGCTCATCGGCCGCGCGTCGCCCGGCCCGAAGGCCTCGATGCGCGCGAGCCACGCCGCGAGCGCCGGCCGCGCCTCGACGGCCGCGAACAGCCTCGCGCTCTGCTTCATGAACCAGACCGGGTGAAAGCACGCCGCGTCCGCGATCGAGAACGCGTCGCCCAGCAGGAAGGGCCGGTCGCGGAGCTGGCCGTCCAGGCGGTCGAGCGATACAAGCGCCTGGCTCAGGGCGTGCGGCGCCGCCGCGAAGATCGCCTCCTTGCCGAGCGCCGGCGACATCGCCGCGCGATCCGCCAGGATGCCGGGCGGCAGGGCAGCAAACAGGTCGACGACCACCGGCGGCACCATCTGCGACATGAGCCGGTGATCCGCCCAGTCCTCGATCAGCCCGGCGAGCCCGGCCTGGCCCGGCGGGACACAGGCAGGCTCCGGCCTGAGCTGCTCCAGGCGCCGCGCGATGCACGCCGTGTCGCAGTAGACGTCCGCGCCGATCTGCAGGACCGGGATCCGCCGGTAACCACCGGTGAGCGGCGTCAGCTCCGGCTTCGGCGCCATCATCGGCTGTTCGACCGAGCGCCACGCGATCTTCTTGTACGCCAGGATCCGGCGGATCTTCTCGGCGAAGAGCGACAGGGGATAGTGATGAAGGATGATCTCGGCCATGAAACACCTCGCTGACGGGCGACCTCCTCGGGTCGGCGCTCATCTTAAGGAGCGCGCCGCGCGCCGTTCTTGGAGGATCTTGCGATCACCGGGAGATTGCCGGAGGCCCTCGGCGGCGCGTGTACTAGGCTGTCTCCATGGCCGAAGGGAACCCTGAGGATTTCGCCGCGGCGTTCAACGCCGCGAACATCGACGGCTGGGTCAGCGCCATGGGGCTCCGGCTCGTCCGCGCGACGGGCGACGGGGTCGAGGCCGAGCTCGACGTCGGGCCGCAGCACCGGCAGGCCTACGGCATCGTGCACGGCGGCGTCCACGCGGGGATCATCGAGACGCTCGCGTCGGTCGGCGCCGCGCTCCACGCCCTGCCGGAGGGCCGCTCGGTCGTCGGGCTCGAGAACCACACGAGCTTTTTGCGCGCGGTCCGGTCGGGGCGGCTCCGCGCCGAGGCGCGGCCGCTCGACCGCGGGCGGCGCACCCAGGTCTGGGAGGGCTCGGTCCACGACGAGCAGGGCCGGCTCTGCGCCACGGGGCGCGTGCGCCTGCTCGTCCTGGAGCCGGACGCGGTGCTCGCCGGGCAGCGCGCCGGCGCGCCCGGCTGACGCCGTATCCGCGACGCCCCCTCACGAGGTGCCCTCGATGAGCGACGCAGCCGCCCTCCGGACGATCGATCGCATTCCCCGGCTCGGCTGGATCGACGCCCCCTCGCCCGTCGAGGCGCTGCCGCGGCTCGCCGCCGCGCTGGGCCTCGATTACCTCGGCGTCAAGCGCGACGACCTCTGCGAGCCCGTCCACGGCGGGATGAAGATGCGGAAGCTCGACTACGTGCTCGCCGCCCCCCCGCTCTCGACCGCGGCGGCGTGGTCCGCGGCGGGCGGCATCGGCTCGGGCAACCTCGCGGCGCTCGCCGCCGCGGCGGAGCGGCTCGGCCGGCGGGTGTACGCGCACCTGTTCTGGACCGACCTGTCGAGGAGCGTTGTCGACAACCTCGCGTTCATCGCCTCGGGGCCGACCTCGATCCGCTTCTATCCCTCGCGCCTCGAGCTCGCGCTCGCGCGCCCATCGCTGTTCCTGCCGCTCCGCGCGCGGGACGGCGACGGCGCCGCCATCGTGCCGCTCGGCGCCACCTCGGCGCTCGGCATGGTGGGCGTCGCGCGCGCCGCGCTCGAGCTGAGCGCGCAGGTGCGCGCGGGCGAGCTCCCCGAGCCCGAGCGCGTCTACGTCCCGCTCGGCTCCGGCGGCACCGCCGCGGGGCTCGCCGTCGGGCTCGCGCTCGGCGGCCTGCGGTCGCGGGTCGTCGCCGTCGCCGTGGTCGAGCGCCTCCTCGCCTCGCGCCTCCGCCTCGGCGCCCTCACGGCCGAGCTCCGCGCCCTGCTCGCGCAGAAGGGCGCCTGGCCCGTGCCCGCCGCGGCGCCGATCGACCTCGTTCACGGCTACCTCGGCCGCGGGTACGGCGCCCCGACGCCCGAATCGCTCGCGGCCTGCGAGGCGCTCGCGGCCGAGGGCATCTCGCTGGAGCCGGTCTACACCGGCAAAGCCATGGCCGCGCTCATGGCCGACGCGCGGCGTCGCCGGCTCGGCCCGGCGCTCTTCTGGCTCACCGCGCGGCGCGAGCCCCTGCCCCGCGCGCCCGGCTTTTGCGACCGCCTCCCGGCCGCGCTGTCGCAGCGGCTCGGCGCCCACTGTGGCGACGGCGCTCGGTGAATGCCCCACAGCTCAGCGCATCTCCGGCGGACCTACCGCTCTGTCGCATCGTCGCAATTTTATGATTCGACCCGCGATGGCGGCGGGATAAGATCGCTTCTCCCTTGCGCCCTCGGCCGGTGTTTGGTTTGGCTGCCCGGGCGCCTCGCGCGCGCAACTCACGCTCAGTCACGCTCAGAAGGAGTCTTCGCATGCTTCAGCCGCTGCAATCGAATTGGTGTGCTCCGCTCGCAATGATGCTGGTCCTGGCCGGGGTCGCCTGTGGCGGCAGCGACGGCGAGTCGAGCGGCTCCGGGAACGGCTCCGGCTCCGGCGCCGGGGCTGGCGCGGGCGCGCCGACGGGCGGCGACGACATCGGCAGCGGCGTGACGGTGGGGCCAGGCGCGGGCTCGGGCGCCGGCAGCGGCAGCGGGTGCGACGCGAACCTCACCGGCATCGTGCGCGACTTCCGCGCCTACGACGGCGGCGAGGGGCACCCCGACTTCGAGACGTTCACGGGCCAGGGCCTGAAGGGCATCGTCGAGCGCGAGCTGGGCCCGGACCAGAAGCCCGTCTATGCGCACCGGGGCGGCACCGAGCACACGACCGGGCCGGCCGAGTTCGATCAGTGGTACCGCGACGTCGACGGCGTGAACATGCCGATCCAGTTCACGATCACGCCCACGGTCGACGGGAACGGCCTTGCCACCTACGACAACCGGGCCTTCTTCCCCATCGACGGGGAGGGCTTCGGGAACGAGCGGAGGGAGCACAACTTCCACTTCACGTTCGAGCTCCACATGAAGTTCGTTTACAAAGGCGGCGAGGTGTTCCGGTTCTCCGGCGACGACGATCTCTGGGTGTTCATCAACAACCGGCTCGCCATCGATCTCGGCGGCCTCCACAGCCCGCAGGAGGATCAGCTCGACCTCGATGCAATGGCCACCGAGCTCGGGATCGCGCCCGGCCAGGAGTATCCGCTCGACTTCTTCCACGCCGAGCGGCACACGGAGGCGTCGAACTTCGCCATCCAGTCGACGCTCGCGTTCACCAACTGCGAGCCCATCTTCGTCGACTGAGCGCGTGCGCGGAAGGGTTTGAACCGCAGAGGCACAGAGATCACTTCTCTCCCTCTGTGCCTCTGTGGCTCCTTCTCTCTCTCTCGTGACGGCGCCGCGGCGCGGGGCTAAAGCCAGGACGACCCGCTCACGAACGTCGAATCCGCGAGCCGGTACGGCACCCCCATGATCTCCCTCGGCCGCGACCCGGGCGCGAGCTCGCGCGGGAGCTCGTATGTCTGGTCCATCAGCCGGATCTCGATCGGCCCCGCGTCCTCGACCTCCAGCGACCACTCGATGCCTTCCGGCGGCAAGCCCATGTAGGTGAAACCCCAGCGCTCGTTCCGCCCCGCCGCGCGGGCCGACTCCTCCACGCGCCGCCCGTCCACCACCGCGCGGATCACCGCCGTGGGGGACGCCACCTCGGCGAGCAGCCAGGGGGCTCCCCGGGCCGACGCGAGGCGCAGCCGGATCGACCGCACGCCGCCGCCCGTCGCGTCGCCGAGCACCGTGAGCGAGGGCGGCGGCAGGGCGAGGGCCGGCGCCTCGCTCTGGTGGGCCACGCGCACGTACGGCACCGCGAACGAGGGCGCCTGCGCGCGCCCGGCCGGGAAGTACCCGGCGGTCCACGGGTCGAGGTCCCGGTCGGCCGAGAGCCAGTGGGCCTTCCCGCCGGCGGCGTCGAGCGCGTACGCGAGGCTCGCCGGCCGGGGCTCGGCCTCGGTGAAGCCGAGGGTCGCGCAGGCCGCGGCGAGCGCCGCGACGCCCGGCAGGGCGAAGGCGAGCGCGAGCCGCCGCGAGGCGCCGCCGCCGAGCAGCTCGGCGTGCGGCAGGAAGAGCCCGAACACGAGCGCGACGGCCAGGGCCGGCGCCGCCGCCATCGGCAGCCCCAGCGCGACGAAGAGCAGGTACGGGCCGGGCACCGCCAGCGCGACCGCCGGCGCCGCGGTCGCGACGAGGAGCGCCGCGTCGCCGAGCGTGGGCGGGGCGTCGCCGCGCCGGATCGTCACGGCCATGACGCCGACCAGCGCGGACGCGAGCGGCCAGGCGAAGTAGAAGCTCGCGCCGGGCACGAAGAGGCTCGCCCCGCCGAGGAGCGAGAGCCACACGAGCAGCGCGCCGAGGGCGAGATCGCAGGCCCCGAGCCGCCGCCGGAAGAGCCGGTAGCCCGCCGCCGAGACCGCGAGCGCGGCGAGGGCGAGCGCGATCCGGAACGCGGGCGCGTTGTACGGCTCGAACGGCATCGCCCGCAGCGCCGGGTGGACGCGCCGGAGGAGCCACCCGAGCCCGCCCACCGCCCCGGCGGCGCCGAGGAGCAGCGCCAGAAAGGCGAGCGAGCCCGCGAAGATGCCGCCGAGCGAAGCGCGCCGCCGGCGCCGCGCGAGCGCCGCGGCGCCCGCGAACAGGCCGATGACCAGCGCGGCGATCGGGATCGCCCAGCCGATCGGGTGGGAGACGACGTGGGCGCCCCAGGTGTTGAAGTACACCGCGTCCTCGCGGTCGGGGCGACGCAGGTCGAGCCCGCCGAAGCGGCGCGCGAGCGAGAGCGCGTAGTCTCCGGCGTGCTGCACGCTCCGGAGATCGAGGTTGTCCACGGTGTCGGACGGCGTGTGGTAGTGCGCGGCGTCGTCGCTGAAGGCGAAGTTCAGCCCGGGGATGCCGGCCCGCTTGAAGACGCTGAAATCGGTGCTGTGGCCGAGGCGCCGCGCGACCGCGGGGAAGAGCGACGACGCGATCGGCATCGGCGCGGCGCGGGCGAGCTCGCGCACCGGGAACGCGTCCCCGGGCCCGGTCTCGAACATCGCGACCACGCCGCCGGCCCCGCGGGCGTCGAAGTTGAGCGCGATCCCGATCTCGCCGCGCAGCGGGTGCTCGTCCATGAACGCCTTGCCGCCGAGGACGCCCCCCTCCTCCGCGTCCGTGAACAGGAGCAGCACGTCGTTGCGCAGCGGGGGGCCGCTCTTCAGCGCGCGCAGCGTCTCGAGCAGCGCCGCCACGCCGCTGCCGTCGTCGGCGGCCCCCGGGCTGCCGGGCACCGAGTCGTAGTGCGCGACGAGCGCGACCGCCCGGGTGCTGTCCGCGCCCGGCAGCCGCGCCACGACGTTCTCGACGCGCGCGGCGTCGTACGGCAGGCCCCACTGCCGGCTGAGCACCGAGGTGCGCTGGACCTCCGCCGGCACGCCGAGTTCCGCGAGCTGCGCGAGCAGGTAGTCGCGCGCCCGCCGGTGCCCCGCCGAGCCCGTGGGGCGCGGCTCCGCGGCGATCGCGAGGAGGTGCGCCCTGGCCCGCTCGGCCGAGAACACGTCGGGCGGGGCGCTTCGCGGGACGACGCTCGGAGGGCTCAGCTGCGCGATGCGGAGCGCGACCAGCGCGAGGAGCGCGAGGGCCACGGCGAGACGGGGCGACCACGCCATGCCGCGCTCGTACCACCGATCCGCGGCGGCGCGGAGCGCGCGGCCAGCCGCGCCCACGCCCCCACGGCGCGAGGGCGCGCCTCGCCGGTCACCGATGGCCGCGATCGTTCCTCGCCTCGGCCTGCCGGAACCGGAAGAAGTCGTCCAGCGTCCGGCCCTCCGCCTCCTCGAAGCGCTCGTCGAGCGCCTCGAGGCCGTGCATGCGATCGAGGCGGAAGCTGCGGAACTCGGCGCGCAGCTCGCACCAGGCGGCGAGCGACCAGCAGGTGCCCATGAAGAAGAGCCCCAGCGGGAGCGCCGTCCTCGTCGAGCGGGCGCCGTCTTCGCGCGCGTAGCCGAAGCGGATCTTGCGGCGCTCGCCGACCGCGGCGCGCAGCTCGGCGAGGTGCGCCGTGGCGCCCTCGGGGATGTGGAAGCTCGGCGCGAACAGCGCGCTCGCCGCGACCCTGGGCCGGAGGCGCTCGGGCAGCGCCGCCTCGATCTTCTCGAGGGCCCGCCTCGCGGCGCGCACGAGCGCCGGATCGGACCAGCTCTCCACCATCCGCGCGCCGAGCACGAGCGCCTCGATCTCGTCTTCCTGGAACATGAGCGGCGGCAGATCGAAGCCGCGGGGCAGGGCGTAGCCGACGCCGGCCTCGCCCGCGATCGGCACGCCCGACGCGATGAGATCGCGGATGTCGCGGTAGATGGTCCGCTCCGAGACCTCGAGCTCCTCGGAGAGGCGCGCGGCCGTCGTGACGCGGCGGCGGCGCAGCTGCTGGACGATCTGGAACAGTCGGTCGGCTCTCCGCATGATCGTCGTTGCCGCCCCGCCCGCGCCCGGGCTCCGCCTCAGCCGAGCGGCGCCGCGGGCCTCGGGCCGCCCTGCGGCCTGCCGCCCCCGGGCCGGTCGATGTCCTCGTCCTCGGGCCGGCGCGCCAGGCGCGCGGCCGCGCGCTGGTAGAGCTCCGTGAGCGGCGCGCGGTGCGCGGCGAGGAGGACCGTCGCCCCGGCCAGCCACAGCAGCGCGAGCGGCACGAGCGCCGAGGTCGTCGTGTAGACGAGCACGGGGCGGAAGGCGCGATCGCGCGTGACGAGCTCGCGGCTCGCCTTGACGACCCGCTCGTAGTCCGGGAGCGACAGCGCCACCGGCGTGACCCCCTCCAGCACGGCGCCGCCGGGCGCGAGCGACCCGCCGCCCTTGGACGGCTCCTCGCCCTTGACGGCGCGCGGGGCCGCGGCCGGCGCCATGGCCGATTCGTACGAGTTCCACCGCTCCGACCGGTAGCGCCCCGCCGAGACCGCGAAGAGCCCGACCAGGAGCGCGAGGCCGCCCGCGCCGAGCAGCACCACCATCGCGACCGCGCGGCTCGTGCCCCGGAAGAGCCGACCCACGAGCCACGCCGCCCCGGCCGTCGCGATCCCGACCAGGATCGCCACGAACGTGGCGGGCGCCACGAACCACAGGCCCGCCATGATCAGCCCGCCCAGCGCGCGCAGCGCGCGCAGGCGCGCGCGGCCCGGGGCCCCGCCGGGGCGGACGGCGATCCACGCCGCCACGAAGCCGATCGCCACGGCGACGGCGTCGCCCGCGTCCGCGAACCACACCGGCCGGTCGCCGCCGAGCAGCGCGAGCGGCACCACGCGCTCGGGCAGCCCGACCGTGAGCGCCACCTCGCTCGCGGTGAGCGGGTAGCGCGGCATCGGCAGCTCCAGGGATCCGCCGAGCGGGCGCACCGCGGCCTGCCCCAGCGACTGCACCTGGATCCTGTGGCTCCCCGTCTGCAGGGGCACGAGGACCTCCTCCGCGGCCGCGCCCTGGTGCATGATCCGCTGCGCCTTGCCGTCCGTGGCGAGGAAGATCGGCCGCCCGCCGGGCGCGTACGGCAGGTAGTCGATCCCGTTGTTCTCGTAGGTCAGCTCGTCGTCGGCCACGAGGTCGCCGCGCTCGGTCAGGATCAGGGTGCGGCGGTGCTCGCGCACCACCGCGGCGAGCACCTCGACGCCCGCGAGCGGCTCGACCGCGACCTCGACGCGCTGCCCGCGCTGGACCAGCAGCAGGCGCGACGTCGCCTGGGTCCGCGGGATCGGCGACTCGGCGGCGTCGACCTGGCGAGCGTCGCCCTTCACGGTGAGCCGGTGCTCCGCGTCCGACTCGAACAGCCACCACTCGTAGGCCGAGCGCGGGTCGGGCGAGAAGACGCCGACCTTCGGGAGCGTGCCCGAGATCTTCACCTCGGCGGTGCGGCCCGAGGTGGGCAGCACGAGATCCTCGCCCTCGACCCGGAAGCCGCTCGCGCCGGAGACGTCGAGCACCTTCTCCCCGAACGCGAGCGGCAGGCGCACCACGCCGAGATCGGTGCCCGATCGCAGGACGAGCCGGTACTCGAAGCCGATCTCCCGCCCGACCCGCACCGCGCGCGAGAGCTGGAACACCGTGGGGCCCGCGCTCTGCGCCGCCGCGCCCCCGTCGCGGCTGAAGTGGAGCGTCGCCCCCGAGAGGCCCGAGAGCCGCGTGCCCTCCGCGACCGAGCCGCCGGTGACGTCGGCCTCGAAGGTGTTGAGCGGGCCGGCCACGAGCAGCGTGAGATCGCCCTCGAGCGACAGCGTGCCCCGGAGCACGAAGCGGCGCGCGGCGGTCCAGAGGTAGTAATGCTCGTTCTCGAAGCTGATCGGCGCCGCCTCGCGGCGCGACGCGGGACGCCCGTCGTCGAGGATGGCCTCGATGCGGACGTGCTCCGGCGGCCCGAAGAGCGGCACCGCCACGGGGCCGTCCGCGAGCACGCCGCCCGAGAGCTCGAACTGGAGCGGCCCCTCGCCCACCGCGCCGGTGATGCGCAGCCGGTCGAGCGCGTAACAGCGGTCCTCGCATTGCCCCGGGCCGCGGCGCTGATCGACCCAGCGCGAGAGCATCTCCAGCTGACCTGCCCATGAGTCCGGCGGCGGCGCAGACGCGTGCGCCGGCGCCGCGGCGGCCTTCGCCGCGGGCGCCGCGGGCGCCGCGCCCGCAGCAGGCGCCGCCGTCGGCTCGGCGGGCGCCTGCGCCAGCGAGAGCGGGGGGACGGCGAGCAGCAACAGCACCACGAGGAACCAGAAGAGCCTTGGAGGCGCGGCCTTGTTCCAGCGCGCGAGCGACATAGGGAGACTCCCTTCGTTGACCTGCCGAGCGAACGCGATGGCCGCCGCAGCGTCCTCATCAAACAGCCTAGCGAAAAACGACTGCAACAAAATCGACATGAGGCCTTGACAGTTAACGCGTCGCGTCGCAGTGTCGTTGCGTCGCGTTTGTGCCTCCGACGAGGCCACAGCGTGGATCTGTCGGCTGGCATGGCCGCGCGGCGGGGCCCCTCGTTCCAGTGCACATCGCATCTTGCGTTCTCGCGAGAGCGGGCGATGCGCGAGGACGATCGGCCTGTGCTCGATGGATCGTTTCCGTACGCCCGCGTCCTTCGCGGGGGGACCAACCGAGGTGGGAGGCAGATCATGAGTGAGACCCAGAGCATCACGGAGCCGAAGGTCGAGAACAGCGTGAACGGGAGCGCCGCGCCCGCGCATCAGGCCGACGCGAGCGCCGCAGCGCCGGCGACCAAGGCGCCTTTCATCGAGACGCTGCGCGAGCGGGGCACGTCCTGGGCAGGGGTGGCGATCGGGTATGGGCGGATCGCGCTCGAGCAGGCCGCGCGCGTCCTGGATCGGACGGCGGGGAGGCTCGGCGAGCTCCAAGAGAAGCTCAAGAAGGGTGACGTGGCCGCGGCCGAGGGCGCCCGCTGAACCGCCGCCGCGCCAGCGCGCCGCCGAGGAGCGTTCATCAGGGCGCTTCCGGCGGCGCGGGGACCGGCGCCCCGCCGATGCCGACCGCGACGGCGTAGATCGAGCCGGCCGCGCCGCCGACATAAAGGGTCCTCGCGTTGAAGCCGGGGCCCGATCCGAACTGCGCATTGGCGACCCCGGTCGGAAAGCTCGCCAGGAGCTCCGGCTCTCCCACGGCCGCCCCGCCCGCGTCGAGCCGCACGCGGTAGAGCTCTCTGTCCTTGTTATCGATCGTGTAGAGGTGACCGCACGTGTCGAGGGCGAGCCCGTCGAGCGTGGCCGACGCGATCGTCGCCACGAGCGAGGGCCGCGCGCCGGGGTCGGCGAGGTCGATCCTGCGGATCTCGCCGGCGGCGGCGTTGGTGTAGAACACGGCCTTTCGCGCCGGATCGAAGGCGATTCCGTTCGGCTGGCTCACCTCGGGGGCGCCGCTCGCGATCTCGTCGACCGTGGCGTCCGGGTTGAGGCGGAGCACGCGGCCGCCGGCGAGGTCGGTCGCCCAGACGTTGCCGTCGGCGTCCGGCGCGAGGCCGTTCGGCTCCTGGAGGCCCTTCACGTAATCGATGACGATGCCGTTCGCCGAGATCTGGACGACGTCGCCCTGGCCAGGCCGCGCGGCCACGAGGGTCCCGTCGGGCCGGTACCGCAGCCCGAGCACGTTGCCCGGCAGGGACGCGAAGTTCGAGGTGTGGCCCGAGGCCTCGTAGCGAACGAGGTTCGGCCCCTGCTTGGCGACGAGGTAGCCCTGGCCATCGAACGCGAAGTCCTCGCTGCCGCTGAACACGTCCGTGACCCGCGTCGGCTCGAACGGCCCCGGCGCGACCGCCGCGCACTCCCCCGTCGGCCCCGCGCCGACGCCCGCGCCCCCACCGCCGGCGCCTTCGCCGCCGCCCCCGCCTTCGCCGCCCCCGCCGCCCCCGCTGCCCGAGCTCGCGCTGCTCGACGTCGTGCCCGCCCCGCTGCCCGACGTCGCGCTGGTCTCCCCGCCGACCGCGCCGACGCCCGCGCCCCCACCGCCGGCGCCTTCGCCGCCGCCCCCGCCTTCGCCGCCCCCGCCGCCCCCGCTGCCCGAGCTCGCGCTGCTCGACGTCGTGCCCGCCCCGCTGCCCGACGTCGCGCTGGTCTCCCCGCCGATGTCGCCGCCGCACGCCGGGGGCGCACCGGAAAGGAGCAGCGCCCATCCGAGCAGCCGGTAACCTCGCTTCATCTACCTCTCCTCCTCGCGCCGCACACTACACGTCGCCTCCCGCATTGCCTACGGTCGACGGCGCTCGCGCCGCGCGGCGCCCGCCAGCAGCCCCCCGAATCGCCGCCGGTCGAGGAGGCACCTCCACCCCCGCGCTGCCCCAAAGAAAGACAGAGCGGGTGGCCCCCCGCTCTAGCGGGAGCGGGAGACGATGATGACGCCGGCGCCGACGATCGCGGCCGCCGCCCACGTCGTCGCGGAGGCGCGCTCGCCGCCGAGCAGGATGCCGAGCGCGATGGCGACGATCGGGTTCACGTAGGCGTAGCTCGTCGCGATCGCCGGGCGCGTGCTCCGGAGCAGGAACGTGTACGCGCTGAGGGCCACGATCGACCCGAACACCGTCAGGTAGCCGAGGGCGAGGAGCGACCGCGCCGACGGCGGCGCCGCGAGGCGCTCGCCCGCGAGCGCGCTGATCCCGAGCATCACCGCGCCGCCCGCCAGCATCTCCGCCGCGACCGCCATCGACCCGGCCGGCAGCGGCAGCGTGCGGCTGTACAGCGAGCCGAGCGCCCACGCCACGGGGGCCAGCACGACGAGCAGCGCCCCGGCGTGCGCGGCGTGGAGGTCGCCGCCGAGGTGGAGCAGCGCCGCGCCCGCGAACCCGACGAGGAGCCCGAGCCACTCGCCCCGGGAGACCTCCGGGGCCCCGGCGGGCGCGCCCTCGCCGCGCCCGACCCGCACCGTGGTGAACAGCGCCAGCCAGAGCGGCATCGTGGACACCACGACCGCGGCGACGCCGGAGCTCACCCACTGCTGCGAGACGACGACCAGCCCGTTGCCGAAGACGAGCAGCAGCACCCCGACCCGCGCCGCCGCGCCCCACTGCCGCAGGGTCGGGCGCGGGACCCCGCGCAGCCGGAGCACGCCGTAGAGCAGCGCGCCCGCCGTCACGAAGCGCACCCCGGCCAGCAGGAACGGCGGCAGCGTCTCGAGCGCGATCGAGACCGCCAGGTACGTCGAGCCCCAGATCAGGTACAGCGCGGCGAGCGAGAGGAGCACGAGCCAGCTCCCCCGCGCCTCTCCGAGCGCCGCCCGCGCGCGCGCGAGCGCCGCGCGCGCCGTCCGCTTCGCCTCGCCCGCGGCCACCGCGATCTGCGCCGGCTCGAGCGCCTCCACCACGAGGAGCCCGCGCCCCTCGCCGCCATAGCTGGCCCCCGCCTCCAGCACGACGTCGTTCGGCTCACCCTCCCGGGTGATCCAGACCGAGCCGGCCGTGCAGCTCAGGAGCAGCGGACCGCCCCGCAAGCGGTGCGTCCACAGCCCCCCCTTCCCGAGCTCGATCCGCGCCGACTCTCGGAGGCGCGACCGCGCCTCCGGAACAAGTGAGGTCAATTTCATGCCGCAGAGCTTGGGCTCAAGCGAGCGACCGGCACAGAGGCAGTCCGCGCAGCATTGAGGCCGGTACAGTTCGCCGAACGGGCAACTGTGCTGGTCCTCACGCCCGCCGGCTGTACCGGTACCGCAGCGCCCGCCCGGTTGTACAATCGTCTCCGTGCAGGCGCAGGCGCCCATCGAAGCCGATGACGAGGCTCACCTCTACGATCGCGTCGCCGCCCACATCGCCGATCTGATCGCGCGCGGCACGCTGCGGCCCGGCGACCGGATCCCGTCGGTGCGGCGGCTCAGCCGGCAGCAGGGGGTCAGCGTCGCGACCGTGCTCCAGGCGTACCTGCAGCTCGAGAACCGGGGGCTCATCGAGGCGCGCCCGCAGTCGGGGCACTACGTCCGCGCGCGCCGGGTCTCGGCGCTCCCCGAGCCGCGGGCCGCGCGCGCCTGCACCACCGCCACGCGCGTCAGCGTGAAGAGCCTCGTCTCCAAGGTCTACCGGGCCTCCCGGGACCCGCACATCGTCCCGTTCGGCGCGGCGTGCCCGAGCCCCGATCTCCTGCCGACCGACAAGCTGAACCGGATCCTCGGTGCGATCGCGCGGAGCGCGGGCGGCGCCGGCGTCTCGTACGACCCGCCGCCCGGCCTGCCGGCGCTGCGGCGGCAGATCGCCCGGCGCTCGGTCGAGTGGGGCGTCGCGCTCTCGGCCGACGACATCGTGACCACGGTCGGCGCCATGGAGGCGCTCCACCTCTGCCTGCGCGCGGTCGCCCGCCGCGGCGACACGGTCGCGCTCGAGTCGCCGGCGTACTACGGGCTCCTCCAGCTCATCGAGAGCCTCGGCATCAAGGCGCTCGAGGTCCCGTCGCACCCCCGCACGGGCATGGACCTCGACGTCCTCGAGGAGATGCTGGGCCGCCACCGCATCAAGGCGTGCCTCGCGATCCCGAACTTCAACAACCCGCTCGGCAGCGCCATGCCCGATGAGGCGAAGGAGCGGCTCGTCGCGATGCTCGCGCGCCGCGAGGTGCCGCTCATCGAGGACGACATCTACGGCGACCTGCATTTCGGCGACGTGCGCCCCCGCCCGGCCAAGGCGTTCGATCGCAAGGGGCTCGTGATGCTCTGCTCGTCGTTCTCGAAGACGATGGCGCCGGGCTACCGCGTCGGCTGGACGGCCCCCGGCCGCTTCCTCGACGAGGTCGAGCAGCTCAAGTTCGGGCAGAGCGTGGCGTGCGCGACCTTGCCGCAGATGGCGATCGCCGAGTTCCTCGAGATCGGCGGGTACGAGCACCACCTGCGCACGCTCCGGCGCCGGCTCGCCGCCCAGGTCGCGCGCATGAGCGAGGCGATCGCCGAGCATTTCCCCCCCGGCACCCGCGTCTCGCGCCCCGCCGGCGGCTTCGTGCTCTGGGTCGAGCTGCCGCCCGGCGCGAGCGCGCTCGACGTGCACGAGCGCGCGCTCGAGCACGGCATCAGCGTCGCGCCGGGGCCGATCTTCTCGGCCAAGCACCGGTTCTCGAACTACATCCGGGTGAACTGCGGCTACCCGTTCACCGATCTCATCGAGCACGCGGTCCGGACGCTCGGGCGGCTCTGCGCGGCGGCGGCGGCGGGGTGATCCGCGGCGGCGCCCGGCGCGCGGGCCCGCGCGCGGCGGCGGCGGCGCGGCGCGGCCGACGGCGCTGACGGGCGCGCTCTGGCTGCCGTACCCGCCCTGAAGTAGAACCTCGTCGCTCGCCTCGAGCGCCCCGACGAGCCCACGACCTTGCGTCCCCGACACCCCGCGCCCGTTCCTTCGCCCGAGCCCCCGCCGCCCGCGCTCCGTGGCTCCGAGCCCGCGCGCGCGGCCCGCGCCTCGACCACCCCGCGCGCGGCCCGCCCCTCGCGCGCCCGTGCGGCCTGGACGCTCGCCGCGCTGCTCTCGGCCGCGCCCGCCTGCCGCGCCGGCGCGGCCGCCTCGCAGGGCGCGCCGCCGCCCGAGGCGCTGCGCCCGCTCCCGGATCGCGTCGACGGCAGCACCCTGCTCGGCGGGGACGCGCGGCGCGCCGCCGAGGCCGGCGCGGGCCCGCTCCGGGTGATCGGCGCGGACATGGCGTCCGACGGCGATCGGCTCGGCGCCTTCGTCGAGGTGCCCGCCGGCGAGTGCATGCTCGCGATGGCGCGCGTCTCGCCGACGATCGGCGACGTCGACCTGTTCGCCTTCGAGGACGACGGCAGCGCCTTCTCCACGGACGAGGCGGCCGACGCGCGCGCCTCCATCCTCGTCTGCCCCCCGCACCCGCGGCGGCTCTACGTCATGGCGCGCGTCATGTCGGGCGCCGGGGCGGTCAGCGTCGGCGTGCAGGGCGTCCCGGTCAAGGCGGCCGACGCGGTCGCCCGCGCCGTCGGCGCGCGCGGCCGGGCCGGCGACGAGAGCGGGCGGCTCGAGTCGTGGCCCGGCCTCGAGGCGAAGGTCCGCGCGCACCGCGGCGCCATCGGCGCGCGCTGGGAGGACGTGCGGCGCGTCGCGCTGCCCGTCGGATCGAGGACCGCGAGCCGCATCGGGGCGACCCTCGACGGCGGCCGCTGCATCGACGTGCTCGTCTCGCCGAGCGACGAGGTCGCGTCGCTCGAGGTCGTCGCGGAGGACGAGACCGGCAGGATCGTCGCGCGCGCCCGCGAGCGGGCCCAGGATCGCGTGCTGCTCCTCTGCGCGACGGTCTCGATCGAGCTCTCGATCGCGGTCCGCTCGCGCGGCACGCAGGGCCTCGTCGCCGTGGTCGTCGGCCGCTCCCAGCCGGGCGCCGAGGCGGAGATCTCCGGGGCCACGCCGATCGAGCGGGTGACCGAGAGCCGCGATCTCGCCGAGGTGCGGGCGGACCACGGCCGCGCGCTCGCCGGCCGGGGCTACGGCGCGCCGCGCGTGTCGACCGGGGCCGCGCGGCTCGGCAGCCGGACGACGCTCCCGCTCGAGCTGCCGGCCGGCTGCGCCCGGATCGACGTGCTGGCCGGCAGGCCGCTCGCCGACGTGCTCGCCGAGCTGTGGAGCGACGCGCACGCCCTCCTCGGCCGCGCCCGGGGCGGCGCGCGGGCGACGATCTTCGCCTGCGGGAGCGGAGGCCCCGCCCGGATCGACGTCGAGTCGATGGCGCAGCCTGGCCCGTTCGCCGTGGAGGTCCGCAAGGAGCCCAAGGCCCCGCCGGCGCTCGTCGCGCACCCGCTCGCCGCCGCGAGGCTGCTCGGGCGCATGAGCGCCGCCGGCCTCGCCGACGCCGCGGCGGCCGCCGGGGCGCAGGCGGTGGCGCTCGACGCCTCGCGCCTCAAGATCCTCCCGCTGCAGATCCCGGCGAACACGTGCGCCGAGGTGATCGCGGCGCTCGACGCCGGGGGCGCCGGCGTGGATCTGCGCCTCGTCGACACGTCGACCGGGGAGAGCTCGCTCGCCCGCGCGCGCCACGTCGTGTCCGACAGCCGCTGCGCCGGCGCGTCGCCCGTCCCCGCGTCGATCGAGCTCAGGCTCGCCGACGGCAAGGGGGAGGCGCTCGTGCTGACCCGCACCTCGGCCCGATCGCCGTCGCCCTGACGACGGCGTCGCGGGGCGCCGCTCCCCCGGCGTCGCGGGGCGCCGCTCCCCGGAGGCTTGACAGCGGAGACGTCGGAACCCTCAGATGCCTCCGAGAGGCCCATCGATGTCCTCGGGTCGCTTCGCCATCGCCACGCACGCGCTCGCGCTGCTCGCGCAGACCGAGGAGAGCTGCGCGAGCGACGAGCTCTCCGCGAGCATCAACACGAACCCGGCGTTCCTGCGGCGCATCCTCGCGCGGCTGTCGCAGGCCGGGCTCATCGAGGCGCGGGAAGGCCGCGCCGGCGGCTACCGGCTGGCGCGGCCGGCGAAGAAGATCCGGCTCAGCGAGGTGTACGCCGCCGTGGAGCCGGACGGCGCCATCGCGCCGAGCCCGTGCGAGCCGAACGCGAGGTGCCCGATCGGGGCGGGCATCCAGCGCGCGTTCGACGAGGTCGCCGAGGCGGCCAACGAAGGGCTGCTGCGCGGCCTCGCGCAGAAGACCGTCGCCGACATCGCGCTGCGGGCGCAGCACCTCGGCCGCCCGGCCCCGGCGCCGGTCAAGGCCGGCTGATCGCGCGGGACCCGGCCGCGCGCGGCGGCCCCCCTCCCCTGGCGCAAACTGAAACCGTGCCTATAACAGTTCATGCGAGCGTGGCCGTCGAGACCGGGCCGGCGTCGAGCCGGCGATCGCGGCCAGGGGCGCTCGCCTCCGAGTGAGCCGAAAGGACAGCGCCATGGGCAGCAGCAACGTCATCGAAGTCAACGACCTGAATTTCGCTCAAGAGGTCCTGGAGACCGATACACCGGTGCTCGTGGACTTCTCCGCGTCCTGGTGCGGCCCCTGCAAGCGGCTCGCGCCGATCGTCGATGAGATCGCGGCGGAGACGTCGGGTCAGGTGAAGGTGGTCAAGCTCGACATCGACGAGTCGCCCGCGGCCACGAAGCGCTTCGGGATCCGCGGCGTCCCGACCGTGGTCGCCTTCCAGAACGGCGAGGCCCTGGGGCGGCACGTCGGCCTCGCGAACAAGAAGACGCTGCTCGCGCTCGTCGGGCGCTGACGCCATCCGCCCGCCGAGCGCGCCGCGCCTCCGCCGGCGCCGCACCGCAGGTTGACCGCGGATCGCCCGCGTCGTGATGCTCCCCACACACGACGCGGAGGCCGCCGCGGCGCCGTGCGCGGGCGCCCGACATCGACCTGCATTTCGCGCGAGCTGCGCGTTTTCACCCGATCTGCGCGCGTGGTGCGCGGCGCAGCGCGGCTCGTCCGTTGTCTTCCACGGACGCAGCACCCCGTTGACATCACCACCCGATACGAGATCCTTTCGCCAAGGAAGCTCAGCATTCCGCGGCGGTGCTCGCGGCCGTCCGTCGAGGCCGTCCGGGGGTCGCCACGCGGGGCCCTGCCGGTGTGGGGTGTTGCTGGCACGGCGCGACTGGCCTGGCTTCCCGAAGGCCATGGCTCTGTTCGACGACGACTTCGAGACGCTCGAGCAGCTCCCCGAGATGCGAAAATCTCGCGGCAAGGGCGGGGATTCGCTCGGCCAGACCCCGACGCCGGTGAACCCCGGCCGCGCCCGGGCGGAGCTCGCGGACCTCACGAGCGACGGCCCCCGCTACGAGGTGCGCTCGCTGCTCGGCGTCGGCGGGATGGGGGAGGTCCACTTCTGCAGGGACCGCCGCATCGGCCGCGACGTGGCCATGAAGGTCATCCGCGCGGAGCACCAGGGCGACACGACGCTCCGCCACCGGTTCCTGCGCGAGGCCCGGGTGCAGGGCCAGCTCGAGCACCCCTCGATCGTGCCGGTCTACGACCTCGGCGTGGACGCCAAGGGCTCGGCGTACTTCACGATGAAGCGCCTCCGGGGCCTCACGCTGGCGAGGATCCTGAACGAGCTCCGCGAGGGCGACGCGACGGCGCTGCAGAGCTTCTCGCGCCGCAAGCTGCTGACCGCGTTCTCGTCCATCTGCATCGCCGTGGACTTCGCGCACTCGCGCGGCGTGCTCCACCGCGACCTCAAGCCCGCCAACATCATGCTCGGCGACTTCGGCGAGGTGTACCTGCTCGACTGGGGCGTCGCGAAGCTCATCGACACGCCGTACCAGACCATCGACATGGGGGAGGACCCCATGAGCACGAGGACCATCCCGGGCGACGTGCTCGGGACCCTCGGGTACATGTCGCCGGAGCAGGCGCAGGGGTGCGTCGACACGCTCGACGCGCGCAGCGACGTGTACTCGCTCGGGGCCATCCTCTTCGAGCTCCTCACGCTCAAGCCGCTGCACCCGAAGAAGGATCGCAACGAGATGCTCGACTCGCTCCTGCACGGCGCCGACGCGCGGGCGTCGGTGCGCGCGCCCGAGCGGGAGGTGCCGCCGGAGCTCGACGCCATCTGCGTGCGGGCGACCCGGCGCGAGCCGTCCGAGCGCTACCCGACCGCGCGCGCGCTCTACGAGGCGGTCGAGCGCTTCCTCGACGGCGACAAGGACGTGGAGCTCCGCCGCGGCCTCGCGGCGCGGCACGCGGGCCTGGCCGAGGAGAAGGTGGAGAAGGCGCTCGCCGGCGGCAAGGAGGCCGAGAGCGCCCGCAAGACGCTGCTCAGCGAGGTCGGCCAGGCGCTCGCGCTCGATCCGTCGAACGAGCGCGCCCTGGAGACGCTCCGGCGCACCCTGACCGAGCCGCCGCGCGAGATGCCGCAGGAGGTGCTCGCCGAGCTCGACGCGGCCGCGGCGGCGCGGCACCGGCTGCAGCTGCACGCGGGCATCCGCGCCGAGCTGCTCGCGACGGCGATCGCGACGCTCGTGGCCGCGGTGTGGCTGGGCATCCGCGAGTGGCAGGTCTTCGGCTTCATCCTGGGCTTCACGGCCCTGGCGGCGCTGATGAAGTTCATCGCGGCGCGCCTCGTGCACCGCCGGTCCGCGGAGTGGTACGCCTACGCCGGGTTCGTCTTCAACGTGCTCAGCTTCCTGTGCATCGGTCGCGGCTTCGGCCCGCTGCTCTTCATGCCGATGCTCCTCGTGATCTTCACGTACGGCAACTCGTTCACGTACCGGACGGCCTACCGCGTGGCCGTCGTCGTGACCGGCTGCGTCGCGGTGCTGGCCGCCGCGTGGATCGAGTACTCGGGCATCCTGCCGCGCTCGTACGAGTTCACCGGCGGCGCGATGGTCATCCTGCCCCAGGCCGTCGAGCACTCGAAGGTCCCGACGATCACGGCGCTGACGCTGACCACCCTGTTCATGCTGGTCGTGCCGGCGTTCATGATGGGCCAGCACCAGCACGCGCTCCGGGACGCGGAGCGGCGCGCGTTCCTGCAGGCGTGGCAGCTCCGCCAGCTCCTGCCGGAGCGGGCCCAGCCGGGCGCCGTGGCCAGCCCCGCGTCCACGCACACCACGCAGCGCCGGAGGCGCCCGCGCCCGGCCGAGTGACCGCCGCTTCAGTCCATGGGCCAGACCGAGAGGACCCAGACGGGCGAGCCGCCGCGCGCGGACACGCGGAGGGCGGCGCTCTCCTCGATCTCGGAGCAGAAGGCCACGCCGGCGCCCTCGCCGCCCTCGCCGGCATCGTCGCGCGCGGCGCGGTCGCCCAGCTCGACGGAGATCCGGAGCGCGCGCATCTCGCCCCGGGCCAGCGCCGCCGCCGCGAAATAGCAGCGGCCCGGCTCGACCTGGACGGGGACGAGCGTGTCGCCCTGCGCGCCGACGGCCTCGGCGGTCGCCTGCGCGCGCGGCGCGGGCGCGTGGCGGCGCTTCAGCGCGGCGGCCAGGTTGCCCCGGGCGCGCGCGCCGAAGTACCCCGGCACGTGCGGGGGCATCGGCCACTGCGCGTCGGACAGCACGACCTTGACCGGGCCCGCGGCGCCGAGGAACGGCACCTCGACGACCCCGGGCTCCCCGAGGCAGAAGTCGAGCCGCGCGTCGGGCGCGTCGGACCGGTCGCGATCGAGCAGCCGCCCCGTGCCCGCCTCGCGCGCCTCGGCGTCCAGATCGGTCGCGCGGCGCACCGTGGCGCTCGGGACCTCGGCCATCAGGTCGAGCCGGTGACAGCCCTCGGGGAGCTTGACCGAGAACTGCCCCGTCCCGACGGTCGAGGCGCGCATGTCGAGCGGCGCGACGCGCGGCGCCCCCTCGGCGCGGGCCCGGCGCGCGGCGCGCGCGACGCGGGCGTCGAGCGGCCCCGGTTCGGCCGGCCGCCCCGGGTCGCCGCGCGGCGCGACGGGCCCTGACACGCGCTCCGGCAGGATCGCCTCGAGCCGCTCCGGCGGCCCGCTCGACGCCGCGACCACGACCTCGAAGGCGCCGCGCGGCGACAGCACCTCGAGCGCCACGCGGCCCAGCGTCTCGCGCGCGTCCCCGCACCGGACGATCGCCGCGGCCCCGGCGACGCTGTGGATGCGGCGCTCGTCCTCGGGATCCTGGCCGCGCAGCCGGTGCACGAGGCCCGCGAGGGCGGACAGCTCGCCCGAGGACGACTCCGGCTCCAGCGTGAAGTCCACGATGCGCGGCGCGAGGAACGCGACGGTCAGGCACTCCTCCGCCTTCGGTCCGGCCGCGCCGGCCGCGCCGCTCGCGCCGGCCGCGCCGCTCGCGCTGGCCACGCCGCTCGCGCCGGCCACGGCGGCCGCGCCGGCCGGCGGCGGGTCGATCGCCAGCACCCGGAGGCGGCCGTGCTCGACGAAGATGGGGGGGAGCCGCGCGACGCGCGCGCCCGAGAGCGTCCACATCCGCGCGACGCGCGCGGCGTCGTCGCTGAGGTCCGCGCGCGCCGGCGCGCCCGCGGTGAGGCCGGCGAGCGCGGTCAGACCCGCGAGGGCCGCGCCGCGCGCGGCGCCGACGGCAGCGCGGCGGCCCCGCTCGACGAGGCCGCGCGCCGCCGCCATCAGGCCGGAAGGGCTACGACGACTTGCGCATCGCCTCGATGAGGATGCGCGCGACCTCCGGACGGGAGAACTCCGGCGGCGGCAGCTCGCCGCGCTGGAGCAGCTCGCGCACCTTCGTGCCCGACAGGTTGACCTGCGTCGACGCGTCGCCCGGCGCGGTCTTCGCGGTGGCCATCGCTCCGACCACCGTCGAGTAGAACGCGTTCTCGAAGTTGAGCGTCGTGATCCCGAGCTCTCCGGGGCTGAAGGCATTGAAGATCTCCTGCGCGTCGTAGGTACCGTAGTAGCTTCCGACGCCGGCGTGGTCGCGCCCCACGATGAAGTGCGAGCAGCCGTAGTTCTTGCGCGCGAGCGCGTGGAAGATCGCCTCGCGCGGGCCCGCGTAGCGCATCGCCGCCGGGTAGATCGAGAGCAGCACGCGGTCCTTCACATAGTACTTCGCGATGAGCTCCTCGTAGCAGCGCATCCGCACGTCCGCCGGGATGTCGTCCGACTTCGTCGCGCCGACGAGCGGGTGGATCATCAGCCCGTCGCAGATCTCCAGCGCCGTCTTCGTGATGAACTCGTGCGCCCGGTGGATCGGGTTGCGCGTCTGGAAGCCGACGATGCGGCGCCACCCCTTCTCGGCGAAATACGCCCGCGTCACCGCCGGGCCCCGGTCGTACGCCGGGAACGGCGACTCGACCGGCCGCTCCAGCACGCGGATCTCGCCGCCGACGTACACGGGGCCCGTGCCCATCAGGTAGGCGACGCCCGGGTGCTTCGTCTCGGTCGTCCGGAACACCTCCTGCGCCTCGAGCTCCTTGTTCGGCCGCCACTTGTCGCTCAGCTCGATGACCGCCACGATGCGGCCGTCGCGGGTGCGGAGCGCGGCCTCGGACCCGACGCGGAGCCCCTCGGCCGCCTGCTCCGAGACGGCGAGCGTGATCGGCATCGACCACGGCAGGCCGTTCTCGAGGCGCATCTCGCGCACCACGCGCAGGTAGTCCTTCGAGTTCATGAAGCCGCGCAGCGGCGAGAACGCGCCGATCGCGATCATCTCGACGTCGCTCTCGGTCCGCTCGTCGAGCTCGATGACCGGCAGCCCCTTCGCCCGCTCGGCGAGCGACGCCTTCTCCGCGCCCTCGACCCACCGGTTCACGAGCTCGCCGCCGTGCGGCGCGATGAGCCCGCGGACGCCGGCCGCCGCCGCCCCCGCGGCGGCAGCGCCGGACACCGCGACCGCGGCGCCGCGGCGCGGGATGTACCCGAGTTCCTCGAGCTTGGCGAGGATCTTGGCGAGGCCCTCCTCCTTGGTCTCCTTGTCGGTGTAGACGACCACCTCGGGGTTCTCGGGCGCCTCGTACGGGTCGTCGATGCCCGTGAAGTTCTTGATCTCGCCCGCGAGCGCCTTCTTGTAGAGCCCCTTCGCGTCGCGCTCGGCCAGCACCGGGATCGGACAGGAGCAGTACACCTCGACGAAGCGCGGGGTCTGCGCCCGCTGCTCGTCACGGATCGCCTTGTACGGGCTGATGGCCGCCGTCATCGCGCACGCGCCCGACCGGGCGATGAGCTTCGCCACGTATCCGATCCGCCGGATGTTCGTATCGCGGTCCTCCTTCGAGAACCCGAGGCCCTTCGAGAGGTTCGTGCGCACCTCGTCGCCGTCGAGCACCTCGACGTGGACGGAGCGGGCGCGGAGCTCGGCCGAAAGCATCGCCGCGAGCGTGCTCTTGCCCGCGCCGCTCAACCCGGTGAACCAGACAACAAAACCTGACATTTAGGCAACTCCTTCGATGATCGAGTGACAACTGCGGAATCGGCCTCTCTGGGCCTCGGGAGCGGATCCCTGCAAGCGGGTGCGGGCAAGCGCGAGGACGGCGGACGCGCCCCGGCGCGATGAGCTCAATCGACGACGGAGAACGTCGACACGACGAACGCGGCGCCGTCCCAGACGAAGAGGCGGTGCTCGGCGATGCGGGGCTCGCCCCCGTCGCCGGAGCCGCCGCGCACGCTGGTGACGAGGAACGCGAGCGGGAACGCGGGCCCGGGCCCCATCACGATCGCGCCCCCCTCCTCGGCCGGCGGCTCGCCGCCGCTCATCATGGCGGCGTCGGTCGGGCTGAAGTAGGCGCCGGCGTCGAGGTGCGAGTGATAGAGCACCTTCACGGGGCGACCCGCCGCGGCCCCCTTCTCGACGGCGTCGGAGAAGCGCTTGCCGTTGAAGTCGAAGAACGTCCGCGCCGTCCGGAAGTACCGCTCCGGATCGACGGCGTGGAGCTTGTTCGCGATGTTCTCCATCCGGACGTGCTCGTCGCAGAGCAGCGCCTCGCCCGCGGGGCCCTTCAGGTACCCGCAGGCTTCCTCGTCGCGCGCGTACCCGGCGAGCGCCTCGGCCTCGACCGCCTTGAGAACATCCGCCTTGAGGACGACCCCGCCGGACGTCCACGGGTGAGACATCACCATACGTAACGCTTCTCCCATTTCATGGGCGCAAAATAGCGGTCGCCCCGGTCCGGGACAATCGCCACCACGCACCCTCCCTGCTGTTCGCGGTGCAGGCGCTTCGCCACCTCGAAGGCCGCGAAGACGGCCGCGCCGCCCGAGTGCCCGACGTGCAGCGCCTCCTCGCGCGCGAGGCGATCGGACATGTCCCAGCCCTGCTCCGTCGTGATCCGCATCGTCTCGTGGTACGCGCCCGCGTCGTGGATCGCGGGGACGAGCGAGCTCGGGAGGTGCTTGAGCCCCTCGAGCCCGTGGAGCGCGTCCGCGGGCTCCACCGCGATGCAGCGGATCGGCCGGTGGTGCTCCCGGAGCCTCCGGCTCGTGCCGACGATGGTGCCGCTCGTGCCGACCCCGGCCACGAAGTGCGTGATCCGGTCGCCGACCGCCTCGAGGATCTCCCGCGCGGTGCCGTGGTAGTGGGCGAGCGGGTTGTCCTCGTTCGAGTACTGGTCCGGGTAGAAGTACTTCTCCGGATCCTTCTCGACCAGGGCGCGCACGTGGCGGATCGCGCCGTCGGAGCCCTCCATGGGATCGCTGAAGATGAGCTCCGTGCCGAACGCGCGCGCGATGTCCTTGCGCGCCTTGGACACGTTCGACGGCATGACGAGCGCCACCTTGAAGCCCATCGCCGCGCCGAAGAGCGAGTAGGCGACGCCGGTGTTGCCGCTCGTCGAGTCGATGAGCGTCTTCTGGCTGGTGAGGCGCCCGTCGGCGGCCGCGCGGCTCATCATCCGCAGCGCGGCGCGGTCCTTCACCGAGCCGCCCGGGTTCGTGAACTCGAGCTTCGCGTACACCTCGACCGACGGCGTCTCGCGGCCGACGCGCGACAGGCGCACGAGCGGCGTGTCGCCCACGGCGTCGACGACCGACGCGATCCGGCGGGAGCGGGCGAGGGAGAGCCTCATGACGGCTTTCCCTCCGCCGCGCCGCCCTGCCCCGCCCCGGCGCCCCGGCCGAGCGCGGCCCGCATCTCGGCGAGGGCCGCCCGCGCCCCGGCGAGCACCGCCCGCGCGGCGGGCGACGCGACGAGGTCCGCGGGCGCGAGCGCGTCGACGTCGAGCGCGCCCTCCGCGAGCGCGCCGAAGCCGGCCCCGCGCGCGTAGCGCTCCGCCACCTCGCGCGCGAGCGGCGGCGCGCCATCGCCGCCGAGCACGCACGCCGTCGCCGCCCCGAGCCTCGCCTGTCCCTCTGGACCGATCTCCGCGAGCAGCACCTGGCGGAGATAGCGCGGGTCGTCCACCTCAGCCCCCGGCGATCGCGGGGACGATCGCGACCTGATCGCCGCCCTTCACGGACGTCTTCAGCCCATCGAGGAAGCGGATGTCCTCGTCGCCCACGAAGATGTTCACGAAACGCCGCACGCCCTTCTCGTCGAGGAGCCGGTCGCGGATGCCCGGGTAGCTCTTCTCGAGGTTCTCGATCAGCTCGCCGACGGTGCCGCCGGCGGCTTTGACCTCGTCCTGCCCGCCGGTGAGGGTGCGAAGGGGGGTCGGGATGCGGACGGTCGCGGTGTCAGCCATGGTCATGCTCTCCAGTGTTGAGGTGGGCCGGGGAGCCGCTTCCGCGGTCCCCTTCAACGAGGGTCGGGGATCCGCTCTCGCGGTCCCCTTCAACGTGGGTCGGGGATCCGCTCTCGCGGTCCCCTTCAACGTGGGTCGGGGATCCGCTCTCGCGGTCCCCTTCAACGTGGGTCGGGGATCCGCTCTCGCGGTCCCCTTCAACGTGGGTCGGGGATCCGCTCTCGCGGTCCCCTTCAACGTGGGTCGGGGATCCGCTCTCGCGGTCCCCTTCAACGTGGGTCGGGGATCCGCTCTCGCGGTCCCCTTCAACGTGGGTCGGGGATCCGCTCTCGCGGTCCCCTTCAACGTGGGTCGGGGATCCGCTCTCGCGGTCCCCTTCCGCAGCACACGAGATCACGTAACGGGACGCGTCGATGGTCGCGATGTCGGCGCGCTCGCCGCACAGGGCGCAGGCGGGGCGGGCGGCGACGGGGACGCTCCGCAAGGTGTCCGACAGGCCGTCGTACGTCGCGATCCGGCCGTAGACCGACGCGTCGCCCGCCAGGATCGCGAGCGCCCGATCCGCCGCGATCGCGCCGGCCACGCCGCACACCGGGCCCGCCACCCCGGCCGTCGCGCAGTCCGGCGCGTTCCCCGTCGGCAGGTCCTCGAACAGGCAGCGGTAACAAGGCCGCCCCTCCGCCGCGACCGCCATCACCGTCGCGCGCCAGCGGATCCCCCCCCCCCGCCCCCGCCATCACCGTCGCGCGCCAGCGGATCGCCGCCGCGTGCACCACCGGCGTCCTGGTGAGGCGGCACACGTCGGCGATGAGGAACCGCGACGCGAAGTTGTCGGTCGCGTCGACCACGACCGACACGCCCGGCATCAGGGCGGCCGCCGCGCTCGGCGTGAAGCGGCCGTACCGCCGATCGATCCGGAGCGTCGGGTGGCGGCGGCGCAGCGCCTCGGCGAAGGCGTCGAGCTTCGGGCGGCCGACGTCGTCGGCGTCGAACAGGATCTGCCGGTGCAGGTTCGTGATCTCGACCTCGTCGTCGTCGGCCACGCGGATCTCCCGCACGCCCCCGGCGGCGAGCGCCAGCGCGGCCGGCGCCGCGATGCCCCCCGCCCCGACGAGGAGCACGCACCCGCGGACCGTCGCGCCGCCGCCGCCGCTCATCGGAAGTACTCGTCCAGGCTGAAGTACCGCTCGCCGGTGTCGCACAGGACCGTCACGACGTTGGCGTCCGGGCCGAGCTCGCGCGCGACGTCGAGCGCCACCCGCACCGCGGCGCCGGCGCTGATGCCGACGAGCAGCCCCTCCTGCCGGGCGAGCGCCGCCTTGACCTCGTACGCGGCGCGATCGCCGACCGTGCGCACCTCGTCCACCACGCCCGGATCGTAGTTCGCCGGGACGAACCCCGCCGCGAGCCCCTGGATCTTCGTCGGCCCGCGCTCGCCGCGCGAGATCGTCGCGCACGACTCGGGCTCGACCGCGATGACGCGCGTCGCGGGGCGCAGCCGCTTGAGCACGCGCCCGACGCCGCTCACCGACCCGCCCGTCCCCACGCCCGCCACGAACGCGTCGATCCTCAGCGACTGCCGCGGGCCAGGCCGCCCGGGCGCGTCGAGCCCCGCCATCGCGTGCAGGATCTCGAGCGCCGTGGTCTCCGCGTGGACGCGCGGGTTGTCGGGGTTGTCGAACTGGCCGAGGACGATCGCGCCCGGGATCTCGGCGGCGAGCTGCTGCGCCTTCTCGATGGCGCCCTCCATCTGCTGCTCGGGCTCGGTCAGCACGACCTCCGCGCCGTAGGCCTCGAGCAGCTGGCGGCGCTCGAGGCTCATGCTCGCCGGCATCGTCAGGATGCACCGGTACCCCTTGGCCGCGCACACGATCGCGAGCCCGATCCCCGTGTTCCCCGACGTCGGCTCGATGACCACGCCGCCCGCGCCCGGGCCGAGCAGCCCGCGCGCCTCGGCGCCCTCGATCATCGCGAGGCAGATCCGGTCCTTCAGCGAGCCGCCCGGGTTCTGCTGCTCGGCCTTCCCGAAGACGCGCCCCCGGGGCGTCGCCGCGTCGACGCGGCGGATCTCGAAGAGCGGCGTGTCGCCCACGAGGTCGAGCACGCTGTCGACGACGCGCGGGTGCGAGGGCAGCGGGGGCAGCTCGGCCGCCCCCGCGGGAGCGCGGGGGACGCCGGGGGACGGGTCGTCTTGGTCAGGGTTTCTCATAGGAGGTCGGCTCAGATCACGTAGGTCGACCGCTCCGGCCGCCCCTTGCGGCGCACGCCGAGCTCGACCCCGCGCTCGCAGATGTCGGCGATCGACACCGCGTCGAAGCAGCGCTCGATCGCGAGCGCCAGATCGTGGAACACGGCCGTGGGCGGGTCGAGCGTCGAGCTCTCCGGGTTGCCCTCGTCGTCCGGCGCGATCACCGCGACCGGCCCCTCCAGGGCGCGGACGACGTCGCCCAGGCTGATCTCGCTCGCGGGCCGCGCCAGGTGGTAGCCCCCGCGCGGGCCCCGCTTCGAGCTGATGAGCCCAGCCTTCTTCAGGTCCTGGAAGATCTGCTCCAGGAACCGGGCCGGGATGACCTCTCGCTCCGAGATCTCGTGGATCTGCGTCGGCCGCCCGTCGTTGTGGAACGCGATATCGAACAATGCGCGCACGCCGTAGCGACCCTTGTTCGAGAGCTTCACTGCAAGTCCTATGCATTGGTACATCGGAGAAGTCAAGAACCGCACAATCAGCGACTTGCGCTTCTTTCCGTGCGACACGGCACCCGAACAGCGCACAGAAACCGGCCGGCGCGGCGAAATTGACAGCCGAGGTTCACCGTTCGCCGCGTCACGGCGAGCAGGCTCTCGGCTTCCTGTTGAACCGGATGGGACGGGTTCAGTAGCTTCGAGGGGTTCGAGGCTGCGAGTCGCCGCGCGTGCCGGAGGGCGCGCGGGACCCGATCGACGCGTCCGCGTCGCACGGTTCGGGCCGCGGCGCACCAACCCAGGAGTCGTCCGGTGGCTTTCTATCAAGATCCCCCATCACTCGGGAACCAGTACGACGACGACCGCGTGCTGCGGTCCTACCTCGCGCGGGTGCTGCCGCGCGAGGTGGCCGCGTCGATCACGCCCTCGCTGCGGGAGATGGGCGAGCTCGCGGGCGGCCGCCTCTACCGCCTGCAGCTCGCCGACCGCGAGAACGAGCCGGAGCTCACGTCGTGGGACCCCTGGGGCAAGCGCGTCGACCGGGTCGAGGTGACGCAGCTCTGGAAGGAGGCGGCGCGCATCGCCTGCGAGCACGGGGTCGTCGCGACGGCGTACGAGCGGGCCCACGGCGCGTTCTCCCGCGTCCACCAGTTCGCGCTCGCGTACCTCTTCGACGCGTCGAGCGACGTCTACACGTGCCCGCTGGCGATGACCGACGGCGCCGCGCGGGCGCTGCTCGCGAGCGACAACCGCGCCCTCATCGACCGCGCGGTGCCCCGCCTCACGAGCCGCGACCCGGCGCGCGCCTGGACGTCGGGGCAGTGGATGACCGAGCGCACCGGCGGCTCGGACGTCGGGCGGAGCGAGACGGCGGCGCGGCCCGGGCCGGACGGGGCGTACCGGCTGTACGGGACGAAGTGGTTCGCCTCGGCGGCCACGTCCGAGATGGCGCTCGCGCTCGCGCGCCCCGAGGGCAACCCGGAGGGCAGCCGCGGGCTCGCGCTGTTCTACGTCGAGCTCGCGGGCGAGGAGGGGCGCCGCGAGGGCGTGCTGCTCAACCGGCTGAAGGACAAGCTCGGCACCCGCAAGGTCCCCACCGCCGAGATCACCCTCGACGGCGTCCTCGCGGCGCCGGTCGCGGGCCTCACGAACGGCGTCCGGGCGATCGCGCCGATGCTGAACGTCACGCGAACCTGGAACGCGATCGCCGCCGTCGCGGGGATGCGCCGGGGGCTGGCGCTGGCGCGCTCCTACGCCCAGCGCCGCGCCCTGTTCGGCGCGACGCTGGCGGAGAAGCCGCTGCACATGGACACGCTCGCCGAGCTCCAGGCCGAGTTCGAGGGCGCCTTCCACCTGACCTTCCGCGCCATCGAGCTGCTCGGGCGCGAGGAGACCGGGTCGCTCACCGAGTCGGAGGCGAAGCTCCTGCGGCTGATGATCCCGATCGCGAAGCTCACGACCGCGAAGCAGGCGGTGTCGGTGCTGAGCGAGGTGCTCGAGGCGTTCGGGGGGGCGGGCTACATCGAGGACACGGGGCTGCCGCGCCTCCTGCGCGACGCGCAGGTCCTGCCGATCTGGGAGGGCACGACGAACGTGCTCGCCCTCGACGCGCTGCGGGTGATCCTGAAGGACGGCTCGCTCGACATCCTCGCGGCCGAGGTGGCGCGCCTCCTCACGGGCGTGGTCGAGCCGAAGCTCGCCGAGGCCGAGACGGCGGCGTCGCGCGCGGTGTCCCACGCCCGCGCGTGGATCAAGGAGATGGCCGCCACCGACCGCCCCGGCCTCGAGGCGGGCGCCCGCCGGGTCGCGATCACCCTCGGCCGGGCGCTCTCGCTCGCGCTGCTCGTGCGGCACGCGGCGTGGGCCATGGACCGCGAGCGGAGCCGGGCCGCGCTGGCCGCCGCCATCCAGTTCGAGCGCAACGGGGTCGACTGCATCCGCGACCACGACCCCGACACCGTCGAGGCGCTCGCCGAGACGACGCGGCAGAAGCCCGCCACCTGAACAAACGGCACCCCACACGGACCTGAACAGCGCCCGCCCACCCCCCGGGCGCTGTAGGCCGACCACGGCCGCCGTTCCGCCCCGACTCGCGAGCCTGCGACGATTTTTCCGTCGGCTTCCTGCGTTCTGAGCACGCAGAATTAACGTGCATTTTCGGAGTGTTGCGAACGACGCGACGTCGCGGGAGGCGGACGACTTTTGTCCTACCGGCGCGCAAAGGCACTAGACGGAACTACCTGAACGGGCATACAGTAATCCGTAGCTGCGGCGCTGAACGCGTGCCCGACGGGGGCGGCGTGCGGGCGGTCCTGGCCCTCGGGGCGGGGGCCGCGCGCGCGGCGTCCCCGGTGGGGTGAGATCCGCCTGCGCGCGCCGGCACTGGCGCGCGCGAGGGACTTCGTCCGCCTCACGGACGGATCGGGCTCGCGTAGCCCCGGGCACGCGCGCGGCGCGCGGTGCTGGAGAGCGCACACGACGAGCTGCGAAGAGGCGAGATGAAGACGCAATACACGCTGCTGTCCGGCGAGACGGTCGAGTTCGCGACGCCGGTCGGCGAGCTCGGCACCTTCCTGTGCCGGGTGCTGGCGGCGGCCCGGGATCCCGCGGTGTCCGAGGCCGACCTGACCGATCTCGTCCTCGGTCCGGAGAACCCGCTGCTCGACAAGACGGCCGTCGCGGGGCGGAGCGTCGCGACGGCGGACGTGTACCGCGATCCGGCGTTCCACGTGATGCTCGACTGCTTGGCGCGCAAGCGGCTGCCGCCCGAGTCGGCGGTGGCCACGCCGCGGACGCGCTACACGATGACGGTGCCGGAGGCCGCGCAGCAGCTCGGCATCTCCGAGAGCGCGGTGCGCCAGGCGATCTACGCGGGGCGGCTGCGCGCGAACAAGGAGGGCGGCACCTACTACCTCGATCCGCACTCGGTCGCGAGCTACCGGGTGAGCAAGCGCGGGCCGCGCCGGCAGGACCAGGACGCGAAGGGGCCGCCCGGCGGCCCGCTCGACGCGCGCATCGGCTCGGGCCCGGACGCGAGCTTCCGGGTGAAGCACAGCCGCGACGACTTCGAGCTGACGGAGAAGCGCGGCCCGGAGTGGACGGGGATGATCCCGAGCGGGTGGCGGCGGATCGCCGTCCTCGGCACGTCGCGGGACCTCTCGCGGTACTGGGAGATCGAGCCGGCCGAGGGCGAGAGCGTGCTGCACTTCGAGGGGTTCTACCTCCGCGGGGGCTTCCGCATCGTCGAGACCGTGAGCAGCACGCAGCGGGCCGTGGCGGCGTTCAAGGCGTTCCAGCCGCGGTGAGCGCGGGCCGCGGGGCCGCGCGGCGCCCGCGCGGCGCCCGCGCGATCCTCAGAAGCGGGCCTGGGCGCTGACGCCGCCGCCGACGAAGTCGGGGTTCACGAACGTGCGCAGCGCGAACGTGCCCTCGGAGGGGTCGCGCTCCATGAAGGTGCCGTTGTTGTCGCGCACGTACTGGACCCACGCGACCGCGGAGAGGATCCGGCTGATGTCCCACTTGAGGCTGACGCGGGCCTGGAAGATGGGCACGGCGGACCGGTCGTAGGGGAGGATGGAGAGGTTGCCCTGCTCGCGCACGACCACGGTGCGCGCGATCGGCGCGCTGTAGAGGTCGAACGACGTCGTCTTGAAGGTGGCGGGGAGCTGGAGGCCCGCGCCGATGCCGGGGGTGAGCCGCGCCGGTGCGATGTAGTAGTCGGCCGCCAGGGCGAAGAACAGCTCGTCCCCCGTCGAGGCGCCGCGGGTCTCCGGGATGCTCTGGAACGGGATGAAGCTCGGCTGGTTGCGCAGCACGAACGGCAGATCGCGGTAGATGCCGGTGACGCTCGCGCGCGCGTACCCCGACTTGAGGACCGCCTGGAGGGCGCCGGCGCGGGCCGCCTGGCGGGTGGTCGCGCCCGCGGACTCGAAGTCCTTGAGGTTCTGGTAGAGGTTCGACGCCTCGAGGCTCACGGCCCAGGTGGTCTTGCCCGGCGTGTAGGCCTCGGGCTTGAAGATGACCTGCGGGCGGTCCGGGTCGTTGCGGTAGAGCAGGAAGTCGACCGACTGCGGGATGGGCTCGCCCTTCGTGTGCGCGACGACGCGGGCCGAGGCGCCGTACGTGTAGACCGGCTCGCCCGCGACGTCGGGCCAGTCGAACCTGCCCTGCTGGAAGTAGCCGGCGCCGAGGTCGGCGTGCACGTAGGGGTGGAGATCGACGCCGCCGCCGGCGAGGAAGCCGTAGTTCGTCTGCGCGATGCTGACCCGCTCGACCTCGCTCGTTCCGGGGGTGAGCACCTGCTGCGTCTGGGTCAGGCTCGCGACCTTGAACCCGGCGAAGACGCTGAACCGCTCGGCGTCGAACTGCACCTTCGCGCCGGGCGCGGTGCCGATGATGCGCGGGAAGATCGATTGGTTGATCGACGCGTTCGTGCCGCCCCACGAGATGTCGTAGAGGTAGCCGAGGCGGAACCGGTCGGTGTCGAGGGGCCAGAGCGTGACGCCGAGCCCGGTCTTGCCGTCGGGCTTGCCGTCCGTGTGATAGAAGGCGCGGATGAACGAGCCTGCGTCGTAGAGCGCCTGATTGACGTTGTTGCTGTTCCTGGACAGCGAGGCGAGGTCGATGCGGAGGACGAGCGAAGCCTCGGTGTCCAGCCCCTCGATGAACCCCGGCATCTTCTTGTAGAGCGCGAGGTGCGTCAGGTTCTCGCGCCCGCTGAAGCGGGAGTTGAGGTTGTCGAAGAAGAGCCGGTATTGCTTGCGATCGCCGATGCTCACGTTCGGCGAGATCGGCTGCGCCTGGCCTGTGTCGTGGAGCACGTCATCGTCGCCGAACGTCCAGGTGAGGCGCGTGTCCATGGCGTCGCCGACCCGGACCGGCGGCGCCTCGGCCGGGATCGTCACGCGGGGCTCGATCCGCGGCAGCGCGGTCGCGGCCCCGGCCTCGGCCGCCGGCGGCAGGGCGCCGGGGGCCGGGAGGGCGGCGGCGGGCAGCGCCGCGGCGGCGGGCGGCGCCGCGGCTGCGGGCGGCGCCGCGGCGGCGGGCGGCGGCGCCGCGGGCTCCGGGCCCAGCGCGCCGGGGGTCTGGACCGGCGCGGCGGGCCCGGGGGTCGGCGCGGGGGGGATGTCGGCCGGCGGCGCGGGCGCCGCCGCGGGCGCGTCGGGGGTCTGGGCCGGCGCGGCGGGCGCCGGCGGGGCCTGACCGGGGGCCGGCTGGGGCTGGCCCAGCGCCGGCGGGGCGAGGGTGAGCAGCAGGGCCGCGGAAACGGCGGGGGCGAGGAGCGCGCTTCGGTGCATGGCGGGCGGTGGGCTTCCTTGGGGCCTGGGGGATCCGAGGGCGCGGCGCGGCCGCGAGGGGGAGGCGGCGGCTAGTTGGTCTCCGCGTCGTTGTCGTTGAGGCTGCGCAGCCGCACGCAGGCCTCCGTCGAGGGCTTCGCGGCCGGCGCGCAGCCGGGCGCCTCGCAGACGAGATCGTCCGGGCAGCGGGCCTCGATCGTCCAGTTCAGCGAGCCGCCCGAGAAGTTCCGCAGCGTGCCCGTCACCGCCTCGAGCGCGCGGCCCCGGTGGGACGTCGGATCGAAGGCGCTCACCGTGCCCGTCTGGATCTGGATCATGCTCGACCCGTCCGTGACCTTGTAGTTGCCGCGCGCGGAGTAGCTCGTCCACTCGCTGCACTCGGGGTTCGCGGAGCATTGCCTCGCGCACGCCCCCTCGGCCCGACTCTCGAAATCGACCTGGCCGTCGCCGTTGAGATCGCAGCTCGACTCCTCCGGGGTGAAGGCGTACTTGCTCGGGTCGGAGGTGCTCTTCTTCGCAGGGTTGGGGCCGAAATTCTTGCTGATGTGGACGCCCTCGACGCGCACGAGCCCGCTCTCGAGGCGCTCCATGGCCGAGGCGTCGGCGATCGTCCGCGCGTCGAGGACCGCGGGCTCCGGGACCGGGCACGGCTCCCCCTCGTGGAACGGCGCGATCTCGTAGGACGGGAACGAGAGCTCGGTGAAGCCGAAGAACTCGTTCACGGTGCCGGCGAGGTACTGGAGCCGATCGCACACACGCATGTTGGCGGGGGTGTTGAAGTTGTACGCGAAGAGGTGGTTGTACCCGCCGTCCTGGCCGCTCAGATCGGTGACGTAGAAGCCGTCGCTCGCGACGCGCGTGACGACGACCTCCTGGGGCGCGGCGGTGTCGATCTGGATCCCCTCGAACGCGTAGGGCGTCGCCGAGCCGCCCCCCTGGACGTCGACGACGCGCGGCAGGGCGTAGGCGACGGGCTTCGACGCGCCGGCGCTGAAGGTGCCGCCCTCCTCGGTCTCGTCGTCGGCGAACGCGCACCCGGGGTCGGCGGGGAAGTCGATCAGCACGTCGCCCGGCGCGTCGTCGTTCTCGCCGTTGGCGCACGCGGGCCGGCCGCCCCGGGGCGCGGGCGCGTAGCCGACGTCCTCGGCCCAGAGCCGGGCGGGCCCGTAGACGGCCGTCACGTGGACCACGCCGGTCGCGACGCCGCCGCGGAGGCGGACGTTGCGGCCGACCGCGAGGTCCGCCTCGTCGGCCTCGACGTCGACCACGGCCCCGGGCTCGACGCTGAGCCGGACCATGCCGTCGAACGGCGCCCGGCGACCGGCGGGGTCGCGCGCCTCGATCCGGAACGACCAGGCGTCCACCGTGTCGCCGCGGTTGGCCGGGAGGGGCGCCTCGGCGGAGGGCGGCGCCTCCCCGTTCACCTCCACGATCTGGACCCAGAAGCTCGAGACGCCCCGCGGCGGGCCGGCGTCGCTGCCGCACCCGGCGAGCGCGGCGCCGAGGAGGGCCGCCTGGAGCCGCGCCCGCGGCGTCACTGGCCCACCATCCGCAGGCGGCCGTCGGAGAAATTGCCGAGCTGCCGGTCGACGCACGCGAGGTACTTGCACTGCTCGCCGGCGGCGCTGCACGGGGCGAGCGCGCTCTCGCACTGCTGCCGCACCTCCTGGGTCGGCGCCCTGGCGCAGACGTCGCGCTGGTAGGCGGCGACGTCGTCGCGGCAGCGCGCGAGCACGCACGCGCCCTCGGCGCACGGCGCGCCGCCGGTCTTGCACACCGGGCCCTCGACGACCGACTCGGGGCACGCGCAGACGTAGCCCTCGCCCACGCCGGCGCAGTCGGCGTCCCGCTGGCACGACGCGAGCTCGCCGCGGTCGTCCGCGCCGCACGGGCGGCCGGCGCGGATGTAGTCGATGAGCGCGTCGCGCTGCTGCACCTGGGTGTCGAACTGGGTCGTGTTGCGCTGGAGCACGCGGAACCCGCTGCCGCCCTGGGCGAGGTAGTTCGACGTCGCGAGCTCGTAGGTGGCGATCGGGTCGATCGGCTGCCAGCACCGGTTCGCCTCGACGTCGCAGCTGCCCGTGAGGCCGCCCGGGCAGTCGGCGTCGCCGTTCGGGCACGCGATCGGCGGGTCGTGGGCGCCGATGTAGACGTGGGTCGCGACGCCGGGCGCGGCGCCCTCGGAGGCGCGCGCGGCGCAGTCGATGACGACCCGCGCGCCCGCGATCTGCGCCTGCGACACGCACCCGCGGCCGCTCGAGCGGCGCGCCACGAAGTCGAACAGGTCCTGCACCTCGAGGCCGGAGAGCTGCATCTTCGAGATCGAGTTGTCGAAGGGGAAGATGTTGAACATCTGCTCGACCGTCACCGGGCCGGGCACGAGGTCGGCGCGGATGCCCGTCGTGTTGGTGAGGGCGAAGTCGGTCTGGATGCCGAGGCGCAGCCACATCGCCGCGGCGATCAGGTTGCCGAGCGGCGAGTCGCCGCCGCTCGTGGAGACGCGGCGCGAGCCGTCGAGCGCGTAGCCGACCAGGAGATCGAGGTTCGCGAGGGCGTCGAGCCCCTGCGCGTACGGCTCGAGCACCGAGGCGACGATCGGGTCCGCCGGCACGCCCTCGGTCACCGGGAAGAGCTCGTACCGGTTCGAGAGCACCTCGTAGCCGTTCAGCGGGTCGTAGTCGGCGCCGAGCTCCGAGGGATCCTTGGACAGCACGAGGTCGAGGCGCCCGACGAACTTCGCGAACGCGCCGGAGTGCGCGAGGACCACGTCGCGCGGCGTGCAGTAGCGCCGGCGCTTCTCGCCCGCCTCGGGGGAGCGCTCGTCGTTCAGGAGGATGTAGTGGCGCTGCTCCGCCTCGTCGTAGTACCGCGAGCAGTCGCGGACGCGCTTCGGCGGCTGGAGCACGATGTGGTTGTGCCCGCCGAGGACGACGTCGATGCCCGTCGTGGTCTCGATCATCCGCTCGTCGACGTCGAGCCCGAGGTGGGTGACGAAGACGACGACGTCCACCGTGGGGCGGAGCAGATCGACGTAGAACTGCGCGACCTCGGTGGTGTTCAGCGGCGTGATGCCGAGCCGGTTCGGCGCCTCGAAGATCGAGGTCAGGCTGGAGAGGTTGCCCATCCCGATGACGCCCACGCGCAGGCCCTCGAGGTCGAAGACCGTGAACGGCTGCAGGATCGCGCCGAGCGGCGAGGCGCCGGGCTGGGCGGGGTCCTCGAGGAGGTAGTTCGCCGCGAGGATGGGGAAGCCCGCGTTCTGCTGGAGCTGCACGCCGAGGTTCAGCGCGCCGCGATCGAACTCGTGGTTGGCGACGATCATCGCGTCGACGCCCATCGCGCCGAGGGTGCGGATCTCCGCCTCGCCCGAGTAGAAGTTGAAGATCGGCGCCCCCTGGAAGCAGTCGCCGCCGTCGAGGTGCAGCACGCGCGACGAGCGCGCGCGCTCGCGGCCGATGATATGGGACATGCGCGCGGCGCCGCCGACGTTGGCGATGGAGGTCGCCTCGCCGAGGCCGAGGCCCGCGTCGACCTGGCCGAGCTGCAGGTTGTACGGGAAGAGCCGCGAGTGGATGTCCGACGTGTGGAGCAGGGTCAGGTGCGCCTGGCCCACGAGCCGCGTGGGCGGCTGCTCCTGCTCGCAGCCCGCCGCGCACAGGCCGAGCGCCGCCGCGCCGGCGGCCAGCGCGCGCGTGACGCGCGACGCGGCCGGCGCCGCGGGCGAGCGCGCCGCCGCGCCGCGCGCCGGTGAGAGGGGAGCCTCGGAGGGCCGCGTCGTCGCCCCCGGCGCCGCGCCCATGGCTTTACGGGACTTCATGAAGCGGCTTCACGCTAGGAAGCCCTCCCCGCGAGCTCAAGCGAAAAGGAGGTGAAGACGGCGAGGCCGTCGACCTGCGACGCGGGTCACCGCGCGCCGCGCCCTCCCGAGCGCAGGCCGGTCACCGCGCCTCGCGCTCTCCGGTGAGCAGGTCGTAGAGGCCCGGCGCGAAGGCCGCGGCGACGCAGCACTCGACCTCCTCGGCCGTGGCGCAGGCGAGCGCCTCCGCCGCGACCGCCTCGGCCTCGGCGACCGTCACGCGCCGGAGCGTCTCCTTGATCTCCGGGATCGCCGCCGCCTCCATCGAGAAGTCGCGGAGGCCGAGGCCGAGCAGGAGCAGCGCGGCGAGCGGGTCGCTCGCCATGGCGCCGCAGAGCGAGACCGGGCGGCCGTACTCCTGGCCCGCCTGGATCACCTTGGTGATCAGCCGGAGGATCGACGGGTCGAAGGGCGAGGCCAGGTACGCGAGCGAGCGGCTGGTCCGGTCCACCGCGAGCGCGTACTGGATGAGGTCGTTCGTCCCCAGGCTCAGGAACGCGGCCTCGCGCGCGAAATGGTCGACCATGATCGCGGCCGCGGGCACCTCGATCATCACGCCGAGCGGGATCTCGTCGGCGCAGGGCTGGCCGCGGGCGCGCACCTGCTCCTGCGCGCGGCGGAGCAGCGCGCGCACCTGCCGGAGCTCGCCGAGGCCGGCGACCATGGGGATCATGATCCGCACGTCGCCGAAGGCGGAGGCGCGCACCATGGCGCGGAGGTGCTCGAGGAAGACGTCGGGGCGCGAGAGCGCGAGCCGGACGGCGCGGAGGCCGAGCATCGGGTTCATCTCCGGCGGCACCTGGAAGGTGGAGACGAACTTGTCGCCGCCGATGTCGAAGGTGCGCAGGGTGACCGGCTTCGGGCGGAGCGCCTCGACGACGGCGCGGAAGATCTCGAACTGCTGGTCCTCCGAGGGCGGGGAGGAGCGGTCGATGTAGAGGAACTCGGTCCGGTAGAGGCCGATGCCGTCGGCGCCCTGGTCGCGCGCGAGGATCGCCTCGGCCGGGAGCTCGACGTTGGCCCGGAGCGACACCTTCACCCCGTCCTTCGACTCGGCCGCGCGGTGCCTGGACTCCGAGAGCTCCTTGGCGAGCGCGACGTGGCGCTCGGCGCGGGCGCGCGCCTCCGCGAGCTCGACGGGCCCGGGCCGGACGACGACCGTGCCGCGCAGGCCGTCGATCACGACGACGTCGCCCGTGATCACGCGCTGGAGCACGTCGCTGACGCCGACCACGGCCGGGATCTCCAGCGCGCGGGCCATGATGGAGGTGTGGCTCGTGCGGGTGCCGACCTCGGTGACGAAGCCGACGACCGGCTCGTCGACCATGGCCGCGGTGTCGGCCGGCGAGAGGTCGTGCGCGATGAGGATGGTCGGCCCGGAGAAGCGCGGCAGCGCCGCGCCGAACGTCGCCGGCATGGCGATCGAGTTCTGGAGCTCGATGAGGCTGCGGGTGGAGAGCGGCCCGGTGTCGCGCGAGGACGGCGGCTCCTGGGGCGGGAGGGTGAAGGCGCGCAGCAGGCGCTCGCCGACGAACATGACGTCGTGGCTGCGCTCGCGCAGGTACGGGTCGTCGAGGGCGGCGAAGCGGCCGGCGATCGCCTCGCACGCGGCCGCGACGGCCCACTCGGCGCAGCGCCGCTCCTCGGTGACCTGGCGCCTCACGGCGTCGGCGAGCGCCTCGTCGCCGAGCATCAGGAGGTACGCTTCGAGGATCGACGCCTCGGCGCGGTGGTCGCCGAGGCGCTTCGCCATGTCGCGGAGCTCGTCCTGCGCGCGCTCGACGGCGGTCTCGAAGCGCTCGAGCTCTGCCCCGATCTCGCTGGAGCTGACGCGGCGGCGCGGGTGATCCGCCCTGTGCCCGCCGATCACGACGGCGGCGCCGATGGCGACCCCGGGCGATCCGGAGATGCCCCGCAGCGTCTCGGTCCGGGCGCCAGACGGCAACGGCGGCGCCGATGGCGACCCCGGGCGATCCGGAGATGCCCCGCAGCGTCTCGGTCCGGGCGCCAGGCGGCATCGAGTCGCCGCGCGCGCCGGGCGCCCCCGAGTCGCCGCGGGCGCCGGGCGCCCCCGAGTCGCCGCGCGCGGCGGGCGCCCCCGGGTCGCCCCGCGCGCCGGGCGCCATCGCGTCGCCGCGGGCGGCGTCCGCCGGGACGGCGTGATCGCCCGGAGCCTCCGCGGAGAGCGCGCTCCGGCCGGGCGTCACTCGTTCTCTCCGAAGCGCGAGGCGATCAGCTCGCCGATGGCGGAGACCGCCTCGGCGGCCTGATCGCCGGTCGCGTGAACCTCGATCTGGGTGCCCATCGAGCCGCAGAGCAGGAGCACGCCCATCACGCTCTTCGCGTTGGCCGACTGCCCGTCCGGCCCGGTCAGCGAGATGTCGCAGTCGTAGCGGCCCGCGAGCTGCACCAGCTTCGTCGCGGCGCGCGCGTGCAGCCCGCGCACATTGATGATGGTGAACCGCCTCGTCACCCCCTCCGTCGTCACCGATCGCCCCCCGTCACGCTCTTGTCCGACCCCGGGCGCGACTCCGCCGCGGCCGTCCCCGGCTGCAGCCGCCGGAAATCCACGCTGGGCGTCCCCGTCATGCCCTCACCCGCCCCGGAGGGTACTATACTACTGCTCGCCCGGGCGACGTCCCGGTGCACGACCGTGATCGGGAGGCCCGTCTTCCGCCGCAGGCTGTCGCTGAGCACGTTGGTGAGCACGACGGAGCGGTGCCGGCCCCCGGTGCACCCGATGCCGATCGTGAGGTAGCTCTTCCCCTCGTCGGCGTAGCGCGGCATGCAGAACGAGAGCAGCTGCTCGGTCTTGCTGATGAACTCGAGGGCGTCCGCGTTCTTCAGGATGTACTCCCGCACCGGCTCGTCGTTGCCCGTCAGCTCGCGCAGGCCGTGGACGAAATACGGGTTGTCGAGGAAGCGGACGTCGAAGAGCAGATCGGCGTCGAGCGGAATGCCGTACTTGTAGCCGAACGAGATGAACCGGGTGGACATCCGGGGCAGATCGACCTTGGCCGGGCGCAGCCGCTCGAGGACGGCGCGGCGCAGGTCGTGCGTCGACAGCCGCGTCGTGTCGAGCTCGATGGTCGCCCTGGCCCGCAGCGACGCGAGCCGCTCGCGCTCGAGGAGCACGCCGTCGAGCATCGCGATGGCGCCGCTGCCGCCGGTCGTCAGCGGGTGCGGCCGCCGGGTCTCGCTGAAGCGCCGGAGCAGCGTCTCGTCCGAGGCGTCGAGGAAGAGGATCACCACGTCGCGGCCGACCCGGATCGAGTCGAGCGCCGCCGTCGCCCCCGCGAGGAACGAGCCCACGCGGACGTCGATGCCGAGCCCGATCCGGTTGATCCCGCCCGCCTCGCACGCCTCGACCGCGGGCCGGACGAGCGAGGTGGGCAGGTTGTCGACGCAGAAGAAGCCGAGGTCCTCCAGCGCGTGGAGCGCCGTCGACTTGCCGGCGCCGGACAGGCCCGTGACGACGACGACGCGCGCCGTCGCGCCGTCGGACGGCGGCTGGACGGGCGGCAGCGGGTCGGGCGCGCCGCTCACCCTCGCCTCCTCGGCCGCGGCAGGCTCACGGACGACTCCGTGGCGACGAACCCGGTGCCGGGCCGCTCCGGCGGCCTCCCCCGCTCCACGGGCTGCCGGAAGGCGCTGCTCGGCGGGCTCTGCACCTCCACGCCGTGGCCGGGCCGCGGCGGGCGGGGCGGGCCGTGCGGCGGCGCGCCCCGCGGGGCGCCCTCCTCCGCCAGCCGCACCGGCGGCGGGACCGACGACTCCTCGGCCGGGCGCTCCCGGAGCAGCTCGCCCTCGACGTTGCCGAAGAACTCGCGCGCCGCGTGGAACCCGGCGTTCTTCAGGAGCTCGTTGCGCGCGGCGACCTCGAGGATCGACGCCATGTCGCGGCCGGGGCGCACCGGGATGACGAGCTCCCGGATCTTCACGCCGAGGATGGTGTGGTACCGCTCGTCGAGCCCGAGCCGGTCGTACTCGGTGTCCTTCGACCACTCGACGAGCTTCACCACGACGTCGATCCGCTTGCGCTCGCGGATCGAGGTGACGCCGAAGAGGTCCTTCACGTTGAGGATGCCGAGGCCGCGCACCTCGAGGTGGTACCGGAGGAGCTCGGCCGGCGCGCCGAACACCATGCCGGGCGGGCGGTAGTCGCACTCGACGGCGTCGTCGGCCACGAGCCGGTGGCCGCGCATCACGAGGTCGAGGGCGCACTCGCTCTTGCCGATCGCGCTCGACCCCATGAGCAAGAGGCCCACGCCGAAGACGTCGACGAGCACGCCGTGCAGGCGGATGCGCGGCGCCAGCCGGTCGTCGAGCAGCGCGTGCAGGGCGGTGATCGTGACGCTCGACCGCACCGCCGAGACGAGGAGCGGCGTCCCGCTCTCCTCGGCGCACTGCGCGAGCTCCGGCACGGGGACGAAGCCGACGCCGGAGCCGTTCACGTCGAACGGCTGGTCGCCCTGCGTGAGGATGACGCAGCACAGGCCGAGCTCGAAGAAGCCGCGCAGCGACAGGAGCCGGTCCTCGCGGGAGAGCTTGTGGAGGAACGAGAGCTCGGTCTGCCCGAGGATCTGCACCCGCGTCGGGACGATGCCGTGGAAGTGGCCGACGAGCGCGAGCCCCGACTTCTGGATGCGGGTGTTCATGATGGGCCGGTCGAGGCCCGCGGCGCCGGCGATCAGCGTGAGCTCGATGCCGAGCCCGTCGTCGGCCATCAGGCTCCGCACCATGAGGGCGGGGCGCTCGAGCCGCCCTGCGCCGGTCGCGGAGGGCACCCGGCCGCCCCCTTCCCCTTCCTGTGTGCTGCCGCGCGAGCTGCTCATGACACCGACCTCCCTTCCTCGGCGGCGATGAGCTCGAACGCCGCCCGCCCGGTCGAGGCGCCGAGCAGCCGCCTCCTGAACGTCTCGTCCCGCAGGAGGCGGGAGATGCGCGCCAGCGTCTTCAGGTGCTCCCCGGTGGCCCGCTTCGGCCCGATCACGGCGACGAGGATGGACACCGGCGCCCCGTCGATCGCGTCGAAGTCGATCGGCTTCGGGCAGAGCAGGACGGCGCCGATCAGCCGCTCGACGCCCTCCATGGCGCCGTGGGGGATGGCCACGCCGCTGCCGACGCCGGTGGACTGCAGGCGCTCGCGCTCGGCGAGCACCCGCTCGATGTCCTCGCTCTTGACCCCCTGCTGTCCTGTCGCGAGCAGGGCGGCGAGCCGGCGGAGCGCGTCCGCCTTGGAGCGGACGACCCCCTCCTGCTCGCTGGCGACGGATACCTGGTGCGCGGTCAAGATGTCGCAGACTTGCATGCTGATTTCGGCGCTCGGCGAGGTGAGAGGGCTCTTTTGTGGCGCACGGGGTACGGGCGGCGCGGCGCTCGGCCAGGGCCAGGCGCGCCGACGTGCCATCGTACCCTGGGGACCTCGGGTACGCGACTCAAGGACGCTATCGCGGCCGGCGGCCCTGGAGGGAGCGATCTTCGGGCCGCGGCGCGGGCAGCAGGCGCCTCGGGCGGGTCGCCCGCGTGCGCGCAGCTCCCCGCGGGAGGCCGCCGCCACGACGGCGAGCGTGGAGATCACCCGCGGCAGGCGGCGGTGCCCCTCACGCTCAGCCCATGTGCGGGTAGCCGATGTGGGCGGGGGCGTCCCAGGTTTCCTTGATGGCCCGGGGGCTGGTCCAGCGCTGGATGTTCAGCAGCGAACCGGCCTTGTCGTTGGTGCCGGAGGCGCGGCTGCCGCCGAAGGGCTGGCGGGGCACGTCTTCCCCTCGAGCAGGCGCGACGCCTCCGGATCGACGAGGTAGACCGGGGCGCCCGCCGCGACGGCGAGCGCGGCGGCTCAGGCCTCGGTTCGCCGCGCCGCCGCGCCGCCTCGTCGGCGCGCGCGGCGGCTCGGATCGGACGCGCTCCGCCGCCCCGGCGGCGGGCGCGGCGGCTCAGGATCGACCGCGTCCGGCGGCTGCGGCTGCCACCGCTTCCCGCTCCACCTCGGCGGCGTACTCGCCGGCGCTCGTCCCGCCGCGCTTCCGCGCGATCGTGTGCCCCTTTCCATCGCGGATCTGGCGTTCCAGCTTGTCGTGGACCGTGTCGATCGACGCGTACATGTCCTCACCCCGCTCGGTGGCCTGGAACGCCAGGCTGCCGGAGGAGATGCGGACGTCGGCGACGTGCATTAGCCCCTCGACGGAGAGGGTCACCTGCGCCGTCATCGCCTGCCGAAGAAATTTCTGGAGCTTGGCGACCTTCTCGTGAGCGTATTTTTTGACGGCCTCGGTACCCACCATGTGCCGGAACGTGATCGTGATGTTCATCGGGCCAGCCTTCCTTCCCTGACGCGTAGAGGAAACAATCGACTACGGATACAGAGCTCCCCTCCATCTCGACAATAACACTGACGTAGAGCTCCGGTCTGCCCTCAACGGCGCAGCTCCTTCGTTTTGTTTGCCTCCCTTTCGGTCTGGCTCTGTGCCGCGTCTTGCCGCCTCTCCCGCGTCTTGCCGCGCTGCGCTGTGTCCGGCGCGGCCTGCATGCGTCCTCTTCAACAAGTCTTGGCGCGCCCGGCTTGTTCCAGCGCCCGGCGCACCGTGTGCGGGGCGTGGCCCGAGGCCAGCGCGATCTCGCCGATCGTGGGTGTGCGCCCAAGCTCGGCCGCGAGCCGCCTCGCGCTCGCCAGGACGGCGCGGAGCACCTCGACGTCGCCCGCGTCGAGCGGCTCGGCCACCCGGAGGCCCTCGGACTCGAGCCGGTCGATGATGTGCTCCACCTCCTCGTACGACACCGGCCGGCGGTCGATGACATCGGCGATGTCGTTGAGGTCCACCCGGCCGGTCGACCGATGGCGAGTAAGGAGCTCCTGGATCATGTCGTCGATGACAGGCCGCACGGAGCTAGGGTGCCACCTTCGCGCAGGCCGCGCACGCGCGCCCCGCCCCGGCGCATGGCCTCCGGCGCGGAGCCGACCGGACGTCCCGAGCCCGTCCCCCGCGCAGCCGCTGCGGCCTGGTCGCGCGGGAGCCCTGAACAACCGGCTCGCCGGCGCGCGGGCCGCCTCGTCCCCCCGTCGAGGACGCCGCGCCCGGCGTCCGTCCTCACCTCGTCATCGTCGGCGTCGGCTCATCCGTGTTGGCGTCCGCACCGGCTCAACGACGTTTCCGCGAGGATTCGAGGAGGTATGATAGATACCGGGCCGTCATCGACCGGATACAACTCAGGAGATCTCTCTATGCGCTGGGCTCCTCCCAAATCGCGATCGCGTTATGCGATCCGCGACCATATCGAGGCGAACCTCGATCCTGTCCAGGATCATCAGGAGATCGCGTTTCTCTCGACCTGCTATGATTTCCCGTGGGACACGCACCGCGCCCTCGAGCTCGCGCTGCTCCGCGTCTTCGGCATCGCGAAGAGCACGCCGCTCCTGGTGCAGACAGGGGAGCTCCTGCAGCGGACCCAGAAGCGCTACGACGACACGGTCCTCATCCTCTCGGAGATGCTGGAGAACGGATACGACAGCGAGCGCGGCCGTACGGCGCTGCGGCGCATGAACCAGCAGCACAGGCGCTACACCATCCCGAACGACGAGTACGTGTACACGCTGTCGACGTTCATCTTCGAGCCCATCCGCTGGAACGAGCGCTTCGCCTGGCGGCCGCTGCTCGAGAAAGAGAAGCTCGCGGCGTACCACTACTGGAAGCAGGTCGGCGCGCTCATGAACATCCGCGACCTCCCCCCGAGCTACGAGGCGTACGAGCGCTTCAACGTCGAGTACGAGGCGGAGCACCTGCGATTCTCGGAGAACAACCGCAGGCTCGCCGTCGCGGCGCGCGACCTCATGCTCGGCTGGATGCTGCCGAAGGCCCTGTGGCCGCTCGGGGCGCAGGTCATCCACGCGATCCTCGACGATCCCCTGCTCGACGCGCTCGGGCTGCCGCGGCCGCCGCCGGCGCTGCGCCGCGTCGCGGAGGCGGCGCTCCGCGCGCGCGGCCCGCTCCTGCGCGCCATGCCGCGCCGGCGCTCGCCGCGCCTGCTCACCAAGATGAAGAGCCGCACGTACCCGGACGGCTACCGCGTCGAGGACCTCGGCGCGCGCTGACCGCGCGCGCGGCGTGTCCTTCAGGGCAGCTGGCGCCGCAGGAACTTGAGCGCCTCGCGCGCCGCCGGGTTCACCGGCTCGTAGACGTCGGGGGATCTCCGGAGCGGCGCGCCGATCGGAGCGCCGTGGCGGGCGCCGAGGATGCGCTCGACGTCCTCCAGGAGCGATTGCATCGAGTCGAAGCGGTTGCCGGGCAGCTTGCGGAGCGCGGTGGCGACCAGCGCCTCGAGGCGCCGGTCGATGCCGGGGCGGATCGCGCTCAGCCGGGGCGCCGGGGCGCAGGCGTGCTGGGCGACGACCACCACGTCGTCCGGCGAGGAGAAGGGCAGCTGGCCGGCGAGCATGCGGAACATCGTGACCCCGAGGGCGTAGACGTCGGTGCGGCCGTCGACCGGATCGGCGAGGGCCTGCTCCGGGGCCATGTAGGGGACGGTGCCGAGCACGAGGCCGGCCGCGGTCACCGGGCCCGATCTCACCTTGGCGAAGCCGAAATCCATCATCTTGAGCACGCGCGGGCCGCTCGAGGAGCGGACGAGGAACATGTTGTCCGGCTTCACGTCGCGGTGGACGATCCCGGCCGCGTGCGCGGCGGCGAGCGCCGACGCCGCCTGACGTATCAGCGGCAGCGCGACGGCCTCGCTCACGGCCACCTCGCGGCGGAGCAGGGCGCCGAGCGACTCGCCGGTGAGGAGCTCGAGCACGATGAACGGAGACCCGTCCTTGCGCTCGCCCGCGTCGAGGACCCGGATGATGTTGGGGTGCCCGAGCTCGGCAGCCACCTCGAGCTCGCGGAGGAACCGCTCGCGCTGGGTCCGGTCCGCGGCGAAGTTGCGGTTCAGGATCTTGACCGCGACCTGCTCCTTCGTATGGCTGTCCACCGCGAGGTACACGCGCGACATCCCGCCGGCGCCGATGAAGCCCTGGATCACGTACCGATCCTCGAGGACGGCGCCGAACTGCCGCGTCGGCTGCGCGGGCTGCGCGGCCGACAGGGACTGGACCAGGCGGGCGCCGTCGTCAGGGCAGAACGCGTACGAACGGTCGGCGTAGCCGCGGTGGCAGCGCGGGCAGATCATGGGCGCGCGACATGATGGCGGCGCGGACGGGGATCCTCAAGGGACATGCGCCCGGGCGAGCAATCGTGCGTAAACCAACATGAAACAAAACGGACGCACGCGGAGCGACACGGACCCACGCGGAGCGCATGAAACAATTGAAACATGTGGAGCGTGACGGTGACGACGGTGACGGAGGTGACGGAGGTGACGGAGGTGACGACGATGACGACGGGACGCGCTCCGTCGAGGCCGCGATCTACCGTCCCGGGAGGTAGATCGCGGCGCTGACCTCGACTATGCGTGCAACTTTCCTGGACGGACGCGAACCACCCCGAGCCCGAGAGACAGAGCCCGTGACCTCACAGAAGCATCCTGCGACCCTCATCCCCGGCGACGGTATCGGCCCCGAGATCGTGGAGGCGACGCTGCGCGCCCTCGACGCGCTCGGCGCGCCTTTCGAATGGGAGACGTGCGTGGCCGGCATGGCCGGCGTCAAGGATTCCGGCGATCCCCTGCCCCGGGCCACGCTCGACAGCATCCACCGCACGCAGCTCGCGCTGAAGGGGCCGCTCGAGACGCCGATCGGCGGCGGATACCGCTCCTCGAACGTGCGCCTGCGGCAGGAGTTCAAGCTCTTCGCGAACGTGCGGCCCGCGCGCACGCTGATCCCGGGCGGCCGTTACGAGAACATCGACATCGTGCTCGTGCGGGAGAACCTCGAGGGCCTCTACGTGGGCTTCGAGCACTACATCCCGATCGGCAGCGACGAGCACGCGGTGGCGATCGGCTCCGGCGTGAACACCCGCGTCGGCTCGCGCCGCATCGCCGAGTTCGCCTACGACTACGCCGAGAAGAACGGCCGCAAGAAGGTCACGATCGTCCACAAGGCCAACATCATGAAGGCGCTCACCGGCATCTTCCTCGAGACGTCGCGCGACGTGAGCAAGGCCTTCGAGGGCCGCGTGGCGACCGACGAGCGCATCGTGGACGCGTGCGCGATGCAGCTCGTCCTGAACCCGTGGCAGTTCGACGTCATCGTCACGACGAACCTGTTCGGCGACATCCTCTCGGACGAGATCGCGGGCCTCGTCGGCGGCCTCGGCATGGCGCCCGGGGCCAACATCGGCCAGAACGCCGCCATCTTCGAGGCGGTGCACGGCTCGGCGCCGGACATCGCCGGCAAGGGCGTGGCGAACCCGATCGCGCTCATGCTCGCCGCCGCGATGATGCTCGACCACGTCGGCCGCCGGGATCTCGCCGAGCGCCTGCGCGCCGGCATCGACGGCGCGCTGAACGTCGATGGGGTGCGCACCCGCGATCTCGGCGGCAAGGCGGACACGAAGGCGCTCACCGACGCCATCGTGGCGCGCATCAAGAACGGCTGAGCGGCGCGCGCGACCTCGCGTGAGCAGGCGCGTCGGCGCGGCGGAGGTCGCCGCCGGCGCGCCGCGGGCGCGGGATCAGCCGCCCTGGGGCGGCTCGGAGAGCGGGAGCGTGAAGTGGAACGAGGTGGTCTCGTCCGGCGCGCTCCGCGCCCAGATGCGGCCGCCGTGCGCCTCGATGATGCCCTTGCAGATGTAGAGCCCGAGGCCGGTGCCGGGCAGGTTCCTCCTGGACGGGCCTGACGTGAGCCGCTGGAAGCGCTGGAAGAGCTTCGGCAGCTCGTCCGGGTGGATGCCCGGCCCGCGGTTCTCGATCGCGACCTCCACCTCGGCCTCGCGGCGCGAGAGCGTCACCCGGGTCGGCGCGCGCGGGTCGCCGTACTTGGCGGCGTTGAGGAGGAGGTTTCCGACCACCTGGTCGACGCGCGCCGCGTCCGCGTGGACGAGCGGCACGTCCTCGTCGGCGGCGAGCACGACGGAGCGCTCCGGCCGCTCCATGTTGGCGAGATCGACGGCGGCGCGGAGCTGGGCGCGGAGGTCCATCGGCTGCCGGTCGAGGGAGAAGCGGCGCGCATCGAGCTTGGAGGCGTCGAGCAGGTCCTCGGCCATCCGCTCGATGCGCTGGACGCTGGCCAGGATCTTCCGGCTCCAGCCCCGGATGTCGGCGGCATGGGATCGTCGCGACAGCATGCCCGCGCACGCGGTGATCGCGGTGAGCGGCTGCCTGAGGTCGTGCGCCACGATGGAGAGCCACTCCTCGCGGAGCCGCTCGCGCTCGATGAAGTGGGTGACGTCCTCGTAGCTGGCGATGGCGCCGAGGATGGTGCCCTGGTCGTCGCGGACGGGGCCGGCGCTCACCACGACGGGGATGTGGCTCCCGTCGCCCCGCCGGAACCACAGCTCCTCGCAGGTCATTCCCTGGCCGCGCGCGGCGCGGACGAGGGGCATCTCGTGGTGCAGGAGGGGCCGACCGCCGGGCGCGCACAGGAGCGCGCGCCGGGCGGACATGGGCGTCGCGAGGGGGTGCGGGCCGGCGCAGAGCTGCTCGCAGCGGCGGCTCGCGAGGAGCGAGCGGCCGCCGCGCTCGTCGAAGACGGCGATCGCGACGGGGAACTCCTCGATGATGCTGCGCAGCCACTGCTGCTCCGCCGCGAGGCGGGCGTTCGCCTCGTGGAGCGCGGCCTGGGCGTCGCGGAGGAGCGCCTCGGCGCGCGGCTGCGCCGCCGCCGCCCCCGCGCTCGGGGCCGCGGCGGCGAGCGCGCGGCGGGGCTCTCGCTCGTCGCGCGGCTCGCCCTCGCGCTCGGCGGAGGCGAGCGCGAGGGCGAACAGCGCGACGAGGGCCTGGACGCGCGGGAGGAGCTCCGCCGCGGGCGCGCTGCGGCCGCCGAACGCGCAGGTGAGGACGCCGAGCGGCCGCTCGGCGGCGAGCAGGGGGGCGGCCAGCACCCAGCGGACCTTCAGGCAGGCCTCGATCGCGCGCACGTCGGCGAAGCGCTCGAGGGCGGCGTCGTCCGCCGCCGCGTGCTCGACGCGGCGGCTCTCGGCGGCGCGCAGGGCGAGCGACGGGGTGCTCGTGAGATCGCCGAGCGCCGCGTCGATCGCGCTCGGCGCGCCGGAGGAGGCGAGCAAGCGGATCGCGCGCGCGCCGTCCGTGGGCGCGCGCGCGTCGTGGAGGAGCGAGAGGTCGGCGCCGAGCAGCCGGGCAGCCTGCTCGACGATGGTGTCGTGGATCTGCTGCGGATCGCGCTTCCCGGAGAGCGCGGCGGACGCCTCGACGATGGCGTCCGCGAGCTGGGCGGCGGCCGCAGCAGGCTCTCCGTGGATGCCCGGGCCCCGGTCATGCGCCGAGATGGTCGTCATGCGTCCCTCCGTCTTTTGCCTAGCACCAGTGGAGGGCGGGCGGTGCCGCTCGAGCGGATGGCACGTCGAAGCGATGGGGCGGCGCGGGCGATGAGGCCGGCGCGAGCGAACGAGCGGGTGGATGGAGCGGTCGAGCTGCGCGGACGGGCGCGCGGAGGTGTCCGGCGCGCGCCGCCGGCGGCCGGTCAGCGGGAGGGATCGAAGCGGCGTTTTGCCCAGCTCACGAGCGGGCTGTTGTCCCGGGTTCGCGCGGCGCCGGGCGCGCCGCGGCGCTTCCGCCAGTCGCCCTCGCGGACGCGGCGGCACCCGGCCGCCTGTTCCATCGAGAGGAGGTAGGCCTGGGCTTCCCGGCCGTCGGCGAGGCGCACGGCGGCGCGCCGGTGCAGGATCGGGTGACCCCGGTGCACGTCGAGCGCGGCGAGCGCGGCGGGCGCGATGGCGTAGAGCTCGCCGGTCACGGCGACGAGCCCGCCCTCGACGAGGGCGCCGCTCGTGCCCAGGTCGACGAGCGCGTACTGGGGGGTCGTGGTCGCCGCGCCGAGCGGGCGGGCTGCCGCGAGCCACTCGTGCTGGTCCTCGCCCTTCATGAGGTTGTCGTAGACGAAGAGCGCGATCTCGCTGGTGGTCATCGGGCGTGGTCCTCGCGACGGGCTCGGCGGCCCGGCAGAGACCCTCGCAAAGGGAGGGGGCGGGCGCAAGGTCGGCCGGGAGGGCGCGGGCGGCGCGCGGGGGAGCTGCAGCGCCATGGGAACGTTGCACCTGTGTGCCGGGGGAGCTGCGACTCGGGTGTGGCGCTCGGACGAGGGGTCGGTGCAGCGATGAGGGGAGATGGATCGGCGGCCTTATGGCCGTCCCGTCTGCGCGTGGGCAGAAGCGCGCCTCGCGTGCGTCGATCTTCGCCACGACCCATCTCGCCGTGGGACGAGGCGCCCACGCGATTGTCGCGCGAGACAGCGCGGCGACACCACCGCAGTCGCTCGGTGATATCGTCTCCTGATGGAACGCCCCAGCCGCGTGATCGCGACGCTTCTGCTCCTGCCCCTATGGACCGCGACCGCATGCGAGGCCTCGACGGCCGCGATGCTGGGTGCCGCGCAGCAGGACGCAGCGCGCGAGCTTCCGGCGCGCCGTGGAACGTGGGCGTGTGGTTTTCCCGAGGACGCAGACAAGAACGGCATCGACGAGGGCACCGTTGTTATCAGGGTTTACGTCGATTTCGACGGCTTCCCCCGACGGGCAATGATCCTGCAGGACCCTGGCCACGGCTTCGGCTCGGCCGCAGCCCAGTGCGCAATGACGAAACGTTACGTGCCAGCGCAAGACTGGTCGGGAGCGCCGATCCCTGCCTGGACGCCGCCAATGACCGTCCGATACACCAGGAAACCGCCGCCCTCGACCGATCGATAACCCGCCGCCCGCAGCGTGAGCTGCCGTGGGGCACACCTCGGCGTGCAGTCCGCCGTGGGGGGACCGCCGCCGGCGTGCAGCCCGCCGTGGGGGGACCGCCGCCGGCGTGCAGCCCGCCGTGGGGGGACCGCCGCCGGCGTGCAGCCCGCCGTGGGGGGACCGCCGCCGGCGTGCAGCCCGCCGTGGGGGGACCGCCGCCGGCGTGCAGCCCGCCGTGGGGGGACCGCCGCCGGCGTGCAGCCCGCCGTGGGGGGACCGCCGCCGGCGTGCAGCCCGCCGTGGGGGGACCGCCGCCGGCGTGCAGCCCGCCGTGGCCGGACGCACCTTGGCCGCCGGCGTGCCCCCCGCGCCGCAGACGTGCTGTGCGCTTGTCGAGACACGGAGACGGCGATACCCCGGCTGGATGACCAAATCCGCATTTCTCGCCCGCCGGCTCACGCCGAGCGGGTGCATCATTGCAGGAACCAAGCTCACCGCTCACCGGGAGGCGTTGAAGTCGAAGAAGATCAAGCTATCTGCCAAGGTCGATGCGGCCGTCCAGTCCGTCATCGCGGCGACCGAGGCCATCGGGGCGCTCGGGGGCACCGACGCGTCGATGGTCGCGATCGATCGCGGCGCGGATCGTTGCATCGGCGCGTTCAACGGCCAGCTCGACGCCATCGAGCGCGCGTTCGATCATGACGGCATCCTGCCGCTGACCGAGGACGAGGCGGCGCGCCGCGGCGACGCCCTGCTGGTGCGCTCCGAGGTGCTCTCGGCGGGCATCGATTTCGTCCGGCTCGTCCATTCCCAGCAATGGGTGCGCATGAGCGCGATGATCAAGGCGCTCGAGCGCAAAGACGTGAAGGCGGCGGTGGAGCGACTCGGGCTCTCGCCCGAGGTGGGCCGGCTGCGTCGCTGGACCGAGCTGTACGGTCAGAAGCTCGGCGTCACCGAGGCGAAGAGCGCCGACCCGGCGCTCAAGGCGGTGGAGGCGTGGCACGAGGCGTACGGCACGCTCATGGTCCAGGTCCACGCCGAGTACGACGACGACCGGGACGAGACTCACGCGCTCCTCCGCGACCGGCTGCTCTCGCCGTACGAGGACGCGGCGGAAGAAGCCCGGCGCGCCGAGCAGCGGTCCCGCGCCGCCAGCGCCAGGAAGAAGGCCGAGCCCAACGAGCCCGAGCCGATCTGAGCGCCCTCCCGATCCGCCGACATCCACCGTCCTGCGGCTCGTCCTCGCGGGCGTGGTGATACGACCTCGTACGGCAGAAGCTCGGGTCGATGCCGCTCGGCATTGTAGGCCAGGCGACGCTCGGTTTGCCCGAGCTGCGTGTGCTCCGCGATGACCTTGCGGACTCGCGCACGCTCCGCATACAGTCGAGCAACTGGCAATGGCAGACGATGGGCTGGGGGAGACCGGGCGGCTCAGGGCGGAGATCGCGGCGCTGCACGCGCGCGTACAGGAGCTGGAGAGGGCGCTCGCGGAGCGGTCGAGCGGCCCTGCGGCCGAGGGAGCGGCGCCGCGCGGCGCGGCGAGCGCGGACGCTCACGCCGCGCTCGCCGCGCTCTCGTGGCTGCTCGCGCCGGAGCCAGCGCAGATCCGCTGGCGCCCCGATGGCACGGTGACGCGGTGGGACGATGGCGCCGAGCGCGTCTTCGGCTGGAGCGGGGGCGAGGCCGTCGGTCGCGCGCTCTCCGACCTCGTGGCCGCAGATCCCGTGTCCCCGGACGCGGTGCGCGCGCTCATGCGCGACTGGGCGGAGAACCGGTTCGCCTCGGTCACGAGCGAGGGCAGGACGAAGGACGGGCAGGCGCGCCTCTGCCGGTGGACCTACGCGGTGCTGCGCGACGACGACGGCGCCGCCCGCGAGATCGCGGCGATCGTGGAGGACGCCGGCGCCGCGCCGTGGAGGGAGCACGCGCTGCTCGGGCGGCTCCAGCTGCTGCTTCAGCTGGTGGACCACTCGCGCGACTCCATCTTCATCAAGGACATCGACGGGCGATATGTCTTCACCAACCGCGCTCACGCGGAGGTCTATCGGAGGCACGTCGTCGACGTCATCGGCAAGAAGGAACATGATTTGAGCCCCCTGGCCCCCGAGGCCACGGACGAGGTCGTGGCGAGGGAGCGCGACGTGCTTGCCGGGGGGAAGGCGATGCAGTGCGAGGAGGTCCTGCTGCTCGGCGATACGAGCATTCATTTCTCCACGGTCAAATTCCCCATCCTCGACGGGCGTGGCGAGTTGATCGGCCTCGGCGGCGTCGTCACCAACACCACGACGCTGAGGCACGCTGAGGCCGAACGGTCCGCGCTGCAGGAGAAGATCATCGTCGCCCAGCAGGCCGCCCTCCGGGAGCTGTCCACGCCGCTCATCCCGATCGCCGACCGGGTGGTGGCGATGACGCTGGTGGGGACGATCGACACCGCGCGCGCGGCGCAGATCATGGAGACGCTGCTCGCCGGCATCAGCAATCACGGCGCCCACACCGCGATCCTGGACGTCACGGGTGTACGCGCGATCGACACGCACGTCGCGGACGCCTTGACGCGGACCGCGCGCGCAGCCCAGCTGCTCGGCACCCGCGTGGTGCTCACCGGCGTCGGCCCGGACGTGGCGCAGACGCTGGTCACGCTCGGCGTGGACCTGTCCGGAATCACCACGCTCGGCACCTTGCAGAGCGGCATCGCGTACGCCCTCCGCCACACGGCGCGTTCGCGACAAGCAGGTTGACTCCGTCCGAAAGCGCAGAATCTCGGACCACCGCCGATTCGACGGTGTCGGGCTCGGCTCGTCCTGTCGTGCGGTGTCGACGACGTCGCTGCGAGCCGCTTCGCCCCCGCCGCTCTGGATGAACCTCCCCCTTTACACCACCGTAGCGCCGGCGGGAGGGTCAGCGCGGCGGGGGCGGGTGGGCGCGGCGAGCACCGACCGAGGTGCCATAAGGTCCCCGTGGGCTCGGCGCTCCAGGCGCGCCTTGTGTGGCGCGCAACATAACGTCCCAGCTGGCATGGCCCGAAGGGAGACATGCCGGGCGGTGTTCTCAGCGCAAGCTCCACGCCGCCCGTCTTGGCGGCTGGCCGAGCGCCCACCCGCCCCCGCCGCGCTGACCCTCCCGCCGGCGCGGGCCACCCGCGCGGGTTCTACCAGCTGACCACGAACTGCAGCGCGTCCGGCCCTCGCACCTCCACGGCGATGGTCGGCTTGGCCCCGTATCCCATGACGAGCGCCTCGAAATTCCCGAGCGGGTATTCCAGCATCCCGCGGAAGCTGCCGATGTCGATCTGCACCTCCGACGGCCCCAGCTGCCGCGCCCTGGCCGACGGCCCCTTCACGAGCGCGCCCAGGCTGCCCGTGTAGCGCATCAGCGCGGCGCCCGGGTCGGTCGCCAGGTGCATCGTGATCCGACCGAGCGCGCTCTCCCGGAACGCCGCGACCTGCTGCCGCGCCAGGCGGCGGTAGGCCTCGCGCGAGCTCCGGTTCGGGTGCGAGAGCCGGGCGGCGGCGTCGTAGACGCGCAGGAAGTCGCGCATCGGATAGTCCGAGAACGGCAGGTAAAGCCCGCCCCGCGGCGGGCTCGACAGCGTCGTCACCACCTGCGCGAACCGTTCCCCGAGCGTCGCCGCCAGCGCGTTGAAGAACATCCCCTTCATCGCGTAGAACTCGGGGACCGCCGCCACCACGGCGTCGATGTCGATGTTGCCGAGGAGCGGATCGGACGGACGCACCTCGAAGGACGAACCGTTCGGCCCCACGAGCGGCCCCTCGGCGGCCGGCGCGCTCGCCGGCATGACGCTTCGAGGGACGGTGCGCATGACACCGCTCCTGGGAATCGGCGTCTCGTTGGCTTGCCGGCGGTGGTCGCTGCGGACCTCTTTCATATGGGAGCTCGCGGCGAAAAAAAATCTCAACAGGGGCCGCTTGCGGCAACCACCGCAGCGGAGGGAACGCTCCCGACACTGCAACGGCCATGCCGCTCGATCCCGGAACGCGTCGCCGCACGAACAAGGGGATTCACGGCGGATTTCCCTTGCATGGATGAAACGCCGCTTCAGCGGTGCAACCGGGGTCGATGGCCCGGACGGTACCCGCCTCCACGCCCACGACGAGCGCGCGTATGCAGAGACACATCCGCGAGCGTCCTGACCGAAGGTACACCGCGTCAAACGCGCCATCAGCGCACCGGCAGGCCGATCTCGCGGAGCTCCGCCGCGCGCAGCGGGAGCTCCTCGCCCATGAAGAGCTCGTCGCGCTGCGGCGGCTTCGCCCGCTCGACCCGAACGTGATCGCTGCGCAGAATCTGCACCTCGCTGTCCGGCGCTGCGTCATCGGAGCGCGGCTCGCGGGCTGCGATGAGCCGGCGATCGGCGTCCCGCGGCGCCTCCTGACAGCACGGCGAAGCGCGCTGTCAGGAGGGCGCCGCGTCTCCTGACAGCACGCTGTCAGGAGGGCCGCCGTAGGTTGCCGGAGCGCGTGGGCGGAAGACCCGCGAGGAGGCTCTGATGAAGACAGGATTGGGTGGCGTGATCGTCTATGTGCCCGACGCGGTGGAAGCCGCGGCGTTCTACGAGCGCGCGTTCGGCTTCGAGCGCAAGTTCGTCTCCGACGGCAACGACTACTGCGAGATGCAGGGCGACGTGCCGCTCGGGTTCGTGCGGGAGGAGTCCCTCCAGAAGCTCCTGCCCGAGTTCGTGAAGAACCGGCCCGGCGCGCGTCCCGCTGGGTTCGAGATCCTCGTGACCAGCAAGGACGTCGACGCGGCGTTCGCGCGCGCGGTCCAGGCCGGCGCCACGCCCGTCGCGGAGCCCCACGACATGCCCTGGGGCCAGCGCGTCTCCTACGTGCGCGACCTGAACGGCGTGCTCGTGGAGATCTGCTCGCCGTGGTCGGCCCCATGAGATCGACCGCTGCGTCGCGGCGCCGTCGCCGCGACGCAGCGCGCAGCCGGCCGAGAGGGTGCGCCCTGGCACCTGACGGCGCTCTCCTGACAGGCTCCTGCGGCAAGTCCTTGCCGCCCCTGACCCGGCCTGCTTAACCTCCGCGCGTGAACGCGAACGGCCGGACACGGGTGCACCTGCTCGTGGCAGCAGCGCTCGCCCTGCTTGCGGCCGGCCCCTCGGGGCTCGGCGGCGGGCCCGTCGCCGAGGCGAAGGAGGCCGCGCGGGGCAAGAGCAAGAACAAGAAGACGACGCAGTACGAGTGCCGCGTGCAGAGCCCGCAGAAGTTCCTGAAGCGGCGCACCTTCGTCCAGAAGGGCATGCTCAACCCGAAGAAGCACGCCAAGGCGGTCCGCTATCTCGCCGAGCATTACGGCCACGTCGAGACCGAGGAGACGCGGCGTTACAACTCCGAGAGCGCCCACTCCCAGGCGAAGACCGTGCAGTTCATGGGTCTGCCGGTCTCCATTCACGAGAAGATCGCGCCCGCGCTCCACTGCGTGGAGAAGCGGATCCGCGCGACCTGCTCCAGCAAGTCCCGCCGCTACACGCCGCGCGCGGTCGGCGGGTTCCGCACGGCGAACAGCTACCGGGGCGCGGAGATCTCGAACCACCTGTTCGGCATCGCGATCGACATCGATCCTGACCGGAACCCGTGCTGCGGCTGCGTCGATCCGTGGCCCACGAGCCCGCTGTGCCAGGAGAAGAAGCGCACCGCCTACGAGCGCACGTCCCTCTCCCGCTGCTGGATCAAGGCGTTCGAGCGCTACGGCTTCGACTGGCTGGGCCACGACGACCTCGAGGACACGATGCATTTCGAGTTCCTCGGGAATCCCGACCGGTTCATCAAGAAGTAGCGCCGGCGCTCGCGCGCCGCGGCCGCCTCCGCGCCGGCGCTCACGCGCCGCGGCCGCCCCCGCGCCGGGAGAGCCGCCGCGCGCGCCGCTCCGCCGCGGCCTCGGCGAGGCAGCGGTCCTCGTCCGTCTCCAGCCGGAGCGGCGGTACGGCGGTCGGCCGCAGCGACGCGTCGACCGCCACGAACGTCACGAAGGCGGTGACCATGGGCCAGACGTCGCCCGTGGCTGCGTCCTCCCCCTCGACGGACACGAGGATCTCGAGCGACGTGCGGAAGGTCGCGGTCACCCGCGCGGCCAGGCGCACGACCTGACCGACCTTGCTCCCGCGGTCGAACGAGAGGTCGTCGATGCCGGCGGTGATGACGGTGCTGCCGGTGTGCCGCTGCGCGCAGATGGCGGCGCACAGGTCGATCCAGGCGAGCACCTGCCCGCCGAAGATCGTTCCGAGCGCGTTCGCGTGCGTCGGCAGGACGTACTCGGTCATGGTCGTGACCGAATCGGAGGCGCGCTTCTCGTGTTGGGCCTTCACCCGGCAGGTGTATCACCGCGCCGCAGGATCGCTCGAGCTAGCTCGACGTGGACGCCCGCCCCGGGCTCGGAAACGACGGCTCCTCCGCCGTACCCGCCCGCCCCGGGCTCGGCGAGGACACCGGCTGCTTCGCGAGCCCCGGCGGCCCGGTCGGCAGCGTGGGCTCGTCCTCGAAGCGCATCGACGTGATCTTCAGCCGCCCGAAGATCGCCTCCGCCCGCTCGTTCATCGTCACCGCCTCGCGCCGCGCCGCCATGTTCGCCACGAAGCTCCGGTCCGTCGTCAAGAACCGCGCGTAGGCCTGGAACGTGCGCGCGAGCTCCAGCTCGTTCCCGGTCTCCTCGAAGATGCTCACCGACCGCGCGAAGTACGCGCGCGCGCTCTTCGTGTTCGCGCTGCCCCAGCCGCCCGCGGCCGTGATCTCGCCGAGCGTCCGGAGCGCGATGCCGAGGTGCACCTTGCTCCGCACCGAGGCGAACAGGTCCACCGCCCGGCTGATCGAGTCGCGCGCCTTCTCCAGGTCGCCCCGGAGCATGTACGCCTTGCCGAGCGCGCGCCGCGCCTCCGCCAGGCCGAGCCGGTCGCCCAGCTCGTCGCAGAGCTCCTCGGCCTGCTGCAGCACCCGCACCGCCTCGTCGGGATCGCCGCTCCGGTAGAGCGTCCCCCCGATGTTCGTCAGGATGAGCGCCGTCCGGTTGCGATCGCCGACCTGCCGCGCCACCTCCAGCGCCTCCTCGAAGAGCGTGAGGGCGCGGCGGTGGTCGCGCTGATCCTGGGCGATCATCCCGAGGTTGTTCAGGCTCACCACGACCCCGAGCAGGTCCGAGATCTCGCGCCGGATCGCGAGCGCCCGCTCGAACGTGCTCAGCGCCTGCTTGAACTCCCCCGAGTCCTGCAGGGCGAGCCCGAGGTTGTTCAGCGACAGCGCGATCGAGCGGCGGTCGCCCATCCGCTCGCGGCGGGCGAGCGCGTCGCGCAGCCACTTGAGCGCCTCCTGGTACTCGCCCCGGAGCCAGTGCAGCTTGCCGATGTCGTCGATGGTCGACGCGATCCCCCGCTCGTCCCGCGCGCCCTCGAACAGGCGGAGCGCGGTGGTGAGGTGCTTGCCGGCCTCGTCGAGCGAGCCGCTGTCGCGGTAGAGCCGCCCGATGCGGTTGTGCGCGGCGCCGCCCTTGCGCCGGTTGTCGAGCCGGTAGGCGAGCGTCAGCATCTCGCGGAAGGCGGCGAGCGCGTCGTCGATCCGCCCGGCGAGCTGCAGGACGTCGCCGTAGTCGTGCAGCGCGTCGATGCGCCGCGCGACGTGCGCGTCGCCGAGCAGCGACAGCCCGCGCGCATAGTACTCCGCGGCCTTCGCGTTCGAGTAGCGCCCGCGCGCCACGTCCCCGGCGTCGAGCAGCGACAGCCCCGCCCGCACCGCGTCGCCGATGCGCTCGCGGTGCGTCGCGAGCTCGGCGAGGAGCTCCTCGCTGGCGCGCACCGCCACCTGCTGCTCCAGCCACTCGGCGATCGCGTGGTGGTACCGCCGCTGGGCCGCGGCGCTCATCCGCTTCTGGAGCGCCTCGCGCTCCTTGTCGTGCACGAACACGTACTCGTCCGAGCCGGCGAAGCTCGACTCGCCCTGCTTGCGCAGGTAGCCGCGGTCGCACAGCGCGCGGAGCGCGGCGTTGATCCGGTCGAGATCCCTGTCGCTCTGCTCCTCGCCCCACAGCTCGGGCGCCTGACAGCCGGCCCGGCCGAGCACGAACAGCGCGCCGCTCCAGAACACCGGGCCGATGGTCGCCGCCTGCTCGAGCAGCTGCCGGCCGTCGTGATCGAGCGCGGCGAGGCGGACGTTCACGGCGTCCTCGACCGTCGCCGGGAGGGCCGCCGTCGACAGCTTCCCGAGGTGCACGCGCCAGCGCGGCCCGCCCGAGTCGGGCGCGAGCTCCTCGATCACGCCCTGGTCGTGGCAGATGCGGACCATCTGCTCGACGAGCGCCGGGTTGCCGTTCGCGAAGGCGCAGGCCGCCTCGACGAGCTCGGCCGGCGCGCCCGGCCGGGCCTGCGACTCCGCCCCCGCGGCGTCGACGACGACGACGTCGTCGGCGCCGCGCGGCGTGCAGGGCGCGAGCAGCGCCCTCGCCAGCTCCGCCGCCTCGGCCTCGCCGAGCGGCGTGAGCTCGACGAGCGCGTGGCGCCGCTCGCCGACCTTGCCCCAGTCGTCCTGGCGGGTGAGCAGCTCCGGGCGGGCCGCGCAGACGATCAGGATCGGGCCCGCGAGGTACTCGACGAGGTAGCGCAGGAGCGCGAGCGAGTCGTCGTGGGCCGCGTGGAGGTCGTCGAAGACGAGGAGCATGGGGCCCTGGGCCGCGTCCGCCTCGAGGAACGCCTTCAGCACGGCGCGGCGGATGAGGTCGCCCTGCGCCGGGTCGTCCTGCACCGCGCGGGTGAGCGGGCTGTCGCCGAACGCGAGCCCGATGAACTGGCCGAGGAAGTAGATGACGTCGCCGACCTTGCGATCGCCCATCACGTGCGCGACCTGCGCGCGGACCTCGGCGCGGGCCGCGTCCTTGTCCATGGCGTCCGAGAGGCCGAAGCGGGCGCGCAGGAGCCGCGCGAAGATGCCGTACGCGGACGCCACGTCGCCGGCGGCGCCCGCGTAGACGCGCAGCGCGGCGGAGCCCTCGCGCCGCCCCTCGAGGAACTCGCGTACGAGCCGGCTCTTGCCGATGCCCGGCGGGCCGACGAGCGTCACGGTCCGCGTCGAGCGCTCCCGCTCGACCGCGTCGAGGGCGCGGGCCAGCGCCGACAGCTCGGCCTCGCGCCCGACGAGCGGTGCGCGGGCGGGCGTCGCTGCGCCAGTTGCACTGTCCTCTCGGCTCATCTCCATGGCCTCCACGTCCCCGGGCGCCGCAGCGCGGGGCACTCCCCTCGGCTCATCTCCCTGCCTCCGCGTCCTCGGGTGCCGCAGCGCGGGACACGATGTCCCGAGCCTATACCAGGTTCGGCTTCGGTGGCGCGTGCGGTAAGCTGCGGGGCGTGGACGACGAGGTCACGGGGACGCCGCCGCGCGCCGGTAGCACGGCGCGCAATGCCGCGGAGATCCGCGGGCGCATCGCCGCCTGCTTCAGCCTGGCCGAGCTGCGCCGCTTCGCAGAAGAGCTCGGCGTGCCGGACATCCCCTGGGACCGGGGGATGCAGGCAGCGGCGCACGAGCTCGTCCGCCGCTTCGAGCAGCGGCGCGAGCTCTGGTCGCTCGTCGAGCAGCTCCGCGCGGTGCGGCCGCTCGTGGAGTGGCCCGACATGCCGACGGTGCCGCCCGCCTCGTCGATCGCACAGGCGCCGGCGCACTCCGACATCCCGCGCCCGGCGCCGCTGCCGAACCTCGCGGGGCTGCCGGTCCCCTCGCCTCCCACCGAGGTCGCGACGCTGGCGCCGCCGCCCATCCCGCCGACCACACGGACGCCGACCGTCCCCACGCCGGAGCCCGCCGCGGCGCGGCCGCGCGGCGCCGCCGGGCAGGCGCGCCCGGCCGGCCCGCCGGGCGCCGCCGAGCGCGCGCCGGCCCGGGCCGCGCGCCGCGTCGATCCGCGGCTCCTGCTCGCCGCGCTGGGGCTCGTGGTGGCCAGCCTGGTCGTCGCCTTCCTGATCGGCCGGGCGTCGAGCGCGCCGGACGGCGAGGCGGCGGCCGCGCGCGCCGCGCGCGCCGCGCCCGCGAGCGCCGCGCCCGCGGCGCCGACGGCCGGCCGACCGGACGGGGTCGCGGCGCGCGCGGCCGCCGCGATCGAGCGCCGGATCGAGAGCGTGGCGCGGGCGTGCGAGATCCCGCCCGGCGCCGCGGACGACGTGATGCGCCGCGCCTTCGAGCGCTGCGGGCCGGCGCCCGCCCACGCGGCGCAGCGGACGGCCCCGGCGCAGGGGAGCGACGCGCCGGCGGCAGAGGTCCCGGCCGCTCGGCCGGACGCCCCCGGGGCGGCGCCGCGCGCGGCCGCCGCCAACGCGCCCGCCGGCGGCAACGCCGGGTGCGTGGGGGCGTGCGAGCGGAAGCACAAGGCGTGCAGGGCGACGCAATGCGGCAAGGAGCCCACGCAGGGCAGCCAGTACCAGCGCTACCAGAACTGCCTGTCGACGTGCCTGGAGCAGGCGTCCCGGTGCCGGCTCGGCTGCCTCTGAGCCGCTGAGCCCCTGCGCCGCGCCGGCGCGCAACGCCGGCCCGCGCGGCCCGCGGCCCGCGGCCGCGCAGGCCCGTGCGGCCGCGGGCCGGGCGTCAGAGCGGCGGGCGGCTGCGGCGCATCACGTTGACCGTGGCGGTCGGCTGGTGCTCGGGGCAGCCGGTCCGGCCGGAGCGGCTCGGATCGAAGTCGATGCGGAGGCAGGTCTTGCAGACGCAGAGGTAGGCGTCGTGGAACTCGCGGTAGCTCAGGATATCCGTGGCGAACAGGCTGAGGACGATGTCGCTGAGCAGGTCCTCTTCGCGCGGGCACGGCTCCCAGAGCGCGCCTTCGCCGGCGCGGCGCACGCGCCCGTCGTCGATCGCCGCGGCGAGGAAGCGATCGTCCGCGGCGGGCGGCATGAGGGCGCGGAGCGAGGAGAGCACCCGGAACCGCGCCGCCTCGACGAGCGCCTGGAGCTCGGGCTCGTCCGGGTCCTCGGGGGCGGCCGGGCCGAGCGCCACCTGCATGGAGAAGCCCTCCGTCACAGAGGTCGGGCGCCGCATCCGCCCGGGCGCGACGAGGTGCTTCTCGAACCAGCCCGAGAGCGCCGCCGCGCTCCGGGGAGGCTTGTCGACGAACGTGAGCGCCGCGAACAGCGCCCGGCGATCATGCTCCTTCGCGACCAGGGACGGAGCGGATGGAAGCGTGGGAATCGAGGTCTGGGAGTCCGCTTGCCGCATGAACACCCCCATGATTTCGCCCCAGTCTGCCCGAGGTTTTCTCTCGCGGTAAAGACGCGCTGGCGTCCCGATTCCAGATTGCGGGACCACCTGCAATGCGATGCGTTAGTCGCACGTTGCTGCGGCGGCGCGCGGGGGGAGGCGGGCTCAGTCCGTGATCTTGAGCGCGCCGCTGTCGTCGAGCGCGCCGCTCGCGTCGGCGCCGTCCGAATCGGCCTCGACGTCCTCCTGGGACGTGGAGGGCCGCAGGAAGGACAGGTCGAGGCCGCCCATGGGCTGCTGCGCTGCCGCGCGCGCGGCGGCGAGGGGGATCGCGTCGGCCTCGCCCGCGCGGGGCGCGGCGCGGCGCTCGGCCTTCTCGGGGCGCGGCTCCTCGCGGCGCTCGGCCTTCTCAGGGCGCGGCTCCTCGCGGCGCGGAGCCTCGCGGCGCGCGCCTTTCGCGGCGTCGCGCCCGCGCGGCCGCTCCGGCGCGGGCGCCGCGGGCGCGGGCTCCGGCGTCCCCGCGCGCGCGGCCCCCGCGCGCGGGGACGCCGGGGTCCGGAGCCCCTTGGCCGCCTTCGCCATGCGCGCGCGCGTGCGGAACGAGGGGGCGTTCTTCGCGAGCTCGATGCAGCTGCCGCGCATGGCGCTCGGGCAGGAGATGCGCACGTGCATGTGGTCGTCGTGCGGCTCGGAGCCCGTCGGCTGCATCATGGCGAGCTGCGCGCGGACGAGCAGCGCGCGGGAGACGCCGATGCGCTTGGCGTGGGCGAGCAGCGCGTGCCGCAGCGGATCGGAGATGAAGATGTGGCTCACGTGGGCGCGGGGGTCGGTGAGCAGGTGCTGCACGAGCAGCCAGTTGCGCGGCAGGTCGAAGCGCGCCCCGGGCAGGTTGGTCGAGGCGAGCCGGGCGTTGAAGCGCAGGAAGTACGGCGCGTGGACCTGCTTGCCGCGGCCGTCGAGCGCGTAGAAGCCGAGGTCGACGTCGCGGCCGCTCTCGTGGGAGTTGTGGCGGTGGACGTCGCCGCCGCGCTGGCGCGACAGGTCGCCGACCTCGAGCACGGCGCCCGGGAAGCGCTTGGCCACGCCGCGCGCCGCGCGCTCGATCATGCCGACGAGCGCCGGCAGCCCCCAGCGCACGTCGGCGTGGGCGTAGGCGGGCACGACGCGGATGTCCTTGCGCGAGGTGTCGAGCCGCACGCCGCCCTCGAGGTGCCCCTCGTTCGGGTGGCCGACCGACGCGGGGGGCGGCTTGGGCGCGGGCTTGGTCTTGGTCTTGGCCGGCTCGGTCGATCGCGGCCCGGCGCCGCCGGCGCGGGGGCGGTGGCCCTTGCCGATGTCGGTCGTGAGGCGCGCGCGCGGGGCGGCCGCGCGCGCGCGCGTGCCCGCGGCCCCGCGCGCCTTCTTCGAGCCCGCCGGCGCTCCTGCGCCGGAGCGCGCCTTCGAGCGCGCCGGCGCCTCCGCGGCAGAGCGCGCCTGCGAGCGCGCCGGGGCGTCCGGCGCCGCGGCGGCCGCCGGGGCGCTGGGCAAGGAGAGCGCCAGGATCGTGAACAGCACGGAGATCGGTCGAGGCACACCGGTGCGTTACGGGGTTTCGGCGGGCAGGGCCAAGAAGCCGGCGCCAGGGAGCAGCTGGCCAGCGATCTGCGCGCAGCGGATCAGGGGGAGTCCGCCGCCGGCGACTCGAGCACCTTCTTCAGCGCCTTCAGCGCCCGACTGACCCTCACCTGCACCGTGGAGACGTTCATGCGGAGCGCAACGGCGATCTCCCTGAAGGTCAGACCGGAGAGCTGCATCTCCAGGAGGATACGCTGTCCGGGCGGGAGAAAGCTGAGGGCATGGCTCAGCCGCCGGGCCGCGTCCCGCCCCGTCGAGGTCTCCTCGGCGGTCGCCATCTCCGCCAGCATGTCGACCGCCTCGCGCGCCCGCTCGCGCTCCGTCGCGCGGCGCGACCTGCTCGAGGCGCGGCGAGTTTCTGGACGCCCCGGCGCTGCTTCCCGGGACGCGGGCCGTCCCGAGGCCAGCGCGGCGATCGTCGACGACCGCTGGCCGAGCTCCTCCGCGTCGGTCAAGTGGCCCGCCGCCGCTCGCGCGGCGGAGAGCGCATCGAGCACCGGCCGGAGCGCCGGATGCTCGGTGCCCAGGGCCTCCTCGAGGTCGCGCAGCGCTGCGCGCAGCAGAGGCGCCGCGCTGTCGTAACGGCCTGCGGCGAGCAACGCCTCGCCTAGGGCCTGGACGAGTGCGCAACGCTCACGCAGGCGCAGCGCGCCCGGCGCCGTGGGGTCGCTCAGGAGCGCGGTCAGGACTGGCTCGCACCTGAGCACGAGTCCCTTCTGCCGCAGCGACGAGGCCAAGAGCGCTGCCGCTCCCCTCGCATCCATGCCGAGCGCGCTCCTCAGGAGCGCCTCGGCCTCGGCGCAACCCCCGAAGGGGACGAGCACCTTCGCGAACGGTGGCAGCAGGACGGCGAGCGCCCTCCGGGCCGTGCCGGGCCTCGCTCCGGCGGCGACGATCGCGCGGTCCAGGTGCGGCAGCGCTCGCTCGAGCTTTCGCGCGCCGAGGAGCGCGAGCGCGAACCCCGCCGCTGCGCGCGCACGCAGGGGACGCTCTGGCCGGAGGCTCGCCCGTGCCGAGGCGAAGGCGCGCTCCAGCGTCGCCAGCGCGGCCTCCCGCTCCCCTCGAAAGAGGAGCGCTTCGCCGGCCCGCACGCGCAGCCCGAGAGAGCGGGGGTGGTCGGGCTCTTCCGCCAACGCACGCCGCGTCCACGCGGCGCCAGCGTCGAGGTCGCCCAGATCGAACGCGGAGATCGCGAGCGTCGTCCAGGGTCGGGCCGATGGTCGGCGCATCCACAGAGCGAGCGAGTCGCGCCGCTTGCCCGCCGCGAGCCGGCGGCCCTCCGGCGTGCGTGCGAGCGCTCGCAGCACCGCCGGCGCGGCATCGCCCCGCGCCGTAGCCGCTCCATGGATGAGACCTGCCTCGATGGCTCGCGCGGCGAGGGCGGCGCCGGGATCGCCTGCGCCAGCCAGGATCGAGGTCAGAGCGCCCTCGTCCTCGCCGCGAGCGATGAGCCTCGCCAGGAGCTCCACCGCGTCAGGCTCCAACCCTGCGAGCGCCGCGAGGCGACCTGGCGACGCGGCGCCGACGTCGGCCAGCGCGCGCCGCGCCTCGGCCAAGGGGAGCATCGCGTCGTCGACCGGCCACCATCCCGGCAGCGCAGGTGGACAGCGCAGTCCGACCGGCGAGGCCACCCCGGGCGCGACCACGATGGCCCGGGTGCCGCGCCTCGCCTCGGCGAGGGCCCAGCGGATGCGGCGCTGCAGCGTCGCGTGCTCCGCGGCGGCGACGACCCACGCGCGGCCGGCGCCCTGGATGGCCTCGACCATCCGGGCATAGCCGCCCATGGGATCGATCCTCATGAGCCCGCGCCCTGGCAGCGCCTCCGAAAGGGCCGCGGCCACGGTCGCTTCGCCCCCGCGGCCGAGCCAGGCAACGCCGGGCGCCCGCGTCCTGAGCGCGCAGCGGATGCCCTGCGCGGCGTGGGGCGCAGCGCCATCCGGACAGCGGACGTACACCGAGATCCAGTCGAAGAAGTCGACAGCGTGACGGGCCAGCGCCGCCGATGTGGTGCGATCGCAAAAGAGGACCACCCGCAGCCGCCGGCGCGCAAAGAGAGGGCGCTGGATGTTCAACCAGTCAGCGTCGCTCGCGCGCGGCACCAGCACGAAGGTGCTTCCCGGAGGGACCGTCTCCGCGACCCGTGGATCGACGTGGACATCGATCCCAGGGTGCTCGGGGAGGAGCGCCCGGACGAGCTCGCCGAGGCGCCCCGGACCGGCATGGTCCACGAGAACCAGGATCCCCGCGCGCGTCAGCCGGAGAGCGGTTCCGATCCTGCCGAGCCAGCCGTGCTCGGACGCAGGAGGTGCATCGTCAGCAACGGGTGCGGGTAATACCATTCGGACTCGTTCGGATACGGCAGCAGTGTACCGTAGCTCAGGAGCTCCTGCGCCAGATCCCCCTCGGGGAGGCTGTGCTCCGGATCGTCCATCACCGCCCGCAGCAGCGCCTTGTGGCCGCGGTGCAGGCCGGTCTCCCGCTTGCGCCGTAGCTCGTCGAGCACCTTGCTGATGAGCTCTTCCGCCGCGCGCGGTGCGTCCGCGCTCCACGCGCGCCCCGCGAGGACCTGGATCGACGTAACGAAATCCCGAGCACGACCGCCAGAGTAGTAAGCGAGCCGCTCCAGGAGAGCGCGCTCGATCAAATCTCCCGCGCCGAGATCCGCGACCCGCCGCTGGAACAGGTCGCAGAAGAAGCGCACGCCGGGGCCCGGCTGGGAGGGGTCGCGCTGGAGCAAGACCGGCTCGTTCACGAGCGGCGGGACGTCGGTAAAACCGCGGAGCGAGGGCAAGGAGGGGTGGTGCCGCAACGCGAAGGGGCCGCAAACGACCATCCTGCACGCGAGCTGGGCGATGGCGGTGGAGTCGATGAAGAGCTCTCGAGCGCGCTTGAAATCCCGGATGCGATCGAGCCCGTCGATCACGAGCAGGACGTTCGAGCCCTGATGCTGCTCCACGAGCCCGATGATCACGTTCACGCACCGGACCATCGTCTGCATTTGCTGGTCCTGGTCGGGCAGCGAGCGCTTCCGGATGCCCAGGGGGAGGGCCCACTTGATCCCCTCGGCGGTGGCGCCGAGCAGGCTGAGCCCAGCGCCGACGCCCGCGGCCGCGGGGCCGGCGAGCGGAGCCGCCTTGGAGGCCAGGACGATCATCGACTTGGCCAGCGTGCCCATCTCGATCTTGGGGGGAGCCGAGACCTCACCCGTGGCCCGGGCCAGCGCCGACCACGCATGCTCGAGATCCCGCAGGTGCGGGTCTGGTAGCCGGAAGGCGAGCCGCTCCTCCGCAGCGCGGAGCAGCGCGAGCCCGGCGAGGAAGCAGATCTCCCAGGAAGCCACGTTCTGGAGCGCGGGGATGTCGCCCACGACCTCCGAGAAGTGCCGCTCCAGATCGACGTAGACGACGAACTCGCGCTGGGCGCGCTCCTCGGCGATGCGGTAGAGCTCCGTCGTCTTCCCCGTCCCGATCGTCCCCGTCAAGAGGACCCGTGGCGTGCCGAACGGCCGATCGAGGGCTTCACCGATCGTGGGCGCAGGGCTCTGCATCCGAGGCGCGCGCCACGCGGGCTCGTCTGCTGGCCTTTCTGGATCGAATCGCTCGAAGAGGGTCTGCCAGAGCGGGCGGCACGACATGCAGGGCGCACCGTACCACGATGCGCCTTACCGCGTCGCGTCACGAGCCGACGGTAGCGGAGGCTTTTGCCTCGCGGCCAGTTGGGGTACCTCTCGGTCGGCCATGGACAAGGTCTACAAGAGCGCGCTGGACGCCGTGCGGGACATCCCGGGCGGCGCCACGATCCTCTCGGGCGGCTTCGGGCTCTGCGGCATCCCGGAGCACTGCATCGCCGCGCTCCGCGAGCTCGGCACGAAGGACCTCGTGGTCGTGTCCAACAACTGCGGGGTCGACAGCTTCGGCCTCGGGATCCTCCTGCAGAACCGCCAGATCCGGAAGATGATCTCGTCGTACGTCGGCGAGAACAAGGAGTTCGAGCGGCAGTACCTGAGCGGGGAGCTCGAGGTCGAGCTCACGCCGCAGGGCACGCTGGCCGAGCGCATCCGCGCCGGGGGCGCCGGGATCCCCGCGTTCTACACCCCGACCGGGGCGGGCACGGCCATCAGCGAGGGCGGGCTGCCGGTGCTCTACAACCCCGACGGCACGGTGAAGAAGTACTCCGACAAGAAGGAGGTCCGGCAGTTCGACGGCCGCGACTACGTGCTCGAGCCGGCCATCCGCGGCGACTACGCGCTCGTGAAGGCCTGGAAGGGCGATAGGTTCGGCAACCTCGTCTACCGCCACACCGCCATGAACTTCAACCCGATGATGGCGATGGCCGCGAAGGTGACGATCGCCGAGGTCGAGGAGCTCGTCGAGGTCGGCTCGCTCGACCCGGACCACATCCACACGCCCGGGATCTTCGTGCACCGGATCTTCCAGGGCGAGCGCTTCGAGAAGCGGATCGAGCGGCGCACGGTGCGCAAGGCGCCGGCCGCCTAGGCGCGGGGCCGGGACAGGGGACACGATGGGACTCACGCGGGAACAGATCGCGCAGCGCGCCGCGCTGGAGCTCAAGGACGGCTACTACGTCAACCTCGGCATCGGGATGCCGACGCTCGTCGCCAACTACATCCCCGCGGGGATCGAGGTGGTGCTCCAGAGCGAGAACGGGCTGCTCGGCATCGGCCCCTACCCCGCCGAGGGCGCGGAGGACGCGGACCTCATCAACGCCGGCAAGGAGACGGTGACCATGCTCCCCGGCTCGGCGATCTTCTCGAGCGCCGAGTCGTTCGCGCAGATCCGGGGCGGCCACATCGACCTCGCGATCCTCGGGGCCATGGAGGTCTCCGAGAAGGGCGATCTTGCCAACTGGATGATCCCCGGCAAGATGGTGAAGGGGATGGGCGGGGCGATGGATCTCGTGGTGAGCGCGAAGCGCGTCGTCGTGATCATGGATCACGCGGCGAAGAACGGCGCGCCCAAGATCCTGACCGAGTGCGCGCTGCCCCTCACCGGGCGCGGCGTGGTCCACCGGATCATCACCGATCTCGCCGTGCTCGACGTGACGCCCGAGGGGCTCGTGCTGCGCGAGCTCGCGCCCGGCGTGAGCGCCCGAGAGGTGCAGGAGAAGACACAACCAACGCTCCGGGTCCCCTCCGACGTGAAGGAGATGGGGCAGCGGAGCGCCTAGGGGTTCGCCGATGACCTGGCCCGAAAAGACCCTGCCGACGACCGACGCGAGCGAGAAGCGCTCGCTGGGAGCGGGCGTGTTCCGTCGCTGCGACGGCTGCTCGCACACGCACGACGCCTCCGAGCTCGCCCGCGCCTTCGAGGTGTGCTCGCAGTGCGGCCACCACCACAAGCTCGACGCCGAGGGGTGGCGCCGGCTCCTGCTCGACGACGGCGAGCTCGCCCAGTGGGACGATCACCTCGTCCCCAACGATCCGCTCGGGTTCAGCGACGGCAAGAGCTACCGCGACCGCGTCGCGGCGCTCCACAAGAAGGGCCGCGCCAAGGAGGCGATCGAGATCGGCCGCGCCCGGCTGAGCGGCCGCGACATCGCGTACGGCGCGTTCGTGTTCGCCTTCATGGGCGGGAGCATGGGCTCCGTCGTGGGCGAGAAGATCACGCGGCTGTTCGAGCGCGCCACGCGCGAGGAGCTCCCGGTGGTGCTCCTCCAGTCGTCGGGCGGCGCGCGGATGCAGGAGGGCATCCTCTCGCTGATGCAGATGGCGAAGAGCGTCGCCGCGCTCGAGCGCTACCGCAAGGCGCGCCTCCCGTTCATCTCGGTGCTGCTCCACCCGACCACGGGCGGCGTCGCGGCGAGCTTCGCCTTCCTCGGCGACGTGAACATCGCCGAGCCGAAGGCGCTCATCGGGTTCGCCGGCCCCCGGGTCATCGAGAACACGATCCGGCAGACCTTGCCCGAGGGCTTCCAGCGGGCCGAGTTCCTGCTCGACCACGGGATGGTCGACGCGATCGTGCCGCGCCCCGAGATGAAGGCGTACCTCGCCACGCTGCTCCAGCACCTCGCGGGCGATCGCCGGGCGCGGCGATGAGCTCGGCGGCGCCGCGGCTCCCGGCGCTGCTCGAGGCGCTGGGGCAGCGGGCGCCGCGGGGCATGGTGCTCGGGCTCGACCGGGTGCGCGAGGCGCTCGCGGCGCTCGGCGACCCGCACGCCGGCGTCGCCGCGGTGCACGTCGCCGGCACCAACGGCAAGGGGAGCGTGTGCGCGATGGTCGAGTCGGTCGCGCGCGCGGCCGGGCTCCGCACCGGCCTCTACACGTCGCCGCACCTGTCCCGCTTCGCCGAGCGCATCCGCGTCGATGGCGCGCCGATCGGCGACGCGGCGCTCGAGCGCGCGCTGTCGGCCGCGCTCGAGCGGGTCCCCGCGCCGCTGACGTTCTTCGAGGCGCTGACGGTGGCCGCGTTCGTGGCCTTCCGCGACGCGGGCGTCGACCTCGCGATCGTCGAGGTCGGCCTCGGCGGGCGGCTCGACGCGACCAACGTGCTCGCGGCGCCGCTCTGCACGGCGATCACGTCGATCGCGTTCGATCACGTGGCCCTGCTCGGCCCGACGCTGGCCGACATCGCCCGGGAGAAGGCGGGCATCCTCAAGCCGGGCGCGCCCGTGGTGCTCGGCCCGCTCGACCCCGAGGCCGACGCCGCGATCGAGGCCGCGGCGCTGGCGATCTCCGCCGGGCCGCGCCTCCGCGTCGCGCGCGCGGAGCGCGGCGGGAGCGCGGGCGAGATCGCGGTCGGGCGCGCGGGGGCTTCCGCGCGCCCGACGCGCGTCGCCGGGCCGGGGCGCCCCGCGCTCGAGGTGGAGCTCGGCCTCCGCGGGGCGCACCAGGCGGAGAACGCGGGCGTGGCGTGCGGGATCGCGTGGCAGCTCGCGGGCCGGTGGCCCGAGGTCGAGCGGGCGCTCCCGGCGGGGCTCGCCGCGGCCCGCTGGCCCGGCCGGCTGGAGCGCATCGACGCGGGCGCCGCCGACGTCCTGCTCGACTGTGCGCACAACCCGCACGGCGCGCAGGCGCTCGCCGCGTGGCTCGACGAGGAAGGCCCGGGCGCGGCGCGCACCGCGCTCGTGTTCGGGGCGATGGCCGACAAGGGGTGGGGCGAAATGCTACAGACGCTCGCCCCGCGCGCGCAGCGGCGGCTCTACGCGACGCCGCAGGGCCGCGCGGCCGCGCCGCTCGATGCGCTGCGGGCGATCGCGCCGGGCGAGCCGATCGGCGATCCGCGCGCGGCGGTGGCGCGGGCGATCGAGGTCGCCGGGCCGGGCGGGCTCGTCGTCGTGACGGGCTCGATCTACCTGGTCGGCGAGGTTCGGTCGGCGCTGCTCGGCATCGCGCCGGACCCGGTCGTGGCGCTCTGACGCCGGCGCGCCGCCGCGCGATGTGCAGGCGCGTCGCTGCGCGGCGGCGCGCCGGTCTGGCACGGGCGATGCCGGTCCGGCGGCATGGCGTTCAGGAAGCGGCGTTCTCCGGTGCTCTTTCCAGCGGCGGCCCTCGGGGCGGCCGCGCTCGCGCGGACGGCGTTCCGCGCCCTGCGGCGGCTCGATCTGCGCGGCCGGGTCGTGGTCATCACGGGCGGCTCTCGCGGCCTCGGGCTGCTCCTCGCCGAGGAGTTCGGCCGGCACGGCGCCCGGGTGGCGATCGCCGGCCGCGACCCGGGGGCGCTCGAGCGGGCCGAGCAGCGGCTGCGGGCGCTCGGCGTCGAGGTGCACGCGGTCGCGTGCGACCTCGGCGATCGCGCCGCGGCCGAGGCGTTCATCGACGGCGTGGCGCGCGCGTTCGGCCGGATCGACGTGCTCGTCAACAACGCCGGCGTGATCCAGGTGGCGCCGATGCAGGACCTCCGCGTGGAGGAGCTCGACGAGGCGATGCGCTCGAACTTCTGGAGCGCGGTCTACGCGACGCGGCGCGCGCTGCCGCACCTGGAGAAGCAGGGGCGCGCGGCGCGGATCGTGAACGTGACGTCGATCGGCGGGCGCGTCGCGGTGCCGCACCTGCTCGGGTACAACGCGTCGAAGTTCGCGATGATGGGCTTCTCGGAGAGCCTCCAGGCCGAGCTCTCCTACGGCAGCGCGCGGGGCCCGCGGGTCACCACGGTGATCCCCGGGCCGATGCGCACGGGGTCGATCTACAACGCCGAGTTCGGCGGCGACCCGCGGCGCGAGTTCGGCTGGTTCGGCCTGGCCTCGTCGATCCCGCTCGCGACGATCGACGCGCGGCGCGCGGCCCGGCGGGTGGTGGCGGCGGCGCGCGAGGGGCGCGCCGAGGTGAAGCTCGGGCTGTCTTCGCACCTGCTCAGCTGGGCGCACGGGATCGCGCCGCAGATGACGGTGCGGCTGATGGGCCTGGTCAACGCGCTCCTGCCGGCGCCCCGCGGCGCGGCGGGGACGACGCGGGGGCGGGATCTGCGCGCGCCGGCGCAGGGGTCGGCCCTGCTGCGCCTGAGCAACGAGGCGGCGCGGCGCAACAACGAAGCGCCGCCCGAGGCGGCGCGGTGAGAGCGGAGCGATAGATAGATAGATAGATAGATAGATAGAGCGATGAACGCGCGCCGCGGTCGCCGCGCCGGCAGTTGGCCGTAGGCTGTCTTGGCAAAGGTTGCTAAGGGTGGTCTCCTCAGCCCGAACCACGAGAGAGGGACCGTGCCGAAGCACACCAAGAAGGATCATAGGGAGGGCGCTCCGTCGGCGACGGGCGCACCGCAGCAGGCCTCCGCTGGGCGCAAGCTGTTCGGCACCGACGGGGTGCGCGGCGTGGCGAACCAGCCGCCGATGACGCCGGAGATGGCGCTGCGGCTCGGGCGCGCGATCGCCTTCGTCGCGAGCCACGGGAAGTCGCGGCAGGTGCGGGTGGTGATCGGGAAGGACACGCGGCTGTCCGGCTACATGCTGGAGACGGCGATCGCGTCCGGCGTGTGCGCGATGGGCGGCCGCGTGATGCTGAGCGGGCCGATCCCGACGCCGGCGGTCGCGCAGCTCACGCAGAGCATGCGGGCCGACGCCGGGGTGGTGATCAGCGCGAGCCATAACCCGTACCAGGACAACGGCATCAAGATCTTCGGGCCCGACGGCTACAAGCTGCCCGACTCCGCGGAAGAGGAGATCGAGCGGCTCATGGAGAGCCACGAGCTCGACGAGGCCCGGGTGGTGGGCTCGGCGATCGGCAGCGCGGTGAAGCTCGACGACGCGCGGGGGCGGTACGTCGTGTTCTGCAAGAGCACGTTCCCCACGGCGCTGTCGCTCGACGGCGTGAAGATCGTGGTCGACGCGGCGCACGGGGCGGCCTACCGCGTGGCGCCCTCGGTGTTCACCGAGCTCGGCGCGCAGGTGACCGCGCTCGGCGTGAAGCCGAACGGGCGCAACATCAACCGCGAGACGGGCGCGCTGCACCCGGAGCACGTGAAGGCCGAGGTGCTCAAGCGGGGCGCGGCGATCGGCATCGCGCTCGACGGCGACGCGGACCGGGTGATCATGGTCGACGAGCGCGGCGAGGTCGTGGACGGCGACGCGATCATGGCGCTCTGCGCGCTCAGGATGCTGCGCACCGGGAAGCTGCCGCGGAACACGATCGTGACGACGGTGATGTCGAACCTCGGCCTCGAGCGCGCGCTCAAGGCGCAGAACGGGCACGTGGTGCGGACGGCCGTCGGGGACCGCTACGTGGTGGAGGCGATGCGGAACGGCGGCTACTCGTTCGGCGGGGAGCAGTCGGGGCACCTCATCTTCCTGGACCACGCGACGACGGGCGACGGGATCGTGGCGGCGCTGCAGGTGCTCGCGATCATGATGGAGGAGGACAAGCCGCTGAGCGAGCTCGCGTCGAAGGCGATGCAGCGGGTGCCTCAGGTGCTGGAGAACGCGACGTTCTCGACGCGGCTGCCGCTCGACAGCATGCAGCGGACGCGGGTCGCGGTGGATCGCATCGAGAAGACGCTCGGGGACAAGGGGCGCATCCTCGTGCGGTGGAGCGGGACGGAGCCGAAGCTGCGCGTCATGGTCGAGGGCGAGGACGCGTCGACCATCGGGGCGTACGCGCTCGAGATCATCGAGGCGGCCAAGCAGGACGTGGCGGGGACCACGGCATAGCCAGGGCTGCCCGGCCCCCGGAGAGGGTGTCCGCTGGGCCGGCCCGGCCCCCGGAGAGGGTGTCCGCTGGGCGGGGTGGGGGCCCCGCCGAACTCGGCGGAGATATGGAGCATCCGGCAAGCCGGATGCTCCATATCTCCGCCTCAAACATCGGCCCATCCCCCACCCCGCCCAGCGGACACCCTCTCCGGGGGCCTACCGTTGTCCGAGGGATGCCCGGCGTCGGCTAAAGCGCGCGGCGCATGACTAAAGCGCGCGGCGCATGAAGAGGTCTTCCAGCGTCTCGCGACGCGGCGTCACCTCGACCACCTGCGCGCCCGCGGCGAGCGAGCGCTGGAGCACCTCGCGCACGCGCGCCTCGCCCTCGACGTCGACCACCACGACGTCGCCGCGGCGCGTGGTCGCGAAGCCCAGCGCGCCGAGCTCCTCGAGGAGCGAGTCGGGCGCGCCGGCCAGCATGACGTCGGTGCGCAGCACGTCGCCCCGGAGGAGCTGGCGGATCGCGCCGCTCACCACCACCTGGCCCTCGCGCAGGATCGCCACGCGATCGCACATCGCCTCGACGTCGCTCAGGATGTGCGTCGAGAAGAAGATCGTCCGGCCCTGATCGCGCTCCGCGAAGATGAGATCGCGCACCTCCTTGCGGCCCACCGGATCGAGGCCGCTCATGGGCTCGTCCAGGATCAGCATCTCGGGATCGGCGACCAGCGCGGCGGCCAGCCCCGTGCGCTGCAGCATCCCCTTCGACAGCCGGCGCACCTGCCGATCCGCGGCGTACGCGATCTTCACCTGATCGAGCACCTCCATCGTCCGCCGGCGCAGCGAGGCGCCGCGCATCCCGGACAGGCGGCCGCAGAGCTCCACGAACTCGCGCGGGGTGAGGTAGGGGTAGACGTACGGGTTCTCCGGCAAGAAGCCGATCTTCCGGCGCGCCTCGGGCGACGGGACGCGCGCGCCGAACAGGTACGCCTCGCCGCCGGTCGGGGCGATGAGGCCCGTCAGCATCTTGATCGTCGTCGTCTTGCCGGCGCCGTTCGGCCCGAGGAAGCCGAAGATCTCGCCGCGGCGCACGCCGAAGCTCACCCCCTTGACCGCCTCGACCGCGCGCCGGCGCAGGAAGCCCACCCGGAACGTCTTCAGCAGGCCGCGGACGTCGATCAGCAGCTCGCCGCCCGGCGCCTCCCCGCCGGAGCGGGACGGTGCGGCGCGGTCGCCGCGCTCCTCGACCATCGCCTCGACACCGCCGCTCACGCGCCCTCCTCGCCGTCAGGGGCCTCGCCCGGCGCGCCGTCCCCCGGCCGCGCGCGGCCGCGCGCCGTCGCCGCGCTGTACTCGTGCAGCTTGTACTGGATCTTGCGCGGGCTGATCCCGAGGATCGTCGCCGCCTTCGAGGTCGAGCCCTTGCACGCCTCGAGCGTGCGCAGGATCGCGTAGCGCTCCAGATCGTAGATCGTGCTCCCCGGGACGCGCGGCATCGCGTCGGACGCCTCGGCCGGCTCGGACGACATCTGCGCCGGCAAGTGCCGGGGCTCGATGCGCGCGCCGTCGCAGAGCACCGCCGCCCGCTCGATCGCGTTCTCCAGCTCGCGCACGTTGCCAGGGAACGAGTAGCTCGTCAGCGCCGACAGCGCCTCGTCCGTGAAGCCCTCGATCCGCTTGCCGTTCTCCTGCGCGTAGCGGCCCAGGAAGAACGTCGCGAGCTCGGGGATGTCGCTCCGGCGCTCGCGGAGCGGCGGGATCTCCAGGGTGACGACGTTGAGCCGGTAGTAGAGATCCTCGCGGAACAGCCCCTCGGCGATGCGCTGGCGCAGGTCGCGGTTCGACGCGGCGAGGATCCGCACGTCGACCTTCAGGGTCTCGTTGCCGCCCACCCGCTCGAACGTGCGCTCCTGCAAAAAGCGCAGGAGCTTCACCTGCGTGGCGAGGGGGATCTCGCTCACCTCGTCGAGGAACAGCGTGCCGCCGTTCGCCTGCTCGAAGCGGCCCTCGCGGCGCCCCACGGCGCCGGTGAAGGCGCCGCGCTCGTGGCCGAACAGCTCGCTCTCCAGGAGCGACTCGCTCAGCGCGGCGCAGTTCAGCCGGACGAGCGGCGCCTTCGCCCGCGGGCTCGCGCGGTGGATCATCTCGGCGATGAGCTCCTTGCCCGTGCCCGTCTCGCCCACGATCAGCACGCTCGCGCGGCTCGGCGCCACCTGCTCGACCAGCCGGAGGAGCTTCACCATGCTCGGGTGGCTCGCGATCACATGGCCGAACGCGTTGCGCTCGCGCAGCCGCTCGCGCAGCCGCGAGTTCTCCTGGAGCAGCCGCGCCCGCTCCACCGCGCGCTCGACCACCACCGCGAGCACCGAGAAATCGAGCGGCTTCGTCAGGTAGTTGTACGCGCCCTTCTTCACCGCCTCGACCGCGCTCGAGATGGTGCCGAACGCCGTCATGACGACGAACGTCGCGTCCGGCAGCGCGAGCTGCGCCTTCTCCATCATCCGGATGCCGTCGAGCCCCGGCATCTTCAGGTCGGTCAGGACCACGTCCGGCGCGAACTCCTCGAGCTTGCCCAGCGCCTTGAAGCCGTCGGCCGCGGTCTCGGTGGTGTACCCCTCCTCGCGGAGGATCTCGGAGAGCGCCGCGCGCGCGTTGGCTTCGTCGTCGACGATCAGGATGCGCCCCCGGGATGCCATGTTGATGGCTTTCCTAGCATGCGCGCCCGCCGGATTGGGCAGCTGCGCGGCCCCGACCGAGCGGCGCCGGGGCCGCGGGGCGCCGCGGCCGAGCACGTTTGCGACCGGGTCGCCGGGCGCCGGAGCGCGCCATGAGGACGAGGCGCGACGGAGGCCCGACGATCGCGCCTCGCCGCGGTGAGGCCGCACTTATCGAGCCGTGCGGCGCGGCTCGTCGGGGATCTGCCATCGACGAAAACCGCTGTTTCGTGGGCCGCCCGGGATGGTACAACGGGCCGCGCGCGAGGTCCCCACCGTCCCGATTGGCGGGCGTTTCCTTGTTCGATCTCGCGGATGAGGCTCGATGCATACGCTTCGGAAGGTGTTCGGCGACAGGCCCCGGCGCGCTGCGCTCACGGCGCTGCCGCTCGTCGGCTCGCTCACGCTCGCGGGCGCTGCCGAGGCGCAGCAGCCGCAGCCGCCCTTCGGACCTCAGCCGCTTCCGGGCCAGCCGGCGCCGCCCAGGCCGTTCGGGCCCGAGCCTCCTCCCGCGCAGCCCGGCCCCTTCGGCCCGCAGCCGGGCTTTCCGGGCGACGCGCCTCCGACCCAGTTCGGCCCCCCGCCGGCGCAGCCGGGCTTCGGCCCGCAGCCGGGGTTCCCGGGCGACGCGCCTCCGCAGTTCGGGCAGCCGCGCAGCCGGGCTTCGGCGGCCCGCAGCCGGGCTTCGGCCCGCAGCCGGGCTTCGGCCCGCAGCCGGGGTTCCCGGGCGACGCGCCTCCGCAGTTCGGGCAGCCGGGGCAGCCGCCGCCGGACGCGAGCTTCTCGTTGGGCGCGCAGGCGTCGGTCGGCGAGCAGGGCGCCCAGGCGAGCGCGACGGCGCCGCGCTCCACCGCGTGGGACGAGGAGGAGCGCGCGCTCTCGCTCACCGCGCAGCCGAACCTGTGGGGCTCGACGGGCCTCCTCAGGACGTCGTACGCGGGCTCGGGCGCGCCGGGCACCTTCCGGGTGTCGTTCCTGCTCGACTGGTTCTCGACGAGCGGCTTCCTCTGCGATCCGGCCGAGTCGACGCTCGCCGGCCACCCGATCACCTGCGGCCCCGACGCGCGGGAGGACTCGGCGAGCCACGTGGGGGCGCTCTTCGCGCTGAACGCGACCCCCCTGCCCTTCCTCGAGGGCTACGCGGCGATCCGCACGTTCGCGAACGCGAACGATCAGGGCCGCCCGCGGCTCTTGCAGGTGCTCGGCGACACGACGTTCGGCGTGAAGGCGTTCACGCCCCCGAAGATCGGCAAGCCGCTCACCTTCGGCGGCGAGGCGCAGCTGCTCCTGCTCAACGGCACGGGCGACGTCGGCCTCGCCGGCGGCGGCACGAGCGCGGTGTTCCGCGGGCTCGCGACGCTCGATCTGCGCAAGCCGCAGGGCAAGGGGTTCCCGCTGCGGGTCAACCTGAACCTCGGCTACAAGCTCGACAACTCCGGCCAGGTCGTGGAGGAGGTCGAGAAGGAGCGGGCCAAGGCGTTCACCGACGGGCGCGATCGGCAGCCGATCTCGCGCATCGAGCGGTTCGGGCTCGGCATCAACCGGGTCGACTTCTTCCAGACCCACCTCGGCGTCGAGGTGCCGCTGCCGAAGGTGCAGCCGTACCTCGAGTACACGCTCGACATCCCGGTGAACCGGCAGGGCTACGAGTGCCACACGAGCCGCGTGTCGCGCGGCGACGTCTGTCTCGGGCTCGACGACTTCGCGTCCCCGGACCCGCAGAGCCAGGGCGGGCCGGGCTACGCCGCGGCCCCGTCGCGGCTGTCGCTCGGCGTGCGGGTGACGCCGTTCCAGAAGGCGTTCCGCGGGCTCTCCGGGCACGCGGCGTTCGACCTCGGCCTGTCGGCGACCTCCGTGTTCATCGAGGAGGTCGCGCCGCAGGCGCCGTGGACGCTGTACCTCGGGATCGGCTACGCCTACGACACGAAGCAGAAGGAGCCGCCGCCGGCCCCTGCGCCGCAGATCATCAAGGAGCCGCCGCAGCTCGTGCCCGCGCCGCAGACGTTCGCGCGCGGCTTCGTGCACGAGCAGAACAGGCCCGACGCGGCGGTGGCGGACGCGATCGTGACGATCGAGGGCGTGCCCCAGCCGCCGTACGCGACGGGGCCGGACGGCCGCTTCCTCACGCGGCACCTCGAGCCGGGGACGTACACGTTCAACGTCCGGGCGAACGGCTACAAGCCGGGCACATGCCAGGCGACGATCCTCGCCGGCGGGGCGGCGCCGGGGCAGCCCGGGCCGTTCGGCCCGCAGCCGGGGCCCTTCGGTCCGCAGCCCGGGCCGTTCGGCCCGCAGCCGGGGCAGCCGGGTGCCTTCGGTCCGCAGCCGGGACAGCCGGGCGCCTTCGGTCCGCAACCCGGGCAGCCCTTCGGTCCGCAGCCGGGGCAGCCCGGCGCCTTCGGTCCGCAGCCCGGGCAGCCGGGCGCCTTCGGCCCGCAGCCGGGGCAGCCCGGACCGTTCGGCCCGCAGCCCGGGCAGCCCGATCCCTTCGGCCCGCAGCCGGGGTTGCCCGGCGCCGGACCGAGCGGGGCGCCGCCGCAGGGGCCGACGTTCGTGGACGTCGACTGCTCGCTCGAGGCGCTGCCCAAGACGGGCAACATCGTCGGGACCGTGAAGGACGCGGAGAGCGGGGACGCGGTCGCCGGCGCGACGATCCGGCTGACCGACGCGGCGGGCCGCGAGCAGACGGCGACGAGCGACGCGAGCGGCGCGTTCCGCTTCCCGGATCTGCCGGCCGGCGCCGTGACGCTCAAGGTCGAGGCGCAGGGCTACATGAACCACGTCAACCAGGCCGACGTCCGCACGAGCGAGGACACGCGCGCCGCGCTCACGGTGAACAAGCGGCCGAAGGTCTCGCTCGTGAAGGTGCAGGGCAACGAGATCAAGATCTCGCGGCAGATCCACTTCGAGACCGACTCGGCGAAGATCCTGGGCGACTCGAACGCGCTGATGGAGGAGATCGCGGACGTGCTCCAGCGGAACCCGAACATCCGCAAGGTCGAGATCCAGGGGCACACCGACAACACGGGCGGGCGCGAGCACAACCAGACCCTCAGCGAGTCCCGCGCGAACTCGGTGCGCGCCTGGCTGATCCGGGCCGGCGTGGACGGCTCGCGCCTCATGGCGAAGGGCTACGGGCAGGACCGCCCGGTCGCGCCGAACGTCACGCCCGCGAACAAGGCGAAGAACCGGCGCGTGCAGTTCATCATCGTCGAGAAGTGAGCCGGGCCCGCCGCCGGGCGGCTCCGGCGCGCGGCCGCGCCTCGGCGTCGCTTGTCGGCGCCGGGGCGCTGCGATAGGGCACGCGCATGATGAAGCAGGTCGTCGCGGGCGCGCTCGCCGTGATCGCGGGGTGCGCGGCGCGCGCAGCCGGAAGAGCGGGCGCGCCGGCGCCAGCGCCGGCGCAGGACGGGGGCGCCAGCGCGGCCGCCGACGCGGCGACGACGGACGGCGCGCCCCCGCCGGGATCGCCGCCGGCCGCCGGCGCCGATGCGACCGCGATCGCGACGAACAAGATCCTGCCGCCGCTCGAGAGCGAGGAGCTCACGGCGCGGGCGAGGGCGCTGTTCGACGCCATCGTGAAGAACGAGCCGGCGCTGGCCGACCCGTTCTGGTTCCCCAAGGAGCCGTTCATCCCGCTCAAGGACGTGAAGGACCCCGGCAAGTACTGGGACAACCTCCACGCCGCCTACGCGAACGACGTGAAGGCGATGCACCGGAAGCGCAAGAGCTGGGAGGGCGCGCGGTTCGTCGGCTTCGAGGTCGGCTCCAGGCCGAAGTGGGTGCCGCCCGGCGACGAGGTCAACAAGATCGGCTATTACCGCTCCTTCCACGGCAAGCTGAAGGTCGAGCTCGACGGCAAGCCGGCGAGCCTCGACGTCCACACGATCATCTCGTGGCAGGGCCGCTGGTACATCACGCACCTCGGCGACTTCAAGAAGCGCTAGGCGCCCGCGCACAGCGGCGGCATGTCTCGCGGAGACGAAGGACCCCAGGGGAGCGCGATGGAACAGGCAGAGCGCGTCGCGGGCGGGCTGAGGGCGCGGTACGACGCGGTCCGGGCGTTCACGGAGTCGCTCTGCGCGCCGCTCTGCGCCGAGGACTACGTCGTCCAGTCGATGCCGGACGCGAGCCCGGTGAAGTGGCACCTCGCGCACACGGCGTGGTTCTTCGAGACGTTCGTGCTCGGCGAGCGCGCCGGGTACGCGCCGTTCCACCCGCAGTTCGGGTACCTCTTCAACTCGTACTACGTGACCGTGGGCGAGCGGCACAGCCGGCCGCGGCGCGGGGTCCTGTCGCGCCCGACCGTCGAGGAGACCTACCGCTACCGGCGCCACGTGGACGAGCACATGCGCGCGCTGCTCGACGAGATCGCCGCGGGCCGGCACCTCGATCTCGCCTTCACGATCGAGGTGGGGCTGCACCACGAGCAGCAGCACCAGGAGCTCCTCCTGACCGATCTGAAGCACGCGATGGCGCAGAACCCGCTGCGCCCCGCGATCTTCGGCGGCGCGCCGCCGGGGCGGCGGGGCGGCGCGGCCGGGGAGCTCCGCTTCGTCGAGCACGCCGAGGCCGTGCGCTGGATCGGCCACGGCGAGGGCGGGTTCGCGTTCGACAACGAGGCGCCGCGGCACCGCGTGTTCGTCGGCGCGTTCGCGCTCGCGGACCGGCCGGTGACGTGCGGCGAGTACCTCGAGTTCATGCGCGACGGCGGGTACGCGCGGCCGGAGCTCTGGCTGTCGGGCGGCTGGGACGCGGTCGTGGCGAACCGTTGGGAGGCGCCGCTCTACTGGGAGCCGCGCGACGGAGGGCTCCAGCTGTTCACGCTGCGCGGGCTCCGCGAGCTCGACGCCGACGAGCCCGTCTGCCACGTGAGCCACTACGAGGCCGACGCCTACGCCCGCTGGGCAGGCGCGCGGCTCCCGACCGAGGCCGAGTGGGAGACCGCCGCGCAGGGCGCGCTCGCCGCCGCGGGGGAGGTCGCCGGCGGCGCCGCGCCGGGCGAGGCGGCGCTGGAGGGGAACTTCGCCGAGCGCGGGCGCTATCACCCGGAGCCCGCGGGCGCGCCGCCGCGGCCGGGGGCCCCGCGGCAGCTCTTCGGCGACGTGTGGGAATGGACGTCGAGCGCGTACGCGCCCTACCCCGGGTTCCGCCCGTGGCCGGGGGCGCTCGGCGAGTACAACGGCAAGTTCATGAGCAGCCAGCTCGTGCTCCGCGGCGGCTCGTGCGCGACCCCGGCGACGCACCTCCGCGCGACGTACCGGAACTTCTTCCCGCCGGACGCGCGGTGGCAGATGAGCGGCATCCGGCTGGCACGCGACCTCTGACCCGGGCCGCGCCGGCGGCGCGCGCCCTTGCCGTGGACGCCGCGCCGGCGGCGCGCCCTTCCTGTGGACGCTGCGCCGGCGCGCCGCCATGGTCTCGGCGTGGCGCCGCTCGTCTCCGTCTTGCTCCCGTACCGGCAGGCGGAGGCGACCATCGAGGAGGCGCTGGAGAGCGTGCTCGCCGAGCGCGACGTCGACCTCGAGGTGATCGCCGTGGACGACGGCTCGACCGACGCCGGGCCGGCCACGGTCGCGCGCCTCGCGCGGCGCGACCGCCGCGTGGTGCCGGTCGCGACCGGCGGCGTGGGCATCGCGCGGGCGCTCGCGCGCGCGGCCGAGGCGGCGCGGGGCGAGCTCTTCGCGCGCATGGACGGCGACGACATCTCGGTCGGCGGGCGCTTCGCGCGCCAGGCCGAGGCGCTCCGGCGGGATCCGCGGCTCGCCGTCGTCGGGGCCCGCGTGGAGGCGTTCGCGGCCGGGCCGATCGGCGAGGGCATGCTCCGCTACGTCGACTGGCTGAACTCGATCCTCACCCCCGAGGATCACGCGCGGGAGATGTTCGTGGAGTCCCCGCTGTGCCACCCGTCGGTGATGCTGCGGCGGAGCGCGCTGGAGCAGGTCGGCGGGTTCCGGGAGGCCCCCTGGGCGGAGGACTACGACCTGTGGCTGCGCCTCGACGCCGCCGGCGCGCGGATGGCGAAGCTCCCGGAGCTCGGCCTGCGCTGGCGGCACCGCGAGGGCCGCGCGACGTTCGCGGATCCGCGGTACGCGATCGCGCGGTTCCTCGAGGCCAAGGCGCACTACCTCGCGAGGAAGCTGGGCTCGGCGCGCCCCGTGGCGGTGTGGGGCGCGGGCAAGACGGGCAGGCGGCTGGCGAGGGCGCTCGCCCGGAACGGCGTGAGGCCGGAGCGGTTCGTCGACATCGATCCGCGAAAGATCGGCCGGATCGCGCAGGGGGCGCCGATCGTCGACCCGTCGCGGCTCTCGCGGGGCGCGCAGCTCGTCGTCGTCGCCGTGGGGGCGCGGGGGGCGCGCGCGCTCATCCGCGAGCACCTCGCCGCGCGCGGCTTCGTCGAGGGCCCCGACTATGTGTGCGCCTCCTGAGCCCACGGCGCGCGCGCAGGGCGCCTCTTTGCAACCGCGCGCTCCGGTGGGAGGATTCGATCCCACAGCGATGCGCGTCCCGGTGCTCACGAGCAAGCTCGACTTTCCTCCGCCCGAGCGCGCGACCCCGGAGGGGATCGTGGCCGTGGGCGGCGAGGCCTCGCCGGAGCGGCTCCTGGCCGGCTACCGCCGGGGCATCTTCCCGTGGCCCCACGACGGGCTGCCGCTGCTCTGGTTCTCCCCGGATCCGCGCTTCGTCCTGCCGCCGCGCGAGGCGCACGTCCCGCACTCGCTGCGCAAGCGGGTGCGCCGGGGCGGGATCGAGGTGCGGACCGACACGGCGTTCGCGGACGTCATGCGGGCCTGCAGCGCGACGCCGCGGCCAGGGCAGGACGGCACGTGGATCACCGAGGAGCTCATCGACGGGTACACGGCGCTGCACGCCGCCGGGGTGGCGCACAGCATCGAGGCCTGGTCGAACGGCGAGCTCGTCGGCGGGCTCTACGGCGTGTCGCTGGGGCGGATGTTCTTCGGCGAGTCGATGTTCGCGCGCGCGCCCGACGCCTCGAAGGTCGCGTTCGCGACGCTGCTCGGGAACCTCGTCGCCTGGGACTTCGCGCTGGTGGACTGCCAGGTGTACACCGACCACCTCGATCGCTTCGGCGCCGTCGAGTGGCCGCGGCGCGAGTTCCTCCGCGCGCTGAAGACGGCGCTCGACGCCCCGACGAAGATGGGGCCGTGGCGCTTCGACCTCGAGCCCGCGCAGGCGATCGAGCGGCTCATCTCGCGGTGATCGCGCCCGAGCCGCGCGCCGCGCCGTCCGAGTTGAGCGCCGCGCCGTCCGAGCCGCGCGCCGCGCCGCCGGGCCCCGGCGCTACGAGCGGCCCTCGCCCGCGTCGTCCTTGATCTCCCGGAGCAGCTCCTCGATCCGCCGCTGGGCGTCGGGGCCCTCGTCGTAGAAGAACCGCAGCGTCGGCACCACGCGCAGGCCCATGGTGCGGGCGACGTCCCTGCGCAGCCGGCCGGACGCCGCCTCCAGCCCCCTGAGCAGGGCGCGGCGGGACGCCGCGTCCTCCGCCCCGAACTCGTGGCGCACGTGGACCTTCGCGCTCTGCAGGTCGTCGGTGATCTCCACGCGCGACACGAGCACCCCCGCGATCCGCGGATCGCGCAGCTCCCGGAGCAGGTTGGACAGGTCCTCGCGGAGCCGTTCGGCGACCCGCGTCGCCCGCTTCACCGTGCCGCTCATTCGTCGTCCTCTGCGTCCTCGAACCTGTCCGAGGCCGCTCCCAGATCATCTTCCCCGCGGCCGAGCGCCTGCTCGATGCCGCCCTGCACCCCCGCTCCCCCCTCGCCGAACGGCACGATCTCGGTCGCCCGGTCGGTGAGGACGGCGTGGGGCAACGACCCGGCCATCGCGGCCACGTCCGCGAGGACCCGGTCGCACATGGCCGCCGAGTTCGAGACGACCGCGACGCCGAGCGTCGCCCGCCGCGGATCGTCGAGCACGCCGATCTCCGCGATCGACACGCGCATCCGGCTCTGCGCCCGCTCCTTCAAGGAGCGCACCACGCTGCGCTTGTCCTTGAGGGAGCGGGCCCCGACGATATCGAGGCGGAGACGGAGGACACCGACGAACATCTACAGGCTCAGAGCTTCGTCTTGACCTCTTCGATCTCGAAGCTCTCGACGATGTCCTTCTCCTTGATGTCCGAGTAGCCGTCGAGCGAGATACCGCACTCGAACCCCTCGACCACCTCTTTCACGTCGTCCTTGAAGCGGCGCAGCCCCGAGAGGCGCCCCGTCCAGATGACGACATTGTCCCGGATCAGGCGCGCCTCGCCGGTGCGCTTCACCGAGCCGTTGATCACCATCGAGCCGGCGACCGTGCCCGCCTTCGTGATCTTGAAGACCTGGCGGACCTCGGCGCGGCCGAGGACCTTCTCCACCTTCGTCGCGGGGAGGAGACCCTCCATCGCGCTCCGGATGTCGTCGACGGCGTTGTAGATGATGTTGTAGAGCCGGATCTCGACGCCCTCGTTCTCGGCCAGCGCGCCGGCCTTGCCGGCAGGCCGGACGTTGAAGCCGACGATGACCGCCTTCGACGCGACCGCCAGGTTGACGTCGCCCTCCGTGATGCCGCCGACGGCGCCGTTCACGATGGTGACCTTCACCTTCTCGGTCGAGAGCTTCGCCAGCGCGTGGGTGATCGCCTCGACCGAGCCCTGCACGTCGCCCTTGATGATCAGCTTGAGCTCGAGCTGATCGGCCTCCTGCAGGTTCTTCGTGATCGACTCGAGCGAGACGCGCGAGTCCTGCGGGATCAGCGTCTTCGACGCCTTCTTGCGGCGGGTCTCGGCGATCTCCTCCGCGGTCTTCCCGTCCTTGACGGCGTGGACGGGATCGCCCGCGCTCGGCACCTCGTTGAGGCCGAGGACCTCGACGGGCGTCGCGGGGCCGGCCTCGGCGACGGAGCGCCCGAGCTCGTCGGTCATCGCCCGGACCTTGCCCCACGCGGCGCCGGCCAGGAGGATGTCGCCCGTGCGGAGCGTGCCGTCCTGGACCATGACGCGCGCGACCGGGCCGCGGCCGCGATCGAGCAGCGCCTCGATGACGGTGCCGCTGGCGCGCTTCTTCGGGTTGGCGCGGAGGTCCTGGACCTCGGCGAGGAGCAGGACCGACTCGAGGAGCTGGTCGATGCCCTGCCCCATCTTCGCCGACACGCTGCAGAACATCGTCTCGCCGCCCCACTCCTCGGGCTGCAGCCCGAGCGCCGCGAGGTCGCGCTTGATCTTGTCCGCGTCGGCGCCCGGCTTGTCGATCTTGTTGACCGCGACGATGATCGGCACCTTCGCGGCCTGGGCGTGCGAGATCGCCTCCTTCGTCTGGGGCATGACGCCGTCGTCGGCGGCGACCACCAGGATCACGATGTCGGTCAGCGACGCGCCGCGGGCGCGCATCGCCGTGAACGCCTCGTGGCCCGGCGTGTCGAGGAAGGCGATCGTGCCCCGCTGCGTCTCGACGCGGTAAGCGCCGATGTGCTGGGTGATCCCGCCCGCCTCGCCCTCGGCGACGGTGGCCTTCCGGATCCGGTCGAGCAGCGACGTCTTGCCGTGGTCGACGTGGCCCATGACGGTGACGATGGGCGGACGCATCTCGACGTCCTCGTCGGCGTCGACCCCGGCCTGCATCGCCGCGGTCAGCGTGTCCTGCTCGCTGACGGCCACGTCCTCGACGCTCCAGCCGAACTCGCTCGCGAGGATCTTCGCCGTGTCGGCGTCGAGCGTGCTGTTGATGTTCACGCCCGTCATGCCCATCGACAGGAGCCGCATGAGCACGTCGGTGGCCTTCAGGCTCATCTTCGCGGCGAGCTGCTGGAGGGTGACCTGCTCCTCGATCTTGATGACCTTCTTGTGCGAGGCCATCTCCTGCGTGGAGACCTGGACCGGCTTGCGCGGCAGCGCGCCGCCCCCCGGGCGCTGCCGCCCGAAGGTCCCCGGGCGAGCGTTCCGGCCGCCGGGCATGGACCGGCCGCCCGGACCGAAGCTGGGGCCGCCGGGGCGCGCCTGCTGGGCGTTGGCGCGCGGATCGTAGGTCGTGCGCCGCGCCGGCGGCGTGCCGGTGCGGGCGGCGGGCATCGTGACGCCGGGGCGCCCCTGCCACACCTCGATGCCGGTCTTCGGCGGCGAGGACGGGCGGCGCGGCGCCTGGTTCGCGGGCGCCGCCTCCTCGGGCTTGGCCGCGGTGGCCGCGGGCGCGGACGCCGGCGGCTGCGTCGGCCGCGCGCCGGGGCGGGCTCCGGACTGCGCCGGAGCACCCGGCCGCTGCCCCGCGGGGGGCGGCTGCGTCGGCCGGGAGGCCCCCTGCGCCGGAGCGGGCGCCGGCGCCGAGGGCGCAGCCTGCGGCCGGGCCTGAGCAGGCGCCGCGGCAGGCGCGGGCTTCGCCGGGGCCGGCGCGGGCGCAGCCGCCTGCGCCGGGGCAGGGCCGCTCGCCAGGCCCGCTACCGCCACCGGCAGCGGGACAAGTTCTCCGCGCAGAAAGTGACGCATCACATCGTGACGCGGGGGGGCGCGGGAGTAGCGGCGGCGGGCGCCGCCGCAGCGGCGGACGGCGCCGCAGCGGCGGACGGCGCCGCAGCGGCGGACGGCGCCGCAGCGGCGGCGGGCGGAGCAGGCTTCGGCTCGGGCGAGGTCACCTTCGTCTCCTCCGCGGGCGCGGGCGCGGACGCCGCGACAGACGCGGGTGCTGCGGGAGCGGGAGCCGCCGGGGGCGGCGGCGCTTCCGGCGCGGGGGGCGCAGCCGCAACGGGCGGCGCTGCCGGGGCAGGCGCGCTGGGCGCGGGCGCGGGCGCAGGCTCGCGCGGGGTCGCGGCGACCACCGGCTCCGGAGCCGGCGCCTGGGGCGCTGCGACGGGAGCGGCGGGCGGCGGCGGAGCGGCGCGACGGACCGGCGCTTCCTCCTGGGCAGCGCGCTCGGGCGGCGGGGATGCCGGAGCGGACGCAGCCATAGGCCGAGAGGGCGCCGGCTCCGGAGCGGCGCGCACGGGCGCCTCGGCCGGCTCGGGCTCAGCCCCGGGCCGGGCGCGGCGCTTCACGACGGTCGGACGGATCCGCTCCTCCACCACCTCAGGCGACTTCTGTCGCTCGAGGTGCCGCTTAACCCGCTCGACGACGTCGGACTCGACGGCGCTCATGTGGTTGCGCACGTCGCCTATACCCATGGACTGGAAGAGCGCGACCAGCGTCTTCTGGTCCATGTTCAACTGCTTGGCGACCTCGTAGACCCGGACTTTGCTCATGCACCTCGCTCCACGTTAACCAATCCGCCTCACCCATCCGCGCGGGCGACGATTTGCGGCCACTCTGTCCACCGTCGAGGCGCGTCCGGTAGAACCGGACATCGCCGCCCTGCCCCCGACCGCGCCGCCTTCCCCGGTCCCCGGCGCAGTTGCAAGAAGCCGACCGGACCCACTCTCTGACGCCAACCGCTCCTCGCGGCCAGCAAGCTCGCCCGATGGGCTGCCAGGTTGTCCCCCGCCCCCCTCGGACGCCGGCCGAGCGGAAGGCCTGGGGTGCTCGACGTCCACCCCCGCCCTCCCCCGCCCACGGCGGGGCGCCGGGCCGGGCGCGGCCTTCTGCGCCTCGGGGCTCCCGCCCTCCTCGGATCGGGCAGCCGCGTTGCGCGAAGCCCGCCCCTTTCGACCGGAGCCGCCGCGCCCGCCCTCCGCGGGGCCCTCGCCCCGCTCGATGCGGGCGCAGGTGTCCACGACGTGCGCTGCGTGCGCGACGGCGGCGGCGATCGAGGGCGAAGAGATCGCCATCACCGCCACGCCGCGCTCGCGCGGGCCGCCCACCAGGGAGCCGAGCACCTGCTTGCTGCCCCATGCGACGGCGCGCCCGTCTGCGATCGCCCGCCGCACCTCCGGCAGATCCGCGCCCGCCGCCGCGTCGCACGCGACAAGCACGAGCGCGGCCTCGCCCCGCTGGCACGACCCCACGACCGCATCGGCGCCGACCGCCACGCCCTGGGAGCGGACGGCCGCGCGGATGAGCCCCTGGAGCCGCCGCTCCGTCGCCTCCCGGATCCCCCGCGCCAGCGACACGGTCGTGAGCGGCTCCGGCCCGGGGGCGGCCGGCTCGCCGGCGCGCTCCTCGCCCGTGCCGCCCGTGCCGCCCGTCCCCATGATCGCGTGGACCCGCCCCTTTGCGGCGCGGGCGAGGCCCCGGGCGATCGCGGCCGCCAGGCAGTCCCGCTGCGGATGCACGTGCGCGCCCCGCCCGAACCCGCCGTCGCCCGGATCGACCGCGATCACGCCGCCGGGGCCGAGGATGAGCCGGACGAGCGGACGGGCGCCGCGGGCGTCCTCGACGCCGACGCGCTCCCCGCAACCGACGCACGTGCGCACCCGCCCCTTCTCGAAGGGCTCGCGCTCACCCGCGTCGCTCTGTCTGCTCACCGCTGATTCCATCCTTGGCCCTTTGCGCTGCCCCACTTCTTACGCGTGCCTCGCCTCCGCCGCACGGCGGATGTCCGCCCGCGCTGCATCGAGCACCTTCTGCTCGCTCTCGACGAAGTCCCGCGCGCCCTGCTTGATGGCGCGCGCCTTCTTGATGCCGAGGCCCGTGCGGATCGCCAGCCGATCCTCGTCCTCCCGCAGCACGTCCTCCACGCTGCGGTACCCGGCCTCCTCCAGCAGCACCACCGTCCGCTCGCCGACGCCGCGGATGAACATCAGCCGCTCGCGATCGGTGAGCGGCTCGGTGCGCGAGCTCGCGGAGCGGATGCGCTCCTGCCGCAGCCGCTCCATCGTGGTGTCCGCCTGCGACTTGATGCGCTCGGCGGCCTCGGCGCCGCCGAGGCCCGGGATCGCGGCGAGCTCCTCGACCGACGCCTCGCTCACCTCTTCCAGCGCCCGGAAGCCGAGGCGGTACATGGACTTGGCGATCTGCTCGCTCACGCCGTCGATCTGCTGGAGGGCGGAGATCGCCTCCTCCTCCATCTGCTTGAACTTGGTCTCGCTGATGATGTCGAGCTTCCAGTTGGTCAGCTGCGCGGCGAGCCGCACGTTCTGGCCCTTGCGCCCGATCGCGAGCGACAGCTTCTCGTCCGGGACCACGAGCTCCATACGCCCGTCGGCCTCGTCGACGATCACCTTGTGCACCTCGGCCGGCTGGATCGCGGCGATGACGTAGCGCGCCGGATCCCGGTCGAACGGCACGATGTCGATCTTCTCGCCGCGGAGCTCCTGGACCACGGCCTGCACGCGCGAGCCCTTCATGCCCACGCATGCGCCCACCGGGTCGACGTCCGCGTCGCGGCTCGTCACCGCGATCTTGGAGCGGGCCCCCGGCTCGCGGGCGACCGACACGATCCGCACGATGCCCTCGTAGATCTCGGGGACCTCGGCCTCGAAGAGCTTCTCGACGAGCCGGGGATCGGAGCGGGAGAGGATGACCTGCGGCCCGCGCGCCTCGCGATCGATGTCCTTCACGTACGCGACGATGCGGTCCCCCGGCCGGTACGTCTCGCGCGGCGTCTGCTCGCGGAACGTGAGCACCCCCTCGGTGCGGCCGATGTCGACGATGATGTTGTTGCCCTTCTCGAACCGCCGCACGATGCCGCGGATGAGCTCTCCCTTGCGATCCTTGTACTCGTTGAAGATGAGATCGCGCTCGGCGTCGCGCACGCGCTGGAGCAGGACCTGCTTCGCCGTCTGCGCGGCGATGCGCCCGAAGGTCGTGCGGCCGTGCTTGAGCTTCAGGATGTCGCCGTACTCCTTGTCCTGATCGCGCGCCTTCTCCGCGTCCTCAGGGCGCCAGAAGACCTGGAAGCCGAGCTCCTCGCCCAGGGTCGCGTCCAGCTTGAGCTTGTCCACGTCGTTGATGGAGATCTCGCGCTCCGGCTCCGTCACGGCCTCGACCACGGTCATGTACTGGAAGAGATCGATCTGCCCGGTGTCCTCGTTGAAGCGCGCCTCGAGCTCGCGGGTCGGGCCGAAGACGCTCTGCGCGGCCTTCAAGATCGCGGCCTCGATCGTCTCGACAAGGATCTTCTTGTCGATCCCCTTCTCCTTCGCGACCTGATCGAGGATGCTGCCGAGGCTCGTCTCCGAGGTCGGCATCGCTGCCATCGTTGCCATGACGTCCCTGTCTCCTGATCTTTCTTCTCTCTACTTGCGCTTCTCGGAGCCGCGCTCGCTCCGCCCGGAGGCCGATCCCGGAGCCGCCTCCGCGGACCGCCTGGCCTGCCCCGACTCCTTAGCGGTCTCCTTGCCCTGCCGCTGCCCCTTCTTGGGCTTGGGCTGCGTCGTCAGCTCGAAGACGAGGCGCGCCTCCACGACATCCGAAAACGGCACCTCGATCCGCTTGCCGTCGACCAGGACCGCGACCTGCCCCTCCGGCGCCTGAAGGAGCTCGCCCCGGAGCAGCCGCTGGCCGTCCGGCGCGGGCCGCGACAGCTTCACCTTGGCCGTCTTGCCGAGGAAACGGACGAACTCGGCCGGGGTCCGCAGCCGCCGGTCGAGGCCAGGAGAGCTGACCTCGAGGTTGTAATGGTTGGGTATGAGATCCTCGACGTCGAGGACCGAGGAGACGTCGCGCGACACGTCCGCGCAGTCTTCCAGCGTGACGCCGCCGCCCGCGTCGGCCGACCCCTCGCGCTCGATCGTGATCCGCAACGTCCAGCCCGCCCGCTCGGTGGTCCACTCCAGGTCGACGAGCGTCACCCCGTGCGAGGCGAGCACCGGCGCGACCGCGTCGCGAACGCGGCCGAGATCGAACGCGGCTCTGGTCGTAGGCTCCATCGGTTGCGGCATGTGAGAGACGTCACCCTCGGCGGATCCGGGAACTTCCGGCGCCATGAGCCCCGGGCGACGGTGCCCGGCGCCCCTGCGCCAAAAAAAAAGAGCCGATTCCCGAACTGGGAATCCGGCTCGCGGATCCGCCTAGTTGTCGGCGGACAACCTAGTCGAATGCCGGCCTTCATGCAAGGGGGGATACGGGCAAACCGCGCCTGCATTGGCCGGGGATCTCCCCGCCGGTTCGTCTCGCCGCGTCGCCCGCCGTCCATCGCCCGCCTTCGGGCGCCCGCCTTCGGGGCCGCGCCGCGTCACCGCCGGGAGGCGGGCCGCCTTACGCCAGATTCGGCAGCGCGACGATATCCACGTGCAGGACCTCCTCGAACGCCGCGATCTCCTTCAGGCAGGCTTCGCTCGGACGGCCGGTGACCCGCATCTTCGTGCACGTGGCAGTGGCCCCCTCGAAGACGGTATTCGAGATCTCCTCGATGTTGATCCCGTGGCGTTTCATGACGCTGAGCGTGTTCGCGAGCACGCCGACCTTGTCCAGCATCCGGACGACGACCGCGTAGCGCGCGGGCGAGGTCGCGCAGATGTTGACCACGTTGGGCAGGTCCGCCTCCGTCAAGAAGGCGCGGATGATCCGGGCCGTCTCGAGGGCGACCGCGCGCTGGGCCTGCTCGGTCTGCGCGCCGACGTGCGGGGTCCCGTAGACGAGCCCCCGCCCGAGGAGGTGCGACTCGAACGGCGCCGAGCCCTTGTCGGGCTCGCTGGCGAAGACGTCGAGGCCGACCCGCAGCCCCTTGCGCGGGATGAGCTCCTCCAGCGCGGCGTAGTCGAGGACCTCGGGGCGCGCGGCGTTCACGACGATGGCGCCGTCGGGGAGCGCCTCGAGGACGCTCCGGCCGACGATGCCGCGCGTCTGCGGGGTGGCCGTCAGGTGGACCGTGAAGATGTCCGAGCGGGCGGCCAGCTCCTCCAGGGTCCGGGCGTAGCTGACGTCGAGCTTGGCGGCGCGGCCCGGGGTCAGCGAGCGCGACCAGGCGTGCGGCTCGAGGCCGAAGGCGCGCGCGCGCAGCAGCACCTCGCGGCCGATCGCGCCGAGCCCCGCGATCCCGATCCGCCGGCCGAACAGGCCGCGGGCCGCCGAGTACTTCGTCTTCTCCCAGCGGCCGGCCCGGAGCTCGGACGTCGCGTCGACAAGGCGGCGATCGAGCGCGAGGATGAACGCCATCGTCAGCTCCGCGACGGCGGTCGCGTTCTTGCCGGGACAGTTCGCCACGTAGATGCCGCGCGCGCTCGCCGCCGCCACGTCGATCGTGCCCACGCCGACCCCGGCCCGCACGATCAGGTTGAGCTGCCGCCCGGCCTCGATCGCCTTCGCCGTGACCTCCGTCGAGCGAACGACCAGAATGCCGACCCCGTCCAGGGCCGCCGGCAGGGTGTCCCTGGTGAGCTCCGGCCGGGACTCGATCTGGATCCCGAGCACCTTGAGCTCTTCCAGAGCCGAGAGGTCCATTTTGTCGGCGACTAGCAGGCGCATGCGGAAGGGAACGGTAACAGAAAAGCTCTCGCTGACGACGTGCGTTCTGATCGCCGCCTGCGTCGCCGCCTGCGCGAGCGATCATCAGGTTTCTCCCTGGGGCGCCGCGCGCAGGCCGCACCTCGCGGCGTACGTCGCGCCCCCGGACCTCGACGGCCACCTGCGCGCCATCGACGTGGAGGCCGCCGAGCTCGGGCTGAAGCTCGAGGTCGAGCTCCGCGGCGCGCTCCCGCGCCGGGGGGGCGAGGTGGTGCTGCGCGGCTACGGCGGGACCGACGCGATCGGGCGCCGCACCTCGGCGGTCCGCGTGGCGACCCCGCGCGGCGTGGTCATGGCCGCGGGGCCCCTCGACAGCGGGCGCGCGGACCGCAGCCAAGCGACCCAGCTGATACCGTCGCTCCTCCCGGGCGCGGAGCCGGACGCGACCGAGCAGCTCGGCGCGTTCCGCTCCGGGACCGATCTCAACGGCGACGGCGCGCCGGACGTGGTGCTCAGGAACGAGGCGGGCGCGCTGGAGATCTGGGCCGTGCAGCCGTTCGGCACGGCCAGGTACGCCGTCGAGCTCGCGGCGCCGCCGCGGTTCGCGCTCGACGTCGACCACGACGGCACGCTGGAGCTCGCCGGCAGGATCCCCGTGGCCGAGGGGGATCCCATCGCGCCGGAGCTCCTCGACGTCGCGGGCTTCGAGGGCGGTCGCTACACGCACCGCGGCGGCGCGGCGCGGGCGTTCCACGCGGCGCGCGCGGGAGGCCCGGGCGCGGGCGGCCAGGGCAAGCCGAAGGAGCCGGAGAAGGACGACGCCGCGCGGCTCAGGGGCGCGCTCGAGCGGGCCTGGCACGCGCTGCTCGCGGGCAGGCCGGCGGCCGAGGCGCTCGCGGCGCTCGACCGGGAGCCGGTGCCGCCCGCGCTCCGGGAGGCGTTCGCGGCCCACCGCGCGCGGGTGGCGGGCGCGGCGCCGGCGTCGCCGGGGGGCGCGCCGGCGCTGGAGGAGCCGCGCGGTCCCTCGCGCGCGGGCGCGCCTACTCGTCCGCAGGGAGCATCGGAAACGCCTGACCGAAGGTGACGAGGATGTCGCCCGGGAGCGCGTCGGGCTCCCGGTAGCCGCGCGTGAGCGGGAAGCCCCAGTCGGCGCGCATGACGACGCGGTTGAGCTGCGGGAAGAGGGCCCGGAGCCCGAAGCCCGCCGACTGCTTGAGGCGCAGCTCGCCGTAGCCGTCGAACGCGTCGCCGGCGTCGAAGAACGCGGCGCCCGCGATCTGGCACGACCAGATCTCGACCGGGCGCGTGCGGAGCTCCAGGTTCGCGGAGAGCACGTCCTCGCCGATGAACGCCGCCGTCGGGTACCCGCGCAGGCGCGTGTCGCCGCCGAGCTGCGACCTCCGGTTGAGGTAGTTCCGGTAGCGGTCGAGCAGCCGCACGTCGAACACGAGCCGCCCGAGGCCGAAGCTCGGCGTGTGCACGCGCGCGCGCGCCTCGATCGAGGCGTCGAAGATCTGGGAGCGGTCGAACTCGGTGATCGTCTTGATCACCGCGCGCGCGAGGCCGTCGCCGAGCGCGACGGTGTACGCGGCCGCGGCGGAGACCCCGAGGAAGCTCCGGGTGGAGTTGAGCGCGGTCGTGACCGGGTAGATCAGGATCGAGAGCTCGTGCCCGAGCCGGTAATCCTCCTGCAGCGCGAGCGTGTTGAAGTCGAGCACGCGCGAGAAGCGGGTCGAGTACGTGGAGTACTTGAACGTGGGCGCGACGCGGGTGTCGCTCACCGGCATCTCGCTCGCCTCGAACTCGGCGATCGCGGCCGGCGCGACGCCCGCGGGCGCGTCGAGGCGGTAGACCCTGCGGCTCGCCTCGATGCCCACCGAGAAGTCGTGCTTCACGGTGGAGCCGGCGCCGCCGGGCGCGCCGCGGCCGCCGAAGCTGCGCGTGACGGCGTAGCCGCCCACCAGGATATCGCTGCGGTAGCGGTACGGGATGTCATCGTCGTCCGGCGTGGCCGTCGCGTCGAAGGTGGCGAGCCTCGTCCCGATGAAGCGGCGCGTCACCTCGTCGCGCCAGGAGATCTCGGCGTCCCAGGCCCACTCGGCCTCGGTCGCGTAGAGCGGCTGCCCGTACACGAACGCGCCGCTCGAGCCCTCGAGCGCGCCGGTCTCCCGCGCGACGATCGCGTTCAGCTCGGTCCGCAGCCGCACGTGGCTGCCCCCGACGCGCGGCATCGCGTAGGCGACGCCGAGCGAGAGCGCGCCGGGATCGAGCGTGAGCTGCGCCGCGACGGCGTGGTGGATGCCGAACAGGTTCGTCTCGGCGGGCTGCAGGAAGAGGTACTCGAGCTTCCCCCCGGCGAAGCGGTAGTTCGAGTTGAGGCGCAGGCTCCAGACGTCCTTGGTGGCGACCGCGACCCGCACCCGCCCAGGCGCGCTGCCCCGCACGGCGAAGATGAGGACGAGCGACACCTGGCTCAGGCCGCGCAGGTTGCGCGCGGACTCGTCGGCGAGCGCCTGCTCGTAGGGGCGCCCGACGGCGAGCAGCACCTCGCGCCGGATGACGTACGGCCGCGAGAGCACGTGGAACCAGTTCAGGAAGGACGGAGCGGGATCGCGGTCCTCGATCACCTCGTACGGGACCACGTCGATCCCCTCGACGATCTTGCCCTCGGGCGCGGGATCGAGCGTCGCGCCGAGCCGCGCCAGGGTGCGCTCGATCGTGGCGCGCTCGTAGCTCGAGTAGCCCTCGAGCTGCCGAGGCGCGGCGTCAGCGGCCGGCGCGCTCTGCTGCGCGTGCGCCGCGGTCGCGAGGAGCGCGCCGAGGAGCGAGGGCGCGCAGCGCATCAGCACGATCGATGCGCGCCGCACGAGCCGCTCCCCTCAGTAGGACTCGTTGGCAGGGTACGTCGCCATGACGTTGATCTTGTACTTCACGTACTGGTGCGGGATCGTCCCCCAGTCGGGCGTCGGCATCGCGCGCTTCACGCAGCGGATCAGCTCTTTCGTCTTCGTGCGGCTCACCGTCGTCGACTTGCCCGCGTAGAGGTTCGTGCGCTTGCGGCGGAAGTCCATCTCGAGGACGTAGCTCACCGTGATGCTCGTCTTGCCGGACGGGGCGCACTGCACGTTGTCGCGGATCGCGCGCGCGAGCGCGTCCTCGAAGAAGGTGACGTGGTCGCAGCGCTCGGGCGGCGTGGTGCCCGGGCCGGGGTTCTCGCACTTGATCGTGGTGAACGGCGAGAGCGTGACGCCCTCGTCCGCCGCGGCGCCGGCGTCGGCGAGCGCGCCCGCGTCCCAGGCGTAGGCGCCGGCGTCGGCCGTCGCGGCGTCGGCGGACGGGATCGACTCAGGCTTCGGGCGGCGCCAGAGGTAGAGCGGCACCGCGACGACGATGAGCCCCGCGACGAGCGCGATGATGATCTGGAGCCGCACGGGGCGCTCGCCGCCGCCGCGGCCGAGGTAACGGTACGGCGAGGGCTGAGACGGCGGGCTGGACGGGAACGGAGGCCGGCTGTTCATCGGACGCGTTCAGGTTCAATCGATGAGCGTCCGCGCAGGGCGCCCGGGCTCGCCCTTCACCAGCGTCGCGCCGAGCTCGAGCGTCTCGGGGAGCATCCCCTGGACCTGCGCGACCACCTGCTCGACCACGTGGCGCGCCTCGTCGATGCTCGGACCCACGATCGAGACGACGAACTTGAGCGGCCCCGTCCGCCCCGCCACGGCGGGCGTGAGGCTGAGCAGGAGCATCTCGGTCAGGTCGATCACCCGCTGCGCCGCCTTCCGGAGGGCGAGCATCTCCAGGATGGTCGGGCGCTCGCTGACCTGGCGGTTCGGCCCGCGCAGCTCGTAGCGCGCGACCTGCATCGGCACCTCGGCCCAGTCGGCGAACAGGCCGTCCTCGTCGATCGCCTTCATCAGGTGCTCGCGCACGAGCAGGCCGGTGAGGCCGTCGCGCTTCGCGAGGTACTGCTTCGCGCGCCGGTGCTGCGGCGAGTCCGGGCCGAACGTCACGAGCTTCATCCGGCACTCGCCGACCTGCACCTCGCCGCCGTGCAGCAGCGAGACCTGCGACTTGCGCTCGTAGTTGAAGTCCGCGTAGGTGCCGTTCGTGCTGCCCTGATCCTCGATGAGCCACGAGCCGGTCTGCCACTTCAGGATCGCGTGCGCCCCCGAGACGGTCGCCTCGGGCACGCACAGGCTCTGATCGCTGCGCCGGCCGAGCGCGAGCTTCGTGTCGTGCAGCGGGAGCAGCGAGCCGACGATCTCCGGCGCGTTCGTCGCGTACGTCACGAGCAGCGACTGCGCGCCCGGCGTGAAGTTCAGCTTCAAGGCGCCGCCCGGCGGCGGGCCCGGATCGAGGCGCTCGCGCGGCAGCTGGATCGGGCTCGTCGTGAGCTGCGACGGGTTGAAGAAGCGCATGTGCCGCGCCTGCGGCCGCATCGACGGGTCCTCGTTGAGGCCGCGGAAGATCTGCCGCACCTCGTCGATCGACAGGCCCGCCGGGACGTCGAACATGATCTGCTGCTTCATCGTCTTGAGCCGCGGCTTGTAGCCGGGCTCGGGGACGCGGCAGGTCCACATCTCCCAGAGCGTCAGGGCCATCGCGTACACGTCGTCCTCGGGGCTCGCGCCGCCGTTGCGCAGCCGCTCGGGAGACATGTAGTTCGGCGTGCCGCCGTCGGGCGGCGCGCCGGGGCGGCGCGCCGAGGCGCGCGCGCGCTCCTGCGCGAAGCCGAAGTCGAGGATCACCGCGCGGCCCTCGGAGACCATCACGTTGCCCGGCTTCAGGTCGCCGTGCACGAGGCCCTGCGCGTGGATGGCCGCGAGCCCGTTGCACACCTCGCTCGCGATCTTGCGGAACTCGTCGGCCGTGTAGCCGCCCTGGGCCTTGCGCTTGCGGATGTGCGTGTGGAGCGTCTGCCCGGGGATCTGCTCCATCACGAGGATGGGGCCCCACGGGCTCGGCGCGAGGTCGTGCACGCGGCAGACGTTCGGGTGGCCGACCGAGCGCGCGAGGAGCAGCTCCTGGCGGAGCGCCTCGTCGTCGCCCGGCATGCGCGACTCTTCGCGGACCACCTTGAGCGCCACGGTCTGCTGCGTAGAGCGATCGAAGGCTAGGAAGACCTCGCCCATGCCGCCTTTACCGAGGCTCTGACGGATGTCGTAACGATCGTTGATGACCGTTCCGGCAGTGATGGGAGGAGGGGGTGTCTTGGTCACGGCCCGCGGTGGATGAAAGGAGCGCGAACCGGAGCGTGCCCGACACCGGCTGCGGCGCACAGCGTCGTCCATCTGAACGTCGAGCGCAACGGTCGTTCTAGGGAACAGACAGGACGCAGCGCGGCGGCAGCCGCCGGCCCGCTGGTTTGTGCCGAGATCGCCCCTCCGGACGCCCCGGGCGCCGGGATCTCTTGACGATGGCCGCCGATTTGTTTACGCGGCTCGGCCAGCCCGGCGGGACCGCCGCGCGCGCCGGCGCTGGCGCCGCGAGGCGCGCCGGGCCAGCGAGCCGGCGGAGCCGAGATCCGGCGCGGCGCCCCCGCTGGCCCGGAGCCCGGGACGGACGCGACCACCGGACCGCAGCGCCGCGGACCCTCGGAGGACCGATGCGCTGGGACGGCTGGATGGAGCAGAGGAGAGCGCGCATCGCCGCGGCGGCGCTCTGCGCGGCGGCGGCGTTCACGCAGGGCTGCGGCGACGACGAGGACGGGAGCGCCGGCGCGGCGTCGGGCGGCGGCGCGGACAGCGCCGGGTGCCTGGACGCGCGATCCCACGGCGCGCTCTTCTCGCTTATCGACCCCGCGTGGTGCGCCGTCGCCGTCTACACGACCGACGAGGAGATCGGCTTCGCCTCGGTGACGTGGGGGCGGCACGGCGGGCCGATGTTCGCGCGGAGCGACGCCGGCGGCGCGGCGGAGATCGTGCGCCTCACGCCGCCCGAGGGCGCGGATGGGGAGCTCGCCGCGGCGCGCACGACGATCGACGCCGGCGTCCCCGACGGCGCCTTCCTCGGCGCGCAGGCCGTGGACCTGCCCTTCTTCGGCTGGACGGCGATCTCGTGGACCAGCGCGTTCCCCGAGACGCTCGGCGAGCTGATCCTGATCGAGGACCGCGCGGTGGCGGCGCGCTACGAGGTGAACGGCTTCTTCGCGGCCGCCGCCGTCGAGGGGCGCCTGCTCTACACCGGGCTGTCGCCGCTCGGCGACGCCGCGGCGGGCGCGAACGGCCTCTATGCGGCCGACCGCTGCGGCGCGGCGGGGCCGGACGCGCGGCTCGTGCCCGAGGGCGACGCGAGCTGCGCGGCGCCCGACGCCGTCGCGGCGTGGGGCGACAGCTCCGGCCCCGTCGCCGCCGACCCGCGCGGCAACGTCGTCGCCGTGCTCCCGTCTGCCGACGGAACGCAAGAGGCGCGCGGCTTCGCGGCCGAGGCGATCGCGCGGGGCGCCGGGCCCACGGAGGGCGACGTCCTCTTCTCGCTGCCGGGCAGCGGCACGAGCCTCGCGGCCCTCGCGCCCGAGCAGGGCGCGCCGGGCCTCGTCGTCTTTCAGCCGAGCGACCCCGCGACCTACGAGGCGCTCGCGCCGGTCGCCGTCGCGACCCGCGACGACGACGGCCACGTGCGCGCCGAAGGCGCCCCGGCCCCGCTCGTCGAGCTCGCCACGGCGGGCACGCTGCTCTCCCTCTTCACCGACGACGCGAACCGCCTCTGGATCGGCGGCCCCCTGCCGGACGGCGGGTTCCTGTTCGCGGTCGCCGTCCGGCGCTGAGCCGCCCGCCTCGGGCGGCCCCTCCAAGCGCCGCTCACGCGCCGCGCCGCGGCTCACCGGCCGTCCGGACGGCAGCGCACCAATCTCCGTGCATTTCCTGCGCGTATCGTGACACTGCAGATTGACACCTCAGAGTCGCCTCAGTCACACTGCTTTCGAGGCGGCTGCTGTGTGTCCAATCTTCACCTCCTCACGCTGCCCGAGGCGAGGCACGACATGCCTGAGGGCCGACAGCCAGAGGTAACCGGCAGCCCGAGGGGGTCGAGGGCTGCCGCGCCCGATCCGCTGCTAGGGCGTGTCATCAACGGCCGCTTCAAGATCGTCAGCGTCATCGCGCGCGGCGGCATGGGCAAGGTGTACAGAGCCGAGCAGGCGCCGCTCGGCCGCATCTGCGCCCTCAAGGTGCTGAGCCCCAAGTACGAGGGCGATCACGATCCCGAGTTCCACCGGCGCTTCTTCCTCGAGGCGTCGATCGCGGCGAAGCTCTCGCACCCGAACACGGTCACCGTGTTCGACTACGGCCAGAGCGACGACGATATCTACTACATCGCGATGGAGTACATCGAAGGGAAGACCCTCCACCGCGTGCTCCGCGAGGACGGGCCGTTCCCCGAGGCGCGCGCCGCGCACATCGCCCGCCAGATCTGCCGGTCGCTCCGCGAGGCGCACGGGCTCGGCGTCGTGCACCGCGATCTCAAGCCGGGCAACGTGCTGCTCGTCGACCACGAGGACGAGCACGATCACGTGAAGGTGCTCGATTTCGGGCTGGTCAAGGACACCCAGAGCGGCGAGGACCTGACGCAACAGGGCCTGTTCATGGGCTCGCCCAAGTACATGGCGCCCGAGCAGATCGCCGGCAGCGGGGTGTCCGCGCGCACCGATATCTACGCGCTCGGCGTGATGATGTACGAGATGCTGGCGGGCCAGGTGCCCTTCGACAAGGGCGCGAGCGTCGGGACGCTGATGTCGCACGTCAACGACCCGGTCCCGCCCATGCAGGCGCACAACCCGAGCCTCTCCATCTCTCAGACGATGGAGGGGATCGTCTACCGCTGCCTGGAGAAGGACCCGGCGCAGCGCTTCTCCTCGATGAACGAGCTCCTGGCCGCGCTCAAGTTCGCCGCGGGGGGCATCTCCACGCGGGACACCGGCGAGACCGCGCCCATGCTGCCCGGCGCGGCGAGCCACCGCCCGTCGGCGCCCTCGTACCCGTCGCTCCCGGCGTATCCGCGGCCCCCGTCGTATCCATCGTCGCCGTCGCGTCCATCGTCGCCGTCGTATCCATCGGCGTCGTCGTATCCGCCGACGCCGTCGTACTCGACGACGGGCGATATCCCCGGCCTCTCCACGCCGAACTCGTCGCCTCCCACGAGCTCGCCCGTCACCTTGACCGCCCCCATCGCCACCGACAGCGGGCTGCGACCGCCGACGGCGCCCCTCTTCGTCGCCCCGTCGATCACCGACTCGATGGGCACCGACGCGATGGGCACCGACGCGATGGGCACCGACGCGATGGGGGCGCGCCCGGCGCCGCACGCCGACGGGCTCTCGTCGACCCAGCCCGGCGCGCGCCCGGCCAGGCGGCTCGCGCCCTGGGCGATCGCCGCGGCCCTCGCCGCCGTGGTCGGCGTCGCCGCGGTCATGACGGCGCGCTCGCCGGCGGCAGGGACGAGCGCCGCGGCGCGCGAGCAGGGCGAGGGGAGCACGCCGGCGGCCGAGGCGCCCCCGGCGGCGAGCGCGCCCGCGGCGAGCGCGCCCGCGGCGCGCCCGCTGCAGGTCGAGAGCACGCCGCCCGGGGCGGCGGTCCGGGAAGGCAACAAGGAGCTCTGCGCCGAGACGCCGTGCGAGATCATCTGGCGCGGGACGGCGGCCGCGCTCGCGTCGGAGCACGAGCTCGTGTTCGAGAAGACGGGCTATCGCTCCGCAATCGTGCGCGTCTCCGGCGCCGAGGAGCGGGTGCGCGCGCGGCTCGACCCGGCCCCGATCGCGGCGCCGCGCGCCCCGAGCAAGCCCAGGGCGAACGTCCAGAAGGCCGATCCTTACAAGAGCAACCCCTACTGACGCGCGCGCACGCGCGCCGGCCGCTCTGGTAGGATCGCCGCGCCTCCGCGGCCAGAGCCGCTTGCCATGACCAGCGTGGCTTCGCGCTCGCGGGAGGGGCGCGCCGGGCGCTCCCCTCGTCGATGAAGTGTTCGGTGTGATGTGGGGAGCCGCGCCGTCCGCGCTCCCGAGCTCTCGCCGGGATCGCCGTCGCGGCCCGGCCTTTGTCGCCGGTGGGTCGCGATCGCGCCCCCGGCCCCGATGAGGACAGGGCGAACTCATGTCGTCTCCCGATTCCTGCTCGCACGGCCGGAACGGCGCCGCCCCGGCGCCCGCCCCGACCCACGACGCCCGCCCGCCGCGCCCCTCGCGGCCGCGCAGCGGCGCGGCGCTCGCGCGGCGGCTCCTCGCCTGCGCCGTCGCCCTCGGCGCGACGACCGCCGCGCGCGGCGCGCTCGCCGACGCCCGCACCGAGGCGCGCCTCCACTTCCGGGCAGGCATGGACCTCATCGCCCAGAAGCAGTTCGACGAGGGCATCCGGCAGCTCCAGAAGGCCAACGAGATCCTCCCCCACCCGAACGTCGTCTTCAACATCGCGCGCGCGCACGCCGAGGCCGGCCACATCGAGCAGGCGATCGCCGCGTACCGCGAGTACCTCGCGAGCGATCCCGCGGACCGGGACCAGGTGACGCGGATCGTCGAGCAGCTGGAGCAGCGCCTCGCCGCGCAGCGCGCCGCGGCGGCCCCGGAGGCGAGGCAGCCGCCCGCGCCCGATCCGCAAGCGCCCGCGCCCGCCCAGCCCGCCCCCGGCGACGCGCCCGCCCAGCCCCCCGCCGGCCAGCCCCCCGCGGGGACCGCGGCGCCGACCGGCGCCGCCGCGGCCCCGGCGCCCGCGCCGTCCTCGAAGGCGGCGCACGTCGACGCCGCGGGGATCGTCGGCGCCGCCCGCACCGAGGACGTCTACCAGGAGACCGTGATCACCGCGTCGCGCGGCGCCCAGAGCCCGCTCGACTCCCCGAACTCGACGACCATCGTCACCCGCCAGGACATCCGGCTCTCCGGCGTGACCCGCATCCCGGAGCTGCTCCGGCGCGTCGCCGGCATGGACGTCATGCAGATCACGGGCGGCGACGAGAACGTCTCGATGCGCGGTTTCAACAGCCGCCTCGCGAACAAGCTCCTCGTCCTCGTGAACGGGCGCACGGTCAAGAACGACGTGCTCGGCTCGACCTTCTGGGAGGCGCTCTCGATCGACGTGGATCAGATCGAGCGCATCGAGGTGGTGCGCGGCCCGGGCTCGGCGCTCTACGGCGCCGACGCGTTCGCCGGCATCGTCAACATCATCACGATCGAGCCCGGCGCCGGCAAGAGCGGCTTCCGCGCGGGCTACGGCGATCACCAGCAGGGCTACGGCTCGGTGTGGGCCTCCGCGCGGGAAGGCGATTTCGCGTACCGCCTGTCCGCGGGCTACACGCGCTATCCGCGGTGGACGCGCGAGGTCGCGGGCGACCGCATCGACCTCGAGACGAGCGACCAGAGCCAGGATCTCGGCGCGGAGAACGTGCGCATCGATCTCCGGGCCTCGCAGCGGCTCGGGCCGCGGCGCGAGCTCGCGGTGGGCGCCGGCTACTCCCGGAGCGAGCTCGACATCTACGGCATCGGCCCGTTCAACGACTACAACCTGGAGGTCGCCAACACCGACGCCTCGGTCGCGTACCGCGGCGAGAACGTCAACGCGCGGACGTACTACTCGTACCTCGACGGCCGCTCGCTGCTCAACGCCGCCTACCTCGGGCACACCCTGTACGCGGGGCGGCCGCGCCAGCACATCGTGAACGCCGAGCTCGAGTTCGCGAAGACGCTCCGCGCGCCCGCGGCCGTCGCGCACGACTTCCACATCGGCCTCGGCTACCGGCTCAAGGCGACCGACTGGAGCTACCTCGACGGCGACATGCCGATCGAGCACCACGGCTCGGTGTTCCTCCAGGACTCGATGAAGCTCGGCGAGCGCGTCACGGTGGTCGCCTCCGGAAGGCTCGACTACGTGCCTTACCTGGAGCGGCTCATCCCGTCGCCGCGCGGCTCGGTCATCGTCAAGCCGACCGCCCGCCAGGCGATCCGCGTCTCCGGCTCGACCGCGTTCCGCTCGCCCACGTCGCTCGAGGCCTACGTCGACCTGCCGATCCAGCTCGCGCTGCCCGGCCTCGAGCTCCTCTCGACCACGCGGCCGCCGGTCCGGTCCGACGTCATCATCGACCCCGAGCAGATCATCACCGCCGAGGCGAGCTACCTGAACCAGCAGAGCGACTATTTCGAGTTCGAGGTCACCGCGTACTACAACCGCGTGAGCGATCTCATCGTGCTCGCCGAGCCGCAGCGCATGACGCTCTCGCAGCGCGCCCAGGGGATCGGGGGGCTGAACCCGGAGACGGGGCGCTACACGTCCGGCTTCGGCGGCTTCGAGAACCAGTGCGACGTCTACCACGTGGTCGGCGGCGAGCTCGGCGGCCGCGTCTACCCCGTCGAGGGGCTCGACATCTTCGCCAACTACGCGCTCAACCTGTCGGAGCAGCAGCGCCCCGCCGGGTGCAACGCCCCCAAGGACGAGCGCACCAGCCGGCACAAGGTGAACGCCGGCGTCCAGGTCCGCACCCCGATCGGCGTCGACGGCGAGGTCACGTTCCACTACCAGTCCGCGCAAGCGTGGGCCGAGCAGGTCCCGGCGGGGACGGTCATCGCCACCACCGTCTACCCGCTGCCCGCGTACACGCTGCTCAACGCGCGCCTCGGCTACCGCTTCCTCGACAACCGCGCCGAGATCTCGGCGACCGTCTTCAACGCGCTCGACGGCCTCGGCGAGGCGCCGCTGCAGATGCACCCGTTCGGCAACCGCATCGGCCGGCGCTTCATGGGATTCTTCCGGTACTCGCTCTAGGCACCTCCATGCTCGGATCCAGCCCCCGCACCGGTCTCCTCCTGCTCGGCGCGCTCCTCGCGGCCCTCCCGGGGTGCGAGGACGCCGACGTCTTCATCCCGCTGCCGGACCAGAGCGGCCCCGCCGGGGTGCTCGACGGCACGGTGACCTACTCAGGCCCCCGGCCCTGCACGAAGGACGGCCGCGTCGTCGGCGCCGCGATCGTGCTCGGCTTCGACACGCGCCTGCTGCCGCCGCCGGAGGGGCTCGGCACCTCGGCCGCGAGCCTCGACGTGATCCCCGGCGACGAGCTGTTCGGCGGCCTGGGCGCCGCGCTCGATCTCACGAACGACGGCGCGCTCCGCTGCCCCGCGCCGGACGATCCGCCCGTGACCGTGAGCGCCACGTGGCGGCTGTCGCCGCTGCCCGCCGGCACCTACCAGGTCCGCGGCTTCTACGACCACGACGGCGACTTCGATCCGATCTTCAGCATCGCCAACCTGCCGACCCGGGGCGACGTGGCCGGCGGCGCGATCGAGAACGCGGCCGAGGTGCTCGGCGGCGCCGCCCCGCGGTACCGCGAGATCGCGCTCGCCGCCCCGATCCCCGCGACCGGCGCGCGCGTCAGCGGCATCGCGGTCACCCTCGGCCTGCCGCTCCCGCTGGAGCGGCCGATCTTCCACGTCGCCGAGGTGCTCGCGCCGCCCGCCGGCGTCGAGGAGGGCCCGGGCGAGGTGGTCATGGCCTCGGACTTCCAGCTGGAGACGTTCAGCCCGGGCGACCCCGCCGGCACCGAGGCGTCGCTCCTGCGCCTGCGGCTCGCCGCGGGCGTGCCCGACGAGGAGATCGCCAGCGCGGCGAAGCCCCCGATCTCGCTGCCGGTGGGCGGCGAGCCCGCGCCGACCCTCACGTACGCGCGCCAGGACGTGAACGGCGACGGCGCGATCGACGGCGACGATCACGTGCCCGACTCGGCGCTCCTCCCGGCGCTCTTCCCGATCGCGGTGTTCGCGAAGCAGCGCGCCGACGACCCGCTGGTCAGCCAGGCCGCGCCCGCGGTGCTCCTCCAGGGGCTGACGATCTACGACGACCTGCTGACCACGGCCACGCTCGGCGCGGAGCCGCTCGACGAGCCGCGGGACAGCGCGCTCGTCGGCGTCCGGCCCGCCGCGCTCTGCATGCGCCCGACCGAGCCGGAGCGGGGCGGCGTCCTCGTGATCAGCCACGCGAAGGACAAGGAAGGCAACGACATCATCGCCGAGCAGGACATGCCCGAGGTCGAGGAGGCGCTCGCCCGGCAGTTCGGGCGCCCGATCGAGATCGTCTACGGCTGCCTGCCCGAGGGGCGCTACGCGCTCAACCTGATCTACGGCACCGGCCAGGCCTGGACCGTGCCGAACGAGGCCGGCGTGTGCGCGCCGTCGGAGGCCGCGCCGTCCCCCGACGTCTGCGGCGCGCGGCCGCGCCTCGCGTCGCAGGACATGGTACTCCGCATCGGTCCGCCGGACGACCCGGCGTACTGCGCCGAGCACCCCACGCCCGCGCTCTGCCTGCCCTGAGCGCCCCGCGCCTCCGAGCGCCGCCGCGCCCGCCCCGAAAAACGCGCCGATTTCCTGCGGAGAGCGCCGGTTGCGCCGCGCGCGCCGGTTCCCTCGCGCGCCTTCACCGATGGTAGGGTCCAGGCCCATGCGCTGGTTTCGCTTTCCCTCGATGGCTTGTCTGGGGGCGCTCGGCGGCGCCGCGGCGGGCGCGCTCGTCCCGTCCGACGCGTCCGGCGGCTGGCCGCCGCCCACCTCGGCCAGCGCAGCGGACATGGCCGATGCCGAGAACTGGCCGAACGATCCCGACTACGGCCCCTCGGCCACGCAGAGCGGGCAGTGGAGCTTCTACTCCTTCCTCCCAGCCCCGAGCGGGAGCGCGCGCCCCCGCCCGGAGGAGTCCGCCGCCGGCATGGCGATCGATCTCGCCTGGCGGCGCACCCAGGGCGACCCGCGCGTCCGGATCGCCGTCACCGGCTCCGGGATCCTCTGGGACGACGGCGATCTCCTCGAGAAGGTGTGGCTCAACCGGGGCGAGCTCGCGCCCGACCACATGCCGCTGCACGCGGACGGCACGCCGTGCGCGGGCGACGGCGAGCTCGCCGGCTTCGATTGCAACGGCGACGGGGTCCTCTCGGCCTCGGACTACGACGACACGCCGGGGCTCACGCCAGCGGCGTCGGCGGGGCGGCCGAAGGGCGACCGGAACGGCAACGGCCGGCTCGACGCCGGCGATCTCATCCTCCACTTCTCGGACGGCAAGGACGACGACGACAACGGCTACGTCGACGACATCGCGGGCTGGGACTTCTTCAAGAACGACAACGATCCGTTCGACGACACCCTGAACGGCCAGGGCACCGAGGGCGCGAAGATCGCGGCGGCGCAGACGAACAACGGGCTGGGCGGCGCGGGCGCCTGCCCGCTGTGCAGGGTCGTCCCGCTGCGCGTCGGCGACAGCCGCGTCGCCGACGCGCAGGACCTCGCGAAGGCGATCCTCTACGCGGCCGACCTCCGGGCCGACGTCGTGCAGTGCCCGGTGACCGCCGTCGACAGCACCGCCTTCCTCCAGGCGGCGCTCGACTATGCCCACGGCGAGGGGACGCTCGTCGTCGCGTCGGTGGGCGACGAGGGCTCGCGCCACCACAGCGCGCCCGCGATGAGCAACCACGCCCTGCCCGTGAGCGCCGTCCGCTACGACGGCCCGAGCGTCCAGACGTCGACCACCTTCCTCGACGCCTCCCCGTGCTCGAGCTTCGGCGGCAACAACCTGCTCGCCGTGTCGAGCGCCGGCTGCGCCAGCGACGCGACCGCCGAGCTCGCCGGCGTCGCGGGCCTCCTGTACTCCGCCGCCCTGGAGCGCGGCGTCGCCCTGTCGCCCGCGGAGACGCAGGGCCTGCTCATCGCGAGCGCCGACGACATCGACGTGCCCGAGTCGCGCGAGCCCGGGTCGCCGTACCGCTCCTCGCAGCCGGGGTTCGATCAGCGGTTCGGCCACGGCCGCGTCAACGCGAACCGCGCCGTCGAGGCGCTGCGCGACGGGCGCGTGCCGCCCGCGATCGACCTCACGTCGCCGCGGTGGTTCGAGGTCCTCTACAAGGACCAGGTGCAGGTGCCCGTGCCGATCGAGGGCACCATCTCGGCGAAGCGGGCGACGGCGTACGACTACGCGATCGAGTGGGCGCCCGGCGTGCAGCCGCTCGAGTCGGACTTCAGGGTGCTCCAGCGGGAGGTGAACGTCGCGCCGACGGTCGTCATCGGCGCCGGCGGCCCGCTCGCCTCGCTCGACGTGCGCACCATCGACACGTCCCACGCCCGCGACGCCGACAGCCCCCACGGCGAGAACGACCGCGCGATCACGGTGCGCGCCTGGGCGACCGCCCGCTACGGCGGGGCCGCCGGCGACGTGCGCAGCGAGGCGCGGCGCACCTACTACGTCGCCAGCGATCCGACGCTGGTCGACGGCTTTCCCCTCTTCGTCGGCGACAGCGGCGAGGGCAGCCCGAAGCTCGCGGACCTCGACGGCGACGGGGGGCGCGAGATCATCTACCCCACGGCCGGCGGCGAGCTGCGCGTGCTGAAGGCGACGCCGAAGGGCCCCAAGCCGCTGCCGGGGTTCCCGTTCCGGACGCGCCACGCCGACGGCCTGCTCGATCCCGAGGCGCCGGACGCCTCGCCCGCCTTCTACCGGCGCGCCCGCGCGTACGACGAGGTGGCCTGGGACAAGCTCGGCCGCGAGCCGATCCTGGGCGCGCCCGCGATCGCGGATCTCGACGGCGACGGCGCGCAGGAGATCGCGATCTCGACCTGGCCGGGCACGGTCTACGTCATCGGCGCGGACGGCGCGCTCCGCGACGGCTGGCCGGTGCGCCTGCCCGAGATCCCCTCCTGCCCCCTCGATCCCGGGGCGCCGGCGAGCGCGCCGTGCATGTCCCCGGACGCGCGGATCGCGCGGGGGGCGTTCGCCGCGCCGGTCCTCGCCGACCTCGACGGCGACGGCCTGCTCGACGTGATCCAGGCGGCGTTCGACGGCAACGTCTACGCCTTCGACGCGGCCGGCGGCGCGCTGCGCGGCTGGCCGGTGGAGGTGCACTACGAGGGGCCGCTGGCCCGGGAGCCGGCGCGGAGCCGCCTGCTCGCGACGCCGGCCGTCGCCGATTTCAACGGCGACGGGCTCCCGGACCTGCTGGTCGGGTCGAGCGAGCGGCTCGGCGACGACGGCGATGCCGGGGCGGTCTACGTGCTCGACGCGCGCGGCGCGGCCGCGCCCTCCGGGCCGGTGCTCGCGGGCTGGCCGGTCACGATGCCGTCGCTCTCGCTCGCGCCGCTCGTCGCGGAGGGGATCGCGGCCTCGGGCGTCGTCGGCCGGTTCGGCGGCACGCTGGCGGGGGTCGTGCAGGGCAACGGCGCGCCGCCGCTCGTGCTCCCGGCCTCGCCGGGCGCGCAGGACGGGCTCCTGTCGACCCCGGCCGGCGCGCTGCCGCCTCCGCGGGGCGGCTCGGCGGCCGGGCTCGACCCGACGTTCGGCCCGCTCTCGCCCGCCGCGGGCGCCCGGACGATGCTCCCGCTGCTCTCGCATCCGGCGCTGGGCGACGTCGATCAGGACGGCACCCCCGACGTGATCGCCGCCGGCGCCTCGGAGGCGGCCGCGCTGGCGCTCGCGGGCGAGCGCGGCGCGGAGCGGCCCGCTCACCTGCTCGCGGTCTGGAGCGGCCGGTCGGGCGCGATGCTGCCGCGCGCGCCGTTCGTCCTCGAGGATCACACGGTCGGGAGCAGCCAGGCGGTGGTCGATCTGAACGGCGACGGCTACCCCGAGGTGCTGACGGGCTCGAGCGGCTATTTCCTGCACGCCTTCGACGGGTGCGGCCGGGAGCCGCGCGGGTTCCCGAAGTTCACCGGCCAGTCGATCGCGACGACGCCGGCGGTGGGCGACCTCGACGGCGACGGGACGCTCGAGGTCGTGGTGGGCACCCGCGACGGCTGGCTGTTCGCGTGGCACACCGAGGCGACGACGGGCGCGCTCGTCGCGTGGGAGAGCTTCCACCACGACAACCGGAACACGGGCAACCTCGAGACGCCGCTCGATCAGGGGGGCGGGCGGAGCGCGGCGCGGCCGCTCACCGTGGACCTGTGCGAGGGCCCGCAGCAGGCTCAGGTCATGTTGCGGCTGGGCGGCGGCTGCGCCTGCGCGGCCGCGGGGGATCCGCGGGGCGGGGCCGGCGAGCGCGCGGCGCTCGGGGCGGCGCTGCTCGGGGCGATGGCGCTCTGGGGGCGGCGGCGGAGGGCGTAGGGCGGGGCACGCGGGGCGGCGGCAGCCGAGCGAGCCGTCGGGCGGCGCTCTCGCGTCGCCGTCGCCGCCGGCCAGCCCCTGCCTGCGCCGCTCCCGGCCCTCCTCAATAGGGGCAGGCCAGCACTTCCGGCGCGCTCACGCCGTGGGCGCTCACGCCCGAGATGACGTTATCCTCCGGATGGAAGAGCGCCTGGGCGCCAGCCGGCCCCGACATCCAGCATTGCTGCTGGATGGATTGTGACTGCCTCCCGCGCGAGGGGTCGCAGCGCCCCACCGTGGCGCCGCGGACCGTGACGTCGCTGGCCTCTATCTTGATGCCGGGATGGGAGCCCGACGTGAGGCGCAGGGCATTGTCGAAGACGAGCAATCGCTTCAGGGTCACGTCTCCCACCCGGACCGAGGTCACGGGCAGCGTGGTTCGCGAGCTCAGGAGCACGCCGTAGAGCCCGTTTCCCCAGGACGCGACGTCCCGGAGCGCCACCCCGGTGCCTGCCTGGACGTGCACGCCATGGCTCGCGTTGTAAGTGGACACGACACGATCGATCAGGATCCCCGTCGGACGGTCCTCCTCGATGGCGCTCGCCAGCATGACGCCAGAGCCGCCGTTGTGATGAAAGTAGCTGTCCTGGACCACGATGTTCGCCGGCACCGCGCTGGGGATCCCGGGCCCGGGGGGGACCTGGGCGGAGATCCACAGGCCATGTCCGCCGTTGCCCGTCGCGGAGCCGTCGCTGGGATGGATCAGGTTGTGGTGAACGTTGCAGTTTCGCACGGTCACGTTGGCGGTGATGATCTTGATCGCGCTGGCGCCGATCGGGCCGTTGATGTTCTTGATCTCGCAGTTCTCCACGAGGATGGGCGGCGTGTCGTGGTGCCCGGCGATGGAGGACAGGTAGATGCCGCCCTTCGAGGTGCCGTCCACGATCACGTTCCGGATGACGCCCCCGGAGCCCCAGGAGAAGCCGATGCCCTCCAGATTGGAGGGCTTGCAGGCAGGGAGCTGGGGCACGAGGGGCGCGTAGCGCACGATGACGTTCTCCACCTTGCAGTCGGCGCACGTGTTGAGGTGGATGCCGCTGTTGGCCGTCCTGCGTGGTCCATCCGTGAGCGCGATCTGCAGGTTGCGGATCCAGAGCCCCCGGACCGCGCTGACGGTGGTCCCGTCCCGCTTGGCGACCCCGGTGACCTGGATGGCCCCGGGGTACTGCTCCGGATTGCAGGGGATCGCCACGAGGGTCGCTGTCCCGGGATCGCCCGGGCCGGCGTGGGGGGACAGCTCCGGCCCCTCCAGGGTCAGCGCGTCGTAGTGAGGCCGCAGCGGGCTGCGCAGCACGTATCGCCCCGCGGGGAAGGCCACGACGCGCCTGCGGGCGCGCAGCGACGCCGCGCACTCGATGGCCGTCGCGATGCCCGGGCTGTCGTCGACGTTCGTGCTGTGGTCGACGGACGCGTCGGCGGAGAACGGCCATTCCGCCGGCCTCGCCAGGTAGGGAAGGACGTCGACCACGCCGTCCGGGTCGACGGAGCCCGGCAGGCAGCAGCGCGCCCCCTGGCAAGCATTCAGGTCCTCATGCAGCGTCCTGGTCCCGCGGCAACCGCCGCTGGCGGGGCAGAAGGGCCCCGTGCAGACCGGAGACAGCGCGGCGGCATCAGGGCAGGCGACGCCGGTCGTCTCGTCTGCCGCGAAGGGCGGCTCGGTGTAGGGCGCATCGAGGTCGCAGAAATCCCGGGACGCAGCGCTCTCCATCGCATCAGGGCGACCCCCCCAGCCAGCCTCGTCGCAGCCGGCGCTGTCCGGGGGCGGGGTGGCTCCGGCTGGAGCGGAGACGAGCGCGAGCAAGACTCCTATCCAGATCTTCACGAACCGCTGGTCCAACGACACACATACCTCCTTCTCGGACGAGGGGGTAATCCGGGACTTTCAGGTGCAAGGAGCGAGCGCTGGCGTCGAGCGGAGCATCGTTGTGCGAAGAAGCGGACCACCCCCGCCGGGGTAGCCGCGACGCGATCGCACGACCGTTCCGCTCCACGCGTCTGGCATGAGCGATTTTCCTGCGCGGGCGTGCCGCGCGCGGCGCGGCGGCCCGTCCCGGCGAGCGCGGAGAGGGCACGTCGACGACGGGGATGCTGCGAGCCGGGGCGCGCTGGGTCGCTGCCAGCGGGGCGCTGGGCTGTCCGCGACAGTCGCTCTCGAGATCGAACTGCCCGTTGCGGTGAACGCGCCGGAGGCTCCGTCCCTCGGGCCCGCCCCGCGCCCGCGAATGCCACGTGGCTTGTCACGCTCGACGCTTCTGCGCAAGCGCCGCGTCCGAGCGCACCGCGGGCGATCGGGAGACGACCTCACGACGGCCGAGCGCGTTTCGTGAAGGACGGGCGCGCCGACTCCGACAGGGCGTTGCGCCGCAGGAACCGCGAGCTCCCCGCGCGCCGGCCTCGCGCTCGAGCCCGGCGCTGCACGACGGAGGCGCGATCAGCGCTCGCGCTTGACGCGCATGCCCCCGCCGAAGCTGACCGTCCACACCTCGTCGAGGTCGTGCGGGTTCCAGAACACCCGCACCGGCTGCTGGAACGAGTACCCGTCGTCGCGGAAGAACCGCGGCGCGTCGTCGTTGAGGTCCTCGGTGATCCAGAGCCCGTCCCGCTCGGTCGTCATGTACATGCGGTCCGGGTCGCGCGGGTCGATCGCGCACGACTCGACGCGGACCTTGTCGCTGATGCGCTGCCAGGTCAAACCGCGGTCCCGGGTGCGGTACAGCCCGCCGAAGAAGCGGTCGTCATGGCTGAACACCGTCACGTACCACGTGCTCTCGGTGCGGTCGTTCGGATCGATGACGACGTCTTTCGTCCAGTAGTGCATCTCCGGCGAGGAGCGATCCTCCCACGCCGACGCGCCGGGCGGCAGGAGGAACACGCCCGCTCGATCGGTGAACGTCCGGGTGTTGCCGGGCTGATGGCCGGAGTAGGTCGCGACGATGCTCCCGTCCTTCAGCACGTGGACGTTGAACGCGTGACCCTGCGTCCGCGGCGGGGCGGGGAGCGGCTCGGGCGCCGCGCCGGGCGCGCTCAGATCGAGGTGGACGATGCCGCCGGTCTGGCTATGGACGGTGCTCGCGTAGAGCTGGTCCGGATCGTTCGGATCGAGCGCCAGCCAGATGACGTTGCGCCCGAGATCGGCGACGAGCGACCACGTTGCGCCCTTGTCATGGGAGACCATGATTCCCCCTCTGGCCGGGCGTGCCTGCGTGCCGTCGATGCGGGCGTCGCGCATCCAGGGGCTCTGGTAGATGTCGTGGACGCTGCCGGTGGCCGCGTAGAGCGCTCCCGTGATCGGGTGCTGGACGGCGTGGTAGGTGGTGTTCAGGGTCAGGCCGTTCGCGCCGTCGCGAGCCCACGACCTGCCGCCATCCTCGCTGTAGGCGCTCCGGATGTCCGTGAGCGACGCGAAGATGGTGTCCTTGTCGGGGAAGGTCAGCCACCAGCCCGACGTCTGCTCGACGCCGCTCGTGCGGTAGAAGCGGGACTTCGGGGTATCCGCGCCCCTCCGGTTGTCGTCCGCCGGGTCCACGTACGCCTGCTGGAAGCTCTTCCCGCCGTCGTCGCTGACGTGGACGAACCCGAGATCGGTGATCGCCACCCGGCGGGAATCCTCGGGCGACACCGAGAGGCCGAGCGCGTACTCGCCGAAGTCCCAGCCCATGTCGCCTCCGAACCCGCTCCAGCCCGTGGCGATGTTGGCGTTGTGATCGCTCCGGAACACGTGCCGCCAGCTGGCCCCGCCGTCGACCGTCTTCAGGACGATGGGCGCGAGCGTCTGGCGGTCGCCGCCGGCGGCGTACGCGACGCCGGGATCGTCCGCGGACGTGGCGACGAACGCGAGCTTGTCGCTCGGTCCGAGCCCGTTCGTCGCGGGGATCCAGCGCCGCTCCCCGAGCTTGAGCCGGTAGAGGCCGGCGTAAGCGTCGAGCTCCCCGCCGGTCGTGTTCGCGGTGACGAGGGGGTTGCCGGCGCTGTCGGCGGCGGAGAAGGTGACCGCGAAGAAGCGGGCCCGCCTGCCGTGCCCGGCCCCCGCGAACGAGACGATCTTCTCGCCCTGGGGGAGGCCGCCGATCGAGGTGTCGAGCGCGAAGCTCGCGCCGCCGTTGCGCGAGACGAGCAGCCCGTCGCTCGTGCCGGCGTAGATGTCGTCGCCGTCCCAGTGCACGCCGCCGACCCGGAGGCCGCCCGGCCAGTCCGTCGTGTGGACCAGGTGGAAGCTGCGGCCGCCGTCGCGCGAAGCGTAGAGCTGGCGCGTGTCCGAGACGAGCAGCCGCTCGGTGTCGCAGGGGTCCACGAACAGGTAGTGGGCGTCTCCGGGCGCCCCCGGGGTGGTGACGGGCGCCTCCCACGTCGCTCCCCCGTCGGTGCTCTTGGCCAGCGTGGCCGCGTCGAAAATGACGTTCTCGGGGCCTTTGTAGGTCACGGCGTAGAGGACATCCGGGTCGGCGGTGAACCGGAACTGCGAGAGGACGCCGCCCTGGATGTTGCGGAAGTCGAGGTTCGTCCATTTCCTGCCGAAATCCCTCGTGCGGTACACGCCCCGCATGTCGCTGGCCATGAAGATCTCGCGGCCGTCGTGGGGGTTGATCGACGGCGAGAAGAGGGCTCCTCCGCCGCCCACGCCGCGCGATCGCCACCGGCCGCGCGCGCCGCCGCTCCCGTGCCCGTGATGGCGGCGCTCCTCCGTCCGATCGGCGCCGAGCGCGGACGACGCGAGGCGGGCGCTCCCCAGGGCCGCCGGCTCGCCGGTCGATACCTCGGCGCAGCCTCCCGCGAGCAGCCCTGCGCCGACGGCCAGCAAGCTCGTCATCCTCCTGATGCACGCGACGGCGCCAACCTCGATGCTCATGCTCTCTCCTTCCGTGCGGACGTCCCGAGATTCACCAGCCCCCGGGACAGGAACCTGGCGCATAGGCTCCTTGCGCTCGCGATGCGACGATGAGCGCAGGACGCAATTCGACGAGCACATCACAGGATCTCGACAGAGTGAATCCCATCGACCGTCGCAATCGTGCGCAGGGGCGCCGGCGACGAATGTGTGCAGCCGTGTCGACCCACGCACCGACGGGTCCGTGTGTCAACTTCCGGTTGACACCGTGTACAACACCATTTGACGGTGGTGACTAGATCTTTCGGCGGAGAATGGCGAAGGGCGGGCCATGGTGAAACATTACAGCAGAGGCGCGCGTTCAGGTCATCGCGCGGGCTGCGCTCCGTGGCCCGATCATTGCTGATGCGCGAGGTCCTATGCAACACCGGGTCCTGTTCACGCGCACCATGTCTCTGCGCGCGCTTTCTCTTGCGGCGCTGATGGCCGCCCTTCCCGCCTGCGGTGACGCCACGACGGGCTCCAGCTCCGGTGGCTCCTCGTCCAGCGGCTCAAGCGCGTCGGCCGGCGGCGCCGGTGCCTCGTCCAGCAGCTCCAGCGCGCCGGCCGGCGGCTCCGGCGCCTCGTCCAGCGGCTCCAGCGCGTCGGCCGGCGGCGCCGGGCCCTCGTCCAGCAGCTCCAGCGCTTCGTCGGGCGGCGAGAGCTCATCCTCCGGCGGTCCCGGCGATCCCGGAACCTCCGCGGACTGCATCGACCTGGTGACCAACCCGGACATCAACTGGCGCGAGTCGTCCTTGAAGAGCGATCAGGAGATCGTTCGGTGCCTGGCGGAGACCCTGGGGCGGCCGGTGGGGTACGGGGAAAAAGCCCTGGGCGGCTTCGACCCGAGCGGCAACAGCCGCCTGACGGTGATCACCACCCGCTCCGATGTCTCGGTGGAGCAGCAGATCTACGACGCCGTCACCAGCGACGAGCACAACTGGGTGGTGTTCGACAAGGACGATTTCAAGAGCGATCGCGACATCGCCATGTACCGCCTGAAATGCGGCGAGCCCGCGGTCCTGGCCAAGCTGGGCGCCACCGAGCAGCAGTGCGTCAATTACCAGGAGTGGTGCAGCGCCAAAGGCGTGCCGGCGGCCGCCTGCGAACATCAGTTCTTCAACGTCGCCCTGAACGACGCGAGCCTGCCCATCCGCAACGTGGTGATCGGCTCCAACACCACCATCGATGGTCGCATGAGCCGCGCGGCCTTTCGCTTCAGCGGCTTCGCCATCGGCCGCGACAGCACCGGCACGCCGACCCAGACCGCCGAGAGCGTGATCCTCACCCACCTGAGCTTCAAGGGCGCCGGTCACGTGGAAGACCACGGCCTGGACCCGGACATGATCCGCTCCACCGGCGCGTCCCACGACATCTGGATCCACAAGAACAGCTTCAGCTTCACCGGGGATTCCGCCTTCGACGTGAAGGTCGGCGCCCACGACATCACCATGTCGTTCAACCGCGTCCTCGACGTGAAGCGGGCCACCCTGCACGGCTCCAGCGACGACCACACCATCGACGCTCAGATCACGACCACCATGCACCACAACGCGTTCATCACCAGCGCGCCGTTCTACGACGAAGGCCGCGGCACGGCCCGGAGGGTGCCCCTGTTGCGCCGCGGCTCCTCGCACATGTTCAACAACGTGTTCATGAACTACTACAAGGACTTCGCCAGCGTGCGGGTAGGCGGCACCCTGCTGTTCGAAGACAACGTCTTTCTGGGCGGAACCCCCGTCCAGAGTGAGAAGAGCGATCGGGGCGCCGCCTTCGACGAGTGGACGACGAAGCGGCTCTCGAACAACGTCGTGGACGACGGCAATTTCACCGCCACCGGCTCGTTCGCCTGGTTCTCCGATGACGAGTGCGTCATCGACCCGACCTACGAAGCCGCGGTCCCGGGCGGCGGCGGCGCGGCGCGGGATCTCTCCCAGGATTACTCGGAGGAATCGCGCGCGCTGATCGGCATGCACAAGCTCCGCGCCGGCCAAGACTTGGTGGATTACGTCAACGCGACCGCGGGCAAAGACGGCGCCGTGCCGTTCAACTCGCCTCTCTCCGAGGGGCGCGACGCCATCCTCGCGCTGCCCCACGAGGCCTGCATTCGCTAGAGTTGTCGGCTGCTCGGCGGCGCTCGCCCGGCGATGAGCATCGCAGCGCAACTCCGCACCACCGCCGTCACGGGTGAACAGACACGCTCTTCTTCACGCAGGATGACCATGAATCACGCATCTCGTTCCTTGTCCATGCTGATCACGTGGGGCTTGCTCCTCGGCTTCGGAATCAACGGCTGCTCGAGCGACCGGCCATCGGAGGCGGGAGACACAGAAGCTCAAACGTCCTCCGGCGCGAGCGCGGGGGCAGGCTCCGGCGAGGGCGGGTCCACCGCCAGCGCCACCGCGACGGCTGGCTCGGGCGGCGCGAGCGCAGGGGCAGGCTCCGGCGAGGGCGGGTCCACCGCCAGCGCCGCCGCGACGTCTGGCTCGGGCGGCGCGAGCGCAGGGACAGGCTCCGGCGAGGGCGGGACCATGATGCCAGACGAAGCGGTCACCCTCGATCAGACGGGGAACCCCATCTATGCAGAGCTAATGAACTACACGAGCTGGCTCAGCACCTCGGGCGACGCCGCAGCCAAGCTGGCCGCTGACAAAGCGCTGGCCGACAACATGCTCACCTGGCAGATGCCCCACGGAGGGTTCTACAAGAACAAGAAGGATATCTATCACGCCCCCTGGAACGGCACCGATGCCCGCTCCGGTTGGTCCGGTGAGGACGATGTCGAGCTGGGGACCATCGACAACGACGCGACGGTGACCGAGCTCTTGTTCCTGGCCGACGTCTACCGCCGGAGCGGCGACGCCAGGTACCGGGATGGGGCCCGTAAGGCCCTCGATTTCCTGCTGACGATGCAATACCGCTCGGGCGGGTTTCCCCAGGTCTATCCCGCCCGCGCAGGCTCATCCAGCTATTCGAACTACGTCACCTTCAACGACAACGCGATGGCGCGGGTGATGATCCTCCTCGACCAGATCGCGAAGGTTGCGGATCCGCTGGGCGGCGACCTGTTCACCGATGCCCAGCGCAGCAGCGCCGCCGCGGCCGTCGCCCAGGGGATCGACTTCATCCTCAAGGCGCAGATCCTCCAGGCTGGGGTCAAGACGGTGTGGTGCGCACAGCACGATCCCGTCACGTACGAGCCCCGCGGCGGCCGCTCCTACGAGCTGGCGTCCAAGAGCGGCAAAGAATCGGCGGGGGTGATTGCCTTCCTGATGTCCCAACCCCAGGCGGCCGACGTCAAGGAGGCGGTACAGGCGGCCATCGCCTGGTACAAGAGCAGCGGCGTGAAGGTCGAAGACACGGCCTACGTGAAGCGTCCCTCCGGCAGCACCGACGACTCCTACAATCCGATCCAGGCCAAGGCAGGCAGCACCATGTGGTACCGGTTCTACGACCTGGACCAGGATGTCGGATTCTTCAGCGGTCGCCTCCCCACCGACGATCCGCCGGGCGTGGGGAAGAAATACGACATCATGGAGATCGAGCCCGAGCGCCGCTACGGTTACGAGTGGGGAGGGAGCTACGGCACCAAGCTCTTCGCCTACAGCGACGCCGTGGGGTATTGACCGCAACGCCTCGACAGGGATCCCTCCCGGAGAAAGACCAATGTTCTGCAAGCCAAGCTCCTGGGCGTCGCGTATCGCCGGCGTGGGCTTCTGCTGCATGGGGCTGAGCGCCTGTTGCGGCGACGACTTGGAGGCGCCGCCATCGGAGCCCGCCGCCAACGAATCCGAGGCGCCGACCTGGGCGCGCGGCATCGAAGGCCAGCGAAAGGCCGATCTCGGCGATGGGTACTACCTGAACCCGATCATGCCGGGCGACCACCCCGACCCGACCATCATCAAGGAGGGCGCGGACTACTACATGACCTTTTCGAGCTTCGACGCCATCCCCGGCCTGGTGATCTGGCACTCGCAGGACCTGGTGAACTGGGAGCCCGTCGGCCCGGCCGTGACCACCCCGGTGGACTCGATCTGGGCGCCCGAGCTCACCAAGCACGGCGACACGTTCTACCTGTACTTCGTCACCAACAAGACGGACCCGGTCACCGGCGCGAAGACGAAGAAGTTCTACGTCATCACGGCCGACGACATCCGCGGCCCATGGACGCCTCCGCTCGAAATCGTCGTGAAGAGGGAGGATGGCAGCAACGGCGCGAGCAGCGATCCAGGCCATATCGTCGGCGAAGACGGCAAGCGCTACATCTTCATGACCGGCGGCGCGCGCGTGCAGCTGAAGGACGACGGCCTGTCGGTCGCGGACGGCGAGGCCGGCATCCCGAAGATCGTGTATAACGGCTGGGAGTATCCCGAGGAGTGGGATGTGGAGAGCTTCTCGCAGGAGGGCCCGAAGATGCTCAAGCGCGGCGAGTACTACTACATGGTGCTCGCGGAGGGCGGTACGGCGGGCCCGCCGACGGGTCACATGGTGGTCTCCGCGCGCTCCAGGTCGATCCATGGCCCCTGGGAGAACTCCCCCTACAACCCGATCGTCCGCACGCAGAGCGCCGAGGAGAAGTGGTGGTCACGCGGCCATGCGACCTTGATCGAAGGGCCGGATCAGAAATGGTACATGGTATATCACGGCTACGAGAACAGCTTCATGACCCTCGGCCGCCAGACGTTGCTCGAGCCCATCGAATGGACCGACGACGGCTGGTTCACGTCGGCAGGTCACGACGTCGGCAAGCCCATCCCCAAGCCCGCCGGTGGCAAGGCCGTGCCGCATGGCATCGCGTTCTCGGACAGCTTCACGCCGGAGAGGTTCGATCTGATCTGGAGCTTCTACCAGGCGGGCGCGGACGAGAAGAGCCGGCTCACCTTCGACGACGGTGCGCTGACCCTCGCGGCCAAGGGGAGCTCCCCGAAGGACACCACCCCGCTCATCATGAACGCGGGCGATCTGGCCTATCAGGTCGAAGTTCAGATGGACTGGGACGCGGACGCGCAAGCCGGCCTGATGCTGTTCTACAGCCAGCGGCTGTATGCCGGTCTCGCCTTCAACTCGACCGGTACGGTGATGCATCGCTACGGCCTGGAGCGCGACGGCAAGAAGATCGCCGACATCCAAGGCAACCGCGCGTTCATGCGCCTCGTCAACCGTCGGAACATCGTCACCATCTATACCAGCCCGGACAACGAGACCTGGACGAAGTACGGCGTGCAGATGGAAGTGTCCGGCTACCACCAGAACGTCGGTTACGATTTCCAGGCGCTCCGGCCGGCTCTGTATGCCTCCGGCGAGGGCTCTGTGCGCTTCAGCAACTTCAAGTACACCGCGCTCCCGTGATCGCGCGCCGTCGAGCTGCACGTTCACCCGTGCAGGCCGGCGCGGGCGACGCCCAGCCGAGCGGGGCGCAGGCCGCGAGCAGCGCGTCCGGCGCGCGCCCGGCGCCGCGCGGCGCGGTTCGAGGCGGTCGGCCCGCCTTCGCCCCCGTGGTAGGATGCGGCGCGCATGCGTACGTCACGCGGAAGGGCGCGAGCGCTGCTGTTTGCGATCGTGGCGCCGTGCGTCGCGCCCCTCGCTTCGAGCGCCGCGCGCGCCGACGATCGCCCCTTCGCCTTGCGATGGACGGCCCCCGCCGGCTGCCCCGAGGGCGCGGCGGTCGAGGCCGAGATCACCCGGCTCCTCGGAGACCAGAGCCCCGCTTCGAGCGGCGCGCTGCGGGCGGTGGGCGCGATCGCGCCCGCGGGCAGCGGTTTCGAGCTGCACATCGAGCTCTCGCGCGACGGATGGAGCAGCGCGCGGACCGTGCGCGGCGCGACGTGCCGCGCGCTCGCCGACGCGGGGGCCCTCATCGTGGCGATGGCGATCGATCCGGAGGCCGCGGCGCGGTCGGGCACGGCAGCGACGGACGATCGTTCGATCGCCGGGGCGCGTCCCGCCAATCCCGCCCCGGAGCCCCCGGCCGCCGCGGCTCGAGCCGCCCAGCCCGCGCCGCGCGACGGAGCTCACGAACCGGCTCGTGGAAGAGGCCGACTTCGTCGAGGCGTTCGGGCACCCGCTGCCGGCCTTTGCCATCGGCGAGATCCTCGGCCTGGATCACGCGCTCCACGCCAAGTTCAAGCGCTGGGCCGACGACATCGTGTCGATCACGCCCCGCCGCGGCTCGAGCCGCCGAGCCCGCGCCGCCGCGGGTCCCGCCCAGGTCCGCGCCGCCGAGCGTGCCGCCCAGGTCCCCGCCCCCGACGCGGGCGCGCGCGCGGCCGACAGGCGGGTCGGTCGAGCGGGCTGCCCTGTTTCGCATCGGGCTCGGCGGCATGAGCGATCTGGGCACGATGCAGCGGATGAGCGGCGCCATCGAGCCCTGGGCGGGCGTCGTCGTCGGCCCCGCGCGGATCGAGGCCGGGGCCTCGTTCTGGCCCGGCAGAAGGGCGGAGTCCGCGGCCAGGCCCGGCACCGGCGGGACCATCGATCTCGTCGCCGGCTCGCTCACGGCGTGCGCCCTCTTGCCGCCCCTCGAGCGCGCCGTTCGCCCCGATGTCGAGGTCGATGTGCCCTGCGCCGGCGTCGAGCTCGGGCGCATGCACGCCGAGGGGTACGGCGTGAGCGACCCAGGGGAAGGGAGCGGCGTGTGGGTCGCGTTACGCAGCGGCGCGGCGGCCTCCTGGGTCGTGGCGCCGTGGATGCGCCTCCGGCTCCGTCTCGAGGCGGTGGTGCCGCTCGAGCGCCCGCGCTTCGTGCTCGAAGGCGTCGGCGAGGTCCACGAGCCGAGCGTCGCGGCGCGGGCGGCCCTGGGGCTCGAGCTCGCGTTGTGACGGGCGCGGTCGTTTTCTTCACGGAATCGGCGCGCGCTGGCCATGGGCGAGAGTGGCCGCCCGTGCCGTCACCCTGAGCGCCGAGTCTGCCGGAGCGGAGGTTGCGCCCCCGGCAGAAGCGGCAGACTGCGCGGTCGCGCTCGAGTTCGACGCGATCTACGAGCGCTATTTCGATTTCGTCTGGCGCAACGTACGCCGGCTCGGCGTCCCGGACTGCCACGCCGACGACGCGGTGCAGGAGGTGTTTCTCGTCGTCCACCGGAAGCTTCCGGCGTTCGAGCCCCGGCCCACGCTCCGCGCGTGGCTCTCGGGCATCGTCGCGCGCGTCGCGCGGGAGCACCGGAGGGCCTACGCGCGCAAGAGCCCGCTCGCGAGATCGCTGGCCCCGCCGCTCGACCCGGACGAGGTGGAGAGCGGCGCGGCCGGCGGCGACGAGGCGCTGGCGCAGGCGCAAGCGACGCGGCTCTTGCACGCGCTGCTCGAGGGGCTCGACGACCACAAGCGCGCCGTCTTCGTGCTCGCGGAGCTCGAGCAGATGACGGCGCCGGAGATCGCGGAGGCGACCGGGGCCAACCTGAACACCGTTTACGCGCGCCTCCGGGCGGCTCGCAAGGAGTTCGAGCAGGGCGTGGCGCGCCTGCGGGCGCGCGACGGGTGGAGGTCGCGATGAACGCAGGGCCCCGGCGCGCGGCGCGGAGCACGCAGAATGGAAGGGAGGCATGAGTCAGCTCGGGCCCCTGTCGCGATCGATCATCGAGGCCGCCCGCAACGGCGATCGGAGCACGGCGGCGGACCGCGCGCGCGTGCGCGCGAAGCTGCGGAAGAGCCTGGCTGTCGGAACGGCCCTCACGGCGGGCGGGGCCGCGAAGGCCGGCTTTGCGATGGTCTCGGCCAAGGCGGCGCTGCCGTGGGGGATCGTGGCGCTGCTCGCGCCCGCGGCGGTCGTGACCGCGCTGCATACGGCGCAGGGCGAGCCGAGGGCCGTTCCGCGCGCGAGCGCGGCGAGCGCGGCGGTCCTCGAGAGGGCGCGCGCGGCGGCCGCGGCGCAGCCGGCGGCGCGCGACGACCGCGCGCCCGCGGAGCGCCCGCGTGAGCCGGCGCCGCCGATCGCGCCCGCGGAAGGCAAGGAGCTCGACCCGCGCCAGGCGGCGAGGACGCGGGCCACGACGCCCAGGCGGGCGCCGCGGCCCGGCGCTTCCGGCGGACCGGAAGCGCCGCCCGGGGTGCCGGCGGAAGATCCGCTCATCGCCGAGACGCGGCGGCTGCGCGAGGTCCACGAGGCGCTCCGGCGCGGCGCCCCGGAGCGCGCGCTCTCGCTGCTCGACGCCGCGGACGCGGGCGGGCAAGAGCTGCGGGAGGAGCGGGCCGCTGCCCGCGTCGTGGCGCTGTGCGCTCTCGGCAGGACGGCGGAAGGCCGCGCGGCGATGCTCGAGCTCCTGCGGAAGAGCCCCGGCTCGCCGTATTCGGGCCGCGTGCGCGCTGCGTGCGAAGAGAAATGACTCGAGCGGACGTTTCTCGCACGGATTCCGCCGCTCGCGACCATGAGCCGGTGGAGAGGAGCGATCATGAAAATCCAGATGCTCATCGGCGCAGCGGGCCTGACGATCGTGGCGGCGATGTTCTCGTGCACTCCCGAGATCATCGCGATCGGGCAGGACAAGCAGCAGGTCGCGTGCAGCACCGACGCCGAATGCGGCCCAGGGGAGACGTGCGGCGCGGGCATGTGCCAGGCGAGCTGCGTCGCGGACGCGGATTGCCCTTCGGGGCTCTCCTGCGTGAACGGCGCCTGCCTCGATGGCGCGCCGTCCGGCCTGTGCACCACAGACGCGGATTGCCTCGCGGGGCTCTCCTGCGTGAACGGCGCCTGCCTCGATGGCGCGCCGTCCGGCCTGTGCGCCGTAGACGCGGATTGCGCTGTGGGGTTCTACTGCATGAGCGGCGCCTGCGTCCATGGCTCGGTGTTCTGCAAGTGCACAACGGACGCGGATTGCCCCGGTGACCAGTTCTGCATGAGGGGAGACACCTGCGGCTTTGGCGCGGGGCTCTGCGCGACCGACGCCGACTGCCCCGTGCATGGCCAGGCCTGCTCCGACGGCGTTTGCGAGGGGCCGGGCCAGGCCCACTGCGCGTCGGACGCGGAGTGCGGCGAAGACCACGTGTGCATGGGTGAAGTCTGCAAGTCCACGCTGCCGGCCAAGGGCACGGAGCACTGCATGCCTCTGGTCGACCCCGAATGCGTCGCAGACGCCGATTGCCCTGGGGCTCTCCTCTGCGCCAGAAACGGCACCTGCATCGCCGATGGGCCTGCGCCCTGCACGATCGACGCCGACTGCCCCCTCCGTGGCCAGATCTGCTCCGGTGACACGTGCGAGGGGCCGTGGGGCCAGCTCTGCGCGTCGGACGCGGATTGCCCTGAGAACCACGTGTGTATCTCCGAGGAGTGCAAGTCCACGCGGTGATACCGCGCCGTGAGCCTCCTCCACCCCCGGACGGCGGGTCGTCACGGGCCCGCTCGCCTCTTCCTCGCGACCGCCCGCGGCGCCCTCCAGGTGATGGCGCGAGCCGCCACCCCTGAAGACTGCAGCCTCTAGCCGGGCGCCTTCGAGCCCGCGCAACGGTCGTTTTGGCGGCCGGATCGCCCCCGATCGGCCGCGCGCGCCGGTGGCATCGAGGTTGCCATTGCTCCGGACAAGCAGGCACGCCTCCCTGGCGCCGCCGGATCCGGCGATGGCCGGGAGGGCTCCACGTCGACCTGCGGAACACGAACCGAGGGTGAATCGACATGCGAATTTCCGCGAGGGTCTCGAGCGCGTTGACGGCGGCATCGGCGATGATGATGGGCTGCGTGGCGGCGCCCGATCTCGACGAGCAGCTCGTGGGGGAGGTCGCACAGCCCTCCATCTGCGGCACGACGGCCGATTTCCAGCACGTCGAGCAGTACGACGGCACGCTCGGCGTGACGGCGGGGTTCGTCGGAGCGCGCGAGTCCCCGGTCGGGCAGATCCAGTGGAAGAGCGATCTCGCGTCCCGCTACGCGAACCCGGGCAACGTGAGCGGCACCCGCACCTGCTCCGGCACGCTGATCGCGCACAACCTCTTCTTGACCGCCGGCCATTGCTTCGACCCCGACGGCAACGGCTGGACCTGGCCCCGGACCGCCTCGAGCACGCCGATCTCGGCGAGCCAGGGGGCCGTCGAGATGCGCGTCAACTTCGATTACCAGGAGGACCCGAGCGGCAACCTCAGGACCGCGGAGTCGTTCGACATCGTGTCCTTGCGCGAGCACCGGCTAGGCGGCCTCGATTACGCCGTCGTGCAGCTCGCGCGGAGCGCCGCGGCGAGCTACGGCTTCACGGTGGTCTCCACGACGGACGCCGCCGTCAACGACATGCTCGCCGTCATCGGCCACCCGAGCGGCGAGCCCAAGCAGGTCGACGCGGGCCCCGCCACCAGCTTCAGCGGCGACTATATCCAGTATGGCTCGCTCGACACGCTCGGCGGCAACTCCGGCTCGGGCGTGCTCCACGCCGCGTCCGGCAAGATCGTCGGCGTCCACACGAACGGCGGGTGCACCTCGATCGGCGGCGCGAACTCCGGCGTCAGGATCACGTCGATCCTCGAGGAGTCCCCGATCCTGCGCGACGTGACGCAGCGGCTCGTCGTGTTCGCGAAGGGCTCGGACAACGCCATCTGGCACAAGTTCTACGACGGCGGCTGGTCGAGCTGGACCTCGCTCGGCGGGAGCCTCACCTCGTCGCCCTCCGCCACGCTCACGCGGGAGGGCCGGCTGACGGTGTTCGCGAAGGGCTCGGACAACGCCATCTGGCACAAGTACTATGACGGCGGCTGGTCGGGCTGGACCTCGCTCGGCGGCCCGCTCGCGTCGGCCCCCGCCGCGACCGTGACGCGCGAAGGGCGGCTGACGGTGTTCGCGCGCGGCACCGACAACGCCATCTGGCACAAGTACTATGACGGCGGCTGGTCGGGCTGGACCTCGCTCGGCGGCCCGCTCGCGTCGGCCCCCGCCGCGACCGTGACGCGCGAAGGGCGGCTGACGGTGTTCGCGCGCGGCACCGACAACGCCATCTGGCACAAGTACTATGACGGCGGCTGGTCCAGCTGGATCTCGCTCGGCGGCGCGACGACGCACGATCCGGCGGCGGTCGTCACGGCCGAGGGGCGCCTGGTCGTCTTCGCGAGGAGCTCGAGCGGCGAGCTCGTCCACCGGTACTACGACGGCGGCTGGTCCAGCTGGATCTCGCTCGGCGGCGCCATCGCCTCGGGCCCGTCGGCGGTCGTCACGGCCGAGGGGCGGCTGACGGTGTTCGCGCGCGGCGCCGACAACGCCATCTGGCACAAGTACTATGACGGCGGCTGGTCCGGCTGGATCTCGCTCGGCGGCGCCATGGTGGATCAGCCCGGCTCCGCGGTGACGCCCGAGGGGCGCCTGGTCGTGTTCGCGCGCGGCACCGACAACGCCATCTGGCACAAGTACTATGACGGCGGCTGGTCGAGCTGGATCTCGCTCGGCGGCGCGCTGACCTCGAGCCCGGCCGGGATCTGATCGGCGAGCGGCGCGGCCCGTCGCGCGACGGCGCCCCCCGTCGCGCGACGCGCCTCATGGGTTGAGCGCCACGACGGAGATATCCAGGGCCCCTGCGAAGGGGAGCGGACCGTCGCCGAAGTCGAGCGCCGTGGTAGTGCTGCCGGTCGCGGCGATCGTGCCGAGCGGGGAGACGCTGACGCGGCTCAGGGGCACCCAGAACGGTAGCGTCCAGAGCTTCGTCCCGTTCGGGTCCAAGTTGACGATGTGGCCGTCATCGACGAGGATGTTGCCGTCGCGATCGCCGACCATGAAGAAGATTCTGTGGGACGGGCGGCTGAAGACATGCTCGCCGCTCGGGTCCAGCTTGACGAGGACGTCCCCGGCGGGAAGCACGCCGCCGCCGAAATCGACGTTTCCGAGTGAGTGGCCGGCCACGAAGATCTCGTCCGCGGTGTTGACCGCCACCACGTGGGCCATCGCTCCATAGGTGGCGGCGCCCGGCGACGGCTCGCCGTCGCTGAAAGACCGCCGCCAGAGGAGCCCGCCCGCCGGCGTGAGCTTGCCGACGCCGAACCTCTGCTGGCAGGGGCAGACCCCGGGACCGGACTCGGTACCCGAGGCGAAGACCACGTTGCCCGCGCTGTCGAGCGCGAGGCTCGTGGTGAATGGCCAACCCCCTCCATTGACGATCCAGGTCCCCCAGAGCTGTCCACCCGTGGCGCCGTCCTTCCTCGCGAGGTAGGCGCCGTACTGGAAAGAGCTGGTGACCGTGTACACGTGGCCGGTCGCGTCGACGGCCAGCGAGGTCACACGGAAATCGAAAGAATCCCAGCTCCAGACGTGGTTGCCATCGCGGTCGAGCTTCACCAGGAAACCGTACTCGCCGGGGTCGTCGCCCGGGAGCGGTCCTCCACCGAAGTCCACGTTATCGGACTCGCCGGGGGTGACGATGTTTGCGTTGTAGACACCGGCGAGGAAGATGTTGCCGTTTCCGTCGGTGGCCAAGCGGGTCCCTCGCTCGTCATGATCGTTCCCGAAGCGCTTGCTCCAGAGCAGCTCGCCCGACGGACCGAGCTTGAGGAGGAAGATGTCGTCTTGACCGCCGCTGGTCAGAGGGCCGGCACCGAAGTCGACCGTGCCCTCGAAGCTCCCCGTGACATAGAAGTTGCCCTCGGCGTCGCTCGCGATGACATGGCCTTGATCGACCCCGGGGCCGCCGTAGACCCGCGCCCACGCCAGCGTGGGGGCGGTGCTGCTGCCGCCGGCGCCGCCCTCGCCGCCGGCACCGCCGCTGCCGCCCTCACCGCCGGCGCCGCTGCCCTCGCCTCCGGCGCCGCCGCTGCCGCCCTCGCCTCCGGCGCCGCTGCCGCCCTCGCCTCCGGCGCCGCCGCCCTCACCGCCGGCGCCGCCGCCCTCACCGCCGGCGCCACCGCCACCGCCGGACGGCTCGCATGCGACGGCGGAGACGAGGACCGCGATCGACAGCGCGATCGAGGCGCACCTGTGCGCCCACGGAGGAGAACCGATGCCGCTCGAGTGGTTGGTCGTGGCGACTCTGGTGCTCGGTGCTCGCACGAGATTCATCCGGGCGCGTCAGGCCTGGCTCTTGATCTCGCACCGGTCGCCAGCTCCGCCATGGCGCCGCCACCCCCTGAGCAGCCCGTCTCCTCGGGTTCTCCCGTCGTTTCGCGCCGGCATGGGGCGTGCTCGAGGCCGACCGTCATGCCGACGCTCGAGCACAACGCCCTCGTCGAGATGTTCCGCGATGACATCTCCGGCGCCGAGGCGTCAGCGGCAGAAATATCTATTATTTCAATTGGTTCCGACTGCCGCGTGGCCGAGTCCTCTTCCGGCGTGGCCCAACGCGGGCCCAACGAACCGCCTGTGAAGGCGCCAGCGTCCGCCGTGGCGGGGGGCGGGGACGTCGTCCGGGGGCGCCGTCTGACCGGGCGGCGCGCCGGAGGCGGAAGCTTCGGCGCTCGCCGAGCCCATGCCTGCTCCAGCGGACGCGGGTTGGCCTCCTCCTACCGAGCCGCCCTTTCCTCTCAGCTCGGGGATCGCCTCGTCCAGGGGGGCAAAGTCGCCCAGCCCAAGCTCGGCGATCTTGCGCGCGGCGCGCTTGTAGTGGTGGATCTGGCCGCTCGACTTGTGTCCGGTTCGGTCGGAGATCCACGTCTCCGTGCGACCATTCGCGAGCTTGATGGTAATGAAGGTCGCTCGAGTGTCGTGCAATCGGATGTTCAGCCTCGACTCCGTGGTCTCGAACAGGTCGGGTCGATCGACTCCCGCGCGTTGGAGGTGTTCTCTGAAGGGTTCCGCCCCGTGACAACCCGGCAAGGGGTCACACTTTGGCCCGACGAAGACACGCCGATTGTCCGGCCAGAGCTCGCGATAAGCACGAAGCGCGCGCACCACATCAGGCGATAGTGCCCAGGCACGGGGGTCATCGGTCTTGTTCTCATCGAGAACAACGGCTCCCCGGTCAAGGTCGACATCCGACCATTCGAGAGTTCCGGCCTCGTCGGCTCGCATTCCCTCGCGCGTGAGGAAGCCGTAGTAGATCCGGAAGCACAGCGGGACCAACTGACTCCTCATGAGGCGTTGATCCTCGTCGGGGTACAAGTAACCCTTTGCCTTGTTATTCTCTATCTTCGGAATCCACCCGCGTGGCAGCGGGTTGTGCGCGATGATGCGCGCAAGGTAGGCAGCCAGTGCCAGTAGCCGATGGATGACAATCGCAATATTTCGGCGCGATCCGGGCTCCAGGTGCACCGGCAGCCGTGACATCGCGTGGTCAGCATGGTCGAGTGTGAAGCGCACGAGGGGAACAGGGCCTAGCACGTCGAGCACGTGGCCCAGCCTCTGCTCATATTTATCGGCTGTCCGAATCGCCTTCACATGATCCGGATACTGCTCGGCAAGCTTTCCAGAAAGAACCCGCTCAGCGAACTCGGCGAACGTGGTTTCCCCGGAGGCACGGGCGCGCGCTTCGCCCCTGCACAGGTGGTTGATCGCGAGCCGGACGTCACGGAGCGCGCTGCCCTCGCGCGCGGCAGCCTGCTCCAGCAGCGGCAGGCCGAGCACGATCTGCCCGGCAGCGAGCAGGTGCCTGCTGAGATCGGCCAACACTTCCAGCCGCGCGTTGGCGTCGTGCTCGGTCCGACACGTCGGCAGGCTGAACGTGCGTCGCCCCGCCTCGCCGAGGCTCAGACGCGCGGTCCACGTGCTCCTGCGCAGCCGGACTGACCCGGAGCCGTTGGCGCGCTTGTCGCCTGCCGCTGATGGCGCGGTGCCCTGCGGGCGCTCTGCAGAGCTCGACGCTCCCGGTAAGCTCGCACCGGGCGCGGCTCCCGCCTCCGGCGGCGAGGCGCGCCCACCAGGGCGGCTCGCACGTGCGCGGCGCTCGGTTGATCCGGCTGAAGGAACGGACGAGGTAGCGACTGCCGGCGAGCGCTTGGCGCGCGCCCGCAGCTGCGGTACGTCGGTCATGGGTCGGTCTCCGGGAACGCGGGGGTCGATCAAGGGCCCGTCCGGCGTTGGTAGCGCCGAGCGGGCCCGCTCTACTTCAGCGCCAGCCTAGCACGCCTCGCATCGGCGTGACGGGCGCTCGCTCGGCCGGTGGGCCGCTGCGGAACAGGTTCGAGCCCGGCAGAGGCAAGCACGGCGGCAACCCGCGTGTTCTCATCCGCCTCGGCGGTGCGACGCGACGCCGGCTCACTGGCCAGCGCCCGCAGGTACGCAACGAACGACTCGCGCTGGACCACGCGCAACTTGCCGAGTTTGGTGATCAGCAGGGGAAAGCCCGGCGCGCGGATCGTGTCGAGGAAGACGCGCGCCGGGATACCGGTGACCGACTCGACGTTCTTCTGCGAGAGCATCTCCGGCTGCGGCGCCGTGATCGTCAGCCCATCCAGCGGGATCGCGAGCGTTGCGGTTGCCGTCGCCGTCGCTGGCTGGCCGATCACCTTCGGGCTGGACCATCCGCCGGCGGGCGTCTCCAGGCTCTCTCTGTCGATGGCGAGCGTGCCGTTACCAGCCTGACGAAGAGCAAGCGGTGCCGATACACGCGCGAGAGCCGCTCGTGTCATACTATACCTCCATTCGTGTTGGGTTCGTGCGCGACCGTGACCGCCGCTTCTGAAAGGAGCACGAAACGGTAATTCCGTGTCGCCGGTGATTCGACATGAATTGCCCGGAGACCTGCCTGGGGAAAACACCCTGTTGCATCGCGGGGTTGGGTGTTCTGGAAAGCCCTGCCGAGGGGCAGAAAATGGGGGCTTGCGAAGGACTCGATTTGGTAATTCGCGCGCTCCGGCGACGCCGCGCGTGGAGGCGACGTAGAGCCACCCATCGGGCCTTGTCCACCCCGGGCGGGCGCGACGCCGTCGCAGAGATCGAGGCGGACGTCGGCGAACGTTGCGCCGTCGGCCTCGTCCATCGGGCCGAGCGCGGCGCCGTACCGGCGCCGTGGCAGCACTCCTTGACGCACCTGGAGCTGCACGACGTCGCGCGTGCGCCAGCGTCGCCTGCTCCCTGAATTAGGATCGGCGAGCGGGCGCGATCGGCACGCACGGGAGAGGTACGCGGCGAAAGTCCAACGCGACGCCGCTTCATGTGCTCGACTGGCGCGCTTCCCGGCGGGTAGCTCTGCACCGCAGACTAGCATGCCGATCGCTCGGACGTGGGCTTGAGACCGCGGGCGTCCCGCGCTCTGCCGCCTCCCACGCTGCTCGCAGGCTGCTTGCAAGTCTTCCTCCCCCCTCCATCGGCGGTCCCATTCGCTTCAGCGCCTCCAGGCGCGCAGCCTCCAGCCTCGACCGGCGTGGCGCCGTCGCCCGGCGCTTCTCCACGAGCTCACCGAGCACCTGCGCCGCGCGCTCCCACTGCTCCGCCGCCCCCGGCGCGTGCGCGATCCTTCGCACGGCGTTCCAGGGCGCTTCAAGCTGATCACACAGGTTGCCGATCTCGGCGTGCAGCCGTGCGATCGCGCGCAGGTGGCACCGGGTCTGCTTGTTCATCTGGAAACACTCTTCCAGGACGTGGCTCGGCGCGCGGACAACTCCGCACGCGAGCTCGTACCAGCGCCGCGAGCTCATGCGTCTACAAAAGCACCGAACCACAAACCTGCCAGGGCGAAGCCTTCATTTTTCCGTTCAACTTTAAAGAGCGTTAAAGCACAGTACAAGAGTCGGCGCCTGGCGAGGGTGACGGCATTAAAGTCTGATGTAACGTGCGACCAAGAGGACGCCGGTTCTCACGTGGCACCGTGACCTGACTGGCATTCGCTGGGGCCCGATCAGGTGACCTCGGTGTGCGGGGTGACCCCTCCGGCGATCCCACCGCCCGGCCGTCGAGCGGGGCCAGCCCTCCCGGCGCCGCGTCCGCCGGCCGCGCGTACGTCCACCTGGACGAGCTCCGCCTGCCGTCAGCCTCCCGTGTGGACGAGCTCCGCGGCCCCGTGCGCCGAGTTCGCGCCCCGCCGCGTGCTCGCGTCCAGGCGCCAGCCCCAGGCCGCCCCGGCGTCCGCCAGGACGAGCTCGCGCAGCGCCGCTCGGGCCGGCCCGCGGTTGTGCCCGGCGCGCGCCGCCCTGTCGCATGCGACAAAGCGGAGGTCGGCGGCTCGCCGGAGACGCGCAGCCGACCCCGCGCGAAATTACCAAATCGACCCCTTCGCGCCCCTCCAAAATCGGCCCCTCGGGCGCTCTCTCGAAACGGCCTAACTGCGCGTCATCAGAGCGGGTTCCCCGCCTGACTAGATCCCGGTAACTCGCGACGAGTTACCGGATCGTCAGAATTACCATTTCGGGCCGCCTCACGCGCGCTCGTTCAGGCTCTGTCCCGAACCCGAAACGCCACAACAACGGAGGTTCGGATGTGGCAGGAGTAGCTACCCTCGCGCGGTCGGCGGCTCCAGGCGCGCGGTCGGCGGGCCGCGCTGGCGGGCGACGCTGCTGCACGGGCGGCATCGTGTGCAGCCCCAAGCGTTCGGCAGTCAGCGCGCCGTGACCGCGACCTTCCCGACGGCGCGCTCCGACGAGCCGCCCGCGCGCGAATGAGAACCGTCAGGGAGATGGAGGGGGCTGGGGCCCATCCTGATCAACTTGTTTGAGGGGCGCACAAGGAAGCCCCCTCACTGAACTTGGTGAAGTTCGTCCGAGGGGGCTCCCCTCCGGGTTTCAGGACCGGAGGTAGACCATGCTTGACGACCCCCATCTTGGGCGCGGGTTCTTCAGGGTGCTGGTGGAGGTGGACGAGGCGGTGACGCGCCGGGTCGCGGCCGAGGGCTGCCCCGTGTGCGACGGGCCGCTGCACCGGTGCGACTGCGACCGCAAGCCGCGTGGGGCCCTCGTCGCGCCAGCGGGCGAGGCGTTCGCCCGTCGGTTCAGCTTGTGCTGCCGGCGCGAGGGCTGTCGGAAGCGCGCGATGCCGCCGTCGGTGCGCTTCCTCGGGCCGCGGGTCTATTGGGGGGCGGTGGTGATCCTGGCGACCATCGTCGCGCTCGCCCTCCGCGCGGCTGCGAAGATCCGGCGGCGGACTGGGGTGCCGGCGCGCACGACGCGCCGATGGCTCGGCTGGTGGCAGGGCCCCTTCCTGCGCACGGGGGTGTTCGTCTCGATCTGCGCGCGACTCATCGGCGCCGACGTCGGGCGCGTGCCGGCTTCGATCGTCGATCGGCTCGAGGGTACGCAGACGCAGCAGGTGAGGACGATGCTCGAGCTGCTGGCGCCGCTCACGACGATCTCGGTGCCCTACGGATCACGTTTCTTGAGGGGGAGCGCCTGAGCCTCGCGCCCCGCAGAGGAGGTGATCTCCGCGGGGATTCCGCGGCAATGTAGGGTCGAACACTCGAGCGACGACGAGACGTCGCTCGTGAAGGAGGCCCTCATGAGCCAAGACCCGCGGGCGGCGGCGCGCCCGCCACGGGCCGGTCCGTGTCCCGCGAGGAGCTGCGCCGTCCCCATGTCCGCGTTGGCGCCGCCGCGAAGGAGGCGCCGATGAGCCACCCGATGAAGCCCGACGACGGGGCACCGGCGCGCGTGCGCTGGGCACGTCTGCGTTTCTCGATCACTCGAGGCTGCCGGCAACCCGAGCCTCATGACCACCGAGCTCAAGGTCACGCTCGCCGATTACGGGGCGGCGGCGCGCCCGCCACGGGCCGGTCCGTGTCCGTCGAGGAGCTGCGCCGTCCCCATGTCCGCGTTGGCGCCGCCGCGAAGGAGGCGCCGATGAGCCACCCGATGAAGCCCGACGACGGGGCACCGGCGCGCGTGCGCTGGGCACGTCTGCGTTTCTCGATCACTCGAGGCTGCCGGCAACCCGAGCCTCATGACCACCGAGCTCAAGGCCACGCTCGCCGATTACGCCGCCGGCAACTACCGTGGAGGAGCCGTCGGCGATCGTCGCTATCCTGCGGCATCTGGGTCTGCCGACGGAGGCTCCTCCGCTCGCGCGGGCGCGGCGGATAGGCATGTTGGGAACGTGGCGTCCGCAGCCCCGTGCCCGCAGATCCCCGCATGCGCCGACGGCGCCGGTCCGACCGGCGACGTGGGCGCATCTTCGCCGTCGCCTGGGGACGGTGGCACCGTGCTCGCTCGTGTCCAGGCGCATCGCCCCGCTGCGCGGGCGCCTGCGGCGGCCCGGACACGAGCTGCGCGCGGTGCCTCACGCGAACCGTGGGCGACGGCGGAGGGGCGCTCCGCTGGGGGCTCGAGCTCGGGGCAGGTGGGGCTGACTGGCCGCGAGGGTGGCGTCGAGGCGAGCGAGCCCATGACAGCGAGCCTGCGGAAGGGCTGGCGCCCTCCGTTCGTCGAGGCCAGCGCTGGTTTGCAGGTCCACGCAGCTGCGAAAGGGGGCGCCAGTGCAGAAGTATATCGGTCTGGATGTTCACGCCGCAAGCAGGACGTTTGCGGTGATTGGGGAGAGCGGCAAGCGGCAGGGGTCGCACGTGGTCGAGACGAACGGCCAAGCGCTCGTGGAGCACTCAAGACTATCACCGGCAAGAGGCACGTGGTGTTCGAGGAAGGGACGCAAAGCAGGTGGCTCTACGAGATCCTCTCGCCGCACGCGGAGGAGATCGTGGTGGCGATGGTCTCGGAGAGCCGAGGCCAGAAGAGCGACGTGCGCGACGCGTTCCGGCTGGCCGAGCAACTGCGCACGGGAGCGATCAAGACGCGCGTGTTCAAGGAGGTGGGCGAGTACAAGACGCTGGGCGAACTGGGCCGCACCCACGCGATGATCGTGCAGGACGTGGTGCGGGTGCAGAACCGGATCAAAGCGTTGCTTCGGTCGCGCGGCGTGGCCGTGGCGGGCAAGAGCGTGTACTCGGAGCAGGGCCGCGGGGAGTTTTTGGAGAAGCTGCCCAACGCGAGCCGTGCGGCGGCGACGATGCTCTACGCGCAGTACGATGCGGTGGAAGCGGTGCGGCGGCGAGCGGAGAAGGGCCTCGTCGCCGAAGCGCACCGACACCCGATGAGCCGGGTGCTCGAGTCGTGCCCTGGGCTGGGGCCGATCCGGGTGGCGCAGATGATGCCCATCGTCGTGTCGCCGGCGCGGTTCCGGACCAAGCGGCAGTTCTGGTCGTATTGCGGCCTCGGGATCGTGATGCGCTCGACGTCGGACTGGATCCAGAACAAAGAAGGCGGCTGGAGGCGGGCCGAGGTACAGAAGACGCGCGGCTTGAACCTGAATCACAACCGCACGCTGAAGAACGTCTTCAAGGGCGCGGCGACGACGGTGATCACGCAGCTGCCGAACGAGCCGTTGCAACAGGACTACCAGCGGCTGATCGATGCGGGCACGAAGCCGAACCTGGCGAAGCTGACGATCGCCCGCAAGATCGCCGCAATCGCTCTTTCGATGTGGAAGAGCAAGGAGAAGTACGACCTGACGAAGCATCGCAAGCAAGGCTAAAGACTCGTCTCACGTGTGGATTTATCAATCCCCAGCAGCGGTGTAATCGCCGGCGCAGCAGCTGGAGACGAGCAAGGTTCGAGGGTGAGTATCCATGCTTGTCCTGGCCCAGGCGCAGTCGACCTGAGGTCCCTCGGATAGGCTATGCCCCCTCGGAGTACCGAAAGAAGCCATGGTCAGAAGAGGCCCAGATAGAAGGATGGTTCCCGCTCCGTGCGCGAGAACAACAGGGCTTCGATCTCGTCGAGGATGCCAGCGAAAACACCCCAGAAAGGGAGCTACCGTCATCCTCCGTATTGGCCAGCGGTTCCAACGCCAATCGCGGACGCGTGACCGACCGGGAAGCGCTCAAGGCTCGCCGCGCTTGCCAGCTGAACGCGGGCAAGCCCCGTCGCAAAAGCCAGCCGAACCCGGACAAGCCACGCCGCACGTGCCGACTGGGAGCGGACGCCTCCGTTGAAGAGGACGGTCGGCGATCGGGAGGGATCTGGCTTGACACTACGTTCCATAGAAGGACAAGCAAACGCGTTCCGCAAAGCAAGATTCTCGGAGCCGTTGCTGGCTCGTGCAGTCCGACTGTACGAGTTTGTCGACGGAACGGGCCTTATGCGATCAGACAGGCCTTCCACTCGTGAACCGCCTGCGATTACCGCGACGTCGCACCAAGCGGAAGGCATCCTACCGTATAGCTGTACACTACTGGTCGACCCCATTGGCGTCAACCTCCGGCATGGGAAAGTCGGTCGGCTCGGTCAGGCTCACGAGGTGACGATACTCCCGCCGTCGGGCGCTAGAGCCGTCCGGCCGAAGTCCTCGAGTTTAGCGCGGTTTGAACAATCGCGCGGCAGCGGAATAGGTGGACTTCGTAGCGGAATCGGGTCATGTGTGCGCTCACATCGCAGCCGCCGCACAGCAGCGAGTCGTTCGGATTTTTCCGCTCCGGTAGCAGGTTGGCCTGAGGGCCGTCGTCAAGAAAGCGCGCTCGGAGCTCCGAGGTATCCCATGAGGCAACTAGCTCCTTCTGTTCTCATTCTAGTTCTTGCTTGCTCGAGCGAGTCCGCTCCCGGCGACGGCTACAGCCCAGGGGCGAGCGGTTCGAGCTCGGGCGCCGCGGGCTTGGGCGGAACCGATACCAGCTCTGGCGGCGGCGCTGACCCCGCCGGAGCGGGCGGCACGGGCGAGGCCGCTGGCAACAGCTCGGGTGGTACCACTGCGGGGTCCGCAGGCACCGGCACGAGCTCCGGAGGCAGCGACTCGGGCGCGGGCGGTAGCGGCGGCCAGGTCAATCGGCCCGAAGTGGTGCTGGCGGGTGACAATGTGAACGCTAACGGACCGCTCGAGACGACGGTTCAGGACCTCTCGTTCAGCGGCGGTGGCCACATTCTCGTCAGGCCGACGACGCTCACCACCGAGCCCAACAAGAAGCACCCGGTGGCCATTTGGGGTCCGGGCGGAGGTACCCCTCCTCGCGACTACCTACAGCTGCTGACGCGCATGGCCTCGCACGGCTTCGTCCTCGTCGGTATTCGAGAGTCGACGGGCGACGCCGTGCTCATGTCGGCGGCGATCGATTGGCTGGAGGCTCAGGACGCCGATCAGAACAGCCCCATGTACGGCCGCTTGATCCTCGACCGCGTTGGTGTGTTCGGGCACTCGATGGGCGGGCTGTCGTCGGAAGCGGCTGCTCAAACCGATAAGCGCGTCTCCACCGCGTTGCTCAACAACAGCGGCTCCTTCGAGCACAACGCCCTCGTCAATCTCAAGATCCCTGTCGGCATCATCTACGGTGAAACGGGTCAAGAGGCGCCCAACGCCGAGGGTGACTTCAACAACGCCGGCAACAAGGGGCCAGTCTGGCTCGGCAAGATGAAGGGCGGTGGTCACGGCTCGGGGCCTTGGGACGGCGCCGGAGCGAACGTTGCTTGGATGCGTTGGCACCTCGGCGGGGAGAACTCCCGCAAGGACGCGTTCCTCAAAGACGGTGGCGACTACAACAACACGGGCGTGTGGCAGACTCAGTCCAAGAATTGGAACGAGTGGAAGAACTGGAACGAGTGACAGGCGGTACACCGAGCAGACGTTCGTGCTCGGCAGCATCACGTTTCAGGACGGGCTCGTGACATGAGCCCGGCTGGCTGCGTCTGGCGCGCCCTGTTCTTCGAGGATGTCGCAACCTAGCAGGCGATCGAGCGGCACGTAGGTGTCCGGCTTGCCCGCTTCGCCGGCGACTCGCACGCCGACCGTGCTGGGCATGTAGTGGCCTTGTCGCTCGCGACGCCATAGCTTGCGCGCCGGCTTGTAGCTGGAGCTCACCTCCGCGCGCGCGAGCACGCCGTTCCAGTAGACTCGCCGCCGCCGCTCCTCTGGAATGACGCTGCGCGGGAACGCGCTCAGCAGGCTCTCGTCGACGTGCGCCGCTTGAAAGCCATGGGCTCGGCGCCGCGGCCTGGCGTGAGATTCCTGGAGCTCGGCGCGACCGTCCACCTTGCTGACATCAGGCTCACGTGCGCTGTCGCGTGGGCCCGGGCGCGTCGCCGCTAATGCGCTATGGGTGTAGATCCCACACTGACACGAAATCATTGAAGTTTGCCGGGCGGGCAGGTCCGTGCGGTGACAGAAATCTTGGAGGCGTGAGAAAATGTCGCGGCTGTTCGGAATTGATATGGCATGGCCAGACGAACGACGGTGACGGCGGTACCTGAGGCATCTGCGAAAACGAAGGGAAAGACGCTCGATCGCCTCAAGGAGCTGCTCGAAGAGCGCCAGGGCAAGCCGCCGGTGGACGACTTCGGTTCCTTCGAGCGCGAGCTGCGCGGGAGGATGGCAGAGATTGAGCGAGACCTGCTCGCCGAGGAGCTGCAGCGGTTCGACATCGACGCGCCGGTGGTGCTGATCGACGGCGTACCCCATCGGCGGGTGCTCCGCTGCGAGGAGACGTACATGTCAGCGGCTGGACCGGTGCGGGTCGAGCGGACGCTCTACTCGACGAGACGCGATGGCGAGCGTGCGGTCAGCGCGCTGGAGCTGCGGGCGGGCATCGTCGAGAAGCACTGGACGCCGCTGGCTGCGGAGCAGGCGGTGTTCATGGTGTCGCTCATGACGCCCCAAGAGACCGAGACGCTGTGCGCGAAACTCGGCCAGATGCAGCCGTCGAAGAGCAGCCTCGATCGGCTCCCGAAGCAACTCAGCCGCGAGTGGGAAGCGAAGCGCGAGGCGTTCGAGCCGCAACTCCGTGCCGACGACCTCGTACCCGCGGAGGCCGCGACCGTGGCGGTCTCGCTCGACGGAGTGCTGGTGCCGATGCGCGACGGCGAGCGCGAGGAGAAGCGCGCCCGAGCGACGGCGGAAGGCAGGCCGGCGAGCGGCCCGGCGGGTTACCAGGAGGTCGGGTGCGGGACCGTGTCGTTCTACGATGCGACCGGCGAGCGGTTGAGCACGGTCAAGTTCGGCCGGATGCCGGAGTTCAAGAAGTCCACGCTGAAGAAGATACTAGCCGAAGAGCTGGGGGCGGCCCTCGCGCAAAGGCCGGACTTGACCTTGGTGACGGTCGCCGACGGCGCGAATGACAACTGGGATTTCCTCCACGGCGCGCTCCCGCCCAGCACCGAGGTCATCGACTTCTACCATGCCGCCGATCACCTGAACGTCGCCCTGAGCGCGGCCTACGGCGAAGGGACAGTGAAGTGCCGGGCACAGTTTGACAAGCTGCGCCGTGTGCTGCTGGAGGATCCCGACGGAGTGGAGAAGATCATCCGGTCACTCCTCCATCTGACCAAGCAGCACCCCGGCAGCGGTCGACTCGCGAACGAATTGGCCTACTTCCGCAAGCATCGCCATCGCATGCATTATGCGACCTGGCGGGCAGCGTGCCTGCCCATCGGCTCCGGGGTGGTGGAAGCAGCCTGCAAGACGCTCGCGACGCAGCGGATGAAGCGCAGCGGCATGCGCTGGAGGCACGAGGGAGGTCAGGCCATCCTCACCTTCCGCTCCTTGGTCCAGAGCGACCGATTCGACCGGGCGTGGGCGTTGCTCGCCGCAACCTATAGAGCGGATGTCACGCTGATGGAGAACGTCGTCGCGCTCAGCGACTTCCGGAGGCGATTCGGGTGTCAGTATGAAAGCTACACCCATGCGCTATCGGTACCGGTTCACAGAGCCTCCCCGTCGACCCTACTCAGCGTGGATTTCGCGCCTACGAAGCCGCTCCGAGGGGTGAGAAAGCTGGCGGCGTAAACGGAACGCCTTGAAAGAAAGGCTCGGCGTGGCGACCGGTCCCGGTTGCTATGACGAAACGAAGACGCACGCCGAGCACCTCCAAGGTGCGCCGGCGCCAGCTTGGGTTCAAGAGGAAAGGCGACGGGCGGCACCAGAAGCGCATCCGGCGGCCAGACCCTTCCACACTCCACGTCAACCCCACGGAGACGAACCTGACGGGGGTCGCAGGGCTTGCCCCGTTCGGCGCCTTCATCCGCGAGCTCGGCGTCGACGCGGCCCTGAGCCGCAGCCTTTCCCGGCTGAAGACGGGCCGCTCGGTGATCTACCCCATGGCCGCGCAGATGCGCCTGCTGATGGACAGCGCGCTCGCCGGCGAGGAGCGCGTCTTCGGCATCGAGGCGCTCGCCGTCGATCCGCTCTTCGTACGCCTCGCGGGCGGGGTCGTCCCCAGCATCGATACCGTCTACCGGGATCTGTGCCGCTTCGACGAGGAAGCGCTCGAAGCGCTGCACAGCATGGTCGTCGACCATGGGCTCGACTGGGATGCCGACGGTCGTCCCCGGCGGCAGGTGGCCGAGGTCCCGTTCCGGTGCAGCGATTGGCCGGATAGTGTCCGCGTGATTGCCGTACGCACACGCGACCGGGAGAACGGCAAGCAGATCTACCTCTGGGAGGGCCTCGACTACACGGTGCAGGTCTTCTTGACCAACGAGCCGGTCGAAGCGCCGGAAGACGTCGCGGCGCGGTATGACCTGCGCGCGGGCATCGAGCCGCTCATCGGCGATCTCAAGCACGGGTGGGGATGCGGTCGCGTGCCGAGCCACAGCTTCAACGCCAATCATGCCGCGCTGCTGCTGAAGCTGCTGACCGCCAACCTGATGCGCCGGTATGTGCTGGACCATGTTCCGCACCTGGCGAGCTGGCGAACGCCGTGGCTGCGCCGCGCGCTGATCCTCGTGCCGGGACGGTTGGCCCGCTCGGCTCGGGGCACGAAGCTGCACGTACCCGAGCGCTCGCAGCTCGCCCGCTGGCTGAATTGAGCCCGGAACCAGCCGAAATCATCGTGGGGGTAAGGGGGACGTGTGTCTTCCTGACGCTGTGGACGCGCCTGATTGTAATCGATACCGCATTTCTTCAACCGAACCCCGCTCGCGCATTGCCCTCGTCCCACTCGCGCCCCGTAGGCGCGAAATGTACGCTTAGGCGCCCTGCCGGCGATCACTCCCGCGACGAGATTCGGCAGCTCGACGCTCCTCGGTTGCGCTGCAAGGGTGGCTGGGACGCGCGGGCGCCTCCCCCCTCCCCGGGTGAATCCTCTGGAGCGCCAGCGAACATGCTCTCCGCCTCGGGCAGAAGGGACACCCCCTCCCGTCCGCGGACGACCGCTGGGATCGTCCGGAGACGACCGACCGCCGCGCTCGCGCGCCCCCCAGCTCGCCCGCCGCCACCCACGCGCCCGCCTGCCGCGGCCGCGCCGGCCCGATGCCCCGCGCCTCGCTCCGCCCCGGCGAGGTACGCTGACGGGCGCATGGCGCGCAAGGTCCTGCTGCTGGAGCCCATCGCCACGGAGCGCGACTACATGGCCGAGGTGCTGCGGGGCGCCGGCTGGTCCGTCTGCATGCCCCCCGGCGCGCGCCCTGCCCCCGAGGACTGCGCCGCCGCCGACGCCATCGTCGCGGACCTCGACCGCGCCGCCGGCGAGGGCTGGGTCCGCGCGGCCGATCCGACGCCGCCGCCCGCCCGGCTCATCGTCACCTCCCGGTTCCGCGCCTTCCTCGCCCAGATCCGCCGGTACGAGCAGGTCGCGGCGGTCGTCCACAAACCGGCCACCGCGGAGGCGCTCCTCGAGGCGCTGCTCCCGCAGGCGAGCGACGCCCCCACCCGGTCGCGCCGGGCGCAGACCGCCGCCGCCGATCCGCTCGACGATCCCGCGCGCGACGCCGAGCTCGCGCGGCGCGGCCTGCGCAGCACGACCCCCGACCCCGAGCTCGTCGTCGTCGCCGAGCTCGTCGCGCGCGGCGTGGGCACGCCGGCCAGCGTGGTCACGGTCATCGACTCGTCGAGGCAGATCTTCCTCGGCGCGACCGGCCTCCCCCGCGACCTGACCCTCGCCGGCGGGACCCTGCGCTCGTGGTCGTTCTGCGAGCACGTCGCGCGCGACAACGCCCCGCTCATCGTCGAGGACGCCCGCGAGCACCCCGCGCTCGCCGACAACCCGCTCGTGGCCATGAACATGATCCGCGCGTACGCCGGGTTCCCCGTCGTGCTCGAGGGCGTCGGGGCCGTCGGGAGCGTGTGCGCGGTGTCCGGCGAGCCCCGGCGGTTCGACGCGGGGAGCATCGCGACCCTCCAGCTCGCGGCCAGGCTGGTGAGCGAGCAGCTCGCGCGGCGCTCCGGCCTCTCGCCCCAGGTGACCGAGTCGGTCGACCGGGCGACGTCGCTGCCGGCGACCGAGAGCACCGCGCCGCCCGAGCCGCTCGCCCGGCGCCACGCCCCCGCGCGGCTCGCCCCCGGCGATCTCGTGGACGACAAGTACTGGATCACCGCGATCCTGGGCGAGGGCGGGCAGTCGCAGGTCTACCTCGCGCGCGACAAGCTCCTCGGCCAGCTCGTCGCGCTCAAGGTGTTGACCGAGCCGGACGACGGCGCGCTGCTCCGCGAGGCCGAGGCGCTCGCGCGGCTCAGGCACCCGAGCATCGTCCAGCTGTACGGCTGGGGGAGGCTCGACGGCGCGCGCATGTACCTCATCCTGGAGTACGTCGAGGGCGAGACGATCCACCGCCACATCGTCGACCGCGCGCCCCAGGGCGGGCTCATGCCCCTCCCCCAGGTCCTCTCCGTCGTCCGCCAGATCGCGGGCGCGCTCGCGAGCATGCACGCCGAGGGGTACGTGCACGCGGACGTGAAGCCGGGGAACATCCTGCTCGACACGCGGATCGAGCGGGCGGTGCTCATCGACTTCGGGCTCGGGCTGCGCCTCGGGCGCGGGCGGCCCCACCTCGTCGGCGGGACGCGCGGCTACGCGGCGCCGGAGCAGCTCATCCCCGAGGCCGCCGATCCGCAGCCGGCGCTCGACACCTACGCCCTCGCGGCGGTCACCTACGCCATGCTGACGGGCAGGGCCCCCTTCGAGGCCGCGAGCGCGGACGGCATCGTCGCCATGCAGCGGCGCGGGGAGCTCACCCCCGCCTCGAGCGCGCGGCCGGGGCTCCCCCCGGGCGTCGACGCCCTCCTGGCGCGGGCGCTCGATCCCGAGCCGTCCCGGCGCCTCGCCTCGCCGGTCGCCTTCGCCGACGCGCTCGCGGCCGCGCTCCTCGCGGGCCCCGGGGAGCGCGCGCCGGCGGAGGTCCCGGCGCCGCACGACGGCGCGCCGCAGAGCCGCGGCCTGGCCTTCCGGCTCTGCAGGGAAGCGGCGGCGCGGCGGCTCGGCGACGGGGTCGAGGCGCGCGCGTGGGGCAGCCTCGATCCGGCGGACCGCGCGGCGATCGCCGCGGCGACCGACGACACGGCGCTCTACCCGGCGGCGCCGCTCGTCGCGTACCTGCGCGCGCTCGGCGGCGAGGTCCCCGGGAGCGTGGAGGCCGTCGGCGGCGCGCTCGCGAGCGCGGCGCTCCCCGAGATGCTGCGCAGGCTCCAGGTCGCGCGCGCCCCGGAGGCGCTGCTGGAGGTCGCAGGGCCGCTGCTCCGGCGGTTCCACGCGTGGGGTCGCGTCCAGCTCGAGCGCACCTCGACCCACAGCGCGAAGGTCGACGTCTGGCTGCCCGAGGGGCTCGCGCCGGTGATGTGCCGCTACGTGAGCGGCTTCCTGCGCGCGCTGCTCGCGACGTCGGGGCGGACCACGCGCCTCCTCGAGCTGCGCTGCGGGGGCGGCGGCGCGGGGGCGTGCGTGCTGCAGGTGGGCTGGAGCTGATCGGCCGGCGGCCGCGCCGCAGCGGGGATCTGCCGTGCCCGCTCGTTCAGCAACTGCACCAGCAAGCTCCAACAGCTGCACCAGCAAGCTCTTCTGGTGCGGCCCGGCCCCCGCTCCATGGAACCCGTCCACGTCCGAGCGAACGAGGGAGAACGCTTCTTACTCTATCCCTTGCTGCCTGACCCAGCAATCGTAGCTGACAAATAGCTTGCGTAGGCCGTCCCTCTCCGCACGAACCTCATGAAACTCATCAATTAGATCGAACAGAATATCTATCGCTTGCCGTTGCGCCGTTGGACTAGCGATGACAACATCATGAGGATTGGACTCTTCGGGAAAGGCCGCATGCAACACAAGCATCATCCACGTCAAGTTTGAGCCCATGCCCAGCCGCAGCACTAGCCACTCTCGAAATCCAGCGAGCACACCGCCGGCATGTGCCATATCGTAGCCGAGCACGAATGCCGCAACGACAAAGTATGTCTGCTCCGGGAAATACATCCCGGTTCGCCTCCGGACACTATCGAACAGCTCGCGATGCGCATTCATAAATCGATCCAGTCTCAGAAACTAAAATTGATGCCATCAGCAAACTCCCAAAGCATTTTATATTCCGAAGTTGTCACCCCCCCTCGCAACCGGTAGTGAGGTCACAGACTCGACCGTCTTTCACAACGACTTCATGATGCGACCAGCCCCAATTCTTACCTCGGAACGCGCCGAGACCTGGCGTATCCTTAGGCGTGATACGGACAACCTCACCACCAATATATTTCTGAATCTGTCTGGCGACTGATTCGCAGCCATTTTCGCACGCTGCGTCGGCGATTTTTCTTGGTTTCCATTGCGGTCCAATCCGCACCCCTCCCCCCGCCCGCGGCCCCGCCCCCAGCCCCTCGCCGAAGCTGGCGCCCGCGGAGGCCGCCATCATCAGCCCGTCGGCGATCCTCCCCGGGTCGTTCTGGCTCAGCCCCTCCAGCACCCAGACCTCGCCCAGCAGCGCCGGCACCGCCTTCAGCGCGAAGCTCGCCGCGTTCGCCGCCCCCACCTGCGTCGACCCTCCAGGGCTGGCTCTCATGTCATCCCCACCGCGCCCCCGAACACCGACAGCTCCTCGATCGCCAGCAGCGCGTAGCCCCCCGACCACACCAAGAGCGCTGCCCCCGCGCCCAGCATCGCCCACTGCGTCACCCGGAACGTGTCCCGCTGCAGCGCCTCGTAGTACAGCCGGTCCTGCCGCGCCGGCGTGGGATCTTGGGCTCCCACACGACCCTCCCGAATCCGAGAAAGCTCCATCCCATCAGGTCCGAGCGCGGATCCTCGTACGAGAACGCAACGCCACCTCAGCGCGCCCATCGCCTGATATACGAGATGCCTCCGCGCCATCGGGATGCCGCACCGGTGGCATACCTGCGTATACGCGGACGCCGCCGCTCCCGGCGCTTCCGTCCACCGCCGCGCGTACGCTCGTGCGGAGGTTTGTCACTCTGGGTAGAGTCGACGAATGAATGGATTGTGCCTCAACGTAGTGTAACTAGACTCCAGCTCATCAATCACCTGCCTCAAAAACTGCTTCGCCGAGGCCCGGAGCTCGACATGTGACACACAGACGAATGGAGCCCCGTAGGTCGTGCGAACCTCAACGATGTCCCCATTCAGCACAAAATCGATTCGATGCTCCGACTCCGTAAACTCGAAGCTCTCACACACACCTGGCCGCAAAGATTCAGAAATTCTGTAGAGGCATACCGCAAAATCGAGCACTGGAACCCATCCCCATCGCGCACTCAGGTCAGATCCGTTTACCTGGAACACGATGTCACCAAGAAACAGATCGTAATGAATATCGCTGTCTTCCACCTCCCGCAAATCAGCATTTTTTGGAGGCGCCTTCTCGATCGAATATCCCAGCGTGATCATATCACCTCAATAGGGGAATGCTGTCTTAACAACTTCTCCCGGAGTTAGAACAACCCGCAGCCGCATCGCTGGGGCACCGGACACATCGGTACCGATTGGCCGCCCGAAGTTGTACTCGACAATCTGACCCGGACGACCTCGTGTATTGGGCCTGCTAGCGCCATGCAGGACCGCTTCATTGATAAGTGAGCGAACGCTGCGAACGGATGTAGTGTCGAATTTTCCGGCGCCAGTTGCGCCGCTTGTTGGGAAGTGCCGTAGCGCAATATGCTCAATGCTTTCTTGAGTCATCGTTGCGGTTCGTGTCACGCCTGGTGACGTTCCCACGCCCACACCAGCCCGCGGCCCCGCCCCCAGCCCCTCGCCGAAGCTGGCGCCCGCGGAGGCCGCCATCATCAGCCCGTCGGCGATCCTCCCCGGGTCGTTCCGGCTCAGCCCCTCCAGCACCCAGACCTCGCCCAGCAGCGCCGGCACCGCCTTCAGCGCGAAGCTCGCCGCGTTCGCAGCCGCCACCTGCGTCGAGCTCATCCCCACCGCGCCGCCGAACACCGACAGCTCCTCGATCGCCAGCAGCGCGTAGCCCCCCGACCACACCAAGAGCGCTGCCCCCGCGCCCAGCATCGCCCACTGCGTCACCCGGAACGTGTCCCGCTGCAGCGCCTCGTGGTACAGCCGGTCCTGCCGCGCACGCTCGTTCAACAGCTGCACCAGCAAGCTCTCCTGGTGCGCCCCGGCCCCCGCTCCCTGGAACCCGTCCACGTCCGACGTCACCACCTGCGGAGGCGGAGGCGGACCTAGGTCGTCGCGGTCATCGGCGCTCCCGTCCCTGGAGTAAGGGTTCCCGTCGCCCCCATCTCCGCTGCCCCCCGAGAGGATCGTCACACCCCCGCCGCCCTCACCCGGCGGCGTCCACGGCGCGCACGTCGTGCAGTCCGGCCCCGTCGGCGCGTACCCCGTCGGATCCACGAGGTTCATCGGGTCGTTCAGCATGTAGCTGTACCGGTTGTTGCTCTGCCCGAACAGCGGCGCCGACACCACAGGATCCGGCGTCAGCACCCGCTTCAGCTTCGGGTCGTACACCTGACTCCTCAGGTTGGTCAGCCGCAACCGCACGTCTTCCACGGGCGCCGCCGAGCTGCGCGCATCGTAGGCGCACACTCCAGTTCAGGGGTCGGAAACACTGCCGCCATCATCGCGATCGCCCTGAAGCTGCACCAGCTCGAAAATTCGGTGCGCAAAGCGACCTCGCGTCATGACTACTCGAAGCAGCGCACCCTCCACCATCTCATCCAGCATCCTGTCCATATCTTGCTTTGTCACGCCATATTCTCGCCCATCAAACACAATAGCAGACATACCAATCGACTCAAGATACTCAAACAGCCGTCCACCATCTACCCCTTCCGGAAACTCAACCATGCCGACGTGCGCATTCACTTTGACATCACTGGGATCCACAAATGAGACGCCAGCTCCGTGTCGTCGATGTGTCCATGTCCTACCGTATAGTGACAGGGTTCCGCCGGGCACATCGCGAAAAGTCTCGAGATCCTTCGGGCGATACAAATTCAAGAACTTCCTCACCAGGCGTCCCTGCAGCAATGCATATTGTGAGAGAAGTTGCACCGCGTCTCTTGTCACCATCTAGAATCCTTTGTCGCTCAGAGTGGCTGCCCAACCACGAAACAGCTGTTCGGCCTCTTCATCAGAGGATACCGGTCGCACCCTTACGGGAACTTCTCGAAGTTTTGCCCTGATCGCGGCACTGGTTCGATGGTGACCATCGACGATGTAGAGCGCAGGGCCACTCTCAACTGCATCGATCGGGTCGAATGGACCAAAGCCCTTATTTCCGCCCATGGATTTGCTCATCTTGACGGCCTGGCTTCTGCTCGACAGCTCTTCAGTTGCACGCAGCGCTCGAGGATTCACCAGTCGGAGTCCCGCTCCTCCCCCCGCCCGCGGCCCCGCCCCCAGCCCCTCGCCGAAGCTGGCGCCCGCGGAGGCCGCCATCATCAGCCCGTCGGCGATCTTCCCCGGGTCGTTCTGGCTCAGCCCTTCCAGCACCCAGACCTCGCCCAGCAGCGCCGGCACCGCCTTCAGCGTGAAGCTCGCCGCGTTCCCCGCCGCCACCTGGGTCGACGTCATCCCCACCGCCCCGCCGAACACCGACAGCTCCTCGATCGCCAGCAGCGCGTAGCCCCCCGACCACACCAAGAGCGCAGCGCCCGCGCCCAGCATCGCCCACTGCGTCACCCGGAACGTATCCCGCTGCAGCGCCTCGTAGTACAGCCGGTCCTGCCGCGCCCGCTCGTTCAACAGCTGCACCAGCAGGCTCTCCTGGTGCGACCCGGCCCCCGCTCCCTGGAACCCGTCCACGTCCGACTTCACCACCCGCGGAGGCGGAGGCGGACCTAGGTCGTCGCGGTCATCTGCGCTCCCATCCCTGGAGTAAGGGTTCCCGTCGCCCCCATCTCCGCTGCCCCCCGAGAGGATGGTCACTCCCCCGCCGCCCTCACCCGGCGGCGTCCACGGCGCGCACGTCGTGCAGTCCGGACCCGTCGGCTCATACCCCGTCGGATCCACGAGGTTCATCGGATCGTTCTGCACGTAGCTGTACCGGTTGTAGCTCTGCCCGAACAGCGGCGACGACACCACAGGATCCGGCGTCAGCACCCGCTTCAGCTTCGGGTCGTACACCCGGCCCTTCAGGTTGATCAGCCCGAGCTCGTCGTCGTGCTCGTGCCCCGTCAGCCCCAGCCGCAGCTCCGCCAGCAAGCCACCCAGCGGCGCTCCGTCGCGCTCGATCCGCCTCCCGAACGGCTCGTAGTACGCGTACGCCGACTTCGACGCGCTCCCGTCCGCCTCCGTCACCAGCGTCACGCTCCCCTGCGCGTCCTGGTGCAGGTACTGCACCCGCCGCGCCGCGCTACCCTCCTCCACCACCACCTGCGCCACCATCAGCCCGTCGCTCCCCGGCACGAGGAACACGTGCTTCGTCCCATCCTCCCCCTGCCGCCGCTGCATGGATGTGCAACATCATGATATGGGGGGGGCAGGCGCGGCTCATCATCGATCCTCGTTCAGATCATCCTCGTTCACTTCTACTCGGGTGCGGCTCGAACAATCACACCATGGGCCTCCGGCATGAATCCGTCGGGCCACACGGTGGAAGCGTCGGCCCGCGCCCCCCTCAAGTCTGCTTCGCCGAGGTCAATCGCTCTAAGGTCCGCCCCATCGAACACCGCTCCAGCGAAGCGAGCACGTCCCACGTCCGCGCCACCGAGCTTGGCCCTGGTGAAATCCGCTCCCTCGAATCCTCCGCTTCTCATGAACGCGCCTGATAGGTCCGCACCAACGAATCTGGCGCGAGCAGCATTGCACGCGGGGAGCTTTGCATGCGCCAGGTTCGCTTCGTCCAGAACGGCTCCGTCCAGCCATGCTGAGCGAAGGTCCGTACCAGACAGGTCGGCCTGCCTAAGGTCTTCTCCTTCGAGCAAAGCTCGGTGAAGGTTGAGACCAGACAGCTTAGCGCCGTGAAGCGCTGAGCCTTCAACACAAACATCGTCACCTGTTTCACAACGGATGATGATCATGGCCACGCCTTTGGGTCTATTGGAATTTCATCCCAGGAAATCACATTACCGGGCCGCCCTCCTGCCCATTGCTGAATTGCAGGTTCCCGCCCGAAAACTCTCCCTGCAATATATCGGTGATTGCCGTCCACGATTATCCGACCATCGACCTTGATAGCAGGTGCAATCTGACGAGCCAAGAGCCTGTCGACGTAGTTTTGAATGAGCGGCAGGGAGACACCTCCCGACTGCTGCGATGACAGTGGCGCGCCCCTCATCGCCTGCCGGATCATCTCCTCGGTGACCTGTGACCCACTGGTGATCGTAGGCGCTCCTCGCGCCCCTCCCCCCGCCCGCGGCCCCGCCCCCAACCCCTCGCCGAAGCTGGCGCCCCCGGAGGCCGCCATCATCAGCCCGTCGGCGATCCTCCCCGGGTCGTTCCGGCTCAGCCCCTCCAGCACCCAGACCTCGCCCAGCAGCGCCGGCACCGCCTTCAGCGCGAAGCTCGCCGCGTTCGCAGCCGCCACCTGCGTCGAGCTCATCCCCACCGCGCCGCCGAACACCGACAGCTCCTCGATCGCCAGCAGCGCGTAGCCCCCCGACCACACCAAGAGCGCTGCCCCCGCGCCCAGCATCGCCCACTGCGTCACCCGGAACGTGTCCCGCTGCAGCGCCTCGTGGTACAGCCGGTCCTGCCGCGCCCGCTCGTTCAGCAGCTGCACCAGCAAGCTCTCCTGGCGCGACCCGGCCCCCGCTCCCTGGAACCCGTCCACGTCCGACTTCACCACCTGCGGAGGCGGAGGCGGACCTAGGTCGTCGCGGTCATCGGCGCTCCCGTCCCTGGAGTAAGGGTTCCCGTCGCCCCCATCTCCGCTGCCCCCCGAGAGGATCGTCACACCCCCGCCGCCCTCACCCGGCGGCGTCCACGGCGCGCACGTCGTGCAGTCCGGACCCGTCGGCTCATACCCCGTCGGATCCACGAGGTTCATCGGATCGTTCTGCACGTAGCTGTACCGGTTGTAGCTCTGCCCGAACAGCGGCGCCGACACCACAGGATCCGGCGTCAGCACCCGCTTCAGCTTCGGATCGTAGATCCGGCCCTTCAGGTTGATCAGCCCGAGCTCGTCGTCGTGCTCGTGCCCCGTCAGGCCCAGCCGCAGCTCCGCCATCAGCCCGCCCAGCGGCGCTCCCTCGCGCTCGATCCGCCTCCCGAACGGCTCGTAGTACGCATACGCCGACTTCGACGCGCTCCCGTCCGCCTCCGTCACCAGCGTCACGCTCCCCTGGGCGTCCTGGTGCAGGTACTGCACCCGCCGCGCCGCGCTACCCTCCTCCACCACCACCTGCGCCACCATCAGCCCGTCGCTCCCCGGCACGAGGAACACGTGCTTCGTCCCATCCTCCCCCTGCCGCCGCTCGTACAGGCCGCCCACCGTCACCGTCGTCCCCGCCGGGCCCGCCTTCCGCACCCGCGCACCCGCCGCGTCGTACTCGAACCGCGTCACCCCCGCTGCCGTGGTGATCTCCCGCGGCAGGTCGAAGCTCGTGTACCGGATCTCCCGCTCCGGGTCCCGCTCCAGCCGCCCGCGCTCGTCGTAGTAGAAGCTGCCGTCGAGGTTGGACGACACCGCGTGCGGGCGCGCATCCACATACTCGTTCTTCTCACGCTCCTCGCCGTCGACCAGCACCCGCGTCAGGTTCCCCAGCCGATCGTATCGATAGTGCGTCTCCTGCTCCACGCCGCCCGCCTTCACGCTCCACGCGCACAGCCGGTGCAGCGTATCGTACACATAGCTCTCGCTCCGATCGCCCTCCGGCTCGAAACGGTGCTTCACCCGGCCGTCGGAGTAGTACGCATATTTGAGCGATGACAGCACGAGCCCGTCAATCCGCTGCTCCACCGACGCCAGCCGGCCCGTGACAGGATCGTGCCACCGCGTCAGCATCACGCCGCTGCCGTACTCGGCCTCGAGCAGCGCCCCGTCCTCGTTGCGCGCGTTCACCGTCCACAGCGGCGCCCCCGCCGACCCAGGATCCGACGTCACGTCCGCGATCCGCTCGAGATAGCCCCGGCTGTCGTACGTGTGCTTCACCGTGAACCGCGGCGCCTTCGGCACCTCGGGGTACGCCACGGTCTCCACCCGGCCCTGCGCATCATAGGTCGTGCGCACCTCGAACGGCTCGCCGTCGACCCTCCACGTCAACGACTCCAGCCGCCCATGCTCGTCATAGTCGTAGCTCGTCGTGGTCCCATCCGGGCTCGCCGTGGCCGCGAGTCGCCCCACCCCGTGCGCCGCCGTATCCCACGCGTAAACCGTCTCCCCATCGCCGTCCACGAACCGCTCGATCCGGCCGATCACATCGTGCTCGTAATTCGTGACCTCACCGCCATCCACCTTCTGGTAGAGGTCGCCGAGGCCGTTGTACGAGAACCGCGTCGTGCCCCTGTCCGGGTCCTCGATCCGCGTGCGCCGCCCCCGCACGTCGTACTCGACCACCGTCGCGTTGCCCTCCGGATCGACGACGCGCTCGATCTGATCGAACGGGCCATACTCGTAGCGTGTCGTCAGCGGCCACGACAGGCGATGGCCGAACCGGTCGGGCTCCGTCGACAGCTTCGTGTCGCCCAGGTACGAGGTGCTCTGCACGACGCGGCCGTCGAGGTCCCGCACCAGCTTCGTCCGGCTGCCCCGCGGGTCCGACGCCACCGTCTCGAAGAACGAGTGCGTGTAGCGCGTCGTCGCGCCGTCGGGGCCGACCACCCTCAGCAGCCGCCCGAGGCTGTCGTAGACCTGCTTGGTCCGCGGCGCCTCGTCCACCCGGCGCGCCGGACGGCTCTGCGCGATCACGCGGCCGAACACATCGTACGTCGTCTCGCTCGTCACCGTGGCGCCGTCGTGACCCACATGGCCGGCGCGCCACGGCCTGCCGGAAATGTCGAGCTCGACGAACCCGCTCGCCCCGCCGCCGTCCGACGCGCGCACCGTCACCCCGTCCCACCGCTGCTCGTAGCTCAACGCCTGCTCGCCGGCGCCGCCCGACCGCCGGCTCACCAGCCGGCCGAGATCGTCGTGAACACGGCTCGTCTGCACGCCGTTCGCGTCCATCTCCGCCATCACCACGCCATACCCGGCGTGCACCGCAAACCACTGCGCGTGCCCGAGGTCGTTCCAGATCACGCTCGGCGCCGTGTGCCCCGGCGTCCCGCCGTACCCGACGTGGATGCGCCGCGCCGGCACCCCCGGCGCCGTCTGCGTCACGCGCCGCAACAGCCCCTCGGCGTCGTACTCGTAGTGCACCGCCGCCGCCACGCTCGGCTCGGAACCCGGCAGATCCAGCGGCTCGACCACCACGCGCTCGATCCTCCCCTCGCCGGTGAACTCGAACCTGGCGCGCCGCTCCGTCGAGGCCGTCCCCCCGGCCGTCGTCGACGTCACCTTCTCCCATGCCGGCAGCGACAGCAGCCACGGCTCCAGCCGGTGCTCGTACCCCCTCTCCACCACCGTCCGCGTCCCGCCCACCGTCTCGGTCGCCTCGCGCTCCACGCTACCCCAGTCGTCGAAACGGGTCGACCCGAACCGCGTCCGCAGCGCCGCCTGCGCCGGCCCGTCGATCTCCGCGATGTGGACGCCGCCGTCCGGCCTCCAGTCGATCGCCACCTCCTCTTCCCACGCCTCGCTCCTCCAGTCCCGGGGAAACACCGCGTGCGTCGCGCCGCCGTTCAGCGCGCGCGCCTCGTACTGCATCGTCCTGCGCTCGACCCGCGCCACCGCCTTGCTCGGCTGGCCCGTCGGTCCATCGGAGTCGTTCTCGAGCAACAGCGTCGCCACCGTCACCGTCGCCGGACGGCCGGCGAACGGATACCGCGTGCCGATGCGCGTCCCATGGTCGAACGTCGTCACCGTCTCGCGCGGGATCTTCGGCTCCCACACGCGCACCTTCCCGAAGCCGAGGAAGCCCCGCCCCAAGAGGTCCGAGCGCGGATCCTCGTACGAGAAATAACGCGACCTCAGCGCGCCCATCCCCGGGTGCACGAGGTGCTTCCGCACCACCGGGATGCCGCGCCGGTGGCACACCTGCGGATACGCGCACGCCGCAGGCCCCGGCGTGTCCGTCCGCTGCCGCGCGTACTCGATCTCCTCCCGGCGCGTGCCGCCCTCGTCCAGGATCTCATCGACCACGTCGACGACCGTGCTCTGCTGCACGAGCACGCGCAGGCTCCCGACCTTCGTGCCCGAGGAGCACGCGGACGTCGGCCCCTCGGTGGCGCTCGAGCAGCGCTCGGCGAGGTACATCAGGTCGAGCAGCCCGTCGCCGTCGAAGTCGCCGCGCCGCACGGCGGTGATCCGCGCCGACGGGGCCGCGACCGTCGTGGTCCTCCACCCCTGGTCCCACGTTTGCGAATAGGCCGCGAGCAGCCGCTGAACATCGATTCGCGGCGGATCGTCGGCAACGACAATGAAGTCGTCACGACCGTCCGCATCGACGTCAGCCACCTGGAGCGTGCCGGGATAGCTGGCCGCCCCGTACCCGAAGGGCTCCTCGCGCTCGACGAATTGCTTGCCCGAGTTCCACGCCAGGTCGACAGCAGTGGTCCCCCCCGCGATGTGCTCGAGCAACACACGGTCACGAAGACCATCCCCGTTCATGTCCCCCATGTGCGCGTCGAAGACCGTGTAGTCGCCCGCCATGGGAATCTCGACGGCGCTGAAGCCGCCTGCGTCATCCCGATAATATGCCTCCGAAGCGCCCTTCAGCCACAGACCTGCGCGACCGTCGCCCTGCACGTCGAGCGCGACGGACGCGAACTCGAGCGCGTCGGCCGTGACAGGGATCCCCGTCTCGTCCACGGAGTCGAAGTCGCCGCTCGGCAGGTTGCGCCGCACCAGGAACCTCGGCTCGTAGATCCCATCCACCACGTTATCGAGCAGCTTCACCAGGTCGGCGAGCCCGTCGCCGTCCACGTCGGCGAAGTGGAAGGGCTCCACGCCGGCAGCGGTCCAGCCGAGATCGGGCGACATCGGCACCGCGGTCCCGGTCGGCGCGAGCCCGCTGCCCGTCCAGGCGTACATCTCGAACTGCTCCGCGCGGCGGTTCCAGGTGAACAGCTCGCTCCGGCCGTCCCCGCCCGCATCCACCGCCTTCGCGTGCTTCAGCGTCGCGCCTTCGAAGGCCGGCGAGCTCCCGGTCTCTCCGGCGAGCGCCACCTTCGCGCCCAGCGGCTGGCCCGAGGGCAGGCTGCGCAAGAGCAGGTACGGCGCCGCTGGATCGGCGGTCTCGAGCAGCACCTCGTCCTTGCCGTCGCCGTCCACGTCCAGCACGAGCGGGTGCTCTGCGCCGGTGAACCACGGGTGCTCGTCGAGCGGGACCTCCTTGAACCAGTCGCCGTAACGGGACGACCACTTGAACTGCCGCGCGACGAAGCAGCCGCCGAGCCCACCGCAGCGCTTCACCTCCACGAGCCGCGGGCGCGCCGTGTCCGCGCTCTCCTCGGGGCCGTCCTCGTAGGCGAGATCGTAACGCCACAGCAGCCCTGGAGCGCTCGGGTTCGGCCCATGGACCTCGATCCATCGCAGGACCCGGCTTCGCCTCCGAGGCACGCCGGCCGTGTAGAGCGTCGCCTTGCCGTACCGGCCCATGCCGTAACCGAAGTCGATCCGATGGCCCAGGTACTCGATCCTGTCGATCAGGTGCTCGGCCTCGTCCTCCTTCGCTTCATCTCCCGCGAAATCCGCATAGACATAGGAGACCGTGTTGCCGTAGCGGTCTTGCTCCTTCGTCATCCGGAAGTCGAGCGGCCCGACCCGCTCGTAATCGCGGATGCGCCCGTCCTTCAGCCACGCCCGGAAGCGCTCCGGCTGCGGGGTGCCGTAAGAGATCACCCGGGTGAAGCTCTCTTCCTCGGTACGGTACTCGGTGCCATCCGCCCCGTACGCGCCGTCCACGCTCACGAGCCGCTGGCCGTCCAGGCAGAAGACGTCGGTCGCGTCGTTGTCGATCCCGTCGACCACCCCGTCGACGGCGATCGTCTTGTGACAGCGCAGGATCGACGAGAGGCCGCTCAGCGAGAATCCGACACCCAGCAAGCCGTCGCCGGCGCGGCTCGAATATGTGATGGCGAGGCGCGGCTCGATGCCACGCCCGGGCGGCACGTCTATCGGCAGCCGGTAGGTATACGCGCCGTCCGGCGTCACCTGCCCCGACCCGGGCAGGTAGCCGGCGTCCGCGCCGGCGACGATCGGTGTCTCGGGCGGCTTGAACGCCGCCGGCGGCTCGGGAGGTGCCTCCTGGTTGAAGGCCTGCCGGACCGCGTCGAGCTGGGGCACGCGGTCGCCGGCGCACGACAGCATCGCCAGCAACGCGAGCAGGGCGAGCTGCGCCCACGCACAGAAAGGCTTCATCAGGATCTCCGTGACCTCTGTCCTGTGTTGGCGACCTCACACCCGGTCGCACGGCCGCGCTCTGCACGCGCGGGGCCAGCGCGGACGTAAGGAGGGCTCAGGCCCCTGGAAAGCGGAGCTCCCAGCGTTCATCGCGGCGAGCGAGGCGATGATGGCCCGGGCACGCTGCTCCTTGCCTGGGCCACGACCGCAACCTGTTGCGGCAGGGCGCAAGAGATTGCACGTTGCGCCGCAACCTGGCGAGTTGGGGCTCGGGGTGAGGGTCGCCCCGCCTGCACTCCGGAGAGGTCCAGACTGCACTCCCCAGCGGTCCAGACTGCGCTCCGGAGGGGTCCAGACTGCGCTCCGGAGGGGTCCAGACTGCACTCCGGAGGGGTCCAGACTGCACTCTGGAGAGGTCCGCGCTGCATGCCAGAGGCATTCGGGCCACAGCCCGGAACGACCCGGATCACAGCCCGGAGGCGTTCCCACTGCACTCCGTACCCGTCCGGAGACAACCTTTGGGATCGCTCGCCCGCGGCGCGCTCCCGCGGCGCCCTCGCCGACCGACGCCCGCGGCGCCCTCGCCGAGCGACGCCCGCGGCGCCTCCCGCCGAGCGACGCCCGCCCCCCCTCGCCGCCGGAACCTCCCCCCGGCGCCGCTGTCTGTCGCTGGCACGACGGACCGCCGGCCGGAGCGGCCGAGCGCGTCGCCCGGAGGGCGCGGATCCGCGCGCCTGCTGCCGGATTTCTGACGACATGAGCGCGCCGCTCCGCGCGGCGCACAGGGGAGATCCATGCCCAGCGCGAACCCATCGGACGCCGCGGGCGGCGCCGCCGCCACCACCCACGCGAACCCCACGGCCGCGGAGCCACCGAGCGCGGCGAGCCCCGGCGAGGCCGCGGAGACCGCGGTGCGCTCCGTGGAGATCCTCGTCTCGTGGGGCACGACCGTCCTCTTCGTCCAGCACCTCGCGCCGCCCCGCGCCTTCGACGTCGGCGAGGGGCGCGCCGACGGGCGCCCGTGCGATCTCTTCCTCCCCGGGCGCGTGCTCGGCGCGCGGCGCGCGCCCCTCCTCGACGTCGACCCCGCGGGGCGCGTCCGCTTCGTCCTGCTCGGCGCCGCGACCGGGACGCTCGCCCTGGGCGGCGCGCCGCTGTCCGCCGCCGACGCGCGGGCGCGGCACGCCGGCGCGACCCGGCCGGACCTCGCCGACGTCGAAGGCGCGGTGCTCGTGCCCCTCCCCGCCCACGCCCGCGTGGACGTCGAGATCGCGGGCGTGCGGATCCAGGTCGCCGCCGACGCCGCCGCGGGCGAGCGCGCGCGCCGGTCGCTCGTGAGCTGGAAGAGCCTCGCCCTCCACGCCGCCTCCGCGGCCCTGCACCTCGGCCTGCTCGGCGCGCTGGCGCGGTGGGCTCCGCCCCCTGCCCCCGGAGACCCGTTCCCCGGCATGAGCGCGGACCGGATCGCGCTCGTGCAGCAGTACCTCGCCTCCGCCGACGCGCGCGAGCTGCGCGCGGCGATCGAGCAGGAGGGCGAGCCGAGCACGGATGCGAAGGAGGGCGGGACGGGGGCGAGGGCGAAGGGCGAGGAGGGATCCATGGGCGGCGCGTCCGCGCGCGCGATGGCGACCGGGAACCGGTGGGGGGTGGCCGGCCCGAGCGACGGCCCAGCGCCGTACGCGACGCCGCGGGAGGCGCTGCGCGACGCCGCCGAGTTCGGGATGATCGGCCTGCTCAACGCCGGGGCCGGCGGCCAGCCGAGCGCGCCGCCGTGGGCGCGGGGCCGGCCCTGGGGCCAGCCCGCCGCGCCCGCGGGCGCGGGCGGCGCCGGCCTCCCCCTCCACGGCCTGGGCGACGGTGGCGGCGAAGAGGGAATGGGGCTCGGCGCCATCGGGACGATCGGGCACGGCGCGGGCGCCGGGTCGGGCCAGGGGTTCGGCAGCGGCCACGGGCGCGCCGGCGCCGCGCCGCCGGGCGCGGCCGCGTACGCCCCGGAGGCCGAGGTCCCCCTCGATGCGAACGGCCGCTTCGCCACCACGTACCGGCCCGGGGGCGGCCACCTCGCCGCCTTCGAGGCCGCCCTCGCGCGCGGCGTCGTGCCCGAGGCGGAGCGCGAGCTCGTCAGCGACGTCGGCGCCCGCTACGCCCCGGAGGTCCCGCTCGGCCCCGGCAAGGCGCTCGGCCTGCGCACCGACCTGGAGCGCGCCGCGCTCGGGCCGGGCGGCGGCGCCGTCCACCTGCGCCTCGCGCTCCGCTCCTCCGCCGCGGCCGCGGCGGCGCGGCCGCACCTCTCGGTGCACCTCGTGCTCGACACGAGCGGCTCGATGGCCGGCGCGCCGATCGAGAGCGCCCGCCGCGCGGCGCAGGCGCTCGTCGACCGCCTCGCGCCCACCGACGACTTCTCGCTCACCACCTTCTCGAGCGACGCCGAGGTGCTGATCCAGGACGGCCCGGTCGGCCCGCGCCGCGCGGCGATCCGCGGCCTCATCGAGGGGATCCGCGAGGGCGGCGGCACGAACATCGGCGCGGGGCTCGCGCTGGGCTACGCGCAGGCGAACCGGCCCGGCATCCCCGAGGACGCCGTGCGCGTGGTGCTGCTCGTCTCCGACGGCCGCGCGACCAGCGGCCTCACGCACAGCGAGCGGCTCGCGCGGCTCGCCCTCGACGCGTTCCAGCTCGGCGTCCAGACGAGCGCGCTCGGGCTCGGCGACGACTACGACGGCCAGCTCATGAGCGCGATCGCGAGCGACGGGGCCGGCGGCTACTACTACCTGCGGCACCCCGAGCAGATCGCGCCGGCGCTCTCGACCGAGCTCGACAAGCGCCTCGACCCGGTGGCGACCGCGGTCGAGGTGCGCGTGCGCCTGAAGCGCGGCGTCGACCTGCTCCGCGTCTACGGCTCGCGCCGGCTGAACGACGCCGAGGCCTCCCGCGTCCGCGCCCAGGAGATCGCGGCCGACCTCGCCGCCCTGTCGCGGGACCGGATCGCGGTCGACCGGCGCGACGACGCCGAGGGCGGCCTGCGCTTCTTCATGCCGATGTTCGCCCGCGGTGACCGCCACGCCCTCCTGCTCAAGCTGAGCGCCGAGCCCGGCACCGGGAAGCGCACGCTGGCGACCGTCGAGCTCAAGTACAAGGACCGGCTCTCCAGGAAGAACGTGATCGAGGAGATCCCCGTCGAGGTGGGCTATGCGGACAGCGACGCGGCGAGCGCGGCGTCCGTCGACGCCTCGATGACGCGGACTCTTCAGGGCTTCGCCGCGGGCGAGTCGCTGGCCGAGGCCGCCGCCCGCGTCGGGCGAGGCGACCCGAGCGGCGCGGCCGCGCTGCTCGCCGAGCGCGAGGGCATCCTGCGCGAGGCGGCGGCCCGGCTCGACGAGCCGCTGTTTCTGGAGGACGCTGCGCGCCTCGCGCGCCTCCGCGCGCACATGGGCGCAGAGCACGGCCTCGGCGACCCGCTCGTGCTCGCGATGTTGCTGGAGACGGCGGGCCGATCCCACCTGCGCTGAGGCGCGCGATCGCAGCGCGCGCACGGGCGGAGGCGTCGCCCAGGTGGTAGGCTGAGCGCGGCCATGACAGAGAGAGTCTCATCGACCGGTCGCGCTGCGCTGCGAGAGTCGCTGCTCCAGTTCTCCGCCTTCGCCGACGCGCTCGAATCCCGTGCCATGCGCGAGGCCATCGAGGCCTGCATCACCGTCCTGGACGCTCCCGGCCCGCTCGACAAGCGCGCCCTGGCCCCGTGGCTCAAGGTCGTCCACGAGCGTGCGGCCGAGGTCTTTCGGCGGGGCATCCGCGAGACCACGGGGGTGCTGCGCGAGCAGATGAGGCACGGCCTCAAGCAAGCCGAAGAGGACGCGGTCTGGATGCAACAGGCCATCGACGCGCTGAGTCGAGACCACGCCAACTGACATGAGGGGACAGGAGGAGACGACGTCGGTGGCCCCGTGGACCGGGCGTCTGTACAAGGGATCTGGATTCCTCGAACAACGCTGAAAGCGACGCTCCGTGGGACGAGGGTTGTGAGGGGTGCGAATCGTCGAGCACGCCTTGAGGTTGCGCTGATCGGAAGTCGCCGCAGCGCCGCGACGCGATCGACGAGCCTGCTTTCTTGAGTCGGGTCGAGAGGACATTCTTCACCGGATCTGCCCGCGAAGCGCTGCCGGCCGGACAGGGCCGCTCGATCGGGCGCGGCGCGCGGGGACGAGGTGCCGCGGGAGCGCGTCTCACGCCGCCGTGGCACGGGGAGCGCGGTCCGTGCTACGAAGCGGGCCATGATCGCCTCGGCGTTTCCGCTGCTGCTCCTCGGCTTCTCCCTCGGCATCCGCCATGCGACCGACGCGGACCACGTGATCGCGGTGGCGACGATCGTGAGCCGCGTCCGGAGCCTCGGGGTGGCGCTGCTGATCGGCGCGATGTGGGGGCTGGGCCACACCGTCACGCTGATGCTCATCGGCGGCGGCATCCTCCTGTTCGGGCTGGTGGTGCCGCCGCACGTCGGCCTGGCCATGGAGCTCACGGTCGCGCTGATGCTGATCGGCCTCGGGGCGTACCACCTCCTGCGGATCTACCGGGCGGTCCGGCGGGGCGAGCCGCAGGCGCAGGCGGCGGAGCACGACGACGGCCACCGCCACGGCGTCGGCTGGGCGGACCGCGTGTTCGGCGGGTCGCGCGTCTACGTGAGCCTCCGGCCGCTGCTCATCGGCGTGGTGCACGGGGTGGCCGGCTCCGCGGCGGTCGCGCTCCTCGTGCTGACCACGGTGCACGATCCGCGGTGGGGGCTCGGGTACATCGCGCTGTTCGGCGCGGGCACGATCGCCGGGATGATGCTGATCACCGGGATGCTCGCCGTGCCGTTCGCGTACACGAGCGCGCGCTTCGGCGGGATGCACCGCGCGCTCGGCGCGGCCGCGGCCCTGCTCAGCGTGGGCTTCGGCCTGTTCCTCGCCTACGACATCGGCATCGGGTCCGGGCTGTTCACGGCGAACCCGCAGTGGACGCCCGGCTGACGGCGTCCGCCGCCGGGTGGAGCGAGCATGGTCGCGGCGATCGGCCTATCAGGCGGCGTTTCCGCGTGGAATCCCCTCCCTCGAGTCCAGGAGCGACGCCGGACTCCAAACGTGATGAAGAGACTTGCCAAGCGTGCCACCAGAGCTCGTTGGCGCCTCCGCTCGAGCGACCATTTGACGCTCGGGGCGGAGCTCACGTGCTTCTAACGGGTTGAAACCCCGAGAAGAAAAAAAAAAAAGAACCACAGAGTCACAGAGGACACGGAGGGGAGAGAAATAAAAATTCCTATTTCATCTCTCCCCTCTGTGCCCTCTGTGCCTCTGCGGTTCCAATCTCTTCATTCTCGGGCGTTCCAAGCCGATCGGCGCTCTAGCGGCTCACGGCCGGCCACGCGCGCTCGGCCTCGCGCGGCGGCGCCGGCGCGAGGTGCGCGTCGATCTGGGTCATGAGCCAGTCCAGGAACTCGTCCTTCACGATCGTCTGCGCCACGTGCAGGTCGGTCCAGACGGGCGCGCGCGCCGCCGCCCGGTCGCTCGTCTGCACCACCACCGGGATCGTGCAGAACCTCGCGTCCTCGCGCATCGCGCGGATGAGCTCCACCCCGTTCATGACGGGCATGTGCACGTCGACGATCGCCAGCGCCACGGGCTCGCGCGAGAGCAGCTCGAGCGCGGCGCGCCCGTTCTCGGCCTCGATCACGGTGAAGCGCGGCTCGAGGATCAGCCGGTAGCACGCCCGGATGTCCGCGTCGTCGTCCACGACGAGGAGGGTGACGCCCTCGACGGCGCCGAGCACGCGCTCGACCGCGGCCCGGAGCTCCGCCGCGGTGACGGGCTTCCGCACGTAGCCGGCGACCCCCCGCAGGATCGCCTCCGCCGGCTTGTTCACGACGGAGACGAGCATCACGGGCACCCGCTCGCGCGACTGCACGAGCCGGTTGAAGGCGAAGCCATCCATCTCGGGCATCAGGAAGTCGGCGAGGATGAGGTCCGGCGTCCAGGTGCGGAGGAGCTCCAGCGCCGCGCTCCCGCCGCGCACCGTCCTGACATCGTAGGCCGCGCCCTCCAGCGTCTCGGCCATCCACGCGAGCGTCCCCGAATCATCGTCGACCAGCAAGAGCTTGGCCATGGCATCACTCCCTTTACGTCTCTCCCTGGGCCCCTGCGCCCCTCGCCTCGCCCGGCGCGCCGACGCGCCGCAGCCGGAGCCAGAACCTCGCCCCTCCTTCCGGCCGCGCCTCGTACCCGATCGCCCCGCCCCACCGCTCCGCCGCGATCCGCGCGCCGTAGAGCCCGAGGCCGCTGCCCGCCTCCGGATCGCGGCCGTGCGCGAACTTCTGGAACAGGCGCGGCGCGATGGCGGGCGAGACGCCCGGCCCCTCGTCCTCGACCGTCACGCGCGCCCACCCGGGCTCGTCGCGCACGAGGACCCGCACCGCCCCGCGCGCGGGCGTGAAGCGGAGCGCGTTCTCGACGAGGTTGGAGACCACGCGCGCAAGCCGGCGCTCCTCGCCGACGACGCGGCACGGCGGTCCCCCGCCGGTCTCCGGAGGCCCCTCCAGGCGAACGCCGCGGCTGCACGCCATGGGCAGCAGCGCCTCGACGACCTGCGCGACGGCGCCGCGCAGGTCCGCCACCTCGGCGAGATCGCCGCCGGGAAGGCCGAGCGCGGCGCCCTCGGCGGCGAAGGTGTCGAGGATCTCCCGGATGAGCTCGCGCTGCCGCAGGGCGGCCTTCAGCGCGACCTCGGCGAGCGCGCCGCACTTCTCCGGGAGCGGCTGCTCTTGCAGCAGCGACAGGGCGCCGAGGAGGCTGTTCAGCGGGCCGGAGAGGTCGTGGACGATGCAGTGGACGAGGACGTCCTTCCGCTCGATCTCGCGCGACAGCGCCTCGTGCACGAGGCGCAGCTCCCGCGCCCGCTGGAGGACGCGGCGGCGCTCGTGGAACAGGGCGTCGTTCCGGGTGATCACGAGCAGCCGCGACGGGCCCACGCAGAGCGCCGTGGCCTCGAGGTGCAGCGCCTCGTCGTCCTCGGTCATCTGCGTCCAGCCGTCGGAGTGCACGCTCGGCGCGCCGTCCGCGGACCAGGCCCGCTCCGCCTCGGGGAGGAACACCTCAAGGAACGGCAGCGCGCGGTCGAGCCGGAGCGGCGTATCGCGCCACGGCGGCGCGATCCCGAGCCGCAGGAACCAGGGCGGCGGCTCGCCGCGGACGACGAAGGCGCCGTCGTGCAGGCGCTCGAGCACGAGCTTGCCCAGCGCCGAGAGGATCCGGGTGTCCACGTCCATCAGCCCCGCCACACGGGCGCCTCGCTCGCCAGCATGGCGCGCGCGAGCGCGCTGAACGCGCCCTCGACGCCGGCGCCGGTCTTGGCGCTCGTCCTCGTGACCCAGAGGCCCGCCCGCCTCAGCCTGGCCTCGGCGGCCTCGTCGATCTCCCACGCCGCCGTGAGATCGGCCTTGTTCAGGACGGCGACCGACGGGAGCTCCCCGGCGATCGCGCGCGCGGCGGCGTGGAGGCGGAGCCCCGTCTCCACGGTGAGGCGCCGCGTGCCGTCGATGACGAGGAGCAAGCCCGCGGAGCCGCGCACATACGATATCTGGACGTCCTGGAACTCGTCCTCTCCGCTCAGGTCCCAGAGGATGAGATCGAGCTCGCGATCATCGCACCTCACGCGCCGCGTCTCGATCGTCACGCCGATGGTCGTCCGGTAAGCCTCGGAGAAGATGCTGCGCACGAAGCGGGCGACGAGGCTTGTCTTGCCCACCCCCGTGGCGCCCAGCACGCAGACCTTGCGCTTCTCCCCCATGGCTCATTCCTTGATCGATGGGCGCAGGTCCACAAGGAAGATCACGCTGCGCGCGCGCCGCTCGTCCGCGCCGCCGACGACGCACCCGGGCCGCGCCGCTCCCCCGGGGCACGGCGCGGGCGCGAGGTCGCGGCGCAGGCCGCCGCCGCTCGCCCGCAGCCGCTCGGCCGGGACGCCGCGCGCGATGAGCTCGGCCGCGACGTGCTCCGCGCGGGCCAGGCTGAGCGCCCGGTTCGACGCCTCCGATCCGACCGGATCCGCGTAGCCGACCACGCGGATCTCGGCGGTCATGCCGGCCTCGCGCGCGAGCGCGAGCTCCCGCGCGGCCGCGGCCGCGGCCTCGGCGGCGCGCGCGCGCTGCTCGGCGGCGAGCCGGGCGGCGCCGCGGCGGAAGAGGAGCTCGATCCCCTCGAGCGACCGCGCCGCGGCGCGCGCCCGCTCGATCGCCTCCTGGGCCGTGAGGCGCGCGCCGTCGAACCCCGAGACGCCCGGCAGCACCGCCGCCGTCCAGCGCGCGCGCTCGATCCAGCGCTCGGGCGCGACCCCGCTGGCCACCACGACGCCGCCGCGCAGCGAGAGGGCGACGCCCGGCGGCGGCTCCAGCGCCCGCGCCGCCCGGCGCTCGACGATCTGCGGATCAAGCGAGTAGAACGGCTCGAAGCGCAGCGTGACCGGCGTGCGCGCAGGGCCGGCGCGCTCGATCACCGCCCGCGGGTCCTCGGCGAGCGGATCGCGCAGGCCCGTGAACGCGACCTCGCCCCCGCGCCGCTCCACCGCGGTCACGAGCAGGCCGGGCTCGCGCCGCAGCGCCTCGGTCCATCCGGCGAAGCGGCGCTGGTCCTCCCACGAGGCGCGCATCCGGACGGCGACGGCGGTCGCGGCGACCGCGACAAGCACGGCGGCCGCCGCGAGCGCGGGCCTCCTCCCGCGCGGGACCGGCTTGCGCTGCTGGTGGAGGCAGGTCGAGAGCAGCTCGCGGGTGCCGGAGAACGGCGTCCGATCGCCGCGGAAGCCGGCGAGCTCGTCCCCGTACGTCAGGTGCACGCGCTCGAGCGTCTCGCTCAGGGCGGTGCCGTACGCGTGCGGCGCCACGCCGCGCACGATGGCCACGAGGAGGGCCGACGGGCCGTGCTCGACCCACCCGGTGAGATCGCCCACGCAGAAGCGCTGGAGCCGCGCGTCGGTCCGGAACGCGTCGTGGGCGAACGCGTCGATGGCGGTGAGCATCGCGGAGACCTGATCGGGATCCCTGTAGGGGATGTCCTCGGCGCTCACGTGCTCGAGGACGATCCCCGTCCCGCGGTGGACCAGGAAGAGCTGCTCGGTCCGGTAGACCATCGCGCGGAGCAGCACCACCTCCGCGAAGGGGCGCCCGGTGCGCCGCGCCTCCAGGCGCCAGCGCAGGCTCTCCCAGGACAGGCCGAGGGCGAGCGCCTCGTTGAGGCGCTGGATCATCCCCCGGAGGGCGCAGGCGACGGCCCTGCGGATGGCCGGCCCGATGGCGGGGGAGATCGCGTCCGCGAACGACCCCGGATCCCGGCGCACGCGCTCGTGGATCGCGCTGGTGATGAGCGGATCCAGCGCCCACGAGAGCGCCTCGCCCTTCTTGCGGCTCTCGACCACCGCCTCGGGCAGCGCCCCGGCGACCATCTCGGGCATCGACTTGTCGAGCCGCTCCTCGAGCCGCCGGATCCGGCGCTGCTCGGGGCCCACGAGCAGGGGGCGGAGGTCTTCGAGCGTCTTGTTGACCGGCGGGGGCGGCCCGCGACGCGCTCTCGGCTGTCCCATCGTTCGTCTCCGGCCCTCCACGCCCGCGCCGCTCGCCAGAGCGGCGCCGGCGCCTCACGCGGCTTCGTCCGAGCGGCGCTCCGCCTTCGGGTAGCGCTCCGGCTCCGCGGGCCCCTCCCGCGCCGGCGCGTCGGGCTGGGCCGCGTCGGCGCCGTCGGTCCACAGGACGGCGAGCTCGCGCTCGACCATCGCGCAGAGCTCGCTGCGCGTGCGCCGCGCCTCGTCGAGGAACGATTTGGACTGGTCGAGCAGCTGTTGCCGGAGCTCCCGCTGCGTGCGCGCCACGAGATCTTCCAGCCGCTGGACCCGCTGCTCGAGCAGCTCGAGCCCCTCCCGCGCGTCGCGCGCGACGCTGCCGACCGCGCCGGCGCCGGCCGCGCGCTGGGCCTCGAGCGACGCCGCGAGCGCCTCGAGCTCCTTGCGCACGTGCGCCTCCAGCACGTCCAGGCGCCGTCGCGCCTCGATCCGGAGCTCCTCCGCCTGGGCGGCGACCTGAGCGTCGGTGTGCGCCAGCCGGCGAGCGAGCTCGCGGAGCTGGGCGCCGCACAGGATGTCGCGCACCTGCTCCAGGCTGTTGACGATCGCGGACTCCGCGTGTCCTGCGCTCGCTTCGTGCTCCGTCCGCCCGCTCATCTTCATGGTCATGATGGAGATCCCCCCTCTCCGTGCGCGCCGCGCGCGTCCGCTGCCGAGCGCCGCGCGCGCTCGCCGTGGAGCGTCCGCGCCGCGCGGTCGCGCTCGCGACCCCCCACCGAGCCCGCTCGCTCCGGGTGTTCTCTTCGTCTGGGCACGAGGCCCCCCTCGTTCATCACGTCGTGCACCGCGCTCCATGGGTCATCGCCCTGGCTCCTGGTAGCCCTCGCGGGGCCGCCGGGTGGCCGCGGACCGGGCCGAGGAGCCGCTCGGCTGCTCCGGAGCGGCCCAGCGCGCAGGGGATCGCGGAGCCCGGCTAAGATGCCCGCATGCGAACCCCGCGAACCTCCCTGGTGGCCGCGGCCTTGCTCGCGGCCTGCGGCGCGCCGGCCGGCGGCGGCGCTCCCTCCGCGGGCGCCGTCGCCGTCGGCCCGAGCGCGCCGTCCGCCGCCCCGCAGGCCGCCGCCCCCGCTGCCTCGTCCACCGCGGTCGCGGCGGCCACGGCGGCCGCCTCCCCTGCCCCGGCGCCCTGCGGCGCGCTCGGCTGCCTCGCCTTCGACGCGCCGGCCCAGGCCTTCGCCCACGCGCTGCAGAGCAGCCCGCGCGTGCTCGCGGTGGGCGAGGCGCACGCCCAGCAGGGCGCGGACGGCGTCCCCTCGGCGACCCGGCGCTTCACCGAGCTCTTTCTGCCGGCGCTCGCCGGCCGCGCCTCGGACCTCATCGTCGAGCTCTGGGCGGTGGATCCGCGCTGCAAGAAAGAGCAGGTGGCGCGGGTCGAAGCGGAGCAGAAGGCGGTCACCCAGACGCAGTCGGCGGGCAACCAGGGAGAGTTCCTCGCGCTCGGCAGCGAGGCGAAGCGGCTCGGCATCCGTCCGCACCTGCTCGCGCCCTCGTGCCAGGAGTACGACGCCCTCGTGCGCGCCGGGCCGGACGCGGTGACGGCCATGCTGGAGATGATCGCGCGCCTGACCGCCGCCGAGGCGAAGGCGCTGCTCGGCCGCGAGGACGCCGCCGGCAAGATGGTGATCGCCTACGGCGGGGCGCTCCACAACGACGTCGCCCCGCGCCCCGGGCGCGAGCGCTGGAGCTTCGGACCGGAGCTCTCCGCCGCGACCGGCGGGAAGTACGTGGAGCTCGATCTCATCGTGCGCGAGTTCATCAAGGACTCGGAGTCCTGGCGAGCGCTGCCCTGGTATCCCCACTTCGACCGGGAGGCGCACCCGGACGAGACGGTGCTCTTCAACCCCGCGCCGGGCGCGTACGTGCTCATCTTCCCTCGCTCGTAGGACCGCATCCCGCGCACGGGCGGCGGCGAACGAGCACGACGGGGATTCCCGCTGCGTCAGGTGCCCCAGCGCCGCCGCTCGTGCTCCTCGTGAGCCGCATGGTGCTCGTGCGACCGCGCCAGGCTCGCGAGGAGGTCCTCCGCCCACCTGCGAACTCGCGGGTCTGCGTCTTCGGCCCAGCGCTGCGCGAGCCGCTCCTGGTCCGCCGTGAACTCGGCGAGGCTCGTCACGAGATGAGGCGTGGAGTGGGCGCGACCAGCGAGCGCGCTGGCCACCGCGCTGTCGGGGCCAAAACGACCCAGCAGCGCGCGCGCCAAGGCGGGGAGTTCCTCCTCGTCCAGGTTACAAAGCTCGACCGCCAACGCCGCGCGTTGCACGCTGCGGCCAACCCAGTCCAGGACCGCCTGCACCGGGAATCTCTCGGACAAACCGTAATATCTCAGGTCGAGAGCCCAGGCATAGGCGCTCGAAAAATCCTCTTCGAGCAGGGCGGCCACCGCGCGAAACGTTGCGACAGGATCGCGCTCGACGCATGCCTGCAGCACCTCCCACCCGAAGCTGCCTCCGCGCCCTCTACGCGCACGCATTGCCTGCAAGACCAGCGCGAGGGCAGACGCTACCTGATCCATCTTGACGAGCTCCAGCGCGCCTTCTTCCCACACACCTTGGGTCAAGCCGTTCAGGTCGCCATCCGCTAGACGTCCCAGCGTCCTGAGCAGCGGTTCTCTCCATCGCGTAGACGCCGGGCTTTGCGCCTTTTGTCGATGCACGACGAGCCAAAGAGCTACTACGAGAGCCGCCCTGGAACCGCGCTCCAAGAGCGCCGGCAGAAGCTCTTCGAGAGCGGCATCGCTCACCGAAGCATCCCAGCCGCCGAAGGAGAAGACCCGGAGTACATCGTCCGACAGGCGCCCAGCGCGCAGATCCGAGACGATCCACCCGACCCGCTCGTCGGTGGCGCCGACACGGTAGACAGCTAATGCGGTCGCTCCGGCGAGGCGTGGATCGCCGCGATGGCTACGCAGGAGGCTGTCCACCGCGACCTCACGACCAGATTCTTTCCAGCCGCGCAAGTAAGCGGCCAACGCATCCGCTGCTGGCGATCTACCGCGCTGCGCCCGTTCAAGCAGCGATGCAACGAGCACGCCCTCCCCATCTACACGACCAAGCGCGGTGAGGAACGGGATGGAGCGCACCGCCTCCTCGGTCTCCAACCAGCCGAGGGCTTCAAGGATGTGCTCGGGCGGTGACAAGCCCTCTCGCGCGAGAGCTTCGTCGAGTGTCTCCTCGTCTCCACGCCTGAGCGTACATTTCGCGCCTACGGGGCGCGACTGGGCCGAGGGCAATGCGCGAGCGGTGTTCGGTTGAAGAAATGCGGTATCGATTACAATCGGGCGCGTCCAGAGCGTCACGAAGACACACGTCCCCCTTACCCCCACGATGATTTCGGCTGGTTCCGGGCTCAATTCAGCCAGCGGGCGAGCTGCGAGCGCTCCGGCACGTGCAGCTTCGTGCCCCGAGCCGAGCGGGCCAACCGTCCCGGCACGAGGATCAGCGCGCGGCGCAGCCACGGCGTTCGCCAGCTCGCCAGGTGCGGAACATGGCACGTCCCCCTTACCCCCACGATGATTTTCGGCTGGTTCCGGGCTCAATTCAGCCAGCGGGCGAGCTGCGAGCGCTCCGGCACGTGCAGCTTCGTGCCCCGAGCCGAGCGGGCCAACCGTCCCGGCACGAGGATCAGCGCGCGGCGCAGCCACGGCGTTCGCCAGCTCGCCAGGTGCGGAACATGGTCCAGCACATACCGGCGCATCAGGTTGGCGGTCAGCAGCTTCAGCAGCAGCGCGGCATGATTGGCGTTGAAGCTGTGGCTCGGCACGCGACCGCATCCCCACCCGTGCTTGAGATCGCCGATGAGCGGCTCGATGCCCGCGCGCAGGTCATACCGCGCCGCGACGTCTTCGCTTCGACCGGCTCGTTGGTCAAGAAGACCTGCACCGTGTAGTCGAGGCCCTCCCAGAGGTAGATCTGCTTGCCGTTCTCCCGGTCGCGTGTGCGTACGGCAATCACGCGGACCCCATCCGGCCAATCGCTGCGCCGGAACGGGACCTCGGCCACCTGCCGCCGGGGACGACCGTCGGCATCCCAGTCGATGGTACGCCATCCGGTAGCGTGTGCGACCATGCCCACCAGATCGGGGCTCATCCGCGCCTTGGTCAGGAAAAAGCATCCCTTCATGGCAACGGCGTGCATCAAGGCGCTGCAATCCCCCGCGCCATCGATCCGCACGTAGATGACCGCGCTCGGCGCTGCGGCGCGCGCCCGGTCGATGCACTCCTCGACGAAAGGCACATCGGCTTCGCCAAAGCTCGTGTCGCCAGGTCGCAGCTTGGCTCCGACGATCGCGTCGACCTCGGCGACCCGCGCCAGGATCGGATGATAGCTCGGCCGGCCGTGATAGCGCGGGTTCGGGCCCGGCAGCGCCCCCTCCTGCATCCCGAAGAGCGGCTCCACGGTCGTGTCGACGTCGATGTGTACGAACCGGTGCTTTCGGCGCGCAACGAGGGCGAGCCCATGGTCGACGACCATGCTGTGCAGCGCTTCGAGCGCTTCCTCGTCGAAGCGGCACAGATCCCGGTAGACGGTATCGATGCTGGGGACGACCCCGCCCGCGAGGCGTACGAAGAGCGGATCGACGGCGAGCGCCTCGATGCCGAAGACGCGCTCCTCGCCGGCGAGCGCGCTGTCCATCAGCAGGCGCATCTGCGCGGCCATGGGGTAGATCACCGAGCGGCCCGTCTTCAGCCGGGAAAAGCTGCGGCTCAGGGCCGCGTCGACGCCGAGCTCGCGGATGAAGGCGCCGAACGGGGCAAGCCCTGCGACCCCCGTCAGGTTCGTCTCCGTGGGGTTGACGTGGAGTGTGGAAGGGTCTGGCCGCCGGATGCGCTTCTGGTGCCGCCCGTCGCCTTTCCTCTTGAACCCAAGCTGGCGCCGGCGCACCTTGGAGGTGCTCGGCGTGCGTCTTCGTTTCGTCATAGCAACCGGGACCGGTCGCCACGCCGAGCCTTTCTTTCAAGGCGTTCCGTTTACGCCGCCAGCTTTCTCACCCCTCGGAGCGGCTTCGTAGGCGCGAAATCCACGCTCAGGGCGCTACGGAGAACGTGACCGGCTCGCCCGCGAACGGCCCGCCGCCCTGCACGATGCGGTTGTTCTCGAACACGGCGTTGAGCACGCTGACGGTGATCGGCCCGCCGGCGGCGCGGAGCTTGTCCCACGCCGCCGCGTCCGGCGTGTAGCTCAGCTTGGTCGTGAACACCCGGAGCAGCCCCTCGCGCTCCGCGGTCGAGAAGACCAGGAAGTAGGCGCGCCCGTTGATCGGCGTCCCGTGCGCCCACGCCGCGCGCGCCGGACCGACGAGCGCGCCGAGCTCCGCCCACGGCGACGGCGCCGGCCGAGCGCCCGCGCAGCCGAGCGCCGGTACGGCCCCCGGGGCCGTCCACCGCGCCGCGCCCGCGACGTGGAAGGTCAGCGCCGGCGCGGCGTCGCCGGGGACCGCCGCGCCGTCCTCGGGCGCGTCGAACACCGTCCCCTGCGACGGCTCGTCCTTCGGGTCGACGGCGAGCAGCGCCTCCAGCGCCTCGTCGGTCGCGCCCCCCTCGTAGATGACGTCGGCCAGCGCCGGCAGGACCTCCGTGTCCTCGTGGTCGTGGCCGTGACCGCACGCCCCGACGTACATCGCGGCCGACGCGAGCGCCGCCAGCGCGGGGACGAGGATCGCCCGGGGAAGGAGGGGTGTCCGGCTCACGGCGCCTCCGCCCACGGATCCGCGTGGCGCGGGTCCGTCAGAAACTCATCGTCCGTCAAGCTCTCCAGGAAGGCAATCACGTCTGCTTTCTCCTCTTCGGTGAGATCGAACCCGGTGATGAGCTCGCTCTTGAACTTGTTCTTGCTCCCCACGCCGGCGTTGGGGCCGTCCGCGATCGTGCGCCCTCCGGCGGCGTAATGGTCGAGCACCTCCCCCAGCGTCAAGATGCTGCCGTCGTGCATGTACGGCGCCGTGAGGGCGATGTTGCGCAGCGTGGGCGCGCGGAACCGGCCCATGTCCGCCTCGTTGCCCGAGATGTCGTAGACCCCGGCGTTGCCCTCCGGGTAAGCGCCGCTCTCGCCGATGTTGTAGAGACCCGTGTTGTGGAACATCACCTCCGTGAAGGTGGTCCCGTCGTGCTGCACCGAGTCCGACAGGTTGAAGCCGCCGTGGCAGTGGAAGCACTCGAGCTTCTCGGAGAAGAAGAGATCCATGCCGCGCAGCGCCGCCTCCGACATCCCCGAAGGGTCGCCGTCGTAGCGGTACCGGTCGTAGGGCGAGCGGTACGAGAGCAGCGACCGCTCGAACGCCGCGATCGCCTTCGTGATGGTGTCGAGGCGGATGGGGTCCTCGTCGCCGGGGAAGGCCGCGGGGAAGAGCTCCTGGTACAGCGGCTCGTCCCGGAGCCGCTGGAACAGCTCCGCTTCCATGCCCGCGAGCCCGAGCTCGACCGGCGTCTCGCCGAACATGGGGAGGAGCGCCTGCTCCTCGAGCGAGTCGAGCAGCGGATTCCCCCAGGTCAGCGTCGTCAGGTAAGCGACGTTGGCCAGGCTCATCGAGCCGCGCACGTGGAATTGCTCGGTCGAGCCCTTCGCGGTCGCGAGGCCGTCGGTGAACGCGAGCTCCTGGACATGGCACGAGCCGCAGGAGTACGTGCCGTTGCCGGACAGGCGCCTGTCGTAGAACAGGCGCCTGCCGAGCTCGACCTTGGCCGACGACATCGGGTTGTCCTCGGGGACCTTCGGCACCGGGAAGCCCGGAGGCAGCCCCCACGCGAACGCGCCCGCGTCGCCGCCACCGCCGCCCCCGTCGCTCCCCCCGTCGCTCCCCCCGTCGCCCCCGCCCTGGCCGCCGCCGCCCTCGCCCGAAGTCCCGCCAGCGCCCGGCGTGCCCTCGCTGTCGCCGCAGGCGCAGGCGAGGGCCGCGAGCGCGGCCAGGACAGAGGAGAGCGCGGCGCGGCGGAGCGCGGTCACCCGTGCGGTCATCGTCATGGCTCCTATTCTATCCTGAAGAACGACTGCTGCTCCGGGCGCGGCGAGCCGTCGGTGACGTCGATGCCGAGGTGGGTGAACAGCGGCGGGCAGTCGGGATCCGTCGCGTCGGACATGCAGCCGGGCGTGCCGCCCGCGTTCGCCGACACGTCGGTGTCCGCGACGAGCGCCCCATAGTCGACGAGCACCTTCGTCGCGAGCGGGTCGATGCCCTCGAAGACGATCTCGGCCACGTTGGGGCGATCGCACGCGGTCACCTCGCCGCCGTCGCCGGCGACGCAGCCGGTGCTCCCGACGTGGATGATGAAGGGATCCCCGCCCTGCTCCGGGACGCTGTCGATGCGCAGGAACTTGTACCCGTGATTCCAGCTCCAGAACAGCCCGGTCAGGTTGAGCGGCGACGGCGCGACCGAGGCGTCGCCGTGGTTCCGCGCGAACGGGACGCCCAGCTTGAACGACAGCCCGTCGTACTCCCCGGCCGGAACCGTCCCGAGCACGCGCCCGTTCGTCTCCTGCGTCCCGTTGGCGCAGCTCCCGGACTTGTCCTCGAAATCGAGGAGCACGATGTTCTCGAGCTGCCACTTCCCGTCCTGTTCGAGCGTGAGCGGCACCTTCTCGCCGTCCGCGCGGTGCAGGCGTACATCGTGGATGTACAGGCGGAAGTCGTTGAGCTTCACGTCGGTCGCCGCGGCGCCGACAGCGTACGTGTCGCTGCACGAGAACACCTCGTCTTTGACGCGGCCCTCGAACGCCAGCTCGACGGCGATCGCCGCGTCGGTGTCCCCGCCCCCGCCGCCTGCCTCGCCCGTGCCCCCTTCGCCGGTCCCCCCCTCGCCGCCGGCCCCGCCGCGCCCGCCGTCGCCGGCGCCGCCGTCGCCGCCGACGCCGTCGCCGGCGCCGCCGTCGCCGCCGACGCCCGTCGAGGTCGATGTGCCATCGACGGGGTTCACCCCACCTTCGCCGCCGCCGCACGCCGTCAGCGAGAGCGCCGCCCCGGCCAGCGGGAACAAGAGCCGTAAAGCATGAAGACCGCGTTTCATGAGAGTCCTCCTGAGGAACAACGACGCGCGCAACGATAGGCCGCGTCATCACCAACCTGAATGCGACATCTTGTCGCGATCGCCGTCGCGATCCGCCGGAGCGCACGAATCGAGCAGGCGTCGAAAAATTGCCTCCGAGCGCCCCGGCGCGGGGCCCGGCGGCCAGCGATCATGAACGCCGCGGGCGCCCCGCGCCCGTCGCCCGAGCCCGACCAGACAAGCCGACGCCGTCCCAGGCGAGCGAGCGCATCCAGACAGTAGCACGGGTTCTCCAGATCGTGCTACGGACGGTCCCGCTGTGACCCTCTCCCTGCGCACGGCGCTCGCGCCGCTTCTTATCACCACGGCCGCCGTGCCGGCGCGCGCCGGCGACGGCGCCGGGGAGGCCGCGCCGTCGCCGTCCGTGGCAGCCGCCGAGGCCTCGCCGGCGGCAGGGACCTCGGCCGCGGCGCCGGACGGCGGCGCTGGCCCGGGCGCGACCGTCAGCGCCGCGCCGGTCTCGGTCGTGGTGCAGGGCGCGGCGCCGCCGCGCAGCGCCTCGGAGGCGGTGCGGGGGCGGGCCGAGGTGAGGGCGGCGCCCCACCGCACCGCGAGCGACGTGCTCCAGCTCGTGCCGGGCGTGTTCGCCGCCCAGCACGGCGGCGAGGGCAAGGCGCACCAGATCTTCTTCCGCGGCTTCGACGCGGTCCACGGGCAGGACCTCGAGATCTGGGTCGCGGGCGCGCCGGTCAACGAGGTGTCCAACGTCCACGGGCAGGGCTACGCCGATCTCCACTTCGTCATGCCCGAGGTGATCCGCGAGCTCCGCGCGCAACCCGGGTCGTACGACCCGCGCCAGGGCGACTTCGCCGTCGCCGGCAGCGTGCGCCTCGAGCTCGGCTACGACGAGCCGGGGATCACCGCGACCGCCTCCGCCGGCTCGTTCGGCGCCCGCCGGCTCTTCCTCGCCTACCACCCCGAGGGCGCCGAGGAGACCACGTTCGCCGCGTTCGAGGCGTACGCGACCGACGGCTTCGGCCCCGCCCGCGCCGCCAGCCGGACCTCGGCCGTCGCGCAGGGCGTCTACGAGCCCGTCGCGGGCGTCCGCGCGCGCGTGATGGCCTCGGCGTTCGCCTCGCGCTTCGCCTCCGCCGGCGTCCTGCGCCTCGACGACCTCGAGGCGGGCAAGGTCGACCGCTTCGCCTCGTACGACCCGGATCAGGGCGGCGACTCGTCGCGCGCGCAGCTCGTCGTGGACCTGCGCGGCGCAGGCGCCGACGCCGCCCGCGGCGAGGGCCTCTCGCTCGCGCCGTTCCTCGTGCTGCGCTCGCTCCGGCTGCGCTCGAACTACACCGGCTACCTCGAGGACCCGACCTCCGGCGACGCCACCCAGCAGCTCAACGAGGCGATCACCGCGGGCGCGACCGCCTCGTACCGGCTCAGGTTCCCGCTGCTCTCGGATCGCGACGTGCTCGAGGCGGGCGTCGTCGCGCGCACCGACTGGATCGAGCAGTCGCAGCGGCGCCTCGCCGCGGTCGACGGCCGGCCGACCGCGACGCTCGTCGACGCGAAGGTCCGCGCGACCGACCTCGCCGGCTACCTCGACGCGTCGCTCCGGCCCGCGCGGCGGGTCACGGTGCGCGGCGGGGTGCGCGTCGACGGGCTCGCGTACCAGGTCGTCGATCACGCCGGCGAGGGCGCGCAGGCGCGCAGCGCGCAGGGCATCCACGTGGGCGGCAAGGGCACGGTCGACGTGGCGCTGCTCCCCGGGCTGCGCGCGCTCGCCAGCGTGGGCCAGGGGTTCCGCTCGCCCCAGGCGCGCAGCCTCGGCGACGGCGAGCGGACCCCGTTCACGCGCGCGCTCTCGGCCGAGGCCGGGCTCCGCTACGCGGACGAGCTCGTGCGGGCGTCGGTCGCGCTGTTCCACACGCGCCTCACCGACGATCTCGTCTTCGACGAGGCGACCGGCCGCAACGAGCCCGTCCCCGCCACGGCCCGCACCGGGGTGGCCTTCGACGCGGTGGCGCGCCCTGCGCCGTGGCTCGTGTCGAGCGTCGGCCTGACGTACACCCGGGCCGCCTTCACCGCGTCCGGCGGGCGCTACGCGGCGGGCGATCTCCTCCCGTTCGTGCCGCAGGTCGTCGCGCGCGCCGACATCGCGGCGACGCCGCGCCTCGGCGCGCTCTTCGGCCGGCGCCTCGAGGCCCGCGCCGGCGCCGGCGTGACGCTGCTCCACGGCCGCCCCCTGCCGTACGGGGAGCTCGGGCGCGACGCGCTCCTCACCGACGTGACGGCGCACGTCCGCTACCACCGCGTCGAGCTCGGGCTCGACGTCTACAACCTCCTCGACGCGGCCTGGTTCGACGGCGAGTTCGTCTACCCGTCGAGCTTCACCCGGGGCGCGGCGCCCGACCTCCTGCCCGCGCGGCACGTGACCGTCGGCGCCCCCCGCAGCTTCCTCGTCTCGCTGTCCCTCTATCTCGGATGAGGTCCTCGATGAGCTCCACCACAGCACAGAAACCAGCGCCCCGCCGGCGCGCCGCGCTCGCCGCGGCGGGGCTCCTCGCCGCGGCGAGCGCGGCAGGGTGCGGCGCCGGGGGCGACGGCGCGACCGCGGGCAAGCGCCTCACGCTCGCGACCGAGGTCGCGGCCGACGCGGCGTCGGTCGCGCCGTTCACGAACGCGCTCGGCTGGACCGTCACGCTGTCGAAGGCGCACCTGTCGATCGGGCCGCTCTACTACTTCGAGGGCGCCCCGTTCACGGCGCGGCGCGCGGCCCCGGGCCGCGGCGGCGCGCCCTCGCTGCTCGACCGGCTCGCCCGGTGGGCCGTCCCGGAGGCGCACGCCCACCCGGGCCACTACCAGGCCGGCGAGGCGCGGGGCCAGATGGCGCAGCCCACCTCGGTCGACCTGCTGGCGGGGACGACCGCGCTCGCGGACGCGGACGCGGTGAGCGGCGTCGTGCGATCCGCGCGCTTCACGTTCGGCGCGCCGCCCGCGGGCCCGGTCGCCGCGGAGCTCGACGGGCACGTCGTCGCCCTCGAGGGCCGCGCCGAGAAGGGCGACGCCGCCCGCGTGTTCCGCGCGCGCGCCCTGGCCGCGGACGTCGCGAGCGACGTGACCGGCGAGCCGGCGGTCGAGGGGTGCGTCTTCGAGGAGGTCTACCTCGACGGGCCCGGCGTCGTGACGCTCGCGATCAAGCCGTCGGTCTGGCTCGACCAGGTCGACTTCGAGGCCGTGGCCGAGGGCGAGGACGGCGCGCCGGCCGATCTGGAGCCGGAGAGCCAGGCCCAGCGCGGGTTCGTGCGGGGCCTCAAGAAGGGGACGGCCTACGCGCTCTCGTTCGCGCCCGGCGCGCCGCAGGGAGAGAAAGAGGAGGAGGAGCGATGAGGACCAGGGGAAGCTTGTGCGCGGCGGCGCTGTCGCTCGCCGCGGCGGCGCTCGCCGGCTGCGGCGACGACGGCGCGTCGGGGGCCGGGAGCGTGGCGTTCTCGACGTGGGGCGAGGAGTACATCGAGCAGGAGATCCCGGCCGCCGATCTCGAGGACGGCTGGAGCATCCGGTACGAGAAGTTCCTCTTCGTCCTGCGGAACGTGACCGTCGCCGATCGCGAGGGGAACGTCGGGGCGCGGATGGAGGGCTCGATCCTGTTCGACCACACGAAGCCCGGCGTGAAGCCGGTCGTGACGTTCGAGGGCCTCGAGGCCAGGCCCTGGGAGCGCGTCTCCTACGAGATCGGCCCGGCGGACGCGGACACCGCGCTCGACGGGGCGACGGAGGAGGACAAGGCGCTCATGCTGGCCGCGGGCGCGTCGGTGCACATCGAGGCGACCGCGCGGAAGGGCGACGGCGGCGAGGAGAAGCGCCTCGACTGGACCTTCTCGCTCGCGACGCGCTACGCCGATTGCAAGGGCGACAAGGCCGGCAAGGAGACCGAGGGCGTCCTCGTCACGAACGGCGGCACCGACACCGTGGAGCTCACGATCCACGGCGACCATTTCTTCTACGACGACCTCCAGTCCGCGTCCGCGGCGCGCCGCTTCGCGCCGATCGCCGCCGCGGACGAAGGCGCCGACGGCGCCGTCACCCTGGAGGAGCTCGCCGCGGTGCGCCTCGTCGCGATCGAGGAGGGCCCCTACGGGACGGGCAGCGCCGGAGACATCGACGACCTCGGCGCCTTCGTCGCGGCGCTCTCGCGCACGCTCGGGCACTTCCGCGGCGAGGGCGAGTGCGTCTCCGTCGACCCGTGATCGGGCCGCGGGCGGGACGCGCGGCGATCACTCGAGCGCGACCGTCGTCGAGACCTCCTGGAGCTCGTTCCCGTCGAACGCCGGCACGCGCGCGGAGCTGAGCACCATCTGCACGCAGGTCCCGGCCGGGGTCATCGCGACCCGCGGCTCGACGCTGATGCGCTGCACGGCGCCCGCGGGGTTGAAGTACACCCGCGCGGTCACCGCCTTCGGCCCCTCCTTGCCCCTGCAGTGGATCGGCGCGGTCGACCCCTTGCGCTGCAGCGCGGCGTGGGCCGCGGCGTGATCGAACGGCCTCGCGGCGCCCGGCTGCGCCGCGCCCGGCTGCGCCGTGATCGCCGCCGCGGTCGCGCCGCCTTCGCGCGTGGGGCGCGGGACCTTCGGCAGGAGCACCGGCACCGGCCCGTGGCGCGGGCCTGGCGGCGGCAGCTCCGCGCCCTCCGCCGACGCCGGCGGGCGCGCCTCGTCGCCGCGGCCGGCGCTGATCACCGTGGGGCGCGCCGGCTCGGGCAGCCGCTGCGCCACCGGGACCTCGCGCCGCGCGCGGCCGGTGGAGACCACGAGCGCCGCCGCGGCGCCGCCGAGCAGGCCGAGGGCGAGGAGCAGCATCGGCTTCCACATGGCTGGCTTCGAGGGCGCCGGCGCCGGCGCGCTGCTCGCCAGGGCCGGCGCGCTCGCCGGCGGAAAAGACGCGCCAGGCCGCGGCCGATCCGCCGGCGGGGGGGCGGTCGACGCGCCCCCGCGGCCGCCCGCGCGCGCGTCCGTCGAGCGCTGCGCGTCCGTGGCCATCTCGGTCGGCCCGGTCATCGACAGGGGCGCGGCCGTCCCCGCGGAGGTGACCGCCGCGGCGATGCCGGGCGGCGTCACCGAGACCCCGGCGGCGGGGGGGCGCACGCTGCGCGGATCGACGAAGAGCGCCGGCCCGAGCGCGTCGAACGCCTCCTGCGCCGTCTGGAAGCGCTGCGCCGGCTCGCGCGCAAGGCAACGCGCGAACCAGGCGTCGAACGGGTGCACGACGCAGCCGGCGCGCCCGAGCGCCGTCGCGCGCGTCGAGGCCGGGTCGATCGGCTCGAAGAGGATCTCGCGGAGCAGCACGGGCATCGCGGTGCCCATCGGGTCGTTCGCGGCGCGCCAGTACATGCGGCCGGTGAGCGCCGCGAAGGCGATGAGCCCGAGCGCCCACACGTCGGTCGCCGGCGAGATCTGCCCGCGCGCGTCCGTCTGTTCGGGCGCCATCCAGAGGGGCGTGCCGAGCGACGCGGTCGCCATCGTGCTCGCCTCCGCGGCGATCTTCGCGATGCCGAAGTCGAGGACCTTGACCGACCACGGCGCCGTCGCGCTGTTCGACTTCGCGAGGAAGACGTTCTGCGGCTTCATGTCGCGGTGGACCACGCCCGCCCGGTGGGCGGCGCCGAGCGCGTGGCAGAGCTGCCGGAAGATCTCGTGCACGTCCTTGGGCGCGAGCAGCCCGCTGCGCTTCATGCGCTGCGCGAGGTCCTCCCCTTCGAGCAGCTCCATCGCCAGCCACGGCACGCCGCTCGCCGCGTCCACGCCGGCGGCGATCACCTGCACGATGTGATCGCTCTCGACCAGCGCGCCCACGCGCGCCTCCTGCTCGAAGCGCTCGCGCAGCCGGGTGTCCGCGCAGAGCTGCGGGTGCATGAGCTTGAGGGCGCGCAGCTTGCCGGTGCTCGCCTGCTCGGCGATGTACACGGCGCCCATGCCCCCGGCGCTGAGAGGCCGAACGATCCGGAACTCCCCGAAGAGCATCCCGACCGCCGGCTGAAGCGGCGCGATCATGGCCCGCGATGGTAGCATGGGGGTGCCTCCGGGGTGTCGGCGCTCACGGCGCGGCTCCGTGTTGCAGCGCACATGCGCGCGCCTCGCCAGAGCGGTTTTCGCCCGTCTCTGGTACATGCGTTACAGAGCGGCGTCGCTCGGCGGGAGCGACGTGACCAGGCGATCGAGCCCGATCCGGCCGGCGACGAGCGCGCCCGTCGCCGCGGCGCGGAGCGCGTCCGGCGCCGGCTGGGGGCTGCCGGCGAAGTGGCGCATGCCGAAGCGCAGGAACGACGGCTCGCGGAGGAGGTAGCGCTCGACGCGGTCCCGCGGCGCGCCGTAGAACGCGCGCATCGCCCGGCGCCGGAACCGGAGGTCCAGGCCGAGCAGCGATCGCTCGACCCGCCGGCCCCAGTCGCCGAACCCGAGGTCGCCGGCCTCGAGCTTCTCGGCGAGGTACGCGCCCGCGAGGGCGCCGTAGGCGATCGCCTGCGCGATGCCCTCGCCCAGCATCGGATCGATGCCCGCGGCCTCGCCGACGAGCAGGGCCGCGGGCCGCGCGATCGCGGCCCTCGGGTCGAGCCCGCGCTCGGCGAAGCGCTTCCGCCGGTAGCGGTCCGGATCGAGGCCGAGCGCCGCGAGCCGGCCCCGGAGGACGCGCTCGGCGTCGGGGGCGGGGCGCGCCGCGCCGAGGGCGCCCTCGTGCAGCACGTACGCCCCCCGGCAGACGAGCTCGCGCCCGCCCACGATCGTGGGGAAGTCCCACAGGTAGCCGGCGAACGAGCGATCCCGCATCTCGAAGTGCAGGAGGTCGCGCGCCCGGTCCCCCGCGACGGGCTCGGTGTCGACCTCGACGGCCTGCGCGCGCAGCCGGCCGAACGACAGCCCCATCGCGCGGCGGACGACGCTGCCGACGCCGTCCGCGCCGACGACGACGCGGCCGTCGAAGTCCCCGGCCGAGCTCTCGACCCGCGCGCCGCCCGGCCGCAGCGAGGCGGCGGTGACCCGCGCCCCCTCGACGATCCGGACCCCGCGCGCGCGCGCGGCGAGCGCGAGCGCGCGATCGAACTCGACGCGCCGGACGACGCGGCCGATGTTCCCCTCGCGGAGCGCGATCTCGCCCGCCTGGAAGGCCGCGCTGACGCCGTGCACCACGACCGAGGGCACGTCGATCGTCACCCCGATCGCCGCGAGCGCCCTGTCGGCGCGCTGACCGAGCCCGCCTGCGCAGCACTTGTCCCGCGGGTAGCGCTCCTTTTCGAGCACCACGATCCTGTCGGTGAGGGCCGGGCGATGGTGGGCGAGGAAGAGCGCCGTGCTCAGGCCCGCGGGCCCGCCGCCGACGATCACGACTTCATACGCCGACATGGGGCGCCGCTCTAGCACGGCGCCTCGCGCCGCGGGCGCGGGATGCTCGGCGGGCTGGGCGCTCGCGGGCAGGCCGCGGGACTGGCGGGCGGGACGCTCGCGGACAAGCGAGCTCTTCCGTTGGAGGCGCGCGGGCGCGCGGGGGCTCAGCGCCGCTCGTAGGAGGCCACCTGCGTGCGGTACGGGAAGAGGTACGCGCTCTTGCCCGCGAGCTCCGGGTGGCTCCCGGCCAGATCGCGGACCTCGTTCAGGACCGAGTACCGCTCCTTCAGGGGGAGCGCGGCGATGTAGCTGATCGAGGCGACGCGCTCGAGGAGCCCGTCGAGATCGAGCTCCTGCGTGTGGGTGAACTCGTGCTCTCCGATCGGCGCGAACAGGCGGGTGTCGGAGAACGGCCGGCGCCACGCGCCGATCCGGTGGACCGGGGCGTCGCGGCCGTAGCGGTTGAGGATGCGGGAGATGCGAGCGACCCAGTCGACCCGCTCGTCCCGCAGGTTGAAGAGCAGCGAGAGGCGCCCCCGCGGCCGGAGCACCCGGTGGACCTCGGCGAGCGCGAGATCGCCGTGGAACCAGTGGAACGACTGCGCGGCGACCGCGGCGTCGACCGACGCCTCGGGCAGGGGGATGGCCTCGGCCACGCCGTCCAGCAGGACGGCGGACGGGACCATCTGGCCCAGCTTGCGGCGCATCCCCTCGACCGGCTCGAGCGCGAGGAGCCGGGCGCCCGTCGGCACGAGCAGGCGCGTGAGCTTGCCGGTCCCCGCGCCGAGATCGAGCACCGTGCTTCCGGCGTCGATGCGCAGCGTGTCGAGCAGGAGCTCGATCGCGCCGCGCGGGTAGTCGGGGCGCCCTTTCTCGTAAGCATCCGCTGCAGTCGCGTAGCCCTGTGCAGCGAGGCGATGGAGAGTCATGGCCAGCGTCCGCTCCGCGTGAGGATGAGTTCGACCAGCGCCGGAGGGACCACCCACCCCGACGGCCCTGTCGAGAGGCTACGCAACCGAGCGCTGCGTTGGAAGCGGATTGTCGCGCAAGATGCGCATTGCGTTGCCGCGCAGCAACTTGCCGATGACACGCTCGCTCAACCCGGCTTGGAGCAGAGCATCCGTCAAGAGCGGAAGGTGCGCGGCGTCGCGGAGCTCGCGTGTCGGGACGATGAAGCCGTCCCAATCGGATCCGAGCGCGGGGGTGTCCTCGCCGGCAACATTGATGATGTGCAGGAGGTGCTTGACGACGGGAGCGAGCCCGTTGCCGCCGAGGTAGAGCGGGCAAAAGATGATCCCGGCGCACCCGCCGCGGTCGGCGAGGGCGCGGAGCTGGTCGTCATCGATGTTGCGCCAGTGGTCGAACGCGCCGGCGACGCCGGTGTGGCTGACGATGGGAGGACGGCGCGCGAGCGCGCACACCTCGAGGAAACCTGCGCGGTTGATGTGCGCGAGGTCGACGATGACGCCGAGATCCTCGGCGCGGCGCACGACGTCGCGGCCGAAGGGGGTGAGGCCTTCACCGTCGCTGCGACCTCGGCCGTAGGCGGGATAACACACGTCGTTGGCGCTGAAGTGGCAGAGCCCGAGGTAGCGCACGCCGCGCCGCGCGAAGCGCTCGAGCGTGTCGAGCTCGCCCTCGAGCGCGTGCGCGCCCTCGATCCCGAGCAGCGCCGCGACGGCGCCGCGGGCCCTCGCCGCCTCGATGTCCTCGGCGGTGCGCGCCTTGACGAGGCGATCGGGCTGCGCGAGGGCGGCCTGCTCCAGGAGGTCGATCTGCTCGTCGACGACGGCGGCGAGCCCGCGCCGCTGCCCGATGGGCAGCGAGACCAGGCCGAAGAACTGCGCGCCGACGCCGCCCTCGACGAGCCGCGGGACGTCGACGTGCCCGCCCAGGGCCGCGAGCGGCAGCATCGGCTCGTGGCGCTCGTGCAGATCGTAGCCGACCCAGCGCGACCACATGAGGCTGTCGGCGTGGAGGTCGATCGCGGGGAACTGGGCGTGCAGGGCGCGGGCTTCGGGGGTTCCGTGCATGAGGGGAGGTTAGTCGAGGCGGGGCGCTCGGTCGTGCGCGCCGCGCGGCGGCGGCTCAGCGGCTCGACAGCTTGAGGCCGAGGATGGCCACGACGAGCAGCGCGAGGAACCCGAGCCTCGCGGGCGTGGCGGGCTCGCCGAACAGGACGATGCCGGCGATCGCCGCCCCGAACGCGCCGATGCCGACCCAGACGGCGTAGGCCGTGCCGATGGGCAGGGTGCGCGAGGCGGCCTCGAGGAGGACGAGGCTCGCGACGATCGCGGAGATCGTGAGCACGGTGGGCAGGGGGCGCGTGAAGCCCTGTGTGTACTTGAGTCCGACGGCCCAGCAGACCTCGAGCAGACCTGCCAGGAACAACAACAGCCAGGACATGACGACTCTCCTCGTAATGTGGCTGCGTCGTCTTATCCTGACCGGGTACGGCGCGTCTCGTCCGGGACGCTCCCGTGGGCGCCGGGGGGGAACCTAGCAGGCGCGACGGGCCGTGCAAAGGCGTGCGGCCGACGCGGTGCGGCGCGGCTGTGGCGGCTCGGTTCGCGATCGACGAGCGCCGCGGCGCGGGCCGCGGCCGAGCTCGCTAGTCGGTCTCCTCCTCCTCGCCCTGGAACGCCACGCTGGACTCTGCCGTGCTGATCAGCGCGGCGGCCAGCTCGTTGATGTACTCCTCGATCGCGGTGTATCCGGACGGCATCACCCGGCTGTGATCGTTCGCGTTGGAGGAGCTGAGGCCGCGCGCGCGCTCCCACGCGTCCGCCATCCCGTCGCGGTCGGCGTCGGCGGGCGCCGTCCCCGGGGTGAGCCCTTCCATCAGGTTGTTCACGTAGCGAGCGCCCCACGCGCCGTCGCGGCGCTCGATGTTCCGGAGGACGCCCTTCGTCACGACGTCGTGCGGCAGCGCGCCCGCCTGCGCGAGGACGAGCCGATAGGCGTCCTCCGCGCGGTGCGTCGTCACGGGGATGTAGCCCGGGACGTCGCGCGAGAAGTTGAACTGCGACGAGGCGCGGTACGACTCGGGCTTGTTGAGCCGGCTGAAGCTCGGGTGGAGGTACGGCTTCTGCCAGGGGTTGTTGACCACCCCCGTGAACTTGCCGGGATCGTCGATGGTGTTGTCGGCGAGGAAGTACTTGAGCCCCGCGCCGGCGCTGCCGTCGAAATAGAAGGGGATCAGCTGATCGCTCGGCCCCTTGATGTACGCGTTGCCCACGATGTTGAACTGGCCGCTCGCCCGGTTGTGGTGCACGAACCCGTGTCTGACATTGTAGGCCACGTTGTTGCGGATATCCGCGGGGCCGTTCGCGACCGCGGGGCACCTCGCCTTGTGATGGGCGAACAGGTTGTGATGCAACGTGATCCGATGGCCGTCAGGGCCGTTGATGAGACCGTAATTATGCGCCCCCTCTGGATGCCCCGTGGTCGCCGACGACTCGATGGTGGACCACTGGACCGTGACGTCGTCCGCCTCATAGAGATCCAGGGTCTCGTCGACGCCCCAGGCGATCGAGACGTGATCGAGGATCAGCTTCGAGTTCAGGGAGAACTGCGCCCCATCGAACTGCTCTCCGGCCGAGCCGTTGTGCACGGGGCGGACTCGCAAGAATCTTACAATGACATTGTTGACCGCGTTGGAGTACCTCGAGAGCAGGCGTCCGCGCACGGTGATGCCCGCGCCCGGCGCGGTCTGGCCGGCGATCGTCACGTCTCCATTGCGGACGACGACGTCCCCTTCGATCACGCCGCTCACGTCGAAGACGATGATGCGCGGCCCGCTCGCGTCGAGCGCCGCCTGCAGGCTCCCCGCCCCGCTCGATCGCAGGTTGGTGACCTTGATGACGCGCCCGCCGCGCCCGCCGGTCGCGACGGCGCCAAAGCCCTCTGCGCCGGGGAACGCCGGGAGCGCGCTCGCCGGAGCCGACATCGCGGTGAGCGCAGAGGCCGCTGCGATCGCGCAGCCGAGGCGGCGAAGTCCCTGTGCTCCAATGGAAGAACAAGTAGGAAGATATGTCATGACGTCTCGCTCCCCTTTCGTACGTCTTAACCGCAAGCCGTAGTGTGATGACCCTACAGGACCGAGTTCATGAATGGCAATCGACAATTGCCAACCTGTGCGACAGGGCACATCAGAATCTATTTGGCAATTTCATATCGCCAGACGAAGCGAGCTTGGTTATCCTGCGCGAGGAGCGCACGAGCGGGCTCATGGAAGACCGGCGCGCTCCCACCCGCGACGACATCGGGCACGCGGGGGCTCGAGCGCTTGAGCGGAGATTGCCAATCTTGGCGCCTACGCATCTCTCGCGAAAGCACGCTGGGAGACGCGGAGACACACCAGATCTTCAGAGATCGATACGCCGGCGTGGCGCATCAATGAATCGCGCACGCGCACGCGCACGAATGACGCGCACGAAGACGGGAGACGGGAGACGGGGACGAGAGACGGGGACGAGAGACGGAGGCCGATGTGCCCCGCGCCAGCCCGCTTACCTCGCCTGCGCGGCGCGACCCTCGACCGCCGCGAGGTAGTCGAGCACCGACTGCTTCATGCCGACCTCGAGCGCGCGCACCACGAGGTGGTGGCCGATCGACACCTCCTGGATCTGCGGCGCCTCGCTCACGAGCGGCGCGAGGTTCTCCACGGTGAGGTCGTGCCCCGCGTTGATCCCGACCCCGGCCGCCGCGGCGGCCCTCACGGTCGCGACGATCTTGTCGAGCTCCGCGCGGTGATCGCCGCGATCGAACGCCTCCGCGTAAGGCCCGGTGTAGATCTCGATGCGATCGGCCCCCATCTCCGCGACCACCGGCACGACCGCGGGGTCCGCCTCGACGAAGAGGCTCGTCCGGATCCCCTCCTCCTTGAGCCGCTTCACCACCGGCTGCAGGACGAAGCGCCACTTCACGACGTCCCAGCCGCGGTGCGATGTGAGCTCCCCCGGCGTGACCGGGACCAGCGTGCACTGCGTCGGCCTGAGCTCGAGCGTCAGATCCAGGAACTCCTCGCGGAGATCACCCTCGAAGTTCGTCTCGACGGTGGTGATGTGCCGAGTCACCGCCCGCGCGTCGTCCGGCGTGATGTGCCGCCGATCGGCCCGCGGGTGGATCGTGATGCCGTGCGCCCCGTAGGACACGATCCGCTGCGCGAAGGAGAGGACGTTCGGGGCGTCGTGGCCCCGCGAGTTCCGCAGGAGCGCGATCTTGTTCACGTTGACGCTGAGCTTCATGGGGGCATCCTCTCGCGGGCGCGCCGCTCGCGACGCCGCTATACACGATCGACGCCGCGAGGCGAACACGCCGCGAGCCGGCCGTGGAGACGCGGCCGGCCGGCGTTGCGGCGCCGGCCCTCGCGCGGCGCCCCGCCCTCCCGCGCCCCGCCGACCGACAGCCCTTATAGCCGCGGCACGGTCCGCGCCCCCCGCACCTCCACCTCGGCCGGGACGAGCGACGCGATGAGGATGCCGATGGCGACGAGCGCGCTGTTCCACACCGTCCACGCCGACAGCGCCGGTATCGACCAGGCGCTGACGAAGAGCCAGATCGCCAGGAGCGCGCTGACGTAGCGCGCCCGGGGCGCCCAGATCGCGAGCAGGGCGAAGAGCACGCACAGCGCGCCCACCACCCAGGCGTTGGTGAACTGCCCCTGGCTGTGCCGCCAGAGGAACGCCGAGATGAACAACCAGATCCCGAGCGCGACGTTGATGCCGCGCACGGCCGCCGTCCGACGCTGCATGGCTCCCCCCTCCTCTCCTGCCGCCGCGCCGGCGCCCTCCGCCGCGCAGCGCTCTCGCTCCCCGCCCGCTCGCGCCATGACGCGCGCGGGCGTCACGCCCCGGAGCGGCCCCGGGAAGGCCGAGTCCGCTCACCCCCCCTCTGCCGAGCGCCGGCGCGTGCCTGCGCCCGGTCCACACATCAACGAGCTCGCCGAGCTCCGTGCGAATCCGGTGCCACCGCCGCGGCCCGCGCGGCCCCGCGACCGGCGCGGCTCGCCCGGCGGCGCAGCGGCGCGGCGCCGCGGCGGCCGTTCGTGAAGGCCGCCGCGGCCGCCGTTCGTGAGGGCCAGGAGCCGGCGGTTCGGCTACAAGCCCGGTCGCCATGGACTTCTTCGCGACCGCCGCCAAAGGCACCGAGCCCGCGCTCCGCGACGAGCTCCGCGAGCTCCGATTCCGCGGCGTCCGCGCCGATCGCGGCGGGGTCCACTTCTCCGGCGCGGCGGACGAGGGCTTCCGCGCCTGCATCGAGCTCCGCACCGCCGTGCGCGTGCTCGCGGAGCTCGCCGCCTTCGACGCGCCCAGCGGGGACGCGCTCTACGAGGGCGTCTCCCGCGTCGACTGGGCCCCGTACCTGAGCCCGGTCCACACGCTCGCCGTCCGCGCCTCCTGCCGCTCGAGCGCGCTGACCCACACCCAGTTCATCGCCCAGCGGACCAAGGACGCCATCGTCGACCAGATCCGCCGCCGCGTCGGCGCGCGCCCGTCGGTCGACCTCGACGACCCGGACCTCGCCCTCTTCGTCCACCTCGTCCGCGACCGCGCGACGCTCTACGCGGACCTCGGCGGCGCCGCGCTCCACCGCCGCGGCTACCGCACGCACATCGGCGGGGCGCCGCTCAAGGAGACCCTCGCCGCCGCGCTGCTCCGCCTCTCCGGCTGGGACCGCGCCCGCCCGCTCGTCGACCCGATGTGCGGCGCCGGCACCATCGCCCTCGAGGCGGCGCTCTGGGCGCGGGACATCGCCCCCGGCCTGCGCGCGCAGCGCTTCGGCTTCGAGCGGTGGGCCTGCCACGATCAGGCCGCCGCGCAGCGCACGACCGCGCTCCGCGACGCCGCCCGCGCCCGGATCCGGCCCGAGGGCCCGCCGATCCTCGCCGCCGACATCGACCCCCGCGCCGCCGAGATCACCCGCGGCAACGCCCGCATGGCCGGCGTGCAGATCGACGTGCGCTGCCAGCCCATCGCCGCGGTCGCGCCGACGGCGCCGCCGGGCCACGTGCTCACCAACCCGCCGTACGGCGAGCGCCTCCCGGGCACGCTCGCCCTCTACCGCGACATGGCGGCCGCGCTCTCGCGGCTCGCGGGCCACCGCGTCGCCCTCCTCGCCGGCACCGAGGACATCGAGCGCGCGATGCGCCGCCGGCCGGAGCGGTCGCTCACCGTGTTCAACGGCCCGATCGAGTGCCGGTTGCTCACGTACGACATCCCCTGAAGCGCCGCTCCCGCCGCGCTGCCCCGCGCGGCGCGCGTCCGGACGAGCGCCTCAGGAGAGCAGGCGCATCAGCAGCGCCATGGCCGCCGCCGTGAGGATCATCCCCGCGACGAAGCCGATGATGAGCCCGCGCTTGCCGGCGAGCCAGCTCGGCTCGCGCGACGGCGCGGGCGGCGCCTGCGGCGCCGCGAAATCCGGCACGGTCGCGCTGCGCTCCAGGGACGCGCGCTCCGCGGCGAGCGTCGAGGCGAGCTCGAACGGCAGCTCCTCCGCCGGGGCCGCCGGCGCGGCGCCCCCGGCCGCCGCGGCGGCCGGGGGCGCCGCGCCGGCGGCCCCGGGGCGGCAGGCGCTGGCGGATCGTGCCGCCCGCACCACCACGGCGGCGCTCCCGGCGCCGGCTGCGCTCGGCGCGGCGGGCGCCGGCGGGATCACCGCCTGCAGCTCGCCGGGCTGGAACGTGGGCAGCTGGCTGTCGGCCGGCGGCGGCGACGAGACGAGCCGGAGCGTGTTGGCGACGCGCTTCGGCCGCCGATCCCACGCCGCCGCGCCCGGATCGAACTGCGGGCTCTGCGGCGTCGGCGGCACCGGCGGCGTCGGCGCGGAGTCGACGCGCACGAGGCCGACCTCGGCCCGCTTCTCCGGCGTGCCCAGCCCGAAGTCCTCGGCCGAACGGAGCGTCGCCTTCACCTCGCGCCCCGGAGGCGTGAGGTCGAGCTCGTCGCCCTCGTCATAGGACGACGCCGCGTGCACGCGGACCTTCGGCGGACCGAGCAGCTCGTCGCGGCGGACCATCGTCAGGGTGCTGTCCTCGCCCACGTCGTCGGGCGAGCTCGGCGCGGCCAGGCCGTTCCCCGAGAGCAGCGCCTCGCTCTCGCTGTGGGACCAGGACGGGAGCTGCAGCGAGATCTCCGGCACCGACTCCCCGGCCCAGCGCTGCGGCTCGGCGCCGAGCGACGGGTACACCCCCGGCGGATCGAGCGTGGGCGGGAGCTCCAGCGCCGGCGTGTGGAGCCTCGCCGGCGGCGGCGGCCCCGCCTCGGGCCCGGCCGCGCCCGAGACGAGCGTCCTGGCCGACTCGATCGACACCTCCGGCCGCGGCGGCGGGCCGGAGATCGGCGCCGACGTCGAGCTCGGCAGCGACGTGAGCGGCGGGAGCGACGACAGCGGCCCCTGCGGCAGGTCCCGCGAGAACAGCGAGCTCGGCTGGCGGCGCGAGATCGGCCCCAGCCCCACGGCCGTGTCGGGCAGATCGGCCAGCAAGGTGTGCAGCGCGTACCCGAGCTCGCGCGCCGTCTGGTGCCTGTCCGCCGGCAGCTTGGCGAGCGCCTTCACGATCAGCGCCTCGAGCCGGGGGTCGATCCCCGGCGCAGCGCTGCGCGGCGCCGGCACCGGCGCGTGGATGTGGAGCGTCGCCGTGTGGAGCGGCGTCTCCCCCTCGAACGGGAGCCGCCCCGTGACGAGCTGGAACAGCAGCACCCCGCACGTGTACAGATCCGCCCGCTGATCGACCGGCAGCAGCCCGCACTGCTCCGGAGACATGTAAGCCGGCGTGCCGACGAACGTGCCCGCGCGCGTCACGACGGAGAGCGGATCGGCGTGGATCTCGGGCTCATCGCCCGACGACGCGGTGTCGAGGATCTTGGCGATCCCGAAATCCAGCACCTTGACGCGCTCGCCGTGAGGGTGCGTCGGGTCCGGGACCACCATGATGTTCTCGGGCTTGAGGTCGCGGTGCACGACGCCCATCTCGTGGGCGACGGCGAGCGCCTCGCACACCTCCGAGAGGATGCGGACCGCCCTCGCCTGGCCGATGGCGCCGTGGCGCTCGAGGAGGACGTAGAGGTCGTCCCCGGCGAGCAGCTCCATCACGATGTAGCTGAGCGCGCCCTCGACCCCGTACTCGAAGATCTTGACGGAGTTCGGGTGCTTCACCCGCGCCGCCGCCTTCGCCTCGCGCTGGAAGCGCCGGACGAACGCGCGGTCCGCGGTGAGCTCCGGGTTCATGATCTTGACTGCCACCCGGCGGGGCTCGGCGTCGCGCTCGGCGACGAAGACGCTGGCCATCCCGCCCTCGCCGAGGAAGCGGGTGATCGTGAACCGCCCGGCCACCTTGCGGCCGAGGAGAGCCTCATGCCTCATGCGCCCGGCACCCGCCCGCGCCCCTCGCGCTCGCTCGCCACCCCCCGGCCGCCCTGCTCGTCCGCTCGCGGGCCGCCGCGCCGACCGCGCAGCAGCGCACCGCCAGCAGGGCTGTCCGCGCGCCTGCGCGACCCGCGCGCTCGATGCGAGGGGGAGTGCACGCGGCGACCATACCAAAGAACGTGTCACGGGACGACTTGTCGACCCCGGCGGCAGCTCGCCAGCGGACGCAGCCGCCGGCCAGCGCGCGATCGGCCGTCCCGACCACCGTTCCCGACCCGCGCTCCGGAGCGCCGTTCCCGACCACCGTTCCCGACCCGCGCTCGCGGCCACCGTCACCCCGGAGACGGCGCCGACCCGAGGCCCGACCGACGGCAGTTAACTCTTTAACGCCACCCCCGGTGCAAATGTGCGACAAGTGCTTAACTTATCGAAAGAGCTCGCCTTCCACCGTTGGCAGCGTTCTTGCCTGGGGGGAAATGCCTCGCGCCGCGCCGGGTGCGTCGCGAAGGGCCGGCTTGTGCATCGATCTCGACAGGCAGCTTCCGGAGGATCGTTGATGAATCGAATTTTTAGGCGCGCGGTGCTCCTCGGCACCGTCGCGCTGACCGTCGTGGGGGCGGGCTGCGCAGAGGAGCGGCAGTCCATCAGAAAGGTCCAGAGCGATGCGCTCGCCAAGTCCTTCTTCGTCGGAGGGAGCTTGGCCGACATCGCCGACGACCCCGAGTTCTACATGCGGGGTACGGTCATCGACGTCGGGTACGGCTCTGCCCAAGACGGGCTCTTCACGTCGACCTACGCTCAGCCCGTCTCCCGCATCAAGTGGGAGGTCACCGAGCACCAGCTCAATGCTCGGCTCGCTTACGAGCGGATCGAGGGCACCGACACCAAGGGCAACGCCTATAACGGGCTCACCAAGAAGACGACGAACGACGGCCAGATCGTCGCGAGCTACGCCATCGAGTCGCACTTCGACATCCGCCGCGACTACAACCCGGCGACGGGCGAGGAGTCGAACGTCATCGTCGAGAACACGACGGACAGGCTCTGGTACGAGCGCGAGTACATGCGCGTCGACTGGTCGCGCAACCTCGCGACCGACGCCTACAACTTCGACACCCTCTCGCAGCTCGGCCTCTACGGAGGCGTCGAGTACGAGCCGCTCGCCTATACCGTCAACGATCCCAACGCCGCCGACGCCCCGAAGTTCGACGCCGCGAACGGCTACTTCGACGTCACGACGAAGGCGTTCGCCACGCCCGCCATGCTCGACCTCTCGAGCCTCGGCTGGGGCATCGACAAGTTCCCGGCCTGCATGCTCCCGGGCGACTTCGCCGGCGGCACCGACCCGTACGGCAACTGCAACCCCATCGAGATCACGATCCGGCAGTCGTTCAAGAAGGTGGTCGACACCGACTACGAGCCGGTCGACTTCGACGGCGTGAGGTTCCAGGCGTTCGGCATCTTCAACTTCGATTACCGCTACGGCTACGAGCGCAACTACGGGATCCTGGACAACCAGTGGCGGCGCTTCGCGGCCCGCTACAACCTCTGGAAGCGCAGCCACTTCTACACGAACCCGGAGACGATGGAGGGGGCGATCGCCTGCGCGACGCGGGAGACGGCCCTCGTGTCGGGCGACCTGAACGCCGATCCGAACCGCGACGAGGACAACGACGGCACCGCCGACGAGTGCGCCGCGGCCGGCGCGGGCTCGCAGTGCGACGTGTTCAAGCAGAAGTGCACGCTGCCCTACGCAGACCGCGAGGCGGTCGTCATCCCCTGGTACATCGGCGGCGACACGTCGGAGGACCTCTTCGAGGCGACCAACTGGGCCGCCGAGGAGTGGGATCTCGCGATGAAGACCTCGATCCAGACCTCGCGCCTGGTCGAGTGCCGGAAGACCGGCGGCGCCGACTGCGACGCGCGGTTCCCGATGTGGAAGGGCCAGCAGGACGACATCGACGAGGCCATCGCGATCTCGCGCGACCTCAACGCGTGCCGCCGCGCGGACGGCTGGGACGCGCCGCAGTGCGACCAGGCGGCCTGGGACGCCGTGACGAAGCTCTCGGGGCGGCGCAACAACGACCCGGCGACGCTCGCGATCGGCAACGTCGTGACGCAGCCGTCGGTGATCGTGCTCTGCCACAACCCCGTCATCGCGGGCGATCACCCGGCCTGCGGCGAAGAGGGGCTCTCCCCGCGCCTCGGCGACCTCCGCTACAACAGCGTCCTCATCGTCGACAAGCCGCAGACCCCGGCGCCGTGGGGCATCATGGTCGACGGCGACGACCCGATCACGGGCGAGAAGGTGGCCGCCAGCATCAACATCTGGAGCCACCAGACCGACTTGGCGGCGCAGGGGCTGGTCGACCTCGTCCGCTACATCAACGGCGAGATCTCGACCTCCGAGGTCACCGAGGGCAAGTACATCCGCGACTGGGCGCAGGCGAGCCGCGCCTCGGGCGGCGGGACCGGGCCCACGATGACGAAGGACGAGGTCACCTCGCGGCTCGCGAGCGTCACGAAGCTCGACGCCGAGGCGTACAAGAACCTCGTCGCGCAGGGCATCTCCCCGCAGCTCCGGGCGGTGATCGAGCCGATGAAGGCCAAGGTCGCCGACATCGCGGTGCGGAGCGACGTCCCCTCCCCGCAGCAGGCGGTCGTGAGCGCGCGCATGAAGGCCGCCCGGGGCAGCCTCGCCGAGGCGGAGCTCATGAACCCGGCGATGCTCCAGCGCGCCGGCATCCCCGCCGGCGTGCCGGTCGAGGGGCCGTTCGCCGACGCGGCGTCGCCGTTCGCGATGAACAACCCGCAGGTGCAGTCGCAGCTCCGCCGCATGCACGACAGCGCGCTCGCCGAGCGCGGCGCCTGCATCCTGCACGAGGCGCCCGAGGCCTCGGCGATGACGGGCCTCGCGGAGGCGCTGCGCGAGAAGTTCCCCCCGGCCGACAACGAGACGTCCGCGGATCGGCGTGAGCGCTACGAGCGGATGTTCAAGTACATCCAGCGCCGCTACCAGTACGCGGTCATCGCGCACGAGATGGGGCACTCCATCGGCCTCCGGCACAACTTCGTGAGCACCTACGCCTCGCTCTTCTTCCGGCCCCAGTACTGGCAGCTCAGGACGAAGAACGGCGCGATCGACGACCCGTGCACCGGCGCGCCGGGGGAGAACCCGGAGGAGTGCGTCGGCCCCCGCTACTACGACGCGATCACGGACGAAGAGCAGAAGAACATGATCTGGATGTTCCAGCACTCCACGGTCATGGACTACCCGGGCGACGTCTCGCAGGACCTGGTCGGCCTCGGCGTCTACGACTTCGCCGCCGCGCGCTTCTTCTACGGCGACACGGTGAGCGTCTACGACAACGGCGACCGCAACTACCTGGCCGGCGGCAGGGTCGGCGGCGCGCTCCTCGCCGCGACCGACTCCTTCGGCGGGCTCGCCGGCATCAAGTACGGCACGTACGCGAAGGGCAGCGGGAGCGTCACGGACTTCCACTACTCCCAGCTCCAGAAGCAGTACAACGTCATCCGCGACTGCTACGAGGTGGAGACGAAGGCGCCCGCGAGCTGGAACGAGGCGCTCGACGGCAAGTGGCACCAGGTCATCGACGGCGGCATCGTCACGGTCGGCAACGAGACGAAGCGCTGCCGCCAGCAGCCGGTCGACTACGTGAGCTGGAGGAACCTGCGCAAGCCGGAGGACAAGGAGACCAACCTGATCTCCTTCCGAGGCGGCCCGGCGGTCGACGATCGGGGCCGGGTGCGCGTGCCGTACGCGTTCGCGAGCGACAACTGGGCCGACACCGGCAACGTCTCGGTCTTCCGCCACGACAACGGCGCCGACCCGTACGAGCAGCTGATGTTCCTGATCACCTCCCAGGAGAACAGGCACATCTTCGACAACTTCCGGCGCGGCCGCACGACGTTCAACGTCCGCGCCGCGGCGGACCGGTCCTACAGCCGCTACAACGAGAAGCTCCTCGGCATCGCCGGCGGCATCGGGTTCTTCGGGACGATCTACCAGGATCTCGCGACGAACCAGGGCCTGTCGTTCGACTCGCTGTGGCCGCTCCTCATCGAGGGCAGCCTGGAGGAGAACGTCATCGCCGCGACGGTGGCCTTCGACCACTTCGCCCGGCAGCTGTCCCGCCCGGAGGTGGGGCCGCACTACCTGCGCAACAGCGAGGCGTTCGATCCGGGCAGCCCGTGGTCCGAGTGGGGCATCCTGCGGTCGAACGACGACAGCGACGATTACGGCGCGGGCGAGGACTTCAGCGGCTTCGGCGGCCAGGCCAACACCGACGTGCTTGTGCAGATCCCGAACGGCTCGACCGGCTACCTGAAGGACATCGGGTTCGGCGGTCACCCGCTCGCGAACAAGAACTCGGAGGTCAACGGCGACTTCGACACCGACTTCACGATCAACGCGGGCAGCTACTACGACAAGATCAACGCGGCGATCCTGCTCTCCGAGTCGGAGGACCGGTTCGTGAGCAGCTCCCGCCGCGACTTCTACGACGCCCGCTTCCGCGCGGTCGGCATGGCCGACGTGCTGCCCGAGGGCTACCGCCGCCTGCTCGCCAACGCCCTGACCGGCGACCGCGCGCTCCTCGCGCCTCGCCTCGAGGCCGACGAGAACGGCTTCCCGGTGGTCGACGAGGACAGCAAGGATCCCGACCCGCTGGCGACGCAGTACCCGGCGCGCCCGATGGGCTGGGTCAGCTGGTGGCCGAACGAGGGGCCGAAGGTCTGCTTCCCGAGCGGCGGGAAGAACCTCTGCTCGAACTACATCGGCGGCGACTTCAACCCGGAGAACGTCCCCCGCACCATCGCGGTCGATCCGCAGGTCGGCTGGGAGGTGCAGAAGTTCCTGATCGCCTGGACACTCGCGTACATCCCCGCGAACGGCAAGACGAACTGGACGGACATGATGCGCATCTACCGGCTCGGCACCGACGCCGAGCCCGGGATCGAGCAGCGCATCGAGTGGCAGGACCCGACGTCCGGGCAGATCTACTACGCCCGCACGTACGGCATGGAATGCCTCTTCGGGACCGGCAAGGACAGGGCGACCTGCAAGGACTCCGGCGGCAAGTGGGTGCAGAAGGGCATCGCGGCGCGCGTGCTCGAATACGCCAACGAGCTCACGTCGAAGGGGTACCAGCTCGATCCGTCGTATGAGGGCGCCGTGCCCGGGGATCCCGCGTACGCCGCCGACTACGGCCCGGGCTTCAACAAGTACGGTCGCGCGGTGGTCATGCACCACCCGGACGGCGCCGCGATCATCGTCCAGGATCCCGCGGTCAAGGACTTGAACGCGAACAGCGGTCAGCTGGAGGCCGTGAAGCCGTGCGACCAGAACATCAACCCGAACTGCGCGCAGCTCACCATCTACAAGAACCACTACGCGTACGAGCTGAAGAGCTACAAGTCGGTGCCCGACTACATGCTCCAGATGATGGTCCAGCTCGGCGTCGCCGATCCTGATCAGCTGGGCGTGTACCCCGACTGATCCGCTCCTCGCCACGCCGGGGGCCCCGCGCCGGGGCCCCCGCGCTCCCCTCCTCCTCCTCTTCTCCCCCTCCAGCACCAGCGCCCCGAACGCGCGGGCGCTCGGCGATCCCCGCGGACGCCGTGACCCGCGCGGCCGTCGCCGGCCGTCAGGCCGGGTGAGCCCGCGGTCGCTCGGCCCCGCCCCGCTCGCGGCTTACAGGTCGCGCGGGCGCCGCGGCGGCAGTACGCTCCCCGACGCGCAGCGCGCGCCACGGCATGGACGCCTCCCCCGCCCTCCCCGCCATCACCCCGGCGCAGCTCTCGGACGCGCGGGCCTTCATGACCTACCTCGTCGAGCACGTGGCCGAGTCCGGCCGCCGCGGCGCGCCCCATTTCGCCGTCGTGACGTCGCTCGCGCCCGACGAGGTCGAGAAGAGCGCGCGCGACCGCTGGAGCAAGGCGCTCGACGAGCCGCTCTGGGGGCGGGCCTGGCTGCTCCGGTCGACCGAGCCGCGGGCGCGCGTCATCGGGCACATCGAGCTGCGCGGCGGCCGCGTCTGGTCCGAGGGCCACCGCGCCGTCGTCGCGATGGGCATCCTCGGCCCCTACACCGGGCAGGGCCACGGCCGGCGCCTGCTCGAGACGGCGATCGCCTGGGCGCGCGACAAGGCGGGCCTCTCGTACCTGGATCTCGGCGTCTTCTCCAACAACGAGCGCGCCATGCGGCTCTACACGCGGATGGGCTTCGTCCCGATCGGCACCCGCCCCGACGCGTTCCGGGTGGGCAGCGCCATCCTGGACGACATCCAGATGACGCTCGCGCTCCGCGCCCCCGACGCGCGTCCGGACGCGCGCGCGGCCAGGCCCGCCGGGCGCTGATCCCGGCGGCACGAGCCCGATCGGCGCGCCGGCGCCGGCGCGCCGGCCGGGCTGTGCCGCCGGTGCGCGCTGGAGGGTACCCACCGCGGCGCAGATGGGTCATGAGGAGACCGCCGCCCGGGCGCCCGTCGGCCAGCCCGGCCACCCCGGCGCGGATCGCCCGCGGTCCTCGCCGCCGCCCATCGCCACCGAAAGCCACCATGCGCCGTTCGCCGCTCCTGCCGATCTTCCTGACCGTCTTCGTCGACGTCCTCGGCCTCACGCTCGTCCTGCCGCTGCTCCCGTTCTACGCCGAGCACTTCGGCGCCAGCGCGCTCGTGGTCGGCGTGCTCGCGGCGAGCTACGCGGTCTGCCAGCTCGTCTCCGGGCCGATCCTCGGGCGGATCTCCGACCGCGTGGGCCGCAAGCCGACGCTGCTCGCGAGCCAGACCGGCACGTTCTTCGGGTTCCTCGTGATCGGCTCGGCGACCTCGCTGCCGATGCTCTTCGTGGGGCGGATCATCGACGGCCTCACGGCCGGGAACCTGACGATCGCGCAGGCGTACATCAGCGACGTGACCCGGCCGGAGGAGCGCACCAGGGCGTTCGGCCTGATCGGCATCGCCTTCGGCTCGGGGTTCCTGCTCGGCCCGGCCATCACCGGCGAGCTCGCGAGCCGGTTCGGCTACGGCGCCCCGGCCTACGGCGCGGCGGCGCTGTCGCTGACGTCGATCCTCCTGACGGCCACGCTGCTGCCGGCGAAGCCGATCGCGCCGGCGGCCTCGCCCGAGGCGGCCGCGGCCGAGCCCGCCCGCGCGTCGGGCGCGTCGGTGATCGGGCGCGGGGACGCCTTCCGCCGCTTCTTCGACCGGCCCCTCCCGCGCCGCCGGCTGCTCGAGTTCTTCGCCTTCACGCTCTCGTTCTCGACGCTCATCGGCGGCCTCGCGCTGTTCCTCGAGCGGCGCTTCGCGTTCGGGGTCAAGGAGACGGGCTACCTCTACGCGTTCTCCGGCCTCGTCGGCGGGAGCATCCAGGGCGGCGCGATCGGCCGGCTGGCGAAGCGGTTCGGCGAGGAGCGGCTCGCGCTGATCGGCTTCGGCACGATGGTGATCGGCTACGGCCTGCTCGGCGTGGCGTACGCGCTGCCCACGCTGCTCGTGCTCGTGGGGATCGGGGCGTTCGGCTCGGCGGTGGTGCGGCCGGCCGTCACCACGCTGCTCACGAAGAGCGTCGGCCGCGACGAGCAGGGCGCGGCGCTCGGCGTGAGCCAGTCGCTGGCGAGCCTCGCGCAGATCGTCGGCCCCATCGGCGCCGGGTGGCTGATCCAGCACCGGGCGCTCTCGGCCTACGGCCTCATGGCGGCGGGCTTCGCCGCCGTCGGCGTCCTCCTCGGCCTGCAGAAGCTCCCCGTCGGCGAGCCGGTCGAGTCCTGAGGGCGCGCGCCTGCGCCTGAGCGCGCCTCCCTGCGCTGCGCGCTCAGGCGCGCGCGCCCTTCACGAAGGGCAGGACGGCCTCGACGAGCGGCGGCGTGGCGTCGTCGAGCTTCCGGGGGTTGTACCAGGCGAACGGCTCGACGAGCCGCGACGGTCGCAGGCCGAGCCTGCCGCGCGAGCACTCGACGAGGAGCGACAGGGCCCCGTGGCGGTCGTGGAGCCAGTCGATCTCCAGGCCCGCCTTGCGGATGCCGCAGGCGAAGCGGACGTAGGACATGGCGCGGTACGGCCTGCGGCCCGCGGCGCGCGCGACGCTCCGGGCGAAGGCGCGGTGCTCGGCGGCGTCGGCCACGGGCCAGAGGCTGTGCGCCGGCGGGTACAGCACGGCGCCGCCGGCGCTGTGCAGCGACAGGGCGCGGTCGATCCGGCGCGAGGACAGCGCGTGCGCGATCGCCTCGACCTCCGGCTCGCTGGCGGGGCGGCTGCCGGGCGAGACGACGAGCCCGATGAGGCGCTGCACGAGGCCGCGCTCGTACCACCCGGCGTCGAAGTTCCGGTTGAGGTCGACCCCCCGCGCGTTGCCGCGCACGTAGCGGTGGCGCCCGGCGCGGAGGTTCATCTCGACGCGCAGGAGCCCGTCGGGGTTCACGATCGGGACGGCGAAGATCGATCGGCCGCCGAGGTCCTCGGTCGCGAGGCGCTCGAGCAGCGCGAGGTTCGCCTCGATGCCGACCCATTCGAGGGGGTGGATCCCGGACAGGATCACCGTGGTCCGCCCGCGCGGCCCGGCGCCCGCGCCGCGGCGCGCATCGAGCGGGCCGGCGCCCGCGGCGCCGCGCGGGTCGAGCGGCCCGCCGCGCCCGGCCAGCTCCGCGGCGGCGGGCGCGGCGGAGCTCGCCGGCGGCTCGTCCGCGCCCCCCGGCGCGTCACCGCCGACGTGGGCGCCGCGGGGCGATGCGCCGTTCGTGAAGCGCCGCCCACCGTGGGAGAGCAGCGCTGGGCGACCCACACCCGGCCGGTCGCCGCCGTCGCCGGGCGGGCGGACTGGGCCGATGTGGACGGCGAGCAGCGGCTCGCCGCGGATCGAGCGCCCGAGCAGGGAGAGCTGCGCTCCCCGATCGGCGAGCCGCTCGATCGCCTCGAGGAGCTCGCCGTAGCCGCGGTAAGGGCCGAGGCCGCGGCGGGCGAGCTGGCGCGAGAGGGGCGCGCGGCGATGTACAAAGAGGGCCGCCCTCAGGGCGGCCCGGCCTTGCTCTTCCGACGCCGGATCGGACTTCGGCATGCAGGGCTCACCTTTAGCCTAGATGACACGACTATAGAGCACGGGTCGCGCCTTCGCGCGATCCGGAGCAGGCTGAGCCGGGATTATCGTGGTAGCGGGGCGCGCGCATGGAATTCGATGTCAACGGGTGGGCGGAAGGACGTATCGAGCTCGCGGCGCCGGGCCAGGGCTGGTCGCTGCTGTCGCCGGAGCCCGAGGCGCGGATCGACGAGCACCGCTGGGCGCACCAGGCGCGCGTCTTCTTCGGCGCGGAGCTCACGCTCGTGCAGAAGAAGGCGTACCCGTCGGGGGCCACGCCGATGGCCGACGCCGTGGAGGTCGACGTCGCGCGCGTCTCCTCGACGCCGCGCGCGCCGAGCCGGGTGCTCGTGCTGACGGTGCCGCTGGATCGCGCGCCTCTTTTGCGGGCGGCGGCCGCCGCGGGGGTGCGGGCGATCGGCGGGCGCGGGTTCGACGCGCTGATCGCGCGGGCGCGGCGGGCCTGGCAGGTGCGCGAGCCGCCGGTCGCCGGCGGCGACGCGCGAGCGCCGCTGGTCGTGACGGCGATCCTCGCGGCCGTGCTGCTCGCGCCGGTGGTGCCGCCCGGCGAGGAGACGATCTTCGGGGTCAAGGGCGCGCGGGAGCGGCTGCAGCGGCTAGGCTGGTGACGAGGCGGCGCGGCGCGATCGTTCTGTGGAGCGCGCGCCGCCCCGCTGGGCTAAATTTTCCTCGAGGCTGCCCATGGAACTCGCACCCAGGCTCGTCCGCCCGGCGACGCTCGCCGACCTGGAGGCGCTGCCGCCGACGTGGCGGGGCGAGATCCTCGACGACACGCTCTACGCGTTCCCTCGCCCGCGCGCGCCGCACGCGAGCGTCGAGGGGCTGATCACGACCGACCTGACGAACCCGTTCCAGCGGGGACGCGGCGGCCCCGGCGGCTGGTGGATCCTCCCCGAGCCGAGCATCCAGCTGCCCGGCGCGCCGGAGATATCGCCCGACGTCGCGGGCTTCCGCCGCGAACGCCTCCCGACGCTCCCCGCCAAGGGGCCGATCACCCTCGTGCCGGACTGGGTCTGCGAGATCCTCTCGCCGAGCACGGCGAGCTACGATCAGATCGTCAAGCGCCGCTTCTACATGAAGATCGGCGTCCCGCACATCTGGTACGTCGACCCGCGCGACCGGACGCTGCTCGTGGCCCAGCACGTCGACGGCAAGTGGATGGAGCTCGGCATCCACGGCGCGGACGAGACGGTGCGCGCCGCGCCGTTCGACGCGGTCGAGATCGATCTCTCCGCCTGGTGGGAGGGCATCGAGCCGGAGAAGGGCGCGGATCCGTAGCGGCGCCGCTCCCCCAGGGCGCGGCCTCGCGCCGCGCCGGGGTCGCGCTGGGGCGCGGCCGCGCTGGAGCTCGTCGGCGTCACGGCGCGGCGCCGCCCCCCGGCGCGGCGCCGCGACGCGCCGCGAGCCCCAGCGCCACGAGCGTCGCGACGTAGGGCAGGAGCTGCGCGAGATCGGCCGCGCGTGACGCCCCGCGCGCCGCGGACTGGAGCGCGATCTGCATGGCCTCCAGCGCGCCGAACAGGAGGCACGCGAGCGCCGCGCGGCCGGCGCGGAGGCCGCTCACGACGACCGCCGCGAGCGCGATGAAGCCGCGGCCGTTCGACATGCCGGAGTCGAAGCGGTGCTGGTCGTAGGCGAGGTGCGCGCCGCCGAGCGCGCAGAGGGCGCCGGACAGCGCGAGCGCGGCGCAGCGGACGCGGGTCACGGGGACGCCCGCGGCGGCCGCGGCGGCCGGGTCCTCGCCGGCGGCGCGCACCCGGAGCCCGAAGCGCGTGCGCGCGAGGAGGAGCGGCGTCGCCGCGATCGCGAGCGCCGCCGCGAGGACGACCGGATCGAGGAGCACGCGCGCGAGCAGCGCCGCGCCGGTCCGCCCGGTCGGGCCCGCGCGGAAGCCCTCGATGGGGGGCGAGCTCGAGGCGCTGTCGTAGAGCCCGCGCAGGAGGAGGCGCGTCCCCGCGTAGGCGAGCAGGTTGAGCGCGATGCCGCTGACGACGGCGTGCACGCGGGCGCGCTCGACGATCAGGGCGTGGCCGAGCGAGAGGGCGGCGCCCGCGGCGATCGCGGCGCCGCGCTGCCGCTCGCGTGGGCGACCGCCACCGCGGCGAACGCGCCGGCGAGCAGCACCCCCTCGAGGCCGATCTGGACGACGCCCGCGCGCTCGGCCCAGATGCCGCCGAGCGCCGCGCACGCGTACGGCGTGGAGATCCGCAGCGCCTCGGCGAGCAGGACGAGCGCGGGCGAGCTCACGCCGGCGCCCCCTCGGAGCGGCCCGCGCGCTCGCCGCTCCTCCCCGCGGCGGCGACGAGGACGATGGCGAGCGCCTCGAGCACGTCCATCGCCTCCTTCGGCACGCGCGCGTTGATGGCGAGGCCGGCCTGCTCGAGGGTGCCGAACAGCACGGCCGCGAGCACGAGCCCGAGCGGCGTCCCGCGGCCGAGCAGCGCGACCGGGATCCCGGAGAAGCCCGCGCCCGCGCCGAGGCCGAGCTCGTAGTACCCCTTGTACCCGAGCGTGGTCGCGGTCATGGCGGCCCCGGCCACGGCGCCGGAGGCGAGCAGCGCCGCGAGGCGCCGGCGCGGCACGTCGATGCCCTCCGCGCGCGCGGCCTCGGCCGACTGCCCGACGAAGCGCATCTCGCGGCCCGCGCGGGTCCGCGAGAGCGCGCGGTGCGCCGCGAACGCGAGCGCCACGGCGAGGGGGAAGGCGACGCTCGCGGCGCTGCCGCGCAGCGCGGGGACGAGCCGGTCGAGCCGCGGCAGCGTGGCCGCGGGGATGGCGTCGGCGGTGCGCATCGCGGCCCTGCCGAGGATCGACGCGAGCAGCCACGGCGCGAGCGCGTCGGCGACGCGGTTCATCATGATCCCGCTGATGATCTCGTGGGCGCCGAGGCGCGCGCGCAGGAGCGCGGGGACGAGCGCGACGGCGGCGCCCGCGGCCATGGCGCACGCGATCGACGCCGGGACGGCGACGGCCCACGGCGTGCCCGGAGGGAGCCGGGCCGCGACGACGGCGCCCGCGAGGCTCGCCATCGCGAGCTGCCCCTCGGCGCCGATGTTGAAGAGGCCCGCGCGGAGCGCGATGGAAAAGGCGAGCCCGGTGAAGAGGAGCGGCGTCGCCTTGAAGAGCACCTGACCGACGCCGTACGGGGTGCCCCACGTGCCCTCGAAGGCGCGGCGAAGGATCGGCGCCGGCGCCTCGCCGAAGCTGAACGAGATGAGGTTCAGGGCGAGGAGGATGCCGCCGAGCACGAGCGCCGCCGGGAGGGCGGCCCCGCGGAGCTCGCGCAGCCCGCCCCGGAGGCGCGCGGCCCCGCGGGCGGGGCTCACGCCGCCTCCAGGCCGAGCATCGCGCGCCCGATCTCTTCGTCGGAGCACGACGGCGGGAGGGTCGCGACGATCCTGCCCTTCCGCATCACGAGGAGCCGGTGGCAGAGCCGCCGGAGCTCGCCGAGGTCCGCGCTGATCACGAGGACCGCGAGCCCCGCCGCGGCGGCCTCGGCGATGGCCGCGTGGATCACCGCGGCGGCGCCGACGTCGACCCCCCGGGTCGGCTGGGCGAGGACCGCGGCCGCGCGGCGCGGCGACCGGGTCGGCCCGCCCGGGCCGGGCGCCGCCGGGGCGACGCGATCGAGCGCGCGCGCGACCACGATCTTCTGCTGGTTGCCGCCGGAGAGCTCGCCCGCGAGGCGCGACGGATCGGGCGGCTCGACGCGGAAGCGGGCGACGCGGCGCGCGACCAGGGCCGCCTCGGCGTCGCGGCCGCGGGCGCCGCGCGGGAGCTCGCCGAGGTCGCCGAGGACGAGGTTGTCGCCGACCGAGGCGCCGAGGAGCACGCCCTCGGCGTGGCGATCCTCGTGCACCACGCCGAGGCACGCGCGGCGCGCGCGGATGTCCCACGAGGAGAGGTCGACGCCGCCGACGGCGACGCGGCCGGCCGCGCGCGGCTCCATCCCGGCGACGGCGCGCACGAGCTCGCGCTGGCCGTTGCCCTCGACGCCAGCGACGCCGGCGATCTCCCCCGCGCGCACCGTGAGGGTCACGCCGTCGAGCAGGCGCCGTCCGCCGGCGCCGGTCACGGTCAGCCCGGCGATCTCGAGCGCCGCCGGCGCGCCCTCGCCGAGCGGCGGCCGCTCGACCCGCGGCGGGGGCTCGCCGCCCATGATCGCGCGGGTGAGCTCTCCTTCGGCGCCGCTCTCCCCTGCCTCGGCGGACCGGCCCGCCGCGGGCCGCGACAGCGCGACCTGCCCGCGGCGCATCACGGTGACGTGGTCCGCGAACCGGATCACCTCGTCGAGCCGGTGGGTCACGACCGCGACCGTGCGGCCCTCGCGCGCGAGGCGCCGGAGGGTCGCGTACAGCCCGTCGGCCTCGATCGGGGAGAGCACGGCCGTGGGCTCGTCGAGCAGGATCGCCCGGGCGCCGCGGTAGAGGACCCGCAGGATCTCGAGCTTCTGCCGCTCGCCCACGGTGAGCGCGGAGGTCGCCGCGTCGAGCGGGATCGAGAGCCCGGCGGCCTCCATGAGGGCGCGCGCGCGGGCGCGGGCGGCGGCGAGGTCGAGCCGACCGCCGCCGCGCGTGGGCTCGCAGCCGAGCACGACGTTCTCGATGGCCAGGAAGCTCCCGACGAGCATGAAGTGCTGGTGGACCATCCCCACGCCGCGGCGGGCGGCCTCGGCCGGCGTCGCCGGCCGGAGGGGGGCGCCGTCGACGCGGACGGCGCCGGCGTCGGGCGCGAGCACGCCGGCCGCGAGCTTGAGGAGCGTGGACTTGCCGGCGCCGTTCTCGCCGACGATGGCGTGGATCGCGCCGGGGTCGAGCCGGAGCGAGGCGCTGCGCACGGCGACGTGCGCGCCGTAGCGGAGGATCACGCCGTCGAGCTCGATCACCGCGCCGCCGGGGAGGGGCGGCGCGGGCACACCCGAGGCCGGCGGCTCCGTCACGGCGCGGGGCTCCGGGGCGAGGGCGGCGGGGCGGAGGCGAGGGCGGGGTGAGCTACACGGGGACGCACGGCCACGCCGGCGATCAAGGGCCCGCGCCGACGTGGCACCAGTCGCGCCGGCGCTGCTTGGAGGTCCGGACTCGCCCGAAGAGCGACGCCGCAGACGGCGCATCGTCCCCCTCGCGCCCCGCGAAGGCGCCTGCTCCTCGCGCGCCCGTACTGGCTCCGCCCGCCAGGGATCCGGAGAGAGTTCAACGCAAAGGCGCAAAGGCGCAAAAAGACAAATTTTTATGCATTTTTGCGTCTTTGCGCTCTTGGCGCCTTTGCGTTCCAATTTCTCTTCGCTCGCGAGGCAAATCCCTGGCGGGGTTTCCGATCCGCGGTACTAGCGTGCGCGCCCGTGCGCTCCCGCTTCCCGCTCGTGGCTGCCCTGTTCTTCGTCTCCGGCGCGACCGGCCTCCTCTACGAGGTCGCCTTCTCCAAGCTGCTCGCCTACGTCTTCGGCGCCACCGCCTACGCCGTGAGCACGGTCCTCGCCGCCTTCATGGGCGGCCTGGCCCTCGGCGCGCACCTCGGCGGCCGCCACGCCGCGGCCGCCCGCCGCCCGCTCGTCGTCTACGGCGTGCTCGAGGCGATCGTCGGCGCCATCTGCGCCGTCTCGCCGTTCCTGTTCGAGGCGCTGACCTCGGCCTACGTCGCCGTCGCCCGCGCCGCGCCGGACTCGCTCGCGCTGCTCACCGTGGCGCGCGCCGCGCTGACCGCCCTCGTCGTCGTCGTCCCCACGGTCGCGATGGGCGCCACGCTCCCGGTGCTCTCGCGCATCCTCCGCGCCGGCGCCGCGCCGGACGGCGCGCCCCCGGCCGAGCACGACGCCGCGCGCCGCCTCGCCTCGCTCTACGCCATCAACACGGCCGGCGGCGCGGCGGGCGCGCTCTCCGGCGCCTACGTGGTCCTCCCGCTCCTCGGGATCCGCGGGGCGCTCTGGTCCGCGGCGATCGCCAACCTCACCCTCGGCGCCGTCGCGATCTCCGCCGGGCTCCGCGGCCCGGCGCTCGCCCCGCCCGCCGCCGCGCTCGACGCCCGCTCGTCGTCTACGGCGCCCTCCCCCGAGGCGCCCTCCCCCGAGGCGCCCTCGTCGCGCGCCCCCCTCCCGCCCGCCGGCGGCCGCGCCGAGGCGTCGTTCCTCCTGCCGCTCGCGTTCGCCTCGGGCTTCCTGGTCTTCGCCGCCGAGGTGGTCGAGACGCACCTGCTCGCGCTGCTCATCGGCAACAGCGCCTACGCCTTCGGGCTGATGCTCGCCGTCTTCCTCGTCTGCCTCGCGGTCGGCGCCGCGCGCTCGCCGGCCCTCGCGCGGCGCCACGGCGAGGGCGCGCTCTGGCGCGGGCTCGTCGCCACGGCCCTCTCGCTGGCCGCCACCACCCCGCTCTGGGACCAGCTCCCGCGGCTCTTCGCCTTCGCGGGCAAGCACGTCGACGGCTGGGCCGGCCGCGAGGCGTGCCGCGCGCTCGCCGCGCTCGCGATCCTCGCGCTGCCCACGCTGTGCATGGGCACCACCTTCCCGCTGCTCCTCGCGCGCGCCGCCGCGCACGCCGACGTCGCCGCGCGCGTCGGCAGGCTGACCTCCGCGAACACCCTGGGCACGATCGCCGGCTCCATCATCACCGGCTACCTGATCCTCCCCGCGCTCGGCTCGGAGCGCGCCCTCTTCGCGATCGCGCTCGCCTTCGCCCTCACGGCGGTCCTCGCCGCCACGCGCGCCCGCGCGGAGCTCCCCCGCGCCCTGGCGGCGGCGCGGCTACACGCTGCGGTTCTTCTCCGGGCCCCCGCCGCCGCGGCCGTCCTCGCCGCGCTCGCGCCGCGCTGGGACATGGCCCGCCTCACGAGCGGCGCGAACGTCTACTTCGCCATGGGGCCGCGGCCCGAGCGCATCGACTTCGTGCGCGAGGACGTGCACGGCGGCGTCACCACCGTCGCGCGCCGCGCCGGCGTCACGACCATGTACACGAACGGCAAGTTCCAGGGCGACGACGGCCCCGAGATGACGGCGCAGCGGCGGTTCGCGCACTTCCCCTCGCTCTTCGTCCGCCGCCCGCGCGCGGCGCTCGTCATCGGCCTCGGCACCGGCACGACGACCGGCACCATCGCGGCCTACCCCTTCGAGCGCATCGACGTCGCCGAGATCTCGCCCGCGATCGTCGAGGCCTCCCGCCGCTTCTTCGCGGGACCGAGCCTCCGCGCCCTCGACGACCCCCGCGTCCGCCTCTCGCTCAACGACGGCAGGAACGAGCTGCTCGTCGCCGCCGAGGGCCGCTACGACCTCATCGCGATCGAGCTCACCAGCGTCTGGTTCGCGGGCGCCGCGAGCCTCTACAGCCGCGAGTTCTACGAGCTCGCCAGGTCCCGGCTCGCCGAGGGCGGCGTCCTCCAGCAGTGGGTGCAGCTCCACCACATCCGGCGGCGCGAGCTCGCCGTCGTGATCCGGACCATGCGCAGCGCCTTCCCGCACGTGGCGCTGTTCGTGGGCGGCGCGCAGGGCATCCTGGTCGCGAGCGCCGCGCCGCTCATCGCCTCGGAGGCGCGCCTCGCGGCGCTCGACGCGCGCCCGGCGCTCCAGGCGACGCTCGCCGGCGCGCGGCTCGCGGACCTCCTCGACGATCTCGTGACGTCCGGCGACGACCTCGATCGCCTCGTCGCCGACGCGGCCGAGGACGGCGGGCCGATCCTGTCCACGGACGACAACCTCTACCTCGAGTACGCCACGCCGAAGGGCAACGTGCTCCCCTACGGCGCGTCGCTGGACGCGGCGCTCGCGCTCCTCTCGCGGTACCGCACGCCGGCGCCCCGCGCGCGCCACCTCGGGCCCTGACGGCGCTCAGGGCTTGAGCGGCTCGCCCTCAGGCCCCGACGCCTCGACCGGCGGCTTGACCGGCACCGGCTTGATCTCGTCGCCGGTCGCCACGAACGCCTTGCGGGGCGGGGGCGCCTTGGGCTGCGCGGCCTGCTCCGCGCGCAGCTTGCGCTCCTCGAGGCTCAGCACCTCCAGCGCGAGGCCGCCCGCGTACGGGTCCTGCCCCTGGAACGGGCGCCCGTCCACCTCGGCCACGTGGAACTCGACCCGGCGGTTCTCGCTGCGCCCCGCCGCGATCTCGTTCGGCCCGAGCGGGCGCGACTCGCCGAAGCCCACCGCGATCAGCCGGATGTTCTCGACCCCGTGGTCGACCAGCCAGTCGGCGACCGCGAGCGCGCGCTTCGCGCTGAGCTCCTGGTTGCGCTCCTCGCTCGACTGCGCGTCGGTGTGCCCCTCGATCCGCAGCCGCGTCACCTCGGGGTGCTCCTTGAGGAACTGGAGCAGCGTCTCCAGCGTCTTCTCGCTGCCCGGCCGGATGGCCGCCCTGCTCGTCTCGAAGACGATCTTCCCCTGGATGTAGACCTGGCTCTCCCCGCCCTGCTCCGACCAGGCCTTCTCCGGGTACCAGCGCGGGAGCGGGCGCTGCTCGTCGGCGCGCGGCAGGTCCCGCGGCGGCAGCCGGTTGTCCCCGCACCCCTGCCCGGCGTGCGCGGCGGCCGCGAGCGCCGCCGCGACCGCGAACGGCAGGGCGGTGCGGCCTGCCTGCTTCCTCTTCGCGTCCATCTCGCCCTGTAGCCTGTCAGAACCGGCGCTCGAACCGCAAGTAACCTGGCGTCGGCGGCCTCGGGTCCCCCCGCGGGCGCCGGGCGGACCGGCGTCCGAGACGGCGTGTGGTAAAGGGAGGATCGCCATGTCCGCGCCGTCGCTCACGCCCGAGGGCTCCCCCATCGACACGAAGCTCGCCAGGCTGCGCGTCCGGATCCGGGAGCTCGGCTCCGTCCTCGTCTGCTACTCCGGCGGGGTCGACAGCGCCTTCGTCCTCGCGGTCGCCCACCAGGAGCTCGGCCCGAAGGCCGTCGGCATGACCGCGGTCTCGCCGAGCCTCGCGCCCGCCGAGAAGGAAGAGGCCGCGGCGATCGCCCGCCTCATCGGCGCCGACCACCGGCTCGTCGAGTCGTCCGAGATCGACGACCCGCGCTACGTGGCGAACAACCCCGACCGCTGCTTCCACTGCAAGAGCGAGCTCTACCGGATCGCCGCGCGCAAGCGCGCCGAGTGGGGGCTCGCGGCGATCCTGAACGGCACCAACACGGACGACCTCGGCGACTACCGCCCCGGGCTGGAGGCGGCGCGCGAGGCCGGCGTGGTGAGCCCCCTCGTCGAGCTCGGCTTCAGCAAGGCCGACGTGCGCGCCGGCGCGGCGCGCGTGGGCCTGCCCATCTGGGACAAGCCGGCCGCCGCCTGCCTCTCCAGCCGCATCCCGTACGGGACCAGCGTCACGCGCGAGCGGCTCGCGCAGATCGGCGGCTTCGAGGCCGCGCTGCGCGGCCTCGGGTTCCGCCAGGTCCGCGTCCGCTACCACGACGACCTCGCGCGCATCGAGCTCGACGCCGGCGAGCTCGCGCGCGCCGCCGAGCCGGCCGTGCGCGCCGAGGTCGTGGCCGCCGGCAAGCGGCACGGCTTCCGGTACGTGACGCTCGATCTCGGCGGGTACCGGACCGGCAGCCACAACGAGGTCCTCGTCGGCCGCGCCCTCAAGATCGTGAGCTGACCCCGGCGGAGGCGCGGAGCGCACGGCTCGCGGCGCTCCGCCGGGCGCCCGTGGAGGGCGGCCTCCGCGGCCCATGACGGGGCGCCGAGCGGGTGACCGTGGCGTCGCATCCGTTGCGACGCCGTGAGGCTCGCCGCATACTCGATCCATGAGCGAAGCCACGGCCGAGCCGATCGTCATCTACCGCAGCATCAACCGTGACGGCGCGACGTTCGCGCTCGAGCCGCGGTCGCTCGATCGACTCCGCGCCACGTTCGGATCGGCGGTGCGCGCTCGCGACCGGATCTTCATCGCGCACGAGACGCGGGCTGACTACGAAGAGGTGCAGGGGAGCATCGCGCCGCAGATCGTGGTTCTCCTGACGGGCCTCAGCGAGGATCGCCTGCGACCGCTCGGCGGCGTCGTGTTCCGCGATCCGGTCAGCGAGAAGGATCTCCCGCGGACGGCGGCATAGGCTCGGCTGCGCTGCCGCTCCCGACGCTGCCCGGACCGCCCTCGACGACCCACAGCTCGTCCGGCCATCGGTCGAGGTAACGGTCGAGGGCGCCCCCCCAGCCGTGTGCAACGTTCGTTTCGGGCTCGACATCCACGGCGAAAATGAGCGTGTCCGTGGTCGCGTCTCCGTCCGAGCGCGGGCGCCGCCCTGGGCTGGTTCGCGCCACCGCGACATAAGCTTCCCTCATCTGGAACAGATCCCGGCGGGGGATGACGAGGAATTTCCAGCTCGCTGGGAGCCGCACGAGGAGCATGTAGAAGAGCTCTATCGGCTGCTGCGTCCGCAGCTGCTGACGCGACAGGTTGAACGTGGCGCGCACGCGCCTCGCGCCCGAGCTCTCCGTGTGGCCCTCGACCGGCTCGGCCTTCGCGGTCTTCACCTGAACCCGGCGCGTCGTCTTGTCGCGGTCGTCGATCACGAACGCGTCATCGCCCACATCGACGACAGGCACCGCGACGTTCCAGCCGCGCAGCAGCAGCTCCGACATCGCGTAGTACTCGCCCGCCCTCCCGAAGTGTGTCCTCTTGCTGACCATTTACCCGTGCTGGATCTTGGCATGTCGAGGCACCACCCGTGGCACGAAAGTCTGGACACGCACCCCGCCCATCTGGACACGCACCCCGCCCATCTGGACACGCACCCCGCCCATCTGGACACGCACCCCGCCCATCTGGACACGCACCCCGCCCATCTGGACACGCACCCCGCCCATCTGGACACGCACCCCGCCCATCTGGACACGCACCCCGCCCATCTGGACACGCACCCCGCCCATCTGGACACGCACCCCGCCCATCTGGACACGCACCCCGCCCATCTGGACACGCACCCCGCCCATCTGGACACGCACCCCGCCCATCTGGACACGCCGCAGCCCACCCGGACACGCCGCAGCCCACCCGGACACGCCGCGGCCCACCCGGACACGCCGCTCCCCTGGCTGCGCGCCGTGCGGCAGCGCCGCGCGTCCCCGCTCGCCCGCTAGCGCCGCCTCACATCAGCGACGACCGCGCGGCCTTCGCGCGCTCGTCGCGCTCCTTCAGGTGCTCCAGGATGATCACCGCCGTCTCCTCGATGGCGCGCCCGGTGACGTCGACCACCGGCCACTCCGGGTGCGCGGCGAAGAGCCGGTTCGCGTAGTCGAGCTCCTGCCGCACATGCTCGCGCACCGCGTAGTTGGTCTCGGCCGGCATCCCGAGCTGGCGCAGGCGCGCCTGCCGGATCTCGCAGAGCTGGTCGATCCCGATGGTCAGGCCGATGACCCGGTCCTGCGGGGCGTCCATGAGCTCGGGCGGCGGCGCCACGCCGAGCACGAGGGGCAGGTTCGCGACCTTGAGGCCGCGCTGCGCGAGCAGCGTCGACAGCGGCGTCTTCGACGTGCGGGAGACGCCGACGAGGACGATGTCCGCCCGCTTGAAGTTCCGCGGCTCCTTGCCGTCGTCGCTCTTCACCGCGAACTCCACCGCCTCGATGCGCCGGAAGTACTCCTCGCTCAGCGGCAGCATCGCGCTCGGCAGGTTGATCGGCTCCCGGTCGAGGAAGGTGCCGAGCCGGACGATGAGCGAGCCGATCAGATCGATCGCCTCGATGTTCAGCTGGGCCGTCGAGGCGTGCACGAACTCGCGCAGCTCGGGGCTCACCACCGTGAACACCACGAGCGCGCCCTCCCGGGCCGCGCGCTCGAGCACCGGCCGCGCGACCTCCGGCGTGCGCACCCGGGTGTGGAGGCGGATCTGCACCCCCGCGTCCGGGTACTGGAGCAGCGCGGCGCGCACGGCCTTCTCGGCCGTCTCTCCCGTGGAGTCGCTCAGGACGTCGATGAACTTCGGCTTGTCCATGTCGATGCCTCCGTCGCCGTGTCGGCGCAGGCGCTCGAGGCAGCGCTCGTGCCCCGGCGTTCAGCGGGACGCAGAGGATCGCCCGCGGGCGCGGGGCGGGTCAACCAAACAGCCCCTTGAGCTTGTCCATGAAGGTGACCTGCTGCGGCTGCACGTTCTCGCCGAGCTCCTTCGCCAGCTGGGCGATGAGCTCCTTCTGCGAGGCGGTGAGCTGCGTCGGCACCTCGACGCTCACCTCGACGAGCTGATCGCCGCGCCCGCCGACGACGCGGCGCGGTATGCCCTTGCCCTTGATGCGGAGCACCGAGCCCGGCTGGGTGCCCGGGGGGATCCGCAGCCGGCCCTTGCCGTCGAGCGTCGGGATCTCCAGCTCGCCGCCGAGCGCCGCGCGCGCGAACGAGATCGGCACGGCGCACACGACGTCGTCGCCGATGCGACGGAAGAGCTCGTGCGGCGCGACGCGGATGGTGAGCTCGAGGTCGCCCGGCCCGCGATCGGGGCGGACGGCGTTGCCGCCGCGCTCCACGAGCCGGGTCGCGCCGTTCTCCACGCCCGCGGGGATGGTCACCTCGATCGTCTTCTGCTTCGCCGCGAGGCCGGCACCGCGGCACGTCTTGCACGGGTCGATCACGATCCGCCCCGTGCCGCGGCACTTCCCGCACGGGCGCTCGATCGCGATGGGGAACATCCCCTGCTGCATCCGGACGCGGCCGCGGCCCGCGCACGCCGCGCACCGCTCGGTCGACGAGCCGGGCGCCGAGCCCGAGCCGGCGCAGTCGCCGCACGGCTCGACGCGATCGTAGGTGATCTGCTTCGCGCAGCCGAACGCCGCCTCCTCGAAGCTGATGCGCACCTCTTTCTGGAGCGTCCCGCGGTCGCCCACCTTGATGCCGAGGGCGCCGAGCAGGTCGCCGAAGATGGCGTCCAGGTTGAGGTCCTGCATGTCGAAGGGGACGCCCTGGAAGCCCGAGCCGGCGGCGGCGCCGACGGCGGCGGGGCCGAACCGATCGAACGCCGCGCGCTTCTGCGGGTCGCTCAGGATCTGGTAGGCCGCGTTCAGCTCCTTGAAGCGGACGTGCGCGCCCTGGTCCCCCGGGTTCTTGTCGGGATGGTGCTGCGCGGCGAGCCGCCGGAAAGCGCTCTTGATTTCATCCTGCGTCGAGGAACGCTCGACGCCCAACACTTCGTACGGATCCCGCACGAGGTGCGAAATAGCATCGATCGCCCCCCCGGGACAGCGGCTAGCGGCGCGCCTATCCCGCTGGTTTCCGCTCGGGTCCGGCGAGCTCGCGCTTCATCACCTTGCCCGTCGGGTTGCGCGGCAACGCGTCGACGAAGACGATCTCGCGCGGGACCTTGGGGCTCGCGAGCGCGGCGCGGCAGTGCGCCTTGATGTCGTCCTCGCTCGCGGACGCGCCGGGGCGCAGGGCGACGAACGCGCGCACCCGCTCCCCCCAGGCGCGATCCGGCGCCCCCACCACGGCGGCCTCGGCGACCGCCGGGTGATCGTGGAGCACCGCCTCCACCTCGGCGGGGTACACGTTCACGCCGCCCGAGATGATGAGGTCCCGCTTGCGGCCTTCGATGTGGTAGCAGCCGCGCGCGTCGCGGCGCGCGAGGTCGCCGACCGAGAAGTAGCCGTCCAGCGTCGACGCGCGCGTGGCGCCGGGATCTCTGTGGTAGCCGGACACGAGCAGGGGGCTCCTCACGTAGAGCTCGCCCACCTCGCCGTCCCGGCACGGCCTGCCGTCGTCGCCCACGAGCAGGAGCGCGCTGCCGGCGACCGGGCGCCCGATGGTGCCCGGCGACGCGCGCAGATCCTCGGGGCCCGCGATCGTCACGATGCCCGTCTCGGTCGCGCCGTAGAAGTTGAAGAGCTTGTCGCCGAACACCCCCATGACCTCGGCCGCGAGCGCCGGCGGCAGCGGCGCGCCGCCGGCGAAGATCGCGGTGAGCGACGACGTGTCGTAGGCGCGGAGGCGCGCCTCGCCGAGCTCGAGCACGCGGTGGAGCATCGTCGGGACGACCGCCGTGGTGGTCACGCGGTAGCGCTGGATCGCCTCGAGGAAGAGCTCCGGGTGGAACTCCGGCAAGATCACGATCGTCGCGCCGAGGACGAGCGACAGGTTCACGAAGCCGAACGCGGTGAGGTGGTAGAGCGGGCACACGGCGAGGTGCACGTCGCCCGCGCGCATCGGGGTCGCGCCGATCGCGCCGAGCGCCGACATGACGACCCCGCCGCCGAAGCCGCGCACCGCGCCCTTCGGCTTGCCGGTCGTGCCGGAGGTGTACATCACCACCGCGGCGCGCTCGCTCCGGTCCGGCGCGGCGCCGGGCTCGGCGAGGAGCTCGTCGAAGCGCGAGAAGCCCGGCGCGCCCTCGCCGACCGCGATCATCGCCTCGGGCGGGATCCCCTCGAGCCGCGGCGCGGCCTCGCGGATCACGCCGGCGATGTCGGCGTCGAACACGAGCAGCCGCGCCCCGGAGTGGCCGGCCAGGTACGAGAGCTCGGCCGGGGTCGATCGCCAGGAGGCCGTCACCACGGACGCGCCGACGCGGGCGAGCGCGATCTGGCACATCACGAACTCGGGGCGGTTCTTGAGCGCGAGCAGCACGGTCGCGCCCGGGCCGACGCCGCGCCGGTCGAGCGCGTGGCCGAGCCGCTCGATCGCCTCGTTCAGCGCGAAGAACGAGTGGACCCGATCCTCGGCCGGGGCCGCCGCCTCCCCCTCGGCCGCGCGGCGCCCGAGGCTCCGCGGCCCGAGGCTCCGTGGATCGATCACCGCGATGCGGTGCGGGCTGTTCTCGGCGTAGAACCGGAAGAGGAGCGACGGGTTCGCCTTGCCCTTCGCGAGCTCGCGCGCGAGGACCTTGAGCCCCGGCCAACGCAGCGCGGCGAGGAGCCCCGTCTGCGTCACCGCCCGTCCGGCGACGAGCGCCCCGTCCTTGAGCGCGGAGGCCCTGCGCCGCCCGCTCGCGAGCGCCGCCCTGACATGACCGAGTTCCATGGGCGGCGACTTTACTCTGGCCCTCGCGCGCCGTGGTAGGGTGGTGCCGTGACGGAGGCAGACCGCCGCTCAGCCCAGCGCGCCGCGATCGAGCTGAGCGTGGAGTACAAGCGACTCAACACGTTCTTCGCCGACTACACGCGCAACATCTCGAAGGGCGGGACCTTCATCCGAACGGAGCGCCCGCTCGCGATCGGCACGGAGTTCGTCTTCGCCCTCTCGATCCGCAACCTGGCCGAGCCGCTCCGCCTCCGCGGCCGGGTGAAGTGGATCGTGATGCCCGCCGAGGCGACGGAGACGGCCCCGGCGGGGATGGGCATCGAGTTCCAGTACGCGAGCGAGGCGGAGCGCGGCGCGACCGAGGCGGTGGTCGAGCAGCTGATGATGAACGAGCTCGGCGAAACGCTCGCCTCCAAGCTGCTCGGCCGCAAGCTCGGCGACGGCGCGCGGTAGCGCTGGAGCGCGCGGTAGCGCTGAAGACAGAGCGGCCCGGGGGGTGCGCGCACGCTGTGCCCGTGTACACTGCCTCGCAATGTCGCTGCCGACCCTGCCCCCCCGGCGCCGTCTCGCCCGGGGTCTCGCCGCGCTCGCCCTCGCGCTCTCTCCCCTCGCCTGCGCAGCCTCCGGCACGCCGGGGGCGAAGGGCCCGCCCGGCGCCGAAGGCCGCGCCGCCCCCGTCGAGGTCCGCGACGCCGATTTCTCCGCCAGCCTCTACACGATCGTGCGCGACGGCAAGCAGAGCTCGCAGCGCACGGGCCTGCTCATCGGCGTGGTCCGCCGGCAGCTCGCGCACGCCGCGGCGCGCTTCCACGCCGGGCAGCCGAGCCGGGGCGTCGACAGCGTCCGCGGCGCGCTCTACCTCGTCCGTCCCGGCGAGGGCCACGCCGAGATGATCGACGCCGTGGGCGAGCGCGCCCTCGACGGCGCGATCGAGCGGCTGAGCCCCCGCGGCGACGAGGGGCGGGTGCGGGCGCTCATGGAGCTCCGCGCCGCCGCGCTGCCGGCCGGCAGCCGGGCCCGCGCCGAGGTCGACGAGCACCTCGCCGCGCTCGATCGCTGGATGAAGGATACGCGCACCGGCGGGCCGCTCGAGCAGCTCGGCATGGAGCAGCGCGCGTCCGTCTCGCGCGCCCTCCTCGACAGCCGCCCCGAGGCGATCCAGCGCGCGGCCGCCGCCACCGCGGCGTGGATCGACCGGGCGATCGAGTTCAACATCGAGTACCGGCAAGGGGGGAAGCGGCCGGAGCGCGAGGAGGCGGTCGAGGCGGCGCGCGCGCTGGAGTCGGGCGGCGCGAGCATGGCCGCGCTGTTCCTGCGCTACGGGGACGCGCAGGGCGCGCTCGAGCAGATCGACCGCACGAGCGCGCGCCGGGTGATCCCGCCCGGTCTGTACGATCGGCTCAAGGCCGCGGCGTCCGACGGCGACGCGGTCTCGTGGCAGGCGCTCGCGGCTGCCTTCGCCCACCACGACACGCAGGAGCGCGACGCCGAGACCGGGATGCTGCAGGACCTGCTCGACGGGGCGATCTGGGGCACGGCCCTGGAGGCGTACCGGCGCGACCCGCAGAGCTACGACAGCGCATCGCTGCTCTCCCAGGTGATGATCCGCCTCGGCATGTCGGAGGCGACGCCGCTCCTCCTGGCCGGCGCGCTCGGCGACCGGCCGAGCGCCGGCGCGCTCGGGTCCGCGCTGGGGCTCGTGCTGGGCGCGCTCTCGGAGGAGGCGTCGAACGACGACTTCGAGGCCGCGCGGCGCACCTACAACGCCGCGGGTCCGCTGCTCGTGCTCGCCGACCGGGCGGCGCGCGGCGGCGCCGCGGTGGATCCCTCGGGCGCGCGCGTCCGGTCCCTCATGGCGTCGCTCGAGCTGCGCGCCGGCAACCTCGCCGGCGCGCTGCCGCTGCTCCGCGCGGCGACGGCGGCCGAGCCGACGGTCAACGGGCTCACGCTGCTCGCGATGGCCGAGCGGCAGTCCGGCGAGCTCCAGGCCGCGCTGGAGGACGTGCGGCGGGCGCTGGGCGCGCCGGACGCGCGCACCGCGCCGCTCGAGGTCATCCAGGCGCACCTGCTCGCCTTCGAGCTCCACCGCGAGGCCGGCACGCAGGACCGGGCCAAGGAGTCGCTCGACGCGGCGCTCGCCGCCGCGCTCGACGCCCGGCAGCGCGCGCGGGATCCCGGCGCCAAGGCGCGGACGGAGCGGCTGCTCGGGCGCATCCTCGACGGCTACGGCGACGAGAAGGGCGCGACCCGGGCTTACGAGCGGGCGTTCGCCCTGGTGGCCGCCGAGCCGCCGCAGCTCGGCGCCACGATGCTCGACGCCGTGGGGCGCGCGCTCGTCGAGCGCGATCTCCCCGCCGCGCGGCGGGCGCTGAAGCGCGGCCTCGAGGCGAACCTGGACGAGGAGGATCTCGTCTACGGCGGGCTCTGGGTCCTGCTGCTGGAGCGCTCCCTCGGCGTCGCGACGGACGGCACCGCGGGCCGCGCGCTGGACAGCGCGGTGAACCGCGCGTCCTGGACAGGAAAGCTCGCGGCCTGGGCGAACGGCAAGATCAGCGACGCGGATCTCGGCAAGCTCGCCCAGAACGCAGCGCAGCGCGTGGAGGCGCAATTTTACACGGCCATGGCCAAGAAGGCGGCCGGCGATGCGGGCGCGGACGAGCGGCTCCGGGCGGTGTCGAAGAGCCCTGTCATCGACCTGCTCGAGGTGCACCTCGCGCGCGAGATGCTGGCCCCCGAGCTGCGGCTCGAGCTGCCCCGCAACGCGAGCCTCCCGTAGCGGCCCGGGCTGCTCCGCGGCGCGAGCCTCCCTTCAAGGTGGGATGCCGTCCCCGCGCTGGGCAGGCGGCGAGGTGGTCGGATGGCCAGCGCGCGGCGCGCGAAACCGCGCGCGCGGCGAGAAAAGGACTTCCACGCATGCGCGCTCTTGTTCGATCATCGTTTGATGTCCGATGACCGGAACGATCCGCTCGAGAAGCTCGCCTCCGCTCACCGGAGCCTGGAAGAGAACCTGAACGACCTCGCGCGCGCCGCGCGGGCGCTCGGAGATCCCCGCGGGCGCGCCGCCGCGCTCGAGGGCCTCTCCAGCGTGGTGGCCTACTTCGAGCGGTCGATGAGCCGGCACCACGAGGACGAGGAGCGCTCGCTGTTCCCGCGGCTCGCGGTGCTCGAGGCCATCGCGCCGACGCTCGAGCGCCTGCGGCAGGAGCACAAGGCGCATCAGCGCGCGATCAACGAGCTGCGCGCCGCGATCGAGCGAGACGGCGGCCCCGAGGCGCTGGAGAAGCTCCCCCAGCTCATCGAGGACCTGCGCGCCGCGTACCATCGGCACGTGACCTGCGAGGAGCAGGAGGTGTTTCCGGCCGCTCGCCGGTTCCTGCAGGCGTCGGCCATGCACGGGATCATGAACGAGATGGAGACGCGCCGGGGTCGCGGCGGGCACGGCAACCCCGCCAAGGGGATCAGCGGGCGCCCCTACCGGCCCGGCGGGATGCGCAGGGGCCCGTGACGGCGCGGCGAGCTCGACGCGCTCGTCCAGCGCGCGCCGCGCCAGTGTGACGGCGCGGCGAGCTCGACGCGCTCGTCCAGCGCGCGCTCGTCCAGCGCGCGCTCGCCCAGCGCGCGCTCGCCCAGTTGAGAGCGCGCCGCGCTAAAACCGCTCTTCGCTCGCGCGCTCCAGCGCCGCGCGCAGGTAGTTCTGCGCCCGCAGCGTGTGCGCCCCGTCGGGGTGATGGTCCAGGTGGCTGCGGAAGGCGTCCGCCGACTGCACGAACTTCCCAAGCCGGTAGAGGGCGATGCCGCGGGCGAGGTGCCTGGGATACGCCGGATCGAGCGCGGCGAGCTCGTCGATCTTCTTCAGGCGGTAGTGCTCCTCGGCGCGCTGCGCCTCCGCTGCCCGGAGCGCCGCCGCGGGCGAGCGCGGCCCCGGCTCGCCCGCCTGCGGCTCGAGGCGCGCCGCCGTCTCCGCGGCGGGAGGCGCCGCGAGCTCCTGCGCGCTCCTCCCGCTGAGCGGGTGCGACAGCAGGAACTTGTACAGCGCGCGCTCCTCGTCGAGCGCCACCCCGAACGGCGCGCGCCGCAGGCCCACGATGGCGTCCCAGCGCTTCTTGAACAGCGCCCCGAGCGCGGCGCCATCCATGGCGACGCGGCGCGCCTCGCCGCCGCCGCCGCGCGGCCCCGCGCCCCCTGCGCTCAGCCACGCGTTTCGGCGGAGCAGCCCGGGGAAGTCGCCGCCGAGCTCGCGGAGCTCGTCGGACGCCTCGCCGGTCGCCTCGAAGCGGCGCACCTCGCGGACGAACGAGCTCATCTGATAGGCGCGCAGCCGGAGCACCGCCTCGTCCCCCTGGGCGAGCGCGGGGCCGGCGGCCTCGAGCACGCGCTTGCGCGCGGCGAGGAGCTCCGCCTCGGTGTGATCCGCGTCGGCGTCGACGATCCCGAACGCGCGGATGGCGGAGCCGAGCGCGCGCACCTCGGCGTCGAGCCCGAGCTGCTCGGCCTCGCGGGCGCGGGCGACGTCCGCGTCCCGCACCCGCGTGAGGGCCCGCGCGTCGGCGAGCGGCAGCGGCACCTCGGCGGGCTCGACCGCGCGCGGCACCGCGAGGATCGCCGCGGAGCCCGCGATGAAGACGGCCACGAGCCCCGGCTCCCAGCCTTCGAGGTGCCGCCGTAAGCCGCGGCGCTCCGGCGCGCGCGCCTCGACCCCGCGCGCGGGAACGGGAAGAAGATGAGGAAGCCCACCGGCCGGGCCGCGCGTCGACGGGGCCGAGCGCGGCTCCCGGCGCTTGACAGAGGCGCTCTCGGCTCGCGACATTGATCGTCTCCTCCGCGCCTCAGAATACCCCAGGCGGCGACCTCCAGCGCCGCGCACCGAACCAGCGAGGAACGTGCGAGATCACCGCAAGCACCCGCGCAAGCCCATCGAGCTCTCGATCGCGTTCCGGATCGGCGACGGCCCGCGCATCGACGCGATATGCCGCGACATCAGCCTCGGCGGGATGTTCATCGAGACCACCTCGCCGGCTCCCTTCGGGGCGAGCATCGAGGTGCTGCTGTCGCTGGAGGGCCTGAAGCAGGCCGCCGCGATCCCGTCGGTCGTGCGGTGGACCACCCCCGAGGGGATGGGGGTGCAGTTCGGGGTGATGGGGGCGCGGGAGACCTACGCGCTCACGCAGCTCCTCGGCTCGCTCTGAGCCGCCGCGCGACGCGACGCGCCGCGCTCGTCGCCGCGGGCCGCGGCTGCGCTCAGTCCTCGATGATGAAGGGGATGGCGAGGTGCATCGGGCCTCCCGCGAAGCGCCCCTGGTAGAGGCTCTGGGCGCAGGCCTGCAGCGCAGGCCGGAGCGGCGGGTCGAAGCGCATGGCGGCGACGCTGCCGTCCGGGCGCACGGAGATGCGCAGCGTCGAGGCGATCGATTTGCGGACCAGGGACGGGCCGCCCGCCGCCTCGCGCGCGAAACAGCTCGACAGCTGCGACTGCACGGAGGCCGGCGTCAGCGCCGGCGGGGGAGGCGTCGCCTGGGCGTCGGCGACCGGCGCCGCGGCGGCCGGCGCCGACTCGATCGCCGGCGCGGGAGGCGGATCGGCGACCGTCGAGGGCGGCTCGGCGACCGCCGGGGCAGCGGGCGTGGCGGATGCTGCGGCGGTCTCCTCCACCTGAGCGACGACCACGCGGGCCGCGGCGGCGCCGCTCGCCGTGCGCACGCCGGCGGTCGCGCCGGCGGTGGGCCGGGGCGGCGCGGGTGGACGCGCCGGCTCCGTCGGGGAGGCGGCGGGCGCGCCGTCCTCCGGCGCGGCGCTGCCCTCCGGCGCGGCGTTGCCCTCCGGCGCGGCGTTGCCCTCCGGCGCCGGGCGCTGGAGCAGGCGCGCCTCGCGGCCGCCGTCGAGCGAGAAGGTGCCGCGCGACGGACCGACGAGCAGGTGCGCGGTGGTCGCGCCGCGGTACGCCGCGGGACCGACCGCGACGGTGCCGTGCTCCACGTCGACCTCCACGCGATCCGCGAGGCGGGTCACGGTGAAGAGCGTGCCGTGCACCGCGACGCGGGTGCCGTCCACCTCGACGGCGAACGCCTCGACGAGGCCCTCCTCGGGCGCGCGCGTGACGACGTCGGCCCGCACCGCGCCACGCTCGAGCGCGATCACGTGGCCGACGCCCGCCGCGCCGACCGCGCGCACCACGGCGCGGCTGTTCGGCAGCAGCGTCCAGCGCACCGAGCCGACGTCGGCGAAGGAGATCGCGTGGGCGGCGGTCTCGACGGCGTCGCCGGGCCGGAGGGCGCGGAAGTCCAGATCGTCGGCCGCCCCGGCGGCCCTCGGCACGTCCGCGAGATCGCGGGCGCGCGGCGGCGTCGACGTCGCCACGACGGGCGGGGCGGAGCGCCCGGCCGCGAGCACCGCGAACGCGATGGCCGCCGCGGCCGCCGCGAACGCGAGCGCGCGCCCGAGCGGCGAGCGCCGCGGCGGAGCGGCGCGGCGCACCGGAGCGGGCCGCTCGATCCGCGCGAACAGCTCGCGCTCGATCTCGTCCCAGCGGGGCTCCGGAGGCTCCTCGGCGCGGAGCAGCCGCTCCATGTGCTCCCGTGCCCGCTCGTACTGCTTTGCGCCGCTCACATGTCCTCCGCGTCGACAGTCGATCCATCCGCCGCGGGATACCGCACGGCGGCGCCTCCCACAGAAACCCGCGCGCGCGCCGCCTCCGGACCTGCGCCGTCCGCCTTGTCCGCGCCTCCCTCGGCCAGCTCGGCGGCGAGCTGGGCGAGCGCGGGCTCGGCGCGCATCATCGCCTCGATCTCGCGGCGCGCATAGAACAGGCGCGTCCGGACGGTCAGGACCGGCGCGCCGACGATCTCCGCGATCTCGGTCGGCGCGATCCCCTCGAGCTCGTGGAGGACGTAGACGACCCGCTTCTTCTCGGGGAGGCGCTCCAGCACCCGACGGAATGCGTCAATCCTGCGGGCGCGGGCGGCGTCTTCGTCCGGGAGCATGCCGCGGTCGATCTCGAGCTCGACGCTGGGCTCGCCCGCGAACACCGGCCGGGAGCGCGCCGCGCGCCGGGCCATCAGCACGGCGTTGACCGTCACCCGGTGGAGCCACGTCGTGAACTTCGACTGCCCCCGGAAGTCCCCCAGGCTCCGGTGCACCTGGATGAACACCTCCTGGATGACGTCCTCCGCGTCGGCGGACGGTCCGAGCATCCGGAAGACGAGCCGCGCGACGTCGCGGCGATAACGGCGGAAAATCTCGGCAAAGGCCGTGGGGTCGCCGCTCTGGAAGCGGCGGATCCACTCGCCCACGTCGTCGGGCTCGGTCACGGGCGGAAGCCTATCCGCCCCTTCGGCGCTCATGGAGCTCGATGGCGAGGCGACCAGCTCCGGACGGCGAGAGAGGTCGTCGCCAGCGGACGTCACGTCGAGCGCGACGCGCGCGCCCTCGGCCGCCCGGGCGGGCAGCTCGTCCGCGCGGCCGGCCGGCGCACCCCAGCCGAGGGGGAACAAGAACGACCGCGAGAGGTGCGCCCACAACGCCCCCGTCTCGACCTCCACGGTATGCACAAAGCCTCTGATGCGCCCGGCAGCCGGATCATTCAGGCCGCTGCGTGGCCTCGCGCGCGCGCGCGTGGCGCCACCCCCCGGGCCCGCAGCGGCGCCCGGAAGCGCACAAAAGTTGTTCCTCCGGGCACATTGGCGCGACCTTCCAGCGCATGATCATCATCGCCGTGTCGCTGACCGTGGCCCTCGTGGCCGCCGACCTGCTCGAGCTGGGCTCCCGCCGCCGCGATCGCGTGTAGCGACCGGCGTCAGGCCCTGACCAACAAAAAGGTGCCCGACTTGAGCCCGCTCCGGCCTGGGGCCGACGTGCGCTCAAGCCGGGCGGCGAAAGAGCCGTAGGGGTCCGGACCGTCCGGGAGGATCAGCCCGCGGCTTCGGCGCCTTCCGCCGCGGCGCCACCCTTCTTCGGCAGGTCGAAGAGCGCCGACAGCGCGACCTTCTCCTGCTTCTTCTGCTCCAGGATGCGGTTGACCGCGCGCAGCAGGCGCGTCTTCGCGGGGCCGCTGATCGGCTTGCCCTGCAACGCGGCGCTCAGCGTGCGGTCGGTCACCGGGCGGCCGCTGCGCGGCTTCTTCGCGCCGGCGGCCTCCTTCTTCTTCGCGGCATCCTCGCTGCCGCGCGCCAGCCGCTTGGTCAGGCGGATCGCCCGATCCTCGGGCTGCAGCCGCTCGATCTTGACCGACGCCGCGAGGATGCGGCGGGGGTCGATCTTCTTTTCCTTCAAGAAATCTTCGATCTTGGTGCCCATCGTCGTCACTTGCCCCGAAAGGGCGGCGACCCTATCACGGGCGATGTCGCTGTGCATCTGCGACGTTTACCCTTTGCGTCGCCCTGGGGTAGCTTGTCGCGATGACCCTCCTGGCCGAGCTCGACGAAGCCGCACGCGTCATTCGCCAACGAATTTCGGCACTTCCGAGCGTCGGTGTGGTGCTGGGCTCCGGGCTCGGGGGCTGGGGCGACGAGCTCTCCGGGCTCGTGAAGGTCCCCTACGCCGAAATCCCCGGCATGCCCCGGCCCGCCGTCGAGGGGCACGCCGGCTTTCTCTGCGCCGGGCGCGTCGGGGACGTGCCGGTCGCCTGCCTGCAGGGCCGCGCGCACCTCTACGAAGGGCACCCGCCGGCGAAGGCCGTGTTCGGCGTGCGCATGCTCGCGCGGCTCGGCTGCCGCGCCGTGCTCCTGACGAACGCGGCCGGCGGCATCAACCCCGGCTTCGGTGCCGGCGATCTCATGCTGCTCACCGATCACCTGAACCTGATGGGGACGAACCCGCTCGTCGGGCCGAACGATGACGCCCTCGGCAAGCGCTTCCCCGACATGACCTACGCGCACGATCCCCGGCTGCTCGATCTCGCGCGGGCGGCGGCGAGCGACGCCGGCGTCCCGCTGCGCGAGGGCGTCTACGCCGGGCTGCTCGGGCCGACGTACGAGACGCCGGCGGAGATCCGGATGCTGCGCACGCTCGGGGCAGACGCGGTCGGGATGAGCACCGTCCCGGAGATCATCGCGCTCCGGCACATGGGCGTGCCGGCCGCGGCCATCTCGTGCATCACGAACCTCGCGGCGGGCCTGACCCAGCGCGAGCTCGATCACAAGGAGGTCGAGGAGACCGCCCGGAGGGCGCGCGCCCGGTTCACGGCGCTGCTCTCGGCGTGGGTCCGCCGCGTCGGCGCCGGGGCCGCGGCCGGGAGCGCGGCGTCGTGAGCCGCGCCCCGCAGGACGCCGGCGAGGCGCCCGCCGCGGCCGAGGCTGCGCCGGCGATCGACTGGGACGCGCTCGACCGGGCGGCGCTCGCCGTCCGGGAGCGCGCGCACGCGCCGTACTCGGGCTACTGGGTGGGCGCGGCGATCCTCGTGCGATCCGGCCGCGTGTTCGCCGGCTGCAACGTCGAGAACGCCTCGTACGGGCTCGCCATCTGCGCCGAGCGCTCGGCCATCGTGCAGATGGTCGCGGCCGGCGAGCGCGACCCGATCGCGCTCACCGTCGCCACCAGCGGGCCCGTCCTCGGCAGCCCGTGCGGCATGTGCCGGCAGACCCTCGCCGAGTTCGCCGCCGATCTCCCGATCCGCCTCATCGCCGCCGACGGCGGCGCGCCGCCCCGGCTCACCTCGCTGGCAGCGCTCCTGCCCGAGGCGTTCGGGGCGGCCGCGCTCTCGCGCTGATCGCCCCGCGCGCCGCCCCCGCCGGCGAGCGCCGCCGGCTCACTCGACCGACAGCACCTCGTTCTGCTCGATCTGCGACAGCGCGGAGGCGAGCGCCTCCCGCGCGCGCTCCAGCGAGGCGCGGTCCTCGCCCCATTTCGAGCGCGCCTTCTGCAGGCGGGCTCGCTCGACGGCGAGCTGCTCCGCGAGCTGCTCGCCCTGCGTCCTCAGCGTGTCGCGCTCCTCGGTCCGGTGCGAGAGCTGCGCGCCGAGCTCGCTCTCCCGCTGCTCGGCCTCGGCGAGCCGGCCCTGGAGCGCCTCGACGTCGCGCGCCCGGTCGGCGAGCTCGCCCTGCAGGCGATCGCGCTCCCCGGTGCGGGCCGAGAGCTCGCCCGCGCGCTGCTCCAGCTGCTGCTCGAGATCGTGCGCCCGGCCCTCGAGGTGCGCCACCTGGTTGCGCGCCTGCCCCAGCTCGGTGGAGAGCCCGCGGGCGATCTCGTCCAGCTCGTGCTTCTGCGCCGCCCACGCGGCCTCGCGCTCGGCGATCTCGGCCTCGTGCGTCCCGCGGAGATCGGCGAGCGCCTGCGCGTGCGCCGCCTCGATCTGCGCCTGCCGCTCGGCGGCGCGCGCCTCGAGGTCGGCCACCCGCGCCGCATGCGCCTGCTCGGCGGCGCGCACGGCCTGCTCGCGCTCGTCGACGAGCTCGCGCTCTCGCGCCGCGAGCCGCGCCGCGAAGTCCTCCCGCGCCGCCTCGAGCGCCCGCGCGTGCTCGTTCGCCTGCCCCTCGACGGCGGCCGCGTGCTCGGTCCGCAGCGCCTCCAGCGCGGCCGCGTGCTCGCGATCGCGCCGCTCCCTGTCGTCCGCGTGCTCGCGCCGCAGCGTCTCCAGCGCGGTCGCGTGCTCGCCCCGCAGCGCCTCGACGGCGGTCGCGTGCTCGGTCCGCAGCGCCTCCAGCGCGGCCGCGTGCTCGCCCCGCAGCGCCTCGACGGCGGTCGCGTGCTCGCCCTGCTGCCGCTCGAGCGCGGCGACCTGCTCGGCCCGCGCCCCCTGCAGCGCGGCCGCGTGCTCCGCGCTCGTGCGCTCGACGGCGGCCGCGTGCTCGGCGCTCAGCCGCTCGACGGCGGCCGCGTGCTCGGCGCGCGCCGCGTCCAGCGCCGCGGCGCGCTCCCGGTCGCGCCGCTCGGTCTCGTCCGCGTGCTCGCGCCGGAGCGCCTCGACGGCGGCCTCGTGCTCTCGCTGCGACGTCGCGACCGCCGCGTCGTGCTCCGCCCTCTGCCGGTCCAGCGCCGTGGCGTGCTCCGCCCTCACGCCATCCATCGCCGCGGCATGCTCGACCCTGAGCCGATCGACGGCGGCGGCGTGCTCCGCCCTCAGGCCGTCCGTGGCAGCGGCGTGCTCCGCCCTCAGGCCGTCCGCCACCGCCGCGTGCTCGGCCTTCGCCCGCTCGAGCGCCGCCGCGTGCTCGCCGGCCAGCTTGTCGATGGCCGCCGCGTGCTCGCCGGCCAGCCTGTCGGCGGCCGCGCGGTGCTCCGCGGCCTGCTGCTCCACGCGGGCGGCGTGCTCGGCGCTCAGCCGCTCGACCTCCGCCCGGTGCGCCGCGGCCGCCTGCTCGAAGCGCTCCCGCTCCGCCTGCGCGGTCTCCTCGATCTCGCGCCGCGCCGACGCCTCGACGGCGGCGATCGCCTGCGCCCTCTCGTCCGCCGCGGAGCGCAGCCCCTCCGTGTGCGCGGCCTCCGCGTCCATCAGCGCTTGCCGGGCCGCCGACAGCTCCGCGTCGCGGCCGGCGATCTGCGCCTGCAGCTTCTCGGCGCGCGCCCTGAAGTCGTCGGCGCGCTTCGCGGCGAGCTCCTTGTCCGCGCGCAGCGACGCCACCTGCGCGTCGAGGTCCTCGCTCGCGCGCTCGAGCTCCAGGATCTTGTCGACCTGGTCGGCCTTCTCGCGCTCGAGCGACAGCGCCTGATCCCGGAGCTCCAGGAGCTCCTTGTCCTTGCGCGACATCTGGTCGCGGAGCGCGAGGATCTCCTTGTCTTTCTTGTTCAGCGCCTCGCGCAGATCGAGGAACTCGCGGCTCGACACGCCGCCGGGCCTGGAGGGGCTGCCGCCGGTCGCGGCCTTCGCCCTGAGCTCCTCGAGCTCGCGCCGCAGGCGGGCCGCCTCCTGGCTGCCGTCGTTCGCCGAGGAGAGCTCGCCCTCGAGGCGGAGCGACGTGGCGCGCGCGGAGGCCACCTCCTTGGTGAGGCGGACGATCTCGTCCTTGGACCGGTCCAGCTCGGCACGCAGGCGCTCGATCTCGCCGGCGTCGGCGTCGGCTCGCGGCGCCGGCGGCGCAGGGGTCAGCCTGCCGCGCTCGGAGACAGGCGCGCGGTAGGCGCCCCCGCGCTCGGAGACAGGCGCGCGGTAGGCGGCCACGGGCGACGAGCTCACCGGCGGCGGCGCCGAGGCCGGCAACGGCGTGCTGGTGGACGCCGGCGTCCGCGTCGACGGCGCGGCCGAGGGCGTCCGCGTCGACGGCGCGACCGAGGGCCTGACGTCGGTCCGCTCCTCCTCTTCGTCGCGGATCAACCGGGTGAACGCGCCGCCGATGAACTCCTCGATGTCCTCGTCCGATTTGCCGGAATTCGACCTCACCGCGGGCGCCTGCGGCGGCTTCGTCGGCCCTGGCGCCCGCGCGCGATCCTGCGCGGCGGCGGCGGGCGGCGGCGGCGCGGCGGACGGCGGCCTCGGCGCGGCGGGCGGCGGCGGCGCGACGCTCGCGGGCGTGCCGTTCGAGGACACCGCCGCGGTGATGATCGTGGGATCGCCCGAGTCCTCGTCGATGTCGGCCTCGAGCACCTCGGCCTCGTCGATCATGATCGGATCGGCCTCGGCCTCGTCGCCGTCGAGCGGGACGTAGTTGCGGATGTGCTCGAGGAGCTCGCCGAACGCGATCGGCTTGTGGATGTAGTCCTCCGCGCGCGTCCTGAGCTTGCGGTGCTGCTCGAACGTCTCCTCGCTCGACTCGCTCGACATGATGACGAGCGGGACGTCCTTGAGCTGCACGTCCTTCTTGAGCTTGTTGCAGACCGAGAAGCCGTTCATGCGCGGCAGCTCGATCGACAGGAGGATGAGGTCGGGGCGATCCGCCGCGGCGGCCTGCAGGCCGACGTTGCCGTCGTCGACGACCTGAACGGTGCAGCCAAGGCGGCCGAGTTCCGTGCGGAGCTCCCCGGCGAACGCCGGATCGCTCTCAAATACGAGGACTTTCGTCATGTTCCGGGTGTGCGCGGGTTCGGAGGGGAACCCAAGATATCGGCCCCCTTCGACGAGTGTCAAACACGAGGCTGGTTGCCTCGCTCAGGCCGTCCGGCCGACGACGCGCTGCGCGAAACGCCGGCCGAGGGCGAACCTGGACAGTCCCCCCATGGCTCCTGCCGGGCCGACAGCCGACAGCAGCCCACCCGCGCGCCCGCGGGTCAGGTCGCGGCGAAGTGACCGGGCGGCTCGTCGCCGAAGCACAGGCCCATCTCGCGGGCCGTGACGACCGTGTCCGAGTCGAGCGGCACCGTCTTCGTCTTTCCCGCGACCTCGTCGAGGGGGACCAGCTCGATCCGGTTCGCCCGCAGCGCGACCATCCCGCTCCCGCAGTCCTCGACGAGGCAGCGCGCCGCGGCCGCGCCGAAGCGGAGCGCGAGCAGGCGGTCCGCCGTCGTGGGCCCCCCGCCGCGCTGCAGGTGGCCGAGCACCATCGAGCGCGCCTCCTTGCCCGTCCGGGCGGCGAGCTCCTTGGCGACGCGCTCGGCCACGCCCCCGAGGACGGCGGTGCGACGGAAGGCGTCGCCCGCGTCCTTGATGATCAGCTCTCCCCCCTGCGAATGCGCCCCCTCCGCCGCCACCACGATGGAGAAGCGCCGCCCGCGCGACTCCCGGAGGCGGATCTTCTCGGCGATCGGCTCGTACCGGAACGGGATCTCCGGCATCAGGATGACGTCGGCGCCCCCGGCGATCCCGGCGTTGAGCGCGATCCAGCCCGCGTGCCGCCCCATCACCTCCACGACCATGATCCGCTCGTGCGCCTCGGTGGTGGTGTGGAGCCGGTCGAGCGCCTCGGTCGCGATGGACACGGCCGTGTCGAAGCCGAACGTGAGGTCCGTGCAGCAGACGTCGTTGTCGATCGTCTTCGGCACGCCGATGACGAGGGGCAGCCCCCGCTGGAGCAGCTCGTGCGCGATCCGCATCGAGCCGTCGCCGCCCACGGAGATGAGCGCGTCGAACCCCAGCGCGCGGAACCGCTTCACGAGGTCCTCGGATCGATCCCGCGGCACGAGCCCGTGCTCGCCCGGCGTCGGGTAGTGGAACGGGTCGCCGCGGTTCGCGGTGCCCAGGATGGTGCCCCCGAGGTGCGCGATGCCCCGCACACGCTCGCGATCGAGCCGGATGAGCCCGTCCGGCGAGTCTTCGAGCAACCCGCGGTACCCCTGCCGTATCCCCCAGACCTCCCAGCCACGCTCGAGCGCGCCGAGCGTGGCCGCGCGGATCACAGCGTTGAGCCCGGGCGCGTCGCCGCCGCCGGTGCTGATAGCGATCTTACGTGCCGCCATGAGGCGGCCAGCATTGCGAGCCATCCTCGGCGACGCAATAGACATCTTCCTCGCCCGAGCCTCGAAAGGCGCGGGGCGCGCGTGACAGCCACGCTTCGCGCCGACGACGAACGACGGCGCGCCGGCGCGCTGAAGGAACGAAAACGCCTCCGCGAAGCGTGGTTCGCACCGGCGCGCGCGCCGTGTGGTCGGGGCCGCTCTGCGGCACGCCTCGCGCCGGGAGCGGCGCCGCATGACGGTCGCGAGCGCCGGCGACAGGGTATAGGGGCATGCGCATGCGATCACCCCGGCTGCGCGCCTCCGTATGAACCGCGCCACCCTGATCCGAGGCATCCAGGTCATCGTCACGCTCACGCTCGCGTCGTTCGCGTACGTGCTCTACAGCGAGATCCACGACAAGCAGGCGAGCCTCGCCGCCGGGCTCGCGCACGTGCGGCCGGGCTGGCTGCTCGTCGGCGCCGTGCTGGCCCTGCAAGAGGGCGTGTTCGGCGGCCTCAGGATCTGGGTCCTCGGGCGCGTGCTCTGGCCCGGGCTCCGCGTGCGCACCGCGGTGACCTCGGAGTTCGTGCTGATGTTCTGCGCCGGCGTGACCCCGGGGCAGGCCGGCGCCGCGCCTTCGCAGGCCGCCGTGCTCGTCCACGGGGGCATGCGGCTCGTCGACGTGGCCACGGCGGAGCTGCTCACCGCCTCGTGCACGGTCTCGTTCTTCCTCCTCTCGGCCGTCGCCATCTTCGCGCTGCGACACAACGGGATGCTGATCATGCAGGGGGGGCCGCAGATCGAGTGGCTGCTCTTCTTCACCGTGACCATGTTCGGCTCGGCGCTCGTCGCGCTGATCGTCGCCGCGGCGTACCCGCCGCTGCTCAAGGGGATCGTCCGCGCGCTGTCGGTGCCGCTCGGGGGGCTCCTGCGCGCCGCGCTGCGGGTCGCCCGGCGCGTGCCCCGGCTGCGGGCCCGCGCCGACGCCGCGCTCGCCGCGCCCCACGCCACGACCGCGCGCGTCTTGCACAGCGTGGACGAGTTCCACAAGGGCTTCCGCATCTACATGCGCCGCGGCAAGCGCGCGTACGCCGCCGCGCTGCTGCTCACGTTCGGCTTCTTCTGCTCGCGGTTCGCCGTCGCCTACTTCATCCTGCTCGGGCTCGGCATCCCGACGACGCCCTCGACCTTCGTCTCGGTGGGCCCGCCGATTTTCCAGGTCATCCTGACGCAGACGGTGCTCAACTTCGCGCTCTACATGAGCCCCACGCCCGGCGCGAGCGGCGTCGCCGAGCTCGGCTCGAACGCGCTCATGTCACCCTGGGTCGAGGGCGCGTTCGTGGTGCCGTACGTCGTCCTGTGGCGGGTGCTCACCCTGTTCCTCTGCATGTTCGTGGGGGGCATCTATGTCTTCCGCTACCTCGGCACCGACGTGCTCGAGGCGCGCGTGGAGCAGACGGAGGCGGAGAAGCGAGCGCTCGAGGCGGCGCGCGCCGCCGGCGGCGCGCCTGAGAGCGCCGCGCCCGCGAGCGTGTCGGAGGGAGGAGAGGAGGCCGCCGGCAGGCGGCGAGGCGCGGGGTAATGCGGGGGGGGACCGGCGCGGACCGGCGCGCGCCGCGCCGCGGGATCAGCGCGCGGGGATGGGCACGGCCGCGAACTGGACGACCTTGCCGCGCCGCACCTTGAGGAGCGCCGTCGACCCCTCCTTGGTCTTGCCGATGGCCGCGCGGAGGCCGGCGACGTCCCTGATCGGGGCGCCGTTCACCTCGAGGATCACGTCGCCCACCTGGAGCTCCTGGGTGTCGACGCCCTGCGCGAACCCGTCGACCCGCACCCCGCCGCCGGCCACGTCGGAGATGTGGATGCCGAGCTTCTCGGCGCTCTGCTGCCGCTCGGGCCGCGCGCCCTGGCTCGGCCGCGCGCGGCCCTGCGCGTCGCCCTCCTCGTCCTGGAGCACGTCCAGCTTGGCCCGGAGCTCCTGCCGCTTCTGGCCGCGCACCACGGTCACCTCGATCTCCGAGCCGGGCGCGTTGCGCGCCACGTTGCGCCGCAGCTCCTCGGCGTGGAGGATCGGGGTGCCGTTCACGTCGACGATCACGTCGCCCGGCTTGATGCCGGCGCGCGCGGCGGCCCCGCCCGGCTCGACCTCGGCGACGAGCGCGCCCTTCGGCGCGTCGAGCTGGAGCGCCGCGGCGAGCTCGCGCGTGACGGGCTGGAACGAGAGGCCGAGCTTGCCGCGCTCGACGAAGCCCTTCTCGCGGAGCTGCGGGAGCACGTCCTTCAGCGCGTCGACCGGGATCGCGAAGCCGATGCCGTTCGCGCCCGCCCGGATCGCCGTGTTGATGCCCACGACCTCGCCCCGCCAGTTGAACAGCGGCCCGCCGCTGTTGCCCGGGTTGATCGAGGCGTCGGTCTGGATGAAGTCGTCGTACGGCCCCGCGCCGATCGCGCGCGCCTTCGCGCTGACGATGCCGAGCGTGACGGTGTGGCCGAGCCCGAAGGGGTTGCCGACCGCGAGCACGTGCTCGCCGACCCGCAGCTGCTCGCTGTCGCCGAGCGGCGCCACGGGCAGGCCGCTCGCGCCCTTCAAGCGGAGGAGCGCCAGATCGAGCTTGGGATCGCGGCCGACGACCTCGGCCTCGAACTCCCGCTCGTCGGCGAGCCGGACGCGCACGCCGGAGGCCTCGCGGATGACGTGCTCGTTCGTCACCACGTAGCCGCTCGGATCGATGATGAAGCCGGTCCCGAGCGCCGTCTGCGGCGGGCGCTGGCCGCCCCGCGGGTTGAGCCGGCCGCCGCCGTGCGGGCCGAAGAAGAAATCGAAGGGGTCGAGCCCCTCTGGACCGCGGGACTCGTGCGTCGTCGTGATGTTGACGACCATCGGCCTGATCCGCTCGGACAGCGCCGCGACGTCGAAGGTGGCCGGCACCGGCGCCGGCGGGAGCGTCACGGTGGAGACGGGCGGCGGCGCCGCGGAGGGCGCGGCGGCGGCGGCCTGGGTGGAAGGGGGCGTGGCGTGAGCCTGCTGGCCGCACCCGCCGAACGCCAGAGCCGCCATCGAGAGCAGCGCCAGGGCCGAGGCGCGAGAGCGATAGGAAACCGCTTGAATCATGGAATCTCCGTCATGCAGTCGAAAGGTCCCGTCCTGCGTTCGGCGAACAGGGGACCGACGGCGTTCATTCCGCCGCACAAATAACCCCACGAGGTGCGCTGACAAGGGCGCGCGCCAGGCCGGGCGGGCGCCGCGCGCCGGCCCGCCCGTCCCCGGCGGCACGCCGCGCCGGCGGCGGTGTCCGTCGAGATTTGAGCCGCGGGCTCGGTAAGGCTGCTAGGGTGCGCGCTCCTGGAGGCGAGCGAGGGCGATGGGGAGCGACGACGACCGGCTGCGAGGGCGCAAGATCGGGTTTCTGGGCGGCGGGAACATGGCAGAGGCGCTCATCCGAGGCCTGATCCAGGGGGGCGCCGTGGGCGCCGAGCAGATCAGGGCGAGCGATCTCAAGAGCGATCGGCTCTCGTTCCTCCACGCGCGGTACGGCATCGAGACCACCGACGACAACGAGGCGCTCTGCCAGTGGGCTGACGTGCTCGTCATCGCCGTCAAGCCGCAGATCGTCGATCGGATCCTCGCGCCCATCTCGTCGGGGCTCGGCCGCGCGGACGTCGTCATCTCGGTGGCGGCCGGCGTGCCGATCGACGCGATCGAGGCGCGCCTGCCGGAGGGCGCGCGCGTCATCCGCAGCATGCCGAACACCGCCGCGATCGCGCTGGCCGGCGCGACGGCGATCTCCGCCGGGAGCCACGCCACGAGCGACGACGTCGAGATCGCGCGGGCCCTGTTCCAGGCGGTCGGCCGCGTGGTCGTGCTCGACGAGTCGCTGCTCGACGCGGTGACCGGCCTGTCGGGCAGCGGCCCCGCGTACGTCATGCTGATGATCGAGGCGCTGGCCGACGGCGGCGTGAAGGTCGGCCTCGGCCGGGACGCGGCGCTGCTGCTCGCGGCGCAGACCGTGTACGGCGCCGCCAAGCTGCAGCTCGAGACCGGCGAGCACCCCGGGCGCCTGAAGGACATGGTGACGAGCCCCGGCGGCACGGCGATCGCCGGGCTCCACACGCTGGAGGCCGGCGGGCTCCGCCGCACCTTGATCGACGCGGTCGAGGCCGCGTCGAACCGCTCGGCCGAGCTGGGTGCGCAGATGGCGCAGAAGCTCCGCCGCACCTGATCGCCCGCGCCGCGGAGCCGCCGTGGCGAGGCCCGCGGCGGCGCCTCGATGACCCGATGCGCCGATAGCAAATTGCCACAGCTGTCACAGCGGGCCGCGGCAGAGGCCCGCTCCCGCGCTGCCCGGGACGTGGCCGGCGCGCGGCGCGGAGGTATTGGCGTTCGGGCGTCCCTTGACTATGTTCGCCGCGTCGCAGCGGGACAGGCGATCGCCGGCGGCCGGGGGAACCCGGTCGCGGGAGGAAAGTCCGAGCTCCGCAGGGCAGGGTGCCGGGTAACGCCCGGTGAGAGCGATCTCGAGGAAAGTGCCACAGAGAACAGACCGCCGCGCCGCGCGCCTCACCGGCTCGCCGCGCGGCAAGGGTGAAACGGCGGGGTAAGAGCCCACCGCGCCCTTGGCAACAAGGGCGGCACGGCAAACCCCACCTGGAGCAAGGCCGCGTAGGGAGGCGTCCGCGGCGGCGACCGCCGCCACGGCAAGGGCTGCCCGCCCCAGGCCTCCGGGTTGGCTGCTTGAGGCGCGCGGCGACGCGCGTCCTAGAGGAATGATCGCCAGCGCGAGGGGGGCGACCCCCCGCGCAACAGAACTCGGCTTACGTCCCCTGCGACCACGGAGCCCCGCCCCGGCGGGGCTCCGTGCTTTTGTGCTCGCCCGCCGCTCACCTGTGGCAAGGCGCTACGCCGCCAGGGGCTGCAGGCGGTCGCGCAGCTTCTTCTTCGCGCGCGCCTCGAGCTGCCGAGCCCGCTCGCGCGACACCCCGAGGCGGCGCCCGATCTCGGCGAGCGACAGCTCCTCCTCCGGGTCGGCCATCATCCGGGTCTCGACGATGTACCGCTCGCGCGGATCGAGGTTCTCCACGGCCTGCGTCAGGCGCTCACGGAGCAGCGCCCCCTCCTCGGCGCGGGAGAAGCGCTCCTCCTGGTCCTGGTCGTCCGCCGGCAGGGTGTCGACCAGCGACCGGGCGCCGTCCTCGAACACCTTCGTGTCGAGCGACACGTCCCGGGCCTCCAGCCGGTGCGCCATCTCCAGCACCTTCTCCGCGGGCGCGCCGAACTTCTCGGCCAGGAGCCGATCGCCCTCCTCCCCCTCGCCCACCAGGCCCGCGATGCGCGCCCGCTCCCGCCGCAGCCGGAAGAACATCTTCGAGCGCAGCGGGCCCGAGCCCACGCCGACCAGGCTCCAGGAGTGGATGACGTGGTTCAGGATGTACGCCCGGATCCAGTAGGCCGCGTAGGTCACGAAGCGATTTCCACGGTCAGGGTCGTACTTGCGGATCGCGTGGACGATCCCGAAGTTCCCCTCGGCGATGAGATCGGCGAGCGGGATCCCGTACCGCCGGTAGCTGATCGCGATCGAGACAACATGCCTCAGGTTCGCGAGCGCGAGCGCGGCTGCGGCCTGCTCGTCGCCATGGTCCCTCCACCGTCGAGCGAGCTCGACTTCTTCCTCGCGCGACAGCTCCGGGATCTGCCGAACATGCGTGACGTAGCGCGAAACTGCGCTGGCCTGATCTCGGGACGTTTGCACAGGGTTTCCTTCGAGGTCCGAAGACCCCGGTTCGGTTGTTGAGGCCGGCCGACGCCGGACCTCGGCTCCTGCGGCCGAGGCCGGCCGAAGCCGGACCTCGATCGCGTTGATCGCCCCGCCGGCACTTGCCGCCGAAGCGGTTGGTTCGAGATTCCGAAGAGAGCAGCCCACCCAGGCTGCGATGCAGCTGGCATGCCGCCCCGGGCGGGCAGCTTGTACACCGTGGCTGCGAAGCCATGGCGCACGCGGCCCAGGCTCGCCCGCGCGAGCGCTGAGGCAAAAAGGAGCCGCTAGAGAGCCGGGAAGGTCTCGATGCTCCGGGCGTACGCGCGCACGGCGCCCGTGTGCATCTCACGTCGGCCGCTCCGCCGACGGGCGGAGCGAGCCAGGACGGAAGCGAGGTTCAGGAGGAGGCGCGAGCCCGCTCGGTCCGAGGAAGTCGGAACCGCGGGATCAGACGGAGAACGAGGAGCCGCAACCGCAGGTGCTCTTGACCGACGGGTTGCTGAACTTGAAGCCCGAGCCGTGGAGGCCTTCCACGTAGTCGATCTCGGTCCCGTCGAGGTACTGGAAGCTGAGCGGGTCGATGTAGAGCTTGATGCCGCGGTCCTCGAACTCCTCGTCGAACTCGGTCGGCTTGTCCTCGAAGTACAGGTCATAGGAGAAGCCGGCGCATCCGCCGCCCACGACGCGCAGGCGCAGCCCCTGCCCCATCAGCTCCTCCGCGGTCGCGATCTCCATCACCTTCTCGGCTGCCTTCTGCGTGATCGTGATCATCCTGAATCTCCTCTGCGTGCTTTGTCCGGCGGGGGACGGCTGGTCCTGCCCGAGGGGGCGCTCGCCCCGATGGAGGGCGAACCGCGCGTGCGCCCGGCCGGCCGTGCCCTGGGGTGGGGTGCTCAGGGCTAGCCAAAGATACGCACCTCCAGCGATGTCCGCCAGTGCCTCAACCGGAACGGGGTACACCTTCGACCTGACCGCCCGGTCGTCCAGGGAGCGCCCTCGTTCGCCCAGGGGATCCCGCCCTTTCCCCGATGAGGTCGCAGCCGGCGAGGCCGCAGCTGAGGGCCGCTGTCCTCGCCCGCCACAGGCGAGGCTTGACGCCCGCCCGCCGGCCCGCCACCATGATATCCGTTCATCCGGATTGAGAGATACGCTTTGCCTGACCTCCCGGCCACCACCGAGCCGAGGCGATCTCGATCCCGCCCGCAAGGAGGGCGCGGCCGAGGCCGCCCCGCCGGCCCGCGAGGGCGAGGACGCAGGACCCCGGGCGGCGCGGCCCTCTCGACAGGACGGCTGCGCCGCGGCCGCAGCACCCACGGTAAAGAAGCCCAGGAGAAGAGCAGAGCCATGAACGGAAGCGAACCCCCCGCGCGCCTCGAAGAGATCCTCGACAGCCGGATCCTGTGCCTCGACGGCGCGATGGGCACGATGATCCAGCGCTACCGGCTGGGCGAGGCCGACTACCGCGGCGAGCGCTTCCGCGACCACGCGATCGACCTCAAGGGCAACAGCGATCTCCTCGTGCTGACGCGGCCGGACGTCATCGCGGAGATCCACGGCGCGTACCTCGACGCCGGCGCCGACATCATCGAGACGAACACCTTCACGGGCACCTCGATCGCCCAGGCGGACTACCGGCTCGAGTCGCTCGCCTACGAGATCAACCTCACCGCGGCCCAGATCGCCCGGAAGGCGGCCGACGCGTGGACGGCGCGCACGCCCGACAAGCCGCGCTTCGTCGCGGGCTCGATGGGGCCGACGCCGAAGACGCTGTCGATCTCGCCGAGCGTGAACGACCCGTCGTTCCGCGCCGTCACCTTCGACGAGCTGCGGCGCGCGTTCGCCGAGCAGGTGCGCGGGCTCGTCGACGGGGGGGCCGACGTGCTGCTCGCGGAGACGTTCCTCGACACGCTGAACATGAAGGCGTGCCTCGTCGCGATGGAGGAGGTCTTCGCCGAGAAGGGGCGGCGCCTGCCGATCATGCTCAGCGTGACGATCACCGACCGGAGCGGCAGGACGCTCGCCGGACAGACGATCGACGCGTTCTGGACGAGCGTGGAGCACGCGAGGCCGCTCAGCGTCGGCCTCAACTGCGCCCTCGGCGCGAGCGACATGCGGCCGTACCTCGTGGATCTCGCGAAGCTCGCCCGGGCGCGGGTGAGCTGCTACCCGAACGCGGGCCTGCCCAACGCGTTCGGCGAGTACGACGAGCAGCCGGAGACGACGTCGCGGCTGCTCGCGGAGTTCGCGCAGAGCGGGCTCGTGAACATCGTCGGCGGCTGCTGCGGGACGACGCCGGACCACATCCGCGCGATCGTCCGGGCGGTCTCGGAGCGGAGGCCGCGGCCCCTGCCCACGGCGCGCGACGGCTTCGGGCGCTTCAGCGGGCTGGAGACGCTCGTCATCCGGCCCGACACGAACTTCCTGATGATCGGCGAGCGGACCAACGTGACCGGCTCGGCCCGGTTCATGGAGCTCATCAAGAAGGGCGACTTCACGACCGCGCTGGAGGTGGCGCTCGACCAGGTGCGCGGCGGGGCGAACATCCTCGACGTCAACATGGACGAGGGCATGCTCGACTCCGAGCAGGCGATGACGACGTTCCTGAACCTCATCGCCACCGAGCCCGAGATCGCCCGCATCCCGATCATGATCGACAGCTCGAAGTGGTCGGTCATCGAGGCGGGGCTCAAGTGCATCCAGGGCAAGGGGATCGTCAACTCGATCAGCCTCAAGGAGGGGCCGGAGGACTTCCTCAGGAAGGCGCGCACCATCCGCCGCTACGGGGCGGGGGTCGTGGTGATGGCCTTCGACGAGGTCGGCCAGGCCGAGACGGTGGAGCGGAAGGTCGCGATCTGCCAGCGCGCGTACAGGCTGCTCACCGAGGAGGCCGGCTTCGATCCGCAGGACATCATCTTCGACCCGAACATCCTCGCGATCGCCACCGGCATCGAGGAGCACAACGAGTTCGCCAAGAACTTCATCGAGGCGACGCGGATCATCAAGGCGACCTGCCCGGGGGCGCGCGTCAGCGGCGGCGTGTCGAACCTGTCGTTCTCGTTCCGCGGGAACAACGTCGTCCGCGAGGCCATGCACTCGGCCTTCCTGTACCACGCCATCCGGGCGGGCATGGACATGGGCATCGTGAACGCGGGGCAGCTCGCGGTCTACGAGGACATCCCGAAGGACCTGCTCGAGCGGGTGGAGGACGTCATCTTCAACCGGCGCCCGGACGCGACCGAGCGGCTCGTCGAGTTCGCCGAGCAGGTGAAGGGCAAGGGGAAGAAGAAGGAGCTCGACCTCGCCTGGCGCGAGGGCCCGGTCGAGGAGCGGCTGTCGCACGCGCTCGTGAAGGGGCTCGTCGACTTCATCGAGGCGGACGTGGAGGAGGCGCGGAAGAAGTACGAGAAGCCGCTCTCCATCATCGAGGGGCCGCTGATGGACGGGATGAAGATCGTCGGCGAGCTGTTCGGCGCCGGGAAGATGTTCCTCCCGCAGGTGGTGAAGAGCGCCCGCGTGATGAAGCGGGCCGTCGCGTACCTCCTGCCGTTCATGGAGGCCGAGAAGGCCGCCGGGGGCGGGACGTCGTCCCAGGGGAAGGTCGTGATGGCGACCGTGAAGGGCGACGTGCACGACATCGGCAAGAACATCGTGGGCGTGGTGCTCGGGTGCAACAACTACGAGGTGATCGACCTCGGCGTGATGGTGCCCCAGGACAAGATCCTCGAGACCGCGCTGAGCGAGAAGGCCGACATGATCGGGCTGAGCGGGCTGATCACGCCGTCGCTCGACGAGATGGTCAGCGTGGCGCGCGAGATGGAGCGGCGGGGCATCCGGCTGCCGCTGCTCATCGGCGGGGCGACGACGAGCCGGCAGCACACGGCGGTGAAGATCGCGCCGGAGTACGGCGGGACCGTGGTGCACGTGCTCGACGCGTCGCGGGCCGTGGGCGTGGTGTCGAGCCTGCTCGACCAGACGAACCGGCAGGCGTTCGACGCGCGGAACCGGGAGGAGCAGGCCAAGCTGCGCGAGCTCTTCGCGAGGAAGCGGGCGAAGCCGCTCGTGACGCTCGCCGCGGCGGACGAGGGGCGGCTCAAGATCGCGTGGCGGCCCGAGGACATCGCGGCGCCGTCGTTCACCGGGCGGCGCGTGGTGGACGACGTCCCGCTCTCCGAGATCGCGCGGTACATCGACTGGACGTTCTTCTTCACGGCGTGGGAGCTCAGGGGCCCGTTCCCGCAGATCCTGGAGCACCCGCAGTACGGCGAGGCGGCGCGCGAGCTGTTCGACCACGCGCAGAAGGTGCTGCAGCGGATCGTCGACGGCAGCTTGATCCACGCGCGGGGCGTCTACGGGTTCTGGCCGGCGAGCGGCGAGCAGCGGGACATCGTGCTCTACGGCGACGAGGCGCGCTCGCGCGAGCTCGTCCGGTTCAACATGCTCCGGCAGCAGCAGGTGAAGGCCGCGGGCGGCGCCGAGGAGGACGGCGAGAAGACCGTGGGCGGGGTGAAGCCGTACCTGTCGCTCGCCGACTTCGTGGCGCCGAGGGAGAGCGGGCTCGCCGATCACGTCGGCGCGTTCGCGGTGACGGCGGGGCTCGGGCTCGATGAGGTCGTGCGCGCGTACGAGAAGGACAAGGACGACTACAGCGCGATCATCGCGAAGGCGCTCGCGGACCGGCTCGCGGAGGCGTTCGCCGAGCTGCTCCACGACCGGGCGCGGAAGGACTGGGGGTACGGCGCGGCAGAGGCGCTGAGCAACGAGGAGCTCATCGCCGAGAAATACCGGGGGATCCGGCCGGCGTTCGGGTATCCGGCGTGCCCGGAGCACACCGAGAAGCGCAAGCTGTTCGCGCTGCTCGACGCGCCCTCGGTCGGCATCGAGCTGACCGACACGTGCGCGATGACGCCGGCGGCGAGCGTGAGCGGCATCTACCTGGCGCACCCCGAGGCGCGGTATTTCATGGTGGGGCGCCTCGGCAGGGATCAGGTCGCGGACTACGCGAAGCGCAAGGGGATGACGCTCGAGGAGGCCGAGCGGTGGCTGTCGCCGAACCTGGGGTACGAGCCGGGAGCGAGCGGCGGCGCGTGAGATCCACGCGATAAGGCATGTGAGCCCTCGCGGCCGAAGCCGAGCACATCGAGCTCGTCCGCCCATTGTACAATTTTATCGGATCGAGCCTGGAGGAGCTATGGTTGCGCTGCCCGCGCCCGCTGCGATCCCCGCGCGCACAGCGCAGGTGACGAGGGCCTGTTCGCCCCCGCTGCACGGGCCGTGCTACCGTCGCTGCATGTCCGAAAGCGAGTGGTTCGCGCTCAATCGCACCGCCTGGAACGCGCGCACCGGCGTGCACCTGGCCTCGAAATTCTATGACGTGGACGCGTTTCGAGCCGGGGCGAGCTCTCTGAAGCCGATCGAGCTCGAGCAGGTGGGGGACGTGCGCGACAAGACGCTCCTCCACCTGCAGTGCCATTTCGGCCAGGACACGCTCTCGTGGGCGCGCCGTGGCGCCCGCGTCACGGGGCTGGATCTCTCGGACGAGGCCGTCAGGGCCGCACGCGCGCTGGCCCAGGATCTCTCGCTGGATGCGCGCTTCGTCGAGGCCAATGTCTACGACGCTCCCGCCGCCCTCGGGGGCGAGACGTTCGATATCGTCTTCACGTCGTACGGCGTCCTCGGGTGGCTCCCGGACATGGGGCGCTGGGCGCGCGCGGCCGCCGCGTGCCTCAAGCCGGGAGGCGTCCTCCACGTCATCGAGTTCCATCCCGCCGTCTGGATGTTCGACGACGCATTCGAGCGCATCGCTTACGCATACGACGGGCACGGAGAGCCGCTCATCACGGAAGAGACGGGCACGTACGCCGATCGCGACGCGCCCGTGAAGCTCCGGGAGGTCGGCTTCAATCACGGGATCGGGACGGTGGTGACGGCGCTGCTCGAGGCAGGCCTCACGCTGGAGCGGCTCCGGGAGCTCGACTGGTCGCCCTACGATATCTTCCCGGACATGGAGGAAGGGCCGCCCGGACAGTTCCGCATGAAGAAGTTCGGGCGCCGCCTCCCGCTCGTCTACGCGCTCGCGGCGCGACAAGGGCGCTGAGCGGAGCTGGGCGGCTTGTAAGCCGTATCGCCTCGATGCTAGGCTTTCCGCCGGGCGGGCCCGGAGGGCACCCTGCTTGGCGCGCCCCCGAAGGCGAGGCGACCCAGCTGCGGGAGGGGGCTCATGCCGGATTATCACGCTTCGGTGGAGGAGTTCGCGGCGCTGCGCGCGTCGATGGATGATCCCTTTGGAGACCCGACAGCGTGCCTCGCCGGCGCGGGGCTCGACGAGCGGTCGTACGCGGAGCTCACCGGCGCGTGGCGCGCGCGGCTCGCCCTCGACGGCGACGCCGGCCGCGAGCTCGGCCGACGCTTCGCCATCGCTTACCGGCGAGCCCAGACGGCGCGCCGCGCGCGCGCCGGGGGCGAGGACGGCGCGCCGCGCGCGGAGGACGCGCGATTCTTGAACCGCGACGCCCAGCCGTGGCGCGCCGAAGCGGCGCAGGTCGCGCTCGTGCCCTCCGGCGCGCCGTCGCCCCCGGAGCCTCCCGCGGCGCCAGCGCAGGCAGCGCCGCTCGCCGCGGCGCCCGCGAGGCGCAGCGAGCCCGCGGCCGCGGCGGACCGGCGCGATCACGGCGCCGCCGCCGTGGGCGCTGCGGATACGCTCCCCGGGGCGCTGGCCCCGGTGCCGCCGCCGTTCGTGCCGCTGCCGGTCCAGCCGCCGCCGTCGTTCGTGCCCGAGGTGCGCCAGCGAGCCGTCGCCGCGAGCGCCGCGACCGACGACGCCGGGCCGGCGAACGCCGCCGCGAGCGGCGCGGGCGGGACGTGGGAGACATCGACGCTCCCCGTCTTCTCGTCCGAGCCGAGCGCGCCTGTCCTGCCCTTCATCTCCGCCGAGGCGCCGCGGGCGAGCCCGCCGCCTCCGGGCCCGCGCTCCCCGCTCGCGGGGCTGCCGTTCCAGCCGCGCCCCGCGGCGGAGATCGCGATCCCGCCGCAGCCCGCCGCGCCGGAGCACCTCGATGGCGCCGCGCCCGCGCCGGACGCGCCCCCGCGCAAGCGGCTGATGCGCTTCGACCCGCAGACCGGCCGGCCGCTGCCGTACCCGGTCTGGGTCGACGTCGCGCCGGCCGCGGGCGAGGAGAGGAAGCGCTGATGCCCGGCAGACCGCTCTTTCCGGCGGAGCTGGAGATCGCGACCCGCGTCTTCAAGGCCACGCTGCCGTATCCCAAGATCTTCGTCACCCCGGTCATCGGCCTGCAATCCCGGCCGTTCACGTCGACCATCCCGCCGTTCGTCATCGGGATCGTGCCGGCGGCCTACACGATCAACGTGGGGTGGAACGGCTTCATCCACGGCATGGACACGGTGCAGCCAGCGACGCTCGTCCACGAGCTCACGCACGTCTGGCAAGGCGCGCACCGGCTCATCGCGTCTCAATACATGTGGGAATCGATCGCGCACCAGGCGATCGGCTGGATGACGGGCACGGACCCTTACCGCTACGCGCCCGGGCAGAGCTGGTCGAGCTACAACGCCGAGCAGCAGGCCAGCATCGTCGAGGACTGGTTCGTGCGAGGGGAGCGCACGGACGATCCGCTCTACCGCTACATCCGGGACGACATCCGCAGCCTGCTCTGGTTCATCTGACGAGGCGTTCATGACGGCGATGCGACCTGAGCCAGCGATCCGGAGGAGCGAGGCCACGACCGCCGCCGTCGGCCTCGCGTTCCTCTCCGTGCTCCTCGTCTCCTGCTCTCCCCTCGCCCGCGTCCGCTCGCGGCTGGATCTGCCGGCATCGGTCGGCAGCCCGGATCGGCAAAGGCTGCACGTCACCTTCGCAGCATCCACCGCCGCAGGCCCGCTCGCCGCGCCTCCGCCCGGGATCGAGCCGCCGGAGCAGCGGCTCCTCGCCGAGGTGGAGGTCACGCCCGCCGCCTCGGGCTTCGACGTCGAGCTCAAGTTTCGCAAGCGGAGCGTTTACGTCAATTTGACAGGCTGGTACGATAGCGACGGTGACGGGAAGGTGAACGGCGGCGACGCCGTGGGCTCGCTGGGCCCTGCGCCGGTCCTCGCCACGGACAAGGGCGTTTTCAGCGGCAACCTCACCGTCACTCCCCCCATCGCGCTCAAGCCGGTGCTGTGACCTGAGAGCGCGCTCCTCGGGTCGTGCGACAACCTCGACGAGGCTTATGGCTGTCACGCTGTCGTTCCTCGATGCTCCGGCCCCCCGTTTCCACCTCCTGTCGTACGAGCTCCGCGACGACATGAGCCGGCTGTTCAGCCTGGATCTCCTGGTCGAGTCGACGGACGCGGCCCTCGAGATGGCGTCCCTCGTCGGCCGGCGGGTCGCGCTCGATCTCGGCCCGGGGATCCAGATGCCGCGCGTGACCGGGATCCTGCGCGAGGTCAAGGTCGTCTCTACGGAGACGAGCGGCGTCTCCCGCTATTTCCTCTACATCGTTCCCCCGCTCTGGCTGACCACGCGCAGGACCAATCACCGGATCTTCCAGGACCGGACCGCGGTGGAGATCGTGGACGACGTGCTCGCCGACTACGGCGGCCGCGTCCCGGCCCCGATCAAGCGGCTCGGGGGGAGCTACCGCAAGCGCTCCTATTGCGCCCAGTACGGCGAGAGCGATCACGACTTCATCTTTCGCCTCCTGGCGGACGAGGGGATCGCGACCTGCTTCGATCACACCGCCGGCAGCCAGTGGGTGCTCGTCGATCAGACCGACAGCCTGACGCCCAAGCGCGACGCGCCGATCCCCTATGTCGAGCCCGCGCTCGGCAACGAGCCGCCCGTGCCGTCGGTGAGCGCGGTCGTGGTGACGGCCAAGATCAAGACCTCGGCTGTCGCCGTGCGCGACTACGATCACCTGAACCCGTCGTTCACCATCCAGGCGCGCTCCTCGGCCGAGGGGGCCGAGCTCTTCGTCGAGGAGAACGAGCTCGAGGCGTACACGTTCGAGGTCGGCGAGGCGCGCGACGAGGAGCAGGCGAAGGCCCGCGCTCAGCGGCTGCTCGAGGCGACGCGCGTGCCGGGGCGAAGGCTCGAGATCACGGCCAACGTGGCCATCGCGCCGGGCACCCGGGTACGCCTCGCGGGGCACGCGCGCGCCGACGTGAACGTCCCGCTGCTCGTGACCCGCACGGTCGTCGTCGGGCAGGAGCGCGGCGCGAGCCACCACATGGAGTGCATCGACGCCGCCGTGCCCTTCCGGCCGCGGCGCCTGCCGCGGCCGCGCATCATCGGCACGCAGACGGCGTTCGTCGTGCCGACCCACGCGGGCGACGAGATCGACGCCGACGCGCTCGGCCAGGTCAAGATCGAGTTCCGCTGGGACCGGCGCGGCCTCCGGGCGAACACCTCGCGCTACGTCCGCGTCTCGCAGGCGTGGGCCGGCATGGACTACGGCTTCATCTGCCTGCCGCGCGTCGGCGACGAGGTCGTCGTCGAGTTCCTCGACGGCGACCCCGATCAGCCGATCGTCATCGGCCGGGTCCACAACGCGGTGAACGTCCGGCCCTTCAGCTCCCCCGCGGAGCGGACCATCTCGGTGTGGCGCTCGAAATCGTCGCCGGGCGGCGGGGGCTTCAACCAGATCCTGCTCGACGACAAGGCGGGGGCCGAGCGGCTCGAGCTGCACGCGCAGCGCGATTTCAGGTCGGAGACAGGGCGGAACGCGGTCACGATCATCGGGAACAACCAGACGAGCCGGGTGAGCGGCAACTCCTCGACGACCATCTCCGGCGCCCAGTCGATCGGCGCGGGCAGCACCAGCATCTCCACGGGGCCCTACCGGCTGACGGCGAGGTCCATCGACGTGAAATCGCGGACCGACATCGAGAGCGTCGCCGTCAACATCCGGCGCGACGGCAGCCTCAACCACTTCGTCGACACCCATGGCTTCTGGATCGACGCAAAATCCGTCATGCAGGTGGTGACGCCGCGCTTCGTGGTCTTCTCCGGGGACATCGTGCTCGACGCGGGCGGGTCGAAGATCGAGATCTCGAGCGGCGGAATCAAGATCACGAGCGGCGGGACGATCGAGATCAACGGCGCGATCGTGGACGTCAAGGGCGCGCCCATCAAGCTGAACTCCTGAGCGCCTATGAAGCTACTGGATCTTGAGGTCGAGAATTTCCTGGGGCTCCCGGACGGCCGGTACGCGTTCACGCACCCGACCACGGGCGCGCCGCTGCCGCTCGTGCTCGTCGGGGGCGGGCCCTCCTCGGGCAAGACATCGCTGCTCGAAGCGATCATCGCGCTGAAGGAGAGCGTCGGGAGCTATCATGTCGTGCCCGAGCCGTCGCGCCTGCTCCGGTCCGGGAAGCGGTCGGGGCAGGTCCGGGGGCGGTGGCTCTTGAGCCCAGAAGAGATGGCGAAGGCGGGATTGTCCGAGCCCACCTTCACGGCGACGCTCGCGCTCGGCGGCGGCGAGGCCCGCGCCCCGGAGCCGGCGCTGGAGGCGCTGTTCGGCGCGTACAGCCGCGACCCCGCAGCCTGGAAAGCCGAATACTTTCCATGTGATCGGCGGCTCGTGCCGCGGGTCGGGCTGGCGCCCCCCGGCGAGGAGCGCGGCCGCCTGCGGCTCACCCGCCGGCCGGACAAATATGCCGGCCTGGAGCAGGTCCTGATGCAGCTCGCCGTCGAGGACGGCCTTGGGGCCATGGCGCAGGTCAAGGAGAGCGGGATCCTGCTCCGCGGCGATCAGCGCGACTCGCTCGCGCCTTATAAGGCCGCCGTCGCTGCGCTCTGCCCGTGGCTGCGCCTGTCCGGCGTCGAGCCGCGGGACGGCGCGGCGGCGGTGTGGTTCGAGCGGGACAACGGCGCGCGGATCGAGCTGTACAGCTTGTCGCACGGCGAGCAGCAGGCCGTCCTGTTCGCCCTGGTCCACGTGTTCCTCGGGCTGCGCCGCGCGCTCGTCCTCATCGACGCGCCCGAGGCGCACATCCACCCGGGCGAGCAGCCCCGGCTGCTCCATGCGGTCGCGGGCCTCGGGGAGGATAACCAGATCATCGCCGCGACGGGATCGAATGAGCTGCTCGGGAGCGTACCACGCCATCAGACGCTCCTTTGCAGGTCGAAGCACGGCTGAACGAGAGCGCGAGGTGACAGATGCCGAGGCCCGTCGAGCGCCACAACGTCGAGGATCAGGTAGCCTTCGGCATGCTCATGCGTCCGGCGCCGCGCGCCCACGCCGTGCGAGCGCACCCCGCCAGGTCGCCCGTACCTGGAGCCGGCGGGCCGCTCCTCCCCACGCTGTCCCCCGAGCTCTGCAGCGCGTCCCCGGCCGCCGTCGGCGCCTTTCGCAAGGTGCTGGGTCGCGCCCTGCTTGCGGTCTGCGCGGGGGCCCTCGGCTGCTCGACGGCTCCGGGCGGGCAGGTGGCCCAGCAGGGGCGCGATTTCGTGCTTGCTCCGGGAGCCGCGGTGAGCGTCGGCGGGAGCCCGGACACGGAGATCCGCTTCCTGCGCGTCGTGGCTGACCGCCGCTGCCCGCGCTCGCTCACGTGCGGAGGCTCGGGCCCCGTCACCGTCGAGGTGGCGATCGGGCCGCGCGGCGGCGCGACCGCGGTGGAGCTCTCCGTCCTCGGCCGGGACGTCGGAGAGCCGAAGTTCCAAGGGATTCGCTCCTGCGCTCCGGTGAACGGTCAGGTCGTCCGCCTGCGGGACGTCGAGCCCTGGCCCTCCTCGCGCGATCCCGTTCCGATGGAGCAGTACCGCGCCACCTTCGTCCTCGAGCAGCGCTGCGCATCGCGCCGATGAAACCGGCGCATTGTCGTTCACGAGCCCTGGGACGTGGTATCCTCCACCGCGTATGGGGGGGGCAGCTCCTGCCCGGCCATGGGATCACCCGCAGCACGACTGACGGATATTCACGCCTGCCCGACGCTGGCGCCTGTTCCTCATGTCGGCGGGCCACTCCTCATGCCGGGCATGCCGAGCGTGCTGGTCGGGGCGCTCCCTGCGTCTCGGCTAGCGGACTACTCGGCCTGCCTCGGCGCAGTCGATGTGACGGCGACCGGGGCGGCGATGGTGCTGATCGGCGGCCTGCCCGCGGCGCGCGTCGCCGACGAGACCGCTCATCGCGGCGTCGTCGTGGGCCCCGGGGCCACGATGGTGCTGATCGGCGGCCCCACGTTCGCGCTCCCGCCGAACGTGACCGTCGAGGGCCCGCCGGATTTTCAGAACAAGGTCATCCGAGATCTTTATTTTCTGTCCACCACACCCAGCGGCCAGGAGCTGTTCCGGCGGCTCGACGCCTCGGGACGGCCAGTGAAGATCGTGCCCGAGAGCGATCCGCAGAACAGCTTCTGCACGGCGAACGACGCGACAGCTGCCAGCGACGGCACCGGAACCGGGTCCACGGTGAGCTACAACCCCGACGCACGCGTGAACGCCTACGACAGAAACGGGAACCCCATCGCGGAGCCATCCCAGGTGCTGCTTGGCCACGAGATGGCTCACGCGCTGGCGAACGCGGAGGGGCGCCGCCAGACTGGCACGGATCCGGCGCCGCCGGCGTCGCAGCCGGACATCGGGCGGGAGGAGGCTCAGGCGATCGGCACGGGCAGCCACAACGGAGCTTACCCCAGCGAGAACAGCTTTCGCCGCGACCTCGGCTTGCCCGAGCGCGACAACCACTACTGGACCCCGGACGGGCCGGACGCGGCGCTGCCGCCCACCAGCCTCCGGCCAGGGGGGTACTGATATGGACGGCGTGACCGCGACGTTCAGCCTCACCTGCGATGCATCGGCCCTGTCGGTCTCGTATTCGATCGAGAACCGCAGCGGCGCGGACGTGGGGCTGTTCAATCGCATCGCGCGGATCGAGCTGGACGGCAGCACGAGCTACGATCCGGCCAACGTCTATGTAGATTTCTCCGACGAGATCCTGTTCCTTCGTAAGGCGCCGCTCGTCGTTCCGAGTGGGCTCTCCGCCGGCGGCGTGAGGCTGCCCGCGGTCACGCTGGTTCCTAGCGGCCAGCGGTTCGCCGAGCGATTCACGCTGCCGGTGCCGGTGCCGGTGTGTGAGCCGATGCGGCGAGCCTTGCTGTCCAACAAGGCAGGTGGTGCGCAGGTCGTCGCCGACCGCCTCGTCCATGCGCGGCGCGTGGAGGTCGTCCTCGGCGCGTTCAGAGGCGGGCCCGACCTCCAGTACCGGGAGCTATTCCCTGCCGCGCCCGGTGTGCTGGCCGTCTGGCCGCCCGGCGTCGCGGCAGCTCGCCAGGAACAGCTCACCTTCCCGGAGCGCCTCCGCTCGCCGTTGCCCGTGCTCGACTACCGCGTCGCCACAGCGGAGTAGGCGCCGCGCCGGCGAGCTCCTCCGGCGTGCAGCCGAACAGCTCCTCCCGGCGCCGCCGGAAACAGGCGCGATCCTCGTCGAGCAGGTGGTCGTAGACGGCCTTCCGACCGCCGCCGGCGAGCCTCACGCGCGCTCAGGGCGCCGCCGCGCCGCCGGCCGCCTTGGCGTACGAGCTGCCCGCCGGCGCCGTGAGGTGCGGGTTCCTCTCGACCTCCTCCGCGGCCGCCGCGGACCAGCGCGCCATCGCCGGGAGCGACGTGATGGTGCCCGCATAGGCCCGCGCCACCTCGTCGATCTCGACGTCGTACGAGAGCAGGCGCGTCACCACGGGCGCGAACATCGCGTCGGCGATCGAGAAGGCGCCGAACAGGAACGGCCCGCCCTGGCCGAACCGGGCGCGGCAGTCGCGGAAGATCTCGAGGACGCGCGCGACGTCGCGGGCGGCGCCGTCCGAGATCGCGCGCCGCGGGTACCGCCGCGCGACGTCCATCGGCAGCTCCCGGCGCAGGTCGGCGAAGCCGGCGTGCATCTCGCTGCTGACCGCGCGCGCGACCGCGCGGGCCTCGCGCCCCTCGGGCCACAGCCGCGCTCCGGGGAACGCCTCGGCCACGTACTCGCAGATGGCGAGCGACTCCCACACGACGAGCTCGCCGTGGCGCAGGGCGGGCACCTTGCGCGTCGGCGAGCGCTGCGCCACCCGATCGACCCAGTCGGGGAGCTCGTACGGAATGACGTGCTCCTCGAACGGGACGCCAGCGTGGGACATGGCGAGCCACGGCCTGAGCGACCAGGACGAGAGGTTCTTGCTGCCGATGTAGAGGTGAAGCTCGGGGGTGCTCATCGTTTCGTCTCCTTGTTTCGTCGGGCCTTGCGGGGCGCGGCGCGGGGGCTCCGGTCGCCGCCCGGGCCGCTCGCGGGCTGCGGAGGGGGAGCGTCGCCGCAGAGGACGGCGCGCTCCTCGGTCAGCATGCGCGCGAGGGCTTCAAGCACCGCGCGGACGCGGGGCGCGTGCTGGAGGTCGCGGTGGACGGTGAGCCAGACGGCGCGGCGGGGCTCGTCCGGCAGGGAAATGCGCGCGAGGTCCGGCTCGTGGTCGCCGATGAAGCACGGCAGGAGCGCGACGCCGATCCCGGCGCGCGCGGCGCCGAGCATGCACGCCGTGCTGTTGCTCCGGAGGACGCACGGGCCTCCCGCGGCCATGCGCTCGAACCAGACGTGCTCCGGCGGCATCGCGCCGGGCGCCTCGATGCCGATGCGCGCGTGCGCCGGGAGATCGGCCGCGGTGGGCGCGCCGCGGCGCTCGACGTAGGCGCGCGCGCCGTACACCGCCCAGCCGACGACGCCCGCTTTCCGGACCACGAGGCCGCCCTCGGTCGAGCGGAAGAATCGGACCGCGATGTCCGCTTCCCGCCGGGAGAGATCGAGCGCGCGGATGGCGGTCACGAGCTCGACCGAGATCCCCGGGTGCGCCGCGTGGAGCGCGCCGAGCCGGGGCGCGATGAAGCGGCTGCCGAACGCCTCGGCGGCCGTCACCCGCACGGTGCCCGTGAGGCGCTGGTCGCGGCCGAGGCTCCCGCGCTCGATGGCGAGGATCGCCTCCTCGACGCGCGCGACGTCGGGGATCAGGCCGAGGCCGTCGTTCGTGAGCGCGTATCCGGAGGGCGATCGCACGAAGAGCCGCACGCCGAGCGCCTCCTCGAGCGCCTCGACCCGGCGGCCCACGGTCGTGTGATCGACGCCGAGCGCGCGGCCGGCGCCGGCGAGGGAGCCCGCCCGGGAGAGGGCGAGGAGATACCGCAGGTCGTCCCAGCTCATCACGATGCGACTCTTCTCCCAGCCACGCTGCGCGCGAGCATGCGCTCGCGGCAGCGTACCGGGGAGACGGCAAATGTGCGCGCCGCTCGTGCAAAAATGCACAGCACGGCTGTGCGTGGGCGCGCTCCCCGCCCCTCATGCGATCTCGGCGCGGCGACTCCGGCGATCGGGGGCGTCGCTGCGCGGAGCGCCGCTCACGCGCACAGGACGCGCTCGTCGACCGGGAGCCGCGCGCTGCGCTCGGGGCGCGCGAAGCTGCCGGGCGATCGCAGCGCGTCGCAGAGGCCCGCGTCGGCCAGCGAGACGAGCGCGCCCGGCGCCGCGGGCAGCGGGCCTCCGCAGGGGATGAGGTGCACGAGCGCGTGGACCGTCGGACCGGGCCGGAGGAGGCTCTCGTAGAGCGCGTGGCCGAAGACGAGCGCCGCGGCCTCGCCCCGCTGCACGGCGCCCCGCGCCTCATCGGCGCAGCGCCCGAGATCGGCGGCGTCTTCGAGCAGGGGCGCCCGGCGCGCGTCGTGGAGCAGCAAGAGCCCGCCCTCGTCGAGGAGCGCGAGCCCGTCGAGCTCGCGCGTGCGCGCCGGCGGGAGCGCCGCGGCGGACCGGTCGAGGCGCGCGGCGATCGCCCGGTGCTGGCGCGCGTGGAGCTCCGCCTTCGCGCGCGGGAACGCGGCCCACACGAGCATGTTGAGGAAGTCGTGCCAGTTCCTCGGGCGGGTGGGCACGCGGCCCTCGACGTGGATGCGCGCGTCGTAGAGCGACGCGGGGTCGAGCGGACCGCGCCGGCCGCGGCGCCGCGGCCTCGGCGGCTGCTCCACGAAGCGGACGGGGAAGCCCTCGCCGAGCGCGCGGCCATAGCCCTCGACCGGCGGCCAGTCGACGCACCCCGAGAACGCCTCGGCCCACGGACGGATGGGCCAGTAGAGACGGCTCTTCTCGTAGAAGAGCGGCTCCCAGGGGACGGGGCTGGGCCCCGGTGCGCCGCCCTGTCGCGGCGCAGCTCGGCCGTCGGCGCTCACGCAGGGCAGCGTAGGAGCAGGACCGCGAGAGCTCAAGCCGCGACGGCGCGCGCGCGATGGAGCCGCGACGGCGCGCGCGGGATAAAGCCGCGACGGAGCGCCGCCCCGGCGGGCCGCCCGGCGCCGTGATATCCTGGCGCCCCTGATGACGCCGGACCTCATCGTTCGCGGGTTGCGGGTGGTCACCGGGGGCGCGGTGCGGCCGGCCTCGGTGCACATCCAGGGCGGCACGATCGCCGCCGTCGCCGGGCACGACGAGGTGCCGGAGGGCTGCCCCGTCGTGGACGCGCGGGGCGCGGTGGTGATGCCCGGGCTCGTCGACGCGCACGTGCACATCAACGAGCCCGGACGCACCGAGTGGGAAGGGTTCGAGACGGCGACGCGCGCCGCGGCCGCCGGCGGCGTGACGTCGCTCGTCGACATGCCCCTCAACAGCATCCCGCCGACGACCACGGTCGCGCACCTCGAAGAAAAGGCGCGCGCGGCCGAGGGCCGCTGCCTCGTCGACGTGGGGTTCTGGGGCGGCGCCGTCCCGGGCAACGCGGGAGAGCTGATTCCGCTGCTCGAGGCCGGCGCGCTCGGCTTCAAGTGCTTCATGGTCGACTCCGGCGTCGCGGAGTTCGGCCACGTCGCCGCGCCGGATCTGCGGGCGGCGCTCGAGGTGCTCGCGGGCACGGGGGCGCCGCTGCTCGTCCACGCCGAGCTCCCCGGCCCCATCGACGCCGCGCGCGCGGCGATCGCCGGCCTGGATCCGCGGACGTACGCCGCCTACCTGCGCTCGCGGCCGCGCGAGGCGGAGGACGAGGCGATCGCCCTGCTCGCGTCGCTCTGCCAGGCGACCGGCGCGGCGGCGCACGTGGTCCACCTCTCGTCGGCGACGGCGCTCGGCGTCCTGCGGCGGGCGCGCGACGGCGGCGCCGCGCTGTCCGCGGAGACGACGCCGCACTACCTGCACTTCGCCGCCGAGGAGATCCCGGACGGCGCGACGCCCTTCAAGTGCGCTCCGCCGATCCGGGAGCGGGAGAACCGCGAGGAGCTCTGGGCCGCGCTGCAGGGCGGGCTCATCGATCTCGTGGTCTCCGATCACTCCCCGTGCACGCCCGAGCTCAAGCGGCTCGAGGCCGGCGACTTCGACGCGGCCTGGGGCGGGATCTCGAGCCTGCAGCTCGGGCTCTCGATCGTGTGGACCGACGCCCGGAAGCGGGGCATCCCGCTCGAGCGGCTCGCGGACTGGCTGTGCCGGGGGCCGGCGCGGCTCGCCGGGCTGCGCCGGAAGGGGGAGATCCGGCGCGGGTTCGACGCGGATCTCGTGATCTGGGATCCGGAGGCGAGCTTCCGGGTCGAGCCGCCGCTCATCCAGCACCGGCACAAGGTGACGCCGTACGCGGGGGAGGAGCTCCACGGGGTCGTCCAGGCCACCTACCTTCGCGGCGAGAGGGTGTTCGACCGCGGGAGCTTCTCCGGAGAGGCGAGGGGGCGATGGCTGAAGCGAGAGGGGTGACGGGGCCGGCGTTCGCGGAGGCGCTCGATCTCGCCTCGGAGCGCCTGGGCGGCGCGGTGATCTCGGCGAACGACGAGTTCTTCGCGCCGAAGGAGAACCTGCTCAAGGCGTCGAAGCCGGTGTTCCTCGAGCACGAGTACACCGATCGCGGCAAGTGGATGGATGGCTGGGAGACGCGCCGACGCCGGACTCCCGGGTTCGACTGGTGCCTCGTCCGGCTGGGGTTGCCCGGGATCCTCCGCGGGGTCGTCGTCGACACGGCGTTCTTCCGGGGCAACTACCCCGAGCACTGCTCGATCGAGGCGTGCGCGGCGCGGCCCGACGCGCGGGTGGAGGAGCTGCTCAATCCGCGGACCCACTGGGTCGAGATCCTGCCGCGCTCGCCGCTCGCGGGCGACGCGCAGAACGCGTTCGCGGTGAGCTGCCCTTTCCGGTTCACGCACCTCCGCCTGAACATCTATCCGGACGGCGGGGTGGCGCGGCTCCGGGTGCACGGCGATGCCGTCCCCGACTTTCGCCGGCTCGACCGCGCGGGCGCGGAGCTCGATCTCGCGGCCGCGGAGAACGGCGCCCGCGTGCTCTCGTGCAGCGACATGTTCTTCGGGGTGCGCCACAACCTCATCATGCCCGGTCGGGCGGCGAACATGGGAGAGGGCTGGGAGACGCGCCGCCGGAGGGGGCCCGGGTACGACTGGGCGCTCGTGGCGCTCGCGACCCAGGGCGAGATCCACCGGATCGAGGTCGACACGAACCATTTCAAGGGCAATTACCCCGACAGCTGCATGATCGAGGGGATCGACGCGGCGGGGCGCCCGCTCTCGGAGCTCGCCGGCGCGGGCGATTTCCGGGAGATCGTGCCGCAGACGAAGCTCCAGGCGCACACGCGGCACCTCTTCGAGGAGGAGCTCCGCGCGGCGGGGCCGTTCACGCACGTGCGGCTGAACATCTATCCTGACGGCGGGGTGAGCCGGCTCCGCATCTTCGGCAAGGCGACCCGGAGCGGGGCGGCGGAGCAGCGGCTCCGCTGGCTCAACGCGCTCACGGACCGGGAGGCGGAGGCGGAGCTCCGCGCGGCGTGCGGGGCGTCCTCGTGGGCGTCGCAGATGGCGGCGGCGCGGCCGTTCCGCGACGAGGAGGCGCTCCACGCGACGGCGTCGCAGGTGTTCGCGCGGCTCGGCCCGGAGGACTGGCTCGAGGCGTTCCGCGCGCACCCCCGCATCGGAGAGACCAGGCCGCAGGCCGAGGCCGTGGAGGCGAGCGCGACGGCGAGGCGGTTCTCGAGCCAGGAGCAGGCGGGGATGAGCGCGGCCGCCGAGGAGACGCGGGAGGCGCTCGCGCGATACAACCGGGCTTACGACGAGAAGTTCGGGTTCATCTATATCGTCTGCGCGACCGGGAAGAGCGCGGACGAGATGCTGGAGATGCTGCGCGAGCGGATCGAGCACACGCCGGACGAGGAGCTGCACATCGCCGCGGAGGAGCAGCGGAAGATCACGGAGATACGGCTGAAGAAGCTGCTGTGGGGCGCGTAGATCCCGGGGGGCACGGCCGCCGAGGAGGGGGCGCCAGGAGGCTTTTGCGCCGGCGCAGCTCCTGTCTGCAAACCGGTCCATCCGGCCGTCGGGCGTCAGCGCGATAGCTGGCCTCGCAAGGCGCCGTCGGGGAAATCGGCGGTGCGGACGGCGACGTAATGCCGCTCCGGCGCGGAGAGCAGCGCGCTCAGGTCGTCGCGGGACGCGCCGACGCAGCCCGTGGAGCTGCCGCCCGTCGGCGGCATCAGCGTGAGGACGACGCGGCCCGCGTGGCCGGCAGAGCCCTCCTGGACGCGCGCCGCGATCGCGGGCGCGATCCCGGAGACCGTGAGGTCGAAGCAGACCTCGCCCTGGACGAGATCGAGCGTGAGGCGGGCCGTGCCGCTCCCCCGCCGATCGCCGCGGCCGGGCGCGTCGTCCTGCCCGGTCAGCGCGGCCGTGAGCGGCCGGATCGGGCGCTCGGGCAACGCCGCGCGCGCGAGCGCCGCCGCCAAGAGGACGGCGCCCAGAGCGGACATCGTGAGATGCGGCATGTCTCCCTCCTGCACATCCCAGGGATGCGCCATGCGAGGGCGCCACGAAGAGCAAAGACGACGCCGGCCCGCGCGCGCGTCGCACGACGAACGCGCGGCGGCGCCGCCGGCAAGGAGGGCTGCGATGGACATAGCCCCTCCACCCGTCGCGCCCGGCGAGCCGAGTCGAGGACGAACGCGGACGGGAGCGGCCCAAACCATGGACCCAAGTCGCCGCTTCTGCCGAGATTGAACCCGGATCGACGGAAGCGTAGAGTGTCCGCCACTCATGATCTCGACCCGAAAGCCGTCCCGCGCCGCGACGTCCCGGCGCGTCGAGGGCAAGCCGCCCCGGCAGCGGCTCGACCTCGACGCACGCCGCGCGCAGCTGCTCGCGCTGGGGCTCGAGCTCTTCAGCCAGCGAGCCTACGACGACGTGTCCATCGACGAGGTGGCGCAGGCCGCAGGCATCTCGAAAGGGCTTCTCTACCATTATTTTCCAACCAAGCGCGATTTCTACATTGCCGTCCTGCGTGAAGCGGCGCGCGAGCTCGTCGAGCGGTCGCTGGACGTCGACGACGTGCCGGTGCCGGAGCGGCTGCGCACCGGGCTGGACGCCTATCTGGCCTACGTCGAGCGACAGGGGATCTCGTACGCGGCCGTCTTCCGGGGCGGCATCGGCTCGGACGCCGAGGTGCTGGCGATCATCGAGGAGACCCGCAGCCGGTTCCTCGACAAGCTGCTCGCCGATGCGCCGGTGGCCGAGCGGCCTCCGGCGCTCCGGGTGGCGCTCCGCGGGTGGATCGGGTTCGTGGAGGCGACGAGCCTCGACTGGATCGAGCGCCACGAGCTCGACCGGGCGTCGCTGCGCGACCTGCTCGCCGATCTGCTGCCCGAGGTGGTGCGGCTGGCCATGCTGCACGCGGGCGGACAGGGCGCCGGCGAAGCGGCGGCGGAGGCGCCCGCCTGAGGGCGGCCGGCCCGCCGCGGCCGGGGGTCAGGGTTGACGGCGAGTCCGCGTTCTGCCAGGAGACGGGCGCGCGCGACGCGCGCGGAGAGCACGGCGGAGGCACCCGATGAGCACAGAGAACCCGAAGATCGACGACGACTGGACCATGCCCAAGCTCATCGCGCTCGCGGCCGCGACGCTCACCGTGGCCTTCACGGTCATCTACCTCATCTCCCCCTGACGGCGCCGCACGGCGCTGGGCAGCGCCGCCTCGCGCAGCGCTGCCGGCGCTACAGCCGCCGCGCGCAGCGGACGCCGAGCGCGTCCGTGAGATCGGCCGGATCCCAGCTCTCCCGCAGGAGCGTGGAGATGTCCTCCGTTCCAGGCTGCCACCAGCTGCCGCCGCGGATCACCCGCGCACCGCCGCCCTCGATCTTCGCGCAATCGCGGCACGGATCCAGGTAGGGCCCGTCGACATCCAGGGTCCACTCCGCGCTCGGGCGGCCGAGCATCCGTCGCGAGGCACCGGGGCGCGCGCTCAGCTGCCGCGGTACGTGGTGTAGCCGTAAGGGCTGAGCAGCAGCGGGACGTGATGGTGCTGCGCCGGGTCCCGGATCTCGAAGAGCACCGAGACCGTGGGGTAGAAGCTCTCGGACCCGAGCGCCGCGTAATAGGCCCCGGTGTGGAAGGTGAGCCGGTAGGCGCCCTCGACCGGGCGCTCGCCGGGCGGGAGCAGGCCCCGCTGCCGGCCGTCGTCGTCGGTCGCGCCCCGGCCGACCTCCCGGTAGCCATCGCCGTCGCCGACCTCCAGCACCACCAGCACGCCGCTCGCCGGGCGGCCCCGCGACGTGTCCAGCACGTGCGTCGTGATCGCGCTCATCGATCCTCCTCGCGCTCGGGCCCGCGCTCGGGCTCGGGGCTCGGGCCCTCGCGCGGTGCCGTCCGTTCCGAGCCCCCATATCACGCGCTCCGGCGCGCCACGATGGCAGGGAACGACCGCCCCCTGAGCTCGTCCGGCGTGAGGCCGGTCCGCTCCGCCGCCTCGCCCTCGGTCATCGCGCCCGCGCTGACCGCGCGCAGGAAGAAGCGCAGCAGCCCCTGCCCCGTCGCGGCGTCGTCGAACACCGTCCCGGCGACGGTCGCCTGGGCGGCCCGCTCGATGAAGCTCCGCAGCCGGGCGGCCGTCGCCTCGACGCCCTCCAGGAAGAACGCGTAGGTGGCCGCGTAGCGCACGGGGAGCTCCGCCGGATGCAGATCCCAGCCCTGGTAGTAGCCGCTCGCGAGCGCGCGACGGACGTGCTCGTACTTCAGCCGCCAGGCGCCGACGACGGCGCGGCGGTTGTCCTCCGCCTGCTCTGGCGAGAGCGGCGCCCCGCCGGGCCGCGCGCGGTGCGGCGCGACGGGCAGGATGTTGCTCGCGCCGTCGGAGAGCCAGACCCCGGAGCCGGCCAGCGCGACCTGCATCACGTGCCGCGCGAAATCGCACGCCGGGTGGGCGAGGTGCTGGTGGGCGGCCGTGATCTCGCAGCTCGCCGTGTAGTCGTAAGCCCCGAAGTGCGCCGCGACGCACCGCCCGCGGGCCGCCCCGACCAGCCCGGGCAACGCGATCTCGCCCCGCGGGCCGATGATCGAGGCCGGCGTCTCGACCATCAGCTCGATCCGGATCGAGCCGACCGGCACCCTCAGCGCGGCCTCGAGCGCGTCGAGGCCGTCCGCCAGCGCGGAGACCTGCTCGGGCGCGACCACCTTCGGCAAGGTCACCACGAAGCCGGGCGGGAGCGCGCCGCCCGAAGCCGCGACGAGCGAGGAGACGAAGAGATCGAGCGTCCTCAGGGCCCGCTCGGCGCACCCGTCGCCGAGCGGCTTGATCCGGATCCCGAGGAACGGCGGCAGGCCGCCCGCGGCCATGCCGAGGGCGACCTCGCGGCCGGCGGCGGCGGCGTGCGCGTCCTCCTCATGCCCGGGGCGCACGCCGTAGCCGTCCTCGAAGTCGATGCGCAGATCTTCCACGGGCTCGCGGCGGAGCTTGTCGAGCACGCGCGCGTGCACCGCGTGCGCGAGCCGCGCCGGGCCGGAGGCGCCCGCCGCCGCGCCGCCGCCGGCCTCGACGGCGGCCGAGAGCGCGAGCGCCCCGGCGCGGTCCCCCGGGAGCCCGTCGGCCCCCGGCAGGCCGATCGCCCGCGCGAAGGCGGCGAAGTCGGGCGCGCGCTCCTCGACGGCGCGGAGCGCCACGGCCCCGAGCTTGCGGGCCGTGTCGGCCTTGAACAGGTGAGCGCCGCCGTAGACGGTATGGACCGGCTGACGCGCGCCGGCGCCATCGAGCCCAGGGTGGCCGCTGCGGAGGCGCGCGAGGGCGCCGCGCAGCGCATCAGGGGAGAGGCTGGTCTGGAGCATGGCGTGCACGTGATAGGTGATCGGTGGGTCGGATGACAGGTGAGGCGACAGGTGGGACGCACACGAGAGGCCGCCTGACTCGGCACGTCAAGTCGCGCTCGCGCCCGTCGCGCCGAGGCGCCATGCTGCGGCCGCGGCGCCCGAGCGAGCCGGAGGAGCGCTCGGGCGCGCGGCGCGAGGGCGGGCCCGGCGCCGCCGTTGCGCGCGCAGCGCCCGGGGTGTATCCGTCGTTGGAGGGCTTCAATCGATGATGCGACGCAGAGACTTTCTTCGCGCCACCCTGGTGACCGCCGGCGCGGTGGTCGTGCCCACGGCCTGCTCCGAGGACGAGGGGGTGGCCGGCGCGTGCGACGCGCACGAGAACGACGCGTACTTTCCCCAGTCGGTGGCCTCCGGAGACCCGAGGCCCGACAGCGTCGTGCTGTGGACCCGGCTCGTCGACAGCCAGCAGACAGCGGATGTCAGCCTGGCGCTCGTCATCGCGCTCGACGAGGGGTTCACGCAGCTCGTGACGCTCACGCCGACGTCCAGCAGCGCGGCCACCGTGGGATCGACCAGCACGCGGCTCTCGGTGATCGCCCGGGCGGACTTCGATCACTGCGTCAAGGTCAAGGTGAGCGGCCTGAGCCCCGGGACGACCTACTATTACCGCTTCTACTACACGACGGGAAACGGCTGTGTCAGCTCGCGTGTCGGGCGGACGCGGACGGCGCCGACGCCCGACGCGGACGTGCCGGTGCGCTTCGCCTTCGTGTCGTGTCAGGACTACGTCGGTCGCTACTACAACGCCTACGCGGCCCTGGCGAGAGAGCAGCTCGACTTCGTCGTCCACCTCGGGGACTACATCTACGAGACGACCGGCGATCCGAGCATCCAGACCCCCTCGGAGGAGCGCAAGGTCACCTTCTCCGACGTGAACGGCGCGATCGCCTTCGAGCCGGCAGAGGGCGCCCCGTACTACGCCGCCCGGTCGCTGAGCAACTACCGGGAGCTCTACAAGACGTACCGGTCCGACCGGGCGCTCCAGCGGGTGCACGAGCTGTTTCCCATGATCGCCATCTGGGGCGATCACGAGTTCTCCCGCGAGTGCTACGGCGCGACCGCGACCTATTTCGACGGCCGGCAGCCGGAGACGGACGTCGAGCGGCGCAAGGCGGCAAACCAGGCGTGGTTCGAGTACATGCCTGTCGATTACCCGGCGGGCGACGACTTCACCTACGACAGGACGGCCGACTACCCCCAGGACATGACCATCTACCGGGACTTCACCTTCGGGAAGCACGTCCACCTCGTGATGACGGATCTCCGCACCTACCGCGCGGATCACCTGATCCCGGAGGACGGCTTCCCGGGGAAGGTCATCGCGAGGCAGGGGGAGCTCGTGGCTCAGCTCGGGAGCTTGCCCGAGCACGCGGGCAACTACATCGAGGACATCGATAACCACGAGCAAGGCCTGTACGCGACGGCGCTGGAGGAGGCCGCGCCCCTGCTCGGCTTCGATCCGAGCCTCGGGTTCGCGCAGGACGAGTCGCCCCGCACCGTCAGCGCCTCCTTCGTCAACGCGGTCGTGGCGAAGCTGAACGAGCAGCGGTCAGTAGAAGAGCAGCTGCCCCTCATCACCAGAATGGAATCCGCTGGAATGGATTTCGGGATCGCCTACGTCGATCTCGGGAAGTACGTCGACTTCACGCTCGAGAAGCCTGATTTTTACAGTGCGTTCGGGTCGCGTTATTTCGTGGTCAAGGAGACGTTCGATGCGGCCTCGCGGTTCGCGTACGATCCGTCCACGGGGAGCGACACCATGGTCATGGGGGAGGCGCAGCTGGCCTGGTTCAAGGACACGATCAAGGAGTCCAAGAGCACGTGGAAGGTGTGGGGCAACGAATACTGCCTCTCGCAGCTCGCCATCGATCTCACGCCGTCCTTCGCGGAGGACGACCCGCTCAAGCGGCGCTTCTACCTGAGCTGCGACGGCTGGGACGGCTTCCGCGAGCAGCGGAACGCGCTGCTCAGCGAGATCGCGACGGCCGGCAACGTGGTGGCGATCACCGGCGATCTCGGCGCCTTCCTCGCAGGGACGCCGGCGGTGGACCGCGCCGACGCCGAGCCGGCGAAGATCGTGGAGTTCGTCGGCGCCGCGATCTCGTCGGCCACGTACCAGTCGCGGCTGCAGAGGCAGATCGCCAGCCATCCGCTGCTGAAGCACGCCATGGGCGCGGAGAGCATCGCCGTCGGCATCGACGACTACCTCGTCGAGAAGGGCGTCGCCGCCCCGGCCAATCCTTACCTCGCCTTCAGCAACGCCAGCAGCAACGGGTTCTGCATCGCCGAGGCGAACGCCGACGAGTTCGTCGTGAGCATGCACATGCTCCCCGCAGACGCGCTCGCGAAGCCGCTGTACGAGGAGGCCGACGCGGCGACGCTCGACGGTCAGATCACGATCGCGCGGTACAAGACGGTCGCGGGTGAATCGGACCTGTACGAGGAAGAAGGGGGCACCTGGAAGAAGTGGAGCCCGGCCACGGCGAGCGAGGGCGGCTGACCGACGGCGGCCCCCGGCGCGCCGGCCGCGGCCCCGCACGGCCGGCCGCGCCGTCGTGAAGTGCGCCACGGCCGCGCGGCGCGGCTCAGCGCGCCAGCATCACGACGGTGCCGTCGCGGCACGCGATCGCCATCCGCTCCTCGCCCGCGGGGACGACGGCGACCGGAGCCGCGCAGACGCGCTCGGCGGCGATCGAGACGTTGCCGTCCGCCTCGACCACGCCGGCGCGGCCGCTCGCCCGCACGAAGCCGACGCGGCCCGCGCGATCGATCACGACCGGCGGGCTCGGCTTCGCGTCCACCGGCCCGAAGAAGCCGGAGAGGCCACCGTCGGCGGGCGGGGCCGCGAGCGCCCGGTCGATGGGGACCCGGAGCGCCTCGTTGCCCGAGGGGTCGACCCCGACGAGCAGACCGGCGCTGGAGAGGACCACGCCCACGCCGCGGGCGCCGATGGCGGGCGGCCCGTCGAGCGCGCCGAAGGCGCCGCCGACGCGGACGCCGGTGGTCCCGGTCGGCAGATCCAGCGCGACAAGGCGGCGGCCGTCGACGACCGCGAGCAGCGTGCGGGCGTCGGCCAGCGCGGCGCCGCGCCGGGGCAGGCCGCCGAGGGAGCCGAGCCGCCTCGGCGCGCTGGGCGGACGCCACGTCAGCACCGCGCCCGACTCGGTGGTGACGAGCGTGCCGTCGGGGCCCGCGAGCAGGGCGCCGGTCGCGCGGTCCGGGAGATCGGCGCGGGCGCGCACGCTGCCGTCCGCGGCGAGCTCGACGAGGGAGCGCCCCGCGGCCGCGACGAGCCCGCCGTCGTCGAGCGCGAGCGGCGTCACGTCGGCGTCGCGCCCGCGGAGGCCGAGGGGCACCGCGAAGCGCACGCCCCCCGCGGGCGTGAGCCCGACGGCGAGGCCGGACGAGGTGATCAGCGCGATGGTGCCGTCGCTCGTGATCGCGGCGGGCGCGAGCGGCGCGCTGTCGCCGATGCGCACGCGCCAGCGCTCCCGGCCGTCGGCGCCGAGCTTGACGACCTCGGGGACGGTCAGCGTGAGGACGAGATCGCCCGCGGCGTCGGCGAGCGGCGCCGCGTCGATGCCGCCGCGGAGCTGCTTTCGCCACACCTCGCGCGCGGGGAAGGGCAGCCGCGCCGCGGAGCGGCCGGTGCGGCGCGCGTCGAGCCGCTCGCTCGGCGCGAAGCCGCGGGGCGCGCCGACCACGATCGTGTGCGGCCGGCTCGTGTCCACCGCGTCGGCGAAGGCGAACGGCGCCGCCGCGGGGAGCAGGGCCGCGGCCGCGGCGAGGCCCACCCTGGCGAGGCGGCGCGGCCGGCGCGGGCGGCGCTCTGTCGGGCGCGCGGCGCTCACCGGGCGCCCTTCACGGTGAACTCGACCCACACCTCGGGGATCTCGGCGCCGCCCGGCGCGACGAACGGGGGCGCGACGGTGCCGTAGGCGGTGAGGACGTCCCCGCGCTGGGCGGGGTTGTCGGCGCCGTGGACGAGGCGGACCTTGCACGCGTCCGGCGAGCGCGCCGCGGCGCCGGCGGCGGTCGCGCCGGCCTTGCAGCCGGACGTCCGCGGCATCGAGAGCAGGATCAGCGTCGAGTATCCCTGCCGGCGCGCCTCGAGGACCTCGCCGGTCAGCGCGATCGGCTTGCCGATGACGTCCTTCCCGCCCGCGGCGAGCTCGACGTAGCCGATGGGGTTGCGGCCGGCGAACTCCTTCGCGGCGGTCTCGAGCCGGTCGACCCGGCGCACCGCGATCTTCGCGATGCGCGGGGCCATGCCCTGCATCTTCGCGCGCACCTCGAACTGGGTCGCGCCCACGGACGAGACGTTCATCACGTGCGCGAAGGTGCCGTCGGGGCGGACCGTGATCGGGTGCGCGCCGGCGAAGAGCTGGGCGCCGCGGGCCGTGCGCCCGGCGAGCACGAAGCTCTCCTTGTCGATGACGACGCTCGGGCCGGGCGCCTCGATGCCGAGCGGGACGATGCCGACCGCGACGCTCACCACGCCCTGCTCGCGCGGGCCATCGGGCGGCGCGACGGTGTACGGCACCTGCCGGCTCAGCGTCTTCGTCTCGTCCGAGAGCCCGGTGACCGCCTCGGTGACGTCGATCGACTCGATGGCCCGGCCGCTCGCGAGCGCGACCTCCTTGCCGTCGAGCGTCACCTGCGTGCCCTTGCTCGCCTCGACCACGACCTGGATCGAGGGGCGCTCCCCCTGCAGGGTGCCGAGGTCGGGACGGATCCGGTACGCGACGTGGACGGAGACGCCGACGGTCTCATCGCGCCCGCTGCCGGGCCGGTCGATGGCGACCTTCATGTGATTTTCTCCGACGGAGAGCGGGCTCGCGAGCGGGATCTGCGCGACACGGCCGGCGATGGTCGCGCGGCCCTCGCCGATGGAGACCGCCGTGCCGTCGGGGCAGCTGTCGCACCGGAGCTCGATGACCTCGCGGCCGCCGGCGTCGGCGCGGGCGCGCGCGGTCACCGGGGGCGCGCTCGGCCAGAGCAGCGCGAACAGGACGGCGCCGAGCGCGAGCACGCCGCCCGCGGCGACGACCACGACGGCCCGGCGCGACGAGCGCCCGCGCCGCTGCGGCGGCGCCGGCGCGAGCCGCTGCTTCAGGCGGTGCGGGCGCATGAGCACGGGGTTCCGCAGCTCCGGGGCGCGGAAGCGCACCGGGGCGATCGTGGCGCCGAGCTCGCCGGCCGGCTGGTAGCGCGCCTCGAGGTCGGGATCCGGCCCGGGGTCGGCCGGGGCGCCGGGCGCGAGCGGCGCGATGCCGGGCCGGGCGACGCCGACCAGCGTGCGGGACGCGGCCGGCGGCGGCGCCGGACCGCGCGCGGCGAGGCCCGGGGCGAGGGGCACCGTCTGATCGAGGAGCTGCTGCGCGCCCGGGGCCGCGTGCGCCGACGCGCCCGGCGGCGGGTAGGCCGGCGCGCCCAGGGCCGCGTGCGCCGGCGCACCCGGCGGCGCCGATGCATCGAAGCGCGCTCGCGGCGCGGCTGCCCCCGGCGTCCCCGCGGCGAGCGTACCCCCGTACAGGCGCGGGTCCGCCTGTCCGGGCGCCGGGCCGAAGGCCGCGGCGGGCATGCCGACGATCGTGCGCGAGGCGGCGCCCGGCCCGCCGGCCACGGGCGGCAGCGCGGCCTTGCCGTGGCCCGCGCCGCCCGGATCGGCCGGAGCGGACGGCCCCTGCCGGAGCAGATCGGGGAGCGCGACGCCGACCATGGTGCGGGCCGCGGGCTTCAGATAGCCCGCGGCTCCGCCCGGCAGCGCGAGCGCGGCGCCGCAGTGCGGACACACGTTCGCGCCCTCGGGGATCGGTTTCCCGCAGTGCGGGCAGTGCATGGGCGCCATGGTAGCGAGGAACCGCGGCGCGGTCAGGCTCCGGGCGATCCGGCGCGCGCGCGGCGCCGTCCTCGCGGCAGAAACGACCGCGAATCCACGGGAGGGCGCCCCGCGGCTCCGGCGCCGGCGCGCCGCGCAACAGTTGGCCCGCGGCCGGCATGTACGCTAACGCGGACGTATGCTCGCGAAGCGCATCATCCCGTGCCTCGACGTCAAGGACGGCCGCGTCGTGAAGGGCGTCCGCTTTGTGGGGCTGCGGGACGCCGGCGATCCCGTCGAGGCCGCCCGTCGTTACGACGCCGAGGGCGCGGACGAGATCACGTTCCTCGACATCACCGCGTCGCACGAGAAGCGCGGCATCATCCTGGACGTCGTGGCGCGCACGGCGGACGTGCTGTTCACCCCGCTGACGGTCGGCGGGGGCGTCAAGTCCGAGCAGGACATCGAGGCGCTCCTCCACGCCGGGGCCGACAAGGTGGCGATCAACACCGCCGCCGTGAACGATCCCGACCTCGTGCGGCGCGCCGCGGACCGGTGGGGCACGCAGGCGATCGTGGTGGCGATCGACGCGCGCCGGATCCCGGATCCCTCGCGCGTGGCCTGGACGGTGGTGACCCACGGCGGCCGTCGCGACACGGGGCGCGACGCGGTCGCGTGGGCCGAGGAGATCGCGCGCGCGGGCGCCGGCGAGCTGCTCGTCACGAGCATGGACCGCGACGGCACGCGGGACGGGTACGACCTGCTGCTGACGGCCGCCATCGCGCGGGCCGTGCCGGTCCCGGTGATCGCCTCGGGCGGCGTGGGGAACCTGGATCACCTGCGCGCCGGGCTCGTGGAGGGCGGCGCCGACGCCGCGCTCGCCGCGTCGATCTTCCACGACGGCGAGTACACGATCGGCGAGGCCAAGGCGTACCTCGAGGCGGCGGGGGTGCCGGTCAGGCCGGCGCGCGCGGGCGGATCGAGCGGCGCGGCGGCGCGGGGGCGCTCGTGAGCGCCTGCGTCACGCTGGAGGAGGTGCTCGCGGCGGCGCACGCGCGGTGCGCCTCGCTGGTGCCGGAGACCTCGGGCTACCTCGCGCTGGCGGTCGGCGACGCGACGTCGCGGCTGCCGCTGCGGCTGGACGATCGCGCGGTGCTGCTCACGACCGAGGGCACGGTCACGGTGCGCTCGCGCGGCGAGCCGGTGGCGCCCGCCGAGGCGGCGCGGCTGCTGCGCGATCTGCTCGCGCGGCTGCTCTCCGCGTCGGCCGGCAGCATGCCGAACCTCGCGGCGACGGCGCGCCCGCGCCCCGCGTCCGAGCAGGACCCGGACGCGGTGGCGCGGGACCTCGAGGCCGCGCTGATCCCGGTGAACCGCAACGCGGCCCGGCGCGCGCTGGCGCGGCTCGCCCGCGAGACGCTGCGCGCCAAGGAGGCCGGCCGGCTGAGGCGCGCGCGGGCGGAGGTCCAGGAGAGGCCCGCGGCCCAGGGAGCGAGCGAGGGGGTGAGGCCGCCGCCCGCGCGACCGGAGCGCGCGCCGCATGCCGAGGCCGCGGTCGCGCGGCGCGAGCCGTCCGCCGAGACGGCGCGCGACGAGGCCGCCGCGGCGCCGCGCGACCGCGGCGCTGCGATGCGCGACCCGGCGGGGCCGGCGGCGCTTGCGATCGTCGAGCTCACCCTCAGCCCGGGGCCGGTGGCGCCCGCGGTCGTCGAGCTCACCCTCAGCCCCGGCCTGGTCGCGTGCGAGACCGCCGGGCGTTCGCTTTCCCCCGCGATCGCGGGCGAGGTCGCTGAGACCGCCGCCGTCGAGCCGTCACCCGAGCGCACCGCAGGCGCCGACGAGCATGCCGGGGCGCGCGAGCCTTCCACCCACGCCGCCGCGCAGACCGACGCGGTCGAGTCTCCCGCACGCGCCGCCGCGGAAGCGGAGGCTTTTCCGGAGCCTACGCCGACCGTCGTGCAGGCGGTCGTGGAGGTCGAGGCGGACGGAGCGCCGGCCGAGATCCCGTCGATCCCGGAGCTCATCGAGCCAGCGCGGTCGATCGCGCCCGTGGCGCCGATCGCGTGGAGCTCGCCGATCGCGCCGATCGCGCCGGCGGTGGAAGCGGCTGCGCCTGCCGAGGCGCGCGCCGTCGTCGCCTCCTCGCCGGTCGTCTGCGGCGCCTCGGCGTACGGGGAGGCGCTCACGAGCCCGGAGGGGATCGAGGTGTTCCTCGTCGACGTCTCCCCTGCCCCCACCGTCGTCGAGTCGCCTCCCCGGGAGCCGACGCCGACCCAGTCCATCCTCGTCGAGTTCTCGCCGGATCCGGCCGGCGTCGTCCCGCTCTCGCAGGAGCCGACGCCCACCGTGGCCACGGCCGTCTGGGCCGAGATGGTGGCGGCCGAGGGCGCCGTGGCGGCCCCTCCGGCGGAGGCGACCGCCGACGTGATCGACGTCCCGCCGGAGGCGGTCGAGACCGCGCGCGCGCCCGCCATTCATTACAAGGTCGAGGAGGCAGCAGCTCTCCAGGTCACCCCGGCGTACGGCGGCTGGCCGCTCGTCCATCGGGAGCACCTCGGCGGCCTGCCCGTGGGTCCTCGAGCGGCGGCCGCGTCGGTCGAAGAGACGCCGGCGGCGCGGCACACGCTGCCTTGGCCGCTTCCGGCGCCGCGCAGCGACGACGCGCTGCCCGCGCCGGCCTCCGCGCCGCTGGCGGCTCCTGCCCTGCCGGCCGAGGCATCGCTCGCGGTGGAGGCCGTGGCCCCGGTGTCGGCGCCCGACGTCGCGCCGCCCGCGGACGCCGCTCCGGCCGACCCGCCCGCGGACGCCGCCCCGGCGGAGGAGCCGTGCCCGGCCGGCCTCGGTCCCATCGACGCCATCGTGTGGAGCGCCTCGCGGCGGTCCCCGAGCGCGCGCCCCCCGGCGGACGGCGTCGGTGCTGGCGCCTCCCGGGTCGACGAGCTCGTCGCGCGCTTCGTCGCGCAGTCGGAGCACAGCGCGCAGCGCCGCGCGGCGCGCAGCATGAAGGCGCTCGCGGGCCTCGACCTCACCCTCACGCCGCCGCCGGTCGCATCCCTCTCCGCGAGCGCCGCGCTCGCCCTCCCGGGCGCGCGCTCGCCCCTGGCTGGGGCGGAGCGTCCCGTTCCGTCCGAGCGCGCTGTGCCCGCAGCCGAGCGGGTCGCGCTGGACGAGGACAGCAGGCCGCCTGCGCCCGTGGTGACCCCGCGCCGGAGAGGTCTGTCTTTGTGGCTCGCGCTCGTCGCGCTGGCGCTGCTCTGCGCCGGGCTCGCCGGGACGCTGCGGCCGGAGCTCTTCGCCTCGCTGGCCGAGCCGCTCGCGCGCGGCGCGCTCGACGCCGTGCCGCAGGCGGAGGCGAGGACGCCGCCCCCTCGCGATTGACGTTGCCCCGGAGGAGCGACGACACTCGTCGCCATGCAAGAGCAGAGCATGGCGATCGTGAAGTCGCTCGTGAGCGTGGCGTGGGCGGACGGCGAGTTCCACGACGCCGAGCGCGAGATGGTGGAGGGGCTGATCGCGGCGTTCGAGGCGAACGAGGATCAGGCCAAGGAGATCCGCGCCTACGCCGCCGAGCGGAGGACCCTGGATGACGTGCCCCTCGGCGAGCTCGGCGGCGAAGACCGCCGCGCGCTGCTCCAGCACGCGGTGCTGCTCACCTTCGTCGACGGCGAGCAGCACGAGGCGGAGAAGCAGTACATCGCCGCGTTGCGCGAGAAGCTCGAGATCCCCGAGGCCGAGTCCGAGCCGATCATCCAGGCAGCCGAGGCCCGCGCCCGGCGCCTCCTGACCTTGCTCTGACGTGGCCGGAGCGGCGCCCGGGCTGGCCGAGCTCGGGCGCGAGCTCGGCGCTCCTCCCGCGCATCGACGCCACCCGGCCCCCTCGGCAGGAGCTCAGGCGAGGCTGGCGCGCTGCGGCCCGCGACGGCTACTCCAGGACGGCGGCGTATCGCCCGCTGGGCGTGACGATGACGTGGGCCTGGAGCGAGACGTTCAGCTCATGGGAGAGGTGGCGCAGCTCGTGGGTCATCGCATGGTCCTCTCCGGTCGGCGTCGGATCGCCGCTCGGGTGGTTGTGGGCCAGGACGAAGCTGACGGCTGCCATGTCCAGCGCAGCGCGCAGGAGGGTCGCGTGGCCCGCGCCAGCGGTGTGCGCCGTGCAGGGCGACAGCGCCCGCTGCACCGCGACGTGACACGGCTGCTCCTGCCCCTCTGAGGAATCCCCTCAATTTTTCGGGGATTTCACGTGAAGACGGGAAGCAAAATCTCTGGGAGTTCTTCTTGCCTTCCCGCCTTCATGTTCAATTTCTCGTAGGAATCGGCCACAAAGTGAGGGGATTTGTCAGCCTGCCCCTGGGAGGTGGCCGTGCTCGTCGCGCAGCACGTAGCACCCGTCCTCGCGCGCGATCGAGCGCGCGGGCGACAGCCGGATCGACTGCCCCGGCTCCAGGCTCGGGATCGGCTCGCGCGTCCCGTCGCCGCGCCACAGCGCGAGCCCCCGCCGCCGCTCCTCGATCTCCCACGCCAGCGCGTGCGTCCACCCGAAGCCGAGCCCCACGTCGCGCTCGATCGCCGCCGCCGACGACGAGCACTGCCGCGCGATGACGAGCCGCATCGGCGCGGGCAGCACCAGATCCACCACCGGCACGGTGAACACCCGCCCCGTCGCCACATCGACCGGGTCGCCGGCCGTCGTCTTCCCCGCCGCGGCCGTGCGCGGGGTTCGGGCAGCCGCTGCCCGAGCGACCGCCGTGGGTCATCGCGGTAACGTGCGTGTCTTTCGCTGGCGCGCCGGCCGGCGCTTCGAGGTTGCCAGGAGGCGCTCCTGGATCGCCGCTTGCGTTTCGCGGGGCAGCGTCGCGAGATACTCCTGCGACAGCGCGCGGAGCGTCGTGTCCGGCAGGGCGAGCACCGCCTCCGCCTCGCTCAGCCCCGCGAGGCGCTGCTCCGGCGCGAGCCCCGCGAGGCGCTGCTCGGGCGCATAGGACCGCAGCACCTGCTCCGGCTCGTACGACTGCAGCACCTTTTCGGGCGGCAGCCGCGCGACGATGCGTGCCAGCGCCTGCTCGAAGCTCTCGAGGACCCGCTTTTCGTCCTTCATGTGCCGCTTCCTCTGCCCCGGCAGGGGATGCCGGACCTGCTCGACATGCTCCAGCAGTGCCCAGAACACCGCGATCTCCTCGGGGGAGAGCGCCGGGATGCCGCCGGGGTCGGCGACCATCCCAGGCGTCACAGTGTACAGCAGATGCTCGCCCGCGCGAGCGGTCGCCGGGACCGTCTCCACCACCCGCAGCGGGAAGACGCCGAGCCGTCCTTCGTGCGTGCCCGGTCCGGTCGTGGCGAGCGCGCACCCGAGCGATCTCAGCGCCCCGAGGAAGCGCTGGGTCACGCGGGGCGCGACGACGCGCAGCGCCACCGCGGCGGGGTCGTCGATCTCGGCGACGACGAGGTACTGGAGCGCGTAGGCGAGGAGCATGCGGGCGTCATCGCGCTCCAGCTCGTCGGTCGGCCCCTTGAAGTGCACGAGCGTGTGCTCGGCCAGCTCGCCCACCACGCTCGTGAGCAGGCGCGGCGCGGGCGGGGCGCCCCGGCGGCGGCGCCGGAGGATGACGATGTCGACGCGGAGCGGCTCGCGCGCGAGCTGGAACTCCGAGATGCACTGGTACCAGCCCTCGGGCACCACGTGCTCCAGGAGCGCGACGAGCACCGGGTGCCAGGCGGTGTAGACGCGAGCACGCCGCTGTCGCTGCGCGGCTCGCCCGTCGCGCGTCGTCGCTGCGCGCTTGCCCCTCGCCATCCGGAGCAGCGCTACCACGGACGCCGCCCGCCGGCGACGTCGTGGCGTGACGCGGTGAGCTCGGCGACGTCGTGGGAGCCCCGCGGCGCTCGGCTACTCCAGGACGGCGGAGTATCGCCCGCTGGGCGTGACGATGACGTGGGCCCGGAGCGGGACGTTGAGCTCATGGGAGAGGTCGCGCAGTTGCTGGGTCATGGCTTCGTCCTCCGCGGTCGGCGTCGGATCGCCGCTCGGGTGGTTGTGGGCCAGGACGAAGCTGACGGCTGCCATGTCCAGCGCAGCGCGCAGGATGGTCGCGCGGCCCGCGTAGACGGCGTCGTCGACGCCGCGGGCGAGCATGCGCGTCTCGCGCACGCGGCCGTGGCTGTCGAGCGACGCGATCCAGAGCTCCTCGTGGACGAGGGAAGCGAGCTTCGGGCCGAAGGTTCGCGCCACGCGCGCGGCGTCGGTGAGGAGCGCGCCGCGGCGAGCGCGCGCGGCGTGAGCGCGGCGGCCGAGCTCGAAGGCCGCGGCGAGCCGGGTGGCGTCCAGGAGCGCGATCTGGGTTCGCTCGGCGAGCGCCGCGGGAGAGAGGCGACCGAGGGACGGTAGCGCGGCCGTGCCGAGGATGCGCGGCCCCACGGCCGGGATGCCGAGCACCATCTCGATCAGGCCGGCCTCGGTCGCGGTCGGGATCTCGGCCGCCGTCGCGGCGGGCGCGTCGACGGTGGCGCTGGTCATCGCGGCCACCTCCGCCGGCGTGTGAGGGCTCGGGCGAAGAGGCGCCGCGCGAGGCGGAGCCGCGTGGCGACGGTCGGCCTCGGGATCGCGAGCGCTTCGGCGATCTCGCGCATCGTGAGGCCCGTGGCGGTGAGCGCCAGGACGTCGCGCAGCTCCGCGCGGAGGCGATGGAAGGCGCGGAGCAGCCCGCGCGCCACGAGGCGCGGCTCCGGAGAGGGCGCAGCGAACGCCGCGAGCCGGTGAGGCTCGACCGCGGCCACCTCATATCGGCGGTACGCCTTGTCGCGGTAGTGCGAAGCCTGCCGCGAGGCGACCGCCGCCAGCCAGGCGCGCAGGGCGTCGCCCGGCGGCTGATCGAGGGACGGCCGGAAGCGGCCGGCGCGCATGCTGCGAAAGGCGCCGAGCACGGTCTCCTGCGTGACGTCGTCGAGATCCGCGGCGCGAACGCCGCGGGCGCGCAGCGTGCTCCGGATGAGCGGGCGGTGCTCGAGGAGCGCCGTGGCTTCGAGATAGACGGCGGGGTGAGACGACGCGTGACGGGGCTCGGGCGGGCGACCGAGCCGGCCGCGGGCGGCGGTGCGCCGGCGGCGGCGCGAGGGCGGATCGATCTCTTGGCCCTCTTCGGGGCGCGGACGTACGGTTCTCATGTCGGACCTCGTGGTGCGGGGTTCGGCCACGCTGCCCGGACGGTTGGCGCCGTCGCGGGCAGCACTTGCTTGCAGGGAGCTTACGGTGGTGGAAGGCGACCGGGCAATCGAAATGTGCCCTAGAGGGCACTATTCCACCTCGCACGAGAGCCGACGACTTCCCCATGCATGATCCCCGGCTGCAGGAGGTGCTCAACTTCATCGGGGCCAACGTCCGAAGGATCCGCCTGAAGCGCGGCATGACGCAGCAAGAGCTCGCCGACGCGGCAGCGGTCGGCCTCCGCTACCTCAAGAAGGTCGAGCACGCCCAGACCAACGTCGGGATGGCAGGCCTCGTGAAGCTGGCCGACGCGCTCGGCGTCCGGCCCGGTGTGCTGCTCCGCCCGCGCGAGCTTCCGCCGGTCAAGCGGGGCCGGCCACGCAAGGCACGACCCCGCGAGCCGTGATCCCGAACGTTGGGCAGGCGCTTCGAGGTCGCTGCGGAACGAGGCGGCGCCCACGTCACGTGCGTGACGCGCGGCATCGCCCATGGCACGCCGGCGCCCAGGTCCTAGGCCGCCCGCCTGCTTCGGGACGGCGCTGCCCCGGTGGGCGTGACGATGGCGGGATCGGCGAGGGGGATGCCCGTTGCGAGCGCGCGGCGTGGACGCCGCGGCCGAGCTCGAGTCGTCCGGTGTGGAGCCCGCACGAGCACGCGTTGGTCTCCTTGACAAGGCGGCGCAGCCGTCAGGTACGCTACCTTTCACGATGGGTGGGGCCGGGACGACGGGGTGGGGTCGGAGCTCAAGGCGCTCCCCGCTGACGCGGCGGTCGGCGGCCAAGGGGGCTGATGACGCCGAGAGGGCCGCGGTCGATGATGTGGGTGTCGATCATCGTGGTCCGCCCATCGTTGTGGCCGAGCAGCGTCTGGATCGTCCTGATGTCGAGCCGCGAGAGGACCGAGGGGAGGTGCTCCGGCCGGCGTGCCCGTTCGAGCGCTTCGAGCCGGGGTATCTGCAGGTCGAGAACCCGCTTGTAAAGGAAGAGGCGCGCGCACAGCGCTTGGTTCTGCGTGGATGCCGCGGGGCGGCGTGCGACCGCAAGCTCGTCACGGAAGGCCGTGACCTCTTCCGCGCCCATCTGCCGTGGGGGCTTGCCGCTGTGGAAGCGGACGGGTACCCAGCCGTCGGCGCGAATCTTGCGCGACGACACGCCGTCGCCGTCCGAGACCTAGCAACGGGAATACGTAGATACGCAGCGGCGGCCTATCTCCGCAATCCCGCAGATAGGCTGCGGAAGGTCGCGGTCTATCTGCGGAATTGCGGAGATAGGCCATGATGGGCCGCGACTTATCCTCGGGAATATGGAGATAGGGTGCCACGGTTCGCGGCCTACATGCGAAATGCGTGAACATGTCGTGCATCACAGCCAATTGCGACGTTGGGCGGAGCGAACCCCGGCTCCGCCTCGCTCGACTTGGTGTGTCCATGCATCGAGCGCTTGGCCCGCCACCCACCAGTTTGTACGATGTTCCCCGTGACGCCCGCACCTAACCCTGATAAGTGTCTACAAAGCGCATGAAGGGATGGAGCTGCTACCCGATCTGGGGCATCGAACTTGCCGACAACGCAATAGGCTTGGAGAAGCCCATTTTCGGTGACGCAACGCTGGTCACGCGCGCGTACGTGCAGACGTTTGCGCCAGCCGATCCGGTGGCCGCATCGATGCTCTCCGGTGGCGGTGTGCGCCAAGCGCTGGATAAATCGAGCTTTGCTGGCTCTGCGCCAATTGAACGGTTGATCGACATTCCACCGGGCGCATTTATCGCTGTCCGCCGCTCCAAGCCAGAAGACGCAGTGCGATACGCCGAGAGTGTTCGCGCGCTACTCACTGCGACATCGGTGCTAACGTCGGGTCAAGGCAAAGGATTCGCCATGACTCCGCTGCCACTTCACTGGGCCGCAGTTCCATCATACGTCCGCCTGAATCAGGCTGGGCAGCTTCAGATCGATTATCATATGGTGGTGAACAATTTTATTCACCTGCAACCAATCCGCGTTACGCATAAACAGCTTCGCGACTCGTGGAACAGCGGGTCTACAATTCAAGGAAGCTGGACCATTTCGCGCGAGCACGCGCTGAGTAAGGCATTGATTGGCGATTGGGGCTCGCTGTCGCCGCTTCGAAGACGAGTCCGTGGCGCGGCATGCACGCTCGCTCGTGCGATGGAGTCGACCGATCCGACGCTCTCGACTTTGTTCACCGTGGTCGCGCTGGAGAGCCTGCTGAAAGAGGGCGCCTCCGGTTTTGCAGAGATGGCAGAACTGGCGGCGTGCATCTTTGAAGGACCTAACGGGCCAGCGGATATTGCTCGATTGTTTGGGAACCGGCACAAAGTCGCACATGAAGCAATATCGCCCGCTGGCACTGCAGATCATGCAAAGGAGATCTTTGCTGCTTGGGCTCTCGTATTCCTTGCCGCAATGTCGGCTGAGGCGCTTACTAGCCCAGCACAGCTACTCGAACATTTGCGAGGCCGGGTTCTCGCGCGACGTATTGCCAAGCGCCTTCGGGAGAACGGGCGCACCGACCTGGCGGCCGAGGTCGAGAATGAGGCTAAGCAACTGCCAAAAAAAGGGCCCACGAGCTAACAAGTCGTGGCAGGGACGCCAATATTCTCCCCGCTCCGCTGTCCCGCCCAACCCGCGGCTGCTGCCGACCGCGCCTACGGCGCGGCGGCAGACCCGCAGTCGTTGGGCGGCCCGCCGGGGTGACCTCCGCCCTGGCTCCCGCTTTCTGCGAACGAGCCGCATGCCTCCGGCCGCCGCGGCCGCCGAGCTGTCGGAGGCGCGCGTACGTACACGGGCCACTGGACCCCGCTTCGCGTTCGCGGTAACAGACAGTGCATGAAGGCTCCTGGAAGGTTCCGAAGGGCCCCCCTGTGCAACTCACCGATGACGAGCGGGCGCTCGCCGAGGATATCCGCCAACGGCTCACGACAATCCTGACGAGTCTTCAGCAAAATGCGAAGATCAACCCCAAGGACATCGACGTGATGGGGGCACAGGCTCATAGGCTACACATGTCCTTGAAGGGACACGGCCATGAGCCTCAGCACCATAAGTACATGCTGAAGAACCGTGGCGTTCCGCCGACGGACCCCGAGTTCTACAAACATGTCCATCCTGTGGAGGACTTGCTGGGATTTCTGGCGAACCAGAACGCGAACGACAACCCTGTAGACTTGACGATTGGCAAGTCGTTCAGCTTTCCAGTCTACTCGAGGCGCTTTGGGAACGTCGATTCCTATACGGTGACGCGGACCTCGTCCGGATGGACCTTTCATCATGTGCAGGACGTTTCCGCCGGTCGTGACGCCCGCGTTGGTGGCAAGAGTGGTACGGGTCTCTTTGCGCTATTGGACCACGACTCGATCAACTACCCCGAAGAGTTGCCAGGCTATTTCGAGTGGCTCTGGGAGCAGGCAGCCGATAGGGGCCTGGATGCTGCCGAGGTACAAAGCGCGCTCACCGACCTCGCCGACTGGGTTTCTCTTTGCGAGAAGAACTCCCCCCATGGCGTGTTCGAGTCGTTCAAATGAGCTCTCCTGATCCGCCTGCGACTGGCGATGCGACCGTGGAGGCCGGCGTCTCCGCACCTCCGGCTCAAGTGTCTCAGCCCAGCATGCGCCCTGGGACCGTGACATTCATCGACGTCCTCGGATGGAAAGGGATCTGGCTCCGACGCACTGGTCCAGAGGTTGTCCGACACCTGAAGCATCTCGTGGGCACTGCTGAGAAGATGGTGCGCGGTGCGGATGAGACAACGGTACTGAGCATCTCTGACACGATCGTTCTGCTCACTATTGGCGAGCCCAAGACCGGTCTTCAACTCCATGGCGATGTCACAACCCAGCTGATTTGCGACTCGATCTCTTACGGTCTCCCTCTACGTGGCGCCACGGCATGCGGCCAATTCTTCGTAGAGTCCCCCTCGATACTGGTTGGACCCGCTGTAGACGAGGCGGCTAGTTGGCATGAGGCCACCGACTGGATCGGCGTCATTCAGACGCCGTCCGCATTTCTTGCCTACGACGGGATTGGACCGTGGCGCGAAGACCACGCGCCCGTAAAGGGAGGAGGAGTGAGACCGTTCAAAATTCCCTGCGTTGATTGGCCCAGAGTGTGGCGCAAGCAGGGCCGCACGCGACAAGAGCTTCAACGATACTTCTCGGCTATGGGGCCGTTCGATACGTCCGTCGCCACGAAGTATACGAACACCCTGCTGTTTTACGGCGACGATCCTTGAACGTCGGTGCCTCCTGGAGCGTAGGCCGCCCAACCAGGGCTTGCAGACCGGCGGTGCCGCGCGCCTCGCGCGCGGCACCGCGGCTGAAGCCCAGGGCGTTCGGCGCCAGAGCGCATAGCCGACGGTTGTTGTCGCCCAACACCTGATGCGGGGCGGGAACGCCGCGGGGCAAAGCACGTCGTCGCCGATGTCACCGCGCCACGCCACGAAGTCGCCGGCGGGCGACGGTCGTGGTAGCGCTGCTCCTGATGGCGAAGGGCAACCGCACGGCGACGACGCGCGAGGTTCGATCCTCGCAGCGACAGCGGCGTGTTCGCGTCTACACCGCCTGGCACCCGGTGCTCGTCGCGCTCCTGGAGCACGTGCTCCCCGAGGGCTGGTACCAGTGCGTCTCGGAGTTCCAGCTGGCCCGCGAGCCGCTCCGCGTCGACATCGTCATCCTCCTTCGCAGCCGTCGCGGAGCCCCCCCCAGGCCGCGCCTGCTCACGAGCGTGGTGGGCGAGGTGGCCGAGCACACGCTCGTGCACTTCAAGGGGCCGATCGACGAGCTCGAGCGCGACGACGCGCGCATGCTCCTCGCGTACGCGCTCCAGTACCTCGTGGTCGCCGAGATCGAAGCTCCCGCCGCGGTCGCCCTCCGCGTGCTCGCGCCCCGCCTGACCCCGCGCTTCACCGAGGCGCTGATGTCGCTCGGCTGCACGCTCACACCGACCGGGCCGGGCACGCATGAGGGGCGGCTCGGTGTCTTCCCGCTGCGGGTGGTGGAGACGGTGCCCGCCAACGCTCGCGAGGGCGAGCATCTGCTGTACACTGTGACCCCTGGGATGGTCGCCGACCCCGGCGGCATCCCGGCGCTCTCCCCCGAGGAGATCGCGGTGTTCTGGGCGCTCCTGGAGCATGTCGAGCAAGTTCGGCACCCCCTCCCGGGGCAGAGGAAGCGGCACATGAAGGACGAAAAGCGGGTCGTCGAGAGCTTCGAGCAGGCGCTGGCACGCCTCGTTGCGCGGCTGCCGCCCGAGCAGCGCCTCGCCGGGCTCGCCCCGGAGCAGGTGCTGCAGGCGTACGCGCCCGAGCAGCGCCTCGCGGGGCTCGCCCCCGAGCAGCGCCTCGCCGGGCTCACCGAGGCGCAGGCGGTGCTCGCGTTGCCGGACGCGATGCTCCGTGCGTTGTCGGAGGAGTACCTCGCGACGCTGCCCCGCCAAACGCAAGCGGCGATTCAGAAGCGCCTCGGGGCGGCATCGGGGCGGCAGCCCGCGCGCCGACGAAAGACGCGCAGCCCTTCGAGATGACGACGGGAGAACGCAAGCCGCGGTGGTGGTCGCGTGATTCGTTCTTCCTGACCGGGCGCCGAACAAGCCAATGCGGCTGCCGGTTCGGGCAACCGCGCTTCGCGCGGCAGCCCGCCCCGCAGCAGATTGGCGAGGCGTTCGGCGCCTTCGTTGCGGGGCCGTCAGGATGAGTTGCCGAGGATTACGTACTCTGCGGTTGCCGACCGCACCGCCTCGCGGCCCAGCCGAGGCGCATGCAGCGCCGCGCGGGCCGGGGGCAAGAGCGCTTTCCCGGGGGGCACGACTGGGATGAACAGCCAGAAAGAAAGGGCTGGGGCATCGCGCTTCTGGGTCACCTGCTACACGGACGCCTCCTTCACCCCAATCGCAGCCGGCTGGGGCGTCTGGCTGAGGTCGACTCGCGGGAGGATCGTGCGGCACGGGGCCTGCCCACCGTATGTCAGCAGCGCCAACGAGGCAGAACTGGCGGCGATCTTCGCCGGGGTCTACCTGGCGCGGAAGGTGTGGGGCGACGCTGTGCGCGGGCTCGTCGTGTACACAGACAGCCAGGCGGCTGTTCGCTTTCTGAGCGATGAAGCGCTTAAACCACGCATCCAGCGGAACGCTCCAGCGGTTGCAAGGCTGCGCGAGAGGATCCGGACGTTCTCGAACGAGCACGGGATCGAACTGGACCTTCGCTGGGTGAAGGGGCACCAGCGTACGAACACGGTGCGGGCGTACCTGAATGCGCGGTGCGATCAGTTGGCGGGGGCGGCGCGCGCCGTGGCGCAGAGAAGCGAGAAGCGCACTGTCGCCGAGAAGCGTGGACGGGAGGCGGGGAGCGCCGTCGCCGAGAAGAGCAACGGAACGCCGAACGCAGGCAAGCCGGGGGTCGAGAGATTGCCGCGGCGGTCGAGCAAGCAAAAGAACCGCGAGCGGAGACATCGAGCCCGCGAGAGGAACCGTGCAAAGAAGGTCGCCAGCGTCTCCGATCGCGCCAGGCCTCGCGCGTTCGAGCTTCCTGTTGCGTCGGGGCTTGACATTGGGCTGGGGGGCCAATGTGCTCGAAATCGTGCACGAAGCAAGAGCGATGATGACGAGCGCGCCGAACAAGCCGTTGCATCGGGCGCCCTGCCCAACTTCGCTCCGTTCAGCAGGGCGATGCGCCGCTGAACGGCAGTCGTTCGGCCCGCGCCCGCCATGGGCGACGAGGAGACGGCCCTGGCGGAGCGCGACCGGTTGGGCGAGGCGCTCCTGCCGGAATGACGGAGGGGTTGCGGCGGGTCCGCGGCGCTAGCGCGCCGCGTTCTCGATCCGGCGTGGCTTCAGACCGGCGCGCCAGTCGGCTCGACCGGCGGAGGTTCGGGCGGCGCCGGCTCGTCCGGCGCGGAGGCGGTGCCCCGGCGCTTCGGGCGGAGCCGCCGCAGGGCGTTGCGGAACGAGGCGGCGCTGAAGCGGCGCTTGCCCTCGGGGATGTCCCAGCAGGCGTTGACGCCGGCGGCGCGCGCCTCGTGCCCGAGCAGCGTGGCATAGGTCACGATGGAGTTGCGGAGCACCATCGCCTCTTCCCGGTTGCGCAGGCCGAGGATGCCGAGCAGGTCGCGGCCGCTCACCTCGTCGAGCAAGGCGCTGCCTTCGCGCAGGAACTCCTCGGTGAGGCCGACGGGCGACAGGCGGGTCTGGTGCTGCTCGGCGAGCCGGAGCAGCATGGCGAGGTCGCTGGTCTCCTCGGTGAGCGTGCCGCTCGTGTTGACGTCGGCGAACTGGTCGGCGACGTCCGGCTCGAACGCGAACGCCTGGTCGGCGAACGCCTTGAGCCGCGCGCGCCAGGGCCGGCTCGCCTTGATCACCTGGTCGACGGGCCGCACCTGATAGGCGCCGGTGCGCTTGCCCTCGCCGAACCAGAGGTTCGCCGTGTCGAGGAGCTGGATGGCGGCGCGGAGCAGCGCGCGGCGCTCGGGGCCGTAGGCCTTGCTCGCGAGCGGCGCCTCGTACTGGACGACGGACAGGTAGAGGTCCCGGAGCTCCGTGAGGGTGGTCGAGATGGGTTGGCTCGGCTCCATGACCTCGCGGACGATGCGGTCCATCTCGGGGCGCGCGGTATCGAGGAGGGTCCGGAACTCCGCGGGGGTGGCGACCGCGCGGGTCTCCTTCAGGACGGCGAGCTGCTCTTGCGACAATTCGATTCCCATGAACCTACCTCCATTGGGGTGGCGAGCGGGCAGACGTAGCATGACGGCAGAGCTCGCAGCGACCCACGCGGGCTCCGGCGATCCGGAGAGCACGACTGCGTCTCCGCGGCGCTGCGCCAGCGCGCCCGGGGGGCGCCCCAGCGCACCGGCGCGTGGGCCCAGCGGGCCGTGAGCGCGGCCAGCGCCGCCGAGACGGCCGGGAATCGTGTCAGCAGGTCCGAGGAGCCGTACCAGCACGTTCGAGGAGCCGCACCAGCACGTTCGAGGAGCCGTACCAGCACATTCGAGGAGCCGTACCAGCAGATTCGAGAAGCCGTACCAGCACGTTCGAGGAGCCGTACCAGCGGGTGCTGGCAGGCATCCCGGGGCTGCTGGGGGAGTCGCCGGGAGGTGCTGGCAGGGAGCCGCGAGGTGCTGGCAGCCCACCGGCCGATGCTGGGCACGGCGCGGCACGTCGCGGGCGTCACGCGCAGCGGTGCGCACGACGGCGAGTGGACGCAGGCGTGAGAAGCGGTCAGCGCGGAGGCGCCGTACCGGCCGCCGCTCGTGACACCGAAGCCGCGTGGGACGGAACCGGATCGCGTCGCCGTGGCGCTCGACGACGGCGCTCTTGAGTTTGTCCGGGCGGGGCGGCGAAGGGTCCCCATCGGGTGCAGCAAGGCGAACAACGCACGATTCTATCCACCACCAAAGACGAGGCCGAGCACGGCCACCGCGATAAGGAGACGAGCTACGAGGCCAGCGCTCTTGGGGCGTTCGCTCATGTGTCAATCGCCTAAGGCTTCGGTGCCTGCTTCGGCATCGGAGGGATGCTTTGGAGGCGTCTCCGTGCACGTCCAGCGCGCCCTGCAGCTCGGCGTCTCGATGTCGGCCCTCCTCGCAAGGCGACGTGAGCGCCGGCGGGGGGCTGTGCGCGGCGGCGCGCGGGTGGGCGCGATCGAGCACCGAACGAGGTGCCATAAGCTCTCAGGGGGCTTTACGTCTCAGGCGCGCCTTGTGTGGCGCGCGACGAGACGTCTCAGAAGGCATGGCCCGAAGTGAGACATGCCGGGTGGTGTTGCATGCGCAAGCTCCGCGGTCCCCGTCTTGGCGGATGGCCGAGCGCCCACCCGCGCGCCGCCGCGCACAGCCCCCCGCCGGCGCGCGGCTCGGCGCACCCGCCCGGGCTTGGTCCCGCCCGGCTCGGATCCCTTCCGCGCGATGTTGCAGCGCCGTCGCGCGCGCGTCGCCCCTCCAGCGCATCCTCCCGCCGCTCGGGCCGCCCCGGAGCGTTCGTCGGCGAGGAGTGCTCATGAATTACGACATCGGCATGATCTGTCAGGCCTGCGGCTGCGTCACCATCTTCCAGGCCGGCACCGACACCCCGCGGCGGTGCGCTCGCTGCGACGACGTGGACATGGATCCTCCGCCCGCGCCGCCGTCGCGCGAGCGGCCGGCGCGGTCTTGCGGGCGCAGCCGCCGGCCCGAGGCCGCGCAGCTCGACGGGATGGAGTGATCAGACCGGCGCGCCGAGCTGCCGGAGGAGCTCTCGCACCACCCCGCGCGCGCAGTGCTCCCGGTAGGCCCGCGTCGAGCGCACGTCGTCGATGGGCGCGATGTCCTGCGCCACCGCGGCGTCGACCTCCGCCACGGTGAGCTCGCCGAGCGGGCGCGAGAGGCACAGCGCGCGCACGGTCGGCAGGAGCGCCGTCGTGGGCGCGACCGACGCCATCCCCAGCCCGAGCCGCGCGAGCCGCCCGGAGCGCACCTCGGCCACCCCCGCGAGCGCGACCTTCGAGATCGCCTGCGCCCGGCGCGCGCCGACCTTCCGCCAGTACCAGGGCGATCCGCGCTCCGGCAGCGCGATCTCCACGGCCACGATCACCTCGTCCGGCGCGCGCGACGTGCGCTTGTAGCCCGTCTGCAGGGCGCTCATCGGGATGCGCCGCTCGCCCCGGACGCTCTGCACCACGACGGTCGCGTCGTAGGCGGCGAGCGCGGCGACGCCGTCGGCCGCCGGCGACGCCGTGGCCAGGTTGCCGCCGAGCGTGCCGCGCGCCTGGATCTGCACCGCGCCCACGTCGCGGCTCATCCGCGCGAGGAGCGGCGCCCGCTCCTCGATCGCGTCGCTCCGGCGCATCTCCAGGTAGGTCGTCGCGGCGCCCACCCGGAGCGTGTCGCCGTGCGTGCCGGCGTAGATCGAGATGCCGCGCAGGTCCGAGAGCCGGGACACGTCGACGACGAGCGGCGGCGCCGCCGGGCCGGCGCCCCCCGGGGCGGGCGCGCCGAGCGGCGGCCGGAGCTCCTGCTCGACGACCCAGTCGGTGCCGCCGGCCAGGAGCGCGACCGCCGCGCCGCGCGCGGCCTGCTCCGCCACGAGCTCGCACAGGGCGCCCAGCCCCGAGACGCGCCGCATCTCGAACAACCCGAGATCCGCGATGCTCACGGCGCCTCCCCTCCCCCGCCGCGGCGGAGCGCCGCCGCGGCGCGGACGCTCTCGACGATCCGCTGGTAACCGGTGCAGCGGCAGAGGTTGCCCGCGAGCGCCTCGCGCACCTCGAGCTCCGACGGATCCGCGTTCCGCGCGAGCAGCGCCTCGGCGGAGATGAGCATGCCGGGCGTGCAGATCCCGCACTGCGCGCCGCCCTCCTCGATGAAGCAGCGCTGCAGCGGCGACAGGTGCCCGGCGGCCCCGAGGCCCTCGACCGTCGTCACGCGCCGCCCCTCGCACTGCCCGATCGCGACGAGGCACGCGTTCACGGGATCGCCGTCGATCAGCACCGTGCACGCGCCGCACTCGCCCTCCGCGCACCCCTCCTTCGTGCCCGTGAGCCCGAGCGGCCCCCGGAGCGCGTCGAGCAGCCGCGAGAGCGGCGGCAGGTCGACCTCGCGCGGCGAGCCGTTCACGACGAGCGATACCTTCATGCGCGCTCCCCTCCCCCCGCGGCCGGCCGCGGCGCCGCGGCGCCGCGCGCCGCCTCGAACAGGCGCTCCGGCGTGAGCGGCAGCGCCCACGCGGCGATCCCCGTCGCGTGCTCGACCGCCGCGGCAATCGCGGGCGCGCCGCCGTCCATCGGCATCTCGCCGATGCCCTTGGCCCCGCCGCCCGGACCGAACGGGAACGGCGCCTCGACGAGGTCGACGTGGAACGGCGGCGCGTCGAGCGACGTCGGGATGATGTAGTTGGTCATCCGCGGGTTCCTGATCTTGCCGCCCTGCCAGACGATCTCCTCGGAGAGCGCCCAGCCGATCGCCTGGAGGCTGCCGCCCTCGATCTGCCCCTTGCACATCACCGGGTGGATCGCCTTGCCCACGTCGGCGGCCGACCAGAAGTCGACGACCGTCACCTCGAAGGTGTCGAGGTCCACCTCGACCTCGGCCACGTCGCACGCCCAGCCGAAGCACGGGTACGCGTCTCCCTTGTAGGCCTCGTCGTCCCAGCGCACGTAGCCCGGCGGCTCGTACTGCTTCAGCGACGTCACCTGCCCCTCGCGGGCGAGCAGCAGGTCGGCCGCCTCCTCGAAGCTCGGCGCCGCCGCGCCCGCGCGCCCCTCCTCCGCGGCGCGCTGCCGCGCCGCCTCCTGCTCCGCGCGCACGCGGCCCGAGAGCTCGCGCGCCGCGGCCTCGAGGATCGACCCGACCACCATGACGGTGCGCGACGCCACCGTGGGGCCCGAGTCGGGCACCGTCGTCGTGCACGGCACCGCGAACTCGACCCGGTCGAGCGGCAGCCCCGCCGCGTCCGCGGCGATCTGCCGGAACACGGTCTCCGTCCCCTGGCCGATGTCCGTCGACGCCGTGCGGATGCGGAGGCGCCCGCCGGGCGCGAGATCCAGCGCGACCTTGCCCTTGTAGTAGCGCTCCCCCGACCCGGTGAACCCCGCGCCGTGCATGAACACGGAGAGCCCGACCCCGCGCGCCACGCGCCCGCGCACGACCGGGCCGGCCGCGCGCTTCTGCCGGTAGCCGCTCGCCTCGATCGCCTTCGCGATGCACTCCTCGCCCGCCACGCTCGCGTGGAGCACCTGCCCCGTCGCGGTCGAGTCGCCGGGGCGCAGCACGTTCTTCGCCTTCAGGTCGAGCGGATCGCGGCCGAGCTCCCGCGCGACGCGGTCGAGGTGCCGCTCGATCGCCCAGATCGTCTGCGGCGCGCCGAAGCCGCGGAAGGCGCCGTTCGGCGGCGTGTTCGTCGCGACGGCGGTCGCCTCGATCCACACGTCGTCCCAGCGGTACGCGCCCGAGGCGTGGAGGGCGCCGCGCGACAGGACCACCTGCGACAGCGTCGCGTACGCGCCGCCGTCCATGAGGATCCGGATCTTCAGCGCGCGGAGCGTGCCGTCGCGATCGCAGCCGCTCGTGATCTCGCACGAGGCCGGGTGCCGCTTCGTCGTCGCCTCGATGTCCTCGGTCCGGTCGTAGATCATCCGCACCGGCCGGCCGCTCTTCTTCGCGAGGAGCGCCGCGTGGAGCGCGATGATCGACGGGTACTCCTCCTTGCCCCCGAAGCCGCCCCCGGTGACCGACTGGGTGATGTGGATCCGGTCGGGCGAGAGCCCGAACGCCTTCAGGAACGCCTTGTGCACGTAGAACGGGCACTGGATCGAGCCGGTCGCGTGCGCGCCCGCCTCGTCCCACCAGGCGATGACCCCCTGCGGCTCGATGTAGAGCTGCTCCTGGTGGTGCGAGGCGTACGTGCCGGTGACGACCACCTCGCAGCGCGCGAGCGCCGCGTCGATGGCGGCCTCGCCGCGCTCCCGCTCGGCGTCGGGGCGCCCCTTCGTGATGAGGTACCGCTTGATGACGTTGTCGGCGCCCCAGAGGATCTCCTTGCCCTCGAGCGACGCGCGCATGTCGAGCACCGGCGGCAGCGGATCGATGTCGAGCGCGACGGCCTGGACCGCCCGCGCGAGCTTCAGCCGGTCCTCGCAGCCGAGCAGGACGATCGGCTCGTAGGCGTGGTTCACCTTCCCCGTCCCGAGGATCGGCTGATCGTCCAGGATCAGCGCGACCACGTTGACCGGGACGTCCTCGGCGAGCACCACCGTGACGTCGCTCCAGTCGAACGCGGGGTCGAACCGCACCCCGCGGAGGATCCCGCGCGGCACCGGGCTCCGCACGGTGCGCCCGAAGATCTCGCCCGGCATCGCCGGGATGTCGTCGACGTAGCGCGACGCCCCCGTGACCTTGGGGGGGCCGTCGGCGCGGGGCACGCTGATCCCCACGGCGCTCGCTGAGGCTGGAGGGCTCGTCGCCATTCTTCTGCTCCTCCTCACCGACGATAGCCCGGTCGCCCGGGCGACGTCGACCCGGCGCCGCGCGCCCCCACGCCCGGCGCGCGGCGTCAGCGAGCGCCGCCGCGCCGGGTTACGTCAGGCCAGGAAGCGCGGCGGCCCCCCGAGCACGCGGAGCACGTCGACCGGGACGTTCAGGTCGTGCAGCACCCCCGGATCGTCCACCTCCTCGTCCACGCACCGGTCGCCGAGCGCCCTCAGGTGATCCCGGAGCGGCGGCGGATCCGCCTCGAGGTAGCGCTGCAGCGCCTCGGCGCGCAGCACCACCGGGTGGCCGCCGCGGCCGAGGTGCCGCGGCCGCACGGCGAGCGGCGCCGCCGCGGACGGCGCGCCCGCGTCGAGCCGGGCGAGCAGCCGCGCCACCGTCGCGGCGCTCGCGGGGGGCACGTCGACCGGCGTCACAACGACGGCGTCCGCGTCGCCGATGCGCGGCGCGGCGACCGCCAGCGACCCCGCCGGGCCGAGGTCGTCCGGGGCGGTCCACGAGACGAGGTCGATGCCCGGCCGCACGTGGGCGAGCAGCGCGTGAAAGACGGAGGTGCGCACCACCACGAGCACCCGCGCGCTCTCGGCCGCGAGGCGCGCCTCCGCGTGCGCGATCGCCAGCGGCCGCTCGGGCCCGCCCTTCTCCGCCGCGGGCCAGGCGAGGAGCGCCTTCGGCCCCCCGAGCCGCTTGCCCGCGCCCGCGGCGAGCACGATCGTGATCACGGTCTTCATCGAGCCTGCTCCTCCCCTGCCGGCGCGACCGCGCCGGACGACGCGGACGACGCGGACGACCACCGCGCGCGCTGCCGCCCGGAGCGCCAGGCGATGAGCTCCGCGGCGAGCGCGACGCCGATCTCGGCCGGGGAGCGCGCCCCGATGTCGAGCCCGACCGGCATCCTGACCCGCGCGACGTCGCCCTCCGCCACCCCCTTCGCCTCGAGCCGCGCGCGCGTGCGCGCCGCCTTCGCCCGGCTCCCGACCCCGCCGATGTAGCCGAAGCCACGCGCGAGCGCCCACGCGATCGCCTCCTGGTCGAGCCCGTGATCGTGCGTCATCACGAGCGCCGCCGCCTCGCCGAGATCCCTCGGCAGGCCCGCCGTCACCTCGGGGTCGTCGTGATCGGCGAGCACGAGCCGCACCTGCTCCGCGATCGCCGGCATGGGCCCCTGCTGCGCGCCGTCGTGCGGCGGCGACACGCCGGCGAGCGGCGCGGACGGCAGCACGCGGGCGGGGTCGGCGGCGGCGGCGCGCGCGTCGCAGAGGGTGACGCGGAAGCCCAGCGACGCGAGGAGCGGCGCCGCGAACGCGCCCACGTGCCCGGCGCCGATCACGAGGACGTGCACCGCGGGCAGCATCGGCTCGATGAGGACGTCGACCGAGCCGCCGCAGCACATGCCGAGGCTCGGGCCCAGGCGGAAGGTCTCGAGCTTCGGGGTGGTGGCGAGCTCGTCGAGCGCGCGCCCCATGATCCCGAGCGCCGCCCGCTCGACGGCGCCGCCCCCGATCGTGCCGATCGCGGTGAGATCCTCGAACAGGCAGAGCTTCTGCCCCGGCGTCGACGGCGCCGACCCGTGCCGCGCCACCACCGAGGCGAGCACCACCCGCCGCCCCGCCTCGAGCGCGCCGAGCGCCGCGCGCAGCACGTCGTGCGGCAGCGCCGTCCGCGGGATGACCTGGCTCGGATCCGGCATGGGGGGAGTCTAGTGCCGCGGGTCGCCGATCCTGCGGGAGATTTCTGACGCCGCTCGCCGGACGGGGGCGACGGAACGACGGCCGCGCCGCGGCGGCCGGACGGGTGCGACGGAACGGCGGCCGGTCGCGGCGCGGCGGGCGCCGTGCACGGGACGGGAGCGAGGGAGTCCGCGGCGAAGGGCCGCCATGACGCCGGCGAGGTCCTGGCGGCGCACGGGCCGCGCGGCCATCTGGTAGGCTCCGCGCGCCATGGCGCCTCTGTCCGCCCGCAGGAGCAAGCCTCGCCCGCCGCGCCCGTCGAAATCGCCGGCGAGCGCGCCTCCGCCGGATTGCCTCGCGGAGTGGGTGGCCCGCGCCGGGCTTGGCGACGACGTGCTGGACGCCCTCGTGGCGTGGCTCGCGAAGCAGATCCTCAGCGATCAGTTCGCCAAGCTGGAGCAAGGCGGCCACCGGGAAGGCGGCATTCCGCTGCGCAAGGTGTTCGTGGATCTGCCGATCACGGCGCGGCCCGTCCACGACGCGGATCCCCGCGGAAGCGAAGGGAGCGGAGATCGGCGCCTGTTCGTCAGGATGTTGCTCCGGCAGAAGGCCGCCCCGCTGGCTTCGCCGGCCGGACGCCTGGAAACGAGGCGTGCTCCCGGCGAGCCCGGCAACCTGCCGGCGCGAGAGCGGCGGGGTTTCCTCGTGGTCGGCGGTCCTGGACAGGGCAAATCCACCTTGGGGCAGCTCGCGTGCCAGGTGCACCGGGCCGCGCTGCTCGCGCCGTTCCTGGAGCGCTTGCAGCCCGCCCAGCGGGACGTGGTGCGTGCCTTCACGGAGACCGCATCGAGAAAGGAGATCGGCTGGCCCCTGGCGCCGCTCTTCCCCGTGCGCATCGTGCTGCCCGAGGCCGCTGCGTGGCTCGCGCGGCAGGACGGCGCGGCGGAGGCGCGTCCGGCGCAGCTCCTTCGCCTGCTCTCCGCCCAGGCGGAGTCGCGCGGGATCAGGCTCTCTCCCGAGGTGCTCGAGCGGCTCCTCGGGCGGGCTTCGTTGCTGCTGGTCCTGGACGGCCTCGACGAGGTCGGCGCCGCGGAAGATCGAGCCCGCCTGGTGGCCGCGACGCGGGACCTGCTCGCCGCGCTCGGCGGGGCGGGCGCGCGGGGGCTCGTCGTCGCCACCACGCGGCCCCAGGGCTACACGGGCGAGCTGGAGGGGATCGGCGTGCCCCTCGCCACCGTGTACCTCGCGCCGCTGCAGCGCGGGGAGGCGCTCGCCTACGGCCGGAAGCTCGCAGACGCGAAGCTGCCGGGCCAGCCGGACAACTGCGCGCGCGTCGTGCGCGGACTCGAGTCCGCCGCGAGCGAGGCGGCCACGGCGCGCCTGCTCACCACGCCGCTGCAGGTGACCATCCTGGCGGCGCTCGTGCAGCGGATGGGCCGCGTGCCGAGCGAGCGCTGGGGGCTGTTCGAGCGCTACTTCGAGACGATCTACGACCGCGAGGTGGAGCGCGGGACCTACGCCGCGCCGTTGCTCCGGGACCACCGCATGCACATCGGGCGGATCCACCGGCGGGTCGGCCTGCTCCTCCAGGTCGAATCGGAGAGCGCCGGCGGCACCGAGGCGCGGATGTCGCGCGAGCGGCTGGAAGCCGTCGCCGACGCCGTGCTCCGCGAGGACGACGTCGACGAGGAGGCGCGCGCCGGGCTCGTGCGCCGCGTCGTCCGCGCGGCGGAGGAGCGGCTGGTGTTCCTGGTGGAGCCGGAGCCGGGCAAGTTCGGCTTCGAGATCCGCTCGCTCCAGGAGTTCATGGCGGCCTGGGCCCTGACCGAAGAGGGAGACGCTCCGGTCCCGATCGAGGAGCGACTCCTTCGGATCGCCAAGGCGCCCACGTTCCGCGCCGTGGCGTTGTTCATCGCGAGCAAGCTCTTCACGAAGGAGCCCTCGCTGCGCGCGCTGGCCGACCGGGTCTGCCGTGCTCTCGACGAAGACCCGGACGACGCCGCGGCGCGCGCGGTGCGTGCCGGCGCGGTGCTGGCGCTCGATATCCTCGAAGAAGGCTCGGCGCTGAATCAGCCGAAATACACACGGCAGCTCATGGAGCGGGCGTGCGGTTTGCTGGACTTGCCCCCCTGCGAGGAGCAGGCGCGGCTCGCGCGCGTCGCGACCGGAGAGGCGGCTGCCAAGGTCCTGCGCGCCGCCGTGGAGGAGAGATTGCGCGATCCCGCGGCGGACAGCGCGCTCGGTGCGTGGATCGCCCTGGTGGAAGCCGCCAAGCTGGGCGAGGCATGGGCTGCCGAGACCGGCAAGGCCGCATGGCAAGCGCTCGAGGACGCGACGGATGTTGTCGCCGCATGGGGGGAGTTAGGGGAATTTCTCCCTGTCCCGGAATGGCTGGCCGACCGGATCGAAGAGACGCCTGACAAGGTTCCGCCGCACGCCATATCAGGTCAGTTCATGCCTCGAAGCTGGTCTGCCGGCATGTGCTGGGTCGAGGCGTTCATTGGCCTCATGCGCATTCACTCAATCGCTGAAGCCTCCACGATGCCGTGGCTGCGGTTGGCCTGGATCGAGGTTTCTGCAGCGCGTGACCCGCGCTGGGCTGCCATCGCCGCGTTCCAGGATCCCCCTGCCCACTGGAGACCGTGGGTGCTCGCAGCACGGTTCATGGAGCGCCCCACCGCCGCAACACTGGCGGAGACGCTGCGGAGGCTCTCCTCGGAGCCATCCGCCTGGGAGCAGCGCAATGAGCTCGCAAGCGCCGTTTCGTGGCCGCTGGCCGCATGCCTTACGAGCGCTGACGCGCCGCATGACTTGCTCTCGTACGCGGACTTGGCGGAGTCAGGTCGCCTCAGCGATGCCCACGAATGGGTCGCCGCACAGGATCAGTGGCCGGAACAGCTCGATGAAAAAGCATTTCTCGACAGCATGAGCCGCACGCTCCCATGGGAGCAGACCGCGCTCTCCGTGGCACCACCACCAGGCGGCGTCCACTTCTCGGAAGGGGTAGGGACCGCTCGCCGTGGCTGGTCTTCACGGTTTCGCGCCGCGCTTGAAAAGGTCCGATCGCGGTCGCTTCAAGCCCATCTCACGAGTGCGCTGGCGGTCTTCCCCGGAGGGGCTCCGGGAGATCGCATCGATGGCCTGTCCTGGGCCGAGGTTGAGCGTTGGAGTGAGCTGCATGGCGAGCTCCTCGTGCCGGCGGTTCTGGAAGCGATCCGATCGAAGCGGATCGACTCCTGGATCGACGGGTTGGATCGCCTGGGCCGACGCCGAAAACTCCACATGCCCTGGCATGGCTTGACGCCTGTCATAGCGGCGTCTCTGTGCCGCCTGTATGTTGAGCATCCGGATCGGTACGGCCTCCTCTACTGGCTCCGCGCATGCCTTCGCCGAGGTCATTCTCAATTCCTCGATGAGAAAACGCGATCCGCGGTTCTCCACGCCATGACCAAGCATCCCGTCCCCGAGCCGGCGCTTCGCGCCGACGCCGCCCTGATCCGCATCCCGCTCGGCGACGTCTCGCGTGACCAGGTGAGCGCGTTGCTCGACACGGTCGCTGCGCAAGCTGCGCAGGAGCCCGGCCTGTGGTGGGACGTGATCAGGCGCGCGGAGCAGAGCCCGTTGCCCTCGGCGACCCGTGAGATGCTCCTCGTGGATCTGCTGCGCAGGCCAGAGCTACCATGGCGGCATGCTTCCTTCGCGGTGCGCGCCTTACGCAGCTCCCTCCAGACCCGCCGCACCGGCCTTGCCGACCCCGCCGCGTGGACCCGGCTGCGCCTGCCGCTCCCCCTCCCCCTGGTCCACACCCCCGCGCAGCACGGCTTCGCCCTCCCGGAGAGCCCGGTCGTGCTCTCGCGCGTGCAGGTCCAGCACATCCGCGGCGTCGCCGGCGTGACCCTGGAGCTGGCGCCGCCGCCGGCCCCGGACCAGGGCCAGTGGGTCGTCCTCCTCGGTCCGAACGGCGCCGGGAAGACCACCCTGCTGCGCTCCGTCGTGCTCGCGCTCCGGAGCCTCTCGAACCCGAAGATCTGGCCGCGGGGCACGTTCGCGACCCCGTGGCGCGCGAACGGCGCCCCCGCGGGCCCGTCGGCGATCACCGTCCACCTCGCGGGCGGAAGGACGTTCAGCGCGACCGTCCAGAAGAACGGCTCCGAGCTCTTCGCGCAGGAGCCCAGGGACCAGCCCACGCCCTTCCCGATCTTCGCCTACGGCTGCCGGCGCGGCTCCGCGCTGGGCGGCGCCGCGCGCGAAGTGCACCTCGGCGAGGACGACGGCCCGGAGATCGCCACCCTGTTCGACGAGGGCGCGCCGCTCGTCCACGCGGAGACGTGGCTCAAGGAATGGGACGGCGCCGCGGCCCGCGACCCAGAGAAGAACGCGGCCGTGTACGACGCGGTCCGGCGCGCGCTGCAGGAGCTCCTCGCGGTCGACGCGCTGGTCGTGCGCGACCGGCAGGTCCTCGTATCGGGCCCCTCCGTCGGGACGGACGTCCCGTTCGCGGCCCTGAGCGACGGCTACCTGACGGCGGCGGGCTGGTTCCTCGACCTCGTCGCGAGGTGGATCGAGCTCGCGCACAAGCACCTCGGGAGCCTGAACGACGGCCTCCTGCGCCGCATGACCGGCCTGGTGCTCCTCGACGAGATCGACCTCCACCTGCACCCGCGCTGGCAGCTCGAGGTCATCCCGCGCGTCAAGAGGCTGTTGCCCAAGATGTCGTTCATCGTCACCACGCACAATCCCCTGACCCTGGTCGGCGCTCGCCCGGAGGAGATCTGGACCCTCTCCCTGGAAGACGGTCGCGTGCGCGCCGAGCGTGGCACCGAGGCGCCGATGCTCCTCACCGGCGGCCAGATCTACGGCCGGTACTTCGGCATCCAGGACGTCTACCCGAGCGAGATCGGCGAGGCGCTCCGCCGATACGGGTTCCTCTCGGGCGATCCGCTCCGGACCGACGAGGAGCAGGCCGAGATGGACCGCCTCCGCGCCACGCTGAAGGCGAACGGGATCGAGCCCGGCTGGGAAGAGGTCCCGCGCGAGGCGCCGCGGCCTGCACGCCCGCGGCCGCGGGGGCAACGCGCCAAGGCCGCGCCGAGATGATCCGCATCCACCGCGGCGCGGAGCCCGACGAGCTCCGCAGGGTCCGCCTCGAGCGGCTCCCCGAGCTCGCCCGCATCGCGCGCACGAGGCCGCCGCGCTCCGAGGAGATCGACGGGTACCGGATCGCCGCCGGGCCGCTGTGGCGCGCCCAGAATTTCAAGTGCTGCTACTGCGAGCGCAAGATCCCGAAGCTCTACAACGACGTGGAGCACTACCGGCCCAAGGCCTCCGCTACCCGCGAGCCTGGCAGCCAGGACAGGCACGGCTACTGGTGGCTCGCCTTCACCTGGACCAACCTGCTGTTCGCTTGCCCCTCGTGCAACCGGACGGGGAAGAACGATCGGTTCCCGCTCGACGCAGGGAGCGTCGCGCTCGTCGCGAAGGAGGCGCCACCGGGGAAGGAGAAGCCGCTGCTCCTCGACCCCGCCGAGCACCATGGCATCGAGCACATCGAGTTCGTCTTCGGCGTCATCCCTGCGCGAGCGACCTCGGCGGGTGTGCCGCCTGGATGGAGCGCTCGCAAGCACTGGTGGCCACGCGCCCGGGGCGGCAGCCTGACAGGCGACTGGACGATCCGCGTCTGCGGGCTCGACTCGAGCGAGCACATCGAGCTCTATGACGATCACGTCGACAAGGAAGCCAGGCCTGCCGCGCGAGATCTCGAGGAGGCGCTGAAGCGGCGGCGGGACGTGACCGCCGCCTTCGACCAGGCGATGCGCCTGCTCCAGCCGGGCAAGCCGTTCATGGGTCTGTCGTACGATGCGCTGCGCCTGCTCGTGCCGGGCGACGCGCTCGCGCCCTGGAATCTCGCCTGGCCAGAGCCGCGTGAAGCGGGTCGCTCGCCGGGACGAACGCGGCGGCGCTGAGCTGGAGCAGGGCGCCGGGTGCCCTGCATCCACCGACCGGCACCTAGCCGCTCGGAGCGCTCGGGCACGTCCAGGGTGCGCTCGCTGCACGAGGCCGCTGGTGGCCCTTGCCCGCCCTCCGCAAGGTGCCAGGAGCGGATGCCTGCCAGGTTCCACCCGCGCCAAAGAAACATTACACCAGCCGCGGTCGAGCGCTCGACGCCGGAGCCGAGGCTCTCCACGAGCCGCCACGAAGGGCGAGACCCGAGCAAAGCGCCCAGATCCTACACCCGATGAGCCCCTCCACGATTCCCGACCCCGACCTCCAGCGCGCCCTCTCGGACCCGGGTTTCACCCCGGGGCGCCGCCACTTCGCCGCCCTCATCGCGCTGCTCGAGGCGGCCGGCGAGCCCGCCGAGCTGGCCGAGCGGGCGCTGCGACGCGCCGGCGCGGCCGCGCTGCCCGCCGCGCTCGATCGCGCCGCGGCGGCGCCGCCGTCGCTGCGCGCGCCGCTCACCCGGCTCGTCGGCAAGCTGATGGCCGCCGCGCCGCTCGAGCCCGAGATCGCCGGGCGGGCGCGCGACTACCTGGTCGCGCGCCTCCGCGACGACGACCGCCGCACGCGCCGGATGGCCGCGGTGGCGCTCGGCAAGCCGCCCGCGGCGGACGTCGATCGGCCGCTGGTCGAGCAGGCGCTCGCCGAGGCAGCGCGCGGCGAGCGATCGCCCGACGTCCGCCGCGCGCTGATCGACGCGCTCGGCAAGGTCGGCGGCGGCGCCGCGCTCGACGTGCTGGCCGAGCTCGGCGGCGACGACGACACCGCCGGCGTGCGCGCGCGCGCCGAGCTCCTGGCCAGGAGGACGCTCACGCGCGGCGAGCCGTCGGAGATCGCCGGCGATCGCGCGCCGGAGCGCCCGGTGCGCGTGGCGGTGCGCTGCCGGCGCGGGCTCGAGGCGATCCTCGCCGAGGAGCTCGCGGCGCTCGACCGGGGCTCTCCGGGCGGGGGGCTCGTCCCCGAGCTCCGGAGCGATCCGTGCGGCGGCACGCGCGTCGAGGTGATGCTGAGCGGCCGCCTCGACACGCTGTTCGGGGCCCGCACGATGCTGTCGTTCACGCTCCCGCTGCCGCTGCGGAAGCTCGAGCCGGGCGCCGATCTCGCCGCGGCCGTCGCCGAGCGGCTGCTCTCGCGGGAGTCGCGCGAGATCCTGGGCCGCTTCACGAACGGCGCGGTCCGCTACCGCATCGACTGGGCCGGCGGCGGCAAGCGCCGGGCCGCGGTGTTCCGCGCGGCGGCGGCGGTGGAGGCCGAGGCGCCGGAGCTCGTGAACGATCCGACCCAGAGCACGTGGGACGTGGTCGTCTACGAGGGCGCCGGCCGCGTCCGGGTCGAGCTCGCCCCGCGCCTGCCCGACCCGCGGTTCGCGTACCGCCGGGGCGACGTGCCCGCGGCGTCGCACCCGACGATCGCGGCGGCGCTCGCGCGCATCGCGGGGGCGCGCGCCGACGACGTCGTCTGGGATCCGTTCGTCGGCTCGGGCCTGGAGCTCTGCGAGCGCGCCCTGCTCGGGCCGTACCGGCGGCTCGTGGGCTCGGATCGCGATCCCCGGGCCCTGGAGGTCGCGCGGGAGAACCTCGACGCCGCGGGCGCGCGCGGCGCGGAGCTCCTCCAGCGCGACGCGCACGGCGCGCCGCCCCCGGGCGACGCCCCCACGCTGATCCTGACGAACCCGCCCCTCGGGCGGCGCGTCGAGCGCACGGGGGATCTCGAGGCCCAGCTCGAGCGCTTCGTCGAGGGCGCCGCGCGCGCGCTCGCGCCCGGCGGGAGGCTGGTGTGGATCTCGCCGTTCCCCGAGCGGACCGAGGCGACCGCGCGCCGCTCAGGCCTCCGGCCCGAGGCGCTGCAGCGCGTGGACATGGGCGGCTTCGACGCGCAGATCCAGAGCTTCCACAAGGCAGAGGCCCGGCCGCAGGCGAGCCGCGGCCGAGGCGACGGCCGGCGCGGGGACCGGCTGGACCCCGCGCGGCCCGGGCGCGCCGGGCGCGGCCCCGAGCAGGCCGAGCTGCGCGGCGAACAGCATCGCCCCCGCCGCCAGGAGCAGCGCCACGATCACCGCGATGATCATCCCGAGCCGCCCCGAGCGGTCGGGCGGCGCGTCGGTGAGCATGGCGTCGTCGAGCTTGCCGAAGGGCGCCGGCGCCGGCGCGGCTGAGCCCTGCTGCGCCGGCGCGCCTGAGCCCTGCTGCGCCGGCGCGGCGCTCGGCTGCGCGGGGAAGGCTTTTTGCGGGGGCGGCGACGCTGGCTGCGCCGCACGGGCGGCAGCAGCGCTCGGCCCGGGGGCGTCGGCGCTCGCGGGCGCAGGGGCGAGCGGCGACCCGGGCGCGCGATCGAGCGCTGCTCCAGCGGGGCGGGCCTTCGCCGTCGCATCGGCGAGCGCCGCTCCGGGCGCCGCCGCGCCGAGGGGCGCCGCCGCGATCTGGAGCGGCGCGTCGGACGTGCCCTGGGGCGCCTCCCGCGTCCGCGTCGGGACGTCGTCCTCGTCGTCGTCGTCATCGACGACCGTGGGCGCGTCCAGCGTGGGCTCGTCGTGGATGTCGTCGTCGAGATCGCCGAGGAAGGGCATGTCGCCGCCCCGAGGCTGCGGCCTGGCCGGCGCGCCGAGCTCCGCGCCCGGACGCTCGCGCCCGGACAGCGCCGCGGCCGGCACCCCGAGCGCCGACGCCTCGCGAGGGCCTCCGGCCGGCGACCCCGCGCTCGCTCCGGGCCGCCCGACGCCGCCCACGCGGTGCGCGACGGACGCCGTCCCTCCGAGGCGCGGGGGCGTTGCCGCGGCCGGCCCAGCCGCTCCGCGGGCGTCGAGCGACCCCTCCCGCATGAGCGTCAGGTGCTCCTCGCCTTCGCCGTCGTCGCCGAACGACTGGGTCAGCGGGACCGCCCCCATGCCCGGGAGCCGACCCCGCGCGGCCGGCGCGGGGCCCCGCGCTGCAGGAGCGGCCGGCGCGGCCGGCGCGGCTGCGGGCGCCCTGGGGGCAGGGGCGGCGCCCGGCCTCGGCGCCGGCGCCGGCGCGCCGTGGTACGCCGCAGGCGGCTGCGGGCGCTCGGGCGGGAGGGGCGGCGGCGGCTGCCCAGCCGCTGCTGCCGCCGCGCGCTGCGCGATGATCGCGTCGAGCTGGCTCGAGCTCAGCGGCGCGACGCGCATCAGCGTGCGCACCTCGTCGTCGTCCTCGTCGCTCGTCGAGTCCTCGTCGTCGAGCGGGAGCAGCGTGCGCACCGCGGGGTCGGGGTGCCATTCCTCGAGGGCGCGCCGGAAGGCGGCGGCGTTCGTCGTGCGGAGGGAGCGATCGCGCTGGAACGCGTCGTCGAGGACCCGCTGGAGATCGTCGTCGCCGACGTCGAAGACCGCGAGCGGCGCCGGCGAGGAGCTCGCGATCCGCTGCCGCGTCTCGGCGTCGCTCCCGCCGCCGAACGCGCTCGTCCCGGTCAGCACCTCGTAGAGCGTCGCCGCGATCGCCCACACGTCGTCGCCGGGCGAGAGCGTCCCGCCCGCGACGCGCTCGGGCGACTGGTAGGCGATGCGGCTCGGCGTCTGCCGCAGATCGGCCAGGATGCCCTTCGAGGTGCGATCGACCGCGGTCGTGAGCACGCACTCGGGCGAGATAGCGCCGTGCGCGACGCCGAGGGCGTGCAGCGCCTCGATCCTCTTCGCGAGACGGATGGCCCAGCCGACGGCATCGAGCTCGTTCAGCGGGCCATCGCGCAAGATCCGAGTTGCAAGCGTTTCCACTTACGGAGCCAGCGTAGTACCGGTCTGCCGAAGTTTGTACCTGGATCCGCGTGCAGCTCGCCCCCGAACCCCCCGGCTCCGGGATGCGCGCCCGGGCGTGTACCGCCCTCCCGGGCGGCGCCCGCGACGGACGGCGCCGCCGCGCGGATCCGCGACGCCGGGGGCGGCGCTCGTCACGACCGCTCGCCCCCGGCCGCGTCGGTCGGGACGATGCGGACGCGGCGCACCCGCCGGCCGGCGACGTCCATGGCCACGAGCGTGTATCCCTCGCACTCGACGCGCTCGCCGGCCTCCGGCGGGTGCTCGAGCCGGCCGAGCATATACCCGCCGACGGTCTCCACGGTCTTCACCTCGGGGAGCAGCACGATATGGGCGTCGCGCTCCAGGTCCGCGAGCAGCACGCGGCCGTCGACGTCGACGATGCCGCCGCCGCGGCGGTGGATGGGCGGCACCTCCTCGTCGTTCTCGTCGCGGATCTCGCCGACGATCTCCTCGATGAGGTCCTCCATCGTGACGAGCCCGATGAACTCGCCCGACGCCGAGGTGATGATCGCCACCGGCACCTGGCGCGCCTGCATCTCGAGGCGGAGGCGCTCGACCGAGGTGTTCTCGCGCGCGAAGATCGGCTTGCGGAGCAGCTCGGCCACGCGCGTCGCGCGGCGGCGGTGGCTCAGGACATCGAACAGGTCGCGGAGGTGCAGGTAGCCGAGCACGTTCTTGCCCTGCTCGTCGAGCACCGGATACCGGGAGTACCCGGCGTCCGCCACGGTCCGCACCGCCTCCTCGATCGTCATGTTCGCGCGCAGCGTCGCCGCGTCGGTGCGGAGCGACATCACGTGCCTCGCCGTGCGCCGGCGCAGGTCGAAGATGCGCACGAGCATGCTGCGCAGCGCCGGGTCGAGCCCCGCGGGGCTCTTGGTCAAGAGCAGCCGGAGCTCCTCCGAGGTGTGCGCGATCTCCTCCTCGCCCGCCGGACGGAGCCCGAACAGCCGGACGAACCCGTTCGCCATCGAGTTGAGCACCCAGATCACCGGCCACATCAGGACGAAGAAGCCGTGCAGCGGCCGCGCCGCCCAGAGCGTGACCTTCTCCGTCCGCTGGATCGCGAGCGACTTCGGCGCGAGCTCGCCGATCACGGTGTGGAGCGCCGTGATGATGATGAACGAGATGCCCACGGCGATGGCGTGCGCGCCGACGCCCGACCACGCGTCGAGCGGCGCGAGCAGCGGCTCGATGAGGTGGGCGATCGCCGGCTCGCCGATCCAGCCGAGCCCGAGGGACGCGAGCGTGATGCCCAGCTGGTTGGCCGAGAGGTACGCGTCGAGCCGCTGCGACATCTGGAGCGCGAGCTGGGCCCGCGCGTCCCCCTCGCGCACGAGCTGCTCCAGCCGCGTCGGTCGCATCTTGACGATGGCGAACTCGGAGGCGACGAAGAACGCGTTGAGCAGCACGAGGAGCGCGGTGCCCAGGAGATAGACGAGCGTCATGCCGGCCTTCGTCCTCCCCCGGGTGCGCCCCTCGCCCCGCGCCTGCTCGGCGGCGAGCCGCGCTCAGACCCTCGCACGATGGAGGATCTTGCTGCGCAGGTCCGGGTCGTCGTTGCTGAGTCCATCGACGAGAGCATCGGCTGGGGACTGCCCCTTGGCGACGAGCGCGCCGAGCCGTTCGAGGTGGGCGCGCTCGTCCTTGCCGTTCTTGTTCAGGTGCGCGCGACGCTCGAGGCCGCCCGACGCGATCGACAGGATCCGCTCGGCCATCGCCGCGAGCGGCTTGCCGCGGAATGTAGCGCGGAGCGCGCGCTCGGCGATCATCGGGCGCACGGCCTCGAGCTCGTCGAACCTGAAGCTCTCCGAGAAGGCGTCGGCCTCGTCGAGCGCGCGCGCGTCGTACAGGATCCCGGTCCACAGCGCCGGGAGCGCGCAGACGAGGTTGGCCGGCAGCGAGTCCGCGCCGCGGACCTCGATCGTCCGCTTGAGCCGGACCTCCGGGAACAGCGTGTTGAGGTGCATCTCCCAGTCGGCGCGGGTGGCCCGGTGCCCCTGGAAGCCGTGCTCCAGGAAGTCGCGGAACGTCTGCCCCGTGTTCTCGATCACCTCGCCGTCACGCTTGATGAGGAACATCGGCGCGTCCACCGCCCACGCGACGTAGTCCGAGAAGCGGCGGCCGCGCTCGAGCACGTTGCGGAGCAGCCCCTGCCGCGCGGGGTCGACGTCGAGCCAGACCTTGGCGCGGTAGCTCCGCCCGCCGAACAGCGCGCCCTCGTAGAACGGGGAGTTCGCGAAGATCGCCGTCACCAGCGGGGACAGCCGGAGCGACACGCGGAGCGCGCGCATCGCCGCCTCCTCGCTGGCGTAGTCGAAGTTCGCCTGCACCGTGGCGGTGCGGCGCATCATGTCGAGGCCGTGCGCGCCGCGCGTCGGCAGGTAGCGCCGCATGATCGCGTAGCGCGCCTTGGGCACCCAGGAGAGCTCGGCCTGCGACGCGAACGGGTGGAACCCGATGCCGAGCCAGGCGAAATTGAGCTCGGCGGAGATGTCGCGCAGCTCCGCGAGGTGCCCGCTCATCTCCAGACAGATCTGGTGGATGCTCTCGAGGGGCGCCCCGGACAGCTCGAGCTGCCCGCCCGGCTCGAGGGTCACCGAGGCGCCGGCCCGGGCGAGCGCGATCAGCGGACCGCCGGGGGTCTCGTGCTCGGGCGTCCAGCCGTGCCGCTCGACGAGCGCGTGGAGCACGGACAGGACGCTCCGCTCGCCCTCGTACGGGATGGCGGCGCCCGTTCTGGCGTCGACCCCGAACTTCTCCGCCTCGGCGCCGATCCGGTGGAGCGACTCGGGCTTCACGGCCTCGTGGAAGGGAAACAGCAGGTCGTCGAACGTCTTCAACGGTTGAGACTTCGACTCACTCGCGTGGCTTGCGTCGGCCATCATCACGTTTCCGGTTGGTTTCGTCCTCGCCTAGAGCGCGCGCCTGAGCAGGGGCGCGCGTTGCGTCGTACGGAGCATCTTCGCGAGCGCGCCGAGGTGCGCCAGCGTCGTCCCCGTCCCTCCACCCAGCATTCGCGCGCCCGCCTCGATGAGCCGCACGGCGGACGCGGCCCAGACGTCGCAGGCCTCGGCGGGCGCCGGGCGCTCGGCCGCGTCGGCCGGCGCGGGCTCGACGCCGAGCAGCACGCCCACCTGGACCTCGTGGGCGACGCCCTCGAGGCGCCGGAGAATGCTCAGCCCGAGGTCGACCGACGGGACCTCGAAGAGCAGCGCGTCCGCGCCGCTGTCGAGCGCCCCCCGGGCGGCCTCCTCGAACCCCTCTCCGTCGGCGGTGCGCCCGGCCCCGTCGAGCTCCACGAGCGCCCACGTCGCCAGCTGCGTCGTGCTGGCGCTGACCACCGCCGCGCGGCGCGCGAGCCGCGCGACCGCGGGGGAGACGCACGCCGCCTGGACGGGATCGAAGCCGCACGCGACGAGGATCTCGCAGCCGGCGGCCGCCAGCCTGGCCGCATGGACCGCGTAATCTTCCGCAATCCGGTCGGCCATGGGCGCGGCGGCAGTGTGGCCCAGGATACCGGCCACCGCCACGCGACGCGCGGCCGCGCCCGCCGCCTCCGTGGCGAGCTCGACCGCGGTCCCGGTGAGCGCGGCGGCGCGGAACGCCATGCCGATGGGCGCCAGCGCGCGCGTCGTCGTCGCGGACGTGAGGGCCCGGACCACGTCGATCCCCAGCGCGATCTCCTGCTCGTGCAGCTCCGCGATCGTCCGAGGCGACTCGCGGAGCAGCCGGCCGAGGGCGGTGGTGGACGAGACCGAGGCCCCACGGCCGCGGAGCGAAGCGAGCGGATCTCCGCTGATGATGAGCGGACGACCTACCGGAGGCCGAGAGGTGGAGGCCTCGAGCGCGTTCACGTCCTTCGCTGCTTTCCAGGGCTCCTCTACCACCGGTCTATAAGGGGAAACTAGCCCAAGACAGCCCCTTCGCGTCGCGAAATGGTGCGGACCAGCGGTCTGGGGCACAGCGATTCATGCAGCGGAGTCGGGGACAACCTGACGCTCGCTCGCCGGCGCTGGGCGCGACACCTGGGCGGAACGCGGGATCGACGCGCATGCAGGGCTCGTCTGTGCCGCGGGCCGTCATACGGCGGGGAGGCTCCGGCCTCCTACCCCGCGCCCGCGGCGCGCGACGAACTTCCGGTCGAAGAGCCGCACCCGCCGGACGAACAGGTCGAGCAGGAAGACGACCATCGCGGCGTAGATGAACCGTTGCCAGAGCTCCTCGTGGAAGGTCACCTTCTCCCCGGCCGGGTCGAAGATGGCCGCCACGCCGGCCGGATCGACCGCGCCGCCGGTCGACGTCGCGGCCTTCTCGAGGGTCGCGAGCTCGGGCTCGAAGCTCGCGTACTCGCGCGGGTACGGGTTCGAGACGTGGCCGTAGCTGACGGCGACGGGCCGGAGCGAGCCGTCCTCGGCCTCGCGCAGGTGCTCCGCCCGCAGCAGGAAGGAGCCGTACCGATCCAGCGCGAGCGCCGTCTCGTACCGGCCCGGCGCGGTCTGACGCATGTCGACCACCCGCGTCGCCCCGCCCGGCTCGGGCCCGATGATGCTGAGGCGGGAGGTCAGGTTGTTCTCGAACCGGTCGTCCGCCCCGAACGCGTCCACGGACGCGCGCAGCTCTCCGTCCACGATCTCGGCCTTCATGTCGAGCTCGCGCCGGTGCTTCTGGCGCATGTGCTCGTGGATGAGCTGCCCCCAGAACTTCTCGAAGCCCGGCCACCGGAGCCACTCCACGGCCCAGCGCGCCTTGACGTCGCTCGTCCAGGCCAGCGTCCACCCGAGGCCGACCCGCCAGCGCGCGAGGATCGGCTCCTCGGTGTCGCTCGTGAGCAGCTCCTGGGCGGGCGGCGGCTTCAGCTTGGTCGAGACGTAGCCGTGCAGGTTCGGCGCGGTGCGGACGTCGATGCCGCGGAGGAACGCCGCGTCGCCGACCTGCGTGACCGGGAACCACTCCTCGACGGCGGCCGCGCGCGCCACCATCTCGGTCTCCTTGGTGAAGATCCGCGGCAGGTTGTTCGGGTCCGGGACCGCGTGGAAGCGCCCGCCGCCCACGTCGGCGATCATCTTGAGCAGCTGCTCGTCGAGATCGTTCCCCAGCCCCACCGTGGTCACGGTGATCGACTCGGCGATCATCGCGGACACGAGGTCCCGGATGCCGCCCGTGGACGCCTTGCCGTCGGTGAGGAGGATGACGTGCTTCTTGCGCGCCTGCGTCACGGTCATGTCCTGGTAGGCGGCGTCGAGCGCGGAGAAGATCTCGGTCCCGCCGCCCGGCTGGATGCGGGCGATCTCGCCGGCGATGCGCGAGCGGTTGCGCGCGGGCTGCATCTTCACGTACCGGGTCGGCGCCGAGTCGAACGCGATGACCTCGATCAGGTCGTCCGACGACAGCACCCCCGCGGTCGCCTTCGCCGCGGCCTTGGCCATCTCGAGGGGCAGCCCGGTCATCGACCCCGATCGATCCATGACGAGCGCCATCGCGACGCTCGGCATGTCCTTCTTCCGCTCGTTGTCCATCCGCACCGGCAGGATCCGCTCGATCGTGGTGCGGTACCAGCCGCCGAGGCCGTACCCCGACTCGCCGCCGGCGAAGAGGAACCCCCCGCCGAGATCGCGCACGTAGCTCTCGATGATCTCCTGCCCCTGCAGGCTGAGCGCTTCCTTCGGGGTGTCGGACACGATCAGGAAGTCGTAGCGCTCCATCTCCTTGAGGGAGCCGGGGAAGCCGGCCGGCGGCCTGACGTCGACGTCGAGCTGCTGCGCGGTGAGCGCGCTCGAGAGCGGGCCGGCGTGCTGCGGCGTCCCCTCGATGTAGAGCACCGACGGGCGCCCGGGCACGTCGATGGTGGTCGCGTACCGGTTGTTCTCCTTGAACTTGTCGTCCGCGATCTGATCGAGCTCGAGCGCGTAGGTCACCTGCCCCGCGATGCGCACGACGCTCTTGAACACGACGTCGTTCGGCCCCGCCTTGAGCTCGAGGTCCCGGATGCCCTCGAGGCCGTTCAGCGCCTCCCCCTGGAACAGCCGCACGCGGGCCTTGGTGGCGCGGCTCGCGTAGATGTCGGCGTGGATCTCGAACGTCTCGCCGACCTTGACCCGGTCCGGCATCCTGAGCTCGCGCACCGCGACCTCGGGCGGCGCGGGTCGCCGGTACGGGATGGAGAACAGCCGCACCCCGAAATCGCGCGCCCGGTTGGCCTCGGCGAGGAGATCGCCGTCGGTCTGGACGCCGTCCGACATCAGCACGGCGCGCTTCAGGTAGCCGGGCGGGTACAGCCCGTAGGCGAGCTGGAGCGCGGCCTGGAGGTTCGAGCCCGCGCCGAGATCGCCGCGCTGCCCCTTCTCGTCGAGGTGGCGGTCGATGGCCGGCGCGCGCCGCTCCGCGTCGCCGCCGGCCGCCTCGCCGGCGGCGCGCTCGACGAGCCGCGGCCGCCGCGCGAAGGTGACCACCTTGATGACGCCGTCCTCCGGCTTCTCGGCGAACGCCTTGTCGAGCGCCGCGCGCGCGTCGTCGAGCGACTCGTCGGTGACGGACTCCGAGACATCGACGAGGTAGATGGTGGCGACCTTCTCCGTGGTCGCCGTCCTCGCGAGCCGCGACAGCCCGAGCGCGATCAGCGCGACGAAGGCGATCCGCAGCAGCACGGACAGCACGCGCTGCGGCAGAGGAAGGTCGGCGAGCGAGCCCGCGAGGACGCCGACGAACCAGGGCGCGAGCAGGAGCGCGCCGAGCATCTTCGGGTTGAGGAGCTCGTACTTCACCCCCTCGCGCACCCACGTGAGCGTCGGGTCCGGATGCAGCAGGACGTACCTCCGGTACGCCCAGAACAGGATCCCACCGAGGGCGGCGCAGGTGATGGCCCACGCGACGACGCGGAACTTGCGGCCAGTGAACGCGCTCACACCGTCACCCTCCTGTGGTACGTGAACCACTCGATCGCGGTCACGAGGAGCACCGCCGCGAGCAGGTAGACCCAGAGCTCGCGGCGAACGCCGATCTTGAACTCGCCCACGGCGCCCGCGCCGCGCCCGTCGACCTTGAGCTCGGCGGCGGGGGCGATCGCGCTCTCCTCGGGCGCGGAGAGGTTCGCGGCGAACATGCTCACCTCCTCCGCGCCGGGGGCGCCGACGCGCAGCGTGTAGAAGCCGGCGTGCTGCCCGAGGAACACGGCGCGCCCGTCCTGGATCGGGACCGCCCGCTTCGTCCCGTCGGGCAGCTCCAGGCTGGCCGACTCCGCGGACGAGGACGCCGGGATGTGCCAGACGGCGCCCGTGCGGAACGAGGAGATGTAGCTCGTGTCCTCCTCGACGAAGTTGTTGATCGCGTTGAGCAGGAAGAGCGGCCAGGCGATGCGGAGGGGGAAATCGCTCTCGCGGACGTCGAAGCCGAGCGCGACGAATTTCACGCCGCCGCGCCGCCCCTCGATGAGCAGCGGGCCCCTGTGGCTCCGGCCGACGACCCTGTCCTCCTTGTTGCCCTTGAGCACGTGGGCGCGCGCGACGTTCACGTCGCTGAGCGCCGTGTAGCGCAGGAGCGGGTGCTTCGCGTCGAGCTCGTCGAAGCCCAGGCCGTAGTTCGGATCGTCGTCGAGGATCTCCTTGCCCACCTCGAACGGGAGGTTGGTCCCGGTCGGGTTCAGGTAGAGCAGGCTCCCGCTGCCCGGCGCGACGCTCGGCGCCACGCCGTCGAAGATGGTCACGTCGAACGACGACGCCGCCGGGTAGCGCTGCGGCTCGACGAACGTCACGTCGAGGTACTCGTCGAGGAGCAGCGCCGCCTCGAGGAACATGTTCCCCGCGGAGACGACCTGGATGCGCGCGCGGCGCCGCTCGGGGAGCAGCGCGTAGGCGCGGTTGTCCGCCGGGAGATCGTCCGAGCCGCCGTCGGCCAGCGCGAGCTTCGCCTCGAGCGTCTTCGACGCGCCGGAGAGGTTCGGGTAGAAGCGGGGCAGCTTCTCCTTGGGCTTGAGCCGGAGGCGCGTCAGGTCCGTGAGCTGGCCGTCGCCGAGCAGCGACAGCTCGAGGTCGAGCGGCTCGTCGCTCGTGTTCGTGACCTCGAGCATCACCTCGTAGCGGCTCTTGTCGAGCGGGTAGCGCCGCACCGAGAATTCGGAGATGGCGGCGTTCCGCGCCCCCTTGCCGACGGGCAGGAACGAGAGCTTGACGTCGCCGAGGCGCACCGGCCCGCCGGCGTCGGCCGGCTCGCCCAGCGCGCCGTCGCTCACGACGATGACCTCCGGCGACGGGAGCCCGCTCAGGGTGTCGCCGGCGAAGCGGAGCGCGCGCGCGAAGTCGGCCGTGGCGTCGGTCGGCTTCACCGCCGCGAGGGCGGCCTCGAGGTCGGAGATCTCGCCGGTGAGCGTGGACAGCGGCGTGACGGCCGCGTCCATCTGGGCCAGCAGCATGCGGTCGCTGCCGGACAGGCCGCGGACCATCTTCCTGACCTCGTCCTTCGCGAGCTCGAGGCGCGACGGCGCGACGTCGACGGCCTGCATGCTCGCGCTCGCGTCGATGAGGACGACGATGTTGCGCCCCTCGACGAGGTTCGCTTGCGGGCGGGGATCGCCGAGCGCGAGCAGGAGCAGCGCGAGGAGCGCGAGCTGCAAGAGCAGCGAGAGCAGCCGCTTCAGCTGCGAGAACAGGCTCGTCGCCTCTTTGTCCCGGAGGACGCGCTCCCAGATCTTCGAGAAGGGGACCGCGACCGGCCGCCGTCGCAGCTTGAGGATGTAGAAGACGACGACCACCGCCCCGGCGAGGGCGCCTATCTGGAGCAGGGTCGCGAGCGGGACGCCGGTGAAGTGCAGCATCGCTACCGGAGGAAGCCGCCTCTGCGGAACACGCGCAGGATCAGCTCGTCGAAGGGGACGGACACGTCGGCGCGGAAGTAGCTCACCTGCCGCGACGTGCAGAAGCGGCGGATCTCGTCGAGGTACTGCTCGTACGCCTCGGCGTAGCGGTCGAGCACCTTCGCGGTCACCGTGACCTCGCGCTCGTCGCCGGTCTCGCAGTCGTAGACGCGCACGTCGCCGCGCAGCGCGGGCCGGGCCTCGCTCGGGTCGACGATGTGGAGCACGAACGGCTCGAACCGGTTGTACCGGAGCACGTTGATGCCGCGCTCGAAGCCCACCGGATCGTAGAGATCGCTGAGGATCACGGCGAGCCCGCGCCGCTTGTGCTGCGCCACGAACGTCTTCATCGCCTCGCCGAGGTCGGTCGCGCCGTCGGCCCGCGCCTGCCCGAGGAAGCGGAAGATCCTGAAGATGCGCGCCTTGCCGCGGGTCGACTGCATGCGCCCGCTGATCTCGTCGGTCGCGGTGACGATCGCGATGCGATCGAGGTTGGCGAGCCCGACGTACGCGAGCGCCGCGGCGAGGCGCTTCGCGTGCCTGAGCTTCGCGCCGTCGCCGAACGCCATCGACGCCGAGGTGTCGAGGATGAAGTAGATCGAGAGGTCTTCCTCCTCCTCGTAGAGCCGGATGAGGAGCCGATCGAAGCGCTGGTACGCGGCCCAGTCGAGGTACCGGAAGTCATCGCCCGGGGCGTAGTCGCGGTGATCGGCGAACTCGACGCCGGAGCCGGTCTTCTTGGTCCGCCGCTCCGCGCGCATCGCGCCCGAGAAGACGCGGCGGCTCACCATCGCGAGATAGTCGAGCTTGCGCTGGAACTCGTCGTCGAAGAGCTCCTCGTCGGAGGCGCCGGCGGAGACCGCGGAGAGCCGCCGCAGCGGCGCGGCGGCCCGCTTGAACGCGTCGAAGAGCCCCATGCTACCTTCGGCGGCGCCTCACTTGCTCTCCGGCAAGCGCTTCAGGATGGCCTGCAGCACCTCGTCGGTCTTCACGCCCTCGGCCTCCCCCTCGAAGTTGAGGAGCACGCGGTGCCGCAGCGCGGGCAGCGCGCACGCGCGCACGTCGTCGACCGACGCCGCGAACCGCCCCTCGAACAGCGCCCTGATCTTCGCGGCGAGCAGGAGCGCCTGCGCCCCTCGCGGCGACGCGCCGAACTTCACGAACCGCTTCACCTCGTCGAGGGTGTCGCCCTCGGTGGGGTGGGTGGCCTGGAGGAGCCGCACCGCGTAGTCCTGCACGTGCTTGGCCACGGGCACCTCGCGGACGAGCCGCTGCATGGCGACGATGCGCGCCTTGTCGAGGACGGGCCGCGCCGCCAGCGCGTCGGTGCCGGTGGTCCGCTCCAGGATCGCGTTCAGCTCGTCGCGGCTCGGGAACGGCACGTGCAGCTTGAAGAAGAACCGATCGAGCTGCGCCTCGGGCAGCGGGTACGTCCCCTCGCTCTCGAGGGGGTTCTGCGTCGCCAGGACGAAGAACGGCTCCTCCAGCGTGTAGCTCTGCCGCGAGACCGTGACCCGGTGCTCCTGCATGGCCTCGAGGAGCGCGCTCTGCGTCTTCGGCGTCGCCCGGTTGATCTCGTCGGCGAGGACGATGTTCGCGAAGATCGGCCCCTTGCGGAACGAGAACGACCGCTGCCCGCCCGCGCTCTCGTCGATGACCGTGGTGCCGATGATGTCGGCGGGCATCATGTCGGGCGTGAACTGGATGCGCGAGAACTGGAGGTCGAGCGCCTCGGCCATGGTGCGGACGAGCATCGTCTTGCCGAGCCCCGGCACCCCCTCGAGCAGCGCGTGCGAGCCCGCGAGCATGCACGTGAGCACGCCGTCGACCACGTCGCGGTTGCCGACGATGACCTTCCCCACCTCCTCGCGCAGCTCTCCGATGCTGGCGCGGAACTCGTCCACCTCGGCCCGCGCTGCTTCCTTCGTCTTCTCGGCCATAGCTTCCTGCTTCGCGCCCGCTGCCGCGGAGCGCCTGTAGAGGCGCGGTCGCGCTCGAGCCGATGGCTCGACTCACTCGCGCGGCCTGATGAGCTGGAAGTACCGGTTCACGTAGAACCGGTATCCATCAGGGATCTGATCCTTGTTGATCTGCTGCTCTGCGACCGTGTGGTAGTCCGTGAAGACCTTCTTGTAGCCGGTCCCCTTGAAGCCCCGCTCGGCGGCGCTGAGGATCACCTCGCTGTTCGAGGGCCCCTGCTGGGTGTCGAGCCCCTGCGCCTGGACGTCCTGGGTCCCCATCTTCGGGTCGGTGCGCTTGCCCGCGACCTCGCCGCCGCGGCCGGAGCCGGCGCCGTCGCCGCCGGGCTGGTTGCCGCCGCCCTGGTTGCCCTTGCCGCTCCCCTGCCCCTCCTGCCCCTGCCCCTGTCCGCCGGGCATCAGGATCTTCTTCCCGCCGGGCCCGATCACCAGCTCCTGACCCTGGCCTTGCCCGCCCTTGCCCTGGCCCTGCTGGCCGTCCTGCCCTTCCTGCTCGCCGTCGCCCTGCCCCTGCTGGCCCTGGCCCTGCTGCTCCTCGCCGCTGCCCTGGCTACCGCGCGCGCGCTTGCCGAAGCGGAGCATCCTCGCCATCCGCTGCTTGCCCCCCTGCCCTTGCTGGCGCACGAGCTCCCGGAGCTCCTCGAGCCGCTGGCGCAGCTCTTCCTTCTCCTGCTCGGACATCTCCTCCTGCTGCATCCGGTTGATGTCCTCGGCGGCCTGCTCGAGATCGTCCGCGGACATCCCGAGGTCGCGCATCAGATCCTCGGCGGCCTTGGCGAGCTCGCGGTCGAGCCGGTCGAGCTGGCGCCCGGTCCGCTCCTTCTGCTCGGCCTCGCGGTCGAGCCGCTCCAGCTCGCGCTCCTTCTTCTTGAGGAGCCGCTCCTCTTCGGACTTCTGCTGCTCGTTCGCGGAGGCCTTCTGCTTCTGCTTGAGCAGCTGCTCGCGCACCTCGGCCCGCTTCTCGTTGAGGGCGGCGAGGGCCTCCTTGCGGCGCGAGGCCGCCTCGGCGAGCGCCTTGCGCAGCCGCTCGATCTCGGCCTTGTCGAACTTCTGCTTCTTGTCGCGGAGCTTCTCGGCGAGCTGCTTCAGCTCCTTCTTCGCCTGCTCGAGGTCCTTCTTCTCGAGGGACTCCCCCACGCCCTTCGCCAGGTCGCTCCTCTTGAGGTCGAGCCCGGTCTCCTTCAGCGCCTCCTCGAGCGCCTTCAGGTCGGCCTCGGCGCCCTTGAGGAGCTCGCGCTCGAGCGCCTCCATGCGGCGGAACGCCTCGGTCCGATCGAGGCGCTTGTTGGCGATGTCCTCGATGAGCTGGTTGAACCGCTCGACCGCGGACTTCATCTCCGGGCTCTGATCCTGCCGGTCGAGCGCCTTCGCCGCGTCCTTGAAGAGCTCGATGTCGTCGGGCGACATCGTGAGCGCGTCGATCGTCTGCGCGACGGGCGCCTGCTTCCGCGGGGTGCGCACCTCGAGCAGCGCCACCGCGAGCACGCCGAGGCCCACCGCGGCCGAGGCCCAGAGCTCGCGCGGGAACGCGAGCGGCGCGGCGCCGGCGGGGCGCAGCCTGGCCGCGTGCTCGCAGGCGTCGTCGATCGCCGCCTCCATCAGGGCGGTCCGCTGCGCCGCGGGCAGCGCGTCGAAGGCGAGGGCGTTCGTCAGCCGGTCGTGGAGGCCGTGGTGCCGGTCGAGGGCGATCGTACCGGCGCGGGGGGGCAGGCGGCGCAGCATCGCCAGCGCGACGGTGGCCAGCACGAGCAGCCCCGCGCCGAGCAGGATCTGCCGGGCGCGCGGCTCGCCCAGGTGCGCCGGGAGCGCCTTGTGGACGGCGAGCGTCCCAGCCGCGATCGCCAGCGCGAGGGTCAGCGCGGTCGGCAGCGCGCGCAGCGCGCGCCCGACCCGGAGCCGCAGCTCGACCGCGCGCGCGGCGCTGCGGATACGGTCCAGATGCTTCGTGCGAGAGTCGCTCACGGTGCCCAGCGCTCCGGGCGCCCCCCGCGGGGCCCCTCGAAGAGGAAACGTCGCAGCATTGTACCTGCTGATGGGTCGGGCGCCCGAAAGTTCCTGGGAGGCTGCGCGCGACGCGTGAGGGCATGACGCGCGGCGAACCCCGATCATTCCCGCGCGGGACAGCCTCGGCGCTCAGCGACCGCCGGCATCGATCGCGCTGCCGGGAGCGCGTGAGGGCGCTCCCTCCGGGTTACGACCGGATGGATCCCCGGTGCCGCTGCGCCAGCAGACGAGCACGAGCGCTGGACAGATTCGGTGGAAACGACCTGACCGGGCCCGCGCACGGGCGTCCCGGCTAGGTTACTTCGCCGCCTTCTTCTTGGGCGCCGCCTTGCTGGCGGCCGCCTTCTTCGTCGCGGCCGGCTTCTTCGCCGCGGCTTTCTTGGGCGCCGCTTGCTTCGCGGCCGGCTTCTTCGCCGCGGCGGTCTTCTGCGCCGCCGGCTTCGCGGCGGTCTTCTTCGCGGCGGTCTTCTTCGCGGCGGTCTTCTTTGCGGCGGTCTTCTTTGCGGCCGGCTTCTTCGCCGCGGCGGTCTTCTTCGCCGCCGGCTTCGCGGCCGCCTTCTTCGCAGCCGGCTTCGCCGCGGTCTTCTTCGCGGCGGACGTCTTCGGGGCCGCCCTGCCCGTCGCGGCGCCGTTCGCCGCGGGCCTCTTCGCCCCCGTCGCGCGCTCTCCGGACGGCTGCTCCTCCTCGCGCTCTTCACCAGCTGCGCTCGGCTGGCCCTTGCTGCCGTTCGCGTCGGGCAGCGGCTTCGCGTAGCGCGCGAGCGTCTCGCGCACCCGCGCGTCGAGGTCGGCGAAATCGAACGGCTTGTTCAGCCAGGCGTCGGCGGCGAAGAGCGGCGACGTCATCTCGTTCAGGTTCTCGCCGATCCCGGTGAGCATGATGACGCCGGTGCTCGCGAACGGCCGGCCGTCGGACGTGTCGCTCTTCAGCCGCTTGCAGATCTCCCAGCCGCTCATGCCGGGCATCATCACGTCGAGGATCACGAGGTCCGGCTGGTGCTCGCGCGCGAGATCCCAGGCGGCGTCGCCCTCGGAGGCCTCGATCACGGAGAAGCCCAGGTTCCTCAGGTGGCGCGCAACGAGGCTCAACATCGCCGGTTCGTCTTCGGCCACCAGCACACGGGGCGGCGTCATGCTCGCGGAAGGCATCGTGGATGCGGATGAGAGTACGTGCGCGCGGACCGGTCAAGAGAGAACGAGCCCGCGGGGACGCGACGCGCGCTCGGAGCCGCCCTCCCGCGGCGACCCCGAGCGACGGCGAGACCGCGATCACGCCGCTCGCGCGAGGGCGATCTTTTCCGTCTGTCCCGCCGCGTAGAAGCGCCGCAGCGCGGCGAGCAGCTCGGCGTACCGGCCCCGGCGAGCAAACTCGGCCTCCAGCCGGCCCACGAACCGCGCCGCCAGGTCGTTCGCGATCCGGTAGCGATCCCCGGTCTCGGTGCCCGGCGGATCCATGAAGGAGACGCGCTCGAACAGGTGGGCGCGGATCCGCGCGGCGCGCTCGGGCTCGAAGCGCGCTGGCCCCGGCGGCGCGGCCTCGCCGCGGCGCCGGAGCGGCGGGCCCGGGAGCTCGACCTCCTCGGCCAGGCCGCCGTGGACGAGCAGCACGTACTTGTCCACCTCGGCCTGGAGCTCGAGCTCGAGCTGGGTCGCCGGGAGCTCCCTGCGCGCCCGCTCGGCCACATAGAGGAAGTGGCTCACCCCCTCGACGATCTGGCAGATCTCGTCGAACGTCCCCTCCCGCCCGCGCGAGATCGCGCGGCGGGGCAGGTGCAGCGCCACCTCGATGTCCCCATCCGCGTGCCGGATCAGCAGCGCCTCGCGGGCGCCGCCGTCCGTCGGCCGGATGAAATCGTCGACGGCGGGGGCTTCGTCGAGCGCGTAGGTGCGCGCGAGGTGCTGCTGGATCCGGGCGGGGAAGGTCGCGCTCCGCATCAGTTGAGCCCGCCCGTGCCGCGGCTCGGCACGAGCCCGCGCGCCCCGAGCTCCTCGGCGAGCCGGCTGGAGCCGGTGCGGATCCAGCGCTCGTACAGCCGCAGCACCGAGCGCTCATCCCGAGCGCCGGACGCGAGCGTGCCGTCGGCCACATCGTTCAAGACGCTCACGAAGCGCTCGAACTTCTCGGCCATCTCCGCGAGGACGTCGGGGCCCTGGCCGCCGCGCGCATTGAGGCGCAGCATCGCGGCGGCGTGGTGGTAGGCTGTCGACCCGACCCCGACCACGTAGCCTCGATCGATGCCCTTGAGCTCGATGTGGCCGCCGAAGAAGCCGACCACGTAGAGGACGCCGTCGCCGAGGTTGCGCAGCCGCCGGAAGCGTTCGGCGCCGGAGGCCTCCAGGGCGTCGCGCAGGAGAAAGGTCAGGGGCTGGTTGAAGGTGGACTCGGCGTGCTCGTCCGGGTGAGCGAAGGCACAAAGCAGACCGACCAGGTAACTCGACGCCGCCTCGGTCGCGGCGACGTTCCGAACTCGGAGCGCCTCGTCCACAACCTCCTGGAAGTAGCGGGTCATGCTCGGGGACACAGAGATCGCTTGGCTCACAGGGGCACCTCACTTGCGCGGGCACCCTGGATACCGACGTAACCCGGGCCACCACGCGCTCAGGTCAACCAGACACGTCCTGTCGGCCTCCCTCGGGCAGGAGACCGTGAGGGCGTCGCGTCACGGTGCTGCCGCAGTTCCGCCCTCATACGCTCACTTTAGCCGAGGGACCTGGCCAAGCCCAGCCGTACGCCCCGCGCCTTCCCCTGCAATCTCCAGGACTTACAGCCACCCGGGCGCCTGGCTGCCAGCGCGTGAAATGCCGGGCTGGCCCGCGCTTGACACCCTGGAGGGGGTGGCTATCTTCGGCGCGCCCGCTAGCACTCCCCTGAGGTGAGTGCTAGCAAAGTGCCCAGACTGCAATCGTATGGGACCTTGCGGCTGCTCAGGCAGGCCGTCTGGGTCCTGCCGTCTCGTGGGACGCGGCCGCTCGTCCCCGGAGGATTTGCAAAGATGAAGATTCGACCGCTCCAGGACCGCGTGATCGTTCAGCGCGTGAAGGAAGAAGAGAAGACCAAGGGGGGTCTCTACATCCCGGACACCGCGAAGGAGAAGCCGATCGAGGGCACGGTCATCGCCGTCGGCAACGGCAAGGTCGGCGAGGACGGTACCGTGCGGAAGCTCGACGTCAAGGAGGGCGATCGCGTCCTCTTCGGCAAGTACTCGGGTACCGAGGTGAAGATCGACGGCGAGGAGCACCTCATCCTCCGCGAGGACGACATCCTCGGCGTGATCGAGAAGTGACGCGGGCGATAGCAGGAACTTAGGAGAGACACCATGGCAGCCAAAGAAATCATCTACAACGAGTCCGCCCGCAGCATGATCCTCGCGGGCGTCAACGCCCTCGCCGACGCGGTCAAGGTCACGCTCGGCCCGAAGGGGCGCAACGTCGTCATCGAGAAGAGCTTCGGCTCGCCGACGGTCACCAAGGACGGCGTGACGGTCGCCAAGGAGATCGAGCTCGAGAACCGCTTCGAGAACATGGGCGCCCAGATGGTCCGCGAGGTCGCCTCGAAGACGAGCGACATCGCCGGCGACGGGACGACCACGGCCACGGTGCTCGCCCAGGCGATCTACCGCGAGGGCTCCAAGCTCGTCGCGGCCGGCCACAACCCGATGGAGATCAAGCGCGGCATCGACAAGGCCGTCGAGGCGATCGTCGGGCACCTCCACAGCTCGGCCAAGCAGACCAAGGACGCGAAGGAGATCGCGCAGGTCGGCACGATCAGCGCGAACGGCGACGAGACGATCGGCAAGCTCCTCGCCGACGCCATGGAGAAGGTCGGCAAGGAGGGCGTGATCACGGTCGAGGAGGCGAAGAGCGCCGACACGACGCTCGACGTGGTCGAGGGCATGCAGTTCGACCGCGGCTACCTGTCGCCGTACTTCGTCACCGACCCCGAGGCGATGAAGGCGAACCTCGAGGACTGCTACATCCTCATCTCGGAGAAGAAGATCTCCAACATGAAGGACCTGCTCCCCGTGCTCGAGGCGATCGCCAAGAGCCAGAAGCAGCTCCTCATCATCGCCGAGGACGTCGAGGGCGAGGCGCTCGCGACCCTCGTCGTGAACAAGCTCCGCGGCACGCTGCACTGCGCGGCCGTGAAGGCGCCGGGCTTCGGCGATCGCCGCAAGGAGATGCTGAAGGACATCGCCGTCCTGACGGACGGCCAGGTGATCGCGGAGGAGCTCGGCCTCAAGCTCGAGAACGTCACGATCAGCGATCTCGGCCGTGCCAAGACGGTCATCATCGACAAGGACAACACCACGATCGTCGGCGGCCAGGGCAAGAAGGACAAGATCAAGGCCCGGCAGCAGGAGATCCGCGCCCAGATCGAGAACACGACGAGCGACTACGACCGCGAGAAGCTCCAGGAGCGGCTCGCCAAGCTCGTGGGCGGCGTCGCGGTGGTCAAGGTCGGCGCTGCGACCGAGACCGAGATGAAGGAGAAGAAGGCCCGCGTCGAGGACGCGCTCCACGCGACCCGCGCGGCCGTCGAGGAGGGCATCGTCCCGGGCGGCGGCGTGGCGCTCATCCGCGCGCAGAGCTCGCTCGAGAAGATCCAGGTCAACGACGAGCAGCGGTTCGGCGTGAACATCATCCGCCGCGCCATCGAGGAGCCCCTCCGCCAGATCTCCGCCAACGCCGGCGAGGAGGGCTCGATCGTCGTGCAGAAGGTGCGCGAGGGCAAGGACTCGTTCGGCTACAACGCGGCGTCGGGCGACTACGGCAACCTGCTCGAGATGGGCGTCATCGATCCGGTCAAGGTCGTCCGGTCGGCGCTCCAGAACGCGGCCAGCGTCGCCAGCCTGATGCTCACCACCGAGGCGCTCATCGCCGAGCGGCCGAAGGAGGAGAAGGCGGCGGCCGGCGGCGCCCACGCGGGCCACGGCCACGACTTCTGATCGCGGCGCGGGCAGCTAAGCCCGTCGGGTGAGGGCCGGCTTCCTCCTGGGGAAGTCGGCCCTTCTCCATTTCGACTTTCGGCAGGCCGCGACGCGTGATCTGATCCGCGCAGGTTCGCGATGAGCACCCTGACTACCGAGCGCCTTGAGCTGACCCCGGTCTCGCTGCCCCTGCTCGAGGCGGTCATCCGCGGAGATCGCCTGGAGGCCGAGGCGATCTCCGGCGCGCGCTTCCCCGACGCCTGGCCCGGGCGCGCGCTCGTCGAGCGCGCCTTCAGCTCGCCGCTCGACCGGCTGCGCGACGATCCGGAGGCCTTCCTGTGGGGCACGCGGCTGATGGTGACGCGCGGGCAGGAGGAGCGCGTCGTCGTGGGCAGCGTGGTGCTGAACGGCCGGCCCGACGAGACCGGCACCGTGGAGATCGGCTACGGCGTCGAGGGGAGGTCCCAGGGCCAGGGCTACGCGACCGAGGGGTCGCGCGCCGTCCTGCACTGGACGCTGCAGCAGGCGAGCGTGCGGCGCGTGATCGCCACCACGCCGGCCTGGCACCGCGCGTCGCTCCGGGTGATCGAGAAGCTCGGGATGCGCGCCGCCGGGACGCTCGACCACGCCCTCCTGGGCGAGCTGCTCGTCTTCGAACGCTCCCGCGAGTAGCGGCCCCTCGCGCGCGGCGGGCCCGCGGAAGCGCGCCTCAGGCCCCGGCGCGGCCGACGCCGCCGCGCGGGTCGCGGCGCCGAGCCCACTCGCACATCGTCATGCCCGCGGCGATCGCCACCGGGTACGAGTGGTTGATCCCGTACATGGGGATCGCGATCACGTCCTCGCACGCGTCGAGCAGCGCCGGCGGCAGCCCGTCGTCCTCGCTGCCGAAGAGGAAGACGAGCCCGCGGGGAAACGGCGCCTCCCAGAGGGTCCGCCGCGCGTGGTCGCGCTCGACGCCGATGAGGGGACGGCCGCGCGCCGCCTCGAGGAAGGCCGCCTCGTCGGGGCACTCGACGAGGGTCTCGTACTTCTGCATGCCCATCGAGGCGCGCTCGTAATAGGGCTCGGTCCCGATCAGGAAGATCTCGCGCACCAGGAAGGAGTGCGCGACGCGGATGATGGCGCCGATGTTGAACGGGTTCTTCGCGCGGCACACGGCGATCGAGAAATCGTTCCGCAGGGGGGCGAGCTCCTCGCGGATCTCCTGGGTGGTGAGCCCGAACGGCGGGATCTTCACGGCGCGCTGGCTTCCTTACTCGGCGGCAGCGAAGCGATCGAACAGCGGATAGATGGGGCCCTCGTGGAGCCTGAGCTGCTCGGTGGCGCCCGTCGCGTGCTTGACCAGGAGCACGAGACCGGCGCGCGGCGCGGCGTCGAACGCGCCCCGGATCGCGGCGACGGACAGGCGTCGCACGGGCCGCCCCGCGATCTCGAGCACCTCGTCGCCCTTGCGGAGCCCGGCGCGCTCGGCGGGCCCGCCCTCCACGGTCCGCGAGATGAACGCGGAGCCCGAGTGCAGCTCGTACCAGAAGCCGAGGCCGAGCTTGGCGTGGGCCGGCTCGAACGCCAGCGTGAGCCAGCCGCCCCCGTCGAGATCGACCTCGATCTCCCCGGCGGCGCGCTGCGTGTCGGTCGGGCGGCCGATGTCGCGCACCCCGATCGGCTTGTCGACGAGGGCGTCCGACTCCCAGACCTCCACGCGGAGCCGATCCTCGGGCGAGACGTGGAAGTTTCCGCTCGGGCCGTCGGGCCACGTCGGGTCGACGGTGTCCTCCTGCACCTTGGTCCGGAAGATCTCCTCGCCGTTGACCAGGACGCGGGCATACGGGTCGGGGAGGCCTCCCGCCTCGGGATCCCAGGCTCGGCCGTCCCGCGTGCGCTCCGGGATCCTCGCCCGGACGACCTTGAGCCACCGGACGTCCTCAGGCGGGGGCGGGTGCAGCTCCTGCTCTGGCGGGGGCTCGCGGAGCCGGGTCGCGAGCTCCGGATAGAGGAACGAGCAGCCCCCCGCGGCGAGCAGGACGCCCCCTGCGGCGAGCAGCTTGCCCCCTGCGGCGAGCAGCTTGGACAACGCAGGCGTGCAGAGCGAGCGAGGCTTTCGGAGGGCCACGATGGCGCCATTTTTGGCCGGAGCCGGCGTCAGCCGCAACTAAACCGTGCTATTTCCGGCTCCCATGCAGGACTCGCCCGTGATCGCTACCAGCGACCTCAGCGCGCACGTCGACAGCAAGGTCGTGCTCCGCGGATGGCTCTACCACAAGCGCTCGAGCGGCAAGCTCCACTTCCTCGAGCTGCGCGACGGCTTCGGCACCGTCCAGTGCGTGATGGCGAAGAGCGACGTCGGCGACGAGGTCTTCGCGGCCGCCGACAAGGTCACCCAGGAGAGCGTGATCGAGGTCACCGGCCAGGTGAAGGCGCACCCGAAGCGCGCCGGGGTGTTCGAGGTCGTCGCGTCCGGCTTCCGCCTGCTCGGCCCCACCACGGGCGACTACCCCATCTCCCCCAAGGAGCACGGGACCGATTTCCTCATGGATCACCGCCACCTCTGGCTGCGCTCGAGGCGGCAGCACGCGATCTTGCGCGTGCGTCACACCATCATCCAGGCCATCCGCGACTTCTTCGACGGGCGGGGGTTCACGCTCGTCGACGCGCCCATCTTCACGCCGAACGCGTGCGAGGGGACGAGCACGCTGTTCCAGACCGACTACCACGGCGACCCGGCTTACCTCACCCAGTCCGGCCAGCTCTACATGGAGGCGGCGGCCGCCGCGTTCGGGAAGGCGTACTGCTTCGGGCCCACGTTCCGCGCGGAGAAGTCGAAGACCCGCCGCCACCTGGCCGAGTTCTGGATGGTCGAGCCCGAGGTCGCGTTCATGGACCTCGAGGGCGACATGGACCTCGCGGAGGACTTCCTCTGCTTCATCGTCGAGCGCGTCCTCGAGCGGCGCCGGCCCGAGCTCGCCGTGCTCGAGCGCGACGTCACGAAGCTGGAGGCCGTCAAGAAGCCGTTCCCGCGCATCCGTTATGACGAGGCCGTCGCCATCCTGAACGAGGCGCGCGCGGAGAAACGCAAGACGGCTGGAGAGGCTGGAGTTCCTGATTTTCCCTGGGGAGAGGATCTCGGCGGTGAGGACGAGACGATCATCTCCAGCCGGTACGATCGCCCCGTCATGATCCACCGCTATCCGGCCGAGGTGAAAGCCTTCTACATGAAGCGCGATCCGACGGACGGCCGGCTCGCCCTCTGCGTCGATGTCCTGGCGCCGGAGGGCTACGGTGAGGTGATCGGGGGCGGGCAGCGCGAGGACGATCTCGCCACACTCGAGCGGGCAATCGAGGCGCACAAGCTGCCCCCCGAGGCGTTCAGCTGGTACCTGGATCTGCGCCGGTATGGCACCTTCCCGCATGCGGGCTTCGGGCTGGGTGTCGAGCGGAGCGTCGCCTGGATCTGCGGTCTGCCCCACGTGCGCGAGACCATCCCGTTCCCGCGGATGCTGAATCGGCTCTCGCCGTAGTGCCGCGCGTCAGAGATCCTGCCGGGTTTTCTGGCTGCCGCGCTGTCTCACCTTCACCTCACGCGCCGCGCTGGGCCGACCTCGCCCCGCCGCGCTCTGCCCCGCAAACGTTGCGCGACCGCCGCTGTCCGCTGTGCAGCAACCGCGTGTGCCGGCCGCACGTCGCGAGGCCGGCGCGAGCTACCGGCGGGGCGGCCGAGCGCTGGAGGGCGCGCGTCACGGCGCGATGCGCCACGGCGCCGACGCGACGAGCCGACGCGCAGAAGCAGATGAGGCTCGCCGCCGCGCGGGGGTAGGAAGAGCGGGGAGGAGGAGCGGGTGGGAGCGCCCCGTGCGGGCGAGGAGCGCCGAGGAGCGCCGAGGAGCATGAGTGAGAGGTAACGCGACCAGCGACCGCCGCGACGAGCGGCGGGCAGTGTGGTCAGGCCGTGCCCGCGACGAGCGTCGCCGCTGGGGATCCGTTTTTGCTCCGCTTGCAGGGCGACTCTGTCGTATCAAGAAAGCATAGGGCGCAACGCGCGACCCACGCTCACTCGGCCGACCGACGGAGCCACCCCTGCTTGCAGATGAGGGAGCGCTCTACCGGCGAGCCGGCCCCTGCCCCCGCCCCCCGGCCCAACTCGCGAGGACAAAGCTATGGCTCGTCTCGTCGGCTTCATCGGTAACCGTCCGGATCTCGGCGCGCGTGCGATCGAGCTTGAAGACCGTGCCCTCACGGTTCGCCGAAAGGAGGGCGTGATCCCTGGCTGGGGCGTCGGCTTCTACCAGGGAGGAGAGATTCTCCTCAAGCGCCGGCCGATCGACGATCGACCAGAGATCAGCCTGGTCGACATGACCAAGGACGTGCGCGCCGACATCCTCGTGGCGCATGTCCGGGCTGCGACCGTCGGCAGCCTGCGCACCGAGAACACGCACCCGTTCCGCTACCGGCAGTGGCTGTTCGCCCACACGGGCACGGTCGAAGGGTTCGCCCGACTGCGGAGCCAGCTCAGCGACTCGCTGCCGCAGTTCCTCCAGCGCGACGTCCGCGGCGAGACGGACAGCGAGATCCTCTTCCACCTGTTCCTCTCGTTCCTCCACGACAGCGGCCAGCTCGATCGGCCCAACGTGGACGCGGCGAGCGCGCGGGCGGCGCTCCGGTCCTCCATCGCGCTCGTCGATCGGCTCTGCGCGGAGGAAGGAGCCGGGCCGAGCGCGATGAACATCGTGGTCACGAACCCGGAGTACCTGCTCGCGGCCCACGGCGGCACGCCGATGGCCTACCGCATTTACCAGGGCAGCGACGACATGGAGCGGCTCCTGAGCGACGGCGGCCTCGGCCGCATGCGCATGCCCGACTACGCCGCGAGCCGGCTCACGCTCGTCGCGTCGGACTTCGACGACGACCAGTGCCCCGCGGGGTGGACCCACGTCGGCGAGCGTGCGATCGTGACGTTCACGCGCGCCGATGCTCCAGCGATCGAGCCGATCTGAACGCCCCCACGGCCCGCAACGGGCCGCGGCGCACGCAGCGCCGGCCGGCGTCCCCGACACCTCGCGAGCGCCGCCGGCGCTCCCCTCGCTGATCCTCGCGGCGCTCATCGGCTCGTCCCTCCTCGGGTGCGGGCTGGGGGGCCCGGCCTCGTTCCCCGCCGCTTCCGAGCTCCCCGACGATCGTCGCCGTCCGGACGGCGTGGCGATCGATCTGGCGAGCGTCCCGCCGCGACCCGCGAACCAGGCGGACGTGACGGACAGCGTCGTGACCCTCCGGACGCCGCTCGGCGTCGGCCTGGCGCTGGACGTCGTGGCCGAGTTCTTCAAGCGGATCATCGCCGAGGACAGCGAGGCCCTGGGCGAGCTGCTGACGCGCGACGCCCTCGCGATCCACACCGGCTCCGGCGGATCGGGGCAGCCGCCGAGCGCCGGGCTCTTTTGGGAGCAGCGGTTCCGGCGGCTCGAGTACGGAAAGCTCGCCGGAGAGCCGGTCTACCGCGAATCGGAGCTCCAGATCTTCCGGGCGGAGGACGTGCTCGCGACGCCGCAACACCCCGCGATCCAGCCGGAGACGCTCGACGACCAGGACATCGTGATCCGCGTGCCGATCATGACCGCGCGGATCGCGGCGGACCGGCTGCTCGGCGACGAGATCGTGGTCTGGCTGCGGCGAGACGGACCGCGATTCAAGATCTATCGGCTGCTCGAGGACTTCCAGCTACAGTAGGCTTTGCGCTCGTGCCGCATCTCCGACAAGATCAGGGTTCGATGAGCCGCCTCAAGATCGCGTTCGTTGGCTCCGGGGGGGCGGCGCGAGGCCTGGCGCACCTCGGCGTGCTGAAGGCCTGTGAGGAGCTCGGGATCCATCCGGAGATCTACGTGGGCGCGGGTGCCGGCGCGCTGGTCAGCGCGACGTACGGGCAGGACATCCCGCTCGACGTGCTGCTCGACGCGTACCGCCTGCCCTGGAGGCGACGACACCGCGGGCCTCGCCTCCACGTGTCGAGCTTCTTCGGGGCGCCCGCCCTGCGCGATCTGCTCGACCCGGGGTACCTCTGCTCGGGGGTGTTCTCGATCGATCGGCTCGAGCGCTACGTGCGCCGGACGCTGCCGATCAACGACTTCCGGCAGCTGCCGCACGCGGTCTACGTCACGGCGGTCGACGTGGACAGCGCCAAGCGCGTCGTGTTCGGCCCGGGCTACGACGAGGCCACGCCGATCAGCCAGGCGGTGGCCGCGAGCTGCTGCGTGCCCGGCCTGTTCCGGCCCTACCGCATCAACGGCCGCTATCACCTGAGCGGCGAGGTGATCCGGACGCTCTCCGCCGACGTGGCCGTGAACGCCGGCGCCAACATCGTGATCATCTCGAACATCTACCGCCCCGAGGAGCGCGACGGATCGCAGCGCTCGATCGCGAGGAGCGGCGCGCCCGGCGTCGTCCGGCAGTCGCTCAGCATCCTCCTGGCCGAGAAGGAGCGCCGCGGCGTCGAGCTGCTCTCTAAGCTCTACCCGAGCGTCACCTTCCTCGACGTGGCGCCCGCGATCGGCCGTTACAGCTACATGAACCGGTTCGCCGCGAAGCCGCTCGTCTTGCGCGGCTACCGCACGGCGCTCCGCGTGCTCGCCGCCGCGAAGGAGAAGGGCGTCTTCGACACGCCCTCCTCCAAGAGCGCGCTGAACTAGCGCCGCGCCCTCCCGTCGCAGGGCGGCACGGCCGGGCGCTACATCCCCGCGACGATGCGGTACTCGTCCTGGTGCTCCACCAGCTCGAGACGGTTGTCGTCGACCTTGCGGCGCCACTCTTCGCCCTTGCGGCCCGGGATGCGGTAGCTGGCGCTGAACGTGTAGTCGACGTAGATGACGTCATCCTCCCGGAGCACGCGCCGGTAGCGGATCTCGTAGCGGATGGCGCGCGCGTCCTGGAATTTCCCGTTCAGGTACTCGCGCAGGCCGGCATAATCGAGGTCGTCCGACGCGTCGATGTTGCCGCCGTCTTCGTAGTACTTGGGCGAGGCGAGCTGGAGCAGCGCGCCGACGTTCTTGCTCTCGACCGCGTTGCGGTACTTCTCGCAGAACGAGATGATCTTGCGGTTGTCGTCGCTGTCCTCGACGTCCGTGTTCGGGATGTAGTGGGTCGCGCAGCCGGCGAGGACGGTCGAAGCCACGGCGAGGAACGAAGCGACAGCTTTTGTTTGGCGGCAGAGCATACGCGGGCAGGACAACGCTCAGGGGAAGCGGCTGATTCCAGCCGGGGACCTTGCCAGATCGAGGTGCGGATCGGCAAGCGAAGCGAGCAAGACCGCCGCGGGTGACACGGACGGGCGCCCCCGCTAGCCGTGCTCGTCGAGCCAGCGGAGGAGGGCGAGGTGGCCGACGGGACCGTCGTGGTCGACCGGGAGGTCGAGATCGACCTCGCGCAGGCGCCCGGCGTCGCCAGGATCCGCCTGGAGGAGGAGCGCGACGGCGCCGCGGGCGACCGCGCGGTGCTGCGCGACCGTCAGGCCGAGGAGCTCACGCGCGACCGGCCCGGCGTCGTCGGCCGCGACGACGACCATGCGATCGGCGTCGGAGGACGCGACGAGCTCTGCCGCGGCGCGGAGCGCCTCCAGCGCGCCGCCCAGCCCGGCGCCGACCGCAAAGCTCGGCCCGGTGAGCTGGTACGCGATGGCGCACTCCCCCGCGATCGCGTTCGGCGACGTGGCGGGAAAGAGGCGCGGCTCGACGAAGCGGGCGCCGCGCGCGCGACGGCGGGCGTCGTAGACGTCGTTGGTGTCGATCGTCGCGAGCGCGTGGCCCGCGACGATGCCGGCGCCCCGCAAGGCGCCCTCGCCGACGATGGCGGCGAGGGCCGCCACGGCGGTCAGCCCGAGACGGCAGAGCGCGTCGAGGCGCGCGAGGCGGTCGCGCGGGATGCCCGTGGCCTCGGCGAGGCGTCCGAGATCGAAGCCCGTCACGCGCGCCGCTGCGCGGAGGTGCACCGGGCGAGCGCGCCGCGGCTTCCGCCCGCTCGCGCAGGACGTGAGCAGGAGCGCGGCGTTCGCGCCGCCGAAGGCCGCCGAGAGCTTGAGCGCCGCATGGAGCGGCCGAGGCTCGGCGCGCTCGAGCAGGAGGGCCGGCGCGTCGGGGTCGAGCTCGCCCTCGGACGCCGCCGGCGGGGCGATGGACGCCGCGAGGGCGGCCGCGGCCGCGAGCGACTCGAGCGCGCCCGCGGCCCCGAGCGTGTGTCCGATCTGGGCCTTGAACGGGTGGACGACGGGCGGAGGGGGCGCGGCGCCCGAGCCCTCCGCGGGGCGGGGCGCGGCGAACAGCGCGGCGATCGCGCGCGACTCCATCGCGTCGTTGTAGGGCGTCGCCGTGGCGTGGGCGCTGACGAGGCCGACGCGCGAGGCAGGCCACGCGGCGTCGGCGAGCGCGGCAGCGCCGGCGCGCATGAGCCCGGAGCCCGTCCGATCCGGGGCGGTGATGTGCACCGCGTCCGTGGAGGCGCCGAAGCCGGCGACCCGGACCATCACCGGGGCGCCGCGGCGGCGATCCTCGCGCACGAGGGCGACGACGGCCGCGCCCTCGCCGAGCGCCATGCCGTCGCGGCCGAGGCGGAACGGGCGCGAGCTCGACGCCGTGGTCGCGCGGAGCGCCTCGAAGCCGGCGGCGACGAAGGTGCTGAGGGCGTCGTAGCCGCCGGCGAGCACGAGATCGCAGGCGTCGCGATCGAGCCAGCGGAGGCCGAGGCCGATGGCCAGGGTGCTCGCGGCGCACGCCGCGAGCAGGTGCGTGCGCAGCGGGGTCCGCTCCAGCCCGAACGCGGCGAGCGCGTCGTTGAACGGCGCGAAGTAGGTCGCGCCGGAGGCCAGCGCGGCGAGCGAGCCGGCGTCGGCGCCCTCGGCCCTCGCCGCGAAGAACCGCTCCGCGGTGAGCATGCCGCCGCTGGACGTGCCGAGGGCGATGCCGATGCGCTCGCCGCGCCAGCCCGGGCGCGCGCGCTCCAGCGCCGCGAGCGTCTGCGAGAGCGCCGCCTTCAGGAGATCCGCGGCGCGATCGGCCCCCGGAGCGACGCCGAGCGCCGCGGGCGCGCGGGCGGCGAAGGGCCGCAGGAGACCGGCGCGCGCGAGCTCTTCGTCGCGCGCGATCGCGACCGGCGCGGGCTCGCCAGCGCCGGGGACGCGGTAGGCGAGAGGGCCGAGGCCGAGCGCAGAGACGGCGCCCGAGGCGATGACGCAGGCGTCGCTCATGAGCCGTCCTCCTGCCCGATCGCGTCGGGATCGACGAAGGCGCGCGGGTCCGGCGCGCGCTCCCGCTCCTCGGCCTCGCAGGTCACGGTGACGAGCAGCCCGGTCGAGGCCTGCGCGTACCGGACATGGCCGCAGCCCATGCCCTCGGCGATCACGACCTCCTCGTCGAGCTTTCGCCGGCGCGCGCCCTCCGCCGACCACGTCGTGCGGCGCGCGCCGATCAGGCCGCGGTCGGCGATCCGCAGGTCGATCACGGCGTCGCCGTCTCGCAGGACGAACGAGGCCGTGCTCGCGGCGCGCTCGTACCAGAGCAACGTCCCCGCCGCTGGGTGGAGCATCCACCAGCGCAGGAAATCTACCGGCAGGCCGCGAAGCGACGCTCGCGGCGTCGAGGCGTCGCCGCGCTTCAGCAGATCGAGCGCGGGGACCGCGAAGCGGAAGCGGTCGCCGCGCGCCCACAGATCGAGCGCGGTGGTGCCGCCTGGACCGAGGAGGATCATCCGGAGCGCGCCCTCCGGCGCGAGGACCGCGTCGCTCGCCGCGGGCGCGCGCCCGTCGATCGTCGGCGGGGCGATCGCGATCGCCCCGCGCGCCTCGAGCACCTGGCCGGTGCGCGGCTCCCGCAGCGCCAGGCGGACGCGGAGCGTGCGCGGGCCGGCCCCGTCGACCTCGCGGCGGAGCGCTGAGAGGCGCTCTCGCCCCTCGCGCCACGCCGACGGATCGGGCCGCGCGGCGGGCGTGCCCGGCGACGGCCGAGGCAGCATCCGCGCGAACTCGGCGTCGAGCGGGCCGCCGCGCCGCGCGACGTTGGCGGCGCAGGCGGGGGTGCACGCGAGCGAGAGCAGGAGGCACGCGGCGCTCACGAGGCGGCGCTCACGATGGCCGGGCGCAGGCAGCGATGTCGTCACGCGTCGCCGGGAGCGACCAGCAGGATGGCGTATCCGCGGTCGGGTGCGCCGCCCAGGACGAGCACGCTCGCGAGGGCGCCGCTCGCGAGCGCCGCGACCGCCGCGGCGGCGGCGAACCCGCCAGCGCCCTCGTGCTCGCCCGCGCGCGGCGCCAGCGTGGAGCACGGCACCTCGGCCCACGGCGAGCCGCGCAGGCAGGCGGTGAGGCGCTCCTCGCTCCGCCCGACGAACACGCCGGCGGGCGTCGGTGCGCTGGGCTGCGCGCGCTGCGCGATCTCCCCGGGAGCGCCGAGGGGCGCCGGCGCCGGCGCTCCCGCGAGCATCCCCGCGCCGTCGCCGCGCCAGGAGCTCCACCAGGCGACCGTCGCCACCGGGCGCGCGCCCCGCTCGCGCACCCGCGCGGCGCTCTCGAAGAGCAGCACGGCGGCGCCCTCGCTGCGCACGCCGCCGCTGACGACCTGCGAGCAGATCGGGCCGAGACACCGCTCGATCATGGGGCTCGCCTCCTCGACGCTGCCGGCGGCGAGCGCCTCCCCTTCCCCGGCGGTGATGAGCTCGATGGCCGTGACCATGGCCGACTCCGCGGTCGCGCCGAGGTCGGCCATGGCGAACACCGGCCCGCGGAGGCCCAGGTAGATGGAGGCGTGCCCGACCGGCGACGAGGGGACCAGGTTCGGGAAATCGGCGGGGCTCGCGTACTTCGCCCCCTTGTCGTAGATGCGCCGCATGTAGGCGGTCGAGGCGTCGACGCTGCCGAACGAGGCGCCGACGATGGCGCCGGGCAGGGTGCGGCTCGGCGCGGCGTCGGCCGCCGGATCGCCCGCGCCCGCGTCGGCCGGGGCCGCGCCGCCGAGGCCGGCGTCGGAGAGCGCGGTGAGGATCGCGGCCGTCGCCAGGCGGCCGGCGCGATCGAGCCGCCTCGCGCGCGCGAGATCGAGGTGCGCGCCCGTGTTGAAGGCGATGGAGCCCTCGGCTGGCGGAGGGCCGGGCTCGAGGTACGCGGCGCCGCCGCGGGTCGCGAGGACGCCGAGCGGGCCGATCGTCGCGGCCGCCGTCACGACCACCGAGCGCCGCACGGGCGCGCAGCCCGCGCCGAGCGGCGGCGGAAACCGCTCGGGCTGCGCGAACACGAGCACGCTGTCCGTGCCGCCGAAGCCGAAGGAGTTCGACATCGCCGCCCGGATCGGCGCCTCGCGCGCCTCCTTGAGGTGCAAGAGCTGGCACTCCGGATCGACCTCCTCGAGGCCGCCGGTCGGCGGCATCACGCCGCGCGCGACGGCGAGCGCGGTGATCGCCGCCTCGACCGCGCCGGCGGCGCCGAGGGTGTGCCCGATCTGCCCCTTGGACGACGAGACGGCGATGCGGCTCACCTCGGCGCCGAGGCAGGCGCGCAGGGCGGCGCTCTCCATGACGTCGTTCAGCGGCGTCGCGGTGCCGTGCGCGTTGACGTAGTCGAGATCCGACGGCGTGAGCGCCGCGCACCGGAGCGCGTCGCGCATGACGCGCGCCGCGGTGCGCCCCTCGCGCTCGGGGTTCGTGATGTGATGCGCCTCGGCGCCGGTCGCCCACCCGCGGAGCTCGACGATCGGCTCCGCTCCCCGCGCGCGCGCGGCGTCCTCCGACTCGAGCAGCAGGAACGCCGCAGCCTCGCCCAGGTTCAGCCCGGCGCGCCGCCGATCGAACGGGCGGCACGGATCCGGATCGACGGCCGCGAGGGCGCCGAAGCCGGTGTACGTCAGCCGGCACAGGCCGTCGGCGCCCCCCGCGAGCACGCGGGTGGACAGGCCGGCGCGGAGCCAGGCCGCGCCCAGCAAGAGGGCGTTCGCGCCGCTCGAGCAAGCGCTGCAGACGCTCCTCGCCCGGCGGAACGGGCCGACGGCGGCGCGGACGTGGTCGGCCGTCGACGAGAGCGGGTGCGAGAGCATCCGCTTCAAGGGAGCGATCGCGCTGGGATCGTGCGAGAGCCAGGCGAGCAGCTCCTCCGTCTCGAACATCCCGGCGGTCGTGCCGCCGACCACCAGATCGACCGGCATCGCCGCGGGGTCGACGCCCGCGTGCGCGAGCGCCTCGCGGGCCGAGAGCACCGCCATCGCGTCGGTCCGGGACCACCCTTCCGCCTCGCCCGGTGGGGCGACGTCCTCTGGAGAGAGGTCGCGGACCTCCGCGGCGATGCGCGCGCGCGTCCCGGGGATCTCGAACAGGGAGAGCGGCGCGAAGGCCCGATCGCCTGCGATGAGCCGGTCCATCGTCGCCCTCGCCCCGCGCGCCAGGGGCGAGACGACCCCGATGCCCGTCACCCAGATTCGCACGCTCGAACGGCTCTCTGCGGCGTGATCACGCGGCCGCGGTCGACTTGATGATGTGGGCCACGAGCGCGTCCACCGATGCGAAGATCGGCCTCGCCTCGTCTCCCTCCGGGATGCGGACGCCGAAGCGCTCCTCCACGCTCATGGCGAGCTGGAGCGCGTCCAGCGAATCGAGGCCCAGCCCTTCGCCGAACAGCGGCGCAGCGTCGTCGATGTCCGCCGGCGTCTTCCCCTCGAGGTTCAGCTCCTCGACCATGAGTTCTTTTAACTTCTGCCGCACGTCCTGCGCGTTCATGAGCACGTCCCTGCGGGGTAGCACAATTCCGCGCCTTTCTACCAGGGGGCAGCGCTTTTTCTGACGGTTTGGTAAAGAGCGCCCATGGCTCTCGTCGACTACGCCACCTCTGCAGGCGTCGCGCTGCTTACCCTCAATGATCCGCCCGTCAACGGGTACACCCACGAGATGATGAAGGACCTCGACGCGGCCATCCTCGAGGCCCGCTTCGACAACGATGTGCATGTCATCGTCATCACCGGGCACGGCGAAAAGTTCTTCTGCGCCGGAGCGAACATCGACATGCTCCGCGAATCGGATCCGACGTTCAAATACTACTTCTGTCTCCACGCGAACGAGACGCTGAGCCGGCTCGAGCACACGCCAAAGCTCTGCATCGCGGCGCTGAACGGCCACACTGTAGGCGGCGGCCTCGAGATCGCGATGGCCTGTGACCTCCGCATCGCCCGCAAGAACGCCGGCAAGATCGGCCTCCCGGAGGTCGCGCTCGGCGTCCTTCCCGGCACGGGCGGCACCCAGCGTCTCGCCAGGCTCATCGGTAAATCTCGGGCGATCCAGCTGATGTGCGAGGGCCAGACGTTCGACTTCGAGACGGCCCTAGCGGTCGGCCTGGTCAACGACGTCTGGGAGACCGCCTCCCACGACGAGTTCATGGACCGGATCCTCGCGTACGGTCACACGTTCACGCTGCCGGGTCGCGCGGCCTTGGCGGTCGGGCGCATCAAGCGCGCGGTGCAGACAGGCTTCGAGGTGGGGCTCGAACAGGGGCTCGCCCTCGAGCGAGAGCTCCAGGCCGAGCTGTTCGCGTCGGAGGACGCGCGCGAGGGGCTCGCTGCCTACATGGAGAAACGGAAACCGGTTTTCCAGGGCAAGTGAACGCGCGCAGGACGCGCGGCGCTGCGTACGTAATATTTATTACAATGAACAGCTTCCTTGGGATGGTCTGACGATTTTCAAATCAGCACGGGCTGCTGCACGTAAGTTCAGGCATGCAACAGCCTCTTGAGCACGTGCCGCTTCTGGAGCGGCCCAGCTTCGAGACCGTGTACACGATTGGCCTGTCGTTTCTCCGGCAAGCGCTCCGATGGCTCGGCGTGGCAGAGCGCGACATCGACGACGTCCTGCAAGACGTCATGATCGCTGCGTATCACGCGCTGGAGAGCTTCGATCCGAGGCACGGCACAGACGGGGCGCGCGCTGGCGGTTCCCCTTCCGGCCGCGAGCCGGGCGCGGGCCGCAGGGCTCCGCAGGCCTCGAGCCCGCTCGGCGAGCCCCTCAGGCGCTGGCTGTTCGGCATCGCCTGGCGGCAGGTCGGCCACTACCGCGGGCGCGCCCATCGCCGCCGAGAGATCGCGGTCGGCGCGGGGGCGAGCTGGCCGTTCGATCTCGCCGACCCGGGCTTGAGCTCGGAGCAGCTGCTTGCGCGCGAGCAGAGCGGCCAGCTCGTCGGCCGGCTGCTCGGGGCGATCGACCTCGAACGGCGGGTCGTCCTGATCATGCACGACCTGCTCGAGATGACGAGCGCCGACATCGCGCGCGATCTGGAGGTGAACGAGAACACGGTGCGCAACCGCCTCCGCCTCGCCCGCGAGGACTTCCGCGTGGCGGTGAAGCGCATGAACGCCGAGGACCGGCGCGCGCTCCGCGATCCCTTGAGCCTCCCGGTCGCGGAGCGGTCCCGCGCGGCGGACGAAGAGTCGCTCCTCGACGCGGCCAGGGTCGTCCCCGAGGTGCCGGACGCGATCCGACGCAGGCTCTGGATCGCGGTGGCGCACGCGGTCGCCCACGCGCGCGCGGCCGGCCCGAGCGCGCAGGGCTCCGCCCCGCCGCCCGCGTGAGCGAGCGCCGCCGCGCGCGGCGGCGCTCGCTTACGCGGGCGGCCGCGATCAGCGCTCCAGCATCCTGCCGTAGTGCTCGGCGAGCGCCGTCCCGCCGAGGCGCGAGAAGAAGGATGAGTAGCAGATCCAGATCGCCAACCCGCTCATGTCGTCGAACATCGGCGGGAGATACGGGGGCGGGCGGATGATCCCGTCGGTCACGTGCGCGTGGAGGACGGGCACGTCCTCGTGCGCGACCTTCCCCACGAACAGGAAGGGAATGAGCATCGCCCGATCGTGCTGAATGGCGGCGCGCATGAAGGCGTAGTTGAGGACGATCCCCTTGCAGTAGCAGGCGTCCTTCGTGAACGGCGCCCCTCCCGCGAGCACGCCGCCGCGGAAGACGCGCCGGGCGTTCTGGAAGCACTCCTCTTCCTCGTACCCTTCGGTGCGGTACCACTCGAACACGTCGAGGAAGGACGCCCCGTCCTCCGCCTTGTCCACCGCGAGGATGCGGTCGTTCAGCTTCTTCGCGCGACGCGGCGTGCTCCTGAAGGTGAGGATCTCGACCAGGACCGCGAGCCCCTCCTGAACCGCCGTGGTGCGCGGAGGCCCCTTCGCCAGCCAGCGCGCCACGGGCTGAGCCTGCCCGTTCAGGCTTGTCGCGACGTGCACCCACCCCTCGTGCGCCTCGAGGATGTCGACGTCGCTCCTGGAGAACATCGCGCCGCTCCGGATCTTCACGTAGTCGCTGCCGGCGGCGGCATCCGCGAGGAGCGAATCGTCCACCTGCACGCGGATCGAGGCGCCGCCGAAGAAGCGATCGAAGCGGGCGTTCAGCTCGAGCGCCGCCATCTCCGCCGTGATCTCGCGCTGCTGCGACGGGCCGAGCCGCTCGCCGCCGATCGCCGTCAGGAGGTCGTAGAGCACGAACCCCATGTCCCGCACGCTCGTCTTTCCGTCGGGCAGCTTGTCCTTCGGAGAGCCGTAGAGCTCGCGGGACAGGTCGTAGAACGCCTTGGTCCCCCGCCCCATGAGCATGCTCACGACCTTCCTGTACTCGTCCGCGGTCGCGCGGAGGATCTGGCCGAGCCGATCGCGCTTGCCGAGGTCCCGCTCGGCGTCGCGGAGGATCTCCTCGAGCTCGCGCTGCTTCGCCGCCGGATCGAACCCGAGGTCGTCCGCGTAGGTCACCCTGGGCAGCTCGCGCTGCTTCGCGCGGAGGAACTGCTCCTCGACGTCCGCTTCCCACCGGAGCGCCTGGAGGATGCGGATCGGGCGCTGCGCCTCGAGCACGCGCTGAGCCAGGTTCGCGAGGATCTCCTTGTAGGACCGCCACGGCCCGGAGACCGGCGACAGCGGCGCGTGCGGGATCGGCCCGTCGTGCAAGCTCAGCGACTCCAGCGGCGCCGACGGCGCCTCCCCGTTCGACCCGCCGCCCTCATCAGGGGCGCCCTGCCCACCCGCCCCGGGGGCCTCCGCGCCGTCCTCCGCCGCGCCAGCGCCGCCGCTGTACGGCCCGTCCGCTGGCTCGCTCACCTTGACCTCGCGCTGCGCCTCCCCGTCCGCCGCGCGCGGCCCCCTCCTCTCCCGGGCCTCAGAGCTCTGCGCCATTGCGATCGATTGCTAACACCTGCTCACCCGTCGGAGCAAACCTCCACGGAGCAGGATCCGCCGCGGTGAGCGCCGGCTCCGCCGGGTCCTTGTCGGCATCGCGGCCTCGGGGTACGAGCCCTGCCCCTATGAGCGATCCCGAGCACAGGAACGACGCCGAGACGACCGCCGACGAGGAGTCGAGCTCCCTCTCGGACGCCGCGCTCCTCGAGCGCACAGCGGAAGGCGCCAAGCGGCTCCGCTCGGCGATCGCGGCGGCGGTGGTCGGGCAGGACGACGTGGTCGAGGCCATGCTGATCACGCTCGCCGCGCGCGGGCACGCGCTGCTCGTCGGCGTCCCGGGGCTGGCCAAGACGCTGCTCGTGTCGTCGCTCGCCAAGGCGCTCGACCTCAGCTTCGGGCGCGTCCAGTTCACGCCGGACCTGCTGCCCGCCGACATCACGGGGACCGACGTGCTGCACGAGCAGCACGGCTCCCGGAGCCTGCGCTTCCAGCCCGGACCCATCTTCCACAACCTCGTCCTCGCGGACGAGGTGAACCGGACGCCGCCGAAGACGCAGGCGGCGCTGCTGGAGGCGATGCAGGAGCGCAAGGTGACCGTCGGGACCACCACGCACGCCCTCCCCGACCCCTTCCAGGTGTTCGCGACGCGAAACCCGATCGAGCAGGAGGGGACGTACCCGCTGCCCGAGGCGCAGCTCGACCGCTTCCTGCTCGAGATCCACGTCACCTACCCGAGCGAGGCCGAGGAGCGCGAGGTGGCGCGGAGGACGACGTCGGGGAAGCCGCCCGCGATCGAGGCGGTGCTCAGGGCGGCCGAGGTGCGGGCGATCGGCCGCCTCATCCCGAGGATCCCGGTGACCGACGAGGCCGTAGACCTCGCGGTGCGCCTCGCGAGGGCGACGCGGCCGGGGACCGACCGCGCCGCGCAGGAGGTCCGGGACTACGTGCGGTACGGGGCGGGGCCGCGCGGGAGCCAGGCGCTCGTGATCGCGGCCAAGGCGCGCGCGGCGCTCCGCGGCGAAGCAGCGGCCGACGTGGACGACGTGAGGGCCCTGCTGATCCCGGCGCTGCGGCACCGGATCGTGCTGTCGTACCGCGCCGAGGCGGACGGCGTGCGCGACGTCGACGTGCTGAGCGCCGTGGAGCGGTCGGCGCGCTGAGCGGCGCCGAGGCGCGGGCGGCGCTCAGCGGGAGCGAGGCGCCTGCTGCTGCGCTTCCTTCACCGGGTCGACCGCCTTCATGGCCTTCAGATCCAGCGCGAAGCGCAGCGTACCCGGCCCACGCCCGTCCCAGCTCACGGCGACGACGCCGCTCTTCTTCAGGCCCGTCCAGCCGACGTCGCCGAGCAGCGATGTCACCAGCGCCGACAGCGAGGGCTCGTGCCCCACGAGCGCCAGCGGCTGAGCCCCCTGATACTGCGAGAGCAGGCGGAGTATCTCGGCGGTGTCCCGCGAGGGAGAGAGCTCGGCGATGACGGAGACGTCGTCGGTCAGCTCGGCAGCCTCGGCGACGATCTCCGCGGTCTGCACCGAGCGCACGAGGGGGCTCGTCCAGATCGCCGCAGGGCGTCGGCCCTTCTGCTTCGCGAGCCACTTCGCGACGCGCCGGGTCACCTTGCGACCCTTGCCCGTGAGCCAGCGACCGGCGTCGCCGAGGTCAGGCGCGTCATCCACGGCCTGGCCGTGGCGGATGATGAGGATCTCCATGGCGTGACCTTAGCCCGGGCGACCGCCAGCGGGGGAGCGCCGTGCGCGCGGAGCCGGCGAAGGCGCCGGCCCGCGGGCCCTCAGAACTCGCACTGGCTGGTCGCGTCGTTGCAGTGCGAGCCCGGCGCCACGAAGGGACAAATGCTCCCGAAGAAGCTGTTGCAGGGCAAACCGCACGTATACGCCGTGTGCGTGTAGCAGATCTGCCCCGCGTCGCAATCCGCGTCCGAGGCGCATCGGCAGCTGAAATCGTCGGGGATCCCGTTGCCGTTGTCATCGCGGCCGTCGCAGCACTCCGTCACGTAAAAGTCGCTTGCGCTGCAGTCCTCGTCGGCGCAATCGAGCGCGCCGTCGCAGTCGTTGTCGATCCCGTCGGTGCACGCGGCGGTCCCGAACTCGGGGCCGGGCGCGGCGCCGCTCGCGCAGCCGCGGCAGGGGCCGAAGGCGCCGCAGTCCGGATCGGCGCAGTCGACGTAGTGATCGCCGTCGTTGTCGAGATCGTCGCCGCAGATCTCGCTCGGGTTCGGGACGATCTCGACGTTGAGCGCGAAGGGGCCCTCGTTCGCGCCGCCGAAGGGATCGACCGTGAAGCCGTCGAGGAAGACGAAGTACGTGCCCGGGTAGAGGATGCTGAAGTCGAGCCGGGAGGCCCACGACTCGCCGCCGCCGTCGTCATCGCAGCCGATCTCCCGGCCGGTGTTGCAGATGCCGGTGCGGACGTAGAGCGTCGTGTCGAAGAGCGACCCGCGCGTGTCGAGGTGCACGCGCGACGGCGCGGTGAGCACGAAGTAGAAGACCGCCTCGCCGGCGTCGCCGCCGCACGCGCCCCGGGTCTCGCTCACGTGGCCGGTGGTGTCCCCCGTGTAGGTGCCGGTCCCGGGGATGCGCTTCGGCGAGAGGCAGTTCGCCTGCTCGAGCACGCACACCGGGCTGTTCGCGCAGTCCGGATCCTGGCAGTCGGTCAGGGCGTCGCGGTCGTCGTCGAGCTCGTTGTTGCACTGCTCCGGGGTCGGCTCGCAGCTCGGCGCGAACACGCAGGCGGCGTCGGCGCAGTCGATGTGCTCATCGCAGTCGTTGTCGACGCCGTCGTCGCAGACCTCCGGCACGCAGACCTCGCAGGCCGGCGCGGTGATGCACTGCGGATCCGCGCAGTCGACGCGCCCGTCGCAGTCGTTGTCCTGGCCGTCGTCGCACCGCTCCAGCGAGCCGGGCGGCTGGCACACGCAAGGAAAGCTGCTGCGGCAGTCCGGGTCGGCGCAGTCGACAAGGAGGTCGCAGTCGTCGTCCGTGCGGTTGTCGCAGCGCTCGCCGATCGCGCTGCAGGCGCACCGCGGGTCGGAGCCGCAGTCGCCGTCGTCGCAGTCGAAGGTGCCGTCGCAGTCGTCGTCGACCCCGTTGCCGCACGCCCCGCTCTCCGAGGCGGAGCAGGCGCAGGCGCGGGTCCCCGAGCAGTCCGCGTCGAAGCAGTCGACGAGCGTGTCGCAGTCGTCGTCGGCGCCGTTGTCGCAGCGCTCACCGCCGGGGCGCGGGGTGCAGCCGCAGTCCTGTCCTGCGGCGCACGCGGGATCGAAGCAGTCGCTCACGCCGTTGCAGTCGTTGTCCGCCGCGTCCGTGCAGATCTCCGGAGCGCCCGGGAAGACGGACGGGTTGAAGTCGTTGCAGTCGCTCCCGCCGCAGATCGTCGGACCCACGCCGTCGTCGTCGTCGTCGCGGGGCTCGTGGTCGCAGCGCTCGTCCACGCAGCTGTCGCGGGTGCAGGCGTCGCCGTCGTCGCAGTCCGAGTCGCCGCCGCACGCCGCGAAGCCTCCGAAGCCGCCGCCGTTCGACGACGTCGACGCGCTCGCGCTGGTCGGGCCGCCCCCGCCGCCTCCGAGCCCGCCGACGCCGGCCCCCGGGAGCTCGAGGAGGCTCGTCCGGCCGCACGCCCCCGCCATCACCCCGAGAGCCGCCCACGCCCCGATCGCGAAGAGGAATCGTCGAATCCCAGGGGACCGCCGACGCGCCTCCCCGACCCATGCTGAAGAGCCCGGCTTCATCTCTCACCCTCTCGCACCGGCCGCAGGGTGCCCACGCGTCGCTTCAATGTACACGCCCGAATTTCTACGAAAGCAAGTTTTGATCCCTTGATGCCGACCGGATGCCTGCATGTGCCGTGCGGCCTGCCGCCTCGCTCTTGCGTGGCTGGGCATCGTAGGCGTCGGGTGGGGTGACGCACCGGATCCGGCCGGCTCACGCCGCGGATCGGTTGCAGGTCGACGCGTCCGCGTGTAACGAGGCCCCGTGGCCGCGCAGCTCCAGATCGAGGTCGAGCGGCCGCCTCCTGGCCTGCAGCGCGGCCGTTATCCTGCGCCACAGTGGGTCATCCTGGCGGTCGGCGCGACCGTGGTGCTCGGCGCGGTCGTCGTCCTGATCTGGCGGGCGCGGCGTACCCTCCGCTCACGGGAGCGAGGCGGACCTCGTTCGTCGAGGCGTGGGTGAGGGGCATACGGGGGACCAAGGGAGGCGCCGCTCGGCCGCTTCCTGCGGATGAATGATCGACAGCAGGTGCGATCGCGGGTTGACACCGAGCGGACCGGACCGGTAGGCACCTAGAGGGACGCGCTCCCGGTCGGCTGATGTAGAGTGCCGCCCGAGCGCGCGACGAACCCGCAACAGCCGGGGCCGAGAACGCGGCCCCAGTGAGGCCCTTTGGGTCCTGAAGAACGCCGCGCAACTGCGGCCCGTGGAACCATGGCATCGATCGAACGTGGCGTTGAGCTTGTGCATCGGGTGATCGCGCAACTGAAGAAGCGCCCCTCCAGCCATGCCGCCGTGGGAGCGAGCCAGGCGGCGCTCGATGCGCTCGAGTCGAGGTTGATGGTCGAGCTGCCGCCCACGCTGCGGGCGTTCCTGGAGTTCGATTTCACCCTCGACAGCCTGGGCCCGCGGTTCAAGGGGCGGCATCGCTTCGGCCAGGATCCGTCGGCGCCGCGGCCGAAGCTCACCTCGGTCCGCAAGCTGGCGGAGGCGAAGACCGACCTCGGCTGGACCGAGTCGCGCCTCCGGGGCAAGGTCGTGCGGCTGCCCAACCTCCCCGGTCACCCGTGGAACGCGCTCTACCTCGGCGAGGCCAGGCGGGACGGCGAGCTCGTCATCCTCGGCCTCGACAACGAGGACACGAACGTCCGCGTCTTCCCGCGCTACACGGCGTTCGACCTGTACCTCGTCGAGCAGTGCGGCCTCGCCAGGCTGTCCGAAGCGCAGCGTCTCGAGGACCTCGAGTCGCACGTCGCCCTCAACCCCGAGCTCGGGACCGCCGAAGAGGACGACGAGGGCGATACGGAGTATTGATCGCGCGGCAGCGACGCCGCTCGGCTGGCGCCGCTCGGCCGTGAACGACGCCCGTGACGAACGCGATGGCTGCCGGTGCGGAAGCGCTCCACTTTCGGGTGGACGACGGCGACCCTCACGACCGCCTCGACAAGCTCGTCGTCCACCTGCTGGAGCGCGCCGGCCGCGCGACCTCGCGCGCGGCGGTGCAGCGGTGGATCGCCGCCGGTCGGGTCCTCGTCGACGGGGAGCCCGCGCGCGCGTCGGTGGCAGTGCGCTCGGGCGCCCTGGTCGATGTCCGGCCGGAGGAGCCGTCGCCCTCCGCGGCGACGGCCGATCCCGGCGTGGCCATCCCGGTGGTGTACGAGGACGAGCACCTGCTCGTGATCGACAAGCCGGCGGGGCTCGTCGTGCATCCGGCGCGCGGGCACGCGTCGGGCACGCTGGTCAACGGCTTGCTCGCCCTGCCCGGGTTCGCCCTGGCGCCGGCCGATCCGCGCGATCCCATGGGCCACGTCCGCCCCGGGATCGTGCACAGGCTCGACCGAGGCACGAGCGGCCTGCTCGTCGTGGCCAAGGACGAGCCCACCCGCGAGGCGCTGAAGGCGCGGTTCGCGCGGCACGAGATCGAGCGCGAGTACGCGGCGATCGTGGCGGGCGAGGCGCGAGACGCCACCTACGACACGCTCCACGGCCGCCACCCGACCGACAGGCTCCGCTTCACGTCGTGGGTCCGCAGCGACCCCGGCGCGGGCGGCGCGGCGCCGCGCCGCGCGGTGACCCACGTCCGCGTGCTCGAGCGGCTCGGCGACGCGGCGACGGTCGTGGCCTGCTCGCTCGAGACGGGCCGCACCCACCAGATCCGGGTGCACCTCGCCGAGCGCGGCAGGACGCCCGTCCTCGGCGACCCCCTCTACGGCAAGCCGCCGAAGAAGCCGGCGGTCCGGGCGATCGCGGAGGAGCTCGGGCGGCAGGCCCTGCACGCGCGCGTGCTCGGGTTCATCCACCCCGCCACGCAGAGGCCGGTGCGCTGGGAGAGCGCGCTGCCCGCGGACATGCGCAGCGCGCTCGACCAGCTGCGGAGGCTCGCTACCAGATCTTCGATTTGATGTGGCCCTTGGACTTGATCAGGATGTCCACGAGGGCGCGGTCGTAAAAATTCTTCTGGTAGAGATCCGGCGAGACGCGGCTCTTGTAGAGGGCGCGGCCCTCCTCGATCTCCTCGGAGAGGACCGTGAAGAGGTCATCCTGCTGGATGCCCTGCACGATCTTCTCCTCGTTGTAGAGCGAGAGATCGCTTGCGATGGCGCGCGCGAGGCGTCGCGCCGCCTCTTCCGTTTCAATCAAGGGCATCCGTCTCTCCTCCAGGTTCGCCGGCCGGGGGCACGCGCTCCCGAGCCGGCGGGCGCCTAGGATGCAGCAGCCCGGGCGGCGCTGTCAAAGTAGCTCGTCGTTCGACCCGCGCCCGAGCGGCGGCGCGGAGGGCGCGCCGCCCGCGGGGTGCGGCGCGCCGGCGCGCGGCTGCTCCGGGCTCTGGCGCGCCGCGGCGAGGGCGGCGAGCCCCGAAAGGAGCGGGAAGGCGACGAGCGCGTAGCGCCCGGCCCCGAAGAACACCGCGTGGGTCGCCGCGGTTGCGGCGAGGACGGCGAGCGCCGAGAGCGCGAGCACCGGCGCCCGGAGCAGCGCGCGACCCTGGAGCAGCGCCAGGCCGAGGAGCGCGAGGTAGCCCACCCATGCGTGGACGTGCAGCGCGGCGACGACCCCCAGCGCGAACAGCGCGAGCCGGGCAGGCACGAGCGCCCGCTGCGCGAGCGAGGGACCGCGAGCGCGGTCGTCGGGGTGAGGGGCGGCGAGCGCGCCGGGCGTCGGCGCGGGCTTGCGCGCTGCCCACACGAGCGCGCAGAGCAGGACGAGGCGCTCGAAGACCGTCTCGACGGCGCCGAGCGCGACCTTGTCGTCCTCAGTGAAGGCCGCCGGGTTCGAGGCGTGCAGGTACCACCCGGCCGCGCCGCAATAGTCGAACGTCGCCGCGAGCTTCCGGGGCACGAGGCCGAGCCATGCGCCCGGGTGCTCCGCGATGTAGCGGCGCGCCTCTCGGCCGAAGCACGCGTCCTTGCCGGCCTCGTCGAAGACCTCACGGCACGCCTCGGGCACCTGGATGGGCGCCCAGGCGCCGGTGGAGGCCGGGTCCGCGCCGATGAGGAGGTTCCATCCGCCGTTCACGCTGACCAGCGCGCACTGGTTCATCCGCACGCAGTTGCGCGCGGTCCACGGCGCGCACACGAGGAGCGCCGCGAGGACGGTGACGACGACGGGCGCCGCGCGTCGCGCCGCGCCCGCGGCGAAGGACCCGGGGAGGCGGGCGCCGTCGCCGCGCGGAGCGCCGAGGAGGGCGACGCCGGCGAAGAGGGGCGCGAGCAGGAGCGCCTGCGGGCGGACGAGGGTGGCGGCGCCGACGAGCAGCCCGAGGATGGCGAACGGGGCCAGCGCCGGACGGCGCTCGCGCGCCCGCGCGGACGCCCACGCCGCGCAGGCGACGAGCGAGCCGGTGACGCCCTCGGTCATGACGGCCGGGGTGTACGCGACGAGCCCGGGGTGGAGCGCGACGAGCGCGCCCGAGAGCGCCGGTAGGACGCGCGAGCGCGGCGCGGCGCGGATCGCCAGGCGGTGGACCGCGAGCGCCGCGAGCGCGCCGACGACGGCGTTGAGCAGCATGGCGGCCGCAGGGCGCGCGCCGAACACCGCGTACAGCGCGCCGACGGCGCCCGGATAGCCGACCGGATAGTGCGCGGCGTACGTGACGACGCCGTCGGGCCACAGCCACGTGTAGCCGAGCCCCGCCGCGATCCGCTCGGCGATGCGGTGGTAGTAGGTGCCGTCGGCGGTGGGCGGGAAGCGCCCGGCCGCCCAGGCGACGGCGGCGATCCGCGCGGCGAGGGCGAGGGCGAAGATCGCGCCCCCGTCGCGCCGGCGCGCGGCCATCGCGGCGTCGTCGCTCATGACGAGCGCGCGGGCGACAGCGGGAAGCGCGCGAGCAAGCCGGCGGCGCGCAGCGCCGCGACGACCTCGCACGCCGGCAGGCCGACCACGTTGGAGTACGAGCCCTCGATGCCCGCGACGGCGAACGCGCCGATCCCCTGGATCGCGTAAGCGCCGGCCTTGTCGAGCCCCTCGCCGGTCGCCGCGTACGACGCCACCTCGTCGTCATCGAGCTGGCGGAAGCGCACCCGCGTCACGACCGTCTCGGCGTGGAGGGCCTCGGCGCGGCCCCGGGTGGCTGCAGGCGCGAGATCGGCCTCGGCGCCGGCGATGGCGAACCGGGTCCAGACCTGGTGCTCGCGGCCCGAGAGGGCGCGGAGCATGGCGCGCGCGTCGCCCTCGTCCCGGGGCTTGCCGAGGATGGAGTCGCCGAGGATGACCGAGGTGTCGGCCACGAGGATCGCGCCGGCCCCGACCGCCTGCTGCAGGCGCCGCGCGGCCGCGAGCTTCGCCAGGGTGACCCGCTCGAGGTAAGCCGCAGCCCCCTCCCCGGGGCGGCCCGCCTCGTCGACCTCGGCCGCCGCCACGCGGAGAGGCAGGCCGAGCGTGGTCAGGATCTCTCGCCGGCGCGGCGAGCCGGAGCCGAGCAGGAGCGGGTGCGCGTCGTCGATCATGGTCGTGCGGGCGCCGGCGGCGCCGGCCCCGGCCGGGCGTGGTCGTAGCACGGCGCGGGACCGACCGCGGAGCGCAGCGCGCCGCCGGAGCGTCGGGTGCCCCTGGATCGCGCTGAGACGATTGCTGTTTTGACTCTCACCCCGGCAGTAGTAGAGGGTCGGGCGCGATGCGCGCCAACTGGAGGGTGCCGGCACGATCAAGCCTCCCGCTGCTGGTGGCCTCCGGCTTTTTCATGGCGGCGCTCCTTCCGGGGCCGGCGCGCGCGGACGAGTGCGCGCCGGCGCACGGGCTGTCGAGCTGCATCGACGCCGACAACCTCTGGCCCCACGCGGGCGGCGGCCCCTTCTTCGCCGTGGGGAGCACGGGGACGGCGCCGAGCGCGAAGGCCTCGTTCGGCCTCGTGGCGAGCTACCTGTCGCGGCCGGCGGGCCTGCGCGTCACCTCGCCCAACCCCGGCGGGACGGTCGTCCACGTGCTCGACAACATCGTCGACGCGACCTTCGTGTGGTCGCTCGGGCTCACCGATCGCCTCGAGGTCACGGTCGCCGCGCCCGTCACGCTGTACCAGGACGGCGCGGGCTTCGCCGACGTCCTCGGCACCGACGCGGTGCTGCACCGCAGCGTGATGCGCGACGCGCGCCTCGGCGCGGCGTTCGCCATCGTGCCGCCGCCCCGGAGCGGCCCGCTCGACGGCTTCTCGCTCGCAGCGCGCCTCGAGCTCGGCCTGCCCACCGGCGACAAGGCCGCGTTCGCCAGCGCCGGGACGGTCACGCTCGCGCCGACCGCCGCCGCGGCGTACCAGCTCGGCGACCTCCGCCTCGCGGCCGAGGTCGGGGCCCGGATCCGCGGCTCGAGCGCGGTGTACGACGTCGAGATCGGCTCGCAGCTCCTCGGCGCCCTCGGCGCTGCGGTCGACGTGCTCCCGGGCCGCTGGCTCACGGCGTCGGCAGAGGCGTTCGCCCTCTACACGCTCGCCGAGCAGCCCGCCCGCGACGCGGCGCTGGTGCCCGCGGAGTGGATCCTCTCGGCGACGAGCGCTCCGTTCCTCGCCGGCGACGTCTCGCTGTCCGCCGGCGGCGGGAGCGCCATCCCGTTCTCCGCCGAGGGCACGCTCACCGCGCCCCGCTTCCGGTTCAACCTGGGGCTGCGCTACGCGCCGATGGGGCGCGACGCGGACGCCGACGGCGTCCTGGATCGCGACGACGCGTGCCCGGCCGTCGCGGAGGATCGCGACGGCTTCCAGGACGGCGACGGCTGCCCCGACCCGGACAACGACGGCGATCGGATCCCCGACGACCGCGATCGGTGCCGGGACGAGGCCGAGACGATCGACGGCTTCCAGGACGGCGACGGCTGCCCCGACGCCGACGACGACGGCGACGGCGTCCCGGACGACGCCGACGCCTGCCGCAACGCCGCCGAGGATCGCGACGGCTTCCAGGACAGCGACGGCTGCCCCGATCCCGACAACGACGGCGACGGGATCCCGGACCAGCGCGACACGTGCCCGAACGGCGCGGAGGACGCCGACGGCTTCAAGGACGACGACGGCTGCCCCGATCCCGACAACGACATCGACCAGGTGCCTGACGCCAGCGACCGGTGCCCGGACGAGCCCGAGGATCGCGACGGCTTCCAGGACGACGACGGCTGCCCCGAGCGCGACAACGACGAGGACGGCGTGGCCGACGCGGTCGACGCGTGCCCCGTGACGGCCGAGACGATCGACGGCGCGAACGACGCCGACGGCTGCCCCGAGCCGGCGGCCAGGTCGCTGCCGCAGTGGTCCGGCGATCGGATCCTCCTCGACGGCCTGGCCCGCTTCCCCGCGGGCAGCGCGCGGGTACCGCCGGCCCTGGCGGCGCAGATCGGCATGATCGCCCAGCTCATGCGCGGGCGCATGCCCCTCGACGTCGTCATCGTGGAGGCCTACCCCGATCGCCAGGGCGACTCGTCAGCGCGCGCGATCGAGCTCGCCGGCGCGCGCGCGAGCGCCGTCAAGGAGCTCCTCGCCAGCGCAGGGTTCCCGGCGGACCGGATCACGGCCGCCGCTGGCGACACATCAGCCATGCGCGCGAAAGACGCGCCCCAGATCGAGGTGACGGCGACCCGCGCTCGGCGCTCGGAAGAAGCACGCCGTGCTCCGGGGGCAGCCTCCTCGACGACCGGAGAAAAGAAACTGCGATGAATGTCCTCGAGGCACGCCGTGCCCGTCATTTGATCATCCGCCTCGATCGGGGCGAGGAGCTCCCAGCGGCGCTCGTGCGCGCCCTTGACGAGGCCGAGGCGCGCGCCGGCTGGATCGAGGGGATCGGCTCGCTCGAGAAGGCGGAGATCGCGCTGTTCGATCAAGCTTCCCGCGCCTACGCGAAGACGCGCGTCCTCGAGGGGCCCTGCGACGTGGTGGCGCTCTCCGGGAGCGTCGCGCTCCAGCAGGGCGAGACCTCGCTGCGCCTGTCGGCCACGCTCGCCCGCGAGTCTGGCGTCGGTCTCCAGCTCGCCGCCGGCGAGCTCGTCTGGGCTCGGGTTTACGGGCTCGAGCTCCGCGTCACGGCGTTCGACGATCTGCCCCTCGCGCGGGCGTTCGACGATCGAACGGGCCTCATGCAGCTCGTGGCCCAGTCGACCGCCATCCCGGCGAGCGAGACGCCCCGGCTGACGCCTCCGGCGCAGGCCGCCGAGCCGGCGCGCGCGGCGCCTCCGGCGCAGGCCGCCGAGCCGCCCCGCGCTGCGGCCCCGCCGCCGGCCGCCGAGCCGCCCCGCGGAGCGCCGCCGGCCCCCGCTCCAGAGCCTGCCCGCCCGGCGGCATCGGTCGCGGAGCCCGTGGCCGTGCCGCTGCCGCAGCGCCCGGTTCGCCCTCGCCAGGAAGAGGAGATCTATCCGGAAGTGGGCGACAGCGTGACCCACTTCCACTTCGGCGAGTGCACCGTGATCAGCTCCGACGGCGAGCGGATCCGCCTCCGCCAGGAGCGCGACGGCCGCGTGCGCGAGGTCTCGCTGACGATGCTCCGCATCGAGCCTCCCACCGTGGATCCGGCGACGAGCCGGAAGCACTTCCGCCTCGCGCGAAAGAACTGAGCGCGCCGCGCGCTACGTCGCGCTACGTCGATCGAGCGGCGGCGGACGGCGCGCCGTCGCTCGGGCGCGTCGTCCCTCAGAAGACGCGCTGGGCGACGTTGATCGAGTCCCCTGCCTGGAGGGGCACGTCGGGGATCTTGTTGTCGATGATGTCCTCGACCGAGACCGTGGCGAAGACGGTCTTGCCCTGGGACTTCCTGCGGATCGTGACCCGATCCTTGTTCGCGATGCTGTTGAACCCGCCCGCCATCGAGATGGCGCGGAGCAGCGTCATGCCAGGCTGGAGCGGCAGGGATCCGGGCTTCTGCACCTCGCCGAGCACCTCAACCCGCTTCGAGTTGTACTCCTTGATGCTCACGCTCACGCTGGGGTCGGTGAGGACCTGTCCCTCCATGAGCTTGGCGCGGACGAGCTCTGCCACCTCCTGAGGCTCGAGGCCCGCCACCTTGAGCCGCTTCACGTAGGGGAAGTCGACGGTGCCGTCCGGCGCGACGGTGAACGTCGTGGGCAGCTTGTCTTCCCCGACGACGCGGAGCTCGAACACGTCCCCGACACCGATCGTCGTCGCCTCCACCGGAGGCGGCAGGTTCACCGGCCCGGGCTGGCGCGACGAGCAGGCGGCGATCACCAGCGCGAGGAAGGCGGCGGCCCACCGACCCGAGCGTCGCATCACATGAACCAGCGCACGCCCAGATAGGCTTCGAACTGCTGCCATCCGAGATGGTTCTGGGCGTTGGACTCGTCGAGGATCGTCAGGGCGGTGCTGCTGATGTTGTTGCCATATCGCAGCGTGGTGTTGATCCCCAGAGAGTCCGCGAACCGGTACTCGCCGAACAGAGAGGCATCGATACGGACGTCCGTCCAGGGCTCCTCGGCTGCGACGAGGCGCCCGGTATCCGCCGGGATCCCGGGGAACACGTGGGCAGCCACGCCGCCGTCGAGGATGAGCAGGAATCGCCCGCCGAAGAAATAGGTCAGCTTGAGGTATCCGCGGTCGCGCTCGAAGTAGCTCGCGAGGAAGCTGTCGTGGAAGTCGCGCGTGAAGCCGGCCGAGAGCGACGAGAGCGCGAGCGTCGCCGCCGCAGGGTCGGTCGACGGATTCGGCGTCAGGAACCACTTCAGCTCGAGCTGGCCGATGACGCTGTCGAAGTCGTTCACGACGTCGCCGTCGTTGGTCGGCGTGTAGAAGCTCGCGCCCCAGCCGGCCATCGCGAGGAGGCCGAACGACGACGTCACGAGGCCGTTGATCCCGAGCTGCGCGCGCAGCGGGTGAGAGGAGAGCTGGGCGCCCGGATTCGGGTAATCGACGAACCCGAGCGACGCGTCGTAGATCAGCGCGGTGCGCGGCAAGAAGCGCCAGCGCCCCCGCGTCCGGACGATGTGCTGCATGTTCGTCAGGCTGTTGTACTCGTCGAGCTCGAAGAACGTGCCCGCGAAGCGATAGCCAAGCCGCCAATCGAGCAGCCCGCCGCCCGGCGTCCACACGAGCTCTGCTCCCGCGCCCGCGTGGACGCGCCGGAAGCTCTGGTTGGAGATCCCGATGTCCGAGGGAGCGATGGTCCGGCCGAGCGACGCGTCGAGGACCGCGGACCAGGGGCGCTGGGGCAGGATCGTCAGGTTGGCGTCGAGCGAGCCGCCGATGTTCCGCTGCTGGCCGAGCCGCTCCTGCCCGCGCTCCGACCCGGAGACCGGGAAGAAGTCATCGTAGGTCGCGGCGAGGCCGGCGCGAAACTCGACGTCCGGCGGCGGCGCGTCGGGCGTCACCTCGTGGCGCTGCTGGCTGAGCGTCGAGAGCGAAAATGAAGGCGTGATCCGGAGCCGCATCGAGCCGACAGGCCCGATGTCGTCCACGCTGGCCACGTCTTCTTCGTCCCTGCGGAAGAAGTTGGAGTCGTAGCCGAACTCCGCGGCGATCCCCGGGTGCAGCTCGAGATCGCCGGCGCGGATCCCGATGCCCTCGGTGTAGCGACGATCCTTGAGCCAGGGCTGATCCTGCGCAAGGGCCAACGCCGGGGACAGAGTTAGTGTGAATACGGCAGCGACTATGGTGTCACGAGGTTTCATCGCCTATTGGGCAGTGGCAATCCGAGAGAGGCGGTCGCCTACCGAAAACAGCTACTGCACGCAGGCGGCTCGATGATGATCTGGCTGACGGGATACTCGGAAGGATCCTCCTTGGGGAGGTTCTCGTCGATATCGACCTTGACGGCGCTCTCGCCGATATAGCCCGCTTCCTGGCCGATGCACTGGTTGGCCTCAGCGGTCAGCTGCTCGGAGCGCTGGCGCAGGACCGTCAGGATCGTGAACTCGTGATTGGAGAGATCGGCGTCGCGCCGGTTCACGGCGAGCTCCAGGCCCTGCCGCCGCTCGCGGGCGGAGCGGATGGCGACGTCGATCTGATTCAGCTTGTCGTTCAAGCAGAGCGTCTTCACGACGTCTCGCTGCGAACGGGCCGTCTCGAGCTGGCGGCGAACGGACGTCCGGGCCCCGTCCATCCGAGCGAGGAAGGTCTCGCTCTGCGCGAGCTGCTCGGCCGGCGAGAGCGTCACCTGCCGCGCGAGGCCCGCGGACGCATCCGGCGGAGGCGCCGTCTGCGCCTGCGCAGCAGCGATGCCGTGGCCGATGACGACCGAGATCAGCGCAACTGCTGCGAAGCCGGGGATCTGTTCACGTTTCATCGGAGCCTCCGGAAGTCAGGCCCGCGGAGTATAAGTGCGGGCAGACGTGATTGTCAAAACGCAATGAACATGCCGAACGGCCAGCAGCTCGCCCTGTCGGGAGGACCCGTACCAGGTTTCTCCCCATTGGATGCGCGACGGCATCACGCCATTCACCTTCTGGCGATGGGAGAGGATTGCGTCTTGTCCACGGCGCTGGGTGGCGTCGGGCCTATTGGCTCACGAACGTGACAGGAATCACAACCGTCGCGCCGCCGCCCTCGGGCGGCGCGAACTGCGCGCTCTGGACGCGCGCGACCACGCAGGAGACCACGGTCCCGGACAGGCCGGAGCCGCCGGAAGGGGTCGCCGAGAGCACCTCGCCGTTCGGGCCGATCTTCGCGGTGACCCGGACCGACCCCTTCATGCTCGGATCCTCCTGAAGCCCTTTATTGTAGCACCGGCGGAATCCAGCGGTCATCCCAGCCACGACGGAGGGCGCGTTCGAGACGCTCCCGCCGGCGACCGCGGGGCCGCCCACCTGGGCGTTGCCGACCGGTCCCTTGACCTGCTGCGCCGAACCGGCGGTCGCCGGACCGCTGGTCCCGGTGTTGCCGATGGTCGCAAGGCCGCCGCCGCCGGCGGCGCCAGGGCGCACGGTGCCCCCACCGGCACCCCCCATGTTCAATCCCGCCACACCCCCCTTGCCGACGCCCGACCCGGACGCGGCCGCGTTCTCGAGGAGGCCCGTCGGCACATCGCCGGAGCTCAGGACGCTGGCCGTCGCGTTCCCGCTCGAATTGAGCGCGCCCAGCATCTGCATGTCGAGCTGCGCGAGCTCGTTGGTGAGCGCCGAGGCGCGGGCGTCGCTCATCCCGCCGGAGCCCTTCCCCGCGCTTGCAGCCGCGCCCTTGTTCCCGCCGCCGCTCGCTGCCTTGGGCGCCTCGGCGGTGGGCGCCGCCGTCGCGGCCGGCGCCTCGACGTTCTCCTTCGGCTGCTCCACCACGGGCGGCGGGGGCAGCTGCTTCACGGACTCGAGCAGCGCCGCGACGTCGACCTCATCGTCGACGACCGGATCCATCCAGTCGGAGTAGATCGACCCGACGGCGCCGAAATGGAACAGGAACGAGAACGCGGCGATGATCGTGGTCGTCCAGTCGATGTCGTTCGCGATCCCCGACTTCACCGAGACGGGCAGCTGCGGCTTGGGCTGCACCGGCGGCGGCGCGACGAACTGGAACAGGAACGTCGTCTCCCCCACGACGATCTTGCCGCGCGCCTCCTCGCTCAGCTGGACCTGATAGGCCTGGGCATTGCCCACGGCCACGCGCTTGGCAGACGACTTGAGCGCGGAGAGCTCCGAGACGCCGGCCTTGAAGGCGACGCGGCCCGTCATCCCGTCCAGGAAATTGAGGAAGTACTCGCCGCCCACGAGCTCGAACAGCCGAAAGCTCGGCGGGATGCTCTTGCTCGGGATGACGAACATGCTCTTTTCGCTGGGCCCGATGGTGACGTGGGTGCGCTGCTTGATGACGCGCTCCTCGATCACCTTTCCCCCCTGGACCAGGCCGATCCTGAGGACCTTCGGGCCGGTCACCGGTGCGACCGCCCGCATGACCGCGGTCATCTGCCCGGGCTGGCCGGGGCGCGACGGGGTGGGGTGCGGGTGCTGCTGGGTCATTCCAAAGGACTCCGGGAGAGAGGGGACGACGCAGGGGCCGACGCCGGCCGCGCGCAGCAGGCGGAGCCGCCCCCCAGGGCCCGGCGGGCCCCAGGCCTGGATCCGCGGAAGGAGCGCTGCGCAGCGGAGGGCACCACAGCCCGCGAGGGTACACGGACAGCTGGGGGCGGTCCAGGAGAGCGCGCCGCGCTCAGGGGGACGCGCGGCGCGATCGTCGCGGCGATGCGCTCGGCGCGCGAGCAGCTCCGGCAGCGCCGTCGAGCGGGCCCAGTGCGACGCCGACGAGCGCGTCGACGGCCTCTCGCGTCCGCGAGGCGGCGGCGCGGCCGGCGCGCCCGGCCGCCGCGGACGCGATCGCGCCGGCAGCGCCCGCGACCAGGACGAGCGCGATGGCCGCGGGCCCGGCCTGCGCGAGGAACGAGAGCGTGGCGAGGAGCAGCGCGGCGAGCGCCGAGAGGCGCGCCGCCGCGCGCGGCCACCCCGCGCCCACGTCGAGCCGCTGCTCGAGCTCGGCGAGGAGGTCGTTCGCCGCCGCGATCTTCGCGCGCGGGTCCGCGGCGGACATGACCTCGAGCGCGAGCCGGCGCTCCCAGCTCTCCGGCGGCGACCGCCTCGCCAGCTCGGAGAGCCGCGCCTCGGCGGGCAGCGCGCGGAGCGAGCGCGCGAGCGCCGTCAGGTCGCCGCCCGTCGCGCGCGCGACCTGCGCCGGGTGCTTCCACGAGATCGCGGCGCAGGCGCCGCTCGCCGCGATCGACAGCGCGATGAAGAGCGCGGCGGACACGCCGCCGCCTACCGCCCGCGGCGCGCGCCCGGAAATCCGGCGAGATCTCCGGTCCGAGGCACTAGAACGGCTCCTTGAAGATCGCCTGCTCGATGCGGTCCAGGAAGGGCTGGCGCAGCTCGGCGAGCGTGAGCTTCGGCTGGATCCGGCTGACGTCGACGGCCGCGATGGGCTTCTGGATGCGGCCGGTGATCGTCACCTCGGCGAGCGTGATGACCCCGCGCTGCTTGCCCTTCTCCTGCGCGCTCGCGCGCTCGCCGTGGCAGAGGATCGCGAGCAGGACCGAACCCAGCGCAAGTGCCTTGTACATGCTCATGGTCTCCCTCACGTGTCGGTCGCGGCGTCGGCGACGCCCCCGTCCGCCTCGGCGGCAGGCGGCGCCGCGGGCTGCGCTGCGGCTGCAGCCGCGTTGAGCTCGCCCTCCTTGAGCTTGGCGCGGTTCAGGAGCTCCTCCGAGTCGTCGCGCTGGCCCTTGTTGCGCAGCTCCTGGAACCGCGTGAGCGATTTGATCGCCTCCGCCACCTGCTGCTTGGGCGTCATGCCGGGGACGCTCGGGGCGAACAGGTACAGCAGGCCGAGGTCGTAGTGGACCTGAGGCAGGTTCGGGTTCCGGGCGAGCACCCAGTCGAACTCGCGCTTCGCTTCGGCGTAGCGCTCGAGCAGGCGGTAGGCGTCGCCGAGGTTCAGGTGCGCGGCCACGTGCTCGGCGTCGAAGCGGACGGCGCCCTCGAGGAGGGGCAGCGCCTCCTGGGCGTTGCCCGCCTCGAGCAGGTAGGTCGCGAGCTGCACCCGCGCCTCGACGAGATCGGGGCGGCGCGTCACCGCCTTGCGGAACTCCTCCAGCGCCGCGGCGCGCTGCCCCTGCTCCCGGTAGATCAGGCCACGGAGCAGCAGCGCCTCGGCGTTGTCCCTGTCGCGCGGCGGGTTCTCGCTGACCGGCTCGAACCCGTCGAGGATCGCCTGGAGCGCGTACAGCGCGAGATCGAGGCGCCGGTTTCTGTAGTGATCGCGGGCGATGATGACCATCGCCGGCCGGTAGTCCGGGTTGATCTTCAGCGCCTCCTGCGCGAGCCGCTGGGCCGAGCCGGTGTCCTTCTGGAGCGACTTGATCTCCGCGAGCGTCGCCGCGACGGCCGCCGACTTCGGCATCTGGCCGCGCTTCTCGTTGAGGAGCCGCTCCGCCTCGCCGAGCTGGCCCTTCCGGGCGAGGAGCATCGCGTACGCGACGATGGCCGGCTCGTAGTCGGGCACGAGCGTGAACGCCTGGCGGTAGCTCGCGCCGGCGCCGTCGTCGCGGAGCCGCTCCTGCGCGACGCCGAGCGAGTAGAAGGCCTGGTGGGCGCGCGGATCGGCCTGCGTCGCCTGCGCGAACTGCGCCTTCGCGCTCGCGAGGTCGCCGTTCGCGAACGCCTGCAGGCCGCCCTGGTAGATGGCCGCCGCGCGGGCGTTCATGGCCGCCGGCGCCCCCGGGGCAGGCTGGTCGTACGGCCGCATCGAGCTCGGCGCGTCGTTCATGCCGTACGGCGCCTGGACGGGCGGGGCCGCGCCAGCGGGGCCGGTCACGGGGCGGGTGGGCGCCTTGGGCGGCGGCGTCGCCTCCTCGCCGCAGGACGCGAGGGCGAACGGCGACACGACCGCGAGCAGGCTGACGAAGAGGGTGACGGAGAGGCGGCGCTTCATGGCACGACCGGCAGGGGCAAGGGGAGGCCGTCGGGGGCGAGCGGCGGGGTCATGCCGGGCCGCGTCCGGAGGAAGATGCCGTCCTTGTACTCGAACGGACGCTTCGTCTCGGGATCGATGATCCCCTGGCTCCACTCGCGGAGCTTGGCGTCGCCGAGGATGTCCGTGAAGAACGCGAGCCGCTGGATGGCGTAGTCCACCGCCGGGTTCCGCACCTTCCACGCCTTCGCCCAGACGACGGACTCGACGTAGAACTTGACCATCGCCTTGTCGGCGTCGTTGAGGCTCCGCTCGCGCGCCGCGCGCCACTGCTCGCGCCGGTTCTGCCGGAGCGCGTCGGCCGTCTCCTGGAGATCCTCGCGATCGCTCGTCTCGGCGAGCTTGAGCAGCTTCTCTTCCTTGTCCGTGTAGAGCCGGAGGCCCGGCGGGCGGGCGTTGTACAGGCCCGTGCGGCAGGAGTCGTAGAGCGAGCCCTGCCGCGCGCGCGCGGCGACCGACCACGGCCGCGACTCGTACGCGGTGATGACCTCCTGGAGCTCCTTCCAGTACCGATCGTTGGCCTTGGCGATGTCGGCCTCGAAGGCCCGCTTCACCTGATCGATGACGCCCTCGTAGCGGTGGTGCCCCGTGTCGTAGTCGAACTCGGCCTTGACGCGGTCGTCGATGGCCTTGTAGGCGCACTCGGCCGCCATGTCGGCCTGCACCGACCCGAGGGCCTTCTTGTCGCCGGTCGCCCTGCTCCGGAACGACGTGAACGCCGTCATGGTGTTCTTGCACCACTCCCGCGCCTTCGGGTCGCCGGCGGCGCCGCGCATCTTGGACGCGTGGTAGGCCGCCTGGACGACATACCCGCTCGCGGCCGGGTTGTTCTTGTTGGCCGTATAATAGGCCTCCATCGACTGCACGGCCTTGGTGCGCGCGGCGCGGTTCGGGCCCTCGTCGGGCCCCTGCTCGTCCCAGGCCTTCAGGTCCGCCGACGCGACGAGGAAGTCGATGTCGGCCTTCTGCTCGGGGGGCGGGTTCAGGCTCATGAAGGTAGCGCGCGAGGCCGCCATCTTGTCGCGCTCGCCGATGTTCGCGTAGAGCAGCACCGAGTTCCGGGCCGCGTCCCGGCGCGCCGCCTGCTCGAACCGCGTGTTGCGAGCGATGGTGTCGTAGGTCTCGGCCGCGCTGCGGTAGTTGAAGAAGAGGACGTACGCGGCCGAGAGCGCGTCGTAGGCCTGCTTCAGGTACTTCACCCGCTCGGCGTAGCGCTTCGGATCGGGGTTCTTCGGCGGGTTCGCCTCCGGATCGCCCTTCTCGAGCTTCGCCAGGTTCTCCTCGTTTCCGTACTCCTTGATGAACAGGGAGTACATCGCGATGGCCTGATCGTAGTCGCCCACCTGCTTGTAGCAGTAAGCGCCGTTCATGGCGGCCTCCGGCGCCTCGTCGCGGGCCGGCGCCTTCTCGAGCGCGACCTTGTAGAGCGCCGCGGCCTCGCGCCAGGCGGCGACGCGCGCCGGGCCGTCCGGCATCTTCTCGGCCTTCTCGAAGGCCCGGGCCGCGTCGAGGTAGTAGCCGCGCGAGATCGTCGGCCGGGCGATGTCGCCCTCCTTCAGCTTCTGCTCCTCGCTGACAGCGCAGCTCCGCGTGAGCGCCGCCTCGGCCAGCTTGCGGCTCTGCTCGACGTTGTTCTCGAGGTTCGACATCGTCGTGAGCCGCTCCCAGGCCTTGTAGCCGAACTCCGTCTTGCCGCACTGCGCGTCGTAGATGGGCTCGAGCCGCCGGCGCGCCTCGGCGAACTGGCCGTAGAGGAAGTAGTAGTCCGCCGCCTGGAACGCGTAGAGATCGATGTTCTTCGGGGCGTCGAGCGCGGGGGGCACGCGCTGGATGTACTCGTCCCGCGCGGTGACGGCCGCCTGGACCTCCGCGGGCAGCGGCTCGGCGACGACGCGCTGCTCGTCGCCCTCGCCGACGATCTTGACCTTCTCCCGCGGCTCGAGCCCCTCGGCGCCGCTCGTCCGCTGGAAGAGCTTGTGCCGATCCATGAGCGCCTGGTGGGCGGTGTCGACCACCATGTACGCCGCGGGCTGCAGGTACTTGTCGTCCTCGTTGGAGTCCCGCACGCTGACCGCGGTGCTCCTCGCCAGCTCGACCTCCTGCCGCGTGGGCGAGCGATCCATGGCCACCGTGATCACGACGACCATGTGGTGCGCGTCGGCCAGCCAATACCGGCTCTCGTACGCGTCCGGGGCGTTCTCGTCCTGGGCCAGGTAGCCGGCCCACCCCTGCGCGGCGAGGCGATACTCGCCGAGCGCCCGCTCGAAGATCGGGTCGCGCGTCTCCTTCTCGTTGATCGTCAGCGCCTGCTGCACGAGGGCGCTGCCCGCGTTCGTGTGATCGGCCGCGGCCCGGCGGAGCCCGCCGCGCACGAGCCGCTCGGCGGTCTGGATCGCCTCGGGGTCGTCCTTGTTGGCCTCGACCCACGGCGTCATCCCGACGTACTGGGCGAGCTTCGTCCGCGCCTCGAGCGCCTTGGCCGAGTTCAGCGCCCGCTCGGCCGTCCCCTCGCGCGACTGCGACGTCAGCGTGTCGTAGATGTCCGCGATCTGGTTCTGGATCACGGGCGCGTCGCGGTGCATCGGCCACTTCTGGAGGATGATCTCGCTCACCTCGATCGTGTTCCGATACTGGTTGAGCTCCTTGAACTCCAGCGCGAGCGCCTTGTAGATCTCGACCGTCCACTTCTGATCCTGCGGGATCAGCTTGGGATCCTGGACGCGCTCGATGGCGATCCGCATCTTCTGCTCGGCCATGCGCGGGTCGGTCTCGACGTCGAGGACGTCGTTCCGCGGGATGTACGGCTCCTCCGGCCCCGGGCCGACGAAGTCGAGGTACGTGAGCGAGCCGGCGATGTAGGTGTACGCCTCCGCCCGGAAATCCGCGCCCGGATCGCCCGTGAGCTTCTCCTGCTCGTCGGTGTAGCGGAGCAGCTCGATGAACTGGCGCACCGAGGTCTCGTAGCGCTGCTGCTTGAAGTACGTCCAGGCGAGCTTGTACATCGCGACGCCGTGGACAGGAGGCTTCTTGTACTTGATCGACTGCCGGTACGCCGACCCCGCCCTGTTGTAGTTGAACGGGCCGCCGGCGCGGTCGATCTCGTTGAAGTGGTAGTCGCCGATCTGCCACCAGACCTCGGCGACGTACCGGGGCTCGGCGCCGAGCGCCGTCTTCTGCGGGATCGGCTGGCAATCGTCGGGGTAGGGATCGATGTAGGCCGTCTCGTCCTCGACGACGGGGGCCTTGCCCCGCGCGGGCCTGCGGGCCGGCTGGGCCCGGCCGCCCGGCGTGGAGCCGATGGGCGTCGGGTGCCGCGCCTCCCAGCCGGTCCAGTAGTCGGCGTCGTGGTCCTGCGGGAGCGTGCCGACGGTGTCGCGCGTCGGGTCCTTCGGATCGGTCGCGACGGGATACGGGTACTTGTTGTGGCAGACGAGCGAGCGCCACACCTGCTGCGCCTCGGGGAAACGGACCGAGTCGTTCAGCGCGTGGCCGAGGTAGTAATAGATCCCGGCGAGCTCGCGGTACTGCGGGAACTCGTGGATGACGCGCTTGTAGAGCGCGATGGCCGGGAGCAGCGCGGCGCTGAGATCCTCGCTCGCGTCGGAGTCGGTGCGCGCGCGCTCCTCGTAGAGCGCGGCCAGGCGGAACATCGCGTCGGGCGTGTTCTCGGGGTGAGCGTTCGGGCCGCTGTAGCGCTGGACGAACACCTCGAGCCGGCGGATCGCCTCTTCCCGCGCGTCGCGCAGGCCCTTCCGCTCCGTCTCGATCTCCCGGTCGAGCGACGAGAGGATGCGCCGGCGCCTGTCCTCGTAGTGGTGCTGCACGATGCGGGTGATGGCGCTCCGGTAGTCGCGGGCCGCCTTCTCGTAGGCGGCCGCTTCCTTCTCGAGCGCCGCGAGCGCGGCGAGCTGGGCGGGCGTCGGAGGAGGAGGCGGCGGCGCCTGCTTGCGCCCGACGGACATCGGCGGCGCGAAGGGTTGCACCGGCGGCAAGCCCGGCGGCGCAGGGGCGGCTCCGGTCTGCGGAGCCGGCGGCGCGGCCGCTGTCGGCGCGGGCGCAGGGGCGGCGGAGGTCGCCGGCGCGGGCTGAGCGCCCGGCTGGGAGAGCGCGAGGGGCGCGACCGCCAGCACCAGGGCGAGGCTGGCCACCCCGAGCGCGCCGCGCGGGCGACGGCGCCTCGCCCTCACGACGCCGCCGAGCGGGCCGACCGCCCCCGCCGCTCCGAGGATCCGCGCCCCGCTGCGCGACGCGTCAGAGATCTGCGGCGCGCTCGCGCCGCCCTGCTCCTTGCTCACTTCTCATCCTCCGGATCGCCGCTGTCGTCGAGGACCTCGTTGAGCTCCTCCTTGAGGACCCGATCCTCACGGGCGCGCTCGACCTGCAGGCTGCGAACACGCGTCATCTGCTCCTCGCGGACCTCCCACGCTTCCTCGGTGATGCCGACGTCGGCGCGCAGGATGATGTTCTTCAGCCGGTCGCGGACGAGGCCGAAGTTTCGCATCGCGACCTCGCCGACGACGAGCCGCGCCTCCCGGTCGAGCGCGTCGAGCTGCACCGAGTAGTGCACGACGCTCGCCGTCTCCCGGCCGACGATCTGCCGGAGGCCCGAGGACTTCTGCGCGACCTCGCCCTCGATCTCGCGCAGCGCCGCCTCGACCCTCGCGTCCGCCGCGTCGCCGGAGCGGAGCAGCGGCGTGATCCGCTGCGCGTACGCCGCGAGATCCGCGCCGCCGGCGCCCGCCGCCGCCAGCTCGACCTCCCGCATCAGCGCGTCGCGGTGCGCCTTGCGCGTCTGCGCGTCCTCGATGAAGCGCTGATCGCCGAAGCCGACCTGCACCCGGCCCGCGCTCACCTGCTTGCGGAGCACGTCCGCCTGCTGGCGGTAGAGCGCGAGGTCGCGCTCGTTCTGCGCGAGCTCGTGCTCGAAGCGGGCGATGCTCGCGGGATCCCGGACGACCCCGGCCTGCGGCCCCTCGTGGAGCAGCCGCCGGAGCCCGTTGATCGTCGCCTGCAGCGTGTCCATCTGCAGCGTCAGCTGCTGGAGGCGCTGCGACTGGGTGTTCCACTGCTTGAGCGCCTGCGCCTCGCGGTCCTGGAAGTCGGCGTCGGTGACGGGCACCCTCGAGAGGCGCTTCTCGAGCGCGCGGCGCCGCGCGCGCGCGCTGCCGATCTCGCCCGAGAGCGGATCGTCCTCCACGTCGTCCATGCCCTGGCCGAGCGCGAGGCGCGCCAGCGCGACCCGGTTGAGCAGCGCGAGCGCCTTCTCCTCGCCGGCCTTGAGCTCCGGGAACGCGCGCACCCGGTTGGGCGAGCTGAGCACGGCGTTCAGCTTCTCGATGAGCTCGTTCGACTGCTTGATCAGCTCGCGGCAGTAGTGGATGTCGTCGATGACCGCGAACGCGGCCGGGCCGTCCTCGGCCTCGCGCGCCCACTGGACCGCGAGCGGCGGGAGCGCGGCGTTCGTGTCGAGCGCCTCGAGCTGCTCCTGGCTCAGCTTGTCGTAGTAGACCGCGGGATCGCTCGTCGAGCCGAGGAACGCGTCCACGCGCGCGCGCATCGGGTCGTAGGTGGCGCGCACCCCCTCGTACACCTTCAGCGCCTTCTCGAACCGGCCGGCGCGCAGCATCAGGTCGCCGCGGAGCAGCGAGCCGTCGGCGATGTTCTGGCTGTCCGGCTCGGCGATGGCGAGGATCTCGAGCGAGCGCTGGGCGCGATCCACGTCGCCCAGGCGGACGTACACCCAGGCGAGCTCGTAGAGCATCGTCCCGAACTCGGGCGAGACGCGATCGATGTGGCCGTAGGCGTGCACGGCCTGCGCCCACTGGTCGGCCTCGTAGAAGAGCCGCCCGATCGCGAGCCACGCGAGGTCGATGACGCGCCGGTGCTCCGGGGTGTCGGCCGGCAGCTGCGTCACCTTCTGGAACAGGTCGATCGCGGCGACGTAGCGGGTCTTCGGCACCGCCGGAGGCACGTCGCCCTCCTTGAGCGGCTCCGGCGGGGGCGTCGCCTCCTTCACCGCGATCAGGCCGAGCAGGTATCTCGCCTGGTGGAAGTACTCGCTCCGCGGGTCGACCGCGCCGAGCGCCGCCTTCGCGCCGGCGAAGTCCTTCTTCACGTAGAGGCCCTTGCCGCGCGCGTACGAGAGGGCGCTCCCCGCCGCGGAGGACGGGACGTTGTTCATCGAGGCGAAGACGGCGTCGAGGGCGTCGTAGTCCTTGATGCGGAGGCAGATGTCCACGAGCCGGCCGAGCGCCTTCTCCTGGTAGGCGGCGAAGCGCGCCTCGGCGCCGCTCGCGACGATCCGCTGGAACACCCGGCGGGCCGAGAGGTACTGCTTCGACCGGAAGTACGTCTCGCCGAGCAGGTTGAGCGCGTCCGGGAAGGCCGTCGGGTGGTCCGGGTGCTTCTCGACCACCTGGTTCAGCACGTTCGCCGCGCGCTCGTAGTCCCTGGACCCCATCAGCAGGACGGCGTCCGCGATGCGCTGCTCCGGGGTGCGCTGCTCGCCGCGGGACTTCTGGATCGCCGCGTGGATGGCGCCCAGCCCGGACGAGACGCTGCTGATCTGCTGCGAGGCGCTCGTGTAGGCGCGCTCGGAGTCCAGGGCCCACGCGTCGGCAGGGGCCGCGGTCGTGGCCGCGCCGAGCAGGAGCAGGCCAAGCAAGGCAGGGGTAACCCGCGATCCGGAGTCCCAGGTCATGGCGACTTGTCCTAACGAGCTCGAACCTATTTGCCACCCGCGGCGGCGGCCGGCTGCCCGGAAGCATCCGAGAGGCCGCTCACGATCTTCTCGACGAAACGGACCGCCGGGCGCTCTTCGAGCGGGGTCGTGACCCCACCCTTCTCGAACGCGACCGCCTGGAGGTTGATCGTCTTGCCCTCGACCGCCGTGAAGGAATGGCTGGAGCGCACCTCGAAGCGGTACCCGCGCAGGTACGAGAACACCCCGTAGCCGTTGCCCTGCAGGTTCACGAGCACCTGGAGGGTGTGATCCCCCGGCGGGACCGAGCCGTTGAAGATCGGGATCTCGGTCTGCTCCGCCAGGGCGCCCGACTGATCGGTCTTGTTGTACTGGACGGCGCCATCCAGGACGATCAGCACGCGGGTCACGCGGAACGCGCTCGACAGCTCGTTGTTGAACCGGATCGAGGCGCGCGAGCCGGCGCCGCCGCCGGAGAGGATCGTGTCGCTGAGGAGCGAGAGCCGCGTATGGCTGCGGCGGATCTGCTCCTTGAGCTCGTCGATGCGCTGCTCCAGATCGCGCAGCCGCACCGCGTACGTCGGGCCGTCCATCGCCGGGGCGGCGGCGCCCGCGGCCGGCGCGGCCGTCGCGCCGGGCGATGCGGCCGGCGCGGCCGTCGTGCCGGGCGATGCAGCCGCGGCGCCCGTCGCGGGGGCGGCCTGCGCTGCGTTCGCAGGCGCCGAGGCGGCCGGCGCCACCGAGGCGGCAGGAGCAGCGGCCTTGCCCGACGCGCCGCCCGGGCTCTGCGCGAAGGCGGGCACGGCCATCAAGAACGAGGCCCCCACCCCCACAGCCAGCATCCTGATAAGTCGCATCGAAAGGTAACCTCGTGGTTTTACCCTCGTCAGCAGAGGGGGGCGACCTCACGCCCGGTGCCGGGGAGTCTAGTGGCGGCGGGCTTCGGAGCGCAACGACCTGGACAGCTTCCGCTCTCCCGGCGCAGCGCCCTGCCGCTGGCGGCGCGGACCATGCAAAAAAGTGCAGAAACGTGCAGAGGAAAACGTGCTGCCCCCTTCACCCGGCGCGCGCCCGCGGCGTCCTCGGCCGGTCGACGGTGGGCTGCCACGAGGGCGCCACGGGGCCGAGCGCGGGCGCGCCTCCGGACGCCAGCCGTCCTCCCATCGACGCGGGCGAAGGGGGCTCGCTCGCTCGGGGGCGGATCCGCTAAGGTGCGCTTGTGTCAGGGGAAGGAGAGCGCCTCAGATCTTCGAGCCGCGCTGCGCGTCCGATCCGGCGCCGCGGTCGTCGCCACGAACACCCCGCCGATCGGGCCGCCGAAGGAGCGCCGCAGAGGCTCGGCCGCTCCGGGAGCTAGGATGGTCCCGATTTCTCGAGAGGAGGTCACCGACGAAGCCCTGATGATGCGTTTTCAGGGCGGCGACCGCGCCGCGTTTGCCGGGCTCGTCCGGCGGCACAAGACGCCCATCTACAACTTCATCCTGCGGCAGGTCCGCGGACCTGCGGTCGCCGAGGATCTGGTGCAGGATGTGTTCGTGAAGATCGTGCAGAGCGCCTCCGACTTCAAGCACGAGGCGAGGTTCACCACGTGGGCCTACGCCATCGCGCGCAACGTCTGCATCGATCACCTGCGCAAGATGTCGCTCCGGCGCCACCCGTCGCTCGACCAGGGCTCCGGCGACGGCGACGGCCCCACGCTCGGCGAGCGGACCGCGGACCCGGCGCCCCAGGCCGCGGTGGATCGCGTCGCGATCGGGGCCGAGATGGGGCAGCTCATCGTCCGCGCCGTGGAGAGCCTCCCGCACGAGCAGCGGGAGGTCTTCCTGCTCCGGGAGATCGGGCACGTGCCCTTCAAGGACATCGCCCAGATCGTGGGGGTGCCCGAGAACACGGTGAAGAGCCGCATGCGCTACGCCCTGGAGCGGCTCCAGGAGGCCCTCTCGGAGTACGAGGATTACGCGAGGGCGCTGCGCTAGCGCGCCGGAAGAGCTGTCTATGGACTGCGAGAAGTTCGACCAGCACGTGATGGACGCGCTCTACGACGAGCTCGACGAGCTGACGCATGCGGCCATGAAGCGCCACATGGACAGCTGCGCCCGGTGCGCCTCGGCGTTCGCGGGGCTGCGCGCGGCCCGCGACGCCGGTCCGTTGCCGCTCGAGGAGCCGAGCGAGGAGCTCGAGGCGCGGATCCTCGAGGCGGTCGAGGTCGCGCAGAAGAAGACGCCGTTCCGGCGCAAGGCGCTCCGCGCGCTGGCCTGGGCGGGCAGCCACGCGATGCGGCCGCAGCTGGCGATGGCGGCGCTCTTCGTGCTCGTCATCGGATCGAGCCTGCTGCTGCTGCGGCCGAAGACGGGCGTGGCCCCCGTGCGGGTCACCGAGTGGGGCCAGCCTGCGTCGGATCTGCACGAGCCGCCCAGCGTCCCCGCGCCGACCGCCCTGGCCGCGCCGGCGGACGATGGCGACGGCCGGCGCATGGCCGAGGCCAAGGCGAGCGAGCCGCCCAGGCCGATGGCGGAGGCGGCGAAGGAGAAGAGCGCGCGCGGGGCAGCGGCCCCCGAGGACGGCGCGAGGCTGGCGCTCCGGGACGCGCAGACGCTGCAACGGACGTCGGGCTGCGCGGCCGCCGTCGGCAAGCTCGACGAGGTCGGCGCGCAGTACCCGGGCACGCCCGCCGCGCACGCGGCGATGTGGGAGGCCGCGCGGTGTCATCAGGCGGCCGGGGAGACGGAGAAGGCGCGGGAGCTGCTGCTCGCGCTCCGCTCCGCGAAGGGGTACGGCGACCGCGCCGAGCAGATGCTCGCGGGCCTCGAGGCGAACGCCGCGCGCTCGCAGGCGCACAACGCGGCCCCGGTCGCCGCCTCCCCCGCCCCGGCATCGGCGCCTCGGCCCGCGGCGGCGTCGCGGCCCGCCGCGAAGCCCGCGGCGCCGCCGCGCGCAGACGAGCAAGGTCCCGCGCAGGCGGCGCCTCCCGACGCCGTGCCTCCCGACGCCGTGATGGCGCGCTGACGGCCGCGGGCGCGCGCCGGCGCCCGCGTCAGTTCGATCTCACCGGCGCGTCGCGGATGTAGGCGATCGTCCTGATCGTGTCGACGATGCGCTCGCGATCGTCGGGCGTGAGATCGACGAAGCGGATCCCCATGCCGGGGTTCGGGTTGTCGTGGAGGGGGCGCACCTCGTTGACCCACTGCACCGTCCCCTCGAGCACGTACGAGCCCTCGGCCCCCGGGGGCGAGAAGCGGAGCGTGAGCCGCGTGCCGATCGAGAGCGGCTGCGTCGTCCGGACGAAGATGCCCATCTCCGAGATGTTGGTGATGGAGGCGTAGAGGAACGTGTCATCCGTCTCGCAGTCCACGAGCCAGGTGACGTCGAGCCGCTCGGACGAGCGTCGGTTGAGCGAATCCGGAGGGATCTCGCACTCGGCATCCTCGCCGGTGTGGCCAGCGTCCCCGTAGGCGCCGTTCTGCGCGGGGGTGGCCGACGAACCGCCAGGCGTGTCGGGCGGATGGTTGGAGTCACCACGGCCCCCGGTCATGTTTCTGCGACTAGCCGCTTTCGGCACGCGCGTCGAGGGCGCTCGACGACGAGGACCGCGCGTGGGTCGCCGGGCGCACAGGAGGACGCGCGCGCCGCGGCATGCGTCGGGAATCCCACAACGGGCGGCTCACCGCACGCGGATGACGCCGGCGCGGATGCGGTTCTCGTGTTCAGGTCCGCGCGTCACCTCGAAGCGCGCATCCCCGGAAAAGAAGCCGACGTAGAGCGCGTAGTCGCCCGGGGTGAAGTTGGGCTCGAGCTTGAGCTCGTGGTCGTCGACGATGACGTCGCCCGGTTGCCACAGGCTCATCGGGTAGCGCCCCTCGATGACGGCGTGGTCGCCGTTGTAACGGCGCTGGAACCCATCGATGTGAACGAACATCTTCCAGTTGCCGGTGATCGGCCGGTGCACCCGGAAGAAGGTCCGCAGGTGGTAGCTCTTCTGCGGGACCACGCTCGAGGCCTGCTGCCCCTCGTCGTCGGTCAGCTCCCAGCCGAGCACCTCCAGCTGATCGTCGAACATCGCGTCGAGCGGGTTCGCGGGAGCGACGGGCTCGTCGAGCACGACACGGCTGAGCCAGCTCTCGTTCGGACGGCCGCCGAGCTCGTTCGACGCGAGGACGATCTGGCTCGACCGGCCGTCGAGCACGGGCAGGTTGCGCCCGTGCTGCTTGCGGAAGAGGCTGTTCAACCTGGGCAGCTCGTCGGATTTGACGACGAGCCAGCGGCGAGCGCCGGGAGCGGCGGCGCTGTCCGCGGAGCCCTCCGCGGCGGAGGCGGTGAGCCAGGCGAACGCCCGCGGGGCGTCGTTGAACGACGCGACCTCGCCGCCCTGGTAGTAGGCCGCCGCGCGGCTCCGGACGCCGAGCGTCGCGAGCGGCTCGCCGGGCTTGCGCAGCGACGCGTACGACTCGAAGACCTCCTTCGGGGAGAGCTGGGCCGCGAGCGCGGGGTAGTACCAGAAGCTCAGCGCGAAGCCGGCGACGAGGCCGGCGAGCGGCGTGCCGAGGGCGCGGGGCACGGAGGCGCGCGCGACGACGAAGCGGAACGCATCGCGCACCGCGATGAGCACCACGGGCCCGACGGCGAGCAGCAAGGGCAGCGCCCACCACGCGTTCATCCCGTAGGCGGCGAGGTGGTTCGGCATCCGCGCCACGGTCCCCCATCCGATGCGCTTGCCGACGAAGATCATCGCGCCGACGCCGACGAGCGCCGCCTCGAGGACGATCAGCAGGAAGAGCAGGTTGCCGCCCCAGATGCGCGCGAGCTCCTCGGCGCCGGCGCGAACGTCGGCGTCGAGGCGACGCGCCCACGCCCTGAGGCCGCGGTCGATCTCGCGGGGCTGCTCCTCGAACCAGGTGAGCGCCACGAGGCCCGCGAACGCGATCAGGACGAAGCGCATCGCCGAGGCCGCCTCTTCCTCGAAGCTCTTCGGGAACACGGGCTTGTCGACGGAGAAGACGCTGAGGGCCCGGTCCGGCGAGAGGACGAGATCGCGGTACAGGACGAAGGCGAGCACGGAGCAGCCGACGGCGAGCGCCCGCGAGGAGGGGGCGCCGCGCTCGAGATCGCGGACGGCGAGCGCGGCGATCGCGGCGAGGAGCGCGGGGCCGCTGAACGGGAGCGCCCCGGCGTGCGGCGCGAGCAGCGCGAAGGCGCCGTAGGCGAGCGCCGACGTGACGACGAGGGCGATCCGCACGCCGGCCTCGCGATCGAGGCCCGCCGCGGCCCCCTGCGCCGCGGCCGGCGCGCGGAAGAGCCGGCCGACGGCGAACGGCAGGAAGGCGCTCCACGGAAAGAGCGCGTGCCCGAGCTGGCGCAGCGTGAGATCGAACGTGGACTCGACCGGCGGCTTCTTGAGGAGCGCGACGCCGAGGGCGCGCGGGAGCGGCGCGTCGGCGCTCGAGCTCGCGAGGACGAGGAGGCCCTTCGCCGCCGCGGCGACGCCGAGCAGGAGCGCAGCGCCGCCCACGAGATCGCCGAGCGTGGGCCGCGGGCGCTCCGGCGCGGGCCAGGCGCCGGACGTGCGGAGCACGATCCACGTCAGGCCGGCGCCGAGCGCGGGGACGGCGACCCCGATCAGCAGGCCGCGGCTGAGGTAGCCGGCGGCGAGGCCGAGGATCCCCACCGCGCTCCACGCGGCCGGCGCGAGCACGGCGCCGCGCCGCGCCCCGCGCCCGCCCTCGAGCAGGGCGCCGGTCAGCCCGCAGAACGCCATCGTGAGCGCGGCCATGGTGACGATGTCGCCGAGCATGGTGCGGGCCTGCATCACGTAGAGCGGCATCGTGACGAGCACGGCGACGCCGTACAGGCCGGCCTTGCGGTCGACGAGGCGGGCGAGGAACTCGTAGAGCACGAGCGCGCCGGCGAGCCCCCACAGCGCGAGCGGGAGGCGCCCGGCCCAGTCGTGCAGGCCGAGCAGCCGGAAGCCGAGCGCCATCGAGGTGAACCCGAGCTCGCCCATGCCGAGGTCGGTCAGGGTCGGCAGCTGCCCGGCTGGATCGGCGAGATCCACGCCTTCCACGCCGCGCCCGGCGTGGAAGGCGTGGAGGGCGATGCGGCGGGCGAGGTCGGCCCGGTCGAGCTCGTAGGGGTCCCAGATCCCGCTCTTGCCGAGGAGGGGCAGCAGCGCGAGGGCCGCGAGCGCGAGGGCCGCGAGCCGCGCGGGGCCGCCGCGCAAGCCGCCGTCCACCGCGCCCGCGCGGCCCGCGGCCGGCGCGCCGCCGGTCTCGGCCGAGCGGTCCTCGCGCGGCCTCGCCTCGTCGTGGGACGGGGCTCCGGTCGCGGGCGGGTCGGGGGCGGCGGGCGGGGCTCCGCTTCGTGGATCCCCTCGGTGGACGCTCGACATGCGAGGCATCCCCTTACCGCCTTCGCGCGCTCTTGACCACGGATCGTAGGGAAGCGTTTGTAGCCCCCCTGGGCGTCTGCTATCGCGCGCGGCGTGGTGAAAGGCCGTCCCCCGAGCGCGCCCCAGGGCGCGAGAACGCGCCCGCAGGCGCCGAAGCCCTCCCCGGCCGCCGCTGGCCCCCGTCCTGCTAGGAACGGTGGCCGCGCCGGCCGCCCGGGAGCATCGTCCGGCGAGGATTCCCGGACGGGCGACGCGGCGATCCCGCGGGCGCGCCCGCCCCGACGCAAAGACGAGGCGCATCCCGACGACAGGTCGCGCGGCGCGAGCAAGCGGGGCAGCGCCGAGCGCGCGGCCAGGCGAGCCGCGGCGGACCGGGGCGGCGCCGAGCGCGCCGCCAAGGCGGGAGATGCGGAGCGGGAGGCCAGGAAGAACCGCGGCGCCGCGGCGCGCTCCTCCAGCGCAGCCCGCGGCAAGGCGGGGCGCGAGCCTCGCCCGGGGGGCGAAGCGAAGGGGCGACCGCTCCACGAGCGCGCGGCGGGCGCGCTCGGCGGCGGGCAGCAACAGCGAAGGAAGCGCGCCGAGCCGAGGCGGGTCGAGGAGGCCGACGCGTCGCTCGATCTGCCGCGGCGCTCCGGGCGCGTGGCCCTGGTAGGGCGGCCGAACGTGGGCAAGTCGACGCTGCTCAACGCGGCGCTCGGCCACCCGCTCGCGATCGTCTCGCCGACGCCGCAGACGACGCGCGACGCGATCCTCGGGGTCGTGCACCACGGCCCGGCGGAGATCGCGCTGCTCGACACGCCCGGGCTGCACCGGCCGCGCACCGAGCTCGGGCGCGTGATGAACCAGGCGGCGCGCGAGGCTGCGCGGAGCGCCGACGTCATCGTCTTCGTGACGGAAGCCCCGGATCCCGCGCGCCTCCCGCGGCGCGCGAAGGAAGGCGAGGACGGCCCGCCGTTCGCGCCGCACCCGGGCGACCTCGCGCTGCTCGCGGACCTCGGGAGCGAGGCGCCGGTGGTGTTCGTGCTCAACAAGGTCGACCGGGTGCGGGACAAGGCGCGGCTCCTGCCGCTCCTCGACGCGTTCGGGCAGATCCGTGATTTCGCGGCGATCGTCCCCATCTCGGCGCTGCGCGAGGACGGCGTCCAGCGCGTGCTGGACGAGGTGGCGAAGCTGTGTCCCGAGCGGGCCTGGGGCTTCGCGCCCGATGAGCTCACCGACAGGCCCACGCGCTTCTTCGCCGCCGAGTACGTGCGCGAGCAGATCCTCCGCGCGACGAAGGCCGAGGTGCCGCACGCCAGCGCCGTGCAGATCGAGCGCTACGTCGAGCCGACGGGCGACGGCGCGCTGCACATCGACGCGACGATCCACGTGGAGCGGCCCGGGCAGAAGAAGATCTTGATCGGCGCCGCCGCGGAGCAGCTCAAGCGGATCGGCACGGAGGCCCGGCTCCGGATCGAGGAGCTCGTCGGGCGGCAGGTGAACCTCAAGCTCTGGGTGCGGGTGACGCCGGAATGGCGCGAGTCGCTCCAGACGCTGGAAGAGCTCGGTTACAACAAGGGAGAGACCTCGTGAGCGCGGCGAAACCAGCTCCTTCCAGGGGGACCAGGCGCGGTCAGGGCGCCGCCGGCGGCGGCCGGGCGACGAAGACGGGCGACGGCCCCGCGAAGAGGGGCGGCGTCGCTCCGAGGAAGGGCGCTGCCTCCGGCAAGAGCGCGGTCGCTCCCAGGAAGAGCGCGCCCGCCTCCGGCAAGAGCGCGGTCGCTCCCAGGAAGAGCGCGCCCGGCAAGGCCGCTGCGGCGTCCGGCAGGGCCGCTGCGGCGCCCGGCAAGAACGCGGTCGCGCCCGGCAAGGCCGCCGCGGGCGGCGCGAGGAAGGGCAGCGGCTCGAGCAAGGGACGCGCTGCCTTCGAGCAGAGCGGCCACAATCCGGCGGAGGACAGGGACGAGCTCGCGGCGGAGCTCGCCGACGAGGCCCTCGAGGCCGCCGAGGACGCCGCGGCCGACGCGCCTGCCCCGCCGCCCTCGGCCGGGATCGTGGCGCTGGTCGGGCGGCCCAACACCGGCAAGAGCACGCTGTTCAACCGGCTGGTCGGCAAGCGCATCGCGATCGTGCACGACGAGCCCGGGGTGACCCGCGATCGCCACTACGGCGACGTCACCTCGCGGGGACGGCGCTTCACGCTCGTCGACACGGGCGGGTTCGACCCCGAGAGCGACGACCCCATGCGGCAGGGGATCAAGCGGCAGATCGACCTCGCCATCGCCGAGGCCGACGTGATCGTGTGCGTGCTCGACGCCGTGACGCCGGTCACGCCGTCCGAGCACGCCGAGCTCGGCCTCCTGCGCCGCGCGGGCAAGCCCGTGATCTACGTCGCCAACAAGGCGGACTCGCCGCGCGCCGAGGCCGAGGCGGCGGAGCTGTACCGCCTCGGGATGGATCGGCTCATCCCGATCAGCGCCCTCCACGGCCGCGGCATCTCGGATCTGGAGATGGCCATCGAGGCCGCGCTGCCCAAGGAGCCCGCGGCGCCCGAGGCGTCGGCCGAGGGGGCGCTCCGCATCGCGATCATCGGGCGCCCGAACGCGGGGAAGTCGTCGCTCGTCAACCGCATCGCGGGCGAGGAGCGGATGCTGGTCGACGCGCAGCCGGGCACGACGCGCGATCCGATCGACACCCTGGCCGAGCGCGACGGCAAGCGGTTCTTGCTCATCGACACGGCGGGCATCCGGCGCAAGGCGAAGGTGGCGAAGGAGGACAGCGCCGTCGAGGCGGTCAGCGTGATGCACGCGATCCGCGCGATGGAGCGGGCCGAGGTCGTGCTCCTGCTCTGCGACGCGGCCGAGGGCGTGGCCGAGCAGGACGCGAAGATCCTCGGCCTCGCGGTCGACCGGGGGTGCGGCGTCGTGATCGGCCTGAACAAGATCGATCTCCTCGACCGGAAGACGCTCGCGAAGGCGGAGCAGGACGCCCGCGACAAGCTCGCGTTCGTGGCGTGGGCGCCGATCGTGCAGGTGAGCGCGCGCAGCGGGCGCGGCGTGGCGAAGCTCCTCGAGACGGTGGGCCAGGTGGCCGACGCCTACCGGAAGCGCGTGCCCACCGGGGAGCTCAACCGCTTCTTCGAGCAGATCCTCCTCACGCACCCGCCGCCCACGCACGGCGGGCGCGCGCCCCGGCTGTTCTTCGTCACGCAGGCCGAGACGTCGCCGCCGCTGTTCGTCGTCGTCGCGAGCGATCCCGAGAAGCTCCACTTCAGCTACCGGCGCTACGTGTCGAACCAGCTCCGGCAAGCGTTCGGCCTCGAGGGCGTGCCGGTCCGGGTGAAGTACAAGGAGCGGCGGCGGCGGGGGTAGGCCGGGGCGCGCCGGCAGCATCGCGCGCGCCGGCAGCATGTGCTAACCGGCTTGGGGTGCCGCTCCGCGCTGTCCTGGAAGCATCCCGTGACACGGTGCAGGATCTCATCCTCGCGGCCGAGGAGCGATACTGGGACGCCTACGAGCTCGCTGTCCAAGGACGAGACTTTGCCGCAATCTATCTCGCGGGCTTCACCGCCGAGATGCTCCTCAAGACCGCGGGTTTCCGCTTCAACGGCATCGCCCTCGGCCAGGAGACCGGCCCGCTGCTTGGGCCCGCACGCGCGTTCGGGCAGGCGCGCTTCCCAGCGATCGACCACGAGAGCTACCACTCGCTTCGCTTTTGGCTCGCGTACCTCGAACATAAACGAGCCGACGCAGGAAGGCCTCTCGATCCCGCTCTCCTCAACGAGCTCCGCGTGCGCGTCGCTCGAGCGTACGAGACCTGGTGGGTCGCGATGCGGTACCGGTCCTCTGCGACGCCCGACGTTCGTGCCGTGGGGAACTTGGCGGAGGTGCTCACCCTCCTCGAGGATGTAGGCTGGATCATGAACAACCACACCCTGCTCTGGAGCTAGTCGCCATGTCGTTTCGCCGTGCAACCATCCGAGCCCGAGCCCCGGAAGCCCAAAATCTTGAAGATCGCCTTTTTCAGGAAATGCGTGCGCCGAGCGAGGATCCGGATGCGCAACCGATCATCGTGGCCGAGCCGCCCGATCCAGCGCCCATCACGCGGCTCTTCGTTATCTGGGATGAGTGGGGCGCCCTCTCGCAGCAGGAGCGCTCAGAAATCATCACGAACGCATATCTCCGCGCGCACGGGCAGGCCGACGCGCTCCGGCTCTCCGTGGCGATGGGGGTCACGAGGGCAGAGGCTGTGCGGATGGGCTTGACCTCCTGACGCACCCGCCGCCCACGCACGGCGGGCGCGCGCCGCGCCTGCTCTTGGTCACGCAGGCCGAGACGTCGCCGCCCCTGTTCGTCGTCGTCGCGAGCGATCCCGAGAAGCTCCACTTCAGCTACCGACGCTACGTGGCGAACCAGTTCCGGCAGACGTTCGGCCTCGAGGGCGTGCCGGTCCGGGTGAAGTACAAGGAGCGGAGATGGCGAGGGTAGGCCCGGTCACCCCGGGACCCCAGCTGCCTCGTCCAGACCGTTTCCGGTCCGCCGGAGCCTCCCGACTGCCTCGTCCAGACCGTTTCCGGTCCGCTGGAGGCTTCCAGCTGCCTCGTCCAGACCGTTTCTGGTCCGCTGGAGGCTCCCAGCTGCCTCGTCCAGACCGTTTCCGGTTCACCGACGACAGCCAGCTGCCTCGTCCAGACCGTTTCCGGTCCGCTGGAGGCTCCCAGCTGCCTCGTCCAGACCGTTTCCGGTTCACCGACGGCAGCCAGCTGCCTCGTCCAGACTGTTTCCGGTTACCCCAGGGCAGCCAGCTGCCTCGTCCAGACTGTTTCCGGTTACCCCAGGGCAGCCAGCTGCCTCGTCCAGACTGTTTCCGGTTACCCCAGGGCAGCCAGCTGCCTCCTCCAGACCGCTTCCGGTTGCCGAGAGCAGCCAGCAGCACGGACGAGCCGTCCTTTACCCCACCACCCGGGGCAGCGCGCCAGCATGTCGACGCGGACGCTGCCGCCGCTCTGCTCTCCTCCAGCGCCGCCTCGAGGACGATGAGGTTCAGCTGGTCGAGCTTGCCCATGCGGCTCGCGTCCACGGCGGGCGAGCGCGAGGCTGCTCCCGCCGAGGGCGGCCGCGCTCGGTGCACTTCCGGGCTCCGTTCGAGCTCCCGCAGTCCCGCGCCGGCCTGGCCCTCGGGCGACACCGCGCCGCGCCGCCTGGCGAACACCTCGGCCGCCGCTCGCTTACGGCGGGCGTGGGGCGTGTGTCGCCCGGGCGACCCCGGTCAGCGCGTCACGCCGCCCCGGGCAGCGGCGCCAGCACGTCGGCGATCCTCGCCAGGCCGGCCACGTCGTAGATGTCGTACGGGAACGCCGGCACGTCGACGCGGACGCTGCCGCCGGTCTGCTCGTCCTCCAGCGCCGCCTCGAGGGCGATCAGGTTCAGGTGATCGAGCTTGCCCATGCGGGTCTCGTCCTCGGCGGCCTGGAGCAGGCGCGCCGCCGCGCCGGGGCCGAGCGCGAGGCCGCTGCCGTCGAGCGCGGCGGCGATCTCGGCGGCGCCGGGGAGGGCGCCGTACACCGGGTGGACGCGGTTCACGACGAACGCGTCGCGCCGCATGTCCTGCTCGCGCAGGCGATCGGCGAAGAACAGCACCTCGCGGACGCAGAGCGGATCGGGCGTCGTGACGAGCACGTAGGCGACGTCGGGGCCGCGCAGCGCCGACGCCACCGCGTCCGCCCGCTGCTTCCAGCCGCCGAAGACGGCGTTCATCTCGCTGATGAACGCCGCGATCTGCTCGAGGAAGCCGCTGCCGGTCAGCTTGCCGATGCCGCGCAGCACCGCCGCGGTCGACCGCGCCAGCAGGTTGAGCGACAGCTTGCCGGAGCTCTGGAAGGCCTGCACGAACCAGCGCGTCGCCGCGCTGTCGATGGCGCCGACGAGCCGCTCGGGCGCGTCGAGGAAATCCAGCGCGTTCGCCGTGGGCGGCGTGTCGAGCAGGACGAGGTCGTAGCTCGGGTCGCTCCTCACGGCGTAGAGCTTCTCCATCGCCATGTACTCCTGCGTGCCCGCGAGCGACGTGGAGATGTACTTGTAGAGGACGTTGCCGAGGATCCGGTCGCGCTGCTCGGGCGACGGGGCGAGCGAGGCGACGAGGCCGTCGAACGTCGACTTCGTGTCGAGCATCATCACCGTCATCGAGCCGGGCACGTCGACCCCCGCCCTGGCGAACCGGGCCGGCTCGATCGTCTGCGCCTCGGTCTTCATCTCCTCGATCCCGAGGCTCTGGGAGAGGCGGCGCGCCGGGTCGATCGTCAGGCACAGCACGCGCTTGCCCCGGCGGGCCGCGGCGAGGCCGAGCGCCGCGGTGGTGGTCGTCTTGCCGACGCCGCCGCAGCCGACGCAGAGGATCACCCTGCGGGAGGCGAGCAGCGGGGCCAGGCCGGCGTCGTCCGCCCGGCGGGGTGCGTGGGCGGCGGGCGGGGTGTTTCGAGGGGGTGCGAGCGGGCCGGGCATGGCGCGCGACCTGAGGTCGCGGCCCCTTGTAGCACGAACCGGGGGCGCGAGCGCTCGTCCGGCTGCGCGGCGAGCGCCACGGCTGCGGCCGGACGACCGCTGGACCCACGGAGAACGAGCGCCCAGCCGCGGCCGGGCGAGCGCTCGGCCCGCGGTGGGTGGACGATGCGCTCAGGCCGCGGCGCGGAGGATGCGCAGGCACCCGGCGGCGGCCCGGGCGATGGAGGCGCCGCGCTCCGCCGTGCCGCCGCGGCCGCAGAGCAGCACCTCCCCGCCCGCCACGGCGAGGCTCTGGACCTCGACCTCCGCGGTGAGCGCGGCGATGCGCGAGCCGACCGCGGCGCTCTGCACGGCGTCCGGGTTGGCGAGGAGCGGGGCATAGGCGGCGAGCTCCTCGCACGCGGGCCACGCGCCCGCCCCGGCGACCAGGCAGCCGCTGTCGTCCACGAGGACCACGACGTCCAGGTTCGCCTCCGAGCGCGTCGTCGAGAGCTGATAGTGCAGCGCGGTGATCGGGTCGTCGCTGCGGCGGCGCCGCCGCTCGGAGGCGGGAGCCGCCTCCCCGGCGGCCGCCGCGCCCCCCTCGGCCGAGAGCGCGCCTCGGCCTTCGGGCCGCTCCGCGCGGCCTCCCTGCTGGTCGCCGCGCTGGCCCCCTGCGCCGCCATTCGACCCGGGCTCCGGCACAAGCTGCTGGTTCGATAACGAGAGCGACACGAACACCTCCTCCACGCGAAGGATGGTCGCAGCGCACGAGGGCGGCCAACTTTGCTAAGTTCGACCGCACGATGCGCGGCTTCATCGATCTCCACTGCCACTGGGTCGCCGGCATCGACGACGGCGCCCGCACCGTCGAGGAGAGCTTCGCCCTCCTCACCGCGCTCCGCGGCGCCGGGTTCGACACCGTGGTGGCCACGCCGCACATGCGCCCCGGGATGTTCGACAACACCCGGCAGAGCCTCCGCGCCGCCTACGACGCGACGTGCGACGCGCTGCGCCGCGCCGGCGACGCGCGCGGCCTGCCCGCGCTCGACCTCTCGTCGGAGCACTTCTTCGATGACGTCGTCTTCCAGCGCCTCCTCGACGGCAGCGCCCTCCCCTACCCCGGCGGCCGCGCGGCGCTCGTCGAGTTCCCGACCCGGAGCTTCCCCGTCCGCGTCGCCGAGCGCATCTTCGATCTCAGCCGCCGCAAGCTCCGCCCCGTCATCGCCCACCCGGAGCGCTACGAGCCGGTCTTCGACGACTGCTCCTCGCTGGATCCGCTCCTCGACGCCGGCGCCGTCCTCCTCCTCGACGTCGCGGCCCTCACCGGCAAGTACGGGCGCACCCCCCGCCGCGCCGCGGAGCAGCTGCTCGAGGAGGGCTACTACTACGCCGCGTGCAGCGACGCCCACGCGGCGAGGGACGTCGCCGACGTCCGCGGCGGCATCGACGCCCTCTTCGCCAGGGTCGGCGAGGAGGAAGCGACCTTCATGCTCATCGACGGCCCGCGCGCGATCCTCGAAGGCACCGTCGACGTCTGACACGCGCGGCCCCGCTCTTTCGGCGGCGCGCGACCTCGCGCCGGCGCTGGCTCATCGCCGGTGCGGCGTGGTCGCCGCGCCTCGGCGGCGCGGGGGCGCGCCGAGGCTGCTCGCGGCGGTGTCCACGCGCGGCCCGGCGGGCGCGGTGAACGAGGCCGGCGGGAGCGGGCTGTCCTTCACCGCCGTGGTCCCGGCGAGCGCGACCCCGAGGACGGCGGCCCCGAACGCCCACGCCGCCTGCGCCCACCGCCGCCAGGCGGGCAGCGGCTCCGCCTCGTCGGCCGCGCCGCCCCCGGGATCGAGCGACTCGAGCGCGGCGCGCAGCTGCTGCGTGCGGAGGTGGGACGCGTTCCCGAGCACCTGCCCGATCCAACCGGCGACCAGCGCGTCGTTGCCCGGGTGCGCGGCGCCCGGGACCGCCTCCTCGAGCGCGCGCATCAGCTGCGCGGCCGTCGCCGTGCGCGCGGTGGGCGACTTGGCGAGCGCCTCGGAGACGAGGCGATCGAGCGCGGGCGGGATCGGCTCGGGCGGCGGCGCCGCGCTCAGCCGCTCGGCGAACCCGCGGCGGGACGGGACGGCGCGCGACGACAGCGGCGCGGCGGGCCGCTCGCTCGCGATGTGGGTCATCGTGCTCTCGCTGTCGTCGGCCTGGAAGGGGTGCGCGCCCGAGAGGAGCTCGTAGAGCAGCACCCCCACCCCGAAGAGATCGGCCCGCCGGTCGCACGGCTGCCCCCGGATGTGCTCCGGCGCCATGTACGGCGCGCTGCTCCTGAACAGGAGCGCGCCCCCCTCGCCGCCCGCCGCCGCGGCGAAGACGCGCCCGCCGTCGCCCCGGAGCGAAGGCCGGCGCTCCGACAGCCGCTCCTCCTCGAACTTCGCGATGCCGAAGTCGACGAGGCGGACGAGCCCCTCGGACGTGATGAGGACGTTGTCGGGCGAGACGTCGTAGTGGAGGAGCTCCCGGGGGTTGCCGACCTCGTCCCGGAGCTCGTGCGCCGCGTCGAGCGCCGCGCAGATCTGGTACGCCAGCCGGGCCGCGGCGAGCACCGGCGCCGGGCGCCTGCGCGCGGCGCGCAGCACCGCCGAGAGGGGCTCGCCGCTGACCCACTCCATGACATAGAAGAGGGTGCCGCCCTCCTCGCCGAGATCCACGACGGGCACCACGTTCGGGTGCCGGATGCGCGCCGCGAGCGCGGCTTCCTCGAGGAACATCCGCACGGCGTCGGGGTCGGGCGAGAGCTCGGGGTGAAGCACCTTGATGGCAAAGAGCTTCTGAAACCCGTGCTCGCGCCTGAGCCGACCCGCCCAGACCTCCCCCGTCTCGCCTGCGGCCACCCGCAGGACGAACTCGTACCGGCCCAGGGAAAACCCCGGGAAAAAGCGGCCCCCGCCCCCCACGTGGAAGGTGTGGCCCACACATGAAGAGTCCGCCAGCGTTCCCGGTGTGCGACGATCACGATTGTTGCCCGGCTTGTGAGACTCCACAGCAGCCGGGAAACGGCGCTTCCGACCGCGACATCCTCGCCTTGTCCGGAGGCGGTCCGCCCGGGCTCGGTCCCGGCGCGGCAAGCGCGGCAAGCGCGGCAAGCGCGGCAACCGCGCGCGCCGCCCATCCGGCCCGGCCCGGCCGTGCCGTCGCGCGGACGTTTTCGGTCCTATCCGGGGTGCGGGGGTCTTGCTTCCTGAACAACCGGACAGTAAACCTGCCGGAAACTGTTGCCCCGCACGTCGGGGATCCGGCAGCGTGATCCCCTTCGGTCTCCCCTCCCTTCGGCCCCCCGCCCCGAGGTACGCATGAGCGACGAGAAGAACACCAAGCAGAAGTCTGCCGCCCTGGAGCTCGCGATCGCGAGCGTCGAGAAGGAGTACGGCAAAGGGGCGATCATGCGCCTCAAGGACGGGCAGACGCTGCACGACGAGGTCGCGGCCGTGCCGAGCGGCTCGCTCGGCCTGGACATCGCCCTCGGCATCGGCGGCTACCCGCGCGGACGCATCGTCGAGATCTACGGGCCGGAGTCGAGCGGCAAGACGACCCTCACCCTCCACGCCATCGCGGCCATCCAGCGGGCGGGCGGGACGGCGGCGTTCATCGACGCCGAGCACGCCCTCGACGTGAACTACGCCAAGAAGCTCGGCGTGAAGACCGACGAGCTGCTCATCTCGCAGCCCGACTACGGCGAGCAGGCGCTCGAGATCGCCGACATGCTGGTCCGCTCGAACGCCGTCGACATCATCGTCGTCGACTCCGTCGCCGCGCTCGTCCCCAAGGCGGAGATCGAGGGCGACATGGGCGACAGCCACGTCGGCCTCCAGGCCCGGCTGATGAGCCAGGCGCTCCGCAAGCTGACCGGGACGACCTCCCGCTCGCAGTGCCTGCTGATGTTCATCAACCAGATCCGCATGAAGATCGGCGTCATGTTCGGCAGCCCCGAGACGACGAGCGGCGGCAACGCCCTCAAGTTCTACGCCTCGGTCCGGCTCGACATCCGCCGCATCGGCGCGATCAAGGAGGCGGCCGCGGGCGGCAAGGAGCCGGCGGTCGTGGGCAACCGGACCCGCGTCAAGGTCGTGAAGAACAAGATGGCCCCCCCCTTCCGCGAGGTGGAGTTCGACATCCTCTACGGCCACGGCATCAGCCACAGCGGCGACGTCATCGACCTCGCGACCGAGGCGAGCATCATCGAGAAGAGCGGCTCCTGGTTCTCGTTCCAGGGCGAGCGCATCGGCCAGGGCCGGGAGAACGCCCGCTCCTACCTCGAGCAGCACCCGGCGGTGCTCGAGAAGATCGAGTCGATGGTCCTCGCGAAGCACGGCATCTCCCGCGCCGGCGCGAGCGCCGCGGCGAACGGCGCCGCGGCCGCCGGCCCGAAGGGCGGAGCCGCCGCGGCCGAGCCCCCCGCGCAGGCAAAGGGTCGCGGCGAGGCGGCCCCGTCCGGCCAGGACGCCCGGCGCGCCCCGGGCAAGACGAACTGACGCGGGCCGCCACCGCCATGCACCTCTACGTGATGCGGCACGGCCCGGCGGAGGACCGAGCGGCGAGCGGACGGGACGCGGACCGGAGGCTCACCCCCGAGGGCCGCGACCGTGTCGAGCGGGTCGCGATCGAGCTGCACCGCATCCGGGGCGGCGCCCCGCTCTCGCGGGTGCTCGCGAGCCCGTTGGCGCGCGCCCGCGAGACCGCCGAGATCGCGGCGCCCCGCTGCGGCGCGCCGGAGGTCGAGGTCCGGGACGAGCTCTCGGTCGACGCCGACCTGCCGCTCGCGCTCGTCGCCGCGCTCGCCCGAGGCGGGGCCGACGCGCTCCTGGTCGGGCACCAGCCGAACGTGGAGCACCTCGTCCGGACGCTCGTCGACACGTCCGGCCGGGGCTCGCCCGGCCTGGTCCTCCGCGGCTTCACCACGGCGCTGATCGTCGCCCTCGAGCCCGACCCGGCGCCGCGCGCGCAGGACCGCTGGCGCGTGGTGCGGATCCTCGACCCGCGCGAGCTCGCCTAGCGAGGACGCGCCGCGCGCGCGCCGTGTCAGCGGGATGGAGCGGGAGCAGACGTACGCGTCCGAGGCGGAAGGCCGCGCGACCCGAGCCGGCTCGACCGGAGCGGCTCGTCGCCGCGCCGTAGGGGCCCAGGCAAGTCCATGAATTTGCGGTGGAAATCCAGATCGTGGGCGGGCGGCGGCCAGGGCGCCCGCCGCACCCCCGCAGGCGGGGCCGGCCCCCGGCTTACGTAATTACAAATCCGAATGATTTCGATGATTTCGGCCGCTCGCTTGACAAGGATCCCACCCGAGAATACGCCCAAATAAGGAGGATTGAGATGGCGGGACAGATGGTCTTCCCCTTCGCTCAACCCCCTCCAGGCCGTCTGTCGCGCAGCGGTGGGAAGGGCGCAGCACCCTCTTCCTTGTGGCCGCGCGTCTCGCGGGCCGTCGTCCGGGTGCCCGACCCCCGCCACCACCCGATCCACATCGACCTGCCGTCGGGCCAGCCGCAGATCTACGTGCACGAGGGGGCGCGCCAGGCGCTCGTCCGGCGCCTGGAGCTGGCCCAGAAGCGGCCGGTGCTCCTCTCGGTGACCGACAACTACCGGCAGATGATCTCCTCCTCGCTGCGGGAGGGGATCCTGCAGGCGCGCGTCCACCACATGTTCCTGGATGCGCCGGCGGTCGTTCAGGATGCGCTCGTCCGGTACGTGGTGAACCAGGACCGGGCCGCGTCGCTCGTGGTCGGCCAGTACATCGACGAGAACGGCCATCGCATCCGGGCGAGCCGGCCGGTGAGCACGCCGCTCTCGACGCAGGGGCGGACGCACGATCTGCTGACCCTGTCCCAGAAGGTGAACCACACGTACTTCGGCGGCGTGGTCGACGCGCTGATCACCTGGGGCAAGCGGACCAAGGCGCGGAAGCCGCGGCGCACCATCAAGCTCGGGAGCTACTCGGCGGTGGAGCGGCTGATCCGCATCCACCCGGTGCTCGACCGGCCCTGGGTGCCCCGCTACTTCATCTCCTACGTCATCTACCACGAGATGCTCCACCACGTGATGCCCGCGAGCCACGGCAACGGGCGCCGGATGCTCCACCCGCCCCAGTTCCTCGCCCGCGAGCGGCTCTTCCGCGACTACGAGCGCTCCCTCGCGTGGGAGAGGGACCACGTGGGCAGGCTCCTCCGCACCTGACGCGCCGTCTCCGGCGGACCTGCGCGCGCTCCGACGCGACGCGCGACGCGCGACGCGGACGAACCAGCGCCGAGCGACGAACCATTGCGCGGAGTACCGGCTGGCTCTAAACCGGCGGACCCCCGTGCGGGCCGCGCGACCGGCGCGCCGCGGGCGATCCCGTAACCTCGAAAGTGTGGAAGGACAGCGTGCAGGAGATTCTCACCCAGGAAGCGAGCCCGAAGCGGGCGATGGAAGCGCTCGAATGGGCCGTTCAGCGAGCGGAGAGGGCCGAGCCCGCGCAGCCCGAGGCGGCCGCCGAGCCACGCCCCTCGACCAGGGTGATCCCGGGGCGCCCCGCCGACTTCAAGGCGGCGGCGGCGATCTACCTGCCCGACGTCCGCAAGCTGCTCGACCGGATCATGATGAGCGACGACGCCGAGGCCGGGCTCGACGCCCTGCTCGAGTCGGGCGCCCTGGCGGCGATGCTGCCCGAGGTCGAGGCGATGGTGGGGTTCGGCGACGGGGAGTGGCGCCACAAGGACGTCTGGAAGCACACGAAGCAGGTGGTGCGTCAGGCGGTGCCGAGGCTCGAGGTCCGCTGGGCGGCGCTGCTCCATGACATCGGCAAGACGAGGACGCGCACCATCTCGCCGACGGGGGAGGTCCATTTCTTCGGTCACGCCGAGGTCGGCGCGCGCATGTTCGACAAGATCGACCGGCGGCTGCCGCTGTTCGCGAAGGAAGAGGCGCTGAAGGGCAGCATCCGCTTCCTGATCCTGCACCACCTGCGGGCGAGCCAGTACGACCCGTCGTGGACCGACAGCGCGGTGCGGCGCTTCGCGAAGGAGATGGGCGGCTGCCTGAACGACGTGCTCGACCTGTCGCGGGCGGACATCACGACGAAGCGGCCCGAGAAGAAGCGGAAGGGCCTGAAGCAGATCAACGACCTGGCCGAGCGGGTGCTGCATGTCCAGGCCGAGGACGCGGTGGTGCCGCCGCTGCCGAGCGGCATCGGCGACGCCATCATGCGGGCGTTCGGGCTGCCGCCGTCGCGTCGGGTGGGCGAGGTCAAGCGGGCGCTGGAGCAGGCGGTCGAGGCGGGCGAGGTGCCGTCGCACCAGGAGGCGGACGTGTACATCGCGTTCCTCCGGGAGAACGCGGCGCGCTTCGGGCTCTGAGGTTCGGCGGCGCGGGCTCTCCCTCGGGCCGAACCACCAAGGCGCTCACCGAGCGGCGGTCGCCCGCACAGGAGACGGGTCCAGATCGGCGTTTTCGGCGCGGAGGCGCACTCCAGTGCGCTGAGCACCGAAAACGCCGAGATGGGCCCGTATCCGAAGCGGGCGACCGCCGCTCAGCGCAGCGGGGCTTCGCAGGTGATGCAGCGGGGGGGGACGCCGTCCTTGTGGTAGAGCTCGCCGCAGCGGCCGCAGAGGCGGGCGTCGGCCTCGAAGGCGATGAGCTTGTCCGTGGCCTTGCAGTGAAGGCCGGCCACCTGGGGCGGCTCCAGCGGGCGCACCTCGCCGGCAGCGTCGTCGGGCGCAGGCAAGGCGTCCTCCTTGATGTCGGCGACGCGGCCGGGGATGCGCTTCCTCGCCTCCGAAAGGACGCGGGAAGCAGCTGCGAGATGCGCGCGCAGCGGGACGGCGATCACCGTGCCGCCGCCCTGGACCGTGAGCGCCGACTCCGACAGCAGCAGGCCGGTGACCTCGCTCCAGCCGATGCGCTCGATCTCGCCAGGCCCGTTCTCGAGCGCCACGCCGGCATCGCCGACGCGGACGGGCTTCATCGACCACTGGCCGAACAGGCCCGCCGCGGCGCCGAGGAGGAGCGCACCGACGAGCAGGTACGGGGCAGCAGGGTGCGCGCCCGCCTCCTCGCCCCGGAACCACTGGCCGTAAACCCCCGCACCGGCGAGGAGCGCCGCGACGGACATGCCGAGCAAGGTGAGGGCGAGCTCGAGCGACGCCTTGGGCTCGAAACGACGCTCGCTCCGCGGATCGGTCCGCTGCCGGAGGAGCACCTCGCCACCCTGCCCCGTGGACCCCGAGCCCTTGCGCTTGCGCTTCACCGGTTTGTCGGCTGCCATCGGCGGCTTCCTATCGGAGGAGACGCCCGGACGCAAAGGGGCTCGGCATACCACCAGCGGTCCGCACGGGCAGCCAGCCTGACCCGAGGCTCGCCCGCGCGGCAGGGACGGAGAGGTATGCTGGGACGACCATGAGATCGATGCCCGACGCGGCGACCTACGTGCTGCCCGCGCTCAGCATCGGGCTCGCCGCGCTCGTGTTCCTGGGACCCGGCGCGCAGCGCATGGCCACCGGCGTGCGGGTGTGGGGCGCCCCCGTCGCCGGAAGCGAGGCGCTCGCGCTCCGCATCGAAGGGGTGCGCCGGCTCCACGGCGCCGACGATCCGGCGGCGCTGCCGGCGATCGAGGTGAGCGCGACGTCCGGGGGGACGGCGCTCGCGGGATGGAGCGGCTCGACCGGAAAGGACGGGATCGGCGAGGCGCTGCTGCGCGCAGGCGGCGGGCTGAAGGCGCCGGTCATGGTGCGGATCCGGCGGGGCGGCGACGCGCTCCTGGAGCAGGAGGTGCCGCTCTCGCCCCCGCTCCCCGCGGAGGCGAGCGCGCTGCCCGGCGCGGCGCACGCGAGCGCGCTGCCCGGCGCGGCGCACGGGGAGCTCCGCCTGCGGGTCACGGTCGCGCGGGGCGCCATGGCCGCGCCGTTCCCGGAGCCGGTGCGCGTCGCGGTCGAGACGGAGGACGGAGCGCCCGTGCCAGGGGCGCGCGTGGAGGCGAGCGCCGTCGGGGCGGAGCTCGGGGGGCTGGGCAGCGGGCCGGCGCAGATCACCGCCGACGCGCGGGGCGCCGCGGAGCTCACGATCAGGCCGCTGGCGCACACCGTCGAGCTCACGCTGCGCGCGGCGCGCCCCGGGAGCGCGGCGCCGCCCGGGGCGCGAGGCGCGAGCGGCTCCTGGGAGGGGAGGCTGCCCGTGATCCCAGGCGCGATCTGGCTCGACCCGGCCGGCCTCGCGGGCGAGCGGCCAGAGCTGCGGCTCACCTCGCCGGCGCCGAAGCCCTACGCCTATGTCTCGATCGGAGGCGAGCACGGCCGCCTGCTCGGGGCGATCGTCCCGCTCGCGGCCGATGGCGGGGGCTTCTTCTCGGGGACGCTGGCGCTCCCGGACGGGCAGCCGCCCGGCGCCGCGGGATGGGCGGCCGTCGCGAGCGACCCGTACGAGCAAGGCGCGGGCACGGTCGCCTGGCCGCTCTCGCCCGCCGCGAGCCCGGTCGCGCCGCGGCGCGTGACGCTGCTCGCGGACGGGGTGCCGGCGGCCGAGGCGCGCGAGCGGGCCCGCGCCTCGCGGGCGCGGCGCGCCGGCCTCGTGGTGCTCGGCGCCGCCGGGGTCGCCGAGATGCTCCTGCTGGCGCTCCGCGCCCGGACGGCGCGGCGGCGCCTCACGGCGCACCTCGCCGCAGCGTCGGGCGGCGAGGGGGAGGACGGAGCCGACGGGGCGCCGCTGTCCAGGGAAGATCGCGGCCGGCTGCTCGCCACCGTACGGGCGGAGCCGGTCCTGTCGGTGCTCGCGCTCGCCGCGCTCGTGGGGCTCTCCTTCGCGGCGGTCGCGGCGCTCGCCACGTTCCGGTGACCCGGGGCGCGCGCGGCGCCGCATGGATTTCATCCGCCGCCGGCCCCGAGCCGCTAGACTGGGCGCACGAGACGGGACGGGGCGGGAGGACGACAGACAGGGCATGTCCGAGCAGCAGCGGTACCGGGTCATCAAGCGCCTCGCCTCCGGCGGCATGGCGGAGGTCTTCGTCGCCGAGAGCGCGGGGATCGAGGGGTTCAAGAAGCAGGTCGCGATCAAGCGCGTCTTGCCGCAGCTCAGCAAGAAGGAGCAGTTCATCGCGATGTTCCTCGACGAGGCGCGCCTCTCGGCGCACCTCTCGCACTCGAACGTCGTGTCGGTGTTCGACATCGGCGTCGGCGACGGGACGTACTTCATCGTCATGGAGTACGTCGACGGCGCCGACCTCCGGGCCCTGCTCGAGCACCAGAAGAAGGTGGGCCGGCCGATGAGCGTCGAGGTCGCCGCGTTCATGGCCGCGAAGATGTGCCAGGGCCTCGCCTACGCGCACGACCTCGCGACCGCGGACGGAAAGCCGCTCCAGATCGTGCACCGGGACATCACCCCGGCGAACGTGCTCATCACCCGCTACGGCGAGGTGAAGATCGTGGACTTCGGGCTCGCGAAGGCGTCGAGCCAGCTCGCCGAGAGCGACGCGGGCATCATCAAGGGGAAGTTCGGCTACCTGGCGCCGGAGACGGTGCTCGAGCAGGGCGTCGACCAGCGCGTCGACATCTTCGCGCTCGGGATCATCCTCTGGGAGATGCTCGCCGGGCGCCGGCTCTTCCTCGGCGACTCCGACTACATCACGGTGCGCCTCGTGCGCGACGCGGTGGTCCCCTCGCTCCAGCAGCTCAACGGCGAGGTGCCGCGCGAGCTCGAGCAGATCATCCGCCGCGCGCTCGCCCGCGATCCGGCGGCCCGCTACCACACGGCGCGCGAGCTCGGGCGCGACCTCACCCGCTTCCTCTACCGCTTCGGCCGCCCGGTGAGCGAGGACGACGTGGCCGCGCTCGTGGAGCGCGCCAAGGGCGGGCCGGCGCGGGCGGTCGACGGGACGCAGAAGATCGCCGAGCTCATCGACATGATGCTCCTCGAGTTCAAGTCGCTCACGAAGGAGCCGACCTCGAGCGGCAGCGGCCTCAACCTGCTGCCCACCCTGGACGGGTCCACGAGCCTGCTCCACGGGCAGACGCACTCGAGCTCGCACCCCCCGCGCAGCGAGGGGCCGCTCGGCGGGCTCGCCGACGAGCTGGAAGGGCCCGATTCGCTCCACCAGGACGAGTCCTCCTCGTCGGTGGCGGCCTGGTTCCGGGGGCTCATCCCGCGCTGATCCGGCGCGGGCAGCGAGAGGATTGCCGGGGCGGCGCCGCTCCACCACATCACGACCGTCACCGGCCAGGAGGCGCCGACCTCCGGCCCACAGCCAAAGGCAAAGAGAAGATGAGCGTCGAGATTGGAAAGCCGTTCCCGCGCTTCGCGCTGCCGAACCAGGACGGCAAGACCGTGAAGCTCGAGGACTTCGCGGGCAAATGGCTCGTCGTCTATTTCTATCCGAAGGACGACACGCCGGGTTGCACCATCCAGGGCAAGTCGTTCACGGCCTCCAAGGAGGACTTCGACAAGGCCAACGTCGCCGTGGTCGGCGTGAGCGAGGACGACGTCGCGTCGCACAAGAGCTTCTGCGACAAGTTCTCGTTCACCATCGATCTGCTCGCCGACACGAAGCACGAGCTCCTCAAGGCCGCGGGCGTCGGGCAGAGCGAGTGGAAGGGCAACCTCTACTGGGACCGGACGACCTTCGTCGTCGATCCGCAGGGCGTGCTGCGGAAGACCTACCTGAAGGTGAAGCCCGACGGGCACGAGCAGGCGCTCCTCAAGGACATCGCGGAGCTCAAGGCCCAGGGCTGAGCTGGAGAGCGCCCGCGCCGCGCCGCGGGGCTCGGGCAGGCGCCCTGCACAAAGCCTGCTCTCGCTGGATTTGCCAGCGTCGCCCCCCTACGCTCTCGCCTTCGTGGCTGCACGCCTTCCCCTCGCGCCGAGTCGAGCCCTGTCGTTCACGGCCTTCGCGGCGCTCGCCGCGGCGGCGCTCGCGACCGCCGCCTCCGCAGGCGCCTGCAAGGCCCCGGGGGGCGGCGGGGCCGGCGGCTCGGGCATGGGCGGCGCCGACGGCTGCCCGATGGGGCCGCGACAGGCGATGTTCACCATCGCGGTGCGCGCGAGAGGCGCCCCCGTCCCGCCGGACACCGCCGTTCACGTGGCGTGGAGCGCGGCCGAGGAACCGACCTTCGTCCTGAACGACCCGAGCACCTGGAAGACGCTCGACGAGGCCAACGTGGTGTGCGCCGTCGATCGCGCGGAGCCTCCCCCCGATGCGCTGGAGGAGCTCGTCTGCGAGCTGTGGACCGCAGGGGTGACGCGGGTGGAGATCTCGGGGACAGGCTACCAGGAGTTCGCGCAGACGCTCACGCCCGTCATGAGCGAGGAATGCGAGGACTTCGTTCCTCAGGAGATCGACATCGAGCTCGTGCCGGCGGTGGACGAGGACAGCGAAGAGTAGCCGGCCGGAGCGCCCCGGTCCTCTCCCCCGCAGGAGCGCCGAGCGAGATCTCCGCCGGCGCGATCGCGACACGCCGGCCTGCTTCCGCCCGCTCGCCGGCGGGGCTACCCTGCACCATGCCCGCGCCGACCCCGCTCCGCCTCGCCTGGGCGACCGACGTCCACCTCAACTTCCTCTCTCGCCAGGATCTCGCCGGCTTCTGCTCGACCCTCGCCGCCACGGCCTCCGACGCCGTCCTCTTCACCGGCGACATCGCCGAGGCCGCGAGCCTCCGCCCCCTCCTCGAGACCGTCGCCCGGGCCATCGAGCGCCCGCTCTACTTCGTCCTCGGCAACCACGACTTCTACCGCGGGAGCATCGCCGCCGTGCGCGCCGAGGCCGCCGAGCTCTCCGCCACGTCCCCGTGGCTCAGGTGGCTCCCGTCGATTCCGCCGCTCGAGCTCGGCCCGGACACCGCCCTCGTCGGCCACGACGGCTGGGCCGACGCCCGCCTCGGCAACTACGAGAGGTCGCCCGTGACGCTCAACGATTACGTGCTCATCAAGGAGCTCGCCTTCCTCGATCGGGACCGCCGGAGAGAGACCCTGCACCGCCTCGGCGACGAGGCCGCGGCGTACCTCCGCCGCGTCCTGCCCGATGCCCTCGAGCGGTACGGGCGCGTGATCGTGGCCACGCACGTCCCGCCGTTCAAGGAGGCCTGCTGGCATGAAGGCCAGATCTCCAACGACGATTGGCTCCCCCACTTCACCTGCAAGGCCGCAGGCGAGGCGATCCGCGAGGCCGCCGAGCGGCACCCGGAGCGGCGGATCGAGGTGCTCTGTGGCCATACCCACGGCGCCGGGGTCGCGGAGATCCTCCCGAACCTCGTCGTACGCACCGGCGGCGCCGAGTACGGCGAGCCCGCGGTGCAGGGCGTGATCGTGGCCACCTAGGCCGCCATCCAGCCGCGACGCGCGCCCTGCCGCCCTCGCGGACACGTCACCACGCATACCGTCCGGGCCCGCCGCGACGTATCCTCACACGCCCGCTGCCCCCCGCCGACCCCACGGAGCCGGTCATCCATGCCGACGAACGATCCCGACAGCCAGCTCGACTCCCTGCTTCGCGCGCTCGAAGCGAGCCCCGAAGCCGCCGGCGTCTTCTATCCCAGGCAGGTGCCGAAGATCCCGCAGGGCGGCGCGACGGACTACGACATCCCCGTCGCCCCCGGCGTGACGGTCGGGGCGCGATGGCACCTCGCCGACCCGAAGAACCCGACCGTGCTCGCCTTCCACGGCAACGGCGAGACCGTCCCCGACTACGACGACATCGCCGAGATGTGGCGGGACATCGGCCTCAACCTCTTCATCGTCGATTACCGTGGCTACGGCTGGAGCGGCGGCCGGCCGACGCTGCGCTCGCTCCACGACGACCCGGCGAAGGTCGCCGACTTCTTCGAGCGGGAGCTCGCCGAGAAGAGCCGCGCCGCTGGCCTCGACCGGCCGCCCGCGCCGCTGCTCTTCGGGCGCTCGCTCGGCAGCTCGCCCGCGTCGCGCATCGCCAGCGAGCGCGGCCACGCCTACCGCGCGCTGATCCTCGAGAGCGGCTTCAGCGACGTCCGGCACCTCCTCGCCCTCTTCCAGATCGAGCTCGGCGACCTGCGCGACGAGGCGCACCGCCGCTTCTCCAACCCGGAGCTCCTGAAGCGCGTCGAGATCCCCGTCCTCACCCTGCACGGCGCGCACGACAGCCTGCTCCCGCCGTTCCACGCCCGCGAGAACCACGCGGCCGTCCCGCACGAGAAGAAGGAGCTCCGCCTCATCAACGGCGCCGGGCACAACGATATCCTCCTCTTCGCGCCGGCCTATTTCGGCGCGATTCGGGACTTCCTGCAGCGGTCCTGATGCGGGCGAGCCCCGCGTCCCTCACACCTCGATGACGAGGAACGACCGCCCGGTGAGCTTTTTGAGCAGCGGCATGGCCACGTTGTAGACCGGCGTCCCCCTCGGCGTGCGCCCCTCGAGCGCCCCGTGGTGCGCGTGGCCGTGGAACACCACGTCGGGGCCGTACAGATCGATCGGCGCAGCCAGCCGGCTCGTCCCAAGGAAAGGCCTTATCTCCACGTTCTCGCCCACCGTCGTCTCCGGGATCGGCGTGTAATGCATGATCACGATCCGCTTGTCGCTGTCGAGCTGCGACAGCGCCGCCTCGAGCTTCAGCGCCTCGGTCACGGCCTCCTGGACGAAGGCCTTGAGCGGGCCCTCGCCGAACGCCTGCAGCGTCGCGCTCCCGAACCCGCCCATGAACCCCTTCACGCCCGCAACCCCGATGTCGTCGCGCAGGATCAGGTGATCCCCGTCGAGCACCTCGACGCCCGCGTCGCCGAGGAGCCTCGTGACCTCGGCGCCCGCGCCGCGGTCGAGATCGTGGTTGCCGAGCACGGCGGCGCACGGCACCGACAGCCCGGAGAGCGCGTCGGCCAGCACCTTCGCCTCCTCGGGGTGGCCGCGATCGGTGAGATCGCCGCACAGGACGAGCAGCTCGGCCTCCGCGTTCACCGCCCGCACGAGCTCGCGCATCCTGCCGCCGTGCTCCGGCCGGCAATGCAGGTCCGACGCCGCCGCGACGCGCCGCTTGCCGTGATCCCCGCTGCCCCCGGCGGCGGCGCTCATGATCCCGGCTTGCGGAGCCGCGCCGCCTCGGCCTCCGCCCCCAGACGATCCGCGCCGCCCGGCGCCCCCTCGCGGGCCTGCGCCCCCGTGTTGCCGACGCGCCGCCGCGCCGCCCCGGACCGCCGGCGCTTCCGGCACGGCGACCCCAGCGCCACCTCGGGCTCGGGCGCGGGGCCGGCGGGCGCAGCCACGAGCCCGAGCTCCTCGTAATCGTGCGCGTACTGCCGCCGGCTGATCAGGTTCCCCCGGCAGACCCGCAGCGGCGCGTCGCCGGCCCGCGACTGCTCCAGCGTGCGCCGGCAGAGCTCCGCGACGAGCCACTCGGGCACCCGGCTCCGCGCGCCGGGATAGACGAAGCGGTACAGCGTGACGTGCGCGAACAGGACCTCCCAGTGCGGGCCGAACCGGTCGAGGAGCCGCTCCCAGTCCATCTCGTCGCCGCACGCGTAGATGAGGTGGTTCACGTCGGCCCCGTCGTACCGCTCCCGCTCGTCCACGAACGCCTTCGTGAAGATGATCTCCTCGACCGGCGCGATCAGACAGGAGTGCCCCAGGATCGTCGCCGGGCGCGCGTGCTCGAACCAGCCGCCGTCCACCACGGCCAGGCCGTTGCTCGACGAGAAGATGAGATCGATGAAGCGATCGCCGGCATACGCCTTCCCGATCCACCGCGGGTCGAGCAGCGCCGTCTCGAAGCCGATCCGCTCGAGCGCCCTGAACGCCGCCGGCACCTCCCGCTCCTCCAGCATCACGTCGAGATCCTTCGTGTCCCGGAAGATGCCGGTGTACGCAAAGAAGGCATACGCCCCCGCCACCATGAAGGGCACGCCGGCGCACAGGAGCGACTCCAGCGCCCTTACCCTTACCTCCAGCTCGCCCGCGCGGGACAGCAGGCCGGCGGCATCGTCGGTGGCCGGCGGGGCGAGCGCCGCGCGCTCGCCGGCCCGCGTCGCCCGGGCTGAACCCGCGCGCTCCGCGTCGAAGACGGCAGGGGATCCGCTGCGGGCCATCCCGCTCTGCGTAATGAACAGGACGTGCGATGGCGACCCCCCTCCGCCCCCACCCTGCGCTCGTCGACGCGGCAGCGGGAACAGAGGCGGGTTCGTCCTCGCTGACCATTGCAAGCAGAGGCAGGTCTGGCTCAAGCTCGCCTGCCGGGATCGCTCGGCGCGCTCTCGGCTGGCAGGAGACGGGGCGCGGCCCCCCGGCGCTCGAAGCTCGAAGAGGAGGCACATCCGTGAACACCGCGATCGCGACGATCAATCCAGCGACGGGAGAGACGCTCGAGACCTTCGAGCCCCTCTCGCCGGCGGCGCTGGAGCAGAAGGTGGCGCGCGCGCACGCCACGTTCCGCAGCTTCCGGCAGACCCCGGTCGCCGAGCGCGCCCAGAAGCTCCGCCGGGCGGCCGAGATCCTGGAGGCCGAGAAGGAGCAGCTCGGGCGGCTCATGACGCTCGAGATGGGCAAGACCATCGGCTCCGCCGTCGCCGAGGCCCAGAAGTGCGCGACCGTGTGCCGCTACTACGCCGACAACGCCGAGCGCCAGCTCGCCCCCGAGGAGGTCGCCACCGACGCCGGCAAGAGCTACGTGGCGTTCCACCCGCTCGGCCCGGTGCTCGCCATCATGCCGTGGAACTTCCCGTTCTGGCAGGTCTTCCGGTTCGCCGCGCCGGCGCTCGTCGCCGGCAACGTCGGCCTCCTCAAGCACGCGTCGAACGTCCCCCGCTGCGCGCTCGCCATCGAGGACATCCTCCGCCGGGCCGGCTTCCCGGAGGGCGCCTTCCAGGCGCTGCTCACCGGGACCGACGTGGTGCCGCGCCTACTCGCCGACCCGCGCATCGCGGCCGCGACGCTCACCGGCAGCGAGAACGCGGGGCGCAGCGTCGGCGCCCACGCGGGCAAGCACCTCAAGAAGGTGGTGCTGGAGCTCGGCGGCAGCGATCCGTTCATCGTCCTGCCGAGCGCCGACCTCAACGCCGCCGTCGGGACCGCGATCAAGGCGCGCATCATCAACAACGGCCAGTCCTGCATCGCGGCGAAGCGCTTCATCGTGCACGAGTCGGTCGTGCCGGAGTTCGAGCAGCGCTTCGTCGCGGCCATGCGGCGCCTCCGGGTGGGCGATCCGATGGACCCGTCGGTCGACGTCGGGCCGCTCGCCACGGCGCAGATCGCCGCGGAGCTCGAGGAGCAGGTGCGGGCCTCGGTGGCCGCGGGCGCGCTCCTGCTCACCGGAGGCAAGCGGCTGAAGGGGCCGGGCAACTACTTCCCGCCGACCGTGCTCACCGACGTCCGGAGCCCCTCCCCGGCGGCCGACGACGAGCTCTTCGGCCCGGTCGCCGCCGTCTTCCGCGTCGCCGACCTCGACGAGGCCATCCACATGGCGAACTCCACCCGGTTCGGCCTCGGGGCGAGCGCCTGGACCCGCGACCCCCAGGAGCGCGAGCGCCTCATCGACGAGCTCGAGGCCGGCCAGGTGTTCATCAACGGGATGGTCGTGTCCGACCCGCGGCTGCCGTTCGGCGGGGTCAAGATGTCCGGCCACGGCCGCGAGCTCTCGTCGTACGGCCTGCGCGAGTTCGTGAACATCAAGACCGTCTGGATCGCGAAGGACGAACGGCCGAGGGGCCTGCCCGCAACCGAGTAGACGGAGTAGACGGAGTAGATCGTGTCGGAAGATCCGGCCGTGGCCGCTCTGCTGAGCGAGTACCCTCCCGCAGCGCAGCAGCTGACCTTGCGCGTGCGCAAGCTGCTCCTCCGCATCATCCCCGACGTGCACGAGCACGTCTTTCCAGGCTGGCGGATCATCAGCTTCCGCATGGGCGACGCGCAGAAGCACCAGATCTGCTGGCTCGCCCCGCAGCGCTTCGGCGTGAACCTCGGCTTCGAGCACGGCGCCGAGCTGCCCGATCCTGGCGGCCTGCTCACCGGCGACGCCAAGCGGGCCAGGAACGTCCATATCCGCTCGGCCAAGGACGTGGACGTCGCCAAGATCGCCGCGCTGGTCGCGGCCGCCGTCGAGCTCCGCCGGGACCGCTGACCGCGCGGGGCCGCGCGGCGCGAGGGCGGCGGGCGCCGCGGCTCAGGAGCGCCGGTAGACCACCCGCCCGCCGGTCTTGCCCAGCGCGTACGAGAACCCGAGCTCCAGCGTGGAGCGGGTGACGATGCCCCCGAGGTCGAGCCCCTGATCCACCATGAGCCGCGCCGCCTCCGGCGCGATCCCGACGAGCACGACCTCGGACCCGAGCATCGCGGCGGCGCGCGCCGCCTGCGCGATGTGGCTCGCCGCGCTCGCGTCGACGACCGCCATGCCGGTCACGTCGATGATCACGGCGCGCGCCTTGTGCTCGGAGATCTCCTGCAGCATCGCCTCGATGAAGCGGCCCGAGCGCTGCGCGTCCAGCGTGCCGACGATCGGCATGACGAGGACGCCGGGCGCGATCGGCACGGCCGGGCTCGACATCGCGGCGATCGTGTCGAGGAGCGCCTCCTGGCGGCGGCTCAGCGACTCGAGCTCCCGCGTCCGCTCCTTGATCCGCGAGAGGAGCCGCGCGTTCTCGAGCACGACGGCCGCCACGGAGGCCACGCGCTCGATCAGCGCCAGGTCGTTCGCCGAGCACGCGTCGGGCCGCGGGCTGCTCAGCATGAGGACCCCGAGGACCGCCTCCCGGGAGAGCAGCGGCACGCCGACCAGCGTGCGCGCGCCGTTCCAGCGGGCCTCGGCGACGTCGCTGAAGTGCTGGTACTCGCTCGACGCGGTGTCGATGACGAGCGAGCTGCACGAGCTCATCACCCGGCCCACGAGGGAGTCCTCCGCGACCGGCGCGCGCTCGTCGTCGACGAGGCTCTCACGCTCGGCCATGCCGATCACCAGAAACTCGAGCGGCCGGCCGCGGCCCGACGCGCCCAGCCGGCGGTTCGTGATCCGGCGGGCGGAGCTCATGGCGAGGTGATCCGAGAGCGCCACCGAGAACGGCGTGCGCTCGACCGTCACGACGTCGAGGCCCGTGTCGATGAAGCGCGACGCCGGCAGGGCCTCGAGCGCCGCCTCGACGCCGCGCGTGGCCATGTCGTAGAGCACCTGCACGCAGCGGTACCCCATGTCGTACTCGCGCTGCACGATCGCGGCGTGGACCACGCCGTCCTGGAGCATGGCGACCGTGGGCGTGATGAGATCGAAGGCGACGAGCTTGAGATCCCCGGACCGGCCGAGCGTCACCGAGGCCGCGCCGAAGCTCGGGCCGTTCTCGCTGCACACCCCGAACGCGCCGGCGATCTCGGGGTCGTCGCGCAGCGCGGCGGTGGCGAGCTCGACCCCGCGCGCGGGGTCGAAGTGGTTCTCGAGGGGCGCGCCGATGCGGATCGCCGAGCCGGCGACGGCCTCGCGGAAGCCCGCGAGGCGCTCGCCCGCGTTGGACACGGCGAAGGAGGCCGCCTGGGTCACGACCAGGCCGCCCTGCGGCAGGAGCCGCAGCATCACCTCGCCCGCGAGCCTGCCGGCGGCCCGGTTGTCGGTCCCGATGTAGACCGGGGCCGCGCTGCCCTGCACGGTCGGCGAGTCGATCGCGACCACCGCGACGCCCGCCGCGACCGCGCGGCGGATGAGCGGCTCGAGCGCGGCCGGATCGATCGGCGCGACGGCGATGCACTTCACGCCCCGGCGGAGCCCTTCCTCGAACAGCGCCTCCTGCGACGCGGGGTCGGCGCCCACCCCGCTCCTGAACCCCACCGCCACCCGCAGATCCCGCCCCGCGGCCAGCGCGCCGTCGCGCACGTTGTTCCAGTACGCCGTCATCGGCCGGCGGGGGGCCTTGTAGAGGCGCAGCGTGCGCCGCGCGTCCGCCGCGCGCTCGCGCCCCGCGTCCTCCAGGATGGCGAGGTCGATCGTGCCCCAGCGCGGGCCCGTCTGCACGCTCCGGATCCCGTCCGCGAGCGTCTCGATGAGCTCCACGAGATCGACCGACTCGGCGACGGAGCTCAGCACCTCCTCGAGCAGGCGCAGCTCCTGGGCGACCTGCGCCTTCTCCTCGAACAGGCCGCGCCGCTCGAGCGCGGCGCCCGCGCTCTCCGCGACCGACTCCACGAGCGCGCGGTACGGGCCCGAGAGCGGCGCGTCGTCCGGCTGCTCCAGCGCGAGGTAGGCGCCCGGCCCTCCGAACAGGGGCACCGGCACGACCTGCACGTACGCGCCCTCGGGCGGCCAGCCGGGCCGCTCCGCGACCTCGGGCAGGTGCGCCCGGTACCACGCGGCCGCGGGGACGAGGCACGGGCCGCGCGCCGCCTCGGGCGCCGCGGCCGGGCCGAACGGCGCCGACGCGCTCAGCAGCCCGCCGTCCGACGGCGTGCGCAGCTTGCCCGGCAGGATGCCGTCGAGCCCCACGGTCGCCGTGTACACGAGCCGCCGTCCCGCGCGCACCAGCAGGCCGCCGCGCTGCGCGCCCGGGAGGCTGGCCATGGCGCGCTGCACCAGGTGGTGGAGCGTCGAGAAAACATCGAGTCCGGTATTCATGCAGATCCGTTCAGCCGGTCACCCGGTCGCCCGCCGCGCGCGACGCAAGGGGCACTGTGCTAGCAGGCGCGAGCGGCCTCGTGCTTGTCAAGCGGAGACGATGAGAGCACCGTACCGCACCAGGAGCTCGCCCCCGCATGAAGCTCGCCTCTCTCCGCGGCCCTGGCCGCGACGGCACGCTCGTCGTCGTCCGCCGCGACGGCCTCGCGTACGCGCCGGCCGGCGCCGCGTTTCCCACGCTCCAGGCCGCGCTCGACGACTGGGCGCGCGCCGAGCCGGCGCTGCGCCGCATCGCCGACGACATCGAGCGCGGCGGCGCGGCCGTGGCCCCGCTCGTCGTTGAAGAGCTCGCCGCGCCCTTGCCCCGCGCGTACGAGTGGATCGACGGGTCGGCGTACATCCACCACATCGAGCTCGTGCGCAGGGCACGCGGCGCCGAGCCGCCGGAGACGCTCACGACCGATCCGCTCGTGTACCAGGGCGGCTCCGGCGTCCTCCTCGGGCCGACCGACGACATCGTCGTGCGCGACGAGGCCTGGGGCCTCGATTTCGAGGCCGAGGTCTGCGCCGTCCTCGGCGACACCCCGCAGGGCACGCGCCGCGACGAGGCCCACCGGCACATCCGCCTGTTCCTCCTGGCCAACGACGTGACGCTGCGCAACCTCGTGCCCGCCGAGCTCGCGAAGGGCTTCGGGTTCTTCTGCTCGAAGCCGGCGACGGCGTTCTCCCCGTTCGCGATCACGCCGGACGAGCTCGGCGACGCGTTTCGCGACGGGCGCGTCCACCTGCGGCTCCGCTCGACCTACAACGGCGCGCTCGTCGGCGACCCCGAGGCCGGCCCGGAGATGCACTTCTCGTTCTTCGACCTCATCGAGCACATCGCCAGGACCCGCAGCTTCACCGCCGGGACCCTCCTCGGCAGCGGCACCGTCTCGAACCGGGATCCGGCGCGCGGCGTGTCGTGCCTGGCGGAGAAGCGCATGCTCGAGATCCTCGCGCACGGGGCGGCGAGGACGCCTTTCATGAAGCCAGGAGACACGATCATGATCGAGATGCTGAATCGCTCGGGAGAGAGCCTGTTCGGGCGCATCGCGCAGCGGGTGGTGGCCGGATGAGCGCCGCGCTCACGGGGCTCACGCTCTACGGCTACTGGCGCAGCTCGTGCAGCTGGCGCGCGCGCATCGCCCTCGCCCACAAGGGCATCGAGCACGCGTACCGGCCGGTGAACCTCGTCCGCGACGGCGGCGAGCAGCTCCACGACGACTACCGGGCCAAGAACCCGATGGCGCAGGTGCCGCTGCTCGAGTTCGAGCAGGGCGGCGCCGTCCGGCGCGTGTCGCAGTCGGTGGCGATCATCGAGCTGCTCGAGGAGCTGTTCCCCGCGCCGCCGCTCCTGCCCGCGGATCCGTACCTGCGCGCCAAGGCGCGGCAGCTCGTCGAGATGATCAACTCCGGCACGCAGCCGATGCAGAACACCGCCACCCTGAAGTACGTGCGGGACGAGCTCGGCGGCGACGAGCGGGCGTTCGGGCGCCGCTTCATCGCGTCGGGCCTCGCCGCGTTCCAGGCGGCGGCGAGCGAGCTCTGCGGGCGCTTCTGCGTCGGCGATCAGGTCACCGTGGCGGACGTGTTCCTCGTGCCCCAGCTTTACAATGCGCGACGTTACGACGTCGACCTCGCGCCGCTCTCGACCCTCACGCGGATCGAGGCGGCGTGCATGGCGCTGCCCGCCTTCCAGGCGGCCCACGCCGACCGCCAGGTCGACGCCGTCGCGGGCGCGTAGCACACCCCTGCGTTCACCCCTCGCGACGGAGGACCCGGATGGCCAAGGTGGAGTCGATCGGCATCAAGCGGGTGGAGGCCCTGCACTACTACGTGCGCGACCTGGAGCGGAGCCGCAGGTTCTACACGGAGAAGCTCGACTTCCAGGAGACCGCCGCGAGCTCGCCGGAGCTGAGCGCGGCGGCGGCGCAGCGGTCGGTCGTCTTCCAGGCCGGCGAGTGCGCCATCGTCTGCTCGCAGCCGATCGGCGAGGGCGGGCGGGCGTGGCGCTACCTGCGCAAGCACCCCGACGGGGTGGGCACGATCATCTTCGAGGTGGAGGACATCGACCGCGCCTTCCGGCTGCTCGACGGCCGCGGGGGCACGCCGATCGACGAGATCCACCGGGTGACCGAGGGCGGGGGCACCTTCGCCTCGTTCTCGATCACGACGCCGTTCGGGGACACCACCTTCCGCTTCGTGGAGCGGCACGGCTACCCCGCGCTGTTCCCCGGCTGCGTGGCCCACGACGCGCCCCGCGGCGGGGAGAACCGCTTCGGGATCGCCCGGTTCGATCACATCACCTCGAACTTCCAGACGATGGCGCCCGCCCTGCTCTGGATGGAGCACGTGCTCGGGCTCGAGCCGTTCTGGCACATCGCGTTCCACACGAACGACGTCGCGAAGGACGCGGGCCACGGCTCGGGCCTGCGGTCGGCCGTGATGTGGGACCCGGGCTCGGGCGTGAAGTTCGCCAACAACGAGCCCTACCGGCCGCACTTCAAGAGCTCGCAGATCAACGTCTTCAACGAGGAGCACCGCGGCGACGGGGTGCAGCACGCGGCGCTCGCCGTGGACGACATCCTCGCCGCCGTGCGGGCGATGCGCGCGCGCGGCGTGGAGTTCATGCCGACCCCGGCCGCCTACTACGACCTCCTGCCCGAGCGCCTGCAGCGGCTCGGCGTCGGGCAGCTCGACGAGGACGTGGCGGCGCTGCGCGAGCTCGAGGTGCTGGTCGACGGCGACGGCGCGCGGTCGTACCTGCTCCAGATCTTCCTCAAGGAGTCGTCGGGCACGCACCGCGATCCGGACGCCGGCCCGTTCTTCTTCGAGCTCATCCAGCGGAAGGGGGACCGCGGCTTCGGCGCCGGCAATTTCCGGGCGCTGTTCGAGAGCATCGAGCGGCAGCAGAAGGCCGAGGGGCGCGGCTGATGCTCGATCGCGTCGTCGCCGGGAGCGTCCCCCCGAAGCACCACGTCGCCCTCCGGAGCGGGGCGGGGGAGCTCCGCTACGAGGAGTGCCTGACGCGGGCGGGCTTCGACGGCCCCTACACGATCGCCTACCACGAGCGCCGGCCGCACGAGCACCGGCTCGCGCGGGCCGAGCACGGCTTCGCGCCGCCGGTCGCCGCGCCGCCGCGCCCGCTCGCGAAGCGGCACTACCGGTCGCAGGACCTGCCGCGGCGGGGCGGGCCCGCGATCGACTGCCGCGTGCCGCTGCTCTTCAACGACGACGTGGTGATCGGTCTCGCCCAGCCGGACGCCGCCGATCCGGTGTACTTCGCGAACGCGGACGCCGACGAGCTGCTCTTCGTCGCTCAGGGCGGCGGCGTCCTGCGCACGATGCTCGGCGATCTCCGCTTCGAGCAGGACGACTACGTCGTCGTCCCGAAGGGGCTCTTCCACCGCTTCCTCCCGGACGCCGCGCCCCAGCGCTGGCTCTCGATCCAGGCCGCGGACGTCCACCTCCCGCGACAGTGGCGCAACGAGGTCGGCCAGCTGCGGATGGACGCGCCCTACTCCCACCGCGATTTCCGGCGGCCCACGTTCGTCGGCCCGCTCGACGAGGGCATCCGCGCGCTCGTCGTGAAGCGCGGCGGCGCGTTCCACGGCTTCGCCTGCGAGCGCTCGCCGCTCGACGTCGTCGGCTGGGACGGGACGGTGTACCCGTTCGCGTTCCCGATCGAGCGCTTCCAGGCGCGCGTCGGGCTCGTGCACCTGCCGCCGGACTGGCACGGGACGTTCGCGGCGCGGGGCGCCCTCGTCTGCAGCTTCGTGCCGCGCCCGGTCGACTTCCACCCGGAGGCGATCCCCTGCCCCTATCCGCACTCGTCCGTCGACTGCGACGAGCTCCTCTTCTATTGCCGCGGCAACTTCACCTCGCGCCGCGGCGTCGGCCCCGGCAGCATCTCGCACCACCCGGCCGGCGTCCCGCACGGGCCGCACCCCGGCGCGTACGAGGCGAGCCTCGGGAGCCGCGCGACGAGCGAGCTCGCGGTCATGCTCGACACGATCCGCCCGCTCGCGGCCACCCCGGCCGCGCTCGAGGTGGAGGACCCGGGCTACCAGGACAGCTTCATCGCAGGCCCGTGAGGGGCCCGGCGCTCAGGGCTTCAGGAAGCAGCTGCTGTTGCAGTCGTTGAAGCGCTGGGCCTCCTCGAAATCGATCCCGTTCAGCCCGTCGCAGGACACGCGGACGATGCACTCGGCGTTGCACGCGACCTCCTCGGGGCACGCCTCGGGGCCGCTCCCGAAGGGGGCCCCCTGCCCGCACCCCATGAGGCGCTCGTTGGCCTGCTCGCAGACGGTGCGGAAGACGAAGACGCCGCACTGGCGGAGGTCCCTCTCCTGGCCCTCGCAGCCGTCGTAGGAGAGCACGTCGTTCTTGCACTCGGCCTCCGCGTCGAGGCAGGCCAGGTACTCGTCGAGGATGGCGGGGCAGCTCGCCTCCACCGCGGCCTGCCTCGCGGCGTCCGTCTTGTCGACGCACTCGCGGTACCGCGCCTCGCTGCAGCCGCTGCAGTCGCACATGAGATCGCAGACGCGCTCCTCCTGCGAGGGGCAGCCGGCGGCGAGGAGCGCGCCGCCGGCGGCGGCCAGGGAGAGGAGCGCCTCGAGGAGGCGCGGCGGGCGGGGCATGGCGGCGCGCATGGTGGCTTGCTCCGTTATTTCGGCATCTTGCCGAGCCGCTCGAGGAGGGCGCGCACGAGGAGCGGCCAGGCGACCGTGGCGTCCGCGTACACCTCGGCGAACCGGCCGCCCTCCTGCGGCGCGGTGAACTTCCCCCAGCTCACGCCCTCGGAGTAGGTGCAGCCGGAGAGGCCGCCCCAGTGCACCGGCTCGGGGCAGATGCGGACGCCGTACTGGAACCGCGGGTGATCCACCTCGATGTCGAGGCGATCGCCCACGATGTCGTAGAACGGCGCGACCTGCTGCGCCCAGTTGCGCGGGACGCCGCCGCCGATGGTGAAGATGCCGAGGCGCTTCTTCGTGCGGACCAGGCGGGCGTAGCTCAGGAGATCGAGGAACGGGTTGTACGACGGCGGCACCGCCTCGCGCCACACGTCGAAGCCCGGCTTGTCGCCGTGCTGCGCCTTCACCTTGCGCAGCATCCACGTCGCCACGTCGAGGCCCATCTCGCTGTCGGTGAAGGCCGGCACGTAGACGGGGACGTTGCGGAGGTACGCGCTCCGGAGCACGCCGGGCGAGTCGCCCATCTCGGCCAGCGCCTTGCCGAGCTGGCGGCAGATGATCTCGCTCGACCAGGGCGACCCGCTGTCCAGCTTGTCGAGCTCCTTCCGGACGAAGACCTCGATGGCGTTGAGGTTCTTCTCCATCTCGAGCGTGTCGTAGACGCGGTTGTACCCCTTCTCGAAGTACGTCTCGTCCGAGATGCCCGGGTTCGCCTTGTAGTGGGTCAGGCCGACCGCCTCGCTCAGCCCGTGCGCCATGAGCGCCCCGGTGCTGATGATGCAGTCGATCATCCCGGCCTCGATCATCCGGACGATGACGACGCCCATCTTGGCCACCGTCATGGCGCCGGAGAACGTCGCCACGACGAGGCAGTCCTCGTCGCGCACCATCGTCTCGAGCACGTCGCACGCCTCGCCGAGCGCACGGCCGCTGAAGGCGGTGCGGCTCATCGCGCGGAGCATGTCGTCGAACGACCCGATCTTCAGCGGGTCGAGCGCCTCGAGCGGGACGAGCTTGTCTTCAACTCCATCGCCGAGATGGCGGTGCGAGGAGCGCGAGTGTTTCGAAGAGGACATAGCGCGCGAACATATAGCCGCGCGGGGGGTGGGGCGTCGAGCACGAAGCTCCCCGCGGCAGCGGCGCTTCAGGGCCGGACGGGCAGGGAGCACGCGAGGCGGCGCGTGGTTCCGCGTACGGCGCCGCGCGCCGTTCCGCCGAGCCTGCCAGCGCCTTCGCCGATCCCACGCTCGCCACCTTCGGCGCGCTGGGCCGCGAGATCGGCGCGCACATAGGCGATCTCGCCCGCGCCAAGGCGGGCGCTCGGCGCGGCCTCGGCACGGCGCTCGGGATCGATCAGCGCGGCGATCTTCGCCACGCAGGCGTCACGCCCTGACACACGAACGTCATAGACAGCCGTGCTCGCGATCGCGCCGCGGCCGTCGACGGTCGCGGCGGCGCTCGCGCGGTCCAGCACGAAGCGGTCGCCGCGCGGGCGCGCGGGGCACGCCGGAAGGCGCGTGAGCTCGGCGCGGACGTTCGGGGCGATCTCCCAGCCGTCGAGCGGCAGGAGCGGCGGGGCCTTCGCCGGCGCGGCCGTCTCCGGAGGCGCGCCCGGCGCGGCCGTCTCCGGAGGCGCTCCACGCGCGCCTCGCTGCGCGGGCGCGCCCGGCGCGGCCGTCTCCGCGGGCGGGATCGGCACCGTGCGGCCGAGGGTCAGGTCGCGGAAGCCGAGCAGCAGCGGCACGCCGGCGGCGGTCGGCTGCCCGAGCGCGCGCGCGCCGCGGCTCGCGAGCGAGGCGATCGGCCGCGGGGCCTCGCCGGATCGCCACGCGACGAGCGACGTGCCGCGGAGCCACGCGATCGGCCCGTCCGGCGCCTCGCCGAAGGCGACCTCCGCCTCGGGCATCAGCTCCTGCGGCGCCTCGACGACCTCGGGGCCGCGGCCGGGCCTCGCCCGGACGAGCAGGTCGCGGCCCGAGGCGCGCACCCCGAAGACGATCCGATCGCCGGACGCCGCGAACCGCGTCAGGATCGCGTCCCGGCCGACGCCCTCCGGCGCGGGGCCCGTCCACGAGCGAACCCGCGCCCCTAGCTCGGTGGGATCGAGCCAGCGCAGCGTCCACGAGACGCGCGGCGCCGCGGCGCCCCGCCCCGTGCCGGCGCGCCCGGGCGCGCCGCCGGGCGCGGTCGCCTCGAGCACGGCGACGGTGGAGAGGGGGCCCCAGCGCCGGTCGCTCACCGAAGAGGCGCGCCGCTGCCCCGCGGGCCCGGGCGTCGCGCCGCCCGCGAGCAGCACGAGCGCCTCCTGCGCGCCGCTCGGCGGCGGCACGCCCGGCGGCGCGGGCGGCGGCCCCGGCTGCGTCGTGCACGCGAGCGCGCGCTCCGGGAGCGCCGGCGGCGGGCGGTGCGGCAGGAGCGGCGCGGCGTCGAGCGCCGGCCCGGCGGCGGGCGCCCCCGGCGCGGGCAGCGCCGGGCCCCAGCCGACGCGGAGGTAGGCGTCGATCTTGAGGCCGACCTCGTTGACGGCCAGCACCCCGGGCTCCGCGAGCAGGTCGCCGAGCTGGGCGGCGGCCTCCAGGGCGCGGGGCGGGGCCTCGACGGGCGCCCACGAGCGGCCGGCGTCGGTCGACGCGAGCACCTTCCCCTCCCCGACCGCGACGCCGCGGCCGCCGTGGATCAGCGCGTGCGCGGCGCCGGCAAGGCGAGCCCGCGACGCCTCGCCGCCGCGGGGCACGACCGCGGCGGTGAGCTCGCCGGCCTCGTCGGCGACCACGAACGACAGGGCGCCGTCGTGCCCCTCCTCGATCGGGCTGACCACGTGGACGTCGCCGCCCCCGTCGCGCAGCCAGCCGAGCGGGATCAGCGGCTCCTCCCGCCCGCGGGCGTCGATCACCGCGACGTGGGCGCCGGCCGCGGCGCCCTCGCGGCCCCGCGCGCCCTCACGGCCCTGCCCGCCGCGGGGCGCGGGCTCGGCCGCGGGCTCCTCGCGGGGCGCCACGTCGCTGTCCCAGAGGCCGCGCACGATCGCGATCCGGCCGTCGGCGAGCGGGCCCGCGCCGCGCCAGTGGATGTCGGTGCCCGGGCGGACCGTGATCCACGCCCCGCTCGGCTGGCGCACGCACGCGCTGCCCTCCTCGTCCGCGTCGCACGGCGCGAGCAGCATGGCGCCCCCGCTCGGCGACACCCGGAGCTCCGCCTCGCCGCTCCGCAGCAGGACCGGGGGCTCGCGGCCGAGGGGGCCGCCGGCCGTGACCTGGAGCACGCCGAACGGATCGTGGCGCCTGTCCGCCCCCTCCTCCCCGAGCGCGCAGGCCACCCACGCCGAGCGCCCCGCGCGGCCGACGCCGCAGGCGCTCAGCCACCCGTCGCCGCGGCCGAAGCTGGCGATCTCATGCAGCGCGCCCGAGGCGAGGTCGACGCGGGCGAGGAGGCCGTGGCTCGCCGTGATCGCGGCGCTCGCCCACGCCGCGCCGCTCGCGATCGCGGCCTCGAGCGGGTGGCGCCCGGTCGCGCGGATCCAGCGGAGCAGCGGGGCGTCCGCGCCGGGCTCGGGCGCGTCGCCGGCCGGCGCGAGCCGCGCCTCGGCGACAAGGATCCGCGCCTCGCGCTGCCCGGGCGGCGCCGCCGCGCCCTGCGCGACCGCGAGCAGCGCGTCGCCGCGCAGGCGCAGGCCGGAGAGGTGAAGCAGGGCGGCGGCGGGGTCGGTCCCCTGGCCGTCGCCGGGCGGCGCCGGGGCGACGGGGCGCCACGACGCGCCGCCGTCGGCCGTGACCGCGAGCCCCGCCGCCTCGAAGAGCCCGGCGCCTTGCCGGAGGTCCCGGAACGCGACGGCGCGGAGCGGCAGGGCGGGCAAGCCCGGCAGCGCGCGCGGCTGCCCGGTCTCGATGTCGAGGAAGCTCGGGAGATCCGAGGCGGCGTCCCACACCGCGACGACGGCGGGCCCGCCGCCGATGCGAAGGAGCTCGGTCTCGGACCGGGCGAGGACGACGGGCGCGCCGAGCGGATCGTCGAACCGGTAGACGCCGTGGACCCCGCGCCCGACGAGCCGCGGGCCGGCGGCGGACGGCACGAGCGCGAGCTCGATCAGGGGCTCCGGGCAGGGGGCGGTCTCCGGCCGAGCTGCGCCGTCGCTCCCGACGAGGACGCGCCGGCCGCCGAGCAGGGCGATGGTGCCGCCGGCGACCCGGGGGCCGACCGCGGTCGCGCCGCTCGCGTCGACCCAGCGGGCGCGCAGGAGCTCCGGCGCCGGCGGCGCGGGGTGCACCGGCGCGGGCGCGCGGCCTTCCTGCGGCGCGGGTCGGGGCGGCGCGCCCCCGCAGCGGGCGAGCGCGAGCGCCGCGAGGAGCGCGGCCGCGCGCCGCGACCGGCGCGGAGGCGCTGCGAGGCGGGGGGCGCCCGCCGCTCTGGACTGCATCATCGCGGCGGAGCCTACCGTGTTCCGCGGCCGCGGCGACGCCGCGAGCGCCGAAGGAGGCGCCGGACGCGGGGTGTCCGCGGACGCTGCGAGGGCGACCGGGGGTCAGTGGACGGTCGAGGCTGCCTGCTCCGGGGCCAGCTCGCGATCCGGCGACTCGGCCCTTCGGGCGAGCAGGGCCATGAGCCCCTTGGCCCCGAGCACGGCGTAATCGGACACGCAGTTGTTGAAGATCGCGTGGACCCGCTCCGCCTCCTGGGAGAGCCGCGCGACGGTCTCGGCCCAGGGGTCGAGCTCCGCGGGATCGTAAACGTACCTGAACTTCTCGTTCACGCTGACCGAGGCGCCCCAGGTCTCCGCGCGGCGGCCGTGGAAGCGCACCACGGCGAGGCGCGGATCGGCGACGAGCGGGGTGGGAGGCATGCTGTTCTCCTTGCCCTGCGGCTCGTCGACGATGACGTAGAAGGCGTCGAGATCTCGCAGGAAGTCCACGACGCGCTCGATGCGGTCGGGCTCGCCCCAGGACGCGTGACGGAGCTCGACGGCGAGCGGGATCCCCTCCATGCGGGCGCGGCAGTCCTCGATGACCCTCACGTTGCCGCGCGTCGCCGTGAACCACGGCGGGAACTGGAACAGCGCGTACCCGAGCTTGCGCGCTTGCCGCAGCGGCTCGACGGCTTGCCGGAAGCGCTCCCAGAGCACGTCTCTCGCCTCGGCCGGCAGGTCGCCGGGATAGAGACGGCGCCTGTCGAGGAGCGCCGGCGGCAGGGCTCGCTGGACGTCCGCGGGGAGGCGGGCGGGCTCCACCGGGTGCTGGGTGAGCGGCGCGAACGCCTTCATGTTGAACACGAAGTCGGGCGCCGTCCGCTGGACCCACTGCGCCACCATCGCCGTGGCGGGGAGGGCGTAATAGGTCGAGTTGACCTCGACCACGGGGAACTGGGACGCGTAGAACTTGAGCCGTTGCTCCGGGCTCGACGCGCCCTTCGGATAGAATCGCTGGCTCTTCGCGAGGGTGGGGTCGGTCCAGCCGGCGGTCCCGGCGAGGACGTTGCCCCAGCGGGCGGGCACAGGCGCGCACCCCGCGAGAGCGCTGGCGCGCGCGAGCCGATCCTCGTGCTGGTGCGGAGTCTCCTCTGAGGGCGACCGCGGCGGGTCGCGCAGGGCTGCTTCGTGCATATCGAGGGCAACGTAAGGCCTTTTCGCGGCGACGGAAGCGCTCTCCAGGAGATTCGGCCAGAGGCGCTCATCGTATCTCCTGGAGATCCGCGCTGCTGTCGAGCACGTGATGCGCGTACGCTCACGCCCGCTCGCCGCGTTCGACACATTCCGCTCGAGATTGGAATTTTCTCACGCGCTCTGGGGCGCTCCGGGCGTCGCGAGCAGCGGATGTCGATCCGGCACAGGCGGTCCACCATCGCCCCCTCGGCGGGGCCTCCGTCGCTTCTCCTCCGGGCCGCTTCTATCTACGGGATCGCCGAGTTCCTGGAGAGCCCAGATTGTGCATGCGCCGCCCCGCTCCGTGCGCTATACTGAATAACGGCAGGGGCTTGGTGCATTCCTGCGTGACAGAGGTGGTCGATGTACTCAGCGAACCGTCGCAGGAATATCGAGCGGGAGGAGCGCATGCTGCTCCGCGGGAAGCGGGAGCAGGCAGCTGGCAAGCTCCTTCACAGGGTGCCGGATCTGACTAGCTTGAACCTGGAGATCCGCGAGGCCAGGCCCGACGCGGCCAAGAATGACACGCAGTACATCCGCCGCGTCGTCGTCGAGCACGCGGCAGCGCTGTTCGAGATGCCGTGCTCGTACTCTTCCTGCGACAACGGCGGCTACGACGTGACGCAGGAGGTGCTGAGCGCCCTCGCTTCGCGCACGGCGCGCTTCGAGGGCGAATGCGTGTGTCGGGGCAGCTGTGGCAGCGCGTTCTGCTCCAGGGTCCTCCGGTACGTCGCCACGGCCACGTACCGGTCGAGCCCCCAGGCGTAGGGACCGGGGACGGCGGTCCTCGCCTGAGGCCGCCTCGGACGTCGCGAACGGATCGCGCCTACCGAGGACGTTTGAGCGAGCTCGACCGGAAGTCGGGCCGCTCGGCAGCGTACGGAACGAGCGAGGCGGTCACCCGCGCAGGAGATGGCGGGCACCTGGGGCCGGCGCCGCGGCGGCGCCCGGATCGTCGGGGCCGCCGCGCGCTCCGGTCGGCGAGCGCCTTTCGGGCGACCTGCAGCCTGCGGGCGGTCGTGGCCGGATTGAGTCCCCGGAGCGCGCGGCGCCGCTCGGCCCGCGGATCAGGGCGGTATCGGCCCTCCTGGACGGCTCTCCAGGCGGCGATGAGCACGTCCTGGAGCGCATCCTCGCAATCGCTCGCGGCGACGCCGCACGCGACGGCCATGGCCGCGATCAGGCGTCGCTCCGCGACGAGGGCGTCGATGGGCGGCGAGACCCGGGGCGCAGCGGTATTGAGAGCACCGGAGCAGGCGGCGCACCGCGCGCGCGACGGCTCACCGGGATCTCCGCTGCACGCCGCGCCTCGACCGACCGGCGGCAAGCTGCGGGGCGACTCGCTCCGGCGCCGAAGGTGTGCTGGACTCCCCGCAGGAGACGCGTTCGCATGAAAACGCTACCTTGGCCCCCAAAGACCCGTCGATCGTTTGCCGTCGTGGCGCTGCTCGCGAGCTGCGGAGGCCGCACGATCTCGGATGCGGAGAGCTCATCGCCGCCGCCGGCATGCGTACCCGGGTCGCAGATCGAATGTGCGTGTCGGGGCGGACGATCTGCCGTACAGGCGTGCCTCCCAGACTTCACGTTCGGCCCATGTCTCTGCGACGACGCCGCGAACAGCTCCTCCGGCGGAGGCGCGATGCCCGCCGGCGCATCGAGCACCGGTGCACAGGGTGGCGTCGGCGGAGGAGCGATGCAGGGAAGCTCCAGCGGGACCGGCGGCGGCCCTCTCGTCTCCTCCCACTACACTCTCTCCGAGTACGTGGGCCCTCAGATCTGGACGCAACTAACCCGAACTGCAGCCGTCGACGCAGCCGACCGGCTCTTCGTCACCGACGGTCAGACCGTCTTCGTGGTCGAAGACGGAGTTCCATCCATCTACTTGAGCCCGGCCGATCTCCAACCGGCAAACGCCGACGCCGGGATTATAAGCATGGATGTCGGCCCGGATGATCGCCTCTACATCCTCGATCGCGGCGTCCCCGCTCAAATCCTCGTATCGCGGGGACCGCACGACGTGTCGATCCTCCATGGAGACCTCTCCGCCGCACGCACCTTCCCCGCCCTGCTCGCGGTGGAGAGCCCGGATCGCATTTTCGTCGTGTCTCACTACGACGGCCTCTTCGAGGTGACGCCGAACGGCATCGACCTGCTCTATGGCGAGAGCGCGATCGACGCATCGGGCTGCGCCGCGGAGGATTTGGCCGTTAGCCAGGATGGCCGGCTCTTCTACCTGCCGGGCTGCAACGGTTCACCCCTGCTCTCTGGGCTGACGGACGGCAGCGGTGTCGGCATCCTGAAGCACGAGGACGCTCTCGACGAGTACTATTTCTGGATGTTCGGCGGAATCGCGAGGAATCCGCCCGGCGGTGTGATGGTCAATCTCGTTGGGACCATCTACCATATCGGCACGGACGGCACCGCAACCGAGCTGAACACGACGCCCACGCTCAACGATGTCACGGCGGATTGGATCGACTTCCACGCCCGGCCGATCGAGGTCGGCCCTACGGGCAACGTCTATGTCATCAGCACAGAGACGATCTACCGCGCCGTGCCCGACTGAATCGGGCCACCCGCGAAGAGCGGGCCCAGGACGAGGTCACGAGCCGCGCCCCGGCCACGCCGGCCACCCCGCCAGCGATCGGCGCCGGCGACGACGGAGCCGGTGCGATGGTCGCGCCGGTCTGAACGCCGACCCGGACCCATCTCCCGTGCGGGTGACCGCCGCTCTACGGTGTCTCGGGCTCGATATGTCTGCGCCACTCGTCCCGCGCGCTCGCGTACGCGGTCCGGGCGGCGAGCTCGCGCTCCACGCCGGTGATGGCGGGCATCTTGCGGCGCAGCAACTCACCCGGGAGGGCGATCTCCACCTGAGTCCGCGCTTCGCGCAGCGTGCCGGGCCATCCGCCCGCGGTGGGGCGGCCTTCGCGATGGAGGTCTTGACGCCACCGCTCGGCCCACGCCTGGCCCACGGCGGTCGCGCTCTGCTCGATGAACTGCTGCCGTTCGGTCGGCGGCGCAGCGCTGTCCCGATCGGTCGCCGGCTCGGGCAGGGCGCCCTGGCTGGGCGCGGCGCGTTTCACTCCACGACCGGGGGCTGAGGCCCCGGGATGATCCCCGCGATGTCCGGATCCTCTCCCGGTGCGCCGTCGCTGCCGGGGCCCTTTTCCTTGCGGCGCGCGAGGCGGTTCGCGTCTTTCTCGCGCTGCTTCTCTTGCCGTGCGCGTTCCTTTTGCCGCTTCAATGCTCCCTGCTTCTGCATGCGGAACCAGGCCTTTCGGCGCCCTCCGGCGCGTTCTTCAGCGCCCTCGGGCGCGCTCTGAAAGCGCAAGCGCGGCGGAGCATGAGCTCCGCCGCGCCGCGCCGGTGATCAGTACCGGTCCCGACCGCCGCCGCGGCCGCCGCGGCCGCCACCGCCGCCGCCGTAGCCGCCACCGCCGCCGCCGTAGCCGCCACCACCACCGCCGCCGTAACCGCCACCACCACCGAAGCCACCGCCGCCACCGCGCGCCGGGCGCTCCTGCGCCTCGTTGACCTTGAGCGGGCGGCCATCCAGGAGGGCGCCGTTCAGCTGCGAGATCGCGCTGTTCGCGGCCTGGACAGAGCCCATGGTCACGAACGCGAAGCCGCGCGGCTGCCCGGTCTCACGATCGGTCGGCATCGCGATCTCGCGAACCTCGCCGGCCGAGGCAAACGCGGACTCGAGCGTCTCGCGGGTGGTGCTGAACGAAAGATTTCCTACGTAGAGACGATTTCCCATGTCATCCTGCTTTTACGGCTTTCTGATGCGCCATGAGGCGCTCTCGGCCTGCCATCCGACGAAGCCGTAACGGATCGAACGGAGACGTGCCGCGCGGAACTCCCGCGCGGTCACACGGTGCGTCGTCCAGTCGTCCGAGCGAGCTGCAGTCTCCCTCGCGAGAGGGAAGAGGGAAAGCGTCGTGTCGAGGGCCAGGGACGTTCGTGAGAAGAAGCATCCTAGCCCGACGCGACGTTCTCCGCAAGCGGGCCGTTGCGTCTTCCGTCGCTTCCGTCGTTCGTCCCGTCGTCGCGTTCGTCGTCGCGTCCGTCGTCGCGTCCGTCGTTGAGCCCGTTTCTGCTGTTTTTGCCGAGGTTGCGCGTCCAGCCGCTCCGCGCGCCGGCAGGGGCGCCGACGCGCTCGCGGGCGCCGTCGCTCCTCCAACCAACGCGCTCCGGCGCCGTCCGTCCCGGGGAGGAGCCGACGTCGAAGAAGCGGGCAGGATCCCCTGCGCCTCGGGCAAACTGGCGCGCATGGACACGACGACTCGCGATGAGGTGTTGAAGCGCTGGCGCGCGCGTGGCTTCCACGGCGGGCTCTGGACCGATCCGCCCGGCCGCGTGTGGGAGGACTTCGTTCACGACGACGACGAGCTCTTGATGGTCCTCGAAGGCGAGCTCGAGCTCACGCTCGCGGGCAAGACGCTCGTGCCGCGCATCGGCGAGGAGATCGAGATCCCGGCCGGCGTTGTGCACACCGTCCGCAACCGGGGGGCGACGACGGCCCGCTGGCTGTACGCCTACGGGCGGCTCGGGTGATCGCCGGCGCGGGCGAGGGCGCCCGCCGAGGCCGCGACGTCCCCGCCCGGCGCGGGCTCGGCCGCGGCGCCGGCGTCGACCGGCGCGGTGCGGCTCGCGAGCCAGAGCCACAGGACGACGGCGCCGAGCGCGATGCGGTACCAGCCGAACGGCGCGAGGCCGTAGCGCTTGAGGTAGCGCAGGAAGACCGCGATCACGAGCAGGGCGACCGCGAACGAGACGGCGAGGCCGACGGCGAGCGCGGCGGCGCCGCCGGGCGCGTCGAGGAGGGCGCGGCCGTTCTTGGCGAGGTCGAAGACGGTCGCGGCGCCGAGCGTCGGGATGGCGAGGAGGAACGAGAACTCGGCGGCCGCGGCGGTGCTGAGGCCGGAGAGCTGCCCGCCGACGATGGTGGCCATCGAGCGCGACGCGCCAGGCCAGAGCGAGAAGCACTGGGCGACGCCGATCGCGAGCGCGCGCTGCAGGGTCACGTCCTCGACGCGGGGCGCGCCCTGGTCCGGCCTGCGCCGGCGGGCGGACTCGACGCCGATCATCAGGAAGCCGCCGGCGATGAGCGCGACCGCGACGGGGCCGGGGCCGAAGAGGTGCGCCTTGATGGCCTTGTGGAAGAGCAAGCCGACGAGGGCGGCCGGGAAGAAGGCGAACGCGAGGGCGAGCGCGAGGCGGAGGCTGTCCGGATCGCGCCGGAAGATGCCGCGCACGGTGACGGCGAGCCGCTCGCGGAAGTAGACGACGACGGCGAGCACCGCGCCGAGCTGGATCACGATGTCGAGCGTCTTCGCCGCCTCGCTCTCATGGCCGAGCCACGCGCCGAGCAGGATGAGATGACCGGTGGACGAGACGGGGAGGAACTCGGTCAGGCCCTCGAGGACCCCGAGCAGGACGGCATCGAACCAGAACATTGCGCGGAGTCTAGCCGCACGCGGGCCGCGGGTGTTGATCGAGAGAGCGGCTCAGCCCTCCGCCGGCGGCGGGGCGCTCGGCGCGGCCGGCCGCGCGCGGTCTGGCGGAGGCGCGCTCGACCGCGCGGCGCCCGCCGTCATCGCGGGGAGGAGCTCGTCGGCGATGGCCGCGTACAGCTCGAAGAACTGCTCGTCCCGGAACCGCGAGCCGCTGCGGAAGAGACCCCGCTTGAACCGCGACCAGCGGACCTCCTCGCCCGGGCGCGCGGCGCGCAGCTCCCAGCGATCGTAGTGCCCGATGACGTCGGCGTGATCGGCGACCACGATCGCCGCGAGCTCCTCCGGCGACCCCGGATCCACGAGCTGATGGGCGGTGTTGACGACACCATCGTTGCTCGACGGAGAGATGGGCCCAGCGGGGCTGTCCGGGAACTTGATGACGCGGCACGGCCGCGGCGGCCCCCCCTGCGCGTGCAGCCGCAGCTCGTCCTCGAGGCGCCTGATGGCCTCGGCCGCGATCCGGCTCGGCGCGCCGGACGCCGTGTTCGCGGCCCGCTTGTGGAGGTCGACGAAGAAAGGATCGGAGTCGTCGCTCGCCTTCGCCATGGTCACGAAGCTCCGCAGGCGGGCCGGATGCCGCGGCCCGGCGCTCCTGTCCCTGTCCCGCACCTCGGCCATGCGCTCCGGCGTGAGGGCGTCGATGAGCTTCCGGTTGTCGCCCACGTCGAGGAAGAACCCCCACAGCTCCGTGACCGTCGCGAAGGTGAGATCGAACGCCGAGAGCGCCGATTCGACCACCGTCAGGCGAAGCAGGTTGAAGAGCGGCGGAATGGCCGTCACCGACCCCGGCTCGACGCCCGAGCCGACCAGCCGTGCCAGGTCGGAGTGGGCGAGGTACGTCCCCCAGTGCGGCGCGCAGAGGGAGACGACCGACCGGATCCTCGGACGCCACCCGCTCACCGGATCGAGGTCCTCCTCGTCCCAGCGGTCCTTGCCCTGAGGCCGGGCGCTGGTGAGCAGCTGGGCGTGCACGCCGCCCGTGCTGTGGCCGACCAGGTGGAGACTGGCGCTCGGGAACTGCTGGACGACCTTCTTGAGAAAGACGATCAACGAAGCCTGGCACTCGGCGAGGGACGCCGTGGGCCGCGACGTGACAGGGATCACCGGGACGAGGCCAGGGCGGCCGAGCTTCACCTCGAGCGCGCCGCGCAGCGCGCCGCAGACGCGGTCGGCGAAGTAGAAGAAGCCGCCGAAGTGATCGAAGCCGAGGAATCCGGGGACGAGGACCACGACGTCCGTCACCTCGGGAGCCACCTTGGGCTCCTCGTGTCGACCGCCGAGCTGCAAACGAAGCTGTTCCAGCATGAAGAGCACCCCCAGAGCGCCGTCGCGCGGCCCGAGCGCGGGCCGGCGCACGCCATCCTAGCGGATCGGGCGCGCTCTGGTCGAGCCGATGCGTCGCTCGCACGGCCGCGGCTCGCCCACAAAACGCGCGCGGGCGAAGGTCCCGCCGCGTCCCACACGGACCGGCCGTCCCCTCGCCCGCGGCGCGCGGGCCTCCGTCAGGCGGCTGCTCTCGCGGCGCGGCTCAGCTCGCCGTCCTGCTGCTCGGCGCGTCGTCCCCCTGGGCCCGGGCGAGCACCGACGCCTTCACCCAGGAGCGCACCATCGTGAGGTGCCGCGCCTCGGCGGCGCGCGCCGCCTGGAACTGCGACAGGACCTCATCGCTCATGCCCTGGCACATGTCGATGAGCACGTCCCACGCGTCGTTGTCGGTGAGCTCGGCGATCAACATCGCCTCCAGCGCGTCGGCCAGGTTGGTCCTCGGATCGGTGACGACCTTGATCAGGCCGCATGACGCGACCCCGTGGACGTCGGCCAGCGGCGTCTCGGCCGTGGGATCGGCGCCCAGCATCCGGATCACGGAGGCGACCAGGAGGAAGTGCTCGGCCTCCTCCCTGTAGATCCGCTCGATCTCCGCGCGCGTCGGCCCGCCCTCGAACGACCCGAGCGCGTCGTACTTCGCGAGCACCCCCTTCCACAGCCGGCTCCCCGCCCGCTCGAAGGCGAGGCGCTCGCCGAGCTTGTCGAGCAGGACGAGCGGCGCCTCGCCCTTCAGCATCTGGAGGGCCGACTTCACGGCGCCCTTGAGCGTGCCGGGAGGAGGCATGGTGCCGACCCGCTCCTCCCGCCGCGCGTAGTGGGCGACGACGTTGGCGATGGCCGAATCGTCGCCCACGCTGCTCGGCGGCATGATCCTCGCCCCGACGATGACCTCCTTCGAGTCCATCGGAGACATGTCCATCCCGGTGCGGTTCATCCCCGCGGTCGTCTCGGTCTTCATGCGGACCTCACTTGGTACACCCTGGCGCCGTTGCCGTTCGCTTCCTTGCCGGGGACCGCCTGCACGGCGAGCTCCGTCCCGGGGACCCACACGTACCCCGCGGCCACCGCCTCGGACGGCGATCCGCTCATGTTGATCCGCTCGCGGTACTCGAGCGTCTGCGGGGACTCGGGGATCTGCGTGGGATCCACGATGTTCTTGCCGACCGCGCGCAGGTGCACCTCGCCCTGGAGGACGCGGCGCACGAACTCGCGGTGGCTCCGGAACTCGATGGGATCGGGCAGCTTGGCCGGCAGGAGCTCCGCCGAGTCCCTGCCCTCGATCTGCTCGAACAGGCGGCGCACGTGGTGCAGCTGCCCGAGCTCGTAGTCGACGAACCGCTCCCAGATCGCCTTGATCCTGGGGTTCGACTCGGACTTCGCACAGCTGTAGTAGTTGTAGACCTCGGTCGCCTCGTGCAAGAGCCACTTCTCGAGCCAGCTCTCGTTGGGATCGATGATCGACTCGTACTGCGTGACGTGCTGCTCCTCGATGGAGGCGATCTCCGCGTAGAGCTGCCGGGCCATGGGGTCGGCGAACGTCGGGCCGACGTTCATGTAGTAGTCGTGCGTCTGGTGCTCGGACGCCATGATCGTGAGCGCGTGCAGCTTGGAGAGCGGCGCCGCGGTCCTCCGATCGTAGGGGGCCCGCAGGTCGTCGTCCGGGTGACGGTGCTCGACGCTCGTGGGCCTGCCGGGGCAGATGTCCGTGTAGCACTGCAGGATGTTGTTCGCGTCCTTGCCGTGCACCCGGTCCATCAGCGCCGAGTAGCGGTACAGGTGATCGAAGTCCTCGAGCATCCCGAACCGATAGACCTGGGCCAGGTACTCGTCGGGCTCGTTCATCGCGACCGACGCGGTGACCTCGATGGCCACCTGCTCGAACCCGATGGTGGTCTCGATCACCGACAGATCCCCCGGGAGGAGCCAGTTCACCATCGTCTGCTGGTGATGCTCGACCCGGCGGATGCGGGCGAGCTCCTGCTGGAGCGCGCCGTTCATGCGAGCGCAGGCGTGCGAGAAGCGCACGGCCTCCGACTCGATGCCGTTCATCAAGATGATCCGGACGCGGGTGAACGCGTCATCGTTCAGCTTGCTGGACGGGATGCTGACCAGCTCCCGCCAATCGAACTGCTGTTTGTCGAGCGGTGTTCCCGGCTCGTTCAACAAATCAAGTGCCACCTTGACCTCCAGTGCCGGGGCTGTGTGCAAGAGGCGCTCCACGCGGGCGCCCGCCCTGTCCACGACAGCCGGGGGCCGCGATGGGGCACTTGGTCACAGCTGTCGCAAGATCGCCCGCGCGACTCGCCTCCGGCGCTCCTGATGCGCGCATCGCAGGTCTTGATGAGGTCGGAGACCGCCGCGGCGCCGAGCAGGAACGAGGCCGCCCGCCTGACGCGCGGAACAGCGCGACTGGCAGGCTCAGCGGCGCCCCCCCGGGGCGCGCGACTGGCAGGCTCGGCGGGGCCCCCGGCGCGCGCCAGTGTGAAGATTCGAACATCACACCCTTGTTCATCATCATTCGCCCATGTGAAGATTCGAACATCGCGTATTGTTAATTATCCTGCATCGCGCCCACAGCAGCGATGCTCCGGTTCGTTCACGTCACACCCTCGACGTCCGGGCTACCTGAAATACACCAATTCACGCAGGTCGAACGGATCTCCAGATCTGCTGTTCTACCCGCCGAGATGGCGTGTTGCGGTGTTGACTCCGACAAACGTGGTCGTGTAGCTTCCAAGGAAGAGGCCGTCGGCGCGGGGGGCGCCGGGCAGGCGCTCGAACACACGCAAGCGCGCTCGCGCACCTCCGCGGCAACGCGGCACGGGGCGCGGACCCGCGATCGCCGCAGGAGGCAGCCACCGTGTCATCGACCGTAAGAGCCCATCGCACCTCTTCGCAGGGTCAACACAGAGGCTCCGTCAGCTCGTCGTGCCGGCGAAGGTACTGCGTCCTCGTGGTCGAGGATGACGAGCAGATGCTGAGCAGCATCTCAGCGGTCCTCTCCACGGAGGTCGACGTCGTGGAGTGTACGTCGGCGGAGCACGCGCTCGCACTGCTCGAAACGAGGGAGTTTCACCTGGTCTGTTCGGATCTGATCATGCCCGGGATGAGGGGCGACGAGCTCCTCAGGAAGGTCTCGAGCATGCCCGTTTACACGAGCTGTCTCCTGATCACCGGGGCCGAGGAGTACGCGCGCTCGAAGGAGGCGGCGTATCACCACGTCCTGCTCAAGCCGTTCCATCCAGATCGGCTGGTGGCGATCGTCCTGCAGCTGACGCGCCTCACCGAGATGAAGCGCTCGGTCCACTCGATGGCGGACTCGCTCACGCCCACGGACCCCGGGGGCGAGCTCGTGTCCTGCGACTGGACCGAGCCTGCAGCCCTGCCGGAGTCGTCGCGGGCGCCGAGATCCACGAGGTTCGCGGCGTGCGTGCCGTGCGGCCCCGCGCCGCTCGAGCTGCAGGAGCTGCAGCCGGCGAGCTCCGTCGCGCCCTCGCCCCGCGCGCGCAGGCGGCGGGCCCGGTGAGCCTCGGGCCGCGGCGCGAGACGGCGGCGGAGGCGCCGCTCGGGCCCTTCCCTTCCTAGACGCTCGCCATGCGCGCCTGCATCTCCTCGACGGAGACGTCCTCGATGACGGCCGACAGCTTCCACTGGTACCCGAACGGGTCCTCGATCCTGCCCTCGCGCCGGCCGTAGAGCTGGTCGTCGATGGGATAGATGATCTTGGCCCCTGCCCCGATGGCGCGCGCGGCGACGGCGTCGGGGTCCTCGACGTTCAGCGTGATGACGATGGGCGAGCCGCCGAGCGCCTTCGGGCCGCGGGCGTTCCACTGCGGGGCTTCATCCGCGACGGTGATCACGGAGTCGCCGATGACGAGCTCGGCGCAGACGATGGCGCCGCCCAGCTTCGGGTCTGCGAGGCGCAGCTTCTCGGTCGCGCCGAACGCCTTCTTGTAGAACGCGATGGCGTCCGAGGCGCCGGCCACGACGAGGTGCGGCACGACGGTGTGGTACGGGGGCGGGGCGATGGGGTGAGGTCGCTTGGTCATGGGCGGAGGGTGTCCGCGCGGCCGGACCGGGTATTGTAAAAACGTGCCGGCGGGGTCAGCCGGCGACGACGGCCGAGCCGCGGGCGCTCGATCAGCCATCGAGCGGGACGTGGTTCCGCTCGCGCCGCCGCGCGACGTACTCGGTCGGCGTGAGGCCGGCGAACGCGCGGAAGTCGTGGATGAAGTGCGCCTGGTCGTAGTAGCCGCACGCGGCGGCGACGCCCGCCCACGAGACGCGCTCGCCGCGCTCGATCGCCGCGATCGCCTGCTGGAAGCGCTGGACGCGGCAGTAGCGCTTGGGGGTGAGGCCGACCTGCTCGGTGAAGGTGCGGATGAAGCGCTTCGAGCTCATCCCGAGCTGCCCGGTCACGTCGGCCACGGTGTACGCGCGCGCGGGGTCGGCGAACGCGGCGAGCGCGAAGTCGACGGCGGGGTCGCGCGCGAGCGGCGCGCGCGGCCGGACGAGCCGCGCGGCGAGCGCGGCCTCGAGCGCGCGGAGCTTCTCGTCGGGGGTCCGCGCCTCGAGGACGCGCTCGCGGACGAGGGCGGCCTCGCGGCCCCAGAGCGCGTCGAGCGAGACGTGGGTGCCGCCGAGCGCCTCGGTGGCCGGGCCGAAGAACGGGAGGGCGCCGCCCGGGGTGAACTCGGCGCCCACGATCGCGCGCTGCTCGGCCGTGTCGATCGCGAAGTGCTCGGCATGGGCGCCGCAGACCGCGATGCCGGAGAGGCGGTGGCAGCGGGCGAGGGCGGCGGCAGGGGCGGCAGCGGCGGCGTCGTACCAGCGCAGCTCGTCCTCGGCGAGGTTGATGAGGAGGCTCATCGCGCCGCTGGGGAGCACGCGCTCGAGCAGGTCGGGGAGCTCGGGGGCGGCGTAGTACCAGAGCTGGCCGACGAAGCGGCCGAGGGGCGGAGGCGGGGCGTACGTGACGAAGCGCATGGGGCGGCCCGTGGGGGACAGCATGCCACGAGACGAGGCGGCGGAGCCCGCCGATCCGGCGCTGAGCTGCACGGTCCCGGAGGCGCCGGAGCAGACCAGCGGCCGCGGCTCGGAATATCCGACGGAGGCCAGGAACATGATGGACATCGCCGTGGCCGCGTTCTCCTGCGACATCACGCGCGTCATGAGCCTCCAGCTCAGCTACGCCTTCAGCCATATCCTGCACTCGTGGCTCGGACACACCAGCGATCACCACACGATGTCCCACGATGGCCAGGATCGACGCCGGGAGCTCCAGGAGATCGACGCCTGGTACTCCGAGCAGATCGCGTACCTGCTCGGGAGGCTCGACTCCGTGAGCGAGGGCGACGGCACGCTGCTCGACAACACGCTCGTCGTGGTGGGTAGGGAGCTCGGCAGCACGGCGCACCGCATGGAGCGTGTTCCCTTCGTGATGGCGGGGGGCGCGCGCGGGGCCCTGAAGACCGGGCGCTACCTCGATGTCGACGGGCAGGACCACGCCAAGCTCCTGGTCTCGATCGCCCAGCTCATGGGCCTCGAGACGAGCAGCATCGGGAACCGCAAGCCCGACTCCGGCCCGCTCTCCGGCCTCGTGTGATCCTCCGGACGCGCGAAGGCTGGGCGCATCTCCGCGTCGAGATCCCGCGCTCGGACGCGGAGATCAGCGCCATCGCCGGCAAGGTCGCGCCCTACTTGCGTTGATCAGGGCCGTCGCCGGCGGGGATCTCTCCGACCTCGCCGTCGCCCGCCTCGCGGAACTCGAACAGGTCGAACCCGCGGACCCCGCCGTCGTGGACGAGATGGCGGAAGTGCGCGGCGTCGGCGATCGCAGCCAGGTACAAATCGGCGTCGGCCCCCGTGGAGCCGAGCAATACATACTTGGCTCCGCTCTCTTGGACCGCCTTCCGGAGGTCTTTGATGTCGCGCGACCAACCGAGCGAGACCACGTTGCGCTGCCGGCGCTCGCCGAGGAGCAGAACCACGTGCTGCGGTCCGTCGATCGTGGCGCCGATCGCCGATCCGTCGGGCAAACGACGGATCGGCTCGTAACCCCAGACCGGATCGATCCGCTCTTGCAGCGCCGGGTCGCGCATGTATTCGACGGCCTGCCCCGCCGTCAGCAAGGTCCACGCGGAGCCGGAGAGACCGACGATGTGCGTGGGATCGGTCGCCCACCACATTCCGAGCACGCTCACGCAGGCAAAGACGGCGCCGAGGGCTGTCCCGACGATGCGCGGACGGACGACGTCCAGCGCCGCGGCGAGGCAGACGCAGCCGAGCCCCGCCAGAAAGAGCGTATACCTGGCCCACCACGGGCCCGGGTGGGCGACGAGCAGCACCCCGAGCGGTAGAGCGAGCCCCCAGAGCAGATCCCATTGCCGGCGCCTCAGGAACACAGCGAGCCCGATCAGGAGCGCCGGCAGCAGCACGTACACCCACTGAGGCCCGAACCCCCCCAGACGCTGGTCGTAGCGGAACGCGTGGCGCGTGAGATCCGCGCTCCACGATCCCCAGAGCTTGGCGAGCAAGCCGTGCGCGTTCCAGATTTCAGGCGGCGTGTTGTCGCGCATGATGTCGTCGAAGCTCAGCTTGCCCTCGAAGCCCATCATGGGAAACGGGTGCAAGGGATTGCCGTACTTCAACCAGGTACGCAGGTACCAGTACGACGAGAGGAGCAGGGAGGGGACGACAAGGAGCGCCGAGGCAGAGGGGAGCAGCGTCCCCATTCGGGTCATCCGCCGTGCTTGCGCGAGCGCGACGCAGAAGACCAGCGCCGCGGCGAGGAGATTGTACGACTTGATGCTGGTTCCCACGGCCAGGGCGAGGCCGGCGACGAACAGATACCGGCGCAAGACCGGGGCGGCAGGCTCGTCGGACCGCACGACCCGCGCCGGGGCGAGCACCATCTGCGAAGCCGCGAGGATCGTCGTCGACGTCGCCACGTCGACATACGTCGTCGAGGCCTGCACCAGGACCGCAGGGATCGCGAGGAATCCGAGCCCGGCCAGCGTGGCGTGCGCGCGCCCCGCGCCGGCGGTCCGCGCGAGCCCCGCCACGGAGAGAACGCCCAGCAGGAAGAAGGGCATCCCCGACGTCCACGCCAATCGCAGGCTCCCGGTGAACGTCCCGATCCACGCGATGAACAGCTCCTGCCCCTGCGGGTAGACGTCCGCCCATATCTGTTGCGGCGTGTACCCGATGTGCCCTTGCTGGAGCCACACGGCGGGCCCGGTCATGTGGTAGACGAGCCCGTCCCAGTCGCTGGCCGGCAAAAAAGAGCCGAGCGCCGCGCGCCAGGCATACTGGACGGCGACCAGGAGCCCGAACACGGCGACGACCGGGCGCCGCAACGAGCCCCGGAGCGCGTGGCCGAGGCCGTCACGGGCGAGGGCCGCCGAACGGGCGCGCGTCTCGTCGATGCTGCCGCGGCCGGTGAGCCAGACCTCGACGGCGGCCACGAGCAGCGCGGCGAGGAGCATCGGCGCCGGCGACAGGCGCCCGAGCAAACCGCCGACCAGCAGCGCGAGCCCCATCATCTGCACGCAAAACACGAGCGTGAAGGCCGTGGCGATGTCGATCGTCCGGCGGAGGCCCAGCGCGCAGGCCACGCGCCACGCGCCGACGAGGGTGGCGATGAGGGCGAGGAGCGGCCAGGGCATCGAGTTCCTGCCGCGCAACCATGCCGCACGACCGCGAGCTCAACAAGACCATGGCGACCCCGACAATCGACGCGACCCGTGCCATGCGCGGCGGATGGCTGACCGTCATCTCGGCCGAGGGAACCACTGAACCGATGGCCGGGAGGAGTCTCTCCAAATGGATGGAAAAGTGCCAACTCGTTGGCAAGGCGCCACGCGCGCCCACCGGGGGCTGCTACGATGCCGCCGGACCCGGCGACGTGGAGCGGCTGTTTGGCCGCGAAGCGCGGACGTTCGATCCGTGGCCGGAGCGCCACCCCGAAGGTCTTCGCCAAACTACTCACAACGGGCTGCGACGAGCGCGTGGCCGTCGACATGCAACACGAGGAACAGAACCATGACCTTCACTCTCCCCCAGCTCCCCTACTCCAGAGACGCGCTGGTTCCCCACATCTCGGCCGAGACGCTCGATTTCCACCACGGTAAGCACCACAACGCGTACGTCACGAAGCTGAACGAGCTCGTGGCGGCGGACGCGGCGCTCGCGGGCAAGAGCCTCGAGGATCTCGTCCGCACGACGTCCGGCGCGGTCTTCAACCAGGCAGCTCAGGTGTGGAATCACACGTTCTACTGGCACAGCATGAAGCCGCAGGGCGGCGGCGAGCCTCCCGCCGCGCTCCGAGCGGCGATCGAGCAGGCGTTCGGGAGCGTGTCGTCGTTCAAGGAGAAGTTCAGCGCCGCGGCCGTCGGTCAGTTCGGCTCGGGCTGGGCTTGGCTGGTGAAGAACAGCTCCGGCAAGCTGGAGATCGTTCAGACGGGCAACGCCGGGAACCCGCTCACCGAGGGCAAGACGCCGCTGCTCACGTGCGACGTCTGGGAGCACGCGTATTACATCGACTACCGCAATGCCCGGCCGAAGTACGTCGAGGCATGGTGGAACCTGGTGAACTGGGACCACGCCGCCTCGAAGCTGTGACCCGCGCGCTCCCCCGGTCCGTGCCGCACGCGCCCAGCTCGGTCAGCCGATCACGCCGAACAGCTCGCCCTCGCAGAGCGCCTTGATCGTCGGCGACAGGCCGATCGCCGCCCCAAGCACGCCCCGTTCCAGCCCTCCCTCACCGTAGATTTGCCGCGGCCATCGTGGACCACGAGCGCCGCGGGCCAAGGCCCTGACCGGAGTCGCGACGGAAGGCGGAGGCTTCGGTCTGCCCGTCTCCCCGGGCAGCCGAGCTGCTGAACCTGTGTTGCTCAGGCAGCAACGTCGCACCGCGCGGAACGAGATCGCTCACCTCTGCACCGGCTGGATGGAGAGCGACGTGAAGATACCATGGCCCCGGGCGCCGATGTGGAGCCGAATGAAGTCCCCCACGGGCTCGAGGAGCCGGGCGCGTTTGAGCTCGCCGCTGTCGATGCCCACAAATCCCAGCTCATCGACGAGCCCCTGCACCGTGGCCTTTGCCGCCGCGTCGTCCGAGCATAGAAAGACGGAGATGCGCTGCGGGGCGAGCTTGTCGCGCCCGAGCTCGGCGACCGCGTGCGGGATCGTCTGGAACGCCGTGACGACCTTCGCCTGCGGCACGTCCGCCGCGAGCCGCTCGGCCAGCGAGACCTCCGGCGTCGGGCGATCGATGCGGGCGTCGAAGTCGCGGTTGTTGCAGTCGATCACGACCTTTCCGGCCAGCGCCCGCGGGGCGCGCAGCAGCGTCGACGGGAAGACGCCGCGCACCGTGTAGAGGATCACGTCGCCGAACGCGGCCGCGTCGTCGACGTCACCCGCGCGCGCCCGCTCGTGCTTGGCGGCGACCGCCTCGGCCTTGGCGCGGTCCCTCGAGCCGAAGAGGACGTCGTGCCCGTTGGACGCCCAGAGCAGGCCGAACGTACGTCCCATGTTTCCTGTGCCGATCACGCCGATTTTCACGTCACACTCCCTTCGAGCGATCGATCGCTGCGGACACTGCCTCTCGCTTTCGTGCGGGGGGCAGAGCCTACATTCTTGGAGGCGGCGCGACGCGCGACCATGACAGCTTGTCCGAAATGCGTAGCCGTTCGTCCGGCGCCGCCAGCGCGGGCTCGCCTTGCCTGCATCGCCCGCGCCGAGAGCCCGCTCGGCCGCCCATGATCCGGGGCTCGGCGGTCCTGCGGTCGCGGCTGAGCACGCATTCACCGATGGCGCTGGAGCGGTCCCTTTCTTGCGAGGGGGCCCTCCAGCGCGAGCGAAGCAGCGCGCCCGTGCCCCGAAGGAGACGACCATGCCGAGCCATATCGAGATGAGACACCTGCGCCGCTGCGTCGAGCTCGCGGCGCTGGCGCTCGAGACAGGCAACGAACCGTTCGGCGCCGTGCTGGTCGCGGCGGACGGGACGGTCCTCGCCGAGGATCACAACCGCGTGGGCGGCGGCGATCCGACCTGTCATCCGGAGCTCGCGCTGGCGCGCTGGGCGGCCGCGAACCTCGCCCCCGACGAGCGAGCCGCGGCGACGGTCTTCACCTCGACCGAGCACTGTCCCATGTGCGCCGCGGCCCATGGCTGGGTCCGGCTCGGCCGCATCGTGTACGCGAGCTCATCGGCACAGCTGGTCGGCTGGCTCGCCGAGTGGGGACTTCCGGCTCCTCCGGTGCGAGGCCTGCCGATCCGCGATGTCGTTCCGGGACTGCCCGTGGAAGGTCCCATCCAGAGCCTCGCGGAGGAGGTTCGTCAGCTGTTTCGGCGCTTCCATTTCGTGCGCTGACGCGCGCGGCCGTACCAGCGGGAGGACGCCCATGGAAGGGTTCTTTGGTCTTTCCAAGCCCCTCTGGCAGATCGCCCTGCGCACGACGCTCGTCTATCTCGCCCTGGTCATCCTGATCCGCGTCATCCCCAAGCGACGCACGGGACATCTCTCACCGAACGACATGCTCGCCCTCATCCTCATCGGTGGCATGGCCGCCGACGGCATCATGGGCGGATCGACCTCGCCCGCGGACGTCTTGCTCATGATCGCGCTCATCGTCCTCTGGGGCTACGTGCTCGATTTCCTGGAGTTCCGCGTCCCCTTCTTGCGGCGGTACCTGCGCGACACACAGACGGTCCTCGTCCGAGACGGCCGCCCGCAGTGGCGGAACATGCGCCGGGAAATGGTCACCGAGGAGGAGCTACAGGCTGCCCTTCGCAGGCAAGGGATCACGGACATCGCCACGGTGCGCTCGGCCTGCCTCGAGGCGGACGGGGAGATCAGCGTGGTCAAGGGGCAGGGTGTGCAGGGCGGCGAGCCGTGAGTCGGCTCATCGACCCATGGCCTCGAAGCGTTCGGTCCGCTATTTGTAGCCGAGGTCCTCGATGCCGCGCGCGCGCCCCTCGAGCGACGCTCCGCGGCGGATATCCGAACGTGCGCCTGATTCGCGATCGAGCAGCCGCCCGAGGTCGATGCCGGCAGCGCCGTCGTGTGGTCTACGGCGCCGGGCTGAGGACGGGGCCTCGGCAGAGCGCGTCGCGCGGCCGAGCGTACGCGCGGAGTCGAAGTCGACCGGGGCGGGGTCTCACACGCCTGAATATAGACGTCAACTCCCCATTGACAGTGTAGATCGGAGCAGTTTACGCAGTCCGGAGCGCCATTGGTCTTTCTTGTACGGCAGAGGGGTATCACCGGTGGTTCAGAGATTGCATGGCCGGCCTCTGAGGTCCTCATGACTAGGAAGATAATTCTCTTGGGGCTGTTTGGCGGGATCGTTGCTGCAGCAGCCTCGTGCGGTGGCAATGAAGGGAGCGAGCCGAACGAAGCGGGCGGCATGAGCTCGACCACCGGCGATAGCAGCGGAAGCGGTGACAGCCAGGTGGGCGTGGGTGGCTCGGGCTCGACCGCGAACGGCTCGGGTGGCTCGGGGGCCTCGGCCGGGTCGGGTGGCTCGGGGACCTCGGCCGGGTCGGGCGGCTCCGGCGGTTCAGGGGGCGGTGATGGTGGTGCGGGCGCGGACCCATGCAAGCCCATCGGCTGGGCCACGCGCTCAGGTCGCGATGGTGGCGCTTTCAATGTCACGGGCGGAGGCAACGCCGAGCCCATCGTCGTCAATAACTTCGCCGATCTCCTGAAGTACGCCAAGGATGGTGAGGCGCGGGTAATTCACATCGACGGCACGGTGGGCGGTGGTTGGTCGGGGACCTCCGGGGATCGACTGGAGATCAAATCGAATAAAACCATCATCGGCGTCCACGCGGGCACGCAGGTCAAAGCGGCTATCCATATCAAGGACGCGAGCAACGTCATCCTGCGCAACATCGTCGTCCGTGGGCCGGGCTCCAACGGCGACCAGGCCTGGGACAACATCAGCGTCGAGGGCAGCTCCAAGAACATCTGGGTCGACCACGCCGAGTTCTGGGACGGGCAAGATGGCAATGCCGACGTCGTCAAGGGGGCCGACAACGTGACGTTCACGTGGAGCATCTTCGGCTACAGCAAAAGAGGTGATCACAACCTGTCGAACCTGATTGCATCCTCGGACGACGAGCCCGCGAGCGAGGGCAAGCTCAACATCACATTCATGTTCAATTGGTGGACGGGGGTCGCAGAACGCCAACCCCGCTGCCGGTACGGGTGGATCCACGTCGTCAACAACCTCTACACGGAGGATACCTCGGTAGGCCCTTCGAGGCTCGGCGTATCGAACGGCTTCAAGTGCAACGTGCTGACCGAGAACAACCATTTCATCGACCAGAACGAGCCGATTGACTTGGGCAAGCAGGAGGGAGACGGCTCCGTGCAAGAGGCGACGGGCAACCTGTTCGAGGGCTGCTCCGGAAATCAAACGGGCAGCGGCGACGCCTTCGACCCTCCGTACGAATACAAGTCGTTCATGGTGCCGGCCTCCCAGGTGAAGGAGCTGGTGCAAGAGCATGCGGGGGCCACGCTCTCCAGCCCGACGGCTTGCTCGCCGTAGAAGCGGTCTCAGAGACCTGCTGCGGGCCTGGTCGACGACGGAGGCCCCGACGGCACGGAGCCGGAGTCTGTGCGCTCCAGCCTCGGCTCTCCGACGATCGGCGCCGATCGCGGGTGTCGGTCGGTTCGGCCTCCGCCCGCCGCGGAGGTCGAACCGACACCGCGTCGCTCACTTGCGCAGAGCGCTGGCGACCTGGCCGACGAGCGTGGCCCAGGGCATGTCGAGCGCGGCGTAGACGGCGCCCGCCTCCGGACGGCCGTTGTCCTTGAGGATCTCGGGCTCGGTGCCTGCGACAGGTCGACGTGGTTGTGGACGACGAGGTCCTCGCCGTCGCGCCGCAGCACGTAGACGTGCTGGCGATTCTCGATGACCAGGGCGCGGTCGCCGGCGAGGGCCACGGCCGTGAGCTCCCCGGTGCCGGACAGCGTACCGGTGGCCATCGGTCCAGCGCCCGTCCAGGAGAACCAGTGCAGCGATATCTCGGCCACCAGGTCCTCGTCGTAGATCTGGCCCAGCAGCACCTCGGCGCGCTCGCCGTCCACAGCGAGGGCCTGGGCCACGCGCGGCGCGCTGGAGACCTGCGGCGCGATGATCTGCTCGGACGCGGGCCCGAGGAGCTCCCCGGCGCACCGCGCCGGCAGCGCGAAGCGCCGCAGCCGCAACGCACCCCCGTCGATCGGCACCGCCTGGAAGAGCTGGCCTGGCGCGGACGCCAGCACCGCACGACCACCCTCGATCCGCAGCTGGCCAGACGGCGCCAGGAGCCCGCCTTCGCCCGGCCCGAGGCAGCTCAGCACGGCGGTGCCGCCTTCCTGATGCACGTTGGGCTCGCTCGACGGCAGCGTCAACAGATCGAGCGCGCCGGCCTTGGACGGCGCGGGGGCGAGCCGCAGCCGCTGCATGTCCAGCGGAAACACCATCCCTCCCGCCGTGAGGGCGGGCGCCATCGGATCTCCCAGATCCACGCTGTGCACGCCGAAGGGCCCCACCGCCAGGACCGCGCCGTCCTCTCCAGCCCAGATGCGCTCCAGCGAGCCATGGTGGAGCCCCGTCCGGAAGCGCATCGCGGCCGAGCCCTCCAGCGCGACGACGCGGCGCCAGGGATGCAAGACGGCATGTCGCCCCCGGGCTGCGAGCCGGAGCGGAGAGGGCAGGAGGCCTGCCTCGTCGCTCTCACGCACGAGGAGGCTGCCCAGCGCGGACGAGACGCCCGCCGGGCTCAGGGCGTGGCGGTCCACGACATCGGAGCGGGTGGCGCCGTTCACGCGGAACCACTCGACGAGCAGGTCGTCCTCGAGGAGCGCGAACCCCAGGGGGCGGTCCCAGAAATCGGCCCCCTCGTCCGGCGAGAACGACCCCACCGGAGCCGGCTCTTCCGCGCCGTCCAGGTCCGCCACGCGGAACACGTGGATGCTGCCCAGATCCCCGTAGCGGAGCAGCTCTTGCGCGACGAGGTGCGTGTCGTTCAGCTGCACGTGGAAGAAGGCCTGGGAGGCGAAGAGCGCGGGCTCGATGGCCGGCCCGGCCGGCGATGACACGTCCACGGGCACGAGGCCGTGCGAGGTCGCGACCCACCGCCAACCCCGACGCGGCGGAGGGGGTTTGAGCGCCCACCGGGTGTCGTCACGTCGACTCGCCCGCCTGCGCAGGCCGGCCGGCCTGGGCGGCGCGGGCTCAGCCCGGCGAGATCGGCAGCCCCTTCGGCGAGCTCGCGGCCGTCGGCGCGCCCCGCGCCTCCGGCGAGCTCGGCCCGTCGAGCAGCGCTCCGACCGCGGCGAGCGCGGCGACGATGGCGGCCGCACCCGCCCACAGCGGGCCCCGGGCGAGGCCCGGCGCCGCGTACAGGAACGCTATCGCGCCGAGCAGCGCCGCGAGGAACAGCGCCGCCGCCAGCGCGCGCACCAGCGGGGAGCGCTCGACGTCGTGGAGGACGTAGCCCGGATCGGTGCGCAGCGGGCCCTCCTCGGGCGGGGCCGCCGCGGACCGGAAGTCCGGCGGCCGGAGCCAGACGAGCAGCTTGCCGGAGAGGCGCGGCTCCGCCGCCGCCATGCGCGCGAGCTTCCGCCACGGGTCGACGTTCGCGCGCAGCGCGCTGAAGCTCGCGAGCGGCTGGACCACGCCGTACCGCGGCGGCGCCTCCTCCGCGCGGAAGGTGCCGAACAGCCGATCCCACACGATGAGCACGCCGCCGTGGTTCCTGTCGAGATACTCGGGATCGACGCCGTGGTGCACCCGGTGATGAGAGGGCGTGTTCAGCACCCACTCCAGCGGACCGAGGCGGCCGACGAGCTGCGTGTGGATCCAGAACTGATAGAGGATGTTCAGCGTATACGTCGTGACCACCATCGCCGGCGGGAAGCCGAGGAAGGCGAGCGGCCAGAAGAACGGCCAGAAGAACGCCCGCTGGACCCAGCTCTGGCGCAGCGCGACCGAGAGGTTGTAGTGCTCGCTCTGGTGGTGGACCGCGTGCGCCGCCCACAGGAAGTTCACCCGGTGGCTCGCGCGGTGCGCCCAGTAATAGCAGAAGTCGACCGCGACGAAGCAGGCCAGCCAGCTCGACGCCGCGCCCGGCGGCAGCCGCACGAGCGCGGCGCGCTCGAAGAGGAAGAGATAGACGAGCACCCCGCCGCTCACGACGGAGACGAGCGCCTGCTGGCCGACCCCGCACGAGAGGTTGGCGAGCGCATCCGAGAAGCGGTAATCGCGCCGCCCGCGGCGGCGGCAAAGCCAGAGCTCGACGCCGATGAGCGCGAAAAAAGCCGGCACCGCAAACAGGATCAAGCTCGGCGACATGCCCCCGTCCTCCGCGGAGCCGAGCGCCCAGCGGCTCGGCCACGCTCGGCCATTCTAGCCTGAACACCCTCGCCACGCCCGGTGGCGCACCTCACCGGCCGACCCCGGCAGGCGCGTCCCGCGCGCTCTTCCGCGATCTCTCCGGCGCGTTCCTCGCGCCGCGCCCGCCGAGCTCCACCGCTCGTTCCGCACGCCGCGCCCGCGCCGGAGCGGCGCCGCTCGGCGCGACTTCGCCGTTGACGCTGAACCGATTAAGTGGTCTGCCATGAGCCGCGCCGGTGCGACGACGACACCCTGAGCGGAGATTTGCATCGGCGCGAGACCGGGCAGCTCGCTGTGGCCACGGCAACACGATCACCACGACGGCGGCGCGCCAGCCCGGCGCGCCGCCGCGCGCGGGCCGTGTGCTTGCGGCGGCGGCGCTCAGCCACGCTTGAGGAACGACACTCGAACCAGGTAAGGAACGACCGACGATGAAGAAGACCTTGTTGCTCGCTTTGGGTTTGCTCTCCCTCGCGGCGTGCACGTCCGACACGACCGACCCCGCGGCCTCGGGCTCCGGGGGCGCCGGGGGCGGCGGCGGCGACGCGACCGGCGGCGGCGACGGCGGCGGAGGGGGCGGCGGCAGCGACGCCAGCGGGGGCGGCGGGGACGGAACCGGGGGCGGCGGGGCGCTCGAGTGCGCCGAGCAACCCGAAAAGTGCTACGTCCGCGCGGAAGGTAGTATGCTCACGCTCGACGGGAAACCGTACAAGTACATGGGCACGAACTTCTGGTCGGCTCCCTTCATCCCCCTCGAGCGCCTGCGCACGGAGCTCGACATCCTCGATGCCCACGGCGTTCAGAACCTCCGCATCATGGCGCTCAGCGAGGGCGACATCCCCGAGTCGCAGCAGAACGATCAGCAGTACGGCCCGCAGCGGATCTTCCCTGCGTCGTCGGACGAGCCGTGCGCCGACCCACAGCTCGAGGAGTTCGCGGACCACCTGGTGACGGTGCTCGACGAGATCCACAGCCGCGGCATGAAGGCGGTCATGACGCTGAACGACTTCTGGCACTGGTCCGGCGGGATGCCCCAGTACATGAAGTGGGCCCACGACGAGCCGGGCACCTCCTGCGGGGAGGACTTCGGCGCGTACCAGGTCGGCCTGACCCACCCCGAGACGAACGCCCCCCTGCTCGCGGCCGGCTACGACGTGCCGTTCAACGGCTCGATCCGGTTCCGCGAGGGCACCGGCGAGGACTGCCAGGCCGTGGCCATCAACGAGTGGGCGATCCCCCACTCGGGCACGCTCGACCCGAGCACGAACCCCTGGCCCGACCAGATGGATCTCTCCAGCCTGTTCTTCTGCAACAAGAAGGCACAGGAGTTCTACTTCAGCCGGGCCAAGGTCGTCATCGAGAAGCTCAAGGACCACCCGGGGATCATGGCGTGGCAGCTCGGGAACGAGCCGCGGTCCTTCAAGGGCTGGGGCGCGCTGTTCAAGCTCTGGGTCGAGCGGAACGCGAAGTTCATCAAGGACATCGATAAGAACCACCTCGTCTCCATCGGCTCGGAGGGCGACCTCTCGTACAACTGGGGCGACTACGCCAACAGCGACTACCAGGACTTCCACGACGTGCCCGGCATCGATTACCTCACCTTCCACGTCTGGCCGGAGAACTGGGAGTGGTACGACCCGTCGCTGCCGGCCGACAGCACCGCCGACAGGTCGCTGGCGTCGGCCATCATGAAGAGCAACGGGTACATCGATCTGCAGATCGAGCACGCCAAGGCGCTGAACAAGCCGATCGTCGTCGAGGAGTTCGGGCTCGCGCGGGACGACAAGTCCGAGCCCGTCGCGTCGACGGTCGAGAAGCGGAACGAGTACTACTCGACCGTCTTCGACGCCGTCGTCAACAACCCCGAGCTCGCGGGCGTGAACTTCTGGGCCTGGGCCGGCACCGGGAGGCCGTCGGACGACGGCAACGACTACTGGCTCCTCGGAAACGATTACATCGGCGATCCCCCCCACGAGCTCCAGGGGTGGTACTCGGTGTACGACGACGACACGGAAACGCTCAACATCATCATGAGCTACGCGGACAACATCAACACAATCGAGTAGCCATCGGCCCGAGCGCGGGCCCCTATCCCCTCATCTGACTCGGAGGTCACCTTGATTCGTCGCTCCACCTTTCTCATGGCCATGATCTCGCTCGCGTTCTCGACCGGCTGCTCGAAGCCGGCCTCCGAGGGCGAGACGAACGCGGGCAAGACCGATGACAAAGCCCCGAAGACCGCGGACGCCAAGGGTACGGACAAGAAGAAGATCACGATCGGCTTCTCGATGGATACCCTGAAGGAAGAGCGGTGGCAGCGCGACCGCGACCTGTTCAAGGCGAAGGCCGAGCAGCTCGGGGCGCAGGTGCTCGTGCAGTCCGCGAACAGCGACGACGCCCTGCAGAACTCGCAGGCGGAGAACCTGCTCACGCAGGGCGTCGACGTGCTCGTGGTCGTGCCCCACAACGCCAAGACGACCGCCACCATCGTCGAGTCGGCGCACAAGCAGAACGTGCCCGTCATCGCCTACGACCGGCTGATCCTCGACTCCGACGTCGACCTCTACGTGTCCTTCGACAACGTCCGCGTGGGCGAGCTCCAGGCCGAGGCGCTCGTGAAGCCGGCCCCGAAGGGGAACTACGTCCTCATCGGCGGCTCCCCGACCGACAACAACGCGAAGCTCTTCCGCGAAGGGCAGATGAACATCCTGAAGCCGCTCATCGACAAGGGCGACATCAAGGTCGTGGCGGACCAGTGGGCCAAGGACTGGCAGCCGGTCGAGGCGCTCAAGATCACCGAGAACGCCCTCACCAAGAACAACAACAACGTCACGGCCGTCGTGGCCTCGAACGACGGCCTCGCGGGCGCGGCGGTCCAGGCGCTCGGCGAGCAGAAGCTCGCCGGCAAGGTCGTCGTCTCGGGCCAGGACGCCGAGCTCGCCGCCTGCCAGCGGATCGCGGCCGGCACCCAGAGCATGACCGTCTACAAGCCGATCAAGTCCCTCGCCGAGAAGGCCGCCGAGCTCGCCATCAAGTTGGCGAAGAAGGAGCAGATCGGCGAGAAGACGCAGACGGTCAACAACGGGAAGAAGGACGTCCCGAGCGTGCTGATCGCGCCGATCGCCGTGGACAAGAGCAACCTCGCCTCCACGGTCATCGCCGACGGGTTCCACAAGGTCGAGGACGTCTACAAGGACCTCCCGAAGGACCAGTGGCCGTCGGGCGCCACCAAGTAGGCCCCCTCCGGCCGGGCCGCACGGCCCGGCCGCCGCCCCCGCCGCCGCGCCCGCGGGCGGCCGCCGCGCTCCCTCCAAGGACACAATCAAGACCGTCGCGCTGAGGGTCTGGCAACGCCGGAATCCTCCTCATGGCCATGCGCGCCCGCGAATCCGGAGCTCCCCGGGTGGACCGGATCCGTGCGCTGGTCATGATGCTGCGCCCTCGCAGCACCGCGCGAGGCAAGGAGATGCGATGTCCTCCACGAAACGACGACGGCTCTCGACACACGGTCCGGCTGCGACGGCCCCGAGGCGCTCCGGCCAGGAGGGCGCGGCGCGGGCCGCCGTGGACACGCGTCCGGCCGTCCCGGGCTCGGCCCCGACCCTCCCCGGCGCCGCGATCCCCAGGTACACGCGCCCGCTGCTCATCCCGCAAGTCATGCCCCAGGCCACGGGGCTCAGCTTGGGCAGCGCAGGACTCGATGGCTACGAGATCGCCGTCCGGCAGATCGAGCAGCACGTCCTGCCGCCCGAGCTGGGCCTGCCCCCGACGACGGTGTGGAGCTACGGCTCCGTCCATCACCCGGAGACGTTCACCTATCCGGCGTTCACCATCGAGGCCAGGTGGCGGCGGCCGGTGCGCGTGAAGTGGATCAACGATCTCAAGGACCCCGCGACGGGCCGCTTTCTCCCGCACCTGCTCCCCGTCGACCCCACCCTGCACTGGGCCAACCCGCCCGGCGGGACGCAGGGTCGCGATTCGCAGCCGACGTTCCGAGGCGACCGCCCGCCAGGGCCGTACCGGGGCCCGGTGCCGTTCGTCACGCACCTGCACGGAACCGCCGGGGTGGCGCAGGAGAGCGACGGTTATCCCGAAGCCTGGTACCTCCCGGCGGCGACCGACATCCCCGAGGGGTACGCGGCGACCGGCACCTTCTACGACTACTACAAGCGCACCTCGCCGCTCGGAGGCCTGTGGGAGCCGGGCGCCGCCGTGTTCGAGTACCCGAACGACCAGCGGGCGACGACGCTCTGGTATCATGACCACTCGCTCGGCATCACCCGCCTCAACGTCTACGCAGGGCCGGCCGGCTTCTACCTGCTGCGCGGCGGGCCGGACGACCTCCCCGAGGACGTCCTCCCCGGACCAGCTCCGCGACCAGGAGACCGCCCGGGAGCGAGCGTGTACGAGATCCCGCTCGTGATCCAGGACCGCTCGTTCAACGACGGCGGGTCGCTCTTCTATCCAGCCTCCCGCGGGCTCTCCCCGCCGCTCGACGCGACGTACATCCCGAAGGGCGATATTCCGCCCATCTGGGTCCCGGAGTTCTTCGGCGACGTCATGGTCGTCAACGGCCGAGCGTGGCCCTACCTCGAGGTCGAGCAGCGGAGGTATCGATTCCGCATCCTGAACGGCAGCGCCTCGCGGTTCTTGATCCTGAAGATGGATAACGGCCTCCCGCTCTGGCAGATCGGCTCGGACGGCGGATTTCTCCCCTCCCCCGTGGAGCGCGAGACTCTCCTGCTCGCCCCCGCCGAGCGCGCGGACGTGATCGTGGATTTCAGCGGGGTGCGCGCGGGCGCCGAGATCGTCCTCCTCAACCTCGGTCCGGACGCGCCCTTCACCGGCGGCCCGCAGACGCCGGCCGACCCGGCGACGACAGGGCAGGTGATGCAATTCCGCGTCGTGCCGGCGACCGGCACGGACGCGAGCACGCCCCCTCACCGGCTCGCGCTGCCGCGGCTCACACCGCTCGGAGACGTGGAGGTCGTGCGGCAGGTGTCCCTGAACGACCTGAGCTCCGCGCTCCAGCCCGACGCCGGCCTGAGGGCGGCCGCGCTGGGCACCCTCGAGCCTCCTCCAGGCTCCAGAACGCCCAGGCCGCTCTTCTGGCACGATGGCGTGACCGAGAACCCGGCCCTGGGCTCGACCGAGGTGTGGGAGATCTACAACTTCACCGTGGACGCGCACCCGATCCACGTCCACGAGCTCCAGTTCGAGATCGTCGATCGCCAGCCGTTCGACGGCGCTCCGCGCCCGCCCGAGGCCGGGGAGGAGGGCTTCAAGGACACGGTCATCGCGCTGCCGTCCGAGATCACGCGCATCAAGATGAAATTCGAGACTCCTGGCCGGTTCGTGTGGCACTGCCACATCCTCGAGCACGAGGACAACGAGATGATGCGGCCTTATCAGATCGGGCCCACGCCCGCCGACATCCCGACGCGCTGAGCCTGCCAGCGCGCGGCCTGCCGAGCGGCGACGCCGCCGCGGGATCGCTCGCCGGCTCCCCCCACCCACGGCGCGAGCCGCGCCGTCCGCGATCCCTGGCGCACCGCGCGTCGGCCGAGACGGACCCGATCTGCACGAACAGCGCTCGATCGCAGCGCATAGATGGTGATTCGGGACCCGCTCGTGAGCGCGCAGGAACCCTAAATCCGGAGCTTCCTGGATGGCTCGGATCCGCGCGGCCGTCATGATGGTCGCACGCTCGCGTCGCCGATTGCGACGCAAGGAGATCCGATGTCTTCACTGAATCGACGACTGTTCTTGAAGTACGGTCTAACCACGACGGGCGGGCTCCTTATGTTGCCCCGCGAGGGCGTCGCGCTCGCGAGCGTCGGTGAATGCGCCTTCGTCCCGGAGTCGGCACCGACGCTGCGCGGCCGCGATATCCCCAAGTACAGGCTGCCGCTGCTCATTCCGCCCGTCATGCCCGAGGCGCGGGGGCGCATCGGCCACGACGCTCCCATCGACGATTACGAGATCGCCGTCCGGCAGATCAGGCAGCGCGTCTTGCCGCCGAATTTCCCCCTCACGACGGTGTGGGCGTACGGCTCCGCCCGGCATCCGGACACGTTCTCGTATCCCGGGTGGACCATCGAGGCCAGGTGGCGGAAGCCGGTGCGCGTGACGTGGATCAACGACCTCACCGACCCGCGGACCGACCGCTTCCTCCCGCACCTGTTCACCGTCGACCCGACCCTCCACTGGGCCAACCCGCCCGGCGGGGTGGACGGCCGCGACACGGCCCCCAGGTTCAGGGGCCCTTGCCCGCCGGATCCTTACCGAGGCCCGGTGCCGACCGTCACCCACCTCCACGGGGCGACCCCGATCGAGCAGGAGAGCGACGGCTACCCGGAAGCGTGGTTTCTGCCGAAGGCGGAGAACATCCCGCGCGGCTTCGCGAGGACCGGGACCTTCTACGACATCTTCCGGAGGACATCACGGCTCGGGCGCCTGTGGGAGCCAGGGACGGCCGTCTTCGAGTACTTGAACCGCCAGCGGCCGACGGCGCTCTGGTACCACGATCACACGCTCGGCATCACCCGGCTCAACGTGTACGCCGGGCTCGCCGGCTTCTACCTGATCCGCGGCGGTCCCGACGATCTGCCGAAGGGGGTGCTGCCCGGACCCGCGCCGAGGCCGGGCGACCGTCCGGGCGCCGACGTGTTCGAGATCCCGCTCGTGATCCAGGACCGCTCGTTCAACGCCGACGGCTCGCTCTTCTACCCGAAGAGCCGCGGGCTTCCGCCCGAGCGCGCCGAGGACCTGTACAAACCGAACGGCCCCGTGGCGCCGTACTGGGTTCCCGAGTTCCTCGGGAACGCGATGCTGGTCAACGGCCGGACGTGGCCTTTCCTCAACGTCGAGCAGCGCCGCTACCGGTTCCGCGTCCTGAACGGCAGCAACACGAGGCTCTTGATCCTGAGGCTGAGCAACGGGCTCCCGTTCTGGGTGATCGGCTCCGACGAAGGCTTCCTCCCCAGGCCCGTGCAGACCAACGAGCTCGTCGTTGGAAATGCCGAGCGCTGGGACGTCATCGTCGATTTCAGCTGCGTCCCGGTCGGCACCGAGATCCTCCTCCTCAACGTCGGACCGGAGACGCACGGCGGCATGCCGGGCATGTCCGCCGTGGCCGACCCGAACACCACGGGCCAGGTCATGCAGTTCCGGGTGAAGAAGGCGATGAGCAGGGACACGAGCACGCCGCCCGAGAAGCTCGTGCTGCCGGCGTTCGATCCGCTCGGAGACGAGGAGGCGATACGCCGCGTGTCCCTGAACGAGGAGCTGCTGGAGGGCGTGGGCCCGATCCGGAACCTCCTTGGCATCGTCGACGCCGCGGGCGGGCCGGTGCCGCTCCACTGGGACGAGCCCATCACGGAGAAGCCCGACGTGGACGATATCGAGCTCTGGGAGCTCCACAACTTCACCGGGGACGACCACCCGATCCACCTCCACAACGCGCGGTTCCAGGTCGTCAACCGCCAGGTGCTCGACCAGTCCGCGCCGCCCGAGGCTCCGTTCCTCGGGGAGGAGGGCTTCAAGGACACGGTCGGCGCGCTGGCCGGTCAGATCACGCGCATCAAGGTGAAGTTCGGCAACCCCGGGCTGTTCGTGTGGCATTGCCACATCCTCGAGCACGAGGACCACGAGATGATGCGGCCTCTCCTCATCAAGCGGTGATGACGTGATCGCCCGCGCGGGTGATCCTCGGCCTCGAGGGCCGCTGGATCGCCTGACAAGTCGGGCGCGCCGCGGCGCACGGCGCCCCGACCGAGGCGAACCCGGTCAGGAAAACAGCGCCTGAGCGCCGCCCTCTGCGTGCCATCTCAGGACCCGTTCATGAGGGTCCAGCAACGCCAATCCGGTACCTCCTGGGTGCTCGCACCCACACCCCCGCCATCCTACTCCTGCGCGCGCACCACCACCGATGGCGGCGCCAGGAGGTCCCATGCCCTCGTTGAAGCGACGATTGCTCTTGAAGTACGGCTTATCCGCGGCCGGCGGTCTCGTGGTGCTCAGGCGCCATGGGCTCGCGCGCGCCGTCCCTCGCCACGCGCCGACGCTCTGCGGCAGGGACATCCCCAGATTCACGCAGCCGCTCATGATCCCGCAGGTCATGCCGCGGTCGGGCAAGCACTTCGGCCCTGGCGCGTTGGTCGACTATTACGAGATCGCGGTCCGGCAGTTCCAGCGGCACATCTTGCCGCCGGAGCTCGGCCTGCCGCCCACGACGGTGTGGGGCTACGGGTCCATCCATCACCCGGAGACGTTCGCGTATCCCTCGTTCACCATCGAGGCCGAGTGGCGGAGGCCGGTGCGCGTGAAGTGGATCAACGATCTCAAAGATCCCCTGACCGGCCGCTTCCTCCCGCACCTGCTCCCCGTCGACCCGACCCTCCACTGGGCGAACCCGCCCGGCGGGCTGAAGGACCGCGACGGGTCCTGCAAGCACACGCGCCACTGCCCCGACGGGCCTTACCGGGGTCCGGTGCCGATCGTGACCCACCTCCACGGGATCGCCCCGGTGGCCCAGGAGTTCGACGGCCACCCGGAGGCCTGGTATCTCCCCGCGGCGTCCGATATTCCCCCGGACTACGCGAGGACCGGCACCTACTTCGATTATTTCAAGAAGAATCCCTCGTCGCTCGCGAGCCTGTGGGAGCCAGGGGCTGCCCTGTACGAGTACCCGAACGATCAGCGGGCGGCGACGCTCTGGTATCACGACCACACGCTCGGCATCACCCGCGTCAACGTGTACGCGGGCCCGGCCGGCTTCTACCTGATCCGCGGCGGCCCCGACGACCTGCCGCCGGGCGTGCTGCCAGGCCCTCCGCCGAGGCTGGGCGACTGTCCAGGCACAAGGGTGTACGAGATCCCGCTCGTGATCCAGGATCGCACGTTCAAGGACGACGGCTCGCTCTACTACCCGGAGAAACCCGGGCACGACGCCCCGGCCTTCGGGACGACCCCCGGGCACGACGAGCCGCCGCCGATCTGGGTGCCGGCCTTCGTGGGCAACGCCATGGTCGTCAACGGCCGGACGTGGCCGTACCTGGAGGTCGAGCAGCGTCGTTACCGCTTCCGCGTCCTGAACGCCTGCAACACGCGGTACGTGGGCCTGCGGCTGAGCGACGGGGCCAAGGTCCACAGGTTCTGGGTGATAGGCACGGACGCGGGAGGCTTCCTCCCCGCTCCGGTCGAGGTCGACACGCTCACGCTCGGTCCGTCCGAGCGCGCGGACCTCATCGTCGATTTCACGAACATCCCTGTCGGCGCGGAGATCCTCCTCCTCAACGTCGAGGAGAGCGGGCCCACGCAGGCTCACCTGGCCCACATGGCAGCGCTCATGGCAGAAGAGGAACGGGACTACACGACCGAGGTGATGCTGTTCCGGGTGGTGCCGGCGACGAGCGTGGACACGAGCACGCCGCCGGACCGCCTCACGCTGCCCTGCTTCACCCCGCACGGACCGGAGCGCCTGACACGCCCCCTGCTCCTGAAGGAGAAGACGACCGCGCAGGGCCGCCCGCTCCTGCTCTTGCAAGGGATCATCGATCTTCAGACCGGGCAGAGGCTGGGCCTCAAATTCCACGACCGCATCACGGAGGACCCGGACCCCGGGGACACGGAGATCTGGGAGCTCCACAATGACACCTACATGCCGCACCCGATCCATGTCCACAACGTGGAGTTCCAGGTCCTCCATCGGGAGAACAAGGACACCGGCGCGATTAGCCCGCCGGAGCCCTGGGAGACGGGCTTCAAGGACACAGTGAACGCGACGGCGCACGCGATCACGCGCATCAAGATGAAGTTCCGCCACGAGGGCGCGTTCATATGGCATTGCCACATCCTCGAGCACGAGGACAACGAGATGATGCGGCCCTACCACGTCGGGCCGATCCCGCTCGACCTCCCGCATTACGGCCGCCCGGACCACTGATCCGCACCTCCCACGACGCCGCGCACGCCTCGCGCGCGGGCGCACGTCCTGCGAGCGCGGCCGCCCCCCTCGGCCTGCCGCCGCGCGCGCCGCCCGCCCGGATCGAGGTCGGCAGCTCGCCACGACCCGCCCGGCAGCGCGACCAGGCTCATCCGGCACGCGGCCTGCTTCTTGCTCGTTCAGTGGTCCTCGATGGCCACGTCAGCACGTCACCACGCCCACGCGCCCGAGGACACACCATGAGCGCCAAGACGGTATTGCCTGCCGAGCCCGATCCCTCACGCCAGCTCCGCGAGATCGTCGAGGCGGCCTTGCCGGGTGCCCGGGTCGAGGAGATCACCACCCTGGGACCGGACGGCGGCCCGGGCCACGACCTGACCGAGAAGGCCGCCGGCTACGGCGTCCCCCGCCGGGTCACCGTGGTGAGGCGCGATGGCTCGAGGCAGCGGCTGGTGCTGCACACGTCGACCGCGAACGCGTTCGGGCACGACCGGCGGGCGGATCGCGCGGCGGAGATGCTGCTCGCCTTCGACACCTTCGGGTCGATCCCGGCGCACGTCGAGGTCGTCGACGTCGGCTCGCTGACCCGCGACGGGCGCTCCCTGTCCCTGCGCGACGCGGGCGAGTTCTACCTCCTGACCACCTACGCCGAGGGCGACGTGTACGCCGCGGATCTGCGGCGGATCGCGAGGGAGCGCCGCGCGCGCCCGGAGGATCTCGCGCGCTGCGAGGCGCTCGCCAGCTACCTCATCGCGCTCCACGGCGAGCAGGGCGCGCAGCCGGGCAGCTACCGCCGCGCGGTGCGCGATCTCGTCGGCCATGGCGAGGGCGTCTTCGGCATCATCGACGGCTATCCGGACGACGCGCCGGGCGCGCCGCCCGCGCGCCTCCAGGACATCGAGCGGCGCTGCGTCGAGTGGCGGTGGAAGCTCCGCGGAAAGGACCACCGGCTCGCGCGCACGCACGGCGATTTCCACCCCTTCAACATCGTGTTCGACGGCGCGTCGCGGCTCACGCTGCTCGACACGAGCCGCGGATCGCAGGGCGATCCCGCGGATGACGTCACCTGCCTCGCCATCAACTACGTGTTCTTCGCGCTGGACGCGCCCGGCGCATGGCAGGGCGGCCTCCGCGCGCTGTGGCGGCGGTTCTGGGAGGTCTACCTCGGCTGGAGCGGCGCCGCGGGCTTGCTCGACGCGGCGGCGCCGTTCCTCGCGTGGCGCGCGCTCGTGCTGGCCAACCCCGGCTGGTACCCCGCGGTGACGCCCCGCGCGCGGGACGCGCTGCTCACCCTCGCGGAGCGCGCCCTCGACGCCCCGCGCTTCGATCCGGCCGACGCCGAGGGGCTGTTCGCGTGAGCGGCGGGGTCGTCTGGATCACGGGGCTCCCCGCGTCGGGCAAGTCCACCCTGGCCGCGCGGGTGCACCGCGCGCTGCTCGGCGAGGGCCGGGTGAGCTGCCTGCTCGACGGCGACGAGGTGCGCGACGCGCTCGTCCCGCGGCCCGGCTACACGCCGCGGGAGCGCGACGCCTTCTACGAGACGCTCGCGCGGCTCGCGGCGCTGATCGCGCGGCAGGGGCCGATCGCGGTCGTGGCCGCGACCGCGCACCGCCGCGCCTACCGCGACCGCGCCCGCGCGCTCGCGCCGCGGCTCGTCGAGGTCTACATGGATGTCTCTCCCGAGGTCTGCCGCGAGCGCGATCCGAAGGGGCTCTACCGGGCGGCCCGCGCCGGCGAGATCGGCGCGCTCCCCGGCGCGGGCTCCGCGTACGAGGCGCCGCCCTCGCCGGAGATCGTCGCGCGCGGCGGCGAGGACGCGGCGGCGCTCGAGGCGATCCTGGAGCGCGCGAGATCGTGGTCCGCCGCCGCGAACGTGTGCTCATGGTAGGCTCCGGCGCCGTGCCCGCGCGCGAGACGCTCTTCGACGAGATCAAGCGATACGTTCGCTTCGACGAGGAGGACGCGGCCCGGCTGGCCGCGTTCCACGCGCACGCGGCGCCGCACTTCCCCCGCATCGCGGGCGAGTTCTACGACCGCATCCGCGAGCACGAGGGCGCGCACGACGTCTTCACCGGCGAAGATCAGGTGGAGCGGCTCAAGCGATCGCTCGTCCGCTGGATGACGCGGATCTGCACGGGGCCCTACGACGCGGCGTACTTCGACGAGGCCGCGAAGATCGGGCGGATCCACGTCCGGGTCGGGCTGCCGCAGCGGTACATGTTCACGGCGATGACGCTCATCCGGCTCGCGTTCGACGAGATCGCCGAGGGCGCGCCGTTCGCGCAGGCGATCGCGGTCCGATCCGCGGTGAGCAAGGTGCTCGATCTCGAGCTCGCGATCATGCTGGAGACGTACCGGGACGACTTCCTCGCGCGCGCGCAGCGCGCCGAGCGCCTCGATCGCGAGCAGGTCGACCGCACGCTCGCGCGCACCGAGCACCGGTACAAGAGCGCGGTCGAGCTCGCCCGCGTCCTCGTCGTCGGCCTCGACGCGCAGGCGGTCGTGCGGCTCTTCAACCGCGAGGCCGAGCGGATCACCGGGTTCGCGCGCGAGGACATCCTCGGCGTGCCGTTCGTCGAGGCGCTCCTCCCCGAGGAGCTCCGCGCCGATCACGGCGCGCTCGTGAAGGACGTCGCCGCGGGCCGCCGCCCCGGCGCGGATCTGCTGGAGAGCAGCCTCCGCGCGCGCTCCGGCAAGATCCGCGACGTGCGATGGCAGCTCGCGTACGCCCCCTCCTCGGCGGACGACGAGGTGGTGCTGTTCGCCATCGGGCAGGACACGACCGACGAGAAGGCGCTCGCCGCGCGCGTGCGCCAGAGCGAGAAGCTCGCCGCGGTCGGGACGCTCGCGGCCGGCCTCGCGCACGAGATCAGGAACCCGCTCAACGGCGCGCAGCTGCACGTGACCTTCCTCGAGCGGGGGCTCGCGCGCGCCGGCATGAAGGATCCGGACACCCTGGAGGCGATCCAGGTCGTCCGCGACGAGATCCGCCGCCTGTCGGAGCTGGTGAGCGAGTTCCTCGACTTCGCCCGGCCGAAGCCGCTCATCGTGAAGCCGACGTCCCTCGTCGCGCTCTGCGAGCGGGCGGCGCGCGTCGCCCCGTCCTCGGACGGCGGCGGCGCGCGCGCCGAGGTGACGGTCGATCTGCCCTCGACCGACGTCGTGCTCGACCTCGATCCCGCGAAGATCGAGCAGGTCCTCCTGAACCTCCTCCGCAACGCGCTCGAGGCGGTGGGCGCGGCCGGCGGCGGCGCCGTCACCCTCCGCGCGCGCCGGCAGCCGCGCCACGCCGTCGTCGAGGTGGAGGACGACGGCCCCGGGATCGCGAGCCCGGACGCGCCGATCTTCGACCCGTTCTACTCGACGAAGCCGAACGGCACCGGGCTCGGCCTGGCCATCGCCCACCGCATCATCACCGATCACGAGGGGGCCATCGAGTTCCAGAGCCGCCCGGGGAAGACGCTGTTCCGCGTGACGCTGCCGATCCGCCTGTCCGGCTGAGCTCCCCGCCGCCGCGGCGCGCGCGGGCCGCCCCCGGCGCTGGCACGCAAGTTGGTAGATCGCCCGGCGTGGAACCACGCAGCCTCGAACAGCCGCTGATCCTCCTCGTGGACGACGACGTCCGCACCGCGCGCCTGCTCGCGCGCCTGCTCGAAGACGACGGCTTCCGGGTCGAGCTGGCGACCGACGGCGCCCTCGCGCTCGCGCGGCTCGCCCGGACGCCGGCCCCGGACGTCCTGGTGACCGACTTCCGCATGCCCCACGCCGACGGCCTCGCGGTCGCGCGCTTCGCGCGGTCGCTGCGGCCCGATCTCCCGCTCTTCGTGCTCACCGGCTACCCCGAGCTCGTGGCGCGGCTCGGGCGCGGGCTCGAGCCCGCGGCGGTGGTGCACACGAAGCCGCTGGACTACGCCGCCCTGAGCGCCGAGCTCCGCTCCAGCGTGGAGGCGGTGTCCTCTCGCGCCGCCGGCGCGCAGCCGAGCGCCCCTGCGCCGCGCCCCTCCCCCACCCCGGCCTGAGCCCCGGCCCTCGCCGGCGGGCGCCCGGCCCGGCGAACGGCTTGCGCCCCCGCGCAACCGCTGCGACCGGTCCCCCCCGCCGCGCGCGGCGACCTCCCGCCGCGGGGCCTCCCGCCGCGATGAATGCCGCGGATCCGGGCCCGCGGCGCGCCCGCGGGCCGGGGCGCGCGACGCCGCGCCCGGAGCGCCGAGCTCGGCCGCCGTGGCGCGCGTCGTGCAACGGGTCCGGGCATGTGCCTCAGCCGCTTCGAACATGGCGCCGTGAGCGCCGACCTCACCGAGACCGCAGTCGACGTCGCGCGCCGGATGCGCGACTTCCGCGTGGGTTGCGTCGTCGTCACGCAGGGCGCGCGCGCCATCGGCATCCTCACCGATCGCGATCTCGTGATGCGGGTGATGGCCGACGCGCGCGAGCCGGAGAAGACGCTGGTGTCCGAGATCGTCACGTACGACCCCACGACGCTCCAGCAGTCCGACAGCATCGAGACGGCGCTCCGCCTGATGCGCGAGCGCGGCGTCCGGCGGCTGCCGATCGTCCGCCACGACGGCAAGGTGACCGGCATCGTCACGGCCGACGATCTCACCGTGATGCTCGCCGCGGAGCTCGCCGACCTCGGCGCGGGCATCCGCGACAACGTCGACGCGGCCGAGAGCCGCTGACGGCGCCCCGTCGCTTCCGAGAGACCGCGCGGCGCGCCTCCGTCGACGACGCCGCCCTCGCGCCGGGCCTCCGGGCGGCGCTCGCCGGCGCGCCGTCGTCGGCGGCGGCGCGCCGCGGCAGAAGGAGGATCGCGACGCCCGCGAGGCGCGGTATCCTCTGGCGGCCTTCGGAAGGGACGCCATGAACGCAGAGAAGAGACAGGGCGCGAGGGTGCTCGTCGTGGACGACGAGGCGAGCGCGCGATCGGGGCTGGAGAAGCTGCTGCGACAGGAGGGCTATGCCGTGGACGCGGCGGCCGACGGCGCCGCGGCGCTCGAGGTCGCGGCGGAGCGGCCGCCGGACGTCGTGGTCACCGATCTGAAGATGCCCAGGATGGACGGGGTGACGCTGCTCGGGAAGCTCCGCGAGCAGGATCCGGCGCTGCCGGTGATCGTCGTCACCGCGTTCGGCGACGTGAGCTCCGCGGTGCAGGCGATGCGGGCCGGGGCCGAGGATTACCTGACGAAGCCGGTCGACTTCGACGCGCTCCTCGTCTCCCTCGAGCGCGCCCTCGAGCGGAGCGCGCTCCGGGCCGAGGCGGAGAACCTGCGCCGGCAGCTGCGCGAGCGCGAGGGCGAGGGCGTCGAGGGGCTCATCGGGGCGAGCCCGGCGATGCAGAGGGTCTACCGGATGGCCCGGCAGGTGGCGGGCGCGCGGGCGACGGTGCTCATCACCGGCGAGAGCGGCACCGGCAAGGGGGAGCTCGCGCGCGCCATCCACGCGAAGGGCCCGCGCGTCAAGGCGCCCTTCGTGACGCTGCATTGCGCGGCGCTCGCGGAGTCGCTGCTCGAGAGCGAGCTGTTCGGCCACGAGCGGGGCGCCTTCACCGGCGCCGACAAGCGGCGCATCGGGCGGTTCGAGCAGGCGCACGGCGGGACGCTCTTCCTCGACGAGGTCGGCGAGATCGCGCCCTCGACGCAGGTGAAGCTGCTCCGGGTGCTCCAGGAGAGGACGTTCGAGCGCGTCGGCGGCAACGACACCGTGTCGGTCGACGTGCGCCTCATCGCGGCGACGAACCGCGACCTCGCGGCGGCCGTGCAGGAGGGCCGCTTCCGGGAGGACCTCTACTACCGGCTCAACGTCGTCCACATCGACATGCCCCCGCTGCGCGTCCGCGACACCGACGTGCTGCTCCTCGCGAACCACTTTCTCCGCCGGTTCGCGGCGGAGAACCACCGCAAGATCGAGGGGTTCTCCGACGCGGCGCGCGCGAAGCTCGTCGCGCACCGGTGGCCGGGGAACGTGCGCGAGCTCGAGAACGCGATCGAGCGGGCCGTCGTGCTGTGCGACGAGACGCGCATCGACGCGGAGCACCTGCCCATCGACGCGGCGCCGGTCGCCAAGGGCGCCCTGCGCATCCCGGGCGCCACCATGGCGGAGATCGAGCGCTATGCCATCCTGTCGACGCTCGAGGCGACGAACGGCTCGACGACGCGCGCGGCCGAGCTCCTCGACATCAGCATTCGCACCATCCAGTACCGCCTGCACGAATACGGCATGACGGCGAAATCGAAGAAGGCGCAGGCCGCGGACTAGGCGCGCGCGCCCGCGCGGCTCACGAGGCCCGCGCGGGGCGCGCGGCGTCTATCGAGGACCGCGCGCGCCCGCGCGGCCTCCTCCGCGCGCGCCCGCGCGGCCTCCTCGTCAGACCACGTCGTGCATCCAGCCGTACCGGTCGGGGGCGAGGCCGTGCTGGATGTCGAGCAGCGCCTCGCGGAAGCGCGCCGCCACCGGCCCCGTCTCGTTGTTGTGGATGGCGAAGGTCCCCTCGCGGGATTTCACCGCGCCGATCGGCGTGATGACCGCGGCCGTGCCGCACGCGAACGCCTCGGTCATGCGGCCCTCGCGCACCGCCGCGCGCCACTCGTCGAAGGTGACCTTGCGCTCCTCCGCGCCATAGCCGAAATCGCGGGCGAGCTGCATGATGCTGTCGCGGGTGATGCCCGGGAGGAGCGTGCCTGTCAGCTCGGGCGTCACGAGCACGGTGCGGCCGCCCTCCTCGTAGACGAAGAAGATGTTCATTCCCCCCATCTCCTCGACATACCGGCGGTGGACCGCATCGAGCCAGACCACCTGCGCGCAGCCCTCCGCCGCCGCGTTCATCTGCGCGAGCAGGCTCGCGGCGTAGTTGCCGGCGAACTTGGCCGCGCCCGTGCCGCCCGGCGCCGCCCTGACGAAATCCTCCGAGATCCAGACCGTCACCGGCTTCACGCCCTGGGGGAAATACGCGCCCGCGGGGGACGCGATCACCAGGAAGTCGTACTCGCGTGACGACCTCACCCCGAGCGCCGCCTCGGTCGCGAACATCAACGGTCGGAGATACAGGCTCTCGCCCACCGCGGCGGGCACCCACGCGCGATCCTGGCGGATCAGGGCGTCGACGGAGCTCACGAACAGCTCGACCGGCATCTCCGGCATCGCCAGCCGCCGGGCAGAGCTGTTGAAGCGCTGCGCGTTCGCCTCCGGCCGGAACGTCTTGATGCGCCCGTCCGGCTGGCGGTACGCCTTGAACCCCTCGAAGATCGCCTGACCGTAGTGCAGCACCATCGCCGCGGGATCCATCGTGATCGGCGCGTACGGCTTGAGCTGCCCCCGCAGCCAGCCGCCCCTGTCCGCCGCGTACGGGATCACGACCATGTGCTCCGTGAACACGCGCCCGAAGCCGGGGTTCTGCATGCGCTGCGCGCGATCCGCGTCGCCGAGAGGGTGCTGCGTGGGGAGAATCTCGAGATCGACCTTCGTGGCGGGCGCGCTATCGGTGCTCATCGTGCTCGACTTCCGCGACGGACGGCGGTCGACCCCGCTCCAGCGGGCGCGGCGCGCGCTCTCGTCGTGCGGCATTTTTCAGAAGAATCCTGGCGGGATGCAAGCACTTTCTCGCCGGAAAGCGGCGCCGGCGCGCGGGGCGTTCAAGGCGGGAAGGCGGAGAGATCGGCGGGAATTTTCTCCCCGTTTTCCGCCTTCGCGCCCCTGCGATCGCGCGGCGCCGCGACGCCGCGACGCCGCGACCGACCCACGGCGGCTCACCCGCGCAGATAAGGGTTTCTGTCGCGTTCCTCACCGATGGTCGTCGAGGGCCCGTGTCCGGTCACCACGCGGGTCGACGGATCGAGCGTGAGCAGCTTGCCCCGGATGGATCGGAAGATCGCCTGCGAGTCGCCGCCCCACAGGTCGGTCCTGCCGATGCCGCGCCGGAACAGGGTGTCCCCCGTGAACGCCACCGCGCCCGTCGCGGAGAGGGCCAGGAACGACACGCTGCCGGGCGTGTGCCCCGGCGTGTGGAGCACGTGCAGATCGAGCCCGCCGGCCTTCACGACCGCGCCGTCGTCGAGGTCGCCGTCGAGCTCGCAGCGCTCCGGCGCCGCGATGCCGAGGAACGCCGCCTGCACCGGGAGCATGTCGTAGAGGAAGCGGTCGGCCTCGTGGATGCGCGCCGCGGCGCCCGACCAGCGCTGGAGAGGCGCGGTGGCGCCGACGTGATCGATATGGGTGTGCGTGTGCACGATGGCCGCGACCGTCGCCCCGGCCTGCGCGAGGCGCGCGCGGATCTCGTCGAAATCGCCCCCCGGGTCGATGACCACCGCGGCCTTGCTGGCCGGGTCGACGACGATCGAGCAGTTGCACCCCAGCGGGCCGACGGCAAACGTCTCGAGCAGCACGGGGCGAGCTTGTAGCACGCCGCGCCCCCGCCTCCACGCGCGACGGAGGCCGGGGCGGCGGCGCGTCGACGCCTGGTGGACCGCGGGGCGCCTCGGGCGCGAGCCGGCGCGGGCGCGGACGCCCCCGCGCCGCCTGCGGCCGCTATTTCGGAGCGCTCATGAGGGTGCCGCCCGTGCCGAGCCCGTTGGTCCAGTAGACGCGCTCCGCGTCGAGGGCGATGCCGTAGGGCGAAGGCTCCCCGGCGACGAAGGCCCCGATGATGCCGTTCGGCAGCCTCCTCATGATGTTCGGCGACGTCGGGTCGGTCCAGTAGACGCCTGTCGCGTCGGCGGCGATGCCCCTCGGGTTCATCAGACCGGTGGCGATCGCCGTGGGCCGCCCTCCGGTCTTGGCCACGCGCATGACCGTGCCGGTCCTGCTGGTCGTCCAGTACACGTGCGTCGCGTCGACCGCGATCTCGCGCACCTCGCCCTGATCGGCCGCCAGCTCCTTGGGCGGGGCGTTGCCCGCGGAGCCCTTGGGCGCGGACAGCACGCGGCCGCTGTCGTCGCGGACCGTCCAGTAGACGTGGGTCGCGTCGACCGCGAGCGCGTGGGTCGTCCCCTCGCCCTCCGAGATGACGACGAAGGGCCCATTGCCGTTCGAGTCCTTCCGCGCGCGGACCACGGAGCCGCCGCGCTCGCGGTTCGTCCAGTAGACGAACTCGTCGTCGATCGCCACACCGAAGGGCGCGGCCTGCCCTGCGGCGATGGCGACCGGCTCTTCCTCGCCGCCGATGCGCGTCCGCATCACCTGGCCGTCCTCCTCGCCGCTATTGCCCTGGTTGGCCCAGAAGACGTGGGTGTCGTCGGCCTTGATGTCCGCCGGCTGGATCTGGCCCGTGGCGAGGTTCTTCGCGACTTCGTCGCCGATCACATACTGCCTGACGACGCCCTGCTCGCCGTTGGTCCAGAACATGGTGCGGCGGGAGACCGCGATGTAGAGCGGGTCCTCCTGGCCGGAGACGTGGCGGGTCGGCCGGCCGCAGGCGCTGTCCCGGCAGATGCCGTCGCACCTGACGGGGCAGGTACCGCAGTGGAGCGCGTCGTTCGTCACGTTGATTTCACAGCTGTTCTGCTCGTCCGCATCGCAGTCGACGTAGACGTCGCCGCACTCCGGCGGCTCGTCGACGATCACGGGCCCCGCGCCCGCGCCCCCGGTTCCTCCGCCCGCGCCCGCCTCGCCACGGCCTCCCTCGCCGCCCTCGCCGCCGGCGCCCCCATCGCCCGGCGCGCCGCCATCGCCTCCGCCTGCGGAGGTCACGCCCCCCGGCCCCGAGCCGCCGGTAGCGAAGAGGCTCGACGCTTCGGGAGCGGAGCAAGCTGCCACGGCAAGTCCGGAGAAGAGCGCGGGGAGAACGGTGCGACGCATGGTGCTGTGCATGGAAACCTCCACGAATAGAGGCTACACGAGCCCATCGAAAAAACGCATCTGCGAACTTGGCGTCTCGATCACACCGCGTTCGTCCACGCACGACGGGCGCCGATGTGGGCCGCTCGTGGCGCGACCGCCGTGGTCGAGCTCGCGCGCCAGAGCCGGCTCGGCCGTGACCCTGCCCTCGCGCTCTCATCATCATCATCCTGCCCGCACGCGGGACGCGCGGAACGGAGCCCGGCGGGGTCGTGGGATCTGCCGAGAGGTGGTCCCGCTCCGCCGGCGACGGGCGGCCGCCGCCCCGCGCAGAGCGGAGCGGGGGTCTCGCGTCGACGGGGCGCGGGCGCGACTCCGCATCTCGCGACCAGCGTCTCTCCTCGCGCGCGCCGCCGCGGGCCACTGGCCATGAGGGCTCGTCGCGCGCTGTCCGGCCGGAGGCGCGGTGAGCCCGCGCCATGAGCGCAGGAGACGGCGCAGCGGGCGACTCGGCATCACGGCGGAGCGGTCGAATCCCGGGCGAACGGCCTCGAGGGCGCGGAGATCCGCGGAGCGGAGGCGGAGATCGACGGGCGGCCCCGCGCCGAGCGCCCTCGCGCGGCGCGGCTCACCCGCGCTCCGCGAGCTCCAGCTTCCGCGCCGCATGAGCCCGCGCGAGCGCGCGTTCCGCCGCCAGGCCGAACCGTGACGATGGCGCTGCGCCCGGAGGGGCGCTACCCTCGGGACGCCCGGTGCGAGCGCGTATGATGTCAGCCAGGGTGGAACCGCTGTTCCGCCGCCAGGCGCCTTGCGGGCGCGGGGCGGCTGCGCGCGCCCTGCGCCGCGGCGCTGCCGGCGCGCGGGGGGCTCGGCCGGGAGGCGCCACCGCATGAGCGACTCGGTGTACCTCGCGGGCGGCCAGGCGAGCTCGGCGGCGCGCGAGCGGGCGATGGCGCTCATCGGGCGCACGCTCCTCCACCGCTACCGCCTCGAGGAGCTCGTCGCGATGGGCGGCATCGCCGCCGTCTTCAAGGCCACGAAGCTCGCCACCGGCGAGCACGTGGCCGTCAAGGTGCTCCACCCGGACGCGGAGGAGCTGCCGGAGCTCATCGAGCGCTTCGAGCGCGAGGCGATCGCCGGCCGCCACATCTTCCACCCCAACGTCGCGGCGGTCTACGAGATCAACCAGCTCGACGACGGCGCGTGGTTCATGGTGATGGAGTTCATCCGCGGCATCACGCTGCGCAAGCTCATCGACCAGGGCCCCATCTCCCCGCCGCGCGCGGCGAACATCGCGCGCCAGATCGCGACCGCCCTGAACGCCGCGCACGATTTCGGGATCGTGCACAGGGACGTGAAGCCGCTCAACATCATGGTCCTCGACGGGCCGGAAGAGCGCGTCCAGCTCATCGATTTCGGCCTCGCCAAGGTCCCGATCGAGCAGTTCTCGTTCACGACGGACGACGGCTCGCGCCGCTCGCTCACGAACGCCGGGGTGCTGCTCGGCACGGTGGCGTACATGGCGCCCGAGGCGGCGCTCGGCATGCGCTCGGTCGACCGGCGGGCCGATCTCTACGCGCTCGGCGTCATCCTTTATGAGATGCTCGCGGGAAAGCACCCCTTCACGGCGGTGGAGCCCTCGGCGCTGTTCGCCCAGCACAGGTCGACGCCGCCGCCGCCGATCGCCGAGCGCACCCCCGGCATCGTCGTCCCGCCCGCGCTCGAGGCGGTCGTGATGCGCCTGCTCGCCAAGGATCCGGACCACCGCTTCCCCCACGCGCGCGCGGTGCTCGTGGCGCTCGACGCCGCCATCCAGAGGATGAGCGCGCCGGACACGAGCCTCGCCATCGGCGCCCCGACCAGCCTCCGGGCCGCGGCGAGCTTCATCGAGCGGCGGACCTCGCGCGCCGTGCTCGCCGGCGCGGGGCTCCTGTTCTTCGCGCTGGGGACCGTGATCGCCTGGATGCTCGCGTCGCGGTGAGCGCGGCGCGGCGAGGGTAGCGCCGTCGCGGTGAGCGAGGCGCGGCCGGGGGACGCCCCGCGCCGCGCCCGGAGCGGCCTAGTCGCAGACGCCCACGGGGAGCCCCGCGATCGCCGAGCGGTCGACGCACTTCTTGCCGCCCGGGCACGCCCGGGCGCGCGCTCCGCGCGGATCGCAGAGGTCCTTGCACGTGCTCGACGCCTCGTCGCACTGGCTGCCGGGCGCGCACGCGAAGAGGGCGTCGCACGGCTGCCCGCCCGAGCCCGCGCCCGCGTACCAGCACGAGGTCGCGCCGTTGCCCAGGAACACGCACGCGGCGCCGTTCTCGCAGTCCTGCGCGAAGAGGTCGCAGCCGTCGCCGTCCACGCACGAGCCGCCCGTGGGCGAGCCGCCGTCGACGACGCACGCGCTCCCGGGCGCGCAGGCCGAGGGGCGATCGCAGGTCGCGGCGCAGCGCTGATCCGCGCTGCACGACAGCGCGTCGCCGCACTCCGGCGCGCCGAGGCACGTGTCGCCGCGGCCGGCGCCGGTCCGCGGCTGCCTCGAGAGGCTCGTCCCGCGGGGCAGCGCGAGCGCGTCGCGATCGAGGAGGATGCCTGATTTGTAGACGCGCGCGACCCGCTCGAGCGCGCGGGCGTCGGCGAGCGGATCGCCGTCGACCACGAGCACGTCCGCGAGCGCTCCCGCCTCGATGCGCCCGAGATCGGGCCGCCCGAGCACGTCCGCGGCCGCGCGCGTCGCGGCGGCGAGCGCGTCGATCGGCGGCATCCCCGCCTCGACGAGGAGCGCGACCTCGCGGCGCAGGGCGAGCCCGTGGAAGACCGCCGGATTGCCGGCGTCGGAGCCGGCGGCGATGGTGACCCCGGCCCGGTAGCAGGTCATGAGGTTCTCGACCCCGCGCGCGCGCCACGCCGCCACGAGCTCCTTGTAACGGGCTGTCCTGAGCTCCGCGATCAGGGACGGGTCGCGCAGGGCGGCGATCACGTCGGCCGGCACGTCGTCGCCGAGGGCGGGGTCGTCGAGCTCGGTGAGCGTCCCGTGGGCCGCGCGGTACAGCCCGTCGGTCAACGCGAGCGTCGGGACCACGACGGCCCCCGCGGCGGCCATCCGGCGCGCGAGCTCGGGCGAGATCCGGTCCTGGTCCGGGATGTGCGCGAAGCGCGTCACGCCGGCGTCGAGCGCGACCTCGATGTCGGCGGCCGAGGTCGCGTGCGCGATGACGCGGACGCCCGCGGCCCCGGCGGCCTGCGCGATCGCCGCGACGGAGTCGGGCGAGAGGCGCGGGAGCGGCCGCGATCCCCCGGACTCGAGGACGATCTTGATGACGTCGGGGGCGCCCGGGAGCAGCGCCTCGAAGGCCTCGGCGACGTCGGCGGGAGCGTCGATGAAGAGGCAGAAGTCGCCGGGCGGGCTGCCGTGAACGCAGGGGTGCCCGCCGGTCGCCGTGAGCAGCGGTCCGGCGGCGAAGAGCTGCGGCGCGAGGACCTCGCCGGCGCGGACCCGCGCGCGCTGCTCGAAGATGACGTGCTGGAGCGAGCCGAGGTCGAGATACGAGGTGACGCCCGACCGGAGCATCGCCTTCGTGTGATCCTCGAGGTGGAGGTCGCCGTCGTGATACGCGTAGGGCCCGGCGGCGCTGAGCGAGTGCACGTGGAGGTCGATCAGCCCGGGGAGCACCGTCTTTCCGGCGACGTCGACGACCTCGCCGCCGACGATCTCGACGTCGCGCTCGTCGAGGACGACCTGCGTCACCCTGTCGCCCTCGATCACCACCGTCGCCCTGGCCGCGCGCGCGCCGTCGAACACCGTACCTCCCTTCAGCACGGTGCAGCCCGCGCACCCCGCCTCGGCCAGGCCCTGCGGGGAGGAGCGCTCCGCGGCGCCGCAGCCTGAGAGCCACGTCGCCGCGACGAGGAACCAGGAAGATAGACCACCTATCGCAAGTCCGAGCGAAGTACGATGCATGACACCCCTTTGCTGACGAGCGCCGAGCGCCCGGGAGGAGGCGGGCCCGGTACCGGACAGGGGGAAGGAAGGCAATTAATGAGACAGCGCTCATGGCGCGATGGATGCGCGCGCGCAGGGCGCCGCGTTATCCAGGGTTCTTCGGCTGGCGCGGAGCGACGCAACGGAGGCGGTTCATCCCCGACGCCCCCGGCGGCTCTCCGACCCGAGCGGATGGGCGCTAGAGCACCGAATAGGTTGAAAGTCAGCCAGTTCAACAGGTTACGGCACCCGCAGGATCCGCCGAGGAGCAAGCTGAAAGAGCGCGGTGCACAGCAAGAGGAGAGACCGCAAGGGCGCAAGAGGCGCAAGGAGACAGAGATGGAATTACATTCTCCTCTTCCCCTTGCGTCCCTTGCGCCCTTGCGGTCCTCTTTCCATGAATCGCTTTTCGCGGGAGTTCGACATAATCGGCGCTCTAGCGGTCACAGACGTTCTTGGCAAACGGGCCTACCAGCGCGACATCCGTCGCCAGACAACGTTTCATCGGATTGACGAAGAGCCTTTGCCTCTCTCACGTACTCGTGGGAGGCTCTGCGATGAGTGACTCGAACAACGGGAATGGTGCGCCGAAGGATCTGGATGTATCGGTAAAGGAGCTCCGCAACGCCATCGACGATCTGTCGAGCAGGCTGGAAGCAATGGAGTTGGCGAATCCGGCCAGCTACAACTGCGGCGGCTACTGCGGCGGCTACTGCGGCCACCACTGCGGCGGTTACTGCGGCGGTTACTGCGGTGGTTACTGCGGCGGTTACTGCGGCGGCAGGTGCGGCGGCAGGTGCGGCGGCAGGTGTGGCGGCAGGTGCGGCGGCCGCTGTAGCTAGCCCAGAGGGCCGGCGGGGCCGATCGATGACCCTCCGGAGGAAGACGAGGATCGTGAGGAATCGAGAACGACATCTTCCCGTCTTCCTGGGCTCACCACGTTCAGGCGAGCTGGCGCGCCGGCCGCATGGGAGGCGCGTCTCTCCTTGGCTTGTCGGGATATCGCTCCTTGAGCGCCAGAACTGAACCTCTTTACCGAAGGCGCGGCGCGGCGGCGCTGCTCTTACCTGGAGATCTCGCGTGGCCATTCAACTGCCCAGCTCATCGACCGCCGCACCCACGCTCGCGGGGAGCGCCCCGCTCGCGCCGAAGGAGGCGCGCGGGAAGCTCGCGCGATCGCGCGTCCTCGTGGTCGGGCTCGAGCCTTGGGGCGCCGTCGCGGCCGCCGAGCTCGCGTCCGCGGGCGTCGGCGCGCTCCACGTCCTCGACGACAGCGAGGTCGCCGCGGACGATCTCGGCCCGTTCGCCGAGGCGGATCTCGGGAAAGATCGCGCGCGTTCGCTCGCCCTCGCGCTCTCGCGGATCGCGCCAGGCTGCGCGGTCACGCCCGGGGCGCTGATCGCGGCCGCGGATCGCCCGCTCGTCCTCGAGGACGCCGGCTGGGACCTGATCCTCACGTGCGTCTCCGGCGACGATCTCCTCGTTCTTCAGGGCGTCGCCCGCTTCGCTCACGCGACGTCGGCCCTCTCGCTCAGCGCGCACCTCGAGGGGCTCGAGGCGGTGATCGGCCCCGCCGTCGTTCCGGGCGAGACGGCGTGCTGGAACTGCTGCCGTCTCCGGAGGCTCGCGACCAGCGATCAGCCCGAGGCGGATCACGCGCTCCAGGCGACGCTCCTCGCCGGGCGCACAGGGCGCCGCGCGCGCACGTACCTCGCGCCCACGCCGGCGCTCCTTGGCCACGCCGTCGCGCTCGCGGCCGTCGATCTGCTCGTGAACCGCGCCGCGTCGCGGCTCGCCGGGCGCCTCATGGTCCAGAGCCTGATCGACCTGGAGGCGTCCTTCCACGCCGTCCTGCAGATGCCCTGGTGCCCGATCTGCGGCGGCGCCGCCGGCGCCCTGGGCGCGGGGAGCGCGCGCAGGGGATCGCGCGCGCGCCTGCGCGACGCGCGCGATCCGGCGGAGCTCCGGCGGATGCTCGCCGGCGTCGTCGATCCACGGACGGGCATCGTCCAGCGGCTCGCGCTGGGCGCGATGCACCCGGCGCTCGCCCCCGAGACGCCGATCATCGCCAGCGCGGTCCTCAGCAATTATACCGACGGCGCGGCGCACGCGCGCTGCTGCGACGAGCCGGAGGTCGGCACCGGAAAGGGCACCACGGCCGTCGAGGCCCTGATCAGGGCGACCGGCGAGGCGGTCGAGCGCTACTCCGCGAGGCTCTTCGACGAGCAGGGGCTGCTCCGCGCCCCGGTCGCCGAGATGCAGGGCGATTTCATCGCTCCGGAGCAGCTCTGTCTTTACAGCGAGGAGCAGTACGCGAGGCCCGGGTTCCCCTATGCGCGGCTCGATCCGACCACGCCGATCGAATGGGTCCTCGGGCATTGGCTGGACACCCGCGCGCCCGTACACGTGCCGGCGCTCCCGACCTACTACGGCGATTGCGCAGGGCCGGACGCCTACTTCTGCCAGGTGACCTCGAACGGGCTCGCCGCCGGCCCGACGCTCGAGGCGGCGTCGATGGGGGCCGCGCTCGAGCTCATCGAGCGCGACGCCTTCATGATCTCGTGGCTCGCTCGCAGGCCAGGGCGGCGCATCCTGCCCGACGACTCGGTCGACCTCGAGGTGCAAGAGATCGCGCGACAGCTCGGGGAGCGCGGCGCCCGGATCGAGCTCTATCTCCTCGACGCGGGCATCGCGGTCCCCGTGGTCATGTGCGTGGGATACGGCGATGGAAAGCGCTGGCCCGGCGCGACGGTCTCGCTCGGAGCCCACCTGAGCCCCCTCACCGCGATCAGAAAAGCCGTCCTCGAGCAGGGTCAGATCGTCGGTTACGTCTTCCGCCTGATGGCGGGCGAGGAGCTCGCCATCCCCGAGCGGCCGGAGGACGTGCGCACGCTCGAGGATCACGCGATCTATTACGTCCCCCCGAGCCGCGCCGCGGCCTTCTCCTTCCTGCGCCAGGGACGCACGGTGACCGCCGCCGAGCTCGAGGAGCCCGAGAATGTCACCCTCTCCGAGCTCGCCCGGCGCGTCCAGGCCGCGGGCCTGCGGATCGCGATCGTGGACGTGACCTCGCCCGATCTCGCGGCGACCCCCTTCCGCGTCGCCCGGGCCCTCGGGCCCGGTTTCCAGCAGATCCATTTCGGCCACGAGCTCGCGCGGCTCGGCAATCCGCGCCTCCATTCGATGGCCCCCCACGGGATCAACCCGGACCCTCACCCGATGGCCTGAGCGAGGATACCATGGCAAGGAGCAAAGAGGCGGACGTCGCGCGGCTCTATCACCTCCAGTCCTCCCACGTGAGGGCGCGGCCGGTCGAGCCGCCGTTCCACGGAGATCTCCAGCCGCTCCGCTTCCGCACCTACGCCGGCTCGACGCGCACGCCGCTGCCGGGGCGCGATTTCGCGATCGACGCCCCGCTCGGCGCGGTGCTGGAGCGGCGGCGGTCGGTCCGCGACTTCGCCCTCAGGCCGATGCCCCTTTCGGCGCTCGGGCGGCTCCTCCACGCGAGCTACGGCGTCCGCGGGCTGCGGACGATCGACGGGGACTGGTGCTGCGATCGGCCGACGCCGTCGGCCGGGGGGCGGTATCCGCTCGAGATTTACGTGGCGACGCAGGCCGTGGAGGACCTCCCGGACGGCCTCTATCACTACGACGCTCGCGCGCACGAGCTCGAGCTCCGCCGGGGAGGCCTCGCGCACGCCGCGCTCGCGGATCTGACGCTGGATCAGGACATGGTCCGGAGCACCAACGTCGTGGTCATCATCACGGCGGTCCCGTTCCGCACCATGTGGAAGTACGGCCAGCGCGGCTATCGCTTCCTGTGGCTCGACGCGGGGCACCTCGGCCAGAACCTCTATCTCGTCGCGACGGCCCTGGGCCTCGGCCCGGTGGCGATCGGCGGCTTCTACGACGACGAGCTCAAGGCCTTCCTCGCGCTCCCGGCCGAGGAGGACGCCATGTACATCGTCTGCGTCGGTCAGCCCGGGCCGGCCGAGGGCCCGGCAGGGGCCCAGCGCGGCTGAACAGGGAGCCTCGGAGAGCACCATGCCCAGAATTCGACTCAGCCGCTCGGCCAGCATCACGCCCACGGACGCGGGGGTCATCCTCCGATCCGATCTCGGCACCTTCCAGCTCACCGGCGCGGACGTGAGCGCGTTCCTCGAGCGGGTGGCGCCGCTGCTCGACGGGTCGCGCGACCGGGAGGCGATCGTCGAGGCGCTCGCCGACTACTCGGGCCACAGCGTGCTCGCGCTCCTCGATCTGCTCGCGGCGCGCGGGCTGATCGAGCCGGCGCCCGACGCGGCGGAGCCCCCGGATCGCGAGCGCCTCCGCGGGCAGCTCGAGTTCCTCCGCAGGTGGTCCTCGGCCCCGGACGAGGCGGCGCAGCGGATCGCGGCCGCGCGCGTGCTCGTCGTGGGCCTCGAGCCGTGGGGCGCCGCCGCCGCCCTCGCGCTCGCGGCGGCCGGCATCTCCGCGCTCCGCCTGATCGACGAGGGCGACGTCCCGGTCGGCCCGCGCGACGCCGCGGTGGTCCGCGCCCGCGGCGAGGCGGCGCTCGGCGCGCGCGGCCAGGCGGCGCGCGGCGCCCTGGCGGCGCTGATCCGCGAGCGCGCGCCGCGCTGCCGGGTGGACGAGCGCCCCGCCGCCGCGCTGCGCTCGGAGGACCTGCTCGCGCCGGAGGACCGCCCCGACCTCCTCGTCGCGGCCGTGCGCGGCGACGACGCGGAGCTCCTGGAGCGCGTCGCGCGGTTCGGCCACCGCGCGCGGATCGTCTCCCTCTTCTCGGACCTCGCGGGGGCGACGGCCGTCCTCGGCCCCCTCGTGTTCCCGGGCGCGACGGCGTGCCGGGTCTGCGCGATGGCCGAGGCGCTGAACCCCCCGCCCGCCGCGGGCCCGCGGGGCGAGCCCGCGCTCCAGGCCGGCGCGATGGCGCAGCTGCTCGGCCAGATGGTGGCCATGGAGGCCCTCAAGGTGCTCTCGGGGTACACGCCGTCGCGGCTCGGGGGCCGGCTCCTGATCCAGGACCTCTCGACCTTCGAGACATCGCACCGCACGCTCGTGAGGCTGCCGTGGTGCAGGAGCTGCGGCGAGGCGTGACGCGGGGGCGGAGGTGCTCTAGCCTGCGTCCGTGAAGTCGGCTCGCCGCCAAGCCGCCGCTCCGGGCCCCCCGTCATGATCGGTCGCGTCCTCGACGAGCGCTACGCGATCGTCCGGCTGCTCGGCCAGGGCGGCATGGGCGCCGTCTACGAGGCGCGGCACACCGGCACCGGCCGCCGCGTCGCGGTGAAGGTCATCCTCGGCCAGGCCGCCGACGACGAGCTCCTCCGCCGCTTCCAGCGCGAGGCGCGCGCGGTCGGCGCGGTCGAGTCGGAGCACATCGCGCAGGTGTTCGACACCGGGCGCGACCGCGAGACCGGCGCGCCGTACATCGCGATGGAGTTCCTCGACGGCGAGGACGTGCAGGCCCTCATCGAGCGGCTCGGCCCGCTGCCGGTCGATCTCGCGCTCCGCGTCGCCCTTCAGGCGTGCCTCGGGCTCGAGCGCGCGCACGAGGCCGGCATCGTCCACCGCGACATCAAGCCGGCGAACCTGTTCCTCGCGCGCAAGCAGGGCGGCCAGCGCGTCGTCAAGCTGCTCGACTTCGGCGTCGCCAAGGTGACCGACCAGAGCCTCGGCAACGGCGCCATGACGAAGAGCGGCGCGCTCCTCGGCTCGCCCCTTTACATGTCGCCCGAGCAGGCGCGCGGCAGCGGCGCCATCGACGCGCGCTCGGACCTCTGGTCGCTCGGGATCAGCCTGTACCACGCCCTGTCCGGGCACCGCCCCAACGAGCACCTGACCGGCCTCGGCGAGCTCGTCCTGGCCATCTGCACGACCCCCGTGCGCTGGATCCAGGAGGTCGCGCCGTGGGTTCCGCCGGAGGTCGCCCACGTGGTGCACCGGACGCTGGTCATCGATCCGGCCGGCCGCACCGCGAGCGCCGGCGAGCTGGCGGCGGCGCTGCGCGCGTTCCTGCCGCACGGCGAGGCGATCATCGAGGCGATGCTCGCGCCGCTCGACGCCGCCACGCGTGCGTCGCGGGCGCCGAGCGCGGCGTTCAGGGCCGCCGCGCCGAGCGCGCCGTTCGGGGCCGCCTCGGGCCCGCCGCGCATGCCGAGCGCGCCGTTCGACGCCGCGTCGACCCCGCACCGGCTGTCGGGCGCGCCGGCCGGGCCGCACGCGCTCTCGGGCACGGCGCCCGCCACGAGCGTGGGGCTGTCGAACCGCAGCGACCGCCCGGCGACGCGCGCGCCCGTGGCGCTGCTCGCCGGCGGCGTGCTGGCCGCCGCGATCGCGGGCGGGGCCGGCGTCTACCTCGCGGTGCGCGGCAGCGGGTCGCCCCCGGCCGCGCCGTCGGCCGACCCGGAGCCCCCGCGCGCCGAGGCCGAGCCGCCGCCGCCGTCCGCGGGCGCCGAGGCCAGGCCGGCGCCGCGCGCCGAGGCCGAGCCGCCGGGCACCGGCGCGCCGGCCCCCGGGGAAGCGCCGGCCGCGGCCTCCTCGACGGCCGAGGCGCCGCCCGTGCCGACAGCGACGGCGACGGCGCGCGCCGCCGCGTCGGCGACCGCCGGCGTCTCCGCGCGCCCGCCCGCGCCGAGGCCGTCCGCCGTGAGGCCGCCGCCGCCCCCCAGGCCCCCGAGGAACGACGATGACGAGACATCGAGGAAATAGGCGCGCCGCGTGGTGCATCGCCGCGCTCCTGTCGCTCTCCGCGGGCGTGGCCCGCGCGGAGCCGTCGGCGGATCAAGCCGCCGCGGCCGAGGCGCTCTTCCGCGAGGGGCGCGAGCTCGTCGCGCAGGGCAAGCTCGCCGAGGCGTGCCCCAAGTTCGCGGCGAGCCAGCGGCTCGATCCGGGCTACGGCACCCAGTGGAACCTGGCGGACTGCCTCGAGCGGCTCGGCCGGACCGCGAGCGCCTGGGCGGCGTTCCGCGAGGCCGCGGACATGGCGAGCCGGGCCGGCCAGGCCGACCGCGAGGCGAAGGCGACGCGCCGCGCGGCCGATCTGGAGAAGCGGCTGGAGCGGCTCGCCGTCGCGGTGAGCGCGCCGGCCGACGGGCTCGTCGTGCGGCGCAACGGCGCGGTCCTCGACGCCGGCGCGTGGGGCGCGCCGCTGCCGGTCGACCCGGGCAAGCACCGCATCGAGGCGACCGCGCCCGGCAAGAGGCCGTTCTCGGTGGAGGCGCAGACCGCCGGCCCCGGCAAGCTCGTCACCGTGGCGATCCCGCCGCTCGAGGACGACCCCGCGGCGGCCGGGGCGTCCGCGGCGGCGCCGCCGCAGCCGGGCGGGCCGCCCGCGCCGGCGCCGGCCGCGCCGCTCCGGCCGGCCGCGGGCGGCGACGACGGCGGCGCGAGCACCCGCCGCACCCTCGCCTTCGTGGCCGGCGGCGTCGGCGTCGCGGGCGTCGTGACCGGCTCGATCTTCGGGCTCATCGCGAGCGCGCGGTGGAACCGGGCCCAGGACGAGCACTGCCGGACCGAGACGCTCTGCGACGATCGGGGCGTTTCGCTGGTCGACGACGCCAAGAGCGCGGCGACGCTGTCCAACGTCGGCTTCGTGGTCGGGGGGGTCGGGCTCGCGGCCGGCGTCGCGCTGTTCGTGACGTCGCTCGGCGACGCGCAGCCCGCGGCGGCGCGGATCGTGGTCACGCCCGCCGTCGGGGCGAGCGGCGGCGGGCTCGGGATCCACGGCCGGTTCTGACGAGCGTCGGCGGCGGGCGCCGACGGGCGGCGGCCGCCGGACACGCCTGCCGCCCGCCCACCACGGCTCGTCGGCCGCCCTCGCGGGGCGCGGCCTGCCGCGCCGCGGCGGGCGAGGCGCGCTCCGGGAGGGGCGCGCCTCGCTGCTCGATCACTCCTCGATCACGAACTCCACGCGGCGGTTCTTCGCGAGGCTCGCCGGGTCGTCGCCCTCGGCCACCGGCCTGTCCGACCCGTAGCCCTCGGCCGTGAGCCGGCCCGGGCTGACGCCCTTCTGGATCAAGTACTTCCGGACCGTGTCGGCGCGCTGCTGGCTCAGCTCCTGGTTCAGCTCGCGCGTGCCGGTCTCGTCGGTGTGCCCCTCGACCCGCACGTGCTCGATCTCGGGGTTCGCCTTCAGGACGAGCGCCACCTGGTCGAGGGTCTTGTACGACTCCGGCTCGAGCTCGGCCGATCCCGTCCGGAAGCGGATGGTATCCCGCATCACGAACTCGCCCTGCTCGTACGTGACCCGCGGATCGCCCTTGTCCGGGCAGCCGTCGTCGTCCTCGACGCCGTTGATCGTCTCCTTCTCGTCCGGGCACTCGTCGTCCGCGTTCGGCACGCCGTCCTGATCGTCGTCGGCGTCCTCCTCGGGGCAGCCGTCGCTGTCGTAGTCGGCGTCGCGGTCCTCGGGCACGTCGGGGCACTGGTCGCGCTCGTCGTCGACCCCGTCGTGGTCGCGGTCGTGCGAGGTCGGCGTGTACTTCACGCCCGCGAACACGCGGAAGAGCGGCACGCCGTAGCCGGCCAGCGCGCCGATGCCCGGACCCGCGACGATCTCCCACTCCTCGCTCGGGTTGATCTTCACGTAGCCGAGCGCCTCGAGCGGCGTCTCCTCCTCCTTCAGGTCGTCCGCGGTGAAGCCGATGCCGCCGTTGGCCTCCGCGCCGATCTCGACCTTCCCGTCGATGCCGCCGAAGCGGTAGCCGAGCGCCGCCGCGTACGTCAGCTCGCTCCCTGCCTCGACGTTGCGGTACGTCGTCCCCTCGCGGATGGCGACGCCCGCGTTGACGCCGAACCTGAGGCCGGGCGCGAACCGGTGATCGAGGATGATGCGCGGCCAGAACACCACGTTGCGCGCGCCGCCCGCGAAGTCGCCGGTGTGCGTGGGCACGCGCAGCTCGGCCACGAGGCCGAGCCCGATGGAGTCGCGGTCGTCGAGGATGCGCAGCTTCGGCACGAGCCGGATGTCGCCGAGGCCCCCGAACGACGGCGAGCCCTCCCCCGACTGGAAGAGGAAGAACGGGATGTCGAGGCCGAGCGCGAACGGCTCGGCGATGGTGACCGAGGCCATGAGATCGGCGCCCAGCCGGCCGCTCACGATCTGGGTCCGCACGTCCCTGTCGCCGGTCGCGAAGATGAGCGGGTTGTGCGCGTAGTTCAGGAGCAGCCCGAACTCCCACGGGTCCGCGGGCTCGCGGACGCCGGAGCCCTCGGTGACGACGAACGCGTCGTGGGTGACGGCGGGCTTGAAGCGCTCGACGTCGATGTTGGTCTCCTGCGCCGACGCGCTCGTCGCGGCGGCGAGGATCGTGACGATGCTGCAGGCGGTGGCGGCGGTGGTCCGTGCGCGCATGGGTCTCCTCTTCATCGGCCAGCCCCCGGTCCGCGGCGGGGGCGTCTGCGCCAGGCGAGCGCGAGCCCGCCGGCGGCGAGCAGCGAGAGGGCGCCGCCGCCGAGGGGCGCGGGCCCCGCCGTGCAGGCGCAGGCGCCGCCCTGGACCCCAGCCTCCCCGCCCTCGACGCAGCGCCCGGTCGGCGCGCAGCGCAGGTCCCCGCCGCACACGGACGAGCCCGGCGAGCACGGGCCGCACTGCCCGTTCACGCACACGAGATCGCCGCACTCGGCGTTCGACGTGCAGGTGCCGCTGGGCGTGGGGACGCACCGGTGATCCGGCGAGCAGTCCTCGTCCGCGTCGCAGTCCGCGTCGTCGACGCACGACACCGGGAGGATGCAGTCGCCGTCGACGCAGACGCCCCGGCCGGCGCAGTCCGCGTCGTCCGTGCAGCCGGAGGGCGGCACGATCACGTCGGGCACCCGGTCGCCGTCCGCATCGCCGGCCAGGCACGGGGCGGAGATGCCGACGTCGAGATCGCCCGACCCGAGCCCCGGGGCGTCGTTCACCGACCGGAAGTACAGGTTCGCGTTGCACGTCGCGTCGACGCCCACGATGTCGAGCGCGATCGAGCCCTGCGCGTATCCCCGCGTCTCCTCGCCGAGCAGCAGCGGATCGACGTCGGTCCGTGCCTCGGTGGCCACCTGCATGTCGGTGACCGTGAGGGGCTCGTAGCTCCCCGAGGCCGCGAACGTCCAGACCCCCGCGCGCGTGCCGTCGCCCTTCACGCCGAGCACGACCTCGTAGCCGCCCGGCGAATCGTCCTCCGTGAACCGCGGGTCGATCTCGGGCGCCCGGGCCGTGCCGCCGGTCCCCCGGTTCTTGTCGGCGTCGATGAACACGAAGAGCGTCGCCTGGGCGCCGACCGCGGTCGTCCCCGACACGTAAGCGCGCACCCAGAGCCGCCCCGCGTCGGCGACCGCGTACCCCGCACGGAAATCGATCGACTGCTCCGGGGCCTCGAACGTCCCCATGCCGTCGCCCGCGACGTCCTCCTCGCCGTACGGCCAGCGCCGCTCCCCCGTCTTGTCGAGCGCGACGATCTCGTCGAGCACCGGCGTCGTCCGCCCGTCGGCCCACGTCTGAGCGGACGAGCTCTTCGGGACGAGCGCGACGGCGAGCGCCGCGCCCACAGCCAGCGGCGCGACCAGCGAGCGCCCCCTCCTGCACCCCTCTCTATGATGTGCCATGGCGGGCAGCATCCTCGCATAGGTCGATGCAACCCTTGCAAATGAAAGGCGAAATGACCGGTGCGACGCGCCCGGAGTGCGCAGGGGTGCGCGCGCCTCGGACAGCGCGCGCGGCGCTCCCCCGCGCCGGCGGCCCGCGCGCCGCGCTCGTGACGCGCGCGACCGAGCGCCCTGTTTTTACAGCGCCGAGCGCCCCGCCGTGGCGCTCCGGGACGTCGCCTTCGCTTGGCCGCGGGCCCGGGTTCTGTAACTGTCCCGCGGTCAGTTACGCGCCGCTGCGCCGGCTCGGGCTCGGGGTGCCGGGCTCTAGCGTCGGGCCGGCGAGGGGAAGCTCCTCATTTCGATCGAGGGAGACCGATGCACTGCACTGTCCAGAAACACCGCCCCGGAGCGTTCCGGGTGGCCTGCCTGCTGCTTGGATCGCTCGCCGCGGCGTGCTCGGGGGAAGGCCCGGCGCCGCTCGAGGGGAGCGCGTTCGACGTCGAGCGGTACGATCTCCGGGGCGAGTTCGACTGGGAGCGGGGCCGCCTCGTCGCGACGCTGGGCCTCACGCTGTCGATCACCGGCGACGGCCCGCGGGTCGTCGTGCTCGACAGCGCCGTCGCCGAGGTGAAGGAGGTCCGTCGCAAGGACGGCGGCGCGCTCCCGCACGAGCTCGATCCGGCGCGCGAGGCGCTCGCGGTCGATCTCTCGAGCGTGCCCGAGGCGTCGCGCGGCGAGCCGATCGCGCTCGAGATCGACTACGAGGCGCTCTCCGGCGACGCGCTCCGCGCGGTGCCGGCGCGCAAGGGCGATCCGGTCGCCGTGCGCGCGGTCTACACGATCTCGGAGCCGCTCGGGGCGTCGCGGTGGATGCCGTGCCACAACGCGCCCTCGGATCGGGCGGTGTTCTCGGTCGCCATGCGCGTCGACGGCGGCGAGTCGCTGATCGCGAACGGCGATCTCGTCGCCGACGAGGATCTCGGGACCTCGGGCCGCCTCGTCCGCTACGAGACCGCGTACCCGCTGCCGCCCTACCTCATGGCGTTCGCGATCGGCGATTTCGAGGTCGAGCGCGGCGCGAGGGGGGACCTCCCCATCGCGGTCTGGCACCGCCGCGGGCTGCCCGGCGATCACGGCAAGATGGTGGACGAGATCGCGCGCGCGATCGGCCGCTTCGAGGAGCTGCTCGTGCCGTACCCGTTCGAGAAGTACGCGCTCGTGCTCCTGCCGGACTTCTCGGTGGGCGGGGTCGAGCACGCGAGCATCAGCTTCCAGCGCGAGGAGCGGAGCACCGAGCCCGCGCTCGCCTCGGATCTCTTGCTCACGACGCACGAGCTCGCGCACCAGTGGTTCGGCGATCTGGTGACGGTGGAGACGTGGGACGACCTCTGGATCAAGGAGGGCATGGCGACGCTGCTCGAGCAGGAGGGCGTCCGCGCCTACACGGACCAGAGCGGCGCGGGCACGCTGAACGGCGACGAGCTCGGCCCCCGCGCGGGCGACGCCGTCCGCGACCCGTCGCTCGCGCCGGACGAGAAGTACACGAGCGGCCCCTACGGCCGCGCGGCCTGGCTGCTCACCCAGATCCGCAGCCTCACCGGCGAGGACGCCTTCTGGTCGGCGCTCCGCGGCGTGCTCGCGGAGCGCCGCTTCGGGACGATCGGCACGGACGCGCTCCTCGACGCCTTCGCGCCGGCGCTCGGCCCGGAGGCGCTCGCCCGCGCGCGGCGCGCGGCCTCGGCCAAGGCGCTCCCGAGCCTCGCGGTCGAGCCCGCGCCGTCGGGCGGGGCGTTCGTCACGCTGCGCGACCCGGACGGCGCGCTCGTCGCCCCGCTGGAGCTCGCCTGGGTCTCCGTGGACGGCGCCCCCCGCGTGCAGGCGCTCGCGCCCGGCGAGCGCGTCGAGGTCGCGCCCGCGCGCCCCTCCGAGCTCCTCGTCGTCGATCCGCTGGATCGCCACCCCGAGTGGGCCTTCCTCGGCACCGAGCGCGATCTCGAGGCCTACGCCGCGGCGCTCGCCCCGCGCCGCGTGCCGTCGGATCCCGAGGCGGTCTCGCGCTTCCTCGAGGTCGGCGGCGCGCACCAGCTCGCCGCGCTCCAGGGCGGCCTGCCCGCGGGGCTCGCGCCCGAGCAGCTCGAGATCTTCCTGGAGGACCTCGACGGCGAGGCGGCCCGCGCCGTGGCGCTGGCCGCGGCGTGCGACGCCGCGAGCGCGCCGGGCCTCGACGCCAAGGTCCGCGGCGCGTGGTCGAGCGTGCTCGCCGGCCTCTTCGCCGGCGCCCCGCACAGCTACGGGCTCGACTACGTCGACAGCTACGCGGCGTGCAGCGCCGTCGTCTCGCCCGAGGAGCTGTTCGCCGAGGACTGGGCCCTCTTGCGGGCCGGGCTCGCGTACGGCGGCGTCTCCGACGCGCGGCTCCAGTACCTGTCCAAGTTCAGGTTGTCGCCCGACGCGGCGCTCCGCACGTGGGGGCCGGTCGCGCTCGCGTCGAGCTCGGTGCGCGCGCGCGTCCTCGCGATCCGGCACCTCGCGACGTACGTGGACGGGCTCGACCAGGCCGCCCTCCCCGCGTGGCGCGACTTCTTCGCCGGCGTGCTCGGCGTGACCGACGTCTCCGACGTCCTCGCCGCGGATCTCCGCGCCGTGGTGGCCTCTGCCGCGCCCACGGCGGCTGGCAACGAGGCGGCGCTCGCGGGCCTGACTCGGGTGCTTCGCGCGCCCGCGGCCCGCTCGGTCCATCCCGGCGCCGTCTGCGCGGCGTTCGTGTTGACGGGCGGTGACGAGCAGGCGTTCCGCCGCTTCGCCGCCGCCCTCGACGGCGCGGACTTGACCGATCGCGCCGCCGCCTTGCTGCGTTCTCCCTCCGACTGCCGCTGAGGCTCCGCGCCCGCGGCGCGCCTCGTCCGGCCGGCCTCGCGTCGCGGCGAGGCTGGCCGCCTGCGTCGAAAGCGGACGCTGCTATGCTCCGCTGCCCATGTCGGAGCTCATCCAACTTCTTCGCCAGAACGCCCCGGTCGCTCGCCTCGCGGAGTACCTTGATGGCCTGACGCACGACGAGCGCCTCCGCGCCCTCTCGACCACGACCCGCGCGGATCAGCGGTCGCTCTACGCCGCCGCGAGCCACGCCCCCCCGATCACGCTCGATTTCTTCGTCCCGGACGGCACCCCGCGCCGCGTCGCGGTTCATCACCAGGGCAGGAACAGTCTTCCTCTTCCGTCGCCGTTCCGTTTTTTCGAGAAGCGCTTTGCCCGTCCCGAGGACGGCGGCGCCCGGCTCTTTGGTTACAACGAGGGTCTCACGCGTTCCTGGATCGGTCCTGGCTTCTTCGTCGCGGTCCCGACCGCCGGCAATCTCGCCTGGCAGGAGCGCGGCGCGGTGGTGATCGATTACTTCCAGGTCCCGGACGGCCTCGTGCCCGACGGCTGGCCCCAGGTCGTTCCCAACAGCAAGGGCCTCCAGGCCTTCGTATACAACGGAACGCGCGACTTCATGCGTCGAGTCTCCAAGGACGTCTCGATCGGCGCCGCCTTCAAGGGAGAGAAGGCGCTCGATCATTACTTCACGCTCTGTCGCGCCCCGTCGGTCTAGTTCCGCCCGCCAGCAGTCCGGCCAGGGATCCGGAGAGAGAGTTCAACGCAAAGGCGCAAAGGCGCAAAGACGCACAAAAAAGAAAAAAAGATTTGTAGTTTTGCGCCTTTGCGTCTTTGCGTTGAACTCTCTCGCTCGCGAGGCAGATCCCTGGCGGGAGTTCTGGTCCGCGGTACTGGGTATCCAAAGCGGGTGACCGCCGCTCTAATTGGGCCGCGTCCCGCCCGGCCCCGCGAGCCGCGCGACCAGCCCCTTTCTCAGCAGCCCCACCTTGTTCCGCATCGCGGTCACCTGCTGCCGCATTCCGTCCGCCTGCTCCGCGAGGTCCACGATCCCCGCCGCCGTCGCCGCCTGAGCCAGCTCGCGCGCCTCGTCGGCGAGGCGCCCCATGCGCCCTTCGACCTCGTCCATGGCCGCCACCACCTCCGCGATCTGCTCGGGGCTCGCCGCCTCGCGCTGGCGCGCCGCCGCCTCCTGGACCAGCTGGTTGATGTTCCGCCCCTCCTCGCCGAGCGCCGCGAAGCGCTGGAACAGCTCCCCGAGCTGCTCCGCGCGCCGCTTGATCTCTTCCCCCCGCGCGGCCAGCGCCGTCGCCGTCGCCTCGTGGCGATCCCGCGCCGCAGCGATCGCCGCGATCAGCGACCCGAGCGCCACGCTCACGCGCTGCTGCGCCTCCGCGGCCTCCGTCGTCGACTTCGCCGCGCGCTCGATCCCCTTGCGCGTGTCCAAGGACAGCCGCCGCGCCGACTCTGCGAGCTCCTCGAAGCGGAAGAGCTCGCGCTCGAGCGCGCGCGCCGCCTCGGCGAGCTCGCCCCCGCCCTTGTCGTGCTCGTCCTTCCCGCCCCCGCCGCGGCCGTTCTTCTCGCGCTTGTTCACGTTGTCCACTCTCGACCGCCCCTTGCGTCCGTCCGCGTGAGGCGCGCTGCATCCTGCACGATCCCCGGCCCGCGCGGCACCCCCTGCGCTCGCCCGGCGCACGATCCCCGCGGAGCGGCGCTGCCGAGCGAGGGGCGTCGCGGGCGCGCGACCGCGCGCGGCCCCCTGCGCCGGCCCGGGCAGCGTGGTATCGGATGGCTCCCTACGCCCGCATCCGGTACCCTCGTGACCCCGCGCCCTCGCGATCTGTTGTTTCCATGAGAACGAAGAACAGCAGCCGCGCCAGGCGGCCATCCAGCAGGAACAAGAAGCCAGCGACTGCGCAGGTCGCACCCAAGCTGGAGGATCGTACGCCTGGCTTCATCGCCCAGAGCGCCGGGGCCCCGGCCGCCCACGAGCAGCTCGCCGTGGCGGGCCCCACCTACGTCGTCGGGATCGGCTCCTCCGCGGGGGGCCTCGAGGCGCTCCGGATCCTGATTGGAGGCCTGAAGGCCGCCGATCGGATGAGCCTGGTCATCGTGCAGCACCTCGCGCCGCAGCATCGGAGTCGGCTCGTCGAGATCATCAGCCACTCGACCACCCTCAGCGTCAAAGAGGTCTCCGAGGGCGAGGTCCTCTGCGCGAACACGGTCTACGTGACCCCGCCCAACGCCGACGTGGTGGTCGACGGCCACGTCCTCCTCCTGCGGCAGCCCGAGACCAAGGTCGGTCCGAAGCCCTCGGTCGACCTGTTCTTCAAGTCGATCGCCGAGCACTACGGCGAGAACGCCATCGGCGTCGTCCTCTCGGGGACCGGGTCGGACGGCGCGCAGGGCGTCCGCGCCATCAAGGCCGCCGGCGGGGTCACCCTCTGCCAGACCCCCGAGTCGGCCAAGTACGACGGCATGCCGCGCGCCGCGAAGCAGACCGGCGCCGTCGACCTCGAGCTCGGCCTGGAGGAGATGGCCAATCGGCTCAGCAAGTTCAACGAGCTCGCCGGCCGCTCCGACCAGCCCGACGCCTCGCTCCGGCAGCTCAGCCTGAGCCCGCAGGACCCGTATCACAGCATCCTCACCTTCCTGGAGAAGGCGAGCCGGGTCAACTTCGCCCGGTACAAGCAGACCACCGTCCGCCGGCGGATCGAGCGGCGCGTCATCGCCACGCGCTGCGAGTCGATCGAGGCCTACGCCGACTACCTCCGCGTGCGCCCCGAGGAGGGCAGGCTCCTCTTCCAGGACATCCTGATCTCGGTGACGTCGTTCTTCCGCGACGAGGCCTCGTTCAAGGCCCTCGCGGCCGCCATCGCCGAGCGGCTCGACAAGAAGCGCACCGGCGACAGCTTCCGCGCCTGGGTCGTCGGCTGCGCCACGGGCGAGGAGGCGTACTCGATCGCCATCCTCGTGTTCGAGGCGCTCGCGAAGGCGAACAAGCAGCTCAACGTCCAGATCTTCGCGACGGACATCGACGAGCAGGCGATGTCCGTCGCGCGCAAGGGGCTCTATCAGAAGGCCGCGGTCGCCGACATCCCCCCCAAGCTGCGGTCCAGGTACTTCGACGAGCAGGACCAGTGGTTCAGGATCAAGGACTACGTCCGCGACGCCATCGTCTTCGCGCGCCACGACGTCGCCCAGGATCCGCCGTTCCTCAAGCTGGATCTCGTCTCGTGCCGCAACGTCCTCATCTACTTCAACCCCCACCTGCAGGAGCACACGCTCAAGACGTTCCATTTCGCGATGGACGACCAGGGCGTCCTGTTCCTCGGCAAGTCCGAGTCGGCGACGACCGTGAGCGACGTGTTCGAGCTCACGGACAAGAACGCGAAGATCTTCGCCCGGTCCGGCAAGAAGGGCGATCTCCCGCGGTCGTACTCTCGGCAGGAGTTCAACCGCGAGAGCGCGCTCATCACGAAGGATCGCCAGTCCACCACGGCGATGGACCTCTTCACCGCCATGGTGAACGGCTTCGCGCCGGACTCGGTCCTCGTCGACGACGACCACCGGGTGCGGCACGTCTTCGGGAACGCCAACCGGTACCTGAACTTCCCGAAGGGCGAGCCCAGCGTCTCGATCCAGAAGCTGCTCCCGTCCGACGTGGCGATCGAGCTCGCCGCGCTGCTCCACCGGGCCGAGCGGTCGGGCCACGCCGCGAAGGGGGACCACCGGCACACGTTCGTCGTCGACCGAGAGGAGCGGAAGCTCCAGCTCACCGTCGTGCCGCTCCCGTCCGACGGCGGGACCGAGTTCATCGTCTGCTTCAGCCACGCGCACGACCCGCCCCGCCCCGCGAGGGCGCCCGCGAGCGGCTCCCGCCTCGCGCCGGACGAGCAGATCCGGCGGCTCGAGCAGGAGCTCGCGGCGGCGCGGGAGCACCTCCAGACCATCATCGAGGAGCACGACACCGCGAGCGAGGAGCTCCAGGCCCTCAACGAGGAGCTCCAGTCGTCCAACGAGGAGCTCCAGTCCACCAACGAGGAGCTGGAGACCACGAACGAGGAGCTCCAGTCGGCGAACGAGGAGCTGACGACGCTGAACCAGGAGATCAACGTCAAGTCGTCCGAGCTCATGACGCTCAACCAGCGGCTCATCGCGATCCAGAACGCGATCGCCTATCCCCTCTTCGTCGTCGACAAGAACCTCCGCCTCACCGACTACAACCCCGCGTCTCGCCACCTGTTCCGCATCTCGGAGGTGGACCGCGGCCAGCACGTCCGCGCCGCCCTCGCGCACCTGAACGTCGAGCCCGTCGTCGATCTCGTCACCGAGAGCCTGCGCGAGCGGCGGCCCATGAGGCTCCAGCTCGAGGTCCTCGACCGACACTTCGAGGCGCGCATCCAGCTCATCGCGGGGTCGAAGGGGGAGGTGGACGGGGCCGTCGTGAGCTTCGTCGACAACACCGAGCTCGTGCACGCGCTCACCCAGAGCAGCGTCAGCAAGGAGCGGCTCTCCGCCATCCTCGACAACACGCCGGCGCTCGTGACCATGAAGGACTCGATCGGCGCCTATGTCTACGTCAACCAGCGCTTCTGCGGCGTCCTCGGGCGCTCGGAGAAGGACGTGCTGGGGAGGACGGACGAGGAGCTGTTCGGCCCGAAGGCCGGCAGCGCCCTGCGGGAGCGCGATTTCGAGGTGCTGAAGAGCCGGTCGCCCATGTGGCTGGAGGAGAGCCTGCATGTGGGCGGCAAGCTCCGCTACTGGCTCTCATCGAAGTTCCCCCTGCTCGACGACCGGCGCACCGCCCAGTCCGTCTGCACCATCGCGCTCGACATCACGGAGCGGGTGCTCCAGGAGCAGCACCTCAAGGTCTTCAAGAAGGTCGTCTCCGCGTCGAACGCCGGCCTCGCGATCCTCGAGTCGGACCAGGGGCTCTACCGGGTGACCTTCGCCTCGAACGAGTTCGCCGACAAGGTCGGCAGGGGCGAGCCCGAGCTCCACGGCCTCGCGCTCGACGAGCTGCTCGACCTCGTCCTCCGCGGCGCGGAGTCGCCGCGCATCGCCGATGTCTCGGAGGCGGCCCGACAGAAGCCGCTCGCGTCGTTCACCATCAACCTGGCGGAGCGGGCGGGCGGCGAGCTCTGGATCGAGCTCAGGACGGCCACCGTCAGCTTCGGCGACGAGGAGCCGAGCTACCTCATCCTCCTCATCTTCGACGTCACGCAGCGGGTGAAGGCGCAGCGGATCATCCTCTCGCAGCAGGAGGAGCTCTCGAGGTTCAGCAAGCTCGCGTCGCTCGGCGAGGTCGCGGCCGGGATCTCCCACGAGATCAACACGCCGCTCAACGTGATCACCACGAAGACCGATCTCCTGAAGCGGCTCGCGGAGCGGGGGCAGCTGGAGAAGGAGCGCCTCGCCCGCGTCGCGACCGAGATCGACGGCATGGTCGAGAACATCACCAACGTGATCTCCGGCCTCCGGTCCATCACCCGGATGGAGTCCGAGAAGCTCCGCCCTCACAACGTCCAGGAGCTCATCCGGGAAGCCGTCCGTGTCAGCGGCTTCCGGCTCCAGCAGGCGAGCGTCCAGCTGAGCTTCGATCTGCCGCCGGAGGAGCTCGTCATCGACTGCTACCCCGTCCAGATCATCCAGATCCTCATCAACCTGATCAACAACGCCGTCGAGGCCATCTCGGCGCTCCGGGAGCGATGGATCCGGATCGAGGCGCGCCCGTCGGACGGCCGGGTTTACGTGCGCGTGATCGACAGCGGCAAGGGGATCGATCTCGCGCTCGCGGAGAAGATCATGACCCCGTTCTTCACGACGAAGAAGGAGGAGCACGGCACCGGCCTCGGCCTCAGCCTCTCGCGGAACATCGCGCATCACCACAGAGGCGACCTGCGGCTCGTGACGGAGCACAAGAATACGTGTTTCGAGCTGGAGCTGCCCCAGAGACAAGCTTGAGGCCGCCCGCCGGCCAGACGCGGAACGGCGATCTCGCCTGGACTACGCGATCCCATGTAAGGCGGCGCCCTACTCCGGCCTCGCCCGGCGCGCCGAGGCCGCGCCGGAGCCGGCCAGCGCGCTTCGAGCGGGACACGTCCTGGGATTTTGGAGTCCTCGACGCCTGCCGCACGAGCTGCTAGTCCGTCGGGAATGCCCGGCGTGAAGGTCGACACACAGGTCTGATGGGCGGTGGGAGCATGCTCCTGAACATCATCATCGTCGAGGACAGCGAGGAGCTGTGTGAAGGATGGCAGGACATCCTCACGCTCGACGGCCATCGCGTGCACTGCTTCCTCAACGGCAGGAATGCCCTCGAGAACCGGGCGATCATCATGCAGGCCGACGTCCTGGTCACGGATTATTACTTGCCTGACATCAATGGATTGACGCTGGTCACCATGGTGCGGAAGGTCCGCGCGGACCTCCCGATCATCCTGCTCACCGGCACGCGCGACCCGGCCATCCGAGAGAGCCTCAGCCAGGTGGAGAACGCGATGTTCCTGAGCAAGCCGATCAGGATAGAGCAGCTGGAGCGCAGCATCCGCGAGCTCATCGCCGCCTCGTCGAAGGCTCCGGCGGCCGACGCCGACAAGGCCGCCGCGTCGAAGGCCCCGGCCGCCGACGCCGACAAGGTGGACCGGACGCCCTCCTCGCCGTACTGAACCGCGCGGTCCGATCCGGGCGGCCTCACGCGCTCACCCGCGCGCGGACGGCTTCGCGCGAGGGTGAGCGCGTGAGGGCCCTCTGCCCCGCCTGTCGCACTTTCCGGAAGGGCGCCGCCGTTTCGCGTGCGGCGGTTGCTCGGACCGGTGTACTGTATCAAAACGGCGGACCGTACGTCGGACGGACCTCGGAGGAACCGATGCGAAGCGCGTTGCTCGTCCTCGTCGGAGTTCATGCCCTGCTGGGCTGCGGGGCGGCGTCGCAGGGAGAGCCAGCGACCGACGCCGATCCCGCGCACCTCCGGAGCGCTGCCCCGATCGCGGTCCCGGAGGGATCGATCCGAGAGGCGCGCGCCGCCCTGCCCCCGCCCGAGACGGCCCTCCTGCCGTCGCCCGAGGCGGCCCTCCTGCCGTCGCCCGTGGAGAAGGAGCGCGCGGCGCTGCGCTCGCCCGGGAGTCGGCTCGCCCGCGACGCCGCGCCCGAGGCCGCGAAGGAGCGCGCCCCCGTCGCCTCGCCCTCGAAGGAGCGCGCCGCGGACAAGGCTCGCGCGCCTGCGGCCTCGTCCTCGAAGGGGCGCGCCGCGCGCTCGATCGAGGCCGATTGCAAGGCGCTCGGGCCCGAGGTGCAGAAGGCCTCGCGGATGATCGAGGTGCTCCGGGAGTCCGACCTGAGCACGCCCCCCGAGGTGCTGCTGCGGATCGCGGATCGGCTCGACCTGTGGGCCGGCGCGGCCGCGGTCCGCGCCGCCGATCCGGAGCTCGCCCGCGAGGCCAGGAACATCCAGGAGAGCTTCGCCCGGACGAGCACCGCGGTCCGCAAGCTGCGGGCGTCGCTCATCCTCAACGGGCGCAACCCGAAGAAGGCGGGCGCCGCGCGCGCCGGGCTGGAGCGGGAGCTCGACAAGGACGCGAAGGTCGTGCGGAGCATCGCCGGCCGCTGCAAGAGCAACCCCTATGAGCCGATCAAGGGCAAAGCCCACATCCCGCCGCACGTCGTGCGGCGCGTCGTCCAGGAGAACTTCGGCGCCATGCGCGCCTGCTACGAAAAGGGCGTTCGCGCGAATCCCAAGCTCGAAGGGCGGATACCCGTGCACCTCGTCGTCGACGGCCAGGGCAAGGTGACGTACGCGGGCGACGCCGACCACCCGCCCGCCGACGCGCCCCTCCTCATCGCGCTCCCCTCGCCCGGCGCGGCGGCGCCGTCGTCGTCCGCTCCGCCGCTCCGCGACCCCAAGGTCGTCGGCTGCGTGCTCGACGTCTTCCGCGGCCTCCGATTCCCCTCCCCCGCCGATCGCAAGAGCGTCGCCACGGTGGTCTATCCGGTCGTCTTCGGTGTGGACGATAACCGCTCTTCGGCCACGTCCTCCAGGTGACGCAGAGCGCAATCGCGGCGGCGGCGCGCTGGACATCTGCCGTCCGAGCGGGGCCGGCGCCAAGCACGCTCGCGGCTGGACGTGCAAAGTTATTTCCTTCTCAGGAGCCAGAGGGTAAGAATTTCCCTGATGAAGCTCTCGCTCACCGAGCTCCAGGACATTCGCCGCACGCTCGCGGCCCGCATCGTCTTCGGCCTCTCCACGCCCGGCACCGAGATCGCCGCGCTCCCCGCCTACCTCGCGCCGCCGCCGGAGGGGATGACCGGCCGCGCCGTGGTGGTCGACGCCGGCGGCACGAACCTGCGCGCCGCCATCGTGGAGCTCCAGCCGGGCGGCGTGTCGCGCATCGTGGCCGGGCCCGCGCCGGCGAAGTTCCCGGGCGGGCCCGAGGTCGCGGGCGACGCCTTCTTCGATGTGCAGGCGGAGCTCGTCGAGCGCCTCGGCGCCGTGCAGGGCCTGCCGGTGGGGTACTGCTTCTCGTATCCTTCGGAGACCCTGCCGTCGCTCGACGCGCGGCTGCTCCGCTGGACCAAGGGCGTCCAGGTCGCGGGGGTCGAGGGCACGTGCGTGGGCGAGCGGCTCGGCCGGGCGCTCGCCGCGCGCAAGCTCCGGCCCGGCCCGGTCCGGGTGCTGAACGACACGGTGGCGAGCCTGCTCGGGGGCGCCTTCGCGCACGGCGGGGCCTCGCCCGCGGCGTTCATCGGCCTCATCGTGGGGACGGGGACCAACATGGCCACGTTCCTCCCCGCCGGTCGGATCCCGAAGCTCAAGACGGGGCACTTCGTCGCGCCGATGGCGGTCAACCTCGAGAACGGCAACTTCAACCCTCCGCACCTCCAGCCCTTCGACGCGGACGTCGACGCGAGCTCGGAGAACCCGGGGGCGCAGCGCTTCGAGAAGGCGGTGTCCGGGGCCTACCTGCCGCGGCTCTTCGCGCGGCTGTGCCCGGACCACGCCCCCCTGACCAGCTCGGCGGACCTGGTGCGGCTCCGCGACGAGGGCACGGGGGACGCGCGGCGGGTCGCCGGCGACCTGCTGCAGCGCTCGGCCGACCTCGTGGCGGCGGCGCTCGCGGCGGTCGCCGACGTGCTCGAGAGCCCCCCGGGGATGGGCATCCTGGCCGAGGGCAGCCTCTTCTGGGGCGATCCGCGCTACGCGCCGCGGGTGCAGGAGACGCTGCGCGGCCTCCTCGGCGCGCGCGTCGAGCCGCGGATCGCCCGGCTCGAGCACGTCAACCTGATCGGGTCGGCCTGCGCCGCGCTGTTCGCCTGATCGGCCGCGCGCGCCGCCCCCGCTCGCCGTGTCCCGGCCGGCGAAGAGCGCGCCGGGGCTGGCCGTGCCGGGGCTGAGCGGGCGGCGAGAGGCCGTTGTTTTCCAACGTTTCCAGGAAGTTTCCGGTAGGGATCGCGGTGGCGTCCGGCGCCGCAGCGCGACGTTGCCACCGGCGGCCTGAGGCGGCAGAATCGCACATTTCTGGTCGTATCCGCCGTTTGGGACCACCATGGCGCAGCGTTGACCCCGAGGAAGGAGCTCGGCCGGTGATGTGTGGAACAGCAGCATGCTTCGGCGTTGCCGGGCCGGATGGGCGGGCGGGGCGCCTCCGGTCGTCGCGGGCGGGCCCCGGTAGCCGGAATGGCTATTGTCATTAGAGAGATGCTCCCGTCGAACCGCAGACTTGCGTTCCGAAGGCAGCCGCACCTGCTCGATGACAGCGGGAGCGTCGGCGTGTGGATCACGCAGCCGGCGGGCATGGTGGTGCAGCTCCTGCGGGAGACGGCGGCGACGGGCGAGCTGGCGCGGTTCATCTCGGTCGACGCGTACCAGAAGCTCGTGGGCGTGATGCGCCCGGGGGAGCGGGCCTACTTCATCTACGACATGGCGCTCATGGTGCGCTACGAGACCGAGGCGCGCGTGGTCCTGACGCAGTGGGGGCTCAGCGTGCGCGACCGGATCGAGCACATCGTGGTCCGCCCGCCGCCGGAGATGAACAAGCTGGGGCGCATGGGGATCCAGACGATCGCGGCGGCGATGAGCCTGGCGGGGGTGCAGCTCGACATCATGGACGACCTCGAGCCGTTCCTGCGCGAGCGGAACCTGCGGCCCCGGATCAGCCTCACCTGAGGCGAGGCCCGGCCGGGGCGGCGTCCCGGCCGGTCCTGCTCAGGCCCGCGCCATCAGGACGGGGCCGCGGTCAGTGGCCGCCGCCGGTCCCCTTGATCTCGAGCTGAGGGCGGGAGGGGTGGGGCCAGTCGAGGTGGAAGAACTTGCCGCGCGGCTGATCCGTGCGCTCGTAGGTGTGGGCGCCGAAGTAGTCGCGCTGCGCCTGCAGGAGGTTCGCGGGCAGGTGGGCCGCGCGGTAACCGTCGTAATACGACAGGGCCGACATGAACGCCGGCGCCCAGACGCCGTTCTGCGCGGCGATCGAGACCACCTTGCGCCAGTTGGCCTGACCCAGCTTGATCTGATCGTTGAAGTACGGGTCGAGCAGGAGGTTCGTCAGGCCAGGATTGCGCGTGTACGCCTCCGTGATCTTCTGGAGGAACCGCGCTCGGATGATGCATCCGCCGCGCCAGATGCTCGCGATCGTGCCGAAATCGAGCTTCCACGTGTACTCCGCCTGGGCGGCGGCCATGAGCTGGAACCCCTGAGCGTAGGCGCAGATCTTCGAGCAATACAGGGCGTCGCGGATCGCCGTGATCGTCCCCTGGCGATCCTTGACGGGGGTCGGCGTCGGCCCCGAGAGGTGCTTCGAGGCCTCGACGCGCTCGTCCTTGAGCGCCGAGAGGCAGCGGGCGAACACCGCCTCGGCGATGGCGTTCGCGGGGATGCCCATGTCGAGCGCATTGCCGCTCGTCCACTTGCCGGTGCCCTTCTGCCCCGCCGTGTCGAGGACGAAATCGACGAACGGCTTGTCCTGCTGGACAGGGTCCTTCTGCTGGAGGATGTCCGCGGTGATCTGGATGAGGTACGAGTCGAGATCGCCGCTGTTCCACTCGGCGAACACGCGCGACATCTCGTCCTTCGACAGCCCGAGCAGCCCGTCGAGCAGCGTGTACGCCTCGCAGATGAGCTGCATGTCGATGTACTCGATGCCGTTGTGGACCATCTTCACGTAATGGCCCGCGCCGTTCGGCCCGATGTACGCCGTGCAGGGGACGCCGCCCTCCACCGGCTTGCCAGGGGCCGCGCCCTCGATCGGCTTGCCGGTCGCAGGGTCGACCTTGGCGGCGATCGCGCGCCAGATCGGCTCCAGGTGCTTCCAGGACTCGGGATCGCCGCCCGGCATCAGCGAGGGGCCGAAGCGCGCCCCCACCTCGCCGCCCGACACGCCCGAGCCGAAGAACTTGCACTGCTGCGCGTACTCATGCTCCCGACGGATGGTGTCCGTCCAGAGCGAGTTGCCCAGATCGACGACGATATCGTCCGGCTCGACGCCCGCCTCGATGAGCTGCTTGACCACCATGTCCACCGGCGGACCGGCCTTGACCAGGATCACCGCCTTGCGCGGCTTCTTCAGGGCGCGGACGAAGTCCTTCAGCGTCTCGCAGTAGACAAGGCCGCCGGGGGTGCTCGGGTTCCTCGCGACGAAGTCCTTCGCGACCTGCACCGTGCGGTTGTACACGGCCACCTTGAACCCGTGGTCGGCCATGTTGAGCGCGACGTTCTCGCCCATGACGGCCAGCCCGATCATGCCGATGTCGCAGCTGGATGTGGCATCATTCATCCCGGTTCTTCTCCTTCACGCGTTGCTCATGCTCCGTCAGCGACCGCTGTCTTGCGCTGTCTTGCGCGGATGGGACGGCTCAGCAAGGCCTCGGCCCGCGCGCCGTCAATCTCGTTGGGTCGGCTGGCAGCCACGGCCGCGCATTCTGAGCAGGCCGGCGGCGCGGCGTCCAGTGCGCTCGTGCACGGACGCCGCGCCTGCACGCCGGCCACACCGGCCCCGCGCGCGCCCCCACGCGCGCGCCGCCCCGCGCGCCGACAGCGTGACAGCGTGGAGGCGCGCTCGCGCGCCGTGGTAGGCTCGCGCCGGTGCGACCGGGTCCGGCGCTCGCAGGCCTCTTCCTCGCCGCAGCCGCGGCCTCGGCGTGCGTCCCCGCCACGTACAACGTCCGCGCGGCGCGCGCCTTCGCCAACGAGGACGCCCGCCGCGCGATCGTCGACGACCGCGCGGCCGATCTGGAGCGCGCGGTCTGGCTGGCGGACGAGGTCCTCGCGAACACCCCCTACTCCCCGGGCGACGCGTGGGTCGCGGCGCTCCGGCTCGACGACGAGGAGGGCGAGCGGCTCCGCGAGCGCTTCGAGGACGCCGCGCCGTACGACGGGGAGCACGAGGTCCCGCTCGCCAAGCTCTACCGCGTGAAGCTCGACGAGGCGCTCGCCCGCGCGGCGGCGCCTCGGCCAGCGCCGCCCGCGTTCGCGCGGCTCTTCGACGCGCTGGCGGCGCTCGCCGCGCGTGATCCCACGGCGCCCCCGCCCACGGCGGCCCCGCCCGCGGCGCCCCCGCCCACGCGCGGGCGCTCGCCGCCGAGGAGCGGAGCGTCGAGCGGCTCTCGGCCGGAAGGCCGCTCGGCGCGCCCGACACGCCCGAGCTCGCCGCCGCGAAGGGGAAGGTCGCCGCGCGGCGGCGGGCGCTCGCCGGAGCCCAGCGGGACATCGCGGGCGCGGCCGCCGAGCTCCGCGCGGCGAGCGCGGGGCAGGAGCCCGCCGCGACCATCGCGCGCGACGCCCTCCGCGTCACGTCGTTCCTCCTGCGGATGCACACCGAGGCGCTCGCCGTGGCGCCGTACGTGGTGAAGCAGGCCCGGCGCGTCGCGCGCGGCGAGCCGGGCTACGGGGCCACGGCGGCGCGCGCGGAGGCGCTCTCCAGGGTCCTCGAGGAGCAGCGCGAGGCGCTCTCTGCCTGCGCCGAGGCGCTCGCCGTGCCGGCGCGGACGCCGCTCGAGGACACGGCGGGCTTCGAGATGCAGGAGAGCCTGCTCGAGCAGGGCCGGGCGATCAGCCTCGACGCCGTCCACCTCCAGCTGAAGAGCGACGTCGAGCTCCTCTTCTTCCACCAGCTCGCGAGCCCGAGCTCCTCGGGCGGCATCAACGATTACCGGGGCAGGACGCGGCGGCTCGCCTACGACGTCGATCCCGTGTTCATGGTCGGCGGCCGCGCGCTGCTCACGTACGACTTCGAGCACGTGCGCAACGCCGCGCGCCTCAACGCCGGGTTCAAGACGGACCGGCTGTTCTCGTCGGGGGGCGACATCGCGTACGACAGCTCGCTCGGGAAGCTGATCGGCCTGAACGGCTTCGCGAGCGACGTCTTCGACATCGGCGCCGACCTCGTCGGCATCAGCACGAGCCTCAAGATCGCGCGGTTCACCTCGGGCAACGTCACCGAGCTCGCCGTCGATCCGGCGACGGGGCGCGACGCCGGCGCCGTGGCGAGCGCGCCGTTCCAGCTCCTGGTCCGCCAGATCGACGTCGGCTTCGACGTGACGAAGCTCTTCCCGGAGGCCGCGGACGATCTCTACCTCGAGGAGCTGCTCGTCGGCTTCCGGTACATGGATTACAAGCTCCCGCGCATCTTCTACGCGCTCCGCGAGCGGGAGCCGGGCACCGGCGATGTTTACGTCTTCGAGCGGCAGAGCCCTGCCCAGAGCGTGACATCGCGCTTCTACCAGGGCGGCTTCGGCCTGCGGATGGGCAACGGCGAGTGGCCGCGGGTCGCGCCGTTCGGCGACGTCGGCCTCTACGGCGGCGCCGGACCGGTGCGCTACGCCTTCTCGGCGGATCCCGCGGTGCCGGGCGGCCCGCGCGAGGTCGACGAGGCGACGATGATCGCGCTCTCCGGCAACCTGTCCGTGGGGCTCCGGCTCCGGCTGACGTCGAACCTCAGCCGGCTCCGCCTGCTGACCGAGCTGTCCTACAACGTCGAGGCGGTCGGCCAGGGCATCGTGTCCAGGATCCACGCGACGAGGCGTGGAGACGAGACGACCTACACGGTCGGCCGCAAGATCGACATCGGCGGCTTCGACCTGTTCCACGGGCCCCGCCTCCTCGCGGTGCTCGTGCTCTGAGGCGGGTCTACCGCCGTCGCGAGAAGCGCCGCCCTGCCCGGGCGAAGCGGCGCTGCGCCGGCGCCCGGCGGGACGCCGGCGGCGTGAGCCGCGTCGATTCGATAGAATCGATAGAATCGATGAAGGACACGTCGCTCCAGAGTTCGAATTCTTCCACGACATCGGAACTGAGCTGGAGGGCATGGAGCTCGGCCATGCCGAGATCGATCGGGTCAAGCGGCGCAACACCGCGCAACACCGCGCAACACGCCGCCCGGATCGCGCCAGCGCAGCCTACACCGTGCGAGCGCTGTAGGCGGACCTGCGACGGTAAGTTCCTGGATGCAGCCGTCGGACCTCATGGTGTAAGCTCGATCGACGCGGTGAACCCATGTCGCTGAACTTCATCGAGGGGAGGCTGTTCGCAGGCAGGTACCGCGTCGTGCGCTGCATCGCGACCGGAGCCATGGGCGCGGTCTACGAGGTCGTGCACATCGAGACGGAGCGCCGGCGGGCGCTCAAGGTGATGCACCCGCACCTCGCCGATAACCCCGAGTTCCACGCCCGGTTCAAGCTCGAGGCGCGCGTCGCCGCCCGCATCGCCACCGAGCACATCGTCGAGGTGTTCGACGCCGGGATCGACCCGGAGACCGGCATGCCGTTCCTGGTCATGGAGCTGCTCCGCGGCGAGGAGCTCAGCAAGCGCATCCGCCGCGCCGGGCGCCTGTCGCCGGAAGAGGCCGTCGCCTACCTGCGCCAGACGGCGACCGCGCTCGACAAGACGCACGCCGCCGGGGTCGTCCACCGCGATCTCAAGCCGGCGAACCTGTTCCTGGCGGCGGTCGGCGACGACGACGAGCTCCGCATCAAGGTGCTCGATTTCGGCATTGCCAAGCTCGTCGCGGAGACCGCGCTCGACTCGGCGACGACCGCCGCCCTCGGGACGCCGCTCTACATGGCGCCTGAGCAGTTCGGAGGCGCGTCCATCTCGAAGGCCGTCGACCTCTTCGCGCTCGGCATGATCGCGTACACGCTCCTCGTCGGCAAGGCTTACTGGCTCAACGACATGCGGGAGTTCAGCAACACGCTCGCGTTCGCGGTGATCGCGATGTACGGCCCGCAGGAGCCCGCGTGCGCGCGCGCGGCGGCCGATGGGGTGGAGCTGCCCCCGGCCTTCGACGCGTGGTTCGCGAAGGCGACGGCGCGCGACCCCGAGGCGCGCTTTCCGACCGCATCCGCCGCGGTCGAGGCGCTCGCCGAGATCTTCGACATCGCGCCCGCGCCGGCGAAGTCGTCGCGCCTGTCCGTGGTGGAGACGCCGCTGCCGCGCGCACACCAGGGGCCCGCTTCGTCGGCGCCGGCGCCCGCCCAGTCCTCCAGCACGGGCGTGGAGACGAGGGTCGCTGCCGCGTCGCCGCGGAGCTGGTCCACGGTCGCGATCGCGGCCGTCGCCCTGATCGGCGGCGGCGCCATCGCCTTTGCCTCGCTCGGCGGGGGCGCGCGCTTCGCTCCGGGCAACGCGGCGGACGCGCCGGCGGCCCGGGCGGCCCCCGCCCCGCCGATCTCCACGCCGCCCTTCCCATCGGCCGTGCCGGTGCCCGCTCTCCCCGAGGCCTCCGGGCCCCCCGGAGCGCCCGACCTCGCGGCGCCTGCGGCCGCGACGCCCGCGCCGCGCGAGGACGGCGACCTGGCGCCCGTCCCCGCGGCAGCGTCCGCGAGCGCGAGCGACGCGATGCCGCCGCCTCGCGCGGCGCCGCACCCTCGCGCCGCGACGTCGTCCAGCGCCGCGACGTCGTCCAGCGCATCGCCGCCGTCCAGCGCATCGCCGCCTTCCAGCGCCGCGACGTCGTCCAGCGCAGCGCCGCCTTCCAGCGCGGAGCGCACGCCGACGCCGCCGGCGTCCTCCTCGGCCAAGCCCCGGGAATCGCTCTACTCGGCGGACTGACGCAGCGCCCGCGCCGACGCGCCGACGGCGGAGCGCTGTTTTCTTGCCTGCGGCGATACCAGGGATGGTATCTCCTGCATCCACCGATGCGCTTCGCCTGGTCTGCGCCTCTAGTGAGCGGATTGCTGAGCATCGCGCTCACCGCTCCGGCGAACGCGCAGCCCGACGCCGTGGCCGTGGCCGAGTCGCTCTTCAACCGCGGTCTCGCGGACATGCTGGCGGGCCGGCATTCGACGGGCTGCCCTGCCCTCGCCGAGAGCTATCGGCTCGATCCTCGCGCAGGTCGGCTGTTCACGCTCGCCGAGTGCGAGGCCCAGTGGGGGCGCATCGCCACCGCCGTTGCGCGCTACAACGACTTTCTGGCGCTGTATTCCCGCATGTCGGAGGCCGAGAAGCTCCAGCAGCTCGAGCGCTACAAGGTCGCGCTCGAGCAACGCGACACGCTCGCGCCGCTCGTGCCGCAACTCACGCTGTCGCTGCCGGACGACGCGCCCGCGGGCACGGTCGTGCAGCGCGACGGCATCACCCTCGAGCGGCCTTCCCTCGGCATCCCGCTCCCCGTCAACCCGGGAGAGCACGTCGTGACGACGAGGGCGCCGGGGGGACCGCTGCACGAGGTGCGGTTCACGATCGACAAGTCCGACGCGAAGACGATCGCGCTCGAGGTGAAGCTCCCCCGCGAGGAGCCTCCGCCCGACAAGCCGGCGGCTCGGCCGCCCGACCCGCTCGGCGTGCCGCCCGTGAGCGACGCGAAGGGCGCCGCGGGGGCCCCGCAGTCGTCCGGGCCCAGCGGCCAGCGGGTCCTGGCGTACGTGGCGGGCGGGCTCGCCGTGAGCGGGCTGATCGTCGGCTCGGTGACCGGGTGGATGGCGCTCAACGAGAGCAGCCGCGCGGACAAGGAGTGCAAGGACGTCGGCCCCGGCGTGGCGGAATGCGACACCCCCGTCGCGAAGGCCGCCGGCGAACGCGCGAAGGACCTGGGGACGGTGAGCACGATCGGCTTCAGCGCCGGGGCGGCGCTCGCGGGCGCGGCGGTGCTGCTCTTCCTGACGGAGCCTTCCCCGTCCGGCCCGCAAGCCAGCGCCGCGCCCCGCCTGCAGGCCGGGACGGTCAGCTGGTCGCTGCTCGCCGGGCCGCGCGGCGGCGGCGTCGCGGTCCAGAGCCGGTGGTGAGCCCGCGCGCGCCCGTCGCCGCCGGCGCAACCCGCCCGTAACGCAGCTCGCCCGCGGCGCCCATCGCGCTGCGCGCGTCGGCGCGTCGGCGCGTCGGCGCGGCCGCGGCGGGCTCACGTCGCCTGGCACCCAGCCTGCACCCAGGTTGCGGCGTCGATGCAGGTGAATCCACGTCGGGATCTCCCCGATTCGTCGAAAACGTGCGCCTCGTCGGTGGACACGATGGACACGATTCGGTGTAGCATCAATAAAAAACTACAGGCCGGCGCGCCCGGGCGGGAAGGTATGGCGATGAGGAAAGGGCAATTCATGATCACGAAGACCACGATGGCCATGTTCGGGCTCGCGGCCTCCGGGCTGCTCGCGGGCTGCACGGAGACGCTCGACTCGAAGCAGATCCGCACCGGAGGGATCTCGGCGACGCTGGAGGCGACCGCCGAGAGCGCGTCGTCGACGAGCGTGAAGGCCACGCTCAAGGCGGGCGGCGACGAGAGCAACACCTACGTCATCCTGAGCGCGGGAGACCGGATCTCCGCGACGGCGGACGGCGAGGAGGTCGAGATGTCCTCCGAGAGCTCCGGGGTCTACGTGGCCCGCTTCGACATCGGGGAGGGAGGCACCGAGCTCACGGTGCGGCTGGACCGCGAGGACGACGACGACGCGCCGAACAACGCCGGGACGCTCCCCGACCCGTTCGACCTCGAGGCGCTGCCCAAGGATCCGGTCCCGCGCGGCGAGGACCTCACGATCACGTGGGCGCCGAGCGGGTCGGGCGACGACATGGTGATCCGCGTGGACGGCAGATGCATCTTCGCCAAGACGTTCGATGTCGGGGGCGATCCTGGGACGTACACCATCGACGCGGATGAGCTGGAGGCGACGAGCTCGCAGGAGCCCGAGAGCTGCGACGTGGACGTCGTGATCAGCCGCACGCGCAGCGGCACGACGGACAAGACCCTGGACCCGGAGAGCTCGTTCGAGCTGAGCCAGGTCCGGCAAGGCCGCTTCACCTCGGCGCCCTGAGGCGCCCTCCCTGCGCCTACCGGTAGAAGGCGACGTCGTCGATCCAGACATCGAACGCCTGCCCCGGATCGAAGAAGAAATAGAAGCCCCAGAGCTGGTCCATGGCGGGCGCGTCGAACTGATCGCCGAACCCTGCCTGCTTGAGGCACGCCGCTGGAAGCTTGAAGCGCTTCCAGTCGTCCGCCAGCACGACGTACTGGTGGAAATGGTCGTAGCATCCATCCGCCTCGAGATCGCAGATGCCCCCCGTATGACGGGTCTGCCGATCGACGAACATCACCTTCATCCTCTTGGTAGAGCTCTCCCCGGCGCGAGCCCAGAAGGTGATGCCACGGTACTTGGAGGCGTCGTAGAAATCGTCGTTGTCCAGAAAGAAGGCGACGCCGGCTCCCCAGTCGCGGAAGCCGTCGTTGGCGCTGGTGTGCACGGCCACGAGGCTATCGCCGCGCGGAGGGTCGACGGTGCTCATCAGGTCGAGCTCGTTCTCAGGCTCGTGGATTCCCTCCGGTGACAGGTCGTTGTCCTTGAACCAGAGCCCTGCCCGAGGGCTCGCGCCGTCCCCCGTGGGGATCGAGAGGTCTTGATCTTCCATGTCGTCGATCAGCGACAGGTCGAGAACCTCCCCCGGCATCGCCTCGAAGACCTTGCACGGATCCCCGCCGCCTGCGCCCGCTGCGCCGCCGCCCGTGGCTGCGCCCCCCGACCCGCTGCTCGTGGCTGCGCCTCCCGCGCCGCTGCCCGTGATTGCGCCGCCCCCCTCGGCCGCGCTCCCTCCGTCACCGCCGCCTGCGCCGCCGCCCCCGTAGGCCCCGCCATCGACCTGGTAGTCCTTGTCGAAGCCGAAGATCTGCGCACATCCGAGCCCTAGCACCGCGATGGCACATTCGCCGGCGTACCCAACGAGAGCCCGCAACATCTTCGTTTTCATGGTCGTCCCGAGGTCTTCATAGGCGAAGATAGGATGTTTTTCCGCCCGAATGAACGGCAAACATGGCCGAGGCACGTGGCTGTCGCCCCTCCGCCTCCTGCCCGCCGCGCCCGCCGGGCCCCCCGCGCCCGCCGCGCGCCGGCGATTCCGCTGCGCGACGACGCAGATCGAGGGAGCGGCGCCCACATCGGCGACGTGGGCAGCCCACATGCGGTCTCAGCCGAACAGCGCGGCGTAGTCGTCCTCACGAAAGCCCACCAGCACCCGGCTCCCCTTCACCAGCACGGGCCGCTTGACGAGCTTCCCGTCCTCGGTGAGCCACCGCGCGACCTCCGCGTCGCTCGCGGCGTCCACCCGCGCCTTGCCGAGGGCGCGGTAGCTCTGCCCGCTCGTGTTGAGCCACCGGCGCACCGGGAGCCCGCTGGCCGGGATCCATCGGGCGAGCTCCTCGGCCGTCGGCGGCTCGTCGACGATGGGCCGCACGGCGACGTCGACGCCGCGCTCGCCGAGCCACTTCAAGGCCTTCTTGCAGGTGCTGCACCCGGAGTACGAGAGGATCTGGACCTTGCTCATGCGGGCGTTTTGCCCTCGCACGCGCGAAGTGGCAAGGCCCGCCGCTCCCTCTCCGCCGCCTCGCGCCCTGCGCCCTGGCGTCGAATCGGATGGATCCGCCCGGCGGGCCACGCCCTCAGTAGGGATACCCGGGGATGTTCACCGCTATCGAATAGAGCGAGTCGCCCGCCGTGATGTAGAGCGTCTTCCGATCGGCCCCGCCGAACGCGACGTTCGACGCCTCGATCATCCCCTCGATCGTGCCGAGCCTGGCGCCGTTCGGCGCGAGGACCTCGACGCCGCCCCTCCACCCGACGTAGAGGTTGCCCGCGCAGTCGACGCCCATGCCGTCGGCCTTCTCGAGGTTCGAGGCGAAATCGGAGGAGGGGCCGGGCGCGCCGCCTTCGTCCAGCGGATATCGCCGGATCCGGCCGATGCTGAACTCGGTGGCATAGAGGACGCGCCCGTCGGGCGAGAGCGCGACGCCGTTCGGCTCGTTCATCGTGCCCACGACGCTCACCTCGCCGGACGGCGACACGCGGTACACCGCCGTCGGCAGCTCCGGCCAGCCGGTGAGCTGGAACTCCGGATCGCTGAAATAGATGTTGCCGTCGGCCCGCACGGCGACGTCGTTCGGCGAGTTGAACCGCTTGCCCCCGTAGAGCTCGGCCACAGGGCGCCGCGCCTTCGTGCCGAGGTTGAAGGCGGAGATGTCGCGCGTGTCGTGGGTGCACGCGATCAGCTCCCCGTCCGTGGACAGGGCGAGGCCGTTCGTCGAGCTGTTCTCGATGAACACCTCGAACGAGCCCGGAGGCGTGAACCGGTGCAGGGTCGCCGGCGGGCCGTTGAGCGGCGCCTGGTTCCGCTGCGCGCGGTGGATGTCCGAGAAGAACAGCGCGCCGAGCTCGGCGACCCAGACCGGCCCCTCGACGTAGTCGAACCCGCCGCGCACCCGCTCCGCCCTGCGGTTCGCGGGCAGCGGATCGGCCGCATACGGCCCTCCCGGGCAGATCCCCGCGCCGCCGCCGCCGCCACCGCCGCCGCTCCCGCCGCCCCCCGCGCCGAGCCCGCCCCCCCCGGACCCGCCGCCGCCCGCGCCGCCTGACCCGCTCGCCGTCGTCGCGCCGCTCGTCGCGCCGCTCGTCGCGCCGCTCGTCGCGCCGCTCGCGCCCGCGCCGCCGCTGCCGCTCGTGGCGACCTGGCCCCCGGTGGAGCCGCCCGGATCGCCGCCCCCTTCCGAGGAAAATCCGGGAGAACCGGCGTCGTCACCACAGCCGCTCGCGGCCGCAGGCAGGATTCCACATAGCAACAGAGAAAATCGAGCTCTCATAAGCAAAGTTCTCCATCCCGAGATGCGCATGACGTGGATTTATCACAGGCCAGCCGCCCGTTGTGGTCACCACCTTGCGGCGGAAAAATTGCCGCGTCGCGCGACGGGCCGTCTGGTATACGTGCGCGGAAAGGAGCCGCCTCCCCGCGGCAGCGCCCCTCGTGATCCGCCTCGATTCCATCAGCAAGCAGCACGGTAAGCAGATCCTCTTCCTCGAGGCCTCCGCGGCGGTGAACCGCGGCGAGAAGGTCGGCCTGGTGGGGCCGAACGGCTCCGGCAAGACGACGATCTTCCGGATGATCACCAAGGAAGAGGCGCCCGACGGCGGCCAGGTCGCGATCGACCGCGGCGTCACCATCGGCTACTTCAGCCAGGATGTCGGCGAGATGAAGGGCAGGAGCGCCGTCGCCGAGACGATGGACGGCGCCGGCCCGGTCTCCGTCGTCGCGGCGGAGCTCCGCGAGCTCGAGGCCGCGCTCGCCGACCCCGAGCGCATGGACGAGATGGAAAGCCTGATCGAGCGGTTCGGCCAGGCGCAGGCCCGCTACGAAGAGCTCGGCGGCTACGCGCTCGACGCCAAGGCGCGCGAGATCCTCGCCGGCCTCGGCTTCAGCCAGGCCATGATGGATGGCGACGTGGGCGCCCTCTCCGGCGGCTGGAAGATGCGCGTCGCGCTCGCGCGCATCCTCCTCATGCGGCCCGACGCGCTCCTGCTCGACGAGCCGACCAACCACCTCGACATCGAGTCGATCATCTGGCTCGAAGGGTACCTGAAGCAGTATCCAGGGGCGCTCGTCATGACCTCGCACGATCGCGAGTTCATGAACCGCATCGTCACGAAGATCATCGAGATCGACGGCGGCGAGCTCACCAGCTACTCGGGCAATTACGAGTTCTACGAGCAGCAGCGCGCCATCAACGAGCAGCAGGCCGAGGCGCAATACGAGCGCCAGCAGGCGATGCTCGCGAAGGAGATGCGCTTCATCGAGCGCTTCAAGGCGCAGGCCGCCAAGGCGGCGCAGGTCCAGTCGCGCGTGAAGAAGCTCGAGAAGATCGACAAGGTCGAGCCGCCGAAGCGCCGGAGGACCATCCGCTTCGAGTTCAAGCCGGCCCCGCGCTCGGGCGACGACGTGGCGCGGCTCGACGGGGTGAAGAAGTCGTTCGGAGGCCGCCCCATCTACGACGGGTTCGACCTCCTGATCCGCCGCCGCGAGCGCTGGTGCGTCATGGGCGTGAACGGCGCCGGCAAGTCCACGCTCCTCAAGCTCATCGCCGGGGCCTCCGCGCCGGACGCCGGCCAGGTGAGCGTCGGCGCGAGCGTCAAGCTGGGGTACTTCGCGCAGCACGCGATGGAGCTGCTCGACCCGACCCGCTCCGTCTGGGAGTCCATCGTCGCTGCCTTCCCCCAGGCCTCCATCGGCTCGCTCCGCACGCTCGCCGGCGCATTCGGCTTCTCCGGCGACGACATCGACAAGCCGTGTCGCGTGCTGTCCGGCGGCGAGAAGGCCCGCCTCGTGCTCGCGATCATGCTCTACGATCCGCCGAATTTCCTGGTGCTCGACGAGCCGACCAACCACCTCGATATGGCGACCAAGGAGATGCTCGTCGAGGCGCTCTCCTCGTTCGAGGGCACCATGCTGTTCGTCTCGCACGATCGCCGCTTCCTCGCCGCGCTGTCGAACCGCGTCCTCGAGCTCGTGCCCGACGGGCCGCGCGTCTACGGCGGCGGATACCTGGAGTACGTCGCCCAGAGCGGACACGAGGCGCCAGGCATCCGGAGCTGAGGGCGCAGCGCCGCGCCGCGCCGCGCGCTCCGCCCGGGAGCGACTTCCGCCCGCCGGCTCGACTCGGCGCGGGGGCGGGACGGGCGCGAGGTGAACACATGCTCAAGCTTTCGCGCTATCGTAAGGACCTCGATGGAGCAGCTCGGTAGACCGAACCCAAATCGGCTCTCCGACTTCATCCAGCGCCATCACGACGCGGTCCTGGAGAAGTGGAAGCAGCGGGTCCAATCGCTGAGCCCGGCGCGGCGGCTGTCGGATGCGTTGCTGACCGACCATATCCCGAGCGTCCTCGCGTACATCGCCGAGGCCACCGGGAGCGAGGGCGCGGAGGCCGCGGTCGACCGGAGGCTCCGCGGCATGCCCGGGTATCACGCGCTGAACCGGCTGGCCCACGGGTACGACCTCTCCGACGTGGTGATGGAGTACGCGGCGCTCCGCGCCGTGATCCTGGAGCTCTGGGAGCGCGACGGCGGCGGGGACGGCGGGCGCGAGCTCATCCGGCTGAACGCGGCGATCGACGAGGCGATCGCGGGCGCCGTGTCGCATTACCAGGAGGCGCGCGTGCGCCTGCTCCAGGCGCTCGACACGATCTCGGCGGCCGCCCTCGGCAGCAGCGATCTGGACACCTTCCTGAAGGCGCTCATCCGCGCGACGCGGGAGGCGGCGGCCGCCGTGGACGTGGCGATCGTCCTGCTCGGGGACGGCCTCGAGGTGCACGCGACGGCCGGCCTCGACGATGGGCCGCTGCTCGGCCCGCCGCTCGAGGCGACGCGGGAGCTCGCCCGCGCGGTGCTCGCGCTGCGCGGGCCCACCTCGCTCGACGCCGCGCTCCCGGCCCTGCCCGCGACCGCGCGCGCGATCCGGTCGAGGGGGCTGCGCGCCGTCTACGGCGTGCCGCTGCTCCACGAGGGGCACGCCATCGGCGTCGCGATCCTCGGCTCCCGCAACGCCGAGGAGTTCTCCGAGGAGGACATGCTGATGCTCCGCACGATGACCAGCCGGGCGACCGGGATCATCGTGCAGGCGCAGCTCGTCGCGAAGGAGCGCGCGTCGCGGCACCAGGCGGACGACGCCCGCGCGCTGCTCGCGACCGTGGTCGAGCAGATGCCGGCGGGGCTCATCATCGGCGAGCGGCAGACGGGGCGCGTCCTCCTCACGAACCGGCAGGCCACGGAGATCTTCCGGCAGTCGTTCGAGGGCATCCAGAGCATCGAGGGCTATAGCGGCCGCGGCTTCCACCCGCGATCGGGCAAGCCGTACGAGACGTGGGAGTGGCCGCTGTCGCGCACCGTCACGACGGGCGAGGTCGTGGACGACGAGGAGATCGACATTCTCCGCGGCGACGGCACGTGGGGGCGCATCCTCGTGCGCTCGTCGCCGGTGCGGGATCCGGACGGGCGCGTCTCGGCGGGCGTCGTCACCTTCTTCGACATCACCGAGCGCACGCGCGCCGAGCAGGGGCAGCGCTTCCTCGCGGCCGCGAGCGCCGCCCTGAGCGACAGCCTCGATCTCCAGGGCACGCTCGACCGGCTCGGCCGCCTCACGGTGCCCGAGCTCGCGGACTGGTGCGTCATCCAGACGCTCCCGGAGTTCGAGGCGGCGCGGCGGGTCACGCTGACGCACGCGGACCCGGAGGCCGTGAAGAGGGCGCGCGCGCTCTTCCGCGAGATGGATCCGCCCCCGGCGCTTTCGGCGCTGATGGAGCAGGTCCTCTGCACCGAGCGCCCGGAGGTCGTCCGGGACCTGTCGCACCCGCTGCTCGCCTCGCTCGGCGAGCACGCCGCCTTCCGCCGGCTCGTCCGCGCGCTCGGGATCACGTCGGCCATGGTGGTGCCGATGGTGGCGCGGGGGCGCACGTTCGGCTGCATCACGCTGGCGACCGCGGAGTCCGGGCGGGTCTACGACGAGGCGGACCTGGCGGTCGCGCACGATCTGGCGCAGCGGGCGGCGCTCGCCGCGGACAACGCGCGGCTCTACGAGGCCGCGCAGCGCGCGATCGAGCTCCGGGACAACGTGCTCGCCACGGTGTCCCACGACCTCCGGAACCCGCTGAGCGCGATCATCACCGCGGCCGCCGTGATGACCAAGCGCGCGGCGGCGCGGGGGGAAAAGGGGGACGCGAAGGCGATCCAGGCGATCCAGCGGTCGGCGCACCGGATGGATCGGCTGCTCCACGACCTGCTCGACTTCGCGAGCCTGCGCGCCGGCCGGCTGGCGCTGCGCCGGCAGCCGCAGGACCCGCGGGAGATCAGCCGGGAGGCGGTCGAGACGTTCGAGTCGCAGGCCCAGGAGAAGGGGATCCAGCTGGGCGCGGCGCCGGCCGAGGACGTCCCGCTCGTCGTGTGCGATCGCGATCGCGTGCTCCAGGTGCTCTCGAACCTCCTGAGCAACGCGCTCAAGGTGACCGGCGCCCAGGGGTCGGTCACGGTGCGGTGCGAGCACCGGGAGGAGCACGTCGTCTTCTCGGTGGCGGACACGGGGCCGGGGATCCCGGAGGACGAGCTGCCCTACCTGTTCGAGCGGTTCTGGCGCGGCCAGCGGAACGGCTACAAGGGCACCGGGCTCGGGCTGGCCATCGCCCGGGAGCTCGTGGTCGCGCACGGGGGGACCATCCAGGTGGAGAGCCGCGTGGGCGTGGGGACCACGTTCCGGTTCACGATCCCCGTCGGAAGCGCCGAGGGGTAGGCCGGCGGCGAGCGCCGGGGCGGCCGCCCGGGGAGGGAGTGGACGATCGAGCGCGCCGGCCCCAGAGGCCTCCGGAAGGAGGAAACATGGGAGACGAGACAACGCGCGACCAGCTGGGCGCCCCGCGGCCCGAGCGCGAGGTGAGCGAGGAGAAGCTGCCCCACCCGCAGGCGGACGTCCCCGGGGTCCGCGGGCCGATCACGTCGTCCGGCGAGCGAGAGGACGCGCCCCCCGGCGAGGTCGAGACCTGGGGCAGCGAGGGCGGCGCCGGGTCGTACGAGGGGGGGCCGGTGATCTCGGACACGAAGCTCCCCGCGGGGAGATCGGGGCGTAAGCCTTCGTAGTCACGGAAGTATTCGTCGATGACACGGCCCGCGGAGCCCTCGGGTGGCCCGCCGGGTCACGGCTGCTGCTGCTGCGTCGGCCTGGGCGCGCACCGCTGCATGTAGGCGGGCTCGGGGCAGCCGTCGTGGGTCAGGATCTCGCCGTCCTGGCACTTCACGAGCGCGGCCCGGATGTCGAGGCACTTCCCGGGGCCCGCCTCCACGCACCGGTGCACCGAGGTGGTCCCGTTGGCGCAGCCGTCGAGCTGGCCCTCGGGGCAATCCAGGAGCGGCCCGACCGAGCAGTCGCGCTCCGGGGTCGGGCCGGTCGCCGTCGTCGACGTCCCCTGGGTGGCCTGCTGCCGGGGCGTGCAGGCGGCGCTCCCGGCGAGCGCGAGCCCCGTGAAGAAGAAGAGCAGGCCCCGGCGGGGCGAGCAGCTGCGCGTGTTCATGCCGTCGTTCTCCGTGGGTGAGGCTGGGCCGGGGACCGGAAGGCGGGTCGCCGACCAGCGCGCCCGGCAGACTACTCCACGGAACGAGGTCGTCCGGCGCTTTCGCCTCGGCGGCCAGAAGGCCCCCCCGGCCGGACCGCGCGGCGCGGGTCGCCTCAACCTGGGTCGGATCGGTCGCCTCAACCTGGGTCGGGTCGCCTCCTCAACCTGGGTCGGGTCGGGTCGCCTCAACCTGGGTCGGGCCGGCCGCCTCAACCTGGGTCGGGCCGGCCGCCTCAACCTGGGTCGGGCCGGCCGCCTCAACCTGGGTCGGGCCGGCCGCCTCAACCTGGGTCGGGCCGGCCGCCTCAACCTGGGTCGGGTCGCCTCAACCTGGGTCGGGTCGCCTCCTCAACCTGGGTCGGGTCGGGTCGCCTCAACCTGGGTCGGGTCGGCCGCCTCAACCTGGGTCGGGCCGGCCGCCTCAACCTGGGTCGGGCCGGCCGCCTCAACCTGGGTCGGGCCGGCCGCCTCAACCTGGGTCGGGCCGGTCGCCTCAACCTGGGTCGGGTCGCCTCCTCAACCTGGGTCGGGTCGGGTCGCCTCAACCTGGGTCGGGTCGCCTCAACCTGGGTCGGGCCGGCCGCCTCAACCTGGGTCGGGCCGGCCGCCTCAACCTGGGTCGGGCCGGCCGCCTCAACCCCGGTCAGAACGCGCCGCCGCCGTGCGCGAGCAGCGCCCAGCTGTCGCCGCCCGTCTGGGTCGCGGCGCCCCGGACGGTCAGGTCGTCGAAGAACGCCGGACGGAAGTTGAGCCGGGCGCCCACCTTGACGTTGCGCGTGACCAGCCGCTCCACCCCCACGGTGACCGGCACCGTCAGCGCGAACGCATCGCCCCCCTCGCCCGCCCAGCCGGCGTAACCCACCCCCGCGACCACGAACGGCTGCACGATCGCCTCGTCGGCCCGCAACACGTTGTAACGCAGCCCCGCGTCGAGCGACGTCAGCACCAGCGACCGGCCCAGCGTCGCGCGCTGGTTCACCGAGCCGATGTAGTTGCCCTCGATGGCCACGCGCGGCGACATGCCCCCGGTCACGCGCACGTTCCAGGTGGGCCCGACGCCCGCCGTCCCTCCCAGGTAGCCCAGCATGCCGAAGCCCCCCTCGACCGCGACCGTGGGCTCGGGGATACGCCGGATCAGCGGCTGATCCGCCGGAGGGACGTTGCCCGCCGGCCGGTCGCGCTGGTCCTGTCGCGCCGCGCCCTGCGCCCCCGCCGCGCCAGCGAGCGCCATCATGGCGGCGGCAGCCATGGCCGACGCCGCGAATCGTCCCATGCTCATTGCAGTTCTCCCCCCCGGGTGGACCGGCTCCGCCTCCCCCCCGGGTGGACCGGTTCCGCCTCCGACGACCGCCGCGTGCACGCCGCAGGCCACGCGCGGCTGTGCAACCCGGGTCCGACGCCCTCGCCCGCGCCGCACGCCCGCCCGCGCGGACGCCGCCTCACGGCCGCATCCGCCGCCGAAACCGCGCCGCCGCTCGCACGTAAACCCGTACGCAGCACCCAGCGAGGCGCGCCGAGCCACCGCTCGCCCGGCTCGGACGCCGCCCGCGGCCACGGCATCGCTCGGGTCGACGATGACATCGAGCGAACGGACGGGCAGACGGGGCAGCCCCGATCGCCCTTCCCGCCCTCCTACCTTCCTGCTCCAGTGGAGGGCGCCACGCGATCGCGGCCGCGAGCACCAACCCCATGAGACCCAGGAGACCCGCGTGAAGACGATCCGGACACGGACACTGCTCCTCGTCGCGCTCGCGACCGCCGCGCCGGGCGCGGCCGCCTGCCAGGGAGAGCCGCAGCCCCTCGCGCCCGCCGCGACCGAGCTCAAGGCTCCGGAAACGAAGGCGCCCGCCGCGGCGACCTTCGCGATCGCCCGGGCCGGCAGCAAGGTCGAGCTCGCGATGGATGCGCCGCGCGAGAAGATCCGCGGGCGGATCGAGGGCGCCGCCGGGGGGACGTTGCAGGTCGATCCCACCGACATCACGAAGACGACGGGCCTCATCACGGTCGACCTCTCCACGCTCGAGCTCTTCCAGACCGCCGTGGGCGACGACGGCAAGCCCGGCGAGGAGAAGAAGAGCGACGTGCAGAACGAGCACGCGCGCACCTGGCTCGAGATCTCCAAGGACACGCCCGACGACGTCCGCGAGAAGAACGCGAAGGCCCAGTTCGCGATCCGGTCGATCTCGACCTCCGGCGAGAAGGACCTCTCGAAGCTGTCCGGCGCGGAGCGGACGGTGACCGTCACCGCGTCGGGCGACCTCCTGCTGCACCAGCGGCAGGCCCCGAAGACCGTGGAGCTCATCGCCACGTTCCGGTACGAGGGCGACAGGCCCGCCGGCGTCACCGTGAAGACCGCGAAGCCGTTCTCGGTCGGGCTGGCCGAGCACGACGTCCGGCCGCGCGAGGCGTTCGGCAAGCTCGCCCAGAAGACGCTCGAGGTGCTGGCGCCCAAGGTCGCCAAGGAGGCGATGGTGTCGCTCGAGCTCACCGCGACCGCCGGCGCCGCGACCCCGGCGCCGGCCGCAGCCGCGGCGCCGGCGGGCAGCGCGGCGCGATGAGCGGCGCGCGCCGCCTGCCCGGGAGCCATTGCGGCGCCGCGGCGGCTCTGAGATGACACGGCGCTCCGTGCGCCGCCGGGAAACCGGATCACGCCTCGCCCGTAGTGGGCGCAGGCCCATCACGACGAGAACCAGAGGAGCCACACGATGCTGTCGAAGAAGAGCATTTACGAGACCCTCGCCGCGCTGAGCGCCGGCGCCCTGCTGATGGGCGGCTGCGGCGGCGCGCAGGCGCCGGTCAACGCGACCGAGGTCCCCGCCGAGCAGGAGGCGACCCCGGCCGCCCCCGCCGCGCCGGCCGAGCCCGCGCCGGCCGAGACGACCTCCGGCGACGCCGCCGCGGGCGCGAACGTCCCCGCGGCCCCGGCCGCGCCGGACTCCGCCGCCCCGCCGAGCGACGCGCAGTCCGCCGCGACCTCGCCGCAGGTCGCGCCCACGGCCACCCCGGCGGCCACCGCGCCCACGCCGCCCACGCCGACCGCCGCGCCCAAGCCCGCGGCGAAGAAGGCGGCCGCCAAGAAGCCCGGCCACGCGGGCTGCGGCCAGGGCACCTGCGCCTGATCCCGGTCGGCCCAGCCCGCCCCGCGCCCCCATGACCGAAAGCGCGCTCACCGGCGTCGGCCTCGGGCTCCGATGGGAGTTCCTCGACGAGGTGCTCGCGGCGCTCGAGGCGCCCGACGAGGGCGCGCGCGGCGCGGCGCTGGCCGTCCCCTTCTTCGAGCTCTCCCCCGAGAACTACATGCGCCGCGGCGGCTACTACCCCGCCGCGATCGCGCGCGTCCGGGAGCACCGCGCGATCCTGACGCACGGGCTCACCCTCTCGGTCGGCGGGGTCGATCCGCTCGACGACGGCTACCTGCGCGCGCTGCGGGGGTTCGTCGATCGGCTCGACCCGCCGTTCCACAGCGATCACCTCTGCTTCTCGGGCGTCGACGGCAGGTTCGTGCACGACCTCCTGCCGCTCCCGCTCACCTCCGCGGCCGCCGCCCACGCCGCGGCCCGCATCCGCGAGGCCGCGGACCGGCTCGGGCGCCCGATGGCCATCGAGAACATCACCTACTACCTGGTCCCGGGCCGCGCCTCGCTCGACGAGGCCGACTTCCTCGTCGAGGTGCTCGAGCGCGCCGGCTGCGGGCTCCTGCTCGACGTGAACAACGTCTACGTCAACGCCAGGAACCACGGCTTCGACCCGGTCGCGTACCTGGAGAAGATTCCACCCGCGCGCGTCGTCTCGATGCACGTGGCCGGTCACGAATGGCGCGACGACGCGGGGGTCGTCGTCGACACGCACGGCGCGCCGGTGATCGAGCCGGTGCTCGACCTGCTCGCCCGCGCGGTCGCGCGGACCGGGCCGGTGCCGGTCGTGCTGGAGCGCGACAACGACGTGCCGCCGCTCGACGCGCTGCTCGCGGAGCTCGCCGAGGTCGAGGCGGCGTACCGGCGCGGGCTCGCCGCGCGCGAGGCGCGGGCGTGAGCGCGGCGCGCGAGGCGATGGACGGGCCGCCGCCGGAGCTCGCGAGCGCGGCGCGCGAGGCGATGGCCGAGCCGCCGCCGGAGCTCGCGGCGCTGCAGCGGGCGCTCCAGGCGAGCGTGAGCGCGCCGGACGGCGAGGCGATCGCGACCGACCCGCGCGCGTGGCTCGCCAGCGCCGGGCTCGAGGGACCGGACCTCGAGGCGATGACCGCGCTCCCGCCGAGGCGGCTGCTGCTCTACCGGAGCCTCGTCCGCCGCGGGCTGACCGGCGCGATCCGCGCCGGGATCCCGCGGACCGCGGCGCGGCTCGGCGACCGGTTCGAGGCGGACGCGGCGCGCTTCCTCGAGGCGGAGCTGCCCCGGTCGCGCTACCTCCGCGACGTCGCCTTCGCGTTCGTGGCCTTCGCGGCGCCGCGCTGGGTCGAGGACCCGGAGGTGCCCGCCTACCTCGCGGATCTCGCCCGCCACGAGCTCGCCGCCTTCGCGGCGGCGTGCGCCGAGCCGGACGAGGAAGAGGCCGGCGCGACGGGCGACCCCGGCGCCACGGGCGACCCCGACGGGCGACCCCGGCGCCGCGCCACGGGCGACCCCGGCGCCACGGGCGACCCCGGCGCCACGGGCGACCCGGACGCGCCGCGCGGACCGGATACGCCGGGCGCGCCCGCCCCCGGCGAGGCGCTCTCGCTCGACCGCGGCGTGCGCTTCCAGCGGGCCGCGGCGCTCGCGCGCTACGAGCACGCGGTCCACCGGCTGCAAGGCGCCGAGTCGGCGCGCGACGTGCCGGCCCGCGAGCCCACGCGCCTGCTCGTGTACCGCGACGCCGGGCACGACGTGCGCTTCCTCGAGCTCACGCCGCTCGCGGCCGAGATCCTCGACCGCCTCCTCGCGGGCGCCGCGCTCGGCGACGCCGTGGTCCAGGGCTGCGCCGCGCTGGGGCACCCGGTCGACGGCCCGGTGCTGGACGGCGCCGCGGCCCTCCTGAGCGACCTCGCCGAGCGCGGGGCGCTCCTCGGACCGTCGCGGCCGCGGGCGTTCGGCGCGCCGTGCTGATCGCCGGCGCGCAGACGGTGTATGCCGCCGGAGCGGCCATGGACGAGCTCGCCCTGAACGCAGCGATGGACCGGTACGCGTGCGGCGACGCGCGCGCGTTCACCGAGCTGCACCGCGCGCTCTCGGCGCGCCTCCTCGCGTACCTCACCCGGATGTGCGGCTCCGAGACGCTCGCCGGCGACCTGGCGCAGGAGACGTTCCTGCGGATGCACCGCGCCCGATCGACCTTCGCCCGGGGCGGCGCCGTCACGCCGTGGGCCTACGCCATCGCGCGGAACGTGTACGTCGATCACGCGCGCGCCCAGAAGCACCGCAGCACCGAGCGGCTCCCGAGCGATCCGGGCGCGGAGCCGCCGGACGCGCGCGGCGCCGACGCCGAGGCGGTGGCGATCGCCACCGAGACGGCGCGGATGGTCGAGCGCGTGCTCGCGCGCCTCCCGGCGTCGCAGCGCGAGGCGTTCATCCTGATCCGGTACGAGGGCCTGAGCGTGCAGGACGCCGCGGCGATCCTGGGGACGACCGGGACCGCGGTGAAGCTCCGCGCCTTCCGCGCCTACGAGGCGCTGCGCGCCGCGCTCGAGGAGCTCAAGCGGCAGCCCGAGGCGGAACGAGGCGAAGGCCGGGGCGCGGAGAAGGGCGCCCACGACAAGGACGACGGGCCCGCGGCCGCGAGACCGGAGCGGAGCGGCCGCCGCGGCAAGGGGCAGCCGGGCGTCCGGGGAGGTGCCGATGGCGAATGAGCGCGACCTGCTGAGCGGGCTCGAGGACATCCCCGATCCCGCGGCCCACCTCGTCGCCCGCCCGCCGCCCGCCTCGGCGGTGCCGCCGGCCGAGCCGTCGCTGACGCGCCCGGCGCGCGAGCGCCGCGCCCTGATCGCGAGCCTCGTCGGGCTCGCCTGGATCCTGATCTTCAGCTGGATCGAGGGCTTCCGCGACGACCTCGGGTCGCCCGGGGTCGCCGTCCCGCTCGCCGTCGGGGCGGCGCTCTCCGGCCTCGGCCTGCTGCTCGCGCTGAGGCCGCGCGCCCGGGGCCTGCCGGCCGGCGTGCGGGCGCTCCAGGCGCTCGTCGCCGCGGTGCCGGTCGGGTTCCTGGCCGCGGCCGTCGCGACGTCGCGCGTGGCCGATCCGCCGGTGCCGCTGGAGCTGCACCTCAGGTGCATCGCGAGCGCCGTCGGCACGGGGCTCGTGCCGTTCGCGCTGGCGGCGCTCGTGCTGCGCCGCTCGTTCCTCTCGGCCCCGGCGTGGCGCGGCGCCGCGATCGGGGCCCTGTGCGGCCTCGGGGTGGTGGTCGGCCTCGGGACGCACTGCGAGCTCGACGATCTCCTCCACGTCGCCCTCGCCCACGGCCTCCCGATCGCGGCCGGCGCGCTCCTCGGCGCCGCCGCGGGGGCGCTGCGCGGGCGAGCCTGACGAGCGCCGTGGCGCTTGCCCCGCGGCGCCGGCCGGGGGTAACGCATGTCCGGTGAACGTGGACCGATCGAGGCAGCGCCTCCTCCTCTGTCTGGCCGCTGGGCTGTGGCTCGGATGCAGCCGATGCGGCGATGGAACCGCGAACGGCGGCGCGACGGCGGGGAGCTCCGGGGCCGGCGGCGGCGGCATCAGCCAGGGCGGCGCCACGACGACGGCCAGCGGTACGGGCGGCAGCGGCACGGGCAGCGTCGGCGCGAGCGTCGGCGCGGGCGGCGGCGGCGCGCCGCCTGCCGTCGCGCCCCTGGTCGTCGTCGGGGGGCACAAGGGCATCTTCGTCTTCCGCCTGGACGAGGCCGACGGCGCGCTCTCGGCCGTGGAGGGCCCGCTCGACGCCGAGATGAACCCGACCTTCCTCGCCGTCGATCCGGCGCGCCGGCGCCTCTTCGCGGTGAACGAGCTCGACGAGATGGATGGAGAAGCGTCGGGCGCGGTCGCCGCGTTCCGGATCGACGCGGGCGACGGGACGCTCGCGTTCCTCAACCGGGTATCCTCGCAGGGCGAGGGCCCTGCCCACCTCTCCCTCGATCGCGCCGGGCGCTTCGTCCTCGTCGCCAACTACGGCGGGGGCACGGCGGCGGTGCTCCCCGTCGGCGACGACGGCGCGCTCGGGGAGGCGGTCGACCAGATCGCCTTCGACGGGCGCATGCCGAGGTCGCACCACGTCGTGACCGACCCGGACAACCGGTTCGCCTTCGTCACCAACCTCGGCCTCGACTCCATCGCCCAGCTCACGTTCGACGCGGACATGGGCCAGGTGGAGCCCAACGACCCCGCGGCCGTCGCGCTGGCCGCCGGCGCGGGCCCCCGGCACCTCGACTTCCACCCGAACGGCCGGTTCGCCTACGTGATCAACGAGACTGCCGACGCGATCACCACGCTGAGCTACGACCCGTCGCGCGGGGCGCTCTCCGCCGTCGCGACCGTCTCGACGCTGCCGGAGGGCGTGAGCGGCCGGGGCAACACCTGCGCCGAGATCCAGGTCTCCCCGTCGGGGAAGTTCGTGTACGGGTCGAACCGCGGCCACGACAGCATCGCCATCTTCGCGGTCGATCCCGACCAGGGGACGCTGTCGCCCGTCGGCCACGCGCCGACGGAGGGGATGACCCCGCGCCACTTCCAGCTCTCGCCGTCCGGCGCGCTGATGCTCGTCGCGAACCAGGACTCGGACAGCATCGTCGCGTTCCGCGTCGACGAGGCGACGGGCGCCCTCGAGCCGACGGGCCGCGTCACCGCCGTCCCCGAGCCCACCTACGTCGGGATCGTGGCCTTGTCGGGCCGGTGATGGCGCGCCGCGCAGCACGCCTCGCGCTCCTCGCCGCGGCGCTCGTCGCCTCGGCGCGCCCCGCGCGCGCGTCCTCCGGCGAGCAGACGGCGTCGCTGAGCTGGGTCCGGCTCGCGGGCGCCGAGGCGTGCGTCGCGGCGCGCGCGCTCGCGCAGGCGGTGGAGGCGCGCCTCGGGCGCGCGGCGCTCGTCTCGGCCGCCCGGGCCGACCTCACGATCGAGGGGCGCGTCGAGCCGGGCGCCTCCGGCGGGTGGCGCGCGGTGATCGCGGTCGCCGACGCGGACGGCGCGCTGCTCGGGACGCGCGAGATCGCGACGGCGTCGCCCCGCTGCGGGGCGATCGACGGCGAGCTCGCCCTGGCCATCGCGCTCATGATCGACCCCAGCGCGAGCCTGTCCCCCGGCGCGCCGCCTCCTCCGGCCGTGCCGGCGCCGCCGCCAGCGCAGCCGCCCGCGCCCGCGCCTTCACAGCCGCAGGTCATCGTGCAGCGCATCCTGATCCCGGTCCCGCCGCCGGCGCCTCCGCCGCCGGCGCCGTGGCGCGTCGAGATCGGCGCCGGTCCGCTCTTCGGGCTCGGCCTCCTGCCCTCGCCCGGCGTCGCCGCCGCGCTGCGCGCGCGCCTCACGCCGCCCGGGTCCTGGTCGTTCGAGGTCGGTGGTGCCGTCTGGTTCCCGAACGAGGCGACCACCGGCGCCTCCTCGACGCGCTTCTCCTGGGGCGAGGGGTTCGTGTCCGCGTGCCCCGTCTCGCTCGGGAGCGCCACGCGGCTCTCCGCGTGCGCCGGCGCCCGCCTCGGCGCGCTCCGCGTCGGCGGCCTCGGGTTCGGCGTCGACCGCGCCGACGAGCGCCTGACCGCGGGCGGCGCGCTCGACGTCCGTCTCACCCGGCGGCTCGTCGGCCCGCTCACCGCGGGCGGCGGCCTCGGGCTGATCGTGCCGCTCGTGCGCGACACCTTCTTCTACGTCGACGCGCAGGGCCGGGATCGCGAGATCTTCCAGATGGCGCCGCTCGCCGGGACTGCGGACGTCCTGCTCGGCGTCGATTTCCCCTGAATTTTCCCTGGTACCCCGCGATTCGCGCCCGGCATCGATTTTCTCTCATAAGCGCTCGCCCACGCGGCCATGAAGGGCAGGGGGATGACAACGGGCTGCGCGAACAGGCCCGGGGAGACAGGAATGCGACGCCTCGCGAACACATCCATTTCATTGTTCTTTGGGCTGATGATGCTCCAGACCTTCGGCGCCGGCTGCACCGCCTTCGTGGAGGTCGGCGACGACAGCGGTCATGCGGCAGGGCCCGATGATGACGCCAACGGGACCGGCAGCGGCGGCGGCGTTAGCGCCGAAGTCGGCTCGTCGGTCGGCAGCGGCGGCGGCGACGTTAGCGCCGAAGTCGGCTCGTCGGTCGGCAGCGGCGGCGGCGACGTTAGCGCCGAAGTCGGCTCGTCGGTCGGCAGCGGCGGCGGCGACGTTAGCGCCGAAGTCGGCTCGTCGGTCGGCAGCGGCGGCGGCGACGTTAGCGCCGAAGTCGGCTCGTCGGTCGGCAGCGGCGGCGGCGACGTTAGCGCCGAAGTCGGCTCGTCGGTCGGCAGCGGCGGCGGCGACGTTAGCGCCGAAGTCGGCTCGTCGGTCGGCAGCGGCGGCGGCGACGTTAGCGCCGAAGTCGGCTCGTCGGTCGGCAGCGGCGGCGGCGACGTTAGCGCCGAAGTCGGCTCGTCGGTCGGCAGCGGCGGCGGCGACGTTAGCGCCGAAGTCGGCTCGTCGGTCGGCAGCGGCGGCGGCGTTAGCGCCGAAGTCGGCTCCGAGTCGGCGACGGCCGGCGCGATCGCGCTCCTCGGGAGTCAGCTCCCCGAGCTGCCGGATGACCCCTGGAGCAGCTCCGCCACGGGCGGCGGGCCTTCCCCCGATCCGGACGACCTCATGGTCATCCTCGGCGCCCCGGCGCGTTCCTGCGCGGCGCCGAACGCGGCGCTCGAATGCGGCGACTGGCGCGTGAGCTTCCGTATTCCCCCTGCGCTGCAGGTGCCCGGCATCATCGATTTCAGCGATGAGAATTTTTACTTGCTATCGCTGTATCATGTGAACGGCCCTGACAGGGGCGACGGCGACTGCTCGCGGATCGGCGGCATCTTCACGTCCGGCACGCTGGAGATCGTGAGCATCGACGCCGCGAACGTCGTGGTCCGGCTGAGCGGCACCGAGGCCGACCGCTTCGACGCCAACGGCGAGTACACCGCGGCGCGATGCCCCTGACGTTCCTGCCTCCGTGATGGAGAAGAATTTGAACCACAGAGGCGCAGAGGGCACAGAGGAAGAGGGAGAGAATTTTCATTCCTTCTCCCTTTGCGCGCTCTGTGCCCGCGGCGGGCGCTCGATCGTCGCGCCCGCCGCGGCGGCCTGCGCGGCGAGCGCGTCCACGTCCTCCACGTAGACGACCACGCTCGCGCTGCCCCCGATCGAGCCGACGTGCACCCGGCAGAGGGAGGTCGCATGGTCGCGCCCGGCCGCATGGCGGCGCAGCCCGAGCAACGTCCTCACATGCGCGACGGCACGCACATCTGTCGTGCGGCAACCGTGCTCCTTGCAGGACGCCTTGCGACTCCTGGTACATTGCGCCCGTGATCCGTGATCCCTTCGAGCTCCACGCCGGGACGTTCACGCCCGCGGACGTGCGCGTCGTCTCCTTCCGCGGGCGTGAGGCGCTCTCCGAGCTGTTCTCGTTCCATCTCGTCGTGCAGGCCACCCTCGAGCTCGAGGGCCGCGACGCCGAGCTGCTCGGCAGCCTCGCCGCCTTCGTCCTGCGCGACGGGCGCGGGGCCGAACGCCGCATCGAGGCCCTCGTCGACCAGGTGCGCGCGGACGCCGCGCTCATCGCGCGGGGTGGCCCGACCTGGCACCTGCGCCTCGTCCCCCCGCTCGCGCTGCTCCGGCGCCGGACCACGAGCCGCATCTTCCAGGACGAGACCGTGCCGCAGATCCTCCAGCACGTCCTTGCCGCGGCCTCCATCCCGGTCGAGCTCCGCCTCTCGCGGACGTATGCGGTCCGCAGCTACTGTGTGCAGTACCGCGAGAGCGATCTCGCGTTCGTGCGGCGGCTCGCGGCCGAGGAGGGGATCGCGTTCTGCTTCGCGGACGCGCCGCGAGGCACCGTGGGGACCCGCGCCCCCGTGATCTTCCTCGACGACCCCGCCCACTACCCCCCAGCGCTCGGCGTCGAGGCCGGCCCCCTCGTCCTGCGTCCTGAAGAGGGCCTCATGCCCACAGGGCGCGAGATCATCTCCTTCGCTCTGCAGCGATCCATCAAGCCAAGCTCGGTACACCTCAGGGACTATGACTTCCGCCGGCCAAACCTGGTCCTGAGCGAGCGGGTCGGGCTCAAGACGAGCGGGCGGCCACCGCTGGAGGTGTACCAGCACCACGCTGACTACAACACGCCGGATGTCACCCCCGATCGCGCGCGGGTGTTCCTGGAGCAGGCCCAGCGCCGAGCCGTCGTGGGCAGCGGGGAGAGCTGGGTGCGCGAGCTCGCGCCGGGACGTCGCTTCGATCTCAGCGCCGAGCTCTCCCCCGGGATCGAGGGCGCCTACGCCGTGACCCGTGTCGTCCACGAGGGCCATACCCCCGAGCTGTCCGCGCGATCCGCGGAGCGCACCTACAGCAACCGATTCGAGTGCATCCCCGCGACGGCGCTGCTCCGACCGCGCGCCCCCGGACGCAAGCCGAGGCAGGTCCTCGAAACGGCGGTGGTCACCGGGCCGGCAGGGCACGAGGTTCACACCGACGAGCACGCGCGCGTCAAGGTGCAGTTCCACTGGGACCTCGCGGGGCAGCGTAACGAGAAGAGCTCGGCCTGGCTGCGTGTCGCGCAGAGCTGGGCGGGCGCGTCGTTCGGCGCGCAGTTCGTGCCGCGCGTGGGCATGGAGGTGCTGGTCGGCTTCCTCGGCGGGGACACCGACTGCCCGGTCGTGCTCGGGTGCCTGTACAACGCCACGCATCCGCCGCCCTTCCAGCTCCCCGCCGAGGAGCTCAGGAGCGGAGTTCGAACCCAGAGCTCACCGGCTGCGGCTGGCTCCAACGAGCTCAGCTTCGATGACACCGCCGGCGACGAGCAGATCTACGTGCATGCGCAGCGTGACCTCGACGAGCGGATCGAGCGGCGCCGGACGACGTTCATCGGCGAGGACGAACAGACCGACGTGCGCGGTGACCAGCACCATCGGGTCGCCGGTGGGCGACACGAGCGTATCGGAGGAAACCGGCGGGGCAGCGTCGGCGGTGATCACGAGGAACGGGTTCAAGGCCACCAGACCGCGCGCGTGGACCGCGACCAGACGACCGAGATCGGAGGGAACCGGCGGCTCGTCGTGGGCGGCGAATCCAAGGAGGTTTTCATGGACGACGCCGCAACGCTCTGCCAGGACACCTACACGCTCCACGTGGAGCGTCAGGCGGCGGTGACGATCGGCTCTCGCGGGGATTCGTCCCGGAGCGACTTCTACGTCTTCGGCGATCACACGACCGGAGCCGCGGGCAGCCTCGTGCTCACGGCGAGCCGCTCGCTCACCCTGCAATGTGGCGACAGCATCATCGCCCTCACGCCCGAGGGCGTGAAGATCGGCGGCAACGTGCTCGCGCTGGCCGGAGCGAACGGGGCGAGCATCAAGGGCAAGGGCCCTGCGCTCGAGCTGGGCGAGGAGGCCGAGCTCGTCGCCAAGAAGATCCGGATCTTCTCCCCGAACGCCTCGCTCGATCTGGACGACGATGCGCGCCTGCGCGGCAAGCTGGTCAAGCTCAACTGCGACTCGGCCGACCTGCTCTCGGGCGACGAGGACCAGGAGCCGCCGAGGACCCGGCCGCTGCGGCTCAAGCTGTCGGATGTCGCGATGGTGCCCTACGCGGAGAAGCACTACCGCCTCACGGTCGACGGTCACGTCCACGAGGGAACCACGGGCCCGAACGGTGAGCCTCGAGCTGGAGGTACCGGAAGCCGCAAAAAGCGCGGTGCTCGTCGTCTGGATCGAGAGTTACCCGGAGGGGCCGCGCCAGCAGTGGACCCTCAGCCTGCGCGAGAGCGCGCCCGCCGGCTCGGTGCCGGGCGCAGCGCTCAGGCTGCGCAACCTGGGCTACTACGAGGGGCCGCTCCGGGATGACATGGCCGAGCTACCCGAGGCAGCGGTGCACGCGCTCGTGGAGTTCCAGCGGGACCATGGAGTGGAAGAGACCTGCAAGCTCGATACAGCGACCGTCGCGAAGCTGAGAGAGGCATATGGCCACTGACGTCGTGATGCGGGCGCGAAGGATGCAAAACAGGTCTTCTCGAGGTGTGTCATGAATTGGACCGATGGCGGAGGGGGCGCCGGCGGAGCGAGCGGGGGGAGCGATCCCCGGTTCGATGGTGCCGAGGGCGGACCGCAGGCGTACGATTATCACACGCCCGATCCCCTCGAGCCTGAGGCGCTGCCGCCCGAGCAGCCGCCGGCCCCTCCACCGCCGCCTCCTCCCCCGAGCACCTTGCCAAAAGATCCGCCGCCACCCGTGGCTGCTGACGTAAGCCCAGGGCCTGACAACCACATCTCCCAGGCGGCCGGCACGCCCTTCACGGCTGCGTTGCCGAAGTGGGTCCTCGAGATTACCCAGACGCAGGACGCCGCCGATCTGGAGCTCACCTACCCGAAGGGCGGGCCAACCACCAAGCGAACCGTTCGGCTTTATTGGTTCCGATTTCTTGGCGTAGGTTTCCATTCTGGCAATGTGATGGGTGTCAATCGGGAGCTCCTCAAGAAACTGCTTCGCGCGCAGGAGGAGCTCTATCGACAGTACCGCGAAGCGATGGGCGCTCCGGCTGACGACGCCGACGATCAGAAGAAGTTCAAGGAATGGTGCTCGGCGAAGGAGCTCGTCGGAGGACAGGGGAAGCGCGGCGGGGGCAACCACCGAGACGGGAGTGCGATCGACGTCGAGTATACGACCTCACCATGGGTACCGATCTACGACAGCAGCGGCCCAACCGGCGAGATCCACAACAACAGGAACGTCGAGTGGAGCAGGATCAACGTGTGGGAGCCTTGCTTGGAGGTGTACCAGCGGGCCACGCTCTTCTGCTTCGGCCACAGCATTCAGCCGCGCAAGTCGAGCGACGCATCACGCTCCTACGATACGTTCAAGAAGGTCCATGATGGGCTGGTAAGTTACCTTGCCTACCGTTACCCCCACGGCGCACAGGAGGACCTGACCGAGGCATCCCTTGGCGACTTCATCAACCGTGTCAAATCTGAGAAGGATACGACGCTCAGCGGTTGCAAGATTTTACTCCGCGATGGGAGCGGAAAGCTCGCTGAACGGAGCCCATACGACGAGCAAGGGCGCGTCGATGAGCGGCTCCTGGGCGAGGCGTATGCCCAGATCGAGGCCGATCGCAAGGTGATGCGGTACGGCATGGTGAAGAACTCCTTGAAGATCGACGCCGACCGCATCGATGAGAGCGCGACCAATTTCCGAGAGCCCTGTCGAGGGTTCCTGATGCTCAAGAAGGAGGTCGTGCTGGCGCTGATCAAGGTGGGCCTGCGCTGGGGAGGGCAGGATTTCGGCGACATGATGCACTTCGACATGGGCTTCGAGGTGCTCAACGAGTTCTATGACGTCGCCGTCGCACACAAGGCGTCGCAGCTCTTGAACATGTTGGGCACGAAGGACGATGTCGGCCTCCAAAAGCTGAGGGATGCTGCTACGGCGATCAAGAGTGCAGCAGAGGCGGCGGGACCAGCGGCCAACCAGGCAAGCCTCGCCGGCGACACGACGAAGGAGGACGCATGCCGTGCGGCGGTACGCTCGGCAGACGCAGCGCTCAGCAAGGTGAGCGCTGCCGGTGGTGCCGTGAAGAGAGCTGCCTCCAGCGAGAAGATGCCAGAAAACAAGAGGCAAAAGGCGCTGGATGCCGCAGACGCGGCGCTGGCGGCAGCCAAGCAGGCCGAAACCGAGGCACGACAGGCGACCGCGATGTAGGTCGACGCCGTGTCCCAACCGCTCCGATCCGGTATCATGAGGCGAGAGATGAGTCGTCTTGTTCTCCTTGGTGTGTTTGTCGCGATCGGCGTGACCACCTCTGCCTGCCGCCCGGCGGCGCGACGAGCCCAGCCTGAAGCCGGCGTCGCGCACGCCGCGCCTCGTCCGTCCGCAGCGCCGAGGGAGCAGGTCGGCCTATGTCCACCGATTCAGCGCGCCCGGGTGGCCACGTTCAATGAAGAACAACGCCCCCGTGACAAGCGCTGGCTCTTGCCCGAGATGGTGGAGAGTCCGCCCAGAGAGCCCGTGCAGGAGGACTCCGAGGTACCGCTGGACGAAGCCAGCGCGCGGGCGCGAGGTGCCACCTCTAGCGACGATCCGGTGTGGATACTGGGCGACGGGGTTCCGCCGTGCCGGATGACGCCGGGGCAGTATCTGCTCCAGCGCGAGAGCTGGGGACCCCAGATCGTGAGGGTCGTGCGGGTGCTCGAGGGGGTGTGCCCTGAGCAGGGTCGGTCGGCACGGTCGGTCGTGTTTCAGCAGACCGAATCGCCGGAGAGGTGCCTCTTGCACAAGAAAGAGACATTGACCCAACGTGCTCCCCCCGAAGGTCTCATCCCCCAGAAGCGTTGCGACCCCCCGGAGTGCCGCTACATGGAGGCGGTGAGCGGTGGTGAGCTACCCGGTGGCGGTGGAAGCGCGGTGCTCGAAATTACAGCGACTTGGCTTCACCCCACGGAAGAGCATGAATGTTCCTGGACGCACGACGATTTCTACGGCATCTTCGTCCAGGCGAGGAAAGACCTACCGTTCACCAAGATTCCCAAGGTGGACGGCCTCTTCGGTGTCCTGGTCGACGATCGAGGGCTCCGGGCCGTGATCGGCGACGCGCTATGGATCATGACCTTCGTGCCTATCGCGCCGTCCGGGCAGCCGGAGGAGCCGCTCGAGGTGACGGCTCACGTGGCCCACCATGATGAGAAGACCTGGAACTCGCTCGCGCCCTACTGCGGGCCGTGAGCCGGTGATCGCCGCGAGCGAAAGAGAGGGAGGAGCGAGGATGCCAGCGCATGGGTCGAAGGCGGGCAAGCCCGCGGCAAAGCAAGGGGACGAAGTCGTCGGCATCGACACGCACGTGGTGATGCTCCCCTCGCCTGGCGGGCCGGTGCCCACGCCGACGCCGCTGCCCTTCCGCGGGACGTTGAACGGCGATTTGAGCCGCGACGTGCTGATCGAGGGCAAGCCGGCCGCCACCCATGGCAGCACCGCGGCGAACGCGCCCGCGCATGTACCTCCAGGGGGCACGTTCCAGCGGCCGCCGTCGAACCAGGCCCGTGTTCAGGCGGGCAGCAAGACGGTGCTCATCAACAACAAGCCCGCCGCGCACCTCGGGGATCCGGCGATGACCTGCAACGACCCGGCCGACGCGCCGAACGGGAGCGTGATCGCCTCCGGGACCGTGCTGGTCGGCGAGTAGAGGCAGGGAGATGGCGGCAGCCACGAAGCCCGCAACAGGGGCGCAGGGGGCGAGCGAAGGGATCTCGCTGGCGCGGTACACGGCCGTCAGGGCGGCGGTGACCGAGGGGTTCCCGCTCGCGGACGTGCTCGCGGTCGAGGGGCTTTCGCCGCGTACGTTCGCGCGGGCCGATCTTGCCTGGAAGCAGCGGCTGGCCGCCGAGCCGGAGCTGCTCGCGGCGTACGAGCAGGAGCTGGCACAGGCGGAGGACTGGCTGGATCGACAGGTCGAGCCGCTCGCGAGCGACCCGGCCGCCTGGGCGAGCTTCCTTGCCGCCTTCGGAGCGCACCCGGCCCCGTTCGAGCTGCTGCAGGAGAGAGACCTGGGCATGAACGACGTCGCGCGGCTCCGCCGCCGGTGGGCGCGGCGCGCTGGAGAGGACGCGAAGGTCGGCGAGCTGCTCAAGGATCTGCACGCGAAGCCCGGGGAGCTGGGGCCGCTCCGGGCTGGCCCCCGGGTGCTGCGTCCGTCGAGGATGGCCGAGGCGCGGGGATCGGCGGCCTCACCCGCGCCTGCCGTGCCGTCCTCCGAGGCGATGGCCGGCCCTGGGGCGCCCCTCATGGCCCCGCCGGCGCTGCACGGCACGGGGCCCCTGCTGGATGTCCCCCGCGGCGCGGCGGTCCCCTTCGTGCCGGTGCACGCCGAGCTCGCGACCGGAAAGGCCGAGCCGAAGCCTCCTCGCGCTGCGGAGTCGCTCACCGGCACCGCCCCCTTGTCCGACGTTCCGCGAGGGCCGGAGCTGCCGTTCCCTCGCTCCGAAGCGGCGAAGATGGCGAAGCGCCCGCCTCCTGCCATTGCGGAGACTGCGCCGCTCTCCGAAGTTCCCCGTGGTCCCGCTCTCCCGTTCACGGCCGGAGCCTCGGGGGCTCCCGCGCCGTCCCCACCGACAGCCCGGCCGCAGCAGCCGCGCGCCCCCCGGGAGGGCGCAGAGACGTCACCGGTGCAGGCTCCCCCTCGCGGCCCGGTGATCCCCTTCGCGGCAGCGGCTCCCACGAGGCCTGGCGGAGCTCTGGCAGCATCGAAGCCCGCTCCGCCGGCTGCAGCAGAGCTCCAGGAGACGTCGCTGAACCTCGCCATCCCCCGTGAGCTGCTGACGCACGCCGCGTCCACGCCGGCCACTGGGACCGGAGCTGCCGCAGCATCGCCGCTTTCCAGGCCCTCGATCACGGACGGCGACGGAGGTACAGCGCCCCTCCCCGACGCGCTGGACACGATCCTGCCGCTCGCCGCGTATGCCGCGCTCTGCGCGGAGCTGGCCGTGTCGCCCGCCACGGCCGAGGAGATCTTCCGGCGCTACGGCCTGGGTTCCGGCGAGATGCGGTCGGCGGTCGATGCGGCCTGGAAGGAGCGGCTCCGCGGGAACCCGGCGGAGCACTCGAGGTGGCAGGACATCTACCAGCGCTACTACGCGCACTTCGCCAGGCGAGGTGCGCCCCCGCGGTGAACCGTCACCACGACGCGTCCTGGTCCCCCCGCGACCGCGCTCGCCCGCGGCCACGACGCATCCTGGTCCCCCCGCGAGCGCGCTCGCCCACGACCACGGCCCGTCCTGGTCCCGTCGCAACCGCGCTCGCCCACGACCACGGCGCGTCCTGGTCCCCCCGCGACCGCGCTCGCCCGCGACCACGACGCATCCTGGTCCCCTCGCGACCGCGCTCGCCCACGACCACGACGCGTTCTGGACCGTCGCGACCGCGCTCGCCCGCGACCACAACGCGTTCTGGTCCGCAGAGATGTATCTTGTGAAGAATGCTTGTCTTTTTACGACAACGTGAGCGAAATCACAGCCACAGGCTCAACTCACGCCGGATCGGCCAGGGCCTCCTCTTCCGCTTCCGCCGGCGCGGCCGGCGCAGCGGGCGCCCCGGTATCGTCGCCGGCCTCGCTGCTCGATCCAGCGGGCCGCGACTCCCACGCCGCCAGCGGCGCGAGCAGCGCCGCGCTGACCTCCTCGCTGCCGGGCACGTCCGGATCCGCGTGCGCGGCGACCCGGGCCGCATAGTCGCGCAGCGCCGCGAGCGTCGCCAGGAACGCGGCGCGCACGTCGCCCGTCGGCGCGCTCTCGGGCTTCGGCGCGGTGATGTGCAGGGCCCGGCCGTAGGCCTCGTGCGCCTCCTCCAGGTGAGCGAGGAACGCCTCGCCGCCCAGCTTCTTGAACGTCCTTTCGTGCCGCGTGCTCCGGATCGCGTCGAGGCGCGCCTTCGACTCCTTCCATTCGAGCTTGTACGGGAGCCGGGTGAACGAGAGGCCGTCCGGGTAAAGGAGCTTGAACAGCTCCTTCGCCTCATCGAGGCTCGGGTTCCGCTCCGGCGGGAGCTTGCACCACCCTCCGAGCCAATCGAACGTCCCGCTCCACGCGTTGTCGAGGAGGCGATCGGCCTTCGGCTTGGTCTTCGTCTCCACCGGATCGCCCCCGTGCGGCCGGGTGAGCGCCTCGAGCGTGGCGACGGCGGCGGCGAGGCGGCCCTTGGACCGCCCGATCGCCTCCGGGAGCTTCTTCGGCCTGAGCTGCTTCTCCCTCGCGTCAGCCACCGTGATGAGCTCCGTGGCGAGCACGACCGACTCGGCAGCATTGAGACGGGGGAGAGCGACGAGGTCCTGGGAGGTGAATGAACGAGCCATGATGAACTCCTTCCCTGAAACGACCCCATCGACGGGGCCGGGGCGGGACGCCATGGCAAGAACGGAGCCGCGCGCGCGGCACCTCGGGGTCTCGCGCTCTCCACCGCCCCCGTGGAGGCTCCGGGCCTGCCGTGGCGAGGCCTGGTCTGGACGGTCTGTCCTGGTTTTGTCGACCTGGCCTGGGGCCGGCCCGGCCGCCCGCGCCAGCGCGCGCGCGCACGCTCCAGCGCGCACGCGCACGCTCCAGCGCACACGCGCACGCGCCAGCGATCACGGGCGCCGCGCCGAGAGCTCTCCTGCCCCCCGGAGAGCTCGCTCCCCAAGGACCGCCCTTCCCCCTCCGAACATGACGTCAGCGGGACGGTGAGCTCGCGCAGGGTCCGCGCCGATCGAACGGGACCGAAGATCGTCCCCGGAACCCTCGAACTGTGCGACACATCACACACCCAAAGCCCATCTGCCCTACCAGACCGCCGAGGGCGCCGCCCCGTCTGCCGCCGGGGCGCGGCGGCGGAGGGCGGGCGCCAGGGGCGGCGCGGACGCCCGATCGCGCGAAAGAGTTCCAACCTGCCGCCGCCGGGCCACTAAGATGACCCCGACGCACGCACGAGGCGCTCCGATCGGCGCCCCGCCGCGGTGCGCAGGGATCTCATGAGCCAGAACTCGGACCGCCGCGATCCGCTCAACATCGCCGGAAGCCTGATCGCCGACAAGTACAGGGTCGATCACGCCGTCGGCGAGGGCGGCTTCAGCGTCGTCTACAGGGCCGAGCACGTCATCTGGAAGCAGCCCGTCGCCCTCAAGTGCTTCACCCTCCTCGCGGACGCGCCGGCCGAGCAGCGCGAGCAGCTGCTCCAGGCGTTCATCCAGGAGGGCAAGCTCATGGCCGAGCTCTCCAGCCGCTCGGCCGCGATCGTCCAGGCGCGCGACATCGGCACCTTCAACGCGCCGGACGGGCAGTGGCTGCCCTACATGGTCCTCGAGTGGCTCGACGGCAAGCCGCTCGACCAGGTCCTCTACGAGGAGACGACCCGGGGCGCGCCGCCGCGCGATCTGCTCGCGACCATCGCGCTGCTCGAGTCGGCGGCGGTCGCGCTCGAGCTCGCGCACTCGCGCGGCATCGCGCACCGCGACATCAAGCCGGCGAACCTGTTCGTCATCGGCCCGCCGCGCGACGCCTCGACCTTCGTGAAGGTGCTCGATTTCGGCATCGCCAAGGTGATGGCCGAGCACGCGGCGGCGGCGACGGCGCTCGCCCACACCGGCAAGGACATCACCGCGTTCACCCCGAGCTACGGCGCCCCCGAGCAGTTCAGCCGCACCCACGGCGCGACCGGGCCCTGGACCGACGTCTTCGCGATGGCGCTCATCATGATCGAGGCGATGCTGGGCGGAGCGCCGGCGCTGCAGGGCGACGACTACCTCCAGCTCGCCGTCGCGAGCCGCGATCCGTCGCGCCGGCCGACCCCGCGCACCCTGGGGCTCACCGTCAGCGACGAGGTCGAGGCGGTCTTCGAGAAGGCGCTCGCCGTCGCGCCGGCGGATCGGTTCCCCACCATGGGCCGCTTCTGGGCGGCGCTACGCCGGGCCGTCTTCCCGGACGATCCGGCCTGGGCCGTCGCCACGGGCAACGGCGCGCCCGCGCCCACCTCCGGGGCACAGGCGGCCCGCGGCTCCGCCCCGCGCATGTCCTCCGCCCCGCGGCTGTCCTATCCGCAGGTCGCGCCGACGCTGGCGGCGCCCCCGACGGCGCCGGGGCCCGCCGCCTCGGCCAAGCCGACGTCGGTCGCCGCCGACACGAGCAGCACGGGCGGCACCGCGAACGACGCGGCGACGCAGCGGTCGGCGGCGGCGCCGAGGTCGAAGGCCGCGCTGGCGCTCGGCGGCGGCGCGCTCGCGCTCGCGGCCGGCGGCGCGCTCGTCTGGGGCCTGCTCCGCTCCGAGCCGCCCGCGCCGGAGGCGCCGCCGGTCGCGCCGGTGGCCACCGCGTCCGCCGCGACCATCGCGACGGCGAGCGCCACGGCCGCCGCGGCCGCGGTCCCCGCGCGGCGGACCGAGTGCCCCTCCGGCATGGTGCTCGTGCCCGGCGGCAAGTTCTTCATGGGCTCCGACGAGCCGGGCTTCAAGCTGTGGCAGCCGGCGCACAAGGTGACGCTCGACACCTTCTGCATCGACGTCCACGAGGTGACCGCGGGCGACTACAAGGCGTGCTCGGACAAGGGCGAGTGCAAGCGGCCCCCGACCACGCCCGACTACCCGAAGGCGGACGGGGTGTCCGCCGCCGAGCACCAGAAGACGCTCACGGCCCTCGCCGAGCTCTGCACCTTCGGCAAGCCGGGGCTCGAGAAGCACCCGATCAACTGCGTGCCGTGGAGCCTCGCGGACGCGTACTGCGAGGTCCACGGCAAGCGCCTGCCGACCGAGGCCGAGTGGGAGTACGCGGCGCGCGGCTCCGACGGGCGCAAGTTCCCCTGGGGCGACGAGCCCGGCGACAAGACCTTCATGAACGCGTGCGGCACCGAGTGCACCGCGTGGGAGAAGGCGCGCGGGCTCACGCCGAGCACGCGCATGTACGACGCCGACGACGGCTACTTCGGCACGGCGCCGGTCGGCTCGTTCCCGAAGGGCAAGACGAGGTTCGGCGCCCACGACGTCGTCGGCAACGTCTGGGAGTGGACCGCGGACTGGTTCGAGACCTACAAGGACGAGGAGCAGGTGAACCCGAAGGGGGCGCCGGCCGGCGATCGCAAGGCGATCCGGGGCGGCGGCTACAACGGCGGCGTCCTGATCTGGCTGAACCCGGCGTTCCGCTACCACCAGCTCGCGACGGCGAGCGCGCCGGGCATCGGCTTCCGCTGCGTCGCGAACCTGTAGCCGTGCCGGTCCCCGCCTCGCAGCTCGCCAACCCCTCGATCGCCGGCCCGCTCGGCACGCTCGCGTTCTCGCAGGTCCGCCCGCTGAGCTCGTCGCTCGCGCTGCGCGCGATCCGCTGGCACCAGAGCCTCGAGCGGCTCGGGGTGGTGCTGCCGTTCGCGATGGTGCACGACGCGGGCCTGCTCTTCTCGACGCCGCGCGAGCAGCTCGAGATCGGCCCGCGCTGCGACGCGAGGGAGCTCGCCGGCCGGCTGCGCGACGCGGAGCGCATCCTGGACGGGTACCGGTCGATGCTCCGGGAGCTCGCCGAGAGCGAGGCGGCGCGCTGCGCGGCGCAGCTCCGGATGAGCGACGATCTGGTCACGGTGGTGCTCTCGCGGCTCTTCGGCGCGGTCGCGGCGCGCACCCACGCGGCGCCGGCGTACCGCGCGATGCTCCCGGCGGACGCGGCGCTCTTCGAGGGGATCGAGCCGCAGCTGCGCGGCCTGTTCCTGTCGGCGCGGCGCGAGTTCGAGCAGCGGGCGCTGGAGGCGCTCGACATGTCGCGGCTGTACGTGCTCACGATGTCGGACGCGCTCGACGTCGAGACGCTGCGCCTGTTCGGCATGCTGGGCTCGGAGGCGTCGGCCGGGGCGCTCGCCCAGGTCGATCTGCTCGCGGCGCTCTCGTCGCCCGAGGCGAACGACATCGTGAACTTCTCGCTGGAGATCCTGCCGAGCGTGCTCGAGACGAAGACGCGCCCGGCGGCGGGGACGTCGGCGGCGCACGGCTACTCGGGGCTCGGCACGCGCGGCTCGATCGACAGCATGGTGCTGACGGAGCTCGCCTGGGACGACGTGGAGCTCGCGCGCCGGATCGCCGACAACGAGGTGCTGTATTTCGCGCGCGAGCAGAGCCGGGACGAGCAGCGGCGCATCCACTACCTGCTCATCGACGCGTCGGCCTCGATGCGCGGCGATCGCCAGACGTTCGCCCGCGGGATGGCGATCGCGACGGGCAAGCGGCTGCTGCTCGAGGGCGAGGACGTGGCGTTCCGCTTCTTCGACGCGCGCCTCTACGAGCTCTACCGCGCGAAGAACGGCCAGCTCCCCACGGCGCACCTCTTGTCGTTCAAGGGGGAGCGCGGCAGGAACCCGGCGCGCGTGTTCGCCGAGCTCGCGACGGACCTCGATCTGACGCGGCACCACGATCCGCGCACGCCGGTGGTGCACCTGTTCACGCACGCGGCGCTCTACATCCCGCGGGAGATGGTGCAGGCGGTGCAGAGCCACGCGCACATCTCGGCGGTGTTCATGCTGCCGTCGGGGGGGCAGCTCGATCTCGACTACCTGGACCTCCTGGACGCGCACTGGGTGGTGGACCACGCGACGGTGGCGAGCGGGGCGGCGAGGGCGAGCGCGGCCAAGGCCATCCTCGTCGAGAAAGACCGGCCCGAGGAGGGAGGTGGCGGTGCACGGCGCCTGGGGGCCCCGCCGAACTCGCACGCGCCCTGAGCCTTACCCTGCGGGCAAGGCCCAGGGCGCGTGCTCAGACATCGGCCCATCCCCCAGGCGCCGTGCACCGCCACCTCCCTCCTCGGGCCTACGGGGGTAAAAGGGGGCGGATCGAGGACCGCGGGGGGAGACGCGTGAAGGGGGCGATTTCGCGGGGGTGAGCGCTGCCGGGGGCGCGGGCGGATCGACGGGGTGGTAGCGCGGAGGCACCTTCAGTGGTGCGCGATCAGGCCCAGCGCGTCGAACGGGCTCGACTCGTACTCTTCCTGGGTCAGGAAGTTGTCGAGATCGAGCCACTCGACGAGCGGGCGGCATTCTTGCACCTTCCATGGGCTCATGAGCGCCGCCATCTCCTCGGGCGTTTGCGGGTAGATCTTGATGCCGGCGGGGGCCACGGCCGTGTTCAGCTGCTGCGCTGCGGAGGCGACGCGCGGCATGACGAAGCTGAGGGCCAGCACGCTGCCGGGGCCGCAAAACGAGTGCAGCTGCCGCAGCAGGTCGCGCGAGTGGTCATTCTCCATCATGTACACGATACCGATGCACCCCACCGCGATGCGGCGCTCGGCGCCGAAGAACTCCGCCGCCGCCGCGAGGAGCGACGACGGCTCCCGGAGGTCGGCCTGGACGTAGCGCATGTTCGGCTTGTCGGCGAGGATCTGCTCGCCGTAGATCACGCTCACGGGATCGATGTCCGAGAACAGGATGCGCGCGTCGGGCAGGTAGTCGTTGAGGTGGCCCTGCGTCGGGAGACCCGAGGCGAGATCGAGCACGTTCGTGATGCCCGCCTCGGACCATCGCTGTCCCACGAGCTGGATGAACCAGCGGTTGAGCTTCGCCCATTTGGGATAGGTCGGTACGAGGTTCATGATCGCCGCGGCCGCGCGGCGATCGACGTCGTAGTTGTGGTGCCCGCCGAGAACGTAGTCGTAAACCCGGCCGATGTGCGGCTTGGTGATGTCGATCTCCATGGTGCCCTCCTTGAGCGAGCGCGCGGCGCGCCCCTTCAGCGACCGCGGTACGAGCGAGCAGCCGCGCGCTGCGGGAGCGGGCTGCCGCACACGTCGAGCCCTTCCCGCCGCAGCGCGTGGACGATGCCGCTTTGAAGGTTGGCCAGGACGACGATGCCCGCGAGGTGGGCGCCCTGGTCGGTCAGCGCGCGGGCGGCCTCCGGGCGGATGCCGACCAGCACCGGGTGGGTGCCGAGGAGGTCGAGCGCGCGCGCGGTGCGCACGAGCGCGGCGACGGCCTCCGCGTCCATCGACGGCACGCCGGTCACGTCGAGGATCGCGGTGCGCGCCTGGCGGTCCACCACCTCGCGCAGCAGCGACTCGGTGATCCTGCCCGCCCGCTCGGCATCGAGCTTGCCGATGAGCGGCAGCACCAGGATGTGGTCGTGGACGGGCATGATCGGCGTCGAGAGCTCGAGGATCACGCGCCGCAGCTCGCGCTCGCGGTTCTGGATGGCGCGCTCGAGCGCGAGCTGCATCTCGTCGCGCTGGACGCCGATCGCGCTGTTCTCGTGCTCCGCCACCGCGTCCACGAGCAAGGTCAGGTAGTCGTTCACGCGCGCCACCTGCTCCAGCCCTTCGGGCGCGTTATCGGGCAGGCGCGCCAGGACCTCGCGCAGCAGGGCGCGGCTCAGCCCGAGGAGGGCGCGCAGCCCGAGCCCCTGCTGCCCGAGCTTCTGGCCGAGCGACAGGACGGGCGCCGCGTCGCCGGTGGCGAGGAAAGAGAACAGCTCGTCCAGGATCTGCTGCGCGACCTGCGACAACCGGAACGGCGGGAGGCCGCTGCGGTTGTGCACGGCGTTGTCCTTGAGCGCCTTCGCGGCGCTCTTCGCCAGCACCTGGCGCTCCGGGTCGATCCAGATCTGCATAGGAGGTCGACTCCCTTGGCCATGCCGTGTCGTAGGGGTGCTCATGGAGTAGGAGGACAAGCCACGTTCGGATCGCGCAAGTCGATCGGCGCGCCAGAGGGGGGTGGAGCTCGGCGCGATGCCACGATCTGCTTGCCAAGCAGATGGATGTCGTGGCTTCGCAAGGTGCTCCCCCCCGAGATGCGGCCCCGGGCGCGCGCAGTGTCTCTACATTACCAGTGATCTGGCCCCCTGTGGTCCATCACAAACGCAGCCCGCAATGGCGCAATCACCGTACCATGCAGGACACGCACCTCCCGCGTACGAGGACGGATCCGGCGGGAGCGATGGCCGGCGACTCCTCGTCGTCGAGCCCTCGACGCCCCCCTCGGCGCGTCGACCACCGTCAAGACGCCGGTGTCGTGCGATGGCGCACCCGGTACTATGTTGCCGGCGTGAAGCGTCCGCGCCGGCCGGATCCGGTGCACCGTCCTGAGCCGGCGGTGCGCGTGCTCGAGCGGCTCCGCGCGGAGGTCTTCCCTCCCCGCTGGCCGCCGAGATCGTTTTGCCCGGCAGCTCGCCCGGCGGGGGTCGTGCTGCGGCAGGATCTTCCCCGCGTCGCAGCGCAGCTTCGCCCGGAGCGCCTCCCGTTGCCGCGACTCGGCCTGGATCTCCCGGAGACCCGCCGGGGTCACCTCCGGCTCCGCCACCGCCTCGATGGCGTTCCGAAGGGCCTTGTCGGCCATGAGCGATACCCGCTCGAGCGAGCTCTCGGGCAGGATCTGGCCGGGCGCATCGTCCGACGGCGGTGCCGTGTCGGCCTCCACCGCAGCAGGCTCGACGGGGCGGACCCGCGCCCGCTTCGGTGCGGGCTTGAGCGGCGTTCGCTCATCGGGGCTCTTCTCGGCCTGCTCCACCTGGCCGGCGCGCGCGTGCTTCCGGTGCCGCTGCAGCGTGAGCCGCGAGACCCGGTGCTCCGAGGCCAGGTCGAGCAGAGCCTCGTCCGGGTTCGCGGCAGCGAGAGCCGTGGAGTGCGCTGCCTCGATCAAGGACGCCAAGAACGCCAAGAAGAGAACAAAATCTTGGCGTCCTTGGCGCCTTGGCGGTTCGAATTTCTGCTCTTTCGAGCGGTTTCAACCCGTTTGTCGCTCTAGGCCAGCGCAGCACGGCACGACGATCGCCGCCATGAATGCCACGAAACACCCCAGCCCGTCCGCCCTCGAGCGCCGCCCCATCGGGGCAGGATACCGGATCGCCCGCCCCAGCGATCTACTCGCAGCGTGCTTGCTCTTCGCCTCCCACGGACAGCCTCGACGCGCTCGGCGCTACACCCGGTACACCCACCAGATCCGCAGCACCCCCTCCCGGACGTCACGCGTCAGCCGCACGCGGTACGAACCGACGCGCAGGCGCAACGTCACGGCGTCATCCCTCTGGCAACCGGTAGAAGTCGCCCTCGCCCGCCCGGGCGAAGCGCTCGACGACCTCATCGATCCTGGCGGCGTCGGTCCACGGGAGACGCTCCAGCGCGACGCGTCCGGGCGGGGTCCAGTCGACGATCCACGTCATGGAGGACGAGAGGCGGTGCGCCCGCGGGCCCGCATGATCGCCTCGTACTCCGCCAAGGCGCCCTCGGCTTCCGCCCGCCGTCGGATCTCGGCCATCACCTCCTCGTGCGGGGTGAAGGGCCCCGCCGCTCCGGCCGCGACCGCGTCGCGCTCGCCGGATCGACGACGCCGGGCATGGAAAATGCGTACGGCAGGCCGGAATGCTCGCGCCTCCGCCGAGCCGCTCCCGCTCCCAGTGCTCCTGCTCGGCGATCGCCTCGTCGGCGGTCCTGGCGCCTTCAACGGAGAGCGCGGCGGCCTCCGGGTCGTCCAGGTCGAGGCCGAGCAGCAGGGCGCGGTCGCGCGGCGGGACCGAGCGGAGGAGCTCGGCGAGCGGGCGTTACACCGAGTACACCCACCAGACCCGCATCGTGCCGTCCCATGGGTCGAACGTGGCGCGGACACGGTAGGAGCCGACGGCGAGCCGCACGGTCGTGATGTCGTCTCCAGGAAGCCGGTAAGCGTCGCCCTCTGCGGTAGTTGCGAAACGCTGGACGGCCGCATCGATGCGCTCACCGTCCTGCCATGGGATCCGCTGAAGCGAGACGGTGCCCTGCGGCGTCCACTCGACTCGCCAGGTCATCGAGGACGGGACGGTGCGCGCCCGTGGGCCCGCATGATCTCCTCGTACTCCGCCAAGGCGCCCTCGGCTTCCGCCCTCCTCCGGATCTCAGCTGTCACCACTTCGCCAGGAATCCCCGGAGCATTCGCGTCAGCCGCCACCGCGGCACGCTCCTCGTCACTGATCTCCTCGTCGTAACGCGTCGGCGCGCGCAGCACGGCCTGCCAGACCGGGTCGTTCTCGGGGATCACGGGCTTCCTGGCGGGGGCAGCGCTGTCTCGTCGCGGGCTCATGTCCGGGAGGATACTACGGGCCCCTCGCCAGATCGACGGCGCCGGACATGGAAAATGCGCACGGCAGGCCGGAATGCTCCGCCTCGGCCGAGATGCTCCCGCTCCCAGCGCTCCTGCTCCGCCATGGCGGGTCACCGGTGCGGACGCCCTCGACGAAGCGCTTCGCGGCCTCGCGGTCGTCCAAATCCGTGCCGAGCCGGAGCGGTACGGCGCGACCGCGCGGCGGGACCGAGCGGAGGATCTCGGCAGCGGAGCAAGGGCGGGGCACGTGCGCGAGCCTGCCACGCCGAGCGGACCTCCCACCCGGATCCAATCGGCTGTGATTCCCGCTAAATCCGCCCGTAATACTCCGGCTCATTGCCGGGCTTCCACTTGATGTTGCACCCGATGCTCGGGCGCTGATCCGAGGGGACGGGCGCCGACGCGATCACCGCGTCGATGGCGGCGCGGAGGTCGCGACCGGTCACCGGGACGTCGTTGCCAGGGCGGCTGTCGTCGAGCTGACCGCGGTAGACCAGCCGGCGATCCGGGCCGAAGAGGTAGATATCCGGCGTGCAGGCAGCCCGATAGGCCTTGGCCACCTGCTGCGCCTCGTCGAGGAGGTACGGGAACGTATATCCGAACTCGCGCGCCTCCCTCGCCATCGCCTCGGCGTTGTCCGCCGGATAGGCGACGATGTCGTTCGGGTTGATGGCCACGATGGCCACGTCCTCGGGGCGATAGTCGCGCCGCAGCCGGGCGAGCTCGTGACGGACGTGCTTGACGAACGGACAATGGTTGCAGATGAACATCACGAGGAGCGCCCGCTCCCTGGTGAAGTCCGACAACGCCACCTGCTTTCCGTTGAAATCCGGCAGCCGGAAGTCGGGCGCCGGAGTGCCGAGCTCAAGCATCGTGGACGGGGTGCGTGCCATGGCAGAAATCTCCTCTCGCTGTGACGGCGCGCACCATACCACGCGGCGAGACGGCCGCGCTCGCCCCGCGCGCGACGCGGCGACCCCGCCCGCGACCGCCGCTGCGACCCGGCGCGCGCCGCCGGCCCGCCCGAGGTCGCCGGCCATCGCTCCGCTCGGCCGCGCCGCCATCGCTCCGCTCGCCCCGCCCGCGCCGGCTCCCCCGCCGGGCCGCGCGACCAGGACCGCCCGGCAGCCGGCGCGCGACAGGCCGAGGCAGGCGCCGCCGGCGCCACGAACCCCGAACAGCCGGGCACGCCGGACAGGCACGTACAGAGCAACGCCCTCGTCATGCCGCTGACGGACAACGCACGATGGAGAGACGCCGTCATGGCTCACCGTGCCACGCGCACTACATTCATCGCATGCGGCTCCAATCGCTGGACATCTTCCGCGGAATGACCATCGTCGCGATGCTCCTGGTCAATTTCCAGGACAGCTTCCCGGCCATCTATCCGCCCCTCGCCCACTCGTATTGGGATGGCTGCACACTCGCAGACACCATATTTCCCTGCTTCCTCTTCATCGTCGGCGTGACCCTGCACATCTCCATGTCCGGGCGCCGCGCGCGCGGCGCGACCGACCGCGAGCTCGCCCTCCAGATCGTCCGGCGCGGCGCGATCTTCGTCCTGCTCGGGCTGTTCCTGTCGGCGTTCCCGTTCTTTCCCGAGGAGCGCCTGACGGCGCTGCGCATCCCGGGCGTCCTCCAGCGCATCGGCGCCGCGTACGTGCTCGCGGCGCTCCTCTGCCTCAAGACCACCGCCCGGCAGCAGGCGGGCATCATCGCCGCGGCCCTGATCGGCTACTGGCTCGTCCTCCGGCTCTATCCGCTCGACGATCCCCACCAGACGCTGGCGGCCCGGGTGGACCGGTATCTCCTCGGAGGCCACATCGCGCGCAAAGGCTGGGACGCGATGGGCGTCCTCCCCACCCTCCCCGCGGCGATGACGGTGATGCTGGGGAGCCTCGGCGGCCGCTGGCTCACCGCGCCCGCCGGGCTCCGCGCGCGCGTCGCCGGGCTCCTCGCCGCCGGCGCCGCGGGGATCGCGCTCGGCGCCGCCTGGGAGCCGTGGTTCGCGTGGAACCGCAGCCTGTACTCGAGCTCGTTCGCGCTGTTCACCGCCGGCGTGGCCGCGGTCGTCCTCGCCGCCTGCGTGTGGATCGTGGACCTGAAGGGATGGCGGCGCTGGGGCGCTCCGTTCCTGATCTTCGGCGCGAACCCCATCGCGGCTTACGTGGGCTCGACCATGATGGGACACCTGCTCTATCACGTGAGCAGGACCGGAGACGACGGCGCGAGGACGAGCGCGCTACAGCTCCTTTACACGCGCCTCTTCGCGTCGTGGCTCTCGCCGCTGAACGCCTCCCTCGCCTTCGCGCTCGCGGCCGTCGCCCTCTGGCTCGTGCTCCTCTACCCCCTCCACCGCCGGGGCATCTTCCTCAAGGTCTGAGGCGCGCTCGAGGTCTGACGCGCGCCCCGGTCACCTCGGGAAGTGGCGCTCGATCATCGAGAAGAACGCCGCCCCGCCCGGCTCGCCGCCGATGCTCCAGTACGTCACCCCGCCGAGCCCGCCCCGCCTGGCGGCGGCGACCTTCTCCTCGAGCGACGCGAGGTCCTCGAAGAACAGGCGCTCTCCGCTCGCGAGGACCTGGTTCGGCGCCCTCCCCGCCGCGAACCGCGCGGCCCCGTCCTCCGGGCACCGGCGCATGTGGTCGGTGCTCGTGTCGTAGCCGTCGCCGCCCGCGAGCTCCAGGCACTTGCCGAGCGGCTCGCACCCCACCACGGCGCCCTCGCCCTCCGGCGACTCCGGCCCGAGCAGGCCGTAGTTCGGCAGGCCGAGGATGAACTTCTCGCGGCGCGCGCCGCCGTCGAGGCCCCCGATGTACGCGACCGTCCGCTCCACCCACCCGAGCGGCGCGACCGGGCCCACGTGGGCGCCGCCGCCAAAGTGGTAGTCGTAGCTCATCACGTGCACGTGATCCGCCGAGGCGCTCAGCGCCTCGTAGTCGAACACGCCCGTCGCGGAGGCGACCGCCGGGACCGCGAGCGAGAGCGTCTTTTCGGCCGCGTGGAGCGCGCGCGAGAGCTCGTCGATGAACGCCGAGAACGAAGCCCGCTCGGCCTCCACGGTCTCGCCCGGCCCGAGCACGGACGCGAGGTGCTCGTAGTCGATGTCGAGCCCGTCGTAGCCGTTCTCCACCGCGAGGGCCACGAGGCCCGCCACGTGCTGCGCCCGGAGCGCGGGATCGTGGATCATCGCGTGCACCGCGACGACGTCCGGCCGGTCGACCGCGGCGACGAGCGGGACGAGCCGGGTCCGCCCGCCGCCGGGCGTCGTGCGGTCGAGGACGCGCCGGTCGTGAAAGCCCGCGAACGGCGCCGACCGGCCGCGCGGGTGGTTCTCGAACGTGGTCGGCGAGGCGACGCGCCACCACTTCGGGTGGACGGCGTCGAACGCCTCGGCGCGGGCCGCGAAGGTGTCGTAGCCGAGGTCCGTCGACGCGGGATCGCCGAGGAACTCGTGCAGCCAGCCGCAGAAGCGGTGATCGCCCGCCGCGCCCTCGCGCGGCGCCGCGTCGCGCGGCGCGTCGGGCGTCCCCGGCGCGTCCGGCGCGGCGCTCCCGACCTCGACGACGAGCGGCGTGCGCTCCACCCCGCCGCCGCACGAGGCGGCGGCAGCGGCGGAGCAGGCGAGCGGCAGGATCCGGAGGAGCAGCTTCATGGCGGCCGCCCCTCTAGCAGCCCGCTGCCCGAGCGACAGCCGGGATCGCGCGGTTCCGCGGGGCGCCTCACGATGTGCCCGCGATGCGCCGTTTGGCCCTCCACCGCATCCGTGGACACCCCCGACGGCACCAGGAGGCAGGGATGGAATGGAGAACGAGGAGGGCGTTCACGCCCGAGGCCGCTGCTCGATGCGCTGGTATCCCGGGAGTTCCGAGAGATCGAGCCGAGGGAACGCGGTGTGCCGCAAGCTTGAGCTTTTGGAACACCGCCGCTGGGAACCGCTCCATTATCAGCTCTGTGCCTTAGCCATGCCCGTCTTCGGCCTGCTCATCTGGCGTATGGACATCGCTCGATGGCGAGGCTCAACACCGACAACGCCGGGTTGCCGACGGCGCACGGGCTCGGCGGTCGGCAAGGACGGGAAGAATGACCGAAAGCCATCAGCCAGGTCAGGCGGGCGAACGGAAGTCCTCGGGAAGCTCCCAGACCATGATCAGCTCCACGGGCGCTTCCCCTAGGACGCGGAAGTGGTAAGTCCCTTCCGGAAGAGTGGCGAATTGTCCCTCACGGATCTCGATCGCCTCCTGAGAGCCGAATCTGAAGGAGCAAGTCCCATGAAGGACGTAGCAGATGCCAGCGCGCATGACGCCATCGTCATCCTCGCCTGCTGCATGGGTGCTGCGGCTAATTCGGAAATTTCCCGAAGGCCGGTGTAGCATTCGAACCTTGGCGTCCGACATTTCGCCGAGCGTTGCCACATTCCAATCTCGCACTAGAACGTCCATGGGCTCCCTATTGCTGTGGAAACGTGATGCCGTGGCGTGCGAACGCCTCCCTACCGACCTGAACACTCTCGGCCGTCGGCCTGAAGTGGCCGCTGAACCTCGAAATTCTCATTCCTACAAACTTTACACCAACCCCAGCGACCTCTGCTTGTCCCGCCGCAAGCACCGGCTTCCCACCTGACAACACCGCGTGAGAAATCTCGACTCCCTTCACGGTGTGCGGGGAGATAACCAGTTCACCTGACTCGGTGACAACCCACTTGATGGTGCCCTCGTTCACGGCTGCCTCGAAAGCGGGCGTCCCAGGACGAATCGGCTTCGCGCCCACCTTGGCTGCTTCAGCCAACTCTCCCGCGAGCCTCTCCGGGAGCTGATTCGGAAACGGTGCTTTCGGTCCTGCTTCAGGCGCCGCTGCTCCTCCGGCGGGTTTAGGAGGACCGGCCCCCTTGCCGCCGGTGCTGAGGGCTGTAGTGGCACCACCAAGGGCTTTGAGCCCTGGCGCGCCACCAGCGGTAGCGAGAGCCCCGAGCTGTTGCGCCTCCGGTACACCTCGTAGCCGCCGAGGTAGATGCGCTCATCCACGAGGCCGCTGTGCTCCCAGACCTTGCGCACGCGCTGCCCCGCAGCATCGTAGTCGTAGTAGACGATCCCGCCGCCGTCGAACTCCGTGCTCCGCAGCTGGTCGTTCTCGTCCCAGGTCAGCTCCTCGATGTGCGGCATCGACGTCATGTTGCCGTGCGCGTCATGCGCATAGGTTCTGAACGGCCCGTGCTCCGGATCCCCTGTCGTGCTCGTCAGCCGGTTGGTCGCCGTCTCGTACGCATACCACCGCGTCCAGCTCCCCGTACCCGCCTGGTGCACCATCCTCAGCAGCTTGACACGTTCATAGGTAGACGTACTGCTCCGTATAGTTCCGCAGCGCCTGCGGGTCGTTCGGGTGCGGCAGCGACTGGATCGGCAGGTCGTTCTGGTCGCGCGGCGCGTCCGACAGCCCGCCCGCGTGCTCCCGCCCCGTCGCCTCGATCAGCCGGTAGACCGCGTCGTACACGTACTGCGCGCTCGGCGACACCACCGCGTTGTTGAAGAACACCGTCTGCTGCGCGCTGTCCCCGATCTCCACGATGTTCCCGACCGGGTCGTACACGTACCTCAGGTTCTGCAGTACCGTGCTGTCCGAGCTCCGCGTCGTCCTCAGGCGCGAGAGCCGGTACGTCAGCGGATCATACGTATACTCCGTGACGGTGCCGTTGCCATACTCGATCCGCTCGCGCTGCCCCTTCGCGTCGTAGTCGATGTCGTCCACGAACGTCGTCCACGCCACCGCGCCGCGGATCCGCGCCTCCACACGCTCCAGCAGCCCCGCCTCGTTGTACGTCGGCTTCACCTCGCTCGCGTCCGGCCCCGTCACGCTCGTCGGCCGGTTCAGCGCGTCGTACGCCGTCTGCGTCCCGAAGCTCTCCGTCTCCAGCACCGGCTCCGCAGCCGTCGCGATGGCGGACACATCCGTCAGCCCCGCCAGCACCGACCAGTCGGCGTCCGCGTGCACGTCGCTCCGCAGCCGCCGCGAGGCCTGCAGCACGTTGCCCTGGAAGTCGTACGCCTGGCTCGTCACCACACCCGCGCCATCATACACCTGGTACGCCCGACCGCGCAGGTTCAGCGACGTCGCCTGCGGATGCGCTTCGCCATAGACATAACGGCGCACCACCCGCTCGCTGCCCGAGCCCAGCTGTTGACGCTCAGGCTGGCTGATGGCTCGCCGAGCAGGCCCCTTGATGGCCATCGCGGGCGTGCTCCGTTGCGGTCAAGGAGGGCGATGGCCATCGCTCCGGCGTGCGCCGCGGGCTGCCTCGCGATGGCCATCACCGCGTGTCCGCCGACGTTGGCGCCGAAGAGGCGCTCCTGTGCCGGCGCCGAGGGCGTTCCCGCCGCCTCGGTCCAGCGTCAGCTGCCGTCCGTCCCGAGGTCGCCGACGATGTTGGACATCACCTCGCGCTCGACGAGCTTCTTCTTGCGCCGCGCTGCCTCGCGCAGCGCGGCGGTGGCCATGCGGTCGATCTCGCGCAGGCTCGAGCCGGCCGCCTCGTGCAGCAGGGTGAGCGCGTCGGCGGTGAAGACCTCGCGGTCGGCGCCGGCGCGGCTCATCCGTAGCCGCACGTACTGGCCGGTATCGTCGGGGACCATTGGACCAATCGACAGACGCCGCTCGATCCGCGAGTACAGCGAGCGATTCTTACGCAGCTCGAGCCGGTCTTGGAGGTCAGGGAGCCCTACCAGGATCAGCGACAGCAGGGCACGACTGTCCCATTCGTAATTGAGCAGGATGTGGAGATGATCAAGCGTGTCCTGGTGGAGCAGGTGCGCTTCGTCCAGCAGAAAGACCGGGTGGATGCGCTCGCGGCCGAGTGTCTCGACATGCGCGCTGACGGCATAGAAGACGGCCGCCGCGGTTGCAGCGGGGTTGAGACCGAGCGCATGGCAGAGCTGACGATAGAAGTCGCGACGGCCCAGCGTGGCGTTGTGGCAGTAGGTCAGCCGGAAGCCTGCCTGCGGCAACCGATGACGCACCGCCCTCAGCACACACGTCTTGCCGGCGCCAGGCTCACCGACCAGCAGGACCTGGGCGTGCTCGTGCACGGCCTCGCACACCTCGTCGACCAGCCGCTCCTTGGAGGGCGGCAGCCACAGCTCGCCGTCCTGGATCTCCTTGCAGAAGGGCGCGGCCGACAGGGTGAAGAAGCGGACGTACGACTCGCTCACACTGCACCTCCGGCCTCGCTCGTGTCCTCGCCTCCGCCCGCCCGGCGGCCGAGCGTCCGCGCGGGGTTGAAGTCCACCGGGCGCGTCGGCTTATCCGCCGCAGGGCCACCGCACGGAGGCCGCTTGCGCCGCGCGTTGCGCTGCGGGTCGACCGGATGCAGCACAAGGCGCTTGCCCTCGTGCTCGACCCACGGCGGCTCGTCCGGCGCGATGAAGCACCGGGCGACAGAGACGATCTGGCCAGCGAGGTAGCCCTGGTCGAGCTGCCAGGCGACGCCGTCGACAGAGACGATGTTGTCGCCCGAGACGCGGCGCCGGGTACGCTCGGTCAGCGCGCGGCGTAGCGCCTTCTCATCGACGGCGCTGTCTCCGGCGGGACGGGCTGCGTAGAGCTGCGCCGGGGTCTTGCCGAGCAGGCCCGCGTGTGGCGCCGGGTGGTAGCGCCTGTCGAGGAAGGCGCGGAGCGTCGTGTTGATGTCGACGAGCGACGCCACGGCGCCGAGATAGTTGAGGCACCCTTCGCGCAGCGTGCGCCAGAAGCGCTCCATCTTGCCGCGCGCCTCAGGGTCGTAGGGCTTTGCGTGCAGGAGCGTGATGCCGAGCCGCGCGCACGCGGTCTTGAGGATGTCGCCGCGGTAGGTCGAGCCGTTATCGAGATAGAGCGCGTCGGGCTTGCCGTGACGGCGCAGGGCGTCGACGGTCATGCCGAGCATGTCGACCTCTTTCTCGGTGGTGTGCGCCTCGAGCGCGACGACGTAGCGAGAGGCGTCGTCGAGCAGCCCGTGGATGCGGATCGGCATCGCTTTGCCGCCGACGGTACAGCCGGTCACGTGACAGACGTCACCGTGCCAGAGCGCGCCGGGGCGCTCGGCTTGCCAGCGCAGCCGCGTCTTCGGCTCGCCCTCGGCGCGCGCAGCGCGGCGGCGAAGTCCGTGCGCCGCGTACAGGCGCCGCACGGTGGGCTCGGAGACCTTGCCCGCTTCGAGGCGCCCCTCATCGACGAGCGTCTTGAGGATGAGCGGCACCGAGGCGTCGGGATGCTCGCGCCGGATATCGAGCAGCAGCGCGCGCAGCTCCTCAGAGAGCTCCTGAGCGAAGCCTCGATCGCTGCGTGGCTGCGGACGCAGGCCGTCGAGGCCAGCGGAGCGATATGCGTACAGCCAGCGCTGGAGCGTGGGCACCGAGTAGGTGCGCGTGCTGTGCGCGCCCGGCGGTCGAAACCGCTGCTCGCTAAGCGTGCGCAGCTCGGCGGCGAGCTGGCCGTGGGTGAGCACGCGGTGCATCAGAGGGCCGATGACCGTGGCGCGATAGATCGCCACGGTCTCGGCGTGGTCGGCGGGGCCGAGAGCCATTCGAACAGGTCCTTTCTGCGCCTTGCTGGCGCGCGGTCCTTGTCCGGGATCAGCGGCGTCTTCGGCAGGGATCCTCTCAGGTGGGCTGTACGATTCGGGCTCCGAAGGGGCAGAGGCCCTCACGCCGCGTGCGCGGCGCCGAAGAAGGCGCGGTGCTCGATCGGCAGCGCCCGCGTCGTCGGGTCCGCGCTCGCCGCAAGCACTGCCGCGGCGCTGGCCGCGCTCTGGCGAAGTGATGCGGACGGGCCTGAGCCGGGGGCTTCAACAAAGAGACGTCGCTGCGCGACATCGCGCGCCCACCGGCGCAGCGTGGTCCAGCCGGTGACGGCGCTCTGGCCAAGGATCTTCGCCGGGCCCACGCGCCGCCGGACCTCGGCTGCCGTCGCGAGCGCGAGGCCCCAGAGCGCGAGGGCGAAGCCTATCGCGGCGGCGCTGTACGCGCGCCGACCGAGCACACCGCGAGGAACGACGAGGAGCACGGCGCCGCAACTGAGGCAGCGGTAGCGGCGGGCGGTGACCGGCATCACCTCGGGCGGTTGGTCCGGGCCGGCAGGGCCCCAGACCTGCCGCTCGCGCCTGCCGTGACCTTGGAGCTGGATGGCGCCTCCGAGCGGACAACTCGCGACGCCGCAGGCGGGGCAGCGAGCAGGGCGCGCTTCGACGACCGAGGGGGGTTGCTGCTGCCAGCGCTTGATGTCGATGGCGCTCTGGATAACACTGCAACCGCTTCGATTCCTGGGCACAAGAACCGGAGCACGACGAGGAGGCTGTCGGCCAAGATCAGGTCTCCTCGTCGCCTATTTTGTGGCCGGCACCGCGCCGCTGCTCCGCTCCGCTGGTGGACCTACCCCGTCGTGAGGCGGGCGTGGGAGCAACGATGGGTGGTAATTTTCGAGCGGTGGCCGGAATGGGTGCAGTCACGTGCCGGTAGCTCTTTCCGATGAGAATTCGGGGCAGCTGGCCGGAATGTAGGTGCCGCGGCTTCAGGGGCGTCGTCCTCCCTCGTTGCGTACGCGGAGCGCGCGCCCTCCATGATGGCCATCTTCGCTGCGTAGAGCTCCTCACCATCACGCAGCATGCTCGATGCGAGGGGCTGGAGCATCATCGAGACCGGGCGGCAATACCAGCTGCACGTGCTCGTGCGTCGGCCGGCGCAGGACATCGTACGACGAGCGGTAGGCGAACCCTCGCCCGTTCCACGCCCGCAGCCGCTGTTCGGTCGCGCCCGCCAGCATCCGCCGCTCGCCGCCGTCGTTGCTGTTCTGGTAGAGTAGCTGCCCGCCGAGCCCGAAGCGATGCTGCATCGCCTGGTTGCCGCGCACGTCGGTGATCGCGAGCGGCTGACCCTCGATGTCCAGCGTGCTCCGCGTGACGCCCGGCCCGTCCAGGTAAAATACGGCCTGCATGGCGTCGTGTGCTGCCGCCGGGCTCGCCGCGCGGCCCCGGAGTCGACCGCGCACCGCCTTCGGTAGGAACCTCCGGCGGCACACGTATACTTCTACATCAGAGCTGACTACACTTCAAATATTCAATAGAGAGCCCCACACGCAGAACAGCAGGAATGAAGCGCTCGATATACCATGTAAAATCAACGATACCAGACACTCCTTGCACATCGCGCATATTAATAGTGAGACTAACCAACAAACTATCATCACTTGGATTCAACAAAAATTCCCCACCGGACCCCGTATCCTCATACACCAAGGAAACGCCAACCAGCTCACCCCCACTCTCCTTTCTCTTGATTACGGCGGCCACTTCTGGCCACCGATCAAGCTCCGCCCACTGCCAATCAAAATCACCCCGATCCCCCACTGGCAAATAGCTTATGTGCCCATGGTCGTCATAAGACCATCCAGCCACAAGCAACGAACTCACAACACGATAGACATTCGATCCGAGCTTCGGAATACCAACAACAATGGACGCAGATCGACCCATCGAAACCTCCGCAGCTCACTTCAGAACCTCGGTGTACGGAATACCCTTTTTGGTGAGCCATGACTTTATGTGCTCAGGAATCGGACTATTGGAGAAAATCTCGTAAGACGCAGACGGACTACCATCCTGGGCAATACGTAGCCTTGCAGCCATATCAGACCGAAACTTCTGCAGCTTGTGCGGTTCATTCTCCAACATCTTCCAATAATCGCCAGATTTCGCTTCCCACCAGCGATTTCCGACCCCACCATCAAAATCTCTTCCGCCCCTACTGAACGATCCAGAACCACCCAAGCGCTCGGTCAGGAATTTTTCAAAGTCTTTCCCCTTGAGGCCAACCCCACCCCCGTCAAGCAGTGTCCCCTTCGGCGGTAGCATCTTGACACTGCTCGCCAATCGCCTAGCCGCCCTGATTGCTTTCATCATGGCTTGGGAAAGAAGGGACGCTCCCAACATGACACCGCTTGCGGCTGCCTGCAGCAATGGCGTGGACTCAGCTCCCTCCCTTCGCCCACCCACGATTCCATGAGGGCTGGCCCCTTCGCGCGGCTTGATGTCCTCATCGAGCATCTCGTTCACGATGCCCGCGGCAAGCGCCATGTCCTGCGTCAGCTGATTACCTGCGGACTCACCCTGTGCGCTCTGGCCCGCGCCGCCGTTGGCCTCTACGTCTGCGTGTTTTCCCGGTCGACCTGCGTTACTTCCCGCCTGATTCCAAGCGTCGATGAGCCCAGCGGCCATTGAACGCGCCTTATGAAGCTCTGCTGCCTTGCGCTCCAAAGCCGTATTGCTCTCATCCGCGTCCTTGTCATAAACAAACACCTGAAGCCCGCGGGTCTTCTCCGCAAAATCTTCGGCACTCGAGGTAACCAATCGACTACCGTCCTCCGAATAGGCCCATCGTTCAACGCGGGATGAGAGTCCCGGAGGTCTAGCTCGGACACGAATTTCGTGCGGCTCACTCTCCAGCCCCGTGGAATCGATACTTTTCAATGGATTTCCCACGACGTAAACATAGAGATTCGGCCCATCCACGAGCCCTGCGGGATCTGCGCTCGTCCACCTCCCGAGCCACGGTGCATAGTACCGCGCCCCGTGGTAGTACAGCCCCGTCTCCTCGTCCTTCTCCTTGCCCGTGTACCTGTACCTCCTCTGCGAGACCTCGATCCCCGACGCCGCCGACCAATACGCCGTCGTCCCGTACGGATGATACTCCTCGTACCCGATGACCAGCCCCGCCGCATCGACCTCCAGCGACGCCGACCCGAGGTGGTTGCCGAGCTGGTAGCGCACCCGCGGCGTCACAGTGAACGGCCCCGACGTGTCCACCGTCTTCGTCTCCACCATCGCCACACGCCGCGCGCCATCCATCACGTGCAGCGTCTGCCGCTCCAACTCCAGCCCCGAGCTGTTGCGCCTCCGGTACACCTCGTAGCCGCCGAGGTAGATGCGCTCCTCCACGAGCCCGCTGTGCTCCCACACCTTGCGCACGCGCTGCCCCGCAGCATCGTAGTCGTAATAGACATCGCCGCCGCCGCCGAGATCCGTGCTCCGCACCTGGTCGTTCTCGTCCCAGGTCAGCGCCGTGATGTGCGGCATCGACGTCATGTTCCCGTGCGCGTCATGCGCATAGGTGCTGAACGGCCCGTGCTCCGGGTCCCCGGTCGTGCTCGTCAGCCGGTTGGTCGCCGCCTCGTACGCGTACCACCGCGTCCAGCTCCCCGTCCCCGCCTGGTGCACCATCCTCAGCAGGTTGCCCACCGCGTCGTAGACGTACTGCTCCGTATAGTTCCTAAGCGCCTGCGTGTCGTTCGGGTGCGGCAGCGACTGGATCGGCAGGTCGTTCTGGTCGCGCGGCGCGTCCGACAGCCCCCCCGCGTGCTCCCGCCCCGTCGCCTCGATCAGCCGGTAGACCGCGTCGTACTCGTACTGCGCGCTCGGCGACACCACATCGTTGTTGAAGAACACCGTCTGCTGCGCGCTGTCCCCGATCTCCACGATGTTCCCGACCGGGTCGTACGTGTACCTCAGGTTCTGCTTCGGAGCGACCTGACGAGCCCGAGCTGAGAAGGAACTTGCAAAGGCGTCGTCCCATGCTGGCCTCCCTCGCACCGGGCATGGGACGGGGTGAGACGCTGTCTCAACCAAACGTGCGGTGCGAGGGGGTCGTTCACCCCGGGGTCGGTCGGTTACGAGTATGGGTCCAGAACCCGCTGTCGTATGTGACCGCCCCTCCGGCCCACCCGGTTGAGCTGGGAGCTCGAATAGGTAGGTGCCGTACGACCTGTTGTTTCGTCGGCGTGCTGGACCGTCGGCCTCGAGGGCCATCCAGCTCGCCGGGTCCCGCGAAGGGGACTCGCTCGCCTGGGCACCCGGGCAGCACGGCCCCGCTCGCACCGCACGAGGTGAAGTATGACTGTCGTGGGGTTGGATGTCCACAAGCGTGTGGTGGAGGCCGTGGTGCTTCGCGCCGAGGACGGCCGCATCCTGCATCGGGAACGCTTCGCGTGTACCCGAGAGGAGCTCGTTCGCTTTGCGACGAAGCGGCTGGGTCCGAAGGCCCGTGTGGCGCTGGAGGCCACGACGAACACATGGAGCATTGTCGAGCTTCTGCGGCCGTATACCGGCGAGCTCGTCGTCTCCAATCCGATGCGCACGCGCGCCATCGCCGAGGCCAAGGTGAAGACGGACAAGGTCGACGCGCTGGTGCTGGCTCAGCTGCTGCGGGCCGACTTCTTGCCCCGGGTGTGGCAGCCGGACGGCATGACGCAAGCTCGCCGGCGGCTGACCGCTCGCCGTGCGTCGTTGGTCTCCGATCGGACGCGCGTCAAGAACCGCATTCACGCGGTGCTGCACCAGCGGTTGATGGAGCCACCGGTCAGCGATCTGTTTGGAACCAAGGGCATGCGCTGGCTTCAGACGCTGGAGCTCGACGCTGCGGGGCGCCTCGCCATCGACAGCGAGCTGAGATTGCTGCGTCAGATCGAGATAGAGATGAAAGCCGTGGATGAAGCGCTGGCGGTGGATGGGTACGATGACCCACGGGTACGGCTGCTCATGACGCTGCCGGGGGTGGATGTGGCGGTTGCGCAGACGCTGCTGGCGACGCTTGGTGACATTCAGCGCTTCAAAGATCCCGACGCTGCTGCGAGTTATATGGGGCTCGTGCCATCGACCCGACAGTCGGCGGAGCATTGCTACCACGGCCCGATCACCAAGCAGGGCAAAGGGCAGGCGCGCTGGATGCTCGTGCAAGCGGCACAGCATCTGTCCGCGCACCCTGGTCCCTTGGGGGTCTTCTTCCGCCGCCTCGCCAAGAAGAAGAACCGCAACGTGGCGGTGGTAGCGACGGCGCGCAAGCTCGTCACGATTGCCTGGCACATGCTGAAGAACAACGAACCCTACCGCTACGCCATCCCGCGCTCGACGGAGACCAAGCTCTCCAGAATGCGGGTGAAGGCGACCGGCGAGCGGCGACGGACCGGGCCGCCGACGGGGCAGCCACGCCCCACGGCGTACGGCTCGGGCGTGCGCACCCGCACCGTGCCCGCACTCGACACGATCTACGAGCGCGAGGGGTTGCCGCCCATCGCGCCACTGTCCGACGGCGAGCTGCGCATGCTGCGCCAGCAGAAGGTGCTCAAGCACGTCGCGCAGACCAGCCGCCCTCAGCGGCTGCCTCGTCGCGCAGCGGCTGCCGAGCCGCCCGAAGCGGCTGGGGCCGCCGCCTCGTCTCAGCGGTCCGTCCAGCCGGCGTCCGCCCGGCAAGCGCCAGCGGCACCGCGGCGGGCCAAGTCCACGCAGACCCCTGCTCCCGGCCGGAGGTCGACGTGAATCGTTGTCCCGAGGTTGACACGTTCATAGGTACACGTACCTCAGGTTCTGCAGCACCGCGCTGTCCGAGCTCCGCGTCGTCTTCAGGCGCGTGAGCCGGTACGTCAGCGGGTCATACGTGTAATCCGTGAAGGTGCCGTTGCCATACTCGATCCGCTCGCGCTGCCCCTTCGCGTCGTAATCGATGTCGTCCACGAACGTCGTCCACGCCACAGCGCCGCGAATCCGCGCCTCCACCCGCTCCAGCAGCCCCGCCTCGTTGTACGTCGGCTTCACCTCGCTCGCGTCCGGCGCCGTCACGCTCGTCGGCCGGTTCAGCGCGTCGTATGCCGTCTGCGTGTCGAAGCTCTCCGTCTCCAGCAACGGAGCGGCCGCCGTCGCGATGGCGGACACATCCGTCAGCCCCGCCAGCACCGACCAGTCGGCGTCCGCGTGCACGTCACTGCGCAGCCGCCGCGAGGCCTGCAGCACGTTGCCCTTGAAGTCGTACGCCTGGCTCGTCACAACTCCCGCGCCATCATACACCTGGTACGGCCGGCCGCGCAGGTTCAGCGACGTCGCCTGCGGATGCGCTTCGCCATAGACGTAACGGCGCACCACCCGCTCGCTGCCCGAGCCCAGCTGCACGTGTTCGTGCGTCGGCCGGCGCAGGACATCGTACGACGAGCGGTAGGCGAACCCTCGCCCGTTCCAAGCCCGCAGCCGCTGGCCGGTCGCGCCCGCCAGCATCCGCCGCTCGCCGCCGTCGTTGCTGCTCTGGTAGAGCAGCTGCCCGCCCAGCCCGAAGCGATGCTGCATCGCCAGGTTGCCGCGCGCGTCCGTAATCGCGAGCGGCTGCCCCTCGATATCGAGCGTCGTCTGGGTGACGTACTGCCCTTCAGCCCCGTTGTCCGCCACGGCGCGGAATACTCGTCCCAGCGCGTCCAGGTGGCTCACCGCCGGCGTCCCGGCGTGCGCCGCCGCGAGCTCCGCCGCACGCCGCTCCGGGTCGCCCGCTGGCAGCGCCTGGCGCGCCGCGTACCACGTGCTCTCCAGCACCGTGTCGTTCGGATCGTGCGACGTCTGCTTCCACGCGTCGAACTCCACCCGCGAGAACGTGCCGTTCGGCAGGTCGGTACGGGTGAGCCGGCCGAGCGGATCGTACCGCAGGATCGGCGTGACCCCCCACTCCACGAGCTCCGCCTCGTCCTCGTACTCGTACGTCGCGCTGAAGAACGGCTCGTACTGCTTGACCGGATTGCCCTTGTTGTCCAGCACCGTGCGCCCGGTGCCGACCCAGCGCGGCGTCGCGTGCGAGAAGACCAGGTCGCCCTGCGCGTCGTGCACAAGCGCGCCGGTCCCGTCCCGCTCGGGCGCCAGCCCCGGCTCCGCATTCACCTTGCGCAGCACCTCGTTGCCCGAGCCGTCGGAGTACGTATACGTGTCCAGCCAGCGCGTGTTGCCAGCGCCGTGCTGCTCGCGGGCGCGGGCATGCACCACGTTCGGCTTGCCGGTGCTCTGGAATCGCTCCAGGTCGTAGGTGAACGTGACCGTCGGGTCCTCGGGCGTGTCGCCCTCGCCGGCCCCCGGCTTGCCCATCACCGCCAACAGCGTGACCCTGCCCAGCGCGTCGAAGCGCACCTCGCTCACGTTGCCGTTCGCGTCCGTGAGCTTCCTCGGGGCGAGGACGCGGTAATCGGGCACGGCAATCACGGCATTGCTCAGAGGATCCGTCACCTGGGTCACGAGCAGCCGATACGGGTCGTCGTAGACGACCTGCGACGTGTTGCCGAACGGATCGACGAACGCCGTCGGCTGGTAGAAGTGGGCCGCCGAGGGCACCGCCCGCCCCGAGGACACCCAGTAGTCCGCGTCGCCCGAGAGCTGCAGGTAGCCGCCCTCCGCAAGCACGCCGCTCGTGACGCTGGCCCCGAACACGGATGTAATCAGCGAGGGCGTGAGGATCTTGGCGTAGCTCTCATACGGCAGCGCCCTGCTTCCGATCTCGCCGAACGACAGCGGCCCCGTGAGATCGTCGCTCCAGTACCTCGTGCGCGTGTGCTGCAACAGGCGCTTCTCGAAGCCCCCGCTCGGCGTCCCGTCGTAAGCGAGGTCCGCCGCCTCGTCCGCCGCGTCGAGGACGTCCTGGAACGCGAGCACCCCGTCCGAGCCGAGCGGCAGGCCGTGCAGCTCGTAAGTGAGGCTCTCGATCGGCACCCCGATCCGATAAGCACCCTCCTGGTCCGGGATCTGGTGCACCACGTCGTTCTCCGTCAGCGTCGCCTTCCCCTCCTCCTGCTCGGGGAACTCCGCCCACGCCGCCCGCCGGCGATACCCGATCTGCGCCGTCCGCTTCACCGCGCCGTGGTTGTCGACCTCCAGCGTGAGCGCATGCGTCACGCGCGGGTCGCTCTCGTTGCGCTCGTAATGGTACTCCAGCGTCTCGCGCGGATGGGCGAAGAACACGGCGTGCGCACGGCCCACCGCGGGCTGGAGCCGCCGGAGCCCGTAGCTGCTCTCCGCGACGACGTACGGACGCGGCTCCTCCGCCGAGCCATCGAGCGCATAAATCTCCTGGCGGAGGGGCCGCCCCTTGAGCGCCCGGCACGCCTCGCGCATCTCCACGGCGCTGAGCCCCTCGGGAAGCACCGTATCCTCCAGGCGAACCGCCCCTGCGTCGCCCGCGTAATACTCGCTCTCGTACTGCGCCGAGATCTTCGCCCCCTCGATCCACGCGCCCGTGTGGAACCACGTCTTCGTCAGCACCGGCGGCAGGTGCAGCTCGGGATCGGCGTTCGCCGCGGGCGGCGCGAAGCCCGTCCCGCTGAACGCCGAGAACGACTCCGTGTCCCGCTGCTCCACCATGCCGAAGCCGCGCATCTCCCGCTCCACCCCATCGTAGTCGCCGTGGTGGTAAGCATACGTCGTCACGAAGCGATGCCGCGAGACCGCGTCGAACACCTCGACGCGCTCGATGACGTGCACCACGAACGGCAGCCGCGTCACCCACGGGCGGCCCGCCGCCCGGTCGGCGAGGTAGAACTTCGTCGACGGCGCATACGTCACCGTCGTCGTTCTGCCGAGGTTGTTGGCGACCGACGTCAACAGATGCGGCTTCTTGCTCCCGAGCAGATCGATGTAGCGCACCGCCGGGCGCGCCCCGGGCAGCGACGAGGCCCACACCAGGCACCCGGTCCCGGAGCCGAGCAGGTCGAGCACGTCGACCGCCGCGAGCTCGCTCACGTCCGGCAGCCGCGGCAGGATCACCGGCGCGGCCAGCGTGTTGCCGGCGTTGTTCGCATAGAAGCGCACGCCGTCCGGATGCAGGTAAACGATGTCGGTCGTCCCCGAGCCGTCCACGTCCGCGAGGCGGATGCGCTTCGGGTCGAAGCGGTCCGCATAATCGAACCGCATGCTGCCGCCCATCTGCACCTTGGCGCCGAAACGGCAATGCCCGAGGTTGGGCCAGTAACACACGCTGCCGTTGCGGATGCGCACGAGGTCGACCAGCCCGTCGCCGCTCATGTCGGCCAGGAAGATGCTCTGCACTGCGTCGGCGAACACGAGCGCCGGCCCGCGCTCCTCGTCGCTCGGGCGCGTGATCGTGATCGGCCGGTCGAAGCCGCCCTTGGCGAGCGACGGATACCACGTGAACGTGTCGGGCCCCGTGATCAGGATGTCCTCGTGCCCGTCGCCGTTGAGGTCGATGAGACGGACGTTCGGGTCGCTCCAGTCGACGTTCGGCTGTGACGCGAACGGGCGAAACGCCGCCCAACCAGCGTCCGTGCGGTCGAAGTAGCCCGCCACCGGCCGCTCGAACACCACCATCTCCTTGCGCCCGTCCCCGTCGACGTCGAGCAGCTGCCCGCCGTTCAGGACCGCCGGCCGCGACGGCAGCGGCCGCGCCGGGGACAGGAGGCCCCCGCCGAGGTTCTGCTTGTAATACAGCGCCTCGCCCTTTTCGATCAACACGCCGGGCAGCGCCTCTCCATCGAGATCGACCCACCGCCGCCCGGCCCCCATCGCGCCGCCGGGCAGGTCGCGCAGACTCTCGGGATCGAGCGACTTCACCTCGCGGTGAATCACCGGCTCGCTGTACGTCAGCGCGATCGGCGGGAGCGCCTCGCGGCTGTACGCCTGGGTTTGCGGATCGCGGACATAGCCGGCCTGCGTCGCGGTGGCGAGCCGCGTCAGGGTAGCGTTCTCCGCATACGTGAGGTCGAGCGACCGCACGAGGCACGGCGCCTCGCCGAGCTCGGACATCTGGTGAAACATCAGCACGCGACGGCAGAGCCGGTACGTGCGGATCTCGAAGCCGGCACGGTACACGGAGAACGGGTCCTGGCGGACGGGCCACGGGGCGCTCGCCACAGGCGTGGGTGCGGCGGCGTCGTGCTCGCCGTAATCGAAGACGACCTCGAACAGGCTGCTCTCCGCGTCGCCCGGCACGGTGTTCCCATAGCGGACGCGCTTGAGATAGCGGTTCGCGACCGCCGCGCGGCCCGCGTGGCGGTGGCCCTCCGCCGCCTCGTCGCGCGCCACGCCGGTCAGGTCCTCCGCCTTGTACGCGTAGGCCACGACATTGCCCTTGTCGTCCCGGGTCTCCTCCAGCAGCCACGAGAAGATGCGCTCCGGCCTGGCCGGGTCGGCGATCCGCGCCTCCGGGCTCCGCCCGTAGACGCTCGTGACGTTGTCCGGCGTCGTCGCCGTCCAGTACACGTTCCCGCTCGCCTTCACCTCGCGGCGCTCGATCCGCGCGAATGCGCCCTCGACGCGCGGACGGTAGCGGATCACCTTCTCGCTCTCGGTCTCGTACTGATCGAGCTCGGCGCCGTCGAGCGACCGCGCGGGCACGAGATCCTCCGCGCCGGACAGGACGAACACGTCGCTCTCGTGCGCGTCGTCGTAACGTGGAAGTCCCTTGTCGGTCTTTCGCGTGATGCGCGGGATCGACAGCTGCCAGCCGGCGCCGAACGGGCCGTTGCCAGCCCCCGAGTCGTACGTCACCGCCATCGCCGGCCCGAACCCGGCGCGGCCGGGGCTCAGCGGCAGCGGGATCGAGAACGACCCCGTGCCCGTCACCGGGTTCGCGGAGAATTTCTCATCCACCCCGCGGATCGCGCCGCCGCCCTTCGGCAGCGCGGGCGCGGGCAGCTCCGGCGCCTTGGGCGCGCCGGGCAGGCCCTTCGGAGCCTCGGTGTCTTTACCGGACCCCGCCCGGGCGGCGGACGCGGGGTCTCGGCTCTTGCCGCGCGCTCCGGCGTCCGGCGCGGCCGGTGATGCTGCCTGCGCAGCGATGGTTTCCTTCTTGGGCTCACGAGCGTTCATCCGTCTCCCTCTCCCCAGGACAATGGGCGGCCTGCGCCCGGAGCGCCTCGCTCCGGCACGGTAGCGTCTTCCGCCGGTCCGACCTTGGCCTCGATACGGGATCACGCGCCAAAGCCGGACCTGCCGAGCCTACTCGATGGCTTGATCGACTCCTTGCGAGCGTCCGCGGCTCACCGCCCGACACCGCACGCAGGAGATGCTCGATAGGAGCTATCGTGGCGCGCCTCGTCCCACATCGCGAGCGAAAAAACGCCCGGCCCATCTGGTGATCCGGAGGTGTATCCGCGAGATCCACGCGCTGGACCGACACGCGCTCATGCTCGGCAGGCGGTCCGACCGCCCTCTACCCATCGAGATCACGGCTCGTCGGGCGGCGGTCCGACCGCCCTCTACCCATCGAGATCACCGCTCGACAGGCGGTCCGACCGCCCTTTGCCCATCGAGATCGCGCCTCGCCGGGCGGTCCGACCGCCCTTTGCCCATCGAGATCGCGCCTCGCCGGGCGGTCCGACCGCCCTTTGCCCATCGAGATCGCGCCTCGCCGGGCGGTCCGACCGCCCTTTGCCCATCGAGATCGCGCCTCGCCGGGCGGTCCGACCGCCCTTTGCCCATCGAGATCGCGCCTCGCCGGGCGGTCCGACCGCCCTTTGCCCATCGAGATCACCGCTCGACAGGCGGTCCGACCGCCCTCTCCCCTGCGCACCCGCCGGCCGCCGGCCCTCCGTTCAAGCCCCGGCCGCCCGGCGTCGAGCGCCGGCATGCCCGGATCGCGCCTCGTGAGCGGGCTTCGTGCCATGACAGGACCTCGTCTCGCGGCGACGCGAGCGACCTCCCACGCAGAGAGGACGGGAGCGCAGGCGCCGCGCCGCCCTCGCAGGCGCCGCGCCGCCCTCCCCCGACCTGTACTACGCTCCCCCGCCGGCCACCCGCATGACCCAAGGCGTCCGCCCCCTGCACGAGCTCCGCGACGAGGCCCGCTCCGCGCTGGCCAGGAGCGATCTCTCCCGCGCGCGCGACGCGCTCTTCAGCGCCCTCCAGCACACCATCGCCCGCGAGGACGACTACGTCGCCATGACGGACGAGCTCCGCGACGTGCTGGTCCGCCTCGGCGACCCGAGGAGCGCCCTCACCGTCGCCTGGTACGCGGGCGGCGAGCACAGCCAGCGCCCCCTCATCGCCCACGTCCCGCCCATCGACCGCGCGCGCACCGTGCTCGCCTGGGCCGAGCGCGAGCAGGACCCCGAGCGGCAGAAGCGGCTCTACGCCCGCGCCGCCGACGAGTACGAGGCCGCCGGCCTCGTCGCGCAGGCCGCCATCGCCCGCGAGCGCGGCCAGGACTTCGCCCGCGCACGCGCCCTCTGGTCGCGCCTCGCCCAGCTGCTCTCCTCGTCGGGCAGCGACCTCTACGCCGCCGGCCTCGCCCGCTTCAACCTCGCCCGCACCTCGCTCCGCACGGGCGACGCCACCGCCGCGCGCGAGGCCGTCTTCGCCTCCGTCCACCTGCTCGAAGAGGCCGCCGACCGGTACGAGACCATCGGCCAGCGCGAGCGCGCCTTCGACTGCTACCAGGTCCTCATCGCCGTCGGCCGCGAGAGCCGCGCCTTCGAGCACGTCCTCGAGGGCTACGTGAACGTCATCCGCATCCTGCGCGAGGACCACCTGCGCTACTACGCGCTCCAGTCCTACGAGGAGGCCGTCGCCGCGGCCGAGAAGCAGGGCGAGATCTCCGCCGCCGCCACGCTCGCCCGCGAGATGGCCGCGTACGCGCGCAAAGAGGGGCTCACCGCCGTCGCCAACTTCGCCGTGCTCGCGCAGGCCCGGCTCTGGCAGGAGGTGTCCGCCGTCTCGCAGAAGCGCGCCGCGCCGCCCGAGATCGCCGAGAACGCGCTGCTCGCCGCCGTGATCGCGCTCGGCGAGGCGGGGCAGTACAGCAAGGTGGGCAGCGTCTACCGCGCCCTCACGCAGCTGCCGCTCGAGGAGACCCGGAAGAAGCACTACGCCCGCGCCGGCGGCCGCTACGTGAACGCGCAGGACCTGCCGATCGACGCGTCGCCGCTGCCGGCGCACCTCCGCCACGAGCTCGGCTTCCCCGACGTCTGGCACATCGACCTCGTCGAGTGGGAGCAGGCCGGCAGCGCCAGCCAGGCGTGCGGCGACATCGTCCTCGACCCGGCGCAGTGGTCCGAGGTCACCCGCCGCCGCGCGATGCTCTCCCGCCTGACCGCGCTCGCCGTCGAGGGCGCGACGCCCGAGGCCGCCCCGGCGCAGCGCTCGCCCGCGCAGCAGCTCATCAGCCTCGCCGAGCAGCTCGCGACCGTCGAGCTCTACACGATCCTCTCGCCGCTCGAGCACCTGTTCCGCCGCCCCGAGCCGAAGATCCGGGTGGCCGTGGTCCGCGCGCTCTCCCGCTTCCTCTACAAGCGCACGTTCATCACGCTCCGCGACGCGCTCGTGGACCCCGACCCCACCGTCGTCCACGAGGCCGCCCGCGCGCTCGAAGAGCTCCGCTTCGCCCACGCCTTCGATCCGCTCGCCCGCATCTACCGCGAGTCGCAGGCGCCCGCCGTCCGCGCCAGCGCCGTGCGCGCGATCGCGAAGATCGACACGCTCGAGGCCGGCGAGATGCTCCTCGGCATCCTCCAGCACGAGGGCGCCGAGGAGCGCGCCGCGGCCGTCGAGGCGCTGAAGCGCGCGCGCGGCATGAAGTTCGTGGAGCTCGCCCGCGCCTCGCTCGCCGAGCTGCCCACGTCCGCGCAGGCCGTGGTGCGCGAGATCCTCCAGAGTCGCGGCATCAGCCCATGAGCGTACGAGCGCGCCTGTCCGCCCCCCGGCCGCGCCGCATGGGGGTCGGGGTAGTTGCCTGTCCGGACGGCGACAGTTGGCTGCGTCCGCTCCTCACCCCCGCTCACGCCCTGGAAAACCGCCTCCGACGAGCAACCCCGCGATTGTGCGCTGCGGCAAGGGGATTCCCCTAACGACTTTGTGTCTGGCGTCGCGATGGGGGGATGCGCCGCGCCCATGAGTCGGGATACCCTGCACGCGCCAATCCAACTCATCCCGAAAGCTTCTCGGTGCGCGATGTCGTAAGCATGGAAGCGGACGGAGCGCTTGGGGGAGCGCTGGGAAACCGCCGTCCGGGCTCCCGATGGTGCGCTGCTCGACAACGGTCGACTTCTCAGCGCGCCACCGGCGGCTCTTCTTGCGTGGGCAGCAGCTGGGCGCCGCGGCGCGGCGCCCAGCTGCCCAGGCAGATCCTTCCCTGCCGGGGCGGATGGACGCCCGCTCCGCCGCGGGCGCTCGGAGGCGCGGGCCGCTCGCTCAGCGGCTGAAGATCGACTCGAGCGCGGGCGTCAGCTGGGCGTAGCGGAACTTGTAGCCAAGCTCCTCCGCCCGCCGGGGATAGGCGCGCTGCCCGGTGGTCACGATCTCGGCCGCGTCGCCCATCCCGAGCTTCACCACGGCCTCGGGCACGCGGAGCCACGACGGCCGGCGGAGCACGGCGCCGATCGCCTGCGCGACCTCCTCGCCGGTCGCCGCGTGCGGCGCGGTCACGTTGAGGGGGCCGCGCACCGCGTCGCTGTCGAGGGCGAGCAGGGTCAGCGCCACGACGTCGTCGCGGTGGATCCACGGGATCACCTGCTTGCCGTCGCCGATCGGCCCGCCGAGGAAGAACCGGAAGGGCGCGATCATCTTGTCGAGCGCGCCGCCGCCCTCGCCGATCACCACGCCGATCCGCAGCTGCACCGAGCGGACGCCGTGCTGCTCCTCGATGGCGCGCGCGGCCTCCTCCCAGCGGACCACGACGTCGGCGAGGAAGCCCTGCCCGGGCGGGGCGCCCTCGTCGAGCACCTTCTCGCCCGGCTGCGGGCCGTAGTAGCCCACCGCGGAGGCGCAGACGAACGCGCTCGGCTTGCGCTTGGCCTTGCCGATCGCCTCGCCCATGAGGCGGGTCGTGTCGATGCGGCTGTTCACGATCTCGCGCCGCGCGTCCTCGGACCACCGCTTGACGATCGACTCGCCCGCCAGGTGGATCACGCCGTCCACCCCGTCGAGCTCCTCGAACCACGGCCCCGCGCTGTAGGGGCTCCACGACACGACGCGCGCCCCGGGCAGCGACGCCTGCGTCCGCCCGACGTCGCGCGTCAGCACCGTCACGCGATCCCCCCGCGCGAGCAGCTCCTTCACGAGACCGCGCCCGATAAACCCGCTGCCGCCGGTGACAAGAACCGTCTTCACGGGATCCTTCTATCACGGCTCGGACGGAGGCGGGGCTCCCCCTTCGGCGCCGCGACGGGGGCGCGCCGGGACGGGCGGCAGCTGTCCAGTCGTGACGCGGACCGCGGGAGACGGTAAGACGCCGGACGTGATGGATGACCTAGAGACCTTCAAGAAGCTTCCTCTCGGCGGCCTGGATCGCCGCTCGTTCGTCGGCGCGCTGGCCGAGCACGGCGCGCGCGTGGCGAACGAGCAGCTCGCGGCGCACCGCGCCCGCATCAGCCCGGCCGGCACGCAGATCGCCCAGGACACGGCGGTGCTGATCCTGGGCGGCTCGAACGGCATCACCCGGGCGCTCGCGCTGCAGCTGCTCTTCGGGGAGCGGGCCGCCGTCTTCGCGGTGCACTTCGACAGCGAGAAGATGCAGATCGGCCCGCACCACGTGAAGGCGATCACGGACGCGGCGGCGGCCGAGGGGCTCACGGCGCGCTTCTGGAACAACGACGCCACGCGACCGCAGGTGATCGACGAGGTGGTCGCCGCGCTGAAGGAGCGGTATCGGGCGGTGCACCTCGTGAACGGCATCGCGGCCGGCGCGATGAAGCGGTACGCGGAGCACGGGCCGACGAAGGTGAAGGACCTCGACGTCGCGTTCGACCCGGTGCTCCAGGTGCCGGATTTCTCGCGCCCCGAGAACATCCGCAAGCTCGGGCTCGTCGAGGTGGACGTCGCGAACGACGCGGACATCGAGCGGACGAACAAGTTCATGGGCACGTCGTCGCTCCTGTGGGCCGAGCCGCTCGCCGCGGCGGGGCTGCTCGCGAAGGGCGAGAGCGTCGTGTCGTTCTGCGACTACGACTACCCGAGCGACGATCCGGTCTACGCGATGGGCCCGCTCGCCGGCGCGAAGAAGCTGCAGCGCCAGACGATGGCGGAGATCCAGGGGAAGTTCGGGGTGAAGACGGCGCGCATCTGCTACCCGGCCCTGGCGACGACGGCGCTCGGGGCGATCCCGGGCGGGCTGCTGATGTACGGGCTCAGCACGCAGATCCTGAAGGAGCGCGGGCAGTTCAGGGACGTCATCGACCTCGCGCGCGACACGATGGAGATCTGGCGGCCGAGCTGGGACGGGAGCGATCTGCGGGTGGACGCGGCCTACCAGGCCTGTCTCCCGGAGTTCAACGAGCGCAAGGTGAAGATCGGGCCGAAGGACGTGCCCGGCGCGTTCCGGCTGCTGTTCGAGTAACCTCGAGCGGGTCGGCGCGCGGGGCCTCCGCGCGCCTCGGCTCCGCGGCCTCGCGGGCGGCCGCGCCGTCTCGCGCCCCGGCCGCGCCGTGCGAGCGGCCGGCAGAAAGGTCGCCCCTACCCTTCGGCCCGCGCGACCTCGGGCTCCAGCCGGGCGACCTGGCGCTTGTCGGACATCTGGAGGATGCCCAGCCAGGCGAGCACGCGGATGACCTGGTAGGCCGGGTCGATCTCGAACCACCGCACCGCGAAGTTCGGGCTCATCGCGTACTTGTGGTGGTTGTTCTGGAAGAGCTCGCCGAGCGTCACGAGGTCGAGGGCCAGCGTGTTGCGGGAGTCGTCGTCGCTGTTGAAGTTGCGGTAGCCGTAGCGGTGGCCGCACCAGTTCACGATCGCCCCGTGCAGCGGGCCCATGGTCCAGTGGAGCGGGAGGAACAGGAACTGCCACCAGTGCGAGGCGAAGGCCGCGTAGAAGACCACGTAGCCCGTGCCCCACGCGAGCCGGCTGATCCACGAGTTGCCGATGCGATCGAGCGTGCGCCACTCGGGGTAGCCGCCGCGGAAGCGCGGCTCCACGTCGGCCGTGCCGTCGTAGATGGCGTCGTAGCGCTTCGCCGTGTCGAGCATCATCGGGACGACGCTGGAGTAGTACCGCGGCGAGTGCGGGTCCTTCGGCGTGTCGCTGTACGCGTGGTGCATGCGGTGCAAGATCGCGTAAACCCACGGAACCAGGTACGAAGAGCCCTGCGTCAGGTACGTCAGGAAGTGAAAAGTCCGCTCCCACCGCTTCGACATCGTGAACATCCGGTGCGAGGCGTACCGGTGCAGGAAGAAGGTCTGGAAAAAGACCGAAAGCGTAGAGTGGGCGATGAGGACGATCGCGATCTCCATGCTCGGGTCGTAGCCTGGTGGTCCGCGGCACGGGGTCAGCTCACGGTCACGTTTCCATAACGGGGGCCGGGATCCCGCGTGTTTTCTCGTGGCTTTTCAGGTCCCTGAGATCTCCCCGTCCGTCCGTGGTAACGGCGGAGCCGTGAAGGCCGTGATCATCGGGGCGGGCCGGGGCAGCCGGCTGCGTCACCTCACCGAAGAGCTGCCGAAGACGCTGGTCCCGATCCTCGGCCGCCCGATGCTCGACAGCATCCTCGACGCGCTCGCGGCGGGCGGCTTCAAGCGGTCGGACGTCGTGTTCGTCTGCGGCTACAAGGCCGAGGTGATCCGGGCTGCCTACCCGGATCTCACGTACGTCGAGAACCGCGACTGGGAGCAGAACAACATCCTGCTCTCGCTGCTCTGCGCGCGCGAGCACCTCGAGGGCGGCTTCGTCTCGACGTACGCGGACATCGTCTACCGGCCCGGGATCGTGGCGGATCTTGTGCGCTCTCCGCACGACATCGCGCTCGCCTGCGACACGGACTGGCGGCGCCGGTATGTGAACCGCTCGCAGCACCCCGAGACCGACGCCGAGAAGCTCCGCGCCGACGGGGACCGCGTCGTGGAGATCTCGCGCCGCATCCCCTCAGAGGCGGCGACGGGCGAGTTCATCGGGGTGATGAAGCTGTCGGCGCGGGGCGCCGCGCGGCTGCTGGCCGCGTTCGACGCCGCGCGCGCCGCGTTCGCGGAGCGGCCGGAGTTCCGCGAGGGCCGCTCGTTCCAGCGCGCCTACCTCATCGATCTGCTGGAGCACATGCTCGAGTCGGGCGCGGACCTGCACAAGATCGACACGCACGGCGGCTACATGGAGATCGACACGCTGGAAGACGCGTCGCTGGCCGACGCGTGGTGGCGCGGCGGGGACTGACCCGGCCGGCGGAGCGGCCGGCGGGGCGGCCCGCCCTAGAGAGCGTCCGCGAAGTCGGCGCCTTGCGCGAGGAGCCCGGGCAGCCCGCCGGTGTGCAGGAACAGCACCCGCTTGCCCGAGAGCTCGCCCCGCTCGGCCATGTCCCAGAGCCCGGAGAACGCCTTGCCCGTGTACACCGGGTCGAGGACGAGCCCCGACAGCCGCGCCGCCTTCACGATCCGCGCCCGCTGCTCCGGCGTGGACACCCCGTAGGCCGGCCCCCGCGCGGAGTCGTCGATGACGAGGTGGGCGGGCGCGCCGAGGCGCGGATCGAGCGAGCGCGCGTCGTCCATGATCGCGACCGCGACGCGCGCGAACGTCGCCCTGTCCTCGCACACCGCCATCGCGCGCACCTCGCCGGCCACCTCGTAGCGGGCCGCGCCGAGCGCCGTGCCCGCCGCCGTCCCGCCCGAGCCGCACGCGTGCACGACGACGTCGAACGGCTTGCCCCCCGCGAGGCCGAGGTCGAGCTGCTTCCGGATCTCCTCCATCGCGCGCACGTAGCCGAGCGCGCCGAGGCCGTTCGAGCCGCCCTCGGGGATCACGTACGGCCGGCCGCCCGCCGCGCGGATCTCGGCGGCCGCCTCGGCCATGACGGCGTCGCGGTCCCGGTACGCCTCGGGCGAGATCAGCCGGATCTCCGCGCCGGCGAGCCGGTCGAGCAGCACGTTGCCCCCGAGCGGCGCCCCGGCCGACGGATCCGCGGTGCGCAGGAACAGCAAGGAGCGCAGGCCGAGCGAGGCGCTGAGCAGCGCGGTCGCGCGCGCGTGGTTCGACTGCAGGCCGCCGCAGGTGATCACGCAGTCGGCGCCCTCCTCCCGCGCGGCGGCGAGCAGGTACTCGAGCTTGCGGATCTTGTTGCCGGCCTCCGCGCCGGCGGTCATGTCGTCGCGCTTCACGTAGAGGTCGACGCCGAGCGCCTCGGCCAGCCGCTGCGGGCGCTGGATCGGGGTCGGAAGGTGGCTCAGCGCGAGTCGTTTGCGCATCGTTTCTCTCCCATGTCTCTCCTCCGGAGGGCGAGGCCGCGGCCGGCGCCGTCGCCCGACCTCGACGAGCCGCGCGCTCGCCGCGCCCGCCACGCAGACGCCCTCTACCACCCTGGGCGGCCCTCGTCTGCCGTGTCGCGCGCGAGCTCGCTCGAGGGCCGGTGAGCCCCGGCCGGATCAGTGGATCACGCCCAGCTTGAGCGTGAGCAGGTACTGATCGGGGAGCTCCGTGCCGGCGGCGTCGTCGAACGCGCCGCCGGGGAAGAGGACGCCGGCCTCGGTGCCGAGCTGGATGGTGACGAGCCTGCCCATCGCGATGCGCGCGTCGACGCCGAGGTCGAGCTCGACGCCGAGATCGCGGCGGCGCTTGTCCCCGCCGTCGTAGTTGGCGAGGACGCCGCCCGCCCGGGGGTTGTGCGGGTCGACGACGTCGGCCGTCGCCTCGGCGATGACCGCGCCCGCCTTGAGGTCGAGCCAGCGCGCCGGCCGCACCACGATCCGCGGGTTCACGTAGGCGGCGCCGAACACGCCCCCCTTGGAGGGCAGCGACCTGATCCCGGGCTCGGGCGACGCGGCGAAGAGCTCCCGCTCGGCGATCGTGGCCGAGCGCGCCGTCTTCCAGGCGAGCACCTGGTCGAAGAGGATGAGCCCGACGTTGTGGCTCGGGTCGAAGGTGAACCGCCGCGCCACGTCGTCCCTGGGGTCGTCGTCGCCCGACGCGTAGCCGGCCTCGAGCTCGGTCACGACGCGCCCCCACCGATCGGCCGGCCGCCGCCCGCGGCCCGCGACGTGCACCGCCCCGAGCGTGGCCGCGCCGCCGACCGAGCGCACCGCGACGGGCGCGCGCCCCGCGGCCGCGCCCGCGAGCGGCTCGGGCCCGCGCGGGACGAACGACGCCGAGCCCAGGATCACCGCGGCCTCGAGCGCGCCGTAGACGTGGGCGCCGCCCCCTGGCACCGGCGCGTCGAACCTGCCGGCCACGTCGATCACCGCCGCCGCGAGCGCCTCGGTGAACCGGGCCGGGCTCGTCTTCGCGCGGCGCTCGCGGGCCTGCCGCCGCAGGGCGCCGTAGATCCCGACCTCGCCGCGCCGCTCGCGCCAGAGCGCCGACACGACCGCCTGGACCGCGCGATCGCCCTCCCCTTCGTCCTGCCCCTCGACGTCGTTCCCGAGCAGGTCGGCCGCGTTGTCCTCGAACACGAGGTCGGCCGCGACGGTCACGACGAGCGGCCCGGCCCGCCCCATCGGCGTCGCCTCGAGCATGACGCGCTCGACCAGCGAGCCGCGCTCGTAGTCGCCGAAGAAGCTCGCGCGCTCGCCGTCGTTGGCGACGAGCCCCATCCCCCAGTGCGCGCCCTGCTGGCCCACCCGGAAGACGCCGACGGACGACGGCACCTCCAGGTAGAGGTAGCGCGGGTGCACGTCGTACCAGGCCAGGGCGGCGCGCGCGTCGCGCACCTGCTCGACGTGCCGCGTGGTGTCGCCGGCGATGAGCCCGCGGACGACGTCGATCTGGGCCACGATCGAGGCCTTGTCCTTGTAGTGGAAGCGCGGCGAGAGGCGCAGCCAGTGCGCGATGTACTGGTTCTGCCCGAGCGTCGTCGCGCCCGGATCCGAGAGGGGCGGCGCCCGGAGCCGGAGGTCGGTCATGGCGCGGTAGCGGAGCTGGTACTCGCCCTGCACCGAGAACGTCGACCGGGTCGGGTCCGGCGGGGGCGGCGGCGAGCGGCCGGTGTCCAGCACGAGCCGCTCCTCGAAGCGGTCGGCGTCTGGCGCGGCCGGCGGCCCTCCCGGCCCCGCGTCCGCGCCCCGGGCGGGCTGAGCGGCGCTCGGTGAGGCGAGCGCGACGGCGAGCGCAAGGGGGGCGAGGTGGACCAGGGCGAAGCGCATCGGAAGCAAGCAGCCGCGCGCCGGCGCAGGCCGGAGCGCGCCGGCAGGATAGGCGGATCGATCCCTGCGGGGCACTGGATTCTTCTTCCGTCGCCGGCGGGGCGACCCGTCGCCGGCGGCAGAGCACGATTCCGCGCTTTCCAGCCGGGGCGCTGCCGGGCTTCGTCCGTCGCTGGCGGGCGGCCGAGCGGCGCCGCGGATCGCGGCGCCAGCGGCTTTTCTCGAGGCATCCGCCGCTCTAGCGTGCGCTCCCGTGACCCTCTCCACGCCGCGCGCCGCCGTCTTTCCTTCTCTGTCTCCGTTGCTCCTGGGCCGCCCGTTCTCGCTGGCGGATCTCGAGGAGGTCGCGCGGCGCGGGCGGCCGGTGGCGGTCTGCGCCGAGGCGCGCGAGCGCGCCGCGGCCTCGCGCCGGGCGATCGACGCGATCGCGGCGGCGGGCGACGCCGCGCCTGCGGTGTACGGGATCAACACCGGCTTCGGCGCGCTCGCGGAGACGCGCATCGCCGATCACGACATCCGTGCGCTCCAGCGGAACCTCGTGCGGAGCCACGCTTGCGGGGTCGGGCCGGATCTCGGCGACGCCGAGGTGCGCGCGATGATCCTCCTGCGCGCGCAGGTGATCGCGCTGGGGCACTCGGGGGTGCGCACGGAGGTGCTCGACCTGCTCGCCGCGCTGCTCGAGCGCGGCGTGTGCCCGCGCATCCCGGCGCAGGGCTCGGTCGGCGCGTCGGGCGATCTCGCGCCGCTCGCGCACCTCGCGCTGTCGCTCATCGGCGAGGGGGAGGCGCGGCTCGAGGGGCAGCTGATGCCGAGCGCGGTGGCGCTCGCGAAGGCCGGCCTCGCGCCGATCGAGCTCGCCGCGAAGGAGGGGCTCGCGCTGATCAACGGGACCCAGTACATGACCGCGCTCGGCGCGCTCGCGCTGCGGGACGCGGCCGCGCTCTGCACGGTCGCGGACATCGCCGGCGCGGTGAGCCTCGAGGCGCTGATGGGCTCGAAGCGCCCGTTCGACGAGCGGCTGATGCGGGTGCGCCCGCACCCGGGCCAGGTCGGCACGGCCGGCAACCTGCGCGCGCTGCTCGGGGGCAGCGAGATCATGCAGAGCCACGCGGACTGCCCGAGGGTGCAGGACGCCTACTCGCTCCGCTGCATGCCGCAGGTGCACGGCGCGACGCGCGACGCGCTCGCCTGGGCCGCCGAGGTGCTGACCCGGGAGGTCAACAGCGTGACGGACAACCCGACGGTGTTCCTCGAGGAAGGAGGCGGAGAAGGGGGCGGAGAGGGGGTCGCCGAGCTGATCTCGGGCGGCAACTTCCACGGGCAGCCGGTGGCGCTGGCCCTGGATCTCGCCGCGGTGGCGGCGGCGGAGCTCGCGAACATCAGCGAGCGGCGGGTCGAGCAGCTGGTCAACCCTGCGCTCTCGACGGGCCTCACGCCGTTCCTGGCGCCGCGGAGCGGGCTGCACTCGGGGTTCATGATCGCCCAGGTGGCGAGCGCGTCGCTGGTCAGCGAGAACAAGGTGCTGTGTCACCCGGCGAGCGTCGACTCGATCCCCTCGAGCGCCGGCCGCGAGGACCACGTGAGCATGGGCAGCATCAGCGCCCGCAAGCTCGCGCAGGTGATCGAGAACGTCCGCAGCTCGCTGGCGATCGAGCTCATCACGGCGGCGCAGGGGGTGGACCAGCGGCGCCCGCTCCGCCCGAGCGCCGGGGTGGCCGCGGCCCACGCCGCCATCCGCCGGGTGGTGCCCGAGCTGGTCGAGGACCGGCCGCTCTACCTGGACATCGCGGCGGCGACCGAGCTCATCCGGAGCGGAGCGCTGATCGCCGCGGTGGAGGAGGCGGTGGGTCCGCTCAACTGATTTTTTCTGTTTTTATAATTACAACTGAGACGATCCTGTGGAAATCTGACGCGGCTCATCGGAATGCAAATGCTCCATCGACGGGCGAGTTGCTGTACATTGGCGCAGTGCCCATTCCGGTCAGCACCCCGCCGTTTCCATTCGATGCCGTTCGAGATCTGCTCGGCGTGGTGCGGGCGATCTACGCGGCGGCGAAGGACGGGGGGGCGTCGCGAGAGGAGCTCGCGCGGATCGAGCGGGTGGGGCGGGAGCTGAGCCGAGCGCTGGATCTGGCGGGGTCGCCGCAGCAGGGGGTGTCGGGTCACTCGGCGGCGTGGAAGGTGACGGACAAGGCGATGCTCCAGGTGAACGACCTGGTCGATCCGCTCACGCCGGCGGCGCCGCTCCTGCTGGCGGCGCGGAGCCGCGTGACGGGGAGCCGGCTGGCGATGCGGAGCAAGCCTCAGGGGCGGTAGGGGGGCGAGGAGCCGGCGGCGGGCGGGGAGCCGGCGGCGGGCGAGGAGCCGGCGGCGGGCGGGGAGCCGGCGGCGGGCGAGGAGCCGGCGGCGGGCGGGGAGCCGGCGGCGGGCGAGGAGCCGGCGGCGGGCGGGGAGCCGGCGGCGGGCGAGGAGCCGGCGGCGGGCGGGGAGCCGGCGGCGGGCGAGGAGCCGGCGGCGGGCGGGGAGCCGGCGGCGGGCGAGGAGGGCGGGGGGCGGGGGTCGGGGGTCGCGAGGTCGGGAGGTCGGGAGGAGGTTCCGGGCAGATCGGCCCCCGGAGGGGCTGTTCTCCGCGCGGTGTGGGGGCCCCGCCGAACTCGCCTTTGCCTTTGCTCCTCCGGCAAGCCGGAGGAGCAAAGGCAAAGGCTCAAACATCGGCCCATCCCCCACACCGCGCGGAGAACAGCCCCTCCGGGGGCCTACGGTTAGGTCAGGAACGAGGGACAATCACAGCGGAGGCGCAACAAGCGGAGGCTCGGCGGGAACGGACCGTCCAGCCGGCACGCTCAGGGGGCGTACTGTGTGGGTGGAATCGTCAGCTGCGGCCGAAGAACCTGCGGCTGCGGGACCGCTCGGCGTCGCGCCGGATGCCCTGCATCACCACGCGAATGAGCTCGCGGGTGTAAGCACGCCTGTCATGACGCTTGTGCTCGGGCAACCTGACGCCCAGAGCGTGTGCAAGACGTTCTACGTTCTCTACCTTCGCCTCACGCAGACAATCGATGTCCAGATCCATGTAGTGGCGCTCCCATTACTCGAATCGGCTTGGTTTGTCGAGCCCCAGAGAGCGCCAAACGGGCGCGCGCCGCTTCCCTTCAGACCGTGACAAGCGCCATCAGACCGTGACGGGGGCGCGGCGTCCCCGGCAGGCCGACGCCACGTGGGACACAGAGCGACCTGGTCCCGTTCGAAGCGGGCAAGCAGCTCAGGTCGAGCTGGCGCCGCGGATGGTCGAGCTGGCGCCGTGGATGGTCGAGCTGGCGCCGTGGATGGTCGAGCTGGCGGCTTCAGCTGGAAGCACCGAGCCCCCATCACGCCAGCGCGGGCCAGCTCGGCACGCATCCCATGAGGTAGCCCCGGCCGGACTCGAACCGGCACGCCCGCGAGGGGCCGCGGATTTTAAATCCACCGCGTCTGCCATTTCGCCACGGGGCCAAGTAGTTGATTTCACTGGATATTATCGCATCACCCTGCTCCGCGCCACCCCCTCCACTGGCTATTCCGCTGGCTTTTCCCCCGAGCTCGGGGATGGCCGCGACGAGGGAAGCTAGCTCGCCAAGGCCCAGCTCTGCAAACGTCCTGGCCGCCCGGCGATACCTCTGGATCATGATCGAGCTCCGGTGCCCGGTCCGGTCGGCGACCCAGGTCTCGCTGCGGCCGTTCGCGAGGGCGACCGTGATGAAGGTCGAGCGCGTGTCGTGCGCGCGCACCTTCTGAGTCTCGTCGGAGTCCTCGAAGAGCTCCGGCCGATCGATGCCGGCGAGCTGGAGGTGAGCGCGGAAGCGCTCGGCCGCGTGTTCGACGCTGAAGCGCTCGCCCTCCTCGTTGACGAACAGCGGCGCGGAGGGCGCCGGGTTGCCGCGGAGCGCGAGCCACGCGTGCAGCGCCTCCGGCACACCGGGGGACAGCGCCCACGCGCGAGGATCGTTCGTCTTGTTCTTCTTGAGTCGCAGCGCGCCGCGCTCCAGGTCGACGTCCTGCACCTGCAGACGCACCGCCTCGCTGATGCGCGGGCCCTCGCGGTTCAGGAAGCCCCAGAGGACGCGCCAGCACAGCGGGATGGCGGTGCAGGCCAGCAGCCGCGCGTCCTCGTCGGGGTAGAGGCACGCTTTCGCCTTCGCGGGGCCGAGCTTCGGGAGGAAGCCGCGGGGGAGCGGGTTCGTCGCGAGGAGACGGCAGGGGAAGACGGCCATCGCCATCATGCGGTGCAGGAGCTGCGCGATGTGACGGCGCGAGGCGGGCGACATCGGCGGGAGCGCGCCCATGACGCGCTCGGCGTCGTCGAGCGTGAAAGCAGCGACGGGGACACGCCCGGCCATCGGGTACACGTGGCGGTCGAGCCGGTAGACGTCCTGCTCCACGCTCCGCTTCGGCTTGACGTGGTCAGGGTACATGCGCGCGAGCTCACCGGAGGTCCAGAGCTCGCCGAACTGCTGGAGGGTGACCTGCTTCGGTATCGAGCTGCCGCCGGGGACGACCTTCGCTTGTGCGCCGCCTTTACAGACGACCTCGACCGCCTCGATGACGTCGCGGAGTGCCCTGCCCTCGCGTACCGCCGCACGCTCCAGCAGCGCGATGATCGCGTCACGCGGGACGTTGGGCGAGGCGCGCAGCCGCGCGGCCAGGTCGGCGACGAGGTCCTTGCGCTGCTCGGCTTGCTCCTGGGTCAGCTTCGGATCCAGGGGGAAGCTCTCGCGGTCGTTGTCGCCGATGCGGACGCGCACGTAGAGCCGTCCGGCGGTGCTGTAGATCGAGCCCGTAGGTCTCCGCGGCATGCCTCCCTTCTACCGCGATTTGCGGTCGCGCTCACGCCCGCGGCGGCCCGCCGGCATGGGGGCCAGCACGAGGCCGACCTCTTGGAGCACCGCCGAAGCGCCGCTGCCGTGCTCGGCATCGTTCGCCGCGCGCACGGCGAGCCCAGGGACGGCGTCGTGCTTCGTCCTGAGCCCGGCGGCAACCCGCGTGCGCTCATCCGCCTCTGCGCTGCAGCGCGACGCTGGGTCACAGGCGAGCGCCTGGAGATAGGCGACGAACACCTCGCGCTGGACGAGGCGCAGCTTGCCGAGCTTGGTGACCGGCAGCGGGAAGCCCGGCGCGCGGATCGTATCGAGGAAGACGCGTGCCGGGATCCCGGTGACCGACTCGACGTTCTTCTGCGAGAGCATCTCCGGCTGCGGCGCCGTGATGGTGAGCCCGTCCAGCGGGATCGCGAGCGTCGCGGTCGCCGTGGTCGTGGGGTTGCTCACCCTGGGGCGCTGCGATCCGCCGATGCGCGTCTCCAGGATCGTCCTCTGGCTCGGGCGCATGCCGGTGTCAGCCTGACGAAGAGCAAGTTGTGCCGATACACGCGCGAGAGCCGCGGATTCCATGCCGTACCTCCGTCCGTTTTGGGTGGTGAGCAACCGTGAACGACGCTGCCGGAAGGGGCACGAAAACGTATCTCGGAGCCGAAGATATCTCGACGCCAGATATCCTTGTATGCACATGGCGAAACATGACGTCGTGTCGCGGGGTTAGCTGTTCTGGGAAGCGCCGCCGAGGCGGCGGAAAGGGGGGGCACGAAGGGGTCGATTTTGTATCTCGAAACGCCCCCTCGGCGCGGCTCCGAGGCGACACCTGGGGGTACGCCCTGGTCGGCGCGGCGCGTAGAACGCGACCCGCGCGCGTCCGCGTCGAGACACGCCACGAGCAGCAGGATCTCTTCGCGACGCGTCCGCGACGCCCAGGTGGGGCGCGTGGACAGCTCAGTCCACTACCGGCGGATTGCTGCTCACAGAGACACCTAGAGGACCGATCAGGTTGATTTTGTGATAATCTCGGGCGTTTCGATGGAAGGCTCGACCGTCTCGCCCGGGTCATGATCTCGTCCGCGTCCGGAGGTTCACGGATGGAACGATGGTCGCCGCCGGTGGAGCTGTCGCGGCAGGAGCAGGCGCTGATGAAGCGGCTGACACGCGTGAGAGCACTGTTCGGCTTTCTCAGGCTGCACCGGCACGAGCTGTTCGACGAGACGTTCCAGGAACAGCTGGAGGGCATGTACCGGACGACGGGGGCAGGTGAGCCGCCGCATCCGCCGGCGCTGATGTGCATGGTCACGCTGCTCCAAGGCTACGTCGGCGCATCGGATGCCGAGGCGGTGGAACTGGCCGTCGTTGACCTGCGCTGGCAGATGGTGCTCGGCTGCCTGGGTGCGGACACACCTCCGTTCTCGCAGGGCGCGCTGCAGGCGTTCCGAGAGCGGATGGTCGCGCACGAGATGGACCGGGTGCTGCTGGAGCGGACCGTGGCGCTGGTTCGGTCCGGCGCGATGACGGAGGGCGAAAGGCGTGCGGTGTCGAAAGCGCTGCGGGTGGCCATCGATAGCCGCCCTTTAGCGGGGGCCGGGCGGGTTGAGGACACGATCAACCTGCTCGGCCATGCTGCACGCAGCATCGTCCGCGTCGTGTCAAAGATCACGGAGCGTCCGCCCGAGGAGATCTGCCGCAAGGCGGGCATCCCGCTGCTTCTGGCGCCCAGCATCAAGGCCGGGCTCGACCTCGACTGGAGCGACCCGAAGCAGAAGGCGGCGGCGATTCAGATCCTGGAGCGGCAGGTCTCGTCGTTGCAGCAGTGGGTCGACCGCCATCTTGACGACGTCGTCGAGCAGCCGCTTCGCACCTATCTGGATGCGGTCACCCAGGTTCGAGACCAGGACCTGGAGACAGCCGAGGACGGGACGGTTCGCATCCGGCAGGGCGTTGCACCTGACCGCCGTGTCTCCATCGAAGACGCCGAGATGCGCCACGGCCGCAAGAGCCGCTCGAAGCGGTTCGACGGCTACAAGGAGCACATCGCACGCGATCTTGACCTTCCCGTCATTGTCGCCTGCGCGGTCACGCCTGCAAATCGGCCCGAAGAAGAGGGTGCCGCACCGATCGCCGAGGACGTCCAGCGTCAGCGGCTGCGCCTCGTCGAGCTCCACATTGATCGCGCCTACGTAAACAGTCCCGTCGTTGACGACGTGATCCGCGCGGGTGGCCAGGTGTTCTCGAAGCCTTGGGGCCAGCGGGCTCGAAGCCCCGATTTGTTCAGCAAGCGCGATTTCAAGATCGACCTGCGCGCCAAGACGATCACGTGTCCAGCGGGACAGGTCGAGGTGTTCGAGCCGGGCGACACGGTCGAGTTCGATCCCGAGGAGTGCGGCGCGTGCCCGCTTCGAGCCAAGTGCACGCAAGCTGCCTCGGGGCGAGGGCGGACTGTGTCCATCGCCGAGGACGAAGCTCTGCAGGGCAAGTTCCGGAAGTTGCAGCAGACCGGGCCAGGACGCGCCGTGCTCCGGCAGCGGACAGCTGTGGAGCATGCGCTTGCCCACATCGCGGCACGCAAAGGACACAGCGCACGCTAAATCGGCGCCAGGAGAAACCTGTTCGACCTCCGGCGCGCCGCAGCGATCCAGAATCTTGAGGCGGCCCAGCGGCTGATCCAGGAGGCTGCGTAACTGATTGAAATTAGATAATTTTCAAACCGTTCGGCGTTCTAGGAGGCGCCCGCAATGCGCTCGGCGCGTAACCTCCCAGCCAAGGGCATCGTGACCGTCCCCGCGCGACGAAGGAGGCGATGGCGACGAGAGCGGAGTGGGCCGAGCGTGTGGAGCGATTGGAGCGGGTTGAGGACCGCCCGTCCCGTCCTGCGTCCTGGATCTTCCATGCTCGTCGCCGTCGAGGCCTACTGGCTCCGCGAGGGCATCGGCAGCCGGCCTCGAAGTCGACCTCGCCCCCTGACCACGCTGCGTCGCAGCGGACGTCCGCTGGACCTGGGTTCGATTCCCGGCGCCTCCACTCAGAAGACACGGCGAGAGCCGTGTCTTCTTGCTTTTGTGTGACCTGCGTGTGACCTGACAAATTTCGGCGACCCTGGATTTGGGGCGGGTTCGGTGTGGGCAGGACCACCGGGAGCAGGCGCAGCGGGTGACGCCAGGGTACGGGGCTCCACCGAGCTCCACGGCGGGCAGCAGGCCGGCGGGGCCGACCCCGGGTCCGAGCCTGCGTGCTGGCGTGCTGGCGCAGCTCAGAGCCGGGCGAGCGGACGCGGCTGTGCGGTAACATAGGTGTCGGTAGGGTCCCTGCCCTGCCGGCCTGCCCTATCCCCCCTGCCCGTGGCCGCGACCCCTGCCAGACCGGCTGCCCTTGACACGGGACGGCAACTCCGCTGGCCTCACAGGGCGGGTTGGCTATGGAGCGCAGCGAAGACCAAAGAGAAACCTCCGGACGCCCGTACATGTGGAGGGCTGCACCGCCCAAACGTCGCGCTACCGAGATGAACGCTCAACCCGTGGGGGCACCTCCAGCAAGCCCGCAGCCGGATCACACTCACGTTTACTGGAATTAGCTCATGACCAGAAATTGTCCAAGGTGCGGAACATCTCGCCCCCCATCGGCTACACAATGCGACTGCGGCCACGAGTTCCGAGAGTTACAGGGGTACCGTGTCGCCGTCTTATACGCACCCGCTGACGAGCCGTACATGTCGCAGCTCAGCAAACACCTTGCGCCTCTGGCCCGAGAAGGTGTCAACGTGTGGCACGCGGGAGACATCGCTCCCGGAAGCAATCACAGCGCCGAAACCAATTTGCATATAGACACAGACGATGTGCTGATCATATTGGCCAGCGCGGATTACGTTGCCAGCGACGATTGCTACAGTCGCCAACTATACGACGCACTATTAAACCGAAATAAGATAATCATCTCAGTCATACTACGCCCCTGCGACTGGCTGCGCACCCCGATTGCGTCACGAGACATATATTGCAGCTCAAGAAAAGGCCCAGCAATCATATCAAAGTTAGCCAATCCAGATGACGCCTGGATCGAGGTGGCCAACCACGTCCGAAAAAGACTTGGAGAGGAGCGCACATACGAACCTTGGTACTCATCTCCCTCAGGCAATATCTCGAGAGCCGAGCGCCTCAGCTCTGAGAAGTACGCAATCCTTGAAAACACGAGCCAGAACGGGACACGTGTTTACCGCCTAGGCGAATTCAACACGATCGGTCGCTCGATCAAGAACAATATCGCAATAGTTCACCCGAGCGTGTCCAGGCAACACTGTATTATATCGATGAGAACTCGCGCCTACGATCCCATCGTCAGCGCGGATCGAGATGGGACTGGATACTTCCTACACGACCTGAATTCGTTACACGGAACAACCATAAACGGATGTCCAGTGAATGTTTTTAATGGCGGCATATTTCATGGCTTGAGGAACGGTGACCATCTACGAGTTGGCGATATAGAGATGCGATTCTTGCTCGTGGACTGATCCACGGGACGACTCGCGGCATGCGTGCCTCGCGTGCCTGCGGCAGGCAGGACCCCGGGGAGCCCACATACGACCACAGCGGAACGATCCAGGAGCCGCTCGCCGGAAGCACGGCGGCCGGGCGCATTCTCCTCCCTGCGGGAGCACCGGAGGCATGGCCCTCTTGACACGGGACGGCATCTCCGCTGGCCTCGCAGGGGGTGGCGGCCATGGGGGTAGCTGGAGCGGCAGAGAGGACCGAGAAGCCCCCCCAGGACGCGGCACTCACCCGCCTATGCGCAACGGCTTGACAGCAACCCCCATGACGCGCACGAGCACGCATAGGAGGACCACCCCGTAGCCCACAGCGAAGCGACAGTCTGGCGCCCTCAGCCGTGAAGAGAGCCAAGTTCGATAGGAAACCATGTCATATTTCCGTTTCAGCACATACACTCGAGACGAACTCGTTCGATGCGGCGAGTCATTCAAGAAGGACATCATTTCTTATGTAGATATCTTGAATCTATTCACCACCTACCAGTGGACCGATTTTGTAATACACTGGTTCGCCTGCGCCGCCCCCTATCCCGCGGGCAACTCCATAATCACCTATGCGCATGAACCGCGAGCCTCAACACCGTGGCAAACACTGTGCGGCGACAAGGAAATCGCTCGCCGTGAGCCCGGTCCCAGAAACCATGGCGAGTTCTTGCTAGATCTAACCCATGTAGATGTCGAACCGATGCCCGTCATGACCCAAGGCGGTTGGACAGCCTGGGCAACACGCATCCGGCTCGGCCTCGAATCAGAGTGGGGACATCAGGCGTCACCTCGGTACAATATCGAACGCGTACTTATCGACGCCGCAAAACTCGCAGCCGTGCGCGCGCAGGCCAAAGTAATGATCTTTGCATCAACCAACACGCAGAACCGCGACGACATCGTAGAATGCCTGAGCCGTCTTCGATCTACCAGCGACGATTCAGTGCCGTGGTTGTGGTTCGACATCCCTTGGACGTGGGACCGCCGCATCACTCGGTGGGAGCCGGCATTCGGTCTTGTGGATGCTCCTGAGACAACGAAATCAGAAGAACCGTCGATACCTCGGGTATGATCGATCCTGACGAGCTCGACGCCATCGCTGAAGCTGTTCTCGCGGAGGAGGCCGAGACCTTCTCCCTGCCCGCCGCCCCCGGCCTCGTGCTGGAGCTCGCATGCCTCGCGGCAGGCGGGACCCCAGAGGACCCCCGTACGCCCATGGCGGAACGACTCAGGCGCCGCTCGCCGAAAGCATGGCGAGCCGGGCGCTCTCCCCTGCGGGGTAAGCGCCCAGCCATCGCCATGGGTGCCCCCCCTTGTGACTCTCGCCGGGGTCGACGATGCTGGGCGCGGGCAGCGTCTGCCCACGGTTCGGGCGGACACGGGCGGGCACACGAGGGCCGGCGAGGAGCTCTCCCCCGGCGCGAGGCTCGAGAGCCGCGTCGTTCAGGACGCGTCGGCGTCGCCAGCGGCCGGGGCCGCGAGCGACGCTCGTGCCCATGCGTCGGGCAGCAGCTCGTCCAGCCGTTCGCGAGGCCAACCGGCCTGCAGCTTGCCGATCACGTCCGTCGCCCAGGCGAGCGGGTTGACTCCGTGCATCCGACACGAGCCAAATACCGTGTAGCCGACGGCGAGGCGTTCAGCTCCTTTGTCCGAGCCCGCGAATAAGTAGTTCCTTCTTCCCAGCGCTACAGATCTTATCCGACGTTCGAATTCGCCGTTGTCGATCTCGAAGCGCCCATCGGTGAAGCAGCGCCGCCACGCTCCCTCGTGGTTGATGGCATACTGCGTTGCAACGTACAGCGGCGTATTTGGCACGAGCCGCAGGTGGAGCTCGTGAATCCACTGATACAGCTCGTCGACCACGGGCAGCGACTGCTCCTGCCGGCGCGTCAGGCGAGCCTCCGCGGACAGCGCCTCAGCCTTACAGGCGGCCTCGATGCGGTAGATGGCCTTGAAGTACGCGAGCGCCACAGCGGCTCGCGCGTCGCCGCCCCTGGCCGCTTTCTCGAACTTCGCGCGGATATGCATCCCGCAGCCGAGCCGGCGCTCATCGGGCACGATCGCCTCGCCATCGTCGTCTCCGCGCAACATCGCACCGTACCCTGCGTAGCCATCGCCCTGCAGGTAGCCGGTGAAGCCCTGCAGCAGCGCTGCCGGATGCTTCGCGCTCCAGTCCGGTGCGTACACGAACGCCACGAGATTGGCCCCGACGAAGCCCCAGATATGCCCTCTCTTCACCCCCGCCGGATGATCCTGATCCAGCACCCGCATCCCCGTGTCGTCGGCGCGCAGGTAGCATGAGCCCAGCACGCGCTCCTGGATTCTCTTGGCCACGGAGGCGAGCACATCGAGCGCGAACGCCGACCACTCGCCCAGCGTCGACGGCGAGAGCGACACGCCGCAACGGGCGTACTGCTGCGCCTGCCGGTAGAGCGGCATCGCGTCCTCGAACTTCTCGACGATGATGCTCGCGAGCAGCCCCGGCCCCGGACGACCCCGATCCATCACCTTCTCGCTGTCGGCCGTCGTCACTCCCTGCTCGGGGCAGCTCGGGCAGACGAGCTTCTCCCTCTTCTCCTCGATGATCCGGAACTGCGCAGGGACGAACTCGAGCACCTCGCTTGTGCGATGGCCGATGCACTTCTTGTCCGCGCCGCACTGCGGGCACTTTCGCTCGGCTTCGGGGACGGCCACCACGCGCGTCTCGCGCGGCAGGTGTGCGGGAAGCGGCGCGCGCCCACGGCGCCCTCGCGGCGGCTTCGGCAGCTCAGGAGGTTGCGGCACCAGCCCCGGCTCCGGCTGCGGCGGAGCTTCGGCGCCGAGCTCCGAACCTGCCGTCCCCTGCGGCGCCTCCGCCCCGAACTCAGCGAACAGCAGCATCAGCTGCTCGGTCGAGACCTTCTGGCTCTTGCGGCCGTACAGCTCGCGCAGCGCGTTGGCGAGCTTCGCCGACAGCGCCGTGTTCTTGTCGCGCAGCTGGACCAAAAGCCCGAGCACCAGCTCGATCAGCTCCGGGATCTGCCCGGCGGCCGCGAGTTGCTCGAGCTTCCGTCGTACATCTGCCAGATCGGCAGGGAGCGCTGCTTGAGACTGCGGGGGATGGGTCACGAGGCGCGCTGGATACGCAGGCCGCGCGCATCCATCAAGCCTTGCTTCGACGCGTCGAGATTTCTCACGCCGGGTCTCCAGCGCTTGCGTCGTATGGCCTGCGACAGGTCGAGCCCTTCGAGCATCAGCGACAGCTCGGCTGCCTCGACCTCGACGTGGGTCGCGCCCTGGGGCAGGTCGCGGGCGAGGTGGAAACGGCCACGGGCGAGTTTTTTTGCAAATATGGCGTATCCGGTGCGGTCCCAAAACAAGACACGGATCTGGTCGCCTCGCCGATTCCTGAACACGAACAGATGTCCGCAGAGCGGGTCGGCACCGAAGCGCTCCGCGACCAGCGACGATAGCCCATCGAAGCTCTTCCTCAGGTCAGCCGGCTCCGCCGCGACGTAGACGCGCACCGACGGCGGCAGCGTCAGCACGGCGTCTCCTCGGCCGCCAGCGCCAGCACGCGCTCGAGCGTCGCGGGGTCGAAGCCCGGCCGAACGCGGACCACCCGCCCGTTGGGCAGCGCGATCTCGATCGGCTCGGTCACGATCGGCGATGCGTCGGCCACGACGTGCACCGGCAGGAACCGCGGCGGCTCGGCCGACGCTGACGGCGAGGGCTGCGAGGGTCCGTCAGCCCGCAGCTTCCACCGCCACCAGTACAGCTGCTTCGGCTTGTACCCCTCGCGCCGCGCGAACTTCTCGGCGCTCAGCCCGCTCCGCTCCCATCGCTCCACCCGCTCGGCCCACTCCACCCTCGTCGCCATCGCTTCCTCCTTCGCGATGAGAATAGGTAGCCGGCGCCGCGCCGACCATCACGATGGCGTTGGCTGGGCGGATACGCCGCGGCGCCGAACGGGTCGACGGTGGTCCCCGTCGGCGCGCACGTCGCGTCCGAGCTGCGGAACTCGCGGGCCCCGGTGGCGATCTCCGGGTTCCTCGTGGCGGCCCAGGCCGCCACCTACCGGATCAAGCTCCAGGGCAAGACCCGGAACGGCGACCCCGGGCAGCTCGGCATCTACGACGCCTTCGTCCTTCGCGTCCTGCACCTGAAGAGGTAACCATGTCGAGGGTTCTGAACTGGATCGACACGCTGTTCTTCGGCGTTCGTCGCATCTTCGCCGCGGGCGTCGAGCTGCCGGAGCGGCCGGCGCTGAACTTTGTGGGGGCGGTGGTCCCCGACAACCCGGCCGAGAACCGGACCGACGTGTTCATCCCGGGGACGTGGCTCATCAGCCCCGTCGTGATGACCTCCTACACGGCCCGGCCGTGGGAGTTCGTGCGGGTCAACGCCCACGACCCGGTGACGATCCACCTTCCGCCCGCCGCGAGCAGCGCCGGCACCGAGGTCGTCATCAGGGAGATCGCGGGCTAGGAGGGGGCGATCGAGATCTTCACGAGCACGGGCCAGCAGATCGCACGGAACGGGTACCCCAGCGGGACGATCCGGCTGATCTGCGACGGCGCGACGTGGATCGTGATCTGACGGGCGGCGTGGTCGGGCAGGAAGAGGGACCCGAGCCCGACGGGGAGGAGGAACAGCCGCCAGAGCCTCCCCCGGCGCCGCCCGAGGAGCCGGTAGCCCCGGCGCTCCCGATGAGACGGCGCTGGCCGGAGCCGCGGCCCGGGGATCCGATGATTGAACGAATGCGTTCAGGACATCCTACCAAGCGTTCGACGGCGTGCCGCAGAGGTCGGACTGGATGACGCGGAACCAGTGAGGACTTGCAAAGAAAAAAGGAATAAACTACAAATCAACCTCGCTCACACCGACATTGGTCGTCCTACTAACAACGGCCATTGTGCCCCAGACGAAGGCATCGCCGCGCTGCGCGCCACAGCGTCTCTGCCGTCGTGGACGCACCTGTCCTCGGGCGCCAACAACATATATCACGTCACAAAAAAAAACACACAAAAAGGAACACAATATGCGGATTTATATTGTCATGATCCTGTGCGGCATAATCACGCTCATTATCCCCGGCAAAGCCTCGGCCGAGTCAACGACGTATCGACAAATCACCGGTATTGGCTGCACTTTGTCGAATAGCATTTGCTACGTCGGCATCTCTGGCGATGCTGCGGGTCCATCAACATGCCGCAGCACTTCGATCCGATGGAACGCCAAAAACGACGAAAACGGCAAGAACATACTATCATTGCTCACAGCCGCATACTTGTCTGGCAAGAAGGTTTCATTCGCCATGCGGAGCTCCTGCTTCGTAGATCAGACGGCCTATCCCACATTTGACTGGATCAATATTCAGTAACTCGGCAGCAAGCCGATGCCGGCGACCAGATCGACAAGTGGACCATGAAGAACTCACAATTATTATACGCTTTTACGATAACCATGGCAGTGCCCATGGGCTGCACGGAGGTCGGCCTCGATCAACCGCAGCAAAATCTTGATTCCAACACACTTCCAGTGATTGGAGGAGCCCCCGCCATCGCCAGTGAATGGCCATGGATTGTATCTCTTAGAGACAGTGTCGACGTTAACTGGGACAGCGTTGACACTCATTGGTGCGGCGGCGCTTTGATTGCACCAGACTGGATACTTACCGCAGCGCACTGCCCAATGGTCACCACCATCAAAGTCGGACCGGTCACATCGACAGCAGTTTCACGCGGTGTGCTACAACGCATCGAGCACCCCGGGTACAACGCAGCCACAAGCGAAAATGATATTGCGTTGTTGCAGTTATCGAGTGCAGTTGCCGGCGTTGAACCAGTTTTCCTGAACCGAGATTTTACGTTTCCCCACGATATACCACTCGACGCTGCAATCACGACAGATCTCGCGAACACCAAGATCGCTGGGTGGGGTGCCACCGTCGAAGGTGGCGATGTCACTACGGTTCTGATGGCGGCCGCAGTACCTGCTATCACGAATGCTACTTGCGCAAGTGCATACAGTAGCCATGGCACAGTATTCGCATCCAACGTTTGTGCAGGTTATCGAGACGGTGGTGTCGACACCTGTCAAGGCGACAGCGGTGGGCCGCTTACGTTCCCCTTTGGCCGCTCCCTCCTTGCCGGGGTCACAAGTTGGGGCATTGGATGTGCCAGGCCGACACTTCCCGGTATTTATACGCGCGTCAGCAGCTACGTAGACTGGATTACACAGCACATAACAAACGCAAAGACAGTCAGCCCCACGGCGATCATCGTGGCTGTGACGGCCGGCTGAGCAACCGGCATCGAACAGATCCAGCAGTCCAGTTCGGCGAGGTCTGCGCTCGCGAATACGTGCTCCTGGACCTCGGCGAGAACTTCCAGATCGCAGGCCTCGAGCGGTCGGGACCGCCGTGTGACCTCCGTGTGCCCCGACGCCAGCGCACGGGGCTCTCTCTGCGAGGCCGGCGTGGGCGAGCAGCTCCCTGGCGTCGCTGACGACGGCGGCGCGGCAGACCCAGCGGTCCAGCTCGGCGACGTCGGTGCTCGCGAGGACGCGCGCCCGAGCCTCGGCGCCGGCCTCGAGCCCCCGGGCTTCGACGGGGCGGCGCTGCCGTGTGACGTCCGTGTGCCCCGACGTCAGGGCACGGGGCTCCACGAGAGGGCACTCGGGTATACGAGAGGAATCGAGTCCTCGATGGCTTCTGACACCGCTCCGACGCGTCCGACGCGGCGTCCGCCGTATCTCTCGCGCATCCACCCCGCAGATTCGTCTCCGGGTTCGATTCCCGGCGCCTCCACAAAGAAGACACGGCGAGAGCCGTGTCTTCTTGCTTTTGTGTGCCCTGCGTGTGACCTGACAAATTTTGGCGCCGCTAAATTTGGGGCGGGTCCGGTGTGAGCGGGACCACCGAGAGCGGGCGCGGCGGGTGACGCCAGGGTACGGGGCTCCACGAGGCTCCACGGCGGGCACCAGGCCGGCGGGGCCAACCCCGGGTCCGAGCCTGCGTGCAGGTGTGCTGGCGCAGCCTGGAGCCGCACGAGCGGACACGGCCTTGCTGGAATCCGGACGGTGGTGAGGGCCGCTGGCCCGCCCGCCGGCCCCCCTGGCCTAGTCGCGGCCCCTGCCGAGCGCATGCCGCGTCTTGACACGGGACGGCATATCCGATGGCCTCCCAGAGCAGCGTGGCTACGGGTACAGCGGAAGTGGCGAGGAGGACGAGAGACATACCTCCGGAAGCGTGCACGAGACCGCACGTGATCCACACAAGCAACATGGGCAGAGCAGACATTCCTTTGCTCGCCCAGGGACACAACCAGATTCGTCACTAGCCAGAGGGACGATGCCGACACACGCAAAAGGCAGAAGATACCGAATCGAAGTCGCCGCCGTGGCGTGGATTGACCTACTCGGATACGGGTCGATGCTAAAAAAAGTTGCTTTCGATCCAGGATGCGAAGCTGCGCAACACGCAGTTCTGCGACTCGAGACGTTCCATAATGCAGCAGCAGATGCATCGCGCCGCAACTTTCCAGCGGCGCAGCTAAATGACGCAGCAGTATTCTTTCACGAACTCAGCCCGCGTTCTCGAGTCGTAACGTATGAGTTCATCGCACGAGCATTCGAATTCCATAGGGTCGCAAACGAAAAAGACGCAAACTTAGGCCTGCACGAGCGTGGCGCTAGGATGATCATTGCCGCAGGACCGCGGATCCAGGTTCGCACAGGTCGCCAACGAGACACGGCACATCTCGCCAGCATACTGAGGCGGCTACAAAGCAAGGAGATCTCTGTTGAGCAGGCCATAAACGAAGCATTTAGGGCGCAGCCTCTGGCGGGGCACGTGCCCGCCCTGCAGGCCAATTTTGCCTTCACCAAAGCCTACCTGGTCGATGACGCTGGAAGCAAAGCGGGCTTTGCAGGCGCAAACTGCTTCGTAGACATGTCAATATTCGACGAACCTGCACCTGAGTGGATTTCATTGGACAAACCTATACAATGGGAAACGAACGGAATGAGCGGTAAATTTGCACGCATCATCAACATAAATCGAGACATGGCAGCACGTCGACAGCATGCCGGCATTCGCGACGCAAAAGAGATTGCCAAAGCACTCAAGATCACCGCACTAGACAGTGCTAGCTAGTTCCCGTCCCGAAAGTCGCATCTCCACACGGCCTGGGCATGGGGACGACGAGCATCCATACAGCAGGGCAGGCGGACGCGACTGCAAGAGGACGCAGGCGGCGAGAATCTCTGCCCTGCGGCCCGCTCCCCCGCCGGTCGGCAGCCCCCCTGCCGAGCGGCCCCGTCTTGACACGGGACGGTATCTCCGCTGGCCTCGCGGAGGGTGGCGGCCATGGGGGTAGCTGGAGCGGCGGCGAGGACAGGAGAGGAACAACAGAACGCCTACGCGAGATGGACCACAGCCTATCCCGCCAAGCTCTCCCAGCTTCGCCCCCTCTTTCCAACACCTCCGAATAGCCTAACTTGATAAGCAGCCGGAGAAAGCAATATGCTCACCTATATCAAAGACATTGCCGCAGAGCTGGAGAGGGCCGCTGATTCACCATCCGCAAGAAACATCTTCGATTTAGCGAAGGCTCTCTCAGAGGAACTCGATCGTCTCGACCCTCGCGATTTCTCTCCGGCAGTACGCACGCAGTTTGCCATGTACCGAATGGAAGCAAGAAATTGGGCACGTGCGACCTCGTTCAGCAACACAGTAGGCCTCAAGAAATTCACCAGCGGGATTCCGGGCATACTGGACGGCTACGGACTGCCAGGTCGCGCTACACAGAACCGAGCTTTTCGCTGGCTATCGGACCCGGACCTAGCTGGCATAATTGCTCGGGACTACGTGGAGCTAAATCAAATCCTGGTTCCAGACGGCGCCTGGAAGAGTGCGGTGATTCTGGCAGGTAGCATTTTGGAGGCGATATTCCTAGATTTGCTGACCAAAGATCCGACTCGCATCGCCATTGCAAAGGCAAGCCCCGCAGTTCCACTGGAAAGAGGCACACCCAAACCCGAGGACAAATGGTCACTACATGACATGATCAAGATTGCGACCGACATCAGAATGCTGCCTGCAGATCGCGCAAACACATTCGATCAAGTACTGCGCGACTATCGAAATTTCGTTCATCCACGAAAGGAGTCTCGTTCCGCTCATCCCTGCGGTGCTGGCGAGGCACTCATGGCGAAGGGGGCCCTCGACGCACTTTGCGACCACCTAGACAGGACGTTGCCGTAGTTACTCGAAAAATGAGGAGTCGGAGAATATTACCTGCCGGTGACGTGGGCCAGCGGATCCGTGACGGAAACCTGCTCCCGTACGGCTGGAAGCAGCCGGCGTCCCCGTCCCTTCGATACCTCGGGCATGATCGACCCTGACGAGCTCGACGCCATCGCTGAAGCTGTTCTCGCCGAGGAGGACGAGACCCTCTCCCTGTCCGTCGCGACCGGCCTCGTGCTGGAGCTTGCCTACGACAGCTCCGGCCTGTTCGCCGCGACCTGGCGGGCCGGGTCATGGTGGCGGGCGGCCGAGATCAGGGAGGCGTAATGCCTTGCCTCGCGGCAGGCGTGCCTCGCGTGCCTGCGGTAGGCAGGGCCCCGGCGGACCTGCGTACAGTCACAGCGGAACGGCCAGGGGCCGCTCGCCGAGAGCACCTCCAGCGGTAGACCTCCCTGCCCGACGAGGCGTACCGAGCGGGCTCCTCTTGACGCGGGCCGGTACATCGGGTGCCCTTGTGCACAGGGCAGCTATAATGATGGTGGGAGCGGCCACAGAAAAGTACGTAGGGAGCCCCTCAACGCCTGCGAGAGCCCCTCAACGCCTGCACGAAGAGTTACGAATCTAGGAATTGACACAGCGGATCTTCATACCGAGACCGTGAGGCGCGCAATACAGATCGAGGAAAAATCAATGAAGCCTCGTCCTATTGAAGACATCATCGAAGAAATGCGCACACCACATCCGGAGCACAGATACTACGCCATAACGCTCACAGCAAACGAGCGCAACAATATGGAGTGGTCAGTCCATTCTCATTTCGCTGGATTTGCTGACCCTGAGAATCGCACCGAGTACCGCGCGGCATCTTTAGTGAAGCCAGATGCAATGTTGAGAATCTGGAACAGAATTGGGGAACCTGGCGTCGTTGTCGATACACTCGATGCGCTGTGGCTGTTTCTATTTGTCCTAGGTGGACACGCCTTGGTTGAGGAACATATTGCAGCCAACTACATTCCCGATTTTATCAAAACAGTACAGACCGTACAAACTGGCTTCGTTGGCTTCAAATCGATAGAAAATGCCGACAAAGACACATTGTTCCGACGCGCTCCGACGCCAAAGCATAGGATGAGAATTCTCAAGCGAGACGCAGCTCGCTGCCGAATATGCGGGCGAAGCCCCGCCACAAATACCGACATTGAGCTAGACCTTCATCATATTCAACCCTGGTCCGAGCGAGGCACCACTCACGATACGAATCTAGTCACCCTGTGCCATACGTGCCATCGCGGACTGGATCCACATCACGACCATACACTATTCGACTTGATCGGCGTTGGACTCGGATCTATTGCGCTCGATAGGCAGACCTACGCAGACGGCGTAAGGCGTTACCGCAACAAAGTGGCCAAGCTTCGCGAGCAGCACAAGAAGCCGTAAAAAAATTACAAGATAGTGCGACAATTAAGGACACATCTCGTGCCCTCACTGTTTATCGCAGATACAGTATGTAGATATCCAGTCCCGATCGGGATCTGAGGCTCGGAGCGATGGTGAATGACTAGCCGGGCACACGCGCACGCCTGGATTCCTCCCGAGCGGATCACGTTGGCTCAACGTGGAAGCGAGGCCTACCTGGGTCGACGCCACCGTTTGAGCACAGCGGTGAAGCGCTTCCGTCCACGGCGGAGCCGCGAGAACGCGGTCCCCTGAGGCACCCCGAGGTTCCGGGCGACCTCCGACACATGCTCCCCCTCGACCACGAGGACGAGGACCTTCCGCTCCCGGGGCTCCACCAGCCAGAGCAGTTCCAAGAGGGCGCGCGCCTCGACCTCCCCGTGTGGCGACGGCACCCGGCCGGTGACGTAAACCCGCGGGTCCGGGACGGCGACCTCGTGCCGGCGGTACGACTTCTCGTGGTACTTCGCGGCCTGCCGGACGGCGATCCCCACGAGCCAGCGCTGGAGGATCCGCCTCGCATGAAGCTCCGGCTGCGGCCGGTACCTCCCCTCCCGCACGGCGACGACGGCGCCGATGAGGCACTCCTGGAGCACGTCGTCGCGGTCGCGGGCGGGCACCGCACCTGGTGTTGAGAGTCAAGCTGGTTGATGCTCTCTCGCTCGGGCTGGCTGATGGCCATCGCGCGGGCGAGCGGACCTCGGTCACGGGCGTGATGGTCGGCCCATCGCTGCCTGAGCGTGCCGGGGTGCTCGGACGCGTCAAGGGTTCCCTCGCAGAGCTCGGCGGCGGCGCCGCCCTTGACGCGCCCTGCGCGCCCCGGCGGCCACATCGCGCGGGCGATGGGCGGACGGAGCCTCCGGCTGGGGCTCCGGACACCGGATGGGCGATGGCCATCGAGCCCGTGAGCGACCCATCGTCCTGCCTGAGCGAAAAACGGCCTCCAGCCATCATCTACCGGGAGCGTCAACACCATCCTCGCCGAACTCGGCGCTGTGGCAGGCAGGCGCCCTGCCACCTCCGGAGTCTTTGCGTCCGGGGGTCCTACCTCTGGAGATATTCATTTGAATATCCGACGTTCGGGGTTCTGCGAAGACGGCTCATGCGACCCGCGCCGCCAGCGCCATACCTAGGATGATAGTATTCCCGAATGGGTGTACCGTTCAAAGACATCCGTACCCCTCTAGACGCCGGCCGTCCCCTCCCGTATTCTCATCGCGTAAACAGCGCTCACAGGAGCATAAACGTGAAGAACCATCGACACATCGGAACATTCCTTGCCACGGCCGCATGTACACTCAATCTCATCGGATGCGTCAGCGAGTCCGACGAAAACGAAGTCGTTGAGGACACACAAGAAAGCATCACAAGAACCCGATGCACTCCAACCGGAGACATATGCGCCCACTTTGACGCTCACGCCGCCGCACACGGCAAGAAGCAGAAGCAAATAATCATCAACCATCTCATATCACTTATCAAGTCAGCAAGACCCAATTCTTCAATCCATGGATCCATATACCGATTTGATCTAGACGAAGTATTTGCAGCAATCGAGGAAGCGATCAAGATTAATGGTGTCAGCGTTAGTTTGGTACTCGACGGCTGTACAGATCCGACGCACTGGAATCCAGATAGGTGCAAGACGCGCGAATCGGTAGCCATGTCTCGCCGCCTTCTGGACCTCTCCGCACAGCATCCACGAAAGCTAAAATTAACGTTCTGCCACAACCAAGGCAAAGGATGCCTGTACTACCCACAGGGGACCACCAACAGTATCCAGCATGCCAAATATTTCCTGTTTAGCGACACTGAAAACAACAATGGTGGTCCACCGCGCCCAACCACGTGGATCTCTTCCGCAAATTTAACGACAGCAACAGGCGTAAAGGCATTCAACGACAGTCTAACCTTCTACAACAACAACGACATCTATAGCCAGCTAAAGCTATATCACGACGCTCAGAACACGTCCGGCAGCTACGACAGTTCTTTTACTGTACCAACCGCAAATTCTCACGTATATTTGTTCCCCGAGGTTCCGGGAAATCCCCTCAAGGGCAGCCTCGAAAAGCACCTGAGGCAGATGGAGAAGAAGAACTGCGAAATCCTCGTCGCACACATGAGCTTTGATCTAGAAGAAATGGTCGAGGTATTGCGCAAATTTGCCACCGAAATGAAATGTTCCGTGAAGGTAGCAACTGGAAATGGCGAGGTAAACCGTGTTCATCTTCGCATGCTCGCGAAGATGCCCAGGACGGAGGTCAAAGACTGGACCAATGACCCCGATGGCCATGGAGCATTCCACGCCAAGACGATCACTTTGCGTTATACCGGCAACGACGGCACTCACCACCGCATCGTCTACACCGGATCACACAATCTAACTCATCATTCCACCGAGAGGAGCGATGAGATTCTGGTAGAGATAGAGAACAAATTCTTGCACGACGCTTACGTCAGGCACTTCAAAGACTACTGGAACCTACCCAATCGAAAGCACACAAACTGGGACGTCATAAAATAATCGCTCCACGATGTGGCATATCACGAGCACGTCAGATTGATATATTTAACATCTCAGCCCCCGACGCCCGCTGTCTTGGCCAGGTGCGTCGCATCTACGCCGCCAGCTCGATCTTCTTTCGCAGCAGCTCAGGGTCCGGCCGGAGCGCCTCCTCCTTCGGAAGCCAGAGCGCTCGCCCGTGGAAGTCGAGTAGCATCCGCCGGGTCGCGTCGCTTTCTCCATGCGCGAGCCGATCACCGCGGACCTCGACCCGGTAGTCCTCGGTGACGAGAAGGATCGCCTGGTCGTACGCCCGATGGTGGGTCGGGCACATGGCAAGGCCGTTCCGGATCGTCGGTACGCCCTCGGGGAGCCGGTCCGGGACGATGTGAGCGGCGTCGAGCAGGGGGCGCTCCCGCAGCTCGCAGACGCAGCACCGCTCCTGGTAGGCGGCGAGCGTCTGCCGGCGGAAGTGGGCCTGGTGGAGCCGAGCCTTGACGACCGTCTCGGCGTACGCCTTCGAGAACGGTGCGGGAACCGGTGCCGGGATCCCAGCGGCCTCAGCCTGAGCGCCGATCAGGCTCAACTGCACCTTGCGGGCCGCGTCGTCGAACCCGAGCATCGCGACCGGCGCGAAGACCATGTACTCGGGGCGCGGCTTCGCCTTGACCTGCTTCAGGAGGATGACCTTGCGCCCGGACGCGGCGATGCGCTTGAGCCCATCGTTCTCATGCTCGCGGGTCCGCGGCGCGTAGTCGTAGAGCACCTCGTCGCCCTCCAGGTGCTCGTCCTCGTACGAGGACGCGAGCGTCGAGAGCAGCGTCAGCGGGCCGTCGGTCAGCTCCTTCGGCTTGAACACCCCCTGGGGTCCGACGAGCTTGATCCAGGCGCCCTTGTAAGGAAACCCGCGCGCCAGCTCCGCGTAGGGCACCGCATCGCCCCACCGCAGGCTGAGCTGCCGGCAGTGCCGGATCGCAGCTTCGCGGATCTCGAGGCTCTCCTCCATGGTGCGGGCGCCATGAAGAGCCTCACCGATCGTGGCTCGGTTCGCAATCACGACCGACATCGTGCTGCGCGGACCCGACCTGGATCACCACACCGCTCGGGCCGCACGCGTCGCGCCGCTGCTCTCTGCCGGCAGCACCACGAGGTCTGATAGATTGCGCCCGTGATCAGCGACTCCATCGAGCTCCACGCCGGGCCGTTCACCCCCTCGGACCTGCGCGTCGTCTCGTTCCGCGGGCGTGAGGCGATCTCCGAGCTGTTCTCGTTCCAGCTCGTCGTGCAGGCCCCCCCCGAGCTCGAGGGCCGCGACGCCGAGCTGCTTGGCCGCCTCGCGATCTTCGTCCTGCGGGACGGTCGCCGCGCTGAGCGCCGCATCGAGGCCCTCATCGACCAGGTGCGCGCTGAGGCGGCCTTCACTCCGCGGACGGGTCCGACCTGGCACCTCCGCCTCGTGCCCCCGCTCACGCTGCTTCGGCGCCGGACCACGAGCCGCATCTTCCAGGACGAGACCGTGCCGCAGATCCTCCAGCACGTCCTCGCAGCTGCCTCCCTCCCGGTCGAGCTCCGCCTCTCACGCACGTACGCGGTCCGGAGCTACTGCGTGCAGTACCGCGAGAGCGACCTGGCGTTCGTGCGGCGGCTTGCTGCCGAGGAGGGGATCGCCCTGTGCTTCGCGGACGCGCCGGACCTCAGCGCCGGCACGACGGCCCGCGCGCCCGTCATCTTCCTCGACAATCCTGCGCACTATGCCCCGGCCTTCGGTGGCGAGATGCCCGCCGCCCTTGTTCTCCGTCCCGACGCGGGCCTCGCCCAGACCGACCTCGAGGTCGTCGCCTTCAGCCTGCAGCGCGCGCTCAAGCCCGGCGCCGTGCACCTCAGGGACTACGACTTCCGCCGGCCCAACCTGGTCCTCAGCGAGAAGGCCGGCGAAGAGGCCAGTAAACAGCCGCCGCTCGAGGTGTACCAGCACCACGCCGACTACGACACGCCCGAGGTCACGCCTGATCGCGCGCGGGCGTTCCTGGAGCAGGTCCGGCGCCGAGCGGTCGTGGGCAGCGGCGAGAGCTGGGTGCGCGAGCTCGCGCCGGGGCGCCGCTTCGAGCTCAGCGCCGAGGCCTCCCCCGGGATCGAGGGTGCCTACGCCGTGACCCGCGTCGTCCACGAGGGCCACACCCCCGAGCTGTCCGGGCGACCCGCGGAGCGCACCTACCGCAACCGCTTCGAGTGCGTCCCGGCAACGATGCTGCTCCGGCCGCGTGCGCCGACGCGCAAGCCGAGGCAGGTCCTGGAGACGGCCGTCGTCACCGGCCCAGCCGGGCACGAGGTGCACACCGACGAGCACGCCCGCGTGAAGGTGCAGTTCCACTGGGACCTCCAGGGGCAGCGTAACGACAAGAGCTCGGCCTGGTTGCGCGTCGCGCAGAGCTGGGCCGGAGCATCGTTCGGCTCGCAGTTCGTTCCGCGCGTGGGCATGGAGGTGCTCGTCGGCTTCCTCGGCGGGGACACCGACTGCCCGGTGGTGCTCGGGTGCCTCTACAACGCCACGCACCCGCCGCCGTTCCCACTCCCGGCGGACAAACTCAAGAGCGGTCTCCGGACCCAGAGCTCGCCGGGCGCGGGCGGGGCGAACGAGCTGTCGTTCGACGATCGCTCGGGCGCAGAGCGCGTCCTCCTGCGAGCAGCGCGTGACCTCGAGGAGGTCGTCGCCAACGATCACCGCCTCAACGTGACGGGGCAGCAGGCCATCGTCGTCGGCGGGAGCCGGCAGGAGACGGTCTCCGGAAGCCAGACCCAGATCACCTCCGGGGATCGGCGGATGGTCACCCTGGGCAGCCAGATCGATCAGGTCGCGGGCACGCAGCGCGAGGAGATCGGCGGAGGCCGAAGCGTCGTCGTGTACGGCGTCGACACCCAGACGGTGAAGGGCAGCTCGTTGCAGACGGTCGAGGGCGAGGCGAACCTGCGCGTGCAAGGGAGCTTCAGCCTGGAGGTCGGGACCGAGGAGGACCCCCGGACGGTGGAGGCGTTCGCCTGGGGAGACTACGCGGTCGGCAGCGCGAACGTGCTGCGGCTGCGAGGAGAAGGCGGGCTCGTGCTCTGCGCGGGCGAGAGCCGGATCGAGCTCACTCCCAAGGGCATCACGCTGAAGGCGCCCAAGGTCTCCATCGCCGGCATCGAGTCGGTGGACGTGCAGGGCGATGGCCCGCGGCTCCGGCTGAACAAGGAGGCCGAGATGGTCGCCGAGACAGTCCGGATCTACGCCTCCGAGTCCAGCGTCGAGCTCGACAAGGACGCGCACATCAACGGCAAGCTAGTGAAGCTCAACTGCGGGCCGCTCGACCCGGACGACGTGACGGGCGAGGACGGGAAGCCGAGTCTCCAGCACCTCAAGCTCAAGCTCAGCGACGTTGGCATGACGCCCTACGCGCACAAGGACTATGTTCTCAAGTCGCTGGGGGTGAAGGTCGAGGGTAAGACCGACGCGGAGGGAGTGCTCGAAGCCCATCTGCCGGCGGAGGCCAGGACCGCGGAGGTGACGCTCTGGATCGAGCCGCGCCCGACGGGCAAGACGAAGCGCTATGTCATCGCGCTGGGCGAGCTGGCAAGCGCCGACTCGGTTCCAGGGGTGGAGAGCCGCCTGCGGAACCTCGGCTACTACTGGGGCCGGAGCCAGACAGAAATCACGGGGGACCTCGCCCGCGCGCTGCGCGACTTCCAGCAGGACCACGGGCTGGAGGGGACTGGGCGAGCTGACGCAGCCACACGGGCGAAGCTCGTGGAGATCCACGGTACCTGAGGGAGAGACATGGCGTTCCTCACGCGCAGCGTCACCTGCATCGTTGTCAACAAGACGAAGTGCCCGTTGCGGCTGTCGACCAGCAAGCTCCTCCACGGCAGCCTGGACACGCCGATCCCGAGCCGCATCCCCGCAGGAGGCACCGGGAAGTGGACCTCGAGCACGGCAGGCGCCTTCACGGGCACCGAAGGATGGGCGGTGTTCGAGCTCGAGGGGGCCGACGCGATGTTCGAGGTCGACTGGAACAACCCGTTCGTCGGCACGAACTCCTTCAAGCAGAGCTTCCGCCTGTTGCCGGATGTGCTCGAGTCACCGGCCGGCACCTATGTACCCGCAGAGCCCACGGGCGAGGACCTGGAGGACGCGGACGACGTGATCGTGACCTTCTCGCTCACGATGGAACCACCGCCCCCCGCAGAGGTCTCGGCGAGCGCAGGCGGAGCCGCCTCCACGGAACCCGCACCACCTCCTCCAGACGAGGACGCCCCGCAGGTGGTGAGCGCGCAGCCCGGCGTCGAGAATCACGCCTCCGGCATCGGCGTGCTCGCGGCACCACGACTGTCCGTCGCGCTGAACGCCGTCGACCCTGGCGACACGGGGACCGACACAAGCATCGACGCCACGTTGGCGCTCATCGCCAAGCGCCTCGAAGGCGGGCTCGATGTCGTCTGGAAAAAGGGGGCCGCGATGGGCCTCTGGGACACGACAAAGTGGAAAGAGACCGACCCGGAAGAACAGTGGGCCCGCACGATCACCGAGCTGCTGCTCGGCTTGCCCTACAACGGCTCGGCCGCCGTCTACGGCCACCCGAACAAGGACACGATCTTCTACAAGCCGTTCGGCGATCCGGCATCGAACCCCATCGTGCCGCTTGCCGCGGCGTGCCAGCATCTCGTGAGCCTCGGCGTGCTGTCTCGAGGATTCACGGTCCCGGAGCTAGGCAACGCCGGCTTTTCCTGCAACGACGCATCGTCGTTCAGCGCCTTCAAGGGAGGCAAGTGGTTCCGGGACAGGGAGAAGCGGAGCATCTCCAAGGCCATCGACGTGGGGCTGGAGCCGGGCAGCCTCTACGTATTCAATCCGAGTCCTACGTCGCTCAGACAGCTCGAGGGCTCGCACATCGCATTTGTTCTGCGCGTTGACAAGGACCAGAAGCAGGCGCAGTTCTTCGACACAGGTGGGCTGAATCACCCGGAGCGCAGATCGGGACCTGTTCCGGAGATCATGAAAGATGGTGCTGGGTCGGGCAGCTACGACGAGCCCCTCTGGGATGTCGTCTCGACCTCGCACTACATCGGCATGGGGATACTGAGACCGCCTACAGCGCTGGCGGATCAAGTCGCCCGGCTGAAGAAGGCTCGTCCAGTCGGCTTTGCTCGCCTGGTGATGACGACGCGAGGAGCTCAGTTTTCCGGCGCGCTCAACCCGAAGAAGCCGCCGCCTCAACTGCTCTTCGTGAGTCGGCTGCTGCGTACGTACGGCGATGCCGAGGACCAAAACTTTACGCTGGCGCGATATTACTGGTCCCTGCGCAATCTGCCGAACACCAGAGACGTTCAGACTTGCTGGATATTCTACACGCCGCTTGACGCTCCAGTGGGGCAGGACACGCCTCCGGAAAGGAAGACGAAGCTCCAGCAGGCAACGACGATGATGAGCGGATCCCGGGCGACGAAGGTGGACGATCTCGGTCTACCGCTAAGACGCAAGCGGTTGCTCATCCTGGGCTCGCTCGCCGACGGCAAAGTCAAGCAGGTGCAACGCGTCCGCACACGTGCCCTAAACAACAAGCCGGGTGAAACGGGTCCGCCCCGCTCGATCGACGAAGAACTGCCGGAGGGTGCGTTCCCCGCGAGCCTCCTGCGGATGATCGACGCGCTACCGCCGAAGGAGACAATCGACCCCAGTGGGGGTCGCACTCTACCGCCGCTCTTCCTGGACTACGCTGCCCCCGCTGCTCAGTGATATTACTCGCCGAAGCGCAGCACGGTTCCGACGGGTCTGGAGCGGAATAGTACGAAGCGCGCGGGCTCCGCCTGGGTTTGGAGAGCCAACCAGAGTTCGTCCGGCGCGGTGACGACGAGCTGCATGCTGGACGACCAGGCGTCTGCCCCTCCAGATGGGGGAAGGGGCGCCGTCGCCCAGGCTCCACCCGATGGATGCCTGCGGTAGAGCGCTGGCTTCTTGGTCCCAGCAACGAGCACCCAGAGCGCACCATCCTCCGTGGCCTGGCAATGCGGTTGCCCCCCGTCCATGTCGAAATTTGGCGTATCTAGTCGCGCCCACGATTTGCCGTCGAATCGAGCCAGGTACATCGAGTCTGGCGCGGCTCCACTGGAGTCGACGAGCTTGCCGCAAAAGTAGACCTCGGCAGCCGCAAGGCCTTGCAGGCTCACCATCGTCAGATGGGTGCCCGGCGGGGTCGGAGGATGCTCGACGACGCTCTGCGGCTGGCCTGGGGTCCAGCGCTCGACAGCCATCTCCTGCTCCGGCGTGGCGTTGTCGGGACCACAGGTGAAGAGGTGACCTGTCGGTAGTGATAACATGGCGTGGATGCCGATCCTCGCCAGGCCACCGTCCACCTGGGCGGGGGTTGGCAAGGTGCCCTTGGGGCTTCCTTCCAGGATATCGAACCAGGTCTGGACGACACCATCGAGGTTGGCCCAGATCAATGCACCCAAGCGCCCATCCCCGGGGTAGTAGGCGCCCTCGTAATACGTGTTCGGCCCCGTCTTCTTGATGAGCTGGAAGCGATTGCCTCGGTATCGGTAAATAGCCCCCTGTTGGTAGTTTGCGTTCGACTCCGCGTCGTTCATGAGCTGCGCGAACACCGCGCTGGGCCATGCTCCGAAGATAGCCGCCGCGGTTCTTCCCGGACCGACGGCCTTGGCGAGCGGAGCGTGCTCGACAAGTCGATCGCCATCGAGCACGGCGAAGCGCCGGCCAGCCTGAAGGAGGAGCGCTCCGTCCAGGCGATGCAGCACGTAGCCCGGGCCGAAACCGGGGTCGGCTCGCGGCTTCACCACCGCTTCCGCTGCGACGTGGAATGAGAGTTGGAGCGGCGGAAGCGACGGGGAAACGGCCGGTGAAGCTGAGCCAACTGCGGCGCTTCCGCCGACCGGGGTCGCCGGGGAAGCCGGCGCCCTGGAACTCGCATGCGGCGCTTCTGCCGAGCGCACGGCGGCTCCTCCCTCCGGAGAGGCTGGGTTGCGGCAGCCGCAGAGCGCGCACAGGGCGAGGACGCTCGGGCGCAACGCGCGCAACCTCCGCGAGGTCGGCAACATGCTCGTACGGGTCATTCGGCCAACACTATCCTCCAGCGTTGGCGGAATCAACGAGATCGCCTGAGCTGCGCCCACGGCTTGCGGGCCCCCCTGTTCCGTCGTGCACAGAGGGCGTAGGATCGGGCGATGTCAGGCAAACCCGCCGCCAAGCAGGGCGACAAGGTCATCGGCATCGATACGCACCTGGTGATGGTGCCCGCGCCCGGCGGGCCTGTGCCTACGCCGACGCCGATGCCGTTCAGCGGGGACCTGTCCGGCGCGCTGAGCGCAGACGTCCTCGTCGAGGGCAAGCCGGCGGCGGTCCAGGGCAGCACCGCGACGAACACGCCCACGCACGTGCCTGCGGTGGGCACCTTCCAGCGTCCCCCGTCGAACCAGGCGCGGGTCCAGACGGGCAGCAAGACGGTGCTCATCAACAACAAGCCCGCCGCGCACCTCGGCGACCCGGCCCTGACCTGCAACGACCCGGCCGATGCGCCGAACGGAAGCGTGATCGCAACCGGGACCGTGGTGGTCGGCGACTAGGGATCGGGAGGTGGCGGACGCGAGGAAGGCGGCAGTGGCGGCACCGGTAGCGTGCTCAGCGATCTCCCTGGCGCAGTATGCGGCCGTCAAGGCGGCGGTGGCGGAGGGGTTCCCGCTCGCAGACGTGCTCGCCACCGAGGGGCTGGAGCCGCGCGCGTTCATGCGGGCCGATCTCGCCTGGAAACAGCGACTGGTCGCCGAGCCGGAGCTGCTCACCGCGTACGAGCTGGAGCTCGCGCAGGCGGAGGAGTGGCTGGAGCGCTCGGTCGAGCCGCTCGCGGAGGACGCGGCCGCGTGGGCCAGCTTCCTTGCGGCCCTCGAGGCACATCCGGCGCCGTTCGAGCTGCTGCGGAGGATGGACCTCGGCATGAACGACGTCGCGCGGCTCCGCCGCCGCTGGGCGCGACGCGCCGAGGAGGACGAGAAGGTCGGCGAGCTCCTCGTGGAGCTTCGTGCGAAACCCGCGAAGCTTGAGCCGCTCCGGGTCGGCTCCCGTGTGCTGAGGCCGTCGAGGATGGCCGAGGTGCGGGCACCGGCGAAGGCGCCCGAGGGCGAGCCCTCCACGGCGGAGCCGTCCAGCGAGCCCTGCATGGGCCTGGCCGAGTACTCCGCGCTGTGCGCCGAGCTCGAGGCACTACCGGAGCAGCGCGAGCGGGTGCTGCGACGCCACGGCCTGGCGGATGACGAGACCCTCGCCGCACTTCATCGGCGATGGCAGGCCGCGCTGGAGCGTGATGCGGCGCTGGCGAAGGACTTCAAACGACTCGAGGAGCACCACGCGCGTCGACTGGAGATGCTCCTTGCCCGGGCGCGTGACGTCGCTGACGTTGAGCGCTCGACGGCACCTCTCGCCGCCTCGTCCGCGCCTTCCGCGCCGCCGTCCCGCGAGGTGATGGCCGGTCCCGGTGCGCCCTCCGTGCCTCCGGGGGCGCTGCACGGTACAGGGCCCCTGCTGGATGTCCCCCGAGCCGCAGTGGTCCCCTTCGGACCCGCGCAAGGCGAGCTCGCGACCGTGAGGGTCGCGCCGAAACCTCCGCGCGCGACGGAGTCGCTCACCGGCACGGCGCCCCTGCCCGACATTCCGCAGCGGGCAGCGCTGCCGTTTCCGAAGACCAGCGCGTCGGCGACGGTGAAGCGCCCGCCCCCTGTGGTCGCGGAGACCGGGCCGCTCCTGGACGTGCCCCGCGGCCCAGCTCTGCCGTTCACGGACGGAACCTCGGGGGCTCCTCCGCCGTACACGCCGACATCCCAGCCGCAACGGCCGCGAGCGCCCCGGGAACTCACGGAGACGGCACCGGTGCAGGCTCCCCCGAAAGGCCCGGCGATCCCCTTTGCCGCAACGGCCGCGCCGACGAGGCCTACCGGGGCTCCGGCCCCATCGAGCCCCGCTCCGCGAGCTCCGGCTGAGCTCGGAGAAACGTCGCTGGGCGTCGCGATCCCCCGTGAGCTGTTGAAGCAAGCAGCGCACGGGCGGGGTCCCGGAGCAACCTCCCAGAGCTCCACGATGCCGCCATCTCCCTCGCCATCGAGCAAGGCTGGCGCCAGCGGTCCAGCGTCCCTCGCCGAGCCAATCGAGATCGTCCTGCCGCTCGCCCAGTACGCCGCCCTCTGCGCCGAGCTGGTCGTGTTCCCTGACGCCGCCGAGGCGGTCTTTCAACGATACGGACTGGGTTCGAGCGAGATACGGTCAGCGGTCGATGCCGTTTGGAAGGCGCGGCTCAGCAAGGCCCCCGCTGAGTACGCGAAGTGGCAGGAGATGTACCGGCGCTACCATGCGCACTTCGCGAAGCGGGGCACGCCTGGCTGAACCACCTCAACCTCGCGTTACGGCCCGTGGGGAAGTCTCGGTCACCCCCGGCGAGGTGCGGAGATCCTCGCGAGGAGCAGCGGTACGGATCGATGCAAGGACCGCGGAAGCCGAGTACCGCACCTCAGCCGGTGGGCGGGGCCTGGCCAGCCGGCGGCCTCCTCTCGACACGAGACGGTATATCCGCTGGCCTCGCAGAGAGGCACGGCGATGGGGGTAGCAGGAGCGATGGCTAGGAACAGAGAAATGTCTCTGAGCGCCTGCGCGAGACAGCACGTAGTCTACGCCGTTCTCGCCCGCCTCCCACCTCGATGGCAGCCAGCTCCCGCTGGTCTACCCGCGGCTCACCGTCGTACACAGCCCGAGCGGAGGCAGACGAACGAGCCGTCGCTGAGCGGCTCGCTCAACCCGTCCATACGTGCTACGCCTGGCAACATGGATAACGCCGAGTCACTCTTTCGAAAGCTCGACCTCGCCTACGTGCAGCAGGAGATGATTGGAAATAAATTTGAGAACAACTGGCTTGAATGCAAAGAGAAGCAGAAACCCGAACAGGGGGCATTGGACCAGGGCGACAAGTCAAATTTCGCCAAAGCATTATCAGGATTCGCCAACACGTCCGGAGGTGTTTTGATCTTCGGCTTGGAGGCACGAAAGGACAAGGACGACGTAGATCAAATAACCGGACTCAAGCCCATCAAGGAGCTGCGAAAATTTGAATCCGCCTTGAGGGAGTTGGAGAGTCGAATCGTAGAACGACTTGTTCCTGGAGTGGAATACGTTCGGATCCCAACGACTGGAGATGAGGGACTAGTCGCCGTCTATGTCCCGCAGAGCGAACAGTTGCCTCATCGGAGCCAGATCGACAGCAAGTTCTACCTGCGCGCAGGCGGCGTATTCAGCGCCATGCCCGTCGGCCTAATCGAAGATCTTTTTGCGAGGCGGCTGCGCCCAGCACTGGAATTTATCGTTCGACAGATTGGCAACGAACGACTTCTGGTCTCACTGGCAAATCGCGGAAAGGCAAGCGCAAAGAACCCGTACGTAATCTTTGGTCTACCTGACGGCATCAGCCATAGCCGCTATGAGCTCAACGGCAATACGCCCCTGGATTCCTGGGCAACGGTCTATGACCACAAGGGCGAACGTGGAATCTACATGTCCTTTCGCAATGGCAATAACCTTATCGTCCATCCAGACTCGGAAGTCGCACTCCTTCAGCTACAGCATCCCCGTATTGAGAGACGCGGCTCGATGACAACGACGACAACATGGAGCTTTGCATATCACGTCTATGCTGAGAACATGCTTCCGGCCGAAGGAATCTTTTCAATAAAAATCGAGACCTGAGAGGCGCGTTCGTCATCTCTCCACTCCATTTCCTACACTCCCCACCGGGCGCACACGAAACACAACGCGTCGGCCTAAGTTGCGTCAACAGGCCAAGGATCAATCCTCTTCACGAGACACGACTCTCGAACGGTCTTGTAGGAGTAGGCTACCGCTAGGACGGCAGGAAGCCGCCCTCCAAACACGACGATAGTCGCGCGTGTCCCATCGTGTGGTTCGGAGCGGCGCCGCTGGGTTCGCTCGCAATGCCTGGCGCGACGCAGAGCCCTCCGGCGCGCGTGATGGGCCTCGGCCAGCGTTCGCCATCCCTCGCGTTGCATGTGCTGCCGGTCGAGGATGTCGAGCCCGCTCAAGGCCCCGAGCGCCTGGAAGAAGTCCCCCCGGCCGCTCGTTCTGAGTTTCTACGCAGCGCAGGGGATCGAAGACAGCATGCAGGTCGCCGAACGCATACACGTGGCTCATCAGCCCCGTCGTGACGACCTCCTACACGGCCCGGCCGTGGGAGTTCGTGCGGGTGAACGCGCACGACCCGGTGACGATCCGCCTTCCGCCGGCCACGAGCAGCGCCGGCACCGAGGTCGTCATCAGGGAGATCGCGGGCGAGGAGGAGGCGATCGCGATCTTCACGAGCACGGGCCAGCAGATCGCACGGAACGGGTACCCCAACGGGACGATCCGGCTGCTCTGCGACGGCACGACGTGGATCGTGCTGTGACGGGCCCAGCAGCGAGGGACGGTGAGGCGCAGGTGAACCCAGGGGCGGCTCGCTGCGATCGGTGGCCCCGATGACCATCATATAATCCGAGGGAAGAATGCATAGAAACGCGGCCCCGCAGTGCCTACCCTGACCCTGGCGCTGCGACGGACAGCGCCGAACGACTCTCAACTGCACGCATTCACGTATCATCGACGCAAAAATTCCCATCAGAGGACACGTGCCCAACAAGACAGCGGACTCCAGCGATCCCGGAGCGCCGAACAACCGCGAGCACCTGTGGAGCGATATGCCTCGCGGCCGCCATACCTCTAGCAACAACGACCAACAACACCTGAGCCTCCGGCTGCTTCCTCAAAAATTGACGCACATGTTCCAACAGGTCACGGACGGCCCAATCAACAGCATTGATTTTGTCAAAATATCTAACAACTAACCACTCCACAGACCCATTGCAAACAAAACGAGGACCGCCATGATCACCAAACAGAACCGTAGCCCCAGGCTGACCCCGAAGCCAACTTATCACGGCGCGCTCCGCTTTCATGGCAGACGCCACTCCGCCTGTGACAAAGGCATCCCGAAATGGAGTTGACGACGTTTCAGACGATACCTGAACCTCTTCTCGTCTTACCTCCTCTCGCTTCACCTCACTCACAACATCATCACTCGCACCATACAGGGCCATAAGACGCGAGAGCTCCGCAACATGAAACGTTCCACCTCCAGACAGACGACGAAACTCGTCAACCAACTCATACCTGGGATACAATGCCCTTCCGTCGCTTCTGTGCCACCAATCAGATTTCTTGTCATGAGACACAAATAAAACATTCTTACTGCGAGATTTGGCCAATCGCAATATTGTATGCCAAATTAGTAGGTCACCAGCATTGTTGTCTTCCTTGGCAGCATCTTTGTATCCCGGTGGAATTTTATGCTGCTGCCGATATGCAAGATCTTGCGCCAGCTCTCCTGCATCGAACTCAGGATCATAAACAACATCGCCAACAAATAGCTCAGCATACATCTGGCTAACCGGGTCATTCCAGTTCCATTCAGAAACCAAATCCAATACGCGGTCAACGGCATCCTTATAACTGCGCAATAGCCTGTCGATCTCTACTTCCAGCTTACCGAGCTCAGTATACGCAGGAAGTCCTTCAAGCAGGGGATACGTTCCCTTCTGCAACTGAGAAAAATTTCTCTTCTGCGACAAGCTCTTGTACAGGTCCACCAGTTTACTGGCTCTGTTTCTTGCAAACTCGCGTGCAACGTGCCCTGGCACGATCAGACGCTTCTGCTTCGCCAGCTTCTGGTACGTTCGCCGCAACTGCTCAAGGCTGTCCTTGCCCACGTCGAAAGGCACTAGAAGCACATTTGTGTCCAGCACGACGCAGCAATCGTCTTTGATGGCATCCAATGCCAGCTGTCGACCACTGAATATCGCCTGTGCGTCCGGATAGACAGTCCTTGCAGCGACGTCGGCTGTGGGCCCTTGTTCATCCTTTTTGCTCACGGCGAATCCTTCGTGTTGGCTGCGTTTTGGCGGCGGGATTGCGGCTCTGACTGGCTCGAGATCTCGGGCATCCGTTAGGAGGTGGTGGGAGCCAGCTGAGCCATGATATAACCGAAGATCGCGGCTCGGTGTACCTCGTAACCCAGCTCGGCCACATGTGCGCGGATCCTATTCAGGGAAGCGAAGCGTCTCGACGGCGATGCCGTCCTCCCCGTGGGTCTCTTCGCCGGACCAGTCCCAGCTCGTTCCACCTTTGCCCGGCGGTCCAAGCTCGTACGTGACGCCCTCCAGCGTGAGCTGGTCCTCGTCGAGGTAGGCGATGCCGATCGAGTCGCCGCCGCGCCCGGGACCGCCGTACCCGCCGTCGCCCCCTCGGCCGCCGTTGCCCCCGCCACAGGACCACGTGCCGTCCCCCACGGCCCCGCCCGGAGCGCCTCGGCCGCCCTCGCCACCTTCCTCGGGCGGCCCGCCGTCCCCCCCCTGCCCGGCGTCGCTTGTCTTGATCAGGCTGTTACGGACCGTCAGCTTGGCGTGAAGCGCGACGATGCCGATGCTCGGCTGGGCGTTCCCGCCCCCTCGGCCCCCTCGGCCACCGCAGCCCCCTGCGCCGCCCGAGCCGCCGCCGGCGCCTCCCCTGGAGGCCACGCCGCACACGGCGAGCCCGCCGCGACGCCCGCCGCCCCCGCCGCCGCCCTGGCCCGGCGTACCGGGGCTGCCAGCGGCGGCCCAGTCGCCCTCCCATCCTGTCTCGGTGATCCGCCCGATGCCCTCGCCAGGCACGCCGACGCTGCCCCACATGCCGGAGATCCCGGGGAAACCGGAATCGCAACCACCGTCTGCCCGGTTGCCACGTCCTCCTTGTCCACTGTGATCGGGGTTGGGCGTGGGTACGGGATCGCCGTCCTCCCCGTCTCCAGCGCCCTCGGCGAGCCCGTCGCCTCCCTTGCCACCGCTGCTCGGGATCCCGCCCTCGCAGGGGTTCACGACCGCAGGCCCGCCGGCCACGGTGGCTGCCGAGCACGCATCCCCGCCGTACATGCCGTGCGCCCCGTCAGGCGCGTGATTCAGCCCGGACCACTCCTCGCCATCGGGGCCCCCCAACCCGTAGGATGCGCGAAGCTTGCCGTCGACGAACTCCACAGCGGTGCCTGACCGAACAAGCATCGCGATGTGCATTGGGCCGAGAACGCTCACGCGTTCGATCGTCGAGATGCCATCCGCGGCTCCGGTGTCGCCCGTGCTCGCCGGTTCGATGGTCAGCGCGATGAGCTTACCATAGCGGGGACCGATCTTGGTCGTGTCGCCTGGCAGGCGTTCCCATTCGAGGGGTTGGAACCCTCCGTAGATATCCACACCGGAGGGCAGTGTGATGGAATCCGCGTAGGTGTCGCTGATGACGAAGACTCGACCGCGCCCGGTGCGTGCGAGCTCGATCCCACGCTGCAGCGATAGCACCGGCCTGTCCTTCGTACCTGGGTTCGCGTCGTCGCCGCCGAAGAACAGCCCATTCACGAACACGCCGCAGCCATCGATCACCTGAGCCTTGGCAAGCTGCTCCAGGCATACCGACTCCGGGACCGCATCGCCGCCGCACGACGAGGGATCGCCGCACGGCGCCCCGCTGTCAGGGTCGGTCACCCCCGGCGCGGTGCCGCAACCGGCCACGGCGAGCGGAAAAGCAAGGAGCAGGGCGATCGTGCATCTTGATATCATCAGCATTCCTCGACGGCAGCGCCGCGGTGAGCGGCTCAACGGGGCGGCTCGTTTGTTGCACCAAAACGATAGAGTTGACCCGATGGGCCGCTCGCACCTTTGCCCACCTCATCGTTGACATCGGCGTTTCCTGCGGAGCCGCCATCTCCGGGTTGCGCGGCTTCGATGGTCGTGCCGGGCCTGATGGCCATGTTGGGGACCACGTACGCGATGCCGACGGAAGCGCCCCCGAGCCCGCCACCGGCATCTCCGCCGCGGCCGCCATTGCCTCCAGCGCCTCCGCGACACCCCTCCCAGATCGTGGTGCCAGGATAGCCGTACCCACCGCGAGCGCCGACTCGACCAATGCCGCCAAGTTGGCCCGTTCCGCCGACCCCGCCCTTGCCGCCGTTCCCCGCCAGAACCAGCGTCGCATCGAGTTCTATCTCGGAGTCCTCCAGTGCAACGATGGCGATGCTCGCGCCGCCATAGCCGCCGCCCCTGCCTCCCTTGCCGCCGCAGCCCCCGCTTCCCCCCGAGCCTCCGGCCGCGCCACGTTGGGGGCGACCTGCCGGGCACGCAACCATGGATCCGCGCGACTTGCTGCCGCCTCCGCCGCCCCCTCCTTGCCCGACGCCGCCCCTCTTCCCGTCCTCCCCTCGAGCACCCATCCACCCGTCGATGGTGAGGTAGCCTTCGCCTGCCGCACCGCCAGCGCGACCGCTGTTGGCACCGTCCGCGCCGTTGGTTCCAGCCAAGCAAGGCGCGCTGCTCGCCCCCGTCCCCGCACGGCCCTTGCCGTCTGGATTTTCCGCGGGCTGCGGCTGTCCTGGCGTGCCATCGCCGCCGACGTCGAGCCCGCCATCGCCGCCGTATCCGCCCGTCGACTCGATCCCATCGTCGCACACGGTCACGACCGGCAGGGCGCCCACGGCGGCGTCCGCGGTACAGGCGTTCGCGCCGTCGTTGCCCACCATGCCGTCCGTGGCCCGGATGCTGGGCGCGTCCTCCCCCGCCTCGCCGTCCTTGCCGTTGCCCGCGACGATCGCGCTCTCCCGCACGGTCGCCCTGGCCCCAGGGCTCAAGATCATCGCGATCGACGACTTGCCATCGCTCGCGGAGCCGGCGGCCGCCACGGCGCGCACGCCGAAGATCGTTGACATCGCGTCCTGCCCCACGTCGATCACCCGCAGCGGGATCCCGAGCGGAGGAGCGATGGTCGTCGGGTGATTCGGGCCGTCGAACGACGACCCATACGACCAATCGCCGCCGACCTCACAACCACGGCCGCCCCAGAGGTCCACCCCCGAAGGCAGCGAGATCGCCTCCTCGAACGTCTCGCCGCACGCGTACACGCGCCGGGTCGCCGCCTGGCCGTCGCCTCGTCCGCTCGAGGCGAGCCCGACCGCATATTGCAGGGTCTTCACGGGCGCGGCCCGCGTTCCAGGGCTCTTGTCGTCGCCATGCCCGCTGACGAACACCCCGCATTCATCCAGGGCCGGCGCCGTCGCTGGATCCCCGTCACAGGGCGATGGCTGGGGAGAAGGACTCTCGCACAGGAAGACTTCAGCGCAGTTCTCGGAATAGCACCCCGATGTGCCGCTGGCGCCGCCCAAGCCGAGCGCGACGGGCGCGAGGGAGCCAAGGAACTTTCGAAGTCTACAGTTCAATATGCAACGCATGAGCCTGCTCGCGCCTCACCATACTCCTTCGAGGAGCACTCCCGCCCGTTCGCTGGTTGTCACTGGTACGATGCGGAGGCGCTCGGCTGGTGGCGCTTGCCCCACGACCGCGACCTCGGTGAGAAAGGAGACTGCCGTCGCGAGTCCGAACGCGGCGCTCGTCGCCAGCGACACCTTGCCAAGGGTGGCGAACAAGTTCCGCTCCTCGACCTGGCCATGAATGTCGGCGCACACCGTCGGCGCGCTCGCGTCGCGGCATGCGTCAGACGCCCAGCCCTGCTCGCGACGCACGATATTGGCCTCGCGCAGATTGCTGTGCACCACGTGAGCGCGCAGGAGAAAAACTGCGCCGGCCGCTGCTGTCGCCGTCGTGAGCGCGACGCCGCCAATCCGCAACTTCCCTGGCCAGGATGCCGATGGCGCTGGCGCCGGCGCGAGGTTCCTCGCCGCCTGCGCGTCTGTAGAAGCTTGTTTTGCAGGGCCTGCTGGCGCTTCGTCGCCCGCGCTGGCCACCGCGCGCGGCAACTGTATCGTCATGGTCGTCTCCGTCTCCGCCCGCGCGTCCAGCGACTGGAATGCTTCCTCTCGGCCCCGCGCCCGAGCCCGGACCATGTGCTTTCCAGGCTCGAAGTACAGTGTGTAGGTCCGTCTGGGTCCGTCGATGAGCTTGCCATCGATGAGCACCTCGGCATCCGGCGGATCTACCGACAGATAGAGCGTCGCGACGAACGACGCTGCCTTGGCCAGTCCTTCTCCAAATCTCTTTTGCTGAGCAGGAGAAAGCGCCTTACGCCGCTCAAGGCTCCAAGCCAGGTGCTCAGCCGCATCCCGGTACCTGCGCAGCGCGAGCTCACAGAGGCCCAGCTCTCCGGCGATCTCGGCAGATTCTCTCTCTGTGCCAGATGCCGAGTCGGTCGCCTCGAAGGCCGCCTTATAGGCAGCGTGTGCCTCGGTCCACTGTCCCGATGCCTGAGCTCGCCGAGCGCGGCGAAGATGATCCTTTACCGCCGAACCGTCGGCTCGTCCGGGTGCCGGATTGCGGTCCTCCCCACGGACTGGATGCGTGATGCTGGTCGTGACGCCAAGCATCAGGCATATCCACAGCGATTGCGCAGCGAAACGCATGGGTGGACGGTACTTACGCCAGCCGTACGGCGTCAACCGCGATGAAGATGTCATGAAGTGAACGGTTGGACGATAAAATCCCGCCCGCTGGCGGAATGCGGCCACCGATGCCCACGCAACCATGTGGTCCATTATACTACATGTCGCATGTTAAGCTGCCCACGCTCGTGCCGTCCTGCATTTTCTTGAAGCCCTCCGGGCGGCTCGGGTGTTCTACCGGTTATGGGCGAGCCAGCCAGCACTCCCACCAGCTTCGAGTTTTTCCGGCGCCTCGCCAGGCGTTTCGGTGTCCCTGCGCGACACGCAGACGACATCGCGCAGGAGGCCTTGCTGCGGGGACTGGAAGCGGACCAGCGGGTCGAGCTCGGGGGGGCCCGGGCGCCGTACGGTGCGACCATCGTCCTGAACCAGGCGCGGAACCACGTCCGGAACGCACGCCGTCGGGGGGAGGTGCTGACGGCGTTCGACGATCACGAGCTTCAGGCGGAGTGCCCGACCCCGGAAGAGATGCTCCGCAGGCAGCAGCGGGAGGCGCTCATCCGCGACCTGATCAACCAGGTTGACCCCAAGTACCGCAACGTCTTGATCAAGCACGACATCGAGGAGATGTCGCTCGCCGAGATCGCCTCCGAGCTGGGGCTGAATCCGAAGACGGTGAGGACGCAATACCGCCGAGCGCGCCAGGACCTGAAGGCGGCCATGGAACGCTGCAAGGCGCGGCAACGCTGGCGCGGGTGGGACGACGTGGCATGCGTCCCCTTCGCCATCGATCTACGCGGCCGCGAGGGGTGGCTGAGCAAGTTGGGCGGCTTCGGCTTCAGGATCCTGATCCAGGGAGCGGTCGTCGTGCTGACCGGCGCCGTCGTCGCGACGTTGCCGGACTCGATCAGCCCGGGATCGTGGTTGCGTCCGGCGGCGGTGCCCGCCCCTGCGGCGCAGGAGATCGCGCAGCCGCCGGTCCAACGCCACGTGCAGGCGACGGCCACGACGGCAGTCCAGGAGATCGCGCAGCCGGTGCAGGACGTGGACGCACGCGCGGGGGCCGTAAGCAGCCGCGCGCCTGCGTCGTCAGGCACGCCGGCTCGTCGTACCTCGTTCGCCGTCGGCGCCGTGCTCCCAGCCGTCAGCGAGCGCGAGCGGAGCCTCATCGACCAGGCCCGAAGGGCGATCGAGGCCCATAGCGCGATCGCAGATGCCGAGGCGCGCCAGTTGCTTGAGACGCATGCGCGGGATTTCCCGCAAGGGCAGCTCGCCGCGGAGCGTGAAGCGCTCCTGACGCAAATTCGCTGAAGCATCGGCTGTCCAACGACAGCTAGCAGGCGGCGATGTTGGTGGTGTCTTCGGACAGCACAAGGCCGAGATCCGACTTGCGACGAACAATAACGATCATGTCAAGGAGGCGAATCCCATGGAGGATATGCTGGGTGCAATGTGGCTCGTTTCGCCGATCGGGCTCGCGATGGTGGCATGTATCGCGATAGGCTTTGCAGTCACAGCACGCGAGGCGCTGGGCCGAGAACGGGGGCTGCGCGAGGCTCACGAGGAGAGGTGCGAGGATGGTGGGTCCGCTCTAGCCGAAGCGAAGGAGAAGGCGGAGCGGGAGCTCGGACGACACCAGCGCCTGCTGGATTGCCATGTCGATGCGCTCGTGGCGGCGACAAAGGGCGGCTGCGCGCGTCCGGTTCCGTGGCCAGGCAGGGTCCTCGAATCGTTCTGCGCTACGACGCCTGCGTGGCGGCGGAAGCTAGCCGAGAGCACGGGCCTCGCACCCAGGGAGGTGGAGCAGCTGCTGAACAGCGACCTCCCGATCACGCCGGGCCTTGCGCGGCAACTCGAGACCTTCACGGGCGCGCCTGCCCGGTACTGGGAGCACCTGTGGCGCCTGCACGATGACTGCCGGACGGACGCGGAGGAAACGGTGGTGATCCAGGTCGGCGAGCACATCACCAAGCGCGAGAGCGCGGCACGTGGGCCCACCCCGTCGTCGATTGCGGTGCCGCCGAGTCCCCCCTCGATCCCTCCTCGCGCACCTGATGTTCCGCCTCCCGTGGTGCCGGCACCTGACCTCGCTGCCAGGAGCCCACGGGCGAAGCTACCGTCGCCTCCACAGCCGCGGCTGCAGTCGCCGCTCCCTGCTCGCGCCGGGGCGGCGGACGAGCTCGCGCGCCGCGCTGCCACGTTGACGAGCTTTCCGCTGCAGCGTAACGAAGACAGGTCCAGTCCTGCACGCGGTTCCGATTGGGATGACACTGAGCGCTCGCCGCTGAACACGACGCTTCCAGGAGTAGGGAGCCATGGGTGAGCTCAGCTACGCCTCACGTTCAGCAGAAACGGGCATGCCACCGGGGATACACGTTCCATTCGGCATCATCCTGCGACACAGTTCCATGATCTGGGCCAATTTGCGCCGACTCAACATTCCAGAATGCGACCGCTTAGACGTGATGCAGGAGATTCTTCTCTCCGCATGGCGAACCGTCGAGGCGGGACGGTTCCGTGCGAACGAGCACCTGTCGGTGAACGAGGCGGTGAAGCGCTGGCTACATGCAGTCACGTGGCACCATACAACGCATTATAGGGAGCGTCAGCATCAGTGGGAGAAGCGCCGCGCCTCGCAGAAGCCCGCGGCGACGGGCGGCTATGTGCCGCCGCCGTTCGCGCAGGTGGAGGCGCGGCTTAGCCTTCGCGGCTTGGAACGGCTCGAGCCAGCGCTGCGCAATGTCGTGGCGGACTCTGCTTTAGGGTACACTGCTAAGGAGATAGCGACCGAGCTCGGACAGAACCCCAACACAATCCAGGGTCGCTTGCAGCGCGGCAGAGAGCGACTGCGGAGGACGCTCCGCCTGAAGGGTGCTCCGACGCCGCTCGCCATCAGAAGCATGCTGGCGAGCATGAAACCGATCCGGCAGCTGGTGAACTACGGCTAGTGGCTCAGCTCGGTGACGGACATCCGAGGGGGAAAGGCCGTTGAACGGTGCCGCACACCACCAACAGTCGTTCAGCGTCGCCGCGGCGTGGAGAGTCCTCATCCTAGGATTCGAGATTCGCAGGGGGAAGGGGAATCCATGTGTTGTCCTTCGAATGAAGATGAGCGTGCTGCAGCGCTCGCGCGCTTGCTTCGCCCGACGTTGGTTCGTGCCGTGCTGCGCTGGCTGGAGATGCTGAGGGTGCCACGGCGCCATCGTGGCGACGTCGCTGGTCAAGTTTGGGTCAAGGCCTGGGAGAGCTGGCCCAGGTTCGACCCTAGGCTCGGCAGCCCGGAAGGGTGGCTGAACGCACTCACCGTACACGTTGCCTCGCACTACCGCGAGCGTGCGGAGCATCGCATGGAGCACCTGGTCGGACCGGTCGACGCGATCGATCCAGCGCCGGACGCTGCTGCGATCATGGAGTACGGCGGCATGAGGACCGGCATCATTGACGCAGTGAACGAGCTCGATCCGGAGCTGCGACATGTGCTCGCAGCACACTATCTGAACGAAATACCGATGATACAGATAGCCAATGATACAGGGCTGCCCGTCTCGACGCTCTACAAGCGACGCGCAAGGGCTCTCAGTGCGCTACGTGACGTCATTAGGATTTATGGATCCAGGTAGATCTCCACCCAGTAATTGGAGCTGCAATGAGTATCAAAGGTCTGGTTGTGCATTTTCAGCGCGACTTGAACGACCATGAGACGGAGCGAATGATCGACGCCATCATGATGCTCAAGGGCGTCACCAAGGTGTCAGCGCTCGAAGCAAGCTATGAGGACCACTTGAATCGCGAGCGAATCAAGCGAGAGCTCCTCGACAAGATCTACGCGTTGCTACGCGAGGCATAGGCGTCGACGCCCTACCGAACTCGATTAGGTTGGACGCAGGCGCGGCCGCCGGACGGAGCTGGACGGCCGCGCCACGTGAAGGGCGCACACGAGGGGACCCTCGACGGGAGCGGGCGCGCTGCTCAGGACGTGCGGTCAGGAACGGTCACGACCCGCGTCACGTCGCCGATCGGGTACATGCCGCCGCACTGGACGCAGGAGAGCCGCGCGCCGTCGTCGGTGTTGGTGATACAAAACGTCTCGCCGCTACAGGCGACGCAGTGTGCGCGCGGCGGGTAGGACGACCTGCGCGAGCCGGTCGACACGTTGGGCTTCGTGAGCGTCGGGGCCTCGCGGTCGACTACATCGCTCGCCCGCCTCGCCGCCACGTTCTTCGCCTTGGCGTCAATCGTCGGAGCCAGCTGCGCGAGCGCAAGCAGGGACCGCACAACGCCCTCGGGCAGGACTTCTCGGTAGTACCGGAACAGGTCGGGGTGCCCCGCGGCCGCGTGGATCGAAGCACCCAGCACGCGCTGCAGGTTGTGAAGCTGCTCCAGCCGTGTGTTCCCCGGAGTCGCGTCCAGCAGAGCACGCGCGATAATCGAGAGATCGCGCGTGCTCTCGTCGTCCTTCGATCGAGTCTGCTCCTCATCCTTGTACATGTTCCTCCCGTCCTCACATGAATCGCAGCCGAGTTTGCAGCGGCACGTTTCGTTCACCTGGCGGCGGAGGCACCGGACCGGCCGCTCCAAATAGGCTTCCGGTACGCTCCCAGCTCGTCAGCCTCCAGTCCGGGGTCGTTGTGGGCTCCAGCGCCTCCTGCCGATCCGGCGCAGGAGCAGGCGGCACGGGACCGCCCGCACCGAACAGGCTGGGCGTGCGCTCCTGCGCCGTCGATGGCCGCGAGGCCTGGACGGCGGCCCTCCTCGAAGCCGGCGACGTGGGTTCAAGCGTGAGCTCTCGCTTCTCCGCCGAGCACCGGCCCGCGTTCGCGGGCTCGTGTGCCTCCGCGCCCTCCTCCACCGCCACGGGTGGAGGGTCCCCGCATCCCGAGCAGCACGGCTCGGTGGCCGCGGTTCCCGCCGAGCTCGACGCCTTGCCGGCATGCCCTCGGAGGATCTCACGTGCCCAATACCATGCGGCCGTCGAGGCCTTGCGTTGCCACACCTGGAGGCTGGGCGCCCAGCGGAAGCCACGTCCGCCGAGCCGATCGCGGAGCGCCTTGGGCGGCTTCCCGTTCTCGAAGCGGATCCGCACGCGGTTGTCCTCCTCGTAGACCCGCGCATCGCCGAACTGCTCGGCCTGCGGGGTAGGAGCGGCCGCGCGCTGTTCGAGCTCTTCGATCCGGCGCTTGAGTCGAGTGATCTCGCTCGCGATGTTCTGCTGGACCGTCGTGACTGCCCACCTGTCGAGCGGCGGGTCGGGCGTGAGGCGCGCGATGTACGCGGGATCGAACCCGAGCGCGGCGAGCGCGGCGCGCGCTGCGTTCCGGTCCTTGGACGCCTTCAGGACCTTCCGCGCCTGCGGGAGCAGCGCGCGGACTTCCTCGAGCGCCTTGAGCTTCGCCTTCAACTTGGCGATCGCGTCCGGGTCGTCGCTGGAGATCGCCGTGTTGCGCTCGGCGGCGGCCGCTCGGCGCTCGAGCTCCTCAGCCCGGTTCATCCCCTTGAATGCTTCGTCGTAGGTCCTTCGGATCTTGTCCCGGTACCGCCTGTCGCGTCGCTCGCTGTGGTGGCCGACCAAGATCGGCTGCCCCAGCGGGATCACCTCCGCGAGCCCTCGCGCGCGCTGGTAGGTGGACTCGGCGCGCTGCCGCTCATGGGCGGCCCTGCCCTTCATCCGCTCGATCCGCTCGCGGCGCTTCTCCTCGTACGCCGACGCCGCGGGCGAGGTCTCCGCGAACGCGCGGGCCTCGGCGATGGCCACCTGTCGGGCACGGTCGCTCGCGGGCGCCCTCCACGCGCCGTGCTGGTTGCTGATGGTCTCGTCCCACCAGCGGAAGCCGGCAAGCTTGAGGCGCTCCCTGATGGCCGCGCGGGGCTTCTCAGGGAATCGAAGCAGGATCCAACCATCCACCTCCTCGATGTGCGTTCCTGCAACTTCGACGTCTTCGTTGACCTCATCGAGCGCGCGCAGAGCGCTTTCCGCGTCCGCGCGCGCGTCCGCTAAAGGGCGGGACGGTTCCTCCGGCATGTGCGCGGGCAGCGCCAGGACACGGAGCGGCGGCGGAAGCTGGAGGATGCGCACGGGCGGCGGCGTGGAGGCGCGTCCGCGCGCCCCCCTGCCCTTGCGGGGCTGCTTCGGCGGCTTGGGCTGCTTCGGCGGCTTGGGTTGCTTCGGCGGCTTGGGCTGCGCAGCCTTTGCCTCCGCCTCCTTCGCCTTCAGCCACGCCTCGACGGCCTGGCGCGTGGTGCGCCCGCCCAGCTCGAAGGTCTCGACCGGCCCGCCGGCGTGCGACACGTGGATGACGCTGGAGCCAGGGCCAGCGAGCTGCTCCTGCAGGATCTCCAGCTCGCCCACGCGCCACGCCAGCCAGAGGCGATCCTCCAGGGCAGCGCGCTCCGCGCGCTCTTCCAGGAACGGATGCCGGAGGACGTGAACACTTTCGGCCTTCTTGCCCTTGACCATCGAGAGCTTCCAGCCGCGCCCCTTGGGCACCGGCGGAGGCCGGCGCTCGTCCTGCTCGATCTCCGCTTCGAGTTCGCGCTGGGCGCGCTCCGTCTCTGCGCGGCGCGCCTGCTCCTCGGCGAGCTCGCGATCGAGCTGCGCCTCTGAGGAGGCCTGCCGCTGCGCCTGGAACGCCGCGACCTCGCTCGGGTTTGCGTCGACCCAGTCCAGGAACGCTTCCCAGCGGGCCCGGTGCTTGTTCGCCTTGAACGACCCCTTGTTCTGGTTCCACAAGCCGTGGAGGTGCTCCGGGATGTTCTGCAGCGCGAGGTCGTTCGCCTCGGAAAGACGCTCCCCCGCGGTGCGCCTGGGCCGCTGCTTCGTATCCGCGGTCCTCTCCGCGCGCTGCACCCTGAGCCGGTCCTTCAGGTCGACGCTCCTGTCGTGGTGGTCGCGGAACGGCTCCACGGCTCCCCTGAGGTAGTCCGGAATGCTCGCCGGATCATGCGGCCCAGCCAGGATCCCGCGGAGCGCGGGCGCGTAGCACGGGCTCTTGATCTGCTTCTTGGCAGATCGGCGGTGGGCGCGAAGGCTTTTGACCGTTTCGTTGAAGCGCGCGTCTTGCTCGTCGAGCTGCGGTCGCTTGAGCAGCAGGCAGGCCTCTCGGGCCTTCTTGATCTCCGCGTTCGCGCCGGCTCTGAGCTGGCGGATCTGGGCCCGGAGGCCCTTGATCGTGTTGCGATCCTCGCTGGCGATCTGCTGCCGCAGCTCCTTGCGCGAGAATCTTTGTGATCCCATTCGAGGCATGGTTGGTTACTCCCGTTTCTGTGGACCCGCATCCGAACTGGACGACGCCATCACGGCAGCGCCCAGAAGAAGACCGAAGCCGATGGTCAGCCCGGCGATGACGAAGACGCCCTTGCCGCTGCTCGCGAGCACCGCGCCGCCCTGCCCCTGGTCGAGCACTGGCGCAGAGAGCTCGGGCTGCTGGGCCGCGGCGAGCTGGTTGGCGAGTTCGCGTCGCGCGATGGCCTGGTGCAGCGACATTTCGCGACGTGCACGCGCCTCTTCTTGCGCGTAGCGCAGCGGCCGCGAGCCGGCGACAGGATCACGCCCACGGACGGACCACGTAGGCCCTTGAGAGGCGCTGCGACCGTTCATCTCAGCCATAGGTCACCCTGGGCACCGCCTTGACGGCGATCGCCACACCGAAGAGGGCCAACGCGATGCCCAGCCCCATGAGCGTGGGCAGTTGAGCACCCACCTCCTGGAGCAGCGGTTGTGCTGCTTCTTTGAGCTCGTGCCCGGCCTCTTTCACGACGGCGCTCACTTCCCGAGCCGCCTTGTCCGCGACGGCGGCCGTCCGCAGGAAACGGTTTGAACCCTCCACATCGAACGGGGTTCCGATGGGCAAGGATCGGAAGGTGCCGCCGCGCGCCTTGTCGTAGTCCTCGGCATAGAGCTCCATGGCCATGACATCCGCGGATGCCGCGCTGATGGCGGTCACGTCGGGGGAGCGGTCCCACGAGGCGAGGAACTCCTGCACGGCGCGTTGCTGACCGCGGGTGTTCGGGAGCTTCTGACGAACGCCCCACGCCTGGAGCCTGCCCCAGCGTTCGCGGATCTCCGCGACCCTTGCCTTGGACTCGTCGCTCGGCCCGAAGAGCCACTCCCCGACGCCGTCGCCCTGGTCGGGCACGCGCGCCACCGGGGGGCGGCCCCGTCGGTTCCGAGTCGTGCGGGTCTTCTCCGTCGGCTGTCGCTTGCGCGTTCGGCGCTTCTCACTTGTAGACATCGAGCCACCTCCTATCCATGCCTTTGCCTTGCAGGTAATCGAGCAGATCCACTGCGTTTCCCTGTCGGTCGCGAGCGACGCGCCGCACGAGAACGCACGTTTGGGAGTAGTCGTAGTGAGCAGCGTCGTGGCGCCCCCCGACCGACTGGATCGGCTTGGCGTTGCCTGGCTGAATCCAGCCGTAGTTGACGGCGCCGCGCTCTGCGAGGCGCGGGTGCAGGATCCACCCTTTGCCCACGTCGCGAATCAGAACGCCGTCGCGCGGGTCGTACGCGTCGATGTTGGCGGAGTGGTCGACCGCGCGACCGACGCTCGACATCCGCCGATCCGGCGGGAGAGCCTTGGGCTGCACCTTGATCGGCGCGGCCTTCCAGGCAGCGTCCCAGAACTCGACCGTGGGCGAGATCGCGCTCAGGGTGCGCGCGATCCTCGCCTGCTCCTGGTAGCTCACGGGCAGGCGCACAGCGGGACAGTGCCGCTCCTCCCTCCCAGTCCGGAGCGTCAGCGGCGCACGGAGCGCATCCGAGGTCACCTCGATCACGAGCTCGCCGGCGTCAACGGGGACCCACACGGGCGGAAGCACCCGCCCCTCGGCCAGGGCCAGCTCGAGCAGGCCGGCCGCGGGCTGCTCGGGCGTGAAGACCCACCGCCCCCCGCCATTCACCCGGCCGGTGGCCGGGCTGCCGTTCGCGACCGCTGGAGGTGTGGGGGCAGCTGCGGCGGCTCCTGGCGACGCCGCGGCGCCTGGCGAAGGCGCCGCAGCCGCAGCAGCCACGGGCGCTGAAGCAGCCGGAAGAGCTGGGCCGGTCGCCCGAGCGATGCCCCCCTCCCCCGGCGCAGCCTCGAGGACCTGCCCGTCGACCGTGATCCGGCGGCCCTTGGCCCCGCGGCAGATCACCGCGGCGACCGCGTACACGTCGCCGATGGTGAAATAGCCTTTTTTCTCCCGATCGAAGCCCCGGTTGACCGCGTACACCTTGCCGCGCCAGTCCTTCGGCTTGGTCTTGGCGGCCGTCGCCTCCTTGTCCTCGATGCCGAGCTTGAAGTCCTCGGAGTTGGAGGCATCCGCCGGGAGGAAATTGAGCATGTACAAGTGCCCCGGATTCGCACCGCGAGCGGCCTTCATCCGCGCGTAATAGGGCTTGATCACGCGCTCGATCTGTTCCTCCGCGGACATGCGAGCCACCGAGAGGATCGCCTCTTTGGTGGTGAACCCCTCCAGCTTTGCCCCTGTGGTGAGCTGAATGAGGCCCGCTGCCGGAAGCGGGTTCAAGGCAGCCGGATTGAATCCGATGGACTCGTTGCTGATGATGGCGGCCAACGAGTCGACCGGGATCCCGAGCTCATCGCACATGTCCAAGAGCATCGCGCGGAACCGCGGAGTCATCTTTTCCAGCCCACGCGCGAGCAGGATCGTGTTCGTCGGCGCGCCCCTCGGCTCGGACCGAGCCCCGTGCCAGCGGAGCCACGAGGCATGGAGCGGCGCGATCGGCTCGGTGCCGGGCGCGTACCGCGCCAGCTCGAGCGAGGGGCCGTGACGGCCTGACTTGCGCCAGGAGCGAACAAAGTCGCGGCCGAGATTGGCCGCAGCAGGTAGTAACGCCAGGAGAGCACCCAACATGGAACGTCATCCCCACCACTCGGAGATCAGAGTGATGCCTGTCGGCGGGAGACCAGAGATCCCGCCGCCATGAGTAAGGTTGATCACGGGCTCTGGACCATCGTTCAGGTCCATCACTGCGTCGCCCGTGACGTGAATGGGCGTGTGGTCAAGCCTGCCGGCGTTGCCACCCACCCGGAACCGCACACCCAGGTCCGCACTGCGGACGCGGCTGTGATACGCAGGCACGACGAACCGCGCGCCGGTAACGAGCGTGGTGAGCGGGTGCCACGAGGGGACAGCAGATCCGCATTCGCTCAGGGAAGCCGAGAGCTCGTAGGTCTCCTCCGGTGAGCCACCGGTGAGGTAGAGAGAACCCGGCAGATTGAGATGGATCTGACCGTTAAGGTCAAACTCCACCTGCATGGACGAGTCCCGATCCTCCCCGCCAAGACCGACGACCGCCGGCCGGATTTTGCCCACGTCGACGACGTACAGCGCGTGAAGGTGCCTCCCCGTGGCAGGGTGCGGCCGAGCCGCACCGCGGATCGAGCAATGGATCTGCACTGGCCTGCACACGTCCAGCAGCTTGATCTGGGCGTCGCCCTGACCTCGGATACGCCACACGGAGAACGCTCCTATTCCTCGTCCTCGAGGTCTTCGTCGTCGCCGTCGGCGTCCTCGTCGTCCTCGTCGAGCGCGCACGCGCCAGAGGCGCAGCCGCCCGCTCCGTCATCGTCCTCGTCGCCGTCGGCGTCCTCGTCGTCTTCGTCGCCGTCAGCGTCCTCGTCGTCCTCGTCGCCGTCAGCGTCCTCCTCGTCCTCGTCGCCGTCAGCGTCCTCGTCGTCCTCGTCGCCGTCAGCGTCCTCCTCGTCCTCGTCGCCGTCAGCGTCCTCGTCGTCCTCGTCGCCGTCAGCGTCCTCCTCGTCCTCGTCGCCGTCAGCGTCCTCGTCGTCCTCGTCGCCGTCAGCGTCCTCCTCGTCCTCGTCGCCGTCAGCGTCCTCGTCGTCCTCGTCGCCGTCAGCGTCCTCCTCGTCCTCGTCGCCGTCAGCGTCCTCGTCGTCCTCGTCGCCGTCAGCGTCCTCCTCGTCCTCGTCGCCGTCAGCGTCCTCGTCGTCCTCGTCGCCGTCAGCGTCCTCCTCGTCCTCGTCGCCGTCAGCGTCCTCGTCGTCCTCGTCGCCGTCAGCGTCCTCCTCGTCCTCGTCGCCGTCAGCGTCCTCGTCGTCCTCGTCGCCGTCAGCGTCCTCCTCGTCCTCGTCGCCGTCAGCGTCCTCGTCGTCCTCGTCGCCGTCAGCGTCCTCCTCGTCCTCGTCGCCGTCAGCGTCCTCGTCGTCCTCGTCGCCGTCAGCGTCCTCCTCGTCCTCGTCGCCGTCAGCGTCCTCGTCGTCCTCGTCGCCGTCAGCGTCCTCCTCGTCCTCGTCGCCGTCAGCGTCCTCGTCGTCCTCGTCGCCGTCAGCGTCCTCCTCGTCCTCGTCGCCGTCAGCGTCCTCGTCGTCTTCGTCGCCGTCGGCGTCCTCGTCGCCGTCGGCGTCCTCGTCGTCCTCGTCGGCGTCCTCGTCGTCTTCGTCGCCATCAGCGTCCTCGTCGCCGGCGCCGTGCTCTTCAAGGCTCGCGCGCCTTGCCTTCGCGCACGCCGCACAGCAGGCACCGCCGCTGCCAAGCTCCTCGGACTCCTCGTCGGCCTCCTCCGCGGCCTCCTGCGAAGCGTTGACGAGCTCATCTTCGCTGGCCTGCGGCTGCTCGATGGCTGCACGTGCAACGGCCGGATGAATCGGCAGACCCGGAGAGAGGGCCACCTGGGCGAGCGCGAGGCGGATCGCCACCAGCGTTTCATTGGGCGCGCCGTTCTTGTCCTCAAGCGGCTGCGTCAGGGCCGAGGCGACCGCCTGCTGGGCCTTGGGCGAGCCAGCTTGCATCGCCGCGACCAGGGCGAGCGCGGCCTGGGCTTTCGAGATCGCTGCATCGTCCGTCTGCTGTGCGAGCCGCGGATCCCGCTTGGCGAGCGCCTTGCGGAGCCGGCTGGCATTGGCCGCGAAGATGCGCGCCGTCGCCCTGCGGCGGGCCTCAGGGCGAGCGGGGGCTTTGGCCTGTGCCGCCGGCGGCGCTGGGGCGCGCTGGGCCTCCGCGGCGCGTCGGCTCTGCTCTGGGCCAGGATGCCGAGCACGCCGGGCCTGGGCTTTCCTGGCGTCGGCTTGGGCGGCGCTGCCGAAGAGCCCTCCGATGGCGCCGAGGCCTGCGGAGAGCGCGCCGGCGATCGCGCCAGCGGGGGGATACACGGCGACGAGCGCGCCGGCGGCTGCGCCCGACACCTGAGCAGCCGTACTAAATCCTTGTGCAGCCTGTGCGTTGGAGATTCCACCGGAACCAAGCTCCGGACGGTCAAACATATCGGGTGTGATGAGCACGGAATAAGCCTCCGCGTTGTACTTGTGTGGATTCATCGGCCCCATGCCCGCGCGCACGGACGGGTCATTGATGGTGCCGTCCGACTCGCGCAGGAAATAATGCCAATTCCGCCGACCCGTCCTAGAGATGCACAGGTAGATCGGCCGTTTTCTGCCGATCCAGACGGCCCAGCGGATCGCAAGGTCCTCACAGTCGCCGCGCCGAAGCGCGTCGGTCTGCTCGGGTCGCTGCCACTGGTCGTCGCGGCGGAACCGGCGGTTGCGACGCCGCGAGTCCCGCTCATACCGCAGATCTGCGGGCGGCTCCGCCGTGATGGTGGATGACACGACGATCCGCCGCATGACGTGGAGAGAGTCCTGAGGCGTGAGCGGGATCGCGGGGTTCAGCATGACGCCAGCGCTCCTCTCAGCGCACGACGCCCTTGCGGGCGAAGATGTTCTTGAAGCCGCTCGAGAGCGAGCGGAACGAGAGGATGGCGGGCGCCGGTTTTCCCTTCTTGGTGCTGCCGCAGTCGGTGGAGATCATCCACGCGGTGAGGCCCCGGAACCTCTGCGGCTGGTCGGAGATGTTGCGCACGGCGCACTCGATCGTGGTGCCGCCGTCGAACACGCGACCGGTGAGTGGGCCGGGCCGATCGAGCCGGTTGGTGGTCGTCAGGAAGGACGCCAGGTTGATGGGGCTGCCGCCGATGACGTCGTACCCGGCCACCTTCAGCGAGGTGATGACGAAGTTCGCGGCATCCTCGTTGCAGGCGACCCAGTACACGAGAAAGGCATCGTTGGGCAGCGTGATCCGGAACGAATCGGTCGCGCCCGCATTGATCGGCGTGGCCGGGTCGGCGCCGATCAGCGAGTAAGCCCGGTTTGGCCGAGAGTTCTCGAGCGCGGCCATGTTGGCCATCGCGCCCATGTACGCGCCGACGCCGCGATCGACGACGGTGGAGGCCGGAGCGGTTGTGGTCCGCTTGTCCCGCTGGATGCGGCGGCGCTTCAGCGCCTGGGGCAAGATGCGCTTCAGCTTCTGCTGGGCGACCTTGGCCTTCGGCCCCTCGCCAAGCTCGTTCAAAATGTCGTGCATTACTTCCTCTCTTCGTCTGGAACGTTATTGACCTGGATGTGCTCCGTGACTTTCGTCAGGAGCTCGAACACGAGATCGGTGCCTGCCTCGGCCTTGAGCTTCTCGACCGTTTCCGGGGTGAGCCGAGGCCAGATGTCGGCGATCACGGCCTCGACAGACCGCGACGGCTCGGGGCTCGGCTGCGGGAGGGCGCCTCCCCGCTTGTGCCCCATATACTGAACGGCGACGGCACCGCCGACGTCGCGCAGGGTGTTGAGCAGCGCGTGGACGCGCTGCTCCTTGAGCGCGAGCTCGGCGCGGCGGAGCTCGAACTCGAGCTCCAAGCGCTTCGTCTCGACGTTCGCCCGGCGCAGCTCGCCGACCTCCTCCTGGAGGGCGGCGATCTTGAGGTTCGCGTCGGTGAGCAGGCTCTGGTAGCCCTCCACGATGCGCTGTTGCGCGCCGAGTCCGCCGTTGAGCTGGGCGATCGTATCGTTCGCCCCCCTGGTGATCTCGCGCGCCAGGCGCGTGAGCTCCTCGGTCAGCACAGCGGCATCGACGGCGCGCACGCCGCGTTTCGGCCCGTCGCCGTTCATGCGTCAGCCCTCAGCGCTTGGCGACGGCGGTGGCGTTGTTCGCGGGGGCCGTACCGGGGGAGGTGACGGCCTTGCGCTCTCCCCACTGTCGTGCGGCCTCGTAGAGCGGGCCGGCGACCAAGCCGCGGCCGGCGGCGCTGAGCAGCTCGGCGCTCAGGACGTCGTCGACGACGACGCCGCCGAGGGCGGCGCCGAAGCCCAGCAGGCTCGTGATTTTGGCGGGCCCAATCTTCTCGGAGCTCCTGGCCGTCAGATAGCCGTCGGCCGCACCGCCGAGCAGGGCCGCGCCCATGGTGGTGGCGGTGGACAGGCCCATGACGACGCGCCCCTTGGTCGTCTGGACGGTGAGCGATGCGGAAAGCTGCTGAAGTTGGGCCTCCTTGTCGTTGGCCAGGCGCTTGAGCCCTTCCATGTCGCGCCTCATGAGCGCGAGCTTGTTGTCGTTCGATGCCTGGACGAGCGCGAGCTGCGCCGACGCAGGCGTGAGGGTCGTTGTTGCCATATCCCAAACCTCCATTGGTGATTGGGTTGGGAGCAAGCCTGAACGAGAGCGCGCGAGAGCGCCCGAAAATGTATCTCGGAGAGAAATGTATCTCGGCGCGAGATACATTCTTCGCGCTCCGCTCCAAGGCCCTCCCAGTTCGCGCACTTAGCTCGTGACGACCGGGCTCCGAAGGGGCCGCTCCGAGCCGGTCGAGATCGGTATTTTTTGTATCTCGGAGCGCCCGGCGGACGCCGCGGAAGCGATCCTTTCGGTCGGCGGGCGCCGCCTCACCGTTTCATGCCGCGCCTCAGGTCTTGCCGCAGCTTAGGCGCTCTACACATCGGACTTTAATACGGCCTACCAGCGCAAGCAGAAGACATCATCTGTTTATACACTCTTTAAAGAGCACAATAGTCACCTCGAACCGGCTTGGCCCCTTCGCGCGCATGTGCTTGATCAGGCCGCATGAGTTCGCCGCGGCGTTGGTACGAGCTCGCCTGTGGGATTGTCCGCGCACCGAGGACGGTGCTGGAAAAGTGCATCCAGGTGAACAGGCAGACCCTCTGCTCACTGCGGGCCATCGCGCGCCTGCACCCCGAGATCGGGAGGCTGGCCGACGACCTGGAGGCGCCCTGGAACGTCATCCGAGAGATCGCGCACGCGCCGGGTGCGGCGGCGCAGTGGGAGCGCGCGGGGCGGCTCCTGGGCGAACTCGCCGAGCGCCGGGCCGCGCGTGCGCCGCGCCGGTCGCGACTCGAAGCGGCCCGCGTGGAGGCGCTTCGGCGCATGGGGCCGCCGGCGGGGGCGATGCTAGGAAGCCACCGAGAGCGGCGCGCGGCCGATCCGGGGTGGCGAGGGTCTGGACGATGCAGTAGCCTAGCCGATTGAACTTTCGGCGTTTCTAGGGGTGGGTTCGGGGTCAGAGGGACATGGCGAACTGGTCGGAACGCGTCCGAAAACTGCGGCGAGCGCTGGGCGTCAGCCAGGAGCGCTTCGGGTTGGTGTGCGGTGCGTCGCTGGTGACGGTGAACCGATGGGAGGGAGGGCGGGCGCAGCCCGCCCTCAAGGCGCCCGATCTCGCGATGCTCGAGACCGCAGTCCGGCACCACGGGGCGGACGTCGTGCGGGACCGGCTGCTCGGTGTGTGTGGGAACGAGTTGAAGCGCCGGCGCGAGCTCGTGCGCCTGTCGGAGGTGGAGCCGCCCTCGTCATGGACGAAGAGCTCTCGGGTCCCGGATTCCGCCGGCGCCGGAGCAGGCGCGTCAGGTGCGGCGTCTTCGCCGACATCGCGTTCGTGCGCACGCCCGCCGGCGAGCGCCGACGCGTAGCAAAGCCGATGGCCGGACCGAGAACACGACCGAGCGTCGTGCTCTCCTCCGGCCGGGCCGCAGCGCTCCTCCACACCGTAGCCCAGCGTCGACTTCTTGCTCTCTCTCCGTCAACGACCCATGTTTCCGCTGGAGCGCGAGTTCGAAGCTGCGCGCAGGCCCTCTATGCCGACCGGTTAACCGCCAGTGCTGGGCGGCTACCACCGCTCCGAGTGCGAAGTCCCTTGCGCAGGGGGGAGCCTTCGTACATCTTCTGTAGTATGTCCGATCGTTCCATCTACGACGTCACAACGAGGGGCCGTAACCCCGTGACCCTCTCGCGCTCCGCGCAGGAAGAGGTCGAATCCACTACACGAGATCTCGGCGGCCGGCGCGAGGAGCGCGCGCCCAAGCAGGGCGCGCTCCTCGGGATGATCCATGGGCAGCCTGTAAGCCTCAGCACACCAACGCTGCCCGCATTGGCGTGGCCGGACGGTTCTCGTCCAGGAGGGCCGCTCGACCGCCAAGCAGCTCCCGTAGAATGCCGTCCGGCGTTCGGCGGAGCCTCCGAGTTAGCGGTGACGAAGCGATCCCCGCCCCCTGCGTGGCACGCGCGACCGAATGGCGCCGAGCTCGCGATCACGAGGCCTTCCGCAACCGCGACCGCCGTGCTCGCCCGCGCAGATCTCGCAACGACCAAGCTCTCCCACGGGACACCGCGCCTCTGGCGCGACCGCGGCGCCGAACTCGCGGGCCGCGTCGTGGTCCACTCCGACCAAGGCGCGCTGAGCCTGCCGAGCGTACCGAGCGCGGCAAGCTTCACGCCCTACCTCGCCAAGCACATTCCGAGGGGGCCAGGTGGCTACGCGCTGCTCGACCTTCCCGGCCTGGGCCCGGTCTACGCACAGGCCGCGCCGGTCCCCCCCGGCTGGCGAATGCATGTCAACGAGGATCCGCTGTACCTCAAGCTCTTAGGGCATGGAAAGCCTCCGTGGATTTGCTGGAGCGATCTGTCGCACGCGCAGCGTCTCCTCATGGCGGAAACGCTCACCGAGCAGCAGCGGATCGCGTTCCGGCCCGAGCGCACCAGGGCGAAGTACCTCCGAACGCGAATGGTACAGTTCAATCTGGATTGCCTCTCGTGGATGATGGTGGACGACGAGGGCCGCACCGTGCCTGTTCCGCTCGAAGAGGATCTCTATCCGACACCAGAGGCGGCCATGGAGGCCGCGCGCCAGCGCTGGGCATATCCGGGGCGGCAGGAGGGCACGAAGCGCAGAGCCGGCGTGCGTCCGCGCGCAGTGGCGGATCGGACGTGAGTGCCGACGGCGGTGTGTAGAGCGTCAGTAAAGTGGCTCTCCCCGCACTCTTGCTGCTGTCCTCGTTGAGCCCGCTCGTGGTTGCGTGCACCTGGCGCGCGTCCTAGCTTCCGAGCTCGTCGAGCCGGCTGGGGAGCGCAGGCGATCGAGCGCGACCGTAGCGCCGTCGCTGTGGTGGATTCCCTCCTCTTTTTTCCTGATCCTGATCTGACGCTCGAGCGCGTGTAGCACGAGTCGGGCACGCTTGTGCTGACGCTGCGCTGGATTGAGGCCGAAGGCACCTGTCCGGACTGCGGTGCTGCAAGCCACCTTGTCGGCGGCCACGCCGCGTACAGGGACACCGCCTGCGCGAGCGGCAGCTACGCGGCCCAGCCAGCCCTACCGAAGCTCCCGAGCTCGTCGTGCTCTCGGTACGCCGCTACCGCTGCGCGCCGGAACCGTGCTCGTCGTGGTTCCCCGCGAGGTGCTCGCGCGACGGCCATACACCGCCGCTGCGATCGACCTGGCCCTGGCGCTCTCCTGCGCGCAACTCGTCGGCACGCGGCGGCGGCGGTTGCTTCGAGGCGCATGCCGACGCGATGGTCCGCATGGGCCTGGGCCCCCCGGCTCGACTTCGGGCGGGCGTTGACCGAGGGGCTGGAGCGGAACATTGAGGAGGAGATGGATAGGCACGCCCACGAGCTCGTGGCGCGCGGGGGAAGGAGCTGCGGACTGAGATCGCCCGCGGATCGCTACTGAATGTAGGCGACCCACTTCGAGACGATCTTCCGTCCCCCGATCGTGCCGCACTCCCCTGCACACACACGCGTCGGAGTGCCGATACATTGGAGAGTGTCGCAAACGTGGCAGGTGTTGTCGCCCCACTCGGGGCTGTAGCAGCCGCCCCCCTCCAAGACCCAGTTTTCGAACCTTCGGGCAGCCTGCGCAACCCCAGCGATCGAGAACCACGCGGCGACGGCGAACATTCCGGCACCGAGAACCTTCAGCTTGGCGTTCATGTTGTCCCCCGGTCGAGCTGTCCGCGCGGTTCATAGGGCCAAACCCAGCCGTCCGAAAGGCTTGTCGAGGCACGACGACCTCACTACCCTGCCAGGGTCACTCCTCCGTCTTGCCCTGCTCGTGAGCAATGATGGGAGAATCTGGATCCATGCGTAAGGATACCCCTGTCAGGGGGGAGCCGCCATGGGAGGATGACGGTGAGGGTGACCTTAGGCCTGACGTGGTGGTGACGTGCGGTGACGGGACGTGACGGGGGGAGGGGCGATCGGGGAGTTGCCGATTGCCGAATGTCAGCTCCGATACTACCATCTGAAGTCCTCGCCGTTCCAGATGCCGTCCTTGTCATAGCAGAAGCTTCTCGGGAACCCTAGCGATTGCCAGAGAGCGTCGAATGCCGGCTTGAAGAGTTTCGGCAGGGCGTCATCACCATAATCCTGGATCTGGACGTTCGGCAGGAGGAGCGTATCCCGATCGCTGACGTACATCCCCACAGACACATCTCGCATGCCGGACTCAGGAACGGTTAAGCCTTTGGCATCGAGGAGAGAAACGAGAGCAATGAGGGGGAGTTCGAGGCCTGCCTCCCGGTAGCGTTCCAGGTAGGCTTTCGTCTTATCGATGATGTCTTCCTCGTGCCACCAAAGGTTTGCCAGGGTCAGGCCGTCGGGACGGCGTTCCCGCAGGGTGGTCACGGTCTCAAGGGCTCCAGTGCGGAAGACCTGAAGGTACGACTGAATCAATCCTTCATTTAGGTCTCTGTAGGATATAAAACCATCGTTATTGTACTTGGAATCCCATCCACCAGAACCCAAGGGAGCAGGTGGACGCTTCCCCCAGGTAGCAAGGTCAATAGCGGCACCCTCGCTCACGGATGCGAAAGGTACCAGATGAAGGACGAGCTTCGCGCGCGGCTTGAGCTTGATGGGGGTCGCACCCGCTATGATTTTTCCGAGCCGCTCATCGCGGAACCGATGGATGAGGGCCGGCAGTTCCGTTGATCGCACGAAGGCCGACCGGATCTCGCGGACGTCCAGCCACACCTTGTTCCGATCGTTGCGGGAGGGAAACCGGGACTCACCGACTGTTAGCATGTGCGGAGCGGACCAGCTTCGCGGGATGTGGAGAATAAGAATCGGTCCTTTGGGGAAGCCGGGGATTGTATGCCAATGCAGACCCGACAACTTTGGATCAATGTTGGTCCGAACGATGGCTTCCAGCCGGCGGATGACTTCGTCTGAATTCAGGCCTGGAATCCCGTCAGCGGAAGCTGGTATGCCCGTCCGCTTCCCGTCGGCATCCTTCTTCTCGGGGACCCCGAAGATAATGAACCCGCCGGCCGCATTGGCGAACGCGGCCACGTCAGCGGCGAAATCCTTGTTCTCCGTAGGCAGGTCCCCCTTGTAGTCGAGGACCTTGCTCTCCGGGACCTCGTTCTCGACGAGGGCGTCGATGTCTTCCTTGGTGAGCTCCGTGACCGGCTTGTTGAACATGGGGACGATGCTACCCACACCTCGGGGCAGTCGTCACCCGATGAGCGGGTTCGGGTGGAATGTTCTACGTCCGACGAATGACGCGTCGCGTTATTTATGCGTCATAGGACCTTGCACTTGAGGCTGGGCCGGTCTACGATCCGGTTCGCCTGATCTTTTCAGCCCTGAACCCGTTCCCTGACCCTCGCAGGACCAACTGAGGGACTCCCGAGCAAGGGAGGAAGCGACCCCGATGAGGAAAGTGCCCTATCGGTCGTGTTCGATCGATCGCTGTGGGTTAATGTAATCGCGGTTCTTGTATTGTGTGTACTTATCTGGAAATGTGGAGAAGGAGGTCTTATGATCGTACTGGCTGGCTTGATGAACGAGGTCGCAGGGCATCACCTCATCGGGGTCGCGGACCGAGTCCAGGGCTGAAGAGCTGGGTACGTACAGGAGAGGGGGCTCGGGCCGAGCAGGTCGGAGCGCCTCTCCTTTCCATGTTCTCGTCCACCAGGCCGGCCGGTGATGAAGGCCGCGCTCAGGCCGGCCGGTGATGAAGGCCGCGATGTTACCGCGGTGTCGGTCTCCGGCTGTGACCTGGAGCCGGACTACTCCGGCCTCGGGACCCGGGCGTCGCTGGGGAGCCCATGGAACATCGCAGCGAAGCCGCGGCGGAAGGCCATTGCGGCCTCGTCCGTACGCAGACGGCGCTCGATGTCGGGGTCGTCACTGAAGTTCCTCATCATCAGCCCGACGGAGATGCACGTAACCACCAGCGTGTACTGCGAATGCTGGAGAGCCTGGCATGCGGAATTCAATCGCGATCTCTTCCGCGGATCGAGATCGTTGATCACCTGTGCCACGATCCAGGACCGATTGGCGAGGTAGACGAAGACTTGGGCGATCCTCAACAACCCCGGGAAGCGAGGGGGCTCCACAGGGGAGGCGTCCGGTTCGGGCTGCGCAGGGGGCCGGTTGACGGTGTCCCAATCGTCTACGAGCCCGTACGGGTCGTCGCTCCCGGGGGAGCTAGCCTCGCGGCCGGTGGGATCGTTGGGGGGCATGTTAGTCGGGATCTGAGCTGTCATGCCCCCTCTACAGAGCGAGGGGGTCGCCGATCAACCTGTTCCGGTCGATTTGTGAGCAAATGTGCGTCAATGTCCCACAGAGCCGGTGAGCCGGGCGCCGTCGAGCTAGATCGGCCGCGTTGGGTCTCCCTCCACCGCCGAGGCTAGGGCCTTGCAGCGATCGACTGCTCGGTTGACAAAGAGGAACAGCGCTCCGGAGAGTGGATCCTGCCGCAGCACCTCGCGTACGACGGCGGCGAGGCCATCAAACGACCGACGTAGGTCGAGCGGCTCAGTGGCGACGTAGATCGAGACGCGCCCCGGGATCATCGCACGCCTCCGAGCGCGCGAACGACGCGCGCCAGCGTGTCCTCGTCGAACGTCGGGGGTACGCGCACGACCGCACCGTCCGGAAAGACGATCTCCCGCGCGGCACCCGGCGAGGGTGTCGTAGCGCCCGATGGGGCGACCACCACCGGAAGCAACGCGGGCAGCGTCGCCTTCTCCGAGGACTGCCGGTACGCGCTCCGCTTCATACCCAGTCGGCGGCTCCAGGAGTAGAGCGTGCCGGCTTTGACCCCCTCCCGCTCCGCGAACACCCGGGCAGAGTGCCCGCTCTTGTGCCAGCGCGCCACCCGGTCGCGCCAGATGCGTGCGCTCTCGTCCATCCACACCTCCGGCGCGGATCTCTACGCAGCGCAAGCGCTCCAGGACAGCATGCTGATCGCCGAACGGATACCCCCTACCCAGCCGAGACTGACGGCGGCAAGGTCCTCGGGATCGCCGACCTGATCCCCGACGAGGCTCACGGCCGGCGTGGGACCTGGCAGATCACGGTCGAGTTCGAGCCGGAGCCGGACCACGAGACCGGTCCAGCTGGACTGCGGGGCGGTGGGAGGTTCTGATCTCGACCGCGGTAGTTCGGATGCTCGGCATCAGCACGCTCCCCTCCGGCGGCCCGAGGGCAAGCGGATCTGCATCCTCCCCTCGCACCCCTCGCAGGGCATCCCCCGCTACCTGCCGCACATCAGCCCACAATGATGATCATGGAGGAGACCCGTCGGCTGAAGGGTGACGGGCTCCTTTCGCCGCACTCTGATAGACTGCACCCATGACCCAAGCGTTCCGCCTTGACACCGTTGCGCGCGACGGCAGTTCTCAATCGTTCGATGCGGAAGCCGATCACGATGCGTCGGCCGGAGTTTGGACGTACAGGGCGTTCGTCGCAGAGTGCGCCGACTTCTACGAGGCGAGATTCAAGCAAGTCGCAGCGGGCTACATCCAGCCCGACATGCTCGATCGCCATCACGATGCATTCCGCGGCAAGGGCATAACGGAGGCAATCTTCCTCCGTGTGGTCCAGGATGCAGGTCTTCCGCTGGTCTCCAGCACAAATAGAGGGACAATGAACTTTGAGAACGAGTACCGGACGGGCGATGCTGAACGCATCTGGCGTCGGCTCTTCGCCGAGGAGCGTGCTTCGTATGACGGTAAAGAGGACCGCTTCAGGTTCCATCCGGAGGGAACCTTCAAGGGCGTATTCGGGCGGAAAGATGCCAACAGGCGACCGCAATTTTACGTAAAGGGCTCGTACGTACTCGACCGCATCTTCGGGACAGACCATGCGAACGACATTGACATCTGCTGGCTTGACGTGCGCGGCAAACCAGAGGACCAGCGTGTCAGGGAGTGGTGCGACCTGTGCGGGTTCCCCCGAAAGACCGTTCAGCCTATAAAAATTGCAGACTTCTTTGCTTGCGACGGAGGTGGAAGTCCCATCTTCAACATTGACCTGTGGCGCCTGGAGATGGATGGTTGCGCCTACGAGATGGACCCATCAACCCATGCGGCGAAGCGCATCACTAACCTCCCCCAATCCTCGTTAGAGTTGCTCCCGAACCCTGGTCCCTTCGCCCTTTCGCCCAGCCCAGAGCTGAATGCAGTCTTGAGTAAAGCACTGATGAAGATGCAGCGGCACCCAAGCCTTTACAACCAGAGCACGGAGCAGGAGATCAAGCGCCTCATGGCCCGTCCGATTCCGTAATGCCCTGAAGATCATGCGGCAGAATGGTGCTCTCCGTCCTGCTTCGGTAACAGTGGGGGCGAGCGCCTGCGGCCGAACGCAGCCGCTCGGCCCAATTGCCCCCTCGTCGCCATCGCTTCCTCCTTGGTTGCGGTAGGACAGGTAACCCGCGCCGGCGGGATGGTTCGCATGGGCCTAGGCCCTCCGGTTCAACCCAAGCCTGGTTCCTTGGACCCACGGGTCCGGTTCCGGCAGCGCGTGCAGCTGGCGCGGAAGCGCGGCTCGGTGGCCGCGTGGATGGCGGCCGAGAACGCGAAGGGGCACGCGTGTGCGTGTGGATGCGGCAAGCTGATCCGCATCCTCCCCTCGCACCACTCGCGGGGCATCCCCCGCTACCTGCGCGCACACCGCCCCATGGCCGTGACCATGGAGACCCGCTAGTTAAAGGAGGCGGGGCTGCCATCGGGAAGACGACGCTCCGTTGGCTCGAGAGGCCAGCTCTTCGCGCCCGCCCCTCGTCAGGGGAGCCGGAAGATGCGGGTGTTCACCCCTGAGCAGGTCGACGTGCTCCGGAAGGTGCTCCGAAAGAACACGCGCCTTGGCCCGAAGCCAGTTCTCGTCGGGCTCGGAGAGGTGGCGCGCCGGGCCGCGTGGTCCATGCAGACGATCCGCAGGCGCCTCGGAATGGAGCTCCGTCCTGACCGGAAATCACCCAAGGGCCTCGCGCGAAATCGGGCTTCACGCCCAAAGAGGCGAAGCAGATGTCGCCTGGGTGAAGCGGCACCTGCGGAGGAGGCGGCGGCAGGTCGATGCGCATCCTGCTCTCGCAGAACGATGAGTCCGTTCTCCGCCGGCTCGCGTGTCCTGCACGTCTCCGCCCAATTTGTCCACGCGTCCGGCGTCTCAGCAGGAGCGTAGCACCTACTTTTTGTGATCCATGGCCCAGCCGACGGGCATCAAGCCACCAGCAGATGCTCGCTGCACGGGACGAAGCTCACTTATGAAAGACAAGCGTGAAGGTGCCGTGCAGGAGACGCTCGCGTCACGCATTTGCACGCCCTCGAATCTTGAACCGGCGGCGACGGTAACGTTTAGCACCAGCAGCTGGCCCGAGGGCACCGCGGACCTCGCTGACCGGGCTGATCGGCTCCGGCCGCCTCCGGGCTGGGCCGCGTCCGGCATTCGCAAAAAAACGAGCCGTTTCCTCTCCGAGGAGCTGGAACAGCGACCCTTGCCGGCCGCCTCGGCCGTACTGAAGCCCGTACACGAGGCGCGGCTGCGAGCTCTTGTGGCGGAGCACCACGGCGTGACCTGGCGTTTGTTGCGGCGTTTGGGGGTCCCGACTGCCGAACTGGAAGACGGCGTCCTGGAAGTCTTCTGGGTCGCCTCACGTAGGCTGCCGGACATCGAGCTCGGCAGCGAGCGCTCGTTTCTGTACCAGACAGCGTTGCGCGTGGTAGGGCACGCGAGGCGCTCACAGCGCCGGAGGCGTGAGGTGCTTGTCCCCGAGGAGGACCTAGCCATCCACAGCGATGTCGGCGCGCTCCCGGACGAGATCGCCGATCGGAAGCGTCTCCGAGTTCTGCTTGATCGGGTGCTCGACGCGATGCCGGAAGACCTGCGCACCGTCTTTGTCCTGTTCGAGCTGGAAGAACTCTCCGGACCAGAAATCGCCGAGTGGCTCATGATCCCGGAAGGCACCGTCAAATCGCGCCTTCGCAGAGCGCGGGAGGAGTTTGAGCGAGTGCTGGCCCGATACGCACCGCGGACGAGGAAGTGATGGCGGACCCGAAGAGATGGCTCGACGACGACGACATCTCCCTGCGCACCGCAGTGCTGCGCTCGGCGATTGAAGACATCCCTCCACCCGAAGCCAGGCAGCGGACGCTCGGTGCGCTCGGGTTGGACGACGAGTCCTGCGAGGCGCACACGCCGAGTTCATCGGTAGAGCCGGCGCCCCGCGGCCACCAGCACTCGGGAAAGAGAGTAGCAGCGGTCGTGATAACAGTCGCGACAGCGCTCGCTGGCAGCGTGTACTTCGCAACCCGCCCATTGGCCCCGCCGGGACTCTCTTCCGCGCACGGTCCCACGGCTTCGATCGATGACGTAGCGGCGCCGATGGTCGAATCGGTTCCGCCGACCGTCGTCCCCCTCTCCCGCGCAGAGTTCACCGGTGGACCTCGTACGGTGCCGGGCGACCGGTCGAGCGCCGGACCGCCGCCCATGGCCGGGCTCAAGCTGTGGCTGCGCAGCGACAAGGGCGTCTTTGCCAGGGCCGGCAACGTGTATGAGTGGCAGGATCAGAGCGAGAACGGCCTGCACGCGACCATGCCCGTCGCGTCGCGACAGCCAGAGCTGGTCAGCGGCACGCTGAACGGCAAGCCGATCGTACGCTTCCACGGGGCCCAGTCGTTGTGGCTCAGCGCGCCGGTGCAGCCCAGCTCGTTCACGGTCTTCGTGGTTGGCAAGAACAATAAGGCGTCCGAGCAATTCAGCATCATTCTGGGGCCAGGAGGTAATTGGCCGAACAACCAGCTCCGCTGGGAGAACGGCCACGATGTACTGTTCGTCGGCACAAGCAACCACCTGCAGGCCACGACGGCCAAGATCGGCGACACCAGAGTATACCATCTACTGTCCGCCCGCTACGACGGTGAGACTTTAAGCGTGTACCGAGACGGCAACTTCATCTCCCGCCACAGCGTCTCGACAGGTGGACCTTGGACGCTGGCCCAGGTCGGCGCGTGGTACTCGAAAGAATTTATGGAGGGAGATCTCGCGGAGCTCCTCGTCTACGATCAGGCCATCTCTGACAAAATCCGAACGTCGATCGAGGACCACCTTCTCGACAAGCACGACATCCCTTAGCCTCGTCGGCCCGCTCTCGGAGCCATCGCTGCGAGCGCGCTGCCGCCCGTTGAAGACGTGTCCGCCAGTGGAGCTTCTGCCTTGACGGCATATAAGTTCGGTCCCAGACATCTCACTCTCATGTGCCTGACGACCATGGCGTTCCCTGGCGCAGGCTGTGGAGGCAACGCCGACGACCGGTCCCCGATTGATTCTTACAGCGCTCTCGACCTGCGTACGCCTTCCGTCGCCGCGGATCGACGTCTTAGTGACAAGCCTGCGTCCGTCCACCGCCATAACAGGCTGATTCTGCGAACACACAGGATTTCGTGCATAATCCGCGGGGTCAGCGAGACCTATCCGCTGGCAATCAAAAGACACAACATAGCCTTGATTTCTACATTTAACTGACTAGGCGAGCGAGTACACAAAAAAAAAAAAACAAGAGCATAAGAGGATCTTTCATGAGCATAGATATTTACCGCATTGCAAGATCAGGCATACTAACCTTATTCATCGGGTTCATTCTCGCCGTCGGCTGCGCAGACACACAGCCGGCGCCGACTCCAGCAGCTGTAGCTTCAGCATCACCACCGTCACCAGAGCCGGCGGCAGAAGACGACGCAGTGATCTGGACCAGCGACCCCCTCGTCCTGAGGGCGTCAAAATCGTATGCGCCTACTGCGTGGCAAGATGCCGAGGTGAGCGCGACTAGGCGAGTCGCCTTCGCAGTGCCGCACGAAATCCCGGTGCTGCTCGGGAATAGCGGTAACCAAGCAGCAGAGCTCCGGTTTCGCACGCCTGAGGGAGATGAAGTTGTGTGCGATTACCGCGGTGGGAGCGACCTGGCTCATCCTGACAGCACATACGAAAAGGCCAAGGCCAGCCGCTACCTATTTGAGCGCTGCAGCAACGATCTCGAGTCTGGTGCGAACGTCACCGGAACGTGGTTTTACCTGCATGTCGAAAATGGCGACAGCGAGGATCCAGCGCATCTTACGTTGGTCGAGTTGCGGCTTGGCGACTCTCTGCAAGTGCTTGCGCCGCCAATCTCACCAGAGGAATCCGTGAGAATTCGCGACGCATTTACATGGCAGCAGACTTCGGATCTACAGGAGCAAAATGCCGATGGCTTTCCCGCGCTATATTACACACTGGTCTACGTAGAGGAGAGGGAGCAAGTCGAGGCGCTGAATGACATGCTCGTCCACTATAGCACGTTACCATTATTTGCCAGTGAGTTAGATCGCTGGCAAGGACAACGCGGGATGTTCACTCATGAAGGCGACGGGCGCGGAATATTCCTATTTGCACTGATGCCGGGTTCAGTATACAACCTTATCCGCGAAGCTGCGCTCGAAGGCAACGAGCTGTATACTGCTATCGATCTGCGCGAGGCTCCAGCGGATGCCCAACTCCCGGACGGGTCGATATCGTATCAATCCTTGCGCAACTCCGGCTTCCGCTTCCGTGATCTGGGTCCGGAGGACGTGGCAGAATGGAACGCGTCGAACGAAGGGAACTCCCAGCAGGAGTTGTTCAATGCGTTGAAGCGAAGAATTGTCAAAACGATCGCTAGTGTGGCAAAAATCCTGGTACGAAGCGTGGTTCAGGGCATTGGTGCCGTGGATCGGTGGGCTACCGGCTCGGCGGAGCTTGCTGTGCGCCTCGACGTGCGCAACACGGACCCGAGGTTCGGTGCCGGCACACCGATGCAGCGCGCGTGGGGTGTGGGGGCGGGTCAGCCCGTAATCTTGCCCGGCGTACGCGTCAGCGCCTGGCAACGAACCTTGGGCGGCGTTGTTCCCACACTATTCTCAGCACACACGGACGAAACTGGGGTAGCGCGCTTGAGAGTCGCTCGCGGCAAGGAGACATCATTCTGCATAGCGACCGAAAACGACGCCGCCGAAATCACGCGCTTCCTCCTGGAGACAGAGGTGTGTGACTTCACGAAGGCGGGCGGTGGACAAATTCGCTCAAATGTTACCATCAATGTGAGGGTTCAGCACGGTTACTTCAACATCCTGGCGCAGGCGAGCGAGGGGAGATCTTATCTCCAGGACGTAGTGGGATACACGCCGCGCAAGGCAGAGATCCTGGTCGGCAGACTCGCCAATTTCGCGTCACTGTTTCGGGATGGCGTGGCCCTGACACCCTGCTTCGGATACCCGAACCTCGCCTACGATAAATTTGTGCAGAGGCTATCCCTTGCGGTCGCCGCGGTGCCGCTCATCGGTCCAGCGGCTAGCGCCGCGATCCAACTCGCAGGACCAGCGTACGCTGTCGATATGATCGTCGCAGAGGATCCCGTAGAGGGCGGTGGTGACAACAACTTCGACTCGCGCGGCATCGTAAGCCACGAATATGGCCACTTCACTCTTTGCGATATGCTCTACCGGCAGGGCGTCGAGAACATTACCGTCGGTTACACAGACGCCATGCTGAATGCTATCCAGGATGGCGGAGATCCTCCCCCCGACGCGGATGCCGGGTACATCAACGAGGCGTTCGCCGAGTTCATTTCGGCGCAGATAGCTGGAGGTGTAAACTATATAGACGCAAACATAAATATAGACACAGACAGAAACATAGATTGCAGAGATTTGTCCACAGCCTGTCGCAGCTCGCTTCAAATGGGATATTGCCTGGCGAGTTCAGAAGGTCGGTGTATGGATCTCAATATGAATCAGTTGGATTCTTTTGATGATCAGATCGCGCGTGTGGCAACGTTGCTTCACGATGCATTCGACGGCGCCCCATCGCTGCCGCAGCAGAACTTGCCGGGGAATGTAGACGTGTGGCAACTCAGCAATGGCCGACTGGTCTATAGCCGGCAGAATCGGACGGGAAGTGCGGATGATGAGACGATATTGCTCGGAGGCCCGTCTCTAAGAACATTGATCTCGAAGTGGAACGCCCGAGGCCTGTTGCTCACGCAGGACAACTTTCTCGGAGGACTCTCGGATACGATGGCCGATGCAGGCTTCGACTGGTGCAGCCGTTGCCAGCTCTTCGCGCTGCACGACGAGAGGCGAGGCACCTCAACCGCCGAGCAGATTTGTTTGCAAGAGCCAATTGCTTCGTGGCTTGGCCCTGGAAACCCGTCGAGAACAGTGTTGCTTCAGCCAGGTCCGGAAGCTAAGAATGCAAAGGTTTGGTCGCATCCTGACCACCGCGATGACAGCTACGGAGGCTCACCCATTCTCAGCGCGGAGGCATGGACGTGGTCGAGCGTGCCAGGCATAAGACGGAGTTTCTTTGAATTTGATCTGTCATCCATCCCGGCAGGAACGCAGATCCGCGCTGCAAGGCTGACGCTTCATGCTAACACGAATGTTAGCATATCAGGACATTCGACGCTCTCGGGGCCCAACAACGGGTATCTATGGCGTGTCATGTCACCATGGGAAGAGTCAGACGTGACGTGGAACCATCAACCTCACGTGGACTTCGACAGTTCGACACCGATCCCGATCTCGGCTAGCACTTCGAGCGATCAAACATATGTGCTCAACGTGACCGATTTGGTCCAATCGATGGTGGACGATCCTGCAACCAACTACGGATTTATGTTACAGCTCGCCGAGGAACAGTATTATCGCGCGCTGGTGTTCTGGTCGAGCGAAGCCAGCGATGCTTCAGTACGTCCTCGTCTCGATGTGGAGCTGGAGGCGAACTGCCCGTGAGTCCCCGGCGCCTGCTCACTCGCCTGCTCGCCTGATCAGTGCCATCTCGGACGGCTTGGCGAGGGCGTGGTCCAGCCCGCGGATCGCCCGCCGCGCAGCCCGGAAAGGCCGTGCGAGCCGTGGCGGGGCTGAATTTGCGTCGGCCGGGTCCCACGTCCATCTTGACAGCCTGGCTCCGCGGGCGACACCCTCCAATTTGTGGCCAAGATCTACTGTACGCGTTCGGTAGAGCCCATCCTGACGCCGAGCAGGTCCGGGACATAGGCTTGCCGTGCGATGCGAGAGCGACGGCAGCGCGCCGGCACCAGCGGCGAGACCGGACTGAGCAGACCGGAGGCGAACACCGAAGAGCGCGCCGCGAGCGACGTCGGCGCGCGGAGGCGGCGTGCCGGCAGATCGAGCGCCTCGGCTGTCGAGCCTGAGCAGCAGAAGAAGGGCCGCTCGCGGCGCGCCGCAACGGACGGCGGAGCTCCGTCGCCGCCGCGGCAACGCCGGCGAGCAGTGCCCGCGGCGAGCGCGGCGCCGCCGGAGGTCACCGGTAGCGCAGAGCAAGGCGCTGCAGCGCTCAGGCGGCCAGCGTGGCCGGCGCCCGGGTCCACGGGCTGGCAGCGAGCCGCTGCCGAGCGTCGGTGTTCTCGAGGGTCTGCTTCCAGGACTTGGGAGCGAGCTCGAGGACCCGATCGCGCGGCCAGCCCGGCAGCAGGATCAGCACGTCGCGCAGGTAGGCCCAGGGGTCGAGCTGGTGCAAGGCGCAGGAGGCGATCAAGGACACGATGGTGGCGTTCCACTCCGCCCCGTCGTCACTGCCCACGAAAATCCAGTTCTTACGACCGAGTGCCTCCCTGCGGAGCTCGATCTCGCTGCGGTTGTTATCCAGGCGAAGCCGCCCGTCCTCGAGGAAACGGGTGAGCGCAGTCCACTGGTTGCGCGCATACCCGATGGCTCCGGCGATGGGGCTCCTGGGCAGCACGAGCAACTCCTCCTTGTCGAGCCAGGCGCGGAAGGCGTCGAGCACGGGCTGGGCGCTGCTGCGGCGCTGCTCGGTGCGGCGGCTGGGAGCCAGGTCCTTGGTGGTCCTGTCGATGGCGAAGAGCTGGTGAATGAAGCCGAGCGCCGTCATCGCGCGCTCCCGGTCCGACGACATCGCTTCAAAGAAGCGCCGCCGGCAATGCGCCCAGCAGCCCACCTCCGTGACCTGCTCGGTCCGGTACAGCTCCTCGTAGACGCTCGATGCGTCCGCCTGGACGTAGCCCTTGTACCCGCGGAGAAACTCCTTGGGGCCATCCTGGTTGTGACGCGGCGTGAATCGAAACAGCACGTGGTCCCGGTCAGCGACGAGCACCCAGAAGTGACCGCGCCGGCACTTGTCCTGCGCCTGGACGAGCACCCCGGTGGCGTCGATGGCGACGCAGTGCGCGGAGAGCGCATCCTTGGCCATGGCCGCGACCAGATGGCCGAGCACCTCGGCGCACGAGCTGACCCAGCCGCAGAGCGTCGAGCGCGCCAGGTGCACCCCTTGGCGCTCGAAGATCTTCTCCTGCCGATGCAGCGGCAGGTGGTCGCCGTATTTGCTCACCAGCACGTGCGCGAGCAGCCCTGGTCCGGCGAGCGACCGGGGGACGGGACTGTCGGCCACCTCCGCGATGACCACGCCCGCTTCCGGTTCGCCCTGTTTGGCAAACTTGGGTCGTACGATCTGCAGCCGCACGAAGCTCGCGGGCCGCCACTCCAGCGTCTCGGACACCTCTTCGCCGATGCGGACCATCGCGGCGGCGCGCTCGTCGCGCATCTCGGGCGGGAGCAGCTCGATCCGTTCGACGGGCAGGTGCTCGGGCAGCTTCTGCCGGCCATGCGGGGTGACTCTTCGCCCCTTGCCGCCGCCTCCAGGAGAGCCCCCGGCGCCATCGCCATCGCCTTCAGGCGTGCTCGTGGTGCCAGCCTCGGTTGGCGCTGCGCCCGCGAGCATCTGCACGATGGCGTCGAAGGCCAGCTGCATCTGCCCGGGGTCGACGTGCTCGGCCTTCTGGCCGAAGATGTGCCGGCGAAGCCGCTCCAGCTCGATGCTGGCGAGCTCGTAGAGCTTGCGGTACTCGTCGCGCTCGTGCGCGGCGCGCGCCAGCTTGTCCTTCAGGTCATGAATCTGCTCTTCGAGCGGCTTGCTCACGAGGCGCTAAGTACTCGTGACTTCTTGCTTTTTGAAGAGGGTTGTTGAAGGAAAAGAAGTGGCTCTCGCCGGAATGCTGCGCGTGCGGTGCCGGGTAGCGCGCGTCAGGTGCGGTGAGATCAGACAGCTGGAGGCGGTGCAGCCTCGGCGAGGCGGACCTCTCGCCACAGCTTCGACGGCGCAAGCGCGATGCCCTCGAGGATCTTCGCAAGCTCGGCCGCGTCGATGACGACGCTCGTGGCTCCCGGCGTGACCGCGCGCGGAGCTCGGAAGGTCCCGCGCTCTAGACGCTTGGCAAATATGGCGTATCCGGTGCGGTCCCAAAACGAGACACGGATCTGGTCGCCTCGCCGATTCCTGAACACGAACAGATGTCCGCAGAGCGGATCGGCTCCGAAGCGCTCCGCGACCAGCGACGACAGCCCATCAAAGCTCTTCCTCAGATCAGCCGGCTCCGCCGCGACGTAGACGCGCACGGACGGCGGTAGCGTCAGCACGGCGTCTCCTCGGCTGCCAGCGCCAGCACGCGCTCGAGCGTGGCGGGGTCGAAGCCCGGCCGAACGCGAACCACCCGCCCGTTGGGCAGCGCGATCTCGATCGGCTCCGTCATGGCCGGCGACACGTCGGCGACGACGTGCACCGGCAGGAACCGCGGCGGCTCGGTCGACGATGACGGCGAGGGCTGCGAGGGTCCGTCAGCCCGCAGCTTCCAGCGCCACCAGTACAGCTGCTTGGGCTTGTAACCCTCGCGCCGCGCGAACTTCTCGGCGCTCAACCCGCTCCGCTCCCATCGCTGCACCCGCTCGGCCCACTCCACCCTCGTCGCCATCGCTTCCTCCTTCGCGATGGGAACAGGTAACCGGCGCCGCGCCGACCATCACGATGGCGTTGGCTGGGCGGATACGCCGGTACGCGCTCCGATTCATCCCCAGTCGGCGGCTCCAGGAGTACAGCGTGCCGGCGCTGATCCCCTCCTGCTCCGCGAACACGCGGGCGGAGTGCCCGCTCCTGTGCCAGCGCGCCACCCGGTCGCGCCAGATGCGTCTGCTCTCGTCCATCCACACCTCCGGCGCCGGTTTCTACGCAGCGCAGAGGCTCCAGAAAAGCACGTGGGTCACCGAACGCGTACGATCTACTCGCCGCAGGTCGTCGAAGCCCTAGTGCCGCGCCTCGGTTTTGACGATCCGTTTCGCCCGGCTCGTGCGTCTGGGCGGGGGTGAGCGAAGAACGAAAGCAGCCGAGGGCCAGGTTCAGCGGGCTCCAGCTCAGCCAGGAGGACCAGCAGGCACTGCGCCGACGCGAGAGGGAGGGTCCGCTGGGCATGCTGGTCGCACGGCGGATCCAGGCCCTCCGTCTGCTCGACAAGGGCTGGACGATCACGCAAGCGGCGGAGGCGACGGGAACGTACCGCCGGGAAGTGCGACGCGTCGCCAACCGCTTCCTGGAGGGCGGTATCGAGCACGCCCTGAGCGAGGAGCCCCGGCGGCGGCGCTCCAAGCTCCTCGACAGTGCGCAGACCGCTGCGCTCATCGCGATGGTGTGCGGTCCGCCGCCCGAGGGGCGGGCGCGATGGACCATCGCTCTGGTCGCCGACGAAGCCGAGCGGCGCAGGATCGTCCGCTCGGTCAGCCGAGAGACCATCCGAAGGACCCTCGCCGACCAGGACATCAAGCCCTGGCGGGAAAAAAATGTGGTGCGTTCCGAAGATCGACGAGCCGTTCGTCGAGCGGATGAAGGACGTGCTGGAACTGTACGCTCGGCCTCACGACCCGAGCGAACCGGTCGTGGCATTCGATGAGCGCCCCGTCGTCTTGCACGACAACGCGAGGCCAGACAGGCCGATGCGCCGCGGAAAGCCGAGGCGCATCGACTACGAGTATGTGCGTCGGGGAACGGCCAACATCTTCTGCATCGTGGAGCCGAAGACCGGACGCCACCTCACCCACGCTACCGAGGACAGAACGCGTCCGTCGTTCGCCCTCGCAGCCGAACGCATCGCCCGTGCCTACCCGCAGGCGCACCGCATTCACCTCGTCCTCGACAACCTGAATACTCACACCCCGGCCTCGCTCATCAAGGCCTTCGGAACCGAGCGAGGCCGTGCGCTCGCCTCGCGCTTCGCGTTCCACCACACGCCCAAGTGTCATAGCTCGGCCTCATGGATCGCGCCTGGGTCGGCCAAGCGGATCCTGTGATCGCGAGCGCCGCCAGCGCCGCGATCACGACCCGGGCGATCGACGCTCGGGGTCGGCCAAGCGGATCGTGCCACCCGCTCGACGTGCTCATGTCTTGCTCTCCTTCGATGCCTCCGCCGCCCGGCGTCGCCGGCCCGGGGGAGGGTTGCGGTACGAGTCGCCCTCGAGGACGAGGACGTGGGCGTCGTGGAGCAGCCGGTCCATGGCGGCGCTGGCGAGCAGCGGGTCGCCGAACAGGCCGCCAAACTCCTCCACGGCGCGATTGGACGTCAGGACCATCGCCCCGCGCTGGTAACGCAGGCGGATGACCTCGTAGACATCGGCCGCCTCTTCGACGGTCAGCGAGCGGAGACCGAGGTCGTCGACGATGAGCAGGTCGACCCCCGCGAGCCGCGCCAGCCGGCGATCGTAGCTGCCGTCGGCGCGGCCGGCGCGCAGTTGCTTGAGCATGTCGCCGGCGCCCACGTACAGCACCTGGTAGCCAGCGCGACAGGCGCGGTGACCGAGCGCCTGGGCGATGTGCGACTTGCCGACCCCCGCCTGGCCGACGAGCAGCACGTTCTGCCGGCGCTCGACGAAGGAGCAGGTTGCCAGGTCGATCACCTTCGCCTTCGGCACCCTCGGGTTGAACTGGAAGTCGAAGTCCTCCAGCGTCTTGAGGCTGTCGAAGCCCGCTCGGCGGACGCGCTGATCGAACTGCCGCCCGTCACGGCGATCCACCTCGTCGCACAGCAGCCGCACGAGGAACTCCTCGTGCGAGAGTTGCTCGTCGACGGCCTGTCGCACGCGCACCTCCAGCGACTGCAGCACGCCCGACAGCCGCAGCTTCTTGAGCACCGGCACCAGCTCGTCAGTGAGGCCCATGGTCCCCTCCTGTCGACGACAGCCGCGACGCCGCGAGCAACCGGAGGTCGCGCGCGAACCGCGGAGGCGCATCCGACCACGCCGCCGACGCAGCGCTCTGTGGGCTCGGCTCGAAGTCGAGCCCGCGCCGGAGGATGTCGCGAACGCCCTGGTAGCTGAGGTTGCCGTAATGGCTCGCTCGGCGACAAGCGGCCTGCGCGCGCTCCTGGGGGAACTTCTCCAGGTGCGTGACGATCGCCTGCACCTTGCGCAGCTGCGAGAGCACGTCGTCGGCGTCGAACACCTCGCGGACGAACCTGCCCACGTCCTGGCCCATCTGGTCGGCGCGCTGCTCCCAGTAGGCGCGGCTCCGGTGCCGCAGCGCCGCGCGCTCGTCGGGCAGGTGCCGATCGAGCGTGCTGCGCAGGCCGGCGCCGCGCCGATCGTGCCGTGCCACGGCCTCGTCGTCGGCATACACCACCACGCTCGTCGACGTCGCGCGCAGCCACACCTCGCGCTCCACCAGCCGCCAGGGCACCGAGTACAGCCTTCCTCCGAGCTCGACGTGGCAGTCGCGATGCACCCGAGCCCGCTTCCAGGTCACGAGCTCGTACGGGCGCAGCGGCAACGGCTGAAGCCGGCTCTTCTCCTCGGCCTCGAACACCTCAAGCGGCCTTCGCTTCGTGGTGCCGTGCTGCCGTGTGCCCGCGATCTCGACGATCCATCGACCGAGCGCCGCGCGCACCTCGCCCACGTCCTGCCCCTCGCGACCCGCCAGGGCGTTGCGCTTGACGTACTTCACGCTCGCCTCGACCTTGCCCTTCTTCTGCGGCGCTCGCGGCGGCGTCGGGTCGACGGTGAAGCCGTAGTGCCTCGCGAGCTCGCGGTAGCTGCGGCTCAGCCCCGAGTCCTCGTCCACGCCGAAGGCGGCACGCACCACCGCCGCCTTGAGGTTATCCGGTACCATCGTCGACGGCACCCCACCGAAGGCGCGGAACGCTTCCTCGTGCAGCCGCAACCATGTCTCGGTCTTCTGGTCGAACACGATCTGCGCGAACAGGTGCCGGCTGTAGCCGAGCACCATCACGAACACCCACGCCCTGCGCAGGCTCTTGGTCTCAGGGTCCCACAGCCGCCCCGCGTACCCGAAGTCGACCTGCGCGACGTGCCCGGCCTCGGTCTCCACAGCGATGGCGATGTCCTGGGGCCTGATCCCTTGCTCCCTCTGGAGCGCCGCGACCATGCGCTTGACGGCGGAGCGGCTGCCGCTGAAGTCGCGCTCTTCGAGCCGCAGGCGGTCGTAGATCGCTGCCGGCTTGAGCCCTTCCTCGACGCGCGCCGCGATGTACGCTCGCCACCGCTCCACGCTCGACTGCTGCTGCGGCGCCACCTTCGATGGCACGTGCTGTCTTACCGCTTCCTTCAGCACCTCAAGCGCGGGGATCTGCTCCGCGCTCCCTTCGAGCAGGCCAGCCTGCGACAGCGCCGTGCGATACCGCCTCTCGGTGTTGGGCCCCATCCCCAGCAGCCGCGCTACTTCCCGGCAGTCCTCGCCCCTGCGGTGCAGGCGCACGAGCTCCTGCAGCCTGTGCATCTCCGTCCTCCTCGCGCTCATCCCGGCCTCCTCGAAGCCGGGAGCCATGCCCGGCCGCATCGGGCTCGGGTGTACATGCCTCACCGCTGTCTGACGCCCGAGATCCGGCGCTTCCGCCGTCTCGGCCGCGATCCACTTGGCCGACCCAGCCGCGATCCGCTTGGCCGACCCGACTGCGATCCGCTTGGCCAACCCGGCTACGATCCGCTTCGCCGATCCCGCTCCCACGATCGCTGTCTCCGACAGCGCGTGCGACGCATTCCGGAAACTCGACCCAATTTCTCTCCCTCCGAGGGCCCTCCCTGCGGTCAGGCGCCTACCTGTCGTGATCCGCTTGGCCGACCCGGCCCCGATCCACTTGGCCGACCGGAGGCCGATCCGTTTCGCCATCCCGGTCGCGATCCAATAGGCCGGTCCCTGACACCCAAGCACGCGAGCTGGCTCAACGCCGCGGAGATCGAAGCGAGCCTCGTGTCGAGGGAGTGCCTTGGCCGCAACCGCATCCCAACCCTCGCCGAGCTACGCCGCCGCGTCCGGCAGTGGAATGCAGCCGCGGACCGGGCTCGTCGCAAGATCAACTGGACCTTCACCGTCCGCGACGCCGAGAGGATCTTCGGATCCGACTGGTTCAACAGAATCGTGTCAGAGCACTAGCTGAGAGCCTTCGTACAATCTACTGGTACACGAACGATCTGAAGTCGTTCCTGATCCGGTGCGGGGTTCCTCGCGACCACGTTGCGCGCCTTGACTGGACGTACAAGCGGACGGCGGTGCGGGAACTGCTGGACGACCTTGCTGCCCAGGGTGCTGCCGGAACGTAACCGCCCGACAGGCGCCATCTTGTGCCGTCGCGCTCCCGCGAGCACGCTCCGCCGTTTCGCCGCTGCGAGCCGTGCGCGCGCGTTCGCAGGCGGCGAGGCCCGCGCGGAGCGGCGCCCGGCGCAGCCGCGGCCGTCCGCGGCCATACGCGACCGCGTCGCCGCAGCGCACCAGGCGGCGGTTCTCGCGCTCCCCGCGATCTGTTCGATCTGCCGCCGCCCCCCCGGGGCGGCCTCGGCTCACGCGTCGGTTGCCGGCGACTTGCCCCAGGCGTCGGGCAGCAGCTCGTCCAGGCGCGACAGCGGCCAGCCGGCTTGCAGCTTGCCGATGACGTCCGTGGCCCACGCCAGCGGGTCGATGCCGTTCAGCTGGCAGGAGCCGAAGACGGTATACGCACGGGCGAGGCGCTCTGCTCCCTTGTCCGAGCCGGCAAACAAGTAGTTCTTCCGGCCGATCGAGATACGCCGCAGGCTTCGCTCGGCCTCACCGTTGTCGATCTCGAATCGACCGTCGGTGAAGCAGCGCCGCCACGCCGCCTCTTGACCGAGCGCGTAGCGGGTCGCTTCGTAGAGCGGTGTCTTCGGTACGAGCCGCGGGTGCAGCTCGCGAATCCACCGATACAGCTCATCGACCGCGCCGAGCGACTGCTCGTCGCGTCGCTCTTTGCGCGCATCGGGCCCCAGTCCTTCGGCCTTGCAGGCGGCCTCCACCCGGTAGATCGTCTTGAAGTACGACAGCGCGATGGCGGCGCGCGCATCGCCGCTCTTCGCCGCCTTCTCGAACTTGGCGCGGATGTGCATGCCGCAGCCGAGGCGGCGCTCGTCAGTCACCACGGGGGCGCCGTCCTCGTCCTCCATCGCGTCATAGCCGGCGTAGCCGTCGCCCTGCATGTACCCGCAGAAGCCGGCGAGCATCACGGCCGGCCGCTTCGAGCTCCAGTCCGGGGCATAACGAAACGCAACCAGCTTGGTGCCATCATCGACCTGGGCCGCGAACGACCAGACATGCCCGCGCTTGACCCCGTTGGGATGATCGCGATCGAGCACGCGCAGGCCCGTGTCGTCCACATGCAGGTAGAACGCATCGACCACCCGCTCGAAGATGCGGTCGGCGACCGGGGTGAGCACGTCGACCCCGAACGCCGCCCAGTCGCCGAGGGTCGAGGGCGACAGCGACACGCCGCTGCGCTCGTACTGCTGCGTTTGCCGGTAGAGCGGCGTCGAATCGTGGTACTCGTGCACGAGGATGTGCGCATCATCGACCTGGGCCGCGAACGACCAGACATGCCCGCGCTTGACCCCGTTGGGATGATCGCGATCGAGCACGCGCAGGCCCGTGTCGTCCACATGCAGGTAGAACGCATCGACCACCCGCTCGAAGATGCGGTCGGCGACCGGGGTGAGCACGTCGACCCCGAACGCCGCCCAGTCGCCGAGGGTCGAGGGCGACAGCGACACGCCGCTGCGCTCGTACTGCTGCGTTTGCCGGTAGAGCGGCGTCGAATCGTGGTACTTGTGCACGAGGATGTGCGCGAGCAGGCCCGGTCCCGGTCGGCCCCGATCCATGACCTTCTCGCTCGCCGCGGTGACGACGCCCTCCTCGGGGCAGGCGGGGCAGGCCAGCTTCTCGCGCTTCTCCTCGATGATCCGGAACTGGGCCGGCACGAAGTCGAGGACCTCGCTGGTGCGATAGCCGATGCACTGTTTCGTCTCCCCGCAGTGCCCGCAGGCGCGCTCGGCCTCAGGGACCTGGATGACGCGCTCCTCGCGCGGCAGGTCCCTGGGCAGCGGCGCGCGGCCACCACGGCCGCGCGGAGGCTTCGGAGGATCAGGCGGCTGCGGCACGGGGCCGTCGCCCGGCTCTGTCGCTGCCGCCTCGTTCGAGGGAGCAGGCGCGGGCTCGCCGCCCTTCTGCTCCGCGTCGCCGAGCGCCGCGAGCATGAGCGACAGCTGCTCGGAGCTGACCTTCTGGCTCTTGCGGCCGTACAGCTCACGAAGCGCGTTGGCGAGCCGGACGCTCAGCGCGGTGTTGGTGTCTCGCTGCCCGACGAGCAGCTGGACGACCAGCTCGATGAGGTCCGCGATGCGCCCCTCGGCTGCCAGCTGCTCGAGCTTGAGCCGGACATCCTCAATGTCGACGGGTAGCTTGGCGGGCGGTGCGGGCGGCTCGGTCATCGGGCGCGCCATGTATCCACGGCACGCCGGACAAACAAGGCGTTCCGTTTTCAGACGGAGTTTTCTCCGTCTCGGCCCTCTTCGGGCGCCAGCGCTTGCGCCGTGTCGCGGTCGACAGGTCCAGCCCTTCGAGCATCAACGCCAGCTCCGCGGACTCGACCTCGACGTGCGTCGCCCCTTGCGGCACGTCGCGCGCCAAGTGGAACCTTCCGCACGCCAGCTTCTTCGCCACAAGCATGTACCCAGTGCGATCCCAGAACAAAATCCGGATCTGGTCGCCTCGCCGATTCCTGAACACGAACAGATGCCCGCAGAGCGGATCGGCTCCGAAGCACTGCGCGACCAGCGCCGAAAGGCCATCGAAGCTCTTCCGCAGGTCGGTCGGCTCGGCCGCGACGTACACGCGCACCGACGGCGGCAGCGTCAGCACGGCGCCTCCTCGGCAGCGAGCGCCAGCACTCGCTCGAGCGTGGCCGGGTCGAAGCCCGGCCGAACACGGACCACCCGGCCGTTAGGCAGCGCGATCTCGATCGGCTCCGTCGCCACCGGCGATGTGTCGGCTACCACGTGCACCGGCAGAAAGCGTGGCGCCTCCACCGACGGAGGCGACGGCTGGGAGGCCCCTTCAGCCCGCAGCTTCCAGCGCCACCAGTACAGCTGCTTGGCCTTGTACCCCTCGCGCCGTGCGAACTGCTCGGCGCTCAGCCCGCTCCGCTCCCATCGCTGCACCCGCTCGGCCCACTCCACTCTCGTCGCCATCGCTTCCTCCTTCGTCGCGATGGGAACAGCTAACCGGCGCCGCACGGGCGGTCACGATGGCGTTGGTCGGGCGCTTACGCCGGAACGACACTCCTCGGGAACCTCATCGGCGGCGTCGCCGCACCAAGAAGCACTGAGCTGCCTCTTCACCGGTGAACTTCACCGGCATCGGGCGCGGACCTCACCGGTGAACTTCACCGGCGGCCGGCGTGGCCTTCACCGGCATCGGCTGCGGATTTCACCGGTGAACTTCACCGAATTCCCGCGGGTTGCCGCGATCATCTACACTCTTCGAACCCGCTCCTCGTCAGGGGAGCCGGAAGATGCGGGTGTTCACCCCCGAGCAGGTCGAGATCCTCCGGAAGGTTCTCCGGGAGAAGACCCGGCTCGGCCCGAAGCCGGAGCTCGTCGGGCTCGAGGAGCTGGCGGGTCGCGCGGCGTGCTCATGAGGCACTTCTGGAGAAGACCCGGTTCAGCCCGGATGCTCGGGATCGGCACGACAACGCTCCGGCGTCCTTGCGACAGCGCGGGATAGTAACCTGCGATTAGGCGGAACTGGTGCGCTACTCCGGAAACGTAATACGCTGAGTATTCACGAACCCGACGCCAGACGCAAAGTTGCACCCAGAAAAACACTCACGCACTCTCATGTATATCGGCGATGAAAAATCCGCGCCAGAAAATGTCTTCATCTTAAAATAAACCGTGTACTTGTTCAGCGAGCCGGTATCTCCGGCATATGAATACGGATCATTATATGGTGTAAATACACCTCCCGAATACCAACCAACGTCGAATCCATCGATTCTGTCGCACCATATCACAGCAGGCCCAGGACTCGACGTGCTTTTCACTTGGACCTCGTAGACGGTCCCCGGGAGCACCTGCGAGCTTGACGCAACTTCGTTACCCAGAGTTCCGCTGCTGAAGACAGGGTACATACGTATCTGAAATGGCCCTTGGGTCTTCACATCCAGAGTAGACTCACCGTATTGCTCATCTGCACCATTCACATCGCCTAAATCAACCATATCATCTGCGCAACCCGAAGCGAGCACCACCGCAACTAAGACACATATTTTCCTCATGCACCCTCCTCTAAACTGTACCAGGTCGCTTAGCCGAGCATTCTCTTTCATGAGTGTTATGCAGGAAGCAGGACGAAGAGTGGCAAATAGAAAGCCCACAACAAGCCTCCAACCATATTAGACCTCATTAAAATTGGATTTCAACGTACACAGCAGAGGGAAGTATCCTGGTAGCAGGAACTTGACTATCGTTCGCAACTCCGCTGACATAGATTTTTCACAAGCATGCTGAACGAGTCTTCGGAAAGTTCTTTCTGCTTTCGGCACTGTCTCCGACACAGGTTCGTGGCGGCCTTCATAATGATGGATGCGAGAGCGAGCCGACGAAGCTACGGAATGTCGTACTTGTCGAGGAGGTGGCCTTCGATCGACGTTCGGCTCTCGTCAGAGATGGCCTGATCGTAGACGAGGAGCTCCGCGAGATCTCCCTCCATAAATTCTTTCGAGTACCACGCTCCGACCTGGGCCAGCGTCCAAGGTCCGCCCGGCGAGACGTTGTGGCGGGAGATGAAGCTGCCGTCTCGGTACACGCTTAAAGTCTCACCGTCGTAGCGGGCAGACAGGAGATGGTATACTCTGGTGTCGCCGATCTTGGCTGTCGTGGCTTGCAGGTCATTGCTGGTGCCGACGAACAGTACCTCGTGGCCGTTCTCCCAGCGGAGCTGGTTGTTCGGCCAATTACCTCCTGGCCCCAAGATGATGCTGAATTTCTCCGAGGCCTTATTATTTTTGCCAACCACGAAGACCGCGAACGAGCTGGGCTGAACCGGCGCGCTGAGCCACAACGACTGGGCGCCGTGGAAGCGTACGACCGGCTTGCCGTTTAGCGTGCCGCTGACCAGCTCTGGCTGTCGCGACGCGACGGGCATGGTCGCATGCAGGCCGTTCTCACTCTGATCCTGCCACTCATACACGTTACCGGCCCTGGCAAAGACGCCCTTGTCGCTGCGCAGCCATAGCTTGAGCCCGGCCATCGGCGGCAGTCCAGCGCTCGACCGGTCGCCTGGCACGGTGCGAGGTGCACGGGTGAACTCTGCGCGGGAGAGGGGGACGACGGTCGGCGGAACCGATTCGGCCATCGGCGCCGCTACGTCCTCGATCGAAGCCATGGGACCGTGCGCGGAAGAGAGTCCCGGCGCCGGGGCCAACGGACGGGTTGCGAAGTAGACGCTGCCAGCGAGCGCTGCCGCGACTGTTATCACGACCGCTGCTACTCTCTTTCGCGAGTGCTGGTGGCCGCGGGGCGCCGGCTCTACCGACGAACTCGGCGTGTGCGCCTCGCAGGACCCGTCGTCCAACCCGAGCGCACCGAGCGTCCGCTGCCTGGCTTCGGGTGGAGGGATGTCTGCAATCGCCGAGCGCAGTACTGCGGTGCGCAGGGAGGTGTCGTCGTCGTCGAGCCATCTCTTCGGGTCCGCCATCACTTCCTCGTCCGCGGCGCGCATCGGGCCAGCACCCGCTCAAACTCCTCCCGGGCTCTGCGAAGGCGCGATTTGACGGTGCCTTCCGGGATCATTAGCCACTCGGCGATTTCTGGTCCGGAGAGTTCTTCCAGCTCGAACAGGACAAAGACGGTGCGCAGGTCTTCCGGCATCGCGTCGAGCACCCGATCAAGCAGAACTCGGAGACGCTTTCGGTCGGCGATCTCGTCCGGGAGCGCGCCGACATCGACGTGGATCGCTAGGTCCTCCTCGGGGACAAGCACCTCACGCCTCCGGCGCTGAGAGCGCCTCGCGTGCCCTGCCACGCGCAACGCTGTCTGGTACAGAAACGAGCGCTCGCTGCCGAGCTCGATGTCCGGCAACCTACGTGAGGCGACCCAGAAGACTTCCAGGACGCCGTCTTCCAGCTCGGCAGTCGGGACCCCCAAACGCCGCAACAAACGCCAGATCGCGCCGTGGTGCTCCGCCACAAGAGCTCGCAGCCTCGCCTCCTGTACGGGCTTCAGTACGGCCGAGGCGGCCGGCAAGGGTCGCTGTTCCAGCTCCTCGGAGAGGAAACGGCTCGTTTTGTGGTGGATGCCAGACGGCGTCCAGCCCGGAGGCGGCCGGAGCCGATGAGCCCGGTCAGCGAGGTCCGCGGTGCCCTCGGGCCAGTTGCTGGTGCTAAACGTTGCCGTCGCCGCCGGTCCAAGGTTCGACGCCGTGCAAATGCGTGACGCGAGCGTCTCCTGCACGGCACCTTCACGCTTGTCTTTCATAGGTCAGCTTCGTCCGTGCAGTGAGCATCTGCTGATGGCTTGATGCCCGTCGGCTGGGCGAGGGATCACAAAAAGCGGGTGCTCTGCTCCATGTAGACGGTCCGAGGGCGCCTCGGAGCGGAGCTCCCTGCGGGTCGGAAGCTCTCCCAGGGGCCCGCGCGGCGCTCACAGCGCCGGAGGCGGCGGAGGGCCACACGCCTCGGCGATGGGTCACGGGCGCGCGCTGGACGACGCGGACCTCGCTCTTCGGAGTTGGGCGGAGCCTGATCGGAACGCAACCGGAAGCCCTCCCGGATCGACGCATCAGCCAGGAGTGAACCCCAACCTCGAAGAAGATCCGTCCATGCCGCACGTAGAGGCTAGTACCATCGAAGGTCACGCCTACATTATCGTACCTATGTGGATGGCCTGGGCCCTCGACTCCCACGACGAGGATGGGGGCAAGGTCCTCAGGACCGCCGACCTGATCCCTGACGAGGCCCACGGCCGGCGGGGGACTTGGCGGATCACGGTCGAGTTCGACCCCGGACCCGACCTCGACACTGCTCCAGCTGCTCTGCAAGGCGGCGGGGGCTGCTGACCTCGACCGCCGTGGCCCGGATGCTCGGCATCGGGAAGACCACGCGCCGGCGCCTAGCTAGGGCGGAGAGGGCCGCGCCTGGCGTGTTCAGAACGGCCAGCCCGTCTCTTCCGGCGCCATCGTGCCGAGCTTATTGAGTGGCAGACCGATTCTAAGAATCCGTGGATCGTTGATCTCCGCCGTGGCGAATGGGTTGGGAAGCCACTGCAGCAACCAACCGCCGTGGGCCACAATGACGCCGCTCAGCTCTTTGGCCCACCGGTGATCGAGGTATGCCCCATCATCAGTGAATCGAACTTCGACGTTACTATCGTAGTCCCACGCTTCCAACACAGGACCCCACCCCGAACGCGCCGCGGAAATCACCGGTTCAGGACGCGCGATCGGATGTTCTTGCAGCCGCTTTGCTGGCTCAAAGGCGGAATCTGGGAACGCTTGGCGAGATCCGGTTAGCGCCGAGAGGACGGAAATCGTCGTTAGCTCATGCTCGTCGTTCTGCACGGCTACTAAGTACGGTATCGAGGCGTACTCCGGAGGAAGCTTTTGGCGCTTGGACGCCTTATTTTGGAGATCGCGCAAGAACCTCGCGCGCTGTCGATTCTCGTCGAGGAAGTGACCGGATGTGACACCGCCTGCCGCGTAGCCTGTCGCCAACGTGGATGGCTCAAAGACAAAGGACGCGACCCAAGTTTCGCCAGGTCGGCAGGGTACATCCTCCTCGAGGGGCAGACGCTGTGGCCGACCACCTCGAAGTTCGTGGCGTAGGTCTGAATCGACCGCGCGAACATGCACGACTCCATCCGTCAGGCCTTTGGAGTGAGCAGCCAGAAGACCCACGGTGGCCTCGTGAACGACGCGCTTGCAGAGGGCCTCGTTCTCTTGGCGCGTGCGACCGTCCGGGGCAGCGGCGCTCAAGCGGACGCCCAAGAGGTCGGTGACACGGAAGGGGATGCCTTCGCGCTTCAGCGCAGCATCGAGATCTTCCATGAGATCAGGAGATCCGCTAGAGCCCCGTATCACCTCGACCAGAAAGACCAGCCTGTCTGGGAAGGTCACGCGTAGGTCCGGAGTGTAGTACCCTATACCAAAGGCAGCGTCAGGGAGGATCTCTACGCGACCGCCCACATGCGCGAACAGCAGGGCGAAGCGAAGCTCGGCTAACAGATTGATGAACTTGGAGAGGCTCCCAGAGTCCGTTGCGATCTTCTCCACTCCCGTGATGTCCATGACCGCCGCGCGGTCCAAGAGCATCTCGGCGCGGCGCCGTTCGAGCCCATGACCGTCATCGTCACAGATGCGGGCGTACGTGTGGGAGAAATTGGCGAACAGCGCCTGAAGGCGCGGAAACGGTACCATGGCGCACGATTGTCCTCCCCAGAGTTCGCATACCCAACGCTGAAACGTCAATAGTCTCCACGGATGTGCCCGGAGCGCAGGCCGCAGCACGCGACGTGCGCCGCTACGTCTCGACGATCGGGGATGGCCGTCGCGGCATGATCGTCGGCATGGGCCTGGGCCCTCCGGCTCGACCGGAGCCTGGTGTACCCATCAAGAGCACGTTATGCCTCCCCGCGGCGGTGATGTTGGGGCGACCTTTGCCCGGTCGCGGGGCCTAGCGGACCTTGCCAGGTCGGTGACCGAGCGCGACGCGTCGTCGGCCCGCTGCGTCACCCGCCTTCGGCGCTACCCGGGCCGAGGCAGATCCGCTCCGAGCGTGCCGACGGGCTCGGCCTTCAGGGCTTCCCCATCCAGGCGCCTCGTAGATGTGCGGCCTGCTACTATCGGCGCGAGCTTGCTCACCTCTTCCGTGCTGGCGACTGGCCGAGCTGCCGGCCGAACGCCTCGTCAACGACCCGGGCCGCTTCGTCATCCCCAAGCACGACGACGCGGCGCAGCGTGTTCGCAAACGAGGCGAGCACAGCCGCCCGAGGGCAAGGGCCAGCCGACGCGAGTTCGCCGGGCTCGGGGCCCGTCGGTTGGACCCACGGTAGCAACGTGGCGCTCGTTCTGCGTCTCGTCGCGTCCGTCGATCATTCCGGCCACGGGAAGCTCGAACATCACCCGCCGGCTATCGCCGACCACGCTGCACCGATCGAACGGGGGTCGCGCTCGAGAAGGTCGGAGCGGAGAAGACGAGGCAGCGGCGCGCCGGACATCATCTTCCCCTCCGCTCACGTTCGCGGACGAGACCGAGCACGTCGGCCGCAGCCTCGCCCTGGGATGCCGGCGCTCCGAGCAGCCGCCCGATCGCCTCGTGCGCCACGCGGGCCCCTTCGACGTCGCCGGCAGCAATGGCCAGACGAAGCCCCTCCCCGAGATAGCCGAGGAGCTCGGTTCGCGGCGCTCGTGTCGCCTTCAGCGCGTCCTCGTCCGGCCGATCCGCGGCGGGTCCGCCCCCGTCTACTGAATGGCCAGTAGCGGGCCCTGAATGGCCAGCTGCCGTAGGCAACCGTGCCGAACCGTCGTCAACCCGCTCAAAATCCCCGGCATTTTCTCTCGCTTCGCACGGTTCGCCCGGCCCAGAGCGCCTTTTAAATCCACCGCGTCTGCCATTTCGCCACGGGGCCAAGTTGTTGATTTTATTCCTATTTCAGGTCTCGCTGTCCCCTCCCCAACCTCCTCCGTGCCGCTTCCCGCGCCTTTTCCCCTGCCCCCGAGCCCGGGGATCGATCCCCTCGGCGAGGGAAACTAGCTCGCCAAGGCCCAGCTCTGCAAACGTCCTGGCCGCCCGGCGGTACCTCTGGCTCACGACGGAGCTCCGGCGCCCGGTCCGATCGGCAACCCGGGACTCGCTCCGGCCGCTCGCGAGGGCGACGGTGATGAAGGTGGAGCGCGTGTCGTGCGCGCGCACCTGCTGACGCTCGCCGGAGTCCTCGAAGAGCTGCGGGCGACCGATGCCGACGAGCTGAACGTGAGCGCGGAGCCGCTCGGCCGCGTGCTCGACGCTGACGCGCTCGCCGTCCTCGTTGACGAACAGGGCGCGGAGCGCGCCGGTTGCCGCCAAGCGCGAGCCGGGCGCGCAGCGCCTGCGGCACGCCGGGCGACAGCGACCAGGCGCGCGGGCCGCTGGTCTTGTTCTTCTCGAGGCACAGCGTGCCGCGCCCGAGGTCGGCGTCCTGCACCTGCAGACGACGTCGGCCGCCGCGATGACGTCGCGGAGCGCCCTCCCCTCGCCCACCGCAGCACGCTCCAGCAGCGCGACGATCGCGTCGCGCGTGACGTTGCGCGAGGCGCGCAGGCGCACGGCCACGTCGACGACGAGCGCCTCGTGCCGCTCGGCTTGCTCCGCGGTCAGCTTGGGATCCAGAGGGAAGCTCTCGCGGTCCTTGTCGCCGACGAGGACGCGGACGTAGAGCCGACCAGCGTCGTTGCGGAAGAGCGATCCCGTGCGCCTGCGGGCCATGGCGACGCTCTTCTACCGCGATTTGCGGCCGCGCTCACGCCTGCGGCGGCCCGCCAGCGTAGGGGCCCGGCACGGACGCGCAGCCGAGGACGTTTCTCGTGCACGGCAGCCGGATATTGACGAGCTGCACCTTGGTATACTTCTCGTTTACGACGTCAGCCGGCAACGCTGGGATGCTCGTAATCTGCCCTCCTGACGCCGCGCCCGCTCCGCCGCCGAGATCCTCCGCTCCATGCCGCCGCGCGACCGCGTGGTGATGCTCCGGTTTGGCCTCGACCTCGACGACCCCGCGCACGCGGCGCTCTTCGTCTCGGATGTCCGCGCCGCGGACGACGCGATCGCGGCGCAAGAGCGCTGGGAGCGGGAGAACGCGCTACGTTGAGGTGGAATCCCGCACGAAGAGATCATCGCCAAGGTAAGAGCGCGCCGGCCTCGATAACCTGACCTTCCGCTGCTTGCTCTCAAGGCTCGGCATCGAGCCCTGCTACGATGCCGGCGTGCGCAGATGCAGGACCGTGGGGGAAGCAAAGGGGGCGATTGGGTATCTCGGAGCGACCCCGCGGTGCCGCGGGGAGGCGACATCGAAACGTGCGCCGGGACCGCCTGCGATCGCGGGCGTGGCCGGGCCGTCGCGGCGGGGTTCATCGGCGGCACCACATCTCCTGCGTCGCACATTGGCGCTTGCTGCCAACGGAACTGCGTCAATTTCGTGCGGTGTCGCTCATGGGGCGCTCATCGTCGGCAACGAGCGCGGGCGGCCTCCATGCGCCCGGCGTGCTCGGCGAGTGCGGCGGCCCGCCGGCATGGGCCAGCACGAGCCCGACCTCTTGGAGCACCGCCGCCGCGCCCTCCACCGTGCTCGACATCATCCGCCGAGTGCCCCGCCGGCAGGAGCATCGCGACGGCGCAGCCGACGTCGTCCGGGCGGGCAGCGCGGCCGAGCGCGGTCGTGCTGTTCTACCTGGTCGTGCTGTTCTACCTGGTCGAAGGACCGAAGCGGCCCTGTGCGCCCTCCTCGCTGCCCCGCGCCCGGCACATGGGCCTTGGCGGCGAGCACGCTGATCGCGGCGAGCGCGAAATCACTGGCGAACCGCCGACCTTCTTCGCGGTCTTGCTTCGCGGTCTTGCGGTCCGCGGAGGCTCACCCCATCTTCGTGCTTGAGCACGTCGCCCCCTGGAGTTCGTCACGATGGAGAGTCATCCCGAGCCGCTCATCTGTGGCTACAACGTCCACCGGGAGGCCGACCGCCAGGCCATGCTCGAGGCACTCGGGCTAACGAGCGTCGCCGAGCTCTTCTCCCCCATTCCCCAGGAAGTGCGCCTCGGCAGGGAGCTTCGCCTGCCTCCTCCCCACTCCGAATGGGCGCTCGGCAGGCACCTGCGCGAGCTCGCGTCCAGGAACGCATCGACCCGTAGCCACCTGAGCTTCCTCGGCGGCGGGGTCTACGAGCACCACATCCCCGCGGTCGTCGACAGCCTCACCTCCAGCGAGCGGTTGATGACGGCCTACACCCCCTACCAACCGGAGATGAGCCAGGGCCTGTTGCAGATCCTCTTCGAGTACCAGCGCATGCTCTCGCTGCTGACGGGTCTGCGGATCGTCAATTCCTCGCTCTACGATGGCGCGACGGCGATGGCGGAGGCAGCCTGGATGGCCTGCGCGGCCACGGGCCGGCGACGCGTCCTCGCCTCCTCGCGCATCTGGCCCGAGTGGAAGTCGGTCCTCGAGCTCTACATGCGCGGGCGCGGGGTCGAGGTGGCCTACGTCGCCACGGATCCCGTGTCGGGCCGGCTCGATCTGCGCTCGCTCCAGGAGTCCTTCACCCGCCCCGCGGCCACCTTCATCCTGCAGACCCCCAATTCCCTCGGTATCCTGGAAGACATCCCGGCCGCGGCGGACGTTTGTCAGCAGCACGACGCCCTTTTCAATGTCTCCTGCTACCCGATGATCCTGGCGCTCCTGAAGCCACCGGGCGAGCTCGGGGCGGACATCGTGACGTGCGAGGGCCAGCCCCTCGGCCTGCCGCTGTCGGCCGGAGGCCCCTCGCTCGGTGTGCTCGCCTGCGCGAAGCGGCTGCGCGAGTTCATGCCGGGGCGACTCGTCGGAGAGGTGACGGACATCCATGGCCAGCCAGCCCTCGCGCTCATCATGGAGTGGCGAGAGCAGCACGTGAGCCGCGAGAAGGCCACGAGCAACATCTGCTCGAACCAGGCGCACCAGGCGATGCGCGCCGCCATCTACCTGGCGGCCCTCGGCGAACGGGGCTTCCGGGAGCTCGCCGCGCAGTGCGCCGCCAAGGCCCGTTACCTTCACGAGAAGCTGCTCGCCATTCCCGGCGTCGAGCCCGCGGCGGGTGGCCCGTTCTTCAATGAATTCGCGCTCCGGCTGCCCTGCCCGGTGCCGCTGTTCCTGGAGCGGATGCTGGACCGACGCGTGTTCGCGGGGTTGGAGATGGAGGGAAACCTCCTCGTCGCGGTCACCGAGGTGAGAGCGCGGGCCGAGCTGGACGAGGCCGCGGCCCTGTTCGCGGAGACGATCGGAGCGCTGAGGCAATGAAGCAGACGATCTTTGACCTCTCCCGCCCGGGGGTGAGCGGAGCGGGCCTGCGGGATCCCGACTTCGGGGAGCTCGACCCCTCACGGTGGTTCGACGCGGAGTCGCTCCGGACCGAGCCCATCGGACTGCCCGAGGTCAGCGAGGTCGAGCTCGTTCGCCATTACACCGCGCTCGGCCACCGCGCCTATGGCGTGGACGATGGCAGCTATCCGCTCGGGAGCTGCACGATGAAGTACAATCCCAAGCGCCACGATCACCTGGCGAATCTGGAAGGGTTCGCCCATGTCCACCCGAGGCAACCCGAAAGCACGCTGCCCGGCCTCTGGGAGCTGCTCTTCCACCTCGCCGAATGTTTCGCGGAGCTGACGGGGATGGACCACTTCACCCTGCAGCCCGCGGCCGGCGCCCACGGGGAGCTCACGGGCCTCATGATCATCCGCGCCTGGTTCGAGTCCCGGGGCGTGAAGCGGGATGTGATCCTCATTCAGGACTCAGCCCATGGCACGAACCCCGCATCCGCGTCGATGGCGGGGTATCGCTGCGAGATGATCCGGACCACCCCGGAGGGGCTGACCGACCTCGACGCGCTCGAGGCCGCGCTCGACGACTCGGTCGCCGCCGTGATGCTGACCAACCCCTCGACCTTCGGGCTGTTCGAGCGGAACATCCGGGAGATCGCGGAGCGCGTCCACGCCAATGGCTCGCTCCTCATCTACGACGGCGCCAACATGAACTCGCTGATGGGGATCGTCCGGCCCGGCGACATGGGATTCGACGTCCTCCAGCTCAACACCCACAAGACGTTCTCCACCCCGCACCTGTCCGGAGGAGCGGGCTCGGGCCCGTGCGGCGTCAAGGCGTTCCTGGAGCCCTTCCTGCCGGTTCCAGTGATCCGCCGGGATGCGCGCGGATACTTTCCGGATGAAGATCGGCCGCGCTCGATCGGCCGGGTGAAGTCGTTCTACGGTCACGTCGGCATCCTGATCCGGGCCTACTGCTACATCCTGACCTGTGGTCCCCAGGGCCTGCGCACGGCGTCCGAGAACGCCGTGCTCAATGCGAACTACGTCCAGGCCCGCTTGTCACCCTACCTGCCCCCGGTCTTCGGCGGCCGGTGCATGCACGAGTGTCTGCTGAGCACGACGAAGCTCCAGGTGAGCGCCTTCGACTTCGCCAAGCGGCTCATCGACCACGGGGTGCATCCCCCGACGCTGGTGGGAGCCGGCTGTGTGTACTTCCCCGGCCACCTGCGCGATGCGATGCTGGTCGAGCCGACGGAGACGGAGACGCTGGAGTCTCTGGATCGGATGATCGAGAAGTTCCTCCGTGTCGCGCGCGAGGCCCTCGAGGATCCGGAGCTGGTCCGGACGGCGCCCCATACCCGCGACGTGGGGAAGATTCTCCCGTCGGGCTCCCGCGACGGGCAGCCTGCGTATTCCGGGCCGACGGGACAGCCGATGGATTCTGAGCGCACGTGACGAGCCGCTCCGGGGGACGTGACGGGCCGTTCCGACGGGGGCGACGGCCCGCAGGCGGCGCTCGCGGTCGCAGCCTCATCGCGTACATGGGACCCGCGATCTCAGCAGATGCGCGGGAGTTGCTCGCCAGAGAGCAGATCGAGCGTACGCCGGGTCCCGAGCCGGGTCCTCAGGACAACGCTCCCCCTGCCCTCCCCGACGACCCGACCGATGCGCGCCGCCCCACGGCCGAGCGGGTGGTCGCGCAGGCTCGTGAGGGCGCGCTCCGCGTGGGCCTCCGGCAGGAACGCGACGAGCCGGCCCTCGCACGCCACATAGAGCGGGTCGAGCCCGAGCAGCTCGCACGCCCCGAGGACCGCTGGTTCGACGGGGATCTGCGCCTCCTCGACCTCGACCTGGACGCCCGCGTCGAGCGCTATCTCGTTGAGCACGGCCGCGAGCCCGCCGCGGGTCGGATCCCGCAGGCAGTGGACGTCGATTGCCGACTCGACCAGCGCCGCCGCGAGCTCGGCGACAGGCGCGCAGTCGCTCTCCACGGGCTCCTCGAACGAAAGCGCCTCACGCACGGACAGCACCGCGATCCCGTGCCGCCCCACGTCGCCGGACACGAGGACGGCGTCGCCCGGCCGGACCCGGCGCGGCGCGATGGCCACGCCCTCGGGGACCACACCGATACCGGCGGTGTTGATGAACAGCCCATCTCCCTTGCCCCGATCGACCACCTTGGTGTCGCCCGTCACGAGCTCGACCCCGCACGCGTCCGCAGCGGCGCGCATCGACAGCGCGATCTGCTGGAGCTCGCCGATGGGCAGCCCCTCCTCCACGATGAAGCCGGCGCTCAGGTAAGCGGGCCGGGCGCCCGTCATCGCCAGGTCGTTCACCGTGCCGTAGACGGACAGCGCGCCGATGTCGCCTCCGGGAAAGAAGCGCGGATGCACGACGTAGGTGTCGGTCGTGAACGCGAGCGACGCGCCGCCGAGCCGCACCACGGCGCCGTCATGACGGGCCAACAGAGGACCGCTGTCGAACGCGGGCAGAAAGACGCGCTCGATGAGCTCGCGCATGAGCCGCCCGCCGCCCCCGTGAGCGAGCTGGACCGTCCTTTCGCGCGGCGGCACGGGGCAGCTCATCTCGAACCGCACGGCGGGTCCGCCCTCCGGTAACGGTAGTAGGCCGCGCACGCGCCCTCCGCGGAGACCATCGTGGCGCCCAGCGGGGTCTCCGGCGTGCAGCGCACGCCGAACGCGGGGCAGTCCGGCGGCTTGATGATCCCCTGGAGCACGAGGCCGCTCTTGCAGGTGTTCAACGTTCGGGGCTCCGGGTCGCCTGACGGCGCCCACCGCCGCTCCGCATCGTGGTCCGCGTACGGCGCCCGGAGCCCGAGCCCGCTCCGGGCGATGGGCCCGATGCCCCGCCATGTCCGGGGCACGATCTCGAAGACCTCCCGGATCATGCGCTGCGCAGCCTCGTTGCCGGCCTCACGCACCGAGCGGGCGTACTGGTTCTCCACCTCGGCGCGGCCCTCCTCGAGCTGCCGGACGCACATGAAAATGCCCTGGAGGATGTCCATCGGCTCGAAGCCGGTGACCACGATGGGAACGCGGTGCTCGGCGGCCAGCGGGCGGTACGCGTCGATGCCCATCACCGTGCAGACGTGGCCCGCGGCGAGGAACCCGTCGACGCGACGGTCCGGCGCCCGGAGGATCACCTCCATCGCGGGTGGCACGAGCACGTGCGACACGAGGAGCGAGAGGTTCCGGATGCCGCGGCGCCGCGCCTCGAACACCGCCATCGCATTCGCGGGCGCCGTGGTCTCGAAGCCGACCGCGAAGAAGACGACCTCGCGATCCGGCAGGCGCTCGGCCAGCGCCAGCGCGTCGAGCGGCGAGTAGACGACGCGCACGTCGCCGCCCCTCGACTTCACCGCGAACAGGTCGTCGCTCGACCCCGGGACGCGCAGCATGTCGCCGAACGAGCAGAACGTGACCTCGCGGCGCGAGGCGATCTCGAGCGCGCGATCGATGAGCTCGATCGGCGTAACGCACACCGGGCAGCCGGGGCCGTGCAGGAGCGAAATCTCCGGGGGCAGGAGCTCGTCCAGGCCGAAGCGGACGATGGCGTGCGTCTGACCGCCGCAGACCTCCATGATCGACCAGGGGCGCGAGACCACCCGCCGGATCGCCTCCACGTACGGCCCGACGCGCTGCGCGTCGCGGTACTCGTCGATGAACCTCATCGCGGATCCTTCCCCCTGCGCGCCGCGCCGAGCTCATCGAGCTCATCCAGGTAGGAGAGCGTCCGCCGCGCCGACGCCTCGTCGATGCGGCTGATGGCGAAGCCCGCGTGCACGATCACGTAATCGCCGGCCTCGGCCTCCGGCACGTAGGCGAGGCAGATCTCCTTGACGATCCCGGCGAAGGCGACGCGGCCGAGCCGGAGGTCGCCACCCGTGACGCCGAGGACCTTGCCGGGGACGCCGAGGCACATCGTCACCCCTCCACCGCGCCGGCGTGCGCGCCGCGCCGCGCGGCCACGAAGACCTGGCCGAGGGACAGGCCGCCGTCGCCCGGCGGGTAGAGCCTCGGCGCGTAGACCTCGACGCCGCGCGCGGCGAGGCGCTCGCGGATCGACGCGGCGAGGAGCGCATTCTGGAAGCACCCGCCCGCGAGCACGACGCACCCGAGGCCGCTCGCGGTCGCGAGCGCCTCGGCGACGCCCACGAGCGCCGCGTGAAAGCGGGCCGCGATGATGCCGGGCGGCACACCGTCGCGCCGGTCGCCCAGCGCCGCGTCGATCAGCGGGCCGAAGTCGAACACCGCCGGCTCCCCCGGCGCGCCGGCGCGCACCGGCATCGGGTAGCCCGCCTGCTCACCGGCCGCCTCGGCCAGGCACTCCAGCTCCATGGCGGCCTGCCCCTCGAAGCTCGCCGCCCCGCGCAGGCCCGCGAGCGCCGCCACCCCGTCGAACAGGCGCCCCACGCTGGTCGTGCGCGGCGAGCCCGTCCCGCGCGCGAGCATGGAGAGCAGCGGGCCGAGCTCGGCCTCGCGGAACCAGGCGCGCGCGTGGTCCCGGGCGCCCTCTCCGTGGAGCTCCCAGAGCAGCCCGAGCGCGGCGCGGCGCGGCTCCTTCATGGCGCGCTCGCCGCCCGGCAGCGGGAAGGAGCGAAGATGCGCCGCGCGGCGGGAAGACGACCCGTCCACGACCAGCGCCTCGCCGCCCCAGAGCGTGCCGTCGAGCCCGTAGCCGGCGCCGTCCCACGCGAGGCCGAGGACCGGGCCATCGAGGCCGTGCTCGGCCATGCAGGCGGCGACGTGCGCGTGGTGATGCTGCACGCGGACGAGCGGCGCGCGGAAGGCCGCCGCGAGCTGCTCGGCGATGCGGCTCCCCGCGTAGTCGGGGTGGAGATCGCAGGCGACGCGCTCCGGCCGCACCCGGAACAGGCGCGCGAGGTCGAGGGCCGTGCGCTCGATGAGCGCGGCCCCCTCCGCGGTGTGCGCGTCGCCGAGGTGCTGGCTGACGACCACCTGGCCGTCGAAGAAGAGCGCCGTCGTGCTCTTCAGGTGGCCGCCGAGGGCGAGGATCGGCGGGGCTGTGACCCGCAGCGGGAGGGGCAGCGGGGTGAAGCCGCGCGCGCGGCGGAGGAGCTCGAACCCGGCCGGCCCGACGCGGGCCACGGAGTCGTCGAGGGGGCGAGCGATGGGCCGGTCGTGCACGAGGAACAGGTCGGCGACGCCGCCCAGGCGCTCCAGCGCGTCCGATGTGTCGATGCAGATCGGCTCGTCCGAGAGGTTGCCGCTCGTGCAGACCACCGGGCGCCCGACGAGCTGGAGCGTCAGCCGGTGGAGCGGTGTGTAAGGGAGCAGCGCACCCAGGCGCGCCATGCCCGGCGCGACCGCGTCGGCGATGGCGACCCGCGCAGCGGCGGGCGCGAGCCGCCGCAGCAGCACGATGGGCGCCTCGGGACCGCACAGCGCGTCTGCTTCCGCGGGAGACACGCGGCAGGCGTCGCGCACGGCGTCGAGCGAGCCGAACATCACCGCGAACGGCTTTGCGTCGCGGCGCTTCCGCCGGCGCAGGAGCGCGACCGCGTCCGGCGACGTCGCGTCGACGAGCAGGTGGAACCCGCCGAGCCCCTTCATGGCGACCACCCTCCCCGCCAGCACAGCGGCCGCGGCCTCGCGGAGCGCGCCGTCAGGCGACCCGGAGCCCCGGATGTCGGCCTGGGTCCTGGGGCGCAGGGCGCCGTCGGGCGACCCGGAGCCCCCAAGGCTCGGCTCCATCGGGTCTCCGGCGGAGGTCACGAGCTGGACGCGCGGGCCGCACGCCGGGCAGGCGATGGGCTCCGCGTGGAAGCGCCGGTCCGAGGGGTCCTCGTACTCCGCGGCGCACGCGGGGCACATCGCGAAGCGCTCCATCGTGGTCCTGGCCCGGTCGTACGGGAGCCCCGACAGGATCGTGTAGCGGGGTCCGCACTGCGCACAGCTCGTGAACGGGTAGCGGCGGCGGCGGCCGGTCTCGCTGTCCACCTCCCGGGCGCACGCCTCGCAGACGGCGAGATCCGCGGGCACCGACGGGCGCGCCCCGCTCGCCGCCTCGCTGCGGAGGATCTGGAACGGACCGGCTTCCTCCTCGGCCCGCTGCTCGATCTCGATGCGCTCGACGCGCGCGGGCGCGCTGGGCTCGCGGATCAGCCCCGCGACGAAGGCGCGGAGGCTGCGCTCCGGCCCCTGCACCTCGATCTCGACCCCGCCGGGGTGGTTCCGCACCCAGCCGCCCAGGCCGAGCGCGGACGCGCGCCGGTACACGAGGGGGCGGAAGCCCACCCCCTGGACGATGCCCTGCACGCGGAGCGCGAGGCGCGGCATGGCTACTCGACCTCCAGCGCGTCCAGCCCGAGCCCAAGGCGCCCGAGGAGCGTCGCCTGGTCGCCGCCGCAGCGCGGGCAGAGCAGCACGTGATGGTCGGGCGCGTACGTGCCGCCGCAGGAGAGGCAGCGCGCCTCGACGCGCAGGAGCCGCAGATCGAGGCGCGCCCCCTCGGCCGGCGTGCCGCGCGCGTGCGCCGCGAAGTGGAGCGAGAGGCTCTCCGGCGAGAGCGCCTCGGCCTCGGCCACCCAGCCGCGCACCGAGAGGACCCGCGTCGCCCCCTCGGCCACGGCGCGGTCCAGCGCGGCGGAGAGCAGCTGCCTTGCGATGGACGACTCGTGCACGGGCTCACCCTCCGAGGAACGAGAGGACGCGGGCGACGGCCCGGGGGACCGCCGCGGCCACCTCGGGCGACAGATCAGGCTCCTGCCGGCAGGGCCTGCCGATGCTCACGCCGACGATGCGGATGTCGGGCGACAGCCGGTCCGGCGCCGCGAGGCGAGCGATTTCGATGGCCTGCCCCACGCCGAGGCCGTGCGTCGAGACCGGCACAGGCGCGCCGGCGGCGAGGTCCGAGGGCGAGAGATCGAGCACCTCCCCGGGCGGCGACGCGAGCACGGCGTCGACGACCACGACCGTCGCGGGCGTCTGGAGGAGCGAGACGAGCGCGCTCGCGTCCCTCGCCTCGACGAGCTCCGCGTCGCCCGGCGGCCCCTGGCGGCGCAGCGCCTCGAGCACGGCGAGCCCGGCGGCGTCGTCCCCGGCGGCCCGCTGCCCGAGGCCGATGATCCGCGCGGTCATCGCGGCGCCTCCTCGACGCGCAGCGTGAGGAAGTGCGTCGCGCAGGAGATGCAGGGGTCGTGGTTGCGCACGGCCTGCTCGGCGCGCGCGGTCGCCTCGCGGTGCGGCATCGACGCGAGCGACGGCGACAGCGCGCAGAGGTCCTCCTCGATCGAGAGCTGGTTCTGCGACGTGGGCGGGACGATCTTCGCGTCCAGGATCGTCCCCTCGGCGTCGAGCGTGTAGCGGTGGAACAGGAAGCCGCGCGGCGCCTCGGAGCCGCCGTAGCCCGTGCCCGCGCGGACCGCCGGGGGCGCCACGAACGGCGCCGGCGGGGGCGCGTACGCCTCGATGATCCGGATCGACTCCTCGAAGGCCTGCAGGATCTCCACGAGGCGCACGAGCAGGCTCCGGAACGGGTTGCGGCACGGGACGGCGAGGCCGGCGGCGCGCGCCGCGCCCTGGACCTCGGGGAGCAGGCGATCGAAGCTCAGGTTGAAGCGCGCGAGCGGGCCGCACAGGTAGCTGCCGCTGCCGCGAATCCTCGACCTCAGCGCCGTCGACCAGGAGACCTGCTCCTCGACGAAATGCGCGTCGTACGCGCGCACCTCGATGTCGAGCCCGCCCGAGGAGACGAGGCGCCCCTCGGCGATCGCGTAGGCGTCATCGCTGCGGAGCGCGACGAACTCGTAGGGCCGCTCGAGCTCCGGGCACGGCAGCGTCGCCATCCAGGAGAGGCACGCGCGCGTGTGCTCCCGCCCGGCGCGCAGCTCGGGGAGCAGGCGCTCGATCTCCGCGCGGGACGGCGCGCTGTAGAAGCCGCCGACGCGGGTGTTGACCGGGTGGATCTCGCGGCCCCCGAGGAGCGCGACGATCGCGTTCCCCGCCTTCTTGATGGCGAGGCCCTTCGCGACCCAGTCGCGGTGGTCGCGCGCCATGGCGACCGCGTCCGGGTAGCCGAGGAAATCGGGCGCGTGCAGCAGGAAGACGTGCAGGGCGTGGCTCTCGATCCACTCGCCGCAGTAGAAGAGGCGCCTGAGCGCGCGGAGCTCCGGGCCGAGCTCGATGCCGAGCGCGTCCTCCATCGCGCGGCACGCGCTCGTGATGTATGCGACCGGGCAGATGCCGCAGATGCGCGACGTGATGTCGGGCGCCTCCGCGTAGCCCCGGCCGCGGAGGAACGCCTCGAAGAACCGCGGCGGCTCGAAGATCGACAGGCGCGCCTCCTTCGCCCGCCCGTCCTCGATCACGAGCGTCAGCGAGCCCTCGCCCTCGACGCGGGCGAGGTAGTCGACGGCGATCGTGCGCGTCCTTTCGCTAGCGCTCATGCCGCTCGCTCTCCGCGCGGAACGCCGGGGCGTTCGCGTTGAAGGTGCGGTGGAGCCGCACGAGGTCGCGCTCCGGCACGCCCGCCGCCCGGAACGCGCGCGAGAGCGACTCCATGTTCGGCGCCTCCATCGGCCCGAAGCAGCCGTAGCAGCCGCGCTGGTAGGTCGGGCAGAGCGCGCCGCAGCCCGCGTGCGTCACCGGGCCGAGGCAAGGCGTCCCGGTCACCATCACGCACACGTTGCCGCGCATCTTGCACTCGACGCAGACGCTGTGGCTCGCGACGTTGGGCCGGCGCCCGTGCAGGAAGGCGCTGATCACCTCCAGGAGCTGGCGCTTGTTCACCGGACAGCCGCGCAGCTCGAAGTCGACGGGGACGTGGTCGGCGATCGCCGTGGAGGTGGCGAGGGTCTCGATGTACGCGGGCGAGGCGTACACGACCGACAGAAACTCTCGTACATTCGCGAAGTTGCGCAGCGCCTGGATGCCCCCGGCCGTGGCGCAGGCGCCGATGGTGACGAGCGCCTTCGACAGCCGCCGGACCTCGATGATGCGCTCGGCGTCGGCGGGCGTGGTGATCGACCCCTCGACCAGCGACAGATCGAACGGCCCCGCGCGCTCGAGGCTCGTGGCCTCCTTGAAGTAGGCGATGTCGATCGCGGCGGCGAGCGACAGGAGCTCGTCCTCGAGGTCGAGGACGCTGAGCTGACACCCGTCGCACGAGGCGAACTTCCACACGGCGAGCTTCGGCTTCGCGGGGCGCGCCATGGCGCTCACAGCTCCCGGACCGCGAGCAGCGGTCCCACGCGGTCGTAACGGAGCACCGGGCCGTCCTTGCAGACGAAGCTCGGCCCGAGCTGGCAGCGGCCGCAGAGCCCCACCGCGCACTTCATGTTCCGCTCCAGCGAGGCGTAGACGCGCTCGCCGGGGACGCCGCGGCGCTCGAGCTCGCGCGCCGTGAAGCGCATCATCACCTCCGGTCCGCAGACGAACGCGACCGCGCGGCCCGGATCGAAGTCGGCGAGGCGCAGGAGGGCCGGCACGACCCCGACGTGCCCGCGCCACCCGGGCCCCGCGCGATCCACGGTCACGAGCACCTGCAGGTCGGCGCGGCGGCTCCAGCGCTCGAGCTCCCTGCGGTAGAGCAGGTCCTCGGGGCCGCGCGCGCCGTAGAGCAGCGCGACGCGGCCGTAGGCGGCGCGGTGCCGGAGGATGTGGCAGAGCGCCGGGCGCAGCGGCGCCATCCCGAGCCCGCCGGCGAGGAGCAGCACGTCGGCGCCGCGCGCCTCGCCGACGGGCCAGGGGCTCCCGAACGGGCCGCGCAGCCCGAGCGCCATGCCCGCGCGGAGGCTGCCGAGCGCGCGCGTGACCGAGCCCGCCTCGCGGATCGTGTGCAGGAGCCGATCGGGCCGCGCGGGATCTCCGCTGATCGAGATCGCGACCTCGCCGACCCCGAAGGCGTAGAGCATGTTGAACTGGCCGGGCGCGAACGCGAGGCCGCCCGGGCGGCCCGGCACCTCGATGGTCGCCGTGAAGGTCGTCGCCGTCTCGCGGTGGACGCGCCGCACGCGCGCCGGCTCCGGGGCGAAGGGGCTTGGGGCGGAGGGCGCCGCCAGGCGACCCGCAGCCCCGAACGGCGAGCAGAGGTTCGGGGCGTCCGGCCCGAAGGGCACCGGGGCCTCCCGCGGCACGAAGGTCATGGCTCGGCCCCGTCGAGGTTGAAGACGTCGAGCCGCTGCAGCCGCACGCGCTCCAGGCGCGCGTAGAGCTGTCGCAGGAGCCGCAGGGACACGGCATACCCGAGCGCAGGGTCGGCGGCCGAGCACGAGCGCACGTGCGCCGCGTCGAGCCCGACCGCGCGGACCTGAGTGACCGCCCGCGCGTCGAGCACCCATCGCCGCGGCGGGAAGAGCCAGTGCAGGCCGAGGATGTCCCCGGCCGACAGGCTCTCGACCTGCACCGGGTCGCGGCCGGGGCGGTGGATCTCGAGCGCGACGCGCCCCTGCGTGAGCAGGTACAGCGTGTCCGCCTCGCCTCCCTCCCGGAGGAGGAACGCCCCTTCCGGGAAGCTCCGCGATGACGCGCCCTCGGCCAGGCGCGCGAGGTGCGCGGCCGGGAGCCCCTCGAGAAATGGGTGGGCTCCGAGCACGGGGAGGAGCTCCTGCGCCTGCATCCTCGCCTACCCCTTCCCTGCGGCGACGGCGCCGTCTCCAGCGCGGATGGCCGCCGCCTCCTCGGTGATGTCGATCCCGACGGGGCACCACGTGATGCACCGGCCGCAGCCGACGCAGCCGGACGTACCGAACTGATCGATCCACGTGGCCAGCTTGTGCGTGAGCCACTGCCGGTAGCGAGCCCGGCGCGAGGCGCGGACGCTGCCGCCGTGCAGGTAAGAGTGGTCGAGGGAGAAGCACGAGTCCCAGCGCCGGAAGCGCTCGGCCACGGCGGAGGGACCCGCGTACGCGGAGTCCCGACCCACGTCGACGGCGTCTCGACCGTCGTCGACCGCGACGTCGGTCACGTCCTCGACCGTGCTGCAGAAGCACGTCGGGCACGCGAGCGTGCAGCTCGTGCATCCGAGGCAGCGCTCGGCCACGTCATCCCAGCGGGGGTGCTCGAGGTTTCGATAGAAGAGCTCCTTGATGCCGTCCGTCTCGAGCTCCCTGCCCATCTGGGTCGCCGTGCGGCGCGAGATGTCGAAGGCCGCCCGGGCGTCGTCCTCGCCCGCGCGGGGCGCGCCCACGCGAGCGAGCAGGGAAGCGCCGGCGTCGCTGCCCACCTCGACGAAGAAGCGGTGGCCACCGTCGAGGAGCTCGGTCAGCGCGAGGTCGAAGCCACGCTCGGCGCGCGGCCCCGTCCGCATCGACACGCAGAAGCACGTCCCGCCCGCCTGCCCGCACTGCACTGCGATGACGAAGAGGCTCCTGCGGCGCGCCACATAGTCGGGATCCGGGTGCGGGCCGTCGACGAAGACGCGGTCCTGCACGTCGATCGCGGCGAGATCGCACGCCCGCGCGCCGAGGACGGCGAGGCGCGGTGGGGCCTCGGCCTCGTCGGTCCGGGAGATGGCCCCGCCGCGCCGCCTGAGCTGCACCAGGCGAAGCCGCGGCACGAACAGGAGGTGCTTGAGCGACCGCGGCCCGACCGCGTAGCCGAACAGGGCCTCGTCCGCGCGCCTGGAGAGCCGATAGCGGCCAGCCTCCTGCTGCTCGGTCCAGCCGGCCGGGAGCTCCTCCACGCCCTGAATCTCGTCGTACACGATGGCCCCGCCGCGGAGCGTGGGACCGATGAGCCGGTATCCCTCCTCGCGCAGGCCCTGCAGGAGCGCCGCGATCCCCGGCCGGCCGAGCACCGCGCGATCGCCAGGATGAAAGCCGGTCTCTGCGCCGCTCATGCGAGGCCGGTGAGCACGGTCCGTGCCGCTGGATCCGGGCCGCAGACGACCAGCGCGCGTGCTCCAGGCCGCTTCCCTTCCGGCGCTCGTCCGGCATCGCGAGGGGCCCTGCGCGCCGCTGCGTGCGCCAGCGCCGCACAGCGCTGCCGGCCAGGAGCTGGCACGGTTGCTGAAATTGATTTACACTTTCAGCACTGAGCTCGGAACAAGATGCCCGGCATTTCCTCTCCTGTTCTCCTCGACCCGATTCCCCTCGACCCGAGCTCCGCGACGCTGCGCCCGACGGGCGTGGGCGCCCCGCACCTCGAGCCGCGGGGCGCTCCAGCCATGGGCCCGCTCGCGCAGGTGCGCGCGGGTGAGCGGGCGGTCGTGGTCGAGGTCGGCCTCGACGCCGATCTCGCCGGATGGCTCGGGGCGATGGGGCTCGGCCCCGGCCAGACGCTCACGTTGATCCGGCGCGCGGCGTTCGGCGGCCCCCTCCATGTGCGCACCGGCTCCGGGGGCGAGCTCGCGATCAGCGCGGGGCTCGCGCGCTCCATCCTGGTCGCGCCCCTGCCGAGTCAGGTCCCGTGACGACCGCGGCCTCCGAGGCGCGCGCGGCGCGCCTTCCGGCGGCGGCCGGGCGGCCGCTCGTCGCGCTGCTCGGGCGTCCGAACTCGGGCAAATCGTCGCTGTTCAACCGGCTGACGGGCGGCAGCGCCCACGTCGGCAACTTCCCCGGCATCACCGTGGACATCCTCACCGCCGACGTCCGCGTCGCCGGCGGGACGGCCGTGACGATCGCGGATCTCCCCGGGCTTTACTCGATCGAGTCCGTCGTCGACCCCGCGACGGACGAGGGCGTCGCGCGCCGCTTCCTCGACCGCACCGCCGAGAGCGAGCGGCCGCGCCTCGTCGTCCAGGTGCTCGACGCGACGCAGCTCGCGCTCGGCCTGCGGCTCACGCGCGAGCTCGTGCGGCGCGGGCTCGCGCCGCTCGTCGTCGCCACCCAGCGCGACGTGCTCGAGGGCGAGGGGCGCGGGATCGACCTCGGCGCCCTCGAGCGCGCCATCGGCCTGCCCGTGCTGCTCGTGAGCGCGAGGGATCCGGGCGCGCGCGGCGCCGTGCTCGACGCCATCGCCGCGCGGCTCGACGCGGGCGCGGCGCCTGCTCCGCGCCTGCTCTGCTCCCGGCGCCGCGCCTGCTCCCGGCGCCGCGCCTGCTCCCGGCGCCGCGTCATGGGATCCGGATGCGGTCGCGCGCGCCGCGTACATCGAGGCGGCGCGCCGCGACGCCGCCGCCGAGCGGAGGAGGACGTTCACGGCGCGCGCGGACGCCGTGCTGCTCCACCCGGCGGCCGGTCCGGTCCTGTTCCTCGGGCTGATGGCGCTGCTCTTCGCCGCCGTGTTCCTCGTGGCCACGCCGGCCACCGAGGCGCTCGACGCCGCGATCGGCCAGCTCGGCGGGCTCGTGTCCCGCGCCCTCGGCGGGGGGCTCGCCGCGTCGTTCGTCGTCGACGGCCTGCTCGGCGGCGCGGGCACGGTGCTCGCCTTCATGCCGCAGATCGTGATCCTCACGGTCGCGATGGAGCTGCTCGAGGCGAGCGGCTACCTCGCGCGCGGCGCCTTCCTCGTCGACCGCCTGCTCCAGCTGATGGGGCTGAGCGGCCGCGCGTTCCTCCCGCTCCTGATGGGGCACGCGTGCGCGGTGCCCGCCGTGCACGCGACGCGCATCCTCCGCGATCCGCGCGAGCGGCTCACGGCGATCCTGGTCCTCCCGCTCATGGCGTGCTCCGCGCGGATCCCCACCTATGCGCTCCTCCTGACGACGTTCTTCGCCGCCCACGGCCCGTGGGTGCAGGCGCTGCTCTTCGTCGCGCTCTACGTCGCCGGCATCTTCTCGGGGCTCGTCGCCTCGCTCGTGCTCCGGCGCACGGCGACCCGCGGGCGCTCGCTCCCGATGGTGCTCGAGATGCCGGCGTACCGCAGCCCCGAGGTGCGCGTCGTGGCCCGCAAGGCGGCCCAGGCGGCGTGGCGGTTCACGCGCGAGGTCGGGACCGTGATCCTGGCCGTCTCGGCGGTGCTGTGGGTGCTGCTGAAGGTCCCCATGCCGGGCGCCGCGCCGCCGGAGCCGCCGGCCGCCGCGGCCGAGGCCGCGGCGACGCCGCTCGAGTCGAGCATCGCCGGCGGCGTGGGGCGCGCGCTCGAGCCTGTGACCGCGCCGCTCGGCTTCGACTGGCGCATCAACGTCGGCCTCATCGGCTCGTTCGGCGCGCGCGAGGTCATGGTCGGGACGATGGGCGTCATCTTCGGCGTCGAGGGCGCCGACGACGCGCCCGCGCCGCTCGCCGAGCGGATCCGCGAGGCGAGGCGCCCGGACGGGACGCTCGCGTACTCGACGCGCACCGGGCTCGCGCTGCTCGCGTTCTTCGTCCTGGCCTGCCAGTGCATGAGCACCGTGGCGGCGATCCGCCGCGAGACGAAGACGTGGCGCTGGCCGGCGTTCGTCCTCGCCTACAGCTACGCGGCGGCCTACGTCGCGGCGCTCGTCGTCTACCAGGGGAGCGGGCTGCTCGGGATCAGGTGAGCCATCGCGAGGTGGCGGCGCCGGGTCTGGATGTTGCTCCATCACCGGAGGCCCGAGCTCCGACGCACGCGCGGGTGCTCGAGCGAGCCGCCGGCGCCGCAGCGCCGAGCGGATTCATCCTGATCTCGACGAGGAGACACGGTGACCGCGCACGTCCTCTGGTTCGATTCGCTGTCCCGCAACGATGTCGCGTCCGCCGGAGGAAAAGGCGGCAACCTCGGAGAGCTCACGCGCGCCGGCCTGCCCGTGCCGCCGGGCTTCGTCATCACCGCCGACGCGTACCTCGCGGCGATGGAGGCCGCGGGGGTGCGAAAGCAGCTGTGCGAGCTCTTCGACGCCGCCGATCCGAACGACCCGGCCGGGCTGCGCGCGGCCTGCGCCGAGCTGCGGCGCCTCGTCCGGGCGGCGCCGCTCTCTGCCGAGCTCCAAGCGGAGATCGTCGGCGCGTACCGGGAGCTGGGGCCCGGCGCCGTCGTGGCCGTCCGGTCGTCCGCCACCTCGGAGGACTCGGCCTCGACCTCGTTCGCCGGCATGCACGAGACGTACACCGACGTGACCGGCGAGCAGGCGCTGCTCGGTCGCGTGCGCGACTGCTGGGCTTCCGCCTTCGGCGAGCGCGTGGTCAGCTACCGGAAATCCCAGCGCCTCGCCGAGGAGCCCGCCTTGGCGGTCGTCGTGCAGCGCATGGTCAGCTCCGAGCGCTCCGGCGTCATCTTCACCGCGGATCCCGCGACGAAGGACACCTCGCGCCTCGTCGTCGAGGCGGCGTTCGGCCTCGGCGAGGTCGTGGTCGGCGGGCAGGTCGAGCCGGACACGTACACGGTCGCGAAGCGCGGGCCGCGGCTCGTGGAGGCCCGCGTCGGACACAAGGCGTTCAAGCTGGTGCGCGCGCCGGACGGCGGCGGGGAGCAGCGCGTGGACCTGCCGGAGGACGAGGGCGCGCGGCGCGTGCTCAAGGACGATGAGGTGCTCGAGCTCGCGCGCCTCGCGCTGCGGGTCGAGGAGCACTACGGCGCGCCCCAGGACATCGAGTGGGCCATCGAGGACGGGGCGACGTACCTGGTGCAGACCCGTCCGATCACCACGCTGGGCGCGCCGCACCCCGGCCCCGGCGAGGTGCTCGTCGCGGGCCTCGGCGCGTCCCCGGGCACGGCGTCCGGCGCAGTGCGCGTGCTCCGCGCGCCGGAGGAGGGGCAGCGGCTCGAGGCCGGCGAGGTCCTCGTGGCGCCCATGACGTCGCCCGACTGGGTGCCCACCATCCGCCGCGCGGCGGCCCTCGTGACGGACAGCGGCGGGATGACCTGCCACGCCGCGATCGTCAGCCGCGAGCTCCGCATCCCCTGTGTCGTGGGCACGCGCTCCGCCACGCGGACCCTGCGGGACGGCGAGCTCGTCACGGTCGACGGCGCGCACGGCAAGGTCCTCGAAGGGCAACGGGCCGCCGCGGAGGCGCCCGGGGCTGCTCCGGACGGGGCGCCCGCGGCCGCGGGGGTCGAGCCCGCTGCGAAGGCCGAGGCGCGGGTCGAGCGCGCGCCGGCCGCTGTTGGCACGCACGCGGCCCCGCCGGCCGTCCTCGGCACGCGGCTCTACGTGAACATGGCGATCGCCGAGCGCGCCGAGGAGGTGGCCGCGCTGCCCGTGGACGGCGTAGGGCTGCTCCGGGCCGAGTTCATGCTGCTCGACGCGCTCGGCGGCGTGCACCCGAAGGCGTTGATCGCGTCCGGCGGCCGCGACGAGTTCGTGGAGCGGATGTCGGCCGCGCTGCTCCGCATCACCCGCGCCTTCCAGCCCCGTCCGGTCATCTACCGGACGTACGATTTCCGCACCAACGAGTTTCGGGGGCTCAAGGGGGGTGAGCAATTCGAGCCCGCCGAGGAGAACCCGATGATCGGGTATCGCGGCTGCTACCGGTATGTCCGCGATCCGGAGCTGTTCGCGCTCGAGCTCGACGTGCTCGCCCGCGTCCGCGGGGAGACGCCGAACCTGCACGTCATGATCCCGTTCGTCCGCACGCGCTGGGAGCTCGCGGCCTGCCTGGACCTCATCGACCGGAGCCCGCTCGGCCGCCAGCGCGGGCTGCACCGGTGGGTCATGGCCGAGGTGCCCTCCGCCGCGTTCTGGATCCCGGAGTACGCGCGCATGGGCATCGACGGCGTCTCGATCGGCTCGAACGATCTGACCCAGCTCATGCTGGGGGTGGACCGCGACTCCGCGCTGTGCGCCGAGCTGTTCGACGAGTCCGACGCGGCGGTGCTCGACGCGATCGGGCGGATCATCGAGGCGTGCAGGGCGGCCGGGATCACCTCCTCGTTCTGCGGGCAGGCGCCGTCGAACCGCCCCGAGTTCGCCGAGCACCTGGTGCGGCTCGGCATCACGTCCATTTCGGTGAACCCGGACGCCGAGCCCGCGGCGCGGAAGGTCATCGCGGCGGCCGAGCGGCGGCTCTTGCTCGAGGCGGCGCGGCGGCCGTGAGGGCGGCGGCGAGCCCTGCTCGCTGCCCACCCCCACGACACCCATCTTCGCCGCGGCGCGCTGCGGCTCGGCCAGCTGCGGGAACCAATGCGCACTTCACGCTCGACGACGCGAGTGACAACCGGCGGTTTACGATGACAATCGGAGGTTGACACACCAGACCCGTCGGCCGTTGTCCATTCGGGGGCCGGTCACGAAAGCCGTCCACAGAGCAACATTCATGTGATACCCTGCTCGCCCCTTAAGGAGGCTTATCGTGCAATTCTACTTACATCGATCTCTCGTCCCCGCGCTCCTCTCGTGCGCGGTGATCGCCGCCTGCTCCGGCGACCACGACAACGGCGCTGGCTCGGGTGGCTCGGGCGCCTCGGCCGGCTCCGGCGGCGCCGGCTCGGCCACGGGCGGCCCCGGCGGCTCCGCCACGAGCGGCCCCGGCGGCTCGGCCACGAGCGGCGTCGGCGGTTCAGGGGGCTCCCCCGTGAATCCGACGGCGGAGCCGAGCGAGTTCATCGTGGTGGACCAGTTCGGCTACCTGCCGGAGGCGGAGAAGATCGCCGTCCTGCGAGATCCCCAGACCGGCTTCGACGCCGACGCGTCCTTCACGCCGGGCGCGACGGTCGCGCTCGTGAGCTCCGCGACCGGAGAGCGCGTCCTCACGGCGGCGCCGGCGCCCTGGAACAGCGGCGCCACCGACGCGTCCTCCGGCGACAAGGCGTGGTGGTTCGACTTCTCGTCGGTCACCGCGCCTGGCCGCTACTACGTGCTCGACGTGGAGAACGACGTGCGCTCTGCCGAGTTCGAGATCGGAGATGCGGTCTATCGCGAGGTGCTGAAGCGGGCGGTGCGCACCTTCTTCTACCAGCGCGCCGGGCAGAAGAAGGACGCGTCCTTCGCGGGGGAAGGGTGGGCCGACGAGGCGAGCCACGTGGGCCCGCTGCAGGACAGGAACGCCCGCCTGTACAGCGCGCCCGACGACGCCTCGACCGAGCGAGACGTCTCCGGCGGGTGGTACGATGCCGGCGACTACAACAAGTACACGAGCTGGACCGCGGGTTATGTGGTCACGCTGCTCCGCGCCTATGCCGAGAACCCCTCCGTCTGGACCGACGACTACGACATCCCCGAGTCGGGCAACGGCGTCCCCGACATCCTCGACGAGGCCAAATGGGGCATGGACTGGCTCGTCCGCATGCAGGACGCGGACGGCTCCGTGCTCAGCATCGTGGGGCTGTCGAGCGCGAGCCCGCCGTCCGCCGCCACGGGGCCGAGCCATTACGGCAGCGCGAACACGAGCGCCACGCTCGCCACGGCGGCGGCCTTCGCCTACGGCGCCAAGGTGCTGAAGGGCGCCGGCGGCGGCGCGCTCGCGAGCTACGCGGACTCGCTGCTCCCGCGCGCCGAGCGCGCCTGGGCGTGGGCGGACGCGAACCCCGCCGTGATCTTCAGGAACAACGACGCCGCGGCCGGCACGTCGGGGCTGGGCGCGGGACAGCAGGAGACGGACGATTACGGGCGCCTCGGCCTGAAGGTCGAGGCCGCCTGTTATCTCTTCGACGCGACCGGCAAGGCGGCGTACCGTGACGCCGTCGACGCGAACTACGAGAAGATCCACCTGCTCGAGTGGGCCTACGCCTATCCCTTCGAGGTGCAGCAGCAGGCGGCGCTGCTCCATTACACCAGGGTGCCTGGCGCGACCGCGGCGGTGGCCGACGCGATCCGGAGCGCCTACCGCGCGGCCATGGATGGCGACGACAACCTCGCGGCGTTCCGCGCCGGTGTCGATCCCTATCTCGCCCACCTCAAGGACTACACGTGGGGGAGCAACGCCATCAAGTCGCACCAGGGCAACATGTTCTACGACCTGGTGACCTACGAGCTCGACGCCGCCGTGAGCGCGGACGCTGCGCGGGCCGCCGCGCGCTACGTGCATTACCTGCACGGCGTGAACCCGCTCGGGCTCGTGTACCTGTCGAACATGGGCGCCTACGGCGCCGAGCGGTCGGCGAACGAGTTCTACCATACCTGGTTTCACGACGGCAGCGAGCGCTGGGATCGCGTCGGCGTCTCGACCTACGGCCCGGCTCCCGGCTTCCTCACCGGCGGTCCGAACCCGAGCTATGACAAGGACGGCTGCTGCCCCGACGGCTGCGGCAGCCCCGAGAACAACGCCATCTGCGACGCCGAGCCGGTCTCGCCTCCGAAGGATCAGCCGGCGCAGAAGTCCTACAAGGACTTCAACACGAGCTGGCCGCTCAACTCCTGGGCGGTGACGGAGAACAGCAACGGCTACCAGGCCTCGTACATCCGGCTGCTCTCGAAGCTCGTCCGGTAGCGCGGGTCCCGGCAGCCCGGCGGCCAATCGCGGAACGGTGCCCACGCAGTCAACTCCCGGTTGACAGTCAACTCCGGGTTGACGACGCGAGCCATAGGAGTAGTTGCAAGCGAGTTTCTCATTATTACATAATGAGTTCATGCTTCGATTGCTTCAACCTATGAGATTCAGGGTCATGCTCGCCCTGGCGGCCGCGGCGATCGCCGGCTGCACCGGGCAGCTCGGAGGCCGGGACGGCTCACAACCGGGCGGCGACGGCGACGGCGACGGCGACGGCGGCGGCATCACGCTGCCCGATGGAACGGAGAGCGTGAGCCTGCTGCCCGCGCGCATCCGCCGCCTGACCAACGCCGAGTACGCCGCCTCGGCACGCGCGCTGACGAGGACCACCGCCGCCCCGAGTGATGGCTTTGCGCCGGACTCGCGGCAGGACGGCTATACGGTGAACGACGCGCAGCGCGTCGACCCGGTGCTGGCCAAGCAGCTCGCCGGCGCGGCGGAGGCGCTCGCCGCGGAGGTGAAGGGCAAGCTCGCGGAGCTCGCCCCTTGCGCGGACCCGGCCGCGCAGGGGGAGAGCTGCGCCGCCGATTTCATCAAGTCGTTCGGCGGACGCGCCTACCGCCGCCCGCTCGACACCGCGGAGATCGACGGGCTGCTCGGGGTCTATCGGGTCGGCGCCAAGGGCGCGACCTACGCGGACGGCATCGAGCTCATCGCGCGCGCGGTCCTGCAGTCGGCCGGCTTCCTCTACCTGACGGAGATCGGCGACGGCTCCGGAGGATCCGCGCTGGCGCTCACGCCGTACGAGCTCGCGAGCTCCCTCTCGTACCTCATCACCGCCGGCCCGCCCGACGACGCGTTGCTCGAGGCCGCCACCTCGGGCGCGCTGTCGACCTCCGAGGGCCGGGAGGCCGAGGTGCGCCGGCTGCTCCAGACGTCCGCCGCCCGCGACCGCATCGTGCGGATCGTCCGCGAGTGGCTCGGCATCGACCGGATCGCGATGACGGCGAAGGACTCGAATGTCTACGGCGAGTTCGCCGGCGTCAGGCCGTCGATGGAGATCGAGACGGAGGCGTTCGTCAACGAGGTCCTGTCGAGCTCCAACGGCACGGTCGGCGAGCTGCTCGGCGCCGATTGGAGCGTCATCGACGAGCCGCTCAGGGGCTTCTACGGAGCGTAGGGCGTGGGGCGCGTCTCGCTCTCGAACCGGCGAGGGCTCCTCAACCAGGGCGCGTTCCTCGCGGTCCACGCGCACGCCACCGAGACGGCGCCGGTGCTGCGCGGGGTGACCGTCCTCCGCCGCGTCACGTGCAGCGACATCCCTTCACCGACCGAGCTGAACATCAACGTCGTCCCGCCGGTGCCCGATCCGAGCAAGACGACGCGCGAGCGCTTCGCGATCCACTCGACCGACGCGGAGTGCAGGTCGTGCCACGACTACATCGACCCGTTCGGGTTCTCCTTCGAGCGATTCGACGGCATGGGCAAGATCCGCGAGACCGACAACGGACACCCGGTCGACAGCGCCGTGACCGTGGCGATGGGCGCCGACGTCGACGGCGCGTACGCCGACAGCAACGCCCTCGCGCAGGCCCTCTCCACGAGCCCGATGGTGCGCTCGTGCTTCGCCCGCCAGGTGTTCCGCGCCTCGGCGGGCCGCAGCGGCAAGGGCGCAGCGGAGAGCGAGGAGTCGTTCCTGAGGGCGTGGGAAGCCGCCCCGGAAGCAGAGCAGGGCAAGATCGTCGAAGCGCTCGTCACCTACGTCAAGAGCAGTCTCTTCAGCCATCGGAGGCCCCAATGAATCGCCGGTCCACACGCCGCTCGTTCCTCCGCGCCGTGGGCGCGGGGCTCGCGGCGCTCCCTTTCGTGAACATGCTCGGGGACTCCGTCGCCCAGGCGGACGGCGAGGAGCTGCCGCTCAAGTTCGTCACGATCTACCACCCCCACGGCATCTCCGCCGAGTACTGGGCCATGCGCGCCGGTGACACGGAGACGAGCTTCGACATCACGTACGAGGACTGCTCGCTCCAGCCGTTCGACGATCCGGCGACCTACGGCCGGAGCTTCAAGGACAAGATCCTCATCGTCGAGGGGATCGACCACCTGTCGAACGCCAACGGGCACGACTCGGCCGGCACCATCCTGACGGGCAGCCGCATCGACGGGAAGAAGCCGCTCAACGTCTCGCTCGACCAGTTCCTCGCCGTGGAGAAGGGCCTCGGCGCCGACACGCGCATCACGAGCGTCGCGCTCGGCGTGGGCATGGATGGAACGGAGTCCGGACAGACGCTCTCGTTCGGGGCAGGCGGCGCGCCCCTGCCGAAGATCATCGACCCGGTCGAGGCGTTCAACCTGCTGTTCGCCGGCCTGGTCGTGGGCGACGACCCCGAGGCCCAGGCCCGCGCGGCCCGGCAGCGCGAGCTCGGGCAGAGCGTGATCGACTTCGTGCGGGGGGACGTCAACCGCCTGCGCGCGCGCCTCGCGCCGGCCGAGCAGCAGAAGCTCGACCAGCACCTGACGTCGCTCCGCGAGCTGGAGAAGCAGATCGCCGGCCCCGCCGCGGGCGGGCGGGCGTGCGCCCTGCCGCCGCAGCCGGATGCATCGAAGTTCCCCAGCCTGAAGCAGTACAACGGCGGCGAGCCCTACTTCGACGCCATCACCGACGCCCACATCGATCTCCTGGCCCAGGCCCTCGCCTGCGACGTCACGCGCTTCGCCACCCTGTTCATGAACGACCTGGCGTACGAGGGCAATCCGCTGGGATTGCCGAAGGACAACCACGGCTCGATCGCGCACACGTACGACGCGTCGTCGGTCGGCAAGGGCGGCTGGCCCGGCGAGGGCAACCCGGAGACGTGGGTCCCGCTCGCGAAGTTCAACCGCTACAGCTACTCGAAGATCGCTCGCCTCATGCAGCGCCTCGACGGGCTCGGCGTGCTGGACAGCACGCTGATCTACGCGTCGAGCGACATGGGCAACCCCGCCCTGCACAGCACGCGCAACGTGCCGACGCTGCTCGCGGGCGGAGCGAACGGGAAGTTCAGGATGGGCCGGCGCATCAAGCTCCGGCCGGACTGTCCCCCGGACGCGCCGTTCTGCGGCGAGAACGACGCGACGTTCACGCCCACGACGAACAGCCGGATCCTGGTGTCGATCGCCCAGGCGTTCGGCGTCGAGGTCGAGTCGTTCGGCTCGCAGCCCGACCCGAAGCTCACCACGGGCGCGCTCAGCGAGCTCACGTAAGCACGCCCGGGTAGTGCGCAAAATTGAACATGAAGGCGGGAAGGCGGGAAGAAAAGATCAATAATCTTCCCGCCTTCCCGCCTTCATGTGAACTCTCTCCGGGCAAATTTGAGCACTACCCACGCCCGGCCGCCGGGGTTCCCCCCCGGGCTCGAGCGCCCGCCTACGCCGCGTGAGGTCTTGCTCGAGCTGCCTATTACCGCTACTGCTCCGCGCTGATCGTGTCGAGGAAGCCGTAGTACACGTCGACCTTGTCGGCCGGGACCACGTCGATCCCGAGGTCGAACCGGTCGTCGTCGGCCATGAGACGGCGAACAGCCCGATCAGGCCCACGGCGGGCGGATCCGCGGCCTCGATCGCGGTCTTCATCGCTTCGATGTCTTCGGCTTCCTCAGTAACGTTGACCGGATGTACCAGCACGTCGTAGCCGGCTGTCTTGAGCACGTCCTGGGCAGCCCGAGTTCGAGCTACGCCGTCGGCCCAGGTCGGGTCGACGGTGCCTTGGATCATCACCGTATCCCGCTCCGGAGGCAGCATCGCGAGCAGCGTTTCCCCCGCTGTGGTCCCAGCAGACGTGTTGTTTATCCCTACGTAGATCGGGCGCTTCGAGTTCGCCACGTCGGTCTCGAGCGTCACCACGCGGCCCCCCTTGTTGAGCGCACCACGCGCCCGTCTCCACAGGAGCGACGCGACGCGGCAGGCAGCCTCGGGCATATGCGCGACCTTCGGGATTATGCCATCACGATTGAGGACCAACCGTCAAGACGGTATCCAGAAAAAAATACTTAGATCTGGAGTGAAGCCCACGCCGAGTTGCCGTGAAGCACACCGACCGATGTGCGTCCTTGGAGACCGACGTGAACTCGTCGTGGTCGGGGCCTGCGAGCGCGCGGCGGGCGGCCGAGCGCCAGGACCAGGGTCGGGCTGGCCCGAGGGCTCGATCAGCCGACGTGAGGTGAGTCACGTTGCCCCCCCGTGAAAGCTGAGCGTCGCGGCGCATCACCTCCTCGTTCTGCCGGCAGGCGCCGTCGAACCGCCCCGAGCTCGCCGAGCCCCTCGTGCGGCTCGGCATCACCTCCATCTCGGTGAACCCGGACGCCGAGCCGGCGCGCGCCAGGTCATCGCGGCGGCCGAGCGGCGGCTCTTGCTCGACGCGGCGCGGCGGCCGTGAGGGCGGCGACGATGAGCGCGGCGATGGTGGCGACGGTCACTCCGGCCTCTCCGGGTAAGCTTTCTCCTCCCCCGAAGCCTGGTCCACATAGGTTTGCGCCGTGAGCTGGCCATATAGATTCCAGCGGCGATCGCTCATGTAGTGAGTAGCCGCCATTCTGTCACGGACCAGGGTCTCCGGATGAGTGGGGCCATAGAAACCGGGTACGCAGTCGGCGATCATCAGCATGTGATCGCTCCAGCCGGAACCAGGTTTGTCGGACCTGACGGGCGGCAGGTCGATCTCGGGAAGCAGATAATGGCCATGAGGGTCTACCAGGCAACTGTTGCCAAGATAGCTGCCCATGACCTGGCCGCCCTGGATCTCTAGTCCTCTTCGATTGCTGTAGGCGCAGAAAATCTCGTTCTGGTAGGCGTTGGCTCGAATCAGAAAGTCGACATTTGGATAGGGCGTCCTGGATCTTTCTCCGGTTCGTAGCATGGTAAATTCATCGGCGGCCGTGGGGATGACCACGAGCTGGGCGCCCTTCAGGGCCAGAATGCGGGAAAGCTCGGGGAACTCCCCCTCGTAGCAATTCAGAACACCGACGCCGATGCCGTTGACCCTGAATACCGTGAACGCCTCGCCTTCCTCCGGATGAACATGGCCAAAGGACCATGTGTTGCGCTCGTCCCCTCCCCAGAGATGCGTTTTGCGGTAGTTCTTCAACAGCCCGCCATCCGAGCCGTACACCGCGATGCTGTCGTAGTGCCGCCGCTCGCCGGCTACGGTGGCCGCTTCGGGATAGGGACAGATGATGGCCAGCTCGTTCTCCTTCGCCGCGGCAGCCACCTGGTCCAGAACGCCTTCCCTCTGAATCCATTCGGCCATCTCGTGGGCCGCGGCCGCGTCCGTCACGTCATAGCCGGTCAAGAACAGCTCGGGGAAGCTCAAGAGATGCACCCCAAGCCTCCGGGCCTTGGCCGCGACGTCGCGCAGCACGTCTAGGTTGCGCATCACCGCTGCCATGTCGCCGGCGGTGCCATAGCCCTGATAGAGCCCCAGTCGCAGGTGGGGCAGCTCAGGTGGTATGCTGTCACTGATGAAGCTCTGGATGATCATACTGGCGTTCTCCTGCGCAGGTCCGGGTGAAATCTCGCGACCGCTCGTCCGGGTGTCCAGCGGACGTGCGGGCTCACACGTCGTGCCGGTATTCGTATGGAAGCGCCTTCACCTGCCCGAAATGGGTCATCTCCTCGACGGCGCGGAGGGTATCCTTGAGGATCGCCGTCTGCATCTCCACGTTGCGGGGCTCGCCGGCGTTCGAACCGATGGGGACACGGGGCGCGGTGATGCGGGGCGCGCCCTGCTGCCTGGCGATCGGCGGCAGCGCCGCGATGATGATCGTGGACATGCCCGCGGTCTCCACGGCGCGCTGCACCACGACCGCCGAGCGGTGGCACGTACCGCAGCCGCCCGTGAACACAGCGATGTCCACGCCCTCGTCCTTCAGGATCTTCGCGATGGCCGGCCCGCTCTCGCCGCGGAGTCTGTCCACGTCGCCGCCGCCGCCCATGAACCCGACCAGCGTAGGTGCGACCTTGCCGACGAAGCCCTCGGCCTCGAGCTCGCGCAGGCGATCAATCGGGAACATCGCGTTGATGTCCCTGTTGACGTCGCTGTTGTCGAAACCGCCGTGGCTGACCATCAGCTCGGACGAGGGCGTCGTCGATGGGATTTCGCGAAACGTGTGATCGCCGGACAGGACGAACGGCCTCTGGGATTTCAGGTGGACGCCGCCCGCCGTGCAGAGGGCCACGACGCACTCAGCCAGCGGCTTCGCGAGGGGGGTCCAGACCGCAGGCGGCGTGATCGGAACAACTATCTCGCTCTTCAGCCCTGTCGCCGTCGTCAGCTTCATCGCGCTTCTCCTCACGTCAGTCGCGCCGGAGCACCCTCACGTGACTCAGATAAACCCTCTGCGCTGGCTCCAGCGCGTGCTCCATGCCGCTCCCTCACTTGACGAGCCTCTGGTTCGCGTCGATGACCGACTGGGTCCACCTGCGGTCGGCAGGCGCGATCGGGATACCCGCCATCTTCGTCTTGAGCATGAGAAGGGCGCGCTGCGCGTCCTCGAGGCACAAGGTGCTCTCACCGAGGATCTCGCTCTCACGGCCCTCCGGGTGCTTGTTGAGCTCGATCATCGCGTCCATGTATCGGTTGCCGACGACGAGCTGGCCCTGATAGGCAGAGAACGACACGCCGACCACGCTGACCCCGCGCGCGCCGATTTGCTCGATGCTGTCGGCGAAGTCGATATGGTTGTTGCCGAAGCCCTCGGTCGTGACGATCGCGCCGTCCACGTCGAGCGCCTCCACGAGCGCCCCGAGCCGCGCCGAGACGAACGCCTTTTCATCATTGACTTGCGGGCTGCCGATGAAGACGACCCCCACGAGGCCGATCTCCTCGTCCTCCGCCATCAGGCGCAGCAGCGGCTCACGGAAATAGTGGCGCGTGCCCTCCTTGGTCGCGGGGCCGACGCAGGTCAGCGCGTGGATGCCGCCGTCGCGCACCTCGTTGGGGGAGAGCACGACCGGCACGTTGCCAAGGTCGACATTCCGGCGGCCGCCCTCGACGCCCGCGGGCTCGGCGGGCAGCAGCAACTTCTCGTGCATCGCGCCCTGGCCCATGATCTCCTTGACGAGCACGACGCGCGGCCTGCCGGGCCTCTTCATGTCGCTATAGGTCTTCACCCCCATGCAGCCGCTCGTGGGGGCTCTCTTGAGCGCTTCGCGGACCTCTTGCATGATGGCATCGCACGCCCTGTGCGCCGCATAGGGGCCGCGGCGCTCCATGCCGGTGCCGGCCTGGATGACGACGTTGACGCGCACCATGAGGTCGCCGGAGTCCGGGCAGCCCGGGCGGCCGAAGCTGATCTTCTCATCCAGACATCCCTCGCAGGAGCCGAACTCGTGAAGCTGAATGCCAGCTTCGTCCACGCCCGTGAGGATGAACACCACGCCATCCATCACGTGAGTCACGCCCTCGCCGAGCTTGCCCTCCACCTTCGTGGCGACCGGGATCACATCCATGATGGTATTGGAGAAGACGTGCCGCCTGTCGGGCGTGATGACATCCATCTCCACCTTTTTGACGAGGGGATCGGCCTTCAGCGACTCCCTGCACAGCGACTCGCGGACCGTCAGCTGCCCGTCCTCGAAGGAGGTCACGCCGCTGATTTCTACCCGGCTGACGTCGTAGTTCCTGTGCGTGAGCGTGCGCACAACCCGTCCCGGCGGCGCGGCAGGCTCGAGGGGCGCGGCGCAGCACGCGGCGGAGCCGGGGAGGTCTTCGACGAGCGCCGCGGTCAGCGGGGTGAGGGCGTCGGCGGTCTCCTTGAGCGTCGCGCCCAGCACCTGACCGATGGTCAGCGCGCCCGCGGGGATCGAAAGGAGCCCCGAGCCCTCGAGCTCGGTGAAAACGGAGGGATCCTCCAGGTGTACGGCGCCGATGACGGCGCCCTTCGGCGCCCGGCAGCAGAGGACGGCAGGGGCGTTCCTGTGGAGGTTCGCGGCTTTCAAGGAAATGGACATACGGCGTTCCCTCTTCTGGCTCCTGGTGAGCTATCCAGCCGGGTGCGTTCGATCGCCGAGATCTCGTGTGGAAATTGCACCATGGCTCGTCACCACTCCCGCGGCTCGTGCCGTCGTCATGCAAGAACCGGGCGCGGGGAGACAGATGACCTCGGACGCGCGCCCGCCGCCGACACCCGCCCCTCACATCTCCCGCAGGCTGGGTGGCGTGACGGCGGCACCCTTCGATGCGTAGAGAAGCTGCGGGAAGTCGGCCGGGGAAGCGAACCGCCAAGCCGCCAAGGGCGCCAACAGAACCCCCGCTATCTCCCCAGCACGAAGCCGAACCGGAACGGATCGTCCGGGTCGACGAGCAGCTGCTGGAGCCCGGTGATGTACGCCTGTCCGGTGAAGACCGGCTCGACCACGCAAGTCTCGCCGATCTGCCATTGTCGCGTGAGCCTCCCGAGGAACCTCGTTCCCAGGATGCTCTCATTGGCGAACTCCACGCCCAGCGGGAGGTCCCCTCGCGCGTGGAGCATGGCCATGATGGCCGAGGTGCCGGTACCGCAGGGCGACCGATCCAGCTGTCCCTCTCCGAAGATGACCGCGTTCTTCGCGCCACGGCCTCCCGGCGCCGGCGCCTCGTAGATCTCGACCATCTCGACCGTGGTGATGTGCGGCGCCGTCGGGTGGCGCACCCGCATCGATTCATTGACCGCCTTCCTCAGCGCCACGCCCAGCTGGACCAGCCTCGCCGCATTCTCGGGGCGGATCGAGACCCCGAGGTCCTCCGCTCTCGCCAGGGCGAAGAAGTTGCCGCCGAACGCCACGGCGGTCTTGACCTCCCTGCCGCCCGGGAGCTGAACCTCGACGCCATCGGCGTAAAGGAAGGAGGGGACATTGACCACGGTCACATCGGCCACCTGATGCCCCTCGACCCGCGCATGCGCTTCGACGGTCCCTGCGGGCGTATCGAAGACGAGGGAGCCCTCCGGCGCGTGAGGCAGGATCGCGCCGGTCTCGAGGAGCGCGGTCGCGATGCAGACGATCCCGTGGCCGCACATATCGGGGTAGCTCCTGCCCTCGATGAAGATCACACCGTGGTGAGCGCCGGCCGTCACGGGGGGCGTGAGCACGGCGCCCACCATGTCACGGTGCCCCCTGGGCTCGTGTACCGCGAGCGTACGGATGTGATCCAGGTGCGCTCGCATGTACTCCTTCCTGTCGGCCATCGTGGCTCCCGGCAGGGGCGGCACACCGCTCATGAGGATGCGATTCGGCTCGCCGCCGCTATGGGTATCGATGGCAGAGAGAACATGGGACAGCCTTGCCATGGCTCCTCCTGGGTGCGCCTGCTCGCGCCGGCGCATCGAGCACGCGCAGCGCGGCACGACCTGCTGCTCCGTAGCCGCCATGAGCGCAACTATGGGATGCGTGGCGGCGAGCGTCACGTCACGGCTGTCGCCTGGGGCGCCTCAGGCGTCCGGGCGCCGGGCAGGCGTGGTTGAGCGCGGTGATGGCCGCCCCCGGCCGTTTCTGACGGTCGCCTTGACGCGCGCAGCATGCGCCCAATAGCCGGATGGGAACGTGCGTCTCGAGAGCAAGCCTTCGCCCGGTCGCCTGCTGCACCTGGTTGCCGCGTGCGTTGCGCTCGTCGCCGGAGCGTGCGGCCCGATCCGTGGCGAACGCAGCGCTGGCGACGAACGCGGCGCCGCCATCGTCATCGGCTCGGCGGTCCCGCTCACCGGCTCCAGCGCCAAGATGGGGCAGGACATGAGACAGGCCATCGAGATGGCCGTCGACGAGATCAACGGCCGCGGCGGCGTGCTGGGCCGCAGGCTGGAGGTCAGGTTCCAGGACGATGCCTGCGACGCAGAGGCCGCCGTGGCCGCCGCCCACAAACTCGCCGCGCAGGGCGCGGTCGCTGCCATCTCCGGCTATTGCAGCGGCGCCCTCCTGCCTGCCGAGCCCGTCTATCACCGCGCCCGTATGGGCGCCGTCGTTCCGGGGGCCAACGCCGTCAAGCTGACGATGCAGGGGTTTGACAACATCAACCTGATGCTCCCGAACAATCAGGTCCAGGCCCGTACGGCCGCTGACTTCCTCACCTCCACGCTGGGCAAACGGAGGATCGCCATCCTCCACGACAACTCCGCGTTCGCAAGGGAGCTGGCCGATCTCACGCGGGAGGAGCTCCGGGGAAAGGCCGACGTCGTCGCCTTCGATGCGGTGACGCCTGGCGAGCGGGACTTCTCCGCCGTGCTGACGCACCTCAAGGCCAGGCGCCCGGACGCCATCTACTGGACTGGATACTACGCCGAGGGGGGCCTCATCATCAGGCAGGCCCGCGGTCAGGGCATCGACGCCTCGATCATGGTCGGCGACGGCTCGCGCGACGCCGCCCTCATCGCCACCGCCGGCCTCGCCAGCGCAGAGGGCGTGTTCGTCACGAGCCCCCCGAGCGCGGCCGAGCTCCCGGGCGCTGCGGGCTGGGCGCGGCGCTACGCGGCGGCTCACGGCGAGCCAGGCCCTTACAGCGCGCAGGCGTACGACGCCGCGCAGATCGTCGCAGCGGCCATCCAGGCGGCGGGCTCCACCGACCGCGCCGCGGTCGCCGCGGCCATTCGCGCCATTCACTACGACGGCGTGACCGGCGCGGTCTCCTTCGACGCCTCCGGCAGGCGCCAGAACGCGGCCTTCGTGGTCCTCGAGATCACGAAGGGCAGATTCACGCTCGTCCAGGGGCCCGCCGCCCCGCGCGCCGATGCCGCGCCCTCTCTGCCGCCGCGCGCGGCGGCGGAGCCCGGGCCCCCCGCTCGCTCCACGAGCCGCCTCTCGAACGCCCTCGAGCAGCTCTTGAACGCGCTGGTCATCGGTTCGTTCTACGCCCTGGTCGCCCTGGGATACAGCATCGTTTACGGGATCATGCGCATGATCAACTTCGCTCACGGCGACCTCTACGCGCTCGGCGCCTTCGTCGGCTACAGCGCCCTCGCGCTCGCGAGCGGGTCCTTCCTCGGCGCGGGCGCGCTCGGGATCGGCCTTGCCTTGCTCGCCGCCATGGCCGTCACGGGCGGCGTGGGCGCGCTGATGGAGCGGGTCGCCTATCGCCCGCTGCGCCGCTCTCCCAAGCTCATCCTCCTCATCACGGCCGTCGGCATGTCGCTCCTCCTGGAGAATGCCATCATGCTCTTCGAGCCCTGGGGGCCCAGCTTCCGTATGTATCCCGTCACCCTGACGCGAGCCGGGACGTCGCTGCTGGGCGTCCACGTGGGATATGCCCACATCGCCATCCTGGCGACCGCGCTCTCGCTGATGTGGGCCTTGCGCAGGATCATCGGGGGGTCCACCGTCGGCCTGGCCATGCGCGCCACGGCCTTCGACGCCGAGACAGCCCAGCTGATGGGCATCGACGTCGACAGGATGATCTCCCTCGCGTTCCTCCTGGGAGCCGTCATGGCGGCGGCAGGGGGCGTGATGGCCGGCCTGTATTATGGCCAGATCAACTTCCTGATGGGCTTCATCGTCGGGATCAAGGCGTTCACCGCCTCGGTCCTGGGTGGTATCGGGAACCTCTCGGGCGCCGTGGTGGGCGGGATGATGCTCGGGCTCCTGGAGGTCATCGGGACGCGGAGCGTGGGCGGCCAGTGGAAGGATGTCTTCGCGTTCGCCGCCCTCATCGCGATCCTGCTCATCAAGCCCACCGGGCTGCTCGGCGAGCGCGTCGGCAAGAGGATGTGAGGGTGGGGCGTCTCGCTGCGCTCGGCTCCGGCGCAAGACAGCTCCTCCGGCGACGGGGCGCCGCAGCCTCGCTGCTGCTCGCGGTCGCCCTGCCGCTCGGCGTGCAGGATCCTTATCTCATGGACATCGCGGTCATGGCCCTCATTTACATGACGGTGGCCGTGGGTCTGAACGTGGTGGTCGGTTATGCCGGCCTCCTCGACCTCGGGCACGCCGCGTACTTCGCCGTCGGCGCGTACACGGCGGCGCTCCTCACCCAGCGCGCCGGGCTCTCCTTCACGCTGGCCTTGCCCGCCAGCGGCGCCGTCGCCATGGCGCTGGGCTCCCTCATCGGCCTCCTCGTGCTCCGGCTCCGCCGCGACTATCTGGCCATCGTGACGCTGGGCTTCGGCGAGATCACCCGGATCACCGCCACCAACCTGGACGCGACCGGCGGCCCCAGCGGCATCTTCGGCCTCGCGCCTCCGTCGCTCCTCGGGCTCCGGCTGGAGCGACCCGTGCACTACTACTACACGACGCTGGCATTGCTGGTCATCGCCGCGTGCGCCGCGGCCCGCCTGCGCGAATCCCGCATCGGACGCGCCTGGGCCTTCTTGCGGGAAGACGAGGAGGCCGCAGAGGCCATGGGCATCCGCACGTTGAGCTACCGGCTCCTCGCCTACCAGATCGGCACCTTCTGCGCCGGCGTCGCCGGCGCGATCTTCGCGATGAAGATGACCGCCGTCGCCCCGGCGAGCTTCGGCTTCATGCGCTCCGTCCTCTTTCTCCTGGCCGTGATCGTGGGCGGCGCCGGCAGCGTGCCCGGCGCCCTCCTGGGCGGCGCGCTGGTCACGATCCTCCCCGAGCTCCTCCGGCCGGTCGCCGGGTTCCGCTATCTGATCTTCGGCGCGGCGCTCGTGCTGCTCATGCTCTTTCGCCCGACCGGGCTGTGGCCCGCTCCGAGGAGAGCAGAGGAGTAGCGCCGTGGCGCTGCTGGAGGTCGAGGACATGAGCCTTCGTTTCGGCGGCCACACCGCGATCCGGTCCCTGAGCTTCTCCGTGGAGGCGGGAGAGACGCTGGGGCTCATCGGCCCGAACGGCGCCGGCAAGACGTGCGTGTTCAACTGCATCAGCGGCTTTTATCGCCCCTTCGCCGGGTCGATCGTGTTCGCCGGGACATCCCTGTTGCGCCTGCGCCCCGACGAGCGCGCGGCCCTGGGGCTCGCCCGCACGTTCCAGAACCTGCGCCTGTTCCCCCGGCTCTCTGCGGAGGACAACGTCCTGTCCGGCACGCACTGCCGCACCCGGGCCAGGCTCGTCTCCTCCGTGCTGCGCCTGCCCTCGCAGGTGCGCGAGGAGCGTGAGGCCCGAGCGCAGGCCCGGCGCTGGCTGGAGTTCGTCGGCCTCGCCGGCGAGGCCAGGCGGGCGGCCGGCAACCTGCCCTACGGCGCCCAGCGCCGCCTGGAGATCGCCCGCGCCATGGCGGTCCGCCCCACGCTGCTGCTCCTCGACGAGCCGGCCGCGGGGCTGAGCACGCCGGAGAAGATCGCGCTCATGGATCTCATCCACAGGATCCGGGACGCCGGCGTCACCCTCCTCCTCATCGATCACGACATGACCCTGATCATGTCGATCACCTCCAGGCTGATCGTGCTGGATCACGGAGAGAAGCTCGCCGAGGGGGCGCCGGCCGAGGTCCGGCGCGACCCGAGGGTGCTCGACGCCTACCTCGGGAGGGAGTCGGATGAGGACATCGAACAAGCTCCTTGAGCTGAAGGGCGTCCATGCCTTCCATGGCACGGTCGAGGCGCTCAAGGGCGTCGACCTCCACGTCGACGAGGGGGAGATCGTGACCCTCCTGGGCAACAACGGCGCGGGCAAGAGCACGGTCCTCGGGGCCATCTCGGGCGTCGTGAAGCCCAGGCAGGGCGAGATCTGGTTTCGGGGCAAGGACATCACCGGGCGTCGCCCCGAAGAGATCGTCCGCATGGGCGTCGTGCAAGCGCCCGAGGGCCGGCGCGTCTTCGAGCCGCTCACCGTCGAGGAGAACCTCCTCGTGGGGGCGTTCTCGGTCCGAGCGCAGCGGGAGCGCGTGAAGGCGGACATGCGCCGGATCTACGAGATGTTCCCCCAGCTCCTCGGGCTGCGGACCCACCTGGCAGGCACGCTCTCCGGAGGCGAGCAGCAGATGCTCGCCCTCGGCCGCGCGCTGATGGCCCGCCCCGTGCTCCTCATGCTCGACGAGTCGTCCATGGGGCTCTCGCCGAACCTGCGGCGCTTCATCTTCCGGACGGTCCGGGAGATCAACGAGGCAGGCACGACCGTGCTCATGGTCGAGCAGCACGCCCGCGCGGCGCTCCGCGTGGCGAGCCGCGCGTACGTCCTGGAGGCGGGCCGCATCGCCCTGCAGGGCTCCGCTGGCGAGCTGAGCACGGACCTGGCCGTGAGCTCCGCCTACCTCGGCGGTCGAGGATAGCCCATCGCATGCCTCCGCCGCTGCGTCGCGCCACGCGGATTCGAGCGCATCGGCCGGCGCGCCTCACCGCTTCGCGGGCGCCCGAGGCCAGCGATCCACCTTCTCCGCGGCGCGCAGGGCCTCGCGCTGCGGCTCGGTCAGCTGCGGGAACGAATAGGTCAGCCAGCACAGCGCGGCGATCGCGGTGCCGTGCCTGTTCTGCACCTCGCGCGAGGCGATCGCCGGCTCGGCGTACTCGAGGTCGACCTGCGCGGCGCCATAACGGCGCAGCGCTATCCCCTCCAGCTCGCGACGGAGCGTGCTTGCGGCCGTGGCGGCGTCGTCGTGCCCCTCGTACTCGGCGGCGAACCCGCCGAGACAGGCGCCGGTCCGCCGATCGCGGACGCGGACGCGGCCCAGCCCCGCCGTGACGGTCTCGCCGGCCCTCCCGTTCACGGAGGCCATGATCACCTCCATCACCGCGCCGTGGCGGAAGTGGGGCTTTGCGACCTCGATGGGGATCTCGTACGCCTCCGGCGGGATCACCGAGCTGCAGAGGACGATGTTGAAGTTCTCGATCCCGCCCATCGCCAGGGCCAGATCGAACGACCCTGTATGCCATGGATCGAGCCCACCACCGTAGTCGGTGTCGCCGTATCCCGAAGTGACGAAATAGGCCAGCGGCACGCGGGTGAGGTAATCCGGTTCTCGCAGCATCGTCCTCGCCTCCGGGACGTCCAGGATCCGCGCGGCACGTCTCGGCGTTTGCGCGCGAGAGCCGTGGTGCTCGCGCGCGTGGCCGGGCCCGCGCCCCGGCTGCATGAGATGCCGGCGCTGCCCCCCGCGTCTCCGGCGCCCGCGAGGACCACGGCGACGGACTCGCGCTGTCCGCGCTGCCCGGCGCGTCGATCGGAGCGCTGGCTGGAGCGCGCGGGAGCGGTCAGGATGGCGCGGGTCCCCTCACCGCAGGAGCGCCTCATGACCACACCGGAATCCGGCTTTGGCGCCGAGCTCGAGCCCTTCGCCGGGATAACGTCGTTCATGCGTCTTCCGGTCACACGCGACCTGACCGGCGTGGACGTGGCCGTCGTCGGCGTACCGTACGACGGCGGCACGTCCTACCGCAGCGGCGCTCGCCTCGGGCCGCGCCGGATCCGTGAGGCGTCCGTGATGCTGTGGGGGTACAACAACGCCCTCGCGGTCAAGCCGCTCGACGTGCTCAAGGTGGTGGACTACGGCGACGTGAACGTCATTCCTCCATCCATCACCGAGTCGATGGCCAACATCGAGGCCAGAGCCGACGCCGTGCTGGCTGCGGGCGCGACGGTGCTGGCGCTCGGCGGCGATCACTCGGTCAGCCTGCCGCTGATGCGCGCTCACGCCAGGAAGTTCGGCCCGCTCGGGGTCGTGCATTTCGACGCCCACCCGGACACCTGGCACCGCGAGTTCGACGAGCAGCCCTACAGCCACGGGACGTCGTTCCGCCGCGCCATCGAGGAGAAGATCATCGATCCTTCGCGCTACGTCCAGGTGGGGCTGCGCGGTCCGACGCCCGAGGCGGTGGACTGGCAGTGGGCGCGCGAGCGCGGCGTGCGCGCGATCACGATGGATGACGTCGCGGAGCTCGGCCTGCCCGCCGTCGTCCGGATGATGCGAGAGGCCCTCCGCGGCCCGATCTACGTCTCGCTCGACATCGACGCCGCCGACCCGGCCTTCGCGCCCGGCACCGGCACGCCGGAGGTGGGCGGCTTCACCAGCCGAGAGATGCTGCAGCTCGTGCGAGGGCTGCGCGGGGTCGAGCTCGTGGGGTGCGATCTCGTGGAGGTGTGCCCGCCGTACGATCATGGCGATATCACCTCGATCCTGGCCGCCAACCTGGCGTTCGAGCTGCTGTCGCTGATGGCCGTCCGGCGGGCCCGGCGGTCCTGAAGGCGACGGCGAGCCCAGAGGGTTCTCCATGCGAGCCGGCTGACATTGCGTGCCTAGCCGGAGGCGATCGCGAACGACGCGATCGGCGTCGGAGAGGTCGAGACGCCCTGAGCTCCGCATCGGCGCGAGCCCACCGGGCGCTCGACCTCGCGCAGGTCGAGCGCCTCGGGCGTCTCCCCATCAAGCCGCGGGGTCAAGCACGCGCTCGAGGATGGCAAACGTCGTGTGCGGCTCAGGAATGGCGGCGAAGACCGGTCGCCCCTGGAACCGATAGTCCTTGTAGACGACGCGCGCGATTTCGCAAAAACCAGCCTTGATGGCGCAACGCTGGGAGAAGTGGCCGGTGCATTCGGCGACGCAACGCTGGAAACCGTTGTGCCGCGCCACGTCGACGCTCGCCTGGAAGAGTGCGCTGGCGATTCCATGGCGGGCGAATCGGCTGCCGGGCTCGACGCCCATCATCCACAGGTCCATCGCTTCGCCGCGCTTCAGGATACATTTCGCGCCTACGGCGCGCGAGTGGGCCGAGGGCAATGCGCGAGCGGTGTTCGGTTGAAGAAATGCGGTATCGATTACAATCAGGCGCGTCCAGAGCGTCAGGAAGACACACGTCCCCCTTACCCCCACGATGATTTTCGGCTGGTTCCGGGCTCAATTCAGCCAGCGGGCGAGCTGCGAGCGCTCCGGCACGTGCAGCTTCGTGCCCCGAGCCGAGCGGGCCAACCGTCCCGGCACGAGGATCAGCGCGCGGCGCAGCCACGGCGTTCGCCAGCTCGCCAGGTGCGGAACATGGTCCAGCACATACCGGCGCATCAGGTTGGCGGTCAGCAGCTTCAGCAGCAGCGCGGCATGATTGGCGTTGAAGCTGTGGCTCGGCACGCGACCGCATCCCCACCCGTGCTTGAGATCGCCGATGAGCGGCTCGATGCCCGCGCGCAGGTCATACCGCGCCGCGACGTCTTCGCTTCGACCGGCTCGTTGGTCAAGAAGACCTGCACCGTGTAGTCGAGGCCCTCCCAGAGGTAGATCTGCTTGCCGTTCTCCCGGTCGCGTGTGCGTACGGCAATCACGCGGACCCCATCCGGCCAATCGCTGCGCCGGAACGGGACCTCGGCCACCTGCCGCCGGGGACGACCGTCGGCATCCCAGTCGATGGTACGCCATCCGGTAGCGTGTGCGACCATGCCCACCAGATCGGGGCTCATCCGCGCCTTGGTCAGGAAAAAGCATCCCTTCATGGCAACGGCGTGCATCAAGGCGCTGCAATCCCCCGCGCCATCGATCCGCACGTAGATGACCGCGCTCGGCGCTGCGGCGCGCGCCCGGTCGATGCACTCCTCGACGAAAGGCACATCGGCTTCGCCAAAGCTCGTGTCGCCAGGTCGCAGCTTGGCTCCGACGATCGCGTCGACCTCGGCGACCCGCGCCAGGATCGGATGATAGCTCGGCCGGCCGTGATAGCGCGGGTTCGGGCCCGGCAGCGCCCCCTCCTGCATCCCGAAGAGCGGCTCCACGGTCGTGTCGACGTCGATGTGTACGAACCGGTGCTTTCGGCGCGCAACGAGGGCGAGCCCATGGTCGACGACCATGCTGTGCAGCGCTTCGAGCGCTTCCTCGTCGAAGCGGCACAGATCCCGGTAGACGGTATCGATGCTGGGGACGACCCCGCCCGCGAGGCGTACGAAGAGCGGATCGACGGCGAGCGCCTCGATGCCGAAGACGCGCTCCTCGCCGGCGAGCGCGCTGTCCATCAGCAGGCGCATCTGCGCGGCCATGGGGTAGATCACCGAGCGGCCCGTCTTCAGCCGGGAAAAGCTGCGGCTCAGGGCCGCGTCGACGCCGAGCTCGCGGATGAAGGCGCCGAACGGGGCAAGCCCTGCGACCCCCGTCAGGTTCGTCTCCGTGGGGTTGACGTGGAGTGTGGAAGGGTCTGGCCGCCGGATGCGCTTCTGGTGCCGCCCGTCGCCTTTCCTCTTGAACCCAAGCTGGCGCCGGCGCACCTTGGAGGTGCTCGGCGTGCGTCTTCGTTTCGTCATAGCAACCGGGACCGGTCGCCACGCCGAGCCTTTCTTTCAAGGCGTTCCGTTTACGCCGCCAGCTTTCTCACCCCTCGGAGCGGCTTCGTAGGCGCGAAATCCACGTTCAGTCCAGGGCGGAGAGCCTCGTACTGTGAATCGAGGCTCACCAGCGCGTCTATGGATGGGGCGAACCTGGGCAGCTCGTCGGGGAATCCCGGCGGGAATGGCTTCTTGAAATCACGGCTGATAAGGGCGCCAGCGAGCGAGCCCGGCTCCTGTTCAGGCACGGCGATGACGGACAGGCCGTTGGTCATGCACTCGTGGTTGAAGTAGGACACGAAGCGAGCCCAGTCCTCGACGGTGGCTCCAAGCGCGCGGCCCATGGGCTCGTGGAGAAAGCTGGCGCTCAGGAGGCGAGTGACGGCCTCGCCATGCTCTTCGTTCGCGATGCGATAGATGACGCCACCTTCTCGGCGCACTTCCTCGGTGTACCCCATGGTGATATCCCTGGTTCAGCTGCAGCGGCCGCCCGTGGAGCTGCGCCGGGCCGCTCGCTTCCGCCTGGTATGAACCTTCAGCGAAGTCGCCGGCGCGCGAGCCGGCGCTTGCGCAGCCGGCGAGCCGATCCCAGCTCCAGGAGCGCAACGAACTCCGATTCGGTCGGCGTTCATATGGCCCCAACCTGCGTCTACCGCCATGTCATGGCAAGGCCAGGACATGACGGTCGATCACTGGCTGCTCCATCCATTGTGGCAGGGCGCGCCTGCGGGTGGAAGCAGGCGCTTTACCGGCCGAGCGGGCGCGCGCGTATGTCAGTCCCGGAAGCCGCGTCCGTTGTGCGGTACGTGGAGACCCCTGCCGCGCGGGGCGGGGGCGCTGCCGTCGCTCGGCGGCGGGGGCACGGCGGTCTCTTGCTCCGGGAACGCGCCTGGCTGCGCCAGATCTTCGATGAACGCGTCGATCAGCTCGGCGGTCACGTGCTCCATCGCATAGATATGGTTGTACGTCCGCTTCTCGCCCTCCACATAGATCGTCTCGACCGCCAGCGTGTACTTGAATTCCAGCTCGGGGTTGACGGCCTTGAAGCGGATCGCCAGCGATAGAGGGGCACGCGCGACCCACAGATCCTGCCCGAGCCGGGCCTGGAGCTCGAGCAGCCTCCGGTGCGCGTACGCGGCGATGGACTCGGTGTAGAGCGCCTGGCCCACCAGATCCTCGTACGAGCGGCGCGCCAGGTTGTCCCAGAGGACGACGGCCGACAGCCCGTTCCTCGACCCGGCGAACGTCGTATCCGGCGAGCCGATGTACTCCGGGACGCTGGGAGGGCGCAGCAGGTACTTCGTCCTCGTCATGTAGACGCCGCAGGGCCAGGGCGCGCCGATCCACTTGTGTCCGCTCATCACGATCGAGTGCACGAAGGGCAGACGAAAGTCGAAATTGGGCCCTCGTTGGGCGATCTTGCCCGAGTGGTAGGCCATTTCGAGGAAGGGCATGTAAGCGGCGCCGAGCGCGCCGTCGACGTGGAACCAGTAGCCCGTACGGACGTCGTACTTCTCCGGCCTCCTGGGATCGCAGTGGACCTTGCGCTCGTCGAGCCCGTACCTGCGCAAGATCGGGAGAAGGACGTTGCCCGCCTCCTCCACATCGTCGTAGGCGCCCTTGAAGGTCGTCCCGTAATTGAAGCACACGAGGATCGGGTGGCCCTTCGACGCGAAGAACTCCACGAGCCTGGCGAGCGCGGCGATGTCGATGACGCCGGGGCCGCCGGGGCCGCCGACGGAGGGCACCTCTCGCGGCCAGGGTCGCCCGGGCGCGAGCGGGTTGTCGTTCGGATAGCGCGTGGCGCCGATCTCGTAGAATGTCCGGATGTCGAGGGCCTGCACCGCCTTGACGATGGAGTAGTGCGTGTCCTCCGAGTAGAACGCGAGAGGAGCGTAGGCGTTCGGGCTCTCGGCCGGCGCCGGCGCCTGCGCATAAACGAGGCGCTGCGACGCCGCGCGGCGCTCGCCGCTCCCATCGGCGCGCGAGACGTCTCGCTCCGCTTCCGGCTCCTCGAGCAGGCACCGTCCTGCCAGGTAGTCCCTGCCGCTCCACAGGCTGTAGAGGTTGCCCTCCGTCGACCCCATCGTCAGCACGAAACCCCAGTACGACTCGCCGTCGAGGCGATCGTGCGGCCAGCGCGCTCCCCACAGCGCGGCGTAGTAGTCGAGCACGGCGCGCTCTATCCACTTGACGTTCGTCGTGACCCTGCTGCCCCGGAACGGATCGCCGATGTTGTTCAGGTGATAATCGAGGAAGCGGCCCAGATCTTCCGCATAGCGGGGACGCAGGTTGTTCTGGTAGCCGAGGAAAGTCGCTTTTTGACGAGATTCATGCTCGTACAGCTGCCGGAGCGCCTCGGCGCGCTGCTCGGGCGACAGGCCCTGCGGGGAGAGACGGAAGGCCTCACAGTCGATTCCTCGCATCTCGGGGTATACGGCGCACGGGTCCGCGACGGGAGGCGTGGGCGGACCGTGCGCCGGCTCGACCGCCGAGCTCGGGGCCTGTTCGTCTCCGGGGCCGGCCTCCGCGCCACGCCGCGTCCTCCCCGTTTCATGGTCTGCGCTCATGCCCGCTCCACCTCGCGTTCCGCAGCTATGTCGATCGGTCAGCAACGCATCGCCGCATATACGGTTGAGCCCGCCGGCAATGACGTCAAGCGGTCGGGGGGGGGGCGGGAATCTTCGCGATGCTCCGCCGCAGCGCATCGGCGACGCACCATGACCGCGGCGCCCTCGGGCAGCCACGGGAGCCACGCAGGCCCCACGGACTCGAGACGGCCTGAGCTGCGGCGCGCGGTCCCGCCTGACGGACGGCTTGCGCTCGCCCGCAGCCGGTGCAGGCGAGCGCTCGGGCGCGGCGGGGCCCGATGCCGTCGGCGTGGCGAAGGCTGCGCACTGGATCCGGTAGTTCGCCATGAGCCACAAGCGGGAGCACCCTCACGAGGAGATGCAGCAGCTCGTGAACCTCGATCACGACCAGAACATGGCCATCGTGGCCTGCGCCGGCCCAGAGCACGAGACCCTCATCGGGATGGCCCGGTACGACGTCGATCCGAAGAGCGACCTGGCCGACGTCGCCTTCGTCGTCCGCGACGAGTGGCAGGGCAGGGGGGTCGGCGCCCTGCTCATGCGGCGGATGGCGGAGATCGCGAGAGGCCGGGGGATCTCGGGCTTCGAGGCGGACGTCCTGCTCACCAACAAGGCGATGATGCGGGTGCTCGAGAAGAGCGGGCTGCGCCTCTGCCTCGATCTCCAGGCCGGCGTTTACCATGTCACCGCCCACTTCGAGGCGGCCGCCGCCGGCGCGCCGGCGGCCGGCCCGAGCAGCTCCGGACCGCGCCAGGCGTGACTTGCGCGGTCCGAACGGCGGGCCGCCGCGCGCAGCGCGTGCGAGGGCTGCGCGGGATCGAGCTCGTGGGGTGCGATCGTTTCCCGGGGTCCTCCAGGGTCCGTGCGCGTCGCGGCTCTGGCTTCAGCGAGCCTGCCTCCGCCCAGGCTCATCCACCCGGCGGTTGAACTCCTGATTCTCGATGTCCGCCTCCGCGTCCGCCTTGGTCTGCTGGACCCGACCGTGGAGGTGGTTCGGCGGCGAGTAGATCGTGTAGATCTTCAGCGGCGTCGAGCCGTCATTGACGAAGTTGTGGCGCACCCCGGGAGCCAGGAACACCACGTCTCCCTGCCTGAAAGGCGTCCCGACGCCGCGGATGACGGCGCGGCCGCTGCCCTCCGCGCAGAATAGAATCTGCTCCACCCTCCGGTGCTCCTCCTCGCCGATGTCGCCGCCCGGGGGGATGCTCATGAGCACGATCTGCATCGTCGCGCCCGTGAGGACCACCCGCCGGTACGCCGTGTTGCTGCGCGCAGCTTTCAGGATGTCCGCGTGGTAGATGCTGCCGCCCGTCGCAGGCACGGCGGGAGGCGAGGCTGCCTGGCGGTGGGCGCACGCCGTGAGCCCGACGACCATCAGCCCTGCAACGAGAATGCTCCTCGTCCCTCGTGCATCGAACATAAAACCTCCATCGCGGTGACGCCTCCTTGCGCGCAGCTCGGGATCGGCGGAAGCGGCACAGGCCGACACCGGAGCGCTCATGGGCGGCCTGAACGCGGCCGTCCTTCGCAATGCGGCGCTCCCTCTTCGTGGAATGTAGTTCGACCGGCCGCGTCCGCCAGCCGGCTGGGATCGGCAAGACCGTCACGCGGATCCCTGTGCTCGACGGCGGAGGCGCGCACGAGCCTCCATGGCTCGCCTCAGGGCATCCCCGAGCACCATCGCCGGGCGCCCCTGGGTAGGCAGAGGAGCCACGCCGGTCCCACCGGGCCATCCCAAAGAGCCGGTTCCTCGCGGGGATTCCCTTCTCCCTCGGCCATGGGCAGCGCCGCGGGCGTACGATGCGCGCGCGGTGCGAGGGGGATGGCCCCGCTGCGCGAGCTCGTCGCAGCCGTGTGAGTCCCGTGCCCTGATCCCTCTCCCGGAGGACCCGCGGGTGCACCACGTTCGCGACGGAAGCAGACGATCCCGACAGCGGCGGGCCCGGGCTCACCTCGGGCGTCATCACAACACTCGGATGGGGAGGGAATCATGAAGAAATCCATGGCGATGCTCTTGGTGGGAACTTCTGCCGTGGTGCTCCGAGGGAACGCCGCCGCGCAGATCGACGAACCGGAGATGATGGACGTGGACAGCGAGGCGCTGACGGCGGAAAACCCGGGTCTCGAGCTGTGCCTCAAGCGGTGCAGCGAGGTGAACTACTGTAGATTTCCTGGCCCTCCCCCTCATTCCCCCTTCAGCAACCCGGCTGCTCGTGCAGCCTATCGGATCGCTCTTGCAGCCTATCGGGAGTGCGTGAACCGCAGGGATCGGTGCGAGGTGCACTGCTACAACCTGTATAGCTGAAGAGCGTCCTGGGGCACGCGGGGTCCGCCGGACCGCCGACGAAGCGTATCTCGTCGCCGATCCGATATCCCTGTGGCGTCGACGCGGAGAACAGCAACGGAGGCAGCCGCGGCCCGAACCCCCGCCGGAGCCGATGTGAGATGGATTCTCGTTGCGCGTGGTCGTCATGCGCCCCGAGGCCCAGCCGGAAGCGACGGCTCGCGACCGCTCCTGCGCGCCAGCACGGCGCGCCGCAGCGCATCGGCGACCACCATCGCCGCGGCGCCCCCGGGCAGCCAGAGGAGCCACGCCGGCCCCACCGGGGCCATCGCAAACATCCGGTTCAGCCCAGGCACATAGAGCAGCGCGATCGCCAGCGCGACCTCGATCGCGAGCCCCGCCGCCACCCAGGGGTTCGACCAGAAGGCGAGGCGCTTCAGGAGCGGCCCGTCGCGCTGCGCGAACAGACACCCTATCTGACCCGAGACGATCCCGATGAAGGTCATCGTCGCCGCCTCCCGCTCCAGCGCGCGAAACAGCTCGAGCGGCTCGAACGGCCTCCAGCCGTGCGCCCAGTAAAACCCGAAGTACGCAATCACGCCGAGCAGCGCCTCGACGGCCCCGTGGAGGAAAAAGGTCCGCAGCGCGAGCTCCCGGGTGAGGATCGGCTTCTGCGGCGGCTCCGGAGGCACGTGCAAGGTCGCGGGCGACGGCGGCTCCACGCCGAGCGCCAGCGCGGGGAGCACATCGGTCCCGAGATCGATCGCGAGCACCTGCACGATCGCGAGCGGGAGAGGGATCGGAAAGAAGATGTAGAGAAGGAACGGGACGAGCTCCGCGACGTTGCTCGTGAACACGTAGCTCACGAAGCGGCGGATATTCTGCTTGATGGCCCGGCCTTCCTCGATGGCCGCCACGATCGTGGCGAAGTTGTCGTCGGACAGGAGGATGTCCGCCGCCTGCTTGGCCACCTCCGTGCCGCGCAGGCCCATCGCCACGCCGACGTCGGCGGCGCGGAGCGCGGGGGCGTCGTTCACGCCGTCGCCGGTCGCCACGACCACCTCGCCGGACCGCCGCAGCACCTGCACGACCCGCAGCTTCTGCTCCGGCGTCGTGCGCGCGAGGCTCGCGCCGGCCTGGAGCAGCTCGAGCAGCGCCCGGTCGTCCATCGCGTCGATCTCGGGCCCCTCGACCATGCGGTCCGCCGCATCCAGCCCGATGGCGGCGGCCACGGAGCGCGCCGTTGCGGGGTGATCGCCCGTCAGGATCACGACCCGCACACCCGCGCGCCTGCAGGCGGCGATCGCCGCGGGGACCTCCGGCCGCGTCGGATCGTGCAGGCAGGCGAGGCCCAGGCACGTGAGCGGGCCGCCGGCCTCCCTCACGGCGAGCAGGAGGACGCGCTCGCCGCGCTCGGCCGCGCCCACCACCGCCTCGTCGAGGCCCGCGGGCGCCGGCGCGCCGGTCAGCGCGACGACCGCCTCGGGCGCCCCCTTCACGAAGTCCCGCGTGGCGCCGCCTTCCGCGCACGTCACCGCCATGTAGCGCCGGCGCGCATCGAACGCGGTGTCGGCGATCCGCGTCCACCGGGCGCGCGCCTCGGCCGGGTCCACTCCGCCGGCAGCGGCCCAGCGCGCGAGGGCCACGTCGACCGGATCGCCCTCGTAATCGCCGCCCGCCGGCGCCGGGCGCGCGTTGTTGCACAGCGCGGCCGCGAGGCGCGCCGCGTGCTCCGCGTCCGGGGGCGCGCCGCGCGCGGGGATGAAGCCGCGCACCGAGAGCGCGTTCTGCGTGAGGGTCCCCGTCTTGTCCGTGCAGATGGTCGTCACCGACCCGACCACCTCGACCGCGGAGAGGCGCCGCACCGGAGCCCCGCGCGCCGCCATGCGCTGCGCGCCGATCGCCAGCGACACGCTGAGCGTCGGGAGCAGCCCCTCGGGGACGAGCGCCACGATCACGCCGATCGCGAACGTGAGCGCGCCGAGCGGGCCGACGCGGTGGAACGCCTGCGCGAGCACCAGCGTGGCCGCGCCGGCGATCACCGCGATGGCCGCGGTGACGTGCGAGAGCTGGGCGACCTGGCGCTCGAGCAGCGAGCCCTCGCGCCCGCCCTGCTCGAGGAGCCTGGCGATCTTGCCCGCCGCGCTCTCCGCGCCTGTCGCGAACACGAGCGCCTCGCCCGCGCCGGTCACCACGGACGCGCCGCTCGGGAGCAGGCTCGGGAGCGCGAGCTCCTCCGCGCCTCGGCCCGGCGAGGCGATCGGCGCGGCGTCGCGATCGACCGGCGCCGTCTCGCCCGTGAGCATCGAGAGGTCGAGCGAGAGGCTGTCTGCGGCGAGCAAGATGCAGTCGGCCGGGACGATCTCACCTGCCGCGAGCCGGACCACGTCGCCCGGGACGAGCTCGCGAGCGGGCACACGCCGCTCGATGCCTGCCCGGACGACGCGGGCGCGCACGGCCACACGGCGCATCAGGCTGCTCACGACCTGCTCGGCGCGGTGCTCCTGGACGAACGCAAACACGCCATTTAACACGACGACAGCGACGATGGCGAACCCGAGCTCCGGGGCGCCCGCGGCGAAGGCCAGCCCGGCGCCGAGCCACAGCAGCAGCGCGAGCGTGTGCGTGAGCTGCGCGAGCAGCGTCCGGAGCGGCCGTGACCGCCTGGGCGGCGTGGGCTCGTTGTCGCCGTGAGCGAGCCGCCTCCTCGCCGCTTCGGCCTCGGTCAGGCCGCTCGGCGTGGATCGCAATGCCTGGAGTCGTCCCTCGACGGAGAGCGCGGCGAGCTCCGCGGGGCGAATGCGTGGCTGCGCGCCGGTGCCGTGGGGCTGCGCTGCCCGCCGGGCCGAGGCGACAGGAGGAGACGAGCGACTCACATCCGCGGGCCTCGGCCGGCACCTAGCAAGGAGCGAGCCTCGGCCCGCTGCTCGACGCTCCACGACGGATGGCCACCTGCGCGCGCTGGACATGCGCTGACGAGGACGGACGAGGCGAGCTGCTCATAACGCTGAACCAAGCATGAACAACTCGGCATCCTGGGAGGTCACTGCATCGCGCGACGATGTCGGCGCTTCAGGCGGCATCGCTCTCGTGCCACAATCGGCCGATCGAGGCGGGGCTCATGATGCGGACAGCGGAAACCGAGGCGTGCAGCAGCCGCGAAGACGAGGTCGCCCGCATGGATTCTCCCTGTCGATGCGGGCACGGCGAGGCCCGCGCGACGTCACGCGAGCTCTTGGCCCGCGCTGCGCTCGGCGTCGCGCGCGCGGCCGATCTCGACGAGCTCGCCGGGCTCTTGCTCGACCAGGTCATGGGGCTCGGCGCGCGCGCTGCGTACCTGCTCCTGACCTCCGAGGACACAGGCGAGCTCGGGCTGCATTCCCACCGCCACCTGCCGGCCGACATCCGCCTCGGCCTCGCGCGGGTGGCGCGGGGCGCGCCGCTGCTCGATGCATGGGCGGCGAGCACCGGTCGGATCCAGGTGATGAGCGACGCGCGCTCGATCGATCAGGGGCAATCCCTGACGCGTGAGCTCTGCGCGCGGACAGACGCACGGAGCGCGGTCTCGATGCCCCTCTGCGTCCGCGATCGCTGCCTGGGCGTCCTCTCCTGGTATCTCCCCTACCCTGACCCCCAGGCCGGGCTCGATCTCGGCGCGCTCGCCGCGCTGTTCGCGATCGGCCTCGACAGCGCCCTCGCGCGCCGGGGAAAGGCGCGCGTCGAGGCGCAGCTCGAGGCGGTCCGGCGGTCCATCACCGCCATGGGCGACAGCTTCGATCTGCCCGCGGCGCTCCAGCGCATGGTGGACCGGACACGCGCCGTCGCCGGCGCGGAATACGCCGCCCTGGGCGTCTACGCCGGTGACGACGCGCCCTTCGATCTCTGGATCTGCAGCAGCGCCACGCCCGGGTGGAGTCGATCGTCGGCGCAATCTCCTCGCCCGCGCGGCCGACTCCAGGCCGTCCACCGCGACAGGACGCCGCTGCGCCTCGCGGAGCTCAGCGATGACGACCGCTTCGATGGCTTCTCGCCCGAGCACCCGCGGCTCAAGAGCTTCCTCGGAATACCCCTCCTCCAGGAGCAGCAGCTCGTCGGCCTCCTGTATCTCGCCAACAAGATCGGCGGCGCCGCGTTCACCGAGGAGGATGAGGGCGCGGCGGCGCTGCTCGGACAGCACGCCGCGCTCGCCCTGTCGCGGGCGCGTGCCTACGACCGCATGGCCCAGGAGCTCCGGCGCACGAGGCACCTGGAGAGGGCGCTCCGGGAGAGCGAGCAGCGCTTTCGAGCGATCTTCGACGAAGCCTTCCAGTTCATCGGCCTGCTGTCGCCCGAGGGCGTCGTGCTCGAGAACAACCGCGCCGTGCTCGAGTTCTGCGGGACCACGGGGGCAGATACGATCGGCCGCCCGTTCTGGGAGCTGCCGGGGTGGAGCCTCGAGCACAAGGCCCGCGTCCGCGCCGCCGTCGCCGAGGCCGCGGCGGGGCGGCTCGTGCGGGACGAGCTCGACGTGATCGGACCGAGCGGGCGGTGCTCCATCGATTTCTCCCTCAAGCCCATCACCGACGAACGTGGCAGGGTGGTGATGCTCATCCCCGAGGGCCGCGACATCACCCAGCGCAAGCAGACGGAGCAGGCGCTCCGCGAGAGCGAGGAGCGCTTCCGGCTCACCTTCGAGAACGCGCCCATCGGCAAGGCCATCGTCGGGCTCGACGGGCGGTTCACCCGCGTCAACCGCGCCTACTGCGAGATCCTGGGCTACTTGGCGGAAGAGCTCTCGAAGCTCCGCTTCCAGGACATCACCCACCCGGACGACGTGGACACCGACGTTGGCCTGGCCGAGCAGCTGCGCCGCGGTGAGATCCCGCGCTACCAGCTCGCCAAACGTTACCTCCACAAGGATGGGAGGGTCATCCCCGTCATCCTGCACGGGTCGGTCGTGCGCGGCGAGGACGGCGAGCCCATTCACTACATCGCCCAGGTGGAGGACGTGACCGCGCGCAAGCAGGCAGAGGAGGAACGGGAGCGCCTGCTCGCGCAGCTGGACGCCGAGCGGAGGACGCTGCAAACGATCTTCGACAGCGCGCCCGTCCCGCTCCTGCTCATCGACCGAAGCGGCGCAGAGCGCGTGATCGCCAACCCGCACGCGCTCGAGCTCACCGGGGGCGCGACGGCGCGCGGTGAGTACGTCGGTCGCCTGCGCCGCGCGGACGGCGCCCCCGTCCCGCTCGACGAGCTGCCTTCGAGCCGGGCGATGCGCGGCGAGACGATCCCCGGCGAGGAGCTCGTGGTCGCCAGGGCGGACGGCTCGTGCCGCACCTTCCTCGTCGCCGCCGCGCCGCTCCGCGACGGCGCGGGGAACGTCACCGGGGCCGTGATCGCCGGCGAGGACATCAGCCCCTTGAAGGAGCTCGCGCGGATGCGCGAGGAGTGGACCAGCATCATCGCCCATGACCTGCGTCAGCCGATCACCACCATCGTCCTCAAGGCCTCCCTGCTCGCGAAGCAGCCGCAGTCCAGCGATAAGGCGCAGCATATCCTGGCCAGCGCGATGCAGCTGAGCCGGATGATCAGCGATCTGCTCGACGTCTCCCGCCTCGAGTCGCGCCGGCTGGATCTCAGGCCCGTGGAGGTCGATCTCCCGGCGCTCATCCGGGCGACGGTGGAGCGGACCGCGGACGCGACGAGGGGACACCGGGTCGACGTCGAGGTGCTGAACGAGGTCCCGCCGCTCCTGGCCGATCCCGGGCGGATGGAGCAAGTGCTCACCAACCTGCTGTCCAACGCGGCCAAGTACGGCGCGCCCGAGACGCCGATCCGGATCGCGGTGGAGCGGCAGGGCGGCGAGGTGCTCGTGGCGGTCGGGAACGAGGGGAAGGGCATCGCGCCGGAGGACCTGCCGAGGCTCTTCGACCGCTACTACCGGGCCCGCGAGGCAAAGGCGCGAGGCGCCGCCGGGCTGGGGCTCGGGCTCTACATCGTGCGAGGGCTCATCGACGCCCACGGGGGGCGGGTCTGGGCCGAGAGCGAGCCCGGGAAGACGAGCTTCCAGTTCACGCTGCCGGTGCCCTAGCGGCTGTCCCCGAGCCCGGGATCTGCGCGCGTCTCACCGGACGCCGCGGACGGGCAGGATCCAGACGCGGCGCTGTGGACTGCGCCCTCAGGCGGCCGACTTCTTCGGCGCGCTTGCGGCCGCCGCCTGCGTCTCGGCCTCGGCCACGATGCCCAGGCTGCGCATCTCTTTGCCGCAGCAGACGTTGGCGTGTTGGCTCTGCTCCTGCGAAGGACAGTTGCAGGCTGCGAGGTACACGATCTCCGCGCCGCAATCGTCGCAATGCAGCTTCTCTCCGACGGGGTGTGCCATGACCTCATCCCTCCCCGCGCGGTATCCTGCGGCCACGACAGCACACGTCAAGCGGCACGGCCGGCCGGACATAACGGCGAGGCGGGCGCCGTTCGGTCAGGGTCAGCCGGTGCAGCGTCGCCGCATCGCCCGGCGTGCGCGCGCGGCCGCACGAGCTCCTGGGCGTGCCGCAGTCGGATCGCCCCGAGATCGTGCGCCTGCTCGAGCAGCCCGCACGCCTTCGCTTCCGCGCCGCGACCCGTCCTCCGGACCGGGAGCCCTGGTGACACCTCGGCGCCGCGGGCAGGAGCCGGCGCCGCAAGAGGGGCCGGCGCGCGCAGCGCGCCCTGGCCCGAGCCGTGCAGCCCGTGGGCCATGGCTGGGTGGATCATGCCCCATCTCGATCTCGTGCCCAAGCAGGAGATCTCCAGCTTCCGCAAGCTCGCCATCGGCACCTGGCGCACCGCGTACGATCCGTCGGTGTACGGCACGCTCACGCTGCGCATGGACCGCGCGCTCGACTATATCCAGGCGTTCCGCCGCAGCACCGGCCGGCGGCTGACGGTGACGCACCTCATCGCCAAGGCCTGCGCCGAGGCGCTGCGCCGCTGTCCCGACGCCAACGCCATCTTGCGCTGGAACAAGATCTATCTCCGGCGCGGCGTCACCATCTCGGTGCTGGTCGTGCAGGCGGCCGGCGGCGACGGCGAGGCGGATCTCACCGTGACCACGATCGAGCGGGCCCATGAAAAGAGCCTGGTGCAAATCGTCGACGAGCTGGACCGGACGATCGAACGCGCACGCAGGAGGCGCGACAGGGCGGTGGAAGAGACGAAGCGCGCGACCCGGCTCATCCCGTTCCTCTTCATGAACGCCTTCCTGCGCCTGCTCTCGTTCATGATGTATACGCTCAACCTGGACCTGTCGAAGCTCGGGCTCCCGCGCGATCCGTTCGGCGCGCTCACGGTGACCAACGTCGGCTCGCTGGGCCTGGAGAACGCCTACGTGCCGCTCGTGCCCTACACGCGGACGCCGGTCCTCGTCGTCCCGGGCGTGGTGAGGGACGAGCCGGTGGTCGAGGACGGCAAGGTGGTGCCCGGCAAGGTGATGCGCGTGAGCGCCACGTTCGATCACCGATTCATCGACGGCTTCCACGCGAGCGTGCTGGCGCGCACCGTGCGCGAGATGCTGGAGGACCCGTTCCGCTGCTTCGACCGGCTGGACGCGGACGTGCCCACGCCTCGCTGACGTAGGTCGCGTCTCCCGCGGGCGTCGCCGCGCTGCCGGCGCGCATACGCCGGCTCTACGTTCTCCGGCGCGGCTCGGCAGCGTCGGGTGCTGGCTCGGCGACGACCAGCTCGCACGACGATGAGGAATCCATGTACATCAACTATCTCACGCTTCCGCTCGTCACGGCGGCGGCGGCGCTGGCGCTCGGGGCCTGGTATCTCTTCGGCACGCCCGCCGCCGGTGACTCGCAGGCTCGCCGCCGCAGCTTCGCCTGGGCGTTCGGGGCGTGCGGGCTCATCCTGCTCATCACGGGCCTCCACGTCGTGCTGACATGGCCCCTCCCGGGCGGGTACAACATCCTCTTCGGAGAGCCGCTCGTCTATTTCGGGACATTGCTCGTGATCGGCGCACCGGCGCTGTCGCTCGGCGAGCGCCTGGGTCCCCTGCTCCTGCTCGGGGCCCTCGGGGGCATCACCAACCTGGTGCTCGCGCTGGCCATCGCGCGCCACGGGATGACGCAAAACCCGGCGCTCGCCGCGGCGATGTACGGCGCGAGCGGCCTCGGCCTGCTGATCGCTCCGGCGATGGACAGGTCCGCGCTGGCGAGGCACGCGGCAGGCGCGCTGCTCGCGGCTTCGGCGGCGCTGTTCGCGCTGTTCGGCTATGTGGCCTACGTGAAGCACACGGGCCTCGACGCGTTCGGGAAGTGGGTGCCGCTCGAGATGCGCTCGTGGCGATAGCCCGCACGTCACGCCTTACGCGGTCGCCTCGAGCGCCCGGGGCGCCAGGAATCGGACGAACCACGCGCTGGCCGCGCGGGCGACCTCTTCCAGCGCCCCCGGCTCCTCGAACAGGTGCGTGGCCCCTTCCACGATCGCGAGCTGCCGCGGTCCGCGCAGGAGCTCCAGCGCCTCCCAGTTGAGCGCGAGCACGTCGGTGTCCTCGCCCCCGACGAGGAGCAACGTGGGCGCGTGCACCGCCTTGAGGTGCGAGCCGGCGAGGTCGGGGCGCCCGCCCCGCGACACCACGGCGCCCGCGAGGTCGGGGCGCCTCGCCGCGGCGATCAGCGCGGCGGCGGCGCCGGTGCTCGCGCCGAAGTAGCCGAGCCGCAGCGCGCTCGTCCGGGGCAGCTCGCGCATGGCCAGGGCCGCGCTCACGACCCGCCCCGCGAGCAGCTCGACGTCGAACCGGAGGTGGCCTGTCCGCTCATCCGCCGACTCTTCCTCTTTGGTAAGGAGATCGAGGAGCAGCGTGGCGAGCCCGGCGCCCTGGAGCACCTCGGCGACGAACCGGTTGCGCGGGCTGTGCCGGCTGCTGCCGCTCCCGTGGGCGAACAGGACCAGGCCCGTCGCCCCGGCGGGGATCACCAGGTTGCCTTCCAGGCGCGCGCCTTCGTCGATCTCGATCGCGACGGGGAGCTCCTCCCCGGCAAGCTCCGCCGGCGCTTCCCCCTCGTCCTTGCCCGAGCCGCCGCCGCGCGCCCGATCGAGCAGCGCGATGACGTCGTCGTCCGTGGTCTGGCTGAAGTCCTGATAATAGGCGCCGATCGCGAGCAGGTGCGGATCCGCGTCGAGACAGACCACCTCGTCGACCTCGGGGCGCAGGGACGCGAGCGTCCTCGCGGACGCGACCGGGACCGCGAGGACGAGGCGCCTCGGCCCGCGCCGCCGGATCCCCCGGAGCGCGGCGCGCACCGTCCCGCCGGTCGCGATGCCGTCGTCGACGACGATGACGGTGCGCCCCTCGAAGTCGGGCGGCGGCCGGCCGCGCCGGAAGCGCTTGACGCGCGCCTCGACCTCGGCGGCCTTGCGGTCCACGAGCTCCGCGACCTCCTCCGGGGGGGCGCCGAGCTCCGCCAGCACCTCGTCGTTGAGGTACACCTCTCCGCCCTCCGAGACGGCGCCCAGGCCCAGCTCTTCGCGCCCCGGGAAGCCGATCTTGCGCACCACCCAGACGTCGAGCGGCGCCTTGAGCGCCCGCGCGACCTCGTGGGCGACCGGGACCCCGCCGCGCGGGAGCCCGAGGACGACGGGCGCCTCCTCGCGGTAGCGCCTCAGCGCGAAGGCCAGGCGGCGCCCTGCATCAACGCGATCTCGAAACAGCATGAGCCCCTCCTCCGGTCGCCGACGTCCCTCGCCCCTGACACCGGCCCTCGGGTGCCTCCTCCGGGCACCCCGACGCTGCTGCCTCGTCCCGGCGTGGTCGGCCCGGAGCGCTCGGGCGCCGGTGGCCGTCGCGCGGTCGCTGGGCGGCGCTTCAGGCGGCCTTCTTCGGCTCGATCTTCTTCGCCTCGGTCGGCTCCTCGGCGCTCGGCTCCTTGGCGCGGAGCGGGATCTGCTTCGGCTGGACCCCGGCTGCCTTGGGTACGATGATCTCGAGCACGCCGCTCTTCAGCTCGGCCTGGATCTTGTCGAGATCGGCGCTCTCGGGCAGCGTGAAAGAGCGGCAGAAGCTGCCGTATTCACGCTCGTACGCATAGACGCGCTCGCCTTCCCGCTCCTCGCGCTCCTCGTCGCGCTTGCCGCTGATCGACAGCTGGCGCCCGCTGATCGAGACATCGACGTCACTCTCCTTCACGCCCGGCAGGTCGGCGCGGAACACGAAGCGATCCTTCGTCTCTCGGAGCTCGATGTCCGGTGAGAACCAGGCCTCCGGCTGGCGGAGCCGGGCGAATGGATCCATCTCCGCGAAGGGATCCCACTGGAACATCTCGCGCATCATGCGCTCCGGGTCGAGCGCGCGCATCATCGATGCGATTCTACGAGGCTCTCGCCAACGTGACAGCAGCGTCATGGTGACCTCCTTCGAACTCCAGACGACCTTTCCTGAACTCCTGCAACGCGCAGCGCCTCGCGCGTCCGGAGGACCCTCGCCCGACCGGTTGAGCCCGGCTCATGCTGGACGATCGGCTCGTGCGGTGGTTGCCGAGGGTGGGAGTTGCAGGATCCGTGCTCGCGGGGGGTGTACCCGCTCGGCCAGGTCGCGGCGCGCGCGGCCGGGCGAGCCGTCGATCTCCGGTTCCGGGAGACGGCGATCGGAGCGCGCGAACGACACCCGAGAGAGCAGGCCCTGGGGTTGCATCAACGGTGTCGGCGGCGGCGGCCACAGAGGCGCGGCCGCGCTCGTCCAGGAGGTCTCCCGCGATGACCCACAAGCAACTCCTCTTCCACGCCGCTGCCCGGGAGAAGGTCCTGCGAGGCGCCACGGCGCTCGCCGACGCCGTCCGCGTGACCCTCGGCCCGAAGTCGAAGAGCGTGCTCATCGGGCGCGCCTGGGGACGCCCCACCGTGTGCAACGACGGCGTCTCGATCGCCAAGGAGATGAGCCTCAAGGACCCTGAAGAGGACGTCGGGGTACAGATCATCCGCGAGGCGGCCGAGCGCACGGGCGACGCGGTCGGCGACGGGACGACGACCTCCACCCTGCTGGCGCACGCGATCTTCGCGGAGGGGCTCCGCAACATCGCCGCGGGCGCGAGCGCGATCGATCTCAAGCGCGGCATCGAGCGGGGGCTCCAGGCGGCCGCCCGTGCGGTGCGGTCGCTCTCCCGCCCTGTGCAGAGCCGAAATGAGAAGGTCCAGGTCGCCACGGTCGCGGCGCACAACGACGCGGTCATCGGCGAGCTCGTCGGCGACGCGGTGGAGAAGGTCGGCGGAGAGGGCGTCATCAGCGTCGAGGAGGCGAAGGGGACCGAGACGGCGGTCGAGGTCGTGCAAGGCATGCAGTTCGACCGCGGGTATCTCTCGCCCTACTTCGTGACCGACCCGGAGCGCATGGAGTGCGTGCTCGAGGAGCCGCTCATCCTGATCCACGAGAAGCGGATCGGCGTCATGAAAGACCTGCTCCCCCTGCTCGAGCACGTCGCCAAAGAGGGGCAGAGCTTCCTGCTCATCGCGGAGGAGGTCGAGGGCGACGCGCTGGCCACGCTCGTCGTCAACAAGCTGCGCGGGACGCTCGCTTGCGTCGCGGTCAAGACGCCCGGCTTCGGAGACCGGCGCAAGGCGATGCTCGAGGACATCGCGATCCTGACCGGAGGTCAGGTGATCGCCGAGGAGACCGGGTTGCGTCTGGAGCACGTGACGCCGGGCCAGCTCGGTCGGGCGGCGCGGGTCGTCGTGAAGCAGGAGAACACGACGATCATCGGCGGCGCCGGCGACCCGAGCGCCATCCAGGCGAGGGTCGAGCTGCTCCGACGGCAGATGAAGGAGGCGAAGAGCGACTACGATCGCGAGAAGCTGCAGGAGCGCCTGGCGAAGCTCGTCGGCGGCGTGGCGGTCGTCCGGGTCGGGGCGCCGTCCGAAACGGAGATGAAGTCACGGAAAGAGGCGTTCGAGGACGCGATCAGCGCGACCAAGGCGGCCGTGGTCGAGGGCATCGTGCCGGGCGCGGGGCTCGCGCTCCTGCGCGCGAGCGTCGCGGTAGAGCACGAGGAGCAGCGGTGCGACGGCGACGAGCGCACCGGCGTGCGCATCCTGCGCCGCGCGCTCGAGGCCCCGACGCGGCAGATCGCGGAGAACTCCGGCGTCGACGCCGGCGTCGTGATCGAGCGGATGCGCGCCGGCAGCGGGAATTTCGGGTTCGACGCGGCGCGCGGCGCGTACGTGGATCTCGTCGCGTCGGGCATCATCGACCCGACGAAGGTGGTGCGCGTCGCGCTCGAGAACGCCGTGTCGGTGGCGAGCGTGCTGCTGTTGACGGAGGCGACGATGACCGAGATCCCCGAGCCGGCGAAGGAACGGGCGGCCGCGCCCCCGCTCGAATGAACGGCGCCATGAGCCCACGTGTCCAGGCGTGAACCAGAGGGGAACCCGACGGGAACCGAGGGGTGAATGGAAAACGTCGACATCGCTCGCATCTTCGACGAGGTGGCGGACCTGCTCGAGATCCAGGACGAGAGCCCGTTCCGCGTGCGGGCCTACCGCACCGCGGCGCGCACCCTCGGGGCGCTCGGCGAGGCCGTCGCGGGGCTCGTCGAGCGCGAGGGCGCGGGCGCGCTCACCGCCTTGCCCGGGATCGGCAAGGACCTCGCCGGCAAGATCGTCGAGCTCCTCGAGACCGGCGAGCTGCCGCTGCTGAAGGAGCTGACGGCGAAGACCCCCGAGAGCCTCGTCGAGATGATGCGGATCCCGTCGCTCGGGCCGAAGCGCGCGCGCCTGCTCCACGACAGCCTCGGCGTCGCGACGGTCGACGAGCTCGTGGAGGCCGCCCGGTCCGGCCGCCTCGTCGGCGTGCGCGGCTTCGGCGAGAAGCTCGCCGCGACGATCCTCGACGGCTGCCTGAAGCGGCGGGCGACCGCCGGGCGCGTGCGGCTCGCGGACGCCGAGGCGCAGGTCGAGCCGCTGCTCCGGCACCTCCGGGCGGCGCGCGAGGCCCTGTTGGTCGAGGTGGCCGGCAGCCTCCGGCGCCGCAAGGAGACGGTGGGCGACGTCGACATCCTCGTGTCCGCGAGGCACGGCGAGCCGGTCGCGTCGCGCCTCCTTTCGTACCCGGAGATCAAGCAGGTGCTCGCCCACGGCGCGACGAAGTGCTCGGTCGTGCTGCGATCCGGGCTCCAGATCGACCTCCGCGTCGTGCCGCCGGCGTCCTACGGCGCGGCCCTCCACTACTTCACCGGCTCGAAGGCCCACAACATCGCCGTCCGCACGCTGGGCGTGAGCCGCGGGCTGAAGATCAACGAATACGGGGTGTTCCGGGGCGATCGGCGGATCGCGGGCCAGGCGGAGGAGGACGTCTTCCGCGCGGTCGGGCTGCCCTGGATCCCGCCCGAGCTGCGCGAGGACGCCGGCGAGATCGAGGCCGCGCGCGCGCGGCGGCTCCCCGAGCTCGTCGAGGTCGGCGCCGTCCGGGGCGACCTCCACGTGCACACGACGTACACCGACGGGCGCGACGAGCTCGAGGCGATGGTCAGGGCGTGCGTGGCCCGCGGGTACGACTACGTGGCCATCACCGACCACACGCGGGCGGTCCGCGTGGCGGGCGGGCTCGACGCCTCGGGGTTCCGCAGGCAGGCGCGGGCCATCGACAGGCTCCGCCGGACGATCGGCGGGATCGCGATCCTGCACGGGGCCGAGGTCGACATCCTCGAGGACGGGGCGCTCGACCTCGACGACGCGGCGCTGGCGGCGCTCGATTACGTCGTCGCCAGCGTGCACTCGAAGCTCACGATGCCGGAGCCCGACATGACGCGCCGTATCCTCCGCGCGCTCGAGAGCCCGTTCGTCACGGCGCTCGGCCACCCGACCGGGCGCCTCCTCGGCAAGCGCGAGCCGTACGCGCTCGACATGCCGCGGATCGCGCGCGCCGCGCGCGAGCTCGGCGTGCTGCTCGAGATCAACGCTCAGCCCGAGCGCCTCGACCTCTGCGACGTCCACATCCGCCTCGCGCGAGAGGCCGGCGCGAAGCTCGTCGTCGCCACCGACGCGCACGCCGTGGCGGAGCTCGACTTCATGCGGCACGGGATCGATCAGGCGCGGCGGGGCTGGTGCGCCGCGGGGGACATCGCGAACACCGCGCCTCGCGCGGAGTTCCTCGAGCTCATCGGCAGGCGCAGGCGCGCGGCGAACGCGGCCCCGGGGTCGCGCCCGGCCGGGAGCGCGGCCAGCGCGTAGGCGGCTCGGGAGCGGGCAGGCCCGAGGACAGGCCCACCACGCGCGCGAGGTGCCGGCGCTGCTGGGCGTGCGCCCTTACCGATCCAGCCCCTTGTCCTCGCACACGTGACCCCGGTCCAGAGGCTCGCCGTGCTCCTCTTCCTCTGCTTCCCACGGCTCTTCGAGCGCTTCCGGGGAGAGGTCCTCGTCCCCTGCCTCGCCCGCCCGCGCCTCCTCCTGCCCGCTGCCCGCGGCGTTGTCGGGGGTGCCGTCCTTCCGCTCGGTCGGCTCGCGCGGCTGCGCGCCCTTGCCCGGCCCGCGCGGCTTGGTCGGCCCGCCGGCCCGCGCCTCTCGTCCGCTCGCTCGCTTGGCGCTCATCGCTGCTCTCTTCGACCCGTGCACCAGGTTCCCACTGCCCGGAATCGAGAGGGAACCTGGTGACGCGACGCCTCGCTGTCATCGGCTGGACTCGAGGAAGTGGTCGAAGAGGGTGTCCGGTAGATCGTCGTGATGGGCGCCCGCGGGGCGGGGGTGCCGCGGCGTTCCGCAGCGCGGCTCGCGCGGACGCTACCGAGGCGGCGCTGCGCGAGCGCGCGGCGAGGCTCGCCGGTACCGCTCGCGCGAGCTGACCGGCAGATGCCCGCTCATCCCAGCCGCGAGCACATGAGCGGCATAATTCATGCTCAGATCGGGAGCCCCTTGTTGATGACCGGTGAACCGGTTCATTTGCTCGGACAGCGACCCTCCGGGGTTGATGTGGCGATGCACGCGACCTAGGAACGCATCCCCTTTGCGCCGCAGCGCATCGACGACCTCGTCGAAGCGCGGATCGCCGAGGAGGAGCTCCTCGCCTGGGCGGAAGCGCGCGTCTTCCAGCGGCAGCCTCTGGAAGAACGGCAGGTTCGTGGCGGTGACGACGGCCCTCTCCAGCCTCAGGTAGCGTTCGACCAGCTTGTAGCAATACGCCGCGAAGCCGATCGTGAGGCTCGGCCACGGGTTGCCGAGCGAATCCGCGCGATATCCATCGTAGCCGTCTTCCGGGTAGCGGCCGATGGCGATCCCCGCGATACGCCTCGACGGATCGTTGATCGGGTACATGGCCTCGAAGGTGCTCTCCAGCGCCGCGGCCGTCGCGAGCACCTGCTCCTGGTCCACTGGACAAGGACAGATCCCTTCGAGGTGGAGATCGTCTTCCGTGGCATATCCGCCCAGCGTCGCGACGACGACCGAGCTGTCCAGGCCGCTCCGAGGGCTCGGCCGCCCGTCCTGATCACGGGTCGCGACGAGGTGATTGCGCCCGGGATCCCAGTGCAAGAGCAACGCATCGCCCAGCGCCCGCGACTGCTCGAGATACCAGCGGGCCGCCCCGGCGTCCTCGAGCCTCGTCGCGAGCGCGGCACCCTCCGTGGAGCGGAGCTCGCCGGAGCACCTTTCCTCGGCGTAAAGGGCGTAAAGGATGATGTCGCCCGCCGAGGTTCAGCGGATCTGATAGCGCCCCGTCTTCTCCACGGGCTCGATGCAACCGACGACCGCGCCGCGCGCCCCGGTGTAGGCTCGATGGCCGAGCCTGTCGTCGGCGGGCGCCTCGGATGGGCGGGGCCACGCGCCCTCCTCGGCGAGGAGGGACGCCAGCCGCTCGTGGATGCGCTGCATGCCTTCGACCGCCTCCTGCGCCGTGAGCTCGCGGAACCCGCCGAACACGATGACGCTCTCCCAGTCAGCGAGGCTCTGGATGTGGTCGACCTGGAAGCAGACATCCGGGTTTTCGCGCATCATCCGGACCTTGGTGCCTTCCGCCGAGCGCAGGTAAAGGCGGCCTTTCTCGTAGGCGTAGCTCATCGGCACGACGTACGTTCGTCCTTCCGCGTGGCAGCCCAGCCGACCGAAGGCGCTGCGCTCGAGGAGCCCTTCGATTCGCTCCGCGCTGAGGATGCCCGCCGCGGGGGCCTCCGGAGGCCAAGCTCCTGCGGGCACATCGAACATGCGGAGATGCGCGCGGCACGCGGCGCAGAACTGGTACTCGGAGCGCACGCCGCAGCGCAGGCAGTGGAACCGCAAGGCGTGCGGCGGCGGCCCCATGATCACCCCGCTCCCGCGGGCGTCGGTCTCCGGGGGCACGATCAGCACGGAGCGGCTCGAGGTCCGCGCGACGCGCTCGGCCACGCTGCCCAGCAGCACGGCCGTGGGGCCGGTGTGCCCGTGGCGGGCCATCACGATCAGCTGGGCGTCGTTCTCCTCCGCACACCTGACGATCTCTTCCGAGGCAGATCCCACCCGGACGAGCGGGACGATACGAACCCCGTCGCCGAGCTTTGCCACGAAGCCACGCAGCGCGTCCGCCGCCGTCGGCTGGGCCTGCGTGGACGCTGCGACGTGGAGGACCTGGAGCTCGGCGCCCGAGGAACGCGCTCGTCCCAGGGCGACCCTCACGGCCGCGGCCGAGAGCTCCGAGAGATCCGTCGCGGCCAGGATTCGCTGCACAGGCTCCATGCTGCCCCCCTGCCGGTCCAGGTCCCATGGCATGGTGGACCAGCTTGGTGTGTGTCCATCGTGTCCACCTGTCGCAGCAATCACCGTGCCCCGCCTCACCCCACCCGCACCTCGCGCCGCGGGGGCACCCTGGTCGCCGACAGCCCAGCTCGCTCCGCCGCACGCGCGAACACGATGGCGTCGCGCACGGCGCACCCGGCGCCGTCGTTGTTGAAGAAGACATAGGCGTCTGCGCCCGGGCCCCACGCGGCGGCCAGCCGCTCGGCCGCGGCGCGGAGCGCGGCCCCGCCGTAGCACGGGCTCGGCGTGGCGCGCCCTGCGTGGAACCTCAGGTAAGCCCACGTCGCCGTGCGGCGGAAGGGCGGCTTGAACCAGGGGCTGTCGGCGATGCACAGCGCCGCGTCATGCGCGGAGAGCAGCTCCGATATCTCATCGGTGAACCACGAGGCGTCCCGGGGCTCGACGGCCACGCGGACGCACCGCGGGAAGCAATCGAGGGCGGCCGCGAGCCGACCCGCATCGGCCTTCATCCGGGGCGGGAGCTGCAGCAGCACCGGACCGAGCTTGCTGCCCAGGTGCCGCACGCGATCGAGGAACCGCGCCACCGGCTCGGCCGGCTCGCGGAGGCGACGCATGTGCGTGAGGAAGCGGCTCATCTTGACCGCCATCACGAAGTCCTCGGGCGTGCGGGCGGCCCAGTCTTCGCACGTCGAGGCCTCGGGGAGCCGGTAAAACGCGGAGTTCACCTCGACGGCCTGGAAGCGCTGGGCGTAGTGCTCGAGCCAGCGCGAAGCGCTCAGGCGCTCGGGGTAGAAGCGTCCTCGCCAGTGGGGGTACTGCCACCCCGACGTGCCGACGAGCACCGGCATGACTAGCAAGAGCCATGGCACGGAGGTGGCCGCCCTCGACCCGCCCTCCGCGAGAGGGGCCGTGCGCCCCGAGCCTCACTGGACGAGGTAGCTGTCGAGCTGCATCTGCTTCGATCGGGCCCTGAGCTTGCGCAGCGCGATCGCCTCGATCTGGCGGATGCGCTCGCGCGACAGCGACATCGACGCGCCGATCTCCGCGAGGGTGCGCTCGGGCGCGCCGTCGAGCCCGAAGCGGCACCGGAGCACGTCCTGCTCGCGCGGCGTGAGCTCGTCGAGCAGCCGCTTCGCCTGCGCGCGCATCCGGCCCTCGTCGACCTGCTCGTCGGGCGCCGGCGCGCTCGGGTCGGGGACGAAATCGCCGACGCGCGCCTCGCGGTCCTCACCGACGGGGGCGTCGAGGCTGATCGGCGCGGGCGCGAGCCCGAGGGCGAGCTCGACCTTCGCCTGGGAGAAGCCGGTCCGCTCGAGCAGCTCATCGCCGTCGGGCTCGCGTCCGTGCTCCTGGGCGAGCGCGCGCCGCTCGCGGAGGAGCTTCCGGCGGCTCTCCACCATGTGCACCGGTACGCGGATGGTCTGCGCCTGATCGGAGATCGCGCGCGCCAGCTGCTGCTTGATCCACCACGCGGCGTAGGTGCGGAACCGGACGCCGCGGCGGAAGTCGAACTTGTCGGCCGCGCGAAGCAGGCCGATGTTGCCCTCCTGGATGAGGTCGTGGAGCGACAGGCCCGGGTGCGGGTACCTGGTCGCGTACCTGACGACGAGCGGCAGGCACGACGCGACCAGCTCGGCCCTGGCGAGATCGGCCGTCCGCCGGCCGTCCTCGATCGCCCGGAGGAGGGCGCGCGCGGCCCCGTCGCTCGCCGGGGCTGCCCGGAGCGCGTCGACGACGCGGTCGAGGACGCGGCGGTGCAGCCGGGCGCGCTCGAGCCCGGAGGCGAGCGCGTCGCGATCACGCCGCCGCGATCGGCCGGCCTCGAGCGCCTCGGCGAGCGTGCCGGCGCGCTCGAGCAGCGCGATGAGCCAGGCCTCGATCGGCTCGCCGGCGACGTCCTCCTCCTCGTCGGCGGCGCGGAGGACGTTGCGCGCACGAAGCTTGTGCGCTGCGAGCTCCTCGCCCATCGTGGCGAGCCCGCGGAGCGCGACGGGCGAGCCCACCAGCGCGCGCACGATGGCCGCCTCCCCCTCCTCGATGCGGCGGGCGAGCGCGATCTCTCCCTCGCGCGTCAGGGCGGGACGCCTGCCGAAGCCGCCGAGATAGCGGCTCGCGCCCTCGCGCCCGGGCGCCACATTGCGGCGCGGCCGGGCCACGCTCAGGGGCCCTCGCGGGCACGGCGCGGCGGGGGAGCGCGACTCGCTGGACTCTTCAGGTCGGATGGGTCGGATTCGGACAGGTCGGATAGGGCTGTTGTTGCTGTCGACAATGGAAATGGTCTGTCTCATCGTGGGTAGTTTGCGCGCATGCGCAGCGTCGCGCGCAGCGTGGAAGGAGATTGCGGCGGAGCATGCGCGGGCGCTCTCTCGTCCGACGCTCTACGCCGCAATGCATGATAACCACGCGAGCGCCTCGCGGAAGGCCCCGGCGCGGGGGCGCGGGCGAGGTGTGCGGCGGCGACCGCCGCGCAGCGGGCGGCTTTGGCCGCCGCGTGGCCTGTACATCGCCGCGGCTCGGCACCATGGCTCGAAGCATGGATGGCGCAGAATCGGTCACGAGCAGGGCCCACGCCGCGCTGGGCCGGCTCGGGTTCGACCTCCATCGATATCCGGTCCGACTGGAGTATCTGGACGGCGTGCTCACGATGGAGGGCGAGCTCCCGGATATTGCGGCGAAGAAGCGGGCGCTCGAGCGCGGCGCGGCGCTCCCCGAGGTGCGCTGGGTCGCCGACCGGCTCCGCGTCGAGCCGAGCGTCGGCATGAGCGACGCCGAGGTCCTCGATCATCTCCGGGATGTCCTGCTCTCGGAGCCGACGTTCGACGAGTGCACCGTCCGGGTGCGCCGCGGGGGCGCGCTCGATGTGTTTCGCGAGCCGCCGCGGCCGCGCGGCGCGCTCGAGGTCGCCGTCGATGAGGGAGTCGTGAGGCTCGAAGGGGCCGTGCCCAGCCTCTCGCACAAGCGCCTGGCCGGCGTGCTCTGCTGGTGGGCGCCGGGGACCCGCGACGTCGTGAACGCGCTCGAGGTCGACGCCCCGGAGGAGGACAACGACGACGAGATCTCCGACGCGGTGCGCATCGTCCTCGAGAAGGATCCGCTCCTCGACGCGTCGGAGATCGGGGTCCGCACAGAGCGCTCGCGCGTCACGCTGCGAGGCCTCGTGGCGAGCGAGGAGCAACGCAGGACCGCCGAGCACGACGCCTGGTATGTCTTCGGCGTGAACGACGTGAACAATGAGATCGAGGTCTCCCAGGACGTGGCCTCCGCGCGGTGGAGGGCTGTCGCCGCCTCATGACTCCCTGAGGACAGGCGGGCGGACCGACGGAGCTCTACCGCCACTACGGGAAGTCACCCGGATCAGTAGAGAAACCGCCAAGGCGCCAAGGCCGCCAAGCCAAGAGGAGACGGGAAGGGCCGTCGGGCGGCGTGCGGAGGATGGCGAGCCCGCGCGCTCGCCGGCACCGAGAGCGGCAGGCTCGGGCCGCTCGTCTGCATCGGGGCTACGTGCCGCTCATCGGCAGCGGCGGGCACACCCCATGCTTCCTCTCCGCCGGTGATCCGAGGGATCGCGAGAGGGGTTGGTCCATGGCTGTCATCGATTATTGCACCGCGAAGGTCGAGACCCTGCAGCCGGATGCGACCGCCGCCGAGGCGGCGCGGCTCATGCGGGACCAGGGGATTGGCTCGGTCGTCGTGCAGACCGCCGGCGGCCCGGGGATCGTGACCGATCGGGACCTGGTCGTGCGGGTGCTCGCCAAGCGGCATGATCCGAAGCAGCTTCGCCTCGCCGAGGTCGTGAGCGCACCGGCGGCAACGCTGTCCGCGGACGCCTCCGTCGCCGAGGCGGCGGCGCTCATGCGCGCGCGCGCGGTGCGCCGGCTGCCGGTCGTCGGCGCGGGCGGCGAGCTCGTTGGAATCGTGACCTGCGACGACCTCGTGGAGCTCCTCGGGCGGGAGCTCTCCGACATCGCCGTGGTGACCCGAGGAGGAGCAGGAGACGAGGCCCCATGACGGGAGGGCGCTGATGTCGCTGATCGAATTCTGCAGGAGAGATGTGGTGACGGTGCGGCCGGAGGCGTCCGTCGGGGCGGCCGCGGAGCTGCTCGTCGATCAGGGCGTGGGCGCGCTCGTCGTCGTCGCGGACGGGACGCGGCCCGTCGGGGTCGTCACCGATCGGGACCTCGTGCTGCGCGTGATGGCGGCGGAGCGCGACCCCGAGCGCACCACGATCGCGGACGTGATGAGCCAGCCGGCGATCACCGCAGGTCCGCTCGACCGCCTCGAGGCGACGACCGCGCGGATGCGAGAGCTCGGGGTGCGCAGGATGCCCGTGGTCTCGCCGGATGGGGAGCTCATCGGACTGCTCTCGGCCGACGATCTTATCGACCTCTTCGGTCGGGAGCTCCACGATCTCGGGGAGGCGGTGCGAAAAGAAGTGACGGCGAGCCAGCAGCGCTCGTGACCACGGCCGATGCCCCGCGGCCCCGAAGGCCGGGGCACGGCCGTTGCCAGTGTAGACCCGAGCGCCGATGGTGGAAGCATGGTCGGGAGCACCTTCCAGACCGAGCGGACGCCGGGGCAGCGGTCTGGACGATGGGGGACGACTCATGATCATCCCGCCTGAAGTGACGTTTCGTAACCTGGAGCGCTCGGACGCCATCGAGGCGGCGGTGCGCGAGCGCGTGGCGAAGCTCGACAGGTTCTACCCGCGCATCATGTCCTGCCGCGTGATCGTCGAGGCGTCGCACCGGCGAGCGAGGACGGCGGGCACCGTGTACCATGTGCGCGTCGATCTGACCGTGCCTGGCGGCGAGCTCGTCGGCCAGTACGAGCCGCCGCCGCAGCGCTTCCACGAGGACGTCTACATCGCGATCCGGGAAGCGTTCGACCAGGTGCGCCGGGAGCTCGAGGACTACGCGCGACGGCAGCGGGGAGACGTGAAGGCCCATGAGGAGCGGCCGCACGGCCGGGTCTCGAAGCTCTTCCCGGAGCGGGGGTACGGCTTCATCGAGGCGCCCGACGGCCGCGAGGTGTACTTCCACAGCCATTGCGTCCACGGCCACGGGTTCAACCGGCTATCGGTCGGCACCCAGGTGCGGTTCGTGGAGGAGCAGGGCGAGCAGGGGCCGCAGGCGAGCGCGGTCGTCATCGCCGGCAAAGGCTGACGACCGCCTGCGGCTCGGGTCCATCGCCGATTCGCGACCGGCAGCCCTACCTCGATGGCTGCCGGCACGGGCACGATGGAACGGCTGACTGGCGAGGTCGGCGGCGATGGTTATCGTACCCGGAGAGACGATCGCTCGCCGCGGGAGCGGCTCGAGCGAGCGCAGGCGAGACGCGGTCGAGCGCGCCACCGAGAGGATAGCCCCGAAGCGCCCGGCGTGGGCGCCGCCGACGCCGCGGTCCGGAGCGAGGGCCGCCTGCGCGCGACAGGGGCTTCGCCATGCTCCCAAGAGGTACGCGCAACATGAAGAAGTGGTATGTGATCCAGACTTATTTGGGCTTCGAGACGAAGGTGCGCGACGCGCTCCATCAGCGCTTCAGGCAGCACGGCCTCGAGAGCGCGCTCGGCGAGATCCTGATCCCCAGCGAGGCGATCACGGAGCCGGCCTCGCGAAGCTCCGGGGCGGGCGTCAAGCCGCGGCGCACGTTTCCAGGCTACATCTTCGCAGAGCTGGAGATGAACGACCGGGCGTTCGACCTCGTGAAGGGTACGCCGCGCGTGGTTCGCTTCCTCGGCGACCGAGCGCCGCGGCAGGTGTCGCGCGCCGAGATCGAGGCCGTGCGGCGGGGCTTCCGGGAGGGCGCGCTGAAGCCGAGGCCGCGGGTGGCGTTCGCCGTCGGCGACGCGGTCCGCGTGAACGAGGGGCCGTTTGCGAACTTCACGGGCACGGTCGCCTCGGTGGATCCGGACAAGCGCAAGGTCAAGGTCACGATCTCGATCTTCGGTCGGCCGACGGCCATCGCGCTCGACACCACCGCGGTCGGGAAGCTCGAGGGGCGGGCCGCAGCATGAGATCCTCAGAGCAGGGTGGATCGAGGGCGATCTGGCGACGAGGCAGGCGGCTGGGCAACTCCGGGGTCCTCCCCCGGGACACGGGCAACCCGACGCGCGACGGTGCCGGCGGCACGTGTGAACGCACAGCCTCTGCTCCATGAGCGGCCGTCGGCGGAAGCGGAAGAGGAGCGGCTGTACGAGGGGATGCGCGCGCGAAGGCGACGGCGGGTCACGCCTCCCCGAGGATCCCGCGAAAGATGTCCACATAGCTGACGATCCCGAGCAGCGCCCCCTCTCCGTCGACGACCGGGAGCGCGCCGATCTTGTTCTCGAGCATGAGCTCCATGAGCTCGGTCACGTCCGCGTCGGGACCGACGCTCAGGACATTGCTGCTCATCATCGTGGACACCGGCATGCGGGCCTTCTGTAGCGCTGCGTCGACCACCGCGGCGTCCTCCGCGTAGGGCAGCTGGAGCGCGCGCAGGTCGCGATCACTGAGCATCCCGACCAGCTCACCCTGCTCGTCGACGACCGGCAGGTGGCGGAAGTCCGTCGTCTGCAGCACGTCCACCGCCTCGCCGATGGGGTCGTTGACCCGCACGGTCCGGGGGTTCTCGGTCATGAGCTCGGCGGCGCTGATCCTGGGTAACGGCATCTCGCTCCGCGCTCGGTGCAACTCGCGGACCAGCGGATCCCGCGATGAGCCGCGCCGCCCGCGCCCGGGCGCTCCCTTTGCGCCGAGCCACGCTGGTCGCTCCCAGAGCGCGCGTCCGCCGGCTCCGTCTCGCTCGAGTTGCGGATACGCCGCGCCGCCGCCAAGGAACGTCGGCGGCGGCGCGGCGCTCGCGATGCGGAGCAAGCTGGCGATGACAAGCGCGGACTGGGTGGGGCTCGGCGCGGTGGCGGTCCTGATCCTTCTGGCGGCGCTGACGGCAGCGGCCGAGGTCGTGATCACGCGCATGAGCCGCGTCCGCGCCTACCGGCTGCGCGACGAGAACCGGCAGGGGGCGGCGTCGCTGGTGAAGCTGGTCGACGATCCCGCGCCGCACCTGAACGTCGTCCTCCTGCTCACCCTGCTCTTCCAGCTCGCGGGCACCACCCTCGCCGGCTCCGTGGCGCTGCGGGTCCTCGGCGGCTACGGCGACCTGGTCGCGACGCTGATCATGACGGTGCTCTTGTTCGTGCTCGCCGAGGCGATGCCCAAGACCTTCGCCGTGCAGCACACGGACCGGGTCGCGCTGCGCCTCGCGCCGATGGTCCTCGCCCTGGGCGCCATGCTCGGGCCGGTGGCGCGCCTGCTCATCGGGGTCACCAACGTCATCCTGCCCGGCAAGGGGCTCAAGGAGGGGCCCTTCGTCACCGAGGCAGAGATCCGAGCCATGGCCGACGTGGCGTCGGAGGAGGAGGCCATCAAGGAAGAGGAGAAGCAGCTCATCCACTCGATCTTCGAGTTCGGCGACACCGTGGTCCGCGAGGTGATGACGCCGAGGCCCGACATCGTGGCCGCCCCGGCGAGCACGCCGCTGCCGGAGGCGATGAGCCTGTTCATCAACAGCGGCTACTCGCGCATCCCGATCTGCGACGCCGGGCTCGATGATATCGTCGGTGTCCTGTATGCGAAGGACGTGGTGCGCGAGTATCACGCCGGCCACGTCGAGCGACCGCTCTCCGGGATCGCGCAGAAGCCGCACCTCGTCCCCGAGTCGAAGAAGGTCGCCGAGCTGCTCAAGGAGATGCAGCGCGACAAGTTCCACATGGCGCTCGTCGTGGACGAGCACGGGACGCTGGGCGGGCTCGTGACGTTGGAGGATGTGCTCGAGGAGATCGTCGGCGAGATCGCCGATGAATACGACCGCGAGGAGCCGAACGTGAAGCCTGTCGGCGAGAAGGCCTATCGCGTGAACGCGCGCACGTCGGTGGACCAGCTGAGCGAGGTGCTCGACGTGAAGCTGCCGGCCACCGAGTGGGACACCGTCGGCGGCCTCATGCTCGGCGTCCTCGGTCACCTGCCGGCCCAGGGGGAGCAGATGGAGCTCGAGCGCCTGAGGTTCACGGCCGAGCGCGTCCACGGCCGCCGGATCTCCGAGATCCTCGTCGAGGAGATCGAGCAGGAGGGAAAGGAGGAGCGCCGGGAGCTCGACGCCGCCGGGGAGGATGAGGAGTCTGGTTCTCCGTGACGTCGCCGAGCTCGCTCCTGCAATCCGGAGGCGAAGGCCACGCGCCGCACCTGGTCTCTCCCTTGCACCCTTGCAGATCGAGCGGGGCAATCACCATGGTGCAAGATGAGGCGAGGGAGCGGACGCAGGGCACATCGACCACAGATGCTGTCACCGTCTTCCTCTGCGGTGACGTGATGACCGGCCGCGGGATCGATCAGATCCTGCCGTGCCCCAGCGATCCGGTGCTGTACGAGCTGGCCGTGGAGGACGCGAGGGGCTACATCGAGCTCGCCGAGCGCGCGAGCGGCCCCATCCATCGTCCCGCCGACTTCTCGTACGTCTGGGGGGCCGCGCTCGAAGCGTGGAGCCGGCGGGCGCCTGCCGTCCGGCTGGTCAACCTCGAGACGGCGATCACGACCAGCGATGAGCCGTGTCTCAAGGGGATCAACTACCGGATGCACCCAGGGAACGTCCCGTGCCTCACTGCGGCGCAGATCGACTGCTGCGCGCTGGCCAACAACCATATCCTCGACTGGGGAGCTGCCGGGCTGATCGACACGATCGCCGCGCTGCGGTCGGCGGATGTGGCGACGGCCGGCGCGGGCCGCGACGACGACGAGGCAGCGGCGCCGGCGCTCATCGAGATCGAGGGCAAGGGGCGGGTCCTGATCTTCTCGTGGGGCTCGCAGACCAGCGGCGCCCCGCGGAGCTGGGGCGCCTCGGCGGACCGTCCGGGGATCCACTGGGTGGATGAGTCGTCTCCCGCGGACGTCCGTCGCGTGCTGGACGTGGTGCGGGCGGCCAAGCGGGAGGGCGACATCGTCGTGGCCTCGGTCCACTGGGGCCCGAACTGGGGGTACGAGGTCCCGGAGGAGCAGGTCGCGCTCGCCCACGCCCTCGTCGACGTCGCGGGCGTCGACGTGGTTCACGGGCACTCCTCGCATCATCCAAAGGCGATCGAGGTCCACGCGGGGCGGCTGATCCTCTACGGCTGTGGCGACTTCGTGAATGATTATGAAGGTATCAGCGGGTTCGAGGCCTACCGGAGCGATCTGGTCATGATGTACTTTGCGACGCTGCGCGCGGGGACCGGGGAGCTCGTCCGCCTGGAGCTGGTGCCGCTGCGGATGAGGAAATTTCGCCTCCACCGTGCCGCGGCGGAGGACGCGCTCTGGCTCAGAGACGTGCTGAACCGAGAGGGCGCGCGGTTCGGGACGAGCCTCGAGCTCGGGGAGGACGGCGGCCTGCTGCTGCGCTGGAGCTGACGCCGCAACGCCGCAAGGCGCGGCGGGCTCGCGGGCTCCTGAAGCGTCGGCGCGAGCGCGCAGCGGCCGGAATCGGAGCACGACATGGCGCTTTCGCTCACCGACAACTCGAAGCGGGTCTTCGAGGCGCGGTACCTCAGGCGAGCCGCGAACCGGGAGATCCTCGAGACGCCCGAGGACCTGTTCCGCCGCGCGGTCGCGCGAGCGGAGGGCAGCTTCCCCGGCGGCCGTCCGGAGCCATGGGAGGAGGCGTTCTTCGACGCGCTGGCTGCGCTCGACTTCCTGCCGAACTCTCCGACGCTGATGAACGCCGGCACTTCGCTCGGGCAGCTCTCGGCGTGCTTCGTGCTGCCCGTCGAGGACAGCCTCGACGGGATCTTCGACGCGCTCAAGCACATGGCCCTCATCCAGCAGTCGGGCGGCGGCACCGGCTTCTCGTTCTCGCGCCTCAGGCCGAAGGACGCGCTGGTCGCCTCCACCGGCGGAGCGGCCTCCGGCCCCGTGTCGTTCATGAGCATCTTCGACTGCGCGACGGACAGCATCAAGCAGGGAGGGAGGCGCCGCGGTGCGAACATGGGCGTGCTGCGCGTCGATCACCCGGAGATAGGACGAGCACGACGATGTCCGTCACCGACGCGGCGCGGGCGCGCATCTGCGTGAAGGCCTCGTGCCCCGGCGTGTCGAGGAACGTGATCGTCCCCGTGCTCGTCTTCACGCGGTGGGCGCCGATGTGCTGGGTGATGCCGCCGGCTTCGCCGTGCGCGCCGCGAAGAAGGCGACCGCCGCCCCGGAGCGCCGGGGCGCATATCCCAGGAGAGGGTGGGCCTCGGCGCCGTCCCCGCAACGGGCTGCGCGCCGCGCGCGGGCGAGCGCCGCCAGCTCCGCGGAGGCTCAGGCCTCGGGACACCGGGGCGACCGGACCAGACCTCGATGCCTGTGCGACGGGGCATGCGGGCCGGCGGCGTGGTGGCGGCTGCCCGCAGCGGCGTGGCGGGCGACGCCTCGTTCCTGCGCTCTGGAGCCGCTGGGAGTGGCGCCTGGGCGGCTTGAATGGGCTCGGGCTTTGCAGGCTTGCAGCCGAAGCCGCCGGCCGCAGCGATGCCTCGCCCGTGCGGGCGCAGCGACCGGGCTCACGGGCTGGACGCATCCGGCGGCCGCGCCGCTGCCCTCGCGCAGCTACGCGGTCGCCTCGAGCTCCCGGGGCGAAAGGTAGCGAACGAACCACGCGCTGGCCGCGCGGGCGACCTCTTCCAGCGTCCCCGGCTCCTCGAACAGGTGCGTCGCTCCCCCCACGATCGCGAGCTGTCGCGGTCCGTGGAGGCGCTCGAGCGCCTGCCGGTTGAGCGCGAGCACCTCGGTGTCCTCGCTCCCGACGAGGAGCAGCGTGGGCGCGCGGACCTGCTCGAGGTACGCGCCGGCGAGGTCGGGGCGCCCGCCCCGCGACACCACGGCGTCCGCGAGGTCCGGGCGCTCCGCCGCGGCGATCAGCGCGGCCGCGGCGCCGGTGCTCGCGCCGAAGTAGCCGAGCCGCAGCGCGCTCGTCTCGGGCAGCTCGCGCGTGGCCAGGGCCGCGCCCAGGACCCGCCGTGCGAGGAGCTCGACGTCGAACCGGAGGTGGCCTGTCCGCTCATCCGCCGCCTCTTCCTCGCCGGTGAGGAGGTCGAAGAGCAGCGTGGCGAGCCCGGCGCTCTGGAGCACCTCGGCGACGAACCGGTTGCGCGGGCTATGCCGGCTGCTGCCGCTCCCGTGGGCGAACAGGACCAGGCCCGTCGCCCCGGCGGGGATCGTCAGGCTGCCTTCCAGGCGCGCGCCCTCGTCGATCTCGATCGCGACGGGGAGCTCGTCTCCCGGCGGGCCCTCCGGCTCTTCCTCGGCTTCCGCGCCCGCGCCGCCGCCGCGCGTCCGCTCGAGCAGCTCCACGACATCGTCGTCCGTGGTCTGGCTGAAGTCCCGGTAATAGGCGCCTATCGCGAACAGGTGAGGATCCGCGTCGAGACAGACCACCTCGTCGACCTCGGGGCGCAGGGAGTCGAGCGTCCTCGCGGACGCGACCGGGACCGCGAGGACGAGGCGCCTCGGCCCGCGCCGCCGGACGGCCCGGAGCGCGGCGCGCACGGTCCCGCCGGTCGCGATGCCGTCGTCGACGACGATGACGGTGCGCCCCTCGATGTCGGGCGGCGGCCGGTCGCGCCGGAAGCGCTGCACGCGGGCCTCGACCTCGGCGGCCTTGCGGTCCACGATCGCCGCGACGTCCTCCTGGGGGACGCCGAGCTCCGCCAGCACCTCGTCGTTGAGGTACACCTCTCCCCCCTCCGAGATCGCGCCCAGGCCCAGCTCTTCGTACCCAGGAGCGCCGAGCTTGCGCACCACCCAGACGTCGAGCGGCGCCTTGAGCGCCCGAGCGACCTCGTAGGCGACCGGGACGCCGCCGCGCGGGAGCCCGAGGATGACGGGCGCCTCGTCGCGATAACGCCTCAGCGCGAAGGCCAGGCGGCGCCCTGCATCAACGCGATCTCGAAACAGCATGAAGCCCCTCCTCCGGTCGCGTGCCGACCGTGACCTCCTCGCCCCCGACCCGGCCCTCAGATCCTCTTCTGCGCTTCCCGCCGCTGCTGCCTCGCGAGCAGCGCGCTCAGCTCGGAGAGCTCGCCCGACAGGAACTCGAGGAGATCGTCGAAGGCGATGATTCCCTGGAGCCCCCCCTCGTCGTTCACCACCGGCACGCGTCGGATGCCCTCGGCGCTCATCCGCCCGAGGGTGTCCAGCAGGCTCTCCTGCTCCCGCGCTGTGACCAGCGGCTCGATCGCGACATCCGCCACATGGAGAGACTCCAGGTATGAACTCGCGACCGCCACCACGCCGACCACGATGTCGCGGTCGGTGATGATGCCGGTGGGCACGGTCCTCCCGGCGGACTCGTCGACGATGACCAGGCTGCCGACGTGATGCGCCCGCATGCGGCGCGCGGCCTCCAGAACGGTGTCGGTCTTGCCGATGGTGACGACGCGCCGATTGCAGAGCTCCCCAACGGTGGTCATGGCTTCCTCCCAGCGCAGGCTCCATGGTGCCGGCGTCGGATCCGAGAAGCCCATCCCCGCAAGGTCATTGAGGCCGGCGCGCCGAGCTGGCCCGAGCAGCGCAGCGCGCCGGAGCACCCCTATGGCGCGTGGCGAGCAAACAGATCATAATAATTAAACTCAATCGAGGCCCACACGCACAGGCGCGAGGCCCGCATGAACAAACAGACGAGATGATGAATACCGGAGACAAACAGGATATCAACCACGAGCTACGACGGGGGGTAAACTCGTCGCCCGCACCCATGCCGGAGAGTTCGAACGAGCCCACGAAGGAGACTCTCCGCCGGGGGTTCGCGGCCATGGAGCCCCGCAGGCAGCGCCAGATCGCGAGCAAGGGCGGCAAGGCCGCGCACGAGAGCGGGAGAGCCCACGAGTTCACGCCCGAGGAGGCCAGGAGCGCTGGCCGCAAGGGCGGCGAGCGCGTGAGCACCGACCGGGCGCACATGGCCGCTATCGGCCGCACGGGCGGAAAGAGCCGCACCAAGCGCTCCGACGGGAGCGGCGGACCGGCGGTCACCGGAGCCGCCTGACCGCGACCTCACGAAACCGGGCCGGGCACGATGCGACGTGCCCGGCCTCTTTTGCTTTGTGCCGGCGGAGCGCGCCCCGCGGACCGCGCGGCGGGCCTGGGCGCGCGTCACGTCCACCTCAGGCGGCCTTCTTGGCCTCGTTCTTCTTCGCCTCGGCTGCCCCCTCGGCGCTCGGCTCCTTGGCGGTGCGGAGCGGGATCTGCTTCGGCTGGACCCCGGCTGTCTTGGGTACGACGATCTCGAGCACGCCGTCCTTCAGCTCGGCCTGGATCTTGTCGAGATCGGCACCCTCGGGCAGCGTGAACGAGCGGCTGAAGCTGCCGTACGCGCGCTCGTACGTGTAGAATCGCTCGCCTTCCCGCTCCTCCCGCTCCTCCTCGCGCTTGCCGCTGATCGTCAGCTGGCGCCCGCTCACCGAGAGCTCGATGTCACTCTCCTTCACGCCCGGCAGGTCGGCCCGGCACACGAAGCGGTCCTTCGTCTCTCTGAGATCGATGTCCGGTGAGAACCAGGCCTCCGGCTGGCGCAGCCGGGCGAAGGGCTCCATCTCCGCAAAGGGATCCCACTGGAACATCTCGCGCATCATGCGCTCCGGGTCGAGCGCGCGCATCATCGACGCGATTCTACGAGGCTCTCGCCAACGGGACAGCACTGTCATGGGGGACCTCCTGAATTCCGAACGGCCTTTCCTGTCGTCCTGCACGCGCAGAGCCTCACGAGCCTCGACATGCCTGGTGCGCCTTCACCCGAGAGCCTGAACCCGGCTCATGCTGGACGTTCGGCTCGCGCGGCTGTCGCCGAGGGCTCGTGCGGCTGTGGCTGACCTGGGAGTTGCAGGATCCGTGCTCGCGCGCCGTAACCCGGCTCGGCCAGGTCGCCGCGCGCGTCGTCTGGGGATGAGCCCGTGCGCCGCGGCGACCCCGAGCCGGATCGATGGGTGGCCGGTCGCCTGCGCGCCGTGCAGCTCTCCGCCGGTACGATCGTTGCCGGGATCATGCCTCGTCGCAGAGGTGTGCTGAACGCCAGCGGATCGCCGCCGTCCGCGGAGGCATCGACACCCTGGCCGAGGAGCTCGGACGCCAGGCGGCGTAGCGGAGCAGCCATGGAGATCTGCCTCTTCGCCGGCAATGCCAACCTTCCTCTCGCGCAGGCCGTGGCGGCGCGCCTCGGCGTCGGCCTCGGCGACGCCCTGGTGCGCCGCTTCGCGGACGGCGAGCTCCACGTGCAGATCCGGGAGACCGTGCGAGGGCGGGACGTGTATCTCCTCCAGCCGACGAGCCCACCGGTCGACGAGCACATCCTCGAGCTCCTGTTCCTCGCGGATGCATGTCGCCGCGCAGGGGCTGCACGCGTGACGGCCGTCGTGCCGTATTTCGGCTATGCCCGCCACGACCGCCGCGCCTCGGGAAGAGAGCCGGTAGGGGCCCGGCTCGTCGCCGATCTCTTCAGGGCAGCGGGCCTCTCGCGCGTGGTGGCCGTCGACCTCCACAGCGCCGCGCTCGAGGGGTTCTTCTCCATCCCGCTCGAGCACCTGAGCGCCGCGCCGCTGCTCCTGGAGGCAGCGAGGCCCTGGGTCTCCGAACGCAGCGTCATCGTGGCGCCGGACCTGGGCGCTGCGAAGCTCGCGGATCGCCATGCGCGGCTCCTCCGCTTGCCGGTCGCCGTCGTGCACAAGACCCGCCTGAGCGGCGAGGACGTCAGCGTCCACGCGATCACGGGCGAGGTCCAGGGGCGGTCGCCCCTCCTCGTCGACGACATGATCAGCACCGGCGGGACGATCGAGGCCGCCGTGAACGCCTTGCTCGCAGCGGGCTGCGCGCCGGACATCGCCGTCGTCGCGACCCACGCCCTCTTCGTCGGCCCGGCGGTGATCCAGCTCCCCGCCCTCCCGGTGCTCCGCTACCTCGTGACGAACAGCGTCGCCGCCGCCGCATGCCCAGCGCTCCCGATCGAGCTCGTCCGGCTGGAGGGGCTCCTGGCCGAGGCGATCCGGCTCCTCCATGACGGCCGGTCGCTGGAGGCGCTGCTCGCGTACGGCGCGGTACCGAGCCCTCCGCGCTGAGCCGGCCCCCGAGCGGGAGGACCCATGAGCGGCCTCACGGGCCGCAGCTCCCGCGCCGGTACGATCGTTGCCCGAACCACGCCTCGTGGTGGAGGTGTGCTGCATGGAGGCGCCCGGGCCGATCAAGATGCTGCGTTGTTCGAGGGAGCTCTCATGAGCCCGCTCGGGATCCCTCCCGCGGAGGCGCTCGCCGTCCTCCGGGGAATGCTGCTCATCCGCCGCTTCGAGGAGCGGTGCGCCGAGCTGTACACGCTCCAGAAGATCCGCGGCTTCCTCCACCTGTACATCGGTGAAGAGGCGGTCGTGGTCGGGGCGATGCGGGCGCTCGAGGACGACGACGCCGTGGTCGCCGCCTACCGCGAGCACGGCCACGCGCTGCTGCGCGGGGTCTCGCCCGCCGCGGCGATGGCCGAGATGTATGGCAAGGCGACGGGCTGCGCCCGCGGCCGCGGGGGGTCGATGCACCTGTTCTGCGCAGAGCAGCGCTTCTACGGCGGCTACGCCATCGTGGCCGGCGGCCTGCCCATCGCGGTGGGGCTCGCGCTCTCGGACAAGCTCGCCGGCCGGCGGCGGGTCACGGCGGTGTTCTTCGGCGACGGAGCGACCGACGAGGGGGAGTTCCACGAGTCGCTGAACCTCGCCGCGCTCTGGAGCCTGCCGGTGCTCTTCCTCTGCGAGAACAACCAGTACGCCATGGGGACCGCGCTCGCGCGCCACGCCGCGAACCCGCGGCTCATCGACATTCCCGCGGCCCATCGCGTGCCGGCCGAGCAGGTCGACGGCATGGACGTGCTCGCGGTGGAGCAGGCCACGCGGCGAGCGGCAGCGGCCGTCAGGGAGGCGGCCGGCCCCCGCTTCCTCGAGCTCCTGACGTACCGCTTCCGCGCGCACTCGATGTACGACGCCGAGCGATACCGGGACAGGGGCGAGGTGGCCGCCTGGCGGAAGCGCGACCCCATCGACCTGTTCGTCGCGCGGCTGCGCGCCGAGGGGCACCTCGACGACGGCGCGCTCGCCCGGATCGAGGGCGAGGCCGCGGCCGAGGTCGCGGCGGCCGTGAAGGCCGCGGAGGAGGCGCCGCTCGAGCCGGTGGAGGACCTGACCCGCTTCGTCTACGCGCGGGAGGTGATGTGAGGACGTGTTGACGGATGTCGTCGGCGCATGGACGCGAACGCGCAAGGGCTCGCGGGCCTGCCGCAAGCGGAGCTGCTCGAGCGGCTCGGGACGTCACCGCGCGGGCTGACGAGCGAGGAGGCGCGGCAGCGGCTCGGGCGGTTCGGGCCCAACGAGCCCGCGGCCACCGCGAGGCGAGAGGCGGCCGTCGTCCAGGTGCTGCGCCGCTTCGCGAACCCGCTCGTGAGCATCCTCCTGCTCGCCAGCCTGGCGTCGGCGGCCCTCGGCAATCTGACGAACGCGGCGGTCGTCGTGGTCATCGTGGCGCTGAGCGTCGCGGTCGAGTCGGCGCATACGCGGCGATCCCACCGCGCCGCCGAGCGGCTCCGGGCGCAGGTCGCGCCCACCGCGACCACGCTGCGGGACGGGGTGTTTCGCGAGATCCAGCGGCGCGAGCTGGTGCCGGGCGACATCCTCCGGCTCACCGCGGGCGACCTGGTCCCCGCCGATGCGCGCCTGCTGACGGCCAAGGACCTGCACGTTCACCAGGCCGCGCTCACCGGCGAGCCGCTGCCCGCCGAGAAGCACCCCGACCCTGGGCCCTCGGCGGCGAAGAGCCCGGTCGAGATGACTCAGGCGGTGTTCCTCGGGTCGTCGGTGGTGAGCGGCACCGCGACCGCGGTCGTGTTCGCGACCGGCGCTGAGACCGCCTTCGGCGGCATCGCCCGCTCCCTTGCCGCCCGCCCTCCGCAGACCGAGTTCGAGCGGGGGATGGCGCAGTTTGGGGCTTTCATCCTCCGCCTCGTGCTCTTCCTCGTGCTCCTGGTCCTCGCGTTCACCGCGGCGCTCCGGCGCGATCCGCTCGAGTCGCTCCTCTTCGCGGTGGCCCTGGCCGTGGGGCTCACGCCCGAGTTCCTGCCGATGATCACCACCGTCACCCTCGCGCAGGGCGCGGTGCGGCTCGCGCGCGAGCGGGTGATCGTCACGAGCCTCTCGGCCATCCAGAACTTCGGCAGCATCGACGTTCTCTGCAGCGACAAGACCGGGACCCTCACGACAGGCGAGATGGAGCTCGAGGCCCACGTGGACCCGCTCGGCGCGCCCGCGGAGAGGCCGTTCCTCCTCGCGTACCTGAACAGCTACTTCGAGAGCGGCGTGGACAACCCCGTCGACGCGGCCGTGCTCCGCAGATCCACGGTGAGCCCGCTGGACGCGGCCGTGCTGCGCCACGAGCACCCCGACATCAACGGCTTCCGCAAGCTCGACGAGCTGCCGTTCGACTTCGAGCGGCGCCGCGTGAGCGTGGTCGCCGAGCGCGAGGGCGAGCGGCTCCTCGTGACCAAGGGCGCCCCCGAGAGCGTCTTCGCGATCTCGACCTCGTACGAGGTGGGCGGCGAGGTACGGCCGCTCGACGACGGCGCCCGCGCGCGGTGCGCGGCGGCCTGCCATGCGCTCGGTCGGCAGGGCTACCGAATGCTCGCGGTCGCCTACCGCGGCGTGCCGGCCAGCCCGGCGTATCGGCGCGAGGACGAGGTCGATCTCACGCTCGCGGGGCTGCTCGCCTTCGCGGATCCGCCGCTGCCCGACGCCGCCGAGATCGTGGGCGCGCTCCGCGAGGAAGGGGTCGACGTGAAGATCCTCACGGGCGACAGCGAGCTCGTCGCCGCCCACGTCTGCCGGCAGGTCGGCCTCGATCCTGGCGAGATCGTCCTCGGCGGCGCGATCGACCCCCTCGACGACGCGGCGCTCTCCCATCTTGCCGAGCGCACCCGCGTGTTCGCGCGCGTCTCACCGGCGCAGAAGAACCGGATCCTCCGCGCGCTCAAGGCCCGCGGCCACGTGGTCGGCTACATCGGCGACGGCATCAACGACGCGCCGTCGCTGCACACCGCCGACGTCGGGATCTCGGTCGCAGGCGCCGTCGACGTGGCCAGGGACGCCGCGGAGATCGTGCTGCTCGACCACCGGCTCGCTGTGCTGCGCTCCGGCATCCTCGAGGGGCGGAAGGCCTTCGGCAACGTGATGAAGTACCTGCTCATGGGGACGAGCTCGAACTTCGGCAACATGTTCAGCATGGCCGGGGCCTCCGTGCTCCTCCCCTTCTTGCCGATGCTGCCCGCGCAGATCCTCTTGAACAACTTCCTCTACGATCTCGCGCAGCTCACGATCCCCACGGACCACGTCGACGCGAGCTTCATCCGGAAGCCGCGGCGGTGGAACATCGCCGTGATCCGCCGCTTCATGATGGTGATCGGGCCGATCAGCTCCGTCTACGATTTCCTCACCTTCTACGCGCTGATCCACGTGTTCCACGCGCCGGCCTCGCTCTTCCGCACCGGCTGGTTCGTCGAGTCGCTGGCCACGCAGACGCTGGTGATCTTCGTGATCCGCACGATGGGCAGCTCCTTCAAGAGCGCTCCGAGCCGCGCGCTCGCGGCGACCACGCTCGGCGTCGTGGCCGCGGCCATCGCGCTGCCGTACAGCCCCTTCGCCGGGCTGCTCGGCTTCGTGCCGCTGCCGCCCGGCTTCTTCGTGTTCCTCACGGGCGCGACGCTGACCTACCTCGCCATCGTCGAGGCGGTCAAGCGCGCGCTGATGCGGCGCATCTTCGCGTGACACGGGGCCGCCCTTCAGCCGCCGATGCCTGGACGCCAGGCTGCGCCCCCTTCACGAGATGCCGATCCGCCTCACTCCCGTGCTGCCGACGCCCCCCTCGCCTGGGCAGGGATCCATCGGTCGAAGGAGCCCGGCGCGAGGTGGTGCAGGTAGGCCCCACAGGCCGTCACCCCGAAGAGCGCGCCAGCGATCAGCAAGAGCACGGCGACGGATGACCGCACGAGCCTGCTCCCGCTCCGGAACGGGAAGAGCACCGCCGCGAGGCCGCTCGCCCCGAACATCATCGTGGCGGTCATCGTGATCGAGGTCAGGCGATAACGGAAGATCGCCGCGGCCACGACGAGGTTGGTCACCCCACCGAGCGCCCCCAGGACGGAGACCGGCCCGAGGTCCACGCCGCGCGAGAGCGCGGCGCTGCCGATGACGAGCAGCGTGCCGAAGTAGGCCAGAGGCTCGCCGAAGGCGATATTGTACTGCGCGGGGATCGGCCACGTGAACGTAAGGTGAAACCCGGTGACGGCCAGGATCAGACCTCCGGCCCCGAACGCAGCGGCGAACGCTCTCCGATGGTCCTCGCGCTGTTCAGCCCTCGCTACGTACCACGCTCCAAGGAGGAGGACGCCGGTGACCGTCACCAAGGGGAATGTCAGGTAATTGATGTACAGCATGCTCCATCCTCTCCTTCCATTCCGTTCGTCGCCGCCCTGGCGCGGCGGCAGGCGTCCGTCCTCTGGAAGTGTGGAGACGGACCCGCGGTCACGTCAACGAGCGCCGCTCCGTCCCTCCACTCTCCAACTCAGCGCTCCTCGAGCGCGCACGTCGCGCGCGCTCTGACGAGAGATTTCGTCCGATGCGCAACGAGATCCCCTGTCGGGGGCTTTTGATTCGACGCGCCAGATTCGTATACTGGTGAATGGGCGAGCTGAAGCTGCGCGCGCAAGGCAGCGCGGGGCCGGCGGGTTTCGTCGGGGGTGAGGGAGAGGGAGGGGCTTCGGCGGTACGAGCGGCGCGCAGGCGCACCGCTCCCTTGCCCGATCTCGGGCGGGATCAGGTATAACTGGCATTTGTTCAGCTCCGTATGAGCGGATGTCGGACCACGCAGCCCGGACGGTTGGCCCCGTCGCGGGCTGCACTTCTTCCGGCCGAACCTACCCGCTCACGCGAGCATCGGAGTCAAATGACCCCACTTTCGGTCCAATGACCCCACTACCTGTCGACAGCCTCCGGCCTGAGTTTCAATTCTTCGCGAGCATTCGCTCACTGCGCAGCCAACCCCTTCCCCGTTCACCGGGGCTGGCGCGACCCCGCCCCCCGCTCCGCTTTCGTCACCGCTCACGGCAATAGAGCGTCACGTTCGTGCCGTAGCAGCCATTGCTGTCTCCGGTGGAAACGCTGCCGCTAGGGTTGATCCACCAGTAACGATGACGCCACGGAGACTCTGCCTTGCACTGATTGACCGCGTTGCCGATGTCATCGTCGGGGGCGTTGGTCCCTGTGTAGAAGACGAATCCACCCCACCTCATGCCCGCAGCGGGATTATCGCTGTAATTCAGGAACGGGTGCTTGTTGTAGATCCGTCGACCGGAGTTCCAGAACGTGCAGACGACAGGCAGAGGCTCGCTGTTCGTGAGATAGGTGATGCCATACTCATAACGCGTGCTCGGAAAAGCTTGCAGTTCGCACTCGCGCAGCCTGTCTATCCGAGCGCACGGGATCCATTCGGCCGCCTGGGCCGCCGAGGCGATCGCGACGAGCGAGAGAGAAGCCGGCAACATAGCTGCACGACGGAGTACGTACTTCATATGCGATCCTCCCGGCGCCGCCACGAGCCGCGCCCCTTGCGGAGAGCATGAGACGAACAGGGTGGACGTCAATGGGCTCTTGGTTGCCCTGAGCTCGTTTTAGGGTCACGGCATCAGGGAGATGCGCTGGAGTTCGTCGAGAGCGTGAAGCTAGCTGCCGGGGCACGCCGGCGGTGGGGCAAGCCCGTGCGCGGCTGCCCCGCATCGGCAGACAACCGCTGCCCATCGCACCGGGAGCTCGGCGCACCTCGCGGCCGAGCTCGCAGCGCCAGGCAGACCGGCCCGTGCGCTCCGGCGCCGGTACGCTCGTTGCTCGACCCGGATCCACGGAGCCTGGATGTGATGAATGGCGGCATCCGATCAGAGCAGCAGATCGCACAGCACCGCGCGGCCGGTCCCGACGACGCGCTCGGGCCCCCTCCTCCCGAGCCGCTCGCCGTCCTCCGGAGGAGGGGGCGGCTCGTCCGCCGCTTCGCGGAGCGCTGCGCCGAGCTGTACACCTTCCCGAAGATCCGCTGCTTCCTCCCTCTGTACACTCCTGACGTACCGCTTCTGCGCGCGCTCGATGTACGTCCACGCGCCGGAGGACCCGTGACGTGAAGCGGACGGCGACCTACCGCGAGGCGGTCCGCTCCGGGCTGCGCGAGGCGCTCCGGCGCGAGCCGCGGGCCTTCCTGATGGGCGAGGACGTGGGCCGCTACGGCGGCGCCTATGCGTGCAGCGCCGGCCTGCTCGAGGAGTTCGGCCCGGAGCGGGTCCGCGACACGCCGCTCGCCGAGTCGACCTTCGTCGGCGCCGGCATCGGCGCCGCCCTCGGCGGGGCGCGCCCGATCGTCGAGGTGATGACGGTCAACTTCAGCCTGCTCGCGCTCGACCAGATCGTGAACAACGCGGCGGCGCTCCGGCACATGTCCGGCGGCCAGTTCTCGATCCCGCTCGTCGTGCGCATGGCCACGGGGGGCGGACGCCAGCTCGCCGCGCAGCACTCGCACAGCCTCGAGAACTGGTACGCGCACGTGCCCGGGCTCAAGGCCCTCGCGCCCGCGACGGTGCAGGACGCGCGCGACATGCTGCTCGCCGGGCTCGACGATCCGGACCCGGTGGTCGTCTTCGAGCACCAGTACCTGTACCCGATGGAGGGCGAGCTCGACGACGAGGCGCCCCCCGCCGCCCCGTGGCGCGCGGAGGTGCGGCGCGCCGGCCGCGACGTGAGCCTGATCGCGCACGGCGGCTCGGTCCCGAAGGCGCTCGCCGCGGCCGAGCAGCTCGCGGGGCGCGGGGTCGAGGCCGAGGTGCTGGACCTCCGGTGCCTGCGGCCGCTCGACGAGGAGGCGATCCTCGCCACCGTACGGCGGACGCACCGCGCCGTGCTCATCGACGAGGGGTGGCGGAGCGGGAGCCTCGCCGCCGAGGTGAGCGCGCGCATCATGGAGGGCGCGTTCTACGAGCTCGACGCGCCGGTCGCGCGGGTGTGCAGCGCCGAGGTGCCGATCCCCTACGCGCGCCACCTCGAGGAGGCGGCGCTGCCGCAGGTCCCGCGCATCGTCGCCGCCGTGGAGGGGACGGTGAGGCGCGATGGCTGAGTTCCTGATGCCCTCGCTCGGCGCGGACATGGAGGCCGGGACGCTGGTGAAGTGGCGCCGCGCGGCGGGGGACCGCGTCGCGCGCGACGACGTGATCGCCGAGGTGGAGACGGAGAAAGGGATCGTGGAGGTCGAGGTGTTCGCGAGCGGCCTCATCGAGCGGCTCCTCGTGGAGCCCGGGCAGAAGGTGCCCGTCGGCACGCCGCTGGCCGTGATCCGCGAGGAGGGCGAGGCCGCGGCGGGCGCGCCCCCACGCGCCGCGCCCGCCGCGCCGGTCGCGCCCGCGCCGCCGTCCCCTCCCCCGGCGTCCACTGCGGCGCCACACGCGGCCGCGCCGCCGCCGCCCGCGCCCCTCGCGCCGGGGCCGCGCGTGTCCCCCCGCGCGAGGCGGCGGGCGCAGGAGCTCGGGGTCGACCTCGCGCGGGTCCAGGGGACGGGACCGGACGGCGCCGTCGAGGCCGTGGATGTCGAGCGGGCGGCGGCGGCCGGCACGAAGAAGGCGGCGGCCGACGCCATCCTGAAGGAGGCGGCGGCGCGCATGCGCCGGGCGATCGCGGCGACGATGGCCCGTTCCAAGCGCGAAGCGCCGCACTTCTACCTCGGCACGACCATCGACGTCGGCGCGGCGATGTCCTGGATCGAGCGGGAGAACGCGGCGCGCAGCGTGGCCGAGCGGCTCCTGCCGGGCGCGCTCCTCCTGAAGGCGGCGGCGCTCGCCCTGCGCGACGTCCCCGAGCTGAACGCCCGCTGGGACGGGGACGACGCGCCGCCCGCCCCGAGGATCCACCTCGGCGTGGCGGTGTCCCTCCGGGGCGGCGGGCTCGTGGCGCCCGCGCTGCACGACGCGGACCGGCTGCCGCTCGCCGAGCTGATGGCCGACTTGAAGGACCTGGTCCAGCGCGCCCGGGCCGGGACGCTCCGGAGCTCCGAGATGAGCGACCCGACGATCACCGTCACGAGCCTCGGGGAGCGCGGCGTGGAGACGGTGTTTCCCGTCATCTTTCCGCCGCAGGTGGCCATCGTCGGGTTCGGCAAGATCGCCGAGCGGCCGTGGGTCGTCGAGGGGCGTGTGGTGCCGCGGCCGGTCGTGAGCGCGACGCTCGCCGCGGACCACCGGGTGACGGACGGCCACCGAGCAGCCGCCTACCTCGCCTCGCTCGACGCGCTCCTGCAACGACCGGAGGGGCTCTGACCGATGGACAAAGGGGAGATCGCGGCCGTCGTGCGCCGGGAGCTCCAGCGCATCGCGCCGGAGGCGGACATCGAGGCGCTGGATCCGGACGGCGACGTCCGCGAGGAGCTCGACATCGACTCGATGGATCTCCTGCGCTTCGTGACGGCCCTCGACGCGGAGCTCGGCGTGAGCGTGCCCGAGTCGGACTACCGGCGGATCGCCACGGTCCGCGGGTGCACCGACTACCTGGCGGAGAAGCTCGCGCAGCGGGCGGCGCAGCGCGCCGCCCAGGGGAGACGATGATGCAGGCGACCCGACAGATCACGAAGCTTCGCGGCGCGGGGGAGCCGCCGCCGAACCTCGCCGACGACGCGGAGGCGCGCCGCCGCTTCTCGTGGGCCGAGGCGCGGGCCGAGCTGACCGGGCTGCCCGGCGGGCAGGGGCTCAACATGGCCTACGAGGCCGTGGACCGCCACGCCGCGGGCGCCCGCAGGGATCGCGTCGCGATCCGCTGGCTCGGCAAGGATGGAGAGCGGGTGGACGTCCGCTACGGCGAGCTGGCCGCGCTCACGGCCCGCTTCGCCGGTGCGCTCGCCGGCCTGGGGGTCCGGCCGGGAGATCGCGTCTACACGTTGCTCGGCAGGACGCCGGAGCTCTACGTCGCGGCGCTCGGCGCGCTCAAGCACCGGGCGATCTTCTGCCCCCTGTTCTCGGCCTTCGGCCCCGAGCCGCTGCGCGCGCGGATGAGCATCGGCGAGGCGCGCGTGCTCGTGACCACGTCGCGGCTCTACGCGCGCAAGGTCGCGCCGATCCGCGGCGAGATGCCGTGGCTCGAGCACGTGATCCTCGTGGACGGCGAGGCGCCGGGGACGCTCTCGTACCGGAGGTTGCTCGACGAGGCGCCCGCCGCGACGCAGATCCCGCCGACCGATCCGGAGGCGCCGGCCCTGCTGCACTTCACGAGCGGGACGACAGGCACGCCGAAGGGCGCGCTCCACGTCCACGCCGCGGTGGTGATGCACCACGTGACCGGGAGGCTCGCCCTCGACCTCCACCCGGACGACATCTTCTGGTGCACGGCGGACCCGGGATGGGTGACAGGGACGTCCTACGGCATCCTCGCGCCGCTGACGAACGGCGTGACCATGGTCGTCGACGAGGCCGACTTCGACGCCGAGCGCTGGTACGAGATCCTCGAGCGGGAGCGCGTCACGGTCTGGTACACCGCGCCCACCGCGATCCGGATGCTCATGAAAGCCGGCGTGGAGCCGCTCCGCGCCCGCGATCTCGGCGCGCTGCGCTTCATGGCCAGCGTGGGCGAGCCCCTGAATCCGGACGCGGTGCTGTGGAGCAACGAGGTGCTCGGCCGCCCCTTCCACGACGGCTGGTGGCAGACCGAGACGGGGGGAATCATGATCGCCAACCTCGCCTGCATGGATGTCCGCCCAGGCTCCATGGGGCGCCCGCTGCCAGGCGTGGAGGCGGCGATCGTGCGCCGCAGCCCCGATGGCGGCGTCGAGGTGATCGAGGAGCCCGACGTGGAGGGGGAGATCGCGCTGCGGCCCGGCTGGCCGTCGATGTTTCGCGCCTACTGGAACGACCCCGAGCGTTACGCGAAGTGCTTCGCGGGCGGCTGGTACCTGAGCGGCGATCTCGCCCGGCGGGACGAGGACGGATATTACTGGTTCGTCGGGCGCGACGACGACGTCATCAAGAGCGCCGGGCACCTCATCGGCCCCTTCGAGGTGGAGAGCACGCTGCTCATGCACCCCGCCGTGGCCGAGGCCGCCGTGATCGGTCGGCCGGATCCGATCGCCGGCGAGATCGTCAAGGCGTTCGTCGCGCTGAGGCCCGGGCACGCGCCGTCCGCGGACGTCGAGCGGGAGCTCATCGGCTTCGCGCGCAAGCACCTCGGGCCAGCGGTCGCGCCGCGCGAGATCGCCTTCGCCGGCTCGGTGCCGCGGACGCGCAGCGGCAAGATCATGCGGCGGCTGCTCCGGGCGCGCGAGCTCGGTCTGCCCGAGGGCGACCTGTCCACGCTCGAGGCGGGGCCGGACAGGGCCGGGGAGGCGGAGCCGTGAGCGTCGCGCGGACACAACCCGTCTCCGCGGTCGGCCGCGCAGGTTGGCTCAAGGTATGCGATGGGAACCCTCACCGGCATGCTCGCCGGCATCCAGACGCAGCCGGCGGTGTGCTCAGCACGTCGCGCGCCAAGGAGGCCGACGCGCGCCGGATGGGCGCGAGCGCGTTCGAGGTCACCGTCGTGGCAGCGTCATGGCGTCGCGTGCAGTCGCGGAGGAGCCCACCCCATGAACGCACCCCATGAACGCCGAAGCCGAGCCCTTGCGCCTGGAAACGCCGCCCGGCGCGCCGTTCGCCTTCGAGGTCGTGATCGACCCTCGGGGGCCGCGCCGCTTCCGGGTGACCGAGCCGGGGCGGGACGCCCGGATCTACGAGATCGCCCGGGCGCAGCAGCCGGATTACCTCGACCTGTTCGAGGCGCTGGCGCGTGACCTCGGGACCCGCGTGCCGCTCGCCCGCACCCCGCCGCCGCCGCGGAAGGGCGCAATGGTGGGGGCCAGGGCACCCCTCGGTGGCCATCGGCGCCGACGGGCGCCATCACGTCTTCCTGCACGCCTTCCGGGCAGGCGTGGCCGGATACAAGGCCTTCCGCGCCTCGCTCACCGCGCCGATCCGCTTCGAGGGCGGCGTCGTCTCGCTGGACGGGTCCGTCTAGAAAACCGGTCACATCAGCGTCTCGGGGAAATCAACAGAGAGGAGAAAACCGCAAGGGCGCGAGGACGGCCGGTTGACGCGGCTCAGCTTGCGCACGAGCTGCAGAGACGCCGCGCGGATCTCCTCCTCGGTGGCGGGCGGCTCGAAGTCGACCAGCGTCCTGATGTTACGGCACACGGCGGTCTCCGAGGTTCGCGTGGACGGGCATCGATCCTGGTCTCGCGGCGCGCTGGCCGTCCAAGCGCTCCCTGCAGGGGCCACCTCGCCGAGCTCCTCGACGCCGTGACACCTGCTCGCAGCGGCCCCAGGATGCTGTCATGGCGCGATGGCGGGCATGGCGCGATCGTGGATCGGCGCTCCTGGGCTGGCGCCGCGGCGCGCCTTGGCAGAGCTCACCTGCGCTGGCGTCGCAGCGCGCACCGGCAGAGAACGAGCGGACTCGGCGCGTGGAGCTCCTCGTGGAGCGAAAGGGCGCCGTGATGACGTCTGCCCGCGGTTCAGGAGCTGGGAGGGAGGACCCAAGATGAGCACGATTGAGCGGCATGTCCCGGGGACCCCGTCGTGGGTCGATCTGATGACGCCCGATTTCGAAGGCGCGCTGAAGTTCTATGGCGGCCTCCTCGGGTGGACGTTCGAGGTCGGCCCGCCGGAGCTCCACCATTACACGATGTGCAAGGTCGGCGGGCGCAACGCGGCGGGCATCGGCAAGCGCCCCGAAGGCGCCTCGTTCCCCTCGGCGTGGAGCGTCTACTTCGACGGCGACGACGCCGACCGGATCGCCGAGAGCATCCGCGCGAACGGCGGGCAGATCATGACGGGTCCGATGGACGTGATGGACCTCGGGCGCATGCTCGTCGCGGCCGATCCGACCGGCGCCGTCTTCGGCGTGTGGGAGCCGAGGAAACACACGGGCGCGCAGGTCGTCGAGGAGCCCGGCGCGACGATCTGGCACGAGGTCGACACCCGCGACAACAAGAAGGCGGCCGACTTCTACTGTCGTGTCTTCGGGCTCGAGGCGCGCAAGCGCGAGGTGCCCGGGATCGACTACATGGCGCTCCTCAAGGGCCCGAAGGCGGCCGGCGGCGTGCTCCAGATGGACGAGCAGTGGCCGGCCGATCTCCCGCCGCACTGGATGGCGTATTTCGCCGTCGCCGACGTGGATGCGTCCATCGTCAAGGTGCAGGAGCTGGGCGGCAAGGTGCACGTGCCGCCCTTCGACACGTCCTATGGCCGGCAATCGGTGGTCGCCGATCCCTGGGGCGCGGCCTTCACCCTCATGACGCCGCGCTGGCCCTTGGGCTCGGCGGCCTGAGCGCGCGGGGGCGGCGCTCTCCGCCGCTCCCGCGCGCTCAGGCGCCCTGTCCCGGCGCACATCGCCCTGAGCGCGCCAATGGATCTCCGCCCGGCGGGGCAGTCCGGCGAATCCTGAGGCGGTCTGCCAGCGTCGGCTCCGGCATACGCGCCATGCGCTCGGCCGCGGTCGTGTCCCTTGGGCATCGCAGGCAGAAACCCCAGGGCCGCGACCTCGAGCGCCCTGCGAGGCCACCATGCTGTACGTGACGCACCTCCTAAGCCCTCTGCTCATGCTGGTTCTACCGCTTTTTCTCGGTTTCCTGCTGCATCGCAGGCTGAAGGTGGGCTGGAGCCTGTTCGGGGTGGGAGCGTTGACCTTCATCGGATCGCAGCTGCTCCACATTCCGTTCAACGCAGGGCTCACGGCGCTGCTTGCCAACAAGGTCGTGCCGGCCCCCCCGGGCGACTGGACGCTTTGGGTCAACGCGGCCGTCCTCGGCCTGTCCGCCGGCCTATTCGAGGAAGTGGCCCGCTATCTGGTCTATCGCTTCGGGACCAACTCCGCGCGGACATGGCGCGGGGGCCTGATGTTCGGCGCGGGACACGGCGGCGTCGAGGCCATGATCGTGGGCGCGCTGGCCGGGCTTGCGGCGATGAGCATGATCGCGCTCCGCGCCCGCGGCGCCTCGGCCGCGCCGCTCCCCCCGGAGCTTTCGGCCCAGCTCACGGCGTACTGGTCTCATCCCTGGTACTATCCCCTGCTCGGCTCGTTGGAACGCGTATTCGTCCTGTGTTTTCACCTCTCGGGGGCGGTGCTGGTCCTGCAGGTGTTCACGCGCCGGAGCCTCCTCTGGCTGGGGGCTGCCATCCTGTGGCACGCGGTGTTCGACGCCGTGGCGCTCTACACCTTGGCGACCGTGGGGCTCTATTGGACAGAAGCCGTGATCGGGGTGGGCGCGCTGCTCAGCGTAGGTATGGTCTTCGCCCTGAAGCCCGCGCGCGTCGAGGTCGTGGCCCAGCGCCGGTGACGCGGAACCGCCAGCTGACTGCCCGCGGAGAAACCGCTCGACGATCCGCTGTACGTGCCGCGCCGCCTCGTGCTTGAGATTCCCTGCCGGTATCTCTGCCTCCCTCGGTTGACGGCCGGCCGCGCTCCGCACGGACGGCCACGGCGAGCCCGTCCGCCGAGCTCGGGCGATCGGCGAGGACGCCCTGCACGCCTCCGCGCCGGTACGGTCGTTGCTCGCCCCGGTGTCCTCGGAGCCGGATGTGATCCCTGGAGGAGCTCGGTCCGTTTGCGCTGCGCTCTGCCTCTGGGTCTCCGCGCTGGCGCTCGGCCATGCGTGCGGTCGCGAGAGGACATCAGGACTCACGCTGGCCGGCTCGACGTCGGTCCAGCCCTTCGCCGAGAGATGGGCCGAAGCCTACGGCGCGAGGCACGCCGGCGCGACGATTCACGTCCAAGGCGGAGGCTCCACGGCGGGCATCCAGGCGGTCGAGAGCGGGACAGCGCAGATCGGGATGAGCTCGCGCGACCTCTTGCCGGACGAGGCCCAAAGGCTGCGCGGGCTCGTCGTGGCCCGCGACGGAATCGCCGTCGTGGTAAACCCGGAGAACCGCATCGGCGACGTGAAGCTCGACGAGGTGCGCAGGATCTACGCAGGTGAAATCACCCGCTGGGCCGGCCATGGTGGCCAGGGCCGGAAGATCACCGTCATCACGCGCGAAGAGGGCTCGGGGACGCGGGGCGCGTTCGAGGAGCTGGTCATGAAGGGCAGGAGGATCACGAGCGCTGCCCTCGTGCAGGACTCGACAGGAGCGGTGCGGCAGATGGTGGCGAGCGATCCGGCGTCGATCGGTTACATCTCGCTCGACCTCGTCGACACCTCCGTGAAGCCGCTCCGGGTCGACGGGGTCGAGCCCACCGAAGCGGCGATCGACGCCGGGAGATACCGGCTCGTGCGTCCGTTTCTCTTCGTGGTCAAGGGCGCGCCGACCGGCGAGGCCAGGGCCTTCATCGACTGGATCAGGGGCCCGGAGGGACAGGCGCTGACGCGCAAGGAAGGTCTCTTGCCGCCCGCGCCATGAGCTCGGACATGCTCGCCCGCCGGATCCTGATGCTGCTCGCGACGAGCAGCGTCGGGTTCCTCGCGCTCATGACCGTGTTCATCTTCCGCGAGGGGGCGCCGTTCATCGCCCGGATCGGCCTCTTTGGCTTCCTGTCGACCGACTGGCACCCCACGGCCGGTATCTACGGCATCGCGCTCATGATCGTCGGCTCGGCGGTGGTCACGCTCGGCGCGCTGCTCCTCGGCGTGCCGCTCGGGCTCGCCTGCGCGATCGTGCTCGCGGAGATGGCGCGCCCGCGCCTGCGTGCCCTCCTCAAGCCCGCGATCGAGGTCCTGGCCGGCATCCCGTCGGTGGTTTACGGCTTCATGGGCATCGTCGCGCTGCTCCCCTGGATCCGGCTCCACCTCGGCGGCGCGGGCGCGTCCGCCCTTGCCGGTGCGGTGATCCTCGGCATCATGATCCTGCCGACGATCATCGGCATCTCGGTGGACGTCCTCTGCGCGGTGCCGCGCGCTTACCGCGAGGGGGCGCTCGCGCTCGGCGCGACGGAGTGGCAGACGATCGTGCGTGTCGTCCTGCCGGCGGCGCGCTCCGGCCTCGTGGCCGCGGTGATCCTCGGGATGGGGCGCGCCGTCGGGGAGACCATGGCGGTCATCATGGTCGCGGGCAACTCCGTGCAGATGCCGCGCTCGCCGCTCGACTCGGTGCGCACGCTGACCGCCAACATCGCCCTCGAGATGGGCTATGCGGCCGGCGAGCACCGCGCCGCGCTGTTCGCGACAGGCGTCGTGCTCTTCCTCATCATCATGGCCCTCAACACCACCGCGAACCTGGCGCGAGGGCGCAAGAAGGCGCGCTCGCACCGGCGCGCGGTGAGCGCGATGCTAGAGCGCTTTGCTGCCTTTCGCGCGGCGCGCAAGGCAGCTCCCAGAGGACCGGACGGCGCGAGCTCCGGCGCGAGGCCACGGAAGGTGCACCCTCGAACCGTCCAGGCGGCCGCGCGCGTGCTCCTCTGGTCGATGATGGCCGCAACGCTCCTCGTCCTGCTCGTCATCGTCGGGTTCGTCCTCGAGCGCGGGATTCCGCACCTCTCCTGGACGTTCCTGTTGACCGCGCCGAGCGACAGCGGTCGCAGCGGCGGCATCTTTCCCATGTTCGTCGGCACGCTGGCCGTCACCAGCCTCGCCGTGCTGCTCGCGACGCCCCTTGGCCTCGGCACCGCCATCTTCCTGACCGAGTACACCCGGGAGGGGCGCCTCACGCGCCTCCTCCGCTTCGGCGCGGAGTGCCTGGCCGGCGTACCGTCCATCCTCTTCGGCCTCTTCGGGTTCGTCTTCTTCGTCGTCACCCTCGGGCTCGGCTGGTCCATCCTGGCGGCCGGCCTCACCCTGGCGTTCATGATCCTCCCGACCGTGATCCGGACGTCGGAGGAGGCGATCAAGGCGGTGCCGCGCGTCCACCGCGAGGTCTCGCTCTCGCTCGGCGCGAGCAAGTGGCAGACGATCGTGCGCGTCGTGCTCCCGTCGGCGATCCCGGGCATCGTGACGGGCGTCATCCTCGGCGTCGGGCGTTCGATCAGCGAGACAGCGGCGGTGATCTTCACGGCGGGATCGAGCCTGCCGCGCGCCGTTCCCACGTCGCTCTTCGACGGGACACGCACGCTCTCGGTCCACTTCTACCAGCTCGCGCGCGAGGCCATCTCGGCGGACAACGCATACGCGACGGCCGCGCTGCTCGTCCTCTCGATCCTGGCGATCAACGTGGCCGCGTATGCGCTCATGGACCGGTTCATGAGGCGCTACCGATGACAGCCCCGGAGAGACCGGCGGCTGCGCGCCGCGACGCTGGTATAGGCCCGAAGATCGAGCTCCGCGACCTCAGCGTCAGCCTCGGCGGTCCTCCTGTGGTGCGCGGGGTCAACGTGGCGATCCCGGCGCACACGATTTACGCCTTCATCGGACCGTCGGGCAGCGGCAAGACGACGATCCTGCGCACCATCAACCTGCTCTCGATCGAGGTCGACGGTGCACGGGTCCAAGGAGAGATCCTCCTCGATGGGGCCGACGTGCTCGGCCGAGGCGTGAGCCCGGCGGCCATCCGCCGCAGGGTCGGGATGGTGTTCGCCACGCCGCAGCCGCTCCCCCGGTCGATCTACGAGAACCTCGCCTTCGGTCCGCGGCGCGCCGGCGTCCGGCGGCGCGCCGAGCTCGACGAGATCGTCGAGGCGAGCCTCCGGGCGGCGCAGCTCTGGGACGAGGTGAAGGATCGCCTGCACGGGTCCGCGCTCGCCTTGTCCGGCGGGCAGCAGCAGCGCCTGTGCATCGCGCGGACGCTCGCCCTGGGGCCCGAGGTGGTCCTGCTCGACGAGCCGTGCTCCGGGCTCGATCCGGTGTCCACCCTGAAGATCGAGCAGGCGATGGAGTCGCTGAAGTCGCGCATCACCTGGATCGTCGTCACCAACAACACGAAGCAGGCGGCGCGGGTGAGCGAGAGGACGGCCTTCTTCTTGCTCGGTGAGCTCGTCGAGGACGGGCCGACGGCGCGCATCTTCACGGCTCCGACCGATCGACGGACGGCCGACTACATCGAAGGGCGCTTCGGCTAGGGACCGGGTATGGCTGCATCCGCGAAGCTCCGCGCCGACGGCCTGAGCGTTTATTACGGCAGATTCCTGGCGCTGAAGGACATTCACCTGTCCATCACCGAGCGGCGCATCACCGCCCTCATCGGGCCGTCCGGCTGCGGAAAATCCACGCTGCTCAGGGCCTTCAACCGGATGAACGATCTCATCCCGGGCCATCGCGCCCTGGGCACCATCGAGCTCGACGGCCGGCCGCTCGACGCCTACGACCTCGACTCGCTGCGGAAGCGCGTCGGCATGGTCTTCCAGCGGCCGAATCCGTTCCCGCTCTCGGTGAACGACAACGTCGCGTTCGGCCCGCGGATCCACGCCCTCGCCTCCGGCGCCGGCCTCTCGGCGCTCGTCGAGAGGAGCCTCGCCGCGGTGGGCCTCTGGGAGGCCTTGAAGGACCGGCTGTGCGAGCCCGCCCTCGCGCTGACCAGCGAGCAGCAGCAGCGGCTCTGCCTCGCGCGGGTCCTCGCGATCGAGCCCGAGGTGCTGCTCATGGATGAGCCGTGCTCGGCGCTCGATCCGATAGCCACCCTGCACATCGAGGGCCTCATGCGAGAGCTCGCTCGGCGCTACACGATCGTCCTCGTGACCCACAACATGCAGCAGGCCGCCCGCGTCTCGGACGAGACCGGCTTCATGCTGCTGGGAGAGCTCGTCGAGGTGGCGCCGACCCGAGAGATCTTCACGCGGCCCCGGGACCCGCGCACCGACGACTACATCTCGGGGCGTTATGGCTGAATCGAGGAGCGACTCGGTCCCTCAGCGCTCCCATATCTACCGGGCGTTCGATCGCGAGCTCGCGGCGCTCAAGCGCCACCTCCGCGAGATGGGCGAGCTGGTCGAGGCGCAGATCGCCGAGGCTACGAGGGCGCTCGTCGAGCGCGACCCCGCCGCGGCGGCGCTGGAGGCGTTCCTCACGCAGGACGTCGCGAAGGCCGAGGGCGTGCTCGCCGCGGACGCGGACGTGGATCGGATGCTGGTGGACGTGTTCGACGAGCTCCGCGGGGAGGCGCGGCGGCAGCCGGGCATCGTCGATCAGTGCGTGTCGATGATGTTCTTCGCGAAGCACGTGGAGAGGCTCGCCGACCACGCGACCAACCTGGCCGAGATGGTGGTGTTCCTCGTCCGGGGCGAGGACGTCCGGCACGCGACGCGGCGATGAGCCGCGGGCGCGTCCGTGCGGGGCGACGCGCCTCGCGCGGCCATCCCCGACCTCGCGAGGAGGCGCGGCCTTCCGCGGGACGAGCGCCGCAGCGTCACGCGCTCGCCGTCATCACGCTGTGCTTGCGGCTGTAACCGAAGTAGATCGCGAACCCGACGAGGAGCCAGGCGGCGAGACGCAGCCAGTTCTCGGTGGGCAGCGAGAACATGAGGAGGACACAGATCGCGATCCCGAGGATCGGGGTGAGCGGATAGAGCGGCACCCGGAACGGGCGCGGCGCATCCGGCGCCGTCCGGCGCATGATCAGGACCGCCGCGCACACGAAGAGGAACGCGAGGAGCGTCCCGATGTTGACGAGCTCCGCCAGGATCCGCAGCGGGAGGAGCGCCGAGAGGGTGGCGACGACGATCCCCGTGAGGAAGGTGGACTTCCACGGCGTCTTGAAGACCGGGTGCACCGATCCGAAGAAGCGCCTGGGCAGGAGCCCGTCGCGGGCGATGGCGAGCAGCACGCGCGGCTGGCTGAGCATGAGCACGAGCAGCACGGAGGTGATCCCGGCGACCGCCCCGAGACGTGGAACGCGCCCACGACGATGACGAAGAGCACGACCGCGAGCTTGAGCGCGACCACCACGACGTTGAGGGTCGCGCTCTCGCGGATGCCCTTGAGCAGGATCATCGTGACCGCGATCGTCACGAGGATCGCGGGCAGATCGAGGATCGCCCCCGTGGACACGAGCTCGCCGAGCGCCGGGTTGTAGTCGAACGGCGCGCTCCTGAGCTCTCTTGGCAGCTGTACCCCGAAGATCCCGATGAAGTCCTGGAAATAATGGGACCACCCGTGCGCCACGGCGGCGGAGCCGACGGCGTACTCGAGGACGAGATCCCACCCGATGATCCACGCCGGAAGCTCGCCGAGCGTCGCGTAGGCGTACGTGTAGGCCGAGCCCGCGACCGGCACCATCGCCGCGAACTCCGCGTAACAGAGGGCCGCGAACACGCAGGCCAGCCCCGCGACCACGAAAGACAGCATCAGCGAAGGACCTGCCTTGTCGTGCGCGGCCTGGCCGGTGAGCACGAAGATGCCTGTCCCGATGATGGCGCCGACTCCGAGGCTCGTGAGCTGCAGCGGCCCGAGGACGCGCCGGAGGCGGTGCTCCCCCTTCAGCTCTTCTCGAATGACCGACAGCGGTTTGCGGACGAGCAGCCGGCTCCCCATGGCCTTCGGTGTGCTGGCTCTGCGGCCCGACCCCCCGCACGTCAAGCCGGAGGCGCGTCGAGCCAGGAGCGGCCCGGCTGTACGAGGCATGACGCGGCGCGACGCGCCGTGGATGGATCTTGCCACCGCGCGAGCGATCGCGGCGGTGACGCAGCCGAGCGGACCGGGTCGTGCACGAGGAGCCGGCATAGCAGCGCAAGGGGAGCGCGGCGCGAGGCCGGGGGCGCGGCGCGAGGCCGGGGCGCCGGGACGCGCGCTGGACAACGCGGGGCCATGGACATGAAGACGATACTCGACGCGATAGGCAAAACTCCCCTGCTGACGCTCGACGGCATTCACGTGAAATGCGAATTCCGGAGCCCCTCTGGCTCCATCAAAGACAGGCTCGCCAAGTACGTCATCGAGAAGGCCGAGGAGACAGGGCTCCTGAAGGAGGGCGCCACCATCGTGGAGGCCTCGTCCGGAAACACGGGGACCGCCGTCGCCATGGTCGGCGCCGTGAAAGGGTACGAGGTGACGATCTTCATCCCCGAGGGGCTCTCCGCGGAGCGTTACAAGATGATGAGGGCGTTCGGCGCCGACGTCCGGACCGTCCCGCGGGATCGGATGGATATCGCCGTGCAAAGCGCGAGCGCGCTGGGGAAGGAGAGGGGCCATTTCCATGTGAACCAGTTCGCGAGCCCCTGGAACGCGGAGGACCACGAAAAGCACCTCGGCGGGGAGATCCTCCGCGCCTTCGGGCGCCGGCGGATCGACGCGGTCGTCGCGGCGATCGGCTCCGGAGGGACCCTGATCGGCCTCGCGAGGGCCTTCCGGCGGGTCAACCCGGAGGTCAAGGTCTTCGGCGTCGAGCCTCCCCGGTGCGCCCTCGTCCACGGGCGTTTGCACGACCGGCCGGAGGTGTGCGAGCCCCACCGGATCGAGGGCATCGCCGACGGGTTCGTGCCCCCGCTCGTCGAGGACAACATCGAGCTCATCGACGATGTCCTCCTGGTCGAGGACGAAGACGCGATCGAGGAGGCGAGGCGGATCGCGAGGGTGCACGGGTGCTTCGTCGGAGTCTCTTCCGGGGCGAACCTCCTCGCCGCGAGGCGGGTCAAGGAGGAGCGCCCCGAGCTGAGGAACGTGGTCACCCTGTTCCCGGACGAGGGGGAGAAATACCTGAGCGAGCCGTGGTTCTCGCGCTGAGCGGGAGCTCGGCCCGCGACCTCGCTCAGGATGGCGCCGCTCCGAGCTGAGGTGGAACGCTGAGGCCGCCCTGATCGGCGGAGCCCGCAGGCGCGGCGCGGACAGCGGCGACGAGGAGCACGGCCACGAGGAGGATCAGCGCGATGCCCGCCGAGAGGACGCGGATGTGCTCCTCCCGCGTCGATCGCCGCCCGGGCGGCCTCGATCCGACGAGCACGAAGTGCTCTGCGTGCACGCGCCCGCCAGGCACGCCGCGGTCGCGGAGCGCCCGCTCCACGACGTTCATCATCGGCTCGGGGCCGCACACGAAGACCTCCGCGCCCTCGTACCGGTCGGTCAAGTGGCGATCGAGGAGCTCGCGTCCGATGAGCCCGCCCTCCCCGGTCCAGCCGGGGGGCGGGCTCTCGATCACGTGCACCACGCGGAGGTCCATGGCGCGGGCGAGATCGTCGAGCTCCTGCGCGAACACGATCTTGTCGACGGCGCCGCTCGCGTACACAAGGAGCACTGGGCGGCGATCGCCCCGGTCGTGCAGCGTGCGGATCATGCTCATCATCGGCGTGACGCCGATCCCGCCGGCGACGCAGACGAGCGGGCGCGGAGACCGGAGATCGAGCGCGAACGCGCCGTACGGCCCGGCGAGGTACGCCCGCGCCCCCACGGGGGTCCGCCCGATGGCGCGCGTGAAGTCGCCGAGCTCCTTGATCGTGAGCTCCACGCGCCCTGGCGAGGCCGCGCTCGACGCGATGGTGAAGGGGTGCTGCCGGGGCGAGAGCGGAGACCGGCCCAGCGTGAGCCAGACCGATTGGCCGGGCTGGAACCGGAGCCCGTCGTGCCCGGCCGCCTCGAGGACCAAGGTCCACACGCGATCCCGCTCGCGGCGCACCTCGGCGACACGCCACGGTCGCCGGAGCGCCATCAGCGGACGCAGCAGGTGCGACGCGACCAGCACCGCCGCCGGGACAGCGACGAGCGCCGTGACGGCGGCCTGCTTCGCCGGCGTCGCGCTCGAGCGGCCGAGCGTGAGCACGTGCCAGAGCGCGATCCCCACGACGGTCACCGCCAGCAGCCCATGCCCGACGCGCCACGCTTCGTAGGGGATGCGCAGCCGCGTCAGCTGGCGCGGGACCAGCACGAGCAGCAGGAGAGCCATCAGCGCGAAGGCCAGGACCAGCGCTCGCGGCGCGCTCGCGGAGAGGTCGAGGAGGTGCGCGACGTACCAGGGCTCGGCGACGGCGAGGAGCACGACGTGCGCGGCGACGAAGGCCGCGGTCCACAGCCCGACCTGGCGGTGGAAGAGGAGCACCGCGTCCAGGCCGAGCGCGTTGACGACGCGCCGTGCACGCGCCCCCAGCGCGAGCTGCAGCGAAAGGAGCGCCAGGGCGACGTAGCCGAGCCCTGCCGCGATCTCCACCGCGAGGCCACGCCCTTTCGGGACGGCGCCGACGAGCAGCAGCGAGAGGACGCTCGCGGCGAGCGCCAGGTAGGCGGCGATCCCGAGCAGCCGAGCGACGCGCGCGCGCGCTTCCCGCGGTGCCCCCGATGCTTCCACGGCCGAGGCTACTCCGGCGCGCCCGCCTCGATCCACGCGCGCACCAGCCCGGCAGCGTCTCCCCACGCGGCCGGATGGCGCGCCGGCAGTGTGTAGTAAAGGCTCTCGTCGGGCTTGCCGGGCGTGACCAACGATCTCGCGGTGCGGTATGCCGCCATGGATCCGCCCGGCGCCGTGGCGTGGCAGCCGTCACATCGCTCGGCGGCCAGCGGAGCGATCCGGTCGGCGAACCCCGCCGGCTCCGGCGAGGGGGTCGAGGAGGTCTCGCTGCACGCCGCGAGGCCCACGCAGGCCGCGCAGGCGATCAAGCCACGCTTCAAACACGTGGAGATTGCGGAGACGACCGAGCGCCTGGCCTGCCTCGCGGGGGCGGAGGGCTCAGCGGCGATCGGGCTCGGGCGAATGCTCATCACAGGACCTCCGGGGACACGCAGCAGGCGTGCGTTCACGCCCCGTCATGCAGCCCGCGGGCCATGGCATGAAGCGGTCGCACACGCTCAGGCGACGGCGGCGCGGATCGGATCCCCGCGTCCAGCACACCTGGTGAGCTCAGCCAACCTGCGTGTCCGGATCCTCGTCTCCTCTCTGGACGTGAGGCAGGGGCGATCGGCGCGCGCCGCCTTGCCGCCTCAATGCGTGATGGCATCTCTCCCCGCGCAGCCGTGATGAGGCTCGCGATCGTCCCGTGGATCACCGAACAGCCGGTCGGCCCTGCTCGTCTGCTCGCCTTGGCGCGCGGCCGGGGAGCGGAGGAGCACCCGAGCGCGGCGAGCGCGGGAGGAAGAAGACCAGACGCGCGGTGAGTTACGGCGCATGAGCGCTAGGGGGCGAGCAGGCCTCCACGCGAACAGAGCGCCCCGGCGGCGTCCGGCGCGGCGCCTGGCGAGACAATTGCACGTACCTGCACGTACCACCGAGCGCCGCCGGTGATCCCAGCGACGCCGGATGGAGAGGGAGACATGCCATTTCGAGATCGGGCCGACGCCGGCCGCCAGCTCGCGTCGCGGCTGGCCGCCTACGCGGGGCGGGAGGACGTGACCGTCCTGGCGCTGCCGCGAGGCGGGGTGCTGGTGGGCTTCGAGATAGCGAAGCTCCTGCGGGTGCCGTTCGACGTGCTGATCGCGCGCCGGATCGTGGCGCCGGGCAACGATCACATGACGATCGGCGCCGTCGCCAGCGGCGGAGTCCAGATCGTCGATGAAGAGCTCTGCCGAGCGCTGGGCGTCTCGGACAGGACGGTACAGTGGCTCGCCGACGTGCAGGTGCGGGAGGTGGAGCGCCTGGAGCGCGTCTACTACGGCTGTCACAGGGCGCCTGACATCCGGGATCGTACGCTCCTCCTCGTCGACGACGGCATGGCGACCGGATCGAGCATGCGCGCCGCCGTGACGGCCGTCGAGCAAGGCCACCCGGCGGGCGTCGTCATCGCGGTCCCCGTCGCGTCGTATGCCGCGTACGCGGAGCTCTCCCGGCGGGCGCGCGAGGTCGTGTACTGCCATATCCGAGATCCCGTCTATTCGGTCGGGCTCTGGTACGAGGATTACTCGCCGGTGTCCGAGCAGGAGGTCTGCCGGCTGCTCGGGGAGGCGGTCGACCGGAGCGCGTCGCGCTCGCCGGAGGCGCGCTGAGGGCGCCCAACGCCGGCTCGCTGGGGGCCTCCGCGTGGTAGCGCTCGCTCAGCGACGCATAGAGCTCCTCCTCCTGGGCGAAGTGGAGCCGCAGCACCGCGTGGAGCCCGTAGAGGATCCGCTGGAAATCCTGCACGTCCGCGGCCGTGGGCCCGCGCGGGTCGAGCTCTCCGAGCAGCTGCTCGTACAGCCGGACCAGATGGAAGATCTCGCGGTGCGTCGCGCTCATGGATGCCAGAGGATCCTCGCCGCCGAGCAGTCGGGAAATGACCGGGTAAACCTCGGCGTCGTCGGCGCGCTCGTGCGGGAGGAGCCGCTCGCGGAGGAAGCGGTCGAGCGCCTCGAGCTCTTCGCGCGCCTCCTCTTTCGCTAGGCGATCGATGCGCTCGGCCACGACCCGTACACGATCGAGCCTAGGGATGAGCTGATCGTGCTCGAGCTCCAGCCTGCGGCTCATGGCCTCCCCGAGCGCTGGCCTCCTCGCGCCGTGCCCGCCGCTCTGCGCCCGCAGCGCGCTCAGGATCGCGGCGACGTCGATCGCCTCCTGCAGGAGCGCGCCGGCGGCCGGCGGCAGGAAGCCGAACGCCGCCGCGCCCATCGCGAAGAGCGACAGCCCCATGCCGAGGAGCGCGCTCTGCACCGCAATGGTGCGAGCGCGGCGCGCGATGCTCACGGCCTCGGCGAATCGATCGAGCCTGTCCACCACGAGCACCACGTCGGCCGCCTCGGCGGAAGAGGTGGCCCCGCGCGCGCCCATCGCGACCCCGACGTCGGCGGCCGCGAGCGCTGGAGCGTCGTTGATCCCGTCGCCGATCATCACGGTGAGCCCCTCGGCGCAGGCTTCGCGGACGGCCGCGACCTTCTCCTCCGGCGACCGCTGGGCGAGCACGCGATCGACGCCTAGCGTGGCGCCGACCGCCTCGGCGACCAGGGGGTGGTCGCCTGTCACCATCACGACACGGCGAATGCCGCCCCGCCTGAGCGCCCGCAAAGTCCGCGGCGCATCGGGGCGGATCGGATCGTCGAGCGTCAGCGCGCCGATGACGCCTCCATCCACCGCCACGAACACGGTCATCGCATCAGCGCGCGACGCGCGGCGCCGGAAGACGCGGGCCTCCTCCGGGAGCGGAGCTCCTTGCGCCGCCCATTCGGCGCTCCCCACGCGAACGGCGCGCCCGTCCACCCGACCCGTCATTCCGGCGCCGGGCGCCTCGTGGACGCCCTCAGGGAAGGACAGCCCGAGGCGGCGCTCGCGAGCGGCGCGCACCAGGGCCGCGGAGAGCGGGTGCGACGAGGCCTGCTCAAGGGACGCCGCCAGGCGGAGCACCTCCGCGTCGTCGTCTATCGAGCGGAAGCTCGTCACGCCGGTCACGCGCGGGCCGCCCAGCGTGAGCGTGCCTGTCTTGTCGAGGAGCAGGATCTCGGCCCGTGCGAGGGCCTCGAGCGCGGCGCCGCCCTTCACGACGATGCCGCGCCTGGCCGAGCGCGAGATGCCGCCCACGATCGCGATGGGCACCGCGAGGAGCAGCGGGCAGGGCGTCGCGACGACGAGCACGGCGAGCCCGCGGCCGGCGTCGCCGGAGAGGCCCCACGCCGCGGCCGCCGTGGAGAGCGAGAGCGCGGCGAACGCCAGGGCATGGCGATCGGCGAGGCGGGCGAGCGGGGCCTTCGAGGCGGACGCCTGCTGCACGAGGCGGACGATGCCTGCGTACGTGCTCTCGTCCGCGCTCGCGACGGCGCGGAGCTCGAAGGCGGCGCCGGCGTTCGTGGTCCCGCTCCCCACGCGGTCGCCGCGTGTCTTTTCGACCGGCCGCGGTTCGCCGGTCAGCGCCGATTCGTCGAGGAGCGCTTGCGCGCCCACGACGACCCCGTCGACCGGCACGATCTCGCCCGGCGCGACCAGCAGGCGGTCGCCGGGGGCGACGGCGCCGATCGGGACGGTCGTGACGGCGTCCCCCTCGCGGCGATGCGCCGTACAGGGAGCGCGTGCGAGCAGCGCGGAGAGCTCACGCCGGGCGCGCGCGGCCGCGTACCCCTCCAGGGCGCTGCCGGTCGCCATCATCGCGCCGATCAGCGCGCCCGCCAGGTACTCCCGGAGCAGGAGCGCGCCGCCGATGGCGAGGAGCGCGATGACATCGACGCCGGCCCGCTTGTTGAGCACGTCTACCACGACGCGCGCGCCAACGAGGGCGAGCGCGACGACCGCGCCGGCCGCCCAGAGCATGTCTCCTAGACGCGCGTGTCCCTCGAGGTGTGCCGCGGCTCCGCCCATCAGGCCGGAGAACGTCGACACGACGAGCGCACCGCTCCTCAGGGACGGCCGCTCGGGGCGAGGTGCGTCGAGCCGTGACACCATGGGATGCTCACGTGGTCGATGCGATCCCCGGTCACGCCGGGAGCTCACCGCATCTGATAGCGCCCTGTCTTCTCCACCGGCTTGATGCACCCGACGACCGCACCGCGGCCACCTTCGTAGGCCCGATGACCGAGGCTGTCGTCGGCGAGGGCCTCGGACGGGCGGAGCCATACATCGTCCTCGGCGGCGAGGGACACCAGCCGATCGTGGATGCGTTGCATCGCCCTGACCGCTTCTGTCCCCTTGAGCTCGCGAAAGTGTCCGAACACGATGACGCTCTCCCAGTCAGCGAGGCTCTGGATGCGGTCGACCTGGAAGCAGACATCCGGGTTTTCGCGCATCATCTGGACCTTGGTTCCCTCCGCCGAGCGCAGGTACAGGACGCCGCCCTCGCACGCGTAGCTCATCGGCACGACGTACGTGCGTCCCTGTGCGTGGCAGCCCAACCGGCCCAAGGCGCTGCGCTCGAGGAGCGCCTCGATCCGCTCCTCGCTCAGGACGCCGACCGCCGGAGCCTCCGGAGGCCAACCTCCTGCTGGCGCATCGAACATGCGGAGATGGATGCGGCAGGCAACGCAGAACTGGTACTCCGAGGGCGCGCCGCAGCGCAAGCAGCGATGCCGCGACGCGCGCGGCGGCGGCCCCATGATCGTCCCGGTCCCGCGGGTGTCGGTCTCCGGGGGCACGATCAGCACGGGGCGGCTCGAGGTCCGCGCGACGCGCTCGGCGACGCTGCCCAGGAGCACGCCCGTCGTCCCTGAGTGCCCGTGGCGCCCCATCACGATGAGCTGGGCGTCGTCTTCCTCCGCACACCTGACGATCTCTTCCGCCGCGGACCCCACCCGGATCATCGGGACGATGTGGACCCCACCGCCGAGCTCTGCCACGAAAGCGAGCAGCGCGTCCGCCACCTTCGGCTGCGCCTGCGCGGACGCAGCGACGTAGAGGACCCGGAGCTCAGCGTCCCAGGAGCGCGCTTGTCCCAAGGCGACTCTCACCGCCGCGGCTGACAGCTCCGAGAGATCCGTGGCGACCAGGATCCGCTGAACAGGCTGCATGCTGCCCCTCCCCGGTCTGGTCCAAGTCCCAGGGTTGTGATGGACCGACCTGGCGCGTGACTACCGTGCCCATGAGCCAGCAATAACCAGCAATCATCGTGCCCCGTCATCGTTGCCCTGCGCCATGCATCACGCGCCACCTACGAGGCCGCTCGCAGCGCTTGTGGACCGGTCACGTGATCCGCTGAGCATGCGTCGTGCGACAGCCACACCGCATGCGACCTGCCGTCGTCATGCGAGCTCTCGTGGCGTGCGTGCTCGCCCTCTCGCTGCTCTGGAGCGTCTCCGGGCGAGCTGCGCCGATCGAGCCGCGCGCGGACGTGGAGCTATTCACGCGTATGGGGTGCCCTCGCTGCGACGAGGCCAAGCGCTTCCTGACCGAGCTCGAGGGCCGGCGGCCCGGCCTGCGCACGCTCGTCGCGGATGTCGTCGAGGACCGCGCGGCGCTCGACCGGCTGAGGGCGATCGCCGAGGAGCAGTCGACCGCTGCGTTGAGCGTCCCGGCGTTCTATGTGCGCGGGGTGCTCGTCGTCGGGTACGCAGGGCGCAACGTGACGGGCCGGCGCATCGAGGCGTTGCTCGACAGCGCGCCGCCGCCACCCGCTGCGGCCGGCGAGTCTGCTGCGTCGTGCCCTCTCGCGCCGGAGCAGCCGCCGTGCCCGGCCGACGGCGCCGCGCCGAGGCCCGGGGTCGTCGACGTGCCCGTCCTCGGGCGGCTGGACGCCCGCGATCTTGGCCTGCCGGCGTTCACCGTCCTCCTGGGGCTCGTCGACGGCTTCAACCCGTGCGCCATGTGGGTGCTCCTCTTTCTCCTCTCCTTTCTCGCCACGCTGCGGAGCCGGGCGAAGATGCTGCTGATCGCCGGCGTGTTCGTGCTCGTGAGCGGCCTCGCCTATTTCGCCTTCATGGCTGCCTGGCTGAACTTCTTTCTCCTGGTCGGCGCGTCGCGTGCCGTGCAGATCGCGCTGGGAGCCATCGCCGTGCTCGCCGGTTCGGTCCACATCAAGGACTTTTTCGCGTGGAAGCGGGGCGTGTCGCTCAGCATCCCCGAGTCGGTAAAGCCGGGGATCTACGCGAGGATGCGGGCCGTCGTCAGGGCGGAGAGCCTGCCCGCCGCGCTCGTCGCCGCGGGCGTCCTCGCCGTCATGGTCAACGTGGTCGAGCTCCTCTGCACCGCGGGCCTGCCCGCGCTCTACACCCAGCTCCTCGCCGAGGAGCGCCTCCCCGTGTGGAAGCACTATGCCTACCTCGGGCTCTACAACGTGGCCTACATGGCGGACGACATGGTCATGGTCGGCGTCGCGGTGGCGACGTTGAGCCGCCGCAAGCTGCAGGAGAGGGAGGGACGGTGGCTCAAGCTGCTGAGCGGAGCGATCATGGTGCTGCTGGGTCTGCTCCTGCTGCTCAAGCCCGACTGGCTGGCCACATGATCGGCGCGTCATGTACGGCAGCGCGAGACCGCGACGTGGATCTGGGCCGCGTGGTGCGTGCTCCCGGTGTGCAGCGCGGATCCGTGCCGCTCGGCTTGCTCCGCGGTCTGCTTGGGATCCAGAGGGAAGCTCTCGCGGTCCTTGTCGCCGACGAGGACGCGGACGTAGAGCCGACCAGCGTCGTTGCGGAAGCGCGATCCCGTGGGCCTGCGGGGCATGGCGACGCTCTTCTAGCGCGATTCGCGGTCGCGCTCACGCACGGGCGGCCTGCCAGCGTAGGGGCCCGGCACGAGGCCGGCCTCACGGAGCACCGCCGCTGCGCCGCCCCCTGCGGAAGACCCGCCGTCCCATCGACGATTCCGCTGTTGCACTCCAAAGACGGGCAGCCGAGGACGTTTCTCGTGCACGGCAGCCGGATATTGACGAGCTGCACCTTGGTATACTTCTCGTTTACGACGTCAGCCGGCAACGCTGGGATGCTCGTAATCTGCCCTCCTGACGCCGCGCCCGCTCCGCCGCCGAGATCCTCCGCTCCGTCCCGCCGCGCGACCGCGCCGTGATGCTCCGGTATGGCCTCGACCTCGACGACCCCGCGCACGCGGCGCTCTTCGTCTCGGGTGTCCGCGCCGCGGACGACGTGATTGCGGCGCAGGAGCGCTGGGAGAGGGAGAACGCGCTACGTTGAGGTGGAATCCCGCACGATGAGATCATCGCCAAGGTAAGAGCGCGCCGGCCTCGATGACCTGACCTTCCGCTGCTTGCTCTCAAGGCTCGGCATCGAGCCCTGCTACGATGCCGGCGTGCGCAGATGCAGGACCGCTGAGATCGCCTCTATCAACATCGCTGCGCTTGCCACTGCCGCCCGACGCGGCGAGGTCGACACCGATGTCGAGCTCGCCATCGCCGGCACGTGCCTCGTGCTGGCCGGGACGATCACCGTGCAGCTCGAGACGACCCGCGTGGCCTCCGGCGGCCTCCGGCTCTGGGCGCGTTGTCCCGGCTGCTCCGCGCGGGCGGCCGTGCTGTACCTCGCTGCGCCGCGGGCCTGCGCTGCCGCCGCTGCGCCGGGCTCGTCTATCCTGCGACACGGCAGCGTCCCGAGGAGCGTGTCCTCGAGCAGGCGCTCGCACGGCGGACGAAGGCGCGGGCCGCGCTCGGCGCTGGGCCGGACCCGCGGGAGCCGATCCCGCGACGATCGCAGGGCGTGCGCTTCTCGAGCTGGGTGCGTCGCCTCGACGAGCTCCACGAAGCCCAGGCCGCGGTGCAAGCCGCGCTCGCCGCGCTCGTCGGCCGGCTCGGAGCCCGCTCCGGAGCGCTCGCTCAGGAGGCCGGCTCCCCTTCCCCGGCGCCGCCGGCGGCGCCCACGCCTGAGACGCCACGCGCGAGAGCCACCGATGCCATGCCGTACCTCCATCCGTGTAGGGTTCGTGAGCAACCGTGACCGAGGTCGCCCGAGAGCGCCCGAAAAGGCATCTCGGAGACAAAGGTATCTCTGCACGAGATACGTTTGGACGCGCGTGGGTCAAACCGCTGTCATGTCGCGGGGTTAGGTGTTCTGGAAGGCGCTGCAGAACGGTCAAAAATGGGGGAAGCAAAGGGGGCGATTTGGTATCTCGACGAGGGACCGATTGGGAGGATATCGAGCGCTCTGCGTTAGTCACGACGCTGCCAGGCGTAGGAAGCCATGAACGTGCATAGCGTGAGGCTCGCTCGGGGCACCTGAACTCGGCGCCGCTGTCAAGCGGCCCCGGGTGGAGCGCCTCGCGATCAGGGGCCAGCGGCGCGCCCCGGAGGCGACGGTCCGAATCCAGATTGAACCCACACCGAACGGCCGCACGCCGGCCTCCGGCGCGCCCGCAGAAGACACGGAGCGACGGTAGCCCATCTGCTCACGCGACCCAAGGATCAGAAAGAGCGATGTCATGATCGCCGGATACGGCTCGGCAACACTGTTGCTCGCGTTCACAACGGCGATTCTGGCGATTGCCCGCATGTCCACGTCCGGCGATCCCGTTATGCTTGCCGCCCAGCTCGACACGCTCCGGAGCAAGGCGGGCGAGCGGGGCCTAGCCGTCGTGGCGGCGTGGATCGCAGGCATGGGCGTGCCACGGAACGACCAAGCCGACGTTATGCAGCGCGCGCTGAAGACGGCGACCGCTGCCTGGCCCCGATTCGATCTGGCGGAGATCCGGGCAGAGTTCGCAGAGATCGGATACGCATTAAGTGAGCTCGACGAGTTCCTTCGTGCGCTCGACGCGCCCCCTCGAGCCGCCAACGTCTTCTATCCCAGGCAGGTGAACTGCGGCACCTGCTCGCCCTCTGCGAGATCGAGCTCGGCGATCTGCACGACGAGGCGCACTGCCAGTTCTCGAGCCAGGAGCTACTTAAGGAGGTCGAGATCCCCATCCTCGTCCTCCGCGGCGCGAAGGACCTCGTGCTCCCGCCGGATCACGCCCGCCGACATCACGCGGCCGTTCCGCACGACGACAAGGCGCTCCGCATCATCGACGGCGCCGGACACAACGACAACCTCCTCTTTGCACCGGCCTACTTCAGCGCCATCCGCGACTTCCTGTCCAAGCGCTGACCGGCGCGCAGGTGCACCATCCGACGAAGCGCGGACGGGGAGACGCTACCCGCGCGCGCTGGCGGTCGGCGCGGGATCTGCGGTAAGCTCCTCGCGACCACGATGCCGCTGACCCGTCTCGAGCTACGCGCACGCATCACACGGCTTCTTCGGAGCGACGCCGATCTCGACAGCTTCGCCGGCGACTTTTTCCCCGAGGCGAGCGGCCGCTTCACGGACGGGATGGACCGGGTACGCAAGACGAACATCCTCCTCGATTACGCGGACCCGGAGGTGCTCGCCAAGCAGTTGCGTCTCCTCGAACGGTCGCCGAAGGCGGCGGCGAAGCCCGCCGAGGACGGCCCCATCAAGCTGCTCTATCTCGCCTCCAACCCGACATCGATGGACCAGCTCGACCTTACCCGCGAGGCGCGGCGGATCGCAGACCGGCTCCGCGGGGGCAAGCCTCGGCGCGTCAACGAGATCGAGATCGTGCCACGCTGGGCGGTCCGGCGCAGCGAGCTTCAGCGGCTGCTCCTCGAGGAAGACCCGCATGTGCTGCACTTCTCCGGCCACGGCTCCGGCCGAGCGCGGCTCCTCTTCGAGGACGACGGCGGAAACATCGCGCCTCTGGAAGCTAAGTCGTTCGTGAGCCTGATCGGCATCCTCAAGCACCGCTTGCAGCTAGTCGTGCTCAACGCGTGCGACACCGAGCCGCTCGCAGGGGCGCTGGTCAGGCATGTCGCCTGCGCAGTCGGCATGCGCCGGGCCATCGGCGACGAGGCGGCGGCGACGTTCGCCGAGACGTTCTACGAAGCGCTCTCGTTCGGAGAGCCGATCGGGGCGGCGTTCCGGCTCGCTCTGATCGCGCTCGAGATTTCGCCCATTCGTGAAGAACAAACGCCCGTACTGCGGTTCAAGCGCGGCGTCGATGCCGACAAGCGAAAGCTCAAGAGATAGTGTCCGTTGAGGCGACAGGCGATGAGCCGCCCCTCGATCGTCGCGTGGTCACCGAGAGCGCCTCTCGAGACCTGCCGTCGGCGGGCGGCCGTTCTCGGGCGCATCGCGCCGTCGCCCTCGTTCACTTCTTCGGGCGGCGCCTCCGCAAGGCCTCGATGATGAGCCGTTGCTCCGCGCGATTGAGCAGGCACGTGACCTTCGCGACGCGATCCATCCCGTTCGTGAACCGTTCATAGACCTCGGGGAAGTGGTCGGAACAAAAGGCATCGAGATCGCTGTCGCTGCGCAGCGCTTCCATGATTCGGGCTCGCAGCTCGTCGGCCGGGAGCTCGCGCCCCGGCGGGGCAGCTCGCTTCCCGCTCTTGGACAGCTTGTCACCGGCGCCGCCCTTGAGCGACGCATCTCGCAGGGGAGCTGGCCTGGGGGGTCGCCGCGGCGGCGTCGCCGGAGCGGCGGCGGGACGCGGCCGGTGCTCATCGTCCCGAAAGTCGGGCTGCACGTCGCCGCCGTCGAGCGGCTCCACCGCAGGATCGATCCAGTCGAGGATGTGCAACCCGCCCGCGCCGTCGCCGGCGAGGAACGTGCGGCCATCCGGGGTGACCGCGCAGCCGAGGAGGGGCGTGTGCGCTTCGACCAGGGCGATGCAGCGCTCTTCGCAGAGATCCCAGACGCGGAGGGTGGTGTCCTCCGACGTCGAGATGGCCAACCGGCCATCGAGGGTCACGGCCACGCCGGTCACGATCGCCGTGTGACCCGTGAGGGTGCACACCTCCTGCCGCGTCCCGAGGTTCCACACCTTGAGCGTCATGTCCTCCGACGCCGAGAGGACGAAGCGACCGTCCGGCGTCACCGCCGCCGCGGTCACGCTCGCCGTGTGCCCGAGGAGCTCGAACAGCGCATCTCCGCTCGACAGGCTCCACACGATGAGCGACTTGTCCTCCGACGCGGAGATGACCAGGCGCCCGTCGGGCGTCGCCGCCGCTGCGTTCACGCCGGCGGTGTGGCCCGTGAGCGTCTTCAGCTCACGGCCGCTCGAGAGCTCCCAGATCTTGAGCGACCCATCGCGCGACGCCGAGATCGCGAAGCGCCCGTCCAGCGTGACCGTCGCCCCGGTCACGCCCCAGGTGTGGCCGGCGAGCGCGCCATGCTGGCCGGTGGAGAGCTCCCAGACGCCGAGCGACTTGTCCTCCGACGCCGAGATCGCAAAGCGCCTATCGGGCGTCACGGCGACCCGCATCACGGGCGCAGCGTGGCCCTCCATGGTGCGCACGTGGCTGCGGGTCGATAGCTCCCAGAGCTTCAGCGTGCGGTCCCACGACGCGGTGACCGCCCAACGTCCGTCGGACGTCACGGCGATCCCGGACACTTCGGCCGCGTGCCCGTCGTGAGCACGGACCTCGCGGCCTCGCGACAGCTCCCACACCTTCAGGGTGTTGTCATGGGACGCGGACAGCGCAAGACGACCGTCCGGCGTCACCACCACCGCTGTCACGGGCTCGGCGTGCCCCTCGAGCGTGTGGACCGCTCTGCCGCTCGACAGCTCCCAGAGCTTCAGCGTGTTGTCCGACGACGTGGAGACGGCATAGCGACCGTCCGGCGTCACCGCCACGCCGTTGACCCAGCTCCTGTGCCCCTCGAGAGAGCGAATTTCTCGGCCGAGCCGTAGATCCCACACCTTGAGCGTGCCGTCCACCGACGCAGAGACCGCGAGACGACCGTCCGGCGTCACCGCCACATCCATGACGCCGTCGACATGACCGGAGAGCGTGTGGAGGAGGCGGCCGGTCACGAGATTCCACACCTTGAGCGTGCAGTCCTCGGACGCGGACACGGCGAGCCGTCCGTCGCGCGTCACCGCCACGCCGTTGACGATCTGGGCATGACCGGAGAGCGTGTGAACGAGGCGGCCGGTCGCGAGCTCCCAGACCTTGAGCGTGGCGTCCTCCGACGACGAGACGGCAAGGCGCCCGTCCGGCGTTACCGCCACGTCCTTCACCGGCCCCGTGTGGCCGGGCAAGGTGCGGAGCTCATGCCCGGTGGCGAGGCTCCACACCTTGAGCGTGGCGTCCTCCGACGCCGAGACGGCAAGGCGCCCGTCAGGCGTCACGGCCACGCCGTTCACGTGCGCGGGGTGGCCAGCCAGCGTGCGGAGCTCGCACCCGCTCGAAATGTCCCACTGCTTGAGCGTCCCATCGTGCGACGCAGAAATGGCCGATAGACCGTCGGGCAGCAGGGCGACCGCCCACACGGACCTGGTGTGGCCGGCCAGCGTTCGCACCAGCGCGTCGGACTCGCGGCTGGTGCGGAGCCGCTCGCGCAGCCACATCGCTCCGCGCTCTTGCAGGGCGGCCTCGGCCTGCGCCTGCACCTCTCCGATGCCCAGCTCGAAGCTGACGTTGCGGACCTGCTGAAGGAAAAACCCAGCCCCGTGCTCGGGCGTCCACCGGCGCAAACAGTGCGCCACCCGATCCAGCGGGCGCAGCAGCCGCCGGAAACGCTCCCGCTCGTCGGGGGCGGCGAGGGCCTCGCCCAGGCGCAGATCGGCGAGGACGGCGTCGAGCCCCCGCTCTCGGACCTCCGCCTCGATCCGGCCGATATCCCCGAGCGCCTTGCCGAGCCGTCGCGCGCAGCTCGCGGCGAACCTCTCCAGGTCGTCGATCTGCCTCAAGGCGAAGTCCCGCACGAGCGGGTGCAACCGAATCGCCCTGTCGCTCGGTGCCCCCCCGTGGGTCGCCTCTTCGGCGAGGGACCACGCGAAGAGCTCGTTCAGGGCCTCTTCGAGCGCGGCGATGTGACCGATCTTCGCCTTGTTCGACAGCCCCGTGAGGTGCGCGAGCGTCGCCCACGAGACGTGCGCCGCGCGCTGGATCAGCGCCGCTGCCTTGAGCACCTCGTGGGCCTCGGCGCGCCCGATCGCATTCCACTGGGCGCGCAGCGTGACCGTCACCATCGCCTCGCGCTGGAGGGTGGTGCGGAACGCGGCTGTCCTGGAGGCGTCCGCCGTGACGAGCGCTCCCTCGCTGGACAAGCGCGTGAGGTAGTCGGAGAGCGGTAGACCGGGCGACCTGCCGAGGTACGCTGCCGCCAGCGCGATCGCCAGCGGCAGGTGGCCCAGCGCGCGGCAGATCGCCCGCGCCACGCCGCGCTCCTCCGCGCGCTCGCCCTCGAGAAGGCTCCGCCGCGCATGGCTGGAGAGGAGCAGACGAACGGCGTCGTCCTCGCGAAGCTCCCTCAGGGCCACGGTCTCGAAGCCCGCGTCGGGGTCTTGCCGCTGCGTCGTAACGAGCAGCCGGCACGGCAGCTCCCAGGGGACGATGCCGGCCGCGGCCTTGCGGAGCGCCAGCGGATCCACGATGTTGTCGAAGATCACCAGCGCGCCGGGGTTGTCGGAGAGGTGTTGCTCGAAGGCGCGCACCCGGCGTCCGGGCCGCTCCGCCTCGGACGCGGCATCCTCGCTGAGATCGAGCCTCTCCGCGAGGTTCGCGAACTCGGCGACAAGGGGCGCTGCCGCGTTCACCCAGTAGACGCCTCCCGGATAAGCGCTCCGGTAACGGTGGGCGTATTCGAGGGCGAGCTGCGTCTTGCCGACGCCGCCCATTCCGACGAGCGCCGCGCGCTGGGTGCCAGCGGTCCCGCTCGTCAGGACGAGGTGAAGCCGCTCGAGATCGTCGTCGCGGCCGAGGAGCGGTCCCTCCTGACGGGAGGGTACCAAGAAGGGGACCTTCTCCTCGACGAAGGCGCGGAGCTCCGGGTTATCGGGGTTCTTTCGGCGGGCCTGTTCGAGCAGCGCGTCGAGCCTCCCTTGCGCCCTCGCCCACTTGAGGAGCTCGAAGACGGCGGTCTGCAGGCTCCTCTCGGACGTGAGCGTATCGAGCTGCTCGCCGAGACCGTACCACACCAGCTCTTCGAGCGCGGGACGGCTCGGAAACGCGTCGAGGAGCGCCTTCTGAAAATTCTCGATCCGCGCGTGGTCCCACTTCCGCTTCGTGCCCATGCCAGTACCTTCGCTCGATCGTTTCGTCGCGACTCGCCACGTCCGCGAGGGCGTTGGCCGCCGCCCCTGACCGCGCCCTCGCCTACTTCAAGCGCGCTCGCGACGCCTGTGCGCGCCGGAGGACGCCATCCTCGTCGGGAGGAGAGGCGGGGTGGTGCGAGAGGCACATCGGCACCGCGACCTTGACTGGCGCCGCCATGCCGTTGCCAGCCAGGTAAAAGCGGCCCTTGGGCAAGGTCGCCACGTCGAACTTCGTGCCACCGCGGACGCGGAGCTGCTCCTCCACGGTGGCAATCGCGGCCGAGGAGCTCACCTTTCCATAGAACTGGGTGCTCGCGTTGGCGATCACGTTGTGATCGATGCTCTTCGGCGCCTGCGTGGCGAACACCACACCGAGCCCGTACTTGCGCCCCTGCGCCACCAGCCGGATCAGGCTCTCCTTGCACGGCGTCGAGCCCTGCGACGGCACGAAGTCCTTCGCCTCGTCGATCACGAGGAGCCCGCGCAGCGGCCGATCGGGCGGACAAGGATTCTTCTTCACCCACGTGAACAGCGTCATGGCGAGCTGGTTGACGAACTGGAGCGGCGCATCGAGCCCCGGCAGGCCGACGAGGCTGAGCACGGAGACGCGAGGGCGCTCGGAGCCGACGCCGAAGAGGACGCCGGGATCGAGCGGCTCGCCCTCCTCGTGGAGGAGCGGGTTCGTCTGCACGGCGGCGCGAAGCGAGTCCGTAAGGGCGGTCGCGACCTTGCGGGCGGTCGAGATCTTGAGGCTCGCTGCATCGGGCAAGTCGCCCAGCACCTCGAGAAAGGCGAAGAGATCGCCGCCGCCCTCCTGTACGAAGAAGCGGAGCGCGGCGTGGAGGATCGCGCGAGCCTTCTCATCGGCCTTCTTTCCCGCCATCGCGGCCAGGGTGGAGGCGGTCATCGCGATCGCCTGGGTGAGGTCGTCGGGGTCTTGCGCGACGGCGGCGAAATCGGGGATCAGGCCGAGGTGCAGCGGATTACCGCTCGATCGCCCGGGCGTCCACACGATCACGTCCGTCTGCGCGTGGTAGCGGGCCGCCTTCTCCGCGTCCTCGGCGGTGAACGCATCGGGGCGCTCGGGCCACGGCTCGCCGAGCCGGGTCAGGTCGTTGGCGCCGTCGACGACGATCGACGGTATCCCCAGCAGCGCTGTTTCCTCGATCAGGCGCCGGAGCAGCACCGTCTTGCCAGATCCAGCGCCGGCGAGCACGACCACGTGCTGTTTGAGGTCCTCGGCCGGGATCACCTGCAGCGCGCCCAGCCGCTCGCCGATGACGTGGTGGCCGACAGCGACGACCGGCCGCGCCGCCGGCGCCGCGGGAGCCACGTGAGCCGCCGGTGAGGACACGGACAAGGTCACCGCAGCTGTCGCGACGACCGTCGTCGTGGCGGTCGTGGGCGACGCGGCGCGCGGCGGGGACCCGGGCGCGGCGGCCGCCGCGGTGGGCGCCGCGCTCGCAGGCGCGGCGGCGTGCGGAGAGCGCGCGAGCCAGTCGACCACCGGCTTCATGAGCGCGAGCTGAGAGGCGGGGCGGCGCTCGCGCAGCCACGGCTCGAACGTGTCGCGCTTCACGCGCTTGTCCCCGCGCAACGCGACCAGCGCGGCCAGCACGCGCAGATCGCTCTCGTTGGCAGCGGTCAACTCGGCTCCTGCGGCGCGAGCCTTCGCCATCAGCGCGGTCGTCTTCGCGCCGCTCGGCACAGGGGCGTTGCGCACCAAGACGAGCTTGCGAAACTCGATCTGCCGGTCGATGCCGGACGCCGTCACGGCCGCCGTGAGCCGGGCCTGGAAGGCGATCGCGTTGTCCCGCGTGAGCGCGCGCAGGCAAAGGTGTCGCTCGCGATCGTGGTGGGCCGTGAAGATCTGGCGCACGCGCGCGTGGAGCGCCGGATAGTTGCGCTGCTCGCCGCTCTGGGCGTCGATCACGATCTCCACGTCAGGGTCGGGCGTCTGCTCGGCGACCGCGAGCTCGCACCCAGCTCGCAGCAGGTCTCCCAGCTCGTCTTCACCGTCCGGCTCGATGACCCCCTTCAGGCTCTTGACGGACGTGCGGAGGCGCTCGAGCTCCGCGTCGAGCCAAGCGTGCTCGCGCAAGGTGGCTTCGCTGGGCGCGGGCGCGATCTTCGTGCTCCGCGGCGGCGCCTCCTCGGCCACAAACGACGTGAGCTCGCTGACTCGCTCGTCATCGAGGCACTTGCGGCGGTGCTGCTCGCAGCGGCGGAGCAGGTCGCGCGGCGACTTCCCCCCGTCGGAGATGGAGGCGAACGCAGAAGGCGCAAAAGGCCATCGACGATAGGGAGGCGTGAACCCGACCCGCTTGTAGCCGTCGTCCAGGCGCGCGCTCACGAGATCCTCAGCCATCGCCACGTCGGACAGGTTCACGAGGATTCGCGGGTCCTCATAACGATGCGTGGTCGACTTCAGCGCTGTGGCCTTCATCTTGTCCCATGTTTCGTAGAGGCACGCCACGACCGTCAGCGTCCGGCGGGTCACGTCTCGGAGCTCCATCAACCCGCGCCCTACGCTCTCGATGATGTTGCGCGAGATGATCTGCCGGGCCGTGTGCTCGTCCGGAACGCTGCTCGCATCGGCCAGCAGGTGGTGCTCGGTGACGATGGCGTCCAGGTGATCGATGGCGATGACCGTCGGGCATCGCAAGCTGGTGAGCCAGGAGAGGCCCTCGACCACCGCGCTCGGCCTCTTCTCGCGGATGTTGAAGTCGAACTTCTTCATGTCGCTCTCGTCGACGCCGTGGCCTTGCAGCCAGGCGTATCCGAGGTTCGACAGCTCCATGTCGTCCGAGTTGAGGAGCACGAGGGCGCGGAGCGTGTCGGCGTGCTTGAGCGTCTGCGCCCGGTGCGCGCGCCCGAGCCCTTGCACCAGCGCGTCCATTTCATTCACGAGCTTCGGCGGGCGAAGCGTGGCCAGCTCTCGCGTCATGGCCGAACCGTCGCCGCCGCGCACCTGCGCGGCGATGTGCTGGACGATGAGCTGACCTTGCGTCCGGTCCGTCGCGCCCGCAGGTCTCTGGAGCGAATCGATGAATCCTAGGAGGACCGTCTCCCAGAAATCGTGGACGTCCGTCATGTGGACCAGGACGAAGCTCGCCGGCACCTTGAAGATCTCCCGCCGGATCGCGGAGAGCATGTGCGTCTTGCCGATGCCCGCGGGACCGACGAAGACCCAGCCCAACGGCGAGCCCGTCTCCTGGCTCTCGGCCATCGAACGGACCTTGGCGAGCACCTCGCGCCGCCCCCTCTGGTGCAGCGAAGGGACGTCGTACCGCGGATCCTGCCAGACGCTGTCGAGGTTCTGCGTGGACTGGAAATCGATCGCTTCGAACGCTTTCAACGCATCCATCGGATCACCTCGTGATGCAGAACAGATCACGCCGCTCGCCGGAGACCTGGAGCGCCGCCGCGTCGTCTTCGGGGCGAATCCGCTGCGGGTCGTCGATGGGATAGAGGACCGCGCCGCCCTGCCGCTGCATCTGGCGAAGCGCCGCGTCGACGGCGTCTGCAGGCGCGTCGCCGAGCTGCGCGCGGAGCTGCGCGAGCCGGACGAACTCGTTCAAGACCCCGCCCGTCACCCGCAGGTACGCCGCGCGGATCGGCGCCTCGAGGGCCGCGGGCTCGACGGCGCGCAACGCCGGCGCACCGAGCGGCTCGTGCGGTGTCGAGGCGCTCGCCGTCGCCTCCGGCGCGGCGGGCCGCGGCCGCAGCAGATGATCGAGCGCGAGGCCATGGACCTCCATGTACCTGGCGAGCCTGGCGAGGAGCGCCTCCAGCACTGTCGCCGCGGACGGGGTCCGCGAGAGCACCGCCGCGAGCCCCTGGCCGTTCGCCCACGCCCAGCCCTCGTCCGTCACGTGGAATTTCGCACCGTACGCTGGGTCGTTCTTCCTGGTGCCGGGCTCGATCGTGATCAACCGCGCGCCCTCGAGCGCCTTCAACGTGGCCCTGTCGAGCTTCACCTTCTGTTGCGACAGGGGCTTCCCGTCGCCGGTGAGCAGCAGCGCCCAGAGAGCAAACGCCTGCTTCCCCGTCAGGCCGCCGTTCGCTCGCTCAACGTCGCCTGCCGTCCGCTTCTGCCGCGCGGGTCGCGTTCGTTTCCTGGTCGCGCGTCTCTTGTGCGCGTTTGCTGTCGTCGTCATGGCCCCTCGGAGTTCACGGTCTGCTGCGCCGCGAGCGCTCCTACGGCTCACGGCCGGGAATTGCCATCGCCCAGCTAGCCGAAAAGCTCAACACCCATCACGATGCCTCGCGGCCAAAGCGCAACGAGCCTGGGCGATGCAAGTCCGCATCGTCTCCGTCCATACGGTAACGCGACCTGGGTCTCGCCGCCGAAGCACGCTCGTCCATCGACGCGGAGCCCCGTGCGCGCTCGGCAGCCTCAAGGAGCACGGCGGGCCGCCGGCGCCTCGGCCGACGTCTGGCGCGCCTCGCGCAGCTGGTCGAGATCGACGGCATACGACGCCTGAAATCGATCGAAGCGCGGTCCATGGCAGGTGAGCAGGATGATCTGCAGCTCGCTCGCGGCGTCCCGGAGGATCTGCACCATCGACAGGAAGCGCGCGTCGTCGGTCCACCCCATGGTGTCGTCCAGGATCAGCGGGAGCGATCGCCCGTCCCTGGCCAGCACGCGGGCGAGGCTCAACCGCACGATCACCGATAGCTGCTCTCGCGTGCCGCCGGAGAGCTCGTCGAACTCCTCCGCTTCGCCGCGGCGCTTGACCTTGCCGAGCTTGAGCTCCCCTGTCATCTCGATCTCGGTCCCGGGCCTCAGCCGAGCGAGGTACGGCTTCGCCTCCTCCACGACGGGCGCGAGGAACAGGCATTGCGACTCTTTGTAGGCGTCCTCCACAACCGTGCGAAGAAGGCGGGCGGCGTTCGCCTCCCGCGTCATCCGCGCGAGCTCCTGCGCGGCGTCCCGTTGCTCGGCCTCTGCATCGCGGAGCGCCTCGAACCGCCCGTCCCCGGACGCCTTCTCGAGCAGCGTCCGGAGCCGCAGCTCCTCATCGTGCAGGCCGGCGATGCGCCGCTTGTGCGCATCGATGACGCCCCTCGCGCGGGGCACCTCGTCCCGCACGAGCAGCGGGATCGCATCCGCGAGCTCGGCCGCGGCGCGCTCCGCGCTCGCCCGCGCCTGGGCGTGCTCCCAGCGCGCGATCTCCGCTCGTTGGTAGAGGGCCGCATCGGCCGCGGCCCCCCGCAGGCCGGCGAGCCTCTCGGCCACGACGCGGCGCCGCGCGGCTCTCTCGTTCCGGACCGCCACCACCTCTCGGAGACGTTGCTCTCGCGCGCGAACCGCGCTTTCCGCGCGTTCCAGCGCCTCCGCGGCGCGCTCTGCGCGCGCCTGTAGCGGGGGCAGCGCCTCGCGGGCCTCGTCCACGTCCTGCTCGAGCGCGCCGCGCTCTTTCGCCGCATCGCCTCCGGCGCACGCCGTCGGAGCAGCATCCACCCCTCCGAGCGCTGCGGCGCGCGCTCGCAGCACGTCCAGCCCGTCGGGCGCTACGCTCGCGAGCCGCTCGCGCAGCTCGGCGATCCGCGCGCTCGTGATGATCCGCGCCTGCAAGCGCGCGCGCGCGGCCCCGACGTCGGTCACCGCCGCCCGCTCTAGCGCCTCGCGAAGCCGCCGCTCGACCCCGTCGACGTCGAGCTCTCGACCGACCTCGCCGGGGATGATCTCCCACACGATCCCACCCACCGCCTCGGGGCGCATCGCGCGCTGTACGGCCCATGCGCGCTGGGGGCCCGAGGCGACCGGACCGGCTACCGCGCGTACGCGCGCCTGGCGCCGCGCGACGGCGGCGTCCGCCGCAGCGAGCGCGCGCTCGAGGGTCACGAGCCGCGCGAGCGCCTCGCCGGTGACCGGGTTCTGCGCCAGCGCGACCTCGATCCGCGCGTGACTCGCGAAGGCCTCTCTCGCCTCGATGAACGCCTTCTCCGACGAGACGCTTCGCTTGCGTGCCTTCTCGACCTCCGCGCGGAGCGCCTCGATGCCGTCCGGCGCCGCCTTGGCGAGGCGCTCTTCGGCCTGCTCGCGGACAGCGTCGAGCTGCGTCCAGGCCCGGGCTGCCTGCGCCGCGCCCTCGAGGTCGGCGACCCCGAGCGCTTCCAGCATCGCGGAGAGATCGCTCTCGCTCCGCTCGAGGGCGGCCCGGGATTTCGCGAGATCCTTGCCGCGCGGCTCGAGCGTAATCTCGGCAATGCCGTCGAGGACCACGGTCGTGCGGACGGCCGACGTGAACGTCTCGCACGAGCCGGCCTTCACGCGCCTGGCTTCCTGCGCGCCCGCGAGCCGGACCCGCAGATCGGCGAGAGCGCGCACTTCCACGCGCGTCGCGATCGCATCGCACGACGCGCGCTGGACTGCGACGCCCCGCTCCCGCGCCCGCAGCGCATCCATCGCCGCCTCGTCGACGCGGTGCGCGGCGAGGGCGCGCACGCTTTCCTCGCGATCGCGGTCCGCTCGCATCGCCTCGTCGAGCGCGGACTCGATCCGCGCGCGCTGCGCGCGATCCGCGTTCACCCGGAGCTCGAGCGCGTCGAGCCCCTTCGGCGCGAGCTTCTTCTTCAGCACGCCGAGCGCCTCGTACTCCCGCGCGGCCTCGGCCCGCGCCGCGCTGCTTGCCCTCGCCGCCGCCACGTCCGCGACGCCGAGCGCACGGAGCGCCTCCTCGAGCGCCGCCCGCTGTTTCTCGGTCTCCGCGAGCGCCTGTGCGAGCCCGGGGCGGGCCGGCTCTATCTCCAACCGCCCGAGCTCAGGCACGTCGATCGTCGACGCCGCGCCGACCGCGTGAACGCTCTGACGCCCGTCCGCGGTCAACGCGACGATGCGCGTCCCCTCGGCATCGAGCCGGGCGCGGACGGCCTTCGCCCTCTCCGTCAGGACCTCGACCTCCTCGAGCAACCGCTCGTCGAGCGTCTCCGTCTCCAGGCGGCGAGACGCTTCTGCCAGCTCGGCGGCCACCTCCTCGGCCGCGCGCAGGTCGTTGGCGGCGCGGGCCGCCTCGTCGCGCCGGCGCGACCGGTCGAGGTTCGCCACGGCGGCATCCAGCGCCGCCCGTGCCTGGAGGGCCGCCCCTCTCGCGCTGCTGGCGTCCTCGCGCGCGCTGGCCGCCTCGCGCTCCGCGCTCTGAATCGTCCGCACGAGCTCGGCCGCGTCCTCGTCGTAGGCGGCGATCGCCGCGTCCAGCTCCGCCGCTTCGCCCGCCAGCGCAGCGCGGGCCTCCACCTCCCGCTGAGCCGCCTGGCACCTCGCCTCCGTCGTCGCGACGAGCGCGGCAGCGTCGCGCGCGCTCTCCTCGAGCGCGCGCACGCGGCGCTCCGCCGCGACGGCGGCCTCGAGCTCTCGCTCGAGCTCCGGGAGCTTCCGCTCGGCGTCGCGCAGCTGCTCGCTGAGCTCCGCGTGCGTCCGCGCGAGCTCCTCGACCGCGGCCTTCGCCGCCGCGATCGCCTTCACGCGCTCGTCGGCCGCCCTGAGCCTGTCCTGCGCCGCGCGGTACTCGCCCGTCGGGCCCCTCGCGTTGCTGAACAGCGCGGCGTGCTCGATCACGCGGGTACGCAGCCGCTCGCCGTGCTTGCCGCCTAGCACCTGGCCGACCTGCCTACCGATGACGTCCGAGAGCGCCCCGCGCACGTGCTCATCGAGGGAACCGCCCGGATCGGCCGACGCGCTCTCGTCTTGCGCGACCCACAAGAGCCCCCAGAGCCCCATGTGGTTCCGCGAGCGGTCGCGCTTGCCCGGGCGCCGTCCTTCTAGCTGCGAGAGCAGCAGCTCCTCCGCGCTCGCGCCGTGAACCTCCGTGTTGTCGCGATGGAGGCGCACGTCGACGACCGGCCTCTCGAGGAATCGCTTGTGCACGCTGACGCGCTCGCCGCCGAGCTCCAGCTCGACCCAGATCTCCGGCGCGTTCCGCGTCCCGCGCGTCCTGAGCGACTGAACGTGCTGGTTCTCGGAGTCGTGCCGCTCGAAGAGCGCCGCTCGCAGCGCCCTGACGAGCGTGGATTTACCCGCCTCGTTCCGGCCGCTAATCACGTTGATCCCAGCGGAGAACGGCCCGAGGTCGAACCGTCCGACCAGGTTGCCGACATCCTGCACGCAGAGGCGGAGGAGCTTGATCCCCTTGTTCATGACGCGGCCCTGTACAGGCGAAGAAGGAGGCGCAACGCCTCGGCGCGCTCGACCTCTGAGGTTCCATCGATCGGCCCGCGAAGCCGCGCGACCGCCTGACCGAGCCACCCCTCGGCGGGGAGGTTCGCCGCGTCGGCCTCGTCGGCGACGGTCTTCAGCCGTTCATCGCGCACCCGCAGAAAGCGGAAGCGGTGGCGCGCGGCCTCCATGAGCTCGTCGAGGCGGGCCCGCGTCGACGCATCGATCGCCCCTGTCAGCGTGAGATCGAGCAGCGTGATCCCCTTGCGCGCGAACCCGTCGAGGTGGCGCTCGAGGCCGACGAGATCGGCGGCGCCGTCGAGGTGGCGCTCGGCGCTCTCCCAGACGAGCCCCGCCACGGGGCGCGGCGTCACGCGCGGCGCCGCGCCGGGGGCGTCGATCTCCACCACGAGGACGCTGCCCGGTTCCTTCTCGGTGAAGTGCGTGGCCTCCGGCGTACCCGAGTACCAGGTGCGCTCGTCGATGCGGAGGCGCCCGTGCCAGTCGCCGAGCGCGAGGTAATCGAGACGCGCGCGGGACGCGCGATCTGCAGGGATGGCGTTGTGGACGCGCTCGCCGTCGCGCGCCACCCGCTCGAGGAACTCCTTGATGCCGCCGTGGGCGACGCCGATGCGCACGTGATCGCGCGGGCCAAGCTCCGGCGTGAGGTGCTCGGTGACGTCGCCGAGGGTGTGCCGTTCGAAGAGCGGACAGCCGAGGAGCGCGACGCCCTCGCGGACAATCACCGGCTCTCGCGAGCCGAGGAGGTGGACATGGCGCGGACACTCCCGGCGCCACAGCTCGCTGCGGTAGAGGGCGTCCGAGCTGAGCGGGTCGTGGTTGCCTGGTAGGAGGTAGATCGGCGCCGGGATCTCGGCCATCGCCTCGAAGGCGCCGTGCAGCGTCGCCGGGCGCAGGCCGTGGTCCTCGAAGACGTCGCCGGCGACGACGATGAACTCGGCCTTGGTCTCGCGGGCGACGTTGCCGATCTCGCGGAGCGTCTCGAAGCGCTGGTTGCGCACGAGGGCGCCAGCATCGCCGGGGATGAAGTCCGCGCGAAAGCCGAGCTGCCAGTCAGCGGTGTGGATGAAGCGGGTGGATGGACGCATGGCGCACCGACCAGGTCGAGACGAAGCGCGCCGGCCCTCCGGTGAGCCGGTGCCCACGCCTCGAACGGACCCCCTGGTTTGACCGCGATCCCGCGGTCAGCGCCATCGGCAGAGTTGCGTACCGGGCCTGTGGCGCGGAGGTGCGGGCGCGCTCTGCGATGGTCCTGTCACGCGTCGAGCCACGCCTCGCGAAGGAGCAGCATGAGCTTCCTGCGGTCCCGAACGCCGAGCTTGTCGTAGATGCTCCGCAGCTGTTTCTTCACCGTCCCCGGCGCGTTCTTCACAGCCTGGGCGATCGTCTTGTCGTCCCAGCCGCAGCCGGCCCTGGAGGCCACAGCACGCTCGCACTCCGTGAGCTTCTCTGCGAGCGCCTTGGGCACGGGTGGGACGTCCGGCACCTCGCGGAGCACCAGCGCCCAAGATGGCTCACCCCTCGGCTCGGATAAGGCGAGGAACTTCACCCTGAGGCTCACTCCATTTCTTGCCCTCTTCCACGGCCGTGCCCCCTCCGCACCCATCCTCCACGCGGCCTGCGCCTTGGCCAGCCCCGCGAGCAACGGCCGCGGCAAGCTCCCGGCCACGCGCTCGGCGGGCTCGAACCACCTGTCGAGCAATCCAGCGGCCCCCGCCGTTCGGTCGAGCTCCCACCCGGAGGAACGCACGAGGACGATCGCGTGGGTCCCTCCCTCGAGGAGCGCGTCCAGGACCTGGGGCCAGCGCGCAGCCTTGGCGGACAACCAGCAGTTGCTGACCGCGTGGGAGATCGATTGTGTGAGCTCCTGCAGCACCGCCTGATCGCGCAGGGAGAACGGACGCGGTCGAGCCCGGTAGAGCGAGAGGCCGCTTCGGAAGCCGGTATCAACGGGCAGCATGACGGCCATCACCTGCTCGATCGGCGCGCCCAGCTCGCGCGACCACTGGTACAGCTCGTTCCGTTGGAGAGCCTTCCGGTCGATCATCTGGTCGTCGCGCAGGACGACGCCCGGGCTCGACTGCACCGCGGTGAGCACGAAGTCGGAGCTCTCCATCCTCTCATAGGCGCCGAAGAACGCCTCCGGCAGGCCCTTCTCGACCCAATCGAGCTTGGTCCCGCGCTCCAGCGACGTCGTGGCCAGCGCAGCGCAGTCGGCCCCGACGAGCGGTAAGAGCAGGGAGAACGCGTCCCCTAGCAAGTCGTTCACATCGCGCGCCGCCACGAGCGCGGTGCTGATCTCCAGCATCTTCTGCAGATCGCGCTTCCCGAGCGAGCTCCCCTTCGCCATGGGCCCAGACTACCACGGGGCCGCCGCGCGGCAGCAGCTCAGCGGCGGTCGAGGGCGCGCTGAAACGCCTCGGTGCGCACCGCGTCGGCGAGGTCCACGACGAGCGGCAGCGAGCACACGGTGTAGCCCCGTTCCCGGATGGGCCGGCCCATGTAGCGCGCCGCGAGACGACCAAACGTGGACAGCGTACGCGGCAGCCGCAGCCCCCGGAGGTCGCCGGCTCGTGCCCGGGCGCGCTCCGCCGGCGTGTAGAACGGCTGCACCGAAGGCCCAGACGCGCTCGCATCCGGCCTCGACACGACGCACCATCGAGGGCTCACGAGGCCGTTGCGCTCCGCGATCCGGTAGGCGATCTCCGCGTCCTCGAGCGCGTCGGTCTCCGCGTTGCCCGCGCCGACCCAGTGCGTGAGCCCGACGCGCAGGCTCTCGCGCACCATGGCAAGGTAGAGCGCGCACAGCACCGCGGCGCCTCGGTGCTCCGGGACGACGCACATCCGCGACACCTCCGCGACCGATACCCCGGCCCCCACGAACGGGCCGAGGTCGTACCGCGCGGCGAGATCGACCCCGAACGGCTGCCCGATCCTCTGCGCCACGCCCCGGTTCGGGCGGATGAGGCGCGCCGTCGCCGCCGGGGCGCCGTCGACGTAGGCAATGAAGTGGAGCGTCGTCTCGAGATCATCAAAATCATCCATCTCCCGGTCGAGCGTGGTGGCGTGACGGCTCACGAGGCCTTTCTCCTTCACGAACACACGATATCGGACGCCCTGTGCGTCCGCGATCTTCTCCTGAGTATCGGCAATACCGACACCAATATGCTTCTTCATAACTCCTCCGCAACAGGTCTGTTGGAGCGGGCAGGCGGGGGCGCTGACGGCGCGCGCCGTCAGCGCCCCCGCCGCGGCGACCGCTCGTTGTCGTCGAGCGCCGTCGGCTCAGCGAGGCGACGAGAAGAATCCGGGGAAGAACTGCCGCGTGCGGCGCGCCGAGCGCACGATAGCTTCGGTGTCCGACTTCGCGGTGAAGCCGCGCAGGACGCCGGCGAGCCGCTCGATGTGGCCGCCGTCCTCCTCGGCGTGCCCGCGCAGGAACGTCACGGCCCCCTCGATGCCGCGGATGCGGCTCCTCCGGAGCAGGTTCTGGACGGCGATCGACGCCCGCCGCGCCGACAGCGCCTCGAGCACGTACGCGGTGCCGAGGAAGGCCGCGCCGCACCCCTCCTGCGCCTCGAACCGGTGCGTGTAGATGTACGCCTGGACGGCGACGTTCGGCCCCGCGTCGTTCGACCCGAATCCGAACGCGGCGCGATCGTTCCGCGCCCACGCCTCGTGTCCGGCTTCCTCTTCGGACTTGTCGATCAGCAGTCGCGCGAGCGACGGGTGCTGGCCCGTAGCCAGCAGGCGCTCGCCCGAGGAGCGGAGCAGCTCGTGCGCCACACCGACGTAGTGCTGCGTTTGCTCGAGGTAAGCCGCATAGCGTCCGGCGGTGATGGTCCCGGCGAAGAGCGTCCGCGCGACGGGGTGCTCATCGAGGCTCTCGATCAGCTTGTCTGTCTCTCGATCAAGACGGAAAACGAGATCTTTCATGGCGTGATGCCTCCCGGACGGCGGGGAGGGAGCCCTCCTGTGGGCCCGTCGCGCCCGCCATCGCCAGGGCGCTAGAGCAGCCGGTGAGCCATCTACAAAACGCTGTAAAATCGAGCGGTTACATACTCGCGCGGCCGACGCGCAGGGCCCTGTTTGCTGCAGATTGCAGCAGCCCGCGGGGCGCTCGCCGGCCCCCGCTCCCTTACCCCGAGCGGGGGATGGTAGCCGTCGGCCCGGGGACTCAGGATCGCGCGGAGAGAGCGGCGCCGGCGAAACAAGCGCACGGCGCCCGGGAGCGAACAGCCATGCCGTCGATGAGACCGAAACGGACCTTTCCCGCCAGCCCTCGCTGCAACCTCCGAGCGCGCAGCGCCCCGCGGCGCGCGCTAACCGATCCACCGGCGAGCCCGGCGCTCACGCCTCGCCAACGCGACGTGGTCGAGCTGCTCGTCGGAACGGGGCTATCGTACAAGCAGATCGCCGCCCAGCTCGCCCGGAGCGAGGGGACCGTCCGGACGCACACGGAGAGGATCTACCGCGCGTTCGGCGTCCACTCGCGCCTCGAGCTCATCGTCGCCTATCGGTCGCTGCGGGACACGCGCTCCGGTGCCGCTTGACTGCTCCCCGACGTCGCCGCGCATCGGATCGCCGGGGCTGTTAAGCTCATCGCCGATACGGGCGGCGTCTCTCTCGATGCCCAGGAGAACCTTCATGGCGCAAAAGGCCGAGCTCGACCTGGCTCCCGAGCTCACACAGCGGATGCTGAGATTGGCAAGAATGGAGGACGACGTGCTCATCACCGGTCCCAGTGGCTCGGGCAAGAGCGCGCTCGCGCAGTGGATTCACGAGCGGAGCACCCGCCGGGGTAAGCGGTTCGTCGTCCAAAACTGCGGCGCGATACCCAAGGGGCTGGAGGAGAGCACTCTCTTCGGCCACGAGCGCGGGGCTTTCACGCACGCACACCAGGCGGCGGACGGTATCGTGAAGGGAGCGGACGGTGGGACGCTCTTCCTCGACGAGATCGGCGAGCTACCGCTCGCCGTTCAGGTCAAGCTACTCACGCTGCTTCAGGAGCGTACCTATCGCCGGGTGGGCAGCGTCGAAGATCTCCGCGCGAGCTTCCGGCTCATCGCAGCGACGAACAGGGACTTGCTGGAGCTCTGCAATCAGGGACGTTTCCGCGAAGATCTCTATCATCGCATCAACGTCCTCCCGATCGCCCTCGGCCCATTGCGCGACGCTCCGGACCGGGCCGCGCGGATCGCCACGGAGATCCTGAAGACCTCGACCATGTCTCCGGAGCGCGCAGCCGACGTGCTGTCCGCGGTGCGGCGCCTGGCGCGCCACCCGGCGGCGTGGCCTGGCAACATCCGTGAGCTCGGAACGTTCGTGAAGCGCTGCCAGCTTGACGAGGTCGACGATGTAGAGCGCTGGATCCTCGCCGAGTGGGCGCGCCGGCGGACGTCCGAGAGTGCGGATCGCCTCACCGCGTTCGCGCCGAGGGTCAGCCCGTCCCTGGACGACCGGAAGCGCTATGCGGGGATGATCCACGATCTCGCGTCGCGCGGGCCCCGTCCCAAGGCCGCGGTGTCTCGGAAAGGGTCGCAAGATCTCGCATCCCGCCTCCTCGACGTCTTTCCCGAGCCACTCTCTCTCGACGAAGTCCAGGCGGTGCTCGGGGCGCGCGACCGGCGCACGCTCGACGACAACGTCGACCTCCTGGAGCGACACGGCTTGATCCAGACCGTCGCGCGGGGCATCGTGGCGATATGGCCCCCTGCGACGTCGGCGGTCGTGGGCCGCCGTCGGGGCACATGGATCCCGGCCGGTTCCGGCGAGATCCTCTCCCTCGCCAGCGGAGATCGGGTCCGGATCGAGCTCACCTCGAGGTGCGCCGGCACGCTCGGCGTCGTGCTCGTCACCCATCGGCCAGGAGGCTCGCCGGCGCCGAGCGTCCTCGTCGAGGGCAAGGAGTTGCTCGCGTCGAAGCCTACGGCGCTGGAGATCGAGCTCGACGGCGCGGGCGGAATCGAGCAGTTCTTGCTGCACTTGGGCCCGCCCGCCCGCCGCGGCGGCCGCCTCGTCGAGCCGATGCTCGACGAGGCGATCATGCCCGACTCTGCCGCGCTGGAGCAGGGTCGCCGCATGGTGCTCACTCGGTGGGGACAAGGATGGTTGGCCGAGCACCTCGTGTTCCACATGCAAGGCGAGTGAGCGGGCCGCGGGGGGCGGCGCGTGGGCACCGCGCGTCCGAAATCCCGCCGGGAGTCCGGCATCCCTGCCCGGACGCCCGGCGGGCGGAGCTAGCCGAGCCTCTCGCACTCCGAACAGTGCTTCTTGCCCCCCTCCCCCGCAACCGGTGCTCGGGCTTGATCGCCTTTCCGAACTTGCAGTCGCTCTGATCGTGATACACCTCCCGGTGCTCGGGCGGGTACTCGGGAGTACTCGTGTTGAACTCTTCCACCTTGGCCATGAAAACCTCCTGAGCGGAGCGCGCGCAAGCAACGTTGTCGCGCGTGAGGCGGTTCGGCTCCAGGGATCGTAGTCGGGCCATGCGCTCGAAGCCATACGCAGATCTGCGTGTGGGAGCGGCCCGAACGGAGGACATACTGTTCAGGGTACGCGGAGCGCGCCGGATCCCGGAACGTGCCGGCGCCGTGCGTCGGCCTGGGTGCGAGCGCTCGGCCCGGCGTGTGCCGATGAAGGGAGGCAGACCATGCGGGAATCGAACCACATCAAGTATCGCAACCTTGGAGGGGACTCCGGAGTAGACACGTACAAGATCGAAGAGGAATCGATCGAGATCACATTCAAGAGAGGCGGCACCTACCTATATACGCACCAAGCCACAGGCCGACAGAACGTCGAACACATGAAGCTCCTCGCGCGCAGCGGACGAGGTCTAAATGCCTTCATCAACGCCCACGTGAAGCACAAATATGAAAAGGGGCCACTGTAGTGCACGTTATCCGACGCCACCAACGCAGCAGACTAAGCACGCGACCCCCGACGCCGGACCGCAAGGAGCAGCGCCATGAAAACGAAGGTCCGCCCCTTGAACATCAGACTTCTCAAGTCGAGCCTGACCGCCGCCAAAGACGCATTTCGAGCCCCGACGTCGCTGACCAAACACCCCCTCAAGAAGAACATCGGCTTCAAAGGCTCTCTATTCCTCCCCGCCATTGCTTCACACAAGCAGCCCGCCTGGGTCGACCTGCTCAACGAAGGGGTCGCGTCACCCCTCTCCCTGGTCAACGCATTCTCGTCGGCGGTGCTGATCGTGGAGACGAGCAGCCGGTTCTTCGCGATCAGCTTCGGATATGGGAGCAACCTGCTGCGCCAGGAGCTCATTGAGCGAGACTTCGGTCTAAAGGTGGCCCTTAACGCAGTCGACCCCGACGCGCTTCGCAGCATCGACATGCACACCATGGAAGACCTGACGTTGCACACGAGACGTCAAGCGAGCACGGGCTCCCGTTTGTCGACATTCGGACTGGACATCACCCGGGATCTCATGCGATCCGTCACCGGTCGGCCGAGAGACCCGACCATCGGAAGGCAGGTCACAGGCGGCGACGCCCTCGCTCTCAACGCCGAGATCGAGTTCACCGGCCTCGGCGCCAAGTGCGACCGGCTGCTCCATGAGTATGGCAAGAAGGACTACGTTAAAGAGTTCGCATTCGTCGACCACGTTCGAAAGATTCGCGACTCCAACTTAGGAGGCGAGCTCGACCAGCTACTGATCCAGGATCTACGCGCTGGCACCTCGAAGAGCGCATATCTCGCCACACCGAAGCCCATCGAATGGGATCGATTCGCCGCCTTCAATTACTCCACCGAAGGCCACGCGGACGATTACGCTGACTTGGACCTCGCGCACTATCTCAACACGATAGACACAGGCACGCTGTCCATCAACAAACTGGTGAAAGATCGCATAGGAACAAAGTACACCGATTCCGATGTCACCAGAGAAAAATGGCCCGTTTACGACTCGCTGGTGTACGAGACGACACACAAGGGAAATCTTTACGCGCTATCGGCCGGAGAGTGGTACGTCATCGAGCAAATCTACACGCGCCAGATAGAGAGCGACATCAAGCAAATTCCCGCTTCTGGGCTGAAGCTGCCCGCAGCGAATCCGAACGAGGTGGAGAATGACTACAACAAGCGCGTCTCCGCCACGATGAAGGACATCGCGCTCCTCGATCGAGGGAACAAGAGAGTGACTGGCGCCAACGCTCCGATTGAATGCTGCGACCTTCTCACGCTCAGTGGACAGCTCGTGCACGTGAAGAGGAAGACCCGGTCCTCGACGCTCAGCCACCTATTCTCGCAAGGCGTCGCCTCGGCCGAGGCCCTCTTCTGGGACGATAGGTACCGCAAGGAGATCGTCTCGTTGCTGACAAGCCACCCAGCCCATGCCGCCCTGCTCGCAGCTCCCACGTTCAACGCCGCGTCGTTCGAGGTCGTATACGCCGTCATCACCAAGCGCACGGCCACCTGGCCCGCATCTCTCCCATTCCTGAGCCAGCTCAACCTCGCAAACGCAGCGAGAATCTTGCGGCGAATGAGCTACAAGGTTTCGTTACTGAGAATCGACGTACCGTGAACCTAGAGCATTTTTCAATGGATTCTGCTACAGCCCTGCGAAAGCGACACTGACGGCGGAGCGCGCATCGCGGCCCTGATCGCCGCTATGCCCGTCTCGTCCGAGCTTCCCGCTTGAGCGCTGCTCGACATTTCGCCAGTCCCGCAGCATCGACACAGACGTCCTTCGGGCGCTTGCTGTCGAGTTCTCGGTTGATCGCGTTCATCCAGTGATCGGCCCAGTGCGGATCTCGGTATATGATCGCTTCGTTGCGCAGCTCATCTTGGAGGGTCTGGGTATCCGCCTGCCGGCGCGCCACAGCGGACCGGCGCTCCTGCTCGGTCAGAAGCTCGAGGCGGGCAGAGCGGTCCTGCTCCTCACTGAGGCCTCCCAGGGCGCTGATCGCAAGATTGCCCAGCGAACGCAGTGGTCGCTCCAGCCGAGCTGCACCGTCCGTATCTCCGAGTGCGTCGATCACGTATTTGATGAGCGCGCTCCTCCTCAGCGCCTCCACCTCACGCCTCTCGTCGGCGTCTTTCCTCGCCCTCTCCTCTGCCGCGAGGCGAGCCGCCATTTGCGCGAGGCGATGCTCTTCGCGGCGCAGTTCCTGCTGCTCTTCGAGTGGTAGACCCAGGAGGTTCTCCTCTACGGGAGCGCCAGCCTCCTTCATCCGCTTCAGCCGATCGAGGTGCTCGATCAGCGAGTCGTATGCCCATCCGCCGGCCACCGCCAGCGAGGCAGGTGATTTTTCGAGGCCGTGATGTGGGGTCTGCATCCACCATCTCACGTCTACCCAGCACTCGCCTGGAAGCGAGCGCAGCAGTGCGTTCAGCCGCCTTTTGAGCTCGGCCACGCGAAGGAGTCCATCATCGATCTTGCGCAGGCGCTTCAGGGCCTCCTGCGCAGCCAACGTGTCGCGAGACCACCCGTAACGCTGCTGCCGCAGGATGTGGTGCTCGGCGAGAGAGCCGAGATAGGCTTTAATGACCTCTTCGGGAGACTGAAACCCGGGTTCCAGAGCGCGGGTAGCCTTGGCCAGCTCATCGCTGATCGACCTGACAAACCGGGGACGCAGGAGGCCGCGGCGTCGCAAGAGGCTCAACGCTTCCGCGCTGGTGAGGACGGTATTGAACAGGGAGTTATCGCCAAGGATGAACCGGTCCAAGAGGAACGACTGCCACGCCTCGCTCACGACGGCGAAGCAAGCGCCCCCAGCGAGCTCGACTCCGACGATGCCTGCCAGCCCGGCGCTGTGGACGCGGTCGATGTGCTTCTGTTCAGCCGGTGCCCTCCGTCGTGGCAGCGCAGCCACGTTCTCGCGGAAGCACGCAGCGAGCTCCCTCGCCTGCGCATCGATGAGGGCCCGCACTCTCCGACGAATCTTCTGCTCGCGTTCGCGCTTCTCCGCGAGCCTGCGTTCGAACTCGGCGCGCAGCTGCTCTTCCTCCTGCTCCTGGACGCTGTTGAACAACCACCTGCGAGGAGCGGAGGAGATGATGGCATCCTCCATCTCCTCGCGAGAGACGTTCCGGGGCACTCTGGAGAGGTTGATCTCGATGCCCGCCATCCGGCGCGCACGGATTAAGCCGGTCTTCTCGGACTCGCAAAAGTGCGTGACTGCAATCTCGATGAGGAGCTCCTTGAGGTGCCCTTTTCGGGTGATCCGGGCGACCACGTCAGGGCGCATGCCCTCCAGCCACACCTCGAGGGCGACTTCGTCGGGCCTGAACTCCTTCACGGGGTGCACAGCCGCGCGGAGGCCGTTGTACTCGGCCTGGACCGCGGGCAGCATCACCAGCTTTCGCTCTGCGATCACTTGCTTCGCGAGCAGGTGCAGCATCGTCTCGTAGGCTTCAACGCAGTCACGGATCGAATGATGAGCGAAGTGATGCGCCTTCTTCGTACCTTTATTGGCGACCAGCGGGCCCCTGCAAGCTGGGCACACGCAGCCGCAGCCGAGCCCTGAGCTCACCTCCGAGATGTGCAAGAGTCGGCCATCTGGCGCCACCCCATAGGGCAGCATCACGTCGCCGACTTCGTCGCCGCCCCGCGCACCTCCAGAACAGGAAAGAACTCCACGCGGCACCTGGCCCTGGCCTCCTCGTATCCCGTGAGTAGACGAATTATACCGCGCTCAGGACGGTTTGTAACCCACGTTCAGAGCTTCACGAGGTCATAGAACCAACCCGTGGATGACCGCCGGGCAGGAGCGCGCGGGCGGAGAGTTCGTTGCCGCTCAGTCCGCGAAGGGAATAAGACGAACGGGGAGCACCGACGCCCTCGCCATCGACATCACCGCGGCCCGCCACATGGGCGTCATCTCGCCGACCCACTTTCCGATCCCCTCCGCCGCGTGTGCCTGGTTCGGCGACCCTGCCCGGCGGTCGAGGTCGCAGGCTAGGCTCCTCGGCGCGGAGGCGCCCCTGAGTTCGCCTGGGTGGACGCCAGCGGGGCCGACCCCGCCCGCCGCCCACCGCCGCTAACGTTCCAAGCTCGGCCACGCGCGCCTCGCTCCGGCAGCCGCGCCGCCGGCAGGCGATAAACTGCCACCATCGCGCACCAGCTGCCCCGAGCGCCCCATTCGCCGTGGTAGGCTCCTCCCTGCACTGGTCGACCTGTACCCACCCTGTTCGACTCCGTTTCGACGGCCTCTCCGCCGCTCGCCTCCCTGGCGAGAGCATCCCCATCCCCTCGGTCCGCGATGCACTCGGTCTCCTATACGACAAGGTCCGCGTCCTGGACGCCTGGAAGCCGCCGCGCTCGTCCGAGTTCCTCGTGGTCCCTGGCGATGAGGACGCTGAGGGCTGTACACGCCTGCTCGGCGTCTCAAGCGGCTGCCCGTGGCAGCGCGACGTATGTTGAGTCCGATGTTCGAGCGCTCACATGCGAACAACGACACCAATCATGATGTCGTGGCGCTTCATCCGGAACTCCTCCTCGTAACCGCTTGGCGGCACGGCATCTGGTCGCGCGCCCCGCATTCAAGGCCGCACCGGCTCTCATCGTCCCCTCCGCTCGCGCTCGCGGGCGAGGACGTCGGCCGCGGCCTCGTCCTGCGGTGGCGTCGGCCCTCCCAGTAGCCGCCCGATCGCCTCGTGTGCTACGCGCGGTCTCGACATCGGCGGCCACAATAGCGGCCCGCAGCCCCTCCGCGAGCTGCACAAGCAGCATCGCCCTCACCGACGCCGCCCTCGTCCCCCCCTCCCCGGAGCGCTCTCCCCCCGCCCCACTCCCCCCGATCGAATCGCCATGCGCCCCCTCCGAGTCGTCACACCCCCGGTCCAACCGCGTCGATCCGTCGCCACCCCCTCCGATTTCCCAACAGTTTTGCCTCTTCGCCCCCGTTCCCCCGCCCCAGACCGCCTTTTCAATACACTTTCAGTCCAGCTCCCAGTACCGGCGGCGCCTCCCATGGCGCGCACTCTTGGCCGATCCGCTGCCGGAGGACCATACGCAACAATGCGTAGGGGCGGGAGGATCCTACGCATTGTTGCGTATGTTGCGCACGCGCGCCGCGTGGTAAGCGACACGCCACCGACTCGACCCATTTACTCTCGACGCGCGTCACTGTATCCTGATGGCTCTTGACTTCGGCAGCGGCCGACCGGCGGCGCTTCGCGCTGCAGCTGAAGCTTCAGCCGCTCGGCGAACGGAGAGAGGATCTCATGACAGCAGAGAATGACGAAACCGGAGGCCGCCTCCTGAAGGCGGTCGAGGCCATCGCAATCAATCCCATCGAGTCCCGCTCGATGGTGGACAAGTACCTCGAGCAGAGTCGGAGCGACAACCCGAACGCGTCGCGGCAGGCCCACCAAGAGGCCGTCGCGAAGATGGTCGTCAAACGTTATTGTCGACTTGCAGCGACGAGCGGAGGAGCCACCGCGCTCGCTGGCGTAATCCCCGGGCTGGGCACGGCCGTGACAATGCTCGGCGGAGGTCTCGCCGACGCGGCTTTCTGCATGAAGCTGCAGGTCGACATGTGCATGTGCCTGGCGGCTGCGTTCGGCTGGGATCTCGAAAACGAGGACGCTCGCCACCTTTGTTTCTTGATCGCTGCAGGAGGCGCTCTCGAGAAGGCTGGCGTCGAAGCCACAACGCGCATCGCCTCGAAGGCCGGTGTGAACATGCTGCGCCAGTACTTGAAGGGCGCCACGCTGCAGGCTATGAAGGAGCTGTTCAAGAAGCTCGGCATCGTCTTCACCCGTAAGGCGCTCGAGAAGGCGCTCCCGTTCGGCATCGGAGTTGTCATCGGCTCCGGCGCGAACTACGCGCTGACGAAGTACGTCGGGGCCGAGGCGATTGCATGGTTCGTGCTGGATCGCGACTCGCGGGAGGGGTCCGCATCGATCTAATCGCCCCGTGCTCTCGTTGTATCACCAAACACGTTGGAGAGAAACCGGCAGCATCTGGAGAACCCATCGATACGCATCAGAGAGTGCCGCTGCACCCCGCAGGTGGCCGGCCGATATGATGAAGGGACTGGCTGGTCCTCCGCCGCGCTAGGAGACCTACCGCTCGCGCCCGTACAGAGATCACGTGGCTATGAGTAGATTCCGGTCATCCTCGTACATCGGGAGATAGGGCATGCGCGCCTTGGTCGCCAGCCCAGTAGGTCCGGCAGGTGTCCACACCCCCGCAAGCCGCGGCGCCGTCGCGATGAGGACGCTGAGCGCTGCATGCGCCTGCTCGGCGTCTCGAATGGCCACGCGTAGCGGCGCCAGATCTCACCGTCCCCTCCGCTCACGCTCGCTGGCGAGGTCGAGCACTTCGGCCGCAACCTCGCCCTGCGGTGGCATCGGCCCTCCGAGCAGCCGCCCGATCGCCTCGTGCGCGACGCGCGCCGTCTCGACATCGCCGGCCACAATAGCCGCCCGCAACCCCTCCCCGAGCTGCACAAGCAGCGTCGCCCTCACCGACGCCGCCGTAGCCCCCTCCCCCTCTCCGCCCCGCTCTCCCCCCGCGCCACTCCCCCCGATCGAATCGCCACGCGCCCCCTCTGAATCGTCACACCCCCGCTCCACCCGCGTCGATGCGTCGTCACCCCCCTCCGATTTCCCCGGCAATTTCCCCGCTTCACCCCCGTTCCCCCGCCTCAGACCGCCTTTTAAATCCACCGCGTCTGCCATTTCGCCACGAGGCCAAGTTGTTAATTTCATTGGATATTATCGCTTCGACCTGCTCCGCACCACCCCCTCCGCTGGCTTTTCCCCCGAGCTCGGGGATCGCCTCGGCGAGGGAAGCCAGCTCGCCAAGGCCTAGCTCTGCAAACGGCCTGGCCGCCTGGCGATACCTATGGATCACGATCGGGCTCCGGTGCCCGGTCCGGTCGGCGCTGGAGGTGAGCGCGGAACCGCTCGGCCGCGTGCTCGAGGCTGAAGCGATCGCCGTCCTCGTTCACGAACAGCGGCGCAGAGGGAACCGGGTTCCCGCGGAGCGCGAGCCAGGCGCGCAGCGCTGGAGCGACGCCGGGCGAGAGCGCCCACGCGCGGGGGTCGTTCCTCTTGTTCTTCTCGAGGCGCAGCGCGCCGCGATCCACGTCGACGTCCTGCACCTGCAGGCGCGCCGCCTCTCTGATGCGGGGACCCTCGCGGTTCAGCAAGCCCCACAGGACGCGCCAGCACAGCGGGATCCCGGTGCTGGCCAGCAGCCGCGCGTCCTCGTCGCGGCCGAGCCGCACGATGGCCCTGCCGACGAGTACGGCGCCTGCGGGGTCAGGATCGAGCCAGAACGCTGAACGCATGTACAGCCGCCGCTCCTCGCCAACGCCACGACCGACGCTGCGGAACAGATCAGCGACACAACGCCGTGTACGATGCGGGAGCTTTCCGCGGACATCTCCATGAGCGTCGCGAACGAGTCCCCCTTCGCAGTCCAGCCCGTACCCCTGATCGATCGGGATGGGAACGACGTCCTCGTCGCCATCATCAAGGGCACCTTCATCGTCGACCGGAGCGGCCGACCGACGCTCGCCGACGATCCGGCCCCGGTCCGCATCGCCGACGAGCCCTGGGATCCCGCGAGCCCCCGGAGCAGCCTCCGCTTCCCGTCCGACCTCGGCGTCGCCAAGCTCGGCACGGACGTGGTGGTGACCGGCGACGCGATAGCCCCGGCGAAGGTGCCCGTGCTCGACGTCGTCGTGAAGGTCAGGCGGCGTTTGACGCCGCTGCGCGTCCACGGCCCGCGTGTCTTCTCCCGGGGCGTCTTCGGCGTCAGGATCGGGCCCGCCCAGCCCTTCCTCCGGACGCCGATCGTCTATGAGCGGGCCTACGGCGGCATGTCCGAGGACCTCTCGGTGATCGAGCTACGCAACCCTGCGGGCGTCGGCGCAGCCAAGAGCGCCGCGGAGCTCGTCGACCAGCCGGCCCCGCAGATCGAGCACCCGGACCGGCCCCACGGCTCACCTTCGGATCGCCATCCCCCGATGGGCTTCGGCGCGATCATGACGCACTGGTCCCCGCGCCTCGAGTACGCCGGCACCTTCGACGCGCGGTGGAAGGCGACCCGGATGCCGCTCCCGCCCGACGATCTCGACGTCCGCTTCGGCAACGTCGCCCACCCCTCGCTGCAGTTCGAGGAGCACCTCGCGCCCGGCGATCCGGTGGGCGTACACGGCATGTCGCTCGATCCGCTCGTGTTCGCGCTCCCGGCGCTCCCGCTGGCAGCGAGCGCGCGCTACGACACCGGCGAGCGCGTGGTCGCACGGCCGCCCATCGATACCGTGCTGCTCCAGCCGGAGGCACGGCGGGTGGAGCTCGTGGCGCGCGCGGTCTTCCCCATCGGCCGGGGCCGGCGGGTGCTGCGCGAGGTGGTGGTGCGCGGCGATGGCTGAGAGGACGGCCGACCCGACCCCCGCAGATCCCGAGATCGCGGGCGTGGCGCTCTCGGCGTACGCGGCGGTCCTTGCGTACGTCGCCGAGGGCGTTCCGCTGGAACAGAGCCTGGATCACGCCGCGATCCCGGTCGCAGCGTGGCCGCAGGCGGAGGCGACGTGGTCCGCGCGGCTCGCTGAGAGCGCGATGGAGGACGGGGCGCTGGTCGAGGCGTGCGACCAGCATCGCCTGGCCGCTCAGGCGCACGTCGACCGCAAGGTGCCGCCGCTCGACGCAGAGCTCCGCGCCTGGCTCGATTTCTTCCGCGCCTTCACGGCCGCGGAGGACCCGCTCGGCTTCCTCGAGGCACGCGGCCTCGGCGAGGGCGACGTCTTCCGCCTGCTCGGCTTCTGGCACGAGCGCATCGCGGCCGACGAGGAGGTGCGCAACGAGGCGACCGCGCTCCTCGCCGCTGCGCCCGGTCCGGCGCCCGAGGTCCGGCCGGAGCCGCCGACGCTGAAGGCGCCGACGCGGAGGCCGCGCCGCGCCGCCAAGGGGCAAGCAAAGCAGAGAACGGCGAGCGTCGCGCTGAGCGAGACGACGCAACCGCTGTCCAACATCTCAGAGCCCATCCTGCCCTTCCTGCAGCCGGTGAGCGCGCCGGCGGTGTCGCCACCACCTCCGCCGCGTGCGCCGGTGGTCCGGAAGGGGCTCGACGAGCAGACGGCGCTGGCGTTCCCGGGCCCGATCGCGCCGGCGCTCCCCTTCGCTGGCAGAGCGCCGCGCGAGAGCGAGCGCGGCGCTCCGCCGTCCCAGGATCCGGCCTTACCGCCGGCCGCGGGCGCCGCGCCGGGCCTCGTCGAGCAGGCCACGAGCGAGGTCTTCGCGATCGCGAAGCAGACGCTTCCATTCGCCAAGTCCGCGCCCTCGCCGGCCGCGGGCGCCGCGCCGGGCTCGGTCGAGCAGGCCACGAGCGAGGTCTTCGCGATCGCGAAGCAGACGCTTCCATTCGCTGAGTCCGCGCCCTCGCCGGCCGCTCCCGGGCCCCGGCTCTCGCTCGAGGACTACGTCACCATGCTCGCGGAGATCGCGGCGAGCCCGGCGGCCGAGCGGGCGACGATCGTGCGGTACGGGCTCACCCCCGAAGGGAAGCGCGACGAGGACTCGGCGTGGATGGCGAGGTTCGCGGCGGACCCGCGGTTGCGGGTGAAGTGGCTGGATGAGCTGCGCGCCGCAGGCGAGCGCATCCGAAGCAAGCAGTGACGAGGAGGGGTCGATCTCGGCATGTTCACGGCAATCGCATCATCACAGCAGCCCATCGAGCTTCGCCGCCTTGAAGGAGCGATCTTCGCGGTCACCGGGCCTCACGTGGCGCGGGCCCACGGCGGGCGGCTCCACGATCCGCGGAGGACCGAGGTCGTGGTGGCGCCGAGCGCCGATGGGGTGTCTCCGCCGCCCGTCGTTCCGCAAGAGATCAAGGACATGGCCGGCCGATGGCCGGATCGCGTCTGGGCCCTCGCCACGAACGTGGGATGGCAGGCGCACGCTGCCGCCGGCCCGTCTCCGGCGATGCCGGGCATCATCACGGCGGCATCTCCGCGAAACGCGGTGGTCCGCTGGGACGAGGAGCGCGGGCGATGGGTGGAGCAGCCGGATCTCGCGTGGATCCGCAGGTGGGCAGATGGGGTGCTCGCCATGGGCGTCGACGGCGCCCTCCGGTGGCTCGACGGCTCGGACAGGCCCATCCCTCCCGTCCTCGCCGAGAAGCTCTTGTGGGACGGCTGGAACCCGCCCTTCGGGCTCGGCACGACGAAATCCGGCGACGTGATTGTTTTCGTGACACAGTCCACGCGCCTCGAACCTGGGTGGTGGGTGTTCCCGCGAGGTGAGCTCACGCCGGAGAGGCTCGTGCTGCCACCCGGCGTGGATGAGAAGAGCGTCGCAGTGCATACCGGAGGTGGAGGCGACGAGCTCCTCGCGCGGGGCTCGCTGCGATCCGGGGAGCGCTTCATCGCACGTCGCGCCCAGGGCACATGGCAGATGCTGCCGCCCTTCCGGGGGGACTACGGCGTGCCGTACCTCCTGGCCACGCCGTCGGGAGGGCTCTTCGTGTGCTCTAGCGACCACACGTCGCCGCTCTGCATCTACCGTCTGGGTCGAGGAGGGAGCTGGGAGCCTATTCCCATCCCGTTCCACACGGATCCGAGCAAGTTCTCCTCATCTTGTCTGGTGGCCGGCGAGGAAGGCGACCTGTGGCTCACCGTGGATTTCGGCGATCGCTACCGGCATCAGGTCGTCCTTTACCACGCGCGAGGCTAGCACCCCGCCCAGGTTCGTCCCTGGTTCCGCGCGGGAGAGGCCGCGCGACGCGGACCGCCTCGCCGCGAGCCGCCCAGCTGGGCGAGACCTCTCACGCAGTCAGGAGCGGTCGGTGCGCCGCGGAGCTAGCTGCCCGGCGGAGGCGCAGGCGGCGCGGGCAGCGTCGTGTACTGGTCGTGCCGGTTATTGACATGGGGCATGCCGTTATAAAATGAGTTCCACTGTCCGGGGCGCGCCGGGTCGGGGACGGGGTCAGGCTCGCCGGGCCGCGGCACATAGTTCGAGCTGTTGGCCACCCCTTGCTGAGGCGCGATCCGCTCGCCGAGACCCCAGACGATGTCGCTCGGGGCGAGGACCTGACGGTTGGGGTAAGCGGCAGAGACCTGCGCGCCCACGCCGTTCGGCATGCGGCCCGTGTTGCACGAGTTGAGCGTGATCAGCGCCGCGCCGTTGTAATTTCCGGCCGCGTTGACGATGGCCAGGAGCTGGCCCGGCGTATGGAAGGAGTGGACCCCGTTCGCGTCCGGCACCGCCACGTGATGGGCTGTCCCGTGCACCACGATCGCATAGTTGTTCGGGTTCGGATTGATGCGGGAAATGCAGTAGGCGACGAACCGGTCTCTCGCCGGGTTGCCGACGATGACGCAGGCGAGGCCCAGCGGGTCGGCGTGCGTGGTCGGGCTGCCATCGAAGGCGAAGAGGTTGCGGCCGCCGAGCAGCTCGAGCGGATCCGGGCTCAGGAAGCGCGCCACCTTGGGATCGAAGTAGCGATAGCGGACGTAGCAGAGGTCCGTCTCCTCGTCGTGGTACTGGCCGAGCAGCCGGAAGGGGGACGCGACGGGCGCGCCGCCCTCGGGGCGCGCTGCCTGGACGACCCTGCCGAACGCCGCGTGGCACGCGGACCACGCGACCTCCCCCTCGGGGCCGATGAGCTCTGTCGGAGTGCCGAGATGATCGGTGATCACCGCGTACACCACGCCGCTCTCCTGCTGGAGGAGCGGGCGCATCGTCCCCGGCTCGTGCACGAAGACGCGCACGCCGCGCTCGGAGTCGAGCTCGGCGGCAAGGCAGATGCCGTCCCACAGGTACTCGACGACGCGGGGCCTCGGCGCCTCCGACGCGGGAGCGGTCGGCGAGACCGGCGGGACGACCTCCTTCCTGACGCGGCGGCCGAACGGGTCGTAGGCGAACAGCACGCGCGAGCCGCCAGGGCGCCGGACCTCGCGGAGCTGGCCGCGGCAGTCCCAGAGGTACTCGGTCTCGCCGTCGGAGCGCGTCTCGCGGGTGCGCCGGTTTGCGTCGTCGTAGGCATACGCGGCCTCCTCGGTGCGGAGCAGGAGCCCGCCAGGCCCCGTCTCCCAGGCCGCGCCCGCCGGCTTCAGCGCGCCCCCGGCGTCGTACTCGAACGACTCGCGCCCCTTCGCCGAGCTCGCGTCGAGCAGCATTCCGTGCGGATCGTAGCGGTAACGCGTGACGCCCCAGCGCATGTCGTTGCGCTCGACGAGCGCGCCTCGCGCGTCGTACAGGTAAAGGCGATCGACGAGCGTGCGCCCGGGGGCGCCGACCCAGTCGCGGGTCGGGCGCGCCATCGGATCGATCTCGCGCCGCGCGTCCACGCCCGCGCCCACGAAGACCTTCCGCAGCAGCGTTCCGGCGAGATCGCGCTGGAGATCCACACGGTAGCCGTCGTGATCGATCGACGCGACGTTGCCCTCCTCGTCGTAGGCATAGCGGGTCACGTGCCCCGTCGGCAGGTGGCGCGCCGTGCAGCGGTTCTGGGCGTCGTACTCGTAGCGGATCGTCCGGCCGTTCTGCGTCTCGGCGGCCACGCGGCCGAGCGCGTCGTGCTCGATGCGCACGCGGACCACGCCCGCCGGATCGTCGAAGACATACTCGACGGTGCGGTCGTCGGGCGCCTCGACCTTGATCGCGCCGTGCGGCGTCTCCTCGGCCAGGATCCTGCCCATGCCGTCGTAGCGGAGCGCGCGGAAGGTGCCGTCGGGGTTCTCCACGCGCGCGAGGCGGCCGTTCTTGCCGTGCCAGGCCCGCGCGACACGGCCGTCGAAGGCGCGGTATTCGCGGAGCCTGCCGGAGCGGTCATAGCGTAGATCGAAGGTCTCGCCCTTCGGGTTCTTCACCTGCTGGAGCCGCTCGTTCAGATCGTAGGAGAGCGACCAGATCGAGCCGTCGGGCGAGACCACCTCGACAGGAGAGTTCAGGCCGGCATAACGGAACGTCTCGGTGCGCCCGAGCGCGTCGGTGCGACGCGTGAGGCGGCCGAGCGCGTCGTACTCGAAGTGGAGCGTGGTCCTGTCGGGCAGGTGGAGCGCGAGCGTCCGGCCGAGGGCGTCGAGCTCGCGGCGCGTCACCCGGCCGACGGGATCGATGTAAACCACCGGCCGCCCGAGCGCGTCGTGGCGGAAGCGGCGCACCCCGCCGCGGGGCGTGCGCTCCTCCACGACATTGTGGTGCTCGTCGTAGACGAACCCGCCGCGGAGCCCGTCGGGCCCGTAGACCGCGGCGAGGCGGCCCTGCTCGTCGTACTGCATGGTCAGGAACGCGCCGGACGCGTACTTCACCGAGGCGAGCCGGCCCCGGTGATCGTAGGCGTGCTCGGTCGTCACGCCGCCGATGCGGCGCCGCACCAGGAGGTCTTCCGCGTACTCGAGCTCGACGACCGGGCCGAGCGGATCGGTGAAGCGCGTGACGTTGCCTCGCGCGTCGCGCGTGAAGGTCAGCGTGTTGCCTGCCGCGTCCCTTGCCTGGAGGAGCAGGCCGTCATCGTCGAACTCGAGATCCTGCGCGCGTAGGCCGTCGGACGAGGCCTCGCGCACCACCGAGCCGTCCGCGAGCCGCCAGGTGAAGACGCGGGGCTCGAGGTTGCCGGTGAGGCGGGTGATCCCCTGCTCGAGATCGTAGGTGAGGTCGCCGGCGTGGAGATCGCCGTCGCCCCAGGACCGAACGCAGCGGCCCGTGTCGGGGTCGTAGCGGTAGTGGAACGAGAGGCCGTTCGCCAGCGTCTTCAGGGTGAGGCGGCGCTGCTCGTCGTAGCCGTACGACTCGCCGTGGCCGAGCGGATCGGTCGCCCGCACGAGCTCGCCGCCGTCGCCGTACGCGAAGGAGACGGCGTAGACCGGGGCGCCCCCCTCGCCGCCCGGAGGGAAGACCTCGAGGCGCACGATGCGGCCGTCGCCGTCGTGGGTGAGGGCGATCGTGCGGCGCGCGGTGTCGATGATCCGCACGAGCCGCTCCGCCTCGTACTCCAGGACGACCCTGTGCCCGGACTCATCGGAGATCTCGCGGAGATAGGCGCGTCCTCCGCCGGCGGGCGAGAACGTCCGCGTGAGGCGCGTGTCGAGGGAGAAGACCGTGGCGCCGCCGCGGACGTCGCGGGTGACCACGAGGCGCTTGCCCCGGTGAAAGGCCGGCTCGCGCGGCTTCGCGTCACGCACGGTGATCGTCGCGCCGTCCGCGTCGCGGAGGCGCAGCACGTCGCCCTCGACGTCGATCCATTGGTGGTACGCGTGCGTCCAGCCGCCGCGCCCGAGCGGCGTGTGCTCGCGGTTGCGCGCGGAGCTGTAGAGGCGCTTCCAGTCGATCGGGATGAGGCCCGGGATCGAGAGGTCCAGGTTCTCGTCGACCACGGCGCCGGACGCGACCGAGATCGGATCGAGCGTCACCATCACGTTCACGGCGCTGCCATCGTACGCGGCGGCCCGGACCATGGCGGCCATCAGGAGCACCCCGCTGACCTGGGCGATTTCGGCCTCGGCCGTGATGACGTTGAGACGCACCTGGTCGCCGGTGCACGCGACGCCGCGGCCGCCGGCCATCACCTTGGTCGACGCGGTGTAGACGTTGCACACGTCGTTCACGGCGCGCGTCACGGCATCGCCGCCGGTCGGCTCGGAAGGGGCGTTGCCCAGCGGCACGACCGTCATCCAGCTGCCCTTCACGAGCACCGGCGCGCCCGCGACCTGAAGGCGGTCGGCGGTGCCCGTCGCGCTCCGCGAGTATGCCGCGTACAGGTACGGGGCCGGCACCGGACCGGCCGGAGGCGTCGGCGGCGACGTGCTGATGGCCGGCACGGGGCCGGGGCAGAAGTGGTTGCTCTGCGTCGTCGCGATGGCCTTGAGGTTGATCGTCGCCACGGTGTCTCTCTCGTCTCTGGGGTGCGCGCGGCGGTCAGCCCCGGCTCCGCGCGAGGGCAAGGAAGGTCGTGAGGTTCGCCTCCGCCCGCGCATGGGGGCCGCTCACGTCGACGAGCTCGGGCAGGTGGAGGCGGGCGCGCAGCTCGTCGAGGCGCTGCTCCAGGGCGAGGCGCGAGAGCTCGCCCGAGGCGCACTCGTCCGCCACCACCGCGGGCGAGAAGAGGCGGCCCCGCCGGTAGCGCGCCCTCGGGTCGAGGGGCTGCGCCGCGAGCGCCTCCCGCCAGGCGCCCGCTTCCGACGCCCGCGCAGCCGGGACGAGCGGGCCGAGGAACGTGCGCAGCGCCTCCGCGGCGTCGTCGGCGAGCTCCCCGTCGAGGTGCCGGATCAGCCAGTCGGAAGACGCGGGGCAGCCGAACCGCCCCACGGCGGAGAGGGACGCGCGTGTGGGCCGGTGGCGGCCTAGCAGGGCCTCGAGGCGCGGCCAGTCGGCGGGGCCGCCGGCGAGCACGAACAGCTCCGCAGCGCGCGGGCCGAGGCGCGCGCAGAGGGCGTCGTCGCGGTGGAGATCGGGCTCGCCCCCGATCGCGAGCACGCGCGCAGCCGACCAGGCCACCGCCGGGGCGGCTGCGCGGCAGCGATCCCAGAGCTGCTCCGTGAAGCGGGCGCGCTGCGCGACGGGCAGGCGCTCGCAGGCCCAGATCGCGGCGCGCACCACCGCGTCGTGGTCGTCGTCGAGCGCGACGCCGAGCGCGGCGAGCGGGATCTCGCCGCGGGAGGAGAGCAGCGTCACGCCGATGGCCCGGGCGATCGGGTGCGCCGACGCGCAGAGCGCGCGCGTGAGGTCCTCGAGGCCGGGGTGATCCGCGTGCGCGAGGGCCTCGGCGACAGCGATCGCGTGGTCCTCGGCGTCATGCGGCAGGAGGTGGATGGCGCGGTGGATCGCGGCGAGCGCGTCGTCGCCCGCGAACGCGGCGAGCGCGAGCGCGGCCGCGGACGACCTCCAGGGGTCGTCGATCGAGCGCTCCCAGAAGGCGGCGAGCTCGATGACCGCGCGCGGGCCCGCGGCGACGATCGCGTCGATCTGGCGGAGCAGCCGCGCTTCGGTCGACGGGAGCCACGCGCGCGGGGCCTCGAGGCGATCGCGGGCGAGCGCGGCGGCGAGCTCCCCGCAGTGGGCCACGACGGAGGCGTAGAAGCTGGGCAGCGCGAGCTCGATCACGCGCTCGGGGTCGAGCCGCACCGGCGCCGCGGGGGCGATCTCGCGTGGCAGCGCCGGGAGCAGCGGATCCACGTCGTTCGCCGCCGCCGCGGGCGCCCCTGCCTCCGTCCCGGCGACGTCCTCGTCGCGCCGCGCTTCGTCGTCCGTCTCCTCCTCGGGCGGCTCCGGCGGCGGGACGAAGGGGTCGCGCTCCACGGACCGCGCGGTCACCTCGACGGCGAGCGGCAGCAGCACCCGAGCTCCGTCCGCGGTCGTGTCTGCTGGCGGAGGAGGCGCGCAGCCGAGCGCGATGCCGCGGGTGCCGTCACGGGAGATGGCCCAGGCCACGAAGCTCGAGGCGGCGTCGGGGGGCGCGGCGCCGTGGCGGAAGGACGCGAAGGCATAGGCGACGTTCATCGCGCCCGCCGCCGCGCCGAGCGCGCCGACCTCCGCCTCGAGGCACGGGCCGAAGTAGCTCGAGGCGAGGCGATCCGCCGAGCGCGCCGCGGTCCATTCCCACTCGCGGCAGCGGAGCGCGTCGACGCGGCCCTGCCCGAAGACGGCCTGGATCGGCCTCGATGCGGGCAGGCCCTGGAAGAGCGCGGTCATCGACGCGGCGTCGACGGGCTCGTCGTCGTCGTCGGTCGCGCGCCCGGGCGCGCACCGACTCGAGACGATCTCGCCGAGAGCCGCGAGGCCGAAGCGCGAGGCTTGCTCCGGGGAGGCGAGCAGGACCGCGCCCGCGCCCTCGGAGGGCGGCGGCGGCGCGAGCAGCCAGGGGCTCGGGGGTCGCCCCTGCCGGTCGGCGAGCGCGTCGAGGCCGGCGAGGGAGTCGACACCGACGAGGAGCGCGGCCCCGATCGCGCGGCTTTCGATGAGCTCTGCAATCCGAGCGAGCGCGGCGAAGGCGCCGGCCGCCCCCGTGAAGCGCTGCGCCGAGGGAGCGAGGCCTCGGGCGAGCCCGGCGAGCGCCTCCTCGCGCAGGCCCGGGCGGGGCGCGGGGGTCACGAGGAAGTGAGGGACCGCCGCGGCGGCACCTCTGGGCAGCGCGGCGAGGGCCTCGGCGGCGGCGCTCCGGGCGAGGGCGAGGAGACGGTCCGCGTCGGCGTTCCGGGGCTTCATCCACGGGCAGTAGCGGGCGTCGACCCGGCGGCCGTCGGGGCCGAGGAACGGCGAGGGCGGGGGCGGCGGTGCCCCGGCGCGCAGAAAGAAGACGTGATCGCGGGCCGAGGCGCCAGCCGGCGAGATCAGGCCAAGGCCGAGGACCGAGAGCGTCATCGGTGCGTGAGCGAGCCCGACTGTTTCGAGCTTCCGGTGATCGTGATGGAGGGGGATTTGATCTTCACGCCGCCCGGTGTGGCCGTGAGCTCGGAGGCGCCGCACCTGAAGGTGATCGGGCTGCCCCCGATCTGGAGGTTGCCCTGCACCTTGAGGGTGAGCGCGCTCTTCGCGGTGAGCGTATACGTGCCCCCCGCGTCGACGCGAAGCGCGCCCTTCACGTCCGAGCTCATGCTCCCGGTGACGTTCCGGCCGATGACGCCCGTGCTGTTGATGTTCAACGAACCGAGCCACTCGCCGAGGCCGCCGCCGACCCGCAGTCCCGCCTTCGCGGCCTTGCTCGTGTGGCTCCCGTTGATGAGGGTCGTCGCCGGGCCGACGGTGACCCACGAGACAGGGCCTGGGGTCATCACCGCGTAGAGCGCGCCGACCGCCTCGGTGTACGAGGAGCTCGCGGCGATGCTGCGGTGGCCGGGGCCGGGGCCTGCGGGGCCGCCCTCGGCGCCGCCAGCGCCCGCGCCGCCCCCGCCGGGCGCCGCCGTGCCCTGGTCGGGGCGGCCGTGATCCCAGGGCATCGGCCTCGACGAGCCCTTCACCGCCGCCATGATCGCATCGCCCCCGGGCAGGAGCGCCATGGCGCTCCCCATCGCGCTGTCCCTGGCCGCGGCGAGCGCGCCGTCCGCGCCCCTGGCCTGATATCCCTCGTAGGCGGCGCGGGCGGCGCCGAGCGTGGCCGCCGCGATCTGCCCTGCGACGCCCTTCGTGCCGATCTTCGAGAGCGCGGCGGAAACGGCGAGGTTGGCGGCGCCTCTCACGGGATTGCCGACCTGCTCCGCCAGCATCCCGAGCACCACGTCCGTCTCGCTGCCGACCTGGCTCACGAAATTGCCGCCCGCGCTCTGGTACTGCGCCGCGCCCACCTTGACGCTGCGGGAGCCATAGCCGCCCAGGAAGCCGAGGTGCACCGAGAGCGACTCGTTGCCGCCGACGTCGGCCTTCAGCGTCGCGCCGATCTGGAGGTTCTCGTTCTTGAGCGTCTGCACCGCGCGCTTGCCCGTGACCGACGTGTCCTTGGCGAACGGCGCGTGCAGGAGGAGGTGCTCGCGGCCCGCGGCGTCGTCCATCTGGAGGACCGTCCGCGCGCCCGCGCCCGGCGAGCTGTCGGTCGCGATCGAGGTCACCGTCTTGTTCGCGGGCAGGGCGAGCGGCGGCGGCTGCATCTGGTTGTACGAGCGGCCGAGCACGACGGGTCGATCGGGGTTGCCGTCCTCGAACATCACGAAGACCTCCCAGCCCACGCGCGGCACCACCATCCCTCCTGGGGCCTGCGGCTGAATCACCCGCACCGGGAGGCTGCTCCGATGGTCGGTCTCGCCGTGCAGATCCCAGTGGAAGCGGAGGTGGATGCGACCGAGCGCGTCGGGGTGAATCTCCTGCCCGCGCTCGCCGGTGACCCAGGCCGACTGCACCCCGGGGATACGCGGTCTCGGCGTGATCTTCGGGAGACGGAACGGCACGCGCCGCGGGATCGCGTCCACGCTGGCCCGGAAGACGCCCTCAGCGGCGTCCCAGCGGAGCTGGACCGCCGTCACGACGTGCTCACCCGCGATCCGGACGACGCCGTGGCCATCCGGTGGCTCGATGAGGCGGCAGCCGGCGCCGGGCGAGAGGGCGAGCGCGTTCGTGTCGAACGAGACGCGCGCGGCGTCGGCGCGCAGCGACTCGAGCCGTATCCGCGCCCGCGCCTCGCCCTCCGCCGGGGAGGTGAAGCCGCCGGGCGCCTCGTACACCTCGACCTCCTGCTCGGCCCCGATCCCGCCCGAGGCGCTGGCCTCGAGCGATAGCTGCGGCCGGTCGGGGTTGTAGTCGCGGAGGGTGACCTTGCCGACCGCGCGCCGGAGACGCCGCGACGCGTCCACCGCGACCGGCCGCGGATCGTCCAGGGCGCTACGGGGGACGAGCGGGATGCCGTCCGGGGTTGCGTCCTCGGCCGCGGTGGAGTCGTCCTCGAGGACGAAGATCTCGTCGTTGCCGTCGCCGTTCGGCTCGAAGCGGAAGTAGAAGCCGTGCTCTTCGCAAACGCGCCGGATGAAGGCGGCGTCGCTCTCCTGATACTGCACCACGAAGCGAAGCTTGGGGTACGAGGCGTGGAGGTCCTTGCGCACGGTCGTGTAGCCGCCCCCGCGCGCGACCTGCTCGACGATCTCCGGCGCCGTGAGCTCTTGGAAGCTGCGCGCCCTCCGGGTGAGCGCGAGCAGGGCGAAGCGTGACGCGAGCGTCATGCGGTAGGCGCGGCGGTGCTCGTGATCGCTCGCGATCACGACGAAGCGGGTGACGACGCCGACGATCACCCGCGTCCCGGCGGGGGCGTCGAGGACGACCCGGCCCGCCTTGCGGAGCACGGCGCTGGTGGCGACAGGCGCGTCCTTCGGGCCGTGGAGATCGAGCTCCAGGACCGAGGCCTCGCCGAGCCGCTCCACGCCGCCGAGGCGCGCTGGCACGAGGTCGAGAGCGCCCTCGATCGTCAACGCGACGCCGCTCACGGCAGCTCCACCCGCGCCGAGAAGATCCGCACGAGCGCCGCCATGTCGATCACCAGCCGGTCGCCCTCGAGCCGCACCGCACCGCCGGGCTCGATCCGGAAGCTCGACCCGGGCACCTCGAGCTCCAGCGTCTCACGGGCGCGCACCCGGACGTGACGCCCCTCGAGCGCGAGCGTGCCGTGCGCGTCCGGCGCCGGAGCCGAGGCGGTCTGCAGCGCGCCCAGGATGGCGACGCTGGCGCCGCCGACACCGGCGGGCGCGTCCGCGAGCACCACGGTGCGGCCCTCGCGCATGCACTCGTCCATGAACGCGGGCGAGACGCCGGGGTCGAGCGCCGCGAGGAGCCGACGGCCGCCGCTCGTGCGCACCTGGTACGTCGGGCGCGGCTCGCCGTCGCCGCGCGCCACGGCCATCTCCACGACGCCAGGGTGGAGCCCCGGGCCGAGGGGCGCTGCCCTGCCCCGGACGGGGCGGGCGGCCGATTGCTGGACCGTGCGCGATCTAGCCATAGTAGTGAATCCCTTCCTCCACGCTCGGCGTGCAGCTCTCATAGTCGCCGGAGACGGTGATCGATGCGGGCGTCATGGTGACCGTCACGCCCTGCGCCTTGATCGTGAGCTTCGCGATCGCCTGGATCGCGACCTCGGAGCCGGTGATGCTGGCCGCGCCCTTCGACGCGTAGGTGGCCTTGCCGAAGCTCTCCGCGATGTTGCCCGCCGCCGTGGCGCTGCGCGAGGCGTAGCTCTCGGCGTAGAGCCCTCGCACGGTGAGGCCATAGGAGCCCGTGGCGATGGTCTGCGCGCCCGAGACCTTGATCACGGCCGCGCCGGCGACGCCCACCGACTCCGACAGACCGCCGGTGGTGTTCACCGAGCCGCCGACGAGCAGTGTCGACACGCCGTTGGTGAAGACGCTCTGGTGCTCGATGCCGATCTCCTGCTTCGCTCCGCCCACCACCCGGACGAACGTCGGCGTCTTCGTGATGTAGTCGCCGCCCGCGCGGATGACCCGGGCGGCGCCGACGGCGACCGTCTCGGAGGCCGCGTGGAGCCCGTAGTTCGAATCGACGGTCACCTTGCGGAGCCCGCCGACCTGGATCGACTGCTCGCCGGCGACCTTCTCGACGACCCGCTCCTGGACGACGACCTTCCGCTCGCCGGCGATGGTGCGCGTGTGGTTCACGGCGATCTCGACGACCTTGTCCTTCTCGATCTGCTCCTTGTAGTCGCCCGAGGCCCGAATCGCGAAGCCCTCCTGCCCGGCGGCGTCGCTGATCCGGAGGCCATTGCCGCTCGATCCGCCCGGCGTGGTCGCTGTTCCGAAGTGGGTCTCGACCTGCTTCGCGGGCAACGAGGCGGGCGGCGCCTGGACGGCGTTGTACACCCGGCCGAGGATCACCGGGATCTCTCCGCCCTGATCGCCGACCCCGACGAGCTGCTCCCAGCCGACGCGGGGGTTGAAGATCGCCCCCGAGAGCTGGGGCTGAGCGACGCGGGCGAACCCGGAGCTCCGGGCGTCGGGGCTGCCGTGGCGGTCCCAGCGGAGCAGGAGCCGGGTGCGGCCGTGCTCGTCGAGGGCGATCTCCTCGCCCGGCGAGCCGGTGACCACCGCTGTGCCGGCGCCGCCGCGGGGGGCGGGCGAGGGGCGCGCCGGCCGGAAGCCGCTGCGCGCGGGGACCGCCCGGAAGCGCGCGCCGTAGAGGAGCTCCGCCGGACCGCCCTGCGCCTTCGCCTCGTGCACGACCGCGAGCAGGAGCCAGCGCGCCTCCCCGAGCTCCTCGGGCGCGCCCGTCACCTCGAAGATGCCGCCGGCGCGGAGCTCCGGCTCGGTGGCTTCGCCCTCGAGGACGGTCGCCTCGGCGTTCCGCTCGGCGAGGCGGATCGCCGCGAGCTCGCTACCCGCGTCCGGATCGCGGAAGCCGCCTGGGTACTCGTACCACTCGAGCGCGCCGTCTCCGGAGGCGCCGCTCAGCTCGAGCATCGGCCGCGTGAAATCGTAGTCCTTGAGCGCGGCCTTCTCGACCGTCACCCGCCTCCGGATCCGCGCGGCATGCAGGGCCCGCCCGAGCTCGAAGCCTGCCTCGGCGCGCCACGGGGTCACGACGCCCGTCTCGAGGAAGGTCACGGGCGCGTCGGCGACGTGGAGGAGCGCGGGATCCTCCGCGTCGGGGAACCAGCTCATCCCTTCCTCGGCGAGGAGGCGGGCGCAGAAGGCGAGATCGCTCTCGAACACCTGGGCGCAGTGGGGTCGCTTCGCCGCCGCGCGGCGGGCGCGGAGATCGAGGCGGACGCCATGCTCGCCGAGGACGCGCGCCACGATCTCGGTGGCGCTCTCGTCCACGAAGACCCGGTAATCGCGTGTGTCGTCGAGCCGTGCCACGGGCGAGGCGAGGGCCACGCGCGCGTGGCCGCCGCGCTCCTCGACGGCCTCGACGGAGAGCTCGAAGCGCCGCACGACGCCGTGGAAGTGCAACGAGAGGGTCGCGGCGCGGCCGATCGGATCGAGCGACGTGAGCTCGGCGGGCGCGCCGCCGACGAAGGCCGTGCAGCGCGCATGGGCTAGCGTCGGGGCGCCCACGCGCTCCTCGATCTCGCACGAATGAACGCGCACCTCGACGCTGACGTCGGGGATTTCCAGGACAATGTTCCGGTCGCTCAACCGCCCACCTTCCCTCCGCCGGATCTCGTGGTCGTGCCGCCGCTCACCTCGGTCATGCTCCCGCTCGTCGTGAGCTTGCCGCCGCCCAGCTTCAGCGTGCCTGCCTCGATGCTCCCGGTGACGTCGATTGTCACCATGGGCGCGCTGATCGAGACCTTGCCGCCGGCGTGGATCTCCACGGTTCCGGCCGTGATCGAGCCGCTCGACGCCTCGACGCCGACGTTGCCCGCGGCCCGCTCGTTGACCGCGCCCACCTTGCTCCGCTTGCCGCCGAGCACCGACTCGGCATACCCGCTGCAGGTGATCGTCCGCGAGCCGCGGCAAACGTACGTGCGCGCCGCCGCCACCGACTCGGTGACGCCGAGGCCGCCCGTGAGCGACGTGGTCCCGAGCACCACGCGGGTGCAGGCGCCGGCCGTGTGGACGTTCGACTGGTTGCAGAGCAGCGTATAGCCGGCGCCGATCACCTCGACGCACGCGCTGTCGGCCAGCACGGCGCGGTTGCCGGTGACGTTGACCAGCTCCGCCCCGCCGATGAGCTCCTGGTTCGACCCCTCGACGGAGAGGAGCATCTCCTGCCCCACGTCGACCGTCTGCATCGCCGCGATCCCGGCGAAGTGGCTGCCGAGCACCTCGCTCGTGAGCGACAGGCCGACGAAGTGCTCCTCGTCGCCGTCGACCCGGATCGTCTCCGAGCCGCCGACCTTGACCGAGAAGTCCCTCGAGGCGTGGACGAAGAACTCCTGTCGTCCTGCGTCGTCGACCATCTTGATCTCCTGGGTCATCCCGCTCTTCGGCGTGGTCCAGGACTGGAACGAGGTCGTCGCCGACGCCGCGGGGAGCGGGTACGGCGCGACGGCGGTCGCGTTGTAGACGCGGCCGAGGACGAACGGCCGATCGGGCGAGCCGTCGAGGTATCCGACCGTGACCTCCCAGCCGACGCGGGGAAGGAACATCGAAGCGCCGACCGGAAGCTGGAGGCAGCGAGTCCAGTGCGAGGAGCGATCGTCCTGGATGCCGGCGCGATCCCAGAGAAAGCGCAGCTTGACCCGGCCGAGATCATCGACATGGATCTCCTCGCCGGGGGGGCCGGTGATCACCGCGCTGTCGAGGTGCTCCACCGCGGGCGCGGGGCGGAGCGCGGGCCGATAGGGCGGGAGATCGCCGCTGTCCGACGACCTCGTGGGCCTGAGCGTGATACGGTTTCCGTAAGGCACTGCCCGGCCGCCGTCCGGGAGCGGACGGGCGAAGCGATGCGAAACCTCGGTGATGAGCATCCGCTGCTCGAAGAGCTCCGCGCCCGCGATCTCGACGATGCGCCCCGGCTTGAGGCGCGAGCAGTCGCTCTCCCCGGTCACGGTAACCCTGTCCCGCTGGAGCTGCTCGAGGCGCCGCTCGGCCCGCGCCGTCGCGGCCTCGAGCGTGGTGACGCCGGCCGGGTACTCGAGCCAGCCGAGCTCCCCCTCGCCGGCATGGCCGTCGACGTACACGCCTGGGTGCCGCACATCGAAGTCCCGCACGGTGACCCGATCGGTCACGACCCGCTCCTCCCACTCGAGCGAGAAGAGCGCGCGCGAGCTGAGCTCTGTCCCGGTGGGCCCGGCGTAGGGGAGGGTCACGCCGCCCTCGATCCCGTCGTGTGATTCCGTGCCATCGCCGAAGACGATGAGGTGCTCGCCCTCGGGCGTGGTCTCGAACCAGTACGAGATCCCCTCGTCGGCGAGGAGGCGCTCGACGAACGCCCACTCCGCCTCGGCGTACTGGACGCACTGGGCCCGCAGCGGGTAGGCGCTCGCGAGCCGGGGCTCGATGGCTGTCGCGGGGATGCCAGCGCCCGTCAGCACCTCGGTGACGATCTGCTCGGTGGTCTTCTCGACGAAGACGCGGTAGCCGCCGCGCTGGGTGAGCAGCCACGGAGGATCCGAGAGGCGGAGCGCGCAGACGCGGTCCCGGCCGTGGCGAAGATCGAAGCTCGCCTCGATGATGAGCAAGCGGACGAGCCGCGCCGACCCCTCGGCCGGATCGATGATCGCGAGCGTGGCCGGGGCGCGGAGCAACGCGGCGAGATCCACCTCTCCGGGGATGGTAACGACCACTTCCCAGGATGAGAGCGCATCCATCGCCTCCCGCCCGAGGAGCTCCAGTACGACGCAGCCCTCGAGCGGCTCGCAGGCGAGCCGGACGTCGATGTGGTTCATGATGCGAGGCTCCAGCGCGCGCGGGCCGTGTGACGGGTGCGACCGTCGTTTTCCTGGGACTGGCGCGTGTACGCGGGCATCGTGAAATCCTTACCGGCCTGCCTGGCCCGGGCGGCCAGCATACGCGGTAACGCAAACCTGCGCAGCATCTGGAGCTGGGCCCCTCCCCCGCCGCCCGCCAGCCTGCAGGCCGCTGCCGCGCGCCGGCATCCTCCGGCGCGCGGCAGCCACGCGGGCGCTCGCGGTCGGGGGCGGCGCGACTGCGACGACCCGGAGACCGCTCCCTGAGGACGGGCGTCGAGTATCTCGATGCACAAGGCCTGCGCTGCCGCCGCTGTGCTCTGCACGGCGGGCGAGAAATCGTCCGCAGAGCTTAAAGGAACACGGGGCGGCGCGGAATAGGGCCATTGACGAGCCAGCGCATGGCGCGCCGGCCCGACGGCAGCCCCCCTCTTCCCTGGAGACCCAACATGAAAAAAGCCATTCTCATTGCCTTTGCCCCGCTGCTCGCGGCGTGTGGCGTGGAATCGACGACGAGCGCTGGGCTCGATCCCCGAGATCGCGAGGAGGCAACGCCGCAGTCGGCGGCCCTCGTCGATCCGATCGTCGCCCGCGGAGCGTTCGCCACGGAGGCCGATCGCGAGCGCTTCGAGGCCGACGTGCTGCCCTCGGCGCGAGCGTTCCTCGCGTACTGGGCGGAGGCAGGGCTGAGCGTACCGCACGCGCCGGCGCGGCTCTTCATCTCTCCGCCGCGCGGGACGAGCGCGACGGAGGCCCTGCCGCAGCTCTACGGCGAGCGCATCTTCGACGATCTGCGCGCGCTCGAGGCGGAGGTCGCGAGCGCGCCCTCGAACCGGGCAGCGATCGAGCGGATCGACGCGTTCACGTGCGAGCGGCCACCCTTGCATCGCGGCTTCCTCGAAGACGTGGAGGAGCACGCGGACAACCCCGACGTCGGCCCGGCGGACATCGCGCAGGCGCTGCGCCGGAAGCACGAGGAGCTCCTGGGACCCGATGGAACCTTCTCGTTTGGCACCGACAACGGCGAGTTCGAGCTGCCGCTGCGCAGGAACTGCTCCTACACCCTGCTCGGGCACGCCACGCAGCCCACGCGCGCACACCCTTACCTGGAGAAGGACGTCGTGAATCACGAGCTGGGCCATGCGCTGCACTACGGCCTCTGGCTCGCCTCCGGTCCGCTCGGCGAGCGCCTCAGCACCACCGCGAATGAGGCCATCGCCGACATTCTCGCCCACGTGTTCGACGGTGATCCCTGCCATGGCAAGGTGCTGGACGAAGGGGGCACGCCCGTCGACTGCCGCCGGAGGATGGACGTCTACGAGCAGTCCGTCTCCGACGCGTTCTGGGGCTTCGGTCGCGCCGATCACGAGACAGGCCAGTCGCTCCGGCAGCTGATCTGGACCCTGCGGGAAGAGGCGCCGGCGGACGCGCTCCGAGTTGCCGTCGTCGATGGGATCGCCGCGGTGCAGGTCGCGCTGAATCAGATCGATGCGGAGCCGCTCGCCAACGTTCCAATCTTCGACGACGAGATCCTGGCCACGCGCTACCGCTTCGTGCGCGAGTACGAGGCGGCGAGCGCGTTCTTCCATGCGGTGTGCGCGCGCCTCGGGGATGCGCCGCCGGCCTGCGGCGAGCACGCCCAGCGCATCGGCGATCCGCGCGTCGCGATGCGCGAAGCGTGGCTGGCGAACGCGCCGACATCGATCGGCCGTAGCGGCGTCACCCTGGCGGATGGCCGCCGCGTGGCGTTCGAGCTGGAGGGCGCGCTCATCCGGCAGATGACGGTCACGCTGGCGGACGGCGAGCAGCGGAGCTACCCGGGCGATCCCGATCTCGGGTTCCCCGAAGCGGAGCGCGAGCCCACGAGCGGTCGCATCACGCTGTGGTTCCCGGAGCCGGGCTCCACGGCGCCCGACGCGAAGGTGGGGTGGACCTCCGACGGGGAGCTGATCGCGCGCTGAAGCACGACGAGGCCGCGCGTGGACGCGTCACGGATCGCTCGCGCAGCGGAAGCGGCGATGGACGAGCAAGCAGTAGAACGCGTCCAAAGGCTTTAATGCGATAGCAAATATCGCGTTTCGCTGGATCGAAACCTCCGCGACGACACCCCTCCAGGTGTCAAGGCGAGCGAGCCGAGGACGCCACGGCAAATCGTCTGAAGGCTCGCGCCCCCTGGCGGCATCAACGATGTAGTTGCACATGAGAAAAGCATTGCCGTTTACCATGGTTTGAATATTCCATCCGCGGCGCCAATGCTTCCTCTCGCGGCACCAACCATTCGCAATGGATGAATGTCTTATGAACCAAGCGCGCTTGATCACCCTTGCGGCCCTGCTCTTGCCTGGACTCGCGTTGAGCGGGGCATGCTCCAGTGAGCCGCCCAACAATCCGCAGGAATCCAACTTGGATCCCGATGGCGATGAGGCGCCCGCCGACCCTGGCGATGAGACGCCCACCGACCCTGGCGATGAGACGCCCGCCGATCCTGGCGATGAGGCGCCTCCCGACACGCCGCCGGGCTCGCAGATGTTCACCTGCGACGCTTCGAAATCGCCCATGTTCAAGAGCCGCGACGTGTTGAACATGCGGATCTCTGCCGATTTCACGAAGCTGAACAGCGCGCCCACAAAAGAGGAATCGGGCTCACAGGCCGTGATCGAGCTGAGCGACCAGAGCGGCGCGGCGCCGATCACCGCGAACATCATCGCCCGGGGAGTTTCGCGCTTCCATTGCGGCTTTCGCCCGTTCTCGCTCAAGTTCGAGGAGAAGCAGAAAGACAACATCTTCGCGCACCTCGGCAAGTCGGTGAAATTCGTCACGCATTGCGGAGACAGGGAAGGCTTGTCACCCACGCTCAAGGCGGACTCTCTCGAGACCTACGAACAGCGCCTGCTGATGGAGGACACTGTTTACCAAGTGCTCGATCAGCTGCAGGTGCCCTCGCTCAAGACGCGGCTCGTACGGCTCACCTACCACGACGCGCCGACCGGCAAGGAGGAGACGCACCTCGCGTTCGTGCGCGAGCCCGAGGACGAGATGGCCGAGCGCTGCGGCATGGAGGAGTTGGAAGACCTGTCCGGGGTCGACACCTCGCAGTTCAAGGTGGACCAGCATGGTCTAGTGCTGCTGAACCTGCTGAACGATTTCGTGATTCAGTACGACGGGATCGATGGGAAGAACCTGGTCGCCATGGCCGACGTCGATCGCAAGGCGATCGTTCATGCTCCCTACGACTTCGACCTGGTCGGCGTGTCCCGGCCAGATTACGTGGCCAACGAGGGGCGCACGCTCGAACAGAACCGAGACGCGTTCGCGGACTGGCTGCGGCGCAACCAGAGCCCCACGCTGTTCGAACAGATCGACAGGATGCTGGCTCGAGCCGACCAGATGCAAGGCGCCGTCGATCAGTCGACCATGAACGAGGAGAACCATGAGGTCTTCTCCCGCTGGCTCTCGCTTTACTTGGGTCTCCTCCGGGATTTCCGCGCGTGCGAGGGGCACACGGACGACCCGTCGCGGCCCCTGTGCCACGTGGAAGACGACCACGGCGATGGCCCCGATTCGGCCAGCGCGGTCGATCCCGGCGAATGGAGCGCGCGCATCGAGCCGCCCGGCGACGCGGACATGTTCGCCGTCGATCTGCAGGCGAACACGCTTTACTCCCTCGGTGGCCGCTTGCCCCTCGAGCTCTTCGATGCCCAGCAGGACCTCGTGGCATCGGCCTCGGAACGGGCCGTCTCGTTCAAGCCGAGCCAGACGGGCACATACTACCTCCGAGCGTCGCTGGGCGAACAGCTGGTCACGTCGCCGCTGCTCCCGAGACCCGACGAGCTCGATCGTTACATCTCCCTCTACGCGGACGATCACGGGGCGTCCCTGGAGACGGCGACCACGCTGGAGGCCGGCGAGGCCGGCGAGGGCACGTGGGAGCTGGCCAAGGGAGAAGACGAGGATTGGTTCCTGGTGAGCGCGGGCGCATCGGCCAACGTCCACATCGTGCTGCGGGATACGGACACTGGCCGCGTCGAGGTGATCCGGCGCGATGCGCCGGCCGACGAGCTCCCCCTCGAGGAGTATCTTCTGGAAGGTGACAACGACGTGTCGCGGCTCTTCGAGCAACCTGGCGAGTACGTCGTCCGGGTCATCCAGATGATCGGCCTCCGCGCCAATGGTTCCTACACCATGACGCTGCAATAGCCGCGCCGCCCCGCGGCACGCGTCCGGTGCCCCACATGCTGTCCTGGGGCTCCTCCCCGCTATGCAGGCCAGGTGAACCGGAACGTGGCGCCCTGGCCGGGCGTGGACTCGACCCACACCCGGCCGCCCCGCGTCTCGATGATCTTCTTGACCACCGAGAGGCCGATGCCGGCCCCCTCGACCTTGTCGCGGGCCTCCAGCGTCTGAAAGATGCCCCAGATGCGCTCGTGGTACTCGGGCGCGATGCCAGGGCCGTTGTCGGTGACGAAGAACTCGAACGCGTCGCCCGCCGGCCGAAAGCCGAGCCGGACGAGCGGATCGGGGCGCGCCAGCGCCGAGAACTTGATGGCGTTGCCGAGCAGGTTCATGAACACCTGCTGGAGCGGCACCCGCTCGGCCATCAGCGTGGGCAGCCCCGGCTGCACCGCGATCTGGACGTGCTCCGGCGGCGCGAGGAGATCCAGCACTTCCCTGACCATCGTCGCCGTGTCCACCGGCGCGGCCGCGTCGCGCACCCGCCCCGCGCGGGAGTAGGCCAGGATCCCGTCAATCAGCGCCTCCATGCGGTGGACGCGCCCGAGCAGCAGCTTGATGTGCTCCTGCGAGCCAGGCGAGAGGAGCTCGCCCACGTCCTCCTGGAGCCACTGCGCCAGGCTCGCGATGCCGCGGAGCGGCGCCTTCAGGTCGTGCGACGTGACGTACGCGAAGCGGTCGAGCTCGCGGTTCGACTGCTCCAGCGCCTGCGTGAGGCGCGTGAGCTCCACGGCCCGCTGCTCCGCCTGCTGACGCGCGCGCACCACGTCCGTGACCTCGATCGCGTGGGTCATCACGCCGAAGGCGCTGCCGTCCTCCCCGATCAGCGGCTGATAGACGAAGTTGAAGTACGCCTCCTCCGTGCGCCCGAAGCGCTCGACCCGCACGAGCGCCTCGTTGCCGACGTACGGCTCGCGCGTGGCGAGCACCTGGTCGTACAGCGCGGGGAAGCCCTGGTCGACGAGATCCGGGAAGGCCTCCCGCACCGTCCTGCCGAGCAGCGGGCGCTCCCCGGTCACGTGCGCGTAGAGGGGGTTTGCGGCCTCGATGACGTGCGTCGGCCCGCGCGTCACCATGATCGCCGCCGGCGCCTGCTGGAACACGTCGTTCAGCCGGTTGCGCTCGTGCTCGAGCTGCTGCTGCAGCCGGTGCTGCTCGGTGATGTCGCGCGCGGTGAGCACCACGCCGATGTGCCGCCCCTGCTCGCCATAGACCGGCACCGCGCTGCCCTGCATGCGGCGCGGCGCCGCGCCGGGGCTGCGCACGAGCCACGTCTCGTCGATCACCCGCTCGCCCCGCCGCGCCCGCGCCGAGGGGAGCTGGTCGGCCGGGTACGGCGCGCCGTCCAGCCGCTCCAGCGGGAGCCGCTCCTGCTGCTCGGCGAACGTCGCCCCGGCGCGGAGCTCGGGATAGAGGGCGCGCGCCATGTCGTTGAGGAAGTTGACCCGACCCTCGCTGTCGAAGGTCACCACCGCGTCTGCGATCTGCCCGAGCATGGCCGCCCGCTCCGCCGCGAGCTCCTCGACGCGCTTGCGGGCGAGCACCTGCTCCGTGGTCTCCACCGCGTGGGCCATGATGCCGAAGACGCTCCCGCCCGCGTCCTTCAGCGGCTGGTACACGAAGTCGAGATAGACCTCGTCCAGCACGCCGTCGCCGCGGCGATCGAGCTTCACGAGCGCTTCGTGGGCCACGAACGGCTTGCCGCTGCGCCGCACCGAGTCGACGAGCTCCGGGAACCCTTGGCCGACGACCTCGGGCAGCGCCTCCCGCAGCGGCTTGCCGACCAGGTCGCGCCGGCCCACGAGCTCGAGGTAGCGCGGGTTGGCCACGGTGAACGTGTGCTCCGGCCCCTCGAGCACGGCGATGATCGCCGGGACCTGCATGAACACCTCATAGAGGCGCTCCCGCTCCGCCTTGGCCTCCGCCAGCGCGCGATCGCGCTCGATCCGCGTCCGCACCTCCTGGGTGACGTCGAAGACCGTCACGAAGACGCCGCCCACCGCGCCCGACTCGTCGCGGACGGGGTTGTAGCAGAGCGTGAGGTAATGCTCCTCGACTCGGCCATGCGGGGCGAGCGGGTACATCGTCTCCTTGAAGGAGATCGTCTCGCCCTGGAAGACGCGCGGGTAGATGCCCTCGTTGATGTGCCAGACCTCGGGCCAGCACTCTCGGTTCGCCTGTCCGAGCCCCGCCGGGTGCTTGGCGCCCATGAGCAGCCGGTACGCGTCGTTATAGATTTGCACGAGCTCCGGCCCCCAGAGCACGATCATCGGGAAGCTCGAGCTGAGGACGATGCTCACCGCGGTCTTCAGGCTCTGCGGCCAGCGCTCGACAGGGCCGAGCGGCGTCGCTCCCCAGTCCTTCTCCCGGCAAAGCGCGCCCAGCTCGCTCGCTCCGGGGAAGACAGCGTCGATGACGGGGCGGCGGCCTCCGCCGGCGGCCACGGTGCTCTCGACGGGAGCGAAATGCGTGCAAGAGCTTGGCTTCATTCCTGGACGTCCGTCCGGTCAGACGAGCAAACGCCTCCGACGCCGTCAAGTCCATCGGACCGCGGGATCTCCGCGCGCAGCGAGCTCATCAGACGTAGCGCTCGTCCGCGTCGAGCAGCGCGTCGAGCAGCGCGTCGAGCAGCGCGCCGAGGTCGATGGGCGTCTTCTGCCTCGCAGCTTTACCGGATGCTCGCGCGATGCTTCGGAATGAGCAACCACGATCGCCAGAACCGCGTGCGCGAACAACGCTCCTCGCCGTCCATTCAGCGCGTCGCGGAGGGGAGAGCGCGCCGGCCTCGAGGCCTCCCGCCCTCCCGCTGCGCCATCGACAGCGACGCCCGGATCACCCGCAGCACGGCGCGCCGACGCTCTTCGCCGGCGCATCGTACTCGTCATGACGACGCCACCAGACGCCCGTCTCGTTGCGCCCCTTGGGGGCGCGGTCGAGCCACTGGTACGCGCCCCACAGCCCGTCCAGGCCGCGCGCATACGCGGAATAGGTGTGGTAAATGGCGCCGTCCTCCAGCACGAACGCGCTCATGCCCGGCCTGTCGCGGTGGAACGTGGCCGTGTCGGTCCCGCACATGGCCGCGATCTTGGACTCCGCCCCCTCGCCTCCGCCCTCCTGGCCGGGGCGCCACACGAACGCGGTCTCGCGCCGGTAGTTGTAGTCGACGCCCCCTTGGCGCTGTTGCTCCTCGGTGAACCAGACATTGAAGTCGGCGTTGAAGTCGCTCGCAAACGACGACGCCCAGGGGAAGGTCCAGCCCATTCGCCGTTTGTACGCCTGCAGCTTCGGGAGCGGCGCCCGCGAGACCGCCCAGAGCATCACGTCGTGGTTGGCCAGGTGAACCGAGAACCCGTTGAACCCGTCCGCGATCATCGAGCAGGAGGGGCAGCCTGCCGCGTAATCGGGTCCAAACATGAAGTGGTAGACGAGGAGCTGCGAGCGCCCCCGGAAGAGGTCCGCCAGCGAGGCCGCCCCCTCGTCCGTCTCGAAGCGGTAGTTCTTGTCGACTCGGACCCATGGCATCGCCTGGCGTCGCCGCGCCAGCTCATCGCTGCGCCGCGTCAGCTCCTTCTCCGCCTCCAGCAGCTCGCGCCGCGCCGCCAGCCAGTCTTCGCGTGTCCCGATCATGTGTGCCGTCATCGTCTTCACTCCTTGAATCGGTCGTGAGGTAGTTTAGGATCGGGCGCCGAACGGGCGGGAGTTACAAGTGTGGCGGGATTCGGATGGACTCACTGATCACGGCCGCAGCGCGCGCGCTCGCGGCGGGTGACCCGCTCGGCGCGCTGAACCGGGTCGCCTTGCGCGACGACGCGCCTGCGCTCGCGCTGCGCGGCATCGCGATGGCGCAGCTCGGCGATTTCGCGCGCGCGAAGTCTCTCCTGCGAAGGGCGGCGCGCGCCTTCGGCGCGAAGGAGGCCGTGCCCCGCGCGCGATGCGCGGTCGCCGAGGCCGAGATCGCGCTCGCGTCGCGCGACCTGGACTGGCCCGCGAAGCTGCTCGACGCGGCGCGGATGACGCTCGAAGCGCACGGCGACCGGGTGAACGCCGCGCATGCGCGGGTCCTCGAGATCCGGCGCCTGCTGCTGATCGGACGCCTCGACGAGGCCGAGGACAGGCTCGCCGAGCTCGACCCGGCGCCCCTGCCGCCCGCGCTCAAGGCCGCCCACGAGCTGGTCGTCGCCGGCATCGCGATGCGGCGCCTCCGGACGAAGCCGGCGCGCGCCGCGCTCGCCCGGGCCGCGCGCGCCGCCCGCCAGGCCGGTGTCCCCGCGTTGACGGCGGAGGTCGAGAGCGCGGCCCTCGCCCTGACCACGCCGGCAGCACGCCTGATCGCGCGCGGCGAGGTGCGCCCCCTGCTGCTCGACGAGGTGGAGGCATTGCTGGCGTCGGAGGCGCTGGTCGTGGATGCCTGTCGCCACGTCGTGCGCGACGCGCGCACGACGGTCTCGCTCGCACGACGCCCGGTCCTGTTCGCGCTCGCGCGCGCGCTGGCGGAGGCATGGCCCGGAGACGTGCCGAGGGACACGCTGGTGGCGACGGCCTTCGCGGCGAAGCGCGCCGACGACTCGCACCGTGCGCGGCTCCGGGTCGAGATCGGGCGGCTTCGCGCGACGCTGCGGGCTCTGGCCAGCGTGAGCGCGACGCGGCGGGGCTTCGCGCTGGCGCCGCGCCTCGCCCCCGAGGTCGTCGTGCTGGCGCGCCCCGTCGAGGAGCAGCATGCGGCGGTGCTCGCCTTCCTCGCCGACGGCGAGTCCTGGTCGAGCTCGGCCCTCGCGCTCGCCCTCGGCGCCAGCCAGCGCACGGTGCAGCGGGCCCTCGACGCCCTCGCGGCGGCGGGCAAGGTACAGTCCTTCGGTCACGGGCGGGCGCGGCGCTGGATGACCCCGCTGGGGCCGGGCTTCACGGCGATCTTGTTGCTCCCCGCCCCGCTCCCGAATGACTGAGCGCGCGCGTCGCCATGTGCGATGAGCCAACGCGCGGCGCGCGCACGCGACCCTTGCGTGCGCGCGACGTGTGCTGCACGGTCAGCGGCCAGCGGGTCGAGGCTGAGCGGCTCGGTCGCTGGCGCGCACGTTGCGCCTCCGCCGAGGCGCCAGCCCGCATCGTTGCTTCGGATCGGAGGTCGACGTGGAGCTCCTCGAGAATTTGCTGTGGCTATGCAAAATCCCCTCGCCGACGGGTGAGGAACGCTTGCTGGCCGACGAGCTGGGTCAACGTCTCGCATCGCTCTCCTTGGCCTCACCGCTGCGCCGCTACGGGAACTCTTTGGTGGCACCGCTCACGCGCGGGTCGGGAGGCCCCAAGGTTCTCCTCGTCGGGCAGCTCGACGTGGCGAACGCGGGGAATCGAGGGGAGGCGCGAACGGAGAACGACCGCGTTCTCGGCGCTGGAGCCGCCGAGAAGGGCGGCCTCTGCCTGATGCTCGATCTGGCCGAGCGCAGGCCGCCGGTGCGCGCCGATATCACCCTCGTTGTTCACGCTGGCGGAGGGCGCGGCTTCGACGGGAGCGAGCTCAGGCTGGTGATGGCGAAGGACGCCGAGCTCCGGAGCGCCGACTTCGCCCTGGTGCTCAAGCCGACGGACAACAAGCTTCAGCTCGGCGCGGGAGGCTCCACGCACGCGACGCTGGCGTTCGCGGGCCGCACGGGGCACAGCGGGTTGCCCGGGGCCGGCGTGAACGCGATCCACAAGCTCGCGCGCGTGCTCTCCCGCCTGGCCGCGTTCGAGCCAGTACCCGACGTCGTCGACGGCCTCACGTGGTACGAAATGATGAGCGCCACCTCGGCGCACGGAGGCCGATCCGGCAGCGTCGTGCCGGATCAAGTGGAAATGAATGTGCACCACACGTTCGGTCCGAGCACGGACTCCCACGCCTCGCAAGACCGGCTGATCGCGCTCGTGGATCGAGTAGGGGCCGTCCGGTTCGAGGAGCTCTCCGAGCCGGCGCCGCCGAACCGGAGCCACGCGCTCATCGCCGCCCTCGAGCAGAGCGGCGTTCAGGGCGTCGAGGCCCGGCAAACGTGGACCGAGGTGGCGAGCTTCGCGGCGCTCCAGATCCCGGCGGCGAATTTCGGACCGGGCATGGAGCGGACGATGCACGCTCAAAACGAGGTGACGGAGCTCTCGCAGCTCGGGCGGGCGCAAACCATCCTCGACCGCTGGTTCGCCAACATGCCGTGACGCGACGTTCGTGCGAAGTGGAAGAATCGAATGAGCATCGATCTGAAGGGGCCCGCCCCTCAACCCTTCATCGATGCATTGCCCGCTGGATCGCGCCGCGCCCAGCCGGCGCGGGGCGCTACTTCACGTTCAGCGTGGCGCTCGACGAGCGACAGACGGGCTCGCAGCCAGGGCCGTTGGGGCGCGACTCGACGTACGATGGGGAGAAGTCTGCCTCGGCCACGGACGTGCCGTCGCGCGAGATCTCGACGGTGACCTTCCCGGGCGCGGAGCTCATCTGGATCTCGGAGAAGCCGTGCGCGCTCGGCGGCAACGCGCAGCCGGACTCGCCGATGAGCAGGCTCGGGCCGCTGCACGTGAGCGCCCGGCCCGCCGCGCAGTCCGGCAGCGGCAGCTTCCCTTCGCAGGTGGTGGTCTCGCCGTCGGCGGTGATCACGAAGCGATACGCACCGGCAGGCCAGGGCGCTTCGGACGCGAGCCGGAGGGTAAAGCCGTTGACGCACCCGATCTGGGTGCAGGCGCCGGCCGGGGGCGGCTCGCCGGCGGCGGTGGGAGAGTCGGGAGACGGGGTCTCCGCTGCACACGCAGCGACGATCCCGAGAACGACCAAGACCAAGGGCGATGCGCCGGCGCTCCTCATCCTCATGTTCCGAGCAACGCGCTCGTCGCCCAGCAGCTTACACCTGGGAGGCGATCGCCAGGAGCCCTGCGCGCGCGCAGCGGTCGCGCGCGAGCGCTCCGACGGGCGGACGGGCTAATGGGGCACCTCGGTCGGCGCGCACGTCGAGACGCCCGCGCCGATGACCGCGGTGAGGAGCACGGGCATCACGAGCTCCGGCGGGGCCTGGGAGTCAGGGTCCAGGCGATAGACCCTGGACGAGAGCGCGTCCTCGTCGTTGGTCACGAAGAACCAGAAGGCGCCCCCCCACGTCGCGAACGCCCAGCTGGAGCCGATGGTCACGCCGGGCAGCGCTCTCTCCGAGAGCGTGGCGCCGGTGAGCTTGTCGAACTCGCTGACGAACGACGCCCCCGACTGCTTGACGAACCCGAAGAGGCGGCCGTCGCCCGTGCCCGTCAGGTCCGCGTTGGCACCCGCGCCCTGGCCGAGCGGGCGGACCGCGTACGACCGCCTGTCGAAGACGCCGAGCGTCCGGGCGGGGTTCGCCCCGTCCGTGTCATTGAAGAAGACCGCGTCTCGCACATAAAGGGTCTCCTGGTCGGGGCCGTCGTCGGCGGCGAACGCCATGCCGAAATTGCGGAACGGTGCCCCGTCTTCCACCTTGTAGGGCGTGGTTTCGCAGCGACCCGTGGCGATGTCGACCCGGCTGACCGGCCCGTTCCAGTCGACGATCCAGGCGACGCCGTTCCGGTCGACGGCCATCGAGAACGGGCCGCCATCGCCGCACCGCAGCCTGCCGATGCGATGGAGCTCCAGGCCGGCGGGATGGAACGAGAAGAGCTCTTGGGAGGGCGAGACCAGGTAGATGTGGTGCGTCACATCCGAGCACGGGCCGGCAGAGCTCCCCGGCGGCGGATCCCAGCCGCTCCCGTCGCGAGCGCTCCCCCCGTCGCCGACGTGCCCGATGGCGCCGAACGGGCCAGCTCCCCCCGCGTCCACGCTCCCATCCTCGCCGTGGCTCCCATCGGCGGGGCGGTCCAAGGTGGTGCCTTGCGCACACGCGGCGAGCGAGACGACGACGGTGCCTACGGAAATCAGAGGCCGGACGATACGCAGCATGGTCGCCCCCTGGGACAAGGTTCGCGGCTGCGAATGGGTGGCGACGCGCGCGGGGCGCCATTTGGAAAAGTGAACCTTCCAGACGATCCGCTACGGCTGCAAGGGCGGAGCCCCGCGGAGGAGCGCCCCGGACACGTCGCCCGCGTCAGTCCCCCCCGACGCCCACGTCGCGCCAGCGGATCTCCACCCGCTTCGCGCCGAGCTGGGTCGCGAGCGCCGTGATCTGCCGCTCGGCCTGCGCCTTCGCGCGCGCCATCACGTTCCCCTCGAGCGCGGCCTTCTCGATCGCCTCGGTCGCCTCCTTGCGCGCCCGCGACTCGAGCTGCTCGTTGCGCCGCGCGAGCAGGCTCGTCTTGCGCGTGTAGACGTACGTCGCATCCTCGTCGAGCCGGGTCGAGAAGACCTCGGGCGCCGGCAGCGTGAGCCGCGCGACCCCGGTCTCCGGATCCATGGCGATGTCGCCCTCGCCGATCCGCGCGAGATCGACGCCGATGGTGACGTGCCCGACCGCGACGAGCAGCAGGGCGTCGGTGGCCTGCACCAGGCCGAACAGGCGGCTCTGCCGGTCGGCCAGATCCACGACCTTCTCGACGTGGACCTCGGTGGTCTCGAGCCGCGAGAGGTCGCGGATCGCGACGACGAGCGCGGGGGTCGGCCGCGCGACGAGGGTGCTCGCAGGCGCGGGCGCGCGGAGGCGCGGCGCCACGACGAGCGCGCCGAACCCGACCGACGCGAGCAGCGCGACCGCGAGCAGCGCGATCCGCGCGGCGCGGCCGGCCTGCGCGCCGGGGCGCGGCGCGTGCGCTGCGACCGAAGCGTAGGGGTCCTGGAGCGGGCCTTCCATCGGGGTACCTCGGAGGACCGCAGGCGCGCAGGCGCCCGCGGCAGCTCGGCTGAGCACAGCCTAGAAGAGCCGCGCGTCCTTCGGGAGAGAGTTCTGAGAACAGGAAGGCCGGAAGGCGAGAAGAATCGACCCGGCCCGCTGGCCCGGCGAGCGGCGCGCCCCTCCGGGCAGCCTCGCGCGGCCGGCGCCACGTCACGCGGCCGGCGTCACGTCACGCGGCCGGCGTCGCGCACCGCGGCGCGTCCAGCCGCGGCCGCGCCGCCGAGGACGACAGCGCCTGCTCGAGCATCCCGTCATCCTCGTCGCCCTCGGCCGCCTGCTCGATGGCGAGCTGCACGTCGCGGTTCGCGCAGCCCTCGGCCGCGATCCGCAGCCGCTCCACCGTCTGGTCGTCGCGCGACGACGACAGCGCGAGCGCGGCGCCGATGCGGAGCTCGGCCGGCGCGTCGCCGTCCTCGAGCACCGCGAACGCCTGCTCCCGCGTGAGCTTCGCCGTGCGGTAATCGGCGCCGGCCTCGCTCACGAGGCGGCGCAGCGCCGCCCGCCAGGCCGGCGCAGTCAGGCCGCGGCGCTCGAGGAGCGCGCCCGCCCGCCCCACCTCGCGCGCGCCGCGCCCGCTCCGCTCGCGCACGAGCGCGAGCAGGTGCTCGCGGCGCCGCTCGGCGAGCACCATGCTGAGCCCCGTCTCGCTTGGATCGCGCAGCAGCTGCGGCGGCACGAGGGTCAGCGGGAGCTCCTCGCCCCCCGTGAGCACGAGCTCGACCCCGAGCGCGGTCTCGTCGACCCGCTCGATCGAGCCGAACGAGACGAAGCGCTCGCCGGCCTCGTCCCGGAGCGAGAGCCCGTCGGTGCCCGCCACGAGCACGCGGTGCGCCGAGCCCTCCCGGAGCAGCGCCGCGAGCACCCACGCCGCGGCGCCCGTGATGACGCCCAGCGAGAGCGCCAGGTCGAAGTCGAGCACCGACCAGCAGATCAGCGACACGAGCGTCGCCACGCCGACGAACAGCCGGCGCCGGAGCGGCCGCTGTGCGTCGTCGTAGAGCCGGGCGCTCCACGTGCCCCGCGCCCGCCCGGCGGCGATCGCGCCGAGCAGCCGCTCCGCGTCGACCGGGTCGTCGACGCGCACGCGGATGACGTCGCCGTCGTCGGTCCTCAGGGCGACCTCGCCGCCGGAGCTCGAGAGCCGCGCGCGCGTGAGCGAGAGCAGCGAGAACGACCGGCGCTCGCCGGAGCGCTCGATCCAGAGCGCGTTGCTCACCCGGACGACCGCCGCGCCGGACGAGCCCACCGCCGCGCAGAGCCACGCGATCGGCGTGTACAGCAGGCACGCGAGGCAGAGCAGCGCGAGCAGCGACCCGAGCAGCACGAACGGCATCAGGAGCACCATCGCGAGCCGGCCGGCGATCGGCTCGACGAGCGAGGCCACCGAGAAGAGGACAAGCAGCCACGCGAGCGCCGAGGTGAGCAGCCGGCCGACGAAGCGCGCGTCCGCGTAGGGCTGGATGAGCACCCCGCAGCGCTTGAACACGCCGTCGCTGCCAGCGGTTCCTGCCACCCCATCACGGTGAGCGCACCCGGCCTCGAGTTCAAGCGCACAACGCAATTTCAGCGCAGGAAGAACGCCTGCGCCGCCGCGGGCGCGGCCGCCCTCACGCCCTCACTCAGTACGCGTCGGCCGGGGCGCGCGCGTCCGCGGGGAGCGTCAGCGGGAGCATCTCCACGGCCGCGTCCCCGCCGTCCAGCCACTGATACCGCGCCAGGTTCGCGAGGACGCGCCCCACATAGGTGCGCGTCTCGCCATAGGGGATCCGCGCCACCCACACGTCGGTGTCCCGGTCGATCTTCCCCTCGAGCCAGTGCGACACGGCCTTGGGGCCGGCGTTGTACGCCGCGGTCGCGAGCGGCAGGCTCGCGTCGAACGTCCGCAGCAGCTTGCCGATGTAGAAGCCGCCGAGGCGCAGGTTGAGCGGCGCGCTCTTGAGCTGCCCGAGCTCGAAGCCGAGCGAGAGCTCGCTCGCCGCCTTCCGCGCGGTCGCCGGCATGAGCTGCATCAGCCCGACCGCGCTCGCGGGGCTCACCACGACGGGATCGAACGCGCTCTCCTGCCGCTTGAGCGCGTGGACAAGGCCCTTCGGCAGCCCGTGCTGCGCCTCGAGCGCGCGCACCTCGCCGACGTACGGCTGCGGATAGACGCACTCCCACGTCCAGCGATCGGCCTCGGACGGCGCGCGCTGGAGCGCCGCGGCGGAGACCGCCTGCGTGCCCACCCGGTAACGGCGCTTCGCGGGCGAGAGCATGCCGTACATCCTGCAGAGCGCCTCGCTCTCCTGCCCCTCGTAGGCCGCCGTCACCTCGCGCTCGTTCTCGGCGAGGTAGCTCTCCGCGTCGCCGTCGAGCCCCATCGACGCGAGCAGCGCCGCGGCCGGCGGCAGCTTCACCTCCACCGGCCGCGCGTCCCGGAGCGACGCCGGGACGAGCAGCGGCGGCATGGGCGCGCCCACCGCCGCGAGGCGCGAGCGCGCGAGCAGCGCGCCCCACGAGAGCGGCTGCTCCTTCATCACCTCCGTCCAGAGCCGCACCGCGCCGTCGCGATCGCCGCCGCGCAGCGCCGCGAGCCCCGCGAGCTCGCGCAGCCGCGCCGCGTCGGCCGGGCGCGCGCCGCGCGCGAGCTGCTCGAGCGGCTTCCGCGCTTTGGCCGCGCCGCTCGTCGAGAGCATCGCGAGCGCCCGCTCGTAGAGCGCGTCGTCGCGCCGCTCGCTCCGCGGGTAGGCGTCGATGAACCGGCCGTACTGCGCGACCGCCTCCGCGTAGCGGCCGACCTGCATGAGGAGCCGCGCCGCGAGCAGGCTCGAGAGCTCGCCCCAGCGGGTCCTCCGGAACTTGCGCGCCACCGCGAGGTGCCGCTCGATCGCCTCGGCCTCGCGGTGGAGCCGGGAGAGCGAGCGCGCGGCGAGGTGCAGCTGCTCCGCCTGGCGCGCCGACGGCGAGGCCGCGACCTTGAGGAACGCCTCGGCCGCGCCCGCGTAGTCGCGCGCCTGGTACAGCGCCGTGGCCCTGCGGTGGTGGAGCTCCGACGCCGGCACGCCCGAGAGCTTGTCGAGCTCGGCGATCGCCTCGGCCGCGCTGCCCCCGGCGACCATGGCGTCGACCTTCTGGAGCCGGTCGTCCGGCGAGAGCGGCCCCGGCATCTCGGCGAGGAGCGCCGCGGCCTCGCGCCCGTCGGGCGACGACGGCGCGCTCTTCACGATCCACCGGAGGTCGGCGAGCGCGAGCGCCGCCGCCGCGGCCTTCGCGCCGCCCTTGTCCCCCGATCGCTCGGCGGCGTCGCGCACGCCGAGCTGGACCCGCGCCCGCGCGAGCCGCGCCGCCGCCTCGTCGCGCGACCGCCGCGCGCGCTGCGCCGCGACCACCGCCCGATCGGCGAGCGCGCGGGCCTTCTGGAGATCGCCGCCCTTCATCGAGGCGATCGCCGCGCGCGCGAGGCCGGGCGCGCTGCCCGTCGCCTCGAAGTACGCCGCCGCCGCGAGGAACGGCCCCACCTCGAACGCCGCCTCCGCGCGGTGGCGCGAGACCTCGCGGGCGAGCAGCGGCAGCTCCTCCTCCAGGCCGTGGAGCAGCTCCACGGCCTTGCCGTGATCGCCGAGCTCGAGCGCGACGCGCGCCCGCGCGTACTTCATCGCCGGCAGCGCCCGCTGCTCCATCGGCAGGGCGTCGATCCGCTCCGCCGCCTCGGCCCAGCGCTCGAGCCGCACGGCCTCGACCCACGCGCCGAGGGCCAGGGGCGGCGCGAGCGGCGGGACGGCGGCCGCGGCCGCGGCGGCCGCGGCGAGCGGCGCGTCCAAGGGCGCGGCGCGCGCGGTGCTCTGCGACGGCGGCGGCCCGGACGCGTGGGGCTCGGCGCACGCGGCGAGCGAGGCGCCGAGGAGGCACGCGGCGGCCAGCGCGGGGCGCGCTCCTCGCGCAGACGGCTTCGGTGGCGACGGAGCCCGTTTCATAGCCGACCCGGCGCGGTGGACGACCCGAACGCAGCGCGCCGTGAGGACCGGGCCCCGCGGGCCGAGGGCCCCCGCGCGCAGGCCGCTCGAACCGCAGCGCTCGCGCTGCCGACCCCTTTAGCTAGCAAGCTTCCGCGCCAGGTCGCAAACAAAGTGTCGAGGCCGACGCGATCCACCGCTTTCCGATCTCGACGTCCTCCTCGAACAGGAAGGCCGCGACCTCGTCGAGCGAGCCGGCGCGGTTCGGCGGCGCACCGAGGCGGAGCGCCGCGGCCTTGCCGAACGCGGCGACCACCGGGTGCGGCGAGCTCGCGAGCCGCAGGAGCTCGGGCACGAGCTCGGTGGCCCCGAGCACGCCCGCGAGGATCGCCGCGAGCGGCCGCGGGTCGGCGGGGCAGTCGTAGCTCCACGACAGCGCCGAGCGCAGCACCGCGACCGTCTCGGGCGCGGCCGCGCGCGCCGCCGCGGTGCGGTAGCCGCCGCCCGGGAGCGCGAGCTGCGCGGCGCCGTGGCTGGTCGCGCAGACGCCGTCCGCCGCCTGCAGCAGCGCCGCGGCGATCGGCTCGGTCACCCCGTCGCCGAGCACCGTCTGCCCGTCGATGTCGCCGGCGACGGGCCGCGCCGCCTCCTGCGCGTAGCCCTCGAGGTTGGCGAGGAGCCGCTCGAGGTCCACCGCGCCCGCGGCGCGGCCGGCGAGCACGTCGCGCGCGGTGTGCACCGTCACGAGGCTCGACACGACGGCCGGGGTCCCGCCGCGCATCGTGTGCGAGACGTCGACGCTCACCCGCTTCACGGCGGGCCACCGCAGCACGCGCGGCTCGGTGTCCGGGTCGACGAGGACGCCCCAGGGCACGACGGCCATCGCCACCTCGCGCGCGCCGCGCTGGGCGCGGAGGCGGTGCTCGGCGCGGGCCAGCGCGAGCACGCCGAGCGCGCTCCCCACCGCCATGAGCCCCAGCGAGAGCGCGTGGCTCCCGGCGCTCCACATCGCCGCGGAGGCCCCCGCGAGCCCCGCGGTCCCCGCCGCGGCGAGCGCGCCGGTCGAGCCGGGCTCCGGGTGGAGCCACACGTAGCGGAAATCCGGCGGAGGCAGCTTGCGCAGCACGATACGACCCCGGACAACGACTCTAGGCCGACGCGCCACCGCGCGCCACCGGATGCGCGGGCGCCGCCGCGCGCATCCGGCGGCGCGCGGTGGCGCCGGCGCGCGGGCTTGCTGGAGGAGCGAAGGAATCCACGCGTGGCGCATGCCACGGCGCGTCGAAGGCGCGGGTCGTGCCGATCGCAGCCGTGCGCCGACCTCCGCGCCCCCGCCTCCGCGCGCCGGCCTCCGCGCCGCCCGCGCCGCCGTGCGCCCGGCGGACGGCCGGCGCGGGCGGCGCAGGTGGGCGCTGCGGCGTTCCACGCGCGCGGCGCGGTGGTAGCTTCGCGGGCGGTGCTGCTCTCCCGCGTCCGCCTCGCCCATGTCGGTCCGTTCGATGATCTCTCGCTCTCCTTCGAGGACGCCGACGGCGCGCCGCGCCGGCTCGTGGTCCTCTTCGGCGGCGACGGCGTGGGCAAGACCTCGATCCTGTCGGCGATCGCGTCGACGCGGCCCGGGTACGCGGTCGCACAGCTGAAATCGCGCGGCGACGACGGCTCGCCCCCGCTCGTGGTCACCGACTGGATGCTCGGGACCGACGATCCGGCGCGCGCGCACCCGCTGCGCGTCGCGAGCCCGAACGCGCGCCTCGACGAGCCCGAGGACGCGGCGCTCCTGCGGCGGCGGGAGCAGGCGCTCTTCGAGCGGCGCGCGGCCGAGGGGGGCTTCGTCCTCGTGGCGCTCTCGGGCGCGCGCTGGTTCTCCCGCACCGCGATCGTGCTGACGACGCCCGAGCGCAGCATCCTCCGCTACGACGTGCGCGCCGCCGCGAGCTTCGACGACGCGACGCGCACCGATCTCGCCCGCGAGACGAAGCAGGTGCTCTCGTTCGTACCGGTGGCGGCCGCGCTCGCGCGCGACCGCGCGAAGAACAAGCCCGAGGCGCGGCCGGACGCGCGCGCGGACGCGCAGGCGGCGCGGCTCGGCGCGCTCGAGCGCGCGCTCAGGGACGTGCTCGAGGCGCTGCTCGAGGGCCACGACGCGACGTACGTGGGCGTCGATCCGCTGCGGCTCGAGCCGGTCTTCGAGCGCGCGGACGGCCAGCGCGTCGACTTCGACGATCTCGGGCGGAGCGCGCGGCACACCATCGCGTTCGGCGCGCTGGCGCTCCGCGCGCTCGCGTCCGCCCACCCGACCGGCGATCCGCGGCTCGCCGAGGGGGTGGTCCTGATCGACGACATCGAGGCGCAGCAGCCGGCGCACCGGCAGCGCTCGCTCGCCGCCCGGCTGCGGGCGGCGCTCCCCAACGTGCAGTGGATCGTCACGACGTCGTCGCCCGCGTTCGCGCTCGGCTGCGACCTCTCCGACGTGATCGCCCTCCGCCGCGAGCCCTCGTCGGGGCGCGTCGAGCCGCACGAGGGCCCGGACGCCGTGCTGCACTGAGGGGCCGCGGCGCGCCGCTCGGCCCCCGGGCGCGCGCGCCGCGCGTCAGGCGAGCGGCACGGCGAGGAGCACGACCTCCTTGCCGCGCACCTCGATCTTGTAGCGCATCGGCTTGCCGTGCTTCCGCCCGAGCTCCTGCTCGCTCGCCTTGAGGCGGGCGACGAACGCGTCGCGGGTGATGTGATCCACCGGGTCGCCGAGCGACCTCTTCGCCGCGATGTACTCGGCGAAGATGCGCGCGTAGTAGGCGTCCTCCGGCTCCTCGAGGAGCGCCTTGGCGTCGGCCGGGATCTCGCCGGGGGACAGCGCGGCCATCCGCTCGTCGACCTCGAGGGCGTCCCGGAACGACGCCGACGTGGGCGCGCGCGACGGGCGCCCCTCGTCGTCGGTCTCGTCCTCCTGCACGCCGAGCAGCTGGTTGAGGAGCGAGTTCAGCCGGAACACGAGCCCGCCGAGCTCGGCGTGCTCGATCCCGAACCGGAGGTCGGTCCGGCCGTTCATGATCGCGAGCAAGCCGTCCTCGATCTCCGACACCGGCTGCGAGATGTACGCGTCCAGGAAGTAGGCGGCGATCACGACGAGCACGAGCCCGAGCGCGGTGACGCCGAGCAGCGGCCAGACCAGCGAGCTCGCGAGCCCCGGCGTCCGGATCTGCGCGATGCTGAGGAGCACCGCCCGCCGCCCGTCGCCGTAGCCTTCGAGCGCGTGCCCGACGGCGCCGTACTCGCCGGACAGCCCGCCGATGTCGACCGCCCGCCCGGAGCTCAGCGCCTGGAGGGCGCTGTCCTTCGCCGGCGACGCCGTGAGCGCCGCGACGAGCTGCGGGGGGGTGTCGCGCGACTTCGCGACGACGTCGAGCCCGTCGCCCGACTGCATCGCGACCACGAGGAGCCGCCCGCTCGTGCGCTCGCTCGCGTTGGTCAGCCGCTCGTCGTTCAGCGCGGTGCCCACCGCGACGGCGCCGATGATCTGCCCGGCGTCGCTGCGGATCGGCGCGTAGGACGCGAGCAGCTGCTCGTTGCGCGCCCGGCTCACCCACACGTCCGAGCCGGTCACCCCCTGCTCGACGGCGCGCTTCAGCGACGGGTAGACGGCGCCGAGGTTGTCCCCGCGCATCAGCGCGGAGCCGTTCCGTCCGAGCACCACGCCCTTCGTGTCCACCAGGACGACGAGGGAGGGCGGGGTCCTGCCGAGCTCGGGCGAGGCGGCGACCGCCTCCCGGATGGCGTTGGCGGCGCTCGTGGCCGCCTCGGCGCGGGCCGGGGCGGTGCCGGCGTTGAACGGCTCGCGCAGCTTCGGGTCGCTCGCGTGGGAGGCGAGCCACCGCTCCAGCACGAGGCCGTCCACCTGGAGCTGCGCCATGGCGGCCGCGAGCGCGCGCGACGCCTCGCCCGGCCGCCCCATCTCCGCGAGGGAGGCGCGCGTGAGGGCGTACGAGAGCCCTCCGACCATGAGGACAATCACGGCGAAGACTGCGATGATCTTTCCGCGCATCCTGCGTCTCCACTCCTTCTTTCGGGGGCTCAGGGCAAGCTACCATCCGCTGCGGCGCTGCTACAACTCTCCACCCAGCTCATGGTGCACTTGAATCACCCGCACTCCGAAGCCCCGCGCCTCTACGTCGTCGACGACGCGCTGTTCGAGCAACACCGCGCGCGCGGCGCGCACCCCGAGCGCCCGGAGCGGCTCGAGGCCGCCCGCCGCGCGATCGAGCGCTGCGCCGCGGCGGGCCTCTCGATCGAGCGCGTCGCGACGCGCGACGCCACCGAGGACGAGCTCGCCCGGGTCCACGCGCCCAGCTACCTCGAGTCGCTGGGCCGGGTCAGCGGGCACTACGCGGCGCTCGATCCCGACACGTACGTCGTCCCGCGCTCGGTCGACGCGGCGAGGCGGGGCGCCGGCGCCGCGGTGGCGCTCGTCGAGGCGGTGCTCGCCGGCCCCGGTCGGCTCGGCGTCGCGCTGCTGCGCCCGCCCGGCCACCACGCGACGCGCGAGGCGGGCATGGGCTTCTGCCTCCTGAACAACGTCGCCGTGGCGGCGAGGGCCGCGCTGAGCAGCGGGCTGTCGCGGGTGGCGGTGATCGACTTCGACGTGCACCACGGCAACGGCACGCAGGACATCTTCTGGGACGACCCGCGGGTGCTGTTCTGCTCGCTGCACCAGTGGCCGTTCTACCCGGGCACCGGCTCCGCCGAGGAGCTCGGCGGCGGCGAGGGCGCCGGCTACACGGTGAACGTGCCGCTCTCCGACGGGGCGACGGACGCGGTCTACGAGGCGGCGTTCGACGAGCTCGTCCTGCCGGTGCTCGACGAGTACGCGCCCGAGCTCATCCTGGTCTCGGCGGGGTTCGACGCGCACGAGCGCGATCCGCTGGCGGCGATGAAGCTGTCGCGCTCGGCCTACGCGGCGATGGGCCGCCGGCTCGCGGCGATGGCGGCCGCGAAGGCGGGGGGGCGGCTCGCCGTCTTCCTGGAGGGCGGCTACGACCTGGCCGCGATCGAGGGCTCGCTCGCCGCCGCGTTGATCGCCGCCTCCGGCCGCGAGGCGGACGAGCCGGTGGGCGCATCCGGGCCGCCGCCCGCGCAGCGCGCGCCGATCTCGACGCGCCACCGCGCGGACCTCGACCGCGCCCGCCGGGTCGCGCTGCGCCGGTGGGCGACGCTCTGAGGGAGGCGGGGGGAGCAGGGAGGCGGGGGGAGCAGGAAGGTGGGGGGAGCAGGAAGGTGGGGGGGAGGAGCAGAGCCGGGGGGGCCCAGGGCGGAAGCAACGCGGGGCCGGGGGGAAGCCGGAAGTGAGCCCGGAGCAGCCCGGAGCAAAAAAGAGCGACGCGCCGTGCGTTTACCCGATTGCACTCTGCGCGGAGCTGAGTATTCTGCCAGGCCTTCGCAGCCCCCGGGCCGCGAAGAACGGTGGGTATAGCTCAGTTGGTAGAGCACTGGATTGTGGCTCCAGTTGTCGCGGGTTCGAATCCCGTTACTCACCCCAGGTAGGACAAGCCCGAGGTCGCCCAGCAAGCGACGGGTGCCCCGGAAGCTGATCGCACCACGACGGATCAGCGGACCGCCGAGGCGGGCCTGCTGGGCTCCTCGCCCGAGCGCCGCGGCACAGGCCGCGGCGCCTCCCGAACGCGCGCACCGTGCCCTGCGCATCGCAAGAGGCGGCGGGCGCCCGGCGACGCAAGAGGCGAGCGACCGCCTGGCGAGCGCGTCGCCTCCAGCAAGGCCCGCGCAGCGGCTCGCCCGGCGACCCGCCGCCCCGCGGCATGGCCGCTGGAGCGACGCGCGCGATCCACGCGCTCTGCCTTCTTCCTACCGCCCGCGAGCCGCGGCCCTCCTCTCTCGGCCGCCTCGCGCGAGCGCGAGGCGCACCCCGGTCCGAGCGCGCGACGCGCTCCACGCCGTCGCCCTCGACGAGCGCGTTCGCACATCACCTCATGAGCGCGCTCGCACGTCGTCCCATGAGCGCGTCGCGCGGCATCTCATGAGCGCGCTCGCACGTCACGTCATGAGCGCGTCGCGCGGCATCTCATGAGCGCGTCGCGCGGGGCTCCGGACATCGCTCGATTCAATAAGTGCTCTTCGCGGGCCCCGGAGACATCGATTCATGGATATCCATCCATCGCGGTGAGCCCTTATCCCATCTCCCGGAGACAGCAAGTCTCGCCGCTGTAACCGGTTCGCCACAGTGCCCGCATAGCGTCCGCGCGCATGAAAACCACGCTCCCTCGGAGCCGCGCGCTGGCCGCGCGGCTCGTCTCCACCGTCCTTCTCGCGCTCGGCGCGCCCGGGCTCGCCGCGTGCGCCGCCCCGGCGGACGACGTCGCGGATCCTGCCGAGCTGCCGGCCCCCGGCGCCGTCGATGTCGTCCAGCCGCTCAAGCTGTCCAAGCGCGCCCGCGTGCCCGAGAAGGAGCCGGGGTTCGTCGCCGCGGAGCTCGGCGAGCGCGAGCTCGTCATCACCCACGACGGCAGCCTGCCCCCGTTCGCGGCGGGCGACGTGCTCGGCGGCACGCAGGGAGGCGGCTACCTCGCCCGCGTCGTGCGCGTCCGCGCGCTCGACGCGGCGCGGGTCGCGCTCGAGACGACGCCCGCCGACCTCACGGAGTTCATCACCGAAGGGCACGTCCACGTCCACTACGACGCGCGCGAGTACGCGCAGGCCATCGACGAGCACCTCGCGCGCGCCCGCGAGCTCGGCCTGGAGGGCGACGAGCCGATCGCGAGCCAGGCGGAGGCCCTGAAGATCGCGTCCGGCGCCACCTTGAAGCTCTTCGAGCTCTCCTCGGCCTCTCTCCCGGCCTCGTGCGGGGTCACCGCGCACGGAACGGCGGCGCTCGACGTCACGGCCGAGCTCTCTCCGGTGCTCGACTTCGAGGTCCACGTCGGCCCGCGCGGCGGGATCAACCCGGTCCCGGAGCTGAAGCAGCTCCGCTTCGTCGCCTCGGGCAGGCTCGACGTGAGCGCCACGCTCCAGGGCTCCGGCACGGTCACGGGGAGCTGCACGGTCGATCTCCTCGAGCTCGCCGGGGGCGTCCCGAGCGTGCCGCTGCCGACGCTGACGTTCTGGGTGGGGCCCGTGCCCATCGTCGTCACGACGAACGTCGTGCCGAGGGCGACGGCCGATGTGGGGCTGTCGTTCACGGCCGCCGAGGTGGCGGCCGAGGCGCAGACGACCGCCGAGATCGAGGCCGGGGTCGATTACAAGAACGGGACGTGGCGCACGATCTGGGAGCCCTCGTGCTCGGCCTCGGGGACGGCCTCGATCGGGGCGCCCGGCGCGATCACGGCGTCCGGCAAGGTGAGCGCCGGCGCGGAGCTCCGCTCGCGCCTGTACGGCATCCTCGGCCCGAACGTCGGAGTCCAGGCGTACGCGCGCGTCAGCGCGGAGACCGCGCCGCCCTACTGCTCGTACGACGCGCGGGTCGACGGCGGCGTGCGCGCCTACGCCGAGGCGGAAGCCGGCGTGTCGGTCGGCCCGCTGAACCTGACGTTCAAGCGCCTCGATCTCGTCGATCTCGAGCTCCTGCGCTTCGACGCGCCGCTCGCCTCGGGCAAGCTCCGCGACGCGCCCGAGTGCGGCGCGGAGCCGTGATCGCGCCGGCCGTCGTCGCGCCGGCCTCCCGGCCGGGGGGCGCGGCGCGCCCCGCCGCCCGCGGCGCGCGCGCTCGCCGGGCTCAGGGGTCCGCGCACGCCACGTAATCGCACGACGCCTCGTTCACGCACTCCTCGGTTCGCTCCACGAGGCCTTCTCCCTCGATGCCGAGGCACGCGGTCTCACAGCTGGTCTTGCTCGGCGGCGGGTCGCCTTGCTCTTCGGCGCAGAGGATGCGGTGCTTGCAGAGCTCACTGCATGCGTGCAAGTTGTCCTCGTCCTTGCACCCCGCGGCAAAGAGGCCGAGAGCGGCGATGACGAGGGGGATCGATCGGAGTCCTGCGTTCTTCATGGGCAGCTCATCTCGGTTGTGGGGCTCTCCCCGGCGAGCGACCCGCTGCCGACCGGCAGACCGGGTCAGCGCACGAGAAGGCGAGCGCGCGATCCGGCACGATCGCGGCGCGTTGCAAACGGCCTGCAGGCCTCACCATGAGGCCACGCCTCGGCGCCCAGCATAGACGAATCCCAGGCCGCCGCCCACGGCGCGGCCGCCCCCGCGCGCCGAGCTCGGCGCGTAGGCAACGCCGCGCCGGCCGAGCGCGCCGCCGCGCTGGCTCGATGCGCAGGGCGTGGTACATTGTGTCATGGGCGCTCCGACGCGCCCTCCACGATCCACGCCGAATGCCCTCCAAGGAATCCGATACCCTGCTCGGGGCCGATCCAGCCCAGCGGCCGGATCGCGAGAAGCCCGAGTCCACGCGGCTTCCTCTCGTGCTCGTGGTCGACGAGGACAGGGGCCTCTGGCAGCCGCTCGGCGCCCTCCTCTCGGAGCGATATCGCCTCGTCGTGTGCGCCTCGGCCCTGGACGGGGTCGCCGCGTTCACCGAGGACACCTGCGCCGTGATCATCGATGTGCGGATGTCGGGGCAGGATGGCTTCTGGGTCTGCGACCAGATCCGCAAGGTGCAGCCCGAAGTGCCCGTGATCTTCTATTCGGCGGTTCAGGACGAGCAGGACTCGTTCGAGGTCATCAACGCGCACCGGCCGTTCGCCTACGTCGACAAGCACGGCGATGCGCAGCGGCTCCTCGACGCCCTCGAGAAGGCGACGCGGATCTTTCAGAGCACGCTCCGCAGCAGGCGGATCATCGAGCGGCTCCAGCGCCGCCGGCAGGAGGCGGTCTGAGCCAGCCAACGAGCGAGGCGCGCCCGCGCGACGACCGGCGAGATCTGTGGCGCACGCTGGTCCAGCTGGTGCTCAGCCTGGCCGCGCTCTTCGGGCTCATCGCGCTGGCGGCGCACCTCGCGCGCGACCAGCTCGACGCGCTCGGCCGCGGGTTCGTGGAGCGCTTCGGCCTCGCCGGGATGTTCGTCGGTACCTACCTCGCCGACGCGTTCTCGTTCCCGATCCCGCCGCAGTTCTACATGCTGACGGCGATCACCTCGGGAGGCCCGCAGGTCGGGCCCATGATCGCGATCTCGGCGGCCTCGCTCCTCGCCGGCTGCACGGGATACCGGCTCGCCGCCCACCTCGCGCGCTTCCGCATCTTCGCGGCGCGCCTCGAGCGGACGCGGCCCAAGATCGATCGGCTGTTCGACCGTTACGGGTACTGGGCCATCGCCGTCGGGAGCGTCTCGCCGGTCCCCTTCTCGATGCTCTGCTACCTGTCGGGGCTGTACCGGATCCCGCCGCGCTACTTCTTCACCATGGTGCTGTTCCGGGTGCCTCGCCTCCTCATCTTCTACGCGCTCATCCGGATGGGATGGAGCCAGTGAAGCCGGAGGCGTGAGCCCCTACCGGGGGCTGTCCGCCTCCTCGGACGGGTTCACCCGGACGCGCTCCAGGATCTGATCGACCATGCCGAGATCGATCCCGGAGCGCTCCACGACGTTCCTGGAGAACAGCCGAGTCGCCTCCTTCGCGAGCTCCTCGTCCGGGAGGAACGGCCGCGCGGGCGACCGCGGCGCCGGCAGGCCGATCTCCTTCTCGAGCTCGGAGATCGCCCGGATCATCTCCTGGTAGCAGGCGGAGGCGATCTGCACGGAGAACGGGAACACCTGGACATTGCCGCGGCCGGCGCGCACCGCGTGCAGCGTCGCGGCGGCCTGCTCGGCGAACTGCCGGCTCCCGAACGCGTTGGCCATCTGCGCGTACATCGCGATGGACTCCTGGTCCGCCGCGAGGTCCTCCTCCCGCGTGCGCTGCGCCCCGGACACGGGCGCCGAGGACCACCGGACGATCATCCGCGCGTAGTCGTCGAGCGCGCGCCGCTGGAGGGCCAGCCGCTCCAGGAGCGCCTCCCGCCGCTGTCGCTGGAGCTCCGCCTTCTCCTCGTGCTCGGCCCGGCGCTCCGCGCTGAGATCTGCCGATCTGCGCGCCACGTAAGCGCCGATAAAGAGGGCGACGCCGTTGCTAACAGCGATGAAGAGCATCTCCAAAATCTTGGGATCCATGCCGTTCTCAAGACTTCTATCACGTTCGCGATGAACGCAGAGATATGCCGCATGACGCGGAGAAAAGTTGGCCACCGCCCTCCCCCCGTGCAGGTGCGTGGCCATCCCACAGGCCGCCGCACGGGCGGCGTCGGCGACGCCCGCCGGCGTCGCGCCGCGCCGCGCGGGCCGCGCCCCGCTCCCGCGGCGCGCGCCGTCGCCGTGCCGCGTGCCGCGCGCGCGGCACGGCGCGACGCCGGCGGCGTCGCGCGCGACCGGCGTGATACGATGTTCGCATGACCGGCTCACTCGACGCAGGCGCGGGCCCGCACCTCGCCGGGCTGGAGGGCCCGCTGCGCGAGGCGCTGGAGAGGAGCCTCGCCGACCGGCTCGCTCGCTGCCCCGGGGCGGAGCTCAACCTGGACAACGCGTTCTGGGGCGCCCCCGAGCCCCGCGACCTCGGCGAGGCGCTCACCCGGTTCGGGCCGTCGTGCGTCAACGTGGTGGCGCGCATCTTCGAGCGCATCCGCGATATCGACCCTACGCTCGGGCTGTGGGCGCAGATCAGGTATCTGCGCAACGTGTGGGTCGGCGGGAGCGCGGGATTCAAAGCGGTCTACGCCGAGCCGGCGGCGATGCGCCAGCGCCTCGACGGCCAGCTCGCGGGGACGAGCGGCCGCCGCATGGCGCGCGACACGATCCTCGGCGGGATCGAGCACCAGCGAGGCCCGCTGCTCGGCGCCCTCGCGGGGAGCATGGGCTCGCTGCTCCGGGGCGGCGAGCCGCTCGACGCGGACAGCTGGCGCGAGGTGCACCGGCCCGACGAGGAGGCGGTGCACATCTGCGTGGGCAAGCGCGAGCCGCGGCTGCCGGAGCTCGACGACATCCACCTCGACTGGAGGTCGCCGGTCGTGGGCGTCGACGAGGCGACCCGCCGCTGCCGGTACGGCCTCTTCATCAGCGTGGTCCACTGGGCGCAGGCGCGGTTCGGGCTCGGCAACCCGGTGTTCCCCTTCCAGAGCATCGACGATCGGGTCGCCGCCCTCTCCGGCCGGGGCGACGCGCCGACGCGCTGGGCCGATTTCGTGGCGCGCTGGCGCGAGGCGCGGTGGGCGCTCGCGGTGCGCGGCAAGGGCGGCGCGGAGGAGGCGCTGCGGTGGCTCCGCGAGTGCGACGAGGCGGCCCCGGCGCCGGGAGGGGGCGGCTGAGGGCCGATGCCCTACCCCGCTCCCGACGGCACCGAGCTGGTCGAGCACCTCGGCGCGGGCGCCACCTTCGACGTGGCGCTGGTCCGGCTCGGAGGCCCGCCGCCCGGCCCCACGCTCGCGTCCACGCCCGTGCCCACGCTCGGCCCCACGCTCGTTTGCAAGCGCCTCGCCCCCGGCGCCCTCCACGCGCACGCCGGGCGCGCCGCCATCGTCCGCGAGGCGAAGGCGCTCTCCCTCGCCCGGCACCCTGCCCTGCCCGCGCTCGCGCGCGTCGGCGCCGATCGCCACGGCCCCTTCCTCCTCGAGAGCCGGCGCGAGGGCGCCTCGCTCCGCGACGTGCTCGACGGATGGCGCGGCCGCGGCCGTCGGCCGCCCGCGTCGCTCGTCGCCCACGTCGTCCGCACCGCCATCGAGACCCTCGCCGAGCTCCAGGAGCTCGAGGACGCCGCGGGCCCGATCGGCTTCGTCCACGGCGATCTCGGCCCCGATCACGTGCTGCTCGGTCCGCTCGGCGACATCGGCCTCGTCGACCTCGGCGCCGCGCGGTTCCGCAGCATGGATCCCGATCTCGAGACCGCCGACCGGGGCACCCTCCCGTTCGTCGCGCCCGAGATCGCCCGCGGCGAATCGCCGCCGACCGCGCGCGGCGACGTCTACGCCATGGCGGCGACCCTCGTCGCCTTCGCCACCGGCGCGCCGCTCACGCACGCGCGCGAGCAGGCCGCGATGCTCGTGGAGATCGGCGACTCGGGCCTCCGCCTCGACGCGCTCGCCGCCGCGGGCGCGCTCTCGCCGGGGCAGCGCCGGGCGCTCGCCCGCGCCCTCGACCGCGATCCGGAGCGGCGTGTCGAGAGCGCGCGGGCGCTGCTCGACGCCTTCGACGCGGCCTCTCCGCGCGCCGGCGACGCGGCCTCTCCGCGCGGCTAGCTCGGGCCCAGGAGCGCGGGCGGCGCGCGCGCGCGCCCGGCCCTCGCGGGCGCCAAAACCGTGGACGCACGCGGCCCGTGGGATAAGTCTCGACCGCATGAAGCCCCACCTAGGTCACGACAGGCTCGCCCTGGACACGCTCGCCATCCACGCCGGCCAGCCGCCGGATCCGACGAGCGGCGCGGTCATGACGCCGATCGTCCTCGCGAGCACCTTCGCCCAGGAGCGGCCGGGCCAGCACAAGGGGTTCGAGTACTCGCGCAGCGGCAACCCCACCCGCAAGGCGCTCGAGGCGTGCCTCGCCGCGATCGAGGGCGGTCGCCACGGCTTCGCCTTCGGCAGCGGCTCCGCGGCCACCGCCACGCTGCTCCACACGCTCCGGCCCGGAGATCACGTGCTCTCGGGCGACGACGTCTACGGCGGCACCTTCCGGCTCTTCGACAAGGTCATGCGGCCGATGGGGATCGCCTCGACCTCCGTCGACATGAGCGACCTCGACGTCGTCCGCAAGGCCCTCACCCCGGCCACGCGGATGATCTGGATCGAGACCCCGACGAACCCGATGCTCAAGATCTTCGACATCGCCGGGATCGCGGAGATCGCGCGCGCGCACGGGGCGCTGCTCGTCGTCGACAACACGTTCGCCACGCCGGTGCTCCAGCGGCCGCTCGACCTCGGCGCCCACGTCGTGGCGCACTCGACCACGAAGTACCTGAACGGGCACTCGGACGTCGTCGGCGGCGCGCTCATCACCTCGGAGGACGCGCTCGCCGAGCGGGTCGCGTTCCTGCAGAACGCGATCGGCGCCGTGCCGAGCCCGTTCGATTGCTACCTCGTGCTCCGCGGGATCAAGACGCTCGGCGTGCGCATGCGCCAGCAGTGCGCGTCGGCCGCGCTCATCGCCGGCAAGCTCGCCGAGCACCCCGCGGTCCAGGCCGTGAACTACCCCGGCCTGCCCACGCACGCCGGCCACGCGCTCGCCGCGCGGCAGATGCGCGCGCCCGGCGCGATGATCTCGTTCGTCGTGCGCGGCGGCCTCCCCGTCGCCTCGCGGTTCCTCGAGCGGCTCGCGATCTTCTCCTGCGCCGAGAGCCTCGGCGGCGTCGAGTCGCTCGCCGAGCACCCCGCCATCATGACCCACGCCTCCGTGCCGGCGGCGGCGCGGGAGGCGCTCGGCATCGCCGACGGCCTCCTCCGGCTCTCGGTCGGCCTGGAGGGCGGCGAGGACCTCTGGAACGACGTCGCGCAGGCGCTGGAGGACGCGCAGGCGCAGGCGCCCCGCGGGTGATCGCGCGCGCGGGGCGCGGGGGCGCGGCCGCTCGCGCTCGCCGCGCGGTCGCGCGGGGCGCGGCCGCCGTTTGATCGGGGGCCCTCGAGTACGATAGAAGCGAGGTGCGGCCTCGGGGCCGCCACCCACCACCGGAGCTTGCCATGAGTCTCGCCCGCCTCGGCTTCGTGCCCGTGCTCGGCCTTCTACCCCTGCTCGGCTTCGGCTGCAGCGACCCGGCGCCGCCCACCCCGCGCGCCGCCTACTCCCTGAACTTCGTCAAACCGGGCGCCAGCTGCAACGTGGGGAACCACCTGGAGGTCCTCGGCGAGGTGAGCGCGGCCCGGCGGCTCCGGATGGTCGCCGACGGCGACGAGGGCGCCACGGTCGACTGCACCGTGACCGGCTCGGGCACCTTCGACGTCTCGGCGACGATGGCGCTCAGGAACAGCACCGCCGCCACGGACGTCCGCATCAAGATCGTGGACATCAGCCCCGCGGCGACGAAGGAGATGCCCGCCAGCGGCAGCATCATCTTCTCGTCGGCGAAGACGAGCGGCACCGCCTTCACCTCCACGTCCGACGAGCAGTGTCAGTTCTGGTTCGACGCGGACAGCGAGCAGGGGGTCGACGCGGGCAAGATCTGGGTCGTCTTCGAGTGCCCGTCCGTGACCGACGGCCAGTACACCTGCGAGATCACGCGGGGCGCCCTCGCCCTCGACAGCTGCGGGAGCTGAGCCGACCGCGGGCGCGGGGGGCTGAGCGCGCGCCCCTCGCGCGTCGGCGCTCCTCGGCGCGCGAGGCCGGGACGCGCGGGCGCAGGCCGCGCGCCGCGCTCCTTGCGCGTCAGCTCTTCTCGGAGCGCGAGGCCGACGCCGCCGGGACCGTCGACCGCTCGCCCATGTTGACCTGCTGCGAGTCGGCGGGCGGGCCGATCGTCGCGCTGTTCGGGAGCTCGGCCTCGTCCTGCTCGTCGATCCGGATCACGAGCGCCGTGATGTTGTCCTCGCCGCCGTTCTCGTTGGCCTTGGCGATGAGGCGGCGGCACATCTCCGGCACCTCCTCGGTCGAGCTCACGATCTGGAGGATCTGATCGTCCGAGAGCATCCCGCTCAGGCCGTCCGAGCAGAGCAGGTAGACGTCGCCGGGCTGCGGCTCGTCGCTGATCAGGTCCACGGCGACGCTGTCGTTCATCCCGAGCGCGCGGGTGATGACGTTGCGCGGGAGCTCGGCCCGCTGCTCCTCGGTGAGCTCGGGCATCGCCATGATGTAGTCGTTGAAGAGCGAGTGATCGCGCGTGAGCTGGCTGATCGAGCCCTTGCGGACGCGGTAGGCGCGGCTGTCGCCGACGTGGCCGACGTAGATGCGGTTCTTCTTCTTCGAGAAGAGCGCCCCCACGACCGTCGTGCCCATCCCGGCGCAGTCGCGCGACCGGATGCTGCGCTCGAAGATCTGGCGGTTGGCGACCCGGATGCCCGCCTGGAGCCGGTTCTCCTCCTCCGACAGGCTGGTGTCGAAGTGGAATGGCCAGGTGGCGTCCTCCCGCGACGTGGACCGGAAGAAGTCCGCGATGGACTCGGTCGCCAGCCTGCTCGCTACGTCCCCCGCGCGGTGGCCCCCCATGCCGTCCGCGACGATGAACAGGTCATACTCCGACAGGACGGCGTAGCTGTCCTCGTTGTGGTCGCGTTGGAGACCAACGTCCGTCATTCCTGAAGCGATCGCTCGCATAACCTCGGGAATCCTTGAGACGGCTCCGGGCCTTTGGCTTCGAGCACCAACCGTTTCATGCTACCGAAAACCTGTCAAGCAGGGCCTCTCGCACCGTAATGGGCGTCTTCAGACGTCCACTCGCCGACCTTCCTGATCCTACCGACTCGGACCGGGGGGACCGCAAGCCTCTTTTTCATTGAACGCTTCATTGTCGGCCCGGGCGTCGGTCCGGCGCCGGCACGGGCTCAGCCCCGGGCCCCGCGCCGGCAGGGCTGCGACGCGCCTCCGGGCCGTCCTCGACGAGGCGCACGAGGCGGAGGCGCACGAGGCGCGCGGCGTCACGGCTCACGCCGGGCGGCGCCAGGCGACCGCAGACCACGCCCCCCTCGCTCCGAGACCCGGGCCCATCCCGCGATGGCCAGGGACGCCGCATCGCGCAGCCCGGCCTTCGCGCTCGGCCGCCAGCGCCGCGGCGGCCCCGCTCACACGTCCAGGATGTCTTTTTCCTTGGTCGCGATCACCGTGTCGACCTGCCTCGTCCCCTCGGCCACCACGTCCTCGACCTTCTTCTTCGACCGGTCGGCCTCGTCGCCGCTGACCTCGCCGTCCTTCTCGAGGGTGTCGATCATCTCGTTGGCGTCTCGACGATGCTTCCGGATGGCAACTTTACAGTCCTCTCCGTTCTTCTTGGTGAGCTTCACCATCTCGCGGCGCCGCTCCTCGGTCAGCGGCGGGATCGGAAGCCGGATGAGGTCCGCGTCCACCTGGGGGTTCAAGCCGAGATCGCTCTCCCGGATCGCCTTCTCGATCCCCTTCACCTGGTTCTTCTCCCAGGGCTTGATCGTGATGAGCCGGGGCTCCGGCACGGACACCGTGGCCATCTGCACGATCGGCGTCTGCACGCCGTAGTAATCGACGCGGATGCCGTCGAGCATGGCCGCGTTGGCGCGCCCGGTGCGCACCTTCGCCAGGTCTCGCCGGAGAGCTTCGATGGCCTTGTCGATCCCTTCGCGCAGCTCCTTGATGACGTCCTCGAGCATGATCCGGCTTCCTCCGTGTGGGGCTCGCCCAGCCCGCCCTCTTCGCGGGCGGGCGCGGAGCTTACCGCGTATTTCTGGGCCGGCGGAGAAATCGATCCGCCCCGGCGCCGCCGGCGTCGCGGCCGGACGAACGCGCGCCTCCGTCGGGGCGTCCGTCGGGGCGTCCTGCCGTCCGCGCCGCGGCGCGGACGGCAGGACGCCCCCTCTCGGGACGGCGGACGGCAGGACGCCGCCGGCGGACCCCGGAACGCCGCCGGCGGACCGCGGCAGTCCGCGGCAGTCCGCGGCAGTCCGCGGCAGTCCGCGGCAGTCCGCGGCAGTCCGCGCGGCGAGCGCCGCGCCGGCGGCCGGGCGGCGCCACCTCCGCTGTCACGGTCGCGCCGAGCTGTAGTAACTCTGGGAGGCAGGGCCACCCGATGCGCGATCTGGACTGGAACAGCTTCGACGTCCTCGTCGTCGACGACGAGCAGGACAACCTCGATGCGTTCCGGTTCGCCTTCAGGAAGTCGTTCAAGCTCCATTACGCGCTGGGCGGCGCCGAGGCCCTCTCGCTCCTCGAGCGGCTCGATCCCGCGGTGATCGTCGCGGACCAGCGGATGCCGGGGATGAGCGGTATCGAGTTCCTCAAGCAGGCGAAGGAGCGGCGGCCGGACGCCGCGGGCGTGCTGCTCACCGCCTACGCGGACATGACCGTGCTCATCGACGCGGTCAACTCGGGGGCGGTCGACCGCTACGTCCAGAAGCCCTGGAACTCGAGGGAGCTCGCCGTCGTCCTCCGGCAGGCGATCGCCGGCGTCGCGACCGTCCGGGAGAACCGGCGGCTGCGGGAGCAGCTCGCCCACTACGCCGGCTACCTCGAGCGCGAGCAGCGCGACCCGATCGATTTCGGGGAGATCGCCGGCGAGAGCGAGGCCATGCGCGAGGTCGCCGCCCGGATCGGCGAGGTGGCGAAGGCGGCGACGCACGTGCTGATCGAGGGCGAGGAGGGGGCGGAGAAGGAGGTCGTCGCCCGGGCGATCCACGTGGGCTCCCCGCGGGAGGAGCAGCCGTTCGTCAAGGTGACGTGCGCCGCGTTCCGGGGCGAGGCGCTCGAGCGCGAGCTGTTCGGGTGGCGGCGCGGCGCCTTCGACGGCGCGTTCGCCGAGCGGGCCGGCCGGCTCGAGCTCGCCCACCGGGGGACGATCTACCTCGACGAGCCGGCGCCGCTCACGCCCTCGCTCCAGGCGCGGCTGCTCCGCGTGCTCACCGACGGCGAGGTCGAGCGGCTCGGGTCGACCGAGACCACCCGCGTCGACGTGCGCGTCGTCCTGTCGCTCACGCCCGGCATCGAGGAGGCGTGGGCGCGCGCGGGCGTCTTGCCCGAGCTCGTCTCCCGGCTCTCGGTGTTCCCGCTGCGGCTGCCGCCGCTCCGGGAGCGGCGCGAGGACATCCGCGCCCTCGCCGAGCACTTCCTGCGCAAGTACGCGCGCCGCAACGCGCGCGCGGCCACGTCGCTCTCGGACGAGGCGATCGCGAAGCTGACGGCCTACGCGTGGCCGGGGAACACGCGCGAGCTGGAGAACGTGGTCGAGCGCGCCGCCATCCTCTCCCGCGGCGACGTGATCCTGCCCGAGCACCTCGCGTTCACCGCGCGCCCCCAGCCGGCCGAGCCGCCCGCCCGGCCGCCGAGGACCGCGGACCCGGAGGCGGACGCGGCCGGAAAGGCGCTCGCCGCGCCGGCGTCGTCGCGGCCGAAGCTCGACCTGAGCTCGCAGCTCGACGACATCGAGCGGCGGGAGCTCCTCGCCGCCCTCGAGCGCTGCGGCGGGAACAAGGCCGAGGTCGCGCGCCAGTTCGGCATGCAGCGCACGACCCTCTATTACAGGCTGAAGCGGCTCGGCATCGACACGTGACGCCCTCCGGAGGATCGCGCGGATCGCGGCCGGCGGCGCCGGCGCGCGGCGCCCCCTCGCCTGTCGACGCGGGCGGCGACTTGCGGCAGATTGCGGCGGCATGCTGAAGGTCGGTGAGCTCGCGCCGGAGATCGACAAGCTGGCCACGGACGGCCAGCGCTTCGTGCTGTCCCGGCAGGGCGGGCTCTGCACGGTCGTGTTCTTCTTCCCGAAGGCGTTCACGCCCGGATGCACCGTGGAGACCCGGCAGTTCCGCGACAACCACGTCGAGCTCGCGCTCGCCGGGGCGAGCCTCGTCGGCATCAGCACCGATGATCACCGGACCCAGTGCCGGTTCGCCGAGTCGCACGACGTCCCTTTCCCGATGATCGCCGACGACGACCGCAGCGTGTGCCGCGCCTACGGCGTCCTCTGGCCGCTCATCGGCGTCGCCCGGCGGGTCACCTACGTCATCGCGCCCGACCTGCGCGTCGCGGCGGTGTTCCATCACGAGCTCCAGGCCACGAAGCACCGCGACGACGTGCTCGCGTTCGTCGACGAGCGCTTCCGGGCGGCGCGCCCGGGCCCCCCTTCCTGACGGCGCGCTCGCCCGCGCGCCGGACGTCCGCCGGAGAGCCGAGTGCCCACCACGCGCCCCACGCCCGAGCCGCCCGCCCCCCGCGACCGAGCCGCCGCGCTCCTCGAAGGCGCGTCGCCGCTGCCCCGCGACTTCTACGCGCGACCCCCGCTCGTCGTCGCGCGGGCGTGTATCGGCAAGGTGCTCGTCCACAGGACGCCCGAGGGCATCGCCGCCGGCCGGATCGTCGAGACCGAGGCCTACCGCGGCCCGGAAGATCTCGCCGCGCACAGCGCCGGAGGGCGGCGGACAGTGCGGACGGAGGTCATGTTCGGCCCGGCGGGCTACGCGTACCTGTTCATGCTCTACGGCATGCACTGGGCGTTCAACCTCGTCGTGGCCTCGGAGGGGGAGCCGCACGTGGTGCTCGTCCGCGCCATCGAGCCCGTGCTCGGGCTCACGCTCATGAGCCGCCGGCGGGGCGTCGCGCCCGGGCGGGTCGCGCTGACCAACGGCCCTGGGAAGCTCTGCAAGGCGCTGGGGCTCGATCGCGCCGCCTACGGGATGGATGTCTGCGGCGCCCAGCTCTCGCTGCTCCCCGGCGCGGCGGGGCCCATCGGTAGGTCACCTCGCATCAACGTGGACTACGCAGGTGCGTGGGCCAAGAAACCGTGGCGCTTCTACGAGCGCGGCAATCGCTATGTATCGGTTCCTCCTCGCCATTGAGCGGGCGTGAGGGCGCGAGCCGCTCGAAGCGCTCGCGCCCGAGCCCAGGATCGCGCGACAATGGCGGCATGGGATTCTGGCCTTTCGGGAGCCGCGAGCCTGCCAACGTCGAAAGCGCTTCGCAGATCGTCACGGCGGCCGCGCGCCGCGAGACCGTCCGGGGAAAGTTAACGCTGTATTTCAAGGCCCCGCAGACGCAGAGCGCCGCGAGCAAGGCCGCGGAGCGGTGCGCGCAGATCGCCGGAGACCTGCTGCGCGAGACCGGCGAGCAGGAGCCGCTGCTCGGCAGGGAGGCCGAGCTCGCCGCGGCGATCGCCGCCCGCGCGCCGCGCGGCGTCCCGGCGCTGCGCGCGATCGAGCTCGCGTCGCTGCACGTCGTGACCGACCGCACCACGCAGTCGCGCCGCAACCGGCTGACCCCGGTGCCGCCGCTCGTCGCGGACCCGCTGCGGAGCGCCGGGACGCGCGCGCCGTCGAGCCGGCCGCCCGCGGACCCGCTGCGGAGCGCCGGGACGCGCGCGCCGTCGAGCCGGCCGCCCGCGGACCCGCTGCGGAGCGCCGGGACGCGCGCGCCGTCGAGCCGGCCGCCCGCGGACCCGCTGCGGAGCGCCGGGACGCGCGCGCCGTCGAGCCGGCCGCCCGCGGACCCGCTGCGGAGCGCCGGGACGCGCGCGCCGTCGAGCCGGCCGCCCGCGGACCCGCTGCGGAGCGCCGGGACGCGCGCGCCGTCGAGCCGGCCGCCCGCGGACCCGCTGCGGAGCGCCGGGACGCGCGCGCCGTCGAGCCGGCCGCCCGCGGACCCGCTGCGGAGCGCCGGGACGCGCGCGCCGTCGAGCCGGCCGCCCGCGGACCCGCTGCGGAGCGCCGGGACGCGCGCGCCGTCGAGCCGGCCGCCCGCGGACCCGCTGCGGAGCGCCGGGACGCGCGCGCCGTCGAGCCGGCCGCCGCCGGGCGGCATGCCCACCAGCGCGCCGCCGCCGAGCAGCCGCAACGTCGGGCAGCTGCCGAGCCCGCCGCCGGTCCTCGGCCACGGTTCGCCGTCGAGCATCCCGCCGTCCAGCGTGCGCTCGCCGCCGAGCTCGGGCGCTTACCGCCTCCGCGGCGCGGGGGCCGGCAACGGGCGCGGGTCGAGCCCGGGGCTCGTCGGCTCGCCCCCCACGGTCATCGCCGCCGCGCTCGCGCCGCTCCTGCGCGACGCGTCGACGCGGCTGCTCCTCGGGTGCCTGCGCGCGCACGACCTGATCATCGTGCGCCGCGTCGCGATCGACCCGGGCGCGGCGGAGCAGAGGGCGACGCTCCTGCCGGTCTCGGAGGCGCCGCCGGGCGAGCTCGAGGCGAGCCGGGCCGCCGAGCTCGCCCGGTGGCACGCGGTGCTCGGCTCGCCCGTGATCAGCCAGCTGCGCGCCGAGTCGTGCACGATCAGCGCGCAGAAGGCCCGGATGGCGCTGAGCACCGCGGCCATCCCGCCGGGCCTCGTGGGCGAGCTCGTCGACGCGCTCTGCCGCACCGCCTTCCCGGGCTTCGCGCTGTCGAGCGCCCACATCGATCGCTACGTGGAGCACGACCTGAGCGAGCTGGCGGCCGAGAGCGTGGCGCGCATCCTCCGGCACCCGAACTCGAAGCAGCTGCGGCTCGCGCTCGGCCCGCTGCTCGAGGCGGTGCAGACCGACATGGACGCCATCTCCAGCCTCGCGAAGGCGTCGCTCGGCAGCGCGCCGTGAGGCCGGCGCTCCTCCCCGCCGGCGCGCGCGTTCCCTTCGCCGCCGGCTTTCGCTAGTTTCTTCGCGGGCTTTCGCTAAGAACGCCGAGGTGCGACCCCATGATCCGTCCGACGCTCCCTCCACCGCCCGGCGGCCGCTCCGCGGCGGCCTCCTGCTGCTCGTCGCGCTGCTCTGCGCGTGCGGGTCGGCCGAGCCTGCGGTCCCGCCGCCCGCGCTGCCCGGGGCGAAGGAGCCCGTCGTGAGCGCGGCCGACGCGCGGCCCGGCGACGCGGCGGCCGGCGCCGAGCAGGCGCTCGCGGCGCTGTCGGCGCGCGTGCTCGAGGAGTACCTGCGCGACGAGCCGGTCCGCGCCACCGAGGCGGGGGACCACCGGTACGACGGCGCGTGGCCCGACTTCACCGAGCAGGGCGAGGCGGCGCGCCGGCGCACGATCGAGCGCGCGCTGTCGGAGCTCACCGCGCTGCCGCTCGATCGGCTCGGCCTCCAGAGCCGCGTCGACGCGGCGATGATCGACAACCAGCTGCGCTCCTGGCTGTTCGCGATCGACGAGCTCCGCGAGGCGACGTGGAACCCGATGATCGCCACCGGCCTCATCGGCGACGGGCTCGACCCGCTGATCACGCGGAGCTTCGCGCCGCTCGAGGAGCGCATGCGGAGCCTCCGGGGCCGCCTCTCGGGCATCCCCGCGCTCGTCCGGAGCGCGGAGCAGCGCCTCACGGGGGCGCCGCCGCGCATCCACACCGAGACGGCGATCGCGCAGAACCAGGGGCTCATCGCGCTCTGCAAGGCCGAGCTCCCGGCGCTGTTCGCGTCCGTCCCCGCCCAGAAGGCCGAGCTCGAGGCGGCGGCGAAGGCCGCGGCGGCGGCGCTCGAGGGCTTCCAGGCGTTCCTCGAGAAGGACCTGCTCCCGCGGAGCGACGGCGACTTCCGGCTGGGCCGCGCGCGCTTCGAGAAGAAGCTGCGCTTCGCGCTGGACGACGCGTCCGTCGACGTCGACGGCGTGGTGACGAGCGCCCGCGCGCTGCTCGCGGCGACGCACGCCGAGATGCTCGAGACCTCGCGGGAGCTCTGGCCGGCGCTCTTCGGGAAGCAGCCGTTCCCGAGGGTCGAGGCGCAGGACGAGAAGATGGCGGCGATCCGGAAGGTCCTCGACGCCATCGCGGCCGATCGCCCCACGAACGCCACCATCGTGAAGGCGTCGGAGAGGCTGCTCGCCGAGGCGACGGACTTCGTCCGCAAGCGCGACCTCGTGCGCGTCCCGGAGGAGCCCTGCCGGGTGATCGAGATGCCGGAGTACCGCCGCGGGGTCGCGATCGCCTACTGCGACGCGTCCGGGCCGCTCGAGGCGAAGCAGGAGACGGTCTTCGCGATCGCGCCGACGCCGAAGGACTGGCCGAAGGCGCGCGTCGACTCGTTCTACCGCGAGTACAACACGAGCATGCTCGCCGACCTCACCATCCACGAGGCGATGCCGGGCCATTTCCTGCAGCTCATGCACAACAACGCGTTCCCCTCGAAGTTCCGCGCGGTCTTCTCGAGCGGCCCGTTCGTCGAGGGGTGGGCGGTCTACACCGAGTGGCTGATGGCCCACCACGGCTTCGGCGGCCCGAAGGTGCGGATGCAGCGCCAGAAGATGGTGCTGCGCATGGCGGCGAACGCCATCATCGACCACGGGGTGCACGCGGGCGCGATGGACGAGAAGGAGGCGATCGCGCTCATGACGCGGGACGCGTTCCAGGAGGAGGGCGAGGCCGTCGGCAAGTGGCGGCGCGCCCGGCTCACGAGCGCGCAGCTCACGACGTACTTCCACGGCTTCACCGAGATGATGCGCCTGCGGGCCGAGCACCAGGGCAAGCCGGGCTTCACCGAGCGCGCCTACCACGACCGGCTGCTCAGCCACGGCTCGCCCTCGGTGCGGCACCTCCGGGCGCTGCTCTCGGAGTAGCGGCGCGCGCCGCTCTGCTACGAGGCGTTGATCATACGGGATTGATCGAGCCGCCGAGCTCGACGAAGCGCGTCTTGGGGAACGCCTTCGCGCAGGCCTCGAGCTGCCAGTCGCCCTTGAAGAGGACGACCGCGTTGCCGTGCACGTCGAGGGCGCCGTAGCCGTAGAGGTTCGACTCGAGCTCGGCGAGGGGCACCGGCTCGCCCTCGACCCAGCGCGCCAGGCTGAACGAGAGCCGCTCGATCCGGGCGTCGACGCCGTACTCGGCCGCGAGCCGGTGCTTCACGACGTCGAACTGGAGCTCGCCCACGACCCCGAGGATCGCCTCGCCCTCGCGCCCCTCGGGCGGCCGGAAGAGCTGCACCGAGCCCTCCTGCGCGAGCTGCTCGAGCCCCTTCTTGAGCTGCTTGCGCTTCATCGGATCGATCATCACGACGCGGGCGAACTGCTCCGGCGGGAACTGCGGCAGCTGGGCGTACTTCACGGGCGAGCCGCTGCAGAGGGTGTCGCCGATGAGGAACAACCCCGGGTCGAAGACGCCGATGATGTCGCCCGCGAAGCCGTCCTCCACGAGCGTGCGCTCCTGGGCCATGAACTGCACCGGGTTGGTGAGCCGGATGTCGCGGTCGAGGCGCACGTGGTGCACCTTCATCCCGCGCTCGTAGCGGCCGGAGCAGACGCGGAGGAACGCGATCCGGTCGCGGTGGGCCCGGTCCATGTTCGCCTGGATCTTGAAGACGAAGGCGGTGAAGCGCTCGTCGTCCGGGGCGATGGGGCCCTTGTCGCTGCCGCGCGGCGCGGGCGGGGGCATGAGCTCGATGAAGGCGTCGAGGAACTGCGGCAGGCCGAAGTTGGTGATGGCGCTGCCGAAGAACATCGGCGTGACCTCGCCGCGGGCGAGCTTGTCGCGGTCGAGCGCGTCGCCGGCGGCGTCGATGAGCTCGATGTCCTCGCGCAGCTGGCGCGCGCCCTCCTCGTCGAGCGCCTCGATGAGCTCGGGCGCGTCGAGCGAGACGACCTCCATCGGGGCGATCTCGGCGCCGTGCGCGACGAGCTCGAAGAGGAACACCTGCTTGCGCTCGCGGTGGTAGACGCCGCGGAACTTGCCGCCGGCGGAGATCGGCCAGGTGACCGGGTAGACGCCGATGCCGAGGACCTCCTCGACCTCGCCGATGAGCTCGAACGGGTCGCGGCCGGGGCGGTCGAGCTTGTTGACGAAGGTGAAGATCGGCATCTGCCGGAGCTTGCAGACGCGGAAGAGCTTCTTCGTCTGCGTCTCGACGCCCTTGGCGCAGTCGAGGATCATGATGGCCGCGTCGGTCGCCATGAGCGCGCGGTAGGTGTCCTCGCTGAAGTCGGCGTGGCCGGGGGTGTCGACAAGGCTGAGGAGGCGGCCCTTGTACGGGAACTGGAGGACGCTGGTCGAGATGGAGATGCCGCGCTCGCGCTCCATCTCCATCCAGTCGCTGACCGCGTGGGCCCGCGCCTTCTTCGCCTTCACGGCGCCGGCGAGCTGGATCGCGCCTCCGTACAGCAGGAGCTTCTCGGTGAGCGTGGTCTTGCCAGCGTCGGGGTGGGAGATGATCGCGAACGTCTTTCGACGGGCGATCTCGCGGGTGAGCATTGGGTCGGGCACGGCGGCGCGGCAGGATAGGAGCGGCGGAGGCGGCGTCAACCCACGGCGCCACGGAGCCGGTGCGGGCAGGGGTGGCTCGCGAGCGGGCGGGCGGGGGTCCCCCCACGAACTCGGGCCTTTTGGAGGGCTATGGCCGGATGGACGGGGGGCGCGGTCCGGGAGGTGGACGCTGCGATGCGGGCCGGCCCTCGGATTCGTGGGGCCCACCCCCGCCCGCCCGCTCGCGAGCCACCCCTGCCCGCACCGGCTCTTCCAAGGGGGTGGGGGTCGTTATTTTTTTATTTCGGGGCGCGGAGGGAGAGGGTGACGGTGACGCCCACCGGGTCGGCGCTGGGGGTGCCGATGGGGCGGTTCTTGAGAAACTGACGGATGCAGCGCTGAGCATCGGGGGTCACGCCGCGAGCATCGAGGATCTCCACCCCCTCGGCACGGCCACGCACGCGGACCAGGAACTGGAGCTTGATGGTGCCCGCCGCGCCGGAGAGACCGCCGTTGTCGGCAACGCACTTCGCAAGGTCGGAGGAGACCTTCTCGAGACGCTTGGCCACGTTCGGGACGTCGCCGTTCATGAACTCGGGCTCCTTGACCTCCACGAGCGGAGGAGGGGCCGCGACGACAGAGGCGTCAGGGGCGCCGCCGTCGACGGGGCCGCCGTCGGGCGGCGGGGCGCCGGCGTCGTCCGGAGGAGGCTCGGGCTGCGGGGGCGGCGGGAGCCAGCCGGCGTCCGCCTCGCCAGGCTCGAGACACCGCACGAAACCATGGTGCGGATCCTCCAGCGCGCCGTGCGGACACCGCGGGCCGGCATCCGCCTCAGACGCCGCGGTGACCCACCCCTGCGACGGAGGACCCTGCGGCGGCTGCGCGCCGCCCTCGGTAGCCGCGCCGACACACGCGCCGATGGCGCTGATCGAGAGCGCCACCGAGACCGTCCACTGACCCAAACGCCCACCTGCCGCTCGCCACCGCATCGGCCGCTGTGATACTGCGGAACGGGCGCTTGTACATCGGAAACGGCGCTTTTTTGTCCCCGGATCAGAGGGCGACGTGCGCGAGCGAGCCCGCCGAGGCGTCCCAGAGCGACCGCGCCCGGGAGAGGACCGCCGCGTGCACCTCGGTCCCCACCGCAGGGCCCGTCACCGAGACCTCGCCGCCCGAACCGAGCTCCACCCGCTCGACCCCGGCGTCCGGAAACTCGGCGCGCAAATCCTTCGTCATCCGCTCGCCGATGCGATCGAGCAGACGCGCGAGCCGGTCGGGCGTGATGTCCCGGAACGTGAGCACCTGCGGGAGCTTGAGCTCCGAGACGAGGCGCGCACGATCGGACAGGCCCCGCTCGGCGAGCCGCCTCTCCACGAGCGCCGCGAAGACGCTCCCGTAAGCCCGATCGACCTGCTCGCGCCGGAACCGCTCGTCGATCGACGGCCCGAGCCGCGTCTCCAGCTGCACGACGCCGTTCAGCCCGTTGGCGAAGCGCCCCTCGTTCTGCGCGAAGTACTCGCCGCGCGCGCGCAGGTCGGCGGCCAGCGACGCGAAATGATCGCCCATCGTCGAGAGGGCCCGCAGCACGAGATCGGTGAACCGGAGCTCCTCCCGGATCCAGCCCACGTCCGTCACGCGGTCGGCCATGAACGGCCAGACGACCAGGTTGTAGTAGTTGTTGAAATCGAGCAGGTACTTCAGCCGGTAGAGCTCGAAGGAGCCGAACACCGGGTACATGCGCTCATAGAGCCGCAGCGTGCTGTCGTACTTGAACCGGTAGTACGCGTCGTACGCCGCGACCCGCTCCTCGAACCCGGCACGGTCGCCGCCCACGTCGGCGAGGATCATCTGCGTGATGAACTCGTTCGCGGTCGCGATGAAATCAGAGCCGGGGCTGTAGAACGGATCGGTGAACGCGCCCGCCTCGCCGGTCACGGCGTAACGGTCGGTCGAGAAGTACCGGTCCGCGTGGTACGGCAGGTGGGCGTAGGCCTGGAAATCCTCGAGCTCCGCCCCCTCGAGCAGCTCGCGCACGGCGCGGTGCGCGCCGAGGAAGCGCTCGAAGTCCGCGCGCGTGCGCGGCCCGGGCAGCGCGCCGGCCGGCGCGTTCCCCTCGCCGATGCGGTCCTTGTCGAAGACCACGCCCACGCTCATGAGATCGCCCGCGAGCGGGATGAACCAGATCCAGTACCCGTCGTACATGAAGTGGTTCGTCGACAGGTGGCGCGACGTGTACCGCGCGCGCGACCGCCACGCCGCGTCCGTGACCGCGTCGAGCCCCGCGACGCCGCGGTAACGCCCCCACGCGGCCGCGGTGTTGAGCCGCGTCTCTTTGTGCACCTTCACGCCGAGCTTGCGGAGGAGCACGTGCCGCCGGCCAGAGGCGTCGCACACCCAGCGGCAGGCGACCTCGCGCCGCTCGCCGCCCTGCTCGTAGACCACCTTGTGCCGCCCGCCCCCGTCGATCGCGAGGTCGACCACCTTGGCGCCGAGCTCGACCTCGGCGCCCGCCGCGCGGTTCATCGCGACGAGATCGCGCTCCAGCCGCGCGCGCTCGAGCTGGAAGCTCGGGTGGAACGGCATGTGGTCCGAGCCGATCTCGCTCATCCGCGGGAGCGGGAGATCCTTGCCCGGCCCGTCGAAGAAGAAGCGGAGCCCGTTCTTCGGCAGCTGGTGCTGGTAGAGGTACGTGCCGAGGTTCAGCCGGCGAACCATGTAGTTCGCCGCGACCTCCACCGTGCTCTCCCCGACCTTGTAGTCCTCCATCGCGCCCGCGGCCTCGAGCACGAGGACCCCGAGATCCGGGCGCGCGAGGCGGAGCTGCCGCGCGAGGAAGCCGCCGGCGATGCCGCTGCCGATGATGACGATGTCGAAGGTGCGCATGACGCCGGCCCTTATACCCCGCCGCCGGCCGGCGCCGCGGGCTCTCCGAGCAGCTCGGCGCGGAGCGCGCCCGGCATCGCCGCCGCCTCGTCCGGGCGGAGCAGCCCGTCGCCGTAGACGATCGACGCCGAGAGGCGCCCGCCGAAGCGGCTGAAGATGACCTGGAAGCCCGGCGGCGTGACCACCGCGGGCAGCGGGTGCGCCGAGCGCACCGGCAGCCCCGCGAACCGGTCCACCGTCACCGCGCCGGGGTTCGAGACGATGAGCGAGGCGAGCTCGCCCTCGAACGGCTGGTCGCCGAGCCAGCGGTAGACCGGCCCGGGGAGCCAGCGGGCCAGATCGAGCGCGGCGACCATCGCGAGATCGAGCCGGTCGCGCACCATCGCGCGCTGCTGCTCGGCCACGCGGGCCACCGCGCGGGCGTCGTCGTAGAGCTCGTCGCGGCCGAGCGAGAGCAGGACCATCGTGAGGTGATTGCCGAAGAGCCGCCGCGCGCCCCCCTTGGGATCGAGCGAGAGGGGCAGCGGGACCACGTGGTGCGGCGGGGCGAAGCCGCGGGCCACGAGCGCGCGATCGGCGAGCCGCGCCGCCGCGATCAGCATCAGGCTCGTCTCGGCGAGCCGCGCGCGCTGCCGCACCCGGAGATCGAAGGCGCGGGTCTCCTCCGCCGACAGCGCGAGCCGCGCGACGCGGGAGGTCGCGGCCCGCACCCCCGGACAGGCGCGCGCGAGCGACAGGATCGGCGCGCGGCCGAGCGCCAGCACGTGGGCCTTGTAGGCGCGCGCCAGGGCGAGCCGCTCGTCGCGGCCCATCGCCCCGAGGAGGCGCTCGGGCGCGTCGTGCCGCTCCTGCCGCAGCGGCGGGTCGTCCGGCGCGTCGCCGCTGCCGGAGCCGAGCCACGCGACGAGCCGGTCCGCGCCCCTGCCGTCCGTCAGCGCGTGGTGGTGGCGGAGCACGACCGTGTCGCCCTCCCCCGCCCCGCGCACGACGTCGAGCGCCCACGGCCGCTCCCCGGAGATCCGCTCCGCGAGCAGCGCCTCGATGCGCGCCGCGCGCTCGCGCTCGCCGGCGACCTCGTGGAGGCGCGGCTCGGGGGCGCGCCGGTGGTGATCGACCACCCAGCGGGGCCGCCCCACCCGCCCGAGCACGCTGTTGTCGAGCCGGAAGCGGAGCTCCGGCAGCGCCCGCGTCGCGCGCTCGAGGCGCGCCGCGAGCCGGCCGAGGTCGAGGCGGCCGTCGAGCTCGAGCACGAACAGACAGTGATTCCCCGCCTGGCCGCGCGCGCGCATGGCGCGATCGTTCATGAGGTGGAAGTGGTCGATCCCCCCGAGCAGAACGGTCGATGTCATGGTCTCCGCAGGGCGCCGCAGGTCGGGCGGAGCCGCGGGCGACCCTAGCAGCCGCGCTGGCCGCACGACAGCACCGCAGGCGCCCCGCCGCCCACGCGCCGCCCACGCTCCGGCGCGCTCGCTCGCCCCCGCGCGCGCCCGCGCGCAAGAAAACGTAAATATCCGTCGCATGCATGCGCGCTTCGGTTATCATTCCGCGGGTGAATCTCTCGGCGATCGACGTCAACCTCGTGATCGCGCTCGACGCCTTGCTCCAGGAGCGCAGCGTGACCCACGCGGCCCGCCGGGTGGGGCTCAGCCAGCCCGCGATGAGCCACGCGCTGACGCGGCTGCGCGAGCTGTTCTCCGATCCGCTGCTCGTCCGGGTCGGGCGGCAGATGGCCCTCACCTCGCGCGCCGAGGCGATGACCCCGCAGGTCGCGGCGCTCATGCACGACCTCGCGAGCCTCTTCGGCGGGGCGAGGCCGGCGTTCGAGCCGAGGGCGAGCGAGCGCACGTTCCGGATCGCCACGACGGCGTACGTGGAGCTCCTCCTGCTGCCGCAGCTCAACGAGGTGCTCGCGGAGAGCGGACCGAAGCTCGCGCTCCACCTGCTCCCCCTCGACGCCCGCGCCGTCGACGCGCTCCGCAACGGCGAGATCGACCTCGCGATCGGCGCCTTCCCGGAGGGCGCGCTCCCGCCCGACGTGCGCCGCGCGGCGCTCTTCGACGATCGCTTCACCGGGCTCGCGCGCTCGAGCCACCCGAGCGCGCGCGGGCGCGTCGACCTCCAGGCCTACGCCGCCCTCGGGCACGCCGTCGTCCCCCGGCAGGCCGCCCACGACGGGGGCGCGGACGACCTCATCGCGGCGCGCGGCGTCGCGCGCCGCGAGGTCATCGCGGTGCCGCACGTGTTCCTCCTGCCGCACGTCGTCACGTCGTCGGACCTCGTGGCCACCGTGGCCACGCGCCTCGGCCGCGCGTTCTCGAGCCTGATGCCGCTCCGCACCTTCGACCTGCCGTTCGAGCTGCCGCCCATCGAGATCGCGATGGCGTGGAACGGCAGGACCGAGGACGAGCCCGCGCGGGCGTGGCTGCGCGGCGTCGTGACGGCCGCCGTCCCGCAGATGCGGGAGGCGACCCGACGGAAGCGCATCTGAGGGAAGTCCGAGGGAATCCGATGGAAACGGAGCGCGCGGCGGGCGCGCCCCGGCGCGGCTAGCGGCCGAGCGCCTCGGCGCGGTTCACGATGCGCGGCGTGAGGAAGATGACGAGCTCGCTCCGGGTATCGCTCGCGCGGCGCCGCTGGAAGAGCAGGCCGAGGACGGGGATGTCCCCGAAGAACGGCACCTGATCGAGGTTCCGGCCGGTGTTGCGGGTGAAGATCCCGCCGATCACCGCCGTGTGCCCGTCCATGATCAGCAGGTCGGTCTCCGCCTCGCGCTTCAGGATGGTGGGGTCGCCGCGGGCCGAGGTCTGGTTGAAGTCGGGCTCGTCGCGGTTGATCTTCACGTGCATCGCGACGCTGCCGTCCGACGTGACGTGCGGCTTGACGAGCAGCTGGAGCTTCGCCTCCTGGAAGGTCGTCTGCACGCCCTGGGCGCTGATCTGCGAGAACGGGATCAGCGTTCCCTGGCTGATCCGCGCCTCCCGGTTGTCGAGCGTGAGGATGCGCGGGCTCGAGATGATCCGCAGCATGCCGCTCGCCTCGGCGGCGGAGAGCCGGACGCCGAGGTTGACGGTGTTGTTGATCGAGCCGAGCGTGAAGCCGAGCGCGCCGCCCTGCCCGGCGCCGACGACGGCCGGCAGGTTCACCGCGAAGTTCGGGTTCGAGACCGTGTTCGAGAACGGCGAGAGGCCGCCGGTCGGGGTGTTCGTGTCGGTCGCGCCGCCGGCGAGGCCGATCGCCGAGGGGAACACGAGCCCCGTCGGGTTGCCGGTCGCCGCGCTGAACGTCCCGTCGCCGCCCCACTGGATGCCGATGTCGCGCACGTAGCGGCTCGTCGCCTCCACCACCCGCGCCTCGATCAGCACCTGCGGCGTCTGCGTGTCGAGCGAGCGGACGAGCTCCTCGATCTGGTTCAGGTTGCCCGCGACGTCGCGCGCGATGAGCACGTTGGTCCGCTCGTCGACCGCGAGCGAGCCGCGCGGCGAGAGCATGTCCTTCGCGCGATCCTGGAGGTCCTTCGCGTCGGCGTAGTTGATCGGGATGAGCCGCGTCTCGATGGGCGCGAGCTGGAGCTCGCTCTTGCGCCGCGCGATCGCGAGCTCCCGCTCCTTGTTGAGATCGGCGATCGGCGCGACGCGGATCATGTTGCCCTGCCGGACCACGCCGAGGCCCTTGGCCTGGAGCACCGTCTCGAGCGCCTGGTCCCACGGGACGTTGCGCATCCGGATGGTGACCGTCCCGCTCACGTTGTCGGCGGTCACGATGTTCACCCGCCCCACGTCCGAGATCAGCCGGAGGACGTTGTGGATGTCCGCGTCCTTCAGGTCGAGGTCGATCCGCCGCCCCGTGAACCGCCGCTGCTGCCCCGCGAGCGCGGGCGTGAAGGCGCCGGCCTGGTCGGGCTCGACGAGCGACTCCTGGCTGCTCTCCTGATGGTGGGGGCTGCGCCCGGCGAAGCCGGGCTCTGCCCCCACACCCCCGTCCGCGCCCTCGAACGAGGTCTCGACCCTCGGCGCCGCGTCCCCGAGGAGATCCTCGCGCGCCACCGTGCGGGTCCGCCGCGCCGCGCCCCCGTCGGCGCCGATCCCCGAGAGCGTCGAGGGCAGCGCCCCCTTCGCGACGCTGAGCACGAGCGCGTTGCCCTCGCGCGCGAGCGCGCCCGCGGCGCCCTCGGCCTGCTCGACCTCGACGACGACCTTGGAGCCGTCGCTGTTGCGCCGGAACGCCGAGATCGCCCGCACCGGGCCGCCGAAGGCGCCGACGTCGAGCTTGCGCTGGAGGGCGTCGGGGAGCCGCGCGCCGCTGAGCTCGATCACCCGGCGGCCGGCCCTCCCGGTCGACTCGCGGTAGCTCGGGATCGACGAGAGCTCGATGATGACCCGGTCGACCGTCGCCTGGTGCTCGAAGCGCACGTCGGTGATCGTCGCCGGCTCGCGGGCCGGCGCCGCCGCCTCGCGCGAGGCCGGGGCCCGCGCCGTCATCGGCGCGGTCGCGTCGGCGGCGGCGAGCTCGATCACGAGCGCGCCCTGCTCGGCGCGGATCCGGTAGGCCGCCGGGCGCGCCAGCTGCACGAGCACCCGCGTCGTGCGCTGCGCCGCCGCGCCGAACCCCTGGGTCATCACCCCCGCCACGATCGCGTTGCCGTCCGTGATCGCGCCGGGCGCCCCGGCCGCCTCGGCGCCCTCGAGGTCGACGAGGATCCGCTTGCCGCCGTCCGCCACGCGCGCCGAGAAGCGCGGCGCGCCGCTGGTCGCGACCACGATCTCGGCCCTGTCTTCCGAGGGCGCCGTGAGCCTGACGTCGCTCACCCGGATCGGGGCGGCGGCGTCCGCGTCTCCCGCAGGAGCGAGGATCAACATCATCCCGAGTGCCGCAGCACGGCGAAGCGCGCCCCGCCTCGGGCGATAGTCTCGATTGCTCTTCATTGCACTCCCGCTTCGCGGTGACGCGAGATCTGCGTCACGCTGCCGGGAGGCTACTTCGGGTGCCCGGATCGGGCCCAATTCGTGGCGGTCAGGGCGAACCGAAGGCCGACTCGTCCGCGTCGCCGAGCGGCCTCAGCGCGATCACCCGCGTGGTCGGCGGGATCTCCGGGTGCGACGGGTCCTCGCGGATGAAGACGACGTCCGAGTCGCGGATCCGGTCGACCCGCCAGTTCACGGCCACGTCGACGCCCGTCGGGCCGCCGGCGTGCACGATCTCGGCCTTGCCGACGAAGTCGCCCACCTTCACCACCCACCCGAGCCCCGTCGGATCGGTGAGCAGCGCGCGGGCGGGGGCGCGCGAGACGACGCCGACCAGCTTGAGCTCGTCGAGCGCGAAGCGATCCACGAGCACCTGGCGCTGGATCGTCACCCGCCCCCGGGCCTGCGTGGCGAAGAGCGACTCGAAGCTCCGGAACGGGTCGCGGCTCCGGTCGCTCTCGGAGAAGTCGGCCTCCTGGAACTCCCGGAGCGGCAGCGGCGGCAGCTCGGGCGCGCCGGCGTCCGCGGACGCGGCCGCGGGGGCGCCGGCGCGCGCCGGCGAGGCGCTGGACGGCGGCCTGGCCTTCGGCGCGCTGGTGATGACGTCCGGCTCGTCCTCGCACCCCGCGAGCGAGACGGCCGCGAGGGCGGTCGCCCCGAGCGCGATCAGCATCATCCGGCCGGCGTTCACCGCACACCTCCGCCGCCCCGCCGCTTCACGCCGCTCGTCGACGTCTCCCCCGCGCGCACCGCGCGGAACGCGGTCGCGAGGCACTCCACCTCGACCTCCACGTCGGTCCCCACGACCTTCGGCTCCTTGATCTGGACCTCCTCGAGGTTGATGATGCGATCGAGCTGCCCCACGCCGTGGAAGAACTTCGCCACCTGGTGGAACTTCCCCGAGAGCGTCAGCTTCATCGGCACCTTGGAGAAGAACTCCTGCGGGATCTCCTCGGTGGGGCTCCACGACGTCAGGTTGACGCCGGAGACGGTCGCGACGCCCTGGATCGCGGAGAGGAAGGCGGGCGTCTCGGACTCGTCGGGGAGGATCTTCTTCTGCTCGCGGCTCAGCTGCTCGCGGCGGGTCTTCTCGTCGAGGTCCTTCTGGTAGGCGGCCTTGGACGCCTGCGCCTTCGTGAGCTCCGCCTGGAGCGACTGCTGCCGCTGGACGGCGCCCTCGATCTGCGAGTCGACCTCGGCGTAGAAGCCGACGAAGTACAGGATGCCGACGAGCGCCGCGAAGAGCGCGCCGACGCCGACCTTGGCGAGCGGCGGCAGCCGGTCGAGCGCCGAGCCGGCCTGCACGGGCTGGGGCTTCGTGGCCATCAGTACCTCACCTTCAGCTGCAGCGCGAACGAGACGAGCTCGAGCCGCGACGCCTTCTCGTTCTCCTTCTTCCCCGGGAGCAGCTGCACGTCGTAGAAGTACGAGGACAGCTTGAGCCGCTGGGCGAGCTCGTACACGTCGGTGCCGTCGCGCGCGAGCCCCTCGATGCGCACGGTCCGCTCGGACTCGACGTAGCTCGAGAGCCACAGCCGCCGGCTGTCCCAGGACGGGTTGTAGACGGCGAGCGGGTTCTCCTTGCGGAGCTGCGCGAGCTTGTCCGGGTCGGCGGTCGGCCCCTTGCCGTTCGTGAGCAGCTGCGCGAGCTCGAGCAGCACCGCCGTCGGCCCGCTGCGCGCCGCCTGGAGCTTCGCGATGGCGTCCTCGCGCGCGCGGAGGACCTCGAGCGCCTTCTTGATCTCCTCGTGGTTCGCGACGAGCGTGCGGATCTCCTGGATCTGGCTCTGGAGCACCGTGTTCTTCCGCGTCTGCTCGTCGAGCTCCTCGACCTTCGTCTGGTGGAAGAGGAAGAGGGCGACGATCTCGAGGATCACGACGCCGAGCGTGACGAGCAGCCACCGCTGGCTCGCCTGGGGCGCGGCCCCGCGCGTGCCGCGGCGCTGCGGGAGCAGGTTGACGCGGATCACGAGCGCTTCTCCCGGTCCTTGCGCATCGCGAGCCCGAGCGAGACGCAGAACTGCGCCGCCCGGAGCCGGAGCAGCTCCTGGTTGACTTCCTTCGCTTCCACGGTGATGCGCTCCATCGGCTGGATCAGCTCGACGGCCACCCGGGCGCGCCGCCCGATCGCCGCGGGCAGCGCCGGCAGGTTGGACGAGCCGCCGGTCAGGTAAATGCGGTGCATGTCGCCCTCACCGCTCGTGGCCAGGAAGAAGTCGAGCGAGCGCTGGATCTCCCCGGCGATGGAGTCGCACACCTGCTCGATGGTCTCGATGACCTGGGCGGGCACGCCGCCCGGGCCCGAGGTCACGCTGGCGCACTTGAACTCCTCGGCCTGCTCGAAGCTGATGCCGAGCTTCCGCTGGATCTGCTCGGTGATGTAGTTGCCGCCGTTGCCGATGTCGCGGGTGAACGCGCTCGCGCCGCGCGACACGATGTTGATCGACGCGAGGCTCGCGCCGACGTTGATGATCGCGAACGTCTGGTCCGGCGGGATGCCGCGGTTCACCTCGAACAGGTTCTGGACGGTGAACGCGTCGATATCGACCACCATGGGCTTGAGCTTCGCGTTCCTGGCGATCTGGGTGTAGTCGTTGATCTCGTCGCGCTTGGCCGCGACGAGCAGGAGGTCCATCTGCCCGGCCTCGGGGCGGCGGCGCAGCACCTCGTAGTCGACGTGCACGTCCTTGATGTCGAAGGGGATGTGCTGCTCGGCCTCCCACTGGATCTGCTCGTCGAGCTCCGCGGCGGTCATCAGCGGCACCGTGATCTTGCGGATGATCACCGCCTGGCCGCTGATGCTGAGCGCGATCTCGCGCTGGCGGATCCTGGCCTCGGAGAAGGCGCGGCCGAGCGCCTCCACGATGGCCTGCGCGTTCATGACGTGGCCGTCCACGATGGCCTGCGGCGCGAGCGGCGCATAGCCGAGCCGCACGAGGCCGTAGCCCTTACGGCCCTCCTTGATCTGAGCGATCTTGATCGCGCTCGATCCGATGTCGACCCCGACCAAGTTCTTGCCTTCCGACATCCCGTCCGTCCCGATCCGCGCCCGCCTCGATGAAGAAAGAGAGGGCCGGGCCGCGTTGCCCGGCTCCCGGGCGCCCGATCCTCTCTGATCCCTTGTGGCCGCTTCTGGCGAAGCTTCGCACCACCGCCGATCGCGGGGCAAAAAACCGCTTTACGCTTGCCTCTCGCCCGCCTATCGAAGCTCGATACGCGGCACGGCGCCGCCGGTCGGCCCGGCGGGCGCGCGCCAGCCCAGGGTAGCACTGTCCGGGGCTCGGTCGTCGGGCACGGATGACGTCAGGTCAGAGTCCCCTCATGCATCCGGAGATCTCCCGTTTCTGCGGCACGCGCGGCCTCCGCGCCGGGGCCGCGATGGAGCCCCGCCCGCGGTCCTCGCGGCTGCGCTCCGTGCTCGCCGCCCTCGCGGCGGCCCTTCTCCTGAGCGCCGCGCCCGGCGAGGCGCTCGCCGAGGACGGCCAGCACACCGTCTACGCCGGCCAGACGCTCGGCAAGATCGCGAAGCGGTACCGGATCACGGTCGACGCGCTCCGCGAGGCGAACGGGCTCAAGCCTGGCCAGCGGATCCACCCGGGCCTCGTCCTCGTGATCCCCGAGCGGGGCAAGCCCGGCGCGCGCCCGCCGCGGGGTGCGCCCGGCCGGGCGGCCGCGCTGCGCGACGAGCCGGAGCGGAGCCGCGGCGCGAGCGCGAAGGAGCGGGCCGCCGAGGCCCGGGGCAAGGGGCCGTCGAAGCGCGACGCGAAGGCCGACCCCCGGTCGCTGCCGCCGAGCAAGCGCTACGTGCAGCGGCCCAAGCGCCCCGGCTGGGTCCGCCTGGTGCGCGGCGCCGAGCGGCTCGAGCTCCGGCTGCTCACGCCGAAGGGGCGCCTCGTCCCCAAGTCCCTCCCCAAGCTCAGCCGGCTGATGCGCGCGTCCCCCACCGCCTCGGTCCCGATCGATCCGCGCCTGGCCACGCTGATCGGCATGGTGAGCGACCACTTCGGCGGCAGGACCATCCGCGTCGTCAGCGGTTATCGGCCCTACTCTCCGACCCAGTACACCCCGCACTCCAACCACAATTTCGGTCGCGCGATCGATTTCATGGTCGAGGGCGTGCCCAACACCGTGGTCCGCGATTTCTGCCGCGGTTTTCGCAACGCGGGTGTGGGATACTACCCCAACTCGACGTTCGTTCACCTGGATGTTCGATCAGATAAGGTCTACTGGGTGGATTACTCAGGTCCTGGAGAGCCGCCGCGCTACGAGGGTGCGAGGGGCGCTGTCGCCGCCGACGAGGCGGCGCGCGATGTCCCCGTCTCGGCCGAAGAAGAGGTATATGGGTCAGGGGAGCCCCGCCCCACCCAGCCGCAAGGGTCGAATACTACAGGGACAAATTCGGACGCGGGGCGTGGCGGCGGCGAACCGCAGCGGGGTGTGGGTGCAGGAGCACCCTCCCCGGCTCCGGCCGCTTCAGCGGCGGGGAAGTGAGCCGTCGAGGCCGCTGGCTACTCTCCACACACTGAACATCCGCACCAGACACAATTGCACGGCTCTACCTTGCACGCTGCGAGAGTTGTGGCACCAATCCACCTCACGTGCAGCAATCGACCCGACTGCAGCGGGAGGAGTTCGCTCCTCCCAGGCCACTCCTCCCGTGTTGCGACGCGGAGGAGTTTGTCCAGCCGGTCATCCTGGGCGAGACCTGCCCGGTCGTCACGTGTGACCGCGCGCTGATCGAAGCGCCAGGCGCGCTCGGCCTCGATGCGCTCGACGATGCGCCGGACGCCCTCGTGCAGGAGCCCGGCGCGGCGCTCGCGCTCGAGGCATGGGAGCCCGCCGAGGTCACGTCAGGCTGCGCGCACGACGCCTGGGACTCCGGGGAGGCCCCGTCCCCCTGCACGTCCGAGGAGGGGTGGCAGGCCGCGGAGCCGGACACCCACGCGGGCTGTCCGCCGTGCTGTACCGAGGCGGCCTGCGCGAGCGGGCCGCAGCGCCGCGAGCTGCCGTGCGCGCCGCTCCGCGCGGAGGTGCTGAAGGGGTACTTCCCGCTCGTCCGGAAGCTGGTGCGGCAGGTGTCGCGCCACCTGCCGCCCAACGTGCAGCGCGACGATCTGCTCAGCGCGGGGATGCTCGGGCTCGTCGACTCGCTCCGCAAGAACGGCGGGAGCGACGGCGAGACGTTCGCCGGCTACGCGAAGCTCCGGATCCGCGGGGCGATCGTCGACGAGCTCCGCGCGCAGGACTGGCTCTCGCGGCGGGCGCGCGAGGCGGTCGAGGCCGGGGCCGCCGGCAAGGTCGGCGGCACGACCGTCTTCGTCAGCCTGAGCGAGGTGACCCCCGCGGAGGAGTCGGTGCACATGGCCGGCGGGGACGACCCGATCGAGGCGATCTCGGCGCAGGCGACCCGGCGCGCCCTGTCCTTCGCCATCGCGCAGCTCCCCGAGCGGGAGCGGCGCGTGATCGGCATGTACTACTTCGAGGGGGCGAAGCTGAAGGACATCGGCGCGGAGCTCGGGGTCGGCGAGCCGCGCGTGTCGCAGCTGCACACGCGCGCGCTCGGGATGCTGCGCGGCATGCTGTCCCACGCCTGACCGAGGCCGCGGCCGCGGCGTGACCGCGGCCGCGGCGTGACCGCGGCCGCTGCCGGAGCCGCGCCCGCTCAGGGGCGCGCCGCCTCGGTGAGCCGCCGCGCCCGGCCGGGCATGGCGAGGCCGACCGCGAAGAGCGCGGTCTCCTCGTAGGCCGGCTGCAGCGCCGGGTCGCCCGCGGCGCGGTGCACGTAGGCGTTGCGGTGCGCGCCGCGATCGAGCGCGACCACGCGCGCGCAGCCGAGGTCGAGCAGCGCCTCGGTCGTCGCCTCGTCGCTGTCGAACGTCGTCGTGGCCACGAGGAGCGTCCCGTCGTCGAGCGCGCACGCGGCGCTGCGCCGGCGCATCGTGCCGATCTCGCGCGCCTCGGGCCGCAGCCTGCCGTCGTCGGCGGTGAGCGGCAGCTCGGTCGCGTCCGTGCCCGACCCGATCTCGACGCCGCCGGCCGGGCGGATCTCGACGCGGCCGCCGCGGACCAAGAGGAGGCCCCCCTCGCCCCGGAAGCGGAGCCCGACGGTGCCCCCAACGGCGAGCCCGCGCGGGCCGCGCCGCCGGCCGGTGCCGACGCCGATCGCCGCCATGACGCGCGCCCGCTCGTCGGCCGGCACCTCGGCGTCGAGCTTCGGCGCGGTCCGCGGCGAGATCTCGCGCGAGCCGGCGCGGAGGCGGAAGAGGAACCGATCCGGCGCGAAGGCGTGGAGGCGGACCTGCGCGCCGAGGTGCACGGCGCTGGCGGCGTACACGGCCGGGCTCCACGCCGGCGGCGGCTGCGCGCCGCCGTCCGCGGCCCAGCCGACGCGCTCGCCCGGGAGCGACAGATCGGGCGCCGGCGGACCGTCCGTCGAGCGCGACTCGAAGTAGAGGAACGGGCCCGGGGACGCCGCCGCGACGTGCGCCGGCGGCGCGAGCGACATCTCCGGCGCGAGGCGCTCCGCGACCAGGCCGCCGTCCTCCCGGCGGCTCAGGAAGGCGACCCCGAGCGGATCCGGCGCCCGGCCCAGCGAGACGCCGGCGACGCACCGGGCGCGCTCGAGGGCCGCCCGCATCGCGGCGGCGTCGGCGGCGCCGCTCCACGCGTGGATCACGAGGCCGCGATCGGTCATGCAGAGCGCCGAGCGCTCGACGACGAGCTCGTCGCCGTCGCCGGGCGGGAGCGCCGCGCCGGCCGGGGCGCGCTCGGCGGGGGGGCCGGCCAGCGCCGGGAGCGCCGGCGCGGGGCTCGCGGGGCCCGCCGCCTCGAAGAGCGACGGCCCCTGCCAGAGCGCCCAGGGGAAGCGCCGGCCGCCGCCGTCGCGGAGATCGCGGGGGGTCGCGGCCGGCGGGCCCTGCCAGAGCGCCCAGGGCACGCGCGCGACGTCGCCGCCGGAGGGCCACGCGCCGAAGTACGGCCGGCCCGAGAGATCGACCCCGATCGTCGCCGCGCCGTCGCGCGGCGGCACGAGCGCGCGCCCGCCGACGACCATGCCGAGCGCCCCGGCGCCCGCGGGGGGCGCGGCCGGGCCGCGCGCGCCGACGCCGAGGCCGATGGCCCCGCGGAGCGCCGCCGCGTCGGGGAGCCGCCCGGTGCCGTGCGGGCCGACGGTCGGCCTTGGCGCCTCGAAGCCGGCCTGCAAGGTGAACTTGACGTGCCGCGTGTCGATCGCGAGCAGGTGGACGCGCACGTGCTCCCGCTGCGGATCGGGGCGGAGGGTCGTCGCGGCGAAGGGGCTCGACGGGCGCTGCGGGTCGCCCTCGACGCCGGGGAGCACGCGCGGGAGCGAGGGCGCGACGAGCACCCAGTCCCCCTCCCCCGGGAGCGGGGGCTGAATCGCGGGCTCGACCTGGGGCGGAGGCCAGAGCGACGGCCACCCCTCCGGCGCGGGCTCCGGCGCGGCGGCGCCGTGGGTCAGGTACGCGGCGGCCGGCGCGGGGCGGACGCCCGCCGCGGCGCGGCCCGCGGCGAGCGCGAGCCGCTCGACCGCGGCGGCCGCCCCCGGGCCGAGCAGGCGTCCGGCGGACGGCCCGGCGAGCTCCAGGAACGACGGCGCGCGGCGCGGGAGGTGGTGCGCGCGGGCGCCGAACGGATCGCGGCCGCCCGTGTCGACCTCGCCGGTGCCGGCGTTGAGCGCCGCCGGCACCGCCTCGGGCCCGAGGGCCATCACCAGGCCCTCGTCGACGAGGTCGAGCCGCGCCGATGCGGGCGGGGTGTCGAAGACGATCTCGGTGCGCGACGCGCCGTCGGCGCTCCCGGTCTCGAGCCAGCCGTCGAGCGCCGCGCGGAGCCGCTCGCCGAGGGGCCGCGACCCCGGCGCGCCGCCGAGATCGAGCAGCGTGATCCCCTGGACGACGCCGAACGCGGAGGTGGTCACCGCGACGCGGCTGCCGCGGGCGACCAGGTTGCGGTCGTCGCCGAGGGGCGTGTCGGTCAGGTTGCGGACGCCGCCCAGGCTCACCGGCCGGCCGGAGCGGGTGAGCCGCACGCGCGCGCGGTACAGGTCGGCGGCGCCGCGCCCGTCCGGCGCGCGCTCGGCGGGCGCGGGCCCGGCGCCCGCGGCAGGCCCGGCGCCGCGCTCGTCGGGCGCAGGCCCGGCGCCGCGCTCGTCGGGCGCGGGCTCGCCGTCCGGCGGCCGCGGGACGCCCAGGAAGAGCACCCGGCGGCCGAGCAGCGCGTCGGAGAGGAACCCGCCGCGCTCCTCCCAGACGAAATCGTCCGGGCTGACGGCGCCGCCGATCGCGTCGCCGAGCATCCCGGCGATGGCGTCGGCGGTCCGCGCCGGCGGGGCCGGCGTCGAGACCCGCGCGACGGCCCCGAGCAGGGCGACGCCGAGCGCGACCGGGAGCCGGCCCCGGAGGTGATCGATCCAGGTGGAGAGCGGCCGTTCGGTCATCCCTGCGCGAGCGCGCTCCCTCCTCCAGCAGCGCCGGCCTGGGCCGCCGCGGCGCGCGGGCGGATCCCGAGGAGCTGGCGCGCGCGGTCCGGATCGACCACCTCTCGGCCGACGCTCCGCGCGAACGCGGCGGCGCGCGCGACGAGCGGCGCGCTCCCCTCCGCCAGCACCCCCTTCTCCAGGTAGATGTTGTCCTCCAGCCCGACCCGCGCGTGCCCGCCGAGCTGCATGGCCAGCTCGGTCATCGGGCGCTGGTGCCGGCCGACGGCGGCGACCCCCCAGCTCGAGCCTCGCGGGATCTGGCTGATCATGAACCGGAGCACGTCCTCGCGCGCCGCGATGCCGCCGGGCACGCCGAGCACGAACTGGAAGTGGAGCGGCTCGGCGAGGAGCCCCTCGGCGAGCAAGCTGAGCGCCTCATGGATATGGCCGACCTCATAGCACTCGAGCTCGGGAATGCTCCCCGCCTCGCGGATCCGAGCCGCCATGTCCCGGATGAGCGGCCGGGCGTTGTCGAAGATCCCGTCGCCGAAGTTGAGCGTGCCGCAGTTCAGGGTGGCCATCTCGGGGCGGCAGAGCAGCGGTTGGGCGCGCTCGTCGACGCCCATCCCGACGGCGCCGCCGGTCGACGTCTGGACGATGACGTCGGTCTTCTCCTGGATGGCGGCGATCGCGTCGGCGAAGAGGGCGCGCGACTGGCTCGGCGTCCCGTCCGGGTTCCGGACGTGCAGGTGGACCACCGCGGCGCCCGCGTCCCGGCAGCGCGCCGCCTCGTCGGCGAGCTCGCGCGCCGTGACCGGCAGGTGCGGCGTCTGCGCCCGCGTCGTCTCGGCGCCGACGATCGCCGCGGTCAGGATCAGGGCGCTGTCGGGCGGCGTGACGATGATCCGCGGGGGCGGCGTGATGATCGGCCGCGGCTCCGGGAGCTGCGCGTGGTCCGGGGGAGGCGCCGACAGCGCCGGCAGGACGAGGCGCGGCCGTCGCTGGAGCTCCTTCGGGACGACACAGGTGCCGAGGGCCCGGCAGACGATGACCGGCTCGGCCAGCGCGTCCGCCGCCGAGGGCGCCACCCCGGGTTCGCGGACGCTGGCGACGACCTTGCGCGCCTCGAAGGCCATGGTGCGCGACGTGGCGCCGACCTTCGTGACCACCCCGGTCGCCTCGATGAAGTCGCCTGCTCGGACCGGGGCGAGGAACTCGACCGCCTCGTACGCACGGAAGAGCCCCTCGTCGCCGTCCAGACGGATGAGGAGCTCGGTGGCGACGTCGCCGAAGAGCGCGAGAATACGCGCGCCATCGCACAGCTCCCCCGCGTAATGTGCGTCGTGCGCGCCCATCCTGACGCGCAGCGTGATCGTGAGACCAACCCCAGTGCTCATGGGCGTGAAGACTCAACAGTCGACAGTCGTTAGTCAACAAGGGAAACTCCCCCAGCCGATGAACCTCGTAGAAGCCAGAAATCTCCCGCGCCACGTCGGAATCATCATGGATGGCAACGGCCGCTGGGCGGAGCTGCGCGGCGAGCCGCGCGAGGCCGGGCACAAGGCCGGCAGCGCCGCCGTGCGGCGCATCGTGCGCGTCTGCCGGAGGCTCGGCGTCGAGGCGCTGACGCTGTACGCGTTCAGCGAGCAGAACTGGGCGCGGCCCCGGAACGAGGTCGACGCGCTCATGGGCCTCTTGCGCGAGTTCCTGATGAGCGAGCGCTGCGAGATCCTCGAGAACGACATCCGCCTGGTGGCCATCGGCGACATCAGCCGGCTCCCCGAGCCCGTGCGCGACGTGCTCGATCCGCTCCGGAAGGCGTCCGCCACGAACCGGCAGATGACGCTCGCGCTGGCGCTGTCGTACGGGGCGCGCGAGGAGATCGCCGCCGCGGCGCGCGAGCTCGCGATGGAGGCGGTCGCCGGCAGGCTCGATCCGGAGGCGATCGACGGGGCGCTGCTCGCCGCGCGGCTGCCGAGCCTGAGCGTGGGCGAGCCGGACCTCATCATCCGCACCGGCGGCGAGCAGCGGCTCTCCAACTTCCTGCTCTACGGGGCCGCGTACGCCGAGCTGTCGTTCACGGAGCGGCTGTGGCCGGACTTCACCGAGGACGACCTCTTCGACGCGATCGCGGCCTACCAGCAGCGCGTCCGGGCCGCCGAGCCCGCGGACGAGGCCGAGGGCGGCGGCGCGGACGAGCCGGCCCGCGCGAGCGGCGCGCTCGGCGCGGGGAGGCCGTGGCGCGCGCGCGAGGTCGCCTCTCACAACGGCTCACGGACGGGAGTCTGACGCTTGGCTGCTTCCAACCTCACGATGCGGGTCCTCACCGCGATCGTGGCCGCTCCGATCCTCCTCTCGCTGCTCTACCTCGGCCCGAGCTGGGGGTGGGCCGCGCTCGTCGCGGTCGCCTCCGCCATCGGCGCGCTCGAGTTCTTCGCCATGACCCACGCGGACGACCGCGCGGCGCGCGTCGCCGGCGTGGCGCTCACCCTCGGCGTGCTCGGCGTGCTCTGGCGCTTCGGCGGCTCGCCGGCCGCGCTGCTCGCGCTGATCTTCCTGCTGCCGTTCGTCGCGATGCTCGTCACGCTGGTGCGCCTCGGCGACATGCGCACCGCCGCGCTGCGCGTGCTGGCGATGACCTTCGGCCCGCTCTACGTGGGCGGCGGGCTCGGCGCGCTGGCGCTGCTCCGGCGCGACGCCGGCGCCGACGGCCCCTCGTTCGTGGTGCTGGCGCTGCTGCTCTCCTGGTTCTCCGACACCGGCGCCTACTTCGCCGGCCGCTTCCTCGGCCGGCGCAAGCTCTACGAGGCGGTGAGCCCGAAGAAGACCGTCGAGGGCGCCCTCGGCGGCCTGGTGTTCGCGGTGCTCGGCGCGCTGCTCGCCCACTTCTGGTTCCTCCGGTCGCTGCCGCTCGTCGACGGGATCGCGCTCGCGATCGTCGCGGGCGGCCTCGGTCAGGCGGGGGACCTCGGGGAGTCCCTGTTCAAGCGCTCCTTCGGGATCAAGGACTCGGGCGGGATCGTGCCCGGCCACGGCGGCATCCTCGACCGGGTCGACGCCCTGCTCGTCACCGGGACCATCACGTATCTCTACGTCCTCTGGTCGCGATCGTGACCGGCGCCGCGCTGCGCCCACGCCGGCGCAGCGCCCGCGCGGCGCCGCGCCGCGTACTGCCGAGCTGACGCAATGCCCCGGCCGTCTGCAACCGCGTGACGCGCCGCATGATTGCGCTCGACACATTGAACTGGGCCGCGCCGCGCACTAGAAAGTTACAGAGCCATGGAAGATCAAGTCAGTACCAAGAACACGACTCCGCCGGTGAGCGGCGCTGCTGCTCCGGGCCATAAGCACAAATACGAGTTCTTCAAAGTCGTCCAGGGTTATCTCGACGAGGCCGCCCGCCTGATCGAGCTGCCGGGGTACATCACCACGATCCTGAGCCAGCCCAAGAACGAGATCATCGTCAATTTCCCCGTACGGATGGATGACGGCAGCATCCGGCTCTTCAAGGGTTACCGGATCCAGCACAACAACCTCCTCGGGCCGTTCAAGGGGGGCATTCGCTATCACGAGACGGTGTCGCTCGACGACCTCAAGGCGCTCGCCGCGATGATGACGTGGAAGTGCGCGCTCATGAACCTGCCGCTCGGCGGCGGCAAGGGGGGCATCAAGTTCAACCCGAACGAGGTCTCGCGCGCCGAGCTCCAGCGCATCACGCGCCGCTTCTTCCATGCGCTCGGCTCGAACATCGGCCCGGAGACGGACATCCCTGCGCCCGACGTCGGCACCGACGCGAAGACCATGGCGTGGGCCATGGACACGTACATGAACACCGTCGGGCAGCTCTTCAAGCAGGCGGTGAAGGGCGTCGTGACCGGCAAGCCGGTGGCGTCGGGCGGCACGTACGGGCGCGAGAAGGCCACCGGGCAGGGCGTCGTCCACTGCATCACCGAGTGGGCCGAGGACAACGACGTGAACCTCGGCGGCGCGACGCTGCTCGTGCAGGGGTTCGGCAACGTCGGCTCGAACACGGCCGTGCTCCTGTCGAAGCTCGGCGCCTCGACCGTCGCGGTCGGCGACCACACCGGGTATCTCTACAATCCGGAGGGGTTCAATCCGCACAAGCTCCAGGATTACGTGAAGAAGCACCGCTCGATCGCGGGCTACCCGGCGGGCAAGCCGATCAGCCGCGAGGAGTTCTTCCGGCTCAAGGCGGACATCTTCATCCCGGCGGCCCTGGAGAACCAGGTCGGGGTGGAGGAGGCGAGCTGGCTGCAGGTCCGGCTCGTGGCCGAGGGCGCGAACGGGCCGTGTACGCCCGAGGGGGAGAGGGTGCTCCTCGAGCGCGGGACCGACATCCTGCCGGACGTCCTCGCCAACTCGGGCGGCGTCACGGTGAGCTACTACGAGTGGGTGCAGAACAAGCGATCCGAGACGTGGACGCTCGAGGAGGTCGACGCCCGGCTCGAGAAGGCGATGAAGCGCGCCTACCGCGAGGTGACCGAGATGGCGCGGCAGAAGAAGTGCACGCTGCGCCTCGCCGCTTACGCCGTGGCGCTGCAGCGGCTCGCCGCCGTGTACGGCGAGCGCGAGATCTTCCCGTGAGGCGGGCCGCGGCCCGCGCGGCGCGGGGGCGCCCCCGCGCCGCGCGCGGCCGAGCCACCGGTGACGCGGGGCGAATCAGAGACCGAGCGTGCGCCGGCCGATATCCATCTTCATCCTCTGCTTGGCGAGGTAGAGCGTCTCCTCGGCCACCGCGTTGGCGCGCGCCGCGTGCTCCCGCAGGATGTCCAGGACCAGATCGTCGCCGCCGGGTCTGTCGTACTCGGCGCGGCGGGCGCGCATCGGGCCGAGGAGCTCGTCGATCGCGGCCGTGATCTCGGCCTTGATGTGGCCGTCCCCGATGTTGTCTCCCCGGCTGTAGCGCTCCTCGAGCACCTGGACCCGCGCCGGATCCTTGATGAACGCGCGCACGTACTGGAACAGGGAGCTCGTGATGTCGCCCGGGTCGGTCATGCTCTGCCGGCCGGTGTAGAGCGCACCCACCTTCTTCTTGATCTCCTTGGCGCTGTCCGAGAGGAAGATGGCGTTGTTGAGGCTCTTCGACATCTTGTGGACGCCGTCGGTGCCGACCAGCCTGCCGACGCGGCCCACGAGCGGCGCGGGGATCGGGAACAGGCCTCCTGCGGTGACGTGCGCCTCGTCGTCGAGCGCCGGATCGACGTCGCAGTAGACGTGGTTGAAGCGCCGCGCGACCTCGCGGCACATCTCGAGGTGGGCGACCTGATCCTCGCCGACCGGGACGAGCGCGGGGCGGAACGCGAGGATGTCGGCGCACTGCCCGACCGCGTACAGAGGAAATCCGAAGCTGTATTTGTCGCCGAGCCCCTTGGTCTCGATCTCGTGCTTGAGCGTCGGGTTCCGCATCACCCGGTTGAAGGGGAGCTGCATCGCGAAGAACCATGTGAGCTCGGCGATCGCGGGGACCTCGCTCTGGAGGACGAGCGTGGAGCGCTCGGGATCGATGCCCGCGGCCAACCAGTCTTTGACGATCTCCAGCATGTCGCGGCGGATGTCGTCCGGCCGGTCCGCGCGCGTCGTGAACGCATGGACGTTGGCGATGAGGAAGTAGCACTCGTAGCTGTCCTGGAGGCGGACGCGGTTCTCGATGGATCCGACCCAATGGCCGACGTGGAGGCGCCCGGTGGGCGTGTCTCCGGTGAGGATCCGGGGGCGACCGGGCTGGGCGGAAGGGCTGGAGGTCGAGGAGCTCATGGCCGAGATCGGCGCTCTCATAGCACCGCTCGCGCATGATGTCGTTCGCGAACAGGCACCCGCGGGTCGCCGGCGGCATGACCTTGACCGCCGCGGAGGTCGAGGCGATCCTGCTCGGCGCCATCCGCCGCCGCTCCGAAGAGGAGGAGCCTTGCTGAGGCAGCTATTGCGCCGTTTCTTGCGCCCGCAGGCGCCCTTGCTCGCGATCGTCGTCGCGCTCCAGCTCGTGGCGACGCTCGCTTCGCTGTACCTGCCGAGCCTGAACGCCGACATCATCGATCATGGCATCGCCGCCGGCGACACGTCGCGGATCCTGGAGCTCGGCGCGATCATGCTCGCGATCACCGGCGTCCAAATCGTGTGCTCGGTCGCCGCGAACTACGCCGGCGCGCGCGCCGCGATGAGCTTCGGCCGCGACCTGCGCGCGGCGGTGTTCCACCGCGTCGGCGAGTTCTCCGCGCGCGAGCTGTCGCGGTTCGGCGCGCCGTCGCTCATCACGCGCACGACCAACGACGTCCAGCAGGTGCAGATGGTGGTGATGATGGGCTGTACGATGCTCGTCCTCTCGCCGATCATGTGCGTCGGCGGCGTCGTGATGGCGCTGCGCGAGGACAGGTCGCTCGCCTGGCTGCTCGCGATCGCGGTGCCGCTCTTGGCGGGCGCCGTCGTCGCGATCATGTCGCGGATGGTGCCGCAGTTCCGGCGGATGCAGCCCCTCATCGACGCGGTGAACCGCGTGCTCCGCGAGCAGATCACCGGCGTGCGCGTGATCCGCGCCTTCGTCCGCGAGCGCGCCGAGGCGGCGCGCTTCGATCGCGCGAACGGCGACCTCACTGAGGCCGCGCTGCACATCGGGCGCCTGCAAGCGATGATGTTCCCGACCGTCATGTTCGTGTTCAACGCTTCGAGCGTCGCCGTCCTGTGGTTCGGCGCGCACCAGATCGCGGACGGCAGGCTCGCGATCGGCTCGATGACGGCCTTCCTCGCCTACCTGACGCAGATCCTCATGGCGGTGATGATGGTGACGTTCATGGCCGTCATGCTGCCGCGCGCGGCCGCGTGCTCGGAGCGCATCCTCGAGGTGCTGGACGCCGAGCCGTCCGTGCGCGCCCCCGACCAGCCCGTGACGCTCGTCGAGCCGGCCGGCGTCGTCGAGCTGCGAGACGTCGAGTACCGATATCCGGGCGCCGAGCTGCCCGTCCTGCGCGGCATCTCGTTCGTCGCGCGCCCCGGGCAGGTCACCGCGATCATCGGCAGCACCGGCTCGGGCAAGACCACGCTGCTCGACCTGATCGCGCGGCTCATCGATCCGACGAGGGGCGAGGTCCGGCTCGACGGCGTCGACGCGCGCATGCTCGCCCTCGAGGCGGTGTGGTCGTGCATCGGGCTCGTGCCGCAGCGACCCTTCCTGTTCTCCGGCACGGTGGCCTCGAACCTGCGCTACGGCGACCCCGCGGCGACCGACGAGCAGCTCTGGGCGGCGCTCGCCGCCGCGCAGGCGCGCGACTTCGTCGAGGCCATGCCGCAAGAGCTCGACACGCCGATCGGGCAGGGCGGCACGAACGTCTCCGGCGGCCAGCGCCAGCGGCTCTCGATCGCCCGCGCCCTGCTGCGCCGGCCGCGCGTGTTCCTGTTCGACGACGCCTTCTCCGCGCTCGACGTCGCGACCGAGGCCCGGCTGCGGGCGGCGCTCGCCGAGCGCACGGGCGCCGCCACGGTGATCGTCGTCGCGCAGCGCGTGTCGAGCATCGTCGACGCGGACCAGATCCTCGTGCTCGACGGCGGCGAGCTCGTCGGCCAGGGCAAGCACGGCGAGCTGCTCGCGTCGTGCCCGACGTACGCGGAGATCGTGGCCTCGCAGCGCGAGGCGGCGGCGGCCGCATGAGCGCGCGTCGCGCCGGTCCCCCGCCCGCCGCCCCCGAGGGGGCGCGCTCCCCGATGCTGCAGCGCGGCCCCTTCGGCATGGGGGCGGCGCCGCCGCAGAAGGCGAAGCGGTTCGCGCCCTCCGCGCGGCGCCTCCTCGGCCGCCTCGCCCCCGAGCGCGCGCGCCTCGCGGTCGTGATCGCGTGCTCGCTGCTCAGCGTGGGCCTCGGCCTGGCCGGTCCGAAGCTGCTCGGCCGCGCGACCGACATCATCTTCTCCGGCGTGATCGGCGCCCGCCTCCCGGCGGCCGCCACGAAGGCCGAGGCCGTCGCGGAGCTCCAGCGCTCCGGCCAGGCGCGGCTCGCCGAGCTCGTGGGCCACATGGACGTCGTCCCCGGCCGCGGCATCCAGCTCCGCGAGCTCGCCGAGCTGCTCCTGCTCGTGATGGCGCTGTACGCCGGCGCGTCGCTGTTCGCCTGGCTGCAGGGCTACCTGCTCAACGAGGTCGTGCAGCGCGCCGTGCGGCAGCTCCGCACCGACGCGCAGGACAAGCTCGCCCGCTTGCCGCTCGCCTACTTCGACGGCCGCCCGCACGGCGAGCTCTTGAGCCGAGTCACCAACGACATCGACAATATCGCGCAGGGCCTGCAGCAGACGCTGACGCAGATCATGAACGGCGCGCTGACGCTCGTCGGCATCGTCGTCATGCTCGTCGTGATCTCGCCGGTGCTCGCGGTGATCACGCTCTTCACCGTGCCGCTCTCGGTGCTCACGACCGCGGCGGTCGCGAAGCGCGCGCAGGCGAAGTTCGTCGCGCAGTGGGCGCAGGTCGGCGCGCTCAACGGTCAGATCGAGGAGGCGTTCACCGGCCACTCGCTCGTCAACGTGCTCGGGCGGCGCCGCGACGTCGAGGCGCGCTTCCAGTCCACGAATCAGGAGCTGTTCGAGGCCAGCTTCCGCGCGCAGTTCATGTCCAGCACCATCATGCCGGCGGTCAATTTCGTCGGGAACCTGACCTACGTCGCCATCGCCGTCGTCGGCGGCCTGCGCGTCGCGTCGGGCGCGATGCTGCTCGGCAGCGTGCAAGCGTTCATCCACTACTCGCGCCAGTTCTCTCAGCAGCTCGGCCAGCTCGCGTCCGTCACGAACGTCCTCCAATCGGGCGTTGCCTCCGCAGAGCGGGTGTTCGAGCTGCTCGACGAACAGGGCCAGTCGCCCGAAGCCGCCCCGCCCGCGGCCCTACCGAAGGTCGTTGGCGAGGTCCGGTTCGAGCACGTCACGTTTCGCTACAAGCCCGACGAGCCCCTGATCGAGGACCTCGATCTCACGATCATGCCGGGCCAGACGGTCGCGATCGTCGGCCCGACCGGCGCCGGCAAGACCACGCTCGTGAACCTCTTGATGCGGTTTTACGAGCTCGACGGCGGTCGGATCCTGATCGACGGTGTCGACATCGCGCGCTTGCCTCGCCACGAGCTGCGCGCGAAGCTCGGTATGGTGCTTCAGGATACATGGCTGTTCTCTGGCACGATCCGCGACAATATCGCGTTCGGCGACGCGGCCGCGACCGAGGCCGACATCCAGGAGGCGGCGCGCGCGGCGCACGTCGACCGCTTCGTGCGCGCCCTGCCCGCCGGTTACGATACGGTCATCGACGAGGCGTCGGGCAACCTGAGCGCCGGCGAGAAGCAGCTCATCACGATCGCGCGCGCGTTCCTCGCGAGGCCGGCGATCCTGATCCTCGACGAGGCGACCTCCTCGGTCGACACCCGGACCGAGGTGCTCGTCCAGCGCGCGATGGCCGCCCTGCGCGCCCAGCGCACGAGCTTCGTCATCGCCCATCGCCTCTCGACGATCCGCGACGCCGACGTGATCCTCGTGATGAACGCAGGCCGCATCGTCGAGCGCGGCGCGCACGCGGAGCTCCTCGCCGCGGGCGGCGCCTACCACGCGTTGTACAAGACCCAGCTGACCGGCAGCGGCGGGAGCGGCGCGACGCTCGAGGGCCAGCGCGCCGCTCCATCCGCTTGAACGCCCGAGAATGAAGAGATTGGAACCACAGAGGCACAGAGGGCACAGAGGGAAGAGAGTTGTTTTGTCGTTCCTCTGAGACTACCGCCCCGGCGCCGCGCCGCTCGCCGCCGCCGCCCCTGGCGCGCGCGTGATCTCGGCCGCCCGGCCGGCGACCCGCAGCGCCGTGCCCTGGGCGGCGTGCTTGTACTTGACGTAGCCCAGCGCCAGCACCCGCGGCCCGCCCGGATCCTTCACCTGGCTCGTCACGGCGCCGACGGCGGCGCCGTCGGGCAGCGCGATCTCCGCGCCCGCGGGCACGGCGTCCTCCCCCTCCACGGCGAGCTGCACGAGCCGCTTCTTGGCGTGGCCGCGCATCTGGAGCATGAACACCGTCTCCTGCCCCAGGTAGCAGCCCTTGTTGAACGAGACGGCGCGCTCCTCGAGCGACGCCTCCTGCGGGAAGTTCTGGTCGTCGAAGTCGACGCCGAAGCGCGGGACGTTGTTCTCGACCCGGAGCACCTCCCACGCCGCCGCCGTCGTGGGCAGGACGGGGCCGGCCTCGCCCGCGGCGCGCAGCGCCTCGAGCACGGCGCCCTCGGCCTGCCGGGGCGCGACGAAGAGCGCGCCCCCGAGGCCGGTCCAGTCGACGATCGCGGCGTCCGCGCCGGCCGCGCGCCCGGCCGCCGCGAGATCGGCGGCCCGCGGGCCGTGGGCGAAGACCCAGGCGTGCTCGCCCGTGGCGTCCGCGAGCTCGGCGTCCTCCATGATGAGGTAGCGATCGAAGCTCTCGCGCAGCGCCTCGATGCGATCCCGGAGCGCGCCGACGTAGATGCGGTCCTCCGCGATCACGATCCACACCTCGGCGAAGATCTTCCCGGTCTTCACCACGTTGAGCCCGTACGCCCCGCCCGCGGGGGGCGCGGCCTTGGCCCCGGCGGGCAGCGGCTTCTGCGGGGCGAGATCGCAGGTGACCAGGCCGTTGAGCCAGGTCTGCCGGTCCGAGCCGGTGACGATCAGCGTCCCGAGCTCGGGCATGGGCTGCACCAGCGCCCCTTCGCGGAGCGCGCGCCGCTGCTCGTCCAGTCCGTGGGCGTCGTTCATCGAGGTCCGATCGTGGAGGCGGGAGGCCGGGCCGTCGAGGGGCAGCCCGACATTTCGGCGGCCGCCCCGCCCGGGCTCAGGGATCGACCTCGGCGACGAGCGCCGGGAACTGGGGCGACGTGTGGACGGAGGGCGGGACGATCGCCGCGTCGACGTGGCCCACGAGGCGGCGGAGCGCGTCGGCGTCGGCCGAGAGCACCTCGGCGACGACGGTGAGCGTCTTCGGGAGCGACGCGACCGACGCGATCACCGCGTCGGCCGAGGCGCCCCGGACCAGGACGGCGCGCGCGCCGACCTTCGCGGCGGCCTCGGCCCCCTCCGGGCTCTCGGCCAGGGCGAGCGGCAGCATGCGCATCGTCCGCGCCCCCTTCGCGAGGCGGTCCCACTCGTCGAGCGGCAGGAGCGCGTCGATGCAGACCCCGTCCGCCCCGTGGTAGCGCGCCGCGAGCGCGCCGTCGCGATCGCTCACCCGGGACAGGCAGAGCGACGGCACGGTCTTCGTCGCGCGCGCGGCCCCCTGCATGGCGGGCCCCGCCTCGGCGAACGCGAGCGCAGAGATGTTGAGCTCATGCAGCCGCGCCGCATCCTCCGCTGGCGACTCCGAGCCGACGAGCCCGACCAGAGCCATGTTCTTCCTACGGGTGGAGAGCACCTGGAGAAGATCGCGTGTGGACGGGACGATCGATCCCGCATCGAAATCCGGCATGGGACGGCCGGTAGACGAGCCGAACGCGCGGGTCAAGCGAGGGATCGCTCGAGCTCCTCGAGCGCGGGTCGAGAATCCATGGCTGGGACGTCCTGCACGCGCATCCACACGGCGGTCTGATCGCCCTCGTAGCAGACGCTGCCTTCGTGCCGGAACTCGAACGAATAGCGGATCATGTGCCGCTTCTGGCCGAGCCGGGAGCGCGTCGCCACGCACGTCGCCTCGATGGGCGCGCCCGGCTGGACGAGCTTGCGAAAGACCACCCGGTGGATGTTGGTGCCATAACCAATCCAGCCCTCGCGGTGCCGCAGGCCGAGCAGGTGGTAGGCGTGCACGAAGCCGAGCATCCCCGTCGCGTGCACCATGATCGCGCCGGCGACGTGGCGCGGGTGCAGCAGCGGGTGCGCCCGCTGCGCGTCGACGAGCGGCATCGGGCGGTCGGTCGGCATGCGGCAGCGCACCAGGCTCCTCTCGGCGTCCACCTCGAGGAGCTCGTCGAAGAAGAGGACCGACGGGTCGTAGGGCAGGTCCGCGAGGAACTCGGCGTCGAACGGGCCAAGCTTCACGGGAAGGGGCGCGCCGCTCGCCGCGCCGGGTGCAGAGGTCGTCATCGGAATGGGCTCTGGGATCCTGGATCCCCGAGGGCAGCTCCCTAGCAGCGGCCGATCGCGTGGGCAACGGCCGTGACGATCCCGAGAAATCGGGGCGGCTCGCGGGAATGCTCGCGGGAATGGACGAGCGGGTGGTGGCTTTGCAAATCGTTGGACCTCCACGGATTTCGAGGAGCCCTCTCGGAGGTCCGCGGGTAAGGTTCTGTGATGCACACGACAGAACCGCTCGACCGCTTCATGGCGGATGTCCGGTCGGGCCTGAAGGCGTCGCCGAAGCACCTCTCGCCGGAGTATTTTTACGATGCGCTCGGCTCGCACCTCTTCGAGGCGATCTGTCAGCTCCCCTGGTATCCGCTGACGCGCGCGGAGCGGGCGCTGCTCGAGCGGCACGCGGAGGAGATGGTCGCGCCGTTCGGGGCCGGCGCCTCGATCGTCGAGCTCGGCTGCGGCAGCGGGGAGAAGCTCGCCCTGCTGGCGGCGCCGCTCTGCAAGTGGGCGCCTCGCCTCTGCGTGCACCTCGTGGACGTCTCGGAGACGGCGCTCGACCTCTCGCGCCGGACCCTGGGCCGCCTGCCGCGCGTGGAGACGTCGGCCCACCGGGCGAGGTACGAGGAGGGCCTGGCCCGCGCGGCGGCGCGGCGCGCGATCGACGCGCGGGGCGACGGGGGCGCGGTGCTCGTGCTGTTCCTCGGCTCGAACATCGGCAACCTGGCCCCGGCGGCCGCGGCGGCGTTCCTCGCGGGGGTGCGCGGCGCGCTCCGCGCCGGGGACGGGCTGCTGCTCGGCGCCGACCTCGTGAAGCCCGCGGCGGATCTGCTGCTCGCGTACGACGATCCGCTCGGCGTCACCGCAGCCTTCAACAAGAACCTGCTCGCGCGCGTCAACCGGGAGCTCGGCGCGACGTTCGACCTCCGCGCGTTCGAGCACCGCGCGGCGTGGAACGCGGAGGCCTCGCGGGTCGAGATGCACCTCGTCAGCCGCAGGCGGCAGTCGATCCGCGTGGGCGCGCTCGATCTCGAGGTCGCCTTCGACGAGGGCGAATCCATCTGGACAGAGAGCTCGTACAAGTACACCCCGGACGAGGTGGCGCGCATGGGGGAGCGCGCGGGGTTCCGCTGTTCTCAGCAGTGGATCGAGCCGGTCGGGCGGTTCTCGACGACGCTCTTCCTCGCCGAGGAGCGCGCCGCGGGCCGCTGAGCCGGCGGGCTCATCGCGCGGCGCGCCGTCGGGAGACGCCCGTACGCGCGGGCGCCCTCGATTTGACGCATTGCCCGACGTCGCGTAATCCACTCGGCCATGTCAGGCAGTCGTAGTCCTCGCGGGCCTGCGGCGCTCGCGCTCAGCGGGTCGCTCCTGGGGCTGGCGTTCAGCGCCTCGTCGACGTTCGACTACATCCGGCACCTCGACCGGCAGGTCCACGACCTGCACTGCAGCTTCATCCCCGGCCTCGGCGCGCAGGCGGGGGCCGACACGGCGTGCCGCGTGGCGATGTACAGCCCCTACTCCGCGCTGTTCCGCGAGAGCTTCTGGGGCGGTATCCCGATCTCGCTGTTCGCGCTGGGCGCGTTCGCGTTCTTCGCGGCGTTCGCGCTCTACGTGCTGCTCTCGGGCCAGCACGCGCCGCGGCGCGCCGCGCACTTCCTGTTCGTCGCGGGCCTCACGCCGCTCGCGGTGTCGATCCTGATGGCGCTCATCTCGGCGCTGCGCCTCGGGGTGTTCTGCAAGACGTGCGTCGGGATGTACGTCTCGTCGGCGCTGCTCGCCGCCGGCGGGATCTGGGCGTTCGTCGAGGACCGCAGGGCGGCGCGCGCCGCGGCCTGGTCCAGCGCGACGCCGCGGCCTGCCGGGGCGGCCGGGGTGGGGCCCACGGTGCCGATGGCGCCCCTCGGCGTCGACGCGCCGGCCGGGGCGCCCGCCGGGCCCGCCCCCGCGCGCCGCATGGGCTCGAAGCTGCTCTTGCCGGGGTGGCTCGTCGCGCTCGGCGTGTGCACGGTGACGCCGGCGCTGCTCTACGCGAGCGCGCTGCCGAGCTACGCGAGCTACATGACCGGCTGCGGCAAGCTGGAGAAGCCGACCGAGCCGAACGGCGCGCTGCTCCAGGTGAGGCACCCGGGCGCGGTGCAGCCGGCGACGATCTTCGTCGATCCGCTCTGCCCGACGTGCAAGGCGTTCCACCAGCGGCTCGTGTCCGAGGGGGTGTTCGACAAGCTCGACGTGACGCTCGTGCTGTTCCCGCTCGACAGCGAGTGCAACTGGATGCTCGACCGGCCGGTGCACCCGGGCGCGTGCCTCCTCTCCAAGGCGATCCTCTGCAGCGATCACCGGGCGATGGATGTGCTCGAGTGGGCCTACGACAACCAGGAGGAGCTCCTGGAGGGGGCGAAGGCGGGGGCCGGCACCGCCAACGTGCAGGCGGCGATCCGGCAGCGCTGGCCGGGGCTCGACGCGTGCATGGACTCGAAGGAGACGTCGCTGCGGCTGAACCGGATGCTCCGGTTCATCGTGGACAACAAGCTTCCCGTGTCGACGCCGCAGATGTTCCTGGGCACGACGCGGCTCTGTGACGAGGACACCGACATCGGGCTGTCGTATGCCATCCGGCAGCTCGCGCCGGCCCTCCGGACGAGGTGAGGTGGTCATGAAGGGCGCAGGGGTCATCGGGATCGTGGCCGGGTGCGCGCTGCTCGTCGCGTCGGGCGTGACGGTGCACGGCGAGGTGCAGGCCGCGTCGCAGCGCCTGAGGACGGGGGTGGCCGCGGCGGTGAGGCCGGCGGTGGCCATCGCCAACGACGCCGAGGCGCCGTACTGCACGCCGGCGTTCAAGACGGTGCTGCAGCGGGTGCTCAACGCGTGCGGCCTCGTCGGGGCCGAGGCGCGGCGCGGGTGCCAGCCGGCCGACGTGAAGACGCTCGCGTCGATCAGCGACGACGACTTCAACGCGCTCTTCACGCCGCTGAAGCAGCGCGGCGGGGTCGTGATGTTCGACGACGCGTCGGAGAAGCTCGACGACGGGGCGAAGAAGATGATCGAGGAGATGTGGCTCGATCGGCGCGGGGCGCGCTACTTCTTCATCGTCGCCCGGGCGTCGAAGACGGGGACGCCGGAGTTCAACCGGACGCTCTCGCACAAGCGCGCGAACAGCGTGCTCTTCGACATCTCCGACAAGTTCAAGGAGCAGGACCTGGACAAGAAGGTCGGGATGCTGTGGCTCGGGAACGAGTTCGCCCAGCTCGGCGCGGAATACTGCCAATGGAACGTCTCGCGCAAGGACAAGGCATGTACGGCAGAGGCCATCAACCGGAGCGCGTTCGTCTCCTGGGTGGACTGCCAGCTGTGAGCGCCGCGAGGAGGATCGGGGCGCTCGTGGCCCTCGCCGCGGCCGCGGGGCTCGCGGGCGGGTGCGAGGGGGACAAGGCGGATCTGCCGCCGCCCCCGACGCCGGGCCAGGGGCGGAGCAACGCGGTGACGGCGCCGGGCGGCGCCGCGACGGCGAGCGCGACGGCGCCCGCGAGCGCGGCGGCGCCGGCGGCGCCGGCAGCGCCGCGGCTCCTGTGCGCGGGGCAGTCGCCGCGGCCGGCGCCCTCGGCGGGGGGGCTCACGGCGGTCGCGGCCCAGGGGGCGGAGGCACCGCCGGCGAACATCGGGTTCGGCGTCGGCAAGTGGGTGTGGGTGAACTTCTGGGCGGCGTGGTGCAAGCCGTGCCTGGAGGAGATGCCGCGGCTGCTCGGGTGGCAGCAGAAGCTGCGGGCGGCCGGCGTGCTCATCGATCTGGCGTTCATCTCGATCGACGACGACGAGCGGCAGCTGTCGCGGTTCCTGGAGGCGCAGCCGGGCAACGGGGTGCGCGCGTCGTACTGGCTGCCGGACGGGCCCCAGCGGGCCGGGTGGATGAGGGCGCTCGGCGTCAAGGAGGCGAACGAGCTGCCGATCCACGCGCTCGCGTCGCCCAGCGGGCAGGTGACGTGCGTGATCCAGGGGGCGGTGGAAGACAGCGATTATCCGACGATCGCGGCGCTGCTCGGGGCGAAAAAGCAGTAGTTCCGACCGCCAGAAGTCCGGCCAGGGATCCGGAGAGAGAATTCAACGCAAAGGCGCAAAGGCGCAAAGACGCAAAAAAGATTTGTAGTTTTGCGCCTTTGCGCCTTTGCGCCTTTGCGTTTGTTTCTCCATCGCTCGCGAGGCAGATCCCTGGCGGGGGTTCTGCCCCGCGGTAGCAGGTGGGGGCGCTCCTCGAGGCGCGCCGTCGTAAAGCGGCGCTCGGCTTGTGGGGAGGTCGCGGTCGAGCTCTATTCTCGAACGCGCGCCCTCATGAAAACCTCCCTGCCAACACGCCGTATCGCCTCTCTCTTTCGTCTGTCCTCGCTGGTCGCGTCGACGGCGCTCCTCTTCGCGAGCTGTGATAGCAGCGCCCCGCAGCAAGGGTCGGGCGATGCCTGCGAGAGCGCGCAGGACTGCGCGGACGGCAACCCCTGTACGGTCGATCGCTGCGTCGGCGGTCGGTGCGAGTCGGAGACGGACGACACCCGCTGTCCGGGCGGGCGCTGCGATCGGGTGAGGGGCGCCTGCGTCACCGACAAGGCGTGCGCGACGTCGGCCGACTGCGCGGACGCGGATCCGTGCACCCAGGCAGAGCGCTGCGACGAGTCGCTCCGGCAGTGCGTCTTCGAGGGGCTCGACGGCGATGGGGACGGCGCGCTGCCCGTGATCTGCGGCGGCACGGACTGCGACGATGACGATCCGCGGAACGCCCCGGCGCTCGCCGAGGTGTGCGACGGCGCCGACAACGACTGCGACGGCGCGGCCGACGAGGGCAAGGACAGCGCCCTCTGCGGCGCCGACGATGCGCGCTGCGTGAGCGGGCGCTGCGAGTGCCCGGCCGGGCAGGGTTACTGTCCGCTCGAGTCCGCCTCGGGGTTTCGCTGCCTCGACGTTCAGTCCGATCCGGAGAACTGCGGCGCCTGCGGGGCGTCGTGCCCCGCGGACACGACCTGCGTGGGCGGGCTGTGCGCGTGCGAGGACGGCCTCGCGCTGTGCGGGTCCACGTGCGTCGACCTCTCCCAGGACGAGCGCCACTGCGGCGCGTGCGACGAGGCCTGCGGCGAGATGGACTGCATCGATGGCGCCTGCACGGCGTGCGGCGGGGTCGGCGAGCGCTGCTGCGACGGCGCGAGCTGCCGGGACGATCTCGGCGAGTGCGGAGAGGGCGGCACGTGCGTCGTGAAGGCGTGCGCGGAGCCGATCGAGGCGCTGCCGGACTCCCACCTCCCGCGGTGCTCGGCCGACACGGAGCCGTGCATCGACGCGTGCACGGTGAGCTCGTGCGTCGACGACTGCTTCGAGGCGGACACCACGACTCCCCGCGAGTTCCGCGGTGTGCTGTTCGACTGCGCACGCTGCGTCGACCATCAGGTCCAGGCCTGCACGTCGCGGATGTGCCAGCGGAGCCTGTCTGTGGCGTCTTGCTGCGTCGTGGAGCACTGCCGCGGGGTCATCGACAAATTCTGCGAGGACCAGTGCGGCGAGGAGCTCGATGCGTTTTACAGCTGCGCCGACGCGACGGAGTGCGGCTTCTTCCTAGTGGCAGAGGAGCCGCGCTCCTGCTTCCCCTGACGCTCCCTCGTGCGCGAGCAGCCACCGCTTCCGCTCGATGCCGCCCGCGTAGCCCGTGAGCTCGCCGCGGGCGCCCACGACGCGGTGGCAGGGGATGATCAGGCAGACCGGGTTCCTGCCGTTCGCCAGGCCCACCGCGCGCGAGGCCGACGGCTGGCCGAGCAGCGCCGCGACCTCGCCGTAAGAGCGCGTCGCGCCGGGAGGGATGCGCTGCACCTCCGCCCAGACGCGGCGCTGGAACGGCGTGCCGCCGGGCTCGACCGGCATGCCCGAGAGCGCGCCGAGGTCGCCGCGCCAGTAGGCCCTCAGCCGGCCGGAGAAGCCGTATGGATCCGCGGCGCTGCGCAGCGCGACCGCGCCGTAGCGCGCCGCGAGCGAGGCGCGGAGGCGCGGCGCCCGATCCGCGAACTCGAGCCCGTGGACCGCGCCCCCGCCGGCCGCGAGGAGCAGGGCCCCGAGCGGCGACTCGACCTCATCCAGCAAGAGATCCATCCGACACCTCCCTCTCCGCGGGCCGCGCTCCCTGCGCGTCCGCCGTCCACAAGAGCATCGCCGCGTAGGCGCGCCACGGCCGCCACGCCTCCGCCATCGCCAGGAGATCCGCGCCGGAGACGCCGCCGAGCGCGCGCCGCAGGCCGAGATCCGTGGCCGGGAACGCGTCCGGCTCGCGCAGCGCCCGCATCGCGATGTAGTGCGCGGTCCACGCGCCGATGCCCGGCACCGCGCAGAGCGCGCGCACGGTCTCGTCCAGGCCGCGCGAGGCGTCGAGCGCGACCTCGCCGCGGGCCACGCGCGCCGCGAGCGCGGTGATCGTCGCGGCGCGCGCGCGCGGCAGGCCGAGATCCGCCAGATCGGCCGCGGCGAGCGCCTCGGGCGACGGAAAGACGAAGCGGAGCCCCTCGGCCCCCTCGGGCAGGCCGCCGCGCACCGCGAGCGGCTCGCCGTGCCGCGCGACGAGGCGGCCCGCGAGCTGCGTCGCGGCGCGGACGCTCACCTGCTGGCCCAGGATCGCCCGCACCGCGAGCTCGAAGCCGTCCCACGCGCCCGGCACGCGCACGCCCGGCGTCGCCGCGACCAGGGGGCCGAGCCGCGGGTCGGCCCGGAGGTGCGCGGCGATGGCGTCGGGATCGGCGCCGAGGTCGAACAGCCGCCGCAGGCGCTCCGCGCAGTGGATGAGCCCCTCGGTGCCGGGCAGCCGCAGCCGCGCGAGGAGGTGAGGCTCGCCGGGCGAAGGGCGCACCTCGACGACGCCGTGCCCGCCGGCCACGCGCACCGCGCGGCGGTACGCGCCGGGGTCCGCCGACTCCACGCCGGGGATCGCGCGCGCCCCGAGGAAGCCCGCGAGCGCGCCCCAGTCGAGCGGCGGGCGGAACGGGAGGCGGAGCGCGATGTCCGGCGCGCCGCCCGCCGCTCCCCCGCCCCGCTTCGCGGCGGCCGTCCGCAGCTCGCGCGGCGTGCGCGCGTAGGTGGCGCGGATCGCGTCGTTGAAGCGGCGGACGCTCGAGAACCCCGACGAGAGCGCCACCTCGGTCATCGAGAGCGCCGTCTCGTCGAGGAGCTTCTTCGCGAAGAGCAGGCGCCGCGTCTGCGCCACGGCGAGCGGGGAGGCGCCGACGTGCCGCAGGAAGAGCCGCCGGAGGTGGCGCTCGCCGACGCCGAGCCGCGCCGCGAGCGCCGGGGCGTCCGCGTCGTCCAGCGCGCCCTCCGCGATGAGCCGGAGCGCCCGCGAGACGAGCGCCGACGTGCCCAGCCACGCGGGCGTCCCGGGCGACGCCTCGGGGCGGCAGCGCAGGCACGGGCGGTAGCCGGCCTCCTGCGCGGCCGCCGCCGAGGGGAAGAAGACGCACCGCTCCCGCTTCGGCGTCCGCGCCGGGCAGATCGGGCGGCAGTAGATGCCCGTCGACAGCACGCCCGTGAAGAAGCGACCGTCGAAGCGACGGTCGCGGGTCTCGAGCGCGCGATAGCAAGCCTCCTCGTCGAGCCGCATGCGGAGCGTCGTAGCGCGGGCGCCGCCGCGCCACTGGCGCTTTTCGGACCTGGAGGGCGGGCGGCGCCCGCGGCGCCCGACCGCCCCCGGCGCGGCGCGCGGTGGTACGCTCGGCGCGCCATGAAGAGCGTGTTCGACACCCTCGCCGCCATGGGCCACGAGCAGGTGCTGTTCTGCGCGGACGAGCCCGCGGGCTACCGCGCGATCATCGCGATCCACAGCACCGCGCTGGGCCCGGCGCTCGGCGGCACCCGGCTCCTCGCCTACGCGAGCGACGAGGAGGCCCTGGTGGACGCGCTGCGCCTGTCGCGCGGCATGACGACCAAGAACGCCCTCGCCGGGATGGACGTCGGCGGCGGCAAGGCGGTCATCCTCCGCGGCGCGGGGCCGCTCGACCGGGAGCGGCTCTTCCGCGCGCACGGGCGCTTCATCGAGCGCCTCGGCGGCAGGTTCATCACCGGCGAGGACGTGGGCACCACCCCCGCGGACATGGAGCTCATCCGGCGCGAGACGCGCCACGTCAAGGGCCTCGCCACCGAGGGGGGCGACCCGTCGCCGTGGACCGCGCGCGGCGTGCTCCGCGCGATCCAGGCCGCGGCCCGCCACCGCTGGGGCAGCGACGACCTCGCGGGCCGGACCGTCGCGCTCCAGGGCTGCGGCAGCGTCGGCGGCCGGCTCGCGGCGGAGCTCCACCGGGCCGGCGCGCGGCTCCTCGTCGCGGACGCCGCGCCGGATCGCGCCCGCCACGTCGCCGCCGAGCTCGGGGCCACGGTCGTGCCGCCGGACGCGATCGCCTCGGCCCAGGCCGACATCTTCGCCCCCTGCGCGCTCGGCGGCGTCCTCGACGACCGCGCCGTCCGGGAGCTCAGGGCGGAGATCGTCGCCGGCGCCGCCAACAACCAGCTCCTCGAGCCGCGCCACGGCGAGGCGCTCGCGGCGCGCGGCGTCCTCTACGTGCCCGACGTCGTGGCCAACGCGGGCGGCGTGCTGAGCGGCGGCGCGGACCTCTTCGGCTGGCCCCGCGCCGAGGTCGAGCGGCGCGTCCACGCGATCTACGACACGGTCCTCCGCGTGCTCGAGATGGGACGGCGCGCCGCCGGCGCTCGCCGCCGAGCGGCTGGCCGAGGCGCGCCTGCGGGCGCGCGCCGCGACCGGGTGATCGCCAGAGCGGTTCCCCCCCACCCCTCGTACGAGCGTCGCAGAGCGGCGGTCACCCGCACAGGAGACGGGCCCAGATCGGCGTTTTCGGCGCGGAAGCGCACTCCGGTGCGCTGAGCACCGAAAACGTCGAGATGGGCCCGTATCCGAAGCGGGTGACCGCCGCTCTAGCCGGGCGCCGGCTCGGCGGCCGGGCCGTTCTTCATCGCCTTCACCGCCTCGACCATCAGCGACAGCGCGAGCCCGATCAGCGCGAGCCCCACGAGGCCGTTCATCGTCGTCGCGTTCAGCGTGAACCCCTCGTTCTTCACGGCGACGAGCGCGGTCCGCACCTGCAGGACGAGCGCCCACACCGTGATCGCCATGACGAACACCATCGGGATCGCCGTGTACCAGATGCGCCGCTTCTCGCGGTGCAGCCAGACCGTGACCGCGAGGAGCGTCAGCGCCGCGAGCAGCTGGTTGCTCGTGCCGAACAGCGTCCAGAAGTCGAGGTACGCGGGCCGCACGCCGGGCGCGGGCGGGCGCGCGGTCATGATGAACAGCGTCGGCGGCGCCAGCGCGAGCGCGGTCGCCGCCGCGGACAGCACCCTCCCCTTCCAGTGGAACAGCTCCTCGAGGATGTAGCGGCTGAGGCGCGTCGAGACGTCCAGCGTGTCGAACACGAAGGTGGAGAACGCCATCGCGCCGAACGTCGCGGCGAAGAGGAAGTGCTCCTTGCCGATGATCACGGTGAGGAACCTGCCGATCCCGTCGCCGTAGATCTTGCCCGGCCCGGGCAGCTTCGTCCCCTGCGCCACGATGACCAGCGTCGCGAGCGCGATCAGCGCGACGAACGCCTCGGCCAGCATCGCGCCGTAGCCCACCGCGTGGGTGTGCGTCTCCTTCGAGATCTGCTTCGACGTCGTCCCCGAGCAGACGAGCCCGTGGAAGCCGGAGCAGGCGCCGCAGGCGATGGTGACGAACAGGAACGGGAAGAGCATGCCGGTCGCGCCGCCGGCGTTCCACGAGGTGAACGCGGGCTGCCGCAGCTCGAACTCCCCCGGGTACCGGAGGTTCCCGAAGAAGATCCCGATCACGCCGACCGCGAGCGCCACGTAGAGGATGAACCCGCCCAGGTAGCCGCGCGGCTGGAGGAGCAGCCAGACGGGCAGGAGCGAGGCCACGAAGCAGTAGACGAGGATGATGAGGCCGAACGCGCGCTGCGGGTTGTCGACCGGCAGCACGAACGCGGTCGAGATCTTCGTGCCGAGCCAGACGACGCCGAGCGTCGCGGGGACGAAGATCAGCGTGGTGAGCCAGAGCGGCGGCTTGAGGTACCGGTCGACGACGCCCATGACGAGGGAGAGGCCGAGGTAGGCGGCGCTCGCCGCCGCGACGGCGCCGCCGGGGTTGAACTGGAACGTGCCGCCCTCGAACTCCTCGGTCTTGCCGACGAAGGTGCTCGCCGTGATGTCGGTGAACGCGACGATCACGTAGGCGAGCGCGAGCCAGATGAAGATCATCATCGACAGCCAGGCGCGCCGGCCGATGTGCCGCTTCGCGATCTCGGCGACGCTCTCGGCCTCGTGGCGGACGCTCGCGATGAGCGCGGAGAAGTCGTGCACCGCGCCGATGAACACGACGCCGAGCGAGATCCAGAGCACGCACGGGAGCCACCCGAACGCCTGGCCGGCGAGGATCGGGCCGGCGATGGGCCCGGCGGCGGCGATGGCGCTGAAGTGCTGGCCGAAGAGGTAGAACGGCTTCGTGGGCACGTAGTCCTCGCCGTCGTTCACCTTGACCGCGGGCGTCACCGCGGCGTCGTCGAGCGCGTAGTTGCGCGCGACGAGCCTCCCGTAGAAGCGGTAGCCAAGGCACAGCACGACGACGACGGTCAGGGCGAGCAGCGGCAGCACGCGGCGCAGTATAAGGCCATCCGCGCGCGGCTGTGGTCCCGCAAACGCTCCGACCGAGGGGGGCGACCCGGGGTGCCGGGCGGGCGGCTCGGTCGTCGGCGCGGGCGCATCGGCGCGGGCGGCTCGGCGCGGGCGGCTCAACCCTTGGCGATCGAGAGGATCAGCTTGCCGGCGCCGTGGCCCGAGTCGAGGCGCCGGTGCGCCTCGGCGACCTGCTCGAGCGGCAGCACCCCGGAGACGACGGGGAACGCGAGCCCCCGCTCGAAGAGCGGCGTCATCTCGCGGAGGCGCGCGGCCTCCCGGGTGAGGAAGATGCCGTGGAGCGTCTGGTTCTTGATGTAGAGCGCGGAGAGGTCGCCCTCGGGCGCGAGGACGCAGGCGAGCCGGCCGCCCGGGCGCGTCGCGCGCAGGCTCTTCGCGACGAGGTCTCCGCCCACGGTGTCGAAGACCGCGTCGACGCCGGCGCCGCCGGTCTCCTGGAGGGCGACCTCGGCCGGGTCCTCGGACGTGTAGTCGATGGGGCGATCGACGCCGAGCCCGCGCAGGGTCTCCTGGTTGGCCGCGCCCGCGGAGGCGAGCACGCGGGCGCCCGAGGCGCGGGCGAACTGCACGGCGAACGAGCCGACGCCGCCCGCCCCGCCGTGGACGAGCACCGTCTCGCCGGGCTTCACCGCGAGCCGGCGCACGATCGCCTCCCACGCGGTGCCGCCCGCGAGCGGGATGGCGGCCGCCTCGACGTGCGACATGCCGCGCGGCTTCCTGGCGACGATCGACGCGGGCGCCACGTTGTACTCGGCGTAGCTCCCCGACCGGTTGCCGAAGATCTCCGGCGTGTAGAAGACCTCGTCGCCGGGGGCGAAGCCGCGGACGCCCGGGCCGACGGCCTCGACGACCCCGGAGACGTCGTAGCCGAGGACCACCGGCGGCGCGATCTGCGCCCAGCTCCCGGCGGCCCGGATCTTCGCGTCGACCGGGTTCGTGCCCGACGCGACGACGCGCACCAGGACCTCGCCCGGTCCGGGCGAGGGCCGCTCTACCTCACGCAGCTCGAACAGCTCGGGCCCGCCGAAGGCGGGGATGACCATCGCTCGCATCGCATTTTCCTCCCCGGCGCCGCCGCTGGCGCACGACCTGAAGCGCCGGCCGGTCGCCATTCTAGTTCAACCGGCCGGCGGCGATCGAAGCTGGTGGAGGTGAGCGCTGGCTTGGCCACGGCGGATAGCGCACGTGAGCCGCCCTTCACGGCTCAGGAATCTGCATGAGCCGCGCGGACGCCCCCGGGCTGCGCAGGCCCCTGCCCGCTTGTGGCACGTAGCATGGTCCCCTACGCTCACCGGGTGCACACGATCGAGAACACGACGAGGCTCATGGCGCGCGCGCGACGCACGCGCGATCGGCTGGAGGCCGTGGAGCGGGCGCCCGATGGCGACCTCGGCTGTGCAGGGGTGCTCCAGGCGGTGACCTCGGCGCGAGGTGCCCTCGACGGGATCATGCGCGGATCCTCGAGATTCATCTCCGGATGGTCGGCGGTGGCGTCGTGAGCTTCGGCGCGATTCTGCTGCTCGCCCTCGGCCTGGCCATGGATGCAACGGCGGTCTCGGCCGCGCGAGGGCTGGCGGTCCCGGTGATTCGCGCCCGGCACGTCGCGCTCGTCGCCGGTTTCTTTGGCGGGTTTCAGGCGCTCATGCCCTTGATCGGGTGGCTCCTCGGCGCGCGTGTCGGGCCTTTGGTGCAGGCGTGGGATCACTGGATCGCCTTCGGGCTCCTCGGGGCCATCGGCGGCAAGATGCTGTGGGAGGCGCGGTCCGGCGCTGACGACGAAGACGATGCGCCGAAGGACTTGTTCGCCTTGAAGGTCATGTTCGTGCTCGCCATCGCGACGAGCATCGATGCGCTCGCGATCGGCTTCACGCTTCCGATGTTGAATGCGCCGCTCGCGCTCTCCCTGGTCACCATCGGGATCACGACAGCCGTCCTGAGCGCGATCGGCCTCTTCGCCGGCAGGCGCTTCGGGGCGATGCTCGGCAAGCGGCTCGACGTCGCGGGGGGCGTCGTGCTCATCGGCCTTGGCGTGAAGATCCTGATCGAGCACTTGCAGGCGGCATAGTCGCTGCCCCTGGCTTCGTCTTGGCCGGCTTCGCCGCCTCGGAGGGCCGCGCGCGCTCAGGACTGCAGCATCATCGGCGCCCGCACCTTCTCCGCGACCTCCCGGCCGCGGAGGCGCTCGACGAGCGCGAGCGCGAACGCCATCGCGGTGCCCGGCCCCTGGCTGGTCACGAGCTGCCCGTCCTCGACCACCGGGCTCGCGGCGAGCGCGCCGTGCGCCGACACCACGTCGTTCACGGACGGGTGGCACGTCATCGTCCTGCCCTGGAAGAGCCCGTGCGCCGCGAGCGCGATCGGCGCCGCGCAGATCGCCGCGACGGTGCGGCCCGCGTGCGCCTGCGCGTGCAGGCGCTCCCCCACGGCCGGCGAGGAGGCCAGCCGGTCGGCCCCGCCCTTGCCGCCCGGGAGGACCACGACGTCGAAGTCGCCCGACACCGCCGAGAGATCCGCGTCCGGCACGAGGCGCACGCCGCGGCTGCAGCGCACCGGCCCCGGCCCGTCGAGCCCGGCGAGGACGACCTCGACCTCGGCGCGCCGGAGGACATCGACGATGATGGTGGTCTCCATCTCCTCAGCTCCCTCGGCCAGGATCACGAGCGCGCGCGGTGCCTTCATGAAGACCGCCATGGCCCCGCCGGCCGCCGGATGCAAGCAGCACCAACGAACCGGGGCCGGCGCAAACACGCAAACGAGCACGAGCGGGCGCCGACGGGCGTGAGCCGGCGCAAGCGGGCGCAAACCGACGCGAACGGGCGCAAAGGGACGTCCACCAGCGCCAACCAGCGCCAACCGACGCGAGCGGGCGCGCGCGGCGCTGAAGCCCCTTTGCCTGCGAGCGGCTCCGCGCTAGGAGCGGGGCATGACGGAGCCCTCCGACGATCCTTTCGGCCTCGCGGGCCAGACCATCGAGGGGAAGTACCGCGTCGCCGCCGTCATCGGCGACGGCGGGTTCGGCGTGGTCTACCGCGGGATCCACGAGGGCTTCGGCGAGCTCATCGCGATCAAGTGCCTGAAGATGCCGACCTCGCTCGACGCCGCCCAGCGCGACGCCCTGCTCGAGACGCTGCGGGGCGAGGGGCGGATCCTGCACCGGCTGTCGCGGGCCACCTCGGGCATCGTGCAGGCGCTCGACGTCGGCGCGTTCACGACCCCGGCCGGCGTGTGGGTGCCCTACCTCGTGCTGGAGTGGCTGGAGGGCCAGACGCTCGGGCAATACCTCCGGGACCGGCGCGACCGGGGCGAGCTCGGCATGTCGATCGCCGAGGCGATCCAGCTGCTCTCGCCGGCCGCGCGCGCGCTCGCCGTCGCGCACGCGCACAAGGTCGCGCACCGGGACGTGAAGCCGGCCAACCTGTTCCTCACGGACGTCGGCGGGGCGCGGACGCTGAAGGTGCTCGACTTCGGCATCGCCAAGGTGCTGGCCGACCACCCCACGTTCACCGAGGCGCTCGCGGCGACCCGGCAGGGGCCGAGCGCGTTCACGCCGCGCTACGGGGCGCCCGAGCAGTTCAACAAGGCCCGCGGCGCGACCGGCCCGTGGACCGACGTGTTCGCGCTCGCGCTCATCTTCGTCGAGCTCGTGAGCGGCAGGCGCGCGCTCGAGGGGGACGACCCCACGCAGCTCTACATCGCCTCGGCCGACCCGGCGGTGCGCCCGACGCTGCGCGCGCGCGGGCTGCCGAACGCGCCGGAGGCGGTCGAGCGCGTGCTCGACAAGGCGCTCTCCATCGAGCCGAAGCACCGCTTCACGAGCGCGGGCGAGTTCTGGGACGCGCTCTCGGCCGCGGCGCTCGGCGAGCGCGCCGGGTCGGGCCCGAGGCTCGACGCCTACGGCGCGGAGCACGCGGGCGGCATGTCGACCGCGGAGTACGCGGCCGCGCGCGGGCTCGGCGCGTCGGCGGGGGCCCCCCCGGCCTGCCGGTCGAGCCGACGATGCTCGCCGACGCGCGCGCGCCCGCCCCGGCGCGGCCCGCCGTGGTCAAGGTGAGCCACGGCGCGGGCGGGCCGCCGACGGGCGGCGCGGCCGGCGCCACGGGCGGCGCGGCGGCGGCCTCCGGCGCGGCCTCCGCCGCCGGCGTGCTGGCGACGGGCGGCAACCGGACCGCGCAGGTCGACGACTCCATGATCGAGACGGTCGCGCCCGCCGGCTACCCCGGGGCGCGCCCGCCGCCCGCCTTGGGCTCAAGGCCCGTCGCGGGCGCCGCCCCGTACCCGGCCGGCGGCCCGCACCCGGCCGGCGGCCCGCCGCACGACGCGCCGCCCGGCGCCGCCCCGCACCCGGCCGGCGGCCCGCCGTACGCCGCGCCGCCCGTCGCCCCGCCGCAGCGCGGCCGCAGCCCCGCGCGCGCGGCGCTTCCGTGGCTGCTCGCGGCGCTCCTGCTCGGCGGCGCCGGCGCGGCGGCGTACTTCCTGGTGCTGGCGCCCGACGGCAAGAAGCCGGCGCGGGCCCCGGCCGCGCGCCCCACCGCGAAGGCGCCGTCCACCGGGCGCGCCGTGGCGACGGCCCCCGCGGGCGCGGCGACGGCGGTCGCCACCGCCGCGCCGGCGGAGAGCGCCCCGACGGAGGCGTCGGCCGCCGCGCCCGCCGCGCCCGCCGCGCCGCCGGCCGACATGGTCTTCATCGGGCCGCTCACGACCACGATCGGCGGCGCGGGCGAGGCGCGCCAGGTGACGCTCACCCGCGGGTTCTACATCGATCGCAACGAGGTGACCGTCCGCGCTTACCGCGCCTGCATGCAGCAGCGCATGTGCTCCACCGCGGATCACGTCTCGCTGACGCCCGAGCTCCTGCCGGGCGCGCAGGTGCCGGCGGCGTCCGAGGACCAGAAGGAGGCCGAGCTGTGGTCGCGGCGCTGCAACGAGCCGCGCAACGCGACCGGGCACCCGATCAACTGCGTCGACTACTCCCAGGCCGAGAGCTACTGCCGCTTCCGGGGCCGCCGGCTGCCCACGGAGGCGGAGTGGGAGGTCGCGGCGCGCGGCGCGGCGGGGCGGGCCTACGTCTGGGGCGACGACGCGCCGGCGTGCGAGCGCGCCTGCTACGACCGCAACGAGGGCTGCCTCGCGCGCGGCACCGAGGTCGCGACCTGCGCGTCGGGCGCCCACCCGAGCGATCGCACCCCGGAGGGCGTCTACGATCTCGCCGGCAACGTGTCCGAGTGGGTCTCGGACGGGCTCGTCTTCCCGCCGCCCGGCGGCGAGAACCCGCAGGGCGACCCGTCGTTCCCGCTCAAGGTGATCCGGGGCGGGAGCTTCCTGGACGGCCCGGAGAAGCTCTCCGCGACGTACCGCACGGCCGCGGCGCCGGTGACCGCGCACGCCTGGATCGGCTTCCGCTGCGCGATGGATGCGCCGGCGCCGGAGGGCGCGCCCGCGCCGGAGGGCGCGCCGACCCAGGAGAGCGCCCCGGCGCCGTAGCGCCCCCGGCGCCGTGAGCGCACGGGGCGGGAGGGCGCGGGCTACTCGACCCGCCCGCGGGCGCGCTTCACGGCGTTCCTGACCATGTCGCCGTACGGCCCCGCGGGGAGCTCGGGGAGCAGCGCCGCCGCGCGCTCGTAGCAGGCGCGCGCCTCGGCCGTGTCGCCGAGCATCTCGTGCGAGTGCCCCAGGTTGAGGAGGAGCGACGGATAGAAGCCGCGCACCCGGTCGCCGCCCGCGGCGTCGGCCCGGCGCAAGGCTTCCTGGTTCCACGCGAGCGTTTCCTTGTCGCTCCCCTGGTGGCGGGCGACGTAGTGGGCGGCGATGCACGCCTCGTAATCGTCGGTGCGCGCGGCCCATGCTTGCTCGAACAGGGCCCGGGCGTCCTCGTTCCGTCCCTCGGCTTCGGCCTGCATGCCCTCGGCGCAGAGCCGCACCACGGGGTTGTTCGGGTCGATGCCGTCCATGCTGCGAGTCTCGCGGTCCGGTGGAACTACCGCAAGCCAGCCAGGCCGCCGGCGTCACGACCCTGGAGCGCGCTGGAAGGGCGGACCTGGGCGATGCGACGTGCGGTTCGGAGGGGGTCCCGACCCCGCGCCGGCGCTGTGCAGCGCGGTCCCGGAGGGGTCTCGATCGCGCGCCAGCGCTGTGCATTGCGGTCTGGAGGGGTCCGGACCCCCCTTCTGGCACAAAATCCGGCGCTTTCCGGAGGCAACTGGCGCACAACCGCACAATCCAGAGCGTTTTTTGGCACAATCTTGCCTAAAATGACGCCCCGCGGAGCGTTCTCGAGGGGTCCGGACCCCGGTGTGTCGCAATGCATTGCGGTTGAGCCAGTGTCGGACCCCCCCTGGGTTGGCACAGAACAAGCTCGTCTTGGCACACCTTCCTCGCCTGCGAGACGGCAACGTGCTGTGAATTGACGCCGCGCGTGGCCGCCGGCGACCCTCGTCCCATGGCGCGCACGGCTCCGGTTCCGAACATCCCCGCCCTCCCTGGCATGAACCCCGGGACGTGGATCCTGGGCGGCGGGGGCAACGGAGGAGGCGGCGGGGGGCGCGGAGGCCGCGGCAGCGGGGGCGGCCAAGGAGCCGACGGCAACGGCGGCGGCCAGGGAGCACAGGGCGGCGGCAAGAACGCCGGCTCCTGCGGCCCGGGGAGCGGTGGAGGCTGCCCGAACCCGTCCCATGGGCGCGGCGGAGGCACCTCGGCGGGAGATCCGGTCGATCCCGTGACCGGGCGGGTCTACACCGCGAAAGTCATCGATCTCGCGCTGCCGGGTCCGATTCCGCTGGTCATCGAGCGGAGCTACTCGTCGGAGACGCGTGACGTCGATCTGGGCCTCGGCTTCGGCTGGAGTCACTCGCTGGCCTGGCGCATCGAGGAGCGGAGGAGGACGCTGCGGATGCTGGAGCCGAACGCCGCGCCGACGACGGCAGACGTGCCCGATCTGGAGCACCCCGTCGCGCTGCCCTGCGGCCGGCTGACACGCCACGCGGCCGGCTACACGCTGGAGGCGGAAGGGCTCTTGTACGTGCTCGGCGAGCGACGGGAGGGATGCTGGCTCTTATCGCGTATCGTCGATCGGTACGGGAACGAGGTTCGCCTGACGTACGAGGGGAATCGCCTGTCGCAGGTGATCGACAGCGCAGGGCGGATCGTGCGCGTCCGCCGACACCCGGACGGCAGGATCGCCGCTTTCGAGGTGAAGAACGCGTCGGCGCAGGGACGATGGACGTCGTTTCGCACGTACCGATACGGGGAGCGGGGCGATCTCGCGGCCGCGATCGACGCGGCAGGGCACGAGCATCGGTACGAGTACGATGAAGAGCACCGGCTGACGACGCGTCGCGAGCCGGGGGGGCTCGTGGCGCACTTTCGCTACGACGACCGGGGCCGCTGCGTCGAGACGTGGTGCGAGCGTCCGGGCAACGACGCGCTCGATCGCGAGGTGCCTGACACCCTGGACGACGGCGAGACGAAGGCGAAGGGGTTCTGCCACGTCAAGATCGAGGACCGCGGCGTCTTCGTCGAGGTGATCACCTCGCGCTCGCAGCGGCGCGTCGAGGGCAACCGCCTGGACAAGGCAGACAAGGTGATCTGGCACGGGAACGTGCATTCGTACCGGTTCGACGCCGCGGGCAACGTGCTCGAGTACCAGGATGCGCTCGGGCATGCGTGGCGCTGCGAGCGCGATGAGGCCGGGCGGCTATGCGCCGTGGTGGATCCGATGGGCGCGAGGACGGAGTACGTCTACGACGAGCAGGGTGCCATCGCCGAGATGCGGGACGCGCTCGGGGGATTCGCTCGTTACGAGCGGAACGCGCATGGGGATGTCACTGCGGTGTTCGACGAGCTCGGGCCCGTGGTGGCGTTTCGCTATGACGAGCGGGGCTCGCTCGTCGAGGCGGTCCTCCCGAACGGGGGCGTGACCCGGATGGAGTACGACGCGCTCGGCAACCGCGTGGCGGTGATCGAGCCGGACGGGTCGGCGCGGCGGATTCGATACGATTTCCTGGGACGGGTGACGAGCTTCGTGGACGAGCGGGGGTTCGAGACGTTCTATGTTTATGACGCGTGCGACAGGCTCGTGTCCGTGCGGCGGCCGAGCGGAGCGACGGACGGTTACGGGTATGATGCCGATGGCCGCCTGTCGCGGATCGTCGACGCGGACGGGCGTGCGACCACGCTGCGCTGGGGCGGGATCGGTGTCGTGACGGAGGTGGTCCACCCGGACGGCAGCTCCGTGCGGTACTTCCACGATCGCGAGCAGGATCTCGTTCGGGTGGTGAACGAGGTCGGCGAGGAGCACCGGGTTGTGCGCCGGGGCGAGGGGCGCATCGTCGAGGAACACACGTTCGACGGGCGCCGGATCGCGTACCGGCACGACGGGATGGGCCGGATCGTCGAGATCCGGGACGGCGCGGGGCGCGTCGAGCTGGCGTATGACCCGTGCGGAAGGCTCGTGGAGCGCAGTTTCTCGGATGGGCGGAGGGATGAGATCTCCTACGACCCGCTCGGCCGGATGGAACGCATCGCGAGCGGAGACGTCACCTGCGAGTACGCGCGCGACGCGCGCGGACGGGTGGTGCGCGAGACGGTCACGCGGGGTAGCCAGCGGACGGCGACGGAGACGGCGTACGACGCGCTCGGCAAAGCGGTGCGGACGTCGGGGCCGTTCGGGGCCATGGACATCGCGCGGGACGTGATGGGCCGGCCGGTCGAGGTGTCGTTCGGCGACGCTGGGGCTCTGCGGCTGGGCTACGACCCGGCGGGCAACCTGGTGGAGAAGGCGCTGCCGGCGGGCGGGCGCATCGCCGAGGGGGTGACGCCGGACGGCTTGCCCGCCTGGGTGAAGGTGATGAGCCCCAAGGCGGGGCCGGCCGTGCGGCCAGGCGAGCCCGCGTGGGTGGGGCCGAGGCCGCTCGGGGTGACGTTCGCGCGCGGCTATGGCTGGTCGCCGGCGGGCTTGCTCGGGGCGGTGGGCGACGGCGTGGGGGGGAGCTCGCTGGAGCTCCCGCGCGACGGGAACGGGATGATCGTGGCGCGCCTGCGTGCCGCGGGAGCGCGGCGGGAGGTGCTCGAGGGGTTCCGCCACGGACCGAGCGGGGAGCTCCACGACAGCGGGTCGCAGCGGCGGTATGGGCCGGGCGGGCGGCTTCTTTCGCGAGGAGGGGTGACGTTCGCGTACGACGACGGTGGGCGCGCGACCAGCAAGACCGCTGGCGACGGGCGTTCGTGGCGCTTCGATTGGGGCGACGGCGACCTGCTCCAGGCGGTGTGGCTGCCAGACGGTCGGGTGGTCCGCTTCGTGTACGACCCGTTCGCGCGGCGGCTCGAGAAGCGCGTGGAGAAGGATCGGGTGGTCGAGAGCATCACGCGGTATGCCTGGAGCGGGGATGCGCTGGTGCACGAGATCCGCGAGCGCGCAGCGGCGAGCGGCGAGCCGGTCGTGGAAGAGCGGGCCTACGCCGTGCTGCCGGAGGCGCCGCTGCCGCTCGCGGATCGCGTGCGGCGGGGCGAGCGCGCCGAGGTCCGGTACTACGTCGAGGCGCCGAACGGGATGCCGGAGGCGCTGTTGACGGGGGACGGAGCGCTCGTCGGCACGGTGGAGGCGTCGCTGTTCGGGCGCGTCGAGGGCGAGCAGGCCGAGCTGACGCCGCTCAGGTTCCCGGGGCAGTACGCGGACGAGGAGACGGGGCTCTACTACAACAGGTACCGGTACTACGACCCGGAGACGGGGCAGTACCTGAGCCCGGAGCCGATCCGGCTGGAGGGGAGCCTGCGGGAGTACGTATATGCCAAAGGGAGCCCCGCAGACTTCATCGATTTGGATGCCTTGAACCCCGACGCGATCCCCATGCAGGGGACGGTTACCGGGGTCACCAGCGACGGGAAGCAGATCACCGGGATGGGCACTTCCGGCTATGACCCGGATTGGAAGAGCAACCTACACGAAGCCGTAAAAGACGCTCTGCCGAAGTCTTCCGCGGTGCCAAAGCAAGGAAAGTTCGACCGGAATCCGGCCCTTTGCGCCGAGCCGAAAGCCATGAGTGACTATTTGAAGCAGTGGGAGCAGGCTACTGGAAAGCGCATCGACACGAAGACCGAAGAGGGGAGGAAGAACCTCCAGCAAGCGCTCAAGGACACAAAGAATATAGACGCGAAGTGGGACGGCGACGGACAGATCAAGCAGGCATGCCCTAACTGTTCACAGACGCTTCCGCGGCTCTGGAAGCTGGCAGGGCTCGACCCCAACGATCCCGAACATGGCCTGACCAAGAAAATGCCGGCCGGGGGCACCTCAGCCGCCTCTCCTCCCGAGTGGGGGAAGCCCTTCAGGGAAGATTACAGAGATCCATCGAAGCATCCAACCGACGCTCTAGGGAAGTGGCACTACCACGAGGGCAGATGGCAAACGCTCTGACGACCCGCTGGTCCGACCGCGCGCTCGACGCACTTCGCGCGGCTCCCGTGGTGCCGCGCACGCCCCTGGCGGACCTGTCACCCACGCGTGAGCTCGACGACGAGCTCTACGAGCTGACGGGGCGGCGAGGCATGCCCGTCGTCGATGGCACCACGCTGGGATACCCGGCCACGATCGACGCTCCGACGGACGAGTGCCAGCGCGGCTATTGCCTCTGGGGCCGAGGACATACAAGGATCCGCTTGAACGAACGACTTGACGGCGTATGGGAGACAGCGGACCTGGGCTCGACCATCTCGTGGCGGGCCTGTGTCGAGCTGCTCGTGCTACGACAGCAGTATCGCTCGTGGATCCCGGTGCTCGTGTGCAAGGACGCGCTCCCGGCGCTCCCGAGACGCTGGGGCCGAGATCTCGCGCTGGCGCTCGGTCTGGGCGCGATCGACGCCGTGGACAACGCTTTTTGCGACGACGAGATCCTGTGCTGGGATTCTCATTTCCTCGCGCGATCCATCAATGGATCCGCACGGATCCTGGAGCGATGCAGCTCGCTGGGCTTCTGCGCGAGCATGCCGGCACCGGATGCGCACCTCACCTTCGTCAGCGATATAGAGCAACGGTCCACCCAAGGTGGATTGGAGCACTTGCATCGCGGTCCCGGCGACGATGAGGTGGTCGTCTCGATCGCGGGGCGGGATCTGATCCGACAGCAGCGAATGTTCCGCGGTCACGTGATGGAGACGGTCGAAGCGACGCCGACGCGCCTCGAGCGGATTCGCCGTCATCCACCGGCCCTCGGCAGTGCCCGCCTGCGGGAATATCTCCGCCGCCATGCGGTAGTCCTCCCCGCCGCGCCGCCTCCCGCGGCGATGGCCGGCGCTCCGGAAGAGCTGCTCCTCCTCGGGCGGACGCTGCTCCTGCGACCTGGCGAGGGAAACATTTGGCTCGGGCTCTGGCGCATCGAGGACCTCCCTGATGCCGCGCGGAGAGCAGCGCCGACAGCCGTCGCGGTCGCCCGTGGCGCCCCGAAGCTCGCCCGAGGCGAGTGGCCCTTCTACCGGTGGGGCGATCTCGACATGATCTGCATCGGAGGAGGACCGGAGTTCGAGTCGTACCTGTGCGATGCGACCGGGGCGATGTGGTCCTGCGATGCGGCCTATGGGCATTTCGAGTTCGTGGGTGGGGGCGTGGTCTCGTGGCTGGAGCGGCTCGCGTTCAACGCCGATCTGGACGCGATGGGGCATGCCAGCGCGCTCCTGACGATCCCGCTCAAGGCGTGGGGCGAGCTCCCCGAGCGCTTGAATGTGCCCCTCGTCCGCGAGTGCAGCGACGCGCGGTCGAGGTTGTATGTTTCCGCAGCGTACGCCATCTGGGAGTCGAGTCCGACACGCGGCATTCCTGTCGTCGATGTCCGGGCTCGAGGCTCCCGCGAGCTGATCCCCGTCGTGACATGGGCACGAGAACGCTGGGGCACGATGAAAGTCGCCGTCTCCGGCGACGACGGCACCACCGAGGAGCTCGCTGACGCGATCGAGGCCGAGGGCATCCGGATCCTCGATGGAGAGACGGGCGGATGGACGACGGCGAGCTTCTGGGATGGTTGAAAACCGCCTCCTCCCTCGCCGCCGCTCACGTCTCCACGCCCTCGCCCGCCACGCTCTCCTCGCCCTGCGCCGCCTTCGCCGGACCGCCCGCGGCCCCGGCGAGCAGCACGATCGCGATCGCCCCGACAACGATGAGCGACAGCGCGAACGGCAGGCTCGTGGCCGCGGCGATGTGGCCGACCACCGGCGGACCGCCGAGGAACGCCAGGTAGCCGAACGTCGCGACGGCGGCGATCGAGGTCCCCGTGGGGCCGGAGCGCGCGGCCGCGCTGAAGACCGTGGGGATGACGCACGACAGCCCGAGCCCCACGCACGCGAACCCGAACAGGCCGGCGATCGGACGGCCGATCACCAGCGCCGCGGCGAGCCCCACCGTCACCAGGACGGCCCCGCCGCGCACCACCGCGACCGGGCCCAGCCGGCTGCTCACCCCGTCGCCGAGGAAGCGGCCCGCCGCCATCGCCACCGAGAAGGCCGCGAACCCCGTCGCCGCGAAGGCCGCCGTCGTGCCGAGCGTCTCGCGGAGGTACACCGCGCTCCAGTCGGCCATCGCGCCCTCGCCGAACATGCACAGGAACGCGATCGCGCAGAGCGGCCACATCGCGCGGGGCGGCAGCGCGAACGGGTTCCTCGGCGGCTCCGGCGCGGGGACGCCGGGCCGCACCCAGGGCGAGAGCAGCCCGACGAGGAGCAGCGCCGCCACCGCCGCGAGAGACAGGTGCGCGGCGGGCGCCACCCCGACGTGCGCCAGCGCCCCGCCGGCCGCCGCGCCCGCGAGCCCTCCGGCGCTGTACAGCGCGTGGAACGACGACATGATCGGCCGCCCCCACGCCTCCTCCACCTCGGCGGCATTGGCGTTCATCGACACGTCCATCACGCCGTTCGACACGCCGAAGAACGTGAGCACGAGGAACAGCTCGACCGGCGTCCGCGCGAGCCCCGGCCCGAACAGGCTGATCGCGAACGCCGCGCCGGCGGACACCGCCACGACCCGGCTCCCCAGGTGCGCGACCAGCCACCCGGCGAGCGGCATCCCCACGAACGCGCCGAGCGCCGGCGCGAGCAGCACGTTGCCGAGCGTCGCCTCGCTCAGCGCGAGCGCGCGCTTGAAGTCGGGGATACGCGTCACCCAGGTGCCCATGCAGAAGCCGTTGGCGAGGAAGATCAGGAGACAGGCGGCGCGCTGCGCCCGGAGCCGCGCGGCGGCGGTCCGCCCCCTCGCCCCCTCGACAACCTCGCGCGCTGCACCGGGGGCGACCCCCGCCTCGTCCGGCCCTCGCGCGAGCTCACCCTCGGTCTTCTGCATCGTCTGGCGCCTCTCGACGCCTACGTACCAGAGAGCGCGCCCCCTCGCCGCCGCGCGCGCATCGCGCCACCCGCCCGCGATCCTCCCACCACGTGGGACGCGGAGCGCAGCGGGACGTCGCGATCCGAGAGCGCCCGCCCTCGAAGGGCGATGCCCCGCGGCTTTCCATCGCGCGCGCGAGCCCGCGAGCCCGCGACAAATCGCCCCATGTGGCCAGCTGCACCATCCATCGCCGGCCCCCGGGATCGTCGGGCGGACGCGCGGCGGCCGAGCCTGCCCGGATGCTCGCGGCCCCTGCGAGATCGCCCTCACGGCCTGGACGTTGCAGTGCCCGACATCGGCAGAATCGCCGTGCCTCAGGGCAGCTTCCGGGTCGCACACGCCCCGCAGCTCCCGGGCGGCTCGGGGTGAGCCACGAGCGATCGTCCGCTGGTCGAGGCGCCTCGCCGTGATCCCAGGAGACCCCCGCCAGCTCGCGGCATTCGGCCCCAGGAGCGATCGATGTCACGCACGCATGACCTGCTCATCCTCATCGCGGCGCTCGCCGCGGGTGTCGCGCAGACCGGCTGCCTCGCGGAGGCGCTCGAGGGCGAGCCCGCCGAGGGGCAGCTTGGGTCGACGGGAGAGGCGCTCACCTCGACGAACCGCCTGTCGATGAACCGCCTCTCGATGAACCGCCTCTCGATGAACGGCCTGTCCGCGGGCGGGCTGTCGCCGAGCGGCGCGGACCTCTCCTCCACGGAGCTCATCGAGACCCCCGAGGGCCGCGAGCTGCTCACCTACGTGATCCGGTGCGCCCTGCCCGAGGGCGAGAGCCTCAGCGGCGCGCACGGCGGCGTGACCTACACCTTCCCCGGCGCCGTCGGCGTCGCCCCGGACTGGCGCGACGAGCCGCTGGATGCCGCCGGCCAGCGCTGGGTGAGCGCGTGCCTGCTCGCCCACGTCAACGGCTACGGCGTCGAGGTGCCCATCTCGCTGCGCGGCGAGCACGAGGCGCTCGGGACGACCACGACCGAGCGGGCGCAGTTCAACGCGCAGGAGGCGGCGTTCTACGGCAACCTGTTCGGCAGCGGCCCGGATCACGGCATGTACGCGTGCGCGGGCGCCGCCGTGGAGGCGCAGTGCGGCGCGAGCTCGAGCGCCGAGGTGCCCTGGCGATCCTGCGGCGCGAGCGAGGGCTGCGCGCTCGCCTTCGCCGGCCCCTGCCGCGACCTGGCGCAGCCCGAGCTGCAGACGTGCGAGAACACCTCGGCGGATTTCGTCGAGGACTGCTACACCGAGGCGAGCGGGCCAGACGGCTGGTCCGGCGGCCTGGTCAAGTACCCCGAGGTCATCACGGTGTACCTCGAGCGGGACGACTTCAACGCGCTCTACCCCGGCTGCGCGCCGCTCCCGTGAGCGGCCGCGCGCCTAGTCCAGCGCCGCCCCGTCCCGGATCCCGAGCGTCTCCTCGCGCGCCGACAGGCACGCCTCGCTCCCCACGACGAAGGCGCGGCAGTTGTCCGGCCTGATCTCGTAGATCGCGCAGCGCCTGTCGTCGCAGAGGTGCTGGCAGCGGCCGCTCGCGGCGAAGCGCAGCGTGATCTTCCCGTCCCGCGCCCGCCGCACGTAGGCGCGCCCCGTGAGGTCGCCCCGCCCGGCTTCCCGCCACCGCGAGAGGTCCACGTCGTCGAGCACCACGTTCGCGTCGTGGCAGCAGGCGCCGCACGCCAGGCAGTCGAGCGCCACCTCGCGGAGCGCCCCGGCGTGCACGCTGTCGCGCTCGCACCAGTCGAGCACCGAGCCCTCGTACTGCCGCTTCACCCGCGCCGTCGCGAGCCCCTGCGCCGGGCCCTCGGCCACCCGCCGGAAGCGCTGCTGCTCGATCGACAGGAGCGACCACAGCCCGAGCTCGGTGAGCTTGCCCTGCGCGTCGACCGAGAGGAGGAGATCGATCCGCTCGTCCGGCAGCACGATGGCCGCGTGCCCGCCGGCCCTCACGTGCGCCGCAGCGCGAGCCAGGAAACGCGGGCGAAACCGCCGCCACACGGGGCGCGACACGACATAGGCCGACATGCGGGAGCATCTTCGCGCCCCCGCCCCGCGCTGCCAAGTCCCACCCTTGCCGAGGCGGTCGCTCTGCTATGTTCACCGGGTGGGACAGGACGAAAAGGACAAGAAGATCGTCATCGTGAAGACCGGTGAGCCCGTGCCCCCGGTCCTCGAGCGGCGCGGCGAGTTCGCCGTCCTGATCGAGCAGACGATCGGCGCCGCCTGGCGGGGCGGATACGCCGTCTTCGACGCCCGCACGGGCGAGCTCCCCGCGCCCGACGCCCCCGGGATCGCCGCCTTCGTCATCACCGGCTCCTCGGCCAACGTCCCCCACCGCGACCCCTGGATGCTCCGCTGCGAGGCGTGGCTGCGCGACGTCGTCCGCGCCGGCACCCCCACGTTCGGCATCTGCTTCGGCCACCAGATCCTCGCCCAGGCGCTCGGCGGCGAGGTCATCCGCAACCCGCGCGGCCGCGAGATCGGCCGGATCCGCGTCCAGCGCCGCGCCGACGACGTCCTCTTCGACGGCCTCCCGTCGAGCTTCGAGACCCACGCGACCCACGTCGACACGGTCGGCACGCTGCCCGAGGGCGCCCGGAGCCTCGCGTTCACCGAGCTCGACGACCACCAGGTCATCCGCTTCACGAGCACCTGCTACGGCGTGCAGTTCCACCCCGAGATGGATCACGACGTCATCGCCGGCTACATCGCCTTTCGCCGCGAGGTCCTGCAGGCCGAGGGCCTCGACGTCCCGGCGCTCCTCGACCGCCTCTCCCCGGACCAGCTCGGCACCCGGACCCTGCACAATTTCATCGCGCACATCGTCATGCCGCGCCTCGGCCGTACGCCGTCCGCTGGACCTGCATCGTCACCGCCCTGACTGACGCGCCGGTCAGTTGCCTCGGGGCCTGGCCCGGCGGGCGCGCGGCGCCGGCTGGCCGGGCTCGGGGCGCAGCGCCGGCTGGCCGGGCGCCGGGTCCATCCGGAGGTAGCCGCGCCGCAGGAGATCGTAGAGCGCCGTGACGATCCGCTCGCGCGGCCGGGCCTGGTCCTCGAGGGCGTTCTCGAACAGCACCTCCTTCAGCGCGCCGATCGTGAACGTCGCGTAGAGCTCCGTGTCGCCCGGCTCGATGACGCCGAGCCGCTGCCCCTCGGCGAGGCTCTGCTCCAGGAGCAGCTTCACCTCCTGGCGGAAGGCGCGCAGCTCCTTGACGAACGCCGGATCGAGCCCCGCCGCGTGCGACAGGAGGATGCTCGTCAGCGCCGGATCGTCGAGCAAGACCGCCACGATCGCGCGGATGTTGTGCTTGACCTGCGCCTCCACGTCCGCCGACGGATCCACGCGCAGGATGGCGCCGCCGAGGCGCGAGAAGAGCCCGCGAACGAGCTCGCCGAACACCGAGCGCTTGTCGGGGAAGTACAGGTAAAACGTCCCCTTCGCGACCTTCGCGAGCGCGACGATGTCGTCGACCTTCGCCTCGTGATAGCCCTTCTCGGAAAACACGGTGCGCGCCGCCCGGAGGAGGGCTTGGCGGCGCTCGGACTTGTTCATGGGCCGGTCGCTTTACCACCACCGGCCCGTCACCTGGGGCGCGATGTCTCCGCCGCGGCGTCGTCCGGGCGTCGCGCCCGAAGAGCGCCGGAAAGATCGGAGGACGGTGGACGGCGCGCGGGCCGGCACGCCGGCCGCATCGCGCCGCGTGCGCCGAGCCCAGCGGCGGAACCTTGCGCCCCGGACGCAGATCCCGGGAAACCGGCGATCGCCGCCGGCCGAGACGCACCGAATCATTTGATTTTCGGGTCATCCCGTTGTAGCCATCACGACTGACCAGCCAGTCAGTCGGGCGCTGGTGACCGGCGATGGCGGTGGGAGGAGCCCCGATGGGAAGGCAGATCCAGGATCCGGTCGTGGTCGGCATCGACGTCGGCTCGACGACCGTGAAGGCGGTCGTGCTCGATCCGCAGACGCTCGAGATTCTCTGGAGCGACTACCAGCGGCATCAGACGAAGCAGCCGGAGAAGGTGCTGGAGCTCCTCGAGGCGATCGAGGCGTCGTTCCCCGCGTCCCCGCGCGAGAGCTGGCGGGTGTTCATGACGGGCTCCGGCGCGGCGCCCCTCTGCGCCGGCCTCGGCGCCAAGTTCGTCCAGGAGGTCAACGCGGTCACGCTCGCGGTCGAGAACCTGCACCCGGACGTGGGCAGCGTCATCGAGCTCGGCGGGCAGGACGCGAAGATCATCATCTTCCAGCGGGACGAGAAGACGGGCGACAAGACCGCCGCGCCGTCGATGAACGACAAGTGCGCCTCGGGCACGGGCGCCACCATCGACAAGTGCATGATCAAGGTGGGCCTGCCGTCGAGCGAGGTGGTCAAGATCCACTTCGACGACTCGAAGCTCCACCACGTCGCGGCGAAGTGCGGCGTCTTCGCCGAGACGGACATCGTGAACCTCGTGAAGAGCGGTATCCCCTCGACGGAGATCCTCTGCTCGCTCGCCGACGCGATCGTCCTCCAGAACCTGTCGGTGCTCACGCGCGGCTCGACCTTGAAGCACAAGGTCATCCTGCTCGGCGGCCCCAACACCTACCTCCCCTTCCTCCAGGAGTGCTGGCGCAAGCGGATCCCCGAGACCTGGGACGAGCGCGGCTACGGCTGGCCGAAGGACCGGCCGATCGAGGAGACGATCTTCGTCCCGGAGAACTCGCAGTACTACGCGGCGTTCGGCGCCTGCGTGTACGGGCTCAAGGAGGCGCCGGAGGTCGGCCTTTACGCCGGCAAGGCCGGGCTCATCGAGTACATGACGAACGGCCGCAAGGCCCGGCTCGGCGAGAGCGCGGGCCCGCCGCTCGTGAAGACGCGGGACGAGGTCGACGAGTTCCGCAAGCTCTACAGCATCCCGCGGTTCACGCCGATGAAGCTCGCGCCCGGCCAGGTGGTGCGCGGGGTCATCGGCCTCGACGGCGGCTCCACCTCGTCGAAGGCGGTGCTCATCGACGAGGACGGGGCCATCGTCTGCAAGGCCTACCAGCTCTCGAAGGGCAACCCGATCCAGGACGCGAAGGAGCTGCTCGCCCAGCTCCGGCAGTACGTGGTCGACCAGGGCGCGCAGATCGAGGTGCTCGGGTTCGGCGGCACCGGGTACGCGGCCGACGTGCTCCAGGAGTGCATGCGGGCCGACGTCAACATCGTCGAGACCGTCGCCCACATGATGAGCGCGGTGAAGTTCTTCGGCGACGTCGACGTCATCTGCGATATCGGCGGACAGGACATCAAGGTCCTGTTCATGAAGAACGGCGATATCGCGAACTTCCGCCTCTCCAACTCGTGCTCTGCCGGCAACGGCATGCTGCTCCAGGCGATGGCCGACCAGTTCGGCCTGAAGGTGACCGAGTACGCCGACACGGCGTTCGGCGCCGAGCTCGCGCCGAAGTTCAGCTACGGCTGCGCCGTCTTCCTCGACACCGACCGGGTGAACTTCCAGAAGGAGGGCTTCTCGAAGGAGGAGCTGCTCGCCGGCCTCGCGCAGGTGCTGCCGAAGAACGTGTGGCAGTACGTCGTGCAGATCCCGCGGCTCGCGGCGCTCGGCACGCGCTACGTGCTCCAGGGCGGCACGCAGTACAACCTCGCGGCGGTCAAGGCGCAGGTCGACTACATCAAGGAGCGCGTCCCCGGCGCGGAGGTGTTCGTCCACCCGCACACCGGCGAGGCCGGCGCGCTCGGCGCCGCGTTCGAGACGCTCCGGGTCGTGAAGCGCAGGGGCCGCTCGACGTTCATCGGGATCGACGCGGCGATCGCCCTCGAATACACGACGAAGAACGACGAGGAGACGGTCTGCCACTTCTGCCCGAACGAGTGCAAGCGGACGTTCATCGACGCGAAGCGGCCCGACGGGACGACGAGCCGCTACATCTCGGGCTTCTCGTGCGAGAAGGGCACGGTCGAGAGCGAGCAGGCGATGCTCGCGCTCGTCGCCGAGCGGAAGAAGATCGCGAAGCAGTTCCCGAACCTCGTCGACTACGAGTCGAAGCTCGCCTTCCGGCACTTCTACGCCACCGCGCCGCTGCCGGAGGACGGCGCGCCGGTGAAGGACGTGGTCGTCAAGAAGGGCTTCCTCGGCATCCGCCGGGTGGAGACGACGCGCCCGTTCCGGCGGAGCGGGCCCGAGGTGCGCGAGCGCCTCCGCCGCGTCCGCATCGGCATCCCGCGCGTCCTCAACATCTACTCGACGGGCCCGTACTACCGGGCCTACTTCGAGGCGCTCGGCGTCCCGAAGCAGAACGTCGTCTTCAGCGACGCGACGAGCGAGGAGATGTGGGTCGAGGGCGGCAAGTACGGCTCCATCGACCCGTGCTTCCCCTCCAAGGTGGCGCAGGCCCACATCCACAACCTGCTCTTCCAGCACCACTCGGACGAGAAGAAGCTCAATTACATCTTCTTCCCGATCCTCACCCATGTGCCGAGCTTCGGCGAGGGGGTGATGGACAAGACGAGCTGCCCCATCGTCGCGGGCGTGCCGGACGTCATGAAGGCGGCGTTCACGAAGGAGATCGACTTCTTCAAGACGCGCGGCATCGAGTACCTCGATCCGCCGCTCACGTTCTCCGAGATGACGCTGACGGCGCGCCGGATGTTCGAGACGTGGGGCCCGCGGCTCGGCGTCACCGAGGACGAGAGCGACCACGCGCACCGCGAGGGGATGCGGGCGCTCTCGCAGTTCGAGCGCGACCTCCAGGACAAGGGGCGGGCGATCCTCGAGACGGTCGAGGCCGAGAACCGCGTCGCCATCCTGATGGTCGGGCGGCCGTACCACTCCGATCCGGGCCTGAACCACGGCATCCCGGAGGAGTTCCAGGTGCTCGGCTATCCGATCCTCTCGGTGCGGTCGATCCCGCGCGACATGGAGTACCTCGCGCGGTACTTCAAGGACGAGATCGCGAACGGCCAGCACCCGCTCGACATCAACGACGTCTGGCCCGAGAACTACTCGGCGAACAGCGCGCAGAAGGTGTGGGCGGTCAAGTTCGCCGCCCGCCACCCGAACGTCGTCTTGCTCGACCTGTCGAGCTTCAAGTGCGGCCACGACGCGCCGACCTACGGCATCATCGACAGCATCGTGAGCTCGAGCGCCACCCCGTACGCCGCGCTGCACGACATCGACGCCAACAAGCCGGGCGGCTCGATCAAGATCCGCGTGAAGACGTACGCGCACAGCCTCAAGCTGCACGAGGAGGCGCTCGAGGACGCGGCGAAGAAGAAGGCGGAGCTCGTCCACCGCATCGACGAGAAGCGGCTCGAGCTGCTCGAGCTGAAGCGGGAGCAGCAGGCGGCGCGCAAGATCACCGATCCCGCGCTCGAGCGGGAGATCGCGGCGCTCGCCGAGAAGGTGCGGAGCTACGTCGCGCCGGCGTCTCCGCCCGAGGCGCCGAAGACGGGCCTCGTCCAGCTCAAGAAGAAGCAGTCCGACGGGACCGTCGTCCCCTTGGAAGCCTGAAGACACGGCCAAGGTCGAGGGGGGGACGGCGCGCCCGGCCCCTTCCAGCATCCGAGCGAAGGGAAGCCACGCCATGGAACAGACGATCACGCAGAAGACGCGCCTTCCTCTGGTGGGCGAGAAGAAATCGATCAAGGCGGACATCGACATCGAGGCGGAGCTCAGGGCGTTCGAGGAGGCCGAGCGGGAGCGGCTCGGCCTGAAGGCCGAGCGTCGGCAGTGGGTCGACAACATGCTCAAGCCGAAGATGACGAAGAAGGAGCGCGACAACGTGACGCTCCTCATCAGCGGCCTCACCGCGGCGCAGGACTTCCTGTGCGAGGGCGCGCTGAAGGGCCTCGGCTACAACGTCCATTATTTCGGGATGAGCGACAACGCCGGCCTCCAGACGGGCAAGGAGTTCGGCAACCGCGGGCAGTGCAACCCGACGTACTTCACGGTCGGCGGCCTGGTGAAGCACCTCATCGACCTGCGCGACAAGCAGGGGATGAAGACCGAGGACATCATCAAGAACTACGTGTTCCTGACCGCGGGCGCCTGCGGGCCGTGTCGGTTCGGCATGTACGTGACCGAGTACCGGAAGGCGCTGCGCGACGCCGGCTTCGACGGCTTCCGGGTGATGCTCTTCCAGCAGACGGGCGGCCTCTCGCAGGCGACGGGCGACGACGTCGGCCTCGAGATGAACCCCGCCTTCTTCATCGCGATCATCAAGGCGATCGTCTGCGGCGACACGCTGAACGCGCTCGGCTACCGCGTCCGGCCTTACGAGGTCGAGCCCGGCGCGACGAACCGCGCGATGGAGAGCGCGAAGCGCATCCTCTACAAGGCGCTTTACGAGCAGACGAACGTGTTCCGCGCGCTCTACGAGGCGCGCAAGGAGTTCGAGGCCGTCCGGGTGGACAAGCTCCGGCCCAAGGCGAAGACGTCGATCATCGGCGAGTTCTGGGCGATGACGACGGAGGGCGACGGCAACTACGCCCTTCAGAAGTTCCTCGAGAGCGAGGGCGGCGAGAACGACATCCAGCTCACGACCGCGTGGCTGCTCTACAACATCTGGGAGTGCGCCCGCGACACCCGCGAGCGGCGCGACCTGCGCGGCGCGGACGAGGGCAACTACGGCCTGGCCGGCCTCGACGAGTTCGGCGTGGCGAAGCGGCTCGCGACGATGCGCCTCGCCGAGTCGGCGCTGCGCGTCGGCTTCCAGGCGTTCGCGCTGCCGCTCGGCCTGTTCGACTACCACCTCCCGGACATGGATCTCGTCGCGGACGTGGCGAAGGACTACTACTCGAACGACCTCCGCGGCGGCGAGGGGCACATGGAGGTCGGCAAGCTCATCGTGAACGCGGTGAAGTCGAAGGCGCACCTCACGGTGAGCGTGAAGCCGTTCGGCTGCATGCCGTCCTCGGGCGTCTCCGACGGCGTGCAGTCGTTGATCACGGCGCGTTACCCCGGGACGATCTTCTGCGCGGTCGAGACGAGCGGCGACGGCGCGACGAACTTCTACTCGCGCATCCAGATGTACATGTTCAAGGCGCGCATCCTGGCCGAGCAGGAGCTCGCCCGCGCCTACGAGGAGACGGGCGTCACGGAGGCCGAGGTGCGCGCGTTCCTCGAGCAGCACCCGAAGTACGCGAGCCCGCTGCACCACGCGCCGCACCGGGTCGCCGGGTCGGCCGCGAACCTGGTCTACGAGGTGGCGCCGCTCATCAAGCACTCGGCCGCCGAGCGCGCCGCGGCGAAGGTCCGGGCGGCGGCGGTGGGGGTCCGCGAGGCGGTGAAGGCGGCTCCGGCCAAGGCGGCGGCCGCAAAGGCGTTCCTGACCGACCCGGAGACGCTCTCCCGGGCGCGCGAGGACGTCGCGCTCGTCCGCGACATCCTCCGCGGCAAGGCGGCGGAGCGGTTCAGCCCGCTCGTGAAGCGCCTGGCCGGCAAGGCGTACTTCGAGAACAACCCCGAGGTGCGCCACACGACCTACAGCGAGGAAGCCATCGCGGCGGAGTGAGGCGGACGCCGCCGGGCTCGCCCCGGCGGCCCACCGCTCGGATGTGGCTCCCGGACGGCGAGCTGGGCTGGGAGACGCACAGAGAGAGAAGATAAAACGCAAAGGCGCAAAGGCGCAAAGGCGCAAAGGCGCAAAAAAAAAAGAGAAGAGTTAGAGGGGATTCTTTCCCCCTACTTCTCAAGGCGCTTTTGCGCCTTTGCGCCTTTGCGCCTTTGCGCCTTTGCGTTAATTCTGTGTTCTTCTCACGGTAGGATCAGCCCGCCTCGGGCAAGAACCAGCGGAGGGCGTCGCGCGCGATCTCCGGGGGAACCGCGTGCGGGCCCTCGAACTCCTGGTAGCGAAGGTCGTATCCGGCGACCCGGATCAGCGGCGCGAGGCGGCGGCTGCAGGGGTCGATCCGCAGCACCTGGTCCTGCGCGCCGTGCGAGATGAAGATGCGCGGCCGGCCGCGCTGCTCCGCAGGGGCCATGAAGCCCGGCGAGAACGCGATCACATGGGTGAACAGGTCGCCGTTGGTGAGCCCCAGCGACAGCGCGTACGACGCGCCGTCCGAGAAGCCGCCGATCGCGATGCGCGCCGGATCGACCGCGGCGCTGCCGAACAGCTGCTCGAGCGCGCCGTCCAGAAAGGCGACGTCGGGCCCGTACGCGTCGTCCGAGATGATGTCCCAGCTCGAATGGCGGGAGTCGGGCGCGAGCAGCAGGAGCCCCGCCGCGTCCGCCAGCTCTCGCAGCAGCGCGATCCCGTGGTGCGCGCTGCCCCCCGCCCCGTGCAGCAGGACCACGAGCGGCGCCGGGCGGTCCGGCCGGTACCCCGCCGGGACGTAGAGCAACCCGTCGCGCCGCGGGGACCGCCCGAGCGGCCTCAGCCCGGCGGAGAGCTCGCCCCCGGGCTTGGCGTTCGGCCGCGCCCGGAGGCGCGAGGGGTCGTTCGTGGTGACGCCGGCGCTCCTTGCCTGCATTGCCTGATCCTCCTCCGGAGGCCCGGACGGGCTCGTGGTCACCTGACCTCGCCCGCATCCCAGGAGCCCGACCAGGGCCCCAGCACTCCCCATGCCGAGCAGGCGCCGCCGCGCGAGCTCGCTTCGCGGCCCTGCGGGACCGCGGCCGCCGTCAGCTCGCCGCCTTGTGCTCGTAGTACTCATTGATATGCTGATAGACCTCCTCGGGGAACTCGAGGTCCTTGTAGACATTCCCCTCGTCGGGATCGTCGGCGTTCGGGATGATGGGGAACTCCTGCTGCCGCTGCCATTCCAGGATCCGCTCGCGCCGCGGCGGGCTGTAGCCGCGCCGCTCGACCTGCATCGCCAGCGAGCGGGCCTCCTCGACGCCGCCCTCCGGGTCGCGGCTGAGCCAGTCGACGAGCTCGTCGCGATCGAGGAAGTGGTGAGCGATCATCGCGAATACCAGGCGACCGTAGCGCCCGATCGGCTCGCCGCGCTCGAGCGCGCCGAGCAGGTGAGCCATCATGTGATTCTTGCGCAGGGCCTCGACAGCCATAGATCCTCCTCTGAACATGAGATCACCCGGCCCGTGCATCGGCCGTACCAGAGGCCGCCGACGCGGCCTCTGGGCCAGGCGGGGCGTGGCGGCACAGGGCTCGTGGCAAAACGCATCACGGCGGAGGGCGGCTGTCACAGCGGGCCCAGGCGCGGGCGAGGCGCCGGCCGCGAGGGCGGAGGCGGCGGCGGGCGTAGAGGGGGCGCGACGGGCGGCCCGGCCGCGGTGTTTCCGCTGCCGACCGCGGCATTTCCGGCGCGGGGAGCGCGGCCCCACGCGGGTCGCGACGCGGCCGCGAAATTCTGCTAGACATCGCCCGCCATGACCGAACTGCGCTCGTTGTCCCCCGATGCTCTTGCCTCGCTCACCCGGGAGCTCGAGGCACGTTATGCTGCCTTTGAAGCCCGCGGCCTCAAGCTCGACATGACGCGGGGCAAGCCGTCGTCCGAGCAGCTCGACCTCGCGAACGGCCTGCTCGCCCTGCCCACCGCGAACGACCTCGTCGCCTCGGACGGGTCGGACACGCGCAACTACGGGGGCCTCGACGGGCTCCCCGAGATGAAGGCCATCTTCGCCGAGCTGCTCGAGGTGCCCCCTGCGCAGGTCATCGTCGGCGGCACCAGCAGCCTGACCATGATGCACGACGCGGTGGTCCGCGCGCTCGTCCACGGCGTGCCCGACGGCAACGGCGCCTGGGCGAAGCAGCCCAAGGTCAAGTTCCTCTGCCCGAGCCCCGGCTACGATCGCCACTTCGCGATCTGCGAGCACCACGGCATCGAGATGATCGCGGTCGATCTGAACGACGCCGGCCCGGACCTGGATCAGGTCGAGCGGCTGGTCGCCCAGGACGCGGCCATCAAGGGGATGTGGTGCGTCCCCAAGTACAGCAACCCGACCGGCACCACGTACGCCCCCGAGGTCGTCCGCCGGCTCGCCAGCATGAAGGCGGCGGCCCCGGATTTCCGCCTGTTCTGGGACAACGCCTACGCGGTCCACGACCTCTACGCCGAGGGCGATCGGCTCGCGGACATCGTGTCGGCGTGTCAGTCGGCGGGCAACCCCAACCGGCCGATCGTCTTCGCCTCGACGTCGAAGATCTCGTTCGCGGGCAGCGGCGTCGCGGCGATGGCGTCGAGCCCCGCGAACGTGGCGGACGCGAAGAAGCACCTCGGCATCCAGACCATCGGCCCGGACAAGGTGAACCAGCTGCGCCACGTGCGCTTCTTCAAGGATTACAAGGGCTTGCTGGGCCACATGCAGAAGCACGCCGAGCTCCTGCGGCCCAAGTTCGAGGCGGTGACGAGCATCTTCGAGCGCGAGCTCGGGGGCAAGGGCATCGCCAGCTGGACCTCGCCGCGCGGCGGTTACTTCATCAGCCTCGACACCCTCGACGGCTGCGCGAAGGAGGTCGTGCGCCTGGCCGACAAGGCGGGCGTGAAGCTCACCGGCGCCGGGGCGACGTACCCGTACGGCCGCGACCCTCGCGACCGGAACATCCGGATCGCGCCGTCGATGCCGCCGCTCGAGCAGATTCGCGTCGCGATGGATGTCGTCGCGGTCTGTGTCCAGCTCGCGAGCGCGCGCAAGCTCGCGGGCTGAGCGGTCGTCTCCCTCCTCATCGCCGCTCGCCCGCATTGCGAGCGGCGGACCGCCGTGCAAGGCTCGGCGCTTCCCTCCTGGAGCGCCTCCTCATGCAGCCACTCACCCCCGAAGGTCAGCAGAGAGTTTCCGACCTGTCACAGCGCTATTTCGTCAGCACCGACGCGGTGATGACGCTCTTGCAGGCGCTCGTGAACGGGAACGGGACGATGGCGCAGTTCTATCACCCCGAGCTGGGCGGCGGTGGGCAGTGGATGCAGGGCGGCATGACCATGATCGGGGACATGTTCAACAGCGGGCTGAAGGCCAAGGTGGAGGGCCTGTGCGCCGAGCTGTCGAATCTGCTGGCCAGCCAGCCGTTCGCACCGGCGCCGGCGAGCTATCCGGCGCAGGGCTGGCAGCAGCAGCAGCAAGGCGGCAGCGGAGGCCTGGGGGGCTCGCCGGTCAGCCTGTTCGTGCCGGCGTCCGGGGGCGGCTCTGGGAGCTGGTGGCCCGGGGAGCTCGGCGCGCCGAGCTCCAGCGGGTCGCAGAACAACATCCGCTATGCGTTCTTCCCCGGCGCGCGGCGGCTGGCCGTCGACGTCGACGGGCGCGTCAGCGTCTATGACACGCTCGATCACCAGATCGGCGGTGTGTCGCAGCAGCAGGGGTCGGGGTCGTCGGTCACGTTCACGAGCCAGTACGGCGTCGTGAGCGTGCAGAGCTTGCCGCTCGTCTCCGGCGACGCGGCCGCGCAGCAGGCGCCGGGAGCTGCTCCTGCTCCGGCGCAGGCCGCGGCCGCCCTGCCCCGCGCTTCGTCGGGTCCGGAGGCGGATATCTTTGCTGCGATCGAGCGGCTCGCGGACCTGCGGCAGAAGGGGATCATCACCGAGCAGGAGTTTGCTGCGAAGAAGACCGATCTCCTGAGCAGGCTCTGATCGCGAAATCGCGCGGACGCGGGCGTCGACCGAGTCGACGCGGGTAAGGAGATTTCAACGCAAAGGCGCAAAGGCGCAAAGGCGCAAGGAGAGAGGAAGATGTCTTCTTGCTCTCTCTTTGCGCCTTTGTGTTTGTTCTCTCTTCTCCCCTTGCGCCTTTGCGCCTTTGCGCCTTTGCGTTTATTCTCGCTTCACATCAAGCCACGATCCCCGTAGCTCGGGACGACGAGCCCCCTGAAGCCATCACCGCTCAGGGCCCATGACACACGGCCTCGATGTTGTGCCCGTCCGGATCGAGCACGAACGCCCCGTAGTACCCCGGGTGGTACTGCGGCCGAAGCCCCGGCGGGCCGTTGTCGGCGCCTCCGGCCGCCAGCGCGGCCTTGTAAAACGCATCGACGTCGGCGCGCGTCTTCGCGACGAAGGCGACATGCATGCGGCCCTGCAGCGCGCCGCCCGTGCCGATCCAGAACTGCGGGTTACCGTCGGCGCCCAGACCGGCGTGTTTGCCCGCACCCCCGGTCATCTCGGGCGTGATCTCCATCACGAGCCCGTAACCGAGGGGCGCCAGGGCCGCCAGATAGAAGGCCTTGCTCCGTTCATAGTCCGAAACCGGAAAACCGATGTGGTCGAGCATGCGCGCCATCATCGCCCAGACCGGCGCGCGGCGGCGGACCAAACCTACCTCGCGCGCCGCGCGCCCTCGCGCTCCAGGCCGCGAAGGACCTCCTCGAGCGCTTCCTGGGTGATGAGCCCCACGTGCCGGAACGCCTCCCTCCCCTCGGCGTCGAGGATCACCACGCTCGGCACGTGGTGCAGCCCGGCAAACGGGCCCTCCCCGGCGATCGTCGGGGCGTCCGCGAGCGCCACCGGATACGGGAGCTTGAGCGTGGCGGCAAAGGCCTCGACGAGCGGACGGTTCTCGATCGCCTCCAGCACGAGGAGCGCCGCGTTGATGCGCGGCGTGTGATCGCGGAGCAACCCGGCGAGGAACCGCGCCTCCGCCTGCGACGCCACGTCGTAGGTCGCCACGAAGCCGATCACGCTGAACCTGCCCGCGAGCGACGCGGTGGAGAGCTCGCGCCCGTCGAGCGTCTCGTACGAGAAGCTCAGCGCCGGGCCCCGCGCCGGCGCCGCCTCCGCCGCGGCCGCGGGCGTCGCCGCCGCGGGCTCACGGACCGCGTCGCCGCTGCCAGCGCACCCGAGCGCGAAGAGCACGAGCTGCAAGCCAGCCGGCGCGAGCGACCTCATGGCAGCGGATCCCCCTCCAGGTGCGCGTCGAACAGATCGGCGCAGAGCTGCAGCGACGGCGGGAGCTCGGCGCCCTTGCGCTGCTGCGCGAGGATCGCATGGCACAGCTCCTCGATGACCAGCTTGATCGGCGTCGCCTCGAGCTGCGCGCCGTCGAGCACCATGCCAGGGCCGGGCGCCTCCTCCGCGCGCACGATCGGGTCGTGCCGCGCCCAGGCGATGCCGTCCTCCGGGAGATACCGACACCAGAGCACCCGCACGAAGCGCAGGTAGAGCGGCGTCACCAGCGCCACCACGCGATCGCCCCCCGCGGCGATGCCGCGCAGCGCGAAGCCCCCGGCCGGGCGCGGGGCGAGCTCCCCCTCCTCCCCCATCGCGACCTCGATCCGCTCGCGGCGCGCCGCGTCGCTCTCGACCGACAGGAGCGGCGCGTAGATCGCGACCGCGGGGACCTGCAGCTTGGGCGCGTCCTCGGCGAGCACGTCGAGCCACGCCTCGCGCGCCTCGGGGCCGAGCTCGCCGTACACGTGCGCCGCGGCGATGGCGGCCTCGGCGTCGGTCGCGAGCGCGGCCAGCCACTCGCGCCAGGCGGCGAGGATGCGCGGATCGAGCAGCGCGCCCGAGGGGGCGGGCAGGCCCTGCGCCGCGCCCTCGTGGACAGCGGCGTCCAGCGAGGCATCCTGGACCAGATCGACCGAGCTCGGATCGCGGCGCTCCGTCATGCACCCCTCAGCGTGGCGCGCCGCGGCGCCGCGCCCCGACGTCCCGCTCCAGATCGAGCAGGAGCTCGGCGAACTCGTCGCCCCGGTCGAGCGGCGACGCGAGCGTGAGCTCACCGCCGCGATCCGCGAGCAGGAGCGCGACGCCGTCGCTCGCCTCGACGATGCCCTTCACGAACACGACGTCCGCCGGATGAACGAGGACGTCCTGCACCAGCATCCCGGCGCTCGCCTCCGCGATCGAGAGCGGGCCGCGAGCGGGCCCGACCTGCACCGCGTCCCCCGCCGAAGGCTGCCCATCGGCCGGAGACGCGGCGGCGATTCGGCTTGAATTGCTGTCGCGCCGGCCCATCGACGGCGGAGCTAAGCACCGCTCGCCGGAGGGATCCAGCGGGCACACCAGGCGGGGATGGCCAGGGCCCTCGCCGCGTCAAGAGGCCGCGGCCGGCCCTCGATCCGCGGCCCCCGAGCCGCTCTCGAGGAGACCGAAGCGCTTCGCGAGATCGTCGGGCCGCTCACCTTCGAGGGCGCGGAGCTCGTGGGCGCGCTCGATCGGCACGACCACGAAGCGCCACGGCGTGGCCGCGAGCTCGGTCCCCTCGATGCACCGGGCGACGTGCGCCGCGCTCCGCGCCGCGCCGATCGTCGTCTCGAGCACGCCCTCGTAGAAGGCGGACAGCTCGACCGACCCCGACTCGACCGGCGGCCGGACGAAGCACGCGACGCGCGGGGGGTTGGCGCAGACATCCGCGGCGAGCCGGCCCATCCCGAGCTCGGCGAGCGCCTGATCGAGCGCGCCGACCGAGAGCAGCACCGGCGCCTTGTCGAGCGCGGCCGCGCCTGCCTCGACCACGGTGCTCTCCGCGACGCCCGCGATCCTGCGGCCGACGCCCCGGCCGAGCTCCCGCGCGGCGCCCTGTCCGACCCGCGCGAGCAGCGCGGCGACCTGATCCCACGCGAGCGGGAACATGGCGCCGAGCGGGCCGCTCAGCCGGCCGCGGTCGCGCTCGTGGCGGATCGTCGCCGGGCGCTCGTGCTCGTCGCGCTGGACCGGCATGCGGTGCACGGTCATGAACACGCGATCGACCGGCGCGCGCGCGAGCTGGACGAAGACGTCCTGCGCCCCGTGGAGGAAGTGGAAGCGGAACGCGAACCGATCGGTCGCGCCGGGCGGCTGCTGCGCGAGGGCGCGGAACCGGCCGAGGAACGCCTCGACCCGGGTGCAGGGGGCGATCTCCTGGAAGAAGTTCCTGCCGACGACCCGCGCCGACGGGAGGCGGCTCATGCGCTGCTCGTAGCGGTTGTAGAGGAGCACGACGCCCTCGTCGTCCAGCATGATGAAGCCGTACGGGAGGTCGTCGACCTCCTGCGAGGTCATCTCGGCGAGGCGCTCCACGCTGAGGGGGAGGGCGTCCTTCGGGCTCTCGGGCACCTCGTTCATCGTCGACATCTGGGTCATCGCTCGGCTCCTTCGAACAAGACGCTCGCCCACCCGACCTGCTCGACCAGGCGCGTGAGCCCGCCGAGGACCTCCCGGATGCGGTGGCGCTGGAAGCGCGACGGGACCTTCTCCGCGGCGGCGTCGAAGAAGGCGACGATCCAGGCGGCGACCGCCTGCGGGATCGCCGAGCGGGCGCGATCGATCTGGGCGACCGAGACGAGCGCGTCGCCGCTGATGGCGAAGGCGTCGAGCGCGCCGTGGTGCTCGCGCGCCGTCGTCCACGAGGACGCGAGCAGCCGCGACGTCATCGGCGGCCCGAGCCAGGCGCGCGCGTAGGCGGTGCAGGCGTTCACCACGGCGGCGGCCAGCGCCACGTCGGCCGCGTCGTCGGCGGGGAACGCCGGAGGGTAGTGGCTCTCGCGCTCGCCGCGGAGCGGCCCGCTCGAGTCGCTCGCGACGACCTCGAAGGTGGCGCCTCGCCACACGGAGAGCGCGTCGAGCGCGTCGGTCCAGCGCTCCGAGGGCCGCACGCCGTCGGCGCGGGCGTGGATGGGGCGCCCGGCGTCGACCGTCACCTCGGCGCGGAGCGCGCCGGCGCGCACGCGGATGAAGCAGCTGCGGCTGCGCGAGGCGAGCGACGCGAGGAGCCCGTCGAGCCCGACGTCGTCGAGCTCGCCGCGCAGGATGACGCGGCTCCGCTGCCGCTCGGCCTGCGCCGCGAGCCGCTGGACCTGCGCGGCGAGCACCGAGCCCGGGACGTCGTCCGCGAGCACCCCCGCGAGCTCCGCCATCGAGACGATGGTGCGCGAGGAGCTGACGCCGATCACGGGCGGCGGGCCGTCGAGCACCGCGCGGAGCGAGCGGGCCATGTCGATGAGGGCCGCCGGGCTCTGCGCGCAGGCGACGGCCGCGTCGACCCGCAGCGCGTCCGGCGGCGGCCGGTTGGGCGCGACCTCGCACGTGACTACCCGCATGCGGGCCTCGCGAAGCGCGGACGCGACCCGATGGGCGAAGGGCGTTGCCGGCGCCGAGGTGACGACGATGTCGAACATATCGAAGCGGACTCTAGGATCATGAACACCCTCCGTCAAACACTATAAACAAACATTATATAAAGCATCCGCTCCGGAACGACATGAAATCGTCCGTAAATTGCTGTACACCGCCACAAGTATTGGTGAAATGAGTTACAATTCATGCGACGCGCCGGTGCGTGAGACAATCTTTGTACAAAGATGATCTCCGGTGCGGTGCGCAGCGGGGCCGCCGGGCGCAGCGGGCGATGACCGGCGCCGCGGGGAGGCCGACGCCGCCGAGCGCCGAGGCAGACGGGCTCTGGGGGTCGGCGGAGCGCGCGGGCGGAGGCGCGGCGCGGGGCGAAAGCGCCTCGAGGGGCGCTACACTCCCGCCGATGTCAGCCTCACGAGCCTGCAGCGAGCGAGCGGCGGACCCACGCGAGACGTGCCCGGCGCCGCAGCCGAAGACCGCCGTCGATGATGACGAGCTCGAGCGCGAGCACGACGAGCACGACGAGCACGACAACAAGCTGCTCGATCTGCCGCCGCTCGGGCACGACGAGGACGAGGCGGGCGAGGAGACCTTCGAGGAGCTCCTGCAGACGCTCGACGACGCGGAGCACGGGCTCGACGACGCGAACGCGAGCGACCTGGAGGTCGGCGTCGAGCTCGCCGTGGACGAGGGCGCGGCCGGGGAGGACGAGCCCGCGGAAGAGGGCATCGACGTGGGGGCGCTCCACGAGGGGATCGACGACGCCGACGCGGGCTCGTGGGTGTCCGACGAGGCCGCCGAGCACGACGACGCCGAGCACGGCGACCTCGACGATCACGGCGAGGGGCACGACGACGGCGGCGCGGAAGGGACCGGGGAGGATCCGTCGAACGACGTCGACGAGCGCGAGCTGCCGGCGCTCGACGCGGATCAAGAAGGCACCTACGAGGGCGAGGATCTGCTCGCGGAGCTGCCCGACCTCGCCGACGACCAGGCGCCGGTCTGGGACGCGCAGCCGTGGACGGTGGTCGAGGGCGCCGGGGCGGCGGTCCCGTGCAGCACGCTCGCGGTGGCCGGCGGCTGCGTCGTGGCCGGGGGCGCCGGCGAAGGGCCCGCGCTGGCGAGCGAGCCGGCCGCGCGCGCGGGGGGCCGCTCCCGCCGCGCGGACCGGACGGGCGGCGAGCGCGGGACCGTGCTCGTGGTCGACGCGGGAGCGCTGTCGGCGCGCCGCGCGGGCGTCGACACGTCGGCGTCGTCGATCGCGCTGTCGGACAGCGCGCTGCTCATCGCCACGCGCCGCGGCAACCTGCTGCTGAGCGACGACCGGGGGAAGACGGCGAGCGCGCTCGGGGCGTGGGGCTCGGGCGGGGCGCCGGTGACGCTCGCGACGACGCCGGGGCGGCTCTGGGTGCTGGCCGGCAAGACGCTGTGGTCACCCGCGGCCGGCGCGGTCGCCGTCCCGCCGGAGGCCGGCTCCGCCGTGACCGCGGGCTCGCCGCGCCGCGACGCCGCGATCGCGCCGCCGCGGGGCGCGCTGTCGCTGTCGCCCGGGCCCGCGCTGCGGGACGGCGTGCTCCGGATGAGCGCGAGCGAGGGGGTGATCGTGGCGCTCACGAGCGCGGCCGCGGGCCCGCAGCTCGAGCGGCTGCGCGGCGACGACGAGGGCTCGCCGGTCGTGCCGCTGTCCGGGGCGGCGCGGCGCGCGGCGGAGGCCGACGACGGTCGGCTCGCGGCGGCGGCGGGCGGGCGCTCGATCGCGCTGTCCGGCGCGGGGCTCCTGTGCGTGTCGCGCGACGGGGGCGAGACCTTCCGCGGGATCGAGGGGCTCCCCGCGGTGGTGGCGCTCGCGTTCGCGGGCGACCACAAGACCTCGCCGCTGCTCGCGCTGGTCGCGCGCGAGGGCGAGCGCCGGGCGCAGCTCGTCCATGTGCCGTCGAACGCAGCGCCCACGGTGGTCGCCGAGATCGGGGCGACGGGACACGGCGGGGGCGAGGAGGAGGCGGCGTCCGTAGGGGCGGCGGCGATCGCGTGGGATCCGTCGCGCGAGGTGGTGTGGGTCGCGTGCTGGGCGGGGCTCGTCGCGCTCACCAGGCAGCGGAAGCACTAGCTAGCTCGCCGAGCTGGCCGGCCCCCGGGGAGGGTGTTCTCGGCGCGGGGCAGGGGGGTGGGGCCCCGCCGAACTCGCCCGAGATGTGAGCCATCCGGCAAGCCGGATGACTCACATCTCGGGCTCAGACATCGGCCCATCCCCACCCCCCTGCCCCGCGCCGAGAACACCCTCCCCGGGGGCCTACGGTCTGCGGAGTCGAAGAGTTGGGGGACGTGTCTTGAGGATCAGGGCTCGACGAACGCGGCGTGGAGCAGGCGCTGCGCGGGGGCGGCGTCGACGGCGTCGACGAGGGCGCCGAGGCGCAAGGGGGACGCGACCGTGAACCGGGGGGCAATGCCGGCACGGCCGAGGACCTCGACGAAGCGGGACAGCGGCGACGCCGTCGCGGTGAGGCCGTCGCCGACGACGCTGACGGAGGCCAGGCCCTCGTCGAGCTCGATCTGCGGGAGCAACGCGACCAGCTGGCGCTTGGCGCCCTGCCAGTCGGGCACGTTGAGGAGCGGGATCACGAACGCCCCGCCGCCAGGGCCGAACGAGAGATCGCGGAAGCCCAGCCCGAGCTCGCCGGCCGCGCGGAGGAGCGCGTCGAGCCGGAGACCGCCGGGAGCCCGCGCGAGCACGACGTTGCCCTCGGCGACGATCGCGCGCGCCGAGTGCGTCGACGCCGTCGAGCCGGGCGCGAACCGGCGCACCACCGTCTCCCGCGCGCCGGGGACGGCGTCGAACGTCGAGCGCGCATAGAGCGCCACGCCGGAGCGCCGCGCCCACTCGACCGCCTGGGCGCAGACGACCTTCGCGCCGCACTCGGCCATCTCCTGGAGGACCGCGCCGTCGAGCTCCGGCAGGTGACGCGCGTCCGGGACGACCCGGGGATCGGCCGAGTACACGCCGTCGACGTCGCTGTAGATCTCGCAGCGCTCGGCGCTCAGCGCCGCGGCGAGCGCCACCGCCGTCGTGTCGGAGCCGCCGCGGCCGAGCGTCGTGATCTCGCGGCGGTAGCTCATCCCCTGGTAGCCGGCGACGATCACGATGCGGCCGCGCGCGAGCTCGTCCTCGATCCGGAACGGACGGACCTCGATGATGCGCGCGTCGAAGTGGCGATCGTTCGTGAGGATGCCGGACTGGGAGCCGGTGAACGAGATCGCCTCGAAGCCACGGGCCTGGATGGCGATCGACAGGAGCGCCATCGAGACGCGCTCGCCGGTCGAGAGGAGCATGTCGAGCTCGCGCCGGGGAGGCTCCGCGGCCGCGCCGCCGCCGGCGCTCGCCGCCTGCCGGGCGAGGGCGAGCAGGCCGTCGGTCGTCTTGCCCATCGCGCTGACCACGACGACGACGTCGTTGCCGGCGCGCTTCGCGGCGACGACGCGGTCGGCGACCTTGCCGATCTTGTCGACGTCGGCGACCGACGATCCGCCGTACTTCTGCACGATGATCGGACGGCCCGGCCTCGCGGGCGCGGCGCCCGGCTCGCGCGGCGAGCCCTCCTGCTGGACGCGGTTCGTCGGCTGCTCGGCCATGCTGCACCTCCAAGCGCTGCGCGCGCTGCGCAGGAGATCCGGCTATCACGGGCGCCGCGATCCGGCCAAGCGCGCGGCGCGCCCGGCGAGCGGCGCGCCGTCGCGATCAGGTGGGCTCGGCGTGCAGCAGCATCTCGTAGAGCTCCGCCTCGGCGGCGCGCCCCTCGGCCCGCGCCCTCGCGGCGAGCCGCACGAGCACGTCGCGCCGCCGCGGCGCGACCTCCTGGCGGGCGGCCTCATCCCCCTCCTCCAGGCGCGCCGAGAGCAGGGCGAGGAGATCCAGATCGCGGCCGAGCCGCTCCAGCACGTCGGCGAGCGCCATCGCCACCCCGTGGTCGGTGGGATCGGCGCGGTGCCGATCCGCGAGCCGCTCGGCCAGGAGCTCGTCGTCGACGCCGAACGCGCGGGCGAACGGCGCCTGCCCCTCCGCCAGCGTGACGCTGTTCGGGACGGGCGGCATGTCGGGCAGGTCGGTCGACGTGTCGCCGCTGTCGAACGTGGGCATCTCGTCGAGCGGCCCGGGATCGCGCGGCGCGATCGGCGGGGCCGGCGGCGGCGCGATCCGCGGCGCGGGGGCCGGCGCGATCGGCGCGGTCACGGCCGGCGTCCGCGCGATCGGCGGCGAGGGGGCCGGCGGCGGGGCGACCACCACGGGCTCGGGCGGGATCGAGCGCCGACGAGGCGGCGCAGGGACGTGGACCTCGATCCGCTGCTCGGCGGCGCGGGGCCGAGGCGCGGGGCTCGGCCCCGCCCCGCGCGGGGGCGCCACCTGCGGCGCGAGCTCGCCCGAGACGCGGCGGAACGCGGCGGCGATCTCCGGATCGCGCGGGCGCAGGCGCAGCGCGAGGCCGAGGTGGCGCTGCGCGGCGAGGAGATCCCCGCGGGATCGCTCCTCGATCTCGGCGGCCTCGGCGAGCAAGGCCGCGACGGCGGCCGGGCCGCCGGCGAGGGACGAGCCCGCCGCGCGGGCGGAGCCGGGGTCGGCGGCGCGGTCCTGGAGCGCGAGCTCCACCGCGTCGCGCAGCCGCCCGAGCGCGACCGACGCTCCCCCGAGATCGCCGAGCGCGGCGCACCAGCGGCCCTCGAGCAGCCGCGCCTCCAGCGACTCCGGCGCGCCGGGGGGGATCGCCCGCACGCGCGCGACCGCCGCGGGGAGATCGCCGGCGATCTCCGCGAGGCCGCGGCCGAGCTCGAGATCGAGCGCGCCGGCGTCCTCGCCGCTGCGCGCGGCGAGGACGCGCGCGCGGGCGAGGAGGTCGAGCGCGCGCCTCCCCTCCCCCGCCGCCCGCAGCGAGCGCGCGAGGCCCGCGACCACGTCGGGGCTCTCCGGCGCGTAACGGAGCGCCCGCTCGAAGAGCGCCCGCGCGTCGGCCGCGTGGCCCCGCGCGAGGAACGCCTCCGCGGCCCTGCGGGAGACGGCGTGGCGCGCCTCGGCCCCGCGCGCGGCGGCCTCGAGGTGCTCGGCGTCCGCGAGCGCGCCGCGCACGTCGGCGACGTCGAGCCGCGCCTCGAGCCGCGCCCAGCGCAGCGCGTCGAGCCCGGGCGCGCGCGCGACGCCGAGGTTCAGCGCGTCGAGGCGCACGTCGATGGAGTCCGCGAGCCTCGCCGCCCGCAGCCAGGCGAGCGCGGCGAGCGGGCCGTACGGCTCCGCGTGCGCGGCGCGCGCGAGCGCCGAGAACGCGCCGTCGCGGTCGCCGACCGCCTCGAGGAGCGCGCCGCCGAGCAGGCCGGCGTCGACGGCGGGCATGGCGTCGACGACGGTCGACAGCGCCCCCTCGGCGCGCTCGCCGGCCAGGAGGTCGATCCACGCCAGGCGCGAGGAGATCTCGGGGTGCCGCGGGGCGCGCTCCAGCGCGGCGAGGTAGACGCGGCGCGCGTCGTCGAGGCCGCCCGCGAGCGCGAGCTCGTCGGCGGCGCCCGCGAGCTCGGCCGCCTCGAGCGCGCGGAGCGCGCGGTCGCCCAGCGCCGGAGGCGCCGCGTCGAGCGCGCCCTCGGCGCGGAAGCGGCCCGCCTCCGCGATGACCGACGCCCACTGCACCCCGGCCACCGCGGGCGCCCTCGCGCCGGCGGCGGGCAGGAGCAGGCGGACGACGCGCTCGATCGCGGCGTCCAGCACGAGCGCACCTTCCACGATGCGGCCGTGCGGGCCCGCCATCATCGAGAGCGCCTGGAGCGCGAGCGCGTGCGGCGGGGCCGCGAGGCCGACGCCGCGGGCGCGCTCCGGCAGGAGCCTGAGCGCGCGCTCGCCGGGCGCGACGGCGACGTCGAACGCGAGCGCCGCCTCGCCGGACCGCAGCGCGACGAGCGCGCCGTCCTCGATGGGCGCGATGATCAGCTGCGGCGCGCCGTCGCCGAGGAAGCCGCGGAGCCGCGGCGCGGCCCAGCCGGCGAGCTCGGTCCCCTGCGCCTCGACGACGAGCCGGGCGAGCTGGCCGCGCCGGTGCCGGAAGCGCGCGACCCCGCCGGAGAGGTCGACGGGAAACCGGATCCCGGCGAGCCGCACGACGAGCTCGGTGACGCGGAGCGGGCCGATCGCGAACGGCTCGCCGAGCTCGATCGCGAGCGCCCCCTTGCTGACCGCGAGCCGGAGGACGGGGCGATCGTCGGGCGGGCGCGAGGCCGCTCCACCGCCGGGCGCGAGCGCGCGCAGCGACGGCGAGAGGCCCAGCGCGCGCGCCGACCGGCCGCGCCTCTGTCCAGCAGCCATACCCGCCAAGGCTATCAACCCCGCGGCAATTGAGGCGAGTTCACGGCAATCACGCCGCACGAAGGGGAACGCGACGGAGCGGGCGCGAGGCGCGGCCAGGCGGAGACCGCGAGCGGCCGGGCTGGGTAGCGCGCTGCCTTGGCCGAAAGCGCGGTGCTCCGGGAACCGCCAAGGCGCCAAGGACGCCAAGAAATCTCAACAGTTTGGCGGTCTTGGCGGTCTTGGCGGTTCGCTCCCCCGCGGCGCTGCTGGCGGCGCGTCCCCCCGGGTCCGCCGGGTCGCGGGGCGCGCCGGGGACGGCCCGCGCCGGGCGGTCAGCGGTCGCGCGTCAGACGTCGCCCTTGGCGAGCTTGTCCTTCATCTTCTGGACGAGCGCCGGGAACCCGTCCTTCTTGATGATCTTCGTGAACTGCGCCCGGTAGCTCCCCACCAGGCTGACGCCCTCGGTGACGATGTCCCGCACGAGCCAGGTGCCCCCCTTCTCGGAGAGCTTGAAGGCGATCTCGACCGGCTCCTCGCGCGCGTCCTTCTTGGAGACGGCCCTCGTCTTGACCGTCATGACGCCGGCGCTCTCGGTCTCGCTCGTGTACTCGATGTTGAAGTCGAGCGTCTTCTTCAGGTTGCGCTCGTAGGCCTTGCGCACGAGCTGCTTGAGCAGCTCGGTGAACTGCTTCTTCTCGGCGTCGGTCCGGGCGGCCCACTCGCTGCCCAGCGAGCTCTCCGCCAGCGCCGAGTAGTCGAGCATCTCGTCGAAGACCGCGCCGACCTTCTTCTGGTTGTCGGCCCCTCCCTTCTTCAGGAGGTCGAACAGGACCGTCTGCTTGGCCTTGACCACGTCCGTCGCCGGCCCGGCGTTCGCGAGGCCCACCTGGCCGAGCGTGAGCGCGAGCAGCGAGAACGTCGCCGCGAAGAGATGGTTCATCCTGCGTGTCACGTATGGTTCTCCTTCTGTGCCTGCGAGCTGCGCGCGAGCCTCGGTCGCCAGCGCTGCTCGCCCTCGTTCTAGTCGTTCTACGCACGAGGCAAGCGGCCTGCCACGTCGGACGAGGCCCGCGCCGGCGCGGTCGCGTCCGGCCCGTGCTCTCCATGAACACCGCGAAACCACAGGGCAATCCGCCGGCGCCGGGCCGCTGTCCAGGGGCAGACGACGGTCTCCGCGGGCTATTCACGCCCGGGGGCGGGCTCCGCCGCAATCTCCCGCGGAGCGCCCGGGCGCGGCGCGCGGGGGAGCGTGAACGGAGCGCCACGCGCCCGGTGTGACGCGCGGCGAGCGCGGCGGCGGCCCCCCGCGTCAGCCCGCCGGGCGGGATCGCGGGGCGAGCTGCGCGCCGGCCGCGGCGTCCGCGCGGCGCTCCGGCTCGCCGGCCGCGAGCGGGCCGGCCGGGACCCGCACCCGGAACGCGGTGCCCTCGCCCTCGCGGCTGTCGACCTCGATCGCGAAGCCGTGATCGTCGAGGATCCGCTTCACCACCGCCAGGCCGATGCCCATGCCGTGCGTGCGGGTCGTGAAGAACGCGTCGAAGAGGCGATCGCGGGCGCCCGCCGGGATGCCCCGCCCCTGGTCGCGGATCTCCAGCAGCCAGGCGCCCGCGTCGCGCCAGAGGCGCACGGTCACGACCGCGCCCGCCGAGCTCGCCTGGATCGCGTTCCGCACGAGGTTCCAGACGACCTGGCGCATCTGCGCGGCGTCGGCGGTCACGGGCGCCGACGGCGGCCCGTCGAAGCGGACCTCGACGTCGCCGCCGCGGCCCGAGCGCCCCGCGAGCACGACGACGTCGCGGGCCGTCGCCGCGAGGTCCACGACCTCGAGCGCCGGCACCCGCGGGCGCGACAGATCGAGCATGTCGCCCACGAGGTCGTTCAGGCGCGCCGTCTCGCGCTCGATGATCTCGCAGAGCTTCCGGTCCTCGTCGGAGAGCGTCCCGCCCGTGCGCAAGAGCTCGATGGAGCCCGCGATCGAGCCGAGCGGGTTGCGGATCTCGTGGGCCAGCCCCGCGGCGAGGCGGCCCAGCGCCGCGAGCCGCTCGGCCTGCTCCGCCCGCGCCGTCGCCTGCACGAGCCGGCCGCCGGTCGTGCGCAGCCGCTCCGCCAGGTAGCTCGCGAGCAGCGTGACCACCACGATCGCGAGCAGGTTGACGAACATGGGGTACCGGAGCTCGCCCCACTGCGTCGCGTATGCCCCGGAGGGCTGGTCGGGCGGCACGCCGAGCAGGTGCAGCCCGAGCGCGGCGCACAGGAGCAGGTACGCCGCCGCCCCGGACGCGGCGGCGACGATCGCGCCGGGGACGCCGAGGAGGATCGCCCCCGTCAGGCAGGTGAGGCCGTAGAGCGACGTGGCGCCGCTCGTGGCCCCGCCGGTGATGTACACGAGCGCGGTCCAGGTGATCTGGTCGGTCACGAGCTGCGCCCGCGCGATCCCGCGGAGGGCGCGCTGCATGCGCAGGAACACCGCGTAGATGCCGGAGACGCCGTACGCCGCGGCGACCGTCACGAGCGCGACGATGCTGGAGAAGCCCCCGGGGGTGAAGCCGCGGAGGTACACCGCCGCGGTCACGACGAGGAAGACCGTGAGCACGGCGAGGCGCAGCGCGATGAGCCAGGTGAGCCGGCTCGCGAGCGGCGCCTCGGCGCCGCCGGGCGCGCCGGGCGGGAGCGGCGCCGCGACCGGCGGCGGCGCCGACGGTGGCCCGGCCCCGACCTCGTCCGGCCGCGCCACGGCCTCGCCGCCGGGGTCCGCCGGGGAGGCCGCGGGCGGCATCACTCCGCCTTGATCTTGCCGGCGAGATCGAAGATCGGCAGGTACATCGAGATGAGCACGACGCCGACCATGCCGCCGACGACGACCATGAGGAGCGGCTCGAGCAGCGACGTCAGCGCGGAGACGGCGACGTCGACCTCCTCCTCGTAGAAGTCGGCGATCTTGTTCAGCATCGTGTCGAGCGCGCCGGTCTGCTCGCCGACCGCGACCATCTGCACGACCATGCCGGGGAAGACCTGCATCTCGCCGAGCGGCTCGGCCATGTTCTTCCCCTCGGAGATCTTCTGGCGCGAGTACAAGAGGCCCTCCTCGACGACGACGTTGCCCGCCGTCTTCGCGACGATGTCGAGCGCGTCGAGGATGGGCACGCCGGAGCCGAGGAGCGTGCCGAGCGTGCGCGAGAACCGCGCCACGGCGATCTTCTGCATGACGGGGCCGAGGATCGGGAGCCGGAGCAGGAGGCGGTGCACCATCCGCTTGCCGGACGGCGAGCGGTAGAAGTAGGTCCCGCCGACGATCGCGGCGATGGTCAGCACGATGATGAGCGGCAGGTAGGTGACGAACGCCTTCGAGGCCGCGATGACGATCTTCGTGAGCTGCGGGAGCGCGTCCTTCGCCCCGAACTCCGCGAACATCGTCTCGAAGGACGGGATGACGAACGACATCAGCACGACCATGACGACGATCATGATCAGGATGACGGCGATCGGGTACGCGAGCGCGCCGCGCACCTGGCGCGCGAGCTTCACGCGCTTCTCGATGTAGATCGCGAGCCGGTTCAGGATGCTGTCGAGGATGCCGCCCACCTCGCCGGCCTGGACGAGGTTGACGAACAGGTCGTCGAAGATCTTCGGGTGGCGCCGGAGCGCGTCGCTGAACGTGGCGCCCTGCTCGACCGTGTTCTTGATGTCGCGCAGCGCGGCCTGGAAGATCTTGTTCGGCTCCTGGTTCGACAGGATCTCGAGGCACTGGACCAGCGGGAGGCCCGCGTCGATCATCGTCGCGAACTGGCGGATGAACTTGACGAGGTCCTTGGCCTCGACGCCCGAGCCGAAGCTCAGGCTGATGTTGAGCGCGGCGCCCTTCTTCTTGACGCGGGTCGGGCTCAGCTGCTGAGCGCGGAGCCGGTTCTGCACCGCCGCCTCGTTCTCGGCCTCCATCGTGCCCTTCCGGATCTCTCCGGTGCGGCCGCGCGCCTCCCAAACGAACTCCGCCATAGTGCTTCCGGTCTTCTCCCTGGGTCCACGGCGGGCCGAGCCGACGCGCCGGGGCGACCCGCCTCCGGGGACGCCAGGATAAAGTTCGGCGAGGCCGGGGGTCAAAGACGGTGGGGCGTTCTCTGATCCGAGGGGCGGGGTGGTGGTGCGACGTAGGACGCGGGGCGCGGACGCGGACGCGGACGCGGACGCGGACGCGGACGCGGAGGGAGCGCGATCCGAGACGCACGCGCCGGCGGGGGTCTCCGCGCGGCGGGGGCGGGTGGGCGCTCGGCCATCCGCCAAGACGGGGGCGTGGGCGCTCGCGCTGAGAACACCGCCCGGCATGTCTCGCTTCGGGCCATGCCGCCTGGGACGTTTCGTCGCGCGCCACACAAGGCGCGCCTGAGACGCAGAGCCCCCTGAAACCTTATGGCACCTCGTTCGGTGCTCGCCGCGCCCACCCGCCCCCGCCGCGCGGAGACCCCCGCCGGCGCTCACCGCTAGGCCAGGAGACGGCGGCGTCGATGAGCCACACGGCGCCGAGCGCTGGCACGGACCGTCACAGCTCGCACCCGGACACGGAAGTGTGTCACCCGGACGCGAACGAGCGCCATCTGGACAGGGAGGTGTGTCACCCGGACAGGGAGGTGTGTCATCTGGACAGGCTACGCGTCGACCCGGACGGCACAGCCCCTCGGGGCGAGGCCGTGCGAGGGGGCTCCCGTAGGCGAGGCGACGGAGCAGCGGGTCCGGAAGCGCAACGACCGCCCCGCGGCCGAGGACAGGGGCACCTCAACCGCGCTCCACGATCGGCACGAGACGCTCCCGCACCTCGCGCACGAAGCGAGCGAGGCCGCACGCTCCACCATGGGCCTCGAGACGTTCGAGGGGAACGTCGGCCCAGCGCGCGAGGGCATCCCGCCCGGTGGTGGTCAGCACCCCGAGGACCCGCTTGGCGTCCTTACGGTCCGCTTCGTTCTTCGAGGTGAGCTGCTCCGGCTTCGTGCAGGGGTCGACGTGGAGCTCGTCGCGGAGGGCCGCATGCCGCTTGCGCTCTGGGTCGTCCTCGGGGATCCACGCTGAAATCAGCCAGGCTTCGATCTCGGGCTCTGGAAGGGCGCCGATGACGACATCGAACGGCCAGCTCCCGGCCGCTACCGCCTGGGCGAAGCCCTCGGTGCGCTCCGCCCTGCCGTCCAGATCCCGCGCGACCACCACGGCTGCGGGGGGCTCGGCCTCCTCCGCGAAGAGCAGGAGCGCGGCGCGGTGCATCCGCGCATCGGCCTCCCCCGGCTCCCCGGCGAAGCTGCCGTAGATGCGGAGCCCGCGCTCGCGGGCGAGATCCGAGACGCGGTGGAGGTCGAGCCAGCCGGAGCCCTCCACGCCCCGCCAGCTCCGGCACGGGGAAAGGCCGTCCTCCATCGACGCCCGACACCCCTCGAAGGTCTCCGCCACCCAGGAGATCTCGTCGATGAGCACCCGGTCCACGAGGGTCTGGACGATCCGTACGTCGCCGGCGCTCTCGGCGGCGACTCCCAGGGCGACAGCGCTCACCCCACGCCCTCGCTCACCCACCCCTCACCGACGAGGCTCCACAGCTCACCCGGACGAAGATAGGCGCCCCGCTTCTGCGACGTCGGGTGCTCGTCCAGCCGGCGCAGCGCCGAGCCGCGCGCTCCAGCGCGACTCATGACGATGACCTCCTGCACACGCAGCTCGTCGAGGAGGAACGGCGAGTGGCTCGTCGCCACGATCTGGAGGTGAGGCGTCGCGTCGAGCACGCCGCGGAGGTGCGCGACGAGCTTGCGCTGCGCGACCGGGTGCAGCGCCTTGTCCAGATCGTCGAGCAGGACGAGGCGCGGCGCGTCGAAGCGCACGACCGTGATGAGGCCGAGCGCGAGCAGCGTCCCCTCGGAGAGCTGACCGGCCTGCACCCACCCCAGCCCTTCCCACTCGACCTCGAAGCGGGCGCCGGTGACGTCGCGCGACCGATCGGCCCAGAAGTCCTGACCATCGACGGATATCCGCTGCCTCTCCCGGCGCCGAACGCGGGCGGGGAGCGCGCGGATACGCCGCGCGCCGGGGACGATGGTCGCCAGATCTCGTTCGATCGCGTCCAGGGTTCCGTCACGCAGCCCCTGGAGGTATTGCAACACGGAAGCCAGACCCTCACCGTCGTGCCCGACGCCTGGGATCTCCTCTTCGGAGTAGTGCTCCGCGGCGAGCGTCTCGGCGTGCAGCTTGAGCCGGACGACCGAGCCGAGCTCCGCCTCGCGGGGGCCTTTGAAGAAGCTCTGTTCTTTCGCCTGGTCGTCGCAGGGCAGAGACAGCTTCGCCTCCTGCCCTTCCTTGCCGAACCACAGGTCTCCCCACTCGGGTTGCGGCTCCTTTGTCGCGGCCCGCGCGAGAAGACGGAACCGCCTTCCGTCCTCCAGGACGGCTCCCAGCTCGAGCTCGGCGGCGTCCGGCTTCGCGACAAGGTCTTCCACCGCAAGCTCGCCCATGAAGAGCACCCCCGGATGGATGGTCGCCGACCACCCAGGCTTCGCGGCAGCAAGCTGGAGCAGGTAGTGCATCCCCTCCAGCACCGTGCTCTTGCCCACGGCGTTCGGGCCGACCAGCACGTTGAGCCGACCGAGAGGCAGCCTCACGTCTCGAAGCAGCTTGAAATTCTTGAAGTGTGCTTCCGTCAGCATCGCCGCTCTCTCGTTAACCCGAGCTCGGGGCCGGGTACAGGAGCCTAGCCGCGCCGCTGCCGCGCGTCGCCGTGAGCCAGGAGGCCACACGGCGCGCATGACCAGCCTCCGACAGCCCTGGGGCGCACTCCTGCACGCGATGCTCCGGCGGACGCAGGCCGGCCCGCCGGCGGCCGCGCGCACCGGCTTCGCGCAGCGCGCAGCCTACCCGCGCCCGCGCTCCGCCACGTAGCGGACCGCGCCGTGCACCTCGCGGAGGAGCGCGCCCTGCCGGCGCTCGACCCGCATGAGCTCCTGGTGGCCCTCCCACGCGCCGACCGGCGCGACCAGGACGCCGCCGTCGCCCAGCCGCTCCTCGAGCGCGGCGGGCGGCTCGATCAGCGCGTAGGTCACCGCGACCTTCCAGGGGCGCTCCGACGGCATCGCCCGCCCGGACGCGAGCACGCGCTCGGCGAGCGAACGCCCGTCGCCGCACAGCAGCGCGACGCTCGCGCCCTCGTCCGACGGACCGGCGCCGCTGCTCGCGAGCGCCGCGTCGTCATGGCGATCCGGCCGCGCGCCGAGGAGCCGCGCCGCGCGCGCGTGCAGGGCAGGATCGATCTCGATCGAGGTGACGTGCCCGGCCGGGCCGACGATGCGCCGCGCGAGCGCCGCCCCGTAGCCCGTGCCGGTGCCCAGCTCGAGCACGCGATCGCCCGGCGCGAGGCCGAGCAGGCCGAACGTGAGCAGGTACGCGTGCGGCGCGCTCACCGTCGCGTGCCCGGCCCGGTCGAGCGGCAGCGGCGTGTCGTCCGCGGAAGCCGCGAGATCCTCCGGGAGGACGAAGCGCTCGCGCGGCACGAGCAGGATCGCGTCGAGGTAGTGCGCGGGGAACTCGAAGCGGCGCGCGAGCTCGGCCACGAGCGGCGCGCGCGCGACGCGCCCAGCCCCGGCGAGCTCGACGTCGAACGCGATCGCGGCGTCGAGCTGCTCGGGGACCGGCGCCCAGCGATCGGGCCGGCGATCGTCGTACCTCGACGCGAGCGCGGCGAGCGACGCAACCGCGGCGCGTGATTCGGTGCTGGAGGGAGAGCTCACCGCGAGATCCTGAAGCAGGACCGGCCGCGCCGCTCGATCTTTCGAGGAACGTTCCGCGTTTCCCCGAGCCCGGTCCAGCCCGCCGCCAGAGCGCGTTTGACAGGGGCGCACGCGCCTCCTCATCCTCGGCCATGGCCCTCGTCGACCTCACGCCGATCGCTGCGCTCGCGGTCGAAGAACACCGCGCCGCCCCCTGCGCCTGCGTCGCCGCCGCCGTGCGCACACGGCACAACGTCCAGTACGGATCGGGAGCCGCCGGGCGGCTGTGGTTCGAGGACAGCCCGCCGGCGGGCGCGGGCGGCGCGCCGCCCGCGGCGACGATGGACGCGATCTTCGACCTCGCGTCGGTGACGAAGCCGTTCACCGCGCTGGCGTTCGCCCGGCTCGTTCGCGCCGGCAAGGCGAGGTACGACGAGCCGCTCGGAGAGGTGCTGCCCGAGCTCGCCGGCACGCGATCGGCGCGCGTGCCGCTCGAGCTCCTCGCCGCGCACCGCGCCGGGCTCGAGGCGCACCGCACGCTCCACCCGCCGGGCGACAGCGCGCCGATCGATCCCCTCGAGGCGCTGCGCGCCTGCGCGGACGGGCGCCGCGAGGGGTGCGCGGGCGATCCGCCCGAGGGCGGGTTCCCGCCGGTGTACAGCGATCTCGGGTACCTGCTCCTCGGCGCCGCGGTCGCGCGGCGCGGCGAGGCCGAGCTCGACGAGGTCGTCGCGCGCGAGGTGACCGGCCCCCTCGGGCTCGCCGTCGCGCCGGCCCGCGCGCTCGGGCGCCGCGATCCGCGGCTCGCCGAGCGCGTCGCGCCCACCGAGGACGTGGCGTTCCGCGGGGGCGTGATCCGCGGCGCGGTGCACGACGACAACGCCTGGACGATCGCGCAGGGCGGGATGGCCGGGCACGCGGGCCTCTTCGGCGACGCGATGTCCGTGGCGCGGCTCGGGGTGGCGCTGCTCGAGGCGCTCGCGGGCGAGCGGCCGGAGTGGCTCTCGCGCGACGAGGTCCGGCGGCTGATCGAGCCGCGGCCGGGCGGGTCGCTGCGCGCCGGGTTCGACGGCAAGAGCGGCGAGAGGCCGAGCGCCGGCGCCCGCTTCGGCCCGCGGACCTTCGGCCACCTCGGCTTCACCGGGACGAGCCTCTGGATCGACCCCGACGCCGAGCTCGTCGGCGCGCTGCTCACGAACCGCGTCCACCCGACGCGCGCCTCCGACGCGATCCGCCGCGCGCGACCCGCGGTCTACGACGCGATCGCGGAGGTCATGGCCGCCGCGCGATGACGCGATGAACGCATGGCGCGCCGCATCGAGCCCGCGTTTTCGCGGGCTGACGCCGAGCGATGCTAGGCTGCCGCGGTGTCACACGGCGCCGCCCCGGAACAGCAGGGCCCGTCCCCCGGGTTGCTACGCTCGCCCACCGAGCCCGCGCGCGCGCCCGGCGAGCTGCGCCCCGGCGCGATCCAGCGGGAGCCCGACGGCGACACGCCGAGGCCGCCCGACGGCGCGGCCACCACGCCGAGGCCGCCCGACGGCGCAACCACCACGCCGAGGCCTCCCGGCGGCGCAACCACCACGCCGAGGCCGCCCGATGTGGCCGGCGCAGCGCCCCCGCCCGCGGCCCTCGAGCCGGCGCAGCGCCCCGCGGCGGCGCCCCGCTCCTTCCGGCAGAACGCCGCGCAGAGCGGCCGCTTCGTCCGCGCCTACCTGACGACGTTCACCGTCATCGCGAGCTACCTCTGGTTCTTCTTCCTGCGCCGCCTCTTCGGCGACGCGTGGGCGCAGGGCCGCGTGGACGAGGTCCACGCGAGGAACGCCCGCCGCATCGAGCGCACGATCGTCGAGCTCCAGGGCCTCTTCATCAAGGTCGGCCAGATGCTCAGCATCATGGCGAACTTCCTCCCCGCGACGCTGCGCGCGGGGCTCGAGGGGCTCCAGGACCAGGTGCCGCCGCGCCCCTACGAGGAGATCGAGGCGCGCATCGCCGAGGAGCTCGGGCGCCCCATCGACCAGGTCTTCGCCCGCTTCCACCGCGAGCCGCTCGCGAGCGCGTCGCTCGGCCAGGTCCACGAGGCGTGGCTCATGGACGGCACCCGCGTCGCCGTGAAGGTGCAGCACCGCGACATCGACGAGATCGTCCGCCTCGACCTGCTCACCATCCGCCGCATCATGGCGATCGTCGCGAAGTTCGTCCCCGTGCAGGGGCTCGACGCCTACTACCACCAGATCCGCTCGATGATCCTGGAGGAGCTCGACTTCGTGCGCGAGGCCAGGAACATCGTGCGCATCGCCGACAACTTCGCGAAGCAGCCGCAGGTCCGGTTCCCCCGGCCCATCGAGCCCTACTGCACGCGGCGCGTGATGACGACGACGTTCGTCGAGGGGATCAAGGTCGGCGACGTCGCGGCCCTCGAGGCGCACGGCGTCGACCGCAAGGCGCTCGCCCGGCACATCGTGCAGGTCTTCTGCCAGCAGATCTTCATCGACGGCGTCTACCACGCGGATCCGCACCCGGGGAACATGCTGGTCGGGCCGGGCGGGGAGCTCATCCTGCTCGACTTCGGCGCGGTCGCCGAGCTCTCCCAGGAGATGCGCGAGGGCATCCCCGAGTTCCTCGAGGCCGTGATCCGCCGCGACACCGAGGGGATCATCAAGGCGCTGCGCAAGATGCGCTTCTTCTCGCGGCGCGACACCGTCGACGTCAGCGAGAAGGTCGTCGAGTTCTTCCACCAGCGCTTCCAGGACGAGGTGAAGCTCGAGTCCTTCAACCTGAAGGACATCAAGCTCGACCCGCAGAAGGGCATCGAGAGCCTGATCGACCTCAGGCGCATGAACATCGGCCTGAAGGAGCTCTCCGGCGCGTTCCACGTGCCGCGCGACTTCGTGCTGCTCGAGCGCACCCTCCTCCTGCTCACCGGCGTCTGCACGCAGCTCGATCCGGACCTCAACCCCATGGATGTCGTGCGCCCGTACCTGCAGGACTTCGTCCTCGGCAGCCGCGACTGGGCGCAGATCGCCCTCGAGGCGGCGAAGGACATGGGGATCAAGGCGCTGACGATCCCGGACGACCTTCGCAAGTACCTCACGCGCGCCAACCGCGGCGAGGCCGAGGTGAAGATCCGCGGCCTCGCCCAGGCCGCGTCGCTCGTCTACACGGGGGTGCGCCAGCTCATCTACGCGGCGCTCGCGATCGCCGCCGGCTTCGCGGGGCTACAGCTCCACCTCGCTGGCCACGCGGCGCTCGCGCGCTATTGCCTGTACGGCGCCGCGGCGGCCGGCGCGCTGCTCGCGGGGAGCATCCTGTTCACGAACCGAGGTTGACGACACGCTATGAGCTCGATCGATCTGTCGCAGTACGAGGCCGATGTCGCGGCCGCCGAGGCCGAGATCACGCGGATCAGGGAGGCGAACGCGGAGCTCGCCGAGGCGTACCGCGGCGACCCCGGGGAGAACGCGCGCGAGATCCTCCGCCGCGGCGCCGCGTCGCTCGCCGCCGCGCGCGACCGCCTCGAGGCGGCGCGCGTGGCGCTGACGCTCGCGCGGACGACCGGCTCGCCGCACGGGCTGCTCGCGCGCGAGGAGGTCGTCACCGGCTCGGTGGCCGTCGCCATCCCCGCCGGCACGTCGAGCGGCGAGCGGTCCCGGCTCATCGACGCGGCGCTGTCGGCCGAGCTCACGAGCGCGGCGCGCCAGCTCGGGGTCGTGCTCGCCGCCCCGGCGGAGCGCTACACGCGGGAGCGGCCCGGGCGCGACGCGGAGGGGCGCACCGTCCTCGACGTCTCCGGGCACGTCGAGGGCGACGTGCTGATGCCCGCCGTCTCCAAGGGCGCCAAGAACGCGCGCAGGGGCTGAGCGGCGCCCGGAACGCGGCCGCGGCGCTCAGGCCCTGAACGCGGCGACGACCGCCGCGGCGCGCTCCTCGACGCGCGCGCGGAGCGGGGCGAAGCGCGCGGAGGACCGCGCGCGATCGAGCACCGCGCAGCGCTGCATCCAGAGGGCGTCGAAGAGCCCCGCCTCCACCGCGCTCGCGAGCGTGCGGAAGAGCGCGTCGTCCTCGCCGAGGAAGGCCAGGATCTCCGCCTCCATCTGGAGGAAGAGCGGGCGCAGGCGGCTGCCCGGCTCCGAGCCGTCCGACTTCGCGCGCATGAACGCCCGCTGCTCGTCCGAGAGCCGCGACGTCGCGAGCACGTCGCGGTAGATGCGCGCGTACTGGACCGGGACGTTCTCCGCCGACAGCGGCAAGAGGTCGTCGATGGGGTACGGGGCGCCGCGCCACAGCCCGAACCGGGCGCGCATGATCGCCTTGTGGAAGCGGCTCGACGGGTCCTCCGCGGGCGCGTCGAGCAGCACGCCGGCCCCCGCCCAGTCGCCGAGCAGCGCCCGGCCGCGCGCGAGCTCCCAGCGCGGGAACAGCTCGCCCGGGTCCAGCGACAGCGCCGTGTCGAGCCGGAAGACCGCCTCGTCGACGAGCCCCGCCTCGAGGAGGATGCGGCCGAGCAGCTCGTGCGCCTTGGCCAGGCTCGGCGCGCGCTGGAGCGCCTTGCGCAGCGCCGGCACGGCGCCGATGGGGTCGCACGCGCTGAAGCGGACCGTCGCGAGCGCCACCCACGGCTCGCCGAGCGAGGGGGCGAGCGCGATCGACCGCTCGGCCGCCTGCTGCGCCTTCGCGAGCTGCGCCCTGCCGTCGCCCTGCGCGGCCATCAGCCGCGCCGAGGCGATGGCGTAGCCGGAGAGGATGCTCGGGTCGTTCGGCGAGAAGGACAGCGCCTCCTCGAAGAGCGACACGGCCGGCGCGGCGTCGCCGTACCAGAGGTGCCGCAGCTGGTGGCGGGCGCGCAGGTACAGGTCGATCGCGCGCGGGTCGCTCGGCGCCTCGCGCTCGCGGCTGGCGGCGTCGACGGTGAGCGCCCCGGCGATGGCGCTCGCCGCGTCGTCGCTCACCGCGAGCAGCGCCTCGGGCGAGCTGTCGAACCGCTTCGCCCAGAGCTGGAACCCGTCCTCGACGCTGATGACGCGCGCGGTCACGCGCACGCCCGCGGGCTGCAGGCGCGAGCCCGGCCGCGAGTACGGCGCCGGCGGCTGCGAGCGCGGCGCGTCGTGCCCGTAGCCGCCGCCGGTGCGGCGGAGCGACCCCTCGACAACGACCTGCACGCCGAGCTCGCGGCCGATGTCCCGCGGGTCGCGGCCGTCGAGCCGCACCCGGGACACCGCGGCGCGCGGCCGCACCTTGAGGCCGGCCGTCATCGAGAGGGTGTCGGTGAGATCCTCGGTGAAGCCGTCGGCGAGGTACTCGTCGTCCGGGGCGCCGACGTTGCGGAACGGGAGCACGGCGACCGTCTTGAGCGGCGAGGACGCGGACGAGGGCGGCGAGGTGGGCGCCGGCGTGGGCACGGGCGCCGACAGCGTCGGCGACATGAGCCGCGGCTGCGGCGCGGTGACCGCCTCGACCGACGCGGCGACGCGGGTCGGGTTCTGCTCGATCGGCTGCGGCGCGGTCGGCGCGGCCGTGGCCGCGGACGCGGCGATCACCGAGGCGAGCGACTGCGCCGGCTGCGGGGCGATCGACACCCGCGAGCGCGCGAGCAGGAGCGCGCGGTGGGCCTCGGCCGCGCTGGCGTAGCGATCCTCGCGGCGCGTCGCCATGCACCGCAGGACGACGTCCGCGACGGCGAGGGGCACGTCCGGACGGACGGAGCGCGGATCCGGCGGCGGGGACCGCAGCCGGGCCATCGCGGCCGCGATCGCGCCGGCGCCCGGCCAGGCGCGCCGGTGGGTCAGGCACTCGAAGAGGATCATGCCGAGCGCGTAGATGTCGGTGCGCGCGTCGATGTCGGGCTCGCCGGTCAGCTGCTCCGGCGACATGTACGCGGGGGAGCCGAGCACGAAGCCGGACGACTCGCCGGCGCTCGGGCCGGACGAGGTGCGGGCGATGCCGAAGTCGGTGATGACGACCCGCCCGCCCCGGTCGAGGAGCACGTTCTCTGGCTTGAGATCGCGGTGCACGATGCCGGCCGCGTGCGCGGCGCCGAGCCCGTCGCACAGGGCGCAGCCGATGCCGATGACCTGCTGCGCCGGCATCGGGCCCGTCCGCGCGAGCACGCTGTGCAGCGACTCGCCGTCGACGCACTCCATCGTGAGGAACTTCTCGCCCTCGTGGTCGCCGAAGTCGAACGTCCGCGCGACGTTCCGGTGCGTCACGCGGCGCGCGAGCTTCACCTCCTGCCGGAAGCGCTCGAGCATCCCGGCCGAGTCGGCGAGATCGCGCCGCAGCATCTTGAGGGCGACCACCTCGTCGAGCTCGAGGTCGCGGACGCGATAGACGCTGCCCATGCCGCCGGTGCCGAGCAGGCCGAGGATCTCGTAGCGCCCCGCGATGCGCTGGGGCGCGGCGACGAAGCCGGACCCCTGGCCCTGCTCGCTGCGCGGCTCGGCGCGGGGCGTCGGCTCGGAGGCCGTAAGTCGCCTGTCGCTCACGCGCTCAGTCTACCCACGCCGAAGGGTAGAAGTCAGCGCGAGCGAGCCGCTGGACAGAAAACATGAAATTCACCGCGCCGGCTCACCTCGACACACCTTCTTCCCGCTTCCGCTCCCGCCGTCGGTCCGTTATATGTACGTGCCCCGCAGGTGGACGAATGCAGCATCGCACCAAGCATGAGCCGTCGTCCGCGCTGCTGGAGGTCAGCCTCGATCCGGGCGAGGCGCTGCTCGCCGAGGCGGGCGCGATGGTCGCGCGCTCGCCGCGCCTGCGCACGGTCGTCCGGCTCAACGCGGGCCGCGGCGCCGGGCTCTTCGGGCGGCTCAAGGCGCTAGTCGTCGCGCTGCTCCGGAAGCTCGCGGGCGGCGAGACGTTCTTCGTGAACCACATCGAGGCGCCGGAGGGCGGGTGGGTGTGGCTCGCCCCGCCGCTCAGCGGCCGCGTCAAGCACGTCCCCCTCCGCGGCGAGACGATGCTCTTCAGCGCCGGCGCCTACCTCGCGAGCGCGGGCGACATCGACGTGAAGGTGCGCTGGGGTGGGCTGCGCGCCGTCCTCGCGCGGGAGGGCGTCTTCTTCATCGAGGCCTCCGGCGTCGGCGATCTCTGGATCACGAGCTACGGCGCGATCGAGGAGCTGCCCTGCGACGGGTCGCTCATCGTGGACGGCGGGCACCTCGTCGGGTTCGACGCGTCGCTCGCGCTCAAGATCAGGAGCCCTGGCGGGGGGCTCATGGGCCTCATGGTCTCCGGCGAAGGCGTGGTGTGCGAGTTCACCGGCCGCGGCCGCGTGCTGATCCAGTCGCGCAGCGCGGGCGCGCTCGTGGGGTGGCTCGCGCCGCTGCTCCCGCCCTGAGGGGCGGCGGAGACCTCCGATGCAGGTGAACCTCCTCTACCGTCCCTCCCAGGCCCTCGCGCAGTGCTGGCTCGCGCCGGGCGAGCACGTGATCGCCGAGAGCGGCGCGCTCGTGGGCATGTCGACCAACGTGCGGGTGGAGACGCAGTCGGGCGGCATCATGTCGGGCCTGAAGCGGATGCTGGCCGGAGAGTCGTTCTACCGGAACTCGTTCATCGCGGAGGGCGGCCACGCAGAGGTGCTGTTCGCGACGCCGCTGTCCGGGGACATGACGGTGCTCGAGGTGGGCGACAGGCAATGGTGCGTCCAGAGCAGCGCCTATGTCGCGTCCAGCCCGGAGGTCGAGGTGAAGACGCGCTCGGGCGGCCTGCGCGGCTTCTTCTCGGGAGCGGGGCTCTTCGCCCTCGAGACGGCCGGGCAAGGTCAGATGATCATCGGCGCCTTCGGCGCGCTCGAGGAGCTCCCGGTGAGAGGCCACGTCGTCATCGACACGGGCCACCTCGCAGCGTGGGAGTCGACGCTCTCGTGCCGGATCGGCAAGAACACGTCGACGTGGCTCGGCACGTGGCTCTCGGGCGAGGGGCTCGTCTGCCACGTCGAGGGCAGCGGCAGCCTGTGGGTCCAGTCGCGCAACGCCGGCCGGTACGGCGCGGCGATCGGCGCGCGGCTCGCCCCGCGGCAGCCCTAGAGACCGAGGGGACGGCGTGCGCGACGAGATCCGAGACAACCCCGAGTTCGGCGTGCTCCACGTGACCTTCGAGCACGCCGGCGAGCAGATCATCGCCGAGAGCGGCGCGATGGTCGCGCGCGACGAGGCCATCGACATGAAGACGAGCCTGCAAGGCGGGCTCGCCAGCGCGCTCAAGCGCAGGCTGACGGCCGGAGAGAGCCTCTTCCAGAACACGTTCACGGCGACCGCGCCCATGCAGTCCATGCGGCTCGCGCCGGCGCCCGAGGGGTCGATCGAGCGCATCGTCCTGCGCTCGGGGATGGAGGTCTTCCTCCAGTCGGGCGCCTATCTCGCCTCCACGCCCGGCATCGCGCTCGACACGAAGTGGCAGGGGGCCAAGGGCTTCTTCGCCGGCGGCCTGTCGCTCCTGCGGGCCTACGGCGAGGGGCTGATCTGGTTCTCGAGCTACGGCGGTATCCACGCGATCGACGTCGGCCGCGAGCACCAGGGATATATCTGCGACAACACACACCTGCTCGCGTTCACCGAGGGCCTGCGGTATCAGGTGCGCAAGCTGGCCGGCCTGAAGGGCCTGTTCCTGTCCGGCGAGGGGCTCGTCTGCGAGTTTCAGGGCCACGGGCGGCTCTGGCTGCAGACCCGGAACCCGGGGGCGCTCTCGGCGTTCCTCCACCCGTTTCGGCCCGTGGGAGGCGGCCATTAGCCCGCCGCGCGCCGCGCCGAGCGCGGACCCGGGGCGGAACGCCGCGCGGCCGCGACGTTCCGCCGCGGCTGTGCGCGGGCGCGGCGACGCGCGACGCGCGGCGCGTGGCGGCTCTCGGCGCCTGCGAGCGCGCCCTTGCCCGCGCTCCCGCCGGCTGGCCCGCCGGGTTCTCGCCCGCCGCCGTCGGCCGCTGGCCGCCGGAGGCCGGCGAAACGCCGCGGTCCCGGCCGCTCGCCATCGGCCGACGCGCCGTCGTTGCCTTCCCGGACGCGGACTCGCTAAAGTAGTCCGGCCTCGAAGAGGAGGCTCGCACGGCGAGCGGCGGATGCCACCGATCCACAGCGGCTCGCGGGGCGAGCCTGGCGTCGCCTGAATGCCCCGAACCCGCTATGTGGAAGCTGACGATCGAGGATGACGAGGGGAAACAGACGGGGCTCCCCCTCGCCCATGAGGAGTATGCGCTCGGGCGCGGAGAGTCGAACTCGATCCGGCTGACCGACCGCAACGTCTCGCGGCGCCACGCCACGCTGGTCAAGAACGGCCAGGGCTGGATCATCCGCGATCTCGACAGCTACAACGGCACGTTCGTCAACGGCGGCCGCGTCACCGGCGAGCAGCACCTGCGCCACGGCGACCTCGTGCAGCTCGGCGACTACCGCATCGAGATCGTCGATGAGGCGCTCTCGTCCGCGGTGACGAGCCCGACGCCGCCGCCCGGCAGCCGCAGCACGGCGCACCTGCCGCTCCACACCCGCCCGAACCGGCTCGTCATGGTCGTCGGCCCGACGCCCGGCGCGGAGTTCCCGCTCGACGGGGAGCGCTTCACCATCGGGCGCTCCGAGGACGCGACGATCTCGATCAACCACAGCTCCGTGAGCCGCCTGCACGCGGAGCTCATCAGCCTGGGCAACGGCCGCTACGAGGTCGTCGACAAGCAGAGCGCCAACGGCGTGCGCATCAACGGCGTCGAGCTGAAGCGCGGGCTGCTCGAGGCGGGCGACGCGCTCGAGCTCGGCGACGTGCGGCTCCGCTTCGTCGCCGCGGGCAAGATCTTTCGCGCCGGACCGGACGGCGGCGCCGCCTCGGCGGGCGTGTACGGGAGCGTGGCGCCCGCGGTGCAGTCGTCCCGCTCGCTCGGCGGGGCGAGCAAGGCGATGGGGATCCTCCTCGCGGTGGCGGTGATCCTCGCCATCGCCGTGGTCGCGGTCACCCGCGCGCGCTCGCAGGGGCCGGCGGCGCCCGAGCCGGACGCGCGGCCCGCGACGCCGGAGGTCGGGGGGAACGACGCGCAGATCCTCGACGCGGCGCACGAGCACCTCCGCGCGGGGAACATCGACGCGGCGCACCGGAAGCTGCAGGAGATCGCCGAGACGGCGCCGGCCCGGGAGACGCAGCGCTTCCGGGAGATCGAGGAGCGCTGGGCGGAGGGGATGTTCCAGCAGGTCGAGCGGGCCGCGACGAAGAGCGAGAAGCTCTCGCTGCTCAACGAGATCGCGAAGACCCCGGGCGTCCCGACGGCGCTCCGCGAGCGGGTGGCCGAGATGCGGCGGCAGGTCGACCCCGAGGCGCCGCCCGAGCCGGAGCCCGCGCCGCAGGGCGCGCCGCAGATGTCGTGGTCCCCGCAGCAGCACGCGCACACGCCCGCGCCCGCGCCGCCGGCCTCCTCGACGCCCAGGGCCGCGGACACGGGCGCCCCGCAGGCGAGCGCTCCGCTCGACTCGAGCTCGTACCCGGCGCAGCGCAAGGCGCTCGAGCCGAAGGTCTGGGGCGGGCGCGCGTCGGCCAGCGAGATCAAGCTGCTGCGCGCGATCTGCATCCACCAGGGCGACATGAGCTGCCGCGACAGGGCGTCCGCGGCGCTGGACAAGCTGGAGAAGCGCAACGCTCCTCCGGACGCCGGCCTCTGAGCGGGGACGCCGTCGCAGAGCGCCCCCTCCTCTCCCGTCCGCGCATCGATGATGTCCACGAGCAGCACCAGCGCCCACGAGCCGGCCGTCCACGGGCCTTCCGATCGCGAGCCGGCCGCCCACGGCGAGCCCCCGCCCGGCGGGCGCGGCGCGCCGCCCGCGGGAGGAGCGCCGGCGGGCTCGACGCCGCGGAACGGGCTCGTCTCGCCGGCGGCCGGCGCGCTGGCCACGCTCGCGCTGCTCGTGCTCTTGCCCTACGCGCACCCGCGCCTCTCGCGGCTGCGGCTGCTCACGCCGCTGCCCGAGGGCGAGGGGCTCGTCGTGGTCCCGGCGCCGGCGCCCGTCGCGTCGGTCGGGGAGACGACGCTCGCCACGGAGACCACCGAGCAGGCCGAGCTGCGCCAGCCCGAGGAGGTCGCGCTGCCGCCCGCGGCCGCCGAGCTCGTGCCGGCCGCGGTCGCCTCGGAGGGGAAGCCGCCGCGGCCGATCGAGGACCCGAGCGGCGAGGCGATGACGCCGTTCTTCCGCGCGCTCGCCGCGGTGGAGCGCAAGGCGCCGGGGTCGATCGCGCGCATCACCTACTTCGGCGACTCGATCGTGGCGAGCGACTTCGTGACCGCGACGCTGCGGCGCAAGCTGCAGAAGCGGTTCGGCGACGCGGGCCACGGGTTCATGCTGATGGCCAACGCGTGGCCTGGATATTTCCACAACGACGTGGTGCGCCTCGCCGGCCCTGGCTGGCAGGTGAGCCGCGTCGTCGGCCCCTTCGCCAAGGACGGGCTGTACGGGCTCGGGGGCGTGTCGTTCCGCTCGCAGGGCGCGGGGGTGTTCTCGCGCTTCGCCACCGCGGAGACCGGGAGCTACGGGCGCGCGGTGTCGCGGTTCGCCGTCGATTACCTGAAGCACCCCGAGGGCGGGCCGATGGAGATCAAGATCGACGGCGAGAGCCGCGAGACGATCGACACGCGGGCCGACGCGGTCGGCTCGGCGATCGCGACCTACGAGGTGCCCGACGGGCCGCACGCGCTCGAGGTGTGGGCGCGCGGGCCGGGGGTGCGCGCGTTCGGGGTCTGGATGGAGCGGGACACGCCGGGGGTGGTGCTCGACGCGATCGGCATCCAGGGCTGCCGCATCCGCTTCCTCGACAAGAGCGACGACGCCCACTTCGCCGAGCAGCTGCGCGCGCGGAATCCGTCGTTGACGGTGTTCCAGTACGGCATGAACGAGAGCGAGGACGGCGAGCTGTTCCCGCTCGATCAGGTCGAGTCGACGATGAAGGCGGTGCTCGATCAGGTGAAAGCGGCGCTGCCCGGGTCGTCGTGCCTGCTCGTGGGCCCGATGGATCGCGCCGACAAGAAGGGCGAGGTCTACCGGAGCCGGCCGGTGATCCCGAAGCTCGCGGCGATCCAGCGCCGGGTGGCCGGGCAGGTCGGGTGCGGCTACTTCGACACGTTCGGCGCGATGGGCGGCTCCGGCTCGATGGGGGTGTGGGTCCAGCGGGGGCTCGGCGGCGCCGATCTCGCGCACCCGTCGGGCGCGGGGGCCGAGGTGATCGGCCGCTGGGTGTACCTGGCCCTGATGGAGGCCTACGAGGCCTGGAAGGCGGAGGCGGCCGCGGGCCGGCCCTGAGGCTACGCGGCCTTCAGGTCCTCGGCGCCCGGCTCGTCCGCGGCGCGCCGCTTGTGCTCGCGGGCGATGCCGACCACGACGCCGAGCCACGCGAGCGCGAGCGCGATGTTGACCATGGCGAAGTGCCGGACGGAGAGCGCGAGCACCTGGCCGACGATCACCCCGACGGCGGCGAGCACGTCGCCCGCGCGGACGACGAAGGTGTCGATGGCGGCCTTGGCGCTGTACTTCGCGTCGCGGCCGACCGGCAGGAAGAGCGCCTGCCGCGCCGTGTTCTGGACCGAGTAGTCGGTGCTGTTCTCGGCGATCTTCGCGACGCGCACGACGGCGAGCGCCGGCAGGACCGCGAGGGACGCGTTGCCGAGGAGGGCGATGGTCGGGAGGATGAACAGGGCGAAGCGCACGCCGAAGTACTTGAAGATGCGGGAGACCAGGAAGAGCTGCAGGACGACGCCGAGGGTGTTCACCCAGTAGAAGAAATCGCCCTTGAAGGTGCCGATGATCGCGCCGAGCGCCGCCTTTTTCCCCTTCTCGGTGCGCGGGTGGACGAGCCCCTTCTCGGCGCCCTCGACGACCTTGCCGCCGGCCTCGACGTCGAACGCGGCGCCCTTGACCGCGGCGATCTTCCCCTCGAGCAGGCGCGACGCCTCCGGATCGACGAGGTAGACCGGGGCGCCCGCCGCGAGCGGCGCGCCCGGGTCCGCGCCCGCCGCGGCGGCCGGCGCCTCCTCGCCCGCGGCGGCCGGCGCGCTCTCCTGGCCGAGCGCGCTCGTGGCGGACTCGATCAGGGTGCGATCGAGGATGTACTCGCCGGTCGAGTTCACCCAGTTGAGGACGAGCGTCAGGGCGGCGATGAGGAGGAGATAGCGGTCGCCGGCGATGATCTTGAAGCCGCCGGCCGCGCCGCCGGGCGGCGCGTCGGCCTTCTTCGGCCCGCCGTCCGGGCCCGCGAGGTCGTCGCGGTGGACGAGGTAGGTGAGCCACAGGCAGGCGAGCAGCACGCCCGCCGCGACGAGCATCATGTTGTAGGGGCCGATTGGCACGTAGACGCGCTTCGCGATCTGCGCGCCGAACATGGCGCCGAGCGAGCTCCCGATACCGACGATCGCGAAGAGCCGCTTGCCCTGCTCGGGGGAGTAGACGTCGTTGGCGAACGACCAGAACTGCGCGATCACCGTGAGGTTGAAGCAGCCCACCCACAGGTAGAACGGCACCCCGAGGGGGACGCCGAGGCGCGCGAGGAAGAAGAAGAGGACGAGGTTCCCGGCGAAGAAGAGCGTCAGCGCGGTGGTGAGCTGCATGCGCCCGAAGCGCCGGGCCATGGCGCCGTAGGCGCGGACCACGCCGACGAGGAGCAGCGCCTGGCCCGCCGCCGCGTAGGCCTTCACCTCGGGGCCGTCGAGGTCGAGCTTCTGCCCGCCGATCTCGAGCCCGCCGCCCGCGAGGATGAGCGGCTCGCGGACCACCTTGAGGAGATAGTAGCCCGTGAGCAGGAGGAAGACGTTCAGCGTCAGGACGAGGACGCTGAAGACCTCGCGCGGCTTCACCTCGGCGAAGATCGACAGGAGCCGGTGAAGGACCCCTCGGGCCGGTGTCTCGTTCTCTCCAGTGCTCGCCACGCGCCGCTCCATCCCGGGACAACCGCCGTTCAGGCGGCACCGGAACAGGACCGATGCCCGAGCGCGGGAGGCTATCCAGCCTGGTCCCGGCCGGCAACCTCCGTGGCGGCGCCGCGCGTGTGAAGCGCCGTACAGGGCCTTGGACAGAGGGCGCCTGAGGGCGCGCGGCGCGGACAAACGTCCCGCGGGTCGGGAACTCCGCTAGGCTCCCGCGCGGCGACGTGCGAGAGACGAGGCGGATTGGGACCTGACGAGAAGGGATGGACGCGCGCGATCGGCACGGGCTTTCAGCGGCGCACGGCCGCGCTCGCGAGCTGCGCGGTGCTGTCGCTGTGCGCCGAGGCGCACGCCGCGCCGCAGGCGGGGGCCGCTGAGCCGCGGCCGGGGGCGGCCGCGCCGCAGGCGGGAGCCGCAGCGGCCGCGGCGGCGGCGCCACCTCCGGCCCCGGGATCTCCGCCGGCGCCCCGCGCGGCGGCTGCGCCGGCGCGGCCTCCCGTTGCGGCGCCGCAGGCGCCCAGCGCGAGGCGCCCGCTGCCGGACTACGATGGTCGCCCGGACGAGGGGGCGAGCGCCGGCGACGCGCTCCTCTGGGTGCCGCGCGTCCTGTTCTTCCCCGCCTACCTCGCCAGCGAGTACCTGGTCCGGCGGCCGCTCGGCTACCTCACGGTCGCGGCGGAGCAGGGCGAGTGGATCGAGGAGCTCAAGGACATCTTCACCTTCGGGCCCAACGACACGATTGGCATCGTCCCGACGGCGCTCTTCGACTTCGGCTTTCGCGAGAGCGTCGGCGTCTACTTCTTCTACGACGACCTGTTCTTCCCGGGCAACGAGCTCCGCGTGCACACGGCGACGGGCGGCATCGACTGGCTGCGGCTCACGATCGCCGACCGCATCCCGCTCGACGGGCGCGCGTACCTGAAGCTCCGCGGCGAGGCGGACACCCGGCCTGACTGGCTGTTCGCGGGGATCGGCCCGAGGTCGCTGGGGCGCGACTGGGCCCGCTACGCCGCCCACAGCATCCAGGGGAGCGCGACGGTCCACGTCGATTTCGACGCGTTCAGCTTCGTCGAGGCGTACACCGGCGCGAAGACCGTCGATTTCGACGACATCTGCTGCGAGCCGACGGTCGGCTGGCGGGTCGCGAACGGCCGTTATCCGCTGCCTCCCGCGTTCGATACGGGGTACACGGCGTACCGCATCGGGGCCCGGGCCGCCCTCGACTCGCGGCGGCCGCGCCCCGAGCGGGGCCACGGCGTCCGGCTGGAGCTCTCCGGCGAGCACGCCGCCGACCTGGAGCGGCCGCTGCAGAGCCGGTGGATCCGCTACGGCGGCTCGCTGGGCGGGTTCGTCGATCTCACCGGGAACGACCGCATCGTGAGCCTCGTCCTCTCGGCGGCCTTCGCCGACCCGCTCGGCCCCGACGAGGTCCCCTTCACCGAGCTCGCCGAGCTCGGCGGCGGCGCGCCGATGCACGGGTTCCGCGAGGGGCGCCTCCGCGGGCGGAGCGCCGCCGCGGCGACGCTCGAGTACCGATACCCGATCTGGGCGTTCCTCGACGGCACGGTGCAGGTCGCCGCGGGCAACGTGTTCAGCGAGCACCTCCGCGACTTCGAGCTCGACCTGCTGCGCATGTCGTTCGTGCTCGGCCTGCGCACGAGCAGCGCGCGCGACCACTCCTTCGACTTCCTGATCGGCTCGGCGACCGAGACCTTCGAGCAGGGGGCCGGCTTACAGGAGCTGCGATTGATGGTCGGCGCCAGCCGCGGTTTTTGAGCGAGCGGCGGTCACCCGCACAGGAAGCGAGCGGCGGTCACCCGCACAGGAGACGGGTCCAGATCGGCGTTTTCGGCGCGGAAGCGCACTTCAGTGCGCTGAGCACCGAAAACGTCGAGATGGGCCCGTATCCGAAGCGGGTGACCGCCGCTCGGGGCGAAGAGGGTCAGTCGGGCGCGGTCGAATCGTCGGGGCGCTCGATGCCGACGAGCTTGTAGCCGCGGCGCGGGCCGAGGTCGTAGAGGTGGGCGCGCAGCGGGCCGGGCGCCTGCCCGTTGAGGATGTCGACGATCGCGTAGCGCGAGGGCGCGCCGTCGGGCGCGCCTCCCTGATCGGCGATGTGCGGGAGCGAGAGGCACACGCGGCCGTCCGGCGACGGGCGCACGACCGGCCGCGCGCGCAGGGCGAGCGCCTCGCCGGCGTACATCGCGGCCTCGTAACGGAGATCTTGCGCGCGCGCGACGCCGGTGCGCCGCGCCAGGTCGACGCCGCACAGCTCCGCCGGCGAGGCCACGGCGACGTCGGCGAGCGGCGACAGGCGCGTGAGGTACCGCGCCATGATCGCCTGCTTTCGCTGGAGGAGCTTGTCGATCAGCCACGTGGTGTGCCGCGGGGCGGTGAAATCGCCGGCCCGCACCGCGGCCTCCACGAGCTCCGGCGTGAAGCGCGCGAGCGTGCGCGCGGCCCAGGCGCCGTCGAGCTCGGTCATGCGCCCGAAGGCCGGGTTGGGGTAGCCGCCCCGCCAGCGCTCCGGCCGGAAGTCGCGGGCGGAGAAGAAGCCGAAGATGTCGCCCTGGGGGTCTCGGGTCGCCCGGTCCCACGGCCGCTCGGGGATGCCGAGCGTGACGAAGTCGAGGAGCACGTACTCGGCGTCGAAGTAGTAGGCGTGGCCGAGGCGCTTCGAGATGCCCTCCCAGTCCCACTCGCTGCCGAAGCAGTCGCCGAGATCGATGTAGTAGTGCCGTACGTGGCCGGGCGATGCGTCCTTGTCGTCCTCGTCCTCGGAGAGCCAGACATCCATCGAGTTCTGCTCGCGCGAGTCGAAGTGGTTGAGCCACGCCGCGAGCAGGCGCCCGCCGCGCAGGTCGCGCCGGTCCTCGTGCGGGATGACGTCGTTCGGGTCGTCCTCCCGGGTCCCCGCGTACTTGAACGGCCCGAGGGCGCGGCCCGGCAGCCAGCGCGAGGCGACCATGCGGACCCGGTCCCCCCGCTTCGCGGCCTTGGCGAGCAGGCCGTCGAGCGCCGCCTGATCGAACGGCCTCGAGGTGCCGCTGTTGTCGGTCACGGTGAGCCCGGGCGAGAGCTTCAGGACCGACGGCCTCAGATAGACCACCGAGTCGCACGGCGCCCAGTAGCCGGCCGCGTGGTAGAGGCGCGCCGCGATCGCGGTGGCGCCGGTCGCCCGCTCGGGCTGCTCCGCGGGATCGGCCTTGAGCATGAACTTGCCGACCCCCTCGACCTTGATCCGGAAGCCGGGGTTCGCGCCGTTCGGCTTGCCCATGTCGATGACCCAGGACCCGTCCGGCGCCTCGGGGTCGAGCGTCTTGTCGCCGCACGGGCCGCTCACGAGCTCCTCGACGGAGAGCGGCCGCTTGCCGATCCGGTTCGTGAACCAGCTCGAGTCCGGCACCTCGTCGACGCTGTTGACGTTGACCGCCTCCCCGCCGGGATCCACGGCGAGGAACCGCGTCACCGGCCGGAAGACGAGGTTGTCGGCGGCGTCCCACGCGAACGACGACTCGTACGGCTCCGGCGTGCAGAGGCGGTGCCGCGGATCGTCCTTGGGCGCCTCGGGATCGGGCCGGCAGGGCAGCGAGACGGGGTTCAGATCGGCGTCGCGCCAGACCGGATCGCGCAGGGGGAACCGGCGCACGTCGCTGCTGCAGGCCGCGCTGAGCAGGGCGAGCAGCGGGAGCGACGAGGTGAGCAGCGCCTTGAGCATCGGCCGGGCATGGTACTGGACCGGGCGCCGCTCGGGGCGGTTTTCGACGGCGGTCAGAGGCCTTCTTGCCGGAGCCGCTCGATCACGGCGCGGTAGAAGTCGATATAGAGCCAGGTGTTCCCCTCGCCCGGGCTCTGCCCGAAGAGCTGGCCGATCTCGTCGAAATGGTCGGCGGGGAGACAGCCCCAGAAGTTGCCCCAGCGCGCGTCGCGCGCGCGGACCAGGCCGTCGTTCGGGATCGACTCCCCGAAGCCGCCGTCGAGGATGGTCTCTGTCAGCGAGAGCAGCGGGTGCACCGGATCGAGGCCGTCGTCGAACTGCGCGACGAAGGGCGCCGGGGCGAGCGTCGCGCAGTCGCGGCCGCCGAGCGCGCGGTCGGTCCTGCCGCCGAAGGAGGCGTAGAACACCCCGGGAGAATCGGTGTATCTCGCGTTGAACTCCTCGATGCCTGGCGTCGAGAACTGCTCGAGCGACGCGAACACGCTCGTCTCCTCGCCGATCTGGTCGTAGAGCGGCGCCCCGATCGCGTTGAGCAGGTCGTCGAGGACGTCCTGCAGGCGCTCGTGGGCGACGAGCTGGAGCGCGATGTCGGCGATCTTCGACCCGAGATGGGGCGTGGCGACGGTCACGACGGAGGCGACGAGATCGGGCCGATCGTGCGCGACCACGCGGGCGTCGAGGCCGCCTTGCGAGTGGGCGATGATATTCACCTTCTCGTGGCCCGTCTCGGCGAGGATCTGCTCGATCCGCGCGATCAGCTGGGCGCCGCGGTATTCGGAGCTGTTGAACGGATCGACGGAGGGCGTGAACACCGCCTCGTTGCCCTCGGCGAGGGTCTGCTTGACGTTGTAGAAGTAGCTGACGTATCCGGCGCCCGCGAAGTCCTCGAATCCGAAGAAGCCGTGGGCGAGCACGATGGGATACGGCGGCCCGAGCTTCGCGGACGACGGCCAGCCGCCCCCGGTCCCGCCCGAGCCGTCCGCGGCGCTCTCCCACCCGCCCGAGGCGGAGCCGCCGCCTGCCCCCGTGATCACCTCGCCGGTGTCCCACGGCGCGAGCTGCTCCTCTGCCGCGCCGCAGCCGGCGAGGAGCGCCCAGGAGGCGAATATCGCACACCCGGCGAGACCGGCGGACACCCGTCGTCCCCTAGAACGAGCGTCCGTGTGAGACTTCCACTTACGCAAACCGCCAATACGCGATGACGACGATGCGAACGAAGAAAGATCCAGCATGACCACCTCCTGCCGGAACCGGCTCAGACTCTGCTGATGGGCAGCTGATGTCAAGCGCTGTCGGAAAACTGAACCATCATGGTCGTCGCGGGGGACCGTCGAGACGGTTAGCGCATTGCGTTGTGAACGGTGGGGTGGATTCCCTGCATTGCGCCACGGGGTTGTGCGGTCGTGCTGGCGCATTGCGTCGCGGGTTGTTGTCGTTTTTCCATGCGGAGGGGCGCGCCGGCTCCGGTAGGTTCGTGGGCCATGCGATCTGTCCAGAGCTCTTTTGTGCTTGTTCTGATCGGTTCCCTGGTCGCTTGTGGCGGCGCGGCGCCTCCTCCGTCGGCGCCGGAGCCTGCGGAGGCCGACGAGGCGGCGCCGGCGGCGGCGTCGGGCGGCGAGGCGGCGGAGGACGGGGACGGGAAGAAGGAGGAGGACGCGGCGGCGGATGCGTCAAGGCAGATCCCGACGACGTGCGAGCAGAAGGGCGATGTGTGTGTGCCGCCGGCGGCGTTCGTGAAGCGGCTCTGCAGCGGGTTCTATCCGGACGTGGCGCTCAGCCTGTTCGCCAAGGGATCGCCGTTCACGCGCGGGTACCTCACGCGCGACACCGAGGCGTGGAACGCCTCCGGCGGGTCCTCCTCGAACGACAAGCTGCTGTTCGATGAGGAGGTGCTGATCCTCTATCACCGGGCGCCAGACACGGGGGGCATGGTCGTGAGCGGCGCCGGGGGCGGCTACGACGTGCTGCGCTGGGACGGGACGTGCGCGTCGCTGATGACGGAGGAGGTCCGGCAGCACGTGCCGCCGAAGCCGAAGTACGCGCCGATCCCGTGGAAGAGCCTGGATGAGAAGACGCGCGAGGCGTTCCAGGCCGACGAGAAGGTGGGCAAGATCGTCGCGGAGCGGCGGAAGGAGTGCAAGGGCGCGACGATGGGGGCGGTCAGCGCGAAGTGCGAGAAGGTCGACAAGCAGATGGGCGCGGCGCTGATCGAGTACGTGCGCGGCGGCGGGGCGCTGCCGGCGCCGGGGCCGCTGAAGTGAGGGGGTGAGCCCCCCGGGGGGGCCCGGGGGGTTGGGGCCGGGGGAGCGGGCCCGGGGTGAGAGGGCGGTGCGGATGAGCCGGAGGTGAGCGCAGGGCCGCAGCCGGCAGGTGGACGGGAGCGCCGCCGGCGGCAGGGCCGACGGGGGCAGCTACTCCTGCTTGTCCTTGGGCGCCACGAAGTCGGGCGGCGGCTGCGCGGCCTCGTTCCCGCCGCTGAAGAAGTACTTGTCGAGCTCGGTCATCCAGATCCGCTGGCCGGCCTCGGAGATGAGATCGAGGCGGTACTCGTTGATCAGCATCTTCGAGTGCTCCAGCCACATCCGCCACGCCTCCTTCGAGACGTTGTCGTAGATCCGCTTGCCCACCTCGCCCTTGAGCGGCGGCTTCTCCAGCCCCTCAGCCTCGCGGCCGAGCTTCACGCAGTGGACCATCCTCGTCATAAGCTGCCGGTCTCCTTTTCCTTTTCGCGGGCTTCTTAGCCGAGCCAGGGGGAGCCGTCGAGAGCGGCTGGCGAGCGGGCGGAGGCGACGGGAGGCGGGGGCGGAGGGCGCTGGGGAGCGGAGGGGGGCGGAGGGCGGCGGCGGGGGCGGCGCGCGCGGGGGATGCGGGCGAGAGGGCGGCAGCGGGAAGCGGCGCGAGCGGGGGATGCGGCGCGAGCGGGGGCAACGGCGCGAGCGGGGGATGCGGCGCGAGCGCCGGGGGCAGGCGCGAGCGCGTGCAGGTGCAAGCGCGGGAGCAGTCGCGGCAGGGCGCAGCGGAGCGGACGCAGCGGCAGCGCGGCGGAGCCGCGGAAGCGGAAGCGGAAGCGGAAGCGGACGGATGCCTGAGGGACGGCGCCGGGGGCAGGCCGAAGAGAGAATGCCCGGAAGAGGCGGACCGACCCGGGCAACCCGAGACCGCGGACCGACGGCCGCCGCACGGCGCGCTCAGCGGCAGAGCGATCTGACGCGAAGGGGTTGACGGCAGCGCAGTTTCTAGCAATGTTTGGTCCGTCTGAACGAACCACGAGGGGGCGATCGGCTTCGACGTGGGGACTGAAGGTCTGTCTGCGTGCTGGCGGCTCCTGCTCCGCCTATCAAGCGGGACGTTACAAGTGCGAACGACAACGCATACGCTGTTGCGGCCTAATAACCGCTAAGCCATCCGAGGAGAAGGTCGTCCTAGTACTCTAAGGGTGTCAACCACAGGGCTGGGTCGCGTGAGGGTGCCCTCGATAACGCGGCCGAGATTCAGTGAGGGATAGGTCGTAGCCGAATCTACGAACGCCGTCGCCGGCGCATGGCGACTACGCACGTGAACGAAGGTAGACTGGATGCCTTGCGGACCCGGGTTCGATTCCCGGCGCCTCCACCACGAAGACACGGCGAGAGCCGTGTCTTCTTGCTTTTGTGTGACCTGCGTGTGACCTGCGTGTGACCTGACAAATATTGGCGCCGCTGGATTTGGGACGGTCCGGCGTGAGCGGGACCACCGGAAGCGGGCGCGGCGGGTGACGCCAGGGTACGGGGCTCCACCGAGCTCCACGGCGGCCATCAGGCCGGCGGGGCGGATCCCGGGTCCGTGCTGGCGCATCCCGGAATCGACGAACTAGCGGACGCTGCTGTGCGGAGATGTGGGCGACGGGTGCGGTCTGCCCTGCCGGCCGGGCGCTGCACCCTGATCGCGGCCCCGTGCCGGAGGCAGCCGCGTCTTGACACGGGACGGCATCTCCGCTGGCCTCGCAGAGCGGGGTAGCTATGGGGGTAGCCAGTGCACGGGCGAGGACCAGAGAGCTACCTCCGGACTCCGCTGAGACAACCTCCGAGAACCGCTCATGGACTCCTACGGCAAGCCAGCAGATCGTCAAACGTTATCTGAAATGGTTGAAGAGCTCAAAAATGGTCTAACAACGCATGCCACCGGCGGCAGCATGGATTCCGCCAGGTATCAAGCAATAAGAAAAACACTTCTCGGGGTTCCAGAGCTCGCGCCACGTCTCCCACGATTCCTGAAAACGTGCAGAGACACCAATGACTTCTGGGGTTTTATCAAGCAGAAATTTGGAAGATACCAGGAACGGCGCGATTATCTTGCAGAAGAACTGAATCCAATAATTGACCACCTCGAAGGCACCAACCAGATCGCCGAACAACAGTTTGAGCTTGGCGCCCCACTGGGAAAGGGTGGATTCGGTGTGGTGTACAAGGTCCGACATCGTCTGTTGGATATCGACTTCGCCGTAAAGGTTCTCTCGCCCGCCTTCGACGACGGCGCTCAGACGCACACGGACAGATTCTTTAGAGAAGCCAGGGTACTGTTTGCGCTCAACCATCCGAACATCATACGCGTCTACGATGTTGGTCTACACGGAGGCAAGCCGTTCATCCGGATGGAGTACTTCGACGGAAAGAACCTAAATTCATTCCTCAAAGATCATGGCGTTTTATCGCCTCCCAAAGCCACCATACTCATTCGTAAAATTCTCGATGGACTCGCCCATGCTCACGACGAGGCGCGGGTGATACATCGGGACCTAAAGCCATCGAACATCATGCTCGCACCAGGCGGACGAGTCCGACTTGTTGACTTCGGCCTCGGCGTCTTTATCGAACACGATTTAGTATCACGAATAACAAAGACAGGCGATGCTGTCGTGGGTGGCTACTATACGGCACCTGAATTGGTAGCTAATCCAAAGTTAGTCGAACCGCGCTCTGACTTATACTCCGTATCAGCACTTTGGTTTACCGCTCTTACTGGACGCCCACCCGCAGGAGCAGGATTAGAGCAGCAGCTAAGCGCAGTTCCGAAGCTACCGCAAGGGCAAGCAAACGTCATTCTACGTGGCCTCCGAGGAGCTGAAGACCGGTACCAGTCTGCCAGGGAAATGCTAGACGCGGTGCTCGCCGCATCATAGTTAGGCCACTCACAAAGGGCGATGCGCGAATGGCGGGCCGGGTCATGGTGTCGGGCGGCCCAGATCGGGGAGGCGTGATGCCTTGCCTCGCGTGCCTGCGGCAGGCAGGATCCTCGGGGAAGCCCGTACAGCCACAGCGGAACGACCCAGGCGCCGCTCGCCGGGGAGCATGACGGCCGGCCCCCCCTGCGGGAGGCACGGGAGCGAGGCTCCTCGGGACACGGGGCGGTTTCTCCGCTGGCCTCGCAGCCGAGATGGAACATCCACGGCCGCCGTAGCTGGGCCCCGAGTTCGCTGACGGCCACCTCGACGCCGGTCGTGTCGAGTTCGCCGGCGAGCATTACGAGCTCGCATTCAGAGTCTCGGCGCAGGCGAGATACACATTTATGGACGTTGGCCGCTGCAGCGATCCCGCCAATCGGCAAATCCGTGTGGGTGGAATGCCCAGCCTCTAGAATGGCAAGCCGCTATGATAAATTCCCGGCAATTTTGTTTAACGTATGGGTCACCAAACATGTGCCCATTGCTGCATGCACCTACGCAGCATTCACCACGTTTGTTATACTCCTGCGTCGCTTCGGCAACGTCCTCCTGATCAGATTGCTCTGCGTTTACAACCAGATCCTCTAGCCCATCGTCGTTATCCGCTGCTGCGCATGCACCAGAACCAAGAAGTGCCGAAAACGCGAGAACTGCGGCGCAACACATATACTTTCTATTCATTTTGCTCCTCGCCCGAGATCATAGACTGATTGTGCTTCGATTTCAATCGGTAATTACAGGAACGGTAGCCAACGGTCGCTGACGCTGATGAGGTCGTAGGCGACACACTGACTGCTCTGCGAGCATTCGCTCGGAAGCCCGCTGTGCCACGACGATTCCACTTGACGGTGGCGGCGGCACCGTGCTCGCGCGACATGCGCCTCGATTGCAGCGGCCGCACCGGCGGAAAGGATCACGCCGAGCTCGCACCCCTGCTCCTCGTCGCTGGCCACGCGGCCCGAGCTAGAACGCCGAACGGTTTGAAAATTATCTAATTTCAATCAGTTACGCAGCCTCCTGGATCAGCCGCTGGGCCGCCTCAAGATTCTGGATCGCTGCGGCGCGCCGGAGGTCGAACAGGTTTCTCCTGGCGCCGATGTAGCGTGCGCTGTGTCCTTTGCGTGCCGCGATGTGGGCAAGCGCATGCTCCACAGCTGTCCGCTGCCGGAGCACGGCGCGTCCTGGCCCGGTCTGCTGCAACTTCCGGAACTTGCCCTGCAGAGCTTCGTCCTCGGCGATGGACACAGTCCGCCCTCGCCCCGAGGCAGCTTGCGTGCACTTGGCTCGAAGCGGGCACGCGCCGCACTCCTCGGGATCGAACTCGACCGTGTCGCCCGGCTCGAACACCTCGACCTGTCCCGCTGGACACGTGATCGTCTTGGCGCGCAGGTCGATCTTGAAATCGCGCTTGCTGAACAAATCGGGGCTTCGAGCCCGCTGGCCCCAAGGCTTCGAGAACACCTGGCCACCCGCGCGGATCACGTCGTCAACGACGGGACTGTTTACGTAGGCGCGATCAATGTGGAGCTCGACGAGGCGCAGCCGCTGACGCTGGACGTCCTCGGCGATCGGTGCGGCACCCTCTTCTTCGGGCCGATTTGCAGGCGTGACCGCGCAGGCGACAATGACGGGAAGGTCAAGATCGCGTGCGATGTGCTCCTTGTAGCCGTCGAACCGCTTCGAGCGGCTCTTGCGGCCGTGGCGCATCTCGGCGTCTTCGATGGAGACACGGCGGTCAGGTGCAACGCCCTGCCGGATGCGAACCGTCCCGTCCTCGGCTGTCTCCAGGTCCTGGTCTCGAACCTGGGTGACCGCATCCAGATAGGTGCGAAGCGGCTGCTCGACGACGTCGTCAAGATGGCGGTCGACCCACTGCTGCAACGACGAGACCTGCCGCTCCAGGATCTGAATCGCCGCCGCCTTCTGCTTCGGGTCGCTCCAGTCGAGGTCGAGCCCGGCCTTGATGCTGGGCGCCAGAAGCAGCGGGATGCCCGCCTTGCGGCAGATCTCCTCGGGCGGACGCTCCGTGATCTTTGACACGACGCGGACGATGCTGCGTGCAGCATGGCCGAGCAGGTTGATCGTGTCCTCAACCCGCCCGGCCCCCGCTAAAGGGCGGCTATCGATGGCCACCCGCAGCGCTTTCGACACCGCACGCCTTTCGCCCTCCGTCATCGCGCCGGACCGAACCAGCGCCACGGTCCGCTCCAGCAGCACCCGGTCCATCTCGTGCGCGACCATCCGCTCTCGGAACGCCTGCAGCGCGCCCTGCGAGAACGGAGGTGTGTCCGCACCCAGGCAGCCGAGCACCATCTGCCAGCGCAGGTCAACGACGGCCAGTTCCACCGCCTCGGCATCCGATGCGCCGACGTAGCCTTGGAGCAGCGTGACCATGCACATCAGCGCCGGCGGATGCGGCGGCTCACCTGCCCCCGTCGTCCGGTACATGCCCTCCAGCTGTTCCTGGAACGTCTCGTCGAACAGCTCGTGCCGGTGCAGCCTGAGAAAGCCGAACAGTGCTCTCACGCGTGTCAGCCGCTTCATCAGCGCCTGCTCCTGCCGCGACAGCTCCACCGGCGGCGACCATCGTTCCATCCGTGAACCTCCGGACGCGGACGAGATCATGACCCGGGCGAGACGGTCGAGCCTTCCATCGAAACGCCCGAGATTATCACAAAATCAACCTGATCGGTCCTCTAGGAGTCGCGCTCCGCCAGTTCGACCTTTCGAGGTCAGGGCTCTACTGCTCGGCCTTGCGGCTCCAGAGGAACAGCACGATGTCGATCACGCGCGCGTCGGCGCAGGTCGAGGCGAGCCGTCGGCGTTGCCGGGCGAGCTCAAGGAGGCCGCCATCGCCTCACCGGCGCGATCCGGCCGACGTACCTTCGGCAGAGGAGAGCCGCATGACCTACGCCGCTCGGGGCGCGCGTCGCACCGCTGCTCTCTACTGGCAGCACCGCGATGTCTGGTAGATTGCGCCCGTGATCAGCGACTCCATCGAGCTCCACGCCGGGCCGTTCACCCCTTCGGACCTGCGCGTCGTCTCGTTCCGCGGGCGTGAGGCGCTCTCCGAGCTGTTCTCGTTCCAGCTCGTCGTGCAGGCCGCCCCCGAGCTCGAGGGCCGCGACGCCGAGCTGCTTGGCCGCCTCGCCATCTTCGTCCTGCGGGACGCTCGCCGCGCTGAGCGCCGCATCGAGGCCCTCATCGACCAGGTGCGCGCGGAGGCGGCTTTCACCCCGCGAGCCGGCCCGACGTGGCACCTCCGCCTCGTCCCCCCGCTCGCGCTGCTCCGCCGCCGGGCGACCAGCCGCATCTTCCAGGACGAGACCGTGCCGCAGATCCTCCAGCACGTCCTCGCCGCAGCCTCCCTCCCAGTCGAGCTCCGCCTCTCGCGGACGTACGCGGTCCGGAGCTACTGCGTGCAGTACCGCGAGAGCGATCTCGCGTTCGTGCGGCGGCTCGCCGCCGAAGAGGGCATCGCCCTGTGCTTCGCCGACGCGCCGGACAGCGCCGCTGCGACCGTGGCCCGCGCACCCGTCATCTTCCTCGACGATCCCACGCACTACGCCGCGACCTTCGGCGGCGAGGTGCCCGCGGCCCTTGTTCTCCGTCCGGAGGCAGGCCTGGCCCAGACCGGCCTCGAGATCGTCTCCTTCAGCCTGCAGCGCGCGCTCAAGCCCGACGCCGTGCACCTCAGGGACTACGACTTCCGCCGGCCCAACCTGGTCCTCAGCGAGAAAGCCGGCAAAGAGGCCAGCAAGCCGCCGCCGCTCGATGTCTACCAGCATCACGCCGACTACGACACGCCCGAGGTCACGCCCGAGCGTGCCCGAGTCTTCCTGGAGCAGGTCCAGCGCCGCTCTGTCGTCGGCCGCGGCGAGAGCTGGGTGCGCGCGCTTGCGCCGGGGCGCCGCTTCGCTCTCCACGCCGAGGGCTCCCCTGGCCTCGAGGGCGCCTACGCGGTCACGCGCGTCGTCCACGAGGGCCACACCCCCGAGCTGTCCGGACAGCCCGCCGAGCGCGCCTACCACAACCGCTTCGATTGCGTCCCGGCGACGGCGCTGCTCCGGCCACGTGCACCGGCGCGCAAGCCGAGGCAGGTCCTGGAGACGGCGATCGTCACCGGGCCGGTGGGGCACGAGGTGCACACCGACGAGCACGCGCGCGTGAAGGTGCAGTTCCACTGGGACCTCGATGGACAGCGCAACGACAAGAGCTCGGCGTGGCTCCGCGTCGCGCAGAGCTGGGCGGGGGCATCGTTCGGCTCGCAGTTCATCCCGCGCGTGGGCATGGAGGTGCTCGTCGTCTTCCTCGGCGGGGACACCGACTGCCCGGTGGTGCTCGGGTGCCTGTACAACGCCACGCACCCGCCGCCGTTCCCGCTCCCGGCGGAGAAGCTGAAGAGCGGCCTACGAACCCAGAGCTCGCCCGGCGCGGGCGGTGCGAACGAGCTGTCGTTCGACGATCGCTCGGGCGCAGAGCGCGTCCTCCTCCGGGCAGCGCGTGACCTCGAGGAGGTCGTCGCCAACGATCACCGCCTCAACGTGACGGGGCAGCAGGCCGTCGTCGTCGGCGGGAGCCGGCAGGAGACGGTCTCCGGAAGCCAGACCCAGATCACCTCCGGCGATCGGCGGGTGGTCACCCTGGGCAGCCAGATCGATCAGATCGCGGGCACCCAGCGCGAGGAGATCGGCGGAGGCCGTAGCGTCGTCGTGTACGGCGTCGACACCCAGACGGTGAAGGGCAGCTCGTTGCAGACGGTCGAGGGCGAGGCGAACCTGCGCGTGCAAGGGAGCTTCAGCCTGGAGGTCGGGACCGAGGAGGACCCCCGGACGGTGGAGGCGTTCGCCTGGGGAGACTACGCGGTCGGCAGCGCGAACGTGCTGCGGCTGCGAGGAGAAGGCGGGCTCGTGCTCTGCGCGGGCGAGAGCCGGATCGAGCTCACTCCCAAGGGCATCACGCTGAAGGCGCCCAAGGTCTCCATCGCCGGCATCGAGTCGGTGGACGTGCAGGGCGATGGCCCGCGGCTCCGGCTGAACAAGGAGGCCGAGATGGTTGCCGAGACGGTCCGGATCTACGCCTCCGAGTCCAGCGTCGAGCTCGACAAGGACGCGCACATCAACGGCAAGCTAGTGAAGCTCAACTGCGGGCCGCTCGACCCGGACGACGTGACGGGCGAGGACGGGAAGCCGAGTCTCCAGCACCTCAAGCTCAAGCTCACCGACGTGGGCATGACACCCTACGCGCACAAGGACTATGTTCTCAAGTCGCTGGGGGTGAAGGTCGAGGGTAAGACCGACGCGGAGGGAGTGCTCGAAGCCCATCTGCCGGCGGAGGCCAGGACCGCGGAGGTGACGCTCTGGATCGAGCCGCGCCCGACGGGCAAGACGAAGCGCTATGTCATCGCGCTAGGCGAGCTGGCAAGCGCCGACTCGGTTCCAGGGGTGGAGAGCCGCCTGCGGAACCTCGGCTACTACTGGGGCCGGAGCCAGACAGAAATCACGGGGGACCTCGCCCGCGCGCTGCGCGACTTCCAGCAGGACCACGGGCTGGAGGGGACTGGGCGAGCTGACGCAGCCACACGGGCGAAGCTCGTGGAGATCCACGGTACCTGAGGGAGAGACATGGCGTTCCTCACGCGCAGCGTCACCTGCATCGTTGTCAACAAGACGAAGTGCCCGTTGCGGCTGTCGACCAGCAAGCTCCTCCACGGCAGCCTGGACACGCCGATCCCGAGCCGCATCCCCGCAGGAGGCACCGGGAAGTGGACCTCGAGCACGGCAGGCGCCTTCACGGGCACCGAAGGATGGGCGGTGTTCGAGCTCGAGAGCGCCGACGCGATGTTCGAGGTCGGCTGGAACAACCCGTTCGTCGGCACGAACGCCTTCAAGCAGAGCTTCCGCCTGTTGCCGGACGTGCTCGAGTCACCGGCCGGCACCTATGTGCCCGCAGAGCCCACGGGCGAGGACCTGGAGGACGCGGACGACGTGACCGTGACCTTCTCGCTTACGATGGAACCGCCGCCCTCCGCAGAGGCCTCAGCGAGCGCAGGCGAAGCCGCCTCCACGGATCCCGCACCACCTCCTCCAGACGAGGACGCCCCGCAGGTGGTGAGCGCGCAGCCCGGCGTCGAGAATCACGCCTCCGGCGTCGGCGTGCTCGCGCCACCACGACTGTCCGTCGCGCTGAACGCCGTCGACCCTGGCGACACGGGGACCGACACGAGCATCGACGCCACACTGGCGCTCATCGCCAAGCGCTTGGAAGGCGGGCTCGATGTCGTCTGGAAAAAGGGGGCTGCGATGGGCCTCTGGGACACGACGAAGTGGAAAGAGAGCGATCCGGAGGAGCAGTGGGCGCGCGCGATCACCGAGCTGCTCCTCGGGCAGCCCTACAACGGTGCCGCCGCCAGTTACGGGCACCCCAATCAGGACACCATCTTCTACAAGCCCTTCTCCGAGCCGACGGCCTCGCCCATCGTGTCCTTTACGGCGGCCTGCCAGCACAACGTCAGCTTCGGCGTGCTCTCACGCGGCTACACCATAAGCGACGTGGCCGGCACAGGGTTTTCCTGCGACGACTCATCAGCCATGGGCGTGTTCAAGAGCGGAGGAAAGTGGTTCAAGGACGAGGAGAAGAGGGATCTCGCCAAAGCCATCGACGCTGGGCTAACCCCTGGTAGTATCTACGTGTTCAAGCCGAAGCCCATATCTGAAACCGAGAAGAAGCAGAACCTGCAGCGCGAGGGCTCGCACATCGCCTTCGTACTCCGCGTCGACAAGGCCCAGAAACTGGCGCAGTTCTTCGACACCGGCGGGCTGAAGCATAAAGAGCGTGTCAGTGGTCCTGTGCCGGTGATCATGACGGATTTCGCGGGCAAGGGCTCCTATGATGATCCCCTATGGAACAATGTCACGACGAGCCACTACATCGGGATGGGCATTCCTAGGCCACCTGCGGATCTGGCCGGCGCGGTCGCGCGCATCCGAAAGACACGACCGATTGGCTTCACCCGGTTGGTACTCACCACGCGCGGCGCGACATTCCCGAGCCCCATCGATCCCAAGAACCCGCCCCAGGGGCTCCTGTTCGTGAGCCGACTGCTCCGCATGTGGGGCGACACAGAGGACCGGAACTTCACCATCGCACGCTACTTCTGGTCGCTCCGGAACCTGCCTGGGACGAGAGAGGTCCAGGCATTCTGGGTCTTCTATGTGCCGCTCGACGTCTACGTCGGCCAGGACGCATCGGCGGAGAAGAAGAACGCGGCGCGCGTCGCGTCGGCAGTGATGGCGGCTCCGCGCACGATGAAGGCCGACGAGTTCGGAACGCCGCTCCACCGCTCGCGCTACCTGATCATCGGCTCGCTTGCAGACGGTCACGTGAAGCAGGTGCAGCGGACTTTTACCAAGACCAGGGGCAACGAACCGGGCTCAACAACAAAGGCCGAGTCCTATCAGGAGGTCGAGCCCGCGGGCGCGTTCCCTCCGAACTTACAGCGCTTCCTCGACAAGCTTCCGCCGAAGGAAGCCATCGCTCCGAGCAACCCCGCTCTCCCAGCGCTGTTCAAGGACTACGCCTGACTCAAGGGGGGATTGTCAGCATCGCGTCCATCGGGGCCGTCGTCCAGACGAGCACGCGATCCCTCTGCGCCTTGGTGAACCCCGCGAACCAGACGACGCTGCCGTGCACGAAGACGTGGCTGATGATCACGTCAGCTCCAACGGGACCCGAGGGCGTCCGGAGCCGCACCTGGGCCCAGTCCCCGGAAGGCGCGCGCCGGAGGAGCTGGGAGCTGAAGGCAACGGAGAGCGCAGGGTTGGCGTCCGGCGTGTCGTTCAGGATCCAGAGCGTTCCGTCCTCGGCGACGCTGACCTCTGGGCCCCAGAGGCCCGCGGGCACATCGAGCAGACTCCACGTCGTCCCGTCGAAATGCGCGAGGTACGACACCGTTGGGCCCATATGCTCGGGCGGATCGGCGAGGACACCAGCGACGTAGGCGTCGTTCGGGGAGCGCGCGGCAAGACTCCGCCACTCTAGCCTCGGAGGGGGCTGCGGCGGCAGCGGAAGCGCTTCCAGCGTGCCCGTCTCCGCACCGGGGCTGAAGCGCTCGACGCAGGGTATGTCCCGGCGGGGGTTCTGCGAATCGTTCCCGAGCACGAAGAGGTGTCCGGTGGGAAGCGACGTGGACGCAAGCACGAATAGGCGCTGGCCGCCATCCGCACGGCGAGCGAGCCGGGGCACCGGGGCCTTGCTCTGTGGGTCGAGCGGCAGGATCACGCTCTGGGCGCTGTAGCCGCCGCCAAAGGAGTGGACGATCGCGCCGATCGAACCGTCGCCGCGGTACCAGGGGCCATACTGTTCGTCGGCCTCCGTCGCCTTCACGCGGCGCCAGTGATCCTTCTCCCAGCGGTACAGCGCGCCCTGCGTGTCCCCGCTGTCCCAGGAATCATCCTCGCGCAGCTGAGCCCAGGCCGACGCCGGCCAGTCGCCGAAGAAGGTCATCGCGGTGAATCCCTGTGCAGGTAGGCCGCGGGTGGTCTCCGGGCGCAGTACGAGGCGCCGGCCATCGAGCTCGGCGTAACGCCGCTCAGCCTGGAAGAGGAGTTTCTGGCCCAGGCCGTGGAAGCCTACCGCGGCGGGGCATGGGCAGCCGGGCTCGGCAAGCTTCGCCTCGGCAGCGAGCGAGACGGCGAGCTCCACCTCGGGGACCGGAGCGTGCTGCTGCGGCACCGGCGAGGCGGACGGCTGCGCCGCGGCCGGCGGTGAGGTCTTCGGTGGCGAGGCCGGCCCTTGCGCGGTCGGAGCTCCGATCGAGCCTGCGTTCGGGGCCGGGCTCGAGGGAGTGCATCCGACGGGCGCGGAGCATACGCAAAGCCCTACGAGAAGATCGAGGAGGGGGGAGAGCCGGGATGCGTCGTGCCGCACACGAGCAGGATGCTGTGGAGCCGCCTCGTGATGCAAGAGGCGCCGGTGCGGGGCAGGTGCATCGAGCGCGTCTGCTCGCTCGCGGCGCCAGCCATGTACTGGCGGGCGCGCCGGGCGTAGGCTCGGGCTATGTCAGGCAAACCCGTCGCCAAGCTGGGAGATAAGGTCGTCGGCATCGACACGCACCTGGTGATGGTGCCCTCGCCCGGCGGGCCAGTGCCCGCGCCGACGCCGATGCCGTTCAGCGGGGGTCTGTCGGGGGATCTGAGCGCAGACGTCCTCGTCGAGGGCAAGCCGGCAGCGATGCAGGGCAGCACCGCGATGAACACGCCCGTGCATGTGCCTGCGGGGGGCACCTTCCAGCGTCCCCCGTCGAACCAGGCGCGGGTCCAGGCGGGCAGCAAGACGGTGCTCATCAACAACAAGCCCGCCGCGCACCTCGGCGATCCGGCCCTGACCTGCAACGACCCGGCCGATGCGCCGAACGGACGCGTGATCGCAACCGGGACCGTGCTGGTCGGCGACTAGGGATCGGGAGGTGGCGGACGCGACGAAGGCGGCAGTGGCGGCACCGGCAGCGTGCTCAGCGCTCTCCCTGGCGCAGTATGCGGCCGTCAAGGCCGCGGTGGCAGAGGGGTTCCCGCTCGCGGACGTGCTCGCCACCGAGGGGCTGACGCCGCGGGCGTTCACGCGGGCCGATCTGGACTGGAAGCAACGGCTGGCTGCGGACCCCGAGCTGCTCGCTGCCTACGAGCGGGAGCTGGCGCAGGCGGAGGACTGGCTGGAACGCTCGGTCGAGCCGATCGCGGAAGACGCGGCTGCGTGGGCCAGCTTCCTTGCGGCCTTCGAGGCACATCCGGCGCCGCTCGAGCTGCTGCACGGGAATGATCTGGGCATGAACGACGTCGCGCGGCTCCGCCGCCGCTGGGCGCGACGCGCCGAGGAGGACGAGAAGGTCGGCGAGCTCCTCGTGGAGCTTCGTGCGAAACCCGCGAAGCTTGAGCCGCTCCGGGTCGGCTCCCGTGTGCTGAGGCCGTCGAGGGTGGCCGAGGCGCGGGCACCGGCGAAGGCGCCCGAGGGCGAGCTCTCCACGGCGGAGCCGTCCAGCGAGCCCGGCATGGGCCTGGCCGAGTACGCCGCGCTGTGCGCCGAGCTCGATGCATTACCGGAGCAGCGCGAGCGGGTGCTGCGACGCCACGGCCTGGCGGATGACGAGGCGCTCGCCGCGCTTCATCGGCGGTGGCGGCCCGCGCTGGAGCGTGATGCGGCGCTGGCGAAGGATTTCAAACGACTCCGGGAGCACCACGCGCGTCGACTGGAGATGCTCCTTGCCCGGGCGCGTGACGTCGCTGACGCTGAGCGCTCGACGGCACCTCTCGCCGCCTCGTCCGCACCTTCCGCGCCGCCCTCCCGCGAGGTGATGGCCGGTCCCAGTGCGCCCTCCGTGCCTCCGGGGGCGCTGCACGGCACGGGGCCCCTGCTGGATGTCCCCCGAGCTGCCGTCGTCCCCTTCGGACCCGCGCAAGGCGAGCTCGCGACCGTGAGGGTCGAGCCGAAACCTCCGCGCGCGACGGAGTCGCTCACCGGCACGGCGCCCCTGCCCGACATTCCGCAGCGTGCAGCGCTACCGTTGCCGAGGACCAGCGCGGCGGCGACGGTGAAGCGCCCGCCCCCTGGGGTCGCGGAGACCGGGCCGCTCCTGGACGTGCCCCGCGGCCCAGCTCTGCCGTTCGCGGACGGAACCTCGGGGGCTCCTCCGCCGTCCACGCCGACATCCCAGCCGCAACGGCCGCGAGCGCCCCGGGAGCTCACGGAGACGGCACCGGTGCAGGCTCCCCCGCAAGGCCCGGCGATCCCCTTTGCCGTACCGGCTCCCGCGAGGCCTGCCGGAGCTCCGGCTTCGTCGAGACCCGCTCGGCGAGCTCCGACTGAGCTCGGAGAAACGTCGCTGAGCCTCACGATCCCCCGTGAGCTGCTGAGGCAAGCCGCGCAGGGGCAGGCCGCCGTGACCGGAGCGACCTCCCAGAGCTCCAGGGTATCGCCGCCTCCCTCGCCGTCGAGCAACGCTGGCAGCAGCGGTCCAGCGCCCGTCGCCGAGCCGATCGAGAGCGTTCTGCCGCTCACCCGGTACGCGGCGCTCTGCGCCGAGCTGGCCTTGTTCCCTGATGCGGCGGAGGCGGTCTTCCAACGGTACGGGCTGGAATCTCGCGAGATGCGGTCAGCGGTCGATGCCGCTTGGAAGTCGCGGCTCAGCAAGCACCCCGCTGAGTACGCGAAGTGGCAGGAGATGTACCGGCGCTACCATGCGCGCTTCGCGAAGCGGGACACCCCCGGCTGATCCACCTCGATCTCGCGATACGGCCCGTAGGGAACGTCTCGGTCCACCCCCGGGAGGCGCGGAGATCCTCGCGAGGGGCAGCGGCATACGGGTGGATGCGGGCGGCGATGCCAGCCGGATACCACGACCCCGCCGGGTGCGGGCCTGGCTAGCGGGCGGCCTCCTCCTGACACGGGACGGCATCTCCGCTGGCCTCGCAGAGGAATATGGCCGCGGGAGTAGCTGGAGCAGCGGCGAGAGCCAGGAGGATACCTCCGGGCGCCAGGAAGAAAACGGCGTGAAGTCCGCTCGAGCGCGTTGGGTCCCCATCGGCGCCCCGAGCGACCGCAGAAAGTCCTCCCAGGTCGCTCGCCTATGGACGCCGACACCAAGGTGGAGGACCTCGCTCCGAACGCGTGAGAGCTCCCCCTGGTCTGGTGCCCCGGAGGCGGTCCACCACACCGATTCCGTAGTCGATGACAGCGCTGGCGCGGGCAGCCTACACGCCGTCCTGCAGCTGAGCATGCGCGGAGGTTTCGCGCATGACCTCGCCGGGGGTGCCCCTACTCGTCACGGCGCACGAAAATCTGGTCGACAGCATCGAGCGCCTGGATGGCGCCGAGCGCCTGCTGGACGGCTTCGCGTTCGGCCTTGGTCCTCGCGTCGATGAGCGCATCGAGCACGGCGGCCCAGAGCTTGTCGCGATTCCATGGGCGCACGCCGGGCAAGTCGAACAGCGCGCGAACGCCGCCGGCGATGAGGGAGAGGTCCTCCTCCGTCAGCACGCGCTGCTTGTAGTTGGGGTGGTTCATCGTCGCCTCCCGAGCTGCAGCGCGAACAGCCGCCGAGCGGCCCGGAGCCGGGTCGCCGCGGTGGCCGGGTTCATCCCACGCCGCGCGGCGTACGCGGTGAGAGGCTCGGGATCGTCGACCGCCAGCAGGATTTCACGCTGTGACGGTTCCAGTTCGGTGAGCGCCTCCAGCACCTCGCGTGCCTCGACTTGCGCCTCCAGGCTTGGACCGACCACCTCGCGCAAGAGGCCCAACGGCTGCGCGCTGAGGATCTCATGGCGCACGTACGCGCTCTCCAGGTAGTGCCATGCCTTCCGCCAGGCGATGCCGTGAAGCCACTTGCGGAACGCCTGTCGAGCGTTCTCGGCTGGGTCCGGCCTGTACATGCCCCGCTTGATGGACCGCCAGGCTCCGAGAACAACACCCTGCACGACATCGGCTCGGTCCCGCCTCGGGACACCGCTGGCGACGAGCGTCGCGACGATGAGGCGCCGCTCGGTCACGATCGCTTCGACGGTCGCCAGGGCCGGGGGATGTTGTGACGCAGGCGCGCGGCGAGCCCCCTTCCGCGGGCGCTTCACCCGCCCCTCCTGCGGTGCGGCGCGACCTGCACGCGGGTGCGGGGTACGACGGGATGTATCTGGAGCAGGAGCCGCAGGTTGGAACGCTCTGCTGCGGCAACGGAGACGAAGGGTCGATGGGTCTGTGCTGAAGGCGGATCGATTCCTTGGCCCTGCGGCGGGCATACGTATACAATGAACATGTCGGACCTCGTTTGCGCGGGGTTCGGCCACGCAGCCCGGGGTGTTCCCGCACCCGCGGGCTGCACTTCCTTGTGGCTTGTGACAGCCGTGCTCCTAGAGGCACAACACGCGCCAATACGAGAAGCCCGTGCTCCTGCCGTCACGAGAGCAGCGGTTGAACTCAGCGCATACCGCTCAGGGTGTGGCTCGACAGCACATCATGACACGGCTGCCAGATCTCTGAGGTGCGATACGCCAGAGGCGGCGATCGAGAACGTTCGGTTGCACTCCGCGGCAGGGAGGCCAACGCCGCCGACACGCTCGGCGTGTCACTCGTCTAATATTGAAAGCCCATCGAGACGGCTGCGGATCCGGGCTCGCCCGCGTTCCCGTCTAGAACGCCGGCTCCTCCGCCATCCCCAGGAGCTCCCAAGCTGACCACAGAGTCAGGTTCGATGTTGGGCCCCAGATCGGCGGTATGTGCAACCGCAAGCGAGTATCCACCGTGTCCACCACCACCACGACCGCCATTGCCGCCTTTCCCACCATCGCCGCCACGGCAGCCTGGCTGCGACCCAGCTCTGTTTTCCCCGCCAGTACCGCCGTACCCGCCCACGCCGCCATGCTGGCCGTTCCCGCCGCGTCCACCGTTCCCGCCTCGGCCCGTGACGATGCTCGTCCTGGCCACGCTAACTCTGGCGTGGTGCGCCAGAATCCCGATGCTGGATCCGCCTGGACCGCCGCCCTTGCCGGGCTTGCCGCCGCAGCCGCCAGCACCGCCGGAGCCCCCAGAAGCGCCGCCCTGCTCCAACCCTCCACCACAAAACATGGCTCCGCCGCGTGAGCCGCCTCCACCACCGCCTCCGTGGCCGTGCTGCCCAGCCTGGCCATCCTCGCCCGCCATGCCTTCCAGCCCCGCGTCAGTGAGCCTTCCCTGCCCAGATGCGCCGTTACCACGTGCACCATCGGCGCCGTGCTGTCCCTCGGCTCCTGCGCGGCACTGGGAAGCGCCAGACTGGCCAGAGCCACCAAGGCCTAAACCGCCCGGATTCGGGTTCGGTGTCTCGGTGCCATCCTCCCCGTCGCGACCTTCGGCTTTCGTGCCGACGCCGCCCATCCCGCCAGAGGAAACACCGTCTTTGCATGAGGTGGTGACCCGCGCCCCACCCGGCACCGTATCTGCTGAGCACGCCATGGCTCCCGGCTTTCCTGGTGCCCCCTCTCGTGCTGGTTTAGCACCTCCATCCGCGCCAGGAGCTCCATCTGCACCGTCCCCAGCAACGATCTCGCTCAAGCGCACCGCCACCTTCACTCCCGACAGAGCTCGCATGGCAATGGAGAACCCACCGGGCACGGTGGCGTCTTGCGCGATCATTCGCATCCTGGTGATCGTCGTAATCGCAGCGTCCTCGGATTCCGGTGCAGCCTCCTGATTCACAGCCGTAAGCGGGATCAGGTTCGGTCCTGGAGCAATCGTGGTGAGCTCGCCGAGCGGATGTAACGGCCAATGCCCCTGGGGATCGTCGCAGTCGAGTCCTCCCCACACTTCCATTCCTGCTGGAGCCCGCACTTCGATGTTGAACGTGTCGGCGCATGCGTACACTCGCATCCCACGTCCGCGCGCGAGGTCAAATGCACGAGCGAAGGTTCCGACCGGTTTGTCCCGTGTGCCGGGGTCATCATCGCGGCCGTTCATTCTCAAATACACGCCGTCGCAGTCGACCGGACGGTCAGGATCGCCGTGATCCGCGTTGCAAGCTACCACCGGTGTACATGTGAGGGTCTCCTCGCAACGTTCCCACGCACCAGGCTCGCTACTGCACCCGCTCGCCGCGATCCCGCTGGATAAGGCGGCCCCGAACAGCAAAGACCGAGCACCGAGAGAGCGGTGGCGCGTTTCTCTCCTCGTCATCTCTCCGCACATGGCGCGCTCCTTACTCCTTCACCTGTGGTTCTGGGTCGTTTGGATCGGTGGCCACGAAGGGCAGGAACTCGGCCGCCACGCCGTCGTCTCCCGCGCTCTCCGGGGCATCTGGGTCGCCACCACGTCCGCCCGTGCCAGCGGTCCCAAGCACGAACGTGGCCTCCACGTCCTCCCGCGTCACCTCTTCGGAGCCTAGGTACGCGATGCCGACCGAATGGCCGCCGAGGCCACCGCCTCCGCCGCCACCGGGCCCCCCGTTGCCGCCTTCGCCTCCGCGGCATCCCGGGAGCGTGCCGGCTACGGCTCTACCGCCCTCGCCCCCAGGAGCTCCGCTCCCGCCTGGCAAGCCAGCCCCTCCCGCACCGCCACGGCCGCCGCGGCCCGTCTCGATCATCGATCCGCGAGCCCTGACCTTGGCCCCCCTCGTGGCGATGCCGATGCTCGCTCCCCCGGCGAAGCCCCCTTCCCCCGGCTTGCCACCGCAACCGCCCGAGCCGCCCGAACCCCCGAACGCGCCGCCGGCAGGGCCCGCGCCGCAGGCGACCGAACCGCCGCGCGAGCCGCCACCACCACCGCCCCCCTGGCCAGGGCGCCCGAACTGCCCATCCTGGCCCTTTCCTAGCGTGCGGCCCCACACGACGACGCCAGGGGCCCTCGCCCCCTGTCCCTGCACCCCGACGGCACCGTCGAGGCCGCGCTGGCCATCGCTGCACGCCACACCTCCCTGCTGGCCCACGCCTCCCGCGCCGGCGCCCGTCGGGTTCGGATCTGGGCGAGGCTCCCCGTTCCCACCTCCCGAGCCCCGATCGGCCAGTCCGAGGCCTCCCTCTCCGCTGGTCGAGGTCCCGTCGTCGCACTCCGTTGTAACGGCTGGCGTCCCCGCCGTGGCGTCCACCGTGCACGCATCGGCTCCCGGGTGCCCTGACAGCCCGTCGGCTGCTGCCGCCCCCTCAGCCGCGGCTCCAGGCTCACCGTCCGCGCCGTCGCCCGCAACGATGCGGCTGTCGACCAGCTCGATCTCGCTGCCGTGTCGGAGATAGATCGGAATTGAGCTGCCCCCCGGCTTCCCACCACGGCCAGAGATGACTTCGCTCGCCACAAGCTTGAGCTGGACGCCTCTGAGCGTCGCTATCCCGATGGATCCCTTCTGTACTGGATCCACGTCGCTGCCATCCGGGGCCACGATGCGCAGATTTGCAAACGTGATCCCCTGCCCTCCGAATGATATCACCTGGGGAACGGGTTCCGCCGGGGCGACAACGGTCTTCGCACTGGCGCCGAGATGCCGCCAGCCATTCGCGCAGTCGAATCCGCCCCAGATGCTCGTGCCGTAGAACCCAAGCGTCTCATCGAAGGTTTCCGCGCACGCGTAGACGCGGTGACTGCCCATGTCTGCAAGCTCGAGGGCTCTCGAGAAGGTCTTCACCGGCTCCGCGCGGCTGCCGGGGTTCGCATCGTCGCCAAGACTTGCGCTGACGAAGATACCGCACCCGTCCTCGGGTGGCCTCACCATGGGATCGTCGTCGCAGACGGGTACCGTGGGGCCGGGGGAGCACCCGCACACGACCGCTGCGATTCCGCATCCGAGCGCGATGGACACCAAGGCCTCCCCCCTGCGCCGACCTTGGAACGATCCGCCCATGTCCTCGAGCTTCACGTTCGTCACCATGCACCGACCATCATCAGCCCCGCGCTCTGCCCGCTCGCCGTGGGCACGACGCGCACCCCATCGCTGGGCACCGAGGTTCGACCGACGAACAGAGACACGAGCGTCAGTGCGCCGATCGCGCCGCCGGACGCAAGGCTCACCCATCCGACTTGCCTCAAGAGATCCCGTTGTTCCTGGAGGTCGCGCAGCTCCGCGCACGCACGCGGCGCGTTCGGGCGGGCACATCGATCCGCTTCCTTGTCTGCGCCACGCAGCGCGGTGGCCCGATCGTGGAGCTCGTCCTCGGTGTAGGCACTCCAAGTCAGGAACCCGCCGCCGACTATCATGGTTGCCCCCGCCAGGACCGCGCCCGCGATGCGCAGCTTCGACGCCGTGGAGGACGGCGCCACGGACGAGGCCTGTGCTACTCGCGCGGACCGCTTCGGCTCGCGTGTCATCGTGGCGGCGTCCTTCGCCGGAATGGCTGCCTGTGTCGCGGCGCGCGGCACCTGCATCGAGATGGTCGTCGCCTTGCCCGCCTGCGCGTCGAATGACTGGAACGCCTCCTCGTGGCCCGCCAGCCGGGCGCGCACCATGTGTTGCCCGGGCTCCAAGAACAGCCGGTAGGTCCTTGCGGGCGCGCTGATGGGCTTGCCGTCAACGAGCACCTCAGCATCGGGCGGGTCGACCGAGAGGTACAGCGTCCCTACGTGTGGTGCCGCCTTGCGCTGCGCGGCCTCGAACCGTAGCTGCAGTTGAAGCGGGAGCGCGTCGCGCTGCTCGAGACTCCAGGCCAGGTGCTCGGCTGCATCACGGTACTTGCGCAGCTCGAGCTCGCACAGGCCGAGCTCTCCGGCGAGCTTCGCGCGATCTTGACTCGTGCTCGACGCTGGGTCCGCTGCCTCGAACGCTGCTTTGTAGGCCGCGTGAGCCTCGGTCCACCGTCCTGCGTCGCGTGCTCTTCTCGCACGGCGAACATGCTCCTTCACCGTCGAACCGTCGCCTTCATCGAGCGTCGAATAGATGTCCTCGGCACGCGCCGAGCTCGTATAGCCGGTTGCGGCGCCGAAGATCAGGCAGAGAAGCAACGAAGGCGCAACGAATCGCATGGCGGGACCGTAATTGCGCCGAGCGCGCGGCGTCAACCGCGACCATTTCGCCGATCGAGGACCTTTTCCGCGGCAAAGATCAGCTCCGCGGCGTAAATGATTGGCCGGCCCTAGAGGAAGGGCGTCATAGGTAAACAGACCACATCAACCCACATTGACCTACCAAAAGTTGCCCCTCCGTGCATTTTCCTGAACCCTTCCGGAAGGCTCAGGGGTGCTACCAACTGTGGGCAGGCCAGCAAGAACGACCCCCCGCTTCGAGCTCTTCCAGCGCCTCGCGAGGCGCGTCGGCGTCCCTGCGCGAAACGTTGAGGATATCGCGCAAGATGCGCTTCTGCGGGGGTGGGAGGCACGAGAGCGGATCGAGGCCGGCGGGGATCCGGCGCCGTACTCCGTCACGATCGCCCTGAACCAAGCACGAAAGCACACCCGGGATGCACGCCGTCGGGGAGAGGTCCTGACATCGTTCGACGACCGCGATTTCCGGGACGACTGCCCCAGCCCGGAAGACCTGATCCGCGCCCGGCAGCGCAAAGCGCTCCTGTGGCGCCTGCTCAGCCAGGTCGAGCCCAGGTACCGCGACATCTTGGTCAAGCACGAGCTCGAGGAGAAGTCGCTCGCCGAGATCGCCGCCGAGCTGGGGCTCAAGCTGGACACGGTGAAGACGCAGCACCGTCGGGCGCGCGAGGACCTGAAGGAGGCGAAGCGGCGCTGGATGGCGCAACAAGAATCCCGGGGCTGGGACAAAGAGGCCTGCGTCCCGGTGGCGTTCGGCCTGTTCCGTCGCTCGTGGTGGACGACCGCGCTGCACCTGCAGAAGGTCGGGGCGAAGGTCCTCGTGCAGGCTGCGCTCATCGTGCTGACGGGCGCCTTCGTCGCGACAGCTCCACGCGCGTCAAGCTCGCCCAGGACGACGCCGCGGTTCCGGCCGGCAGCGGTCCACGCCGATGCGGCCACGCCCCCGGAGCAGTACACCGCGCAGCCCCTCGGCCAGCCAGACGCACCCCGTGCGGTCGCCGCGGCCTCGCCCCCGGTGCAGGGCATCCCAGCACCCGGCGAGCATCCACCGGCCGCGATGAACGGCAAGCCCGCTTCGCCAGCCGCAACAGCTGCTCGTTCGTCGCCGCCCTCCCGCGCCGTTCGCCCGGTCGTGAGCGAGCGCGAGAAGGACCTGATCCTCCGGGCGCGCAAGGCCATCGAAGCCCGCAACGCCAGGGCTGACGTGGAGGCGCGACGCCTGCTCGAGATGCACGCCATGGAGTTCCCGCGCGGTCATCTCGCCGCGGAACGCGAGGCGCTGCTGCAAATTCGCTGAATCCTCGGCTGCCCAGCGACAGGTAGCCAGCGGTGGAGCCGACGGTGTCCTTGCGACGCCAGGCCGAGATCCACCCTGCGCCCGGGCAGGAAGAGGAGCACGTCCAGGAGACACGACGTCGTGGAAGGAATGTTGCCGCTGAACACAGCCTCGCCGGAGCAGGTGGCCATGGCGGAGCGTAAGGGTACATCGCGCCCAGCCGGAACTGCTGCGAATCCCGCAGTGCGCGTTCCGTTCGACGCCATCATGAGGGAATCGGGGTTGCTCCGCACGGTGCTGCGCCAGCTCGCCGTCCCCGCAGGCGACCAGCCGGACCTCATGCAGGATATCTCGCTGTCCGCCTGGCGTAGCGTGGAAGCTGGACGATTTCGGCCGTATCAGCACGTCCCAGTGAAGAAGGCGCTGCGATGCTGGTTGTTTGCCATCGCCTGGCACCACGTGATCCACTACCGGGAGCGCCTGAACCGGTGGCACAAGGCGCGAGCGGCATGCGCGACTCCGGAGATCGCACCGTCGTCCTTTGGCCAGGTGGAGGCCCGGTTGGCGCTTCGTTACCTGGAGCGGCTCAAGCCCGAGCTCCGTGCCGTGCTCGCGGGTACCGCTTTCGGCTACACCGCTGAGGAGATCGCAGCAGAGCTCGGTGCCCATCCAGGCACCACGAACAAGCGGCTGCACCGCGGCAGAGGGCAGTTGCGGAAGCTCCTCCGCTGAACGAGGTGCTGAATGACCGTCCCGCGCCCGGAGCCCCCGCGGGAGCCGGACTGGCCGCTCTCTCGCCAAGACAGGCGAGCTATCGTCCGCCCGTCATGACCCGTGACCCGACCCCTCCACCTTCGCGAGCCGCTTCTCGCACCTCTCGATCGCCTCGACGATCTTCGCCTTGCGCTCGCGCTCCGTTCGCCAGCGCCGCGGCTCCGGCAGACCGAGCCACCGGGCGAGGCGCTCCAGCGCAGCGACATCGGCGCGGAAGAGACTCTCACGGCGCAGGCGGATCACGATGGCGGCAGGGTAGATCCTCGGTGCCGCGGCGTCCGCATTTCGCTCGGCGAGCATCCCACGTACACCGCCGCCTGCGTGCTCTCGCCGCTCCGGGCCGAGCCGGCCGCGCGGCACGCTTCGGGTGGGCAGGGGCGACGTAGCTCGCCACGGTCGGGCGTGTCGAGCTGGTCGAGGAGGACCTGAGCACCATCGCCGATGCGGCGCGGGCCCTGGATGGCCTCGCAGAGCAACCGGCGCGTCGAGGCCGTGCACCTCGCCTCCTGGGGCAGCGAGGAGAGCAGCGTCGGCCTGCCCCCGACGACGACGTACGCCGACTGGCTGGACGCCGGCTCGCGCGTCTTCCGCGTCGACGTGCCCAACGTGGAGCCGCTCGACGTGCTGCTCTTGGACTGCTCCTTCACGCTCGAGTTCCTGGCCAGCGGCACCAACGACCAGGCGCGCGTCCGGCTCGTCGCCGTGGCGCCGAACGGGTCGACGGTGGTCCCCACGGGCGCGCACGTCGCGTCCGAGCTGCGGAACTCCAGGGCCCCGGTGGCGATCTCCGGCTTCCTCGTGGCGGCCCAGGCCGGGACCTACCGGATCAAGCTCCAGGGCAAGCCCCGGAACGGCGACCCTGGGCAGCTCGGCATCTACGACGCCTTCGTGCTCCGCGTCCTGCACCTGAAGAGGTAACCATGTCGAGGGTCCTGAACTGGATCGACACGCTGTTCTTCGGCGTCCGCCGCATCTTCGCCGCCGGCGTCGAGCTACCGGAGCGCCCCGCCCTGAACTTTGTTGGGGCGGTGGTCACCGACAACCCGGCCGAGAACCGGACCGACGTGTTCATCCCGGGGACGTGGCTCATCAGCCCCGTCGTGATGACCTCCTACACGGCCCGGCCGTGGGAGTTCGTGCGGGTCAACGCACACGACCCGGTGACGATCCGACTTCCTCCGGCCGCGAGCAGCGCCGGCTCCGAGGTCGTCATCAGGGAGATCGCCGGCGAGGAGGAGGCGATCGAGCTCTTCACGAGCACGGGCCAGCAGATCGCACGGAACGGGTACCCCAACGGGACGATCCGGCTGCTCTGCGACGGCGCGACGTGGATCGTGCTCTGACGAGCTCAGCAGTAGGGGACCAGGACGGGCAGGGCGCCCGAGCCTGAGGCGGAGGAGGAGCACACTCCCGGTGCGGCGGCAGTGGCCGGAGCCGCGGCCCGGCGCTCCGTCATCGTCCGCCCGCCAGGCGTCGGTGAGCCCCGGGGCGGCTCCCTGCAGCGGGCTGCCGTGGCGATCGGGCAGAGCTAGGGCTTACACAACCGGCGGCGTCCGGCGACGACCAGGGGACCCAGCTAGCGCTTCGATTTACACTCCCAAATTCGATGCGTCCTGTGTGGTTTCGTGATACAGCCATGTCCATAGCTGCATTCGGAAGTGCATACCTATGGATGTCTGAATGTGGCAGCACATGAATGTCTCTAAGGATCAACGATGAGCAACACACCAGAAACGTGGACTCTGAAAGGGTTTCTAAATCACTTCGAATTTGTTCACAGCAAGATGGAAGATCACGCATTCGCGTGGGTCCTGGGGGCCGGAGCCTCCAAAGCGTCCGGCATTCCTACCGGCGGAGAACTGGTCGAGCGATGGCTGAAAGAGCTCCACGAGCGCTTAGACACCACAGATTCTCCCATTGAGACATGGGCGACCGCCGAGAACCTTAAGATCAGCAACTTCACATATTCGAACGCAGCCACATTCTACCCTCGGGTATACGAGCGCCGATTCTGCAACAATCCCGAAGAAGGATTTGCGTGTCTAGAAGACATGATGGCACGCATCGAACCTAGTCCTGGGTACTCGATTCTCGCAAAAGCGATGGAATCAACACGGCACCGCGTGGTCATCACTACCAACTTCGACAACCTCGTCGCCGATGCTCTAGCCATCTACACAACTGCGTATCCGCTAGTAGCCGGTCATGAATTACTCACGAGCTTCGTCCGTGTAGCCATGCGCAGGCCATTGGTCTGCAAGATTCACCGAGACCTGCTGCTGGCTCCCAAAAATGATTCTAGAAGCCTCAAACGCCTTCACGAATCCTGGGCAGCGACCCTGAGGAATCTTTTCTCTCAGTTTACGCCGATATTCATTGGCTACGGTGGCAACGACGACAGCCTTATGGACCTATTAGAATCTCTGGAACCAGGAGAAATTAAGGGTCAGGCAGTCTGGTGTTATTACGAAAAAAGCGAGCCGAGTGAGCGCATATGCAACCTGGTTGCTCAACACCGCGGGATTTTGGTTCCAACCCCAGACTTCGACACTTTGATGCTACTTGTTGGATCCAAGATGAAGATTGAACCGCTAGGTCATGTGCTAGGAAAACGAGCAGAAGAACGCGTCGGAACATACCAGAAACGAATACTAGATCTTGATGTTATCAGGCACCCGGAGTTAATCCCAGCACTTGAATCCGCAGTGGGACGAGCAAACGTGGGTTGGTGGGCCTGGGAGCTAAAAGCGAAGGCCGAAAAAGATCCAAGCAGGAAGGAGCAGGTTTACCGGCTTGGGATTCAGCGCTATCCAGATAGCCTCGAACTCCACAGAAACCTCGCGTATTCCCTTTGGAGGGACCAAGAAAATGTAGCAGATGCAGAAAGGATTGCGAGATCGGCACATAGTCTCAAACCCAACAGCGCACAAAGCAATGTCCTCCTGGCCGCTATCCTGTCTGCCGATTCAGCGAGTTGGGACGAGGCCGAGCATCTGTTCCGCCGTGCAGTCGAGCTTGATCCCAAAGCTCTGAGCGCCCTCATGGCACTTGCCTACTTTTTGAGTTGGAAGAAGAAAGAACTCGAGGAAGCCGAAAAACTACACAGACTCGCGATCCAAAACGCTCCTCAAGAATCAGTCGCCTATGGCGGCTTCGCAAATTTCTTATGGCAGCACAAAAACGATGTGCTTGGCGCCGAAGAGCATTACATGTACGCGCTTGAGCTCGACCCCGACAACGCGAACGCTCGCGTCAATTTCTCCGGGCTGTTGCTGTCTCAAGATCGACCGTTGGAGGCACTGCCATCTGCTAAACGATCATTTAAACAGAGTCAACTAGATCTTAGCACCATCACAGCAGAGTCACTATTCTACATCGGCATGGGTGAACAATTTTTGGGCCGCGACGACAGCGCAGCGCTCGCGCAACTAAAGACACTATTTCATCTCGGATTTCGGCGGGGCGAATGGTCGTTCGATTCAGTGTTGGCAGCGGCAAAACGACGGCTTTCCTCGGAGCAGCTCGATATGTACACAGCCATTTCTGCTGCAATATTAGACAAACGTAACGTCGATGATCTGGAAAGACTTGATCGATGGAAGGCACTTACACCGGTTCCGCTGGGTGGCACTGCCCGCTAGGTCGGTACGCAGTTCTGGGCGTGTGACCTCCGTGTGCCCCGACGTCAGGGGGCGGGGCTCCCTCTGCGAGGCCGGCATGGGCGAGGAGCTCCCAGGCGCCGCTGATGACCGTGGCCCGGCGGATCCAGTGGTCCAGCTCGGCGAGGCCGGTGCTCGCGAGGACGCGCTCCCGCACCGCCGTGGGCCGCAGAGACATCCGGCCCACGGGGCTCAAGGCATGGCGGCGCTGCCGTGTGACCTCCGTGTGCCCCGACTCCAGGGCACGGGGCTCCACGAGAGGGCACTCGGGTATACGAGAGGAATCGAGCCCTCGATGGCCTCTGACACCGCTCCGACGCGTCCGATGCGGCGTCCGCCGTATCTCTCGCGCATGCTGGTCATCAGTTCAGCTCCGGGTTCGATTCCCGGCGCCTCCACCAAGAAGACACGGCGAGAGCCGTGTCTTCTTGCTTTTGTGTGACCTGCGTGTGACCTGCGTGTGACCTGACAAATTTTGGCGACGCTGGATTTGGGGCGGGGCCGGTGTAGGCAGGACCACCGGGATCGGGCGCGGCGGGTGACGCCAGGGTACGGGGCTCCACGGAGTTCCACGGCGGGCGAGCGGCTGACACCACGCCGGCGGGGCCGACCCCGGGTCCGAGTTGGCGTGCTGGCGTACTGCGCAGCCTTAAGCCAGGCGAGCGGGCGCCACGGCGCAGGGAGGAAATAGGCGCAGGTGGGACCTCTCCCCTGCGGGGCTGCCCCCGTCCGCTCTGCCGGCGATGCCCTGCCAAGCCCATGCCTCCTCTTGACACGGGACGGTATCTCCGTTGACCTCGCAGAGTGGGGTAGCGATGGGAGCAGCCGGAGCGGCAGCGAGGACCAGAGAGACCGCTCCGATGCGGTGCCCGGTCGCGCGAGCACAGCACTCGGCGGCAGCTGCTGCGATGTCATCGGAAGGGACGTCTCGTTGTCAGACATCCTGTCCGAAGCCGTGGAGATTGGCAGGGTTACCGCACATCCAGCAACAGGATCGATCCTATCGCAGCTCTCCACATTGCCGTGTTGTCGGGAGCGCTCTCCCAAGATTGAGGCGGCCTTGGCCAACGTTGCAGCGCGCACACCACAATGTTATCCAGGCCATGCTACGCAGCTAACGACGCTTTTAGGATTCTCGCCCGGCCCGTCTCAAACCTGTTGATATTTCCCGCACCTGCAGCAGCACTGGGCTGTTCGACGGGATCCTTATCTATGGATCTCAGATCAGAGTGAGTCGCAATCGCCGAATGTGAGGAAAGACGCCGTTACGACTAATTCGCAAGAAGTTCATCCCGCTCCTGACACTCACCGTGCCAACCGTGCCCCACTTTTGATTCGCGAGAAACCAGCCGCCGGTGGTCGCCGCCAGAGCGTTGGCATTGACAACAGTGTCATTACAGGACACCTGTACCGGCCGACTTTGAGCAGCCGCGTACATCACCTCCAGCTTGTAGCTAGCGGTCGGCACGCTAGTAAAGCGGGTGGAGAACTGATACTCGACCATGTTCGGTTGCGGTCCATAAGGCGGAGCATTATGAATCACATCTTCGCCATAGGGGAGCCCGCCAATCTCGACATTCAAGCTCGTGGTAAAGCTGAACGCATCGATCTCGATCAGAGGCACGGGATGAATCTCTGAATCAGGGGGATACAAACGCACATTATGCGTCGGAGATCCCTTGTCCGTCCAAAGATCGAACACAGCCATCTTCGTGGGATCGATCACCTTTACCGTGACTGGTCGCGTACCGAATGGCAGCTCGCTGCCAATCCTGACGAACTCCGTTGGCTGAAGTTCCGGCACCGGATTCGCCAACCTAGCGTTCACCATGTCGGATCCCTGGACGACCGGCAGGCTCGGATCAGTCCCAATCGGGTTGTACTTGATGTATAGGACGACGATGCCGCTCTCAGCATCCATGGCGGCGTCGAACAACTGCACGCCCGGAGCGTCGCTCTTGATGCACTGAACATAGGCTTCGAGGATCTCCTTCGATGCCACCGATTCAAGCACCTTCAGATCGGATGCACCGAAGTAACTGCCCGCGTACTTCCCTGCGATGGTCTGCTTCCACGCCTCGAACTGGCTATCGTCAAAAGACCCGCCAACAAAGAAGTCTCCAATAGGCAGCCCCACGCCCGCCGACGCATTTGATCGGGCCTCACTGGTGGACTGGCTGTACCACCACTTCTCCCAGGCTGCCCTGACTTCCACGTTCGACTCGATGATTTTGGTATTGAAGACTCCTCCGGCGAGGATGGGCGAACATCGATCCATGAGCATCTCCTTGTGCGTAATAGGCCTACCTGGTGACGCAGGGCACATGATTGTGTAGCCCGCAATATTTGTTACAGAACGAGTTTCTGTTGGAGCAGCGTCTCTCGCGCAGTACGCAAGGCTTGCGCCCCCTTCAGCGGTTCCGGCCTACCCGCCGAACCTATCAGTCGATTGGTCAACCGAAGCCGCCGGATCAGGTCTATCTAGCTCGTCGCCTTTTGTGACCTCCCCTGCAGAGAGTCTCACGGATCGGCTCTGCGCCGCAAGGACCCAGTGCTGTCCAGCGCCATCGGGCAGATCCGTCTTACTCCGGCGGCAGTCGCCGCCTTCCCGGGGGTCGGGGCGCCTGGATGGACACGCCGGATGCACAGCCGGAGGTGTCGCGCTGCGTCGTGCCTGGGTGACACGGCGCGGCCGCCTCATCGGGACGTCGACGGACACAATCCGGTCCGCTCACAACCTCAGACCGACGGGGCCGTTGAGGGGGCTGCGGACGGCCAGGTCGCCGCGGTTCATCATGTGGGTGAGCATCATCGTCGTGCTCACGTCGCGGTGGCCGAGGAGTTCCTGGATAGTGCGGATGTCGTAGCGGGTTTCCAGCAGGTGCGTGGCGAAGGAGTGACGCAGGGTGTGGCAGCTCGCGCGCCTCGATAGACCGGCGGCGAGGACGGCCTCTCGCACCGCGCGCAGGAGCACCGTCTTGTGCAGACGATGCCGCCGGAGCTGACCTGTCTTCCTGTCGCGATAGGGTCGCATCGCGGGAAATGCGTATTCCGGGCCCGCCGACGCGGCCCAGCAGGTCCGCGGCGGAAACCTGCCCCCGTCTGACGCCACGCAACGTAGCCGCTCCGCAGAGCGCGTTCTGAAGCGTGCTTGTGGAAGGCGGCCACGTGCGTAGAGTCGCGGTGCGATGACGAGGCGACGGAGCGGGGAGCAGGGAGTGGAAGTCCCGAGCCTGACGACGGCGGTGCTGAAGCTGTCCGCGCCGCATGTCGCGTGGCAAGGCCGCGAGGACGCCCCCGCCCGCGCGAAGGGGCGCCCGCGTGGCGCGGCCGGGCAGGAGGGGCGCGCGGGAGCAGCCGAGATCGCAGGCGTGCCGCGCCGCAAGAGCGCCGTCCAGCCGTCCGCGGAGGAGGAAGGACGGCCGCCGACCCGAGGCGCGGACAAGCAGCGCCGAAGCGAAGCGACCCGAAGGCGCCCCGCCAGGACGAGCTCGTGTTGACGCGCAGGCTGGCTGATGGCCCGTCGAGCAGGCTCATTGATGGCTATCGAGGGGGGGGCTCGGTTGCGGTCAAGGAGCGCGACGGCCATCCCTCGGGTGTGCGCCGCAGGCCGCCGCAGGATGGCCATTATCGTCTTGGACGTCGGCGCCGGTGCCGGCGAGGGGTTCCTGCGCCGGCGCCGAGCTGGTCCCGTCGTCGCGGTCGGCGTCAGCTGCCGTCCGTCCCCAGGTCGCCGACGATGCGCGCGCCATACCGGGCATACCCAGATGCTTTCAACTGGCTACCGGGCTCTGGCTGCAAACCCGCACGAGGCGGGGCATACTTCCGTACAGAGGGTTCTAACACCGACTTCGATTTGCCTGGACGACGGTCCATGCGGCTCTCACCTTGGCACCTGTGGTCACCGGCCTCGGTCGCCGAAGCTTCCTTCGCCGGCTGTTTACGCCGCTCGGCTGTTGCAGGCCCCCGTTCCAGTCTCCGGGGACGTTCGCGGCGCCCTTCTTTACCCAGCTCGACCTGGGCGAGGGGGACCCCTTGCGGTCCCCGGTCTTGGCAGCGCCTCACGGCGCACATTAAGCAGTATGTGGAGATGATCGAGCGTGTCTTGGTGGAGCAGGTGCGCTTCGTCGAGCAGGAAGACCGGATGGATGCGCTCGCGGCCGAGGGTCTCGACGTGCGCGCTGACAGCATAGAAGACGGCCGCCGCGGTCGCGGCGGGGTTGAGGCCGAGCGCGTGGCAGAGCTGGCGATAGAAGTCGCGGCGGCCGAGCGTGGCGTTGTGGCAGTAGGTCAGCCGGAAACCTGCCTGCGGCAACCGATGACGCACGGCCCGCAGCACACACGTCTTGCCGGCACCGGGCTCGCCGACGAGCAGCACTTGCGCGTGCTCGTGCACGGCCTCGCATACCTCCTCGACGACCTGCTCCTTGGAGGGCGGCAGCCAGAGGTCGCCGTCCTGGACCTCCTTGGAGAAAGGCACCGCAGACAGGGTGAAGAAGCGGACGTAGGACTCGCTCACGCCGCGCCTCCGCCCGTGCTTGTGTCGTCGCCGCCGCCGCTTGAGGAGCGGCCGAGCGTCCGCGCGGGATTGAAGTCCACCGGGCGGGTCGGCTTGTCCGCCGCAGCGCCGCCGCACGTCAGCCGCCTGCGCCGCGCGTTGCTCTGCGGATCGACCGGATGCAGCACAAGGCGCTTGCCCTCGTGCTCGACCCACGGCGGCTCGCCGGACGCGACGAAGCATCGGGCGACCGAGACGACCTGGCCAGCGAGGTAGCCCTGATCGAGCTGCCAGGCGACGCCGTCCACGGAGACGATGTTGTCGGTCGAGACGCGGCGCCGGGTGCGCTCGGTGAGCGCGACGCGCAGCGCCTTCTCGTCCACTGCCCCCTCTCCGGCGGGGCGGGCCGCGTACACCCTGGCCCGGCGTCTTGCCGAGCAGGCCCGCGTGCGGCGCCGGGTGATAGCGCCGGTCGAGGAAGGCGCGGAGCGTCGTGTTGATGTCCACGAGCGAGGCCACGGCGCCGAGGTAATTGAGGCATCCTTCGCGCAGCGTGCGCCAGAAACGCTCCATCTTGCCGCGCGCCTCTGGGTCGTAGGGCTTTGCATGCAGCAGCGTGATGCCGAGCCTCGCGCACGCAGTCTTGAGGACTTCGCCGCGATAGGTGGAGCCGTTATCGAGGTAGAGCGCGTCCGGCTTGCCGTGCCGGCGCAGGGCGTCGACGGTCATGCCGAGCATGTCGACCTCCTTCTCGGTGGTGTGCGCCTCGAGGGCGACGACATAGCGAGAGGCGTCGTCGAGCAGCCCATGGATGCGGATCGGCATCGCTTTGCCGCCGACGGTGCAGCCCGTCACGTGGCAGACGTCGCCGTGCCAGAGCGCGCCGGGGCGCTCGGCTTGCCAGCGCAGCCGCGTCTTCGGCTCGCCCTCGGCGCGCGCGGCGCGGCGGCGAAGGCCGTACGCCGCGTACAGTCGCCGCACGGTGGGCCCGGAGACCTTGCCCGCTTCGAGCCGCCCCTCGTCGACGAGCGTCTTGAGGATGAGCGGCACCGAGGCGTCGGGATGCTCGCGCCGGATGTCGAGCAGCAGCGAGCGCAGCTCCTCCGAGAGCTCCTGCGCGAAGCCCCGATCGCTGCGTGGCCGCGGGCGCAAGCCATCGAGGCCAGCGGTGCGATACGCATACAGCCAGCGCTCGAGCGTGGGGACCGAGTAGGTGCGCGTGCTGTGCGCGCCCGGCGGTCGAAACCGCTGCTCGCTCAAGGCGCGCAGCTCGGCGGCGAGCTGGCCGTGGGTGAGCACGCGGTGCATCAGAGGGCCGATGACCGTGGCGCGATAGATCGCGACGGTCTCGGCGTGGTCGGTGGGGCCGAGGGCCATTCCAAGGGTCCTTTCTGCGCCTCGTCGGCGCGCGGTCCTTGTCCGGGATCGGCGGCGTTTTCGGCAGGGATCCTCTCAGGTGGGCGCTACGATTCGAGCTCCGAAGGGGTAGAGGCCCTCACGCCGCGTGCGCGGCGCCGAAGAAGGCGCGGTGCTCGATCGGCAGCGGCCGGGTCGTCGGATCCGCGCTCGCCGCGAGCGATGCCGCGGCGCTCGCCGCGCTCTGGCGAAGCGACGCGGACGGGCCTGGGTCGGGGGCTTGAGCGAACAGACGTCGCTGCGCGACATCGCGCGCCCATCGGCGCAGCGTGGCCCAGCCGCTGACGGCGCTGTCGCCGAGGATCTTCGCCGGGCCCACGCGCCGTCGGACCTCGGCCGCCGTCGCGAGCGCGATACCCCAGAGCGCGAGGGCCAAGCCGATCGCGGCGGCGCTGTACATGCGAACGCCGAGCACGCCGCGAGGGACGACGAGCAGTACGGCCTCGCAACAGAGGCAGCGGTAGCGGCGGCCGAGCACCGAGATCTGCTCGGGCGGTCGGTCCGGGCTGGTGGGGCCCCAGACCTGCCGCTCGCGCGTGCCGTGGCCCTGGAGCTGGATGGCGCCGCCCAGCGGGCAGCTCGCGGTGCCGCAGGCCGGGCAGCGAGCCGGGCGCGCTTCGACGACCGAGGGGGGTTGCTGCTGCCAGCGCTTGATGTCGATGGCGCTCTGGATAACACTGCGACCGCTTCGATTCCTGGGCAAGAGAACCGGAGCACGACGAGGAGACTGTCGGCCAAGATCAGGTCTCCTCGTCACCTATTTTGTGGCCGGCACCGCGCCGCTGCTCCGCTCCTCGGGTGGACCTACCCCGTCGTGAGGCGTGCGTGGGAGCAACGATGGGTGGGAATTTTTGATGAGTGAACGGAAGGGGTTACGACCAGGTGCTGATGGCACCCTGGGGGCCGACGCGACCGTGCTCAGGAGGACTGGTGTGAGAATTTTCGGTGGCTGAACGGAAAGCGCGACGCCCGGCTCTCGGGGCTGAGTCTCCCCGGTGCGTGCGCCGAGCGAGCACTCTCCATGATGGCGAGTTGCGTTGGGAAGAACGCCTCGCCATCAACCAGCATGCTCGATGAGAGGGGCTGCGGCATAAATGGGAGTGCGCGATAATAGCTCGACGGTGACCGGGCGAAGCGACAACAGCACCAGCTCGACGAGCCGACGCACCTCGGCACGGACGCGGAAAGGACGCGCGCCTGGCCCGGCCGCTCCGGACGCGACGAGCGCTGTGGGCACGACGAAAGCGGGCGACGCCGCGCGATCAGCGGTCGCGGAAGGCGAGCCGCGAGCCGGTGATCCGAGCCAGGTCCAGGTACTTGAGCCGCCCCTCGGCGATGAGGCGTTGTCGCGTCGCGACCCAGTTCTTGGGACTCAGGTCGAGGATGCGACTGAGCGGATAGCTCGGAGCCACGGTCAGGATCTCCTGCAAGTACAGCTCGGGGTCGAGCCCGTGCATCTGGCACGTAGCGATGAGCGACGTGATGGCACACGCCCGGACAGCATGCTCGTCGCTGCCGTGGAACAGCCAGTTGCGCCGTCCCTTGACGACGCGGCGCAGAGCCCTCTCGCTGGCATTGTTGTGGATGGGGATCTCCCCGTTGGAGAGGAACTCGCAGAGCGCCGCCCTCTGGTTGTGCAAATAGACCAGCCCCTCGCGCAACGGCGAATGCTCCGGGACGACCTGCCGCTGCGCCTCGACCCAGGCGAAGAGCTTCTCGATCAGCGGTGCGGACTCGCGCTGCCGGATCGCGAGGCGCTCGTCCGGGCTGCACAGGGCACATCCCTCCTCGACGCGGAAGAGCGCCTGGATGGCCTGGAGCGCGAACGCCGCCTCCTTGCCCGCCCCGGCCTTGAACGCCTTGAAGAAGCGCCTTCGTGCATGGCTCCAGCAGCCGGCCTCGCGCGCCTTGCCCGGCCCGAACAGCACGTTGTGGTTGGCCGAGGCATCGGCGACGAGCGTCCCCTGGTAGCCGCCGAAGAGCTTCGCGACGGTGGGGCCGTCGTACGTCGGTGTATAGCGGAACAGCACGCCATCGCCCGGCGCGACCAGGACGAAGACATGCCCATAGCGGTGCTTGTCCTTGGCCCGGATGGCGGTGCCCGTCGCATCCATGGCGAACCACGACCTCGAGAGCGCATCGCTCCACATGGCATCGGCGATGCGCATCGCGATGCCACCACACTCGTACTGCCAGCGTGTCATGTTGCCGCGGCCGATGCGGAAGCCGTGGCGCTCCGACTCCGCCTCTTGCCGGTAGTAGGGCGTGTGGTAGTCGAGCTTGTGGACGAACAGGTGGGCCAAGAGGCTCGGATCGGCAAGGCACCTGTCGATCGGGCGCTCCGGCAGCGAGGCGACCTTCACCGGTCCGCCGCTGTCCTCCGCAGCGTCCGGCTCGGGCGTGTAGCGTACGAGGACGCCGTCGACGAAGGGGCTTTGCTTGAAGCCCGTGTCCGCGGGGATCCCCAAGAGCTCGTGCTCGCGCACGACGAGGGGCTCGTCGAGCTCGCGCGTGAAGGCTGGTCGACCGGCTGGCAAAGCCGCAGGCTCCTCGCCCGCTCCGCGGCTCGCCGCCGGTGCTTCCACCTTGGCCACGTACTTGGGGCGACGCCAGATGATTTCCACGGGGCCGCCGCGCCGGTGGCCGATCACCGAGCTGTCTTCGGCGCCCACACGCTCGAAGCGCTCGATGCCTTTGAGCAGCACCTCCGGCGGCAGCGACTCGATGACCACCCGCGGGATGACACCGATGCGACGGCCCGTGCTCGTGGCGCTTGGCTCGCTTGCCACCCCCGGGATCGGAGCCGGAGGAGGAGTCTGCTGTCCCCGCGCGCTCCGGCGGGCTGCTGACCTGGCCCGCGTCTGCTTCGGGCGAGGCGTCGAGGCTCTCGGCCTGCGGTGCAGCCGGAGCCGGACAGGCATCGGGCTCGCCGGCCAGCGAAAGCCGCAGTTGGTCAGGCGAGACCTGCTCGGAGACATGGCGCCGGAACCCGATCTCCAAGGTCCGGATCGTCTGCTGCAGCTGCTGATTGTACGCCTTGAGCGACTCGACGGAGCGAGCGAGCTCTTGCGCCTGCTGCGCCGCCGTCGAGAGCTCGGCCAGCCTCGCCTCGAGCTCCTGCACCCGCCGGAGAAGCGTGTCGACCACCGACGCGGGATCGGCGGGGCTCCCCTGTCCTTGTCCCCTGGCCTGGACATAGCCGAGCACCAGCGCCGCGCCGTCAAGGCGCTCTGTCTCCGCCGACTGCGGCAGCTTGGTCTCACCCGGTCGTGTCGTCGAGGTCAAGGCGCGTCATGGATGCCCCCTCCGCTGGCCCTTGGCAAGTACCTAATACAGACAACCCTTCGCTGGTTTAGATGAGAATCTGCCGCCGAAGACGGGAATGCAGAGCGGCCATGATGCGCCACGGGCGCCGCGCTCTCGCGAGGTCTCCGGGACGATGCAGCTCGCGCCCTGCTCCATCTCCGCATCGGGCTGCGCTGGCGCCGGCGGCGCGGTGAACGAGCGCCGGCGCAGACGCCTCAGTGGACCACCCGGCGGCGGCTTGCCAGCTCTTCCACGGGTAGACCGGCGAGCAGTTGCGCGAAGTCTTGTGCTGACAGCTCGATACACTTGCCGTCGGCCTCGGTGAACGAGGGCAGAGCAAACGCACCCTTTGAAAGACGCTTGTACAGGATTGTATACCCGTTGCGGTCCCACCAAAGTGCCTTCAGCCGGTTGCGCCTCCTGTTGAGGAACAAGAACAGCGTGCCGCTGGCCGGGTCCAGGCACAGCACCTGCCGGGTGATCGCGGCGAGCCGGTCGAACGCACCACGCAAGTCCACTGGACCGACCGCCAGATAGACGGCTATCGTCGCGGGGGTCACTGCCGCCTCCGCAACGCTTCGATCGCTTCCACGAGGTCGCGCGCGCCGATACCACATACCTGCATCCGCGTCCCATCGGTAAATGCGACGTTGAGCCGCAAAGGCGGCGCCTCTCGGCGCTCCGGGCGCACCACGACGGGCAGGAACGGAACATCCTGAGCCGCCTTGGTGGCTCTTGGCAACGCCCCCTCGTCTGCGCGCTCACCGCCAGCCACCCACCGGTCGGCAGTCATCTTGTGGACACCGAGCTCCGTGGCGATCTCGGTCGGCGTCGCCCCCGCGCGGGAACGCTCCTTGGCGTACGCCTCGGCTCGCTCCCGCAGCTCGCTCGGGAACTTCCCACGGCTCTTCTGCTCTCGATACCTCGACAGCTCTGCACGCAGCTGCACCAGCTCCCTGCTTCCTGGCATCGCTCGCTCCTCTTCGCTCGGCGAGGGCACGGCCCTCATCGGACGTCGCGTAGCGTGCAACCGAATCTGGCCAGGGAAAAGACGCGGTCTGCGGAGCGGCTACACTTCTTGGTGGAGGCGCCGGGAATCGAACCCGGAGCTGAATCTGCGGGGCGGATGCGCGAGAGATACGGCAGACGCCGCGTCGGACGCGTCGGAGCGGTGTCAAAGGCCATCGAGGGCCCGATTCCTCTCGTATACCCGAGTGCCCTCTCGTGGCGCCCCGTGCTCTGGCGTCGGGGCACACGGAGGTCACACGGCGTGGCGAAGCCGGCGGGCTACCTGTAACCAGGGCCGGAGCCGCCGGCCGATCCGCTGCGGACGTAGCGAGCCAGCGGGTGGACGAGATGCCGCCGAGCTCGCTGCTGCGCGCCCTGATCCATCGCCTCGACAGGTCGCGCCCGGCCAACATGAGCAAGGACCGCACGGACGTAATGTGGTCTGGGCCACCTGTTGACGCCGCCTCTCTGCTGGGAGATCAGACGCGCGCATCAGGAACGGGGAGAGGATATGGGACACGGCCTGAAGGTGGAGGCGAGCGCCCTCGTGCTGTGCGGCGGGCTCGCGATGGTGCTCGCGTCGGCATGCGACTTGACCTACACCTGCGACACGGTGGAGCCGGGAGGTGCGGGTGATGAATATCCGACAGGATCCGTAGGGGCGGGAGATTATCCAAGCAACGGCGCGGATGACGAGCCGGAAGACGAAGAAGTGGGTAGCGCACAGCTTGGGATGGCGGGGGGGTGCTCACCGATCAACAAATGCACCGAGATGTATGAGGCTTGCGTCGCAAAGGGCCATCCGTGTAACCGATACGTCAATGCGGGTTACACCCTTTGCTCGATTTGCCAGGACAACTGCTGGCAGGAAAATGATTACAAGTTCAGAGAGTGTTATCGCTGTGGGTTTCGCTGAACATGGCACCCCTCACTGACATCCGCACGGCAACGCACGTTGCCTTTGACGCGCCGACCGCAGAACAACTGCTGCGCATCGGCGCGACCCGTATCGTGCTCGCTTCCGACCGCCTTCTCACCGGGCCGAGCCACCCGAGTCCTCTCGAGCATGTTCGGCAGCGTCAGATATGGTGGAACTCGGACGAGTTATGGGATGACCTCTATTCGTCGGAGACCCGGTGGGAGTTGCCTGTCATAACGTGGGTATCACCGAGCCTCCACGAGCGAGTGAACCTCTGGCGGACCTGTAGCTGGTTGCGCGACGTGGGCCTTGCCTGCGATGACATTCTCATCCTCGAGCTTGAGCCCGTCATCCGTTCAAGGGCAAGAAGTCACGAGGGATCGAAGCGTCCGTTTGATTGCAGTCAATCGGTGTCCGACCACCCTGACGACACCCTTCTCGCGCGTATCGAGAAGGCGAGCCCCTGGCCGCCCGAACACTACGCTCGCGCCGTTCGCCTCTGGAACAGCTACGTCGACGAGGACCCCTTGTCGTTCGTAGAGAGCTGCTCTGCTGGTGTCGAAGGCTTTCCAGAGCTTGCTCCCCTGTGGGCGTTCCTCTCTTCCTTCTTTCCAAGAAGGACCACGGAAGGAGCCTTGCGCCTGAGTCGATTCGACGAGATCACGCTTTCTCGCCTGTCGTCCGATTGGCAGACTCCGGCGGGCGTGGCCGCCCAGAAGTCGGAGACGCTGGTCGACATGTGGCACCTCCTCTTCTGTACGGGCGACCTGTTCCTGCCGCGCCGGCTGGAGCACTGGGCAGACCACGACTCGAGTGCGGTTGTGGAGCGCGGGCCTGGCCCAAAGCCGCCTGGCGCTGACTACCCGATGCTTTCGAGCGTCTATCGCCTCACCGAGCGTGGGATGCGGCTCCGGGACAAGGGGCTCGACCAGCTCACGGCTGCGCCAAGACTGCCCATCGCCGGAACCGAGGCGTATTCGCCTTCAGCCCCCTGGGTGCTGCTCGAAGATGGACGGCTCGCTCGGCTGTAATAGCCAAGCCAATCCGCGATGTGGATCGGACGGCGCGAAGGGGGACGGTGCACTACACGCGCCTTTGCCTAGCGATTTGTGCTACGCAGCCAAGATCATGCCGCACTATGTTGGCGCTCAGGCTGGCTGATAGCTCATCGAGCAGGCCCCTTGATGGGCGCGAAGGCGTACCCATCACACGCGGCACGAGACGGTGGCAGGCCGCCGGCCGGCAGAGCTGCGGCGTTGTTCAGGAGCCGTTCGTGGCGAGGAGCTCCCTGGCGTCGCTGACAACGGCCGCCCGGCGCAGCCAGCGATCCAGCTCCGCCACGTCGGTGCTCACGAGGACGCGCTCCCGCACATCAGCGGGGACCTCCAGCCCGCGAGCCTCGAGCACGACGAGTACGGCCTGCGCCGTGCTCTTCAGGGTGCCCTCGCGCATCCCTTCCTCCCGGCCCTTCTCCACGCCCTTCGCTACGTAGCTGCGTGCGAACTCGCTCTGGAACTCGTATCCGCTCTTCATCATCGCCTCCAACGTCCGCCTCGCCGCTTCGTTCAGCGAGGATAGCACCAGGTCCCCGTACAAGGCGCGCCGCTCCTCATCGAGCCCGGCTGCCGCCGCCAGGAACGCCACGCCGATCGCCTCCCCCACCTCCTCCTGCCCGTGCGCCATCGCCGAGAGCACCACCACCTCGGGCGCCGCCTTCGCCTGCTCGGCGTCGGTGACGACCGGGACGCCCTGGGGGCCGAGCACCAGCGGCACCAGGATCCTGCCAGGGTGGCCCGTGTCGATCGGCTGCGAGCACCACCGCGTCATCTTCGGGTCGATCGTCACGGCCAGCAGCCGGGTGGGGCAGCGGTGCCGTGCCCTCGTCTGCGCCACGTACACGGGCCAGACGTACGGCTTGTCCAGGTCCACGCCGAGCTGGACCTCGACGACGATCGCCATCGCCGGGCGCTCCTGCTCGCCGACCAGCAGGACGACGATGACGTCCGCCCGCCGGTCCGAGGGAATGATCTCGGCGAGGTCGGAGGACTCGACGCGCGCCTCCGTGAAGGCCGGGACCGGCTGGCCGAGCGCGTCCTGCAGCAACTCGGCGGCCAGGGTCGGCCGGTTCTTGAACAGCTCAACCAGGGCTTCATGGGTAACTGAGGGCATCGGGTAGTCTCTCGGGTGGTTACAGCCATGCTAGATTCTCAAGCGGCGTGCCAGGCTCGTGCGGTAGACCCACAGGGGCCGATGCAGCCGTCTCCACCCTATAAATTCCGGGCAGCGTCCCGGATCCGTCACGTCGTGTGACCTGCGTGTGCCCCGAGTCCAGGGGGAGCTCCGCGGCGGGCACCAGGCCGGCGGGGCGGATCCCAGGTGCGAGTCTGCGCGCTGGACCGCGCTGGCGAGGCCAAGCGAGCGTCCATCGCCGCATGGCCACCGCGGCTCGGCTGAGAGGCGGTGGTCTGGCTCTGTTCGCCCGCCCAGCGCCACCGGGTTATGGATCCTGCATGCCGCACGTGATCCGCCTCCATGCTGACCCGCGCCGCGTCCGGGTCGAGATCCCCTCCCTCGGGATCTCGCTGGAGGAGGAGGCCGCCGTCGCTGTCATGTACCGCCGGCCGAGTCGCGGTTCCCCGCCCAGCTGCGTGCTCGCGGTTGGCCGCAACGCGCTCCAGATGGTTGTGCGGCGCGCCCGTCAGTTCTTGACGAACCCGTTGAACAGCCCGATGCACATCTCGTCGAGCGAGCTCTCGCCGAGGACGATATCCCTCGGCGCGGTGAGGTTCTCCTCCTGGAGCGCCCTCCGCACGAAGGGATTGTCCATCGTGTTGTCGTAGAGGCAACGCAAGCTCATGACATCGCCGGTCTTCAGGACGGGGAGCTCCTCGATCGGCGCGTCGATCGTGTACGTCTGCTGCCAGTTGAAGTCCCACTTCGGCGTCTGGACCACGCACTCCTCGGCCGGATCGCCGCCCTGCGGGCTCGGGCGCTCGACGTCGACCTTCATGTCGGTCCCGACATAGTGCATGTGCGTCATCGCGCTGTAGAGCCGGATGCCATCCACCAGCGACTCCCCCATGAACGTCTCGGGGAGCGTCATCTTCATGACCTCGGTGTGTTCCTTGGCCCCCGCAGGGACGAAGAACTCGACCCCTTCCCTGTCGTTGGGCCCCGGCTGGAGGCCGTCGCCGTTCGGGAATTGCGAGGGGAAGTTGCCGAACGCCACGAAGACGACCCGGTACTCCGGCGTCTCCGGGAGGAACCGCAGCTGGATCTTCGTCGCGTCAGGCTCGGCGGTCGCGCCCGCCGGGTGGTAATGGACCTGCATCACCAGCCTCGAGCCCGCGCGGACGAGGAAGCCGGCGTTGGACGGGAACTCGGTCGGCCGCCCGCCGGGCACCCACACGCCGAGGACCTGGGTGTCCTGCACGCCGGAGCTGCCAAAACACTCGTAGCCGCCGTCGGCGTCGGCCATGGCGTCGCTCTCCGCGTGCGGGTCGGTGAAGACCACCACGTGGTGGACCACCTTCGAGTTCCCCGGGATCACGTTCATGCCGTTCACGAACGTGTCCTCCGTGAGCTTCGGATCCATCACGAAGCAGCGGAACTGGTCCTCGTCGCCGCCCGTCACGTACGGCTTCAAAGGCTCGATGGTCGCGCTGACCCCCTCGAGTCCATGGATCCCCGACGCGTCGATCGCCGGGGGCGCGTCCGCGGGGTCGCCCTCGGGGGCGCCGGCGTCATGCCAGGCCTCGAGCGTCGCGAGCTCCGCGTCGGTGAGCCTGCTGTCGTCCTTCCAGCCGAACCGCGGCGTGCACTCGTCCGTCTCGATCGCGCCCCAGGGCGGCATCGTCCGGTCCTGCGTCACCGCCACGATCCGGCTCGAGACCTGCTTCGCGTCCGCGTACTCGGTCAGGCTGAAGGGCGCGATCTCGCCGGGCGAGTGGCAGCCCTGGCAGCGCTTCTGCAGGATGGGCGCCACGTCCTTGTGGAACGTCGGCCCCGCCGTGGGGCCCTCGACCAGCGGATTCGTGCCCTCAGGCTCGCTGCTGCATCCCACGATGGGGATGAGCGAAGCGAGAACGATGCTCCAAGGCCTGTTGATCATGGTCATTGTCTCCTCTTCTTCCACGCGTGATGAAGACGCGAAGGAATGCTGAATGCCTGGGCGCCTCTCGCCCCTGCCGCTCCGCGAGCGCCCCTCCGCGGCCAGGGGCCCGCGGCGCGGCACAACCCCGCTGCCAGCGCGCGGCGCCTCCTGCGCAGCAGAGGAGCGGCCCATCCCCCCACGGGGCGCCGGCGGCCTACCTGCTCGTCGAGGCGCCGGTCAGAAAGAGCGCAGCGGTCCGCTGGAGCGCCGTGCTGAGCGGCAACGCCGGCTCGGCGAGCCACGCGATCGTCGTCGTGAACAGCTGACCAAGCAGGATGCTGCAGAGCCACTCCATCGGGAGCGCGCGGCCGAGCTCGCCACGATCGGCCGCCAGGCGGAACCGCTCCGTGAGCAGGCGCCCAACCGGGCTCATCTCGGCGGGGGGCGTGCGCACCATGCCCTTGCGGATCATCGCCGCGGCGAGATCCGGGACGAGCGAGCTGTCGCGCTCCCACTCCAGGCTGAAGGCGGCGCACAGCGTGTCCAGCAACACACGCAACGGCGCGTCCTCGGGGAGCGCCGAGAGCGCGGCGACGACGCGCTGATCGAGCTCCCGGTGGTGCTGGAAGAGCACGTCGTCCTTGGTCGGGAAATGAAAGTAAAACGAGCCGTGACTGACGCCCGCCGACCGGGCGATGTCCTCGATGCGCGCGGTCGCGAAGCCGTCGCGCCGGAAGACGGCCATGGCCGCCTCGTAGATGCGCTGCCGGGTGTCCTCGCGCTGGCGATCCCGAACCGTGGAGCCAGCCTTCACCGGACGAGGAGTCATGAACCGATGCCGCCTTCGCGGGAGATCTATCGGAGAACCCGACTCCGCTCCAGCGCAGATCGTCCGTTCCCAGCAGAGCGATCTGCACATTGACATTCGTCATTGACGTTTGTCAATGACCGCGCGCGGGGCCGGCGTCAACAAGGAAGGCCTTGGTCCAGGCGTCCGGTCGCGCCCGAGGCACGCCCGCGGCCGAGGCCGGGGATGCTGGCCGCCTCGGCCTTCGAGATGGCAGGATCGGCGTCGTGCATCATCGCGTACGACCTGCTGTCGTCGGACTGCCCACCATGACCTCCGTGAGCACCGCCGAGCTCCTCGCGCGCTTCGACGCCCAGATGCGCCGGGATCTCCCGCCTCCCAGCCCGGCATGGCGCGCCGAGCGCGACGGCCGCGTGGTGAGGTGGGTGTCGCCTCCGGAGCTGCCATGGGGCTGCGGCGTGCAATGGAGCGATCTGGACGAGGACACGGCGGACGGCGCCATCGCCGAGCAAATGTCGTATTTCGCCAGGCTGGCGCGCCGCTTCGAGTGGAAGACCTTCGGCCACGACCGGCCCGCGGATCTCGAAGCGCGGCTGCGCGCCGCCGGGCTCGAGGCGGGGGACGAGGAGGCGCTGCTTATCGGGGCCGTCGACGAGGTCGCCGTGACGACCGCCGGCGCGGCGCCGCCCCCGGGGATCACCGTGCGCTGCCTCGACGGAGGCGAGCCGCTCGACGGGATCGCCGCGCTGCAATCCGCCGTCTGGGGCGGGGACTGGGGCTGGCTCGTCGCCGAGCTGCGGCAGGAGCGAGGAGCCGATCCAGGGGCGCTATCCATCCACGTCGCGGAGGCAGAGGGTCGGGTCGTCTGCGCCGCGTGGGCGCGCTTCCACCGAGGCACCGAGTTCGCGAGCCTGTGGGGCGGCAGCACGCTTGAGGCGTGGCGCAGGCGCGGCATCTATCGGAGCCTCGTCGCGCGGCGCGCCGCGCAGGCCCGAGAGCGCGGGCTGCGCTACCTGCAAGTCGACGCCTCGGCGGACAGCCGTCCGATCCTGGAACGGATGGGGTTGCGCGTCGTCTCCACCACCAGGCCTTTCGTGTGGAGCCCGCCGTCTCCCTGAGCCGCCGCGCCTGACACCGGCGCTCGCGCGGCTGGCTCTCCGCGGATCCGAGGGATGAGCCTCGGCGCCGACGCAGCGCTGGCCGCCGCTTCACGCCGCGCTCGCTGCGGCGCTCCGCCCGGACGCGGGGTGGCCGCTTCGACCAACTCCATGGCCGGCGCGACCAAGCCGAGCCGCGGCGGCACGACTACATCCTTCAACGCGTCCACCACGGAGCGCGGCGACGCGCTTCATCACGAGGCTTGGAGGTTGCTCATGATCCATCGAATGCGAATCTCGCGAGAACCCACGAACCGCCGGATCGCCGTGGCCATCGCCGCGGCCATCGCCGCCGCGGGGTGCTGCGCGAACCCGAGCGACGACAGCCACGCGGGGAGCGGCGGCTCGCCGGCCAGCGCGGGCTCGGGCGGCAGCGGAGGCTCCGACGGCACCGGCGCCTCGGGCGGCGGCGGAGGCTCGGGAGGCGATGGCGGAGGCGGCGGCGCCGGCGGCAGCGTCGCCCCGACGCACGCGGGCATCATCTCCATCCAGGATGTCTCCATCCTCGGCGCGCCGCAGGCGGGTCACGGCCTCACCGTGCAGATCTTGTTCACCGCGGCAAAGGCCCCCAGCTACGAGGAAGCGCCCGGTCAGCTCACCGGATGCAAGGCATGGATGTACGACGTGCAGGACGATCCGCCGCCGCCGCTCACCGATCAGGGCGCCGTCACGATCTCCGGGCTCACGGGCGGCACGCTCGATTGCCGCTTCCAGGGCAACGGCTACGTCTGCCCGGCGCACAGCGGAACGGGCGAGGCGAGCGTGACCCCCGGGACGACGGGCACCGCTGCCTACGTGCTCCGCGGCGCGGCGCTGTCCGCGGACGACGTGGGTCGCTACCTGCGCGTGAACGGCGCAGCGACGGCCGCAAACAACGGGGCGTTCCCCATCGTGGCCGTCGAGTCGAGCGAGACCGCGATCGTGGCCAATCCGCGCGCGGCCGAGGAAGCGTTCGTGGCCGACCATGTCGTGCTCGCCGGCGCAGGGCCCGTCCCGAACAACCCGATCGATCCCATCGCGAGCGGCGATGAGGTCGTCGTGGGGATCGAGCCCGGCGGCGCGATGGCCTTCGAGTTCCCCGATCTGGGGCCCATCGCGGCAGGGGGAGAGTTCCAGCTCGACGCCGCGTCGCAATCCATCCTCGGCGCGGTGCCGCTCGACGGCGCGCCGATGACCCTGGGCTGCGCCGGGGAAGGCGGGAGCTGCGGGGCCGCGCAAGGCACGCTCGTGCGCATCACCAGCACCGACGGCGACGTCGAGGGAGCCTCGCCGTTCGCGATGCCGCCGCCCAGAGGCAAGCAGGTGGAGATCCAGTGCGTCACCCTGGGAGGCGACGGATCCATCACCGTACCCGCCGAAGCGATGAAGCTGCTCCAGGAGGCGCACCAGGCGTCCTCCATCACGCGCATCCGGACCGCGTTCATGCGCGAGGGCGTGGCGAGCGCCACGAACCCCGAGCCGCAGCCCCGGAACACCGCCCACGTCCTGGCCGGGCACGGGATCCTCGGCTTCGCGAGCCCCTGAGCCCGCAGGAAAAGCGCGCTCCCCTGACCCGAGCGTCATGCCTGACGCGCCCACGATGCCGCTCGTCGCGCGGATCGCCGCCCGCGAGGTGCTCCAGCCTCTGGCATGCAGCATGCTGGCGCGGGGCGCATGGTACGACCCCAACCGACCGTCGTGGCGCGGGTGGTCCAGCGTATCGTCGACCACGCGCTGCGGGACGGCGTCCGGCTCGACGCCATGCGCCGCGCGGCGCGCCTGCCGCCGTCGCTCGCCGAGGACCCCGCACGACGCATCGGGCTCGACGGCGTCATCGACCTGTGGACCTACCTGGGTCGGACGCTCGACGATCCTTCCTTGCCCATCCGGGTAGCGCAGGCGGCCGCCATCGAGGACCTGCACGTGCTCGGCTTCGCGATGATGACCGCGCCGTCGGTGCGCGACGCGGTCGACACCGTCGCTCGCTACGGCCCGCTGCTCACCGACTCGGGCCGCTGGGAGGTGACGGAGACCGCGCGGCGCGTCCACGTCCGGTGGTACCGCGCGCGGCCTCTCACCCTGGGACACCGCCTCTCCAACGAGACGGCCGTCGCCCAGGGCCTCGGTTGCCTGCGGCGGATCGCCGGCGCGGAGCTGACGCCCGTCGAGGTGACCTTCCGGCATGCCGCGCCGCCTCGCCGGGCCGGACACGGCGCGTTCTTCGACTGCCCCGTGATCTTCGACGCTCCCCACGACGGGCTCTCCTTCCGCCGCGACCTCCTCGACGCGGTGCCGCCATCGGCCAACCGGACGCTCTGGGAGTACCTGTGCAGGTCCGCGGAGGCGCTCTCGCTAGAGCTCGCCCCGCGCTCGCGCGAGGACGCCGTCCGGCACGCGATCGTCCGCGCGCTGTCGAGCGCCGACGGCGGCGTCCCGTCGCTCCCGCGCGTGGCCCGCGCCCTCGGCACGACGGAGCGGACCTTGCGCCGCCACCTGGACGCCGAGGGGACCAGCTTCCGGCGCCTCGTCGACGACGTGCGCCGCGAGCGCGCCGGCAGCCTGCTCCGGAGGGAGACGATCAGCGTGACCGAGGTCGCGCTCCAGCTCGGCTTCGCGGACACGACCGCGTTCAGCCACGCGTGCCAGCGATGGTTCGGTCGCGCGCCGCGCGACCTGCGGGGGACGCCGGGGCCAGGGTCCCGGGGCGCGAAGCCGGCTTCGGGGAGCCGGCCGGGCGAGCTCGTGCCGTCCGACACGCACGATCGCTCCAGGATCGCGCACCTCGGCGCTTGACTACGGCGACGCCGGTTGATACTCCTCCGCCGCCTCGACGGAGCAGCCCTCCGACGAGGGCTCGGCTCACTCGGCGTCTCCTCCGGGAGACGCCGGCGAGGGTGCTCTCCAGCTCCCTTGCCGTGTTCGACGTTTGCGGGAGTAACTCAGTGGTAGAGTGCAACCTTGCCAAGGTTGACGTCGCGGGTTCAAATCCCGTCTCCCGCTCCACGATCTCGACGTCCTAGACGCTGCGGCGCCAAGCAAGCGCCGCGCAGCGCACCCCTCTAGCGCGTCACTCCGCCCCGGCGCCCAGCGCGAGGAGGGCGAAGCTCGCGAGCCAGTGCTCGCCCATGTAGTCGCCGGCCACGTGCGGCAGGCTGGCGTCGAGGTGCCGCTCGGCCGCGTCGAGGGCGCGGGCGCGGGCCGGATCCCCTTCGGGCAGGGCCGCGGCGAGCGAGCGCCAGCAGAAGGCGCGGCTCAGGTTCAGCCCGTCGAGGTGGGCGATTTTGCCGTCGCTGCGGTCGCTGACCGTCGCCGGCGCGAACAGGGTCGCGGGCTCGCCCTCCGCCGCGCGCGGCAGGAACCGCGCGAACCAGCCGCGGAACTCCGGCCCGGGCAGGACCCGGCGCATGCACTCGGCCTCCATGAGGGCGGGCGAGAGGAAATCGTCCTGCGAGGGCTCCCACGCCTGGCAGTCCGCGTCGTGGCCGTACCACGCCCGCGCGGACTCGGCGCAGCGCCGCGCGAGCCGGTCATCGCCCTTCACGGCGGCGTACTCCAGCGCGAGCGCGAGGGCGAAGGCGCTGTTCGTGTGCGCGCCGGCGCGGACCGGGTACGTGGCCCGGGGCAGGTACTCGAGGAGCCGCTCGGCGAACGCATCGCCGAGCGGGGCCAGCGCGGCCGACCACCGCCGGCCCTCGTCGGTGCCGCAGCGCGCGAGCTCGGCCGCGAGCAGGAGCAGCCACGCCCACCCGTACGGCCGCTCGAAGCCGCGGCTCGCCGGCCGCCGGAGATAGTCGAGCTCGGCGGCGACCTTGTCGGGCGTCAGCTGCGCCTCCAGGTGCGCGCGGATCGCCGCCGCGCCGGGCGCGCCGGGGAAGAGGCGGTACACCCGCGCGAGGAGCCAGTGGCCGTGCACGCACGAGTGCCAGTCGAAGCTGCCGTAGAAGATGGGGTGCAGATCGCGCGGGCCCTTCACGTCCTCGGGGCCGGACATGACGTGATCGAGCTTGTTCGGATACTCCCGCGTCACGTGCCCGAGCGCGATGGAGGCGAGACGCGAGGCGATGTCCGGTGTGAGCACGTGTGCCATGGATAGAACCTCAGCGCCGGAAGGCGAGCAGGTACATCAGGAGCGTGTTCCCGACCAGCAGGAGCAGCGCGGTGGGGAGCTGGGCCTTGATCACGCCGTCGCGGTCGGGCAGCTCGAGCAGGGCCGCCGGCACGATGTTGAAGTTGGCGGCCATGGGGGTCATCAGCGTCCCGCAGAAGCCGGACAGCATGCCGATGGCGCTCATCACCGCCGGATCGCCGCCGAGCCGGCGCACGATCAGGGGCAATCCCACGGCCGCGGTCATGACCGGAAAGGCGGCGAACGCGTTCCCCATGACCACCGTGAAGACCGCCATGCCCACGGTATAGGCCGCCACCGCGGCGAGGCGGCCGCCGAGCGGGAGCGCGCTCCCGGCCAGCCCGCCGACCACGTCGCCGACGCCCGCGGCCGCGAACACGACCCCGAGCGCGGCCAGCATCTGGGGCAAGATCGCCGCCCAGCCCACGGTGTCGAGCAGGCGCCGGCCCTCCTGCAGCGGGGCGAGCAGCGGCGGGCGCAGCCACGCCACCGAGGTCGCGAGCGCCAGCACCACGCCGAGGGCCAGCGAGATCAGCGTGGCCTGGCCAGGGTCGAGCAAGGGAGATCCGTGGATCTCGACCCGCCGGAGGACCAGCGCGCCCAGGAGGGCGGTCGCCGGGATGATCAGCGCCGGGACGAAGAGGCGATCCCCGCGCCGCTCGGCGCTCGCGCGCCGCTCCGCAGGCGTCGTCGTGGCGGGGCGGCCCTGGCCCAGGCCGCCGACGCCGGCCAGGAGGACGAGCGCGATCGCGAGGACGCCGTTCGCGAGATCCCCGAGGCGCGCGCCGAAGAGGAAGCTCGTCGCGAGGAGGCCCCAGAAGAGGGCGTTCTTCCAGCGCTTCGGGTTCTCGCGGTCGACCGCGCTCAGGGCGGACGCCGCCGCGAAGAACAGGCCTGCCGCGACGTAGCCGACGTCGAGGGTGATCACGCGCGCGCCCCCCCGCCGTCCGCGCGGGCGAGCTCGCGCCGGAGCCGCCGGTCGAGCAGGAGGAGCCGCGTCCCGTGGACCACGAGCGCCAGGATCGCGGTGGGGATGGCCCAGACCGACAGCTGGAGCGGCTCGACGAGGATCCCGTTCTGCTCGAGGAACCCTTTGATGAGCAGGATCGACGCGATGGCGAGGAAGATGTCCTCGCCGAAGAACAGCGCCACGTTGTCGGCCGCCGCCGCCGCGGCGCGGATCCGGAAGCGCGCCGCGTCCGGCAGCGGCCCGTGCCGGTTCTCGGCGGCGGCCTCGGCCATGGGCGCGATCAGCGGCCGGACCATCTGCGCGTGGCCGCCCAGCGAGGTCAGGCCGACGGCCGCGCTGAGCTGCCGTATCATGAAGTACGCGAGCAGGAGGCGGCCGGTCGTGGCGGTCTTCACCCGCGAGACCAGCGCGCGCGCCCGCTCCTGGAGCCCGGAGCGCTCCAGGAGGCCGATGACCGGCAAGACCAGCCAGACGAGGCTGACATAGCGGTTGTCGTTGAAGGCCTTGCCCAGGGCGGAGATCCCCTGGACAAGGCTCATCCCGGCCGAGAGGCCGGTCACGACGGCGGCCGCGGCGACGACCAGCAGCGGGTGGATCCGGACGACAAAGCCGACGACCACGACGGCGACCCCGAGGAGCGTGAGCATGCTTCTTCCCCCGTGTTCGCGGGCAACGTCGCACGCGGGCGGCGGTATCGTCCATGAGCGCTCGCAGCACAGCTCGCCCGGCGGGGCTGTCCTTGACGCCGGCCGGCGCCTCGGATTGGTTGCCGCGAGGCGACGGCTTCACGGATCGCTGACGAGGCCGCGAGGGTGAGGCCCCGCGGCCCGCACGCACAACGGAGGATCGGCGGAGTGGACCACCAGGCAAGCGAAGAGCTCGTCATCTCGTCGGACAAGTCGCGCCTCGATCGCGCGCTGATCCACACCGTCCTCGCCTCCGCGTACTGGAGCAAGGGCATCCCCAGGGAGGTGGTCGAGAGAGCGATCGAGGGCTCGCTCTGCTTCGGCGCTTACAAGGGCGGCGCGCAGATCGGCTTCGCCCGGGTGATCACCGACGAGGCGACGTTCGCGTACCTGGCCGACGTGTTCATCGTCGAGGCGGAGCAGCGAAAGGGGTACGGCAAAGCGCTGATGGCCCACGTCACCGAGGCCCTCGGCCGGCTCCGGTTGCGGCGGACGCTGCTCGCCACCGCGGACGCGCACGGGCTCTACCGGCAGTTCGGCTTCGCGCCGCTCGAGAAGCCGGACAGGTTCATGGAGATCAACATCCCGGACATCTATCAACAGGGCAAGACGGAGACGTCCTAGCCGCGGCGCGCCGCGCTGCCGCGGGACAGGGCCGCGTCGGAGAAGGGCTCCGCCGCGGCCGCCCCGCCCGTCACAGCCCCAGGCGCCGCAGCGGGAGCTCCCGCGCGCGCGTCTTGGTCAGGGCGAACACCGCGTTCGCGATCGCGGGCGCCACCGGCGGCACCCCGGGCTCCCCGACGCCGCCGGGCGGCGCGTCGCTCTTCACGATCTCCACGTGGATGCGCTGCGGCACCTCCGTGCTCCGCACCACCGGATAGTCGCGGAAGTTCGTCTGCTCGACCGCCCCGCCCTTCACCGTGATGGCGCCGTGGAGCGCGATGCTCATCCCGAAGACGACCGCGCCCTCCATCTGCGAGCGCACGCGATCCAGGTTGACGACCGTGCCGGGGTCGGCGACGAGCCACACCTCGTCGACCTGCACCTTGCCGAGCGCGTCCTTCGACACCGCGGCGACCACCGCCACGTAGGTGAGGAAGCTCCGGTGCGCGGCGAGGCCCACCGCGCGGCCCGCCTTGCGCGCGGCGGCCCACCCCGAGATCTCCGTCACGCGCTCGATGACGTGCCGCAGCCGGCCCACGTCGACCGGGTGCTGCTCGATCGGCGCCCCGTAGTTCGGGACCTTCTGCACCCCCAGCTCGGCCGGCGACGCCTGCCGGGCCGGGCCGAGCACCTCGAGCAGCACCTCGCGCGGATCGGCCTGCCGCGCGTGGGCGATCTCGTCGATGAAGCTCTGCACCGCGAAGGCGTGGAAGATGTTGCAGACCGACCGGAGCCACCCGATCCGGACGTGCGCCGGCGCGTCGCACGCCTCGGCGCGGACGTTCGGCGACGCGAGCGCGAGGTCGAGCACGCCGAGGCCGAGCTCGTTCTCGCTCGGCGTCTTCACCTTCCCGTCGAACGTCGACGGGATCGGCGGAAACGCCGTCCGGTGCAGCCAGGCGCTCACCTTGCCGTCCGCGTCGAGCCCCGCCTTGAGGTACTGCGCGCTCACGCTGTGGAAATACCCGCTCTGCACGTCGTCCTCGCGGGTCCACTGCACCCGCACCGGCGCGCCCATGGCGCGCGCGAGCAGCGCCGCCTCGGCGCAGTAGTCCGGCTTCGACTTCCGGCCGAAGCCGCCGCCGAGGAACGTCACGTGCACCGCGACCTTGTCCTCGCCGACGCCGAGCGCCCGCGCCACCTCGGTCCGCGCCGCCTGCGGGTTCTGCGTCGGCGCCCACACCTCGCAGCCGTTCGCGTCGACCCGCGCCACCGCCGACGGCGGCTCCATGGCCGCGTGCGCCAGGTGCGGCACGTGGTACTCGGCCTCGATCGTGCGCGCCGCCTTCGCGAACGCCCCGTCCACGTCGCCGACCTTGCGCACCACCTTGCCCGGCGCCCGCACCGCGGCCGAGAGCGCCTGGCGATAGCTCGCCGAGTCGTACGCCGCGTTCGCGCCGTGATCCCACGCGATCTGCAGCGCCGCGCGGCCGCGCATCGCGGCCCACGTCGTGTCCGCCACGACCGCGACCCCGCCGAGCGGCTGGAACCCGACCGCGCCGCCCGTCGGGCCCGGCAGCTCCACGAGCTTCTTCACGCCCGGGACGGCCAGCGTCCGCGCCCCGTCGTACCGCGCCACCTTGCCCCCAACGACCGGCGGGCGCGCGATGACCGCGGTGAGCATGCCCGGCAGGCGTACGTCCGCGCCGAACTGCGCGGCGCCCGTCACGATGGCCGGCCCGTCGAGCAGCGGGAGCGGGCCGCCGACGCGCTTCAGCTCGGCGACGGGGCGGAGCGCGACGGTCTTCGCGTCGGGCACCGGGAGCTTCGCCGCGTCGGCCACGAGCTCGCGGAAGTCGAGCGAGCGCTTCGACTTCGCGTGGTGGACGGCGTGCTGCTCGGCCACGCACTCGGCGGCGGGCACGCGCCACTTCTTCGCCGCGGCCGCGATCAGCATGGCGCGCGCCGTCGCGCCCACGCGCCGCATCGGCTCGTAACCGTTGCGCACGCTGCGCGAGCCGTCGGTGTTCTGATCGCCGTAGGCCTTGTCGCCGTCGCCCTGCACGATCTTCACCCGCGCCATGTCGGCGCCGAGCTCGTCGGCGACGAGGACCGGCAGCGAGCTGCGGATCCCCTGCCCCATCTCCGACCGGTGGCAGACGATCGAGACCGTGCCGTCGGTCGCGATGTGGAGGAACACCCCGGTCCGGAGCCCCGGTTCTTGCGGCAGCGTGGAAGGAGCCGGCGGCGGCGCGGCCTCGGCGTCGCCCTCGGCGAGCCCGAGCGCGAGCCCGCCCATCGCGAGCCCGAGCCCCGCGAGGAAGGAGCGGCGGAGGAGGACGACGCGTTGCTGTTCCATCTTCACTCCGTGGGCAGGCCGGCGGCCTTGCGGACCGCGGCGCGGATGCGCGTGTACGTGCCGCACCGGCAGATGTTGCCGGCGAGCGACTTGTCGATGTCCTCGTTCGAGGGGCGCGGGTTCTTCCGCAAGAGCGCGGCCGCGCTCATGATCTGCCCCGCCTGGCAGAAGCCGCACTGCGGGACGCCGAGCTCCACCCACGCGCGCTGCAGCGGGTGATCGCCGGCCGGGCTGAGCCCCTCGATGGTCGTCACCGAGCCGCCGGCGGCGCGCTTCACCGGCGTCACGCAGGCGCGCACGGTCTCGCCGTCGATGTGCACCACGCACGCCCCGCAGAGCGCCTGGCCGCAGCCGTACTTGGTCCCCGTGAGGCCGAGCACGTCGCGCAGCACCCAGAGCAGCGGCATCTCCGGATCCACGTCGAGCTTCTGCTCGGCGCCGTTCACCTTCAGGATGATCATGGTCGGGACTCCTCGGGCGGGCACGCGGCGCCCGCCTTCACCCACGCATCGATGAGCGCGCCGAAGGCCGCCTGCGAGCCGGGCGCCTTCGTGCGGCCGTGCCCGGGCGCCCACCCCCACGCGACGAGCTCGTCGTGCGCGGAGTGCTCGGCGATCTGCGCGAGCGTCTTCTTGCCGTTGCGCGCCGGATCCTTGATCTGGGCGCAGATCGCCGCGGGCGAGCGGCCGAGCCAGGCCATCTCGGCCGGCGCGAGGTGCCAGCCCGGCGCCCCGGGCACGCGGGCGAAATCGAGGTTCTGCACCTGGTGGCATGACGTGCACTCCAGCGCCGCGAGCCCGCGATCCGCCGGGCCGCGCTCGACGGGCGGACTGTGGCGCTCGCCGGCGTCGCCCTGGCGCGGGACGCCGTCGTGCGGGTGGCAGTTCACGCAGCGCGGATGGAGCAGCACCTTGCTCGCCTCGAGGAACAGCGAGGCCGCGCGCGCGTCGTCGTCCCGGATCGACGCGAACGCCTCCGGGCTGCGGAGCTCGCCCGGGGGCACGGGCGGGAGTTGGACCGGCTTGGGCGCCTCCGCGGGAGGGGCATCGCACGCCGCGGCGAGGAGGCCGACGCCCGCCAGGAAGCAGAGGAAGAGAGGCTGCATCGCTGCGCGTAGACTGCCTGCTTCGCCCGCGCGACACAAGCCCCGATCGACGGCCGCGCTCGCGGGATCGCGCGAGCTCTGCCGGCCGTCGCTCGCCCGCTCGATCGGCGCCGCGCGAGCGCGGTTGTCTCGACACTCCCCGGCTCCGGGGTGCGCGCCCCCGGAGCGGCCTCGTGTCGGCAACGGCACAGATACGTTGCGCGTCATCATCCATCCGGCAACGCCGAGCTCGAACATGCGCCCGATCGCGTCGCTCTCGACATCACACCTCGGGCGGCCGCGCCTGTGCGGCGCGCCGACGACCTGCGCCGGCCGCGACGGCGCGCGGTCGCCCGGAGCGCACGGCGGGCGACATCGCGAGTCCAGGCGGCGTGACGGGCCGATCGGCGCGGCGGCTCCCGGCGATGTGGCGCAGCCCGCAAGGCGCGATGCGCGCGACCGTAGTGACGTGGAGCGCCGCGAGGCGCGCCCGCTTCGGTAACCTCGCCTGTAGCGAACTGTCACGAGGGCTCTGTGCGGCGCGGCCTCGCGCCACGATGCGCCACGCCGACTCCAGCCCATGTCCTTGTAACCGTTCAATCGAGGCGCTGGCTCGCCGCATGCAAGCCCCCTCCGGCATGAGCAAGACGGTAGGAATGGGTGAGGCCACACAGCCATCGCCGTGCCTGATCGCCCCAGCTGAGGCAAGGTGCCACACCGCGCCGTCGAGCTCCGACCGCGCGCCTCTGCCGGGGATGCAGGTGGGCGCGCAGCTGCGGCTCCTCCGCGCGCTCGGCCAAGGCGGGATGGGGAGCGTCTGGCTCGCCGAGCACGTGGGGCTCAAGACGCAGGTCGCGGTCAAATTCCTCCGCGACATCTACGCCGATCACCCGCTCGCCGTCACCCGGCTCCGGCGCGAGGCGGAGGCCGCCGCCCGGATCCAGAGCCCGCACGTGGTGCGGGTGTTCGACCTGGGGTTCACCGATCAGGGAGTCCCGTACATCGTGATGGAGCACCTCGAAGGCGAGACGCTCCACGACCTCGTCGAGCGCCGCAAGCGGCTCTCGCTCGACGAGACGGCGACCATCCTGCGCCAGACGTGCGCCGCGCTGGCCAAGGCGCACGAGGCCGGCATCGTCCACCGCGACGTCAAGCCCGAGAACATCTTCCTCGTGGCGGGCGAGAGCGAGCCGTTCGTGAAGGTGCTCGACTTCGGCATCGCCAAGAACACCGCCGAGGAGGCCGAGCGGCTCACGGTCACGGGCGCCATCATGGGCACGCCGCACTTCATGTCGCCGGAGCAGATGGCGGGCGGCGCCAAGGTCGGACCGCACAGCGACCTCTGGGCGCTCGGCGTCGTGGCCTACTTCTGCCTGACCGGACAGACCCCGTTCGGCGGGGCCACCATCGCCGCGGTGGCGGTCGCGATCGACCGCGGGCCGCCCCCGCCGCCGTCCCGCCTCGTCCCGGGCCTGCCGCCCGCGATCGACGCCTGGGTCCTCTCGCTGCTCGAGCCGGACCCGGCGCGCCGCGTCCAGAGCGCCCGCGCCGTCCTCGAGGCGCTGGACGCCGCCGTCGCCGCCCCGCGCGACGCGCGGCCCGCCATGACCGAGATCATGCCCCCGCGCGACTCGCTCGCCTCGGGCGAAGGGTTCTCGTCCCTCGTGACCACGCTGATGCCGTTCGGCACGCTCGGCGCCACCTCGCCGCGGCAGCGGTCGCGGGCGCGCACCTGGGCCGTGGCGACGGCCGCCGTGATGGGGGTGAGCACCCTGGCGTGGGCCGGCGTCACCCGGACGGCGGCGGCGCCGGCGGCGCACCTCGCTTCGCTCACGATCCTCGGCGCCGGGCCGTCGGCGCACGCCGCCCCCGCCGCCGAGCCCGCGGCCCAGTGCGCGACCAGCGCGCCGCAGCCCGAGGCCCCGCCCAGCGCGCCGCCCCCCGCGGCGAGCGCGCCGCAGCCCGACGTGCAGCCCGCGGCCGAGGCCCCGGCGGCGGAGCCGGCCGCGCGCAAGGCGCCGGTCGCCGCGCAGGTGGCGCGCGTGGCGCCCGGCGAGCCGCCGGCCAAGAAGGTCGCGACGCGAAACCGCGCGCGGCGCGATCTCGGCTTCTGACGGGGAAGATCCATGCACTCCCGGCCCACGACCCTGATGATGATCGCCGGCCTGCTGATCGCGGCCTCCCCCGCGCTCGCCGGCGAGGGCACGGGCACCGCCGGCGGCGAGGCCGACGACAAGGCGCGGAGCGAGGCCCGGGAGCTCGTGTACACGGGCGACGAGCTCTTCGCCCAGAAGCGCTACGCGGAGGCGCTCCGCGCCTACCAGCGCGCCGAGCGGCTGGTCTGCGTGCCCACGACCTCCATCGAGGTGGCGAAGACGCTCGCCGCGATCGGGCGGCTCAGCGAGGCGCGCGAGCTCGCGTCGACGATCGCCTCGTCGCGCGCGACCCCCGGAGAGCCCTGGCCGTTCACGCAGGCGCGGCGCCGCGCCGACGCCCTGCGCAGCGAGCTCGACGAGCGCATCCCCCGGCTGAAGGTGAGGCTCGCGCCGAGCCCCGCCGGCGCCAGGCTCAAGGTCGACGGGCAGGAGGTGAAGGTCTCCGCGGAGGGGTCGCCGATCGACCCGGGCAACCACTGGGTCGAGGTCGAAGCCGACGGCTACGTCGGCGCCCGGCAGCGGGTCTACGTCCCGGAGCGGGAGGTCACGACGCTGGACGTCGCCCTCACCCCGGAGATTTCCTCGGGCAAGGCCTCGGCGTGGGCCGTCGGCGGGTTCATCGCCTCGGGCGCCGGGCTCGCGGTGGGGCTCGGCGCGGGCGCGGCTTACCTGGGCGCGCGGAGCGACCTTGAGGACGCGTGCCGGCAGGGCACCGCGCGCTGCTCCGACGGCGCGCGAGGCAGCGCGAACGCGCTGGGCTGGGTCTCGAACGTGGGGTTCGGCCTCGCCATCGCCGGCGCGGCCGTCGGGGGCGTCGCCCTCGGGCTGGAGAGCGCGCGGGCGCCGGCCTCGAACGTCACCTGGGCGGTCGGCCCGGGCTACATCGGCGTGCGGGGGACGTTGTGAAGGCGCGCTCCGCGATCGCCTGCGCGCTCGCCGCGTGGCTCGCCGGCTGCCAGGTCGTCGCCCCGCTGCCCGGCGAAGGCGGCGAGGGCACCCTCGCGACCGACGGCGGCAGCGTGGAGACCGACGCCGGCGACGCGGGCCAGGACAGCCAGCCCCCGCCGGCGGCCACGCCGCCGCCGCCCACGCCGCCGCCGCCGCAGCAGCAGATCGGCCCCTGCGAGATCGCCGAATGTTCAACGCACTGCGTCGCCTCGATGGATCGGTGCGAGCTCGCGCCGCAGTATCCGTCGGTCGAGGCGTGCTGCACCGTGTGCGAGGCCATGCCGTCGCCCGCGGGCTATGCCGCGTGCCGGCCGGTGGAGACGGGCGATCCCGCCGGCTGCACCGACGCCGGGCCGCTCGGCCCGGACGGCGCCGACGGGTGCGCCGGGCGGTGCGAGGCGCTCTGCACGCTCTACGCGGCCCTGTGCCCGCTGCGGGTGCCGGATCTGGAGACCTGCACGGTCATGTGCTCGGTCTGGCCGGCGCCGGACGCGTTCAACGCGTGCAGCCGGCTGCGCGCCGAGGGCACGCTCGATTGCCGCATGCAGCAGATCTTCGCCGCGCTCGACGAGGACCTGGACGAGAAGAAGCGCGACGAGCTGTGCCGCGACATCGTCCAAGGCCGCTGCCGCGACCCGCAGTGCGAGGACGGCGACGACGACGATTGACCGTCGCGCGCGCGCCGGCGGAGGGGCGGCGCGCCGTCGTAGCCGTGCGCTCCCGACGGCGGCGCGGCGCCGCGCTTCGCGAGCGCACGGGTTCGACGGCGCGCCGCGGCGGGAGGTGCTACCCCCTCGCGCACCGTGACCTCCCGCGTTCCGCACGAATCCTCCCCTGCGCCGGCCGCCCCCGGCGGCCAGACGTCACCGCCGCCCGCGTCGGCGAGCCCGGTCCGCTTTCCCGAGGAGCTGCCCATCTCGGCGCGGGTGCTCGACATCGCCCGGGCCATCGAGGGGCACCCGGTGGTGATCGTCGCGGGCGAGACCGGCTCGGGCAAGACCACGCAGCTGCCCAAGATCTGCCTGGCCATGGGCCGCGGGCTCCACGCGCGGATCGGCGTGACGCAGCCGCGCCGCATCGCCGCCACAAGCGTCGCCGCCCGCGTCGCCAAGGAGCTCGGCGTCGAGCTGGGCAAGGAGGTCGGCTACAAGATCCGCTTCTCGGACAGGACGAGCCCGGCGACGTACGTCAAGTACATGACCGACGGCATCGTCCTCGCCGAGATCCAGGGCGATCCGCGGCTCTCGGACTACGACACGCTCATCATCGACGAGGCCCACGAGCGCAGCCTCAACATCGATTTCTTGCTCGGGTACCTCAAACGCCTCTTGCCGAGGCGGCCGGATCTCCGCGTCATCATCAGCTCCGCCACGCTCGAGACCGACCGGTTCGCGGCCTATTTCGACGGCGCGCCCGTCATCGAGGTCTCCGGCCGCACGTATCCCGTGGAGGTCATCCACCGTCCCCCCGAGAGCGGCGAGCCGGAGATCGCCGACGCGGTCGCGAGCACGGTCGAGGAGATCACCGAGATCGACCCGCGCGGGGATATCCTCGTCTTCCTCCCCGGCGAGCGGGAGATCCATGACACCATCGCTGAACTAGAGCGCCACGGCCTGCCGCACACGACGCTCTTGCCGCTCTACGGGCGGCTCCCGCAGGGCGACCAGCAGCGCGTGTTCCAGTCGATCCCGGGGCGGCGGATCGTGCTCGCGACCAACGTGGCGGAGACGTCGCTCACCATTCCAGGCATCGTGTATGTGGTCGACGCGGGGCTCGCCCGCGTGAACCGATACAGCCCCCGCACGGGCGTCACCCAGCTCCAGATCGAGCCCATCTCGCGCGCGAGCGCCGATCAGCGCAAGGGGCGCGCGGGCCGCGTGCAGAGCGGCGTCTGCTTCCGGCTCTACGCCGAGCAGGACTATCAGGCGCGGCCTGCCTACACCGATCCGGAGATCCTGCGCGTCGGCCTCTCGGGCGTGATCCTGCAGATGAAGGCGCTCGGGCTCGGGGCCATCGAGGATTTCCCGTTCCTCGACCCGCCGTCGAAGCGCGCCGTGGACGAGGGCTATCGGGTCCTCGAGGAGATCGGCGCGCTCGACGAGTCGGGCGCCCTCACGGACATCGGCCGGAAGCTCGCGCGGCTGCCGCTCGATCCGCGGCTCGGCCGGATGGTCCTGGGCGGCGAGCGCGAGGGGGCGCTCGCCGAGGTGCTGATCATCGCCGCCGCGCTCGGGGTGCAGGATCCGCGGGAGCGGCCGCTCTCGGCGCAGAAGCAGGCCGACGACGCGCACCGGAAGTTCAAGGACGAGACGTCGGACTTCGTGGGGCTCCTGAAGCTGTGGAGCTTCTACCAGGACGCGCAGGGCCGGCTGACGCAGAACCAGCTCCGGAAGGCGTGCCGCGATCATTTCGTGTCGTACCTCCGCATGCGCGAGTGGGCCGACGTGCACCGGCAGCTCAGCCGCATCACGAAGGAGATGGGCTTCTCGCCGAACGGCGCGCCCGCGAAGGGCGACGCCATCCACCGCGCGCTCCTGCCCGGCCTGCTCAGCCGTATCGGCATGTGGAACCAGGAGAACCGGGTGTATCTCGGCGCGAGGCAGACGCGCTTTCAGCTCCACCCGTCCTCGGGCCTCGCGAAGAAGCCGCCCGCGTGGATCATGGCCGCCGAGCTGGTCGAGACATCGCAGCTCTTCGCCCGGATGGCGGCGGCCCTCGATCCCGCGTGGATCGAGGCCGCGGCCGGGCCGCTCTGCAAGCGCAGCTACGGCGATCCTCACTGGGCCGCGAAGCCGGCGGCGGTGATGGCCAAGGAGCAGGTGACGCTCTACGGGCTGCCGATCGCGCGGGACCGCAGGGTCGATTACGGGACGATCGATCCGAAGGCCGCGCGCCCGATCTTCCTCCTCCACGCGCTGGTCCGGCAGGAATACACGACGCGCGGGGCGTTCATGGAGGCGAACCGCCGGCTGTTCGAGGAGGTGAGCCGGCTGCGCGACAAGGCGCGGAGGAGCGAGATGCTGGCGGACGAGCACGCGCTGGAGCTCTTCTTCGACCGCCGCGTGCCCGAGGGGGTGCACAGCGGAAAGACCTTCGAGGCGTGGCGGAAGGAGGCCGAGGAGAAGGACCCGCGGGTGCTTCACCTGTCGCTCGCCGACGTCCTGCTCGACGAGGCCGCGGAGCTCACGCCCGAGCGCTTCCCCGACGCGCTCGACCTCTACGGCGCGGCCGTGCCGCTCTCGTACCGCTTCGATCCTGGCGAGGACGACGACGGCATCTCGCTGTCGCTGCCGCTGGTGCTCCTGCCGCAGGCCGATCCGGACGAGCTCGAGTGGATGATCCCCGGGTGGCACGCCGAGAAGATCGCCCTGCTGCTCGAGACGCTGCCGAAATCGCTCCGCAAGGCGCTGGTCCCGCTCCGGGAGGTCGCGCGGGAGATCGCGGCGGATCTCCGGCCGTTCCAGGGCCGGCTGCGGCCGGCGCTCGCGGCCGCCGTCGAGGATCGCACCGGCGAGCGCGTGCCGGCGGACGCGTTCCGGCCCGACGATCTCCCGCCGTACCTGCGCTTCCATTTCCGCGTGATCGGCGAGGAGGGCCGGGTGATCGGCGAGGGGCGCGACCTGCGGGAGCTCAAGGAGCGGCTGTCCGGCCGGGCGCGCGAGGCCTGGGCGAAGGTCGGCAAGGCGGGTCTGGAGCGGGAGGGGCTGACGTCGTTCGGGGTCGACGCGCTGCCCGAGCGCGTGCAGGTCGACGCCGGGGGGCAGAAGGTGTTCGGCTATCCGGCGCTGATCGACAACGAGACGTCGGTCTCGGTGCGCGTGCTCGCGTCGAGGGCGGCGGCCGCCGAGGCGACGCGCGCCGGGCTGCGGCGGCTCGTGCTGCTGCAGATGGGGGGCAAGATGAGCCAGCTCGAGCAGCCGCTGCGCAGCGCCGTGGCCGTGAGCGGGCTCGGCGCCAAGGTGGCCCCGGGCGAGCCCGGCCTCGCCCGGCAGATCGCGCTGCGCGCGCTCGACGAGGCGTTCCAGCTCGGCGATCCCGCGGCGTTCCCGAGGACGCGGGCCGCGTTCCAGGCGCGCCTGGACGAGGGCCGGCGGTCGCTGCAGGGCGTGCTGGGGAGGCTCTCGGGGATGGCGCGCGAGATCGGGGTCGAGCTCGATCGCGTGCAGTCGATGCTCCGGTCGATGGCGGGGAAGCCGGGCTCGCCGAGGCAGGCGCTCGACGACGTGCGCACGCAGGTCGATTTTCTGCTGCCGGTCGGGCTGTTCGCGCGCGCCCCGCTCGACCGGCTCGCGCACCTGCCGCGCTACCTGCGCGCCGTCCAGATCCGGCTCGAGCGGCTGCCGAACGGGCCTCAGAAGGACCAGGCCAAGGCCGCGCAGGTGCTGCCGTTCTGGCAGGACTACCTCAAGCACCAGCAGGCGCTCCTCAACAAGGGGGTTCCCGCGGAAGAGCTGGAGTCGTTCCGCTGGCTGATCGAGGAGCTGCGGGTGTCGCTGTTCGCGCCCGAGCTGAAGGCGGCTGTCCCGGTGTCGACGCAGCGGCTGTCGGAGCAGTGGAAGCGGCTGCTGGGGTAGCGGGGGGATCAGAACAGAGCATTACGTTGAGACGGCGCGGTTTGCCACGCGTCCGGCGTTTGTGATGAAGCGCCATAAGCTCCCCTTCGCTTGATCTGTTCCTGGTATGTAGCGCTGGTGAACATCACGGTCTCGCGAGCGCTCGCTCGTTCGTTGATCCCCGTGGCGCTGGTTCTCATGCCGTCGGCCGGTCGCGCCGACAGCACAGCCGGTCACGACGACGGCACCACGAGCGGACCGGAAAGTCGACTCCAGCGCTCGGCCGATCGGGCTGTCGCGGAGGGGCACCTCGCGGAGGCGCGGGACATGTGGTTGCAGCTCTGGCAGGTCGGTCCCTCGGAGAGGGCTGCGTGCAACGTCGGGCAGCTCTCACTGCGCATCGGGGACATGCCGAGAGCGGCGGAGTTCCTCACGATTTGCCTGGAGAGAGCGCCAGCGCCGGCGGCCCCTGGGGAGCGTGAGCGGCACCAGAGCCGGGCGCTGGATCTCGCGCGGGCGAAGCAAGCGGTCGGCGCGCTGACCTTCGCCGTGCCGCCGGGCGCCGAGCTGTCGATCGACGACCGGCCCGTGGGGCGGGCGCCGCTCGGCCGCGAGGTATTCGTCGCGCCCGGTTCGCACCGCGTCCGGGTGGCGCTCGGCAGCGCCGCGACGGAGGCGATCGTGGAGGCGCGCGCCGGGGAAGCACGGCAGGTCGTCGTGGATGTCGCTCTCGCTGCGCGGGCCGGCGCGACGACGGCAACGCCGCGCCCGCTACCGCCCGCGCCGACCGCGCCGACCGCGCCGACCCCGGGGCCGGCGATGGGGCTCGTCGTGCTGGGAGGCGTCACGTCCGCCGGCTGCGTCACGCTTGGCGCGGTGCTGCTCGCACGAGCGGGCGAGAACGAGCGGAATTTCAACGACCTGATCGAGCGCAACCATGGGGGCTACCGGATCGCCGGCCTGGAGCTGCAGCGCGCGCAGCGTGCATATGCTGCCATGGATCGCGCCGAGCAGCGCGCCGCGGTCGCGCTGGCCGCCGGCGCGATCCTGGCCACGGGGACGCTGATCTACGCGCTTTTTCCCAGGAACCAGGGTCCTAGGCTGATCGCCGCGGGAACGCAGCTCCACCTGGAGGCGACGTGGTAGACAGGTTTGGGCTAGGGTACCGGATCATCGAGCAGCTGGAGGGCCGCGGCTGCGCGGACGTGTATGCCGCTGTCGATCGCGAGGGCAGGGATGCGCTGCTCTACGTGAGCGAGGCCGTGCCCGGCGGGTTCCGCGACGGCCTCGAGCGGCTGCGCGCGGTGAGCGAACGCCTGGAGGAGGCCCCGCTGGTCCTCGATGGTGGCATCGAGGGCTCGTTCTGCTGGGTCGCCGTCGAGCGATGCGAGGGCGAGTCGCTGCGCGTGCTTCTCGAGGAGCGTGCCAGGTACATCGCGCCGCCGTGGGCGCTCTCGCAGGTGGCCGAGTTTGCCGAGGTCCTGAAGACGGCGCACGCCTCGGGGATCTTCCACGGAGATCTCTGCCCTGAAGCCTTTCTCTTACTTGACGACGGCGCCTTCAAGCTCACCGGCCTGGGCCTCGCGCAGCTCTTCGGCCTGAGCGCAGCGAACGCGGCGAAGGCGCCGACATACCGCGCGCCCGAGCAGCTTGCCGAGCCCGCCATCCTGGACGAGCGGACCGACATCCACGCGCTGGGCCTGGTGCTGTACGAGCTCATCGGGCTGCGCCAGCCGTTCGCGGAGCGGGCACCTGAAGAGCTCGTCCGATGCATCCTGAACAACACGCCGCTGCCCCTCGAGACCTTCGTGCCATTGCCGCCGCAGGTCGCCGGCGTCGTTCGGCGGGCGATCGAGCGGCAGCCCGACGCCCGCTACAGCGACATGGCGGAGCTCATCGCGGCGCTCCACGGCGCGCTTGAAGGGTGGTGTCGCTGGCAAGGCGAGCTCGATAAGGGTGTCGGCCCCAGCGTGCGCCGCGCGGGGCCGGTCTCGCGCGGCGGGCGATCGCAGCGTCCAGCGCTGCTCGATGGGCCGGCGCGGCCCTCGGGCTCGGCGAATCCACGGTTTGGGGACGCGACGCAACACGAGCGGCAGCCCGAGCCGCCCATCAAGGGGGGGACGGAGCTGCCACGCGACGTTCCCTCCTCGACCTCCACGGAGCCCGCGCCTACACACGACGCGCAAGCGAATAGGCCACCCTCAACACCGCCGGGGGGACGGGCGCGCATCGCGCTCACGGTCGGAGCAGGCGGCCTGGTCCTCGCAGCGGCAGCAGCGCTCCTTGGTTGGCTCCATCTCGCCTCACTGCCTTCGGCCCGCCCGCCGTCCGTCGCGCGGCTTCCTCGCGTCCTCGTGCTGGTCGCGCGAGCTGCGCCGGGTTCCGGGACGCTGGCTGCCGCCCGGCGAGAGCGCCCCCTCCGCCCAGGGCCCGCGCCGTTTCGGGCCCGTCCGGAACCGACGCCCCCCGCGCTTGGGCAGGCATCACCGGCGCCGGTGCCGGCTCCCCTGGACCCGAAGGAGCCGCGACCACCGTGCGGCGCACACTGGTACGAGTGCGGGGCAACCTGGCCTGACGCGCGTTCCAACACGTTCCGTTGACGCTCGTAAACTTTCCAGATCTTCGCTTCGCTTTCTGTCGATTTCTCACGCGCTTCTTGGACTCCGGTCTTGTATAGGAGGAGCTGTGTAGAGGGCAGTCTGTGACCCTCGCTGGTCCCGTGCCGGCGAGCAAACGACGGGCGCCCGGAGGCTCTGTTCCGATGAACACTCTATTTCGCCGGGTGGTGCTTGCCACGCCGTTGCTCGCGGGTGCCGCATGGCTCGTGGGCTCCTGTGCCGGAGATGCTCCTTATCTGGGAGGCTACTGCGAGCGCGACGCCGATTGCCACACCAAGTACCAGGATATCCCAGGAGCGGCCTGCATCGACAGCCGTTGCCAGTGCATCGATCCGGGCAGCCAGATCTGCTGCGCTGCCAGCGAGGCGGCAGAGCCGGATTGCCCCCCTTCGTGCCGACCGTGTAAGGAGTGCGCTCAGGGGACGGCGGCGTGCGAGCCTGATGGCGGCGTCGATGCTGGATGCAAGAACGATGCAGAGTGCCCTGGACCACCCAGCCGTGAGTGCGGCGCCGGAAGGTGCGTTGAAGGGGTGTGCACCGTGGAGATCCACCCAGGGCCGATCGCCTCGCAGCGCCAGGGCGACTGCCAGCGAGCCGAGTGCACGACAGCAGGCGAGCTCATCATGCTGGAGGAGCCGTCCGACGTCCACGACGATGGCGAGCCGTGCACGTATGACAGCTGCAGCGAGGGCTGGCCGATCAACATGCCCCTGACTGAGGGATTGATATGTCCGGGCGCCCGCGAGGGGATGTGCCACAAGGGCGCCTGCGTTGCCTGTTTTGACGGCGACGTGACCATGAACGACTGCCCCAACGGCCTGGCGTGCGACGATGTGTTGTGCGTACCGGCCCATTGCGTGAACAACGCATTCGAGCCTGAGCTCGGCGAAACCGCGAGGGACTGCGGTTTTCCTTGCCGTCCGTGCATCGCCGGCGAGGCCTGTGGATCGAGCGCTGACTGCGAGAGCAGGATCTGCGACGGGGGTCGTTGCGCGCCAGCGACCTGCGAGGACGGCGCACAGAACGGGAGCGAGACGGGAATCGACTGCGGGGCGGCGCCCTGCCCGCTCTGCCCGGCGGGTCAGGGTTGCAGGACGGGCGTGAGCTGTGAGAGCGGAGTCTGCTGGGCCGGTATGTGCCGGGAGCCCTCGTGCACCGATGGCGTGATGAACGCCGGCGAGGACGGCGTGGATTGCGGCGGAGGATGCGCGCCCTGCGGGTGAATCGGCGGCCTGGGATGCCGAACGCGCACAGCGAGCCCTGGGTGCTCTGCGGACGGGTGCAGACGGTCAGGGCTGGGCAGCTCAGCTCGCCCTGGGCACCGGGAACGGTTCGGGCCAGGCCCCCAGCTGCCCCTCGGGAACCGGGATCGGTTCGGGCCAGGCTCCCAGCTGCCCCTCGGGAACCGGGATCGGTTCGGGCCAGGCTCCCAGCTGCCCCTCGGGAACCGGGATCGGTTCGGGCCAGGCTCCCAGCTGCCCCTCGGGAACCGGGATCGGTTCGGGCCAGGCTCCCAGCTGCCCCTCGGGAACCGGGATCGGTTCGGGCCAGGCTCCCAGCTGCCTCTCGGGAACCGGGAACGGTTCCGACCAGGCGCCCAGCTGCCCCGCGGGAACCGGGAACGGTTCCGCCCAGGCTCCCGCTGCCCCTCGGGAACCGAGCCGGTCAAGCGCGACCGCAGCGCGCGAAATGGTCGCCCCCGCTGAGCGCCGCCAGGGCCATACCCAGGGCGATGGGCGGGCGATGTGATGTTGATGCGCCGTCCGACCGGGCCTTGCTGCGCCTCCAGCGCGGATGGTGGAAAGCGTTTTCGGCGCAGCGCGATCCCCGTTACCGCATGGACGCCAGCCGGGCACAGACACCCTGATGAATGCTTTGAGCTCGGCATAGGGAAGGGGGATCGACTCCAGAACGGCGCTTGACCCGGGCCGCCGCGCCGTGGCCTCCTCGGTGCGACGGAGGCTGCGATGGCGCTCGCTCTTCGACGCGTTCTCCGGGCGTTGATCCCGCTCGTGATGTTTCTCGCATGCGTGCTCGCGCAGGCGGGATGCCAGTGCATCTCCGGCGACCCGCCCCTGGATCCGCGTCAGGGCGTCGTCGCCTGCAGGACCCAGAGCGCACGCAGCCCTGCCACCTCCCGTCCCGCGCCGGAAGTCGAGACCGTCGCCGCCGGCAACATCCCGGGGACGTTCTCCATCACGAGCACCGGGGAGGCCGTGTACACCGTGGAGCTGGCCTCCCCTCCCGCGCGCGCGGGCATGGGTCCTCGGATCGAGCTCGTCTATCGCAGCGACGGCGGTGACGGCGTGCTCGGCGCCGGCTTCTCGATCGCCGGGCTGTCCGCGATCACGCGATGCCCGAAGAGCCTCGCGCAAGACGGGGAGATCCGCGGCGTGCGGTACGACGGCGACGACGCGCTCTGCGTCGACGGCCAGCGCCTCGTCCCGGTGGGAGAGGGGCCGGGAACGATCGAGTACCGGACGTTCCCGGATACCTTCGTCAAGGTGGTCGGGCACTACCCTCCGGAAGGCGGTGCGCCCGCCGAGGCGCTCTACTTCGAGGCAACCCTGCCCACCGGCCGCGTCGTCGAGTACGGGCGCACCGAAGGCAGCAAGCCGCTCGCGCGGGGTGGCGTCCCGCGCGCGTGGCTCGCGAACAAGGCCCGCGACGGCCGCGGCAATGCCATGACGTACGCATATTGCCTCGCCGAGGCGGAGGACGGCCATGCCGCCGAGTACGCGGTGGACGAGATCCGCTATACGAGCTTCGAGGGCACACCGTCGCTCGAGCCATCCCGGGCGGTGCGCTTCGTGTATGGGACCAAGGATCCGGCCGCCATTCGCACCGGCTACTCGGGCGGCATGGCGCTCCAGCGCTCGCTTCGCCTCGACGAGATCCAGATGCTCGGTCCGGGCGATGCGCTGGTCCGGAGCTACGGCTTCCGCTATGAGCTCAGCCCGACGACGAGCCGTACCCTCCTGACCGAGGTCGAGGAGTGCGCGAGCGATCGGGTCTGCAAGCCTCCCACACGTTTTCAGTACAGCCACGGGAAGCCCGGATTCGAGCGGGTGACGACGGACATCGACGAGCCGGTCTCCGAGAGGGCGAGCCCGATGGTGTTCGACCTCGACGCCGACGGGCGCGACGACCTCGTGATTCCGGACGTGGTCGCGGGGCTCAGCACGCCGAGGAACCCGATCACCGCGTGGCGGGTGGCGCGAAACGTCGGGCCGCGCGCCTCGCCGTCCTACCTCGCACCGGCGGAGCTCGCCTTCCTCGAAGAGTGGCCCACGGTCGCCGATCCGGTGGGGCCCTCCGATCCGGCCCTTCTTCAGCCCGAGCTCGGCACGGTCCTGGACTACGACGACGACGGGCGGGCGGACGTGCTGATCCATGACGTTTACGGCACGGAGAGCACGTGGCATGTGCTCCTATCGCGACCGGACTGGACCTTCGCGCTCCATGACACAGGCATCCGCAGGCCGTTCCCGCTCGGGGTCGCGCCCGCGCCGCCGAGCCTGAGCAGCCCCGGCGGGTCGATGCACCTCGCCGATCTGGACGGCGATGGCGTGCCGGATCTGATCCAGTGCGAGGACCACGCCCGCGAGGGACAGGCGCCGCTCCCGCTCGCTGCCGTGTGGGCTGTCCACCCCTGGCGACCAGCGCGCGGCGCGACGCCCGCGGGCTTCGATCCCGCGGGCGAATCGATCGAGCTGCTCACCGGCTATCCGTGCGATACGGAGCTCCACACGCTCGACATCGACGCCGATGGCAAGGTCGATCTCGTCGTGCCGTCCCTGCGGAGGTTCGGGGACGGGACGGTCCTCCTCGGATCGAGCTACGACGCGATCATGCGCCGGGGCGAGGGGCGCTGGGAGGTGACCGACACCGAGCTGCCCGTCGTGTGGCCCGGGGGCCGCGTCGTCTTTCTCGACGCGAACGGAGACGGCCTGCCCGATGCCGTCGAGTCCGGCCCGGGTGACCACCAGCTCTATACTTACTTCAACACGGGGCCGACCTTCGTGGCCTCGCCGTTCCGGACCGTCGATGCGTTCAGCTTCGGCGATCTGTTCGGTCTTCCCGATCAGGACGTGTTCTTCCGGTTCGCCGTGCCGCTCGACTTCAACGGCGACGGGCGGCAGGATCTCCTCATGCCGGTTCCACCAGGCATGCTGCTGGGCGGCTCCGACGTGCTCCCGTCCTGGGCCGTCCTGCTCGCGACGGGCGACCGCGCGGGGCCGCCGTTCAGGCTCGTCGACCCGGGGCTGCCGTTCGAGGCCCGCCTCGGCGACGCGGTCACCCTCGCCGATCCGCGCGGGCCGCGCATCGGCGACGTCGACGGGGACGGCGTGCAGGACGTGATCCTGTCGCTCGGCGGCGTGTTCAACGTCTTCCGGAACCTCTCGGCCGACCAGGATCTTCTGATCGCGGTCTCCGACGGGATGAACGCGCACGACCCGACCGACCCGGGCTTCGTGCCCAACGTGAGCATCTCGTACGGGCATCTGACCGACGCGTCGGTGGCGACGGGCGACGGCGTGGAGGAATTAGCGCGGGAGAGCCCGCTGTACGTCGCGCGTTCCGGTGCGGCGGACGACTGCGGCTACCCGCGGCGCTGCGTGGTGGGCCCTCGGCGGGTGGTCAGCGCGTACGCCCTCAACAACGGGGCGGACCGACCGCGGCGCTTCGAGGTCAGCTACCGCGACGGGCGCTACCACCGGCTGGGCCGTGGATTTCTCGGCTTTGGCGGACGGCTCGTCGCCGACCTGGATACGGGCGCCGCAACGCTCGACGTGTACGATCACGTCACCTTTGACGACGAGCTCCAGGTCTTTCCGTTCGTGGGCAGCGTCCAGCGGACATGGCGCTGGGCGCCGGGGCTGCCGAGTCAGCCTAGAACGCCGAACCGTTTGAAAATTATCTAATTTCAATCAGTTACGCAGCCTCCTGGATCAGCCGCTGGGCCGCCTCAAGATTCTGGATCGCTGCGGCGCGCCGGAGGTCGAACAGGTTTCTCCTGGCGCCGATGTAGCGTGCGCTGTGTCCTTTGCGTGCCGCGATGTGGGCAAGCGCATGCTCCACAGCTGTCCGCTGCCGGAGCACGGCGCGTCCTGGCCCGGTCTGCTGCAACTTCCGGAACTTGCCCTGCAGAGCTTCGTCCTCGGCGATGGACACAGTCCGCCCTCGCCCCGAGGCAGCTTGCGTGCACTTGGCTCGAAGCGGGCACGCGCCGCACTCCTCGGGATCGAACTCGACCGTGTCGCCCGGCTCGAACACCTCGACCTGTCCCGCTGGACACGTGATCGTCTTGGCGCGCAGGTCGATCTTGAAATCGCGCTTGCTGAACAAATCGGGGCTTCGAGCCCGCTGGCCCCAAGGCTTCGAGAACACCTGGCCACCCGCGCGGATCACGTCGTCAACGACGGGACTGTTTACGTAGGCGCGATCAATGTGGAGCTCGACGAGGCGCAGCCGCTGACGCTGGACGTCCTCGGCGATCGGTGCGGCACCCTCTTCTTCGGGCCGATTTGCAGGCGTGACCGCGCAGGCGACAATGACGGGAAGGTCAAGATCGCGTGCGATGTGCTCCTTGTAGCCGTCGAACCGCTTCGAGCGGCTCTTGCGGCCGTGGCGCATCTCGGCGTCTTCGATGGAGACACGGCGGTCAGGTGCAACGCCCTGCCGGATGCGAACCGTCCCGTCCTCGGCTGTCTCCAGGTCCTGGTCTCGAACCTGGGTGACCGCATCCAGATAGGTGCGAAGCGGCTGCTCGACGACGTCGTCAAGATGGCGGTCGACCCACTGCTGCAACGACGAGACCTGCCGCTCCAGGATCTGAATCGCCGCCGCCTTCTGCTTCGGGTCGCTCCAGTCGAGGTCGAGCCCGGCCTTGATGCTGGGCGCCAGAAGCAGCGGGATGCCCGCCTTGCGGCAGATCTCCTCGGGCGGACGCTCCGTGATCTTTGACACGACGCGGACGATGCTGCGTGCAGCATGGCCGAGCAGGTTGATCGTGTCCTCAACCCGCCCGGCCCCCGCTAAAGGGCGGCTATCGATGGCCACCCGCAGCGCTTTCGACACCGCACGCCTTTCGCCCTCCGTCATCGCGCCGGACCGAACCAGCGCCACGGTCCGCTCCAGCAGCACCCGGTCCATCTCGTGCGCGACCATCCGCTCTCGGAACGCCTGCAGCGCGCCCTGCGAGAACGGAGGTGTGTCCGCACCCAGGCAGCCGAGCACCATCTGCCAGCGCAGGTCAACGACGGCCAGTTCCACCGCCTCGGCATCCGATGCGCCGACGTAGCCTTGGAGCAGCGTGACCATGCACATCAGCGCCGGCGGATGCGGCGGCTCACCTGCCCCCGTCGTCCGGTACATGCCCTCCAGCTGTTCCTGGAACGTCTCGTCGAACAGCTCGTGCCGGTGCAGCCTGAGAAAGCCGAACAGTGCTCTCACGCGTGTCAGCCGCTTCATCAGCGCCTGCTCCTGCCGCGACAGCTCCACCGGCGGCGACCATCGTTCCATCCGTGAACCTCCGGACGCGGACGAGATCATGACCCGGGCGAGACGGTCGAGCCTTCCATCGAAACGCCCGAGATTATCACAAAATCAACCTGATCGGTCCTCTAGGGCAACAGTTCGAGAGCACGATCCTGAGCCCAGCAGGCCGAGTTCTTGGGAGATCGCCGGCGGGGTGGACATGGCATCATGTTCCCGGTAGACCTGGCGTACTTCAGCTGGTCCCAATCGAGCAACACGCGTCCGGTTCGTCCTGGCAGCATCTACTTCACCCAAACGGACAGGGAGGGATGAGTGAATGGGGACACCTCTACTAAAAGAAGTTCTTCAGAACTGGCAAAAGTACGAGCCGGACGATGACATCTATGTTCCATCCGGAACAATCGTAACCTTAGACACGCCCGTCACCATTCTTCCGTTCGATCGGCATCGTCCTCGGAGATTCGAAGATCTCGAATACATCTTGAGTTTTGAGCAAGTCCGGGACGCCATCGTCGGGCTCGAGGCCCAGCTTCGACGCGAGACATCGGCTGAGGAGCGGCTCGCAGCAGTTCTGCACTATGCGCGATATGACGCGTTCATCGATCCCCAGCACGTGTCGGTGGGTAGATTACGCGAATGAATCGGCGCGCCGCGAGCAAGCCGACCAGCTCCAGGTCAGACCAGCGCATGTGACGGTCAGCGACCCGCGCCCTCGGCCGAAACCTCCGGGCCCTACCTACCTCACCCCGCCAGCGGCGCCTCCAACGCCTGCTTCGCCGAGAGCAGCGCCTCGACGAAGGCCTCCCGCTCCTCGGGCGGCGCCGCCGCGATTCGCTCCCACGCCTCTCTGCGCTGGCTCGCCTTGACGAAGCGGAACGCCGCCGCCGGGCGGCTGCACGCCGTGGCGAGCCAGCGGCGCGCGTCCTCGAGCGGCTCCTTGGAGAGCGCGTCGCCGACGCCCATCTCGAACACCTCCGCCGGAGAATGGCTGTCCGCCCCGAAGACGAGCCGCCGAAACGCGCGGGTGGGGCAGGCGGCGCGCACGATCTCGAAGGCGACGCGCGGAAACGGGATCCCCACGACGAGCTCGGGGAGCCCGAACTTATGATCGCCGTCGCCGAGCGCGATGTAGTCGGCGCACATCGCGAGCACGGCGCCGCCCGCGAGCGCGTGGCCGTGCACGACGGCGGCGAACGGCTTCGGGAAGCGGAACGCGGCGCCGAAGGCGGCGTCGAAATCGTCGAGGAAGCCCGCGAGCCGCTCTCGATCGAGCGACGCGACCTCGCGCAGATCGAGCCCCGCGGACAAGCACTTGCCGGCGCCGCGGACGAGGACCCCGCGCACGGCGTCGTCCTCCGCGAGCCGCCGGAAGACATCCGCCATCTCGCGGAGCACCGCCTGGCTCATCGCGTTGACCTTGGGTCGATTCAACACGACCTCGGCGATACCGCCGCTCTCGAGCACCTCGATGAATTGCATGGGGAGAGCATCGCGCACCGCCGATCACGGCGCAAGATCGCGCGTCCGGCGGCGATCCGACGGCCTCATCTACCCCGGTTACCCCGGTTACCCCGGTTACCCCGGCCACCCCCGGCCGCGCTCAGCGCGGGATCGCCCCCGCCGCCTACCGCGCCCGGACGAGCGGCGTGTCCACGAGGTGCTCGGACAGGAACCACACCTGCATCTCGTTGACGCGGACAATCTGGCTCACGAGCAGGTCGTTCGTCCCGTCGTCGCCGCCCTGCGCCGCCTTGCCCGCCGCCTCGCGCGCCTCGATCAAGATCTGCTCGTGCGCCTCGAGCAGCCGCGAGATCTGCACCGGCACCTCCTCGCGCCCCCGCGGCGGCCGCTCGATCTTCGACATCTCCGCGACGTCGTGCGGCATCGCGATGGCGATCCCCCCGAGCGTCTGCACCCGCTCGGCCAGGTCGTCGACGAGCTTGACCTGCTCCTCGTAGTGCTTGTCGAGCAGGAGGTGCAGCGAGTAGAAGGTCGCCCCGGAGACCTGCCAGTGGTGCTTCTTGTACATGTCCCGCAGCACCATCGTGTCGCTCAGGATCTGGTTGAGCGCCTTGACGCTCGCCGCGCGCACGTCGTCGCTTAACCCGAGCGGATAGCGCGCCAGCGCCCCGTACGGCTGAATCTCCTCCGCGCGCTGGCGCAGGATGGGTTGCGCCTCGGGCCCTGACCTGCCGTCCCCGGTCGTCTGCTCACGCAACTGAGTCATGGTCGCCATGATCGCTCCTCTCGCCCACCCCGCCTTCTTCGCGTTCGAGGCGCCGCGTGGCAACCCCTCCGCCCGCGGCGCGAGGCCGCCTGTGCGCGCCTGCCGCGCTCACCCCACCTGCCGCGCTCACCCCGCCTGCCGCGCTCACCCCGCCTGCCGCGCTCACCCGCCTGCCGCGCTCACCCGCCTGTCGCGCTCACCCCACCTGTCCCGCGGCTCCCCCGCCCTGCCCTCTGTTTCGATGAGATTTCCAGCGCGCCCCGCACACGCGCGCTCGTCCGCCCCGGCCGGCTCTTCCCCCCGGAGACGTACGCCGGACCGGACTCGAGGCCGCGCAACGCGGAATGAGCACTGGACGCAGAGCTTGACTCGCTGGCAGTCTGGCCGCCGGTGAGCACCCTGCCGGGGTGCTCGGTGAGCGATGCAGGCAGGAGACATCATCGACGGCCGCTTCTGCATCGAGCACCTGGCGGCCTCCGGCGGAATGGGCGCCGTCTACCGGGCCCGCGATCGAGAGACCGGCGAGGCCGTCGCGATGAAGCTCCTGACCACCGAGGGCACCGAGCACCTCGGCCGCTTCGCGCGCGAGGCGCAGGCGCTCGCGGCGGCCCGCGTGCCCGGCGTCGTGCGCTACGTCGCGCACGGCACCACCGCGTGGGGGCAGCCGTACCTCGCCATGGAGTGGCTCGACGGCGAGACGCTCTCCGACCGCCTCACGCGCCAGGGCCTCACCCTCGAAGAGACCCTGGAGCTCGGCCTGCACGTCGCGACGACCCTCGGCGAGATCCACAGGCTCGGCCTCGTCCACCGCGACCTGAAGCCGAGCAACCTGCTGCTCCAGGGCGGCGCGCTCGACCGCGTGAGCCTCATCGACTTCGGCCTCGCGCGCACCGCCACCGACGAGCCGCTCACGGCCGCCGGCCTCGTCCTCGGCACGCCCGGGTACATGGCCCCCGAGCAGGCCCGCGGCGAGCTCACCGCCGACGCCCGCGTCGACGTGTTCGCCCTCGGGTGCATCCTCTACCGCTGCCTCACCGGCCACCCCGCCTTCCAGGGGAACGCCGGCCTCGCCGTGCTGATGAAGGTCCTCCTCGAGGACCCGCCCCGCGTGCGCGAGCTCCGGCCCGGCACCCCCGCCGCGCTCGACGACCTCGTCGCCCGCATGCTCGCGAAATCGCCGCACGATCGACCGGCCGACGGCGACGCCGTCGCGGCCGAGCTCGCCAGGATCGAGGCGCCCGAGGGCGGCCTCGGCGGGCCGCGCTCCTTCCCGCCGCGGGCCGTGGAGCTCACGACCGGCGAGCGGCGCGTGATGTGCCTCGTCGTCACCCGCGAGCACCCCGCCGAGGGCGACGGCGCCGACGAGCCGCGCCGCGCACAGCTCTGGCAGCTGCACGACGTGGCCGAGCAGTACCGCGGCGAGCTCGAGCTCGTCGAGGGCCGCTCGCCGCTCATCGTGCTGTCGGGCGCGGGCACGCCGACCGACCTCGCGGCGCGCGCCGCCCGGTGCGCCCTCGCGCTGAAGGAGCTGCTCGGCGGCGCGCCCGTCGCGCTCGCCACCGGCCGGGCGGAGCTCTCCGCGCGCGTGCCCGTCGGCGAGCTCATCGACCGCGCCTTCCAGATGCTCGCGGCCGACGACGGCCGCTTCCCCCTCGCGGGCGTCCGCATCGACGAGGTGACCGCGGCCCTCCTCGGCGCCCGCTTCGACGTCGCCGAGGACGCCGCCGGCCGCGTCCTCCACGGCGCGCGCGACGAGCGCACCGCGCAGCTGCTCGGCAGGCCGACCACGTACGTCGGCCGCGAGCGCGAGCTCGCGATGCTCCTCGCGGAGGTCGATCGCTGCATCGACGAGGGCGCCGCCGGCGCCGTGCTCGTGACCGCCGAGGCGGGCATGGGCAAGTCGCGCCTGCGCCAGGAGCTCATCCGCAAGCTCCGCGAGCGCGGCGACCGCATCGAGGTCTGGATCGGCCAGGGCGACCCCATGGGCGCGGGCTCGGCCTTCGGCCTGCTCGCGAGCGCCCTCCGCCACGCCCTCGGCATCGCCGACGGCGAGCCGCTCGAGGCGCGGCAGCGCAAGGTCCGGCGCCGCGTGGAGCAGCACGGCCTCGACGCCGCCCGCGTCGCGCCGTTCCTCGGCGAGCTCGTCGGCGCGCCGTTCCCCGACGAGCACGACGTGCAGCTCAGGCTCGCGCGGCGCGACGCCGTGCTGATGGGCGACCAGCTCCGCCTCGCCTGGGAGGCGTTCCTCGGGGCGGCGTGCCGCGCGGGGCCCGTGCTCCTCGTGCTCGAGGACCTCCAGTGGGGCGATCTCCCCACCGTCACGATGGTGGAAGAGGCGCTGCGGACGCTCAAGGACGCGCCGCTGCTCGTGCTGGCGCTCGGGCGGCCCGACGTGCGACGGCTCTTCCCGGGGCTCTGGGAGGGCCGGCTCGCGCACGAGCTGCACCTCTTGCCGCTCCCGCGCCGGGCGAGCGAGCGGCTCGTGCGCGAGGCGCTCGGCGCGCACGCGCGGCACGACCTCGTGGCGCGCATGGTCGAGCGCGCGGACGGCAACGCGTTCTTCCTCGAGGAGCAGATCCGCGCCGCCGCGGAGGGCAAGAGCGAAGGCCAGCCGGAGACGGTGGTGGCCATGGTGCAGGCGCGCCTGGAGACGCTCGACGCCGAGGCGCGGCGGCTCCTCAGGGCGGCGAGCATCTTCGGCGAGACGTTCCGGGCGAGCGCGGTCGCCGCGCTGCTCGGGAGCATCGACATCGCGCCGCTCCTCTCGGAGCTCCTGCGGCGCGAGGTGATCGTGCGGCGGGGCGCGGGGCGGCAGCGCGACGACGCGGAGTACTGCTTCCGCCACGCGCTCGTGCGCGAGGCCGCCTACGGCATGCTGACCGCGCGCGACCTCCGCATCGGCCACGCGCTCGCCGGCGGCTTCCTCGAGGCGGCGGGCGAGGGCGATCCGCGGGTCCTCGCCGAGCACTTCGAGCGCGGCGAGGAGCCGGAGAAGGCCGCCGAGTGGTACCTGCGCGCGGCCGACAAGGCGCTGCGGGGCAACGACCTCGCCGCGGCGATCGCGTGCGCCGAGCGCGGCATCGCCTGCGGGCCGGGGGAGGCCGCGGTGGGCGCGCTCCGCCTCGTCGAGGCCGAGGCGCTGCTCTGGCGCGGGGAGCCCGCCCTCGCCGAGCAGCGCGGGATCGAGGCGACGCAGCACCTCGCGCCCGGCTCCGTGGCCTGGTTCTCGGCGTTCACGCAGCTCGCCGGCGCGGGGCACAAGCAGGGCCAGTACGAGCGCGTCGAGCGCTGGATGATGGCCGTCCTCGGCGCCGAGCCCCTCGAGGGCGCGCGCGTCGCGAAGAACGCCTGCCTGCTCGAGGGGGCGATCGTGCTCCTGCTCGGCGGCCGCTACGCGTGCGTCGACGCGCTGATCGACGCGGTCGAGCAGGCGACGGAGGACGCGGCGGCCGCGGATCTGCTGATCGAGGCCAAGCTCCTCTACCTGCACGGGCTGCTCCGGCAGCACAACGGCGACCCGAGCGCCTGCATCGCGAGCATGAGCGCGGCGCTCGCCTCCTTCGAGGACATCGGCGATCGCCGCGAGGCGTGCCGGGCGCGGCTCAACATGGGCCTCTGCTACGTGCAGTTCGGGTACTTCGAGGCGGCGGCGGAGGTCCTCCGCGCCGGGCTCGCGGAGGCGGAGCGGATGGCGCTCGACGATCGGGTGCCGAACGCGCTGCAGAACCTCGGCCTCGCGCTGGCCCACTCGGGCCAGGTCGACGCCGCCAAGGCGGCCCTGCGGAGCTCGATCGAGGCGCTGGAGCGCCGCGGCGACCGGCGCCGGGAGTGCGAGAGCCGGCTCCAGCTCGCGCGCGTGCTGCTCCTCGCGGGCGAGCCCGCGCTCGCCGAGGTGGAGTCGCGGGCGGCCGAGGCGCTCGCGCGGGACGTGCCCGAGCGGCTCCCCGCGGCGATCGCGGCGCGCGCGCGCGCCCTGCTCGAGCTCGGGCGCGCCGGGGAGGCGCTCGCGGCCACGACCGAGGCGCTGTCGCTGCTCGAGTCGGACCGCCGCGAGGAGGAGGGCTTCCTGGTGCGCCTGGTCCACGCCGAGGCGCTCTCGGCGACGGGCCAGACGGCCGAGGCCAAGGGCGCCATCGCGCTGGCCCGCAACGGGCTGCTCGTGCGGGCCGGGAGGATCGGCGATCCGGTCTGGCGCGAGCGCTTCCTGAGCGACGTGCCCGATCACGCGCGGATCCTCGCGCTCGCGCGCGAATGGCTGGACGAGGTCGCTCGCTGAGGCGCCTGCGGCCTCGCAGCGCCTGCGGCCGCGCAGCGCCTGCGGCCTTGCGAAGAGCGGCCGGCACGGCGCACGGGAGAGCACGTATTCGGCAGCGGGTTTGGGCGGTCAACGGGTGAAATCCTTTTGTCATGCTGGACAGTCGACATCCCACGTAAGCTGAGCGCCTTCCTCTGACCTCGAGTTCGAACGCTAGGGAGGCAGCTCCATGATCCGGTCGTCCGTCGTTCTGATCCCTCTCGCGGCCCTCGCCGTGGCCATCTCGTGCAGCAGCGAAGACGGGGGCCGCCCTCCGACGTCGGGGAACCTGCCCACGGGCAGCTCGACAGCGGGCACCAGCGGCAGCGGCGGTGACGGCGGCGCCACCGGCGGCAGTGGCGGCGATGGCGGCGCCACCGGCGGCAGTGGCGGCGATGGCGGCGCCACCGGCGGCAGTGGCGGCGATGGCGGCGCCACCGGCGGCAGTGGAGCAGCGGCAGCACGACGCCCAGCGGCAGCACGACGGCGGGAACCGGCGGCGCTGGCGGCGACGGCGGCGGCACCGGCGGCGACGGCGGCGGCACCGGCGGCGACGGCGGCGGCACCGGCGGGGCGGCGCCGTCCGGCTGCGCCAACGGCACGAAGGACGGCGACGAGACGGACATCGATTGCGGCGGCCAGCTGCGCTCCTTGCCGCGTCGACCAGACGTGCGCTGCGCCGACGGACTGCCTTTCACGGCGCTGCGAGGCGAGCGACGGCGGCGGCGGAGCCGGAGGCCGCAGCGCGAGCAGCGCCGGGAGCGGGGGCAGCGGCGGCGGCGCCGGGACCACGTGCGCGGCGGCGCGGTGCGACAACGGCGTGACGGACGGCGACGAGACGGACACCGACTGCGGCGGCGGCGCCGCGCCGCGCGGCGACAACCCGGCGTGTCCGCCGTGCGACAACCTCCAGGACTGCGTCGTGGGCTCGGACTGCGAGTCGCTGAGCTGCGTGGCCGGCAGGTGCCTGGCGCCGAGCTGCAGCGACGGCGTCAAGAACGGCGAAGAGACCGGCACCGATTGCGGCGGGCTCTGCGCCGGCTGCAAGCCCGGCGAGGCGTGCTCGGAGTCGACCGACTGCCGGGAGCTCGTCTGTGTCGAGCAGATCTGCCTGCCGGCGAGCTGCAGCGACGGGGTCAAGAACGGCAAGGAGGCCGACATCGACTGCGGCGGGCCGGAGTGCAGCACCCGTTGCCCTGCGGGGCAGCGATGCTCGCAGAACACCGACTGCGCGACGTCGCTTTGCAACACCGCGACCCATACCTGCGCCTGCCCCGCGTCGATGGTGATCGCCCCCGTGGCGGGCGGCGGGAGCTATTGCATCGATCAATACGAGGTGACGAAGCAGGAGTACGACGTCTTCTTGCAGGCCAACCCGGTGCTCGCCGGGCAGCCGGCCGAGTGCGCGGGGAACGTCTACCGGCCCTCGAGCGGGTGGCCCTACGCCGATGGGAGAGTGCCCGTCAACTACGTCGACTGGTGCGACGCATACGCGTACTGCACCTATACGGGCAAGCACCTCTGCGGCAGGATCGGGGGCGGCGAGAACGCGACCGCCGAGTTCGACGTCGCGACACGGAGCGAGTGGTACAACGCGTGCTCCGGGCAAGGCGTGAACGACTACCCGTACAGTGACACCTACGAGTCGAACAGGTGCGTGGGCGCCGAGTCGACAGCCGGGATCTCCCGGAAGCCCGGCCCGCCCGCCCCGATCCCCCCCACCCCGACCTGCAACGGAGGCATGACGGGCCTGTACAACATGAGCGGCAACGTGGCCGAGTGGGAGAACTCCTGCAATGCGACGACGGGCAGGTGCCTCGTCCGTGGCGGCTCGCAGATCTCCGACAAAGATCACTTGCTGTGCGGTGTGAAGGCGCCCGAGGAGGGGACCAAGGAGCTGCCGGCGGACAGGGAGCGGCTCGACGACGACGATCCGAACATCGGCTTCCGCTGCTGTCTCTGAGCTCGATGGTGGAGCTGAGCGGCCTCGCGGGAGGTTGACGAGCCCCCCACGGCGCCCGTTCCGAGGTATGTCGGAACGGGCGCTGGCGCTGCCGCTCGCGCGAGCTCAATCCGCCGCTTCGGGATCGCAGCCGTAGAGGACGTCGATCGCCGCCCCGGCGTCGGCCTGGACCGCCTGGCACGCGTCGGGGCAGAGCTTGATCATGTCGTCCTCGATGAAGAACGAGCCCGCGGCGCACGCCGCCGCGTTCGGCACCTGACCGAACGACTGCGGATCGCCCCCGTCGCCCGGGGTGTACTGGACGACCACGGTCGAGAGGTCGATGACCTCCCCCGGCGGCGAGTCCGGCACGGCGAACTCGCACTCGACCACCGCGCCGGTGATGACGCCCTCCGCGATCGCCTGGAACACCACGTCATAGGAGCTCGTCTGGCAGAGCGGGAACCTGAGGCCGCCGGTCCTCTTGCTGAGCGTCTGGTAGCCCGTGCCCGGCGCCACGGCGGTGCCGCACGTCTCCTCGACCACGTCGCCGTCGGGCCCGTAAGCGTCCGTGGCGGGCGTGTTCTCGCGGAGCCCGACGATGCTGTGGAAGACGTAGTTCGGCGCGGTGACGTCGCCGAAGACCACCGGATCCAGGCCGAACAGCAGCTCCTCGAAGTCGTCAGCGACATCTTCCAGGGGCTGCCGCGTGTCGTCGATATAGATGTTGCGCGGGAGGTGCGTCGACTGGCAGCCCACGTGATCGTCGGTGATGACCGTGATCACCTTGAGCGAGTCCTCGCGCACCCACTCGGACCAGCCGGACGGCGCGACGCCGTGCTGGTCGGGCAGGCCGCCGCCGTAGCTGCCGAGCAGGACGCAGAGCGCGTCGTTGCTCCTGATCTCGTGGCTGTAATGGTAGAAGACGGGCGGGTTGTTCCCGGGCGCCTCCGGGACCGGGTCGCAGCTCGCCGCGCTGAGCGGGGCGCCGACGCAGATCGAGTCGTCGACGTTCGCGGCCCCGTGCGCGGAGATCATGATGACGCGGTAGTCGATGCCGCTCTCGCCGATGATCGCGGCGAAGCTCTCGTTGATGTTGTTCTGTACGCTGATGATCTCGTTCGCCATGCTGGGCGAGTTGTCGATGACGAACACGATATCGACCGGCCGCTTCGTGAGGGTGGCCTCGGCGACCGTGGCGACACACGCCGTGTCGGGCGTGACCGGCGGCGCGCCTCCCGTGTTGTGGCCGGAGCCCGCGCCGATCTGGTCGTCGCCGCCGTCGCCGCCGCCGCCAGCGGCCCCCCCGTCGCCCCCGGCGCCGCCGCCCGCGCCGCCGCCTCCGCCGACGTTCGCTCCAGCCGTCTCGCCTGCCTCGCCTTCCGCTCCGGAGCTGCAGGAGCACCCCGCGGCGCCGGTGATCATCAGAACACCCAACCCAAGAAGCGGAACCAACATGGTAGACCGGGAGAGCTCCACATGAACCTCGACCGCTAGGGCGCAAGAACGCGCCATATCAGATTGCACAACTGCAACGAGATGTGGTGATGAATTTGACCTGAACGCGATTTTTTCTCGCTGGCTGCTCGCTCGCTGGGTCGTGTGAGGGTCGTTGTGCGCAATACGCGGCGCGCCGCGCTCTTCCAGACCCGATGTGCTGCGGTCCGGGTCGAGGCTCCGCTTCATGCGCGCTGGCGCAAAGCACGCACGTCCGGGGGCGCGCGCGCGCGCACATCGGTCCACGGAGCGCGGCGAGCCACATCGGCGCACGAACAGCAGCAGGCCACATCGGGCCACGAACCGCAGCAAGCGAGGTGCGCACGGCGAGGGCGCGGTGCCGCGCCGCCGGGCCGCGGCGCCCCGCGGCACCTTGGTGGCGCCATAACGCGGCGCGCCATGACCTGCGCCGCTCCTCCGAGCTTCCGCGCGGGCTCGATGGTCTCTGCACAATGCGCCCCTAGGATGCAGGTATGAGCCTACGTCATGACTTTCCTCCGATCGGCATCGATGCGATCGCCCTCGCCGTCCCTCGCCGCTACGTCGAGCTCAGCGAGCTCGCCGAGGCCCGGGGCGTCGCGCCGTCCAAGTACCTGACCGGCCTGGGCACCCGCCGGATGGCGATCGCGGCGCCCGATGAGGATCCGATCACCCTCGGGGCCAACGCGGCCCGCCGCCTGTTCCAGCGCTCGGGCGCGAGCCCCGCGGACATCGGGCTCTGCGTCGTGGGCACCGAGACCGCCGTGGACCACTCGAAGCCGGCGGCCTCCTTCCTCCACGGCCTGCTCGGGCTGCCGAGCGCGTGCCGGGTCTTCGAGGCCAAGCACGCCTGCTTCGGGGGCACCGCCGGCCTGCTCAACGCGGTGGACTGGATCGCGTCCGGCTCGGCCCGCGGCCGCGCCGCCCTCGTCGTCTGCTCGGACGTGGCGCGCTACGCGCTCGGCTCGGCGGGCGAGCCGACCCAGGGCGCCGGCGCCGTGGCGCTGCTCGTGCGCGAGCGCCCGCGCCTCGTCGAGATCGAGGTCGGCAAGACCGGCACCTACGCGCGCGACGTCTACGACTTCTGGCGGCCGCTCCACCACAAGGAGGCGCTCGTCGACGGCCACTTCTCGGTGCAGTGCTACCTCGACGCCCTCGCCGGGGCGTACGCCGAGTGGCGCCGCGTCGCCGGCGACGGCGAGCCGCTCGCGCGCACCTGCTACCACGTCCCCTACGGCAAGATGGCCCGCAAGGCCCACCGCCACCGGCGGACGATGGACGGCCTGACCGAGCAGGCCGCCGACGAGAGCTTCGCCGTCGAGGTGGAGCCGTCGCTCGACCTGCCGGCGCGCATCGGCAACATCTACACGGGCTCGCTGTACCTCGCGCTCGCGTCCCTGCTCAACGCGGAGGCCCGCGCCCTGGAGGGGCGGCGCATCGGGCTGTTCAGCTACGGGTCGGGCTGCTGCGCCGAGTTCTTCGCGGGCAGGGTCCGGCCGGAGGCCGCCGCGCTCGTGGCCGACCTCGCGATCGACGCCCCGCTCGACGGGTGTCGCCACGCCTCGGTCGCCGAGTACGAGGCGCTGCGCCGGAGCGACGAGGCCGCCGACCGGCGGCCGGCGCCGGAAGACGCGGAGCGCGGGGGCGCGAGCCTGGACCGCCGGGTCGTGTACCTGGGGCTCGATTCGAGCGAGCGGCGCGTCTACGCGAACGAGTGAGCGCCGGACCCGCGGGCGCCGGACGACGCCCGGCGCGCTGGGGGCCGGGCGCCGCCCAGCGCGCTGAGGGCCGGACGCCGCCCAGCGCGCCGGGGGCGGCTGGGGCGGCTCAGCCGGCCGGCAGCTCCGACGCCTTCACGGTGAAGAGCTCCGCCCCGCCGGCCGCCGCGACGACGACCCGCAGCGTGCCGGAGGGGACCGCCCTCTTCATGTCCGCGGCGACCGCCTGCGTGACGGGCGAGAGCGGGGCGATGATCTCGGCCAGCGCCGAGCGCGACATCACGCCGGCCAGGACCGGCGCACGCACGCCGGAGGCCAGGGCCGAGCGGAGCGTGCGCTCGGGCTCGAGATCCGGGTCGCGCTCCTGCAGGCCGACCGCGATGAGATAGCCCGTCGGCTCTCGCAAGGAGAGGAGATAGCCCGAGAGCGACGCCACGGCGCTGCGGCGCGGGGGCAGGCTCCGCAGCAGGCGCCCGAGCTCCGGGCGGTGCTCGTCCAGCAGCTCGACGCGCTCGTCGTGATCAGAAGACATGCGCCACCTGCCCTTTCTCCTCGAGGGCGATCGTGGGGAGATCGCGATTCAACCGGATTTCCGTCGCTGCGAGTTTCATGACCATGTGCCTCCAGCGAGGGCTCGTGCCCTCGCTGTTGTTTGTTCCGGTCAGCCGACCGCGCGTGCCACGGAATCGGACGCGGCGCCGCGGAGCCCCAGCTCCGGCGCGAGGCGCCGCCCCGCAGCGAGGCGCCCGTCCGCGGCCCCGCCGGCGGCCGGCCGACGGGGCCATGGCCGGCCAATGGCCAGGAGCGCGCGGCGAAGGCGCCGTCGACTCGGCCCGGATCGACCGAGCGCGCGAGGCGTCGATGGCGTGCGAGCGTCCACGGCCGTGGGGCGTGGTCCTTGCGAGCGTGCGCCGCGGCTCGCTGCCCTGCCGCGCGGAGCGCTCCGGCGCCCGGTGCGCGCGCGCGAGGGAGCGCCAGCCAGATGGGGAGATCCAGCGTATGGGAACTCGAATGGGGCGGGTGGGACGGGTGATGGCTGCAGCCGCCATGGTGGGGGGCTGCGCCTCCGCCGAGGCGCCGCAAGGCCCTTCATCGTCCGTCGACGGCGCGGCGACGGCGCCCGCGGCGCCCGACGCGGCGGCGCCCGCGGCGCTCGACGCGGCGGCGCGCGCGCGCCTGCGGGCGGCGTACATCGCTGCCGTGCAGTCGAGCGCGCCCGAGAGCTACAGGGTCGTCGAGGCGCCGTCGGCGGGGAAGGCGCCCGGGCTGCGCGCGCCGAACCCGGCGCACCGGCTCACGGCCGACTTCAGCGCGTCGGGCGTGCGGATCGCGCCCGAGGAGGGCGAGGGGCGGTGGAGCTTCTCGATGGCCCCGGCGCGGTACGGGTGCGCGGGCGATCTGCGCGCGGTGGCGAGCGCCGCGCCGCGCGCCGCGGACAACCGCGTGGAGCTCCGCCGGCAGGGCGCGTCGCCGGGCGAGGAGCTCGTGGAGTGGTACGTGAACGGGCCGCTCGGGCTGGAGCAGGGCTTCACCGTGGCCGCGGCGCCGCCCTGCCGCGCGCAGGGCGATCGGGACCTCGTGATCGAGCTCGCCCTCGGCGGCGACCTCCGCGCGGCGCCGCTCGGCGGCGGCGAGGGGGTCGCGCTGCGCGACGCCTCGGGCGCGGTGGCGCTCCGGTACACGGATCTCCACGCCACCGACGCCGCGGGGCGGACGCTGCCCGCGTGGATGGAGCTCGGCGCCGGCGAGCGCGCGCTGTCGCTGCGCGTGGACACCGCCGGGGCCGCGTACCCGATCACCGTGGATCCCCTCGCCGCCTCGCAGCGGACGGCGCTCATCGCGGTCGACGGCGCGAGCCAGGTCCACCTCGGCGGCGAGGCGATCGCCATGTCCGGCGACACCGCGGTCGTCGGGGCGCCCGGGAGCGCGTACGTGTTCGTGAAGAGCGGCGGCGGCGCCTGGGCGCAGCAGGCCAAGCTCGTCCCGAGCGACGGGGGCGCCGGCGGCTCCTTCGGGCGCTCCGTCGCGGTCTCGGCGGACACGATCGTGGTCGGCGCGCCCTGGGGCACCGGGGGCGCCGGCGCCGCCTACGTCTTCGTGCGGAGCGGCGGCGCGTGGTCCGAGCAGGCCAAGCTCGTCGCGAGCGGCGGGACGGCGAACCCCATCGGCGAGGCCGTCGCGGTCGACGGCGACCGGGCCGCGCTCTCGGCCGAGAGCTCGGTCTACGTGTTCGCGCGGAGCGGCGGCGCCTGGAGCGAGGAGATCGAGCTCGCCCCCCCGGCCGGGGAGAACTCCTGGGAGACGCCGCCCGTCGCGATCGAGGGCGGCACGGTGGTCGTGGGCTCGCCGGGGAACGCGTGGTGGCTGGAGCACGACGGCGTGGGCGCCGCGTTCGTGTTCGACGCGAGCGACTGGAGCGCCCCGCACAAGCTCGTGGCGGACCCGCCGGAGGCCCTGTACGACCGCTTCGGCAGCTCGGTCGCGATCTCGGGCGCGCGCATCCTCGTGGGCGCGCCGGGCGTCCTCAGCCCGCCGATGCCCTGGTACCAGCTCGGGCGGGGCCTGGCCTACGTGTTCGACCGCGCGGGGAGCGGCTGGCGCCGGGATTCCCGGCTGATCGCGACCGACGGCAGGACCGGCGACGGCCTGGGCGAGGCGGTGGCGATCTCCGGCGACATGGCGGTGGCGGGCGCGCTCCTGGCCGACCGCCTCGACAAGCCGGACGCGGGGGCCGCGTACGTGTTCTCGCCGGCGGCCGGCGAGTGGATCGAGATCGAGCGGGCCAAGCTCGCCGGCACCGGACCGACCGGCGGCGGCTTCGGCAAGGCCGTCGCCGTGTCGGGGAGCTCGGTCCTGGTGGGCTCCCCCGCCTACGCGATCGAGGTCGCGCAGGACGGCGACGGGGACGGGGTGGTCGACGCGCAGGACAACTGCCCTGCCGCCGCGAACCCGTCGCAGGTGGACGGCGACGCCGACGGCCTCGGCGACGCGTGCGACCCGCGGTGCGTGACCCTCCGCCGCGGCCTCGGCGGCGCGGTGGCCGACGCGACGATCTGGCAGGTGTCGCCCGGCTGGAACGACGGCGCGAGCACCACGCTCACGACGGGCACCGGCACGGGCGGCGTCCGGCGGAGCCTGCTCCGGTTCGACCTCGCCGGCGTCCCGGCGAGCGCGGAGATCGCCTCGGCGACGCTGTCGCTCTACCAGACCTACAAGATCGAGAGCAGCGCCGTGCGCGTCCACCGGGCCACCGCGCCCTGGTCGGAGTCGACCGTCACGTGGGGCAATTTCGGCGGCGGCGGTCAGTTCGACCCGGCGGTCGAGGCCTCCTTCGTCACCGGCGGGCCCGGCGGCACCACCGGCTTCCGCAACGTCGACGTGACCGCGCTCGCGCGGGCCTGGGTGAGCGGCGCGCAGGGCAACCACGGCGTGCTCCTCGAGGAGAACGCGGTCACCCGGAGCACCCTGCGGAGCAGCGAGAGCGCGAGCGCCGCGGAGCGGCCGGCGCTCACGGTCTGCTACCACGACACGTGCGAGGACGGGCTCCGGAACGGCGCCGAGTCCGGCGTCGACTGCGGTGGCCCGAGCTGCGCGCCGTGCGCCCCCGGCGCCGTCCTCTGGAGCAGGCTCTTCGTCAACGGCTGGAACGAGGGAATGCGGGCGTACACCGTCACGGTCGGCGGCGGGGACAGCGTGATCTTCGGCGGCTACGGCTACGGCCCCATCGACTTCGCCGGGCAGGGCGAGCCGACGTCGTTCGAGCTGTTCAACACGAGCTTCCTCGTGAAGCTCGACGCCGCGGGGAGCTACGTGTGGGACCGGCGCCCGGCCGGCGACAGCATCTTCCTGAGCGTCGCCGAGTCGGGCTCCGGCCAGGTGCTCGCGGTCTCGAACCTCGGGCTGCGGCGGTTCAGCGCGTCGGGCGACCTCCTCGCGCAGATCGACGGCCTCGACCAGATCGAGGTCGCCCGGGCCGGCTCGGGCGCCGCGCTCGCGGCCGTCGTCTGGGACACGGTGGATCTCGGCGCTGGCACCCTCGGCGGCGGGCCGGGCAGCGAGCTCTTGATCGCGCGGCTCGACGCGGCGGGCGCGCCGATCTGGGCCAAGACCTTCCCGACGAACGCCTACGAGAGCGGCCCCAGGAGCGTCGCCGTCGACGGCGCCGGCAACGTCGTCGTCCTCGGCAAGTACTTCGGCATCATCGACCTCGGCGGCGGGCCGCTCACGAGCTCGCCGGTGGACGACGGCATGTACCTGGCGAAGTTCGATGCGGCCGGCAATCACGTGTGGAGCCAGGTCGTCTCGGGCACGCCGCAGGCGGGCGACGTCGCCGTGGCCCCCTCCGGCGATGTGGTCGTCGCCTTCCGCGGCGCCGTGACGCGGTTCACCGCCTCGGGCGCGCCGCTGTGGAGCGTCGACACGACCGGCTTCGGCTCGGGGAACGCCATTTACAGCGACAGCGCCGTCGCCGTCGACGGCGCCGGCAACGCGATCGTCACCCCGAACGGCACGATCGTGAAGCTCTCGCCGTCGGGCGACGTGCTGTGGTCGGCCGATCCGCTCGGCGCGGCGAGCTACGGCGGGATCGTCGATGTGGCCGTGGACAGCGCCGGCAACGTGATCGGCGCGGGCTCGTACGACAACGGGAGCGCGTACATCGTGAAGCTCGCCCCCTGACCCGCGCTCGGCCGGCGCCCTCCCCGCGTCAGCGCGCCGGCGACGCCCCGCGCGCCGCGGCGGGCTCCGCGCGGCCGGCCAGCGAGAACAGCAGGTAGAGCCCTCCCGAGACGAAGAACCCCACGAACCACGCATACGTGTAGATCGAGCGCATCACCTCCGGGACGGCGTCCTTCATCGACGGGATCGCCTCGGCCAGGAAGCCGGGCAGGTTGATGAGCACGCCGATCGCGAGGGCGGCCATCGCCCGCCAGTTCACCCCGCCCTGGTACTCGTAGGCCCCGCCGCGCCGGTACAGGTCGTCCACCTCGAGCTGCGTCCTCCGGAGGAGGAAGTAATCGGCGATCAGGATCCCGCCGATCGGCCCGAGGAGCGCCGAGTAGCCGACGAGCCACGTGAAGATGTACCCCTGCGACGACTCGATGAGCTTCCACGGCAGGATCACCGCGCCGAGGATGGCGGTGATCACGCCGCCCGCCCGCGCCGAGATGCGGTGGGGCGCGAGGTTGGAGAAGTCGTTGGCCGGCGAGACGACGTTGGCGGCGAGGTTCGTCGACAGCGTGGCGACCGACAGGCCCACCATCGCGAGGACCATGATGAACGCCCCGCCGATCCGGGCGAGCAGCTTCACCGGGTCCCAGATGAGCTCCCCGAAGATCACCGGCGTGGCCGAGGTGACCGCGACCCCGATGAACGAGAACAGCACCATGGTCGCCGGCAGGCCGAGCGCCTGGCCGATCGCCTGATCGCGCTGGCTGCGCGCGTACCGCGTGAAATCCGGGATGTTCAGCGAGAGCGTGGCCCAGAACCCGACCATCGCGGTGAGGCCCGGCGCGAACACGCTGAGGAGCTGCCCCTCGGGGATCTTCGACGGCTGCGACAGCATCGGGCCGAACCCGCCCGCGCGGACGTACGCCCAGCCGAGCATCACGAGGCCCATCACGATGAGGAACGGCGCCGCCCACGTCTCGAGGAACTTGATCGACTCCGTCCCCTTCAGGATGAAATAGAGGTTGATGACCCAGAAGACGGCGAACCCCAGCAGCTCGCCGGGGTGGATGCCGATCGCCCCCTTGAACGCCGCCGAGGTCAGCGGCGCCTCCGCCGAGGGCAGGAGCGCGACGAGGAGCTGCCAGAGCGCCTGCCCGCCGAGCCACGTCTGGATGCCGAACCACCCGCAGGCGACCAGCGCGCGCAGCACCGCGGGCACGTTCGCGCCCGTCACGCCGAACGACGCGCGCGCGAACACCGGAAACGGGATGCCGTACCGGGTGCCCGCGTGGGCGTTCAGGATCATCGGCAGGAGCACGATGACGTTGCCGAGCGCCACGCACGCGAGCGCCTGCCGCCAGCTCATCCCCTGATCGATGAGCCCGGAGGCCATCGTGTACGTCGGGATGCAGACGGCCATCCCGATCCACAGCGCCGCGAAATGCCCGAGCTTCCAGGTGCGCGCCGCCTCCGGCGTGGGCGCGAGATCTTCGTTCGTCAGCGACATCGAGGCTCCTCCCAGCGAGCTCCGCCGGCGCGTGCGCGTTCGCGATCGTCGCGGGCTCCAGGCCGGCGGGTCAGGAGCCCGGGATCAGGAGCTCCGCGCGCGGGCGGTCGCTTCCAGCCCGCCAGGCACGAAGTCCGTCCCCTTCTGGACACGGTCGTTCCACGTCTCAGGCGGCCTGCCTGAAGGCACCTCCCTCATCGTGATGCACCCCGACACCGGGCACACCAGCGCGCACAGGTTGCAGCCGATGCACTCCTCCTCGTCCACGAACGGGACGCGCGACGGCGCGGCGGCGCCGCTCGGATCCGCCGTCACGGGGCGATCCGGGATGACCTTCGGGATGTGGGTGTGGCCCGCCGCGCGCGCCTCCGCCTCGGTCCTGCCCGGCAGGTGGATGCACTGGTGCGCCCCGTCCATGCAGGCGACGTAACAGAGCTGGCAGCCGATGCACTTCTCGGCGCTGATCTCCGCGACCACCCGGTACGAGAGATCCAGCTCGCCCCACTCCTGCACCTGCGGGATCGCCCTGCCCCGGAGCTCGCTCACCGAGCTCATCCCGTGATCGTCGAGCCAGTCGCTGAGCCCCTCGATCATCTCCTCGACGATGCGGTAGCCGTAGTGCATCACCGCGGTGCACACCTGCACGCTCGTCGCGCCGAGCGCGATGAACTCCGCGGCGTCGCGGGCGCTCGAGATGCCGCCGATGCCCGAGATGGGCAGCCGGCCGACCTGGGGGTGGCGCGCGAGCTGGCTCAGGAGGTGGAGCGCGATCGGCTTCACCGCGGGCCCGCAGTAGCCGCCGTTCGTCGACGCGCCGCCGACCCGCGGCAGCGGGACCATCCGCTCCAGATCGACGCCCATCAGCGACTTGATCGTGTTGATCAGCGAGAGCCCGTGCGCCCCGGACCGGAGCACCGCCTCGCCCGGCTCGAGGATGTCGCCGACGTTGGGCGTGAGCTTCACGATGACCGGCGTCGTCGCGAACTCGACGGCCCACCGCGCGATCTCCTGGAGGACCGCCGGCTCGTTGCCGACGGCCGAGCCCATGCCGCGCTCGCACATCCCGTGCGGGCAGCCGAAGTTGAGCTCGAGCCCGTCGGCGCCCGTGTCCTCGGCCTTGCGGATGATCTCGCGCCACTCGTCCTTCGTCTCGACCATGAGCGAGGCGATGAGCGCGTGGCCCGGGTAGCGCCGCTTGACCTCGCGCATCTCCCTGAGGTTCACGTCGAGCGGGCGGTCGGTGATGAGCTCGACGTTGTTGAGCCCCATGAGCCGCATCGTGCCGTAATCGATGCCTCCAAAGCGGCTCGACACGTTGACGATCGGGTTTCCGAGCGTTTTCCAGACGGCGCCGCCCCAGCCGGCGTCGAACGCGCGCCGGACCTGATCGCCGGTGTTCGTCGGCGGCGCCGAGGCGAGCCAGAACGGGTTCGGGCTCTTGATCCCGGCGAAGTCGATAGAGAGGTCGGCCATCGCTCAGCTCCCTTGCGGTGCGGGCCCGGGCGCCGCGCCGCCCGCCCGCGTCATCATCGCTTCGTGCATCGCGCGCGCGGCGATCTTGGCCTCGGCGACCGCGTTGACGACCTCCTTGCCGCCGTTCACGCAGTCGCCGCCGCTGTAGACCCTCGGGTTGCCCGTGCGGTGCGTCGCCGGGTCGACCAAAACGCGCCCCCGCGCGTCGAGCGAGACGCCCTCGAACGCGAGCGCCACCCGCGTCGCCCGGCTCTGCCCGATCGCGACCGCGACGAGGTCGGCCGGCACGAGCTCCTCCGCGACCGGCGCGGGCCCCTGCGCCTCCCGCCGCGCGTCCGCCCACAGCCGCTCCGCGGGCGCGACCCGCAGCGCGACGACCCGCCCGCCCTCGCGCACCACCTCGACCGGCACCCGGTTCTCGACGAGCCGCGCCCCGGCGACCCGCGCGCCCTCGAGCTCGTGCGCGTAGCCCGACATCTCGGCCTCGGAGCGGCGGTACACGATCGCCACGTCGACCCCGAGCAGCGCGAGCTCGTGCGCGACGTCGAGCGCCGTGTTGCCGCCGCCGACGACGGCCGCGCGCCGCACGCCCGCGAGATCGAGGCGCGGATCGGCCTTGAGCCGCTCGATGAACGCGGTCGCGCCCACCACGCCCTCGCCGTCCTCCCCGGGGATGCCGAGGCGCGCGTCGGCGCCGAGGCCGAGCCCCAGGAAGACCGCGTCGTAGCCCGCGATCAGGTCGCCTGCCGACACCTCGCCCGGCGCGGCCGCCCGCTCGACGACCGACACGCCGGTGCGGAGCTCGACGTCCCCGAGCGACAGCACCCACTCGAGCTCGCGGAGCGCCTCGTGCCCCTTCATCTTGTAGGGCGCGATCCCGAGCGTGTTCAGGCCGCCGGGGATCGCCTTCTGCTCGAAGATCACGGCGCGGTGCCCCTCGAGCGCGAGGTAGCCGGCCGCGGCGATCGACGCGGGCCCCGCGCCGACGAGCGCGACGCGCTTGCCGGTCGGCGGCTTCGCCCGGAAGAGCCGCGGATCGCGCGCGAGCGCCGACTCGACCGCGTAGCGCTGGAGTCGGCCGATCGCGATCGGCTCGCGCCCCCACGCGTTGTAGACGCAGTCGCCCGCGCAGAGCACCTCGACGGGGCACGCCTGCCCGCACGACTGGCCGAGCAGGTTGGCCGTGAGGATGGTGCGGGCGGCGCCCTTCACCTGGCCCGTCGCGATCTTCCGGATGAAGCTCGGGATGTCGATGGAGGTCGGGCACGCCCTTACGCAGGGCGCGTCGACGCAGTAGAGGCACCGGTTCGCCTCGGCGATCGCCTCGGCCTCGGTGTAGCGCGGGCTCTTGTCCTCGAATCGCTCTTCGATCCGGCCGGACGGGAGGGGTGAGAGGCGGCTTGGGTCTTGGCTCATGCTCGTGCTCGCGCGCTCCGGCGGCCTCGGCTCACGCGGCCCGCGAGCCCTGGGTCGGGCCGAGCCGCCGCGGCAGGTAGCGCCCGGCGCCGCGCTCCACGTCGAGCTTGCCGTCCGTGAACTGAACCCGGCCGTTCACGATGACATGCGTCGGCCTCCCCTTCACGTCGAACCCCTCGAAGATGCTCCGGTCGCACCGGTGGTGGTGGGTCTTCGCGGAGATCGTGCTCGTCCCCTTCGGGTCGAAGACCACGAGATCCGCGTCGCCGCCGGGCACGATCGAGCCCTTGCGCGGGTACAGCCCGAAGATCTTGGCCGGCTGCGTCGAGACGAGATCGACGAAGCGGTGGACGTCGATCCGCCCCTCGAGCACCCCGTAGGTCCAGAGGAGGGCGAGCCGGTTCTCGATGCCGGCGGCGCCGTTCGGGATCTTCGAGAAATCGTCCTTGCCCATGTCCTTCTGGCCGACCTGGTTGAAGGGGCAGTGGTCGGTCGCCACGGTCTGGATGAGCCCCGTCGAGAGCGCGGCCCACAGCGCGTCCTGGTGCCCCTTCGGCCGGATCGGCGGGCTCATCACGTACGCCGCGCCCTCGAAGTTCGGCTTGTCGTAGACCGAGTCGTCGAGCAGGAGGTACTGGGGGCACGTCTCGGCCATGACCACCTGGCCCCGGCTCCGCGCCTCGGCGACCGCGGCGAGCGCCTCCTTGCAGGTGAGGTGGACGATGTAGATCGGCTCGCCGATCATCCGGGCGAGCATGATCGCGCGCCCCGTCGCCTCCCCCTCGATCGGCGCGGGGCGGCTCTCCGCGTGGTGCCGCGGGTGGGTCTTGCCCTCCCTGAGCAGCCGCTTCTGGAGCGCGACGACCGCGTCGCCGTGCTCGGCGTGGACGGTGACGAGCGCGCCGAGGCCCTTGGCCGCCTCCATTACCTGGATGAGCTCCGGGTCGTCGACGCCGATGGCCCCGCGGTAGGCCATGAAGGTCTTGAACGACGGGATGCCGTGCTCGCGCGTGCAGACCGCCATCTCCTTGAGCGTCTCGTCGCCGAACCAGGTGACGGCCATGTGAAAGGCGTAATCGGCCACCGCCTTCTTCGCCTTCTCTTGCCACATCGCGAGCCCGTCGAGCAGCGATTGCCCGCGGCTCGGGATCACGAAATCGATGATCGACGTCGTGCCCCCGGCGACGCCCGCGGCGGTGCCGGTCTCGAAGTCGTCCGAGCTCTCCGTCCCCATGAACGGCAGCTCCATGTGCACGTGGGCGTCGACCCCGCCCGGGAAGACGAGCTGCCCCGAGGCGTCGATCACCGTGTCTCCCGCGCGCTCCTTCGCGAGCCCCGCGCCGACGGCGGCGATCTTCCCGTCCTCGCAATAGACGTCGCCGACGAACCGGTCGCTCGCTGTGATGATCTCGCCGTTCTTGATCAGGATGCCCATGTTGCTTCTCCGCGGGTGCGCGCCGGGCGGCGGGGCCCCTCCGGGGGGCGGCGCCGCCGTGGCGAGGGAAACGCCGGGGGAGCGTGCCGTCCGCGACCAGCGCCCCGGCGCTGCTTCTGGCTTCGCGGTGGACTTCGCGTGGCCCGGCTAGCGACCTCCGTCGCCTCGCCGCGGCCGGTGGCCCTCAAGGCAGCTGCTTCGTGAGCTCACCGTAGCTCTCGGGCCGGCGATCTCGGTAGAACTGCCATGTCCTCCGGACCTCCTCGATCAGGTCGAGGTTCATCTCGGCGACCACGAGCTCGTCCTGGTCCTCGCTCCCGGTCGCGAGGAAGGCGCCCCTCGGGTCGCAGAAGTAGCTCGTGCCGTAGAACTTGCCGATGTTCCACGGCGCCTCGGTGCCGACGCGGTTCGAGGCCGCGATGAAGTAGCCGTTGGCCACCGCGTGCGCGGGCTGCTCCAGCTTCCAGAGGTACTGGGAGAGCCCGGCGACCGTCGCCGACGGGTTCCACACGATCTCGGCGCCGTTCAGGCCGAGCAGCCGCGCCCCCTCCGGGAAGTGGCGATCGTAGCAGATGTACACGCCGATCCGCGCATACCGCGTCTGGAACGTCGGGTAGCCGAGGTTCCCCGGCTTGAAGAAGAACTTCTCCCAGAACCCGTTGGTGTGCGGGATATGGGTCTTCCGGTACTTGCCGAGGTACGTCCCGTCGGCGTCGACCACGGCCGCGGTGTTGTAGTAGACGCCCGCCATCTCCCGCTCGTAGATGGGGATGATCATCACCATCTTGTACTTCTTGGCGTAGGCGGTGAGCCGCTCGACCGTCGGGCCCGGGACGGGCTCGGCCACGTCGCACCATTTCGCGTCCTGCGAGGGGCAGAAATAAGGCGTGTTGAAGACCTCCTGCAGACAGAGGATCTGCACCCCCTTCTTCCCCGCCTCGTCGATGAGCGGGAGGTGCTTCTCGAACATCGCGTCCCGGATCGAGAGCACCGAGGCGCCCTCGTCCAGGGCCGGGGTCGAGCACTGGATCAGCCCGCCAAGTACGTTTCGTGCCATCAGAACCACCTCGTGATGACGACCTTGCGCTCGGTGTAGAAGTCGATGGCGGTCGGGCCGTGCGCCTTCAGGTCGCCGAAGAAGCTGCCCTTCTGGCCGCCGAAGGGGAAGAAGGCCATCGGCGCCGCGACGCCGATGTTCACGCCGACCATCCCGGCCGTGACGCGGTGCTGGAACTCGCGCGCGGCGCCGCCGCTCGACGTGAAGATCGACGCCGCATTGCCGTACTCGCTCCGGTTCGCGATCGCGATCGCCTCGTCGAGGTCGCGCGCGCGCATCAGGCAGGCGACCGGGCCGAAGATCTCCTCGGTCGCGATCACCATCCCCGGCTTCACGTCGTCGAAGACCGTGGGCCCGACCCAGTTGCCGTTCGGATACCCCTCGACCTTGGCGTCCCGGCCGTCCACGAGGAGCGTCGCCCCCTCGGACACGCCCTTATCGATGTACGAGATCACCCGGTCGCGGTGCGCCGCCGAGATCACCGGGCCCATCGTCACGCCCGACTTCGACCCGTCGCCCAGCACGATCCCCTTCGCGTGGCGGACGAGCCCCTCGCGCACGGCCTCGTGCGTGTCGCCGACGCACACGACGACGCTGCCGGCCAGGCAGCGCTGGCCCGAGCAGCCGTAGATCGACTCGGCCACGTTGCCGATCGTCTTCAGCCGCTCGGCGTCCGGCATCACCACGAGGAAGTTCTTCGCCCCGCCGAGCGCCTGGACCCGCTTGCCCGCCTCCGCCGCGCTCCTGTACACGTGGCGCGCGACCGACGACGAGCCGACGAACGACACGCCCGCGATGTCCCTGTGCGCGCAGAGGGCGTTCACGACGTCGCGGCCGCCGTGGACCAGGTTCACGACCCCGGGCGGCAGACCGGCCTCCTGGATGAGCTCGAACATGCGCTGCTGCGAGAGCGGAACCTGCTCCGACGGCTTGAGGACGAAGGTGTTCCCCGTGGCGATCGCGTAGGGCAGAAACCAGAGCGGGACCATCGGAGGGAAGTTGAACGGCGTGATCGCCGCGAACACGCCGAGCGGCTGGCGGACCGTGTGGCAGTCGATCCCGGACGCCACGTCCCCGAGGCCCTGTCCCATCAGCAGCGACGGGATGCCGGCCGCGTGCTCGACGTTCTCGATGCCGCGGCCGAAATCGTTCCTGGCCTCGGCCAGCGTCTTGCCGTGCTCGGAGGTGCAGATCGCGGCGATCTCGTCGCGGTGGGCGTCGAAGACCTCGCGCAGCTTGAAGAGGTAGCGCGCCCGCTGCACCGGCGGCGTCGCGCTCCAGCCGGGGAACGCCGCCTGCGCCGCCTTCACCGCCGCGTCGACGTCCGCCGCGGTCCCGAGCGGGACCTTTGCAAGAGATTCCCCGGTGGCCGGGTTCTTCACCTCGAGGTGCGTCGTCCCCGAAGAGCGAGACCAGGCGCCGCCGACGAAGTTTTCCAGCACGCGCATCGCGAAACACCTTTCCCCCGGCGAGGTGGTCACATTGACATCCGCAGCAGGCCGGGCGCCGGCCCTGTCCGCTGGACAATACAACCCACCGATCGAGCGCTACATGCGGTGGGGGTCCTCCGTCAAGCCTCGCTGCGACGCCGCATGCGCCGGAGCCGCTGTGAGAAAGACCGTCCACGCACATTCCGTAGTATAGACCACAGCGTGGCTGAGAGGCCCCGGTGCAACTGCCCAGCAGCACGTCATGAAATCCTTTGGAAACAACTCGGGTACGCCCTGGTCATGCCGCGTCACGCCGCGCGATCGCGCGCGGTCGCCCCGCTCGGGCGGCGTCATCGACCGCGCGTTCGAGGCCGAGCCGGCCCGACGCCACGGGCGCGGCGCGCGGCCCGGCCCCGCGCGCCGCATGGCGCCACCACCGCGTCGAAAGTCGCCGCCGAACGTTGCTGCGTCGATCGAACCGTCCTAGGTGCAACGCCATGGATCTCGCGACCCCTCGCCCCATCGCCGGCCGCGCGGCGGCCCCAGCGGACGCCGCCGCGATCTGGCGGCTCGGCGACGCGACGACGTAAGCTCTGCGAGCGCTCGGTGAGACGATGACCCTACCCACCATGCTGTTCGACACGACGGAGCACGTGCTCATCGCCGTCCACGGCAGGGAACCGCCGAGCGACGAGGACTGGGAGCTCTACATGCAGACGGTGCTGGCGCTCCCGCCCACCTGCTCCAAAACGCTGGTGGTGACCGCCGGAGGCGGCCCCAACGCGAAGCAGCGCGCGTCGGTCAACGATTTCGTAAGCAACCACACGCTCACTGTGGCGATCTGCACCGATGCGCTGCTCGTCCGGCAGATCACGACAGCGCTCAGCTGGTTCAACCCGCGGGTGAGGTCGTTCCGGGGCAACGACATCGCGGGCGCCCTGCGCTACCTCGAGGTCAGCGGGCCCGAGGCCGCCACGGTGCACCACAAGGTCGCCAGGATGCGGCTCGAGATCGAGGGCCGGGCGCCCCGCACGCCGCGCTGATCGGGGGTCGCCGCGGGCCGCGGCGGCGGCGCCGGCGGGCGCCGCGACGCGCCGGGAGAGACCTGGTACCACGGTGGCCATGACCCGCTGGCAAGCGCTCCTCTCCTCCCCTCAGCGACGAGACGCAGAATCGACCGAGTGGCGGCCGCGCCTCTTCCGGCCGGCGCGCGAGGCGGACGCCGAGGCGCTCGGGCGCCTGCTCCGCGACGACGCGCGCGTCCGCGTCTTCGACGCGATCGACCGGCAGCTCGCGGATCTGGTCAAGACGCGCCACCCGAGCCGCACCCTCGATGGGCGCGAGATCGCGCGGCTCGTCGAGGAGCACCTCGGCGGCGCCCCGCGGGAGGCGTACGGCGTCTGGGTCCACTACCCGTGGTCGCACCGCCTCGTGCACCTGCTCGATGAGGCCGAGTTCGTCGAGCTCCGGACCAACCGCAACAAGTACAAGATCAGCGCAGAAGAGCAGGAGACGCTCGCGCGCCGGCGGATCGGCGTCGTCGGGCTCTCCGTCGGCCAGTCCGTGGCGCTCACCATCGCGCTCGAGCGGAGCGCCGGCGAGCTGCGCATCGCCGACTTCGACCACCTCGAGCTCTCGAACATGAACCGGATCCGGACCGGCGTGCACAACCTCGACGTGCCCAAGGCGGTCGCCACCGCGCGCGACATCGCCGAGCTCGACCCGTTCTTCGAAGTAACGTGCTTTTCCGAAGGGGTCACTCCGGACAACATGGATCGCTTCCTGCTCGGAGGCGGAGGAGACGGGGACGAGGGCGAGGGCAAGCTCGATATCGTCGTGGAGGAGTGCGACAGCCTCGATATCAAGCTGGAGATCCGCTACCGGGCGCGCGCCCACCGCATACCGGTCGTGATGGACACGAGCGACCGGGGGCTCATCGACGTCGAGCGCTTCGACCTGGAGCCGGACCGGCCGATCCTCCACGGGCTCGTCGGCGACCTCAGGCCCGAGCGCATCCGCGGCCTGTCGACCGAGGACAAGGTGCCTTATGTGATGCAGATCATCGGGCAGGACACGCTCTCCGCGCGGTTCGGCGCCACGCTCATCGAGGTGCAGCAGACGGTGAGCACGTGGCCGCAGCTCGGCTCGGCGGTCGTCCACGGCGGGGCCGCGGCCGCGGACACGGCGCGCCGGATCGCCCTGGGGGAGCCGGTGCGGTCGGGCCGGTACTTCGTCGACCTGGAGCAGCTCATCGGCGGCCCCGAGGGCGACCCGCCCGCGCCGCCCGCGCCCGCGCCGCCCGCGCCCGCGCCCGCGCCCACACCCGCGCAGCCCACGCCGCACCGCCCGGCGCAGGGCCCCGCGGCGCTCGCCCCCGCGGCGCTCGCGCTCCCGCGCGGCGGGGAGGCCGGCGCCGTCGCGCTCGATCCCGAGCGGCTCCGGCGGCTCGTCGGGGCGGGGATCGCGGCGCCCTCGGGCGGCAACTGCCAGCCCTGGCTCTGGGTCTACGAGGCGCGCCGCCTCGGGCTGTTCCACGACCGGGCGCGCTCCGAATCGCTCGCCGATTTCCAGGGGGCGGGCGGCGTGGTCGCGCTCGGCGCGGCCGCCGAGAACGTCGTCCTCGCCGCCCACCGCGAGGGGCTCTCGGTGCGCCTCTCGCCCTTCCCGCTGGGCGGCGAGGACCTCGCGGCGACGTTCGACTTCTTCGACGCGCCGGTGAGCGGCGCGGAGGACCACGCGATGGATCCCCTCGCGGACGCGATCGGCCTCCGGCACACGAACCGGCGCCCCGGCGAGCGGGCGGCGCTCGCGGACGAGCACCGGGCCGCCCTCGCCGCGGCGGTCCGGTCCGTCCCGGGGGCGGACCTCCAGCTGCTCGAGTCGCCGGCGGCGCTCGACGAGATCGCCGCGCTCCTCGGCGCGGGCGATCGCGTCCGGCTGCTCGCGCGGGGCACGCACGCCGACCTGATGAAGGAGATCCGCTGGACCGAGGCGGAGGCGGCAGCGCGCCGGGACGGCATCTTCGTCGGCTCGTTCGAGCTCTCGCCGGCCGATCTCGCGGGGTTCACGATGTGCCGGGACTTCCGCAAGATGGAGCTCGTGCGGCGCTGGGGCGGCGGCCGGGCGCTGGAGAAGACGGCGCGCAAGGCGGTCGCCGGCGCGATGGCCGTCGCGCTGATCACGATGCCGCGCGCCGGGCTCGCGGACTACTTCCAGGGCGGCCGGGCCGTCGAGCGGGCGTGGCTCACCGCCGCGCAGCGGGGGATCGCCGTCTACCCGATGGCGACGCTGCCGTACCTGTTCGCGCGCCTCGTCCGCGGCGGCGGCGAGGGGCTGGATCCGGAGACCGCGGCGGTCGCCCGGGAGCTCCGGGAGCGGTACGTCCGGCTGTTCGACGTCACCGACGCGACGGCGGAGGTCCTGCTGTTTCGCCTCTCGCTCGCGGGCCCGCCGTCGGCGCGCGCGCTCCGCCGCCCCCTCGAGGACGTGCTCGTCGTGCGCTGACCCGGACCGCTCCGGCGGCCGCCCGCGTCACGGCGCGGCGCGGTCGCCGAGGAGCCAGGCGCGCGCGGCGCCCTCGTCCTTGAAGACCCGCACGAGGTCCGCGGTGCCCGCCTCCCGGGCGATGCGGGCCGCCTGCAGCGCGGCGAGGTCGCTCTGGACGAGCTCGGCGGTCCGGATCACCCCCAGCGCGGCCGAGGTCGCGCCGATGTCGCGGAGGAGCTCCGTCGCCTCCTCGGAGGCGATGGAGAACCCCCGGAAATCCACGAGGACGCGGATCCTCCGGCCGCAGAGCGAGCCGAGCGCCCTCCTGTACTCGGCGGCGTACGCGTGCGCCTCCTCCGCGCGCACGACGCCTTGCAACGTGACCTCGATGAGGGCGTTGATCCTGTCGATCTTGATACGGTACATGCCGCCTCGTGGGGAGCTAAGACCGTAGCGCGCTGTCGCGGCGGAGCCAGCTCGCCAGCGCAACGCTCGCCTCGCGCTCGCGCTCGCGCTCGCGCTCGCGCTCGCGCTCGCGCCTGGCCCTGAGCCCTGAGCCCTGAGTCTTGCGCGGCTAGCGCTGCACCTGCTTTGGCTCGGTGAGCTGGTAGACATGCTCGGCGAACGCCGGGACGAGCTCCCGGGCGACGATCCACAACCGCCCTTCGCCGAGGTCGTTCAGGCCGGCGGGCCCGTCGTAGCTGAGCCTGCCGCGCTCGCCGAAGTAGATGAACGACGGCCGATCGTGGCCCCGGAACCAGCCGCACGCGGCGTCGATCAGCGGGGCGAAGGCGGCGTCGCCGCCGGGGCGCATGGGGACGAGGCGGACCGAGTCGAGCAGCCGGAAGAGGTTCGTGCCGAGCTCGCCGAGCTCGACGACGGCGGCCGCCGCGGCCTCGCCGCGCTCGCGCGCGATGAAGATCGCGCGCTCCCGCTCGAGGCCGGCGCTGCGCCAGCGCTCGACGCAGGGGCCCATCGCGAGCCTGCCCGGCACGAGATCGAGCGCCTCCGCGTACGGGCGCGGCAACGTCGCGCACAGCTGGCCGAGCAGCGCCGCCTGCTCCGACGGGGTCGCCTCGCCGATCTCGAGCGGCGCGCCGTCCGCCCCGGAGGGCCCTCGGGGCAGCGCCGGGACGTCGACGCCCATCAGGCGGAACGGCAGCGAGAGCGCGAGCCCCGTCGCCTCGTGCCTGCGGGCGAACTCGAAGAACGACCGCTCGTTCCACGAGACGTGCGCCTCGGCGTAGACGATGACCCACCGGCACTCCGGGTCGGCCAGCGCGTACTCGCAGCAGCGCGTGAAGATGTCGCGGAGCACCTGGCGGGAGCTCAGGTTGGAGGCGCTCTTGGGCCGCTTCGCGAGCTGATGAAACATCCACGTGCCGTGGTAAGGCTTCATCACCGAGAAATTGCCCTCGATGCCGTGCTCGGAGAGGCAGGTGACGTTGTGCAGGAGGTGCGGCGCCGCCGCGGCCCGCTGCGCCATCCTCATGAAGCTCGGCCGCATGGCCTCGAAGTTCTCCGGCCGCCGCCCGGAGAGGTTGAAGTAGCCCGACGAGGCGAAGAGGTCCCAGAACTCCGCCTGCCAGGCCGTCCCCCCGTAGGTGGTCGCGTGCAGGATGCGGGACACGAGCCGCAGCCAGCGCCGCTCGTCCTCGCGCTTCGCGGCGACGACGCGCACGTTGCAGAGCTGACCGGCGCCGTCCTCGGCCGCGGACACCGACCGCACCTCGCCCTTCAGGTGGATCACCCCGTCGTCGCCGTCCGGGAGCTCCAGCGCGAGCTTGAGCCTGGGATCGAGCGGCGGCTGCCCTTCGCGGACCGCGAGCCGCAGGCTCGAGAACGACACGTCGACCACCTCGGCCACGACCGGCGGCAGGTGGAGCCAGTCCGGGTGCAGGAAGCGCGCGGCGAGCTCGACCTCGACGCCCCGCTCGTGGAGGCTCTGCCGGAGGCGCTCCACGCGCGCCGGCAGCGCGGACACGATCTCGCCCGGGCGCACCTGCTCCGCCCGAATGTTGAACCGGAAGACGGAGCTGTGCCCGGCGATCTCGACCGGGGAGGCCTCGCTCCAGCCCTCGATGCCGAACCAGCGGACCGTCCCGACCCCCACCTCGCTGAGCATCACGCACAGGGACGGCGCGCTCTCGGCGGCGCGGCGGACGATGCCCTTCTTGCGCAGGAGGACGCTCAGGATGTCGCGCACCCGCCGCGGGTCGTCGATCACCTCGCGCACCTGCCCGGCCTCCGCGGCCGAGGACCGGAAGAGGCTCGAGGCCGCGGCCTTCGCCGCGCCGGCGTCGACGAGGGCGCGCAGCGCCTCGCGGATCTGACCGGTCGCGCGCGCGGAGACCTCCTGGAACGAGAGCCCGATGAGCGGGCCCCGGAGGCCCATCGACTGCAGCACCAGGAGGGCGGGGATCGGGCCGATCTCGTCGCCGCGGAAGGACAGGCGCACGAAGACCACGCTGCCGAAGGGGAACGACGTCTGATAATCGGGCTCGATCCAGGCGCCCATCGCGCCGAGCAGGACGACCGGGTAGCTCGGCTCGAGCCCCTCGATGCGCAGCCGGACCTCGTCGCCGTCCAGCCAGCACACCTCCGGCGCCTCGACCGGCGGATCGCCCTGCAAGCGCGCTCGCCCGAGCGACAACCCGTCAGCGCCGCCGCGGGCAGCCCAGCCCCCCTCCTGCCCGAATCCGATCTTCGGAACCAGCGTCACGAGGTCTTCCCCCCCTCCATGAGACTACCTGTTGCAGGTGGAGAACAGACGACCACGCCGCTTCGCTGGTGTGGCGAAAAGACACAGCGCCCCGCGGCGAGCTCGCCAACACCCCTCAGGAGCTCGCCTGGAAGCCAGGAAGGAGGCAGATCCACTTGATCGTACTTCCATATCATCTGTACCGGATCGCAACATCCTGCGTCAAGCGCCGGGCCTTTCAACGCCGCGCGCGGCCACACCGACGCTGGCGGCGGCCCCGCGCCCTGGACGCGAGGGCAAGATCGCCCTGGATTTTGCCGGGGAGCGGGCCATCGGCGGACGACGTCGCGGGCGTTCGCGGCGCGTCATGCTACAAAGGGCCACCCCGATGCCCGACATGAGCGCCTTTCTGCACGCCGACGGCTGGATCACGCTCGCGACGCTCAGCGCGCTGGAAATCGTTCTTGGAATCGACAACATCGTCTTCCTTTCCATCATGACGGCGAAGCTGCCGCCCGAGCGGCAGCCGCTCGCGCGCCGCATCGGCCTCTTGCTCGCCCTCGGGATGCGGCTGCTCCTCCTGCTCGCGATCTCGTGGGTCATGGGGCTCAAGGCGACCCTGTTCACCCTGTTCGGACACGACTTCAGCGGTCGTGACCTGATCCTGCTCGGCGGCGGCGTGTTCCTGATCGGCAAGGCGACCCACGAGATGTTCGACAAGCTCGAGGTCGAAGATCACAAGGACGCGCCGTCGAAGGGCAAGTCGTCGTTCCCCTCCGTCATCGCGCAGATCGTGCTGCTCGACATCGTCTTTTCGCTCGACTCGGTCATCACCGCCGTCGGCATGGCGCAGCACATCTCGATCATGATGGTGGCCATGTTCATCGCGGTGGGCGTGATGCTCGTCTTCGCCGGCAAGATCGGCGCGTTCATCCACCGCCACCCGAGCATGAAGATCCTCGCGCTGAGCTTCCTGCTCCTCATCGGCGTCGTGCTGGTGGCCGACGGCATGGGCCAGCACATCAGCAAGGGCTACATCTACTTCGCCATGGCGTTCTCGCTCGGCGTCGAGCTCATCAACATGCGCCTCCGGCTGCGCCAGAAGCCCGTCCAGCTGCACACGCGCATGGGGAGCTCTCCGGACCTCTTGCAGGCGCCCGGGCAGGCTCCTCCGGGGGGCTGAGACCGCGCGGGGCCGCCCGCGGGGGCGCCGGCGCGAGGGCGGAGATCGGGGTCGCCGGAGCGAGCTCCGGGAGAGCCTGTAAACAATTCGCACAGATGCGGTGTCCGAGGGTAGACGGCGAGAGCGGCCGGTCCCAGAAGTGACACCGGAGTTCTCCACCGAGGTGAGCGTGAGCGACGAGCAGGGAGACGCAGGACGGGGAAGGCGGCGGCGCGTCGTCGTCGTCGACGACGACGACGCGATCGTCGAGACGCTGGAAGAGGTGCTGCTGGCGGAGGGCTATGACGTCGAGGGGTACACCGATCCCCTGGAGGCCCTGGAGCGGCTGCGCTCCCAGGCGCTGCCGGACGTCATCATCCTCGACTGCGTGATGCCGTTTCTGGACGGGCCGCGCCTCCTGGAGACGCTCGTGGCCGAGGGGCGAGCGGTGCCGGTCGTGCTCGTGACCGCGCTCAGCGATCCCGGCTTCTGCATCGACCCGGACCACCCGGACGCGACGAGGATCATCAACAAGCCGTTCGACCTGGAGCAGCTGCTGGAGACGCTCGACGACCTCTCGAGCGCGCCCCCGGTGAGCGGGCCCGGGTCGCGGCGGCGCCCGCGGGCCTCGTCGACGCAGCAGACGTAGCGGCGCGGCGGCGTTCGCCGGCGCGGCGGCGTCCAGCGAGGCGCGCGGCGCGCCGCGGCAGGCGGGGGATCAGGGCCGGGGGAGCGCCGCGGCGAGGCCGTGGACGACCTCGGCGCCGACGGGGACGGTGAGGCTCGCCCCCTGGAAGTCACCGCCGATCGGCTCGTAGGAGCCGCCGAGGCACTGGGCGAGGAAGGTCTCCGCGATCGCGTTGAACGACATGGAGTTCTCCGGGCGGGCGAAGCCGTGGCCCTCGTCGGGATACAGCACGTAGGTCACCGGGATCCCCTTGCTCGTCATCGCCTTGACGATCTGATCGCTCTCGGCCTGCTTCACGCGCGGGTCGTTGGCGCCCTGGCCGATGAGGAGCGGCCGCTTGATCTGGTCGGCGCGGTAGAGCGGCGAGCGCAGGCGCAGGAGCTCGCGGCCCGCCTCGGTGCGGGGGTCGCCGACCCGCTTGGCGAAGAGCTCGAGCATCGGCGCCCAGTAGGGCGGGATCGACTCGAGCAGGGTCACGAGGTTCGACGGGCCGACGATGTCGACGCCGCAGGCGAAGGTCTCGGGCGTGAAGGTGAGGCCGACGAGCGTCGCGTAGCCGCCGTAGCTGCCGCCCATGATCGCCACGCGGTCCTTGTCGGCGATGCCCTGCGCCACCGACCAGGCCACCGCGTCGAGCAGGTCGTCGTGCATCTTGCCCGCCCACTCGAGGTCGCCCGCGTTGACGAACCGCTTGCCGAAGCCCGTCGAGCCGCGGAAGTTGGGGCTCAGCACGGCGTAGCCGCGGTTCGCGAGCCACTGGTGCATCGGGTCGAGGCGGAAGGAGCTGCGCGCCCAGGGGCCGCCGTGGACGAGGAGCACCGTCGAGAGCGGCTTGTCCGGCTTGCCGTCCCCGTCGGGGTCGGCGGCGCGCGGCAGCGACAGGTAGCTCACGAGCTCGAGGCCGTCGCGCGCCTTGATGACGACGGGCCGCATCTTCACGAGCGGCTGCGACTCGAGCGCCGCCCGGTTCGTGAAGAGGAACGTCGCCTTCTTCGAGGGGCGATCGTAGAGGTAGTACCGGACCGGGCCGTCGGAGACGGTGTACCCGACGGTCCACCGCTTGTCGTCGAGCGAGCGGCTCAGCACCTCGAGGTCGCCGTCGGCGACCGCGCGGAGGGCGTCGAGGTCCGGCTGGAGGCTCTTGTCGACCACGTGCCAGCGCTTGCGCTCGTGCTCGGCGGCGGCCGCCTGCACCTTGCCGGTCGCCGGGTGGACGATCACCCCGCTGACGTCGGCCTTCGCGTCCTCGGCGACCACCGCGGGCTTCGCGGTCCTCGGGTCGAGGGTGACGAGCGCGGCGGTGTCGCGGCCGCGGCTGTCCCGGAAATAGAGCGTCTTGCCGGTCGCGTCGAAGCCGATCGGCCCGCTGGTCGCGGCGTCCTCGTGCCCGAACGCGACGAACGGCTTCGGCTCCTTGCCGGTGATGTCGAGGAGCTCCTGGCCTCCGTCGGCCGTCATCCGCAGCGCCAGCCGCGCCTTGAAGTCGTCGTCGGCGACGAACCCCGCGAACCCGTCGTTCTGCCGCACGAGCTTGCGCTCGCCGGTGCGGACGGAGACGCGGTAAAGGTCGTGGTGCTTCTTGTCCCGATCGTTCATGCCGATCAGGATCTCGTTCGGGATCTTCTTGCTCACCCCCTCGAACGTCGCGGCGATGCCCTCGAACGGCGTGAGATCCTTGATCTGCCCCGTCTTGAGCTCGACGGCGTAGATATGCCAGTTCTCGTCGCCGCCCTTGTCCTGGCGGTAGAGGACGTAATCGCTCGCGTACGGGAACAGGAAGGTGCGCACGCCGCGGGTCTTTTCCTTCGTGACCGGCTTGGCCGCCGATGGATCCGAGGCCGGGCCGACCCACAGGTTGAGCACGCCCTCGGAGGGGGCGAGGAACCCGAGCCGCTGGCCATCCGGGCTGATCTCGGGAGACGCGCGATCGGGGTTGCCGAAGAGGACGCGCCGCGGGAGGAGCGTCGCGTCGGCGCGCGGCGCGGCCTTCGCCGGCGCGGCGGGCGCCGCGGCGGCCGGGGCGGCCGGGGCCGGCGCGGCGGCCTGCTGGGGCGGCGCGGGCGCCGGCGCGGGAGCGCCGCCGCAGGCGAGCGGCGCGAGGAGGGGCAGCAGGAACAGCGATCGGAGCTTCTGGGGCAGGTCCATGGATTCACCCGAGGCGCGGAGCCGTCGGCGGCATTCCGCATGCGCCGCGCCCGCGCCCGAGGGTCATACCGAGATCGCCGGGGCAGGTCTACGGCCGCCGCGCGGGCCGCGCGCCTCATGGCGATGCCCGATCCGCCCGGCCCGCGGGGCGCGCCGGGCGGCTCGCTGCGGCGCCGTGGTGGCGGGCGCGTCAGGCGGCTCGCTGCGGCGTCGAGGTGGTGGGCGCGCCGCGCGCGTCGAGCGCGAGCTTGCAGGACAGCCACCCGCGCACGAGCTCGAGGTGGCGCGCCTCGTGCTGCTCGGCCACGCGGAACTCGGCGACCATATCGTCCTGGCCGTACGCGGTCGCCAGATCGATGAGCATCCGCCAGCTGTCGTTGTCCGTGAGCTCGGCGACGAGCAGCGCCTGCAGGCTCTGTCCGAAGTCGATCCTCGGCTCGACGGCGACCGCGAGCACGCCGGCCGACGCCAGGCCGATCATGTCGGCGCTGGGCGTCATCGCGGTCGGATCGGCCCCGAGCCGCTCGATCGCGCGCTTCAGCAGCGCGAAGTGCCGGAGCTCGTCGTCGCGGATCGCCTCGAGATCCGCGCGCGTCGGGCCCCCCTCGAAGCCCCCCTCGGCGTCGTACTTGGCGATCAGCGCCTCGTAGAGGCGCGTGCCCGAGCGCTCGAACTGGAGGCGCTCGCCGAGCTTGTCGATGAGGAGCGCCGGCGGCCTGCCCTGGATGAGCTCCCCGGCCGCCTTGACCATGCCCTTGAGGCTCACCGGCGGCGGCACGCTCCCGACCGTGCCCGACGCCCGCGCGTACTCGCTCCTGACCGCCGCGGCGTCGGCCTCGCTCCCGGAGGAGCTCGGCGGGACCGCCTGCGCGAAATCGATGAGCTCCTTGCTGTCGATGGGCGAGGTCGCGATGCCCGTGGTGTTGGTCCCGATCGTGATCTGCTTCATGGCGTCGCCTCCTTCTGTCCGTCGATCGTCTCGGCGCGCCGCGAGAGCTCGGTGCCGGGCGTGAACCGGTAGCCCGCGGCCACGATCTCGGAGGGCGAGCCGGCGGAGTTCATCTGCTGCCGATACGCGAGCGTCGCGGCGCTCTCCGGGATGACGGTCGGGTCGACGATCTGCTCGCCGACGGCGCGGAGGTGCACCTCCCGGGAGAGCACGTCGCGCACGAACTGGCGGTGGCTCTTGTGGGAGACCGGGTCCGGCAGCGAGGCGGGGAGGAGCTCGGCCGCGTCGCGCCCCTCGAGCCGGTTGAAATGGTCGATGGCCACGTGGAGCTGCCCGAGCTCGTAATCGAGGAACCGCTCCCAGATCCGCTTGACGTGGGCGTTCTGCTCTTGCTGGAGGCAGCTCCAGTCATTGTAGACCTCGTTGGCCTCGTGCAGGACCCACTTCTCGAGCCAGGTCTCCTCGGGGTTGATCATCGCCTCGTACTGGGTGACGTGCTGCTCCTCGATCGAGGCGATCTCGGCGTAGAGCAGCCGCGCCACCGGGTCGGCGAAGAAGGGCCCGACGTTGACGTAGTAGTTGTGGGTCTGCTGCTCGGCGGCCATGATCGTGAGCGCGTTGAGCTTCGTGATCGGGCTCGCGGTCTTGCGGTCGTACGGCGCGCGCACGTCGTCCTCGGGGGCGCGGTGCTCCACCGCGGTGGGGCGACCCACGGTCACGTCGGTGTACGATTGCAGGATGTTGTTCGCGTCCTTGCCTTCCAGGCGATCGAGGAGCGCCGAGTAGCGGTACAGGTGGTCGTAGTCCTCGAGCATGCCGAAGCGGTAGACCTGCGCGAGGTACGGGTCGGGCTCCGACAGGGCGGCGTGCGCGGTGATCTCGATGGCGACCTGCTCGTATCCGATGGTGGTCTCGAGCGGCGACTGGTCCGGCGGGTTGAGCCAGTTCACCAGCGTGACCTGGTGGTGGTCGACGCGCCGCACCTCCGCGAGCACGCGGCGGAGATCCCGGTTCATGCGCGCGAAGCTGTGCAGGAACCGCACGCTCTCGAGCTCGATGCCGTTCATCAGGATGACGCGGACCCGGGTGAACGCGTCGTCGTCGAGCTTGCTGTACGGCACCTGGACGAGATCGCGCCAGCTGAACGACTGGCGGTGGAGCGGTGTCCCCCGCTCTTTCAGGAGATCAAGAGCCATGTTGCCCCTCCTCGCGCGTCGCGCTCGTGCGCCGATGAGCGACGGCTGCGGCGGTACCTGAGGCCGCCCCCACCGCGGCGCAAGGATGGGCGGATCCCGAGGGGCCGGGCCCCTCCGGGCGATGTTGCCCGGCGGATCTGCGCGCCCCTGCCGCGCCGTGCTAGGAGCTCTCGTGATCTCGAGCAGCGTCCCCGATCTCCGGCTCCGCACCCGCAACGCGATGCCCGTCCGCGAGGACGGCGATTACGTGCTTTACTGGATGATCGCGAGTCGCCGGACCCGGTACAATTTCGGTCTGGAGCGCGCGGTCGCCTGGTCGCTCGCGCTCGATCGGCCGCTCGTGGTGCTGGAGGCGCTCCGCTGCGGCTACCGCTGGGCGAGCGACAGGCACCATCGCTTCGTGATCGACGGCATGGCCGACAACGCGCGCCGCCTCGCGGCGGCGGGCGTCCTCGCGCACCCGTACGTCGAGCCCGCCGCGGGGGCCGGCAAAGGCCTGCTCGGCGCGCTCGCGGCGCGGGCGTGCGTGGTCGTGACGGACGACTACCCGTGCTTCTTCCTCCCCCGGATGGTCGCCTCGGCCGCGCGGCAGGTGCCCGTCCGCCTGGAGCAGGTGGACTCGAACGGACTCCTGCCGATCCGCGCGGCCGATCGGGTGTTCACGACCGCGCGCTCGTTCCGCATCTTCTGGCAGCGGGTCATCGGCGAGCACCTCGGCGCGCAGCCGGCGGTCGATCCGCTGAAGAAGGCGAGGCTCCGGCCGGCGGCGCCGCTCCCCCGCGCGATCGCGCGGCGGTGGCCGGCGGCCTCTCCGGCGCTGCTCGAGGGCGACCCTGCCGCGCTCGCCGCGCTCCCCATCGATCACACCGTCGCGCCGGTGCCGCGCCGGGGCGGCCCGGGGGCGGCCGGCGAGGAGCTCGCGCGCTTCGTCGCGGAGCGGCTCCCGCGCTACCTGGAGGGGCGCGATCACCCCGACGCCGGCGCGGCGAGCGGCCTGTCGCCGTACCTGCACTTCGGCCACCTCGCGGCGCACGAGGCCTTCGCCGCCGTCGCCCGGCGCGAGGGCTTCCGCGCCGAGCGGCTCGGCCGCCCCGGAGGCGGCGTCGTCAGGCCGAGCGGCAGCCGCGAGGGGTTCTGGGGGATGAGCGCCTCGGCCGAGGCGTTCCTCGAGCAGCTCGTCACGTGGCGGGAGCTCGGGTTCAACGCCTTCGCGCTCGGGGCGAGCGAGGGAGACGGGCCGCGCCTCTCGTGGAAGCGCGATCCGACCGATTACGAGTCTCTCCCGGACTGGGCGCTCGCGACGCTGGCGAAGCACGAGCGCGACCGGCGCCCCCGCCTCTACCCGCTCGAGGCGCTCGCGGTCGGGGCGACAGCCGATCGCATCTGGAACGCCTCGCAGGTCGAGCTCCTCCGCGAGGGTCGAATCCACAATTACCTGCGCATGCTCTGGGGCAAGAAGATCCTGGAGTGGTCACGGACGCCGCGCGAGGCGCTCGAGGTGATGATCGAGCTCAACGACCGGTATGCGCTCGACGGCCGCGACCCGAACTCCACGTCGGGCATCTTCTGGGTGCTCGGCCGCTACGATCGGGCCTGGGGTCCGGAGCGGGAGATCTTCGGCACGATCCGTTACATGTCGTCCGAGAGCGCCGCCCGGAAGCTGCACCTCAAGGAGTACCTGGCGCGCTATGCGCGGTAGCGCGCGCGGCCACGCCGTCGCGCGCGGCCGGCGGCTCGCCGCCTGGGGCGCCTCCGGGCGCTGGACGCCTCGGGGGCGCGGGCGGAGGACCGGGCGAGGCGGCGCGGCGTCCCGCGGGCGCGGATCGCGGCCGGCGGCGCGCGCGGGAGCGGCCGCGCTGGACGCCGGCGGCGGGGGCGCGGGCGGGGGTGCACGCGGGGTTCGACGCGGCCGCCGAGGTGAGCTATCGAGCGGGCGTGGAACTCCTCCGTGAATTTTTCAGCAGGCTGAGGGAGCTCGAGTCGCTCCTCGAGTGGGGCGGCTACCCCGTCCTGATGATCATCATCTTTGCCGAGACGGGGCTGCTCATCGGGTTCTTCCTTCCGGGGGACTCGCTGCTCGTCACGGCCGGGGTGCTCGTCAATGCGGGGCTCATCAACCCTCTCAATCTGACGAACTTCCAGAACCTGCTCCTGATGAACGTCACGCTGATGACCATGGCGATCGTCGGCGACGCGGTGGGCTTCTCGATCGGGCGGCGCGCCGGGCCGAAGATCTTCACGCGCGAGCAGTCGCTCCTGTTCCGCAAAGATCACCTGATCGCGACGCAGAAGTTCTACGAGAAGCACGGCGGCAAGACGATCATCCTCGCGCGCTTCATGCCGTTCGCCCGGACGTTCGCCCCGGTGGTGGCGGGCGTGGGGCAGATGGCGTACCGGCGCTTCGCGATGTTCAATGTGGTGGGCGGCGTGCTCTGGGTCTTCTCGATGACCTTCCTCGGGTACTTCCTGGGCAAGGTCTTCGACGCGAAGCAGATCGAGCGGGTCGTCTACCTGATCATCTTCGTCTCGGTGGCGCCGGTCATCTTCGGGGCCATCAAGCACCGGCTCCAGCAGAAGAAGGCTGCCGAGCGGCTCGGGACCGAGCCGTAGCCTGCGCCATCCTGCGCGCTCGGCCGGCGATGCGGCCGGTCGTGCTCCGAAGGCCGCCCGCCTCTTGTACTCCGCACCACCGCGCGGCTACGCTCTCCACCCGCCATGCCGCAGCAGCCCGCCGTCCCCTCCGGCGTCCCCGTGCCCGGCGACGTCCTCGCGGGCAAGTACCGCATCGAGCGCGTCCTCGGCGCGGGCGGCATGGGCGTGGTCCTCGCGGCCTGGCACCTCGTCCTGGAGCGCCGCGTCGCCGTCAAGTTCCTCCTCCCCGAGGCCGCGGCGCTCCCCGACGCCGGCGCCCGCTTCCTCCGCGAGGCCCGCGCCGCCGCCGCCCTCGACGGACAGCACATCGCGCGCGTCCTCGACGTGGGCACGCTCGACACGGGCGCGGCCTACATGGTGCTGGAGTACCTGACCGGCGACGATCTCGGCCACGTGCTCCAGACCCGCGGCCCCCTCCCGCTCGCCGAGGCGGCCGACTACCTCCTTCAGGCCTGCGAGGCCATCGCCGAGGCCCACGCGCGCGGCATCATCCACCGCGACCTCAAGCCGAAGAACCTCTTCCTCACCCGCCGCCCCGACGGGACTCCCCTCCTCAAGGTCCTCGACTTCGGTCTATCGAAGTTCATCGCCACCGGCGATTCCGTCAAGGAGGCGAGCCTGACCGCGACCGGCCTCATCATGGGCTCCATCCATTACATGTCGCCCGAGCAGATCCGCAGCCTGAAGTTCGCGGATGTGCGCACGGACATCTGGGCCCTCGGCGTGATCCTGTATCGCATGCTCACGGGGCGGCACCCGTTCGAGGGCGACAGCGTCACCGCGGTCACGGCGGCCATCATGATGGACGCGCCCGTCTCCGTCACGACGCTGCGGCCGGACGTGCCCCCGGCCGTCGCGGCGCTCGTGAGCCGGTGCCTCGTGAAGGACCCGAACGTCCGCGTCCAGAGCGTGACCGAGATCGCCCGCGTGCTCGCGCCTTTCGGGACGCACCGCGCGAGGCTCGCGTTCGAGAGCATCGACCGGCTCCTGCCGGAGCCCGCGCCCCGCGCCGGCTCGTCGCCGGCCGAGGCCGCGCCCACCGTGGCGGCCGGCGCGTTCACCGCATCGTCGCCCTCGTGGGTCGGAGCGCCCGAGTCCGCGACGACGGCCCCCATGCCGGCGCCTCCTCCGGGCACGCCGTCGTCGCCCGGCAGCGAGGCGGCGGGGACGGCGCACGCGACGCTCCCCCACGCCTCCTGGGGCAACACCACGCGGACGCGCACGCCGCGGAGCCGCATGGCGCTGCTCGCTGGCGCCGCCGGCGCGTGCCTGCTGGCCGGGTTCGTCCTTGCGTGGCGGCTGACGGCCAACGGGCCGGCGGGCGACGGCGCGCCCGTGACCTCGATCGCAGCGCCTGAGCCTCCTCCGGCGTCCCTCGTCGCCGCCGGCGCGGCGACGGCCGCGCCCGGCGCGCCCACCGTGGCGCCCGGCGCGGCGACGGCCGCGCCCTCCGCGGATCCCACGGAAACGGCGGCCCCTGGGCCTGCGGTCAGCTCGGAGCGCCCCGAGAGCGCCTCTGCCGGCCCCACGGCGAGGCCAGCAGCGTCTCCGCCAGCGCCCGCCCCCAAGCCGAGCGCGAGCGCCGGGACCGCATCACCACGTAAGCCGACACCGCGACCGACGGCGGCCCCGCCGAAGAAGCCCATGGATCCAGGAACGATATGGAACTGACGAAGCATGCAAGGGCTCGCGCGGCGGCGCGTGGCCTCCTGTCGTTCGCCCTCGTCTGCGCGATGAGCCGAGCGGCAGCCGCGCAGCCCACGAGCTCCAGAGCGGCCGACGCGCAGGCGCTCTTCGAGCAGGGCCGCGCGGCCCTGGAGGCGCGGGACTGCGTCCGTGCGATTCCGCTCTTCCGCAAGAGCCAGGAGCTGTATCCGGCTCGCGGCACCCTGTTCAACCTCGCGCAGTGCGAGGCCGAGCTCGGGCGGTTCGCCAGCGCAACGCAGCACTACAAGGAGCTCCTCACGCAGCTGACGCCCGGCGACCCCCGCCTCCCGATCACGCAGCAGCGCATCGCGGATCTCGAGCCGCGCCTGCCCAAGCTGGTCGTGCAGGTCGCGGGCGGCGCGCCGGCGCCCTCGGAGGTGCTCCTCGACCAGGCCGCGATGCCGCAGGCCAGCCTCGGCAGCGAGCTCCCGGTCGATCCCGGCGACCACGTGCTCGTCGCGAGGTGGGCGGACGGCCGGCAGGCCGAGGCGCGCGTGTCGGTCGACGAGGGCGCGCGCAAGGACGTGCGCCTCGAGCCGCCGCCGGTCGCCGCCGCCCCGCCGCCCGCGGTCCGCGTGTCCGACGCGCCGCGGGCCCCCTCGCCTCCCCCGGACGCCCCGCCGCCCGCCTCCAGCGCGCGGCGGACGCTCGCCTTCGTGGTCGGCGGCGTCGGCGTCGCGGCCCTGGGCGGCAGCCTCATCACGGGCGGGCTGGCGATCGGCGCGAAGGGAGATCTCGAGAAGGAGTGCCCGGATCCTTCGCAGTGCAGCGACGAGGGCATGTCGCTGAGCTCCCGAGGCCAGACGCTCACCACCACGAGCACCGTGCTCGGCGCCATCGGCCTCGCCGGGCTCGGCGCCGGCCTGGTGCTCTTCTTGACGACGCCGGAGCAGGGCACCTCGGTCGCCCTCACGCCCGCGATCTTGCCGGGCGGCGGCGGCGCGCTGCTGCACAGCCGCTTCTAGCGGGGCTCCGGCCGCGCCGGCCACGGCCCCCCGGAGCGAGGGCCGCCGAGGGCGGTCATCGAGATCCCGGTCAGGGGCCAGCGGCCGGAACGCGCAAACTTCAACAAATTCGTCCACTTGTCATCAGCTGCAAAAAAGATCGCCCCGCGTGTCGATCTTGCCCCCTCCGGTTCGTCGCGTCGGTAGAGCCAGGGACGCACCCCTGCTGGAGCCCGGAAGCCCGGCTCCCCACGGAAGCAAGGAGAACGACCATGCGATTCATGATCCTGATCAAGGCCACCAAGGACAGCGAAGCGGGCGTCATGCCGAGCGAGCAGCTCCTCACCGAGATGGGGAAGTTCAACGAGGAGCTGGTGAAAGCAGGCGTGATGGTCGCGGGCGACGGGCTCCACCCGAGCGCGAAGGGCGCGCGCGTCAGGTTCTCGGGCGACAAGCGGACCGTGCTCGACGGGCCCTTCGCCGAGACCAAGGAGCTTATCGCGGGCTACTGGATCTGGGAGGTGAAGTCGAAGGAAGAGGCCATCGAGTGGGTGAAGCGCTGTCCCAACCCCATGTACGAGGACTCCGAGGTCGAGATCCGGCAGGTGTTCACGGCGGAGGACTTCGGCCCCGCGCTCACGCCCGAGCTCCGGGAGCAGGAAGAGCGCCTGCGGGCGCAGGTCGAGGCGAAGAAGTAGCCACGGCGCGCCCGGGGGGATCGCGGCGGCCGAGGGGGCTTGCGCCGGCGGAGGAAGCTGCTCTGATCGGCCGCCGTGACGGCTCCCGAGGCGCATCGCGCGATCCACGCGGTCTTCCGGATCGAGTCCGCCAGGCTCATCGCCGGCCTCACGCGGATGGTGCGCGACGTCGGCCTCGCCGAGGAGCTCGCGCAGGACGCGCTCGTCGCCGCGCTCGAGCGGTGGCCGGAGTCGGGCGTCCCGGACAACCCGGGCGCGTGGCTCATGGCCACCGCGAAGCGCCGCGCGATCGACGAGCTCCGCCGGAGCAAGCTGCTCGAGAGGAAGCACGAGGAGCTCGGCCACGAGATCGAGGCCCAGCGCGCGATGGCCGCGCCCGATCCGGATGCCGCGCTCGACGACGACGTGGGCGACGACCTCCTGCGCCTCGTGTTCACCGCCTGCCACCCGGTCCTCTCCACCGAGGCGCAGGTGGCGCTCACGCTCCGCCTGCTCGGAGGCCTGACGACCGAGGAGATCGCGCGCGCGTTCCTGGTCCCGGAGCCGACCGTCGCCCAGCGCATCGTCCGGGCCAAGCGGGCCCTCGCCGAGGCGCGCGTCCCCTTCGAGGTCCCCCGCGGGGCCGAGCTCGCGCCCCGGCTGTCCTCGGTGCTCCAGGTCGTCTATCTCATCTTCAACGAGGGCTACTCGGCGACCGCCGGCGACGACTGGATGCGCCCTGCCCTCTGCGAGGACGCGCTCCGCCTCGGCCGCATCCTGGCCGAGCTCGTCCCGAAGGAGCCGGAGGTCCACGGCCTGGCCGCGCTCATGGAGATCCAGGCGTCGCGCGCGAGGGCGCGGGTCGGCCCGTCGGGCGAGCCCATCCTGCTCCTGGATCAGAACCGCGCCCTCTGGGATCACCTCCTGATCCGCCGCGGCCTCGCCGCGCTGGAGCGCGCCGAGCAGCTCGGCGGCGCGCGAGGGCCCTACGCGCTCCAGGCCGCGATCGCCGCCTGCCACGCGCGGGCGCGCACCGCGGCGGAGACCGACTGGGCGCGCATCGCGGCGCTCTACGCGGCGCTCGCCCAGGTCACGCCGTCGCCCGTGGTCGAGCTCAACCGCGCCGTCGCGCTCTCGATGGCGTTCGGCCCGGCCGCGGGCCTCGCCGTGGTCGACGCGCTGACCTCGGAGCGCGCCCTCGAGAGCTACCACCTCCTGCCGAGCGTGCGCGGCGACCTCCTCGCGAAGCTCGGCCGCCTCGACGAGGCGCGCGTCGAGTTCGAGCGCGCGGCGTCGCTCACGCGCAACGCGCGCGAGCGCGAGCTGCTGCTCGGGCGCGCCGCCGCGTGCGCGCCCGGCTCGGCGCCGCCGCCGGCCCCCTCGGGCCGGTGACGGCCGCCGGCGTCACCCGCGATCCACCGCCGCCGCGAACGCCTCGCCGCTCGCCGCCGTCGCCGCGCTGGTCAGCCAGCGCCCGAGCGCCGCCGGGTCCTCGCACGCGAGCACCCGGGCCCGCACCGCCTCGGGCACCGCGAGGCCCCGCGCCGAGAGCACCGCGAGGATCGCGCGCGCGTGGGCCTGCGACTGGGCGCGCGCCCGCACCCACTCGTCCGTGAACCGCGACGCTTCGCGCTCCTCGAACAGCGCCGCGACCGGCACGGCGCCGAGGCCGTGCTTGTCCAGCTCCGGCAGGAGCGGCACCTCGGCGCCCGGCCGGTAGGTGATCGACGCCGTCCCCGGCCGCACGACCTCGAGCTCCCGCCGCTCCGCGTGCGCGATCCAGACCCAGGGCCACTCGTGCTCCAGGTACAGCTTCACCTTCTCCTCGAGGTAGCGCTTCGACTGGGTGCCCCGGATCTCCACGGCCAGCACCGGCGTGCCGCGGTAGGCGTCGTTCCGCGGCGATGAGAGATCGCCCACGAGCACCACGTCGGGCGCCCGGAGCGAGGGCCCCGCCGGGTCGCTGAGGTCGCAGTACACGTCGGTCATCACCGTGAACCCCTCGCGCGCGTGCGTGCGGAACAGGGCGGCGAGCAGGGCCATCACGATGCCATGGATATCCTTGCTCCCCATCTGCTCGATCAGCTCCCCGCGGTGCAGCTCCCACGGGCTGCCGTCGTAACAGTCGTCGGGCGTACCCAGCCGGCGGCCGGTCGGCCCGAAGTCCCGCAGCTCGATCGGCCCCGTGTTCCGGGGCGGACGGGTCGGGATGCCGTTCGTACGTGCCATCATGCCCGCGAGCATAGCACGCCGGCCCGATCCCCCGCGCCAGCCCCGGCCTGGCCGACCCGGGCCACGCCGGCCCGGGCCACGCCCGCCCGACCGCCCCGCGGGCCGCCCGGCCCTCGGGGGCGCCTCAGGCCGAGAGCTTCTGATCGGCGACGTCGAGCGCCGCGTCGAGCGCTGCCATCCCCTCCTCGATCTCCGCCTCGCTGATGATGAGCGGCGGCGCCACGAGCAGGTGGCTCACCCACCCCATGAGCGACACCCCGCGCTTCGCCGCCTCGGCGACCACCGCGTCGATCACCAGGGGCCGCCGAGCCGCCTTGTCCTGCGGCACGTTGAACGGCTCCTTCGTCGCGCGGTCCTTCACGAGCTCCACCGCCCAGAACAGGCCGATCCCGCGCACATCGCCGATCGAGGGGTGCTTCTCCTTGAGGGCGCGGAGCTTCTCGCCCACGACCTCTCCCATCTTCGTCGCGCGGTTCAGGAGGTCGAGCCGCCGATACTCGTCGATCGCGGCGACCACCGGGGCCAGCGTGAGGGGGTGGGCCTCGTAGGTGTGGCCGTGGGCGAACATGTTGTCATCGAAGTAGTCCGCGATCGCGCGCGACGTCGCCACCACCCCGAGCGGCGCGGCCGCGTTCGTCACGCCCTTCGCGGTCGTCAGGATGTCCGGCACCACCCCCCAGTGATCGACCGCAAACCACTTTCCGGTCCTTCCCCACCCGCTCATCACCTCGTCCGCGATGAGGAGCACGCCCCGCTTGCGCGCGACCTCGGCGATCCGCGGCAGGTACTCGGCCGGCGGGATGAGGACGCCGTTCGTGCCCACGATCGGCTCGACAAGCACCGCCGCCACGTTCTCCTCGTGGTCGATCATGTAAGCCAGGTAGTCGGCGCACGCGACGCCGCACTCGGGGTAGCTCCGGCCGAGCGGGCAGCGATAGCAGTTCACCTCCGGGCCGAACACCACGCCCGGGATCTTGCCGGCCGGCTCGATGAACCAGCGGCGGAAGTCGCCGGTCGCCGCGACCGAGCCCCCCGTCGAGCCGTGGTACGACGTGTAGCGGGCGATGATCTTGTGCTTGCCCGTGTAGAGCCGCGCCATCTTGAAAGCCGCCTCGTTCGCCTCGGTGCCCGACGTCGCGAAGAAGAACTTGTCGAGCCCCTTCGGCATCACCTCCAGGAGCTTCTGCGCCGCCCGGACCCGCACCTCGCACGTGTGCGCCGGGCTGATGTAGGCGAGCTGCCTCGCCTGCGCGCAGATCGCCTCGATCACGGCCTCGTTCTGGTGTCCGAGGTTCGAGCAGATGAGCTGCGAGGACAGGTCCAGATAACGCTTGCCGGACGCATCCCAGAATGCGCAGCCCTCCGCGCGGGTGACGTGGATCGGCTTCCAGCCGCGCTGAGCGCGCCAGGTGCCGTACGTGTGCTTCGTGGTCAGCTCAACGATGTCATCGCTCATGGTAGCCTTCGCGGTTCGAGGAGGTGCCCAGCGTAGTGGGTGATCCCGCCCCCCCGCACGCGAATTTCCCGGCGCCGCTCGCCCGCTCCCGCGCGCCTCGCCCCGCGATTCCGCGCGGCGCTTCGCCGCCTCTGCCGCGATGTCCGGACGGCACGAGAGCGCTCACGACATCGCATAACAAGGACATCCGTGATCCGTCCTTGTCGCCTCGCCTGCACGTCGGCTGTCCTCTCCATCCGCTCCTCTCCTCCGGGGCCGGCGCCCGGCGTCCTCAGCCGCGCCGCGGAATCCTGAGCTGCGGCCGCGGCGTCGCGCGCGCCCGGGCAGCGACCGCCTCGGCGCGGCCTCAGCCAGCGGCCCCGCCCTCGGCGCGCGCCACGTCTCGCAGGCGCGCGACGCGGTACTCCAGCCGGGAGATGACCTCCTCCTTCGTCGCGCCCTCGCCCACATCCATCAGCACCCTCTGGCACATCGCGCACATCTGCAGGAGGTGGGAGCGGAGCTCCTCGGGGGTGCACGCCCCCTTCCTGAGCTCGTCGAGCCGCCGCGCGAGGCCCTCCTTCTCGCGGCCCGCCTCCGATGGATCGCCGGCCGCCGCCGGATCGTTCCAGCGCGCCGCGCTGGCCTCGCACAGGAAACACGCACCTTCGATGGGCTTCTGCAGCATGGCTCTCCTCGTACAGTAGGTGTGTAAGGACAATCTGGAGCCGCTCGCCCGGATCACAAGCCTGCCCGGCATCTCCGGGCTGGGATCCCGCGCCGAGGGCGGGCGAGCGCGCGGCCATGCCGGTCGGTTGTGCGGCGGGGTGAGCCGCACGCCGAAGGCGCTCGGCGGCTCCGCGGTGACGCTCCACCTCGACCCGACGTCGACGCGACGTGGAAGCGCGCGGTCGAGGCGGGCGCCACCGTCGAGATGCGCGCGCTCCTCGACGCGCTGGCCGGCGAGGAGCGCTCCGTCATCATGAGACGCGACCTGCGCATCGCTCGCGATTACCCTGCGAGCTTCATTTCTCTCTCCTCTTCATCGATGGCACGGGCGTGTCGTCGATCTCGAGATTGCCGATCATGTCGGCGAGGACGCGCCTCGTCGTCTCCAGCTCCGCGGCCGGGATGCCCCGCGTCGCGCGGCGCTCCACCTCGACCACCACGCCCTGGGCCCAGTCGTACTCCGCGCTCTGACGGGTGCAGCGCACGCGGAACGCGCGCGCGTCGCTCTCGTCGGGGGTCCGCTCGACGAGCCCCTTCTTTTCGAGGCGACCGACGAGGGCCGAGAGCGACGCGGCCGTGATCTGCAGCCGCTCGGCGAGCTCGCGCTGGGTGAGCCCCACGCGCTCTCCGAGCAGCGCGCCGATCAGGCGGAACTCCGCGAGCGTGACCCCCCGCTCGGCGAGGCGCTCCTGGATCAGCGGCAAGGCGGTGCGATCCACGCGAGCGATCCGCGCGAGCAGCAGCGTGGTGAAGACGGTCAGCGTGTCGGTCACCCCCAATAGTTAGTAAGGCTAACTAACATCGTCAAGCAGGATCGCAGGGCCGGCGAGACCCCCGCCGGCCGGAGTGCGCGTCGAGGGGGCCCAGCCCTTTCGCCCGTCGGCCGACACCGGCGCCCCGTCGCGCCGGAGCGGTCCAGGGAGGAGCTGCTGCGCGAGTTGCGCGAGCGCTCGCGCAACTCGCGCGGCAGCGCGCGCAACAGGCCTGGTGAGGGCCGCCCTGCAACGGCCATTTCGCGGGCCCGCGGCGCTGGCGCGGGACCTGCTCTGGGGGTGAGCGAGTGAGCGACGGGCGATGGGAGACGACGGACCGCGCGGCACGCCGCCGCCGCGGCGTCGTGACCCCCAGAGGCCCGAAGGAGGTCTGCGCACATGGACGGACAACTCGCAGCAACCGGTTTTTCGAGCATGAACCAGGGGATGAGGGCAGGAGACGCGAAGAGGAGCGACGCGCGCGCGTTTCTGGCGCAGGTCGAGGCGGACGAGCGCCTCGCGGAGAAGATGGCCGAGGCCGACGGGGACATGGCGCGCATCCTCGCGATCGCCGCCGAGGCGGGCTGCTCGTGCACCGAGCAGGAGCTCGCGAGGGCCTATGAGGAGCACGTGCGCGCGGAGCCCGGCGCCTCGGCCTACGACTTCGGGTATCCGGTCGTCTATCTGAGCCTCCGCGCGCCGTCGGATCTGAGCCACGCGGCGGTGTACCTGAGCCTCCGCGCCGGCGCCCGGCTGGCTTCCTGAACGACGCTCCGCGCCCTCGGGAGAACTGGCCATGATCCGATCGCCCGGTCCGAAAGGTCACCCGTTGCACGGCTCCTGGCCGGAGTTCCGCGCGGATCCCCTCGCCTTCCTGCTCGACGGCACGCTGGCGTACGGCGATTTCTTCCGGTTCCGGCTGGGGCTCAAGCAGTGCTTTGCGGTCGCCGATCCGGCGGCGATCCAGCGGGTGTTCTCCGACCGGGAGGGCTTCACGGACAAGACGCCGCCGCACCGGATGCAGGACGCCTATCCGCGGAGCGTCGCCCGCCTCGAGGGGAGCGAGCACCTGGAACGCCGGCGGGCGCTCGCGCCGGCGTTCACGCGGGCGGCGCTGCTCGCGCGCGCCGAAGGCGCCCAGCGCGCGGTGCGCGAGGGGCTCGCGCGGCTGCGCGCCGGCGAGGCGCGGCCGGTGCTGCCGGCGCTCGAGGACGTCGCCCTGCGGAGCGCGGCGATGCTGCTCCTCGGGGACGCGGGAGAGCGGGTCGTGGAGCACATCGCGGCCGAGCTGCCGCGGGTGGAGGCGTGGCTCGGGCACGCCGCCGACGACGAGGCGGCCTACGATCGGGCCAGGGAGGCGCTCGCGGCGGCCATCCTGAGGGCGGCGGAGCACCGCAGGGCCGCAGGGAACCCGGGCGCGGTCGATCTGCTCGATCCGCTCCTGCGCGCGGTGGACGCCGGCCAGATGGACGATCAGGCCTTGATCGACGAGATCGTGATGATGCTGGTGACGCACGTGCCGACGGCCGCGGCGTCGGCGTGGGCGCTTTACGAGCTCGCCCGGCGCCCTGAGGTACGGAGGGACCTCGAGGAGGAGCTCGACGCCATCGGCGCGCGAGGCGCGGAGGTGGAGCGCGCCCCGCTCCTGTCCGCGGTGGTGCTGGAGGCGCTGCGGCTGCACCCGCCGGTCTGGGTGCTGGCGCGCGAGGCGCGGAGGGAGTTCCTCCACGGGCCGCACGCGGTGAGCGCCGGCAATGAGGTGCTCGTGAGCCCCTATGTGATGCAGCGGCTTCCCCAGTACTGGAAGAACCCGGAGTCGTTTCTCCCGGAGCGCTTCGTGCCGGGCTCGCCGTGGCACGTGGAGCGCCCGCCTCCGGCGTACATCCCCTTCGGGCTCGGGATGCGCAAGTGCATCGGCGAGCGGACGGCGATCCTGCAGATGAAGCTCATGCTGGCCGCGCTGGTGAGGGACTTCCGGTTCGAGCTGCCGGCAGGCTACGAGGCGGGCGCCTTCGGCCAGCGGCCGCTCGTGCCGCGGGACGGATTGCCGCTCCTCGTGGAGCGGCGCAAGCGCGCCGGTCGGCGCGACCGGGATCATGAGGTCGCTCGGTGAACGTCGCGGCGCGCGCGGCCCGCGACGCGCAGGGGGCACCGGCGAGCGGCGCTCAGGAGAAGCCCATGGGGCACCTCGCTGCGGGCCCCGACGCGACGCCCTGAAGCGCCGGCTCCGCCTGGCTGCCCTCCGCCGCCGCGCCGCCGCCCGCCGCCCTGGGCCTCTCCCGCTCGCCCTCCAGGATCATCGCCATGCCCCCGCTCGGCCCCATGGTGAGCCCGCGGCGCACGTGCTGGATGGGCGCCTGGCTCTCGAGCCGGAGCCGATATCTCCCGAGGATCGTGCCGAGGACGACCTTCATCTCGTACATCGCGAACGCCGCGCCCAGGCACCTGCGGGCGCCGCCGCCGAAGGCGATGTACTCGAACGGAGAGAACCTCCGCTCGAGGAAGCGGGAGGGGCGAAATCGCTCGGGCGACGGGTAGAGATCCTCGCGGCCGTGCAGGAGCAGCGGTGAGGCGGCGACGGACTCGCCGGCCGGGATGGTGTAGCGCCCGAGCTGGAAAGGCCTCTTCGCGACGCGGCCGACGTCGACCACCGGCGGGTGGATGCGCAGCGCCTCCAGACACACCGCCTCCAGGTACGGCAGCGACGCGAGCGCGTCCGGCGCGGGCGACGGGCCGAGCGCGTCGATCTCGGCGAGGAGGCGCGCGAGCACGGCGGGCTCGCGGTGCAGCCAGTACATCGCCCATCCGAGCGACATGGCCGTCGTCTCGTGGCCCGCGAACAGGAGCGCGCGGAGCTGATCCGCGATCTCGACGTCGCTCATGCCCCCGCCGTCGTCGTGGCGGGCGCTCATCATCAGGCCCAGGATGTCCTGCGAGGCGTCCCCCGCCGCGCGCCTCCGCTGGACCTCCTCGACCAGCAGCGCTTCGAGCGCCCTGGCCGCGCGCCGGTTGCGCGCATAAGGGCCGAAGCCGCCGAACTCACGCCGGAGCGCGGGGAGGACGAAGAAGCTCGGGCTCAGCGAGTCGATGAGCGCGAGCACGGCCTCGCGGGTCCGCCCGACGCGCTCCTCGCCCCTCACGCCGAAGACCACGCGGACGATCACGTCGAGCGCGATCGCCTGGGTCGCCGCGAGCATCGAGAACGAGCGCCCCGGGCGCCACCGCGACGCCTCGCCCAGGCTGATGTCCGCGATCGCCTCGCCATAACCGCGCATCGCGCCGGCGCCGAACGGCGGCCCGAGCAGCTTCCGATCGCGCCGGTGCCGGGCGCCCGTCGTCACGACCACCGAGGTCGTCCCGAAGACCGGCTCGACCAGCTCGGCGGCCCAGACCCCGAACGTGTCGGGGTCGGCCGTGTAAATCGCGCGGATCGCCTCCGGATCAGCCGTGATGGTCAGCATCCCGTTCGGAGATTTCACGCGGAACGTCGGGCCGTGCTGGGCGGCGTAGCGCTTGAAGACGGGCTCGGAGGAGATGAATCCAGAGCGGATGTAGTCCACGAGGCTGAACGACTTCGGGCCGGGCGGCAGAGATCCCATGGTGCTCCGTGGGTGAGGTGAGGGTCGTGGTGCGGATCCCCGGGCCGGGAGAGCAGGGCTCCGGGGATCCGTACGACACGCGCGCCGGCGTCTGGTTCCGGGAGATCGCCGGCGCGCGCTCAGGCCTGCGGCTCACACCGCCGCATGACCTCGGCGACAGCCTCGTCGAGCGGGAGCTCGCGCTGCTGTCCGCCCTCGCGCTCCCGGAGCGCCACGGAGCGGCGCTCGGCCTCGCGCTTGCCCACCACCGCGACCAGGGGGATCGAGGCGGCGTGCGCGAGGGCGATCTTCCGCGACAGCGTATCGTCGCCCGCGTCGAGGATCGCGCGCACCCCCTTTTGCCGGAGGCGCTCCTGGACCTCGTCAGCATAGGCGCGCTGCGCGTCTGTCACCGGCACCACGACGACCTGCTCGGGAGATAGCCAGAGCGGCAGCGCGCCCCGGTAATGTTCGAGCAGGATGCCGAGGAAGCGCTCCACGCTGCCGAACAGCGCGCGGTGGAGGATCGCTGGTCGCCGGCGCGCGCCCGAAGCGTCGACATAGGTGATGTCGAAGCGCTCCGGCAGCACGAGATCGAGCTGGATCGTCCCGCATTGCCAGCTCCGCCCGAGCCGGTCGCGCAGCACGAACTCGAGCTTGGGCCCGTAGAAGGCCCCCTCCCCGGGCTGGAGGCGGTACGCGAGCCCCGCGCTCCGCGCCGCGGCGGACAGCGCCGCCTCCGCCCGGTCCCACACGGCGTCGCTCCCGTAGCGCTCGGCGGGGCGCGTCGAGAAGCCGACCGCCATGTCGTGGAAGCCGAAGCCCGCATAGAAGTCGCGCAGCGCGCTCGCGAAGCGCACGACCTCGGCCTCGACCTGCTCCTCGACACAGAAGATGTGGCCGTCGTCCTGCGTGAACTGCCGCAGCCGGAACAGCCCGTGCAGCGTGCCGCTCGGCTCGTCCCTGTGCACCATGCCGAGCTCGCCGATCCGGAGCGGCAGATCCCGGTACGACGGCGCCATGCGCGCCACGATCTGCATGTGACCCGGGCAGTTCACGGGCTTGATGGCGGCGGCGTGATCCTCCTCGGACAGCCGAAACATGTTCGAGGAGAAGTTGTCCCAGTGGCCGCTCGCCTTCCAGATCGCCTGCCGCAGGATCACTGGCGTGCGGACCTCTCGATAGCTGTCGCGCATCATCTGGCGCCGGACCGCCTCCTCCAGGAGGCGATAGAGCGTGAAGCCGCGCGCGTGCCAGAACACCATGCCAGGCGCCTCCTCCTGGAGGTGGAACAGATCGAGGCGCTGGCCCAAATAACGATGATCGTCTTCGTCGAGCATGTCAGTCTCCGTCGGCGGTGGCCGGGCCAGACGGAGCGCTGAAAAGCGACGTGCCCCGTCCGGAGTCCGGCGGGGCTTGGTGTCTCGTGGATCGTCAGCTCATCGCATGCACACGAGAACCATCCCGCCGGTGCGGGTAGTGGTCGTCGTGGTCGCGGTGAGGTGGGAGCTCACGAGGGGAGTTTTATCGCGGTGACCTGGGCTCGTCAAGCGGGACGTCCTTGCGCGTTTCGTGCTCCGGGAGCGTCCCGCGCGGCCTCGGGGCCGGCCGGCCGGCCGGCGAGGGCGCGGGAGAGGAGCACCGCCCCGGTGAAGAGGTAACCCGAGCAGGACCGGAAGACGTCGTAGGAGCGGCCGAGGAACGGAACGCTCCGCAGGACGTCCGCGACGCGCCAGATCTCCTCGTGACGCGTGATCCTGAAGCTCTCGCCTCCATCGATCAGGTCGAACTCGTACGTCAGGATCACCCGCATCGGGTACGCGCAGCGCGGGAACAGCCTCAGGTAGAGGGTGCCGTCGACGACGGCGCGGCCCGCGTCGCGCGGCGCGCAGAGCCGGACGCTCAGCTGCGAGACGTCGAGGTCGAAGCGGGGGCCGCCGCGCGCTCCGGCGAGGTCGACCTGGTACGTCTCGACGCCCCGCACGCGCCGCCACGGGCTGACGAACTCGATGCCAGGGGCGAGGTAGGGATAAACCTCCTTCTCCAGCGTCGCGCCCGGAACGCTCGTGTCGTACATGAGGAGCGAAAGGCGCCTGAAGCGGTCCTCGAGGTCGTCGAGCCCGAGGCGCGGCATCGAGGGTATCGTGAACGGGAGGCAGTTCACCTTTGTCGCCATGTCGTGACTCTCCATCTCGAGGCGCTCCCCGCCCGGTGTGAAGCGACGGCGCGGACGGGGAAGATGAAGGCCGAGACGCAATGGACGGGCCGAGGCGGGGCGCGCTCCGGCGCGCGCGCGGCGGCGCCTCGCTCCGCCCGGCGCGCCGCGTGTGATCCGCCGCGCACGGCGCTCGAAAGGCCCAGATCTCCGCGCGGCAGCAGGGCGAGAATCGGCGCGCTCGCCGCCGATTGGCCTGGTCGCGGGGGCGTCCGCCGCTATCTTCCCGCGCCGTTCGGCTCGCGAGGGGCGCGGCGCTTCGCGTCCTCGGCAGCCGGTGAGCCACGAGGAGAGGGAGTGTCACGGGTGCTGGAGAGCGCAGCGAGGGTCGCCGGGAGGTTCACGGAGCCGCGCAGGGCGGCGGCGCGGCGGCTCGCCGCCCTCGCGGCCCTCGCCCTCGCCTCGGCGGGGTGCATCGCGCGGGGGGCGCCGGCGCGCGCAGGCCATGGAGACGCCGGCGCGGCGGCGCCGGCGCGCCCCGGCCACGGAGACGCCGGCGCGGCGGCGGAGCGGCTCTTCCGTGAGGCGGAGTCGCTGGAGAGCCGCCGCCGCGCGATCGGCGTGCAGCTCTTCGTGCTCGACGAGGCCGCGGAGGCCGGCGCCGCGGGCGAGCGCGCCGAGGCCCGGCGGGCGGCGCTCGAGGCGGAGGCCGCGCGGGTGCTCTCGAGGACGGTCGCGGCCTACGCCGCGCTCGTCGACGCGCCGGCGCTGCGCGCGGCGGAGCAGCGGCCCTCGGCGCTCCTCAAGCTCGCGCAGGCGCTCCAGGACGGCGGGGACCTGCGCGGCGCCGAGGCGCGGCTGCGCCAGCTCGCCCTCGAGCACCCGGCGTCGCGCGAGGCGCCCGAGGCCCACCTCGCGCTGGCCAACCTCGCGTTCGCGGCGGGGCGCCTCGACGAGGCCGTGGACGCCTGCGACGACGCCCTCCGCGGCGCCGCGGGCGCGGCGCTGCGAAAGCGCGCGCTCTACGTGAAGTCGTGGAGCCTGCGGGGGCTCGGCCGCGGGGGCGCCGTCGAGGAGGCGATGGAGGCGCTGCGCGCCATCGTGCAGCTCGGCCCCGCGCGCGCGGGCTCGCCGGAGGCGACGATCGACGAGGCCGCGGAGCGCGAGCTCGTCGAGCTCTACGCGGCGCACGGCGATCCCGCCCGCGCCCGCGCGTTCTTCGCGGGCGCGGGCGAGCGCGCGGGCCCGCGCCTGCTCGGCGAGGTGGAGGCCCGCGCCGCGTGGCGGCGGCGCCCCGGGACGCTCGATCGGCCGACGCTGTGAGCGGCCGCGGGGCGGGTCACCCTTCGCCCGCGTCGACGCGGAAGCGCGGCGCCTCGATGCGCTCCCCGCGGCACGCCGGGCAGCGGCTCGGCTTCGCCAGCGAGCGCCGCTCGTCGAACGCGTAGCCGCACCGCAGGCAGCGCGCCGGCGCGATCGAGAGCCGCTCGCCGCGGGCGCGCAGCGAGCGCGCGAGGTGCTCGAGGTGCGGCGTCACGTCGCGCTCGCGCAGCCCGACGCGCGCGGAGAGCTCCCACGCGGTCGCGGCGCCCCTGCGCAGCTCCTCCAAGAGCGTCTGCCGCACCGTCTCCGACCGGGGCGCTGGGCTCGGCGGTGGCTTCGACTTGCTCATACAATTCCAGATCGTGACACCCCGGCTGCGCCGGTCCACCGCCGGCGATGTGCCCCCCGCGCGCCGCGAACGCGCTCCATGGCCGGGCCCGCGCCGCGCGTCGACGCGGCGCGGCCGGGACAGACGGGCTCCGTCTCGCGACCGCAGCGGCGCAGCGCGGCGCGGCAGAGCCCGCGCCGCCATTGCGCGGAACACCCCTCGCACGGAGAATGCCGCTCCGGAGAACCGCAGCGCATGATCCCGTGCCCGTCCGAAGACGCCCTGGCCGCCTGGCTCGAGGGCCGCCTCCCGCACGAGGCCACGGCGACCCTGCGCGCGCACGTCGACGGCTGCGCCGACTGCCGCGCGGCGATCTCGGCGCGCCCGAGCGAGAGCGACGTGGGCGCGCCGCTCCTGCTCCCCTCGACGGAGCACCGCTCCGACGAGGCCGAGCCGCCGCCGTCGTCCTCGGAGCCGTGGGCGCCGCCCTCGGCCTTCGACGATTACCGCGTGGTCAGGCCGCTCGGCCGCGGGGGCATGGGGCAGGTGTACCTCGCCCACGACGAGGTCCTCGACCGGCCCGTCGCGCTCAAGTTCGTCGCCGCGGACAACCCCGATCCGAGGACCATCGAGCGGCTGCGCGTCGAGGCCCGCGCCATCGCGCGCCTCCAGCACCCCAACGTCGTCGCCGTCTTCCGGATCGGCGAGGTGCGCGGGCGCCCCTACATCGCCTACGAGTTCGTCGAGGGCGAGCCGCTCGAGCTGCTCCCGAAGCCGGTCCCGTGGCAGGCCGCGCTGCGCATCGCGCTCGGCCTCGCGCGCGGGCTCGCCGCGGCGCACCGGCGGGGCGTCCTGCACCGCGACATCAAGCCGGCGAACGTGATGCTCGACGCGAGCGGCGAGGTGAAGCTGCTCGATTTCGGGCTCGCCAAGCTCGTCGACCGGGCCGCCGGCCGCGACGCGGGCCGGCGCGTCTCGTCGAGGCCCCCCGGCGCGCCCGCGCGCCGGCCGCTCTCGGACGTGTCGGCGTTGACGACCGCGATCCTCACGGAGCCCGACGCGGCCCCCGCGCTCGATGCCGCCGGCCTGACCCACGGCGGCACGATGATGGGCACGCCGCTCTACCTCGCGCCGGAGCTCTGGACCGGGACCGCCGGCACGCTCCAGTCCGACGTCTACGCGCTCGGGCTGGTCCTCTACGAGCTGTGCGTGGGCCGGCTGCCGCACGCCGGGCTCGACCTGCACGCCATCGCCAGCTGGGTGACGGCGCGCGCGCTCCCGCAGCTCCGCTCGCTGTGCCCCGACGTCCCGGAGATGCTCGCGGCGGTCATCGACCGCTGCGTCCAGCGCGATCCCGCGGCGCGCTTCGCGTCGGCCGAGGAGGTGCAGGCCTCGCTCGAGGAGACCGAGGCGCTCTGCCGCGCGTTCCAGATCGTGCGCTCCGGGCCCGCGTCCGCGGGGTCGCCGGAGACGGACGCGGACGTCGTGGGCGCCTCCTTCGCGCGCCTCGCGCCGCGCGCCGAGGAGCTCGTCTCGCGCTTCTACGAGCGGCTCTTCCACCGGGAGCCGGCGCTCCGGGCGCTGTTCCCGCCGGACATGCGCGAGCAGCGGCTCAAGCTCGCCGCGGCGCTGCAGCTCGTGATCGACAACCTGCGCGCGCCGGACAAGCTGATCGAGATGCTCGAGGCGCTCGGGCGCCGCCACGCGGCCTACGCCACGCTGCCCGAGCACTTCGACGCCGTGGGCCGGGCGCTGCTCGAGGCGCTCGAGGCGCTGGAAGGCGACGCGTGGACGCCCGCCACCGCGCGGGCGTGGGCGGGCGCGTACGCGCAGATCGCCGAGGCGATGCGGCGCGGGCTCGAGGCCGCCCGGGGGACGGCGGTCTCCTCCGCGCGGGCGCCGGCGCCGCTGCTCGCGGCGGAGACCCGGTTCGCCACGCGCGCGGACGCGAGCCTGGCCTACAGGGCCGCCGGCGACGGGCCGCTCGATCTGGTGCTCGTCCAGGGGTGGGTGACGCACGTGGAGGCCGCGTGGGAGGACGCGCTCATGTCCCGGTTCTTCGCCGAGCTCGGCGCGGGGTCGCGGCTCATCGTGCTCGATCAGCGCGGCACCGGCATGAGCGAGCGCGAGGGCGCCGGCGCGCCCGCCGAGCAGCAGGCCGAGGATCTGCTCGCCGTCCTGGACGCGGCCGGCGTGGAGCGGGCGGCGCTCCTCGGCGTGGGGGGCGGCTTCGCGCCGTGCGCGCTGCTCGCGGCGGCGCACCCGGCGCGGGCGCGCGCGCTGATCGCGCTCGGCAGCGCGGCGCAGATGGCGGCCTGGCCCGGGTGCCTCTTCGGCCTCGCCGGCGAGGACGCCGAGGAGGCCGAGCGCGCGCTGCGGAGCGCCTGGGGCGAGCCGCTCTTCCTCGATCGCCTCGCCCCCTCGGCCGCGGAGGACGCCGCGTTCCGGCGCTCCTGGGCCGCGTACCTGCGCCACGGCGCGAGCCCGAGCGGGGCGGCGCGCATGCTCCGGGCGCACGCGGCGGCCGACATCCGGTCGGCGCTGGGCCAGGTGAGCGCCCCGTCGCTGGTGCTGCACCGGGCCGGCGATCGGGCCGTCCCCGCGGCGGCCGGGCGCGATCTGGCCGGCCGCATCCGCGGCGCGCGCTACGTCGAGCTGCCGGGCGACGATCACCTGCCCTTCGTCGGCGCGTCGCGGCCGCTGCTCGCCGAGCTGCGGGCCTTCCTCGACGCAGAGGCCGCCGGGGGGAGCACCGTCTCGAGCTTCGTGCCGCCCGCGGCGCTCGGCACCTCCGGCGCCGCTTCCGGCGATTGACGCGTGACGCGCTGCCCCGAGCACGTCGTGAGTCGATGAACGTCCGCCGGCGCCGCGACGGCGCCTGCCCGGCTCGCGCTGCGGAGCGCGTGTGGGGAATATGCCGCTCGCGCGAAGCGCCGCCGGACCGGCGCTCGCCCCTCGGGCGCTCGAATGCGCCCGTTCATGGGTATTCGCGCGCATTCGAGCGTCGCGCAGGAGCGCTCGAGTTCAGCGATCAGCGCCGCTCTCTCCGGTTTTGCCCGATACGACTTGAGAGAACTCCTTATCTATCCGTCTTGTTGTGCAAAGACGGTATCCGCCTTGCCGGTGCATGATTCGACCGCTAACTTGAATTGATGATTATGTGGACACGCGCGCTCACCTGCGGCTGCGCCTTGATCGGCGCGCTCGCGAGCGCTTGCTCCGGGACGGAGCAGGGCGCTCCTGCCGCAGCGTCGAGCGCGACGGACGCGGGCGGCGAAGGCGGCGAGGGCGGCGCAGGGGACGCGGGCGAAGGCGGCGCAGGGAGCGCGAGCGAGGGCGGCGCAGGGAGCGCGGGAGACGGCGGCTCAGGGAGCGCGAGCGAGGGCGGCGCTGCCGGGGGCGCGGGCGGCGCCGGCGGGGAGGCGGGCGGCGCTGGCTGTCCTCCTGGAGAGGAGGGCTGTCCGTGCGGGTCTCTCGGCGAGTGCGACGGCGAGCTCCGCTGCGTGGACGGCGTGTGTATCTCGGGCTGCGGCTGCACCGACGGATACGCCATCGTCGACGGCGAGTGCGTCTGGCGGGGAGGCCCGCAGGATCCCTCGTTCGAGAGCGCGGACACCTGGAGCGCCACGGGCGCCGCGCTCGTCCGACCCGAGGCCGAGGGCAACGGCAACCCGGGGGCCGGGGTCATCGGCAGGGACGCGGTGTGCCAGATGGCGGGCTTCTCTCAGCAGCTCACGATGCCGGACCTCGCGTGCGCCGAGCCGCTGCTCCTCACGTTCGCCGCGCACGTCGCCTGCGACGCCGGCATGGACTGCATCGGTCCCCCGGGCGTCGGGGTCCGCATCAACGGCGGATTCAGCAACCTCGATCTCATGCCTTCTTCGTCCTTCGCCCCGCAGCGCGTCTGCCTGGGAGAGCGCGCCTATGGCGGGCAGATCGAGCTGCTCCTCGGGCCCTCCCGGAGATCTCCCCAGTGCGACGAGGAAGCCGGACAGGGCTACATCCTGGCCTTCGACGACGTCGCGATTCGACCGGATGAGATGAGCGATTGTCCCCTGCCGGGCCAGGTGCTGAACGGCGACTTCGAGGCAGGCGACGCGGGCTGGACGGCGAAGCCGGAGAACGGCGTCTCCGAGGTCGCGAGCGGCCTCGGCCAGGGCAGCGGCAAGGGCGGACACATCGGCACCACGCACTTCTGCCAGTATCCCTCGCTCGAGGGCACGGTCTCGGCCCCGCTGCCCTCCCCCGCGCTGCCGAACCCGGCGCTCCGCATCTGGAGCCAGGGCAGCCCGGGCGCGGTCGTCAACGTCACGCTGAGCACGCACCAGCTGACGGCGCTGACGGGCACGGGCGAGGCGCAGGTCTCGCACGTCTGCTTGCCCCGGTGGGCGCTCGGCATGGCGCACAGGCTCGCCTTCGCCTACCGGAACCGGAGCAGCCAGCCGTGCACGGACGAGAACCAACGCGACTTCGCGGTGGATGATCTCGCCTTCGTCTCCGACGATCGGTGCCCCGGGGACGCGCCGCTGTTCGACCCCGGCTTCGAGAACGCCGGCGCCGGCGCGAGCCTCTCGCCGGCGTGGGTCCTGAACGCGGACGATCCCTCGCGCGGCAGCGCCAGGCTCGCCGTCGACGCCGCCGCCGCGCACTCCGGCGAGGTCTCGCTCTCGCTGTCCGTGAAGAAGCCTGCCGGGAGCCGTCGGCCTCCACCGTGTTCACGGTGCCCGAGCCCGAGGGGACGGCCGGCCCGGCGCTGAAGTTCTGGTACCGCACGAGCGACCTCCGCGCGGCGACCGCCTCCTCGACCCCGGGCGCCGCCCTCCCTGCCAGCGAGCGCTGGAAGCAGCGGACGATCTGCCTGGATCCGCGCACGGCGGGCAGGCCCCAGCACCTCTCCTTCAAGCTGGGCGCCAGCGGCGTCTGCGACGAGCCGCTCGGTCAGGAGACGCTGCACGTCGACGACGTCGAGGCGACGACCGACCCTTCCTGCCCGGCCGCGCCGCCCCCCTGAGCTCCCGGCCCCCGGCGCCGTCGTTGCGCCGTGCCGCGCGCGCCGCTCGGCTCAGCCGCGCTTGCGCCCCACCAGGATGACGATCGGATACGCGAAGCGCACCTCGTCCCCCCGGAGCGCCGCGCCGACGCCGAGCGCGTCGACGCCGACGTCGGCGCGGTAGAGGGCCCGGAGCCGGTCCGCCCCGCCGGGCTCCGGGAAGGAGGCCCGGAGCGCGGCCTCGAGCTCCACCTCGAGCCTGTACCGCGCGGTCGTCTCGATCTCGAGCCCCGCCGCGTCGAACAGGGCGCCGAGCTCGCGCTCGGTGTGCGCGCGCGCGTGCGACGGATCGCGGATCTTCTCGGCGGCGTCGTACGCGTCCCGCTTGTCCTCGGCGGGCGCCACGTCGATCACGGCGACCCGCCCGTTCCTCTGGCACACGCGGGCCATCTCGCGCAGCGTCACGAGCGGATCCAGCAGGTGATGGACGCTGTAGCGGGTCGTGACGAGGCGAAAGCTCTCGTCCGGATAGGGCAGCCGGCTCGCGTCGCCGAGCTCCCAGGTGACGTTGGAGAGCCCGAGGCTCGCCTGTCGCTTCCGCGCCTCGTCGAGCATCGCCGGGACGATGTCGAGCCCCCGCACGCTCGCCACGCGCGGCGCGAGCGCGCAGGCGACGATGCCCGGCCCGCAGGCGACGTCGAGGGCCGTGTCGCTCGGCGCCGGCGCGAGCGCGTCGAGCAGCAGCGCCATGGCGGATTCGGCCGAGTGGGCCGGGACCTCGGCGAACGGCCTGGCCTGCCTTGTGAACTGTTCCTGGATCAGCGCATCATGCGTCGTGGGATCGGCTTGGCTCATGGGGCTCGAAGGTGGACCACCTCCGTCTTTACGGCTGCCGGCGACAGGACAAAGATCGTCGCCGAGAGGCCACGCCGTGCAAGCCCGCGTCATGACCCCCACGGAGACCGCCGAGCACCTCGCCAGGCTCGGGCTCGACGAGGTCCCCGCGCGCGCGTTCTCCTATGAGGACGAGCTGCCGGGCGCCGCCTACGCCTGGCACACGCACGCGCGGCACCAGCTGCTCTGTCCCCTGGCCGGCACGGCGCGCCTCGACGTCGAGGACGCGTCCTTCCTGCTCCCCCCGCAGCGCGCCGCGCTCATCCCCGCGGGCGAGCCGCACGCGACCACCCGTCGCGACGCGTCGATCGTCTCGATCTATTTCGAGCCCGCGGCGTTCCCCTCCCCCCTCGCGGCCGTGAGGGTCTTCGAGGTGACCGCGCTCCTGCGCGAGATGGTGATCTACGCGCGCCGCTGGCCCGTCGCGCGGCGCCCGGACGACGCCGCGGCCGACACCTTCTTCGCGGCGATGGCGGATCTCATCGCGCCGCTCCTCGATCGCGGCGCCACCTACCGGCTGCCCCGCGGCAGGACGCCGCCGGTGCAGCGGGCGATCGCGTGCGCGCTCGGCGACGTCGCGAGCGCGGATCTCGCGCGGGCCGCGGCGTTCGCCGGGGCGACCGAGCGCACGCTGCGGCGGCGGTTCCGCGAGGAGACCGGCGTCACGTGGCGCGCCTTCGTCACGCGCGCGCGCGTGCTCCGGGCGCTCGACCTGCTCTCCGGCCCGAGCGCCAGCGTCACGCAGGTCGCGGTCGACGTCGGCTTCCAGAGCCTCGGCGCGTTCGCCGCCGCGTTCCGCGCCGTGACCGGCCAGACGCCGAGCGAGTTTCGCAGGACCGCGCCGCCCTGGCCGGGCGGCGATGGCCACAGCAGCTGGCCCGAGCCGACCTGACGGCGCAGAAGACGCGCCCGACGAGCGTGGCTCCGGACCGCGGCAGCGCGCGCCGCCCCCGCGGCGCGCGCCGCGCGAGCCCGCGCTACTGCGTGATCGCCTTGAGGTCGAGCATCTCCTCGACGCTCGGCACCACGATGAGGTCGCACCGGCGGTTCTTCTGCCGCCCCTCGTCCGTGTCGTTCGTCGCGACCGGGTCGGTGTCCGCGAAGCCCGCGGCGCTCCATTTCGCGACCGGGAGCGCGCCCCCGCCGCCCTTCACGTCGGCCGGGCTGACCAGGTACAGCAGCACCTCGCGCGCGCGCATCAGCGACAGGCCCCAGTTGTCGCGGAACTGACCGCCCGCCAGCGGCTTGTTGTCGGTGTGGCCGGCGACCTGGTAGTAGCGGTTGAGCAGCGACGGGTCGTTCCGGACGACCGTGGCCACCTTGAAGAGGATCTCCTTGCCCTCCTTCTTCAGCGTCTCGCGCCCGGAGTCGAAGAGGACGTCCCCCGGCAGCGAGATGACCATCCGGTTGTTCCGGATGTTCACGGCGAGGCCGAGCTTCGTGAGCTCGTCCAGCTTCTTCCGGAGCGTCTCGAAGCGCGCCTTGATCTGCTCCAGCTGGCGGGCGCGGGCCTTGAACTCGGCGAGCGCCTTCTCGCGCTCCTCAAGCGTCGAGCTCAGCTGCGACACCTGCGTGCTCGTCGCCTGGAGGTTCTCGTTCAGCTTGCTGATGTCGACGCCGGCCGCCTCGAGCTGCCTCGTCAGCTCCGCGACCTTCGCCTGCTCCACCTCGAGCGCCTTCTGGGTCTCGGCGAGGCGTTGCTCCGTGCTCTGTTGCTGGCTCTGGAGGCGGCCGTACTTGTCGAGCTGGGCCTTCCACTCCTCCTCGGAGTAACCGCACCCCAGCGAGAACGACGCGATCACGGCAGGCAGGAAGGCCGCGAAAGCAAGGCTGCGACCTTTCAAGACACGAGGGTGCATGAGCACGCTCCTTCACTCTAGTTGGTGAACATCGGCGGGGGCGGATGGCCCGGCCCGCGCCCGGTTCCGGGTGACAGCGGCCCGTCAGGCCGTGCGGGGGCGTACCCTAGCGAGGTCGGCCGCGGTTGTAAAAGGCGCATCGCACCACCTCGCCCGGGTCACCCACCGCGCGGCGCCAGGGAGCCGAGCGGGGCGAGCGCGCCGGCGGCGCGCGCTCGGGCTCGCTTGCCCATTGTTCCCGCCAGCACACCTGCTAAGGGGACGGACCATGCCCTATCGCATCACGTTGATCCCCGGCGACGGCATCGGCCCGGAGGTCGTGAAGGCGACTCAGGACGTGATCTCCGCCGCCGGCGTCGCCGTCGACTGGGAGATCCACCACGCGGGCATCGAGGTGGCGAAGCTGACGGGCTCGCCGCTCCCCCTCCCCGTCATCGACGCCGTGCGGAAGAACCGGATCGCCCTCAAGGGCCCGGTGACCACGCCCATCGGCGGCGGGTTCCGGTCGGTCAACGTGACGCTCCGGCAGACGCTCGACCTCTACGCGAACGTGCGGCCGATCCGCAGCCTGCCGGGCGTCGAGCCGCGGTTCGACGTCGACATGGTCATCGTGCGCGAGAACACCGAGGGGCTCTACGCCGGGCTCGAGCTCATGATCCTGCCCGGCGTGGCCCAGAGCATCAAGCTCACGACCGAGCGCAGCTCGACGCGCATCGCCGAGTTCGCGTTCCGGTACGCGAAGCGGCACGGCCGGAGCAAGGTGACCATCGTCCACAAGGCCAACATCATGAAGCTCTCCGACGGCCTGGCGCTCGACTGCGCGCGGCGCGTCGCCGTCGGTCACCCCGAGGTCCAGCTCGGCGAGATGATCGTGGACGCGGCCGCCATGACGATGGTCCGCGAGCCGAACAAGCTCGGTGTGCTCGTGACGGAGAACCTGTACGGCGACATCCTCTCGGATCTCGGCGCCGGCCTGGTCGGCGGCCTCGGGATCGTGCCCGGCGCGAACATCGGCGACGAGGCCGCGGTCTTCGAGGCGGTGCACGGGTCGGCGCCGGACATCGCGGGCAAGGGCTACGCGAACCCGACGGCGCTCGTGCAGAGCGCCGTGATGATGCTGCGGCACCTCGGCGAGCACGAGGCGGCCGACCGGATCGAGCGGGCGCTCACGGCGGTCTACCGCGCCGGCCAGGTGCGCACCCGCGACCTCGGCGGCACCGCGAGCACCGACGACTTCACCCGCGCGCTCTGCGCGGAGATCGAAAAGCCTCGCGCCGAGGCGTAGCGGCGGGCATCCTGATCCCGCGGACGTGGGATCTGCCTGGACGTGGCTGCTCGAGCGGTGCGCCGAGATCGTCGGCGTGACGGACGGGGCTGCCGGCTCGGCGGGCGACGCCGCGCGGCGCCGGCGTCGGCTGACGCTCGCCCTCCTGCTCTCGCTCCTCGTCGGGGCGAGCTGCCTCCTCGGCGACCGCTGGGGCGCGAAGGGCCTGCTCCCCGCGGTCGCGCTCTTCGTGCTTGCGGTGCAGGCCACGCGCGCCGTCCTCGCCGCGCGCGCGTCGGTGTGGCGCGCCGCCGCCCTCGAGCTCGACGACCCCGCGCAGCGGCCGAGCGAGCGCGCGGATCCGTGGTTCTCGCCGCCGACGGCGCGGGTCCTCTGCGCGCTGGCCTCGGTGATCGACGCCGCGCGCCGCGAGCGCTACGCGATCGCGCTGGAGCGGCTCCCGCACGTCGATCGGGCCGCGCTCCGGCCCGACGAGGTGCGGCTGCTCGACGCGGCGCGGGCGCTGCTCTCCCTCGGCCTCGGCGATCCGGCGCGCGCGGCGCAGCAGGCGATCGTCGCGCTGCCCACCGGGATCGACGCGATCGACGCGCGGCTCGGCCGCGTGGTGCTCGCCGACGCGTGGAAGAGCCCCGCGCGGCTCGAGGCGATCGAGCGCGCGTGGCGGAGGGAGCTCCAGAGCGGCGTGACGTCCGAGGCGCTGGAGCGCCTCCTGTCCCTGTCGCGGCTGCGCTTCGCGCCGCGGGCGCTCGAGGCGCTCAAGCCCGCCGAGGCGCGCGAGCTGTCGGCCGAGGCCTGGTCGATCGGCGAGGAGGAGCTCGCCGCGGCGCTCGAGGCGCGCGCGCGGGGCGGCGTCTACCGCTGAGCCTCGGGCTCAGGGCGGCGGCTCGGTCTCAGGGCGGCGGCTCGGTCTCAGGGCAGCGGCTCGCGCGGCACGGCGGGCGCGGTCTCGCGCACGAGGCGGAGGCCGCCGAGGGAGATCTCGACCACCGCGGCGAGCCGCTCGGCGACGAGCCGCTCGGCGGAGGGCCCCGCGGCGCGCGTCTCGGCGACGAAGGCGAAGCAGCGCCGGCCGGAGCCGCCGAAGGCGACCGCGAAGCCGTCGATCGGCGCGCCGGGCGGGGCGTCGGCGACGCCGATCGCCACGACGGTGTCGAAGCCCTCGGGCACGTCGATCCGGCGCTCCACGGCGGTGAGGCTCTGGTCGGGGCGCGGCAGGTCGCGCCAGAGCCGCGCGCGCGCCTCGCACACGGCGCGGCTCGCGCGGCCGTCCTCGCGCCAGGTGCGGACGAGCAGCGACGTCGACGACGCGGCGTGAGTCGCGACGAGCCAGGGGCCCTCGCCGTCCTCGACGCGGAAGCCGCGCGCGTCGGGCAAGGGGAGCAGGAGATCGAAACGCTCCGAGCGGTACTCGCCGCGCTCGCCGTCGCCGAGCGAAGGCGGGGGCGGGGGCGGCGCGGGCCTCGGCGGCGGCGCGGGCGGCGCGGCCGGGGCCGGCGCGCACGCGGGCAGCAGGGCGAGCAGCGCCGCGGCCGACAGCAGGGCGCGGCGCGCCGCCCGCGCGGCCGGCAGCACGCCGCCGCGCGTGGCGCGCGCGTCCGGCCGCCGCGCGTGTCCCGGCGTCTCGGCAGGCTCCGCGCGCGCCTCCGGCCTCATCGCGCGAGCAGCACGAGCACGGCGCCGGCGCCGCCCTCGGCGTCCGGGGCCGTGGAGAACGCGGCGACGTGGCGGGCGACGCGGCCGTTGCTGAGCCAGGCGGCGATCTCGCCGCGGAGCACGGCGTGGCCGCCGGGCGAGTGGTTGCCCTTGCCGTGGACGATGGCGACGACGCGATCGCCGTCGCGCTGGCGCTTGCAGACGAAGGCCTCGACGGCCTCGCGGGCCGCCTCGAGCCTCAGGCCGTGCAGGTCGAGGGTGCCGTCGACGGCGTAGCGGGCGCGCCGGAGCCGCCGGAGCTCGCGCGGATCGACGTCGAGGCGCCTGCCCTCGATGCGCGCGCTGTCGTCCGTGGTCTCGAACTTGATGCCCTCGATGACGAGCGAACGCATGCGCGAGCGCGCCTCCTCGTCCGGATCGGACGCGATCGTCGGCAGCGCGGCGCGCTCGACGCGGCTCGCGGTGACCGGGATCCGGTTCACGCGGTCCTCGAGCACGCGGACGCCTGCCATGTAGATCGCGAACGTCTCGGGGTCGACGGGCCGCGGCGCCGGCTCGACGCCTGCCTGCGCCGCCGCGCCGGCGGACGCCTTCGCCCTGGCCTTCGCCTCGGGCTCCGCCCTGGCCTTCGCCTCGGGCGCCGCGGCGGCCTTGGCCTTGCCCTTCGCGTCGGGCGTGCGTCGCGGCGGCCTTGCCCTTCGCGTCGGGCGTCGCGGCCGGCTTGGGCTTCGGCTTCGTCAGCTGCCGGAGCGTGGAGAACGGCTGGTAAAACGCCTCATTCGCCTTGTGTGCCGCCGCCTTCGCGGCCCGCCCCGGGCTGGCCGTCGCTCTCGGGTCTCTCTCGCGCTTCGCGCCCTTCGCCATCCCCCAGAACATCGCGCGCGAGACCGCGGAGCGCAAACCGAACGGACTCGATGCCGGCGAGCTGCCCGTCCTCGAAGTGCCAGTCGGGGTCGTCGAGGCCGGGGAAGTCGTGCGGGTTGCGGATGTCCTCGGCCGTGAGCGTGGGGATGAGGCGCCGCGCGAGCTCGACGACCTTGGCCCGCTGCGCCTCCTCCATGGCCGCGAGCAGCGCGAAGATGCGATGGAAGAGCTCGGCGGGCGGGAGGGCGGCGTGCCGGGCGCCGGGCTCGGCTGCATCGGGAGAGGGCATCGGGCGCAGGATACTTCATCGGACCGGAGCCGCCGCTCGGCCCGCGCACGGCGCGCCGCCGCTCTCCCGCGGGGCGGGCGTGCTGGGGAGATGCGCCGTCGGCGGCGTCAGCGATGGTCCTGGAGGTTCACGGCGGGCATGGGGCAGCCCCCTGCCGGCGTCGCCTCGGATCGCCCGCGGTCACGGAGCCGCCCGTCGTAGGGCTCGAACGGCCGGAAGGGCCGGAACGGCCTGTGCGGCACGAAGTGCCCATACGGCCGGAAGGGCCGGTAAGGCTCGAAGGGCCTGTACGGCTCGAAGGGCCTGTACGGCTCGGCTCGAAGGGGCCGGTAAGGCTCGAAGGGCCTGTACGGCTCGAAGGGCCTGTACGGCCGGAAGAGCCCATAGGGCCGGAGGTCCCCGCGATAGGGGCTATCGTCCGGGGGGATCCGGGCGTCGGCGAGCGTCGGGCTCGCCGTCTCCTCCACGATCACGAGCTCCTGGACGGGTACCGTGTCCTCCGCTGCCGCGAGCTGCGCGGCGCCGAGCGCGATCCCGGGCAGCGCCAGCGCACCGAGCGCTTTCACCAGCTTCATCACCGACTCCTTTCACGATCCGAGCGGCTTGCCGGGCGTCGTCCCATGCAGGCTGCGTTCACGGCGATGCAAGCTCGAGGCCCGTTCGCGACGGATCGCCGGGTGTCACGCGGCGAGGCGTGGATTCCCGAGAGCCTCGGATCTGCGGCTGCGCGCCCGTCCAGCGGGGCGTCTCGTGTGCAAGGCGTGGACAGCGGACAGCGTCCCACGGGGGGCGCAGCGGATCCAGGGGCGAGCATCACGCCAACCTGTCGCACCTTCCTGACGTCGGCGGGTATTCCTCCGCGCCCGCCGAGCTGGCGAGGCACGAGCGAGCAGCAAGACTTTTAACAATCAACAACGATTGCGTACCTCGACGCATGTAGCACGGAATTGGCGCATGCGGCTCGGCGCCAACGGGCCCAGACGCCACGATTCGACAGTGGGATCGAGGGTTTGACCTGACGGCGCAAGAGGCTGGCCCGGCGTCGACGGCGGGTATGCACAGGATCGCATCCTACATTATCTGACCAAATTCACCTCATTCCTCCATTGGACTGCATCGAAGGGGCGACTCACACGTTGATCATCGAGCCGTCTCGCACAGGAGGAGGGGGAGATGCCTGCCACGATGGTCACCGGGAAGTCGCTCCGTCGATTTGCTGCGCAGTCGTGCAAGATCGCGGGAGCGGGAGATCGAGCGGTGAGCAGCGAAGCGCGTAAGGACGCACCCTACGCGAATACCTTGCTTTCCTCCGCGTCGCCGGCGAGCGCCACGCTGCCTCAGGGGGAGACGTTCGAAGCCGGCTGCGCGGCCGCGGGCGCTCGCGAGCGGGAGGTCCGCGCGACGACCGCGGTGGTCGCCCCGCCGCCCTCGCTGCGGTTGCAGACAAAGCCGCCGCCTTCGGCCGGCACCAGCATCGGCCATTACGAGCTCCTGCGCGAGCTCGGCCAGGGTGGAATGGGCGTGGTGTTCCTCGCGCGCGACACGCGGCTCGCGCGCCTCGTCGCGATCAAGCTCCTCACCCGGCTGAGCAGCCTCGGGGTCCAGCGCTTCCTGGTCGAGGCGCAGGCCACCGCGCGCTGCAAGCACGAGCATATCGTGACGATCTACGAGGTGAACGAGCACGACGGATACCCGTACATGGTGCTCGAGTACATCGAGGGCCAGAGCCTCCGCGGCTGGATGGAGCAGCGCAGGCCCGCGGGCGCCGGCGAGGAGGCGTCGACGGCGCCGCTGCCGCCCGGCCTCGCGGTTGACATGATGGTCCCCGTCGTGCGCGCCCTCGCGAGCGCGCACGCGTCCGGCATCGTCCATCGCGACCTCAAGCCCGAGAACATCGTGCTGGACGCGTCCGGCGCGATCAAAGTGGTCGATTTCGGAATCGCCAGGCTGCGCGACGACGAGGCGAGCCTCGCGGCCGAGGGCTCGTTCGCCGGAGACGCGCGCCTCACGCCCGACGGAGGGATGATCGGCACGCTGCCGTACATGTCCCCCGAGCAATGGAGAGGCGTCGAGATCGACCCGTCCAGCGATATCTGGGCGGTGGGCATCATCCTTCACGAGCTCGTGCTGGGCGCGCACCCGCTCGCGCCGTACGACAGGATGGTCCTCCTCCGCGTGCCGGCCCTCGACGAGCCGATGCCCGAGGTCGGCGCGCGCCACCCGGAGCTCGGCGCGCTCGGCGCGATCATCGATCGCTGCCTGCGCAAGCGCAAAGCCGAGCGGTACGCCTCCGCCGAGGAGCTCCTCGCCGAGCTCTTGCCCCTCCTGCCCGGGCGCGGGGAGATCCACCTCGACGCCGACGAGAGCCCGTTCGCGGGCCTCTCGTCCTTCCAGGAGGCCGACGCCGACCGCTTCTTCGGCCGCGCGCAGGACCTCGCGGGCGTCGTCGCGCGCCTGCGCAGCCAGCCGCTGCTCGCGATCGCGGGCGCGTCGGGCGTGGGGAAGTCGTCGCTCGTGCGGGCCGGGGTGATCCCGGCGCTCAAGCGCTCCGGCGAGGGCTGGGAGGCGCTGGTCCTCCGGCCGGGGCGCGAGCCGCTGGCGGCGCTCGCGGAGCTCTTCACGAGCCCGGCCGTGACCCTGAGCGCCGAGCTGCGGGCGCTCGTCCCGGAGGGCGGCGCGGAGGCGCGCGCGGCGCTGGCCCCGCGGCTGCGCGCCGAGCCGGGCCTGCTCGGCGCGGCGCTCCGCGGGTGGGCGGCCCGCGCGCAGAAGCGCCTCGTGGTGTTCGTCGATCAGTTCGAGGAGCTGTTCACGCTCGGCGCCCCGGCCGACGAGCGCGCGGCGTTCCTAGCGTGCCTGGAGGGCATCGCCGACGACGCCTCGTCGCCGCTGCGGGTCGTCCTGTCGGTGCGGTCGGACTTCATCGAGCGGCTGGCCGGGCACGAGCGCTTCATGGCGGCGATGCTCCGCGGCCTCGTGTTCCTCCGGCCGATGGGGCGCGAGGGGCTGCGCGAGGCGCTGGTGAGGCCGATCGAGGCGGCGCGGCACGAGATCGAGGACCCGGCGATGGTCGAGGGCATCCTCGACGCGCTGGAGGCGACGCACGGCGCGCTGCCGCTGCTCCAGTTCACGGCGGCGAGGCTCTGGGAGATGCGCGATCGCAAGCGCCGGCTGCTCACGCGGGCGAGCTACGAGGCGCTCGGCGGCGTGGCCGGCGCGCTGGCCAGCCACGCCGACACGCTCCTGGCCGGGATGAGCGGGCGCCAGGCGAAGCTGGCGCGGGCGGTCCTGGAGCGCCTGGTGACGCCGGAGCGGACGTGCGCCGTGGCCAGCCTGGGCGAGCTCTGCGAGCTGCCCGGGGATCCGGTCGCCATCGAGCGGGTGGTCGGCCTGCTCGCCGACGGGCGGCTCCTGGCGATCGAGCGGGGGAGCGATCGCGCGGGCGGCACGGTGGAGATCGTGCACGAGTCGCTGATCGAGCGCTGGCCGACGCTCAAGCGCTGGCTCGACGAGAGCGAGGAGGACGCGGTGTTCCTGGACCGGCTGCGCGCGGCGGCGAGGCTGTGGGATTCGAGCCATCGCGCCGCGGACATGCTCTGGCGCGGCAAGGTGGCCGAGGAGGCGCGCGGCTTTCGCAGGCGCTACCGGAGGGAGATGCCGGAGCGGGAGCGGCTCTTCTTGGAGGAGGTGCTCCGGCTGGCCGACGACAAGCAGCGCCGGCGGCGCCGGCTCGTCACTGGGGTCATCGCGGCGCTGTTGCTGCTGATGGTCTCAGGGACGGGGTTCGTGAAGGCGACTCACCAGAATTGGCTGATCATGGGTCAGAACGAGGACATGTGGCGGGCGATCGCGAGCGCGGCGGAGGCGAGGAGCGCGGCGGACAAGGCGCGGCGGGAAAGCGAGGCGCAGCTCGTGCTGGCCGAGCTGATGCTCCGCGACGCGGTGGAAGACCGGGAGCGCGCCGAGGTCGAGGCCGAGCGCGCCCAGCTCGCCGCGATCGAGGCGCGGAAGGCCGAGGTCAAGGCGAGGAAGGTGGTGGAGGAGGCGGCGCGGAGAAGGCGTATGCGGAGCGGACCCTATGAGATAGCGACAGAACGGTAGACGGCGCTCGATCGATATGGCGTTCCCCGGTGGGGTGCGCTGCAAACACAGATAGGATGTCGGCTCGACGCCTCTGCGACCTTTCCCATGAGGGCCGCGGTCGCCTGCACGGGCCAACCTCGGCGCGGGTCTCGCGCACGGAAAGCGCGATCCCGAGCGCGCCGAGGGGGGTCTCGAGGTCTGACGAGGCGGGTCTCGAGAACGGAAAGCGGGGTCTCGAGGTCCGCCGAGGGGGGTCTCGAGAACGAAATGGTGGCTCTCGAGAACGAAATCCTGGGTCTCGAGAACCGCGCGCGGGGTCTGGAGATGTGCCCCGCCCCCGCCGCGCGACCTCGAGACCTCCGATCCCGTGGACCGGAGCCATGTTTCTGCAGCCGCGACCCGAAATCTCGCTCCAGCGACCCGCGAGCTCGCTCCGGAGGGCGCCGATCCCGTTCCGCCGCCCTGAAAGCCCGATCCCTCGACCCCGGAAGCAGTTCCCACCGCCGCCCGGCGGCCGCGGCCGACCGCCTCGCGAGCGCCGCGGTCAGCGCGGGGACGGGTTCGCGGCGGCGAGCGCCCGCAGCAGGGTGACCACCGCGATCACATGGCTGATCCGGCCGTCCTGCATCGCCGCCGTCACCTCGTCGGCGCTCATCACGACCGGCTCGGTGCTCTCGTGCTCGTCGCCCTCGGGCTCGCCGACCCGGCGCGCGCCGCGCGCCAGGTAGAGCGAGCAGCGATTCGCCTGGAGCGCCGGATTCGGGTGCACCCACCCGAGCGACTCGATCGACGCCGCGGCATAGCCTGTCTCTTCGAGCAGCTCGCGCAGCGCCGCGGCCGCCGGCTCCTCCCCGGGATCGACGATGCCGCCCGCCGTCTCGATGGTCACCGCGTCGACCCCGTACCGGAACTGCCGCACCAGGACGAACTCCCCTGCATCGGTGACTGCGGCCACCGAGATCCAGTCGGCGAGCTCGATCGTGAAGACGGGATAAGGCGCGCCCGCGGCCACGACCTCATGACGATGTACCGCCAGAGGACCGAACGTACCGGCGACCGCCGAGGCGTGCCGGCGAGGGATGGTGATGCCCATCGCGCCTCCCTACTACAGCGCGCCGCCCGCCGCCTTCTCCGGCGCGCCGCCGGCTGACTTCTCTGGAACAGCGCGCGCCGTCTTCTCCGGCGCGGCGCCCGTCGACTTTTCCGCCGCCTTCTCCGGTCCAGCAGCGCCCGCCGCCTTCTCCGACCCAGCGCCCGCCGCCTTCTCCGGCGCGCCGCCCGCCGCCTTCTCCGACACCGCGCCCGCCGTCTTCTCCGACGCCGCGCCCGCGGCCTTCTCCGACACCGCGCTCGCCGCCTTCTCCAGCACCGCGCTCGCCACCGCCGCCGGCGCGGCGCTCGCCGCCTTCTCCGCCACCGGCGCCGGCTTCTCGCGGCGCTCCCGCCGGAGCACCTCCTCCGCGTCGTCGCTGGACACCGCCTCCGTCGCCGACCGCGCGTCGTCCTGCGGCGGCGGCCACGCGGCGACGTAGCGGGGCACCTCGCCGGGCCCGGACGCGTCGATCCAGGACACGGTCCCCGTCCCCGGCGCGCGCACGTCGACGTGCACGAACGAGCTGTTCGGATAATACCCGCAGCCCGTGTCCGCGAGCGCGCGGCACGCCGCCGCGAGCTCGTCGTTGCGCACCCCCGCGATGCGCAGATCGAGCGCCCGCCCGGTCTGGTGCAGGCTGCCCTGGCTCTGCGGCCGGTACCCGCTCACGAGCGACACGAGCCGGCCCGGATACCGCCGCGCGAGCGCGTCGATGCGCGTCAGCAGCCCGGGATCGAGCAGCCGCACGCCGGGCGCGACCTCCCCGGCCTGCACCGCGCTCGCCCTGCTCGCCTTGCCGGAAGCGGCTCCCCGCTTGTCGCCCGCCGGCCGCCGCTTGCGGGCCGCCGCTTCCGCCTTCGGCAGAGCCGCGCGCTCGCCGTCCAGGATGGGCCGCGGCGTGCCCCACGGGCGCGCGAGCAAAGAGAGGGCGCGCCGCGCCTCCTCGCGCGGCTTGCCCTTGCAGTCGACGAGCTCGAGGCGCTCCGGCTCGATCCCGCTCCGATCCATCGAGAGCACCGGCCCATGGCACGGCTTCGGAGGCGCCTCCCTGTCGAGCCCCTTCTTCGCCCCGCGCCGCTTGCTCTCGACCGTCCGCGCCGCCCGCCGCTTCTCCTTCTTCTTCTTCCCCCCGGCCACCTTGGCCGCGCCCCCCTGCTTCGCGCCCGCGGCCGCCTGCGACGCCTGCGCGCGGCCGCGCGCCTTCCGACCGCTGGCGCCGCTCGCCGCCTCGTCACCGGTCGCGCCGCCCGCCGCGGACGCCGTCTTCCCGCGGCCGCGCAGCGGCTTCTCCCGCGCCTCCGTCCGCTGCCCGCGCTCCGCGCCCGGCAGAGACGCGGAAGAGCCCGGCGCACGATCGCCACGATCCCCGCGACGGTCCCGCTTGCCAGCCTTCTCCTCGGCCTTCGCGGCGGCGTGCGCCCTGGGCAGCACCTCCCCGCGCGCCGGACCCGCCAGGATGGCCGGCACCGCCATGCTCACCAGCGCCGCCAGCGCGGCAGCGCGAGCACGAAAGAGGCGCGCTCGCGGCTCCGCGCTGCGCACAGCCCCCCCTGCGTCCCGCGGCGCCGCGCCTGCACTGCTCACGGATCGAAGGCTGATCATGGAAAGCTCCAGTCGGGTCGGGTGCGAGTGGCATCCACCACGGATCGGATCTCCCGGACACGGCGTCCCCGCCCGTCCGCAGGATGTGGGATTGGAAAGGCCGTCGGCGGTCCGCTTCTTGAATCGACCTGGAACGAGGTCATCCGCGTCGAAACTGCGTCTCCGAGACGCCCCTCGTGGAAGCTCGGAAGCTCGGAAGCTGCGAAGCTCGGAACCTCCGAAGACCGGAGACCCGGAGACCCGGAGGGAGACCGAGCGCTCCGAGGACACGAATGTCATGAAGTGCGGAGGGCAGCCCAATTTTCTGCGGCGCTGACCAAAGGCTGTGGTAGGAACCAGCTGCCTCGCGGCTGCGGTCGGGTCGTGAGCGCGGTTCCGGGGTGCATGGGGGCACAGCCCCTCACCACGCGGTACCGCGGCCGGGTATCGCCCGGCGCGCTACGCACTGCGGCGGGACCCTGCCTTCACGATCGGCGCGACCAGCGCGATCAGCCCGGAGGCAGGCATCGCGCTCCAGGTGCGACATCGTCCGGGCCATCGCGGATCGCGGGGGAAGCGCCCGGCCAACCACGCACCAGCCTCATTCACCACACCATCGATGCAAGCGGGGCGCCACACGCGGGACGCGGAAGCCGAACCCGGTGGCGCGTCCATGATCGCTCCGAGGTCAGCAGGGGCACGACATGCGGCGAATTCGTAGAGACGCAACCAAGGTCTGGCACAATCCCGAGCTCCACACCGCCTATGGCCGTGGCCAGCCCAACAGCGCGGGGCTGCCGCGCCCAACACAGACCGGCGAGGACCGGCGGGCGGCGAAGCAACACCGCGCCGCGCTCGAGGCGCTCTTCTCCCCGCGCAAGGAGCCGGAGGCCGAGGACGGCAAGGGCGGGCGCGCGAAGTCCGGGCGCGACGCCGCCTCCAAGGCGCCGGGGCGGATCGTCCTCGCGCCGCCTCCGCAGAGCGACCCGAAGGCCGTCGAGCGCCAGCGGCTCCTGTCGAAGCTGCTCTGCGCGTCGGGCCGGCCCAACATCTCCAAGGCCGCGAACGAGTTCCTCCGCGCCGGCCACACCTTCCCCGCAGAGCAGGACGTGTACCTCCAGCTGCTCGAGCACAGCGACGAGCAGCGCATCCAGGAGGCGATCGACGAGCTCTCGGGCATCCTCGTCGCCGAGCTGCCGAAGCGCCGCGCCGTGCTCGAGTCGCGGCTCCGGAGCATCGAGGAGTATGCGGAGGAGCCCGCGACGCGCGAGGCCGCCGAGCGCCTGCGCCGCCAGGTGAGCGGCAGGCCCGAGGCCCCGGGCGCGGGCGCCCCCTCGGCCGAGCCGGGCTCCCACGCGCGGCCGTCGAGCCGCGAGGCCGCCCTGCCCCACGCGGCGGCGGACGGCGCCGCCCAGCGCGGCGACGGCGGCATCTCCGAAGCGAGCGTCGAGGCGGAATGACGCGCGCGGAATTCGAGGCCGAGCTCCGCAAGCTGATCCAGGCGTTCGAGACGGGCACCGGCAACGAGCGGTGCGTCGCGTGCGTCGCGTGCGAGCGCTGCGTCGACTGCACGTTCTGCCGCGGCTCGAAGGCTCTCCAGCGGTGCCACTACTGCGTCGACTCGCAGCGCTGCTCGGACAGCACGCACTGCCGCGGCTGCCGCGATCTCATCGCGTGCAGCCACTGCGTCGCGTCCGAGCGGTGCACGCAGTCGTCGTACCTCGTGCGCTCGATCGACTGCACCGGCTGCACCTACTGCTTCGGCTGCGTGGGCCTCGTGCGCAAGGACTTCCACATCCTGAACCAGCCGTACGATCGCAGCTCCTACTTCAAGCTCACGGCGAAGCTGATGCGCGAGCTCGGGCTGAGCACGGGCAGCGGGGCCGAGCCCGCCCCGGCCCCCGCGGCGCGCGCGGCCCAGCGCTAGCGATGCGCGCGGTCGTGCAGCGGGCGCTCGCCGCGCGGGTCGAGGTCGACGGCCAGGTGGTCGGCGCGATCGAGCGCGGCCTCGTGGCCTTCGTCGGCGCCGCGAAGGACGACGACGAGGCCGACGCCGACCACGTGGCGAACAAGGTCGCGGGGCTGCGGGTGTTCAGCGACGAGGCCGGCAAGATGTCGCGCGCGCTCGCGGACGTGCGCGGCGGCGTGCTCGCGATCAGCCAGTTCACGCTCTTCGGCGACGTCCGGCGCGGCCTCAGGCCGAGCTTCGACGGCGCCATGGAGCCCGCGCGCGCCGAGGCGCTGTACGAGCGCTTCGTCGCCGCCCTGCGGGCGCGCGGCCTCGAGGTGGCCACGGGCCGCTTCCGCGCCGACATGCGCGTGTTCGTCGAGAACGACGGGCCGGTCACCATCCTCATCGATTCGAAGCGGACGTTCTGACGCCGCCCGCCGCTCCCGGAGCGGCCGACGCCCCTTCCCTCCCGGCGTCGCGCGGGCTACGTGGGGCGCCATGCGGATCAGCATCGTGGGCGCGGGGGCGCTCGGGCGGGTCTACGGCGTGCGCCTCGCGGCCCAGGGAGACGACGTCACGTTCGTGGTCCGGCCCGAGCGCGTCGAAGACGCGCGGCCGTTCGTCATCGAGCAGGTGAACAGCGCCGATCGCCGCGACACGCTCGAGCGCCCGCGGCTCGCGGCCGACATCCCGGCCGACGCGGAGGTCGTGCTCGTCACGGTGCGCTTCGATCAGCTCGCGCCCGGCGGCGCGGCGCCGCGCCCCGCGGAGGGCAGGACGGTCGCGGACCTCCTGCTCCGCGGACCTTCGGTCCCCGTCGTCGTGCTCACGCCGCTCCTGCCGCCGCAGCGCGCGAGCCTCGAGGAGGCCGCCCGGCGCCGCATCACCCCCGCGATGCCGAGCATCTCGGGCTACCTCGATGAGCGCGGCGTCGTCCGCTACTGGATCGTCGGGTTCGCATCGACGCTCATCGACGACGAGGGCGGCGCCCCCGCGGAGCGGCCGCTGCTCGAGGAGCTCGCGCGCCGCCTCACGAGCGCGGATCTCCCGGCGCGGCTCGATCCGGACGTGGGCGCGCAGAACGCCGCCACAACGACCGCGTTCTTCCCGCTGATCGCCGCCATCGACGCGGGCGGCGGCACGAGCGCCCTCCTCGCGAACGAGGGGGTGCTCGGCACCGCGCTCCAGGCCACCCGGGAGTGCATGGCGCTCGCGGACCGCGTCGGCACGGTCGCCCCCTGGACGAAGCTGCTGACCAGGGCCATCCGACCGTTCACGCTGAAACCCGGCTTCGCGCTCGCGCGCCTCGTGGCCCCCGAGGCGCTGCGGTTCCTCGACGCCCACTTCGGCCCGAAGCTCCACGCGCAGCACCTCGCGATGGGCGCCGCCGTGCTCGCGATGGGGCGCGAGCACGGCGTGAGCCTGCCGGCGCTCGAGCGGCTGATGGGCCTGATCGAGGGCCGCACCGGCGCGCGCTGATCCGCGCAAGGAGACGTCGGCGAACGTCGGCGAACGTCGGCGAGCGTCGGCGCGCGTCAGCGCGCCGACGCGAGCTGCGCCGCGAGCGCGATCGCCTCGCGCATCCCGCGCGGATCGGCCTTGCCCGTGCCCGCGAGATCGTACGCGGTCCCGTGGTCGACGCTCGTGCGCACGATCGGCAGGCCGAGCGTGACGTTCACCGCCTCGCCGAAGCCGAGGAGCTTGCTCGGGATCGTCGCCTGGTCGTGGTACATCGCGACGACCCCGTCGAGCGCGCCCCGCGCCGCCAGCCGGAACGCCGTCTCGGCGCCGACGGGCCCGCTCAGCTCCGCCGCCGAGCCCGAGCGCGCGAGCCGCCGCGCCGCGAGGCGGATGCCCGGCGCGATGCGCAGCTGCTCCTCGTCGCCGAGGAGCCCGCCCTCGCCGGCGTGCGGGTTCAGCGCGGCGATGGCCACGCGCGGCTTCTCGCGACCGAGATCGGCGAGCAGGCGCGCGAGCCACACCGAGGCGCGCGCCACCTCGCGCGGGTTCACTGCCTCGGGCACGTCGCGCAGCGGCACGTGGGTCGTCACGAGCGCGGTCACGAGCTTGCCCGAGGCGAACGCCATCGTGACCTCGCGCGCGCGGAGCCGCCGGCCGAGGTGCTCGGTGTGCCCGAGGAAGTCCGCGGACCCCGGCGCGCCGCTCGTCGCGATCGCGTGCTTCGACGCGGGCCCCGTGACGAGCGCCGCCGCGACGCCGTCGCGGACCAGGTCCGTCGCCTCGTCGATCCACGCGAGCTGCGCCGCGCCGTCCTCGGCCTCGGGCCGACCGAAGGCGCTCGGCCGCGAGAGCCGCGCGCTGCCCGCCCAGATCCCGATCGCGCCCGGCGCGAGCCGCTCGATCGCGGCGCGCCCATCGACCACGACCAGCCGGCGGGCCGCGACCCGGACGAGCCGCGCGGCCCGCCGCAGGACCGCCTCGTCGCCGACGAGCACGCTGCGCACGCCCTCGACGGACGCCGCGCCGGCCACGGCCACCTCGGGGCCGACGCCGCTGGGGCAGCCGACGCTGATCGCGACGATCGGCGCCGCGGCGCCGCGCGATGGGCCGCCGCGCCCCGCGCCGCCGCGCCCCTTGGCGGCGGTCGTCCGGGCAGCACCGCGGCGACCAGACGAGGTCGTCATCGCGTGATGCGCCGGTCGCGGCCGGGCGTGGCGGCGTCGTGCGCCGACGACCCCGACCGCCGCTCTGCGCGCGCGGCGTCGTCGTCGTCCTCGTCCTCCGCCTCGTCCTCGTCGCCCTCGGCGTCCTCGTCCTCGTCCTCGTCCTCGTCGCGCGGCTCCCCGCGCCCCTCGCCGTCAGCCTCCGCACCGGCGGCGCCGCGCGGCGCCGTCCGGGCCGCGTCGCCGCCCTCGGGCCCCCCGGAGCCGGGCAGCGGCGACTCGAGCCGGTAGCCGGCCCCACGCAGCGTGACCAGCGGCAGCGCCGCGCCGAGCTTCGCCCGGAGGCGCCTCACGTGGATGTCGACGGTCCGCGCGCCGCCCTCGTACTGGCTGCCCCAGACGCGCCGGAGCAGCTCTGTCCGCGACACAACCTTCCCGCGGCGTTCGCACACGTACGAGAGCAGCGCGAACTCCTTCGCCGTGAGCGGCACGTGCATGCCGCCGACCGACACGTCGTGGGCCGCGCGGTCGATGACGATCGCGCCCACCTTCACCCGCTCCTCGGTCGCGAACTCGCTGCGGCGCCACTCGACGAGGCGCACGCGCGCGTAGAGCTCGGCCGGCACGTACGGCACGAGCAGGAAGTCGTCGAAGCCGCTGGACGGCTCGATCCGCGCGATCTGCGCGACGCTCACCGCGACGAGCGCGCCGACCTCCTCGAGGCGGGGCTCGCGGCGCAGGGCGCGCAGCGCCGCCGCCGCCAGGTCCGGCCGATCGAGCGCCTCGACGACGATCGCCCGCGCCTTGCTCTCGTCGTCGTGGAAGAGCCGCGGTGGATCATCCCAGAGATCCAGGGTTCGAACGTCAGCGCCCAGCGAGCGCAAGACCGATGCAGCGCCCTCCTCCCGCTCCAGGTCAGGTCCGTGTCCGACGATGGCTATGAACGAACGACGCGCCATGTCCGCCCCGTATACGGGTGTCACGGCGGGCCGGCAAGACGCACCGCGCTAAACCCACCCATGCTGCTGGGGCGCTTACCTTTCCCCCGGGGCTCCAGCCTAGAAAATCAGCCGATCCGCGTCCCGCCGACGGTGATGCGATCGATCTTGATTGTGGGGCAGCCAACACCCACCGGAACGCTCTGTCCGTCCTTGCCGCACGTCCAGATGCCGTCGGAGGTGGCGACGTCGTGGCCGAGCATGGTGACGCGCCGGAGCACCTCGGGGCCGTTGCCGATGAGGTTCACGCCCTTCAGCGGCGCGGTCAGCTTTCCGTCCTCGATCAGGTAGCTCTCGGTGAGCGAGAAGACGAAGTCGCCGTTCGAGATGTCGACCTGGCCGCCGCCGAACTTCTTCGCGAAGACGCCCCGCTTCACGGACTTCATGATCTCCTCGGGATCGTGCGGGCCGGCGAGCAGGATGGTGTTCGTCATCCGGGGCATGGGCGCGGAGGCGAAGCTCTCGCGCCGCCCGTTGCCGGTCGGCGTGAGCCCGTAGTGCCGGGCCGAGAGCCGGTCGTGCATGTAGCCGACGAGCTTGCCGTTCTCGATGAGCGTGCTGCGCTCGGGCTCGTTGCCCTCGTCGTCGACGTTGATCGTGCCGCGCGACTGGAGGAGGGTCGCGTCGTCGACCACCGTGCAGAGCGGGCTCGCGACGTCCCTGCCGACCCGCCCGGCGTAGTTGCTGGTCCCCTTGCGGTTGAAGTCCGCCTCGAGCCCGTGCCCGACGGCCTCGTGGAGCAGGATGCCGCTGTCGCCCGGGGCGAGCACGACGTTCATCTCGCCGGCGGGCGCCTCGCGCGCGTCGAGCATCGCGACCGCCTGCCGCGCCGCCTCCTTGGCGTGCCACTCCGGCGACCTGTCCTCGAAGTAGGCCGTCGTCATGCGCCCGCCGCCGCCGCTGGAGCCTTCCTGGCGCTTGCCGTCGCGCTCGGCGATCGCCCGCACGCCGAAGCGGATGAGCGGCTGGACGTCGTGCGCCATCCGCCCGTCGCTCGTGGCCACGAGCACCTCGCGCACCTCCTCGACGAAGCTGGCCTCCGCCTTGATGATGCTGGGGTCATAGGCGAGCGCCGCGGCGCTCGCGCGCTCGAGCAGGGCGCGCTTCGCGAGCCCGGGGGCGTCGAGCGAGATGCTGGGCAGCTCGTAGCGGCTCGGCAGCTCGCGCCGCCGGAGCTCGATCCTCTCCGTCCCGCCGGCGCCGGTCGCGATCTGCGCCGCCGTCTCGGCCGCGCGCCGCATCGCGTCCCACGTGAGGTCCTCGGTGTAGGCGTACCCGGTCGCGTCGCCCCGCTGGACGCGGACGCCGACCCCCATCGACACCCCGCGCGACGCCGCCTTGAGGATGCCCTCGTCGAAGGTGAACCCGCCCCCCGCCCGGTACTCGAAGAAGAGGTCGGCGTAGTCGCCCCCCTTCGACAAGGCGACCGACAGGAGCCGCTCGCAAAGCGCGGCATCGACGGCATTTTCCTCTCCAGGAGCGAACGGGGCGCGGTAGGCCTGGCTGCGCGACATGGTGCCCAACTCTAGGTCCATTCGCCGGGGCGGTCGAGACGCGGCAGCGCGCCGGGCGCCCCTCCCCGGCCGCAGGGCTGCGGAGATGTATGCAGAAATGTGCAAGAAGGCCGCTCGACTGCTATGGTTTGAGCCGTCCTCGCGTCGACGGCGGCGTTTGCCGCCTTCTCCGCGATCTTCGCGAATCCCCGGCCGCTCGGCGCGCTCCTACGACGTCACGATGTAGGGCGCGCTCGTCGACGCGCCTCGACCGGACCGCCCAGCGTCCGACCGGGGCGGGGGCTCGCGGCCACCGCGCCAGGCGGTCGCCGCATCCCCGCGCGGGGATGCCCCGCGGGGGTTTGCCCCCCGCGCGGGTTCGCCTCCCGCGCGGGCTCGTCCCGCGCGGGTTTGTGAAGAGCGCACGCTGCAAACAAGCACCTTGGCGGTAGCTTCGGAACTTCCGAAGCCGCGCGCTTGTACGTGGTAGCGGGATTGGCTAGGTGTTTTTAGATGGCGAAGCGAGGGCTCCCGGCGGGGCGCCCGAGCGCCGCCTCGCTGTCCTCAGTAGGAGATTCCCATCGCCGTGGCGGTCGATCGCGACAAGGTACTCCAGACCGCGCAGAAGCTTGTCGAGCGGAAGCGCTACGACAAGGCGATCGCCGAGTACCAGAAGCTGGTCGCGGAGGATCCGAAGGACGTCCGGACGCTGCTCAAGATCGGCGACCTCTACCTGAAGACGGAGGAGTACGTCGAGGCGATCACCACCTACGAGCGCGTCGGCCAGTTCTACTCGCTCCAGGGCTTCGCGCTCAAGGCGATCGCCGTTTACAAGCAGATCCGCGAGATCATCCACAAGCACGTCCCGCAGTACGAGGACCGCTTCGGCCACATCGTCCCGCGCCTCGCCGAGATCTACACGCAGCTCGGGCTCACGAGCGACGCGCTCGCCGCCTACGACGAGGTCGCGACGCGCCTCCTCCGCGCGGGGCGCGACCGCGACGCGATCGACATCTTCAAGCGGGTCGTCGACCTCGACCCGAACAACCCGCTCGCCTACCTCCGCCTCGCCGAGGCGCTCATCCGCGTCCGCGACTACGACGGCGCGATCCAGCGCTTCGGGACGGCGGCCGAGCTCCTGCTCAAGCTCGGCCGGCGCGACGACGCGCTGAAGGTGGTCGAGCGCCTGCTGCAGCACCGCCCGGACGCCCGCTTCGCCCGCATGGCCGCCGAGATCTACCTCGATCGCGGCGATCCGAGCGACGGGATGTCGGCCCTCACCAAGCTGCAGATCGCGTTCAAGGAGAACCCGCGGGACCTGGAGACGCTGGCGCTCCTCGCCCGGGCCTTCGACCTGCTCGGGCAGCCGGCCAAGGCGATCGAGGTGCAGAAGGAGTCGGCGCGCATCGCCAAGGAGGCGGGGCGGGCCGACCAGTTCGCCGCCCTCATCGCCGCCCTGGTCTCGCGCGCCCCGAACGACGAGGGCGTGCGCCAGCTGGCGGCCCAGCTCGTGCCCTCGTCGCGCGGCACGCGCGCCTCGATCGACGTCGAGCTCGACGAGGACGACGAGGACGAGGCCGAGGAGCTCGAGGTCGAGGACGTCGAGCCCTCGTCCGCGGCGCCGATCCCGCTGCGCGCGGCGCAGCCGTCGACGGCCCCGGTCACGAGCCCGCGGCAGCTCGTCTCGCACGCCGAGAGCCTCCGGCGCGAGCGCCAGTACGACAAGGCGGTCGCCCTCCTGAAGGGCGGCGTCGCCCGGCTGCCGGCCGCGCGCGAGCTGCGCGAGAAGCTCTGCGACATCCTCATCGAGGCGGGCGACCAGGACGGCGCCATCGAGCAGATGCTCGCGTTCGCGCAGCAGCTGTCCGGCGAGGGCGCCGTCGACGACGCCGCGCGGCTCCTCGACGAGGTGCTGCTCCTCGAGCCCGGGCACGCCCAGGCGACCGAGATGCTCAACCTCCTCGGCTACGCGGTGCCGCAGGAGGACGAGCTCTCCGACGAGGAGCACACCGGGGCGGAGATCTCGCCGACGGCCAACGACGCGTACGCGTCCGAGGTGCCGAGCCAGGACCTCTACGATCCCGACGCGCCGCTGCCCGCGTACACCCTCGACGAGGACGGCGTCGTCGAGGCGCTCCCCAGGCGGCCCGAGCTCGTCACGCACCTCGACGATCCGTTCGCGAACGAGCCGCCGCTGCCGAGCTTCCCGATCGACGACGTCGAGGAGGTCGAGGACGTCGAGCCGCTCGAGGAGCTGGAGGACATCGACGACGAGGAGGAGACGGCGTCGGTCAGCCCGAGCCGGTCGCCCGCGCACCCGCTGGTGATCGCCGCGTCGCAGGCGCCGCCGGCGCCCTCCTCGATGCCGCCGCCGCCCGTGCTCGCCGCGCCGCCGGCCCTGTACAGCCCGGCGCCGCCCCGGCCGGCGTCGGTCCGGCCGTCGTCGGGGCGCTCCGTGCCGCCGGGGTCCGGGCGGCGCGCCGACGCGCTCGACGAGGACGCGCTCGAGGAGGTCGAGTTCTTCGCGCAGCACGGGATGTTCGAGGAGGCGCGCAACATCCTCGAGGAGCAGCTCGCGCGGCTGCCGAACCACCCGCTCTTGATGGAGCGGCTGCGCGAGGTCACCGAGCTCGCGTCGGAGACGCGCGGGGAGCGCGCGGCGACCGACAACGAGAGCGGCACGCGGGCCGTCCCGCGCGGCAGCGAGCGGCCGGACGAGGACCGCGCGTTCGACATCGCCGAGTCGCTCAAGATGATCGACGAGCTCGAGGTCGCGCCGGGCTCGGTGACGGGCGTCCAGGACGATCCACGGCAGATCAGCGTCGAGAGCGTCTTCGAGCAGTTCAAGGCCGGCGTCGCGGCGCAGATCTCCGAGGGCGACGCGTCGACGCACTACGATCTCGGGGTCGCGTACAAGGAGATGGGCCTCTACGCGGACGCCATCGCCGAGTTCGAGCTCGCCGCCCGCGACCCCGGGCGAGAGTGCGTCTGCCAGTCGATGATCGGCGTCACCTACCTCCAGATGGGCAACATCGAGGCGGGCATCGACGCGCTCATCCGGGGGCTGCACGCCTCGCACAAGACGGTGGAGCAGGAGCTCGCGCTGACGTACGAGATCGCGGACGCCTACGAGATGCGCGGCGCCCCCGAGCAAGCGCTCTACTACTTCCAGCGCGTCGCCCGGATGAGCCCGAGCTACAGCGATCCGCGCGGCAGCGTCGCGGAGCGGCTGCGCCGCATCGACGTCCCGAAGCCGGCCGCGCGCGCGGTCGGCGCCGAGATGATCGCGGACGAGTTCGACGCCGCCTTCGACGATCTCCTCCCGAGCGGCAAGCTGCCCTGAGCGCGGCCGCCGGCCGCGCTCGAGGCGCGCGGGGCCCGTCGCGCCCACGGAACGCCAGAAATTGGGCCCTGGCAGGCGCCCTCATGTACCGGAGGTGCATGAACCGACCGCTGCTCTTCGCCGCCCTCACCTCGCTCCTGGCCGCCGGCTGCGGCGCCGGGATCGGAACGAACGCTCGAGCTGGCCGCCCGCAGGACGCCGCCGCCAAGGCAGCGGACCAGGCAGAGCGCGAGGCCCCGGCGCGCGCGAAGGGCGAGGCCGACGCGAGCGCCCCGGCCGCGGAGGAGGCGCCCGCGCGCGCGCCCGGCGACTACGTGGCCTACCGGTTCTCGGGCAGCTTCAGGAAGACGCCGCTGCTGCTCACGCAGCGGGTGGTCGCGCGCGAGGGGGACGTGCTCGTGGTCGACGTGACCCTCGAGGACGGCAAGGAGACCGAGGCGCTGCGCGTCCGGATGAGCGACGCGCCGAGCCGGCGCGGCGAGATCCTCGGCGCGGCGTGGATCGACGGCGGCGCCGAGCGGCCCGCGACCCTCGCGGCGTACGACGCGATGATGGCCAAGACCGCGCTCGCCGCCGACGAGAACGAGGAGGTGCTCGGCACCGAGGCGGTGAACGTCGAGGTCGGCGGCGGCGCCATCGCGTGCCAGAAGACCAGCTTCCGCGTGCGCATCGGCAGGACGAAGGCGACGATGCGCACGCTCCAGAGCGACGACTTCGCCTGGGGCGACGTGGGCGGCGAGATCCCCGCCGAGGACGGGCGCGTGCTCTACCGCGCCGAGCTCGTCGACCGGGGCCACGCGGACGCGCGGCCGAGCGCGCCCGCGGCGGCCGCCGGCGCGGAGCCCGGCCTGGCGCCGCGGCCGGCGACGGTGGCGCGGTCCGAGGACGACGGCGACGGCGACGACTACGAGGACTGAGCCGGCGGGGGCGCGTCGCCCTGGCTCTCCTTGCGGGCGAGGACCTCGCCCGAGCGCACGGCCGCCGCGCGGACGAGGTGGCCCATCTTCGGGTGCTCGGGCTCGACGTCGGGCTCGATGCCCTCGGCGCGCAGCGCCTCCGTGCAGACCGGCCCGATCGACGCCACCATGCCCCGCGCGAGCCCGGCGCGCAGCCGGTCGACGAGCCCCTCCTCGGCCGCCACGAGGAGCGCGTGCTCGACCTGCGCGCGGCTCGTGAAGAGCGTGATCGCCGCGCCGCCGTCGGCCAGGAGGCGGAGCGCCTGCCGGAGCGCCGAGGTGTCCTCCGGGAGCGCCCAGCGGTAGACCGGCACCGGGGTGACGCGGGCGCCGGCCGCCTCGAGCCCGGCGTAGAGCTCGTGGCTCGGCGCGCCGTGCTCCTGCACGGCGATGCGCTTGCCGCTCAGGTCGCCGAGCCCGCGGACGACCGAGAGGATCTCTCGCCACGTGTTCGGCTCCGGGACGGTGACGAAGCGGGTCACGCCGAGCTCGCGCAGCGCCGCGGCCGGCTTGGGGCCGCGCACGACGAGCTGCACCGACGAGAGCGCCGCGGCCATGAGGGATACGCCCTGGGCGCCTGCATCGGCGTCGGGCGCGCCGTCGCCGCCGTGGCCCGGCTCGAGCGCGGGCGCCGCCTCGGCCACGAGCGCGCGGGTCCCGACGCCGGTCATCAGGATCACGAGGTCGAGCTCGGCGCCCGCGAGGCGCCGCGCGAAGTCGAGCGCGCGCTCGTTCCGCTCGATGGACACCTCGCGGAGCGTCGGCGCCGTGACGGGTACACCGCCGTACCGCTGGATCAACGAGGCCATCTCGGCGGCGCGGCGGCTCTCGAAGGTGATGACGCGGCGCCCGGCGAAGTCAGGCGACGCGGGACGGGAGGGACGGTCGTTCAGGGGGTGCGTGGGCGTGCTCACCCGCGCAGCATAGCCCGGGTCCAGCGCAGGCGGGTTTCGGGCGGTTGACCAGTTTGCTAAGCTCCCTCCTGTGAGCCATCCGATGAGCAACGAGGCTGGCGGGGTCCAGGGGAGCGGGCTCTCGCGTGCGACTTCGGAGAACGACGTCGGCCCCGATCCCGTCATTGGCGCGGGCATCGCGCTGCTCGGCATCTTTCTGATGGGGGTGGGCGGCGCGCAGGGCGCGCACTACCTCTTCAACTTCGGCACGCTCGTGGCGGTGCTCGGGGCCGTCCTGTTCGTCCTCTTCGTGACGCTGACGGCCCTGAAGCAGCGCCGCGCGAGCCGCGCGCCGAGCCCCGACGCGGGCGCCGAGCAGCGAGACGCGCGCGACTGACCGCGCCGCCGGGCGGCGCCATCACGCCGGGGCGCCGCTGCTCAGGCGAGCGGCGCCGCTGATCACGCCGGGATGCCGCCGCCGGGCTCGCCGCGATCGTCCGGCGGGGCCGGGGAGTCGGCCTGCACGGAGAGGTCCGGCTCGATGTCGGCGAGCGAGACGCCGAGCTCCTCGGCGATGCTCTCGATCTCGGCCCGCTCGGCCGGCGTGGGCGCGCCGTCCGCCGCCGCGAGCCGGATCAGGAGGCGCACGACCTCCACCCGCTCGCTCGCGTTGCAGAGCGCCTTGAGCTCGCGGTAGCAGCGGTCGACCTCGCCCTCCTGGAGCGCGGGCAGCTTGCCCTGGAGGGCGTTGAACACCGCGTCGACCCCGCTCGGCGCGAGGCCGTCGACGTGCGTGAGCAGCTCGCGGAGCAGCTCGTCTTCCTTGTCGGAGAACCGGCCGTCGACGCAGGCGACCTTGCCGAGCAGGACGATGACGGTCGCGATGTAACGGAGGACCACCGCCTCGTCGTCCGGGAGCGCCGTACGGAGCTCCTTCAGGAGGGCGTCGAGGTTCGGGAACGAGCCCCCCTGCTTCAGGCCCAGCCAGGCGAGGAGTCCCACGGGATGAGGCTACCAGATCCTCGCCGGGCAGGGCAGCCCGGCGGCGCACCGCCCACGACGACCGTCATCCATGCCGGGCGCCTTAGTCCTCGCCCCCGCGGTCCGCAATCCAGTCGTCCACCGGGTTGTCGGACTTCGGGGTCTTCAAGATCGAGCCGTCGGGCCCGTCCTTGCGCACCACGAGCGTGCGCCGCGTGGTGGTGTCGGGCGTCTCGCGCGCGACCACGGTGATGACGTTCACCCCCGGCCGGAGCGGCGCCTCGAACGAGAAGTCGGCCTTCTTCGGGTCCGCGCCGTCGCGGTTCGACTTGTAGTAGAGCTTCCGGGACCCGACGAAGATGAAGGTGTCGAGGAGCCGCTCGCTGTCCGCGGCCGTCCCCGTGATCTTCATGGTGTCGGCGGTCGTCGCCAGCGCCGCGGCGGCGATGTCGAGCGTCGGCGGCGCGTGCGAGTAGACATCCTCGAACGCGACCGCCGCGGACGCCGGCCCGCCGCCCGGGCCCACCTCCCGCGACGCGACGAACGCGAAGCGGCCCGCGCCGAGATCGACCTTGAGGAACCCGCCGGGCGCCTCGCCGAGCACCTTGACCACGGCGCCCGAAGGGAGCCGACCGAAGCCGCGCGCGCTCGCCTCGGGCGACGGGAGCAGCGTCGCCCCCTGCGCGCCGGCCTTCACGGTGGAGCCGCCGCCCGTGAGCTGCACGCGCGGCGAGATCGGGATCTTCACCTTCTCGCTGGCGAACTCGCGGAGATCGCGATCGCCCACCGAGAGCGAGAGCGTCGCCTCGGGCTCGGACAGCTGCGGCTCGACGTCGAAGCTGAAGACCACCTTGCGCACGTCGCCCGGCTTGATGTTCGAGACGTCGAAGCGCCCCGCGTGCAGCATGAGCCCTTCGCCGGAGAGGTTCGCGATGTTCGCCTGCGTCTCGTACGACGGCCCCTTGCCGACGTTCTTGACGGTCAGGTACATGCTGACCCGCTCGCCCTTCTGGATGAGCCCGTCGCCGTTGCCCTCGCGGTCGTCGACGATCTGGTAGGCGTACTGGAAGAGCGGCCGGTCGAGCGCGCGCACCGTGGGCCGGATCTCGACGGCGGGCGGCTCCGGCGCGCCGGCGACCTCGAACTTCACCTTGAGCCCGTCGCTCCGCGAGAGGGCGTCCATCGGGATCTTGCAGACGCGCTTCTCGTTCGCCTTCCGCGGCCTCGTCGAGCCGACCTTCCGCCCCTCGACCTCGCACCAGCCGAGCGGCGCCTTCGCCGTCTTCGTCTGGCCGGGGCCGATCTTGCCGAAGATGAGCTCCTTGCTGTCGAAGTACAGGTTGTCGCTCTCCGTCGTCCCGCGGAGGCGGTAGACCGGCTGCTTGCCGTTGTTCTTGACCGTGACCTTGAGCTCCATCGGCTGGCCGGCGACCACCTCGGCGTTCGGGCGATCGGTCTCGACCTTCACGTCGAGCTCGGACTTGGCCGCCGCCGTCGCGGCCGCCGTCGTCGCGGCCTCGGGCGCGTCGGACCAATCGACGCCGAGCTTCGCCAGCTCGGCCGCGACCTTGCCGAGCTCCTCCTTGCCGACCTGCTCGATGTGGTCGTGCACGGCCCGGAGCTGCTGGATCCTCGGGGTGCTCGGCGGCATCCGCGTCGCGAGCTCGCGCGCGAAGCGGATGGGGAAGTCGAGGGCGAAGTCCTCGTCGATGTCGCCCCCGCGATCGCGCATCGCCTCGCGATCGGCGCTCGTGAGCTGGTAGCGGACGACCTCGGACGGCTTGCCCGCCGCCGCCGCCCGCGCGTTCGAGAGGTGCGCCGAGAGGTCGCGCTCCCGGATCCCGTCCTTCTGCACGGTGAGATCCATCTCGAGCTCGTCGACCGTCATCGGATCGAGCTCGATGTCCGGCGTGACCCCGACGCCCTGGATCGAGATGTCGCCCGGCGTCAGGTACTGCGCGATCGTCAGCTTGAGGGCCGCCTTCTCCGCCGTGACGTCGGGGAAGACGAGCTGCACGCTGCCCTTGCCGAACGTCTGCGAGCCCACGATGACGGCGCGATCGTTGTTCTTCAGCGCGCCCGCCACGATCTCGCTCGCGCTCGCGCTGTTGCCGCTCACGAGCACGACGATCGGGTACGACGGCTCGGTGCCGGGGCCCTTGGCGCGCTTCTCCTCGCGCCCCTCGGAGGCGCCGACCGTCGAGACGATGACCCCGTCGGCGAGGAACTTGTCGGCGATGCGCGCGGCCTGATCGAGCAGGCCGCCCGGGTTGCCGCGCAGGTCGAGCACGAGCCCCTTCAGGTGGCCCTTGGCGCGCAGCCCGTCGAGCGCCGCGTCGAGCTCCGCGGTCGACGTCGCCTGGAACGTCTTGAGCCGGACGTAGGCGATGCCGCCGTCGAGCGCGCGCGACTCGACGGACCGGACCTTGATCACCTCGCGGGTCAGCTCGAACGCCTTCGGGCCCTGCCAGCCGCCCTCGCCGTCGCGGGTCACCCACACGGTGACCGCGGTGCCGGGATCGCCGCGGAGCCGCCGCACGGCGTCGTCGAGCGGCATGTTGAGCGTCGACTCGTTGTTGATCTTCACGATCCGATCGAGCCGCTTGAGCCCCGCCCGGCCCGCGGGCGTGTCGGGCATCGGGTTCAGGACCGTGAGCATCTGGTCGCGGATCGAGATCACGACGCCGAGCCCGCCGAACGCGCCCGACGTGGAGAGGTTCATCTCCTTGTACGCCTCGGGGCTCAGGAACGACGAGTGCGGGTCGAGCGTGTGCAGCATGCCGTTGCACGCGGCGTACTCGACGTCGCGCAGATCGACCTCCGTGCCGCGGAGGTTCTTCTGCAGGAAGGCGAAGACCTCGCGGAGGCGCGCGGAGACGTCCCAGGGGCCCTGGATGTTGTCGATCCGGAACTTCTTCTCGCTGGTCTCGACGCGGACGGTGACCTCGTTGGGGTCCTCGTTGAGGACGATCACCTGCGCGACGTCGCGCTGCACGGCGTTCAGCGCCGAGAGCAGCATCTCCTTCGGCTTGACGCGATCCGGCTCGACGTACTTGTCCCGGATCATCTTGAGCGTCTCGTTCACGGCCTCGAGGCGGGTGAGGTCGTACGGCGCCTTGGCCACCTGACCGGTGACCGCGAGCGCCGGCTCGAACCCACGCCAGAGCCCCCCGGGGCCGAACTGAAGAACGAAGTACGCTGCCAGCGGGAACGCGGCGGAGACAACGAGCGCCTTGACGATGCGCTCCAGGAGTCGGTGGGGCATACGGCGATCGAGTATAGACGCGCGCCGGCGAGCGTCGACCGACGTCGACCCGCCCCGCCCTCGAGCGCCGCGATCCGGCGCGGGCGCTACACGGGCTTCTGGGTGTCCTCTTCCTTCGCGTCGGGCTTCGCGGGGAGCTGCTTGGCAGCTTCGTCGTCCTCGTCGTCGCGGATGCCCTTCTTGAAGTTCCGGATGCCCTCGCCGATCCCCTTGCCGATGTCAGCGATCCTCCCCGCACCGAAGAGGAGCAAGGCGAGGCCGATGAGAAGGGCGATTTCCAGCGGTCCGATGCGGCCCATAGCGATCTTCCCTCGAAGGCAGCCGCGCGCGCGGCGACAGGTGGCGGGCCACCGCCCGACACCGGTGGACCCATACCACCCATCCTCCGCACGGGCAATGCAGCGGTTCGGTGCCTCGAAACCCGTGCTAGGCTCGCTCAACCGGCTTCGCTGGCGGAGATAGGGCGCGCGCGCGCGCGCACTCGCTCCGCCAGCGGTTCACAAATCGAGAACGGCGCGACGGCTCAGCCAGGGCCGCCGGCCAGCCGGACGGACCGGACGCGAGCGCGACGCGCGGCCGGCGGCGGTCCAGCGCGGGAGCCCTCGCGGGCCCCGCGCCCATCGAGACGGGGAAAACACGATGCCGATCAACCGCATGAATCGAAAGGCAGCGCAGTATCTGGCAGGAGCGTCGGTGGCGGCGGCGGTGCTCGCCGGCGCTCCCGAGCGCGCGAGCGCCCAGCAGACGAGCGACCGGGTGAGCGTCGACGGCAAGGGGATCGTCGGCGGCGCGCTGCTCGGCGGCGAGGTCGTGATGCTGACCATGGGGGCCATCGGGGTCGAGCGCGCCTGGCCGTACCTCGTCTTCGGCGGGCTCGGCGCGGTGGGGGGCGGCGTCGCCGGCTACTTCATCGAGGCCTCGGAGCCGCCCGCGGAGGTGCCGCTCTACATGCTCGCCGGCGGCATGGCGCTCGTCATCCCGACCCTCGTCGTCACGCTCAACGCCACCGCGTACAAGCCCCCGGCGAGCGACCAGAGCGAGCCGATCCGCAACGAGCCGGCCGCCGAGCCTCCCCAGCCGGGCGTCAACGTCCAGATCACGTCGGACGCGGCGCCGCTCCTCCGGGGCACCCGCTGGGAAGAGCCCCGGCTCGGCCTGGTCGACGTCACGCCGCGCCGGGTCGCGCTCGGCATGCCGGCGCTCTCGCTCAGGCCGCTGTACTCGCAGGACGAGATGTTCAAGTTCGGCGTGGCGCAGGGGCACGAGCTCCGCGTTCCCGTCCTCCGGGCGTCCTTCTGACCGGGGCAGCGCCGGGCCGGACGGCGCTCCTTCCGACCGGGGCAGCGCCGGGCCGGACGGTGATCCCGGCCCTCCGCCCCCCTGCCCGGCGCGCCGGTCTCTGTACCCAACGCGACGCTCGGCGTTAGGCTCTCGCCGTGGCCGATCTCCACGATCCCCCGCTCCCCTGGTCCACGCGGCTCTGGTTCGCCTTCGCATGCTTCTTCCGCGTGCTGTTCGATCCGCAGTTCGCCGCGCGGGCCTGGCAGGCGCGCGAGGCGGCCGCCCTGCCGCCGGCCGAGCGGGCCGAGCCGCGCCAGCTGGAGCGCGCGCGATCCGCCGGAGCGCCGCCCGCCGCCGAAGCCGCGGAGAGCGTGGCCGCGCCTGCGCCCGCGGCGGGCGCGCCTGCGCCCGCTGCCGCGCCCGGCGTGAGCTCGGCGCTGCAGCTGCTCTCGCTGCTGCAGCGCGAAGGGCGGCTCGTCGACTTCCTCGAGCAGGACATCGCCTCCTTCGGCGACGCGGACGTCGGCGTGGCGGCGAGGATGGTCCATGAGGGCTGCCGCAAGGCGCTGCGCAGCCACGCGAAGCTCGCGCCCGTGCGGCGCGAGGAGGAGGGGGCGAAGGTGACGCTGGAGGCCGGCTACAGCCCGTCCGAGGTCAAGCTCATCGGCAACGTGTCCGGGAGCGCGCCGTACCGAGGGGTGCTGCGCCACCGGGGCTGGCGCGCCGACGAGCTCTCGCTGCCGACGCCGGTCGCCGGCCACGACGCCAGCGTCATCGCCCCCGCGGAGGTCGAGCTGTGAGCGCGCGTTACATCATCGGCATCGATCTGGGCACCACCCACTGCGGGCTCGCCTACGCGCGCCTCCCCGAGGACGGCGCCGACCCGCGGCTCACGCCGTCGCCCGAGGTGCTGGCCGTGCCGCAGCTCGTGGCGCAGGGCACGCTCGAGGCGCGGCCGCTCCTGCCCTCCTTCATGTACATCCCCCACGAGAGCGAGGGCGGCCAGGCGCTGCCGTGGGACGCCGAGCGGCGCTTCGCGGTCGGCGAGCACGCCCGCGCCCGCGGGGCCGACGCGCCGGCGCGCCTCATCTCGAGCGCGAAGAGCTGGCTGTGCCACCCGGGCATCGACCGGCGCGGGCCGACGCTGCCGGTCGGCGCGCCCGAGGACATCGAGAAGATCTCGCCGGTCGAGGCGTCGTGGCGGTACCTCGAGCACCTCACCGAGGCGTGGGACCACCTGTTCGCGAAGGACGACCCCGAGCTCGCCCTGGCGAAGCAGGAGATCGTGATCACCGTGCCCGCGTCGTTCGACGCCGCCGCGCGCGACCTCACCGTCGAGGCGGCGAGCGCCGCGGGGTTCGAGGACCTCACGCTGCTCGAGGAGCCGCAGGCGGCCGTCTACGCCTGGATCGACGCGTCCGGCGAGGCGTGGCGCAAGCACCTCCAGCCGGGCGACGTGCTGCTCGTGGTCGACGTCGGCGGCGGCACCACCGACTTCTCCGCGATCGCCGCGGTCCCGCGCGACGGCTCGCTCGAGCTCGTCCGCGTGGCGGTCGGCGACCACATCCTGCTCGGCGGCGACAACATGGACCTCGCGCTCGCGCACGTCGTGAAGGCCAAGCTGGCGGCCGAGGGCAAGGAGCTCGACCGCTGGCAGATGACGTCGCTCACCCACGCGGCGCGCGTCGCCAAGGAGCGGCTGCTCGGCGATCCGTCGATGACCGAGGCGCCGATCGTGATCGCCGGCCGCGGCTCGAAGCTGCTCGGGGCGTCGATCCGGACGGCGCTCACGCGCGACGAGATCACGCGGACGCTCGTGGACGGGTTCTTCCCGGAGGTCCCGTCCTCCGCCCGCCCGGCGACGCGCGCGCGCGCCGGCCTGACGCAGCTCGGCCTGCCGTACGCGCAGGACCCGGCGATCACCCGCCACCTCGCCGCGTTCCTGGGGCGGCAGGCCGGCGCGACGGCCAAGCTCGAGGGCTTCGTCCCGAGGGGCGCGGAGGCCGCCGAGGCCGGCCGCGCGCCGCTGCTCCTGCACCCGACCGCGGTGCTGTTCAACGGGGGCGTCATGAAGAGCACGGCGCTGCGCGAGCGGCTGCTCGCGACGCTCGGCGCCTGGCTCGAGGAGGACGGCGCGCCCCGGCCGCGGGTGCTCCCAAGCGACGACCTGGATCTCGCGGTCGCGCGCGGCGCCGCCGCCTACGGGCTCGCGCGGCGCGGCCGGGGGCTCAGGATCCGCGGCGGGACGGCGCGGGCCTACTACGTGGGCATCGAGGGGGCCGTGCCCGCGGTGCCCGGCCTGGAGCCGCCGATCACGGCGCTCTGCCTCGCGCCGTTCGGCATGGAGGAGGGCACCGAGGCGACGCTGCCACCGCAGGAGTTCGGCGTGGTGGTCGGCGAGCCGGTGCGCTTCCGCTTCTTCAGCTCGTCGGTGCGCCGGGACGACCAGGCGGGGACCGAGCTCGAGGACTGGAAGCCCGGCGAGCTCGAGGAGCTCTCGCCGATCGAGGTCACCCTGCCCGCCGAGGGCCGCCGCGAGGGCGACATGGTGCCGGTGCAGCTGCGCGCCTCGGTCACCGAGGTGGGGACGCTGCTCCTCGAGGCGATCCCGCGCGAGGCGCAGAAGCCGAACGAGCGCTGGCGGATCGAGCTGTCGGTGCGCGCCGAGGCGTAACGGCCGGCGCGGAGCCGATCCGGGGGTCGGACCGGCTCCGCGGGCCTCAGGGCGCGGGGCTCACTCGCCCGTGTCGGCGGCGCACGCGTCGCCCTCGGCCTTGCAAGCGCCCCCGTCGGTGAGGGCCGCCGCGACGCCGCAGGCGGTGCACTCCTCGCTCGGCTGCTCGGCGGTGCCGGCACAGCTGTCGAAGCAGGGATCCCCCTCGGCCGCGCCGCACTCCATACAGATACACGTCGTGACGGCCTCGTACTCGTCCACCGAGGACTCGCACAGATCTGCCGGGTCATCATCGCCGAGCAGCGGCGCCGAGCAGGTCACGCACTCCGTGCCGGCCCCACCCTCGTTGCTGCCGCCCTCGTTGCTGCCGCCCTCGCCGCCCGCGCCGCCCGTCCCGGTCGTGCCGGACGTGACGCTCGTGCTGCTCGCGGTGGTCCCGCCGCCCCCTTCGGAGTCGTCCCCGCACCCCGCGGAGAAGGCGGCCGCGCCAAGGATGAGAGCCATCGAGCCAACGCTGATAAGTTTGATATTACGCATGATGTCCTCCAGCGCGCTTGAATGAGCGCCAGTCGTCAAGAGTCGCTTCGTCAGCCGGTCCCAACGGGACCCGCCGGTCGCGGCCTATCCCGCGCGCCAGCGGCGGCACACTACTCCACCCCGGCTGTGACGCTCAACTATCTCGAGGCGGCTCGCCGAATCGACTTCCCGCGCTTCGGCCGATCCAGTGCGACCCAAACACCAAGGCATGAGCTCCTCGGACGAGCCCGGCGGCGCCTGCACGGCTCAGGAATCGCCTGACGCCGGCGCCGCGCCATCGCACCACCGAAATCGTCATCCTGTGGAGAGCGCCCATTGACGCGACCACGGCGCCTGCGCTCACGCGCGCTGCGCACCTGCAAAGGTGTCGGGTCGCCGCGCCGAATCCGGCAAGTCGCGAGTTACGAGCCTCCCTGTGCTCCACGAAACGCGGCGCGCTGGAGAGCGGACAGTCCCTGGGCACGCGCCGGCGGCGCCCGCGGCGTGGCCGCGACTCGATGCAACGAGCGAATCTGGAGATGGAGGCGGACGTCGAGGGGAGCGCGCCTTCGAGTTGAAGGTGGAAGTTGGAAAGCGCTCGTGATAGCGGCCCTGCGGACCGGAGATGCTATGATCAGCGGTGCGGCATTCGCAATCGCACACGATCGCAGCATCGGGCCTCGCCCGCGGGCGCGCGCGCTGGGCGAGAGCGACACGGCTCCACGCGCGTCGCGGGGCTCCGGCGACGCGCGCGGCCCGTCGCGATCGGGGGACACGGGGGGAGGGCACGATGAGCTTTCGGTTGCGCGTGTGTCTGTTGGCGGCGCTCGCGGGCCTGTGCGCCTGCGCGAGCGCGCCGGTGCAGTGGCCCTCGCCGGAAGGGCCGCCGAAGCTCCCGCCCGCGCGGGAGCTCAACCCCCCCGCGCGGCCGGACGCCGCGCATTCCGTCGCGATCGTCGGGGCCACGCTCGTGGACGGCCGCGGGGGGCCGCCCGTGCGGGACGCCGTCGTCGTTGTCCGCGGCGACCGCGTCGTGGCCGCGGGCGCGCGCGCCGCCACGGACGTCCCGGCCGGCGCGGAGCTCGTCCGCGGCGCGGGGCTCTGGGTCCTGCCTGGCCTCATCGACGCGCATTTCCACCTCGGCGGCGACGACGGGCTGCCCGGCCTCGTCCTCCGGCGCGGCGTCACCTCGCTGCGCGAGCCGGGGAACTGGATCGAGGCGTACGACGCCGCGCGCCGGCTCGGCCCGGTGCCGCGGCTCTTCTTGACGGGTCCGATGCTCGACGCGCCGGCCCCCGCCTACCCAGAGAGCGCGATGCTGGTGCGCGACGCGGCGGAGGCGCGCTGGGCGGTCGAGCAGCTGGTCGAGCGCGGGGCGTCGGGGATCAAGGTCTACTTCCGGCTGCCGCTCGGGCTCGTCGAGGCCATCGCGCAGACCGCGCACGCCCGCGGCGTGGTCGCCGTCGGCCACCTGGAGACGGTGGACGCGGCGGCGGCGGCCCGGGCGGGGCTGGACGGCATCGAGCACATCACCTCGCTGGGGACGGCGCTCGTGCCGCCGCGCGAGGCGGAGCGTTACCGGCAGTCGGTGATCGCCGAGAACGAGGCGCGCTTTCCTGGCCGTTACGAGATCTTCCGCGGCATCTCGCTCGAAGCGCCCCGGACCGCCCAGCTGCTCCGGCTGCTCGCGGCGCGCGGCACCTTCGTCACCCCCACGCTCGCCATCTTCGAGCGCCGCGCTGGCGGCCAGGGGGTGACCGAGGTCGAGGCGCGCGGCTTCGAGACCATGATGAAGCTCACCGCCGCCGCCCGCCGCGCCGGCGTGCGGGTGGTCGTCGGCTCCCACGGCGCGGTGCCGGGCGCCGCGCGCGGGTGGGCTTATCAGCGCGAGATGGAGCTGCTCGTCGAGAGCGGCCTATCGCCGATGGAGGTCCTCGTCGCCGCCACGCTGGAGAACGCCAGATATCTCCGCATCGACGATCGGCTCGGCAGCGTCGAGCCGGGCAAGCTCGCCGACCTCGTCCTGCTCGAGGGCGACCCGCTCGCCGACATCCGCGCGATGCGCCGCGTGAATCGGGTCATGTTGAACGGGAGGTGGGTCGCTTCACCTCAGGGCGATCGACCCCCTACCTCCCAAAGCTCGTCTCTGGTCGTACGCCCACGGTAGGCGCCCGGGGAGGTCGGCAAGACCTCCCCTGGAACCAGAGGCGAGCGTCAGCCCATCTCGACTTCGACGCGCACCGTCGCGCCGGCCTGGGCCAGCGGGATGACGTTGCCCGAGACCGTCTTGCCGTCGACGGTCAGCTTCTTCACGCCCTTGCACACCCCCGAGTTCTTGACGCTGATCTCGTAGGTGGCGCCGCGGAAGCGGCGGGAGATGGAGAAGCTCTTCCAGGCCTTGGGCACGCACGGATCCAGCTTCAGCCCGTCGTACTGGGGCTGCACGCCGAGGATCCCCTGGCTGACGGACACGAAGGTCCACGCCGCGGTGCCGGTGAGCCAGGCGTTCTTCGCTTCACCGAAGACCGGAGCGTCCTTGCCCGCGATCATCTGCGCATAGACGTAGGGCTCGGCCCGGTAGGTCTCGATCTGGCTCTCCTTGGCCGAAGGACAGATGGAGAGATAGTACTCCAGCGCGCGCTCCCCCTCGCCGAGCAGACACCAGCCCAGGTGGATCCAGGTGTTGTTGTGGCAGAAGATGCCGGCGTTCTCCTTCACGCCCGGCGGGTACGAGGTGACCTCCCCGAGCTCGAGGTGGTAGGTCGAGTACGCGGGCTGCTGCAGCACGATGCCGTTCTTCGTGTAGAGGTGCTTGTGCACGCTCTCCATCGCCTGCTTGGCGCGGCCGTTGTCCGCGCCGGCGCCGCCCAGCACGCACCAGCCCTGGCTCTCGATGAAGATCTTGCCCTCCTCGTTCTCCTTGCTCCCGACCGGCCGGCTCTCGGCGTCGTAGGCGCGGCGGTACCACTCGCCGTCCCAGGCCTCCTTCTCGACCACGGCCAGCATCTCCGCGTAGTGCCCGCGCATGCGCTCCGCGTCGGACTTCTGGCCCATCCAGTCGTACAGGGCGGCCATCTCGCGGCTGGCGTAGAGGAAGAGGCCGGCGATCATCACCGACTCTGCCTTCGAGTCCTTCACGTCGCCCGCGGTCTGGAAGCTCTCGTTGGGCTCGGTGCTGAAGCAGTTCAGGTTGAGGCAGTCGTTCCAGTCCGCGTGGCCGATCAGCGGCAGGCCGTGCGGGCCGCGCTTCTTCATCGTGTACGCGATGGACGTCTCCAGGTGGTGCAGGAGGTCCTCCTTGGAGCCCTGCTTGTCGGCGTAGCCCACCGCCGCCTTGAGGATGCCCTTGTCGCCGGTCTCCTTGATGTACGCGCACGTGGAGAGGATGAGCCACAGGTGATCGTCGTAGAAGTCGCCGCCGATGTCGGCGTTCCCCTTCTTCGTCAGCGGCTGGTACTGGTGGTAGCAGGTGCCGTCGCTCAGCTGCGTGGCGGCGATGTCGAGGATGCGCTGGCGGGCGCGCTCGGGGACGAGGTGCACGAAGCCGAGGAGATCCTGGTTCGAGTCGCGGAAGCCCATGCCCCGGCCGATGCCTGTCTCGTACATGCTGGCCGACCGCGAGAGGTTGAAGGTCGCCATGCACTGGTACTGATTCCAGGTGTTGAGCATGCGCCGCGCGTGCTCGTCCGGGCAGTCGGCCTGGAAGTTCGCGAGCAGCCCCGCCCAGTCCTCCTTCAGCTGAGCGAACGCCCCGTCCACGACGCCGGGCGCCGAGTACTTGGCCAGGATCTCCTTGCCCTTTTGCTTGTTCAGGACGAAGGGCGCCTTGAACTTGGGCAGATCCCCCTGGTCCACGTACGAGAGCACGAAGCTCAGGGTCTCGCTGGCGCCGGGGGCGAGCGAGAGGCTCACCTGGTGGCTGCCGATCGGGTTCCAGCCGAACGCCTTCGAGTTCGTGGCCTTGCCCCGGAGCGGGACCTCAGCCTCGTGCAGGCCGTGGTGGACGCTGCCGCAGAAGGCGTCGCGGCTCGTGTCGAACCCGTCGATGGCCCGCGTGCAGGCGAAGAGCGTGTAATGGGAGCGGCGCTCGCGGAACTCGGTCTTGTGGTAGATGGCGCTCCCCTCGATCTCCACCTCGCCGATGGAGTAGGTGCGCTGGTAGTTCGTCATGTCGTTGAGCGCCTCGAAGAAGCAGAACTCCTGGAAGGAGAAGAGCTGGATGTCCTTCTTCGAGCCGCTCTTGTTGGTGACCCGGGTGCGCCAGATCTCGACGTTCTCGCCGGGGACGATGAAGTAGAGGACCTCCACCTCGACGCCGTTCTTCTCGCCCGTGATCTTCGTGTATCCCAGGCCGTGGCGGCACTCGTAGCGATCGAGGGCCGTCTTGAGCGGCTTCCACATGGGGTTCCACACGACCCCGCCGTCGTTGACGTAGAGGTAGCGCCCGCCGATATCCATGGGTACGTTGTTGTAACGATACCGGGTGAGCCGGCGCAGCTTGGCGTCCTTCCAGAACGTGTAGCCGCCCGCGGTGTTGGTGCAGAGGCCGAACATCTCGTCCGAACCCAGGTAGTTGAGCCAGGGCAGCGGCGTGTCGGGCCGGGTGATGACGTACTCGCGGCTCTCGTCGTCGAAGTGGCCGTACTGATTGCTCATGGACGCGCGGTCTCCGTGGATTCGGTGGAGTCGAAAGCAGGGTCGAAAGCGGAGGGCTTCTTCCCCATCAGCGACAGAAAAAAACCCGGCGGCAGAGCTGCCCCCGGGTTGGTTAAGCCGATGATTGTTGGGCTTGGGGCCTCCGAGCAAGCTCAGAGGGCCGCCACTCTAGACCCCAGCGGCTCCGGTTGTCAACGGGGCCTGCGGGAGCGTCCGGGGGCGGTTTTCCGGCGGGAACGCGGCGCTCCGGCGCGCTCCAGCGCACCGCTCGTGTGCGGCAGACAACCGCGGATTACAGCGCGGAGAGATTTTTGCATAGCGCTTCTCGAGGGCGATCCGGAGGCGGGCGCCGCGCGCCTGCTGGCCCGGACAATCAGTCGTCGTCCGACCGAGCCTCGTCGGGGAGCACCAGCCTGCCAATGGCCACCTGGCGCACCGCCGCCGGATAGTAGGCCGTGACGGCGGCCGTGCTCCAGGTGTGTCCGACGACGGTAGCGGCCGCGTTCGTGTAGAGGCGCATCACGCCGTAGCCCGCGCCGGAAGCCCAGCGGCCGCCCGAGGAGTACCTGGAGTCGGACGAGCCGTGTTGGAAGTTCGTCGAGTCGACAACGCTCACCTCGTACTGGAACGTGCCCGCGACGAGAGGGCTCGCCGGGAGCCTCACCCTCGGCGCCCGGCGGAGGATCGCGACGTGCCCCGTCGCCGACTCGCCCTCTGGATAACGGATGGCCATGACGTCGCCGGCGCGCGCGTCCCGGAGGTCGCGGATCCTCTCGAACCCGTTCTCGTCGACGATGGCGTCGTAATAGGTGGCCGCGCTCGGGCTCCGGCTGCCCAGCCAGCCGTCGAACGACGACTCGGTCCAGCCGTAGCTCCGCTTGAGCAGCTGCGTCAGGAAGGTGGCGCACTGGGTGCGGTTCGCGTAGCGCCGCGCGCCGGCGACGCCCGCCCAGGTGATGAAGCTAGGAGTCGAGTTGTACTCGTTGTTGTCAGGATCGATGTTGTCGACGAGGCGCTCCGCCCAGTCGAGATGTTCGACGCGGTGCGCAGCCGCAGCACCCGGCGAGAGCCACGCGAAACACGAGAGGACGAGACAAGCGATCCCCACAGGACGACGACGAACGCTCGCCATGACCCACCACGCAATGCAATGAGTTGTTCGAACCGGCGCGTCGCACTCAGCGCGCGTATTCCCGTGATGTATTAACCATGATCGCGAGACATCGTTCAATATAAATTTTCAGCACAAGCGATTTTAGGAGTCGCTTGTCCCACAGGCGCACAGAGAGACAGGCGCCCTCTCGCGCCGTGCGCCTCACGACGCGACGACGCGACGGAACATCGCACCGCTCGGCCGACGGGCCGGCGGAAAGCAGTCGATTTCGAGGGGGATCCGGGTTAACCTGGCCTGTTGTCGAGACGCACGGGGGGCTCGTCCAGCAGGCACGATCGACGGTGTGGACCGGAGGTCACTTCGTCTTGATACGGAACTCGACGCGCCGGTTCATGGCGCGGCAGCCCTCGTCGTTCGTGAAGCAGACCGGCGCGGCGGCGCCGTACCCCGGCGCCGTCATCGGCGTCGCGACGCCGCGCTGGACCAGGTAGCGGACCACGGCGTTCGCGCGGCGCTCGGACAGCTTGATGTTGTGCTCCACCGTCCCCTGGTTGTCCGTGTGCCCCTCGACCGTCAGCGCGGTGATCTCCGGGTGCGTCCTCAGGATGTTCGCCACCGCGTCGAGGACCGAGAACGACTCGGGCCGGATCTCGTCCTTGTCGAGGTCGTAGAAGATGGGCCGGGCGATCTTGATGCGATCCCCCTCGATGACCGCCTCGGCAGGCGCCGCCGGCTGGACGGGCGCCGGCGGAGGCGGCGGTGGAGGCGGCGTCGCGCTCGCCGCCAGCGACATCTCGGCGTTCGCCGACCCGCACCCCGCCGCAAGGACGCCCATGACCACCAGCCAGATCGCTCGGTTCGCTCGCATTTCGCGCCTCTAGCACGGCGCATCGCCCGGAAGAAGCGCCGGCGACGGCCGGAACGAGCGCCGCCGCCGCCCGGGAGACGCGCCGGCGCCGCCCGCCGGCGGGGCGGCCCCGCCCCGGGGCGCGCGCCCGCGGGGACGCGCGCCGGACCTGCGCAAGGCGCGGCGGCGATCCAGTATCGTTGCTGCGCGCACGCATGTCCGCCCCCGCGAAGACCCCGAGCCTGATCGTCGGAATCGACCTCGGCACCACCCACACCGTCGTGGCCTGGGCCGAGCGCGACGCCGCGCCCGGCGCGATCCGCGTCTTCCCCATCCCGCAGCTCGTGACCGCCACCGAGGTCGAGGCGCGCCCGCTGCTGCCCTCCCTGCTCTACGCGCCCCTCCCCGGCGAGGCGCCGGCCGACCCGTTCGGCGACGCGCCCTTCGCCCTCGGCGAGCACGCCCGCCGGCGCGGCGGCGAGGTCCCCGGCCGGCTCATCGCCTCGGCGAAGAGCTGGCTCTGCCACCCCGCCGTCGACCGGACGGCGCCCGTCCTGCCGTGGGGCGCGGCCGAGGACGCGGCCTCCCTGCCCCGCGCCTCACCGCTCGACGCGAGCGCCCGCATCCTCGCCCACGTGCGCCGCACCTGGGACGACGCCTTCCCGGATCGCCCGCTCGCGGCGCAGGAGGTCGTGCTCACGGTGCCGGCCTCGTTCGATCAGGTCGCGCGCGAGCTCACCGTCGAGGCGGCCCGCCGCGCCGGCCTCTCGGCGCGGCTGCTCGAGGAGCCGCAGGCCGCGTTCTACGACTTCATGCGGCTCGCCGGCGCGGAGGGCCTCGACGCGCTGCTCGCCCGCTCGGGCGGCGACGCGACGGTCCTCGTCTGCGACGTCGGCGGCGGCACCACCGATCTGTCGCTCATCCGGGTCGCCCGGGGCGCCGGCGCCGCGGAGGGCCGCCCGGTCGAGGTCTCGCGCGTCGCCGTCGGCCACCACCTCCTGCTCGGCGGCGACAACATGGACCTCGCGCTCGCCCACCTCTGCGAGCCGCGCCTCGTCGGCGGCACGGGCGAGAAGCTCGATCCGGCGCGGTTCGGGCAGCTCGTGCTCGCCTGCCGCGCCGCCAAGGAGCGCCTGCTCGGCGGCGGCGCCGCGGCCGGCGGCGCTCCGGCCGGCGGCGGCGCCGCGTCCGGCAGCGACGTTCCGGCGGGCGACGGCGCCTCGTCCGGCGGCGCCGCGCCCGCCCCGCCGGACGAGGCGCCGGTCACCGTGCTCTCGCACGGCGCGCGGCTCGTGGGCGGGGCGCTGACGACGCGCCTCCGCCGCGAGGAGGTCGAGGCGATCGTGCTCGACGGCTTCTTCCCGGAGGCGCCGCGCGACGCCCGGCCGCAGCGCGGCCGGAGCGGGCTCGTCGCGTTCGGCCTGCCCTACGAGCGCGACGTGGCGATCACCCGGCACGTCGCCTGGTTCTTCGCGCGCCACGCCCCCGAGGCGCGGGGGCCGACCGCGCTGCTCCTGAACGGCGGCGTCTTCCGCGCGCGCCGCGTCGCCGAGCGCCTCGCGCAGGCCATCGAGCGCTGGGGGGGACCGCGCCTCGACGTGCTCCCGCACGCCGACCCCGACCTCGCGGTGGCCCGGGGCGCGGTCGCGTACGGCCTCGCGCTCGCCGGCCGCGGCGTGCGCATCGAGGGCGGCGCGGCGCGCGGCTACTACGTCGGCCTGGAGCCGCCCGCCGGCGGGGGGCCGCGGCCCGCGGTGTGCGTGGTGCCGCGCGGCGCGAAGGAGGGCAGCGTGCACGCGGCGGCCGGGCGGACGTTCGCGCTCGTCGTGGGCCGCCCGGTCCGGTTCGACCTGTTCGCGTCGGACGACGCGCGCGCCGATCGCGCCGGCGACCTCGTCCCGCTCGAGGACGACCGGTTCGAGGCCCTGCCGCCGGTCGCCGTGGCGTTCGACGCGGGGGACGCGGCGCGCGCCGCGGCCGGCAAGCAGGCGGAGGTGCGCGTCCAGATCGAGGGGGAGCTCACCGCGATCGGCACCCTGGATCTCGCCTGCGTCGAGGTGGGGGTCCCGGCGCCGCGCCGCTTCCGGCTGGCGTTCCAGCTGCGCGAGGACGGCCGCGGCGCGCGCGGGGCCGCGGCCGAGGGGGGCGCGCCGGACGGCCCGCCGGAGGCGGCGCCGGGCGGCCTGCCGGAGCGGGCGCCGGGCGGCCTGCCGGAGCGGGCGCAGGCGAGGCCTCCCGCCGGGGCGGCGCCGGGCGGGAGGCGCCTCGACGAGGCGCGGGAGGCGATCGAGCGGGTGTTCGGCAAGGGGCGGCCCGACGTCGCGCCGCGGGAGGTGAAGAACCTCGTCCGCGAGCTCGAGCGCGTGCTCGGGGAGCGCGCCACCTGGACGACGGAGGCGGCGCGGGCGCTGTTCGACACGCTCGCCCCGAGCGCGCGCTCGCGGCGGCGCTCGGCCGATCACGAGCGCCTGTTCTGGTCGCTCGCCGGCTACTGCCTGCGCCCCGGCTTCGGCGACGCGGGCGATCCGGCGCGCGTCGCCGCGATCGCGCCGCTCTTCGCCGAGCGGCTGGCGTTCCCGCAGGAGGCGCGCTCGTGGCAGCAGTTCTGGATCGCGTGGCGCCGCGTCGCGGGCGGCCTCGACGAGCCGCTGCAGGTCGCGATCCGGGATCTGGCGGATCCGTTCCTGGCCCCGGCCGAGCAGCGGTTGAAGAAGCCGAAGGGGGTGAAGCCGGAGGCGCTCGACGATCTGCTCGAGCTCTGCGCGTCGCTCGAGCGCGTGCCGGCCGTCCGGCGGAGCGAGCTCGGCGCATGGATCCTGGAGCGCACCTGGACCGACCGCGACGCGCGGCTCTGGGCGGCGATCGGCCGCATCGGGGCGCGCGTGCCGGCCTACGCGAGCGTGCACCACGTGGTGTCGCCGGCGGCGGCCGAGCGGTGGCTCGATCACCTGCTGCGCGAGAAGTGGCAGGAGCTGCCGTCGGCGGCGCCGGCCGCGGTGCAGCTCGCGCGCAGGACCGGCGACCGGGCGCGCGACGTCTCGGACCGGATCCGCGGCGAGGTGGAGCGGCGGCTCGTGAAGGCGGGCGCGCCCGAGGCGTGGGTGAGGGCCGTGCGCGAGGTGGTGGCCGTCGAGGAGGCCGAGCGCGCGGCGTTCTTCGGGGAGGGGCTGCCGGTGGGGCTGCGGCTCGTGGGGGAGTAGTCGGTTTCCGGGAGCCCTCGCCGGCGCAGAGGGGCATCAACGCAGCCTGCGAAGGTACGGGCTCAGTGCCGAAGCGCCTCGGCCGCGGGCGCCGGCGCGTCATCGTCATCGCCGCCGCTCGCCTCAGCGCGCCTGATCTCTTCCTCGTAGGCGAGGAGCACGAGCGGCCGGAGGCGCTCGATGTCCTTCAGGCCCGAGATGTACACACGGCTCTTGCCGACGTTCTCGGGGGCAGGCTCGATCTCGAAGCCGGGGACGAGCGGCGATGCGCGCTCGACGGCGAGGCGCGTCACCACCGCCTTGCGACGCCCGTCGAAGAAGAGGCGCATGAACCACTTCTTTCGGTTACCGATGTTCAGGCCGAAGTAGTTTACTGAGTCGAGGTACTGGACCTGAGGCTTGTCCTTCATTGCCGAGTCGGCGCAGATGCGCTGGATGATATCGTAGGCTTCGAGCTCCTCGGCGGTGGTCACGACACCTTTGGCGAGATCAGGCTGCGACTCCGCCGGAGCGCGCGGCGGCGCCGGCGGAGGCGCCGCCGCCGGCGTGACGGCTACCGGCGGCGCGGGTTCGTAGGTCTCCTGCTTGATCGAGCGGGTCGCCATCTCAAGGAGCGTCGACTGGATCGCCTTCTTCACGATGGGCACGAACTTCTCGACCCTCTTGGCCGTGAGCTTCCCGGTCGTGATGTTGATCTCGTTCAGGAGAAAGCGGGTGAACGACTCCGAGGGGTTCCGCAGGAGCTCATTGACATAGCTCGTCACCTTGCCGGTATAGATGATGTCCTCGGCGCGCTGCCGCACGAGGGCGGCGTCGAAGAACGCCTTTGAAAATGCCTCGAGCGTCTCGACGTCGCGCTCGGAGAAACCGAGGACATCGAACTCGAAGAAGGCTTTACCATCCATGATGTTGGGCTCTTCGAGATCGGTGAAGAAGAGATACCGCACGCCGTTCGTCACGACGGCGACCTTCACCGATGGCGTCGCGTTGAAATAGCGCTGGAGCTGACCATTGTGCAGGTTCGGCTCGGAATCCGCCGATTTACACTCGAAGAACATGATCGGCATGCCGTTCAGGTAGATCGCGTAATCTACCTTCTCCGACGGGCCGCTCGGGCGCTTCTTGGCGAAGTCGGCGATGTATTCGGGGTGGACTTCGGTCGGGTCGAAGATGTCGTATCCGAGCGCGTCGAGGAAGGGGAGGATGAGCGCGTTCTTGGTCGCTTGCTCTCCCCGGGTGTGAGGTTGTCTTCTGCGGACGTTTTCGCTGAGACGGCGGATGTTGTCGAGCAGCGCCATATTGCCTCTGAGAGCACCGGCTTGGATCCAGCGGAACCCGCTGGCGGTCGCTCCCCCGGAACAGGAGCGCGCGCTTTCCTTCACGATGAACGATACACCCGCCATATTTTTACTAGGACACGAAAATCGCTCTCGCGGACGTTTTGGTGGGTGAAAGACGCTGGACGGCAGTGGCCCCCCCGAGCTGTCCTCTCACAGGGCAGTATCGCGCGCATCATCGTCGTTGCGACCACATCAGGGGGAAACGGAGACTGGAGCGGCTCCCGAGCGCACGTTCGCGGCGGCGCTCGGCCGATCCTCAGCGCTGGCTCGCTCGCCCGCCGGCCGCTGCCTTCCAGCCTTGATGGCCTTCAGCAGGCGTTCGGCGGCGACCTCAGTTCCAGAAGGAGCAGACGCCGTCCACGCCCCCGCAGGCCAGCCCCGGGCTGGAGCAGTCGCACGTCGAGGCCCCGTCGCTCACGGCGGGGTTGTAGCAGAGCTCCCCGCCGCAGCCGCCGACGGCGCAGTCCGCGTCCGTGGCGCACGCGTCACCGCTGTTCCGGATGCAGCGCCCGCCGACCGGCGTTCAGTCGCCGGTCGCCGCCCCGACGCACGCCTCGAGCTCCGGCGTCGCTCGCCAGCCGCACTCCCCCGACGCGCCCCGCTCGCACACGCCGTGCTTGTCGTAACACGCGTACTCCTCGAGCCACTGGCAGTCCGTGGCCACGTCCTCGTCCGCGCAGACCTGCCCGCTGCAGCCGGTCACCACGCACGGGGCAGGCTCGCCGCCCCCGAGGCACGCCTCGAGCTCCGGCGTCTCGCGCCAGCCGCACTCGCCCGACTCGCCCCGCTCGCACACGCCGTGCTCCGCGTAACACGCGTACTCCTCGCGCCACTCGCACGTGGTGACCACATCGTCGTCAGCGTCCGCACAGACCTGCCCGCTGCAGCCGGTCACCACGCACGGGGCAGGCTCGCCGCCCCCGAGGCACGCCTCGAGCTCCGGCGTCTCGCGCCAGCCGCACTCGCCCGATTCGCCCCGCTCGCACACGCCGTGCTCCTGGTAACACGCGTACTCCTCGCGCCACTCACACGTGGTGGCGAGGTCGTTATCGGCCTCGACGCAGAGCTGCCCGCTGCAGCCGCCCACCACGCACGGGGCAGGCTCGCCGCCCCCGAGGCACGCCTCGAGCTCCGGCGTCTCGCGCCAGCCGCACTCGCCAGACGCGCCCCGCTCGCACACGCCGAACTTGTCGAAACACGCGTACTCCTCGCGCCACTCGCACGTGGTGACCACCTCGTCGTCGGCGTCGGCGCAGATCTGCCCGCTGCAGCCGGTCGGCCTGCAGTCCCCAGGCTCGCCGCCCGCAGTCCCGCCGTTTCCAGGTCCGCCGTCGCCCGGGCTCTGACAGCCCTTGCCCTTGGCGCCGGTGAGCAGGGGAACGAAGAGCAGGAGCATTCCAACCACGAGCCGATGACGCTTGCTGAACAGATCCATCGTTAAGCCTCCTATCAAGGGTTCGACCGTGCCATCCGGCAGCCGCAGCCGCCAGCGTTCGCCGGCCGCTTCACGGGCCCGCGTCGGCGTGTCCCCGAAGCGTGGACGCGACCTCCCGCCGTGACGAGCCGCTTTCTCGCTTTCTGCTCCTGCCGTCTGCAAGCGGCGAGCCGCCCTCCAGGCCACGCGCGCTCCGCCGGGAGGAGGCGCTCCGGCGGCGACGAGGCGCACGCCTTGCGGGGGGGCGCCTGCCGCGGCCGCCGCGGGGCTGCACACTCTGGCACAAACCGAGCGCACCCCGTCGAAAGCCGGGCGTTTCTGCGCCCCTCTGCATGGCCTGCCGCTTGCTATGTGCGCCGGCACGGGACGCGGACAGCGCAGCACGCGCCGGCGCAGCCATGACGCCCTGTGTCTTCGTGAACGAGGTGAACTATGACCTTCCTGTCTAGAACTTACGCCGGCTGGCTCGTCGTCGCGGCGACAGCGGCATCGGCCGGACTCGCCGGCTGCGTGGTGGTGGGAGGCTCGACGGGGAATTCGCCCGATGACGACGCTCCGACCGACTTCATCTCTGGCAACCCGAACGGGAACGACGGCCGAGGGGAGGACGACGGAGGGGGCGTCGTCGGCTCCGCGGGCGCCGGCGGGAGCGCCGGGGCGCCGGACGAAGGAGCGGGCGACGACGACCCGGAGCGCGCGATCACCGAGGCCGACATCATCCAGGTCAACGGCGGCAAGCTCTACGCGCTCTCGCAGTACGCGGGGCTCAGCGTCATCGACATCTCGCGGCGCGACCGGCTGAAGCTCCTCGGGCGCTACCAGGCGAGCGGGATGCCCTTCGAGATGTACCTGCGCGACGGCATCGTCTACGCGATGTTCTCGTCGTGGACCCAGTACCTCTACGACGAGGACACCGGCGAGTACACCTACACGGAGTCGAGCCGCATCGAGGCGCTCGACGTCTCGGACCCGGCGGACATCCGCCTGATCGGCTCGTTCAACCTGCCGGGCACCATCTCCGACTCGCGCATCGTCGGCGACGTGCTCTATGCCGTCACCCTGGAGAACAACTATTGCTGGGGGTGCGGGAGCTCGCCGAACACCACCGTCACCTCCCTCGCCGTCGGCGACCCCGAGGCGATCCGGGTCGTCGATAAAATGAGCTTCAGCGACGACGACCCCTACGGCTACGGGTGGCGCCGCAGCGTGACCGTCACCCAGGACCGCATGTATGTCTCCGGCATCGAGTGGGACGGCACCGACGAGGGGCACTCCACCATCCAGGTCATCGACATCTCCGACCCGAGCGGCGACCTCGTGGAAGGCACGACCGTCGAGGCCACCGGCCAGATCCAGAGCCGCTGGCAGATGGACGAGCACGAGGGCGTCCTCCGCGTCGTCAGCCAGCCCGGCCTCTGGTGGAACAACGCGGCGCAGCCCGGCGTCCAGACCTTCGCCGTCGCGTCCTCGCAGGAGCTCACCCCCCTCGGCTACACCGAGCTCCGCCTCCCCAAGCCCGAGTCGCTGCGCTCCGTCCGCTTCGACGGCGACCGCGCCTACGCCATCACGGCGGAGCAGACCGACCCGCTGTTCACCATCGATCTCAGCGACCCGGAGCACCCCGCCCAGCTCGGCGAGCTCGAGATGCCCGGCTGGGTCTACCACATGGAGCCGCGCGGCGACCGCGTGCTCGCCCTCGGGTTCGACAACGCCTCCACCGAGGGCTCGCTCCACGTCTCGCTCTTCGACGTCTCGGACCTCACGGCCCCGACGATGCTGGAGCGCATCCACTTCGGCGGCTCGTGGGGGAGCTTCGCCGAGGACCAGGACCGGATCCACAAGGCCTTCACCATCCTGGACGACCTCGGCACGATCCTCGTGCCCTACAGCGGCTGGGCGCAGCGCGGCGACATCGGCTGCGGCACGTACAACAGCGGCATCCAGCTCATCGACTTCACGGCCGACACGCTGACGAAGCGCGGCTCCGCCCCCGCGCGCGGCCAGGCGCGGCGCGCCTTCGTCCACGACGAGCGGCTCTTCGCCGTCTCCGATCAGGAGGTCGGGACGTTCAACATCGACAACCGCGACGCCCCGGTCGAGGTCGCCGACCTCACCCTCACGACCGTCGTCAGCAACGCGGTCGTCACCGGCGATCTCGTGGTCCGCATGAGCGCGGACTGGTGGACCAGCAGCCCGCAGCTCGAGATCGCGCCGGCCGCGGATCCGGGCCGCACCGAGCCGATCGGGAAGCTCGACCTCGCGGCGCTGGGCTCCGGGTCGGAGGGGGACTGCTACGGCTACGGCATCGCCGACGCGCGCCTCTTCGCGCACGGGCAATACGCCTACCTGCTCTGGCCCTCGTACACGGGCGGGACCACCAAGGCGCACGTCGCCGTCATCGATCTCAGGGACCCCGAGTCTCCCCGGATCGCGAGCCAGCGCGCCCTGCCGTTCGGCAGCAACGCGCTCTACTCCTACGGGTACTACGGCGCCGTCGTCCCGACGGGTGATTCCGTGGTGCAGGCGGGGAGCACCCTCGTGCTCCGCAACACCGACGACCAGCACAACTACTACGACGACTACTACGACGGCAACGAGCAGCCGGCGCCTGCGGAGCCGTCGCTCGAGGTCCTCGACCTCTCCGACCCGTCGAACCCGGTGCACCGCTCGGTGGCGCTGCTCTCCGAGACGCTGCCCGCCGGCGGTGGCTACACGGGCCTTCAGCTCGACGGCACCACCGTGCTGACCTCGCACTGGGTGCCGCTGCCCGAGGACCCCTCCAAGGCGCGCTTCTACCTCGACCGCATCGACGTGTCCGACCCGTCCGCGCCCGTCGTGCGGGCGCCGGTCAACGTGCCCGGGTCGCTGCTCGCCTTCGACGGCGCGCTCGGCCGCGCGCTCACGGTCGATTACGAGCCGTTCGAGCTCCAGGTGCCGAGCCCCGAGGCCTGCTACCGGGAGTTCGCGCAGAACGTCGACTACAAGCCGACCGACCCGAACGACTGGTCAGGCGCCGGCATCTGCAAAGGGATGAGCCGCACGATCAAGCTCCTCGACGTCGGCGACAAGACCGCGCGCCTCCGCGACGAGCGCCCGATCGACGGCGACGCCGGCATCTGGCAGGTGTCCGTGGGCGACGACCGCGTGTTCATGCTCACCTACCTGAACTACGTGGTCGAGGACGGCGAGGTGCCGTACGGGATGCTCGTGGCCAGCGGGCTCGAGGAAGGCCGCATCGAGCTCGTGAGGAAGCCGTTCGCGGAGCTGAGCCACAGCTCGCCGCTCTTCGCCGACGGGACGCGCCTCCTCGTCTCCAGCTACAGCCCGCCCTCGCTCTCCGTCATCGACGCCTCCGACCTCGACGCGCTGACCTACGAGACCAAGGGCGAGCTCTCCTCGTACATCCATCGGGTGACGCTCGACGGCGACCGCGCCCTCTGCTCGCTCGGGCACCACGGGCTCGAGGTCGTCGACCTCGGGGACTGACCCGCGCGCCGCGCCTTCGCCGCCGCCGCCCCGCGCGGGCGGCGCGGCGAAGGCACAGGCCGTCCGCCGCGGGCGCTTGGCGCCGGGGCCCGGCTGCGGCACACAGATGTCATGGGCAGAGCCGAGCTCGGGCAGCTGATCGATCGCGAAGGGCTCGACGCCTCGGACGGCGCGCGGGGCCGCCTCGCGATCGCCGTCCCCGCGGCGTGGGCGCGCGACCGCGCGGACATCGAGATCACCGTGCCCGCCCGCGTCACCTGCGCCCGCTGCGACGGCGGCGGCTGCGACAGCTGCGCCCGGAGCGGCGCCCACCGCGCCCCGGCCGAGGCCGCCGCGAGGACGCTGCGGCTCCGGCTCCCGCCCGATCTCGCCGCCGGCGCGACGCTCCGCCTGGTGCGCCCCTTCGGCGAGCACGCCCCGCTCGACCAGCTCCTCGTCGAGCTCCGCGAGGGCAGCGCGGCGTCGCCCGGCGTGCTGCGCGTCGGGCCGCCCCCGTCGGACGCGCTCGCGCGCGCCGCGGCGCCGGACGGCGGCGGCCTGCGCGCGCTCGGCGCGCAGCTCGGCACGCCGGCCGTCCTCGCGGCCCTCGCCGCGATCGCGGCGGTCGTCGGGCTCCTGCTCGGCCGATGATCGCGCGGGCCGGCGCCTCGTCCGCCGGGCGCGGCCGCGCCGCGGAGCGCGCGCCGCTCGCCCGCAGCAGACGCGGTCGACGCCGCCGGCAGGGCCTCGCTGCCGTGCAGGGCCCATGCTAGCGAGAGGCCCGCGGACGCGCGCGGGGATCGACCACACCGCCACGGCCGCGGACGGAGAGCAAGCACATGAGCCTCAACGAGCCCCTGCGGGCCAGGATCGCCACCATCATCCGCGAGAACGACGTCGTCCTGTTCATGAAGGGGACGCGGACCATGCCTCAGTGCGGCTTCTCCGCCCAGGTGGTGAGCATCCTCGACGAGCACCTGCCCACGTACCAGACGGTGGACGTCCTCTCGGACCCCGCGCTGCGCGACGGCATCAAGGAGTTCTCGAGCTGGCCCACGATCCCGCAGCTCTACATCCGCGGCGAGTTCATCGGCGGCTGCGACATCGTGAAGGAGCTGCACGCGACCGGGGAGCTCGTGAAGGCGCTCGGGCTCGCGCAGGGCGCGCCGCAGGCGCCGCCCGCCATCCGCGTGACCCAGGCGGCCGTCGCCGCGTTCGCGGCCGCGCGGGAGTCCGACGCCGACTTCGTTCACATCGAGATCGACCCCTCCTTCAACTACGGCCTTTACTTCGGCCCGCGGCAGGCCGGCGACGTCGAGGTCGAGGCCGGCGGGGTGGTGTTCCTGCTCGACCGCGCGAGCGCGCGGCGCGCCGAGGGGCTGTCGATCGACTTCGTCGAGGGCCCCTCGGGCGGCGGCTTCAAGCTGGAGAGCCCGAACGATCCGCCGAAGGTCAAGCAGCTCTCGCCCGCCGCGCTCAAGGCGATGCTCGACGGCGGCGAGGCGCTCGAGCTCTTCGACGTCCGCACCGATCAGGAGCGCACGATCGCGAAGATCGCGGGCGCGCGCCGCCTCGACCAGGAAGGGCAGCAGCGCCTGGAGACGCTCGCCAAGGACGCGCGGATCGTCTTCCACTGCCACCACGGCGGGCGCAGCCAGGCAGCCGCCGAGCACTACCTCGCGAAGGGCTTCAGGAACGTCTACAACCTCCAGGGCGGCATCGACGCGTGGTCGCGCGAGATCGACCCGTCGGTGCCGCGGTACTGACCGCCCCACCCGCGACGCGCGCGCGTCGAGGTCGGGACAGGCATCCGCCAAAGCTAGATTTTTCCACTCACGCTGCGCGCTGATCCTCGGGTCCTTCAGGGCCGCCCTTGGATCAGGTATGCGTACTGTGTGGGAGCGGACGATCAGTCCACGATCAGGGCGTCCGACGCACAGGCGGCGTCCGCGTCGTCGGCGACGCCGGGCCTCGTGGTCATCTTCACCCGCGGGCAGCCTGCGTGCGCGCCGATCCCGCTCGGGGACGGCGCGGTCGTGCTCGGTCGTGCGCCGACGGGCGACACGGGGGTCGTCGACGACGATCAGGTGTCGCGCCGGCACGCCCGCGTCGCCCTCTCGGGCCAGGGCCTGCAGATCACCGATCTCGGCAGCAGAAACGGCACCTTCGTCGACGGCAAGCAGGTCGAGGATCGGGTCTTCCCGTCGCTCCCGCGGCTGATCCGGATCGGGGGCACGCTGCTGCGCTTCGCCGCGGACGTCGCGCCGTTCCAGCGGGGCGGCGTCCTGGAGCACGAGGACGGGGTGATCGGCCCCACGCTGCGGCAGGCCCGCGAGCTGATCGCCCGCGCGGGGGCGCGCGGCGAGACGCTGCTGCTCACCGGGCCGAGCGGCTCGGGCAAGGAGCTCGCGGCGCGCGCCTTCCACGCGGCGACGGGGCGGGGCGGCCCCTTCGTCGCCGTGAACTGCGCCGCGATCCCCGAGGGCCTCGCGGAGCGGCTGCTCTTCGGGGCGCGGCGCGGGGCGTACTCGGACGCGACCGCCGACGCGGAGGGCTACGTCCAGGCCGCGCACGGCGGCACGCTGTTCCTCGACGAGATCGCGGAGCTCGACGCGTCGGTGCAACCCAAGCTGCTCCGCGTCCTCGAGACGCGCGAGGTGACCGCGCTCGGCGACACGCGCCCGCGCAAGGTGGAGTTCCGGCTCTGCGCGGCCACCCTGAGGGATCTCCAGGCCGAGGTCGCGGCGCGCCGCTTCCGGGAGGACCTCTATTACCGGATCGGCCGGCCCGAGGTGCGGGTCCCGGCGCTGACCGAGCGGCTCGAGGAGCTGCCCTGGCTGATCGCGGCGGAGCTCCGGCGCGGCGGCGCGCGGCTCGCGCCGAGCCTCGGGCTCGTGGAGGCGTGCGCGCTGCGCGCGTGGCCGGGCAACGTGCGGGAGCTGCTGCGCGAGGTGCGGCAGGCGGGCCTCGCGGCGCACGCCGCCGGGCGCGCCGTGGTGGAGGCGTCGGACCTCGCGCCCTCCGCGGGCCTCGACATCACGGAGGTCGCGAGGCGCACGCCGCCGGCGGCGGAGCTGCGGCGGATCGCCATCGAGGTGGCGCTGCGGCGCGAGCAGGGGAACGTCACGCGCGCGGCCCGCTCGCTCGGGATGCACCGGAACCAGCTGCGCCGCTGGCTCGCCCGCCACGGGGTCGACGCGGCGGCGTTCGCGGGCGCGGGCAAGGACGACGGCGCTGCTGCTAAGGAGTCGACATGAGCTCGGACACCACGGTTCGCACCACGGATCTCTGCGACGACCACCCGGACGCCGTCGCCGTCGCCGATCCGATCTTCCGGGATTACGGCGGAGCTCGCCTGTTCCACGGGCCCATCGTTACGGTGAAGGTCCACGAGGACAACGTGCTCGTCCGCAAGGCGCTCGAAGAGCCGGGCCAGGGGCGGGTGCTGGTCGTGGACGGCGGCGGCTCGCTCCGCTGCGCGCTCCTCGGGGACAACGTCGCCGCGATCGCCCACCAGAACGGCTGGGCCGGGCTTGTCGTGTACGGCTGCGTCCGCGACGCGGAGGCGCTCGGCCGCATCCCGATCGGCGTGAAGGCCCTCGCGACGCACCCGCGGAAGAGCAACAAGAAGGGCGCGGGGGACCGCGACGTCCCCGTGACGTTCGCCGGGATCACCTATGTTCCCGGCGGATTCATCTATGCCGACCACGACGGGATCGTCTTCGCCCTCAAGGCGCTCGTCTGAGGAGCTCGCCCGCGCGTTCGCGCATCGGCGAGGCAAAAACGCACGTCGCCGCGCAATTTCGCCACATACGAGGAGGGGAGCGCGCGGCGGTTGCTCGCGAGGTGGATGGGCTCGGCTCCGGTCTGGACGCGCGGGTGTCGTGCGCCGCGTCGAAGCGCGCTGCCTGGCGCGGCCGATGCATTGACGCGGAAGCTACCAACACCTCGTAGATACGGGAGGACAAGAATGAGCAACATCACGTCCGAGCTGAAGAGCGATCTGACCAAGAGCCTGGAGTCGCTCCAGACCCTGCGCGACGAGATCCGGGTCAGGCTGCACCTCGCCGGCATGGAGGCGAAGGACGCCTGGGGCAAGCTGGAGCCGACGCTCCTCGACGCGGAGAAGCTGGCCGAGGACGTCTCGGAGACGTCGCGGAACGCGCTGCGCGACATCCTGGAGAAGGTGAAGGAGTTCCGCTCGTCGCTGCCGTCCTGATCGCGGCGCCTTCGGGATGATGTGACGAGAGCGCCCCTCGGGGGCGCGGGCAGGCGGCGCCCACCAGGAGCCTGGTGGGCGCCTCTGCTTTGTCCGCCCGCGCGCTGCCCGAGCGCCGGCCCCGCGGCTCACCCGCGCAGCGCGGCCGCCGCGACGCGCGCGACGTTGCCCCACCGCGGGTCGGCTGCGCAGGCCGCGAGCCGCTCGCCCACGACGTGGGAGCGGCGGTGATCGCAGGAGCTGGGCGGCCGCGCGAAGGTCGTGAGCGGCGCGCGCAGGAGGGTCTTCTCGACCTGCGCGAGCATCGCGGTGTTGTGCACGAAGCCGAGCCCGCTCTGGATGTCGGCGAGCGTGGCGCTCGGGTGGCCGCCCCAGGGCGGGACGACCAGCGCGTGCGCGGCGGCGGGCGCCTGGTTCACCGCGACCACGCCGTACCGGAGCTCGAGCAGGGCGCGGTCGAGCGCGGCGCCGACGGCGGGGTCCTCCTCGCTGATCGGGTGCGCGACGATCGACGCGCCCAGGCTGCCCTGGAGCCGGTCGTTGCAGAGGCGGACCGCCGCCTCCAGGAACTCCACCGGATCGCTCGAGCCGACCTCGACGATGGAGAGGACGCCGCAGAGCGGCTCGGTCGAGAAGAGCGGCTCGGCGGGATCCGACGCGGAGAGCCCGGCGATCAGCGTCCACGGGGGCGCGCCCGGCCCCGCCTCGCCGATGCGCACGACCCCGGGCGGGAGCGGCGCGTCGGCGGAGCCCTCGAGGCGCTCGCGCTCGAGCGGCGGGCGCCCGGCCGTGAGCGCGGCGTGCCGCGCCTCGGCCTCCGGATGGACCGCGCGCCGCGGGGGCACGGCGGCGAGCGCGCGGTGGAGCATCCGGAAGAGCAGCGGCCGCTGCACGAAGCCCCTGGGCAGCACGAGGACGTGCGCCGCGGGGTCGCCGAGCGAGGCGCTGCTCACGACGCGGCTCGCGAGGAGCCTCACCTGGAACCAGAGCTCGTCCCTGCCGTAGAGCCACGGCATCACGAGGACGGGGCGGACGCCGCCGAGCACGGAGGTGATGGGCTTGTGGAGCAGCCGCTCCCCCGACGCCCGCCGGCCCGCCTGCTGCGGGCCCGGCGGGCCCCAGACGAGCGCGTCGTGCGCCGCCGCCGCGCCGGTGACGTGGACCTCCGCGACGGCGGGGTGCGCCGCGAGGTAGGCGGCCGCGTCGGCGCCGCCATAGACGAAGCGGAGGAGCCCGCGCGAGACGAGCGGCGCGAGGGCGCGCTCGAGCAGCGCGCCGAGGGGCGCGCTCTCGGGGCTCGCCGCGAGCGCGACGACGCGGCCGTCGACGAAGAGCTTGTGGAGCGCGTCGCGGAGGGGGACGCTCGCGGCGCCGCCCGCGCCGAGCACCAGCGCGACGCCGCCCTCGGGGTCGCGCTGCCGGTAGAACGGCGCCTGCGCTTCCAGGACGCCGGCGCGCGTCGCGCCGGGCTGCATCAGGACGCGCGCGCGGAGGGGCCCGTGCAGCGCGGCGTCCTTCAGGCCCGCGGGGAACACGTCCACCTCGACGCGGCCGTCCGGCCGGGCGCGCACCGCCCCGCGGCGGAGCCGCGGGCGCCCGCGCGCGGCGACGTCCTCGAGCGCCTCGGCCAGGAGGCGCACCTGCGCGAGCGTCGCGCACGGCCCCGCGAGCCACGCCTCGCCGGCCGCGGCCGAGCCGGGGTCGAGCCCCGCGGCGGCGCACGACGCCTCGACCTGCGGGCGCGCGGCGGCGAGCAGGCCCGGGAGCAGCGCGCGGAGCAGCGAGGCCTTCTCGCGGGGCGGCATGCGCGCGAAGCCGAGGGCCGCGTCGCCCAGCTCGGACAGCGCGCGATCGAGCTCTGCCGGGGGTGTCTCGGCGCCGCGCGCCGCGCCCGCATCGGCCGCCGGCGCGGCCGCGGGTCCGCCGGAGAGGAGGCTTCCGGGCGCGGGGGCGGCGGCGGTGACGAGATCGGGGACCGGCGGCATCGGGACGCAGACTACAGGCAGGCGATCGCGCGCGCGAGCGCAGCGACGGTTCGCGGCGCGCGTGTAGCCGGCCTGCTCGGGATTCGGTAGAGTCCAGCGCCTATGGATTGCGCTTTCACCACGGGTCGGGGCCCGGCGCGCGCGCCCTCCTCCGCGAGGGCTCCCCGCTCGGCCGCCTGCGGCGTCCTGCTCGGCCTCGGCGCGCTCCTCCTCGCCCCCGGGGCGGCAGCGCAAGAGCCCGCTCCGCCGCTCCCGCCGGGCCAGGGACAGCCCGGCGCGGCTGCCCAGCCGCAGGCCGGGTATCCCCAGCAGCAAGGCTATCCCCAGCAGCAGGGTTATCCTCAGCAACAAGGGTATCCTCAGCAGGGTTATCCTCAGCAGGGTTATCCGCAGCAGGGATACCCGCAGCAGCAAGGCTATCCCCAGCAGGGCTATCCCCAGCAGGGGTACCCCCAGCAGCAGGGGTATCCCCAGCAAGGCTATCCCCAGCAGGGATACCCGCAGCAGCAAGGCTATCCCCAGCAACAAGGCTATCCTCAGCAGGGCTATCCTCAGCAGGGCTATCCCCAGCAGGGCTATCCCCAGCAGGGCTATCCCCAGCAGCCGCCCGGCTACGGCCAGGGATACGCCCTGCCGGCCGGACCGCCGCCGCCCCCGATGCCGCCCGAGGCGACCTGCTGCCGCTGGTCGGTCCGCTACAACGCCCTGGACCTCCTGTTCGGGCGGATGACCTTCGAGGGCGAGGTCGCCATCCTCGGACCGCTCACCATCGGCCTCGCGCCGTCCTGGATCTGGGGCTCGCTCGACGACGCGACGCTGGACACGACCGGGTTCGCGCTCGGGGCCGACATCGGCGTCTACGTCGAGGGCAAGCCGCTGAAGGGGTTCTGGGTGAAAGGGCGCCTCGGCTACGAGTCGTTCGAGGCGGTCTACACCCCTTCTCCCAGGGTGACCCCCGGCAAGCGCGACGTGAGCAGCGCCATCCTCGGCCTCAGCATCGGGAGCACGAACGTCTTCGGCCGCGACGGCGGGTTCGCCATGTCGGGGGGGTTCGGGCTCGGCGTCGCGCTCGCCCCTCCGGCGACGGTCGCCGCAGGCGCCGCGGGCAACTACCAGTACGTCTTCTACGAGAAGACGGGGAAGATCAAGCTCCTCGGCTCGCTCTCGCTCGGCGTCGCGTTCTGATCGCGCCCGCCGCCCGCTGCTGATGGCCGGCCTCGCAGGGCGGCGCGGCCCCGCCGCGGCGGGAGGCGGCGCCGGCAGGCGGGCGGGCGCCGCCCCCCGGAACTTGGCCCCGCGCGCGGCGCCGTGGGACGTCTGCACCATGCCCTCTCGCATCGCCCGCCGCCCCGGGCCGGCGCTGCTGCTGCCGCTCCTCGCCGCGCTCGTGTCGATCGCGTTCGCGCTCCCGGCGCGGGCGTGGGTCGAGGTGCACGTCGCCGGAGACGACGTGCGGCTCGCGATCGACCGGGCCGGCGCCGCCACGGTCGAGCACAAGGTCACCTTGAAGATCTCGGGCGGGCCGCTCCGCGCGCTCGACATCCAGGGCGTCGACCCGGACGCCGAGCTCGATCCGGGCAGCTACGCCGCGCCCCTGAAGGCCGCGGAGGCGGGCTCCCTCGCGTCCGCGACGCCGGTCGCGCTCGAGCTCCTGCCGCCCGACCTCCGCCCGCGCGAGGACGGCTCGCGCCGCCCGGCGGCGCTGCGGGCCCGCTTCGACGGCAGGGGCCTGAGCCGCGGGGTGTTCGTGCTCTTCTTCCGCTACCGCACGGACCTCATGAAGCGGGGGCTCATCCGGCTGGACGGCCCGAGCGCCCGCATCGCGTGGACCGGGCCCCTCTGGGACGACGGCTACGACTCGGCGCGGCTCACCGTCGCGATCCCGGCCGCGCCCGACGAGCCGCGCGTCGACGAGGCGCCCGCCGACGCGGCGGGCGAGCCCTCGGCCGACGGCGCGCTCGCGGCGCCGTCGACGCTCTCCACGCTCCGCCGCTCGGTCGACAAGGACGAGCTCGAGCTGCTCCGCCCGTACACCCCCAAGGCCGAGCCGATCCGGTGGGCGATCCGCGCCGACGCGCGCGCCTTCCAGCCCGAGCCCACCGCGGCGCGGCCCGGCGCCGACGCCCTCGGGCGGCTCTCGGACGCCGCGGCCGCGAGCCCCGACCGGAGCCGCACCCTCTACCTCGCCGCCGGCGCGGCCCTCTTCGCGCTCTACAGCGCCCTCGTCGCGCTCAAGGCGCGCGAGCACGAGCGCCTCGCGCGCGCCGCGGGCGCCCTGCCGCGGCCCCTCGTCCCGATCCCGCTCGCGCCGCGGGCCGCCCTCGCCGGGCTCGCGCTCGTCGCGGGCGTCGCCCTGGAGCTGCTGCTCCGCGACGGCACGGCAGGCGCCGCGCTCGTGGCCGCGGCGACCGCGCTCGCCGCGCACCGCACCCCCCGCCCGGAGCGCGCCGCCGCGGCCCTGCGGCGCCCCGGCAAGTGGCTCCCGGTCGCGGAGTCCGAGGCGTTTCGCGAGCCGCCGCGGGTGCGCGGCGTCTACCTCGACGTCTCGACGCGCGCCGGCAAGGCGCTGCTCGCCGCGCTGCTCGCCGCGCTCGGCGCGGGGGTCTACGCGGCGGCCGGCGCCTCGCCGTACCACGCCCACCTGCTCGCGCTCGACGCGACGGCGCTGCTCGCGATCTTCTGCACCGGCCGGCTCGCCGAGCTCCCCGCCGACCCGGCGGCGCGGCCGGTCGCGTTCCTGCGCGACGTCGCGCGGCGCGTGCGGCGGTCGCACAAGGCGCCCCGCCCGGCGGCCAAGGCGCCCGCGAGCGCGGCGCAGGGCGCGGCGGCCAAGGCGGCCGGCGCCGCGGCCAAGGCGGCCGGCGCCGCGGCCAGGGCGTCGGAGCTCCGCGTGGTCGGCCGCCTCCGCATCCCGGACGGCAGCCCCGACGCCGACGAGCTGCGGCTCGGCCTCTCGCCGCGCGCGGCGCTCCCCGGCTTCGTGGCGATCGAGGTCGGCGTCGTCTACGCGCCCGGCGCCGGCGGCCCCATCGGGCTGCCCGAGGTCCTGCTGCGCGTCGCCCCGGGCTCGCCGTGCGAGCGCGCCGTCGAGGGGCTCGCGAAGCCGGTCCTCGCGCGGGCGGCGCCCCGGCGAGCGCGTGCTCGCGTTCACGCCGCGGCTGCCGACCGCGCGGATGACCGCGGCCATCGCCGCCGCGCTCGTCCGCGCCGTCTCCGCCCCGCCCGCGGGAGTCGCGCCGACCAAGCCGCAGGGCGCCGGCGCGCCCCGGGGGCCGCGGCCCCGGGACAAAGCGGCCTCCGCTGCAGCCTAGCTCCACCCACAGGAGTCCGGCCAGGGATCAAGAGAGAGTTCAACGCAAAGGCGCAAAGGCGCAAAGGCGCAAAGAAGATTTATAGTTTGCGCCTTTACGCCTTCGTTTTTTCTCTTCGCTCGCGAGGCAGATCCCTGGCGGGAGATCTGACCCGCGGTGCGAGGACACCGAACGGGTTGAATCCCCGAGAAATTGAACCACAGAGGCACAGAGGGAAGAGAAATATAAATTTCTATTTCTTCTCTCCCCTCTGTGCCCTCTGTGCCTCTGTGGTTCGAATCTCTTCATTCTCGGGCGTTTCAAGCTGATCGTTGCTCTAGCCGGTGCATCGGGCTGCGGTGGTCGTCTCGCTCGCCAGCCCCCTGAGCCGCGCCGTCGCCCTCGGGGATGAGGTGGCAGCCCGGGTCGTCATGGCTCGAGGTGCGCTAACGAGGCCGCGCGACGAGGCGGAGGCTCTGCTGCCCGCCGCGCGCGAAGCCCTGCAGGCGGCTCCTCCTGCTCGTCCCGTCGGTGACGTCCAGCAGGAGGAGGGCGGCAGCGCCAGACGGGATGTCCGTGATCGGGACGGTGAGCGTCGGCTCGCCGGCCCAGGGCACACGCGCGGCTTCGTCGAAATCTCGTATGCGAACCACAGGCTCAGGAAAGAGTTCCGGGTCCCATGCCTCGATCATGAACGAGCCGTGCTCGTCCGGCCGGCTCGGGTCGCGGGCCTCGATGACCAGCGGAAATGTGAGGTGCGCTATCCGCTGATAGCTGACATCCCAGGTCCACGGCTCGGTGCCCGCTACCCGGAACTCCAGACCCACGTCCCAGAAATCGCTCGCAAGATACCATACGTCGCAGCGCACCGATGCGCCGAGTATCTCGACGGTGTCATCGAGGCCCAAGGCGACCGGGGCCCGCCGAGAGACGCCGACCACGGCCTGGCCGGAGAGCTCGTTCTCGTCGGGATCGCTGACCGCCGCGGCGATCGAGACCTCAGCATCCGTGTAGGCGGGGCCGTCGACGTCGATCTCCGGGGGCAAGTTGCTCGCCAGGAAGGCGCCGAGCGAGTTGGCGTACGCTCCGCCCCCCACACCTCGCCAGGCGATGTGCACGACCCCGTCGGGGCCGACATCGATATCGCTCCCATGCCCGGCCCCCGGCAGCTCGCGGGAGGACCAGGTCTCGCCGTTGTCGTCCGACCAGACGAGCCGCGCTTCGTAGTACTCTTCCCCTGCCCCGATCAGATAGATGCGGCCCCCGGCGTCGACGACCATCGAGCGCGTGTCCTGCTGGGGAAGGCCGAGGGGCGTCGGGGTCCATCGCGCGAAGCCGCGGAGCGAGTTCGAGTAGAGCGTCCTACCGCTCACATGGCCATCGCCTTCGGTGGCGATGACGTGGATCGCGTGGTCAGGTCCTACGGCGACCGAGGGGTAGTGCCAGGAGCCGGTCGGGGTCGGCCGGACCCAGCCGCTTACCTGGTCGAAGACACCGAAGGACGGATAGAAACCATACCTGCCGACGAACTCGTCGCGCCCGTATTCCGTGAAGGCAGCGACGAGCACGGTCCTCCCGTCGGGGGCCAGGACGGCCTCCACGGGCTGCCGCGCGGACGATTCCACGTTGCTGCTGACGAAGTCGCGGCCATCATGGGTCCGGAAGCGTAGGATGCCGCTGCTGGAAGGGTGAAAGAGATCGACCACGCCGCCGTACGCCGCGATGGTCGGCGCTTGCCCACCGACATCGCTCAACCCGAGCGCGTCGGAGACACGCACGGCTTGCCAGCCGCTGAGCGAGCCGGCGTAGAAGAGCTCGCGGCCGGAGGACGAGGGCGAGCGCGGCTCGATCCATGCGGCGTGCACGTCCCCGGTGACGGGATCGGCCTCCATGTCGACCATCCCAGGAAAGTAGATCTCCGGCGAGGAGATGACCGTGTGACGCGACCAATCGTCGGAGGTCACGTGGTGGACGCTGATGCCCTTCCGGAGGGCCAGGTGCACCGTGCCGTCGGGGGCTGACGTCACGGCGCTCAGGTCGCCGGGACTGAAGATCGCCGGCGCGAAGGTGCCCGCGTCCCACCGCGTCCCGTTGATGCGCACGTACGCCGGCCAGGAGCGCGCGCCGTTCAGCGCGAGCTCCCTGCCGTCGAGCGCGAAGGACGTACCGTTCACGCGCGTGTCGATCTCGGGCGACCGGAAGTTGGGATCGTCGTCGATCTCGAGGTGGTACGACGATGCGCCGGCGATGGGCTCCCAGCGGATGAGCGAGCGGCGGTAGCTGCTCTCGGCCCCGGCCGCAGGCGACGTGATGATGATCGGTGCTCCCACGCCGCCGTCGTCCCGGGGGACGTAGCAGAGGTCGAGCTTCGGCCGGAGCTCGACCGCCGTCTTTTCGCTGCTCCGGTACTCGGTGCGCAAGACCGGATCCTCCTCCAGGAGGACACCGTGGTTCGCGGAAGCACCGCTCACCCATGCCTGCGCGAGCGCCGTGACATCGGACGAGCGGACCCCGGCGCCCCCGCCAGAGGTGAACGAGGCGGCGACCGCAGGGTCGAACGCTTCTCCGAAGCTCGCCCAGGTCACCGTCGGCTCCTCCCAGGCGCTCGTGACGCGGTGAATACGGACCGTGCTGTCGACGACCTTGTACGTCTGGGAGATGGACAGGTTCGCCGACACGACCTCGGCGCCCGAGGGGACGCCGGACAGATCGAACCGGAGCAGGCTGCGCCGGAGCCCGCCGGTCTCGCTCGTCCCGGTGCCGAGGTTCGGGCTCGTGCCGTCGTTCCATCCGGGCGCGTTCTGCCAGAGCACGGCGTCTGCGACGCTCGCGGGGTCTGCGCCGCGCTGGAGCGTGATGCACACCTGTCCGTCGACCGCGAGCGCCTCCGCGGCGCGCGCCGTGTCCTCGGTGCCGTCCGCGCGGGCGGGGTCGACGCCACAGCCGGCCACGAGGAGGCTGGCCGCTCCAACACACGTAGGCTTCAAGACCTTCGTTAGGGTGCTCATTCAGAGGTCCTCCGTGACAATATGTTTCCTGGTCCGAACCACGTCGCACACGAGGCTGTCGGCAGAAGCCCCCACGCTCACGAACGCTGGGCGCGATGAGGTCGGGCGTGACTTGCGGCGGGCCTCCGCGGAGATTGGCCGGACATCGGCTGTCCCGATCTTCACGTCCAGCGGAGCATGTAGGCGGTCAGGCCGCTGACCTCTCTCTTCTACTACCCCGAGAAGCACCATCCGTGCCAGAACAGCTAGACGCATGCGGCAGATCGTCTTGGGATCCCGAAACGCTGGCTGATGCCGCGGATTCACGGCCAGCGACCTAGTGTGCCCGGAGGAGATGGACAGGGGTCTGCACCATCGGCGCCCGAAGCTCCCCGCGCGGCGTGGGCCCGATTCGGGCTCCCGGTCGCGCGATCTCGCGTGGATGGATCGACTGGATGGCTCCGCTCGATCGAACGATCACCTCCTGTGCCGACCGATGAACGGCGCCGACAAAAACGGCGCCGCTCCGTGGCTCTGCACGCGCGCTGCCGGCTCACGGCGGTACGCCCCTATGCGACACGTGCGCGCACCGCCACAGCGCGCCTTCCATACGCCCGCCTTACGCGCAGGAATACCTTGCCAGACCGACAAGACAACAAATCGCAGACCGCTCCACGCGATCCCATGGCGAACGCCGGCCAAAGCATGATAGTCTCGCAACAATCGTCTTTGTCTCCGACGCCGGCGCTGATACGGATCGAATCATGCATGGGTCGGCCGCCGTCTCCGCGGCGAAGGCCGAGCGGCCAGTCGACGCTCGCGACCCTTTGAGGCCGGGAGAGAAACGCTGGTGTCTGGTCGCACGGCATTTTTTGCACGTGGGTGACCGGTCCGGCGGAGCTCTGCTCTGGCGTCGTCGTCCTCTTTTGATGTCGGCCGTCCTCGGACAGGACCCGCGCAGACCGGGAGCGATCATGGCAAGAAGGCGCGTCATCCCCACATTCACTCTCTCTTCGCTGTCCGCGTGCGCCGCGCTCTGCGCGTCGCTCCCCGGGGGCGAGGCGGCGGCGGCTTACCGCTTCGACGCGACCGAGGCGGCGTTCGACGCGGTCTACGCGGCGGCGCCCATCGACGTCACCGGCGTCGTCGTCGACGAGGCGGGGTCGCCGATCGCGGGGGCCGAGGTGACGGCCATCGGCTGGGGGAGCGGCGCGGTCAACGACGGCGAGCTCGCCTTCACCGACGGGGCGGGCGCGTTCACGCTGGCGGCGCTCGCGCGGCGCTCGGTGCTGCTGCGCATCGAGGTGGACGGGTACTATACCGAGATCGTCCCCGCCGACCTGCACCGGCCGCTCGCCGCGGCCTCCGCCGGGGTCGGCCGCGTCGTGCTGACCGAGCAGCGCGCGGGCCGCGCGCGGATCCTCGTGGGGGGCGACACGATGTTCGGGCGGCGCTTCATCGACGGCGACGCCGACGGGGTCGAGGGAGAGGCCGGCGATCTGATCCGCCCGGACACCCGACAGGCGGACGCGCTCGCCGTCCTCTCCTTCCTGCGCGACGTCCTCTCGTCGGCCGACTACACGCAGGTGAACCTCGAGTCCCCCGTCACGGCCAACCCGGCGACGCCCCACCCGTACAAGTCGTTCACGTTCTTCTCCTACCCCGAGGCGGCCCGGGCGCTCGCGCTCTCCGGCGTGGACGCCGTGAGCCTCGGCAACAACCACATGTTCGATTACATGGAAGGGGGCGTCACCGACACGCTCATCCACGTGCCGAACGCCGGCCTCGACTGGTTCGGCGCCGGACCGGACGAGACGACCGCGAAGGGCACCGTGCTCTACCGGACGATCCGCGGCGTCGACGTGGCCTTCCAGGGGTTCAGCCAGATCGTCAACGACGGGTCGACCGACGCGGCGTACACGCTCACCGCCTCCGACGGGCCCCCGCCCAAGGCCGGCGCGCTCGAGCTCAGCCTCGCGGAGATCAGCGACTTCATGGAGGAGGACGCGGTCGGGCGCTTCGGCATCCCGGTGCTGCACGGGGGCATCGAGTACAGCGATTATCCGTCGTCCGGCATGCGGCGGCGGTTCGTCCAGCTCGTCCAGAAGGGCGCCGGCATGGTCGTGGCGCACCACCCGCACACGATCCACGGCGTCGGGCTGTACGACGCCGGCGCCGGGCCCCGCTTCGTCTTCATGTCGCTCGGCAACATGGTCTTCGATCAGGACGTCTTCGAGACGTACCAGTCGTACCTCGCGGCGGTCGACATCGACGAGGACTCGAGCGGCAACCGCGCGGTGCACCGCGTCCAGCTCATCCCGTTCCAGAACGAGGACTACGTCCCGAAGCTGGTGGGCGGCGCGTGGCTCGGCCGGGCGATCCGCCACATCGGCCACCTCTCCACGACGCTGCCGGCGGCGCCGTCGTCCGGCGAGGCGGCGGACGGCCTGACCGGTGCGGTCGTGTTCGCGAGCGGCCCGCGGGCCGCCGCGGTGAGCGATCCGTCGCAGTACACGACGAGCGAGCGCGCCGAGACGCGGAGCGTGCCGCTCAAGAGCCGCGCCACCGGGCCCATCGAGCACCTGCGGTCGGACGAAGCGGAGTCGCTCGCCGGCCTCCGGACGAGCGCCGCCGCGAGCTGCGATTACGGCCGGGAGATCATGCTCTACGGCGACTTCGAGGACGGCGACGTCGACGATACCTCCCACGAAGGGTCGATGTGGTCGATGAGCGAATTCCGCTACATCCAGAACAGCGTGGTCCACGGCGGGACCGGCGCGATGGTGTTCCTGCGCAAGTCGAGCAGCACCACCGAGGTCTCGACGTACATGAACAACCGCGTCAAGTTCGACCCCGGCCGCAAGCTGACCTTGACCGGGTTCCTGAAAGGCGACAACGCCGGGCAGGTGCGCGTTCAGGTCTACTGGTACACGAGCGGCGGGGCGAGCGTGTCGAACAGCGTCGTGCTCACGCGCGCGGCCGGCACGTACGACTGGCAGCGGTTCACGGTCGATCTCACCCCGCCGTCGAACGCGGGCTCCGTGCGGTTCTATTTCCGGGCGGGAGCGCCGGCGAGCGGCGAGGCCGCCGCGTTCCTCGACGACGTGTCGCTCATCGAGTGGGAGGGCACGATCGCCGACACGTCGCCCGGGTTCGCGTTCCCCACGCCGAACAACTGGGGCTTCGCGCGCTGCACCGCCGTGGATCCGGCGCTCACGAGCCTCGGCGTGACGATGACCCACCGGTCGTACGCGCTGGCCCCGGCGGCGCCCTGAGGCCGCCGCCTCGGCGCGGCCGCGCGGGAGCTCGGACCGCGCTCGGCCCAGGCGGGCGCGCGGGGGGTCACCTCGACTTCCGTGCGCTGCTTGGATAGCATGAGCGCGCGGCGCTGCGCCGTGGACTCGACACCTGCCCTGCGCTCGCGCGCCACGGACTCGCCCTCATGAAGCCATCGCGGAAATCATCGATCCTCGCGCCCGTGCTGGCCCTCGCCGCGGCGCTGGCCGGCTGCGGCTCGGACCCGGAGGGCCCAGCGCTCGTGTGGCCGATCGGGGGGACGGACGAGCTCCAGCCGATGTCGTCGAGCTTCGGGCCCCGCCTCCAGACCTCGCGCGACGGCGTCTACGACTTTCACCGAGGCATCGATATCCCCGCCCCCATGGGCACCCCGGTGTACGCGGTCGCCGACGGAAAGGTGACGCGCGCGGGCCGCTACGACGATTTCGAGGACGTCGTGGTGCAGATCGAGCACTGCGACGCGCCGGGCGCGTGCTTCTACAGCACCTACATCCACCTGACGATGCCGCTCGTCGAGACCGGCGCTCAGGTCGGGCGCGGAGAGCACATCGGCTACACCGGCCTCGCCGCCAGCAGCCTGTTCCCCCACCTGCACTTCGAGATCCGCGACGGAGGGACCGAGAAGGCGTACAGCGTGCACCCGCTCCGCTTCCTCCCGACGCCGGCCGGCCTGCCGCCGGCGCTCGCCGTGCGCCGCACCGACGCGGACTCCACCTCGAGCGTCACGGCCGAGGTCGAGGTCACCCTGCCCGGCATCGCGCCAGGCCTCATCGAGGTCGCCGCCGCGACGGAGAGCCGCTCGACCGGAGAGGTCATCGAGGAGCGGGTGTTCAACTACGACGAGTGGAACCGCCAGTACACGGCGGAGGGAGACGCCGCGATCATCGACGAGCAGAGCCTCGGGGGCATCCGGATCGAGCCGGCGAAGTTCAACGCGCAATCCTCGGCGTACGTCATCGCGTTCCGCTTCAGCAACCTCGACGGGACGGCGTCGGCGGACGATCTCCGGATCACGGCGCGGGCGCGCGACGTGAACGGCCACGTCGTCGAGGCGAGCGCGCCCTGAGCCGGCGCGGCGACCGGCTCAGCCCTCGCCGACCAGCGCCGCCATGTCCGCGGGCAGCGGCGACGTCACCACGAACGCGGGCACCGCGTCGCTGCCGCCCCACCCGATGTGGTGCGCGTGCAGCGCGTGGCGGCTCAACCCCTCCACCGCGGGCCCGCCGTAGAGCGCGTCGCCGGCCAGGGGGTGCCCCACCGACGCGAAGTGCGCCCGGATCTGGTGCCGCAGCGCCCGCGGGGCGCGCGCCTCGACGAGCTCCCAGAGCCCCACCTGCCGCACGCGCTTGTACATCGTCGCCGCCGGCCGCGGCGCGTAGCGCGCCACGTCGCGCGGGTGGATGCACGGGTAGACCCGCTTCTTGTCCTTCGGGTGCGGCGCGAGCGGCACCTCGATCGAGCCCATCTCCGGGAGATCGCCGATCTGGCAGATCAGCAGGTAGCGCTTGTCGAGCCGCCCCTCCTTCAGCCCGGCGACGAGCGCCGCGAACGCCGCGGGCGTGCGCGCCGCGAGCACGAGGCCGCTCGTGTCCGTGTCCAGCCGGTGGCACAGCCCAGGCTCCCGCGGGGAGAAGCCGATCGCCGCCATCTCGGGGTACCGCGCCACGAGGGCGTTCGCGAGCGTCCCGCGCTCGCCGGGATCGAGCGGCGCCGTCGGCACCCCGGCGGGCTTGTTCACCACCACGAGGTCGTCGCGCTCGAGCACCACGTCGAGCGGCGCGCCAGGATCGGGCGTCGCCGCGCCGGAGGCCTCGGTCGGCTCGACGTCGACCTCCAGCACCTCGCCCGCCGCCGCCACGTCGCCCTTCGACGCGCGCCGGCCGGCGCCGCTCTTCCCGACGCCGAGCACGCGCACGCGCCCCTCGGAGAACAACCGCTTCGCGCCCGCCCGTCCCAGCCCGGGCAACAGCTGCACGAGCAGCTTGTCGAGGCGCGTCCCTGCATCCAGCTCGGTGATCGTGATCTTCATAGCTCCTACGGAATCGCCCCCTGCCACCCGAGGCCGAGCGCGGGCGCTCGCCGGCTCCCGACCACGCTCTCTCCTATCACTCCCAGCATGGGCAGGCCGAACCGGTTCCACGAGGGGCCCGCGCTGCGGGCGCCCGCCGCGGCCGGGCGCGTCACGCACCACGCGACGCCCGCCCCCAGCAGGAACCCGCCGGCGGTGGCGCCGACCCACGCCCGCTGCTGCGCCTCGGTCGGGGCCTCGAAGACGAGCGGGCTGGCGAGCGCGGCGGCGCCCAGGCCGCCGAGGAGCGCGCCCACGTCGACCGTCAGGACCTCCGACGCCGTGACGTCGAGCTGCGTCGCGGCCGCGGCCGCCGCGAGCCAGCCGAGCGCCGCGCCGTAGCCCATCCCCGCGATCGGCGTGCGCTGCACGTCGCCCCGCGCCGCCCACTCGACGAGCCCGCCCAGCATGAGCCCGAGCCCGCCGCCCGACTGCGCGAGCAGCGCGCCGCCGTCGGACATGCGACCCAGCGAGAGCCCCATCGCGGCGAGCGTGATCCCGGCGGTCCCCCCGATGAGCCCGGCGGCCCAGCGCTCCTCGCTCGGATCCTCGGCGTGCTCGGCGAAGCGGCCCTGGTAGATGAGGTGGCCCGCGATCGTCGGCCACCAGGTGCCGGAGCCGAGGTACCACGCGTCGGCCACGCCGACGTCCCACTCCTCGGCGATGATGATCGCCCCGCCGAGGCCGATGCCGGCCCCGACCGCGAGCAGCGGGTAGAGCAGGCGCGGATCGTCCGAGCCGCTCGATCGCTGGATCGAGAAGCCGACGAGGCCTCCGTAGAGGGTCGCGTTGGCGGCGAGCGTCGCCTTCCCCAGGCTGCGCGCCGGCGTGGCGAGGCGCCCGCGGCACGGCTCGGCGCACGGCGCGCCCCCTCCCGGCGGGGGCGACGCGGCGGCGGCGCCGTCGAGCTCGGCCACGAGATCGCGGAGCATCACCGCGGCGCGCACCGCGACGTCGTCGCGCGCGACGCGCTCCACGCGCACCCGCAGCGATCGCGCGCCGCCGGACGCGAGCGCCAGCCGGAGCTCCACCTCGTCGCCGCGCAGGTCGAGGCTCGGCGCGATGAAGAGGCGGTCGCTCGAGCGCGCGCGCTCCAGGAGCTCGGCCTCGTCGAGCGGCGATCGCGAGGCGGCGCGGCCTTCGAGATCGACCGAGAGGCCGAGGTCCTGCGCCGTGTCCGAGAGGAGCCCGTCGAGCGCGCTGGCGAGCGGCGCGGCGCGCTCGGCGGCGTCGGGCGCGAGCGCCGTCGGGAGCACCACGGCCGCCCGCGCGGGCCGCTCAGGCCGCCCGGCCCCCGCGCGCTGCGCCGAGGGCGCGGCCCCCGCGCGCTGCGCGGCCGGCGCGACGTGCCCTGCGCGCGCGGGCGGCGCTGCGGGCGCAGGCTCGGCCGACGCCGGCAGCGCCGCGGTGAACGCCGCCGCGAGCGCCAGCGCGCTCGCCAGGCCGCGGAGGTGCCGGGGGTCGATCATGGCGTCGATGCTTCGGCCCCGGCGGCGCGCGCCGCGGTGCCACCGCCGCTCGGGGCGTCGATCAGAACATGAACGTGCCGCTCGCGAAGAGGTCGAACGTGTTGCTGTCGTTGACGAAGAAGCGGCGGCCGACCGCGTTGATGGTCGGGCGGTAGTTGGGGTTCGGGCTGCCCGTGACGGTGAACGTCCCGTCGTTGTTCTGGCGGCGGCAGGGCCCGGCCGCGCCGATGCTGTCCTTGTACTGCGAGTTGCACGGCTGGTCGCCGCCGATGCCGTGCCCCTGATCGTGGCGGAAGCCCGCGCCGAGCTGGAACTTCACGAGCTCGGCCGCCCTCCACGTCACGCTCGCCGAGGCGCGGTACGAGCCGTACGGCTGGACATCGCTGAGCCCCGTGAAGTACGTGCGCTGCGAGCCCTGATCGATGACCGACGGCGCGCACGCGCGCGGGTCGCCGCCCCGGCAGGCGGACACGCTGTACGCGTCGTTCTCGCGGAACGCCGCCCACTGCGGCTGCCGCAGCGTGGGCGCGTCGCTCGAGCCGAGCGCGTCGAACAGCTCCGAGTAGTCGCGCCCCTCGGAGTGGTACTCGCCGGTGAAGCGCAGGTCGAACGTGAGCCCGGTGAACTTCTCGCGGTTCTCCCAGGGGATGATCATCACGCCGAGCATCACGTTGCCGACGAGCGGCGGGTGGTTCACGAGCGACGTCTTCAGGTCGGTGAGGCCGTAGTCGCTCGACTCCTGCTGGAACTCGAACAGCGCCTTGAAGCCGCCGTACGGCTCGACGTACTTGATCCGCTTCGACAGGTACGTGTGCACCTCGAGGCCGATCGTGCCGCGCGAGATGCCGGGCTCGCGCTGGGCGGTCCGCGCCCCCTCGAAGCCGCCGTCGGCGTTGCCGTTCCGGTTGATGTCCGTCGGATCGGCGCACTTGACCTGGCCGCTCTTCGGCGACTCGGTGCAGGCGTGCATCGCCTCGCTCACCGGGAAGCGCCCCTCGATGCCGAACAGCCAGGTCGGCTTCGTCCGATCGCGCGCCTGGTTCATGATGTTCACGTCGAGGCCGACGGCGAGGTACTCGATGCCGCTCCGGTTCGGCGACTTGAAGGGCAGCGAGAACAGCTGCTCGCCGGGAGCCCCCGCGAGCACGACGCTCTGGTGGTCTGCGCTGCCGTCGAGCCCCGTGAGCTCGCGCGAGTGGTTCAGGATGAGCGGCATCCGGAGGTAGAGCGCCAGGTCGCGGTAGAGGCCGACGTCGAGGCGCATGTTGAACTTCGAGGTCGCCTCGCTGTAGCTCGCGACGTTGAGGAGGTTCGACGTGTAGCCGCCCGTCGACAGGCCCGGCGCGGCGATGTGCGTCTCGCGGCGGATCTTCGCGCTCTTCGACGCGTGCTCGAAGCCGAAGCTGAAGTTCAGATCGAAGGTGTCACCCTCGTCGAACGCGTCGACGACGCTCGTGAGCTCGCCGGTCTCCATCATGAGCCGCGGCTCGGTGGCGCTCCGCGGCTCGTCCGCGGCCGCGGGGGACGCCGCGAGGACCGCCGCCGCAGCGACGGCGAGCGACGCGAACGCCGAGCCCCCAGCCATGCCGATGGCGACGCGAGCGAGATGGCCTTCGCAGTACCTTCTGCCGTGCATGCTCATGGTTATCCGTCGGACGGACGCTACCGGCCGGGGTAGGAGGGTGTCAATCTGCGAATCGCTCGTCCGCCATGCGCGGCGCCGCCGCGCCCCGCCGGTCGCAACGATCGGCGCAGCCGCGGACCGCTCGCCGGCGGCCGCGGGACGCTCGCCGGCGGCCGCGGACCGCTCGCCGGCGGCCGCGGGACGCTCGCCGACAGCCGCGGCGAGCGCGCTCCGTCCGGCGTGTCGGCCGCGGGGCGGCGCCGCGGGGGCGCGGATCACCGGGCGGGCGAGCGCTCCTCGGCGGCGAACGGGCTCTTCCCCTCCTCGCTGTCGGGGAAGATCTCGTTCGTGATGTCCTCCGCGGCGAGCTCCTCGCGGGCGGTGGTCAGGTCGCGCGACGTCTGGTCGAGCCGGTCGGCGAGCACGCCGAGGAACTGCCAGAGCAGCTTGACCGCGAGCTCGTGCTCCTTGCGGAGGATCTCGAAGAAGTCGGCGCGCCGGACGGCGATGAGCTCGCTCTGCTCGACGGCCGAGACGGTGGCCGAGCGCGGCGCGCTGCGGATGAGCGCCATCTCGCCGAAGTGCTCGCCCGGGCCGACCTCGCTCAGCACGGCGTCGCCGCGGACGATCCGGACGAGGCCCGAGAGCACGATGAACAGCTCGTCGCCGCGATCGCCCTCGCGCACCACGACCTGGCCGGGCTCGAACGAGAGCACCTCGGCGACCTGCATGACCCGGAGCATCTCGCGCTCGTGGAGGCGCGCGAAGAGCGGCATCTTCGCGAGCACGTCGCGCTTCAGCGCGAGCAGCCGCGCGCGGACGCTGTCGCGGTGATCGCCCGCGCCGAGCCGCACGAGGACGGCGGTGATGTTGTCCTTGCCGCCCTTCCTGTTCGCGAGATCGATGAGGCCGTTCGCGGCGACCTCGCCGTTCTCCTCCTCGAAGAACGGCTCGAGCTCGGCGGTGTGCGCGATGTACCCGTGGAGCCCGTCGGACGCGAGGAGGAACTGATCGCCCGGGAGCACCTCGATCGTGAGCGTGTCGACCTCGACGCGCTCGTACACGCCGACGGCGCGCGTGATCGCGTTCTTCTGCGCGACCTTCTCGATCTGATCGCGCGTGAGCTTCCCGCGCTTGATGAGCTCGTTGTAGACGGTGTGGTCCTCGGTGACCTGCTGGATGCGGCCCTCGCGGAGGAGGTAGATGCGGCTGTCGCCGACGTGGGCGATGTAGCCGTGCGAGCCGGCGATGAGGAGCGCGGAGAGCGTCGTGCCCATGCCGCGCTTCGTCGCGTCGGCCTTCGCCTCCTCGTGGATCCGCGCGCACGCGCGCTGGACGGCGTGCTCGAGCAGGCTGAGGACCTCCTTCATCGCGGCGCGCCGCACGTTGCTGCGCGCCTGGTTCTCGATGAGGTCCCGCTCCTTCTTGAGCTCCTCGTGGATGATGCGGACGGCGAGCGCGCTCGCGACCTCGCCCGCGGCGTGTCCGCCCATTCCGTCGGCAACCACAAAGAGCGCGAGCTTCTTGTCGACGAGGTAGTTGTCCTCGTTGTGGTCCCGCATGCGGCCGACGTCGGTGGCCGCATAAAACCTGATGTTTTCGGACAGGCCCATCGGTTCGGGCAGGCTACCCGAGGGCGCGGGAGGAAATCACTAGCGATTGCGCCCGCCGCGAACGGGACGACGGCCTCCCGTAGATCTCGCGCTCGCCGCGCCGGGCCTCGCGCTCGCCGCGCCCGGGGCGTGCGTGCGCCGTCGGGAGGCGCTCGGGGGGCGGGTGGGGAATCGACCGCGTGGCCGCGGCTGCGAGCGGCGGTACATTCGGAACGCGTAGAATGGGAGGCTCGATGCGGCTCGTCCTCTTCGATACCACGGACGTCGGGTGGGGCCGCGCGCGGCGGGCGAGCGGCGCGCCCCGCCGGCGCGACGGCGCGGACCTCGCGCGCGGCGCGGCCGCCGAGCCCGAGGAGCACGCGCGCGGCGCCGTCGCCGAGCCCGCGGACCTCGCGGTCCTGGGCGAGGCGGTGGGCGCGACGATCGGGCTCTCGCCGATCTGGCGCGCCGGGGCGCTCCTCCACCGCATGCGGGGCGCGGCCGACGCGTGGCTCGCCGCCTCGAGCTGGGCCGAGGCGCTCGGGTGGGCGGCGCGGACGGCGCGCGAGCGCGGCCGGAAGATCGCGTCGCTGCAGGCCTGGGGCCACGGCGGCTGGGGGTACATGCGCCTCGGGGCGAGCCGGCTCGACGAGGCCGCGCTGCGGCCGGGCTCGCCGCTCGACGCGGCGCTCGACGCCCTGCGGGCCGAGCTCGCGGGGCCCGACGCCGTCGTGTGGCTCCGCTGCTGCAGCGCGTTCGGCCACACCGGCCAGGCGTTCGCGCGGGCGCTCGCGGACCGGCTCGGCTGCCGGGTCGCGGGGCACACGTACATCATCGCGTTCTATCAGAGCGGGGCGCACTCCCTGCGCCCGGGCGAGGCGCCGTCGTGGGATCCGCGCGAGGGCGTGCGCTTCTCCGGCGGGGAGCCGGCGGGCGCCCTGTGGTCGTCGCGCGCGGCCCCGAACACCGTCTCGTGCCTGACGTCCGATCTCCCGCCGGGGTATTGACGTCCGCGCGCCCGCCGTGCGGGCTGGGCCGCTCCCGCGGCGCCGCGCGCCCCGGCGGCGCTCGACCCGCTTCGTCGCGCCGGCGTACGCTGCCGCCATGACGCCGCCCGACGCGCAGCGCGCCCGCGCGCTCGATCTGCTGAGCCGAGGAGACATGGCCGGCGGCATCGCCGGGCTCGAGGGGTACCTCGCGGGCGCGCCGGACGACGCGGGGGCGTGGCTCGCGCTCGGGGCGGCGTACTCGGCGGAGGGCCGCTGGTCGGACGCGGCGCCGGCGCTCGCGGCCGCGGTGGAGCGCGGCGGCGGCGACGCCGAGGCGCGCCTCGCCTACGCCCGCGCGCTGGTCCGCCTCGGCCGGCTCGACGACGCGGCCGTCGAGCTCCGGCGGGGCGCCGCGATCGAGCCGCCCGACCCGCGGGTGCTGCGCGAGCTCGGGATCGTGCTCTACGACGAGCGCCTCTATGACGAGGCGGCGCGCTGGCTCGCGCGGGCGTGCGAGGCGGCGCCGGACGACGGGCGGGCGGCCTTCGCGCTCGGGCTCGCGCACGAGGCGCGGCGGGACATCGCGCCGGCGATCGCGGCGTACCGCGAGGCGGTGCGGCGCGCGCCCGCGTTCGCCGACGCGCGGCTCACGCTCGCCGACGCGCTCGCGTCGATCGGGGAGCACGAGCAGGCGCTCTCTGAGCTCGAGGCGCTGCTCGCGCGCGCGCCGGGCCACGAGCGGGCGGCGAGCAACCGCGAGGTGCTGAGGCGCGCGCTCGCCGAGATGCGCGCGCGCCGGCTGCTCGGCAAGACGGAGCGGGAGCTCGCGCGCTCGGCGCTCGTCGTCGAGGCGCAGCTCCGGCGCCGCGAGGCGCTGGCGCCGCCCGTCCCGGTGGAGGGCGGCGGGGCGCGGCGGATCGTCCGCTACACGGCGCCGCTCCTCGAGCTCCACGTGACGCTCGACGCGGGCGGGGGCCCGGGCGGCGGCGCGATCGAGGCGCTGCACCTCGCGCTGACCGATCCGGATCGCGCCGCGCGCGCCGAGGACGACGTCTTCGAGGTCACCGTGATCGGCGAGGACGGCCGGCAGGCGCCGGTGAGCTACGCGACGGGCGCGTCGCTGACGTTCCTGCGCGAGGCGCTCGGCTGCCCGATGACGCAGGCGAGCGCGCTCTACGCGTCGCTGCTCAAGGGGAGCCCGTCGCTCGACTGGGGCGGCGCGACGCTGCGGTTCGCGAGCGTCCCGGGCACCGCGGGGCGGCCCGGCGGGGAGCGGCACGGCATCCTGGTCAGCCGGCGCGGCTAGCGAGCTCCAGGGTGCGGCGGTTCTCCGGGACGTCGTCGAGGAAGCTCCTGCGGTAGTCGGGATCGCCGATCTTCTCGGCGACGGCGAGGAGCCAACCCCTCGCCTTGCGCAGAACCGCCTTCGCCCCCTCGCGATCCCCGGCGGCCTCGAGGCACTCGGCGCGGACGAGGCGCACGAAGGCGTTCCGGAAGAACGCCGCGGTGCCGATGGCGTCGAGCTGGGCCGCCGCCTCCTCGCTCGAGGCGAGCGCCTCCGCGACGCGGCCCTCCGCGAGGCGAAGCGCGGCGATCGTGGCGAGGATCCCGGGTCGATCGAGCGGCACCGACAGCGAGAGGGCGACCCGGGCCTCGGCGTCGGCGGCCTCGAGCTCTCCGGCGCGCCGGAGGGCCTCGGCGAGCGCCCACCGCCCGCGGCTCTCGTCGAGCGGCGCCCTCCGCGCCCTCCCGCCCTCGGCGAGGCGCGTCGCCCATGCCCGCGCCTCGCCGTGCTCGCCCATGTCGGCGCACGCCCACGCGAGCGTGAAGGGGCGCAACGACGACGCGAGCCCGTACTCGTCCTCCGACGCGGCCGCGAGGGAGGACCGCTTCGCGTCCCCGTAGACGCCGAGGAACCACGAGTTCATCCCCACGTTCGTCTGCGACGCGAGGAGGTTCCTCCTGTGGCCGATGGCGGTCATCTTCGCGATGCCGGCGCGCGCGTGCTGGAGGCCGCCCCAGGGGTCCTCGAAGCCGAGGGCGGCGCGGGCCGCGGCCATCATCGCGTAGAGCCCGCCGGTGCTGGGCGCGTGATCCTCGCTCCAGCGGGCGAGCGCCTCGAACCGGCCGAAGAGGGCGTTGGCCTGCGGGACCTGCCCGAAGAGATCGAGCAGGAACACGGCCGCGGCGAACGTGAGCACGGCGGGATCCGCGGCCTCCCGCTGGAACGCGGCGGTCATCAGATCGGCGACCGCTTGCTCGAACAGCTGCGCGTCGCCGGCGAGCCCCGCGCACGTCACCCGGACGAGGAGCGCCTGCGCCCAGGGCGCGCTCCCGGGCGTCGCGCCGGCGAGGAGCTCGTCCGCGGCGGGCGCGGCGCTCAAGACGTTCTCCATGCGCCACATCGTGGTCTCGCAGAGCATTCCGAGGAGCCTGTGACGGACGCTCGGCGTAACGGGGCAAGCGAGGCCTCGCTCGAGCAGCGCGAGGGTCTTGCGCGTGTCACCCCCCCACGCCATCCGTTCGCCGGCCCGGAGCCATGCATCGCCCGCCCGCGCCGCGTCGCCGCCCTTCTCGAAATGCTCCGCCATGACGGTCGCGTCCTCCTCGCCGTGCACCTCGAGCCACTCCGCGGCGAGGCGATGGCCTAGGGAGCGGTCCTTCTCGGTGAGCATGGCCGAGGCGCCCTCGCGCAGGAGCGCGTGGCGGAAGGCATACTCGGCCTCGCCGTCGAAGCGGCTGCTCTTGCGCTTCTGCACGAGCTCCCGCTCGGCGAGCGCGTCGATCCGCGCCCTCACGCTCGAGGCGTGCCCGCCGCGCTCCCCGAGCAGCGCGGCGACGCCGCCGGCCCAGAACGTCTCGCCGAAGACGCTCGCGGCGCGGAGGATCCGGCGCGCCTCGTCGTCGAGCGCGCCGAGGCGCGCGTGGATCATGGCGACGACGGTCTCCGGCAGATCGGCCTCGCCGCGCTCGGCCACGGAGCGGATGAGCTCCTCCAGGAAGAACGCGTTCCCCTCGGAGAGGCGCACGATGCGCTCGACGGTCCCGGGCGTGGCGCGCGCGCCGAGGGCGCCCTGGACGAGGCGCTCGGCGGCCTTCCTGGGCAGCTCGCGCAGGCGGATCTCCTGCAGGGGCCGGCCCTTCCAGAGGTCCTCGAAGGTCTCGTGGACCTCGGGCCTCCCGAGCGCGAGGACGAAGAGGGGCCGCTCCTCGAGGCGCAGGAGCGCGTGATCGAGCGCGCGGACGCTGGGCGCGTCGGCCCAGTGCAGGTCCTCGATCAAGAGCAGGACGGGGCGCTCGGCGCAGCGCGCGGCGAGGAAGTCGACGAACGCGTCGCGCACGTGCTCGCTCATGAGGGGCGGGTCGAGGCGGGCGGCGCGCAGCGGCAAGCTCTGATCGTCGGGGAACTGCGCGCCGATGAGCTCGCCCAGGAACTCCGCGATCCTGAGGCGAGACGGCGCGTCCACGGCGGCGTCCAAAGCGGCGACGAGCGCGCCGCGCCGCGCGTCGAGGGGCTCGCCGCCGCGCAGGTCGATCGCCGCCTGCACGAGCTGCGCGAGCACGCCGAACGCGGAGCCCGCGCGCAGCGGCTCGCCCCGCGCGATCCAGATGTCGACGTCCTCCCCGCGCGCCCGGAGCGCCCGGACGAGCTCGCTTCCGAGGCGCGACTTGCCGACGCCGGGCGGGGCCGTGACGAGGGCGACCTGGGCGCCGCGCTGGTCGACGCAGTCCTGGAAGAGCCCCTCGAGGGAGCGCAGCTCGCGCTCGCGGCCGACGCAGGGCGTGGGCTTCCCGAGCAGCGTGCGGATCTCGGCGACGTCGCGCTCGGCGCGGAGCACGAACACGCCGCTCGCGTCGCGCACGTCGAAGCGCGCGTCGAGCAGGCCGACCATGGCCTCGTCGAGCGTGACGACGCCGGTCGCGATCTCACCCGACGCGCTCGAGCTATCGAGCACCCGCGCCGCCCGGTCGATCGCTGGTGCGATCGACCGTCGCCCCGAGACCTCGCCGCGCCCCATCGTGAGCGCGATGCGGCGATCGCCGGCGCGCCGGCTGATCGAGAGGGCGCAGCGCGCCGCCTGGGCGGCCAGGTCCGTGGCGACGGAGGTCCCTGACAGGAGCACCGCCGCCGATCCGTCGCAGAGCCGGGCGAACGCGCCGCCGTAGGTCGCCGCCTCCGCCGCGACCCACAGGTCGTCGGACGCGGGCGGGGCCGCGCCTTGCGGGGCGCTGATGAAGAGCACCGCGACGGTGCGCCGCTCGCTGGCCGTGAGCGCCGTGGGCCGCTGCGACGGCGCGCTCGGCTCGAGCGCCGCGCCGGGCAAGGCGCCGAGCGCCCGCAGCGCCGTTCCGGCCGCGCGGCCGTCCGCGGGGCGCGCGGCCGGATCCCTGGACAGCAGGCGAGCCACGAGGTCGTCGAGCGCCGCCGGCGCGCCGCCGCAGCGATCGGCGAGCCTCGGCGTCTCATCGAAGAGGATCTTCGTGAGGATGGCCATCGCGTGCGCGCCGGAGAACGCCGGCTCGCCCGCGAGGCACTCGAAGAGCAGGCAGCCGAGCGCGAAGACGTCGGCCCGCGCGTCGACGTCGGCCGCGCCCCTGGCCTGCTCGGGCGCCATGTACATGGCGGTGCCGACGAGCAGCCCCGTTCCCGTGAGGCTCGCGGCGTCCTCGTGACGAGCGACGCCGAGGTCGAGCAGCTTGATCCGATCGAGGCGACGCTCGACGAGGAACACGTTGCTCGGCTTGAGGTCGCGGTGGACGATGCGCCGGTCGTGGAGCGCGCCGAGCGCCTCGGAGACGGCGGTCGCGAGCGCGACGGCGGAGGCGACGTCGAGCCGGCCACGCTCGAGGCGCGCCGCGAGGTCCTCGCCCTCGAGCCACTCCATGACGAGGTACGGCTCGCCCGAGGGCAGCGCGCCGTGCGTGACGTGACGGACGACGCGCGGATGCTCGATCGACGCGAGGAGGCTCGCCTCGCGCGCGAACCGGGCCGCGTCGGTGCGGCGGCGCAGGACCTTGACCGCGACCTTTTCCCCCGTGCGCAGGTCCTGGGCGCAGTACACGTCGCCCATGCCTCCGCTGCCGGCGAGCCGTTCGATCGAGAAGCGCTCGCCGAGGATCTCACCGGCGCGGAGGTCGCGGTTCATTGGCGATTCTAAGCCCTTGGAAGGCTGCTGGAGCTGCTCAAGGTATGCAATCACCGCGCCTATCTCCATGTCAAGCGGCGCTCGGGTGCTCCGCGCAAAGCGTGATACGGCTCATGCCGTGGAGTAGGGTGGCCGCCGCGGATAGGTTCGTAGGACGTGTCGAAGGGCGCGGTGCGGAGGTCCGATATGGAGCGAGTCCTGACGCCGGGAGAGGTGATCGCTGCGCGATTCCAGGTGGAACGGCCGATCGCCCACGGTGGAATGAGCACGGTGGTTCGCGCTGTCGACCGGGCCGACGGTCAGCCGGTGGCGCTCAAGCTGCTCGAGCTGCCGCGGGGCAACCCGGAGGCGCTCTCGCGCTTCGAGCGAGAGGCGGCGCTGCTCGAGCGGGTGCGGCACCCGCGCGTCGTGCGGTACGTCGGGCGCGGGGCGCTCGGCGAGGGGCAGGCGTACCTGGCGATGCAGTGGCTCGAGGGCGAGGATCTGCGCAGCGCCCTCGAGCGCGGGCCGCTCGCGGCGAGCGATGCGCGGCGGGTCTTGGAGTGCGCAGCGGAGGCGCTCGGTGCGGTGCACGAGGCGGGGATCGTGCACCGGGACATCAAGCCAGCAAACCTGTTCTTGCGCGGCGGCTCGAGCGCGGATGTCGTCCTGCTGGACTTCGGGATCGCTCGGCCGATGGAGGGGACGAAGCAGCTGACCATGACCGGGACGCTGCTCGGGACACCGCAGTACATGGCGCCCGAGCAGATCACGGAGGCGGGCAAGATCCGGCCGGCGACGGACGTGTTTGCGCTAGGGAGCATCTTTTACGAGTGCTTGACCGGCCGCGCGGCGTTCGCGGCGCCGCACCTCCTCGGGGTGCTGGCGCGGATCCTTTACGATGATCCGACGCCGCTGCGCGCGGCTCGGCGCGGCATCCCGAAGGCGTGGGAAGATCTCGTGATGAGGATGTTGAGCCGCGACGCCGAGCGGAGGCCCAGAGATGGCGCGGCGCTGTTGAGACTCCTGTCGTCCTTGCCGCCGGCAGAGGAGGAAGGGCCGGCGCTCACGTCGTTGCAGAGGCTCTCGCCTTCACCGGAGGGCGATGAGCAAACGCTCGTCTCTGTGGTGCTCGTGGTGTTCGGCGGGGCCGAGGGCGCGGCGGCGACCGAAGGGCGAGTGGAGTCGGCGCGGCGGGCGCTCGGGCGCGCGGGCTTCAGCGTGGAGGAGCTCTCGGACGGGTCGATCCTGGCCGCGGTGTCGTCGCACGGGACAGCGACGGATCAGGTGCGGATCGCGTCGCGCGGAGCGCTCTACCTGCGCGAGCTATGGCCGGAGGCGCAGATCGCGGTGGTGACAGGCCGGGCGCTCATGGGACGGACCACGCGGATGGGCGAGGCAGTGGATCGGGCCCTGAGCTTGCTGGAGGGCCGGTCCTGTGAGGCGCAGGAGGGGATATGGATGGACGCCCTGACGGCAGGGCTCCTGGATACGCGCTTCGTCACGGTGAACAGCGCGGGCGCGACCCTGCTCCTGGAGGAGCGATCGGAGGCCGGGAGCGGCCGGCTCCTGCTGGGCAAGCCGACGCCGTGCGTGGGCCGCGAGGTGGAGCTGACGGAGCTGGAGGGCCTGCTCGGGCGCGCCATCGAGGACAGGGAGCCGCAGGGCGTGCTGGTGCTGGGCCCGCCGGGGACGGGGAAGTCGCGTCTATGGGGCGAGTTCACGCGGCGGTTCCGCGGGACCTACCCCGACGTGGTGCTGCTGGTGGGGCGAGGAGATCCGCTGACGGCGGGCTCGCCGTACGGGCTGTTGCGGGAGGCGCTGCGGCGGCACGCGGGGCTCGACGAGATCGGCGATCCAGAGGACGCCCGCGCCGCGCTCATGTCACGGCTGTGCGCGCGCGTGGAAGAGGGGAATCGCCGTCGCGTGGGTGAGTTCCTCGGCGAGCTCTGCGGGGTGCCGTTCCCGGCCGAGGGGAGCCCGCCGCTGCTCGCGGCGCGCAACGACGCGCAGGTCATGGAGGACCAGATCGGGCAGGCATTCTCGAAGTGGCTCGCGGCCGAGTGCAGCGCGGCGCCCGTCGTGATGGTGCTGGAGGACCTGCAGTGGGGCGACGCGCTGACCGTCAAGCTGGTGCGGAGCGTGCTGCGGGAAGCCGGAGACATCCCGCTGTTCGTGCTGGCGCTGGGGCGGCCCGAGACGCGCGACATCTTCCCGGCCGTGGCGTCCTCGCGGCTCCATGAGATGGCGCTCCGGCCGCTCGGTCGCAGGGCGATCGAGCGGCTGATCAAGGGTGTGCTCGGGGATGCGCTCGGGCCGGAGTCGGTGGAGCGGATCGTCAAGCTGTCCGAGGGCAATGCCTTGTTCCTGGAGGAGCTCATCCGGGCGGCGGCCGAAGGCAAGACGGGCGAAGCGCCGGAGACGGTGGTGGCGATCCTGCAAGCGCGCTTGTCGCGGCTATCGGTGGTGGAGAGGCGGATATTGCGCGCGGCGAGCATCGTCGGGGAGACGTTCTGGGTGGGCGCCTTGAAGCGGATCTGCGCCGCGTGGGGAGCGGTGGACGACGTGGACGGGTGGCTCGCGCGCCTGGCCGAGGCGGAGCTCGTGGAGCGGCACAAGCAGGGCCGGTTTCACCGAGAGCTGGAGCTGGGGTTCCGGCACGCGCTGGTGCGGGACGCGGCGTACGGGCTGCTGACGGAGGCGGACCGGAGGAGCGGGCATACCGCGACGGGGGAATGGCTGGAGGGCGTGGGAGAGGCGGATGCCATGGTGCTCGCGGGCCATGCGAAGGAGGGCGGCGATCTCGAGCGGGCGGCGGTTTTCTATGTGCGCGCCGCGGCCGACTCGCTCGGGCGCAACGATCTGAAGGAGGCCTCGCAGCGCGCCGCCAGGGGCCTTGGCTGCGGGCCGGAGGGCGCCACGCGCGGGGAGCTCCTCGCGATCCAGGCGGTCGCGAAGTATGGCCTCGGGGTGTGGCCGGAGTCAGCCTCGGCGGGGCTGGCCGCGCTGGGGCTACTGCCGCGCGGGAGCTACTGGTGGTGCCGGACGGCGGAGCGGTTGATTCACGCCTTGCCGCAGGTCGGCGATATTCCGAACTTCATGCGGCTCGCGGAGGACGTCTGCCGTGTGGAGCCCACGGCGGAGGTAACGTCGGCGCTCGTGTGTGCTCTCGCGAATCTAAATTATGTTCTCACCGTGCTCTTTCGGGGCGAGCTCACGCGTGAATGTGGAGCCGCCCTGGCGCGTCTGGAGCGCGGCGGCCTCGAAGAGCCGCGTTCGAAGGGCACAGCGCTCCAGTGGCGAGCGGCTGTCAACGTCTGCACGGGGTCGGACCCGTGCCGCGCGCTACGTCTCGCCGAACAGGCGATCGACGTCCTATCCCAAGGGAAAGTCCAGCACGAGCTCTGCATGAGCAGCGTGATGCACGGGCTCGCGTTGAGGGCTCTCGGCGATATCGATGCGGGCGAGAAGACCATGCGCGCCGCGCTCGCCGTCGCCGAGCGGATCCAGGACGGCTACCAGCTCGCGAACACCCGTCTCTATCTCGGCGAGATGCTCCTCGAGCGGGCCGACGCCGCTGCATTCGACGAGGCGGAGCAGCTCGCGCACGACGTCCTCGACGCGAGTGTCGGCGCGCTTTATGAAGCCTCGGCGCGGCGGGTGCTTGCCGAGGTCGCTTTGTTCCGGAGAGACCCGGTGCTCGCCCATGCGCACGCCGAGCAGTCAGTGGAGATCGCAGGCGAGCTCGGGGGGCTCTACACCTATCAATATGTGACATCCCAACTCCGCGCCCTCCTCGCAAACGGTCGTGTCGCGGAAGCGAGGGATGTCGCGAGGAATCGGATCGAGTCTTTCAAGCAATGGGAAGGCGGCGGCTACCTCGAGGTCCCCTTCCGCCTCGCCGCCGCCGAGGCGCTCTTCGCCGGCGGAGACCGCGCGGCCGCCGAGGAGGCCCTCCGCGAGACGCTGCGCCAGATCGAGCTGCGCGCCGCGAACATCCCCGACGAGGCCGCGAGAGCCCGGTATCTCGCCAGGAGGGAGAACTTCCGCGCCTTCGCCCTCGCCCGCGCATGGTCAGGCTAGCGGCTTCGCCGACGCAGGGGCGGGGGACGCGGAGGCGCGGTGTTCACGCGCCAGGAATCACGAGCAGGGTGATGCTGTTCGCCGGATACGTCGCCGTGAACCCGGTGTTGCTGACGGGCACGTCGGGCACGTTCACGATCGCGTTCAGGTTCGCCTCGCCGTAGCGGTAGACCTTCGCGTTCCCGGACGGGGTGAAGCCGCTGAGGTCGAGCGGGCTCGTCAGTGGTAGGCCGGTCTTGTTGATGACCATGAGGGTCAGGGCGTTGTCGGTCGAGCGCCTGGCGGCGTAGACGGAGAGGCGCTCGTGGCTGCTGCTGGTGGCCTGCACGCTGATATCACCGAAGCCGTTCTGCGCGCCGTCGTAGTTACGGTACATGCGGAAGGCGAAGGCCGCCGGGTGGGTGAGGTTGAACGAAGGCTGATTCTCGTCGCTGTACCACCAGAGCGTGGCCAGATCCAACCCCTCGCGGCCGAAGATGCCCAGCACGTCGGCCTGGGTCAGGGCGCCGTTGATGTGGTCGAGGGCGCCAAAATTGTACTCCGTGATGGCCAGCTTGGTCCCGGGGTAGCTCTGATCGACCCACTTGCGCATGCGCGGGATCAGGCGGATGGGCTCATTGATCCAGCTCTCGTCGACGTAGTACGTGTCCCACAGCGAGCGCGTCGAGCGCAGGCGCAGCGCCTGGGTGGAGGGAGCTCCGGCGGGTCGGCGGGCCAGGCCCTTGGCCTCCGGATAGTAGTGCAGGTCGAGGTAATCGAGGAAGCGGGTGCTTTCGGGATCCGCGTCCTGGAGCTTCTTCATCTGCTCCAGGTACCATTGCACGAGGGGCTTGTTCTGGTATTTCTTTCGATCCTGCGGGTCCTCCCACCACGCGCAGTCGGGGTTGCTCGCTGGGCACTGCTGGTCCAGCGCGGAGTAGAAGTACTCGTTCCAGCCCCAGGCGACCGGGCCCAGGGTCTTTGCGGTGCGATCCACCTCCTTGATAGCCTTCGCGTACATGGACGTTAGTTTCTCGTAATCCGCGTATTCGACGGGAGCGGGATGCACGTCGCGATGGGTGTCGTGCCAGAGCCCAGGCTCGTTATCGAGGTTGTAGTACTCCACGCCCCCTTCCGCCGCGGTGCCATGCTGCCTGACGAGGTGTTCGATCCAGCCCTTCACGAAGATCGTTTCCGCCCTCACGCTCGTGGGGGTCTCGTTGACGGGCGGCTTGGGGATATCGAGGAGGATCGGGGTCCCATCCGCTGCGCGAACGCCGTTCCCGCAGCCGTTCGAGTCGTGCGATTGCTGCGGCCCGAAGCTGGCCTCGGGGAAGCTGCACGCCTCGGCGTCCTTCGCCACCCAGCCGATGAGCGGCACGGTCATGAGGGTCTTCGTGTGCACTAGCTCACCCTGATCGACGAATTTAGTCCTCTCGTTCTGAAGCACGAAGGCGTCCGCGCTCGTGCTCCTGGACATGTTCTTGAAATACCAGTCGGCGCCGGCGTTGGTGGCGTTGTTCGTGTAGTTGTAACGGCTCACGGCGTTGCCGCCCCAGCGGCGCACGGGCAGGCGCAGCACCGCGGCGTCGGACTCCTCGATATGACCGTTGATGCCGTAAATGTCGGGGCTGATGCTCCTGATGCCAGCGGCGACGTTCACGGCGAGCGTCGGCGCTGTCATGGCCGGCGGCGCCGACTTTCTCACGAACGACACCCGGTCCACGTAGAAGGTGGGAGAGCCCGGCCCGCCCGTGCCCGCGGCGTCCTGCCAGATGACGCCCGCGACCACGGCCGGGGTACCCATCGACGAGGTGACCATGGTCGCGATGGGGATCTCGACCATCGTCCACTGGTTCGCCTTCACCTGGGCGCTGATGGGAATCGCGTTCCCGTCGTAAAAGTCGTCTGTCTTCTCGTTCGGGTCATCATCCGGGTTCCGGACCCCGCGGAGGAAGACCTCGATGTTCTGATGGTTGACCGAGCCGCCGTGGGCCCAGAAGCGCAGGTGGTCGTACAGCGATGTATCGATAGGCGCCGCGTCGGCCGCGTACAGGGCCAGGGCCCCCCACTTTGAATCGAATCTCGCGGAGATGGCCCTCGCACCATCGGCGGGCACCGGTGAGGTCGATGCCGTGTTCACCGCCGTACCCCACGACCACGATTGCCACCCCGTCCTCAGGGCGTCATCGTAGATCACCGCCTCGCCGCCCACCACCGGGGTCGCAAGCGGCTCAGGGTAGCCGTCGCGCACGAAGGCGATCCTGTCCAGATAGAAGGTCGGCTGGCTGGCACCGCTGATCTCCCTCCACACGAGGCTCGTGATCCGCGTCGGGCTGCCGAGGGCGGTGATAGGGATGTCGATCCGCGTCCACCAGTTGGCGGGGACCGGGTTCACCCGTACGCTCCGCCCCGCCTCGCCTGCCCCGTTACGGACGTAGAAATTCAGCTGCTGCCCGCCCGTCGTGCCGCCGTTGATCCAGAAACGCAGGGTGTCGTACCTCCTGGCGTCGATGGGCACGGGGGTGGTGAGCACGCCGCCGCCGAGGCCCGCTGTGAAGGTCACGCCGATGCACTTCGCGTCATCGTCCGGATCCTGCCCGGGATAGGTCGCGGCCATGTTCAAGGTCGTGCGCCACGACTCCCCCTCGCCCCAGCTCCGCGCCAAAGCGTCGTCGTACACCATGAGCTCCTTCTGCTGACCGAAGGAGATCTGGTCGAGATAGAAGGTCGTGTGGCTGCCGCCGCCCGTGTCCTTCAAACGTAGGCCCGTGATCTGGCTCGGATTCCCGAGGTCGCGCAGCGGAATGACGATCTCCGTCCACGTGCTCCCGGGGGCGCTCACCGGCACGCCCGGCCCGTAGACCCCCGCGCCGTCACGGAGCTCGAGGCTGACGTCCTGCACGCCCAGCGCGTCGCCGCGGATCCAGAAGCGCACCACGTCGAACGCCGAGGCGCTCACGGGCGGGCTCGTCCTGAGGACGAGGCCGGCCCAGGCGTCATCGAACGTCACGCTCAGGGACTTCGTGCCGCTCTGCGCCGGCGTGGAAGAAGAATCCGTGCTGATGCTCGCTGTCGTGTCCCACGAGGACCAGTCATTCCAGTCGGGGGCGATCGCGTCGTCAAAGATGACGAGCTCGCCCTTCCGCACCAGGGAAACCTGGTCCAGGTAGAAGGTCGGCTGGACGCCGCCGCCCTGCTCGATCCAGCGGATCTCCTTGATCTGGGCAGGGGTTCCAAGGGCTCGGAGGGGGATATCGACCCGCTTCCATGTGTCGGCCGGCACGCTGATGGGCACGGGCGAGCCAAAGTTGCCAGCGCCGTCGCGGAGCAGAAGGCTCACGTCCTGCCCGCCGCTCGCGCCGCCGTGGATCCAGAAGCGGACCGTGTCGTACGTCGAGGCATCGATGGCGGAGCTGGACACGAGCGCGAGGCCGGCCGATGCCTCATCGAACGTCACCGAGATGGCATTCTTACCGCGGTGCACAGTGGCGATCGCGGCGCTGTCCACCGTCGAGCCCCAGTGCGATTCGCTCCATCCCGAGGCCATGCTGTCGCTGTAGATCATCACCTCGCCGCGGGTCGCCTCCAGCGCGAATGACTGCCGGGAAAGCTCGGCGACCTCGGCGCCGCCCTGCACGTCGGAGCCGCAACCCATTCCGATGCTCGTTAGTACCGCGCCCAGCGCGCTTCCGCGCAAATATATGACCCGTTTCATGAGACGCTCCCTCTGCGAAGAGGCTGTCGAATTGCCTCGATGGCCGAGCGCTACGCAACGATCGGACCAGCGGTCTGGAGCGCCTCATCGATGCGGAGTTCAGCGCGGCCTCACGCGCCGCGTGGAGCGGCGGCTCATGGGGCCGCCCTCGCGCCGGACGGCGACCAGGCGCACGCGCGCGCCATGAGGCGACGAGGCGACTCCAGACCGAGCTCTACCTTCGGAGCAACGTTCGACATCGCGGAGTCCGCGACAGCGGACGCGATCCACGGCAAGCGTCCGCTGACGGAGACTGACGCCTCGCCGCAATCCGCTCTGGTGGACTCGGATGCGTTCCCGTCGGACCTCGCCAAGCGGGAGAACGTCCGCGTCTTCGCCCTCTCCCGCGCGTGCTCGGGTTAAAGGGCCGCCCCGGCCTCTCCCGCGCGCGCCTCCATCCAGTCCGCGGCGAGGCGACGCCCCAGGGCGCGGTCCTCGTCGGTGAGCATGGCCAGCGCGGCCTCGTGGACGAGCGCATGCCGGAAGGCAACCTCGGTCTCTCCGGGGAAGCGTGCGCCTGGCCGCCTCTCGACGATGTCCTGCTCCACGAGCGCGTCGATCCGATCTTGAACGCCTGACGAGCGCCCGCCGAGGTGACCGAGCAGCGCGGCGACGCCTCCGGCCCAGAACGTCTCGCCAAACACGCTCGCGGCGCGCAGGATGCGGCGCGCGTCGTCGTCGAGGGCGAAGGAGCGCGCGTGGATCGTCGCGATGACGGCCTCGGGCCGACCCTCGCCTGCGGGCGCGCCGGCGGCGCGGATGAGCTCCTCCAGGAAGAACGCGTTCCCCCTGGCGATGCGCGAGATGCGCTCGATCACCTCCGGCGTGGCGCGCGCGCCGAGGGCGTGCTGGATGAGCTGCTCCGCGGGCCTCCTGGGCAGCTCGCGCAGCCGGATCTCTTGCAGGGGTCTGCCGTCCCAGAGCTTGGGAAACGCCTCGTGCACCTCGGGCCTCCCGAGGGCGAGGAGGAAGAGCGGCCGGTCCTCGAGGCGCACCAGCGCGCGGTCGAGGGCGCGGAGGCTGGCGGCGTCTGCCCACTGCAGGTCGTCGAGCAGGAGCACGACCGGGCGCTCGGCGCAGCGGGCGACGACGAGGTCGAGGAAGCCGCCGCCCCCCTCCTCGCCCGGCGCCCTCTCGTCGACAGCTTCCCCGGGGCGCGCCTCGACGGCCGCGCCGGCGCTCCTGCGGAGCGACGCGATCACGCTGCAGGAGGCGCGGCACGAGGGGGGCGCAGCGCGCGCGGTCCAGACGTCCACGTCCTCGCCGCGGGCCCGCAGGTTGCGGAGGAACTCGCTGCCCAGGCGTGTCTTCCCGACGCCCGGCGGCGCGGTGACGAGGACGACCTGGGCGCCGCTCTGGCCGACGCAGTCGTCGAAGAGGCTCGACATGGAGCGCAGCTCGCGCTCGCGACCGAAGCAGGGGCTGGGCTGTCCGAGGAGCGGCCGCGGCTCGGCGATGTCCCGCTCCCCGTGCAGGACGAGCACGCCGCCCGTGCGCCGCACCTCGAACCTCGCGTCGAGCAGCCCCAGCATAGGCTCGTCGATCACGACGAGAGCGCTCTCCGCCGCGGGCGCCGGCGCGGCGTCGTCGGCGAGCAGCCGCACCGTCCGGTCGAACGCGGGCTCCACGCGGAGCTGCCCGGAGGCGCTGCGCCCCATGGAAAGCCCGATGCGACGGCCCCTCGCGTGCCGGCTCATCGCGAGGGCGCAGCGCGCCGCCTGGGCGGCCAGATCCGTGGCCACGGTCGCGCCCGACAGCAGCACCGTTGCCGACAGATCGAGGAGCCGGTCGATTTGTGCGCCGTATGCCGCCGCGATCGCCTCCAGGGGAGCGTCGTCGACCTGGTCGACCTCGGGGGGCGGCGCGCCGACGAGCAGCACCGCCGCGGGCTGGAGCTCGCAGTGCGAGAGCCGCGGCTCCGACGGCGGCGCCGCGAGGAGCGTCGGGTCGCCCCGGCGCGCCGACCTCGACCGGAAGTCGAGCAGCGCCTCGGCGGCGGCGTGGCCGTTCTTCGGGCGGTCGTCCGGCAGCTTCGCGAGCATGCGCGCGAGGAGCTCATCGAGCTCCGGCGGCACGGTCCGCCGCCTCTCGGCGAGCCGGGGCGCGGGCTCGAACAGGATCTTCGTCAGGACGCTCATGGCCTGGATGCCCGCGAACGGCGGCGCTCCGGTGAGCAGCTCGAAGAGCACGCACCCGAGCGCGAAGACGTCGGCGCGCGCGTCGAGATCGCTCGCGCCCCGCGCTTGCTCCGGCGCCATGTACGACACCGTGCCGAGGAGCGTCCCGGTCGCCGTCTTGCGCGTCGACGACTCCGCGCGCGCGAGCCCGAAATCGAGCAGCTTCACGCCGTCGAACCGGCCCCCGACAAGGAAGATGTTGCTCGGCTTGAGATCGCGGTGGACGATCCCCCGGTCGTGGAGGACGCCGAGCGCCTCGGCCACGGCGATGCCGAGATCGATGCTCTCCTCGTAGCTCGGGCGCTCGCGGGTGAGCCGCACGGCGAGGTCCTCGCCCTCCAGCCACTCCATGGCGAGGTAGGGCTCGCCCGAGGGCAGCGCGCCGTGCGCGACGTAACGGACGATCCGCGGATCGTCGATCTCTCGGAGGATGCGTGTCTCGCGCAGGAACCGCGCGACGTCGCTCTCCGCGCGCCCTCGCAGCACCTTCATCGCGACCGGCCCCTGGCTCGCCCGATCGCGCGCGCGGAACACCGCGCCCATGCCGCCGTGCCCGGCGAGCTGCTCGATGACGAAACGATCCTCGACGATGTCCCCGCTCTGCATCGCTCCGCCGAATCCGAGCGCCAGCGTAGTGGCGGTCGCCGCAGCGAGGCAAGGCGCCGCTCCGCTGCCTCGCGCGGCGCCCCTCCTGCGCAACGAGCACGACGCCACGTACGTCTCCGGGTTGCGCTGACCCTCGCCCGCGTCGGCGAGGCCCCGACGAGGCCGGGCCGGTCCGTGCGAGCGACGCTGGCCGCCGGCCCGGCCTCGGCCTGGGCGCGTGAACGGGATGGTCGTTGAAGTCCCTATCTGGAGCGGAACGCCGGCCGAGGGCTCCAGGGGCGGCGCCGCCGCTTCACAGCGCCCTGGCGCCGCGCTCCCTCGACCCGACGGACCGTGCCGCCTGCTCGCATCGGTAAGAGCGCGAGCCGTCGTCCCTGGCGCAGGTGTAGCCTTCCACGCAGGAATCCTCGTACAGGATATGGCAAGCAGCGCCGGGCCGGGCCCGCAAAGAGCAGTAGCCCTGGGTGGGGTTTCCCTCCACGTCCGTCAGGCTCCTGCAATACTCCGCCGGGCCGCAGGCGCCCTCGGCGCACGGCGGCCCGAGGCGCTTGCACGTCCTCGGCCACGCAGACAGATACTCCCCTTCGCCCGGATCCTCCGCGCACACCGCGTCGGCGACACAGGGGACATCATCGTCGCACGCAGCTCCCACCGGCGCCGCCGAGAGGTCGAACGCGCTCGCTTCGCCTCCTCCGCCTGCTTCGCCAGCCGCGCCGGCCTCGACCCCCGCGCCGCCGCACGCGGCCCCGAGCACGGAGAGCACCGCCATACGGGCCCAGCCACCGGTCAGCACATCACGAAATCCCCTCAGCAAAGCGCTCATGAACCACCTCTCCCCGTCCTGCCATCGCTGTTGACGGACCGCGCTCGCGCCGTTCGGCGGATCGCTTCAGGCAACGACGCCGGAATGGCGCTCCGAGCGATGTCAGCAACGACGGTGCCAGCCGCTCTCACGCGCGGTCGTACGCGCGCGGGGGGCCGAGCGTCCGGCAGAGAGGACTCCGGCGCGGACCGGGTCCGCTGGCGCGGACGCTCGCGCGTACGGTCCCGGAGAACCGCCGGACACTGGAGCTCGCGCGAGCGCTGCTCGGGGAGGACGCGCAGGCCTCCGCGCCAGAGGCGCGAGGTCGGAGCCCGGCGCTCCCCCCAGAGACACAGCGCCGCGGCCCGAAGTCAATAGCTCACCGGGGTATGGTACAGCATCGTACCTTGCCAGATGAACGGGGTCGTGCCGGCGGGCACCGTGGCGACCCAGCAGTTCGACCCGTCGTAGTGGCTCCCCGGGAGGGGACACGAGCTCCCGTTGACCGGGGTATGGTACAGCATCGTACCTTGCCAGCTGAACGGGGTCGTGCCGGCGGGCACCGTGGCGACCCAGCAGCTCGCCCCGTCGTAGTGGCTCCCCGGGAGGGGACACGAGCTCCCGTTGACCGGGGTATGGTTCAGCATCGTACCTTGCCAGCTGAACGGGGTCGTGCCGGCGGGCACCGTGGCGACCCAGCAGCTCGCCCCGTCGTAGTGGCTCCCCGGGAGGGGACACGAGCTCCCGTTGACCGGGGTATGGTTCAGCATCGTACCTTGCCAGCTGAACGGGGTCGTGCCGGCGGGCACCGTGGCGACCCAGCAGCTCGCCCCGTCGTAGTGGCTCCCCGGGAGGGGACACGAGCTCCCGTTGACCGGGGTATGGTTCAGCATCGTACCTTGCCAGCTGAACGGGGTCGTGCCGGCGGGCACCGTGGCGACCCAGCAGCTCGCCCCGTCGTAGTGGCTCCCCGGGAGGGGACACGAGCTCCCGTTGACCGGGGTATGGTTCAGCATCGTACCTTGCCAGCTGAACGGGGTCGTGCCGGCGGGCACCGTGGCGACCCAGCAGCTCGCCCCGTCGTAGTGGCTCCCCGGGAGGGGACACGAGCTCCCGTTGACCGGGGTATGGTTCAGCATCGTACCTTGCCAGCTGAACGGGGTCGTGCCGGCGGGCACCGTGGCGACCCAGCAGCTCGCCCCGTCGTAGTGGCTCCCCGGGAGGGGACACGAGCTCCCGTTGACCGGGGTATGGTTCAGCATCGTACCTTGCCAGCTGAACGGGGTCGTGCCGGCGGGCACCGTGGCGACCCAGCAGCTCGCCCCGTCGTAGTGGCTCCCCGGGAGGGGACACGAGCTCCCGTTGACCGGGGTATGGTTCAGCATCGTACCTTGCCAGCTGAACGGGGTCGTGCCGGCGGGCACCGTGGCGACCCAGCAGCTCGCCCCGTCGTAGTGGCTCCCCGGGAGGGGACACGAGCTCCCGTTGACCGGGGTATGGTTCAGCATCGTACCTTGCCAGCTGAACGGGGTCGTGCCGGCGGGCACCGTGGCGACCCAGCAGCTCGCCCCGTCGTAGTGGCTCCCCGGGAGGGGACACGAGCTCCCGTTGACCGGGGTATGGTTCAGCATCGTACCTTGCCAGCTGAACGGGGTCGTGCCGGCGGGCACCGTGGCGACCCAGCAGCTCGCCCCGTCGTAGTGGCTCCCCGGGAGGGGACACGAGCTCCCGTTGACCGGGGTATGGTTCAGCATCGTACCTTGCCAGCTGAACGGGGTCGTGCCGGCGGGCACCGTGGCGACCCAGCAGCTCGCCCCGTCGTAGTGGCTCCCCGGGAGGGGACACGAGCTCCCGTTGACCGGGGTATGGTTCAGCATCGTACCTTGCCAGCTGAACGGGGTCGTGCCGGCGGGCACCGTGGCGACCCAGCAGCTCGCCCCGTCGTAGTGGCTCCCCGGGAGGGGACACGAGCTCCCGTTGACCGGGGTATGGTTCAGCATCGTACCTTGCCAGCTGAACGGGGTCGTGCCGGCGGGCACCGTGGCGACCCAGCAGCTCGCCCCGTCGTAGTGGCTCCCCGGGAGGGGACACGAGCTCCCGTTGACCGGGGTATGGTTCAGCATCGTACCTTGCCAGCTGAACGGGGTCGTGCCGGCGGGCACCGTGGCGACCCAGCAGCTCGCCCCGTCGTAGTGGCTCCCCGGGAGGGGACACGAGCTCCCGTTGACCGGGGTATGGTTCAGCATCGTACCTTGCCAGCTGAACGGGGTCGTGCCGGCGGGCACCGTGGCGACCCAGCAGCTCGCCCCGTCGTAGTGGCTCCCCGGGAGGGGACACGAGCTCCCGTTGACCGGGGTATGGTTCAGCATCGTACCTTGCCAGCTGAACGGGGTCGTGCCGGCGGGCACCGTGGCGACCCAGCAGCTCGCCCCGTCGTAGTGGCTCCCCGGGAGGGGACACGAGCTCCCGTTGACCGGGGTATGGTTCAGCATCGTACCTTGCCAGCTGAACGGGGTCGTGCCGGCGGGCACCGTGGCGACCCAGCAGCTCGCCCCGTCGTAGTGGCTCCCCGGGAGGGGACACGAGCTCCCGTTGACCGGGGTATGGTTCAGCATCGTACCTTGCCAGCTGAACGGGGTCGTGCCGGCGGGCACCGTGGCGACCCAGCAGCTCGCCCCGTCGTAGTGGCTCCCCGGGAGGGGACACGAGCTCCCGTTGACCGGGGTATGGTTCAGCATCGTACCTTGCCAGCTGAACGGGGTCGTGCCGGCGGGCACCGTGGCGACCCAGCAGCTCGCCCCGTCGTAGTGGCTCCCCGGGAGGGGACACGAGCTCCCGTTGACCGGGGTATGGTTCAGCATCGTACCTTGCCAGCTGAACGGGGTCGTGCCGGCGGGCACCGTGGCGACCCAGCAGCTCGCCCCGTCGTAGTGGCTCCCCGGGAGGGGACACGAGCTCCCGTTGACCGGGGTATGGTTCAGCATCGTACCTTGCCAGCTGAACGGGGTCGTGCCGGCGGGCACCGTGGCGACCCAGCAGCTCGCCCCGTCGTAGTGGCTCCCCGGGAGGGGACACGAGCTCCCGTTGACCGGGGTATGGTTCAGCATCGTACCTTGCCAGCTGAACGGGGTCGTGCCGGCGGGCACCGTGGCGACCCAGCAGCTCGCCCCGTCGTAGTGGCTCCCCGGGAGGGGACACGAGCTCCCGTTGACCGGGGTATGGTTCAGCATCGTACCTTGCCAGCTGAACGGGGTCGTGCCGGCGGGCACCGTGGCGACCCAGCAGCTCGCCCCGTCGTAGTGGCTCCCCGGGAGGGGACACGAGCTCCCGTTGACCGGGGTATGGTTCAGCATCGTACCTTGCCAGCTGAACGGGGTCGTGCCGGCGGGCACCGTGGCGACCCAGCAGCTCGCCCCGTCGTAGTGGCTCCCCGGGAGGGGACACGAGCTCCCGTTGACCGGGGTATGGTTCAGCATCGTACCTTGCCAGATGAACGGGGTCGTGCCGGCGGGCACCGTGGCGACCCAGCAGTTCGACCCGTCGTAGTGGCTCCCCGGGAGGGGACACGAGCTCCCGTTGACCGGGGTATGGTACAGCATCGTACCTTGCCAGATGAACGGGGTCGTGCCGGCGGGCACCGTGGCGACCCAGCAGCTCGCCCCGTCGTAGTGGCTCCCCGGGAGGGGACACGAGCTCCCGTTGACCGGGGTATGGTTCAGCATCGTACCTTGCCAGCTGAACGGGGTCGTGCCGGCGGGCACCGTGGCGACCCAGCAGCTCGCCCCGTCGTAGTGGCTCCCCGGGAGGGGACACGAGCTCCCGTGGACCGGGGTATGGTACAGCATCGTACCTTGCCAGATGAACGGGGTCGTGCCGGCGGGCACCGTGGCGACCCAGCAGCTCGCCCCGTCATAGTGGCTCCCGGCGAGCGGGCAGGGCAGCTGGCACGCGAGCTCCGCCCCGCTGGCCGCGTAATCGATCACCCGGCTCACGAGGTTCCCGCCGTCGGTGTCGACGCGGGTCTGGCACCCCCACCCTTCACCGAACGCCATCGCCACAGCATGTGTCGCGATCACCTCATCCGTGTGATCAAAGAAGTAATCGACGCGATTGTCCTTCCAGTGGAGGCTCGTTCCCGAGAGGCCCATGTTCCCGACCGGGATCTGCCACCACACGAGCGGCTTGTTCGCCTCCTCGGCCACGCTCCTCGCCCAGTCGAACGCCTGGTGGAAGTTCGGCAGCGTCGCGTTCGTCGCGTCCCACCATCGGTCCTCTCCTTTCTTGGTCGCATAATACTCGGCGTCGCGGTCGCTCGTCTCCACCACGATGAAGTCGGCGGTCGGCGCGCATTCGTCGAGGTAGGCCCCCACCAGAGCGGCCTCGCTGGCGACGTCGAAGCCGGGGTCCGTGTTCATGTAGACGTCGATCCCCGTCGCCCACGCCGAGCCGTGCAGGCCGATCTTCGCGTTCGGCGCGTACTTGCGCGCCATGGCGACCATGCAACGGCCCATCCCCGCGATCGAGTCCTCCTCGCCGGCGCAATCGGTCGGGTTGGCCGACGCGACCGCGGCGAACTGAGCGTGCGGGTCCGGGTCCCACCGCTGCGCGTAGCCCCAGAGGTCCGGCTCGACGTGCACGAGCGCGGTCGCCTGGCCGATCTGCTGGAGCATGAAGCGAAAGTCGGCCAGGTAGCGCGCCATGAGCGCCGGCTGGGCGGCGAAGAGCACCTCGTCTTCCTCGTGCTCCTTGGATACGCCGGTCAGGTGACGGAACACGTCGTACGTGATCATGGGGATACGATCCACCGGCTGATTCTCCTGAATGAGCCTTCGCACGTAGTCGCCGGGGGGCAGCTGGTCCCACTGCCAGCAGCCCCACCACGCGCATTGTCCGTTCGCGCAGGACACGCCCTCCGCCGTGCATCCGCTCGCGCAGCTCGCGCAAGGAGCCGCCCCGTCGAAGATCGTATCCGCGATGTATTTGTAGCTGATGTCGAACGGGGCCCCGGCCGCCGCTGCTTGCGCGGTGGGCTCGGAGGTCTTCACGCCCACGAGGAGCGTGTCTCTCCCGAGCGACTGCAGGAGAGGCTCGCCGATGCACGTGTCCGCGGACGCGGGCCGAGGGGCGGTCGCCGCGGCGAGCCCAAGAGCGAGCGGTACGAGGCCAGAGCGGCGCGAGAAGGTGCGGGGAGCTTTCATGGTCGTTCTCCTATGCTTGAGGTGTCGCTGGGGCACCGAAGCACCCGGCGTGCCGAGCTGGTGTCGGCGTCCTCAGAGGACGGCCACGTCGTAGATGGCGCCGAAGCTGGCTTTCTGGGGCACGGCGGCCGGCCCCGAGGAAAAGGCGATCCGCTCCAGCGGACACGCCGAGTCCCCGAGAGCGGACACGGGGGAGGATCCAGAGGGAAAAACGATCCGCTGGAGCAGACGCGCTGCCCCCCGAAAGCGGCTCGACCTGGCGGCGCCGCAGCCCGCCACGATGACGCCTCAAGAGCTGCTCGAGGGCGGCGTCGTTCTCGACGATCGATCGCCGCCGCTGCTTCGTGCACCACTGGAAGGGGCACGGTGCAGCGGCGCTAGGCTCGCCCCTCTCGACCTTCAGTCACACTCGTACTTCCACATGCAGAAGCCCTGTTCGTCCACGAGGCCGGGCCCGTGGTGCAGGTGCCAGCACTCCATACCGTTCGGGCACGTGGTGCTCTCGTCGCAGGGCAACGAGCAGACCGAGTTGCACACGGGCGTGGCGGTCCCGCTCTGCGGCTGCGGGCAGTCCGCCGCCGTCTCGCACTCGTACATGCAGACCGCCGCCACGTCGCACCACATCGATCCATCTTCTTGTCTCTCGGCCACGTACGCCACCGAACATCTGCGTTCTTCGCCGTCCGGCCCAGGATCCGGACAGACGTGAGGAAGGGAGAAGGAGCCCTCGTCCTCGGGGGAAACGACGCAGGCAGCCCACGGCCCCTCGGTAGCCCCCGCGACGGACGTCGCCAGGTGAACGTTCACGATCGGCTCGACGTGGCTGTCGAAGCACGCCGCCGGCGCGCACGCGAAGGCCATCGACAAGGCAAGAGCCCAGAGCTTCGTCACCGTGATCTTCATGCAGCCCTCCACGCCAGGCGCCGGAGCGCCCGCGTCAAGATGTTCTGCCTTGAGGTCACGACAGCTGCCCTCTTCGGCTCACGGCAGCGCGACCTCCACCCCGAGCGATGCGCCAAGGAACGGGCGCCCCCACGTGTCGGCCGCGCGGCCAGCAGCGTCGATCACGATGCGCGGCGCCGCGATCCCGGCGAGGAAGTGCTCGCTGATGCGCAGGTACGGAAACGGCGCGAACGAGACCCCCGCCCGCAGGTACGGCGCGAGCGAGAACGCGTCCTCCGCCACGCCGACGTACTCGGGCGAGCGGCCGTCGCCCTCGACGTGCAGCCAGGCGGCGGCGAGCCCCGCGCCGATCGAGGGCAGCCACTCGGCGTCTCTCGGGCCGAGCGGGACGCGCACCCCCAGGCCGGCGAGCGCCACCCGCACGTGCCGCGTGCCCTCTTTGCCCTCCCGGCTCACGCTGCCGAGCGGGATCTGGGCGAACGTGGAGAGCCCCAGTCGAGGCCCGATCATCGCGTACCCCGACACGTCCAGCATCGGGGAGGCGGGCACGCCGCCTGCGCTCCACAGCAGCGCGGGCGCCGCGCCGACGCCGAACGTCGCCGGCGCGCTCCGGGTCGCGCCTGGCCTGGGCGGCGGAGCAGGCGGCGCGCGGGAGGCGCCGTCGTCGCGCGGGCGCGCGGCGGCGACGGGCGCCGGCTTGGCCGGCCGCGGTCGCTGCGCGTCGACGTCGGTCCTGGCCTTCGGCCCGGCGTCGCCCTCGCCCCGCGACGGCCGGGGCGAGCGCACCTCCAGGAGGCTCGCGCGCAGGAGCTCCACCGCGCGAATCGCGACCGTGGGGGGATCGCCGTCCATCACGGTGCGCTGGACCGACTCGCCCGTCGCGCCATCGTCGATCGAGACATCGACGCCGCCCGGCACCTCCCTCACCCGGATCACCGCCGCCGCGCCGTCCTCTCGCGCGCTCGCCTCCACGGACCCGCGCGAGGGCGGATCGTCGTCCCCCCGCACGACCACGACCGTGAACCCGAGCGTGGCGAGCTCGGCATAGACGCGGGCCATGATGGCGTCCGTCCGGCGATCGGCGATGAGGACGACCTTCGGGCGTGGAGCCTCCGGCGGCGGCCCCGGCGGCGCCGCGCCCGCGTCGGATGCGGCGAGGAGGCAGAGCCCGATCGTCCAGGCTCCCCCGCGCGCCGCGCGAGCCGTCCTTCGCGATCGCACTCACTCCTCCTCGAGGAGGCTCTTCGCGTGAGCTGCATGGGGCCCCGCCGGATAGCGCTCCAGGTAGCGGCGCGCGGCCTCCCGGGCCCCGCTGGCCGAGCCCATCCGCGCACGGCATTCGATGATCCTCCCGAGCGCTTCCTGCGCGAAGGATCCGCCCGGCTGCTCTCCGAGGTACACGCCGAACCAGCGCTCGGCCTCGGCGTAGGAGCGCCGCTGGTCGAACGCCATCCGGCCGAGGTGGAAGGCGGCCTTCGCCGCCTCGCCCGAGCCCGCGAACCGGCTCCGCGCCGCGGTGAGCGCCGCCGCCGCGCGCTCCGGCTTCCCCGAGAAGCGCGCGGCGTCGGCGAGCATCAGCAGATCCGCCGCGCTCGCGCGGGCGACGAGCCGGTCGAAGCCCTCGGCCTCGGCCGCCGTCATGGCCTCGTCGTACCTGTTGGCGTCCACGAGGTCTCGCCAGCTCGGCCGGCGCGCGGGTGCGTCCGCGGTCTTCGCGACCGTCGCGCTCTCGCCGGTCGCCGCCGGGGCCGCCCCCGAGGCCGCCGGAGCGATGGGCGCGGCCGGATCGATGGGCGTGGACGACGGCGGAGGCGGGCCCTCGGCGCGCGGCTCTCGGCGCGTGAGCTCGAAGCGCTGCTCTTTGCAGAAGACCTCGAGCGTCTCTCCCGCAGCGACGGCGCGCCGCCCTCCCACGAGCGGCCCCGACACGGCGACCGATCCTTCCCGCAGCACCAGCGTGAGCTCCTCGTCCGCCGGGGACCAGCTCAGCTCGAAGCGCGTGCCGGTCACCAGCACGTCGAACGGGCCGACGTTGAAGTTCCAGGTGCTCGTCGCGGTGTGGGTCACCGTGGCCGTGAGCCGGCCGGCTTCCAGCAGCACCCGCGCCCCGCGGGCGTCGGCGGCCACCACGCGCGCCCGGGCGTTCGCGTCCAGCGCGAGCGACGTGCCGTCCGAAAAGCGGATCGGCAGAGGAGCATCGGCGGCGGCGGCGATCCACGTCCCGACCTGCCCTTCTGCCGACCCGACCGCGAACGAGAGCGACCCCGACGACGGGAGCAGGACGAGGAGCAGGACCGCACAAACCCCTGCCAGCGCGACGAAGACCGCGGGCGCGATCCACCGAGGGCGCGACGGTCCGAGGCGGGCAGCCCTGGGATGGGCGGCTCCGCCGGCCGCGCTCTCCAGGAACCGCTCGCGTGCGCGCTCGAGATCGAGATCCTGCGCCGCGAGCTCCTCATCCTGGGCGCGGCTGAGCTCACGGAGACGATCGAGCGAGGGGCGATCGCCCTTGACGAGCCTCATCTCAGCCACTCCTCGAGCGCGGGTTGGTCCCGCGCCGCCTCGAGGAAGTTGGCCTCCGCGCGGGCCAGCCTCCGCTTGATGGTCGCGAGCGAGACGCCGCACGCGTCGGCGACCTCCTGGAGATCCATCCCGTCGATGCGCCGCAACGCGAACGCGATGCGCTCGTCGGCCGGGAGCCGGTCCAGCGCTCGATACGTCGCGCGCAGCGCCTCGTGCGCTTCGCCCTCGTGCGGGCGCGCCACGAGGGGCGGGAGCTCGTCGGGGGCGAAGAAGAGGAGCCATCTCCGGCGCGCGCGCCGCTGGATGCAGGTCCGCGCCGTGAACACCGCGACCGACGTCATCCACGCCTTCAGCGCTGCCGGATCGCGCAGGGTGTCGAGGGAGGACAGCGCGCGGACGAAGGCGTCGTGGTGGGCGTCGGACAGGTCGTGGCCGCTGCCGAGCAGCCGGCCGAGGACGCGGAGCACGTGCCCGGAGAAGCGCTCGTGAAAGGCGGAGAGGGCGGCGGGATGCCGCGCGCGGAGCCCCTCCACGAGCGCCTCGTCGCTCGCATAGGCGACCACGCCGAGCCTTCGAGGGGGGGCGAGAGCTCGGGCGCGCATCACCATGATCGTAGGGCTCCGCTGGACATGACCGAACGCCGAGTGCCGCCTCGTGAGTCGACCGGCCCCCTGGAGTCACGGCAGGGTCGCGAAACGGCTCACCGCCGTCGGCGCGCGGAGCCGCCGTCGACGCGCGGAGCTAGCGCTGGCCGTGGCCCGCGCGGCCGGGGCCAGCGCCGGCCGCCCCTGCCGTCGCGGGGCGCGCGCCGGCTCCGCCCTCCGCCGGCGCGTCGCCGGGCTTGATCATCCCGAGATCGTGCAGCGACGAGTAGTGGCCGTCCGGCGCGAGGATGACGTGGTCGACGAGCGGCACCCCGACCACCTCGCCGGCCGCGGCGACCGCGTCGGTCATGGCCACGTCCTCGGGGGACGGCGCGGAGTCGCCGCTCGGGTGGTTGTGCACGAGCACGAGCGCCGAGGCCGCGTCCGAGAGCGCGGCGCGCAGGATGTCCTTCGCCGTGACCGAGCACCCGTGGAGCCCGCCCTGCGCGACCCGGCGCGCTCCCCTCATCCCGTTGCGGCCGTCGAGCGAGATCACCCACATCTGCTCGTGATCGAGCGGGCCGAGCTGCGCCGCGCACCACGCCGCGATCGAGGCCGACGTGCGCACCGGCGGCCGCGGGCGCACCGCGCGCTCGAACGCGCGCCGCCCGAGCTCGAGCGACGCCGCGATGCGGAGCGCCTTCGCGAGGCCGAGGCCTGGGTGCTCGGCGAGCGCGTGCGGGCCGAGCCGCGAGAGCCCCTCCAGCCCGGAGAAACGCGAGAGGAGCGCGGCGGAGACGATCGTGACGGGCGTGCCGACCAGCCCGGTGCCGAGCACGATCGCGAGCAGGTCGGCGTCGCCGAGCGACCAGATCCCCTCCTCGAGCGCGCGCTCGCGCGGGCCGATGAAGGCGGCGAGCGCCGCGGGGTCGTCGGTGAACGACTCGGAGACGGGGAGGTGATCGGGCAGCAGCGCGGCGCGCTTCCAGGAGCTCATGCGCGGGCCACAAGCACGCGGCGGGCCCGGCGGCCGGCGCGCGGCGCCGCGGCGATCGGCGCGCCTCCGGGGCGGCGGAGCGGCGGCGGAGGGTGGCGGCCGCCAGGGAGTTGCGCGTCTGGCCAGTCCCGATGCGCGTCAGGACATCAGGCCGAGCACGAAGAGAGCGTCGGACCAGAGGGGCCAGAGTGTGCGGTACGGGTGGGTCGCCAGCACCACGCCGCCGCTCGGGAGGCGGCGCACGCGGAAGGGGGCGTGCTCTTCGAGGAAGCGGACATGCCCGGGTGACATGACCTTTGCCCGAAAGGCCGGCGGCCCCTCGCCCTCGGCGGCTTCGTCGAGCTGACGGAGCAGCTCCATGATCTCGTGCGCCTTTGGCTCGGCGGCGCGCCACGCGTCGTCGGGCACCGCAGCGGCCTCGAGCGCATCCAGCAGCGCGGCCGGCGGCGTCGCGAGCGCCTTCAGGACGGTCTCGCGCGAGAGCGAGCCCGCGAGCTCGCTGCCGCCTTTCATAGGCACGCGCGCGCCGCGCGGCGCGGCGTCGACGCGCGCGTGCAGCGTCTCCAGCGACATGCCCGCGATGCGCGGGACGCTCTCCTTGTCGTGCAGGTGCACCCACGATAAGGCGAGATCGCGCGCGAGCTCCGCCGCGTTCGCGTTGTAGGTCGCGCACATCTCGACCGGGGCGAACCAGTCCTCCTCGTCCGTGCAGGCGCCGGTCGGCACGCGCCCGCTCCCGTCCGGCGCGCACAGGCGGAGCAGGAGGTCTTCGATGTCACCCTGAACCAGGAGGTAGGCGACCGCGGCCTCGGCTTCCACGAAGCGCGGGCCGTAGGTGCTCACGAGGATCTCGTACGGGAAAAAATCCCGCCTGCGTTCGCCCGCAGTCAAGCGGAGCGGGCCCCAAGGATGGAGACGTTCGCTTTCGTCGGTGTAGCAAATGAGCTCGAACATCATGACGCGCTCGGAATCGCTCAGCCTCACGCCAGACCCTAGGTGAGCGTTGTTCGTCCCTCCGAAGTGGGCGTGAATCATCGCGAGCACTTCGTCCACGGAGCGCGTCTCGCACCCTTGCTGGTGGCTCATCATTAGGCTGAGGAGCGCCCCCGGGTTGACGAGGGCCAACAGTGCCGCAGCGAACGCGTCGAGCCGTTCTGTCTCGTCACACCACGCATAGAACCAAGGTTCTGATCGACTCATAGCCGGATTACCATGATGAATTTGTCAAAGTCTATCAGGGTCACGTTCTTGCCCGTCTTCCAGTTGAACAGGTAGCCGTCCCGAACCGTGATGTTCGGATCATTGAAACCCGCACCCTGCTCCATGATGAGCTCGACCCGGGCCACGTCTCCATCGAGCCCTTTGTCCTTCAGCGCCTTCATCGCGTTCGTGAGCTGCTCGCGTACCTTCCTGACCGGGATCGTTCCGCCCTTCGCCTCGCTGATGATAAGCCTGTATCCGCTGGATATCGATACGAAGTCGGGCGCCGCCCCCTCGCTACCGCCAGGGCTTGAGTGTTTCGGAATGCCGACCACCTCGCGCACGCCGTCGTCGCCGACGCCGACGAGCGATCGGCCGTCGTCTACCAGGAACTTGGCGGCCTTTTTCTCGAAGATGTCCACCTCAAACTTGGTGATCGCCCCGGTGAGCGTCTTGTACCCCCGGACCCGGTTCGTCTTGACAATCTGAGCGAACGCCTCCTCGATCTCGGCGATCTCCCCTGCCACCCGGATCGCGGCCGGTCGCAGCCCGCTGCTGGTCTTGACCGCGCGCCACATCGGCCCGACGGCAGCCCCGAGCCCGAACCCCACCCCCGAGAAGATCCGCTCCTCGTCGCTCAGCGCTCGCCCGGCCGGCAGGCAGAACGCCTTGCCCGTCACCGCCTCGCACAGGTCGAGCGCCGGCCCCACCACCGGCACGAACCCCACCCCGATGCGCGTCGTCGCGTGCACCAGCGTCTGCATCACCTCCGCGTACGCCTCGACGCCTTCGCCGACCGTCGACATCGCCCCCGCGAACGCGCTGATCGTCAGGTAGAGCTGCGTCTGCTCCAGGTCGAGCCCGCCCCCCGTCCACAGGTTGAGGTTGTCCTTCATCTGGTCCGCGAGCGTGTCGAACCGCGGCTTCAGCACCGTGTCCACCACCGCGCGCAGGTCCGCCGGCACCGGCGACTCCTCGAACCCGTCCGACGCATCCAGGAACTGCCGCACGAACCCGGTGATCCGGTTCTGCGCGTTCAGGAACGCGTTGGTCTCCGCCAGCGACACCCCCATCCGGTCGCGCAGCGCGATCTCCAGCGCCGCGCTGTTCGACCGCCACGCCCGCACGTTCGCCACGAAGTCCGCGCGAAAGATCACCACCCGGCCGCTGACGTCCGCTTCCAGCGCGGCGAGCACCGCGTCCGCGTACGCCGCGTAGGGATCCCTCCCCTCCTCGAACGCCCCCTCCAGCTCCGCGACGTCCGGCACCTCGACCCACGGCACCTCGCTCTCCCCGAGCGCGTAGTTCCACGGGTCGTCCGGATCCCACCCCTCGGTGTTGGTCGTCGATCATGACGGCTCTGAAACGGCGGCGGATAGCTCCGAGAGAGCGGATGGCCACCCCCGGCCCGTGCTCGGCGCTCCGCGCCTGCGCGCGGTCCGCCCCTCCCTAATCGCGCGCTCCGCGCGCTCAGGGAGGGGTGCGCCGTCCGAAGATAACGGAGGGTGCATGCTCGACCTCCGGTCTGTCGTAGACGATCTCCCCCGCGTCATTCTTGCGATAGATCTGGAACACTTGGACCGCTTCGCCCGAGGCGAGCTCCACGACGGCATGGATGGCGTCCACGTCCTCCGATGCCCCTCGTTCACGGACCCGTACGTCGCGATAGAGCGCGACCGCCCGGAGCTGCTCGGCCGCCGCGCGCTGCCGGAACGCGGTCGTGAGAAGCGTCCAGCCGTCAACACCGCCGTGCGGCGCCACACCGATGGCATACTTCCCGGCGGCGTCGACCGCGATCGAACCGGGGAGAAATGTTCCCTGTCCCTCCAGAGCACTCTTTGCGACGTCGAGTACCAGCCCAACGAGACGCGAGAGCTCGCCCATCCTTTCGCCATGGTCATTGCTCATAAACGATATATCCCGATTCTGATGGTTGACGGCGGCCTCGATGGAATATCGCGGGCCGCGACGCAGAGCGAATAGAACCTTCACGTCATGACGTGATATCGAGCAAGAAGAGGGCGTCGGCCCAGAGCGGCCAGAGCGTGCGGTACGGGTGCGTCGCCAGCACCACGCCGCCGCTCGGGAGGCGACGCACGTGGTAGGGAGCATGGCGCTCGATGAATTGGACGTGTTTGCGCGACGTCACGTCCACCTCGCACGTCGGCGCGCCCTCCTTCGTCGCTGCGATGGTCTCGAGGGCGGCCGATTCGACGGTGCGCCATTCCTCATCCGCCATCGCGGACGCTTCGAGTGCGTCGAGCAGCGCAGCCGGTGACTCCGTGAGCGTCTTGAGGACCGCTTCGCGCGAGAGCTCAGCGCCGTCCTCAACAGCGACGCGCGCTCCGCGCGGCGCGGCGTCGACGCGCGCGTGCAACACGTCCGTTGGCATTCCCGCGAAATGTGCGACCTTGTCACCATCCCGCAGGTTTACCCACGTAAAGGCGAGATCGTGTGCAACCAACGCCGCGTTGGCGTGATAGGTCGCGCACGCCTTGGTGGGCGGCCCCCAATCCGCGAACTCCGTCCAGGCGCCGGCCGTCACGCGCGCACGCGCATCCGGCGCGCAGAGGCGGACCATGAGATCTTCGAGATCCTGCTGGACCTGCATCGCCAGGATCGCCGCCTCGACCTCGACGGAGCGGGTGCCGCCGAGGGCGATGCGAAGGCTCCAGGGAAGTAGATCGCTGCGATCGCCGGGGCGTGCGCATAGAGGACCGGAGGGATACCGGCGCTCCCACTCTTCGCCATTGCATTCGACAGCGAGTTCGATTGCGCTGCCGGAGTTCAGTTTCACGCCGAAGGATGCGAAGACATGCGTCCCTGCGGTGAATCCTGCGCGCACCGCCGCGACCGTCTCGCTGAGGGTGACCGTATCGCGCCATCGCCAGGTGCTATCTGGATGGTCGATGGACTCGATGTGGAAGCCGCACGTCCCCCCCGGGATGACGAGAGCAGACAGAGCCGCCGCGAGCGCGTCGACCCTGTCCGTCTCGTCACACCATGCATAGAGCCAAGGACCTGATACACTCATAACTGGATCACCATGACCAGGTTCCCAAAGCCTTCAAGCTTGATGCGCTTCCCCGTGAGCGCGTCGACTAGATAGCCGTCCTTGACGATCTTGTTCTCGTTCTTGAGCGGCGCACCCTTGGGGGTGATGAACTCGATCCGCTCTACGTCGCCGGCGAGTCCTTTGTCGCTCAGTTTCTTCATCGCATTCTCGAGCTGCGTGAGTGCGTGGTCGATGTCGACCTTCCCGGTGGCACTGTCAATATCCTTCACCTCGGTCAGGGCCAGCTTGTTTCCCTTGGTCACGGTGAGAAAGTCGGGAGCCCTTCCCAAGGTCGTACTTGGAGGAGACTCCTTCCGTATGTCCAGCACCCGGCGCACTCCGTCGTCGCCGACGCCGATCAGCGCCCGCCCGTCATCCAGCATGAGCTTGGCCGCCTTCTTCTCCATCGCGTCGAGTGGCTTGCTCGTGACTGCCCCACGCAGCGTCTTGTACCAGGTGCGCCGCGGTGCGCGCAGGGCCGTGGCGAGTTCCTCGCCCATCTGCGCGATCTCCTCGGCAACGCGGATCGCATCCGGCGTCAGCCCGCCGGCGCGGCCGACCGCGCGCCACATCGGCCCGACCGCCCCGAGCCCGAAGCCCACCCCCGAGAAGATCCGCTCCTCGTCGCTCAGCGCCTGCCCCGCCGGCAGGCACCACGCCTTCCCGGTCACCGCCTCGCACAGGTCGAGCGCCGGCCCCACCACCGGCACGAACCCCACCCCGATGCGCGTCGTCGCGTGCGCCAGCGTCTGCATCACCCCCGCGTACGCCTCGACGCCTTCGCCGACGGTCGACATCGCCCCCGCGAACGCGCTGATCGTCTGGTAGAGCTGCGTCTGTTCCAGGTCGAGCCCGTCCCCTGTCCACTGGTTCAGGCTGTCCTTCATCTGGTCCGCCAGCGCATCGAACCGCGGCTTCAGCACCGTGTCCACGACCGCGCCGTGTCCACCACCGCGCGCAGGTCCGCCGGCACCGGCGTGTCCACGAACCAGTCCGACGCATCCATGAACCGCCGCACGTACGCCGTGATCCGGTTCTGCGCCTTCAGGAACGCGTTCGTCTCCGCCAGCGACACCCCCATCCGGTCGCGCAGCGCGATCTCCAGCGCCGCGCTGTTCTCCCGCCACGCACGCACGTTCGCCACGAAGTCCGCCCGCGCGACCACGACCCCGCCGCTCACGTCGGCCTCAAGCGCCGCGATCACCGTGTCCGCGTACCCCGCATAGGGATCCCTCCCCTCGTCGAACGCCCCGTCCACCTCCGCGACGTCCGGCACCTCGACCCACGGCACCTCGCTCTCCCCGAGCGCGTAGTTCCACGGGTCGTCCGGGTCCCACCCCTCGCCGCGCGCGTCCTGCGTCGCGAGGTCCGCGACCTCATCGGCCTGCGCGCCGAACTCGTCGAGCAGCCGCGCGAGCTCGCTCTCCAGGTCGCTGACGCTCTTCTTCAGGTCGTCGACGAGCTGCTCCATCGCCGCCCGCGTCTCCGCGTCGACCACGTCTTCGTACCGGTCGAGGATCGCGTCGAGGTCGGTCCGCGAGATCTCGTCCAGCGGCCGGCTCGCCAGGTCGTGCAGCTCCGTGTCGAGCTGCCGCAAGAGGTCCATCCGCGCCCGGAGGTCCGCGACCCTCGCGGCGTTGCGGAGGAGCTCCGTCATCAGCCGGGCGATCCTGACATCCAGCTCCGCGATGTCTGGAGGTCCGCGACCCTCGCGGCGTTGCGGAGGAGCTCCGTCATCAGCCGGGCGATCCTGACCTCCAGCTCCGCGATGTCGCGCGCGAGGTCCGGGTTGATCTCCGAAAGGCTCAGGTCGACCTCGGTACTTCCCTCGAACCCGATCCCATCGCGGCGGATGTCGAAGAGCGGTTTGTTCAGCCCGAGCGGCTCCGAGACGAGGTGCACCACCTCGCGCGCGTGGGTACACCAGTCGTTGCCGTTGACGGTGTGGACCCCGAAGTGGAACTCGTTTCTGCCCATGAGGAGCAGCACCGAGTCGAACTCCGCCTCGAGCGTGTTGCTCCGCGAGCCGTCGCCGTGGATCTGCAGCGCGCCCGGCACCCCGTAGGTGGGCAGCGGCGTCCGGTTCACCTCGAAGATGGCATCGCCCTCGGTCTCGAGCTCGGTAGAACCGCACGAATCGGCATCACCGTAGCTCCTCCAGAGCACGGTGTACGGCGTGCGGGTCCGCGCCCACGCCGGCGCCGGCGCCAGCACCGAAAGCGCCGTCATCAGCGCGATGAACTTCTGGAACACCGCGGCGCAGAAGCCGCGCCGCGCAACCTCCTCCGACCGGCTCATGTCCCCTCCGCCCCGCGCACCGCGGCGTCATACGCGATCGCCGCGCCCTTCACGTCGCCCGCGTCGAGCCTCGCCTGCACCGCGTCGAGCGCCGCCGCGGCCATCCCCTTCTCCCGCAGCGCCGCGAGGACCGCTGCGATCTTCCGCGGCGGGCCCGTCCTGAGCTCCGCCTCCGCGGCGTCGAACCGCCCGCGGAGCACCGCGCACCCTGCCTCGCGCCACGACGACCCCGCCGCCTCGCAGAGCGGCCGCATCTGCACGAGCGCCACGAGCGCCCCGCACCGCTCGGCGAGCAGAGGCAGCCCGAGCTTCTCGCTGACCGGCGGCGCCGCCGACAGCGCCTCCACCCGCGCGCGCGCCCGCTCGCCGAACACCTCCGACGCCCTCTCGATCCGCGAGCGCGCGATCCTCTCGCGCACCCCCTCGTCCGCCTTCAGGATTTCGAGCGCCTGCCGGCGCAGCGCGACGCCGCCGATCAGCGCCGTCGCCGTCGCATCGCTCCGGGCGACCCGCCGCTGCGCGTAGCCCAGCATCGCGCTCAGCGAGCGCAGCGCCCCCGAGGTCATGTCCGGCACGACCGCGCCGTACGTCGCGAGCACCTCCTTGTGCGGCGCGATCGCCTCCTCGAACGAGACCGCGAGCGCCCGGAGCTCCGCCGACAGCGTCATGATCTCCGTAGCGAGTTCGTTCGGCGCCCGGCTCGCCTCGCGCGCCGCCGCGAGCACCGCCTGCTCCGCGCCGTCGAGGCCGTCGATGTCCGACCGCGATGCCTGCTTCGACAGCGCCGCGTACGCCGCCGTCTCCACCGCCTCGGTCGCGCGGTACGCGGCGAACCGCGCCGCGACACCCGCGTACCTGGATTGCAGCGGCGCGGCGTCGCTCCGGGCCTGCTCGAAGATAGCCTGCACGACCGCCATCGCCTGCTTGTCGGCCGCGAGCGCGGCGACGAGCGGTTCCTCCTCGGCGCTCGCCTTGTCGGTCATCGCCTGCTGGAAGTTGTCGGCCGCGCGGACCGGCTCCTCCTTCAAGATCGCCTCCTGGCGCTGCCTGGACTGCAAGAGCAGCCCGAGGAGCCTGCCGTGCAGGGTCGCCCGGAGCGACTCGGCGTTCTTCTGCTCGTCGCGCACGTAGGCCACCGCCCGCTCGATGTTGTCAAACCAGGCCCGGAGCGCCGCCGCGTCCGCGGCGAAATCGTCGAGCATCGCGCCGCTCGGCTCGACCGCCCACATCTGGATCGGCAGCTCGCCGTCCGCCTCGGCCTCGCTCCACGCGCTGCCCGGGCCCTCGCTCGCGTCCACGCAGTGCTCGATCACGCTGGTGTTCGCTTGCGCGCAGAACCGGCCGGGCGCGTGCTCCTCGCGCTCCCACAGGCACCCGGCCCCCACAGCGCCGAGCGCCAGGGCGGCGACAGCTACAGCAAGAATCGTCCTCCGCCGTATCGGTTTGGATCGCTCCCTCATGCTCATTGCCTCCACCCCGCGATTTTTCTCGCCTGCGCACGCTCGCCCGCCCGTTTTCCTGGTGCAAGCGTCCTCACGAAAGCGATAGGACATTGCTCGGCCGAGGAGCGTGTCCCCGCTCTCCCTTCCTCCGCCCTCGGCATATCGGCCGTGGCCGTGTGCCTCGGCCGCACAGCAGGTCCTCACCGCCGTTTCCAGCGCGCGGCGCAATCAGCCGGAAGAGCTCGTGACGTCCCGCACGCGAAGTCGATGCGCCTCGCGCCGGTGGCGTCCCCCACGCGCGCTGGTTGGCGAATCAGCGGTAGAAACCCACGTATGCTGGGCAGGTGTTCGTTCACTCCAGGTGGCCACGCAGATCCACGGGAACACGGGTCATGGATGCGAGCTGGCCGCCGGCGAGGGTCCGCCCGTAAAGTCGCCGGCGAGGGCGTGACGAAACAAAGGAACAGGGCCCAGGTTGCAGCCTGAGCCCTCCTTCGACGCTCGGGTCCGATCAGAGCGCTATTGGCTCAGGCCGGCGCGTCGTCGCCTTCGAGCGGATCCTCGTCCGGCGGCGCGCCGCCGGCGCTGCCGCTTCCAGCGCTGCCGCTGCCGGCCGCGCCGCCGCCTCCGCCGGGCGCCTCGGTCGCCTTCTTCCTGGTGCTCCGGCTGAACAGCCGCCGCGTCGCGATGGGCACGAGCCGCGGGATGGTCGGATCCTGCTCGTTGGCGCGCTCGAACACCCGCACGATCTGCTCGAGCAAGATCAGGTTGATGCCGTCGGCCCGGTCGAGATCGCCGCCCGTGACCTTCTGGCCCGCGGGGCGCGCGGCCGCGGTCTTCGCCGCCTGGGTCAGCTCCTCGGCGATCTCTTCGAGGCGCTCGACGTAGTCCTGGTCGAGCCGCATCAGCTTGGCGCGCACGGCGAGGGGGCCCTTCTTCTGCGCGAGGTAACGCTTGCCGAGCGCGGCGAGCTGCGTGAGCCCGCGCGCGAGCGCGCCAGGATCTTCCGCGGTTCCGACCGCCTGCGCGAGCTCTTCGCGCGCCTCCTTGCCCGAGCCGGAAACGCCGCGTAGGACCTCGTAGGCCTGGTCGCGCAGGAGGAGCGCGCGCGCGTGCCGCTCGCGCAGCGCCGCGTCCGTCGTGGCGCGCGCCGCGTCCTTCTTCTGCCCGGCGCTCTCGTGCGCCTCGAGCAGCCGCTCCAGCGCGAGCGCCTGGTCGACCGCGAGCGCGAGCAGCTCCGGCGAGAAGCCGCGCAGCTTCTCCCGCTTCTCTTTCGACGCGCCCGACCAGCACGCGTGCGCCGTCGCGTAGAGGCGGCGCAGATCGGTCAAGACGCGCGAGGAGGCGATCTGCCGCCCTCGCTCGACGAGCTGGGCTTCAGTCGTGCCGTCGAGCAACGCCTCGATGACGCCGGGCTCCGGCTTGCCGAGCCGCTCGGCGAGGGATTCGAGCGTGGGATCGTTGTCGGTCTCTTCGGGAGGAGAGATAGGTTTGGCCATCTGCGCAGGCTAAGGAGATGCGGAGCGGCACGTCGAGGGCGTGGCAAGTTTTGGCCATGGCGCCAGCGAGCGCCGGGGAGCGGGTCGTGGTCAATTTTGAACATGAAGGCGGGAAGGTGGGGAGAAAAGATCAATAATCTTCCCGCCTTCCCGCCTTCGTGTGGACTCTCTCTGGGCAAAGTCGACCACGACCGGGGAGCGTGCCCGTGGATGGCGACATCGCGACGCGCGAGCGCGCGGCGCGGAACCGTCGGCATCGCGGCGGAGGGCGTCGTCATTCCGGGAGGAAGCCATCGTCATCCGAGGTGGACGCCGTCGTCATCCGCCCGCGAGCCATCCGCATCCGACCCGGAGCCATCGGCATCGGGGCCGGGGCCCGCCGGCATGCGGCCGGAGCCCATCGGCATCCGGCCGGAACCCATCGGCATCGGGCGGCGAGCCATCGTCATCCGGCCCGGAGACGTCGTCATCGGGGCGGGTACCCGCCGTCATCCGACGGGGGGCTCATCGTCCTCCGAGGTGGAGCCCGTCGGCATCCGGCGGAGACCCGTCGGCATCCGGCGGAGACCCGTCGGCATCCGCTCGCCGGATAGGCGCGGCTACCGCTCCCGCCCGTCGGCTGCCGCGTCTCGAGTGAGCCCGACGGCGCGTCGCCGGCCTGGCTCACAGGGAGAAGCGAGCGCGACGCGCGTCACTCGACGCGGACGACCGTCCCCGCGGGCAGGCTCTCGGCGAAGGCGTCGCGCGCCGCGCGCACCTTCGCCTCGACGAGGCCGTCGAACGTGAGCTTCGTGCGGTACTCGACGCCGGACCACCGGGGGTAGGAGCCGATGTCGACGTCGCGGTGCGCCTCGACCACGCGGTCGAGCATCGGCTTGAGCTGCCCCTCGTCGAGCGTCGTGAACACCGCGAGCGAGACGAACGGCGTGCCGCCCGAGAGCTCGGCCTGGATGAGCGCCTGCTTGGCCCGGAAGATCTGCGGCACGCCGGGCAGCATCCACACGTTGCGCACCACCACGGCCGGCCACGCGGCGCTGCCGCCGGTCACGAGCCGCGCGCCCTCGGGGATGCGCGCCATGAGCAGGTGCCCCTCGGTGAGCCGGTCGCCGTAGTACTCGCGCAGCATGCTCTCCATGTCGGGCGCGCTGACCACCGGCACGCCGAAGGCGCGCGCGACGCCAGCGATCGTCAGATCGTCGTGCGTCGGGCCCACGCCGCCGCTCGTGAAGAGCCAGTCGTGCGACGCCGAGAGCGCCCGCACCTCGGCGGCGATCACCTCGAGGTCGTCGAGCACCATGACCGCGCGCTCCAGCTTGACGCCGAGCGCGCGCAGGGTGCCGGCGAGCACGAACAGGTTCTCGTCAGCGATCTTCCCGCTGAGCAGCTCGTTGCCGATGATCAGCGCCGCGGCCGTCCTCATCTCACCCTTGCTCCGCTCAGCCCTCGAACTCGCGCGTCACCGGGCGCCCGTCGGCGTCCATCCCGAGCAGCTCCTCGACGCGCTTCTCCGCGCGATCGAGCCGCTCCTGCGCCGACCGCGACAGCCGGATGCCCTCCTCGAAGAGCGACAGCGCGCGCTCGAGCGGCAGATCGCCGCCCTCGAGCTCCGCCACGATCTTCGCGAGGCGGCGCGTCGACTCCTCGAACGACATCGCGCCCGCGGCCTTGTCGCCGCTCGCGGGAGCGCGCTCGCCCTCGGCCACCGACGCCGCGGCGCGGGGCTCCGCGCGCGATCCCACGCCGGATTCCACGCCGGATTCCACGCCGGGTCCCTCGCCCGGCCCCTCGCCCGTGCGGCTCTCGTCCGTCGCGTTGCTCATCGTCGTCATGAGCCAGCGTCCCCCGGGGGTGCGGCCGGCGCAAGCAGGACGGAGCTCACCCCGGGCGGCACCGCCGGCACGAGGAGCACGCCGTCGGGATCGGCCACGACCGGGACCGCCAGCCCATCCGGGCGGACGAGCCGCGCCGGACGCGACGACGCGCTCGCGGCCGCGCCCTGGTCGTTCGGGACGATCGCGATCCACACCACCCCCGTGGCCAGCGCGGCGCGCGGCGGATCGAGCGCCGGCCCGCCGGCGCCGGACAGCGCGGCCCGCGCGAGCGCGCGCACCCCCTCGTCGGGATCGAGATCCCGCGCCGCGAGCAGGGCGCGCCGGCGCTGCACCTCGGTGCGCCGAGACAGCCCGCGGACGATCGCGCGGCGCACCGCGGGGTCGTCCTCGAAGCGGTAGGCGCGCGCGAGGAGCGACACGCTGTCGGGCAAGGGGTCGCTCCCGAGGCCGAGCGCGACGTGCGCGCGCACGACCGGATCGCTCCCCTCGAGCAGCCGCTTGAGCCTGCCGCGGACCACCTCGTCGTCGCGGGCCGCGAGCGCGCGCGCCGCGAGCGGCGACAGCGGGCCGCCCGCCTCCGCGAGCGCGGCGAGCCGCGAGGTCGCGACCGCGCCGCCCCGAGGCTCCGCGAGCAGCGCGACGCCGGCGGAGATCGCCGCCGCGTCGGGCGCGGCGTCGTCGCCGCCCGGCGCGGCGCCGCCGCCGGGCGCGGCGAGCTCCGCGAACAGCGGCGCGAGCGCGGCGAGGGCGCGATCGCCCCGCGCGAGCGCGCCGCGCGCCGCCGCGTGGACCGCCGCGCGATCGCACGAGGCCGGAGCGCACCCGCCGACGACCTCGAGCGGGTCGCGGAGGCCGAGCGCCACGGCCCCGAACACCCCGACGGCGCGATCGCTCGACCCCTTCGGCGCCGCGAGCGCGGCGAGGAGCCGCCCCTCGAGCGACCCGGGCGCGTCGCGCAGCGCGAGCCCGCGCACCACGCCCGCGCGCAGGCCGAGCCTGCGGAGGTCCGCGTCCCTCGCGGCGCGCGGCCCGTCGACGAGCTCCGCGACGGCGGCCCGCGCCTCGGCCCCGGGCATCGTCGCCAGCGCGAACGCCGCGGCCGTCGCGAGCTCGGGGCGCTCCAGCGTCAGCCGGCGCAGCTGCCGCGCCGCCTCCGCGCCGCCCGCGCGGCCGATCGCCGCGACGGCGCGCGGCCGCGCGTCCTCCGGGAGCAGCGGGAGCGCGCGCGCGAGCGCCGGCGCGAGCCGCTCCGCCGGCGCGAGCTCGGCCAGCCTGAGCCCCTCGAGCCGGCCCAGCTCGGACCCGAGCAGCGAGGCCACCGCGTCCGGCGCCTCCGGCGCGCCGAGGTGGACGAGGATCTCGACGGTCGCCTCGAAGAGCCCCGGCTCCGGCTTGCTCAGCCACGCGCGCGCCTTGGCCAGCGCCGCCTCGTCGCCGAGCCGCGCGAGGGCGCGCGCCGCGGCCACCTGCGCCGCCCGATCGCCGCCCTCGAGCATCGGCCGCAGCGCCGCGATCGCCCGCAGATCGCCGAGCTCGCCGAGGAAGCTCACGAGCGCGGGCTCGAGCCGCTTGCGGCTCCCGAGCAGGAGCTGGAGCGACTCGGGCGGGTACGCCTCAATGGCGAGCGCGGCGGCCTCCCCCGCGGCCCCGCCCTGCACGATCGCGTTCACGAGCGCGCCGAGCGCGCGCCGCTCGCCGGTGCGCGCGAGCGCGAGGGCGGCGGTGCCGCGCAGCACCTCGCCGAGCGGGGAGGCGGCGCCGCGCGCGGGGCCGCCGCCCTCCGAGAGCTCGCGCGAGAGGAGCTGGCGCACGGCGTCGCGCTGCGCGTGCGGGGCGAGCGCCCGCACCGCCGCGAGGCGCGCCCTGGGATCCCGCGCCGCCGGGCCCCCCTGGTCGACCGCGGCGAGCAGCGCGGTCACCGCCTCCTCGGTGCCGATCGCGCCGAGCCGCTCGATGCCGCGCAGCCGCGCCTCCGGGTCGCTCGACGCGAGCAGCCGCTCGGCGACGGGCACGCCCAGGCTGCCGCGCAGCGGCGCCGCGCCGGCCTCGGCCCTGCCGCCGTCCTCCGCGGGCCGGGGCGCCCGCGCGGCCGGCTGCGCCACGGCCGGGCCCGCCGCCGCCGAGACCGCGAGCGCCGCGGCGAGGCCCAGGGCGCGGTGGGTTCCAGGGAGGAATCGCATACGCGCCCCGTACTATCCCGCGATCGACGGCCCGCTGTCACTCCCCGGGCTGAGCCGCGGAGGGCGCGCCAACGCGGCGTGACGAGCCTGGAATTTGATGGAAGCACGCGCTAGGTCGCCCTACGGTGCGGCCGCGAAATGCGCCTGTGAGCGAGGTGACGCTTGATCGACCTGGTACGGACACTGGAAAAGGCCATCACGGCATCGGCCAACAAGGCGTGGCCACTCTTGCAGCATCTGAGCCGGCTCGGCGGCGAGCCCAAGCCGTTTCACCCGAAGTGGAGCGACAAGCCGATCCCGAGGGGCGGCCAGCGCTCGAAGCCCCCGCTCGGCTGGCCTCGCGAGACGGACAGCCTGTGCCCGCGCTGCGTCAAGGAGGCGCGCGCCGAGATCCTGAGTGGCAGGGCGGACTGGACCAAACTCATCCATGACAAGCCCGGGGAGATCCGCGCCCGCATCGTCGCGCGCGACGGCCGCGTCGTCATGGAGAAGACGTGCCCGAAGCACGGCTCCTTCTCGGACACGATCTCGATCGACCCGGAGTTCCTCGCCCGGATCGAGCGCCTGTTCGGCGGCCGCGACGTCGAGATGACGCCGGACAGGATCCACGACCACGGCTCGAGCACGATCCGGTACGGCCGCGGCTCGGTGCTCACGGTCGATCTGACGAACCGCTGCAACATGATGTGCGACCCGTGCTTCATGGATGCCAATCAGGTCGGCTACGTGCACGAGCTCTCCTGGGAGGAGATCACGCGCATCCTGGACGACGCGGCGGAGGTGCGCCCGCGCCGCCAGATGTCGATCCAGTTCTCCGGCGGCGAGCCGACGCTGAGCCCGCATTTCCTCGACGCGATCCGGTACGCGCGCAAGAAGGGGTACTTCGCGGTGCAGTGCGCGACGAACGGGCTCCGCTTCGCGGAGGAGCCGGGCTTCGCCAGGAAGGCCAAGGAGGCGGGCCTCCGGATGGCGTACCTGCAGTTCGACGGGGTGACGAACGCCGCGAACGGCCACCGGAAGATCGCGAACCTCTATGACGTGAAGCTGCGCGCGATCGAGGAGCTCTCGGCCGCCGGGATCGACGTCATCCTGGTCGTGACGATCGTCAACGGCGTGAACAACGACCAGGTGGGCCCGATCATCGACTTCGCGGTCCAGAACGCCGACAAGATCACGGTCGTCAGCTTCCAGCCGGTCAGCTTCACCGGCCGCGACGAGGACATCTCCGACGAGCTGCGCGAGCAGCAGCGCTACACGCTGAGCCACCTCGCGCACGACGTCGCCCGGCAGACCGGCGTGACCGACCCGCTCCGCGACTGGTTCCCCCTGTCGGCGCTCAGCCCCTTCGGCAACGTGACCGATCTGCTCGACGGCCCCGACAAGGACTGGGGCCAGCTCAACTGCGGCTGCCACCCGAACTGCGGGATCGGCACCGCGCTGTTCGTCCACAAGAAGACGAAGCAGGTGGTCCCGCTGCTCGATTTCATCGACGTCGAGGGGCTGCTCTCCGACCTGCGCGCGATCTTCGACGCCGGGCGCGGCCGCGCGCTCACGACGGCGCAGGTCGTCGCCGCGCTCTTGCGCCGCTACCGGCCCGAGAAGGCGCCGCCGAACTTCCACCTCGCGACCCTGGTGAAGCAGTTCATGAGCCAGACGGGCGCCGCGCACGCCGGCGAGGGCGACGCCCGCGAGTACGAGTGGCGGGTCCTGTTCGTGGCGGGCATGTGGTTCCAGGACCTGTTCAACTACGATTTCCGCCGCACCGAGATGTGCATCATTCCGTACGGAACGCAGCTCGGCGAGATCAGCTTCTGCGCGTACAACACCGGCGCCGGGTGGCGGAACATCCTCGAGAAGATGAAGGCCAATGCCACGGTGGCCGAATGGTACAAGAAGCACGGCCGGCACCCCGTGTACGCGAAGAATAAGGATCTCCCTCTACCGGCCTACGAGAATCCCCTAACGATCATCGAGCACGATCTCGCATTGCGCGAGCGCGAGCAGGGCGGCCCGCGCGCGCGACCGGCGGCCAGGCGGCTGCCGATCGTGAGCTGATCGCGCGGCCTCCTCCGCGCGCGGGCGCATGCGCCATCGCCGCGCGCATGCGCCATCGCCGCGCGCATGCGCCATCGCCGCGCGCATGCGCCATCGCCGCGCGCATGCGCCATCGCCGCGCGCATGCGCCATCGCCGCGCGCATGCGCCATCGCCGCGCGCATGCGCCATCGCCGCGCGCATGCGCCATCGCCGCGCGCATGCGCCATCGCCGCGCGCATGCGCCATCGCCGCGCGCATGCGCCATCGCCGCGCGCATGCGCCATCGCCGCGCGCATGCGCCATCGCCGCGCGCATGCGCCATCGCCGCGCGCATGCGCCATCGCCGCCGATCGCCGACCGAGGGCTCACGTGAGCCTAGGCTGCCGGCGATCGGTCGTAGCGCGCCTCACATCGGGAGGAAATCGGGTTTTCGTCGTGGCCGTGTGGGACGCGCGCGCGCACGCACGCGCACGCACGCGCACGCACGCGCAAGCACGCGCAAGCACGCACGGAGATGCGGCGCATGACTCGTGGAGAACGCACCTCGCATGGTGTAGCCTGGTCGTGTGACCTTGCACGCTGGCCGCTATGAGAGCTTGCGCGCCATTGCGTCGGGCGGCATGGCCACCGTGTACCTCGGGCGGGCGGTCGGCGCCGGCGGGTTCGAGCGCCTCGTCGCCCTGAAGATGATGCACCCGCACATCGCGGCGGAGCCCGAGTTCGTCGCGATGTTCCTCGACGAGGCGCGCCTCGCGGCGCGGGTCCGCCACCCCAACGTCGTCGCCACGTTCGATCTCGTCGAGGACCCGCTGTTCCTCGTCATGGAGTACATCGAGGGCCCGTCGCTGCACCTCCTGCTCCGCACGTGCGCGCGGGCGAAGCGGCGGGTCCCCATCGGGATCGTGCTCCGCATCTTCCTCGACGTGCTCGCGGGCCTGCACGCGGCGCACGAGCTCACCGGCTCCGAGGGCGAGCCGCTCAACCTCGTGCACCGCGACGTCTCGCCGCAGAACGTGATCGTCGGCATCGACGGCGTCGCGCGCATCACCGACTTCGGCGTGGCCCGCGCCGAGACGCGGCTCATGTCGACGCAGGGGAACGCGCTCAAGGGCAAGCTCTCGTACATGGCGCCCGAGCAGATCCACGCCGAGCAGGTCGACCGCCGCAGCGACGTGTACTCGGCCGGCGTGGTGCTCTGGGAGATGCTCACGGAGGAGCGCCTGTTCAAGGCCGACAACGACGGCGCGCTGATCGCGCAGATCCTGAAGGGCCCGCCCGCGGGTCCGCGCGCGGTGGTGCCGTCGGTCCCCGCCGCGCTCGACACGATCTGCATGCGCGCGCTGCGCGCCGACCCGGACGACCGGTTCCCGACCGCGGCGGCGTTCGCCGAGGCGCTGGAAGAGGCGGCCGCGCAGACGCCGGGCCTCGCCGTGTCGTCGCCGCGGGCGGTGGAGGCGCTCATCAAGGAGGTCGGCCTGCGCGACCTCACCGCGCCCATCAGCGTGCGGAACGGCCCCGCGTCGGGCCCGCGTTCCGGGCCGATGTCGGGGCGCTCGCCGCTCAGCCAGCGCTCCCCGCTGAGCGAGCCCTTGCCCCTGAGCCAGCGCTCCCCGCGGAGCGAGCCGCTGAGCCAGCGCTCTCCCCTGGGCGAGCCGCTGAGCCAGCGCTCTCCCTTGAGCGACCGCTCTCCGCTCGGCCTGCAGAGCCTCGGGCCGGCGCCGGACCTCTCGGGCGCCGAGGGCAGCGCGCCGGGGCTCGGCGCCGTCGTCTCGGAGGCCGTGTTCCGCCGGCAGCACCTCGTGCGTCGCAGCGTGATCGCCAGCGTCTGCGCGGTCGCGCTCGCGGCCGGCGTGGGCGCCTTCTTCGCCTTCGGCACGCGCGAGCCCGCCGCTCGAGAAGCGGCGGAGAGCGCCCCGGTCCTCCCGAGCTCGCCGCACCTGCCCGCGACCGTGGCCGACGGCGCGACGGTCCACGCCGCCGTGCCGGGGCAGCCCGCCGGGGCCGTCGAGGCGCTCGCCCCCGGCGGCGCCGGCCAGGTCCCCGCCCCCGCCCGAGCCGCGCACAGCCCTCCCCCCGTCGCTTCCGCCCATGCCCCCGGCCGCTCCGTCCAGGGCTCCGCGCTCGGCAGATCCGCGCATGGCCCTGCGCCCACCGCCAACCGCGCGACGAAGGCCCTCCCGCGGCCGGCGCCCAGAGCGACCCCGCCCGTGGCCGTCAAGCCCAGGACGGGCCGGCCGGATACGCGCACGGCGGGCGGATCCACGGTCTCGACGGCGAAGCCTGCCACCCGCTCGCCGGCCGTCCGCACCGCGGCGCCGAAGGCACCGAAGGCGCCGGAGCCGAAGCGGAGCGCTCCGCGGGCGACCTCCCGCACCCCCTTCAAACCCTCAGGGCTTTGACACGCCCGAAGAGCGGGCGGTGACGCGCCGACCAGCGGGGCGGTGATGCGTCAACCAGCGAGGTGATCACGCGCCAGCCAGCGAGGTGATCGCGCGCCTGCCAGCGAGGTGATCACGCGCCGGCCCGCGAGGAGGTAACGCGCGATGTCACGAGGCCTCGCGAGACGCCATCGGCGCGCCTGCATCCCCGGACGTCAACGCTGGACAGACGCGACGCGCTGCGCCTGCGCGCCGGCGCAGCGATCCTCACGCGCGCGGCCCGCCCGGCGATGATCCTTTTTGCCGACCCGTCCAACACTCCGGCCGTGGAGGCCCGTCCAATGCTCCGGCGACCACGATCGCCCTCCGCCTCGCGCAGGCCGCGCGCGCCGAGGTCGCGCCGTCAGCCATGGAACGCGTCGCTGCCGCACCTACATCGCCGCGAAAACCAGCAGAACGTCAGTCGCCGTCTCACGAGCGCGACATAGGAGGTAGGCTATTCTTGTCGTGGGGCGGTATGTGCTCGCCCAAGTGAAAGACGCGCCGCGCGTCAGACGTTACCCCGGGGGAACCAGCTCATGCGCTCGCTTTTCGAGCAGGTGGTCGAGTGCTGCGGCCTCGCGCCCGCGTTCGCCAGGAAAATCATCCAGGAGGCGTGCGAGCGGAGCGGCGTCTCGCCGCCCGACGCGATGACGCCTGCCGATCTCATCCGTTCCCTCCCCCAGATCCGCCAGGCCCTCGGCGTTTTCCTCGAGCCCTCGGAGGTCGCGCTGAAGACGGCCGCGATGCGCGCCCTCGTCAAGGGCTCCTGGCCGTCGATGTCCGCGGTCGTCCCCCCCGCCCAGAACCAGGACGGCCGGACACCTCAGGACGAGCCGAAGTCCAAATCGAGCTCGTAGAGCTCGTAGTGCGACCGCTTCATTCCGAGCGCGACATAGGTCGACTGCGCACGCGCGTTCGCGGTCTCCACGTAGAGGCGGATGCCGCATACGTCCCCCGCGTCCGCCGCCATCTCGTGGACTCGCCGGTACAGCGCCCGGAAGACCCCGCTGCGCCGCGCCGCGGGCGACACGTAGACGGACTGGATCCACCAGAAAGTGCCGTTTCTCCAGTCACTCCATTCGTAGGTCACCATCAGCTGCCCAGCCACCTCGGAGGCGCGCTCGGCGACCAGATAGAACCCTTTTGTCGCATCCGCGATCAGCGCGGCGGCGCCGCGGAGGGTGGTGGCGGTGTCCAGCACCTTGCCCTCCGTCTCGAGCGCCATGGCCCGGTTGTTCGCCGCGATGAGCTCCACGTCGGCGGGCGCCGCCCGGCGGATCACGAGCGCTGTCACAGGGCGACCCCCCGGCGGGGTTCGCGGCGGCGCCCTCCCGGCGCGGGAACGGAGGGCGGCCTGCCCGGGAGCTCGGGAGCGCGGCGTCGGCTCGACATGGCCGACCCCATACCGCGGACCGCGCGGCCGCTCAACCGCCGCGCCCCGATCCCGCGGCGAGCGCGCTGAACGCCGCGGCCACGGCGCCGCCGCGGCGCGTTATGTTTCGAAATGGGATCCTCCGCGTGAGCGGAGAGCGCTCGGGCGCACAGCGCGTGATCCATGGGCGGCTCGCGCGGGCGCGGCGCAGCCCGGCCGCCTCCTGCGCCGGCCGGCGGAGGTTGTGCTTCCCGCCCGATCGCGCGTACCCTCCGGGCGCCGCAGCCTCCGGAGGGTGCCCCTTGACACTGCTCGTCAGCGACTCGATTGCCCAGCGCGTCCAGCGGCTGGAGATCCCTTTCAACAGCTTCGGGGTCGATCCTTACGGCATCTCCCGGAAGCACCTGGGCCTCTTCTTCTCTCTCCTCGACTTCTTCTATCATCATTATTTCTCGGTGGGCGTGACGGGCATCGAGAACGTCCCCGCGCGCGGGCGCGCGATGCTCGTCGGCAACCACTCGGGCGGCGTCGCCATCGACGGGGCGATGGTGGTCGCGTCGATGTTCTTCGCGATGGATCCGCCGCGGCTGGCCGAGGGGATGGCGGAGAAATTCATCAATCGCCTCCCGTTCACCTCGCTCTGGTCGAGCCGCACAGGGCACTTCACCGGCCTCCCCGAGCACGCGAGCCGCCTGCTCGAGGACGAGCGGCTGCTCATGGTGTTCCCCGAGGGGGCGCGCGGCACCGCCAAGCTCTACAGCGAGCGCAACTCGCTCGTGCACTTCGGGTCGGGCTTCGTCCGGCTCGCCATGAAGACGGGCACGCCGATCATCCCGTTCGGCTTCGTCGGCGGCGGCGAGGCGGTGCCCACCGTCGCCAACTCGTACACGATCGGCCGGCTGTTCGGGGTGCCGTATATCCCGATCACGCCGTACCTCGTGCCGGCCCCGCTGCCGGTCCAGCTGGAGATCACCTATGGCGAGCCGATGACGTTCCCCGGCACCGGCGCGGAGGAAGACGAGGTGATCGCCGGCCACGTGGAGCAGGTGAAGGCGCGGATCGCCGAGCTCATCGAGGCGGGGCGGCGGCGCCGCCGCAGCAAGCTCGCGCTGGATCAGCGCGGCGCCGCGCCGCCCGCGCCCGCGTCGTCGCCCCGTCGCCCAGCCGCCCGCGCCCGCGTCGTCGCCCACGTCGTCGCCCACGTCGTCGAAGGAGCGCGCATGAGGGTCCTCATCCCTGGAATCACCGGCCAGCTCGGCCGCATGGTCGCGGCGCGCCTCCTCGAGCAGGGGCACGAGGTGATCGGCATCGACCGCCGGCCCTGGGCGGACGCCCCGGCCGGCGTCGAGATGCACAACGTGGATCTGCAGAAGCGCGCCGCCGAGGACGTGTTCCGCAAGAGCCGGCCCCAGGCCGTGATCCACATGGCGACCGTGACGCACCTCGTGGAGCAGACCGAGGAGCGGTATCGGATCAACCTCGGCGGCACGCGCGTCGTCTTCGACAACAGCCGCGCCTGCGGCGTCGAGCACGTGATCTTCGTCGGACGACACACGTATTACGGCGCTGGCCCCGAGTCGCCGCTCTACCACAAGGAAGAGGATCCGCCGATGGCGGTGTCCACCTTTCCCGAGCTCGCCGACCTCGTGGCCGCCGATCTGTACGCCTGCACGGCGCTCTGGCGCGCCCCCGAGCTCTGCACGACCGTGCTCCGCATGTGCTACACGCTCGGCCCGACCGGCCACGGCACGCTGGCGAGCTTCATCCGCGGGCCCCACGTCCCGTACGTCCTCGGGTTCGACCCGCTGTTCCAGTTCATGCACGAGCAGGACGTCGTGACCGCCATCTGCCTTTCGCTCGAGAAGCGCATCCGCGGCGTCTACAACGTCTCGGGTCCGCAGCCCGTGCCCCTGTCGCTCATCATCCGGGCGGCGGGACGGGTGGCGGTCCCCCTCCCCGAGTTCGTGCTGCGCAACGCGCTCGGCCGCTTCGGCCTGCCGAAGCTCCCGCGCGCGGCGCTGACCCACATCAAGTACCCCGTCGTCGTGGACAGCGCCGCCTTCCGCGCCGCCACCGGGTTCAAGCACGCCGTCGACGAGGCCCAGGCCGTCCGCGAGTACCGCGACGCGCACCCGGTCCCGGCGGGCTGACCCTGAACCGTCCGGAGATCGCCCTTAGGAGGTTCCGATGTTGTCCGACAAGGTCAAGCAGTTCGCGCCGGCCACGCTCACCGCGGACGTCAGCGCGCTCCCCGAGCCCGAGCGGAGGGCGCTCGGCAAGCTCATCGAGGCCTCGCGACGGCTCGATCCCGTGTTCGACCGCCAGGCCTACGCCGGGAACCCCGAGCTCCGCGAGCGGCTCGTCGCGGAGACGACCCCGGAAGGCCGGGACAGGCTCGCCTATTTCGACATCATGCGGGGCCCGTGGGACAGGCAGGATCACCACCGCCCCTTCGCCATCGACAGGCCTCGCCCGCCCGGCGCCGGCTTCTACCCGGAAGATCTCTCGGCCGACGAGCTCCGCGCGTGGATCGACCGGCACCCGCGCGACAAGGAGGCCTTCGAGGGCCTGTTCACGCTCATCCGCCGCGACCAGGGCGGGCTCGTCGCGGTGCCGTACAGCCAGGCCTACGCGGCGTGGCTCGGCCCCGCCGGCGCGCTCCTCGAGGAGGCGGCGGCGCTCACGGCGAACGAGAGCCTGCGCAGGTTCCTGAGGTCCCGGGCCGCGGCGTTCCGGTCGGACGACTACTACGCCTCCGACAAGGACTGGATGGACCTCGACAGCCCGGTCGAGGTGACCATCGGCCCCTACGAGACCTACGAGGACGAGCTGCTCGGCCTCAAGGCCTCGTTCGAGGCGTTCGTCACGGTGAGCGACCCGGAGGCCTCCCGGAGGCTCTCCAAGTACAAGGAGCTCCTCCCGGAGATGGAGCGCAACCTGCCCATCCCCGACGAGGTGAAGACCCAGCGCGGCGGAGAGAGCCCCATCCAGGTGGTGGACCTGGTCTTCAGCGCCGGCGACGCCCGCAAATCGGTCCAGACGATCGCGTTCAACCTGCCGAACGACGAGCGCGTCCGCGCCGAGAAGGGCGCCAAGAAGGTCCTGCTCCGCAACGTCATCGAGACGAAGTTCGAGCTGATCATGCGGCCCATCGCCGAGCGCATCCTCGACCCGGCGCAGCTCGCGCACCTGTCCGCCGACGCGTTCTTCAACGAGACGCTCTTCCACGAGCTCTCGCACAGCCTGGGCCCGGCGTTCACGCGGGCCTCCGGAGAGCGGGTCGAGGTGCGGCTCGCGCTCGGCGCGGCCTACTCGGCCATCGAGGAGGCCAAGGCCGACGTGATGGGCGCCTACAACGTCCTCTTCATGATCCAGCGAGGCCACTTCGCCGGAGACTTCCGGGAGAAGCTCCTCGTCTCCTACTTCGCGGGGCTCTTCCGGAGCACCCGCTTCGGCGTGGCCGAGGCGCACGGCAAGGGCGCCGCGCTCCAGATCAACCGCTTCCTCGAGGAGGGCGCCGCCCGCTTCGACCCGGCGACCCGGCGCTTCACGGTCGACGCCGCGGAGCTCGAGGCCGCCATCGCCCGCCTCGTGCGCGATCTCTGCCTCGTGCAGCACCGCGGCGACAAGCAAGCCGCCGGCGAGCTCCTCGCGCGGTACGGCGACGTCTCGGAGCCCATGCGGCAGGCGCTCGGCGGCCTCGAGGGGATCCCGATCGACATCCGGCCGATCTACCCGCTCGCCGGCGAGTGAGCCGCCGGCGCGCGGCGCTTACGGCCCGAGCTGGACGAGGAACGCGTCGGCGGCGCCGCCGCTCGCGATCGCGCCGATCCCGAGATCGAGGCCGCCGTCGAAGCGCCCGGTCACCCAGCTGTGGCCGAGGCGATCGACGGCGACGGACGCGCCCTGCTGCTCGCTCGAGTCGCCGAACGAGCGCAGCCACATCGGGTCGCTGGCCGGGGCGAGCTTCATCACGAACGCGTCGGAGGCGCCCGTGGCCGAGCGCACCCTGTCGCCGAGCTCGATGGTCCCCCTGAACCAGCCGGTCACGACGATGTTGCCGGCCAGATCGGTCGCGACCGAGGCGCCCTCCTGGTCGGCGTCGTCGCCGAAGTCCTCGCACCACTGGAGGACGCCGTTCTCGTCGAGCCGGATGACGAGGATGTCCTTGTCGCCCGCGCTCGTGCGCACCGACTCGCCGACGGTGACCGAGCTGCGGAACGAGCCGGTCACGACGACGTTGCCCGCGCCGTCGACCGCGACGCCGAGCGCATCGGCAGAGTTTGTCGCGTTGGCCGACTTGCTCCAGACGTGGTCGCCCGACGGGTCGAGCTTCGCGATGAACAGGTCGTTCTTGGCGTCGGTGGAGAGCCCGTTCCCGTAGCCCCCGAAGTCGACGCTCCCGGCGAAGCGGCCGACGAGGACGATGTTGCCATGGCCGTCGACGGCGACGCCGGTGCCGGCCTGGTCCGCGGCGTCGCCGAACTGCCTGGCCCAGCAGACGTTGCCGGCGGCGTCGAGCTTGGCGAGGAACACGTCGCTCTTGCCCTGGCTCTTCAGGAGAAAGCGCTCGCCGTGGCTGTTCTCGCCGAAGTCGAGCGTGCTCCGGAACTCGCCGGTGACGTACGCGTTCCCCGCCTCGTCCACGGCGACGGCCGTCGCGCGCTGGGTGTCGTTGTCGCCGAAGCGCCGGCTGAACTGGTGCGCCCCGGAGGCGTCGAACCGCGCCACGACGACGTCGGGGCGGCGGCCGTGGCCCTCGCGCAGGCCGCCGCCGAAATTGACGTCGCCCGACGCGCTGCCCGCGAGCACCACGTCGCCGCCCGGGGCGAGCGCGACCCCCTGCGCGACGGTGTCCGCGAAGCGGCGGCCGAACCGGAAGCGCCCTTCGCGCGTGGAGACGTCGCGGGAGAACGAGACGAGGAAGGCGTCCGGCTCGGCGAGCGAGCCGAGCTCGTCCGACGGGCCCGCGCCGAGATCGGTGCTGCCGGAGGCCGACCCGACCACCACGACGGCGCTCTCGGCGACGGCGACGCCGAGGCCTTGCTGCGCGCCGGTGCCGCCCAGCGCGACGCTCTGCACGGGATCGCCGGTGCACGCCCGCCCGTCGCAGTTCTCGTCCGCGCCCGTGCAGCTCTCGAACGCGGGCAGCACCTGGCCGACGCAGGCGCCGGCGTCCGTCCCGTCGTCGTTGCACGTGGCGACGCCGGCCGCGCAGGGGCCGACGCCCTCGGTGCCCCGCGGCCCCGCGTAGCAGGCCGTCGCGACGCCGGGGGTGCAGACCTCCGGGCTCGCGCCGCCCCCGCCGGTCCCGCCGGGGCCGGACCCGCCGGCGCCGAACCCGCCGGCGCCGCCCCCGCCGGCGCCGCCTCCCCCCTCGCTGACCGGGTCCGCCGCGACGTCGGGGAACGGCGCGATGAAGGCGCACGCGCCCACCCCGGTGCAGGCCAGGGCGAGCGCCGCGACGGCGCCCCTTCCGAGGCGGCGCGCGCGGCTCACAGCGCTCCCTGCACGGCGACGCCGGCGCCGTCCGCGCCGACCCACGGCGAGAGCGCCGTCAGGCCGGGGGCGCGCGGCGCGGGCAAAGGCCGCGGACCCGCGGCGTGCTCGGGCGCCGCGCGCGGCGACGGGGAGGTCCAGAAGAGGTACGCGGCGAAGCCGCCCGCGACGAGGGCCGCCCCGGTGAGCGCCGTGCTCGTGACGGCGAGCGCCTGCCCGCGATCGCGCAGCGCCTGCCGCTCGGCCATCGAGCCCGGGGCGGGGTTGTCGTTCTTCTTCAGGAAGGTGTGCCGCACGTCGTAGGCCATCGCGCCCGTGACCACGGCGGCGGCGCCGAGCGCGGCCGCCGCCCCCAGGACGGCCACGGGCGGGACGCTCGCGCCCGGCGCGGGCGCGCGGGGCGGCGCGGGGCGAGCCGGCGCGATCGGCCGCAAGGCCGCGAGCGCTCGCTTGCGGCCGAGCTCGGCCTGCAGCTCGACGACGGCGCCCGTCTCGGCCTGCACCGTGGCCTCGAAGCGCTCTGCGTAATTTCCGGCGCTCACGGCGATCCGCCGCGCCCCGGGGCTCACGAGGATGGCCGCGCCGACGAGCGCCGGGTGGATCGGCTCGCCGTCGATCTCGACGCGCACACCGGTCGCGTCCTCGGGCAGCTGCAGGACGATCTGCGACGTCTTCGCGCGGAGCTTCTCGATGCGTGACCGCGACTCCCTGGCGAGCGCGAGCTCCTTCCGCGCGGTCGCGCCGGACGTGGCGAGCTCAAACGCGTTGAGCGCCTCGACGACGTGGCCGAGCGCCTCGTGACAGACGCCGAGGTGGTACCAGAGCGGCGGTGACACGACGATCTTGCTGATGCGCTCGTAAATCTCGAGCGCTTCCGCCCATCGTCCCTGGTCCTCCGCGGCGAGGCCGAGCGAGAAGAGGTGCCGCGCGGACGCGAGCTCCGCGGCGCTCGGCTGCCGCGGCGCGGCGGAAGCCGAGGTGTCGCCCGCGACCGCGCCCGGCTGCCGCGGCGCGGCGGAAGCCGCCGTGTCGCCCGCGACCGCCCCCGGCTGCCGCGGCGCGGCGGAAGTCGCCGTGTCGCCCGCGACCACGCCGGGCGCAACGCGCTCGGCCCCCTCCGGGGAAGGATCGGCGAACGCAGCCGGACCGACGCCGACCACGGCGAAGAATACCACTCCGCCGATGGTGATCCGATGCTCCACCCACGCCTCCTTCCTCAACGAAGCGATAGAGGCAATCTAACCGTACTCATGCTGGCCGATTCTCGACAACTGGAAAATTGTTTGAGATTGGTTCCCGATCCTGGAACGCTCTGGCATCGCCCGAGGCATCGCCCGAGGCATCGCCCGAGGCATCGCCCGAGGCATCGCCCGAGGCATCGCCCGAGGCATCGCCCGAGGCATCGCCCGAGGCATCGCCCGAGGCATCGCCCGTGAGAGCTTCAGCGTGGTCGGATTCACGACGACACAGGAGTCGCAGGTACGAGCTGTGATAGCGCCCGTCGATCTTGTGCCAGGCCAACTCCTCGGCCGCTATGAGCTGCTGATCGCCATCGCGCAGGGCGGAATGGGCACGGTGTGGGCGGCCCGGGAGCGCGGCGGGGCGGCGGGCGACAAGATCGTGGCAGTCAAGACGATGCTGCCGGCGCTCTCCAGCGATCCGCGCTGCAAGCGCATGTTCCTCACGGAATCTCGCATCGCGGCCCGGATCAAGCACCCGAATGTGTGCGCGATCCTGGATCAAGGTGAGCAGAGCGGGGTGCTCTACTTCGTGATGGAGTGGATCGACGGCGACGCCCTCGTGGCGCTGCAGGGCGGCAGCACCCGCAAGCAGGGCCGGCCGCTCCCCCTGCCCGTCGCGGTGCGGATCGCGATCGAGGCGGCGCGCGGGCTGCACGCGGCCCACGAGCTCCGGGACGAGGACGGCGCGCTGGTCGGGCTCGTGCACCGGGACGTCTCTCCGCACAACATCCTGATCACGCGGGACGGCTCGGTCAAAATCGCCGATTTCGGCGTGGCCAAGGCCGTGGCGCAGGCGGACAACCCGACGACCAACACCGGGCACATGAAGGGCAAGATCCTCTTCATGGCCCCCGAGCAGGTCTACAGCGAGCAGCTGGACCGGCGGTCCGACATCTTCGCGCTCGGGATCGTGCTCTATCAGCTGACGACGGGCACGCACCCCTTCGCCGCCAGCCACGACCTCGCGACCATGGCGCGCATCGCGCGGCCCGAGCCGGTCGATCCGCCGAGCTCGCTCGACCCCGGCTACCCGCCCGCGCTCGAGGCCGCGGTGGTGCGCGCGCTCGCCAAGGATCCGGCCGAGCGGTTCGCCACGATGGCCGAGCTCGCGGACGCGCTGGAGGCGGTGAACGCGACGCTCGGCGGCCGCCCCGAGGAGGTCACGGGGTACATCCGCGACGCGCTCGCCGCGCGCACGGCCCGGCGCGCGGCGGTGATCAAGGACGCGCTGCGCGCCGCGGACGGCAGGTCGCGGGGGCGGCCGTCCTCGCGGCTCGATCCGCGCCGCCGCGCCCGCACGATCGCCACCGCGGCGGCGCTCGTCGCGTCGGGCGCGCTGCTCGGGGCGGCGACGCTCCTGTGGATCGGCCTCGGGGAGGGCCCCGCCCCGCAGCAGATCGTGGAGGTGCCGGCGGCGCCGCCCGTCACGGAGGAGCCGGGCCCGCGGGCGGCGAACGCCGAGCCGCGCGCGCCGGAGCCGCCGCCCGCGCCGGCGCCCTCGACCGCGCCCGCGACGCCGCCGTCCTCCGCCCCCGCGGCGACCGTGAGCCCGGGCCCTCCGCGCCCGCCGCGCGCGCCCGCCGAGGCCGGGCGCGCCAGGTTCCGCGAGCCCGGCTTCTAGCGCCGCGCGCCGCGCGCCGCGCCGCGATGCCCGGCGCCCGCCGAGGAATATTCGGGCGGCGCCGGTTGTCCTCGGGCGGCCGGGCTTGCTATGAGCTCCCACCCGTTATGCACGACGTACGCGCCCTGAACGAGCTGGTCGCCAAAGAGAGCGCCTTCATCGACACCCTGCTGAACGAGGTTGGCAAGGTCATCGTCGGCCAGACGTACATGATCGAGCGCATCCTCATCGGGCTGCTCACCGGAGGCCACGTGCTCCTCGAGGGCGTCCCTGGCCTCGCCAAGACGCTCACCGTGCGGACGCTCTGCGACGCGATCGACGCGAAATTCTCCCGGATCCAGTTCACGCCGGATCTCCTGCCCGCCGACCTCATCGGCACCGTCATCTACAACCACCAGAAGGGCGACTTCACCTCGAAGCTCGGCCCGATCTTCGCGAACCTCGTGCTCGCCGACGAGATCAACCGCGCCCCGGCCAAGGTGCAGAGCGCGCTCCTCGAGGCGATGCAGGAGCGGCAGGTCACCATCGGGGACACGACGTACCCGCTGCCGAGCCCGTTCGTGGTCATGGCGACGCAGAACCCGATCGAGCAGGAGGGGACCTACCGGCTCCCGGAGGCGCAGGTCGACCGGTTCATGCTCATGGTCAAGGTCGGGTACCCCGCGCGCGCCGAGGAGCGGCAGATCATCGACCGCACGACCGCGGTGATCGAGGGCAAGGCCGCGAAGGTGACGACGCCCGACGAGCTGGTCTCCGCGCGCAAGGTCGTGCGCGACGTGTACATGGACGATCGCGTGAAGGACTACATCGTCGACGTGGTCTTCGCGACCCGCGAGCCCGGGCAGAAGGGGATGCGGGAGCTGAGCAGCCTCATCGAGTACGGGGCGAGCCCGCGCGCCTCGATCGCGCTGGCGCTCGCGGCGCGCGCGCACGCGTTCCTGCGCCACCGCGGCTACGTGACGCCGGAGGACGTGAAGGCGATCGGCCCGGACGTGCTCCGGCACCGGGTCGTCCTGACCTACGAGGCGGAGGCCGAGGAGGTGACGTCCGAGCAGATCGTCCGGCGCGTGTTCGAGGTGGTCGAGGTGCCGTGATCAAGGCCTCCGGCTCGAAGAACCCGCTGCCGCCGGAGCTCCTCAAGCAGCTCCGGCGCATCGAGATCCGGACGCAACGGCTCGCCAACGAGCAGCTCTCCGGCACGTACTCGTCCGTCTTCAAGGGGCAGGGCCTCTCGTTCCGCGAGGTCCGCGCCTACATGCCCGGCGACGACGTGCGCTGGATCGACTGGAACGTCTCGGCCCGCATGAGCGAGCCGTTCGTGAAGGTGTTCGTCGAGGAGCGCGAGATGACCGTCATGCTGGTCGTCGACGCCTCGCAGAGCGAGCAGTTCGGCACGCGGCGCGCGTCGAAGGCCCGCGTCGCCGCCGAGATCGCGGCGCTCTGCTCGTTCAGCGCCATCAAGAACAACGATCGCGTGGGCCTCGTGCTCGCGACCGAGGCCATCGAGAAGCTCGTGCCGCCCAAGAAGGGGGACAAGCACGTGATGCGCGTCATCCGGGAGATCCTCGGGCACGAGCCGAAGTACACGGGGACGAACCTGAAGCTCGCGCTCGAGACCCTGGTGAAGGTGGCGAAGCGGCGGAGCGTCGCCTTCGTGATCAGCGATTTCTTCGCGACCGGCTTCGAGCGGTCGCTCTCGCTCGCGAGCGCGAAGCACGACGTGATCCCGGTGATGCTGGTCGATCCGCGCGACGAGGAGCTGCCCGACGTGGGGCTCGCGACGTTCGAGGACCTGGAGACCGGCGAGGAGGTGGTGGTGGACACCGGCGACCGGGCGGTGCGCGACCACTACCGCACCGCCATGCGCAAGCTCCGGAGCGACCGGGACAAGCTCTTCAAGAAGCTCGCGCTCGACGCCGTGGTCGTGAAGACGGGGGAGAGCTTCGTGACGCCGCTGCGCGACCTGTTCGCCAAGCGGGCGAGGAGGCTCAGGCGATGAGGCCGCGCCGCCCCTCGGGCCTCGGCGCGGGCGCCGCCCGCCTGCCCGCGTGGCTCGCGCTGGCGGCGGCGCTCGCGTCCGCGGCGCCGGCGCTCGCGCAGCCGGACGCGGGCGCCGCCGGCGGGGCCGCCGGCGATCGACGGCTCGACGTCGCCCAGGTCGAGCGCGAGCGTGTCGCTGAAGACCGGATCCGGGGTGCTGTCCGTGCGGAACAGCCCCTGCTCCTTGTAGTAGGCCTCGACGAGCGCGACGAGCGAGGCGGGCCGGCCGGTGAAGCGCAGGTAGGCGATCGTCTCGTCGTCGACGGGGAAGAAGCCGATGGTGGCGCCGTACTCGGGCGCCATGTTGGCGATCGTGGCGCCGCCGCGCGGGACGACGACGCGCCGCCCGCGCCGCCGCCGCTGCCCGCGCCGGCGCCGGCGCCCGCGGCGACGGAGCGCGGCGGGAGCGTGTGGGCCTCGTGCGCGGAGCACGTGCCGCCCGGCGCGACGCGGCCGACGCTCAAGGAGACGTTCCCGAGGAACGGGTTCAGCGGGTACGCGGCGCACCTCGAGATCACGATCGCGCACGGCAAGGGCGAGACGGTGCTGCCGGAGGGCTTCAAGGTCCAGGGCGACAGCGACGCCGCGCGCGCGCTGGAGAAGGCGGGGTTCATCCTGCCCGAGGCCGACGCGGGCGCGGGGCCGACCAGCGAGACCACGGCGACCGAGGCCGGCGCGACGACCAAGCTCACCATCCCGTTCGTCCCGCTGCCCAAGGAGCCAGGGAGGAGCGCGCTGCAGCTGCCGCCGGTGCCGATCGCCGTGTCCCGCGCGAGCGGGGAGCTCGTCACCGTCTGCACCCGGCCGCACGAGATCGTGGTCGAGGACCCGATCGCCAACGAGCGGGATCCCAAGGTCAAGCCGAACCCGCCGCCGCGGCCGCAGCGGGAGGAGTGGGTGCTCGCGAAGCAGCTCGCGGCGGGCATCCTCATCGGCGCGGCGCTCGGGCTCATCGTGGCCTGGCTGGTCCGGCGCTGGATGCGCCGGCCCCGCGTGGTGGCCGCCCCGCCGCCCAAGCTGCCGTGGGTCGCCGCGCTCGAGGAGCTCGAGGCGCTCCGGCGCTCGAGCCTGCTCAGCGAGGGCCGGACCGACGAGTACTTCGACCGCGTGAGCGACTGCGTGCGCAAGTACCTCGGCGCGCGCTACGGCTTCGACGGCCTCGAGACGACCAGCGACGAGATGCGCGCGCTGCTCGCGCGGGTGCGCCCGCCCGTGCCGGTGCTGCCGCAGATCGCGCGCTTCCTCGCCGACTGCGACCTCGTGAAGTTCGCGCGCCTCCAGCCGAGCGAGGCCGACTGCCTCGAGGCGATCGAGCGCGGCGAGGTCATCGTGCACCGCACGACCCCGCCGGCGGTGCGGTCCGAAGCGGGCGCCGGGGCCGCCGGGGCCGGAGGATCGTCCGCCGGCAAGCAGCCGCCGCCCGCTCGCCCGTCCGGGGCTGAAGGGGAGGCGCCGTGAGCCGCGCGAAGCGCGCGGCGCTCGCGATCGGGGCGACGCTCGTCGTCGCCGCGCTCGCGTGCGTCTACCCCTACCTCGCCCGCCGCGACGCGTGGGCGGGCGCGAGCTGGCAGGCGCCGTGGTTCTTGCTCGCGCTGCTCGCGGTGCCGGTCGTCTGGTACTGGGGCATCTTCGCGGAGGACGCGCGCAGGCCCCGGCTCCGGCTCGGCACGGTCGCGCCGCTCGCGCGCGGGCCGCGCGGCCTGCGCAGCCACCTGCGCGACCTGCCGGGCGTGCTCCGCGCCGTGGCGCTCGCGCTCCTCGTCCTGTCGATGGGCCGGCCGGTCAGCGTGCTCCGCGAGCAGCGCACGGACGACAAGGGCATCGACATCGTCGTCGCGCTCGACCTGTCGGGCTCGATGCGCGCGATCCTCGACGCGAGGGCGAGCGATCTGCCCGGCCAGCCGAGGCTGCCGCGCGGCAAGCGGCTGACCCGGCTCGACACGGCCAAGCTCGTCCTCCAGGACTTCATCGGCCGCAGGAAGACCGATCGCCTCGGCGTCGTCGTCTTCGGCAAGGCCGCGTACGTGCTGTCGCCGCCGACGCTCGACTACCACCTGCTGACGCAGATGGTGTCGCAGATGACGCTCAACGTGATCGACGGCAGCGCGACGGCGATCGGCGACGCGCTGGGCACCGCGGTCGCCCGCCTGCGCCGGAGCGACGCGCAGTCGAAGGTCGTCATCCTCCTGACCGACGGCGACTCGAACGCCGGGGCGATCGCGCCCGAGTACGCGACCCACCTCGCGACGTCGCTCGGCGTGAAGGTCTACACGATCCAGATCGGCACCGACGACGAGGTCGAGGTCGAGGACGGCGTCGATCTCTTCGGGCAGCCGCGCTACGTGCGCCACCGCTTCCCGGTGAACCCCGCGCTGCTCCAGGAGATCGCGCAGAAGACCGGCGGCGAGTCGTACGTGGCGACCGACGCGAAGGCGCTGGCGGACAGCATGCACGACGTGCTCGACCGGCTGGAGAAGACCCGCTTCGAGGCGTCGAGCGCCGCGTACGAGGATCTCTTCCCGTTCCTGCTCCTGCCCGGCGTGTTCCTGATCGGGCTCGACGCGCTCCTGCGCGCCTGGCTGCTCCGGAGGTTCCCGTGAACTTTGCGGCCCCGTGGTTCCTGCTCGGGACGGCGTTCGCCGCGCTGATCGGCCTCCTGCTCATCCTCGGCGGCTTCGGCGTGGCGCGCGCGATCAAGCGCTTCGGCGACGAGGATCGCGTGAAGGCGCTCACCACCGCCGACCCGGCGAAGCGCCGCGCGTGGAAGGGCGTCCTCCTCGTGCTCGCGACGGCGCTCGCGTTCGTGGCCGCGGCGCGGCCCCAGTACGGCAAGGGCACGCGGCTCGTGCCGGCGACGAACGTCGACGTGGTGGTCGTGCTCGACTACTCGAAGAGCATGTACGCGCGCGACGTCGAGCCCTCGCGCATCTTCCGGGCGAAGGTCGAGGTCGCCCGCCTCATCAAGGATCTCGAGGGCGCGCGCTTCGGCGCGGTGGCGTTCGCCGGCGAGCCGATGGGCTTCCCGCTCACGGCCGACGGCGCCGCGATCGCCCAGTTTTTCCGCCAGCTCGACCCGAACGACATGCCGATCGGCGGCACCGCGATCGCGCGCGCGCTCGACCAGGCGAACGACCTCCTGAAGCGGGATCCGAAGTCCGCCGAGCACAAGCGGATCATCCTGCTCGTCACCGACGGCGAGGATCTCGAGGGCTACCCGCTGAGCGTCGCCCAGGCGATCGGCGCCCAGGGCACGACGATCCACGTCGTGCAGATCGGCGGGCGCACGCCGGAGCCGATCCCGGAGATCGGCCCGGACGGCCGCATCGTCGGGTGGCGGACCGATCGCCAGGGCAAGCCGCTCACGACCGAGCTGTCGCTGTCGGGCGAGCAGCAGCTCGCGTCGATCGCGCAGGCGACGCCTGGCGGGCAGATCATCCGCGCGGAGAAGGGGACCACGGGCATCGAGACGATCGCCGCGGAGCTCAGGCGGCAGATGAAGAGCGAGCTCTCGGAGCGGGTCGAGACGGTCTATGCGGACGTCTACTTCTACCCCCTCGGCCTCGCGATCTTGCTCCTCATCGCCGAGGTGTTCCTCAAGGACGCTCCGCGCCGGCGCTTCGTCGCGACGCGGCCCGAGGTCGCGCCGAAGCGCGCCGCGCTGCTGAAGGCGCGCCCGGATGGCGCGGACCTCGCGGCGGGGGCGGCGGCGGAGGGCAGCGCGGGAGGCCAGCATGCCGCGTCGTGATCGCAAGCGGGCCGATGCGCCGCGCCGGGATCGCCGGCGGGCGGACCTCTCCGGGTTCTTCGCGCGACACGGGCGCTCCATCGCGATCGGGCTCGCCGCCGCGTGCCTCACCGGCGCCGCGTTCTCGGCGGCGACGGGCTGCAGCGGGTGGGATCCGACGTCCCCGTTCGAGCGGAACGCGCCCGCGGTCGATCAGGCGATCCGCGAGCTCGACGCGGGCAACTTCGAGTCCGCCGAGCAGGCGCTCGCGAGCTACCTGGGGACGGGCCCGTGCACCGACGCCGGCATCGGGCTGCCCGACGCCGTCCGCCAGAAGCCGAACGGCTCGTTCGATCTCGGGCTGACGCTGTTCCACCTGGCCGAGCGCTACGGCCACCGGTTCGGCGACGAGGAGCTCGCGGACGGCGGGCCGGAGCAGGAGCAGAACGACGCGCTGCGCGGGATCGAGATCGACTGCGCGCTGATCCTGGTGAAGGCGATCGGCGCCGACCCGAGCGTGCCGGCCGACCTGCGGGCGCGCGCCCGCTACCTCGCGGGCAACCTCGAGTTCTTGCGGCGCAAGTACGAGGACGCCGTGACGTATTACGACCAGGCGCTGGCCATCATCCCCGGCATCTTCGAGGAGGCGGGGGGCGACGGTATCGGCCGGGACGCGGCCTGGAACCGGGCCATCGCCCTGCGGCGGATCCAGGAGCAGCAGGACGCCGCGCCGCCGGACGCCGAGCCCGACGCGCCGCCGGACGCCGACGACCAGGACGCGGGCGACGACGGCGGCGACCAGGACGCGGGCGACGACGGCGGCGACCAGGACGCGGGCGACGACGGCGGCGACCAGGACGCGGGCGACGACGGCGGCGACCAGGACGCGGGCGACGACGGCGGCGACCAGGACGCGGGCGACGACGGCGGCGACCAGGACGCGGGCGACGACGGCGGCGACCAGGACCAGAGCCCGGACGCCGGCCCGCAGGACCAGCCGCCCGACGCGGGCCCGCAGGATCAGCCCGAGCCGCCGCGCGAGCAGCCCCAGGAGCAGCCGCCCACCGGGCGGCAGGACGATCGCATCCTCGACCAGCTCGAGGAGGCGCCGACGTACCAGGAGCAGGAAGCGAAGAGCAAGGCCGGGATGCGGCGCGGCCGCGCGATGGAGGACAAGTGACGCGCCCGCCGCGCTCCCCTGCCCCGCTCGCGCTCGCCGCGGGCTTCCCCGCCCCGCTCGCGCTCGCCGCCCCGCGCCTCGCGCCGCTCGCGACGGCGCTGCTCTTCGCGCTGCTCGCGCTGCTCGCCCCGCTGCGCGCGCGCGCCCAGCAGCCCGAGCTCTCGTCGCGCGCGAGCTCCACCGAGGTCGAGGTCGGCGAGCCGTTTACGGTCGAGGTGAAGGCGCTCGTCGAGCGCGGCGGCGGCATGCCGTCCGATCCGGAGCTGCGCGTCCCGCCCGACCTCTCCATCGTCTCCGGCCCGAGCATCGGGACGCAGATGAAGACGCAGCTGAGCGGCGGCGTCATGACCACGCAGCTCGGGATCAGCGCGACGTGGCAGATCGTCGCGGACAAGCCCGGCCGCTACACGATCCCGGGGCCGACGATCGGCCGGAACGGCAAGCGGCTGACGGCGGCGCCGATCCTGATCAAGGTCGTGCCCGCGAGCGGGCGGCCGCGCCGGCCGAACAACCCGTTCCTGTTGCCCGGCGGCCCGATGCCGGGCTTTCCCTGGCCGTTCGGCGGTCCGGGGGGCCTCCTGGACGACGACGAGGTCGAGGACGAGCCCGAGGACCAGGCGCCGGAGCTCGCGATGCCGAGCGAGCCCGACCCGATCGTGTTCCTCCGCGCCATCCCCGACAAGACGGCCGCCGTGGTCGGCGAGCAGGTCACCGTCTCGTTCTACCTCTACTTCCGCGAGAACGCGGAGATGAGCGAGCCCCGCGCCGCGCCCGCCGCGGACTTCCTCCGCCACCCGCTCCTCGAGGACCCGCGCCACGAGCGGCCCGTGTACACGCGGGTCGGCGGGCACCGCTACGCGGCCCGCCTCATCGACAAGCTCGCGCTGTTCCCGCTGAAGGCGGGCGAGCTGCACACCGGCAGCATGCAGGCGCGCATCACGGGGCGGCGGATCGGCGCGCGCGTGCTGCGCGAGTCGAACGACGTGGTCGTCCGCGTCACGGAGCCGCCGCTCGCCGGCCGCCCGTCCGGCTACGTCCTCGGCGACGTCGGCCAGTTCACGCTCAAGGCGACGGTGCAGCCGCGCCAGATCGAGCAGGGCGGCTCGGTGGCCGTCACCGTGCAGGTCGCGGGCACCGGCAACTTCCCGCAGTCGCTCCGGGTGCCGGAGCGGACCGGCCTCGAGTGGCTCGATCCGGAGAAGCGCGAGTCGCTCGAGCCGCGCGGCGGCGCGATCGGCGGCTTCCGGTCGTTCGGCTACGTCGTCCGCATCCAGGAGAGCGGCGCGGTGGATCTCGGGAAGATCGAGCTCCCCTACTGGGATCCGGCGCAGAAGCGCTACGTGGTCGAGGGCGCCGAGCTCGGCGTCGTCCAGGTGACCCCGGTCGCGCCGCCGGCGGCGTCCGCGCCGTCGTCCAGGGCGCCCGGGGCCGCGGACGGCGCCGCGGGCCGCGCCGAGCCGTTCGCCGGGATGCCCGGGCTGCGCACGTCGCTCGGCCCGTACGCCCCGCCCGCGACGCTGCCCCTCGACGGGGCGCCGTTCTGGCTGCTCCTCGCCGCGCCGCCGCTCGCCGTCACGCTGTTCGGCGCGGGAGCTCGCCTCGCGCGCCGGGCGCGCGAGCGCCGCGCGGCCGGCGCCACCTCGCCCGCCCGGCTCGCGGCGGTCGCGCTGGGCGAGGCGGAGGAGGCCGCCGCGCAGGGCGACCTCGGGGCGACGGCCGCGGCGATCGAGCGCGCCGTGCACCGCGCGATCGAGTCCGCGACGGGCCTCCGCTCCCGCGGCGTCCTGCTGGCGGCGCTGCCTGAAGAGCTCGGCCAGCGCGGCGTCCCCGACGCGCTCTCGGCGCGGGCCTGCGAGACGCTGGCCGCGTGCGAGGCGATCCGGTTCGAGCCGGCCGCGCGCGGCGGCAGCGCCGGCGCGGCCCCGACGCGCTCTCGGCGCGGGCCTGCGAGACGCTGGCCGCGTGCGAGGCGATCCGGTTCGAGCCGGCCGCGCGCGGCGGCAGCGCCGGCGCGGCGGCCGCCGCGGCGCTCGTCGAGCAGGGCCGCGCCGTCCTCACCGAGCTCGCCCGATGGAAGCCGACGTGAGCCTCCGGAAGAGGCGCCCCCTCGCGGCCGCGCTCGTCCTCGCCGCGTGCCTCGCGCCGGCGCTGCCGCTGCGCGCGGCGCGCGCGCAGCCGGCGGAGCCGCCCGAGGCGCTGTTCCAGCAGGGCACGGCGGCGCTCGGCCGCGGGGAGTACGGCGCGGCGATCGACACGTTCGAGCTGCTCGCCGATCGCGGCTTCGTGCACCCGGACGCGAGCTACAACCGCGGCCTCGCCTACGTCACCCGCGTCCGCGAGGGCGCCGACCGCCCCGGCGATCTGGGCCGAGCGGCGGCCGCCTTCGAGGAGGCGCTGCGGCTCCGCCCGGGCGACGCGGACGCGGATCGCGCGCTCGACCTCGTGCGCGCCGAGATCACCCGCCGGCGCTCGCGCCGCGCCGCGGACGCGGTCGACGCGCGCCCCACGCTCGACCGGGTCGTCGTCGGCCTCGCCTCGGAGCGCACCTGGGCGGCGGCCGCGCTCCTCGCGTCGCTCTTGCTGTCGCTGGGCGTGGTCCTGCGGCGCCGCCCGGCCGGCCCCGCGCACGTCGCGGGCAGCGTCCTCGCGCCGACCGCGCTCGTCGCGCTGCTCGCGCTGGTGCCGCTCACCTATGCGGCGCGGCACCTCCGCCTCACGACCCGGGCGGGCGTCGTGGTCGTGCCCGAGGTGCGGCTCCTCGACGAGGGCGGGCGCGCGCTGGCCGCCGCGGCGCAGAGCCCGATCCCGGAGGGCGCGTCGGTCGAGGTCGGCAGGAGATCGGGCGGGCTGGCGGAGGTCCGCTGGGGCGCGGCGGAGGGGTGGGTTCCTGCGTCGAGCATCCGGCTCCTCGCTCCATGAGCCGCGCCATCGTGTGCTAGGTTGTCCGCGTGTGGGTACGCCGCGCAGCCATTCGCCCCGTCCCCTCGTACGCTCAGGTGCCTGCGCGCGTCCTGTCCGAGATCGAGGATCAGCTCGCCGAGGATGACGACGACTCGCGCAAGCAGCTCGACGACGCGTTCACGCGCTTCGAGCAGACGCAGCCCGCGCTGGCCGACCGGATCTCCTCGGTGCTCTCCGGCCCGCTCGACGAGACGGCGCTCGCCCTCGGCTACTTCCTGACGCTGGCGATCTGGCTCGCCTTCGACGAGCTGTTCGGGCAGGACCTCGAGGAGGTCACCGAGACGGCGCTCACCGGCGTCGAGGAGTCGCTGAACCTGGACGAGCAGATCCGCCTCCACGACCCCGCGGAGGCGGTCGACTCGGACGACGTGATCGCGATGGAGCAGCCGGACGTCCTCGCGTTCGTGCAGGAGCACCTCGACGCGGCGCTCGAGGCGAACGCGCACGAGGTCGACGTCGACGACGTCCACGCGATCTACCGGGTGGTGCTGATCGAGGTGCTGGCGCTGAGCTACGCGGTGCGGCCGCCCTCGAACTGGGTGGCGCTCACGACGGAGTTCACGGCGTAGCGCCACACTGCCCGGCCCCCGGCGAGGGTGGGGTCAGCGCGCGGAGAAGGTGGCGAGGAACGCGGGCATCTCGATGCTGCGGCCGTCGTCGAGGAGGACCGTGCGGCGCGGGGCGTTGATGGCGTCGAGCACGGCGACGAGCTCGCGGAACGGCGTCTTGTCGTCGCTGTGGAGCACGGCCTGGTCGGCGCGGCGGTCGCTCGGGGCGCGGTGCTCGCCGCTCCGCTCCCACTCGCGCTGGATGGCGTCGCCGAGCTCTCGATAACGGATCGCGCTGGCCCCCGCCGCGCCGATCTCGACAGCGTGCTTGGGGACGCTCACCTCGCTCAGGACGGTCCCGCCCTGCTTCCACACGAGGTTGAACCTGTCCTCGCCGACGTGGACGTGCATCGTCTTGAGAGGCTCCTTCTGACACTCCTCGCCGCAGCCGGCGGCGGCCGGGGCCTCTGCGCTGGTCTTGAGGCGCGAGCTCGAGACCCACACCGCGGTGATCAGGAGAAAGGCGATGGTCACCATCAGGAGATCGATGAACGGAATCATGTTGATATCGCTGTTCCTCGCCCGCCTCTCGCCACCGCCCACGTCGACGCCCGCCATGGCTGCCTCCTTGTGTGTTCGTGCTGTCGCGATGTGCGCTCGTGCGCCGCGGAGCGCCCCGGCTCCGCAACCGCGCCGCGACGTGGTGAACAGAGGACGGCGCGCCCCGAATGTTCCTGGAACGCACCGGGCCGAGCGGCGCACCCGCGCGGGGACGGCAACGGACAAACGCGGAGAGGCGCAGACACGCCAGGCCACCCCGCATCGCCCGCGACAGGTGCCCCCTGGAGGGACGGACGATCGCGGGCGCACGCGCCCGGCGCCGTCCACTATTTCGGAGGCGTATCATTTCGCCGTCGCTGCAAAAAACAGCGCACCGCATCAAACCTGGACAGCCGAACCAGGCGGCGTGACAAGGAATTTTGCACCAACAACGTAACAAACTGCTGGATCCAGGGCATTTTCGCCGAAACGACGAGCTACGGATGAGATTGCCCGATGGCGTCATCCCGATGACGCATTGTGCCGCCGCCGAAGCGTCATGACCGAGCTGTCCCTTGACAGACAATCCGTTATAACGGATGATAGGTCTACGGGTTGGAGGTAAGTCGGATGCGCCCCCAGAGTGCTCAAGTGATCGACTTGGAAGAGTACCGGCAGCAGCGGCGGGTCGCTCGGAGCGAACGCGCGCTCGAGAACGACACGATGACGTCGGGTAGCTCGTTGACCATGCCGGTCGCCCTCTGGTGGTTCCCCGTGTGGACGTGGATGCCGGTCTGGCAGCTGCGATGAAATCGGTCCGCCAGAACACGCCGCGCGCCCCCCTCGGGCTGATCGCCGGCGAGCGGTTCGAAGCCTCGTCGTCCGGGGCGGGCTTCAAGAACGGGGTGGAAGCGCCCGCCGAGCTTGCGGAGAGCTCCTCACCGCTCGCCGGGCCGCGCTCGCATCGCCGGCCGGAAGGCGCCGCCGACCTCGCGAGCCGCGCGAGGGGGAACGGGGCGCAGAAGGAGTCGCCGCAGCGGGACGTGGACGAGACGTCCGAGGAGGAGGCCTGGGGCTACGAGATGGCCCCGCAGGACTCGTCCTCGGCGCTCACCGGCATCGTCGGCGCCAACCTGCGCCGCCTCCGGACCAAGCGCGGGCTCTCCCTCGAGCGGCTGGCGAAGGCGTCGAGCGTGAGCCGGGCGATGCTCAGCCAGATCGAGCTCGGCCAGAGCACGCCGACGATCAACGTGCTCTGGAAGATCGCCCGGGCGCTGGGCGTGCCGTTCTCGATGCTGATCAGCGACCAGTCGATCGGCGGCACGGCGCTCATCCCGGCCGCGCGCGCCAAGGTGCTCACGTCGCACGACGGCTCGTTCACCTCGCGCGCGCTGTTCCCGTTCGACGTGCCGAGGACCGTCGAGTTCTACGAGCTCAAGCTCGCTCCCCTCGCCACCGAGCAGGCGGATCCACACCCGCCGGGCACGCTCGAGAACCTCGTGGTGACGACGGGAACGCTGGAGATGATCGTCGGCGCCGAGCGCCACCTGCTCGCCACGGGCGACGCGATCCTGTTCGAGGCCGACGTGCCCCACCAGTACAGGAACCCCACCAAGCAGGAAGTCATCATGTATCTGGTGATGACGTACGTCGAAAAGACCGGCTGACCAGAGCGATCCGCCAGGGTGCCTGGAGCGCCGGGAGAAGGAGAATCTCCTGGCGCTCCAGGCGCCCTGTCCATCGGTTCGTGCTTTCCCGGCGCCGGCGAGCCGTCAGGCGCCGCGCCAGGGGCGCGTGATCATCGGTTCATGCTGGCGACGTTCGAGCCGCCCATGTTGCTCGAGCCGCTCGCGCCAGAGCCCATGCCCATGCCGGTGCCCATGCACATCATCATCGGCATGCTGCCGCACATCAGCATCATCGGCATGCCCATGCCCATCATCTTCATCATGGCATCACAGCGCTGGCGCAGCATGTCCATGTTCATGCCCTCCATGGGCATCATCTTGCAGACCATCCCCTCCTTATCCATCTCACAGGTCATCCGCGCCATCATCGGCATCTGACCCATCATCTGGGTCCCCATCATCTGAGGCATCATCCCCATCGAGCCCGTCATCGGCATGCTCATCATCGGCATCATGGCGTTTCCTCCGCAATTTCGTGGTTACGTCTGCGTTCTAGGCTAAGCGCCCGCGAAGGTGGGAGCAAGCAACGCCACCGGGCCGCTCCACTTTTCCTCCGGTGGAGCAGACGTGTCGACGCCCTCGACAGACGCCGCGCCTGAAGCAGAGAGTCGTCTGTCATCACGAGACGCCCGGCACACGAGCGCCACCCGAGAGCTGAAGGCGATCGTGGCGGCACAGCAAGCTCATCCGTGACGCCTCGCACCGATCGATGGCTGTCGAACGCTGGACACGCGCTCACCGCACGGGAGGACGCAGAAGCCATCACCGGCTCCTCACGATCCGACCCAGGGTGGTCGTGGACACGATTCCGATTTCTCCCGACGACCGACGGCGGGATCCCGAGCCTTCGTCCCGACTCAAGCGGCCTGGCGGCCGAGCTGGGCCTCGGCCACGGTCGATAGGTATCGCTCGAGCGCGTCGTCGAGCGCAGGGAGCAGGAGCCCCCGCTGGCTGCCCAGCGCGCTGTACCGCGGGCGCGGCGCGACGAAGCCGAGCGCGCTGCCCGGGCAGCGGACGAGGAGCGCCGCGGTGAGGCGCGCCAGCGCGGCGCTCCGAGCGGCGAGCTCAGCCCAGGTCACCGCGTCGCGGTTCGCCAGGTGCCAGAGGCCGCCCTCGCCGTCGATCAGGAGATCGAGGGTCGCGTCGACGAGGTCGGGTGTGTAGGTCGGCGTCACGATCAGGTCCTCGGCCGCGCTGAAGGGGCGGCCGTCGCGGAACGCGCGCAGGGCGGCGGCGACGAAATGAGCCTCGTCCCACGGGTCGATGAAGGCCGCCGTGCGCACCACCAGCGCCGTCGGAAGGAGAGAGAGCACCTGTCGCTCGGCAGCGGCCTTGCTCCGCCCGTACGCGCTCAGCGGCCGCGCCGGGTCGGTCTCCACATAGGGTGTCGTGCCCGTGCCGTCGAAGACCTGATCGGAGGAGAACGTGACGAGCCGGACGCCGCGCTCACGGCACGCCGCCGCGAGCACCGCGGGCCCGGAGGCGTTCTCGCGCGCGCAGCGGTGAGGCTCGAGCTCGGCGTCGTCCACGCGCGCATAGCCCGCGGTGTTGACGACCGCCCACGGCGCGTGGCGCTCGAGGGCGCGCTCGACCGAGGCGGGATCGGCGATGTCCATCTCGGCGCGGCTCAGCATGCGGTGCGGCAGCCCGCGGCGAGCGCACAGGCGCGCAAACGCCCTGCCGAGCATGCCCGCGGCGCCGGCGATCACGATCGGCGGCCCCTCGGGCTGCGCCGTGGGGCCGCCGGACGGCTCGATCGCGACGTCGCGCGCCTCCACGCTGACCGCCGGATAGAGCAACCGCTCCGGGCGGCGCCACCACCCGGGCGTCGAGAGCACCGGGTGGAAGAAGGGCTCCCCGCGCGCGAGCGCCCGGACGAGCCCGGCGAGCGCGGTCGGACGCGGCGCCTCGCCGCGGACGTCGAAGACGCCCGGCTCGTAGCGCCCGCGCGCGCTCACCACGAGGCTGTCCCAGTCGAACGAGCCGAGCAGCGCCCACGCGGTCACCGCCCTCACGTCCGCGCCCGCCGCGCGCGCGGACACCGCCGCGCTGTACGCCTCGACCAGCCAGCGGAGCTGCTCCTCGCGCGAGCCGCCCAGGTGCGCCTCCGTGACCGCGACGGGCCGGCGGTAACGCTCCCAGACCTCCAGGAGGCGCGGGAGATGCCCGCCGATGCCTCCGGCGAGCACGCGGACGGCCTCGACGTCGGCGTACGCGTGCCGGCCGTTGCCGCCGTGCGCCCACGGCGGATAGCGCTCGAGGCGCTCGTCGATGAACCGCTCGCTCGTGATGTAGTAATTGACGCCGAGGATGTCCGGCGGGCACGGCGACGCGACGAGCGCCTCGAGCTCGCCTTCGGACACGCCCCACTCGAGGAGCTGGGGATAGAACGGGTGATCCCGGTCCACGCGCCCCATGAGCAAATCGAGGCTCAACCACCTGCGGTGATTCTCGTGCTGCGCCTGGTACGCGAGCAGCGGCGTGCTGAACGTCCGCCCGAGATCCTCGGTCTGCACGAGGCGCGCGCGCGGGTTGACCTCGCGGACGGCGCGCATGGCCGCGGCGGTCGCGCGGCACTGCGTGAGGAGCGCGCGGATGAAGGCGCGGCCGTCCTGCCCGTGCGGGTACCAGTGGCCATAGAGGCCGGAGAAGCGCGCCGTGGTGAGCGGCTCGTTCACCGGCGTGTAGTCCTCGACCCACGGGTAGCGCTCGGCCACCGCGCGGGCGAAGCGCGCGAGCCCCTCGACGAAGCTCGGGTCGAGGAGGCTCGTCCGGGGCGGCCCGCTGCCGTGGTGGACGAGCCCCACGATCGGACGCACGCCGAGGTCGCGCAGCCGCCCGAGGCGCGCGTCGGCCCACGCGAAGCGCGCGAGGCCGTCCGGCGCCGTGCGCTCCCACAGCACGGGATACCGCAGCGCCCGGAGCCCGAGCTCGGCGAAGCGGTCGAGGTCGTCGAGCCGGTGCGCGTGGCCGTTCCGATCGAGCTGATCGTGGTACGCGTCGCCGACACGGTTCACCGTGCACTCGACGCCGCCCCAGACCTCGATCGCCGGCTCGCCGCAATCGTCAGCGCCCGACCCGATCACGCCGCCTCCGCGAGGGGCCGAGTGCCAGGCGCGCCCGTCAGCTTCGCGTAGAGGGTGAGGGCCTGGGCGACGACCTGATCCATGTTGTAGTAGCGGTACGTGCCGAGCCGGCCGGCGAAGTGGACGCCGCACGTCGACCGGGCGAGCTCCTCGTACTTCCGGTAGAGCGCCGCGTTCTCCGGCCGCGGCACGGGGTAGTACGGGTCGCCGTCGCCCTTCGGGAACTCGTAGACGATCGTGGTCCTCGGGTGCGCCTGGCCGGTGAGGTACTTGAACTCGGTGACCCGGGTGTAGCTGTACTCGTTCGGGTAGTTGATGACCGGCGCCGCCTGGTACACCTCCTGGTCCTTGGTCTCGAACTTGAATTCGAGCGAGCGGTAGGGCAGCTTCCCGAAGCGGTAGTCGAAATAGGCGTCGACCGGGCCCGTATAGATGACCTCGCGGTGCGGGACGACAGCGCAGATCTCGCGGTAATCGGTGTTGAGCAGGATCTTGATGCCCGGGTGGTCGACCATCCGCTCGAACATCCGCGTGAACCCGTGGAGCGGCATCGCCTGGTAGGTGTCGGCGAAGTAGCGGTCGTCCCGGTTCGTTCGCACGGGGACGCGCGCCGTCACCGAGGCGTCGAGCTCCGACGGGTCGAGCCCCCATTGCTTGCGCGTGTAGCTGCGGAAGAATTTCTCGTAGAGCTCGCGCCCCACCTTGCTGACGATCACGTCCTCCGAGGTGCGGATGCGCTCGCGCCGCTCGGCCCTCGAGGCGAGGAAGCCCTCGACCTCCAGCGCGTTGAGGCTCAGGCCGTAGAGGCCGTTGATCGTGTCGAGGTTGATCGGGATGGGCAGGAGCTGCCCGTCCACCCAGGCGCGCACGCGGTGCTGGTAAGGGCGCCACTCGGTGAACCGCGACAGGTAATCGAAGACCTCCCGCGAGTTCGTGTGGAAGATGTGCGGTCCGTACCTGTGCACGAGGATGCCGGCGGCGTCGTAATGGTCGTACGCGTTCCCGCCGATGTGCATGCGCACGTCGCAGAGCAGCACCTTCTTGCCCGCGCCGCGGGCGAGCCGCTCGGCGAGGACGCACCCGGCGAAGCCCGCGCCGACGATGAGGTAATCGAACATGGCTCACCTCGCCGCCGCGGCGAGGCCGCGGCGCGCCAGGGCGCCCTCGAGGAGCCGCTCCATCCTGGCCCAGGTGGCGTTCCACGAGCGCTGCCCGAGGACGTCGTCCACGCGCGCGAGCATCGCGCCGCGCTCCTCGGCGAGGGCCGCCTCCACGGCGGCGACGAAGTCGCGGGGCGCGTCCGCGATGCGCACCAGCCCGAGCTCGCCGTAGGGCTGGACCACGTCGCGGATCGACGTCGAGACGACGGGCCTGCCGCCGGCCAGGTACTCCGGCGTCTTCGTGGGGCTGATGAACCGCGTGGCCTCGTTCCGGGCGAAGGGCAGGAGCGCCACGTCCCAGCCCCCGAGATACGCGGGCAGGTCTTCATACCGCTTCTGCCCGAGGACATGGATGTTCGGCGCGCGGGGCAGCGTCGCCGGGTCGATCTTGACCACGGGCCCCACCAGCACGATCTGCCAGGCCGGCCGCAGCGCGGCCACGGCGGCGAGGAGCTCGAGGTCCATGCGCTCGTCGAGGACGCCGAAGAAGCCGAGGCGCGGCCTCGGGATCGCGGCCTGGTCCTCGGGATCGGCGCGGGAGGCGGCCCGCGCGCGGGCGAAGTGCGCGACGTCGACGCCGCTCGGGAACGCGTGCACGCTCGGGTGCAGCGCGCGCTTCGCCTCGTAGAGGCTCGCGCCGCCGGCGAAGACCAGATCGGCGCGGCGCAGGAGCTCGGCCTCGCGCTCCTTGAGCGCCGGGGGCGCCCCGGCGAACGCCGAGAGCTCGTCCATGCAATCGTAGACGATCGCCGCGGGCGCGAGGTGACGAGAGAACGACAGCGCCACCGGCGTGTAATACCAGAGCACGCAGTCGCTGATCGCGTGGCGCTTCATCATGCCGTCGAGGAGCTCGCGCTGCATGGCAGAGGCCCGGGGCGGCTCGACGCCGGAGGGCAGATGCGGAGTCGCGACGCAGAGGCCCTGGTGCTGGGTCGCCGTCTCCTCGAGGCGCGCGGGCCCGCCGTCGAACACCGGCTCTTCGAAGAAGAAGACCCGGCGCCGCCGCGCGCAGCGCGTGAGCAGGTGCTGCGGCCTCTGAAACACGAAGCTGAAACGCAGGTGCGAAAAGCAGATCACGTCCGGCTGCGGTCTCGCGCTCATCGATCCCTCCCGCTCGAATCTCGCTGTGCACCTGGGTCGCATCCCGGGCTCCGGACAAGCGCTATTCAAGGAGCATGCCCGGAATCGCGCCGCGACGCGGCGTCAGCGCTCCTCGCGCGGAGCCGCCGCGCAAGCGGTGTCCATGTCGAGGAACAGGCCCTGACACGCATTGCAGCTGGACGAGATCGGGGTCGGCGCACGCGCGGCCGCGCTCCAGGCCGGCCGGCGCCCCCGGCGCGGCTAACCGCCGTCCTCGACCAGGGGATCGACCACGCCCTCTTGCCGAGGTCCCTCGCGCCCTCGGAGCTCCAGGCAATCGGGCTGCAGGTGCCCGGCGACGCGGCCGCGCGTCGCGGCGGCGATCTCGTGGAGCGGGAACTTCGGGGTGCGATCCGCGTAGAGAAGCCCGTTCGCCTCCTGGTACGTGTCGGCGAACTGCGTGTAACAGAAGCCGCTGAGCAGCTCGACCGAGCGCACGGCCGCGAGCAAGCTCTCGTAGGCCCGGGCGAACGACCTCGGCTCGTTGTAGAGCGAATAGCCCCAGATACCCGAGGTGCCCTGCCGGAGCGCGATCCCGCCGAACTCCGACAGGATGATCGGGAGGTCGCTCGCGCCGCGGTGGCCGTCGAGCACGAGGAGGCGCCCGCCGGGGCGCTCGCGCTGGAACAGCCGGGGCCGGACCTCCTCGGCGTGGTAGCGCCGCGCGATCCGCTCCGCGTCGGCGTCGTAGTCGTGGATCCCGATGATGTCGGTCGCGACGCTCTCCCAGCCGTCGTTGCCGACCACGGGGCGGGTCGCGTCGAGCGTCTTGGTGAGGTGGTAGAGCGCCTCGACCCAGTGGCGCTCCCGGGCGTTGTCCGGCAGGTTCGGCACGCCCCAGGACTCGTTGAACGGCACCCACGCCATGACGCAGGGATGGCTGTAATCGCGCTCGATCACGTCGGTCCACTCCCGCGTGAGGCGCTCGACCGACTGCGCGGTGAAGCGGTAGGCGCTCGGCATCTCCTCCCAGACCAGGAGGCCGAGCGTATCCGCCCAGTAGAGATAGCGGGGGTCCTCGATCTTCTGGTGCTTGCGCACGCCGTTGAAGCCCATGGCGCGCGCGAGCTCCACGTCGCGCCGGAGCGCATGGTCGTCCGGCGGCGTCATCCCGGTCCCGGGCCAGTAGCCCTGATCCAGCACCATCCGGAGCGGGAGCGGCCTCCCGTTGAGCACGACGCGATCGCCCTGGATCGCGATCGAGCGCAGCGCCGTGTAGCTCCGGACGCGGTCGAGCACCTCCCCGTCCCCGCCGAGGAGCTCGATCTCGGCCTGGATCAGGATGGGGCACTCGGGGCTCCACAGGAGGTGGTTCCGGAAGTCGTCGATCCCCGGATCGGAGAGCGCGATGCGCCGGTGCACCTCGCCGGCGACGACGGCGTAGGTGTCGTCGGCGAGCAGCGCGTCGTCGCTGTGGAGCCGGACCCTGAGGCGCAGGTCGTCGCGCCGCTCCCCGGCGATCCTCACATAGCAGTCGATCTCCCATCGGGTGAGGCTCGACGCCCAGCGCACGGCGCCGATCGACGTCCTCGGCACGCGCTCCATCCAGACGGTCTGCCAGATGCCGGTCGTGCGCGGATACCAGATCGAGTGCGGCTCGCGCTGCCAGTCCTGCTTGCCGCGCGGCTTCGCCAGGTCGGCGGGGTCGTCCTCGGCGCGGACGACGATCTCCTGTGCCCCTTTCGCGCCGAGGACGTCGGTGATGTCGACGCTGAACGGCGTGTAGCCGCCCACGTGGCGCGCGACCACGCTCCCTTCTACCCAGACGGTGGCCTCGTAGTCGACGGCGCCGAAGTGCAGGACCAGCCGCTCGCCGTCGCGGAGGTCGGGCGCCTCGAACGTCCGCCGGTAGAAGCAGGCGCGATAGAACCCCGTCTCCCCGACCCCGCTCTGCTCCGTCTCCGGCGAGAACGGGACGTCGATGATGCGATCCCACGCGACCTCGGCGGGCCTCCTCCACCTCGCCTCCGGATCGAGCGCGAACGCCCATGTCCCGTTCAGGGAGATCCACCCGGCGCGCCGGAGCTGCGGCCTCGGATATCCGTGCGCGCGGCCGCCCGCGCTCGACAGCTCGTCCTCCGCGGCGTGTCGCCCCTCCGCTCGCCTCGGTGCCATCGCGTGACGTCCCCTCCCTCGGCACGAGCCGCCGGACCGAACCGCGGAGTCGCGGCGCTCCTCGCCAGACGCTGGATGATGCCCGTGCGCCCGGCGCAAGTCCAACCGCTCCGCTCAAATAAGCCCGTCGCACCGACCGGCCTGTCCCCCCGTCGACCGGGTGTCAAAGCAAACTCCACATTTCCTGTTCACGCCGACATCCTTCTCTTAACACGCTCACTCAGCCTGCTCGTCACCACGCCAGTTCCACCTACCAGGCGTCCTGGCCATGAATCCGGAGAGAGAGAGTTCAACGCAAAGGCGCAAAGAGCGCAAAGGCGCAAAAAAACGCAGATATTCACGTATTTTTGCGCCTTTGCGTTAAAATTCTCTTCGCTCGCGTGGCACATCCCTGGCCCGCCCGCGCTACCATCCCGCCGCCTCACCCCGAGCAGCTCGGCCCCTCGCTGCATGTCCTCACCCCCTCCCGCGTCCACCGCGCCCGCCTTCGCCGAGATGACCGTCGGCGCCCACCGGCTCGCGCTCCTCAAGGACGGCGCCCAGACCTACCCGGCCATGCTCGAGGCCATCGCCCGGGCCCAGCGCACGATCTGCCTCGAGACGTACATCCTGCGGGACGATCGCACCGGTCGGCGCTTCGCCGAGGCGCTCGTGGAGCGGGCGGCGGCGGGCGTCGAGGTGAGCGTGCTCTTCGATGCCTGGGGCTCGTCCGTCTCATCGTCGTTCCTCGACGGGCTCCGCCGCGCCGGCGTCCGTCCGCTCGCCTTCCGCCCCCTCGAGCTCTCGGCCCCCTTCGGGAAGGTGGCCCGCCGCGACCACCGCAAGGCGCTCATCGTCGACGGCACCGTCGCCTTCACCGGCGGCCTCAACATCTCCGACGACTACGCCGCCCCGGAGGACGGCGGCGCCGGCTGGCGCGACACCCACCTCCGGCTCGAGGGCCCCGCGGCGGCCGAGCTCCAGTACTTCTTCCTGCGCACCTGGCAGCGCGCTGGCGGCGCCCCCATCGACGGTCAGCGCTACAGCTACGCCGAGCGCAGGCCCGACCCCGCCGTCCAGATCGTCAGCAACGACCTCCCCCGCCGCAGGCACCGCCACGGCATCCGCGAGGCCTACCGGCACGCCATCGAGCGCGCCCGGCGCCGGATCTTCATCACCAACGCCTACTTCCTGCCGCCGCTCCGGGTCATCCACGCGCTCTCCGCCGCCGCGCGCCGCGGCGTCGACGTCAGGATCATGGTCGCCGGCACCACCGACGTGCCCGCGGTCCTGCTCGCGTCGCGCACCATCTACGGTCACCTCCTCGACGCCGGCGCCCGCATGCTCGAGTGGCGCGGCCGCGTCCTGCACGCCAAGACCGCGGTCATCGACGGCGTCTGGTCCACCGTCGGCTCCACGAACCTCGACAGCCAGTCGCTCCGCATGAACCTCGAGGCGAACGCCGTCATCTCGCACCGCGGGTTCGCCGGCGCCCTGGAGCGGATGTTCGCCGACGACCTCGCCCACTGCCGCGAGATCACCGTCGCGCACTGGGCCCGGCGCCCGCTCTGGGAGCGGGCGGCCTCGTGGACAGCCTACCTCGCGCGCGACTGGCTCTGACCCCGGCGCGCTCGCTCGATGTCGCTCGGCGTCGCTCGACCTCGCTCGACGTTTCGCCCCCGCCCGCGCGCACCGCCGCGCTCGCCGGCGGGTGCTACCGTTCGGTATGTCCGACTTCCGCCGCTTCCGCGGCACCGAACGCTACCTCACCAACGAGGCGCTCGAGGCCGCCGTCAACTGCGCGCTGGTCCTAGAGCGGCCGCTCCTCGTCAAGGGAGAGCCCGGCACCGGCAAGACGCTGCTCGCCGAGGCCATCGCGCAGAGCCTGTCCGCCGAGCTCATCCCCTGGCACGTCAAGAGCACCACGCGCGCCCAGGACGGGCTCTACGTCTACGACACCGTCCAGCGGCTCTACGACGCGCGCTTCGGCGACGGCGACGTGCGCGACATCCGCCGCTACATCAAGCTCGGCCCCCTCGGGAGGGCGTTCAGCGCCGACAGGCGCGTCGTGCTCCTCATCGACGAGGTCGACAAGGCCGATCTCGAGTTCCCGAACGACCTCCTCCACGAGCTCGATCGGATGCGCTTCCGCGTCGCCGAGACCGGGGACGAGATCGTCGCCCGCGAGCGGCCCGTCGTGATCATCACCAGCAACAACGAGAAGGAGCTGCCGGACGCCTTCCTGCGCCGCTGCGTCTTCCACTTCATCGATTTCCCGGAGCCGGAGCTCATGCGGGACATCGTCCGCGTCCACCACCCCGAGCTCGATCGGACGCTGGCCGATCAGGCGATGCAGGTCTTCTACGAGATCCGGAAGAACACCCGGATCCGGAAGCGGCCCTCGACGAGCGAGCTCATCGACTGGATCGCCGTGCTGCGCAAGGCGGGCGTGGGCGAGGTGAAGCTCGACAAGACGCTGCCGTTCCTCGGCGCGCTGCTCAAGAAGGAGCAGGACCTCGCGGCCCTGGCCGATCAGCTGGCCGGCGGCAGGCGGTACCGGTCGTAGCGATGTTCGTCGAGTTCCTCTACGAGCTCCGGGCCCGCAAGGTCCCAGTGGGCGCCCAGGAGGCGATCGGCCTCGCGCGCGCGCTCGCCGCGGGCCTCCACGAGAGCTCGCTCGACGGCTTCTACCACGTCGCGCGGGCGCTCCTCGTCCACTCCGAGGCGCACCTCGACGACTTCGACCTCGCGTTCGCCCAGCACTTCCGCGGCGTGCACGTGGAGGCCAAGGCGATCGCGGAGGAGCTCCTCTCGTGGCTCCGGGATCCGGTGAAGATGCGCGCCCTCTCCGAGGAGGAGAAGGCGACGATCGAGGAGCTCGACCTCGAGGAGGTGCTCCGGCGCTTCGAGGAGCGCCTCCGCGAGCAGCGGGAGCGCCACGACGGGGGGAACCGGTGGATCGGGACCGGCGGCACGTCGCCGTTCGGCCGCGGCGGGTATAACCCGAGCGGCATCCAGGTCGGCGGCTCCGCGGGCGGGCGGAGCGGCGCGATGCAGAACGCCGACGCGCGCCGCTACCGGCCTTACCGCAGCGACGTCACGCTCGACGTGCGCCAGATCGAGGTGGCGCTGCGCAAGCTGCGCGCCTTCGCGCGCGAGGGCGGCGAGCGCGAGCTCGACGTCGAGGCGACGATCGACGCGACGGCCAGGAACGCGGGCGAGATCGAGATCGTCACGCGGCCCCCGCGCCGGCCGAACACGCGCGTGATCCTGATGATGGACGTGGGCGGCTCGATGGATCCCAACGCCGCGCTCGTGTCGCAGCTGTTCAGCGCGGCGAAGCGCGCGACGCACTGGAAGGAGCTGCGGAGCTACTACTTCCACAACTGCGTCTACGAGAAGGTCTACAAGACCGAGGGGCTGCAGGAGCCCGTGCCGGTGCGCGAGCTCCTCCGCGAGTGCGGCAAGCAACACAAGCTCGTGATGGTCGGGGACGCGTCGATGGCGCCGTACGAGCTGCTCGGCTCGTCGGGCTACGGCGGCGCCCCGCCCGACGCCGACGCGCGGCTGCCCGGCGTCGCCTGGCTGATGATGCTCCGTGAGCATTTCGACCGCGCCGTGTGGCTGAACCCGGACGGGATCGGCCCGTACCCCCACCCGACCGTCGACGCGATCAAGGGCATCTTCCCGATGTTCGCGCTCACGCTCGAGGGCCTGGGAGAGGCCGTCTCCGAGCTCGTCCGCGGCCGCGGCCGCGGTTGAGCCGGCGCGGCGCGCGGTCGAGGGGGCGCGTCAGCGGGCCGCGCGCCTGAACACCTCCGCCGTGGTCGACGCGACGAGGGCGCGGTCGAGCCAGCCATCGAGGTCGCGCTCGCTCCTGCACGACGCGATCTTCGCCGCCGCCGACTTCGTGAGCCGCAGCCCTCGCCGATCGAGGACGCGCCGCAGCGCATCGCGCTTGCCCTCGAGGATCCCTTCCTCGCGCCCCGCTTCGCGCTCCTCTTCACGCCCCGCTTCGCGCTCCTCTTCACGCCCCGCTTCGCGCCCCTCTTCACGCCCCGCTTCGCGCCCTGCAGCGAGCACGGCGTCGAGGTCCTCGTAGCCGCGCCGCTGGAGCAGGTTGGTCAGCGTGGCCTTCTCCGCCTCGCTGCGATCGTAGAGCGCCTCGACCGGGAAGGAGTTCTTCAGGATGCCCGGCGCGCTCAGCGTCTGCCCGGGGAGCACGACCCGCACCTTCCGTCGGGGCTCATGCACCTCGACCCGCCGTGGGCCGTTGAGGCGCACCACCCACACGAGCTTCGTGCCGGCCGCGATCAGGTCGTCGATCTTCTCCGTGAGCTCCGCCTCGTCCTGCCCCACGTCGGCGTACTCGATGGCGAGCTCCGGTACTCCCTTCACCCAGCCGGGCCGGTCGGGCACGTTCCCCACCGCCACGTCCGGCGCCCGGAGGGTGCCCGGCCCCAGGGCATAACCCGTGTCCACGCCAGCCTCCTTGACCGCCGGGTCCCACCCGACGACCGAGCTGCCCAGGTGGTTCGGCCCGGAGCCTCGCCCGCCCGTGGGGGCGCAGTACACAGGGTGGCCATTCGACAGCTCGTACGGTGCGCCCGAGCGGAGGTGCTCCGGCCGAAACGGGCCGCGTTCCGCCGGACGGCGCTTGGCCTGCATGGACATGAGAGGACGATAGCATGCGGGCGGCGCGACCCGGCGGGCGGCGCGACCCGGCGGCGGCGCTCCCGGCCATGGGTCCAGCGCCGGGCCCGGCCGGCGCGCCCGGCTACTGGCTCGGCAGCCACATGCGGAACGCCGTGCCCGTGCACCGGCCCGTCGTCGCCGTGATCTCGCCGCCGTGCGCCTCGATGATGACCCGGCTCAGCGCGAGCCCGAGGCCGGTCCCCTTCACCTTGGCGGTCACGAGCGGCTCGAAGAGGTGGTCGACCACGCAGGGGTGGACGCCGGGGCCGTTGTCCTCGACCTCGAGGTACGTGCGCTCGTCGCCTCGCCACGCGCGCGTGACGATCGAGCCGCCAGGGGCGTTGTCGAGCGCCTCGATGGCGTTGAGGTAGAGGTTCGAGAAGACGCGCTCGAGCAGGATCGGGTCGCACAGGAGCGTGAGGTCGGCCGGCGCGACGGCGACCTCGAAGCGGACCGCCGTGGGCAGCACCAGCGCGTGCCGGGCGCTCTCGATGAGCTTGCCGACGTGCGCCGGCTCGCGCCGCAGCGGCTCGCCGCGCGCCAGCCCGAGGACGCTGCCGATGACCTCGTGCGCCTTGCGGATCTCGCACGTCACCCGGTCGAGGTGGCGCAGCAGGCGGGGCCGATCGTCGAGGTCGCGCTGCGCCAGGTAGAGCGACGACTCCGCGACCGCGAGGGCGTTGCGCAGCTCATGGGCGACGCTCGCACCAACCGCTCCCGCCGCGGCGAGGCGCGCGGCGCAGCATTCGGTCTCGTGACCCTCTTTTGCCATAAAGCGGACCGCAGCGTAGCCGATCCGCGGGCGATCGCCCGCGCGCTCCGCGGGCGACGCGATGACGTCACCCGGAGGATCTTTGCGGTGCGACCGTCCCGGGCTGGCTCACTCGGCGTCCGCGGCGAGCGCGAGGGACGGCGCCGGCTCCGGGGCCGACTTGACGCGGCGCGCCCGCTCGAGGTCGAAGAGCGAGAAGCGCTCGCCCGCGGCGGAGCCCGACGGCGCGGCGCGGCCGAACAGCTGAAGCCGCACGGCGCGGTGCGGCGGCGGCGCGATCGCGCCCGGGGCCCCCCCGGGCTCGCCCGCGATCACCGCCGCGACCTCGGAGGATTTCACCGCGCCCGAGCCGCGGATGTCGACCTCGACCTCCAGGGCGACGAGATCGCCGACGAGCCCCGCGCGCGCGAGCGCCGAGAGCACGTCGGGCCCGCCCACCTCGGCCCGCACGAGGTACTGGCGCACATCGACCATCTTCGCGATCCGCTCGATCTCCCGGCGGATCGGGAGCGACGCGGCCGAGAGGGCGGCGCTGCAGCGGGCCGCGAGGACCGCCTCGGCGTCGGCGCCGATCGCCGAGCGCGCGAACGCGAGCACGTAGCGCGCGCCGGCGATCAGCTTGCTCAGGGCGGGGTCTTCCGGGCCGAGCTTCACGGCGCCGCGGAACGCGAGCCCGCGGGGGCTCGCGGCCGACATCGAGGCGACGAGCGCCTCGAGCGCGGCCGGGTCGAGGTCGCGCTCGAGGCGGAGGTCGACGTACTCGTCGAGGCTGATGACGCCGAGCGAGAGCGCCGGCGAGAACGTCATGTCGGGCTTCGGGTGGAAGCCCGCGGTGTAGGTCATCGGCGCGCCGACGCGCCGGAGCACGCGCGGCAGCTCGCGCACGACGTCCAGGTGGCCGAGCAGCGCCATCGGGCCGGTCTTCTCGAAGCGGAAGCGGTAACGGAAGCCGCCGCGCCCCTTCGGCGCGGGCGCGCGCGGCTTCGCGCGCGGGGGCGCCGCGGCCTCGGCGCGGGACGGATCCTCGGCGCCGGCGCGCGGGAGCTCCGCCTCGCCGGCGGGCGAGGACTCCGCTTCGACGAGGTGCGCCGGCTCGGCGGGCGAGCTGGCGGCGGCAGCGGGCGACGGCGCGGCGTCCGCCGGCAGCGAGGCGGCCGCGCCGGTGAGCACCGGCAGCGAGCGCTTGTGGGCGCCGAGCCGGTCGAGGAAGGTCAGCCGCTCCTCGCGCATCTGCGTCATGTCGCAGGCGACGCCGCAGTCGTAGCAGACGAGCCGCCGCGTATCGGCCCTGGCGTCCTCGAGGTTCGTGTGGTGCACGAACGTGCCGGCGACCTTGCCGCACGGCGGGCTGAGGCGGCTCTGGAGCGCCTTCCTGTACTCCTTCGCGAGGAAGCCCTCCTCGAGGCCGACGTCGATGTGATCCCACGGCAGCCGCGCCGTCACCGGGAGGGTGCCGAGGTACCTCGCCCGGTCGACGCCGAAGTGCGCGAACGCCTCCTCCCACACGGACAGCTTGAGCTGATCGTCCCACGAGTCGAAGCGGGCGCCGCTCCGCCACGCCCGCTCGAGGACGTCGGCGAGGGGGCGGTCGCCGCGGGCGAAGATGCCCTCGAGGACGCTGGCGTGGGCCTCGTGCGTCTTCAGCGTGACGGCGCGGTAAGGCCGCACCGTGTCCTTGAGCAGCTGCTGCTTGCGCCCGACCTCGGCGAGCGTGTCCATCGCGGCCCACTGGAACGGGGTGTGCGGCTTCGGCACGTGGGTCGAGACGCTGACGGTCACGTCGACCGGCTTGCCCTTGCCGGCCGCCTTCCGCCCGGCGCCGGCGGCGCGGGCGCCCGTCTCGACGATGCCGCGCACGTCCTCGTCGGTCTCGGTGGGGAGGCCGATCATGAAGTAGAGCTTCATCTTGCCCCAGCCGCGGCTGAACACGCGCTCGGCCGTCTCGAGGAGCTGCTCCTCCGTGACGTTCTTGTTCACGACGTCGCGCATCCTCTGGGTCCCCGCCTCGGGCGCGAAGGTGAGGCCCGTGGCGCGCACGCGCTTCAGCTCGTCGAGGAGGTCGGGCTCGAGCCCGTAGGCGCGCAGCGACGAGACGCCGAGCGAGATGCGCTCCTTCGTGAGGCGATCGGTGACCTTCTTGACGAGCGGCGAGATGCACGAGACGTCGGCCGTCGACAGCGCCGTGAGCGAGACCTCGTCCTGGCCGGACTTCTGCACCGCGCGCATCACGGTGTCGACGATCTGCTCGGGATCGCGCTCGCGGACCGGGCGGTAGATCATGCCGGCCTGGCAGAAGCGGCACCCCTCGGTGCAGCCGCGCGCGATCTCGATCGACATGCGGTCGAAGATGGCCTCGGGGCCGCCGGTGGGGCTCTCGTCCGGGAAGGGGTACTGGTTCAGGTCGACGAGGGCGCGGTCGACGGGGAACGGGATGCCGTCGACGAGCGGGCGGTCGACGACGACAAAGCCGGTGTCGGGGTCGAGCCGGGTCGCGTAGAGCGAGGGCACGTACACCGCGCCGAGGCGCGCGATCGCGATGAGCCGCTCGCGCCGCGGCACGCCCTCGCGCTTCAGCCGGGTCCACGTGAGGGCGACCTCGGTCGCCTTCTCCTCGCCGTCGCCGATGACGAGGGCGTCGAGGAAGGGGGCGATCGGCTCCGGGTGGGTCGCCGTCGGGCCGCCCGCGATGACGATCGGGTCGTCCTCGCCGCGGTCCTCCGCGCGCAGGGGGACGCCGCCGAGGTGCAGCATCGTGAGGATGTTGGAATAGGTGAGCTCGAACTGCAGGGAGAAGCCCACGACGTCGAAGTCGCGGAGCGGCCGCGCGGACTCGAGCGAGACGAGCGGCAGCCCGCGCTTCACGAGCTGCGCCTCCATGTCGACCCACGGCGCATAGCAGCGCTCGGCCAGCGTGCGCGGGTCGTCGTTCAGGAGCTTGTAGAGGATCTTGAAGCCGAGGTGGCTCATCCCGATGTCGTAGACGTCGGGGAAGGCGAGGCAGACGCGCGCCTCGACCGACGCCCAGTCCTTCACGACCGAGCCGACCTCGCCGCCCGCGTAGCGCGCGGGCTTCTCGACCTGATCGAGGAAGGAGGCGTACGGGTGGTCGGCGAGCAGGGGGAGGCTGTCCATGGCGCCCCGGCGCGTAGCATGGCCGGCGCGTGGCGGCACCCGCGGGGCCCCGGGCTCCGGGCGCCCGCCCGCTGTCGCGGCCGGCAGCGGCGCCGGGGTCGCCGCGGGCGGAGCGGCGCGGCGGCCCGCTTGGGCTATGCTCACCCCGTGCGCGAGCGGGATGCCCACCACGTGGAGATCGATCGGCAGCGGCACGTCGAGTACCGCGATCCCAGCGAGTTCGACCGGATCGCCTTCGCGATGCGCGCGCTGGACCGCCTCCGGCCGAAGCGGATGACCGTCGCCGTCTACCCGGCCATCGCCGCGCTCCGCGTCGAGCGCGGGAGCAACCTGCAGCGCGGCGAGGGGGGCTCGTGGGCGATCGTCGGCATCCCGCCGCACGCGAGCCGCGAGCACATCGCCTACGCCCTCGCCGAGCTCGCCGGCGTCGAGTCGGTGCCCTACGCGGTGCAGAGCCTCCTCGCGGCCGACAGGAACGCCGACGCCTAGGCGCGCCGACACGATCGCCGAGGCCTGAGCGCGGCCCGCGTCTGCGCTCGCGCCACGCGATCGCCTCGCGCCCGTCACGCGCTCCAGCGTGTGGGACTGCCCCGCACGGACACCGCGGCCCTGCGTCCTCGACGCGCGCCTCCGGCTGCGCGGCCGGAAGTTGCCGCTGTCCCGAGATCGCCGCGCCTCTCCCGCGCGGCGGATGGTATTGCGCCCCGCACCCGGGAGAGCGACGCTGCGCCCGTGCCATCTGCGATCCGGCGACATATCGAGCGCCACCGCGCCGCGAAGGCGGTGTGGAGCGTCATCGTCAGCCTGGACCGCCACAACGGGCCGCGGGCCGCGAGCGCGATGGCCTTCGACGCGTTCCTCAGCCTGATCCCCCTCGCCGCCTTCGCCGGCTACGTGCTCAGCCGGACCAAGGAGTGGTCGGACCTCGTGGCACAGCCGCTCCTCAAGGCCGCGCCCCCGGAGGTCGCGAACCTCGTCTCGGAGGAGCTCTTCCGGCTCTCGCAGTCGTCGGCGGTCGCCCCCATCAGCATCACCGGCTTCCTCTGGATCACGTCCTCCGGGCTCTCGACCGCCATGGGCGTGTTCGACACCATCTACAACACGCGCGAGCGCCCCTGGTACGTCCGCAGGGCGATCGCGGCGGCGTGCGTCATGGCCAGCCTGGCCGTGGTGCCCGTGGTCGCCGGCGTCGGCGTGCTGATCGGCTCGCTCTCCGGCTCGATCGGCGCCCGCATCGTCGCCTTCGCCCTCCCGGCCGGGCTCGTCACCTGCATGGTGGCCGCGTTCTTCAGGCTCTCGATCCAGCGCCCGAACATCGAGCGGCGCCGGGTCTTCCCGGGCGCGGTGCTCACCGTGGTGCTCTGGTCGGTCGTCTCGACCCTGTTCTCGCTCTACGTCGCCACGCTCGGCCGCTACGCCACGTTCTACGGGAGCCTCGCGACCGTCGCGATCTTCCTGTTCTGGCTGTGGCTCCTGGCCCTGGCGCTGCTCATCGGCGGCGAGCTGAACGCGCGCCTGGAGCGCGAGCGCGCCGGGGTGCTGTCGATCCCGCCCCCCGGCAAGTGGAGCGCGCTCGGGCTCTCCGAGCTGGCCCAGCTCTCCGACCCTGCCCAGAGCCCCACGCCCCTGCCCCAGAGCGCCACGCCGCTGCCCCAGAGCACGACGCTGCCCCAGAGCGCGGGGCTCCCCCGCGGCGCCGCGGCGCAGCGCCGCGACGCCCAGGGCGAGGCGGACGAAGGCGAAGAGCGCGGCGCCCCGAGCTCGCCGCCCACGCGGCGGGCCGCGGGGTAGCGGGCCCGCCGCCCCCGGCGGCCGCGCGCTGAAGGACGGACGGCCGCCGCCCGACGGCTCGGCTCGGCACGGGCGGTGAAAGCTCCGCCGATCGTTCGCCGCTCGGCGCTCACTCGGCGCGCATTCGCACGGTGGGTGCGCGCACTTCGCGCAGGGGGATGTCGAGGGCGGGCGTGAGGGGGAGCAGTCGAGCGTGCACGCGCACTACGGAGCGGGGGGTGACGGGGGCGGCAGCCGGCGCCCCGCGCCTCCGAAAGGGGACGCCGGGCTGTACTTTCTGGGAGCGCTGCACGAGCTCGTCGCCATCGGCCTGCACCGCCCGGCCCTCGACGCGCTCTGCGCAGGGCAGCGCGACATCGCCGAGCCCCCCATCGACCGCGCCTACCTGATCAAGATCCTCGACGAGGAGATCTCCCGCCAGTTCGGGCACCCGCTCCGGCCGCTCATCGAGCTCGTGCTCAACGCCGCCGACGCGGCCCGCGCGCCGCAGCCGCTCGTCGACGTCGCCGTCATCGACGGGCGCGTCGACGTCAGCGACACCGGCGCCGGCATGGGGCTCCGGGCAATCCTCTCACGGCTGCTCATCCCGTTCGCGACAGACAAGCGGCCCGGGATCGATCTGGGCCGGTTCGGGGTCGGGTTCTTCTCGGTGCTCGGCCTCGGGCTGTCGGACCCGGAGGGCTTCAGCCTGCACCTCACCACCGGCGACGGCATCGAGGGGTGGGCGATCCGCGTCGTGGCCTGGCCCAGCCTGGGCGACGCGGGCGCCGCGCCCGAGCGCGCCCCCGGCGAGCCCGAGCGCGCCCGCGGCCGCGCGTCGCCCGAGCTCACCGCCGCGCTGATGTGCTCGGTGCGCCGGATCGCGCCGCTGCTCGGCACGCGCGTGCGCGTCACGTCGTCGCTGCTCGAGGCGGGCGCGGTCCGCGCTTACCTGCGCGACGCGCTCCACTTCTTCCCCGCGAGCCGCGCCCTCGTGCTGCTCGACGGCGCGGCCGTGAACGACGGCCGGCTGATCTCGGGCGGGCGGCTCGTCGAGGAGCGCATCGCGTCCGCGCCGGCCGCCGGCGCGGACGACGCCCCCGCGGCCAGCGGCCCGCGCCCCGCCGCACCGAGCGGCCCGCCCGGGGAGGAGGCGCGCGCCCGCCTCGCGGAGGGGCGCGACGGCGCGCTCGTCGCGCGCTTCCACGTCGGCGGGCGGGCGCTGCTCCCGAGCATCTCGGCGGCCACCTTCCACGCCGGGGTCAAGGTCGAGGCGTGCCTCGCCCTGGCCGAGCTCGCGCTCATCGACTTCCCGGCCGCCGTGGAGCTGACCGAGGGGCGCGACGCGCTCAAGGTCGGGCCGGCGTTCACCGCGGCCGCGACGGCGTTCTACCGGCGGCTCATCCAGCTCGCCGCGGAGAGCGGCGAGGGCCGGCGCGCGCGCGACCGGCTCGCCGAGATGGCCGCGCAGATCAGCGCGCTCATGCTGCAGTCGGCGGGCTGGGACGAGGTGGCCCTCGAGCTCGCGCGCGCCCTGCTCGGCCCGGGGCGCTGCATGGTGAACCCCGAGCGGCGCGAGGCGCTGCTCGGGTTCCTCGGGCCGAGCGTGGCCGATCGGCTCTTCGTGCCCGAGAGCTTCTGGGCCGAGCGCGAGTGGCAGCCCCACCTGCCCGGCGAGCGCGAGCTCCTCGAGGACGAGCTCGAGTTCGACCCGCCGGAGACGCTCGCGGCCCTGGCGCGGCGCCGCGGCGATCTCGCCGGGCTGCCGCTGCTCGTCGCGCGCGCGGTGAGCCCGCACACGACCATGGTCGCCCTCTGCCGGGGCCGGCCCCAGGCGGGGGCGGGCGCGGCGGCGCGCCGGGCGCCGGGGGCGCTCCCGTCCCCGGACGCGCTCCCGTCCCCGGACGCGCCGGCGCGGCGCCCGGCGGGCCCGCTGCCGTGCCTCGGCACGCGCCGGCTCCTGCTCATCCGCGACGACAGCGCGGCGGTGCGGCGGCCCGCGGGCTGGTGCGACCGGTACGCGCTGCGGGCCGCCTTCGACCGGGCCTCCGGGGTGCGCGAGGCCGATCTCGAGCGCGATCTCATCGTCGGCGAACCCGTGGACGGGGCGGCCTGCGCCGCGCTCCGGCCCGGCGAAAGGACGTCCGGAGGCGATCCATGACCCAGATCTCGTACGGGCTTTTCTCGGAGCTGCTCCTCGTGCGGATCCACGGGCGCGCGGAGGCGTACCTCCAGGCGAGCAGCGCGGAGCGCCTCGCGCTCGTCGCCGCCTGCCGCGGCGAGGCCACGGTGCCCGACCTCGCGCAGCGCATCCTCTCGCGCACGATCTACGCGCAGGCGTCGTCGCGGATCGGCCCGCTCCGCGAGCTGCTCCAGAACGCGCTCGACGCCTCGCCCCCCGGCGCCCGCATCGACGTCCGCTCGACCGAGGACGGGCGCGAGATCTCGGTCGCCGACCAAGGCCGCGGCATGAGCCGGACCGAGCTGCTCGCCGACCTGCTCGTCCCCTTCCGGAGCGGCAAGGCGGGCGAGCCCGACGCGATCGGCGAGCACGGGATCGGCTTCTTCTCGGCGCTGGAGATCGCGCCCTGGATCGAGGTGGTCACGGCGACGCCCTCGGGCGGGCACCGGCTGCTCGTGGCGCCGCTCGGCGCGGGGCCGCCCTACGACGACTTCTCGTGGACGCTCCTGTCGCTGCCCCGCTCCTCGGCCGCGCCCCCGCCCGGCCTCGCGGGCGCCGCCGCGCCGCCGCGCCGGTCGACGACGGGCACCTCGGTGCGGCTCTCGCTCGCGCAGCCGATCTCGCGGCCGGCGCTCGCCGCCGAGGTGGCCTCGGCGGTGGGGCTCGTCGACCCGGCCGTGGCGCGGATCTACGTCGACGGCGCGCTCGTCAACACGGCGCGGGCGCGCCTCCGCCGCGCCGCCGAGGTGCCGCTCCGGCTCCCGCCGTCGGGCGAGCTCTGCGGCGCGCTCGAGCTCCTCGTGGGGCGGGGCGAAGGCGTCGAGCCGCAGCTCACGATCACCCAGAAGGGGCTCACGGTGGCGGCGCGGATCGACCCCTTCCCCGGGCCCGAGCTCGGGCTGCACCGGGAGCTCGCGCGCGCGATCACGGCGGCCGGCTTCGGCCTCGTCGCGGAGCTGCCGCTCGCGGTGCCGCTCAACAAGGGCCGCTCGGCGGTCGCGGCGAGCGCGTCCACGGCCGTCGAGGCGGCGCTCGTCGCCGCGTTCGAGCGCTTCATCCTGCGCGACGCCCTGTACGACCGCGAGCTCCTGCGCGCGGTGGATCACCGGCTCTCGTCGGTGCTCGACCGGCTCGTGCAGGCGGCGCTGCTCGGCGAGAGCGTCACGATCGCGTCCGCCCAGGCGGTGGACGAGCTCGATCCGGGCGCGCGCACCCCCACGGTGGCGGCCCCCGAGCAGGTCATCCGCTTCGCGAGCGGGCTGCTCGACGCGCCGCTCTTCCGGTCGATCGTCGTCGACGCCGGCCCGCGGCCTCCGGGGGCGGCGCTGTCCCCGCTGCTCGGCCAGCTCCACGCCCGGAGCGCGCCGCTCACGCTGCGCGAGCTGCTCAAGGCGCACCGGGACGGCGTGCTCCGCCCGCTCGAGGCCTCGCTGCCGGGGCACGCGCGGAGCGCCGCCCGCGCGCCGCTCGGCGGCGCCGCGGCGCCCGAGGCGGCCGGGCGGGAGGCGCGGGAGGCGCCGCCTAGCGGCGCGCGGCCGGGGGAGCTCGTGTACCTGGCGATCGACGAGCCGCTCGCGCAGGCGTTCTGGCGGCGGCTCGCGACCGAGGGCGCGGCCTCGCCGCCGCTCGCCGAGGCCGCCGCGGCGGCGCCGCAGCGGGCGGCGAGCGCGGCGCCGTGCCCGATGCCCCGCACCTCGCGCGACGCGCTCCTCTCGATCGCGGCCGAGGTGCCCGGCGTCCGCGCCGTGGCCGCGGCCATGACGGTCATCGAGCGGATCGAGGCGGCGATCTCGGAGGCGGCGGATCTGCCGACGTCGCCGATCTGGGTGCACCAGGATCTCTACGGCCCCGACGAGATGGCGCACACCGACGGGAGCGGGATCAGCGTGAACCTCGCCTCGTCGCGGGTGCGGACGCTGCTCACGGCGGTGCTCCTGCGCGACGACGCGGCCGCGTTCACGGCGCTCACGGATCTGCTGCTCCACGAGAAGACGCACGTCTCGCTGGCGAGCTACGTCCCGCGCCCGACGGCCGAGCACGGCACGAGCTTCATCTCCCCCCGCCGCAAGGACTGGATGCGCCGCCGCCTGCTCGCCGCGATCGCGAGCGGCGCGGTCGCCGATCCGATGCGCTGGCTCGCGGTGGCGCGGCGCGGCCTCGCGAGCGCGGCGTTCCCGACGCCGGCAGAGCTGTCGCGGGCGTTCCAGTCGGCCGCGGCGGCGGCGTGAGGGGTGGGCGGGGGCGGCGGGGGAGCGGCGCGCGCGGGGGGAGGCGTTCAGCGCGAGCTGGGGGGTGTCCGGAGGCGCCGGGGTGAATTGAAATTCAAACCGGCGCCTGTCCGGGGTGATCGCGATGGCGGAGGGCGCGGAACCGGCGACAGGCGGCCGGAGCGCGGAGCGGGCCGGAACGTCGCACCGCTCTCAGCCTCGATGCCCCCCTGACCCTGATGGTTCCCGTCATGATGGGCGTCCGGAGCCTCTGCGCTCGCCCCCGGCGCTGGCGCCCCCCGGGGCGGTCGCTATAGACAGCGCATGAGCGACCACGACCCCGCGCCGGCGCCGCTCGGCGGGGCCGAGGAGCCTGGCGCCGCGCCCGCCGGCGACCGCGAGGCCTTCGAGCGCCTGGCCGCCGAGCTCGGCCCGCAGCTGCGCCTGCATTGCTATCGCATCCTGGGCTCGCTGCACGACGCCGAAGACGCGCTGCAAGAGGGGTTCGTGCGGGCGTGGCGGGCGTTCGACGGCTTCGAGGGGCGCGGCACGCGCAAGGCGTGGCTCTACAAGATCGTGACCAACGTCTGCCTCGACCTGGCCTCCCGGCGCAAGCCGCGGGCGCTCTTGCCCGAGGCGAGCGGGCCTTCCGACCCGACGGTGCCGCCTTTGCCGCCCTCGCCCGAGCCCTGGTGGCTCGAGCCCTGCCCTGAAGCCTGGTCGGTCGAAGAGGCGGTCGGGCCCGAGGCCCGCTTGAGCCGGCGCGAGGGCGTGGCGCTCGCGTTTCTCGCGGCCATTCAGCTCTTGCCGCCGCGGCAGCGCGCGGTGCTGCTCATGCGTGACGTGCTCGGCTGGTCGGCCGAGGAGACCGCGTCGCTGCTCGACGTGACGACCTCGGCGGCCAACAGCCTGCTTTCGCGCGCCCGGGCGACGCTCGAGGCCGAGGCCCCGCTCGCGCGCGAGGCGCCCTGGCAGCCGCCCGAGGGCGAGGCGGCCGAGCTGCTCGCGCGCTACGTGCGAGCCTGGGAGGCCAACGATCTGACGCTGCTCGCGGCCGTGTTGCGCGAGGACGCCTTCTTGACCATGCCGCCCACGCCGACCTGGTACGCGGGGCGCGACGCCATCGTGAGCTTCGCCGCGCACAAGTCTTGCGGCGCGGCGGGCCGGCTGCGCCTTCTGCCCGTGCGCGCCAACGGGGCGCCGGCCTTCGTGGCCTACCGGCGCGAAGACGACGGCGCCTTCCGCCCGTTGCTGCTCCAGGTGCCGTCGCTCTCGCCCGGGGCGGTGGCGGCCATCTACACCTTCTTGTTACCGGCGGGCGCCTTCGAGCGCTACGGCGTGCCGGCGCGGCTACCCGGCTGAGGGGCGGGCACCTCGAACACCCCCGCCTCGCCGGGGTCCTCGGCACAGCCCCTGGGGCGCGCGGAGGGCTCGAAAAAAAGTCTCGGGCGGCCGAACAGTTTTCGCCGCCGGCCCGGTCTCAAGGGGGAGCGTGCCTCGAAGGATGGGGCACCGACCTCGACAGGAGCGCCGACGATGAAATTTTACGAATTTGCGCCGACCCGATCGATCCGTGTCCGCTGGACGCTGCAGGAGCTGGGGGTCGACTTCGAAGCGATCAGCGTCGACCTCAGGGGGGGCGAGCACAACCGGCCCGAATTTCGCAAGATCAACCCCGCCGGCAAGGTGCCTGTGCTCGTCGACGGAGACCTCGTGGTCACCGAGTCGGTGGCGATCGTGCTTTATCTCGCAGAGAAGTACCCACAAAAGCACCTTTTGCCGACCGATCTACGGCAGCGGACCGAGCTCAACCGCTGGCTCTTGTTCACCGTGACCGAGCTCGAGCAGCCGCTCTGGCGCATCGCCCGGCACCGCTCGCTCTACCCCGAGGCGCTGCGCCTGCCCGCCGACATCGACCTCGCCAGCCGCGAGTTCAAAGCGATGGCCACGGTGCTCGAGGAGCACATGCGGGGCCGCCAGTTCGTCGTGGGCGACGGCGTCACCGTCGCCGACTTCGTGCTCGCCTACACGCTCGACTGGGGCAACGAGGCCAAGCTGCTGGGCGATTGTCCCGGACTTCTCTCTTATATGGAGCGAATGTACGCCCGCCCCAACGCGCCGCCGCGCATCGCACAGGCCCTGGCGAGCATCGCGGCCAAGTAGCCGTTAGACCGTAACCGCCCACCCCTCGCCCTGGTCGTGGCCAGTTGCGGCTCTCGCCGGAATGCCTCTCTGTCGATCGCCGGACCGGACTGCGGATCGTCGACGATAGACAGCAGTTCCTTGACGCTGGGCAGCCTCCAGTCGGTGTAGTCTGCAAGGTTGAGCTTTTCGCAGTATGCGAGCGCGTCGCTCCAGCTGAACGTGGTGAGTGAGGCACCGCGTTGCCCCAATAGACCCGTCGAACGATCCAGCGCCCATTCCTCGTCGGCCGATATATCGGCCGACGAGATCCACTTCTCGCCACCTACACACAGCGCCAGTGCCTTGGCCGTACCGTCCCTGGGGGCGGAGTAGAGAAGCGCTTCGCTGGCGAGCACGCCCCCGGCGGCTGTCCGGAGCCTCCGATGAATTGAAATATTGAAACTCAAACCCGAGCCTGTCGCGAGCGGGCTCTGATGTAAAATTTCACTCCAGCCCGCGGTCCAAGCGCGGTGCCCGTGCAGCCGCCGCGCTAGGCACGCCCTCGACGCGCGATCCCCAGGCGACGACATCCACGGCAGACCGTGATCCCGCTGCCGCACCGGCGCCTCGGCCGGCACACCACGGCACACATTCCACGAAGGCCAGCTCGCGCCGCCTTAGCCCCGGGGCCGCGCGATCAGCGGGCGACGATGTCCTTCATCCAGGCGACATCGTCGGGCGTCGCCCCCACGATCTCGCCGGCCCACTGCTCGTCGGTCATGCGCTCGAAATTCCCGGTGATCTTCTCGAAATACGACGACACGAGCCCCACGTACGCGCGCGGCGTGCCGCACGGGTCGGCGGTGACGACCATGAGCCGCGGCAGGCCGGTGCCCACGTGCAGCACGCGGCCGACCATCGCCCCGAGCTCGTCGGTCGGCTGGGTGTGCACGTCGGCGATCGTCGGGTCCTGGCTCGCGCCGAGGACGGGCTGGTAGAAGAGATCGGCATACCAGCCCTCGACGCCCTCGGGCGAGCCGCAGCCGTACTGGATCCGGACGGCCTGGTTGATGAAGGCGAGGTGCTCCTCGGTGAGGGGCAGCCCGGCGCGCTGGTTCTCCGCCATCTCGCCGAGCGTCGTCGCGACGCCCTGCAGCCGCGCGAAGTACGCCGACAGCGCCGTCTCGATCGCGGGAAAGGCCGATAGATCGAGCGACTCGACGATCCTGCCGCCGTGCTCGGCCAGCTCGGCGATCCGCGCGTAGAACGCCGGGTACGGGTCGACGTAGGCGTCCGGGAACTCGCACGTGGTGCCGCCCGTGTACGACTGCTTGGCGTAGAGGATCGTGTCGTGCCGGAGCTCGGCCCAGGAAGCGAGCTGCGTGTTCAGCAGGCGCCGGCCCCACGCCTCGGTCTTCGCCACCCCGGGCAGCCCCTCGGCCTCGGCGAGCGCCCGCGACGGCGACAGCTCGCGCAGCGCGCCGAGCCAGCGGTTGTAGAGGTTCTTGCCCCAGAAATCGGCCGGGTGCGCGTCGACGAGCACGCGCATCATGTGCAGGTCGGGCGCGTAGGAGAACTGCCCGAGCTCGGGCGCGAGCAGGAGGCCCGCGTGGTCGTTGCCGAGCGCGGCGAAGCCCACGTCGAGCGGGCTCGGCATCATGCGCTTGACGGCGCCGCCCTGCACCCGGTCGTAGACCACGTTCGAGAAGACGTGCGAGTCGACGACATACCGCTGGCCGAGCAGCGCGAAGCTCGCCGACAGGGGCAGCGTGCCCTTGTCGAGGCCGTTGATCATGATGTGGCTCGAGATCCGCTGCGTCCCGTAGCCCTTCTTCCCGACGACCGCGACGATCGCGTCGTCCGCGACGTCGGCGAGGCCGGCGGCGTCGTCGAGGCCGAGGTCCGCGAGCAAGGCGTCGAGCTCGGGGAGCGTCATAGTGTCGCTCTCGCCGACGAACGCCTGGATCGCGTCGTCGATGCGCGTGTAACGGTCGAGGGTCTTCCCCTCGGCGAGGGCGCGCAGCGCGTACGCGCCCTCGAGCTGCCGCCGGTGGAAGACCTGCTCGCCGTTCTCCTGGGTCTCGAGGAAGCGGAAATCCACGCGGCCGAGCCACATCATGCTGCGGAAGTAGCGCCCGAGCTCGGGCGTGTCGGCGTAGTGGCCGCGCGGCTCGAACTGGGAGAAGTCCATGAGCCGATCGACGCCGAAGAGGCGCACCTCGCCCACGCCCTGGTGGGCCCTGGCGCCCGCCACGAGCTCGTCGATCTTCGCCGCGTCGGCGCCCGCGACGGGCGCGACGGGCTCGTCGTTCAGGAGCGCGAGCGCCACGGCCGTGAAGAGGTCGGCGTCGGCGCGCGCCTCGGCGCCGAGCTCGCCGCCCGCGCCCGCGGCGAGCCGCGCCCGCATCTCCTCGAGCATCGCCCCGAGCTCGGAGGACAGCGAGGCGACCTCCAGGAGCTTCAAGATCGCGTCGTAGGAGCGGTGGACCGCGTACAGGATGGAGTCGGCCGACACGTAGAGCGGCAGGTCGAGCGCGTAGATGCTCTCGTAGCCGTACACGAAGGTCGGGAAGGTCCGCTTCTCCGAGATGACGAAGCCGTTCGCGGACAGCTTCGCGAGCTCGTCGTCGTCGAGCCGGAACGTGGAGCCCTGGATCAGCGACAGGTTGTCGGCGTCCGCGGGCGCGTACGAGAGGCCCGACGCGAAGTCGACGCGGTACTTCGAGGCGAAATCCGCGGCGGTCATGCGCGCCGAGGACTCCCGCTCCTCGAGCAGCGCGCCGAGCTCCGCCTGCTGCTCGGGCCCGAGCGGCGCTGACGGCGACGTCGGCGATGGCGATGGCGGCTGCTCCGACGGCGCACCGCCGGCGTCGGACCGAGGCGGGCCCTCGCTGGAGCAGCCGCCGGCGAGGGCCAGGAGGAGCGGGACGATGGAAACGTGAAGGGACGTCCTGAGCATCGTGTTCCCCTTTCGGAGCGCGCCTCCCCGGAGGCGCGGCGAGCCCGACGCGGGCAAGGACGATGCCGGGCTCGCCGGCGCGGCCTCGTGGCCTGTCAGGTCACGCCGGCTTCGGCTTCTGGAGCTGCTTCATGGCGTATCCGATGCCGGTCTGCAGCGAGCCGAACGTGTAAATGCCGCCGAGGTTGAACTCGAGCTCCATGAGCGCCACCGCGACCTCCGGCCGGATGCCGGTCAGCACCACCTGGGCGCCGAGGAGCTTCACCGCCTTCACCGCGTTGACGATGCCCTGCACCGCCCGCGCGTCGATCTTCCGCACGCCGGTGATGTCGATGATGACGATCCGCGCCTCGCGCGCCACGACGCCGTTGAGCAGCGTCTCCATGATCTGGGTCGAGCGGCGATCGTCCACGGAGCCGATCACCGGCATGGCCAGGATCTGATCCGCGATCGGCATGAGCGGCGTCGAGAGCTCCTCGAGCAGGAGCGCCTGGGTCTGCACCACCTGCTCGAGGCGCTGGCGCTCCTCCTCCTCGAGGCGCTTGCGCTCGGTGAGATCGCGCGCGACGCAGACGAGCCCCTGGCTCTCCCCGAGGCCGCCGGTGATGACGGAGGTGGAGAGGGAGACAGGGACGACCTCCCCCGTCTTCTTCTGGAACGCCGTCTCCTCCAGGAGGACGCTGCTCTCGTCGTCGCCCATGACGCAGGGGAACGCGCCCGGAAAGATGGTGCTGGCGGGCGCGCCGACGAGCTCCTCGGCGGTGTAGGCCGACAGGCGGCACGCCGCGCTGTTCACGCTGGTGATGGAGCCCGCCTTGTCCACGACGACGAGCAGATCGCTCATCGACTGGAGGATGTTGTCGACGTACTCCTTGGACACCACCCTGGAGGCGAGCTCCTCGGCCACCATGTTCAGGCCGAGCGCGAGCGCGTCCCAGGCGTCGCCTCGATCGCTGACCTCCGCCCGCTTCGTGAAGTCGAACGACACGATGGAGTTGAGCATCACCATGATGTCGTTGAGCCGGCGCTCCTGCCGCTCCTCCCTCGCCCGCCGCTCGATCATCTCCTCTACCAGCGCCTCGGCGGCGCGCTTCGCCAGGTCGAAGCTGGCCTCGCCCGGGGCCTCGCCCAGCGCCGGAGTCGCCCCGAGGAGGATCGAGCAGAGCTCGGCAACACGAGAGTCGGTCGACGGCTCTCCTTCGCTCACGAGCGGAACCCTTTCAACCACTCGACCGCGGCCGCCTCGTCGGAGAAGATCTTGTACGGTTTGGCGCGCTTGCCCTGGATCGCGCTGAAGACCGCCAGCCAGATGTTCGCGATGGTCGTGCTCAAGGGCGAGTCGGCCAGCATCGCCACAGCAGGCCAGCTCGCCGTCGCCTCGGGGCTTCCATAGAAGGACCGGGCGTCGCGCTCGATCACCTTCACGTGGGTGAGATCGACGAGCACCGGCCGCCGCAAGCCGCCGATGACCGAGTTGATAGCAGCGATGACCTCCCGGGCGATCTCGAGCGTCTGGTGGGTCCCTGGCGCGAACTCGACCCGCACAATCCCGTTCGCATCGTCAAGCCAGACCCTCCCCGACGAGAAGGTTACCGCCGTGCTGTTCTCCATCCCTGTCCTCCTCACGCCGGCTGACCGCTCGAACGAGACAACCCAGCCGTGGCGCACCAGAGCGGCGGCTCCGCCCAGGTTGCCCCCCTGATCTCCTATCGTAATTCGATCGGGGCGTGTAGGGTTTCATTGCAGACACACCGGGAACGGCGGCGCAGCTGCACACCCGAGCAGACGCCGGGCGAAGGCTCACAGCGGCGTCCGATGTGCTCCGATCTGCCCTCTGCAGGCCTGACCGTCCCGCTCGCCTCAGCGGGAGCAGACGTCCGCGGCCAGCAAGCGCTCCCTGAGCCGCTCTGCCAGGACCCGGACGTGAGGCTCCCGGAGCATCGTGTGGTGAGATCCCGGGACTTCATGGATCTCGATCGGCTGTGACGAGATCCCAGCCATGGGCTGATAGAGGGCCCCGTAGGGCTCCGTCACCGGACCGAAGGGGCCGGGCGGCGGCTGCTGCGCTGCCCGGAAATAGACCACGCGACCCCCATAACAGGGCATCGCGTAGGAGCGCGAGGCCCGCCCGTGCGCCGCCCCGAGCCGCTTGACCGCATCGGCGAAGCCGGGCGCCACGCCGCGCGCTGCGCCGAGGACGAGCTCCGTCAGCTCACCCTCGTCGAGCCGGCGGAGCTCATCGTACGCCATCCCGGGGCGGGCCATCCTCGCGGTCTCGACGAGCTGCCACAGCCGGCGCTCACGGGTGCTCGGGATCGCGATGTAGCCATCGATCATGGCCAGCAACGCGACGCGCTCGCCGCACCGCGCGAGCTGGTGCGCCATCTCGAACGCGACGAGCCCGCCGAGGGACCAGCCGCCGAGCAGGTAGGGGCCAGCCGGCTTCACGGACCGGATGGCCTCGAGATAACGCGCGGCCATGTCCTCGATCCGCTCATCGGGCGCAGCGCCGTCGTCCAGCCCGACGGCCTGGAGGCCGTAGAAGGGCCGCTCCGTTCCCAGGTGGCGGGCGAGCTCGGTGTAGCAGAGCACCGGCCCGCCGAACGGGTGGACACAGAAGAACGGCGATCCCTCGCCGCCGGGCTGGATCGCGACGAGCGGCGACGTCGGTCGCGCTCCGCCATCCTGCCGACCGCGCTCGCCGCCCGGCGGCGCGGGCAAGCTCAGCGCGTCCAGCGCGCGCTCGGCGAGCGCCGCGACGGTCGGATGCTCGAGCAGCAGGTTGACCGGCAGCTTGATGTCGAGGCCCTGCGCGATCCGGTCGCGGAGCTCCAGGCTCATCAGCGAGTCGAGCCCGAGGTCGAGCAGGCTCGCGCCCGGCGCGATCCTCTCCGGAGCGTCCAGCCCCAGCGTCTGCGCCGCGGAGGTCTTCAGCCACCCCTCGAGCACCCGCCGGCGCTCGTCGGGCGTCACCGCCCTGAGGCGCTCGACCAGGGCGACCGGCGCCGGCGCGCCCACGTCGACCGCCGCCGGCGCGCCGCCGGACGCGCGCGGCGCGACCGGGGCGTCCGGCGCCTCCGGTCGCTCGCGCTGGATCCAGTGCCGCGTCCGCTGCCAGGCATACGTCGGCAACGAGACGCAGCGCCCTCCGGCCGGATAGAGGCGCTGCCAGGCGACGGCCTGGCCGTGCGCGTGGAGCGCCCCGAGCGACTGCAGCAGGCACCGCCGCGCCGGGAGCTCTCGCCGGAGCGAGGAGACCGCATGAGCGTCCGCCCCCCGCGCGGAGAAGCACTGCCGGAGGTGGCCGGCGAGGACGGGATGCGGGCCGACCTCGAGGAAGATCCGGTACCCCGCGGCCAGCGCCGCGTCCACGGCGCCCGCGAACCGCACCCGCTCCCTCATGTTCCTCGCCCAGTACGCCGGATCGAGCTCGCTCCCCGCGACCGGCGCGCCGGTCACCGTGCTGAACAGGGGCAGCGCCGCGCTCCGGGGAGAGAGCCCGGAGAGCGCGGCCTCGAGCTCGCGATCCAGCGGCGCCATCTGCGCGCTGTGGAAGGCGTGGCTCACCGGGAGCAGGCGGCAATCCACCCCCTCCCCGCGCAGGCGGCGCAGCACGTCCGCGAGCGCCGCCTCGTCGCCAGCCAGCACGGCCGAGCGCGGATCGTTGACGGCCGCGATGGCGAGGCGATCGCCCGCGCCCTCGAGGAGGCGCGCCGCCTCGTCGGCGGGCACCGCGACGAGGGCCATCTTCCCGAGCCCCTTCGTCCGCTGCATCAGGCGCCCGCGCAGCACCACCAGCCGGACGGCGTCCTCCAGGCTCAGGACGCCCGCGACGTGCGCGGCCGCGATCTCGCCGACGCTGTGCCCGATGACCGCGCCGGGCCGGACGTCCAGCGATCGCCAGAGCTCGGCCATCGCCACCTGGACGGCGAGGAGCGCCGGCTGCGCCACCTCGGTCTCCTGGAGGCGCGAGGTCGCCTCGGGCGCGTCGAGCTCGTCGAGGAGCGACCAGCCGGCGTGGCGCCGCACGAGCGCGTCGCAGGCCTCGAGCGCGGCGCGGTAGCTCGGCTCCTCCGCGAACAGCTCGCGGTGCATGCCGGCCCACTGCGATCCCTGCCCCGAGAACACGAAGGCCACCCGGACCCGCGCTCCCGGCTCCGCGACGCTCCGGGTCGCCCCCGGGGGCGCCTGCCCCTCGACGCAGGCGTCGAGCGACGCCGCGAGCTCCTCCCGGGAGCTCCCCACCACGGCCAGGCGATGGCTGTGGTGGCTCCGCCGGACGCTCGCCGTGTAGGCGATGTCCGCGAGGCGCGGGGACGCGTCCGTGACAGGCTCGCGCAGGAGATCGCGGAACGCCCGCGCGGCCGCGAGGAGCGCCTCCGGGGTCCTCGCCGAGAGGGGCAAGAGCACGACCTTCGCCTCGCCCGCGGAGGCGGCGGCGCTCGGCGGCGCCTCCTCCAGGATCATGTGCGCGTTGGTCCCGCTCAGGCCGAACGCGCTCACGCCGGCGAGGCGCGCGGCGCCGCCCGCCTTCCACGCGAGCTTGCGCGTGGGGATGGCGAGCGACGTGCCCTCCAGCTTGATGCGCGGGTTGAGCGCCCTGAAGTGGAGGTTCGCCGGGATGGCGCCGTGCTGGAGGGCGAGCACCGCCTTGATCAACCCCGCCACGCCGGCGGCCGCCTCGAGGTGACCGATGTTCGTCTTCACCGCCCCGAGCACACACGCGGCCTCGGTCGCGCGCGGCCTCCCCACGACGTGCGCGAGCGCCTCGACCTCGATCGGATCGCCGAGCGAGGTCCCCGTCCCGTGCGTCTCCACGTAGCCGATCTCCGAGGCCTGCACGCCGGCGCTCTCCAGGGCCCTCTTCAGCATCGATTGCTGGGAGAGGACGTTGGGCGCGGTCATCCCCGTGGAGCGGCCGTCCTGGTTGACCGCCGATCCGCGGATGACGGCGCAGATGGGATCGCCGTCGGCCTGCGCGTCGGAGAGCCGCTTCAGGAGCACGAGCCCGCACCCTTCGCCGCGAACGAAGCCGCTCGCCTCCGCGTCGAAGACCTTGCACCGGCCGTCCGGCGAGAGCGCCCCCGTCGTCGCGATGAGCCGCATCATCACCGGCGACAGGAGGAGGTTGACGCCGCCCGCGAGGGCGAGCGAGCACTCGCCGCTCCGCAGGCTCTGGCACGCGAGGTGGACCGCGACGAGCGACGACGAGCACGCGGTGTCGACGGTCAGGCTCGGCCCCTGGAGGCCGAGCGTGTACGAGAGCCTGCCCGCGGGGAACGAGAAGAAGTTGCCCGTCATGACGTGGATGTCCTGCGCGCCAGGCTCGAACGCGCCGCACAGGTGGGCGTAGTCGTTGGTGGTCATGCCCAGGAAGACGCCCGTGCTGGTGCCCGCGAGCCGCTCCGGGACCTGCCCGCCGCGCTCCAGGGCCTCCCAGGCCACCTCGAGCAGGAGGCGCTGCGCCGGATCCATGCGCTCCGCCTCGCGGGGCGAGATCCCGAAGAACCGAGCGTCGAACAGATCCACGTCCCGGAGGAAGGCGCCCCAGCGGATCGCGCGCGCCCGCGGGTCCGGGGCCTCGTCGGGCGCCGGATCGAGGCGCCACCGCTCGGCGGGGATCTCCGTGACGGCGTCCACGCCGTCCTCGAGCAGCCGCCAGTAGGCCTCCGGCGTCGAGGCGCCGCCCGGGAGCCGGCACGCCATGCCGATGACGGCGATCGGCTCGGATCTGGCGCGCGCGAGGGCGTCCCGCTCGGCCCGGAGCTCCCGGATGGTGGCGATCGCTTGCCGCAAACGAGCCTCGTAATCCGTCACCGGCACGCTCATACCGATCTCCTCCCGCTGGCCAGCGTGAGCTCCTCGTCGAGGAGGCTCAGCAACGCGCTTCCGTCGAGATCGCCGAGGAGACCGGCGAAGGTCCGCTCGGCCGCCTTCTGATCAGGGGCGTCGACCGCCTCGATCTCGGCGAGCAGGTGGTCGGCGAGCGACGCGATGTTCGGGTACGTGAACAGCAGCGTCGCCGAGAGGCTGAGCCCCAGGCTCGTCTCGAGGCGGTTGCGGAACTCGAGGCTCGTCAGCGAGTCCATCCCGAGGCTGGCGAACACCTCGAGCGGTCCGATGGCGGCCGGATCCGCGCGGAGCACGCGGCCGAGCTGCTCCTTCAGGTGCCCTTGCAGGCGGAACCGGCGCTCCTCGGGCGGCTCCCGCTCCAGCGCCTCGCGGACCCGGAGGATGTCCGACGACCTCGGCGCCGCGCGGGCGCGCTCGCGCGTGAGCCGGTCCCAGTAGCGCCACCGCGCGACGCTCGGGTAGGACTCGAGCCACCGGTGCACGTTGAACCGGACGACCGCGATCTGGGGCATGTCCGCCTCGAGCAGGCGCTCCAGCATCCGCAGCCCCTCCTCCTCCGTGAGGCAGTCCATCCCCCGGTCGCCCACGCGGCCCATGACCTCGGCCTGCCGGGCCGCGATGCCCACGTCGGAGAAGAGGCCCCAGTCGATGCTCAGCGCGGGGAGCCCGAGCGCGCGCCGGTGATGCGCGAGGGCGTCCAGGAACACGCTCGCCGCGGTGTAGTTCCCGTTGCCCGGCGCGCCGAGCAGCGAGGCCACCGACGAGTACATCACGAAGAAATCGAGCGGCCTGCCCGCGGTCAGCTCGTGCAGGTTCCACGCGCCGTGCATCTTCGGGGCCATGGCCTCCCAGAACCGCTCGGCGCTCTGCTCCATCACCATGCGGTCGGCGATGACCATGGCCGCGTGGACGACCCCGCGGAGCGGCGGCGCGCGCCGGTCGATCGCCGCGAGGAGCTCGATGACGTGATCGCGACGCGACACGTCCGCCCGGGCCACGACCACCCGCGCGCCCTGCGCCTCGAGCGCGTCGATCGCGCACCGCGCCGCTTCGGACGCGCCGCTGCGGCCCGCCAGCACGAGGTGGCGAGCGCCCCGCGCCACCATCCAGCGCGCCAGCGAGAGCCCGAGCCCCCCGAGCCCGCCGACGATGAGGTAGGTGCCGTCCGGCCGCAGATCGACGCCGCCGGCGCGCCTGCCCCGCAGCGCGGTGCGCGCCATGCGCGCGACGTAGCGCTCGCCCGCCCGGAGCGCGATGTGATCCTCGTCGTCCGTGGCGTCGAGCTCCCGCGCGAGCGAGGCGGCGTCCTCCGGCGCGCGCGCCGGGGGGAGATCCACGCGCGTGCACCGGAGCTCCGGGTGCTCGGAGGCGAGCACGCGGCCGAAGCCGAGGAGCGGCGCCTGCGACACCGACACCGGCGCGGCCTCCGCCAGGGCCTGCGCGCCGCGGGTCACGAGCCATAGCCGCGGCGCGTCGCGCCACCCCCTGCGCAGGAGCGCCTGCGCGAGGAACATCGCGCTCAGCGTCCCGAGGCGCTGGTCCCGCTCCAGCGTCTCCAGCGTGACGCCGTCCGGGCCCTGCGCGTCCAGGCTCCACAGGTGCACGACGCCCCGGCACGCCGGGCCGCCGCCGAACGCGTCCTCGAGCAGGAACCGGAACGCCGTCGGGTCCCGCGGGTCGAGCTCGTAGAGCCCGGCCCCGTGGCGCGCCGTGGCCTCGCCGGCCACGGCGACGACGCAGGCGTCGCCCCGCGCTCGCAGGAGCTCCGCGAGCTCGGCGCCGGTCCCGGTCCGGTCCGCGAGCACGAGCCAGGCGCCACGGTGGGAGCGGCGGCCGTCGCCGTCCGCGGGCTCCGGCGCGCGGCGCTCCCACGCGACGGCGTACAGCAGCTCGTCGTCGCCGTCGTCCGGCGCCGCGGGGCGCCCCTCGGGCCACGGCGCCCGCGGGGCCTCGTCGATCCAGTAGCGCTCTCGCTGGAAGGGGTACGCCGGCAGCGAGACGCAGCGGCCCCCCGACGGGTGCTGGCGCGTCCAGTCCACCGGGTAGCCGTGCGCGTAGAGCGCGCCGAGCGCCTCCAGCAGGCTCCGCCGCTCGTCCCGCTCCCGCCGCATCGACGGCAGCGCCGCGCCCCCGGGCGCCTTCGCGCGCAGCCCTTCCTCGATGGCGGGCGCGAGGATCGGGTGCGGGCTCAGCTCGAGGAACAGCGCGGGCCCGCCCTCGGCGAGCCGCTGCACGGCGCCCGAGAACAGCACCGGATCGCGCAGGTTCCGCGCCCAGTACTCCGGCCCGAGCTCCTCGCCGCGGCAGATCTCGCCGCTCACGGTCGAGCGCATGGGCACCCGCGCCGCCCCCGGCGCGAGCCCCTCGAGCGCCGCCCGTAGCTCGTCGAGGAGCGGATCCACCTGCGGGCTGTGCGACGCGACGTCCACCTTCACGCGGCGGCAGAACACCCCGCGCCGCGCGAGCTCCGCGAGGATCTCGTCGAGCGCGAGGGGCTCGCCGGACAGCACCGTCGACCGCTCGCTGTTGCTCACCGCCACGGAGACGCGCCCCGCGTGCGCGTGCGCGGCGACGAGCTGCCGCGCCTGCTCCATGGGCAGCTCCACGAGCGCCATCGCGCCCGCGCCGCTGATCCGCCGCAGGAGCTTGCTCCGGCGGCAGACGACGCGCGCGGCGTCGTCCAGCGTCAGCGCGCCCGCGACGTGCGCCGCCGCCACCTCGCCCATGCTGTGCCCCACCACGGCGTCCGGCTCCACGCCCCACGCGCGGAAGAGCGCCGACAGGGCCACGCCGATCGCGAAGAGCGCCGGCTGCACGACGTCGATCTCCGCGAGGCGCGAGCGCTCCTCGCCGGCGTGGAGCTCCTCGAGGAGCGACCACCCCGCCTCCCGCGCGATCGCCGCGTCGCACGCGGCGAGGGCCTCGCGGAAGACCGGCTCCTCGGCGAGGAGCTGCCGCGCCATGCCGGGCCACTGCGAGCCCTGGCCCGGGAACACGAACACGACCCGCGGCCGCGCCGACGCGCGCGCGTCCCCGCGGGCGACGCCGGCGGCCTCCTCGCCCCGCCCGCAGGCCGCGAGCAGCCCGGCGAGCTCCTGCCGCGAGCCGCCGACGACGGCCAGCCGGTGCTCGTGGTGGCTGCGCCGCACGCTCGCGGTGTAGGCGATGTCCGCGAGGTCCACGGCGGCGCCGGCGGGGTCCTCGACCAGGAGCCGCCGGTACGCCTCCGCCAGGGCCGAGAGCGCGGCCGGGCTCTTCGCGGAGAGGGGGAGGAGCACGACGGACGCGCGGCCTTCCGGCGACGGCGGGGCGGGCGGCGGGGGCTCCTGCAGCACGACGTGCGCGTTGGTCCCGCTGATCCCGAAGGAGCTCACCCCCGCGATCCGCGGCGCGCCTCCGGACGGCCAGGGCAGCGGCTCCACCGGGACGGCGAACGGCGTGCCCTCGAGCGAGATCCGCGGGTTCAGCGTCTGGAAATGCAGGTGCTTCGGGATCGTCTCGTGGCGCAGCGCCAGCACGACCTTGATGAACCCCGCCACCCCCGCCGCCGCCTCCAGGTGGCCGATGTTGGTCTTCACCGAGCCGAGCCAGCACGGCGGCCCGTCGGGCCGCGGCCCGCCCAGCACCTCTCTCAGGGCCTCGAGCTCGATCGGATCCCCGAGGGAGGTGCCGGTGCCGTGGGCCTCGACGTAGCCCACCTGGGCCGGCGAGACGCGGGCGCTCTCCAGCGCCTGCCGCAGGAGCGCCTGCTGCGAGAGCACGTTCGGCGCCGTCAGCCCCGACGAGCGCCCGTCCTGGTTGACGGCCGAGCCGCGGACCAGCGCCCAGATCCGGTCGCCGTCCCGCTGCGCATCCGAGAGCCGCTTGAGCACGACCATGCCGCAGCCCTCCGCCCGCACGTACCCGTTCGCGGCGGCGTCGAACGTCTTGCATCGACCGTCGGGCGAGAGCGCCTGGGTCTGGCCCATCAGGCACATCGTCAGCGGGGACAGGATGAGGCTGACGCCCCCCGCGATCGCCATGTCGCTCTCGCCGCTCCGGAGGCTCTGGCAGGCGAGGTGGAGCGCGACGAGCGAGGAGGAGCACGCCGTGTCCACCGTCATGCTCGGCCCCTCGAGGCCGAACACGTAGGACAGGCGCCCCGCGGCGGTGCTCGCCAGGGTTCCGGTCGCGCAGTAGGCGTCGAGCTGCCGGGGATCGAGCGCGGCGACGCGGTGCTGGTAGTCCTGGACCGCCATGCCGAGGAACACGCCGGTCCGGCTGCGGAGGAGCCGCTCGGCGGGCTGCCCTGCGTCCTCGAACGCCTCCCAGGCCACCTCGAGCAGGAGGCGCTGCTGCGGGTCGAGGCTCGTGGCCTCGCGAGGCGCGATGCCGAAGAAGCGCGCATCGAACCCGTCGACCCTGTCGAGCAGCCCGGCCCAGCGCGTCCCCGGCAGGCCGTCGGGGATCGCGTCGTCGGGCCACCGCGTCGCGGGGATCCGCTGGATCGCGTCGACGCCGTCCTCCAGCGCTCGCCAGAACGCCTCGGGGTCGCTCCCGCCTCCGGGCAGCCGGCACGCCAGGCCGACGACGGCGATCGGCTCGACCTCCTGCGCCGCCGCGGGCTGCAGCGCCGCGCTCGGGGACCGCGGCGCCGGCGGAGGCGACGCGGGCCGAGCGCCGGCGCCGGCGCCGAGCCGCTCGGCGAGGTACGCCGAGAGCCCGGCGACGTGGGGGTAGGTCCAGAGCAAGGTGGACGGCAGCGAGAGCCCGAGGCCGGCCTCCAGGCCGTTGCGCAGCTCCAGGCTCATCAGCGAGTTGATGCCGAGATCGCTCAGCGGCACGTGCCGGTCGATCGATCCCGGTTCGAACCGCAGGACCCTGGCCGCGACCTCCCGGACGAAGCCCTCGATGAGCGACGGCCGCTCCTCCGGCGTCGCGCCGTCGAGCGTCGCGCGGAAGCGCGCGACCTCGGGCGCGCGCGGCTTCGCGCGATCGCCCTCCTCGCGCAGGCGCTCCCAGAAGGGCGACGCGGCGGCGGTCGGGTAGAACTCGAGCCACCGGCGCAGGTCGAACCTGAGGACGCCGGCCTGAGCCGCCCCTCCCCCGAGCAGGCGATCGAGCGCGGCCAGCGCGTCCGCCTCCGCGAGGAGCCCGATCCCCCCGCGCGAGAGGCGCGCCGCGGCGCCGTGGCGCGCCTCCGCCGGGGCCTCCTCGGCGAAGAGGCCCCAGTCGACGCTCAGCGCGGGCAACCCCCTGGAGCGCCGGTGGTGCGCGAGCGCGCCGAGGAACGCGTCGGCCGCCGCGGAGCCCGCGTCGCCAGGAGCTCCGAGGAGCGGCATCGCCGAGGCGTGCAGGAGGAAGAGGTCGAGCGGCCTGTCCGCGGTCAGCGCGTGCAGGTTCCACGCTCCGCGCGCCCGCGAGGCCGCGGCGGTCCAGGAGCGGCGCGCGTCGCGCTCCGGCGCGGGGCCGCCCGCGGCCGGCGCCGCGTAGACGACCCCCCGGAGCACGCCGAACCGCTGCTCGACGGCCGCCACGACCTCGGCCGCCCGCGCCGGCTCGGCCACGTCGACCTCGGCCACGACCACCTGAGCGCCCGCCGCTTCCATCGCGGCGATCGCGCTCCGGGCTGCCTCCGTCGCGCCGCCCTCGCCGGTGAGCAGGAGGCGGCGGGCGCCCTTGTCCACCATCCACCGCGCGAGCGAGAGGCCGAGCCCCTCGAGGCCTCCGGCGATCAGGTAACCTCCGTCGGCGCGGAAGCTCGCGCTCGCGCCGGGGCCGGCCCCGGGGACGCCGCGCTCGAGGCGCGCCACGTACCGCGCCTCGCCGCGCAGCGCGATCCGGTCCTCGCGATCGGCCGCGTCGAGCTCCCGGAGCAGCGCGGCGGCCTCGCCGGACGCGGGGGCCGGGCCCAGATCGACGCGCTTGCACCGGAGCTCCGCGTGCTCGGCCGAGAGCACACCCCCGACGCCCCAGAGCGGCGCCTGGGCCACGGACACCGGCGCCGGCTCGGCCACGGCCTGCGCGCCGCGGGTGACGAGCCAGAGCTGCGGCGCGTCGCGCCACCCCCTGCGCGAGAGCGCCTGCGCCAGCGAGAGCGCGCTCAGGCCCGCGCGGCGCAGGTCGCCCTCGAGCGTCTCCGGCGTCGTCGCCTCCGCCGCCGCGGCGTCCAGGCCGAGGAGATGCACGACGCCCCGGCACGCCGCGTCGCCCTGGAACGCGTCGTCCAGCAGCGCCGAGAGCGCCGCGCCGTCCGAGGGGTCGACCTCGTAGCGCCCGTCGCCTAGCCGCGCGAAGCGCTCCCCCGAAGCGACGCGCACGCACGCGTCGCCCCGCTGGCCGAGGAGCGCGGCCACCTCCTCACCCGTGCCATCCCGATCCAGGAGCAGGAGCCACGCGCCGCGCGACGTGCGAGGGGCGGCGGGCGGGCGCGCGGGCTCGCTGCGATGCCAGGCGACGGCGTAGAGCAGCTCCTCCGTGATCCCGGGCGCCTCGAGGGTCGCCGAGCGCGCGGGCGCGGGCGCGCCCCCCTCGATCCAGTACCGCTCCCGCTGCCAGGGATACGCCGGCAGCGGGACGCAGCGCCCGCCCGACGGATACTGCAGCTTCCAGCGCACCGGATAGCCGTGGGCGTAGAGGGCCCCGAGCGCCCAGAGCACGCTCCGCCGCTCTCCGTGGTCGCGCCGCATCGTGGGGAGCGCCTTCCCCCCCGTGCCCCGCTCGGACAGGAGCTGCTGGAGGTTGGCCAGGAGCACCGGGTGCGGGCCGATCTCCAGGAAGATCTCGTGGCCGTCCGCCCACGCCGCGGAGACGGCCCGGGCGAGCTGCACCGGCTCACGGACGTTCCGCGCCCAGTACCCCGCGTCGAGCGGCTCGCCCTCGAGGCGCGCGCCCGTCACGGTGCTGTACATCGCGATCGACGCCCGGCCCGCCGCGACCTCCCCCAGCGCGCCCCGGAGGTCGCGCTGCAGGGGCTCCATCTGCGGGCTGTGGGAGGCGTAGTCGACCCGCAGCATGCGGCAGGGCACCTGCTTCGCCTGCAGGCTCGCCACCACCTCCTCGAGCGCGGCCGCGTCGCCGGAGAGCACCACGGAGCGAGCGTCGTTGATCGCCGCGATCGAGATCCGGTCCGCGCGCCCCTCCAGAGCGGCCGCCGCCTCGTCCTCGGACAGCGCCACGGAGGCCATCTTCCCGAGGCCCGTGGCGCGCTGCGTGATCCGCCCGCGGATCGCCACGATCCGGATCGCCTCGTCCAGGCTCAGGACGCCGGCGACGTGCGCGGCCGCCACCTCGCCGACGCTGTGGCCGATCACGGCGTCGGGCGTGACGCCCAGCGTCCGCAAGAGCGCCGAGAGAGCCACCTGCACGGCGAAGATCGCCGGCTGAGTGACCTCCGTCCGATCCAGCCGCGAGGTCGCCTCGGGGGCGGCGAGCTCGGCGAGCAGCGAGAAGCCCGCGTGCCGCTGCACGAGCGGCTCGCACGCCTCGAGCGCCGCGCGGAAGGCGGGCTCCTCGGCGAGGAGCTCTCGGCCCATCCCCAACCACTGCGAGCCCTGCCCCGAGAACACGAACACGACCTGGGGCTGCCACCCGAGCACCGTCTGCCCGCTCGCCGCGGCGGGGTGCGCTTCGCCGCGCGCGTGCGCGCCGAGCGCCTCGGCGAGCTCCTCGCGGGACCGGCCCACCACCGCGAGCCGGAACTCGTGGTGGCGGCGCCGCACGCTCGCCGTGTACGCGATGTCCGCGAGCCGCGCGTCGGGCGGCGCGCCGCCGAGGAAGCGCTCGTAGGCCTCGGCCAGGGCGGCGAGCGCCCGGGGGGACCTCGCCGACAGCGGCAGCAGCGTGAGCGGGGCGTCCGGGAGCGCGGGCGGCTCGGGGACCTCCGGCGCCTCCTCCAGCACGAGGTGGGCGTTGGTCCCGCTCATCCCGAACGAGCTCACGCCCGCGCGGCGGGGCCGCTCCCCGCGGCGCCACGGCTCGGCCGCCGTCGTCACCTCGATCGGGAGCTCGGCCCACGGGATGCGCGGGTTGAGCGCGCGCGCGTGCAGCTGCGCCGGCAGGGCGCCGTGCCCCAGCGACAGCACCACCTTCATCACGCCGGCCACGCCCGCCGCCGACTCGAGGTGGCCGATGTTCGTCTTCACCGACCCGATCTTGAGCGGCCGGCCGCCGGGCCTCCCCTCGCCGTAGACCGCCGCGAGCGCCTCGACCTCGATGGGATCGCCGAGCGCCGTCCCGGTGCCGTGCGCCTCGACGTAGTCGATGTCGCCGGGCGAGAGCCCCGCGATCGAGAGCGCCGCGCGCACCACCGCCTCCTGGGCCTTGCCGTTCGGCACGGTGATGCCGGCGCTGCGGCCGTCGCTGTTCACGGCCGAGCCGCGGATCACCGCCAGGATGCGATCGCCGTCGCGCGCCGCGTCCGAGAGGCGCTTCAGCACGACCATGCCGCAGCCCTCGCCCCGGCCGTACCCGTCCGCGTCGGCCGAGAACGTCTTGCACCGCCCGTCCGGCGCCAGCGCGTGGAGGCGCGACAGGTACACGCCGAGGTGCGGGGCCAGCATCAGCTGGACCCCGCCCGCGACCGCCACCCGGCACTCCCCGGCCCACAGGCTCCGGCAGGCGAGGTGGATCGCCGTCAGCGACGACGAGCACGCCGTGTCGACGGCCATGCTCGGCCCCTCGAGCCCGAGCGCGTGCGAGAGCCGGCCCGCGGAGAAGCTCGTGAACGTCCCCGAGAGCGTGTAGGCGTCCAGCGCCTCGAGATCCGCGTGCGCCCGCTGCAGGATGCCGTAGTCGCTCGGCCCGATCCCGACGAAGACGCCCGTCAGCGGCTGCTCGCCGGGCACCACGCCCGCGTCCTCCATGGCCTCCCAGATGACCTCGAGCAGCAGCCGGTGCTGCGGATCGAGGTGGACCGCCTCCCGCGGCGCGATCCCGAAGAAGCGCGCGTCGAACCGGTCGGGCGCCGCGGCCAGGAAGCCGCCCTCCCGGACGTACATCTTGCCGGCCGCGTCCGGATCGGGGTCGTAGTACGCCGCGGCGTCCCAGCGGTCCGCCGGGATCGGCGCCACGGCGTCGACGCGCTGCTCGAGCAGCCGCCAGAACTCCTCCGGGGTCTCCACGCCGCCCGGCAGGCGGCACCCCATCCCCACGATCGCGATCGGCTCGTCGCCGATCGCGGCGCGCCCGCCGGCGTCGCTCGACACCGCGCCGCCCGCGCCGCCCGCGCCGCCCGCGCCCGCGCGCTCCTCGGCCTCCGGAGGCGCGGCGTCGCCCGGCAGGCTCGGCGACAGCTCCTCGAGCAGGAAGTCGGCCATCGCGACGACGTTCGGGTGGTTGAACGTCGCGCTCGACGACAGCGGCCGGCCGAGCGCGAGGCCCAGGCGCTGGCACAGATCCACGGCCATCAGCGAGTCCATGCCGAGCTCGAAGAAGCCGCGGGTCGGGCTCACCTCGTCGGCCTCGGCGAACCCCAGCGTCTCGGCGACCAAGGCATGGATCCGCCGCTGGAGCATCCGGCGCCGCTCCCGCGGCGGCGCCGCCGCGAGCTCGCCGAGGAGGGCGGGCGCGGCGTCGCCCGGCGCGGGCGCGGCGTCGCCCGGCGCGGGCGCGGCGACGCGCGGCATCTCGGAGAGCAGCGGGCGCGGGCCGCTGCTCTCGACCACCGCGCAGAACCTCGGCCAGTCGACGTCGGCCACGACCACCTGCGCCGCCCCGGCGGTCATGCAGAAGGACAGCGCCGCCATGGCCTGCTCCGGGCCGAAGGCGCGCACGCCGCGCTCCTCGAGCGACGCGATCGCGGAGGTCGCCATGCCGCCGCCGCGCCACGGCCCGAAGCTCACGGCGACCGCGGGCGCCCCGGCGGCGCGGCGCGCCCGGACGAGCGCGTCCTGGAACGCGTTCGCCGCCGCGTAGCCGGCCTGCCGCGCCGAGCCCCACACCGCGGCGATCGACGTGAAGCAGACGAACGCGTCGAGGGGCCGGCCGCGCGTCAGCGCGTCGAGCGCCGCGGTCCCGTGGACCTTCGGCGCGAGCACCCGGCGGAGCCCCGCGCCGTCGAGGGCCGAGAGCGGCGTCTGGTCGGAGACGCCCGCCAGGTGGAACACCGCGGAGAGCGGCGGCAGCCGGGCGTCGATGTCCGCGAGCACGGCGGCCATCGCCGCCGCGTCGGCCACGTCGGCCTGCGCGACGGTCACGCGCGCCCCGAGCGCCTCGAGCGACGTAAGGAAGTCGCGGTCGCCGGCCGACGCGCCCCTGCGGCTCGTGAGCACGAGGTGCCGCGCGCCCCGCTGCGCCGCCCACCGCGCGACGTGCCTGCCCAGCGCGCCGAGCCCCCCGGTGATGAGCGCCGTGCCCGACGTGGACCAGGCCGGCGCGGCGGCCGGCGCTCCGGCGCAGCGCACGAGCCGCTCCACGTACCGCCCCGACGCCCGGAGCGCGACGTGGTCCTCGCCGTCGGGGCTCAGCACCTGCGCGGCGAGCGCGGCGACGTCGTGCTCCCCGGGGGAAGGCGGCAGGTCGACGAGCCCTCCCCAGACCTCCGGGTGCTCGAGCGACAGGGTCCGGCCGAGCCCCCAGAGCGCCGCCTGCGCGGGCGCCGTGACCGGGTCGCCCGCGCCCACCGACACCGCCCCGCGGGTCACGAACCAGAGCCGCGGCCGCTCGCCCTGCCCCGCCTGCAGGGCGGCGCGCAGCAAGGCCGGCGCGCTCCCGACGCCCCGCGCGAGCGCGGCGTCCAGCGCGTCCTCGCCCTCCGGCGCGCCGTCGAGGCTCCACAGGTGGATCACGCCGCGCACCGGCCCGCGCTCGGCCGCGCGCTCCGCCCACCACGCCGCGAGGCCCTCGGGCGCCTCGGGCATCGAACCGCCCGCCGACGCCTGCCCCGCCGCGCTCCCCAGGCGGAGCCGGGAGCAGGTCGCGCCCGCCGCCTCGAGCGCGTCGGCCAGCCTGTCGCCGGTGCCGCCCTCGTCGACGAGCGCGACCCAGTGCCCGGGCGCGGCCGGGCGCGGGCGCGGCGCGAGGGGCGCCGGCCTCCACGAGAGCTCGTGGAGCCACGGCTGGATCTCGGCCTCCGCGCGCTCCTGATCCGCCCGCGCCCGCAGCGCGTCGAGCACCCGGCCGACGACGCCGAGCTCCTCGGCCGAGAGCGCCGCCGAGAGCCCGAGCTGCGCCGCGAACGCCGCCGCGTCGGCCGACCGGAGGAGCGACGGCAGCGCCGCCGCGGGCGCGCCCTTCGCCTCGGGCCCCGCGTCCGCGGGCGCCTCCAGCCAGTACCGCTTGCGCTGCCATGGATACCCCGGCAACGGCACGCAGCGCCCGCCCGCCGGATGCATCCGGGCCCAGTCGACCCCGCACCCGCGCGTGTGGAGGGCGCCCAGCGCCTCGAGCAGGCAGCGCCGCGCGTCGCGGCCCCGGCGCAAGGTCGGGGCGACCAGCCCGTCGACCCCGCGCGCCGCGAGGCACCGCCGCACGTTGGCCGAGAGCACGGCGTGCGGCCCCACCTCCACGAAGATCCGGTGCCCGGCGGCCACGGCGCCGTCGATCGCGCGCGCGAGCAGCACCGGCTCCCGGACGTTCCTCGCCCAGTACGACGCGTCGAGCGCCTCGCCGTCGATGCCCTCGCCCGTCACGGTGCTCACCAGCGTCCGGTCCGCGCGGCCCCGCGCGATCTCCCCGAGCGCGCCCGCGAGCTCCTCGCGGAATGGCTCCATCTGGGGGCTGTGGAACGCGTAGTTCACCGGCAGCTCGCGGCACTCGACCCGGGCGCGCCGGAGCTCCGCCACCACCTCGCCGAGCGCCGCCGCCTCGCCGGACAGCACGACCGAGCCCGGGTCGTTGACGGCGGCGATCGCGAGCCGCCCCTCGTAGCCTTCGAGCGCGCGCGCCGCCTGCTCCGGGGACGTCTGGACCGAGGCCATCTTCCCGAGGCCGGTCGCGCGCTGCATGATCCGCCCGCGGTGGTGGACGATGCGCACCGCCTCCTCGAGGGGGATCGCCCCCGCGACGTGCGCCGCCGCGATCTCCCCGACGCTGTGCCCGATCACGGCGTCCGCGGCGATCCCCCACGAGCCGAGCAGCGCGGCGAGCGCGACCTCCACCGCGAACAGCGCGGCCTGCGCGACCTGCGTCTCCTGCAGGCGCGACGAGGCCTCCGGCGCCTCGATCTCCTTCAGCAGCGACCAGCCGGCGAGCGGCGCGAGCAGCCGGTCGCACGCCTCCATCGCCTCGCGGAAGACGGGCTCCTGCCGGAGGAGCGCCCGCCCCATGCCCGGCCATTGCGACCCCTGGCCCGAGAACACGAGCACCACCGAGGGGCGCTGCCCCGCCGGCGCCTCGCCCAGCGCTGCGCGCCCGCGCGCGAGGTCGTCGAGGGCGCCGGCCATCTCCTCGTGCGAGCAGCCCACGACCGCCAGCCGGTGCTCGAGGTGGCTGCGCCGGACGCTCGCCGTGTAGCAGACGTCGCGCAGCGGGGCGCTCTCCGGCGAGCGCAGCCGGGCCGCCGACGCGCGCGCCAGGTCGAGGAGCGCGGGCCTTGCGCGCGCCGACAGCACGAGCAGCTCGGGCGCGGCGGGCTCGCCCGCGTCCGCCGGGCTCGAGGCCGTCTCCGGCCCGGCAGCGCGCGGCTCCCCGAGCGGCGCCGGCAGGGCGTCCATGGCGACGGGCGGCGCCACCTGGCGCCACGCGACGGGCGCGCCGAGCATGTAGAGCTCGCCGAGCGAGCCGAGCAGGCACGCCCGGGCCGGCTCGTCCCGCCGCAGCGACGGCAGCGCGACGCCGCGCCGCCCCTTCCTGGCCAGGCTGGACGCGACGGCGTGGGCCAGGACGGGGTGAGGATCGAGCTCGAGGAAGACGCTGAACCCATCGTCGATCAGGCGATCGAGCGCGGCGTCGAGGCGCACCGGCTCCCGCAGGTTGCGCGCCCAGTACGCGGCGTCCTGCGCCGCGCCGTCGAGCCGCGCCCCCGTCACCGTCGAGTAGATCGGGGCCCCGCCGCCGCGCGGCGCGATCCCCCGCAGGTCGCGCGTGAGCTCGGGGCAGAGCGCGTCCATGTGCGGGCTGTGCGAGGCGTAATCGATCCGGACCTGCCGGCCCGTCACCCCCTGCTCGGCGAGCGCCTGGAGCAGCGCCTCGAGCGCCGCCGGCTCGCCCGAGATCAGGGTGGATCCCGGGCTGTTGCTCCCCGCGAGGAAGAGGCGGCCCTCGCGGCCGGCGAGCGCGCGCGCCGCGTCGTCGGCGGAGAGCTCCACGACGGCCACGGCGCCCGAGCCGCTCTGCTGCCGGACGAGCCTGCCCATCGCGCAGATGACCGCGGCGGCGTCCTCGAGGGTCAGCGCGCCGGCGACGCACGCCGCCGCGACCTCGCCGATGCTCTGCCCCACCACCGCGTCCGGCTCGATGCCCCAGGAGCGCCACAGCGCCGCCAGCGCGACCTGGATCGCGAAGATGGCCGGCTGGACGACGTCGGCCTCCTCGAGCAGGCGCCCGTCGCCCGCCGCCAGCGCGGCGAGCGGCGAGGAGCTCGCGTGCGGCCGCATCGCCGCGTCGCACCGCTCGAGGGTCGACCGGAAGACGGGCTCCTCGAGCAGCAGATCGCGCCCCATGGGGAGCCACTGCGAGCCGTGCCCGCCGAAGACGAAGGCGATCTTCGGCCGCGCGCCGGCCGCCTTGCCGAGCGAGCCGCCCGGCTGCGCGCCCCCGGCCAGCAGGGCGTCGAGGCGCGCGGCGAGCTCGCCGTGGGAGGAGACGGTGAGCGCGAGCCGGTGCTCCTCGCCGCTGAGCCGCGCCGCCGCCGCGCCGCAGAGCGCCTGCACGGAGGGCCGCTCGCCGCCCTCGCCGCCCTCGCCGGCCGCGGCGAGCGCATGGACGCGCCGGCACAGGGCCACGAGCTCCTCGGCGCTCGGCGCGGACAGCGGCAGGAGGTGCGCCTCGCGGCCCCGGGGCGCCTCGAGCACGACGTGGCAGTTGGTCCCGCCGAAGCCGAAGGAGCTGACGCCGGCCAGCGCCGGCCCGCGCTCCTTCCCGGGCCACGGCTCCGTCGCGCGCTGCACCGAGAGCCGCAGCTCGTCGAAGGGGATGTGCGGGTTCGGCTGCTCGAAGTGGAGGCTCGGCTGGAGCGTGAGGCGCCGCATCGAGAGCGCGACGCGGATGAGCCCCGCCACGCCCGCGGCGCCCTCGAGGTGGCCGATGTTCGTCTTGACCGACCCGATCCGGAGCGGCCGCTCCGGCGGGCGATCCGCGCACAGCACGGCGCTGAGCGCCTTCGCCTCGATGGGGTCTCCGAGGATGGTGCCGGTGCCGTGCGCCTCGACGTAATCGACCTCTTCCGGCCGCACCCCCGCGCGCGCGTAGGCCTCGCGGAGGAGGGCCTCCTGCGCCTTCGGGTTCGGCGCGGAGAGCCCGTTGCTGAGCCCGTCGTTGTTGACGGCGCTGCCGCGGATCACGCAGTAGATGGGGTCGCCCGCCGCGAGCGCGCGGGAGAGCGGCTTCAGCACCACCACGCCGCCGCCCTCGCCGCGGGCATACCCGTTCGCGCGCGCGTCGAACGCCTTCGAGCGGCCGTCGGGCGCGAGCGCCCCGAACTTGGAGATGGCGACCATGCTCTCGGGGGCGACGATCAGGTTCACGCCCCCGGCGAGGGCGAGGTCGCACTCGCCGAGCCGCAGGCTCTGGCACGCGAGGTGGACCGCGACGAGCGACGAGGAGCAGGCCGTGTTCACGTGCAGGCTCGGCCCCTCCAGGCCGAGCGCATAGGAGACCCGGGCGGCGAGGATGCTGAGGTCCTGTCCGGCGGCCGTATGCTGGACGATCGCGTCGATGCCGCCGCCGTTCACGCGCGCGTAATCGCCCCACATGGCGCCGAAGAACACGCCGGTCTGGCTGCCCACGAGCGATCGCGGGGGCACGCCGGCGTCCTCCAGCGACTCCCACGCGAGCTCCAGCATCAGCCTTTGCTGGGGATCCATCTGGACGGCCTCGCGCGGCGAGATGTCGAAGAACTGCGGGTCGAACAGATCCACCCGGTCGAGGAACCCGCCGCGACGCGCGCTCATTTTCCCGGGAGCGCCGCGATCGGCGCTGTAGAGCGCGTCGACGTCCCACCGCCCCGGGGGGATGTCGCAGGTCGCGTCCACGCCGCCCCGCAGGAGCCGCCAGAAGGCGTCCGGGTCCGGCGCTCGCGGGAACCGGCAGGCGACGCCGATGACGGCGATGGGCTCGGGGCTCGACGCCCCGAGGGCCCCGTCGCCCGGGCGCGCGCCCCGAGGAGCGGGCGATAGCCCCGGCCCCTCGACCACGTGACGAGAGAGCCGCTCGATCGTCGGGCACTCCCATATCAGCGTGGGGTGGAGCCGGCGCCCGACGGCCTCCCCCAGCGCGGCGATCAGGCCCATCGCAGCGACCGAGTCGAGCCCACAATCGCTGAACCGCGCGCCGGGCTCGATCGAGCCTGGCGACACGCCCGAGCGCTCCGCGATCCTCTGCGTGAGCCATTCCTGGACCTCAGCAACGGTGGAGAGCTGCGTCCGTGATTCGCTCGACATAGCCGTCTCCTTCAGGCAGAGCGTAAAAACATCGCCTCTGAGGAAAGCTTCGTTGCCGGCCGGATCTCAGGGCCAGACGCCGAACGCGCAGCGCCTCGCCATAACGAGCATTACAGGAAATAAGCGGCTTACGCAAGGTTAGTAAAATGTGTTGCCCGACAGTAACCAAACGAACGTCCGTGAATACACGGGCAGAAATTGACGATGATCGGCGCAGGATCGGTGGATCGACTCGAGTCCATCTCTCCGGCCGTCGCTCCGCGTCGCGACGACCTCGGAGGTGCTCACGCGCTTGCCGGGGAGGGCGCCCTGCGCCGCGCTCCCGGCGGGAGGCGAGGCAGTCGTGCGCTTCGGGGCGCTTCGTGCGCCGTGGCTCTCAGCGTGAATTACCGTCGAGCGGTGACGTACAGATTACAAGCTACTGGAGCAGCACGAGCGCGCCATTGTCAATCATCTCCGCACGTTGCAGCGAATGGAGTGCGGCTCCGACAAGCGCGGCCGATGTACGCGCCATCCCCTCATCGAGGCTCGCTGCCCGGGAGCCGGATGCCGGATGGGATGGTTCGAGTGCGGCCCCTTTGACGTCCGAGGCGCCGGAGCGGCGCCCCCACGGGCGCGCGGCCGCCGTCGCCGGGCTCGACGGCCCTCCGCGCCGGAGGCCGGGACCCGCGGAGGACCGCCCACCGCGGTGGCCCCAAAACCGCCGTCGAATTCTTGCTTCGCACGGCAAATGCCGCGCATCTGCGTCAGCCGCGAGATCGGAGCCGGCCTGGCGTTCCGCCGCACGCCGCGCGTGACTCTGGCGACTCGGATCCACTACAAGGGGCGCCGGAGGCCAACACCATGTCCATCACGTTCTACTACTCCCCGCAGTCCAGCGCTGCTCGGGTCCTCGTATCGCTCGCCGAGCTCGGCGTCCCCTACGAGGGCGTCCGGCTCGACCTGCGCGCCGGCGACCAGAGGAAGCCGGAGTTTCTCGCCATCAACCCGAATGGCAAGGTGCCGACCGTCGTGATCGACGGCACCCCGGTGTTCGAGTCGGTGGCGATCCAGATCGCCCTCGGCGAGCGCTACGGCGTGCAGAAGGGCCTGTGGCCGGCGCCCGGCTCGCCCGAGCAGCTCACGGCCCTGAGCTGGCTCGTATGGGGCCAGGTCAGCCTCACCGGCGCCCTGTTCCGCTACATGGCGAACACGAGCGACTACTTCCCCAAGGAGATGCACCACGAGAAGCAAGCCGAGCACGCCTTGGCCGAGCTGCGCGGCCTGCTCCGCATCCTCGACGAGCGCCTCGCCGGCCGCCCCTACGTCCTCGGCGAGCGCTGTACCCTGGTGGACCTCGACCTCGCGGCCATGCTCGGCTGGGGCCTGATGGCGGCCAAGATCGACTACGCCGAGCAGAAGAACGTGCAGGGCTGGCTCGGCCGCATCATGGAGCGCCCGGCCATCAAGGCGGCGATGGCCCAGACCTGAGCCCCGGGCGCCTCGCTCGCCGGGCGGGCGAGGCGCCCCCCTCCCCGACGCCCGCGCGGCCTCGACGCCTGCGCGCGGCCGGGGACGGGGCGGTCTTCTACGTCGTCCGGCACGTCGTCCGGCACGTCGTCCGGCGCGGCGTCCGGCCAGGCGCCCCGCGCGCCTTGCGCGCGCCCGACGCATGCTAGAACTCGGCCGCAATGACGGTCCTCCAGGTCGCCGACCTCAGCTTCGGTTACGGCGCCGACAAGCTCTTCCAGGGCATCACCTTCTCCCTGGAGCAAGGCCAGCGCGCCGCGCTCGTCGCCCCGAACGGCGCCGGTAAATCGACGCTGCTCCGCCTCGTCGCCCGCGAGCTCGCCCCCGACACGGGCTCGGTCGTGATCCGCAAGGGGATCCGGGTCGCTTACTTCCGGCAGTCGCACGAGCTCCACGCCGAGGGCACGGTGCTCGACGCCTTCCTCTCCGGGTTCTCCGAGGTCCTCGAGCTGCGCCACGCCCTCACCGCGGCGCAGCACGCCGCGGCCAGCGGCAGCGAGGCCGACCTCGCCCGGCTCAGCGACCTCACCGATCGCTACCACATCGCCGGCGGCGACGACCTCGAGCGCCGCGTCGAGATCATCGCGGCCCACCTCGGCTTCACGCCGGCCGACATGGATCGCCCCGTCGCGAGCCTGTCCGGCGGCGAGCGCGGGCGCCTGCAGCTCGGCGTCGTGCTCGCCATCGAGCCCGACCTGCTCCTGCTCGACGAGCCCACGAACCACCTCGACATCGAGACGATCACCTGGCTCGAGAAGCACCTCGCCGGCCTCGCCGGCGCGCTGCTCTGCGTCTCGCACGACCGCGCCTTCCTCGACGCCGTCTGTCCGAACACGATGGAGCTCGGCCACCGCAGCTTCCGGGCCTACCCGCTCAAGTACAGCGACTACGCGGTCGCGCGCGAGGAGGACCTCGCCCGGGAGCGCGAGCTCGCCGAGCGGCAGGAGGCGTTCGTCGCCAAGACCGAGGACTTCATCCGGCGCAACATCGCCGGCCAGAAGACGAAGCAGGCGCAGAGCCGGCGCAAGATGCTGGAGAAGCTCGAGACCATCGATCGGCCGGAGGACATCTGGGCGGTCGCCGAGAAGGTCCGGTTCCGGTTCGCGCCCGCCCCGCGCAGCGGGGACATCGTGCTCGACGCGCGCGGGCTCGGCGCGAGCCGCGGCGGGCGCACGCTCTTCTCCGGCGTAGACCTCCTCCTCCGGCGCGGCGACCGGGTCGGCGTCGTCGGCCCGAACGGGACCGGCAAGTCGACGCTGCTCAAGCTGCTCGCCGGCGCGGGCGCGCCCGAGGACGCGGGCGAGGTGAGGCGCGGGACGAACCTGTGCCAGGGCTACTTCGACCAGCACCTCGGCTCGCTCGACCCGTCGAAGACCGCGGTGGAGGAGATCCGCAGCGTGCGCGCCGACATGAACGTCGACGCGACCCGCCAGTACCTCTCGCGCTTCCGCTTCTACGGCGACGACGCGCTCCGGAAGGTCCAGGGCTTCTCGGGCGGCGAGCGGAGCCGGCTCGCGCTCGCGAAGCTCTTGCTCGAGCCGCGCAACCTGCTCTTCCTCGACGAGCCGACGAACCACCTCGACATCCCCGCCGCCGAGATCCTCGAGGAGGCGCTGACCGGCTTCGAGGGCACGGTGGTGCTCGTCTCGCACGACCGGCGGTTCTTGGAGCAGGTGACGACGCGCATCGTCGCGGTGCGCGAGGGGAGCGTGGACATCTACCCCGGCGGCTTCCGCGACTACCGCGACAACCTCGAGAAGCTCGCGGCCGAGGCGGCGGCGCGCGAAGCGGACGAGCGCGACGCCGGGCGCGGGCCGGCCGGGGGCGGCCGTGGGGCGCAGAGGGCCGCGGGCGCGGCGGCGCCGCAGAGGGCCGCGGGCGCGCCGGCGCCGCGCGACGAGGCGGCGCGGGGCGCCGCGGCCGACAAGGGTGCGAAGCCCGGCCGCGCGGTGCGGCGGAGCGGCGCCACGATGCCGCCTCCGGACGAGGCGGGCGCGGGGGACGCGGCGGCGCGCAAGCGGGCGTTCGAGAGCGACAAGGCGGCGGCGCGGGCCGCGGAGCGCAAGCGCAAGCGGGTGAAGGAGCTCGAGGGGGAGATCGCGGCCGGCGAGGCGAAGCTCGCCGAGATGCGCGAGGAGCTGAAGAAGGACCCGGGCGGCGACTGGGCGAAGCTGGCCGAGAAGGCGCGCGAGGAGCAGGCGCTCGCGAAGCGCGTCGACGCGGCGATGACGGAGTGGATGGCGCTCAGCGAGGAGCTCGGGGCATCGGCGACCGCGGGGGGCGGGGCGTGACGGGCGGGGGGCGGGGCGGGCGCGGCGCGGGCGCGCGGGGCGGGCGGGGCGCGGGCGGGGCGCGCGGCGCGGGCGGCGCGGCGGGCGGGCCCCTGCATCGAGCCGGAGGCGTCCACGAGCAGCGCGACGGCGGCCGGCGCGCGCGCCCCGCGGCGGGCCGCGGGGACGTCGACCCACACGCCGAGCTGCGTCTCGCGCGTCCCCGGCAGCACGAAGTCGCTGGCCCCCGCGGCGCCGATCCAGACGCCGCGGCTCGCCGCGGCGCCGTCCGGCGACGCCACCGCGACCTCGACGCCGGCCACGGGCTCGGCGCCGGGCCCCGACCAGAGGACCCGCCCGGGCGGCGCGGCGGCGGCGGGCGCCCGGCGCGCGGCGGTCCTGCTCGCGCTCGCCGCGGCGGCGCTCGCGCCGGCGTGCAAGGAGCCGCGCGACGACGGCACCGCCCCGGCGCAGGCCCCCGCCGAGCTGCCGCCGCTCGAGCTACGCGACGATACGGCGAACCTGATGCTCACGTGGATCGACGAGAAGGGCGACACGCACGTCGAGCTCCGCCCGGCCGACGTGCCGGCCGAGGGCCGCGCGATGGTGCGCGCCATGCTCTCGGACCGGACCGAGGGCACGCGCGACGTGTTCTACGTCGCGGATCTGACGCAGAAGCGCCCGGACGGCACGTACGCGGTCCGGACGATGCCGCGGCGAGAGTGGGAGTCGCTGCTGGAGAAGCGGCGCGCCGAGCACGTCGCGAAGACGGCGCCCCCGCCCGCGGCGGCCCCCGGGCCCGGCGGCTCCGCGGGCGCGGGGGCGCCGGCGGCGCCGGGCCAGCTCGCCGGCGTGACGGTGATCATCTACGGCGCCTCGTGGTGCAAGCCGTGCCACCAGGCCGCGGACTACCTGCGCGCGAAGGGCGTCGCTGCCATCGTGAAGGACATCGAGGAAGACCCGGCCGCGGCCGCCGAGATGCAGGACAAGCTCGCGAAGAGCCACCAGCGCGGGGGCAGCATCCCGATCATCGACGTGCGGGGGCAGATCCTCGTGGGATACAGCCCGCACGCGCTCGACCAGGCGCTCGCGCGGGCGGCGCGCGGGACGACGCTCTGAGGCGGCGGGCGCGCGCGCCGCTCGCCGAGCCGGCGCGCGGCGCGCCGAGCCCCTCGCGCAGCTCGTCCCCTTCACCGGGCACGGAGAGAGAAATAATCTGCGATGTGCTTCAGCGTGGGGCACAGCGTTGAATACACCCTGAGCGGCACGTCGATGACAGCCGTTCGCGTCCGCAGCCTGACGCCGATCCCTACGATCGCGTCGAGATCGCGGACACGAACGAGCTCCGTGAGAAGCAGGGGCACGACATCCTGGATCTCGGCATACGCGAGACGCTCGGATCGATCGTCGCCCAGCCGCTCGCACCCCTCCTCGAAGAGGGCGAGCGACATGCGGTGATCGGAGTATTTGTAGAGGACCTGGCCCCACTCCGGATCGGCTTCGTCGTCCTCGCTCGACCACCTCCCGATGCCAGCGTCGACGCTCGCGTGAAACGCGCGACTCACCTTGGCACGGATCCATTCCTCCGCGTTCATCGCAGGCACCTCGAGGCTTCCAGCTCCGTCACGAAGGAGGACACGTCGGCCGCCGCGTGCACCGGCAGGGAGGGCGGCACCTCCGCCGGCGGCGGCGCCGCCCCCGCGGCCCGCGATGTGCTGCGCGCCACGCTCGATGCTCCGAGAGGACGACGGTCAACCGCCGCCACCCCCAGCAGCGGCTCGCTCGTGATACCAACGGCCCTCAACGAGGTCGTATTCGTCCTCATTCAGCCAGTGAACGGCGTCCTCATAGGTCGCGAACCTCTCCACGGCTTCACCGCCCTTCTGCGGATCCCGCAGCTCAAAACCGCCCGCGTCGCCCGGTCGCAGCACGAGAAGGTACCCGCCGCGGGAGGAGCTCTCTATCCAGACCTCGACCCATCGCTCTCGCGTCATCGCGCCGGCCTCACCATCGGTACAAGGTGACACGACCATACATTCGCCGCAGCATCCGAGCAACGATCAACCTCGACCCAGCGACGCCTGGGGGGTCGAAGGCGCACCTCTCGACGATCGGCACATGCACCTGCACCACCCCATCTTCGTCCCACCGTCCGCGTTCACCCTCCCGCTGAGCCGAACCGGAGCGCTGAGCTCCGCGGCCTCGCGCGAGGACGCTCGCCCCTCACTCGAGGCGATCGGCGCTCTGCCCGGTCGGCTCGATCCGCAGGTCGAGCCCGCTCTCTCTGGCGCTGTCCAGCATCCGGACCGCTTCGCCCTCGAAGAACCTGCCGATCACGAGCCTTCGCTCACCGGTCGCCAGACGCCGCCAGAGCTCATCGACCGGAACGCTGGCGAAGTCGTCGAAGTGCCTCCTGAGCGCCACGATCTCCTTGGCCGGCGGGGGCACCTGGCTCCACCAAAGGACCAGATCGACGAGCGCCCAGCTGCGATGGACGTCGGGCACGACGGGTATGATGCGGACGTGCATCACGAAGCCGCACACAGGGCATCGCCACTCCTCGACAGCAGTTTGTCCGGATAAAGAGTCGAACGCGTCGCAGGAGCCACATTTCGGACAGTTCACGGACCACCTCTCCGCCTCGCGCGAGGCCGCAGGCGAACGCCGCTCTCTCCGCGCGTCGATCCACCCAGACGCCCGGACCTGCGCCGAATCCTCGGTGGTCGAGCGCGATGGGCGACCGAGGACTCGAGGACAGGTCGTGTCGCCCTGACGCGGCGATGCCTATTCAGACCCTTTCACATAGACCACGCCATCCACGCAGCATACCGACCATGTCGCTTCATGCTCCGGAGCTCCCCGCTGCCCGATGCTCCATGCCGTCTCCCCCCGCTCGACGGAGGACCCAATGACGATCGTAGCACCGCCTTGAGTCGTCACACGCAGCTCTCCCGCTGTCAACACGACATCGGAAACATTGGATCCATCGCTCCACCGCATCGACGCCAGCTCGTATGCCTGAACGGGCTCCTCCGGCTCGACAGCGCCTTCGGGAGCGAGCCGACGCACCTTCGCTTGCCAGTCCGCCTCGTCGCCGATCCTCCAGTCCGCCTCGATGGTCAGCTCGAGCTCCTGGGGATCCCCGAGGCCGTCCACGGGAGCGCCGGATACCCTATCAAACCACAGCCTAAAATTGCAACCAAACGCGAATCCGAGAACCCTGCACCACGCAGCAGGGACTGTAGCACCTCTTGCGCCTCGGCAATCTCACGCTGACTAGTCATTGCGCTCATTCAACCATATCTACGATGCTATTTACCATGAACCACGAATGCGCTCGATCGAATTTCTAGCGCTTCTTCGAAATCGAGCGCGAGCTCGTCCGCCCCTGCTCGTTTCCACGATCGCGAGTTGTCGGCAAGCTCGCGATCAGCTCGCGTCGACCAAGCGCCGGCGCGTCATCGGAGCCCTCGCAGCGTGCCTCGAAATTTACCACAGGCACGGCTGACAGAATGGGCAGTATCTCCAACTGGGTTGATCTCGATGAGACCGGCGCAAACGTCACACCGAGCCGAGCCGACCCGTCCGTCGCGCAAAAACTCTCCGAGGGCCGAATCGAGCAGCCTTAACGCTTGGTCACGAACAGAACGTCGGTCGATCTCGTTTGCCATACAAATTAGTGATAGGACGGTCGCGCGAGTCCGCCTTGGCGCAGGCTACCAGAGTCACGGCGCCGGGGCCACGGCGCACGACAGGTCAGGGAGGACTGAGCTGCGCCGTAGCATATACGCCCTCATGGTGCACGACCCACAATCGCCTGTCCACCGGAGCCCCAATGATGACATCGCCGCCCGAAAACACTCGCTCCGAGAATCTGTCAGAGTACCACACCTGAAACTCTTCGAATTGAACCGCGTACATCGCGAATGCACCACTACCATCTTTGAATGACGCATCGGTGACCACGACCAGCTCGGTGTCCGGCGGCTGCGAAGAGAGCCCGAGCAGCTTCGCCATGGCGTCATCATCTTCGATGCCTGGTGGGACGCTTGCCCACTGAAGAGCGCCGAGCGCAGCATCAATCGCATCTGGAACGATCGATGGAAGCCTCGAGCCGATCAGCGATTCGATCTGTCGCGCGGCCACATCCAACTTTACTACGTTCATTGCTTTTCCTTTCGCGACGCGCGCTTGCATGCATGACATGCTGCTGCCCCTTCGCGCCGTCGTCGATGTCGTCCACGAACGTCGTCCACGAACGTCGTCCACGCCACCGCGCCGCGACCCCGCGCCTCCACCTGCTCCGGCAGCCCCGCCTCGTCGTACGTCGGCTTCACCTCGCTCGCGCCCGGCGCCGCACGCTCGTCGGCCGATTCAAGGCGTCGTACGCCGTCTGCGTCCCGAAGCTCTCCGCCTCCAGCAGCGGCTCGGCCGCCACTGCGATGGCGGACACATCCGTCAGCCCCGCCAGCACCGACCAGCCGGCGTCCGCATGCACGTCGCTGCGGGCGTTCGCCATCCCCATCTCCGACCTGCTCACCTGACGCATGGACGGCGATCGATGGCGACGCCAACACCATCTGCCTAGCGAACGCGATACGTTCGTCCATGCCTAGCATGCGGGGCATTATGACGAGTACCAGGGATGATCGGGCGCCAGCTCTCCCAGGATTCCGATGTCTGCAATTTCTCCACCAAAGATAAAAATTCTGGATAGCTTGGCCACGCCACCAGATGCTCACGGTGGAGCGTAACGTAATTGTATTTGAACAATGGATCCTCGGGATCATCCGTCAAGTGACCCGGAGCAAATGCGTCCTCGGCGTTGGAGACGACCCCCCCGCAGAATGCGCAACGTCGTTCGCTCCGAAGGTATGACCCCAAAGCACTCACCCTCGCCTCCACCGTATCGCGGAGCGGGGAAGAATGAAAACAGGACTCGTGTACCGTCGCGTCGCTAAACGCGAACAACGGACTCTTCCGGTTCATCTCGAATGGTGGAAACGCGACCTTCCGGTCATCGGCAGCGATCGGCCGGTTGCAAGCTTGACACGACATTCCGGGCCTGAATTGCGCCATATTCCACCGTGGTCAGCGTTGGGTCCATTCTGTCGCAGCGCGCCGGCGACCATGGACAGCGCCTGCGACGCTGCTTCGATAGCAGCGCCCGAGACATGCCCGCCGACCGTGGTGAGGGCCACCGGGCTGCCCATCATGCTCGCGGCGCCGAACGTCGTCGGCGGGATCGCCTCGACGCCAGGGCGACGGCGGCGATCGCCTGCGCCACCAGCCCGAGCTCCGTGCGGTCGACGCTCATCGCCAACGCGCCCTGCTCCGCCGCGCTGATCCGCGGCAGGCTCGCGTAGTGGTCGCAGCGGAGCCGCGCCGCCTCGTGCGACCGCTCCAGCGAGGCGACGGTCGCCTGCGCCTCCTTGATCTGCTGCGCCTTGCTCGCGCCCGCCGCCGCGAGCCTCGATCGTCGAGGCCCGCGTGCAGATCGCCGTCTTCACTTGGTCTTCCAATCCCGGCCGTCCCACAGTGGTCCTGTATCGCGACCGTCCAATATTGCTCGGATCGTACCCTTTTGCTCGAAGCTCAACCTCAATACCTTGAGCACGTAGGGAAGGTCAAGGGGCTGAACCGGCGCCACTCCGGTGGTGTGCAGCCGAGAAATCGAACCGATCACGATCAGCATAAGCTGCTTAACGGCCGGGTCCGGCTCGTTGTCTATGACCCGCATCCCTTCATCCCAGCCTATCACATTTCCGCTGTCGCTCATTTGGTCGTTCTCGTCCCAGGTCAGCTCCTCGATGTGCGGCATGGCCGTCATGTTCCCGTGCGCGTCATGTGCATAGGTGCTGAACGGCCCGTGCTCCGGGTCCCCGGTCGTGCTCGTCAGCCGGTTGGTCGCCGCCTCGTACGCGTACCACCGCGTCCAGCTCCCCGTCCCCGCCTGGTGCACCATCCTCAGCAGGTTGCCCACCGCGTCGTAGACGTACTGCTCCGTATAGTTCCTAAGCGCCTGCGTGTCGTTCGGGTGCGGCAGCGACTGGATCGGCAGGTCGTTCTGGTCGCGCGGCGCGTCCGACAGCCCCCCCGCGTGCTCCCGCCCCGTCGCCTCGATCAGCCGGTAGACCGCGTCGTACTCGTACTGCGCGCTCGGCGACACCACATCGTTGTTGAAGAACACCGTCTGCTGCGCGCTGTCCCCGATCTCCACGATGTTCCCGACCGGGTCGTACGTCGTATGAACGTGGTGTGGCCTCGCTACCGGGCGCTGCGCGAAGGACTGGAGCGGAGACGAGAGGTGAGCTGGAGCGGAGTGGCACGAGCGCGCGGCAGGAAGGCGTCGCGTCGTGGGGGCGTCGTCTGCCGCGCGCAGGCGGCGCGCGGGCGAGGCGCAGGGAGGTGGAGCGGAGCAGGGGGGGACGGAGCGCGCGGATTGCGCCTCGCCCGCTTGCCGCCCCGAGGGGGAGAGAAGAGCGCGGCCGTTGGGGAATCGAGGCGCCAGGAAGGCCCTCGGAGCGACCTGACGAGCCCGAGCTGAGAAGGAACTTGCAAAGGCGTCGTCCCATGCTGGCCTCCCTCGCACCGGGCATGGGACGGGGTGAGACGCTGTCTCAACCAAACGTGCGGTGCGAGGGGGTCGTTCACCCCGGGGTCGGTCGGTTACGAGTATGGGTCCAGAACCCGCTGTCGTATGTGACCGCCCCTCCGGCCCACCCGGTTGAGCTGGGAGCTCGAATAGGTAGGTGCCGTACGACCTGTTGTTTCGTCGGCGTGCTGGACCGTCGGCCTCGAGGGCCATCCAGCTCGCCGGGTCCCGCGAAGGGGACTCGCTCGCCTGGGCACCCGGGCAGCACGGCCCCGCTCGCACCGCACGAGGTGAAGTATGACTGTCGTGGGGTTGGATGTCCACAAGCGTGTGGTGGAGGCCGTGGTGCTTCGCGCCGAGGACGGCCGCATCCTGCATCGGGAACGCTTCGCGTGTACCCGAGAGGAGCTCGTTCGCTTTGCGACGAAGCGGCTGGGTCCGAAGGCCCGTGTGGCGCTGGAGGCCACGACGAACACATGGAGCATTGTCGAGCTTCTGCGGCCGTATACCGGCGAGCTCGTCGTCTCCAATCCGATGCGCACGCGCGCCATCGCCGAGGCCAAGGTGAAGACGGACAAGGTCGACGCGCTGGTGCTGGCTCAGCTGCTGCGGGCCGACTTCTTGCCCCGGGTGTGGCAGCCGGACGGCATGACGCAAGCTCGCCGGCGGCTGACCGCTCGCCGTGCGTCGTTGGTCTCCGATCGGACGCGCGTCAAGAACCGCATTCACGCGGTGCTGCACCAGCGGTTGATGGAGCCACCGGTCAGCGATCTGTTTGGAACCAAGGGCATGCGCTGGCTTCAGACGCTGGAGCTCGACGCTGCGGGGCGCCTCGCCATCGACAGCGAGCTGAGATTGCTGCGTCAGATCGAGATAGAGATGAAAGCCGTGGATGAAGCGCTGGCGGTGGATGGGTACGATGACCCACGGGTACGGCTGCTCATGACGCTGCCGGGGGTGGATGTGGCGGTTGCGCAGACGCTGCTGGCGACGCTTGGTGACATTCAGCGCTTCAAAGATCCCGACGCTGCTGCGAGTTATATGGGGCTCGTGCCATCGACCCGACAGTCGGCGGAGCATTGCTACCACGGCCCGATCACCAAGCAGGGCAAAGGGCAGGCGCGCTGGATGCTCGTGCAAGCGGCACAGCATCTGTCCGCGCACCCTGGTCCCTTGGGGGTCTTCTTCCGCCGCCTCGCCAAGAAGAAGAACCGCAACGTGGCGGTGGTAGCGACGGCGCGCAAGCTCGTCACGATTGCCTGGCACATGCTGAAGAACAACGAACCCTACCGCTACGCCATCCCGCGCTCGACGGAGACCAAGCTCTCCAGAATGCGGGTGAAGGCGACCGGCGAGCGGCGACGGACCGGGCCGCCGACGGGGCAGCCACGCCCCACGGCGTACGGCTCGGGCGTGCGCACCCGCACCGTGCCCGCACTCGACACGATCTACGAGCGCGAGGGGTTGCCGCCCATCGCGCCACTGTCCGACGGCGAGCTGCGCATGCTGCGCCAGCAGAAGGTGCTCAAGCACGTCGCGCAGACCAGCCGCCCTCAGCGGCTGCCTCGTCGCGCAGCGGCTGCCGAGCCGCCCGAAGCGGCTGGGGCCGCCGCCTCGTCTCAGCGGTCCGTCCAGCCGGCGTCCGCCTCCAGCAGCGGCTCCGCCGCCGTCGCGATGGCGGACACATCCGTCAGCCCCGCCAGCACCGACCAGTCGGCGTCCGCGTGCACGTCGCTGCGCAGCCGCCGCGAGGCCGACAGCACGTTGCCCTTGAAGTCGTACGCCTGGCTCGTCACCACACCCGCGCCATCATACACCTGGTACGGCCGACCGCGCGGGTTCTGCGACGTTATGACAGGCCCAGTGCCGGCCGAGAACGACGCCCTGGCTCGCTTCGGCTTGGAGAGGCCCGACCAGGTCCTAGTACTACAGCCGCACCTCGACAGAGGCCAGCTTGGACCCAGGATTCGGCCATGAGTCCGGGGGCAAGCGAGCTGCCAGCAGCGGCCGCGTGGGACGCGCTGGCAGCAGATTTTGAGGCATTTCACGCGCGATTCGCGGGGCTGTTCGCGCGCAGCGAGCCGCGCGAGCAGGCGAGCAAGTACGTGCGCTCGCTGATGGGGCCGGCGGCGCGGCGGAACGGCTGGCAGCTGGCCGAGGCCATCGGCGACCCGACGCCCGATCGCGTGCAGCGGCTGCTGTACAGTGCGGACTGGAGCGCGGATGCGGCGCGCGATCTCCTGATGGACTTCACGATCGAGCAGTTCGGCGATCCGCAGGGCATCGGCGTACTGGACGAAACGGGCTTCCTCAAGAAAGGCACCAAGTCCGTCGGCGTGGCGCGGCAATACAGCGGGACGGCAGGCAAGATCGAGAACTGCCAGATCGGTGTGTTCCTCAGCTACACCAGCCCACGTGGACATGTGATCCTTGATCGTCGTCTTTACTTGCCAGAATCGTGGTGCAGCGATCCGGCGCGGAGGCAGGAAGCTCACGTTCCGGAGGATGTAGCGTTCCAGACCAAGCCGCAGCTGGCGATGCAGATGCTGCATGACGCCTGGCAGCGTGGAGTACCGATGGCGTGGGTCACCGGCGATGAAGTCTACGGGGACGATCCCGTGCTTCGCGACGGCATCGCCGCGCAGGGCCATCGATATGTTCTCGCGGTCATCTCGAGCGCGCCGGTGTGGCCCCAGCGACCGGCGGTCGCGGAGCCCCCAACCGAACGCGAACACCCTCGTGGTCCGCTCCGCACGCGCACTCGTCTTGCACCGGGCGCGCCGCACGCCTCCACTGTGGCGAAGGTGGTCGCGCAGTGGTCGCCGAAGCAATGGCATCGCCTTGCCGTCCATCAAGGCGAGAAGGGACCCATCGAGTACGACTGGGCCCGCGCGCGCGTCGTCGACAGTCGTCGGCGCTTGCCGACCGACGAGATCTGGCTCCTGGCTCGCCGCTCGGTCTCGAATCCGTCGGAAGTGGCCTACTACCTGTCCAACGCTGGAGCCGCCACGCCGCTGGCAACGCTCGCGCACGTGGCCTCCACGCGTTACACGATCGAGCAGTGCTTCGAGGAGGCGAAGGATGACGTCGGCCTCGACCACTACGAGGTCCGCACGTGGCCGAGCTGGCATCGGTACATCACGCTCGGGATGATGGCCCTGGCGTGGTTGGCTTTCGTGCGCGCGAAGCTTCCCGCGGAGGGCGCGTTCCCGTACGCCCCGGCGATGAACCCCGAGCTCGTGCCCAAAGCGGCGCGCCCGGGGCCGGGGAAGAACGCCGAGCGCGTGCAGAAGGCGGCGCTTGACACGTTGGGGAAAAAAAGCCCGCCGCGCTCGAAGAAAGCGACGCTCCGCCGACGCTGGCGCCCTGGAGCATTCCCGAAGTCCGTCGCCTGATGGAGCTGGTGCTTCCGCTGCCCGCACATTCGCCCGAGTTCCGCTGGGCATGGTCAAGGTGGCGACGCCGAAAGCGCGCTCAGGCTCGCGCCTGCTGCTACCGGCGCCGCCGCAACCGGCCGAGCGCCCGCGCCCGGGCTCCCTAACCGCGGCTGTAGTACTAGAGGACCGATCAGGTTGATTTTGTGATAATCTCGGGCGTTTCGATGGAAGGCTCGACCGTCTCGCCCGGGTCATGATCTCGTCCGCGTCCGGAGGTTCACGGATGGAACGATGGTCGCCGCCGGTGGAGCTGTCGCGGCAGGAGCAGGCGCTGATGAAGCGGCTGACACGCGTGAGAGCACTGTTCGGCTTTCTCAGGCTGCACCGGCACGAGCTGTTCGACGAGACGTTCCAGGAACAGCTGGAGGGCATGTACCGGACGACGGGGGCAGGTGAGCCGCCGCATCCGCCGGCGCTGATGTGCATGGTCACGCTGCTCCAAGGCTACGTCGGCGCATCGGATGCCGAGGCGGTGGAACTGGCCGTCGTTGACCTGCGCTGGCAGATGGTGCTCGGCTGCCTGGGTGCGGACACACCTCCGTTCTCGCAGGGCGCGCTGCAGGCGTTCCGAGAGCGGATGGTCGCGCACGAGATGGACCGGGTGCTGCTGGAGCGGACCGTGGCGCTGGTTCGGTCCGGCGCGATGACGGAGGGCGAAAGGCGTGCGGTGTCGAAAGCGCTGCGGGTGGCCATCGATAGCCGCCCTTTAGCGGGGGCCGGGCGGGTTGAGGACACGATCAACCTGCTCGGCCATGCTGCACGCAGCATCGTCCGCGTCGTGTCAAAGATCACGGAGCGTCCGCCCGAGGAGATCTGCCGCAAGGCGGGCATCCCGCTGCTTCTGGCGCCCAGCATCAAGGCCGGGCTCGACCTCGACTGGAGCGACCCGAAGCAGAAGGCGGCGGCGATTCAGATCCTGGAGCGGCAGGTCTCGTCGTTGCAGCAGTGGGTCGACCGCCATCTTGACGACGTCGTCGAGCAGCCGCTTCGCACCTATCTGGATGCGGTCACCCAGGTTCGAGACCAGGACCTGGAGACAGCCGAGGACGGGACGGTTCGCATCCGGCAGGGCGTTGCACCTGACCGCCGTGTCTCCATCGAAGACGCCGAGATGCGCCACGGCCGCAAGAGCCGCTCGAAGCGGTTCGACGGCTACAAGGAGCACATCGCACGCGATCTTGACCTTCCCGTCATTGTCGCCTGCGCGGTCACGCCTGCAAATCGGCCCGAAGAAGAGGGTGCCGCACCGATCGCCGAGGACGTCCAGCGTCAGCGGCTGCGCCTCGTCGAGCTCCACATTGATCGCGCCTACGTAAACAGTCCCGTCGTTGACGACGTGATCCGCGCGGGTGGCCAGGTGTTCTCGAAGCCTTGGGGCCAGCGGGCTCGAAGCCCCGATTTGTTCAGCAAGCGCGATTTCAAGATCGACCTGCGCGCCAAGACGATCACGTGTCCAGCGGGACAGGTCGAGGTGTTCGAGCCGGGCGACACGGTCGAGTTCGATCCCGAGGAGTGCGGCGCGTGCCCGCTTCGAGCCAAGTGCACGCAAGCTGCCTCGGGGCGAGGGCGGACTGTGTCCATCGCCGAGGACGAAGCTCTGCAGGGCAAGTTCCGGAAGTTGCAGCAGACCGGGCCAGGACGCGCCGTGCTCCGGCAGCGGACAGCTGTGGAGCATGCGCTTGCCCACATCGCGGCACGCAAAGGACACAGCGCACGCTACATCGGCGCCAGGAGAAACCTGTTCGACCTCCGGCGCGCCGCAGCGATCCAGAATCTTGAGGCGGCCCAGCGGCTGATCCAGGAGGCTGCGTAACTGATTGAAATTAGATAATTTTCAAACCGTTCGGCGTTCTAGCTCGGGCCGCGTGGCCAGCGACGAGGAGCAGGGGTGCGAGCTCGGCGTGATCCTTTCCGCCGGTGCGGCCGCTGCAATCGAGGCGCATGTCCCGGCCTCGCGAATCTCCAGCACCTCCTGATCATGCTCGACCAGCTTGCCTGCCGGGGAGACCCTCCTCGTGGCACGCGCCCGACGATATCCCGGCAGCCACGAGGACGCGGGCTGCCGTGAATGGCAGCCTCGACGCGGTCACCGACATCGCCGGGCATCTCGGAGCCGTTCACCATCCACATCTTCGGCCCATTCACCCGGCGCATGGACAGCGATGGCGAGGCTCCGCTGGCGAGGCCAGCTGTACCTAGCCGTGATCCTGGACCTGTTCTCGCGACGCGTGGTCGGCTGGGCTGTGAGCGCGACCAACGACCGAGCTCTGACGCCGCGGCGCTGGTGCTCGCCTTGAGGGCGCGCCGTCCGGAACGTGGGCTGATGCACCACTCGGAACGCGGTAGCCCCCACGCCAGTGACGATCACCGCATGGTGCTCGGGTTGCATGGGTTCATCCCGAGCAGGAGCCGCGCCGACGACTGCTGGGACTACGCCGTGGCCGCGAGCTTCTTCACGACGCAGGAGGCGGAGCTAGTCGAGCCGAGCTCTACCCGACGCGAGCGGCCGCCATCTCCTCGTTCAGAGACTACACCGACAACTTTTACAGTCTAAAACAACGACTTTCACGCCTCGCCTACACGAGTTCGATCGAGTTCGAATCGAGGACCTGCGTGACCGCGCTCGCGGCATAGTTGAGGCTGTCCACGCAAGCGGGGGAGGGCCAGCTGCACTTCCGTGCGGCGTCGTGCTCGTCGTTGTGCTCGGGATTCCCATGGACGCGCTGCTCCGCAGTCCTGTCGCGCCACTAGCGTTCTCCGCTCGTCGCCGTCGCTGCTGTTATGAAACTGTCAGGTTTGCCACGCGCGCCAGGAGCTTGAACGCGCCACCGCCTTCGACAGCAAACCCCGGCGGCCGACGCGTTCTTCCACAACACCAAAGCCAACTTCACTTTGACGATATGCTCAAGGCCCCGCACCCATTATTGCAAATGGGACGTTCGCGAAACCAAAACATCATCGGCCGGGGGGGGGGGGGGGGGGCGGACCGAACACTTTCTTCGCATCGCTCACATTGGCAGAAGATCAATCACCAAGCCGTACCGCCGACCTTCAACCATTTACCTGCATCCGCACACGTGCACGTGGCGCACCAGGCGATCTGACCAACATACGAGGCGGCGCCCAACACGCCTGCCCACTGGCACTCAGATCTCACGCCAAGAACGCACCTCTCGAAAGAAACGGCTCCAACCCAGCAGCCAAGCCGGCAATCACCTCGCGCTCGGTTTCGTTCACCAGCGGCTTGCCATTCAGGAAGGCCTCGGGCGGCTGCAGCCACGACACTGCCACCTCGCCTTCAAGCGCCGAATTCAAAGCCAATTCCGGAAAGGCGGTGGTCCGAAATGCGGAGAACAGGCGTGGGACTTTCACCGGCATCCCCGGCAACACGACATCATTCAGGTCTTCGTCCACAAGACTGATCAAGATGGCTCCGGTGTGCATGGCCACCTCAGCCACGAATGCAGCCAGCTGCTCCAGACGACGAGCGGCGCTGATCTCCTCCTCGATTAGATCCTCGAGGTAAACCATCCCGTCCACGACGCATCCACTGTTCCATCGACGCAACTCTACCACTACGTTCGTAGAAACATTCACAAACTCGACACGAAACACTGCCATTATGCGTTTCATCTGCGAATAATCAAACTCTAGTATACCATCGGCATCTCGCAGATCTGTACCCTCACGAAACTGTGTACGATCAACGCGTCCTGCCGAGTCCCAAGCCTGCACCTCGATAATACTGCGCTTGACTTTCAGCCCGAGCAGCCTGGCCACCGCCACCTCGAAGTCATTCGGGCAGAAGCCAGACAGAGCATAGTCACGGGGAGCTATCATGCCGTCACCTCGTCAATGAAACACACCAGAAAGCCCTCTCGGCCCTTCGATAAAGGTGATGAATTGACTATCCGAAGCCCGAACAAGAACTCCGCGACCCGCATCATCAAAAAAGACGATGCCCTTCTCTCCCACATACCCCGAGAGCTTCATTCGCCCAAACTGCCGCGAAGTCGAATTTTGCAAGATCTCCCTTACGGCCCCCTGCGCGGCCTCTTCGGTCGTTGCAATCGAATCGAATAGCCCCATGCGCTTGGGATCTCCTTGCCTTCGCTGCAGTTTTCTCAATGCCTCCGACACACTACCGTCACCGTGCAGCCGTGCCGACGACGCCACTACATCGTCGAGTTGTCGCGCACCGATCTTCACCTGCCTTGCGCTGGCGGGCATCGATATATCGACATCATCCGCGAATTTCTTGACTCCTTTCTCAACGGCCTCCTCGGCGACCTCTTTTCCGGCTCTGGTTGCGGCCCTGGTGGCTCCCTTTATCCAGTCGAACCCGGGAATAATGCCAATTGCAGCCGCACCAAGCCCTAGAAACGCGCCTGGCTCGCCCTTGGCGACACTTCCAGCCGCAGCTACGAAGTCTCTTATGTCGGCGATTTGCCCCACTATCGGAATGAGGCCAACGGCGACGCTACCTGCCGTCGTGCTCCATGAGTCATTCTCCGAAAACCCGCCGAGAGCGGCGCCTTCGAGAAAGGACCAAACCCCCTCCTCACCACTCGCCGAGCTCGACTGCGTTGTGGTGCCCTCAAGCTCTAGAATGGTTTCCAGTGCGCCTTCCGCTTCATACTCTGCATTCGCTGCGACGAGCCAATCCGGAGCCGACCCCTGGCCTCTCATATAGCCACGCAACCAAGCCGGCGTTCCTGATGAAGCAACAGGTGGCTTTTTGGAAACGACAGCATCGCCACCACTATCAATGACAACGGGCTCATCGTGGATTCTAGCAAACTGCCCGTTCAAGACAGGATGCTTAAATTGAACGACGCCCCATTCATCAGGATTTGAGGACTGGCGACCGCTTGGGTCAGACAGGACGCTCGGGGCGTTCCGACAATACACATACAGATTTGACCCATCAATCATCCCCGCTGGGTCCGCACTCGTCCACCTCCCCAGCCACGGCGCGTAGTACCGCGCGCCGTGGTAGTACAGCCCCGTCTCCTCGTCCTTCTCCTTGCCCGTATACCGGTACCGCCGCTGGGAGACCTCGATCCCCGACGCCGCCGACCAGTACGACGTCGTCCCGTACGGGTGGTACTCCTCGTACCCGATCACCAGCCCCGCCCCGTCGACCTCCAGCGACGCCGACCCGAGGTGGTTGTCGAGCTGGTAGCGCACCCGCGGCGTCACCGTGAACGGCCCCGACGTGTCCACCGTCTTCGTCTCCACCATCGCCACCCGCCGCGCGCCATCCATCACGTGCAGCGTCTGCCGCTCCAGCGAAAGCCCCGAGCTGTCGCGCCTGCGGTACACCTCGTAGCCGCCGAGATAGATGCGCTCGTCCACGAGCCCGCTGTGCTCCCAGACCTTGCGCACGCGCTGCCCCGCAGCATCGTATTCGTAATAGACATCGCCGCCGCCGCCGAGATCCGCGCTCCGCACCTGGTCGTTCTCGTCCCAGGTCAGCGCCGTGATGTGCGGCATCGACGTCATGTTGCCGTGCCCGTGCGCGTCATGCGCATTGAACGGCCCGTGCTCCGGATCCCGTCGAACTCCGTGCTCCGCAGCTGGTCGTTCTCGTCCCAGGTCAGCTCCTCGATGTGCGGCATCGACGTCATGTTGCCGTGCGCGTCATGCGCATAGGTGCTGAACGGCCCGTGCTCCGGGTCCCCGGTCGTGCTCGTCAGCCGGTTGGTCGCCGCCTCGTACGCGTACCACCGCGTCCAGCTCCCCGTCCCCGCCTGGTGCACCATCCTCAGCAGGTTGCCCACCGCGTCGTAGACGTACTGCTCCGTATAGTTCCTCAGCGCCTGCGGGTTGTTCGGGTGCGGCAGCGACTGGATCGGCAGGTCGTTCTGGTCGCGCGGCGCGTCCGACAGCCCGCCCGCGTGCTCCCGCCCCGTCGCCTCGATCAGCCGGTAGACCGCGTCGTACACGTACCGCGCGCTCGGCGACACCACATCGTTGTTGAAGAACACCGTCTGCTGCGCGCTGTCCCCGATCTCCACGATGTTCCCGACCGGGTCGTACACGTACCTCAGGTTCTGCAGCACCGTGCTGTCCGAGCTTCGCGTCGTCTTCAGGCGCGTGAGCCGGTACGTCAGCGGGTCATACGTGTAATCCGTGAAGGTGCCGTTGCCATACTCGATCCGCTCGCGCTGCCCCTTCGCGTCGTAGTCGATGTCGTCAACGAACGTCGTCCACGCCACCGCGCCTCGAATCCGCGCCTCCACCCGCTCCAGCAGCCCCGCCTCGTTGTACGTCGGCTTCACCTCGCTCGCGTCCGGCGCCGTCACGCTCGTCGGCCGGTTCAGCGCGTCGTATGCCGTCTGCGTGTCGAAGCTCTCCGTCTCCAGCAACGGAGCGGCCGCCGTCGCGATGGCGGACACATCCGTCAGCCCCGCCAGCACCGACCAGTCGGAGTCCGCGTGCACGTCGCTCCGCAGCCGCCGCGTGGCCTGCAGCACGTTGCCCTTGAAGTCGTACGCCTGGCTCGTCACCACCCCCGCGCCATCATACACCTGGTACGGCCGACCGCGCATATTCAGCGACGTCGCTTGCGGATGCGCTTCGCCATAGACGTAACGGCGCGCCACCCGCTCGCTGCCCGAGCCCAGCTGCACGTGCTCGTGCGTCGGCCGGCGCAGCCCATCGTACGACGAGCGGTAGGCGAACCCTCGCCCGTTCCACGCCCGCAGCCGCTGGCCGGTCGCGCCCGCCAGCAGCCGCCGCTCGCCGCCGTCGTTGCTGTTCTGATACAGCAGCTGCCCGCCCAGCCCGAACCGATGCTGCATCGCAGCATTGCCGCGCGCGTCCGTGATCGCGAGCGGCTGACCCTCGATATCGAGCGTCGTCTGGGTGACATACTGCCCTTCAGCCCCGTTGTCCGCCACGGCGCGGAACTCCCGCCCGAGCGCGTCCAGGTGGCTCACCGCCGGCGTCCCGGCGTGCGCCGCCGCGAGCTCCGCCGCCCGCCGCTCCGGGTCGCCCGCAGCCAGGGCCTGCCGCGCCGCATACCACGTGCTCTCCAGCACCGTGTCGTTCGGATCGTGCGACGTCTGCTTCCACGCATCGAACACCACACGGGAAAACGTGCCGTTCGGCAGGTCGGTCCGGATGAGCCGGCCGAGCGGATCGTACCGCAGGATCGGCGTGACCCCCCACTCCACGAGCTCCGTTTCGTCCTCGTACTCGTACGTCGCGCTGAAGAACGGCTCGTACTGCTTGACCGGATTGCCCTTGTTGTCCAGTATCGTGCGCCCGGTGCCGACCCAGCGCGGCGTCGCGTGCGAGAAGACCAGGTCGCCCTGCGCGTCGTGTACCAGCGCGCCGGTCCCGTCGCGCTCGGGCGCCAGCCCCGGTTCCGCATTCACCTTCCGCAGCACCTCGTTGCCCGAGCCGTCGGAGTACGTATACGTGTCCAGCCAGCGCGTGTTGCCCGCGCCGTGCTGCTCGCGGGCGCGGGCGTGCACCACGTTCGGCTTGCCGGTGAGCACGAATCGCTCCAGATCGTACGCGAACGTGGCCGTCGGATCCTCGGGCGTGTCGCCCTCGCCGCCGCCCGGCTTGCCCATCACCGCCAAGAGCGTGACCCTGCCCAGCGCGTCGAAGCGCACCTCGCTCACGTTGCCGTTGGCATCGGTGAGCTGCCGCGGGGTGAGGACGCGGTAGTCGGGCACGGCAATCACGGCGTTGCTCAGCGGATCCGTCACCTGGGTCACGAGCAGGCGATACGCGTCATAGACCACCTGCGACGTGTTGCCGAACGGATCGACGAACGCCGTCGGCTGGTAGAAGTGGGCCGCCGAGGGCACCGCCCGCCCCGACGACACCCAGATGTCCGGATCGCCCGAGAGCTGCAGATAGCCACCCTCCGCGAGCACGCCGCTCGTGACGCTGGCTCCGAACACCGATGCGATCAGCGAGGGGGTGAGGATCTTGGCGTAGCTCTCATACGGTAGCGCCCTGGTGCCGACCTCGCCAAACGGCAGCGGCCCCGCGAGATCGTCGCTCCAGTACCTCGTGCGCGTGTGCTGCAACAGGCGCTTCTCGAAGGATCCGCTCGGCGTCCCGTCGTAAGCGAGGTCCGTCGCATCGTCCGCCGCGTCGAGGAACGTCTGGAACGCGAGCACGCCCTCCTCGCCGAGCGGCAGGCCATGCAGCTCGTAGGTCCGGCTCCCGGTCGGAACCCCGATGCGATAAGCACCCTCCTCATCGGGAACCAGGTGCACCACGTCGTGCTCCGTCAGCGTCGCCTTCCCCTGCTCCTGCTCGGGGAACGCCGCCCACGCCGCCCGGCGGCGATACCCGATCTGCGCCGTCCGCTTGACCGCGCCGTGGTTGTCGACCTCCAGCGTGAGCGCGTGCGCGACGCGCGGATCGCTCTCGTTGCGCTCGTAATGGTACTCCAGCGCCTCGCGCGGATGGGCGAAGAACACGGCGTGCGCGTCGCCCACCGCGGGCTGGAGCCGCCGGATCCCGTAGCTGCTCTCCGTGACGACGTACGGACGCGGCTCCTCCGCCGATCCGTCGAGCGCATAGACCTCCTGACGCAGGGGCCGCCCCTTGAGCGCCCGGCACGCCTCGCGCATCTCGACGGCGCTGAGCCCTTCGAGGAGCGGTGTATCCTCCAGGCGAACCGCCCCTGCGTCGCCCGCGTAATACTCGCTCTCGTACCGCGCCGAGATCTTCGCCCCCTCGATCCACGCGCCCGTGTGGAACCACGTCTTCGTCAGCACCGGCGGCAGGTGCAGCTCGGGATCGGCGTTGGCCGCGGGCGGCCCGAAGCCCGTCCCGCTGAACGCCGAGAACGACTCCGTGTCCCGCTGCTCCACCATGCCGAAGCCGCGCATCTCCCGCTCCACCCCGTCGTAGTCGCCGTGGTGGTAAGCATACGTCGTCACGAAGCGGTGCCGCGAGACCGCGTCGAACACCTCGACGCGCTCGATGACGTGCACCACGAACGGCAGCCGCGTCACCCACGGGCGGCCCGCCGCCCGGTCGGCGAGGTAGAACTTCGTCGACGGGGCATACGTCACCGTCGTGGTTCTGCCGAGGTTGTTGGCGACCGACGTCAACAGATGCGGCTTCTTGCTCCCGAGCAGATCGATGTAGCGCACCGCCGGGCGCGCCCCGGGCAGCGACGAGGCCCACACCAGGCACCCGGTCCCGGAGCCGAGCAGGTCGAGCACGTCGACCGCCGCGAGCTCGCTCACGTCCGGCAGCCGCGGCAGGATCACCGGCGCGGCCAGCGTGTTGCCGGCGTTGTTCGCATAGAAGCGCACCCCGTCCGGGTGCAGGTAAACGATGTCGGTCGTCCCCGAGCCGTCCACGTCCGCGAGCCGGATGCGCTTCGGGTCGAAGCGGCCCTCGTGGTCGAACCGCATGCTCCCGCCCATCTGCACCTTGGCGCCGAAGCGGCAATGGCCGAGGTTGGGCCAGTAACACACGTTGCCGTTCCGGATCCGCACGAGGTCGACAAGCCCGTCGCCGCTCATGTCGGCCAGGAAGATGCTCTGCGCCGCGTCGGCGAAGACGAGCGATGGCCCGCGCTCCTCGTCGCTCGGGCGCGCGATCGTGATCGGCCGGTCGAAGCCGCCCTTCGCAAGCGACGGATACCACGTGAACGTGTCAGGCCCCGTGATCAGGATGTCCTCGTGGCCGTCGCCGTTCAGGTCGATGAGACGGACGTTCGGATCGCTCCAGTCGACGTTCGGCTGCGACGCGAACGGGCGGAACGGCGCCCAGCCCGCGTCCGTGCGGTCGAAGTAGCCCGCCACCGGCCGCTCGAACACCACCATCTCCTTGCGCCCGTCCCCGTCGACGTCGAGCAGCTGCCCGCCGTTCAGGATCGCCGGCCGCGACGGCAGCGGCCGCGCCGGGGACAGGACGCCCCCGCCGAGGTTCTGCTTGTAATATAGCGCCTCGCCCTCATCGATCAGCACGCCAGGCAGCGCCTCTCCGTCGAGATCGACCCACCGCCGCCCAGACCCCATCGCGCCGACGGGCAGGTCGCGCAGACTCTCGGGGTCGAGCGACTTCACCTCGCGATGAATCACCGGCTCGCTGTACGTCAGCGCGATCGGCGGGAGCGCCTCGCGGCTGTACGCCTGGGTTTGCGGATCGCGGACATAGCCGGCCTGCGTCGCGGTGGCGAGCCGCGTCATGTAAGCGTTCTCCGCATACGTGAGGTCGAGCGACCGGACGAGGCACGGGGTCTCGCCGAGCTCGGACATCCGGTGAAACATGAGCACGCGACGGCAGAGCCGGTACGTGCGGATCTCGAAGCCGGCGCGGTACACCGAGAACGGGTCCTGGCGGACCGGCCACGAAGCGCTCTCCTCGGGCGTGGGCGCCTCGGCGTGGTGCTCGCCGTAATCGAAGACGACCTCGAACAGGCCGCTCTCCGCGTCGCCGGGCACGGTGTTCCCGTAGCGGACGCGCTTGAGATAGCGGTTCGCCACGGCCGCGCGGCCCGCGTGGCGATGGCTCTCCGCCGCCTCGTCGCGCGCCACGCCGGTCAGGTCCTCCGCCTTGTACGCATAGGCCACGACATTGCCCTTGTCGTCCCGGGTCTCCTCCAGCAGCCACGAGAAGGTGCGCTCCGGCCTGGCCGGGTCGGCGATCCGCGCCTCCGGGCTCCGCCCGTAGACGCTCGTGACGTTGTCCGGCGTCGTCGCCGTCCAGTACACGTTCCCGCTCGCCTTGACCTCGCGGCGCTCGATCCGCGCGAACGCGCCCTCGACGCGGGGACGGTAGCGGATTACCCGCTCGTCCTCCGTCTCGTACCGGTCGAGCTCGGCGCCGTCGAGCGACCGCGCGGGCACGAGATCCTCCGCGCCGGACAGGACGAACACGTCGCTCTCATGAGCGTCGTCGTAACGCGGAAGGCCCTTGTCGGTCTTTCGCGCGATGCGCGGGATCGACAGCTGCCACCCGGCGCCGAACGGGCCGTTGCCAGCCCCGGAGTCGTACGTCACCGCCATCGCTGGCCCGAACCCTGCGCGACCGGGGCTCAGCGGCAGCGGGATCGAGAACGACCCCGTGCCCGTCACCGGGTTCGCGGAGAATTTCTCATCCACCCCGCGGATCGCGCCGCCGCCCTTCGGCAGCGCGGGCGCGGGCAGCTCCGGCGCCTTGGGCGCGCCGGGGAGGCCCTTCGGCGCCTCGGTGTCTTTACCCGACCCCGCCCGGGCGACGGGCGCGGGATCTCGGCTCTTGCCGCGCGCTCCAGCGTCCGGCGCGGCCGGTGATGCTGCCTGCGCAGCGGTGGTTTCCTTCTTGGGCTCACGACTGTTCATCCGTCTCCCTCTTCCCACGGCAAGGGGCGGCCCGCGCGCCCGGAGCGCATCGCTCCGGCACCACGGCGTCGGCCGCCGAGTCCGTGAGCGGCGCCGGGCCAGCGCCGCTCACGGACGGTTCGAATTCTCCACGGCCCTGTCCTCGTCGCCCGGTCCCCCCGGACAGGGCCCGCCCTCCCTCTGCGGGCGGCGCTACTTGTAGAACACGTTCACAATCATCGTGTTCAGCCCGGGCGCGGAGGTGTTGTTGTCGGACGCGGCGGCCGTCGCGCCGATCCCGATGCCGTTCGTGAAGGCGATGCCGTTCGTGTGCTCGGCCGAGACCACCTGCCCGGCCGGCACCATGAGCGTCAAGGCAGGCTGGGTCGTGCCGACGGTCGGCGCCGCCGACGTGTTATAGAGTTTCACGAAAGCTTCGCTCGATCCCCAGTTGGCCAGGTGCCATCCGAACACCTGCCCGGGGGAGCTCTTCACGACCTGCCCCGTCGTGCTCAGGCCGGTGTGGCGGTAGACGGAGAGCCCACCGGAGGTGGCCGGCTTGACGTTGACCGCGCCGACGGTGTTGGTCCCCGCCGGGAGCGGCTGGACCAGGCTCACCGGCAGCGGATCGGCGTTCGAGACGTCGACCGCCGACCCGTCCGCGCCCGTCTGCACCTTGGCGCGCAGGACGTGGACGCCGAGGATCTCATCGGTGGCGAGGAGCGTGCCCGCGCCCTCGGGAAGAGGAATGTTGTCCGACATGGATACTGACTCCTTGGTGATAGATTGCTGGGTTGTCTCCCGCGGTCACGCCGACGCGAAGCCGTACTCGCAGAGCAGATAGATGTCCTGGAGCGTGTCGTTGAGCCGGTTGTTCTCCGTCCTGAGGTCGCTCACGATCTCGCCGACCTGGGTGCGGCTCGCGCTGATTGTCCAGGTGCCGAGATCCTGCTCGCCGTTCTGCAGGGTCGTGCTCGCGCTGGCCCCCGTGTCGCGGTCGTCGCTGCTGTCCGGGTACTCCGCGAGAGTGAGCGTGTCCGGCTGCGTGGCGCCTGGCCGCACCATGGTGACCTGGAGCTTGCCCTGATTGTCGCCGTGCTTCCAATAAGGCTTCTTCCCGTTCCACCGCGCATAGAGCGTGTAGCTCGTCAGCGCGATCTTCTGCTTCGCCGGCACGTAGGGGAACATCTCCGGCGTGAGCGGGATGGAGAGCTGCTGCGCCACGTTGTCATCCGACGGCGCCGCCATGAACCGGGCCCACTCGGCCGGGAGCTCGGACCGCAGGCTGAAGAGCCGGCGCCGCACCGGCGGGTGGTCGTCGTAGTACGCCTTCGCCGCGTCCGCGACGGTGACGCTCGAGCGCGCCGTGTACCGGATGTGCAGGATCACGTCGCTCACCGCCCCGATGTCGAAGCGGTTGTTCGCCGCGGGGAGCTCGAGCTTGTAGGTGCCGAGCACGCCCGCGCCCTCGAACGGGAGATACCGCTCGTCGCGCAGGTTCGGCTCGAACAGGCCCGCGTCGTTCACCCCGCTGCTGGTCGTGATCACCTCCGTCAGCGGAACGAGATCCGTCCGGAAGCTCTCGGTGTCTCCATAGGTCTCGGCGGTCACCGACTGGGGCGGGCGCACGCTCGTGTTGCTCAGCGTGAGCGTGCAGCTCACACCCGCGTACGGGCCGGTGACGGTCGGGATCGTGACGGCGACCGACTTGATGCGACGGAAGTAGTGACCCGGGTAATCGAGATCGAACACCTCCTGTGTCAGCACGAGATCGCAGGTGCCGGTCTCGCGCAGCAGAATGAGCTGCTCGGGCGCGACCTCGGCGAGCGAGACGTGCTTGACGAGCTCGGCCTCGCGCGGCGTCTGCTCCAGGAACGCGACGTCCAGGCGGCGGAGGTCGTGCTGGAGCCGCTCGCCGGCGAGCAGGCCCTGCTTCAGGCTATCCCAGGCGCCGAAGCGCACCATGGCGGGCGTGCTGTCGGGCGTGCCGAGCTCGAACCGGAGCGCCCGCTCCGCCCGCTTCGCCATGTCGTAGGCCAGCGTGTACGTCTGGTAGTGGACGGTCGACAGCTCCGCCACCATCCAGTCGTACAGCTCCTCCGTCGTGCGCTTCCTGTCCTGGAGGAACTCGAGCACCTCGCGCGCCTGCTCGGTCTGCCGATCGTGGTTCCTGAGCTCCACCTCGGCCACCGCGGCGCGGATCTTCGCGGCGACGATCTGCTTCTCCAGCCCCTGCATCTCCTTCGCCGCGAGCCGCTCCTGCAGCGCCCACTCCTCGGCGCGCCGCTCGTATCCGGCGATCGTGGACGCGATCGACGCGCCCTCGCGCAGCGCGCCGGCGACCATGGAGAGCGCGTGCGAGGCCGCCTCGACCGGCGCGCCCGAGGCCTGCCCGCCGATCGTGGTGATGGCCACCGGGCTCCCCATCGTGCCCGCGCCGCCGAACGTCGTCGGCGGGACCGCCTCGACGCCGGGGGCGACGGCGGCGATCGCCTGCGCCACGAGCCCGAGCTCCATGCCCTCGACGCTCATGGCCAGCGCCCCCTGCTCCGCCGCGCTGATCCGCGGCAGGCTCGCGTAGTGGTCGCGTCGGAGCCGCGCCGCCTCGTGCGACCGCTCCAGCGCGGCGACGCTCGCCTCGGCCTCCTTGACCTGCTGCGCCTTGATCTCGCGCACCGCCGCGAGCAGCTCGACCTCGTGGCCCGAGCGGAGCCGCGCGATCGCCTCGCCGTCCTTCTTCTCCATCGCGGCGAGCAACGCGGCGCCGAGCCCGGCCACCGTGCCGCAGAGCTCCATCGCCTTCGCGTGCACCACCTGGAAGCGGTACGGGAGCCGCGGGGAGCTCGCCTCGTCGAGCGCCGTCGCGAGATCCACGCCGAGCGCCCTCGCCTGCACGAGCAGCATCGGATCGATGGGCGGCTCGAACAGGGGCAGCGTCCGGACCACGCCCTCGATGCTCATCGAGTGTCGGATCTTGAAGAGCCGGTCGGCGACCGTGTCCCACAGCCCCGAGAGCGCCTCGTCGCGGGGCACGCAGAAGTAGAGCTCTCCGAGGTCGGTCGCCCGGTCGGAGAACGTGCGGCGCAGCGCAGCCATCAGCGAGTTGGCCACGAGGCTCTCCGCCTCGACGCGGGACCGCGACGCGATCACCGGGTCGGAGAAGTCGCCGAGCCCGAGCGCCTCGAGCTGCCAGTAGTTGCGCGGCGTCACCGCGTCCTTCCGCTCGATGCGCACAGGGCGCCGGCCGAGGATGTTGCCGGCGAGGACGTACAGCTGCGTCGCCTCGTTGATCGACTCGATGGTCTCGCGCCGGAAGAGCTGATCGCCCCACGCGATCAGGTTCTCGATGTACTTCATCACCACCGCCTTCTGGTAGGCGATCGGCCGCATCCGCGCGATGAGGTGCGGATTGAACGGGTCCTTCCGCCACGCCTCGATCTGCGCGGCGAGATCGAGCTTCTCCGGCGCGTCGTCCTGGGTCGTCAGGAGCGAGGCGATCAGCCTGGCGATCGTGCCCTGCTGCGGGGCTGACAGCTCCCGGAGCTCGTCCTCGATCGAGGCGAGATCCCTGTTCTCGCGGAACGGCCGCACGTTCCAGAAGCGCTCGGGCGACGGGGCCGGATCGCCGGTGGTCGGGTCGAAGATGAAGTGGAACCAGCGCTGCGCCTCGGCGTGCCGGCCGCTCTGCATCAGCCGCAGGGCGATCAGGAACGGCGCGTGGAAGAACAGCTCCCAGTTGTAGAGCGAGTACGCGCCTCGGAACGAGAAGTCGACCTCCTCGACCGGATACGGCGCGAGCACGTTGGCGGGGTCCGGTTCGTACGTCTCCTCGAAGAACTTGCGGGAGCTGAGCTGGAGCGGCTTGGGCCGGTAGAGCGACCACTTGAGCAGCCCGTCCACCCCGGCGCGCTGCAGCTCCTTCCGGAACAGGCAGGCGTAGGGGTGGTAGAAGGACATGAAGCGGTATCGCTTCGCGTCCTCGTAGACGTGCGCGATGCGCGTCACCTCGGGCGCCTGCCTCACCCACGGGCCCAGCGTGGCCTGCATGCCTCCTCGGCCGAGGACCACGTCGCCCTTCTCGACGTCGTAGAACGCCGTGATCCCGGGCTGGATTTTCGAGGCGTCGTGCCACTCGGTGTGCTCGGTCAGGACGAGCTCGGCGGCGAACGTCGAGCTCGCGTCCTTGTAGAAGAAGAACGACGCGCCGCCCACGGCGCTGTCTCCGCTGGGCCCACCACCGATCTCGCGCGGAATGAGCGCGCGAAACGGGGTGACGCGGCCGAACAGCGTGATCCACTTCCGGATGCCGTCCAGCGCGATCGGAACGACCAGCCGGGTCGCATTGTTCGAGACCAAGTGCTGTCCCCGCCAGCCGGTGCTGAAGGGCATCGCCGGAGAGAAAGGCTTGTAGTCCCGAGAGTCGTTGCTGAAGTCAGTGCCCTCCAGCGCACCGCAAGCGCTCTGCGCGAAGTGCCCGAGGCGGCCGCCGGTGTAGCTGCCGATCCGTACCGCCGCGATCCGGGGCGGCTCCTGCTCGTCGTCGCGCTCCACGAACAGCGAGATGAAATCGGTGTTCCATCGCGACTCCAGCGTCACCTCCGATCCGCCGCTCATACGGCGCGCCCCCCACGCACCATTGCGGCGCTGGCTCCACGCGAGGCGGATGTAGTGGCTCGTCACCGCCGTCTTGCCCACCTGGCGCGTGTCGTTCGGCATCGGCTGTTCCGGCTCGGCGCGCTCCTCGATGATCGGCCAGTACAGGTGGGGGCGACGATCCACCACGGCGAGCAGGACCCTGTCCCCCTCGATATCGAGATCGATGGCCTCCCAGGGAGTCCAGGACAGCCCGTCCACCCGCGTGCGGTAGAAGTACTTGTACGGCTGGGCCGCGGTGCGGCCGACGACGTGGAGCACGTCGATCGGCGGGTGCGTGTCGTCGCCGTCCTCCTTCTGGTGGAACGCGCTCGCGATCTCGAGGTTCGCGACCTCGTCGAGCCTGTCCAGGTACCGCTCGAGCGCGCGCTCCGCGGCGTCGTCGGTGATCTCCTTCTGCCGGAGCTCGGCCTCGAGATCCTTGAAGAACGGCGACTTGTCGTCGCGCAGCGACGGGTCGAGGTACATCTCGGGCTGGAGCAGGACCTTGCGGCTCGCCTCCCAGACGCGGTAGCTCTTCCGCCACGCCCACTCGCGCGCCGCCTCCTCCGGGAGCGTCAGCGCTTCCGCCTCCAGGTTCATGAACGCGCGCTGCACGAACGTCTGCACCGAGCCGATGGCCTGCTTCAGGCGCGAGGTGATCACCGCGGGGCTCGTCTCGACGTCCACGAGCAGGTCGGCGAACAGATCATCGCTGTCCTCGTATCCCCGCTTCGCCACGAGGTACGCCACCAGCGACGACCGGAGCCGCTCGCGCAGCACGTCGCGCAGCGGCGGCGCCACCCGCGCCCACTCGGCGTCGGAGTACTTCGCCTTCGCGGCCCGGATGATGCTCTCGGCGGGCCCAGCGCCGTTCGAGTGGATCGAGCTCTCCCACGCGATCGCCTGCTCGGCCGAGACGCCGAGCCGCTTCAGCATCACGATCGCGCGGCGCACGAGCCCGAGGAGCGAGACCTGCTCCGCGGTGCTGCTCGGATACTGCGTCTCGTAGCCGCGGGCGACGAGCAGCCGCGCGACGTCCGCCGCGGGCCAGCCCGTGGCGGCGGCGAGCGCCGCGGCGGCCCGCGCCGCAGCGTCCTGCGCCGTGATCCCGTCCATGAGTAGACTCGCCAGCGACGGGTTCGGCCCGACCAGGTGGGAACGGAGCGCGACGAAATCCACGAGCTTCTCCCAGTCCTCGAACAGCGGCGAGCCTTCGCCGGCGCTCTCGGTGCGCGGCAGCCCGTCGAGGTCGAGCGCCGGCGACGCGCCGGCGAACATGCGCTCGATCTCGTCGGCCCTCGCGCCGAGCTGCTGCACGACCGCCGCGGCCCTGGCCAGGTGCCGGTAGGCGGCGAGCTGTGCGGCGCGGCGGGGTTCGTCGAGCGACGGCGGCGGCGGGTCGGGCAGCGAGAACGCGCTGCCGAGCGACACGTCGCTGGGCTCGCCCGTCGTGAGGATGTCCGTGATGAGCAGGTGCGTCGACCGCGCGTCCAGTTTCAGCGCCGCGCCGAGCGTGTCCTCGATGAGGGCCGCCTCGACCTCGTCGTCCGGGCCGTCGTTCTTGCCGCGCAACGCCAGCAGCGAGCCGAACATCTGGTCCAGCACGGGGTTCACGGCCTCGTTCGTGACGGCGATCCGCGCGCGCGGGGACGACCGCATCCGGAAGATGACCTCGAGATCGGCGGGCGACAGCCCCGAGCGCCGGACGCGATCGACCGTGTCCAGGAAGCGCAGCGTATGCTCGGGGTTAGCGGCCTCGAGCGGCTTGTACTTGCTCAGGTTGTAGAGCGCGTGGAAATCGGGCAGCGACAGCCGCGCCGCTCGCGCAAAGGTGACGTAGCGGTGGAGCTTCGCGAGCGTCACCGGCGCAGGATCGGCGGTGTTCGCCGGGACGAGCGGGGCCAGCGCGAGCCCCGAGCTCTCGGTGAGCAGCGACAGCTCCTCTCGGCTGATGCGCAGGCCGGCGAGGATCGCGGGCGTGTGGTCGGCGAGCAGGTCGGCGGTCGAGAGGCCGGCGACGCCCGGCAGCGCGAGCGCGGCGTCGATCGGGTTGGTCACGGCCTTGTTCTGGAAGAGCTGCTCGTAGAACGACGGCGTCTCGCCCCCGTCGCGGCGCTGGGCGTCGAGCGGCCCGAACCAGCTCGCGAGCACCGCGACCGGCAGCGAGATGCCCCGGTCGGCGCGCAGCGCCTGGATGACCGCGATCACGCGCAGCGCGCGGCCGTTCACGATGTCGGTGCCGCTGGGCGCGCACGCGGCCAGCACCTGATCGAGCTCGCGGATCGACCAGCCGAGGCGCAGCCGGAGCCGCAGGAAGCGGTGCAGGAAGTCCAGGTCGCTCAGATCGCCGCTCAGGCCGCCGATGGTCTGCTCCTCGATCTTGCAGCTCTCCTCGGGCTCGATCGTCGGCGACCCGAAGCGATGGAGGACGGAGGTCTCGAGCAGATCGCGCAGCTCGTCGTAGGACAGCCCCGAGCGCTTGAGGAACTCCGGCACGTTGAGCAGCCCGCCGGGAACCCAGCCGACGCCCCAAGCGCTCGCCAGGGTCACGCCCGAGATCGGGGTGCCGCGGATCAGGTCGCGCTCGCGCGCTGAAAGCCCGAGCCGATGGGCGGCCGCATCCTCGAGATCCATGACCTCCGGGCTGGACCAGCTCGCCCTCAGCTCGGACATGAACGCGTGCAGGGGCACGCCGAGGTGCTCGAGATAGACGCGCGCCTCGTGGAGCCGGTGGTGATACGGCAAGCTGAGGGGGAAGTCGCATCTCGAGAGGCGCTCGTAAGCGTCCTCGTGCCAGTCCTCCTCGCCGCTGGGCGGGTTCGGCATGGCCGCGAGATCCTCGGCGGTGCCGACGGTCGCGATGTGCTCCGGGAAGGCGGGCGGGGCCTCGTTCTGCTCCAGGGTCTCGCTCACGAAGGCGTGGACGAGGATCTCGTTCACCAGGTCGACGTACGGCAGCGGCGTGTCGGCGTTCTCGCAGGTGAGGTCGATCCGGCCGATGTCCGGGCGCCGCCCGGCGCGCGCGGGCGTGGAGCCCGGCGCGCTGCCGAGGAGCAGCTCCTTCGCGGTCCACTTGGTGCTACCGCTCTTCGTGACCGTGGAGTCGTACCGATCGAGGAAATGGAGCAGGTCGACGAGGTACGCCGCCGGGCCGTAGACCGAGGCGCAGTGGGCGCACGCGCACGCGTCGGTCGAGCCGAAGAGCTCCTCGTACGTCGCAGTGGCTGACGCCGTCTGGCTCGCGCGGCGCACGGGGTCGGGCAGCGTGTAGGCCGAGTTCCTGTTGAAGTCCGCGCCGAACTTGAGCGACAGCGCGAGCGCATGCTCGGAAATGGCGACCGCCTTGTCGTAGATGTCGTCGGCGATGTGTTTACCTCCGAGGGCAGCGCCGAACTCGGCGCCGAACCGGAGCCGGCCGCGGCGGGCGATCTCCCTCGCCGACTTGAGCCCGCCGTCGAGCAGCAACTTCGCCTCCTCGTACTTGGGTGTGAGCTTGTACAGCCGCTCGATCGCCTTGAGCTCGGCCTTCGCGGCCGCGGGGTTCGAGAGCCCCGCGAACGCCCCCGGGTTCGACGCGATGAAGTGGCCGGCGCGCGTCTTGCCCAGCTGGAACGACGGGTTGTTGTTGAAGAACGTGGGTAGCTCGCTCGCGCCGACCACGGCGATCGCGGACGCGACGGCCTTCGACGGGAACGCCACCTCCAGGGCCCGCCGGAGGACCTTGGCGTAGGCCGCGCGCCGCTCGGCCACCGTCGCTCCGGGCGTGTCGTCCGGGGTGTTGATGGGCGAGCCGTTGCGCTGGACGGCGAGGATCGCGATCCAGTCGGCCTCGCTGTAGGCCGCGAGGTCCTTGAGGTCATCGAACTGGTGATCGTGCCAGCGATCCCACAGCTCCAAGATGAGCGGGAAGTGATAGCGCGTGAGCGCGCCCAGCTGCAGCAGGAACTTGAGCCGCGGGATGAGGAGCGCGCCCTCGCCCTGGTACCCGGGCAGGGACGCGAGGTGGGTCCAGAATGCCTCGGGCGTGCCATCGAACCCCATGTACTCGGCGATGAAGTCCTGCGTGTAGGCCCCGCCCAGCTCGAGATCGAGGAGCTGACCCAGGCTGCAGGTCGTCCCCGCGGGCGGCGCCTCCGCGGCGAGGTCGACGGCGGCCTGGGTGAGGAGATCTGCGAAGCTATCGCTGACCTCGCGGCCCACGATCTGCGCCGCCTTCGCCTCCTCGAGCACGCGGTTCAGCGTGGGTTTGGGGTACGAAAGGAGCCCGCGCTTGGTGGTCGGTAAGCCCATGCGGACGAAGGGGTAATAAGGATCGGCGGACTCGGCGACGCCGACGGACGTCATGAGGGACTCGGCCCCGACGAGCGCCTCGACCTGCCCGCGCTCCACCTCGGTCGCCTTCGCGATGAAATCGACCTGCTCGGCCTGGAGGTCTCCGAGGAACACCCCCTGCGTATGGGCCGCGGTGCGGGACTTGACCTGCAGCAGCTCCGAGGGGCCGCGGTCTTCCTGGTCCTGGCTGGTGATCAGGTCGACGACCGCGGTCGACGGGGCGCGGACGATCACCGCGGAGCGGCCCAGCTCCTGGTTCGACCCGTTGTAGACGATCACCCGGAGATCCGGCCGTTGCTTGCCGGACGCCAGGATGGTCGAATAGGAGATCTTGTAATGACCCGACGCGTCGGTCGCCGACGAGCCGATCTCGCTTTGTGACGTCAGCTTCACGTCGTAGGCGCGCACCATCAAGTTCGCGACGGCCGCGCCTTGCTCGTTCCTCACATTGCCGCGCACGGTCGCGGTGGCCGGAGCGCGCTTGGTCGAGGTCACCGCGAGGTCAACCTCGATCCGGAGGGTGGCCGGTGTCGGCGACAACTTCCATTGCGTGTAGCGCGTGACGTACTCCTCGTTCCCGAGCGCGAACGCGCGGAGCGCGGCCACCGGCTCCCGCCCCTGGAAATGACGATCCACGTCGTCCTGGTCGAGCGATATCTCGAAATCGCCGTTCTGGTTGGTCACGGCGACGGCGACGAGATCCGTGTTGACCTCCGCGCTGTCCCACGCCTCGACACGCACACTTCCGACGCCCCGTTCGCTCTTGGCTCGAACGACCCGACCGGAGAGTTTATACTTTCTCATGCGAGCTCCCTTCGATTCCATGGTCAAGAACCACCCAAGTGGCGCAAGTTTCAGCCGCCGCGGTCGATGCGCCTCGTCGCCGACCGGGAGCCATGGAGGGGACGACGGCGAGAGCCGCCCCTGGAGCGAGCGGCGCGCGGATCGCCGCGCCGCTCGCTCCGCGCGAACCCCCCCTCGCCCATCCGCGAGGAATCAGCTGTTTCCTATCGATCCCCTGTTTCAATCCTCGCGAGCGCCAGCGAGCCGCCGCCGACGCGCCTGCAGGACGTGATTTGAACTACCACGGAGCGTCTCGTTGAAAAGCTCGAAACACGTTCCCGACATACGGTGATCCCGGGGTGGCTCCACGCCTCACGCGCAATCGACGATCGCCAGTTTCTTGCTGTCGCCGGGCGAGCGCGGCCGCATGGCTGCGGCCATGGGCTCACGCACGCATGGAAGACGCGGTGTCGTCGGACGCCCCCGCACCGATGACGCGCCCTCACCGCCGCCTCGCGCACGGCGTCAAGTCGCCCCGGTCACACCCCGGCGACATCTCGCGCGCGCCACGTCATCTCCTGGCCATGGCCGCAGCTCTTCGACTAGAATCGTGGGTCCCTTTCCGCGAGGCTCCATGCGCGGCGTTCCCACGGTTGTCGTTGTCCTCCTCTCTCTCTCTGTTGCGTTCGCCGCGTGCGACCAGGCCGCGCCTCCCACCGAGGCCCCGCCCGATCCGGCCGCCGCCCAGCCGCTCGTCGCCACGGCGGCGCCGGCGATCGCCCCCGTCACCTGGCCGCCGGCCGCCTCGGTCGACCGCGGCGCGCTCGCGGCGCTGCCCGAGGCGGCGGCCCACGCCGCCCGGATCTCGCAGGTCCCGGTGCTCGTGCCGTCCCGGAGCGAGCTCCTCGCGGCGCCGGTCCTCGTGGCCAAGGAGCACTGGACGTCGTTCTGGGCAAAGACGGAGTCGATCACCGTCTCGATCGCCATGACCCGCCTCGCGCGCAAGTATCCAGGTATTCCACCGTTCCAGGGCGACCACGCCGTGCGCGGGGCGCCCGCGCTCATCACGGCGAACGAGGGCATCTGGACCGCGTCCTGGGTCGAGAACGGCGTCACGTACGCGCTCGACGTCGAGTGCGCGTCGCCGGAGGCCCCGGCCTGCGCCTCGGACGCGCTCCTCCGCGAGCTCGCCGCGGAGCTCGTCTACGTGGGCGGCGTCGGCGCGAAGACGGCGGGCGACAGGCCATGAGCGCGCCGCTCCACCCGCCTCGCCTCCGCCGCCGCCCCGCCGCGCCGGCCGCGCTCGTCGCCGCGGCCGCGCTCGCGCTCTTGCCGACCGCGGCCGCGGCCGACCCGTTCTCCTACCATCCCGCCGGCGAGCTCGTCCCCGGCTCGGGCGAGGGGCGCGCCGACGGCGTCGTGTACGCGCCCGCCATGCGCTTTCCCCTCGAGGAGGGCCCGGCGTTCGCCAACTCCCAGGTCTACAGCAAAGGCGGGAGCGCCGGCCCGCGCGGGGGGCAGTGCGACGCGGACAACTACGCCTATCCGTGGCGCGACAACTTCTGCGAGTCGCGGTCGTGGGCGATGCCGCTCTGCCCCTCCGGGGCGGGACACCAGGGGCAGGACGTCCGGCCGCCCACGTGCGAGGCGGGCAAATACTGGGTGGTGGCGGTGGCCGACGGCATCATCACGAGCATCGGCGGCTACTCCGTGTACCTGACCGGCGAGGACGGGACTCGCTACGACTACCTGCACATGTCCGATGTCCAGGTCTCGGTGGGACAGGGCGTGTCGCGCGGCGAGCGCATCGGGAAGGTCTCCAACGTGTTTGGGGGCACGCCGACGACGATTCACCTACACTTCAACGTGCGGCAATCGTTGAGCGGCGTCGGGCTGGTGTATGTGCCGCCGTACAGCTCGCTCGTGGCCTCGTACCAGGCGCTCCTCAACGAGCCCCCCGAGGGCGCCCTCGAGGCCGCCGGCTGCGACGGTATCCGCGGCTGGACCCACGACCCGGACGCCGCCGAGGGCGCGCCGGGCAGCGCGCGGCTCTACGTCGACGCCGCGGCGACCGACGCGGGCGCCGAGGGCCACACCCTCGCCGCGGACCGGCACCGGGACGACCTCTGCGCGCCGCTCGGCGCGTGCGCGCGCGGCTTCGAGGCGCCGGTGCCGCTCAGCCTGCTCGGGGGCGAGCACGCGGTCCACGCCTACGGCGTCGACGCGCCGAGCGGCGAGGAGGTCGAGCTCGAGGGCAGCCCGAGGGCGCTCGCGTGCCCGCTCGAGCTGCCGGACGGCGTGCGGCGGCCGCTCGGCGGCGCCGGGGCGCTGGACGCCTGGCGGTTCTCGCGGTTCTGGGACGTCGCCAGCGCGCCGGACGCGGCGCTCGCGGCGCTCCCCGAGGGCGACGCGTTCCCGCCGTCGCCGCTGCTCGTGCGCGGCGACGACGGCGCGCCGTCCCTGTGGCTCGTCGACGGCGCCGCGCGGCGGGCCGTGCCGGACGCGGCGGCCGCCGCGGCGTGGCGGCTCGATCCGGACGAGGCCGCCGTGTGGCCGGCGGCGCGGCTCGCCGCGGGGGCGCCGCCGGTGGAGGTGCTGGCGCGCTGGGGGGGGTGCTGGGTGCGGGGATCCTGCCCCCGGCGGCTTCCGCGCAACCGGAGCCTCCCTGCCGCTCGGCCCGGCGCTGCCGCCGCGCCCCTTCCTGGCGCAGGGCTCCACGCCGGCGCTCTATGTCATCGACGCGCTCATCGACGCGCTCATCGACCCGCCGCTGGCGGGCGAGGGCGGCGGCGGGACCACCGGCGGGGCCGGCGGCTTTGGCGGCGCGGCGGGCGGCGCAGGGGGCGCCGCGGACGACGGGCCCCTCATGAACGGCGCCGTCCACGGCGAGCTCGGCTGCGCGTGCGGCGCGGCCGGCGCGGCCGACGCGGGCGGCGCGGCGGCGCGCTGGCCGCTCGGGCTCTTCGCCGCGGCGGCGGCGCTCGGCGCGGCGCGGCGGCGCGCGGCCGCGCGCGTCAGCCCTCGTGGATCTTGATCCCGGGGATGCTCCGGAGCGGGCTCGCGTCCTCGACCCGCGAGCCCTCGAGGTACACGTTCTTGAGGCTCTTGAGCTCCCGGAGCGGCGACACGTCGCTCACCCGCGTCCGCTTCATCTGGAGCATCTCGAGCTTCTTCAGGCCGGCGAGCGGGCGCAGGTCCGTCACCTCGGTCTCGTCGATCTGGAGCTCGGTCAGGTTGGTGAGGCCGGCGAGCGGGGTGAGGTCCTCCACGGGCGTGCGGCCGATGTCGAGCCGGTCGAGCTTGACGAGCCCGGCGAGCGGGGAGAGGTCCTTGACCAGCGTGGCCGAGACCCGCAGCGACTCCAGCCGGAGCAGGCCCTTGATCGGGCGGAGATCGTCGATCTTGCCCGGCGGCAGGTAAAGCCCTTTCACGCCCGTGAGCTCGGGGAAGAGGCAGGGATCGAGCTCGTCGAGCCCCTGGGCGTCGGACAGGTTCATGGTCTTGATGTTCTTGAGATCGGCGCGCTTGATCGGCCCCTCGGGCTTCTGGAGCTGCTGCCGCACCCTGGCCTCGAGCGCCGGATGCGAGAAGGTCACCGGGTCGCTCTTGGTGCACACGACCTCTTTCTTCGGCGGCGCCGGCGCGCTGGCGGCGGGGCTCGCGGCGGGCGTCGCGGCGGCGGGCGCCTGCGCGGCGGGGGCGGCGGAGGCCGCAGGGGCGGCGGGCTTCTTGGGCTCGTCGCAGCCCAGGAGGGAGAGGGCGAGGCCAAGGGAGGCAAGGACCAGGGGGCGAATCATCGCGGCGATGATACACGAGACGGCGAAAGAAAACCGCCGCCCGCAAAGCGCGCTCATCGCGCCAATCGCCGAGCTCCGACAGGGCCCCCGCGCCCGCAGCGGAGATCGCGTGGACGCGAATCGACTCCGAGCGTCAATCTTCGATCAGGACGGAGTCGTCGTCGACACCGTCGTTGGCTGCGCATCGGTTGCGCATGGGTTGCGCACCGGCGCGCTCGCTACAGCGGCAGGAGCAGGAGCCCTTGCCGGGCGTCGAGCTGCTCCGCGAACCACTCGCGGTGACGCCGCTCCACCGCGAGCGACTGCCGGAGGAAGTCCCGCGCGCGGTCGGAGAGGCCTTCGCGGGACGATATCATCCTCTCGTAGGCGGCGCAGCTGTCTTCCTCGTAGTGCCTCATCGCCTCCAGGATGGCGCGTTCTCCGGCCATCCCGTTCGTCAGCGCTTTGCTCTTCAGCTTGGGCCGGACGGCGCTCTCGACGGGCGGATCGCCGAGCTCGTGGGCCAGGGCGGCGAGCTCCTCGAGGTGGCGCTCGTGATCGCTCAAGAAGCTCGCCAGCCGGCTCTTGTCGCCTGGGCGGCTCATCCGCGAGAGGGCCGCTCGGAGCGCGTCCACCGCGGACCAATTGAGCTCGATGAGTTCAGTCAAGGACCCGATGAACGCGGCCTCGCCGCCGATCACGGACGCCATGGAATATCGCTCCTCTCGACCCGGAAGCTGCGCCGCCCGGTGAAGAGGGACGTGGGCGGGTGCTTCTCCAGGTCTTCGATGCTCGCAAGCCCGGTGCCGGAGCCCGCCTGTGCAGCGGCTATCCATCGCGCCGCGCGCGCCGTCCAGGAACCGCGCGCCTTCCACGCTCGTCGACGGGCGGCCGTGCCCGCGACGGCCTCTCCGGGCCCCGCGCGCACGGCGGATGCGAAGGCGCAGCCCAGATCGAGGCCGCGCGGCGCGCGCCGGGCCAGGACGGAGCCGTGAAACGCCGAGGGCGCAGGAAGCGTGATCGCGCCGGCCGGAGCGGCGCGGCCTGAGCGCGTCCTGGACGTGACCGCTCCTCGGCCTGGAGGGGCGGAGGCCGCGCCGCCGAGGTCGGGAGAGGGGGAGGTGCTCGGTGGAAGGGAGAGGGCGGGCAGCCCCAGCGAAGGGGGCGAGGCTACTTCTTGCCGAAGAGGCCGCCGAGGGAGCTCGCGAGGCCGCCCACGTCAAGGTTGGCGATGGCGGGGGCGGCGGCGCCGAGCGCGGTGTCGACGTGGGCGGCGAGCGGAGCGGGGAGCTTCGCTTTGAGGAAATTGACCACCGTCTCCACGGCCACGCGCGCCTTGTCTTCCGAGATGCCCACCTTCTCTGCGACCTGTCGTACGAGCTCGTCCATGGCCTCGACGTTGATCCTTTCTGCGCGCCACCCGCGCATCCGGGGAGAGCATCCACGCGCCGATCGGCGCAGGCAAGGGAATTCCGCGCCCGGCGGCGCGGGCTCAGGGCTGGAACGGCGGCGCGGCGGTGGGGCCGTCCGGGTTCGCCGGATCGACGAGGTGCTGCACGACCTGCTGCGCGACGAGCTTCAGCTCGAACATGATGCCGAGCGCGCTGTTGAACATCTCCGGGCGACCGTTCCACGTGGCGTCGAGCGCGTCGAGCAGGCGGAGGTAAGCGTCGTAGAACGCCCCGCCGGTGAAGCCCGCGGCCGACGTGGGCGAGTAATCGCTCAGGCGGGCATTCTCGGGGAACCTGTAAACCCGGCTCGCGTCGAGCGGCACCGGCGCGCCGGTGTAGGACCACCCCGAGGGCGCGGACCTGTCGGGGACGAGCCGGTGCCCGAACGCGATCTCGCCGAACTTGAAGTAATGGGCCATCTCGTTGCCGCCGGCGTGGGGGTTGATCGGATCCTGGCCGACATTGGCCCCCTCGCCCTGGCGGATGATGGTGCGCAGCGCGGCCTCGGCGCTCGCCAGGTCGCGCACCCGGCACGTCGGATCGCCCGGTACGCTCGACGGGAACCAGCGCGAGAGATCGAGCTGGCTCTCCAGGCGCGGGTCGCCGAACGGGTCCTGTCCGCTCTGCACGAGCCGCTCCAGCGAATCGATGACCGCGTTGTAGAAATCGCCGATCGATCCGTATCCCTTCGCCTTGTTCTCGGCGATCCGCTGCGCGATCTTCGGGTCCTCGCCGGGCAGGACGGCGGTCGTGTCGGGGCGCTCGATCGCCATGAACACGCTCTTGAGCTGCGCCGTCGTGAGCGACCCGAGCGAGACGGTCAGCTCGGGGTCGATCGACATCGGCAGGGGTCCTGGGTATTTGAGCGCCAGCCCGAGCTTGCGGATCGGCGGGTGGCCGCCGAGCGCGACCGCGGTGTTGGCGGCGAGCGCCATGTGCAGCATCTCCTCGACCACCACCGCTTGCACGAGGATGCGCGCCTCGTCATTGGCGCCCGGCTGGAGCGAGAAGACGCCCGTCAGGTACGGCGGCAGCGTCGAGAGCTCCAGCTGGATGGCGCCCTCGAGGGTGGCGATCACGTCGGCGGCGTTCCGGGTCTCGCGGACCCGGGCGATCAGGGTTTTATCGACGAAGAGCATGGTCTCACCGGCTCCGCAGGCGGTTGAAGATGCGCTTGTTCTCGACCTCTTCCGGCGGCGACGACGGCGCCACCCCCGAGAACGGGCAGCGCCCCTGGAAGCGCGCCACGAGCTGCGGGTCGCGCGCCGCGGAGCGCCCCATCGCGCTCTCGAGGTAGCGCAGGAGCGCGGCGCGCTTGCCGGCGGAGAGGTCGCGCGTCACCGGCATGTGATCGGGATCGGTCGTCGGCTTGCTGAGGACGAAATGCAAGAGGTGCGCGTTGGCGTCCGCGACCTCCCGGATCGAGAAGTCGAAGAGGCCCTTGCTCATGACCGGGTAGAGGTTCGCGTATTGCTTCCAGATCGGCTGGACCTCCTCCCAGGTCGGGTGCTCCGACGCCGTGAAGGTGCTGAAGACGAGCACCGAGACCTGGTCGAAGGTCTGCTGGATGATCGGGTCGCCGTCGGCGAAATTGTAGGCGACCGCGTAGAGCTGGCCGTCGATGTAGCGGCGCGGACAGCCCATCTCCGGCGGCCCCTGGAATCGCACCGTCGCCCGCCCCGCCGCGTCGGTGCGGACCCGCTGGGGCTCGATCGCGAGCGCGCCGATCGGGCTGTTCGTGATCGGGATGGCCGCGGTCGGCGTGGTGCCGATGGAGGCGTCGGCGGGCGCGTCGCCGTCGTCGGGCGCGGGCGCGAGCGGCTGGAAGGCGATCGGCGCGCCGGAGAGCGGGAGTCCGTAGCGGGTCGCCCACAGCGGGACGTCGCGGCGGTTCTGGTCCGGCGCGTTCGGGTCGAGGCGGAACGAGAGCGCGTCGACGCGCAGGTCGCGGCCGTGCGCCGTCTCGCGCATCATGACGAGCCCGTGGCCGGCCGGCACGGCGCCGCCGGAGAGCACGAGCGCGAGCGGACGCTCGTTGACGAGGCTCTTCGCCGCGGCGGGGATCGGCAACGTCTGGATGCCCGACGCCCGCATCAGGGAGCCGTCGCTCGCGTCGAGCGCGCCGAGCTCGGTGAACCGATCCTCGGCGAGGACCGCGCCCTCGTTGGCGTCCGGATCGTGGAGCACCGCGAACCGCAGATCGCCGAGCGGCGCCAGCGTGCCGTCGTCGCCGAACGGCAGCGCGTTGCTGAAGTCGACCACCAGCGCGTCGCCGATGACCTTGCCGGAGAAGCAGGTCATCCCGTTGGCGGCAAGGCACGAGTTCGCCGGTAGATTCGGGTTCTGGAAGGCGCTCGTCGGCATGAACCGCCGGCCCGACACGAACGACGCCGGCTCGTCGGGCAGCACCGGCCCGATCGCGCCGACGAGGGTGCCATAGGTGAAATCGGGCGCCTTGACGCTCGTCTGGTAGCTGAAGACGGTGAGCCGGACCGAGAGCCGGCCGCTGCCGCGCGACGCCTCGGCGAGCGCCTTCAGCACCGGGCTGTTCACGCCGTCGAGCCGCCAGCGCAGGTTGGTGAGCTGCGATTGCCACATGGCCGACGCGCCCGAGTCGCCCTTCAAGCCGCCGCGAGAGAACCAGAGGTCCCGGAAGGGCGTCGGCTCGAGATCGGCGAGGAGCACGAGATCGCCGGTGCGCGGATCGCGGAGCGACACCGAGAGCCCGTAGAGCTGCGAGGCGAGCTGCCAGTCCGGGTCGATGTCGACCAGCTTGCCCGACGGGCGATCGGGCGAGTTTCCCACCGAGAGGCCGACCGCGCCGTCCGCCGCGTCGACGCCGCCCGCGCCGATCGCCTGCTGGATCGTACAGCCGGTGAAGCGGAAGATGGCCGTGCCCGTGGGGTTCCACCAGCCGTTCATCGATTGCTGGGTGCTGAACTCCTGGAATCGCGGCGTGAACGTCGCGTTGTCGAAGTGTCGCGGGTCATTGTTGACGGTCGACGGATCCGCCTGGAATCGTCCGGAGAATGTCAGCCGAGGCTGGTTCAGGTAGCTCATGGTCTCTCCACCTCGTGGGCGAATGAGGGCCGGTTTTGGCTCGGAACGACTTGATGAGGCCGATCGGATTGGCCTCGGGATCCTCGATCATCGCGAGCTGGTACCCGTCGAAGGACGTCGGCGGCATCAGCGTCGCGCCGCCCGCCTACGCCGCGCGCGCGATGGTGCCGTCGAGGTCGTCGACGGGCCGATAGACGTTGTGGCCGGCCTCGAAGCCGGATCCCCGATTCCCCATGCATTCGCGCCGCACTCCCTCCCCGGCAAGGACGTCCACGCGGAGCGCCCGTCCGAGCGCTAGTGCAGCGTACTCAAGCCGATCCACGATGGAAGCAAAATCGGACGTCGAGGGAATCGATGTAGTGGCAAAGCATCTTACATATCGCTCGTTTGGCGCCGGCGCTGCCACGGCGTGAGCGCGACGCCTCGTCCCCCCTGAGTCGGCGTCACGCCGCGCGGATATCGCTCTGGAACGGGGAGAGGTTCTCCGGGAACAGGAGCCACGCGAAGAGGCAGCGCACCTCGAAGGTCTCGTCGGCCGCGATGGCCGCGAGCGTGGGGTCGAGCTCGTCGATCGCGTGCCCTTCCCAGACGAAGCCCGGCACGCCGCGCGCCCGGCTGACGAGCCCGCCGGTCTGCCGTTGATCGCGCGCGCGGAAGCAGCGGGAGAGCGACATGTTGACCGCCGCCGTGAAGTCGGGCCGGTGCGCGATGCGCTCCGGCAGCGCGACGCGGTCGAGGCCGGCCGACCAGCAAAGCCAGCAGAGGGCGGCCCACTCGGCGCGGACCCTTCGCATCAGGAGGGAGACCGGCAGGGCTCCCGGGTCGAGCGTCTCGTCCACGGTGAGCTCGACGGTCTCCACGCCATCCTCGGTCTCCTCGGTCAACGTCGCCTCGGTCCGCGCGAGCTCCACCGGCCCCTCCGGCAAGAGGTGCGACAGGTCGGGCGGGAGCCACGGACACGGCTCCGCGCCCGGCAGGCCGCGCTGCACGGCCTCGCGCAGGCGCATCAAGCGGGTGGCGTAGACCTGGATCTTCTGCCGGATCTGCGCGATGGGCTGGCCGACCTCGACCTCGACCGACGCGTCGCCCGGCACCGGATCGATGGCCTGGCGCGCCGGCCAGAAATCGAGCTCCGCGAACAGCACCCGCGCCACCGTCCTGAGGTGCTCGGCCACGGCGGGGGCCTCGGGCTCGATGCGGTCGGCGTCCTCGAGCACGCCGCGCGTGTCGCCGAGGTCGAGCCGGAGGAGCGCGCGCGTGATGCAGGTCGAGCGGCGCTCGGGCTCGAGCAGCAGCGCCGCCTCGACGAGCGAGAGCGCGACGCGGCGCGAGCCCGAAAAGGCGGCGGCGAGCTTGCGGTAGGCTGCGCTCGGCTCGGCGCCGAGCAAGAGCGCGTCCATGGCGGCGAGCGCCGTCACGTCGGTCGCCTCGAGCAGCGCTCGCCCGCGTCGCTCCGCGACCTCGGGCCTTGGCTGCAGCGTCGCGGCGCGCAGGAGCTCGCCGAGCCGTCCGCGCTCGCCGCCGCGCGCCGCCGCGCGGGCCGCGGCGCAGCAGGCCTCGCGCGCGCGGCCGCCCTGCAAGAGCTCTCGCGCGAGGGCCCAGACGCGCTCGGCGTCCCACGCCGCGAGGTCCTCGGCGAGCGCGGGCGACGCGACGAGGCTGGCCTCGTCGAGCGCCGCGCCGAGCTCGCGCCGAACGACCGGCGCCCCATCCGCGTCGAGCATCGTGAACGCTCCGACGGGGTGCCCGTGCGCGTACTGACCCCGCTCCTCGCGCACGCGCGGATCGAGGTAAGGGCTCGCGTCCGGATCGGGGAACCAGCGGGTGGACGGGCCGTGCAAGCGCCCCTCGGGGTCGAGGTGCCGCTCCTCGGAGGGGCGGCCCAGCGCGTCGTACTGGCGCTCGCGATAGCGCGCTCCAGCGCGAACTTCGATCTCCTGGGCGGGCTTTCCCTCGGTCGTGAAGTAACGGTGGAGGGTCGCGGCCGAGGTTTCGTCCTCCTCGACGAGGATCCAGCGTTGCGAGCCCTGGTCGTAGTCCGCCTCTTCGGCGACGCCGGCGGGTCGCTCGGGCCAGCGGGAGCCGTCCGCGGAGATCGGGTATCCGGCGCGGTCGTGAAAGACCTCGCGCAGGATCTGCCCGTGCCGGACCTGCGTTCGCAGCTCCCAGGCGCCGGGCGGCACACAGCACCGTCGCAGCCTGAGCTCGGTCGGGGCATCGCTGCCGTACGCCACCACCTCGCCGTCGAGCTGGCCGCCCCGGTAGCGCCCGCGCTGCGCGGGTTGACCGTTCGGGTGGAACACGGTGAACGGCCCGTCCTTCACCCCGTCCGCGTAGCAGCAGCGCGAGAGCAACGAGCCGTCGCTCGCGCGGTACGCGAGGCGTTCGCCGGAAGGGCGGCCGTCGGCGTCCGTCTCCCCGAGCTCGAACGTCCCTTGCGCGGGGTTGTACCTGGCTGCAGGCGGAATCGACGGAGGTCGCTCCGCGTCGTGGTGAGTCGTGGCGTCCACGCATCGCAGTCTATCGGGTTTTGCGCCGAGCAGGCGTCTGTTTACGCTAGTTGCAAAGATCCACGAAGCGTCGGTTCGGGGCGAGCCTCCGCGCCACGGATGACGTCCGCGATCTGCTGACTTCGGCGGCTATTCCTGCATCGGTCGGCGAGGGCAATTTTGCCCGCCTCGGCCTGCCTTCGACGCCAGAATCGACCGTGTGCTGCGATGGGATCGGCGATGCGGGCGAGAGGTAGGCGCCTCGGCGGAGCGGGATGGAGGGCGCCCACGGAGATCCGGGATCGCGGCGCTCGCCCGCGTCACCCCCGTCTCCGTGGCGCGCAGCTCTTCAGGCGCTGGATGCCGCGGAGCGGCGCGCCGTGGCACTATCGGTAGAACGGTCCTGGATCAGTTGATGAGGAAACACCCGATGTGCCGCGCCAATTGGTGGCACGAGGGCGTGGTCACCAGGCCGGGGACGCCCGTGCGATCTCGGCGGCACTTCCCGCCCGGGAGGAGCGTCAGGATCGCGTCAGCCCTCTCCCCCGGGGGACCCGACATCGTACAGTGGAGGCTGAGGGCAGAAGATGCCTCGCCGACCGACTCGTCATCCGAAGGGTCGTCCGCGAACACGGGGCCTGCCACGAAGCCGAGCGCCGTCACGAAGGCGAGACCGAGACCCAGGTGGAGCTTGCGAAGAGTGCTCATGATCGTACCTCCCCTTTCGACCGAGGCGCAGCGCGCACGATGCAGCGATGACGTCCTCGTCCCGTCACGGGTGCAAACGAGATGCCTCGGACAGCGGTCCGGCGCTGCACAACCCGGCCTACTGCCCGCCCGACACACCCCTCTGCCAGGAAACTCGGAATCAGCCGGTTAACCCGTTCTTCCGGCGGTAGGCTCTCCATGGGGTTGCCGTCCTGCATCCCCCGTCTGCCGTCCTCCGTCTCCCGTCTCCCGTCTCCCGTCTCCCGTCTCCCGTCTCCCGTCTCCCGTCTCCCGTCTCCCGTCTCCCGTCTCCCGTCTCCCGTCTCCCGTCTCCCGTCTCCCGTCTCCGTGCGCGTCCCTCGTGCGCGTGCGCGTGCGCGATTCCCCGGAATCAGCGCGCACGCGCACGGAAGAGCGAAGACGGGTGACGGGTGACGGGTGACGGGTGACGGGTGACGGAAGGCGAAAATCGGGAACGGGCGGGCAAGGGCACGAGAGACGCAGGACGATGTGTCAATCCCAGCGAAGACCGCTTTAGATCGGTTCTCGCCCGTCTCTGGTACATGCGTTACAGAGCGGCCCGCCACGCCTCCCGGAGCTGCCGGAGGATGCTCGGATACACGATGAAGCGGCGGAACGGCTCGATCAGCGCCATGTACGCGGACGTCCACCGCGACACCGGGTGCCGCAAGAGCGCGCGGACATCGTCGATCGTCCGCGCCGCGCCGCCGCCCGGGAGGTCGACCGCGGAGACGTCGTTCAGCGGAACGCCGCGGAGGACTCGGTGCACCTCGAGGTCGAGGTCGGTGCACTCCTGGGGCGAGATACGCATGGAAGCCTCCGTTGAGCGGCGCCTCGGGCCGCCGGTCATCGCCCGGCGGCGTCGCCTGGCAACGCCGCGGCGGCGACGGATCGGATCTTGGGGTCGGTGTGCACGCGAGTCCAGGGCTGCGCCGCGACGCCGCGCTGCTCATCGACGACGCCGGCGCGGTCGGCGGGCGCCAAGCATCGCGCTCAGGGGCAGATGGGGGCGCCCGACTGGACGAACACCCTGCCCTGCTGGGGCGGGACCACGCAGTCGTTCAGCGCGGGGTCCGGGTTGCTGCAGTCGACAGGAGCGTCGTAGTGCCCCGTGCTGCTGTTCCACTTGAAGAACGTGCCGGCCGGGAGGGAGACCGTGATGTCGCCGCCGAGCAGGGGCGAGATCGCGGGCGTGGGCGCGCCGAAGTTGACGGCGACGAAGCCGTGCCGGTACGTCCGCGTGAGCCCCTTGCGCGTGCCGACCATCTCCACGACGGGAGCCGCATCTCCGCAGGCGTCGTCGAGCTCGACGCCGAGCTGGGCGTGAGCCCAGTAGCCCCTGGCGTCGCGGAGGGGCGTCACGTAGATGCTCGCCAGCCCTGCGTCCGACACGAGGTAGCTCGCGAGCGCCCACTCGATCTGCGCAGGCGTCGGCGGGGTGAGGTAGTCGGCGGTGGGGAAGGCCGTCTTCAGGTAGAACGGCTTCGCGCGGCTCTGCACGCCGAGCATGTAGCCATGCATGTTGCTCCAGAAATTGACGACCTTGCCGTCATAGGGGTTGTCGGGGCAGTCCGGGGACTCATCGTAGGCATAGGCGCCGCACTTCGCGAAGTTGAACCCCATCTCGGTCAGGACGCCATCGACCGCGTCGAAGATGCCGCCGGGGCCGGCGAGCGTCGCGTCGCTCGACGAGATCGAGTAAGCAGGAGTCGCCGACCCGGTGGCGCCCATGTTGATGTGGAGGCGCTTTCCGTCCTTGTGCATCTCGTCGCGCAGCCGCTTCAGCCACTTGGCCACCGCGCGCGTGTACTGCCAGTCGCAGTACCCGTCCCTGGCAATGCAGCTCGGGTCTTCCGGGTCGCACGTCCCGCTGCACGCCGGGTCGTAGCGCCGGTCGCCCTTGAACCGGCGGGCCCAGCTCGTCCCGCCCTCGTAGACGCCGCACGCGCCGGCGTAGTTGACGGGCATCACGACGTCGAGCGAGAGCGCGTCGAACTTCAGCCCCCGCGCCCACTGAGCGCGGATCCGCGACAGCATCTCTTCAACGACCTCCTGGTTGGTGAAGTCGAGCGCCGGGTTCTCGGCCCCCCAGAACACCGCGTTGGCCCTGTCCCTGGCCACCGCCGGAGCCTGGTCGAGTCCTCCGCCGCTCGTCGTGCACTTGCGGAGGATCCACTCGGGATGGAGCGCGTCCCAGTAGTTGTAGTTGATCACGCCCTTGAGCGCCGAGCTCTGGAAGCACTTGAGCTGCGTCATGCCGCTGGGCACCGAGCAGACGCCGGCGATGTCGCTGTCCGGCGTCGGCTTGCAGTCTGCGTCCTGGCTGGGCCCCCCGAAGTCCTCCGTGCCCGAGTCCTTCTGGCAATCGCGCATCTCGCTCCGCGTGTACCAGCACACCTTCTCGCCATGGAAGTAGTACGTCGACGGGTTGACCGAGGCGTCCCAGGTGACGCAGTGATACCCTTCCAGGAGGCAGTCGGAGTCCGTCTGGCAGCGCGCGAGGACGCCGTCGTCGAACCCGGAGACGGGCATGTAGTGGCCGACGATCATGTCGGGGTTCGCGGTCGCTTCGGTCCAGTCGTTCGTGTAGAAGTCGCCCTTCCAGACGAAGGAGCTCTCCTGCGCGAGGGCCGAGACGGTGACAGGCGGCCTGATGGTGGAGTCGAGGACGATGAACCCAGGGGCGCTGCTGGTGAAAGCCTCGTTACGGATCGGCGCCTTCAGGTGGAAGAGCGCGACGAGGTCCGCTTCCTCGGCGCTTTCGTCGGCGTCGACCCAGCCGGAGCTGTCGGCGCCGGTGAAGTGCTGGGAGGGGCAGTCGTACGTCGAGCAGGACACCTGCGAGAGGAGGCCGCCCCAGTTGGGGTCGCCAGGCGGCAGGTCGCGGTAGAAGCTCTCGACGGCGCCGGCCCAGGTCGGGTTCGTGGTGGTCCCGAGCGGCACCGTGGCGAGCTCCAACGTGCCCGTCCCGTGGAGGCAGAGCTCGTTCGCGTTCGGGTCGTTGATGGGTCCGTCGCGGAGGACCAGGGTCGGCGCGCCGCAGCCGCCCACGGCGAGCTCGTCATCGCCGAGGTCGACGGCCGGGAGCGCGGCGCCCATCTCACCCGCCTCGTCGCCGCAGTCCGCGCCGGAGCAGCCGGGGTGGCCCAGCGTGCCGTGCGCGGCTTCCCCCCAGCACTTGACCTTGTCCGTGTCGAGGAGCGCGCACGTGAAGAAGGCGCCGGCGGCGATCGCCTTGGCCGTGCGGCCGGGGCCGAGGTCGACGGCCGGCAGCGCCGCCATCTCGCCCGCAGCGTCGCCCTGGTTCTGGGTGTGTCCGAGGCCGAGCTGGCCGTGGTCGTTGAGCCCCCAGCACTTGACCGTGCCGTTGCCGAGCAGGGCGCAGGTGTGCGCCCAGCCAGCGGAGATCGCCGAGACGGGGCCCCCCAGGCCGATGGCGCCGAAGTCCTCCGGCTCGGTCGCGGTGCTGTCGCCGAGGCTGTTCGTGTTGCCCTGACCGAGCTGACCGTAGTCGTTGGCCCCCCAGCACTTGACCGTGTCGTCGGGGAGGATGGCGCAGGTGTGTTCGCCACCGGCGGCGATCGCCTTGGCCTCGTCGTTGGCGCCGCCGAGCTGGACCACGGGGAGGCTCGCCGGCTTCGTCGCGGTGGTGAGGCCGCGCGGGTTCAGGTCGCCGAGACCGAGCGAGCCTCCCGCGTTCAAGCCCCAGCACTTGACCTGGTTGTTGTCGAGGAGCACGCACGTATGCCTCTCGCCGGCCGCGACGGCCTTCGCGGTGCGGCCCGTCCCGAGCGGGATCGTGGGGACGGAGTTCATCTCGAGCGCCGAGTCGCCGCGGTTCAGCGAGTCCCCGAGGCCGAGCTGACCATACATGTTGTAGCCCCAGCACTTGAGCTCGTCGTTGTCGAGCACCGCGCAGGTGTGGTACGAGCCGGAATCCGCGGACTTGACGCTGCGGCCGGCGCCCAGGACCGTGAAGTCCATCTGGAACATCTCGCGCGGCTCGTCGCCGCGATCGCCGACCTGGGGCTGGCCGAGCTGACCGCTGACGTTGAGCCCCCAGCACTTCAGACCAGGCTGCGTCGACGAATAGGGTTGGTACAGCGCACAGGTATGCGTGTACCCGGCCGTGACCGCGGAGATGCCCTGACCGAAGCTCGCCGGGAGGGCGTCTCCCATCTCGCCAGCGCTGTCGCCGCGGCTCGCGGTGTCGCCGAGGCCGAGCTGACCGTGGTGGTTGGCCCCCCAGCACTTCAGCGCGCCGGTCTCCAGGACCGCGCAGGCGTGGTTCGACCCCGCGCTGAGCGATTGCGCCTTGGGGTCGACGGCGAGGGCGCTCTGCTGCGAGCCGATCTGCTCGGTCTCGGCCGCGCCGGGCGCCGGGGCGACCTCGCGGGCGGCGCAGGCCGAGAGGAGGGCCGCGGCGAGCGCGGTCACGGTGAGCGCGGGGCGAGCGCGGAGGCGGCGTGCGTCAGCCATGACGCATCACCTCACCGCCGCTCGGGCGCGCGGCGCGCGAAGCGCGGGCCGGCGGCGCTGGCGCCGGGCCGCTGTCGTGCGCGACGATCGGACGCATGAAGAGAGCTGGCATCGAAGAGTCCTTTCCTGAGACGGGTCGCGGTGGACCGCGGTGGGCAAGGAGGCGCGATACAGAGGCACACAGGACAAAGCGGAGATCGACAAAAGAACGCTGTGCCTCTGTGGCTCGTCTTCTGTTCTGCCATCACAGGATCGGAGATGAGCGAGGTGCCGTGCGCTCGCCGGGAGGCACGGCCAGCGACCCCCAGACGGCAACTTGGACGATTTACTGGAACAAACCATTGGCCATTGCAATGGTAGTGCCAATGCTCCGCGCCCATAGCGCCCGGCGTAGTGCGCGAGATGCCGCGCCGAGAGGTCGCGGCATGACCGATCTCGCGAGGGGATGTCACGGCGCGGCGCCTCGATGTCACATGACATGTCACGTGACATCGAGACGCTCGCCCGGACGAGGCTGGGCGTGCGGCCCGCTCGGGGCGGTCGGGTCACAACCCGGGTCGCCCGACCAGGGCTGGGCGCGCGCTCAGGCGCGGATTACAGAGATGAGCACAGCCCCTCGCCGTGCTTCGCGCAGTAGCTGAGCATGCATCCCGTGTGACGGATCCCCTCCGAGACGCATGTGCCGGTCTCGCAAATGTTGCGCTGGTCGTCGAGGCAGCCCATGTAGTCATCGAGCTCGCTCGTACAGTCGGTCACCTCGCTCTTTCTCTCTATGTCCGCGCATAGGCTGGCGCAATCCCAGGCTGGCCTCGGGGGCTGACTGGGGTCGAGCGCCTCTCGTTTCGTCCACATATATCCGCAGCCTGCGTCATGCGCTTTCTCGCAGGTGCTTTCGCAGTCAGCCCCGCAGCCCACGATGAAGGCGCTCATCAGCGTCACGACGGACGCCACGAGCGCCGCGAGATCTGGCTTCATCATGAGAATATCGCTCCATGGTGCGCGTCGATGCGGCCAGGGCAGCATTCCGACGGGCACGCTGGCGTCATCGTGCGCAGCGATTCCAACGCTCGCCGCTGGTTGCCGGGCTCCCTTGCTCGATCACGCCGCGTTTCATGCCGCGACCGACGCCAGTTTCGCTCCGGAGAGCCTGGCGTCGGTAAGCTTCGCGCCGGAGAGATCGGCGCGGGAGCGCCGGGTAGCATAGAACATCGCCCTGTCAACCGCGGGCACGCCCCGCAATTGGGGCTTGACGTTCCGAGACGTTTGGATTTCCTTCCCTCCGACGTGGCGACGATGGCGGAGACCTATCAGCGCCTGTATCAGGACGAGGACGAGGACGTGGCCCCGCTCGCCGGGGGCGCCGGGCGCCGCCGCGGCGCGCGGCGAGCCATGCTGCGAGCCATGCTGCGAGCCATGCTGGCGGACGGCTGGCCTGAGCGGCCCGGGCGAGAGCCGTCGAGAACTCCATGAACGCCATTCATCTGTACAACGTCGCGCACTGGTGCCACGCCAAGCACATCCCCGTGGTCCCCAAGCTGCTCTACTGGACGACCTTCCTCGTGTACAATAGCTCGATCCCGCCCAGCGCCGAGATCGGCGCCGGCACCCGGTTCGGGTACGGCGGGATGGGGGTGGTGATCCACGCGCAGGCGCGGATCGGCAGGAACGTGGTCATCGCCCAGCAGGTGACGATCGGCGGGCGCCAGGGCCAAACCGGGGTGCCGGTGATCGAGGACGACGTCTACCTGGGCGCCGGCGCGAAGATCCTCGGCCCGATCCGCATCGGTCGCGGCGCGGTGGTGGGGGCGAACGCGGTGGTGGTCAAGGACGTCCCGGCGGGCGCGACGGTGGGCGGCGTCCCCGCCCGGATCCTCAAGCAAGCGAGCGAGGGCGCCGATGGCTGAGCGCGCGGGCGTGCTGGTGATCGGCCCGCGGGCCCCGGCGGTGGGGGGGATCGCGACCTACGTGGAGACCATGCTGGAGCGGATCCCCACGCGCCATTGCGACACCGCCCCCGAGCCCGGGCTGCGGGGCAAGCTGACGCGCTTCGCCCGCGGGTGCGCGGCGATCGTCGCCAACAGCCCCGGGTGCCGCGTCCTGCACATCCACTCGTCGTACGGGTGGTCCTTCTACGAGAAGGCGGTCTTCTCGCAGCTCGGCCAGTGGCTCGGCTACCGGACGATCCTGCACATCCACGGCAGCAAGTTCGAGGACTTCGTCGCAGAGAGCCGGCTCAAGGGGTGGATCGCCCGGAGCCTGCGCGACGCGGACGCGGTGATCGCGCTGAGCGCGTACTGGGCCGATTACCTCGGCCGCGTCGCGCCAGGCTCCCGCATCGTCACCCTGGAGAACGCGGTCTCCGTGCCGGCCGCGCCGCTCCCGCTCCCCGCCGCCCCGAGCGTGCTGCTCCTCGGCTCCATCGACGATCGCAAGGGCGTCCCGGAGGCGATCCGGGCGTTCGCGCAGGTGGTGCGGCAGCACCCCGCCGCGGTGCTCGACCTCGCCGGGCCGGCGGAGCCCGACGCCCTCGCCCGCTACCAGCGCCTCGTCGCGGAGCTCGGCCTGGGCGACAGCGTGCGGTTCCTGGGCAGCGTGCGCGGCGAGGCGAAGTCCCGGGTGCTCGAGGGGAGCAGCGTGTTCATCCTCCCGTCCCACGCGGAGGGGCTGCCGATCGCGCTCCTGGAGGCGATGGCGGCGGCCCGGCCGGTGGTGGCGACCCGGGTCGGCGCGGTCCCCGAGGTGATCGCCGACGGCGAGAGCGGCTTCCTGATCGCGGCGGGCGACGTGGACGCGCTCGCCGAGCGGATCAGCCGGCTGCTCGGCTCGGTCGAGCTCCGCGAGCAGATGGGCCGCGGCGCCTGGGAGCGGGCGCGGGCGCGGTACGACATCTCGGCCGTCGTCGAGCGGCTCACCGGCCTCTACGGGGAGCTGGGCGGCCGGCCCGCGCCGGCGCCGGGCCGCGGGTGACGGCGCTCTAGGTCTCCCGCTCGAGCGCGCGCACGAGGAGCGGCGCCACCGAATGCAGGGCGCCGGGCGTGTCGGCGAGCTGCTGGCTGCCAGGGTGCGAGTCGGTGCCGAGCAGCGTCGTGAACACGCCCGTCGTCCTGATCTTCTCGAGCGAGTCGCCCGGGAGGACCAGGTGGCTCGCGACGGCGTGGACCTTCGAGGCCCCGGCGGCGAGGTAGGCGCGCCCCGCCTGGACGAGCGACGATCCGGTGCGGACCATGTCGTCGTAGATGACGACCTCGCGGCCCGAGACGTCGGCGTTGACGCCGGTCACGCCGACCCCGTCGCCCCGCCGCTCCTTGTAGACGAACGCCGGCTCGACGCCGAGGCCGCGGGCGAGGCTCTGCACCCACTTGGCCCGACCGGCGTCCGTCGCCGCGAGCACGTACGGGCGATCGCCCATCAGCGCGCGGACCGCCTGCGTGATGAGCGGAGCGCCGTAGAGGTGGCGCGTCACGTGCGAGTCGCTGAAGTAGAACTCGATGCCGTCGGTGTGCAGATCGAAGAGGAAGATGCGCGTGCCCGCGTCGCACGTCGGGATCGCCGAGATGAGCCGCGCCCGCGTCTTCGCGGTCACCACCTCGCCCGGCTTCACGGCCCGCTCCATGGTCGCGTAGCCGAAATACGGCATCACGATGGAGAGCGACCGGGCGCCGGCGCGCGAGATGGCGCAGCCGAGGTCGTAGATCTCGAGCCAGTCGAGGTCCTGCGGCGCGCCGCCGAGCAGGACCACGTCGCGCCCCCAGCAGTCGACCGCGACGCACAGGTAGCGCTCGCCGTCCGGGAAGCTCTTGCGCTCGACGAGGCCGCGCTCGAAGTCGCCCGCGGTGAGGAAGGCAGGCTCCAGGTAGGCGTACGAGCGGATCGTGATGAGGAGACGGCGCTGGCTCATCGCGCCCCCCGACGAGGCGCCCTGGCCGGCGCGCCCTTCGCCGCCGGCGCGCCCTTCGCCGGCGCGCCCTTCGCCGCCGGCGCGCCCTTCGCGGATGCGCCGGCCTTGGCCGCCGGCGCGCCCACGGTGGCGAGCACGCTCTTCAGGTGGGGCTCCAGGCCCGGCTCGCTCGGAAAGTCGACGGGATCGGGGAGGTCTTTCATCTGCACCACGTCGCATCCTGCTTCACGCGCGGCCTCGTGCAAATGGCGCCGGAACTTGGCGCGCGCGATGCCGCGGTGGTTGGTGCAGGCGAGGAGCCGGCCGCCCGGGGCGAGCAGTCGGAAGGCGAGCGCGGCGAGCGCCCCGAAATCGCTCGCCGCGCTGAAGCGGCTCTTCTTCGTGGTCGCGAAGCTCGGCGGATCGAGCACGATGAGGTCGAAGCGCCGGCCGGCCTGTGCGGCGGCCTTCAGCCACGGGAACACGTCGGCCTCGACCACCACGTGCGCCGCCGGGTCCGCGCCGATCGCGTCGAGGTTCTCGCGCGCCCAGGCGATCGCGCCCCGGGACACGTCGACGGTGACGCTCTCGCGCGCGCCGCCCGCCACGGCCGCGACGGTGAACGCGCCCGTGTAGGCGAACAGGTTCAGCACCCGGGCGCCCCCGGCGAGCTCGCGCACGCGCCGCCGGTTCTCGCGCTGGTCGAGGAAGATGCCGGTCGAGAGCCCGTCGCCGAGCCGCACCTTGTACGGCAGGCCGTGCTCGAAGATCGTGAGCTCCTCGGGGGCGCTCTCCCCCCGGACGGCGTGCCGCGGCGCGAACTCCTCGCGCCGCGCGTCGACGATCACGCTCGCGTGCTTCGGGCGCACCTTGAGGTAGACGCCCCTCGCCCCGAGCCGGTGGGCCGCGTCGAGCACGACGTCGCGCGGCGGCGCGCCCGGCTCGCCCTCGCCCGCGCCGAACAGCGCCACGACGAGGTGCTCGCCGTAGAGGTCGACCGAGAGGGAGGGGAGCCCGTCGCCCGCGCCGTGGACGAGCCGGAACGCCGTGGTGTCGCCGGCGCGCGCGACGGCGTAGCGCCGCTCGGCGGCCTCGCGCATGGCGCGCTCGACGGCCGCGACGCCCCCCGCGTACGGGTCCGCCGGCGCGTCCGCGAGCCACGCCTCGAACGCCGCCGGCAGCTGCGATCGGAAGGCCGCGGCCGCGCCGGTGGCCGGGTGGTCGAGGCGGAGCTCGGCGGCGTGCAGGAGCAGACGCGGGGCCTCGGCGCCGCCGTAGAGCGGATCGCCGGCGATGGGCAGGCCGATCGCGGCGAGCTGCACCCGGAGCTGGTGGGTGCGGCCGGTCTCGGGCCGGAGCTCGAGGAGGGCGCGGTCGCCGCGGCGCTCGAGGAGCCGGTAGCGGGTGATCGCCAGCGCGCCGCCGGCGGCTCGCTCGTGGCTGCCGGCGCCCCGATCCTCTCGCCTCGCGCCCCGATCCTCTCGCCTCGCGCCGGCCTCGGCGATCGCGCGCATCGCGCCGCCCGGCGCCGGGACGAGGCGGTGCCGCAGCGTGCCGCGCGGCGCGCGATCGCCGAAGCCGGACACGGCGGCGACGTACGTCTTTTGCACGGTGCGCCCCTCGAACTGCCGCGCGACGGCGGCGTTCGCCTCGCGCCGCCGCGTGAACAGCAGGACCCCCGAGGTGTCGCGATCGAGCCGCTGGTGGATCCCGAGGTACGCCTCCGCGTCGCCCCGGCCGCGGAGGAAGGCGCGGAGGCGCGTCACCACGTCGTCGATCCGGTCCGCCTCCGGCGCGTGCGTCGACAGGCCAGCCGGCTTGTCGACGACGATGAGATCCGCGTCCTCGGCGAGGATCCACTCCGGATGGAAGTCGGGAAACAGCTCCGGCAGCGAGGGGCGCGGGATCATCAATTCTGCTTGACGTCGGTGCCGGGCGGCGGGGTGAACTGGAACTCCGCGGGATCGATCGACGCGGGCTGCGACGCGTTCTCGAAGTCGAACCGGTTCCGGTTGCCCTGCGCGTCGACGATGAGGACGCGGCGCACGACGCCCGGGTCCTTCTTCGCGAGGAGCGCCTTGTCGATATAGAACATCACGAGCTCGTAGTGGGGAGTCGGCGCCCGCGGCTTGCCGACGAGCACGGGGCCGCCCTCGAAGGTCGCCTTCTCGTTGAAGGTGAACGTGAACGACGGGCGGAGCCCGTGGCCCATCAGGAACGAGAGCGCGCCCGGATACTCCGAGTTCTTCACCGGCGTGACGAACATCTGCCGGTCCTCGGCGACGTAGACCTTCAGCGACACGCCGTCGGAGACGATGCGGTTCCGGCTCGGCGGATCGTAGCGAAACGAGATCCTGTCCGGCTTCTGGACCGACAGCGCGCCGCTCTGCTTCTTGACGGCGCCGGAGATCTTCTGGGTGTGCTCCTGCTTGAAGCGGGCGACATAGGTCTTCTTGCCGACGAAGATCGCGTCGACCTCCGCCGCCACGGCGTCCGCGGACCCGGGCTCGGGCGGCGGAGGGCGCCGCGTCGGGCGCCGCGCCGACCGGAGCGGACGGCGCGTCGCAGGCCGCCGCGGCCAAGGCGGCGGGCAGGACGAGGGCGGCGAGGCGGAGGCGGATCATCGAAGAGCTCGCTTTCGGGGGAGTGTGCGTCGCGTGTTCTAGGACAGGTAGGGCCGAGGTGGTAGCGCCGATGACGCGGCGGGCCGGGCCGCCGCGCTGCATCGACGATCTCGCGTCGTCGCCGCGGCGCGCGGGGCCGTCGCCGCGCGAAAAAGGCAGCGCCCCGGGCGAAGCGCGGCGGCCCGACGACGGAACCGCGAGGGAAATCACGCTGGAAGCGACGCGGGAACCACGGCGGAAGCGCCACGCGCTGGTCGACGGGCTCGCCGCGAGCATGCCGGGCGAGACCATGTCTTGACCCCTATTTCCACGTAGCCCAAACTCTCGGGCCGCATGCGCGTGGGCACTCCCTCCCTGATCGATGCGTCGTCGCTCATCCTGATCCTGGACGTCTCGCGCAAGCTCGCGGCGCCGTGCGATCTCACCGAGCTGCTCGAGCTCATCATCAAGACGGGGCGGGAGGTGATAGGCGCCGACCGCGGGAGCGTCTTCCTCTACGACGCGGAGGCCAAGGAGCTTTACTCGCGTGTCGCCACGGGCGAGACGCAAATCCGCGTCAGCATCGACAAGGGCATCGCCGGCGAGTGCGCGCGCAAGCGCCAGACCATCGTCGTCGACGATTGTTATACCGACCCGCGGTTCAATCCGGAGATCGACCGCCGGACGGGATATCACACGAAATCCCTGATCACGGTGCCGCTCATCGGGCTCGACGACAAGCTCGTCGGCGTGCTGCAGATGCTGAATTCGGCGGTGGGCCACTTCGGCCCGGACGAGCGCGACGTCGCGGAGCTGCTCGCGGCGCAGGCGGCCGTCGCCGTGCAGCGCACGCTCCTGCTCGAGGAGCGGATGATCAAGATCAAGCTCGAGCACGACCTCACCATCGCGCGCGACATCCAGCAGAACATCCTCCTGCGCCGGCTCCCGCGCTGCCCTGGATACTCGCTGTCGGCGTTCAGCAAGCCGGCGGACGACACCGGCGGCGACATCTACGACGTCATCCGGCTCGACGAGCGCGCGGACATGTCGCCGCTCCTCCTCCTGCTCGCGGACGCGGCCGGCCACGGCATCGGCCCCGCGCTCAGCGTGACGCAGTTCCGCGCGATGCTCCGCATCGGCCTGCGCCTCTCGGCCGACATGGACGCGCTGATGCACCACATCAACCAGCAGCTCATCGAGGATCTGCCGAACGACCGCTTCATCACCGCGTTCCTCGGGATCCTCGACCCGGTCACGCACCAGCTCCGCTACCACGCGGCCGGGCAGGGCCCGCTCCTGCATTACCGGGCGGCCGAGGGCCAGGTCGTCTGGCGCGATCCCACGACGGTCCCCCTCGGCATGTTCAAGGATCTCGACCTCCCCCCGCCGCCCCCCCTGGTGATGGCGCCGGGCGATCTCCTGGTCCTGCTCACCGACGGTTTTTACGAGTACCAGGACGCCGCCGGGCAGGTGTTCGGCAAGGAGCGCGTCGGCGATCTCATCCACCGCCTGAACGCGCGCCCCACCTCGGACATCCTCGGCGCCCTCCTCGCCGAGGTGCGCCGCTTCGCCGGCTCCGCGAAGCAGATCGACGACCTGACCGCCCTCGTCGTCAAACGAGACTCGTAGGCAGCAGGCCTCCGGGAGCTGCTTGAGCTCCTCCGCAAGCCGCCCGAGCCCCGCCCGTGCCGGTTGGGCCGCTCCCCTTCCCCTCTCCGCGTCCTTGCGCTAGCTAGGCCCGCGATGAGCGCCGTCGTTGCCGCCCCTCCCCCCGCCGCCCCCACCCCCTTCCCCGGCGACCCGCCGGTCGACCTCGCCCTCGCGCAGGCGCACAAGCTCTCGGCCAGCGAGTGGGAGCGCGCCCGCGAGCGCCTCGGGCGGCAGCCGACGTTCACCGAGCTCGGCGTCCTCAGCGTCATGTGGAGCGAGCACTGCTCGTACAAGAGCTCGCGCGTGCACCTCTCCCGCCTCCCCACCGCCGGCCCCCGCGTCATCCAGGGCCCCGGCGAGAACGCCGGCGTCGTCGACATCGGCGACGGCTTCGCGGCCGTCTTCAAGATGGAGTCGCACAACCACCCGTCGTACATCGAGCCCTACCAGGGCGCCGCCACCGGCGTCGGCGGCATCCTCCGCGACGTCTTCACGATGGGCGCGCGCCCCATCGCCAACCTCGACTCGCTCCGCTTCGGCCGGCCCGACCACCCGCGCACCCCGCAGCTGCTCCGCGGCGTCGTCGCGGGCGTCGGCGGCTACGGCAACTGCATCGGCGTCCCCACCGTCGGCGGCGAGCTCTTCTTCGACCGCGCCTACGACGGCAACATCCTCGTCAACGCCTTCACCTGCGGCGTCGTCCGCACCGACCGCATCTTCTACGGCCGCGCGAGCGGCATCGGCAACAACGTGCTCTACGTCGGCGCCAAGACCGGGCGCGACGGCATCCACGGCGCCACCATGGCCTCGGACGAGTTCTCCGAGGGCGGCCCGAGCCAGCGGCCCACGGTCCAGGTCGGCGACCCCTTCATGGAAAAGCTCCTGCTCGAGGCGTGCCTCGAGATCTTCGCCGAGGACCTGCTCGTCGGCGTCCAGGACATGGGCGCCGCGGGGCTCACCTCGTCGTCGGTCGAGATGGCGGGCCGGAGCGGCAGCGGCCTCGATCTCGACCTCGACCTGGTCCCGCGGCGCGCCGCCCGGCTCACCCCGTACGAGATTCTCCTCAGCGAGTCGCAGGAGCGCATGCTCCTCGTCGCGAAGCCCGGGTGCGAGGCGCGCGTCATCGAGATCTGCACGAAATGGGAGCTCGACGCGGCGATCATCGGCAAGGTCACCGACACGGGCCGCTGGGTCGTGCGCGCCACGCCCGGCTACGACCCGCTCGGCGGCGCGGCCGCCGGCACCCCGCGCAATGCGGTCGTCGTCTGCGACCTCCCGGTCGATTTCCTGACCGACGCGGCGCCGAAGTACGACCGCCCCCAGCGCGACGACGCCACGCTGCCGGCGCGCCGGGCCTTCGACCCGCGCACCCTCCCGGCGCCGGCCTCGTGGTCCGAGCTCTTCCTCGCGATGGCGGGCTCGCCGAACCTCGGCTCCCGCGCGTGGGTGTGGCGGCAGTACGACCAGATCGTGCGGGGCGGCACCGAGGTCCGGGCCGGCAGCGACGCCGCGGTGGTGCGCGTCCCCTGCGAGAAGGACGGGGAGCGGTTCGAGAAGCTCCTCGCGTTCTCGAGCGACTGCAACGGGCGGCTCTGCGAGCTCGACCCGTTCCAGGGCGCGGCGATGGCCGTGGCCGAGGCGTGCCGCAACGTGGTGTGCGCGGGCGCGGAGCCGATCGGCCTGACCGACTGCCTCAACTTCGGCAACCCGGAGCGGCCGGAGATCATGCGGCAGTTCGCGCTCGCGATCGACGGCATGGCGGCGGCGTGCCGCGCGCTCTCGGTGCCGGTCGTGAGCGGCAACGTGTCGCTCTACAACGAGACCGACGGCCGCGCGATCCTGCCCACCCCGACGGTCGCGGTGGTGGGGCTCGTCGCGGACGCGGGCGACGTGCTGCGGGCGTCGTTCCCGGCCGCCGGCCTCACGGTGCTCCTGCTCGGCGACCCGCGCGGCGGCCCGCTCGGCGGCTCCGAGTACGTCGCGCGCCACACCGGCGAGGTGAAGGGGCCGAGCCCCGCCATCGATCTCGATCGCGAGGCGCGGCTCCAGGGGCTCTGCCTCGCCCTCGCGCGCTCGCGGCCGCGGCTCCTCCAGAGCGCGCACGACGTCTCCGACGGCGGGCTCGCGATCGCGCTCGGCGAGTGCTGCGCCGCCGCCGACGACCCCGCGGCGCTGGTGGGCGCCCGCGTGCGGCTGCCGGAGGGGCCGAACGATGGAGCGCGCGAGGCGCTCGCCGAGGCGCTGTTCGGCGAGGCGCCGAGCCGCGTCGTCGTCAGCGTTCGGCCCGAGGACGCCCCCGAGGTCGCCCGGCGGGCCAGGGAGGCCGGCGTGCCCTGCACCGAGCTCGGCACCACCGGCGGGGATCGGCTCACGATCGCGGTTCGGCGAGGCGCCGAGCCGCGTCGTCGTCAGCGTTCGGCCCGAGGACGCCCCCGAGGTCGCCCGGCGGGCCAGGGAGGCCGGCGTGCCCTGCACCGAGCTCGGCACCACCGGCGGGGATCGGCTCACGATCGCGGCGGGCGGCGGCGCGGTGATCGACGTCGAGCTCAGCGCGCTGCGCGACGCGCGCGACCGGTGCCTCGAGCCGATCGTCGGGCGCTAGCGAAGAGGCCTATCGGGGGATGCCCCCGCGGTATTCGGGGTGGATCCCCACGCGCTGCGTGCAACGTCCAACTTGCGTCTCAGGGTTGGACAAAGGACAGTGGTGCCCATGGCGCTCCGGAAGGCCGTGATTCTCCTCATCGAGGACAGCGAGATCGATCGCACGATCTACGGCCGCTACCTGCGGGACTGGGCGGACATCGACGTCACGCTGATCGAGGCGCCGACGGCGAAGGCCGCCCTCGAGGCGTGCCGGACGAGCCCGCCCGATTGCATCATCCTCGATTACCGCCTCCCCGACATGGATGGCCTGGAGCTGCTCGAGAAGCTCAAGCGCATCACCGAGGCCCCGGTGATCTTCATCACGGGCCAGCCGGCGCCGATGATGCTGACGCGGGCCCAGTCGCTCGGCATCGCGGGGTATCTCTGGAAAGAGGTGCTCGGCTCTGCGCGGCTCCGCGAGGCCGTCCTGACCGCCCTCCGGGTGGGCGTCCTCGCCGTGTTCGCCGCGACCGCCTGAGCGGGCGCGCTCGCCGCGAGGGCGCGGATCCCCGCGTCGCCGGCGACGGCGCGCGCTGCCGCGCTCCCTCCGGGGTCGGGTGGGCTCGCGCGGCGCCCGTCGCCTATACTTCCCGCATGAAACGCTGGCTCCCGCTCGGGCTCATCGCCCTCGGCGCCGTCCTCGCCGCGGTGGCGCTGCTGCTCTCTCCCTCCGACGAGGACCGGATCCGCGACCGGCTCGCCCAGCTCGCGGACGCGGTGCGCATCGACGACGGCGAGCGCAACCCGCTGGTGCGCCACGGCCGCGTCCGCAAGGAGTTCGCCGAGATCTTCACGAAGGAGGCGAGCGCCCGCGTCGTCGAGATCAGCGACCGGCTCAGCGGCCGCGACGAGCTCGCCGCGGCCGCGACCCAGGCCGCGGTCGTCTACCAGACCGCGGACGTGAGCTTCGGCGACACGGAGATCCAGGTCGATCGGGCCGGCCTGACCGCCGAGGTGACCGCCACCGCGACCGTCACGGGCGCCCGGCACGGCCACCCGGCCCGGCGCGACGAGCTGCCCGTCGCGCTCCGGCTGGAGAAGGTCGACGGCGACTGGAAGATCGTCTCTGCCACCGTCCACCCCCGGCGCGCGCCCGGCGACGACGGCCTCTGATCGCGGCGCTCCGGCCCTGGCCGGGCGACGGCGGCCTCCGGCGCGGCGCGCGCGGTCCGGCGGCCGCGCCCCGGGATCACCGGCTGGCGGGGGGCGCCTCGGCGAGCGTGAAGTAGAACGTCGTGCCCCCGGTCGGGGGCGAATCCGCCCAGATCTTCCCCTTGTGCCGCTCGACGATGCGCTGGGTGATGGCGAGCCCCGAGCCGGTCCCCTCGCCGTACTGCGCCGCGGTCGAGAGCCGCTCGAACATCGTGAACAGCCGGTGCCGCTCGTCCGCGGGGATGCCCACGCCGTTGTCCCTCACGTAGAAGACGGTGGGCTCCGAGCGCTCGTCGAAGCCCACCTCCACCCAGGGGTCTGGGCTCGCGTTGTACTTGAGGCCGTTCGAGATGAGGTTGGCCAGCACCTCGGCGATCCGGATCCGGTCGCAGACCACCCGGGGGAGCCGGCGCGGCGCGCGGATCTCGGCGCCGCGCTGCAGGAGCGAGCCGGACAGCCGCCGCTCGACGTCGGCCAGCACCTCGCTCAGGTCGACCTCCCCGAAGGAGAAATCCACGTTGCCGACGCGGGAGTACTCGTAAAGCGAGTTGATGAGCTCCATCGTACTCCCGGCCAGGTCGCCGATGCGCCGCAGGTAGCCCTGCGACTCGGCCGAGAGGGCCGCCCCGTCGTCCTCCATCACGAAGGTCGAGAACGACCGGATCCCGCGGATCGGCTCCTTGAGATCGTGCGCCACGATGTACCCGAACTGCTCGAGCTCGGCGTTGCTCCGCTCGGCCGCGGCGCGCGCGGCCCTCTCCCGCCCGACCTGCCGCGTGAGGTCGAGCTCGATGAGCGCGCGCCGGAGCAGCTCGGCCGCCTCGATCTCGGCGGGCTTCCAGGCGACGGCGGTCTGCTCGACGACCTGCTTCCACAGCGCGAAGGAGCGCCGGGGGCCGAGCAGCGCGCCCTCGGCCGTGCTCTCCACCGGCTTCTCGGGGTTGCCGCCCCAGCTCACCGTCTGGATCACCTCGGGCCGGAGCCAGACGACATACCAGGGCTCCGGCTCGGGGATGGAGATGCAGAGGACGCCGCTCGCCACGTCCTTGATGCGGGCGAAGTCGGGGTCGACCCGCGACAGGGAGTCGGCGTGGAACACCGGCCGATCGGCGACCGTGCGCCGGAGCCACGCGTACAGGCGCCGTAGCTCGTCCGGCGCGGGCGCGGCGCCGAGCGCGGTCGCCTCCTCGCCGTGGAGCAGGGCGAGGCCCGGCGCGTCCGCGAGCCTCATGAGCGATCCGGCGCTCTCCGCGAGCCCGACCATGAGATCTTCCCGCTGCGAGACCGCCGCGACGATCTCGTCCGACAGGGCCTTGAGCGCCTGCTTGTGCCCCCTGTCCTCGAGCTTCTCCTTGGCCGCGAGCTGGATCGACAGGAACCTCCCGCAGAGCTCGCAGCCTTGCCGGATCTCGAACGACAGCGGCCTCGCCGTGCGGTGGTGACAGGCGATGAGCCCCCAGAGGACCCCCTCGCGGATGAGCGAGACGCTCATCGAGGCGCCGACCCCCATGTTCTTGAGGTACTGGATGTGCATCGGCGAGACGCTCCTCAGCTGGGAGAAGCTGAGATCGATGGGCGTCTCCGGCGAAGGCACGATGTCCGAAGGCCGGTAGTCGACGTCCGGGATGATGCGGAGCCAGTTGCGGAGGTAGAGCTCCCGCGCCTGCGGCGGGATGTCGGAGGCCGGATAGCGCAGCCCGAGGTAAGGCTCGATGTCCGCCGCCCTGGCCTCGGCGATGACCTCGCCGTTCCAGTCGCGATCGAACCTGTAGATCATCACCCGGTCGTAGCCGGTCAGCCGCTTGATCTCCTCGGCCGTCGCCTCGCACGCGTCGAAGAGCCCCTCGGCCGACTGGATCCGCTCGATCGCCGCGTGGATCGCGCGGTACACGCTCGAGAACGACACGTCGCCCGGCGGCCCGAGCGGCCCGAGCGGCCCGAGCGGCCCGAGCGGCCCGAGCGGCCCGAGCGGCCCGAGCGGCTCGAGCGGCTCGAGCTCCACGATCAGCCGCTCGCCCGCCCGGTGCGCGATGGCGTCGAGCCACGCCGCCGCGCCCTTGTCCCTGGCGGTCACCTTCAGCGGGTTCAGCGCGCCGGGATCCTGAGACCGGAGGACGGACTCGAGATCTCCGCCCGCTGGAGGCGCGATGACGTCGAGGAGCGGGCGCCCGAGGACGCCCTCGGGCCCGCTCCCGAGCACGGCGCCGACATTGAGGCTCACGTGGCGGACGACGAGATCGCCCGGCGAGAGGGCGAGCAGCGCTCCGTGCGGCTGAATCCGCCCGGGGATGTGGATCGGCTCGACCGCGCAATTCGTGAGATCGACGCCCTGCCCCCGCCCACCGTGCCCCTGCATCATGTCCCGCCCTCCAAGTCGCCACTTCCCACGCCCCCTCGACGGGGCGAGGAGGGCGCGCGGATCGTCCGGAGGGCTCGTCGTTAGTGGATTTCCGCGGCCGGGTCGAGCGGTTCGGCCGCCGTACGGGCGGCCCCGTAAGGCCGTGCCTGGCGCACGTACGGCGGCGCCCGCGTGCACAAAAAAAAGAAAGGCCGGTCGGGAGAGCCCGCCGGCCTGAGGTCCGCAGCCGCGGACCCACCGGAGCCGCTCAGGAGCGCCGGTGGAGGGGGGATCCACCGGAGGAACCTGAAAGGCCCACGGTCACGAGAGAGAAGTGAGTAAAGCCAGGAAAGCGATGCGAACGATGCGAAGCGCGTCCAAGCAAGAAAGCAACGAGCAAAGGGGAAGCAAAGTCGAAGCGAGACGTTAAGACAATCGAAGAAGCGAGTCAAAGCGAAAGAAGAAGGAGAAGCAAAGGATCAAGCGCAGACCAGAGACCGTAGGTGCAAGCTCAAGCGAAGCAGAGGGCAAGGGCAAGGGGAGGCGAAGCGATGAAGCGGAGTCGAAGTCGAGAGCTGCAAGAGAGTAAGAGAAGCTCGGACCAAGATCGACAAGCTGATCACGTTAAGCCATCTCACCTGGCGACGCGCGTCGCGCGCGCCTCGATCATCCCTCCTTAATCGCCCCGCAAGGCGGCTATCATCACGCGAACCGAAGCTCTCCGCCGGCGTCCGGCGACAAGTCAATCAACAAGGAGCCGACAGCAGGTCCATGGCATCCGGGTGGCGGCGGGGTCACGATCGCTCGGCAGAGATGCCGCCGATCACCTCGCTCGGCGCCCCCCAACGACTGGGGCTTGCACTGCGAACGATGTGCCAGGAGGGTCACCCCCGCCGAAGCCCCATGAAACCGAGCAGCGAACGGGAGCGACATCTGGCCGATACATTCAGCAACCGGCGGGCCAACCTCGATCCCCCCGCACGACCGGGCCCCCACGGCCAAAAAAACCGCAGAAGCCCGTCGCCAGCCGCGCGGCGCACCGCCCGGAGGTGCGATGCCCGCCATACATTTCCGCAGGGACTGGTCCGATCCACGGATGGGTTCAGATCCAGAACGGAATTCTTACCTGGACAATGAATTGTCCACCCGCCTGGGGCAAACCGCATTGCCATGCGCCATGAGAGCGTACGATTGCAAGGACGCAGCACGCCCCGCGCGACGCATCGCAGCGGATTTTGACGCTACACGTTGTCCTCGGCGCGCAGCACGGTACGCGGCGCGCAGCACCGCACGCGCGCGCAGCGCACTGCGGCACGCGGCGCGCAGTACGGCACGCGCGCAATGCCGCACACGGCCCTACGCGATCACGGAGCTACCTGCACCCGGCCCGGATCAGCGGCTCGATCACCTGGCCGACGTTCTCCTGGGGCGCGGAGAACCTGTGCCGCTCGAGCTTCCTCAGCGCGCCCAGGAACCTCGGCCAGCTGGCGCCGCAGGTCGCGAGCAGCGCCCGGAGCTCCGCGTCCCCCGAGTTGTAGACGCGGAACTGGACGAGCGACGCGTTGTTGAGCGCGCGGCGCGCCCCGATCTCCGCCTTGAGCCGGGCGAGCACCGCCGCCTTCTCGGCCCGCTTCTCGGCGTCGGAGGCCGAGGACGCGTACAGCCGGTCGAGCTCTACGTAGGCGTCGTGCAGCGCGTTCGCCCGCGCCTCGCTCCGCTCCTGCTCCCGCATGTAGGCCGTCTTCTCCGCGGAGAAGGGGCCCACCCGCTCATCCAGGTAGCGCTTGGCGAGCTCGTCCCCGACGAAGCTCGCGAGGCTCTCGTTCAGCCTCGTCTGGCCCCTCACGTACAGCGTCGCGTGCAGCGACTCGTGCAGCACCACGTTGGCGAGCTCGCCGAGCGCCTCGTCCCCGCTGGAGATCATCGTGGACAGGACCGGATCCTCCAGCCAGCCGAGCGTCGAGTACGCGCCCGCCGGGCGCACGTCGACGTCCCAGCCGGCCGCCTTGAGCGGCGCCGCGAACTCCTTGGCGGCCTTCAGGTCGAACCACCCCACGTACGGAACGGTGCCGACGATGGGGAAGCTCCACGTCTTGGAGCGGAACCGGAGCGGCGCGCACGCGCTGACCACCCAGACCGCGGCCGGGCGATCGAGCTCGACATACGTGCGGTAATTGTCGGTCGCGGTGAGCCCGTGGCGCTCCCCGAAGCGCTTGATGTGCGGGACCTCGCGCAAGAGCGCGCGCGTCCGCCACGGCCTGCGGGCGTCGCCGACGGCGTCCTCGAGCGACTCGGCGCTCCACGCCATCGAGAGCTGACCGAGGCCCGCCTGCGCGATGTAGCGGATCTGGGTACACGAGGAGAGCAGAGCGCAGAGGGCGGCCGCGAGGAGCGCGCTCCCGGCCTTGCCCGCGCGCGCCGGGCGGCGGGGGCGCGACGCAGACCACGAGGGCGCGGCGCCGCGATGGGCGCTGGCCGGCAGCCGTTCGCTCATGCTCTAGCTGATAGCTGGCCGCGCGGGGTTCACAAGGTCTTCCGCGCGGGGGGCGCGCGTGCCGGCGGGACGGCGCGCCTCCGGGATCAGGACGGCGCGGCGGCGCCCCAGGCGCTGAACTGCACGGCCGGGACGATCGGCGCGCGGTCCCGCAGCGACGGCTCCTCCGCGGCGTACATAGGCTCGCGCGCGAGCGGGTAGTCGCGCGGAGCCCCGTTCGACAGCACCATCTGCACGGCGCCGAGGTGCCCGCTGCGGAACGCGGCGGCGGCGCAGGCCAGGTAGAACTCCCACGTCCTCAGGAACGCGCCGTCGAACCCGGTGATCCGCTCGATCTTCTCCCGGTTGTCCAGGAAGTTGCGGCGCCAGCAGCGCGCCGTGAGCGCGGAGTGGCGGCGCAGGTTCTCCGCGTCGAGCACGTCGAGGCCGCGGGCGGCGGCGCGCGCCGCCATCCCCTGGACCGACGGGGGCCAGTACCCCGGGAAGATGTGCTTTTGCACGAACGGGTCAGTCCGCGGAGACTCCTGCTCGCGGGTGACGCTCTCGAGCAGGCAGACGCCGCCCTCGGCGAGCAGCGCCTTCACCCTGTCGTAGAACACCTCGATCCGGCGCGCGCCGGCGTGGCACATCGAGCCCAGGGAGACGAGCCGATCCCACCGCGGATCGCCCTCGAGGTCCTCGCAGCCCATCACGCGGACCTCGACCGGGAGCCGCCGCGCCGCGGCCTGCTCGCGGATGTACCTCGCCTGGTTCTCGCAGAGCGTGATCCCGAGGCACTGCACGCCGTAGGTCTCCGCCGCGTGGAACATGAGGTGGCCCCACCCGCAGCCGAGATCGAGGAGCCGCTGCCCGCGCCGGAGCGCGAGCTTCCGCGCGACGACGGAGATCTTGTGCGCCTGCGCGTCGTCGAGCGCCTCGCCCGGAGACCGGAAGTAGCCGCACGAGGTCTGGAGGCGCCTGTCGAGGTAAAGAGGGTAGAAGTCGTTGCCGAGCCCGTAGTGGCGCTCGACGGCGAGCCGCTCGCGCCTCGCCGCGCCGGAGAGCAGCCCGAGCCGGAGCGCGTCGAGCACGCCGGAGAGGCCGCGCTCGAACGACGGCAGCGCGGGCGCGAGGCGCGGCACGCGCGCGTCCACGGACCGCACCGAGCGCGCGAGCTGGAACAGGCCGGCGAGCGAGTCCTCGAGATCGCCGTCGAACGTGACCTCGCGCCGGACATACGCCTCGCCGAGCCCCAGCGTGCCCCGGAGCGCCGCCTCGCAGAGCGCCCGGCGCGTCCGGAACGTCACGGCGAACGCCGGCGCGCTCGCGCCGAAGCGCAGCCGCTCGCCGCCCCACAAGCGCAGCTCGAACGGGGTCCCGTCATAGCGCTCCAGCAGGCGCGAGGTCGCCTCCTTCACCCAACGGGACAACAGCGGAACTTCGCCCTTCCTGACGATGAACATCGGACCCCCTCCGCGACCCCCCGGGCCGCCCGACGAGCTGAACCGAGCTGCGCTTTCCCGTCAAGCGACATGTCATTTCATCGACACCATGGCAACGAGTCCCGTAACGCCCACAACGGTCGAGGGGACGACGCGGACATTCGCTGTCGTCGGGGACAGGAGGAACGTGGTCGACAGGGCTCCAGGAGCTTCGGAGAGGTGTTCGGGGAGGCCCCGACAACAGAACTGTGTCTGGGAGGTTTCATGTTCCAGACGAAGGGAGGAAATCGAGAGGATGATTCGAGTTTCTCCCCACCTTCTTCCGGGCTTCCCGTCGCGAGCGGCCGCCAGCGGTCCGTTCCCCCTCTCCGGTCGTCCGCCGTGCGGGCGCGCGGGACGGCCGGGGACGGCAGGAGGGCGGGAGCGCGGAGCGCGCGACGGGAACGCGCCGCGCCCGTGCGCCGCGGCGGCCGCGCTGCTCGAGGCGACGCTGCGCGATGCGCGCGCGGCTCCACCGCGGAGATCCACGATGCGAGGTCGACTCGCGATGCGCACGGAGGCGAAGGCGACGCGACCGCGGGGCCGCGAGGACGGAGGACGAGGACGAGCACGAGCACGAGCACGGGGACGAGCACGCGCGCGAGGACGAGCACGAGGACGAGCACGAGGACGAGGACGAGCACGGGGACGAGCACGCGCGCGCACCAGGACGGAGCACGCGCACGCGCGCGACGACGACGCGCACGCGCGCTCACGCTCGGGATCGCGCCCGCCGCGCCGACGTCACGGCCCGCTCCTCGCTCGAGCGGACGACGACGCGCACCGCGCGACGACGACGCGCACGCGCGCTCACGCTCGGGATCGCGCCCGCCGCGCCGACGTCACGGCCCGCTCCTCGCTCGAGCGCCTCCTCGTGGAGCGCACCGCCAGCGAACCCTGCCCAGCGCGGCGCGCGCGCCCGCGCCGCGATCGGCGCGACGGACGTCGCCCGCGGCGGCGAGCAGCGCGCCGACCACATCCTCTCCGCCGTGCGGCGCGCGACCACCGCCGCTCCTCGCGAAACAGGCCCGAAGACGCGCGCGGCCCGCGCGCTCTCTCCCTGCGACGCGCGCTCACACGGCCCACAGGAATCGGCATACCGGAGCACATCCGCGCCGGGCGCGCGGCGCCTCGCCCTGTTAAAGGAGGACTGCGTCTACGCCGCTTCGGCTTCCGTTTCGCTAAAAACCCGGTTCTATTGGACTGTAGGCGAACTTTGGACAGCTGGTAGAGACCGGAGGGGGCTCCGCCGGGTGGGGCGACATCGGCCACGACCGGCGTGGTCGTCGCGCGATCACGACGGCGCCGGACGGCAGGCGGCGCGGCGCACCCCTTGTAACCAGAGGAGGAGGCATCAGTGAGCCAGGCCCGACCCCATGTGCTGGTGGTAGACGCCGAGAAGTGGATCCTCGACAGGCTTGCGGTCGAGCTCAGCGACGGCGGCTTCGACGTCACCTGCGCCGAGAGCGGCCTCGCCGCGATCGAGCTCGTCAAGGCGCGCCGGTTCGACCTCGCGATCGCCGACGTGAAGGCGCCCGGCATGGAAGGCGCCGGGACCATCGCCGCGCTCAAGGCGATCAGCCCGGACCTCGAGATCATCGTCGGCGCCCCGTGCTCGAGCGCGCAGGCCGCCGTGGAGTGCATGCAGAGCGGCGCGTACGACATCCTCGAGAAGCCGTACGACATCGAGGACATGAAGCGGCTGCTCGAGGCGGCCATGCTGCGCACCCACCTCGACGCCGTGGCGGCCGTCCACCAGGCGAGCGCCGCCCTGGTCGCGTCCCTCTCGCGGGACGACTTCCCCGAGCGCGCCGTGGATCTCGCGGCCAAGGTGGTCTATACGACCAGCGCCGCGCTCTCCCTGGCGCTCGACCACGGGGCCGCGCTCTACCAGGCGGCCTCCGGCGCCGAGGTGCCTGCCGCGTTCATCGCGCGGCTCGCCGGCCAGATCGAGGGCGCGCTCGCCCCCGTCCGCCTGTCGGCGGACGACGCGCCCGACCTGCTCTGCACCGCGGAGGGCGATCGCTTCGGCGCCGCCATCGTGGCGCCGCTCCGCCTCGGCGAGCGCTCGTTCGGCGGCCTCGTCGTCCTCCGCGACGAGCGCCTGCCGCCGTTCACCAGCCAGGAGGAGCAGGCCATCGGCATCTTCGCGATCGAGCTCGCGCTGGCGTTTTACGGTCGCAAGGTAAGACGCGCGCACGACCCGCGCGCCGCCTGACGCCCATCCGCCGCGCCCCGCCCGCCCCCGCCGCGAACGCCGCGGGCAGCGCGCCTCCTTCAGGCCGAGATCTGCGGCCGACGCCCGCAAAATCTTCCGCGATCGAGCGCGAGATTCCCTCTGGCGAACGCGTTCGCACGCCACTAAAGGAGGGGAGCGATGAGCCCCACTGCTGCCCCATCGACTCTCCCCACCAGGGCCCAGCGCATCGCGCTCTTCTACCGCGATCTCGTCGGCAAGAAGTTCGCGATGGCGCTGAGCGGCGTCGTCTTCTTCGGCTTCGTGATCGGCCACATGGCCGGCAACCTGCAGGTCTTCCTCGGCCGGCAGAAGTTCAACGACTACGCCGCCTTCCTCCACGGGACCCCCTCCCTGCTCTGGGGGACGCGGCTGCTCCTCCTCGCCTCCCTCGTCGTCCACGTGTACACGGGCGTATCGCTCGCGCTGCACAGCCGCGCTGCCCGGCCGGTCCGCTACCAGGTGAAGGGGCAGAGGCACCCGAACCTCGCCGCCCGCACGATGCTGCTGAGCGGCGGCGTCCTCGCCGCGTTCATCCTCTATCACCTGCTGCACCTGACGACGGGCACCGTGCACCCCGACTTCGTGCCGCTCGACGCCTACGACAACGTCGTGAAGGGCTTCAGCTCGGCGCCCGTGGCGATTGCCTACATGGTGGCGATGGGCCTGCTCGCGCTGCACCTCTACCACGGCGCGTGGAGCATGTTCCAGTCGATGGGCCTCAGCCACCCGCGCTACACGCCGGCGCTCAGGAAGTTCGCCGCCGCCGCGTCGATCCTGCTCGCCGTCGGCTTCTCCTCCATCCCGCTGGCCGTCCTGTTCGGCATCGTCCGCTGAGCCCGGAGCCCCCGTCATCATGCAGCTCAATGCGAAGATCCCCGAAGGTCCCATCGAAAAGAAGTGGGACCAGCACCGCTTCAACCTGAAGCTCGTCAACCCGGCGAACAAGCGGAAGTACACGATCCTCGTCGTCGGCACCGGCCTCGCCGGCGGCGCGGCGAGCGCGACGCTGGCCGAGCTCGGCTACAACGTGAAGAGCTTCTGCTTCCAGGACTCTCCGCGCCGCGCCCACAGCATCGCCGCGCAGGGCGGCATCAACGCCGCGAAGAACTACCAGAACGACGGCGACAGCATCTACCGCCTCTTCTACGACACCGTGAAGGGCGGCGACTACCGCGCGCGCGAGGCCAACGTGTACCGGCTCGCGCAGATCAGCGTGAACATCATCGACCAGTGCGCCGCGCAGGGCGTGCCGTTCGCGCGCGAGTACGGCGGCGTGCTCGCGAACCGCTCCTTCGGCGGCGCGCAGGTGTCGCGCACGTTCTACGCGCGCGGGCAGACGGGGCAGCAGCTCCTCCTCGGCGCCTACCAGGCGCTCGAGCGGCAGATCGGCCTCGGCAAGGTCAAGATGTACCCGCGCACCGAGATGCTCGACCTCATCGTGGTCGACGGCAAGGCGCGCGGCCTCGTCACGCGCAACCTGATCACGGGCGCGCTCGAGACGCACCTCGGCGACGCGGTCGTCCTCGCCTCCGGCGGCTACGGCAACGTCTTCTTCCTCTCGACCAACGCGAAGGGGTCGAACGCCACCGCCATCTGGCGGGCGCACAAGCGCGGCGCCCTCTTCGGCAACCCGTGCTTCACCCAGATCCACCCGACGTGCATCCCGGTCTCGGGCGACTACCAGTCGAAGCTCACGCTCATGAGCGAGTCGCTCCGGAACGACGGCCGCATCTGGGTGCCGACGAACCCGGGCGACACCCGCCCGCCGGAGCTCATCCCGGAGGGCGAGCGCGACTACTACCTCGAGCGCCGCTACCCGAGCTTCGGCAACCTCGTGCCGCGCGACGTCGCGTCGCGCGCGGCCAAGGCGGTGTGCGACGAGGGCCGCGGCGTGGGGCCGACGCGGCTCGGCGTGTACCTCGACTTCTCGGACGCCATCCGGCGCCTCGGCAAGGCCGCCATCGCCGAGCGCTACGGCAACCTCTTCGACATGTACGAGCGCATCACCGGCGACGACCCGTACGCGGTCCCGATGCGCATCTACCCGGCCATCCACTACACGATGGGCGGGCTCTGGGTCGACTACAACCTGATGAGCACGATCCCCGGCATGTTCGTGCTCGGCGAGGCGAACTTCTCCGACCACGGCGCGAACCGCCTCGGGGCGAGCGCGCTGATGCAGGGCCTCGCCGACGGCTACTTCATCATCCCCTACACCATCGGCGATTACCTCGCGTCGACGAAGCTCGAGCGGGTCGACGACCTCCACCCCGCCGTGCGGGACGCCGAGCGCGACGCGGGCGAGCGGCTGAACAGGCTGCTCGCCGCGAACGGCTCGCGCACGGCCGACTCGTTCCACCGCGAGCTCGGCAAGATCATGTGGGAGCAGTGCGGGATGGCGCGCAACGCATCCGGGCTCAAGGGCGCGCTCGCGCGGATCCCGGAGCTCCGGGAGCAGTTCCACCGCGACGTCCGCGTCTCGGGCACCGGCACCGGCCTGAACCAGGAGCTCGAGAAGGCGGCGCGCGTCGCCGACTTCTTCGAGCTGGCGGAGCTCATGTGCCGCGACGCTCTCTACCGGGAAGAGTCGTGCGGCGGGCACTTCCGCGAGGAGCACCAGACCCCCGAGGGCGAGGCGAAGCGCGACGACGAGAACTTCACCTATGTCGCCGCCTGGGGCTGGCGAGGCGAAGGTCAGGCCCAGGAGCTCTACAAGGAGCCGCTCCAGTTCAACGAGGTTCACCCAACGCAGCGGAGTTACAAATAATGCGCCTCACCCTCCATGTCTGGCGTCAGAAGGGCAAGTACGAAGCGGGCCGGTTCGTCACGTACGAGGCGCCCGACGTCAGCGAGCACATGTCCTTCCTCGAGATGCTCGATGTGCTCAATCAGCGGCTCATCCTCAAGGGTGAGGAGCCGATCGCCTTCGATCACGACTGTCGCGAGGGCATCTGCGGCATGTGCGGCTTCATGATCAACGGCCAGGCGCACGGCCCCCTCCGTGGGACGACCGTGTGTCAGCTGCACATGCGTCACTACAAGGACGGCGATGTGCTGTGGCTCGAGCCGTGGCGGGCGCAGGCGTTCCCGGTCGTGAGCGACCTCGCGGTGGACCGCAGCGCGTTCGACCGCATCATCGCGGCGGGCGGCTACGTCTCGGTGCCGACCGGCAGCGCGCCGGACGCGAACGCCGTCCCCGTGCCGAAGCCGGTCGCCGAGCGCTCGATGGACGCGGCGGCGTGCATCGGCTGCGGGGCCTGCGTCGCGTCGTGCCCGAACGCGTCGGCCTCGCTCTTCACCGCGGCGAAGCTCACGCACCTCAACATCCTGCCGCAGGGCCAGCCGGAGCGCGATCAGCGGAGCCTCAACATGGTGGGCCAGATGCGCGCCGAGAGCTTCGGCCACTGCACGAACGTCGGCGAGTGCGAGGCGGTCTGCCCGAAGGAGATCCCCCTCGACGTGATCGCGCAGATGAACCGCGATTACCTGCGCGCGACGCTGCTCTACCGCGACGTGCAGGCCAAGGGCGGCACCGGCTGAGCGCCGCGCCGGCCTCGCCCGGCGGCGCCGGCGCCCCTCCCCCTCCCTGGCCAGCGAAGCCCCTCCTCGTTCTCCTCGCTCCTCGACAGCAAAGCTCCTCCGCCGCGCATGCCGTGGACGCCAGCGCTCCGTCGCGGCCGTCCCGCCCGCGCCGGGGCCGCGCCGTCGGCGCCGCCGCCGCTCGCGATGCCCGGCCGTCCAGCGCCGCGGCGCGCGCTGCGCCCGGCGGTCACGGCGCGCCGTCCGGGCGATCGCCGCCGTACGGCCGGCCCCCGCGCCCTGCAGGCGCAGGCTGCAGGACCTCGGCGCGAGGATCACGCGGCAGAGCCCAGCGGCGATGACGGGCGAGCCCTGCCGCTGGCGCGGCCGCGCTGCAGCGGCGACCGCCGCGACGCGAGCGGCCTCATCCGCCACATTCGCGTCATTTTCAACATCGACGCAAGAAACCGACCTCCCTTGTGGAAAACGTACCAGGAGTTTCCTGAGCGCCGGCTCAGGGTCTTCCTAAACGCTCTTCACATTCCCAGCCCCGACCGTACAGCCGACATAGGATAAGCACTCGGCATGTTTCGAGAACATCTCGTCGCGACTTGCAGCTACGCGAGACGATGGCTTTCCGAATGCGACAAACCCTCGCTCCAGTGGCAGCGCAACCCGGAAGATGCCGTGGCGATCTCCCGCGCGAGAAAGAAACGTGTCAGGGTCAACTGCCGCTTGTTCGAGGCCGCTAGTTAGAATAATCTCAGAACTGTCCCGAACGGGATCAGCGGTCATAAGACAATTGTGGTCACCCCACACCATGTCGTAGACTAGGTTCAACTTAGAGCGCCGCAGCGAGGGGGGGGCATCCCGCCGCGAGCGCATCTGGATCGCATCGAGTCATCGCTCTTCTGCGGGGGGCCGGTTCTGGGGAGGGCCGGCAGTAGGAGAAGCAAGGGCAACATCCGCGGCGACCTTTCTCCCGGCGGGTCTCCAGATCCGCTTTCGACATGGGAACGACGCGCACCGGGACGCAGACCAGAAAGGCCGGGTCCGGGCGGAGCGACGGCCGGCGCCGCTGCTTCACCGTTCATGCTGCGCTCTGGCGATGCGGCCGGCGCCAGCCAAGCGGTCGGACGCGGAAGTTCGAACATCGGATCAGGTCTCTTTGACGAGCGAAGAAGTAGGAGGGGACTTCATGAGCAGCTGCATCGACGGCCTTAATCTGCACCCGAAGAGCGTCCACGATGCTGCCGTTGTTCTCGACACCGTGACGGATCGCCTGATCGCCGCGGGCGATCGGCGGGCGGCGTTCACCGACGTCTACGGTATCGTCACGCGCGCGGTCGCGGCGCAGGTGGAGCGGCCCGATGGCATCTTCCTCGAGCCTGCGTGGATCTCGCGCCTCGCCGGGCGGTTCTGCGAGCGGTACCTCGAGACGTTCCGGTGGTGCGAGCGGGGCGCGGCGCAGGACTGCGGCGCCTGGCACATCGCGTACGCGAGCACGTCGTCCCGGTTCGCGCCCCCCGTGCAGAACGCCCTGCTCGGGTTCAGCGCCCACATCAACTACGACCTGGTCTTCGGGATCCACGCGACGATCGTCGAGTTCGGGCACGGCCGCGACCCGCGGATGCTCGCGCGGCTCAAGCACGATCACGATGAGGTCAATACCCTGCTCCGCCGCTCGGTCGTCGAGGCGCTCGAGCGCCTCGCCGTCCGGCATGGCTGCCCCCTGAGCGCGATCTTCCGCGACACCGCCCCGGATCTCGCGGTCTGGGTGTCGATGGAGATGCTCTCGCGGTGGCGCGAGCGCGTCTGGACCGACGTGCTGGCCCTGCTCAAGGCGCGCACCGCGAGCGAGCGGGCGGCGGTCGTCCGCGGGGTGGAGCAGCGCTCCGCGCGCATCGGGCAGATGCTCGCGCTGCCCTCGCTCCACCACGCGCCCCACGCCGCGCTCCGCCTCCTGTCAAGGGCCGCGTGAGCGCGTCCGGCCCGTAACCGGAGCCCGGGTCGATCGTAGAATGGGGCATGAGCAAGCTGCCCAAGGAGCCGCCCGCCAGCGAGATCACCCCTCCAGCGCTCTACCTGAGGCGGCGCGAGCTCCTGAAGAACGCCGCGCTCTTCGCCGGCACGGCGTCGGCCATCGGCGGCGGCCTCGTCTGGCTCACCGGCGGCGAGGCCGGCGTGGCGGACGCCGGCGCTCCCGGCGGCGAGGCCGCGCCGCTCGCCGGCGCGCCCCCGCCGCCGGACGGCGCGGCGCCGGGCCGCGGGGCGAGCGCGGTGGGCGCGGCGGGAGAGGCGGGCGCGAAGAGCGCGTTCGTCACCGACGAAGCGCGGACCGACTACGAGGCCATCGTCACCTACAACAACTTCTACGAGCTCGGCCTGAGCAAGTCGGAGCCGTCCAAGAACGCCGGCCGGCTCCGCCTGCGCCCCTGGGCCGTCGCGTGCGAGGGGGAGATCGAGAAGCCCGCGGTCATCGACCTCGACACCCTGCTCACGTGGTTTCCCCTGGAGGAGCGCGTCTATCGCATGCGGTGCGTCGAGGCGTGGTCGATGGTGATCCCCTGGCTCGGGTTCCCCTTGGCCGCGCTGCTCCGGCGCCTCGAGCCGACCTCCCGCGCCCGGTACGTCCAGTTCACCACGCTGCTCGATCCGGAGCGGCTGCCCGGCCAGCGGAGCGACGTCCTCGACTGGCCTTACGTCGAGGGGCTCCGGATCGACGAGGCGATGCACCCGCTCACGATGCTGGCCGTGGGCCTCTACGGTAAATCGCTGCTCGGCCAGAACGGAGCGCCGATTCGCCTGGTGGTCCCGTGGAAATACGGGTTCAAGGGGTGCAAATCGATCGTCAGCATCAAGCTCACGGAGCGGCAGCCGAAGACGACGTGGAGCCAGGCCGCGCCGGACGAGTACGGCTTCTATGCCAACGTGAACCCCGCGGTGGATCACCCGCGCTGGAGCCAGGCGACCGAGCGGAGGATCGGTGAGCTGCGCCGCCGCCCCACGCTGCCGTTCAACGGCTACGCGGAGGAGGTGGCGAGCCTCTACAGCGGCATGGACCTCCGGGAGAGCTTCTGACCATGGGCGCGCCCGCGAGGACGATGTCGCGGCCGGGCGCCCCGGCGCCCGCCGGCCGGAAGCTGCCCTGGCTCGTGCCGGCGATCGTCACCGGCGGGCTGATCCCGCTGGCCGTGCTCGGCCTGCGCGCCCGCGCCGGCGCGCTCGGCGCGAACGCCGTCGCCGAGGCGCTGAACCAGCTCGGGCTCCTCGCGCTCGTGCTGCTCGTCGCCTCCCTGGCGGCGACGCCGCTCAAGATCGTGTCGGGCTGGACGTTTCCCCTGCGCATCCGCAAGGCGCTCGGGCTGCTCGCCTTCTTCTACGCGTGCGCGCACTTTCTGACGTATGCGCTCGTCGATCAGGGGCTCGACGTCCGCGCGATCGTCGAGGACATCACCGAGCGCCCGTTCATCCTCGCCGGCTTCGTCGCGCTCCTCCTGCTCGTCCCGCTCGCGGCGACGTCGACCGCGCGCATGCTGAAGCGCCTCGGCGCCGCGCGCTGGAAGCGGCTGCACCGCCTCGCGTACGTCGCCGCCGTCCTCGGGGTCGCGCACTTCTTCCTCCGCGTGAAGAAGGACGCGACCGAGCCGATGATCTACGCCGCGCTGCTCGCCCTGCTCTTCGCGGCGCGCATCGTCAGCGCCGTCCTGCAGAGGCGCGCGGCGTCGCGCTGAGCCCTGCGCCGCGCCGTCGCCGCGGGCCTCCGAGGCCGGGCGCGCGCGGCGGCGCGCTCACGGCACCGCCGGCGGGCTGCCGCGCAGCATGAAATAGATGAGCACGCCCGTCACCGACACGTACAGCCAGAGGGGCAGCGTCACCCGCGCGACCCGGGCGTGCTTCGCGAAGTTCGCCTTGTAGGCGAAGTAGAACGACGTCAGCGCGAGCGGCACGATGCCCGCCGACAGCACGATGTGCGAGATGAGCACGGCGAAGTAGACGGCGCGGAGCGGGCCGGTGCCCTGGTACTTCGTGTCCCCGTGGACGAAGTGGTAGGCGAGGTAGCCGACGAGGAACAGCGACGAGGCGACGAACGCCGAGACCATCAGGTACTTGTGCGCGACGATCGCGCGGCGCTTGATCGCGATCCAGCCCGCGACGAGCAGCGTGGCGGCCGTCGCGTTGAGCGCGGCGTTCAGCGGCGGCATGAAGCGGAGATCCGCGCCGCCCGCGCCGCGCCGGATGATGAGGATGTACGCGAGGAACGCCAGCGCGGCCGCGGAGAGCACGGCGTTGAAGACGTAGAACGAGCGGTCGCTCGTGCGGACGAGCAGGCCGACCGGCTTCAAGGGGGTCGAGGCGGGTGTCGACATCGCGCGGTCCATACCAGAGGCGCGCGCAGGGCGCGAACGCGAGCGGGCGAGCCGGAGCGATCGGACGCCGGCGATCGAAGGCCGGCGAAGACGGACGGACGCGGTCGGCGACCGACCGCAGCCGTCGCCAGCGCACCGGCGGGCGCGCGCGCACCGGCGTGGGCGGCGCGCGCGCGCCCGCGGGCTACGCCGAGCTCGGCGCGATCCCCATCGGGGGGCTGCGATCCATGTTCCGCAGCGGCTCGCGCATGGTCACGAACTCCTCGGCCGCGGTCGGGTGGATGCCGACCGTCGCGTCGAACTGCGCCTTCGTCGCGCCGCACTTCAGCGCGACCGCGAACCCCTGGATGATCTCGCCGGCGTCGGGGCCGACCATGTGGACGCCGAGCACCCGGTCGGTCGCGCGATCGACGACCAGCTTCATCATCGTCTTCTCCTCGCGCCCGGAGAGGGTGTGCTTGAGCGCGCGGAAGGTCGAGAGGTACACGGCGACGTCGTGGTGCTCTCGCGCCTGCGACTCCGACAGGCCGACGGTGCCGACGTTCGGCTGGCTGAACACGGCGGTCGGGATGCCGGTGTAGTCCACGCGCCCGTCCTCGCCGCGGAAGAGCCGCTTCGCCAGCGCCATCGCCTCGGCGATGGCGACCGGCGTGAGCTGCACGCGCGCGATCACGTCGCCGATCGCGTAGATGGACGGGACCGACGACTGGAACGCGTCGTCCACCACGACCGCGCCGTCCTCGTCGAGCGCCACCCCGACGTCCTCGAGGCCGAGCCCCTGGGTCTTCGGCAGGCGCCCCGTCGCGTACAGCACGCAGTCGGCCGCGAGCTCGGTGCCGTCGGCGAGCGCCGCGCACAGCCCGTCGCCGCGCCGCTCGATGTTCTCGACGCTCGCGCCGAGGCGGAGGTCGAGGCCCTTCTTCTGGATCTCGGCGGCGAGGAACGATCGGACGTCGTCGTCGAAGCCGCGCAGGAGGTGCATGCCGCGGTGGACCAGCGACACCGTGGCCCCGAGCCCGTGGAAGATCCCGGCGAGCTCGACCGCGATGTAGCCGCCGCCGACGATGACCACCCGCCGCGGCATGCTCTTGAAGTGGAACGCGTCGTCCGACGTGACCGCGAGCTCGCGCCCGGGCAGGTCCGGGACCCACGGGTAGCTGCCGGTCGCGACGAGGATCCGCTCGGCGGTGATCCTGGCGCCGTCGATCTCGACGGCGTGCGGGTCCACGACCTTGGCCTGGCCCCAGCGGATGTCGGCGCCCGAGTTCTTCAGCAGCCGCTCGTAGACGCCGTTCAGGCGCTCGATCTCCTTGTTCTTGTTCCGGAGGAGCGTCGCCCAGTCGAACGACGGGCCGGCCTGCCCGTCGCCGCCGTGGCCGGGCACCGACCAGCCGTAGCCGGCGGCGTCCTCGAAGTCCTCGGCGTAGTGCGAGGCGTAGACGAGGAGCTTCTTCGGGATGCACCCCAGGTTGACGCACGTTCCGCCGAGGTGGCGCGACTCGGCGATGGCGACCCTGGCGCCGTAGGAAGCGGACATGCGGGCGGCGCGCACGCCGCCGGAGCCGGCGCCGATGACGAACAGATCGTAGTCGTACTTGGACATGGTGGACGACTATGCCCCATGCGGGGCGCGGTTGCCGCGCAGCGTGCGCCCACCGCAGGCGGGGGCGGCGCGCGCCCGCGCCGAGGCCGGGAGGCGGCGCGGTCCCGGGCGCCGCTCCTCTCGGCCCCTCGGCGGGGATTCTGCTAGGGTCCCGCCGTTGCGCTCCCCGACCCACACCGGACCCTTCGCCGACGCCGCGCCGCCGCGCGACGCCGCGCCGGCCCGCGACGCCGCGCCGCCCCGCGACGGCGACCTGCCCGAGCGGCGCGCGCCGCGCCTCTGGGCTCGCGCGCGCCGCGCCCTGCCCTTCGCGCTGGCGATCGCGCTCGTCGCGTTCGTCCTCGGCCGCCTCGACCTCGACGCCTTCCGCGCCGCCCTCTCGCGCGTGGACGCCCCGCTCTTCGGCGCGTTCGCCGCGCTCTTCATCCTCGCGCTCCTCGGCGCCGACACGTTCGCGACCGTCCTCGTCTACCGCCGGCTGATCGCCCCCGTCGCCTTCCGCGACTTCTTCGTGCTGCGCGGCGCCTCCTACCTTCCCTCGCTGCTCAACCACCACGTGGGCCAGGCGTTCATCACGGTCTTCCTCGCGCGCGCGCACGGCGTGCCGCTCGCGCGCGTCGCCGGCGCGACGCTGGTCGTCTACGCGTCGTGGCTCGGCTGCCTGCTCCTCCTCGGCGCGGTCGCCGTGCCCGCGAACGGCGGGCCGCTCGCCGGGTCCGCCCTGCTCCTCGCCGCGGGCGTGCTCTACCTCGCCGTCCTCGCGCTGCGCCCCGCCCGGCTCGCCCGCACCAAGCTCCTCGCCCCGCTCTTCGAGGCCGGCGTGCGCGGCCACCTCGTCGCCCTCGCCGCGCGCGTGCCGCACCTCCTCGTCCTGTTCGCCGGCACCTGGCTCCCCTTCTGGTTCTTCGGCGTGCACATCCCCCTCGGGGCCGCCTTGACGTACATCCCCATCCTGATGGTGGCGGTGACGCTCCCGCTCACCCCGCAGGGCTTCGGCACGCGCGACGTGCTCGCCGCCGCGCTCCTCGAGGGGTTCGCGGCCGGCGTCACGCGCGAGGAGCGCCTCGCCGCCATCGCCGCCACCACGACCACCTGGGCGGTGGCGCTCACCCTCGTCGAGGCCGCGCTCGGCCTGGCCCTGCTCCGGGGCGTTTTGCCCCACATGGAGGCGAAGGACCCCACCGGCGCTTCCCCCGCGGGCGCCGCCCCCACGGGCGCGCAACGAGAGCCGGCCTGAACCGGCGCCGCGCGGCCCGCGTCGCGGTGTTGTCACGAGATTTGCTTATGCTCGTGGGTGATGCGCTGCCTGTAATTGGTTTGTAATTAGGTCCGGAACAGCGGCTAGACCGGGACCGCGCCGGGACCGCGCGGACAAGCGGCTGGAGAACGATCGACGCGGCAGGATCCGAGGTATAGTCTCAAGCTCCCTGACGTTCCTTCCGTCCTTCTTGCCGGGCGCCCCGCTGAACATCGCTGCTCCGGCCAGGCTGCGCAGAGCGACCCTCCATGAAGAACCTGGTTCGTTTCCTCGCCACCTCCGATCACAGCGTCGCCCGCGCCGTGCGCCAGGTGCGCCGGCAGGTCAAGAGCTTCACGCTGCCCGCGCCGCGGCCGATCGTGGTCCCGATGCGCGTGACGTTCGAGGCGGCGCGCGAGGCGTATTGGCTCGGCGCTCGCGTGCTCGTGTGCGAGCCGCACCTCAAGTCGCACTGCTCCCAGTACGGCAAGGGCGTCCGGACGGGGAACTTCATTCACTACATCCAGGGCCGGGGCGACATGATCCTCGGCGACAATGTGGTGCTCGACGGCAAGGTCAACATCGTCTTCGCCGCGCGGTTCTCCGACCGGCCGACCTTGCGGATCGGCGATAACACCGGGATCGGGCACGACTGCCGGATCATCGTCGGCAAGTCGGTCACCATCGGCAAGCATTGCCGGATCGCGGGGAGCGTCTACATCCTCGACTCGAGCGGCCACCCGAGCGATCCGGAGGACCGCAAGCGCGGCCTGCCCCCCGCGGACAGCGAGGTGCGGCCCGTGGTCATCGAGGACAACGTCTGGCTCGGCGCCCGGTCGATGATCTTCCCGGGGGTCACGGTCGGCGAGGGCAGCGTCGTGGCGGCGGGCTCCATCGTGATGGCCGATGTCCCGCCGTACACGGTCGTCGCTGGCAATCCGGCGAGGCGGGTGGCATCACTCCGGACCGAGCCGCCGCCGGCCGCCGAGGCGGACCGCGCCGGCGCGAGGAGCAACGGCGCGGACGACGTGGGGAGGCGCTCGCTCGAAGGCAGCGCATCTTGAACCCTGGAGCTTGCTCATGGCGATTGAGGTCGAGAAGGTGATCGAGGTCATCGTCACGGTCGGCGGCCTGCCGGCCGCGATACAGCCCGATGACGACATCTACGATGCGGGGTTCTCCTCGATTCGCGCGCTCCAGCTGCTCACCGAGCTGGAGGACGAGTTCAACGTGACGCTCCCCGACGACAAGTTCAGCCTCGCGCGCACGCCGCGGGCGCTGAGCGCCCTCATCCAGGAGCGTGCCTCGTGAGGAGGACCGTCACCGTCGAGCTCGCGACGCCCGCGACCGAGATGGCGCAGGAGGAGATCCCGAAGCAGGTCGCCTTCCTCTCGAAGGAGATCTCGGACATCCGCTTCGTCCGCGAGGGCGCAGCGCTGGAGTTCGAGGCCCCCGAGGAGCGCGCGGCCGATCTCGCGCGCGCGGCCGAGGCGCTCGCGCGCACCATGCAGCGCAGCCTGCGCTCGCTCGCGCGGAAGCTCGTGTACCGCAGCCCGGCGTGCGACCGGGTCGAGTTCCGCGGGGGCGCGCTCCCCGCCGGGATCACGCAGATGGGCCAGGGCCAGGTCGCCCTGGAGGGCATCCCGCTGCGGCTCTACCGCTACTTCGATCGCTCGCTGGAGGCGCTCGGCGCGCCGTTCTCGCCGAGCCCGATCCTGGTCCCGACGTTGATCCCGGCCGCGACGCTGTCGAAGTGCGACTATTTCCGCTCGTTTCCCCACATCGTCACGTTCGCGTGCCACCTGCCGGAGGACATGCCGCGCATCGAGGATTTCCGGGCGCGGCACCAGGACCGGGAGACGCTCGACGACCGGGCGCTCGGCGACATGGCGCACCCGGAAGTGTGCCTCTCGCCGGCGGTCTGTTATCACGTCTACGCGGCGAACCGGGACCGCGTGCTGCCGGCGGGCGGCGCGCGCTACGCGCTCGCGGGCCGCTGCTTCCGCTACGAGTCGAGCAAGATGGTCGACCTCCGGCGGCTCTGGGAGTTCACGATGCGGGAGATCGTCTTCCTCGGGACGCGGGAGAACGTCCTCGGGCTGCGCGAGCAGGGGAACGAGCTCGTGGCGCGCTACCTCGACGAGCACCGGCTCGCGGGCGAGATCCGGACGGCGAGCGATCCGTTCTTCATCGCGCCGGACGCGGCGGCCAAGACGTACTTCCAGATCAGCAGCGAGACGAAGTACGAGATCTCGCTGATGCTCCCGGAGGGCGAGCGGGTGGCGGCCGGGTCGCTGAACTACCACACCGACTTCTTCGGCCGGGCGTTCAGCTGCACGATCGAGGGCGCGGGGCCGATGCACAGCGTGTGCATCGCGTTCGGGCTCGAGCGGTGGGTGTACGCGTTCCTCGCCCAGCACGGCAACGACCCATCCGGCTGGCCCGACGTCGTGCGGCGCTCTCCCGAGATGGCGGGTCTCTAGCTCCACCCGTCAGGAGTCCGGCCAGGGGCGGGTCTACCCTATGGCGCTGCACGGCACCCGGGCGTTGCGCCGCAGAGCCGAACCGTGAGACTTCCCGTGGGACGTCACAACAGGCGACGAGCTAGACCGACCTGGTCCGGCGGCTTCGGCCGATCAATCGACTGATAGTCGGGTCTGACGGAATGCAGAGAACATGAAGCCACGAATCACAGTCATCACTATCGGCGTCGACGATCTCGAAGTGTCGTTGCGTTTCTACAGGGACGGTCTCGGCTTCCAGACCGAAGGCATTGTCGGCAAGGAGTTTGAATACGGCGCTGTTGCGTTCTTCCAGCTTCAGCCTGGCTTGCGTCTGGCTTTGTGGCCTCGCGCGAGCATCGCACATGACACAGGTCTCTCCGCAGGTCGTGCTAGCCCGACCGAGATGACGCTGGGCCATAACGTCACATCGAAAGCGGAGGTCGACTCCGTGATGGCAAAGGCGAGAGCAGCGGGAGCCGCCATCATCAAGGCTGCGCACGACACATTCTGGGGCGGCTACTCCGGTTACTTCCAAGACCCAGATGGTCATCTCTGGGAGGTCGTCTGGAATCCGCAATGGTCCGAGTGAGCCCAACCAATCGCTGCACGCGACGTGCGAAGATGCACGCGCGTGAGCCATAGCGTTGGGCCGGCAGAGCGCGGGGGACGCAGGCACGATCCCGAGACAGGCGGCAGCGCATCGAAGGGCCCGGCAACCGGGGGGGGCGAGCGAAGGACAATCGTTCGGCGCTGCGGCGCCGGGCCATGCGCTGACCCCAATCGGTGATGCCGCCGACCCTTCACCGCGGGGGATGCGGCGGCACAAGGCGCCCGTCGGTGCCGTTGGTTCCGTTCGCCGGCGGATTCTGCGAGGCTCGCCGCCATGCAGCTCGAGCACGTCGACCCGATCGCCGCGGCGGAGGAGGCCAGCCTTGTCCTGCGCGAGGCGTGGCCGCCGCCGGCACTCCACTACACGGCCGACTACCTGAGGTGGCAGCTCGGCTTCCCCGGCCCGGCGCCGCGCGCCGTGCTCGCGCGCGAGCGCGGCGAGCCCGCCGGCTTCATCGGCGTCGCGCCGCGCCGCTTCCGCTTCCGCGGCGCCACGTCGCCGGGGTACGTCCTCTCGTTCGTGAGCGTGCGCCCCAAGTTCCAGGGACAGGGGCTCGCGAGCCGGCTGTACGGCGAGCTCCTGGCCAGCCTCCGCGCGTCCGGCCTGCCGATCGTGGTGTTCGTGGAGGCGCGATCAGGGCCCGCGCAGCGCGTGCTCTACAATGCGGTCAAAGCGGCCGGTCTCAGGCGCAAGCAGCTGGCCACGTGCCGGAACCACGGCTTCGTCCCCCGGCCGAGCGCCGCGCCGACGCAGGCCGTGGCCAGGCCGACCGAGGCCGCGGCCGACGTGCTCGCGGCGATCGCGGCGTGCGGCGACGACCGCGTGCTGTGGTCGGCGCCCGACGCGGCGCAGCTCGAGCACAGCCTGCGCGATCCGCGGCCGCGCCGGCTGCTGCTCGTCGAAGAGGCGGGCCGGCCGGTCGGCGCCGCCGCGGTGTTCCTGTCCGAGATCGCCACCGCCCGGGGGATCGACCGGGTGGCGACGCTCGACGCGCTCTTCCTGCCCGAGCCGACCGCCGACCGGCTCGCGGCCGTGCTGCGCGCCGCCTCCGAGGCCTTCGCCGGGCAGGCCACCGCGCCGGTGGTGAGCGCGCCCAACCTGACGCTCGTCCCCCAGGACCAGCTCAAGCCGGCCGGCGCCCGCCCGACCGACGCGTCCTTCGACGCCTTCGTGCTCCTCCCGGGCGACGGGCCGTGGCTGGACGCCGAGGTGACCAACCTCGAGGTCGTCTGACGAAGGGGCCCCCCGCAGGGGCAGGATCCATCTACGATCCAGATGGAGATCATGACGCGAATGCCGATTCACAAGATGGATCGGCCGACGCATCATGAAGCGCATGGCAAACACCACTTCTTCGATGCAGCTCCGCCGCTCCGGCGAGCGCGGCTATGCCGACCACGGATGGCTGAAGTCGTTCCACACGTTCTCGTTCGCCGACTACCAGGACCCGGCGCACATGGGCTTCCGGGCGCTCCGCGTGATCAACGACGATCGCGTCGCGCCGGCGCGTGGGTTCGGGACGCACCCGCACCAGAACATGGAGATCATCACCTATGTCCTCGAGGGGGAGGTCGCGCACCGGGACAGCATGGGAAACGGCTCGACCATCCGCCCAGGCGAGGTCCAGCGCATGTCGGCGGGCACGGGCGTATACCACAGCGAGATGAACCCCTCGAAGACGGGCGAGACCCACCTGCTGCAGATCTGGATCCTGCCGGACCGGCGCGGCTATCCGCCGAGCTACGAGCAGAAGGCGTTCTCGAAGGAGGAGCGCCAGGGCAAGCTGCGGCTGGTCGCCTCGCAGGACGGGCGCGACGGCTCGGTGACGGTCCACCAGGACGTGAGCCTGTTCGCGGGCCTGTTCGGGCCGGGGGAAGAGGCGCGGTACGAGCTCGCGGCCGGGCGGAGCGCCTGGGTCCACGTGGCGCGCGGGAGCGTCGCGCTGAACGGGACGGTGCTCGAGGCCGGCGACGCGGCGGCGATCAGCGCGGGAGGCAGCGCGGGAGGCGCGCTCCACCTGGTCGGGAAGGACGCGGGCGAGGTGCTGCTGTTCGATCTCGCGTGAAGGGGCTCGCGTGAAGCGGCTCGCGTGAAGGGCAGATCGGCAATCTGCATCGGGAGCTCCCTGGTTCGGACACCGACGTTGCCGTGGGGCGGTCCGGCCCGCCCCGCGGCTCACCGGGGCTCGCCCCGCGCCTTCATCAGGCGCGCCATGTCGAGATCATCCGGGCTCCCGCGCTCGGCGAGCGCGCGGGCGACGCGCGCCTGGTCGGCGGGCGACCGGTTCTGGCTCAGCTTGAACTTGCCCTCGAGGCGGTCGATCTCGATGGTGAGCCCCACGATCCCTCGGAGGAGGCTCTCGTGGAGCTCGCGGTCGAGCGCGCTCGAGCTCCAGGGCTCGGCCGCGCCGCGCTCGTGGATGCCGGCGAGGTCGTCGAGCAGCCGAATCAGCTCCTCCTGGCTCATCGGCGAAGCGGCGCGCCCGTGGGCGTGCACCACGGCGTAATTCCACGTCGGCACCTGCCTGGTCGGCTGCTCGTACCAGCGGGGCGAGACATACCCGTGCGGCCCGGAGAACACCGCGATGACCGGCCTGCCGCCCGTGGCCAGCCGCCAGATGGGGTTCGCCCGCGCGACGTGGGCGCGGAGCCGCCCGGAGGGCCCGGCGTCGCGATCGAGCACGAACGGCAGGTGCGCGATCTCGATGCCGCCGTGATCATCCGCCGCCATGAGGCAGCCGAAGCTGTGTCGCTCGACGAGATCGAGCAGCCGATCGCGATCCGTCTCGACGAATGCCGCAGGCGAGTACATGCCGAGAGCTTACACCCGCTCCGCCGCGCGCAGCGCCGGGATGAGCGCCGCCCGGCGCGGCGCACGGCCCTCTGCCCGGCTTGCTCGCGGGGCGGCGCCCGCTACATAGAGGTCTCTATGGACGCCATCGATCTCCTCGAGCGACATCACCGCGAGCTCGAGCAGCAGTTCTCCGGCCTGAAAAAGGCCTCTTCCGTCGCCCCTGAGCAGTTTTTCACGGCCGCCGACCTCCTCGTCACGCACATCACGCTCGAGGAGCAGCACTTTTACCCCGCCGTTCGGGCCCGCCGCACCGAGGATATCCTCCTCGAGTCGCTGGAGGAGCACCTGTCGCTCAAGCGCGTGCTGGCCGATCTCCTGGCGCTCGACACCAAGGACGAGAAGTTCGGGCCCAAGCTGCACGTGCTCGCCGAGCAGCTCGAGCACCACCACAAGGAGGAGGAAGAGCACCTGTTTCCCAAGGTGAAGAAGCTCCTCGACGACGGCGCGCGCGAGGAGCTCGGGCAGGCGATGCAGGCGCGGATGAGCGAGCTCCGGCAGGGCGAGCCCCGCAAGCTCGTCCTCGACCAGACCGACGCCGCCGCGCCCCTCCCCTGAGGCGCGGGCGTGCGGGCGGGGCAGCGCGCTCGTGTGAGCCCCCCCGCCGCGCGGCGCGCTTCGCGGCTTTCTCGTCGATGGCTCGACGCGACATCCCTACGCAACGCGCGCGTGCCACCGCCCGCGGTAAAAAACATGAGCCGCCGCGCGCGCAGGAGCCCACCAACAGCATACGTGAGCGAGAAAATTCATCGGAACGAACACGATTTTTCTAGAAGGAGTTCCCCTACAGTCGTTATCGTACACTGTTGCGCGTCTTGCGACAGGGGTTCGAGATGCCACCGGATATGATGATGATGCTGCGAAGGAGCCGCTGGGCGGGCTTGATGCCCGGCGGCGGCCGGCCGGCGCGGCGGGCGCGGGCGGCGGCGCTCGCCGGTGCGGGCGAGCGCTGGGCAGCGCACACGGGGAATCTTCGACGGAGGTAGGATGACGGCTCGACCTGTACTCTCGATTGACACATCCTTCGACCCGGATAGCGCGTGGTTCGCGACGGGGCGCACGCAGCTCTATGGGCGTATGGGAGAGCAGTTCTCCATCGTACCGTTCGGGCGCGCGAGCGCGGAGCGGCGGAGGATCATCCGCCAGATCGCGCGGGCCGAGAGCGGGGGCAACCCGTTCCGCGGGATCGTCGTGTCGTCCCACGGCAGGACGAGCTGCGTTGTGGACGACGAGTCGCCGGACGGAATCCTGCTCTCGCACGAGAGCCCCGCGCAGGAGATCGAGCTCTGGGCGCGCGGCCGCGTGCTGTATTTCTGCTGCGGCGAGACGGCGAGCGGCCCGCTGTTCGACAAGCTCCTCGAGGCGGGCGCGCGAACGGTGGTCGGCTTCACCGGCCGGCTCACCGCCACGACCGTCGACGGCAAGTTCTTCTGGCGGCAGCTCGATCAGGAGCTTGTGACGTGCGCGCTGCACGACCAGCTGGCGCCGGGCTTCGAGCGGGCGCGGCAGCAGTTCCTCGAGCGCGTCGCGACGCGGCTCGTGACGCTCCCCGAGGGGGCGGCGCGGGAGGACCTGTCGAGGATGATGGACCTGCTCGCGTCGATGGTGATCCGAGGCGCCGAGAAGGGGTAGCGCCGGCGCCGCGCGACGAGCACCGGCCGCGGGCCTCCTCCTCAGGGGAAGCTCAGGATCTCGACCCAGAGGGGGTTCTGGCCCACCGGGTACGACGTCGATGCGGTGAGCCGGCCGCTCGCGCGGTCGATGGCGTGCACGCGCACGGCGTGCGAGACCTGCCCGGCGGCGACGAGCCAGCGGCCGCTGGGGTCGACCTGGAAGGCGCGCGGCTGCCGCTCCGTGGGCGCGTGCGAGACCAGGGTCAGGCGGCCGGTCTGCGCGTCGACGCTGAAGCCGGCCAGCGTGCTCGACGTGCGCTCCGAGGTGTAGAGGAAGCGGCCGTCGGGCGTGAGGTGCAGGTCGGCCGCCCAGGGCTTGCCCGAGAAGCCCTCGGGCAGCGTGGAGAGGCGCTGGACCGACGACAGCGTGCCGCGCTCGGCGTCGAAAGCCAGGAGCTCGACGGTCGCGTCCAGCTCGTTGAGCAGGTAGACGAAGCGCCCGTCGGGAGAGAACACGAGGTGGCGCGGGCCGGCCTGCGGATGCACCGGCAGCGCCGCCGGCTCGTTCGGCGTGAGCTGGCCGGCGGCCGCGTCGAGGCGCCACTGCAGCACCGCGTCCGAGCCGAGGGCGCTGACGAAGACATAGCGGTTCGACGGATCCACCAGGGTGGCGTGCGCGTTGCGGCCGGCGGGCAGCACCGCGGCAGGCGCGCGCACCGAGCCGTCGCCGCCGAGCGGGCTGAGGGTGACCTTGTGGCCGTGGTAGGACGCGCCGAAGAGGGCTCGCCCGCTGCGATCGGTGACGATATGCGCCATGCTGTCCGGCAGCGGCGCCGCCGACACCGGCGTCAGATGCCCGCTCGCCGCGTCGAGCGCGAAGCTCTGCACGGCGTAGGGCTCCGAGCGCAACGCGACGTAGAGGAAGCGCCGGTCCGGCGAGGTCGCCAGCGGCCCGGCCTGGCCGTCGACGCCGACGGTCTGCACGGGCGAGAGCGACCCGTCGGCGGTGCCGAGGCGCAGCACCGAGATCGCGCGGCTCTCGGCGTTGGAGACGTAGACGTAGGTGGCGGCCTGGGTCATCGCGGTGCAGGGGCTTCCGGCCAGCGCCAGCTGGCAGGGTGGAGCGGAACGCCTTCTATCCGATCCGAGGCTCCCTGCAAAGGCGACGCCAGCGACGCGTCGCCTCGCCTCGCCCCGCCCCGATTGGCGTCAGGCGAGGAAGCCCGGCAGCGGCCCGCAGCTCGGCTCGATGCCGGTCGCGGCGTAGCCGAGCGCGTTCATCACCGACGTGAGCAGCGTGTTCGAGCTCTGCGCGGTGGTGTTGTTGACGTACTGGCCCACGTTCACGCCCAGGTTCTTCCCGCCGATGACCAGGTACTGCATGTCCCGCGGGCTGTGGTTGTGGTTCGTGCCGCTCTCCACGCCCCAGAGCAGGATCGTGTTGTCGAGCATCGTGCCGCTGCCCTCGCGGATGTCCGCTGGTGGCCGCCGGAGAAGCTGACGTGGTAGTCCGCGACCCGCGTGCGATCGCACGTGAACGCGTTGACGATGATGTCGGCCTGGATCTGCGCCCAGCGCGCGATCGTGGTCGCGTTGTTGGTGCTGCCGTTGTAGCCGGAGACGTCCGCGCGCTCGCACGCCCCGCCGACCGGGCCCGACGCGCCGCCGCCCATGCCCGCGCCAGCGATGCGCTGCTGGAGCTCGAACAGCGCTTCCACGTGGAGCTCGAGCTTCTCGCGCTCGGCCTTTCCGAGGAAGCGCTGGAGGGTCTTGAGCTCGCTCGTGTTGATCTGGAGGATGCGCTCGTCGGCGCTGCGCTTCGCGGCCGCGACGGCGTCCGGCGTCGAGGTGGGCGACGACGTCGGCGCGGCGCCGTCGAAGGAGACGCCGCCGAAGATCGCGCTGAACGCGCGCGCGGGGTCGGCCGTGTGCGTCATGGGCTGGCCGGGGCCGCTGTACGAGATGATGTGGCGCTTGTCGGCGCCGCCGCGATCGGCGACGCACAGGTGGACGCTCGCGATCGGGGCCGCCGGAACGCCTTGCCGACCGCCGCGCGCACGAAGTCCGCCTTGCACGTCGCGTCCACCTTGCCGCACGGGATCAACGCGCGGAGCTGCGGATCGCTGAGCGCGAGCACCGCGGCTTCGGCCTTGGCCGCGCATTGCTCGGCCAGGGTCACGCGGACGAGCCCGCTGGTGGACCTGTTCGGATAAACGCCGTTGTCCGGCACGGGCTCCATGTCGGAGACGTCGACCGGCACGCCAAGCACGCTCTGAACGGAGCGGCCGTATTCTTCCGGGGTGAGCAGCCACGCGCGGGCGCGCAGCGCCGCGGAGGCGGGCTGCGGCGCCGTGTGTCGCGCTCTCGTGGAGGACGAATCTCCCGTTGCGCGCGACGAGCCATCCGGAGCCGAGGAGAACGGTGTCTCCTCCCTTGGAATGTGAACGATCGCGATGGCCGATGTCTACTCCAATCGATCCTCCCGCGGCCCTCCTCGATCACGATGGTTGATGAGGCCAGAGGGTCCGCGCGACGGCCCGCACGAGCATCGTAAATCTGCTGCTCCGGCATATCGGGACTCCGTCGGTTTGAATCGTTGCGGAGCGCTCACCGGAAAGTTCTCTCCTCCTTGGCGCTCTCGGCGCCTCGGCGGCCGCTCTCCTTCTCTCCCTCCCTCTCCTTCTCCCCTCCCTCTCCTTCTCCCCTCCCTCTCCTTCTCCCCTCCCCCTCCCTCTCCTCTCCTTCTCTCCCTCCGCGGAGCACCGGCTCGCGGTCTGGTCCTTTCTCGTCCGAGCGCCGCTCCAGGGCGGCCCTGGTAGGGCGCCGCGCGGTCCGGTAGATCCAGGAGGGCGATGAGACGCAAGCCCTCGATCCTGCTTTCCTCGGCGGCGCTCCTCCTGGCCGCCGGCGCCGGCGACGCCCTCGCCAGCGCCCCGCGCCCGGCCGCGAGCGCGCCGTCGTTCCTCGACGGCGGGCGCCGCGTCGCCGTCGAGCGGCTCGGGCCGGCCGCGCGGAACGCGTCCGGCGGCGCGCTCTCGCCGCTGCGGCTCCGCTACCCCGACGGCCGGACGGTCCACGCGAGCGTGGGCGCGACCGCGATCGTGAAGGTCGAGCCGGGCGCCGAGGGCGAGCTCGCCGGCGCGGGCCTCGAGGTGGTGAGGCCGCTGATGCCCTCGATCGGGCTATGGCTCGTCAGGGACACGGGCGGCGGCGACGGCCTCGACGTCGCCGAGCGGCTGCAGGGCGCGGCGCGGCCGGCCTTCCTGCGCGAGGCGATCCCGGACCTCCACGTGCGCCTCGAGGCGCGCGGCGCGCCGTTCACGCCGGACGACCCGCGCCTGCCCGGACAGTGGTACTTCGACGACCTCAGGATGGAAGAGGCCTGGGGGCGCACGCGGGGCGACGCGGCCACGTCCATCGTCGTCGTCGACACCGGCTGCGACCTCGATCACCCCGACCTCGCCGCGAAGATGGATCCGGGCCTGGACGTCATCGACGGCGACGACGACCCGACCTACCTGCCCGGCGCAGAGGGCGTGAACCACGGGACCGCCTGCGCGGGCCTCATCGCCGCCGACACCGACAACGGCGTGGGCATCGCGGGCGGCTGCCCCGAGTGCAGGCTGCGGTGCGTGCGGCTGCTCGACGAGGAGCCGCAGCCGATCTCCGCCTCGGTCGACGCCTTCGAGTTCGCCCTGGAGGTGAACGCCGCCGTCGTGTCCAACAGCTGGGGATACGCCGAGCCGATGCCCGTCCCCAGGGTGGTCGAGGACGCGATCAACCGCCTGTTCGACGCCGGGCGCGACGGCAAGGGGGCGCTCGTCCTCTTCGCCGCCGGCAACGACGGCCGGGAGATCCGCGACGACGAGATCCAGGCCGCGCGCGGCGTCCTCAACGTGGGCGCGGTCAACCACCTGGAAGAGGAGACGCCGTTCACGAACCGCGGGAGCTCCCTCGATCTCGTCGCGCCCACGGGGACGCTGAGCACCGATATCGCCGGGCGCGAGGGCGACAGCCCGGACGACTACACGTCGCTGTTCGGCGGGACCTCCTCGGCGTGCCCGGTCGCCGCCGGCGTCGCCGCGCTGCTCGTGAGCGCCGCGCCCGAGCGGACCGCGGGCGAGCTCTACGACATCCTGATCCGCACCGCGCGGCCGGCGCCGTTCGCCCTCCCCGACGAGCGCGGGCACGACCCCATCTTCGGGTACGGGATCATCGACCCGGTCGCGGCGCTCGGGGAGGTGCTCGGGGACGAGCCGCCGCCGGAGCCGTCGGAGCCGCCGGAGGGAGGGGGCGAGGACGAGCCGTCGGGCTGCGCGTGCGCGGCGGCCGGCGCTCCCTCGGGCGAGCGGCGCGGCCTCGCGGTCGCGGCGCTCCTCGGCCTGGCCGCGGCGGCGCGCGGCCGGCGCGTGACGTCGCGCGCGCGGCCGGCGCGTGACGTCACGCGCGCGGCCGGCGCGTGACGTCACGCGCGCGGCCGGCTCCCGCGGAGCGCGTCCCGCTGCGCGTGGAGCCACGCGCGCGCCTCGGCTTCCGTCTCGAAGAACTGCACCGGATAGGACTGCTGCGTGAGGAGCTGCACGCTCTTCGCCGCGAGCGTGCAGACGACGCGCACGGCGAAGCTCGCCCCGAAGAGCGCGATGGCGTCGAAGCGCACGGCGCGCATCTCGCTCGCCATCACCTTGCGCGCCGACGGCAAGATGGTGCCGACGCGACGCGTATCCGAGAGCACGAGGACCTCGCGGCCGCTGTCCGACAGGCCCTTGCAGGCGGCGGCGATCTCGCGCGCCATGTCGTCCGACAGGTCGCCCTCGACGACGGTGCACAGCAGGCCGTCCGGATCCTCGCGAAGGGTGAGGCGCGCAGCCTCGGGACCGGGGTCGCTCATACAGAGCATCGTAGCGTCTCGCGTCGAGCGCGGGACCGCATTCCGGCGCAGCGGTCACGGCGCTCACGCGGCGCGCAGCGGGTGCGCGATCGGCCGAGATCAGCGGTGGATGCGCGTGAACCTGCGCCGGCGCAGGGCGAGCGCGAGCAGCGACGCGCCGAGCGCGAAGCTCCCGGCCGCGGCGAAGCTCCCGGCCGCGGCGGGCGCCACGACGCGGCAGCCGCACCCGCCGTCGTCGCCGCCCTCCTCGCCCTCCGGCGGCGCCTCTCCTCCACCGCCCGCGCCGCCCGCGCCGCCGCCGCCCGCGCCGCCGCCGCCGCCCGCGCCGCCGCCCTCCGCTTCGGCCCGGCACGCCGCGACCTCGTCGGCCGTGCCGATGCACAGCGTCGGCTTGCGCGAGTCGCCGTCCTGGAGGCCGTTCACCACGATCACGGCGAGGCCGTCGGCGCCGGCCGTGTCGACGAGCTCCGCGCCGGAGGCGACGTCGTCGGCGCGCGCGATCTCGCCGTACGCGCGGCCGCGACGCGCCGCGAGCAGCAGGGCGAGGCCCTCGAGCTGCGCGGGGTCGCCCGCGAGCGCGGCGGTCATGGCCGCGCGCCCGTCGGGCGGGGCGCTGAAGTACTGCGCCGACGCGTGGAAGACGCGGAGCCGGCCGGCGTGCGGCGCCGCGACGGAGCGCGGGACGAGGCCCCGGTAGCCGGCGCCGGCGGCGTAGGAGCGCTCGGGATCGGCGTGGAGGCCGGTGAGCAGGTTCCAGGCGGCGAACTCCACGAACGCGTCGGCGAACGTCGCCCGCGCCCGCGACGCGAGCAGGGGGTCGAGCTGCTCGAACCACACGGGATCGGCCTCGCCGGACGCGCCGTCCTCGACGCGCTCCCAGAGCTCGCGGACCGTGCCGTCGCCGTAGCGCTCCTCGAGGAACTGGAAGAAGAGCGCGCTCCCGTAGCTGAAGGGGTCGACCGGGCCGATCATGGGCACGTCGAGCGATCGATCCGTGTTCGAGAGGTAGCCGCCGACGAAGCCCTCGAAGTCCTGGAGCGAGGGGTCGAACGACTCGGTCGCCCAGACCGCGCTGCCCTCCAGCATCGGCGTGTCCTGGCCGTGATCGTAGGCCGCCTGCACGGCGTGGAAGAGCTCGTGGCTGCCGAGGATCCGGTTCGCGATCCGCGTCGACGGGTAGTCGTAGCCGCTGTAGTCGTTCTCCTGGGTCATGAAGCCGGCGCAGCGGCCCTCGTCGTCCGGCTCGCAGGCGTCGACGCGGAAGACGCCGTCGCCGACGCCGGCGAAGTCGACGAGGTAGACGTCGAAGCGGCCGTCGCCGCCGTTGTCGGGGAGGTCTTCGTCGCTCCTCGGCGGCCGGAAGCCGAGGACGTCGCGGTAGTGGACGATCACCTCGTCGTAGATGGCGGCGACCTCCTCGACGAAGTCGGGGACGCCCGTCGCGTCGGCGTCCTCGGCGGGCACCGCGCTGCGCCCCTCGCGCGCGAAGTGGACAAGGAAGCTCCCGGAGGCCGACGCGAAGGTCTCGACCGCGTCGTCCGGATCGAACCGGAACTGGAGATCGGTGCCGCGCGTGTCCGGCCGATCGAGCGGCGCCGCGGCGGGCCCGTCGAGCGGGGGCGCGTCGCCGGCGCCGCAGGCCGCGAGCGCCGGGGCGAGCAAGGCGGCGAGCGCCGGGGCGAGCGACGTTGCGGCGCATGCGGCGCGGCGGCGCCACGAGGCCGCGCCGCATGCGGCGCGGCGGCGCCGCGCAAGGGCGCGGCGCCCGGCGCCGGAGGGCCGGCTCACGGGAGGAAGGCCCACCGGATCTGGAGGTTGGCCGCGCCGGTGTCGCCCATGGGGACCTCGCCGGTCTCCTGGCACGTCGCCTGGTTCTCCTCGTCGTAGAAGTGCGTGACGGTCAGCTTGAGCCTCCGGCCGTCCGCGAGCTGGAGGACGTAGACGGCGCCGCTCATCTGCACGCAACCGGGGTACTTCCAGTAGCCGGAGAGCGCGGTCGCCGGCGACTCCAGCCCGGAGCCGTCGGGGATGAGAGCGCAGCTGTCGCTCGTGTCGCTCGTGTCGCTCATGTCGCTCGTGAAGTACTCGTCGCTGCGGAGCCTCAGCTCGCCGGGCGCCTCGGCGAGCGCGTCGTAGTCGGGCGTCCCCGGCAGGCGCGCCGCCGTCACGCAGGACGGCCCGGAGTGGCCGCTGTTGATGCGCACGACGTAGCGCCGGAAGGCGATGTCCCAGTCCATCGAGCCGAGCGACGCCTCGTCGGAGATCTCGACCTTCTCGAGGCCGCCTTCGGTGAACCGGGCATAGACGTAGGCGTGGGGCTCGGCGGCGAAGGCGCCGCCCGCGGTGGCGTCGATGAGGGAGCGGAACCCGCCGCCGTCCTGCTCGTTGCTGAGCTCCCCGGGCGCCACGTCGGACTGGAGGTCCATCTGCTGGAAGACCTCGTCCTCGCAGGGCACCGGGGTCGGCTCGAGGCACGCGGGCCCCGCGGTGGAGCCGCCGCCGCCGTCGCTCGCGCCGCCGCTTGCTCCGGCGCCGCCCGCGCCAGGGTCGGCCGGCTCGTCGGAGCCGCAGGCGCAGAGGGCGAGCAGGGCGAAGCCCGCGGCGAGGAGGGCGGAGGCCGGGGAGGAGCGCATGTGCGGCATGGTAACAGAAGCCCGGGCCGGAGCGCTGGCTACGGCGCGCCGGCGCGCCGGTAGAGCCACCAGTCGCCGACGTGATCGACGGGGACGATGCTCGGGTCCCTGGCGAAGAGGTGATCGGCCCCCGCCCGCCGGCGGACGAGGAACCAGTCGAAGAAGGCGCCGTGGCGGCGCACGTCGAATTTCTCCGGCGTCCACTCCCACCGGAGCGGCGTCTCCGGCGGGACGACGGCGCCCGGCTCGGCGCGAGGCCGGTAGGCGATCGGCGACGCGTCCCAGACGGCGAAATGGAAGCTGAGCCAGCCGCCCCGCGTGGCCTGGACCCAGGCGGGGAGGTGGATGAACGGGGTCGTCGCCCGGGTCGAGCCGCCGTGATCGAAGACGAGGTAGAGCAGCCTGGGCGCGCGCGGGATGCGGGCGATGATGGCGTCGAAGTCGCGCGTGCTGTGGTCGAAGCGGCGGTAGTTGTCGCGCGCGACGTCGCCGAGGGAGATCGCCGCGGCCGCGAGCGCGAGCACGGCCGGCGCCTTGAGCCAGGGCGATCGCGGCAGGTCCGGGAACGCGCCGAGGGCGAGGAACAGGGCCGCGACGATCTCGCGCGGGTAGACGTACCACCAGAGGCCGATCTGGAGCGGCAGGCTCAGGAACAGGCCCAGGAACACGGCCGCGCAGGCGATCGGGACGAGGGCGGCGAGGCGCGCGAAGGCGCGCTGCCGCGCGTCCGCGGCGGGAGGGGGCGCCGCGTCGGGGGTGGCCGGCGCGGGCGCCGGCGCGGACATAGAAGCGGCGGGCGCCGCGTCGGGGGTCGCGGGCGCGGGCGCCGGCGCGGACATGGAAGCGGCGAGCTGCACGGCCGCGCCCCCGAGGCACACGAGCAGCGCGGCGAGCACGAGGCGCGCCGCCCGGCGGGCCGCCGCCGCCTCGGCGGGATCGGTGAAGCTCGTGAACAGGAGCGACGGGGCCTCGCCGAGCCGCTCCCAGTGGAGCGCGGGGGTGAAGGGCGCGGCGTGGAGGGTGTCGGTCCGGACCGCGAGCCACGCCGCGAAGAGGACCAGCGAGGGCGCGAGCGGCAGCGCGATGGGGCGGAGCCGCCGCGTCGCCGGGAACACCACGATCGCCGCGCCGACCACGGCGGCGATCGCGAACGGGAAGCGGAAGACGTGGGTGAAGAACAGCGCGACGAGCGCGAGCGCGAGCGCGACCTTTCGGCCGCGCGAGGGGCGATCGACGAGCAGGAGCGTCAGGCCGACGACCATCGCGAAGAGGCCGAGCGCGCCCATGTGGTTGAGGAAGCCCCAGTGCGTGAGGTTGCACCAGACGAGGACGAGGCCGAGGACGCCGAGCAGGGGGCTCCGCTTCAGGCCGTGGAAGAGGACGGCGAGGCCCGCGGGCAGGAGCGCGAGCATCGCCGCCGCCGCGACCTTCACCGCGGCCACGGGCGGGAGGACGAGCATGAGCAGGGCGCCGAGCGCGTACATGGACATGTACGGGACCGCGAGCGGCTGGAGCGTGAACTGCTCGCGGAAGTGCCACGCCGGATCGAGGTAGTGCCGGAGCGCCGCGGTCTGGGCCGCGTGGAACGGGAGATCGGTCATCGGCGGATAGCGGACGACCGCGAGCGGGAGGGCGATCACGTAGACGGACGCGGCGACGACGACGAGCGCGAGCGCCGCGCCGAGGGGCGCGCGGCGCGCGGCGCCCGCGGCGCCCGCGGCGCGGCGGAGCGGGCCGGACAGCGCGCGGACCGCGGCGCCCGCGGCGGGGCGGAGCTGGCCGGACGGCGCGCGGCGCGCGGGGGCGGGGGCCGCCGGAGGCTCCGCCGGGGGGGACGGGATACCCAAAGTGGCGGGAAGCTACCATCTCGGAACCGGCCGGAGGGCCTCGGAGCCCGCGCAGAGGTTGCGATGTGCCGGCGACCCCTGCCGAGGGGTGTTCGGTCGATCTGGAACCGACCGGGGGGCCTCGGAGGGCCGCACAGGGAGGTCGCGATGTGCCCGCGACCCCTGCCGAGGGGCGTTCGGTCGATCCGGAACCGACCGGGGGGCCTCGGAGGGCCGCACAGGGAGGTCGCGATGTGCCCGCGACCCCTGCCGAGGGGCGTTCGGTCGATCCGGAACCGACCGGGGGGCCTCGAAAGCCCGCGCCGAGAGGTCGCGATGTGCCGGCGACCCCTCGCAAGGGGGGGGGTGCGTCGATCTGAAACCGAAGGAGAGGCCCTCGGAGGGCCGGAGGGCTCGATCCGGAACCGGCGCGGTCAGCGTCGCCCCGAGACGGAGAGAAGCTGCTGCCGCGAGCGCAGCGCACGCCGCCCGGCGACGACGGTGGCGGGGGCGGCGCGCGACCTCCTGGTCCGGTGGCCATACCGCGGCGAGGACGGGTCACGCGCCGTGCAGCGCGCTGCCCTGGAGCTCAAGGTCTGGCGCGAGGGAGAGAAGGATCCCACGCCGAAGGGGCTCGAGCAGCTCGACGGCTACCTCGCCCGGCTCGGCCTCGACGAGGGCGTGCTCGTGCTGTTCGATCGCCGCGCCGCGGCCGGCGACGTCGAGGCGCGCACGCGGCTCGACGAGGCCCGCACGCCCGTGGGCCGGCGGATCACGCTGCTCCGGGCCTGAACGGCCGCGCGCCGGCGAGGCTCAGGGCGCCCCAGGCCCCTTGTCCTTCGCGCTCGCGGTGCTCGCGAGCTGCGCCTCGAGCGCCGCGACCCGCTCCAGCGCCGCCTCCTTCGCGGCCCGCTCCGCCTCCCGCGCGGCCCGCTCCGCCTCCCGCGCGGCCCGCTCCGCCTCCGCGGCGGTCGGGAAGAGCGCTTCGCCCTCGGATCCCGTGGCCAGCCGGACGCGCGCCGCGTCGCCCGCGCCGATCACCCGCAGCCAGCAGCCGAGCACGCGCGCGTAGATCCGATCGACGTTCGTCGTCTCCACCCGGACGAACCCCCGCGTCTTCAGCCGCCGGTAGCGCTGCCAGCGCACCCGATCCCGGCTCCTCTCCCAGTCGGGATCGAAGATCACGAGCTCCCTCACCCCGAGCTCCCGGTAACGCTCGGGCGCGTCCACGTAGTCCTTGTACGGCTCGTCGGAGGAGACGACCTCGAGCGCGAAGCTCGGGGCGATCCCGGTCTCCCACACCTTCCAGCTGCGCACGCGCCGGCCCGGCGGCACGCCGGGGAGCACGTACACGTCCGGCGCCACGACCTTGGAAGGATCGAACTGCTGATAGTAGATGAACTGGTCCGCCCCCACGAACCGCGGCCGGCCGAGCTCCTGGTACCAGCGCTCGATCAGCGGGCGGAGGAGCTCCACGATCCATGTCTGAAGGGAGTCCTCCCCCATCTTCTTCTCCACGGGATAAAACGTCGGGTCGCGCCCCCTGCCGTCGCGGTGCGCCCGCCCGTGAACCTGCCTGTGCGCCTCGGTCGACATGCCCTACCTTACCCGAGCCGCGCGCGCGCATCGACCCGCGCCGCCGCCGCGGGCCGCGGGAGCGTCTCTCCTCTCCGGGAGCGCCCCATCGACGCTAGGCTGCGCGCACGTTGCTCTTCCCGCGCCCCGCCCCCCGCCCGACCGATCTGCGCGGCCTCCCCGCCGCCTCCCGCCTCGAGACCCGCGCGGCGCTCGCCGTCACCGCCGTCGCCACCGCGTGGTTCGCGCTCGCCGCCGCGTGGGAGATGTTCGGGCCCATCCTCGCCGGCCATTCCGCGTCGTCCGCCGGCGTCGGGATCATCGCGGAGAACATGCTCCGCTGGAAGATCCCCGGGCCCGTGTGGGAGTACACCGCGAGCCGGCCGGCGCCGGAGATGTACTACTGCCATCACCCCTGGGGGATCTTCTGGACCACCGCCGCGTTCATGGAGGTCCTCGGGCGGCACGACGTCGTCTGCCGCCTGCCCGCCGTCCTGCTGAGCGCCGCGACGCCGCCCCTGCTCTACGCCATCGGCCGGAGCGTCTACCGCCCCGCCGCAGGGGCCGCCGCGGCGGCGGCGTTCGTCGTCCTGCCGATCACGCTCGCGTTCGCGAACCTCAACGCGCTCGAGGTCCCGGTCATGGCGTGGACGCTGCTCGGGCTCTTCGGGTACGTCCGGCTCACGCAGACGGCCCGGCGCCGCTACCTCGCGGTGAGCGCGCTCGGGCTCACGCTCGGCATGCACGCCGACTGGCCCGCGTTCGTGCTCACGGGCGGGCTGCTCGCGTTCGGCGCGCTCCGCGCTTACCTGCTCCCGAAGCGCGTCTTCGGGCCGATCCACGAGCGCCGCTACGCGCAGTGGTGGGTGCTCACCGCCCTCCTCGCGGCGCTGACCGCCGCGCTCTACCTCGCCCTCTTCCACCAGGCCGGCAAGCTCGGCGATCTCCTGGCGAGCTACGGGTTCCGCTCCTCGGGCAACGCCGAGCCGCTCGCCAAGGTGCTCGCGGGCCGGCGGTACTGGATCGAGCTCTCGTTCACGCCGATCGCCATCGCCGCGGGGAAGCTCGCCGCGATCGTCTGCGCCGCGCGGCTCGTCCTGCTCCGGCGCGAGCACGACGCGCTGCCGCTGCTCTACCTCGCGACGGCGACGGTGCAGTACGTCGTCTTCCGCCAGGGCGCCGACATCCACATCTTCTGGCCGCACTACTTCGGGGCCTACTTCGCCCTCGCCGCCGCCGCCCTCGTCGCGACCTCCGCGGCGCTGCTCGAGCGCGCCGCCGCCGCGGCCGCGCGACGCGCGCCCGGCGCCGCGCGCGATCCCGCCGGGCCGGCGCCCGCGTGGCCCGCGCTCGCGGCGCTCGCGCTGTGGCTCGCGCCGCTCGCCGCCGTGCTGCGCGACGGGCTCCCGGCGCTGCGCTACGCGCGCGAGACGGGCGGGCGCTTCAACGAGCGGGGCCACCTCATCGACTCCGACGGGGAGAAGACGGCGTTCCTGCGCTGGCTCGCGCCGAGGCTGCCGCGGACGCCGACCGACGCGCTCGTCGAGATGCACGAGGGCATGAAGGCCACCTGGGCCCAGGTCTGGGCGCTCGGCGGGCGCGTCGTCAAGCCGACCCGGCCCGCGCCGAGGGAGACGCCGCCCCGCGGCGCCTACCTCGCGGACACCCGGTTCATGCTCGACCGGGACCAGGCGAGCCTCGCGCAGCGCTTCGACATCACGGCGGTGGGCCCGTTCTGGGCGATCGGCGCGGGCGTGGGGGCGGAGGCGCCGGCGCAGGGGGCGCGCGGCATCGAGGCGTTCTCGTTCCGCGAGCGGGAGCCGGGGCTCCTCGCCTGGTACTTCGTCTCGGGCACCGAGCCCGAGCGCGAGATCGTGCCGGATCCGTTCCTCACGTGGGAGCTCCGCGCGCACTTCGGACAGCCTGCCGAGCCGCCGGCCGGCCCGCCGGAGACGCTGGAGCAGAAGCGGATCGCCCACAACGCCGCGCTGGCCGCGGGCGACGCCGCGCGCGCGGCGGCGCTCTTCTCGGAGATCGCCGCCGCGCTCGCGCCGCTCGGCGCGCGGTTCGACGACGGCACGGAGCTGCTCGGGACCACGTTCCACGAGGGCGCGCGCTCGCTCCTCACGATCTTCGTGCGCGCGGGCGGGCCCGCGGCGAGCGACGTGGCGCTCGCGGTGCGGTCGCGGGTGGTCGAGCGCGCCCCGCTGTCCACGACGATGGCGGACCCGGTCTACCGCGAGGTCGGCCTCCCGACGGCGATCTCGCCGCAGCGCTGGAGGGCGGGCTTCGTCTACGCCGATCCGGTGCCGATCCGGAAGCGGCCGGGGACGGAGGTGTTCTGGGCGTCGCTGAAGGCCCGCGACCGGGGCCGAGCGCCGAGGCTCCTCGGCGGCGGCGCGTCCGAGGTCGAGGTGCTGCGGCTGCGCTGAGCGGCGGCGCGCCTCCATCCTCGTGGACACGGCCCCGCATCCGGGTTTTACCTTCGGGCATGAGCTCTCGCCGAACAGGTCTGGTTCTGGTCCTCGCGCTCGCGTCGGCCTGCGCTCCACCGCCCGCCCAGGCGCCGGCGCAGCCCGCGCCGCCGGAGCCGGCGGGCGCGACCTCCACGGCGCCGGCGGGCGCGACGCCCGCTGAGCCGGCGGGCACGACGGCCCCGGCGCCGGCGGGCACGACGCCGCCGCCGGCGAGGCGCCCCCGGCGACCTCGCAGGTCCCCGGGGCGGCCGCGCCGGTCGAGGCTGCGCCGAAGCCGGCCGCGCCGAGGGGCGACGGGAACGTGAAGCCGGGCGCGGCCGTCGCGACGGGGACGCTCGGGGGCAGCCTCTCGGAGGCGCAGATCCGCGACGTCGTGGAGAAGCACGCGGAGCTCTTCGACGAGTGCTACAAGATCGGCGTCAAGAGCTCGCCGAAGTTCGTCGGGAAGGTGACCGTCAAGGCGACGATCGGCCCGAGCGGCAAGGTCAACAAGGCAGACGTCGTGAGGTCGACCGCGAAGAACCCGCAGGTCGACCGCTGCGTGGCCGACGCGTTCGAGAAGATGCAGTTCCCCCCGCCGCAAGGCGGGGTGACGACCGTCATCACCTTTCCCATCGAGTTCAGCGGCGTCGAGCTGGTGCCCTGAGAGGCCCCTGCCCGGGAGCACGGCCGGCCCCCGCGAACGGCCGATCCGAAAGAGGCGCGCGACCGCGTGGCGATCTGCGACACGTGAGGCGGATCGTCCGCGTGGGCCGGCCGCGCCTGGCGACGCGCGCGCCCGGGAGACGCGCCCGCCCGGGCTCGGCCGAGCAGGGCGAGAGGGCCGGCGAGGGCACGGAAGCTGCTATGCGCTGGAACGCTGAAGCGCTGAAACGCTGAAGGCGACACGCCGTCTGCCGATCCGCCCCGCGGGCGCGATCGGCAGACGGCCAGGCAGACCACGCCCATGGATGGGTGTACCGGCCGCCAGGCGGTGCGACGCCCCGCGGCCGGTCGCGTTCGAGATCCACGATCGCCGGCGACGGCACGGGTGAGGAAGCATGGAGCGGATGGAAGTGCAGCGGGATGTCCGGAGCGCGATCGCGATCGCGTATGAGCTCTCGCGCCACGAGCACGTGCAGAACCGGGAGCACGTGTCGCAGGCGCTCGGCGAGCTCAAGGACGAGCTCGCGCGCATCGAGGCGAAGCTCGGGGGCGAGCGCATCCACGAGGTCACCGCGGACGGGCTGCCGCCCGTGCTCAGGCAGATCGAGGGGCTCGTCGAGGACGCGGGCCCGGTCGTCGGCGATCAGATCAAGGCGCTGCTCCAGAGCGTGCAGCGCATCGCCGGGGAGCTCGCCCCGGGTCGCGCGTAGGCGAGCGTCAGGCCGCCGGCCGCCGCGCCGCCAGGGTGAAGCCGAGCGTCTCGGTGGGATCGGGCAGCGCGCGGTCGAGCACGCGCGCGCCCGCGGCCACCGCGATCATGGCCGGCGCGACGAGCGGCAGCGTCCACACGCGCGCGCCGCGGCCTTCGCGGGCCTCGTGGCCGAGCTTGCCCATCGCCTGCGCGACGCCGCCGATCTGCGCCACCTGGAGCGCCAGGTAGCTGTTCACCTTGTGGCCGAGCAGGCTCCAGAGGCCGCCGTGCGGGCAGATCTCCTCGACGGTCAGGCCGGCGCGGCCGCACAGCGCGCGGAGGCCGTGGGGGGTGAAACGGAAGTAATCGTGCGGCTCCTCGTGCAGCCGGAACGAGAACGGCGCGCTCAGGAGGAGCAGGCCGCCCGGGCGGAGCACGCGCGCCATCTCGGCGACGAGCGCCTCCGGGCGGGGGGTGTGCTCGAGGACCTGCACGCTCAGCACGGTGTCGAAGCTCGCGTCCGGGAAGGGCAGCCGCTCGCCGCCATAGAGCACGTCGGCCTTGCCCCGCGCGCGCGCGGCCGTGGCGCCGAAGGTCGCCTCGTGCTCCACGCCGAGGTACTCGACGACGTGGGGGAGGAAGAGGTGCTCATAGGGTTTGTCGCCGCAGCCCACGTCGAGCAGCCGCCCGCGCGCCCGCGGGGCGAGGCGCGCGAGCGAGGTCACGACGTGGGTGAGCTGGAGATCGACCCAGTCCGACGCGGCCCGCGCCGCGCGCCCGAGCGGCGGGCGCCGGAGCAGGGCGTGCAAGAGCTCGTTCATGGCGGCCTCTTATCACCGCCGCGCCTCGCGAAAGAGGCCCGCGCGACGGCCGCGGCGCGACGCGCCTCGATCCGGCGCCGCCCCGCGGCGGCGGACGATCGCTCGAGCCGCGGCTCCGCGCGCCTCCTGGCCTCTCCAGGAGCGTTCACCTACCCTGCCCCGAGCTCATGGATCTGGAGACGATCTTCTCGATCTGCAATGCGGCGGTCCTCCCCGGCTGGCTGCTGCTCGCCTTCGCGCCTCGATGGAGATGGACCCAGCGCGTCGCCGCGGGCACGGCGGCGGCGCTCGCGCTCGTGTACCTGATCCTGCTCGTGCCGACGTTCGGCAAGGGAGAGGGCAGCTTCGGCAGCCTGCACGGGGTCGGGCAGCTCTTCGCGCGCCGAGAGGTGCTGCTGGTCGGGTGGATCCACTATCTCGTGTTCGACCTGTTCACGGGATCCTGGGAGGTGCGCGACGCGGCGCGGCTCGGCATACCGCACTGGGCGGTCGTGCCCTGCCTGGCGCTGACGCTGCTCTTCGGCCCGGTCGGGTTCCTCGGCTACCTGGCGCTCCGCGCGGCGCTGCGGCGCCGGCTGGACATCGACGACGCTGCCCCGGCAGCGATGCCCGCGTCGCTCGGCGGCGCGCCGTCGCCGCCGCCCTCGTGAGGTCCGGCCCGGGGCGCGGACCGCGCGCTCGGGCGCGCGAGCGGGGCAGCCCCCGCGGCGCTCAGGCTGCGCGGGAGCCCTGGGCGCGCCGCGGGCCGCTCACGGCGCGGTAGAGCGCCTCGTACTTCCCCACCATCACGGCGCTGCCGAAGCGCTCGCGCGCGCGGCGCGCGCAGGCGGCGCGGTCGAAGCGCGCGAGCCCCGCCGCGAGCGCGGCGAGGCGCGCGCCGTCGCCCGGCGCGGCCAGGAAGCCCGTGATCCCCTCGTCGACGATCTCGGGGAAGGAGCCGCGGCGAAAGCCGAGCACCGGGGTGCCGCAGAGCATGGCCTCGACGGCGACCAGCCCGAACGGCTCCTCCCACTGGAGCGGGCAGAGGAGGGCGCGCGCCCCGCGCAGGAGCGCGACCTTGCGGTCGTGATCCATCTCTCCGAGGTCCGACGCGCCGCTCTCCCGGAGGCGCGGGGCGATCTCGCGAAGATAATAGGGTCGATCCTTGGGGTGCGCGCGGCCGGCGAGCCTGAGCTGCATGCCCGCGGCCCTCGCGATGTCGAGGGCGAGGTGGGTCCCCTTCTCCTCGGCGTAACGGCCGAGGTGCGCGAGGTAGCCCTCGTCGGAGAGGCTCGTCGGGTAGCGCGCCGGCGTGACGCCGTGATGGATCACGCACGAGCGCGGGAGCGGGATCTCGAGGGCGCGCTGCCGCTCGCTGATGGCCACGTACGCGACCTCCGGGTGCTGGGCGTAGATGCGCGAGCTCTCGTCGCACGACGCGTGATGCAGGGTGTGCACGGCCGGGACGCGGAGGAAGCGGGTGAACGGGACGGCAATCGGGCTGTTCACGTGGACCAGGTCGAACCTGTCCTCCCGCGCGATCTCCGACGCGGCCCACGCGACGTGGTTGACCTCGTCCTCCGGCGCCGGGGGCCAGCACGGGCTCGCGTAGAGCGACCGGCGGCGGCAGGCGACCGACGAATCGCCCGTCGCGAAGAGCGTCACCTCGTGTCCGCGCGCCGACAGCCCCTCGACGAGCTCGTAACAGAACAGCTCGGTCCCTCCGTATCCGGAGGGCGGCACCCGGATGAACGGGGTGGAGATGATCGCGATTCGCATGCTCGTTGCTCCTCGATCGCCGCGTCCCTGCGTCGGCGCGCCATAACCGGGGCGTCATGCTCGACCCCCGCCCGAGGCGGAGCGCATGCCGGCGGTTCGATGCATCAACGAGCATGCCAGCAGGCGGATCCCGCCACCCCGGCGAGGGAGCGCGCGGGAGCAGGCGCTGCCGCGGGCCAGCAGGCCGCCGCCGGCCAGCGCGGGTTCGGCCCGGCGCCGTGCGGCGCGGCGCGCTTTCAACAGGCGTCCCATGCGTCTAGGATGCCCGTCCGCTCGTCCTTGCCGCGGGGCAGCGCAGACGGCGTCGACGGCCTGCGCGCCCAGCCCAACCTGAAACCAGGTGTGTCCATGACTTCGAGATCGAATCGATACGGATCCGCGCTCGCGCTGAGCATTTCGCTGCTGGCCGCCTCGGGCTGCGGGGGGGGCACGATGCCCGATCGCAGCCAGACCGGCGACGGCGGGGGCGGCGAGCAAGGGGGCGCAGGAGGGCTGGGCGGAGCCGGCGGCAATGACGGCGGCGGGGGCGACACCGGCGGCTCCGGCGGCAATGATGGCGGCGGGGGTGGCGACGGTGGCTCCGGCGGTGGCAACATCGGAGGTGACGGCGGCGAGGGTGGAGTCGGCGGCAGCGGCGGCGGAGACGGCGGGTCCGGCGGCAGCGGCGGCGGCGGCACCTGCACCGGCGACGCGGACTGCGCCGAGCCCGCGAGCGAGTGCGCGATCGCGAGGTGCGTCGACGGCGGGTGCGTCACCGAGCCCGTGGCCGCGGGGACACCGGCGGAGATGCAGATGGCCGGCGACTGCAGCGAGCGCGTCTGTGACGGAAGCGGCGCGGTCGTGGAGCTCGACGACGACGACGACGTGCCCAACGATCGCAGCGAGTGCACCATCGACGCCTGCCGCGACGGCTCCCCCGTCAACGAGCCGAAGGAGGTCGGCACCGACTGCGCTCTGGGCGAAGGCGGGAAGTGCAACGCCGCCGGGGCCTGCGTGGAGTGCCTGGTCCACACGGACTGCCCGTCCCAGGTGTGCCTCGATTTCGTGTGCCAGGTGGCCACGTGCGAGGACGGCCGCCTCAACGGCGACGAGGGCGGCGTCGACTGCGGCGGCTCCTCGTGCCCGCCGTGCGGGGCGCCGGCCCAGGTGACCTCGGTCGATTACCCGATCATCGCCGTCGGAGGCGCGCTCGTGCTCACCGGCACGGGGTTCACCGGAGCGACGGAGGTGACCGTGAGCTACGCGCCGCAACCCTTCACGGTCGACTCCGACACGCAGATCACGATCCCCGCGCTCTCGGACGCGACGCCGATCGGCCCGGGGGAAATCGTGGTGAGCCGCCCGGGCGCGCGGCGGACCACGTTCCGGGTGACGGTGCTCCGGCTCCAGATCAACGAGCTCGACGCCGACACGCCGGCGGTCGACGCGCTCGAGTTCGTCGAGATCAGCACGGGCTGGCGGCTCACGAGCCTCGCCGGCTACACGCTCGTGTTCTTCAACGGGTCCGGCGGCGACACCTCCTACCGGGCGATCGAGCTCAACGCCACGACCGACCGGTTCGGCCTCCTGCTCGTCGGCAACAGCGGCGTCATGCCGGCGCCCGCCCTCGTCTTCCCGAACGACATCCTGCAGAACGGCGCGGACGCGGTCGCTTTGTACCAGGGGCTGCCCGCGGACTTCCCCTCGGGCACGCCGGTCACCAGCGCGCGCCTGCTCGACGCCGTGGTCTACGGCACGAGCGATCCCGACGACGACGGGCTGTTGGACGCGCTCATCTCCGACGACCCCGACGCCCCGGAGCGCGTTCAGGTCGACGAAGGTGCGCCGGCCGCGCCGGCGACGCAGTCGATCCAGCGCTGCGCCGACGGCCCCCGCGACGGCAGCCGCTTCGTGACGGCCGCGCCCACCCCGGGCCGCGACAACGCCTGCCCCTGATCCCGGCGCGCGCGCGGCCCTCCGGGCCGCGCCGCCGCCCCACGCCGACCCGCCCCTCAGCGCTCCAGGTAGATCTCGAAATCCTCGATGAGCACGGCGAGCTCGTAGCGATCGTCGATGAGCCCCGCGAGCGCCGGGAACCCGTCCAGCGTGTCGCGCGAGTCGAGCGCGTCGCCGGTCACCGACGGGAAGACGTCGTGGCGCTCGACCACGATCGCCGCCGGCGGGCTCGCGGCGAGGTCGCGCATCAGCGCGTCGCGCGCCTCCTGCCGGGCCCACGCCGCGCGCTGCGGGACGTTGTAGAGGTAACGCGTCGCCGGCGGGCGATCGGCGAGGTCGTAGATCACCGGCTCGAAGCCCCACACGAGCACCGGCCGCCCTGGCGCGACGCGCTCGCGCAGCCACGCCGCGACCGCGCGGTTCGCCGCGGCGTTCACGTCGGCCACCGAGGCGAGGCGGTCGAGGCGGCCCTGGTCCCGCGCGCCCGCGGCGAGCAGCGCGAGCCGCTCGGCGCAGCGATCGAGGTACGCGTCGGCCACGTCCTTGGTCGCGGAGCGGGCGAAGGCGGCCGCGACGAGCGCCGCGACGAGCGCGGCGGCCGCCCGCGCGCCGCGCTGGACGCAGCGCTGCCACGCCTTCCAGAGACCGAGCGCGGCGAGCATCGCGGTGAGCGGCCAGGTCGCGCCGTAATGGTACGGGAAGAACTTCGCCTGCATCACCACGCCGACGAGGTGCATGGCGATCACGCCCGCGAACAGCGCCACGCCCGCGCGCTCGTGGCGCTCGGGGTGCAGCGCGAGCAGGCAGACCAGGCCGAGCGCGATCGGGCCGGAGTACCGGACGAGCCACTCGCTGATGCCGTGCCACGCCATCTCGAGCACGCCCGCGTCGCGCCACCCGAGCGCGGTGTAATGCGGCGTGAAGACGAAGAGGACCTCCCACAGATCGCCGAGCGCCCCCTTCGCGGCGAACCACGCGACGCAGGCGAGCACGGGGAGCACGCCGCCCAGCGCGATGAGCAGGGCGGGCCGGAGCGCCGCCCAGACGAGCGCGGGCGCGCCCGGAAGAGAGCGCGCGGGCGCGTCCGGCGGCGCGCCCGGAAGAGGGCGCGACGGCTCGCCCTCGATCGCGGGCCGGACGGCCGCGGCGCTCGTCGCGGCGCGGCCCGCGCGCGCCGCGCCGCGCCGCGCGAGCTCGGCGAGGGCGGGCGCGGCCAGCGCGACGGCGAGCACGACGCCGCCGCCGGCGAGGGGCGGCTTGAGGAGGCCGGCGGCGCCGAAGAGCGCGCCCGACGCGACCAGCGCGGCCGCGCGCGGGGCGGGGCGCGGCGCGCCGGTGGCGCGGCCCTGCCCCGCGCCGCGCGCGGCCACGAGCAGGGCGGCGACGGTGAGCATGCCGCCGAACGACTCGGGCTGCGCCGTGTGCCAGAAATCGAGCTGGGCGTGCACGAGCACGGCGAGCGCGGCGGCGACGATCCCGATCCGGCGATCGCCGAAGGCGCGGCCGGCGAGCGACGTCATCGCGAGGCACATGCCGGCGAGGCCGGCGACCTCGAGGGCGCGGACACCCCACTGCGCCGGGCCGAAGAGCGCGCGCGCGAGCGCGTAGATCAAGAAGATGCCGGGCGGCTTGAAGTCGAACGCGTCGCGGTACGGCATGCCGCCGTCGAGCACCGCCCGCGCGACCATGGCGTAGATGCCCTGATCGCGGCCGTAGCCGTAGGTCAGGATCTGCAGCAGCAGGAACGCGATCGCGCCGAGCGAGACCGCGCAGATCGCCCGCGCCCCCGCGACGCGCGCCGGCCCGGCGTCGGGGCGCTCGCGCGCGATCTCGGTCGAGGCGGCCCGGGGACGAGGGACCGCGGTCACATCCGGCGCGGCGTCACGCACCGGGCCCTTTTACCGGCTCGGGCGCGCCAGCGTCTACGTGCGTCGACGTGCGATTCCACGTACGATTCCAGCCCTCCTGCGCCGGGCGTGTCGGCGGGGGCGGCTCGCCAGGCACCGGCAGGGCGAAGCAGGGTGAAGCAGGGTGAAGCAGGGCGAATAAAGATACGCAGCGGACGAACACTGTGTCGTTGCTCTCGAAGGGCGGGCGGCGTATACGACCGTGCCGCCTTGCCCCGAGAAACGGGCGCTCACGGCGGCGCGCGTTGGAGGAGCGAGAAGCGATGGTCGATGTTCGCATGCCGCAGCTCGGCGAGAGCGTGCTCGAGGGGACCGTCTCGAGGTGGCTCGTGCGCGAGGGCGATTTCGTCAAGCGCGAGCAGCCGCTGCTCGAGGTTGCGACCGACAAGGCAGACACGGAGATCCCGGCGCCGGCCGCCGGTCGGGTCACGCGGATCGCGGCGGCCGAGGGATCCGTCGTCGCCAAGGAGGGTCTGCTCTGTCAGATCGACGAGGCGGCGTCGGAGGCGCCGGGCGCAGCCGAGCAGCGCCCGCAGGCCGCGGCCGCGGCCAGCTCCCCGGCTCCGGCGCCCGCGCCCGCGCCGGGCAGCAACGGGCACGACGAGAGCGCCCGCCCGCTGTCGAGCCCGTCGACGAAGAAGCTGGCGCTCGAGGCGGGCGTCGATCTGCGCGGCGTGCAGGGGACCGGCGAGCACGGTCGGATCACCCGCGACGACGTGATGCGCGCGGCCCACGGCGCGGCGGCCGAGCCGGCGCCGCAGGCGAGCGCGGCGCCCTCGCCCGGGATCGCCGCGAGCCAGGCGGCCGAGCTGTCGCAGCTCATCCAGTCGAGCGGCGGGTTCGTGCCGCCGGTGCCCGGCGTCGGGTACGGCGCGTACAAGGTGCCGCCCTACACGCCCAAGCCGGGCGACAAGGTCGTGCCCTTCAGCCGGCGCCGCCGCATCACGGCCGACCACATGGTCTATTCCAAGGTGACCTCGCCGCACGTGGTGACGGTCGCCGAGGTCGACCTGCACGAGACGTCGAAGCTGCGCGACGCGCACAAGGACGAGTTCAAGAAGGCGGGGGTGTCGCTGACGTTCCTGTCCTTCATCTGCGCCGCGGCCGTCCGCGCGCTGCGCGAGCACCCGGAGTTCAACGCGCGCGTGCTCGAGAACTCGTACGTGGTGCTGCGCGACGTCAACCTCGGCGTGGCGGTGGACACGCCCGGCGGCCTCATCGTCCCGAGCATCAAGCACGCGGACGAGCTGTCGCTGCGCGGCATCGCGCGGAGCATCGACGAGCTGGCCGGGCGGGCGAAGTCGGGCAAGATCACCGCCGACGACCTGGCGAACACGACCTTCACGGTCTCCAACCCCGGCCTCAAGGGCAACCTGTTCGGCGGCGCGATCATCTCACAGCCGAACGTCGGCATCCTGAGGATGGGGGAGATCAAGAAGCGCGTCGTGGTGGTCACGAAGGACAAGGAGGACTCGATCGCGATCCATCCGGTCATGTTCCTCGCGCTGTCCTACGACCACCGCATCATCGACGGGGTGCTGGCGAACTCGTTCCTCTGGCGGGTCACCGACATCCTTTCACGCGGGGAGTTCGAGGTATGAGCGTGAAGAACGACGTGCAGGGCCTGCGGCCGCTGAGCGAGGTCGACCCCGAGATCGCCGAGCTGATCCGCCTGGAGGAGCGCCGCGAGGCGGACACGCTCCGGCTGATCGCCAGCGAGAACTACGTGTCTCGGGCGGTGCTCGAGGCGACCGGCTCGGTGCTGACGAACAAGTACTCCGAGGGCTACCCGCACAAGCGGTATTACGAGGGCCAGCAGCAGATCGACGTGGTCGAGGAGCTCGCGCGCACGCGGGTGGCCAAGCTGTTCGGGGCCGACCACGTGAACGTGCAGCCCTACTCCGGGAGCCCGGCCAACCTCGCCGTCTACCTCGCGTTCGCGCAGGCGAACGACACGATCATGGGCCTCGGCCTGCCCGCGGGCGGGCACCTGACCCACGGCTGGTCGGTGAGCATCACGGGGAAGTACTTCAAGAGCGTCCCGTACGGGGTGCGCGAGAGCGATCACCGCATCGACCTGGACCAGGTGCGCGACCTGGCGCGCGCCCACCGGCCGAAGCTCATCTGGTGCGGGACGACGGCCTACCCGCGCACGATCGACTTCGCCGCGTTCCGGTCGATCGCCGACGAGGTCGGGGCGATCCTGGCGGCGGACATCGCGCACATCGCGGGGCTCGTGGCCGGCGGGGCGCACCCGTCGCCGGTGGGCATCGCCGACGTGGTGACGTCGACGACGCACAAGACGTTCCGGGGCCCGCGCGGCGCGATGATCCTCTGCAAGAAGGAGCACGCGAGCGCGATCGACAAGGCGGTGTTCCCGGGCCTCCAGGGCGGGCCGCACAACCACACGACCGCGGCCATCGCGGTCGCGGCGAAGGAGGCCTCGGAGGACGGGTTCCGGGCCTACGCGAAGCAGATCGTGCAGAACGCGCAGGCGCTCGGGCGCGCGCTGGAGTCGCGCGGCTTCCGGCTCATCACCGGCGGGACCGACAACCACCTCCTGCTCATCGACATGACCCCGAAGGGCATCGGCGGGAAGCCCTACGCGCAGGCGCTCGATCGCGCGGGCATCGTGGCCAACTACAACTCGATCCCGTTCGACCCGCGCAAGCCGTTCGATCCGTCGGGGCTCCGCATCGGCACGCCGGCGGTGACGTCGCGCGGCATGGGCGTCGCCGAGATGGAGCGCCTGGCGGCGTGGATGGATGACGTGGCGCAGAACGTCAACGACGAGGCGCGCATCGCGCGCATCGCCGCCGAGGTCGCGGAGCTCTGCCGCGGCTTCCCGGCGCCCGGGATCCGCGTCTAACACATAGAGGCGCCGACCGACGCGGCGAGCCCCCGAGGACGCCCGGAGAGAGATCTCCCGGCGTCCTCGGCGCTTTCGCGCGTCGCTTCACGGCGAGCCCCCGAGGACGCCCGGAGAGAGATCTCCCGGCGTCCTCGGCGCTTTCGCGCGTCACTTCACGTAGAGCTGCGCGGCGGCCACGCCCGAGCCGGCGGTGGCCTTGACGATGTACTTGGCGTTGATGCCCACGGGCAGCGACCAGCGGTAGCAATTGCCCCGGCCGCCGAGCGCGGCGTTGGCGCCGGTCAGGTTGTCCTGCGCCAGCACCGACGAGCCCATCGGGATGGGGGTCAGCGCGACGAGGCTGATGTCGAGCTCGGTGATCCCCGCGCCGACGCCGAGGATCGTGTAGCACTTGCCGGGCATCAGCTGGATCTGCTGCTCGAGGGTCTGCCCGGCGCTGAACTGGCCCGCGATTGGCCCGCCCTCCTTCGTCATGCCCGGCGCCTCGGTGGCCGCGAGGTTGTTCAGCGGGATGGTCGCGGCAGAGGCGAAGTTCGGGTCGACCGGCGACGCGCTGCCGGAGCTGCTCCCGCTGCCGCTCGGTGCGGGCTGCTGGCCGCCGGTCTGCTGGCCACCGGTCTGGCCAGGGAACGGGAACGGCCACGGGAAGCCGCCGGGCTGCGTCGAGGTCGTCGGGGCGGGCTGCGTCGGCGCCGGCTGCGTGGGGGCGGGCTGCGTCGGCGCCGGCTGCTGGTACCCGGGCGGCGGCTGCTGATACCCGGGCTGCTGGTAGCCGGGCTGCTGATACCCGGGCTGCTGATAGCCGGGCTGCTGGTACCCAGGCTGCTGGTAGCCGGGCTGCTGGTAGTAGCCGGGCGGGGGCTGGTTCGCGTAGCTCGGCGGTGGGGAGGCCTCTCGCTGTTGACAACCAGCAGCGAGGGCGGCGGTGAGGACCATGGCTGGCAGGACGCCCAACGTACGGAGCAAAAGAACCTCCTCGAATTCCGGCAGAACGCCGCGTTCAATCTCACTGACGGGCTCGCGACGCAACCGATCGCTCGCGGAAGCTCCGCGGAGCGAGCCCCGAGGCCCGATCCACCGGGCTTCAGGGCCGTTCGCCGGATGTGGCTTTGGACGGGCCACGCCCAGGCTTTCATCGCGCCCGTCCGGCGGATTCATGCTGTTTCTGCCATGATTTCCAGCGTCATCGCCGCCGGGCTCGGCTGGCCGAGGGTCAAAAAGTGAGGTAGCCTACGTCATGACCGACCAAGGCTCCCGCGCGAAGCTCGATCGTCCCGGAGAGTTTTCGCGGTGGTTCCTGGAACGAGAGATGCTGGCGAGCGCCGGCATGGGGATCGCGGCCGACAGGGCGCGGCTGCACCTCGGGCGCGCGGTGACCTTCCTGGAGCAGGGGATGCTGCGCGAGTCGCTTGCGGAGGCGAACTCGGCCGCGTACCTCGACCACGCGATCCGGCCCGAGGCGCTCCTCGTCGCGCGCATGTGCATCCTGCGCGAGCTCGTGGGCGGGCCCGGCTGAGCGGCGCGAGCGGGGCGCGAGCGGGGCCGCCGTCGCGGGCGCGCCCGCGCTGGCCCCCGCGGGCGCGCCCGCGCTGGCCCGCCCGGGCGGAAGCGCCTCGCTCGTAGCCCCCGGCCTCCTGCGGGTGTATGAGCGCCCGCGAGCGCAGCTGTCCGAACGAGGAGCCGCGGCGTGCGGCAGGGCATGCGCGAGGAGGCCGCAGATGACGGTGACGGGTAGGTCGTTGGGTTCAGCAGTGCTCTTGGCTCTCGCGGCGGCAGCGCTGGGCTGCGGCGGCGGCAGCAAGGAGTCGGAGTTCGCGGACGAGCCCCCGGACGCGGGGGCGCTGCCGCCCCCGCAGCCGACGGTGTCCGCCCCGCCCCCGGACGCCGGCCTGCCCCCGGTCGCGGTGCCCACGGCGGCACCCTGCGATGGAGTCCAGTCGCTGGCGATGACCACCATGTTCCAGGGCCGCGCCTCCGGCGAGGCGCCGAAGATGCAGCCGGAGGGGGCGCCGGTGTGCAACGTGGTCCCCGAGGGGCAGACGGCGTCGGGGCAGACCTTCATGCTCCAACCGGGCTATTGCTACACGTTCCTGGCGCAGGCGCTCCCCACCGTCACCGAGGTCGATCTGCAGCTGGAGCTCGACCTCAACGCCGGAGGCCAGCCGGGGCTCGCCGCGCTCAACCTGAAACCGGTGCTCGCGGTCGACTCGGACACCGGCCCGACTGCCGCCATCGGCGCCAAGCAGAGCTGCTACCAATGGCCGTTCCCCCTGCCGGCGACGGTGAAGCTGGTCGTCAAAGCGCGCACCGGCTCGGGTCCGGTCGCGGCGCAGGCCTACAGCCGCAAGAAATGACGCACGCCGCCGCGTGACGGCGCGGGCGGCGCTGGCCGGCCCGCGCCCCCCGGCCCCGGTGTCCGGCCGGCGCGCGGCCGACGGCGCGCGGGAGGCCCCGCCCCACGCCAGGGCCCGAGAGGGCCGGCGCGGGGCCATGGAGCAAGAACGGCCACGTCGCCGTGGCCGCCCTGCGCTCCGCTGGGAGATGCGGTTGCCTAGAGGAGCGCGTCCTTGATGGCCTTGATCGGCCGAGCGCGGACCGACTTGCTCGCCGGCTTCGCGGCGAAGGTCATCGGCTGCTTGGTAAACGGGTTGATCCCCTGGCGCGCCTTCGTCGCAGGGCGCTTGACCACCCGGAACTTCGCAAAGCCGGGGAGCGTGAACACGCCCGACTTCTTCAGCTCGCGATGACCGATCGTGATGAGGGACTCGAGAACGTTCTTCACCTGCTTGCGGCTCAGCTCATCACCGGCAGCTTCGGTGATGGCCTGGATCAGGCCGCTCTTGCTCAACGTCTTCTTCGCGCCGCCCCCGGCCGTCTTCTTAGTTGCCATGGCACTCTCCTCGGACATGAGCTCGCGCGCGACACCTCGCCGCGCACAGCCTTAGTGAACCTTACACACGACTCAGGACAAAAAAAGACAAAACTGCGGGGAGAAATCGCGATTTCTGAGCGCGGGCATCGCGCGGACCCCTGAAAGGCCGCGCCGGAGCGGCGCGCCAGCGGGGGAACGCGCCACCGGGAGGGCCCGCGGCGCGGCGCCGCCGCGGGCCGGAGAGGCACCCCAAAGCCGCAAAATACCGCTGGAATCGGGCGCGCCCGCGCCCCCGACGCGCCGCCTCGGGCGGCCGCGAGGGCGGCCGCCGCGACCGGGGCATACCTGACGAGACGCGCGGGAGGGGGGTTTAGCCGCCGCGCAGCTCGTCGAGGAGCGCGCGGGCCGCCTCGAGCGACCCGTCCTCGGAGACGGACTTGTCGAGCATCAGGCGCGCTTTGCGGCGATCGCCGGCGGCGAGCGCCATCGCGCCGAGGTGGTAATAGGCGAGCGCGCGCGCGGCGAGCGTGGTGCCGCCCTCGCCGGGCTCGGGGGCAATCTTCATCAGGGTGACCGCGCGGTAGGCGCGCGCGGCGATGTCCTGCTCCCCCAGCCCGAGCGCGCTCTCGCCGAGCGCCATGGCGAGCTCGCCGTTCTGAGGGTCGTTCTCGAGCGCCCTCGAGAGCGCCGTGAGCGACTCGCGCGGATTCCCCTCGGCGTCCTCGATCCGCGCGAGGCGGTGGTAGACGGCGCCGAGGAGCCGCGAGCGGCGCCCCTTGCTGGCGACGATGAGCTCCGAGGTGACCGCGCGCGCCTCCTTGGGGCTGCCCGCGGCCGTCAGCGCGTCCACGAGCAGGAGGGCGACCTCCTGTTCCTCCGGGCGGAGGGAGCGCGCCTCCCGGAGCACCGGGGCCGCCTGCGCCGCGTCGCCGACCTCGAGGAGCAGGCGGCCGGCCTTGACGAGGAGCGCGAAGCGGCCCGCCACGTCGGAGGCGGCCGCGGCCTCCTCCAGCGTGATGGCGGCGAGCTCGCGGCTCGCGCCGATCTCGGCGTAGAGCGCGCGCAGGCGCTCGCGGATCTCGGCGTTGCCGGGCGCGGCGCGGCGCGCGCGCTCGAGCCCGCCGCGGGCGTCGCTCAGGTGGCCGGCGCGCGCGCAGGCGCCGGCCAGGCGGAGCGCGGTGGCGACGAGGGCGTCGCCCTCCTCGAGCGCGATGAGCCTCCGGTAGACGGCGCTCGCGGCGTCCCACCGCTCGGCCGATTCTTCGAGGCCGGCGAGCGCCTTGAGCGCCGCGCGATCCTTGGAGTCGGCGTGGAGCAGGTCGCCGAGGTGGGCGCGCGCGCGCTCGAGATCGCCCGAGCGCGCGAGGATCTCGGCGAGGCGCAGCCGGAGCGCGCGGGGCGAGGCGGACCCCGCCGCGTCGGGCGCGGGCTCGGACGGCGCGGGCTCGGCGTCGGCGGGCCGCGCCGCCGCGCGCGCGAGCGCCCGCTCGAGCTCGGCGACGAGCTCGCGCGCGTACTCGGCGCCGCCGAGCGCGTAGGCGCGCTCGAGATCGGCGAGCGCGCGGTCGCCCTGGCCGAGCGCGCCGTGGACCTCGGCCCGCGCGCGGTAGAGCCACGGGTCGTCCGGGCTCGCCTCGAGCGTCGCCGTGAGCGCGCGGGCCGCGCGGGCGTGGTCGGAGGACGCGCCGCACGCGTCGATGAGCGCGAGCAGGACGTCGCGGTCCCCGGGGGCGACGCCGAGGGCGCGCTCGAGCAGCTCGGCCGCGGCCGCGGCGTCGCCCGCGCGGTCGCGGAGGATCTCGGCGGCGCGGCAGAGCGACGCGACGCGCGCCTCGTCGGCGCCGGCGACGCGCGCCGTCAGCACGTGCAGCTCGGCGAGCGCGTGCCAGGCCTCGCGGGCCGCGTAGCGCGACGCGAGCTCCTCGCGGAGCCGGTCGCTCGCGGGGCAGACCGCGTAGCCGGCCTTGAGGGCGGCCTCGGCCGCGGCGTCGTCGCCGCGCGCGCCGTGCAGCTCCGAGAGCTCCAGCGCGATCTGCGCCGCCTCGTCGCCCTGCTCGATGCGGAGGAGCTTCTCGAGCGCGTCGACGAGATCGTCCGCGCTGTCGCGCTTGCGGCTGAGGCGCACGAGGGCGCGCAGGACGTCGCGGTTCGTGGCGTCCCAGTCGACGGCCCCGAGGTAGACGTCGCGCGCGCCGCGATCGTCGCCGCGCTGCTCGAGGAGGGCGCCGAGGCGCATCGAGATCGACGCGATCGAGGCCACGTCCGCGCGGTCCTTCGCGGCGTCGAGCTGCAGCGCGAAGAGCTCGCCGAGCTCCTCGGTGCGGCCGGCCTCCTCGAGCATGGTGGCGAGGAGGATGGCGGCCTCCACCTGGGTCGGGTCCTCGTCGAGGATGTCGCGGAGCAGGAGCGCCGCCTGGGCCGGCGACTCCTGCGCGAGGAGGCGCGCGCGCTCCAGGCGCAGCGCGCAGCGCTCGGAGAGGTCGTCGACGAGGGGGACGGTCTCCTCGAGCAGCGTCGAGAGGCGCGCGGCGTCGCCGCTCCGGCGGTACACGCCGGCGAGGGGCATCCAGATCTCGCGCTCGGCGGGCTCGCGGGCGCGGAGCTCCTCGTAGAGGCGCGCGGCGCGGGCGAGGTCGTCGAGCGGGCCCGCGGCGAGCTCCGCGGCGTGCAGGAGCAGCGCGCGCTCGTCCTCGGGCGCCGAGGCGCGCGCGGCACGCTCGCAGAGCCACGCGGCGGCCGCGAGATCGCCGGCCTCCTCGCGGAGCTCGGCCAGGGCGACGAGCGCCCACGCGGCGCCGGGCGGGTCGGACGAGGGCGCCGCGCCGGCGCCGACGATGCGCAGCAGGATCGACTCGGCCAGCTCGCGGTCGCCGAGCGCGCGGGCGGTGCGGACCGCCTCTTCGAGGACGCCAGGGCCCTCGATCTCGGCGAGCAGGAGCAGCGCGTCGACGAGGGCGCGCGGGCGCCCGCTCTGCCGGGCGAGGTGCTCGAAGAGGCGGATCGCGCGCGGGTTCCTCGGATCCGCGCGGAGCGCGTCGCGCAGGATCGCCTCGGCGCGGTCCGGATCGGCGGAGAGCTCGAGCGCCTGCTCGAGGAGGGAGATCGCCGGATCGACCTCGGCCGGATCCGACGCGAGCAGCGCGGCCAGGCGGTACCGCGGCTCGGCGCGATCCGGGCGGCCCGCGGGGGCCGCGCGCGCGCCCTCGGCGCGCGCGCCCTCGGCGCGCGCGTCGTCGGCGTGGGCGATGCGCTTGCGGAGGACGTCGGCCTGCGCCAGGCGGTCGCCGAGGCGGTCGTAGATGGCCTCCAGGGAGCGCCACAGCTGCTCGAGGTCGGCGCCCGCCTCGCGCCCGGCCGAGGGCCCGCCGGCCGCGATCTTCGCCTCGGCGCGGCGGTAGACGGCCGCGGCGCGCTCCAGGCCGTCCGGCGCGAGCTCGAGGGCGCGGGCGAAGCGGAGCAGGAGCGCGACCTCGTACGGCTCGGAGGCCGCCCGCGCGCAGAGCCGCTCGACGAGCTCGAGGTACCGGTGCGTCTGGCCGAGCCGGCGCGCGAGCTCGAGGGCGGCGTCGTGGGCGGGGCCTGTGCCCGGCGCGAGATCCAGGGCGCGCAGGCGGGCCGCGAGCGCGGGCTCCGGGCGATCGAGCGGCCCCTCGTAGAGCGACGCGAGCTCGCCGAGCGCGGCGGCGGCGTCCTCGGCGGGCTCGAGGGCCGGGCCGGCGAGCCGCGCCTCGAGCGCGCGGGCGAGCAGGTCGTGGCGCCCGCGGGCGCGCAGCGCGGCGAGGAGCTTCTCGTGCTCGGCGTCGCTCTCGCGCGCCGCCTCGAAGGCGGACTCGACGTACTCGACCTCGCGATCGGGCGCGCCCTGCCGCCGCGCGATCTCGCCGAGCGCGAGGAGGACCTCGGCCCGGCTGAACGAGGTCGACGTCGGGAGGGCCACGCTGGAGCGCGTCGGCGGCATCGAGCTCCGCCGCGCGCCGGGGAACCCCTCGCCGCCCTCGTCGCGGGGCCGGCGCGCGACGAGCAGCAGCGCGCGGTAGGCGCGGTGCGCGCGCTCGAGCTGGCCGTCCTCGAGGGCGAGGCCGGCGAGGCCGTGGAGCGCGTCGGGGTGCGCGGGATCGACGCGCAGGGCGAGGTCGAACTCGGCCATCGCGCGGGCGCGGTCGCCCGCGGCGAGGGCGACGCGGGCGAGCTCGTAGTGGACGAACGCGCGCTCCTTCGGGCGGCGGCTGCCGAAGTCGGCGACGATCGCGCGCAGGGCCGCGGTCGCGTCGTCGGTCCTGCCCGCGGCGGAGAGGGCGCGGCTCCGCGCGAGGCGCAGCGAGAGGTCGTCGGGGGCGAGGACGATGGCGTCGTCGAACAGCGGGATCGCCGCGGCGGGCGCGCTCGCGCGTGCGAGGTAGAGATCCGCGGCCTCGCGCAGGAGCGAGAGCCGGGCCTGCGCCTCGTCGGCGCGCGCGGCGTCGCCGGCGATGAGCTCGGCCAGCGCGCCCCACGCGCCCGACGCACGGTAGAGGTACGCGAGCCGCTCGCGGAGCGGCGCGGGCTGGGCGGCGCGCGGCACCGCCCGCTCGAGGGCGGCGCGGGCGCGGTCGGGCTCGCCGGCGGCGAGGTACGCGTCCGCGAGGCGCAGCGCGGCCTGGTGCAGCTCCTCGGGCGACGCGCCCGCGCAGAGCCGCTCGAGCGCCTCGGCGGCCGCCGCGTGCTCGCCGCGGCGCGCGAGCAGCCGGGCGAGGGCGTCGAGGGCCTCGACCGAGCCGATCTCCGCGGCGCGGCCGTAGCTCGCGATCGCGCGCTCGGGCTCGTTGAGCTCGTGCTCGGCGAGGGACGCCGCCTGGAGCCAGAGCCCGGCCGCCGCCGGCCCGACGCCCTCCGCCTCGCGCGCGGACGCCTGCTCCTCGCGGAGCAGCATGAGCTCGCGGTGCAGCCCGCCCGCCTCGAGCAGCGCGGCGAGCTTGTCGATCGACGCGGCGTGCCCCGGGCGCTCGGCGAGGTTCTTGCGGAGCAGCGCGATCGCGTCGGCGGCGCGCGGGGTCTCCGCGAGGAGCTCCGCGGCGTCGTACCGGAGCGCGACGCGGCGCTCGGCGTCGGCCGAGACCTCGATCTGCCGCGCGCGCAGGCGCACGAGCTCCTCGTGGCGGGAGGCCCTCCGGAGGAGCGCCGCGAGGCTCTCGCCGACCGGCTCGTCCGCCGGATCGTCGTCGAAGAGCCCGCCGTAGAGGGCGATCGCCTCCTCGGGCTCCGCCGCCTCGGCCGCGATCCGGAGGAGCCGGCGCTGCTCGCTCGACGCGAGCGGGAGCGCGGCGCCGCGCCGGCAGAGCGCGACGATCTGCGGCCTCTCGCCGGCGTCCGCGAGCATGGCGACGAGCGCGTCGATCGCCCAGAGCGCGGCGCGCGACGGGGGCCACGCGCCGGGGACCGGCGGCTGCCCCTCCTCGTCGCCGAGGCGCCGCACGGCGATCTCGAGGAGCTCCGCGGCGATGTCGCGCGCCCGGGCGGCGTCGCCCGCGCCGCGCGCGGTCTCGACGGCCTCGCGGTAGAGGACGAGGTCGTGCCCGGTCGCCGCCGCGAGCCGGAGCAGGGTCGGGACGAGCGAGGGCCCGCGCCGGTGCCGCAGGAGCTCCGCGAGATCGAGCAGGATGGCGCTGTTCGTGGGGTCGTGGAGGAGCGCCCGCTCGAACGCGCGCTCGGCCGCGTCGGCGTCGGCGCGCGCGTCGCGGTGCCAGCGGCCGACGCGGAAGGTGAGGTCGCGGAGCGTGGCGGGAGGCACGTCGCCGCGGCGCTCGAGCTCGGGGAGCGCGTCGGCGATCGTGTGCCAGCGGCCCGCGAGATCGGTGAGCCGCAGGAGGCCCTCGGGCTGCCCTTCGCTGGGGGACAGGAGGAACGCGCGGAAGGCGAGCTCGAAGGCGCCCTCCCGGTCGCCGCCGCGCTCCTCGAGCAGCGCCGCGGAGGCCTTCAGGATGGCGACCCGCTCGGCGTCCGTCTCGGCCGCGGCGAGCCGCGGCTCGAGCAGCGCGACCTCGGCGCGCCAGTCGTCCGCGGCGGCGCAGATCTCGAGCAGCGCGCCCACCGCCGCGACCAGCGCGCCGCGGTGCTCGGCCGACGCCGGATCGACGCGGCGGAGCAGCTCTTCGAGCCCCCCGCGCGCCGTGGCCGACCCGCGCGCGGCCCCCTCGCCGCCCTCGCCGCGCTCGCCGCCCTCGCCGCCCGCGGCCCGCTCGGCCTCGTGCGCGCGGCGGTAGCCCTCGACGGCGCGCTCCCACGCGAGCGTGCGATCGCGGTGCGTGTCGCCGAGGCGCCGGAAGAGCTCCGCGCTGCGCGCCGCGCCGGCCCCGCCGGGGAGCGCGCGGGCCGCGGACGCCTCGACCTCGAGCAGCGCGACGAGGTCGCCCCAGCGCTCGGCGCGCGTGTAGAGCGCGGCGAGCGCGTCCCCGCTCTCGGGATCGGGCGCGAGCTCCTCGCGGATGCGGCGCCAGGCGGCGATCGCCTGCTCGGCGTCGCCGAGCTCGCGCTCGAAGAGCCGCGCGACCCGCCCGAGATCGCGCCGGCCGCCCGCGCCGCCGCGCACGGCCGCGCGGCGCTCCAGCACGGCCGTGAGCTCCCGGTAGCGCCCGCCCTCCTCGAGGATGGCGGCGAGCCCGTCGAGCGCCTCGAGGTCCTGCCGGTCGTCGGCGAGGCGCGCCGAGTACGCGGCGATCGCCCGCGCCTCGTCGCGGAGCCGCGACGCGGCGAGCCGCGCGAGCTCGCCGAGCGCCTCGCGCCGCGCCGCCGGGTCGGCCTCGAGCGCGGCGAGCGTGTCGAGCACGTCGCACCGCTCGGCGACGCGGTCGCCCTCGGCGAAGAGCCGGTCGAGCGCGCGGGCGGCGTCGCGCGCGGTCGCGGCGTCGCCGTGGCGCTCGGCCAGCGAGAAGAGCCGGCGGAAGAGCGCGATCGCGCCGTCCGCGTCGCCGAGCCGGTCGCGGCGGAGGAGCGCGGCGTCGCGGACGAGCGCGAGCGCCTGCTGCGGGCCTTCGGCGCGCGGCTCGGCCGCGGCGAGGACCTCGGCCAGCCGGTCGTGCCGGCCGAGCCGCTCCGCGAGCTCCGCGAGCTCGGCGCGATCGCCCGGGTCCGACGGCCTGAGCTCGACGAGCTCGGCGAGCCGCGCGAACGCGCCCGGCTCGTCGCCGAGGGCGTCGCGGCGGAGCCGCACGATCTCGCGCAGGAGCGCCGGGCGGTCGCCCACGTCGGCGCCCTCGAGCTGGATCTCCAGCACGCGCACGAGGTCCTCCGGCCGCCCCTCCTCGCGGTAACGCCGCGCGAGCAGGACCGCCGACCGCTGCCGCGCCGCGCGCGCGGCGAGCGCGCCCGCGTCGCCGGCGGGCGCCTGCTCGGGCGGGATCGCCGCGAGGATGCGCTCGAGCAGCGAGAAGGCGGCGCGGGGCGCGCCGGGCGCGCGGGACGAGAGCCACGCGTCGAGGAGCTGCTCGATCACGGGGAGCGCCGACGCGGCGTCGCCGACCCCCTCGATCCAGAGGAGCGCGATGCGCTCGCGGAGCCGCTCCGCGGCCTCGCCGGAGAGCCTCGACAGCTCGGCGGTCAGGAGATCGATGAGCGGCCGGTGCCTGCCGTGCCGCTCGTAGAGCCGCTCGAGCGCGGCGCGGGTGCGCGCGTCGTCCTGGAGCGGCAGGAGCTGCTCGAGGTAGCGCATCGTGCGCTCGCCGTCGCCCGCGAGGTCGCGCGCCACGGCAGCGGCGTCCTCCAGGAGGAAGATGCGCTCGTCGGGCGCCGAGGTGCGCTCGAGCATCGCGTCGTAGAGCGCGAAGAGGTCCTCCCAGCGCTCGGCCGCGTTGTAGGCGAGCTTCAGCCGCTCGAAGCCCCAGAGCGAGCCGGGCACGAGCTCCACGAGCCGGCGGAGCAGCGCGAGGGCGGCCTCCGGCGCGTCGAACCACTCCTCGTGGTGCTCGACGGCCCGCCGGCCGATCTCCTCGACGACGTCGGGCGGGAGCGCCGCGCCCGCGTCGCCGAGCGCCGCGGCGTGCGCGGCCGCGACGCGCTCGGGCTGCTTCGCCCGGCGGCCGAGCTCCTCGAGCCGATCCCAGAGGTCGAGCTCACCCGGCAGCTCGGACACCGCGCGCAAGGCTACGTCGAGGCCCCGCGCCGCGTCGCCCTCGTGGAGATCGAGCAGGCGCTCGAACCAGCCGCGGCGGACGGCGGCGCGCTGCGTGGCCGCGAGGCTGCCCCCGTCGAGCGCGCCGCGCGGCGAGCCCGGCGCGGCGCTCGCCTCGGACGGCGGGCGCGGCGCGGCCGCGCTCGCGAGCAGCGTCTCGAGCAGCGCGGCGCGCGCCTCGGGGTCGTCGAGCGCGTCGCACGCCCGCTCGAGCAAGAGCGCGGCGCGCGCCTGCGTCTCGGGGCGCCCCAGCGCGCGCTCGGCGATCTCGAGCACCGCGGGCTCGATGGTCCCGGCCTCGATCGCGGGCGCGACCGCGTCGAGCGCCTCCGCCGGCCGATCCAGCCGATCGAGCAGGAGCGTCGCGAGCTCGACGTCGAGCGCCACGCGCGCGCTGCCCTCGCTGCGATCGCGGCGCATCGCGAGCACCTCCGCCGCGCCCTCGTCGTCGCCGAGCTCGGCGAGGAGGCGCCCCCGCGCCGCGAGCGCGTCGTCGTTCTCGGGATCCGCCTCGAGCAGCCGGGCGTAGAGCGCCGCGGCCGCCGCGCGCTCGCCGATCTCCTCCTCCCACGCGGCCCACGCGGCGAGCGCCCTCCGGCGCTCGTCCTCGCGCGCGCGCTCCACGAGGAGCGTGAAGAGCCAGCGCCGGTCCACGCGGCGCGCGAGCGTGTCCGGGCTCTGCGCGAGGAACGCGCGGAACGCCTCCAGCGCGGCGGGGTCGAGCGCGCCCTGCGCGGCGTCGCCGCCCTCGGGCGGCGAGAGCAGCCGCCGGTAGACGGACGCGGCCTCGTCCTGCCGGTCGGGATCGGCGGCGAGCACCCGCGCGAGCGCGGCGTCGATCGCGCGGAGCCGCGCCGCGGCCGGCTTGCCGGCGGGCGCGCTCCGCTCCCCCTCGCTCCCCTCCCCCTCGCCCCTCATGCGATCGCGGAGCTCGAGCGCGGCGTCGACGAAGCGCGACGTCGCGCGCGCCCGGATCGCCGCGTCCTCGAGGGCCGCGAGCGCGGCGAGCGCCTCGTCGTCGCCCTCCGCGGCGTCGAGCAGGACCTCGCAGACGGCCGCGAGCCGATCCCAGGCCCCCTGCCCGCGGTAGAGCGCGGCGAGGCGGCCGGCGGCGTCGCGGTGCTTCGGCGCGACGGACAGCACGCGCTCGTAGAGCTTCTGCGCCCGCTCCGGATCCGCGATCGGCCCCTCGGCGAGCGCGGCGGCGCGCAGCCAGGCCGCCACCGCGGCGTCGAGATCGCCCGGGGCGGCGTCCGCGCCGGGCGCGCCGCCGATTCCGAACGCCGCGAGCTCGCCGAGCCGCTCCAGCCAGAGCGCCTCGTCCTGCGGATCGCCCGAGGCGGCGACCCGCCGCTCGAGCACCTCGCGGAGCAGCGCCGCGTCGCCGGCCGACAGCGCGAGCGCCTCCATCGCGGAGAGCGCCGCGTCGGAGAGCGGCGCGCCGCCCGACAGGATCGCGCGGTAGTGCGCGACCGCGCTCGGCACCTTGCCGCCCTTCGCCGCCGCCTCGGCCATGCGAAGCTCGCGCGCGACGCGCTCGTCGGCGGGGGCGCTCGGGAGCCGCTCGGCCAGCGCGTCGTAGAGCGCGTCCCACGCGCCGCCCGCCGCGTACGTCTCCAGGAGCGCCTCGTACGCCGCGTCGTCGCCCGGGTCGTCCGCGATCGCCGCGCGGTACGTCTCGGCCGCCCCGGCGAGGTCGCCGACGTCGCGGCGCTGGATCGTGCCGATCGCGTGCAGGAGCTCGCGCCGCCGCGCGGGCGTGCACGGCTGCGCGAGCGCCTCGCGGTAGAGGGCGAGCCGCTCCTCGGGGCTGCCCTGCTCGCGCAGGAGCGCGTCCACGCGGGCGATGAGCTCGCGCGACGACGGCTCGAAGGCGAGCGCCCGCCGGTAGAGCGCGAGCGCCCGCGTCACGTCGCCGCTCGCGAGCAGCGCCTCGCCCGCCCGCCGCGCGAGGTGCGACAGCGGCGCGCTGTCCACCGCGCGATCCCCGAGCGCGCCGGCGAGCGTCGGCGCGCGCCGCGCGGACTCGCTGCCGTGCTCGGTCAGCCGCTCGACCTCGGCGACCCACCGGGCGATGCGCTCGGGCGCGGACGCGGTCGCGATCGCGAGCCCGCGCGCCGCCAGGTCGAGCGCCTTCTTCGGATCCCGGAGCTCGCGCTCGGCGACTGCGGCCGCCTCCTCGAGCGCCGCGAGCCGGCCCGACACGTCGGGCCGGCGCCGGCGCGGCCGCGCCGGGGGCCCACGCGACGGGCGCGATCTCCGCCCGGGTCTCGAGCACGCGCACGAGGAGCTGCGCCGCCCCCTCCCTGCGCGCGATCGGCTCCAGCACCGCGCAGGCCGCGAGCCGCTGCTCGTCGGTCAAGACGAGGTGGGCGCTCTGCCGCGACGGGGCGGGCTCCGCGCCGCCGGCGCCGCTCGCCGGGGGCGGGCCGAGCATCTTCTCGACCGCGAGCCGGCTCGGTCGATCCGTCGGATCGAGCGCGAGCGCCTCGCGGTACGCGGCGATCGCGCCGGCCGGATCGTCGAGCCGGGCCATGCGGATCGCGCCGATGCGGGCGAGGACCGAGGCGCGCTCGTGCCCGGCCGCGAGCTCGGCCTCCGCCTCGAGGAGCGCCTCGAGCTCGGCCCAGCGCCGCTCCTGCTCGAGCAGCGGGAGGAGCCGCGCGTGCGCCTCGCGCGACGGCCCGAACGCCGCGAGGTAGCGGCGCCAGGCGGCGATGGCGGCCGGCAGGTCGGCGAGCCGGGTGCGCAGCTCGGCCGCGCGGAAGGCGAGGTCCCGCGCCGCGCGGCGGTCCGGCTCGGCCTCGGCGCGCCGCTCGAGGACCCACGCGAGCCCCTCGTGCGCGGCCGTGGCCTCGTACAGCCGCTCGAGCGCGGCGAGGGCGCGCGCCTCGCGCGAGGACCCCGGCTCCGCGAGCTTGCGGTAGGCCGCGATCGCGCCCGCCGGGTCGTTGAGCTCCTCCTCGTAGAGGCGCGCGAGCCGCTCCGCCGCGCCCTCGCGCGCCTCGGCCTCGGTCTCGGCCTCGGCGAGCCGCTCGAGCGCGCCGGCGAGCCCGCGCGCGTCGCGCTCGCGCTCGCAGAGCTTCGCGAGCCCGCGGGCCGCGCGCCGCGCGGCCGCGGCGTCGGGCTCGCCGTCGAGCGCCTGCTGGAACGCCGCGCGCGCCTTCCGGCCGTCCCCGAGGCCCTCGTACAGCTCGCCGAGCTCGGCGGCGATGTGCGCCCGGAGCGGCTTGTCCTTCGCGCCGGACGCCGCGCGCACGAGCACGCGCGCCGCGTCGGCCCGGCGGTCGAGCACCGACGCGAGCTGGAGGAAGCGGTCGCGCACGGCCTCGTCCGAGGGGTCGACGGCGAGGATCTGCTCCGACAGCGAGAACGCCGCCGCGAGGTCGCCGAGCCGCTGGAACTGCAGCTCGACGAGCCGCTTCTGCACCTCGACGCGGCGCGGCCCGCGGAGGTTCTCGATCTGGAGGGCCATCATCCGCGCCGCTTCCTGCGGCCTCCCGCGGCGCGCGTGGGCGGCCTCGAGCGCCGCGGCGGCGCGCACGACGGCGGTCTTGCGCCCGAGCAGGGCCTCCGCGGCGCGGTAGGCGGCCTCGTGGCTCGGGTTCAGCGCGAGCACCTCCTCGACGTGCGGCAGGGCCCGCTCGATCTCCTTGAGCGGGCCGCTGTAGAGGTCGATGAGCCGCGCGCGGATCTCGAGCGCGTCGGCCGGGGGCGGCTCCGTGGCGAGCGCCGGCTCGAGCATGCGCGCGATCTCCTGGAGCCGCCCGGCGCGCGCGTAGCGCTCCTCGAGCGCCCAGCGCGCCGAGGCGTCGCCGGGGTCGATCCGGAGGATCTGCTGGAGCAGCTTGACCGCGCGCTCCTCCTCTTTGCCGCTGACCTCGACGAGCGCGAAGGCGCGGCGGAGCAGCGCGAGCTGATCGGCGCGCTCCGCGCGGTAGCCCGCGGCGAGGGCGTAGAGGTCCGCGAGCTTCGGCGGCTCGTTCGCCTCGACGAGGATGCGCTCGAGGCGCAGGAAGGCCTCCTGGTGCGAGGGCAGGACGGAGAGCGCGCGCTCGAGGTAGGGGCGAGCGCCGCCGGGGTCGCCGAAGAAATCGGCGAGGAACTCGGCGGCGTGGACGAGGACCTCGGCCTGGGCGGCCTGCGGGAGCATCCCGAAGCGCCGCTCGCTGGCGAAGCGCTCGTACGCGAACGCGAGCTCGGAGAACCGGTCGTGGCGCGCAGCGGACTCGTGGAGCTTCGCCCACAGCTCGGGGTGCGGGCTCCCCTTCGCCGCGGCGGCCACGAGCACGTCGAGCGCGGCCGCTTCGTTGTCGATCCCCTGCTCGAGCGCGGCTTCGAGGTTGTCGATGCGGAGAGAGACGCGCGCGCCCTTCGTGTCCTGCTGCATGTTGGATCCGGACCTCGGCTGGCGATGGGGCGGCAGGCCGGCGTGCCGGCGCTGCCCTCGAACCTGCGCCCGCAGTGCGCTGCGGAGCGTCGCCCAAGGTAACAGGAGCGTTTCCCAAATGGGCTCGGCGATCGGGGGCCCGGCGCGGCCGGGGCGGGCTCGGCCGCCGGGGCGGCGATGCGCGGCGCGCGGCGGCGGCGCAGGAGAATGGCCCGGGCAGAGGCCCTGAGATGCGGTGAGGCGGGTGGAGTCGCCCGCGCCCGACGCCGGCGGGCGCCGCGGGCCATCCGCCTGCGCGCCAGCCCCTCGTCGGCGCGGCCTGAAGCGCGCCGCCAGCGGGAGCGCTCGGGGTGGTGCGCTGTCCGCTCACTGGCGCTCGGGTAGGCGCATCGCCTCCGTCTTGCCACGTCGTGCGCCGGCGCGGCCCGGGCGAACGGCGATCCCGCCCGCCGCCCAGCGTTGCTGATTGCGTCGATGTCGCCCGCCCGACTCCCTCCTTCGACAGCCTCTCACCCTCGTGGCCGGGCAATCGCTGCCTCCGATCCCGGACAGCCGCGGATCGCCGGGCGGCGAGTTGTGATAGTGCTCGTCTCCACCCCGGGGGGGGGAGAAAGACAGCGCCATGTCGGAGTCGAAGCTCGCCGCGCCGCAGATGGTCATCGATAGCCGGATGCTCTACTCGAGCTGGATACCCGCCGATCCGGACGCCGCGGCGGCGCTCTTGCCGAGCGGCCTCACGCCGGCCGAGAACAGGGCCATCTACATGAATCAGTACGTGGTCGACGAGCCTGAGCAGACGTCCGGCTTCGGAGCGTATTCGCTCACCTACCTGGGGCTCGATCTCGCGGGCCACACCACGCCGGACGGCGCGAGCCCGGCCCGCTTCTTCACGCACTACTTCAACTCGTCCGACGCGGTGCGCCGGTATGTGAGCGAGCGCGGCGTGCCGGCGTCGCCCGGGTCGACCACGCTGGAGCTGCACGGCAAGGAGCTCGTGGCGACGACCTCGGTGGACGGCGTGCCGATCATCCGGACGCGGGCGCACGTCGGCAACAAGATCGGCGTGGTCGCGCGCGGCCACCTCACCTACGTGACGAAGATCGGAGATCGCCTCTTCGCCGGCAACTACCCCTACATCGCGGACATGGCCGACCCGTATGAGCTCCTGTCGGTCGAGTTCCTCGCGAAGGATCACCCGGTGTATGCGCTCCGGCCCGGGAGCCCGATCCAGGTGGTGAAGAGCGCCTCGTGGTACTCGCCCCGCGACTCGTTCGTGTATCCGGGCGGCGAGCGCGAGCTCGTCTGACGCCGGGGCCCGGGGCGCGTCCCCCGGCGTCTCCCTCTCCCTGTCCACCGGAGCTCTCCACGGGCCCCCGGTCTCCGTGGAACCACGGACGAACTCGGACGACGCGCCGCCCGGCGGCGTCGGGCGCGGCGGTCCAGAGAAAAAGACGCCAAGGACACCAGGAGAGCCCAGAAGTTCTCTTCCTGGCGTCCTTGGCGCCTCGGCGGTTCATCTTCTTCTCCCTCCGGGCCCCGGGGCGCCGTCCGCGGTGATCGGAGGCTCTCCACCGGGCGAGGAGCCCTGTTCCCATCCTGCCCGCCCGGCCCGCGCGGCCCGCAGGACAGCGCTGGAGGGTGGATCTCATGGGATATCGTCAGAGCGACCGAGCAGGAAGGCGGGAAGCTCGGAAGACGAATGAATCCCGTGGCCGCCCCGCCCCGCCGCGCCGGGCGCGCGCGGTCCCATCGTGCACAACGAGGCCGCCGGTACGTGGGTTGCTCCCGAGCCCCACCGCGGCCGAGGCGGCCGCTTGTACAAGGGAGAGAACGAATGAACCGACTGATTCGATTCGGAGCACTCTCGGCCTTCCTGTCGCTCGTCCTCTGGGGCGGCAAGGACGTGGTGGCCGCTCCGATACCCGCCGATGTGAGCAGCAAGCACCTCAAGGACCTCACGACCGCCGACGTCGAGTCCACGTGCCAGTCGCTCGCGCCGAGCCTCGAGCTCTCCAAGCAGGATACCTGCGAGTTCGTCGGCATGCTGTGGTCCACGGTCGGGCAGGCGTGCGAGGCGGTGATGCAGAAATGCATGTCCGAGACCCAGCAGCCGCGGGCGGACGAGGCCGCGGCCCCCCCGGCGAGCTGCCTGCCGCCGGCCGACGCCCGCACGGGCTGCACCGCGACCGTGGCCGAGTACCAGGCGTGCCTGCTCGCGCACGTCGCGAAGGTCCGGGCGCTCACGTGCGCTTCCCCGGTGAGCGAGCTGGAGACGACCATCCCGGAGTGCGAGCTCATCGTGCAGAAGTGCCCGGATATCGACGGCTCCGACGAGGGAGACGGCCAGGGCGCCGCTCAGCCCTGACGCCATCGCGCGGAACGCCTCGCGGGCCGCCGCGCGGCCCCTGGCCGCTCGCGAGGCGCTCCACGCGCGGGCGCGCGCCGAAAAAAAACGCGCGACATGGCTCGCGCAACGGCTCCGAAAACTTGGCGCAACGGGCGCCCGGCCACCTCCTGCTCCTGAACGCCCTCAGGTCCGCGGGCCTCGCCGAGAAGGACGTCCAGATCGTCAATGTCCCGACGGACCAGACGCCGCAGACCCTGAAATCCGGCGGCGTCGACGCCATCGTCGCCTGGCAGCCCAACAGCGGACAGGCGCTGCGCGAGCTGCCGGGCTCGACCGCGATCTTCACCAGCGCGGACGTGCCGGGCATCATCTACGACGTCCTCGCCGTGAGCCCGAAGAGCCTCGCCGAGCGCCGCGCCGACTGGGGCAAGGTCGTGCGGGTGTGGGACCGCATCGCCCGGTTCATCAAGGACGAAACGAACCTCGACGAGGCCGCGCGCCTCATGAGCGCGCGCGTCGGGCTCACCCCGGAGCAATACAGGCCCTTGATGAAGGGGACGTTCTTCCTCGATCTCGCCGGCGGCATGAAGCACCTGGAGAAGGGCGAAGGCCTCGGCTCGATCTATGGATCGAGCCGGGTCGTCGACGCGTTCAACGTCAAGAACAGCGTCTACAAGGCGCCGCTCGCGGTCGACGGGTACATCGACCCTAGCCTCACCGCGGAGGCCATCGAGGCAGGTCAGGCGCCGTGAGCGCGGGGGCTCCCCTCGCCCGGGCGGCCGGCGGCGCGAGGCGCGGGCGGCCCGGGGCGCTCTCCGGCTTGCTCGCGGTGCAAAGGCCGCTCCCGCGGCGAGCGGGCCTCACGGTCGCGGCGCTCGCCTTCGTCCTGCCGCTCGCCGCGTGGTGCGTCATCAGCTATGTGCCGTTCGTCTGGCACCCGCTGGTGCGCGTGATCGATCCGGGCGACGCGGCCGGCGCCTATGCGTACATCGCGGAGGGCCAGCTCGTCGATCGCGAGGTGTTCGACAGGCGCAACCTCGAGCTCGCGCAGGCCGGGAGGCCGCCCGCCCGCGGGGAGCGCGCGAACCCCGTCTTCCTGCCGGCGCCGCACGAGGTCGGCCGCGCCTTTTACGCCGCCTTCGCCACGCCCCCGCAGCGCACGGGCGACACGTGGCTGCACGAGAGCCTGCTCCAGAGCTGCCAGGTCGATCTACCTCTCGGATCGCATCGTCGTCCTCGGGGCGAACCCTGGCCGGGTGCTCGAGATCGTCGAGGTGCCGGTGGCGCGCCCGCGCGGGCCGGAGCAGCTCCTGTCGGGGCATTTCCTGGCGACGAAGGCGCGGCTGGAGGAGCTGATCCACGATCGCGTCCCCGCGGCGCGCGCGGCACCGTCGAGCGCGCAGGCCGCCGCTCGTTCGCTGGAGTAGCGCCCCGGGCGCTCCGGCGCGCGAGCTCTGATGGTACGCTCCGGGCACGATCGTCATGACCCAGCACATCGGTATCGTCGGCTGCTCCGCCGAGGGCGCGGCGCTCTGCTATCGGACCCTCTGCGCGGAAGGCGCAGCGCTCCTCGGCGCGCACGCTCACCCCGAGGTCTCGATGCACACGCCCTCGTTCGCCGGGTACATGAAGCACATCGACCGCGGCGACTGGGAGGGCGTGGGGGAGCTGATGCTCGTCTCCGCGAACAAGCTCGCGAGCATCGGCGCCGACTTCCTGATCTGCCCCGACAACACCATCCACCAGGCGCTGCGTTACGTCGAGCCGCGGTCGCCGCTGCCCTGGCTGCACATCGCCGAGGTCGTCGCGGAACAGGCCGCCGAGCGCGGGCTCCGGCGCGTCGGTTTGACCGGGACTCGCTGGCTCGTCGAGAGCGAGGTCTATCCGGAGAAGCTCGCGGCGCGCGGGCTCGAGTGGGTGCGCCCGAGCGCCGCCGAGCGCGAGGAGATGAGCCGCATCATCATGGAGGAGCTGGTGTACGGCGTCTTCAGGCCCGAGGCGATCGCCTGCTTTCAGCGGATCATCGGGCGGATGAGCGCCGAGGGGTGCGACGCCGTCGTGCTCGGCTGCACCGAGATCCCGCTCATCATGAGCGACGCGAACTCTCCGCTGCCGACGCTCGACTCCACACGACTGCTCGCGCGGGCAGCGCTGCGCCGGGCAGCGCAGGGCGCGGCCGCGCCAGCGTGAGCCGGCTCCCTCGGTCGCGAGCGGCCGCGCGTCAGCGCGACAGGTCGAGCTCGAAGAGCGGAAGCAGCCGGCCAGGGATGCTGGCCGAGCGCCGCTCGCCGACGCGCCGCGCGCCGCAGGCCTCGTAGAACCGCGCTGCATTTGGGTCGCTCTGGATCACGAGGACGCGATACCCGCGCCGCCGCGCTTCTTCGCGCGCGTGCGACAGGAGTGCGCGGCCGAGGCCGCGTCCGATCTCCGCCGGCTCGACGAAGAGGTGGCTCAGCTCCACGTCGGTGGAGCTGAGCGCCTCGAGCGTGTAGAACCCGAGCGGCTCGTCTCCGGGCGAGAGGACGAAGGTCGGATGCTGCGCGACGTACGCCGGCGAGATCGAGAGCTCCGCGCGGCACGCCTCGAGGAACTCGGGCGAGTAGCCCCAGTGCGCCTTGGAGCGGAGGGCGAGCGCCCCGAGGAGCTCGGCGTCCTCGGGGCGGGCGGCTCGGATCATGGGGTAGCTCACCTTGTGGTCGACCCATCCACCGACACGACGCCGCCCTCGAAGCGGATCGGCGCCGCGAGCAGCGCGCGGAAGGCCTTGTATCCCGCCACCCCCGGGCGGAAGGCGTGCAGGAAGATGTGGTGGCGCCCGTCGGAGCCGACGGCCACGGACGGGTGCCCTGGCCCCCACCATTCCGCGCTGGAGCTCAACAGCATCTCCGGCGACTTGCGGTATGGCCCCGCGGGCGCTTCCGCCACGGCGGCGCCGATGCCGTAGTGCGCGGTCGAGAAATCGTTGCCGGCGTAGAGCAGGTGATACCGTCCGCCCTGCTGGGTGATCCAGACGCCCTCGATGAGGTGCGCCTCCCACGGCTGATCGTTCTCGAGGATGACGGCGGGCTCCCCCTCCAGCGAGCGGCCGTCCGCCGACAGCCGCCGTGCATAAATGCGCGTCCTGAGCGCACGCGAGATCGCGGCGATCTCCTCCGCCCGCGCGCCGCACGCGCGCCCCCTGAGCCCCTCGAGCCGCCGGGCGAACCCGGCGAAATCCGCGGTCGCCGCCTCGATCAGCGGCTGCAGCACGAAGAACTGCTCCATGGGCTCGCGGGTCTCCGCCCATGGCCACAGCGTCAGCGCCAGGACGGCGGTGCGCTGGTCCTCCGGGGCTGCGAAGAGCTCGCTCACCCAGGCCGGCTCGCGGTGAAGCAGGGCGGCCAGCTTGCGCGGCCACACGCCGTTGTCGTCCTTCTTCCAGACGAGCCACGGCGCGCCGCGGGCGTCCACGAGAATATGGCCGTCGATCACGTCCCCTGTGACGATGGGCGCCTCATCCGCGCTGAACGGGCCATCCGGGCTCCGGGACCTGGCGAGGCCGATGGCGAGCGAACGGTCCCGCATGCGGGCCGTGAAGCAGAGCCAGGTTTCTTCCCCGACCCGGTGCATCTCCGGGGCCCAGAAGTCGGCCCGACCCGGGCCGGTCAGCGCCCAGGCGGGCGCGTGGCCCTCCGGGAAGACGAAGCCGGTCAGCCGCCAGGCGAAAAGGTCGCTGGAGGCCAGGATGGGAAAGGCGTTTGGCGCGTCGTTCGAGGTCACCAGCAAGCGCCACTCCCCCTCGCCCACCCGCGCCACGCACGGGTCGCCATAGCCATAGAGGATCTCCAGCGCGACCGCCTCGGTCAGCAGGGGTCGCAACGGCGGCCCGCCGTTCCGCGGCGGCGGCGGGGTGCGGGCCAGCGGCACGCGCGTGCCGAAGTCCCGCGCCAGCGTCTCGAAGAGGTCGAGGTAGTCCGGCTGCTCGGCCTGGGCGACCTCATAGCGCCGCGCGCCCTGCCCGGGCTCGGCCACCTGGAAGCCGCGAGCCCCCCGGACCTCGACCGCGATCCCGAAGGCGAACGGCGCGCCGGCCGGCGTCTGCAGGCGAATGTGCATGAGTTCGGCGTCCATGCAAAGGGCTCCTCCGGGGCGTCAACGCTCGGGAACAGGATCGCGCGCCCGCGATGGATCGACAAGGCCGGCCCTCGCCCCGGCATCGCCGGCACGCCTGCCACGCGCGGCGCGGGAACGGGAAGCGCCCGGCGAGCGCCTGCAGCTCCAGGGACCTCGCCCCCCGTCCCCGCCGGCGCCATGGCATCCGTTATATTTTCCGCTTTCGCCTCGGCATCCGTTATAGTAGACATCGCACATGGCAACGGGAGGCTTGGAGTGGCCGCGCTCGCGGCGTGGAGGCCGGAGATGGCCGCACGCACGCTGAGGCTCGGCGCGTTCATGCGCCCTGTCAGCATTCATACGGGCGCCTGGCGCTATCCGGGCGCCTTACCCGGACGCGAACTTCAATTTTTCTCACCTCAAGCGCTTCGCGCAGCGCCTGGAGCAGGGTCGTTTCGACGCGTTCTTCATGGCCGATCACCTGGCCGTGCTGAACATGCCGCTCAACGCGCTGATGCGCAGTCACACGGTCACGTCCTTCGAGCCGTTCACGCTGCTCTCTGCGCTGGCCGGCGCCACCGAGCGCATCGGCCTGGTGGCGACCGCGTCGACCACGTTCGATCAGCCCTATCCGAAGCACCTGCGCGACAACCTGCAGTTCGCGAGGAAGGGCCCCTTGCCGGCGGACGTGCTCGCCGAGGCGAAGCGGCGCCTGAGCGAGGCGGGCTCGGTGCCCGAGCCGGTGCCCGCGGCGGACGCGCGCTCGCGCGGCGCGGCGCAGGCGTCCGCGGGAGGCGCGCTCTGAGGAGCGGCTCTGTCCGTCGCGCGCCGATGGACCGGAGGGAGGAAGGCGACAGTCGGCCCGGGGGCTAGCGGCAGGAGTTGATGCGTTCGCCTGCGAGCGAACGATTGCAGTGCTGTCCCGCGTCGGGGACGACCCGACGTAGGTTGACAGGCACGGCGCTTGTCGATGGGCTCCGGCGGTGAGCCAGCCTCGCGAGACCCCGCCAGGTGCACGCGACCTGCGCCCACGTCGGGTCGTGTGCCAGGACCTGACCCCCTCGCTCGACGCTTCGTCGCGACGGCCAGCGGGTGGCGGGTCGTGGCTCCACGCCCGGGGTGCTCCCGACCTGGGTGGGGCCGCCTTCACCCGAGAGCCGGGCGCCTCTGTCCGGGGAGCTCCCCGTGCCGCGGTGTTGTCCAGCGGGCCTCGTCCTGGCATGCTGAGCGTGGTTGTGGGGTTGGCGCTCCGGGAACATGGCTGCGCTGGCCGCCAGGCGGCCAATCCCCCCATCAGGATGGACCATGCCGAGCAAACCGAGCAAACCGAAGGAACAACCAGAATCCTCGCTCCCGAAGGGCATCGGGAAGCCGGCGACGCGAGCGCTCGCTCTGATGGGCGTCTCTCGCCTGGACCAGGTCACCCGATTCTCGGAGGCCCAGCTCCTTTCGCTTCATGGCATGGGGCCGAAGGCGATCGGAGTGCTCAAAGCCGCCCTGGAGGCCCAGGGAAAGTCTCTCGCCAAGGGCGAATAACCCCCGCCGTCCAGGCGCGGCATGACGCGGGGGCCCTGCTCCGGGGAGGCGGGCGACCTCGACCTGGGTCGGGTCGCCGGGAGCAGCTCAGTCGTCGCCGCGGACGCGGTGGAGCACGTACATCCCCGCCAGCTTTCCGAGGTCCTTCGCCGCTGCCCGCGCGCGCCCTCCGCTCGATGGGTTGAACAAGCTCGCGGGCGCCGCAGTCTCGAGCAGGACCTCGTCGAGCACCGTCCCGGCCGGATCGGTGATCTGCACCGTCGCCTTGATGACGGTGGGCCTGTTGAAGACGCCCGTGAAGATGCCGGGCTCATAGGATGTGACGTTCGCGCGGATGAAGAACGGCGCGTCGGCGGCGCTCACCGCCTTGACGACGACGGCGTCCTCCGACGCGGTCTCCGCCATGAGGGCTTCGGTGAACTGCTCGTTGATCCCCGATTTGTCCTCCTGCCAGCTCTGCCGTTGCTCGGCGTCCTTGTCGGCCATCCAGTCGGCCTCGGTGATGTCGCCGACCATGGTGCCGTGGAACGCCATCGGGACGACCGCGAAGCGCCCCTTGCCGTAGAACGGGTTCGGCACGGCTTGACGGGTGGTCTTCCAGGGGTGCCCGCAAGCGACGAGCAGGGGGGCGAGGCAGAGCATCAGGATCAAGAGCGCATGTCGACGGTGCACGGAGTGATCTCCTTCTCGGGCGGTGGCGGCGCGCGGGCGCACTCGGGCGGTGGCGGCGCGCGGGCGCACGATGCCGGGATCCTAGCGGCAGGCGCCGCCGGCGGAGCAAGAAAGAGAGGGGCGTCTGCGACGGTGGGCGCGGGCGCCGGCCCGGGTCGGGGCGCGGGGGTCTCGGCGCGGGGCGGGAACGCGGGCCCGGGGACGGCTCACGCCGGGACGCAGACGCCGCTGGCGGAGCAGACGCAGCACTCCCCGCATCCGCCGCTGTTCACGCAGTCGACGCAGCGGCCCGCGCCGTCGCACTGATCCTGCTGCGCGTTGCACAGGGTGCCTGCCGGCGCGGGTCCCTCTGCGCAGAGGCCGTTATCGCAGGTGTATCGGTAGCATTCCGTCGAGGCGCCGCACTCGGCGTCCTGCGCGCACTGGACCGGCACGCACTGGCCAGCGTCGTCGCATCGTCCGCCTGGGCACGGTCCGGGCAGGGGCGAGTGCACGGGTGTCGTCCCGTCGCACGAATCCGACGTGCACGAGTTGCCGTCGTCCGCGGGCTCGTCGGCGGCGACGACGACCTGGGCGCCGCGACCGTTGCAGACGGTGCGCTGGCAGTCGCCCGTCGCCGGCGCGATCTCGGTGCCTTCCGGCAGCGGCGCCGTGCCGCACCTGCCGCCGACGCACGCTGGGATCTGGCAGGGTTCGGCGGGGGCAGGGCAATCCGATGGCCCCGCGCAGCTGCCGCCGCCGGGACCGGTGGTCGCAGCGGCGTCGCTGCTCGCGCCGCCTCCGCCTGCGGCGCCGGTCGCGTCCGAGGCGCCGGTCCCGCCGGCGCCGCCCTGGCCCCTGTCGACGAAGGTGCGTTGCTCGACGGCGCATCCTGCGAGCGCGGCGACCAGGAGGAGCCCCAGGAGAGCCGGCGGCACGGCGCCGGCGCGGTGAGACGGACCCGATGCACGGGCAGGAGACGACGCCATGTGCCGCATCATAAAAGCAGAGCTGCCCGACGGCGACGGGCGACCCGGCCCGGGTTCGGGCGACCCAACCCGGGTCGGCGGCGGCACCTCAACCTGGGTCGGACGGAAGCCTTGACAACAAAATTTGTCAAACTACCATGGGCCACGTGCTGGACGTTGAGGTCATCGAAGACCCTGCCGCTGCGGTCGTCGCGCTCGACCCGGTCCGGAGCCGATTGCTCTCGGAGCTCGCGCAGCCGGCCTCCGCCGCGAGCCTCGCGGAGCGGGTGGGCCTGGCGCGGCAGAAGGTCAACTACCACCTGCGCGCGCTCGAAGCCCACCAGCTGGTGCGGGCAGCGGGCGAGCGGAAATGGGGCGGGCTGACGGAGCGCCTGTTCGTGGCGACCGCGAGCGCCTATGTCGTATCTCCGAGCGCGCTCGGCCCCGCCGCCGCCGATCCACAGCGGACCATGGATCGCCTGTCCGCGAGCTACCTCATCGCGCTCGCGGCGCGCGTCGTCCGCGAGGTCGGCAGGCTGTGGCGCCTCGCGTTCAACGCCCAGAAGCGGCTGGCGACGCTCTCGATCGACACGGAGATCCGGTTCGCGTCGGCCGCGGAGCGCGCCGCCTTCACCGCCGATCTCAGCAAGGCCGTCACGGACCTCGTGGCGCGATATCACGACGCGGCCGCCCCCGGCGGGCGCGAGCACCGGTTGCTCGTGATGGCTTATCCAAAGCCGAGCGACGAACCCTAGAAAGGAGCCTTCATGCCGATAAAGAGCGACGCAGAACGACGCTGGGTCGAGCTCGAGCTCATCGTGCCCGGAACGCCGGAGCAGGTGTGGCGCGCCATCGCGACCGGCCCCGGCATCAGCGCCTGGTTCGCGCCCACCACCGCCGACGAGCGCGTCGGCGGCGAGATCGAGTTCACCTTCGGCGAAGGCGCCGCGTCGTCGGGGACGATCACGGCGTGGGAGCCCCCGTCGCGCCTCCAGTACGAGGAGCGCGGCTGGAGCGAGGGCGCCCCGCCCCTCGCGACGGAGTTCGTCGTCTCCGGCCGCTCGGGCGGCAAGTGCCTCGTGCGGCTCGTGCACAGCCTGTTCACGTCCAAGGACTCCTGGGACAACGAGATCGAGGGGTTCGAGAGCGGCTGGCCCGGCTTCTTCCGGGTCCTCCGCCTGTATTTGCGTCACTTTGCCGACCAGCGCGCCGCCGCCGCGCGCGCGATGAGCGCCTACCCTGGCGCGCACGCCGAGGCCTGGAAGCAGCTCGCGACCGCGCTCGGCGTCTCCGGCCCCAACCTGGGCGAGCGACGGTCGGCGCCGGCAGGGGCCCCGCCGCTCGTCGGCACCGTCGAGCACGTCGAGCAGAGCGACAAGACCTGCGAGGTCCTGCTGCGCCTCGAGCAGCCGGCGCAGGGCGTCGCGCTCCTCGGGAGCTATCCCTGGGAAGACAAGGCGCGCGTCGCCGTCAGCCTGTTCTTCTACGGCGATCGCGCGGCCGAGACCGCCGCCGAGCTCGAGCCGCGATGGCGCGCCTGGCTGGAGGCCCGCTTCCCGGCCAGCGCCGCGCAGAAGGCGGACGCATGAGCCGCCCGCTCCGAGGGGGCCGGCCATCGCCCCCGCTCAGACCCGCGCGATCGCGGCCTGCAAACCCGATTGGAGGGTCCCGCTGATCCGCAGGGACGACCAGTCGACGTCGAGAGCGACGAGCGATCGCGCGACCTGCGCCGACATCCCGGTGAGCGAGCAGGTCGCGCCGAGGAGCTTCGCGGCCTGGATCGTCTGGAGCAGGCAGCGGGAGACCTCCTCGCTCACGGAGGGCACGCCGGTGATGTCGATGATCAGCTCCCGCGCCGAGGTCTTCACGATGCTCGACAGCACGCTCTCCATGATCTGTTGCGAGCGCCTGCTGTCGACCGTGCCGACGAGCGGCAGGACGAGGATGCCCTGCCAGACCTGGATCACCGGGGTAGAGAGCGCGAAGAGCGCCTCCTTCTGCTCCTCGATCAGCCGGATCTTGTCCTGCAGGGCCGCCGTGCGGCTCAGGACCAGCTGCTCGAGCTGTCGCTTGCTCTCCCGCAAAGCTTCCTCGGCGCGCCGCCTCCGCGCCGCATCGTGGATGTCGACGAGGATCGCCTGGCCCGACGCGAGATCCACCTTGCGGGCGAAGCACTCCACGTGGAGCACGCTGCCGTCCTGGCGCGTCCGTGGACGGCACTCGAAGCTCTTGTGGGCGTCGCTCAGCAGCTCGGGCCAGAGCTTCCGCAGCGGATCGAGCGGATGGGCCACGCCGGCGCTGCCCGCGGCGACCTCGAAGAGGCGCAGATCCTCGCGTCCGATCTCGTACATCTCCAGCAGGCGGGCGTTGCAATCATCGACGGAGCCGTCGAGGTTGTAGAGGATGACGGCGTCGCGGAGCTGGTCGAAGACGTCGCGCAGCTTCGCCAGCGCTCGACCCGGTTGCTCGTGCTCCAAAGCAACCTCGCTGCGTGCCCTATCGCGGTACTCGGACATCCCGGCGCCCCTCGCTCAGCGCTCTTCGCGGCGTCGCGCGGCGGCGCCGCTCAGCCGCGCGCCCTCAGCCATTCTACGGCCGCTTTCTCGGAGAAGAACGAGGCGTTCACGTTGTCGATCTCGTTCGCGAACCGCTCCAGCGCGAACCGATTGGCGTGGTCCTCGGTGCTCTCGTCTCGCTTGACGAACACGGCCAGGTGCCGCAGGCCGGCCGCGAAGAGCCGCGGCATCACGTCGTCTCGCAGGAAATCGTTGACGCCGTCCCAGCTCGCGGCCCACTGGCTCAGGTCGGCGAGGAGCTTCGTGCACTTGCTCTCGATGAAAGCATCCACGAAGTGGACCCCGAGGATCTCCTTGATCTCCTCATCGAAGACCTCGCCGAACCACCGGTGGGTGAGGATGCCATCGGCGCAATAGGTGCTCTCGATCGTGTGAATGCGGCTGCCGAGGATGTTGAACGTGTCGATGGCGCCCGCGGTCTTCACGACGGAGATGCCAGTCCGTGTCTCGGTCGACTGCCTTAGAACGACCCTCATGCCCCCCTCAACGCGGCCGCGCTTCGCAGCCCCCGACGATGCTCCCGCAGGGACAGAACATCGCGTTCCGCCCACCTTGTCAAGATCGGTCCGGACTGATTCAGCGCGTGTGAACCATGTCACATGGTGAGCGCTCCCAGAACGTGCGTCGTGACTTGGCTCGAGATTCCGGGGGCTGACCGTTGATCCAGGAGCGGTAGCCCTCCCTACGCGCTCCTGCCCCTCCCCGCCTTGCCGCGGCGTCCCCTGTCGGCCGTCGACGCGCGCACGATCCCGATGAACGCCCGGAGCGCCGCCCGCACCAGCCGGTTGCTCGGGTGAAACAGCCGCAGGCCGGGGAACGGCGGCGTCCACGCCGCGAGCACGCGCGCGAGGCGCCCCGCCTCGATGTCCGCCGCCGCCGCGCGCTCGCTCACGTACGCGAGGCCCGCGCCCGCGACGGCCGCCTGCAGCGCGAGATCGTCGTTGTCGAGCGTCAGCGCCCCCCGGACGTCGACCGCCACCTCGCGCCCGCGCCGCTCGAGCTCCCAGCGGTACACCTCCCCGCTCGCCATGCGGCGGCGGATGCACTCGTGCTCGAGCAGATCCCTCGGCGCCTTCGGCGCCGGGCGACGCGCGAAGTACGACGGCGCGCCGACCACCGCCATGCTCAGATCCCCGCCGCACGGGATCGCGATCATGTCCTGCGGCACGGCCTCCGCGAGCCGCACCCCCGCGTCGAAGCCCTCGGCGACGATGTCCACGAAGCGGTCCTCCGTCACGAGCTCGACGCGCACGTCGGGGTGGCGCCGCCGCATCTCGAGCACCATCGGGAGCACCTCGATCTGCGCCGCCCCCTTCGACGTGTTGATGCGCAGCGTGCCGCTCGGGGTGTCGCGCAGCTCGTGGACCTCCTCCAGCGACGACGACACCTCCCGGAGCGCCGGCTGGAGCCGCCGGACCACGTGCTCGCCGGCCGCCGAGAGCGAGACGCTCCGCGTGGTGCGGTGAAAGAGCCGGACGCCGAGCCGCTGCTCGAGCGCCGAGACCGCGTGGCTCAGCGCCGAGGGCGACATCTCGAGCTCCCTGGCCGCCGCGCGGAAGCTCTTGAACGTCGCGACGGCGATCACGGCCTCGAGCTCGATGAGGCTGGCGCGCATCATTGTACCAGATCGTGCATCACGGCATGCCGGATTGCACGCATTGTTTCATCGGTCGGCGCGGCGCAGAACAAGGGCATGAGCAAGACGGTTCTGGTGACAGGGTGTTCGTCGGGGTTCGGTCGCGACATCGCGAAGGTCTTCGCCGCGGAGGGCTGGAACGTCGCGGCGACGATGCGCAAGCCGGAGCAGGAGACCGAGCTCCGCGCGTCGGATCGGGTGAGCGTGCTGCCGCTCGACGTGCAGGATCGCGCGAGCATCGACGCCGCCGTGGCCGCGACCCTCGCCCGGTTCGGCGCGATCGACGTCCTCGTCAACAACGCGGGCTTCGGCCTCCACGGGGTGTTCGAGGAGACCGCGCGCGAGAAGATCCTCGAGCAGTTCGAGGTCAACGTGTTCGGCGTGATGGACGTGACGCGCGCCGCCCTCCCGGCCATGCGCGCGCGGCGCTCCGGCGTCGTCCTCAACGTGAGCTCCGGGGCGGGCGTGTTCACGCTCCCGATGCTGTCGTCGTACTGCGCGAGCAAGTTCGCGCTGGAGGGGTTCTCGGAGGCGCTCTCGTACGAGCTCGCGCCGCTCGGGATCCGGGTGAAGATCGTCGAGCCGGGGGGCGTGCCGAGCACGGGCTTCGTCGAGCGCAGCGCCAGAGAGGCGCTAAAGACCGCGCCCATCGCCGATTACGCGCCCTTCGTCGACGGCGCCAATCGGCTCTTCGCGGAGCTCGTGCAAGCGCGCGACGGCGCCACCTCGCAGGGCGTCGCGCGCGTCATCTTCGAGGCCGCGACCGACGGCACCGACCGGCTGCGGTACCTCGGCACGGAGAACATCGCGCCGCTCGTCGCCGCGCGGCGCCAGACCTCGGAGGAGGCGTATCTCGCCCTGATGCGGTCCCGGTTCGCGCCCAGGCTGTGAGGCGCAATCCCCTCGCCCGGAGGACGTGGGCGCCCGCCTCGCCCGTGCTGTACAACCAAGGCTCCCCTTGCCGAGGAGCTGCCGCATGACGAATCGCCTCCAGGAGCGCCTGCTCGCGATCATGGACCGCAAGAACCACTGGGCCTGGGCGCACCTCACCGGCCCTGGCCTCGCGCGCGACCAGCTCGTCGTCCACTTCCGGCACGAGTACCGGGTCTACGTGCGCGACTTCCCGGTGCTGCTCGCGCGCGTGCTCGGCCAGTCGCCGCCGGCCGCGGTGCGCAGCGCGCTGGCGGAGAACCTCTTCGAGGAGCAGACCGGCAAGCTCTCCCTGGGCGCGCCGCACCCGGAGCTCTTCCTGGAGATGATCGACGGCCTGGGCATCCCGCGCGCGGCCATCGAGGACGAGTCCATCCCGCTCGAGCCCGAGGCCCGCGCCTACCGGGCGCTGCTCGACCGCGTGAGCGCGGCGCCGCCGTGGGTCGTGGGCGCGGCGGTGCTCACGATCTTCGTGGAGGGCAGCGTGCACGAGCGCGCCGAGCTCCTCGGCCAGCGCGAGGCGCCGCCGATCGACGAGGCGCTGCGCGCGCACCCGATGGTGCGTCACTACGGGTGTCCGCCCGAGCGCATGCGCCTCGTGCGGGCGCACCGGGCGGTCGAGGGCGGGCACCGGCGCGACGCGTGGGAGATGGTGCTGGGGCACGTGCCGGACGAGGGCCCCGCGGCGGACGCGGTCGCGTCGGCGGTGGCCGCCGCGCACGCGGCCTGGCTCTCGTACCGGGACGGCGTCGCGCGCGCGATGGGGCTCCGGCGGGCGTGAGCGGGCCTCTCGCGCGCGCCTGCCGGCGGGGCCCCGCGCGCGCCTTCCGGCGGGGCCGCGCGCGGCGGTAACATCGGCGTCGATGCTCGGCTTTCTCAGGAAGCGCCGGCGCGCCGCCGCCCGCCGCGCGCCCTTCCCGCCCGCGTGGCGCGCGATCCTCGACCGGAACGTGCCCAGCTTCGGCCGCCTCCCGGCCGAGGACCAGGACGAGCTCCTCGGGCACATCCAGGTCTTCCTCGACGAGAAGCCGTTCGAGGGGTGCGGCGGCCTGGAGATCACCGACGAGATCCGGGTCACGGTGGCGGCGCAGGCGTGCCTGCTCCTCCTGCACCGCGAGACCGACTACTACCCCGAGCTCGAGGTCATCCTCGTCTACCCGAGCGCCTACGTGGCCCCCGGCCGGGAGGTGCGCGAGGGCGGCGTCGTCGTCGAGGGCGGCCGGGCGCGGCTCGGGGAGTCGTGGTCGCGCGGCGCGGTCGTGCTCGCGTGGGACGGCGTCCTCGCGGGCGCGGCGGACGTGAGCGACGGCCACAACCTCGTGCTCCACGAGTTCGCGCACCAGCTCGACCAGGAAGAAGGCCCCGCCGACGGCGCGCCCGAGCTGCCCGAGCGCTCGATGTACGCCGCGTGGGCGCGCATCCTCGGCCGCGAGTACGAGCGCCTCGTCCGCGACGAGGCGAGCCTCAAGCGCACGGTCATCGATCCTTACGGCGCCACGAACCCGGCCGAGTTCTTCGCCGTCGTCACCGAGGCCTTCTTCGAGAAGCCGCGGAAGCTCAGGGCGAAGCACCCGGAGCTCTACGATCAGCTGAAGGCGTTCTATCGCCAGGACCCGGCCGGCCGGTAGCGACGCCGCGGGCCGCCGCCCTCGCTGCCCCGCGCGCCATCGCCGCCCCGCGCGCGCCGATCGCCCGTGCGCGGCCGGTCATGGTATCTCCTGCTCCCTCGATGTCCCGAAAGCGCAAAGCCAGGTCCCGCAAGGGCGGCGCGCCCTCCGCGCCCCGCCCGGCGTCCTCCGCGTCGCCTGCCCCCGCGGCGCCGCCCGCGCGGCGCGTGCGCTCCTTCCGCCTCCGCCTCGACATCACCGCCCTCGAGCTCGCCTCCGGCCACGACGGCCTCCTCCGCGGCGCGCCCGAGCCCGTCCTCCTCGTCGCCGCCTACCTGCTCTTCCCCCCCGACCCGGGCGCCCCGGCACCGGCCGGCCTCACGCCCCCTCGCCCCCTCGGCCGCACCCTCGTGCGTTTCAGCGCGCCCCAGGGCCGCTTCCCCGCGGTGCTCACCCTCCGCGGTCCCCTCTCGTTCAAGGCCCGCGCTCGCGCCCGCGACGACGGCCGCATCCTCCTCCTCGTCCTCGCCGTCGAGGAGGACACCGGCAAGGAGGTCGAGCGGCTCTACGCCCACCTCGCGGACGCGAAGCACCTCCGCCTCTGGGACCTCGACGCGCCCGTCCCCGCCCCGTCGACCCTGGCCGAGCTCATCGCCGCCCCGTACCTGCAGGGGCACGCGGCGCCCGTGCGCGTCGGCGTGCTCGACGACGGCGGCGATCTCCGCGACACCTGCCGCGGCGACGACTTCGTCGGCGCCAGCGCGGCCCTCGTCTCGACCGCGCGCCACGAGGACGCGCTCCGCTTCCACGTCGTCTCCGCCGACGGCCGCAACGACTGGACCGCCGTGACCGCCGTCAGCGTCGACTGAGGCCCTGGGCGCCGGGCGCGCGTCGAGGTCACGCCGCGCGACCCGCGGCGCCGGGGAGCTCCTCCCCCCGCGGCTTCATCAGGCGCGTCATGATCTTCACGACGAGCTCGCGGCTGAAGAAGCGGAGGAGGAACACGCTCAGGCTGTTCGCGGCGCCGTGGACGACCGAGGCGCGACCGGCCACGAAGGCCGAGAGGCCGAGGCGCACCACGTCCTCGGGCCGCGCCCGCCTTTCGGCCCCCGGGATGTCGCCCGAGCGCTGGAAGAACGGCGTATCCGTCGCGCCGGGGCACAAGGCGAGGACGCGCACGCCGCGCGGGCGGTACTCGGCCCAGAGCGCCTCGCTGAAGGAGAGGACGAACGCCTTCGTCGCCGCGTAGATCGCGAAGTACGGGGAAGGCACGAAGGCCGCCGTCGACGCCACCTGGATCACGCCCCCCCGGCGCCGCTCGATCATGGGCATGAACAGGTGCGTGAGCTCGACGAGCGCGCCGACGTTGAGATCGATCTGCTCGCGGTGCGTCGCCAGGGGGAGGCCGCCGAAGGCGCCGTAGACGCCGAAGGCCGCGTTGTTGACGAGGACATCGACGTCGAGCCCCCTCTCCGCGACGGCGTCGAAGACGCGCCGCGCGGCCCCCGGAGCGGCGAGATCCACGGCGACGACATGCGCTCTGCCGAGCTCGGAGGCCAGCGCGGCGAGCTTCGCTTCGCTGCGCGCGACGAGGACCAGGGTCGCCCCGCGCCGCGACAGCTCGCGGGCGAACGCCTCGCCGATGCCCATCGAGGCGCCCGTGACGAGCGCCGTCTTTCCCTTGAAATCGAAAGCGTTCATACCGGGAAGATGGCCTCCGGCGCGCTTGTCGACAATGGGCATCGGTGGTAATCCGATTTCCACGGATGCAAAACGCAGGTGCTCCGCTCTGGGACGATCTCCGCGTTCTCCTCGCGCTGCACCGCCACCGCAGCTTCCTCGCCGCGGGCCGGGCGCTCGGGGTCTCGACCTCCACCGCGGCGCGGCGCATCGACGCGCTGGAAGCGGCGCTCGGGCGGCCGCTCGTGCACCGGAGCAACGGGGGGACGTCGGTCGAGCCCGACGCGCTCGATCTCGTGGCGCTCGCCGAGCGGATCGAGAGCGGGCTCCACGCGATCCGGCGCGACGAGGGTGACGAGGCGTTCTCCGGGGCGGTGCGCCTGTCGCTGGCCGACGAGGTCGTGCGGCCCGTCACGCAGCGCCTCTGCGAGCTCCGGCGGCTGTATCCGGCGCTGGAGCTCGAGATCCTCTCGGAGACGCGGCTCGTCGACCTCGCGCGGCGCGAGGCGGACGTCGCGATCCGCGGGAGCAAGTCGTCGTCGCCCGCGGTGGTCCATCGCCTGGCCGGGCGGGCCTCGTTCGGGCTCTACGCCGCGCCGAGCTACGTCGAGCGGCGGCTGCGGGGCGCGCGGCTGCGGACGGCGGAGCTCGGGCGCCACGATTTCGTCGGCTACGAGGGGACGCTGGCGCAGACCGCGAAGAGCTCGTGGCTCATGGCCCACGGCGCGAAGCGCTTCGTCGTGCGGTCGAACTCGCACCACGCGCTCCTCGAAGCGGCGCTCCAGGGCCAGGGGATCGCGCTCATGTCCGACCCCTCGGTGCGCTCGATGGCGGGGCTCGTGCGGCTCGAGGTCGACGCGGAGCTGCCGTCGTCGTCCATCTTCCTCGCGTACCATCGAGAGCTCCGGAAGGTGCCGCGCGTGCGCCTCGTGGTCGACACGCTCGACGCCGCGGTGCGCGAGGCGCTCCGCTAGCGCGCCGCAGACCGATGAGGCGAAAGGAGGCCCGCATTGTCGAGCAACGATGAGAAGCCCGCTCCTCAGCTCGCCGTCGGCGACCTGCCAGGCCTGGACGAGCTCATCCACGGAGCGCTCTCCTCCCCGGCGGCGCCCGCGGCGCTCTCCTCGATCAGCCTGTTTGCGGGCGGGTGCGCCCAGGGCCGCCGCGAGGGCTACGTCACGCTGCTCGGCCGGTACCAGTCGAAGTTGTTGTGGAACGGAAAGCTGTTGATCCCGAGGCTGATGCTGACGTCCAGCGCGCGGACGTGGTGCCACCAGCCGACGGGGATGAAGAGCGCCTCGCCCGGCTCGAGCACGACGTCCTTCACGAGCACCGGGCTCATCGCGTCCTGCTCCGGATCCCGGTCGGCGTACATCGCGCGCGCCCCCTCGAACAGCGACGTCTCGAACGGCGCGATCATGCGGTATCGCTTCCTGCCGTACACCTGCCCGAAGAGGATGTTGGACGTGTCGTAATGCAGCGGCGTGACGGTCCCGGCAGGGCCGAGCCACAGCGCCGAGCTGCCGAGGAGCCGATGCGCGGCGCAGTACCCGTCCGGGAGGACCACGTCGCCCAGCAGCGCGCCGAGCCTCGTCCGCTCGAGGACGCGGTTGTTGGCGACCATGTAGAAGTCGTTCGTCTCCGTGCGGGCGGCCTCGATGCGCGCGACGAAGTCGCGCAGCGGCGTGCTCTGCGTGTGCTTCGCCGCGTGCATGTCGTAATCGGGATCGCTCATGCGTCCCGTCGTGACGTCGACCACGACGTCGCCGAAGGCCTCGGCGAGGTAGGCCGGCGTCCACCGGCCGAAAGCGGGCCAGCGGGTCACCACGTCGGTCAGGATGACCGGCATGTTCCCGGCGACATAGACGTCGCGAAACTCCGCGGCAGACACGCCGGAGCGCCGCGGAATCCCCGTCGGATCGAGGGCGTTCGACGCCATCCTCTGCTTCAGCCGGACCAGCATCTCCTGCTGCCGCGCCGCCCGGGCGAACGGCCGGGCAGCGAGGAAGATGGGCGAACGGACGATGGCCGAGAGCAGCTCGCTGGCCTGCGCGCCGCTCACGCCCGCTGCCTGGAGCTGCTCCGACACCGCGCCTTCCGACACGCCGCGGAGCAGGTTCTCCGTGGCCCAGCGCCACCACTCCGGCGCAACTTCCAGCTCGCGATCACGTCCGCCCATCGTCGACCTCATCAGGTGAAGGGATGCACCGGCACGACCCCCGAACGGCTCACTCGCACGGCTGGGGCGGCGGCATCGGCGGGATGATCTCGCCCTCCTCGCCCTCCTCGCCGTCCGGCGGCGGCGGCGGCATCGGCGGGATGATCTCGCCCTCCTCCTCGATAGGGGGATGCATCGGCGGGATGATCTCTCCCCCGTCGCCGCACGGCGGCGGCATCGGCGGCGGCATCGGCGGGATGATCTCGCCCTCCTCGCCGTCCGGCATCGGCGGCGGCATCGGCGGGATGATCTCTCCCTCGTCGCCGCACGGCGGAGGCATCGGCGGCGGCATCGGCGGGATGGCCTCGCCGTCCGGCGGCGGAGGCGGCATCGGTGGGATGATCTCGCCCTCGTCGTCCCGGGGAGGAGGCATCGGCGGGATCGCCGCCCCAGCGCCACACTCCTCCTCCGGCTGAGGCTCGATGGTGCCCTGCTCCTCCTGACTCCCCTCCTCCACGCCCGGCGCACCACAGGCGACCACGAAGACGGCCGCCGCCGCGGCGGCAGCGCGGGATACCCCACGAACCAGGGCCGCCGTCCGGGGCGGGGGCGTGGGCCGCGGCGTCAACAAGGATGCATCGTCCACAAGAAAGAACCGTGACATGAACACCTCCACGCCTGCGTCGTGCACGGCATGTGCCATTCCGTACAGCGCCCGATCTCCCTGGAGTTCGCGCTGTGGATGGCCCTGGCCCGGAGCCTCCGTCGCGCCTGGCCCAGAGTGGCTCAACGCCCCTGGCCCAGCGCTCCGCGGCGCGAGCCAGGCGCAGCGCGCGCGAGCGCGGTCAAGCTCGGCGCAGCGCGCGCGCGAGCGCGGCGTCGTCGACCTCCTCCTCGGCGGCGTGCTCCAGCGCCGCGCGGAGCGCGTCGTCGGCCGTGGCCTCGGCGGCGACGCGGATGCGGTCCCGCGCCTCGGGGTAGCCGGCGATGCGCAGGAGCAGGGCCGCGCCGAGCCGGCGATCCGGCGGAGAGTCGGCGTCGTCGAGGGTGTGGAGCACGTCCTCGGGGCTCAGCGCGGTGGCCCTGTAGTCGCCGGCGGAGACGAGCTTGCGGAGGTCGTCCAGCCACGCCGCGAGGTCGCGGCCGCGCCGCTCCAGCGCCTCCGCGCAGCGCGGCGCCGCGCTGCCGACCGCGGACGCGTGCGCCTCGCGGATGCGCTGCGCGAGCGCGTCGGTCAGGTCTTCCCCGGCCTCGAGCTCGACCGCGGGCTCGCCGCGCCGGCGCGAGAGCACCAGCCGATCGCCGCGCGCCTGAACGGCGGTGAGCTCGGTGTAGGGGAGCCAGACGCTCGAGAACGGCCGCTCGACGCGCACGCCGTCGCTGCCCACCACGACCTCGGTGCGGCGAGCGGCGCGGCGGAAGAGCCAGGCGGACCCCAGGCTGAGGGCCAGCCACGCCACGGCCAGCGCGGCGCTGCCGAAGATCGGCCTGGAGATCGCGCCGAGCGCGGCGCCCCAGAGCGCCATGAAGACCGGCAGGCCGACGCAGCCGGCGACGAGCTCGCGGTTGACGCCGCCCAGCGAGACCGCGACGCGCCGCTCCGCCGGGCCGATCCGGAGCGCCGCGAGCAGGCGCTCGCCGTCGCGCTCCCGCGCGACCTGCACCTCGAGCACCCGGCCGCCGCGCAGGTGGAGCTCGACCCGGACGCGCGGCTCGGTCAAGACCAGGCCCGACACGATCGTGGCGCGCGGGATCGAGCGCTCCGTCGCGCCGCGGGCGAGGCGCAGCCCGGCCGCCCCGGCGGACACGCGCACCGGGCGCCTCAGGCCGAAGGCGGTGGTGCTGAGCAAGGCGCTCACCAGGGCGAGGACGAAGGCGAGGAGCACGCCGACCAGGACCAGGGCCAGCGTGCCGAACGCGGCCCGCTTGAGGCTCCCGTCGTCCAGCACCTCGGCGAAGACGACGGCCATCGTGCTGCCGACGAAGGGCACCACGATCGGGAGCAGCGCGACGCCCCCGAGGACGCGGCCCACGGCCTCGTAACGCCACGCGACGCGCGGGCTCGTGAGCTCGAAGGGGGGCCGGGAGGCAGACGGCATGTCGCGACCGCCGGATCAGCTCGACCGGGGAGGATCGCCGCCGCGCGGCGGCCGCGAGATCGCGTGCGCCGGCCGGCCGAGCGCGGCGAAGACCGCTTGTGCGTGCGCGGGCGCGCGCATCGCCGCCTCGCCTGCACGCCCGCAACCGCGCTGGCGCGGTCCACTCCTCCGGTTGTGCCTGACACGCGCGGCGTTCACTGGTAGAGTCGCAAGCATCGCTTGGGCCATTCTGCGCCCTTTGTTGAGGAGATCTCCAGTATGTCCTTCTCGGCTCGTTCCTTTGCCTTCTTTGCTGCGCTTGCGCTTGCGTCCGCGGCGGCCGCGTGCGGCGGTACCTCGAGCTCCGGAAACGACGGTGGCGGCGGCGCCGGCGGCGCCGGCGGCGGCCCCGCTGGCCCGGGGAGCACCTCCTCCGGCGTCACCAGCGGCGGCGTCACCAGCAGCGGCGTCACCAGCAGCGGCGTCACCACCGGGAGCACCACCACCGGGAGCGTCACCAGCACCAGCGGCGCCACGACGGGGACCGGGGGCAGCGACGTCACGAGCAGCACGTCGACCGGCAGCACGGGTTCCGGTGGGTGCAGCATTTTCTGCTCCGATTTCGAGGGGGGCTCGCTGCCTTCCGAGCTCCAGTTCTTCCCCGAATACCAGCGCAGCAATATGGGCAACTACGTCAAGCTGGACAGCACGGGTCACAGCGGGACGGGCTCGGTGAAGGTGTCGGGCACGGACTTCAGCCAGATGCTCGGCGTCGCCGTCCCGAGCAAGTTCTGGGGCAGGGTCTACCTCAAGAGCGATACCGACATCCAGATGGGCCACAACACCTATGTCGCGGCGGTGTCCGGCACCGGCGATCCCAACGACGGCGAGGCTATCCGCATCGGCGAGCACCAGTGCCAGCTCGAGCTGAACCGCAAGAGCGACGACGCCGAGAAGCTCTCGAACGGCGGGATGTACACGTGCTCCGGCGGCGTGAAGCTCGTCGCGAACACCTGGTACTGCCTCGAGTTCTATTACGACGGCCCGGGCAGGGAGGTGCGCGTGTTCGTGGACGACAAAGAGGTGGACGCGATGCACGTCACGGACTGGGGTCCGTACGACTACAAGCTCTTCAAGTTCGGGTTCGAGAAGTACCACGGCAACGCCAAGACGATGTGGTACGACGATCTCGCGCTCGGGGCGGAGCGCGCCGGCTGCGGCACGTGATGAGGTAGCGCCGCGCGGATGACGCTGCGCGGGGTGGCGCTCGTCTCGCTCACGGACGACAAGATCGACAATGGTAGGTCACCGCTGTCGATCTCCAGAATTTGACAAAATCGACCCTTGGTGTCAACTCTGTCGAGTGCGGCAGTCCCATTCACCGGCCGATCGCGCTCCCGAGCCAGGCGGCGCCCGCGCCGCGGGCCTGGCCTCGACCTCGCCGGCCCCGCCCGACGTCGCCGCCGCCCGCTCCCTTCGCGGAGTGAGGCTCGGCGCCGTGGCGGCGGTGGCCGCTCTCCTCGTCGTCGCGCAGCGCGCGGGCGTGTTCGAGACCTTCGGCGAGCCCGCGCGGATCAAGCAGGCGCTCGTGGAGCTCGGGCCGTGGGGGTACGTCGCGTTCGTGGCGGCGTACGCCGCGCTGCAGCCGTTCGGCGTGCCGGGTACGGTGTTCATCGTGGCGGCGCCGCTCATCTGGCCGTGGCCGACGGCGTTCGCGCTCTCCATGGCAGGGACCATGGCGGCGAGCGTCGTTGGCTTCTCGTTCGCGCGCTTCGTCGCGCGCGACTGGGTGGCGCGGCGGGTGCCGGCGCGCTTCCGCGCCTACGACGAGGCGCTGGAGAAGCGGGCCTGGCTCACGGTGTTCGTGCTCCGCCTCGTCTTCTGGATGCCGCCCATGCTCCACGTGTTCTTCGGCGTCTCCAGGGTGCCGTTCTGGACCCATTTCTGGGGCTCGCTGGCCGGGTACGTCCTGCCCCTCCTGGCGACCGCCTATTTCGGTCCGACGGTCTTCGACTTCCTGCGCGGCGCGCCCCCCGCGGTGTGGGTCGGCATGGGCGCGATGACGGTCGCCATCGCGCTCGTCGCCTACTGGGCGCAGCGTTCGAAGCGGGGAGCGGGGCGGAGCGCGCTATAAGCCAGAGATCGACCAGCCCCACACGCGCATAGCTCGTTTCGAGGCCGTCGATCGAACCGATGCGCTATCGAAATGGCGGCGCTCTTCTCCTGCTGCTCGGTCGCTTGACGGCCCCGAGGGCCGCACGCGCGGAGCTCTCGTCGTCGATGCGTAGCAGAAGCCCCCGTCCAGATCATGGTATGGATGCACGAGGCAGCGCAGCCGTGGGGCGGTGAGCAGGGAGAGCGGGCGATGGTTCAAGCTAGCCGGAGCAGTGACGTCGAGTCGCCGGAGCCGCCGGGCAGCCGACCTGGCGGCTCGGACCAGGGAGACGGCGCGGCCGGACGACAGGCCACGGGAGAAGAGGCCGGCCGCTCGACGCGCGATGCGGGCCGCCCCGCAGCGCCACCCCTCCGCGGAGCGGGTGTCCATGGAACGCGCCGTGCGTACACCATCGGCGTTATCACCCCCTATCTCGACGGCTCGTTCTGGAACCCGGTCCTCATGGGCATCCACGAGGCAGCGCAGCAGCGCGGTTGTCGGACGCTGGTGTTGCGCGGCACGCCCGCCGCGCTCCAGGCCCCCTCGCTCGCCAGAGCGCAGGTGGATGGGTGGATCGTCGTGATCGGGGTGAGCGGCATCGAGCAGCTCGCCGCCGAGCGGGTCCCGCTCGTCGTCGTCGGCACCCATGTCCACCAGGGCAACTGCCCGTCCGTGATCCCGGACAACCGCAGCGGGATCCGGAGCGCGGTGCGCCATCTGATCGAGCACGGGCACCGGCGCATCGCGTTCGTTGGCTGCTTCCACGAATCCGATGTGGTCGTTCGCTTCGAAGGCTACAGAGAGACGCTCGCGGAGGCGGGGATACCGTTCGATCCCGAGCTGGTCATCCGGAGCGACGACAACTGGTATACCGGCGGCGAGAACGCCGCTCCGCAGCTCCTCGCCAAGCGGCATGCGTGCACGGCGGCGGTCTTCGGGACGGACAAGAACGCGCTCGGGATGATGCCTTTGTTGAAGGCGGCGGGCGTCCGTATCCCGGAGGACATGGCGATCGTCGGCTTCGACGACGTGCCGGACGCGCAAGCGACGGACCCGCCGCTGACCACCGTGCGCCAGCGGTTCGAGATGATGGGGAGCGCCGCGTGCAATCTGGTCGTGTCGATGCTCTCCGGCCAGACCGCCCCGCCCGATGTCGTGCTCACGCCGACCACCTTGATCCAGCGGCTCTCGTGCGGATGCGACGTGATCCAGAGCCTCCTCGACGAGGGCGCGTCGTCCGCGGAGGACGAGGGCGGCGACCTGGACCGGCGGATGGTCGAGCTGCTCCTCGCGCCCCAGCGCCTCGCGCCCGAGACGTCGCCCGCCGCGGTGTGGCCCGGGGTCGCCCTGGTGCTCGCGGGGTACGCCGCGGCGATCGAGGGCACCTCGCCCCCGCCGACGAAGGAGCTGGAGCGCGCTTACCAGCAGGCCATCGGCATCGCGCCCGATATCGGCACCTTGATGGCGATCGTCCGCCTGCTCCGCCGGTCCTACGAGCGGCGCCGCGAGCGGCTGGGCGGAGACGCGGCGTCCGCGCAGCGGGTCGCGGCGTTCCTCGACAGCGCGCATCTCTCGATCGCTCGGGCTCGGCTCACGGTCGAGACGGACGCCGTGGCGCAGCTCGGGATGCTCGTGAGGTCCAATTACGAGGTGGGCCTGTCGCTGCTCAGCGGCTCGCAGCAGGACTCCCTCTCGCTCTCCTGGCTCGCGAAGACGACCGCGCTCTGGGGCTGCCTCGCGCTCCGCGAGGACGCGACGACGCTGGTCATCGCCGGCGCCTACAGCCGCGATGGCGGCGCGACGCCCCCGATCGGCGACCGCTGTCGTCTGGAGGCGTTTCCGCCTGCGGATCTGCTGCCGCCCGCGGTCGCGAGCGGTGAGCTCATGATGCTCCTCCTGCCGATCCGCACCGCCCGGCGCGACTGGGGGATCCTGGCGCTCATGGGGCCGACCCTCCGCGAGCTGACCGGCGACGAGGGCACGGTCGGGATCTGGGCGTCGCTGCTCGCCGCGGCCCTCGAGCGCAACGAGCTCGTCCAGTCGCTCTCGGCGAAGAACGAGGAGCTGCAGGCCGCCTACGCGACCGAGCGCACGCTCTCGGACGCGGTCCGCGAGCTCGGCTGCCCGCTGATCCCGCTCCTGCCCGGCGTGCTGCTCGTGCCGCTGGTCGGCGCGATCGACCGGGACCGCGCCCTCCAGGTGCTCACGGCCGTGACCGAGGGCGTGGGCCGGCATGAGGCGCGCTTCGTGCTGCTCGACATCACCGGCGTGCCGGCCGTGGACGCGCAGGTCGCCCACGCGCTGGGCCAGACCAGCCGCGCGGTCGCCCTGCTCGGCGCGCGCGTCATCCTGGTCGGCATGCGCCCCGAGATCGCCAGGAGCCTCGTGGACGTGGAGCTCGGCGATCTATCGACGTACTCGTCCTTGGCGGGCGTCCTGCACGAGCTGACGACAGGCGGCCTCCGCCCGGCCCGCGCGCGGCGCGGCGCGGCGCGGCGCGCCTGATCGCCGGGCCAGGCGCGGCGAGGGGCCCCGGGATCAGGCGATGATCTCGCGGAGGAGCTCCACGTCGTAGGACTCCCGCGCCCGGCGGTGCTTTCGCTGCTCGCTGAACACGAAGTTGCCGATGTCACCCATGCGCTTGCGCTACAGGTAACCGAGCCCACCAGCGATCCCGTCTCAAGGGCGCGGGGTGAGGTTCCCGTGTGCAGAGAATCTTCTTTTGGGGAGGTGCAGCGCATGAACCAGCAAGCTCGATACGCATTCTCCGCATGGCTCGCGGCAGCCTCGGTGGGCCTGGCGGGGGCGGCCCATGCAGCCGTGACGGTCTCGGGGGATGTGATGCCTGCCGCTCCGAGCGACCCCTGGGACCTCGGGCAGAATGCGCTCGTGATCGGCGGCGCGAGCACCACCGCGGCGCCGACCTCGGGCGAGGTGATCGTCAGCCGGCGCGGACGTTGATCAGCGCCGGCGCCGCCGTGGCGGCGGGCGCCGGCTCGGGGGGAACGGTCCAGGTCGTCGGATACGGATCGCGATGGATCAACAACGGGCAACTCGCGCTCTCGCGCCGCACCGAGTCGCGCGGATCGCTCCTCGTGCAGCGAGGGGCGCAGGTGACCACCTACGATTTCACGGTCGGCGGGGGCGGCTACCTGGCCGAAGGGTACGTGCTCGTCGAGGGATACGACGCCTCCCTGAGGTGCACGAGCGCGAACATCGGTCACGCGGAGGGGATCAGCCGCGTCGAGATCAAGCAGGGAGGGAGCTTCTTCTCGAACAACGCCTACATCGCGACGTGCCCGGTCTGCGAGGGCCAGGTGACCGTCACCGGCTCCGCGACGAGGTGGGTCAACACCGGGGTGTTCAACCTGGGCGCGAACGGCCACGGGATGCTGCTCGTCGAGCAGGGAGCCCAGGTCTTCACCACGGGCGCGCGGATCGAGACCTACGCCTCCTCGGCGCTCTACGCGTCGAGCTCGGCGATCGTGAGGGGCTGGGGCGCCACCTGGACCAACGAGGGGCTCCCGCCTGAGCACCGGCAGCTTCGTGGGCGATCTCGTCAACGCGCAGGCCGGCGAGCTCTCCGTGGGAGAGGCGTACCCCTCGACGGGCGTGGCCGGCGATTGCCGCCAGGGCCCGAGCGCCGCGCTGCGCATCGCCGTCGCGGGCCCGGGCGCCGCGCCGCTCCTGGAGGTGGACGGGGACGTGAGCCTCGGCGGTGTCCTGGAGGTGGTCCCGGCCGACGACGCCGCGTCGTTCCAGGCCGGCGACACGATCGCCCTGCTCGGCTGGAGCGGCGAGCTCACTGGCACCTTCGCGGAGGTGAGCATCGCCCTGCCGCTCGCGCCCGGGCTCGCGTGGGACACCTCCGCGCTGTACACGACCGGGGAGATCACCGCCGTGGCCGCGCCCTGAGCCGGCGGCGCAGCCCGCGCCTGTCCATCGACGACAGCGGCCCAAGCCGGGCGCAATCGCGCGCAGCGCCGCTCCGCGCGCGAGCCCCCGCCCCGCCGTCCCCGTTCAGGCCCTCACCGGGAGAGCCCGCGCCCCTCACTCGTCGACGACCGCCTGGATGATCCCGTCGAAGAACTCCCCGGTCCCGACCGCGTCGAGCATCCGGCTCCACCCGATCTCGTCGAACGGGTTCGGCAAGCCGTGGTTGGTGAGCAGGATCCCGAACAGCTCGCGGCTGCGGTCGATCCACATGAAGGTCCCCGCGCCGCCCGCCTTCCCGTAAGAGCCCCTCGAGAGGCGCATCCCGCCGCTGGAGAAGCGGCGCGTCGCGAGCTCCCAGCCATAGCCCTTGGGCGTCGACAGCAGGTTGGACAGCGGGGACACATCGGTCTCCGCCGCCGAGACCTCGGGCGTCTGGTTGCTCACCATCGCCGCGGCGACCTGGCGGCTCAGGACGCGGACGCCGCCGTACCTGCCGCCGTTCAGGATCATCTGGCAGAAGACCGCCATGTCGATCGCCGTCGAGAAGACGCCGTCGCAGCCGACGATGCCGCCGAGCGCATAATCCTGCTCGTCCTGCACCTCGCCGCGGACCACCCGGCCCCGGATCTCGGAGTAGCCCGTGGCCGCGGTCCGCGGGATCAGCGCCGCCGACGGGTTGAACGTCGTGTCGCGCATGCCGAGCGGGCCCCAGATGCGCTCCTTCGCGAAGGTGTCGAGATCCACGCCCGCGGCGACCTCGATCACCCGCCCGACGAGCCGGTAGGTGAGATCGCTGTAGAGCACCTGCGTGCCGGGCAGGTACTCGAGCGGCGACTCGGCCATTCGCCGCCAGACGCGCTCGTCGTCCGGATCCTCCAGGAACGGGGCGTCCATCGGCAGGCCGGCCGCGTACCGGAGCATGTCCCGCACGGTGATGCGGCGCTTGCCGTTGGCCGCGAACTCCGGCACGAAGTCGGCGACCCGATCGTGCAGCCGCAGGACGCCGTCCTGCACGAGGATCAGCGCCGACGTGGCCGTCGCCAGGACCTTCGTGATCGAGAGCTGATCGAACAGCGTGTCGAGCGTGACCGGCTCATGCGCGCCGCGAACCCGGGTCCCGAACGCCCGGTGCCCCACGATCCTCCCCTGCCGCGCGATCAGGGCGACCGCGCCCGGGAAGAGGCCGTCGTTCACGCGGCGCTGGATTCTCGCGAAGACGTCCTCGATGCGCTCCGAGCTCAGGCCCACGCTCTCGGGCCGCCCGGGGACGAGCCTGTCGTAGACCGGCGCATGCATCGGCGCGTGCGCCTCGGCCACGCGGGCCGACAGCACCGATGGCGCGAGCGCAGCCACCGCCGCCGTTCGGCCCAGCCCCTGGAGAAGACGCCTGCGATTCAAAGATCCATGCTCAGTGCACATGATCGCTCCTGATCCGTGGGGTGGCGAACCGCGATCCGTGGGGGCCAAGCCGCGCCGCTGCAGAGGCCGCTCGGAGGCGCTCCGCGCGCTGTCGGATCGAGGTCGCCATCGCCGCTCGCAGCGGTCGCCGAGCGTGGAGCAGGACGCGTGCCGGGCGGCGAACCCAGCAATTTGCGGCGGAGGCGTCCGTTCGCTCCGGCGACCGGCGCGCGGGTCGTGCATCCGCCTGCACGATCCGAACGATCTGCATGGATTTGCATGATTCGTGCAGATCTTCGTGCAGATCGATGCGCGGCCCCGCGTAGGATGTGCTCGTGGACGAAGGCTTTCCCGGCGGCGATGCGCGGGGCTCCTGCACGACCCTCCGGCTCGCGATCGTGGCGGGCAGCACGATCGCCTTCGCCCCCCTGCCGCCCCGCGGCTGCGTCGTCCTCGGCCGCGACGAGGGGTGCGACGTGCGCATCGAGGACCGCTCGGTCTCGCGCCGGCACGCCGTCCTCCACGTCGGCCCCCCGCTCCGGATCGAGGATCTCGGGAGCGCCAACGGCACCTTCGTCGGCGAGCAGCAGCTCCCGGGGATGACGGCGCGGACCCACCGGCTGCGGCGCCTGTCGCGGGACAGCGCCGAGATCGGCATCGGCGAGCGCTTCAACCTCGGCGCGACGACCATCGTCGTCGGCCGCGCGCCCGCGGAGGCCGCCGCGGCGCCCGACTGCTGCGCGCCCGCGGACGTCGTGGTGCGGGCCCCGGCCATGCTGGCGCTCTACGAGCAGGCCGCCCGCGCCGCGCGGAGCCTCATCAGCGTGCTCATCCTCGGCGAGACCGGGGTGGGCAAGGAGGTGCTCGCCCGGACCCTCCACGCGCGCTCGCCGCGGGCCGGCGGCCCCTACGTCGAGCTGAACTGCGCCGCGCTGCCGCCGTCGCTCCTCGAGAGCGAGCTCTTCGGCCACGAGAAGAGCGCCTTCACGGGCGCTAGCCAGGCGCGCCCGGGGCTCCTGGAGTCGGCCCACGGCGGAACGCTCTTCCTGGACGAGATCGGCGAGCTGCCGCTCGCCTTCCAGGCGAAGCTGCTCCGCGTCCTCGAGGACCGGAAGGTGCTCCGCATCGGAGGCCGCACGCCCCGGCGGATCGATCTCCGCTTCGTGGCGGCGACCAACCGCGATCTCGAGGCGGAGGTCGCGCGCGGCGCCTTCCGGCAGGACCTCTACTTCCGGCTGAACGGCATCTCGCTGGTCGTCCCGCCGCTGCGCGAGCGGGTCGCCGAGATCGGCCCGCTCGCCGACAGGTTCCTCGAGGAGGCGTGCCGGCAGCTGGAGCAGCGCACCGCGCCCCGCCTCTCGCCGGAGGCGCTCGCCGTCCTCGAGGCGTACTCCTGGCCGGGGAACGTGCGCGAGCTGCGCAACGTGATCGAGCGCGCGGCGGTCCTGTGCGCGGGGGATTCGGTCCAGCCCGCCGATCTGCCGCCGCACCTGACGAGCGGCGGCGCGGGCCCGCTCAGCGGCTCCGCGCCGCCGCTGAGCACACCGGCGCCGCTGAGCGCACCGGCGCCGCTGAGCGGGCCCGCGCCGCCGCTCGTCAGGTGCGGCGGCAGATCGGCGGGCTGGGCCGAATCCCCCGCGCACAGGACCGCCGCGCGCTCGATCACGTTGCGCAGCTCGCGCACGTTCCCCGGCCAGGAGTACGCCTCGAGGACGGCGAGCGCCTCCGGCGAGAGGCGGGGCGCGGTGCGCTGAGCCGCTCGCCGAGCTCGCCGGCCCGCTCGGCGTCGAGGCGCCCGATCAGCGGCACGGCGAGCGTGCCCCGGCCGACGTCGAGGATCGGCGCCTCCAGCCCGCCGATCTGCCGCCGCTGAGCACACCGGCGCCGCTGAGCGCACCGGCGCCGCTGAGCGGGCCCGCGCCGCCGTCGAGGGGCTCCACGCCGCCGCCGAGGGGCTCCACGCCGCCGCCGGCTCCACCGGCGCCGCCGGCCGGGGATGCCGCCCGGGCGCGCGGGGGGCCGCCGGGCGAGGGCGCCGAGGGCGCCGGGCCTCCGGCGGAGCCCCCCACGCCGACGCCGCACTCCGAGGAGATGGAGCGGCTGCGGCTCGAGATGAGGGCCGTCGATCGCCAGCGCGTCCTGGAGGCGCTCGAGCAGTCCGCCGGCAACCAGACGCGCGCCGCGAAGCTCCTCGGCATCTCGCTGCGCACGCTGATCAACCGCATCGACGCGTACGGCATCCCGCGGCCGCGCAAGCGGTCGCCCTGAGCGCTCACGAGCTGGACGAGAGGGCGGCGCCGCCCTTGCGGAGCGTGCTGGTCGCCCCCTCGCGGATCCCGCGGAGCGCCGCCTCGACGTCCCGCTCCGCGCCCAGGGCGAGCCCCCGCTCCGCCAGCGCGCGCGCCGCGGCCGAGTCGCTCCCGGCGAGCGCCTGCTCGGCCGCGTGCAGGTAGAACTCCACGGCGAGCCGCGGCTCGCCGCCCCGCTCGAAGTGCTCGGCGAGCACCTTGGCGTCGTGCTCTCCTGCCTGGAGGAGCCACTCGGCCGCGAGCCTGTGGCCGAGCGCGCGATCGTGGTCCGGGAGCATCGCGTAGCAGCCGTCGCGGATGAGCGCGTGCCGGAACGCGTACTCCTCCTGGTCCGAGAAGCGGCTCTGCTCGCGCCGCTCGAGGAGCTCGCGCTGGAGCATCCAGGGCAGCCAGTCCACCGCGAGGGTCGCGCCGCCGGCGTCGCCCAGCAGGGCTAGCGCCCCCTGCTTCCAGAACGTCTCGCCGAAGACGCTCGCCGCCCGGAGCAGCCGCCTCGCCTCCGGGGGGATCGCCTCGAGCCGCGCCTCCACCATGCCCAGGATCGTCTCCGGCAGCCGGTCTGCGCGCCCCTCCGCGACCGCCCGGATGAGCTCCTCGAGATAGAAGGCGTTGCCGCTCGCGCGCTCGACGAGGCGCGCGACCTCCGCGGGCGGGAGGCCGTCGCCGAGCATCTCCCGCACGAGCTCCTCGGCGGCGCGGCGCGGGAGCGCGCCGAGCGTCATCTCGTGGACCTCGCTGCCCTCCCAGAGGATGGGGAAGACCTTGCGCACCTCGACGCGCGCCAGGTAGAGCACCGCGAACGGCCGGTCGCGGAGCTCCCGGAGCACCCGCGCGATCAGCTTGAGCGACGCCGCGTCGCCCCACTGGATGTCCTCGAGCACGAGCAGGTACGGCCCCGCCGCGCACGCCGCCTCCATGAAGTCGAGGTAGGCGAGCGGGATCTGGTCGGCCATCAGGGCCGGGCTCTGCCGCGCCTCCTGGAACCTCGGGTCGGCCTCGCTCGGGAACGGCGTGCCCACGATCTCGCCGAGGAAGGGGGCGATCCGCGTCCTGTCGCCCGGCCCGAGCGCCGGGGCGCGCGCGACCAGCGAGAGGAGCCGCTCGCGCTGCGCCGGCGCGGGCTCGCCCCCGGTGATCCCGGCCGCGCCCCGGAGCGCGGAGCCGAGCAGCGAGAACGGCGACCCGGCGCTCAGCGAGTCGCCGCGGCCGACCGCGACCGTGATCTCGGGGTGCCGCTCCCGCAGGACCTCGATGAGCTCGTAGCGCAGGCGGGACTTGCCGATCCCCGGCGGCCCGGTGATCAGGATGGCGCGGGGCTCGGGCCCGCTGAAGCTGTCCTCCAGGAGCTCGCGCAGGTTCCGGAGCTCCCGGTCGCGGCCGACGTAGGGGCTCGGCTTGCCGAGGAGCGTCCGCGCCGACCGGCCGACCTCCCGCTCCTGCAGCAGGAAGAACGTGCCGGACCGCGCCGCCTCGATCTCGAAGCGCGCGTCGAGCAGCGCCCGGGTGACGTCGTCGATCCGCACGGGATCGGGCTTCCGTTCCGGACGCGCCCGCGCCTCGAGCTCGGCGAGGGCGAGGAGCGCGGCCGCGCGGTCCATGACGGGCCCGACCGGGAGGCTGCCGGTGTGCTCGGCGCGGCCGGTCGCGAGCACGACCGAGGCGTCGGGCAAGATCTGTCCGACCTTCAGGGCGCACCGCGCCGCGCGCGCGGCCTGCTCGACCGCGTCGCCCACGCCGGCGATCGAGAGCACGATCGTCCCGTCGGCGAGCGCGTCCACGCGCGCGCCGAGCGGCTGCGCGCTCGTGTGGAGCTTGCGCGTGAGGTCTCCCGGCATGGCGGCGACGAGGGTGCTGGCCGAGCCGTCGCACGAGGCCGGGTGCAGCTCCTTCGCGGCCACCATCGAGAGCAGCCGGAGCTCCCCCGTGGTGATCGCCTCGTACAGCACGGGCGGCGCGGCCAGGCCGCTGCTCGGATCGCGCTCGAGGGCGTCGAGCGCCTCGAGCACGGCCGACCCGTCGCGCGGGCGCTGCTCGGGGTCCTTCGCGAGCATGCGGGCGACGAAGTCGTCGAGCTCCTGCGGCAGCTCGGGGCGAAGGTGCCGCACGCGCGGCGGGTCCTCCATGAGGAGCTTGGCGAGGAGGGCCATCACGTGCTGGCCCTGGAACGCCGGCCTGCCCGTGAGGCACTCGAAGACCACGGCGCCGAGCGAGAAGATGTCGGCCCGCGCGTCGAGGCGGTCGCGGTCGCCGGTGGCCTGCTCGGGGGCCATGTAGCCCGGCGTTCCCATCACCGAGCCGGTGCGCGTCAGCGCGCCGAGGGTGCGCTTCGTCCGGGCGATGCCGAAGTCGAGCACCTTGAGGCCGGCGACCTCGCCGCCGACGAGCAGGAGGTTGCCCGGCTTGATGTCGCGGTGGACGATGCCGCGCGCGTGCGCCGCCCCGAGCGCCTCGGCGGTCGCGCGGAGCACCGCGAGGCTCTCCTCGAGGTCGAGCTTCTGCCGGGCGAGGCGCTGCGCGAGGCTCTCGCCTTCGAGCCACTCCATGGCGAGGTACGGCACCTCGTCGGGGGTGATGCCGTGGGCCACGTGGCGGACGATCCTCGGGTGATCGAGCTCGGCGAGGATCCGGGCCTCGTGCTCGAAGCGGTGGGCGGCGCTCCGGTCGGGCTGGCCGAGGAGCTTCAGCGCGACCGGCGCCCCGGTGGCCCGGTCGACGGCGCGGTAGATCGTCCCCATCCCGCCGGAGGCCGCGACGCGCTCGATCTCGAAGCGGCTGTCGATGACCTCTCCCGGGCGCATGAGGCGGAGGATGCACCGGGGTCGAGCCGCCATCAACGGTCCGGCGCCGGGGGCGCCTGGTGTGCGCCTCGCCCCCACGCCGCGGCGTCGCGAGGAGCGGAACCACGGCGGACCGAGACCCTCTGTTTCGTCTCTCGCCCGCGACCCGGGGCGCCTCTGGCGCGCGCTCCTCCTCCGCGCGCTGTCGCGGCGGATGAGCCCGCGCGGTGTGGGGCTCACTCCCCGACGCGGACGCGCTTCGCCTCGCTGGGCACGCCGCGATCGTCGAGCACGAACAGGAGGTAGTTGCCTCCGGGCGCCGTGGCGCCGCTCGCCGGGGCGTGGACCTTGAGGTTGCATCTGCTGGTCCTATCGAACGACAGCTTCACGTACCGGTTGCCCCACGACCAGTTGTGCGTGACCGGATCCGTGCGAAGGATCGCCACCGAGCCCGCGCTCCTGCACGGCGCGTCGAGCTTGACCTCGAAGCTCCTCCGGTAGGAGATCTCCTCGGGGGCCCGCTCGATGACCGGCCTCGAGCCCATGAACATGTAGGCCGGCTTGTAGACCTGCAGGACGGGGACGCCGAGCGTGTCGTCCTCCGGCGCCAGATCCACGCGGTTTCCGCCCATGGAGTAGACGCTGCCGTCCGGCGCGAGCTGCAAGGTCGAGTGATCGTGCCTCGGGACGGTGGTCTTGGCGACCGTCTCGATGTGACCCGAGTCCGGGTCGAAGAGCTGGTATTCGAGCGTGCTGACCCGCTCCCCGCCGGGGGGGCCGCCGCGGCCGCCGACGATGAGCACCCGGCCGTTCGGCAGGACGACCGCGTTGTTCTGCGTGGCCGGGCGGACGAGCTCACCCTGCCGCCTCCACCTGGGGCGCCGCTCGGAGAAGTCGATCATCTCCACGGCCGCGACGTCGTCTCCGTCCCCGGCGTCGCCGCCGAAGAGCGCGATACGCTGCGACAGGGGCTGTCCGTCATCGTCGAGCTCGAACATCGCCGCGCTGGCGCCGCTCTCGTGGGCGAAGTCGGCCCTGTCGACGAGCCGCCAGTGCCGCTCTCCGGGCTCGCCGCGGCGCCGGTCGGCGAGCGCCGCTCGCACGTCGAGGAGGTAGGTGTTGCCGTTGTACTGGAACGGATCGTAAGGCCGGAGGTCTGTCGGGAGCGGCGGCTGGACCTCGGCGACGACGGCCACCTTCCAGTCATCCTTGTGCCGGCCCGTCTGCACGACGAAGGAGCGCGGGTACATCGGCAGGAGCTTCCTCGCGTTCTCGAGCGCGACGGTCCTGTCCGTCGCGGGATCGTAGATCTCCGGGACGACCTGCCGCACCTTGGTCGCGGGCGCCTCGTCGGGCCCGACGCTGCTATCCTGGTCGGAGCCGGACAGGAGGAGCACCTTGCCGTCCGGGAGCGTCACGGCGGTCGGATACCAGCGCTGGTACCGCATGTCGGACGGCGCGGGCGGGTCGGTGTTCCGCTCGTCGAGGGCGTTTGGATGGAGCTCCGGGAAGCGGAAGCTCGGGTCGACGTCGTAGGCCGCCTTCACCGGCGCGGCCGTCCTGTGGACCCACGTCTCGGTGAGCGGGTCGAAGATGTTGAGCTTGCGGGTCCCCTGGTTGCCCGACTTGTCGTGGCCGCCCACGACGAGCCAGCGCCCGTCCGTCAGCGTCGTGTTCCCCGCGCAGAAGAGGTTGTAGCCGAGCCCGGCCGACGATCCGCGGTCGTAGAACGCGTCGGCGTTCATGGCGAAATCGGCGTCGTCGAGCTCCCGGACGTCGTACTTGCCCCGGTTGGCGAACGCGTCCGGATGCGTGAGGTCGAAGACGAGGGTATTCTCGCGGGCGATGTCGTCCTTGATGCGGCTCAGGACGCTGCGTTCCAGGGTGTCGCTGAAGCGGAACCCGCCATAGACGATCTGCCGGAACGACTCCCTGAGCTCCCCGATGGGTTCCACGGTCGGGTCCGCCAGGTCAGTCCCCCTGTACTCGGACGGACGCATCCAGAACAGGATCTTGGGACGGCCCAGCGGATCCCAGAAGAAGCCCGCGTGGACAGCGTCCTTGTGAAACGGGATGAGCGGGCCGAGCGCGCCGGCCTCGGACGGCGCGCCGGCCTCGGACGGCGCCTCCTGGACGTCTTCGAGCCCGTCCGCACCCGCGCAGCCGCTCCCGACGCACAACAGGACACAAAGCAACGGACCTTGTTTCGACGAGGTCATGAGTCTCCCCCTTGAAGCGCACCATGGATAGTCGCGCGCGCTCGTACAAAGAGGAATCGTGATGCGAAGAATCGGAGCTGCAACGCAAATGTGGTTTGCCGGGAGGTGGGCTCCGGGACAGAGGCGATCGTCGGTGACGGGCCGCGCCTCAGCTCTTCGGGATGCGCCACGTCGCGCCGGCGCGGAAGAAAAGCACGTCCGGGATGCTCTGCCCCTCGCCGGGGATGCCGTCGTCGTCGGCGTTCATCGGCTCGAAGCGACGGAACAGGCTGTGGCCCGCGTGGGCGGTCAGCCACACCGTCCCGAAGGCGCGCACGCCGAGCGTCACGCCCGCGGTCGCGACCGAATAGGCGATGTGATCGACGCACCGCTCGGGCCGCGCCACCCGCTCGTCCGGCTCGGTCGCCGGGTCGTCGGCCGGCTGGGCGGCGCAGGGCCACGCGCCCGCGACGCGCGCGTCGCGCACCGCGTAGGCGTTCCCTGCCAGGTCGGCGCGCAGGCCGAGCTCGACGCGATCCGAGAACAGGAGCTTCGCCGTCGCGAAGCCAGGGAGGAAGGCCTCGAGGCGGAAGTACGGAGTCGGTGTCCAGTCGACATAGGCGGCTGGCAGCGGGAGGAACGTGCCAAAGCTGAACGACGCGAGCGCGCCGCCGCCGAGCACGAGCTGCTCCGAGAGCGTGTGGGTCACGAGCCCGAGCGCGCTGATGCGGACGAGCCCGCCGTCGAAGCCCTCGAAGTCGCCCGCGAGCCCCGGCGCGACGCGCAGCGAGAGCGACCAGTCGCGGGGGAGGAGCTGGACGAACAGCACGGAGACATCGACGGAGTGAAAGGCCCGGAGCTGGTCGAAGCCGGGCAAGGCGTCGGCGTAGGAGATCGCCTCGACGTGGTACATCGCCCCCGGGATCAGGAACGTCTTCTCCCCGAGGGGGAGGGGCACGTTGACGCTCGCCTCGTACGACGTGACCTGCGCCCGCGTCGGGCGCGGGTCCTCGAGCGCGGCGCCCGGCATGTACTGCGCGCTCAGGTCCGCGAGATCGGGGAGCTGGGCCCACGCGGCGCCCGGCGCGAGGACCCACAGGAGCGCCGCGAGGGCGAGGAGCCGCGCGGCCCGCGCGGTCCGGCGGGGGGCGCCCCCTCGGAGCTGCGCCGCGGAGCGCGCGGCGGCGCGATCGGCGGGCCTCATCGCGTCACCCGCTCGTCGAGCCAGTCGAAGAGCCGCGCCTGGGCCAGGAGCTGGTTGCCGCCCTGGCAATGCACCTGCGACGCCGTGCTCGCGTCGAACACCATCATGTGCTTCGGGCACGTGAGCGCGGCGTAGAGGCGCTCCGACTCGCCCGGAGATGCGTCCTCGGCGCAGCCCTCCATGATCAGCGTCTCGCAGCGGATGTCCGCGACGCCGTCGCTGTTGTCGTACTTGCCGAGCTCGTCGATGACCTGGTGCGGCGCCGAGACGCCGTGCTTCCAGGTCACGTCGTCGAAGTACCAGCGGGCGTCGGGCAGCGCGAGCGACGCGGCGTCGATGGCGCGGTCGAAGGCCGCGGGCCCGCGCCTGTGCAGCTCGAGCAGGCCGGGTATCGCGGCGAAGTGGCGCATCATCGCGTCGCGCCAGCTGAGGACGCCCGGATTGGCGACGAGGGCGCGCAGGCGGCGCTCGCGCGACGCCGCTCGAGGCGCGAGGTAACCGCCGAACGAGAGGCCCATCAGGACGATGTTACCAGTGTCGAGCCGCTCGTCGCGCTCGGCGAAGTCGAGCACGCGGCCCACGGGGACCTCCCAGTCGGGCCGGAACGGGTGCCCGTGGAGGCGCAGCGAGGCGCCCTGGCCCGGGCCGTGGAACGAGAGGACGTGGTAGCCCCGCTGGAGCGCGCCGTCGATGACCCACATCGTATCCTCGGGCCATGCGTGGAGGCCCTGCTGCAGCACGATCGCGGGCGCGCGCGCGGCGCCGGGCGCGTAATAGACGCGCCCATAGAGCACCCCGCTCTCGTAGCGGATGTCGACCTGCCGCGAGTCGTAGCCCCGCATGCGGAGCGCCCTCCCGTGCAGGTCGAGCCCCGCGATCGTCGCCTCGACGAGGCGAGGATCGGCGCGATCCGCGTAGCGCATCAGCCCCGCCCGGTAGTACGCGCCCGCGCGGAGGAAATGCGACGCCGCGCTCCGCGTATGGCCGCGGGCCTCTGCCTCCTCGCCGTAGGCGCGCACGCGCTTCGCGGTGGCGAGCCACTGCTCGAACCACGAGCGCTCGTCGCCCGGGCGGATGCGCGTCGCCGTGTCGAGCACCTCGCCGACGTCGGTCAGGCCCATCGACGAGAGGCCGAGCCAGAACACGACCTGCGCGTCCATCACCGGCTGGCCGATGAACTTGTAGCGGTGCCAGACGCCGGCCGCCTGGCCCTGCCCGAGCGCGTCGTCGCCGTGGAACCGGGCGGACGCGACCTCCTCGTCGAGCCCACGGCGGCCCGACGCGTAGCCGAGCGCGGCCGCGCTGCCCGCGACCGCCGTGTGGGCGAGGAACCTCCGTCGAGCGATCATCGATGCATCTCCGGCACCTGATAAAACAAACGATTCAAACAGATGTTTAGATGATTGACATCCGCGCGGAGCGTTGTCAAGGTGTGTTTCAAACAAGCGTATGAACGACCGAGACCCCCCTGCCCACGCGGACGATCCACGCCAGCGGCTCGTGGTCGCCGCGATCGATCAGATCGAGAAGCACGGCGTCGGGCAGGCGACGGTGCGGAGGATCGCGGCGGCGGCGGAGGTGAACATCGCCGCGGTGAACTACTACTTCCGGTCCAAGGAGGCGCTGCTCGCGACGGCGCTCGAGCTGTCGATTCGGAACATGCTCGAGCACGTCGAGGAGTTCCTCGCCCGGATGCCCGACGATCCGATGGAGGCGCTCAGCGGGCTGCTCGGCTACCTCCTCGAGGGCTGCCTGCGCTTCCCGAACCTGAGCCGGGCCCACCTGCACGACGCGTTTCACGCCGACGACTACAGCGGTCCTTTCCCGACGCTCTTCGCGCCGGTGGTGGCGCGCCTGCGCGATCTCGTCCGGGCGGCGGTGCCTGGGCTGGACGAGCGGGCGGCGGCGCGCCGCGTGGTGGCCGCGCTCTCGGCGGTCTTCTTCCCGGGGTTCTTCGCGGGGCTCTACGAGGGGCTGAGCGCGCTCGGCTCGCCGGCCGACCGCCTCACCTACGCGCGCGAGCTGGCGCGGCAGACCCTGGCGCCCGCGGAGACCGAGGCGCCCGCGGCCCGCGGCAAGCGGCCGAAGCGCGGGTGATCGGCGAGGGTCACCCGCGGGGGCCGGATCCCGGCGACGAGGGAGGGCGTCCCGTCGGCGCGCGCGAGCGCGCGGCGGGTCAGCACGCGAAGTAGCGACGGAGCCCGGGGCGGATGACCTCCTCGATGGTCTCGTCGAGCAACACGCGCGCCGTCAGGCCGCTGCACAGCCCGAGCTGCTCGCCTCGCGGCGGGGCGTCGTGGGGCGGCAAGTGCGCGTGCTCGTGCTGCACGAGGTGCCGGAACGCGACGGGGAAGTAGCGCTCGACCGCGGTCCGCTCCGCCGCGGAGAGCTCCGGCGCGACCTGCTCGAGCAGGCGCCAGCCGAAGCGGGCGTGCCCGACCTCGTCGGCGTAGATGCGCGTCAGCAGCTCGAGCAGCGGCCCGGGCGGCATCTCCAGCCGCTCGGCGCCGATCAGGGCCACGGCCACGGTCTCGCTCATGCAGCAGATGTGGATCACGTTGCGGAGCGCGGCGGCGCGGGGGGGCGCGTCGCGGTGCAGGGGGAACTCCGGGCGCTCCGGGACGCTCGCGGTCGCGGTCCCGCCGAGGGCCTCCACCACGGCGCCGCAGAGGATCCCGTGCCGGCGCTCCTCGTCGGCGAAGCCCCGGCACGCGTCGGCGAGCTCTTTCGGGAAGCCCGCCTCGGCGAGCTGGCGCGCGAGCGCCTCGAACACCGCCGACGACGCGTGCTCGTTCACCATCCGCCCGTGCCAGGTGCGGATCGCCGAGGGGAACAGCGCCGCCGGATACCCGCTCACGTCCAAGGCTCGGGCGCGCGCCTCGTCGCGGAGATCGAGCTGCGCGGCGTTCATGCGACCTCCGGCGCGCCGTCGGCGTCGAGCGCCGGCGGGACCGGGGGGCCCCACGGCGTGCAGAACGTCCGGAAATAGAGCTCCTGCTCGGGCGCGACCACGTTGCCGAAACAGCAGACGCCGCGGACCGGCTCGGCCTCCGGGTACGAGATGGCGCCGGCGCCCACGCCGACGATCAACGCCGTGCAGCAGTTCACGAAGGAGGCGTCCTCCGCGAGGGCGGCCGCCTCCTGCTCGGAGAGGCCCGCCCCGCGCTCGGGCGCGCGCTCTGCCGTGTAGCCGAGGCAGCAATCGAGCTCCGCGCGAGGGCGGGCCTCCGCGTCGTCGAGGCTCGCCGGCTCGGCGCACGCGAGCTCGGGCGGCTCCGGTTGGGCGGCCTCGGAGCAGTCCGGATCGCCCTCCGCGGGCGTGCAGCCGGGCGCGGGCTCCTCCGCCGTCGGCGCTGCCCCGCCGTCGCCGGCGTCCTCTCCGGCCGGAGCCGCGTCGTCGGGCGCGTCCGGCGATCCCGGCGCGTCCGGCGATTCCGGTGCTTCCGGCGCGAGGTGCTCGTCGGGATCCAGATCCGATGATTGCCCGCCGGTGGTGATATGCCCGCCGCAGCCGACGGAGGCGCCGTAGGCCAGCGCTCCCAACGCGACCCTCGCCGCTGCACGCAATGCTGCCCGTCTCGTCTCCTCACGCATACAGTTCGCCTCCACGAAAGGTGGTACGCGCAGCGGAGTGCCTCCGCCGCGGTACAAGCCGCTCGCGCGGCCCGCGTGACTCAGCGTATGCGCGCAGGAAAGCGAAGGGAATCTGCATTTTCTACACAGCATTGAATCAGAAATCCAAACAATGGCGCCGCGGTCCCTGCCGGCGCGGCGCTCACGAGGGCGCGAGCATCGCCGCGCGGCAGCGGGCGTGGACGCGACGGCCGCTGATGCTCGGAGGGGTGTTCTCGCGAGCTGCGAGCCTTATCGCGCCGGGATGGCGGCGAGGATCTCCGCCCGGGGCGCCTCGCCGAGGACGGACGCGTTTCCGTCGTCCGGCCGGCGAGCACCTCTGGCGCGAGCAGGCGGCGCTGGCCTGCTCTGCGGCGCTTCGCGAGGCGCGCGATACGCGTGCATCGAGCCCTCGCTTTCCTGATCTGTCGTGCCAGCGCCGTGGATCACCTCGTGGGGGTGAACGGGGCCCGCCACAGCCCGACGAGGGCGTCCACCAGCCCGACCGCGGCGGCCTCCCACGTCGCTCGCGGCGTGGCGGTGCCCGCTTGCAGCGCCCGCTCACGCTCAGCGCACATGTGCACGATGAGCTGCCGGCTCATGTCGCCGCGCTCCGCGCGCACCTCCTCCGGGAGGACCGGCATGAGCCGGATCAGCCCTTCGATGGTCTCCTGCATCGACGTCGAGGCGACCGTCTCGTCGATCACGATGCGGCGGAAGGCAGGGTCGGTCGTCGCCTGGGCGATGAAGCGCGCATACCAGCTCGGGCTGCCCAGCGAGGCGAGGTGCTCGGTGAGCGGCCGCACCAGGCACCCGATCCAGTCGCGCAGGTCGGACGCGCCCTTGATCGACGCCAGCATCTCCGCGCGCCGTCGCTCGATGGCCGGGGCATGGCGGCGGACGACGGCGAGCACGAGGTCGGCCTTGGTGCCGAAGTGATAGCCGACCGCAAAGTTGTTCGCCTGCCCTGCGGCCTCGCTCACCTGACGGTTCGAGACCGCCGCTACCCCCTGCTCGGCGAAGAGCCGCTCCGCGGTGGCGACGATGAGCTCGCGGGTCTCGTTCCCGTGCGCTTGCCTGACCCTCGAGCTGGCCATGATCGCCAGCATACCAGAAGGCGCGACCCGACCCGGGTTGACCCGCGCGACCCGACCCGGGTTGACCCGCGGCGATCCGACCCGGGTTGACCCGCGGATCGACTCGACCCGGGTTGGCCACCGAATCGACCCGGGTTGGCCACCGAATCGACCCAGGTCGGCAATCGTGTGACCCCGACGCGACCCGACCGGAGACGACGCGACCCGACCCGGGTTGACGATCGCGGCGGTGGTCGAACGCAGGTCGCGACGACCTGTGACCGGTCGCCCGAGCCGGGTTGCCAGTCGCGCCGCGACACGGCGACGACTCGCGTCGCCACACGACCAAGCTGTGCGGCGCAATCCAGGTTGCGGCCGCTCCCTGCGCGCGAGTGCACCGCGTCTGCGTCTATGCCGAGACCACGACGTCCTGCACCATGGCACCGTGAAACACGCGCATCCACCACGTCCCCACCGGGAATGCGACGCTGCGCACACCGGCGCGCCAGCGTTCGAGCGCCGCGCGGTACGACGCGCGAAAAGCCCGCACAGCAGCACCAGCAATTCGCCAAGCATCGCCCTGCTCGCGGCCGACCGCAAACGTAGGATTGCATTCGCGCAGCGCCTCAAAGCTCGTAGCACGCGCGTACGGGGACACCTCACTGACTCGCTCGACGCCCAGGAAGCGACGCTCCTGCCGCAGCAGCTCCGCATGAGCCTGTGCTTCCTGTCGCGCGAGCTCGGCGGCGACCTCTTGGCGGAAGGCCTCCGCGCCGTCCTGTTCAATGACCGGCGGCAGCAGGAGCGAGAGCGTAATCTCCTCAGGCCACTGAGGGTTTTCCGGGTCGAGATACACAGAGGGGCGCGCGGCGTGCAGCACGCCGCGACCGAGCGCGTCCATATCCACCTTGGCGCCCGGCCACTCACGCGCATGTCGGACGAGGCCAGCAGCCACGGGATTTGCGAGGATATACGCGATTTTCTCCACTACGGCCGCGCGCGTCAGCAGCCGTACCACGCTCGGGGCCTCATGGTCCCACACCGGTCCTTCCCATGTGCGGAGCGCCTTCGTGCCGAGCGCGACGATGCGATGGAAGAATTGCAGGAAACGCGGCAAGACCCCCGCCACGTCGGTCACGATCAAGTGCAGATGCGTTGACATCGCGCAGAGCGCGTGGATCTGGAGGCCATAGCGCCGCGCCGATACCGCCAGGGCGTAAATCAGGAGCTGAGTGATCGCCGCGTCGGGGCGGAAGAGCAGATGTCGACGCAGGACGCGACGGGTGATCATGTATGTGGCGCCGGGAGTTATCTCGCGGGGCTGGCTCATGGTTGAGCGTGCACTAACAAACACCATACCAACAGTTCCCACGAGTAATTTCAAGTAGTTATCTTAGCCTTGTGGGTGGCGGCGCCATGGCGCATCCGTGTCCGCCACCTGATTGTTCTTGGCTGCGGCTATCTTTGCCGCTGTTACCTTGCTTTGCTTGCTTGTGCTCGTTCTTTCTTTCTATCTCAACTCGGGACGGGTCCAACCCGGGACGGGTCCAACCTGGGTCGGGTCGTCCTACCTCAACCCGGGACGGGTCCAACCTGGGTCGGGCGACGCCGTGGGTCGGGTCGTCTCGCTTCAACCCGGGACGGGTCCAACCTGGGTCGGGTCGCTACCCCCGATAGGCTCCCGGGGGAACCCCGACCTCTCGACGAAATGCGACGCTGAAGGCGGCCTGGTCCCGGTAGCCCACGGACGACGCCACCTCGGCGAGGGCAAGCTCGGGATGCTCCCGCAGCTTCTCCTTCGCCAGCTCCATACGCCAGCGCATCAGGTGCCGGAGCGGGCTCTCCCCCACCTGCTCGCGAAATGCATGAGCGAAACCCGAGCGACTCATGCCTGCCCGCCGCGCGAGCGACGCCACGGTCCACGTGCGCTCCGGCGCCAGGTAGAGCGCGTCTAGAGCGCGGGCGACGCGCTCGTCCGCGAGCGCGGCGCGAAAGGAGCCAGGAGGCGCGGGGCGCTCGAGCTCCGCGCGAATCGCCTGCAGCAGGAGCAGCTCCGCGAAGCGCGCGGCCATCACCGGTGCGCCAGGTCGCCGGACGTGCACCTCGTCGCGGATGCCGTCCAGGAGCCGCCCGAGACCGGGCACGGGCTCTCCGGCGCCGCCGTCGAGGAGCACCACCGAGGGCAGCGCGCGCAGCAGCAGCGACCTTCCGGCGCCGACGAGGCTCATGGCGGCGCAGAGCACCACCGTCTTCGCGCCGTCGCCGCCAAGCCGGCGCCGCACCGTCTGCACACCCGGCGCAGGAGGCGCGAGCCAGCGCCCCTCGTCCTCGACCGGTGCCCCAGGTCGGTGCCGGAGGCAGTGGGGAGCGCCGTGGGGCAAGAGCAGCAGGTCGCCCCGACCCACGTGAATCTCTCGGCCATCCAGCTCCAGCCACATCTCGCCTTCGAGCAGGAGGTGGAGCAAGACGAGCTCTCGCCGGCCGACGCGGGCCCCCCAGGGGGCTCCGAGCTCGACACGGCCGAAGTGGCTGGCCTCGATGCGCACGTGGCGGAGCAGCGCGGTGAGGACATCCGGCATTGGACGATCGCAAAAGGGACGTGGACTCTACCACATGGATGACCCGCGGGGCGTCCGCCAGGCTTCGACCACCAACCCACAAGGAGCCAGACATGGACATCTTCATCACGGGCGCGAGCGGATTCATCGGTTCGGCGGTCGCCCGCGCCCTGGTCACGCGCGGACATCGCGTTCGCGGGCTCGCGCGCAGCGACGCGTCGGAGGCGACGGTCCGGGCCTGCGGAGCGGATCCGGTGCGGGGCGATCTCCACCAGCCGGACCTGCTCGCGCGCGAGGCGGCGGCCGGCGACGGCGTGGTGCACACCGCGGCCACGGCGGGGGAGGATCGCGCCGCCACGGACGCCGCGGCGGTCACCGCGATGCTTGCGGCCATGAACGGCGGCGTCTTCGTCACGACCACCGGGGCGCCGATGGCTCGATCCTCGCGGGTGCCCGTGTCGGAGGACGCTACGGTCAACCCGGGTGGGCCGCTCGAGTGGCTGGTGGCGGCCGAGTCGCGCGTGCTCGGCGCGGCGGGGCTCCGCGGTCTGGTCGTGCGGCCTCCGATGGTCTACGGCGATGGCGCAGGCCCGGTGGCGGGCCTGGTGAGCGCCGCGCGCGCAGCGGGGGCGGCGCGCTATATCGACGACGGCACGAACCGCTGGTCCACCGTCCATGTGCGGGACCTGGCGGTGGCCTACGCCATGCTGCTGGAGTCGGACGCGGCGGGCGTGTTCCACGCCGCCGACGCGTCGCCCGAGCCGATGGCGACCCTCTTCTCGGCGATCGGCGATGTCGCCAGGGTGCCCGTGCGCTCGTGGACCCTCGCCGAGGCCCGGGCCGCGCACGGGCTCATGGCAGGCTTCCTGGCCATGGACGCCGCCCTCGATGCGGCCAAGCTGCGCCGCCTCGGCTGGACGCCGCGGGTGGGAGAGGCGCTCGGAGGGATCTGTGGCGCGCTGCGCAACCCGGCGCAGGGGTACGGAGCCTCGTGAACCGCGCGCCAGGGCAGCGGCGGCGGACCGCGAGCTCTGCTGCTGGAGCGCCCGCAGAGCGACGCTCGCTGGCTAGAGCGGCTGATAGAGCTGGATCAGGTTCCCGCAAGTGTCCGAGAACACCGCGATCATGACTGGGCCCATCGGGGTGGGCTCCTGCGTGAAGGCGACCTGGCGCTCCTTGAGGCGCGCGAACTCGGCTCGGAGATCGGTCACCTCGAACGCGGTGAGCGGGATGCCCTGCGCGAACATCGCCTGCTGGAACGTCTTCGCCGCCGGGTTGGCGTTCGGCTCCAGCACGAGCTCGACGTCGTCGGGGCCCTCCGGCGAGACCACGGTGATCCATCGATACTCCCCGACGGGGAGGTCGTTCTTCTTCTTGAAGCCGAGCACCTCGGTGTAGAACTTCAGCGCTCGGTCCTGGTCCTCGACCATGATGCTGTTGAGCTTGATCTTCATCGTTTGCCTCGCTGAGCTGACGGTTCTGGGCCGACTTTGCCAGGGCCGCCCGGGTCAGGCTTCTCGAAAACTGCGAAACGCCTCCGGCGGCAGGCGGCCCATCAGGCTGAGGCACCCCGGGACGAGCTCCCACGGGAGCTTCCCCGGCACCTGGACCATCGCGCGCAGCCGCCGCTGGTACGCCGAAGGCGGCATGCCGATGCGGTGCGCGAACAGAGCGCTGAAGCTGCCGAGGCTGGAGAATCCTACCTCCATGCACACGTCGGTCACGGAGTGCCGCCCGGCGGCCAGGAGCTGCTTGGCCAGGTCGAGGCGCTGCCGGATGCGATACTGGTGCGGGGTCACGCCGAACACAGCCTCGAACTGCCGGATGAAGTGATAAGGAGAGATGGCCACCTCGCGGGCCACGTCCTCGATCGTGAGCTTCGCGTCATGCACCTCGGAAAGCAGGTCGCGTGCCCGACAGAGATTCCTCAGTGCATCCTGTCCCAGCAGCATCGCCAGCGTCCACGATAGGCTGCTGCGGCGGCGGGCACAAGCGGTGCAACCGACCCGGGCTGGCGCAGCGAGACCTGCCCTGTGCGAGAGCCCCTGGTCGGCCATACAACCTGAATCGGGCCCCACACCACGAAGTCGCACGCTCTGTAGGTGGCGGGAGGGCCGGGGGGTGGACGTCGTCCGCTGTTGTGGTTGTTGTCTTGGTTACAGCGGCCGAAGTTGCGTGCCAATTCAATCCGGCCACCTCAACCCGGGTCGGGTCGCTTGCCGGGTCGGGCTGCCCGGGCTGCCCGGGTTGACCCCGCGCGCGGCTCAACCCGGGTCGGGTCGCTCCCCTGGCAGGAACGCGCTCTCCTCGTACTCGCTGCGGGCATTCCACGCCGCGTAGCCAGCGCAGCCGGCGTCCTCGATCGCCCGGATCTGCTCCCGAACATGCCACGGCGTGTACTTGTACCGCCGCATCGGACGTGAGCTGTCCAGGTCGAACGCCTGCACCCAGCTGCGCAGCAGCGCGATCCGCCCCGGCAGCTCTGCCACCCTGCGCCAGCCGGCCGACAGCGGCGCGTGGACGGTCTCGTACGGCTGATGGGCAGGGTTCGCGAGCCCGAAGCTGCCTGGCCCCCAGTGCGACGGGTACGGCATCGGCATCACGTAATCGAAGAGCTCCACCGCATCCTCCAGCCGCTGGCCCACGCCGTCCTGCGGCCCGAGGAGCGTGATCCCGAACAGATCCGCCGAGATCGGCCGCGACGCCGCGTCGCCGACCTCCGCGCGAAGGAACTCGAAGAAGGCGCGGATCGTCGGCGCCCTCTCCTCGACCGGCGTCCGCGAGCGCGGCTCGCGCGCCGCGCCATAGCGCACGTAGTCGTAATTCACCTCGTCGAAACCGACCTCGAACGCACGAAGCGAGATCTCCGCGATCTCTCGCCATCGCTCCTCCGAGCCTGGATCGTACCAGCCCCGCGGACCTCCCTTGAACGCGACGAGCCGGGCGATGAGGTAGATCCCGGCGTCGCGAAGGGCTCCCACCCTGGCCCTGGTGGCCTCGTCGCGATCCAGGAGGAGCGCTCCTCCATCCGACCGGACATCGATGACCAGGGAGTTCAGCTCCGTCCGCTGAACCAGGGAGGAGAGCCGATTCATCCGGTCCGCGCTCCTCCCTGCCGCGAAGTTCACGTAAATCGCCTTGGTGACCGTGGGCATGCCGTTCCCCCCGGCGGACGTAGAGCACGCCGCCGGCCACCCGCGCACGAGCCCCCTCGGCCAAGGCACCGTTCCCGGCCGACACACATCGCCCTCGCCGCCCCCTTCGGCCCTCTCCCGCTCTCCCCTCCCCTCCTCGCAACCCGGCCGCGCGCCCCGCGCTCAGGTCGCCAGGAAAGAATGCTCCTGCACGTACGCCAGGATCGTCTCGCGGCCTGGAATCCCGGCCACCCCCGAGCCGTCCCGCCGCCCGTGCCGCGCCCGAGCTACCCCCGCATCGCCTGGATCGGGCTGACCCGCGCCGCGCGCAGCGCCGGGAAGAAACCGCCGAGCACGCCCATGATCACGGCGAGCAGCACCGACGCGATCAGGATCCCCGGCGTCGGCTCGAACGTGAACACGATCTCCGAGAAGCTCGCGAAATTGATCGTCGAGAACCGCACGAACCTCATCCCGAGCGCGGCGAGCACGCCGAGCGCCCCGCCGACCAGCGCGAGCAGCACCGACTCGATCAGGAACGACGTGAGGATGCTCAGCCGGGAGAAGCCGAGCGCCCGCAGCGTGCCTATCTCGCGCTGCCGGTTGGCGATCGACGCGTGCATCGTGATCATCGCGCCGATCATCGCGCCGATCGAGAAGAACACCGCGATGAGCACGCCCATCCCCTTGATGAACATGCTCGTCCCCTCGGACTGCTTCTCGTAATACTCGCTCTCGCGCATCACCTCGAGCCCGAGGTTCCGGTTCTGCTCGATCGACGCCTCGAACGCGTCGAACTTGCTCTCCGAGGCGAGCCGCGCGCGCACCGACGACACGCTCCCCTCCCGGCCGAACGCCGCTCGCGCCGTGTGCAGATCGGCCCAGACCTCGGACTCCGACGAGGAGCCGCCGTCCGAGAACACCCCGACCACCTTCACCGGCCGGTTCTTGCGGAGATCGAACGACTCGCCGATCGACAGGCCCTTGAAGCGGCGGTAGATCGCCTGCCCCACGATCACCTCGTCCGTGCCCGGCTGCGCCGGCCGGCCCTCGACGATCTTCACCTGCGAGCGGAACGCGAGCACGTCGTCGGGCACGCCGCGCACCTGGACGTTCGAGACGCCGTCCGTGCCGAGCTTGTCGAGGAGGATCACCGCCACGACCTCCGCCGCGCCGTCCGGCTTGCCGTCCTGCCGCTTCGCCACCTCGGCGCTCGCCAGGATCAAGCCGATCTGCTGCTCCTCGACGCTGCTCGCCATCTCGACGTCCGATCCCTTCCGGATCACGATCGCGACGTCGCTCCGCGCCGTGCGCCCGAGCGTGCGCTCCACGCTGTTCGCGAGCATGAGCACCGAGGCGAACACGAACACCACGAGGCCGAGCCCCGCCGCCGTCGCGACGGTCGTCGTCTTGCGCACCACCAGATTCCGAACGTTGTAAGCGACGGGGATCATCAGCGCTCTCTCCCGCTTTCAGGTGTCCTGGACAGGCTCCGACGTCGCTCGCTCACGCCACGCGCCGGAGCGCGTCGGTGACCGAGAGCTTCGAGGCTTGGTGCGCCGGCAGGAGCGACGCGACCAGCGACAGCCCCATCGAGAGCAGCACCGCCATCACCATCGTCAAAGGATCGATCCGGAAATAAGGGAACATGCCGCCCATGTTCTCCTCCAGCCACCGGCCCATCCCGAGCTCGATGATCGGATAGGCGATCGCGAGCCCCACCAGCCCCGCCAGGAGCCCGACGGTCGCCGCCTCCCCGATGATGAAGATCCGCACGTGCTTCGGCTCGAACCCGAGCGCGCGCAGCACGCCGTACTCCCGCGACCGCTCCCGGACGCCCATCGCGATCGTGTTGCCGAGGATCATCATCATGATGAGGAGGATGATGACGGACACCACGTTCAGCGCCGTCAGCACGGCCGACATCATCGCCATGAACGACATGTTCATCGCGCGCTCGCTCATCGTCGCCGTCTGGATGTCCTTCTCGTCGAAGATCTTGTCGATCGCCGCGCTGATCTCCGCGCTCCGTGACGGATCGTCGATCCGCGCGGCCATCCAGCCGATCTGGTCGCGATCCCGCTCGGGGATCGACTCGTTCAGGTAATCGTAGTGGAAGATGAACTGCGACCGGTCTATCGACCTGCGCGACGCCGTGTAGATCCCCGAGACGTTGAACTGCCACGGCCCGGGGTAGATCGACCCCTCCAGCGTCACCGTGTCGCCCACCTTCACGCCGAGCCGCGTCGCGAGGACGTCGCCCACGATGGCGCCCTTGCGATCGGCCTGCCACCGCTCCATGTCCGCCGGCGAGACCACCATCTCGTCGTAGACCTTGAAGAACGTCGCCGACTCGACCGCCATCGAGCCGAAGAAATTTGTCGCGTCGCGCGGGTCCTTGCCGCCGAACCAGTTCATGAACGTCCCCTCCGTCACGCCGGGGACCTCGCGGAGCGTGGCCATGTAACGCTTCGGCAACGGGAGGATGAACGAGATCTTGTGCCGCGTCGCGATCCGGTCCTTCGCCGCGTAGTCGGCGGCGACGTTCCACGCCGTCAGCACCGTCCGGAGGAGCACGAACGCGAGCACCGCCACCGCCGCGCCGATCACGGTCAGCAGCGTCCTGAACTTGTTCCGGAGGACGTTCCTGGCGGCGACGGAGACGAGGTTCATGACAGGTTCCCCTTGTCGAGCCGGCGCGTCACCGTGGCGCGCTCGGCGGCTTGCGGGTCGTGCGTGACCATCAGGATGGTCTTCTTGAACTCCTTGTTGAGCTTCTCCAGGAGCGTCAGGATCTCGTCGGCGCTCTTCCGATCGAGATCGCCGGTCGGCTCGTCCGCCACGATGATCGTCGGGTCGTTCACGATCGCCCGCGCGATCGCCACCCGCTGCTCCTGGCCGCCGGAGAGCTGCCGCGGATAATGGCCCATCCGCTCCTCCAGCCCGACCACGCGCAGCGCCGTCTGCGCGCGCTTCCGCCGCTCGGACGCCGAGAGGTTCGTGAGCAGGAGCGGCAGCTCGACGTTCTCGGCCGCGGTGAGGACCGGCATCAGGTTGTAGGCCTGGAAGATGAACCCCATCGTCCTCGACCGGAAGCGCGCCAGCTCGCCGTCGCTCATCCGCGTGAGCTCCTGCCCCGCCACGCGCGCCGTGCCGCGCGTCGGGCGATCGAGCCCGGCGATGAGGTTCAGGAGCGTCGACTTGCCCGAGCCCGAGGGACCCATCAGCGCCTCGTACGACCCCTCCGGGACATCGAGCGTGATGTCGTCGAGCACCACGATCGGCTCCTTGTCGCGGAAATAGGTCTTGCCGACCCCTTGCAGCTCGACAATGGGCTTCGGCTTCCCGTCGCGATACCCCTCGGTCATTCGCTCCCCTTTCCCTTCTCCTTGATCTTCTGGCCGTCCGCGAGGTCGGCCGGCGGCTTGACCACGAGGCGCGTCCCCGGGGCCGGGCCGTCGAGCAGCTCCAGCCCCCCCGGCGCCGGCCCACCCGCCCGGATCGGCACCATCTTCGTCTGGCCCTGGTCGACCACGAACACCACCTTGGCGCCGGCCCGCTCGACCACCGCCGCCTCCGGGACGACCCGCTTCGGCGGCTCCTTCATCGCCTCCTCGGACAGCGCCTCCGCGAGGAAGCTCACCCGCGCGCTCATCTCCGGCAGCGCCTCCTTCGCCTCCCCGACGAACTTCACCTTGACCGGGATGGTCGCCTTGGCGCGGTTCACCCGCTTGCCGATCTCCAGCGTCGTGCACCGGTGGCGCTTCGACGGATACGCGTCGAGGACGACCTCGCACGGCTTGCCGGGCTCGATGAGGTAAAGGCGCGTCTCCGGGACGTCGGTCTCGACGACGAGCGACGTGAAATCGGCGATCTCGACGAGGCGCGGCAGCTCGAGGCCGACGACCTCCCCGACCTCCGGCGGCTTCGTCATGATCGTGCCGCCGATCGGCGCGACGATCTTCCGCTCGGCCAGCGTGACCCGGAGGCTCTCGACGTCGGCCGCGGCGGCCTTGACCTCGGCGTCGGCCGCCGCGGCCGACTGCGCGAGGGCGTTCATGCGCGCGGTCAGGTCCTCCATCGAGGCGCGGCCGGTCACCTGGCGCTCGACCAGCGCCCGCTCCCGAGCGACCTGCTGCTCCACCTCGGCGATGCTCGCCCGGGAGGCGGCGGCGCGCGCCCGCGCCGCGGCGACCTTGGCCTGGGCCGCGGCGACGAGGCTCTTCTGGTCGGCGTCCTCGAGCTCGACGAGCGGATCGCCCGCCTTCACCACGTCGCCTTCCTTCACGAACACCCGGGCGATGCGGCCCGGGATCCTGACCCCGACCCGGGAGACGACCTGCGGGACCACATACCCGGTCGACGTCACCGAGATCGAGGCCTGCGCGGGCGAGACCAGCGCGACCTCGGTGGTGGCGACCTCGGTCTTGAAGATCGCGCTCTGCGCCCTCGGCGCGACGAACACGGCGGCGCCCGCGACCGCCGCGAGCGCGAGCAGGGCGACGAGGGCGGTGCGGAGCGGGCTCCGCCGATCGGGATCGACGTCCCGCCGGATCCGGAGCGATGCGAGATCCGAGCTGAGCTGGTCGGACACGGCGCCTCCTTATCACGCTTCGGGCGTGGCGTTTATATTCTAACGTTAATTCCTGACACGCGGCGCCGGCCGCGCCCGACAGGCGCCCGCGGCGCCACGCCGCGGCCGGCTCGCCGCTTTCCTCGCGGACCGGCGCCCTGTGCCGTGGCAATCTGCACGTCCCGACTACAATGCGGCCTCGAGGAGCGGCGCCGCCGCGGCCGTCCGGAGCGGCGCCGGATGCCTCCGGCGCCGTCAAGACGCCGCCGGACGCCGTGCGCGCCGGTGCACCGCAACGCTGGTTAGTATGGCTACCTAACTATCGACCGTGGTACCCTGAAGGGCTCATGTCGAGGGAAAAGCACGGCTGTTGCCTCTGCGAGGGCGCTCACCGCCGTGCGGGCAAGCGCGTCGCCGCGTACGGCGCCCCGGCCAAGGGCAATACGCTCCTCAACCACCTCGGCATCGGCCCGGAGACGCTCGAGTCCATCGTCGACGGGGGCAAGTTCATCGTCCCGGTTCCAACTCCGACCGTCATCGGGTAAGGGAGCGAGCGACATGGATCGGCTCATCGAGGACGAGCTGCGGAGCCTCTCGGGCATGCTCGGCGACGTCGCGCTCCGGTTCGAGGGGAAGACGGTGCTCATCACCGGCGCGGCCGGGTTCATCGGGGGCTACATCGTCGGCGTCCTCCAGGAGCTCAACCGCAGCCGGTTCCGCCGGCCCGCGCAGATCGTCGCGCTCGACAACCTCATCACCGGGACGAAGGAGAGCGGCTTCTTCGACCTCGGCGACCCGAACCTCGTCTTCGAGACGCACGACGTGACGAAGCCGTACCTGCGCGACATCAGGCCCGACTTCATCCTTCACGGCGCCGGCATCGCGTCTCCGGTGTACTACGCCCGGTACCCGCTCGAGACCATCACCGTGGCGGTCGACGGCATCCGCAACGTCCTCGATCTCGCGCGCCGCGCGCGCCCCGAGGCGGTGCTGTATTTCAGCTCGAGCGAGATCTACGGCGATCCGGATCCCGCGTTCATCCCCACGCCGGAGGACTACCCCGGGCGCGTCTCGCCCACGGGGCTCCGCGCCTGCTACGACGAGTCGAAGCGCCTCGGCGAGACGCTCGCGATGGTCTATCACCGCCAGTTCGGCGTCCCGGTCACGGTCGTTCGCCCGTTCAACGTCTACGGCCCGGGGATGCGGCGCGACGACTCCCGCGTGCTGCCGAGCTTCCTGAACGCCGCGCTCGACCGGCGGCCCATCGAGATCCACCGCGGCGGGGCGCAGACGCGCACGTTCTGCTACGCGACCGACGCGGTGAACGGCTTCCTGCGCGTGCTGCTGCTCGGCCGCCCCGGCGAGGTCTACAACATCGGCTCCGACGCCGAGGAGATCACCGTGCGCGATCTGGCGAAGAGGGTCGAGCAGGCCGCCGGCGAGCCGCTCGACATCGCGCTCGCGGGCTATCCGGAGGGGTATCCGGTGGGCGACCCGAACCGCCGCTGCCCGGACATCACCAAGGCGTCGCGGGAGCTCGGGTACGCGCCGACGATCTCGCTCGATCAGGGCCTCCCCCGGATGCTCGCCTGGTACCGGCTCCTCCGGAGCGTCGACCGGCCGAGCGGCTGAGGTCACCGCGCCACGTCGACGGACTCGACGGACGCCGTGAGCTCGTTGTCCGCCGCGGAGCGCCCGCCGACGACGATCACCTCGCCGTCGCCCGGGCAGATCAGGGGGCTGAAGTAGCGGGTGAACGCGAGCTCTCCCGCGGGCTCCCAGCCGTCGCCGGCGTCGTTGAGCCGGAAGAGGCCGTCGGCGTAGTTGACGTAGAGGTCTTCTTCGTCGTTGCACGCGGTCGCGCCGAATCCCTTGATCGGGATCTCCGAGGGGAGCTCGGGGCCTTCCGCCCACGTCTCGGTCTTCGTGTCGAACGAATAGACCGCGCCCGAGAACGACTGGTCCTCGCCGACGCCTCCCACGGCGTAGATCACGTCGCCGCGCCTCGCGACGCCCAGCGAGCGGAGCTTGAACGGCGGCTCCGGCATGGGGACCCACGTTGCGCCCGGCGTGGCCAGGTCGAGCATGAACCCTCCGGTCAGGAACTCTCCCGGCCCCTTGAGCTCCCAGCCCGCCACGGCATAGAGGCGGTCGCCCACGACCACGGCCCCGTGCCCCGAGCGCCCCTCGGGCATGTCCGGCAGCGCCTCCCACGTCCCGGCCTCCGGATCGTAGCGCTCCACCGTCGCCACCGAGGTGAGCGCTTCCGGCTCGCCGGCGGCGTTGTCGGCGCGGAGGCCGCCGACCCGGATCACGCGACCGTCGACCACCGCGAGCGTCGTGCTCTCCAGGTGCTCGACGGTCCCGAGGTCTTCCCACGCGCCGCCGGGCAAGAGCGAGAGGCGCCGGAACGCGCTCGACTGGTTCTCGGCCGCGAAGTCGCCGTCGCCGAGCTTTCCCCCGTAGGTATACAGCGTCTTGTCGACGAGGACGGCGCCGAACGAGCTGACCGCCTCGACGAGATCGGGGTAGTTGCGCGCCGTCTTCACCTCCGGCGTCTCGGGCTCCTCCTTCCCATCGACCGGCTGCACCCCCTCGTCGCCGCAGCCCAGGGCCATCAGCGCGCTCGCCGTGGCGAGCGCCAGGTACGTGAAACGGTGCGATCGATTCCGGTGCGGCATCGTGACGGATCTCCTTCGGTCAAGAACGGTTCGATGGATGACGGCATCCCCTTCACTCGATCGCGGCGCCGTGCGCGATCCAGCGGCGGATGGTGTCTCTCTCGCCGGCGGAGAGCGGCTTGAGCGTCGGCGGCATGGCGAGGCCGCAAGTCTCGCGGCACGAGAGGATCTCGCACGCCAGCGTGCCGTCGATCTTGTGCATGAGGAAGCTGTGCTCCGGGTCTCCGGGCGCCACGCGCTTCATCCCGACCGCGCCGCCGGCGTCGGCGTTCACGTTCTGTTCCCGGAGGGCGGCGAGCTCGGCGTCGCCGACCTGATCGGGCGGCGTGTCCGCGGTCGGACCGAGGTAGGGCTGGAGCGACGAGCCGTTCTTGCTCGCGTGGCACGCGGCCCCGGTCGCGCACGAGCGCTGCAGCAGCGGCAGCACCTCTGCCCTGAAGTCCACGGGCGCCCCCGGCTCGAAGGCCTCGTAGTCGTAGCAGGCCCCGCCGCCGTGCCCTCCGCCCCCTGCGCTCGCGCCCTGCGCCCCCTGCGCTCGCGCCCTGCGCGCCCTGCCCTCCTCCCCCTGCGCTCCCGCCTTCTCCGTCACCGCCGCCGGCCGCGCCGGGAGCGCCGCGCTCGCCGCAGGCCGAGGCGAGCGCGACCGCGACCGCGACCGCGAGGAGACGGCCGAGCCGGGCGCCTCGCGACGGGTGGCCGGCCGCGGCGCGCGGATCGTGCTGGAGGACTTGCGAGCTGGCGAGCTGCATACGGAGGATCGCCGGGGGTGGCGCCGGCGATCGGTGCATACCAGAGCTCGAGGTGGACCGCGTCACCGCCGTCGAGACGGAAAACGGCTCTCACACGGGCGTTGCGTCCCAGCGCGCGGCCAGGTGATCGAAGCCCCGGAACCCGATCGCCGCGGCCCGCACCGGCGGCTGATCCGGATCGAGGCGCAGGTTCGGCAGCCGCGCGAGCAGCTGCTCGAGCGCGACGCGGCCCTCCAGCCGCGCGAGCGGCGCGCCCAGGCAGAAGTGGGCGCCGCGGCCGAAGCTGAGGTGCCGGTCGGCGTTCGCCCGGCAGGGGTTGAAGGCCGTCGGCTCGCTGAAGACGCCCTCGTCGTGGTTGGCCGAGCAGACCGCGAGCTGGACGATCGCGCCCGCCGGCAGCTTCACCCCGCCCAGCTCGACCTCCGTCGTCGTGTACCGCCCGATCCAGAGGAGCGGCCCGTCGAGCCGCAGCGTCTCCTCGATGACATCGCCGATCCGCGCCGGATCCTCGCGCGCGGCGGCGAGGTGCTCCGGGCGCTCCAGCAGCAGCACCAGCGCGTTGCCGATGAGGTGGAGCGTCGTCTCGTGCCCGGCCATGATCAGCTGCATGGGCAAGGCGATCAGCTCCTCTTCGCTGAGCTGCGCGCCGTCGTCGAGGTGCGCCCGGATCACCGCCGAGAGCAGATCGTCGCCCGGGCTCCGCCGGCGCTCCGCGATCACCCCGGCGAAATAGCGCTGGAACGCGAGCAGCCCCTTCGCCGCCTCCACCATCCGCTCCGTCGGCTCCGCGTTCCAGACCAGCCGGATCCAGTCGTCGGACCAGCGCTTGAGCCGGGCGATGTCGGCGCGCGGCATGCCGAGCATGTCGCCGATCACGAACGCGGTGAACGGGAACGCGAACCGCTGGATCAGATCCGCCCGGCCCTCGGCGGCGAACCCGCCGATCAGCTCGTCGGCGGTGGCGCGGAGCTGCGGCTCCATCGCGGCGACCCGCTGAGGCGTGAACCCCTTGCTGACGAGGCCCCGGAGCCGCGTATGGTCGGGCGGATCGGTCGTGAGCATCGTCGGCAGCCGGGCGTTCGGGTCCCCGAGCAGGGCGACCACTTCCGGCGCCAGCGGGGTCCGCGGCTTCATCAGGTGCTCCGACGAGAAGCGCTCCGTGTCGCGGAGCGCCGTCAGGACGTCCTCGGGGCGCGTGACGAACCAGCTGTTCGCCGACGCATTGAAGAAGACGGGGGCTCCGCGCCGGGCCTGGGCATAGAACGGGTACGGATCGGCCGCGTGGCTGGGATGGTAGAGATCGTGGGCGCCGACGGCGGCGCGCAGGTCGTCAGGGGTTGTCATGCTAAGTTTCTCCTGCTCTGTCGAGATCGCGCGAAGCAGCGCGATCACCCGGCGCCGGGGAGCCCCGGCCCGCGGGCGTCCATGGAGCTTATGCCGCTCGGGTCCAGAGGCCTATACTCGGCCGCAGGCCGGCCAGCCCCTCGCGGCGTGTCGACCCGTCACCGGACTCGAGCCCACATGCCACCTTCCCCTGCATCGACCCCGCCTCCCGGGGGCTCCCACCTCCCCGGCGCTCCGGCGCGCTCGCGGCGCTCCTGGCTGGGGTGGGCCGGATTTTCCTGCGTGCTCCTCCTGGCCATCCTCGTGCCCTTCTTCTTCTTCGCGGACCGCATCGAGGCGGCGGCGCGAGCGCTCCTCGCTTCGCCGCCCTCCGGCGTCGCCGCGGCGCTGGTGCTCGGGGGGCTCTTGGCGAGCGACGTGGTCTTGCCGGTGCCATCCAGCTTCGTGAGCACGGCCGCGGGCGGCCTGCTCGGGTTCTGGCGCGGAACGGCCGTGTCGTGGGCGGGCATGATGGCGGGCGCGGGGCTCGGCTACGTGCTCGGCGCGCGGGCGGGGGCGCCGGCCTTGCAGCGGATGGTGGGGGCGTCGGAGCTCGCGCGGCTCACGCGCGCCGCCGAGCGGTACGGCCCCTGGTTCCTGCTCCTGTTCCGCGGCGTACCGGTGCTCTCGGAGGCGTCGGTCGTCTTCGCGGGCGCGGGCCGCATGCCGCTCCGCGCGTTCTTCACGGTGACGGCCCTGGCCAACCTGGGCATCTCGGCCACCTACGCGGCGATGGGGGCGTCCGCCGCGCGGCTCACGTCGGTGCTGCTGCTCTTCGCGGGGATCGTGCTGCTCCCGGGGCTCGCGCTCTTGGTCGTGCGCTTGCCGGAGTGGCGGCGGAGGTAGCCTGCGGGCAGCGCTTGCGCGAGGTTGCGGACACCTATCACAAGCGGGCCGGGGCGGGCCATCCAGGTGGAAGACGATAACGATCGGAGGCGACTCATCGACCAACTGCTCACGCGCGTCGACGAGGCTCGCGACGAGCGCACGAGCCTCGCTGAGATCGAGGACGCGATCCGCCAGCTGGAGGCGCTTGCTTCGCGAGAGCCTGGTACCGATGCGGACTACGCCTTGGCGTATTCATGGTACTTTCATCCGCGTAGACGGGACGACGAAACCATCCAGCAACGGGTCTCTGCTCTGCTCCTACCATTGACGCAGAAGAATCCGCGCGACTTCTTGGCGTGGCTGTACCTGGGACACAATGCCTACGACCTGATGCGCTACGACATCGCGTTGGGGTACTTCAGGCAGGCATCTTTGGTGGCACCGTCAAGCTATATAGGATTGAAGGCTCACGAGATGGTGGTTTGCTGCCTCGTGACGCACAGCGGGATCAGCGCATCGCTCGACGAGATGGAGCGCTTCGTGAATCGAGCAGAAGGATATCCCGCGGAGGACATCTGGCCGCAGCAGCTGGCGGCTGCAGTTGGAGGATCGTGCCAGAAGCTCGGAGCAGATGAAGCGGCGCGGTTGACGGTACTTCTCGGCCGCCTCGATCGGGCCGGCCGGTGGGGCTCGTGGTTTCAGCAACTCTTGCAGCGCCAGTCATAGGCAGAGCTGAGCAGCGGTGGTTGGCCGCTAGCGCACCGATCACGTTGGAGTCCCGAAGAAATCAACAGAAGGGAAGAGAGACCGCAAGGGCGCGAGGGGCGCAAGGGGGGGAGAGAGAGAGAGAGAAAAAAAAATCTCGTCTTTGGCCCCTTGCGCCCCTCGCACCCTTGCGGTCTCTCTTTCCCGCATTCCTTGCCCCTGGGGCTTGCTTCCCGGCAGAGCGGTCGGGCTTCACAACCTATTCAATTCACGAAGCTTTCAACCCGTTCGGTGCTCTAGGCGACGTCAGGCCGTGTCATCAGCGGCGAGCGCAGGTGCAGCTCCAGGTCGGAGGTGGTCAGCGGCAGCGTGACCCAGGTGGCCGTCGCGGTCCCCGCGTCGGCGTCGACCGCCACCCGGACCCGGTGCGGGCTGGTGATGACGTGGAGCTCGGCGACGAACGTCCCGCCCTGCCAGGCGCCAGACGCGACGACGGGCCGGCCGAGCGGCGAGCTCTCCCGCCAGGCGCCGTGGCCCACCTCGAGGTCGAGCAGCGACCCGAGTCGCAGGAGCCACCCGGCGTCGGTCGGCTCGACGACCACCGTGGCTCCGTCGGGAAGGGCCGAGCTCTCGGCGGAGGCGTCGAGCCTCGCCGTGACGGAACGCCGCGGGCCGGCCGAGCCCCGTACCTGCGCGAGGGACAGCCCTCCCAGCCGGTCGGCGAGGAGTTCGTCGTCGCGCGAGCCGTCCGGATGGCCGACGCCGGGGAGCAGGCACTCCCATACGGCGTCGAGCACGTCCTGAGCGTGCTGAACGTCCCGTTGGGCGCCGGTGACGGCGACCACCAGGTCGTGCGACGGGACGACCACGCAGTGCTGGCCGAATGCGCCCTTGCCGTGAAAGCCGTGGCGCGACATCCAGAACTGGTAGCCGTAGCCGCAGAGGAAGTCGGGGCCGTCGTCTCCCTCCGCCTGGTGCCGGCCGTCGATCTGCCGGCTCGTCGCGAGCTCCACCCACGCGCGTGGGACGAGCTGCTGCCCGTTCCAGAGACCGCCGCGCAGCAGCAGCTCGCCGAAGGCGGCGACGGCCTCGGTCCGCAGGTGCAGACCGTGGAACCCGAAGGCGGCGCCGCTCGCGACGCGGTCCCACTCGGCGTCCTCGATTCCCATCGGCTTGAAGAGGCGCTCGTCGAGCAGCTCCGGGAGCCCGACGCCGGTGACCCGCTCCACCATCCGGGCCAGGATGAAGGTGGTGGCGTTGTCGTAGGTGTGCCGCGTTCCCTCGGGTGCGTCGAACGGCACGCGCAAGAAGCCCTTCACGAGGTCGTGGGGTTCCAGCCCCCAGGCCTCGGCGAGGCTGTCCGTGTCGTGCCCGGCCGTCATGGAGAGCAGGTGGTGAACGGTGATGCGGCGCCCCTGCTCGGAGACATCGGAGGGGACGTGGTCGGGCAGGACGTCCACCACCCGGTCGCCCAGGGCGAGCAGCCCGTCGGCGATCGCGAGCCCCACGGCGATCGACGTGAACGACTTGGTCAGCGAGTAGAGGAGGTGCGGGCGCTCGACCGAGTACGGCGCCCACCACCCTTCGGCGACGACGTGCCCGCAGCGCACGACCATGACGGAGTGGCACTCGACGGAACGGTCCTCGAGGCGGTCCAGCATCGCGGCGATCGAACGGGACGACACTCCCGAGGCGGCCGGGGTCGAACGCGGCAGCAGCGCACGCGGAGACGACATCCCGGCACGATAGCCGCAGGCGGGCGCCATGGCGGAGGATTTGTTGAACGCCTTCACCACCGGGCCTTGAGCGTTCGGCCTCACGCGCTGCTGCACGACGCGCGCTCAACCTCGCAACGCGGTCACCGCAGGCAGCCCGCTGCCAGAGGTGTCGACGCGCATCACATCGAGGATCCCGCTGAAGATCTCCGCCTCGCTGGTCTGACGCCCCTTGTCCGGCGCGCCCGTCGTCGGATCGAACCCATAGGTCAGGCCCGTATCCGGGTCGACGCCGCCGAGGACGCGATTCCCCTTGAGCATCGGCGACACCAGCAGAACGCCGTTGTTCAGATCGTGCGAGCTACCGAAATCGTCCTGACCCCCGACCCGGGCCCTCGTGCGCCCGAACTCGGTGGCGACGTAGATCAGCGTGCGGTCCCACAGCGATGCGCCGCTGTCGTCGGCCGGCGTCTGCTCGAGCAGCCGGATGAGCGCGTCGGTCACCTTCAGGATCCGGCTCCACATCACGGCCTGCATCGAACGATGGTAATTGTGAGAGTAATCGAAGGCGACCGGCGCATTGACGAGGGAGCTCGAGCTCTCATCGATGAGGACGCGGGTGGTCGGCCAGATGGTCGCCGTCACGCAGACCTGGTTCTTGAACAACAGATAGGCCAGGGCCGCCTGCGCCTCCAAAGGATCGGTGTCGAGCAGCGGGAGAGCCTCTCGCAGCATCGCGGCTTCAGGGGATGATTCGACGTTGTAGTCCGAGAGCGGGTAGTCTTTAGAATCCTGCAAGAGGCACAGCTTCTCGAGCAGACCGCGAGCTTCGAGGTTCGTCCGCGCCTTTGCGCGCTGCTCGGCCCACAGCCGGAGCGGCTCGGCCTGGCCAAACGCCTGGAGGAACGGGCTCTCCGGCTCGATCTGCTCGTCGCGCAGCCGCCGGGCCTCGTCGAGCAGCGCCGACGACGGAGCAGCCTCGATGCCCTTGCGCGCGTCGAGCCCGAGGGACCAGGTCGAGGGCCGGGCGATCAGCTCCGAGAAGCAGCGCGACGGCAGCGCCTCATCGTGGCCGCGAGCCGCGAAGCCCCCAGAGGTCATGTTGATGTTTGGAATGGAGAAGTCATCGCCGTACTCCTTCGCCACGCACTCCTGCAGGGTGCGCCCACGCCACGCCTCGTTGCCCGTGATCGAGCGGCGCTGACCGACGAAATGATTGACGCTCGATCCCGTCAGCGTCGCCACGAGCATCTGCTCGCGGTGGGCCCGTACGAACGACGACTGCTTCGCCCGCAGCGGGAAGGGGAACGGACCCGCCGTCGGGCGCTCGATGTCGACCGCGCGCAGCGGCGAGCCGTCGAAGCCCTTCACCTCGTCGTCCGGGAACGTGTTGATCGTCTCCCAGTGCGCCGACTCGCCGTGGCGCACGGCGAGCATGCTGTCGACGATGGAGGCGCCGCCATGAGCGCCGATGACGAGCAGATAGCGCGGCGGTATGCCCGCCGCGCGGCCGCGGGATGAGACGAGGCTGGAGACGCCGAGCGCCCCGCCTGCCGCGACACCCCACTGGAGGAGCTGTCGCCGCTTGATCTTGGATTGAGCTGGTTTCATAGTGTTCCTCAGTAGAAAAGAAACTCGGTGCTCGTCACGACGGCGAGGCAGGACAGCGTCGCCCAGCCCACCTCCGCCTCGGCGACGCCGGGCCCCTCCGCCAGGGCCCGCGCGTAGAGCGACTCGAAGCCGTCGCGCTCACGCGCCGCCGGCGGCCGCCCGAGCGCGGAGGCATAGAGCGCATCGAGGCTCGCCGCGCGGCCCTGAGCGGTCGCCACGTCGCGCCAGATCAGAGGACTCGCCTCGCCTCCGGCCACATCCCGCTCGGCGCGTCGACGGCAGGCTTGAAGGGCGATGCGCTCGACGATGAGCGTCGTGCTCAGCCCGGTCATGGGGGACGATTCGAAGATCTGGTTCCGATATGGGTCGAGGCCGCCGAGCGCCACCGTGTGCACGCTCTCCGAGCAGGACATCGTGCCGAACTCGTTGCACACCTCTTCCGGGTCGAGCTGGAGCAGCTGCGCCAGGTCGTTGCGCAGGCGCGTCCCGCCCTTGAAGTGCACGCGGGCGTGCCGTGAAGCGTGTTGCGTCGTGGGAGCCGGCTCGCGCTCGGGGTCGTCGCCGGCGCACGACGCGGCAGAGACGGCGAAGACGAGCGAGAGCGACCGCGCCGCGGCGAGGAAGAGCGTCGAAAGATTACGGTGCACCGAAGGCCTCCGTGCGAACGAGGTCGCGCAACATGGGTTCGATCGCGAAGCCGTGCTCGGTCCGGAATGCCTGGACCAGCGCGTCGAACGTGGCGAGCTCCGCGCCGGAGGGCTCGGCGTGGAAGAACACCTGCCAGTAGTCCGCGACGCGGGAGCTCGCGAACTCCTGGCTGCTCGTCGCGACTTCGGCCCACTCCGTCAGCGAGCTCACGGGTCTCCCGAGCAGCATCCCTGCCTCTGGCATCGCGCTGACGCCCGGGAGCAGGGCTTCATAGGAGTCCTCGAGTCGGGTCGGGAGGTAACGGCCTTTTTCGTCCAAATTGGTGACGGTCACGCCGTCGTAGCGGCTGAACGGATAGCTGAGCGGATCGAGGGTCGAGTGGCAGCCGGCGCAGGCCGGGGCGGCGACGCCCTTGTAGTCGTAGTCGGCGGGCTCGCCGGGCACGGGGTGGAGGCCTTCGCCCAGCGCGATATCGAGGCCGAGGTAGGCTCGGTAGGCCTGGGCGGCGGCGGTGCGCGGCAGCGCCGTGAACATGTTGTTGAACAGCAGAAACCAACGTGTGGTCAGCATGCCGGCGCGGCGCTCGGTCGGCATTTTCTGCCTGCCCGGGAGCTCGTCGACGGGCTTGTACACGGAGCGCCCGTCGACGATCAAACGCTGGACATAGTAACGGGCATTCAGCAAATCACGGCTATCGTGGCCATCGATCTGCGTGTAGACGAACAGGGCGTAATCGGGGAAGTAGTCGAAGTCCTCTTCGCCGGTGTAGCGGCCGTCGGTGTTCTCTTCTGGCTCATCGACGAAGATGGTGGGCCGGATCTTGGCGTGAGCGATGTTCCACACCACGCCGTCGCGCCCTCGCCAGAACTCGCTTTGCATGCAGGTGGTCAGCGCGTCCGCGACGGCGTCCGGCTGCAGCTCGAGCGGGGTGTCGGCCACGGCCGCGAGCTCGGCAGGCGTCGGCGATCGACCGCACGCCTCGAGCGTGACCTTGCGCAGCGCATACCGACCGTCATAGCGGCACACGTCATAGGTCGTAGAGACCTCCGCGGGTCCGCATGCCGTCTCGCTCGCCGGGGCGCTGGCCGCGTCTCCCGGGGACGTCCCCGCCGTGATCTCGTCGCCGTTGGATGCGCCGTCCTCGTCCGAGTCGCGATCCTCCACGGCGGCGAGCGCCTCGGGCAACGCGGCCGCGAACGTCTCGTCCGATGTCGACGGCTCCGAGAAGGCCGACCGCACATCGCCGCCATAAGCGTTCCAGGCGACAGGCGTTTCAGTGCGGGTATGGCACAAGGAGCAATCGACGCGGCTGGCCGCGCAGAGCCGGGCGTCAGGATAGCTTTCACAGAACAGTTGAATCGCTGGAGGCCGGGCGGACGCGTCACCGCTGCTGAGCAGCGCGGTGAGCGCGACCGCCGTGGCGACCAGGCTCGGATGGCTAGGTCTCATGCGCTGAAGGTTGGCGCGCTGGGAACACCGTGCCAGGACGCCAGACGTCAAAATGCGGACCGGATGCGCCAGTCGGTCCGGGAGCCGCCGACTCGCGCTCGCCTCGAGGCGCTAAGATCCAGCGCTCGGCGCCGAGCGCAGCCTGCGTGCCCCGAGCGCGCGGGCGGCGACGGGAGCGGCGCTCACGAGCCGGCGTCCTCGCGATCGTGCCGCAGGAGCTCCGAGGGCGTCCGGCCGGTTCGCCGCTTGAGCGCGCGGCGGAGAGAGCGTACGTCCGAGAAGCCGACGCGCTCGGCGACGTCCTTGAGGCAGCCGTCGGGGCGCTGGAGGAGCGCGATGGCCCACTCGCAGCGGACCTGATCGAGGAGGGTGGTGAACTGGACGCCAGCCTCGGCGAGGCGCCGCTGCAACGTGCGGCTCGTCGTCTTGAAGCTGCGCGCCACGTGGCCGATCGACGGCCTCGCGCCCTGCTCGAGCGCGTCGCGCAGGCACCGCCGGACCGCGCCGGCGAGATCGACTCCCCCCATCGCCTCGAGCTGCGCATCCACCTGGCTGCGCATGTACGCCGCCAGGGCTGGATCCGCGTTGCAGTGCGGGAGATCGAGCGCGTACGCCGGGAGGACGAGCTCGGTCGCCGGCGCTCGGAAGCGCAGGTCGGTCGTCCCGAAGAGCGCTGCGTGCTCGGTGACGTCGACGGGCGCCGCGTGGCGGAAGCTCACCCAGCGGGCCTTGATCTGCGCGCCCGTGAAGCGGCGCAGCGTCAGGAGGCCGCCAGTGACGATTGTCTCGGCGAAATGGCGTAGCCACGCCGGCTCCGGCGGCTCGGGGCCGATACGGATGTGGAGCAGGCCGTTCTCGTCCACGTGAAACCTGGTCGTCGACCGCTTCGGGTTGAAGCGGTGAAGGTAGTCGGTGCAGATCTCGAGCGCCTCACGGACGTTCGTGAGGCTCATGCCGAGGACGCCGAGGATGCCAATGCTCGAGTTCGCCTCGAGCGCGAGGTGGAGGCCGAGGTTGTCGTCGTCGCTGGCGGCGCAGATCTCCTCGACGAGCGCGAGGGCGCCGTCCTGCGGGACGCGGGCCGTGATGCTGTCGACCGCGGCGCGGCTGACGCCGTGGCGCGTGCACAGGTCGACGAGCGCGTCCTCGGACCAGCCGGTGCGTAAGGCGTGCCGCACGAAGGGGGAGAGTCGGATCGCGTTGATGGACCCCACGGGGTGCAGCGGGGCCCCGCGCTTGGCTGGCCGTGCATGGACGCCGATGGATGTCGCGCGGGCTCTTGGAGCCAAATCGCTCGACCCGCGCGGTCTCTCCATGGGCTCTCGGACGGCGTGCCGCAGACGGTTCGAAGAGCGACGCATCGGCGCCTTCGAGGGTGCCACAGGCCTGTCCAGGGAGCAAGGTGCCGCACATTCCTGTCAATGACGAATTGGGGATCCACGGATCGAGGGGCAGGGACATGAATACGCGTCGCAAAGGCGACGCGAAACGGTACGCGTAGTAGCGCTGCTTCAGCCTTCTGAACTCAGCCTCGGCTCGTGAGCTCGGATAGAATGTGCACGTTCGAGTCGACGGATCTGCCTCGGAATCAGCGAGTACGACCTCAGCCCATGAAACAGAGCGAGCAGGTCATCTTTGAGCGCGAGCGCGTCGGCCAAGGAGTCGAACGCGGGCCGGTAGGCTGGTTGGCCGTTCAGGTGCTTGTGGCCCGCCTGGTTTAGAACGATCCCGGTATCCCGCTCGACGAGCATGAGCTGGTACCGCCGCGGCCGAGGGAGGTTCACGCGAGTCAGGGTGGACGGATCCCAGAGCTTCGCAACCCGTGGCAAGACCCCGAGGCCGCTCCGCGCCGCGGTGAGGCCCGGGCGACGCATCGCGCTCCGCCGGGGCACATCGGTCCTTCGATCCGATGCGCTCCTCGCCACCGCAGCACCGGCCCCGGCCTCTGGCGGGCCGACGGCGCCGCTCAGGTGCCAGCGATCCGCACTTCCGGCCGGCGGAGCTCGCTCCAGCGAGCAAACCGCCTCGGCGCCCGCCCGGCGCAGCGAGCAGCCCACCTCGACGCCCTCGGGCCGCGCGTTTACTCTCATGCAATGGGGTTCGTCGCCAGCCTCCTCATCGTCTACGGCGTCGCCGGGGTGGCGCTGGGCGCCGCGGTCGCGATCGCGATCGGGCGCTGCCTGCACCACCAGCGCCGCTCGCAGATCGCCGCGTACGCGCGGAGCCCTTCGGCCCCGCCCGAGGCGATGCGCGAGGGGTTCGCCCTGCTCCGCGGCGAGGTCGCCGCCGAGGACGCCGCGCCGGGCGACGCGGTGATCGCGGTGGAGATCGCGCCGGACGCGTGGCGCACCCGGGCGCGCCCGTTCTCGCTCCGGCTCCCCTCGGGCGCCGCGGTGCGCGTCGAGCCGCTGCGCGGCCGGCTGAACCTCGACACGACCTTCGTCCCGGCGAGCCGCGACGGCGTGCCCGTCTACGTGTCCGAGGTCCGCCCGGGCGACGCCATCTACATCGCCGGCTCGGTGCGCCGCGAGATCGACCCGAGCGCCGCCGGCAAGGGGTACCGCGACGCCGCGAAGGCCTGGGTGCTCCGCGCGCCCACGTACGGCAATCTCTCCGTCTCCTCGGAGACGGTCATCGCCCACCACGCGCGGCGCGCGCGCTTCCACCGCGCCTGGGCGCTCGCGCTCGGCGCGGCGCTCGCGGCGCTGCACCTCGGCCTCTTCCGGGCGTTCCACGCGAGCGTCCTCGGCGACCTCGGCCTCGCCGGCGGCATCGGCGTCGACCCCGCCGGCGGCATCGGCGTCGGCCCGGCGGCGCTCGCGCTGTTCTTCGTCGGCGCCGCCGCGCTCGCCTACCGCACCCTGGCCGAGCTGACGTCTCCCTGGACCGAGCTCCGCGTGGAGCGCCCCAGGGCAGCGTAGAGCAAGGAGACCACCATGATCACGGAGGGGGGGTGACGAGGGGATCAGGGCCGAGAACGCGCGCCTGCGCGCCCGCATCGAGGAGCTGGAGCGCCGGCTCGGCGCCGCGGCGCCGTCGCCCGACGCGCGGGCCTCCGCGAGCCGGCCCCGCGTGCCGTTCGAGGCGCTCTTCGATCTGCTGCCGATGCCGATCTTCGTCTACCGCGCCGACGGGCTGCTGGCCGCGGTCAACCAGGCCAGCTGTACGTGGTTCAAGGTCCCGCGGGAGCACGTGGTCGACAAGTTCAACATCCTGCAGGACCCCGAGTCCGTGACGCAGGGGTTCACCGGTCCATTGCGCCGGCGGCGCGTCGGGCTAACGCCGCGCGCCGGAGCGCCCGTGCGCCCGTCAGCGCACGGCCGGCGCGCCGCGCTCGCCGGCGGCGGGACGCCCCCGCCGGGGCCGCTCGCGCCGGCCGCGCACGCCGGCGCGGAGCCAGGCGGCGGCGCCGAGCGCGGCGGCGGCGAGCGGGACGCTCCACCCCGAGCCGCCGGCGCCGGGCGGCGCCACGCCGCAGGCGACGAGCTGGTCGTCCGCGCACTCCGGCGAGAAGCCATGAGGAGGGATGGGGTTGCACTCCGCCGTGGAGAGATCCCGAGGGGGGTAGATCTGGCAGATGCCCGCGATGTCGTCCGCGTGCAGCGTCCGGAAGTTCATCGGATCCGACCTGTCGTACCGGTCGTGCATGGTCGCCTCCGGGCCGGCCAGGGTGTGATCGAGGCCCAGGAAATGGCCGGCCTCGTGCGTGACGACGGCGAGGAGATCCTCCCTCGGCGCCGCGGAGTCGTCCCCGACGGTGAAGTCGTAGAGATCGGTGTTGATCTCCATGTCGGCGCCCCAGAGATCACCTGTGTTCTTGTCGAACTGCACCGTCGTGAGCGCGAGCATCTCGGACCTGTGCCCGGCGCTCGCGAGCCAGTCCATATCGCGGAAGACGACCACGTTGGCGTTGCCCGGCACGAGCCCGTCGACGATCCTCGTCTTGCCGTCCCGCGCGTTCAGCTCCACCGCGCCGCAGCTCACGGGCCCGAGGTTCTGCACGCGGATGCCGGGGGGCCTTCCCCCGTCGCAGGGCGCTTCCTGCCATGTCCTGAACGCGGCATCGAGCACGTCGGAGATCTCCTGGTAGGAGATCTCGCCCGACGCGTCCTCCTGGACGTTGAATCCGATGCAGCTGCTCGTCCAGCGGAGCGGCCTGCAATAGCCGACCGGCAGGTCGTCCTGCAGGCAGAGCTCCGAGACCTTGCAGGTGTTCGAGCGGCAGTAGGCCGAGGCCTGCTGCGCGGTCGCCAGCGCGGCGAGCGCGGCAGCCGCGCCGAGGCACCTCGCACTCTTCGTCGACATCGACTCCTCCACGGTCGCTTGACCGTACCGCGACGGTACCAGCGCGCGAGGGGAGCGTGGGGATTTCGCGGCCGGCGCCCTTGCCGGCCGCGGGCCCGGCGCCATCCTGAGCACATGGGGCGTGCTCGTGGGTGAGGCGGGCGGCGGGGCGGACGCGGCCCCGGAGGGCGCGGAGCCGGCTCCGGGCGGGGCGGATGCGGCCCCGGGCGGGGCGGCGGCGCCGCGCTTCCTGTGCGACGCGATGCTCGGCGGCCTGTCGCGCTGGCTGCGCGGCGCGGGGTACGACGCGACGTTCGAGCACGGGATCGACGACGGCGATCTCGTGCGGCTCGCGCAGCAGACCGGCCGGGTGCTGCTGAGCTCCGACGCGGGGGTGTTCGAGCGGCGCCCGCTGCGCACCGCGGCCGTGCGCGGGCTCTACGTGCCCCGCGGGCTGCGGCCGATGGAGCAGGCGGGCTTCGTGCTGCGCGAGCTCGGGCTGCCCGTGCGGGATCCGCGGTGCATGGCGTGCGGCGGCGCGCTCGCGGCCGCGCCGAAGGACACGGTGCGCGGCGCGGTGCCCGGGGTGGTGGCGGATCGCTATGACGAGTTCTGGCGCTGCGAGCGCTGCGGCAAGGTCCTGTGGAAGGGCAGCCACTGGGAGGGCATCGCCGCCGGCGTCGCGAGGGCCGCAGCCGGCGCGGGCGCAGAGGCAGGCGCGGGCGCAGAGGCAGGCGCAGAGGCCCCTGCGGCGCCGCCCGAAGGCCGCAAGCCCACGCCGTGACCGGTGCCTGCCGGCTCGATGACATGCACGTGTTGCAATCAACGCGCTGATCGCAGGTGCGCGCGGCTCACAGGCGGACGAGCCCGGCCTTCGCAGAGGCGTTGCGGCGCCGCCGGCGGACCGCGCCGGCCAGCGCCAGCGCGATCGCCGCGAGCGGCGCCCCGCGCGAGCCCTGCGCGCCCGCCACGAGGCAGCCGCAGCCGCGGTCCGCGCCGGCGCCATCCGCGCCGGCCCCGCCAGCGCCCCCGGCGCCGCCGCTGCCGCCCGTACCGCCGCTGCCGGCCGGATCCGTGGACCCGCCGCCCGCGCCGGAGTCCAGGCTCGCGCCCGTCGAGCCGTGGGCCCGCTGGTCGCGGTCGCGCTCGCGGCGTCCACGCAGGCGCCGCCGGCGCAGGTCTGCCCGCTCGGGCACACCGCTCCGACGCACGCGTCCACGCACGCCCCGGCGTCGCAGCGCTGGCCGGGCGGACACGCGACGCCGACGCAGGCCGACTCCCTGCAAAGCCCGCTCTCCTCCTCGCACGCGCGCCCGCTCGGGCACGGCGTGCACGGACAGCCCGGCTTGCACACGCCGCCGTCGCAGACCGTGCCTTCCTCGCAGGTCACGTTGCTGCACGGGTCGACACAGACGCCGACCCGGCACACCGTCGGGAAGGGGCACTGCACTCCATCGCACGCCGCGCGGCACTGCCCGCCGGCGCACACCTGCCCCGCGTCGCAGACGACGTCGGCGCAGGCCGGCTCGACGCAGAACCCCGCGGCGTTGCACTCCTTCTCCGGCGGGCACACGAACTCGCCCCTGCCGCACGCCTGCACGCACACGCCCCGGTCGCAGACGTGATCCGCGGGGCAGAGATCGCCCTCGTCGGCGGTGCCGTTGCAGTCGTTGTCGAGCCCGTCGCAGGTCTCCTGCGACGCGGGCACGAGCCCCTGGCAGGTGAGCCCGTCCGCCGCGCACTGGGTCACCCCTGGCGCGCACACGCCGGGCAGCCCGGTGTCGCATGGCTCGCCGCCGCCGGTGCAGGTGAGTCCGCTGAAGAAGTAGACATAGTCGTTGTAGTCGCCGTCGTTGTTGAAGTCGTCGGGGTCTGGGCCGACGCTGCCGTCCTCGAAGGCGACGTAGAACGCGTTGGGCGTGACCACCGAGGTGTAGATGACGGCCGTGACCCAGGGGCCGGGCGGCGGCGTGCCGACCCGGGTTGGGTACCGGCGTGCCGACCCGGGTTGGGTACCGGCGTGCCGACCCGGGTTGGTGCCCGGCGTGCCGACCCGGGTTGGGTACCGGCGTGCCGACCCGGGTTGGGTACCGGCGTGCCGACCCGGGTTGCGGCCCCCGGCCTGACCCGGGTTGAGGTCCCGGCGGCCCGACCCGGGTTGCGGTCCTCCCGCCCGACCCAGGTTGGGGTCCCGCCCCAGGTAGAGGTCCCGCCCCGCCTACCCAACCCGGGTTGAGGTCCCGCGCGCCTCCAGACGGCACCGCCTGCGCCGGGCAGAACGCCTCGCGGCGCGCGCTCGGAACGGCCCCCGGCGCCGACGCGATGCGCGGTCGCGCTCGGGCTTGCCGCTCCGGCGCGCGTGAGGCAAGGAGCACCGGCGGGGTGGGGTCGCAGCGCACGCGGCGCCTCGGCTCCGCGCCCAATCACGCTGACCGCGAGCCTATGACAACCCCCCGAATCACGATCGCCGGCTTCGACATCGAATGGAACCTGAAAGACGGCATCAACTTGTGGGCCGGAATGCCCACCCTGAGCATGTGGATCCCGAGCTCGGTGGCCGGCCTGATGTCGGGCATGGTGGCGATGGTGGGGGTCGAGCGCTTCAATCTGTGTCTCCAGCTCGGGGGACGGCAGAGCGTCGATGGCGACTGGTCCATCATCAACACGCAACCGACGTTCGAGGAGGGCTTCGGTCGGCTCAGCGAGATCTGCAGCCCGGCCGGCTGGGGGCGATGGGAGCTCGTCGCGGTCGACCGCGAGCGCCGTAAGGCCCGGTATCGCACCTTCAACAACTGGGAGTCCATCTACCAGCGCGCGCTCGGGGTCGTCTGGGGGAGCTCGATGACGGCCGGCAAGCTGGCCGGCATCACCGAGCGCCTGTTCGGGGTCCCTTGCTGGGCGGAGCAGACCGCGTTCGTGACGCAGGGCGCGGAGTACGACGAGTTCGTCGTCCGTCCGACCGACGAGACCGTCGAGACCCGCCTGGCCGCGCTCCTCGAGACCGATCGGGCCACGAGCTCGGATCTCGCGGTCGCGCTGGCCACGCTCAAGAAGGAGGTCGCCGAGCGGGAGCGGACCGAGCTCGCGCTGCGCGAGAAGCTGCAGCTCATCGATCAGCAGGAGACGGCGCTCTCCACGATGGTCGCGCCGATCATCCAGGTGTGGGACGGCGTGCTCACCGTGCCCGTCATGGGGGGTCTCGACAGCCAGCGCGCATCCGCGCTGATGGAGCGGCTGCTCGGCGCGATCGTCGACAGCCAGACACGCCACGTCATCCTGGACCTGACCGCGGTCGACGCCGTGGATACGGGCACCGCCGATCACCTGATCCGCATCGTGCGCGCGGTGGAGCTCCTCGGCGCCCGCGTGGTGGTGACCGGCATCCGCCCCGCGGTGGCGCAGACCGTCGTGTCGCTCGGCATGGACCTCGAACGGATCGTCACGCTGCGCAACCTGCAGGAGGGCCTCAAGGCGTGCATGGCCGCAGAAAACGGCGCCGCCCGCGGCCCGAGCGCCCCGTGAAGCGCCGCTCGTCTCGGGGGACGGGCGCTCCCTTGCGCGACCCGTCCATCTCCTGAACGAGCCACTTCCTACCGACATCGCCCGTCAGGGGGACCGCCTCCACGCCGCAGCCTGCTGGAGCGCTCGACGCGTCTTCTTTCCAGGTGAACGCTCCCTCCCGGGGTGCTTCACTGGACGGCATGTCGATCATCCAGCGTGGCTTCGATCGGTCGGTCGTCGTCCGGGGCGCGGACGCCGAGGTCGTCGGCGCCCCCACCGCGCGGGTCCAGCTCCTCGCGGACAGCAGCGCGACGGGCGGAGCCCTCTCCACCGTGCGTGTGACGCTCGCGAAGGACGCCGACGGCGCGCGGCCGCACCGCCACGACGGCTCGGCCGAGATGTTCTACGTGCTCGACGGCGCCGTGCAGGTCCTCTCGGGGAGCGACATCGTGACGGCCGAGAAGGGCGACCTCCTCGTGGTCCCGCCCCGGGTCGCCCACGCGTTCGCCGCCGCCCGCGGCAAGAGCGCTGAGCTCTTGATCGTCATCACCCCAGGCGTCGAGCGCTTCGAGTACTTCCGCAAGCTCACGCGCATCGCCCGCGGCGAGGAGCCGCCCGAGACCTTGCGCGACGTGCAGGAGCTCTACGATACCTATTTCCTGAGCAGCCCCGAATGGGACACGGCGCGCCGATGACGGGCCGCCCGTCCAATCGATATGTCCCTGGGCGACTCTGGCCTCTGGCCATCGGCGAGCTCGGCGGCGACGGCGGCCAGCCGGCCGCGGCGCATTGACCGGCGTGGGTGGAGCTGGTAGCCCCGTTGGCAGGGCCGCGCGCCCGCGCCGCGCGCCGCCGCGGCGCCGACACGCCCTCGGAGGTCCACGCATGTTCCGCAAGACGCTCGCCGCTGCTCTCCCGCTCGCGCTCGCGCTCTCCGCCGTCGCCCGCGACGGCGCCGCCTCCAACTACCCGCCGAGCTACGATTATTGCGGGCCCACCGCGACGGTGCACACCGGCCCGTTCGAGCTCATCCAGGATCCGGTGCGGACCGACGCCGCCAGGCTGACGGTGGCCTACCGCGGCTACCTGCGCGCCTATTATCCCGATCACGAGATCAACCTCTATGTCCGGCTGAACGGCAGCGACGCCTTCCTCCCGGCGAGCGCGGGCGCGCACGGCGACGCCTACGCCCTCGTCAGCAACGCGCCCCGCGACTGCGCGTGGTGCTCGCCGCCGCCCGACGCCGCGGGCCAGCGCCTCTGCGGCGGCGCGCCGCTCCCGCCCGCGTCGAGCGGCACCTGGGTCTGCAACGAGCCGACCGCTATCGAGGAGGACCTCTTCTTCTGGGCCTACGATGCATACGGCCACATGAACGCCTGGGACATCGAGGTGGCCGCCGAGTCCCACGGCCTCTGGGACAGCAACCTCGGAGCGAACTACGCCGCGCGCTTCGAGGCCCGATCGAGCTGCTTCTGAGCGCCGCGAGCGGCCTATGCGTCGTCGCCTGCCCGGAGAAGGCGATCCAGCTCGTCCCGACGGCCGGGGCGGGCTGAGCCCTCCGCGCCTCGGCCGGCGTCAGGCGACGCTGCGCGCGGGCCCGGACGCGGGCGCGGCGCCATACCCGTAGGCGGCGCGGTAGCGCTCGTACCGGTCGAGGAGCTCGCTCGTGGTCTTGGGCATCGGCACGCGGGCGCGCGTGATGTACGAGATCACGTTCTTGGCGCGGACGATCAGCTCGGCGCCGCGGGCCGCTTGCTCCCGCTCGGCCGGCGAGGCGTCCGCGCCGAGCGCCGGCTGGAAGGCGGCGAGCCTCTCCGCCGACACGACGAACGACGTCCAGACCTCGAAGATCTCGGCGTCGGTGCGCAGCGTCTCGCACTTGACCTTGGCCGCATGCGCGAGCTCGCAGGCCAGGCGGTCCAGCCCGGCGAACATCGGCAGCGGCCCGAAGGTGTCGATCATCGCGTCGCGGATGCCGTCGATGGCCTTCATGCTCTGGGCGATCTTCACGTACCGGCTGTTATAGAACGCCTCGACCGGGAAGGAGAACGCCTTGAACGGCTCGCCCCACAGCTCGTCGAGCCCCTCTTCCCCGCTGCGGTGGAGCACCATCTTTCCGAGCGTCAGCGCCTCGAGGAGGTGCTCTCCGCACTCGCGCATGAGGGCGTTGTCGGGCTCGATGGTGACGCCGAGCTCCTGGATCTCGACCAGCTTGGTGAAGATGTCCGCCGCGCGGTTGAAGATCGCGCCGGCGAGCATGGCGCCTTTGACGCGCTTGCGCTGCGGATCGGCCTCGGACTCGAAGGCGCGCCGCGCCTCGTCCAGCCGCTTTCCCGGCACGTTGATGCCGTGCTCGACATGGTTGAACAGCCGCCGCGTCAGCGCCTCGATGAGGCGCTTCTTCGCGAGCAGCGTATCGGCCGGCGCCTCGTACGCCTTGATCCAGTAGCCGTAATAGTAGACCCGCAGCTGGCCGTCGATGATCTGCTTCTTCCCGAGCGGTATCGCGCTGTCCATGGCCCGCCTCCGATCGGCTGCCAGGCGTCGCCCCTGCGCCGGAGGCGCGGGGATGCGTGCCCGTGCGAGATGCGAGTAGCATGGGCGCGAGGCCGCCCGCAAGGCGCGAGCGACGCGATCCAGCAGAGTCGTCCGCCGGAAACCGGGACTTCACCGACAGGAAAGACAGAGGCTCGCGAGGTGATCGCCGCCGCCGAGCGCCGCCCTCTCGGCGGCTCGGCGGCTCGGCGGCCCGGCGCGACGGCCCGGCGCGACGGCCCGGCGCGAGGGGCGCACGACAGCGCGGCTCACCGGGGCCGGCCGGCGGCGCGCGCCCGCGCGCGAGGCCCGGGCGTCACTGCGCGCACCCCTCGAGCTCGGCCATCATGCGCCAGAAGGCCGTGGCCTTGATCTCGCAGCTGTCCTGCGTCGTGTGGGTGTGCTCGTACTCCGCGTTGCCGGACGCCTCCACGTCGAAACGCGGGTGCTGCATCGGGATCTCGACGCCGTCCACCACCGCGGTGTGCCGCTCGCCGCCAAAGTGGACGTCGAGATCCTCGAAGTCGTAAAGGATCTTCCCGCGCTCCCGGCAGAAGCCGCGGATCTGCTGGTTGCGCTTCGCGCGGTTCACGCCGTTGTATTCCGCGTCGGCGGGCCCGGTCATATAGATGAAGGTCACCTTCGGGAACTCCTGACCGAGCGCGTCGAGCGCGTCGAGGTAGCGCTGCACGTCCTGCTCGGTCTGCTCGGCGATCTCCGAGGACCACGCCCACATCGAATACCGGATCTCCGGGTGATCGCCGAGGATGGCGCGCACCTCGTCGACGCCCGCCTCGCTCGCCCAGTACTGCTCGCCCACGACGAGGTTGTTGTCGATCATCCCGTCCCACATCCGGAAGACGCCGGTCTCCGCCGGGACGCCGCAATACTCCGCCTCGAAGCCATAGACGGGAGAGCTCGCCTCGATGCTCTCGGCGCCCACGATGATCTGCGAGCCGTGCGAGCGATGGGCGTAATGGAAGACGAAGTCGCCGGACTTGAGCGCGTCGATACAGCTCGCCGGGATGCCGTCCAGCGCCGCGTGCCGATGATCGAACGTCCGCGCGTCCGCGGGGTCGGGATCGGGATCGCCGCCCGACGCCGTGCTCGCCCCGCCGCCGCCCGTACCGCTGTCGCCCGCGGCGCGATCGCCCGCACCGTCGCCGCCCCCGCAAGCCGCTATGCCGAGCGCGAGGGTGAGCCCAACGACAATGAGTTCCGAGTGAATCAAGGATTTTATCATGGCATTGTGAATTCTAGACGTCGTCCAGGGGAGCGCAACGGCCATCGAAGGCGTTCTCGTGCTGTCGCGCCGGGCTCGGACGCCGCGATCTCCACCGCGGCGACGGCGCACCGGCGAGCGCGCCCGCCGTGCTGCGCTGCGCCAGCGCGGCCTCTGCGCGACGGCCGCCTGGGCCCGCGCGGCCGCCTCGAGGCGGCGGGCCCGCGCAGAGATCGCGACGAGGCGCGCACGTCCGCGCAGGAAGCGGGCGGCGGCCAGCGCGCTCGCGGGGACAATCGCGCTCCGGCGCTCGACAGAGCACGTCTGCTGCGCCAGATATTGCTGAATTTCAACAGCAAGGATGGACCGTTAGGGACTGACGCGCGCCAGATCCCGATCCAGGCCTGTCGCGGGGGTGCGTGCCAGCGATACGGCCGCCTCGGGCGGCCCGGGCGGAACTCGGGCGATCGCCAGCCACCCACGGCGATAGGAAGCGCGGAGTCGCCCGGAACGTGGCGCGCGCAAGCACGATCGTTCCGCCATCTCCCGGCCCATCGTGGCCGGCACCTTTCCTATCCTGTAGGCTCATCTCACCTCCCTCGGCAGCCAGGAGGACGCCATCGCCATGCATTACGCCCCAGATTCCGTCGTAGGTGGGAAGTACCGTCTTGAGCGACCGCTCTCGGCCGGCGGGATGGGCTCGGTGTGGGCGGCGCGTCACATCAACTTGGGATCTCCCGTCGCGGTCAAGTTCATGGCACCGACGTTTGCGACGTCGTCCACGTTCCTGGCCCGCTTCGAGCGCGAGGCCAGGATCGCCGCGAGCCTGAAGAGCCCACACGTGGTCTATGTCCAGGACTACGGCGTCGACGACGACACTCCGTACCTCGTGATGGAGCTGCTCCAGGGCGAGGACCTGGGCACGCGGCTCGAGCGCGTCGGCCGGCTCTCCCTCGCGGACGCCACGCTCATCCTCATGCAGGCCGGCAAGGCGATCCGCCGCGCGCACGAGGCCGGCCTCGTCCACCGCGATCTCAAGCCGGCCAACCTGTTCCTCGCGCGCGCGGAGGAGGAGCAGGAAGAGATCGTGAAGGTCCTCGACTTCGGCATCGTCAAGGAGACCGGCGTTCATCTCACGGAGGAGGTGACGCGCACCGGCGAGCTGCTCGGCTCCCCTCACTACATGAGCCCGGAGCAAGTCCGGGGCGAAAAGGACGTGGACCAGCGCAGCGATCTCTGGTCGCTCGGGGTCATCCTCTTCTGCGCCGTCACGGGCGAGCTGCCGTTCCAGGGGGATCAGCTCGGCGCCGTGATCGCCAACATCCTCGTCGCGCCCGTGCCGAGCGCCTCCACGCTCGCGCCCGACCTGCCGCCGGCGATGGATGCCTTCTTCGCGCGGGCGCTGGCCCGCGAGCGGGCGCAGCGCTTCCAGTCGATCGGAGAGATGATCGGCGAGCTCCGCCGGCTCGCGGGCATGGCGTCGCCGTCGATTCCGGATCTGCAACCGCCATGCTCCGGTATGCCGACCTCGTCTCAGCCGAGGAGGAGCGGGACGATACCGCTGCGGCCGGTGGAGCTCCGCGTCCCGCCGTCCGCGCCCCGGACGGCCACGCCCGGGACCCTGACCGGCGCGGGGGCGACGGCGCAGGAGGCACGGCCGCAGACGCCCACGCGCGCGATGCTGGCGCTCGGCGTCGCGACGACGCTCCTCGGCGTCGGCATCACGGTCGCCCTGAGGGAGGTCAGCTCGCGCGGCAGGGGCGAGGCGGGCGCGGAGGTCGCCTCGCCGGCCGCGCCGGCGCCGGAGCGGAGCGCCGCCTGGATGCCGGCGAGACCGCCGAGCCCGCCCGCGCCGCCGCCGAGCGTGTTCCCCGGCGCGCCGTCCGCGCCCGACGCGCGGACGCCCCTTCGCGAGCCGCCCTCCGCCCCGCCGACGGGCGTTCCCGGAGGCACGACGGCGCGGCCCGAGACGCCGCCGTCGCCCACGGGAGCACGCCGGCCGTCGCCGACGACCAGGCCCAAAGCACCGCCCACGCCTGTCCTCAACCCCGCCCCGAAGCCGCCCGTGCCACAGCCGACAGCACCGGCGCCCGATCGCGCCCCGCCAGCGCCGGAGCCGGATCGCGCCCCCATGCCGATACCGCCCTTTTGACGGGGCGCTCTTCCGCGCGCCGCTCCAGCCTACGACCCTGTGGACTGATACCGCCGCTCGCCGAAGCGCCAGATGCGCAGCGACACGAGCAGGAACACCACGCCGACGAGCGGCGACGCCCAGCGCGCGGCCTCGGGCAGCGCCGGGACCGTGGGGCGCTCGAGCAGCGCGCCCGCGGGGATGTAGCTCACGAAGGCCAGCGGCACGACGAACGTGAAGAAGCGCCGGAACCAGTCGCGGTACAGGGTCAATGGGTACTGCGCCGCCTCCGTGCCGCCGTAGGTCAACGTGTTCATGATCTCGAGCGACTCGACCGTCCAGAAGCACAGCGTCGCCTGGAGCACGAGGAGCCCGTAAAACACGCAGGCGCCGCCGGCGATCGCGCCGGCGAGCAGCCCGACCTTGGCCGCCGTCCACCCGACGTCGAGCGCGGCGCCGGCCCACAGGAGCATCACGAGGCCGACGGCGAGCCGACCGGCGCGCAGGAACTGGAACTCGCTCGTCGCGACCTGGAACGCCGTGGAGCGCGGGCGCAGGAGCATCCGGTCGAAATCGCCGGACCGCACCACCGTCGAGAAGGTGTCGAATCCCCGGCCGAACGCCTCGGCGAGCGCGAAGGAGACGTTGACCAGCCCGAACAGGAGCGCCACGTCCGCGAAGCGCCAGCCGCGGACCGCGCCGAACCGGTCGAACAGCGCCCACACGCCGAGCAGCTCGATGCCCACCATGATGAACTGGCCTATCGACCACATCGCGAACGAGGCGCGATACTGCATCTGCACCCGCAGCGACGCGGCGGCGAGCCGGAGGTAAAGCGTCGTCGCGTCCCGCCACATCTCGCCTGCTCCTCGCCCCTCAGCCGCCCTGCGCCACGAGCCGCCGCAGGCCGCGCGCCACCATCGCGCGGCCGAGCGCGACGAACGCCGCGGTCCACAGCGCCTGGTGCAGCAAGACGCCCGGGAGCGCCCCGGCCGGCAGGTGGCCGAGGTAGAGCCGGAACGGGGCGTCGACCATGCCGCGGAACGGCAGCGCGTCGAGCCAGGGCTGCATCCACGACGGGAACAGCGGCAGCGGCACGACCATGCCCGAGGCGATGAGGACGAGCGAGGGCACGATCCGCGCGATGCCGTCGCCGGACGTGGTCCACAGCATCGTCGACGTCACCGCCGTCGCGAACGCGGCGACGAGCGCCGCCGCGAAGACCATGGCCGCCGCCCACGCGCCCGCGGCCGCGAGCGACGGCGGCAGCGACATGCCGAGCAGCGGCACCGCGACCGCGAACATCGGGATCGCGCGCAAGACCGTCGGCGCGACGCGCGCGGCGAGCGCGCGGGCGAGCCAGAGGGTGTGGAGGTCGAGCGGGCGCGAGAGCTCGTAGCCCACCGCGCCGGTGCGGATCAGCTCGCGCACCTCGGGGTCGGGGTTCGTCGAGAACGGCATCAGCTGGAAGAACGCCTGCCCGAGCCAGGTGTACGTGATGGCCTGCCCGAGGGCCATCGGCGGACGCGCGCCGGGCGCGTTCGCGTAGAACGCCTCGAGCACCATCACCTTGATGAGCCCCCAGAACAGCTGCGTGCCGAACCCGGCCGCGGCCGCGGCGCGGTACTGCAAGAGCGCGCGGAAGCGCGCGCGGAAGACGGCCCCGTAGGCGAGGAGCGCGCTCACGGCCGGCCGCCCGCCTCGCCGTAGAGCCGCGCCACGATCTCGTCGATGGGCGGGTTCTGCACCAGGAGGTCGCGCACGGGGTAGCGGGCCGTGACGCGCCCGACGAGCTCCGCGGTCGAGATCGCCGCGGGATCGAAGCGCAGCGTCACGCGGTCGCCCTCGCGGCGGATCACCTCGGCGTGCGGCTCGGCGATCTCGGCCGCGGGGTCGGTCAGGTCGACGATGAGCCAGCGCTCGGCGGTAACCTTCGCGCGGAGCGCCTCGAGCGAGCCGTCCGAGAGCACCCGGCCGCCGGCGATGAGGACGACGCGCGAGCACAGGGCCTCGATGTCGTCCATGTCGTGCGTCGTCAGGATCACGGTGACGCCGCGCTCGCGGTTCAGCCGCTGGACGAAGCGCCGCACCGCGAGCTTCGAGACGGCGTCGAGGCCGATCGTGGGCTCGTCGAGGAAGAGCAGGTCGGGCGCGTGGAGCAGGGCGGCCGCGAGATCGCAGCGCATGCGCTGGCCGAGGCTGAGCTGCCGCACCGGCGTGTCGAGCAGCGGCGCGAGATCGAGCATCGCGACGAGCTCGTCGCGCGCGCGGGCGTGGTCGGCCGCGCCGACGCGGTAGATGTCCCGGAGGAGCTCGAACGAGTCGATCACCGGCAGATCCCAGAGGAGCTGGGTGCGCTGGCCGAACACGACGCCGAGCCGCCGCACGTGCGCGACGCGCTCGCGCCACGGGACGCGGCCGTCCACCTCGCATCGCCCCGCGTCCGGCACGAGGATGCCGGCGAGGATCTTCACCGTGGTGGACTTGCCGGCGCCGTTCGGCCCGATGTACCCGACGAGCTCGCCCCGCTCGATCGCGAACGAGACGCCCGCGAGCGCGTCGACGGCGCGGTAGCGCGGGCGCACGAGCCCGGCGAGCGCACCCCACGCGCCCGCGCGGCGCTCGGCCACCCGGTAGGCCTTGCGCAGGTCCTCGACGACGATCAGCGGCATGGCGGCGGCGAGGCTCCCACGGGCGGCGCGGGAGCATACAGGACGTCGCTCGGATGGCCAGCGCCGCCGGCGTCGTCAGGTCTGCCTTCCTCTCCCCCGCAGGCCCCGCGCGGGTTACCCTGGCCGCCGCTCCTCCTATGACCGCCGATCCGATCGCCCAGGCCCTGTTTCCGCCGTTCGACGACCCTGCCGCCTTCGACCGGATCCGCGCCGATCTCGACGCCTTTCTCCCGGCGATCCGCGCGGTGTGCGAGCGCCACGGCCTCGCCGCGAGCGGCCTCGCCGCGTTCGAGCGCGGGACCAACGTCGTTGTTTCGAACGACGCGGGCCAGATCATCAAGCTGTTCCCGCCGTTCCTGAGGCACCAGTTCGAGGCCGAGCGCCTCGCGCTCGGGCGGGTCCACGGGAACGTCCCGGTGGCCACGCCGGAGATCCTCCGGGAAGGGGAGCTCGACGGGTGGCCGTATCTCGTGATGTCGCGCCTCCCGGGGCGCACCCTGGAAGAGGTCTGGCCCGCGCTCGGCGGGGCGGAGCGCGCCGAGGCGCTCGCCCGCATCGGCGAGATCATGACGGCCGCCCACGCGCTGCCCACCGGCGGGCTGGAGAGCCTCGATCTCGGCTGGGACACGTTCGTGGAGCGCCAGATCGCCGGCTGCGAGGGCCGCCACCGGCGAATGCGCTTGCCCGAGCGCCTTGTCGCTCAGATCCCGGCGTATCTGGCCTCGGCCCGCCTCCTCCTGCCGACGTCCGTGATTCCCGTCCTCCTGACGGGAGAATACACGCCCGAAAACCTCCTCGTGACCAGGACGGGCGGGGCGTGGCGCGTCACCGGCATGATCGACTTCGCGGACGCGTGCCTCGGGCCGGCCGAATACGACCTCCTGGGCCCGTGCCTCTTCCTCGCTGCCGGCAGCGCGGAGCTCCAGCGCGCCTTTCTGGTCGCCTGCGGAACCGGGATCGCCGACGCCGACCTGACCCCGGCGCTGAGCCGCAAGCTGATGGCGCTCGCGCTCCTGCACCGGTACAGCAACCTCGGCTACCAGATCAGGATCGAAGGCTGGGAGTCCCAGGCCTCCTCGCTCTCCGAGCTGGAACAGCTGATCTGGCCGTTCCCGGTCCGCTGATCTCGGGGCGAGACCTCGCGACAGTCGGTCGCGGGCGGCTCGAGCAAAGAGCACCCGCGCCGGCGAAGCGTCGAAAAGGTGCTATCGGTGTGTCCGTCGGACGGGCGCGCGGCGCGATGGCAATCCTTGCCATGCGCGTGTCTTTCATGAACGGCAATCTTTGCCATGACGGCAAGGCTTGCCACGCGCAGGCTGGACCCGCGGGCGAGCTCGATGAGGCGGCAGCCGCTCCTGCGCCGGCGCTCGGCGCGTCGCGCCGCCCGATCTCGCCCGAGGGGCCGTCACGCCGCGGGGCGGCATACCGGTTGCGATAGCGCGCTCCCAGCCGGGCCGTCGCGGCCGGGGCATTCCCCGGCGAGGCACGCCGAGCAGGTACAGCGCGAGGCGGAGCAGGCGCAGGAGCGCGAGCCGCTTCGGAGCGACCCGGGTCCGCCTTACTCCACAGGAGCGATCATGCATCTTCGTTATGTCTCCAAGTTCCCCTTCATCGCAGCGGTCGTGTGCGCCGCGGCGTCGGTCTCCCTGGGCGCCTGCGGCGGCGCCGATCCGGTGGACGACGACGTCGTCGCCGCCGGCGAGGCCCAGGAGGTCACGGCGGAGGGCGCGGAGGCGCTGACGTGCCCCGCGTCCGTGCCGGTCATCGACATGCGGAAGTCCCTCATCGTCACGAAGGAGACGGACCCGGACCTCTTTACCGAGTTCTCGCTCAGCTTCGTCCTCAATCGGCTCCTTGCGAGCGTCGGCTCCAGCCAGGATCCCGAGGAGGTCTACAAGCGCTGGTGGGACACGCAGAACGATGCCGCCAACGCCGTCTTCACGGACGCCGACGCCATCCACTGCGACGACGAGACCGACAGCAACGGCAATCCAACGCTCAACGGGTACCCGTACACGTGCCCCAGGAACGAGGGCGTGCTCGCCCAGACCGACCCGTCCGATCCCGGCATGAGCAGCCCGTTCAATCCCGCGGGGAACCACTTCATGGAGCCGGTCGCGCTCGTGAACCGGTTCGACCTCGCGCCGAAGGAGGGCGGCGCGCATTGCGGCGAGTACCGGATCATCTACGCCAAGAAGTCGGCCGGCGCCACTGACCGCAACTTCATCATCTTCGAGGCCCAGCTCCCGAACCCGCACCCCGAGTGCGGCATCGCGGCCTGTCTCCCGGTCGCCGAGTTCTGGGCGAACCTCTCGGACCCGAACATGACCGCGGCCCAGCGCCAGGCCGCGCTCGAGGGGTTCTATTTCTACGGCCGGCCCGAGCTGCCCGACTTCGCGCCGGTCATCAAGGCGGCCCACTTCATGGCCGGCACCGGCCAGATCCGCACGAACCAGTTCATGGCGTCGAGCCGAGGATTCCAGCCCTGGGTGCTCCGCGAGTTCAAGCTCGAGCTGGACAACGGCAGCTCGCCCAGGCTCTTCTTCAAGCCGGTCACGGTGAAGGAGAACCCGTTCCCCGGCCTGTTCAACGCCAGCTTCGCCAGCGACCCCCGCGGGGCCGCGTTCCAGAGCAGCTTCCCCGTCGCACTCGACTGGCTCGTGCCGTCCGGCAGCGACGAGAACGACATCTCGCTGCGCACGCTGCCGAACCAGGGCCTCTTCAACTCGGGCGAGAGCATCATGGACCCCGGTGATTTCGACCCCAACAACAACAACTATCGGGCGCGCATGCAGGGGAACACCGCGTTTGCCGCCGACATCGACGCGGCGCTCGGGCCGATCCTCGTGAGCCGCGACCTCCCGCCTGGCATGGTCACGGCGGACAACGCCGCCGATCGCGCCACCACCCAGTCGTGCGCCGGGTGCCACGAGCTGAGCAGCCGCGACGACGAGAACGTCGGCGGCGTGCACGTGTGGCCAGCGCATTTCCCGACCACCGCGCCGGGCACGTTCGTGCACGTCAACGAGGCGGGCGAGATCTCGGCGCCGCTCCAGTGGACGTTCCTCCCCCACCGCGCGCAGGTTCTCACGTCCTTCATCGAGGACAAAGCGTGCACGGGGGCCTGCTCCTCGGAGGCGGCCAGCGCCGCTTCGATCGCGGCCAGCGCCGATGAGGCTCTCCTGGACGGCGCGGAGCAGGTCCCCACGCTCGGCGGCTCGACGACCCACTGAGGGCGCGCCGGGCAGCGTGAATCCACCAGCCAGACGTCTGGTAATGCTCGACTTTGAGCCCGAGTGCTCAACTTTGAGTCACGGGCATAGCGGATAGGGATCTCGCCGCGTAGGTTCGGCCCGAAGGAGTGCGGCCCGCGAGCGCGCCAACGCTCCGGGCTGCGTGGCCGAACCCCGCGTTACCGAGGTCCGGCATGTCCGTTGTACACTTACGCCCGAATTTGGGCAAAGGGAGCGGTGCGCCCAGAGGGCGGCACGGCTCGGTATGCCTCACCCGAGAGGAGAGCGCCGCCCTGCGCGCGGTGCTCCAGAACCTGAACCGCACGCGCACGTGGGCGGAGATCGCCCGCGAGATCGGCGTCTGCCGCAACACGGTCCGCTCCGTGGCGAACGGGCGGACGCCCGGGTCCACCGGGCTCGCGCTTCGCGTCGCGCGGCTCGCGGGCCTCAGTCTGGAGCGCATCCTGTCGCCCGGGCCGCTCGATGCCGGCAAGTGCGACCGCTGCGGGAGGTCCGGGTGAAGAAGCCGCGGAAGGGGTCAAGCGCCCGCTTGCCGCGCGACATTCCCGGAAGCGACCGACGATGCAGGCGCTCCTCGCAGAGGTGACGCCGGTGAGCAAGCCCATCCTGACCGAGGCGGACCTGACCGTCATCGCGGAAGGGACGCCCGCGCTCGACCCGTTCCCGACGCGCCCATGGCACCGCGAACGGCTGTGGGCGGCCGTGCTCGACGCCCAGATGAGCGCGAAGACTCGCGCCGAGCGCGAGGTCGTCGCCGAGGCGCGCGGCGCGTTGCAGGTGCTCGACGCGCTGGACCGGCTGTACGTCCGCCGCAATCAGCCCACGACTCCCCGAACGGCGGCCCATGATGCGCGTGCGAAGTGCGCTGGACGGGCCTCCGTCCGGTGTTCCGCAGCCCCGTCTCGGGTACCAGCCGAGGCGGGGCGCTTTGCTAAGTACCCTGAAAGATAGCACGAAACACCTATGTTTCCCGTGTATTTCGGTTGAGCTAGGACGGCTGCTGTCATCGTCGAGAGGCATGCATCGACCGCCGCATCTGTGATAGCGTCGCCGCATGAAAGTCAGGCTGGTCATCAAGGTGGAAGGTCGGACTACCAAGCACAGCAGCGTGGAGTCGCAGGGACTGGAGAGGTCGGTCGAGATGCCGGTTCCGCCCGTCGTGGGGCTGCAAATAGCCGTAGCCGGGGCGAAGAGGCCTGTTGGCGATGTGTGGTACGACGCCGATTCGGAACGGTACGTCGCCGAGCTGGCGATGACCGATGATGACAAGAGCGAGCCTCTGCCGGCGTGGTTGAAGGAGATGAAGAAATCGCGCTGGAAGACGGCTAGCGGTAAGGCACGTAACACCGCCGTAGATATGGTCAACATGGGACCGCAGGACGAGTAGATCGATGCGCGTACGGCTCATCCTGGAGAACAATGGCCACGCCATGACCAAGGTGGCGGAGCTTACCCAGGCGCCAGAGGCGGGTGCCACCGTCGAGTTTGACCGACCGCGGAAGGTCAACTCCGTGGAGGAGGATGCGGAGCGAGGCGAGGTCAGAGTCTACCTGTCCGAGGACGCCGAAGATTTCGCGGTCCAGATGCTTCCGCAGGCGCACATGGCCTACATCGAACTGATGAAGGCTGAGGGGTGGGAGGTCGAAGGGGAGGACGAGCTGATGGCCTGGCTTAGGCATCGAGTCAGGCGTCAACGACATACCGGGCCCGTTGCTCAAAATTGAGCATTACCAGACGTCTGGCTGCAGCCGCTCTCACGCGCCTCCCACCCCGCTCCCCTCGCCTCCCCGCCCCTCCCGCCCGCCCAGGCACACGCGCGCGTAGTCGGCGACCATCCTCTCCAGCGAGAATCGCTCCCGCGCGCGCTCCCACCCCGCCGCCCCCATGCGCGCCCGCCGCGCCGGGTCGTCCGCCAGCTCCACCAGCGCCCCCGCGAGCGCCTCGGCGTCGCCCGGCGGCACCAGCCGGCCCGTCACCCCGTCGACGACCTGCTCGGCCATGCCGCCGACCGCCGTGGCCACCACCGGCAGCCCCTCGGCCATCGCCTCCAGCGACGCGTTCGGGCACCCCGCGGGCTCGGCGATCAGCGCGAACACGTCGAGATCGCTCAGGAAAGCGCGCGTATCGGCGAGCTCGCCCACCCACTCGACCGACAGCCCCGCCGCCATCCGCCGCAGCGCCTCGGCGTGCGCCTCGGCGCCGCGCTCGACGCCGCCCGCGATGCGCAGCACGTGCGGCGGCAGCCGCGGCGCCGCGAGCCGCAGCGCGGCGAGGAGCTCGTCGAGCCTCTTGTGCGGGTGCACGCGCGCCGCCGTCCCGATCGCGAGCCGCGCGCGCCCCTCGCGAGCCGCGCCCCCGCCGCCGCCCGGCGCGCGCCGCGGCGGGCGCGCGTCTCGCGACGGGCGCGGGCCGAGCGCGACGCCGTTCGGCACCACGTGCGCCGGCGCCCCGAGCACCTCGGCGGCCAGCGCCGCCTCGGCCCCGTACTTGACGATCACCCCGGCGAGGCGGGCGCCGTAGTCGCGCGGCGCGCGGTACGGCAGCCCGCGGCGCGGCGACGCGAAATAGCGGCGCAGCGAGGCGAAGTACATCTCGCCCGGGCTCACGTCGAAGAGCGGCACGTCGAGCAGCCCGTCGGCGAGGAGCACCTTGTGCTCCGCGATCACGTTCCACATCAGCACGGCCTCGGGCGGGTCCTCCTCGATCGCGCGGAGCAGGCGCTCCACCGCCTCGGCCGGCTCGACGTCGGCCGGCGGCGGCACCGCCATCACCGGGATGCCCGCGGCGACGAGCGCCCGCCGGCCCGGCGTCGGGTACTCCGGCTGCTCCTCGATCACCGCCGCCCGGCCGCGCACGCCCGCCGCGGCGAGCCCGAGCAACAGCCGCCGCGCGCTCGACTGGGCGCCGCCGGTCGAGAAGTTGTTCGTCACGAGCAGCAGCCCGTCCCCCCGGCGCGGGCCGCGATTCCGGGCGATCGCCCGCGGGTAGAGCCGCGCGTACCCCTCGGCCATGCGCGCGACGCTGAAGTGCCGCGCCACGACCTCCCGGCCGCCCGCCGCCGCGGCGCGCGTCGCCGCTGCGCCGCGCGCCGCCGCCGCGATCGCCTCGGCGAGCCGCTCCGGCGCGGCGTCGAGCGGCAGGTGGACGAGCGCCGGGGTCTCGGCCGCGATCTCCGCCGTGCCGCCGGCGCCGGTCGCGACGACCGGGAGGCCCGCGGCGAGCGCCTCGAGGTGCGCGAGGCTCAGCCCCTCGTGGGCGCTCGGCGACACGAGCACGTCCGCCGCCGCGAGCAGGCCGGCCACGTCGGCGACCGCGCCGGCGAAGCGCACCTCGGCGCGCAGGCCGAGCCGGTCGACCTCGCGCCGGATCTCCGCCTCCGCCGCGAGCGCCGGCGCGCTGCCGGGCGAGGCGCTCCCGGCGATCACGAGCCGCGCCGGCCGCGGATCGCCGGCCGCGGCGAGCGCAGAGCGCGTGGCCGCGAGGATCGCGGGCAAGAGGTGCAGCCGCTTCTGCGGCCGCGGGTTGGCCACGGCGAGCAGGACGAGATCGCCCGGCGCGATCTCGAGGCGCCGCCGCCACGCCGCGGCCGCCGCCGATCGCGCGCCGCCGGGCTCCGCCGGCCCCACGTCGATCCCGTTCCACACCGTGCGCCGCGGGACCGGCAGCCCGCGCGCGGCGAGCTCCGCCTCGACCGCGCGCGCGCACGCCACGAGCAGCGCCGCGCCGTCCGGGTCGAGGCGATCGAGCCCCGCCGGCCAGCCCGCGGCCACGTTGTGCACCGTCACGAGCGGCCGGTACCCGCGCGCGGAGAGCCGGCCGAGGTCCTCGGCGTCGAACAGGTGCGCGTGCGCGAGATCCGCGCCCCACGCGGCGAGCCCGCGGGCGAGCGCGTCGAAGCGCGCCTCGCGGTCGCCGGGCGCCCCGGACAGGTCGAGCGTCCCCGGCGGCGCGCCGAACGTGGGGCGGGTCGGCCGGTACACCGCGCAGACGCGCGAGCGCACGCCGCGGCGCGGCAGCGCGGTCGCGAGGTCGATCGCGATCCGCTCGGCGCCGCCCTGCTGAAGGCTGGTCACGACCTGCGCGACCCGCAGCGCCGCGTCGTCGCACACGTCGAGCGGCGCGTGCCGCACCACGCGCGCCCGCCGCGCCCCGAGCTCGCCCTGGAGCGCGGCGTCGAGCGGATCGCCCGCGCGGAGGCGCGCCGCGACGCCCGCGGCGAGCGGCGCGTCGAGGTACACGCTCGCGGCGCGGGGCAACCCCGGCGCGCGGCGCCCCGGCGCGCGGCGCGCCGGCGCGCGGCGCGCGGCCCGGCTCAGCTCGCCGCCCGTCGCCCGCAGCAGCTCGGCCCACGCCGCGGCGTCGGACGCCGGCGACGCGGCCGCGGAGGGCGCCGCGCGGGAGGCCGCCGAGCGCGCGGGCGGCGCCGAGGCCGCAGCCGGCGCCGCGGCGAGGTCGAGCGGCGCGAGCACGGCGCCGAGCGCGCAGACCGGCAGCCCGGTGTCGCTCGGCGGCGGGAACGGGTCCGGATCGAGCGCCGCGGACGGGGCGGGCCAGGCGCCGCCGCGCACGAGCCACACCGGCCCCGCCGCGATCGCGTCCGCCGCGGCCGCGAGCGGCGCGGGCGTGAGGTCGAGCGGCGCGAGCCCGGCGAGCCGGAGCGCGCGCAGCGTGCGGCCGGCGCGGGCGCGGTGCTCGGGCGCTTCGGCGAAGACGGCGCAGATCGGCGGGCGCATGCGGCGCGAGCGGCGCGGCTCAGTAGGCCGAGGGGTAGCCGCGGAAGGGCGCGACGACGGCGACGTCCGGCGCGCTGGAGATGCGCTCCCGCGAGCGCTGGCCGCCCCACGCGGCGCGCGGCGCGGCGGCGTGGGCCGCGGGCGGCGCGGCGGACGGCGCCGCGGCCCACGCCGCCGCGCCGAGCTGCTCCGCCTCCACCGCCGACGGGACGCCGCCCGTGTAGACGAACTGCCCGCGCGGGCTCGCCTCGATGGGGACCGACGTGCGCCGCATCGCGCCCTTCACGAGGCAGCGGTAATGGAGCACCGACCCGTGCAGGTGCGGGGGCGCGTGCAGCCAGAAGCCGTCGCCCTGCGGCCGGAACGTCACGCCGGGCGGCGCCCCGGGCATGGGCTTGCGGCGGGTCGCGCGGTGCACGAGCACGCCGATGAGGCCGATGACGGCGCTCGCCACGACGAGGCCGCCGCCGACGAACGCCACCGTCGCCGCGGTCGACCCCGAGCTCGAGCGCGGCGCGCGCGCGGACCCCGCCGGCGCGGCCGGCGAAGGCGCGGCGGCCGCGGGGGCGCTCGCCTCCAGCGCGGCGACCACGCGGAAGCCGTTGTCCGCGTTGCGGCTGCCGGGGTCGTTGCGGTACCGCGCCGCGGCGCGCAGGTGCTTCGCGTCCTTGAGCCACGAGCCGCCGCGCAGCACGCGCCGGGGCTTGTCGCCGCCCGGCGCCGAGGTCTGCTCGGGGTCGACCGCGGGGCCGGGCGCGTAGGGAGCGTACAAGTCGCGACACCACTCGTAGACATTGCCGCTCATGTCGTGCAGGCCAAAGGCGTTCGGCTGCTTCTGCCCGACAGGCCGGGTGCCGCTGCCGGCGTTGCCCTTGAACCACCCGATGGCCGCGGCGGCCGCGTCGTCGTTCCCCGCGTAGAACCGCGTCTGGGTCCCCGCGCGGTGGGCGTACTCCCACTGCGCCTCGGTCGGCAGATCGAAGGCGCGGCCGGTCCGCTGCGTGAGCCAACGGGCGAACTCGCCCGCGTCCTTGAACGTCACCAGCGTCACCGGGTGCTGGTCGGTCTGCGGGAAGCCGGGAGCCCTCCAGGTGAACTCCTTGCGCTGCGACAGGCCCTTGCCGTCGAAGCCGAACCCGCCGGAGGCGCCGACCTCGGCCTCGGTGCGGTAGCCGGTCTGCTCGACGAAGCGCTTGAACTGCCCGACCGTGACCGGGACTTTGCCCAGGTAGAAGCCGCGGCTCAGGGTCACCTCCCGGGGCGCCTCGTCGTCGCCGCGGCCCGCCTCCGCCGGCGGCGAGCCCTGGCGGAAGCGGCCCTCCTTCACCAGCACGAGGTCGAGCTGCGCCCCCCCGAGGTCGATCGCGAGGGCGGGCGCCGGGTCCGCCGCCCGCGCCGCGGCCGGGGCGAGGAGCGCGACTTCGGTTGCGAGGGCGAGGGTTAGGGAGATGCGGTGCCGGTCACGGCGGGGTCTCACCAGCCCAGGCTAGCAGAGCCGACCGATGCGCTGCGCGGTGTTCGACGAGCGCTCGGCCGAACACGCGCGCCGGCGCCGCGCGAGCTCGGCCCCTGCGCAGACGGCTCGTCCTCACCGCGGCCCTCGTCCGCAACGAGGCGCCATCGCGACCATCGCGCTGGCAGGCGGAGCACCCGAGTTGCCGCCCCTGCAGACCGAGACGACTCATGCCATGTTAAGAATGATAAAGCGAACCCGTTAAGAACTGTCAAGATCGATACAGAATCAGTTGCACGGCAGCTGACATCGTGGTTAACGACACGGACGGAGGGCGACGTTTTATCTCAGCACGCGCGGCGCCGTCTTCGCGCCTCGACAGGTCCGACGGCGCGCGGCGCCGGCTCGGCCGCGTCATCTCCTGTTCACGCGGCGCCTGAGCTCTTGAGGCTCGTCGCGCCCGACGCGCGCCGGCGTACCACCTGCATCTCGGCCAGCCAGCGACGCAGGTCGCCGCGATCGACGGAGGAGATCCCCCGGTACGGCGTCCGTGTTCGCGAAGCCTCATGAGACGAGCGCACGAGCGCTCCTCCGTGAATCCGCAGCCTTCGAGCGTACCTCGCGCCGTGGTCAGCGGCCGACGAGACAAGGATCAGAAATGCCCAGCAACACCGCTTCATCCACGTTCTCACGCGGCTCCGATGGCATTGACGCTCGCATGGAGCCGATCGCGATCGTCGGCATCGGTTGCCGATTCCCCGGCGGGGCGCACGACGCCGACAGCTTCTGGAAACTGCTGAGCGACGGCGTGGATGCCATCGGCGAAGTGCCGCCCGATCGATGGAGCATCGAGCGCTTCTACGACCAGAGCCCAGGTAAGCCCGGCAAGACGGTGTCTCGCTGGGGCGGGTTCGTACAGCAGCGCATCGAGCTCTTCGACGCCCTCTTCTTCGGGATGTCTCCGCGCGAAGCCGCGTCGCTCGACCCGATGCAGCGCTGGCTCATGGAGGTCAGCTGGGAAGCGCTCGAGGACGCAGGGGTCGTCCCCGAGCAGCTGGCCGGGAGCGATACGGCCGTGTTCATCGGCGGCTTCACGGAAGATATCAAGATCTTCCAGCTGGACGCGAACAACCGCGATCTCATCGGCCCGCACGCCGCGACCGGCAGCGCGATGACGATGCTGGCGAATCGCCTCTCCTACATGTACGATCTCCGCGGGCCGAGCGTGGCGCTGGACACCGCCTGCTCCTCGTCCCTGGTCGCGGTGCACCTGGCGTGCCGGAGCATCTGGAACGACGAGAGCGCTTTGGCGCTCGCCGGCGGCGTCAACGCGATGTTCCGGCCGGAATACACGATCGCCGAGTCGAAGGCGGGGATGCTCTCGCCCGACGGGCGCAGCAAGGCGTTCGACGCGCGCGCGAACGGCTATGTGCGCGGCGAGGGCGCCGGGATCGTGGTGCTCAAGCCGCTGCGCCGGGCGCTCGCCGACGGAGATCCGATCTACGCCGTCATTCGCGGCAGCGGCGTCAACCAGGATGGCCGCACGAACGGCATCACCGTCCCCAGCGGCCAGGCTCAGCAGGCGCTGATCCGGGAGGTGTGTGAACGGGCGCGCGTATCGCCGGCTCAGATCCAGTACGTGGAGGCGCACGGCACGGGCACGCCGGTGGGCGACCCGATCGAGGCGAATGCGCTCGGCGCCGTGCTGGGGAGCAGCCGGGCGCCGGACGACCCATGCTGGATCGGCTCGGTCAAGACGAACATCGGTCATCTCGAGGCCGCCGCGGGCGTCGCGGGGCTCATCAAGGCAGCGCTGGCGCTGAAGCACGGCGCCATTCCGCCGCACCTCCACCTCCAGCAACCCAACCCCGGGATCGACTTCGACGCGCTCGGCCTGAAGGTCGCTCGCGCGCTCGAGCCCTGGCCCCGCACGGCTGGCCCGCGGCTGGCCAGCGTCAACTCCTTCGGCTTCGGCGGGACCAACGCCCACGTGGTGCTCGAGGAGGCGCCGGCCGCGCCGGTCACGCCGCTCCCGGCGGAGGAGGCCCGGAGCGAGCTCCTCCCCCTGTCCGCGCGGAGCGAGCAGGCGCTCTTGGACACCGCGCGCGCGTACCGCGCGTTGATCGCCCGGCACGAGGACGAGCCCGGTTTCTTGCGCGATCTCTGCCGCTCCGCCGGCGTGCGCCGCACCCACCACGAGCACCGGCTGGCGCTGCGGGCCGAGTCCTGCGAGGCGCTCGCCGAGCAGCTGACCGCGATCGCGGCAGGCGAGGCGGCGCCCGGCGCGGCCATCGGGCGCCGGCCGCACACCCCGGCGCGCCTCGTGTTCGTGTTCGGGGGCATGGGGCCTCAGTGGTGGGCCATGGGCCGCGAGCTCCTGGCACGAGAGCCGGTGTTCTACGAGACCGTCAAGGAATGCGACGCGCTCCTGCGCCGGCACGCCGGAGGGTCGCTGCTCGAGCAGATGCTGGCGGACGAGGGGCGCTCGCGCATGTCCGAGACCCAGATCGCCCAGCCGGCGAGCTTCGCCCTCCAGGCCGGCCTGGCCGCGCTGTGGCGGTCCTGGGGCATCGCGCCGGACGCCATCGTGGGGCACAGCGCCGGCGAGGTGGCGGCGGCCTACTGCGCCGGCGTGTTCGACCTCGAGGAGGCGATCCAGATCATCTATCATCGCAGCCGCCTTCAGCACCGGACCACTGGACAGGGCAAGCTGGTCGCGGTGGGGATCCCGCTGCTCGAGGCCCGGGCCGCCCTGGCCGGCCGCGAAGCGCGCATCTCCATCGCCGCCGTGAACGGCCCGAGCGCGGTGACCCTCGTCGGCGACCACGACGCGCTCTCGGAGTTCGTCCGGCCATACGAGGAGCGGAAGGTGTTCGTCCGCTTCTTGCAGGTCGATGTGCCGTACCACAGCCACTACATGGATCCTCTGCGCGATGAGCTGATCGAGGCGCTCCAGCACATCCGACCGCGGCAGGCAGCGCTGCCGCTCTTCTCGACGGTGACCGGCGCCCGGTCGCAAGGGAGCGAGTGGGACGCCGAGTACTGGTGGCGCAACGTGCGCGATACCGTGCTGTTCGCGCCCGCCGCCGAGGCGCTCCTCCAGGAGGGCTACGACACGTTCCTGGAGCTCGGCGCGCACCCGGTGCTGGGCTCCTCGATCCAGGAGTGCGCCGCGCTGCACGGCCGGAAGGCCAGCGTGCTGACCTCGTTGCGCCGCAAGGCGGGCGAGCGCGCTACCCTGCTCGAGGCGCTGGGCGCGCTCTACGTCGCGGGGTTCCCCGTCGACTGGCGCGGCGTGCACCCGGGCGATCCGCGCGGCGCGCGCGTCGTGCGGCTGCCGCGCTACCCGTGGCAGCACGAGCCGCACTGGGTCGAGTCGGACGCCTCGCGGCGCGACCGGCTGGGGGCGCCGGGCCACCCGTTGCTCGGCGATCGGCTGCCCAGCTTCCAGCCGACCTGGGAGAGCGTCGTCGACGTCGATCGCCTGCCCTACCTCAAGGACCACGTGGTGCAAGGCGCCGTGGTGTACCCGGGCGCTGGGTACATCGAGATGATGCTGGCCGCGGCCAGAGCGCTGTTCGGAGCAGGGGACCGGGGGATCGAGCTCACAGGCATCGAGTTTCACAAAGCGCTCTTCGTGCACCCGGACACCCAGCCGCGCCTCCAGGTGGTCTGCGACGGCGCGCAGGGGACGGCGAGCGTCGGGAGCCGCGCCAGCGCCGACCCGCAGCAATGGACGCGGCACGCGAGCGCGACCTTCCGCCTCCTTCCGGAGGACCGCCGCGCACGGAGGCTCCCGCTGCCCGAGTGGCGCGCCGAGCACCCGCGCGAGACGTCGACGCAGGACTGCTATCGCTACCTGAGGAGCCTCGGGCTCCACTACGGCCCCGAGTTCCGCGGGATCGCTCAGCTCTGGCGCGGCGCGGCCTCGGCCGTGGCGCGCGTCGCCCTGCGCGGGGAGCCGCGCGCCGCGCAGGGCGGGTATGCGCTGCACCCGGCGCTGCTGGACGCCTGCTTCCAGGTGCTGCTGGCGACGACCATGCCGGCGGACGACGCCGGCGATCGCAGCCGAGGGGTCTACCTGCCCACCCACATCGCGTCGCTGCAGCTCCGCGGCCGGGTGCCCGAGCAGCTCTGGGTGCGCTCCCAGGTCGTGGAGTTCGACGAGCGCGTCCTGCGCGGCGATCTGATCGCCTGCGACGACGCCGGCAACGTGGTGCTGGAGCTGCGGGGCGCCGTCGCCCGCTCGCTGGAGCACGCGCGATCCGACGACGCCGTCGATACGAGCAGCCTGTTCTACAGGATAGAATGGCAGCCTCAGCCCGACGCGGCCCCGGAGGCGCCGCGCGGGCGTGGCAGCTGGCTTTTGCTGGCCGATCGGCAAGGGTTCGGGCAGGCGCTCGCGGCGCAGCTGGAAGCCCGGGGCGACCGGTGCGTCCTGGTGTTCGCCGGAGCGCGCTACGAGGCGGACGAGGCGCAGCGCCGCTTCGCGGTGAACCCGGCGTCCCTCGACGACATGCAGCGGCTGGTCGCCGCGGTGTTCGCGCGCGCGCGGCAGCCGTGGCGCGGCATCCTCCACCTCTTCAGCCTGGACACGATCCCCGCCGAGGGCCTCACGCTCGGGGATCTCGACCGCGCGCAGGCGCTCGGCCCGATCGCCTTGTTGCACCTCGTCCAGGCGCTCGATCGCAGCGGCCACAGCGAGCTGCCGCGCATCTGGGCGGCGACGCGCGGCGTGCAGCCGGTCACGCCCGACCTCCCCCCGACCGCGGTCGCCGAGTCCGCGCTCTGGGGCATGATGCGCATGGTCGGCTATCAAGAGCACGCCGATCGCTACGGCGGCCTGATCGACCTCGACCCGAGCAGCCCGCTCGACGAGGTCGCGCTGCTCGCCGACGACCTGATCGCGGGCAGGGTGACGGACCAGGTGGCTTACCGGCGCGGGCGGCGTCATGTGCCTCGGCTTGTCGCGCGCCCCGACCTCGCGCAGGTCGCGCCGGCGCTCTCGTTCCGGGCCGACGCCAGCTACCTCATCACGGGCGGGCTCGGCGGGCTGGGGCTCCTTGTCGCGCGCTGGATGGTGCAGCACGGCGCGCGCCGGCTGGTCCTGCTCGGTCGCAGCGCGCTCCCGCCGCGCGCGGCGTGGCGCGAGGCCGCCGCCGACACGCCGCTCGGGCAGCGCGTCGCTGCCGTCCGCGAGCTGGAGGCGCTGGGCGCGAGCGTGCACGTGGCCGCCCTCGACATCGCCGACGAGGCGCAGCTCACCGCGTTCCTCGGTCAGCACCGGGACGAGGGGTATCCCCCGATCCGAGGCGTGATCCACGCCGCCGGCGTGAGCAGACCGCACCTGATGGCCGCGATGACCATGGAGGAGTACCTCGAGACCGCGCGACCGAAGGTGCAGGGCGCCTGGCTGCTGCACCGGCATCTCGAGCGGGAGCCGCTGGATTTCTTCGTGCTCTTCTCGTCGATCGCCGCGCTCGCCTTCACCGCGGGGCAGGCAGACTACGGTGCTGCCAACGCCTTCCTCGACGGCCTCGCGCAGTACCGGCGCGGCCTCGGCCTCCCGGCCAGCAGCATCAACTGGGGAGCATGGGCCGAAGCTGGCATGGCCACGACGCTCGGTGACTACTTCAACAACCGCGGGATGCCCCCCTTCTCGCCGCGCCGCGGCCTGGAGGCGCTCGGGCACGTCCTGCAGCAGGACATCGACCAGGCGACGGTCCTGTGGGTCTCCGATCCTCAAACATTCGCGCGGAACAACTTCTCTTCCGGCGGCGCCGTGCCGTTCATCGCGCGCCTGCTCGACGGCGCCGCGGCCGGCGGCGAGGCCGCGCGCGCCGCGAGCGCGCCGCCGAAGCACCCGCTCCAGGCCATCCTCGAGCCCGCGGACCCCGCCGAGCAGGAAGAGCGCCTCGTCGATTACCTCCAGGGCCTCGTCGCGCGCGTGCTGCGGCTCTCGGCCTCACGGATCGACCGGCGCTCGCTGCTCAACGACCTCGGGCTCGACTCCCTGCTCGCGCTCGAGCTGAAGAACCGGATCGGGACCGACCTCCGGGCCACCGTCCCGGTCGTCGATCTGTTGAAGGGCGTGACCGTCGGAGAGCTCGCCCGCCAGATCCGCGCGATGATCGCCGACGGCGCGGCCGCCGGCGGCGCCGCGCCGGTCGACGCCGCGCGCGCGCTCGTCACCGGCGAGGTCCCGCTGGGGCCGAACCAGCACTGGCTCCTGTCGCGCGATCTCCCGAACCCTCATCACTGGAACCTCGCGACGCTCTGGGAGCTGATCCGGCCGCTCGAGCCAGAGCGCCTCTCGCAGGCGCTCCGGGCCGTGCTCCTGCACCACGACGCGCTCCGTACGCGGTTCGCGCGCGACGAGCGCGGGTGGCGGCAGCGGTTCGCGCCTCCGGAGGACACGGTGCCGCTCACCCACCTCGACCTCTCGGCGCTGCCCCCCGCGGAGCAGGCCAGCGCGATGGACGCGGCGGTGGTCGAGCTCCAGACGAAGCTCGACCTCTTCGCCGGGCCGCTCGTGCAGGTCGTTTACTTCGGCCTGGGCGGCGATCAGCGCGATAGGCTGCTCATCATCCTTCATCACCTGGTGAGCGACGTCGTGTCTCTCCAGATCGTGCTCGCCGATATCGAGATGGCGTACCACCAGCTGAAGCAGGGTCAGCCCGTGCTCTTGCCCCCCAAGACCACGTCGTACAAGCAATGGGCAGAGCGGCTCGTCGACCACGCTCGATCGCCGGAGAGAAAGCGCGACCTGGAGTACTGGCGCTCCCTTCCCTGGGGCGCGGTGACGCCTCTTCCGATCGATCACCCGAGCGGGAGAGAGGCCAACACGATCGCGTCCACGCGGATCTTCTCGTCGTCGCTCTCCGCCGAAGAGACCAGCGCGCTGCTGCAGGATCTCCCGAGGACCCACCGCGCCCAGATCATGGTCGCGCTGCTCTCGGCGCTCGGGCAGGCGTTCGCGCGCTCGGCCGGCCTCGACTCCCTGCTGCTCGACGTGATCGTGCACGGCCGGGAGGCCCCGTCCGACGAGTTGGACCTGGCCCGCACGGTGGGCCTCTTCGCGCACGGCATCCCCCTCCTGCTCCAGCTGCGGGGCCCGCGGACCCCGCTCGAGGCGCTTCAGAGCGTCAAAAGTCAGTTCGATCGGCTCCTCCGCCACGGGAGCACCTACGCAGCCCTGCGCTGGCTCAGCCAGGATGAGGAGATCGTGGCAGCGCTGAAGTCCTTGCCGAGGCGCGAGATGATCTTCAACTACGTGGGACAGTTCGAGCTGCCCGTATCGGATACGGCGCTGGTCAAGGCGGTGCCTCAGATACCTCCGGGCATGGAGGATCCGGAGAACATGCGAGACTTCCTCCTGCAATGTCAGGTGGGGATCTTCAGCGGCCGCCTGACCGCGCTCTGGAACTACAGCGAGAACGTGCACCGCCGCGGGACGATCGAGCGGCTCAACGGCTCCTTCCTGGAGGCGCTGCGCTCGCTGATCCGAGGCGAGGCTGCCCCCGAGGTCCTCGCCGCGCCGGGCAAGAGGGCGCCCGTGAGGGCCTCGGACAGCGCGATCGCGCAGGGCGGCGGCGAGTGAGCGGGCGGCCTGCCGAGCGCCGGCCGCCGCCGACGTGGAGCGAAGCTACCTCAACCGGGGCGTGGACGTCATGTACGATTACGACAGAGAGTTCTACGACATCATGAACAGGGAGGCGATGCGCTCCGCCGAGCCTATCCTTCGTCTCCTCCTGACGTGGTTCAACGTGACCAGCGTCGTGGATTTCGGGTGCGGCCACGGCGCGTGGTTGAAGGTCTGGAAGCAGCTCGGCGTTCCCGAGGTGCTCGGCCTCGACGGAGCGCACGTGGAGAGCGGCGCGTTGCTCGTCGATCCCTCCGAGTTCCGCGCCGCGGATCTGACCCAGCCCGTGCAGCTCGGGCGGCGGTTCGATCTCGTCCAGAGCTTGGAGGTCGGCGAGCATCTGCCGCGAGAGGCCGCCAGGGACTTCGTGGGCTCGCTGACGCGCCACGGGAGCGTCGTCCTGTTCTCCGCTGCGCCGCCGGGGCAGGGCGGAGAATTCCACATCAACGAGCGCCCGTACGGGTACTGGCGCGAGCTCTTCGACGAGCGCGGGTACCTGCTCCTCGACGCGATCCGCCCGTCGGTGAAGGACGACCCGGAGGTGTCGTATTGGTACCGGTTCAACACGTTCATCTACGTCCGCCGAGACGCGCTGCCCGCGGTGCCCGGCGCGCTCCTCGGCTTCGCGCTGCCCGTGGGCAAGCCGATCCCGGACGTCGCGCCGCTCTCGATGAAGCTGTGGCGCCTGATGCTCAGGCCCATGCCGCCGCCGTGGATCACCTATGTCGCCAGGAACATCATCAAGCCTCGCGTTGTCCAGCAGCACCGGCGCGAGGCGGCCGCGAGATCGGCCGAGAGAGGAGAGCAAACGCATGGATAGCGTCGATCGTGGAGAGCCCCAGGGCTCTGTCGAGACTTCCGTATTCGACCGTGGCGCCATGGATCTGTACGTCGGGATCTTGCAGGACGTGGCGGACGGCAAGGACGTCACCGCGGCCGTCGAGCGCCTCGCGGCGACGCTCGAGGCCAGGCTCGACGGCCTCGCGCGCCGCGCCGAGCGGGACGGCGCCGCCGCGCTCCCGGCGCTCTCGCTCGCGAAGCGCGTCGTGTTCGAGGTCGTCCACCACCTCGCCAAGGGGAGCGATCTGGGCGGGCGGGCGCGCGACGCCGTCGGCGGCCTGCTCGGCCGCTCGAGCCTGTTCGACCTGCTCCCCCATGCCCGCTACCGGATCACACAGGACTGGTTCACTCACAACGTCACGTCCTGGGAGCCCGTGCTCGCTCCGCTGCGCGGCAAGCCCGACGTGCGATGCCTGGAGATCGGCTCCTTCGAGGGGCTGAGCGCTTGCTGGTTGCTCGAGAACGTCCTCACGCACGAGACCAGCCGGCTCGTCTGCGTCGATCCCTTCGACGGACCGGGCCAGCTGCAGGCAGAGCGGCACTTCGATCACAACATGCGGCAGACGGGCGCCGGCCACAAGGTGACGAAGCTGAAAGGGTACTCGCGCCAGGCGCTCCCCTTGCTCTCGGGCTCGACGTTCGATATCGCCTACGTCGACGGCTCGCATCACCCGGTGGACGCCCTCCAGGACGCGCTCTCGGTCTGGCCGCTCCTCCGGCGCGGCGGCCTCGCGATCTTCGACGATTACGCCATCGGCGGCTCCTACCCGAAGGAGATCGCGGCCGCTGTCGACCCGAAGCCGGGCATCGATGCCTTCCTCGGATTCGTCAAGGGAGGGCACGAGATCGTCCTGCATGGCTACCAGCTGATCGTCCGCAAGGCGTGACGCTCGCGCCTCGCTCGATCGCCTCGTCGTCAGCGACCGCCTCGCAATCGGGATCAACCCACAGCAGGACCACCCTATGCGCACACCCATCAAGCTCGTCGCTCTCCTCGGCACGTGCACGCTCGTCGGCTGCGCGTCCTCGGACCCCTCCTCGGACGTGCCCGAGGACGATCTGCTGGCGCCTCCGCCCGCCGGCGCTGGCGTGCAATTTCGAATGGTCGCCATGCTCGACCCTGGGGTCGAGATCCAGCGCTGCAAGCTCTTCGTCGTGCCTCCGGAGGGGCTCAACATCCAGCGGGACGAGGTGCGGTTCTCGAGCGGGAGCCACCATGTCCTGCTCTACGAGACCCCCTACGCCGAGCTCCCGACCGAGACGCGCCACGGCGTGCCCATCGACGCGACCCAGGTCCACGACTGCAAGGACGGACCTCAGGGCGAGTGGGAGATCAACGGCGTGTTCGCCGGCTCCCAGTCCCGCGACGGCGCCTCCTTCCTGGGCGAGCTCCCGCCCGGCGTCGCGGTCAAGGTCCCGCCGGGCAAGGTGCTCCTCATGAACACCCACTACATCAACGCCTCGGCCGAGCCCATCGAGACGGACGCGCGCATCAACATCTACACTATCCCGGATGGCGAGGTGGAGATCGAGGGGGGCATGCTCTTCCACTACAACCCCTTCATCGACGTGCCGGCGCGCGGGGCGTCTTCCGCGCGGATGCGGTGCACCGCCGATCAGGATATCTCGGTGGTGAGGATCCAGTCGCACACGCACAGCCGCGGCGTCGGCTACGTCGCCCACAAGGTCGATCTCGACGGCGAGATGACGGAGCTCTACGCCCATGACCAGTGGGAGAACGTGCCGACCCGGGAGTTCTCCCCTTTCCTCGAGGTCAAGAAGGGAGAGGCCCTCGACTACCGCTGCGACTTCGCGAACGCCGAGGAGCGCGAGATCGCCCAGGGCCTGACCACGAAGGACGAGATGTGCATGCTCATCGGACCGTACTTCCCGCGCTCCCCCATGTACGAGAACTGCCACACCAAGGAGGGATTGCTCGCCGCGACCTGGTTCGGCTCCGGGGCAGCCACGTGCGCGGAGGCGCTCTCGTGCCTCGGCGAGGCAAAGGCCGCGGACGGAGGCAACGGGCCCAGGTCCTTCGGTTGCATCGTGAACAGCTGCGAGAACGTCGGGCCCGCGATCTCGAACGTCATTCGCTGTCAGTGGAGCGCGGGGTACGGCGCCTGCGCCGAGGCGTGCAGCCAGCCCGGCGAAGCGTGCGAGTCGTGCATGGCCACGGCGTGCAAAGCGGACCTCGACGCCTGCCAGATCGCGACGTGCGGCTGACGCCGGCGCGCCACGTCACGATGCAACAAGCATTCCGCCGCTGCCGACTGCCTCGATGTTCGAGATCCCAGAATGACACGACGCGTTAGCCCTCCGCTTCACGGACGCGATTCATCGCCTGTCCATGGCGGGGCGGCTCTCGCCGGACGAAAGGGGGGAAGCTCGAGGCGGCGCTCGACGTAGGGATCGAGGTGGTGAGCGAGACCGTCGAGGAGCGCCGGAGGAGGCCCCTGGACAACGACATTCTGACACTGCCGATCCAGGCCGAGGAGCAGGGTGAGGCGGCCTATCCCCCCACCTCGTCGCTCGATCTGCGGCGAAGCGCCGACGCGGGAGTTGCCTTCGGGGGCGGCGCCCACTATTGCATCGGGGCGACGCTGGCTCGCCTCGAGGGGCGGATCGCCATCGAGACGCTCGTCAGCCGCTTTCCCGAGAGGGAGCTCGCGGGGCCGGCGGTGTTCGCTCCGCGCCCCTCGCTCCGGAAGATGACCTCGTTCCCCGTCCGCCTCCGCCCCGCCCGTGCATGAGGGCGGACGCGGACACTCCGGCGCCGGCCACCCGGCGTCGACAGATTTCCCTGGGCGAGCGCGACGCCACCGCGCGACCCCGGGAACGATGCGCGCGCTCGGTCACATGCGCGCGCAGGATATGAGACCACCACACAGCAGGTATCGACGCATGCGCACAACCACCTCGCTCATCGCTCTCCTCGGCGCCGTCGCGCTCTTCGGCTGTTCCTCCTCGGAACCCGGCCCCGGGCCGGGGACCCCGGAGGACCAGGGGCTGGAGCCGCCGGCCGAAGGCGCCGGCGTGCAGTATCGAATGGTCTCCACGATCGAGCCGGGGCAGGAGGTCGAGCGCTGCCAGCTCTTCGTCGCGCCGCCGGAGGGGCTCAACGTCAACAAGGAGGTGGTGCGGTTCTCGAGCGGGAGCCACCACGTCCTCCTCTACGCAACGCCGTACACCGAGATCCCGAGCGAGACGCGCGACGGTGACCCCATCGATGGATCCCAGGTCCACGACTGCAGCCAGGGCCCCCAGGCCTACTGGGACGTCACCGGCGTGGTCGCCGGCTCCCAGTCCCCCGACGGCAACTCCTTCCTCGGCGAGCTCCCGGAGGGCGTGGCGCTCAAGGTCGCTCCGGGCACGGTGCTCCTGATGAACACGCACTACCTGAACGCCTCGGGCGCGCCGCTCGAGACCGACGCGCGCGTCAACCTCTACACGATCGCGGACGACGAGGTGAAGGTCGAGGCGGGCATGCTCTTCCACTACAACCCGTTCATCAGCGTGCCGCCGCACGGGGAGTCCTCGGCGCGGATGCGCTGCACCACCGATGAGGACATCTCGGTCGTGAGGATCCAGTCGCACATGCACCGCCGCGGCGTCGGCTACGTCGCCAACAAGGTCGACCTCGACGGCACGATGACGGAGCTGTACGCCCACGACAAATGGGAGGGGGTCCCGTCGCAGGAGTTCTCGCCGTTCCTCGAGGTCAAGGCGGGAGAGGCCCTGGACTACCGCTGCGATTTCAAGAACACCGAGGATCGCGACATCGCGCAGGGCCTGACCACGAAGGACGAGATGTGCATGCTGATCGGGCCGTACTTCCCGCGGTCGAAGGCCTACGAGAACTGCCGGAACAGCGAGGGCTTCGACGCCTCGACGTGGTTCGGCTCCGGGAAGACCACGTGCGCCGAGGCGTTCGCGTGCATCAACAGCGCCGGCGACGAGGCCGCGTTCTATGGCTGCATCGTGAACACCTGCGAGAAGGTCGGGCCTCAGCTCTCGGAGACGCTCAATTGCCAGACCAGCGGGGCCTTCGGCGCGTGCGACGAGGATTGCCGCGGCGGGGACAGGGAGGTGTGCAACACGTGCATCCTCGCGGCGTGCGCCCCCGAGATGGAGGCCTGCGAGGTCGCCACGTGCGACTGACCTGAACGGGCGCGGCGCCGCGGGGCGGCTCTCGGCCGCCGCGCGGCGCTGCCCTGCGGCGCGGCGCCGCCCTGCGCGGCGGCGCTGCCCATCAGAACGTTCCCTGGATCTCGATCCGCCCGAGGCCCACCCCGGCGCGCCAGACCACGCCGCGCTTCGCTTGCGGCGCCGCGCCCGCGGCGTCGGGCGCCGCGTCGCCGTCGGGCCGGACCACGAGCAGCACGACCCCCGCCGCGGCCGAGGCGGCGCCCACGATGAAGCTCACGGTGGACACATGGCCCAGCGTGGTCGCGGCGTCGGCGTCGCCCTTCAGCTCGGGCGGGCAGCGCTTGCCGTCGCAGCGCGACTCGATGTCGGACACCTTCGAGAGCGACACGAGGCCGGTCGCGGCGCCGACGCCGATGCCCACCGCCCCGAGCCCGAACGCGAGCCCCGCCGGCAGCAGCGAGCCGCGCTCCCCCTCCGCGACCCCCGAGGCGGGCGCGCGCGACGCCGGCGCCGGAGCCGCGGGCGCCTCCAGCGCCGCGCGCACGGCCGCGAGCTCGGTCTCCGCGTCCCTCCGCGCGTCGAGGAACGCCGCCGGCGGGTCCTCCGGGAGCGGCTCGGCGAGGACCTGCTCGTACAGGCCGCGCGCCTCCTCCAGCCGGCCGAGCTTGCGCTGGCACCGCGCCATGTAGAGCACGAGCGTCGGCGCGTGATAGAGCCCGTCCGCCTCCTTGAAGACCTCGAACGCCTCCTGCCAGCGGTCCGCGCCGTAGAGCTTGAGCCCCTCGTGCGCCTTGGTCCGGGCGAGCTGCTGCGCCTCGGCCGAGGCGCCCTCCGGCGGCTTCGCCGCGAGCGCCGGCGACGCGGCCAGCAACGTCACCGCGAACGCGCACCGGCGAAGACAGGTCGAGAGCATCGTCGTTCGTTTCATCGGAATTGGTCGGAAGCAGAAGCGGACGCCCCGAAGGTCGCCCGCGGGACGGCCCCGCGCCCGCGCAGAAACCTCGCGGGGCGGCGAACACATTAAGGGGAACCGCGCGCCATCGTCCAGCGATGACATGGACGGCCGGGCCGCGATCCTCTCGGAGGATCGCCGGCGCGCCGGTGGACCGGCCCGGCGAGGTCACCGCGGCGTCGCGGCGCCGTGACGCGGCGGTCGGCGCCGGCGCGCCGGCGCGCCGGCACGCCGACCGCGCGGCGGCTCGGCGCATCGCCGCCGAGATCGCCTCGCCGCGGAAACCGATCGGACACATTGGGCGTGTTACTCCTTCAATCATGACCGGTCTCATCAAACGGTCGGAGGAGACCTCGACGAGAGCTCGATGGAGGCTGGACACCGTGTTGACCGATGAGCGCTCGCTCGTGGAGCTGCTCCGCGTGGTCACCGTCGACGTGCATGAGGCGGCGAGCGTCGAGGAGGCGCTGCATCGCACGATCGCGCACATCTGCGATCACCTGAGCTGGCCGGTCGGGCACGCGTACGTGCCGGCGGCGGACGATCCCTCGCTGCTCCTGCCGACGGCGCTCTGGTACCTCAACGACGAGGTGAAGTTCGCGACCTTCAAGGCGGTCACGGAGGCGACGCAGTTCACCCCGGGGGTCGGGCTGCCCGGGCGGGTGCTCGCCAGCAAGCAGCCGGTCTGGGTGCGCAACGTGACGGAGGACGCCAACTTCCCGCGCGCGCGGCTCGCGAAGAACCTCGGCGTCAAGGCGGGGTTCGCGTTCCCCGTGGTGGTCGGGGCCGAGGTGGTGGCCGTGCTGGAGTTCTTCTCCGACGCCGAGTACGCGGACGACGGGAAGTTCACCGCGACCATCGGCCGGATCGCGCGGCAGCTCGGCCGCCTGTTCGAGCGCAAGCACGCGCAGGAGATGCTGAGCCGGGAGCGGGACTTCATGGCCGGCGTCATGGATCTCGTCGACGGCCTGATCGTGGTGCTCGACGCGCGCGGGCGCATCGTGCGCATGAACAGCGCCGCCGAGCGGGCGCTGGGCAGCGGGCGCGGGCGCCTGGAGCCGAGCTATCTCTGGGAGCTCACGCCCGATCCGGGGGCGTCGGAGCAGCTCAAGGGGCTCTTCGAGGAGCTCGGCGCCGGCGCGCCGCGGAAGCAGGTGGAGGTCCCGTGGACGGCGAGGGACGGCGCCCGCCGGGTGACGGCCTGGTCGGGCGCGGTCCTGCGCGGCAAGGACGAGGGGTTCCGGTTCGTCATCATGACCGGCATCGACCTGACCGAGCACAAGCGCGCCGAGCAGGAGCGCGCGCGGCTGCAGGAAGAGGTGATTCAGGCCCAGGAGGCGGCGCTGGCGAAGCTCTCCATGCCGCTCATCCCCATCGGCGACGACGTGGTGGTCTTGCCGCTCATCGGCCCGCTCGAGGCCGGGCGCGTGCGCCGCGTGGCCGAGGCGCTGTCGCGCGGCGTCGCGGAGCGCCGCACGCGCACCGCGATCCTCGATCTGACCGGCGTGGACGCGCTCGATCCGGGGGCGATCGAGGCGCTGATCGAGGTGGTGCGGGTCGTGGGCCTGCTCGGCGCGCGGGCCGTGCTCACCGGGATCCGCCCCGAGGTCGCCCACCGCCTCGCGGAGAGCGGCGTGGACCTCGGCCGGCTCGCCGTGAAGAGCTCCCTGCAGAGCGGGATCGCGTTCGCCATGAGGGGCCGCTGAGCTCCGGAGTCGGGCGCGGCGGATCGCTGGGTCGAGCGTCATCGAGCGTGATCGAGCGTCGTCGAGCGTGATCGAGCGTGAACCAACGGTGTCGAGCGGGGCCGTCCCGAACGACCCGGCGGCCTCCCGGAGGCGCGGCCCGAGCCCGATGTCGCTCGTTCTCAACCGGAACCGCATCATCTCAGCATGGGACAGGGCGAGCATGACGCCCGCCTTGCCGCTGTTTCGTGCTGTAATGCGACGATCCCGAGAAAGGTCCGGTGCAACGATATGCGATCGATGTCTTCGATGCTGGCGCGGTTCGTGCGGGTTCGGGTGCCTTTGCTCGTGTGGGCGCTGGCCGCGGCCGCGTGCGCGGCCGAGCCGCCGCTCGACGGGGAGGTAGGCCCGGAGGCGGCCCTCCTGGGCGAGCACGGCGACGCGCTCTCGACGCGCGTCCGGCTCATGGCCGCGAACCTCACGAGCGGCACGAACCAGAGCTACGATCCGGGGCACGGCCAGCGCATCCTGCAGGGGGTCGAGCCCGATATCGTCCTGCTGCAAGAGTTCAACTACGGCAACAACTCCACGTCCGCCATTCGCGGCTTCGTGGACGCCACGTTCGGCACCGGGTTCAGTTATTACCGCGAGACCGGGGCGCAGATCCCGAACGGGATCGTGAGCCGGTGGCCGATCGTCGCGTCTGGCGAGTGGGACGACGCGTCGGTCGGCAACCGGGATTTCGCCTGGGCGCGGATCGACATCCCCGGCCCCGCCGACCTCTGGGCGGTCAGCGTCCATTTCCTGACGTCGGGCTCGGGGGCGCGCAACACGGAGGCGCAGCAGCTCGTCTCGTTCATCCAGGCGCACGTCGACCCTGACGATTACCTGGTGATCGGCGGCGACTTCAACACCGGGGGCCGGGACGAGGCGTGCGTCACGACCCTCTCGAGCGTCGTCGTCAAGCCCGGGAGCTATCCCGCCGACAAGAACGGGAACGACAAGACCAACGCCAGCCGGTCCAAGCCCTACGACTGGGTGCTCGTCGACAGCGATCTGGAGCCGCTCGAGACCGCCGTCGTCCTCGGCGGGAGCAGCTTCGCGAACGGCCTCGTGGTGGACACGCGGGTCTATTCTCCGCTCTCGGAGATCAGCCCCGCGCTCTCGTCGGACAGCGGCGCCCCGAGCATGCAGCACATGGGGGTCGTGCGCGATTTCGTGATCCCCGACGGCAGCGGCGGCAGCGTCAGCAGCAGCAGCAGCGGCGGCAGCGGCGGCAGCGGCGGCGCCGGCGGCGGCACGGCCAACGTGATCATCAATGAGGTCCTCGCAAACGAGCCGGGCAGCGATCCTGACGGCGAGTTCGTCGAGATCATCAATGTCGGCACGGCGACCGCCTCGATCGGCGGGTGGAAGCTCGCCGACAGCACGGGGACGCGGCACACCTTCCCCGCCGGAGCGTCGCTCGCGCCCTCCACCGCCGTCGTGGTGTACGGCCACGCCTCGGCGGTGCCCGCCGGCGTGATCGGAGCCGTGGGCGCCTCCACGGGAGCCCTGGGCCTCAACAACGGCAGCGATACGGTCACGCTGCGAAACGCCGCGGGTGCGGCCGTGAGCAGCGTCTCGTACACGTCCGCGCTCTCGAATCAGGACGGTGTCTCGATGAACCGGAGCATCGATCTCGACGGGAGCACATCGTTCGTCCTCCACACCACGTTCGGCGGAAACTCTTCGCCGGGCACGCGCGCGGACGGCACGTCGTTCTAGCCCAGGACACCGAACGAGTTGAAACGTCGGCGCGTTCGCCGCCGGGGCCCGCGCGAATGACGCCCGCGGAAACCGCGGCGCTGCTCGGATCACTGCGGGGCCTCTCGGGCATATAGTCTGACGACGATCGGCCGTGTGCTTCGGGCACCGCCGCGGGTCTGCACCCAGGAGCGAGAATTCTAGTGATGAACAGGGCACGAGGTTCGACCACCGCCATCTTGCTGGCATTTTTCTTCATGGCTTGCGGTCCTTCGACCAGCGCGACGGAGCCCGAGGGCTCGGGCGGCTCGGGGTCGGGGGCGGGCGGCCCGGGGTCGGTGGCGGGGAGCTCGACGAGCACGGGCGGCTCGACCGGGTCGGGGGGAACAGACGCGAGCGCCTCGACCGGGTCGGGGGGCGCCGGCGGCGAGCCGCCCGGAGACGGCGGCGCTGGCGGCTCGTCCACCGGCGGCGGGCCCCCCGTCGTCGAGCCCACGTTGATCACGTCCGGTCCGAACGATTACTGGAAGACAGGAACGCCGACGGAGGTGACGAGCGGCAATGCCGATGTGACCGTCGACGAGGCGACGACGCACCAGCGATGGGACGGGTTCGGCGGCACCTTCAACGAGGTGGGCTGGAACGTCCTCTCGATGCTCGGCGAGGCGGAGAGGGCGCGAGCCATTGAGCTCCTCTTCGACAAGCACGAGGGCGCGGCGTTCGCCTACGGGCGCATCCCGATCGGGGCCAGCGACTACGCGATGGACCGCTACACCCTCGACGAGACGCCGAACGACACCGCGATGGCGAGCTTCTCCATCGATCGGGACAAGGAGAGGCTGATTCCGTACATCAAGGCGGCGCTCGTCGTGAGGCCCGGCCTCCACCTCTGGGCCAGCCCCTGGACGCCGCCCACCTGGATGAAGAGCAACGGCGCCTTCGACGGCGGCCGCATGAAGGACGACGCGAGCACCTTGCAGGCGTATGCCCTGTACCTCGCGAAGTTCGTGGAGGCGTACGCCGGAGAGGGCATCACCATCGAGGCGGTTCACCCCCAGAACGAGCCGAACTACGAGACGAGGTACCCGAGCTGCACCTGGACGGGGGCGCTCATGGCCAAGTTCATCGGCACGTATCTGGGGCCGACGTTCGCCGACCGGGGGCTCACGGCGCAGATCTATCTCGGCACGATGTCCAACAACGAAAGCGGGAAAGACGGGGCGATCATCAGCGCCGTGACCGGCGACGCCACCGCGATGGGGTACGTCAAGGGATTCGGGCTGCAGTGGAACATGATGAGCAGCGCGTCCGGCTTGAGATCGCGCAATCTGCCGATCGTGCAGACGGAGCACAAGTGCGGCAACTACCCCTGGAACCCCACGGGCTCACCGCCGTTCGACGCGCAGAAGGCGCCGAACGATCACGCGTACGCCGAGGAGAGCTGGGGGCTCATCCGCGACTGGATCAAGGCAGGGGTGACCTCGTACAGCGCCTGGAACATGGTGCTGGACACGGCGGGGAAGAACCTGGACTCAGAGCGGCCGTGGCCCCAGAACGCGCTGCTCACCGTGGACACGGCGGCGAAGACGCTGAACGTGACCCCCGTCTACCACGTCTTCCGCCATGTCTCCGAGTACGTCGATCCCGGGGCGACGCGCGTCGCCACGACCGGCGGCGATGCGCTGGCCTTCAAGAACCCCGACGGGAGCATCGTCACGATCCTGTACAACTCCGGCAATGCGGCGAAGATGACCGTCCTCGATGTGGCCGGGAAGAAGCTCCAGTTCAGCGTCCCTGCCCACGGGTGGGCGACCGTCAACTGGACGTGAGGCCGGCGCGCCCGCGCTCGGGCCGGGTCACCGCGCCGGCTCGTCGAGCAGCGCGCGGACGCGCCCTTCGACGGTCGCGAACTCGGGGGTATCGGGCGCAAGCTGGCCCCCGAGGTGCACGTGCCGCACCAGCCCCGCGCGATCGAGGAGGAAGCTGACGCTCGTGTACTGGCGCTTCGGATGGCCGTCGATCCACCAGCGCTTGAGCGTGCGCCAGTCCGGGTCGATCGCGACCGGGAAGCTGTACCCGAAGTGCGACAGATAGCCTTTGACCGCCGCCGGATCGAGCGGCTCGTCGTCCTTGTGGTGATACATCCCGACGACGACAAGCCCTCGTGACCGATAGCGCTCGTCCAGCGCCTTGAGCGCCGGGGCGGTGGCGCTGCACAACGGGCAGCTCGGCGACATGAACCAGCGGACGAGCACGACCTTGCCGCGCAGGTCCGCCGGCGTGAGCGGTGGCGAGTTGTACCAGGGCCCCACGTCCCAGGCCGGCGGAGGCGCCCCGACGACGCCCGATACATCGTGGTCGAAGCCCGGATCGCCGCCCGACGTGGGCGGGGCGCTCTCCGGAGACGGCGCAGGCGCGGCGGGCTCCGCGGGCGCGGGCCCCGTGGGCGCGGACGCGGGCACGGGCTCCGGGGAGGCGCACGCGAGGGCGAGCCCGGCGAGCGGCAGCGAAAGCAAGCGCACGAGCATGGCGATACCCCCGCGCGCGACGATGGCAGCCCGGCGCGGGCGCGTCAATCCAGGCCGGACGGCGCCCGCCGCCTTCTCCCACCGTGGAATACGCTGCGAACGCCGCCGCCGGAGCCGGGTCCTCCCCGCTTCATGGCCATTGAGCTCCACCGTCGCGCGGGCGCATCCTGCCGAGCCATGCGAGCAGGGGAGCTTGTCGACGACCGATTCGCGCTCGAGGCGCAGGTCGGCGCTGGCGGGATGGGCACCGTGTGGCGGGCGCTGGACCGCGCGACGGGCGAGGCCGTGGCGCTGAAGTTCCTGCGCGATCCGGTGGGCGGCAACGCCGCGCGCTTCGCGCAGGAGGCGCGCATCCTCGCGGCGATCGAGCACCGTCATGTGGTGCGCTACCTGGGGCACGGCCTCGCGCCGACGAGGGAGCCCTACCTCGCGATGGAGTGGCTAGAGGGCGAGGACCTCGCCGCGCGCCTCTCGCGCGGAGGCCTCACGCTGGAGGACAGCTTGAGTCTCGTCGAGCGAGCCGCTTTCGCGCTCGGCGCGGCGCACGCGCGGGGGATCGTCCACCGCGACGTGAAGCCGAGCAATCTGTTCCTCGTGGGCGGCGAGGTGACGCGCGTGAAGCTGCTCGATTTCGGGATCGCGCGGCAACCGGGCGCGCTGGCGACCTTGACGCAGACAGGCGCGATCCTGGGGACGCCCGGATACCTGGCGCCGGAGCAGGCGCAGGGCGAGCGTGAGGTGGGGCCGCAGGCGGACGTCTTCGCGCTCGGCGCGGTGCTGTTCGAGTGTGTGACGGGGAGCGCTGCGTTCCGAGGAATGCAGGTGATGGCGCTCCTCGCCAAGCTTCTCCTGGAAGAGCCGCCGCGGCTCATCGAGGTCTGCGCAGACGTGCCGCGCGAGCTATCGGAGCTCTGCCATCGGATGCTCGCGAAGGATCCCGGGGCGCGGCCTGCCCACGGCGCCGCCGTGGCGGAGGCGCTCGCCCGGATCCCGAGGGGGGCTGCTTTGCGCGCGGCTCCTCGGCACGACGCGGCTCGCGCTCCGATCGGCACCACGGAGCGGCGGCTGGTCTCGATCCTGGCGATCGCTCCCCCGCAGGACGAGCCGGCGGGCCAGGACGACGCGACGGCGCCCGTGGCAGGGGCCTCGTGGAAGATCGTGCGGGACGCGGTGCAGCCGCTCGGGGCCACCGTCGACGTGCTCGCGGACGGGACGATGCTCGTCGTGCTGGCGGGCGCGGGCGACGCGACGGATCAGGCGGCGCGCGCGGCCCGTTGCGCGCTCCGTGTCCACGCGGGCCTGCCGCGCGCGGGGATGGCCCTCGTGACCGGGCGCGGGGATACGACGGAGCGGCAGCAGGTGGGCGAGATCGTCGAGCGAGCCGCGACGCTGCTCGGGCGCATGCGCGCGCACGGGAGCGCCAGCGGGCCGGTCATGGTCCTCGACGAGGTCACGCGGGCGCTCCTCGATACGCGCTTCGAGGTGACGGAGAGCGGAGAGCTCTCGGTGCTCGTTCGCGAGCGCATGCTGGGTGAGCATCCGCGGCTGCTGCTCGGCAGACCCAGCCCGTTCGTGGGTCGGGACCGGGAGATGCAGCGCCTGCTGGGCTTCCTGGAGGATGCGTTCGAGGATCGGAGGGCGGTCGCGGCCACGGTGACCGCGCCGGCGGGAATGGGCAAGTCGCGGCTGCGGCTGGAGCTCATGGGGCGGTTGAGCGACCGCGTACCGAATCTGGCCATCGTCATCGGGAGAGGCGATTCGCTGGGCGCCAAAGGCGGGCTCGGGCTGCTCGGCTCCGGGCTCCGAGGGGCGCTGGGCCTCGAGGCAGGCGAGCGGCCCTCCGCGCAGCAGGAGAAGATCCTCTCGGCGGTGAAGAGGTACGTTGCCGGCGACGCGGCCGAGCGCGTGGCGGAGTTCCTCGGAGAGCTCGTGGGAGCGCCGTTCCCGGACGAGAAGAGCCCGCGGCTCCGGGCGGCGCGCCACAACGCGCAGCTCATGGCCGAGCAGGTGGAGTCCGCGTGCCTGGAGTTCATGCGGGCGGTGACGCGGAGGGGGCCGCTGCTCTGGGTGCTGGAGGATCTGCACTGGGGTGATCCGGCCAGCGTGAAGCTCTGCGACGTGGCGCTGCGCGAGCTCGAGGACGAGCCGTTCGGTGTGCTCGCGTTCGCGCGGCCCGAGCTGCACGAGATCTTTCCCCGGCTGTGGGCGGAGCGGCACGCGCAGGAGGTCCGCCTGGGTCCGCTGTCGAAGCGGGCGGCGGACGCGATGGTATCGGCCGCGCTGCGCGATCCGGCCGCCGCTCGACAGGTCGCGGCGCTCGTGGAGCGGGCGGAGGGAAATGCGTTCTTCATCGAGGAGCTGATCCGGGCGGCGGTGGACGGACGCAGCGATACGCTGCCGGAGACGGTGCTGGGGATGGTGGAGGCAAGGCTGTCGGCGCTCCCGCTGGAAGCTCGGCGCCTCCTGCGCGCGGCGAGCGTCTTCGGGGATCGCTTCTGCAAGAGGGAAACAAATTCTACACGCAAAAATAATATTGAGCAGTTCCAAGCACTTAGAGGCTACGCCCGGCCCGGGCGGCGGTCAGCGGGCGGAGACGGGGGACGCTGTGTGCGGGCCATCGGGGGCGCCCGTGCGGTTCTGGTCGCGGATCATCGGGGGCGCGGTTTCGGAACGCGCTGCGCCTGGGGCAGGAGCTACGGCGGCGCCGAGCCCGACGTCGGGAGCTTCCACCGCGCGCCGCTGCGTCTCCAGAAGGCAGGGCCCCCGAGTCAAGTGCGCCGGACCCGTCCGTCGCTTGTTGCGAGCGCAGGCGTCCAGGCCGCGCGTGGACGCGGCACGGCAGGATTGTGAGCCGCGCGGCGCGGCCCGCCCTTGCCGCGCTGGCCCCGTCGATCGAACACGCGCGGGTGGTCAGCGACGCGATCGAGCTCTTGCTCCCTGTGCTCTTCCGCTCCGCTCGCCGGAGTACCGCACACGGTGATCGAAGTGGCGGCGCTCCTGCGCGATCTGCATCGCCTGCGCGAGGCGATCGGATTAGACGCGGCTCTGCAGCTCGACGACCCCGAGACGCCCGCCGGGGCAACCGCGGCCACGCCCGCGAGCAGCGGCGGGGGCTGCGGGCTCATCCGGGCTGCGGGGGCCTGCGGAACCCCACCGAGGCCGTCCGTTGCCGGTCTCGTAGCTGCCCGCCGACGGCGCCGCCACGTGCGGTGCTCGCGGGCGGCACGGACGCGCGAGCGACGTCGTGCGGCTCCAGCCGCGTGAGCGCTAGCGCGTCGTCGTCGCTGATCGCGCAGGCCACCGCCAGGCGCCGCGCTCGCGGGCGCGTGGCCGCGCGAGCGACGGCGTGCAGCTTGGCTGGCGCACGCTCTGGACGGTACGATCCCAGCCCAGTGTGGTGTTCTCGTCTAGATTCCGTTTGACGCCGATCCTGTGATCGGAAGAATGGCTCGTGTGTCCCTGGGAGCAAGAGGCCATGATGGCAATACGTCTTCGTTCGAAGATAGTCCGCCCCTGTCTCGTTCATATCCTTTCCGCTACGGCAATATCTCAAACTGGTTGCACCATCCTAGATGAAAAGCAAGCGCCGACATGCATGGACCCATCTCCTCAGTGTCAAGCGTTGTGTGGGCAAGAAGACGTGTTCCCTCAGACAGTTGGCTGTGGGAGAACGACGCCGCTTCAGAACCAATTCGTAAAAGCATTAACCACAAAGACATGCAATCAATGGCGCGAAGCACTACCCACCGATGGCAGCAGCTATCTGACCATTACTCCTCAAATGATCGGGATAACACCCGTCGCAAAGAATCCGTGCCTGTACTAATCCACGTCTCTCCTGGAGACAGTCCTGGATAGTTGCTTTTTCATAGCAAATAACAGCGAGACAAGGTGCAATCACCATCAACCCATCCAATCGTCATGGAACTCTTATCGAAGCCGACGAAGCGAATTGGATTCGGACTCATCGCCGTTGTCGCATTGGTAGGAGCATATACCTTGGGGCGAACTTCGGTAGAGGTTCCTGAAAAATTTCAAACTCACCAGGACACGGCCAGCACAAGTGGCACCGATCTTCAATCAATCATAAGTGCTACTCAGGAAAGGCTTATTAGCTGCGAAAACGCTCTCTATCGCCGCGAACAACCACTTCACAAAAAGGAAGAGCAGCCTCACATCAAACAAGACGAGCCTACCGCATCATCCCACTCGGAGGGCTCGACAGAATGTGGCACCATATCGCAAAAGAAAGAACTGCAAATGATGGCCAAAGACTGTAGAGAATTCAGGAAATCGTTTGATGCGTATAAGGCAATACTAGAGAACGACAAGATCGACTGCGAGACGATCTTAGCAATTCGAGATTTGGCCCAAAGCCAACATTCGACTTGCGTCGCGATCATAACAGCCAACGAAGACGCCTCGTATCAAAACCTAATGAGAGACCCTAACATCAGCGAGTTGGTAGAAGACGCGTACACTTTCAGAGATGATGAATATAGCGGACTTAGCGTCAATGGCCTAGTGAAAAACAAGAGGTGTCTAGTTGAGCAGTAATGAGATCACGCATCACTCGGGGAGAACTTGGTGCGTTGCCGGCGTTCATGTTAGATCAACTAGCTTTGCGCATTTTGTTGGGGCTTGGGGTCATTACTGTTAGTGAACTGGCATCGGCGCAAGAGAAAGAGTCTCAAGGAGCATTCTATTGGGACGGGTTCCATATTAATGGAATCTTTCAAGCAAAGCTTCCTCTTCTCTTGAGGTTAGGAGTTTCATACAGCGGAGGAACAGCTCCGGGGGCTGTCCATGTAGCCATGCTGAACTTTGGTCAGACCTTGAGTTTGGCGAAGGAGCTCAACGTTGGCTACCTTCTGGGTGTGGGATTAAGCAAGGAAAGGATGTCGACCGTAGAAGACAAGGTATTGGGGATACATGCCACGTTCGAAACCGGACCATTTCGGGCAAGCGCGGCCACGAACCTTCAATTCTATGCATTGGGCGAGGCTATTATTCCGATGTTCACTACGGTCTTGAGAGGACAAGGAGCGATTTTCCGGACCACGCATGTCGACGCTTTCGTTGGCGGAGATCTTTTTCTTCGCAATCTGAACGTCCAGTTCGGCGCCACAACCGGATTTCGATTCAGGGACGTCGTACTCTTTGACCGAAACATAAGCGGACTCTTGTCGGCGACGGTGATGAATACGTGGGCCAGTGTCCCTGCACATGGATTAAGCTGGGCGGCCTACGTGGAGCCCCGTCTTGGGGTTGTTGTCGATCTAGAGACCAAGGAAGAAGAAAAGCGTGATCAGATTTACGAGTATGGGCAATACTGATCTTGAGCGTTCGCGGAGCAGGGCGCGATGTCAATCTCGATGACCGATGCAGCGGACATCGGAGCAGCAACGAGAGCGCGGCCTTTGCTGTCTCCTCAAGCCGTGCGGTCGCTTCGATCGGCTCCTGTGCCGATTCGATTTGTACACGTGACGTCGTCCCACACTGGGACGGAGGCCTCTCGACCCAGCGAGCGTGCCGGGGCGCGCCGGGCTGGGCAAGGGTGCGCTCGCTGCGCGAATCACGCCCGCGCGGCCGCCCTTGCTCCGCCCGGCGCGCCCCGGCGGCTGAGCCCTCGCCAGACCACCGCCACGGTGTGCCTGGGGCCCGAGACCAGCACTGGTCGCGACCTTCCATTAAGCCATCACAAATGCCCGTTTACCGATCGCAGCACACGACGTGTATGTCCCCTGGCTCAAGTGTACCGCTTTCAATCTTGGAGACTGAAGGAATGCATGTGCCGGGCTCATTCTCCGTGAACGCGGACCGCATCGCCGCGAGTGGCGCGTTGTCAGCCCTGCTGCAAAGCGGAGAGTCGCTGCTGGAAATGACCGTGTTGCCAAGCTCGTCGAAGCAGCGAACGTCCTGGTAGAGCGTGGTCTGCACCGTGCACCTTCCGCCGGTCGGTGCGCCACAGGAGCAGGGCGAGCAGGTACGGGCGTCAATGACGGTGGAAAATTCATGCCGGAACGGGTAGCCCTTCCAGCATTCTCCGTTGTCCTGCGGAGGATAGCAAAGGCGGGCTGCGGCAGGGGCCCAGTTTGGAGTCTTGGGTTTACAAGCCCTTACGTCGGCCAGGCTGCGGCGCGATGGTTCCGATGCGGGTGCCACGGGGGCGCAAGGGGCCAGCACCGGCGGCTCAAAGGTCACCGACGCGAAGGCGTCGCTCTGGATGGGCGTGGCAGCCGGCGCGCAAGAGCCATCCCAGGATCCGCTGGCCTCCACGGCCCCTACGTCGTCCTCGCCGGGGCACACCGAGGCGTGTGCGGTTACCTTCGACGGCAGCATGCAAGCGGCTGGGCCGCACTGGCATGGCTCACATTCGTCGGGCGCATCCGTCCCGACCAATCCCTCCCACAACACCTCGTCTCCGAAAAGGCAGTCAGTATCGCCGCCATGGTTCGCAAAGCGAACGTAGATTTGGTCGCGATCGTCTGGAGGCGGCAAATCATAAGATTCCGACGAGCAGCCGATGGGGGCCAAAGCGACCAACGTGAACAACACAGCCGAGCGCATCGTGATCACCAACCCTTCACTGCAACGGTTTCCTGGTGCAGCAGAACACGCGCGTCTCGCCGCGCTCTACGAGACCCTGAACTAGCGAGAGGTTCGTTGTTGGCGTGCAGGTGCCCGGTTGGTTCTGCGTGAGGATCGCGCGAACCGCAGCAAGGGGCAGCGGCGCTGGAGTGTCGTGACATGTTGTGTCGTTAAGTGCAATCCCGAACCCCGTGTCGAGCTGATTCTCACACGTGGCATCGCCGTACAAGAGCACGTCGACTCTGCAATTGCCTCCTGAAGGGGGGCTGCACGCGCACGGCGTACACGTGCGATTGTCGCGGATCCTAGGCGTGTATTCCAATCTCGTAGAGAATCCCGGTCGGCACAGTCCGTCAGCCTCGGGTGTGATGCACACTAGAAATTCATCCGGAGCAATCTGTTCCGCTTCGTAGGGACAGACCCTAGAACGCCGAACGGTTTGAAAATTATCTAATTTCAATCAGTTACGCAGCCTCCGGGATCAGCCGCTGGGCCGCCTCAAGATTCTGGATCGCTGCGGCGCGCCGGAGGTCGAACAGGTTTCTCCTGGCGCCGATGTAGCGTGCGCTGTGTCCTTTGCGTGCCGCGATGTGGGCAAGCGCATGCTCCACAGCTGTCCGCTGCCGGAGCACGGCGCGTCCTGGCCCGGTCTGCTGCAACTTCCGGAACTTGCCCTGCAGAGCTTCGTCCTCGGCGATGGACACAGTCCGCCCTCGCCCCGAGGCAGCTTGCGTGCACTTGGCTCGAAGCGGGCACGCGCCGCACTCCTCGGGATCGAACTCGACCGTGTCGCCCGGCTCGAACACCTCGACCTGTCCCGCTGGACACGTGATCGTCTTGGCGCGCAGGTCGATCTTGAAATCGCGCTTGCTGAACAAATCGGGGCTTCGAGCCCGCTGGCCCCAAGGCTTCGAGAACACCTGGCCACCCGCGCGGATCACGTCGTCAACGACGGGACTGTTTACGTAGGCGCGATCAATGTGGAGCTCGACGAGGCGCAGCCGCTGACGCTGGACGTCCTCGGCGATCGGTGCGGCACCCTCTTCTTCGGGCCGATTTGCAGGCGTGACCGCGCAGGCGACAATGACGGGAAGGTCAAGATCGCGTGCGATGTGCTCCTTGTAGCCGTCGAACCGCTTCGAGCGGCTCTTGCGGCCGTGGCGCATCTCGGCGTCTTCGATGGAGACACGGCGGTCAGGTGCAACGCCCTGCCGGATGCGAACCGTCCCGTCCTCGGCTGTCTCCAGGTCCTGGTCTCGAACCTGGGTGACCGCATCCAGATAGGTGCGAAGCGGCTGCTCGACGACGTCGTCAAGATGGCGGTCGACCCACTGCTGCAACGACGAGACCTGCCGCTCCAGGATCTGAATCGCCGCCGCCTTCTGCTTCGGGTCGCTCCAGTCGAGGTCGAGCCCGGCCTTGATGCTGGGCGCCAGAAGCAGCGGGATGCCCGCCTTGCGGCAGATCTCCTCGGGCGGACGCTCCGTGATCTTTGACACGACGCGGACGATGCTGCGTGCAGCATGGCCGAGCAGGTTGATCGTGTCCTCAACCCGCCCGGCCCCCGCTAAAGGGCGGCTATCGATGGCCACCCGCAGCGCTTTCGACACCGCACGCCTTTCGCCCTCCGTCATCGCGCCGGACCGAACCAGCGCCACGGTCCGCTCCAGCAGCACCCGGTCCATCTCGTGCGCGACCATCCGCTCTCGGAACGCCTGCAGCGCGCCCTGCGAGAACGGAGGTGTGTCCGCACCCAGGCAGCCGAGCACCATCTGCCAGCGCAGGTCAACGACGGCCAGTTCCACCGCCTCGGCATCCGATGCGCCGACGTAGCCTTGGAGCAGCGTGACCATGCACATCAGCGCCGGCGGATGCGGCGGCTCACCTGCCCCCGTCGTCCGGTACATGCCCTCCAGCTGTTCCTGGAACGTCTCGTCGAACAGCTCGTGCCGGTGCAGCCTGAGAAAGCCGAACAGTGCTCTCACGCGTGTCAGCCGCTTCATCAGCGCCTGCTCCTGCCGCGACAGCTCCACCGGCGGCGACCATCGTTCCATCCGTGAACCTCCGGACGCGGACGAGATCATGACCCGGGCGAGACGGTCGAGCCTTCCATCGAAACGCCCGAGATTATCACAAAATCAACCTGATCGGTCCTCTAGCAAAGTCTCCTGAGATGTGCGGTGGCGCTAGTTGCGAAGGAACACACGCCCGCTCCAGGGCCGGCGGCTCGTAGGTGACCGAAGCGAAGTCATCGCGCGCGACAGGCGAATCAACTGGAGTGCATACGCCGATCAGGCTCGCTCCAGCGTTGAACGTCACCGGAGTTCCGGCACCGGGATTGGAGCAGAGTGACACATGGGCCGTTACCGTGGACGGCAAGACGCAGGCGGCGAGGCCGCATGTACAAGCGCCGCACGCCTCTGGAGCCCTCTCATCAGCCCAACCCTCCCATTCGACCAGGCGATCGCCGGGACAGGGAGGCGCCTTCGCTTCGGTACCCACCCAGAGCCACACAGGATCATCGTCTATCCGTGGGCCGTAGATGTCCAGTTCATCCCCACAGCCAAGCAGCACCGCCAAGCTGAGAGCAAGACAAGAGCCTGATCGCACGGTGAATCCTCCCCTTGACTCAGTACTTGTGCTGCCCGCAAGCAACCAGCCCGTAGCAGATGTCGTCGTCCTTTGACGGCGTCCTCACGGCTTGCTGCGTGAAAACGGCCCGGCGACCCGTGACGGCGCGAGGCTCGACAGGCGGTGGTGCTTGGCGCGCATCGGACGGCTGCGGGGGAGGTTCTGTGCTGGCTCGGAGCGCTGCTACCTGGACATGCTGGACGAGCCGCGCCAGGCGCGGCGCGGCTCTGCGGGGGGACTGCCACCACAAGAGGAGGAGCGCTCCCGCGCTCCCGAGCACGATAGCGAGGGTGAACACGGCGCCGAGGAGGCGCACCGGGGAGCTGCGCCGTGTGCTGCCGCTCGAGCGCGGAGAGATCGAGAGCGCCGGTGGGACGGGCAGCACCGGGGAACGCGGAGGAGTCGAGGGGGGCGGCAGTACGGGCAGCATCGGATCGAGGTCCGGTAGCTCGGCCGAACGCAACCGCGACACGACCGGAGGCGCGTGGGAGACGGTGTCCCGCGCGTTCCGCGGCGGCATCGCGCTCTTGAGCGTGTCGGGCGCTCCGGAAGGCCGCGGCGTGGCGACCGGAGGCGCATGGGCGATGTCATCCCGCGGTGGCACCACGCTCTTGACCGCATCGGGCGCATCGGAAGCGCGCGGCGTGGGGAACTCGCTGGCTCGTCTCCCCTGTTCACCCGAGACCGACCGCTCCGCCTCGTCCTCGACAGAGATCGGCGCTTCCTCGTGCGGCGCGCGCCGAGAGCCGGATGGTTCCGCGAAGATGTGCGCGTGGGGAAGCTCCGGCGGTCCGCCAAGCCCCTCCCACTCGCGGGCAAAGGGAGTCAGAACAGAGAGCATCTTCTCGATGCTCGGCTGTCGTCGCTTGGGGTCTTCGTAAAGGGCGGTTTTTATCATCACCTGAAGCACGGGAGGAATTCCCGCGGGGAAACTCCGGTGAGGGGCCCACGGCGAGAGCGCGCGTTTGCACAGGAGCTCGTACATGAGGGTGCCGAAGCCGTAGACGTCCGCGCGAGGTCCCAGCCGACCACCCGAGATGAGCTCCGGCGGTGCATACCCGTACGGATCTTGGCGAGCTTCCTCCGCACCGAGCTGAAAGAGACGCGCGAACCCGAAGTGCGTTATCGCGTAGCGGCCATCGCCGACGATGAAGACCCGATCGGGACTGAGGGCGCCATGGATGATGGAAAGCGCATGCGCACGCATGAGACAGCGGCCGATGTCGATCAGCACCTTGAGATCCGCCGGCCCGAGGTCGTTCTCGCGCGTCGCGTCGACCAGCGGGATCGCATCGCTGAGCACGGGGGTCGCTGCCCACGCAACGGAGCCGCTCACCCCGCCGTAGAGCACGCGGACGATCTCCGGGACCTCGTCCGAGAGGTGCTGAAGGCGCGCGATGTCTTCAGCGAACACGGTCTCATCGAGGGGCGTACCGTCGCGGACGTGCAACCAGACGAGATCCCTCTTGTCGCCGATCTGCCGCGCGAGGAAGTGACGGACCATGCCGCGCTCCTCGTTCAGGATCTCGTGGCCTTCCCAGACATGGCCGATGGCTACCATACGAGCTTGACCTCCGCGCCTCCGGCTCGCGTCCGGATCTCGGCCTTGCCCCGGGGAAAGACCACATAGACGACGGTCGCGACGCCGAGCGCTGCGCCTGTGATGAGGGCAGCTGTGCCCAAGCCTTGGAACACGTTGGCTCGTGTGTTGGCAGCGTTCGCTTCATCGTAGACCTTGCTGAACCGTGCACTGCTCGGGAGCATCGAGCCGTCATACAAGCGAGACACCTTGGCGGCCGTTTCACGCTCGGCGGCGTCGCTGGCCAGGCGAAGACCGACGCCTGCACCGAGCAGCGCGACCGAGCCGGCCGCGCCGGTGCCGATGATCCAGGGGTTGCGCCGGGAGCGCCCCGACGCTGGAGCGACCCGAGCCGGCGCACGGGATTTCGCAGAGGAGGACTTCGGAACCTCGAAGGAGAGGGAGACGTGCCGCGAGTCCCCCGCCGCCACCTTGACGAGCGCATGGGCCACCTGCCCCTGCTTTCCCGTCGCCGTGACCTCGTGCTGTCCAGGGGCGACGAAGACACGACGGCCCCCGCTCACCTCGCGACCGTCCACGAGGATCCGCGCCGTGTCCGGCGGCGCGCTCACCTGGAGCTCGGCCACGCGCTGCCGGACCGCCGCGAGATCGGCGTGTCGCACCTCGTAGCGGCGGCGCTCGAGGTCGTTCGTCGGCGCGGGCATCTGCTCGACGCACTTGGAGAGCTCCTCCGCAGCCTGCTCGAGGCGGTCGAGGCGCAGATCGTATTGCCCGAGCTGGCAGATGGCCATCGGCGTGGGATCGAGCGCGTAGATCTGCGCCCAGTACTCGCGAGCGCGAGCGATCTCAAGCCGCTTCGCGGCCTTCTCCGCCTCTTGCATCAGCTCTTGAACTTGTCGGGCCGGCGCTGATGGCTCAGCGGCGCCAACGGAAGGCAGCAAGAGGATCGCGGCGAAGGTCGCGGCGCGTGATGGGCGCTTAAGGAGGGCAGCACGACGCACGGTTCACCTCGTTGGGAGCTGATGCACGCTTCCGTGGTTTGGCTCGCCAGACTGGATGGGATCCGATCCGGCGCGGCGTCGCTATCTACATCATCCAGTTGCCGGCGGGGAGCGTTCCAGGCGTCGCTGTCTCCCCGAGCGATCCGGGGCAGGTGCATTGCGTGTTCGGGTGTGAAATTCCCGGTAGGTGTCAAAAAAAATGCATGTGGTGAGCGCGACAGAGGCCCAGCACCCGGGCAGGGCGTGCGTTCAGGGGGGAACCACAGCGCCGCGCCGCTGTCGACGCGACGGCGGCTGGTTGCCGCCCACGGGGGCGCCGAGGAGGACGCGATGCGCGAGCGGGGCGCGACGGACCGGCACCGTGTGGGTCTTACGCACACAACAATGGGTCCGCAATGGATTCCGTTCGCACAGTTGCGGCCGAGCGGACGCGAGGGAGCTCGGCGAGCCTGCGACGTCGGCCGGCGCCGCGATGGGCTCGCGCTCGATCAACGTGTGGAGGGCCTCATCGTCGAGCCCCCGTTCAGCGTGGCCGTGCGCCGCGGGCAGCGTGGGCGGCATCACGGCGGCGCGCCCACCGCCCTGAAACGGGCCCGTTGGTGTGGTGACATCCGCGGGCTGCGCACCTGGAACTGCATGACGCCGCCGTGGGTCACCGTTGCGCGCGGTGGCGGCGCGTCGGGGCTCCTCGAGCGCGCCCTGGCCGATGGGCGCGACCGTTCCGTGCGCGGGCGGTTCGTCGGAGCGCGTTCTGCGGCAGATCGCGATCACCGCGGGCTGACGGCCGAGCGCCCAGAGCTGCGCACCATGCCGCCCGTGCAGCAGCGCCGCCCGCCAGCGCGGCCCCACGACCGCGCGTCTCGAGCCGCCGACGGCGCAACGGTGGCTGCTCCTGCCATATAGAACCTCCAATGTCGTGGTGTTTCGAGTTCGGAACGGAGCCTGAACGAGAGCCCGTGAGGAGGCCCGAAATGGTAATTCTGAAGATCCGGTAACTCGTCGCGAGTTACCGGGATCTGGTCAGCCGGGGAAGCCGCTCTGGTGACGCGCAGTTAGGCCGTTTCGAGAGAGCGCCAGAGGGCCCGGTTTTGGGGGGTCGCGAAGGGGTCGATTTGGTAATTCTGCGCGGGGTCGGCTGAGGATCTCCGGCGAGCCGCCTCGGCTTTGTCGCATACGTATGCGACAGGGCGGCGCGCGGCAGACACGGCCGCCGCGGGGCGGGCCGAGCGGCGCGGCGCGAGCTGGTCCCGGCGGACGCCGGGGCGGCCTGGGCCCAGAGCTGAGCACGTATCGGGGCGCGTGTTCGGCGCACGGGGCCGCTGCGCCCGTCCAGGCGGGAGGCTGACGCAAGGCGGAGCTCGCCCAGGTGGACGCCAGCGCGGCCCGCGGCCGCGCCGCCGGGCGAGCTGGCCCCGCTCGACGGCCCGGCCGTGGGATCGCCGGAGGGGCCACGCCGCACACCGAGGTCACGTGATCGGGTTCCAGCGAACGCCAGTCAGGTCACGGTGTCACGTGAGACCCGGCGTCCTGTTGGTCGCGCGCTACATCACAATTTAATGCCGTCGCCCTCGCCTGGTGCCGACTCTTGTACTCTGCTTTAACGCTCTTTAAGGTTGAACGAAAAATGAAGGCTTCGTTGTGGCGGGTCTGTGGCTCCGTGCTTTTGTAGGCGCATGAGCTCGCGGCGCTGGTACGAGCTCGCGTGCGGAGTTGTCCGCGCGCCGAGCCACGTCCTCGAAGAGTGTTTTCAGATGAACAAGCAGACCCGGTGCCACCTGCGCGCGATTGCACGGCTGCACCCCGACATCGGCAACCTGTGCGATCAGCTTGAGGCGCCCTGGAACGCTGTGCGAAGGATCGCGCACGCGCCGGGGGCGGCGGCGCAGTGGGAGCGCGCGGCGCAGGTGCTCGGTGAGCTCGTGGAGAAGCGCCGGGCAACGGCGCCGCGTCGGTCGAGGCTGGAGGCGGCGCGCCTGGAGGCGCTGAAGCGAATGGGACCACCGATGGAGGGGCCAGGAGAGGTTGCAAGCAGCCTGCGAGCCGCGTGGGAGGCGGCGGAGCGCGGGACGACCGCGGTTCCAAGCGCACGTCCGGGCGATCGGCGTGCTCGTCTGCGGTGCAGCGCTGCCCGGCGGGAAGCGCGCCAGTAGAGCACATGAAGCGGCCTCGCGATGCACTTCCGCCCCGTCGCGCTCCCGCGCGTGCCTATCGCGCCCGCTCGCCGATCCTATTCAGGGAAACGGAGCGGCTCGACCTGGCCCCCGTCCTGCCCCGTTACCATCTCGCCCGAACAATCCCACGAGTGCCGCCTTTGCCCGGCGGTCCCACCTCGTACGTGAGTACCCGTTCGGCGACCAGCATGCTGTCCTGGAGCTCCTGCGCTGCGTAGAGATCCGCGCCGGAGGTGTGGATGGACGAGAGCGCACGCATCTGGCGCGACCGGGTGGCGCGCTGGCACAAGAGCGGGCAATCCGCCCGGGTGTTCGCGGAGCAGGAGGGGGTCAACGCCGGGACGCTGTACTCCTGGGGCCGCCGACTGGGGATGAAGCGGAGCGCGTACCGGCAGAGCGCGGAGAAGGCGACGCTGCCCACGTTGCTGTACGTGACGCCTTCCAGCATAAGCTGGTCCTCGTCGAGGTACGCGACTTCGATCGCGTCACCGCCACGCCCGGGGCCGCATAGCCGCCGTCCTCCCTTGGCGCGGTTCGCGTCAGGCTCGCCGCGGACCCATGCACACCTCGCCGGGAACGCTGGAGCACCGCCGCCGTCGTGCGCCTCCTGGCATGCGACTGTCAGCGCACCGTGATCGCCGGCGGCCTGCCCCACGGACCGCGACAGGCCGCGCTCGGGAGGACGGTGGCGCACGACCCTGCTTGCGCACGGCCGTCAGCGTGCGGGCATCGTCGGGTCTGTCCCGTGATGCCGCGACGGGCTGCGCTCGGGCGGGACGGTCGCGCACGGGTCCGCTCGCGCAGCACCTCGCGCGCGGCCGTCAGCGCGCGGTCATCGGCGGCCGCTTGCCCCACGGCGCCGCGTCGGGCCGTGCTCTCTCAGGACGGCGGAGCTGTCGTGGACCGCCCCATCGGATCGCGCCCGAACCGGCCAAGCGGATCGTGGGCAAGCCCGCTCGGACCCCGCGAGGCAGGGGGCGCGGTGCCCGCTCACGTCAAGGCGCCGCTCCGCGGAAATTCTAACAAATTTGAGCCATTGACGTGAGCTGCGCGTCGCGCCGTGGAGGGGCAGGTACGGGGTTGGACCGGGGAATCTTGACCGATGCAGTCGTGCTCCGTTCTGCCGATCGGGTCGCGCTCCATGAGCCGGTCTTCGACAGATCGCATCGGCATGGCTGCTCGGAGCACGTCGAAGTACGAATCGACGATGCGCGATGGCGTCCGTCAGGTCGTTACTAAGGCTGAGGTTCTCCAGAATCGCGATCCAGGCGTCACCGACCCGGCCGAAGGGACACCGGGCCGGCCGCTGAGGTCGCCACCTCCGGCAACATCGCCGCCATCAGCAACTCGACGCAAAAATATCGCGATCGGGTCGCCTGGTCGCCCGTACAGAAGGCTTGACATGTCGGGTTGGCTATCGGCTACGCTACCTCCCCACGATGAGCAAGGAGGGGGCATGCGGGGTGAGAGCTGGTGCATCGGCGGTCCAGGCGGGAGCAGCAGCCCCTGCACCCGAAGGCCGATGACGTCGAGCTGGACGCGAACGAGCAAGGCCGTGACCGAATCCTCCAGCGCGCGCGCCCGCTGTGCTGACAGGTCGCGGACGCCGCGGCCTATCTCCGGGAACACGGAAACCTATCGCTTCCAAAGTCGTTCCCACGGCGACAGACTTGCACCAGTTTCCGAAGAGGGGGAAGTTCCTCAGGAGCAGCGCCGACCGCTCTCCGGCCTTTCGGCCCCCCGGAAGACGGTCGGGAGCCGGCAAGAGCACCGTCTGAATAACCACATTCGTTCCAACAATGTCAACGGCAGGAGGCAGCGATGATTGAGCGATTGGGCGACTTGGGCGACCTCTTTCGGCAGTTCCGCGAGATGAAGAAGCTGACGCAGGAGGGCCTTGCAGAACGCTGCGGGGCGACTGTAAACCGCACGCAGATCGCGCTGCTGGAACAGGGACGACGTCTGCCCAAGCCCGAAAGTCTTCGAGCGATTGCCGAACAACTTGGGATCCCCGGGGAAACATGGGCACCGTTCGCGAGGGATGAGTCCCATCTTCGTCAGCAGTTCGAGGCATCCGTCGGGGAGTTGGTGGGTCGGGTGGTTGGGCTCCGGTCAATGGATATCGAGTCAGTTCACGCCGCCGAGGCGACTACTAAAACGCTATTCTCGGGAATGCTCACCGCAACACAGTCTTTTGACACGCTTAACAGCATACTTCTATTTTACGCTGTCCCCCGCATGAGTCGAGCTTTCTTCGATCGGTACCTTGGGGGCACCGCCTTTCAGTCGATTGAACTCTTCGACGCTGCTATTCGGCGGTTTCACGAAGAGGCCATTCGCCTTTTTAGCACTTTTGCCGAAGCTTATCGCAAGATGAACGCTTCGAATAATCTATCGACGATCTTGGAGCCTCTCGCAGCGAGAGACCTCAGCGCCTACACAGATCGTACGGTGTGGGACGCTCCAGATCCTGCAAGCCTTGAGGGTAACAGGATCCTTCCGATTCCGGAGCACAAGCTTGAGTTCCTGGGCTACATCTCGGCCGCAAAATACAAGGCACAAAAGAGAAAACGCGAAACGCTCGCCAAGTACCTTCGTGAGCTTGCGAAAGAGGTGCGGGCAAAAGGTCCTCATGCCTTGGATGAATTCGGCGAAAAGCGGCGCCGTAAGATCGACTCATTGATGCGTGAGTTGGGGTCTACGATGGCGCACACTCCCATCTCGCCCCTCTTTGTGTCTAACGCCGCGAATCTTGAGAACGAAGCAAATAGAATTCTCCGCGACGAAAAGGATGAAGCGGAGATGGAGCGCATCCAGGCACAGGCACTGTCGAATTTGTCCCATTACATCAGCGCCGATCACATGGACGTCTATGTGGCGACCTCCATGCGAAGCACGTCAGACTTCGTCTCCGTCAACCGTTTTGTAGCTCGCTTGTTCCGCCACGACCAGATCGCCCCGCTGCGCCTTCGCTATTTCAATCCAACACAGTCATGGATTGAGGATCGCGTGGCCAAAGGCTTGGTCGAAGCGTTGATGCTCAGACGCGCGAGTGTTACTCTTTACATGGCGCAGAAGGCTGACTCATTCGGCAAGGATTCGGAGGCGTCGGTGGCACTGGGCCAGGGCAAGCCCGTCATCGTTTATGTTCCGAAGCTTGTCTTGCCGTCTGCCGGTTTGGACTCTGAGTCGTTGATGGCGGAGACCGACCTTCGACTGCGTGAGATGTTGCTCGCACAAGGGCGCACTGCAGAAGATCTTGATGACCTCGACCACGACGGTCTGTTCACCGAGGCGCTAACGGCGAGAATCATAGCTCTGTCGGATAAGCAGATTACCGAAATCGTGCACCTGCATTGGGCTGACTTTGCTCTGCTAGACGAGTCCGAGCGGATTCGTGGAAAAGATGTCAAAGAGAAGGAGGCTAAAGACCAGGATACCGATCAAAAGAAAGACGAAGACCAGATGAGACGCGCCACGCGGCTTCGCGAAGAATACACAAAGTTCGTTAGTGCGATCACTCGTGGTGAGCTTCCGGAGCTCACATCGGAATTGCGCGTTGAGGTCGAGCGCATACTGGTTGCGACGACTGTAGGGTTTGAGATTAGACGAGCAAGGCTCTTCAAGGAGGTCCATCCGCTCGCGCTTCAGATCATTCTTAGCACGGGTGTTCTAAACGGAATTCTGGTAAGCAGATCGGTTGACTCGTGCGCATATCTTTTGCGTGGATTGCTCGAGAATAAGCTTCAGCTTGAACTCGAGCCTGATGATACCAATTACCGATTGCTTGAGAAGACGACCAGATCAACGGTCAGGGTCATCGCTCGGAACACGCTCCTCAACAATGCGTTGGACGGGCTATATGATCGCCTGTGACCGAACCGCGGTTCCTTGATTGAGCACATCATAACGACCTGCGATGACTAGTACACGTCCAACTGCTGCCGGGCGCGCTTCGTGCAAGGGCAGAGCCGCGAGCCGTTGAACACACTGAAGCTATGAATCGGAGCTGTCTAACGGAATAAATCCATGCATGCGTACAGGCTGCCTGTGTGAGTTGGCGTTCAGGGAGATAAGAAACAGGTGCGTTCATGTCAATGAAACAGCTTCCGCTTCCGACCGACCTGCAACATCAGCCGCTCCGAGCCGTCCCCTACGTCGCGCACGATGGCAAGCGGGCGGGCAACACCGACGCCCAGCACCTTTCGGTGGGACGTGCACAGTGGGAAGTAGAAGATCTCTCGGTTAAGGTCTTCCGACACGTCGACTCGGGTTGGAGCCGACAAAGCGAGGAATTGCCTGTTAGCCGTGCAATCGACCTCGTTATATTCGCCGCGTTGGCCCTATTTTGTGATAGCGATGAGTTGCCGGATGGTACATTCGAGAACCAACCGCACCCCCTCAAGATGCAACCTTCGCCACCTCAACCATGTGAAAGTATTGAGGAGGAGTACGCAGAGGATGTCGGTCGGGCTCGAGGGCGGCTCCGCAAGCTGCGAGAGGTTCTCAATGAACTGCATCGGGACGGAAGGATCTGACAGCGATGATGTCCCTCTCACTTCGAGTCTGGCGCTGAACGGCGCACGCCCGGGGGTGTTAACGCTCACGATGGTTGCTGCTCGGTTGCGCAAGCTGGTTGCTGGCCATCGCGAGGGTGACCGGTCCGATACACCGGTCGACGAACGGCCAGTCGCCAGCGCCCGACGTGGCCTCGACCTGCGCGGGCGCTCGGCGCCGGCCAGGGCCTCGACGGCCCCCGAGCTCCCCGGCGTCCTCGCCGACGCCGCGGCCGCTCCGCGCTCGATCAGGCCGCGGCACCGACCCGCGGAAGCCGCGGAAGGGGGCTCGCGGGCTCGCCGCCCGCCTGCCGCACGACATCCCAGGAAGAAGATTTTTACTGACGCTCTACAGTGCGAGATCGTCGGCATCCTCGCGCAGGTAGGCGTCTGCCTCGCCCCGCTCGGGATGAGGCTCGACGCTGATCACGCAGCGCTCGCGATCCGCCAAGACGACCGAGCCCACGGCCGGGGCTTCGACGAGGTGGACGCGCTACGTCAGGGCGTGACAGCCCTTCTCCAGGATGAGCCGCACGCGCATGCAGCGACGCTACCACCGGCACCGCCCCGGCGACGACGAGGGCAACGTGACCGGACGGACTGGGCGCGGATGACAGCCCTAACGCCCATCGCGATCCCCGGCCTCTGGCTCGCGCCTGCGCGTCCGGGGAACGCGCCGAGGAGGTGGGCTCGCGCGTCGCGAGTCGGGGCGGGCTTGAGGCACGCGGACGCACGAGGGATCGCCGACCCGGACCCGCGTCGCCCTCCCCGCTTGCCCCGCCCGGGCCCTTACTGTACACCTGTACACGTCATGAGCGACGGCAGCGCCATCGAGTGGACGGACGCCACCTGGAACCCCCTCCGCGGCTGCACGAAGGTGAGCCCCGGCTGCAAGCACTGTTACGCGGAGACCTTCGCGGAACGCTTCCGAGGCGTGCCTGGCCATCCGTACGAGCAGGGCTTCGACCTCCTGCTGGTGCCAGACAAGCTCTTCGAACCGTTCCGATGGAGCCGCTCGCGGAGGGTCTTCGTCAACTCCATGAGCGACCTCTTCCAGGACAAAGTCCCAGAGGAGTACGTCCGCCAGGTCTTCGAGGTCATGGCCTCCGCCGATTGGCACATCTACCAGATGCTCACCAAGCGTGCGGCGCGCCTCTTAACGCTCACCTCGCGGATGCCGCCTGAGATCGTTCACCGCAGGCATATCTGGCTCGGGGTGAGCGTGGAGGACCGAGCTTACGGGCTCCCGAGGATCGACGAGCTCCGCCGGACTCCGGCCAAGGTGCGCTTCCTCTCCATCGAGCCACTGCTTGAAGACCTCGGCCGGATCGATCTCCAGGGTATCGACTGGGTGATCGTGGGCGGTGAGAGCGGCCCGAGGGCCCGTCCGATGGAGGAGCGCTGGGTGCTCTCGATCCGCGACCAGTGCAGGGAGGCAGGGATCCCGTTCTTCTTCAAGCAGTGGGGAGGGGTCCAGAAGTCTCGCGCCGGAAGACACCTAGGAAAGCGAACGTACGACGAGTACCCGACCATCGAACCGGCCGCGCCGCCGCCCGCGGCCGTACGCGCCCAGCGGCTGGCGGTGATAAGGGACCAGTTCCTGCGGGGGGGGATGGCGGCGGAGTAGGAGCGCACCATGGCGAAGTACGATTGGTCCGACGGACCAGCGACGCTGGGCCCCCACAGCTTGGCAAAGCACGCGATCTTGAGGGAGTATATAGAGCGGTACATCCCGATCTTGACGCGCGGCGGCACCGTCCCACTAAAATTGATGCTCATCGACGGGTTCGCCGGAGGGGGCGAGTACGTCGTCGAGGGCCACGGTAGTACGCTCCATCCCGGGTCGCCGCTCATCCTGATCAACGCCGTCCGGGCCGCGGAGGCGCGGATGAACGCCGTTGCTGGCCGGAAAAAGCCGTTCTCCGTCGAGGCGAGCTACGTCTTCATCGAGAAGAACCCCACGACCTACGCGTACCTGGATGCGACGTTGAAGCGGCACGTCGGCGAGAGCTTCGTCCGGGACAAAGTCGACCTGCGGCGTGGGGCTTTCGAGGAGGAACTCGGTGGCATCCTGGATCAAATTAAGGGCACCAGCCCCAGGCGCCCGCGTCCGATCTTCGTGCTCGACCAGTACGGCTATCGTGCCATCCCCGTCGACTTGATCAGGCGAATCATGACGGAAATCCCCACGGCGGAGGTGTTTTTAACACTCGCGGTGGACCACATCTCGGCGCATGCACGGACGGCCGGAGAGGCGCTCGGCAGGCTGAAGGACGCGCGCCTGGTCGAGCCCGAGTTGGAGGCGTTCCTCTCCGGTCGCCGGGACATGGACGAAGCAGCGACGCTGTCCAGCGAGGACCGCGGCCGGCTGATGCGCTTGATCCAGTTCATCCTGCATGAGACGTTCGCGAAGCGCGCGCACGCCGAGTGCTACACCCCCTTCTTCATCACCTCGAAGCGCAGCCACCGATCGTACTGGTTCCTGCACCTTGCCAACAGTTCCAAAGCCAACGACGTTGTAAAGGCCCTGCACTGGTCGGTGAGCAACCACTTCGAGCACTTCGGCCGCGAAGGCACGATGATGCTCGGCTTCGACCCGGCCAAGAACAAATACCAGGCCGTCTTGCCGTTCCCGTTCGAGTTCGACGACTCGGCGAAGGCTCGAACAGTTAGGGCGCTCGTCGAGGAACTGCCGGTTATCTTCCAGGCCAGGCACCACGATGGCGTCTCTCTCAAAGCTCTCTATAAGGCCCTATGTAACGAGACCCCGGCGGATCTCGAGACGCTCGGCGACGCCGTCAATCGGCTGTGCGCGGACCTTGAGTTTGAGAAGCGCGGAGCGAATGGTGAGGAGCGCGAGGTGTCGACGAAGGTGAAGGATTCGGACATCATCCGCCCTGCCAGACAGGGCCGTCTGTTCCGCAAGTGAGTTGGACGAGGAGTAAAGGAAACGCTGTAGCTATCGCCCAAATGGCGTACACGCCGGCAGGCGTCGGACGTCGGACGAACCTTGTCTACCGGGCATCGGCGTCGGAGTCCATTCGCCTTCGACGCAGTGAGCGCAGGTGACCACCCGGCCTCCATGCAGAACCGGATCAGCAACACGCCGGGCTAGATTTACCGACCCCGGACCGGAGCGGGGGCACTTTCCGACGAACCGAGGTAGTCACGCGCGGACATCGATGGAGCAGGGAGCGCTGCGACATTCGTGGACAAAGACGTGACGGTCGAAGGGACCGGGAGCGCAACGGCGATCGGCGCAGGGCGGAGCGCTGGCAGCTCCTGTGCACCATGCGCCGCTGATATCTGCGATGGATCGCGCCATGTGATCCTGATCTGCTTGTCCTTTGTCGCCTCGACTTTCGAGGAGAACGCGCGGATCAGCGCTCGCTGGACGTCTACCTGCAAGATGCTCCACTCATCGGCTATCTGCTGGACATAGGCGTGCGCGTGCTTTCGAGTCTCGATGGTGTCGTTGCCCACCGTTTCTTTGAACTCGGCTTCCTTCGCCTCGATTGCTGCAAGCGAGTCATCGAGGCGATTCAGTTCTACCTTCACGTCCTCGACCGTGAAGAGCCTCTTTGCAACAAATTCCACCACGCGCTGTCGCGCGATCTTGATCTCCCGCCGCTGGGCGGCGAAATCTGGCTTCTCGATCTGGCGCGGCGGCCTGGTAAGCGAGGTGAGTAGCGAGCTAGTAAACGCCATGAATTGCTCTCCCGCAGCGGCGTCCGCGTCCGGCTGACGGAGCCATGCGGAAGACTTGCACCGCACGCCCTTCTCTTTCTGCTCCACATGGCCGCGGCAGACGTAGTAGCCTACCTTGTGTCGGCTGCTGCGGGGGACCGGAATCGCAGCAACGCTGCCGCCGCATTCCGCGCAGCGGCAGATGCCTCGCAGCAAGTGGTTGGCCGTCGCAGACTCGGCTTGTGGCTTCCTCCCCCGGCGTCGATCTCTCAGCGCGAGCTGGACGTTGTTGAACGTCTCATCGTCGACGATCGCCTCATGCGCGGGCACCCATTCGGCCGGAAGCTGCACGGCGCCGCGTGTCGCCTTCGGCCGCACGGCGGTCTTTGCAATGCGGCCCGTGTAGACGCGGTTACGCAGCGCGATGAGCACCCAGGCGCGTCCGAACGCTTTGACGTTGCCGTATTCCTGGCGAAGCCGCTTCGCGATCTCGAACACGCTACGACCTTCGAGCGAGAGAGCAAACATGCGGCGCACCACCACGGCGTGCTCCGGAACCACGCGGAGTGGCAGCGGCATCTTCGTTCCTTTGGGCTTCGGCTGGCGTTCGTAGCCGAATGGCGGCCGTCCCTCGACGAAGTAGCCTTGGACGCGCAGGTGCTTGCGCCCCCCTTCGGTCCGCTCCTTGATCCGACGGCGCTCCTGTTCCGCGCCGACCGCCCAGTTGGCCAGCGTGTCCTCTGCCATCGGCGAGCGTGAATCGAACCCCTTGTCAATGGCGACGAACACGGCGCCCTTGCGCATGATCTGCCGGACGTTCTTCACGATGAAGACCACGTCGCGGCCGAAGCGGTCGATGTCCGTCACGATCACCATGTCGCCGCGGCGGACGTCGGCCAGGAGCGCGGCGACCTTCTTCCTGTTCGCTTCGTTCTCCTCGCCGCCGCTCTCGACTTCCGGAAACAAGATCGGCTCCGGCAGCGAGTGGAGCCGGCAGTAGTTGCCGATCTTCTCGGCCTGGGCGTCCAGGGACACGCCCGCGATTTCCTGCTCCCTCGTTGACACGCGCGGGTAGCCAAGCGTCCGACGGATCGCGGTGTTGGGGGTTGCGTCTTTCATTTGTTGCACCTGTCCCAAAGGATGATCCTACTCCGGCCGGCCAAACTGAGCAAATCGCCGGTTTCAGCCGGAATTTCCGCCTCTCTTGCGTCTAACAAAAGCTCCGCAGCTCTGGAAGAGCGGCGTCCTGGCCCTGCTGGGCGAGGAGGCGGCGCGTTCGGACGAGCTGCTCGCGGATCTCATCGAGCGCGAGATCGTGGCGCGGCGGGGCGAGCATCGCTTCGCAGGGGAGGAGGAATACGCGTTTCAGCACGCGCTGGTCCGGCAGGCAGCCTACGCGATGCTCCTGGATCGCGACCGTCAGGTCGGCCACGGGCTCGCGGGGGCCTGGCTCGAACGCGCGGGCGAGCCGGATCCTGTCGTGCTCGCCGAGCATTTCGAGCGAGGAGCGGTCCGAGGGAAGGCGGCTCTCTGGCACGCGAGGGCGGCGGAGCGCGCGCTGCGGAGCCTGGATCTGGCGCCGGCGCTCTCTTCTGCGCGGCGCGGGCTCGCGATGGAGCCGGAGGGGGAGCTCTTGCCGGAGCTGTGGGTGCACGTGACGGAAGCCGCCGCGTACACGGGGGATCACGCGGAGGCGATGAAGGCGGCGGAAGAGGTGATGGCGCGGGCGAGCGTCGGCTCGTCGACGTATTGCCGAGCGCTGGGGCTCGCCCTCCTCCTGGCGCTGATGCTGCGTCGCCCCGAGGCGCTCTCCACCCTCATGGATCGGCTGCTCAGGACCCAGCCGGCGGCCGACGCCATCATGTCGCTGGCGCACGCGCTCTCCACGGCGGTGTTCGTGCTGCTGATCGGGGGGCAACGGGACGCGGCCGCGCTCTTCCTGGGGCGGCTGCGCGCGATCGCTGCGCCCGTCGTGGAAGAGGACCCCTCCGTCAAGGCCTACGTCGACGAGGCGTCGGCCTTCTGGGAGTCCTATGTGGAGCGGAACCCGTGGGCTGCGATGCGGCTGCACGCCGCCGCCGGGCAGCGGCTCGCGATCGCCGAGGACCTGCTGAGCATGCCCCACTCCATCGCCTTCATGGGATGGGACTGCGCGACGCTCGGGGCGTTCGAGGAAGCGGAGGGCTGCGTGGAGCGCGCGCTGTCGCTCTCTCGATCCGCGCGCGCCAACGTGCCGCTCGCGCGGCTGGTCATGGCGAACGTCCGCCTCGGCGAACGCCGGCTGGACGAGGCGGTCGCGGCCGCGACGGCCGCGCTGGGAGAGGCGCTGTCGCAGAGCGAAGGGGTGATCATCATGGCGGCGCAGCTCGCGCTCGCCGAGGCGCGGCTCCTGCGCGGGGAGTTCGACGCCGCCATGGAGGTGCTCGGCGGCTCCAGCGCGGGGACATCGGGGCTCGTGACGGTCGACGCCATGGCGCGTGGGCTCCGGGCGAAGATCCTCCTCGCCCGCGGTCGCGCCGGGGAGGCGGCGCGGGAGGCGGAGCAGGTGGTCGCGCTCGTCCGCGGCGCAGGCGTCTACGACGCGCGCCACGCGTCCCTCCTGCTCACGCGCGCGGAGGCGCTCGACGCCGCTGGCGAGGCCGAGGCGGCGCGCGCGGCCATCCGCGAGGCGCGCGAGGACCTGCTCGCCCGGGCCGCGCGGATCGAGGATCCCGCCTACCGGCGGAGCTTCCTCGAGCGCGTCCCCGAGCACGCCCGCACGCTCCTCGTGGCGCGCGCGTGGCTGGGGGAGGAGGATTGACTTTCGGATCGCGTTTGGATTTCCTGGCCCCTTCACGGTTTGGCTGCGCTGATTCTCGGCCCATCGCCATGCCAGTCGATTCCTCGCCGCGGCAGAGGTAGTTCCCATGCTCATCGTCGTGCTCTTTCATGACGCCGACCGCGAAGTCTTGGAAAGGCTCGAAACGCATCTACAGGCCGCTCTTCGGAGCGGAGAAGCACGGCTGTGGCACCGTGACAAGATCTTACCAGGTCAAGACCAGGACCTCGCGCTCAAAGAGTCGCTCAAGGAAGCATCGGTCTTCATACTTCTATTGAGCGCCGACTTCAATGCGTCATGGAACAAACATTCCTATGAGACCGTGCTCGTGCGGGGCACGTCGGCTCGCCAATTGCCCCTGGTGGTGCCAGTCCTCGCGAAGCCTTGCATACTGAGCGGACTGCCCTATGCCAGGCTGCGTTGTGTGCCACAGAACGGGCAACCGCTATGGCGCGATGGGCGCCTTGACGAGCATCGCCTGTATCTCGCGGCCACAGAAATTCTCAACAGTGTGGAGGAGGCATACGAACGGTTGTTCTCCGAGCACGCCGAGACAAAGACCGATATACCTAACCCCGATCTGTATGAGCTCATCATAACGTCTGAGCGTGAGCGATTCCGACTCGAGAAAGCGCTGGATAGCCAAAAAGCCACCAGCGCGACCGCGCAGATTGACGCGACCGGGTCATCGATATTGAGTGATGAGACGAAGGACGAGCGCAATGACGCGTACAGGCGCGGCATCGCCGAGGGTGAGCTCATGGGTAGGCGCACGACGCTGCTGCGCCTCGTGGCGCGCGCTGGGATTCCCCTCACGACGAGCGATCTCTCTCGTATTCAGGGGTGCGGTGACGTGGCGACCCTCGATCGGTGGATCGACAATAGTCTCAGTGCGAAGACCGCGGCCGATGTCCTCTCGTTACGTCGGCTCGCGTGATGGCTCCCGCAGAGCGGGCCGGCTCCGAAGCTGCGCGCGGCCAGCGCCGCGCGCGCCGCGGCCACGTCGGGCGGCGAGCAGAGCAGGAGCGGATCGAGGTTGCCCTGGATCGCCCGATCGCAGCCCGAGCTCAGCGCGGCGCTCGCTTCGTGGCCTCCCACCGCTCCAGCGTGACGACGAGTCGAGCCGCCCCGAGGATGCCGGCCGGGAGCACGATGAGCAGCGAGCAAGGCAGGAACGAGAGCAGCGCGAGTCCAAATCCGAAGCCCATCACCGCGGCGAGGTTCCGGCGCACGAACTCGATCCGCGCCGCCACGGGCACGCCGCGGATCGACAGCGGGCAATCGCAGAGGTCCCAGGCCCCCGCGAGCGCCGCCACCGCGAGCTGAAGCGGGACGACGACGACGCTCGCCGGCGCGAAGAGGAGACCCACGACGCCGAGGACGATGAGGATCGGGAGCGTGAAGGCGAGCGCCACGAGCGACGACTGCAGCGCGCGCCACATGTCCGCGAAGAAGCCGACCTCCGGCCACGCGGGCGCCCCGAGATCGGCCTCGGCCCTGCGCACCATCCGCTCCAGCGCGGGCCCCGAGAGCGGCTTCGCGAGCCCGAACGAGAGGGCGAGGGCGGCCACGAGCACCACCGCGAGCGAGAGGACCCGCAGCGCGGCCATGAGCACGGTCCAGAGCCACCCCGTCCCCGGCTCCTTCACGATCAGCTCGACGAGCGAGGGCGCGACCTTCACGCCGGCGATGGCGAGCACGACCGTGAGCACGAGCGCGAGGCTCGTAGGGACGAGCGCGAGCGGCCAGAGGTCCGGCGTGCGAAAGAGGTAACCGTAGCCGCCCAGCATGGCCTTGAGGCCCGCGCCGAAGCCGGGGCGCTCGAGCGGCGCGAGCCCCGCGGGCGGGCGCTGCGCGGGCGCGGTGGGAGAGCCGAGGGGAGCGTCGGGGGTGATCATCCGGCGACGAACGTCTCAGCGGTCGGGCATCCGGTCAACGCCTCCCGCGCGCTAGACCCGCTCCTCCCCGCCCCGGGGACACGCCCCCAGCGCGGCGGCGGGCTCGCCCGGCGCGCCGCGGCGCCGCGCCGGAGGGCGCCAGAGCGACTCGGCGACGCCGAGCAGGACGTAAGCGCCGATCAGCCAGACAAGGACGTACCCCGGCGCCCAGCGGGTCGAGATGAGCGCGCTCGAGCCGATGACGAGCGCGATCGACAGCGCGGCGCGGGCGTCGAGGCGGACATCCTTGAACGAGCGGAATCGCAGGGTCGACACCATCAGGAGCGAGAGGAGCAGCGTCGTCGCGAGGACCGCCGGCGCGACGCCGACCCCGGCGAGCTGCCCGTCCTCGAAGCCGTGGGTCATGACGATCGCGACGAGGATCCCGGCCGCGCCGGTGACGGGGAGGCCGACGACGTACCGCGGCGGCGCCGACGAACCGCCCGCCTCGGCGAGGGAGAGGACGTTGAAGCGAGCGAGCCGGATCGCGCCGCACGCCGCGAACACGAACCCGCCGAGCACGCCGGCGAGGCCGAGGCGGTGCAGCGCCCACTGGTGCACGAGCACGGCCGGGGCCACGCCGAACGAGACGAGATCGGCCAGCGCGTCGAGCTCCCGCCCGAACGCGCTGTCGGTCCTGGTCATCCGCGCGACGCGGCCGTCGAGCGCGTCGAGGAGCATCGCGAAGAGGATGAGGCTCGCGGCGCGCCGGAAATCGTCGTCCGACCGCGCGGCGGCCGCGCGCCGTACCGCGTCCAGGCCGCAGAAGATGGATGACAGCGTGATCAGGTTCGGGAGGAGAAACAGCGCCTTTCCCGGGGTCCGCGGCGGCCGCCCCCGCGCCGCCTCGACGCGCGGCCGCTCGGGCCCCGCGCCTCGGCCTGGCCGTGGGCCCGGGGGGCGAAAGCGCGCGACGCCGCCGTCCCGTCTTCCTGGAGTGAGTGCTGACATGATGGGGCGAGGTCTTCCAGGCGCCGCCTGGCCGCGCGGCCCCTGGCCCGCGGCCCGACGGGCCCGCTCGCCCGGCCTCGTAGTACACGAGGCCACGCGCCTTCAAGCCGGGAGCGCGACGCCTTGCGCGCACGGCGCCCGCGCGCGCGCACGGCGCCCCCGGCCCGCGGCGAGGATCGCTAGCCCTGCAGATCGGTGCTGAGGAACACCTCGTGGATATCGAGCTTGCTCGGGCCCGCGAACATCTCCTTCGGCGCGCGGTTCCGGTGCGCCTCCGCGAACGCGGGGCTCCTCGTCCAGGCGATGAAGTCGTCCATCGACCGCCACCAGGTCTTGACCTCGTAGAACCCCTGCGCGTCCGGATCCGGGCTCCACGCGCCCGTCGCGTGGTCCAGCTTCATCGGCTTCGGCCTGTGCACCTCGTTCCGGAGGAAGCCGGGCGCGCGGTCGACCAGGTGCACCCGGTTCTTGAAGCGGTCCTCGAACTCGGCCTCGTGGCCCTCGGCGACGGGAATGCGGTTGGTGACGACGATCATGGCTCCTCCTTGCTGGTGCCCCGGGACCCGCCCCGGCGCGGGCGATGGCGAGCTTAGCAGCGCGCCCGCCCGGCCGGGACCGCGCCGCGCACGTTGCCCCCGTTCGCTGCAGATAATCTTAGAATTTCTCAGAGCTCATCGTAACGCAGTCAATGACACGCGACCGGTCACGTCCAGGCGGCAGCTCCGACGAAAACGGATTGACAAGTCCGCCTTTAGGAGCCCTCATCCCAGGAGGTCCGTTCATGAACGATTCCGAGACGGCTCGCGGCGCCCGATCAGCAGCGGGGCTCGATCGCTCCGAGATGGAGGGCGTGGTGCGCCGGAACATCCAGGCGCTCCTGCAGGTCCGGAAGGAGAGCGAGCGCAACAAGGGCTTCCAGGAGGCCCTCGCTGACGCGATCACCAAGTTCACGGGGAGCATGACGTTCGTCTTCCTCCACGCCACCGTCTTCGGGGGCTGGATCGTGGTGAACACGGGCGTCATCCCCGGCCTCAAGCCGTTCGACCCGTTTCCGTTCGTGATGCTCGCGATGATCGCGTCGGTCGAGGCGATCTTCCTCTCGACCTTCGTGCTCATCAGCCAGAACCGCATGCAGGCGCTCGCCGACAAACGCGCCGATCTCGACCTCCAGATCAACCTCCTGGCAGAGCACGAGGTCACCCGGCTCATCGAGCTCGTCGACGGCATCTCCAGGCACCTCAAGGTGCCCCGGACCAGCGACCCGCACCTCGAGGAGCTCAAGAAAGATGTCCACCCCGAGGTGGTGCTGGAGGAGATCGAGCGCGCGCAGCGGGATATAACGGAGTAGTCAATACGGACTCTCCCTAGAGGAGCACCGGCTTCGCCTGATCCCACGGTGAGGTGGCGTATCGCATGCTCCGTCGTCCGCAGACGGCGCGCCCACGCGCCGGAACGCCTCGGATCGAGCCCGAGGATTGTCCGGGAAATCACGGAGGTTTTTGGCGGGATTCAGCGCTCGCCAGCGCGACTCGAAGATCGTACTGCGGGTGATATTGTCAAATCTCTCACGAACCACTCTTGCAGGGTCGTGAGTTACATGTTACTCGGATGGCGTCCCGGGCGTCGATTGTACGATGTCCGCGCTGAACAGAACCGGGCACGGTGGCGCAGTGAGCCGTCCCGAGCGCGGCGCCGCCGCAAGGGCGTCCTCTTCTATAGCCTAGCCTCATCCGCGCAGGCTCGTGGCGTTTTGCCACGCATTCACCATCGACCCAGAGGAATATGGCCAGTCACGTCCTCATCACCGGTGGAGCGGGCTTCATCGGCTCGCACGTCGCCGACGAGCTCCTGCGCCAAGGGCATCGCGTCCGGGCGCTCGACAACCTCATCCCGCAGGTGCACGGGCCCGAGCGCCGGCGCCCGGCGTACCTCGACCCGGAAGTCGAGCTCATCGTGGGTGACGTCCGGGACCGGGACGCGGTGAAGTCGGCATTACGCGGCGTGGACGTCGTTTACCACTTCGCGGCCATGGTCGGGGTCGGACAGAGCATGTACAAGATCGCGGAGTACACCTCGGTCAACAACCTCGGCACCGCCGTGCTCCTGGAAGAGCTCGCCGAGAGGCCGGTCTCGAGGCTGATCGTCGCGTCCAGCATGAGCGTGTACGGCGAGGGGCTCTACCGGACCGCCTCGGGCGCCGTGGTCCCCGGCGCGGGCCGCCCGCTCGATCAGCTGAAGCGCGGCGACTGGGAGGTCCGGAGCGAGGCGGGCGAGGCGCTCGCGCCGATCCCGACCCCCGAGTCCAAGACGCCGGCGCTCGAGTCGGTCTATGCGCTCTCCAAGTACGATCAGGAGCGGCTCTGCCTGACGATCGGACGCGCCTACAACATCCCGACCGTCGCCCTCCGCTTCTTCAACGTGTACGGCCGCCGCCAGGCCCTCTCCAACCCGTACACCGGCGTCCTCGCCATCTTCGCCTCCCGGCTCCTCAACGATCGTCCGCCCCTCATCTTCGAGGACGGCCTGCAGCGGCGCGACTTCGTGAGCGTCGCCGACATCTCCCGCGCCTGCGTCCGGGTCCTCAGCGCCGACGCCGCGGTGGGCCAGGTGCTCAACATCGGCAGCGGGCGGTCGTACACCGTGCGCGAGGTCGCCGATCACGTCCGCAAGGTGATGGGGAAGGACCGGATCGAGCCCGAGATCACCGGGAAATCGCGGCTGGGCGACATCCGGCACTGCTTCGCGGACATCGGCGCGGCGCAGCGCAAGATCGGGTATGAGCCCCAGGTCACCCTCGAGGAGGGGCTCCGCGATCTCGCCGGCTGGCTCGAGGGCCAGGTGGCGAAGGACGCTGTCGCCCAGGCCCGCGCCGAGCTGGAGTCCCGGGGGCTGACGGTATGAGCGCCGCGGATCTCGATCCCCGCGGCGCGGCCGGGGAGCCGGGGCGACCGGCGCTGATCACCGGCGGCGCCGGCTTCATCGGGTCCAACGTTGCCCACCGCCTGCTCCAGGCGGGAGAGTCGGTGATCCTCTTCGACAACCTCTCGCGGCCCTCCGTGGCGCGCAACGTGGACTGGCTGAAGCGCGTCCACGGCGACCGCGTCACGCTGGTCGCCGGCGACGTGCGGGACGCCGTCGCGGTCGCCGAGGTGGTCCGGCGCGCCTCCAGCGTCTTTCATTTCGCCGCCCAGGTCGCGGTGACCACCAGCCTGGTCCGGCCGGCGGAAGACTTCGAGATCAACGCCCGGGGGACGCTCAACGTCCTCGAGGCGATCCGCGCCCAGAGCGCCCCGCCGCCGCTCCTCTTCACGTCCACCAACAAGGTGTACGGCGGCCTCCCCGACGTCCCGCTCCAGCGCAGGGATCGGCAGTACGCGCCCGAGGATCCGAAGCTCCGCGCCGCCGGCATCTCGGAGGCCCGGCCGCTCGACTTCCACAGCCCCTACGGGTGCTCGAAGGGCGCGGCGGATCAGTACGTGATCGATTATGCCCGCACCTTCGGGCTCCCCGCGGCGGTGTTCCGGATGAGCTGTATCTACGGGCCTCGCCAGTTCGGGACCGAGGACCAGGGGTGGGTGGCTCATTTCCTCCTCCAGGCGCTCCGGCGCGAGCCGATCACCCTCTACGGCGACGGGATGCAGGTCCGGGACGTGCTGTTCATCGACGATCTCGTCGACGCCTTCCTCCTCGCCCGCAAGAACATCCGGCAGGTCTCCGCGACGGCGTTCAACATCGGCGGCGGCCCGGAGAACACTGTCAGCCTGCTCGAGCTGCTCGACCTCATCGAGGAGCTCGACGGCAAGCGCCCCGCGACCGGCTTCGAGGCGTGGCGCCCCGGCGATCAGCGCTACTACGTCTCCGATTGCCGCCGGTTCAACGCGGCGACGGGGTGGTGGCCGCGCGTCCGGTTCCGCGACGGCGTGCGCAAGCTGCACGGCTGGCTGCGCGAGATGACCGGCGCCGGCAAGGCCGCCGGGCAGGCGGCCGAGGAGCTCTGCATGGAGGGCGCCGAGTGAGGTTCGCGCTCGTCAACCCGCCCTGGAGCTTCGAGGGGAGCATCTATTTCGGCTGCCGCGAGCCCCACCTGCCGCTCGAGTACGGCTACGCCAGGGCGCTGCTCGAGGCCGCGGGGCACGAGGCGGCGCTCGTCGACGCCCAGGCCCGGGGGCTCTCCCAGGCGGCGCTCCGCGACGAGGTGGCCGCGCTCCGCCCCGACGCCATCGTGGTGACCACCGCGCCGAGCTACCTCTTCTGGCGCTGCGCCCCGCCCGAGCTCCGGGTCCCGCAGCAGACGCTCCACGCCCTGCGCGACGTGCCGGGCCTCCGGTTCGCGGTCGGCCCCCACGCCTCCACCACCCCCCGCGCCACCCTGCGCAAGCTCGGGGTCGACGCGGTGGTGATGGGCGAATGCGAGGAGGTCCTTGTCCAGCTCGCGGATCTGCCGCGCGCGCGCTGGGGCGAGATCGCCTCGATCGCCTATGTCGAAGGCGAGGAGGCGCGCGTCCAGGGCGGGCCGCGCGCGTCCGACATGGCGCGGCTCCCGGCCCTCCGCTGGGACGACGCGACGGTCGCGCGCCACGCCCACCACCACCACCGCTTCGACGCCGCGCCCGTCGGGCCGGGCGCCGAGATCGAGGCGTCCCGCGGGTGCCCGTACCACTGCACCTTCTGCGCGAAGGACAACTTCCGCGATCGCTACCGCAAGCGGCCGCTCGCCGTGCTCCTCGACGAGCTCGACGGGCTCGTCGCGCAGGGCGTCCGCTACGTCTACTTCATCGACGAGATCTTCCTCCCGGACCGCCCGCTGCTCGAGGCGCTCGTGGATCGGCCGGTGTCGTTCGGCATCCAGATGCGCATCGACAACTGGAGCCGCGAGATGCTCGACCTGCTCGGGAAGGCGGGGTGCGTCTCGATCGAGGCCGGCGTGGAGAGCATCACGAAGGAGGGCAGGAGCCTCCTGGCCAAGCACTGCAGGCTCTCGACCGAGCAGCTCAGCGACCTCCTGATCCACGCCAAGAAGAGCGTCCCCTTCGTCCAGGCGAACCTGATCCAGTCGCAGACCGACGATCCCGCGGACGTCGCCGCCTTCCGGGAGCGGCTCCGGCAGCACGGCGTGTGGGCGAACGAGCCGGTGCCGATATTTCCCTACCCCGGGTCGCCCGATTACACGACGCGCTGGGGCCTGCCGGACGATCAGGCGTGGGAGCGCTCGGTCGCGCACTACCTCGGCCAGTTCGATCACTTCAGCGACCTCCAGGAGAGCCGCCCGCTCCCGCTCTCCGAGCTCGAGGTCGCGGCGCCCGGCCATGGTTGACGCCCTGCCCTCCCCCGGCTCCGTCCTGATGACCGCCGACACGGTGGGCGGCGTCTTCTCCTACGCGATCGAGCTCGCGCGCGCGCTCGCGGAGCGCGGGGTCCGGACGTCGCTCGCCACCATGGGCGGGCCGCTCTCGGCGCCCCAGCGCGAGGCCGCGGGCCGCGTGCCCGGGCTCGCCGTCTTCGAGAGCTCCTTCCGGCTCGAGTGGATGGACGACCCCTGGGACGACGTCGCGCGCGCCGGGGACTGGCTCCTCGAGCTCGAGGAGCGCGTCCGCCCGGACGTTGTCCACCTGAACGGCTACGCGCACGGCGCCCTCGGCTTCCGCGCCCCGAAGCTCGTGGTGGCCCACTCGTGCGTGCTCTCCTGGTGGACCGCCGTCCTCGGCGGGGAGGCGCCGCCGCGGTACGATCGCTACCGGCGCGAGGTGGCCCGCGGGCTCGCCGCCGCCGCCGCGGTCGTGGCGCCGACCCAGGCGATGCTCGACGCCCTCGTGCGCCACCACGGCGCGCTCGCGCCCTTCCGGGGCGCCCGGGCGGCGGTGATCCCCAACGCGGCCGACCCGGACCGGTTCGCCCCGGGCCCGAAGGACGAGGTCATCGTCGCGGTCGGACGGCTCTGGGACCAGGCCAAGAACATCGCGGCCCTCGGCGAGGTGGCCCCTCGCCTGCCCTGGCCGATCCAGGTGGCCGGGAGCGACGTCCACCCCGGCGGGGGCAGCCGGCCCCTCCCGTCGCTCGAGCACCTCGGCGTGCTCTCGCCGTCCGGCGTCGCCGCCGCGCTCGCCCGCGCCTCGATCTGCGCGCACCCCGCCCGCTACGAGCCGTTCGGCCTGTCGGTCCTGGAGGCCGCGCTCTCCGGCTGCGCCCTCGTCCTCGGCGACATCCCCAGCCTGCGCGAGGTCTGGGGGGACGCGGCCCTCTACGTCGATCCCGGCGACACCGAGGCGCTCCGGCGCGCGCTCGCGGCGCTCGTCGACGATCCCGTAAGGCGGCAGGACATGGCGTCGCGCGCCCGCGCCCGCGCCGCCGCGTTCTCGCCGCGGCGGATGGCCCGGGGCTACCTGCACCTCTACGGCGAGCTCCTCGGGGGCAGCTCGCGAACGAGGCGCTCGCCGGCGCGCGAGGCGCCGCGCGCCGCCGCCGTGGGAGGCGAGTGAGCCATGCGCATCGTCCTGTTCTGCCACTCGCTCCTGTCCGACTGGAACCACGGCAACGCGCACTTCCTCCGGGGCGTGGTCACCGAGCTCACCGAACGCGGGCACGAGGTCCGCGTCTTCGAGCCGCGCGACGCGTGGAGCCTCCAGAACCTCGTCGCCGACCACGGCGAGGCCCCGCTGCGCGAGGTGCGCGACGTCTACCCGCACGTCGACCCGATCCGCTACGACCTCGCCTCGCTCGACCTGGACGAGGCGCTCGAGGGCGCCGCGCTGGTCATCGTCCACGAGTGGAGCGAGCCGGAGCTGGTCGCCCGCGTCGGCGCCCACCGGGCCGGCGCGTCGTACCGGCTGCTCTTCCACGACACGCACCACCGGTCGGTCACCGATCCCGGCGCCATGGCCCGCTACGACCTCACCCACTACGACGGCGTCCTCGCCTTCGGCCGGGTGATCCGCGACCTCTACCTCGAGCGCCGCTGGGCCCGCCGGGCGTTCGTCTGGCACGAGGCCGCCGACGCGCGGGTCTTCCGCCCGCGCCGCGAGATCCAGCCCGAGCGCGATCTCGTGTGGGTCGGCAACTGGGGCGACGAGGAGCGCACGCGCGAGCTCGACGAGTTCCTCATCGGCCCGGCGCGCGACCTCGGCCTCTCCGCCCGCGTGCACGGGGTGCGCTACCCCGAGCACGCCCGCGCCGCGCTCGAGGCGGCCGGGGTCGAGTACCGCGGCTGGCTCCCCAACCACCGCGCGCCCGACGCGTTCGCGCGGGCGCGGGTGACCGTCCACGTGCCGAGGCGGCCCTACGTCGCGTCGCTCCCGGGCATCCCGACCATCCGGCCGTTCGAGGCCATGGCCTGCGCCATCCCGCTCGTCTGCTCGCCGTGGAGCGACGCGGAGGCGCTGTTCTCGCCCGGGCTCGACTACCTCGTCGCCCGCGACGGCGAGGAGATGAAGAAGCACCTCCGCGCGCTCCTCGCCGAGCCCGCCATGGCCGCCGAGCTGGCGGAGCGGGGGCGCACGACGGTCCTCGCCCGCCACACCTGCGCCCACCGCGTCAACGAGCTCCTCTGCATCTCGGCCGACCTCGGCATCGAGGTCGACCGCCCGGCGCCCGCCGCCACCACCCAGCGAGCCACCGCATGAACCGACGCCCGACCTCGAGCCGACCGCTCGACATCGCCTTCTTCGGATCGAGCCTCGTCTCCGCCTACTGGAACGGAGCGGCCACCTACTACCGCGGCATCATCCGCGCCCTCGCCGCGCGCGGGCACCGCGTCACCTTCTACGAGCCGGACGCGTACGACCGGCAGAAGCACCGCGACATCGACGATCCGCCGTGGGCCCGCGTCGTCGTCTACTCCGGCACCGACGCCGACGAGCCGAGGCGGCTCGTCCAGCAGGCGCGGAGCGCCGACGTCGTGGTCAAGGCGAGCGGCGTCGGCGTCTTCGACGAGCTCCTCGAGGCCGAGGTCGCCGCGCTCGATCGGCCGGGGCTCACCACCGTCTTCTGGGACGTCGACGCCCCGGCCACGCTCGAGCGGGTCCGGGCCAGCGCGTCGGACCCGTTCCGCGCGCAGATCCCACGCTACGGCCTGGTCTTCACCTACGGCGGCGGCGACCCCGTGGTGCGCGGCTACGAGGCGCTCGGCGCCCGGCGCTGCGTGCCGATCTACAACGCGCTCGACGCCGAGACCCACTTCGAGGTCGCGCCGGATCCACGGTTCGACTGCGATTTCGCGCTCCTCGCCAACCGCCTCCCGGACCGGGAGCGGCGCGTGGAGGAGTTCTTCCTGCGGCCCGCGGCCGCGCTCCCCGAGCTCCGGTTCCTGCTCGGCGGCAATGGCTGGCAGGACAAGGCGATGCCCCCGAACGTCCGGTACGTCGGGCACGTCTACACCGCGGATCACAACGCCTTCAACGCGAGCGCCCGCGCGGTGCTGAACGTGGCCCGCGACAGCATGGCGTCGGTCGGCTTCTCCCCGGCGACGCGGGTCTTCGAGGCCGCGGGCGCGGCCGCGTGCCTCGTCACCGACGCGTGGGAGGGGATCGAGCTCTTCCTCGAGCCCGAGCGCGAGGTGCTCGTCGCGAGGGACGGCGACGAGGTCGCGGCGATCCTCCGGGCGCTCACGCCCGAGCGGGCCCGCGCCATCGGCGAGGCGGCGAAGCAGCGCGTGCTCGCCGGGCACACCTACGCGGAGCGGGCGAAGCAGGTCGAGGCGCTGCTCGGCCGCCCCGACGGCGCCGCCGACGCCGCCGACGCAACCCTCACCGCGATCGCGCCGTGAAGACCCTCTCCTTCGTTTTCCTGGGCCTGTCGATCACCTCGTCGTGGGGCAACGGCCACGCGACCACGTACCGCGGGCTCCTCAAGCGGCTCGCCCAGCGCGGGCACCGCGTGCTGTTCCTCGAGCGGGACCTCTGGTTCTACGCGGAGAACCGCGATCTGCCGGACCCGCCGTACGGCCGGACCGAGCTCTACCAGGGGCTCGACGACCTCCGCGCGCGCTTCGGGGACGCGGTGCGCGACGCGGACATGGTGGTCGTCGGGTCCTACGTGCCCGACGGGGTCGAGGTCGGCGCCTGGGTGACGGAGACGGCGCGCGGGAAGACCGCGTTTTACGACATCGACACGCCGGTCACGCTCAAGAAGCTCGAGCGCGGAGACACCGAGTACCTGTCGGCGGCGCTGATCCCGCGCTACGACCTCTACCTCTCGTTCACCGGCGGCCCCACGCTCGACCTGCTCGAGCGCCGCTACGGGGCGAAGCGGGCGCGCCCGCTCTACTGCTCGGTGGATCCGGACGCGTATTTCCCGGAGCGCCGCTCGCCCCGCTGGGATCTCGGCTACCTCGGCACCTACAGCCCCGATCGCCAGCCCACCTTGGATCGCCTCCTCGTCGAGCCGGCGCGCCGCTGGGCGCAGGGGCGCTTCGCGGTCGCGGGGCCGCAGTACCCGGCGGACATCGACTGGCCGTCGAACGTCGACCGGACGGATCACATCCCGCCCGGCGAGCACCGCGCCTTTTACGGCGCGCAGCGCTTCACGCTCAACGTCACCCGGCGGGACATGATCGAGGCGGGGTACTCGCCGAGCGTGCGCCTGTTCGAGGCGGCGGCCTGCGGCGTGCCGGTGATCAGCGACGACTGGCCGGGGCTCGACGAGCTCTTCGAGCCGGGCAAGGAGATCCTCCTGGCCCGCTCCTCGGAGGAGGCGCTCCGCCTGCTCCGCGAGTTCCCCGAGCGGGAGCGGGTCGCGATCGGGCAGCGGGCGCGCGAGCGCGTGCTCGCCCGGCACACCGCAGCGCACCGCGCCGAGGCGCTGGAGAGATACGCCCGGGAGCTGCTCCACGAGCAGGACGAGCGGGAGCTCCCAGGGGACCGGGGTTCGTGAACGTGTGGTGTCGGCTCGAAACAGCGTGCTGCAAATGAAGGATGACGAAGCGACCGTGGCGCGGAGGAACCCCATCGCGCCCACCCGCGCCGGGGCGGTCGTCCGGTCGTCGTCGCGTGGAGAGGAGGTCAGAGAGACATGAGCGCTGCGCTGCGCATCCTGGTGACCGGAGGCGCCGGCTTCGTCGGCTCCCACCTGTGTGATCGGCTGATCCGCGACGGCCACGAGGTCATCGCGCTCGACGATTTCTCGACCGGCGCCCGGGGCAACGTCGCCCACCTCCTCCTCCATCGTCGCTTCCGGCTTGTGGAGCACGACGTCACCCAGCCGTACGATCTCCAGGTCGACCGCATCTACAACCTCGCCTCGCCGGCGAGCCCGCCGCATTACCAGCGCGATCCGGTGCGGACCACGCTGATCAACGTGGTCGGCGCGTTCCACGCGCTGAAGCTCGCCGAGGGCTGCGGGGCGCGGGTGTTCCAGGCGTCGACGAGCGAGGTCTACGGCGATCCCGAGGTCCACCCGCAGCCGGAGGGCTACCGGGGCTCGGTGAACCCGATCGGGATCCGCTCCTGTTACGACGAGGGGAAGCGCTGCGCCGAGTCGCTGGTGATGGACTTCCACCGTCGCCGCGGCGTCGAGGTCCGGATGGCGCGGATCTTCAACACCTACGGTCCGCGGATGGCGCTCGACGACGGGCGCGTGGTGTCGAACTTCATCGTCCAGGCGCTAAAGGGCGAGGATCTGACGGTCTACGGCGCCGGCTCGCAGACGCGGAGCTTCTGCTACGTGGACGATCTCGTCGAGGGGATCGTGCGGCTGATGGAGCACCCCACCGAGACGGGCCCGGTGAACCTGGGCAATCCGGAGGAGTTCACGGTGCTGGAGCTCGCCGAGGAGGTGATTCGCCTGACCGGGAGCCGGAGCCGGATCGCGTTCCGCCCGCTGCCGCAGGACGATCCGCGGCAGCGGCAGCCGGTCATCGATCATGCGAAGCGGGTGCTCGGCTTCGAGCCGAAGGTGCCGCTGCGGGCGGGGCTGCGCCGGACGATCGAGGGTTTCCGGAGCGTGCTCGGGCTGGGCCGGCACGCCCCTGCGCTGGCGGCGTCGGAGGGCGACGCGGCGCTGCCTCAGGCCGCGAACGGCTGAGCGGCGCCGCGCGCGCCGGGCGTTCGTCGAGACGAGCCGTGAGCGGCCGAGCTGGCCGCGTGTGAGGAGAGATCGGATGAAGCAGCCGCAGAAGCTGGCGAAGCCCGAGGGGAAGCTGGCCGTGCTCCTCCCGGGGCTCGGGGCGGTGTCGACGACGACGATCGCGGGCGTGATGCTCGCGCGGCGGGGCGTCGCCGCGCCGGTGGGGGCCTTGACGCAGCTCGGGACGATCCGGCTGGGGAAGCGGACGGACAACCGCTCTCCGAGGATCAAGGACTTCGTCCCGCTGGCGTCGCTCGATGATCTGGAGTTCGGCGGCTGGGACATCTTCCCCGACAACGCGCACGAGGCGGCGGTGGAGGCGAAGGTGCTCGAGGCGGCGCACCTCGATGCCGTCCGCGAGGAGCTCGCGGCCGTCACGCCGATGAAGGCGGTGTTCTACCCGGACTACGTGCGCCGGCTGCACGGCCCGCACGTGAAGACCGGCCGCAGCAAGGCCGACATGGTGGAGCAGGTGCGGGACGACATCCGCGGCTTCGTGCGCTCGCGCGGGGCGAGCCGGGCCGTGGCCGTGTGGTGCGGCTCGACGGAGATCTTCATCGCGCCGTCGGAGGTGCACCGGTCGGCGGCCGCGTTCGAGGCGGGGCTGCTCTCGAACCACCCGGCCATCTCGAACTCGCAGATCTACGCCTGGGCGTGCATCAAGGAGGGTGTCCCGTTCGCCAACGGGGCGCCGAACCTGACCGTGGATTTCCCCGCCGCGTGGGAGCTCGCGCGCAGCCACGGCGTGCCGATCGCGGGCAAGGACTTCAAGACGGGGCAGACCCTGATGAAGACCGTGATCGCGCCGGCGCTCAAGGCGCGGATGCTCGGCATCTCGGGGTGGTTCTCGACGAACATCCTCGGCAACCGCGACGGCGTGGTGCTGGACGACCCGGACTCGTTCAAGACGAAGGAGGCGTCGAAGCTCAGCGTGCTCGAGCAGATCCTCCAGCCGGAGCTCTACAGGGAGCTGTACTCGAAGCTCTACCACAAGGTGCGGATCGAGCATTATCCGCCGCGCGGGGACGCGAAGGAGGGGTGGGACAACATCGACCTGTTCGGGTGGCTCGGCTATCCGATGCAGATGAAGGTGAACTTCCTCTGCCGTGACTCGATCCTCGCGGCGCCGATCGTGCTCGATCTGGCGCTGCTCCTCGACCTCGCGGCGAGGGCGGGGTTCAGCGGGACGCAGGAGTGGCTGAGCTTCTACTTCAAGAGCCCGATGACGGCGCCGGAGCTCTACCCGGAGCACGACCTGTTCATCCAGTCGATGAAGCTCAAGAACACGCTGCGCTGGATGATGGGGGAAGAGCTGATCACGCACCTCGGGAACGAGTATTACGACTGAGGCGGCGATGCTGCGATGCCGAGCTCTCAGCGCGCGGGCGCCGGCTCGCGAGGCTTCGAGAGCTGATGATTGAGGTGACTGCGCACCGTGGGCCATTCCGGGGCGATGATGCTGTATACGCACGTGTCGCGCAGCGTGCCGTCGGACGCGCGACGATGGCTGCGCAAGACGCCGTCGAGCTTCGCGCCCAGGCGCTCGATGGCGCGCCGGCTCTGGTGGTTGAAGAAATGCGTTCGGAACTCCACCGCGATGCACTCCAGCGCCTCGAACGCGTGTTGCAACAGCAGCAGCTTGCATTCGGTGTTGATCGCGGTGCGCTGCACGCTCTTGCGGTACCACGTCGAGCCGATCTCCACGCGCCGATTGGCCGCGTCGATGTCCATGTACGTGGTCATGCCGATCGCGCGTCCGCTGCGCGCGTCGATCACGACGAAGGGCAGCATCGAGCCCGAGCGCTGAAGGGACAACCGACGCTCGATCTCGTCGCGCACGCCTTCGGGGCGCGGGATGTAGGTGTACCAGAGATCCCACAGCTCGCCGTCGCGCACCGCGTCGACGAGATCATCCTGGTAAGCGTGGGTCAGCGGCTCGAGCGCGGCATGGCGCCCGCGCAAGGTGACGGGTTCCGGCCAGGGCATGCGAATTCCTTATTGGGTGGGGAAACTACATTTCACGCAATGGGGTTGCTTGTCAATCGGTTCCGGCCGAGGCTCGGCCGCGCGCGCTTGCGGCGTGGCGCAACACGGGCCCGGCCGGCCGCCTCCGGCAGCTTCGCGGTCCGCCTCAACGGGGCTTCTCGGGGGGCCGGATCGCCTTCGGCTCTTTGCGTCGTTCCGGCACGATGGTCTCCCCGCGCGCCAGCATCGCCACCAGATCGGCGATCTTCTTTGCGCGGCCGGCGGGCGTCTTCATGTTGCTCATGCGGAACGCCAGCGCGAACAGGTTCTGACGCCCCAGCGTCTGGAGCGCCTCGCGCGCCCGCGGGTTCGCCTCGATCGCGGCGCGAAGGTCGTCCGGCAGGGTGGCCGCGGTCGCGCTGCGCATCGGCGCGTACGCCGCATCCCAGCGGCCGTCGGCCTTGGCCGCGTCCACCTGCCGCTGCCCGTGGGGCGTCATGCGCCCCGCGGCGGTCAAGCGGGCGATGTGGTCGCGGTTGATCTGACTCCAGACGCTCCTCGACTTGCGCGGCGTGTACCGCTGCAAGAACGAGCTTTCATCCAGGGATTTTCGGATGCCGTCGATCCATCCCCAGCAGAGCGCCACGTCGAGCGCTTGCGCCTGGGTCACCGTCGGCACGCCGGAGCCCTTCTTGTAGATCCTCAGCCACAGCTCCGTCTCCTGCGCGTGGTTCGCGGCCATCCACGCCTCGAGCTCGGCTTCGGTGGGGAAGCTCTTGATCTTCTTCTTATCGGGGGTGATCGATGCCATGCAGTCTGCCTCGCAGCGTGTTCATCTTACGGCGAACCTGCAGAGGCCGATAGCGCCGCGCAGCGGCCAGGACGACGGCGGCGAGGACGACGCTCCCGGCGCTCGTGGCGCTGGAGGCCGCCTTTAGCCTCGAGGCCGCGCTGCGTCAACGCAGCCCGGCGGCGAGCTCCGCGGGTCATCCAGCGGCCGGCCCCACCGCCGCGCATCCGCTGCGCGTCGTCGTCGAGCGGAGCGAGCCCGGGCCGTCGTTCGTTGCGGGCCTGGGCGATCCCGCCGAGGAGCGCGCTGGCCGTCCGATCGTCCTGTTGATTCTTCACTCTCGCCTCGGTAACAGACGAGGAGCATGAGGGAACGATCCGCGCGATGGCTGTGGGCGGCGTTGTGCCTGCCGGGCGTCGGCTGCACGACGGTCGTCGGGCTGGACAAGCCCTATCATCCGATAGAGGACCAGGGCGGCGGTGGCGGCGGTGGCGTGGAGACTGGCCGCCGCTGCGCCGGGCTGCCTGCGACGTGCGGGCCCAAGGAAGACGAGAGCTGCTGCGCGAGCGAGCTGGTCGTGGGGGGTACGTTCAACCGGAGCAACGACCCGGCCTTCTCGGCCACGGTGAGCGACTTCCAGCTGGACCGGTTCGAGGTCACGCTGGGGCGGTTCCGGGCGTTCGTGGACGCGTATCCCGGGAGCCGGCCGGCGCCGGGCGCCGGCGAGCACCCGCTCGTCGCGGGGAGCGGGTGGGATGCGGAGTGGGAAGATCGGCTGCCGCCGGACCGCGCGGAGCTCCTGAAAGGGCTGTTCTGCGATTCGGAGGAGACGGCGTGGGCGTGGACGGATGAGCCCGGCGCCAACGAGCGCCTGCCGATGAACTGCGTGAGCTGGTACATGGCGTTTGCGTTCTGCGCGTGGGACGGCGGCCGGCTGCCGACCGAGGCGGAGCTGGGGTACGCGGCGGCCGGCGGCGCCGAGCAGCGTCCGTATCCGTGGTCCACCTCGACGGACGATGAGACGCTCGATCGGGACCACGCGGTGTATGCATGCAATGGCAGCGACGCGGCGGGGTGCGTGATCGAGGACCTCCTGCCGGTCGGGTCCAAGTCACCGCAGGGAGACGGGCTGTTCAAGCAAGCGGATCTGGCGGGGGGCATGTGGGAGTGGACGCTGGATTATCACGGAGATTACCCGCCCGAGTGCGTGGACTGCGCCGTCACGACGGGCGGCACGGAGCGGGCGATGCGCGGCGGCGGCTGGCGCAGCGCCGCGGAGGCGCTGCACCTCGCCACCCGCGACCACCGCACCCCGACGACCCGCGCGGCCGGCATCGGGGCCCGGTGCGCGCGCGAGCCGTGAGCGAGGCCCGCCTCGCCCGTGGTGGATCCTGGCAGGCCTCCGACGGAGGCGGCGCGGCGCGCCCTGGCGCGACGCGCGCGCCCCGTCGGCGGCTCTACCGCTTCGCGAAGCGGAAGCGGGCCCGCACCGTGGCTGTCACCTCGATCTCTCCGGGCTCGATCGGGAACGTGGTCGAACGCGGGCCGATGCGACTGGCCGCCATCTGCCAGGCGCGCCCGCCGTCGTCCTCGCCCGCGCTCGACACGGATCGCCACCCGACGAGCTTGATCTTGGCCGCCTCGGCGATCGCGCCGGCGTTGCGCTCGGCGTCCACGATCGAGGCCTTGAGCGCCGCTCGGTAGGCCTCCTGCGGCGCGCTCAGGAAAAAGCGGATCCCGCTGGTCTGGTTGGCGCCCGCGGACAGCGCCGCTTCGAGGATCCTCGAGCTCTCGACGCGGAGCACGTCGAGCGGCGCCCCCTCGAGGATCACCGAGACCGTGCTCGTCGCTTCGTATCCGATGATCCGCGGCGGAGCGAGGCGGTCCCGCTCCGTTTCGCCCTCCGGGATCGGGCTCACCGAGACACCCACGTTCCTGACCTGGAGCGACGGAATCTGGAGCCCCTCCAGCGCGCTCACGATCGCTCGTGTCCTGGCCGCGGCCTCCTCGCGCGCGGCCTCCAGGCTCTCGCCGCGGATCTCCACGGACACGTTCGTGCGGAGCGAGTCGGGCGGAAGCGACACGGTGCCGGACCCCTCGACCTCCACGACCTGCAGATCCGTAGACTTTACCATGCTGTTCATCCCGCCCCCTCCGTGAGGAGAACCTAAGGCCGGGAGGCGCGCTCAGGGAGGCTCGACGCGCCGCCGCGGCGACGAGGCAGGCGGGACAAAGGGACACGCGTGGAATCCGGGACGAGGGCGCGGCGCGCGGGTGCGCGCACTCCGGCGTCGCCCGATGACGTCACATCCACATCCGCGCCACGACGCCGTAGGTGCCGGGCCCCGGGGACATGCCCACGTCGCCGCCGCCGAGGAGGACCTGGTCGTCGGAGACGACCTCCACGGTGTGCAGCTGCCCGAACTCGCCGAGATCGACCGGGAGCACGCCGCCCTCGCCGAACGCCGGATCGAGCGCGCCGTCGCACGTGTACCGCACGAGCAGCGGCGTTGTCGTGCCGCCCTCGCCGCGCTCGCCGCCGTTGCCCGCGACGAGGACGGCGCCGCCCGGGAGCAGGGCCATGTCCTCGGCCACGTCGTCGCCGCCGGTCGTCGGCCACGCGGCCACGCCCCCGTCGCCGAACGCGAGGTCGGGCGCGCCGTTCGGGTGGAAGCGGCGGACCTGGAAGTCGCGCGCCCCCTCGGCCCCCGCGTCGCCGGCCACCACGATGCCGCCGCCCGGCGACAGCGCGAGCGCGACCGCGCGCTCGTCGATCCCGGGATCGCCGGCGACGATCGCGCCCCCGCGGCCGAAGGAGCGATCGAGCGCGCCGTCGCCGCGCAGGCGGATCACGATCATGTCGCGCTGGCCGCCCCGCTCGACCGCGCCGGCCACGACGACGCGGCCGCGGTCATCGAGCGCGACCGCCTCGGCCACCGACGCGGCGCCCAGCGAGACGGTCCTGTAGCCGCGCGGGCTCGCGAACGAGGTGTCGCGGGCGCCGTCCGCGGTGGCGCGCGCGATCAGCAGGCGCCCGTCGCGCTGGCCCACGGCCACGATGCCGTCGTCCGGAGCGACGAGGCCGCCCCGGATCTCCTCGTCCCCGCCGAGGTCGAGCAGGCTCTTGCCGCCGTCGCCGAAGCCGGGGTCGAGCGAGCCGTCCTCCGCGTAGCGCGCCAGCGCCACGTCCGCCGAGGCGTCCCGGAACCGGTCGCGCCAGCCGATGGCGACGATCTCGCCGCCCTGCTGGCGGCCGGTGGCGGCCAGATAGGCCATATCGCCGGTCGAGTTGGCCCAGCCCGTGGTCACCATGCCGTCGCCGAAGGTGGAATCCGGCGCGCCGGCCCCGGTCAGCCGGACGACGCGGAACCTGATCCCGCCGAGACCGCCCTGGCCCCAGCCGGCCGCGATGATCCGATCGTCGGCGACGTCGACATCGAAGAAGCCGCCGTCGTCGTCGGCGCCGAAGCGCACCCGCGCGATCCCGGTCCCCGCCTCCCCGAACGCGGGATCGAGCTGCCCTGCGAGCGGGCCAGGCTCGTCGCCCGCGCAGCCGCAGCGTTCGCCGCCGCGCGCGGGCGCCGCCCTGTCGGGCGGGGCGCTGTCGGCGGGGGCTCCGGCGAGGAGGTGGCTCGGGACGAGCAACGTGAGCAGTGCATAGAGCGTCTTCATGAGAGGAACTGTTGGGCGCGCGAAGGGGGGTGTCAAAGGGGCAGCCATGCTGACGTCGCGGCGTCGTCGCGGGCGCCGGAGATCTCGTCTCCAACGCCTCGGACACATCCCGCGCGGTCCGCCGCGCCCGCCTCCTCCGGCGGGGCGGGCCGAGGCGCGCCCCGCGAGGCGGCCCTGCGGCGGGGGTGAGATCCACGCCCTGGGATCACTCCGCCGACAGCTTGGCTCGTGCGACCCTCTGCACGTACGGGTCCACGTCCTCGCTGGCATCGCGCCAGTGTCGCAAGGAGCTTCCCGGGTCGAGCGTGGCCAGCGCCGTGAACGCCTCCGCGCGGATCCTGGCGTCGGAGTGCCCTTGCGCCAATTTCTCCAGGACGTTGATGGTCGCCCCGTCGCCCACCATGGAGGCGAGCCTGCACAGGAAGACGAAAGGGCTGTAGTCGAGCCGCTCGACCGACGAGGAGATCACCCCTCGCTCCACGTCGAACCAGTACTGCTTGGTCGACTGCACGGCCTCCGGATCGGCGACGAGCAGGTTGATCGATATCGAAAAATCGTCCGGCGGCAGCTGCGTGTGGATATCGCGGTTCGCCCGGTAGAACATCACCTTCCCGTTGGTCAGCCGCGTCCTCTCCAGGAACCGTATGTCCACCTGCTCACCCTCGAACCCGACGGTCCGCTCCGGATCGTACTCGTAGATGTCTGTCTCGTATCCAGGGCCCCAGTAACCAACGGTGAGAAAATCGGCGTTGTGGTCGTGCGGCATCTGGTACGCGAAGAGGCTCCTCTCCCAGTCGGCGGGCGCGTCGGCGACGCAGCGCGGCCACATGTTGGCCCGGAGCCGGAACCCGGGGCCGCCGCCCAGATCGACGATCTGCTGCGAGAAATTGCTCGACTGCTGATAGGCGTCGAGCGGCTGCGCCTCGCAGATCTGGCGGTTCACGAGCTCGATGAGGAAAGATTTGTTGTTCGACAACATCCTGAGGTAGCGGGCCGCGTCGTCCATGCGTTCCCGGCGCGAGATGCCCTTGATCCCGCTCAGGAGGCGGACGCACTCGGGCAGGTCGATCACATCATTCGTATTCGCGTCGATGGTCAAGGTCATGGCGTGCTCCAGATGTCATCCCAGGCGAGCGAGGGCCTTCTTCGCTGCTCCTCGGATTCGCGGGTGCGGGTCGTCGACGGCCCCGGCCAGGCGCGCTCGACCGGCCTCGGCGTCGACGGCGAAGAGGGCCTGCAGCGCGGACCAGCGGACGAAATGACTCTTGTACTCGGAGATCCGAAGGAGGCTCTCGATGTTCCCCCGCCCCGTGACCTCCCCGAGGAGCTTGGTGGTGTAAAAGAGCCTGTAGGCCGAGCTGTTCGGGCAGATCGCCTGCATGGGCATGAGGGTGCCCGGGTCGTACTGCCACGCGAAATCGAGGAACGGCTTGGACTGGAGCAGGACCAGCGGGATCGGCCTGTCGACGGACCGCAGCCGGAAGACCTCCCACCCGGCCGAGACCTCCGAGACGTCCATCGATCGAAGCACCTGGTCCGGCTGCTTCTCGAGCATGGCCCGACCATCGAAGACGTCGTTCCGATACGGCTCGACGTGCCTGTATCGCTCCAGCACCAAGCGGGCGTCGTCGGACGCGGACGCGAAGCCCATCAACACGTGGGATGGATAGCTGAGCAGCTTGTCGTCATCGACGGTGGGATCGAGCAGCAGAATGTCGATCTGCACCCCGCTCGGCAGCATGACGCGGGCGGAGGAGCCGGTCGCGGCCTGGATCACCTCCCCCTGCCCTGAGAGGCAGTATCCGAGCTGAGTGCTCAGCAGGTCCGCGAGGAAACCCGAACCGAGGAGCCGCTCGAAATGAGGTCGGCACGTCCAGAAGGTCGACGGTTCCTCGATGTTGTACGTCTCTGAGATCGCAGCGGAGAAGCTGCTCAACTGGGCCGTGATCATGGTGCTCCTGCTCCCTCTTGGTCGAAGCGCGCGCCGCTGCCCACGTCGTCGTCGACGCGAGCAACGGCGCGGCGGACTCAGGATCCTCCGATCACTGCGGATCCGGGGACTTGCGATAGCTGGTGTCGACGGCGCCGGGGACCATGGCCAGCACGATCACCACGAGCAGGACGCCGCCTGCGACGCTGGTGACGGGGGTGGCCGGGGCGATGGGCTCATCGAGGTCCTCCAAGACGAACTGCTGGGCGCGGACGGGGGACGAGGACACGGCTTCGCTGGTGTGCATGATATAGGCTCCTTGTCTCAAACGAGAAAGCGTGAATGATTCTCAACCGCTCGCAGACCACCCCCGCGGTTCAGGGGAGCACTTCTATCGATGCGAGCCCGTGCTTGCGCGCGTCGAGGAGCAGCTCCTCGTCGGTCATCTGGACGCCGTGAAAATCGTGATATTCCTTGGCCAGCTTGATGAACGCGTGATTCGCCGACGGAGACGCGCCCGCCGCGGCGTTCCTCGCCCCGCTGGAGGCGTGGCGGACGTTCGGGCTCAGCGTCGGATCGGCGCTCGCGAGCTCGGCCAGCCGCTGGTTCAGGTTGTTCATGGCCTCGATATAGACAGCGGCGAGCCTGAGGACCTCGGCGTCCTTCACGGCACGCTCGGACACGAATTTGTACCACTCTCGCGAACGCTGAAGAGGGTGAACGATGGTCATGTACATGCCTCCTTGATGGTTCAGTCAGAGCCAATGGCCCTTCTACGTCACGAGCGCGCCAACGGCGATGTCGGCAAACCGGCCGACATGAATCGTGGAATTGGAATCGACGTCGCTTGCGATGCCGCCGTTCGCTGCCGCTCCATGGCGGGCAGCACGAGCTCGCAAGCGCCGGGCCAGCCCGGCCGAGAGGAGCACGTCGGGATCGGGGGAGCCGATCGTGGCGGGGTCTCTTCGCCGGCGGGCAGCAGGGAACGGCGAAGCGATGACGGAGCTCGAGCCGGCGCGCCCAGCGCGGCGATGCCGCGGGCGACCCGGACCCGCTGAGCCGGCAACAACTTGCCGGCAAGGTGTTGCCCGCGCCGGGCGGCAACGGCTTGCCGGCGAGGCGGCGCCCTCGCGGAGGCGGACGCTGGAGGGCCGGGAGGTGCGCCCCGCTGGAGGCTTCCGCCGAGCGAGATGTGGTCGGGCGCCGTGGCCCCGCGCCCTGCTCGGCGTCGACGGTGCAGGCGAAGGCCCTGGGCACGCGACCGCCCGAAATCACGCCGCTGCCCACCAGGCTGGCGGCCAGGACTTCGCCGATAGGTCCTCGGGCGGTCCGGTCGCGCGCGCTGCACCGCCGCGGCGGGCCGCGGCTGCCGTCCGATGGCCGTCCGGACGCCCGCGACCACGGCGCGGGCGGCGAGTTCATCGGTCTCCGCTGGTCGAGGTCTTCCTCCGAGACGGAGAGCAAGGAGCCCCGGCGCACGGAGGGCCTCTCCGTCAAGGCGTGGACAATTCGACTTGTCCTGCCCTGACCCTGCGGTACGCTGCCCGCCATGATCCGCGAGATCATGTTCCACCCCGAGTTCACGACGCCGTTCGGGCTCCAGCCATCGGGCCCGATCGGGGACCTGGGACGGATCGTCATCCTCGTCGGCCAGAACGGCGCAGGGAAGAGCCGCTATTTGCAGCTCGTCAAGGATCTGTTGGAGACCGCGCCGCGGGCCACCCAGGAGCATGCCACGTTGACGGAAGACCTCCTCCGGCTCAAGGCACAGCTCGCCGCGACCGGCGCTGATGCGCTGCCACCGGAGCGACACGTTCAAGCGACGCGGGAGGTGGAAACGAAGACGCAGCGGCTCGCCTTCGTGACTCGGCTGTTGGCGTCAGGAGGGGTCCTCGTCGATGGCCCCGGCGGCCTCGTCCCGCCGACGGCGCAGGATATCGGTATCGACCTGACGATTCGCCCCTTCGGCCTGAGCGAGGCAGGCGCATCGCGTCGCGACCCGCTCCGTGAGGCATACAGGTCTGCGCCGGACATCCTCGAGAGGGCAGCGCGCGCCCTGTTCAATGCAGAGCACCCCGCGCTCGCGAAGACGCCGGAGGTCGTGGAGTCTGCCCGCGAAGCCGCGCGCCTCAATGATATCCTCGCGGCGTTGCTCGACAAACAAATTCAACCCGATGTGGACATGACGAGCGGAGCAGTTCATGCTCGGCTCGGAGAGCGCCGCTTCGACACCGTCGAGCTCTCCTCCGGTGAGCGGGTCCTGTTGACCTGGGCCGTGACGCTGCACCGGGAGGCGTCGCAGCTCCGCGACGCCGTTCTGTTCATCGACGAGCCCGAGGTACACCTCCATCCTGCGGTGAGCATACGGCTCCTATCTCGCCTCTTCGACGATAAGGTCCTCGGTCCGCGCGGACAGGTATGGATAGCAACGCACTCACCGGTCGTGCTCCTGGCCGCGGACGCGGCGCGAGTGCTGCTGGTGGAGCAGGGAGCCCTGCGCTGGAGTGACGTGTCCTCCCCGCAGGTCCTGGACGGCTTTTTCCCCGGGACTCCTCCGCAAGTGCGCTTCGCCCCCCGGCTCCCCGTGGGGGGCTCCGATTTTCGGAAGCTCCGCAGGGACCATCTGCGCTACGTGGACAAGACGGCGTTCATCGCCGAGGTACTCCAGAATCCGGCCGAGGTGCTGCTCTTCTCACGCCCGCGGCGCTTCGGCAAGACCTTGAACCAGTCGATGCTACGCTACTTCCTCGAGAAGACGGGCGAGGAGAGGAGCGACCTATTCAAAGGTCTTTCAATCTGGGATGACAAGGAGTCTCGACAGCACTTTCAGGGATATCCGGTCGTCGCTTTGACGTTCAAGGACGTGAAAGCGAGCACCTGGACGGAGTGCCGAAACACCATGGCGTTGACCATCGCCAATGCTTTCGAAGAGCATGGCTACGCGGTCAAGACGGGTGCGCTCTCGGAGCGGGAGGCTGAGCGCTTCGACGCGATCATGAGGAATACAGCAGACAACGCCCAGCTCCGAGACGCCCTGCGGCTCCTCTCGGAAGCTCTCTCGCGCCAGCACCACCAACGCGTCGTCATCCTGATAGACGAATACGACACGCCGATCCACAGCGCCTACCTTCACGGATATTACGACGAGGCCATCGAGTTCTTTCGTAACTTCCTCTCCGGGGGACTCAAGGACAACCCGAACCTGTTCAAGGGGGTGCTGACCGGCGTGCTGCGGGTGGCCAAGGAAAGCCTGTTCTCCGGGCTGAATAACGTCGTGAGCTACTCCCTGCTGAGGCCGGAGTTCGCCAGTCACTTCGGCTTCACCGAAGAGGAGGTGATGCAGCTCTTGAGAGAGAGCGGGGAGGATAATCGGCAGGAGGAGCTACGAGCCTGGTACGACGGCTACCGCTTCGGTGACGATACGATCTATAACCCGTGGTCCGTCGCGAATTATTTGAACCAGCGGGACCGCATGCCGCGGCCGTACTGGACAGATACGAGCGACAACGAGCTCCTCAAGCGGCTCCTCTTCCACGAAGGAGCCGGTCTCCACGGCGAGTTGCAAGCGCTCCTGCGGGGCGAGCCGATTCACACGATTATCGCTGAGGACGTGGTCCTCCGGAATATCGGAGACAGGCATGACGCAGTCTGGAGCCTCCTGCTCTTCTCGGGATACTTGACGCCCTCTTCCAAGCCCAGCGCCGACGCCGAACAAAGGCTCGACGTGAAGATCCCCAACAAGGAGATCCTCCATGCGTTCGAGAGACTGGCGCGGGAGAACCTGGCGGAGCGCATGGGCGGCGAGGAGGAGGTCAGGAAGCTGACCCAGGCGCTCATGGACGGGGACGCGCGGACATTCGAAGGCCTTTTGGAACGATACCTGCTCAACTGCATGTCGTCGCAGAGCGCGGCGGGAAGAGCTCCGGAGATGTTTTACGAGGGCTTCCTCTTGGGGCTCCTCGTGCGTCTGCGCGCGGACCACCACGTGGAATCCCAGCCAAACGCAGGGCTGGGGAGGGCCGACATCCTGATTACCCCCAGGAGCTCGGGGCGACCGGGCGTGGTGCTGGAGCTGAAGACCCTCAAGGATGGGGGCGACGTCGAGCCGGCGCTCGACGCGGGTCTGCAGCAAATCGAGGACCGGCGATATACCGCGAAGCTGGAGGAGCGCGGGGCCCATCCTATCCACGCATACAGCGCGGTCTTCGATCGCCAGCGCGTCTGGGTGCGGAAGCGAACCATGTGATGGTCGTGAGGCGCTCGTCGTGGTAGCCCGTGTCGAGCGGCGAGCGCGGCGAGCTACGGCTCACCGGGCGAAGCGGCGGATCGCGTGCCGGATCTGCTCGGCCGTCATCGGATCCGTGGACAGCGCGCTGTGCAGCACCAGGCCTTCGATCAGCGCGTCGAGCTCCCGCGCGGTCACCGGATCGAAGTGGAGCTCCAGCGCGCGTCGGCTCCGCAGCATCCAGGCCTGGGTGACGGCGCGCAGCGCGGGCCGCCGGGCGGCGGCGACGTAGAGCTCGACGCTGAGCACGAGGTCGCGCGGCGAGCCGAGCAGGTCCGCCGTGAGGTGCTCGACGAGGAGCTCGACCGCGGCCTCGCGGCCGCAGGCGGCGCGCATCCGCGCCTCGAAGCGGGACGCCGCGGCCTCCGCGTGCCGGGTGAACGCCGCGGCGAGGAGCTCGTCGATCGACGCGAAATGGTACGTGGTCGAGCCGAGCGGCACGTCCGCGGCCCGCGCGATGGAGCGATGCGAGGCGCCCGCGACCCCTTGCTCGGCGATGACGTCGAGCGCCGTCGCCACCAGCCGATCCCTGCGCCCCGGGTCGTGGCGGCGCGCCCTCCGGGCCGGCGCGGCGCGCCTCGCGCTGGCTCTGGCCATCGCGCCCCCGTCACCCTCGCGCGTCGCCCGCCGCCGGCGCGGCCCCGGCCGAGGCGCCGTCGAGCGTGCGGATCACGCGCGCGGGGTTGCCCACCGCGACGACGTTGGCCGGCAGATCGCGCGTCACGACGGCGCCGGCGCCCACCACGGTGTTGTCCCCGATCGTCACCCCGGGCAGCACGATCGCGCCGCCGCCGAGCCACACGTTGTTCCCGATCGCGATCGGCTTGGCGGCCTCCCACTTCTGACGCCGCGGCTCGGGGTCCAGCGGGTGGGTCGGCGTGAGCAGCTGCACGTTGGGCCCGATCTGCACGTCGTCGCCGATGGTGATCGGCGCGACGTCGAGCGCCACCAGCCCGAAGTTCGCGAAGCAGCGCGCCCCGATGGTGATGTGCGCGCCGTAATCCACATAGAACGGCGGGCGGATCTCCGTGCCCTCGCCGATCGCGCCGAGCAGCTGCTCCAGCAGCCGGCGGCGCAGCGGGCGCTGGCGCGCCGAGGTCGCGTTGTAGGCCGCCATCAGATCCAGCGCCGCGGCGCTCAGCTCCGCGAGCTCGGGATCGCCCATGTAGAGGTCGCCCGCGAGCATCCGCTCGCGCATGGATCGCGTGTCGACGGGGGTCGTCATATGGACGAGTGTACGCATCATCGGAACGAGTGTCCACATCGCCGGCCGGAAGAGCTACGCCGGCGCCTCGAGCGCCGCCGAGCCACCGTGGCCCGCGCCCTCGGACCTGTTCCGCATGTCAGACATCCCGCCAGAGAAAACGGCCGATGGCGAGCGGTCGCCGGAAACAGCAGCGATTCACATGGTTTCCGTCTGCTTCGCCGCCGAGGGCGGCTCCGGTGTGGCCCAACGGGGCGCCCTGCGCCGCCGCATCGCCCGCGGTGAAGGGTTCGTGGCATCACCGGTCCCACCGTACGGTCACGCTGCACGCGCTGGTTGACATAGAGAACCTTACATGACCGCCTCGGTCGGCGGGATCGCACCGGCGCAGGACGGACGGACGCGCGCGGCCGAGGCGCGGGCCATGGGCAGCTTTGGCCACGGCGGGATCCGCTCGGAGAAGACGGCGAGAGCCCGCGGAGCCATTGCGGGGCGACGACGTGTGGCGCGGCTCCCGTCCCGAGAGGGCGGAGGCACAGAGCGCTGCCTCGGGCTCGTCGTCCTCCTCGACGTCGTGCTCGATCTCGAGATGCTCGTGCCGCCGGAGGTAACGGAGCATCCGCCCGACGGCGTGCTCTATGACCTGACCGACCTCGCGCGTTCGCAGGTGAGCGAGTTCGTTCCACACGAGCTCGGTGCCGTCTTCGCTCTCCCAGGAGGGCGACTTGAACCTGGACAAGAAGATGCTGGACGCCTTGGCCGCGGCGGCGCTGAACGCGGACGACCCGCTCGACGTCTGCGAGGCCGTCAAGGAGGAGATGCGGGAGCGCGTGCTGCGCGCAGCCCTCGAGGCGGAGGGCTGGAACCTGAACGCGGCCGCACGGCGGCTGAAGCGCTCGACGAGCACCGTGCAGTACGCGCTCGAACACACCTACACGGTCCTGAACGTGGAGCGCCTGGGCCGGCTCGCCAGCGCCAACGAGCAGGCCTCGCCGGCTGCGGCAGCGGCGCCCAAGGCGGACGCCTCGCGCCGGACGGTCCTTCGCGGCAAACGCGAGATGAACAACACCGGCGGCTTCGAGCGTAGCCGAGCGCCCGGCTCGACTCGCTACCGAACGCGACCAAGGGATCAGGAGAAAAAGCAAGCGCTATCGACTTGTGCGGTTCTCCGCGGACACCATCCATACGGCCATAGAGCGCGGTGGCGGACCGGCCAAATCCAAAGACATTGTGAGCTTGGACTCGCACATAATCACTCATGATGATGGGTCTGAGTGGTCGTACGATAACCTGGACGAGTTTTTTTTGCTGACTACCGGCGGTACTCCTGGGACTCACGTCTGGTTATCAGGTGTGAGCGATGCGAGCTCATTGTTCAGGTAGTCGGCGGTTCGTCTTCGCTGGTAGAGGTGACCGCTGATGCTAGGCCGCAGATCGAGCAGGTTTCCGATGTGTTCGAGCGAGGTCTGGCAACTGCTCACACATACAAATCCGAGGAACTGGACCCGGAGCTCGTTGTTTTTTGTTGGACATGGCCGCAGTGGACAGTGGCGGGACCTGAAAGATCATCTCGTCGACAAGCACGACATTAAGGTGAGGGCCTATGAGACCGGGCCAGAGCGGGCCACGTCATAAGGGACATTCTTGAAGAGATGGTTCAAGAGGCTTCGTTTGCTCTTCTCGTGCTCACCGCAGAAGACGAGACAGCGGATGGCACGTTCAGAGCTCAACAGAACGTCGTTCACGAGACCGGCCTTTTCCAGGGTCGGCTCGGCTTCAGTAGGGCGATAGTTCTGGTGGAAGACAGTGTCGAGGTTTTCTCGAATCTCGACGGTGTTCAGCAAATCAGGTACTCCAAAGGTAACATCGGAGAGACCTTTGGAGATGTTCTAGCAACGACCCGTCGTGAGTTCAGATAGGCGAGGGAGCCGCGCCGGCGTCACATCAGCAGCGCGCGCGCCTGGTCGTCGATAACGGCGATGCCGACCTCGCGGCGCTGGCGCCCATCGGTGGCGTCGACCTCCGCGCGAGCCGGGGCGGCGGGGGCCGAACGTGCGGCACGCAGGGGCTCGTCGGCGCGGTGGACCCAGTCGCGGATCGCCGTCGCGAAGGCCCATGGCCGTCCGGTGCCGACGCCTTGGACCGGTAGCGGGTCGTCGGCGTCCCGGGCGAGCCGGCGGGCCGTCGTGGGGTCGCAGCCCTCGAGGCGCGCGCAGATGGCCTCCCAGCCCTCGAGGCGCTCGCCGATGCCGCGGCGGCGGTCCTGCCAGTCGTCGAGGTAGCCCGACCAGGCCCAGCGGAGCGTGGTGCCGCGCCGGCGACGGACCGGGAGCGGATCGACCCGCAGCGCCGCCCAGGTCTGCGCCGTGGGGGTGGAGACGCCGAGGTGCGCCGCGATGGCCGCCCAGCCCCAGAGGCGTTCGCCGCGGCCGCGGGGCGGGGGTGGCGCGGGGCGGCGCCGCCGCTCCAGGCCGGCGAGGAGGTAGCGCCGCCGGCGCCGGCCCGACCTTCAAACGTCAACGGGAAGCCGCGTCGTTGCACGCAAGCGGGCGGAGCTCGGCGGACGCCGCGCCTCCGGAAGAACATTTCGTGGGTCCCGAGGTAAGGATCGGCGCCGTCATCGCGTCGTAACCTGTGAGCCTGGAGCAACCCGCTCCTCCTAGCCACGACGAAGACATGAATGACACAAACATCACCGTCGCCCACGGATCGCCGCGTATCTCCGACCGCATCGACAACGTCCTCCGCGAGCACGGATCGAAGTCGTCCGGGAGCCTCCACGCCATTGCCTCGGCGGCCGGCCGGTGCGGGCTCGTCGCCATTCTGCTCGGCTTCGGCTTCTACAAATTCACCGCCGTCGAGGCGGAGGCCATCGCTCCTCTTGTGTCGAACAGCCCCTTCATGGGCTGGCTCTACGCCGTCGGCTCCGTACGGACGGTGTCGGCCGGGGTCGGGGTCACGGAGATCCTGGTCGCCGCGCTCCTCGCGGTGCACCGCTGGTGGCCGAAGGCGGCGCTGCTCGGCGGCCTCGCCGGCATGCTCATGTTCCTGACGACCCTGAGCTTCGCCTTCACGACGCCGGCCGCGACGAGCGATCCGGAGCTGCTCGGGTTCCTCGTGAAGGACCTCTTCCTGTTCGCGGCGAGCGCCCACGCGGCGAGCGCTTCGCTCCGCGCCGCCGCGTACCGGGCTCGCACGGGCGTGACCAAGTGACCCTTACCGGAGCGCGAGCGCGAGCAATCAGGTTTTGCGGAAGACGAGCGACCAGGCGGGGAGACATTCAAGCTGGAGGTTATCGCATGAGGAAAATGACCTTTATCTCGAGCATCACGGGGCTTGGCATGGTTCTCGCGGGATGCGTCTCGCACAAGGAAGCATCCTCGGACAGGATCAAGGCTGAGCGGGAAGCGGCGCAGGTCGTCTTCGACGAGCAAGGTGAGGCGTTGCTTCCCAAGGGCTATCGCTCATGGGTGCACGTGTCGACGTCGTGGTTACCGATCACCACGTCACTCCTTGACGGCATGATCACGAAGACGCCTGAGCTCTTTAATACCTACGTCGAGCCGATCGCCTTCAAGACCTATGTGAAAACTGGCGAATGGCCGGATGGGACTCTTTTTGCCAAAGAATTCACGACGACCCGCGTGGACGCCGAGTGCGATGGCCCGCCCGCATATGTCTGCAAGCGATGGTACGGCAAGGCAATCTTCCAGAGCGCTTACACCGGTGTCGCCATCATGCTCAAAGACAAGAAGCGATTTCCGAACGAGCCGGGCAACTGGGCCTATTTCAGCTTCGGGCACCAGCCTCCGCCCTATCAACCCGCTTCGCCGCCGCGGGCTCGCGAGCGATGCGCCCAGTGCCACATCGACAGAGCGGGGCCCAAGCTCGACTATGTGTTCTCCGTCGAGCGCATCGGGCTGGATCGTGCAGGAGACTCCAGGAGAGACATTCTAGAAGCTTCGCTTCCGGATTGATCGGAACGACGACGCGGCGCCAGTCGGCGCATCCCGCGGGGTTTGGCAGCCGAGGGCCTGACGCGGTCGCTCGTGGTTGTAGAAGGCATCATGGTGAGCTCAGGGCCGCCGCTCAACCTGCTCCGCGTCGATGTTGCTCGATCGACATAGTCCTCGACACCTCGCTGCCTGGTGCCGCTATGCTACGCCGGTGGACTCCGGTACCCCCACGACGGTCTCGGTGGACGGCGCAGAGCCCGCGCCAACACCCACTGACGGAACGACGCTCTCTGCCGCGGCGGCGGAGGCGCTCGCCGAGCACCCGGCTCGCGCTCGATATGTCGGCGCGCGAGAACGCAGAGCGCGAGCGCGCAGCGTTGCAGGAGGAGATCATCCGGGTGCAGCACAGCCGGCTAGCGGAGCTGTCCACGCCGATGATCTCGACCACCGAGCAGGTGATGGTCATGTCTCTCATCGGGACCATGGATGAGCAGCGTGCCAGGCACGTGCTTGAATCTGCGCTCTCTGGCGCCGAGGCGCATGGTGCGCGTGCCGCCTCCGTGCCAGCATGCAGGAGCCTCTTCGCCGCTCGTTTTCCCACCGCTCCCCGCGGCGTCCGCAGTTCCGCCATGGCGTCGCCATGCAGCATCGCGGCGAGAGGGTCGTCGCCTGCGCACGCCGCCGCGCTTGCCTCCCGGCACAGGCCTGCTGCTTGCCGGCATCACTTTCCGGATGCCTCCGGGGCGCTTCGGCACGCAACCACCGCGCGCGGGCGGTCCCAGTAGAGCCTGCGGGCACTGGCGAGCGGCAAGGCTCCGGCAGCGAGTCGACGCGAGCGGCGGGCTCGACGTTCGGCCCAAGCTTGCTCACCCCTCCGGTGCCACCGGCAGCCCGAGCAGCTGACCGATCGCCTCGTGCACGACCCGGGCTGCCTCCGCGTCCCCGAGGGCGACGGCTCGGCTCAGGGTGGCGGCGAGCGACGCAATCACGGCGGCTCGAGGCGTGGGATCGACCATCGCGAGCTCTCCGGGCCCAGGGCTCGGCGATTGGGCCCGGGTTGGGTCCATGCCTGCCGGCGCGAGCACACCGTGGTAGCGCACCAGCGGATGGCGCGGCGGCGGCACAAGCGCGGCGAGCCTCGCGAAAAACACAATCGGCGTCATCACCCGATGCGTTCCTTTTCGCCGCGGGTATTTCACCTGATAGGCCACCCGACCGTCGCGGAGGATGCTGAGCCGCTCCAAAGCGAAGCAGGGACGCGCGCAATACCGGACGAGCCGCTCGCGCCCCTCGTCGTCGTAGCCCTCGATGCGCACCGCCGCCTCGACGTTGAAACCATCGAGCTCCACCGTGAGCGGATAGGACAAGCAAACGCGTTCCGCAAAGTCAAGATTCTCGGAGCCGTTCCTGGCTCGTGCAGTCCGACTGTACGAGCTTATCGACAGAACGGGCCTTATGCGATCAGACAGGCCTTCCACTCGTGAAACGCCTGCGATTACCGCGACGTCGCACCAAGCGGAAGGCATCCTACCGTATAGCTGTACACTACTGAGCTCGTCCAAACGGCCGCCGTCGCGGTTCGCGGCGCGTCGTGATGGCCGGCGCACGCACCTCAGGGCAGACCTCCCCCCGGCCACGTCGTCGAGCAGCGTCCCTCCCCTTTCAGTTTCGTCACGCGGGGTCCGCCGGGTACCGCGCGCGGCACTCCAGCGGCTCGGCGAACAGACCGAGGTGGCTCAAGATCTTCCTCGCCGTCGCCTTGTCCGTGATCGCGGCCATGAGTCGCATCCGCCCGCTGCATCGCGGGCACGCGAGAACATCTACTGCGTAAGTCCGCCGCAAAAGCTTCGCCCATTCGACGCGAGGCGACGTCGCCAGAAGGAGCCCATCCAGCAGCCGATCAAGATGCCGGACCGAGATCCCCTCCGACACGAATCCAACATCAGCCCACGGCAGTACAGCGCCCAGCGCAGTCGACACCCGCTCGCGCTCGACCGCGCCATGCACCATCGTCAGCAGCGCCCCAACCGCCACGTCCCGAGCGCCTCGCTCCGACACTGCCGACGGCGCCGCCTCGCTTCGCTCGTCTCGTCTGCGCGACGGCGTCTCCATGCCTCTCGCCGGCCCCTTCGGCGCCTGCCTCGCCGGCAAGGGCGTGATCGTCGTCGTCTTCTTCTTGTCATCGCTGCCCGCGCTATCAGCTCCGGCGCGCTGCTCGCCCTTACGCGCCTTCCCCGTCGCCTTCGGCACCGCGAGGCTGCGTTGCTTCGCATGCGGCGCGAGCACACCGTGGTAGCGCACCAGCGGATGGCGCGGAGGCGGCACGCGCACCATGCGCCTCGGCGCCAGAGCGCAGATTCAAGCACGAGCCTGACACGGCTCATCCATGGTCCCGATGAGAGGCATGACCATCACCTGCTTGGTGATCGGGAACATCGGCGTAGACAGCTCCGCTAGCCGGCTCTGCTGCACCCGGATGATCTCCTCCTGCAACGCTGCGCGCTCGCGCTCTCGCGTTCTCGCGCGCCGACATATCGAGCGCGAGGCGGGTGCTCGGCGAGCGCCTCCGCCGCCGCGGCAGCGAGCGTCGCGGCCCGCCGCCCCCCGGCCCGCCGCTCCGCCATGGCGCCGCCATGGGCGATAGCCCGGCGGGTTGTCGAAATTCGCGGCGAAAACGCGCCCTCACCGCGTGGCGTGCGGCGTGCGGTGTCGGCGCCGTGTGGCCAGCGCGGCTCGCACCACGGGCGTCGTCTACGAGCGCCGTCGCCCCGAGAAGACGACGCTCTACGAGATCGTGCGCGACAACGTGGAGACGCTGTACGGGGCCATCGACGACGGCGCCATCGCCGTCCGGATGCCCAAGCACGCGAAGAAGGAGCTCGAAGCCTGCCTCGACTTCGGGCTGCTCTGCCGCGGGTTCGCGCGGCTCCGGTGCGAGCGCTGCGAAGAGAGTCGGCTGGTGGCCTTCAGCTGCAAAGGACGCGGTTTCTGCCCGTCGTGTCTGGGCCGACGCATGTGTTCCACGGCGGCGAACCTGATCGAGGACATCCTGCCCGAGGTGGCGCACCGTCCGTGGGTGTTGACGTTTCCGTTTCCGTGGCGGCGCAGGCTCGCCCAGGACGGGGCGTTGTTCGGCGTGCTGACCCGCATCTTCGTCGAGAGCGTGGAGCGGTTCTACGAAGAGCGCGGTGCGCGCCGAGGCGCGTGCGGCGCGGTCAAGAGCGGCGCGGTGACCGTCGTGCAACGCACGTCCGGCGACATGCGGCTCAACCCGCGTCTGCATGTGGTCTTCCTCGACGGGGCTTATCACGAAGACGGCACCGAGCTCGTGTGGAACGAACTCGGTCACCTGCGAACGCGCGAGGTCGGTCAGGTCCTGGAGCACGCCGTCGGGCGGACGCTCCGAACCCTTCGGCGGCACGGGCATCTCGAGATCGAGCACGAGGTCGAGGAGGACGGCGAGCCCGAGGCAGCGCTCTGTGCCTCCGCCGTCTCGGGACGAGAGCCGCGCCACACGTCGTCGCCCCGCAATGGCTCCGGGGGCTCTCGCCGTCTTCGCCGAGCGCGCTCGCGTACGATAAGCCGCTGTGCGCTGCGCTCGATGGCTTCACCTTGCACGCAGCGACGCGCGCCGGTGCGCGCCATGCCGCGGCGAGGGAGGCGCTGCTGCGTTACGTGCTGCGACCCCCGATCGCAAAGGAGCGCGTCGAGCCGCAGCAGGACGGCCTGGTGCGGCTGTCGCTCAAGCGCGCCTTCGCTGACGGGACTGTCGCGGTGGACATGGATCCGCTCTCGCTCCTGTGCCGCCTCGCGGCCAGCGTCCCGCCGCCGCGCTTTCACACCGTCAAGTACGCTGGCGTGCTCGCCTCGGCAAGTCGCCCACGTTGGCGCGCAAGCGCATCGGACCGCGCCCTGCGAAGCCAGAAGAGCCTACGAAGGCGGACGAAGACGCCGCTTCGAAACGCAAGCGTGGCGGCTATCGGGCGGTCGACAAACCGCGCCGAGCTCTTGCGCCGCACATGTGCGATCGACGTCCTCGAGTGCCCAGCTTGCAAGGGGCGGATGAAGCTCGTCGCCATGGTGACCGAGCCAAGGAACATCGCCCGCTTCCTCTCCGCGCTCGGCGAGCCGACCGATGTTCCAGCACGCTCTCCCAACGCCCACGTTGCGCCCGCCGTACTGGGGGTTCGGGGCGCAGGGCGCCGCAGGCGACCCGGAGCCCCGAGCGTTGAAGAGCACCGTTCTGCGCCGCAAGGCGCCCGGTGACGCCGCATAGCGTCTCGCGACGCGCCTCCCGGGCCAGACCAACGCCCGGACGGACACGTGTGCCCACGGCACGCCGATGCGCCCCTAGCGCGCTCGGCGCCGCCCGGACCACGCTCTTTCGGCCCAGGACCGAGCCATCACGACGCTCGCGGTCCCACCCTTTCGGGTTGCTGCGCACCACTTCTTCGCGCTGCGATCCGGCTTCTTTTACCTACGCGCTCTTCTGCTTGGAAGCTTCGCGCCTGGCCCGCAATGGACGCGACTGGGCAACGTCGCGCTACGTCGAGTGGGTCGTGCTCATGAAGCGTTCGTTCGGCTTCGATGCGCTCCGCTGCCCGAGATGCGAACGGAGGATGCGCGTGCTTTCCACGATCACCGACTCAGCGGTGGTGCGCCGCATCCTCGATCATCTGAACTTGCCCTCGCAGCCCCGAACGGCAGCACCCGCGCGCGATCCAACGTGGGAACCGATGGCGTTCGGGTTCGACGCGGCGTAGGTGGGCACCCGGCCCGAGCCCGTCATGGCGAACGCACGTCGCGGTCGTCGAGCCAGAGCTGCACCCAATGCACGGCGCGCGGGCCCTGCGACGGGGCGAGCGGGTGTTTGATGCGCGATAGACGGCTCGCCCGGCGTCGTTCCCGCGGGGCTCGACACGGGCGAGAGCTCTATGGTTTCCTATCCGCCGCTCGGCGACGGCGAGCCCGCCTCCAGTCCCGCCTGGCGCACGCCTATTGTGAGGATCCATGCACCGAATTCGTGATCTCGAGGAGCGACCGCACGAGCGGGTCCTTGTCGTCCATGGCGCGCCACACCGAGCGGCCAAGGATGACGACGTTGAGGTCCCGAACCCGCTTGAACACCACTCCGGCAAGGAGCGTCGACGCGGCGCTCTCGGGACACAAGCTGAGACCTTCGCCGCTCGCCACCAGCATGAGGATCACATCGCTGCTGGCCTCCTCGTGGGCGAGCTCGAGCGTGAGATCATGCGCCCGGAAGGCGGCGATGATGTCGTCGTGGAGGCGCGGGCCCTCCTTGCGCGGAGGCCAGAGAAAGCGCTCCTGCTTCAGGTCCGCGACCCTCAGCGTGCGCCGTGCAGCGAGGCGATGGCTCTTCGACATCACGACGCCGACGCGCTCGCGATACAGCACGCGGAAGCGGAAGAGCGGGTTGTCTTCCGGCGAATGGTAGCCGTACCCGACCGAGATCTTGCCATCGCGCAGCGCGGCGACCTGCTCCTCGCTCGGCAGCGGCCGAAGGCGTACCTCGACGCGCGGATGACGCGCGCGGAACGTCTGCACGATCCTCGGCAGCAGGAGGGTGTCAGCCAGGGCCCCGTCGAATCCGACCACGACCGTCCCGATACGGCCTTGCGCCGTCGCGCGGGCGTCCTCGACCGCGAGCGCGGCGCGAGCCAGGGTCGCGCGCGCACCTTCGAGGAAGCTCCGGCCGGCGGCGGACAGCTTCACCCCGCGTCCCGAGGGCACGAAGAGCTCGACGCCGATCTCAGCTTCGAGCTGAGCGATTTGCCGGCTCAAGGGCGACTGCGAGACGTGAAGCCGCTCGGCCGCCCTTCCGAAGTGCTCCGCTTCCGCGACGGCGATGAAGTACCGCAGGTGACGTAGCTCCATGATTCAGACCTATAGGGTCTGAAACCGTTGCGATCAATGTCCTGGTGGTCTTGAGCGCGACGGTGCAGGCTGTTCAACATGAGGCGACACGAGACGCTCGAGAAGCTGTCGCCCGGCTTTCTTGGGCCGGCTGAGCTGGCGCGCGGCTGGGCGTCGCGCGTCGACTGCTCGAGCGCCGACGCAAAGCACACGCTGGGGCTTCTGTTTCGCTGAGCCTCGCGACCGACAACCGAGAGAACCCGAACATGACCGAGAACAACCCCACCTCCAGCTCGGAACCAAAGGAGCGCGCGAGGCCCGCACCCGAGGCGAACCAGATGATGCAACGTCGCCCCGCCGGCGCGCTGCTCGTCGCCGGGGCAGTGATCTTCTTCCTCGCCGAGTTCATCGCCGCCGCGGCATGGACGGATCCTCCCTACAGCTACACGCATCACTACATCAGCAACCTGGGAGTCCGTGGCCCCCTCGAGGCTCTTGGCCAGTTCATGAAATCGCCACTCGCGTGGGTCATGAACACCGGGTTCTTTCTCTTCGGGATCATGTTTTTCATCGGTGTCGCCGCGCTCAAGGGCCTGCGAAGCTGGCGCCGCTGGGCAGCGCTCATCCTGGGAGCTCTCGTCGCGCTTGGCGGCGTCTTGCTGGCGTTCAACCCCGGTTCCGGAGAGCCGCCCGACGGCGCAGTCGACTATCACGCCCTGGGCGCCTTCGCGTCTATCGTCGGAGGCAACGTGCTCGCGATGCTCCTTGGACGCCAGCGTCAACAAGTCGGAGTCACTCCCAAAGCCGGGAGGGCCATGGTCGTCCTCGGCGTGTTCGGGCTCGCCTCGATGGTGGCCTTCCTCGTGGTCGCCAGCTCGGGGGCCAACGTCCTCATCGGCCTCGTCGAACGCTGCGCCGTCTATCCCATCATGGTCGGCTTCATCTGTGCGGGGGCGTCGATCTGGAATCGCCGGACCGTTGCACGCTCGAGCGGCGAGGGCGAGACTTCCCGACCACAGATGCTGAAGCAGCAGCCAGCCTACATCAACATCATCAAGATGCGCGCCAAGGCGGGAGCGAGCGCCAAGCTGTTCTAGCTAGCCGCGGCCGGCCTACGAAGCAGCAGCTCATGCAGCTTCGCGACCTCCGCCTTCGACCACGCTCGTGCTCCGCGACCTCGACAGCGGCATGAAAACCTGTAACATATCCACAGAACAGGCGCTCTTCTGCACACGGATTGACATGCGATTGGAATCCATGAACACCAACGCCGCCTATCGCTCGCTTGTCCGTCTGTCCTTCCTCATGCTCCTCGCGGTCGTCTTCTCCATCGGGTGCAAGCGGCTCAAGACCGGCGCGCGGGAGGAGTTCGGGAGAAAGCACAGCTGTCCCGAGGACCGCATCACGGTCCGCTCACGCGACGACGTGAAATGGGGCGCGATCGTGCTCGCGAAAAGACCCGCTGAGGCGCCGCCCGACGAGGTGAAGAACGACCCCGGCCGGCTGGCGAAATGGCAGAAGGACCGGGCCGAAGAGGACGCAGCGACGCGGGAGAGTCTGGACGAGCTCGACGTCTTCGAGGTGAAGGGCTGCGGCCACGAGGTGTTCATGGCCTGCGCGCACCCCGGCGGCGGTGCCGGCGAGGGGGTCGCGACCGACGAGGTCGTGTGCTGGGAGCAGCCCACCACGAAGCGCTGACGCGGTCGCTGGCCAGGCGCGTCAGTCACGGCGGCGCTGCTGCAGCGGCCGCAGAGGAGAGCTCGCTCGCGAACAGCACGGCGCGTCCGGGCCGCGCCGCTCGGGCTCGTTCCCGATCATGAGATGAGGGCTCCGCTCGCGCGCCGGACGAGCGAGGCAACGCGCAGGAAAAGGAGAACCATGCTGAAGCGGATCTGGGATCGTCATCGCGCCGCCGGGCTCGACGAGGCTGCGGCCGCCGCCGCGGCGCCGTCGCCGGAGGAGCTCTGCTACCTCGCGATGCTGGCGTTCGCCGACGAGCGCACCGCGGACGCCGCGGCCTTCGCCGCCCGCGCCGCGGAGGCCTCGCCGGGAGACCCGCTGTTCCGCGCGGCCGCGGCGCACCTCGCGCGGGTCGACCGGGAGGGGAAGCGCAACGTCTACGTGTCCGCGGAGGGGTTCGCCGCCTTCATCCGCGGCGGCGGCAATGTGCCGCTCTACCGGGAGACCAGCGCGGCGCTTGCCGGCCAGTACCCGGAGGCGCCCTTCGATCTGCTCGACATAGGCGCTGGCGACGGCATGGCCCTGCTGCCCGCGCTGACGCCGGCGGTGCGGCGGGTGACCGTGGTGGAGCCGGCGGCGCCGCTGCTCGAGCGGTGCGCCGCGGCGCTCTCGGCGCGGGGCGTCGGCTTCGAGGCCTTCAGCGGGCGATTCCAGGACCTCGCCGCGGATCCCGCCATGGCGTCGCGGAGCTGGGCGGTCGCGCAGGCGACCTTCTGCCTGCACGCGATCGCCCCGGCCGAGCGGCCGGCGCTGCTCCGCTGGGCGCGCGCGCGCTGCGATCTGCTGCTGATCGCCGAGTTCGACGCGCCGCGCATGGACGAGCCTTCGCTGACGGGACTGTCGCGGTGGACATGGATCCGCTCTCGCTGCTGTGCCGGCTCGCCGCCAGCGTCCCGCCGCCGCGCTTTCACACCGTCAAGTACGCGGGCGTGCTCGCCTCGGCAAGTCGCCCACGTCGGCGCGCAAGCGCATCGGACCGCGCCCTGCGGAGCCACAAGAGCCTACGAAGGCGGACGAAGACGCCGCTTCGAAACGCAAGCGTGGCGGCTATCGGGCGGTCGACAAACCGCGCCGAGCTCTTGCGCCGCACATGTGCGATCGACGTCCTCGAGTGCCCAGCTTGCAAGGGGCGGATGAAGCGCGTCGCCATGGTGACCGAGCCAAGGAACATCGCCCGCTTCCTCTCCGCGCTCGGCGAGCCGACCGATGTTCCAGCACGCTCTCCCGACGTCGCACCAAGCGGAAGCGGTCGACAAACCGCGCCGAGCTCTTGCGCCGCACATGTGCGATCGACGTCCTCGAGTGCCCAGCTTGCAAGGGGCGGATGAAGCGCGTCGCCATGGTGACCGAGCCAAGGAACATCGCCCGCTTCCTCTCCGCGCTCGGCGAGCCGACCGATGTTCCAGCACGCTCTCCCAACGCCCACGTTGCACCCGCCGTACTGGGGGTTCGGGGCGCAGGGCGCCGCAGGCGACCCGGAGCCCCGAGCGTTGAAGAGCACCGTTGTGCGCCGCAAGGCGCCCGGTGACGCCGCATAGCGTCTCGCGACGCGCCTCCCGGGCCAGACCAACGCCTGGACGGACACGTGTGCCCACGGCACGCCGATGCGCCCCTAGCGCGCTCGGCGCCGCCCCGGACCACGCTCTTTCGGCCCAGGACCGAGCCATCACGACGCTCGCGGCCCCACCCTTTCGGTTTGCTGCGCACCACTTCTTCGCGCTGCGATCCGGCTTCTTTTACCTACGCGCCCTGTGTCTGCGCTGCGGCGAGTTGCGCCGCGATTCACCCGTGTGTCATCCGCGGCTCGGCTTGCTCTTTCTTCTCCCGCCGGGCTCCTGAGCAGGCTCCGCGGCGCCCGCGCCCTTGCCGGTCCGCGCCGCCCGGGCCGCGGGCTCGACCGTGGCCAGCGCTCCGCACGCGAGGTCGGGCAGGGTCGCCCTCATCCACGCGGGGTCCACGGCGCCGCGCGCGGACAGGTACAGACGGCAGGCCTGGTGCGCCGGGCCGAGCAGCACCACGTCGAGCACCACCTCGGACGAGCGCGCCCCGGAGAAGACGCCGAGCTCCGTCAGGTGCGCCGTCACCTCCGCCTTGAGCCGCGCCTTTTCGTCCCGGAGCGCGGCGCGGTGGTGCCCGTCCAGCTCCAGCGCGAGGGCCTGGTACATGAAGCGCGCCTCGGCCTCGTGCTCGAACACCCAGGTCAGGTGCGCCTCCACCAGCGCCCGCACCGCCGTGCGCGCCGTCCTGGCGGCGAGCACGCGCGCGGTCACGTACCCGACAAGCCGCTCGAAGGTCCGCCCGAGCAGCGCCGCCACGAGCGCCGGGAAATCCTCGAACAGGTGGTACACGCTCGAAGGGCTCGCCCCAGCCTCCTTGCGGACGTCCTCGATGCCCGTGCGCAAGATGCCTCGCTGCTCGAAGCAGCGGAGCGCCGCGTCCAGCAGCGCCTCCCGGCGGGCCACGCCGCTCTGTCGAGCCACGGCCATGCCCCCTCCCCTACCCCAGCTGCGCGCCGCTGACCAGCCGGCCTAGATGGAAGATTCTTCCAATTCTTTGTTGGAAGTTCCTTCCACTCAGGCTACCTTCCACTCGAAAGCGAGGTGTCGCATGAAGGTGGGACTGGAGAAGAGGGCCGCGCTGGTGACCGGCGGCTCGCAGGGGATCGGCAGGGAGGTGGCTTTGCAGCTCGCGGCCGAGGGGGCCCGCGTGGCGCTCACCTACCGGAGCGAGCGCGAGAAGGCCGCGGAGGTCGTCCGGGAGATCGAGCGGCAAGGCGGCGAGGCGCTGGCGCTGGAGCTCGACCTCGGATCGACGGAGTCGATCAAGGCGGCTGTCGCGGCCGCCCTGGCGCGCTTCGGGCAGCTCGATGTCCTCGTCAACAACGCGGTCCGCTGGAGCGAGCGCCTGCCCTGGGAGGCGCCGCGCTTCGAGGACATCCCGCTCGCCGAGTGGCAGGGCACCCTCCACGACAACATCGACGGCGCCTTCGCCGCGATCCAGGCCGCGGTGCCCTCCATGCGCGCCCGGGGCTGGGGCCGGATCGTCAACGTCTCCTCTGGCGTGGCGCTCGACGGCGTGGTGGGCACCGGGCCCTACGCCGCCGCCAAGTCGGCGCTCCACGGGCTCACGGCGGTGCTCGCGCGCGAGCTCGGGCCGCACGGGATCTTGACCAACGTGGTGGTCCCGGGCTTGACCGTGACCGACAAGATGATCGGGGTGATATCGCCGGAGGTGATGGCGCAGCGCGGGAAGGCGTACCCCGTGGGCCGGCTATTGCGGCCCGAGGAGGTGGCGCCGACCATCGTCTTCCTGTGCTCGGCGGCGAACACCGCGGTCACCGGGGAGATCATCCGCGCGAGCGGCGGCCGGCCGATGTGACGAGGGGACAGGCGCGCGGCGCTGAATCAGCGCATACCGGCTGCATGGCCGGGCGCAACGACACACGTGACAGCGACGTTCAGCGGCTTCGAGTCGGGCCAGCGCTCACTCGATCGGGCCGTAGGAGAGCAGGTCCGTACGAGGGGTCTTCATGGCGAGCAGCGTCACGAGCCCGAAGTTGGTGAGGAGCGCGTACTTCTTCGAGCCCAGCGTCGCGAGCGCGACGCTCGCTGGCCCATCGAGCGGCCCGTCCTTGACGAGCACGGTCTCGTTCCCCTCGGGCCCGACGCGGACGAGCGCGTTGCCCGCGTTGCCAGCGACGAGGATGCTCCCATCCGCGTCAGCGGTGATGCCGTCGGCGCCCTTCAGCGGCAGGCAGGTCGCCGGATCCGACGTGGAGAGCACGACCGCGGCGCCCGGGGTCCCGTCCGCCTCGATGGGGATCTTGATGAGCGCGGCCTTGTCCGTGTTGGCGACGTAAAAGGCGTTGTCCGAGAGCGCGAGGCCGTTGGCGCCGAGCGGGACGCCGAGGACCGCTCTCCCAACGCCCACGTTGCGCCCGCCGTACTGGAAGAGCACCGTTCTGCGCCGCAAGGCGCCCGGTGACGCCGCATAGCGTCTCGCGACGCGCCTCCCGGGCCAGACCAACGCCCGGACGGACACGTGTGCCCACGGCACGCCGATGCGCCCCTAGCGCGCTCGGCGCCGCCCGGACCACGCTCTTGCGGCCCAGGACCGAGCCATCACGACGCTCGCGGTCCCACTCTTTCGGTTTGCTGCGCTACACTTCTTCGCGCTGCGATCCGGCTTCTTTTACCTACGCCCTGTGGCTAACGCTCCGGTTCAGCGGCGGCCGCGCAGCGGACCGTCCGCTGCAACCGGTTGTTATGCGTCTCATGAATCCAGTGCACCGAGGGGTGCCAAGCCTCAAGTCCCGGCCTCAACGATCCCCTTGATGGTTGATAGCACTCCTGCCCAGAATTCATCGGAACGGGCTCGTTTGGTTTCATCTGGAATGTTGTCTTCGGTAACCGAGAGGATGACGCCAAGGTCCCCCGATTCGATGCGGAACGTCCAGTTCCTGTAGTTCTCTGGGAGATCCGGTAACTGCTCCAGATCGCTCCAGTGGCTGTACTGCAGTAGCCTCTGAGGCTGGCATTGCAGGATGGTTCCCTTCTCATGGTAGGAATTGCCGTTGAACTCTCCCGTGAACGTGATGGGACTTCCTTCCTTCCAATCTGAGTGCACCTCGGCCCCGAAGAAATACGCTTTGGCGGTGGCCGGATTCACAAGGGCATCCCATACATCCGCACCGGACGCTTCGATCGCGGTGGATGCCATTGACACGTGTTGTCTTTCCATTCTCAGTCATTCTCCCTGCTTGACGCATAACGGTTGAGCTGAGCGGCGCGCGCGGCGGCGCGCGCGCCCGCGTCGAGCTTGTCACTTGGGTGTAGCTTTCATACTGACACCCGAATGTAGGGTCGACGGGGAGGCTCTGTGAACCGGTACCGATAGCGCATGGGTGTAGCTTTCATACTGACACCCGAATCACCTCCGGAAGTCGCTGAGCGCGACGACGTTCTCCATCAGCGTGACATCCGCTCTATAGGTTGCGGCGAGCAACGCCCACGCCCGGTCGAATCGGTCGCTCTGGACCAAGGAGCGGAAGGTGAGGATGGCCTGACCTCCCTCGTGCCTCCAGCGCATGCCGCTGCGCTTCATCCGCTGCGTCGCGAGCGTCTTGCAGGCTGCTTCCACCACCCCGGAGCCGATGGGCAGGCACGCTGCCCGCCAGGTCGCATAATGCATGCGATGGCGATGCTTGCGGAAGTAGGCCAATTCGTTCGCGAGTCGACCGCTGCCGGGGTGCTGCTTGGTCAGATGGAGGAGTGACCGGATGATCTTCTCCACTCCGTCGGGATCCTCCAGCAGCACACGGCGCAGCTTGTCAAACTGTGCCCGGCACTTCACTGTCCCTTCGCCGTAGGCCGCGCTCAGGGCGACGTTCAGGTGATCGGCGGCATGGTAGAAGTCGATGACCTCGGTGCTGGGCGGGAGCGCGCCGTGGAGGAAATCCCAGTTGTCATTCGCGCCGTCGGCGACCGTCACCAAGGTCAAGTCCGGCCTTTGCGCGAGGGCCGCCCCCAGCTCTTCGGCTAGTATCTTCTTCAGCGTGGACTTCTTGAACTCCGGCATCCGGCCGAACTTGACCGTGCTCAACCGCTCGCCGGTCGCATCGTAGAACGACACGGTCCCGCACCCGACCTCCTGGTAACCCGCCGGGCCGCTCGCCGGCCTGCCTTCCGCCGTCGCTCGGGCGCGCTTCTCCTCGCGCTCGCCGTCGCGCATCGGCACCAGCACTCCGTCGAGCGAGACCGCCACGGTCGCGGCCTCCGCGGGTACGAGGTCGTCGGCACGGAGTTGCGGCTCGAACGCCTCGCGCTTCGCTTCCCACTCGCGGCTGAGTTGCTTCGGGAGCCGATCGAGGCTGCTCTTCGACGGCTGCATCTGGCCGAGTTTCGCGCACAGCGTCTCGGTCTCTTGGGGCGTCATGAGCGACACCATGAACACCGCCTGCTCCGCAGCCAGCGGCGTCCAGTGCTTCTCGACGATGCCCGCCCGCAGCTCCAGCGCGCTGACCGCACGCTCGCCATCGCGTCTCGTCGAGTAGAGCGTCCGCTCGACCCGCACCGGTCCAGCCGCTGACATGTACGTCTCCTCGCAGCGGAGCACCCGCCGATGGGGTACGCCGTCGATCAGCACCACCGGCGCGTCGATGTCGAACCGCTGCAGCTCCTCGGCGAGCAGGTCTCGCTCAATCTCTGCCATCCTCCCGCGCAGCTCGCGCTCGAAGGAACCGAAGTCGTCCACCGGCGGCTTGCCCTGGCGCTCTTCGAGCAGCTCCTTGAGGCGATCGAGCGTCTTTCCCTTCGTTTTCGCAGATGCCTCAGGTACCGCCGTCACCGTCGTTCGTCTGGCCATGCCATATCAATTCCGAACAGCCGCGACATTTTCTCACGCCTCCAAGATTTCTGTCACCGCACGGACCTGCCCGCCCGGCAAACTTCAATGATTTCGTGTCAGTGTGGGATCTACACCCTTGTCACTTTATCTTTCACGCGTCCGCTCCAGCGAGGTGTTAGACCGCGGGTTGGGCATCACTATTGATCTCCCATGGAACACCGTAGCGGTCGACGAGAACCCCGAATCCTGGCGACCAAAACGTCGACTGAAACGGCATTTGAACAGTACCGCCATCGCTCAGCTCATCGAAGATAACCTTCGCTCGCACCGCATCTTGAACGGAGAGTGTGACAAAGAAGCCTTGAGGTGCGCGATAGCTTTCGGGTGTAACGTCGGCGCCCGTCAGTTCAATGTCACCCACCAACAATGTGGCGTGCACGATTCGCTCATGCAACCCTGGATCAGTTGAAGCCGCCATGGGCGATTCACCGTAGGTGAGCATCGTTTGAAGCGTTCCCCCGAGTATCGTCTGATACTTCTCCATTGCTTCTCGACACTGACCGTTGAAGCACAGATGTGGGCTGATTCGCATGCGTCTTCCTCGCGTCTAACGTTCGGGGCTTCACCCGCGCGCGAAGCGCGCCGGGTGCAAGCCCTTGTTCGGCCGCACCCTACGGAAAAGCGTCAGCCCAGTCCTTCAAGCCGCCAACCAGTTCAAAATCCCGCCGCCACACCAGGCGATAGGCTTCATAGGTGGCACGATCGATCTTCTTGTCGGGCTCGAACTCCTCCTTGTTCGTCGAAAAGAACATCGCCTGGCGCCCTGAGCGCGACGCCTCGCTTCGGTCGTTGAGTATTGATGTCAAGATGTAGAAATCCTTCAGGTCAACGCCGCCCATTCGCACAAGTGAGCTCAACTTATCCATCATGGCGAGCTCCGGCAACGGATCGCTGAAGATGTTAATGGCAGTGTCTCGAAGGAGAGCCTGCCTACGCTGTTCGGTATCCAGCGTCATGTAAGCGCGAACGGCAGGGGCGTTCATGGACGCTTCGATATGGTTAAGCTCGGCCACGCCGTTGCGATATGCCTTCGCGACGGCGTTTCGAACCTCCTCGAAGGGCTTATAGAACCGACGGATAGCATTGGCGACCGCGCCCCTGCTCTCAAGAACCGCCGCTCGGGGGATCCGGAGCTCGCAGTCACCATTCTTGGCCTGCTCAAGCAGGCGCATGGACGATTTGTGCGCGTCATCATGAGCAACGACGAATGCGACAACCCAATTGGCCTCGACGTAGACGATCGGAACAGATGCGCTCACGCCGCGTCTCCCGCCTCGAGAACGTCGTCCCACTGCTCGAAGTGAGCCTGGGCTAGGTTGCCGATGACCTCCGGAACCATTGCCGGGACGGCTTCCGACGGAAGGAAGCTGCTCCATGCACCGGCGATGGCTTCAAGCCACGTCAGGACTTGGCGCGAAAACGCACCGCCGGTCTTAGGAGGACCGAGCGTGGCGGCTTGCAGCAGCAGAGGAGTCTCAACCTTGCTTACATCGAACTCGTTGTCGTCGAAGCTCATCGACTTGAGTAAGTCCCGAACCACGTACGTCCAGGCAGGCGTGACGATCAGCCCCACGCGCACATTCCTGTCGAACATCCGCCGCTCGAACGCGCCGATAACTCGGTCTGGCGCTTCACCGCCGATCTCTGGATGGATCTCAACGATCATGCTGCGCTGCCGGGATTCCGGATCGACGGCGATGATCGTGGTCGGATGAGCCTGGACGTTCATGTACCGGGTATTCTCTCAGGTCCGGGGATGCAGGTCAACCTAGCCCTTGCACCTGTCGGCCGGCGCCTGAGCGGGACGGCGGTACGGCTTCCGTAGGACGCGCCGCCCCCGCCCGTCTGCCCCGGGCGACGTTGGGCGCGAGAGCGTCGCCGAGGGGTACGCTCGCCGGCCGGTGACAGGGACCAGCCGGCCGAACGTCGCAATCATCTGTGCCGCGCGACATATCTTCGCATTTTTGCATGTAGGCTGCGAACCGCGGTGCCCGATCACCGTGTTCTAGCGGATGAGTCGCGGCACCCCGCAGCATATCTAGATATCCCCGCGGATAGGTCGCGATCTTCCGCAGGCTATCTGCGCATCTCCGGAGATAGGCCGCCGCTACACAACTACGTATCGCCGTTGATGGGCTTCGGACGGCGACGGTGTGCCGAGAAGCAAGATGCGTGCCTGTGATTGATTGCCTCGGGCGACTGATGTGCGACCCAAATATCCGCTGGCCGCCGCAACTCGCGCCCGCCCTGCGCCGATAAGGGTCACTGCGGGTCCGACGAACCGGCCCCAACCAATCGGACCCACCCCATGACCCTCATCGAAGCCGTGCGCGCCACCATCCGGCGCCTGCATTACTCGCCGCGTACCGAAGAGGCGTATGTCCACTGGATTCGAGCATTTATTCGCTTTCATCACGGCAAGCATCCACGGCAGATGGGCGCGGAAGAGGTCACGGCCTTCCTCAACGATCTTGCGGTCGCGCGCCGCAGCGCGGCGTCCACGCAGAACCAAGCGCTGTGCGCGCTCCTCTTCCTTTACAAACGGGTCCTCGACCTGCAGATACCCCGGCTCGAAGCGCTCGAGCGTGCCCGCCGGCCGGAGCACCTCCCCACGGTCCTCTCGCGACAGGACGCTCTCACCTTGCTCGAGCACCTGATCCCACCTTTTCGGCTCATCGGCGAGCTCCTCTACGGAAGCGGCCTCCGCCTCCTCGAAGCGCTTTCGATTCGCGTCAAAGACGTCGACCTTGATCGACGGCAAATCATGGTGCGCCGCGGGAAAGGACAGCACGATCGGCCGGCCTTGCTCCCCGCTCGGGCGCGCGACGAGCTGCAGGCCCAGCTCGACGCCGTGGCGCAACGGCACAAGAAGGAACTCGCGGCTGGCCGCGGCGAGGTCGACCTGCCCCACGCTCTGCGAGCGAAGATGCCAGGAGCAGCCACGAGCCTCCCCTGGCAGTACCTCTTCCCCGCCTCTCGCCCTTGCACCGATCCAGCGACGGGTCGACAGGTCCTCTACCACCTGCACGAATCGGCGGTGCAAAGGGCCGTGAACAATGCCGGACGGGCGTCGGGGCTCACCAAGCGCGCGACATGCCATACCCTCCGCCACAGCTTCGCGACCCACCTGCTCGAGGCGGGCACCGACATCCGGACGATCCAGACATTGCTCGGCCACAAGGATGTGCGGACCACGATGATCTACACCCACATCGTCGACCGCGGCCCTCTCGGCGTGATCAGCCCTCTCGACCGCTGACCGCCGCTTCCGCGTGGAGCGCCTTGAACTCAGCCCCCACCCCCTCGTGCCGCCCCCATGCATCGTGGAAAGGTAGCCTAGCCGACGGCTGGCCCACCTTGTCAAGGACGCCAGCGCAGGACCGAGCGGGCTCTCCAACGGACGAAGGCGCGAGCGGTTCCTTGATGCCCTACCCCTCCGAAGCGAAGAAGTGGCCCTGCAACGGCCCGGCCAGTTATCGGCTGGGACCCTCAAGTTGCGACGGTCTGTAGAGTTCGCCGCGGCGCTGTGCAGCGTCTGCGCAAAGCACGCGCCAGCTCTGCGAAGTGCCCCCGCGACGGCTGGCACCGTCCGGAGGCGTGGCCGAACCCCGCATCCACGAGGTCCGACATGGAAACCGTACGTCTACGCCCCCAGGGGGGCCAAGAGATCGATCCGTCCTCCCATCGCCGCCTCCGCCCCGCTGCTTGCAGCCGGCTCGCCCGCCCGCCCAAACCCCTCCATCACCAGCCACCGCACCCCGCCGTCTACCTCGACCCCACCGCGCTCCTCGAACAGCGCCCGCTCATCCGCCGCACCCTCCGCGCCCGCGGCGTTCTCCCCGCCGATCTCGACGACCTCACCCAGGACACCCTCCTCGGCGCCTGGCGCAGCCTGCGCGCCGGCCGCTTCCGCCCCTCCCCCGCCCTTCCTCCCGCCGACGCCCTCCGCCGCTGGCTCGCCGGCATCGCCGCGCGGCAGGCCTCGCACTACCGCGACAAGGCCCACCGCCGCCACGAGCTCCCCGCGGTCGACCCGGACCGCCTCTCCGCCTTCGCCGCCCCCTCTCCCGAGGCCCGCCTCGTCGCCCGCGGCCTCCTCCGCGCCTTCCACCGTCTCCGCCCCGAGCTGCGCGAGATCCTGGCGCTCGCCGCCACCGGCCTTTCCTCGCGCGAGATCGCCGCCTCCCTCGCGCTCCCGCGCCCCACGGTCGCCACCCGCCTGCGCCTCGCGCGCCGCCTCTTCGCCCGCGCTCTCACCCGCGCTCGGAGGTGGCCCCGATGAGCCCGATGAGCCGCGCCCCCGTCGACGCCCCCGCCGAGACGGCGGCCGAGCTGCCGACCGCGACCGAGGCCGCCCTGCTCGAGATGGTGCTCGGCCTGCCCGGCGTCGGGCCGCGCCTGCTCGGCACGGCCTCTCTCCCCGCGCTCGGTCGCCTCTCGCCCGCGGCGCTGGCTGAGCGCACCCAGATCGCGCTGTTCGACGCGACCCGGCTCGCCGCCGCCTTCGAGCTCGGCCGCCGCTACCACGCTGCCCGCGCGCGCCGGGGCGCGCTCCTCACCGACGCCGCCCGCGTGGCGCGGTACTTCGGCCCGCGGCTGGCGTCCCTGGTCCACGAGGAGCTCTGGATCGCGGCGCTCGACACCCACGGCCGCGTCCGCGAGACGCGCCTGCTCGCCCGCGGTGGCGCCGACGTGCTGTACATCGACCGCGCGACCGTGCTGCGCACGGCGCTGGACATGGCGGCCCACAGCTTCGTGCTGGCCCACAACCACCTGAGCGGCGACCCAACGCCGACCCGCGAGGACGAAGACATGACCCTGGAGCTGCGCCATCTCGGCTCGGAGCTGCACGTGCCGCTCACGGCCCACGTCATCGTCACCCCCAGCGGCCGCTACGCCGCCGTCCACGAGTAAGCCATCGCGGGGCGCTGCGCCCCTCCGATGGGCGCTGCGCCCCTGCGCATCGGGCCGAAAGCCTCCAGCGCACCGCCCCCGCCCGCATCTCCGTCGCCTCCGGCAGCCGCACAACGCGCTGGAGCACGCGGAGCCACCGGCTGTTGGTTCCCCAACCTCGGTCGGGTCACGGCGCCTCCTGCCGTTCGAGCGGCCGGACCGGATGATGCGTCGACGCGACGCTGACGAGGGGTCGTACAAGCCGGCCACCTTCGACTTCCTCGGCTTCACCATCCACTGGGGCAAGAGCCTTGCGGGCAAGTGGGCAGTGAAGACGCGAACGGCATCGGATCGCTTCCAACGGGCATTGAGGGGTATCTCGCAGTGGTGCAAGGCCCATCGCCATGAACCACTCGAGAGGCAGCAGCACGTCTTGAACCTGAAGCTCCGAGGCCACTACGGCTACTATGGCCGCCCTGGCAATCGGGTGAGGCTCTGGACTCTTCTGCATTGGGCCACGCGGGTGTGGTGGCGGTGGCTGCATCGCCGCTCCCAGCGTGGTCTCTCCTGGGCGGCAATGAATCGGCTCCTGAAGCGCTACCCGCTTCTGAAGCCGACCGCCGTCCGAATCGTGTAGCGAAGCCGTGTTTCGAAGAGCCGGATGCGGGAAATCTGCACGTCCGGATCCGTGGGGGCCCCGGGAAGGTGACGACCCGGGGCTACCCGACCGCTCCGCTCCTCGCGGCGTGCCTCGCAGGCCAAGGGATCGCGCAGGTGATCGAGCTCTACGTGCGCGAGCACCTGGCCGACGGACGGCTGGTTCAAGTGCTCCCGGAGTGGGCCGAGGAGACGTATCCCCTCTACGCGTACCATCACTCCGCGCAGCTCATGTCGGTCAAGGTCCGCGCGTTCCTGGAGTTCGTCGTCGCGCTGACACGCGCGTAGCGTTCAGTGCGTCGTCGCGCCGCCGAGCGTGGGGACCGCCTCGTCGCTCTCCACCGCGAGCGCGGCCGAGGTCGTCGGCGTGGAGCACGTGTTCCCGTCCGCGTGCGCCGCGAGGAAATCCTCGAGCACGCCCTCGCGGTGCGGGAGGAAGAAATCGGTGAGCGCCGTCGAGAGCTCCCCGTCCTCCTTGACATGGACGAACCGGAGCGCCGTATCCTCCACGGGCCACGTCACGTTGTTGCCGAGCGAGTCGCCGGCGCTCAGCTGGTGGCACCCGGCGCACGACTGGGTGGTGGCGCGGTTGGCCACGTCCGCGGGCGTGAAGACGCTGTCCCGCCCGAGGCGCACGAGCTCGGCCTGGATCCGGTCGCGCAGATCGAGGTTCGGCAGCCAATTGAACTCCGGCAGCAGCTGCTTCAGGTAGTCGTTGCTGTCGTCGACGGTGCTCTGGCCCGCGTTGTAGAGGGCCTCCCTCGAGTTCTTGAGCTGGATGTCGTTGATGTCGCCGCTGAGGGTCGTGAGCTTGTCGACCGACTCGAGGAAGTCGTCCATGAACCACGTGTAGCGGAAGTCGCTCGGGTCGAAGTTCGTGCTGAACAGCTCGCCGAAGGGGTTCTCCTTCACCGTGACCGGCTTGAAGGTGAGCCGATCCCCGCCGTTCGGCCCGTCGGGGGTCTTCGCGATCTTGAACTCACGGAGCTGCCAGATCTGGCCGGGCTGGGCCTGCCCGGGGGCGCCGGGGTTGCCCATGAACTGGTTGGTGCGGATCTGGCCCGTGCCGCGGCGGCCTCCGGGGCCGTGGACCGCGTCGGCGAAGTTGTCCGGGTGGAGCACCGGACCGAAGCCGACGTCGAGCAGGCCGACGGTGAAGAACGTCTCGAGCTCGTTGGCGCGCTCGGCCGCGTCCAGGGTCGAGAGGCGCGCCCAGAACTCGGCCACCGGGAGGCATGCGGCGAGGCCGCATTCGGGGTGGGGGTTCGGGAGCTGGGCCTCGAAGATGAACAGGTTGCGGTCGGCGATGCCGGCCGTCTTCTTGGCGTAGACGATCCGGTACTCGCCGCAGTGCGAACCGTCCAGCGGCGCCAGATCGAAGCGGTTCACGACCGCGATCGGCTCCACGAAGTCCGGCGAATCCTGGTCGAACGGATCGCTCGTGGCGAGGCGGCCCTCCCTCCGGGGGCACGAGATCGGGTAGCCGTTGAGCGCGGGAAAACCTTCGCTGTTGGTCTGGTCGTCGCAATGGATGGCGTCGGGGAACTGAGCTCCAACGGACTTGTTGAAGAAGTCCCACCAGCGCCGGTAGAGATCGAGGGCTGTCTGTTCATCGAAGGTCCCCGCCCTCATGATGAGCTGATTGAGGACGAACTGGAGCGGGAACCGGGTCATGGCTTGCGGGTCGGTGACCTTCGTGAGGATCAGCGATCGCAGCGGCTCGATATCCAGCGGGGCCGACAGCGCCTGCCGGCGCTCCGCGGCGCGCTCCTCGGCGTCGATGCCGGCGACCTCGCCGGGCGCGCCCGCGTCGCCGCACGCGGCCAGAGAGGCGGACGCCGCGGCGCACATGACCGCCGCGGCAAACGGGAACCTGGAGGCATAACGAAGGTGCATGAACACTCCTGTGGAGTAGGACGGACCGGGGTCGATAGCGGGATTCATACCAACGTCGCTCGCGCCGAGCTCGGCCACCGCCGGGGCATGCGCGAGCGCATGCCCCGGCGTATCGCTTCACGGATTGTAGTCAGGATTGTAGTCGCAGAAGCAAACTGACCATTCATTCGCCGGGGGGGTCCACCAGAACCCCGTCCAGCTCGACTCGGTCCAGGGGACGTTCCTCCAGATGTCGCACACCTGCGGGCACACCTGCGTCGCGTGATGCTGGTCCCAGATCGGCCCAGCTTTCTTCTGGACGGCGCCGTCGGCGGGTATCTTGATCTGAGCCGAGGTATACCCAGGGGCATCCCAGGCCTCGCTCAGGCGACCTTCCTTGAACTCGCACGTCGTGCCGAAGTGAACGAAGGAGCTGCAGTCAGGGTCGCTCAGGCAGGAGAGCGCGCACCCCTCGAGGTCGAGCCCGAGCTGGGTCTTCCAGGGCGCTCCGGCGAAGAGCTGCCCCTGGCCGACGTAGAACAGATCAGATGGAGTCTCTTCGAAATAGGCACTGTGCTCAGCGCTGAACAGGTAGGGGTAGTCGAGGTGGTTCAGCCGGTTGTGCGGGTAGTAGTCGCCATTGCACATGATGTTTTTCGTAGGCCATAGCGACGGGCAGTCGGAATGCGGCATGCCGAACGTATGCCCGAGCTCGTGACCGATGCTTCCGATTCTGCCCAGGTCCCCCTGCTCGGCTCCATCGATGATCCACTTGGGCATGACGGCTGCGCCGAAGTTGGCGGCCGCCCCGTTGCCGTTCACGCTCGAGATGTCGGCCTCCAGGAAGATGATGTACTTGTGGTTGGCGTCCCCCGTGCAGGCGTCAGGGTACACGTCCCTGGCCGCGTTGCAGGCGTTTCCGAGCCAGTACCACTCTGCCAGGCCGCCGTGAAAGCCGTCGGGGTTGGTCAGGAACCAGCTCGTGTCATGATGGCTTTGAACCGTCACGACGTCGTCCGTGGTCATCGTGGCGCCGTAGTTCTGCCATGTCTGACGGTTGTGCTCGACGGCGTTCGCGACGAGAGCGGCGCGGTCACTTCGCTGCGCGTCGCTCGGCACGACGTAGAGGACACGAACACTCTTTGTGCTCGCTTGGGCACTCGCCGTGGCGGCGAGAAGCGTGGCTCCGAACATGGCGAAGGCGAATGTATTTCTCATGGTGTCTCCTTTACGAGGCGTGTGATCTCGCACGATGTGAGGGCTCGCGTGGGCAATCACGGCTGGCCGAGAGGCGAGAGCTTCCATCGTCATTGCTTGGCGCTGCCTGGCGCTGTCCAACGGTGTTCAACGCTGTTCAAATCCATTTCAGCGACGTTTCTGTCTAGCGGATCGTATTCAGCGACCGCCGTGCGCAGGTAGTTGTTGCCAGGGTAGTTCTCGGCGGCTTGCGTGTGCGAAGTGCCCCACCACCAGGCGAGGCCGGCGCTCACGAGGCCTCCGCCGGACTGCATGAAGGCGCCGCGCTCGCGGCGTCCGAGCTATCTGATCCTGTCGCATCGTGGGCGGGCGAGCACGCGAGCGGCGCCGACGCGAGGAGGGCGGCGGTGGCGAGGAAGGAGGCGAAGCGAGGGCGAGCAGGTCGTGAAGGCGTGCCCATCGGTACCCAGCGAGGAGAACGCGGCGCGCGGGTGATTGCGTCGTTCTTGATGCTCTTCGATTGCATGATGCTTCTCGTTGTTTTTCTCGGCGATTTCGCCGATTCGTCTACAGCGCTCCCCCCCGCGGTGTGGCCAGATCCCTCCCCTCGGGAGGAGGACCGGGGCCCACATCGCTCTGCCCACGTGAAGGTCACTGCGACGTGGACGGAGTCTCAAAAATAGTTTGGCGAGGGCATGGCTACCCCGACGGCCGCAAACGTCCTTCGCGCGCGCGGGGCTAGCTTTTGTCTCCCGAGACAAGGCGGCACCCCACGTGCGCTACGCGAAGCGCAGCCCTCCCGCCGTACGTTTGCGAAAGGAGCTCTATTCGCGGAGGAGCGAGGCGACGCTCACGTCGAGCCGGCCCTGGATCAGCCTGGCCAGGCTCGCGTACTGCGACTCGGTGAGACCGAGCTTGGCGACGAGCTCTGCGCGCGTGAGCTCGCGCAGCGCCTCGCGCGCGCCCGCAAGCCAACGCGCCGCCGTGGCTCGCCCGACTTGGTAATGCGCGCCAAGGACGTCGATGCTCAGGCCGTCGCCCCGCGGCGTCCGAGCCATCTGCCCCTCTCGGATCGCCCGGGGGCGCGCACGCGAGGGGCGCCGACGCGAGGAGGGCGGCGGTGGCGAGGAAGGAGGCGAAGCGAGGGCGAGCAGGTCGTGAAGGCGTGCCCATCGGTACCCAGCGAGGAGAACGCGGCGCGCGGGTGATTGCGTCGTTCTTGATGCTCTTCGATTGCATGATGCTTCTCGTTGTTTTTCTCGGCGATTTCGCCGATTCGTCTACAGCGCTCCCCCCCGCGGTGTGGCCAGATCCCTCCCCTCGGGAGGAGGACCGGGGCCCACATCGCTCTGCCCACGTGAAGGTCACTGCGACGTGGACGGAGTCTCAAAAATAGTCTGGCGAGGTGTGCCTACTCGCGGAGGAGCGAGGCGACGCTCACGTCGAGCCGGCCCCGGATCAACCTGGCCAGGCTCGCGTACTGCGACTCGGTGAGGCCGAGCTTGGCGACGAGCTCCGCGCGCGTGCCCTCGCGCAGCGCCTCGCGCGCGGCCGCAAGCCAGCGCGCCGCCGTGGCGCGCCCGACCTGGTAATGCGCGCCCAGGACGTCGATGCTCAGGCCGTCGAGCAGGTGGAGGCGAAGCAGCGCGCGTTGCTTCGGCGAGAGGCGCCCCATCGCGACGCGCACGGCCTCTTCGAACTCGGCCTTGTAGCGCGCCTCGAGGTAGGCGGCCTCTACGTCGACGGAGGCGGCGATCTCCCGCTCCTCGTCGAGCGGGGTGCTCGCCATGTCCGCCTTGCGCCGCCGCAGGTTGATCGCGGTGCGTACCGCGATCACGCGCAGGAAAGTCCGGAGCGGCGCGCGCCCCGCGTACCCGGCAATCTTCGGCGTGGCCGAGGGCGGCGCGCTGAAGAGGCCCTCGAGGACCACCTGCCGGAGGTCGTCGGCGAAGGCGGGCGACGGCTCGACGCGGGCCGCCACGCGCGCGATCACCCCGGAGAACTCCCGCTCGAACGCGGCGTGCGCACCCGGTACCCCGAGGACGCAGGCGCACGCCAGGTAGACGTCCGCCGCGAGCGACGGAGGCGGCAGCGCGCCGCCCGCGGCCGAGCAACGCTCGCCGAGGTAGCGCGCCAGCGCGGTCGCCTCGACGGCGATGGCCGGGAAGGCCGCCTGCCCCGCCTCGAAGAGCGCCGCGATCGTCGCGCCGGGATCGGCCTCGGGCATCACCCCGCCCCCGCCGAGGCCCGCCGCGAACGCAGAGGAGAGACCGCTCGCTCGATCCACCTGCGGAGCATGGCTGATGTCGGCGCGGGCCGTCAAGAAGGCGTGTCGCCTGACAGTCCCGCTCCGTGTGGTAGAGTCGGGCACCATCGAGCCGACGTCGGACTGCCCCACGGACAACCAGCTCGCAGAGTACGCCGCGTATCCGTCAGGTTTCGAAGCGATCGCGCACCACATCGACGGATGTGCGGTTTGCCGCGTCATCGTCGCTCGGCTGGCCGAGCTGGAGTTCAGGAGCGTGGCGGTGCCTCCGGGAGAATCCTTGCGTAGCGTCGCCAAGGGATCGCCGCCGGGGGAGGTCCTCCAGACCAGCGATCAGGACGACGCGACGGGCGCCCTCGGTCGCGCGCGGATCGCCACCGCAGCCCTGCGGTCGCGACCCCTGCACCCGGCGGTCGCGGCTCCGCAGGTGGACTCCACCCTCAAGCACTACGAGATCATCCGCAAGCTGGGCCAGGGTGGCATGGGCGTGGTCTACCTGGCCCGCGACACCAAGCTGGGCCGACTGGTCGCCGTCAAGGTCCTCCTCGAGTCCGACGGCCGGAGCGCCGAGCGCTTCCTCGCCGAGGCGCGGTCCACGGCGCGCTGCAAGCACGAGAACATCGTGGTGATCCACGAGGTGGACGAGGTCGACCGCGTTCCTTACATGGTGCTCGAGCACCTGGAGGGCCGCACGCTGCGCGCCTTCCTGGTCGAGCGAGGAGGGCCGCTGCCGCTGAGCCTCGCGGTCGAGCTGATGCTCCCGGTGGTGCGCGCGCTGGGCTGCGCCCACGCGCTCGGGATCGTGCACCGTGACCTCAAGCCGGAGAATGTCTTCTTGACCGAGGCGGGGCCGATCAAGGTGCTCGACTTCGGTATCGCCAAGCAGCTCGACGCCGACGAGATCGAGCGGCTCGCGGCCCAGGGCGCGAATTCGCGCTGGCTACCGGCGTTGACGCAGGAAGGAGCGCTCGTCGGCACCGTCCCGTACATGGCGCCGGAGCAATGGCGGGCGGAGAAGGTCGATCCCAGGACGGATCTGTGGGCCGTGGGGATCATGCTCTTCGAGCTCTGCACCGGGACGCACCCGCTCGCGCCGTTCGCGGTGGGGCAACTCGGGCAGGTTCGGCGTCTCGACGTGCCCATGCCGCGCGCAAGCGACACGCGTCCCGACCTGGGCGCGCTGGGCGACGTGATCGATCGCTGCCTGAAGAAGCGCCCGGACGAGCGCTTCGGCGGAACCGAGGAGCTCATCGCGGCGCTCGAGCCCTTGCTGCCGGGCGCGAAGGCGCCGGCGCTCCGCGAGGACGAGAGCCCCTTTGCCGGGCTGGGCGCGTTCCAGGAGGTGGACGCCGGGCGCTTCTTTGGGCGCGATCACGACGTCGCCGCGCTCGTCGGACGTCTTCGCAGCCAGCCGCTCGTGATGGTTGCCGGGCCGTCCGGCGCGGGAAAATCGTCGTTCGTGCGCGCGGGCGTGATCCCGGCGCTGAAGCGCTCGGGCGAGCCCTGGGAGGCGTTCACGCGCAGGCCGGGGCGAAGGCCGCTCCACGCGCTCGCCGACCTGCTCGCGCAGATCGCGGCCACGCCGGTGACGACGGGAGCTCCACCCGACGCGTCGAGCTCGCACGCCTTCTCCTCGGCGAGCGATCCCGATGCGCTCATCGCGGCCCTGCGCGCCCAGCCCGGCCTCCTGGGCGCCCGGCTGCGCGAGCGCTGCCGCGGGCAGGGGGGCGAGCACAAGATCCTCGTCTTCGTCGATCAGCTCGAGGAGCTCTACACCCAGGGCACCGACCCGGCGGAGCGGGCCGCGTTCGTCGCCTGCCTGGAGGGCGCCGCCGACGACGCCTCGTCCCCGCTCCGCGTCGTGCTCTGCATGCGCTCGGACTTCCTCGATCGGCTGGCCAACGATCGCCGGTTCATGACCGAGGTGACCCGCGGGCTCTGGTTCTTGCCGCCGCTCGACTCTAACGGCCTCCGGGATGCGCTGACACGGCCCGTCGAGGCGCTCGGATACCGCTTCGAGACCGACGAGATGACCCTGGCGATGCTCCGCGCCCTGGAGAGCGCCGGCAGCCCCTTGCCGCTCTTGCAGTTCACCGCGACCAAGCTGTGGGAGGCGCGCGATCGGAGGCGCCGGCTCCTGACACAGGAGAGCTACGAGAAGCTCGGGGGGGTCGCAGGGGCGCTCTCCACCCATGCCGACGCGGTGCTCGCAGGTCTCTCGGGGATCGAGCAGAGCCTCTGCCGGGCCGTCTTCCTCCGCCTGGTCACGCCCGAGCGGACGCGCGCCGTGGTGAGCTTGCCCGACCTGCGAGAGCTCGACGAACAGTTAGACGCCGTGGACCGGGTAGTCTTCCGCCTCTGCGAGGCGCGGCTGCTCTTGATCGAGACCGCCGAAGAGCGCGCGTTCCCGACGGTGGAGCTCGTGCACGAGTCGCTGATCGAGAGCTGGCCCAAGCTCGGGCGATGGCTGGACGACAACCAGGAGGCGGCGGAGTTCCTCGCGCGGGTGCGCCCCGCGGCCAAGCAATGGGAGGCGAGCGGCTGCGCCGACGGCCTGCTCTGGCGAGGCGAGGCGGCGGAGGAAGCCCGGCGCTGGCAGAAGCGGCAGGGCCCGGCGGCGGGCGCGCAGCAGGGCGCGCGGGAGGCGCGCTACCTCGCGGCGGTGGTGGCGCTGGGGGAGCGGGAACGACGGAGGAGGAGGCAGGTCGTCGCGGTGCTGTTCGGTGCCCTGAGCCTGGTCGTGCTCCTGGTCTCCGCTCTGGCGGTCCAATCGAAGCGGGCGGCGGAGAGGGCCGAGGCGGAGAGGGCCGAGGCAGAGCGCAGCGCCGCGAGCGCCCGGAATGCCACGCGGATGGCCGCGGCCCGCGAGTGCCAGGGAGACCCCACCACGATGCTCGCGCTACTCCGCGAGATCGAGCCGGGCCCGGCGCCGCCGGGATGGGGCGAGCTTGCGCGGTGGGCACGGGGTGCAGGCGTCGCCACGATGGTGCTCCTCCACGAGGATTTGGCCTGGTCTGCCGCATTCAGCCCCGACGGCCAGCGCATCGTCTCCGCTTCGTGGGACAAGACGGTGCGCGTGTGGAACAGTGACGGCTCGGGACTGCCCCTCGTGCTCCGTGGTCATGAGGACCACGTCTTCGCGGCGGCGTTCAGCCCCGACGGCCAGCACATCGTCTCCGCGTCGGCAGATAAGACAGTGCGCGTGTGGAACGCTGACGGCTCGGGACTGCCCCTCGTGCTCCGTGGTCATGAGGACCACGTCTTCGCGGCGGCGTTCAGCCCCGACGGCCAGCACATCGTCTCCGCGTCGGCAGATAAGACAGTGCGCGTGTGGAACGCTGACGGCTCGGGACTGCCCCTCGTGCTCCGTGGTCACGACGCTGTCGTCTATGCAGCAGCGTTTAGCCCTGACGGCCAGCGCATCGCCTCTGCGTCGTGGGACAAGACGGTGCGCGTGTGGAACAGTGACGGCTCGGGACTGCCCCTCGTGCTCCGTGGTCACGACGACCGCGTCTATGCGGCGGCATTCAGCCCCGACGGTCAGCGCATCGTCTCGGCGTCGATGGACAAGACAGTGCGCGTGTGGAACGCCGACGGCTCGGGCCAGCCCCTCGTGCTCCGTGGTCACGACGATTTCGTCCTTACGGCAGCGTGGAGCCCCGACGGCCGACGCATCGTCTCCGGGTCCGAAGACAGGACGATGCGCGTGTGGAACGCCGACGGCTCGGGCCAGCCCCTCGTGCTCCGTGGTCACGACGGTAGCGTCTATGGGGCGGCGTTTAGCCCCGACGGCCAGCGCATCGTCTCCGCGTCTTTTGACAAGACGGCGCGCGTGTGGAACGCCGACGGCTCGGGCCAGCCCCTCGTGTTCCGTGGTCACGCAGACCGCGTCCCTACGGCGGCGTGGAGCCCCGACGGCCAGCGTATCGTCTCCGCGTCCGAAGACAGGACGGTGCGCGTGTGGAACGCCGACGGCTCGGTCCGGCCCCTCGTGCTCCGTGGTCACAGCGACTGCGTCAACGCGGCGGCGTTCAGCCTCGATGGCCAGCGCATCGTCTCCGGCGCTTCTGACAAGACGGTGCGCGTGTGGAAGGCGGACGGCTTGGGCCAGCCCCTCGTGCTCCGTGGTTGCGACCATATCGTTTTTGGGGCGGCGTTCAGCCCCGACGGCCGGCGCATCGCCTCCGCGTCGTGGGACGGGACGGTGCGCGTGTGGAACGCCGACGGCTCGGGCCAGCCCCTCGTGCTCCGTGGTTGCGACCATATCGTTTTTGGGGCGGCGTTCAGCCCCGACGGCCGGCGCATCGCCTCCGCGTCGTGGGACGGGACGGTGCGCGTGTGGAACGCCGACGGCTCGGGCCAGCCCCTTGTGCTCCGTGGCCATGACGGTGGCGTCAATCCAGCGGCGTGGAGCCCCGACGGCCAGCGCATCGTCTCCGCGTCGCAGGACAAGACGGTGCGCGTGTGGAACGCCGATGGCTCGGGCCAGCCCCTCGTGCTCCGTGGTCACGACGCTGTCGTCTATGGGGCGGCGTGGAGCCCCGATGGCGGGCGCGTCGTCTCCGCGTCGAAAGACAAGACGGTGCGCGTGTGGAACGCCGATGGCTCGGGCCAGCCCCTCGTGCTCGGTGGTCACGACGGTGACGTCCATACAGCAGCGTGGAGCCCCGATGGCCAGCGCATCGTTTCCGCGTCGCAGGACAAGACGGTGCGCGTGTGGAAGGCCGACGGCTCGGGCCAGCCCCTCGTGCTCCTTGGACACGACGACCGCGTCTACGCGGCGGCGTTTAGCCCAGACGGCCAGCGCATCGTTTCCGCGTCGCAGGACAAGACGGTGCGCGTGTGGAAGGCCGACGGCACGGGACAACCCCTCGTGCTCCTTGGGCACGACGATGCCGTCAACACGGCGGTGTGGAGCCCCGATGGAAGGCGCATCGTCACGGGCTCGGACGACAAGACGGTGATCGTGTGGAGCGACCTCGAGCCGCTCTCGGGCGCCGACGACCCGAAGCTGTGGACCGCGACCAACTACTGCATGCCGCTCGACATCCGCCAGCGCCTGCTCGGCTTCCCGGAGGAGCAGGCCCGCGCCGACCTCGAGCGCTGCCAGCGTCGTGTCCGTGAGGTCCAGACGCAAGCCGCCTCGCCCGGGCGCTGATGGTCCGTGACCACCGACGTCGGCGCTGGCTTGCGGGCGCGCGCGCGTCGGCCTCGCCTGGGCTCCCCGGGACGTCGACTGCCATATGCCCCGACGTCATGATGCCGCCCTTGTCGGGCAGGAAGGTGTTGCCGAGGTAGTAGTCCTCGTCCCCGGGGAACTGCGTGCGCGTCTCGGAGACGATATCGCTCGACAGGTTGATGAGCACGCAGCTCGACGCGGCGTCCCAGGTCGGCCGCGAAAAGGCCACCGGCATCGGGCGCGGCGCAGTGCGGCTTGTCGTCCGCTGTCGTCCGCGAGTGTCAGCAGGGTACAGAACTACGTAGGATGCCTGCCGCTTGGTGCTACGTCGGGGTAATCCCAGGCGTTTCAGGCGTGGAAGACCTGGCTAATCGCATTAGGCCCGTTCTGTCAATGAGCTCGTCCAGTCGGACTCCACCAGTCAGGGACGGCTCCGAGAATCGCAGGCGAGCCGCCCACCGCAGCTCGCGAGTGGAGCAGGCGGCACGCGCCCGGGCCACCGCTTCCAGGCGACGTCGAAGACCACTGGGTCTCCGGCTGCGTGCAGACCCAGACGATGCTCCGCTGTTCGGCCTGGCCTCGATCGATGCCCCGGTGTATACCACCTCTACCCGGTCTGGATGGAGCACGCCGATGCTGGCGCGCCGACTGCTCCTGGCGAAACGTGGGGATCGGTTCGTCGCAAGAGAACACGCTGCAACGAAAAGCGGAGTTCATGTCGCTCTCCCTGGCACGACGAATAGATTTTCCGAAACGGAGATGCGTTGATGAGCTCGATGATGGCGTGGAGAGTGCTACTCCTTTCGATGAGTCTCGTGGGCAGCGCGGCTTGCAACGAGATCACGGGTGTGGGCCGCCTCGACTTCGACGGCGATCCCGCCGCGGCGGCCGGCGGGGGCGGTGAGCCGGATCCGGGCGCCGGCGAGGGCGGAGGCGCCGGCGAGGGCGACGGAGGCGCCGGTGGAAATACCGGCGGCGCCGGTGGTACGCCCTTTTGCGTTGCCTCTCCCGCGGACGACTTCGACGGCGACACGCTCGCGGAGCACTGGGAGCCGCTCAACGGCGTCCCCCCGGGCGCTCCGCAGGACGGCGAGCTCGTCTTCGAGCTGTCGGACCCCGAGCCCGGACAGCACACGTCGGTCATCTCGAAGGCCAGGTACGACCTGACAGGCTGCCACATCGCCATCGAGGTCGTCTCGGGCTTCAACCCCGGCTCGAACGCGTACGCGCACGTCTCGGCGGTCACCGAGGACGCTCAGTACATCGAGATGGGGTTCGCCGGGACGCAGCTCGATATCAAGCTCGGCACGGGGCCGTCACCCCCCATCCTCACGTCGGTCGACTACGATCCTACGGCACCGCTGTTCGTCGCGTTCGGCGAGTCGGATGGCCGGCTCACCTGGGAAACTTTCCAGGACGGCTACGAGTGGACGGTGCAGCACGCCGAAGACAGCACGACCTCTGTCTCCTCGCTCCGCATCGTGATCGGCGCCGGCACGATCGACGCCGCCCCCACGGAGCCGCCCGGGGTCGCGCGGTTCGACCACCTCAACGTCCTTCCGTGAGCCGTGCGGCCGCGGGACCTCCGCGCAGCGCCGCGGCCTCTTCGTCGTTGCCTCTGCTCGACGCCGTTCACCGCACGAGGCGGTCGAGATACCCGGTCAGCACCTTGGAGATGCCTGAGCGCCCGCCCGTCGCGGCGGCCGCTGCGCGGGGCAGGCTCCGCACACCGTCCTCCCGGTGCACAGGTGTCTTCCCGTAAATCGAGGATGCTGGACCGCCGCTCGTGGTTCCGTGCGGGAAGCGGTGTGTTGCCGGGGCGCGGACTGCTCTGCGCCCGCGGGGCCTGTCAGTCTGGACGGGTCGGCAGGCCTCCGGTGGCGCGTGCTGTTCGGTCTCATGCTCTTCGTCTTCGGGCTCAACGGCTTTCTGGGCTTCATCCCGCCCCCCGCGGTGCCGGAGCGCGCGGCGGCGTTCCTGGATGCCCTGACGGCGATGGGATACATGGTGCCGCTCATCAAGGGCGTGGAGGTCGCCGCCGGGGCGCTGTTGCTCGCGAACCGCTGCGTCCCGCTCGCACTGGTGGCCTTCAGCTGTAAAGGACGCGGTTTCTGCCCGTCGTGTCTGGGCCGACGCATGTGTGCCACGGCGGCGAAGCTGATCGAGGACGTCCTGCCCGAGGTGGCGCACCGTCGCCGAGCGGATCGACGACCGTTGTGACCCGCCCTGCCGCGTCGCGCTCGAAGCGCGTCATCGCGCCCATGGCGTCCCGAAAAGCGACGATGTTCCCCAGGGCGTCATACTCATGCAAGAGCACGCCCGCGCCCCATGTCGACTTGTCCACCTTGCCGTGCTTGTTGCCGAAAAAGCGCCGGACACGGAGCGAGTCCGCGACTTCGGAGTAGCCGTCTCCCGAGAACTCCAGCTTGCAATGGAATATGCCACGCGCTCGCGTCACGCCGTCCGCGAGGAACACAGGCACCCCGGCCGCGAGGCTTGGGTCCTCCTGAGCGGGGTATTCACCCCAGGTCTCGATGCAGCGCCGCATTCACTCCACAGTCTGCGGCGACAGGAACAGGGTGGGCCGCCGGTGCCGGCGCTCGATCAGCGCGTAGGTAAAAGAAGCCGGATCGCAACGCGAAGAAGTGTAGCGCAGCAACCCGAAAGGGTGGGACCGCGAGCGTCGTGATGGCTCGGTCCTGGGTCGAAAGAGCGTGGTCCGGGCGGCGCCGCGCGCGCGAAGGGGCGCATCGGCGTGCCGTGGGCACACGTGTCCGTCGACGCGAGCGGCGGGCTCGACGTTTGGCCCAAGCTCGCTCACCCCTCCGGTGCCGCCGGCACCCCGAGCAGCCGACCGATCGCTTCGTGAACGACCCGGGCAGCCACCTCATCCCCGAGGGCGACGGCGTGGCTCAGGGTGCTGGCGAGCGAGGCGACCACGGCCGCCCGAAGCGACGCCTCGGTCACGGGGAGCTCCCCAAGCCCAGGGCTTGGCCATTGGGCCCGGGTTGGGCCCATGCCTCCCGAGGAGGTGCGATCCGTCGTCACGCCCTCCCCAAATCCCCGGGGATGCGACGGATCGCGACGGTTCGCCACCGCGGAACAGTCCCGCCAGGGATTGCTGACCCGCGGAACTAACAGGAGCTGTACGAAAACATCGTCAATCGGTGGATTCGGTAAGTCGATCGAGCGAGCGAGCGAGCGAGCGGCATCCCCGGCGCGTTTCAGCTCGACCCCCTCGCCGCCGCTCTGAAGGACTACGCCTTCTCTGGGTGGGCGCAGCGGTGCGTTGGCTCACGGACGAATGGCGGCGCTCCCCGGCGCGTGATGCGCGCTCCGAGAACGGGGCTCGTCCTCCTCGCCCGCGGCGGCAGCGAGCACGGCCGGCTCCTCGGGACCGTGACCGTCACCGCCAGATGGACACCCACCGCACGCTGGCCTTGCTGCGGGTCGCTCGCCTCTGGTACGGTCCAAACATCGCGGTGCGGGGACGGAACGGAGACAAGCACGGCGTCGAGGGGGCGCTCGGTCGCCCGTACCTTCTGCGGGCGCGCGCGTCGCGCGCCGTCGGAGCGCGCCGGGGCGGTGCGCTCTCCGCCGCGCTCCACGACAGGCCGACTCGCCCCCACGCGGCCCGCGCCCCGGTCGTGAGCGGCTGATGCACGCCGGGCTACGCAGACGGCTGTTCCTCGCCACGGCGGGCGCGCTGGGCGTCGGGCTCGCCGCTTACGGCGCGGCGTGCACGCGCGAGCCCGCGCCCGCGCCCCCCTCGGCGGCGACCGGCGACGACAGCCGCACATTGCGGGTCTGGTGGGCGCAAGGCTTCCTCCCCGAGGAGAACGAGGCCATCCTCGCCATCCTCGATCGCTGGAAGCGCGCGGAGAACCGCGAGGCCGACGTGCGGTTCATGCCCGTGAACGAGATGGACGCCGAGCTGCTGAGGGCGCTCGACGAGGGGAAGCCGCCGGATCTCTTCCACAGCACCGTCGGCGATATGCGGATCATCCCGATCCTGGCCTGGCGAAACCAGCTCGCGGACGTGTCCGACCTCATCGAGCCGAGGAAGCACGAGTTCATCCCCACGGCGATCGAGGCGTCTTACCTGAAGAACAAGGTGACGAAGCAGCGCGGCTGTTACGCCGTGCCGTTCGGCCAGCAGCTGAGCTACATCCACTACTGGCGCGATCAGCTGGCGATCGCCGGGCTCGGCGACCAGCCCATCCCGACCGGCTGGAGCGAGTACTGGCGGTTCTGGAAGGAGGCCCAGGACCGCCTCCGGGCGCAGGGGAGAGAGGGCGTCTACGGGCTCGGGCTGTCGGTCTCGCCCATGGACGTCGACTCGTTCAACACCTTCGAGCAGTTCCTCGAGGCGTACGGCGCCCGCATCGTGAGCCCGGACGGCGCGCTGCTCCTCGACGCGCTCGGCACGAGGGACAAGATCGTCGCCGTCCTCCGGGAGTACGCCGGGTTCTTCAACGACGGCTACGTCCCGAAGGACGCGGTGGAGTGGACGAGCGCGGGCAATAACATCGGCTTCCTCGAGGGACGGCTGCTGATGACCACCAACGGCAGCCTGTCGATCCCCCTCACGCAAAAGCTCGATCCGAACGAGTACAACCTGGGCGCGAGGGAGCTCTATTACGACAAGATGGTCACCGCCGGCTGGCCGGACAGGCCGGGCGGCGGCCCGCTCCGGATGATCGTCGGCATCAAGCAGATCGTCACGTTCGAGCGCTCCAGGAACAAGGAGGCCGCGAAGAGCTTCCTCCGCTTCTTGCTGAGCCCGGAGAACATGAACCTGCTCCTCCGCGACGGCGGCAAGGGGCGTTATCTGCCGGTCACGACCAGGCTCCTGGAAGATCCGTACTGGAGCGATCCGGAGGATCCGCACCTCTCCGCGGCGCTCCGGATGGCGCTCGGGCCGACCCGCCCGGGCTACGAGGCGTACAGCGCCGCGTACACGGAGGTCCAGTTCCAGAACGTCTGGGCGAAGGCGCTCCTCAGCGTGCTGCAGAACAAGGCGTCTCCCGAGAGCGCGGCCGACTGGGCGATCGCGCACATCAAAGACACGTTCGAGAAGTGGGACTAACGTCGTCCGCGCTGCGCCCGCGAGCCCCGCGCAGGCGCCGCCGGGGTGAGCCGGCGCGCACGGGATCCCGCGCCGCGCGAGCGACGCGCGCGCGGCGGCTCCGCCCCATCACGAGCCCGACGGGGTCTCGCGCTGGTGCGCGTCGATGAACGCCACTATCTCCATGACCCGATAACCCTGCGCGAGGCGGATCAGCTCGTCGGCGAACGCGGCGAGCCGCGCGTCGGAGCTCGCGAGCTGGCTGGCCCGCGCCCGGATGGCGTCGACGCGGCCTCGCTCCGCGAGATCCTTGAGGGCGGCGAGCTCCTCCGGCGGCGGCGCCGCGGGCCGCGGCGGCGCGCCCTCGGCGGCCGGAGCGGGCCGATCCGCGGCCAGGGGCGCGTCCGCGGGCCCGTCGCCCTGGACCGGCGGGGTCGCCGGCTCCACGATCCAGGTGAGCTCGAGGTGCTCCCCGAGCGCCTGGAGCAGCACGGAGAGCTGCACGGGCTTGGACACGAAGCCGACCGCCCCGGCCGCGAGGCTCTTTTGCAGATCGCGCTCGAACGCGCTCGCGGAAGAGACGATGACCGGGATGCCGCGCAGGTCGGGGGATTCACGCAGCCTCCGGAGGAGCTCGATCCCATCGACGTTGCGCATGCGCATGTCCGTGATGATGAGATTGGGCCTCACGTCCGCCGCCACCGAGAGGGCCTCCTCGCCGTCGGCCGCCTGCGCGACGGTGAACCCGAGCGGCTTGAGGAGGCTCGCCAGCATCAGCCGGTTGTCGGGGTGATCGTCGACGACGAGGATCGTCCTCCGCGGCCCGCTGTAGCCGACCGGCGTGCGCAGCTCCGCAGCGCCGGCCGACGAGGCCCCGGTGAGCGCCCGCGGCAGCACGAGATCCACCCAGAAGGTGCTCCCCCGGCCAGGCTCGCTCCTCACGAGGATCGTGCTGCCCATGACCTCGACGATCCGCTGGCTGATGGGCAGCCCGAGCCCCGTCCCGTCCGCGTGGCGCGTGCCGTGCTCCGCTTGCTCGAACGGGAGGAAGATCCGCTGAAGGTGCGCCGGGCTGATCCCGACCCCGGTGTCCTCGACCTCGAACCGGAGGCACACGTGATCTCCGCTGCCCGGCGCGCCAGGGTCGGGCTCCTGCCCCGGCTGCCGCCCGCCCGCCCCGCCCCCCGGCGCGCCGAGTCCCCGGACACGGAGGGTGACCGCGCCGGCCTCGGTGAACTTGATCGCGTTGCTCAGCAGGTTCATCAGGACCTGCCGCAGGCGCTTCTCGTCCGCCTGCACACCGGCCGGGAGGCCGGCGTCCGCCTCGTAAACGAGGCGGACGTTCTTCTGCTCCGCGCGGACACGGCAGACGTCGATGATCTCGCGGAGGAACGAGGAGAGATGGAGCGGCGCCGGGCAGAGCTCCAGCCGCCGCGCCTCGATCTTGGCGAAATCGAGGACGTCGTTGATCAGGTTGAGCAGGTGGAAGCCGGACTGGTGGACGATGTCGACGAAGCGGCGCTCCTCCTCGCCGAGCGTCCGCGAGCGCTGGAGGAGCTCGGAGTAGCCGATGACCCCGTTCAGCGGCGTGCGCAGCTCGTGGCTCATGTTGGCCAGGAACTCGCTCTTGGCCCTGCTGGCGAGATCGGCCGCGTCCTTCGCCTCGCGGAGCTCCACCGTCCGCTGCTCGACCCGCAGCTCGAGCTCCTCGAACGACTGCTTGAGCTGCGCGGCCATCCGGTTGAACGCCGTCGCCAGCTTGCCGATCTCGTCCTCGGTCACGACCGGCGCCGTGCGGCTCAGTTTCCCCCCCGCGAGCTCGATGGCCGCGTCCGTGATGGCCAGGATGGGCCGCGTGATCCGGCGCGAGAGCAGGTAAACCGTGAGCAGCAGGAGCGCTGACGAGGCGAGCCCGATGAGCAGAATGGACCGGGACAGCCGGTTCGCCGGCGCGAACGCCTCGGCCTGGCTGACCTCGGCGAGCAGGGCGAGGTTCTGCTCCGGGAGCCATCGGTAGCTGCCGATGACCGGCGTCCCCCGGTAGTTCACGTACGTGCCCTGGCCGCTGATCCTGGAGACCGCCGCGTCGATGCCGTAGCTGTGGACCCCCTTGCCGCCGGCCTCGCCCGGCGAATCGCTCGCCATGAGGATGTTCTTGTTGGCGACGCGGCCCACGAGGTACGCCTCCGCCGTGGCGCCGAGCCCGGTCTTGTGGCGGATGAGGGCGTCGATGCCGCCGAGGTGCAGGTCGACCACGACCGCGGCCATGCGCACGCCGTGGTCGTCCAGGATGGGCGTCGCGAACGTGAGCGCCTTGCTGCCGTTCGTGGACTGGTAGTAGTTCGGGACCACCGAGTCCGCGCTCTCGCGCAGGAAGAACGTGCTCGGGTACCCGATCGGCCGGAACCGCCCCTCGAGCGCCCTGTCCGCCGACGAGAAGACGACGAAGCCGCCGTTCGTCGTGATGAGCACGCTCCTGATCTCCGGCATCAAGGCGACGGTGGAGGCGATGTGCGCGCGTAGCTTCTCGTACGCCTCCTCGCGCGCCGCGCCCTCGCCGCCCACGAGCAGCGTGGCGAGCTGCTCCCGGACTCCCGGCATCTGGCTGAGCAGCAGCAGGTCCTTGCGCGCCGCCGCCAGCCACTCCGCGAGCTCGTACTCCTTGAGCGACGTCGCGACCGTGAGCCGGCTCTCGATGGCCTTCTGGAGAGCGCCCTTCGCGAGGTGGTCCGCCGCGAACGCGACGATGCACACCGTGATCAGCGACAGCCCGGAAAAATAGCTGACCAGCTGGACCAGGAGACTGCGCTTCCAGAGCTTGTTGATCACACCGAGTCGCTCCTGGCCGGCGCGCGCGCCCGCGCCGTGAGGGCGCGTGGGCTACTGGATGCCAACGCGGTAGCTCCGCTTGCCCTGCGCCCTCATCGCGTACGCGATCCCCTCCTGGAGCGCGCCGGCCGTCACCATGGTGCCGAGGGAGACATCGAGCTTGACGAACGCGCTCGCCATCTCGGGGCGAACCCCGGTGATCACGGCCTGGGCCCCGAGCAGCCTGAGCCCGTTGCCGACCCGGACGAGCATCTGCGCCGCGCTCGCGTCGAGCCCGCGCGCTCCGGTGACGTCCAGGATGACGAACGTGGCGCGGCGCTCGCTGACCCCCTTGAGCGCCGTCTCCGTCGCGCGCTCGATCCTCATGACGTCCATGGTCCCGATGAGCGGCATGATCACGATGCGATCCGTGATCGGGATGAGCGGCGTCGACAGCTCCAGGAGCCTCTCTTGCTGGGCCGCGATGACCTGCTCCTGCAGATCGGCCCTGACGGCCTCTGCGCGCTCGCGCTCGGCGAGCTCGAGCTTCAGGCGATCGTTGGCCTGGCGCAGCTCCTCCGTGCGGCGCACGAGCTCCTGGGTGAGCTGCTCGCGCTCCATCTCGGCCGTCGCGCGCTCGCGGAGCGTCTCCTCCAGGCGCGCGTTCCTGTCGAGGAGAGCCCGCGTGACGCGCCGGAGCGAGAGCTGCGTCCGCACGCGCGCGATGAGCTCCCCGCCGTTGAACGGCTTGGTCACGTAGTCGACGGCGCCCGCCTCGAACCCCTCGACCATGGCGGTCGCCTCGTTGCGCGCGGTCATGAAGATGACCGGGATTGCCGCGGTCGCGGGGTTCGCCTTCAGACGCCTGCACGTCTCGAACCCGTCGAGGCGAGGCATCATGACGTCCAGGAGGACGAGATCCGGTTCGTCGCGCGAGACGACACGCAGCGCCATCTCACCGTCGGTCGCCACCGCAACGTCGATGTTGGCGTCGGTGAGCGCTTTGGATATCACGCCGAGGTTGACGGGGTTGTCGTCCACAACGAGCACCAGGTCAGCTCTGTCCGCACGATCCATCGGTTTGGCCGATCGTCTAGTCCGGTTGTCGGTCTTCACACATAGACGGATCGTTCCCTCGGATCAACGAAAAAGCTGGCACGGGCCCGGGCGAGCCGATCGATCTTTGCGCGGGTCTCGTGCAGGACAGGGAAGCGCACCCGATGGCCGAGCTCGCCAAGCCGGCGCTCGGCGAGGCCGTCACCGACGCCGCTTTACGACGGCAAGACGTAACGGTTCATCGAGGCGCTCGACATCTCGCCGGCGGACATCGAGCATGTGTACTGGCACACATCCGATCCCGACGTCCTGTTCTACGTTGACGGCAAGGACCTCATCCGTTATCACGTCCGCGCCGGGACGAAGGAGGTCGTGACGACGTTTGACTTCTGCTCGGGCGGCGCGAGCGTGGAGAAGGGCGTCACTACCGAGCTCCTCGCCCAGCGCATGCTCGACACCGGCTTACCTGCTGGCACCGGGCGGCTTATTTCCTGCGCGCCGCCACCCCTGCACGCTCATGCGGAGCAATCCCGCCAACACCCAGGGCGCTGCTTTCTGGAGAGTGTTCGAGCAGAGGGGGATATACGGTCGCCCACCCGGCGCCGTACCGTAACGCAGAAGGAGCAAAAGATGCGTTCTCGAGGATGGCCTGCCTGGGTCCGCGCCGCCGCCGCGTGGCACGGTCGACAAGAACAACCAACGACAAGGATGCAAGCATGCGCAATCCAGGCGATGTGATCGGCACCTACGGCAAGAGCCGTTCGCTTCTTTTTACCGGATGGTTTCTGGCAGCGCTGTTCGCCGGTGCGGGCGCCCTGGTGCTGTCCCTGGTACCAGGGCCGGGCAGCACGGTGCGGTTCGATGGGGATGTGTCGATGCTGTATCGCGCTGGCTACGGGGCGATCGCTCTGGGCGTCGTGATCGCGCTGGGCACGTGGTGGGTCGTGGGCTCGCAGCCCGTGTTCGTGCTGCACCAGAACGCGATCCAGGCTCGGGAGCGCAAAGGCACCCGGACCGACTTCTACGCCGACATCGAGGATCTCTACACGTTCTACTTCGGCGGTATCGGCTACCGGGCGACACCACAGGCGCCGTGGGTCTTCATTGGAGCACGCACCTCGCGCTACGCCGAGCTGAGCCGGACATTGCGGATGCGCCATGTAGAGCAGCGCGGGGAGCGGCTCTACCGCGAGCTTCAGGCCGGTGGATCGGTCCGCTTCCGGGCTCTGCCCGACAGCGTGGCGTTGTCCAAAACCCTGTTCGCCTCCCGCAACATGGACCACCCGATGAAGATGATCGAGCTCACGCGCGGCCACCTCACGATCGAGGGGAAGACCATCGCGATCGAACGCATCGCCGACGTCGCATCCAACCTCTGGGTAGAGCGGTCGCAGATCCTGGATGTGGATGGCGGGGTGTTCCACACCATGCACTCGAACGCCGTGATGTCGTTCGATGTGCTGGTGGCGCTGATCGCCCGCTTGCAGCGGGACGCCGCCTCTGCAGCCCGCGCCTGAGGGCGCGTAGGGGCGACGCACGCGCCGGAGGGGCCGGCGCGAGCGCGGTCGCTCGAGGGAGGACGCGCCGGGTCCGGTCACTCCTTGAACGGCGCCGCCAGGATGACGTCGTAGAGATTGGGGGCATGGATGCCCGGGATCAGGCGCTCGGCGATGTCGGCCGTGAAGTTGTAGAAGGCACCACCATCAGAAGGTCCGCCAGCTTCGGTCAACGACACACCCGATGTGCTGTTCACCAGGTCCGCCTGTGCCCTGTCGGGAAGAACGGGAATACAGAGGTGAGGAAACCCAGGGCGCCTCCCGGCGCCTCCCGCTCACCCCTCGCGCAGGATCCGGCGGTACGTCTCCAGATACGCCGCCGCCGCCATCGCCGCCGAGAAGCGCTCCTCGGCCGCGCGGCGGCACTCCGCCGGGTCGAGCCGGCCCGCCATCGCGATCGCCTCGGCCATCTCCGCGGCGTCGTCCACCAGGTACCCCGTCCGGCCGTGCTCCACGATCTCGGGCAGCGCGCCGGCGCCGCGGAGCGCGATCACCGGCGTGCCCGAGGCGAGCGCCTCCATGGCGACGAGCGAGCTGGTCTCCTGGACCAGGCTGGGCACCAAGAGACACCGGGCCGCCGCGAGCAGCCGGCGCTTCCGGACCAGGCCGACCGGGCCCAGGAAGCGCCGCGCCGGCCCGGCGCCGCCCAGCATCGGCACAAGGACCTCCCGCAGATACCGCGTGTGCTCCTCGTAGCCGAACGCCTGCCCGGCGATGAGCAGCGGCGACCCGGCCCGGACCGCGGCCTCGACGGCGACGTGGTACCCCTTCTCCGGGCAGATCCGGCCGAGCGCGAGCGCGAAGCCGCGCCGGTACCGCCGCGGCCGATAATGCTCCAGCCGAACGCCGTTCGGGACCTCGGGCAGGAGCCGCGCCCCCGGCGGGCAGGCGCGCCGCTGCGTCGCGGAGACGCAATGGAGGAACGTCCTCGGGCGCTCGAGCCGGAACACCGCCGGCGAATAGAAGCTCGGCGGGAGATGCAGCGTCGCGAGCGCGGGCACGCCGGGCTCGGGCAGGTAGCGATCGAAATCGACGCCGTGCAGGTGGACGAGATCGACCGGATACCGCTCCAGCGCCCGCGCGATGGCGCTCCGGTGGTGGCGCCACGCCTGCTGCTTGGCGGCCTCGTCGAGGACCGCGCCCGGCGGCGGCGCCGGCGTGGCGACCAGCGTCCCCGCGCACGCGGAGCCCTCCGGCGCGACGACGATCGACTGGTGGCCGCCGCGCGAGAGCGCCTCGTCGAGCATCGAGAGCACCTGCTCGGCGCCGCCCACGGCGTCCGGACCCACGGGCGCGAGCGGATAGCCGACGTGCAGGACCGTCAGAGGCATCGCTCGCGATCGAGGCCGAGCAGCGTCAGCGTCTTGATGGCGAGCTTCCGCCAGCGCGCGCCGTCGATGGGGAAGCCGAGGCGCTCGTAGTGGAGCCCCCCGTCGTGCGGGGGCATCCGGAAGTCGTAGGCGGGCGCCGGCCGGAAGCGCTCGACCTCGGCGCCGAACGGGGCGAGCGTCTCCTTCTGGCTGGCGAAGCAGGCCAGCATGGCGCGCTTCTTCGACGCCTCCTCGCCCGAGAGCCGGAGGGCGATCTCGGGGACGCTCGGCTGCGCGATGAACTCGCCGGTGACGAGGTGACCCCGCGCGGCGTGGTACGAGGCCGCCTCGAAGATCAGCGGCGAGGTGACGCCGTTCCAGAGGGCGAGCACCGCGGCCGCATGGACGGCGAGCGCCGCCGCGTCGTGATCGGGGTGGCCGCCCTCGTAGGGGTGGGTGATCACCACCTCGGGCCGCGTCCGGGCGAACAGCTCGAGGAGCTTCCGGGCGAGGCTCGGGGCCTCCTCGATGGCCTCCTGGTCCACCGCGCCGAGGCACCTGAGCCGCGACGCCGGCACGTTGCCCAGGGCGAGCGCGCGGGTCACCTCGCCGCGCCGGAGGGCGATGTAGCGCTCGCGCCCGATGTCGGCGAGCTCTGCCGGCATGAACCGGCTGTCCCGGGGCGCCCCGTCGGTCACGTGCACCACCTCGATCGGCTGGAGCCGGCCGATGCGGGCGCCGAGCCCGAGGGTCTCGTCGTCCGGATGGGCGACCACGACGAGGCAGCGCGGCGGCCGGCCCGACGAGAGCCACGAGAACGGCGGCCACGCGAGGTCGGGCGGGGTGCGGCCCTGGCGGCGGAGCGAGGCGAGGTTCACGGCAGCGCCTCCCGCCGCTCCACGCACCCGCCGCGCCCACCGGAGCCCCCCGGGGCGCCGCCGTGCGCGTCGGGTCTCTCTCGCTTCGGGCTGCTCGTGACGTGCGACATGAGCCACCTGCCGTGCGCGACGTCCGGTCGTCCCGGCGCCGGAGGCGCGCGCGATCTCCACCCTACCAAACGGCTACGCGGCGCGCCAGATGGCGCGTCATTCACGGACAGCTGAACAGGCGCGCCTCGACGGCGCGTTCAGGACAGCCCGCATCCGCGCAGAGAGACGTCGCCCCGACCGCCGGACAGCCGCCGCTTACCCCACATAACGCCGCGTCATGCGGGCGCAGAACTCCGCGAACTCCTCGAGCCGCTGCGGGGGGCTCGTGTGGTGCGGCCGGACCCCGGCGTGCTCCGGGGTGAAGCAGTAGGTCAGCGTCACATCGAACGCCTCGATCGCCCGCATCTGCCGGTCGAACCAGGCCTCCGCGCCAGGGCGGAAGCTGTCGGCCCAGCTCAGGCCGGTGCGGAGATGGCGCACCCCGAGCTTCTTCAACCACGCCACCGCGTCGTCCAGCCGGTGGTCCTCGAAGTGGAACCACTGGCACACGCCGAAGTCGGGCGTGCACTCCGGGAAGAGCCGCAGCGCGCGCTTGGGCGTCCCGTCCTCGCGGAGCAGGCCCATGTAGAAATGGCGGTAGTACGACGAGCCCTCGGCCTCGCGGTGCCGCGTCGTCGCAGGCCACGCGCGCGGCAGGTCGTAGAGGCTGTACCAGTGGACCCGATCGACCTTGCCGCGGAGCAGCTCGGCGCTCCGCTTCAGGCCGAACTCCTGCACCTCCTCGGCGCCGAACGTGGAGACGCCGATCTCGGTGATCCAGAGCGGCTTGTCGGTCACCGCGCGGATCTCCTCGAGCTTGCTCGGCCACTCGTGGATCTGCCAGTGGTTCCAGTCGAGCGGAAAGCCGTGCACCGCGACGACGTCGACGCGATCGAGCACGCCCTGTCGGCCCATGTTGGCGATGAACGCAGGATCGATCGGCGAGATGCCGCCCAGCACGCGCGGCAGCTCGGGGCGCTCGCTCCGGATCGCGTCCGCGGCGAGCTTCACCAGCGCGCCGTACGTCGTCCACTCGGGATCGATCTCGAAATCCCAGTGCGACTTGTTGTTGGGCTCGTTCCAGAGCATCACCGCTTCGATCATGCCTGCTCTCCGTTCACGCCGGCGTTCATGCCGGCTCGCCTGGCCGGGTAGACCGCGCCGGGCACGCCGTGCGCCCGCTCGCGGCGGCGGCAGATGTAGACCTCGGGCTCGGGGTGGTTCGCGATCTCGAAGCCGGCGCTCCGCAGCATCGCCTCAGCGCACGCCCGGTTGGGCACCCACCAGTTGGTCGGGTCCTGCGAATAGCTGTGCTCCACGAAGTGGAGCCGAGGATAGCCCGCCTCGTCGAAGATCCGCTTCTCCGAGAACGGGTAGTCCCCCTCCAGCGGCGTCACCTCGGCGCTCCCGCGCTGCATGCTCTGGAAGACCAGCGTGTGCCCGACCACGTGCTCGTGCAGCAGATCCAGCGCGAGCAGCGGGTGGCGGAGGTGGTACAGGACGCCCATGAAGAGCACGAGATCGAAGCGCTCTCCGAGGCTCCCGACGTCGTACACGGAGAGGTTCCGGAACTCGATGTCCGCGCCGGAGACCTCCGCGGCGAAGCGCGCCTGCGCCAGGTAATCGTCGTCGCTGTCGATCCCGAGCACCCGCGCCGCGCCGCGCCGCTTCATCTCGAGCGCGTAGAAGCCCGCGTTGCAGCCGATGTCGAGGACCGTCTTGCCCGTGAGATCCTCCGGGATCGCGTGGGCGAAGCCCTTCCACTTGAACGCGGGGTAATCGCCGAGGAAATGATCCGGCGCCGTCTTCACCCCGCCGAGATCGATGTTGTGGAACCACTGCCCGAGCCCGCGCACGCGCTCCTGGATCTGCTCCCGGGTCAGCTTCGTCGCGTCATCCACGTTCCGCACGTTCGGCACGCTCCTCACGCTCTCCACGCTCCGCTCCATGGCTCCTCCGTTCACACGGCCGCGCCGCTGAGGAGCTGGATGGCCTCGCGGTAGCCATGCAGCGTCCCCACGTCGACATACGCCTCGCCAGCCCGCACCGCGCGCGCGCTGCCGCCGCGCGCGAGGTACTCGTTCACCAGCGTCCCGATGTACGGGTCCGTCTGCCCGCGCTCGCACCAGAGATCGTGGAGCTCGCGCATCACCGCCCCCGTGAGCTTGAAGGCGCCCCAGACCCACTGAGAGCGCGCGTCCCGCTGCTTGACCTGGATCTCGAGCACCCTGCCCTTCTCGTCGGTGACGACCGCGTCGAAGAACTCCGGGTGATCGACCGGAAAGAGCAGGAACGAGAGGCCCCCGCCGTCGAGCGCGCGGAGCCCGTGCTCCGGGAACCACACCGTGTCGGGGAGCCCCACGAGGACCTCCTCCTCCGGCTGGAGCCAGGGGAGCGCCCGGAAGATGGCGTCGCAGAGCCCCGCGGCGACCGGCTGCACCACATAACAGATGTGCGCCGGGCCGACGCTCGCGCCGTAATACTCGACGATATCCGACTTGCCAGGCGAGATCACCATGCAGATCCGCGTCGCGCCGGCGAGGATCATCCGGTCGATGAGGTACTCGCTGACCGCGCGCGGCCGCTCGACGTCGCCGTCCCGGCGCGTCCCCACCGGGAGCAGCTCCTTCGAGAACGCGAGCGGCTGGATCCTGCTCCCCAGGCCCGCCGCCGGAATCACTCCCCACATCGCCCTTTGCCTCCTTTCATCGCGCCGAGACCGACTCGAGGATCGCCACGAGCTCCGCCGCGCGCCGCGCCGCGGTGTGCTCCGCGAGCACCCGCTCGCGCGCCGCGCGGGCGACGGCCGCGACCTCGGCCGCCGAGAGCGAGAGCGCCGCGACGGCCTCGTCCGCCGTCCTCGCCACGAGGATCTCCTCCCCCGGCGTGAAGAACCGGTCGAGCCCCTCCCAGCTGTCGCTCAGGATCGGCGTCCCGCACGCGGCCGCCTCGAAGAGCCGCCCGGAAGGACAGTACCCCATCGCCGCCATCGCCCCGCGGGTGATGTTGAGCGTCATCGGCGAGGAGCAGTAGAACGCCGGGTGATCCGGCGGCGCCACGTGGCGCATGTAATAGATGTTCTCCGCCCACGGGAAATCCTCGGGATAGAGCGAGCCGCCGATGACGAACCGCCTGTGCGGCAGCCGCTTCGCCGGCTCCAGGAACAGGGCCGACAGCGCCTCCTGCCGGTCGGCGGCGTACGTGCCGAGGTACGAGAGGTCCCCCCGGAGCTCCTCCCGCGGCGCGACCGGGCGGTGCACCTCGGGGTCGGCGCTGCCGTAGAGCGGGAACACCCGCCGGGCGCCGAGCTTCGCGTGGAGCGCGTCGAGCGCCGCGCCGCCCGTGTAGCTGAGCACGCAGTCGAAATCGACGAGGCCCCGCGGGCCGATGTAGCCGACCGGCTGGCCGGCGTTCAGCCGATCCAGCGTCACCGGCGTGTCGAGGTCGTAGAAGACCTTGAGGCCGCGCGACTCGAGGACCACCTCGGTCGCGGGGCCGGCGTCGGGGCAATACGAGGTCACCATCGCCGCGTCGGCCTCCCGGACGGCGCGCCGGGCCTCGGGGAGGAGGTCGTCGAACGCGCCGTAGAGCCGGAGCTCGTTGCCGTGCGCGAGCGAGCACAGATCCCGGTGCGAGGCGTAATAGGGCACGTCGCGCTCGAAGAAGGTGACGCGGTGCCCGGCCCGCCCGAGGGCGTTGATCACGCCGCGCCACAGCGTGGCGTGGCCGTTGCCCCAGGACGAGCTGATCGTCAGACCGAAGATGACGAGCCTCATCGCGAACCGGACCTCCCTCTAGGCCTGCGTCTCCGCCGGGGCCGGCGCCGATGCGCGCCTCGGCTCTCCGAGGATCATCGCCTCCACCTCGGGGCGGCAGCGGACGCGCGGCACGAGCGCCCTCGCCTCCGGCCGGAGGCGGCGGAGCGTGTACGCCACCTTGACGCGGGTGTGCTCGGGCCCGTAGTAATCGAGGAACCCGGCGCTGTTCAGCGAGAAGAACGAGAGCGCGTCGGCGTCGTTGAGCAGCGCGAGCTCGGCGTCGTCCCCCGGCCGCTCGTGCGACGCCACGAGCGCGCCGACCCGATCGAGGACCTCGGGCGGGAGCCCGACCCCGGCGAGCGCGGCGCCCGCCAGGGCCGCCCCGCGCCGCGCGTGCTCGTCCTTGAAGGCCTGGTAGTCCGCGGCGCGGTGCTCGATCCGGACGTTCGCCTCGGAGACGAGCCGCTCCACGTCGTGGAACAACGCCGCCGCCTGCGCGGCGACGGACGCGCGCGGATCGAGCCGGAGCATCCATTGCCAGACGTCGATCGCATGATCGTAGTCGGCCCGGACGAGCGGCCTGTCGAGCTCGTAAAGCTCCCGGTGCCGCCCGAGGACGCGGGCGAAGACCGCGGTCGCGGAGGCGACATTCCTCCTCCGGAGGAAGCGCTGGCAGCGGGTGAGGACCTCGTAGGCGGTGCGCGCCGCGCCCTCGCGCTCGAGCCCCTGGAGCCGGAGGTCGAAGAGGCCGCGGGCGTCGAGCGCGTGCAGGTGCGTGTCGAGCGCCCACAGATCGAGCTGCGAGGCGCGCCACGCGCGGGCGTCGACGGCGGCGTGCGGCGCGTTCCCGGGCGGACAGGGCGCGTCGATCTCCACGCCGGGAAACTCCCGGGAGAGCGCCGCCTTCTCGGCAGGGGAGAGCAGCGGTGTCCCGCGGGCCGATGGTTCATCGCTGCTCGAAGAGGAGCCGGCAATGAGGATCAGGCGCTTGAGCATGAGCTTGCGTTCTTCGGTCAGCGACGGGCGTCGAGCTCGAGCCAGCTTCCGCGCGAGGGCTGCCGCGGACGATTCATGGATACGGCGCCGTGAACCTATCTCCGCATCGGCCTTTGCACCATCGCGGAAATTCCGTACAGCCGTGTCAGGAAAGAAGTGAGCGCGTGACGTGCACTCCGGATCCAGCCCAGCGGCGCTACCCGAGCGCGCCCCGCGAGGCCACAGGGGTGAGGCCGTCGAGCAGGGCAGAGCGATAGCGATGCCGCGCCGCGGCCAGGCGGCGCGCCTCGCCCTGGTCCGGGAGCGACGCGGCGGCCATCGCGGCGTATCCCAGGCGCAGGAGCGCGTAGGCCAGCAGATACGCAGGCAAACGCCGCTCGGGGTCGTCGCCCGAGCGGCGCCGGTAGCGATCGAGGAAGGCCCGGCGGGCCTCGGGCGCCATCCGCCACTCGACGATGGCCCCGGCGAGATCCCAGGCGATGTCCGTGGGGCCAGGGAGGAAGTGATCATCGCCGTGCCCGGCCGCGTCCACCTTGAAGAGCTCGCCTGAGGCCGACCCGAGCCACTCGTGAGGATCCATCTTACCATCCACGAGCACGGGACGGGCGATCTCCAGGTGGAGCTCCGTCGGGAGCTCATTTCCCATGTCCGCTGAGAAATTGGTGCGCGCCATCGTAATGAGCTCATCGATCGTGGGGCTCGGGACGGGGAAGGCCGAGGCGCGGAAGGTGCAGTAATCGGCGAGGCGCTCCAGCACGGCGGTGGAGAGGTGGCCGGGCTCGAGCGGCCGCCCCGGGAGCCATGGATACGAGAGGAAGCCCTCGCCCTCGTCGCGCGGCGTCGGACCGAAGCCGGCTCGAGCGACGCCGCGGGCGCGCTCCAGGCACTCGGCCCCGTAGCGGCCCATGCCCTCGAACTTGAGAATTCGGCTGCCGTCGCGGGAAAGGGACTTGAATCGCTCCATGGACGTCCAGGAGGGCGGCCAGCGCGATTCGTCGTCATAGAAGCGGCGGCGCCAGGTCCCGGCGCCGATGAACTCGCCAGCATCGGTCGGGACGTGTTTCCCGCCCACGACACGCTCGGCGCGGAACGACCGCCAGCGGCGGGCGCCGTCGGGCGCGACAAGGGCGTCGGGGTCCGCGGCGCGGGAGCCGAGGAAAACGATGTTGCCGCGCGGGACGCCGGCGCCGACCAGGGCGTCGCCGGTGGAGAGGAACGACGATCCGCTGAAGCCCGGCCCCTCGTCGGCGGCCCAGAACTGCGCTCCCTCGGCGATGCCGTCCTCGACCCAGGCGAGCTCCCGCGCGCCGAGCTCGACGCGGCGATCGTAGGGGTGCCCGGACGGGCGCACGGTGATGCGGCCGGCCCGGATCCCCCGCCGGCGCAGGGCCGCGGCCGTCACCGCGCTCAGGGTGGTGCCGATGCTGCGGATCCCGACGACCCGGACCGGCGCCGGCGAAGACGCGAGCTGCTCGGCGAGCCGGGCGAAATCGAGCGGGTGGAGCGCGTAAAAGGAGAACCCTTCGGGCGGCGACGTCGGGACCATCGCGGGGACGTCGATCGCCGCGAGCGCCGCGAGGGCCTCGGGCGTGGTCAGGCGGCTGGCCGCCCGTGGCCAGAGGTCTGGCCGTCCGTGGTCCGACGTCGGACCGTCCGGGATCGCGAGCGCGCCGACGAGCATGGCGGCGAGCTCGTCCGTGAGCCGCGCCAGCAGGGGGGCGCTGGCCGCGCCGGCGTCGGCGAGGATGGATTCGAGCTCGCCGGCGCGGATCAAGGCGCGGAGCACGATGCCGCGATCGCGATCGGCGCCGGCGGGGGCGGCGAGCGCCCGGAGGTCGTCCGCGAGCTCGGCGACGAGCCGCGGCCCGGGGACGTCGCGGCGGCCGCTGCGGAACACGTACATGCGGTATCCGGAGCTGTCTGTCATGGGGGGGGTTCCGCGGGGATCGGCTCGCAGGGGCCGGGCTGGCTCGCATGAGCGCGCCCGAGCCGCAAGGCGCGGCGCGCGCAGCCCGGCCCGCGCACCGGCATGGTGCTCGGTCTCGCGGGCTGCCAGCCCTGCGTGGGGCGGGCGGGGGCCGATGCCAAGCGGGGCGCGCCGCAGCGCGAGGCCCTCCGAGCGACGCGAGCCGCGCGGCCGCTTCGTGCCCTGTCGCGGTGCCGCCCCTTGCTCTCTCGCCCCGTCGATTGCCTCGCTCAGCGCGGGGCGCCGGCCGCGAGCGCGAACTCGATGTGCGCGTGCTCGTCGTGGCGCCACCAGACCTGGCGCCGGAGGATCGCCCCGGAGAGCGGGCCCAGCGCGCGGCCCGCGGGGCTCGCGAGGAGCAGCGGCACGTACTCGGGCGCGAGGATGATCCGCTGGATCCGGAGCTTGCGCGGCCTCGCCTTCTCGTCGAGCGCGGACAGGAGCCGCGCGAGGTCGTCGAAGTCGATCGCCAGGTCGCCGCGGCGGCCCTGCGCGTCGAACTCGATCCCATAGCCGAGCTGGTTCCAGGGGTAGGTCGCGACGTCCGCGGGCCGCCCCGCGGCGTCGCGCAGCGGGACGAAGATATCGACGCTCAGCCCGTTCTGGTGCGTGCGATGCGGCCAGAACGCGCCGCCCTGGCGGTGGCCCGTCTCTCCCACGACGAAGCGCCGCCCGGGCCGCGCGGCCGACACCGCGGCGAACGCCTCGAGCATCGCGTCGCGCACGGCGCCGTGCACGTACTGGCGGCCGAGGCTCGCTCCCAGGTACGAATACGTCACGTGACCCGGCCCCGAGGGGGGGAGCGGGTGCCCGTGCCGCAGGCGGCCCTGCGCCGGGCTGCCGGCGCTCTCCGAGGGCGCGTCGTCGTCGAGCCAGACGCGGGCGTGCGCCACGACGACGGGCGCGAGGAGGAGCAGACCGGCGGCGAGCGCGAGGCGCCTTGCGAGCCGGTGGACGACCCTGGGCATCAGCGGCTGTCGTATCAATCTCTCTGCCGCCGGTCGAGGCGCCGCGCGGGCGCGGGATCGAGCTCGGCGCGCCGGAAGATCGGGAGTCCGAGCCGCTCGCCTCCCTGGCGACGCGCCGCCCGGCCTGTGCAAGACTGCGCGCCGATGCCGTACGACGATCTCCTCGGGCGCGTGGTCACCCTGCCGATACGGCGGTTCGGCCCGCCCGGCGCGTTCCTCTCGCCCGACCCGGGCGACCTGCGCCCGAACGCGCCGGTGCTCCTCCTGCCGGGCGGCGAGGTGCCCGACGGGGCGCAGGAGGGAGACGAGCTCGAGGTCTTCGTCCACCTCGACTCGGAGGATCGCCCGATCGCGACCGCGCGCCGCCCGAAGGTCGCGCTCGGCGAGGTCGCGTTCCTCGAGGTGACCGACGTGGCGCGCTTCGGCGCGTTCGTCGACTGGGGCCTGCCGAAGGAGCTGCTCGTCCCGCACGCGGAGCAGACCCGCGAGCTGCGGGTCGGGCAGCGGCACCCGGTGGGCCTCCTCGTGGACAGGACCGGCCGCCTCGCGGGCACGATGCGCGTCAGCGAGATGCTGCGCGACAAGGGGGAGTTCGATCTGGACGAGTGGGTCGACGGCGAGGCGTGGCGCAACGAGCCGGGGCTCGGGCTGTTCGTCATCCTCGAGCGCAGGTTCGTCGGCCTGGTCCCCGCGGACGAGCCGCACGCGCTCGCGCGCGGCGAGGCGGCGCGGTTCCGCGTGACGAGCGTGCTGTCCGACGGCAAGGTCGAGCTCTCGCTGCGCGGCCACGCCCACGAGGAGCTCGAGAGCGACGCCCAGACGATCCTCGCGCGGCTCGCCCGCCCGGGCGCGCCGCGCGTCGGCGACCGCTCGAGCCCGGACGAGATCCGGGCGATCTTCGGCCTGAGCAAGAAGGCGTTCAAGCGCGCCGTGGGCCGCCTCCTGAAGCAGCGCGCGGTGGCCGTCGACAGCGAGGGGTTCCTCGTCCCCGAGCGGCGCTGAGCCGGACGCCCGGCCCGGGGCGACCCCGGGAGCCCGGGCCCGCCCCGACGGCGGCCGAGCCCGGGCGGCCGGGGGCTACTCCAGCAGGCTGCGCAGCATCCACGCGGTCTTTTCGTGGACCTGCAGCCGCTGGGTGAGCAGATCGCAGGTGGGCTGATCGTTGGCCTGCTCGGCCACCGGGAAGATCTCGCGCGCCGTGCGCGCCACGGTCTCGTGCCCCTCGACGAGGAGCCTGATCATGTCGGTCGCCTTGGGGATGCCGTCCTCCTCCTTGATCGAGGAGAGCGCCACGAACTGCTTGTACGTCCCCGGCGCGGGCAGGCCCAGCGCCCGGATGCGCTCGGCGACGAGGTCCACGGCGAGCGCCAGCTCGTTGTACTGCTGCTCGAACATGAGGTGCAGCGTCTGGAACATGGGACCCGTGACGTTCCAGTGGAAGTTGTGCGTCTTCAGGTAAAGCGTGTACGTGTCGGCGAGGACACGGCCGAGCCCAGCGCCGATCTGCTCGCGGGTCTTGGCGTCGATTCCGATGTTGATCTCCATGATGGCTCCTCTCGTGGCGTGTGCTCTCTGCATCGATGGGCCGGCTGCTGCGGAGGTGAAGGCCCGCGCGGCGCCCTCCCCGGGGGCGGGACGCGACCGGGAAGGTTCGTGCGCGCCGGTGCCGAGTCAATCAGGAGCAGCCTTCCGGCCGCCCGCGCTCACGCCTCTCCGATGCTGCGCATCGACAGCACCTCGATCGGGCGCAGCCCGAGCAGCGCATACGCCTGCTCCCAGCGCTGCTCCGCGGCCACGTCGAACAGGATCCGCTCGTCGAGCGGCACCGGCAGCCACGCGCCCGCGGCGATCTCCCGCTCGAGCTGCCCGGGCCCCCACCCGCTGTAGCCGAGCAGCACCGTCCTGCGCCGCGGGTCCGCCGAGGCCGCGCCGCGCACCGCGTCGGCCGCGAGCGTGTCGAACGCGCTCCGGGACGACGTGACCCGCACCCGGGAGCCCACCGGGATCACCCCCGTCTCCTCGGCCGCGAGCGCCGGATCGAGGCACAGGATCCACCCCGAGCTCGGCTGGACCGGCCCGCCGAGGTAGACCGGCGCCGGGTCCTTCAGCTCGTTGCCGTAGCCGGCGAACGACAGGAGCTCGCCGAGCGTCATCGGCGCCGGCCGGTTCACCACGAACCCCAGCGCCCCGCTGTCGCTGTGGACCGCCAGCAGCACGACCGTCTTGTCGAAGTTCGGATCGCCCAGGGGCGGCGACGCGATGAGGAACCCAGGGGCCAGCACGCTCGCTTCGCTGTTCATCGGCGATCCTCCCTCGCAACGGTCGACCGGTCACTGCGTCCCGCACGAACCCGCCTGCCGACGCGGCGGCCGGAGCGGGCACCCGTCCGCACCTTACTCCCGCGCGCCGCGGCAGGCGATTGGGATCTCCCTCCGACGCCGGAACGACGGGTATAGTGCGACCATGTACACGGTCGGCGTCCGCGATCACATCATGGTGGCCCACAGCCTCAAGGGGGAGCAGTTCGGCCCCGCGCAGCGCCTGCATGGCGCGACCTACACCGTCAGCGTGGAGGTGGACCGGGAGGAGCTGTCGCCGCTCGGCCAGGTGGTCGAGACGAGCGTGCTGCGGGATAACCTGCGCGGCGTGCTCGCCGAGATCGACTACCGCAACCTCGACGAGCACCCGGCCTTCGAGGGCAAGCGCTCGACCCCGGAGCTCATCGCGCGCTACATCCACCGCGAGCTCGGCCGCCGGCTCCCGCTGAACGCCGGCACCACCCTCACGATCACGCTGCACGAGTCCCCGCTCGTGTGGGTCCGCTACCGCGCGCCGATCCGCGGCGCCTCCATGATGCCGACCGAGCTGGCCTGATCGCCGCTCTCCGGGCTTGGCACGCGGCCCCGCCCGCGGCAAAAGAGGGCGCCGATGACCGAGCCGGTCCGCACAGCGCCGATCGTCCTGAGCTTCCAGGGCGGCACCCTCCGCATCGAGGGGGTCGCGCCGCGCCCCGCGCTGGCGCCGGCCGGCGAGCTCGACGGCAGCGCCCTCCCGGCGGAGGCGCCGGGCGGCGACGGGGCGCCGGGCTCGGCCGCGGAGGGCGCGCCGCTCGACCCCGCGTGCCTGCCCGCGTCCTGCCGCTGGGACGCGCGCGAGCGCGTCTACCGGGTGCCGGCCATCGACTACGCCGAGCTCGTCCTCCGGCTCCGCGCCCGCGGGGTCGCCTTCACCGACGCCGCCCGCAAGTACGAGGCGCTGCCGCTCGAGCCGCTCGCCAAGCACGACCCCTTCCCGTACCAGCGCGAGGCGCTCGAGGCGTGGGCCGGGCGGCGCAGCCGGGGCGTCGTCGTGCTCCCGACGGGCGCGGGCAAGACGTTCGTCGCGACGCTCGCGATCGCCGCGCGCCAGCGCAGCACGCTCGTGGTCGTCCCGACGCTCGACCTCCTGAACCAGTGGTACGACGGCCTCTCCGCCGCGTTCGGCGTCCCGATCGGCCTGCTCGGCGGCGGTTACCACGACGTCCTCGACCTGACGGTGACCACCTACGACTCGGCGCACGCCCACATGGACCGGCTCGGCGCCCGCTTCGGCCTCGTGATCTTCGACGAGTGCCACCACCTGCCGAGCCCGTCGTACGCGCTCGCGGCCAAGATGTGCCTCGCGCCCTTCCGCCTCGGCCTCACCGCGACGCCCGAGCGCGCCGACGGCCGGGGCTACGACGACCTCATCGGCCCCATCGTCTTCCGCCGGGAGATCACCGAGCTCTCCGGGCAGTACCTCGCGGCCTACGACGTCGTCCGGCTCGACGTCCCGCTCTCGGAGGACGAGCGCGCCGCGTACGAGGCCGCGCGCGCCGTGTACATCGGCTTTCTGCGCGCGAACGGCATCCGCATGCCCGAGGGGTGGGGGCAGTTCATCCTGCTGAGCTCGCAGTCCGACGCCGGCCGCCGCGCCTTCGAGGCGTACCGCCGGCAGCGGAGCCTCGCCCTCTGCGCGCCCGGCAAGATCGACGTGCTCGCGCGGCTGCTCCACGCCCACCGCGCGGATCGCACGCTGGTCTTCACCGAGGACAACGCCACGGTCTACCAGATCTCGCGGCAGTTCCTGCTGCCGGCCATCACGCACCAGACGAAGGTGAAGGAGCGCAGCGCCATCCTCGAGGCGTTCAACCGCGGCGCGCTGTCGGCGGTGGTCACGTCGAAGGTGCTGAACGAGGGGGTCAACGTGCCCGAGGCGAACGTCGCGATCGTCCTGTCGGGCAGCGGCTCGGTGCGGGAGCACGTCCAGCGGCTCGGCCGCATCCTGCGGCGGAGCGAGAACAAGACGGCGATCCTCTACGAGCTCGTCGCCCTCGGCACGAGCGAGCAGCGGGTGAGCGACAAGCGCCGGGAGCACGTTGCTTACCAGTGATCTCGTCCGCGTCCGCCGCCGCGGCGGGCTGCTCGTGCCCCAGTACCTCCGCGGGGCCGCCGCCGAGCGGCTGCTCCCGGTCGCGCGCGCGTACATCGAGATCCTGTCCCAGCGCGTCGGCGAGCGCCGCGACGACGTCGAGGCCGCGCTCGACGCCGTCGAGGTGCCCGCGCGGGATCGCGTCGCCGCGCTCGGCCTGCGGAAGGTGCTCGAGGACGGCTGCGAGTACGAGGTGCAGGAGGGCGTCGACCCCGAGGCGCTCCGGCGGGAGCTGTTCCTGGCCGCGGCGGCGGCGCACCGCGCCCTCGACGTCCGCGCCCGCTTCGATCGCGCCGCGGTGCTCGACGAGGTGGCCGCCCGGCTCGGCACGACGCCCGCCGCGATCGAGGCGGGCCTCTACGCCGACCTGCGCGGCGCCGAGATCCTCCGGCGCGCGGCCGCGGACGCGCCGGACGTCCTGCTCGACCGGTACAACCTGTCGCTGGCGCAGTCGATCCTGCTGAAGGCGACGCAGGTGACGATCCGCATCGAGGGCGAGAGCGCCCCGCGATACCGGCGGATCTTCCGCGCCGCGCGGTTTCACGGCCTGATCCACGTGGTCCAGGGCGATCCGGTCTCCGGCTACACGATCGTGCTCGACGGCCCGTTCAGCCTGTTCGATGCGGTGCAGCGTTACGGCCTGCGGCTCGCGATGTTCCTGCCGTCGGTGCTCTCGTGCGCCTCGTTCCGGCTGCGCGCCGAGCTGCGCTGGGGGCGCGACAAGGAGCCGCTGGCCGTCGAGATGGGCCCGTCGGACGGGCTCGTGTTCCACGGGCGCGAGCTCGCGGACACGACGCCCGAGCTGGACGCGTTCTGCGAGGGGTTCAAAAAGCTCGGATCGCCCTGGACCGTGTCGCCGAACGAGCGGCTGTTCGCGCTGCCCGGAGAGGTGGTGTGCGTCCCGGACCTCGTGTTCCTGAACGCGGAGACCGGCGAGGAGGTGTACCTGGAGGCGTTCGGCTTCTGGAGCCGAGACGCGGTGTGGCGGCGCGTCGAGCTGATCCGGAAGGGGTTTCCGGCGAGGATCCTGCTCGCGGTCGGCAAGCAGCTCCGCGTGAGCGAGGAGGTCCTGGGGGAGGACGAGGCGGGGGAGATCTACGTCTACCGGGCGACGATGTCGCCGCGCGCGGTGCTGGCGCGGCTGGACGGCAAGCGCGGCGGGGCGTGAGGGCTGAGGGGGCCGGGGGGAGAGCCGGGGGGGGACCTCCGATGGTTCGACTTGTTGGCACAGAGGGCCCGCAGCGTCAGGTGCTGGTCGTGGTACGCCGTCTCCTCCTCGCCGCTCACGTGGTGCAGGTGCGCCCGCCGCTCGCCGCCGACACCTCATCACTCCTTTTGAAGAATGGATGCGAGCTCTGGGAACCCGCGCCGAGCAATCTGGATCTCGTCCTCAGACAGCAACATATACGCCTCGCGCTCATGCGAGATCGTAACGAGCAGCACATCTCCGTTGCGGCGGAGGAAGCAGGGGTCCTCCGGTGCGTCGGGATGAATCCAGCTGAACAAGCTGGCCGCTTGTTGCTTCAGCCGTTCCTGTAGTCCCTCGCCAGAGGAGTACCGATAAACAGTAGCCTCGTCGGCATACAGCACTGTCCCAGGCCATTCTTTTTCCCGGGAAGAACCCAAAAGAAATGGGCTCAGGAGGTCCAGCTGGCTCTTGATAGAATCTCCCGGATCTAGCTGCGGATCTCGTACGACCAGAAGCATCGTCGGAGCCATCAGACAACAAAAATCCATCAGCTGTCCATACACGACCCCTGTTGGCTCATCCGTAAAAACGTAGCAGTCCATTTCTTTCATTCCTTGCATCGGCTTCGCTTCACTTGACAGGGATGTGGTCGACCGGCCCCACGTGACCGTGCGGCTTTTGTCCAGGCCCGGGCGTGGAGCTCGGCGATCTCAGCGGATGGGCCTCGGGCCCTCGCACGGCGCCGGGCGTCGTGAACCCCTTCGCGCCCGCCTCCGCATTCAGCTGCTTGTATGCTTCCATATCGGCCGGTGTGATGCCCCCAGCAGCCTTATCTTTCTTGGCCATGTCGACGAGCGCCTGCTGTTCCGGCGTGAACTTCTTGGCAGCGTTAGGCCCCCCCGTAGGAGCAGGGCTCGCGGGAGCCGGTGCGGCAGCCGGACCACCCGATCCGGATCCAGATCCGGACATGGCCGCGCTCAACGACGCTACGCCCGCCTGAACGGTGCCGTAACCCTGCACGATCAGTACGCCACCGGCGACCACTGCAGCTTCAGGGACCCCTGTGAGGAGAGCGGCGCCGCCGGTGCCCACGGTCGCCGCTCCTCCCCCGCCGGCGAGGATGACCCCTTGGCCCACCTGAACGACGCCGGTGACAATGTTCCCCGCAGCTTTCCCGGCCAAGAAATCCGGATCCTGGGACGGCGGTCCCGCGACGTCCGCCACGAATCCGCCGGGAGTTATTGCCTGAACGGTGCCATACGCGACGCCAAGGGCCTGCAATCCGGCACGCTTCCACCACGGATCGCCCGGCGCCCGGCCGTCCGGATCCACGAGGACGACCGGATTGTTCCAGGTATAGGTATACAGGCCCAGGTTTACCGGCCGAAACACCCCACCGTTGACCTGCCCTGCCATGTACCGGGCGAGCACCGGATCCGGGCTGAGCCACGCGCTCATCCGCGGGTCGTAGTAGCGCGCTCCGAAGTAGTAGAGGCCGGTGCCGACATCGAGCTCCTTGCCGCTGAACGTGTAGCGGCGGGCCAGCTCGTAGCGGGAATCGGTCTCGTCGCGCCAGAGCTCGCCGCTCGGGAAGTACTCGTTGTGCTGGATGAGCGTCTGCTCTTCATTGCTCGAGTACTGCGTGCTGCTGAGGTGGTCGGTGTGGAAGTACAGCGTCGGCGGGTAGTTCAGCCAGGCGCTGTCCATCTTGGACGCGAGCTGCGTGTCCCCCGCGTACACGTGCTTGGTGAGGTAGCGACCGTCGCGGATCGTGAGATCCTGGCTGATGTACGCCGTCTCTTCCTGGCCCACGACGTCGTGCTTCGAGATCGCGCGCTGCCCCTCGCCGTCGTAGAGGTTCCTCGAGCGGGTCTGGCCGAAGAGCTTGATCTCGCTCGCGAGGTCCTCTTCGTTCCAAACGATCTCGCGGGTGGCGCCACGGAAGGTCCATGTCAGCTGGTTGCCACTCGCGTCGTACTGGTAATTGCGATCGTAGCGTTGCGACTCCGCATGGAGCAGCTCGGAGGTGCGCGTCATCGCGTGAGGCCGGGGCCCCGCGTAGGAGTAGTTCGCGTCGTACGTCTGCTCGGGGATGACGTGATCGATCCGCCATCCGTCAACTTCTCCATCCTGCCCATCGAGCGGAGAGGAGTCCGGCACCTGCCGCAGGCTCTGGTTCGTCTTGTTGGTGATGTTGTGGATGTCGTCGTACTCGAACGCCTGCGTGTAGCGATACCTCTCATGGGACCTGGCCTGCACCACGCCGGCCGCCTGCGTCAGGCGGTCCAGCGCGTCGTACTGGTACGTGTGCTTCAGGTTGCCGACGAGCACGCTGCCGTTCATCAGGTTGTCGAACGGCGCGTCGTTCCGCAGCTCGGTCACGTTCCCGGCTTCATCGTACGTGTAGTCGAGCCGCTGGAACGGCCTCGCCGGCTGGTTCTGCTGGCGCAGGAACGGGTCGCGATGGTCCGCGTTGACGTTGGCGAGCCTGCGCGTGCGCGGCTTGTACTGGTACGTCGTCTCGATGAAGTTGCCCGCGATGAGCCGGACCCTCTGCCCGAACTCGTCGTAGCCGATGTGCGCGAGGTAGATGGTGTTCGGCGACTCGTCCGGGTGCTGCTCGTTGATCTGCGTATTCAGCCCGAGGATGCTCTTGAGGTTGCCGCCGGCGTCGTAGCTGTAGCTCAGCACCTCGCGGCTCGGATCGCCGAGCGGCATCTGGTCCGGGTTGGTCCCGACCCGCAGGTCCGGGAAGAGAATGCGGAGCACCCGTCCGAACGAGTCGAACTGATGCTCGACCTGGTAGCGGTAGGGACCGCGGTGCGGCTCCCGCAGCCGCGGGAACGTCACCTGGAGTTGGACCCTGTTGCCTTGCCGATCGTAGCGGAAGGTGCGCTCGCCGGCCTCGCTGGTCTCCGTCATGAGACGAGCGGCGACGTTTCCGTTGGCGTCCCCCGCGAGCGACGGACCACCGTAGGTGTAGACCCGCGGCGTGCTCGTCGGATAGGTGACCTGCCGCAGGCGATTGTAGTCGTACTGGTAGGTGATGCGCTGCGACGACGCCCGCAGCTTCGCGGTCTGCTTCTCTCGCAGGTTGCCGACGAGATCGTACTCGAACTCGATGAGCCCGGCGTCAGCGCTGTTCAGGCTCACCATGCGCCCGAGCGTGTCGAACGCCGCGGTCGTGACGTTGCCATGAGCGTCCTCGACCTGGACGAGGTCGCTCACGGGGTTGTAGCGGTACTGGGTGACGATCGGCGTGCCGTCCGCTGGGTTGGCGCGCTCGATCATCTCGACGACGCGATCCATGACGTCACGGTGCTGGAGGGTCATCCCGTCGTCGGGCTCCGTGACCGTGGTGCGGAAGCGCAGGACTCCCTCCTGGTCCAGCCCGAAGCCGTAGGTCGTATGGGTCTCGACGAAGTCCTGCCCGATGTCCTCATGATCGGAGGGCGTCGTCAGCTTGGTCACGCGCCCGAGGGCGTCGTACTCCCACGTCGTGGAGAGATCGTCCGAGTCGGGTACATTCACCAGGGCGGTGGCGGCCTCCGTGCTGAAGACGGGCTGGCCCTGCTCCTTCCGGCGCCCGCGCTCGTCGAACTCGATATGGCCGCTGACCATCATCCCGACCTCGGTGTGGTCGCCGAAGTCCTTCTCCAGATCCTTCTTCGTCTGAATGACGCGATCGAAGCCGTCGATGAAGGTCACCGTCTCGACGTAGTCGTGGAGGTGGGGTGGGGTCGTCGGCGCGTTCCGGGAGACGTCCTTGTGGCCCATGACCGCCCAGAACGGCGCGGCAGAAGCCCCCGGCTGCAGCCCGTACACGGCGCGCATCGTGGGAACCACGCCCTCCTGCGCGACGGTATCCTCCACGAAGTCGTTCGGACCCCACACCGCGACCAGGCGGCCGAAGGCGTCGTACTTGTACCTCGTGCCGTGGCCGTTCAGATCGGTCGTGATCTCGACAGCACCGAACAGGTAGTTCGGGCTGCTCGTCGACGTATAGCCGAAAGAGTCGGTGACGCTCGTCCGGTAGATCCCCGTCTCGTCGTAGAGGTAAGTGAGCTCGTAGTCGTTGGGATCGGTCACCTTGTGGATGTTGCCGAGCTCGTCCCGCTCGATCGCGACCGTGCTCGCGGCGTCGTTGTACGTCGCGGTGGAGCCCGGAATGCCACCCCCGGTGACGTGCTGGCTGAACGTCTCGAGCGCGCCCGTCGTGGGATGATAGGTGGCCCGCCGGTCACGCAGCACCGCGCCTGACGCGCTTCCGCTGCGCGCCACCACCCGGTTCGGCTGCGCGAGGTACAGCTCGTTGGGGCTCGAATAGGCGAAGCCTCGCGTGTCGTACTCGACCTTGTAGAACAGGTCGTCCGCGGTGCCCTCGTCGGCGCTCAGGAAGAGCGTATCGATGCCGCCGTGATCGAAGCTCCAGGTCCGCTGCTCCGCCGTGGACTTCTGAGCCGTCGCCTCTCCCTCGAACCACTCCGTCGTGCGGTGCGTCTCCGCGGGGAAGAACGAGCCGACGATGGGATCCGGCTTGTCCTGCACACTCGCCCCGCCGGGCGTCGGGTCTTCGTACGTGAACGTCTGGCGCGTGTAGGGGATGGGATCGCCGCTCGCCGAGACGCCGCGCTCGATGGTCTGATGGACCAGCCCACGACGGTAGTAGTCCTGGTTGAAGTAGTGCGTCTCGATCTGCGAGCCGTCGCCCGAGCCGTCCACCCACTCGCCCTCGCTGTCCTTCACGCCGCGCGTCAGGGTGACGATCGACGAGCCGTAGTCCTCGCGCTCGACGCGATCGTACTTGCCCGTCTGCGCGCGGGCGGCTCCGCCCGCCGGCGCCGTGTAGTCCAGGGTCTGACCGAGGGTCTGGCCACGGCCGTCCATCGAGACGATCGAGACGAGGGCGTAGCTGTTGCCCGGCAGGTCGACGCTCGGCTCCGCCTCGTCGCCAACCTCGTTGCCGTAACGCTCGTACTCGAGCTCGAACCTGCCGTCGAAGGGGCGATTGACGGCCTTGAGGAGGTTGGCCCTCCCGAGCTGGTTCAGCTTGACCCAGACATCGGCCTGGCCGTCGACCTTGGCGACGTGATCGACCAGCCCGTCGCCGTTCACGTCACGCCAGGCCACGTCGCTGCCGCCTGCCGTGTCGTTGTAGAAGCCGTAGACGCTGCCGCAGACGAAGAAGTAGCAGATCTCGGCATCGAAGGTCGCGCTGTAGTCGCGCGAGCTGGAGAAGGTCAACGCCTCTTGATTGCGCTTCGTCGCGTCGAAAGTCTCCAGGATTTTCGAGCCGACGGTGGCGAGCTCATCCTCCACGTCGCCCGGCCACGGCGGGAGCTCCCACGTCTGCTCCGCGTCGAAGCGGTCGCCCAGGTTCAGCTTGACCCGGAGCTGCGGGTCATACGGCAGCCGGCTCACGTGGTCGAGCATACCATCGCCGTTGACGTCGATGAAGTCCACCGCCTGCCGGTTGATGCTGTAGACGTACCCGGCGCCGACGTGTCCGCCGCCCCCGAAGAGGCCCACGCTGAACGACGCGCCGACCGAGACGCCTGCGCTGAGCGAGCCGGTGTCCTCGTAGCGCGCCGCGTTCGGGCCGGTCTCGACATCCATGACGTTGATGGTGTTCAGCACGTCCTCGCGCAGGCCGAAGCCGTTGGCCATCCAGTCCGGATTCGACCACGCGATCGGCGCCGTGAGGCCGTAGCCGGTGTTGAGGCGCACGACGGGATCTCCGCCTTCGGGGCTGAAGGATACGCGGTCCGGCAGGCCGTCCTGGTTGATGTCGAGGAGCTCGGTCTTCGCGGAGCTCACCGCGTAGTCGAGCCCGACGGAGAAGCTCGTGGACATGACCGCGCGTGTCCGGCCGCGCGTGTCCGTGTCCGGGATCGCCTGGTCCTTCTCGTCGCTGCCGCCGAGCGCCATGCTCGCCTTGAAGCGCATGCTCTCCTGGTCGACCTCGCGGAACTCGTCGAAGCCGTACGCGCGCTTGGAGGTGAATCCGCCGCCGGTATTGAACAGGACGCCATTGCGCGTCACCAGGTCGGGCAGGTTGTCCCCGTTCATGTCGAGGAAGTCGACCTCACCCGTGGTGTCGGCCGCACCGATCCCCATGTCCAGGTTGTAGAAATTGGCGTTCAGTCCATAGCTCCACGTATCGGACAGCCGCAGCGCCTCGATCCCCGCGCTCCCCGAGAAGCCGCGGCCGGCCTTCGTGCGCCCGGGCGAGAACAGACCGCGCCCCACGAAGCTGCCCTGGCCGCGCGTGCTGTACACGGGACCAGCGCCGCCAGCCACCCCCGCGCGGGAGATGGTCGCGAAGAAGAAAGGCGACGTGTCGTTGCTCACGTTCGCATGCTGGAGCGCGGGCTCGCTGAAGGTCTGGTCGCTGCGATAGTCACCGAACGACCAGCGGTGATATCCACCCGCCATCATGTCGTGCGTGGGCGCCGGCGCCTCGGTGTCCCCGAAGCTCGGATCCAGCCAGCGGACGTTGACGGGCGCGAGGTCCCCTCCGGTCGTGGGATCCCAGTACACCTGGCCATCACCGGGCGTTGCCCCGACGCGCGTGAGGGGCGATTTGGAGATCAGGGTGAAGTAGATGGGCTCACCCGGGGTGATGCCGACCGGAGCGGGGAGCGCGACGGGGCCCGTCGCCGTGGGGCCGAGGCACGCCTTCGAGAAGAGCTTGTTGACGCCCTGCACGAGGGCGCACACCGGGTGGCTCGTGACGCCCTTCATGAAGGTGCCCGCGCTGGTCGAGCTCTCCGCCGTCACCGGCGTCGTCGGCGCGCCGGCCTGCCACATGAAGACGGCGACGTTCACCTCCGGCTGGTGCACGATGAAGCTCACGGGCACCGGATCTTCCGGCGTCGGATCGTTCTCGATGTCGCAGACGATCGTCTCCGGATCTTCCTCGGAGGGACCGCACCCGAGCACGGCCCCCTCCACGTAAGCCTCGGCCTCCGGGTCCGGCCGGCTGTAGCGCGTGTACTCGACGACGGGCGCCCAGCCCACCCGCTCGGGGTCCACCGGCGAGTCCGACTTCAGCTCGAAGTAGAGCAAGTCGCCCGTATCGACGCGGATGCCCGTCCCGGTGACCTGATACGCCCCTTCGAAGCTGGCGGCCAGGGGGGTGCTCGCCACGAGCTGCGCATCGTTCCACTGGGCCGCAGTGGACGGCACCTTGTAGACGTTGAGCTCGACGTCGTCGGAGGTCGAGAGCTTGGTCCCCCCTCCGAGCACGCTGACCTCGCCCGGTGCGTTCGGGATCCAGGGCCGCTTCGGCATGCCCACGAGACGGAAATCGTCGGCCAGCGACGTGCGGTAGACAAACGAGCCGTACACCTCCCGGTCGTCGACGCGGCTGGCGGGGATGCCCTGGTACGCGATCTCGGGAGACCACTGCACGAGATCCTTGCGCGGGTCGTCGACCGCGCTCACGCGGAAGTAGAGATCGTCCCCGACGCTGAGCGCCTCCTGGAGCGGCGTGGAGTCGTTGCAGGTGTTGCCCGCGGTAGGCACGCACGGCGCCAGGTCGTCCCCGGCGAACGTGCGGGTCCAGATCGGCGGGAGCGCGTCGTTCTTGAGGATGGAGACGGTGACCCCGTCGCCGCCCGCCGCACCCTTCTGGATGGCGCCGCCGATCTGCACCGTGCCGGCGAACGGCGCCCTCCAGCGCGCCAGCGGGTCGACGAGGAAGAAGCTGCTCTTCTGGTTCTCCAGGCGGTCCGCGTTCGCGAACGCGATCATCGACTCGTCGTACGCGCCGAACGTCTCCTCGCCTTCGAAGCGATCCTTCGCGCCCTTGCGGACCTTGATGGCGCCATCGCTCACCCACACCTGATCGACGAAGCCGTCGCCGTTGATGTCGGAGAGGATGTGGCGTTCCTCGGCTTCCGTGTGGGCGAGGCTACCGCCGAGGCCGAGAGCGCCGCCGAGCACGGAGATCCCTGCTCCGGCCGTCCAGCCGCCGGTGTCCGTGTAGCCGAGCGAGTTCTCTCCGACGCCGGGAATGGCCTTGTAGCTCAGATGATCGAAGGGGGGCAGGAGGTGGGGCGCCGTGTTGACGCTGCTGCTCGCGCCGTTGAGGAGGTCGAGCATCCCGTCGCCGCTGACATCCAGGAGCGAGCGGCGCACGCGGCTGTGCCCGCTGGAGCCGCCGAGGCTCGCGTTCGCGGAGATGACCGCAAAATTGACGCCGACGCCGCCGCCGCCGCCGACGCTCGAGCCCTTCGTCCTCGAGAGCCCGAACTCCGTGCGCAGGCCCGAGCCCGACTTCAGCGTGCCCCAGATCTTGGGCTCCGCGAAGGGAGCCGGGGGTCTCTCCTCGTACTCGAAATCGTGCTTGTACAGCTCGGAGCCGTCCGTGCCGAGCGAGCCGACCTCCTCGAGCAGCGTCTTCTGGAAGGCGCCGAGCGTGTAGCGGAGGTCGTAGCTGCGGACGATCGTGTCGCCGAAGGCGACCTCGACGCTCTCCAGGCGGCGCGCCGTCTTGATCGGGAAGCCGGCCCGCGCGTCGACGGTGCGGTCGGGCCGGGTCTCGGCGGCGTCGAGCACGAAGCTCACGTTGTAGGTCCCGTCGCAGTCGACCTCGTCCGCCGACGTGATGGCGCCGTAGCAGATCTTCTTCGGGTAGATCTGAGGCATCGAGACGCCGGACATCGTCTGCTCGTCGTGGAAGTACTTGAACACGATCCGATTCCCGAACCGGTCCTCGGCGTACTCCAGGTTCCACTTGAAGATGCGGCTCGCGTCGTTGGGATCGGCGAGCCGCGCGTTCGCGGTCTTGCCGTAGACCGACTTCACCCCGTTCTTGTCGGTCACCTCCCAGTAAACGACGCCCGGCTCGCCGGTCGGCAGCCGCAGGATGCGCTGGAACGCGCCCTCGACGCGGCGCTCATACCGCATGCCGCCCGCGGCCGGACCGACGGCCGTCAGCTGGGCGCCGTCGAGCGCGTAGCGCACCGAGCCCGCGACGGAACCCGGGTGATCGTTCTGGATCTTGGTACCATCGTAGTCGGGGACGCCGAAGCGCGTGTCGTGCTGGATGCTCGAGATCTCGAGGTCCCAGCCGATGCCGAGCCAGCCGTTGCCGCGGGCGCTCGAGTACGTGAGCGCCAGATCGGGGTCGAGGCCGCTGCGGCCGGGCGGCACGCGCAGCGGGTAGCTCAGGTTCGCCGTGCGCCGCGGGTTCGCGCTCGGCGGCTCGATCAGGTCCACGCCGGCCGAGGGGCTGCCGAGCTCGATACCGTTCATCTCGCCGGGCAACGTGTTCTTGGGACCCGGCGCGTCCGGCGCCGGGAGCGTGGCGTTCATGAACTCGGTGAAGTGCTCGGTCTCGCTCACCATCACGCCGCCGCTCGCGTCCGCCACCTTGGGGATCGCGCGCCACAGGCCGACCTGCTCGTCGAAGTAGAGGGTCGAGATGCTGCGCATCGTCGCCGCAGGCGGCATGCCCTCCCGGTCGAACGGCAGCGTGAGCCGCACGGGCCGGTTGAAGCGCAGCCCCGCCGGGCCGAAGCGGAAGCTGCCGCTGCCCGGCACCACGTTGACGAGCCCGCGCCCGGGGGGCGAGGCCTGGTCGCGCGTCAGGGGTCGAATCGTGATGCGCACCGGCTCCGAGACCGCCCCCGCCGGGATCTCGAGCGTCGCGCCGGCGTAGTGCAGCGTCTTCGCCTCCTCCGGCGTGACCCACTCGCCGTACGGCGCGCCCACGTCGGGCGTGAGGCCGTCTGGCGCGGCCGCGAGCGCGCTCTCGTCCAGGCACGGTCCGAGCTCGACCTTGCGATCGACGGTGGAGCCATCGGCCAGGGTGGCGCGCAGCTGAACGGACCACGCGGCCCCTCCCCGCGCCTCGGGGACGCTGAGCTCGAAGGCCCCGTCGCCGCCCAGCTCCGCGGGCGTGAGGGCGCGACCATCGACGCTGACACCCGTCACCGCGGCGCCCGCGCCGTGCACGAAGCCCCGGACGTAGGCTCGCCCCTGCTCGCACTCGCCGTGCAGCGGGTAGGCAATGCGGAGCTCCGGACGCGCTTGCGCCGGCAAGGCGCTCGCGGCCACGCGCAGATCGCCGATCGGCGAGGATTTCTCCTTGCCGCCGTGGAACGAGAAGCGCACCGCGTCGAGCGTTCCGAACACGCCCGCCGCGTCCCATTGATGCCATCCGGGCGAGAGGCCTCGAAGCGGAATCTCCAGGCGCTCCTTCCCCCCTCCGGCGATGGCGATCAGCTTGCCGTCCGACGGCTCGATCAGGCGGAAGCCGAGCGTGTGGGGGGCCGAGGGCCCGGCGAACGCGGCCGTTCCGAGCTGGGTCGCCTGCGCCGACGGCGGGCGACCTGCGATGCTCGACAGCGCGGCGGGGGAGGCGGCGGCGTAGCTGCCGCCGTGCGGGATGCCGACCACGCGCACGTGGCTCACGCGGTAAGTCGACACGGAGCCCTGCTCAACGGAGCTGCGCGGCGCCCCGAACGCCACCTGATTGACGCCCTGCTTGAGCCACGCGGGGTTGATCTCCTCGACCTGCAGGCCGGACTTGGCGCTCGCCGGCGCAAGCGCCGCCGACGCGCGCTCGGCCGCCCCGTTGATGCTGCGCGGCACGCCGCTCCAGTGCGAGGCGCCCTCGAGCTCGTAGAGCAGGAACGCGCGCGCCAGCGACCGCGGCTCGGCGAAGACGTCGACCTCGAACGTCTGGGCGCCTTCCCCGGCCTCGCCGACGCGCGCCGTGGCGCGATCCGAGGAGAAGACGGGCGCTCCCGGGAAGCCGTTGCTCGTCACGCGATCGGCCCAGTGCGCTTCCGGCAGCACGCCCACCGGATCGCGCGCGCCCCAGAACGCGAGCTCTGCCAGACCGGACTCGTCCCCTGGGAGCCACTCGACGACCGCCCGCTCGGCCAGGACGGGCAGCGGCATGCGCAGCGGGCCGAGGGTGCCCGAGATCTCCAGCGCGCGCTGCTCCACGCCCTCGAGGACGCGCTCGCCCGCGGCGCCGTCCACGGTGATGGTCAATGCGCCGCGGGTCCGCCCGAAGCCGCTGACCTGGTGGATCCAGGTAGGCTCGGCGAAGCGGACCTCCACGCGGACCGGGACCCCCGAGGGCGAGGACAGCGTCGTCCGCGCGTCGCCGTCGAAGAGCGCCCAGGCGGCCCTCGGATCGGCGTTCGCGGGGGCGTTGAGCCACTGCGCCGAGGCCACCGCCGCGACGGTCGTCGCGTCGCCCGAGTCCGGCAGCGCGGTCGCCGCACCGCGCTCCACGCCCTGTGGCGCCGCAGCGCCAGGCATGCCGGCCCTCGCGGACTCGATCTCGTGCAGCGCCTCGTCGAGCGGGAGGCTGGGCTCCGCCGCGCTCGCCCTCGCGCTCGGCGCTCGGGACGACGTCGCGGCCAGCGCCGCGAGCGGCCCCGCGAGCGCCAGCGCCTGGATCAGTACGAAAGACGTGGTCCGAGCCTTCTTGGATCGACCGATGACGTTCAGCATAACGCGCTTCCTCGCAGCCCGCTGGTCAGCCGCTCACTCCCATGACGAGCGAATCGAAATGTCCCTGCGCCGCGCCCCGGAGGGCCGTATGGCCGCCCCTCACGCGCGCTCGAATCAATGGCCTCAGGGCCTCACAGCCCGCCGGTCCAGGTGCAGGTCTGGAACTCCTGTCGCGCGGTGGTGATGGCCTGCCGGCACACGTGCGCCAGCGCTTGCTTCTTGAAGAGGCTGTCGGCCATCGTCTTCCACGCGGTCCGCTGACGGCGGATGCCGTTCTGCTGCTGGGTGAACTGATGCGACGGCAACGTCGCCTGCATGCACAGCTCGTACTGATCGAGGTAGCTGTCGCACTCCGTCACGCCGGTGCTGCCGTCGTTGGAGGTCAGCGCGCTCGACGATCTGCCGGCCCCCGACGACGCGCCGTCCTCGCACGCGAGGAGCAGCAAGCAGATGGCGCCCAGCAAAGAGGCGCTGCGCAGCGGCGCGCTCGGGAGCCTGCTGGACCCCGCAATCTTCAGCCGAACCGGCGGCCGCACGAACGCCGCCGCCGCACCGCGCCCCTGGGCGCTGCTGCCATGTTGCTGCATGTCGCTTCCTTCCCGAATCGTCCCGATCAGGGACCCATGCCGAGAGCCAACAAAGCTCTGACGCTCCGTCGCGCATCACCTCACGCGGGAGCCTTCGGGCGACGTTCCTGCCGCCGCTGGCACGATAGCGGCGCATGTAATCACCACGACAAGCCAATGGTCCAGAGCCATCCGCACGAGCAGCAAGAATTCGTCGGCCGCTTCAAGCTCCCATCGCATGTGCTTGCGGACGGACCAGCGGACCAAACTGTCTGCCGGCGCTCCGGTGCTTTCTTCAACCGGAATCCATCTGCGCTGGTACAGGCGGGCGTTTGCTTGGCGCCGGCGCGCGCTGACGAAGCGGGTTTGCGGGGCGCCGGCGCGCGCGAACGGTGGAGAGAGTGGCGACGCGGGCAGGGTCGACCGCCGCGGCGGGAACGGCGACCTTCCTCGCGAGATCGACGCTCGACGATCGTGTCAAGGTCGCGGCCGGCTCACGACGACCTCCGGCGCGCAGCGGGCCAGCGTCGCTACACCAGCGTCGCTACACTAGGGCGCGCCTTGTCACCACGTGCCCTGAAGGAAGACCCCCGCCCGCTCTGCCGTCATCACCGGCACGACGCGGACGCCCTGGCGGGCCGGCTCGCTCGCCAGGTACGACAGATCCGTGAGGAACGCGGCCACCGTCACGGCCGCGAAGACGCCGCCCGCCACCAGCGTCCCCACCCCGAGCTCGCGGAACAGGTCCCGCGCCTCGGCCGTGTCGCGGAGCTCGGCGCAGGCCGGCGGCGCGTCCGCCCCCCCGCACGCGGACGGGTCCCCTCCCCCGCGGCGGAGCGCGGCCTCCTGCGCGGCGAGGTCGTCGCGGAGGACGCCGGACCGCAGGAGGAAGACCGTGCCGGCCGCCACCGTCGCCGTCGTGAGCGCCACCCCGCCGATGCGCAGCTCCGCCAGCGGGAAGGTCGACCCCGCCGGAGGCGCAGCCGGAGCCGCCGAGAGCGGCGCAGCAGGGGCCGCCTCCGGCGCGCGCGCGACGCGCTCCGGAAGGCGCCGCAGCTTGAGGGCGATCGGGTGCGTCAGGCCAGCCTCGGCGAAGAACGAGCTCACCGCCTCCTCGTGCCCCTCGAGCCGCGCCCGCGCGGTGTGTTGCCCCGGCTCCACGAACACCTCGTGGACCGGCTCCGGCGGGTAGAGCGCCTGCTCGTCGATCAGGACCTCGGCGCCCGGCGGATTGGTCGTCACGTAGACCGTCGCCACGCGCTTCGCGGCGCGCTGCAGGCCGTCATCGACCTGGCCGCGGAGCCACCCGCTGATCACGCCCCGGTGCTGGAGGCACTGCGCCAGGTGGCTCGCCGCGTCCCGATGCCGCTGCAGCGCGAGCTCGACGAGCCCGAGCTCACCGGCGATCGTCGCCCGCTCCGCGTCGGTCGTCCACGCCCCCTGCGCGGCCTCCAGCGCCCGCTCGTAGGTCGCCGCGGCCGCCACCAGCCGCCCGGCCGCCTGCGCCTGCCTGGCGCGGCGCAGCAGCCCCGCCGTCATCGACGCCGCGCGCACGTCCGGATCGGCGTAGGGCTCGTCCGCGCTCGCCGCATTCCCGACACCGGCGACGGACATCCCGAGGGCACATGGCAGCAGCCAGGAGATCAAGCGACGCACGCACTCTGAGATACTTGCTGCGGCGATCCCAAGTCAATTGGCAGCTTCGGCACTCCACGGTCCCGTAGGCCTGCGTCCACGCCCGCGTTCCATCCGGCTATGTGGTCCGCGCCCGCACAGGCCGCTCGCCGCCGCGCGCGAAGGAGCGCCGGCGAGCCGCGTCGGCTCAGCCGTTTTTGACGCAAAGATCCGGTCCCCCTGCTCCGTGCCCTGGTACACTCCCGGCCGCGCCCCGACAGCGGCCCAGGTCCAGCACAGCGGGCGCTGTTGCGCCGATCACACCGGCCGTCGACGACCAAGGGAAAGCCGTGGAGAGCAAGACCAAGAACACGAAGACACGCCCGCAGATCGCGGCCATGGCCGCCAGGGCCTTCGTCGGCGCGGCGCTCGCGGACGGCGAGGATGCCGTGCGCGAGCTGAAGGAAGGCTGGTTCAACGCGGCTTACGACGTCCGGCTCGCCGACGGCCGCGAGGTCATCCTCAAGATCGCGCCGCCGAGGGGCGCGGAAGTCCTGTCGTACGAGAAGAACCTCATGGCCACCGAGGTCGCTGCCATGCGCCTGGTCCGGCAGAACCCTGCCATTCCGGTGCCCGAGGTCTACTTCTACGACGACGCCCGCGATCTGTGCGACTCGGACTATTTCTTCATGGAGAAGATCCGCGGGGACAACCTCGAGCACGCGAGGTCGAGCCTGCCCCCCGAGGCTCAGGCGTCCGTCGACCGGCACATCGGCGAGATCATCCGGGAGATCAACGGCTTCACCGGCGCCTATTTCGGTTATGACGGGAACCCGGACCTGCGCGCGAGCACCTGGAGAGAGGCGTTCCTCAAGATCATGGAGTCGGTGCTCGCCGACGGCGCAAGGAAGAACGTGGTGTACGACCACGGCTACGACGACATCCGCGCCGCCATCCTCAAGCACGCCCCCGCGCTGGAGGAGATCACCACGCCCCGCCTTGTCCACTGGGACGCCTGGGACCTCAACCTGTTCGTCAAGGACGGCAGGGTCACCGGCATCATCGACTTCGAACGGGCGCTCTGGGCCGATCCCTTGATGGAGTCCCAGTTCCGGTTGCTCTTCAGCGACGGGATCACCCACAGCATGCGCGGCTACGGCAAGACCTCCTTCACCCGGGAAGAGGAACAAAGGTGCTGCCTGTACTCGCTGCACCTCGCCCTGGTGATGAACACGGAGTGCTATTACCGGAGCTACGACACCGATTCCGTCTACAACCTCTCCAGGCAGATGATGGGCGCGAGCATGGACTGGCTGAAGGCCGGCTGAGCGCGCATGGGCGGCAACTCCAGGGTCGAGCGCCTGGGGACGGAGAAGATCGGGAAGCTGCTCCTGGAGATGTCTTCCCAGACGACCCTCTCCCTCCTGGTCTATGCCGCCTACAGCATCACGGATATCTACTTCCTCTCGGTGGGCATCGGCTCGCTCGCGGCCGCGGGCGCCGCGATCGTCTCGCCGGTCCTGATCGCCCTCGGCGCCGTCTCCACGACCGTCGGGGCCGGCGGCGCCTCGGTGGTCTCCCGGGCGCTCGGCGAGCACGACGTGGAGAAGGCCTCCCGGACCGTGGCGAACACCTTCCTGATCTTCTGGACGGCGGCGCTCGCCATCACGGTCCTGGGCTCGGTCTTCATCCAGCCGATCGTCCATCTGCTCGGGGCCACCGACAGCATCGCCCCCTATGCCATCGAGTACGGGCGGATCATCTTCCTCGGCGCCATCACCAGCACCGGCTACTCGGCCATCATCAGGGCGGACGGCAACGCCAGGTACTCGACCGCCATCTGGATCCTCCCCGTCGGCGCCAACATCGTCCTGTGCTGGCTCTTCATCCTCGTGTTGCGGTTCGGCGTCTCGGGCGCCGCCCTGGCGACGGTCTCTGGCCAGACCCTCTCGGCCGGCATGAGCGTCTATTTCTTCTTCTTCAGAAAGGACCGCTCCTATCGCATCAAGGCGTCGTATTTCAAGCCGGACTGGCCCATCATCACCCAGGTGCTGACGATCGGGCTCCCCTCGCTCATCAAGAATTTCAGCGTCAGCCTGGTCGCCATCGCCACCAACAACCTGCTCAGGATGAGCGGCGGCGACAGCGCCCTCGGCGTGTTCGCGATCGTGGGCCGGCTCTACTCCGGGCTGATCACGCCGCAGACGGGCATCGTCCAGGGGATGCAGCCGCTCGTGGGGTACAACTTCGGCCAGGGGCACTTCGAGCGGGTACGGGAGACCGTCCGGCTCTCCCTGAGCGCCGCGGTCGTCTATGGCTCGCTCGTCTGCGGCGTCTGCCTGCTGCTGCCGGCAGCGCTCATCGCCCTGCTCTCCACAGAGAGCGCGATCGTCGCCGAAGGGCAGACCGCCTTGCGGCTGCTGGCGCTGTCCTATCCCCTGACCGGCGTGGTCATGGTCACGGCGGCCTCGTTCCAGTCGGTCGGCCGGGCCAGGGAGGCGCTGCTGCTCACCCTCGGGGGCACCATCCTCGTCAAGCTGCCTCCCCCAGGTGCTGCTGCTGGCCTCCCGCCTGTTCTCCGTCACCGGCATCTGGGCCGCGGAGGCGAGCTCCGAGCTGATCCTGTGCCTCGTCTCCTTCCTCTTGCTGAGGAAGTCGCCTCCTTGGAGCTCCCCCCTCGCCGCCCCTGCTCCGCCGCCCACGGCCGGACGGCTGGGGGAAACCAGAACAGGATAAGATGGATATCTATCAGCTCAAGACCTTCGTCGCTGTGGCTCGCGAAGGCAGCATCACGCGCGCCTCGGCGCTGCTGCACCTGAGCCAGCCCGCGGTGAGCGCGCATATCAAGGCGATCGAGGACGCGCTCGGCCTTGCCGTGTTCGAACGCACGGCCCGGGGCATGAGCCTGACCCGTGAGGGCGAGCGGCTCCTCGTCAAAGCGGAACAGGCGCTTGCCGCTCATCGAGACTTGATGGACGAGGCCACGCGTATCAAGGGGCGCCTTGCTGGGAAGCTCCGCCTCGGCGCGGGCAGCAACTCGAACAATGAGGCAGTCGGGAGGCTCCTTGCGGTCCTCTCGGAGCGCTGCCCTGAAGTCGACGTGGTGCTCAAGCACGACACTTCGCTCGAGATACTCGCTGGCATACGCAGCGGCAGCCTGGACGCAGGCTTCTACAATGAGTCCGGCGAGCTCGATCCGGAGCTGGCGGCCATCGAAGTGTCTCGATTCAGAATTTACCTCGTAGCGCCTCCGGGGCTCGTCGCGGTCTCAGGACGACCAGATTGGAGGTCTCTCGCGGATCTGCCGTGGATCTACCCCACGCTCAGCGCCTGCTGTGGGCGGGCCGCGGAGAGCCTGTTCAAGGTGAATCAAATACGGCCCAAGCGAATCATCAGCGTCGATCGCAACGACGTCACGCGGACGCTGATCGCCGGTGGGACCGGAGTTGGCCTGCTGCACGCCGACACCGCGAAGGAGGCCCAGGCCCGGGGAGAGGTCGAGCTTCTCTTCGAATGCCAGACATCGGTACGAGTCCTGTTCGCGCATCTGGCGAGCCGCGCGCAGGACCCCTTGCTGGCTGCTGCCGCGTCGATCGTTCGAGCAGGGGAAATATCGTAATTGGGCTCGCCGCTCGGCCGCGTCACGACGCCTCCCCAGGGCGAGCGAGCCCGGACGGGCGCGTCGCGGAGGCACGGCATGCGACCCCGACCGCGAGCGCGGCGACAAGCAGCATCGATCCGACCGCGAACGTGACCCTCATCCCGGCGGCGGCGGCCTCGGGGCTCGCCTTCGTGATGTCGCTGGTCGCCGAGGCGAGCGCGAACACGGCGCCCATGGCGGACGCACCGGTGATGAGGCCCAGGTTGCGCGCCAGATTGAGCATGCCGGAGACGAGCCCTCGCTGGTCCGGATGGATGCCCGTCATGACCGCGGTGTTGTTCGCCGCCTGGAACAGGGCATAGCTGGCGGTGCTCACGACGGTCGGGACGACGTAGCCCAGGAGGCCGAGCCTCGCTGGCATCATGGACAGGAGAAACGAGCCGGCGGCTATGCCGACGAGACCGACGAGGGTCATGCGCTGTGCGCCGACACGGTCCACGATGTGTCCCGCCGGCATGCCCGCCAACGCGGCGACGAGCGGGCCAGCCGACATGACGGCTCCGACGAGCGCCGCGTCGAGGCCGAGCGCACGAGAGAGATAGAAGGGCCCGACGACCAGCGTCGCCATCATCACCGTCGAGACGAGCATGCTCATGGCGAGGCTCGCGCTCAGCGCAGCGCCGAGGAACATGGTGAGCCGGATCAGCGGCGCGGTCGCGCGGGCCTCGACGAGCACGAAGAGCCCCACGCCGACTGCGGCGGTCAGCAGCAGCACTACGTTGGCGGCGCCGAAACGGCCACGCCCGATCGTCATGGCGAGCGCATACGCCGCAAGCGTCAGCGCGAGCAGCGCCGTGCCAACAAGGTCGAAGGGGGCGCGCCGCCCCCGGCGGTCGAGGGGCAGGTAGCGATACGCGAAGAGGAACGCGAGGACGCCCAGCGGTACCTGGACGAAGAAGATTGCCCGCCACCCCGCCACGGAGATCAAGGCGCCGCCGAGCGAAGGGCCCAGCGCGGTGCCGATCGCGGACATCGTTCCGAGCATCCCCATGGCGCTGCCGGTCCTTGCCTTCGGAACCGCCTCGCCGACGAGCGCCACGGCGAGGGACATCATCACGGCCGCGCCGACGCCCTGCGCCGCTCGGGCGGCGATCAGCAGCCACAGCGCAGACGCGGCGCCGCACAGGACCGAGGCGGCCGTGAAGCAGGAGATCCCTACGAGCAGCAGCCGCCGACGTCCGGTCATGTCGCCCAGTCGGCCGACGGTGACGATCAGCGTGGTGATGGCGAGGAGGTACGCGAGCACGATCCACTGGACTTCTTGGAAAGAGGCGGTGAACTCGTGCGCCAGAGTCGGTAGGCCGACGTTGGCGATGCTCGTGCCGAGCGAGGAAAGCAGCATGGATAGCGAAAGGCCAGCCAGCGCCCCTCGAACCGAGCTTGACGATCCCGCGCGTCCAGCGACCGCCTCATCGCTGTGTCCACGCGCTCGACACGGGCCCGATCGGGGACCATGCATGCCGTGCCCTCGCGAGGCCGGCGGTCGCTTCGAGTTGGACAGGGGCTGCTCTCGCATGGGAAGAAGTCTGCATCCTCGCGCCGCCGACGATCCAATCGCTTTTTCGTAGGTCGGCCCTCAGGGAAGCTGAGGTGGGCGCAGCAAGGCCGCCGAGGCCGGGCGGGCCCCCGACCCTGGACCGAACGCGGCGCCCCCCGACGTCGCCATCATCAGCCCGCCGGCGCTCTTCCCGGGTCGTTCTCGCCTTACCGGCCGCCCACCCGCTCCGCGCCGCGCGCTTCCGCCCTCGCCGCCTCTACTCCACCGTCGCGTACGCCGCCGTCCACGCCCGCTTCCCGTCCGGCCGCGTGATCCGCGCCCGCACGTAGCGCTCCCCGCCGCGCAGCCGGTAGGTCGCCCGCCCCGCCAGCGGCTGCTGCCGCTCCAGCACGCGCCCGCCCCGCCCGACGAACTCCACAACCGCGCCCGCCGCCACCGGCCACACCGAGAACGCGTCGCCGCCGATCGAGATCCGCCGCAGCCGCGCGCCCGACGACGCGTAGAGCCGCCCCGCGGCGAGCGCGCCGCAGATCGCCGGGCGCGACACCTCGCGCGAGAACACCTCGACGAACCCCCGGCCGGGCCCCGCAGCCGGGGCGTTCGACCCGGCCACGAGCTGGTGCAGGTCGTCCACCGCCACGCCGACGATGCCCCCGCCCACGAAGCCGCGCGCCGTCAGCACCGTGTCCCAGAGCGCCTCGTGCGACGGCCGCGCCGCGTCACCCTCCGTGTGCACGTAAGGGTGCCCGCTGTGGATCTCCAGGAGCTCCGCCGCAGGCGCCCCCAGGAGGTCGCCGCCCGTGAGCGCCCAGTCGAAATTCGGATGGTTGATGAGCGCCACGCCCCCCTGCGCTCGCACCCGCCCGACCGCCCAGCTCAGCGCCTCGCCCTTGGTGGGGAAATCGCCGCCGCCGATCGTCGCCCGCGTGCAGAGCGCGTTCACGTGCACCTGCCGCCCTTCCGCCGACATCGTGATCTCCTCACCGGGGAGGACGACGAAATTCGGCTGTGCCTCGAAATCCCGGAACATCGCAGGATCGACGCGCTGGTTGTGATCCGTCAGGGCCACGAACGCATACCCGTTGTCGCGGTACCAGCGGACGACCTCGCGCGGCTCGCTGTCCCCGTCGCTCCGCGACGTGTGCGTGTGGAGATTTCCGCGCTGAAACACCTCCACGTCGAGCGTCTGCTCGAACCGCAAGGGCCCCGGCGGCCCGCCCGGGGGCTCGGGGGCGTCGGAGGAGGACCAGGCGCGCTCCCTCCAGGAGGCGAGCGCGAGGACGGCCGCCGCGCCGATGACCAGGAGAGCATTCCAGCGTCTGCGCATCCCCATAGCGACGATAAGGAGAGTATACAGGACGCCTCGACCGCGACCACTTCGGCGCAGCGCAATCGCACCTCCGCGCGCCCCCTCACCGGCGCTCCGGCGCGCCCGTCCCCCGTCCGTTCATTCGGGCTCGAATCGTCGCGCCAGGGGCGCGCCCGGCGGCATACTGCCTCCCGTGCCGCGCCCCCTGCTCGCCCTCGTCATGATCGTCAAGGACGAGGCGCCCTCCATCCGCGAGACCCTCGCCTCCGTCAGGCCCCACATCGACCGCTTCACCCTCCTCGACACCGGCTCCACCGACGGCACCCAGGCCCTCGCGGCCGCCGCCCTCGAGGGGGTCCCGGGCGACCTCGTGGAGGAGCCGTTCGTCGACTTCGGCGCGACGCGCAATCGCGCGCTCGACCTCGCGGGCGACGCCGCCGTGTTCACCCTCATGCTGAGCGGCGACGAGCGCCTCGTCGGCGGCGGGGCGCTCCGCCGCTTCTGCGAGGAGCGCCGCGACGCCTCGGGCCCGGGCCACGGCGCCTACTACGTCCGCGTGCGTTACGGCGACGCCGTCTACGACTCCGCCCGGCTCGCCCGCGCCTCGGCCGGGTGGCGCTACGTCGGCGCCACCCACGAGGTGCTCACCCGGCAAGGCGAGCCGCCCCCCTCGATCCGGGTCCCCGACGCCCAGGTCGTCCACGACCTCTCCCGCCGCGACCCCGCGGCCCAGACCCGGCGGTGGGAGCGCGATCTCGAGCTGCTCTCGGCCGCGCTCGCCCGCGCCTGCTCCGGAACCTCGCCTTCTACGCGACCGCGACGAAGCGCTGATGCCCCCGTGCCGCCGGGCGGCCCGCGTCCGCGCGGCGCCGCCGCGACCGCGCCGCTCGCCGCGCCGCCGCCGCTCAGCGGCTGTCGCCGTCCTTCCCGAGCCAGCCCTTGCGGCGGTAGTACGAGAGCAGCCCGACGACGCTCGCCAGCATCAGGCACCAGACGAGCGGATAGCCGTAATACCAGTCGAGCTCGGGCATGTTGTACGGCGAGCTCTCGTGGTGGAAGTTCATCCCGTAGATGCCCGCGATGGCGGTGACCGGCAGGAAGATGGTCGAGATGATCGTGAGCACCTTCATGATCTCGTTCATCCGGTTCGACATCCCGGAGAGGTGGAGATCCATGAGGCCCGAGCTCAGCTCGCGGTACGTCTCGACCATGTCCATCAGCTGCACCGAGTGGTCGTACGTGTCGCGCAGGTAGAGCCTCGTGTCCTTCGTGAAGATCGGGTTGTCCTCGCGGAGCAGCGCGTTCACGAGGTCGCGCTGCGGCCAGATGGCGCGCCGCAGCGTGAGCAGGTCCCGCTTCAGGTCGTGGATCGGCTTCGACATCGAGCGCTTCGCGTCGATGACCTCGACCTCCAGGTCCTCGATGCGCTCGCCGAGCCGCTCGAGCACCGGGAAGAAGCCGTCGACCACCGCGTCGAGCAGCGCGTAGGCCAGGTAGTCGGCGCCCCGCGTCCGCGTCGTGCCCCGGCCGGAGCGGATGCGCTCCCGCACGGCCTCCATCACGTCCCAGTCGGCCTCTTCCTGGACCGTCAGGACGAACGTCTTGCCGACAAGGATCGCGAGCTGCTCGGTGCGCAGCTCGCAGCGCTCGTTGACCTGCGCCATCCGGGAGATGATGAGGACGTGCTCGCCGCCGTAGACGTCCGCCTTCGGCCGCTGGGGCACGTTGACCATGTCCTCCAGCGCGAGCGGGTGGATCTTGAAGATCTCGCCCAGCCGCTCGAAGGTGGCCTTGTGTCCGAGCCCTCGGACATCGACCCACGTGATGGAGGGCCGGTCGTCCGTGAGGTACGGGATGCACGCGTCGAGGGTCGGGATCTCCTTCTCGGCGACCACCTCGGCGTCGTAGTCGATGACGAAGATCTTCGGCCGCCGCGTGTCCTCGATGACGAGCGTTCCGGGCGGCGACGCCGGCGGCGGCTCGTGCACGAGCCGATCGCGCCTCGGCCGCTGCGTCCGGTCGAGGTCGGCCCGCTCCTGGGCCCAGGAGGTGCGCAGCGGCGGGTCGCTGCTGCGCTGCGAGTCGGGGGGTAGCGTGGTGCTCGTCACGGGGGCGGGATGGTAGACCAAGATCTGGCGGCATCGAGCGCGCTCTGGCGCTCGCGGCGAGCACGGGTGGCGCCGCGGGTGGCGCTCGCTCCGCAGCGCCGCGTGGCGTATGCTGGGAGGGTCGCGGAGGGGAACGGGCGCTCGCAAGGCCACGTCTTCCTCCTTGTCCTGCTGGCAGGGGGAGCACCGCGAGGCGCGCCGGCCTGCGCCTCGCGCCGCCGCGCGCCCTGCCCTCCCGGATGCCCATGGGAACGACCCTCGACATCGCGATCGGCCTCGTCAGCGTCTTCTTCCTGCTCAGCGTCCTCAGCTCGGCGATCTACGAGGCGCTCGCCGGCGTCTTCCGGCTGCGCGCCCTCAACCTCGCGCAGAGCATCGAGATCATGCTGGCCGATCGCGCGCTCGACCCGCACGTGCTCCGGTCGCTCGCCGCCCGCGACGCCGCCCCGCACGGGGCCGCCCCGAGCGAGCCGATCGCGACGCGCGTGCTCCGCCGCGCCGCCGACCTCGTGCGCGTCCGGCTGATGCCGGGGCCGCCCCCGAGCCCGCTCGCGGACGCGCTCCGGCAGCACCCGCTGATCAAGGACCTCAAGTACGGGTGGGTGGGGCCGTCCTACATCCCTTCGCACGCGTTCGTGGCCGCGCTCATCGACACCTTGCGGCACATCGACTGGCCCAGGAGCGACGCGCCTTCGCCCCCGCAGGCCGTCGCGGCGGCGCCGTCGCTCGCCCAGGCGGGCGCCGCGCCGTCGCCCCTCCTGGCGAGGGCCGCCCCCTCCATCGCCGCGACCCCCGCGCCTGCGCCGGCGGGCGACGCCGCTCCCGCGCCGGCGGGCGACGCCGCCTCCGCGCCTGCGCCGGCGGGCGACGCCGCGCCCGCATCGCCGGAGAGCGCCGCCGAGCCGTCCCCGCCGGCCATCGCCGGCGCCCCCGCGCCCGCGCCGGCCGGCGCCGCGGCGGCTCCGCCGGGCGGCGGGGCCGCGCCGCCGAGCTGCGACGAGGCGCCGCTCGACGAGCTGAAGGGCATCATCGAGCGCATGCCGCGGGAGAGCGATCTCCGGCGCGCCCTCGCCACGATCGTCGACAGCACGGTGCGGGACATGCGCGAGGCCAACATCCGGCTGGAGCGCTGGTTCAACGACGCCATGGACCGGGCCTCCGGGCGGTACAAGCGCCGCGCGCAGCTCATCATCAGCGCGACGGCGCTCGTCCTGTGCATCGGGTTCAACGCCGACAGCATCAAGCTCGCGGGCGCCCTCTCGCGCGACGCCGTGGTCCGCGCCCACCTGATCGCCGCGGCGCAGGAGATGGCGAAGACGGCGCCCCGCGCCGCGCCGCACGAGGGCGGCATGGACCAGGACGAGGACCTCATGGCCGCGCTCGCCCAGGGCGGGAGCGCGCACGGCAAGCTCACCGGGCTCGACCTCAAGATCGCCTGGGGCGTGCAGGCCCCCGAGCAGACGAGCGCGCCGAGGCTCTGGAGCGCGCTCTCGGCGATCCTCGGCCAGGCCATCGTCGCCTGGGTCCGCGGGGTGCTCGACCGGCTCCTGAGCCCCGGCATCCTCATCACCGCGGCCGCCGCGTCGCTCGGCGCGCCGTTCTGGTTCGACCTGCTCAACAAGCTCGTGAACCTCAGGACCGTCGGCAAGAGCCCCGAGCCGTACGAGCCGCCGAAGGGCGCCGGACCGGACACCAGCGTGAACCGCTGAGCGGCGGCCGCGGTCCGGCCGCCTCGTGGAGCGCGCAAAGGAAGCGAGTCTTCCCGGAGCCGGCGCAGAAGTCATGTGAGCTCAGCCCCGAGCGTCGAGATGGCGGCGCGAGCGGATGCACCAGCGAGCTCCGCTCGCTCAGTTGACACCTGACACGAGCCCGGCGGACATCTGCCGCTGCGGCGGCGGCGATCCGCCGCGGCTCCGGCGATCTTCCGGCGTTGCGCTCGCGCACGCGGCGCAACAGGATCCCGGCGTGGAGGTGCGACCGCCGACGGCCCCGGCGAACTCGAGATCTTCTCGGATGATCGAGCGGCTGCCCTCCATCCTGCTGTCGCTGTTTGCGGCGTTCTGCGCCGCTATCGCGAGTTTCGCGATCTCGGCCGCGTACGCCGAGCACCGAGCCGCCGAGATCGACGCGGCGGCGACGAGCTTGGCGGAGAACGCCGCGCCGAGCATCATGTACCTGGCGGCCGCGCGCGCCGAGCTGCGGCATACCCAGGCGCTCCTGAGCGACCTTGTCAACAACGCCGTGCTGGGCCGGCCGCTCGACCACCACGAGCTCGATCTGGCGCGTGACAATCTCTCCCGGAGCCTCGACGCCTACCTCGTCCTGCCCGTCTATCCGGGAGAGCTCAAGCAGTGGCAGACGGTCGTGCAGGAGCTCGGCAAGCTCGACCTGGACACCGATCGGGTCCTTTGGCTGGTGGCGAACGGCCATCCGCGCGAGGCCATCAAGCTCATGGATGACGCGCTGCGAGCGGACTTCGACGCGACGAGCGAGGCCGTGATGGCGAGCATCGAGCTCAACGCGCGACACGTACGTCGCATGGCGATCGAGATCGCGGCCAACCGGGTTCGCTCGCGCCGGATCGCGCTGGCGCTCAACACGGCGAGCGTGGCATTCGCGCTGCTGGCCTGCGCGGCGGCCGCCGTGCAGATCCGGCGCAACGTGAGGCTGCTATGGCGGCAAGGCGTGCTCCTGGAGCGTCGAGCGGACGAGCTCGAGCAGTTCGCTGGCCGGGTCGCGCACGACGTGCTCGGCCCCCTCGGCGCGGTCGCGCTCGCGCTGGACCTCGCCCAGCGGCGGTGCAGCGAGGGAGAGCCTGCGCGGACGTCGATCGAGCGGGGCCGGCGGGCCATCTTGCGGGTCAAGCGCATCACCGACGGGCTCCTGGAGTTCGCTCGCGCGGGCGCGAGCCCGGAGCCGTCCGCGCGCGCCGAGGTGCGCGCCGTGATCGACGACCTCATGGTCGAGCTCGTCCCTGTCGCGGTGGAGCTCGGCGCGGAGCTCCGCGTCGAGCCCTTCGCCCCGTGCGCGGTGGCCGCGAGCCCGGGCGTGCTGACCAGCATCCTCGCCAACCTGATCCGCAACGCGCTCAAGTACCTCGGCGACGCGGCGACCTGTCGCGTCGTCGTCCGGGTGCTCGACGCCAGGGATGCCGTGCGGATCGAGGTGGAGGACACGGGGCCCGGCATCGCGCCGGCCGTCGAGCAGCTGGTGTTCGAGCCTCACGTCCGAGCGCAAAGCGCTCGAGTGCCGGGTCTGGGTCTGGGCCTCGCGACCGTCAAGCGCCTGACCGAGGCGCACGGCGGCCGCGTGGGGCTCCACACGGTCGTGGGCGAGGGGAGCGTCTTCTGGTTCGAGCTGCCCAAGGCGAGCGCCGAGGCGGCGCGCGCGGCCGACGTCGACTCCGGCGCCAGCGCGTGACCTCCCGGAGGCTGCGGCCCGGCTGCTCCGCAGGCGGCACGAGGACGCGCCAGCGCTGCTGCGGGGAGTCGCACCGGTTCAGCAGAAAGACCGGCAGCGCCTGCCGTGACATGTCACGTGACAGGAGACATCGGCAGCGTGACATGTCACGTGACAGGAGACATCGGCAGCGCGCTCCTGCCACGGGCTCGCCGCGCGCGGGAGCGCGCTGCCGCGCTGGAACCGTGCTCTCAGGCTGGGTTCGCGGCGGCCCTTGCCTCGCGGGCTTTACGCTCATGCGCCGGGCACCGCCGCGAGGCCAGGCCGCGTCGGATGGCATCATCGTTGCCTGACGAGCCCTCCGGGCGATGCCAGAGGACGGAAAGAAGCCGACCTTGGAAGGTCTGCGCGCCGCGGAGCGCGCGCCACGGCCTGGGGCGCCGCCTGCTCATGCGAGGGCATCCGCCCATGCACCGCGGCATGTCGCGGCGCACCGTCGCCGTGCACCGGCTCGTCGGTGCTCTCTGCCGTGATGTTGACGATAACCGTACGACCCTCATCAAGGAACCGAAAACCTATGCGCTTGACGCAGCGGCTTGCAACGATCTGCGCCGGAGCCTCGCTCGCGCTCGCCTCCGCCCCAGCCGGGGCGGACCCGCCTCCGGCCGCCTGGGGCTACGACCCTCCCACGGAGGAAAGCACCACGAGCGAGGCGATGTGCAGCCACCACGACGACGAGGAAGAGCCGTTCGAAGGAGATTCTTTCACTGGAGTTGGATGCACTGGTGTTCCTCCGATATCGCCGACGTGCGAGGGGCCTTTCTGCCCCACGGTCACGTGCTCTCCCTGCGCGGAGCCCAACGAGGCGCCCTCCACATGCGAACAGAAGTGTTGTACTTCGCCTGTCACCACGACCCAGAAGTGCCCGGGGACCTTCAGGGTGCATGAGATGGACAACGGCTGTGGTGGTGATGGTGAGGTGGACTGCTGTGAGCCGGGCTCCGTCGACTACTTGAATGGCGTAGTGGATGTCCTGCCCTACCTTCAGAGGCCGGCGGAATGGCCGTTCTCTGCCGACCCCGACGTCGACGATAGCTGCACCGTCGACGACAGCCCGGGCATCGCGAAGGCCATCGAATGCGCAGCGTCGCTCTCCACCCTGAGGCGCACCGTCTATTTCCCTGCCGGGCGATACGTGGTGCGCACTCCGATCAGACCTCATTACGACGATCTGACCCTCACGGGACCGGAGCTGTCCGCGGACGCCGCCTCTGGCGATCCCGACACCGCGACCCTGGTGGCGGTCCCCTGCAATCCGGAGCAATTTCCCGGGGTAATCCAGATCGATGCGGCCCTCAGGGGGGACAATACCACCCCCGAGGTCATCAACGAGGTCTGGATTCGCAATTTCCAGGTCGCGCTCACGGACGGCCCACGGTCGAATGCCAACAGCGGCATTCGCGTCAACAGATGCTCGAGCTGCCTGGTGGAGAACGTCATCATGCGATACGAGCCCCTCGTGGAAGAGCTGCCTTCCTGCAAGCCGTCCAACCTGGATGGCATCACGTTCTCCTTGGGGTCCGGGGGCACGATCCGCAATGTCATCGTGGACGGCGTACCGAAGGGCGGCATCTACCTGTCGTCGAACCCCGCCGTGCATGGCACGCCATCGATCGAAGTGGAGAACTGCGAGCTCAAGAACATCAACGGTCCGGTCGGAGCCACCGCGCTCAAGATCATCTCCGCCAACGCGACCGTGAGGAACTGCGAGATCCACCACAACCAGGTCCATCCTACCAGTGGATCAGGGGTCAATGGTGGGCACGGAATACAAATCTTCACTCAGTCGCCGCCCAACGCCCCAGTCTCGGTGCCCGCAGACATCCGGATCGAGGACACCTACTTTCACCACAACGCCGGCTCCGGCGTCGTGCTGGCGAGCGCCACGCCGGGCTACGTCCCGACGGGGATCCGGTTCTATAGGGTCAAATCCGCTTACAACCAGTACTATGGCGTGAACATCCAGGCGGGCACGGACGTCGAGATGAAGGACGTCTGGGCCTGGGGCAACGGATCTTACGGCATGTACCTGACCGCGAAGTCGCACCTGCCCGCCAGCACGTTCCGGATCGGCGACGTCATCCTGGAGGACCCGCTCGTCTTCAACAACAATCTCAAGTTCGGGTCGGGTCCCAACAACCCGGGTATCAGGATCCAGGCCAGCGACGTCACCGTCCTCGGCGGCGAGGTCGCGGTCTGTAACGAGGAGGGCGAGGTGCTGGGCAAGTCCGTCCAACAGATGTGCTGGCGGACGGGCCCGGAGGAGACGCTCTTCTACCCGGTGGGCAACGTCGTGTCGGGCGTGATCGCGACCACCACGTCCGAGCCGGAGATAGCGGATTGTCCTTATGACTGAGTCGAGCAGTCCACGGGTTCTGCGCGTCATCAAGCCCCGGCGGGACGTCTGACGCCCCGGGCTCCTGCGGCGAGCGCTCGACGCGGGCGGGCAGCCCCAACGTCCGAGCACACATCGTGTCACCCCGGACGCTCTCCCGGAGACGCCCGAGCACACGCAGCGTCACTCGACCCTCGCCCGCCCGCCCCCGCTCGCCCCCGCCCCTCACCGCTCCGCGCGGTCGAGCCACGCGCGCGCGTCCTTCTCCAGCAGCGGATCCCCGAGCCGCACCGACAGCTCCAGCAGGTCCTCGAACTCGCGCCGCGCCAGCGCGTCGTTGCGCGCGTTCTTCAGCAGCATCGCCGCCGCCCAGCGGCCCTGCAGCACGTCGTACCAGTAGCCCTGCTCCTCCGCCTGCGCGATCAGCTCCTTCAGCCGCTCGCGCGCGTCCCCCACCCAGGGAGAAGGCGCGGCCGGCCCGCCGCGGAGCAGGGCGGCACGGCCTTGGAAGCGACGAGGACGTCCAGTCAGGCTGCCAAGCCCGAACCGATCTTCGAGGGCAGCCGACCGAGCCCGTCTCCGCGTCGACGAGCTGAAGCAGGCGCCGCTGATGATTCGACGCCGCCCGGATCCGACCGGAACGGTCCAGCGAGCAGGTATCCCGCGGCTCCCCAGGTCTCATGGCCGAGTCTGCGTGCTCCGGACCTTGCTCGTCCGCGGGATCACGCATAAACCCATACAAGAGCCGATGATGCCGCCCTCCAGGTTCACCATTTGCGGTACGATCGATCGGGGCCAGCGCAACGTGCTCTACCGTGCCGTTCGGAATGAGGACGAGCGGCCGGTCATCCTCAAGGTGCTGGCCTCGAAGCACCCTCATCCGCGGGACATAGCGAGGCTTCAACACGAACGCGAGATCTGCTGTGAGCTGACTCCTCGCGCCGCCGTCAGGTGCCTCGAGATCACGACGTTCGAGGGCGCGCCCGCGCTCGTCGTCGAGGACTTCGGCGGCGTCTCGCTCGCAAGCCTCCTGGGAGCGCCGATGCGCCTCGGGCAATTTCTCCCTATCGCCGCCGGGATCGCGGCGGCCCTCGCCGAATCCACCAGCTGCGCATCGTCCACAAAGACATCAAGCCGGGCAACATCCTCGTCAACCTCGCCACGAACGAAGTAAAGCTTACCGAGTTCGGGATCGCGACGCGCTTCCCGCGCGAGCAGCAGGCCGCACACGACCCCGAGCTGATCGAGGGATCGCTGCCCTACATATCACCGGAGCAGACAGGGCGCATGAACCGGGCCGTCGATCACCGGACCGATCTCTACTCGCTGGGCGTCACTTTCTACGAGATGCTCACAGGCGCGCGGCCGTTCCATGCGGAGGATCCCCTGGAGTGGATACACTGCCATATCGCTCGGTCGCCCGTTCCTGCGGCGCAGCGCGTCCCAGGGGTGCCGCACGTCGTCTCGGACATCGTGATGAAGCTGCTCTCCAAGGTGGCGGAGGACCGCTACCAGAGCGCCCGAGCGCTCGCCGCAGACCTCGTCCGCTGCCACGCGGCGCTGGGCGCAAAGGCGGGTGTGAATGGGGCGTGCATGGAGAACGGTATAGGGGCATGGGTCGAGCCGTTCCCGCTGGGCGAGCGCGACGTCTCGGATTGGTTCCAGATCCCGCAGAGGCTTTACGGGCGCGACGCGGACGTCGCCGCGCTCCTCCGGGCGTTCGAGCGGGTCGCCGCGGGCGCGACCCCCGAGCTGATGCTGGTGTCCGGGTACGCCGGCACCGGCAAGTCGACCCTCGTGAACGAGCTGAACAAGCCCATCGCGCGGGCGCGGGGGTTCTTCATCTCGGGGAAGGCGGACCAGTACACGCAGAACACTCCTTACTCCACGATCGTCCAGGCATTCCGGGAGCTCGTGCTCGAGCTCCTCGCACAGAGCGAGGCGCAGCTCGGCCGCTGGCGCGAGCGGCTGAAGAGCGCGCTCGGCGCGAACGCCCAGATCATCATCGACGTCATCCCGTACATCGCGCTCATCCTCGGCCCGCAGCCTCCTGTCCCGGAGATCCCGCTCACCGAAGCCCAGAACCGCTTCAACATGGTGTTCCGCAGGTTCATCAACGTATTCGCTCAAAGGGACCACCCCTTGGCGCTCTTCCTGGACGACTTGCAATGGGCTGATCCAGCCAGCCTCAAGCTGCTTCACGACGTCGTCACGAACCCTGACACGAAATATCTCTTGACCATCGGCGCGTACCGTGACAACGAGGTCACCCCGTCGCACCCCTTGATGTTGACGCTCGAAGAGATGAGAAGAGCCGGTGTCATCATCCATGACATCGTCCTCTCGCCGCTGTCCCCGCGCGATCTCGCGTCGCTCGTCGCCGACACGCTCCGCTGTCGCAGCGAGGCGGCGGAGCCGCTCTCCGAGCTGGTCTACGCCAAGACCGCGGGCAATCCGTTCTTCGCGAAGCAGTTCTTGAGCACGCTTCACAAGGACGCTTTGATCGAGTTCGATCCAGAGCCCGCGGCGTGGCGGTGGGACGTGCAGCAGATCCGCGCCCGGAACTTCACCGACAACGTCGTTGATCTGATGGTGGAGAAGTTGAGGAGCTTGCCCGCCGCCACCCAGGACGCCCTCAAGATCGCCGCCTGCATGGGCGCCGCCGCCGACGTCCGCACCCTGGCGGCGATCCACAAGCTGTCGGAGCAAGAGATCCTCCCCGTGCTCTGGGATGCGGTCCAGGAGGGGCTGCTCGTGCTCCAGGGCGACGCTTGCCGGTTCGTCCACGATCGCGTGCAGCAGGCCGCTTATCAGCTCATCCCGGACGCGCTGAGGAGGGAGGTGCACCTCACGATCGGCAGGCTCCTCCTGTCCCGCGCGCCGAGGGAGGCGCTGGAGGAGCAGGTCTTCGATATCGTCGGTCATCTCAACATCGGGGCCTCGCTGATCTCGTCGCAGGACGAGAGGTACTCGCTCGCGGAGTTCAACCTCGTCGCCGGCAAGAGGGCGAGAGCGACCACGGCCTACGCCTCCGCCGCGAGCCACCTCGAGGCCGGGATCGCGTTGCTCGCACACGACAGCTGGGATACCCGGTATGAGCTCACGTACGGCCTGCACCTCCTGCGCGCGGAGTGTGAGCACCTGAACGGAAGCTTCGAGGAAGCGGGGCGGCTGCTCTCGCTCGTCCTGCGCCGCGCCAAGACGCCCATCGACGTGATGAGCGCCTCCTCCGTCAAAGTGTACAACCACACCATACAGGAAGAGAACGAAGAGGCCTTGCAGGTCGGCATCGACTGCCTTCGCCTGTTCGGCATCGACCTGTCGCTCCATCCGACGCGCGAGGAGGTCCATAGGAAGTGCGAGAAGATATGGCGCGACATCGGCGATCGCCGGATCAAGGACCTGATCGACCTGCCGATCATGACGAACGCCAACGCCAAGGCGGTCGTGAACTTCCTCGCGACGCTCCACGCGCCGGCGCTGTTCTTCGACAGCAACCTGCTCTGCCTGCTGCTTTGCCACCAGGTCGAGCTCAGCATCCAGTACGGGAACACGGATGGATCGACCATCGGCTATGTGTTCTTCGGCGTCGTGCCGGGCCCGATGTTCGGCAAGTACCGCGAAGGCTACGAGTTCGGGGAGCTTGGTTATGCGCTGGTGGAGGAGCGCGGACTAACGCGCTACAAGGCGAAGGTCTACGTCGAATTCGCGATCCTCATCCGTCCTTGGACGCATCACCTCAGGTCGATCCTCGACATTCTTCGCCGCGCGTTCGACGCCGCGGTCGAGGTCGGCGATCTGACCTACGCGTGCTACGCCCAGCTCTCCACGATCACGCTCCTCATCGTCAGGGGAGATCCCCTGGACAGCGTCTACCGGGAATCGGAGAGGGCCCTCGATTTCGCGAGGAGAGCGAGGTTCGCGGCGGTCGAGCACATCATCATCGGCCAGCAGCGGCTCATCCAGAACCTCCGGGGCCTCACGAGGAGCTTCTCCTCGTACAGCGACGCGCAGTTCGATCAAGACGAATTCGAGGACTACCTGACGAGGAACAAGGCGCGGGTCCCGCTCGCCGCATTGCACTATTTCGTCTGGAAGACGCAGGCTCGTTTCATGTCCGGAGATTACAAACAAGCCCTCCACAGCGCCGGCCAGGCGAAGGACCTTTTGTGGGTCTCCCCGGTCTCCCTGGAGAGCGCCGAACATTGCTTCTACGACGCGTTGACGCTGGCGGCCTGCTGCGAGGAGGGCGCGCCGGACGAGAGGTCGGAGCACCTGGAGAAGCTGGCCGCTCAGGAGGAGCGGCTTCGTGAATGGGAGAGCAGCTGTCCGGAGAACTTCCTCTACAAGCACGCGCTCCTCGCCGCCGAGATAGCCCGGATCACTGGAGAGGATCACGAGGCGATGCGGCTGTACGAGCGGGCGATCCGCGCGGCGAAGGAGAACGCGTTCGTCTCCGGTGAGGGGCTCTGCCTCGAGCTCGCCTCGCGGTTCTACCGGGAGCGGGGGTTCGAGGCCTTCGCGGATACGTACCTCCGAGAGGCCCGCCACTGCTACCTCCGGTGGGGTGCCAACGGGAAGGTCAGGCAGCTCGAGCAGCAGCACCCGGAGCTCGCGCCGAGCGCGCCGAGCGCGGCGAACGCGACCTTCGCCGCGCGGGCGGAGCACCTCGACCTCGTGTCGGTGGTCAAGGCGTCGCAGACGATATCGGGCGAGATCGTCCTGGAGCGGCTCATCCGCCGGATGATCCAGGTGGTGATGGAGGAGGGCGGCGCGCAGAGGGGCTGCCTGCTCCTCGCGCGCGACGGGATCCTGCAGATCGAGGCCGAAGCTCGGCTCGACGAGGGCGGGCTCGCGACGACGATGCTGGGCTCTATCCCCGCGAGCTCGAGCTCGCTCGTCCCGACATCGATCGTCGCCTATGTCTGGCGCGCCCGGCAGCCGGTCATCCTGGCCGACGCCACGAGGGAGATCGAGGTCGGGAAGTTCTCGTCCGACGAGTACCTCGCCCGCGCTCGGCCGAGATCGGTGCTGTGCGTCCCGATCGTGCGGCAGACCGAGCCGATCGGAATCTTGTACCTCGAGAACAACCTCGCCGCGGGCGCCTTCACGGCGGATCGCCTCGCGATCCTGGAGGTGCTGGCCGCGCAGGCCGCTATTTCTCTCGAGAACGCGCTCCTGGTCCTCAGGGAGCACGAGGCCCGCGTGGCGGCCGAAGACGCGCTCCGTCTGCGCGAAGAGTTTCTCGCCGTGGCCTCTCACGAGCTGCGGACCCCGCTCACGCCGCTGCGGCTCCAGCTCCAGCGCGTCCATCGGACCCTCACGAGGCAGAACCTCCACGCGCTCGCCGAGCAGATCGAGAGGCCCTTGCGGCAGGTCGACCGCCTCACAGCGCTCGTCGTGAATCTGATCGACGTCGCGCAGCTCAGCAACAGCCAGCTCGTTCTCCGCCTCCAGCCGGTGGATCTCGCGGCGCTGGTCCGCAGGGTGGTGGCCGACTACCGGGACGCGCTGCACCAGTCTGGCTGCGCGCTCGAGCTGAACGCCGGCGCGCCGGTGATCGGGCGCTGGGACGCGGAGCGCATCGAGCAGGTCGTGGTCGCGCTGCTGTCCAACGCGATGAAGTACGGTGCCGGGAGGCCGATCGTGGTCGCCGTCGTCGCGGAGGGCGCCTTGGCGAAGCTGTCCGTGAGGGATCTCGGCATCGGCGTGGCGGCGGAGGACAGGGATCGGATCTTCGGGCGGTTCGAGCGCGCCGTCTCGGTCCAGCACTACGGTGGGCTCGGGCTCGGGCTCTACATCGCGAGGCAGATCGTCCTCGCGCACCACGGCACGATCCGCCTCGAGAGCGAGCCGCGCGAAGGCGCGACGTTCATCGTCGAGCTGCCGCTCGCGCCGCCCGGCGGGCCGGGTGAGCAGGATCGACCTCCGGCCGCGCAGCCTCGAGGCGGGGAGGTCAGCGAAGATCCGTAACTTCCTTCTCCAGCAGCGGATCCCCGAGCCGCACCGACAGCTCCAGGAGGTCCTCGAACTCGCGCCGCGCCAGCGCGTCGTTGCGCGCGTTCTTCAGCAGCATCGCCGCCGCCCGCCGGCCCTGCAGCACGTCGTGCCTTCGCGTCGGTGAGGGCCGACGCTTCGTCCTGATGCGTCTCCTCGCGCGCCTCGCGGAACCCGCGCTCGCGTCCCATCGCCTCGCGCGCCGTGACCGCGAACCCGATCGCGACGCAGGCCATCATCGCGAGGACGACCGGCGATACGAGCCACATCCCACCCAGCACATCTTCCATGATCTGTCGCCTCCTGACATGAGCGTTCCTGTCCGAACCAGGGCGGATCTCGTCCTTGTGGTGCCCGAAGGGCAGCACCATCGTCCCCGTCTGTTCAGCGGTTGCTGAACAGCCGGCGATTCAGCGAAGCTGCCTCAGCATCGCCTCGCGCTCCGCGGCGAGCCGACCTCGCGGGAACTCTTGCGCGTGGGCTTCGAGCAGCCGTCGAGCGTCGAGGTCCGCCTCCGCCGTGTCAGCCTCCATGGCCCTTCGGGCCTGGCTGATCAAGCTCCTCTCGCGCGCGCTGATGTTCGGCATCGAGCTCACGGGCGGCGAGGCAACACGGGATGTCGCGAGCGACGGAGCCTGTGTCCTGTTCGGCTCGGCGCCGGCGTGCCCGTCGCCTCGTTCTATCGGGAGCGGCACCATGCCTCTCCCCGGAGGCGCCGCGATGGGCGCCCCAGACCGTCCGTCGCTCGGCTCCTCGGAGAGCGGCACAGAGGCCTGCTCCGTCGGCTCCGCCCAGCGTTCACCAACGGCCCAACGGCGCCACGGCTCCAAGCTCGACGGGGAGGTCAGCGCAGCGACGATGGCGCTCGTGATCACGAGGGTCGTCCCCTGAGCCACGACCCTCAGGCTCCAGCGGCCCAGGCGGCGGATCCGCCCCTCGCAGCGGTAGAGCCCGAGCGGAGCGACGCAGGCGGCGTCTTCCCACCCGCGCGAGCGTTGCTTCGCTCTCAAGCGTTGCGCCGCCGCATCGAGCTGCTCGCGCGCGCGACGGTGCTGCGTCTTGACGGCATCGGGGTGGAGCCCCAGCTCCGCGGCGATCTGGACGAGCGGGATCCCCTCCAGGTCGTGCTTGATCAAGAGGTCCCGGTACTTCGGGTCGACCTCGCCAACGAGGCGGTGCGTGAGCACTTCGCGCTGCCGGCAGCGGAGGAGCTCTTCGGGCGTCGGGCACTCGGCTCGGAGCTCGCGCTCCTCGAACGACGTCAGCACCTCTCCGCGCCGGCGCGCATCGCGGACATGGTTGCGCGCCCGATTGCGCGCGATCGCGGCGCGGTACGCCGCCGTGTCTCCGCCCGGCTCGCGCCCCGGGTTCGCCTCCAGCCAGCGCAGGAGCGCGTCCTGCGCCACGTCCTCGGCGTTCCGCGCCGGCACACCATGGCGCCTCGCGATGCGCCGCAGGACCTCGAAGCAGCTGGCGCTGCCGGATGGCTTGCGCACGCCGGTAGCACACCTGAGCGGCCCTCTCGGCGTCAGCAAAGTGCACGGACGAGCTCACTTTGGTCGGACGATGTAGTACAACGTTCCACCCGATGGCTGAGATTGGCTGCGCGATCGCCGCCGGACGGAACGGGCCGGGAGACGTTCCGTCATCTGGCCTCGGATTCCCGCTCAGAGGGCGGCGTTGAGGCCTTTTTCGCGTCGGTTGACGCCGAGCGCCGGGCGTCAGTACCGTGCTTGCATGCGTTGCCGTGTGCACGTGCTCTCGCTGCTGCTGGCCGCCTTCGCGTCAACGGGTTTGGCCGGCGCGGCCGGCGCAGCGGAGTTGCGTCCGTCGCCGGGAGGGAGCGACGTTTCCACGCTCAAGGATCATGTTCGCCGTGCCCGCCGAGCGCGCGACGCGGGGCGGTGGACCGAGGCGTAGGCCGCGTACAAGGCGGCTTTGGAGGCAGCCGCTCCGGGGTCTGTCACCGAGCGAGAGCGCGCGGAGCTCGCCGGCGAGCTCGGCCTTTGCGAGCTCGCGCTGCGCAAGTACCGTGATGCGGCCGAGCACCTGGCTTTGAGCCTTGAGCAGCGCGAGGCGCTGCCGGTGGCGCTGCAGAAGCGGTTGGAGGCGGGACAGCGCGACGCGGCGCCGCACGTCGCCAAGCTCTATCTCTCCGTCAATCCGCCGGACGCCGAGGTGCTGGTCGATGGCAAGGAGATCGGCCGTACCGCGCGGACCTACACGCTGTTCCTGGAGCCCGGCCAGCACATGGTGCGGGCCCGGGCGCCGGGGCGCGAGGAAGCGTTTCAGTCGTTCGGCGCCGTCGCCAACACGGAGTACAACATTTCGATGCAGCTCCCGCGCGCGGCGGTGAGCAGCGCCAAGGACGCTCCGCCCGCGGCGCCGAAGCCCGCGAGCGCACCGCCCCCGCTGCGCCCGCGGCCTCCCGGGCCGCCGGCGTCGTGGCCGGCGGCGCTGCGCATCGCGGGGATCGCCGTCACGACGGCCACCCTGTCCGCGGGCGGCCTTCTCATGATCCGGGCCGCCAGCCTTGACGGTGACCTGAGCGAGCGGCGCGACGGGCTCAACGGCGGTGCCACGCCGAGCGGGTCCAGGTGCTGGCAAGCGGCGGACCGCCCGGCGTGCGCTGACCTGCTCCGCCTCCGAGACGAGCGCAACCTGTCCGCGGGCGTGGGCATTGGCATGCTCATCGCCGGGGGTGCGATCGGGGCAGCGACCGCCGCGTCCTTCTTCACGGACTTCTCCTTCCTGGGGCTCGCGCCTGCTCAGGATCGGATTCACGCCTCGCCGGTGGCGACCGGGCGGGAGCTCGGCGTGAGGGTCGAGGGGCTGTGGTGAGTGGGCCAAGGGCGGCGATGGCGGGGTCGGCGGAACGGGCCAGTGGGGAGGCTTTGGCGTCGACGGCGGTCTCGGCGGCCACGGTCTTTTGACCGACGCGTCGCGCGGGTGCAGAGGTGGCTTTGGCGGCCACGGCGGCCGCGGGGGCGATGCGGGCGGCGGTCTCGGGGGCCACTCGCTCGGCATCGGCTCCGTGGGTGCCGCCGTGGCCATTTTCCCGCGAGCGACGGTCTTGCCCGGACAAGCCGGCGCCGGAGGGCTCGGCGCCAACGCACCCCCGCAAAGTGGGCTCGGCGAGGGGGAGCACGGGACTGCGGCGTTCTGGTACCGGTTCGATGCGCCAGACCCGGAATCGCCTCGATGAACCGCCCAGCGCTGGCGGCGCACGTCAGGAGACGTTTATGAGAAAGACCACCGCTACCACCTTCGTCTTACTGCTATCGCCGTGGGCGACCGGCTGCGGAACTGCGCCCGGCGTCAACGACCCTGGGGTGACGCCCTGTGAAGGCACCTCGTGCGAGAACGATCCGCCCCCGGAGTCGGTGTGCATCGAGCACGTCGCCGCCGATATCCTCGACGACGGTTGCGGCGTGTTCCTCGCCGGAAACTACGGTTTTGGCGACGACAGGAACCCCGGCACGAAGGCGGCGCCGGTGTACACCGTCGCGCGCGCGATCGAGCTCACGCGCGTTGGACGAGGGCGCGTGTTCCTCTGCAACGATGGGTTCGAGGTGGGTACGATCAGGGTGCCCTCCGGCGTGGATCTCCTCGGGGGTTTCCACTGCCGGAACTGGGTGCGCGACCCCCGGCGCCCGCGGACTGAGTTTAATCACCGTGGGGCCTTGGGCCCCCTGGTGATCGTCGAGCCCGCGGGACCCGCTGACAGCGGGGCTGCGGACGGGGTGTCGACGATCGCCGATCTCGACATGCCGAGTCGGGGCTCGGTCGGCGTGCTCGCCCAGTCGACCACGGCGGTGGAGATCCTGCGGAGCGAGATCTCCGCCAACGGAGGAGACGGAGGCCAGCCTGGCAAGGACTGGGAGTACAGACAACCGGACGGACCGGATGGCATGTTCGGTGGGGACGCGTGCTCGGCGGCCGTCGTCGCCGGCGGGCCTGCGGTCGTGAACCGGTGCGAGAACGGGGTCACGAGCACCGGGGGCAAGGGAGGTGACGGGCGGGCCGACAGCGCCGAGGACGGAGGCGACGGGCTGCCCGCGGACCTCTTGCCGCCCGTACACGGCGGCATCGGGGAGCAGGACAACCGCGGTTGCGAGGGCGGGTCCAGCGGCGGCCCGGGGGCTCCGGGGACGGTGGGCGCGCCTGGCAAGGGCATCGGGCGCCTCACCGAGACGGGATGGGAGGGCGACACGGGGGGCGAGGGCACCTGGGGCACGCCGGGCCAGGGCGGCGACGGCGGCGGCGGTCGCCGGGGCGGGCTCGCCGTGTGCGGCGAGGCGTCCAAGGGCGGCCCAGGAGGAGGCTCGGGCGGTGGCGGGGGTTGCGGAGGGCGCGGGGGCCGCGGGGGAGCGAACGCATACCCGTCCATCGGCATCATCGCGCTCCACGCCCGGGTGACCGTGCGCGACACGAAGATCACGACGGACTTCGGCGGCACGGGCGGCAACGGCGGGGAACCCCAGGACGGCGGCAGAGGCGGACGAGGCGCACCGGACGGAACGCTGGGGAATCAACTCGCCGCCTGCTACGGCGGCCGGGGCGGCCAGGGTGGTCCCGGCGGCTACGGCGGCCCGGGGCGCGGCGGCGACTCGATCGGCGTCGCCTACCTCGACGAGGACCGGCTCACGCTCGAGGGCGTCACCATCGAGCTCGGACAGCCGGGCGAGGGCGGCACCAGCTGGAACTACGATGGCAGCACGACGGTGGCAGAGAGCGGCGAGGCCCACGAGACGCTTCGGTTTCCTGAATAGCCGCGGTCACGCCCCGGGAGGACGGCGCCGGTCTCCACGACGGTTACGAGGAGGCTCAGGGATCTGCGTCCACGAGGCAGCTCTCCAGGAAGCGAGAGGCCCAGGCGACCATGGCTGAGGGCGGCGCGCCCTCACCGTCCCACGAAGCGACCAGCGCTTCGAGCTCGCGCGTGGCGGCTTCGAGCTCGCGCTTCGCAGCGATGCCGCGGGCAGTCTTCGGTGGCTCGAGGAGCACGCGAATCTTCGCCAGCGCCTTTACCATTTCCTCTTTGTGCAGGACTCCATCCGTCCGCACCACGCAGTAACAAGCGCCGCTCTGCAGCTCTGGCATCAGGGTCCACAAGAGGTCATAGAGCGCCCCAAGCACCGTGAGCACCGCGACCAGCGGCTCTGTCAGGTTGCTCGCTTCAACTTCGACGCCGGGTGCCGGTTCGTCAGACGGCGATGGCTCCACCCACCTGTGATGGTCCGTGAACAGGCAATCGTAGAGCCTAACCTCCCCGGGGAGACGCAGGCCTGCGAGCACATCCGGCACGAGCACGGTCCCGATCTCCGGAGGCATGCGTTCGCAGCCGAAGGTCGCTTCGATGTCGCCGGAAATCCACGTCGCGCACGGCTGCTCCTCGGGCAACAATTCGAAAGCGGCGTATTCCCTCCTGACGACGGTGAACCTCTGGCGATCGTCTGGACGTGCGACGAACCTCGGATCGAACGGGCTGAGCGAGACGACGAAACGTGTCCCTCGGAACGTGACCACAAACAAGTCCCTTGTTTGCTTCACGATATCGACCGTGCGCGAGCTATGGACGATATAGTAAGGAACCAGAAAGCTCACATGGAACCACAGCGTTCGCCCCGTAGACTCCGGCATGTCGATCGAAAAAGAGTAGCAGGCATCGCAGCCGCCGGCGGGGAGATGCAGCGAATGGTCCATGAACCTACCAGGGAATCCGTCTCGGATGCGACGCCGCAAGGAGCGCCATCGGTCGCTCTTCGATGCCTGGATCCGCGCGCGCACGAGCCGGTCGTGCTCTTCCGTACCTATGCAGAGCTGATCGTCGATATCACCATCCTCGGTGATCCCAACCCCACGAGGATAATAACGATAGACGATGTCGAGCAGCTCGTCGATATTATGTTTCATAGATTCAAGATCCTGGAGCCGGCGCGCGTGTGCTGTCATCCAATAGCGGGCACTGCAACAAAGGGACGGCGGCGCGGATCAGCGCGACCGCGACGGGGAGGCTTTGGGCTCCGAGTCCAGGAGCCAATTCGCCAGGAACGTGGAGGCCCAAGCGACCATGGAGACTGGTGGCTCGCCTTCACCATCCCACCTAGCGACCAGCGCTTCGATCTCGCGGATAGCAGCTTCGAGCTCACGCTTGGAAGCGATGCCGCGGGGGGTCTTCGGCGGATCCATGAGCGCCCGGATCTCGGCAAGCACGCTCAGCACTTCCTCTTTACGCAGGACCCCATCTGTTGTCACCCCCCCGAAAAAGGCGCCCTGCACCTCTGGCATCAAGCTCCACAAGATCTTGTAGAGCGCCGCCAATACCTTGAGGACTGCGGCAAATCGTCCTGTCAGGTTGCTCGCATCGACCTCTACGCCAGGTGTCCGCACTTCACATGGCGAAGGGCGCACCCATTCATGACCGGCCGTAAACAGGCAATCGTATAGCCTAGCCTCCCCGAGAGCCCGTGGGTTCACCGCCACATCCGGCACGAGCACCATGCCGACCTCCGGCGGCATGCGTTCACAACCGAAGGTCGCTTCGATGGCGCGAAAAATCCACTCTGCGCACGGAAGTTCGTCGGCCGACAACTCGAAGTCGATATACGACTCATCAAACGTGACGCTCTTTAGCCTCTCATCATCCGCGTTCGACACGAGCTCCAGATCATGTGGATTTCGAGAAATGAAGAAATTCACGCCACCAAGGACAACTCTAAACTTTTCTGGCGGCCTCACAAACTGAACCTGACGCCAACCATAGACAAAGTAGTAAGGAACCAGGAAACCAATGTGGAACCACAGCGTTCGGCCGCCAGCTGCATCTGGCAGAGAAACCGAAAATCGGTAACAAGCGTCCAAGGACCCCGTAGGCAAGTGAAACGAATCATTCGTAATAATACTAGAAGGAAATCGTTCTTCGATCCGACGCAGCAAGGCAGGCCAACGCTCGTCCGCCGCCGCCCGCCGCCGCGCGGCCACCAGACGTACGTACTCCTCGGTTTCCTTGTATCGCTGAATGTCGGCTTGCTCGACAACATCAATCCCGCGCGGGTAATATCTGTAGACGACGTCCAGCAGATCTCTGATACTGTGCTTCATAGTCGTATCGCCTTCACCTTGAGTTCGAACACGAACATTTTCCTCCTTCTCCGTCCCATCCCTGCCTCATAATTGACCTCGGAGCGTCCAGGGAAGCAGGGCAGGATCAATTCATAAGCCTGGCGCCGAGGCCCTCGTAATTCTCACCTTCCTCAAACCGTTTGCGCATCTCACCCTTGAATTTGTCGCAGAATATACCAGGCGGAAGATCAGTGAGCCCTTCTTCATAAAACTTTGCAGCTATCTGATTCACCAGATCGGAACTGATGAGCGCTGCCCTCTCCGCCGAGATATCCCCCCAAGCCGCAGATCGCAATGGCATTCCGATGTGAACCGTGCACGCGTCGACGCCTCGGCCATTTCGTCTGAAGACCAACCCCGTCGTCGCTTCCTGCCAACCGCCTGCCACGGTACCGTCGTAGGCTACGATCGTAACAAAATGAAATATCGACGGTTCGAACACCGAGATGTTGCAACCCATCTGCGGAGCGCCGCTCTCCTGGCAGGGATCTGGCGGGCTCGTCGGGCTAGCTGTCGGCCTCTCCGAGCTGTCGCTCGGGCTCTCCTCTTCGTCTTCGTCCTCGTCCTCCGTTTTGTTGCACTGGATCTTCTCCTTCCTGCCATCCTGAGGGTCCGCCCCGAAGTCCCCCGACGCGACGGAGGTGATGACGGGAACGGGCGGACCGACGGGTCCGCCTGCACCTCCGCCCTTCTCCCACTCCTCGCGGGGATAGCAGTCCCCCACCGTCCAGTTGCACGCCGATAGCACCCAGACGGCGACGACCACAATCACCAGCAAACATCTTTTATTCATGCTCATTTCACACCCCACCGAAGCACGGGACCGGCAACGACAAGCACCGACAAATGACCTGGAAGCACGAGACTGCTCCCGCCGACCCAATCCACATTTGCGCTCACCGACACGCCGAGCGGTCCGGCAACGTACGCGCTCGTTTGCACGTGACCGCCCACGGCCATCCCGGCGACGCGCCCACACATGGCCTTGCCGCACGCTGGCATGAAATAGATCGCAGCCGATGGCCCCCCGCTGAAATCGCCGTCCGCCCAGGCAACTCCGATGGCGACGGAGGCGTGATTGTAAACGCCGGCCCCGCCGATCTGGATCGGGGGCACGACGCTGCACAGGTCGTGAACCTTGAAGAGGACTTCCCTCGTGATGCGCCACGAGATCCCCGCATGCGGCCCGACCGCGAGGCGCGACGCTGTGCCGGCCTGGAGCCACCCGAGGCTCACACCGGCGCTCAGCTCGGACGCTTCTCCCTGCATCGGCACGCTACCGAGAACGAGGGCGAGGGCGAGGGCGAGCCCTGCCGCCGATGGGATCTGCCGGCCTGTCGTCCTCATCGTCTCCGTCCCCCTCTTCCGAAACACGCGAGCAACGTGGCGACGCGGGCCATTCTTCAGATGACAGGATTCGGGGTCAAACGGAATCTAGGCGAGAACACCACCACGAACGTGGGTCGTACCGTCCAGAGCGTGCGCCGTCGCATAGCTGCCTGCGAGGCGCGAGCGCTCGTCGGCGTCGCTTCCTCGGGCTCCTCGTCTGCCTCTCGCTCTTCGCCGGCGTCCTCCTCTGCCTCCTCCGCCGCGCCGTTGACGACCCGCGACTGGAGCTTCGGATTGACATCCTCCAAGGCATTGCCGTGGAAGTAGTAACCGATCTTCCGCAGCTCCGCGTAGCGCCGGACCAGGAGCGTCCAGAGCCGGTCGCGCATCGCCTCGGCCTCGCCGCGCTGCTTCGCGGCGGGCCGGCGGGCGCCGTCGGGCGTGAGGTTGGCCAGCAGCCACTCGCTCGCTTCCCGCAGCAGCTCGAGCTCTTCCCAGGCGACGCAGGCGCCTTCCTCGGGTCTTCGTCGTTGGTCTTGGCTTTGGCCTCCTGAAGATGTGCCGGCCGCCGAGCGCGGCCGTGAAGCTCGGAGCCGGATGGCCACCGCCAGGCGCAAGAAAGGAACGCGCGCGTCCTCGGCAGGAGGCCTCCGCACCTCTCGAACCAGGCGCGCAGGTTCGCCGGCCCCCCTTGCTGCGCGCTTCCGAGCGCACGTAGTGTCACTCCGGAGGCTCTCCTGTAAACGTCCGGGCACACGTAGTGTCACTCCGGAGGCTCTCCTGTCAACGTCCGGGCACACGTAGTGTCACTCCGGAGGCTCTCCTGTCAACGTCCGGGCACACGTAGTGTCACTCCGGAGGCTCTCCTCGACCCATCCGGACACTCGTCGTGTCACTCCGCCGGGCCCGCTCCGCCGGGCCCGCTCCGCCGGGCCCGCTCCGCCGGGCCCGCTCCGCCGGGCCCGCTCCGCCGGGCCCGCTCCGCCGGGCCCGCTCCGCCGGGCCCGCTCCCCCCCCCCCAACTCGCCCGCCCCCGCTCGCCCCCGCTCGTCCCCGCCGCCCCTCACCGCTCCGCGCGGTCGAGCCACGCGCGCGCGTCCTTCTCCAGCAGCGGATCCCCGAGCCGCACCGACAGCTCCAGCAGGTCCTCGAACTCGCGCCGCGCCAGCGCGTCGTTGCGCGCGTTCTTCAGCAGCATCGCCGCCGCCCACCGGCCCTGCAGCACGTCGTGCCAGTAGCCCTGCTCCTCCGCCCGCGCGATCAGCTCCTTCAGCCGCTCGCGCGCGTCCCCCACCCCCTCCACCCCGTCGAGGTACGCGATGTACATCCGGTTCGAGGCCGCCACCCGGTCGTACCCGGCCTCGTCCGCCCGCTCCAGCGACTCCGCGAACAGCGCCCGCGCCCGCTCGTGGTCGCCCAGCCGCACGCAGGCGTACGCGAGGTTGTGCAGGTTCACCACCCCGTCGAAGCGCAGCCCGAGCGCCCGATCCAGCTCCAGCGCCCGCTCGCACGCCCGCACCGCGGCCCGGAAATCCCCCGCGTAGAGCTCGATCATCGCGAGCAGCTTCGCCCGCACGGCCTCGGCCACCCGGTCCCCCGGCTCCGACGCCGCCTCCGAGCGCGACAGCGCCTCCATCGCGCCCGCCCGGTCGCCCGACGTCGCCCGCGCCAGGGCGACCGACAGGAGGCCCCGCAGATCCTCGATCGGCCCGAGCGCGCCGAGGTCGAGCGCGGCGCGCCGCGCGCGCGCGAACTGCCCCTGCAGGCACGAGACCTCCACGTCCACCGTCAGCGCCTCGCGCAGGAGCTCGCGGCGCCCGACCGCCATCTCGACAACGTCGTCGAGCAGGTCGTGCGACATCCGGAACAGGTTCGTCGCCCCGAGCGCGCGCGCGAGCTCGATGCGCACCTTCGACCGGACCTCGAGCGAGGCGCCCGCGTCCACCCGCGACAGGATGCGGTCCGCGACCGCCGAGAGCGACGGCGCCCGCCGCCCATGGCCGACCGCCTTCGCGAGGATCTCCACCCACCCGCCGAGCTCGCCCGGGTCGCGCCGCGCCACGTCCGCCAGCTCGAACGCCCGCGTCATCGCGGCGATCGCCCCGTCGAACTGGCCCAGCCGCGCGCGGACCCCCGCCGCCCGCGCGAGGTGCCCCGCCGCGCCGTCGGCGTTGCCGAGCGCGAGCGCCTCCTCCGCCGCCCGGCCGAGGTGCCGGTCGACCATCGCGAGCACGGCCGGCTCGTCCCCGCCCACGCGCTCCAGCCACTCGGCCGCGAGCCAGTGCCCGAGCGCCCGATCCGCGTCCGTCAGCATCTCGTAGGCCGCGTCCCGCACCAGCGCGTGGCGGAACGCGAGCTCCACCTCCCCGCGCAGCGTCGACTCCGGCCGCGGCTCGAGCAGCTCGCGCTTCTCCAGCGTGAGCAGCCACGACTCGAGCTGCGGCACCTGCCCGCCCCCGCCGAGCAGCGCCTCCAGCCCCCCCCGCCAGAACACCTCCCCCATCACCGCCCCGGCGCGCAGCACCCGCCGCGCCTCGGGCTCGAGCGCCGCGATCCGCGACTGCATCATCGCCAGCACCGTCTCCGGCACCCCCCCCGCCGGCCGCTCCACCGTCGCGCGCACCAGCTCCTCGAGGAAGAACGCGTTGCCCGCCGACCGGTCGACCAGCGCCGCGAGCTCCGCCGCCGGGAGCTCGTCGCCGAGGACCTCGCGCACGATCCGCTCGCACGCGCGGCGCGAGAGCTCCCCGAGCCGCATCTCGGTCGCCTCGCGATCCTCCCAGAGATCCGGGAACGCCTCGCGCACCCCGGGGCGCGCCAGCGCCATCACGAGGAGCGGCTGGTGCCGCAGGTGCCGGAGGGCCGCGTCGAGCGCCTCCACCGAGCTCCGATCGCTCCACTGCACGTCGTCGAGCACGATCAGCACCGGCTGCGCGTCGCACTCGGCCCGCAGGAAGTCGAGGAACGCCCGCCGCATCTGCTCCTCGAGCACCGCGCGGTCCTGCCGGGCCGCGCGCAGCGCAGGGCTCTCCGGGAACGGCGCGTCGCAGAGCTCGCCGAGCAGCTCGGTGACCCGCTCCCGCGCCGCGGCGGGGGCGCTGCGCGCGACCCGCGCCGCGAGCTTCTCCCGGCGCGCCTCGAGCGGCTCGCCGTCGACGAGGCCCGCCTCCCGCCGCACGAGCTCCGCGACGAGCCCGAGCGGCGCCCCGCCGCGCATCGGATCGCCGTGCGCGCGCCACACCGCGACGGGCTCGCTGCGCGCCTCGACCCGCCGGATCAGCTCGCCGCCGAGCCGCGACTTGCCGACGCCGGCGCCGGCCGTGACCAGCACGACGCGCGCGACCCCCTCGGTGGCGCACTCGTCGAGCAGGTCCTCGAGCGCCCGGAGCTCCCGCTCGCGCCCCACGCAGGGCGTCGCCTTGCCGAGCACCCGGCGCCCGCCGTCCTGCGGCTCGCGCGCGCCGAGCAGCGTGGGGCCCTGGCTGCCCGCGGCGATCTCGAAGCGATCGCCGAGGAGCGCGGCCGTCATCCGGTCGATGAGCACCGGCCGGCCCGAGGACGGGTCGTCCGAGGCGTGGCGGACGCGCGCGTCGAGCAGCGCGCCGGCGCGGTCGATGACCTGCCCCACCGCCTGCGTCCCGGCGATGACGTCCCAGCCGGTCGCCAGCGCCACCCACGCCCCGGGCAGCAGCGCGTGGATCGAGAGCGCGCAGCGGGCGGCGTTCGCGGCGAGGTCGGTCGGCGAGCCCGCGCCGGCGACGACCGCGGCGACCGAGCCGTCGGCGAGCACCTCCAGGACCGCGCCGTGCGACTGCGCGGCCTGCCGGACCTCGTGGAACGGCGTGCTCGGCGGCGGCGCGGGCCGCGGCCGCGCCGGCGGCGCCGGCGCGAGCAGGTCCGCGGGCAGCGCCTCCCTGCTGCCGGACACGACGGTGGCGTGGTGGCCCGACAGCACCGTGTCGTTGACCCGCGGGGGCGGGCTCGCCGCGCCGTGCGGGCGGCCCGACGGCGGCCCGCGCTTGCCGGCGCTCATCTCGGCCGCGAGCACGACGCTGACGAGCCGCCGCTCGCTCTTCGTCAGCGCCGGCGTCGGCAGGCCGGAGCCGCTCGACATGCTGCCCTCGACGACGCTCAGCATCCGGAGCTCGGCGGCGACCTCGCCCGCGTCCCCGGGGCGCTCCGCGGGGTTCTTGGCGAGCAGCCGGGTCACGAGCAGATCGAGCGGCTGCGGGATGTTCGGGCAGAACGTGCTCGGGCGCGGCGCGGCCTCGAAGAGCACCTTGGCGAGGACCGACAGCGGGTGCTGGGCGACGAACGGCGAGCGCCCGGTGAGGCACTCGAACAAGAGGCACCCGATCGAGTAGAGGTCGGCGCGCGCGTCGACGTCGAGATCGCCGCGGACCCGCTCCGGCGCCATGTAGGCGGGCGTGCCGATCGCCGAGCCGGTGAGGGTGAGCTCGTAGGTCGCGTCCGCCTGGCGCGCGATGCCGAAGTCGATGAGCTTCGCGCTCCCGATGTCGCCGCGGGGCAGGAACACGTTCGTCGGCTTGAGGTCGCGGTGCACGATGCCGCGCGCGTGGACGGCGGCGAGCGCCTCGGCGACGCGGCCGACGAGCATCAGGCTGGCCTCGATCCCGAGCGGCCCGCGCGACAGCCGCGCGCCGAGGTCCTCGCCCTCGAGCCACTCCATGGCGAGGTAGTAGAGCCCGTCCGCCGTCACGCCGTGGTCGATGTACCGGGCGACGGCGGGGTGCTCGAGCTCCGCGAGCAGGCGCGCTTCCCGCTGGAAGCGCACGACGTGCTCCCGGCCCTGGTTGAAGATCACCTTGAGGGCCACCGCCTGGCCGCTCTGCCGGTCGACCGCCCGCCACACCGCGCCCATCCCGCCGGAGCCCGCGAGGCGTTCCAGCTGGAAGCGGTTGGCGAGGACGTGACCTGAATGCATGGCGAGAGTATCGGGGTGCGGACCTTCGCGGTCCAGGCGGCCGGCGCGCGCGTGGACCGCGATCCGTGGGCCCATCGCCCACGTCGATCGCGAGGATACCTATCCCGCGGCGCCGCTACGAGCCTCGACGGCCCCGGAGCGGCCGCCGGGCGCGCCGGCCCGTCGCCGCGCCGCTCGTCGCGTGGGAGCGGCTCCTTCACGGGAGCCGCCCGTCGTGGTGCGGGCGTGGTGGGCAGATGCCGGGGCGCGGCGGCGTCGCGCAGCGCTCCCCTCGCCTCCCCCGGTTCCCTCCCCCTCCGCGGACACCCTCGCTGGATCTCGCCAGCGTGCCTGTCGAGCGCGCGCGGGCCGGGCGCGGCGGCGCCGCGGGCCGCCTGCGCCGCCGCCGCGGGATCTCAGCTGGCGAGGCGCTCGAACCGCGCGTCGACCTCTCGCTCGGCGTTCAGCCAGTCCTCAACGGGGTTGTTCCGGAAGCCGGCCCTCTCGGCATATCCATAGGCCACCTTGGCGATCAGCCGGTGCCGCTCCTCGCGCGACAGGCGCGGGGGCGGAGGCGCGGCCTTCGGGGCCTCGGCGCGCGCGCGCTCGGGCGCGGGCTGCACGGCCGGAGAGGGCATCTCGACGGCGGCGGGGGCGGAGACCGCGCTCGCCGGCTGCGTCGCGGCGGCCGGGGCAGCGAGCGGGCTCGGGACCTTCGTGGTCTTCGTGCGGGCCGGGGTCTTGCGCTTCGAGCTCATCTCGTCGTCTCTCCTTTCGGGTACACGTCGGGTACACGGGTCGACTAACCCAGGTCCGCGCGTACGCACAAATTTTGAGCACGTAGTTTTTTGTCGCCGGTCGCCCCCCCTTGGGATCTCCCTTCCCACACGACCTTGATTCGCGGTAGAGTGGTTGTCGCTGTCCGGGTGACACCATCCGGCATCTTCTATCAGTCGCCGTCCTTACGTTGATCATTGTGGCCGGTCGCCCGCGAGGGTCCGTCGGTGGCCGGCCGTCCGCCATCGTCCGTCGTCGTTCCCGGTGGCTCATCCCTGGCCACCGCCTGCGCTGAGGACAGCGCGGTCACGTAGACAACGGCAGACGCGCCGCCCGGCGTCTGCCCGCGGATTGCCACGAGTCGCTCACGAATCGAGGAGATGCGATGTCGAAGCAAGCGCAGCCCCTTCCCGGCGCACGGAACACCTCTGCTCCTGCGGTGGCGGGATGACGCGCGTCGTGTGGATCGAGGACGAGAGCGAGGTGCGCGTCGTCGGCGCCTCGGAGCGCTGGGCGCGCGCGATGGAGCGGCTGCGCGAGCTCTCGGAGCACGAGCGCGCGCCGCTGCTCATCGCCGGCGAGCCGGGCACGGGCAAGGAGCTCTGCGCGCGGCTGCTCCACGCGGCGAGCCCGCGCGCGGGCGGGCCGTTCGTGGCGGTGAGCGCGGCGCGCCTCCCGGCCGAGCGCCTGCGGGAGGAGCTCTTCGGCGTGGAGGCGGCGGCGGACGGGCGGCAGGCGGCGCGCCCCGGGCTGCTCGAGCTCGCCGAGGGGGGCACGCTGTTCCTCGACGAGATCGGCGCGCTCCCGCTCGAGCTCCAGCCGCCGCTCGTCGGCGTGCTCGACGGCGAGCCGTTCCGCCGGATCGGCGGCGGGCAGGCGCTGGTCGCGGACGTGCGCGTCATCGCCGCCACGGCCCGCGATCTGGGCGCGCGCGTGCTGGAGGGCTCGTTCCACGAGGGTCTCCAGAAGCGCGTCGGCGCGCTCGGGCTCTCGCTCCCGCCGCTGCGCGAGCGCGACGGCGACGTGCGCCGGCTGGCCGAGCATTTCCTGGAGCGCCAGAGCGCCGCGGCGGGGCTCTCGAGGGGCGGGATCACCCCGCGCGCCCTCGCGCAGCTCGAGGCGTACCTCTGGCCGGGGAACGTCCGCGAGCTCCGGAGCGTGGTCGAGCGCGCGTCCCTCCTCGCCCGCGGCGCGCCGCTCGATCTCGAGCACCTGCCGCCCGAGATCGCCGCGGCGCCGCCGCGGCCGGCCGCCGCGAAGCCGCGGTCGGGCCCGCCGGGCGCGCTGCGTCCGTCGCCGCCGGCGCGGGGGAGCGCGTCGCTCGGGGAGGCCGTGCGCCGGCACATCCTCGCGGTCTACGCCGCGCAGGGCGGCAACGTGACCCGCACGGCGAGCGCGCTCGGGATCACGCGGGTCTCGCTCCGCCGTCACCTGCGCCAGTACCTCGCCGCGGACGCGCGCGACAAGGAGCCGCTCAGCAGCCGTTAGCGCCGCGCCGCGCGCTTCGCCTCCTCCTGGAAAATTGGCGCTGGCTCAGCAGCCTCTCGATGCGGGGAGGGGCAGCCTGCTTCGTCCCGGACGCCCGCGCATTGACGTTGTCCGCGCGCTCGCGGACCATGTCGCGCTTCGTCGAATTGCCCGACACGAGGGAGGCTGCATGAGCCATCGCCTGAATCTGCTCTCTCCGGAGCTGCGCGCGAATCCGTATCCTTTTTATGCGGAGCTGCGCCGCTCCGCTCCGGTGTGCCAGGTCGAGCCCGGGGGTCTGTGGGCGCTCAGCCGCTACGACGATGTCGCCTTCGCCCTCAAGAACACCGAGCTGTTCTCGGCGCAGGGCGGCCGGGTCGCGGTGCTCCCGCCCTGGCTCGATCGCAATCCGATGGCCGACGCGCTGCTGCTCATGGATCCGCCGGAGCACACGAGGACCCGGGCCCTCGTGAGCCGCGCCTTCAGCACGCGCGTGATCCCGCGGATCGAGCCCGTGCTGCGCGCGGTGACCCGGGAGTTCGTCGAGCGGCTGACCCCCGGGCGCGAGCTCGACTTCGACGCCGAGCTCGCGATGCCCATCCCGGCGGCGGCCATCGCCGATCTCCTCGGCCTCGACCCGGCGCTGCGCGCCCATTTCCAGCGCTGGACCGCGGACTTCGTCGCCACCGCCGCGGCCACGCCGGAGATGAGGCCGGGCATCCGCGCCACCATCGTCGAGCTCGAGCGGTACCTCCTGGAGGTCATCGCGGCGCGGCGCGCCGCCCCGCGGGACGATCTCGTGAGCGACCTCCTCGCGGCCCGGCTCGACGGCGTCGCGCTCACCGAGCACGAGCTCGTGAGCTTCCTCTTCGTGCTGCTGGCCGCCGGGTTCGAGTCGACGACCCACCTGCTCAACGCCGCGCTGGTGCTCCTCATGGATCACCCCGAGGTGTACGCGCGGATCCGCGCGGACCGGGCGCTGATCCCGGCCTTCCTCGAGGAGGCGCTGCGGTTCGAGCCGCCGGCCCAGATCGCTTTGCGGCAGGCGAAGGCCGATGTCGAGATCCGGGGCGTCACGGTGCCGGCGGGCGCGTTCGTGGCGGCGCTCATCGGCTCGGCCAACCGCGACGAGCGGGTCTTCCCGGACCCGGACCGGTTCGATATCGACCGCGAGCGCCAGGTGGGGCTGTCGTTCGGCCACGGCGTCCACTTCTGCATCGGCGCGGCGCTCGCGCGCGCCGAGGCGAAGATCGGGCTCGAGGTGCTGGCCTCCCTCCCGGGGCGGTTCGAGCGGGCAGGGAGGGCGCCGGAGTGGAACCTCTCCCTGTTGATGCGAGGGCTGAAGGCGTGCTGGGTCCGGTACGTGCTTTGAACCGCGCCCGGCGGTGCCCGGCGGGGTGGTAGCCTACAAGCGAGCGGCAGAGTTCGACGGCGGCTCGAGCCGAGCGGCCCGCGAAAAATAACCATGAGACCAAACCCGGTGTGGGGGGTGTAAACCACATTGTCTCCGGGCGGCTCCGCTATCGCATCCACGGGCTCGGCGCTCGAGAGATGCTGCTCGATCCGGAGCGCCCTGGGCTCGTGGGACCCGAGGAGATGCATCAGGCCGCCCCCGACGGTCCGATGCGCTTCTTCGCGGAGTTTCGTCGCAAAGCCGGACAAAGCGGGACAAAACCGGATAACCCGTTTCAGGATCGAACCCACGCACACAACGTGACTGTAGCTTGCACGGCGCTGCATGACGGCGCTGTAGAGGGCGCTCGGGTGCGAGCGATCGGTACAAAGAAAAGACTCTTGACTTTCCCCCCCCGTATGGATGAATATCCTAATCATCCTTGGCGGTCCGGACCGTTCTGGGCCGGGCGGCGCAGTCGGTTGCAGGATCGCCGAGGGCTGACTCCGAGTGATGCTACTTGCCGGGGTCGCTTGCTTTTTGCTGTTCGTCCGAGTCGTCCTTGCTTTCTCGGAGTGATGCCCCGCCCTATCGCACGGGGTGCTCGGATGTGAGCAGCTGTCCGACAGACATCGTGATTGCCAGGCATGTGGTCGGCGCAGGCCCGCGGGAGCATTCGTGATCATCGGATCACGAGCACGCGGGCTGGAAAATGTTAACGCTAACCAATGAATCGGTGGGCTCGCGGGCGTCCAGGTGGTTCACAAATCCATCTCGATCAGAAGACCGCGGCTCGACCGGTTCGATCATGGAGAGATCTTAAATGCGCATCGCTACCTTACTTGGCTACTTATCCGCTACGGTCGCCTGCGGCCTGCTGGCGTGCAGCGTTGAGCAGATCGCGGACGACGAGGACGCCGCGCTCCTGGAATCCGCGGTGGAGAGCTCGGACCGCTCGGTGTCGGCGACCCTCGCCATCCAGTCGGATTGGGGGAACGGCTACTGCGCGAGCGTGAAGGTGACGAACAACACCCGCACCAACCCGGGGCTCACCGGCTGGAGCGTGGTGGTCGGGCTCAACGGCTCGACGACGAACAACGTGTGGAACGCGAACGCCTCGGGATCGGGCGGGCAGTTCACCGCCACGAACGTGGGCCATAACGGATCGGTGGCCCAGGGCAAGTCGACGGAGTTCGGCTTCTGCGCGAACGGCACCGGGCGGCCTTCGGTCGTCTCGGTCACCGGCAACGGCGGCACGATCAGCGGCGGCACGACCACGTCCTCCTCGTCGAGCAGCAGCGTGAGCTCGACCACGAGCTCCTCGTCGACCTCCTCGTCGACCACCGGCGGGGGCGGCGCGGGCGGCTCCGGCGGCGCGGGCGGCGGCGGCGGCGCGGGCGGCGGCGGCGGCGCGGGCGGCGGCGGCAGCACGTGCACGGCTGCCAACAGCCAGTACTGCTCCAATCAAACTGGCACCCATTGCGGCTACACCTTCGAATATTGGAAGGACAACGGGACCGGCTGCCTGACCAACACGGCGGACGGCTTCAACGTCACTTGGAGCAACATCAACAATCTACTCGGCCGTAAGGGCATCAGGCCCGGCACGAAGAACACGGTCGTCAACTACACCGCCGACTACCGGCCGAACGGCAACTCGTACATGGGTGTCTATGGGTGGACGAAGGGCCCGCTCATCGAGTACTACATCGTCGACAGCTGGGGCAACTGGCGTCCGCCGGGCGGCGAGGGGTTCATGGGCACCGTCACCAGCGACGGCGGCACCTATGACATCTACCGGACCCAGCGCGTCAATCAGCCGTCCATCGAGGGCAACACGACGTTCTATCAGTACTGGAGCGTCCGCAAGGACAAGCGCTCGAGCGGGACCATCACCGTCGCCAACCACTTCAACGCATGGGCGAGCAAGGGGATGAACCTGGGGAGCCTGTACGAGGTCTCGATGCTCGTCGAAGGATATCAGAGCAGCGGCTCTGCGAACGTGCAGTTCTCCATGCGATGAGCGCCGGGCCTTGAGCTCGGGCTTCCTCTCCCTCGCCGGTGCGGGCGCTCGCGATCGCGAGCGCCTCCCGGACCCAATCATCCACATCGGCTGAGCTCCCCAACACCGGAGCGCGATCACGGCGCCCGTCCCGTCGACCGGAGGTCTTCGGGGCGGGCGCGCCGTGGTCGGGCCGCGGGGCGAGAGCTGCCGGATCCTCGAAGAGAAGATCGAGCCACAGAGGCGCAGAGGGCACAGAGGAGAGAGAAAGACATGAGCTCTTTCTCCTCTTCTCTGTGCCCTCTGTGCCTCTGTGGTCTTCTTTATTTCTCCGCCTTCACAAGCTGACAACGGAAGCCTCTGATGAATGCAAGAGGCACCGCGGGCGCGTCTGATGCTGGCGGAGGCGGCGCTCCGCCCAGCGCAGGTGGCCTCCTCCTGCCCACGCGTGGGCGGGCGCTACGGAGGCACCAGCGCCGGAGGCCGTTCATGGATACCCGGCCTTCGACGGCCGTCGGCAAGCTGTGACAGGAGAGACGTGCGGGAAGCTCGGCGGGCAGGATCCGCGCCGCGCGCGGCGACGCTCAGGGCGCGGCGCTCATTCCATGGAGAACTTCACATCGGCCTCGCCGCTGCTTTGATACCCTTCCACGGTCATCGAGACCTCGTACAGGTTCCCCATGTTCATGCCCGCGCGCTGCCATGCGTTGAAGTGGTTGGCGACGGTGATGGTCCCGCTCGAGCGCTTCTCCTTGCGGACGCTCCAGAACTGATAGAAGGTCGCGGTGCCCTCGATGGAAGGCTGGTTGACCCGCTGGGTCCGGTAGATGTCATAGGTGCCGCCATCGCTCTCGACGGTGCCCATGTGCCCCTCGCCGCCCGGCGGACGCCAGGTGCCCCAGCTATCGACGATGTAGTACTCGACGAGCGGGCCCTTGGTCCACCCATAGACACACAGATACGAGTTCCCGTTGGGGCGATAGTCGGCCTCGTAGGTGACGATCTGGTCCTTCGACCCGGGCCGGATGCCTTTACGGCCGAGCAGGTTGTTGATGTTGCTCCAGTTTACGCTGAAGCCCTCGGACGTGTTGGTCAGGCATCCACTCCCTGAGTCCTTCCAGTACTCATAGGTGTATCCGCAATGCATGTTCGTGCCATTGTTGCAGACCTCCCGGTCGGGCTCCGTGCACGCCGCAGGCATGCCGCCGGTCGAGCTCGAGCTCGTTGTCGCGCTCGTTGTCGCGCTCGTTGTCGCGCTCGTGGTCGCGCCCGCGCCCCCGGTTCCGTCCGAGCCCCCGGTCCCGCTCGCCGCCGTCGTCGTCGTCGCGCCGCTGGCATCGCCGCCGGTGGTCACGCTGCTCGACGCGTCCGAACCCCCGCCCCCGCTCGTCGTCGTCGTCGTCGTCGTCGTCGTCGTCACGCCGCTGCTGGCATCGCCGCCCGTGGTCACGCTCCCCGGCCCAGCCGAGCTGCCGCCCGACCCGGGATCCCCGGAGGAACCGTCCGACCCCGAGCACCCCGCGGCAACGAACCCTAAAACCAAAGCGAAAGTTTGTAGTGAAGCTAGACGCACAGATCCTCCTTGGCTTGATGACGCTAATTCCCGGCAACCAAGCTTTTGATCACGGGCTGGCACCGGCGCTCGGCGCCGCAACGACGCAGCGTGGCGTTCCAGCGCCGGTCCAGGGGAAGCCCTAAGGCTCGACCCGGCCAAGCTGCGAACAAGGCAGCAAAACCGTTTAAGGTAGGTTTACTAACAGTGGTCGACGAGCCGCCCGCGACCCACCGGATGGCATAAGGGGGTAGAAAAAGCAAAACGATTCGAGCGTGTCAACGCGAATTGCCATGCTCTCTCCAGCCGACAGGAGGCTCGCTTTCGCGCTCCGCCTCCCTCGGGAGCGCTGGTGCGCGCTCTCGCTCTCGATGGTCCTCCCGCTCGGCGAGACCCCCGCCCGGGCGCGGCCGAGCTCTGGCGCCGCCGGCTGCTCGCGCCGCGTCGCCGCGCATACCCGGCCCTGGCGCCTCCCGCCGGCCGGCGGTCAGCCGTTGCGCGACGGAACGCCCAGCCCGCGCACCACCGCGGGCCGCGCGGCGAAGGCGTCGAGCACGCGCTTCACCTCCTTGTAGTCGTCGAACCCCACCACCTCCCCCGCCCCGTAGAAGCCCACGAGGTTGCGCACCCACGGGAAGATCGCGACGTCGGCAATGGTGTAGTCATCGCCCAGCATCCACGCGCGCCCGCGCAGGTGGCCGTCGAGGACGCCCAGCAGCCGCTTCGACTCCGACGCGTAGCGATCGCGCGGCCGCTTGTCCTCGTAGTCCTTGCCGGCGAACTTGTGGAAGAAGCCGAGCTGGCCGAACATGGGGCCGATGCCGCCCATCTGGAACATCACCCACTGGATCGTCTCGTAGCGGCGCGCCGCGTCCTGCGGCAGCAGCTTCCCGCTCTTCTCCGCCAGATACAGCAGGATCGCGCCGGACTCGAACAGCGCGAGCGGCTTGCCGCCCGGGCCCTGCGGGTCGAGGATCGCCGGGATCTTGTTGTTCGGGTTGAGCGAGAGGAACTCTGGCGAGAGCTGGTCGTTGGTGTCGAAGGAGACAAGGTGGGCCTCGTAGGGCAGGCCCATCTCCTCCAGCGCGATCGACACCTTCACGCCGTTGGGCGTGGCCAGCGAGTAGAGCTGGATGCGGTCGGGATGCTGCGCAGGCCACTTGCGTGTGATGGGGTAGGAAGACAAATCGGTCATACGGGATCTCTTGTTATTGGAACCGCCGGAGTGAGGCACTTCGGGCGGTTCGAGGCCGGGACGCGAGGCACTCCCGCGCCCGAGAGAGAGGAAATCGAAATGTTTGGGGGCCGTCAAGCCCCCGCTGAGGGACGCGCACCGGCTCGACTCGCCGGGGTCGCGAGGCGAACGCCGGAGTACGGGGCGGAGCGCCGGCGGAACCGGCGCCGCCGCACCGGTTGGCGACGCGACAGCATGGGCGGAGCGTCGCCTTTCTCCGCGCCGTTTGGGGCGATTCTCCGCGACGCCTGCGCTGACACGCCTCCCGTGATCGGATACTCCTCGAGGCCATGTCGCGCCGCCGCACTCCCTTCGTGATGTCCGCTGTCTACGCCGCCATGCTCCTCGCCGTCCCGCTCGCGTGCGGGGACGATCATGAGCTCGACGCCGGTCAGGGAAAGGGCGCCGGCGGCGGCGAGGCCGGCAGCGGCGGCGGGGCCGGCGGCGGCGGCGGCGGGCTCGGCGGCGGCGGCGGGCTCGGCGGCAGCGGCGGAGCCGACGGCGGCGGCGGGAACGGCGGCAGCGGCGGCGCCACCTGGCAGGGCGATGTGCTCTGTCCGACGTCGTTCGCGTTCAACGCGCCCCCGGGCGCCACGGACGTCCGCGTCCCCGGCGAGTGGAACGGCTTCGATCTCGGCACCGCCCCGGAGCTCCGCGAGGGCGGCGCGCAGGGGCAGCTCGTGGCCACGGTCGATCTGCCGCCCGGGCTGCACGCCTACAAGATCACGTATCGGTACGGCGGCGAGCTCGCGTGGGTGCTCGACCCGGCCGAGGGGCGCCGCAAGTACGTGGACGGGATCGAGAACTCCGCCGTCAAGGTCCCTGACTGCCGCCTTCCGGCGCTCTCGGTCGCGTCGAGCCAGGTGGCCCGCGCCGCCGCCGGAGAGGGCGCCTTCGAGGCGCGGCTCGCGTACCGGGACGGCATCGAGGGCGCGGGCCCGGACGCGGACGCGTTCGAGGCGATGCTGCAGGATCAGGACGGCGACACACGCCCGCTCACCGAGCAGGAGATCTCGGTGGACGAGCGCGGCGACGTGCGCATCGACGTGCGGGGCCTCGACGACGGCAAGTACCGGATCACCCTGCGCGGGGCGACCCGGAGCGGCCGTGTCGGCGAGCCGCTCCGGCTCGTCTTCTGGGTCGAGGCCGAGCCGTTCTCCTGGGAAGACGCGCTCATCTACATGGTCGTCACCGATCGTTACCGCGACGGCGATCCGGCCCTGAACGCGCCCGCCACGCCGGGCGCCGATCCGCGGGGCGACTGGGCCGGCGGAGATCTCGAGGGGCTGCGGCGATCGATCGAGGACGGCACGCTCGACGCGCTGGGCGTGCGGGCCATCTGGCTCACGCCGTTCCAGGAGAACCCGGCCGGCGCGTACCCGGCGAGCGATGGAGTCCACCAGGTGACCGGATATCACGGGTACTGGCCCATCAAGGCGCGCGAGGTGGATCCGCGGCTCGGCGGGGCCGAGGCGCTGCGCGCGCTGGTGGCCGAGGCGCACCGCCACGGGATCCGCGTGCTCCAGGACTTCGTGGTGAACCACGTCCACGAAGCTCACGAGTACGTCGCGTCGCACCCGGGCTGGTTCCGGACGGGGTGCGTCTGCGGCACGGACGGCTGCGACTGGACGTCTCACGCCCTCGACTGCATGTTCGCGGGGTATCTGCCCGACGTGAACCACACCGTGCCGGAGGCCAACGCCGCGTTCGTCGCGGATGCGGTCTACTGGCTCGACGAGTTCGATCTCGACGGGCTCCGGGTGGACGCCGTGAAGCACGTCGAGGAGATCGCGACGCGCAACCTCGCCGCGGAGGTCCGGGAGGCGTTCGAGCCGGCCGGCACGCGTTACTTCCTGATGGGCGAGACGGCGATGGGCTGGAACGACTGCGCCCCGCCGTGCAACGACGAGAACTACGGGACGATCGCGAAGTACATCGGCCCTCAGGGGCTGGACGGCCAGTTCGACTTCGTCCTGTATCACGGGGTCTCGTACCGCACGTTCGCCTGGGGCGACAGGGGCATGCTGCACGCCGCGTACTGGGTCGAGGACGGGCAGAATCGGTGGCCGGAGGGCGCGATCATGACGCCGTACATCGGCAGCCACGACACCGCCCGGTTCGCGACGCTTGCCGACTACCGGGGCCAGGACGCCGCGCACGGCCGGGATGTCCCGACCCGCCAGTGGTCGGACACCGCGGAGGCCCCGGCGTCGTCCGACGTGTATGCCCGCGTGCGGCTCGCGATGGCGTGGCTGCTGGGCCTCCCGGGCGCGCCGCTGCTCTATTACGGCGACGAGTACGGCGAGTGGGGCGGCGTCGACCCGAACAACCGCAGCCTGTGGCGTGCGGAGGACGAGCTCACGCCGGACGAGCGGGAGACGCTCGATTTCGTGCGCCAGCTCGGGGCCGCGCGCCAGGGCGTCCCCGCGCTCCGCCGCGGCGCCTACGTGAACCTCACCGCCACGGAGGACACGCTGGTCTTCGGCCGCCGGCTCGCCGGGGGGAGGTCCGCGGTCGTGGCGCTGACGCGCGCGGCGACCGCGCAGCGCATCTCGGTCGAGGTGGCGGACGCGCTCGGCCTGCCGGCCGGCACCGCGCTCACCGACGCGCTCGGCGGCGGCGCCGAGACCGTCTCCGCGACCGGCATGCTCTCGATGACCATCCCGCCGGGCGGGGCGGTGATCCTGGCGCCGTGATCCCGGGGGCTTCCGCCTCCTTCCGCAGGTCAGGGCGCCCGCGGCGAGCCGGGGCGCCCGGCGCCGCTCACGACGCGACGCGCACCAGCAGCTTGCCGAAGTTCTCGCCCTTGAGCAGCCCGATGAACGCCTCGGGCGCCTTCTCCAGACCGTCGACGATGTCCTCGCGGTACTTGATGCGACCTTCGCGGATCCAGCGGCTCGTCTCCTGGAGGAACTCGGGGCGCTGCTCGGCGAAGTCGCCGACGATGAAGCCGCGCAGCGAGAGGCGCTTCGCGAGCACCTGCTTCATCAGGCCCGGAAGGCGATCCGGCCCGGGGTGCGGCGCGGTGTCGTTGTAGTGCGCGATGAGGCCGCACACCGGCACGCGGGCGAAGGGGTTCAGGAGCGGCAGCACCGCCTCGAACACGGCGCCGCCGACGTTCTCGAAATACACGTCGATCCCGCCCGGGCAGGCCTCCTTCAGGCGCGCTGCCAGGTCGGGGCCGCGGTGGTCGAGGCAGGCGTCGAAGCCGAGCTCGCGCACCACGTAGTCGCATTTGCGCTGCCCGCCGGCGACGCCGATCGCGCGGCAGCCCTTGATCTTCGCGATCTGCCCCACGACCGAGCCCACCGCCCCGGAGGCCGCCGCGACCACCACCGTCTCGCCCGGCTTCGGCTGGCCCAGGTTGAGCAGCCCGGTGTAGGCCGTCATCCCCGGCATGCCGAGCACCCCGAGCGCGGTCGAGATCGGGCCGAGCGCTGGATCCACCTTGCGCAAGCCGCTCCCGTCGGTGATCGCGTACGCCTGCCAGCCGGTCCGCCCCTCGACGAGGTCGCCCGGCGCCAGGCCGTCGACGCTCGACCGCAGCACCTCGCTCACGGCGCCCCCGACCATCACGTCGCCGACCTCGACCGGCGGCGCGTACGACGGGCCGGCGCTCATGCGGCCGCGCATGTACGGATCCAGCGACAGGTAGAGCGTGCGCAGCAGCGCGCGGCCCTCGCCGGGCTCGGCGAGCTCTTCTTCGATGAGCTTGAAATCGGACGGCGTGGGCTCGCCGACCGGACGGGCGGCGAGGACGATCTTTCGGTTGCGCTGGGAGGTCATGGTCCGTCGATCCTGCTCGAAACGGGCGCGATCGCCAGAGCGCATCGGCGAGGCGCAGGGATCCGGCGAGCTCGGCGAGGCACAGGGACCCGAGGAGCGGCGCTCGCGGCCGGCGGGCGGCGGGCGGTGGCGGTCGACGATCGCGGGAACACGCCGCGCCGGCGCTGTCCGATTGAGCTCCGCAGCCGTCGCGAGTATGCCGAAGCTGCACGATGGAGTCACTCAACGCGATCCAGTTGCCCGAGGAGCTCCGCGAGCCGCCCCCGCGCCCCTGGGCGGCGCTGCGGCACGCCCGGCACCAGCTGGCTGGCGTGGGGTACGCGCTGCTCGTCTGGGCGGGGCTCCTCGGGGTCGGCTCGCTCTACCGGCACATCGATCTCGTCGCGATGCTGGTCGCCTTCTCCTTCGCGGTCATGCCGTTCGTGCTCCTGTATCAGGTGCTGGGCAGCTACACCGCCTGCCGCCTGGCGCTGCGCGGCGCGCCGTCGGCCGCGCAGATCTACGAGGGCGTCGTCGTGACGAGGTTCGGGACGGTGAACGTCTGGCACGTCGTCGTCGCCGGCCAGCACGTGCGGATTCGCGCGGACGCGCCGCTCCTCAAGAGCATGGTGGTGCTCGTGACCCCGGAGACGAGCGGGGGAAAGCGCAGAGTCGGCGTTTATCATCCCAAGATCGGCATCTGCACATCGCTCGTGTGAGGCGCGCGGGCCGCGCGGTTCGGGGGTGAGCGGCGCGCGCCGCGCGGCGCGGGCGGTGACACGCTCGCGGCGCCGTTGTGGCTGGCGGGCCGGCGTGAGACATTCGATGGCATGCGAGCTGGGTGGGCTTTTCGTGTGCTGGCCGTGGTCATCCTGGTGCTGGCCGCGGCGGGGTGGATGAGCGCGCTCGGGTGCGCGGCGGGGCACGACCGCGCCGCGGCAGCGGCAGCGCAGGTGCAGCAACGATTCCCGGCGCAGGCCGCCGAGGTGCTGGGCAGCAGCGCGCTCGACGCGCCGTCGGCGAGGGACGGAGGCTTCGCGCTCGGCGCGGCGGGCCCGGCCGGGCGCGGGCCGCGGCTCCAGGCCGAGCTGCCGCGCGACGGCGGCGGCTGGGTGCGGCTCTCGGGCCCGGGCGGCTTCGAGGTGCGGGTGCGGGAGACCGGCGCCTCCGGCCCGGGGGCGATCGTGGACGGCGCGGTGATCTACGGCCGCGCCGGCGGCGCGTCGTTCTGGCGGGCGGCCGACGGCGGCATCGAGGAATGGCTCACCGTGGAGCCCGGCGCCGCGCCGGCCGGCGCGCCCGTGGCCGTCTGGGAGGTGGACGGCGCGGCGCTGCGGCAGCGCGGCGAGGCCGTCGAGGTGGTGGACGCGGCGGGGACACCGCGGCTGCGCGTCACCGCGCCGCGCGCGTTCGCGGAAGGCGGGCGGCCGGTCGCGGTGCGCCTCGAGGCGCGCGGGGGGGAGATCGCGCTGCTGGCGGAGGCGTCGGGGGAGCTCCTGCTCGTGGATCCGCTGTGGCGCCCGGTCGGGGCGATGGCCGAGAGGCGAGACGGGGGGCACACGGCCACGCGGCTCGGCGGCGACGACGGGCGGGTGCTGGTCGCGGGCGGCAGGGGCGGCGAGGGCTATCTCGCGAGCGCGGAGCTGTACGACCCGGCGGACGACGGCTGGGCGCCGGCGCAGCCGCTGAGCGCCGCGCGCTACGAGCACGCCGCCCTGCTGCTGGACAGCGGGCGAGTTCTGGTCGTGGGCGGCTCCAACGGCTCGAGCGCGCAGGCGAGCGCCGAGCTGTACGACCCGGCGGAGGACCGCTGGATACCGGCGCAGTCGATGAGCGACGCGCGCCAGGGCCCCACGGCGACGCGGCTCGACAGCGGATTGATCCTCGTCGTGGGCGGCTGGAGCGACGGCACCCATCTCGCGAGCGCGGAGCTGTACGACCCACGGGAGGACACCTGGACCGCGGCGGCGCCCATGAGCACCGGACGCTACGGGCACACGGCGACGCTGCTCGGCGACGGGCGGGTCCTGGTCACGGGCGGCTTCGACGGCTTGGAGGCGCTGGAGAGCGCGGAGCTGTACGACCCGGCGGCGAACAGCTGGACGCCGGTGCAACCGATGAGCGCAGGGCGTCAACGGCACGCGGCGACGCTGCTCGATGACGGGCGGGTCCTGGTCACCGGCGGCGCCGAAATCTACTGGGGAGAGGAAGAAGAAGAGGAAGAAGAGGAGGAGAGAGAGGGCGAGTTCGCGAGCGCGGAGATCTACGATCCGGTGAGCGGCAGCTGGGCGCAGACGGCGCCGATGAACTTCGGGCGCTCTCAGCACACGGCGACGTTGCTGGTGGACGGGCGGGTCCTCGTCGCGGGCGGCTCCGCGGTCGTGGTCGAGTCCGAGTGGTCCGGGTACCTGGCGAACGCGGAGATCTACGATCCGACGGCGGGGTCGTGGTCGGATGCGCCGGCGATGGCCGTGGGCCGCAGCGGTCATACCGCGACGCTGCTCCCGGGCGGCGGCGTGCTCGTGACGGGCGGCAATCAGGGCATCGATGCGAACGCCGAGGTCTACGACCCGTCGGGCGCGAGCCCGTGGTCGGAAGCAGCGCCGATGATCCGCTCGCATACCCGGCATACGGCAACGCTGCTGGCCGATGGGCGGGTCCTGGCCGCCGGCGGCTACGGGATCGACCACATCCCAATCCCGAGCGCGGAGATCTTCGACCCCATCACGCGCATCTGGACGGAGGAAGCACCGATGCTCGCCGCGCGCGACGAGCACACGGCAACGCTCCTCGACGGCGGGCAGGTCCTGGTCGCGGGCGGCGAAGGGTCCTCCTTCATCCCAATCGCGAGCGCGGAGGTCTTCGACCCCATCGCGCGCACCTGGACGGCGGCAGCGCCGATGATCACCGCGCGCTCCGAGCACACGGCGACGCTCCTCGACGACGGGCGGGTCCTGGTCGCCGGCGGCTACGGGGCCGGCTACATCCCCATCGCGGGCGCGGAGATCTTCGACCCCATGACGCACACCTGGACGGCGGCAGAACCGATGACCACCGCGCGCAACCAGCACACGGCAACGCTCCTCGACGACGGGCGGGTCCTGGTCGCGGGCGGCTACGGGGCCGACTACCTCTCCATCGCGAGCGCGGAGATCTTCGACCCCGTGACGCGCAGCTGGACGGCGGTAGAGCCGATGATCGACGCGCGCTACATGCACACGGCGACGCTCCTCGACGACGGGCGGGTCCTGGTCGCCGGCGGCTACGGGGCCGAGTACGTCGACCTCTCGAGCGCGGAGGTGTACGATCCGGCGACCCATCGCTGGACGGCTCGGGCTCCCATGAGCACCACGCGCTACCTGCACACGGCAACGCGGCTCCTGGACGGGCGGGTCCTGGTCGCGGGCAAGGTCGTCACCAATGGCCTTAGCGGCGCGAGCGCTGAGGTCTACGACGGGGCCACGGACAGCTGGTCTCCGGCAGGGACGATGTACTCCGAGCGATTTGGCCACACAGCGACCCTGCTGCGCCAAGGCAAGATCCTGGTCACCGGGGGTGAGGGCCCCGGCGGCATCCTCGCCAGCGCCGAGATCTACTCCCCCGTCCTCCCCGGCGCTCCCTGCGACACCGACGCGGACTGCGCCGGCGACTCCTGCGTCGACGGCGTCTGCTGCGACGCCCCTTGCGCGGGCGCCTGCATGGCCTGCTCCGCCGCGAAGAAGGGCGCAGGCCCCGACGGCGTGTGCGGGCCCGTCCAGGCCGGCGCCGATCCCGACGATGACTGCGCCGCGGAGGCGGCCGCCACCTGCGGCGCCAACGGCTCCTGCGACGGCCGCGGCGCCTGCCAGCTGTGGGCCCAGGGCACCCCCTGCGGCGCGGCCTCGTGCAACGGCGTCTCCGAGGTGGTCGACGCTCCCCTCTGCGACGGGCTCGGGGTCTGCGCCGAGGCCGACACCCGGTCCTGCGGCGATTACCGCTGCGTCGCGGGCGCCTGTCTCGCGGGTTGCACCTTCGACACCCAGTGCGCCGAGGCCGCCTACTGCGCGGAGGCCGGCGGCGACTGCCTGCCGAAGAAGCCCGTCGGCGCCGCGTGCGCGCTCCCGAAGGAGTGCCTCAGCGGCCTCTGCCTGGCCGGCGTCTGCACGCGCGACAGCGACGATGACGGGGTCGCCGACCACGAGGACAACTGCCCTGAGGTCCCGAACACGTCCCAGGCCAACACCGATGGTGGCCTGTCCGCGGGAGACCGTCTCGGCGACGCCTGCGACGACGACGACGACGCCGACGGCCATCCCGACGCGGCGGACAACTGCCCCCTCATCGCGAACCCCAACCAGGCCGACGCCAACGGCGACGGGATCGGCGACGCCTGCGATTGCGCGAGCCCGCGCAAGGCCGACGGCAGCGCCTGCGACGACGGCAACGCCTGCACGCAGACCGATACCTGCCAGAACGGCGCCTGTGTGGGCAGCGATCCGTTCCTCTGCCCGCAGCCCGACGCCGCCGTCTGCCGGGTCGCCGTCTGCGAGCGGGCCACCGGCAACTGCGGACAGCGCTACAAGCTCGATCGCGCGCCCTGCCCGGGCGGCGAGTGCATCGCCGGGGGCTGCTTGCTCGCGGAGGGCTCCGGCGGCAGCGGCGCGGGCGGCGACGGCGGCTCCGGGGGCGAGGGCGGCGCCGCCGCGTCGACCGGCGCCGGCGGCTCCAGCAGCGGCGGCGGCGGCACTGGCGGCGACGGCGGCTCCAGCGGCGACGGCGGCGCGCCGCCCAAGCCCGCCCGTTCTTCCGGCGGTGGTACGTGCCGAACAACGTCTCCCTGGTCGTGGCCGGCGACTTCGATCCGCAGAAGGCGCGCGACACCATCGAGCGGTACTTCGGCGGCATCCCGGGGCGGCCGGTCCCCGCGGCGACCGCGCCGCCGCCGGTGAAGCTGAGCGGCGTCGTGCGCCAGACGATCGAGGACGACGTGAACCTCCCCAAGGTGGTCATGGCCTGGCACAGCCCCGCGCGCTTCGCGCCGGGCGACGCCGAGCTCGATCTGCTCGCCACCGCGCTCGAGCAGGGCAAGGCGAGCCGCCTGTACAAGGCCCTCGTCGCGCCGCCCAAGCCCGCCCCGGAGGGGAGCGGCCCGCCGCACCTGCACGGAAATGGCTGCGCCGCGGCGCCCGACGCCGGCCCTGGCCCCCTCGGCTCGGCCGCGCCCTGGCTGCTCGCTGCGGCCCTGGCCGCCGTGCGGTGGCGGCGCCCTCGCCGCAGCCCGGCGACACGGCGCGCGCGCGCCCCCCGCGGCGCTCAAGGCCGAGAAGGCGCCGCGGGCAGCGACCCGCGACGATGCCCGCCGCGGGCCGCCTGAGCGTCGGTTGCCCCCGCCAAGGCACCCACCAGCGCCATCAGGCGCTCGCGCGCGAACCGAGGGTCGCGAGCGCCACCCCCGTCGACATCAACGCTTCCGTGATCGGGAATCGACGCCTCACGCGCGATGCGGCCCCTGCGAACGGACCCGCGATTCAGAATTCGCGCTGATCTGCCCCTGAGGGCAATGGCACGAGGCCGGTGCCAGGCGCTGCCGGGCGCCCCGTGCCGGGCGCCCGCCTTCAGCCCCTGCGGCGCGCCCGCCTTCAGCCCCCGCGCGGGGGCGCCCGCCCTCAGATCGCCGACTTCACGAGCCGCAGCCGCTTCTCGGCCTGCCCCCGCTCGCTCAGCCGGAGCTCCGAGGCCGCGGGCGCGCGGCGCCGCACCGGCTGGTGCAGCCGGGCGCTCGCCAGGATGGTCTCGCACAGGTCGCCGAACTCGTAGCCTGCGGCCGCCGCGATCTTCGGCAGGAGGCTCGTCTGGGTCATGCCCGGCAGGGTGTTCACCTCGAGCACGTACTCGTTCTCTCCGCCGGTCACGAGCAGGTCCACGCGCACCGCGCCGGTGCACCCGAGCGCCTGCGCCGCCCGCTCCGCCAGGTTCAGGACCCCGCGGTACCGGGTCGGCGGGAGGCGCGCCGGCATGTGATACTCGGTCATCCCCGGCGTGTACTTGGCCTCGTAGTCGTAAAGCCCCTTCTTCGGGACGATCTCGATCGCGCCAAGGACCTTCCCGTCCAGGATCCCCACGTTGACCTCGGTCCCCGACACGAACCGCTCCACGATGGCGGCGTCGTCGAACTCGAACGCCAGGGCGAGCGCCGACCGGAGCTCCTCGAGCGACCCGGCCTTGGTCACCCCGAGGCTCGACCCCTCGCCGCGCGGCTTGACGATGACCGGGAACCCGAACGAGCCGTGGACCGCCTCGAGCTCGTCGAGCTCCTGGTGCGCACCCACAGTGTAGTAGGGAGGCGTCGGCACGTTGTGCAGCCGGAACATCTCCTTGGCCTTGAGCTTGTCCATCGCGAGGGCGCTCGCGAGCACGCTCGACCCGGTGTACGGGATCTGGGCGAGCTCCAGGACGCCTTGCACGCACCCGTCCTCCCCGAGCCGCCCGTGCAGGGCCAGGAAGGCCGCGTCGAGCCGCGCCCGCTGCAGCGTGGCGCAGAGCTCCGTGCCGAACCGATCCCCGAGCGTGATCCGGACGACATCGTACCCGCGCGCCTCGAGCGCCTCGGCGACGGCCGCGCCCGAGCGCAGGGACACCTCGCGCTCGCCCGACGAGCCGCCCATCACGACGCCGACCCGCCTCCGGACTTGCCGCTCCACCATCGAAGAACCTCCGTCGCCTTCTCGTGAGGACACCAACGCCACGCCAGCGCCTCCCGTTCCAGTCAAACTGCCGGAGAGGTGCTGCGCAAAAACCAGGCCAGCTGCCTTCAAAGCCCCAAAAATCGGCGGCCTTGCAGCGGAGGGCGGTATTCCTGAGCTGTGGTTGAGGAAAACTGCGCCCGCCCGCCGTGTTCACCTGCCCACGGCGCGCTGACGCCCAACCCGGTATCAAGGCCGGCGGCGGAGGTCAACTAAACGGAGCGATCTCGCCGTCGGGGGGCGGACGCGGCCGGGCCCTCGCGCGGGGCCCTCTCGCGGCGTGCTCGGGAATCGCGGGGCGGCTCCGCGCGGCCCTCCGCGCCGGGGCGGCGCGGGCGCGTCGCGCGCTTCGCGCCCGGCGACTCGCCACGAGCGGCACACCGGATCTTGGTAAGGTGGGCAGCACCTTCGCCGGCTCACGGCGCGGGCGCCGGAGGGACGGAGACACTCCCCTCCCCGCTTACGTGTCTGCGTGCTGAATCGTTGGCGCGGCCGCGCCGTCGGCTCGGGCGCGCGGCGGCGCCGGCGCCCCCGTCAGCTCGGGTGTCTGTCGTCGTTCGAGCCGCCCGAGATAGCCTGATAATCCGTCACCATTCTCCGTAAGTGGCTGCGAAGGAGAGCGGCCGCGAATCTGGCACGGAAGAGCGCTTTTCTGCCCCGCGGCCTTACACCGTTTGGTAGGCTCCCTCTCAGCCCATGCGGAGAGCTCTTGGCGCCTGTGGGTCAGGTCTGATCCTGCGGAGTTCCTCGGCTCGGTTCCTCAGCTCGTAGCAAGGGACACACCGCGGCGGCCTCATCATTAAGACCCCTCGAGCGTGCGCCCTCGAGATGCCAGGGTAGGATACCTGCGTGCTCGTTTCCGATCTCGTCGCCACTTCCGATCGTGTCGCCACCACCTCCAGCCGTCTCGAAAAGATCGGTGCGCTCGCCGATCTCTTGCGCCGCCTCTCGCCCGAGGAGGTGCGGATCGGCGTCGACTGGCTGGCCGGGCGGCTGCGTCAGGGCCGGATCGGGCTCGGGCCTGCGATGGTCACCGACGCCCGCCGCGCCGGCCCGTCCGCCGTCGAGCCCGCGCTCACCCTGGGGGAGGCCGACGCGGTGTTCACGGAGATCGCGCGCACCTCGGGCTCGGGGTCGGCGGCGCAGCGGCGCGCGGCGCTCGGCGGGCTCTTCGCGCGCGCCACCGAGCTCGAGCGCGACTTCTTCGCGCGGCTCCTCGTCGGCGAGCTCCGCCAGGGCGCGCTCGAGGCGGTCATGATCGAGGCGGTGGCGCGCGCCGCGGGGCTGCCGCCGGCCTCGCTGCGGCGCGCGGTCATGCTGGCCAGCGACGCGGCCGAGGTCGCCAAGGCCGCGCTGCTCGAGGGGGCGCCCGGCCTCCAGCGCTTCTCGCTGCAGCTGCTCCGCCCGGTGCAGCCGATGCTGGCGCAGGCGGCCGACGACGTCGCCTCGGCGCTCGGCGAGCTCCGCGCGGCGGCGCTGGAGTGGAAGCTCGACGGCGCGCGCGTGCAGGTGCACAAGGCCGGCGACGAGGTGCGCGTCTTCAGCCGCAGCCTGAACTCCGTCACCAAGGCGGTCCCGGAGGTCGTCGAGGCGGTGCGGGCGCTCCCGGTCCGCTCGATCGTGCTCGACGGCGAGGCGATCGCCTTCCGCGCGGACGGGGCGCCCCACCCGTTCCAGGTCACGATGCGCCGCTTCGGCCGCACGCTCGACGTGGCCGGGCTGCGCGCCGAGCTGCCGCTCCGCGCCCTGTTCTTCGACGTGCTGCACCTCGACGGCGAGGACCTGCTCGATCGGTCCGGCAGCGAGCGGGCCGCCGCGCTCCGGCAGGCGCTCGACCGGTCGCTGCGCGTCCCGCGCATCGAGCTGCCGACGGAGGCCGAGGCCGAGGCGTTCTTCGCCGACGCGCTCGCCCGCGGCCACGAGGGGGTGATGGCGAAGTCGCTCGCCGCGCCCTACGAGGCCGGCCGGCGCGGCAGCTCGTGGCTCAAGGTGAAGCGGGCGCACACCCTCGACCTCGTCGTGCTCGCGGTCGAGTGGGGCAGCGGCAGGCGCCGGGGGCTGCTCAGCAACCTGCACCTCGGCGCGCGCGATCCCGGCGCCGGCGGGTTCGTGATGCTCGGCAAGACGTTCAAGGGCATGACCGACGAGATGCTCGCGTGGCAGACGCAGCGGCTGCTCGAGCTCGAGATCACGCGCGACGCGTATACGGTGGTTGTGCGGCCGGAGCTCGTCGTCGAGATCGCGTTCGACGGGGTGCAGGCGAGCCCGCAGTACCCGGGGGGGGTCGCGCTGCGGTTCGCGCGGGTGAAGCGGTACCGGCCGGACAAGGCGGCGGGGGAGGCCAGCACGATCGACGAGGTGAGGGCCATCCATGCGGGGGCGCTGGCGCATGAGGCGGCGGAGAGGAGGGAGGCGGGAGGAGGAGGAGAGGAAGCTTGATGACCGCACTCCGCCTCAGAGCGGAAGGTGCGCGAGGAGGATGTCGCCCCAGCCTTCGCTCTTCAGGGCGCCGAAGCCGGTCTGCGCTTCTTCGTAGAAGCTCGTCACGATCGCGAGGTTCCCTTTCGCGTCGACCGCGGAGGCGCCCATGCCGAAGAACCCGTTTTGCGTGTCGCTGATCATCGTGCCGACCTCGACGATCCGCCGCTGCGCGACGAACGCGCCAGTGCTTGGCTCGTAGGTGGCGATGTAGCTTCCCCGCTCGTCCACCGTGCCGCCGCCGAGGTCGAAGGGCGCCCTGAGCGAGGCGATGAGCGCGACCCGGCCGTCGGGGGTGAACGAGAGGCCGGTCGAGACGACGCCGGCGGCCGGGAGCGCCTTCGCCCATCGGACCGCGCCGTCCTCGCCGGCGACCTTCGCGAGGAACGCGCCGCCCGTGTCGTCGATCGGCCCCTCCCCGAGGTCGGCGCCCACCGCGAACTGGCCGGCGATCAGCACGTCGCCACGCTCGTCCACGAGCAGGGTCTGCGCCTTGTCGCCGAGGCCCATGCCGTGATCCTCGGGCACGCCGAAGTGCCTCGACCAGACGTGAGCGCCGTCCTCCCCCGAGTACTTCGCCACCCAGGCTTGATCGCCCCTCAGCCCGGTGATGGCGCCCCCGCCGAGGTCGGCGCCGCCGGAGAAGTTCCCGGCGACGAGGATGTCGCCGCGCAGGTCCACGGCCACCCCGCCGATGGGAGCGAACGACGAGGCGTATCCGGACAGATGTCCCAGGTCCGTCGCAAAGCGGACAGCCCCGTCGGCCGCGAACCTGGCGAGGGTGAGGCGCCCCCCGGACTGGGCGGCGACGACGACGTCATCGCCGGGACCGACGGCCACACGGCCTCCGAAATCGAAGCCGGGGCCGCCCAGGCGGTGCATCCAGCGCGGGGCGCCGCCCCGGTCGAGCGCGAGGACGAAGATGTCGTCTCGCTCCGGCTCGTCCAGCGCGAGGTCGCCGGCCTCGAGCGGTCCGCTCGAGATGTGGCCGACGACGGCGATGCCGTCGTTGGCGTCCACCGCGATCCCCGTGGCGGTCACCAGGCCGCCGCCGAAGCGCTGGACCCAGCGCAGGGCGCCGTCGTCCGCGTACTTGGCGATGAAGAGGTCCTCGAAGCCGGCGAGCGGCATGGCGCCCGCGCCGAAGTCGGCCGCTCCGCGCGAGCTGCCGGCCAGGACGACGTTCGCGCCGGAGTCGATCGCGAGGGCCATGGCGTCCTCCATCTCGGGTCCCGAGATCTGCCGATGCCATGCCTCCTCTGCCGGAAGCGCTCCCCCGCTCCCACCCGCGCCCCCGCCCCCCACGGCGTCGCCGCCCGCGCCTCCGCCGGATCCCCACGATCCAGCGCTCGTGTCGCCGCTCGAGCTGGCGGCCGGCTCGGTCTCACGGATCTCACCGCAGCCGGCGAGGATGATCGAAGAGGCGAGGAGCAGCAGAGCAGACGTGGTGATGCGCATGGTTTAACCTCCGCCGAACAGACTATGTTCCCGCCGCAGGACCGCCCCTTAATTCCATCTTAAAGCGATTCGCGCCCCCCCTGCCATGGCGCCCCCGTCCTTGCTCGCCCGTCGATTCCGCCGGGGAGCGGGGCGTCACATGCAGTCCGAAAAGAACTGCGCTCCGCGCGCCTCGAGCGCCGCGATGTTGCTCGCCTGATCGGCGCAGTCGATGGGGTTTTGAATCACGTACACGCGGGCACCTGGACTGAAATCCGGGTTAGCGACGAAGGGAGTCAGATCGGACACCGAGTTGTCCGAGAGGTCGAGAAGGTCCAGAAAAGAAAGGCTCGCGAGCGGAGAGGCGTCGGAGATACGGTTTCTCCCGAGGAGCACGTATCTCAGCTCGGTCAGGGTCGACAGGGGCGAGATGTCGCTGATCTCGGCGTCGAACACCACGAGCTGGACCAGCGCCTTGAGGTCTGACAGCGGCGAGAGCGTCGAGATGGGGAAATAGCCGAGCTTGAGCGTATGGAGGCGGCTCAGCGAGCGGAGCGGGCTGATGTCGCTGACCGGGTTTTTGTAGAGCGACAGCTCCGACAGGCTCGTCAGCGAGCCGAGGGCGGTGACGTCCGAGATGGAGGTGTTGCTCAAGTTCAGCTCCTCCAGCCGGATGAGCGAGCGCAGCGGCGCGAGATCGACGATCTGGTGGCCCCCGAGGCCCAGGGAGCGCAGCTCGGTGAGCGAGCGCAGCGGCGAGAGGTTGCTGACCTGGCCGCCCCAGAGGTTTAGGGAGCGCAGCCCCGTGAGCGAGCGCAGCGGCGAGAGATCTTCCAGGCGATCACCTCCGATGCTCAGCTGGGTGAGGGAGCGGAGGCACTCGATGCCGGAGAGGGAATAGATCTCCCGAGAGGAGACCTGGACGAATTCGAGCGAAGCGACGTCGGCCGGAAGGAGCGGGCCCTCCGGCTTCGCCACGTACTTGCGCACCGTCGCCTCGAGCGTCGGGTCGATGAACTCGATGGGTCCGACGCACTCCGCGGTGGCGCTGCCGCCTGTGCCACCGCCGCCGGCGGCATCGCTGCCGCCGCCGCCGCTGCCCGTGCCACCGCCGCCGGCGGCATCGCTGCCGCCGCCGCCGCTGCCCGTACCACCGCCGCCGGCGCCGCCCGCGCCCGGCTCCTCCCCGGGGTCCGTCCACCCGCCCACGCCGTCCCCGGACGTGGGGCGAGGGGGATCCTCCGCGCCTGTGGCGCCGCTCGAAGCGACGGGCGGCTCGGGCTCACGGATCTCAATGCATCCGGCGAGGGCGATGGCAGGGGCAAGGATGAGCAGAGCAGAAGCGATGACGTGCATGGCGTGACCTCCGCCGAGCAGGCTAGGTCCCCGCCGCGAGCTCGCCCCTTAATCCTCTCTTAAAGTGATTCGCGCGCTCCCCCTCCCGGCCGTCGCCCACTGACATCCTCAGGCCCCCGGCGAGGGTGATCGTGGGGCGGGGCGGGGTGGGGGATGGGCCGATGTTTGAGGCAGAGACATGGCGCCTCCGGCGCCATGTCTCTGCCGAGTTCGGCGGGGCCCCCACCCCGCCCCGCCCCACGATCACCCTCGCCGGGGGCCGTCCAGCCGGCAACACCCCCCTACCGCCGCTTCCCCCCGCCCCTGCCCTCGCCCTCGCCCGTCCCCCCGCGCGAATCGCCCCCTCCCCTCGCGCCCGGCTCCACCGCGGCGTAGTGGACCGGCAGCGCCGGATCCAGCGAGTACCCCTCCGCGTCTCTCCGGAGCCAGGGCTTCATCCCGAGCTTCCGCAGCTGGTTCATCGCCACGTAGATCCGGTTCGCCGCCGCCTCCGGCAAGATCCGCTCGCCGGGCCACCCCGCCTCCTTCAGCGCCGCGAGCGAGAGCCCCCGACCCGGCGCACACCGCTGCTGCTCGGCCAGCGCGAGGAGCAGGCGCCGCGCCGCGTGGCGCTCGCGCAGATCGTGCCAGCCGCCGCCCGGCGGGCGGACGAAGCGCGCCCCCTCGGTCAGGAGGAGCTCGCGCTCGACCCCCGCCCGCGCCTCGGCCAGATCGCCCAGCGCGGCCAGGCTGCGCTCCAGGATCCGGAGCAGCAGCCGCACGTCGTCCGAGCGGCTCGCGCTCGACGGCGACCCCTCGCGGGCGCGCGCGATCCTGCGCCGCGCCGCGCCCACGTGCGCCGCGGCCTCGTCCCCCTGCCCCGCGCGGCGCGCCGCCTGGGCGAGCGCGAGGTCGACGAAGCCCGACGCCACCCGCGCGAGCTCCACGTCGGGCTCGTCGCCGAGCTGCGCGAGCAGCCGCTCGGCCGGCTCGAGCGCGCGCCGCGCCTCGCCCACCTCGCCCACCGACGCGAGCGCCGCCCCGAGGCGGCAGAGCGCGATCGCCTCGGAGCGGCGATCCCCCACCTCGCGGAGCAGCGCCACGGCGCGGCCGTGGCAGGCGCGCGCGTCGGCGAGGCGGCCCTCCTCGTGGTGGAGCGCGCCGAGGTTGCCGAGCGTGATCGCGAGCAGCCGCAGGTCGCCCACCTCCCCGAGGATCGCGGCCGCGCGCTCGTAGCGCCGCCGCGCCAGCGCGGGCGCGCCGCGCTCCTGCTCGAGCAGGCCGGCGTTCGTCGAGAAGATCCCCTCCTGCCGGCCGTCGCCGATCTCCGCCGCGATCGCGATCGCCCGCTCGTAGTAGGCGGCCGCCTCGGCCTCGCGGCGCTCGTCGTGGTGGAGCGCGCCGAGGTTGCCGAGCGCGCGCCCCTCGGCGCGGCGGTCGCCGAGGGCGCGGTGGAGCGCGAGCGCCTGCTCGTAGTGGCCTCGCGCCCGCTCCATGTCGCGCCGGCCGTGGTGGAGCACGCCGAGGTCCGCGAGGATCCCGGAGAGGAGCGCCGCTTCGTCGAGCGCCGCCGCCTGCGCGCGGGCGCGCTCGAGGTCCTCGAGCGCCGCCTCCGCCTGCCCCCGCAGCCGCCGCGCGCGCCCCCGCGCCGCGAGCGCGCGGGCCACGACGCGCGGATCGGCCGCGAGCGCCTCGGCCGCGGCGAGCGCGCGGTCGAGCAGCTCGAGCTGCGCGCCGAACGGACCGCGGGTGCTGAGCACGGGCTCGATGGCGGAGAGCGCCCGCAACGCGCGCTCGGCCGCGGCCCGGGGCGCTGCGGCGACCGTTCCCTCGGCCGCGGCGCTGGACGGGGCGCGCGGCGTCGGCGCCGCGGCGACCCCGCCCTCGGCGACGGCGCCGGCGCGCGGCGTCGCCGCCGCGGCGAGCGCGCCCTCGGCGACGGCGAGCAGCTCCTCCAGGTCGCCGGCGATGCGGTTGAGCGCGTCGAGCGCGCCGCGCCGCTCGAAATCCGCGGCGGCGGCCTCGCCGGCGGCCAGGTAGAAGGCCGCGTGCCGCTCGGCCGCGGCCTCGCGCTCCCCGCGCTCGGCGAGCTTCTCGGCGGCGAGCTCCCGCACCCCCTCGTAGAGCGCGAAGCGCGTCGCCCCGTCGCTCCCCGGGGGCGCCGCGCGGAGCAGCGACTTGTCGCGCAGCGCCTCGATCCGGTCGATCGCGGCGGCGTCCGGCGCCGCGAGGACGGCCGCGGCCGCCGCGAGCGAGAACGGCCCGCGGAACACCGAGCAGCAGGCGAGCGCCCGCCGCTCGCGGTCGTCGAGGAGGTCCCACGACCACTCGATCGCGCTGCGCATCGTCGCCTGCCGCGCCTCCCTGCCGCGCGCCGCGCCCGCGAGCAGGTCGAGCCGGCTCCCGAGGCGCGCGAGCAGGCCGCGCACGCCGAGCACGCCCTCGCGCGCCGCCGCGAGCTCGATCGCGAGCGGGATGCCCTCGAGCCGCCGCACCAGGGCGGCGACGTCGGCGAGCCGCGCGTCGCCGGCCGGCGCGCCGCCGCGGTGGGCCGCGGCGCGGTCGAGGAAGAGGGCCACGGCGGCGCTGCGCTCGGCCGAGCCCTCGGCGGGGAGCTCGAGCGGGCCGAGCTCGCAGCCGATCTCCCCGGGCAAGCGGGTGCGCTCGCGCGACGTCGCGAGGAAGCGGACCTCGGGCGCCGCGCGCACCCACGCGTCGAGGGCGGGCGCTGCCTGCTCGAGCACGTGCTCGAGGTTGTCGAGCACGAAGAGCGCCGGCCCCTCGGTCGCGAGGGCGCGGCCGATCCGCTCGACGAGCGTCGCTTCCCGGCGCCCTGCCGCGACCTGCGCGCCGATCGCGCGCGCGACCGCGCCGCAGACGGCGCGCAGGTCGCGGCAGGCGGTGAGCTCGCAGAGCCACACGGCCTCGGCCGGCCGCGCCTCGTCCCAGCGGCTGGCGAGCTCCAGGGCGAGCCGCGTCTTGCCCATGCCGGCCGGCCCCCAGACGGTCACGAGCCGCTCGCCGCGGAGGAAGAGCTCGGCGATCGCGGCGAGCTCGCGTTCGCGGCCGAGGAAGCGCGACGCGGGCACGGCGAGGTGCCGCCTGCGCGGCCGGGCTGCGTCCGCCATCTGCGGACTTTCGATCAGGCGGGAGCGGAACTCAACGCCGGAGCGGGAGGGCGGCGGGGGTGCGGCGGGGAGCGCGGCGGAGGCTCAGGGTCGCCCGAGCGGCGTCACGAGCAGGTTCTTCCGTGCGCCGTCGAGCTCGACCTGCACCTGGATCCCGCGCCGATCGAGCGCGGAGAGCGGGCGGAGCGGCGTCACCTGGGCGAAGCGGTCGCCGACGGCGCACCAGGTGCCCTGGAGCGCGGGCGACTCGGCGCCTTCGGGGGTGAAGACGACGGCGCCGGTGCGGCAGCCGCCGTCGTCTGCCGCGTAGAGGCCCTCGATGCTGCCCCGCGCCGCGGGGCGCGCGCGGAAGGCGAGCTCCGCGCCGTCGGGCGCGCGCAGCCGGCCGGATTCGCCGCCGGGATCGGCGGTCGCGATCCACCCGCCGCTCTCGATCGAGAACGCGCCGCTCGGGTCCTCGGGTCCCTCGAACCAGCGGGTCATGGTCGCGTAGGTGCTCGCGCCGCCGCAGACGTAGAGCGTGACCGCGCCCTCGCCGCGCACGACGGCGAGCACGGCGTCGGTGCCGTCGACCGCGCCGACCGAGATCTTGGGCGGCGCGGGCTCGGGGTCGGCCGCGCACGCGGCGCAGAGCAGGGCGCCGAGCATCCCTGTCGCCAGCGCCAGCGCGCGGGCGGTCTTCATGCAGAGACGGATCCTCCCAGAGCGATGAACAGAACCCATGAGATCCGATGTTAATCGAAACCGGGGGCGGCGGGTGCGGGGCTCCGGGGCGGACACCGCCGGTTCCGTGCGCTCGAAGCCACGGCGGAGCGGCGGGAGCGCTCGCGCCGTGGCCCTTCGGTCATTGACCGGCCAGGGGGGGCTCTGGTAAGGTTGGCCACCATCTTCGAGTAGGTGGATCGGTCGATTGGGGAGGGGAACCGATGAACCATCGGTGCGGCGTCTTGCTCGTCATGCTTGCCTGCGGCTGCTCCATCGTGGATCCCAGCGATCGCGATGAGCTCAGAGACCAGATCGCGGCGATGCCACCCGAGGAGATATCAAGGCTCAGGATCTTGGGCATGAACTCCGCAGCGCTCGACTGGCTTAAGGGTAGACCACCGGGAGACCAAATGGGCAAGATCCAGTGCCGCTACCAGGCTGGCGGTCAGTGGACCAACTGGGCCGACCAGGAGCCGCCGTTCATTGTCGACGATATGCGCGACTGCCTCATAAGACGACCTTTCTTGGTGACCTACGTGATGTGCATGGAAGAGTGGGAAGCCCTGCAGCGCCAAGAAAGAAAAACCAACCTCATGAATAGCCTGCCGATTCCGGGCGGAGCGACCGTCGAGTGCCGGTTCGTGTGGGATTTCCGCTACGAGCCGGAGAAGGCGCCGGCGGAGGTGACGAACCCCGAGGCGGTCGACACAGACGACATCATCAACACCTTGATCGCGCTACCCGCGCCGCCTCCTGGATGGGCCTTTCCTCGGCTCGTACCTCTCCTCTGCCCGCTCGGCGCTGGCCCGGGCTGGGGCTGCCCGCCGAAGCCCGCGGACCCGACGGGCGGACAGCCCACGGACCCGACGGGCGGGCAGCCGGGAGACCGGCCATGAGGTGGCTGACGAAGCCCCCCCCTGGAATGCTCCATTTGCATGAGGCGGGCCACGCATACGGCCTGTTTACGACCAAGGATCCCGAGCTCTGGAAATGGCACCTCGAGAACCTCGCTCAGCTGTGCGCCGCAGCATGGGACGATGACCTGCACGATGAAGATCGCGCATGGGCAGAGTCGTATCGCAAGAAGTTCAGCCGGTGGATTGGCGATTCTGGGCCCCCTGGCGGCGGACACAGGGTGAACGCAGGCCCCCGCAGGAGCCCCCGTGGGCGCTTCGACGGAGAGCCCACGCCCCCCTGGCCCATGCTGCTGGAGGCCGTTCAGAGCGCTTTCTTTTCCATGATGGAGGCCTCCAAGGAGATGCGCCCCGACACGAGCGAGCGTGCCGTGGAGGACCCGATGTCTCGCCTCCACCGGACTTATCTCTGGCGGACGCTGACCTCCGAGGATACTGCCGAGGAACTCCGGGCCGAGGCGCTCCGCGCCTTCCGGAGGGGGTATCGGATCGGACGCCGCGGAAAGCCGGGGACGCTGACGAGGGCCATCCCTCCGATGCTGGACGCGCCCGCTATCTGGAAGCTCGGGGCGCCTGCGCTTCCCGGTCCGAGCGCCGCGCGCGAGCGGGCTCTCAGGGCGCTGCCGGCACCGGACGACCCGACGGAGCTCATGGAGATCGAGCAGGAGCTGCGAGCGCTGTATACGAGCGCATGGCGGGATGACGTGCCGGACGAGGACCGCATCTGGGCAGCGCGGTACCGCGAAACGTGCACGCTGTGGGTCAACCAGCACAGGCGAGGTGCGCTCGCGCAGAGCGCGTATGAAGGCTATCTCCAGAGCAGCGATGGACGCTTCGGCGGCGAGCCTGCCGGCCCATGGCGTAGCGTGAGCGCCTTCGCCAAGGAACCCTGGTGTTCTTTCGTGGATCGTGTCGAGGACGCCCCCGAGGGCGAGAGCGAGCCGGAGACGGCCGCGGCGGCAGCATGGGAATACTGGGACGCGCACTGCCGGGAGGCGCCGCCGTGGGACAGCGATCCGGACCAGGCGCACTGGCTCGCGGCGCTCCGCGCTGCTCGAAGAAAGGCGCAGGACGACGATGGTCCACCGGAGATGGGCAGGTAGGACGCCGACGGGGCCGTGTGCCGGCCTCCTCGCGCTTTCGCTCGCGCCCACGGGCGCCAGGGCCGAAGAGAGCGCGTCGCCGCGATGGGAGATCGGCGTCAAGGCGGCTTACGTTGTCTTGGGGGGACGTGCCACACGCGCGACGGGCGGCATCATGCCGTCGATCACCGGCTTGCGTCGATGGCCCATCCGCGAAGCCGTGGACATCGGCATCGGCGCCGACGTGGGGCTCTTCGGTCTGGGCGGCGACGCACGCTGGCTCGGCGTCCTTGGAGGACCGGCGGCGGCAATCCGGGCCATGCCGTTCCGCGCGCCCTTGTCGCTCGAGCTCACGACGCGGCTCGACTTCGGGCGCATCCCTGTGTGCAATGCGTGGGGGTTGTGCCTGCGGTATCTTGGGCTCTTCCCGGCTGTGGAGGCCGGAGCAGCCTACCTGTCGACGCAGCACGTTGCGATCGTGGCGACCTGCGGCGTCCGTTTCATCAATACGCTCGCGTGGTCCGGTGTCAGCGTGGAGCCGGCAGCGGCGGGTCGGATCTTCTGGTAGACGTGAGCTCCTGACGGGCGGAGGGCCCACCGACCCGGACGACCAGCTCGGAGAGACGATTGGTGATGCCTTCGATCGCGAATCCGAAGCCCCTCGTACGCCGCAGCCTCTGCGAGGCCTCCCTCGGGCAGCGGCTGTTTTCGACCAGGGATCCCGAGACCTGGACGGCGCACTTCGAGGCTCTGGGCACGCTCTGCGCCGATGCATGGCTCGACGACCTGCCGGAGGCGGACCGCGCCTGGGCTGCTGCGCACCGCGAGAGATTCAGGAGATGGATCGACGTTCCGGGGCCGAACGGCGCCGACCCGAGGGCCAGCGCAAGCGCTCTCCAGAGCGATCCGGTGCCCGTCCCCGGGGAGCTCACCCTCCCGTGGCCGATGCTGCTCGGCGCCGTCGAGAGCGCGTTCTTCGCGTCCGTCCGGGTCTTCGAGGTGACACCTGCCGGCGAGCGCGAGCGCGCGGCGGCCGATGCGGCAGCGCGCCTCCATCGTTCCTATCTCTGGCGAACCCTGTCGTCCGACGCTGCGGCCGCGCCGCACCGTCCCGAGGCGCTCCGCGCCTTCCAGAGGGGGTTCGAGCTCGGGCGCGGTACGCCGAGCTCCAGCAGAATGCCGGTCCCTCCGATGCTGGAGCCGCCGTGGTACTGGGGTGCCGGTCTGCCGGAGTACCCTGGACCGATGGCCACGCGTGAGCGCGCCCTCCGGACCATGTCGATCTCCGCCGGTAGGGCCGAGTGGCTGTCCCGCAACCGGGAGCTGCGCGCCCTGTACGCGAGCGCCTGGCGAGGCGACGTGCCGGAAGAGGACCGCGAATGGGCCCAGGTGGTTCGCGATTGCTGCACGACGCATGTCAATCGCCGCCGGCGGGACGCCATCGCGCGGACCGCCTATGAAGGCTATCTCCAGAGCAGCGGTGGGCTCTTCGACGGGGAGCCCGGCCGACCGTGGCCGATGCTGAGCCACACCACCTCGGAACCCTGGCGAGCGTTCGCGGAGCGCGTCGAGGACGCGCCCGAAGGCGAGAGCGAGCTCGCGACGGCCGAGGCGGCAGCGCGCGAGCTCTGGGAAACGCTCTATGCGAAGTTCCCGCCGTGGGACGGCGACCCGGACCAGGCGCACTGGCTCGCCGCGCTCCGCGCAGCGCGCGCCAAGGCGCTGGCAGGCGATGCACCGCCGGAAAACGCGTGCTGCCCGCAGGAGACACCGCCCGGCTACTCGGCCCCGCTGCAGTCCGAGACGTGAAAGACCGCCATCTCGAGGCGCGCCTTGGCGCCGTCGAAGAGCCGGACGAGGTCGCACGGCCCCGCCGCCACGTCGGCCTCGTACGGGTCGCCTTGCCGCTCCTCGACGATGATCTCGCACGCACCCTGGTACAGCTTACCGTCGATCTCCGCGGACACATGGGGCAGACCGGCCTGATCCACCAGGTCGAAGAACGAGAAGGCAACTCCCTCCTTCTGCACCGTCACGCTCAGCTCCGTCTGATTGCGCACGATGCACCCTCCTGCGACCTCGCCGCTCGCATCCACAACCCTCGTTCCGTTGCCGCCAGTGTCGAGCACCAGCTCTTCGTCATCCCGCGTGATGATCACCTTGCCCGAGACCTCGGGATGGGAGACGCACCCGCTGGCCGAGGAGCCAAAGGCGACCCAGAGCACGGCTGAGAGCGCACCAACGAGCTGCTCGCTCATGTCGTGCATCCGCCGTAGCCCTGAGGAAGCACCGTCGGCGGGTTACCCGCAGGCGTGCAGCACATCACATGCTCTTCGCCATCTTCTTCCACGTAGATGGCGTGGTCCGCATATCCGTCCCAGCAAATCTCCTCCACTTCGGTCGGGATGACGCACAGGGTATACCCGTCCGGGATGTCCTCTCGGACGACGCCGGCGCAAGCACGCGCGAATGTCGGCGACTCCGGGGCGGTGGAAGAACCTTTTCTCCAACCTTCCCAGAGGACCTCGGTCGCTTCCGCGCAGCCTGGCGCCTCATTCTGCGTGCCGTCCCACAGCCACACGGCCGGGTCTCCCTCGTGGGGGCCTGAGCCGGGGCAGTCGAGATCGGGGGCGCAGCCTAGCCCAGCACTCACGCCGATGAACAGAAGCACGCATCGCATCGACAGAAGCCCTCCTAGTACAACGCAGGACCGCAGCTGACGTCGCCGGCCTCGCAATACGGCCGGCGCAGCTCGGCTCTCGCCGCCACGCCCGCCCGTCGCGAGAGCGCAACGCGCGGGCGGCCGTCCGCTTTCTTCGGGGGGGTCGGCTCCGCAACCGGCGGCGGAGGCGAGCGCCGCCCCTCCGGCAACGCCGAGACCTGCTGCACCAGGGCTGCCGAGAGCTTCTCCGCGCGGAGCACGATCCGAGCCGGACGCGTCAAGAGCACGCCCGCGCACAGCACAGCCATTGCGGCGACCGAAACGGCAATGCGGCCGGCGAGCCTCCGGGGCGGCGTGTCGGCAGCCTTGCTCGGGGCCATCATCGGCGCTCGACCAGGTCCTCGGACGAGGGAGGGCGGGGGCGACAGGACCAGCTCCTGCGGTTCCGGAGCCGTCCACGATGGCACGTCGAGAGAGGGGATCTCCGGATGCTGAGGCTCATCGTCGTTCAGCAGCGAAGCCGCCGGCTCGACCTCGGACGAACGGGCGTCCGGCTCTTCCGTCACCGGCGCCGGCGAGCGCGGAGCGTCCAGATGGGAGCTGCGCAAGGTCGACGGCGCGCCACCGGTGACCACGGCCATCTCCTCGTCGCCGCTCGGTTCCAGGTCCAGCGTGGGCCATGCCTCCACGAGGCCCTCGAGCACGGTGATGAAGTGGTCCACGTTCCTGTATCTGCGACGCGGGTCCTCTTCCAAGGCCATCTCGATGGCGGCAGCGACAGCGCGCGGTGTACCGACCGGGATCACAGGCTTGTCCCGCTGCGCCCCGAGCGTGCCGGGCAGACCGGCGTCGAGCGAGCGACGGCAAACGAGCTCGTAGAGCAAGGTCCCGAGTCCATACACGTCGGCCCGTGGCCCCACCCGGTCGCCGCGCAGCAGCTCCGGAGGCGCCACCAGCGGCTCCCGCGCGGCCTCGTGCGGCTCGATCCGGAACAGCCGGACCAGGCCGAACTGGTTGATGCTGTAGTCCCGCTTCGACGTGATGAACACGCGGTCCGGCCCGAGCGCCCCATGGCACCAGCCCAGCGCGTGGCACCGCTGGATCGCGCGGGCGACATCGATCACCATCTGCAGCGCCGTGGCGCCGAGATCGGCCCCCCGTGTCGCGTCCTTGAGGCTGATCCCGTGGCTTCGCCGGCACGCGACCCACGCGGAGAGGCCGCCAGCGTCGCCGTACAGCACGGGCTCGAGCTGCGGGACCGCTCGCGCGATCTCCTGCAGGCGCTGAAGCTCGGAAGCGAAGGCCGTTCGGTCCATCGATTGGCCTTCGCGCAGGTGCAACCAGACGGTCGCGCCCTCATCGCCGACCTGCTGGGCGAGGAACGTGCGGACCATGCCATCGTGAACCTCGCTGAGGATCCGGTGACCCTCCCAGATGATACCGGGCTCTACCACGAGAAACGCACCTCCGCGCCAGCGCCGTGCGCGCGGATCTGGGCGCCGCTCGGGAGCATGGCAACCACGAGTGTCGCGGCCCCCAGCGCGGTACCTGCGACGAGGGCTGCCGTGCTGATGTGCTGCTGTACCTCGACGGCGTGCAACTCTTCCAGCAACTTCGGGTTTCCGGTCGAACGGGGCTTGCACATCTCGGCCTGGAGGGCGCTGTCCTGGAGCGATGCCACGACGTGCAGCACGATCCCGGACACCAGGAACGCCCCCGATGCCGCTGAGCCCGCATAGAGAAGCCACGGCGCCGGAGGAGCCGCCGGTTGTGCCGGCGCGCCCGCCGGCCTCGCCGGCGGCGGCGCGGCCGGGCGGAGGCGCGCCGGCTCCGGGCTCAGGAGCACGGCCCGCGCGTCTCCCGCGGTGACACGCACGGTGGAGCGCGCCTTCCGGCCGTCCGGCAACGCCGCGGTCACCTCGTGCTGCCCGGGCTCGACGTAGATCCGGCCGCTCTCGTCCACGATCCGGCCGTCCACCAGCACGGGCGCCGCCCCGGCGGGCGCGAACACGCGGAGCTCCGTGACCTGCCGGCGCGCCGCGGCCAGGTCCGCGTGCCGCGTGTCGTGGAGGCGCCGCTCCATGGGCGTGGCCGGCGGGCGCATCTCCTGCACGCAGCGCGTGAGCTCCCCCGCCGCGTCCACCCAGCGCTCGAGGCGGCGGTCGAGCTGCCCGAGCTGGCAGATCGCCACCGTGGATCTCTCGAGCTCATAGATCTGCGCCCACAGGTGGCGAGCGCGCGCGATTTCGAGCCGATCGAAGGCCGCCTCCGCCTCCCTGACCAAGGCCGCCACGCGCGGCGACCGAGGTGGCGGCGGTGGTGGTCGTGGCGGCGAGGCGGCGGAGGCCAGCGGGAGCGCGAGGAGGAACATCGCGACGGCCGCCGCCTTCGACCCACCGATGACCAGCGCAGAACGCAGCAAGCTTCACCTCGGCCCGACGCGAGGACTGGATGCCGCGCTGGCCCAGTCCGGCGCCCCATCCCTACTTCCCGCCCAGCCTCGGCCGTAGCGGCGTCCCTTCCTCGCGCAGAGGTGAGTTACCACGGGTCTCCTGGCGCTGTGAATCCCTGATGATCCAATTTGCTGGTCAGGAACGCATTGTGTTTCTCGAGCAAAAATTCTCACCGCCGACGGCTGGTGCGCTCGCCATGGATGTCCCTCGGCCGTCGCGGCCTCTCCGAGCGGCCCGGCGTCCGCCTCGACCAGCGTCGCCGCGCTGTCTGCTCCGGCGCCATGTACGCGACATAGACGGCAGCACCGAGCCCACACTTGAACCCGGCACGCCGGTCGCAACAGGCGCGGCACGCGAACGTTCAACACCATTACCGCCGTTCTCGTTTGCTGTTCCATCCCTTCGTGTATCGTTGACCCGACACATGGATCGGAGTCCGTGTTGGACGAGGAGACTCTGGAGGCTGGCGAGCCGCTCGCAGCGCGAGGTCGGTGCGAAGATGCGGTAGACGAGGGGGCCGACGTCTGGCTGTTGATGTGCGGAGCAGCGACCGACGTATTCATGACGCGCCCGCAAGCGGCCCATTGCACTTCGGAGCACAGCCAAGGTCGAGCCGCGGGGAAAGCGAAGTGCCGTTCCAGTTGCCCTACTGCATGCTTCGCGCTCTCCACCAGGTGGGAACTCTACTGCGAGGAGCGAGCGCCCATGTTCATGAGGAGCATCTGTGAGCAGGCGCGACAGAACGGGCAGAAGAAGTGCCTTAGCTCCTGTTGAGCTAGGAGGCTTGACATCGCCGACGAGGGCGCTAGCTGGTGGGGCATGCCGGACGTGATCGCGGAACGCACCCTGGAGCTGACACTTCCGAGCGGGACGCAAGAAGGCATCCGAGTTCGAGTATGGGCCCCCGAATACAGCCCCTATTTTCGATGCTGGGTCGCTGATGTGGAAGTCGCCGGAGCAGGGGACACCGACAAATCACACGGAGCCGGCATCGACGCTTTCCAGGCGCTGTACAGCGCGCTCCACTTGATTCCGGCGATGCTCGTCAAATATGAGGACGATGGCCGGCTCTCGTGGCTCGGCGAGGGGTGGACCGGGGTCCCGGCGATCGACCTGACGAATGCGTAAGCAGGGTCGGCCGCGCCGTTGGGTCGGGCGCCGTGCAGCGCGAGGCCGGCGCGGCGCCGAGCGCGCCGCCGTCCGCTGCGTCGAGCTCCCGCCGCCCGGCCCCATCCAGGCTCACCCGGGCGCACCGCCCCCTTCACCCCCACGCGCGCCTCGGGCACGGGCTCGGCATGGTCCCCGCCGGGCAGCCGCAGCGGTGGCGGCGCGCGCCGTCCAGCTCGGCGCCGCCGTCGGCCACCTGGCCGAGCTCGCCAGCACGGCCGCGCTGGCGGACCGTGCTGGCGGCGTGCTCGTCATACGCGCGCTCGGCCGAGCGCTGCCTGCACCAGGAGCAGCAGCGCGTCGAGCTGCACCGGCTTGCTGACGATCCGGAATGCTCCCGCCTTCGAGCAGCGCACGACGGACTCATCGGACGCATAGCCCGTGACCACGATGATCGGCAGGTACGGGTCGAGGCGCTTCAAGGCGGCCACCGTCTCGTCTCCCCCCATCCCCGGCATCCGCAGGTCGGTGATCGCAAGGTCGAAGGGCTCCCGCTGTGCCTTCTGCACCGCTGCTTCGCCGCTCTCCGCGGTAGCGACCTCGTACCCCTCCGAGGAGAGGAAGAGATCCAGCGTGTCTCGAATGTCTTCCTCGTCATCGATCACCAGGACCCGATGGCCGCTGCCCTGGAGCTCGCTAAGGTCGGCGTTCACGTCTCCTCCTCGCTTTGGTCCGTCGCCCGAGAGCCGGGCAGCCCCATGCAGGCTGTGGCCTCCTCGCCGGGCTCCCCTGGACCGGAAGCCTACCGCAACTCTCCACGTCAGCGACGGTCCCGATCGCGTCGGCGTGCGCCTCGATGCCACGTCCGCGCTCCGTTGCCTGCGGCCAGCCGGGCGGGGCGTCCAGGTACGCGGCGCCGGCGAGCCCGGGGCGGGCCGTGCGGGCCGACCCCCTCCGGTCACAGAGCACGACCGCGACGCCCACCCGAGCGCCCGGCAGGTTGCATCCCGTCAACCCAGGATCGACACTCGGGGCGCCCCTGACCAAAGGAGGGTATCTCATGGGTTATCGCAATCTCAGCCCCCAGGCGATGGTCAACATCTCGGGCCCGTGGCTCGATCCGGAGCAGGACCGGAAGGTCTTCACATCGCTGCCGCTGCTCGCCCCGCTCCTGCCCGCGGTCGATGAGGCGCACGGCCGGATCCTCACCACGCAGCGGCTCGGCACCAGCCTCCAGCAGCAGGCCAAGGCGCTCATGGAGAAAGCCCTCGCGCTCGACGCAACCCACGATCGCAAGCTGCGCGGGGCGTACAACTACCTCGGCGCGCTCGCCGAGATGACCGACGATCCCGAGTTCGCCGCGGCGCTCCTCGACCTGCGCGATCGGCTCGCGCCGGCGGGGCTCAAGGCCGTCGCGCGGAGCTACGGCGACCAGGCCGGCGACGCCAAGCTGCTCCCGTCGCGGCTCAACGAGGCGTCGGAGAAGCTGCTCAAGAAGCTGAAGACGCCCGAGGGGCCGCTCTCGCAGGTGGTGGACGCCTGGGTCGCCGCCGCGCTCGACATCGAGAAGGTGGAGGCGCAGCGCGAGCAGCTCGCGCTGAATACCCCGGCGAACATCGACGGCGCGACGCCGCGCGAGGTGCTGAACGCCCGCAACGCCTGGATCCGCGTGGTCCGGGCCATCGAGACGAACCTCGCCCTCGAGAAGGCGGCGACCGGAGAGATCACCGAACGCCTCCTCGGCCGGCTCCGCCGCGAGTCCGCTCGGGCCGACCGCCGCGGCCGCAAGGGCGGCACCGAGGGCGCGGTCGAGCCCGCGCCGGCCGGCGACGACGTGCCGCCCGCCGGCAGCGACGACGACGATCCCTTCGACGGCGCCTGAGCCGAGCACTCCTGACCCCGCGCCGCGATGAATCCCCGCGGGGGACGACACGACGCAAGCCAGTAAGCCCGCTTGCTCGATCAGCCGCCCTCCACCGCATGAAAGCAATCAATCTTACATAATCTGCCGCGTGCCGGCGGGTGCGCGACAGTCCATTCGTCCGAAATGGGTACCGGGCGGCAATTCTGGTGAGATATCTTACTCAAAAGCGCCGCCGAGCAGCGACATCGAGTAAGAAGCCTTACGCAAAAGCGCCTCCGGGAGGCGATCGCGTGGAAGAAAGCTTACGTCGATCTGCCCCCGGGCGGCGATCGCCGACAGTGGACTTGCGCCGAACGCCGCCGGCCGGCAATCTCGCGTAAGCTCTCTTACGCCGATGCGCTTCCGAGCAGCGCCGGCCGGCGCTCAGGTCGCGCCGAGGCGCCGCCCGGCGCTACCTGCCGCGCTCCCGCGGCGAGGAACCACGAGAGCGCCAGCCGCGCGGGGCGCTCGGCCCTCGAATCCCGAGGCCGGTGTCTGGTGAAGCCATCGATCATGTGGACTGAGGAATGCGCGCGATGACCTTGATCTCGAAATCGAAGCCCGCCAGCCAGTTCACGCCCACCGCGGTCCAGTTCGGGTAGGGCGGCTCCCCGATCGCCTTCAGTCGAACCGCGTTCACCGCCTCCCACTGCTTGGCCGGATCGGTGTGGAACGAGGTCACGTCGACGACGTCGTCGAACGTGCAGCCGGCGGCCTTCAGCACCGCCGCGAGGTTGTCGAAGGCGAGCTGGACCTGCTTTTCGAAGACCGGCTCGGGCGACCCGTCCTCGCGGCTGCCGACTTGACCCGAGACGAACAGAAGGTCGCCCGAGCGGATCGCCGCCGAGTAGCGGTTGATCTCGTAGAGCGCCTGCCGACCGGCAGGGAAGATCGCATCGCGTTTGGCCATGATTTGCTCCTGTTCAAACAAGGCAGGCCCGACCTCCCGACGCGGCGTCGTTCCGCCGAGAGAGGCGAGAGACGTTCGCACCGCTTCAGGGTTTCAGGTCCTCCGCGCTTCATCGTGCGGCGCGGTCGTTGAGATACGCCCCGCGTGCCGGTATATAACCCCTACGCGCCGCATGTCAACACGCATACGCGGCGTATGTCTGTTGCTGGAGATGGCAGTGGTCGCGAGATGACGTGCGCAAATGATGGAGGGCTTCTACCCGCGAAGCGTGCATAAAACGCCGCCCGGCGGCGATCGCTGGCAGTCCGCTCGCGCCTCCCGGCTCGCGGCTCACACCCCGCCGCCCTCGGCCGCGCGCGCCGCGGCCCACCCCTCGCGCGACACGAGCTCGGCCACGCGCGCGCGCACCTCGTCGCGGATCTCTCGCACGCGCTCCACCGGCTTGCCCTTGGGATCCTCGAGGGGCCAGTCCTCACGCCGGAGCCCTGGGACCACGGGGCACACCTCCCCGCATCCCATGGTGACGAGCAGCGCCGCCTGGCTCGTCAGCGCGTCGGTGAGCCGCTGGGGCTTCACGGCCGAGAGATCGATCCCCTCCTCCACCATCGCCGCGAGCACCTCGGGATGCACGCGCGGGCCGGGCTCGGTGCCGGCCGAGACGGCGCGCGCCTTTTCCGGGTCGGACAGGGCGTTGAACCACGCCGCGGCCATCTGGGAACGGCCCGCGTTGTGAACGCAGGCAAAGAGCACGATATTCATGGAGCATCCTCCGGAAGCGCGCGATCGACCACGCGATCGGCGACCTCGGGCAGGGCGGGGACGAGCCAGCGGAACGCCAGCGTCGCCGCCGCCGCCCCTGCGAGCTGTGCGACGATGAACCCCGGCGCGTCGGCCGGGCGGATGCCGGCGAACGTGTCGCTCGCGGCCCTGGCGAGCGTCACGGCCGGATTGGCGAACGACGTGGACGAGGTGAACCAGTAAGCAGCCGTGATGTACGCGCCCACGGCGAAAGGAACCGACTCGGCCCGCCTCCGGACGCTGCCCCAGATGACGGCGAGCAGCCCGAACGTCGCGACGAACTCGCTCGCCAGCTGGGCGAGCCCCGAGCGCTCGTGCTGCGACGCCGAGAAGAGGGCCTCTCCGAACATGACATGCGCCACGGCGACGCCCGCGAAGGCGCCGGCGACCTGGGCCAGGACATACGCGGGCACCTCGCGCCAGGAGAGCCCGCCCTGGCTCGCGTCGGCGAGCGTGACGGCCGGGTTGAAGTGCGCGCCGGAGATGGCCCCGAAGGTCAGGATAAGCGCGACCAGCGCGGCCCCGGTCGCGATGGTGTTCGCGAGCAGGGCGATCGCCACGTTCCCGCCGGCGAGGCGCTCGGCCATGATCCCGGACCCGACCACGGTCGCGAGCAAGAGGGCCGTCCCGAGCGCCTCGGCGACGGCCCTGCGGAGGAGATCAGCGCGCGGCGGCATCGCCCTGCTTGGACGGGACGCAGCACGACGGCGCGCAGCACGCGGCATCGGCCTTCGAGGGCATCGCGGGCTGGCTCCCCATCACGGCCGCTTCGCCCTTCACCACGAACACCTCCCAGGAGTTGCCGTCGGGGTCCTCGATCCAGACCTTGTCCTGCACCGCATAGCAACAGGCCGTGTCCTCCTCCGTGAACGTCGTGAGCTCCGCGGCCTCGAAGCGCCGCTTGGCCTCGAGCACGTCGTCCGTGCTCGCCACCTGGACGCCGAAGTGGCTCGCGTTGACGCCGGTGCGCGGCGCCTCCTGCATGGTGAGGTTCAACGAAGGCGACTCGAGGTCGAACTTCGCATACCCGGGGCGGCGCTTCGTGGCGCGCACGCCAAAGGCCTTTTCGTAGAACGCGACCGACGCGTCGATGCTGGAGACGTTGAGCGAGAGATGAGGCTTGAGGACATTCATCGCGTACCTTCCTTCCACTTGCTTCCAAAAAGTTCGAAGTAACAGGGCAAAAAAAATCAGCAGCACGACTTGCCGCGCTTGCAGCAGTCCTCCCACAGGTACTCCGTCAGCGCGCGGAGCGCCTCGTAGTCGGCGCTGTAGTAGTGAAACGTCCCTTCCCCGCGCGTCCTCAGGACGCCGGCATCGACGAGCCGCTTGAGGTGATGGCTCAGCGTCGAGGCCGCCAGCCCGACGTGCGCCTGGATGTCGCCCGCGGGGGCTCCCTCCATCCCGGCCTGCACCACGAAGCGCAGCACCGCGAGCCGCACCGGGTGACCGAGCGCGGCGAGCTGTTCGACGTGACGGTCGAGCTTCGACGGCACGCACTACTTCTAACATTATCGAAGTAGCGACGCAAGGCCTCGCCGAAGAAATCCGAGCCGGTGCCGCGTCGCCGGGGGTCGCCCCTGGTCCCAGGAGAGAGGGACGGAAGCATCGAGGGACAGAGGAACACGAAAAGCACAGAGGAACCTCGAGGCCAAGCGAGGCCAAGAGCGCCGCTCGAGAAATGGGTGGCGCCGCGGCCCCGTGTGTCCGTACAATGACGATTTCTTGAACTGTCAATGAGGCTGGCAGTGGAAAATAGCGCCATTGTTCGACGGGCACGCTTCGCCGGGCTCCACCGTTCCCTCTCGCTCGCCCTCGTCACGCTGAGCGTCGCCTGCGGCCAGGCGCCGGCCGAACCCGGCGACGGCACCCCGCAGACGATCCCGTCCCTGACGGGGGATGTCACGTTCTCCATGCCGAGCCAGACGTTCAGGGATCAGATCCAGGTGGAGATGTCCACCTCGGTCGCAGGGGCCGAGATCCGCTACACGCTCGACGGGCAGCTGCCGACCTCGGCCTCCACGCTGTACACGGGCGAGCCCGTGACCCTCACCGCCACGACGCAGGTCCGCGCGCAGGCGTTCGTGGGGGGCGACGCGCGCGGCGCGGTGAGCACGGGCATCTACATCGCGCGCACCATCGACGCGACCTCCGACCTCCCCATCATGATCATCGACGGCTACGGCCAGGGCAAGCCGACCGACAAGGAGGTCTACTTCGACGCGGCGGTGATGATCTGGGAGCCGGTCAACGGCGTCGCCTCGATCGCCTCGCTGCCCACGATGGCGATGCGCGGCGGCTATCACGTGCGCGGCCAGTCCTCGATGAACTTCCCCCAGACACCGTACAAGCTCGAGCTGTGGGGCAACGACGACAAGGACCTCGACTACCCGCTGCTCGGCATGCCCGCCGACTCGGACTGGGCGCTGATCCCCCCGTACTACGACCGCACGCTGATCCGCAATCCGTTCACCTACGCCCTCGGCCGCGACATGGGCCTGGAGGCGCCGCGCAACGAGTTCGCCGAGGTCTACCTGAACTACGACGCGCGCGTCATCGGCGAAGCGGATTACCAGGGCATCTACTGGATCTCGGAGACCATCAAGAACAACGCGGTCCGCACCGATCTCAAGCAGCTCGAGGAGGAGGACCTCGACGCGCCCAAGATCAGCGGCGGCTACATCTTCAAGTTCGACCAGGCGGCCGCCGAGGAGCCGAAGCTCACCTGCACCGGCTCGGATCCGCTCCCGTCGTTCGGAGGCTTCGGCGGCGGGCCGCGCCCCGGCCAGGGCGGCACGTGCTGGATCGATCTCGAGGTCGTGGATCCCGATCCCCTGAACGACGCGCAGAAGACCTGGCTGACCCAGTACATCCAGGAGTTCCACGACAGCCTCCATCAGACGCCGATCGGCGATTACGCGGCGTACATCGACGTGCCGTCGTTCATCGATTACCTGATCATCAGCGAGCTGACGCTCAACGTGGACGCTTACGTGCGGAGCGCCTTCTACCACAAGGATCGCGATCAGAAGATCGAGGCCGGCCCGCTCTGGGACTACAACTTCGCGCTCGGCGGCGTGGGCGCCCAGAGCGCGACGCCGGAGTCGAACGACGACACCGGCTTCCGCTTCAGCGGCGCGAGGAACGTCAACAACTGGTATCAAAAGCTCACCGCGGATCCGGCCTTCATGGCGCAGGTGCGGGCGCGCTACACGGCGCTGCGCCAGACGCTCCTGTCGGAGGCCGCGCTCGAGCAGCGCATGGACGAGCTGAGCGCGCCGCTCGCGCAGGCCGCGGCCCGCGACCTCGCCAGGTGGCCGGTGTCGGACATCATCGAGTCGAGCGAGGGCTTCCTCGGCGGCCCCACCGCGCCGACGTGGGAGGGGCAGCTGCAGGTCATGCGCGACTTCCTGAGGGCCCGGCTCGCCTGGCTCGACGCCAACTTGCCGTGACGCGGCGCGAGCCGCCGCCGGCCGCCCGCCGCGGCCCGGGTCAGCCGAAGCGGTAGTGCTTGCGCACCGGGGAGCGGACCTCCCACGTGCAGTTCAGGCCGGCGGGGAACGTCACCAGATCCCCCGCCTGGATCCGCACCGGCGCCGAGGGATTCTCCTTCGCTCGCCGCCCTGTTACCGAGCCCTTCGATGCGCTGCCGCCTATTTCAGGATCGTGCATGCGTCCCCGCACTCTGCCGGCCCAGCGTGGCAACCGATGGCGTTCGGCTTCGACGCCGCGTAGCTGGACGCACGACCCGCCCCCGTCATGGCGAGCGCACGCCGCGGTCGTCGAGGCACAGCTGCGCCCGGAGCACGCCGCGCCGGCCCTGCGACGGAGCAAGCGGGGGTCAGATGGGTCGAAAACGGCTCGCCAGACGCCGTCCCCGCGGAGCTTGACACGGGGCGAAAGTTCTACAGTTTCCTATCCGCCGGGCGCGCTCCTGCTCAGCGAGGCAGCTTGCGCACCCCGCCGGGCCCCTTCTCTTCCACCCAGAACACGAACCCGCCGTGGAGCGCGATCCCGCGCGGGGCGCCGCCTTCGTACAGCACCTGTTGTCTCCCGCTGCCGTCCTTGCGCTTCCGGAGGACGCGGGGGGTCTCCTGATCGGTCCAGTAGACGAAGCCGTCCTGCGCATCGTCCACGGCGATGCAGTCGGGGGACGGGTGCGCCACGTCGTCCTCGGCGGGCGTCCAGAGCACCTCCGGCGCCCCCGCGCGGTCCTTTCGCGCCCGCATCACGGCGGCTGCCGCGTCGCCGTCGTTGCCGCTGCGCGGGCTGTTGGTCCAGTAGACGTACGCGTCATCGACGGCGATCGCGTACGGGAACGACTGGCTGTCCGCCAGCCTGTCCGTCTCGCCGGTGCCCCGCCGCGTCCGGTTCACCGTGCCGCGCGCGCTCCGATCGACCCAGTACACGAACTCCTCGTCGAGCGCGATGAGGTGCGGGGACGCGCGCTCGTCCTCGTGGAACTCGTCGTCCGGCAATCCGTCGGGCATCGTGATCTGGCCGATGAGGCTCCCCCTCCCGGGCATGCCGATGCCGGCGGAGCGCTGCGCCCAGAACACCTCCCGATCGTCCGCCGCGACGCCGAGGGTCGCGAAGCTCGAGTCGACGATCTCCTTCGGGTCCTCTTCTCCCTCGCGGTCCACCCTCATGAGGTTCGTGCCGTTGAGGTTGGCCCAGAAGACGCCGTGCCGGTTGACCGCGATCCCGTACGGCGCGTTCTGCCCGCCGGCGAGGAGCGTGACCGGCCCGCCGCGGGCCGGCACCTTCTGCACGCTGCCGTTCGCGCCTTCGCCGGCCGTCCAGTAGACCTCGTCCTCGTAGATGAAGAGGTGCTTCCCGTTCGCGTCGTCCGGGGTCGGGTACCCGCGCGCGATCTCCGTGGCCCCGCTGCAGCCGGTCTCGCTGCACGTCCCGTCGTCCAGGCACACCGCGCCGCAAGCGCCGCAGTTCCGGGGGTCGCCGTGCAGGTTCACCTCGCAGACGGTGTCGCCGTCGCAGTCCGCCCAGCCGTCCGAGCACCCGGAGGACCCACCACCGGACGAGCTCGCGCCGGATTCTCCCACCGTGGCCTGGCCCCCTTGCCCTACGCTGGCGCCGCCGCTGCCCGCGCCCGGGTCGAGCGACACGTCCTCGATGCCGAGGAGTGCCTCGCAGCCGAGGAGCGCCAGGACGCCCCCCCAGGAGGGCCGCGCGGGCGGCGATGCGGGCCAGAAGGGCGGTGCTTCGATGGGGAGTGCTGTTCACGGCATCGAGGAGGCTAGGCCAGCGGCGGCACCGCGTCGAGACGAAGGCCGCGGCGCTCGTGCGCCGAACGCCTGGGCGAGCGCGCCGGCCACGCGGATGGCGCCGTAGGCGTCACCGCACTGCCCCATGTCGAGCAGCCGCGGCAAGCCGGGGTGAGTGCCGTGGTCCCGGTCGCGAATGCGGTACTTGCCGCAGCCGGGCGTGAGAAGGAACGAGTCCGCAGGCGACTGCGCGGCGTAATCGGTGTGATAGCAGCGCGCCGCCTCGCGGCCGTCGCAGCCGCCGATCGGGAAGAACCGGCTGATCTGCCCGGCCTTGACCGCGTCCACGATGGCGCCCGCGTGCGCCAGGATCGCCTCGTGGCGATGGCCCACCTCGGTCTCGCGGACGAGGGGCAGCTGCAGGCCATGCGCGACTTCATGATGGACCGAATCGCCTGGATGGACGCCAACTTGCCGTGATACGGCGCGAGCCGCCGCGCAGACCGCATAGGCCCCCGCTCACCTGAGCGTACCCTCGCTCGAGGGACGTACCAGCGCCTGCTGGCGCTGGCCATGAGAGCGAGCCGCAGGTCCGGCCTGCAAGACGCGCGATTTGCCCGGGATTGTGTGCCCGGCCCCGCACCCCGCCTCGCGCCGTCGTGCGTCGTCCGGGCGATCGTCGGCCGAGCGTGTACGATGCTGGGGTGGACAGCTTGCGCATCGAGAGCGAGGGACACGGCCGGCCTGCAGGAGCTTCGTCGCCAGCGCCGGCCCCGCCACTGCCGGCCTGCGGCAGCGCGCCGTCAGCCGAAGCGGTAGTGCTTGCGCACCGGGGAGCGGACCTCCCACGTGCAGTTCAGGCCGGCGGGGAACGTCACCAGATCCCCCGCCTGGATCCGCACCGGCGCCGAGGGATTCTCCTTCGCTCGCCGCCCTGTTACCGAGCCCTTCGATGCGCTGCCGCCTATTTCAGGATCGTGCATGCGTCCCCGCACTCTGCCGGCCCAGCGTGGCAACCGATGGCGTTCGGCTTCGACGCCGCGTAGCTGGACGCACGACCCGCCCCCGTCATGGCGAGCGCACGCCGCGGTCGTCGAGGCACAGCTGCGCCCGGAGCACGCCGCGCCGGCCCTGCGACGGAGCAAGCGGGGGTCAGATGGGTCGAAAACGGCTCGCCAGACGCCGTCCCCGCGGAGCTTGACACGGGGCGAAAGTTCTACAGTTTCCTATCCGCCGGGCGCGCTCCTGCTCAGCGAGGCAGCTTGCGCACCCCGCCGGGCCCCTTCTCTTCCACCCAGAACACGAACCCGCCGTGGAGCGCGATCCCGCGCGGGGCGCCGCCTTCGTACAGCACCTGTTGTCTCCCGCTGCCGTCCTTGCGCTTCCGGAGGACGCGGGGGGTCTCCTGATCGGTCCAGTAGACGAAGCCGTCCTGCGCATCGTCCACGGCGATGCAGTCGGGGGACGGGTGCGCCACGTCGTCCTCGGCGGGCGTCCAGAGCACCTCCGGCGCCCCCGCGCGGTCCTTTCGCGCCCGCATCACGGCGGCTGCCGCGTCGCCGTCGTTGCCGCTGCGCGGGCTGTTGGTCCAGTAGACGTACGCGTCATCGACGGCGATCGCGTACGGGAACGACTGGCTGTCCGCCAGCCTGTCCGTCTCGCCGGTGCCCCGCCGCGTCCGGTTCACCGTGCCGCGCGCGCTCCGATCGACCCAGTACACGAACTCCTCGTCGAGCGCGATGAGGTGCGGGGACGCGCGCTCGTCCTCGTGGAACTCGTCGTCCGGCAATCCGTCGGGCATCGTGATCTGGCCGATGAGGCTCCCCCTCCCGGGCATGCCGATGCCGGCGGAGCGCTGCGCCCAGAACACCTCCCGATCGTCCGCCGCGACGCCGAGGGTCGCGAAGCTCGAGTCGACGATCTCCTTCGGGTCCTCTTCTCCCTCGCGGTCCACCCTCATGAGGTTCGTGCCGTTGAGGTTGGCCCAGAAGACGCCGTGCCGGTTGACCGCGATCCCGTACGGCGCGTTCTGCCCGCCGGCGAGGAGCGTGACCGGCCCGCCGCGGGCCGGCACCTTCTGCACGCTGCCGTTCGCGCCTTCGCCGGCCGTCCAGTAGACCTCGTCCTCGTAGATGAAGAGGTGCTTCCCGTTCGCGTCGTCCGGGGTCGGGTACCCGCGCGCGATCTCCGTGGCCCCGCTGCAGCCGGTCTCGCTGCACGTCCCGTCGTCCAGGCACACCGCGCCGCAAGCGCCGCAGTTCCGGGGGTCGCCGTGCAGGTTCACCTCGCAGACGGTGTCGCCGTCGCAGTCCGCCCAGCCGTCCGAGCACCCGGAGGACCCACCACCGGACGAGCTCGCGCCGGATTCTCCCACCGTGGCCTGGCCCCCTTGCCCTACGCTGGCGCCGCCGCTGCCCGCGCCCGGGTCGAGCGACACGTCCTCGATGCCGAGGAGTGCCTCGCAGCCGAGGAGCGCCAGGACGCCCCCCCAGGAGGGCCGCGCGGGCGGCGATGCGGGCCAGAAGGGCGGTGCTTCGATGGGGAGTGCTGTTCACGGCATCGAGGAGGCTAGGCCAGCGGCGGCACCGCGTCGAGACGAAGGCCGCGGCGCTCGTGCGCCGAACGCCTGGGCGAGCGCGCCGGCCACGCGGATGGCGCCGTAGGCGTCACCGCACTGCCCCATGTCGAGCAGCCGCGGCAAGCCGGGGTGAGTGCCGTGGTCCCGGTCGCGAATGCGGTACTTGCCGCAGCCGGGCGTGAGAAGGAACGAGTCCGCAGGCGACTGCGCGGCGTAATCGGTGTGATAGCAGCGCGCCGCCTCGCGGCCGTCGCAGCCGCCGATCGGGAAGAACCGGCTGATCTGCCCGGCCTTGACCGCGTCCACGATGGCGCCCGCGTGCGCCAGGATCGCCTCGTGGCGATGGCCCACCTCGGTCTCGCGGACGAGGGGCAGCTGCAGGCCATGCGCGACTTCATGATGGACCGAATCGCCTGGATGGACGCCAACTTGCCGTGATACGGCGCGAGCCGCCGCGCAGACCGCATAGGCCCCCGCTCACCTGAGCGTACCCTCGCTCGAGGGACGTACCAGCGCCTGCTGGCGCTGGCCATGAGAGCGAGCCGCAGGTCCGGCCTGCAAGACGCGCGATTTGCCCGGGATTGTGTGCCCGGCCCCGCACCCCGCCTCGCGCCGTCGTGCGTCGTCCGGGCGATCGTCGGCCGAGCGTGTACGATGCTGGGGTGGACAGCTTGCGCATCGAGAGCGAGGGACACGGCCGGCCTGCAGGAGCTTCGTCGCCAGCGCCGGCCCCGCCACTGCCGGCCTGCGGCAGCGCGCCGTCAGCCGAAGCGGTAGTGCTTGCGCACCGGGGAGCGGACCTCCCACGTGCAGCTCAGGCCGGCGGGGAACGTCACCAGATCCCCCGCCTGGATCCGTACCGGCGCGCCCCCGCCCGGCGCCGGCGTCACGATCACGTCGCCCTCGAGCAGGTAGCAGGTCTCCGGCTCGTCGTAGTGCCACGGGAAGGTCGACACCTCCTTCGTCCAGATGGGCCAGCTGCGCGCTCCGAGCTTCGCCAGCTGCTCCTCCGACGGACCGTGCTCCAGCTTGATCGATTCCATGGCTCTTCGTCCTCGCTCGATGTGTCCCCGGGCCCCACTCCCGCGGCGCCCTCCGTCGCGGCCGATGCTAGAATACCGGTCGACCGCGTGTGAGCTGTTACCGCCGAAGGCGCTCGTCAGCTTCAGCCGCTTGTTCGACTGGTTTCAGGGCTTCGGAAACTGCGGCCCTCTCTTATAGATAAACCGAAACGCGTTTGCATTCGGGTCTACGGGCTCAATGATCTGCTTGCCGCGAAGCGTCTGAAAAGCCTTCTTCACCTTATTTTCGGAGTTCTCGCCCGAAAGCTGGCGGATCACTTTGTTGCTCACCGTCTCGTTCCAGCGGAGATGCTCAACGATCAGATCCTCGAGAGACGCAATCTGCTTGTGCTCGATCGTGACGAGAAACGCGTTTTCGAGCTCAAGAAAGCTCGGCGGAATCAGCCCTGCCGCATGAAGCGCGTTCTTGGCCGTATTCAGCCCCTCGCCAATATCGTGGTTTACGGGCTCCGGGAGCTTATGCAAAAGCCGGACGATCTTTGGATTGCGCGCGTATCGCTCGTCGAGGATATTGTCAACCGTCACGGAGCCCGGAAGCCTGCCGGGACTCTGGACTTCGACACGGTTATCATACACGCGCACGTGAATATCATCGTTTATACTGTAATCACGATGAATGACCGCGTTCACCAAGATCTCAAAAAGCGCCTCTGCCGGATACTTGAGCTTAATGAGCTCACCATCAACCTTGTAGGTAGCATCGGACAGAAGTTGATTAACATGGTCGATAACGGAGTGAATCTGCTGCTCGAGCGGTCCTTCGATCGTAGCGGGAGACTCCGCAAGGTACTCGCGCTTATATTCGCGCTCAGTCGTGTTAAGGCGATACACCTTGATCGCGCATCGAGTAGGCAGGGATGCCTGCGGCTCCTCATCGAACAGCAGCACCGCGGCAACGGTAGGTTGCGCATTGTGCCCTTGGTAGACGATCAACTTCTGCTTTTGCAGAAATGAATCGGCCGCCAGCTCGGTTCCAATGCGCTCCAGGTACTGAGCCAGAACCGGACTCTCAAGCAGGGATTCAACATCAACGTCGACCAACTGATTCTCATAACTAAACGAGCCCTTCGCGTAGCCCAGCCGAGTGATTGTATCACCCTTAATCTTCCGCGTGCTCGCGTTTCTCCGGATGTAGCATTCTGAATCCGCCGTATAGTGTACGCGAGGGCTCTTAGGAACGCTCACATGCAGGACGTAGCCGCCTCGTTCGAATGCAAGAAACTCGAAGTCAACGCCATCAACAGTCGGTAAAACATCCGAGAGTGCTTGAATGACGTCATTAGCGTCCTCGGGCTTTTCGAACCCACGGATGCGAGGGCCGCGAACTTCCGGGTCCTCGATGCCGATGTAGATGTCCCCTCCGTCCGTGTTGGCAAACGCGACGAAGTGCTTCTGGAGGTCACGCGGTGCAATCCGACGGCTCTTCAGGTCGACGAAATGCCCCTCTTGCAAGGCAAGAAGTTGGTCTCGATCGCTTCCGGCCATCACGGTGGTCTTGATTCCCATAGCTCTTCCCGTCGCAGTGACCCCGAACGGTACTTGGCCGTGGGCATAAATGGAAGAGAAACGAGCTCCGCATTGGCGCGCTATCGAGCCCCCGCAGCGGACGGGCGACGCCTGCGAGCCGAGCCTCCGACGCGTGGTTGGCCGAGCCCTCAGGCTTGTCCAAACACGTTGCTCGAGCGAGAAATGAACCACCAAGGCGCCGAGGACGCCAAGAAGACTACATCTTGGCGTCCTCAGCGCCTTGGCGGTTCGAAATTCTGCTCGTTTCAGGCGGCTTCAACCCGTTTGTTACCCTAACATTTCGGCGCGTCCCGGCGGCACAGGTCGCGCGCCTCGCGCGCTATCGCCTCCATGCGCCCGAGGCTCCCGAGCAGCGCCTCCGCGCCCTGGCCGGGCGCGGAGAGCAGCGCCTCCACCTGGTCGGCGAAGCCCTCGGGACACCGCGGGAGCGCCCGCGTCCTCTGCAGAGCGCCCTTCTCGTTCGAGAGGTAGCGCTCGTCCAGCGCGAACAGCGCCTGCACCAGGCAGGCGGCGGCGCGGAACAGGCAGCCGCTCACGTACACCACGTCGCCGCGCCCCGCGGCCTTCTTCGCGGTGTCGATCGCGAAGCCGGCCTCCCACAGGAACCGATCGAGGAGCGCCCGCCGCAGGGCCGGCGGGGACGGCGTCACGAGCGCCTTGAGCGGGGCGAGCACGCCCGCCGGATCGAAGAGCGGCCGGCAGTCGTGAATGTCGGCCAGGTAGTTGGAGCTGAAAAAGCCGTGCGGGTGCCCGGGCTGGTAGTCGCACGTCACCTGCCCCGCGCGGCACTCCTCGACGACGCGCCGCACGCGGGCGAGATCGCGGTAGAGCCAGTCGACGCGGTGCCCCTCGATCTCGAGCCACGCGCCCCCGTTGATCCACGGTCCCCACGCGCCGGGCGGCGTCACCACGTCCCCGGGGTCCGCCGCGACGAGCTCCCGCGCGAGCGGCGCCACGGCGCCCTCGGCGCCGCCCGCGCAGAGCTCCCGCGCCAGCGCGCGCAGCGCCGGGAGATCGGGCGGGCGCTCCGGCTCGTAGTAGATGCCGAGATCGAGATCCGAGTCCGGGTGGCCGGCGCCGCGGGCGCGCGAGCCCCCCAGCACGACCGCCATAACGCCCGGGATCGCGCCGAGCCGCGCCGCAACGCGCGCCGCAACGTCCAGTGCCTCGCTCACGTCCACACCGCCTCCTGCCGCTCCCCGCGGCGCGCCGAGCGTACCATCGGGAGGCGCCCGGGCGCCTGGACACCGGACGGGCGCCGCCGCGCCGCGCCGCCGCCGCACCCCGCCCGCTGTGCCTGCGCCCGCCGTTCTGCTAAACGGCATCGCGTGCCCGACCTGATCGTCCACCCGGCGGAGCGGCCGCTCATCGGGAGCGTGCCGGTCCCCGCAGACAAGAGCATCGCCCACAGGGCGCTCCTGCTGGCGGGGCTCGCCACCGGGCAGAGCCGCGTCCGCTGCGGGGCGCTCGGCGGCGACGTCCGCTCGACCGTGGACGCGCTGCGCGCCCTGGGCGTCCGCGTCGAGGAGCCGTCGCCCGGCGACCTCGTCGTCCACGGCGCCGGGCTCTCCGGCCTCCGCGCCCCCGACGGGCCCATCGACTGCGGCAACTCCGGGACGACCATGCGGCTCCTCGCGGGCATCCTCGTCGCCCAGCGCTTCGCCGCGCGCCTCGTCGGCGACGCGTCGCTCTCGCGCCGCCCCATGGAGCGCGTCGCGAAGCCGCTCCGCCTCCGCGGCGGGCGCATCGAGGGGCAGCTCGACCCGCGCACGATCGGCGAGATCACCGCGCCGCTCGACGTCGGGCCGCTCCCCGAGCCGCACGTGCTCTCGTCCATCGAATACGACCTCCCCGTCCCGTGCGACCAGGTGAAGAGCGCCCTCCTCTTCTCCGGCCTCTTCGCCGACGGCCCCACCTTCGTGCGCGAGCCGATCGTCTCGCGCGATCACACCGAGCGCATGCTCACCGCGCTCGGCGTCCCGGTCGACTCGGTCGGCGCGATGGTCTGCCTCGACGCGGCCCGCTTCTCCGGCGACCTCCCGGCGTTCGACGTCGACGTGCCCGGCGACCTCTCCGCCGCCGCGTTCCTCCTCGCCGCCGCGGAGCTCGTGCCAGGGAGCCGCGTGACCGCGCGCCGCGTCGGCCTCAACCCGACGCGCACCGGCCTGCTCGAGGTGCTGCGCGACATGGACAGCAGCGTCGCCGTCGAGATCAAGGGGGAGGCCCTCGGCGAGCCGACCGGCGATCTCCACATCGCCTCCGGGTCCGGCCTGCGCGGCGGGCGCGCGGGCGGCGAGCTCGCGGCGCGCGCCCTCGACGAGCTGCCCATCCTGCTCGGCCTCGCCGCGCGGGCGCGCGGCGTCACCGAGGTGTTCGACGCGCGGGAGCTGCGCGTGCAGGAGACCGACCGGATCGCGGCGATGGCGTCCGTGCTCGCCGCCTTCGGCCTGCGCTGCGAGGAGCGCACCGACGGGCTCCTCGTCGAGGGCAGGCCCGACCGGCCGCTCGAGGCGGCCGACGTCGACAGCCGCGGCGATCACCGCATCGCGATGACGGCCGCCGTGCTCGGGCTCGCCGCGCGCGGGCCCACGCGCGTGCGCGACGCGGGCTGCATCGCGACGAGCTTCCCCCTCTTCGTCGGGACGCTCCGCGCCCTGGGCGCGCGCATCGAGGTCGAGGGCGCCCGCGCCGCGTGAGCGGGCGAGCGGGCGGGCGAGCGAACGAGGAGGAGCGCAGGTGACCGAACGGCAGAGACAGGACGACGCACGCCACCTCCCGGGCCAGGGCGAGCACCGGCGGCTGCGCGTCGCCATCGACGGGCCGGCCGGCGCCGGCAAGGGCACGGTCGCGCGGGGGCTCGCCGAGCGGCTCGGCTACCTCCTCGTCGACACCGGCGCGCTCTACCGCGCCGTCGCGCTCGCGGTCCACCGCGTGGGCCTCGCGTGGGACGAGACCGGCGCGATCGGCGCCCTCGCCGAGGATCTCGCGATCGGCGGGCGCATCTCGCTGGAGCGCGGCGCGGCGCCCGACTCCACGGACGCCGGCGCCGCGTACGCCTCCGCCGCGCGCGCCGCCCCGGCCGACGGGCCGCCGCACTCGAGCGTGGGCGGCAGCGGCATGCGGGTGCTGCTCGACGGCGAGGACGTCTCCAGCGCGATCCGCGCCCCCGAGATCAGCCTCGGCGCGAGCCGGGTCTCGGCGATCCCCGCGGTGCGCAAGGCGCTGCTCGCGATGCAGCGGCAGGCCGGCGCGGGCGGCGGGGTCGTGCTCGAGGGGCGCGACATCGGCACCGTGGTGTTCCCCGACGCCGAGGTGAAGTTCTTCCTCACCGCGCCGGCCGAGATCCGCGCGAAGCGGCGGTACGACGAGCTCGTCGCGCGCGGCATGTCCGTCAGCTTCGAGGCGACGCTCGCCGACGTGCTCCGCCGCGACAAGGCCGACAGCGAGCGCGCCGTCGCGCCGCTCCGCAAGGCCGACGACGCGATCCTCGTCGACTCGGGGCACCGGAGCCCGCAGGAGATCATCGACGAGATGGCGTCGCTCGTGGAGATCCGTGCGCGCGGCGCGTGACGCCCGCGCCGCCGCCGCCGCCGCCGCCGCCGCCACCCTGATCGCGCTCGCGCTCCCGGCCTGCGGGGGCGAGGCGCCGCGGCCCGAGGCGCAGCGCGCGAGGATCCCTGACGGCCCGCGGATCGTCCGGCGCATCGAGCCGGCGGATCTCCTCCCGGCCGATCTCGATCTCGTGGTGCGCGTCGACGTCGCCCGCATGCGCGCCGGCCTCGGCCAGGCGGCCGCGGACGAGGTCGCGCGGCGCGCGCTCGACGAAGCGCCCGACGAGGCGCTCGAGAGCGCCCTCCGGCGCGCCGACGTCGTCTGGCTCGGCCTGCGGCTCGCCGATCTCGAGGAGGGCGACCGCGTCGTCGTCCTGGAGGGCCGGATGTCCGGGCTCGCGCCCGATCCCGACCGCTGGGCGCCGTCGCCGGTCGCGAAGGACGTGCAGGGCGCGCAGGGCGGCGTCGCCGTCTTCGATCGCCGCGGCGACGGCGTCGCCGCGCGCGCCGACACGGCGCGGATCGTCGCGCTCGGCGATCGCGCCGTCGCGCTCGTGTCCGCGGCCGAGGTGAGCAGCGTCGCGCGCGTCCTCCGCGACGGCCCGGACGAGCGCCGCGGCGACCCGGCCGCCGAGGGGCTCGTGAGCCTCGACCTGCGCGCGCGCCGGCTCCCCGCCTCGCTCGCGCGCCGCTTCCCGTCGGCCTCCGCGCTCGTCGCCGGCGTCGAGCGCGTCCGCGCCGTGGCGTCCCTCGCCGATGAGGGGGTGCGCCTCGACGCGGAGATCGTCGGCGTCGACCCGGCCGGCGCCGGGCGCGCCCGGCGGTTCCTCGAGGTGCTGCGCGACAACGTCGAGGATGTACGTTACGCAGAGCTGATGAAGGCGCTCTCGATCGAGCAGGTGGAGCGCACCGTGCGGCTCCGCTGGCTCTTCCCGGCGCCCCTCGTGCTCGCCCTGCTCTCCCGGGGCTCCCCCGGCTGAACCGATGCCCGACACCCTGATCGAAGAACCGATCCGACCGACCGTGATCGACGAGGCCGCGGCGCCCGCGCCGGCCCCGGGGCCCGACCCCGCCGAGGCGCCTTCCGCGAAGCCCGACGGCGGCGCCGCCCCGCCGCGCCCCGGCCGGCCGCGGGGGGCCGCGTGCCTCGCCGCGGCGCTCGCGGCCGTCGCGCTGCTCGCCGGCGTCGCGCTCGGCGTCTACTTCCTCTTCTGGCGCTACGAGCCGACGGCCCGGCGCCACATCCCGGGCGACGCGAACATCGTGATCCGCCTCGAGGCCGCGGAGCTCGCGCTCTTCGGGCCCGTGCGCCAGCACTTCCTGCCGCTCGTCGAGGAGGCGCCCGCGGGCGCGTCGCGGCGGGCGCGCATCGAGGCGGCCACCGGCGTCGACGTCCTCGCGGACGTGCGCGAGATCGTGATCGCCTCGACCGACGCCGCGAGCTGGGTCGCGCTCGCGGGCGGGCGCATCCCGAAGGGCCGGTTCGTCGCCGGCATGGAGAAGGTCGCCCGCGAGGAGGGCTGGTCCGGCCTCCGCCGCGAGGGCGAGCTCCTGCTCGTCGGCGGCCCGCGCCCGCGCGCCGTGATCGGCCAGGCCGACGACGGCACGCTCGTCGTCGGGACGGACGTCGAGATCGTGAGCGCCGCGCTGCCCGCGTCGGACGAGTGGCAGCGCCTCGATCTGCCCGAGCAGGGCGCCGTCGCCTTCGCGCTCACGGGCGCCGCGTGGTCCGGCGCCGCCGGCGTGGCGTCGCCGCTGCTCCCGCGCGCCGGCGCGCTGTTCCGGCGCATCGATCACGCCTCGGGCACGCTCACGCTCGGCGCGGAGCCCGCGCTCGCGATGCGCCTCGCGCCCGTCTCGGGCGACGCGGCCGCGGCGCTCGCCGCGGACGCCCAGGCGTTCCTCGGCAGCCTCAAGCTCGCGCTCGCGCTGCTCCCCGACATCGCCGGCGCGGGGGCCGCGATCGACGGCGCCCAGGCCGAAGCGCGGGGCGATCGCGTCGAGATCCGGACGAAATGGCCCGTCGAGGGCGTCGATCGCGCCTGCGCCGCGCTTGCACAGCGGGCGCGCGAGGCCGCCGGCGCCCCGCGCGCGGCGCCCTGACGACGCGCCGCTTTGAGCCGGCGGGCTCGTCGTTTCTCACGGAAACGACAAAAACCCGCCGTGGCTCGGTCGTTGCATTGACAGAGGCCCCTCCTCAGACTACAGGCTCGCCTCTCCCGAGGGGCCGGGTGCATCGGTACGCGTGTGCCTGCCCCTCCGCCGCTCGTGCGTGGCACCAAGGGTCCACGCCTACGCCCGCGCGGCGAATCCCAGGGAAGGAAAGGAAACAAGAACGAACAACATGACTAGTAACATCCATATGGAGGCAGGCTCGTCCGGGGCGAGCATGGAGAGCTTTGCCGCGCTCTTCGAACAGAGCGTGGAAGGGGGCGATTTCGCGCGTGAAGGAGAGATCATCTCCGGCACCGTGGTCGCAGTGAACCGCGACTCCGTCGTGGTCGACATCGGCGGCAAGAGCGAGGGCGTCATCGCGCTGCGCGAGTTCGCGGACGCCGCGGGCCAGGCCGCCGTCAAGGCGGGCGACAAGGTCGACGTCTACATCGAGAGCCGCGAGAACGACGACGGCCTCGTCACCTTGTCGAAGGAGAAGGCCGACAAGATGAAGGTCTGGGATGAGATCTCGAACGCCTGCGAGGCGGACGAGCTCATCGAGGGCACGATCAGCCAGCGCGTGAAGGGCGGCCTGTCGGTCACCATCCGCGGCGGCGTGAAGGCCTTCCTCCCGGGCTCGCAGGTCGACCTCCGCCCGATCCGCAACTTGGACAAGCTGATCGGCCAGACCTACAAGTTCAAGGTCATCAAGTTCAACAAGAAGCGCGGCAACATCGTGCTCTCGCGGCGCGTGCTCCTCGAGCGCGAGCGCGACGAGATGAAGGCCAAGACGCTCGAGACGTTGACGGAAGGGATGACCGTCAAGGGGACCATCAAGAACATCACCGAGTACGGCGCGTTCGTCGACCTCGGCGGCATCGATGGCCTCCTGCACATCACGGACATGTCGTGGGGCCGCGTGAACCACCCGAGCGAGGTGTTCCAGGTCGGCGACGAGGTCCTCGTGAAGGTCCTCAAGTACAACGCCGACACCGAGCGCGTCTCCCTGGGCCTCAAGCAGACCCAGGAGGACCCCTGGAACCACGCCGAGGAGGCCTACCCCGCGGGCAAGAAGGTCCGCGGCAAGGTCATGTCGATCACCGACTACGGCGCGTTCGTCGAGCTCGAGCCGGGCGTCGAGGGCCTCATCCACGTGAGCGAGATGAGCTGGACCAAGAAGGTCAAGCACCCGTCGAAGCTGCTCGAGGTGGGCCAGGAGCTCGAGTGCCAGGTGCTCGAGGTGGACGCGCGCGCGAAGCGCATCAGCCTCGGCCTCAAGCAGCTGGAGCCGGATCCGTGGATGCTCTTCACGGACAAGTACCACCCCGGCGACAAGATCGCGGGCAAGGTCCGGTCGCTCACCGACTACGGCGTCTTCGTCGGGATCGAGGAGGGCGTCGACGGCATGGTCCACAAGAGCGACCTCTCGTGGTCGGTGCGCGTCAACAACCCGAGCGACCTGTACCACAAGGGCGACGACGTCGAGGCGATCATCCTCTCGATCAACCACGACGAGAAGAAGGTCTCCCTCGGCATCAAGCAGCTCTGGGACGACCCGTGGCCGACCATGCTGCAGGAGTACCCGCCCGGCCGCGTCATCGAGGACGCCCAGGTGGTGAGCATCGTCGACTACGGCGTGTTCGTGCGGCTGCGCGAGGGCGTCGAGGGCCTCATCTCGCAGAGCGACGTGCAGGAGCCCGAGGACGGCAAGCTCAAGGTGGGCGACAAGGTGAAGGCCGAGATCTCCTCGCTCGACACGGTCGACCGCCGGCTCTTCCTGACGATGAAGAACATCGGCATGGAGCGCCCCGCCCCGGTCCAGCGCCAGCAGCAGAAGCGCAAGGACGACGACGACAAGCCGGTGGCCGGGACGATCGGCGATCTCATCAAGGAGAAGTTCGGCGGCAAGCTCGACCTGAAGTGACGCTGCCCGGCGCGCGGCCCGCCTGAACCGGCCGCGCGCCAGGCGCGCACTCCGCCGCACCGAAGGTACGGCGGGCTGCGGGCGCCCCGGTGCCGCTCGGCTCGCCGTGTGGACCCGATGTCGACGAGAGGCGAGGCCCTCCCCAGGGCCTCGCCTCTTGCTTTTTCCGGGGCGCCGCGGACGATCCCGCCGCGATGAGAGGCCCCCTCGCGCGCTCCGCCCTCGCCGCGCCGGTCCTTGCCGCCCTGGCGCTCGGCGCGCCCTCCGCCCGCGCCGACGGCCCGCTCGCCGCGGGCCCCGCAGGCCCCTTCGCCGGCCCGCGCCCCGTTGCTGGCCCCACGGGCCCCCTTGCCGACCCCGCAGGCGGCATCTTTGCCGGCCCCGCGGCCGGCGACCCCCTCGCCCGCCTCCCGGGCGGCCTGCCCCGTGTGACGTTCCCGGAACGGCCGCTCGCGCGCGCCTACGCGCCGCTGCGCGACCCCGACCCGTGGTTCAGCGATGACAAGGCGCGCCATTTCTGTGCGTCAATCGCCCTCGCCAGCGGCGGGTACGCGCTCGGCGCGCTCGCGACCGACGACCTCCACGGACGGATCGCGGTGGGGGCCGCGGTCGCGCTCGGCGCCGGCCTGGCGAAGGAGGCGTTCGACGCCGCCGGCTACGGCACCCCCTCGCTCCGCGATCTCGTCTGGGACGCGCTCGGCACGTCCGCCGGGCTTGCCCTCTCGGTCTGGTTCGATCTCGGCGCCACGCCGGTCGCCTTCTGAGGTCCGCGCCGCGGCCCGCGGCCGAGCGCGGGTGTCCTGAGGTCCGCGCCGCGGCCCGCGGCCGTGGCGCACGGGCGGTGGTCCCGCGCGCGTGGCCGCCGTGCTAGCGTCTCCGCGACATGGGTAACCCCCTGTGGGCGCCCTGGCGCATCGAGTACATCCTTGCGCCGAAGGGCCAGGCCGACTGCATCTTCTGCGGCATCCCCCGCGCATCCCAGCAAGAACAGCGCGACCGGCTGGTCGTGACCGCGACCCGCCGCGCGTTCGTCATGCTGAACCGCTACCCGTTCGCCTCGGGCCACCTCCTCGTGGTCCCGCACGCGCACGTCGCCTCGCTCGACGCGCTCGAGCCGGCCGACCACGAGGCGCTCTTCCGCCTCGTGCGCGAGTCGGCGACCCGCCTGCGCGCCGCGCTCAGGTGCGAGGGCATGAACGTCGGGATCAACCTCGGCACCGCCGCGGGCGCCGGGATCGCCGAGCACCTGCACGTGCACATCGTGCCGCGCTGGCCCGGCGACACCAACTTCATGCCCGTGCTCGCCGACACGCGCGTCGTGCCGCAGGCGCTCGAGGCGACGCGCGATCACCTGCTCGGCTTCTTCGCCGATCTGCCCGCGTCGCTCGTCGACGACGGCGTCCCGGGCCCGGCCGCGCGCGAGGCGCCGTGAGCGAGGGGCCCTCGCGGCGCACCGTGTTCCTGACGGTGAGCGCCGTCCTGACGGCGGCGCTGCTCATCGTCTCGCACGCGGTGCTGCTCCCCTTCGTGCTCGCGCTCGTCGTGGCCTACGTGCTCACGCCGGCGGTCCTGCGGCTCGAGCGCGCGCGCGTCCCGCGGTGGGCCGCGATCCTCGTCGTCTACGCGCTCGTGATCTCCGGCGTCGCGGGCTTCTTCGCCCTCAGCGTCCCGCGGCTCGTCGCCGAGGGGAAGGCGCTCACCGCCGAGGCGCCGCGGCTCGCCGCGCGGCTCCGCGAGGAGGTCCTGCCCGCGCTCGACGCGCGGATCCGCCGCTGGTCCGGCCGCGAGCCGCCGGCGCCGCCCGAGGCGCCGCCCGCGCCGCACGAGGTCGCGCCGGCCCCGGCGCCCGACGACCCGGGCGCGCCGCCCGGCGCCATCGCCGCGCCCGCGGAGGATGGCTTCGAGCGCCCGCCTGTCCGCATCGTCCCCGGGCCGGACGGCTCCTTCGACGTGCGCATCGCCGAGGACGTCGAGATCCGCGAGACCGGCGACGGCGTCTGGCAGATCGCGCCGGCGCGCCCGAAGCACGCGCTCTCGAGCGCGAACATGCTCCAGGAGGGCTACGAGAAGGCGGCCGCCTACCTCAAGGAGAACTCGCTCACGGTCCTGCGCATCGGCCAGGCCATCGCGACCGCGATCTCGCGCGGCATCTTCAACCTCTTCATGACGTTGATGCTCGCGGGGTACATCATCCTGACGCACGAGAAGATCCTGCGCTTCTTCCGCGAGCTCTGGCATCCGAGCTCGCGCGACTCGTTCGATCGCTTCCTGCGCCGGCTCGACCGCGGGCTGTCCGGCGTCGTGCGCGGGCAGCTCCTCATCTGCCTCGTGAACGGCGTCCTCTCCGCGATCGGCTTCTGGCTCTTCGACCTCAAGTACTGGCCGATCCTCTCGGTCCTCGCGGCGGTGATGTCGCTGATCCCGATCTTCGGCTCGATCTTGAGCTCGATCCCGGCGGTCCTCATCGGCCTCACGCAGTCGTTCGGCACGGCGGTCGGCGTGCTCGCGTGGATCGTGGGCATCCACCAGCTCGAGGCGAACTTCCTGAACCCGAAGATCATCGGCGACGCGGCGAAGATCCACCCGGTGCTCGTGGTGCTCGCGCTGCTCATCGGCGAGCACTTCTTCCAGATCACCGGCGCGCTCTTCGCGGTCCCGTGCCTGTCGATCGCGCAGACGGTCTTCCTCCACTTCCGCGAGTCCACGCTCGGCCTCGCCGACCCGACGGCCTCGATCCCGCCGACGCGCGGCGCCGCGCTCGTCGCCCCCTCGATCGAGCCGCTCCCGCCGCTGCGCGGCTTCGAGACGGTCCGCCCTGCGGTCACCCCGCTCCCCGCCTCCGCCCCCGAGGGCGACCCCCCCGCGCGCCCCGGCGACCCCGACGCCGCCGCGAGCTAGCCTCGCCCCCCTTCCACGACCGTAGGCCCCCGGGGAGGGGGGCCGTCGCGCGGGGCGCGCACGGGCTGGTGTCTGAGCCCAATTGACGCCCTGTGTCTGGCGTGCGCAGCACGCCGGGCACAGGGCGTCCCAGGCGAGTTCAGCCCGTGCGCGCCCCGCGCGACGCCCCCCTCCCCGGGGGCCGGGCAGCTCGTCCGCCCGCCTCCGCTGGCCGCTCCCCCGCAGGCCGGCTATGAGACCCCGCGCCCCGCGAAGCGGCAACTCCGTCAGATCCACGACCTTCGATGAAGACCCCCGGCAAACCCACCCCGAAGAAGCAGAGCCCCAAGCAGCAGCGCGAGCAGGCCATCGCCGCGCTCCGCAGCGGAAAGCCGCCGGCCGACCCCCTCGCCCAGCTGAACCCGCGCTCGCTCGCCCTCCGCGTCGGCATCCCGGCGCTCATCATCTGGGCCATCGCCCTGGCGATCCCCGGGGTCTGGCCGAAGGTGGCCGCCGGCGTCCTGACGGTCGTGGTCGCGGGCGTCATCCTGTGGGCGCTGCGCTTCGCGACCAAGACGCGCGCCGTCGCGCAGATCGTGCAGACCGCCGACAGCGCCGAGGCGCGCAAGGACGCGATCGCCAAGCTCGACACCGAGTTCAAGAAGGACGACGCGGCCGCGACGTTCGCGAAGGCGCAGCTCCAGATGCAGGAGGACCCGCGCGCCGCGCTCCGGACGCTCGAGACCATCAACCTCGACAAGGTGATGGCGCCCATGGCCGACGAGGCGCGCGCGCAGCGCGGCATGATCCACCTCATCCTGAGCGAGACGGACGAGGCGCGGGCGCTCGTCGACAAGATCGACATGACCCGCCACAAGGAGCCGAGGATCCGCGCCATGATGGCCGCCATCGTCGGCGAGGCGTGGGCCCGCACCGGGCAGGCCACGAAGGCCGTCGAGCTGCTCGAGACGTTCGATCCGAACGACGACGCGTTCGCCGAGCTCAAGCCGCAGCTGCTCCGCTCGCGGGCGTTCGCCTACGCGTGGGCGAACAACACGAAGCAGATGAAGAGCACGCTCCGGAGCCTGAGCGCGCTCAACCCGCAGTACCTGAGCGGGTTCATCACGAAGAAGAAGAGCCCCATGGGCGTCCCGCCGCGCGGCGTGCACCCGATGCTCGAGAAGGAGGCGTTCGAGATGCTGATGCGCTCCGGCGCCGTCCCGCGCAAGATGCAGCAGGTGCGGCGCGGCTGAGCGCGCCCGGCCGCCCACGGCCCGCGGCGCGCCCGCACGCGCAGCGCGCGCCCGCACGCAGCCCGCGCCCCCACACGCAGCGCGCGCCCCCTTGACGCAGGGCGCGCCGAGCCGCTGAGATGCGCGGCCTGATGAGAGGGACCGCGCTGATCTACAGCTCGCACAACCGCTGCAACGTCATCCACAACGACTACATCGCGCAGCGCGCCCTCCGCGGGCGGGACAACAAGCGCGTCCTGTTCCTGCCGATGTCGGAGGCGCCCCGCGACGGCGACGAGCTCGAGCGGCAGGAGTTCGCGTACGGCAACTTCCGCTGGTTCTTCCAGTTCTACGAGCGGTTCGGCCTCGAGCACGTGCCGTTCTACTGGACCCGCGACCTGCGGCGCGAGGACGTCGACGTGCTCTGGGACCTCCTCGGGTCGTCGGAGGTGGTGATCCTCGGCGGCGGCTACAGCACGACGGGGCTCTTTCGCTACAAGCAGCTCGGCGCCCTGTTCGAGGGGGAGCCCGGCAAGTTCGGGCGCATCCTGCACGAGCGCCGGCAGCGGGGCCTGCTCACGGTCGGGTTCTCCGCCGGGGCCGACCAGCTCTGCCAGCACCTCTTCCGCCGCGTGTGGGACAGCCCGGGCGACAGCGACGGGTTCGGCCTCGCGCGCGACACGCTCGTGACGCTCCACCACGAGCCGAGCCGCAACGGCGACCTCTGGCACGCGGCGAGGCGCATGCCGCACTGCTTCGTGTTCGGGCTGCCGAACGACTCCGGGCTCAATGTCGACTGGGGTGTGCTCCCGTCCGGCAACCTCTGGCAGGTCTACGAGCTCATCGTCGACACGACCTGGGACGATCCGGCCGACGCCCTCCACGTGAAGACGCGGCAGGGGGCGCTCATCGATCACTTCGACAACACGGGCCGCCACTGGGCGTTCCACGGCGGCGACCACATCGTGCGGATCACGTCGCAGGACGGCCGCTACGACCGGGCGTGGATGACGGCCGGCGGGAGGCTCCTCGACTACTGGACGCGCGAGCCCGCCGGTCACGGGTCGATCGACGAGATCCTCGCGAGCCACTGATCGGGACGGCCGCACGCCGCGCCGCGGCCCTTGCAGCGCCCGCCGCCACGCCCGGCCGCGGGCCGGCGTTGACGCCCGGCAGGCGGCGCGGCATCGCTCCGGGAGGCCGCCATGCCCGCTCGACCTTGCGCCTTCTGCAGTATCGCCCGGGGCGAAACGCCGGCCCACGTCGTCCTCGACGAGCCGGAGGCGATCGCGTTTCTGGATCACCGCCCGCTCTTCCCCGGCCACTGCCTGCTCGTCCCGCGCGCCCATCACGAGGTGCTCACCGACCTTCCGTCTGAGCTCGTCGGACCGCTCTTCGCGACCGCGCAGCGCCTCGCGCGCGCCGTGGAGTCGGCGTGCTCAGCCGACGGCTTCTTCGTCGCCATCAACAACCGCGTCAGTCAGAGCGTCCCCCACTTGCACGTCCATGTGGTCCCGCGCCGTCAGAAAGACGGTCTCAAGGGCTTCTTCTGGCCTCGTCACAAATATGCGGGTGAGCACGAGATGGTCGCCCTGCGTGACGCCATCGTGACGGCGTTGGCTAGCGGTTGAATTCCGTCGCTATAACGGTTATCTGGACGGGGCACCGGCCTGGCTCAGGAGCGAGGCATCCGTCCCCTACCGCGACACTTTGCCGCACATGGTATGGCCGCGTGGCGTCTTGCGACGAACCGGGCCCGCTGCCAGGTTAGGGAATAGACGGCGTTCGCCCCTGGTTTCAACGCCCGACGCTCTATCCACCCCTGAACGATGCTGGTTCTCCGGTCATTCCTCCCTCGGATCGCGCTGCTCTTCGCGCTGATCCTCGCGCCGCTTACGCTGGTACGGGGGAATATCAGCATCATCGAAGCGAGCCACTCCGATGTTTCGGGGGCGTTTCGAACCGGATCCACCGAGATCGACCAGGTTGATCTCGCTGGACTGCAGCCGTCGATCCGTGCCGGGGCCCACCGGCTTCGCGCGATGCGCTCGGTACCCGGCGACGGCGCGAGGCGCCCTCGCGTCGCCCTCGTGGCCGATCTCCGGCCCGCCCGCATCGCCTCCCCCGTCCCCTACCCTCCCGTCCGTCGCCCTCCACCACGTTTCCTGAATTGATCGGCTAGCTCCGTGGCCGAGGCCGCTCGCGGCCTGGCGCGGAGGAGCTGGAAACCGGAGGTGTTCACGACGACTGCCGCGCTGAATCGGCGCGGTCAACGAGAGGGTTTGTTCAAATGCAGAAGCTCGCTGACGGGTTGCACAAGTTCCAGACTGATATCTGCGGCTCGTATCAGGATCTCTTCCAGCACCTGGCGAGGGGTCAGCGCCCCGAGGCGCTGTTCATCACGTGCTCGGACAGCCGGATCAACCCGAACCTGATCACGCAGACCCAACCGGGCGACATCTTCATCGTGCGCAACGTCGGCAACATCGTGCCGCCGTACGGCGCGAGCAACGGCAGCGAGGCCGCGGCGATCGAGTTCGCGGTCGCGCACCTCGGGATCAAGCACATCATCGTCTGCGGCCACACGCACTGCGGCGCGATGCGCGGGCTGCTCGATCCCAACGGCCTGGACGAGCTGCCGGCGGTCAAGTCGTGGCTCCAGCACGCGGAGCTGACGCGCCGCCTGGTGCAGGAGAACTACCCGCACATCGAGGGGGAGAACCGCCTGACGATCACGGTCGAGGAGAACGTCCTCGCCCAGATCGAGAACCTCCGCACCCACCCGACGATCCGCGCGCGGCTCGCGCGCGGCGAGCTCTCGCTCTACGCCTGGGTCTTCAAGATCGAGACCGGTCAGGTCTTCCAGTTCGAGCATGCGAGCGCCCAGTTCGGGCTCATCTGCGAGGCGGCGCCCCCGTCCGCGCTGCCGGAGACCACGGTCTACCGGCGCGCGGGCTGAGCGCCTCACTGGCACTGACCCAAGACTTACTGGAAGAGAGGGCCTTTCGATGCAGCTTCAAAATGCCATCCAAGCCAGCGCCGGGTCGGAGCACATGGGTGCTCGCGCCCCTGGAGCAGAAGGCGCAGCCGCGCCCCGGGGGGAGGCGCACGGGGACAGCACGCCGCCGCTGGATTCGCGCCTCACCGGGAACCTCAAGTACGACATCCCCGCGGGCGTCGTCGTCTTTCTCGTTGCCCTGCCGCTCTGCCTGGGCATCGCGCTCGCGTCCGGGGCCCCCCTCCTGTCCGGCATCGTCGCCGGCATCGTGGGCGGCCTCGTCATCCCGCTGATCAGCCGCGCTCAGCTCAGCGTGAGCGGCCCGGCGGCGGGGCTCGCGGCCATCGTGCTCGCGGGCATCACCAGCCTGCAGAGCTTCCAGGCGTTCGCGCTGGCGGTGGTCATCGGCGGCGCGCTGCAGCTCGGGCTCGGCGTGCTCAGGGCCGGCGCGATCAGCCACTTCTTCCCCTCGTCGGTCATCAAGGGGATGCTCGCGGCCATCGGCGTCCTGCTCATCCTGAAGCAGCTCCCCCACGCCATCGGCTACGACAAGGACAACTTCGCCTCCGAGTCGTTCAAGGCCGAGGGCGGCAACACCTTCACGATGCTGGCCCAGGCGCCGCAGGCGATCGAGTGGGGCGCGTTCCTCATCAGCGCCGTCTGCCTGGCCATCCTCGTCGGGTGGGAGAAGTCGCGCCTCGCGAAGATCTCCTGGCTGCCCGCGCCGCTCGTCGCCGTGCTCGTCGCCACGCTCGGCAACGAGCTGTTCAAGGTGGCGGTCCCGTCGCTCGCCCTGGAGCAGAAGCACCTCGTGACGCTGCCCACCGGCGACCTGACCAGCGCGCTCCAGCTGCCGGACTGGTCCGCGATCGCGCGGCCCGAGGTCTGGGTGCTGGGCGTGACCCTGGCGATCGTGGCCAGCCTCGAGACGCTGCTCAACCTGGAGGCGGTGGACCGGATCGACCCGTGGCACCGCAAGTCGCCGCCGAACCGGGAGCTCGTCGCGCAGGGCGTCGCCAACATGCTCTCCGGGTTCGCCGGAGGTCTCCCGGTCACGTCGGTCATCGTCCGGAGCAGCGCCAACACCAACGCCGGCGCGCGCACGCGGGTCTCCGCCCTCACGCACGGCGCGCTGCTCCTGCTCGCGGTGGTCTTCGCCGCAGGGCTGCTCTCGCACATCCCGCTCGCGTGCCTCGCGACGATCCTGCTCGTCACCGGCTACAAGCTGGCCAAGCCCGCGATCTTCGCGGAGATGCGCAAGCTCGGGTGGAACCATTTCATCCCGTTCGTCGTGACGATCGTGGCCATCGTGCTGACCGATCTCCTGAAGGGCATCGCGATCGGCCTCGCGGTCGGCGTCCTCTTCGTGCTGAGGACGCAGATGTCCCGCGTCTTCGACGTGATCCACGAGGGGGCGCGGGTGACGATCCGGTTCAACAAGGCGGCCTACTTCTTCACGCAGGGCAAGCTCGTGGCGCTGTTCGAGCGGCTGCCGAGCGACACCCACGTGGTGGTCGACGCCCAGGGGGCGTCCTACGTCGACCACGACGTCGCGGAGCTCATCCGCCGGTTCCAGCAGACGGCGGCCCGGCGGAACATCCACGTCGAGATCCGCGGGCTGTAGAGCGACGCTCACCCGCTGCGGATACGGGCCCACCTCGACGTTTTCGGTGCTCGGCGTACTGGAGTACGCCTGCGCGCCGAAAACGCCGATCTGGGCCCGTCTCCTGTGCGGGTGAGCGTCACTCTGTGTCGGCTGCGCCAGAGTCGGACCGGGGACCACTCAGCGCAGCGGGGGGGCGTGAATTTGCCCGCCTGGCCCGTTCCGAGCGACGCTGCGCGCGATGCGCCCAGCCCTCGATACGGTCGACACGATGGACAACGCCCCCCTCCCTCCCTCCTCGGGTTGATCGTGGTCGCTCGCTTCGTCAGTGGATCGCCCCGGCGAGCCGCGCGAGGGGCCGGGGACGCGGGCCTCGCCTACGTCGGGGGCGCGCCGCCGCCGCCGCGGCTCGATGAGATCCCTCGAAAGCCGCTCTGCCTGCTCCAGGGCTACAGCGGGCTGCAGCAGTCGTGCGGAGACCTGTACACGCCGGCCTCGATCGAGGAGCTCCGGGTGCTGTTCCGCATGGCGAAGCGGACGGGGCGCAGGATCACGTTCCGCGCCGGGGGGCAGTCGTTCGACGGGCAGGCGCTGAACGACGACATCGTGATCGCGATGACGCGCTTCACCTCCATCGAGATCGACGAGGAGGGAGCGCGGATGACCGTGGGCGCCGGCGCCACGTGGGGAGCGATCGTGCGTGAGCTCGCCGCCCGCGGGCTCGTGCCGTACACGGTGGTCTCGACGAGCCACGCGACCGCGGGAGGCACGGTCTCCGGAGACTGCCTCTCTCGCTTTTCGAGCACCGGCGGCAAGGAAGGGCACTATGTCGAGCGGCTGACGCTCCTCACCCTCGACGGGGAGCTGCTCTCCCTCGGCCGCGACGAGGGGACGAGCGCGCTGTTCCACGCGGTGATCGGCGGCCTCGGCTACCTCGGCGCGGTGATCGACGTCACGTACCGCGTCGCGCGCGTCGCCCCGGCGGGCACCCCCATCCGCGTCGTCACCGAGGCGACGCGCTGCGGATCGCTCGAGGAGCTCGCCGCGGCGCTCCTCCCGCGCGCCGAGCAGCTCCTGCCCGAGGAGGGAGGGAGCGCGGCCGAGGACGGGTGGGTCCCCGAAGCGCTCTTCTCCATCGCCTTCCACACCCTCGAAGGCCGCAGGAGCATGGTCATGCGGTCGCGGTACGTCGCGGGGACGTCCCACGCGCTCCGCCCGCTGCTGAACCATCGCCGCAACTACCCGCTCCGCGTCCCGATCGAGTGGCTGATGCGCGCGTCCGTCGTGAGCCGGGCCGTCTGGACGATCATCGACCGCTTCGTCTTCGACGTCTCGCGCCCGAACGTCGACGAGCTCATGGGCTATCTGTTCTTCATGGATGGCAACGTCCTCGCGAACCGCATCGGGCAGGCCCTCGGCGCGCCGATGATCACGGCGCAGCAGACCTTCATGATCCCCTACGACCCGGGCGCCCGGGAGGACAGCCTGCGGCGGCTCGCCGGTTTCCTGAACAGGATCGACGAGATCGCGACCCGAGACGGAATCCCGCCGCTGCTGCTCGACGTGCTCCACATCCAGGGCGACCGGTTCCTCCTCTCGGCGAACCACGGGACGGACGGGTTCGGGGTCACGGTCGCGTTCGCGGGCAGCGATGACGAGAGCGTGCGCCGCATCCGCCTGCGGCTCACCGAGCTCAGCGCGCACAGCCTCGAGATCGGCGGCCGGGTCTACCTGGCCAAGAACGTCCACGCGACAGCGGAGCACCTCCAGGCGATGTACGCGCACGCGCTCCCGGAGTTCGCCCGGCTGAAGCAGCTCGTCGACCCCGACGGGCTCCTGCGCAACGAGTTCCTCGAGCGGGTGTTCCCCGCGCACTTCGTTCCGGCGCCACGGCTCGCCCGGGCGTGATCGCGGCGCGCCGCGGGCGAACCTCCTCCCTGATTTCCGGCATCGACCCGGACAGCGGCGGAGAATCGCTGGTGGGGATCTTGCATCTTCGGAGGCGGGAGGCCGGGGGGCCATGCATGCAGGTCAGCAGCGGGATCAACCCCTCCGTGCGCGCGGCGCGTGCGGGTGGGCTCGGCGACTCTCCGGCATGCTCACCCCGCTGGTCCCGCTCGCGGTAGCCGCGTGCCGCGGCGACTGTCCGCGCGTCGAAGCCTCGCAGCCGCGCGCTGACGCCACGCAGCCCCGCGCTGACGCGCCGCGCGCTGACGCCGCGCAGCTGCGCGCAGGCGTGCCGGCGAGCCAGGCGGAGACGGCGAGACGGGAGAAGCCGTCGAACCCCGCGCCGACGGCGACCGTCGTCCCCGCGCCGTGGCACCTCACGATCCAGCCGACCGCAGGCGACGGCGTGAGGATCGCGAGCATGGATATCCGCAGCTTCACGTCCCCCCTGCTGGAGCCGGGCGACGTCATCCTCGCCGTCGACGGGCGGCCGGTCCACTCGATGGCAGGGCTGGAGAGCGACCTGCGCGCCTGCGCGCCCGGGAACATGGTGGTGCTCACCGTGCTGCGCAACGAGACCACGATCGACTACGCGATGCTCCAGGTCCCGGCCGACGACGCTCCGGCGCCCGCGCCGGCCAGCGCAGCGGAGCAGGGCCGGCCCGGCGGCTGACCGCGCCCTCGCCTCCGCCGCGGGCGCGCTCGAGCGGCCCCCGCCTGGCGGGGCGGCCGGCGCGTCCGTCAGCGCGCTCGAGCGCCGCGCCCCCTGCCGGGCGCCGGGGCGCCGCCTCGCTTGCCGCTCAGGAAGGCGAACGCCTGGTCGACCTGATCGTCGGTCATCGCGTGCCCCGCGCGCGGCTTGCCGAGCGACCTCGAAGGCCACTTCAGCCGGCGGAGCATCTTCGCGAGCGCGACCTGGTCCCGGTGCGCCGGGTCCTTGCCGCCCCAGCCGACGAAGATCGGCGCGCGCGCCTTGGTCTGCGCGCCGGCCCGCTCCAGGTAGCGCGCGCCCGAGCCGCCCGCGAACGCCGCGTAGCCGTCGACCGGCAGCCGCCCGCGCATCGCCAGCGACGTCGCGTAGTACGCGCCGTTCGAGAAGCCGAACACGAACACCCGCTCGAAGCGGCCGCCCGCGCGCCGCTCGAGCTCCGCGCGCGCCGCGTCCCACTCGGCGAGCAGCGCATCCTCGTGGGTCGCCTGCGCCGCGGTGGCGGTGGGCCAGCACCACCACTCTTCCATCGTCTTCGGCCCGATCCCCCTGCGGCCGCGCGGCATCATCACGGCGACGCCGTGCCGCGCGCCGGCCCGCGCGGCGCCCCGCTGTTGCGCCCACTGCCACCCTGAATCGGGCTGAACGACGCCGTGCAGGTAGATCACGAGCACGCGGGGGCCCGGCGCTGCTTTGGCCGGCAGGAAGGCGCACACCTCGCCGGGCAGCGCGGCGAGCTCCGGCGCGCACCACCGCGCCGCCGCCGCGGCCTGCGGGCCGAGGGCGCGTCCGCCGAGGGCGCGTCCGCCGAGGGCGCGTCCGCCGAGGGCGCGTCCGCCGAGGGCGCGTCCGCCGAGGGCGCGTCCGCCGAGGGCGCGTCCGCCGAGGGCTGGCCGGCGCCGTCGCCGCTGGCAGAAGCGGGCGCGCCCGCGGCCAGGAGCGCGGCCAGGGAGAGCACCATCGCGAGCGAGCGCATGAGGGCGCAGTACCATGGCCGCGCCGCCGCCGGGTAGCGCGGCGCGCCCGCCGGCGGCGAGGCGGTCGCCTGCCCCGCTCAGGGATCGAACGAATAGACGTCGCGGTTCCAGAGCTGACCGGGGCCCACGCCGCCGTCGCAGGCGAAATCCCACCCCGAGAACAGGTACATGGTGCCGTTCACCTCCGCGGCGACATGCCGCTTGAGCCTGACCAGCGGATCGCCGCCCGGCGACAGCTTGGTCCACTTCCGCTGGATCGCGCTGTACCGCCAGAGCTCCTCGACGGGGTTCTGCTCGAACGGCGCGCCGCACCCCGACGAGCCGCCCGACACGTCGCCTCCTTGCAGGTACAGGTCCCAGCCGACGACGGCCGCGGCGCCGTAGTTGCGCGGCGGCGTGATGTCGCGCCGCGCGCGCGGCGTCACCTCGGTCCACCGGCGGGTGCGCAGATCGAACTCCCAGGTATCGTCCAGCATCTCGAAGCCAGCGGCGCCCATCGTCTCGCCGCCGTACAGCGTCAGCTTGCCCCGGATCGGCGCCGCCCCCGCCATCGCCTCGTGCCGGCCGCGCGGCGAGCCGGGAGCGCCGGCGGGCACGAGCTCCTTCCACCGGTTCGACCCCAGATCGTACGCCCAGAGATCGTTCATGAACGCGAAGGCGCTGGTCACTCCGCCGAAGACATACAGCTTCCCGCCGGCGAACCAGACGTTCGGGCGGGACCGGCCGACCGGCCCGGCGTTCTCGGGGTGGATCTCGATCCAGGCGTCCGCGTCGGCGTCGTAAGCCCAGAGGTCGTCGTAGGCCACGAAATCGGAGAAGTCGGGGCTGTACGTCGCCCCGCCGAACACCAGCATGACGCCATTGCACTCGTCGGCCGCCGCGCCGGCGAACACGCGCGGCGGCGGCAGGTCCCCCGCCGGATCGAGGAGCTCCCAGGAATCGAGCGCGGTGTCGAATCGATAGAGATCGTTGTAAAAGGCGTTCTCGAAGGTCGAGAAGTCGTCTTTCATGCCGCCGAACAGGTAAACGGCGTCGCCGATCGCGGCGACCGCGGGGGTCGAGCGCTCCGTCGGCGCCGGACCGGACGTGACCCGCTTGGTCCACGTGCCGGAAGCCCAGGCTTCGGCTGCGAACAGAACGACCGTCATCGCCGCCAGCGCGACGACGAGGTGCCGCGACGGCTTGCGCGCACGAGCTGCGTCAGGCGCCAGGCCGCCCGGGCGCCCCCCACGGACGGAACGGGACACGCCCCGTGCCAGGAAATTCTTCATACCCCCTACCTCCAGCGGCGAGTCCGCTCGATGGCGCACCGCTCGAAACATTCGCTCGGCGACCGATGATTCGATCTCGCCGAGGACAGGCTACGGAGATCGATCGCACAAAAACAAGAATCGAGCACCGCTCGTCGAATGCGCCGCCGACGAGCCGGGCAATGGCTTGCGCACCTTACGCACGATTCCGACGCTCGGGCATTGCGCGCGGCAACGGCCCACGGACAGGCGCGCCAGGGGCGCGTCTTCTGGCGTGAGAAGAAGAGAAGAAACACAGAGGCGCAGAGGGCACAGAGGAGGAAGGAAGAGCGCAGAGCGAGCGGCCCCGCGGCGCGGGGCGATGCGGATCAGAGCCGCATTTCGACGCCCGCGCCCGACGCGCTCAGCCACGGGGTCACGGAGCCCGCCTTGGGGGGGCTCGGCGCCGACTCGTTGAGCAGCAAGTAGAGCCCGACGCCGACGGTCGCGATGCCGACGCCGCCGAGCACGTCGCCGACGATCCCCTTGGCCCGCGCCGAGCTCGCGTCCGAGCCCGTGCCCGATCGCGCGTCGCTCGCCTGCTTCAAGCCGGCGAGGCCGAGGACGGCGCCGCCGGCGAAGATCGCGCCGCCCACGCCCATCACGACGACCGGGAGCGTCCGGCTCGGCCCCTCGGATGCCTCGGCCAGGGGGGGCAGACCGCCCCCGGCGGCCGAGGCCCGCGAGGCTTCGGCGGCGGCCGGCGCGAGCGCGAGCGGGACCTCGACCGAGCCGCCGGCGGCGACGCTGAACCGGACCACCGCGGCGCGGTACCCCGGAGCGCTCGCCACGACCTCGTGGTCGCCCGGGTCGAGCTCGAGCACCTGGCCCGGCGCCGCGCGCACCGGCTTGCCGTCCAGGGCCAGGGCCAGCCCGTCGACCTTGCCCGGCTCGACGGCGAGGGTCGCCCGGCCGATGCGCTTTTCGAGCTTCGCCACGGCCTCGCGCGCCGGACCGACGTAGGGCTCGGTCGTCGGCGTCGCCGGCTCCGCCAGGAAGGCGCGGAAGCTGGCGAGCGCGTCGACGAGGCGCCCCGTCTCCTTCTGCGCGACGCCGAGGCTGTACCGCGTGAGGGGCGTTGCCTTGATCTCCAGCGACCGGGCGTACAGCGCCCGCGCCTCCTCCCAGCGCCCCTCCCGGGCGAACTTCGCCCCCTGGACGAACAGCACGCGCGCGGCAGCCACATCCCCCTTGCCCTGCGCCGCCGCGGGGAGCGGGGCCGCGGCGAGGAGCAGCGCCGCGGCGACGAAGACGAGCGTCCGCCTGGATCGAGCAGGAGAATGCGTCCTCATCGACACTCCCCCTCTCGGCAATGCTTGCCGTGCGGACATCGGTTGTCGCAAGCGCCGCAGTGATTGCGGTTGTTCCAAAGATTTGTCTCGCAATGGTGCGCCGGGTCCTCGTCGCAATCGGCGAAATGGGCGTTGCAGTGCGCTTCGCCGCCTGAGCTGCTGCTCGCACCGCCAGCGCCGCCGCCACCCCCGCCGCCGCTGCTCGCACCGCCGTCGCCGCTCCCGCCGCCGCCCAGGGGGCAGCCGACGAGCTTGCCGACGCAGGGGTCACCCGTCGAGCACCCAGGCACCTGGATCCCGATGGCCATCGAACCCAGAAGAAGCGTCGCGGCGAAGCGACAACCACCCACCCTGCTGACTCCCCGGTACACGGCGCCTCCGCTCAGAATCGACCGCTCAAGGAAAGGCCCGTCACGCCCGACCCCACGAGCGGCGCGACCTGCACGCGGCGGTCCGGCGCGGAAGGTCGAGCGACCAGCGCGTAGATCACCGTTCCCACTCCGGCTGCCCCGACGATGAAGCTGCCGATGGCCACGTTGGTGAACGCGTACTGGAGGTCGACCGCATCGCTCAGCTCCGCCCGCGCCGCCGCCGCTGGCCGCGCTGCTCACGCCCTCGCCGCCGCTGCTCGCGCCCTCGCCGCCGCCGCTCGCGCCCTCGCCGCCGCCGCTCGCGCTGCTCGTCGCGCCCTCGGGGCCGGCGGTGCTCCCGGCGCCGCTCGCGCTCGTGCCGCTGCTCCGGCTGAGATCGCCACCGCCGCTCCCGTCGCCGGCCTGATCCTCTGGCCCCGCGGCGCCCTCGGCCGGTTCGTCCTTGTCGGACAGCTCGGTGCCGATCAGCGCGGAGCAGCCGCCCGATCCGAGCGGCGCCACAGCGAGCGCGGCCAGGAGGAGCAGCAGGTCGCCCGAGGCGCGAACGGCGCGAAACTTCACCCCACGATTGCGCATGATCACCTCAGAAATCGGGCGCCGCCGGCAGCGGCATGGACGTGGACGCAGGCGCCTGACGCGGCGGCGCGGCCCGCTGCGCGCGCGGCTCGGGCCGCTGCGGGCGCGCGTCGTCCCGCTGCAGGCGCGCGTCGTCCCGCTGCGGGCGCGCCTCGTCCCGCTGCGGGCGCGCCTCGTCCCGCTGCGGGCGCGCCTCGTCCTGCGGCGGGCGCGCCTCGTGGCGCGCGGCGTCCCGCTGCGGGCGCGCCTCGTCCCGCTGCGGGCGCGCCTCGACGCGCTGGGCGGGCGGCTCGGCCGGCGCCGAGGACGGCTCGATCTCGTCCCACGGGTCGGACAGCTCGCCCCAAGGATCGGCCGGATCGTCCCACGGATCGGCCGGCTCTGCCGGCTTCGCGGGCGGCTTGCCTGCCGGCGCGCCCCGCGCGGCCGTCTCGGGGGCGCTCGCGCGCGGCCCCCCGCCCCCGGCAGGCACGACGTCGGCCCGAGGCGCGGCCGGGGTCGCCCCCGGCAGCGCCAAGGCGGCGCCCGGCTCGAGGACCGGCGCTGCGGCCGCGACCGCCGGTCGCGCGTCGCCCGCGCTCGCACGCCCGCCCCGCACGTTCAGGCCCATCACGACGACCACCGGCGCGACGAAGGCGACGAGCACCCCGACAAGCAGCGCCTTCTGGAGCCGCAGCGGGGGCGCGAGCCCGATCGGAGCGGCGGCCAAGCCCTCGGACATCTTGATGGTGCCGCCCCGGCGCCCGGCAGGCGTGCCCGCCGCGGCCGGCGACGCGACCAGCGTCTTCCCTGCGCCGCGCAGGCGCGGCGCCGCCGCCTTCGCCCCCGACACGGCGCCGGCGACGCCGGTCGTCGCGAGAGCGGGCCGCTCCGCGGTGAGCGGCGACGCCGGCCCCCGCGCGAGCCACTGGTGCGCGAGCGACGTGCCCGCCACGTCCGCCGTGACCCCGCGCTCGACGGCCCAGGACGCCAGCGCGCGGCCGAGCGACCGCATGGTGGGCCACCGCTCGGCCGGCGACTTGGCCAGACCCCGGCGGAGGATCGACCAGAGCTCCTCGTCGCCGGCGCCGAGCTGCGTCGTCGGCACCGGCTCCTTGTTGAAGATGGCCGAGATCACCGCGCCGAGGCTCTCCCCGGTGAACGGCCGCTGCCCGGTGATGAGCTCGTACAGCACCACGCTGAACGCCCAGACGTCCGTCTGCTCGCCGACCTCCAGCTGGCCGTCGGCCTGCTCCGGCGACATGTACTCGGGGCTGCCGACGATCATCCCTCGCTGCGTGATCGCGGGGCTCACCGCGTTGGCCAGCTTGGCAATGCCGAAGTCGACGACCTTCGGGACATGGCCGCCCGCGCCGTCGGGCACGACGAGGATATTGGCAGGCTTGATGTCGCGATGAACGATGCTCTGCGCGTGCGCGGCCGCGAGGGCGCACGCCACCGGCAAGAGCATCTGGACCGCCTGCTCCGCCGGCATCCGGCCGTTCGCCTCCAGCCAGTTCGAGAGCGACGTGCCCTCGAGGAGCTCCATCACGAGGAACGGCTCGCCCGAGTCGGTCTCGCCGAAATCGAACACGCGCACGATGGCCGGGTGCCCGAGCCTCGCCGTCGCGCGCGCCTCCCGGAGCAGGCGCTCTGCGGCGTGCGCGTCGAACTGCTCCTCGTGGAGCACCTTGATCGCCACGTCGACGTCGAGCCACAAGCTGCGCGCCCGCCACACGGTGCCCATGCCGCCGGCGCCCAGCCGGCCCACGATCTGGTACTTGCCGGCGAGCACCTCGCCCACGGCGCGCTCCCGCTTCGGCAGCCCCCGGACGCAGGACGAGACCCCCCCCGTGCTCGCATCGCCTCTTCGGGCGATCGCTCTGCTCTGGCCGGGGACGTGGTGCTCGCCGTTCATGGGTCGACATCCACGAAAGCAAGCGGCGAACCATCCCCCGTTCCCCGGCCTCGGCCGTCGCTGCAGCGACGAAAACCCCGGCCAACGCCCGCTCGCCCGCGCCCCCCGCGGCGAGCTCGGCCCAGAGCCGCGACCTTTCGCGGCAAATAAAGCAAGAATCCTTATTTTTCGCGGGGAATCGGGCACGCGCATCGGTCACGCTGGGGCAATTTGCACCGGAACATTGCAAGAGGGAGCGACGCTCGCTCCCCGGTCCTCTACCGCATCAGGAAGATTCCTATGTTGTTGGATGGCCCGCCCTCGGGTCGCTCCTCGGTCGATGGGAAGAGCGCTGCGCTGTCGGGCGACGTGCCCTGTGGGCGCTCTCCGGTAGGAAGGGCTCCACGCTGTCGGACAACGTGTCCCGAGGACGATCCTCCTCAGGAGGTTCCTCATCGCTGCGGGTCCGCGCTACACTCGACGGCGACGTGGAGTCCACCACTGCACCCAGGACAACCCTGGACGATTCGCTCGGGACGGCCTCGGAACGCCTGCGTTCCAGGAGGCCGACGCCTGGGCTGGTGCTCGTCTTCTCCGTGGACTGCCCGCGCTGCGACGTCCTCCCGCTCGAGGACGGCGAGCTCGAGCTCGGGCGCGGCGAGGTCAGGGGCGTGCCCCTCGACGACCTGCGGATGTCGCGCAGGCACGCGCGCGTGCGCTGGAACCAGGGCCAGTGGGAGGTCGAAGACCTCGATAGCCGGAACGGAACGTCGCTCGACGGCGTCCCGCTGACCGGCGCGCGCGCGGGCGACGAGCTGCGCATCGTGCGCACCGGCTCGTCGGTGTTCGTGATCCAGGCCGACGTGGAGCCGTTCCGGGCGGGGATCTCCACGGCCGGGGGCACGATCCTCGGGCCTACCCTCGCCCGCGCGTGGGACGCGGTCGATCGCGCGGCGCGCTTCGGGACCGCGCTGCACATCACCGGCGAGAGCGGGACCGGCAAGGAGCACGCGGCGCGGGCCTTCCACGCCCTCGGCCCGCGCCGCGGGGGGCCGTTCGTCGCCGTGAACTGCGCCGCCATCCCCGACGGCCTCGCCGAGCGGCTGCTCTTCGGCGCGCGGAAGGGGGCGTACTCGGGCGCCGCGGCCGACTCCGAGGGGTACGTGCAAGCCGCCCACGGCGGGGTCCTCTTCCTCGACGAGGTGGCCGAGCTCGATCTCGGGGTGCAAGCGAAGCTCCTCCGCGCGCTCGAGGCGAAGGAGGTGCTCCCGCTCGGCGCCTCGCGGCCCGTGCAGGTGGACTTCGCGCTCGTGTCGGCGACCCACAAGGACCTGCGCGCGCAGGTGGCCGCAGGGAAGCTCCGCGAGGATCTCTTCTTCCGCATCGCGCAGCCGGCGGTCCGCATCCCGCGGCTGCACGAGCGGCCCGAGGAGGTGCCGTGGCTCGTGGACGCGGCGCTGCGGAGCGCGGGCGCCGCCGTCGAGCGCGCCGACGCGGGCGCGCCGCCCGTGGCCCACGCCTCGCTCATCGAGGCGTGCCTCGTGCGGGCGTGGCCCGGAAACGTGCGGGAGCTGATGGCGGAGATCCGCGCGGCGGCGCAGGAGGCGCAGATCGAGAAGAGCCCGGTGATCCAGGCGCGGCACCTGTCGCCCTCGGCGGGGCAGGCCTTCGCCCCGGCGCAGGCGGGCCTCTCGGAGCACCCCTCGGACAGGGGCCGGCGGTCGTCGCTGCCCCCGGCCGGCGAGCGGCCGGCGCGGCGCGCGGCGTCGCTGCCCGCCGACGAGGTCATCGAGGAGGTGCTGCGCCGCGAGGGCGGGAACGTGGCGCGCACGGCCCGCGCGCTGGGCGTGCACCGGACCCAGCTCCGCCGCTGGCTCGACCGGCGCTCGACGACCGACGAGGTCGCCGGCGACGACGACGACGCGGAGGGGTGATCCGCGGACGTTCCGCCCCGGGGCGCCGGGGGCGCCGCCCCGTCGCCGGGGCGGCGCGCGCTCAGGCGTCCACGTTCACCGCGGTCTGCCGCGTCAGGACGGTGGCCGAGTGCCCCGCGTGCAGCGTGAACACGCCGGGCTCGACCTGCCAGCGGCCCGCCGCCCAGTGCGCGAAGGCCCGCGGCTCGACGGTGACGGCGACCTCGACCGTCTGGTCGGGCTCGGCCTCGACGGAGGCGAAGCCGGCCAGCCAGAGCACGGGGCGCTCGACCTCGGAGCCCGGCCGCGACAGGTAGAGCTGGACCACGTGGCGACCGCGGCGGGGCCCGACGTTGCGCACCTGCACCCGCGCCTCGACCGCCTCGCCCGCGGCGACGCTCGGCGGCGCGTCGATCCCGAGGATCTCCCAGCGCGTGTAGCCCAGGCCGTGCCCGAACGGGTAGGCCGGGGCGACGCCGGCGCGGGCCCAGGCCCGGTACCCGATGTTCAGCCCCTCGGCGTAGATCAGCTTGCCGTTCTCGGGCTTCGTCGACAGCACGGGCACGTCCTCCTGGCGCGACGGCCACGTCGTGGGCAGGCGGCCGCCGGGCTCCACGGCGCCGAGCAGCACGTCGGCGGCGGCGCTCCCGAACTCCTGGCCCGGGAACCACGTGAGGAGCACCGCGGCCACCTCGTCGCGCCAGGGCATGGTCACCGGCCCGCCCGAGTTCACCAGCACGATGGTCCGCGGGTTCACCGCCGCGACGGCGCTGACCAGCGCGTCCTGCCGGCCGGGGAGCCCGAGCGCGCTCCGGTCGAAGCCCTCGCTCTCGATCGCCTCGGTGGTGCCGACGACCACGATCGCCACGTCGGAGGAGCGCGCGAGCTCCACGGCGCGCGCGAGCTCCTCCTCGTCGGACGGCGCGGGGACCTCGACGCCGAGGGAGAACGCCACCGCGACCGCGCCCGGCTGGACCGCGTGGGTGAGGGCGAGGTCGAGCTCCTGGCCGGCGGCGAAGGACAGCTCGGCCGCCCGGTGCGGCGGGGCGAGCAGGGCCGCGGCGAGGTCGTCCTTGTCCGGCGCGATCGCCTCGTCGAGGAGGACCTGCCCGCCGCCGGTGAGGCGGTAGGCGCCCACCCCGGCCACGCCGATCCGGTAGCGGCCGGCCTCGGCGGCGCGGAACCGCGCCGTCACCTCGATGGTCGCGGCCCGCTTGGCGCGCTCGTCCCCGATGAACGTCAGGCGCCCCACGCCGCGATGCTCCTCGTGCAGGACGTTGCCGTTCGCGTCGAGGAGCCGCACGCGCACGCCGTTCTCGCCGGTCGCGGGGTCGACCACCTGGTCTCCGGCCACGGGCACGAGGCCTTCGTGGATGCGGGCGCCGACGGCGTGGAGCACCTCGGCGCGCTGGCCGAGCGCGGCGCGCAGCCCGTCGAGCGGCGAGACCGCGTAGTGCGGGTGCACGCTGGCGCTGCCGCCGCCCTGGATCCGCCCCTCGGCGGCGTTCGGGCCGATCACGGCGACGCGCCGCAGGCTGGCCGCGTCGAGGGGGAGCGCGTCGCCGTGGTTGCGCGCGAGCACCATGCCGGCCGCGGCGGTCTCGCGGGCGAGGCGGGCGGCGTCGGCGGCGGGGAGCCGGGCCGGTGCGGGGACGGCCGGCGCGACGCCCTCGAGGGCGCCGACCCGGGCGGCGAGCCGGAGCAGGCGGCGGACCTTGTCGTCGACGGCCTGCTCGGGCACGGCGCCGCTCCGGACGGCGGCGACGAGCGCCTGGCCCCACGGCCCTTCCGGCCCCGGCATGGCGAGGTCCATGGCCGCGCGGCCCGCGGCCTCGGTGGAGCGGGTCGCGAACCAGTCCGAGACCACGACGCCGTCGAAGCCCCACTCGTCCTTGAGCGGCGAATCGAGCAGGGCGTTCTCGGTCATGGTCGGTCCGTTGACCGCGTTGTACGAGGCCATCACGAGCCACGCGCGCGCGCCGGCGATCATCCGCTCGAACGGCGCGAGGTAGAGCTCGCGCAGCGTGCGCTGATCGACGCGGACGTCGACGGTGAACCGCTCGGTCTCGGCGTCGTTGGCGACGTAGTGCTTGGGGGTGGCGCCGACGCCGTGGGCCTGCAGCCCGCGGACGTAGGCCGCGCCGATCCGGCCGGTGAGCAGCGGATCCTCGGAGAAGCACTCGAAGTGCCTGCCGCCGAGCGGGCTGCGGTGCAGGTTGACGGTCGGCCCGAGGACGACGTCGACGCCCTTGCGCCGCGCCTCGGACGCGAGGAGGGCGCCGAGGCGCTCGATCAGGGCCTCGTCCCAGGTGGCGGCGAGCGCCGTGGCGGAGGGGAGGCTCACCGAGGGGTCGCGCTCGTCCCAGTGCTCGCCGCGCACGCCGACCGGGCCGTCCGAGACGACGATGCGGCGCAGGCCGATGGCGGGCTCGGGGTAGGTGCTCCAGAAGTCGGCGCCGGTCAGCAGGCGGACCTTCTGCTCGAGCGACAGCGCGGCGAGGGCGTCCGCCACCCGCCGCTCGACGGCGTCGGGAGAATGAGCGGTCTTCTGGGGATGAGCGGACTGCGAGTCGGCGACGGCCATGGACCCTCCTGGGAGCGCAGAGACGAAGCGCGGAGCCGCCGCCACGCGGCGGCGCGCCAGAACGGTACGTAGAACATCAAAAAAACACCAGATGCACAGGAGAGACGCGATCGCGCGTGTCGGCGAGCGCGCACGGGCGGGCGCAGGGCCCGCGGCGGGGCTGGGGGGCGGATGCCGCCGTGGTGCGAGCGGCGCGCCTGGTTCCATCCGTCAGGATGGCCGGCCCGGGGTCCGGTGGGAGGATTCAACGGCGCGTGATGGGTTTCAGATCGTGACCTTGCCTTCAAGATAAAAGACACACGCGCCCTCCAGCTCGACGCGGCCATCGACGAGCCGACAGACGAGCTCTCCACCGCGCCTGGAAGCCTGGAACGCGAAAAACGCCGTCTTGTTCAGCCGCGCCGCCCAATACGGCGTCAGCGCACAATGTGCGCCGCCTGTGACGGGATCTTCTGGGATCCCCTTGGCCGGCGCGAAGTAGCGGCTGACGAAATCGTACGACGCGTCTCCCGGCGCAGTCACCACGACCCCTACGCGGTCCATGCGCGCGATCGCGGCGATGTCCGGGGACAGCGCGCGCACGGTCTGCGCATCCTTCAATACCGCGATGTAATTGAATGTATCTGTGAGCACTTCAACCGGAACAGCACCGAGCGCTTCGGCCAGGTTGGGCGGCGGTCTCGTCGGAGCAGACGGTCGAGATGGGAAATTCATGACATAACCGGTCTGCGTCCGCCGCACCGCCAAAGGTCCGCTGGCCGATTCGAAAATGACCTCGGTACGGCCGGGCTCCAGGCGCTCCATGACGACCGCCGCGCTCGCCAGGGTCGCATGGCCGCAAAGCGGCACCTCCGTCGTCGGCGTGAACCAGCGCAAGCGATAACGCTCCCCGTCAGGGACCAGGAACGCCGTCTCGGCCAGGTTGTTTTCGGCCGCGATGTCCCGCAACAGCGAATCACCCAAGAATCGGTCCAACAGCATCACCGCCGCCGGGTTTCCCGCGAACAGGCGGCTCGCGAAAGCATCCACCTGGTATATCGGTATACGGTGCATAGATGTGGTGTTATAAATTCAAGTCAAAACGAATACCATGACGATATGGACACCGAGCGCAATGCCCACATTGCCTGGGCACACGGCTCCAGCCATGTCCTGGCCGTTCCATCGACGTGCGGACGGATGTTTGACCCGCGACTAGGGGCACGCGCAGACGCCGCCGTGGTGTGAGCAGCAACCCCGCTTCACGTAGGTGCAGGTCGGCGACAGCGTGCCGTCGCAGCAGCAGACGCGGCCCTCGGACGCCGGCCGCGGTCGCGCCGGCGCAGACGGCCCGCCGCCCGGTCGCGCCGGGGCGGGCGCGCCTTCGGCCTCGCGCTGCTCCTCGGCCGCCCTCGCAGCCTCGCGCTCGGCGATCAGCCGCCGGCCCTTCACGAGCGACGCGCGCACCTGGGCCGCGCGCTCGTCGCGCGGGGTGGCGCCGGCGAGGTAGCGGAGCAGGGCGTCGCAGGCCGCGGCGTCGCCCTGCTGGGCGCAGGCGAGCTCGCTCGCGGCGAGATCGAGCTCGGCCGCGTGGGCCGCCTCCTCTTGCCGGCGCGCCTCCTCGGCGGCCTCGATCTCGGCGCGGCGGCGCTCGGCCTCCGCGGCCTCGACGGCCTGCCGCCGCGCCTCGATCCGCGCCTGGCGCGCCTCGCGCTCCTGCCGGTAGCGGCCGACGAGGGCGCTCGCGGCCCGCAGGTCGGCCTCGGCGCCCTCGCAGAACGACGCGCAGCGGTCGACGCGGGCCCGCGCCTCGAGCTCCAGCACGAGGCAGTCGGGCTCGCTCCGGCAGCCGCGCGCCAGGCGGGCCGGGAACCCGTCGTCGTTGCGCGATCCGCCGCCCGGATGGCATCCGGCGGCGAGGACGGCGAGAGAAAGCCAGGAGACGGCAAGGCGGCTCACTGAGGTGATTCTCGTGCCGCGCGCGGGGGACGTCGAGGCCTCGGGGGCGGGGCGCGAGAGAAACCCGCGGGAGCAGCGCACGCGCACGCAGCACGGAGACGGGCGAGGCCGCCACGGCTGCCGAGCTTGCCAACGCCGCGCCGTCGCCCTCGGGGACGACATGGCGGCTCGGGCCGGCCACGATGCGATCGGTCGGCGGCTCGCGCCGACGGTGCAGAGGCGTAGGTAAGCTATCGGACGCGCAGGTAGGTCATCGATGGGCGATGTCTTGTCCCCTGAGCGGAGCAACAGTAGGAAGCGGGGAATGCGTCGACACCTCACGAGCCGCGATTTCGCCTCGATCGCTGTCACAAGCCTCCTCGCGACGACAGCCTGCAGCTCCAGCGGAGAGTCCCCCGCTCCGGACCAGGAGGCCGTGGTCACCATCGCCGAAGCCCGCGCCCTGGCCGAGGGATCGACGGCGACGGTCGAGGGCTTCGCGACGGTCGCGCCCGGCACCTTCAGCTCGGCGACCAGCGAGCAGGGCTTCGCCCTCCAGGACGCCACCGGGGGGATCTACGTGAGCCTGCCGGACGCGCTCGACTTCGGCCTCGATGCCCGGGTGCGCGTCACGGGGCAGCTCGGGCAGACCGCCCAGCAGACGGTGCTCAACGCCGCGGCGGCCTCGGTCACGGTGCTCGATGGGGCCGAATCCATCGAGCCGAAGGACGTGATGACCGGCGACGTCGGAGAGCCCGTCGAGGGGCTGCTGGTCCGCGTGAACGGCAGCGTGACCACGGCCGTGGAGGACGAGCAGCCCTACGGCTTCCAGGCGTACATCGACGACGGCTCGGGCGAGATCCAGGTCTACGTGCATGTCGTGGACGGCCAGCCCGTCATCGACACGGCCTCGCTCACGATCGGCCAGGCCATCGAGGTGACCGGCCTCGCCGCGCAGTACGAGGAGACGTACGAGGTCGCGCCGCGCCGGGCAGGAGATCTCGTCCTCGTGGAGCAATGAGCGCGACTCCTCGGCCATGAGCCTCTCGACCGTGCTCCGGGTCCTCGGCCGCAACGACGGCGAGGTCCACAGCGTGTTCCGCACGGGATCGCGCGTGTACGGCACCGCGACCGCGGCGTCCGACGAGGATTTCGTCGCCGTCCTCGCGCGGCGCGACGCGAAGCAGGACCTCGCGTTCGCGCCCGGCGTCAACGTGGTCGTCCACGGCCTCGACACCTTCCGCGACGCCATCGCCGAGCACAGCGTCTTCGCGCTGGAGTGCCTGTTCCTCCCGCCCGAGCACCGGCTCAAGGAGGCGAGGCCGCCCTTCCCGTTCAAGCTCGACCGGAAGAAGCTCGCCGCGTCGGCCGCGAGCCGCTCCGCGTCCGACTTCAAGAAGGCCGGCGCCCGCTTCGACGAGGAGCCGGAGGCCTCGAAGAAGAAGCTCTTCCACGCGCTCCGGGTGCCGCTCTTCGCCGTGCAGATCGCCGAGACCGGCGCCATCGACGACTACGGCGCCGCGAACCCGTACTGGCGCGAGATCCTCGCGGACGAGCGCCTCGACTGGGAGCCGTACCGCGCGACCTACGGCCCGGTCCGCGAGGGGCTCTGCGCGCGGCTCGCGGCGCTGGCCTCACGGCGGTAGCCGCCGCCGGCGGCCTAGGGCGGCGGTCCTCCCGCCGGCCCTGCCGCGAGCCGCTGCGGCCGGATCTCCTGGTGCATCCAGTGCTCGTCCGTCTGCACGTGCCCGCGCCGCACCCACTTGGCGAGGCACCGCTGGAACGCCGCGTCCGGGAACTCGCCCGCGACCCGCACCACCACCCCCTCGCGCGGGCCCCCGAACGCCGAAGGCTCGCGCGCCAGCGCGCTGGTCAGCGCCTCGAGCTCGCCCTCGGCCTCGACGCGGCCCCGGAACAGGACAGGCACGGTGGGGAGCGCCAGATCGTTCGCCTGGGCGACGACCATGTCCCACTCCCAGAAGAGCCCCCGCGCGTCGTCGCGCACGCCGAAGACCAGCGAATAGCCCGGCAGCGCCTCGTACTCGATGGAGTGGACCGCATAGCAATACTCGCAGAAGACCGACGTGCCCTCCGAGAGCTGGTGAGCGATGCGCGCGTGGGTGGCCTTCGCGAGGTCGAAGCTCGGGTGGGACGGGGGGCCCGAGTGCGAGCGCGAGAAGACGCTCTTCCGCGTGTACGTGAGGTTGCTCCCGTCGCACTTCTCGGTGATGACGATCTCCTCGCCGAGCAGGCCCGACACGTCGGCCATCCTCTTGTCGTCGGACGTGCCGCCCGGCGACCACGGAAGGTGGAACGAGCGCGGGTATTTGGCGGACATGGGAGCGCCAGGGTAGCACCGGCCGTGAGGCGCGGACATGCTACGGTCCTCGCGCGCTGCGCGCCCGCGTCCAGCGCGCTCGCCAGGGGGTGCTCCACCATGTCCGCTGCGTCCTCGCTCCTCGATCTCCTCACGCCCGATCCGGCGCGTGTCCCCTGGGACGAGCTCCAGGTCTTCGACTGGGTCCGCGCGCTCGAGGGCTGCCCGCAGGACCCGGTCCACCACGCCGAGGGCAACGTCTGGATTCACACGCGCATGGTGCTGGAGACGCTCCTCGGGCTGCCCGAGTGGCGGGCGCTGCCGCCGGAGGAGCAGCGCGTCGTGTACCTCGCGTGCCTGCTCCACGACGTGGCGAAGCCGGCGACCACGCGCGAGGAGGACGGGCGGATCACGGCCAAGGGCCACTCGCGCGCGGGGGAGCTGCTCGCGCGCCGCCTGCTCTGGGAGCTCGGCGCGCCGTTCGCGCTGCGCGAGCACGTGTGCGCGCTCGTGCGCTACCACCAGATCCCGTTCTACCTCATCGAGCGGGGCGACGCGCAGCGCGTGGCGGCCGAGATCAGCCTCCAGGCGCGCTGCGATCTGCTCGCGCTCGTGGCCGAGGCCGACATCCGGGGGCGCGTCTGCGCGGACATGGGCCGCGTGGTCGACCATATCGAGCTCTTCCGCGAGTTCTGCCGCGAGGAAGGGTGTTACCAAGGGCCTCGCGCCTTCGCCTCGGATCACACGCGATTCGTGTATTTCCGCTCCGACCCCGCCGGCGGGCGCCACCCGGACGTGGAGGTTTATGACGACACGCGCGCCGAGGTCGTGGTGATGAGCGGGCTGCCGGGTGCCGGGAAGGACACGTATGTCCGGAGCCACTTCGCCGACTGGCCGGTCGTCTCGCTGGACGCGCTGCGGAGCGAGCTGGAGATCGACCCGACCGACACCCAGGGACAGGTGGTCCAGGCGGCGCGCGAGCGGGCGAAGGAGCACCTGCGGCGCGGGGAGCGGTTCGTGTGGAACGCGACGAACCTGTCGCGGCAGCGGCGCGGGCCCGTGCTGCAGATGGCGGCGGACTACGGGGCGAGGATCCGCGTGATCTACGTGGAGGTGCCTCGCGCGGTGCTGTTCGCGCAGAACCGGGCGCGGGAGACGGCGGTGCCGGAGGCGGCGATCCGGCGGATGATCGAGCGGTGGGAGATCCCGGGGAAGACGGAGGCGCACGAGGTCGTGCTGGCGGTGCGCGGAGAGGGGTAGGCGGGCGGCGAACACCCTCTCCGGGCGCCTACGGTCGTATTGGGGGAGCACGCCGTCGTATGGCCCGCGCCGGGGCGCCGGCTGGACGGCGCCGGGCGGAGCGCCCCGCCCGGGCCGGCCGGCTGCGCTCGCAGGCGCGGTGCGGTAAGCTGCGGTCCAGAGCGACGTATGCCCTTCCAGAGCGAGAACTCCCCCGTCCCGATTCCCCCGCCCGGCGAGGACGAGCTCCCGTACGACGATGGAGAGCCGATGGAGTCCGAGCGCCACCGCGCACAGATGGACATGCTCATCGAGGTGCTGAAGCTCTTCTGGCACGACCGCGACGACGTGTACGTCGCCGGCAACATGGCCATCTACTTCAGCGAGCTGCAGGCGAAGAAGAACGACTTCCGAGGCCCTGACGTGTTCGTCGTGCTCGACACCAACCGGCGCGAGCGCAAGTCATGGGTCGTCTGGCAGGAGGACGGGAGGACGCCCGACGTGGTGATCGAGCTGCTCTCCGAGAGCACCGAAGCCGTCGATCGCGGCGACAAGATGCGCGTCTACGCGAAGCTCCTGCGCGTGCCGGAGTATTACCTGTTCGATCCGTTCTCGGGCGCGCTCGAGGCCTACGCGCTCGATCGGGCCACGAGGTCCTACCTGCCGGTGCCCCCCGAGGCGAACGGCGACGTCGTGAGCGCCTGCCTCGGCCTGCGGCTCGGCGTACGCCGTGGCACCTACCTCGGCCGTGAGGCCGACTGGCTGCGCTGGCTCGATGCTCAGGGGCGCGTGCTTCCGACCGCCGAGGAGCAGGCCCGCGCCGCCGAAGAGCAAGCCCGCGCCGCCAGCGACGAGGCGAAGCGGCTCGCCGCTCGGCTCGCGGAGTACGAAAAGCGCTTCGGACCGCTGCCGGGCAGCGGCTCGGGCTGAAGCGACGACCCCGCTCTTCGCCCACGGCGCCCCGCGCCCTCCCGGTCCACCCCGTCCGCAGCCCTACGAGCCGCCCTCACCGTCCACGCGCGCATCCCCGAGGCGCCCGAGGATCTCATTCACCGTCTCCTCGACCGTGAGATCCGATGTGTCCAGCCACAGGCCCAGCCGCGGCGTCTCCTCGCGCAATACGCGGTCGAAATCGAGGACCGCCGAGGCGTCCTGATACCCTCGCTTCGCTCGACCCGCCTCCCGCGCCGCGACCACCGCGGGACGCGGGCAGAGGACCACCACGTGCAGAGGACGATGCGCGTAGCACCGCACCACCTCGGCGAGCCCGGCGCCCAGGATGATGTCCTGGTGCACGACGGTGAACCCGGCCTCGAGATACAGATCGGCCGCCGCCGCCGCGACGCGGTACCGGAGCCGCAGCTGCCGCTCGGCCTCCTCGGAGAGCTCGAAGCCCATCTCGGCGCGGCCACCGACGATCATGCGGCGAAACACGTCGCCCCGCAGATGCACGCTCCTCGGCAGCCGCTCGGCCAGCCGCTGGGCGACCGTCGACTTCCCAGAGGCCATGAGCCCCGTGATCAGGACGATGGACGGCGACTCCGGCAGGCTCCCAGACGCGGTCATGATGGACGATCCTCCTCGGGCCCCCCCGGCGCTCTCCTCCACTACCTCCGCCCGAACCCCGGCGCCAGCATCGCCGCCCACCGCGCCGGGCTCTTGATCCGCTCCCGCGCCATCACCGCGTCCGCCACCAGAATTCGCTGCAGCCCCTTCTCGCCGCCGAGCAGCTCCCCCGCCTGGCGCCGCGCCGCCGCGGCGTAGAGCGGCATGTCCGCCACATCGAACCCGGCCGCCGCCGCCTCCAGCTGCGCGATCGCCTCGTCCCGCTCGCCGCGCAGCTCCGCCGCGCCCGCCCGGAGGAGCGGCACGAACGGGTCGGACCACGCCGTCCTCTCCCGGGCGAGCGCGGCCGCGTCCCGCAGCGCCGCCTGGATCAACGGCTCGGGCTCGACCGCGCCCTCGGCCGCAGCCAGCGCCGTGCTCGCGCGCTCCACGTGCGCCATCACCCGGCTGTTCTGCATCATCAGCAGCATCGAGCCCTCGATCTTCGGCCACGCCTCCGCGAGCCGCCTCAGCGCCGCGCCGGCGCGGCCGGCGTAGCGGTCGACGTAGGTCTCGCCGAGCAGCCCCACGAAATGCTCGAGGTGGAACCCCGACGTCGTCCACCGCGACAGCGCCCCCGCCACCGCGCCGCGCGCGGCCGCCACGTCGTCCGACGCGAGCGAGACCCACGCCGCCTGCGCGCCGAAGATCGCCGCCGCATAGCGGTCGCCCCGCTGCTCGGCCCCCCGGAGCACCGCCGGCATCGTCCGCGCGAGCGCGTCGATCTGCCCGCGGTAGTACCGCATCCACGACGTCATCAGCTGCGTCGTCGCGAGCTCCCAGGCGACGCCGGCGCACCGGTCGCGCAACACCTCGTCCGCCCGCTCGTACCAGTCGGACGCCGCCCTCCAGCGGCCCGCCGTGAACGCCTCGAGCATGCCCGACACCATCATCGACAGGCCGAGGAGGTGCGGGCTGTCGAGCCGCTCCGCGAGCGCGCGCACCGCGGCGACGAGCTCCTCCGCGCGCGCCCGGCCCGGCGACCCGATCATGCACGCGGACGAGGCCTCGAACGCGAGCGCGCGCCCGATGCGGTACGGCTCGCCGGCGCGCAGCGCGAGCAGCAGGGCGCGCGCCGAGAACTCGGCGGAGCGGACCATGTCGACCGCCGACAGGCCCACCGTCACCGTCCAGCAGGCGTCGATGCGCGCCAGGTCCTCCGGGCGCACCTCCGCCTCGGGCCGCTCGCGGAACCGCAGGCCCCGGAGGCGCAGCTCCGCCCGGTGCAGGAGCAGCGCGACGAGCGCGCGCCGCGGCGTCTCCGGGAACGACAGGCCGAACGCCGCCAGCACGGCGCGCACGTGCTCCAGCCCCTCGTCGATGTGCCCGCTCCGCAGGTACTGCTCCGCGGCGCGGCGGCGGAGATCGAGCGACCGCGCGCTGTCGTCGCCCTCCGCCGCCGCCGCGTAGAGCCTCGCCGCCTCCGCCCCCTTGCCCGCGTCGACGAGGGCGTCGGCGCACCGCACCTCGAGCGCGCGCCGCTCCGCCTCCGGGAGATCCGCGCCGCGCGGGAGCAGGCCGAGCGCGAGCTCGTAGAGCCGCGCCGCGCGCTCGAACGCGAGCGCCTCGGCCGCCTGCTCGGCCGCGACCGCCGCGAGCCGCCCCGCGCGCGCCCCGTCGCCCGCGCCGAGCCAGTGCCGCGACAGCGTCTCGGCGTCCGCCGTCCCGAGCGCCTCGAGCGCCCGCGCGAGCCGCCGGTGCCGCGCCGCGAGCTGCTCCGGACCGAGCCGGCCGACCACGGACGCGCGCACGAGGTCGTGCGACGCCTCGACGAGCTCGCCCTCGCCGGCGGGCCGCGCGACGATCAGATCCTCGGCGCGGAGGTGCGCCATCGCCGGCGCGCGCTCCTCGCCGTCGACTTTCGCCGCGCGCGCGGCGACCGCCGCGTCGATCGGCTCCCCGGCGACGGCGATCACCTCGAGCAGCCGGAGCGCCTGCTCCGGCAGGCGGTGGAGCCGCGCCCCGAGCGCCCGCTCCCACGCGGCGTCGCCCCGCGCGCCCACGTCGCCCGCCGGCTCCTGCGCGTCGCGGACGAGCTCGCCGAGCAGCCGCGGGTTGCCCCCGGACGCGCGGGCGATGGCGTCCGCCCGCGCGCGGGTGCCCTCGTCGCGCGCGAACAGGAGCGCGAGCGCGAGCTCCTCCGCCTCGAGCGGCAGGAGCGGCCCGACCTCGATCTGGCGCAGCTCGCCGTCCCGGAGCGGCGGCGGTGCCCACTCGAGGCCGAGGGAGGCGGGCTCGGTCGCCGCGGGGGCCGGGCGCGCGGCCCCCATCCCGTCGAGCAGCGCGCGGAGCGGCGCGCTCGCGTCGACGTCCTCGGTCCGGTAGCTGCCGAGGAACATCATCGCGGGCGCGTCGGGCGGGCGCGTGAGCTCGAGCAGGAGCGCCACGCTGTCGGCGTCGATGAACTGGAGGTCCTCGATCGCCATGACGAGCGGGCTGCGCTCGGCGATGCGCCAGAGCAGCAGCCGGAGCGCCGCGAAGCAGCGCTGCCGCAGCTCCTGCGCGTCGGGCGACTCGCTCACGCGCGGCGCCGACGCGACGGCGGGCACGCGCGAGAGCGCCGGGAACACCCGGACGAGCGCGCGGACGTCGCGCGGCAGGAGCCGCTCCGCCTCCTCGGCGGAGACGCGCCGCAGGAAGCGGCACAGCGACTCCATGACGCCCCCGAACGCCTTGTAGGACTCGGTCGCCCCGATCGCGCAGCGCCCCCGCAGGACGACCGGCCCCTTGTCGCGGCGGAGCCCCATCAGGAAGTGGTGGATCAGCGCGCTCTTGCCCATGCCCGCGCCGCCGCGGACGAGCACGCAGGTGGGCCGCTCCAGGAAGAGCGCCTCGGCGGCGCGGTGCAGGGCGCGCAGGTGCGGGCGGCGGCCGATGAAGTGCGCGATCGTCGGCGGCACGAGCGTGGACAGCGCGCTCTCCGGCGCTGCCTCGGCGCCCGATGCGGGCGCGGCGCTCGATGCGGGCGCGGCGCCCGGCGCTGGCGCGGCGCCGCCCGGGTCCTCCGCTCCGCGCCCCCCGCCCTGCGCCACGGTCACTTCTTGCTCAGGAACGCATCCATCGCCCGGCGGTGCTCGGGGCCGTTCCACTGCTCGGCGAACGCGCCCCGCTCGACCTCCACCGCGGAGGCGCGCAGCGCCTCCCGCACCTTGCACATCGCCCGCTTCATCGCCGCGACCGAGGTGCGCGGGCTGTCGGCGATGCGGTTCACCTGCGCGATCGCGCGGCTCCGCGCCGCGCCGGTCGGGACGACCTCGCTCACGAGGCCGATCCGGAGCGCCTCGGCGGCGCCGATCCGCTCCGCCGTCAGGAGCAGCCGCGACGCCTGCAGCGGCCCCACCCGCTCGCAGAGCCGCGTCAGCCCGCCCCACGCCGGCGACAGGCCCATCTTGACGTGGCGGAACGAGAGCGCGGCGTGCTCCTCGACGATGACGAAATCGCAGAGCAGGAGCAGCTCGCAGCCGCCGCCCAGCACGTCGCCCTGCACCGCGGCGACGATCGGCACCTCGCTCTCCTCGAACGCCGAGAGGCCCTCGAACATCGCGAGGACCTCGCCGCTCTCCGCGCCGCCCTCGGCGAGCGCGTGGAGCTCGCGGATGTCGCCGCCCGCCACGAAGACGCCGCCGCTCGCCGCGGTGATCACGACGCCGCGCACGCGCGGGTCCGAGGAGGCGAGGCGGATCGCCTCGCCGAGGCGCCGCGCGAAGGCGCTGTCGATGGCGTTCCGGCACTCGGGGCGATCGATGGTCAGGACGACCGCGTCGCCGGCCGCCTCGACCCCGAGGGTCACGAGGCGGCCCTCCGCGCGCCCCTCCCGTTCGTCAGCACCGCGGGCTTCCTGCGGCTCGCGCCCGCCCCGTTCTCCGCCGCGCGGCTGAGCCGCCGCGTCGGCGGCATGCGCTCGTCGTGGATCACCTCGGCGATCCGCGCCTCGAGCGTGCGGCGGCTGAGGCCGCGCTGCTCCGCCGCGTACCGCTCGGCGTAGCTGATGATCGCGCCCGCCACGTCGACGCCGCTCGCGCGCTCGATCCCCTCCAGCCCGGGCGAGCTGTTGATCTCGAGGATCTTGGGCCCGGAGCGCGCCTCGAGCATGTCGACGCCGGCGACCTCGAGGCCCATCGCCTTCGCGGCGCGGATCGCGACGCTCCGGTAGGCGCGCGGCAGCTTGACCCGGTCGCCCTTGCCGCCGCGGTGGAGGTTCGAGCGGAACTCGCCGGGCTTCGCGACCCGCCGCATCGACGCGACCACGCGGCCGCCGACGACGATGACGCGGATGTCGCGCCCCTTCGACTCGCGCACGTACTCCTGGAGCACGATGTCCTGGCCCATGGCCCAGAACGTCTCGAGCAGCGCGTGCACGGCGTGCGGCGTCTCGGCGAGCATGGTGCCGATGCCCTGGGTCCCCTGCTGGAGCTTCACGATCGCGGGGCAGCCGCCGACGAGCGAGAGCGCCGCCTCGACGCCGGCCGGGCTGCGGGCGCAGACGGTGATCGGCACGTTGAGCTTGCGGCGCGTGAGCAGCTGGAGCGCGCGCAGCTTGTCCCGGCTCCGCGCGATCGAGACGGCGCCGTTCAGGACCGGGACGCCCATGAGATCGAACTGGCGGACGACGGCGAGGCCGTAGTTCGTGATGCTGGCGCCGATGCGCGGGATCACGATGTCGAAGCGGGGCACCGCCGAACCACCGACGAGCAGCGACGGCCGACCGCGCGACACCACGATCTGGAAATCGAGCGGATCGATGACGCTGACGTCGTGACCACGCGCGCGCCCCGCGAGCACGATGCGGCTCGTCGAGTAGAGGGACGCGTTGCGCGACAGGACGAGGAATCGCATGTGGCCCGGAGGCTAGCAGAGCCCGCAGACTGCGTGGATGGGTGCGCGAGCCGATTCATGTTTCGCGCCTCCTCGACGAGCGGCCCGCGCGGCGTCTTCAGCCGCCCGCAGCGCCCGCGCCGCCCGCGCCGCGTCGCGCGCCGCGCCATCGGCCCCCGTTTTCCATGCGGCCAAGCGCCGCGACGCGCGGGGGCCGCTCGATCTCGACGCGGCGGACCAGGCGCGGGCGGAAGCGCGCGGCGGCGCGGCGCTTGCGCTGGAAAATGTTTCGTGTACGAATCTTTTCGGTCCGCCGGCGAGGAGGGGTTCGCGATGTGGCAGCCGTTCACGGAGGAACATCAGCAGTTCAGGAAAACGGTGCGGGCCTTCGCAGAGAAGGAGCTCGCTCCACACGTGGAGGAGTGGGAGGCGGCGGAGTGCTTCCCAAACTGGGTGTTCAAGCGCGCCGGCGAGCTCGGGATCCTGGGCGCGCACTTCCCGGAAGAGCACGGCGGCGCCGGGCTCGACTATTGGTTCTCGGCGGCGAAGGCCGAGGAGCTCGTGCACTGCGCGATGGCGGGCGTCTCGATGGGGCTGCTCGTCCAGAGCGACATGGCGACGCCGGTGATCAGCGACATCGGCACGAAGGAGCAGATCGAGGAGTTCCTCCGGCCGGCGCTCGCGGGCGACAAGATCGCGGCGCTCGGCGTCTCCGAGCCCGGGGCCGGCAGCGACGTGGCCGGGATCCGGACCACGGCGCGCAAGGACGGCGACGACTACGTGCTGAACGGGCAGAAGACGTTCATCACGAACGGGACGCGCGCCGACTTCGTGACGCTGCTCGCGAAGACGTCGCCGGACAAGGGAGCCCACGGCTGCTCGTTCTTCCTCGTGCCGACGGCGCTCGGCGGCTTCAACGTCGCGAAGAAGCTGAAGAAGATCGGCAACAAGTCGTCGGACACGGCGGAGCTCTTCCTGGAGGACGTGCGGGTGCCGCGGCGCTACCTGCTCGGCGAGCAGGACCAGGGCTTCGCGTACCTGATGCAGAACTTCCAGACCGAGCGGCTGGTCGCCGCGGTGGGCGCCATCGCGAGCTCGTTCGTGACGCTCGACAGGTCGGTCGAGTACGGGCGCGAGCGGACGGCGTTCGGCAAGCCGATCATCAAGCGCGAGTCGTGGCAGCACAGGTTCGTGGACCTGTACACGCGCTGCGAGGCGGCGCGCGCGTTCGTCTACAAGTGCGTCGACCACTACAACGACGAGCGGTACGTGCGGCAGGTGCCGATCAGCTTCGACACGGTGAAGCTCATCTCGATGGCGAAGATCCTGGCCGGCGACGTGGCGAACGACGTCGTGGACACCTGCCTGCAGTTCCACGGCGGCTGGGGCTACATTGAGGATTTCCCGATCGCGCGCGCCTGGCGCGACCAGCGGCTCCTCCGCATCGGCGGCGGGACGACCGAGACGATGAAGTACTACCTGGCGAAGCTGATGAACTTCTGAGGGCCGCCCGCCCGCGCGCGCTCCCCAGCGGGGCGCGCGCGGCCCCGCCGGGGGCGCGCGCCGCGAAACGGGCCTGGGGAACGGAAGGCGGACGGAAACGACGCGCCGACGAAAAAAAGTAGAGACAAGCGGAGCGAGAGGCTGTAGATATGCCGCTCCCAACGACCGGGGCTGTAGCTCAGCTGGGAGAGCGCATGACTGGCAGTCATGAGGTCAGGGGTTCGATCCCCCTCAGCTCCACCGATAGGACCGAAGGACCCCCGCGGGGGTCCACCACGCCGCGCCTGCCTGCCGGCGTGCTTCTTCAGAACCTCCTCTGACGCCGCGCGTCTCGCGCGGCGCGCGGCCTGAAGCCGATCCGCGGCTCGGACCGGCGCAGCAGGCCGGCGCGTGCGCGCTCAGAACGCGCCGAGGTAACGCGGCGGCAAGCCGACGCGCGGGTCGACGTGGAAGACGCCCGCGGGCTCGAGCGCACGGCCGCCGACGTCGAAGCGGTGGACGACGCCCCCTTCGGTCTCGGCGTCCGCGGCGAGGCACCGCCCGCACGCCTCGGCGCAGCGCACCTCGCCGAGGGAGAACGGGAGCTCCTTCGAGCGCAGCAGGACCTCGGGCTCGCCGCGCTCGGGCGCGGAGCCGGCGAGCTCGACCGCCGTGAGCGTGTCGTCGACCGGCCCCCCCTCGCTGAGCGCGTCGCGGCCGAGCGTCGAGAACAGGAGGCGGTCCTCGGAGGCGAACGCGACCGAGAAGCCGGGCGTCCCCGCGCCGAGCTCGGCGGCCGTCCAGCGCGCCTCCTCGACGAGGCGGCCGTCGCGGCGCGCGAGGACGATGAGGCCGGCCTCGCCGGCGTTCGAGGCGGCGTCGCCGCCGAACGTCCCGGGGCACACGACCGCGAGCCTCGAGCCGCCGGCGGACGCGGCCAGCCCCCCGCACCCGTGGAGCCCCTCGAGCACCGTCACCTCCCGGATCGCGTCGCTGCGCGCGTCGATCTCGACCAGGCGCGACTCGGCCGAGGCGACGAAGTCGAGCGAGGTCGCCGTGAGCAGCACGTAGAGGCTGTCGCCGACCAGCACCGCGCGGCCCGGCCGGGGGTAGAACGCCGGGTCCTCCCCGGCCAGCGCGGGCGCGAGATCGATCCGGCCGACGATCGCCCGGGCGCCGGGGTCGACGACGAGCACGTCGCTCCCGCCGTCGATCGGCGCGGCGTCGGGGTCGAGGTTCGGCTCGTGGCGCGTGACGTACGCCTTGCCCGGCGAGACCTCGACGTAGTCCTGCGGGTTCGCGCGGAACGCGGTGGCGAGGGCGAGCTGCCCCGCGGGCGCGCCGCTCCGGACGTCGATCCACGTGAGCACGGACGCGGAGCGGTCGAGCAGCGCCAGCCGATCCCCGCGGACCGGCGCCGTCGGGACCACGACGTCCCCCGAGAGCGGCGAGGCGAGCCCGGGCGCGCTCGATCCCGACGAGACGATCGACGCGGAGAGCACCGCGCCGTCCCAGCTCACCAGGCTGACGTTCGTGGACTGGTAGTCGCTGCTGACCACGACCGCGCCGCGCCCGCACGGGCCCGCGACGACGTCCGTGCCGCCGGTGCTCGGCGGCGGCTCCGGCGCGTTGCACCCGATCAGCGCGCGCGCCGCCCCCGCGGCGAGGATCGTCCGAGAGAGGGCCCCGAGGGCCGCCCCCCGCCCCAGGTCGATGCGAGACGCCGTCACCACCACACCTCCGTCGCTGCGTGAAAGCTCCGCCCGGGGAGCTCGAGGTTGAACAGATCGAACGTCCTCGCGGCGAAGACGTTCGCGATCGCGAAGCGCGCCGAGACCCGCCGGAGCGCGAGGATCGCGAGCTCCACGTCGACCGTCGCCTGCGCCGGCAGCGGCCGGAGACCCGCGGGGTCGGCGGCGCGCGAGGCGCGGTAGAAGAGCCGCGCCGAGAGCGAGGCGCGGTCGACGCCGAGCCGCGCGGGCTCCGCGTACACCTCCAGCGACGGCGCCGCCACGAGGCGCGCCTGGTACGGGATGAGGTCGTTCGCGAGCGCTCGGCCCGGCGAGGTGTCCCGCGGATCGAGCGCGGTGAGCGCGAGCCCGGCGCGGAGGTGATCGAGCGCCGAGGCGGACGCGGTGAGCTCCAGGCCGAGGACGCGCGCGCTCGCGACGTTGTACGGCCGCAGCACGCCGATGAAGGCGGGGCGGTGCGCGACGAGCCCCGAGGCGAAGCGCGAGAAGCCGAGGATCTCGAGGGAGACCTCGGCGCGCGCGGCCGGCGCCGCCGCGGCGAGGCGCACGCCGAGCTCGGCCGAGAGGCCGCGCTCGGGGGCGAGCTCCGGGTTGCCGACGACGATCGGAGAGCTGCCGTAGAGCTCGCCGAGCGCGGGGACGCGCACGTAGCGGCCGAGGTTTCCGAAGAGCGAGACGCCGCCGCCCGCGAGGCGGAGCCGGGCGCCGAGGCGGCCGCTCGGATCGAGCGAGGCGAGCGGACCGCCGGCGCCGCCGTGGCTCGTCCGGTGGAGCTCCACGGCGCCGAGGGCGTAGCCCTCGAGCGAGGGGATGGGCGCGTAGCGGAGGCTCACCGACGCGCGGGAGGTGGCGCGCGAGGCGCGGAGCGGCGCGCCGCCCATGCGATCGAGGGCGAGGAGCTCGCGCTCGTGGGCCGCCGAGGCCGAGACGGCGAGGTCGTCGGCCGGGCGGTAGCGGACGGCGGCCTGCCCGGCGCCGCGCGCGCCGCGGCCCTCGACGAGCGGCGACAGCAGGCCGAGCTCGCCCCGCGGATCGCGGACGACCTGGCTCGAGAGGATCGCCGAGCTCGTGAGCTCGAGGCGGCACCGATCGACGCCGCCCTCCGGCGGGCCGGCGCACGGGGCGACGGCGGCGATCGCGCCGAGCCAGCGCTGCACGTGGGCGCGCGCGGCCCGCGCCGGCGTCTCCGAGAGGCCGGTCGCGCCCTGGTCGCGCGCGAAGCCGTTGCCGATCGCCGTGACGCTGCCGCCGCCGGGCAGGCGGTAGCGGCCGATGCTCCAGAGGTCGTAGGCGTCGGCGTCGGCGTTCGGCCTGGGCAGCGCGCGCCCCGTCCGGCGGTCCGTGACGAGGTAGTCGTTGTCGGCGGCGCGCCGGCCGATCGCGATCATGGCGCCCGCGCGGTCGTCGCCGAGGCCCGCCGACGCCCACGCGGCGCGCTCGCCGAAGCTGCCGGCGCCGAGGCCCACGGAGGCGCGGGGCGCGCGCGGCAGCGACGGCTCGAAGAAGATGGCGCCGCCGATCCCGAGGCGATCGGCGTGCTCGGGCGCGTTGCCCCGGTAGACCTCGACGCGCTGGATCATCCAGAGCGGGACCATCGAGAGATCGGCGGTGCCGGTCACGTCGTCGTTGAGCCGGACGCCCGCGAGGTACACCGGCGTCTCGGCGCTGCTCGCGCCGCGGATGGACGCGGTCGCGAGGTCCGACGCGGCGCCCGTGCGGGAGACCTGCAGGCCGGGGACGCGGCTCAGCACCGCGGACGCCGCGGCGCCCGGCGCGCGGAGCTCGTCGCCGCGGATCACGTGGGACGCCGCGGTGGGATCCCGCGCGGCCACGGTCGACGCGCGCTGCCCCTCGACGCGCACCTCGAGCGCCCGGCCGCGCGGCCGGGCCGGCGCGCGCGAGGAACGAGGAGCCGGCGCGGCGACGCCGGCTCCTCGTTCCTCGCGCGCAAGTAGGCAACGAACGCCTCGCGCGGGACCAGGCGCAGCTTGCCGAGCTTGGTGACCGGCAGCGGGAAGCCCGGCGCGCGGATCGTATCGAGGAAGACGCGCGCCGGGATGCCGGTCACCGCCTCGACGTTCTTCTGCGAGAGCATCTCGGGCGGCGGCGCCGTGATCGTGAGCCCGTCCAGCGGGATCGCAACCGCCGCCTCCGCGCGCCCCGCCGCCTCCGCGCGCCCCGCCGCCCGCCTCGCCCTCCCGGCCGCCCGCGCCCGCCTCCTGGCCCCGCGCGCGCGGCGAGAGGCCGGCGGCGGCCACGAGCGCCGCGCAGGCGAGCGCCCAGGGGCGCCTCACGGGCACAGCGCGTGGACGATGCCCACGGCGTCGAGGTCGAAGACGTCGGGCGTGCCGGCGCGATCGGTGATCCGCACGAACCGCGCGAGCGAGACCCCGATCTCGGCCAGATCGAACGGGTCGCCGCCCGCCGACGGCGGGTCGAGCGGATCGATGTCGTTCTCGTCGGGGTTGGCGTGCACGGGGCGCCATCCGGCGCAGCCGTCGTACGGATAGCGGTCCGCGGCGCAGGGGAACGCCGACCAGGCGGCGCCGTCCTCGCTCACCTCGACCGTCGCGAGCTCGGCGAACACGCTCGCGGCGTCGTCGCCGCGCCCGAAGGCGTTCTCGAACACCAGGAAATCGGCCCCGGGCCCGTCGACGATCGCGTTGCCCTCGAACGCCACCACGATCGACCCGCCGTCGCCGAGCGAGAGCACGTCCAGCGAGCCGCCGCAGCAGCCGCCGCCCTTCGGCGGGCCGAGGACGACGTCCGGGTACCGGTCCTGTCCGAACCCCTGCCCCGGCCCGAAGCAGGCCGACACCACGCGCGTCGCGAACCGCGCGCCCGGACCGCCGCACGCCGCCTCGCCCGCTCCGGGAGCGCCGCCGTGGCCGCCGGAGAGGCACGATCCGCCAGCGCCTGCCGCCGCGGGCTCGCCGGCGCCGTCGTCCGGGGGCGCGCCGGCGCCGCCGCACCCGGACAGGACGGCCGCGGAGGAGCAGAGGCAGACGACGAGGGCACGCAGCGACATCCTGGACCTGTTCGAGCGAACGCGCGCCGCGGCATCTCCGCGCCGGCGGCGGCCGGCCTGCCCCGGTCCCGCGAGGATCTGCGTCTCTCCATCTCCGCGCAACGGGACCTCTTCGGCCGCACGGGCGGCTATCATGGGCCTCCGGGACGGTCAACGCGCTTCCCCGGCCTCCCGCGGGAGGGTAGAAAACCCGGAGCATGGCTCTCTCGCCTCCCTGGGTGTTCCCGGAGCTCGACGCGAGCGCGGCGGGCGCGGCGCGCGCGCGGCAGGACACGCTGACCAAGCCGCGCGGCAGCCTCGGGGCGCTCGAGGATGTCGCCGTGGCGCTCGCGGGCATCCAGGGCGGGCCGCCCGCGAGCCGGCCCGCGGCCGCGGTGCTGTTCGCCGCCGATCACCCCGTCGCCCGGCACGGCGTGTCGGCCTACCCGGCCGAGGTCACGGCGGCGATGGTCGCGAACTTCGTGCGCGGCGGCGCCGCCTCCAGCGTGCTCTGCCGCCACCTCGGGGTCGAGCTGCGGGTCGTGGACGTCGGCGTCGCCCACCCGTACGAGCGCGCCGGCGGCGCCGCCGCGCAGCTGCGGCGCGATCCGGTCGCCGACGATCCCATCGGCGATCTGCGGGTCGAGGACGCGCTCTCGGAGGACGTCTACGAGCGCGCGCTCCGCGCCGGCGCCGCCGAGATCGACGCGCTCGGGGGCGACACGCGCGTCGTCCTGCTCGGCGAGATGGGCATCGGCAACACCACGGCGGCGTCGGCCATGTCGGCGCTGCTCCTCGGGCTCGCCCCGGAGGACGTCGTCGGCGCGGGGACGGGCGTCACGGGCGACGCGCTGTCGCGCAAGGTCGAGGTCGTGCGCGACGCGACCCGGCGCGTCCAGAGCGGCTCGAGCGCGTATCGCGCCGATCCGCGCCGCGTCGTGCGGGCGGTCGGCGGCAAGGAGATCGCCGCGCTCGTGGGCGCCATGGCGCGGGCGATCGAGCGGCGGATGGCGGTGCTCGTCGACGGCTTCATCGTCTCGACCGCGGCGCTCGCGCTCGTCCGGATGGACGCCCGGGCGCGGGCGGGCATGCTCTTCGCGCACCGCTCGGCCGAGCGCGGTCACGCCCACGTCCTCGCGGCGCTCGAGGCCCGCCCCTTGCTGGATCTCGGCATGCGGCTGGGCGAGGCGAGCGCCGCCCTGGCCGCGTTGCCCCTGCTCGACGCCGCGTGCGCCCTGCACGCCGGCATGGCGACGTTCGCGAGCGCGAGCGTGCCCGACCGCGCGCCGCCCGGGACTCCATGACGCTGCCGCCGGTCCTGCGCGGCGCCCGGGCGGCGACGACCTTCCTCACGCGCGTGCCGGTCGGCGGCTTCCCCTACGCCGAGGCGGACTGGCGCTGGGCCTCGGCCTGGTTCCCGTTCGTGGGCGCCGGCCTCGGCGCCGTCCAGGCCGCGGCGTGGCTGCTCGTCGATCGGGGCGGCGCGCTCGTCGCGGCCAGCGTCGTCGTGGCGCTGGGCCTGCTCCTCACCGGGGCCTTCCACGAGGACGGCCTCGCGGACACGGCCGACGCGCTCGGCGGCGCCTTCGATCGCGCGCGTCTGTTCGAGATCCTCAAGGACAGCCGCATCGGCGCGTTCGGCGCCGCGGCGCTCATCGTGGTCCTCGTGCTGCGCATCGCCCTGCTCGCGCGGCTCGACGCCGCGGCGCCGGTCGCCCTGGTGCTGACGCAGTGCCTCTCGCGCGTCCCGCCGATCTGGCTCATGGTCGCGCTGCCGTACGTGACCCAGGGCGGCTCGCGCAGCCGGCCGGTCGCGCAGGCGGCGCTCCCGCAGGCGCTCCTCGGCTCGGTGTGGCCGGCGCTCTCGCTCGCCGTCGCGCACGCCGCCGGTGCCGTCTCGGCGGCCGAGGCGGCGGCCATGCTCGGCGCGGCGTCGAAGCGCTGCTCCAGGAGCGCGGGGCCCGACGCCCCGCGCGTGGAGGCGGCGAGGGTGGCGGCCGCCGCGGCGATCTGCGGCCTCCGCTTCCGCGCCCGCGCCGGCGGCATCACCGGCGACTTCCTGGGCGCGACGCAGCAGATCGTCGACTGCGCCGCGCTGCTCGCCCTCGCGCTCGCGCGGGGCGGCTGAGCCGCGGGCGCGCCGGCATGGATCCCCTCGCCCCTTCCCTGATCGCGTTCCGCCACGCCCCCGTCGCGCTCTCCGGCGTCTGCTACGGCCGCCTCGACGTCGCCGCGGCGCTCGCGCCCGGGGACGCCGCGGCCGCGATCGAGCGCGCGCTCCGCGACCTCGATCTCCGCCCCGGCGTGGTCTTTTCGTCGCCGCTCTCCCGCTGCGCGCACCCCGCGGCCGAGCTCGCGGCGCGCCTCGGGGTGCCGCACGCGATCGACGCGCGCCTCGTCGAGATCGCCTACGGCGCCTGGGAGGGGCGCGCCTGGTCGGAGATCGAGCGCGGCGACCCGGAGGCGTACGCCGCGTGGCTCGACGGCTGGGAGCGCGTCGGGCCGCCCGGGGGCGAGTCGGCGATCGAGGTCGAGGCCCGGGTGCGGTCGTTCTGGCGGGCGCTCCCTCCGGCGTGCGGGCCAGCGTCCGGGGCGTCCCCGCACCTCCTGGTCGCGCACGCGGGCGTGCTGCGCGCGCTGCGCGTCGTCGCCTGCGGCGCGTCGTGGATCGAGGCGATGAGCGCGCCCGCGCCTCACCTCGCGCCCGAGCGCTTCCCGCTCCCCGCGCCTGCCCTTTCGCTGGCGGCCCCCTGAGGGGCGCGTACCCTCGTCGGGCATGACCCCGCACGAAGAGCTCGCGCTCCTGCTGCGCCCGGCGGCCGGAGGCCTCTACCTCGTCTCGACCGGGCGCGCGCAGCAGCTCGAGGTCCAGCGACGGCTTTACGGCGCCTCCACCCAGGACGAGGTCCTCGCCCGGTTCCGCGCGTCGTTCGACCGCATCGCCGGCGCGCGCGCCGTCCTGCTCGGCGTCCCCTCCGACGTCGGCGCCGGGTTCCTCCGCGGCTCCAACATGGGCCCGCAGGCGATCCGGACCGCGCTCCTCGACGCTCACCCGGATTTCCCCGAGCGGGCGCGCGACATCGGCCTCGTCGACATCGGCGACGTGTTCGTCGTGCCGCAGCTCCTGCACGACGACATGCTCTCGGAGGCCCAGAAGGCCGCGTCGCGCCGCGCCCTCTACCCCGGCGTGCCCGAGCCCGTGGCCGCGCGGCTGCCGGTCTCGCCGCTCTCCATCGCCGAGCGCGCGCTGGATCTCGTCTTCTCGATCAACCCGGACATCGCGCCCATCGTGCTCGGCGGCGATCATTCCACGGCCTTGCCGGTCGCGCGCGCGATCGCGACCGCGCGCGCGCGAGGCGCGCGGCGGCGGCCCTGGGGCATCGTGCAGCCCGACGCGCACACCGATCTCCTCGAGGAGCGGCTCGGGGTCGCGTACTGCTTCGCCACCTGGTCGTACCACGCGAACGAGCTGGTCGGGCGGGGCGGCCGGCTGACGCAGGTGGGGGTCCGCGCCTCTCAGAAGCCGCGCGAGCACTGGGAGAGCCGCTACGGCGTGCGGCAGTTCTGGGCGGCCGAGTGCCGCGCCGATCCCGAGGCGGCGCTCGACGCCATCGTCGCGCACGTGAAGAGCACCGGCGTCGAGGGCGTGTATTTCTCGAACGACATCGACGGCACGGACGCCGCGTACGCCGACGCCACCGGGACCCCGGAGCCGGACGGCCTCTCGCCCGATTTCGTGGTCGCGCTCATCCGCCGCCTCGGGCGCGAGGTCGGCCTGATCGGCGGCGACGTCATGGAGGTGGCGCCGGCGCTCCAGCCGACGCCGGAGAGCGCGGCCCGCACGCTCGCGCTCGCGGTGCGCTACCTGCGCGAGACGATCGAGGCCGTCGTCGGCCGCGCGCTCGCCTGACCTGGCGCGCTCGCCGGGCGCCGCGCTCGCCTGGCGCCGCGCTCGCCTGGCGCCGCTCAGGGATCGGAGCCCTTCGCCGCGGGCAGGGCGGCGTCCCGGGCCCAGTCGCTCCACGACCCCTCGTAGAGGATCGCGTCCGTGCGGCCGAGCGTCGCCAGCGCGAGCAGGTCGTGGCAGGCGGGGGGGCCCGGTAGCAAACGACGGTGCTCGCCTCGAGGGCGCCGAGATCGCGGTAGCGCCGCTCGAGCTCGGCGCGCTCGCGGAACGGACCGGCCGGCGCGCGGAGGTTCTCCGCGAACGGGGCCGAGCGCGCCCCGGGGATGTGGCCCGGGCGCGCGTCGACGGGCTCGGTCTGCCCTTCGTAGCGCTCGCGGGCGCGCGCATCGAGGATCACCGCCGACGGCTCGCGGCGCAGCTGGTCGACGGCCGCCTTGTCGGCGACCGGGGCGCCGCCGCCGGCGAGCTGCATCGGCGGCGCCGGCGCGATCGCGGGCGCGTCGGTCGAGAGCGGGTGCCCCGCCGAGGTCCACGCCTGGAGGCCGCCGTCGAGCACGCGCCCGCCCGGGTGGCCGAAGTAGCGCAGCAGCCACCAGAGCCTGGCCGCGATGGCGCCGCCCGCGTCGTCGTAGCCGACGACGAGCGAATCCGGCGCGACGCCGATCCGGGCGAGCACGCGCGCGAACGCCGCTGCGTCGGGCAGGGGGTGGCGCCCGGGGCCGGCCTGCGCCGGACCGGAGAGGTCGGCGTCGACGTCGAGGTGGACGGCGCCCGGGATGTGCCCGCGGGCGTACTCGTCGGCGCCGCGGCGGCCGCTGAGGTACCAGCGGCAGTCGACGACGCGGACGCGGGGATCGCCGGCGTGCGCTGCGAGCCAGGGGACGTCGACGAGGGGGCCGGGGGGCACGGGGAGGGGGTCGCGCATGCGCGGCAGGGTAGCGCTGCGCGGTCGCCGGCGGGGCTCGCGATCGAGCGCCCCGGGGCGCATCGCCGGGTCGCGCTCGCCCGCGAGCTGGCCTCCTCCCGGCGCCGGCGATGCGCGGGCCGCCGGCGTTACTGACTCGGCGTTACTGACTCGCTTCCGCGAACATGTTCGTGTTGCCGGTCTGGTATGAGAATTCGAAGGTTACCTGCTTGATCTTCCAGCCGCCTTCTTCCCGGATCAGCCCATAGCGGTAGTGCCCCGCGACCATCCAGTCCTCGCCGCCCGGCGCGCGCGCGAACCGGTGGTACGCGCGCACGTGGCACTCGGCGGAGGCCTCTTTCCCGCTCACCTCGACGTCGATGGGGCCGAGGAAGTGCTGCGAGGCATCGATGGCGCCGTGGAACTTCTTCCAGGACGCCAGCAGGTCGTCGGCCTTCTGCGTGAGCGCCTCGCCGCCGAGGAGCGATGAGAAATCGTTCAACACGACATCCGCATAGAAGCCGCGGAGCTCGACCCAGCGCCGCCGGTCGATGTTGTGAGCGACACGGGTGATGACGCTCCGGATCGCTCGCTCATCCTTCAGATCTTCGGACATGGACGGGTCCTTTCGTCGGCAGGCCACGCTCCCGTCGTGCAGCTCGCACGGACCGTCCGGCCAGCCCGAGCCGGCGGTCGTGGGGACGTGGCAGCGCGCTCATGGGGGTTCCTGCGTCGTACCTCTGGCGGCGCGCCGGGATCAAGCGCGTTCTGAGATGGGGAAATGAGCCATCGCTGGCTGGCAATCCACTCTCAGCGGACTCAAGCGGCCTCCGCACTGGGCTTCATGCCGCGCCGTGCGGGCTCGCTGCTGGAGCCCCCGCTTCCGACGGCATCGAAACCGGAGAACATTATACCTATCGGCCTCGCTCCTCGTTTGGGTTTCTCTATCAGGCACCACGGCATACGAACGAGGCTCGCTTGCGAGCCTTTACGTCCAAGCACCCGGAATTGCTGGGTTCCCGAATGGCGCCCGCGCCACGGATCGCCGGGCAGAACAGCGCCGGAGTTCCGCCGCTCACGGAGCCCCACCGGCGCTCGGGCTCTACCGCGAGGTAGGCCGTCCTGCCGGCGTACCCGACAACGATAGCGGTCGGATGTGATGACCGCGCCGCGGGTTTCGTCAGCGCCCGAACCTTCCCCCCCTTGACGCCCTCCTATCGCTCAAGGATCGTATCAGAGCATCCGGAACGGTCGGGGGGAGCATGGGGGGCCGGTCGACCACGCGAACAACAACGCTCGTACGTTGGGGTTGCGCCAGCGCGCTCGTCGTCGCCCAGGCGCCCGCGGCGGCCTCCGAATTCAGCGGTGGCGTGAGCGTGGGCGGGATCCAGATCGGGACGGAGCCCAAGCTCGCGGTTAGCCCGTTCGTCGGGGTGCTCTGGCGCAGGGAGAAGGACTTTCGGATCGACGTCCACAATATGTTCAGCATCGTGCCGGGGTCACGGGTCGGGTTCTACGACCGAACGGCGGTCACTCTCGGGTACGTCACGGAGACGCGCAACGTCAGCATCGGCCCGTCCCTGTCGGTTTACGTGATGCCTGTATGTGGTGCGGCGATTTGCGACCGAGTGATGGGGATCGCTCCAGGCGGTCACGCCCGATCGGACTGGTACTTTGCCGGGCGATTGGGCGCATCCGTGAGCGCCAACGTGGACTGGGCCGGCGGGAGCAGTCTTGTTCTTCCTGGCGGCGTGGTCGTGATGGTCACAGCTGGACCTATCTGGAGATTCGGGGGAGAGTCAAAATGAACAAGCTGTTCACTGTTCTATGTTTCGGCCTAGCGGGGTGCAACTTCGATGTCGGGGATTGCTACCTTCGGAGCGAGGGCGAAAGCGGCGCCGGCGGCATCATCATCACCGCGACCGGCGTCGGCGGCTACGGGTTCGGCCAGACAGGGGCCGGCGGCATCGGGCCCGTACCGCTGGAGACACAGGACATGGATCATCCTTCTCCGCCAGTCTGCAACATCGCGAGCCAGACACCATGTGAGGAAAACTGCGAAACGAGCTCCGAGTCTGACAATATTCAGTGTGGAAAGATCGAGAACGAAGCGCAGCGGACAGCGTGTCGGGATAGCGCTTACGCCAAATACAAGAGGTGTCGAGAAGGTTGCGAACACACAAGCAATCGCAGCTGCGACGAGAAATATCAGGATTGCATAAACCACGGTCCGTGGTCTTGTGCAAGACCAGGGTCTGGAAGCGATGGCACGAAGTGTCGGACCTGCTTTAGGCGGTGCGAGTCCGGGGATCCTCCATCGCCGGATTGCAAAAAGTGTTTATTCTGAGGCTCCAATGACTATTCACGTCGCTACAAATGAGGACATTCGGAGAGCGGTGCGGCGCGGGCTTCGCCTTCCTGTACGTTTCGTGCGCGATAACGTGCTGGAGGGGCCGTGCGCGCCCGATCCCGAAGACCATTGTGCGCTGCGGTGCGATTATTGGAACCTTGGAGGGCGGGAAAGGACGCAATTTCGCTCACGATTTGACGATGTTATGAACGCATTAAAATCACAGCAGAGAACCGTCGTATGGACGTCCGGGTTGTGGAGCGATAGGCTGATGCTGTGGGCGCTGTGCGCGTGGAGGCTCCGCTATCGGCCCGAGCGCCCGGATCTCGACATCGTCGTCCTGGGAGATGCGCCGGAGGATGGGTTTAGCCGTGGATTCGTCCACGTGAAGCCGGTTGACGCGCGCCGCGGTCTGGACGACGCGCGCGCTCTATCTCGGACGCGCGTCCAGCACATGGCGCGCTCTTGGCGAAAGGTATCCGGTCGGTCTCCGGTCCTGTCCACCGAGGGTGGGCGCGCAGATCGAGCACGGAAGGATCTCGTGGAGCTGGGCACCCACCAAGCGGCATTCTTTCCTCGGGTGGACGGTAGCACGCTCACCATATCTCGGATTGACGAGCTCCTATTCTCGTGTCTCGGCGAAGACTGGTCGACGCCCGTGGACGTATTGATGCACCGTTCGCCGGCTGGCGCAGAGCTGCTCAATTATTGGATGATACGCATCAGCGATTGCTATTTTGCCATGCGGCTGCGCCAGTGGGCCGAGCACCGTGGGGCTGAGGCCGCACTGGAGAGTGTGCCCTATAGGACGGACAGGCCACCTATGCTAGAGGCTCGCTATAGGTTGACGGCTATCGGTGATGAAATAAAGCGACACGGTCTTGCTGAGATCGCTCAAGGAGCGCCGCTGCGGGTGTGGGGTGTCACGGCGTACGACCCGGCGGCCCCCTGGGTCGTGGTGGGTGGGTCCTCGGGGCAGCGCATCCAGCGTCTCGGAGAGCGCCCCACCCAGGAGCTCGATGAGTAGCGAGCTCGATCCTCGCGGCGCGGACGCTGGAAGCGCAGGCGCCCGCGGAGCGGGAGAACCACTGCTACCCGTATCCAGGACGTACACCTTATCGACCAGAGGCTCACCCGATACCTCCGATACAACGGTAGCAACCGCTTTACCGCCAATATCGATAGCTGGTTAGAACGCCAGAGCTTTGGTCAGATGCCATTGCGTTCTCGCGCCGATATCTCTCACAAAGGCGAGCATCCGCCGCATCGCAGAGCACGTAGCAGGCAGGACGTATGCTGCCCGTGCTTGCGAACGGCGACGGCGCGCCCCCACGTGCGGGACCGCGGCTCGGCGCGCCGGTCGGTCCAGCCGTCACGCGATCGGCGGCTGCTCGGGCTCGCCCGGCGGCTGCGCCGGGGCCACGGCCGGGGCCGGCGCAGCGGGCTCGTCCTCGCCTGTCTCCGGGTTCACATCGGCGATCGCGCGCCGCGAGCGCAGGTACTGCCCGATCGCCTCGTTTTGCTGGAGGATCGGCGTCAGCAGCGCGAGCCGGGCCCCGGTCCCCTCGCGCGTGCGCTCGTGGTGCTTGCCCAGGATGATGGCGACCGCCTCCAGCAGGAGGCCCTGCCCTTCGGCGCGCGCGGCGCGCACGCGGCCCCAGTCGATGAGCGACGGCGGCGGCGTCTCGAGCGCGTCGCGGTACTGGACCGCGAGATCCGCGAGGCGGGTGACCAGGCGGCCGAGGCCGAACTCCCTCACGGCGGGGGCGAGCTCGCCCTTGAGCAGGGCGACGATATCGTCGACGGCCGCGAGCTCATCGACGTACGGAAGCGAGGTGATCGCCTGTACGCTCACAGGGAAGATCGGTCTCAAGAACGCCGCGACCTCCTTGTGGATGGGGTCGTCGGGCGCGGCGCCCTGCGTCTGCGCGACGACGTGATCGCGGATGGCGCCGAGCGTGCGGTCGACGAGCACATCGATGCGCTGGGCCGCGGGGTTCGCCCCCGTGGCCGCGGGCTCTCCGGCCCAGCGGCGCTCCAGCGCGCGCGTGGCGAGATCGTGCTCGAGCGCGGCGTCGCAGTGCTTCACGAGCTCCGTGAAGCGCTGTTCCTTGGCCAGGGCGCGGACCTGCCGGAGGGCGAAGAGCCGACGGCCGGTGGTGAAGACATACAGGTTGAAGATCGATTCGAGCGTAGCATCCATGGAATCCTCCCTTCGGGGGAAGCGAGGAACGTACACGGATGAAACGACGTTCGGCGAGCGCAAGCACGGTGTCGACGCCGTCGCCCCATTGCAGCAGCGTCGCTCACATTCGCGCTGGCGGATCCATGATGCGGCAATGAGACTCGCCCCTGTTTCCAGTCCTCCCGGAGTATGATGCCGTGGCTCCAACGAACTGTTATCGTGGTCCCTGGCCAGAAGCATTCCAAGGCTCGGCCCGTAAAGCCTGGTCTGGTCCCCGAGGGGTCGACTCCCCCGGACCTGGCCCTGCGCTCGCTCGCCCGGGGGTCGACCCCCCTTGGACCTGGCCTCATGCCCGGTCGGGCGGGGGTTCAACCCCCTCGGATCGGCCATCGCGCCTGCTCGAGGGGGGGGTTCGACCCCCGTCTCGCCCGGCATCGCGCCTGCTCGAGGGGGGGTTCGACCCCCGTCTCGCCTGGCCCTGCACCCGATCGCCTGGAGGTCGGCCCCGATCCAGCCTGCCCTCGCGCCCGAGCGCCGGGGGGTTCACCCCCCCTGCCGGCGCCACAGCGGGTGCGGACCCGCCGCTGTGGCCAGGCGGCCGAGGCAGCGCCGACCGCGGAGCGCCAACCCCGCGCGCTGCGTGCCTCGAACGCGCGCTAGCCCCGTCGAGGCTACCGCCCGCGGGCCCGCCGCTTCCGTGCCATGCCGCCCGCCCGGCTCGCCCGCCCCGCCGCGCTCGCCTACAGTCCACCGGCGAGCGCGACCAGCCCCGAGCCCCACGGAGGCGACCCGTTGAGCCCCATCCTCTCCCTCTGCCACGGTTACCGACTCGATCTCTCCGACTACGCCCGAACCGGCCTGCGCGTCGGCATCTGGGCCTCGTCCGGGCGCGGCAAGAGCTTCGGCGTCGGGGTCTTCTGCGAGGAGCTGCTCGCGGCCGGCATCCCGGTGGTCGCGATCGATCCCGAGGGGGAGCTCCACACGCTGCGCGAGCGGTTCCGCGCGCTCGTCCTCGGCGGCGCCCACGCGGACCTGCCGCTCTCGTCCCGCGAGCGCGCGGCGGAGCTCGCGCTCGCGCGGGTGCTCGACGAAGGGCTCGGCCTCGTCGTCGACCTGTCCGATCAGCCGACGAGCCGCGCCCAGCAGGAGGCCGCGCTCCCGTTCCTCGAGCGGCTCTGGGCGCTCCTGTCCGAGCGCCGCGCGCCGGCGGCCGTCGTGGTCGAGGAGGTGCACCTCTTCGCCCCGCAATCGGGCGCGTCGCTCACCTCGGAGATCCTGCACCGCCTCGCCAAGCAGGGCCGCAAGCGCGGCGTCCTCCTCGTCGTCGCGAGCCAGCGCACGCAGGCCGTCTCGAAGGAGCTCATGAGCCAGCTCAACTTCCCGGCGATCGGCGGCTTCGAGATCGAGCGCGACTACGACGCGGTGAAGGCGCTCGTCGACGGCCACCCGTTCGAGGAGTTCCGCGCGCTCCCGTCCGGCGAGTTCTACCTGCCCGCCGTCGGGCGCTTCGAGCGCTGGCGCGCCCGCCACACCGCCCACGGCGGCGACGCGCCGAGCTGGACCGGCGAGGCCGGCGGCGCGCCGCGCATCGCCGACGCCGCGCTGAGCACGCTCATCGACGAGCTGCGCGCGGCGCTCGCGGGCGAGATCGCGCGCCCGGCGGCGCCGGATCCGAGCGCCGCGCTGCGGACCGAGATCCGCCGCCTCAAGCAGCAGCTCGAGCAGGCCGACGAGGCGCGCAGGGCGGCCGAGGCCGAGGCAGAGCGGCTGCGCACGGCGCTGCAGGTCGCCGGCATCGTCAAGGTGGTGATCCAGAACGAGATCGTGGCGCGCGCCGGCCAGAGCGACGGCGCGCGCCCGCAGGCGGCGCACGGTCCCGGCGCGCTGGCCGCGCATGTCCCCGGCGCGCCGGCCCCGCATGTCCCCGGCGCGCCGGCCGCGCATGTCCCCGGCGCGCTGGCCGCGCCCATCCCCGGCGCGCCGCGAAGCCACCTCCCAGCGTCGCCCGCGGCCCCGCTCGCGCCGGCGTCGGGCGGCGCGGCCGTGAAGGTCGCCGCGAGGCCCTCCTCGCCGTCGCTCCGGGATCTCGCGATGCCGCCCGCGGCGTTGCTCCAGGCGCGCGGCGTCCAGCGGATGGTGAGCGCCGCGAGGAGCCACGCGCGGCGGCGCTCGCCCCGCTCGGGGGCGCACGTCGCCCTGGCCGCGAAGCTGCTCGCCGGCGGCGCGGCGCTGACCGCGGAGGAGCTCGCCGCGCGCGGCGGCTCGCGCAGCCAGGTCGAGATCCGGCGCGCCGCGCGCGCGCTCGCCGCGCTCGCCCACGCGGGCTTCGCATCGGTCCAGGGCGGCCGTCACGCGCTGAACGAGGCGGCCGTCCTGCGCGCGCTCCAGATCGGCTGACGCCCGCGCCCCATGCCGTCGAGCCTGCACTATGCTCCAGGCATGAGCGGCGTCGCGAAGAAACTCGCCAGCAAGCCCGCCACGCTGGAGGACCTCCTCGCCATCCCCGAAGCGGACCGACGTCACGAGATCGTCGACGGGGAGCTGCTCGAAAAGGGAGCCGCCACCGGGGAGCATGGCGGCGCGCAGGCGGATCTCGTGACCGCCCTCAACCACCGCTTCGGCCGTCGCCCTGGCGGACGCTGGCCGGGCGGATGGTGGTTCGCCACGGAGGTCGAGATCTCCTTCGCCCCGGCGCAGGTGTACCGTCCCGATGTCGTCGGCTGGCGCCGCGAGCGCGCGCCCCAGCGCCCCACCGGCGTCCCCATCACCCTGCTCCCCGACTGGATTTGCGAGATCCTCTCGACGAACCGGCGCAACGACCTCGTCAAGAAGAAGCGCACCTACCATCGATGCCAGGTGCCTCATTCTTGGATCGTCGACCCGGCCGAGGAGACGCTGGCCGTCCATCGCTGGGGTCCGGACGGCTACATCGAGATCCTGGCGGCGCAGCGGGGAGAGATCGTCCGCGCGGAGCCCTTCGACGCCATTGCGTTCCATGTCGGCGTGCTGTTCGGAGACGACGAGCCGGAGGAATGATCCCGCGCTCGCGGCAGCACGCGACGAGCTCCGTCGCTCCGAGCCCCTCGCCGCGAGAGCACGGCATGCAGCACGAGAAGAGGACCGCAAGGCGCAAGGGGCGCAACGGGAGAGAGATGGATTTGTATTCTTCTCTCCCCCTTGCGCCCCTTGCGGTCCTCTTCCGTCAAATCGATCTCGTCGAATTTTGAAATAATCGGCGTTCTAGTACCGCCGGTCAGAACTCCCGCCAGGGATCTGCCTCGCGAGCGACAGAGAAATAAACGCCAAGGCGCAAAGCCGCAAAGGCGCAAAACTACAAATCTTTTTTGCGTCTTTGCGCCTTTGCGCCTTGGCGTTGAACTCTCCCTCCGGCTCCCTGGCCGGATTTCTGGCGGGCGGAACTAGCAGCTCGACACCACCACCAGCCGGATCGTCGCGATCGCCCCCAGCACGAACAGCCCCGCGAGGAAGATCCTCCGCTTGCGCCGCAGCTGCTCATCGGTGAGCCCGCCGCTCTCGGGCGGCTCGCCCGGCGCGATCTCCCCGCTGCCGCGCCCCGCGGACACCCCGGCCAGGCTGCTCGTCCCCGCCGGCGCGCTCGCCGCGCTCGCCCCCGCCGGCGCGCTCGCCTTGCCCGCCACGCTCGCCGCGCTCGCCCTGCCGGCCGCGCTCGCCCTGCCGGTCTTCTGCGCCGCCGCCGCGCCGCCCGGGGCCTCCGCCGCGGCGCGGCTCCGCTGGAGCTCGCCCTCCGGCGTCGTCGACGCCGCGAGCGCGCGCGGGCGCGGCGGCGTGTCCTCCGGGCCGTCGAAATCGAGGTACTGCACCGACAGCGAGCCCACGGCGGCGCCGAGCGGGCGCGGGGCGCCGCTCCTGCGGAGCGACGGCGCGCTCCGCCGCGCGTCGGGCGCCGACGGGCGGCCCGACGGTCGATCCCCGGACGCGGCGCCCGGCACGCCCGACTGCGCCCTCCCCAGGAGATCCGGCGAGCTCTGCCCCGGCCCGCTCGCCGGCGGGAGCGACGGCGACGCGTGGCAGCCGGCGCCGCTCAGCGAGCCCGCCCTCGCGATGTACGCCTCGACGTGCTCCTTCAGCTCGCTCCTGGCCTCGTCCTCGGCGCCGTGCCCCATCCCGCGGAGGACCTGCTCGAGCGCCTCGGCCAGCTCGCCCGCGCTGGCGATGCGCTTGTCGGCGCGGAACTCGGTCGCCGCGTCGAGCGCGTCCGCGAGCGGCGCGCACAGGTCGGGCAAGAGCTCGCGCGCGCGCGGGACCGGCGTCGACGCGACGCGCATGATCAGCTGCGCCTGCGTGTCGGCCTTGCGCACCCGGCTGCCGAGCAGCGCCTCGAGGAGCGTGAGCCCCAGCGAGAACACGTCCGCGCGCCCGTCGAACGGCTCGCCGCGCGCGAGCTCCGGGGGCATGTACGGGAGCTTGCCCTTGAACACGGCGCCGTCGGCCTGCTCGCCCGCGAGGCCCGGGATCCGCGCGACCCCGAAGTCGGTCAGACAGACGCGGCCGTCCCGCGCGATCAAGATGTTGGACGGCGAGACGTCGCGATGGACCACCGCGTAGCGCCGCCCGTCGGCCTCGCGCAGGCTGTGCACCGCCTCGAGCGCCCTCGCCATCTCCCGGCCGAGGTACGCCACCGCGCGCGGCGAGAGCGCGCCCACCTTCCTGAGCACGCGATCGACGGCGGGCCCGTCGATGTAGTCGAGCGCGAGGTACACGGAGCCCTCGCAGTCGCCGAGCTCGATCAGCCGCACCACGTTCGGGTGATCGAGCCGCGCGATCACCTCCGCCTCGGCGAAGAACGACTCCCTCGCCGCCTCGCCGAGCTCGGGCCGCGGGGCCAGCCGCTTCAGCGCGACGCGGCGCCGGGAGCTCGGCGGCTGCTCCTGCTCGGCGAGCCACACCTCGCCCATGCCGCCCTTGCCCAGCATCCGGACGAGCCGGTACTTGCCGGCGAACAGCTCCGGCGGAGGATCGGACTCGGCGTGCTTGCGACGAGGGCGTGAGGCGGGCATCTCGGTGTGCGGCGCGGGACCTCGGCGTTCGTCGAGGCTAGCCCTCCTGCGCTGGGTCGAGGGGGTGCAGGGAGCGCATGCCCGATCCTATCGCCGCCCGCGCGCCGCAGGAATCGCCGCGTCGATGCCCGGCGCGGATCCAGCCTGCGTGTACTGCGCCCCGGCTCACCCTCGAGCGCGCCGGCCGACACGTCACTCCTGCGTGTGCTCCTCGCGGATCGGCTCCCGCATGGTCGTCGACGGGAACCACTCGAAGAAGCGGTGGATGAGCTGCCGCCGCTCGGGCTCGATGTACTCGAACACCGCGCCCCGGTCGTTGATCTCCCAGAACTCGTTGCTCGTCACGGCCAGGAGCTCCGCGCGGATCGAGCGCAGCCGGTCGGGCCGCTCGTCGCGCATGTCGCGGTAGATCCGCCGCGCGAGCGCCTCCTCGCCCTTCTGCAGGTAGTACGTGGCGAGCTTGACCTGCGCCTTGCGGACGCCGCGGAGCGACGGCTCCTGCTGGTCGAGCTCGGCCTCCTTGTCGACCTCGAGGAAGAGCTGGAGCAGCTCGTCCCGCGCAGGTGCGTGGAGGTCGTACGCGCGCTCGTTGACCACGCAGAGGTCGAACGCGACGGTCTCGGTGAGGAACGCGAGCCCCATCGCGTGCGCCGTCTGCGCGTAGTACTTGAAATACCGGGCGATATCGAGGACCTGATCCCCCCAGCCCGCCTTGAGCAGCTCCTCGGCGAGGTAGCGGTACTGGTTCAGGTTGTTGTAGGCCGCGGCGATGTCCTTCGCGTTGAGCGAGCGGCGCATGTAGGTGTTGAAGAACTTCACGACGACCGCGACGGCCGCCCGGTCGCCCGCGGCGATGGCGGTCTGCCCGATGTAGCGCGTGTCGATCGCGATGCGCGTGATGAGGTCGGGCATCGCCGTGAGCGCCTCGCGGTAGACCATGAGGAACTGGCGGAGCGCCTTGTACTCGAGCCAGGTCCGCGTGGCCGAGAGCTTGCCGAGCGCCTCGGCGTTCATGCTCACGAAGTCGGCGTCGTTGGCGAGGCGGTCGCGGATCTGGAACCAGCGCGGATCGAGCGTCGCCTTGTGCGGCAGGTACGCGACGACGAGCTCCGACAGCGAGTCGACGGTCTTCGACGCGATGCCCTTGTCCTTCTGGTCGATCGCGTTGAGCGCCACGTCGGCGAGCTGCTCCAGCGACGAGAGCGCCGTCACCCGCCGCTCGTCGACCTCGCCGTCGCTCTCGTGATCCGCGGGGCGCAGCGCCTGCTCGATGCCGCTCCGCTTGATCCGCCCGACCACGTTGTCGGGCTCGACGAAGTCGAACACGTACAGGAAGTAGGGCGCCATCATCAGCAGGCTCGCGGTGAGCAGCCCCATGGTGACGAGGACGCCGTACGTCGGGACGAAGGCGTGCTCGGTCGAGCCCTCGCCGACGCGGATCGAGAAGTTGACCCACAGCGAGAACACCGCGCTGACGACGAAGAAGCCCATCACGACCATGTTCGTCCGGTCGCGGAAGAACATCTCGGTGATCCGCGGCGTGTACCGGTTCGCGGCGAGCTGCACGATGATGGAGGCGACCGTGATGACGATGCCGAGGATGGCGGCGATGACCTCGCCGATGCCGCCCATGATGTGCTCGGCGTCGCTCGGCGACATGTGCAGCAGCGCCTCCCGGATCGGGAGGCGCTCGTTCCCGTGCCGCGCGATGTCGAGCAGGTAGACGACCGACAGGGTCGCCATGCTGACGCCGAGCAGATACGACATCGGCCGCAGCCAGATGCGGGCCAAGGCCGCGCCGCGGCGGCGCGTCCCCTCGTCCTCCCCTGCGGTCCGATCCGAGCTCATCAGGTGACCGCCGCTCGCTCCACGCGCCTGCCCCCGGCGTTCGCCGCGAAAGGCGGCAGCGCGATTATTTCTTCTCCGGCGGGCTGTCGAGATCTTCCGCGAGGTAGCTGAGGATCACCTCGTCCAGCGACTTCTCGCTGATGAGATCGTCCCCGAAGATCGACGCGCCGTCCGACGGCCGGTTGGTGGCGAAGATGCTGGCCGGGCGCGAGGCCGCGTAGCGGCCGGAGCCGGGGCTGCCCGAGAAGTGCTCGACCGCGACGGGGGCCGCGGGCGGCGGCGAGGGGTGCTCCGGGTGGACGTTGCTGTAGACGCCGGCGCCGGAGGCCGCGGACTCCGACCGCCGCCCGATCACCGACGCGGGCGGCGGGGGGAGGTCCTGGATCTGCTGGAAGAACGGCGTCTGCGCCTCGGCCGCGGCGCGCTCGAGCGCGTCGAGATCGAGATCGATGGACGGCTCGGACTTCTTGATCTCCGGGGGCGGTCGCACGGCCCTGCCGGTGAGCGGGCTGGCCGCGCGCCCGCCGCCGCCGAGCCCCTGGATCCCGACCGGATCGAGCTCGAGGCGCGGGCGCGCGCTGGCCGGAGCGGGCGCCGGCTCGGGCGCCGCGGCGCGCGCCGGCGGCGCCGCGGCGGGCGCGGGCGCCGGCCTCGCGGGCGGCGCGGCGGGCCTCGGCGGCGGCGTCGGCGCGGGGGCCGGCTTCGGGCGGGGCGCCGCCTCGGGCGCGAGGGGCGGCACGACGGGCGACGCGACCGGCAGCGCGAGGGGCCGGGACGGCGGGGGCGGCTTCGGCGCGCTCGGGACCTCGGGCGACGACGGCGCCGGCGGCCGCGCGGCCTTGCTCGGATCGACGGCGGCGGGCGCCGCGGCCGCGGGGGCCGAGACGGGCGGCGCGGCGCTGTCGTCGAAGAGGTAGTCGAAGTGGCCGTCGCGCAGGGCGATGAACATCGCCTTGTGCTGCTCCTTCATCATGCCGCGCACCGTCTCGGCGAGCGAGGCCTGGCCGACGTGCTCCGCGTACGACGTCTTCGTGGTCTTGAGGATGCGCCCGCCGTCGGCGAAGAGGTGCGTGATGATGTGCGGGTGGCGAATGCCCGAGTCCTCGGTCTGTATGTGGAACAACCGCCCCTTGTGCCGGACGTTGTTGTTGAAGCCGAGCAAGGGCGACGGGGCTTTCACGACAGGCAATCCGAGGTTGGGGAGGTGAGGAGATCGCACCAGCGGGGAGCGCTCGCCACGGCCGAGACTATCACAGCACGGCGCGCCAGGAACGATCCGCAACATGCCCCCGTTCCTTCACGTGGGGGCGCATGTCGGAGCCGGTCGTCCGCTGGGCTGGCCCCCTCGGGCTCCGCCCCGCTCCGCACCCCGGCGTCCGCTCCGCCGCCGCCGGGGCTGGCGCCGAGCGCGGCGCGCGCCGGTCGGATCAGGGCAGACAGCGCTCCAGGTCGTCCGCATTGCCCGCTTGCAGGGCGCACGCCACCTCCGCCTGGGTGAGGTGGGCCTCGCAGCGGACGAAGCCGCGCTCGCCGGCGGCCGCATCGCCTGCCGCTCGGCCACCTCCGAGACGGCGGGCTCAGGCGTGGCCGCGCGCAGCGCGAGCTCGACATAGCGGTCGAGGAGCGCGGCGCACGCCTCGGGGGTCGGGCGCGGCGAGAGGCGGCGGAGCGCGGCGCGCCCAGCGACGACCCCGACGACGAGCAGCACGATCGCCAGCGTCGCCAGCACGTCGGCGCGCGTCGCCGGACGCGTCACTCCAGGCACCGATCGACCTGCTCCGGGGTGGTCGCCTGCCGGACGCACGCCATGGCGGCGTCCGTGATCCGCCGCCCGACGCACCGGTCGATGAGCTCCTTGCCGCGGGCGTCCCGCACCGCCGCCGTGCGCTCCTCGACGACCTTCGGGTCGACGACGTTCTGGGCCCGGAGCTCGATCTCCGCGCTCCGCTTGAAGATGGCCTCGCACTCGTCGCGGCTCGCCGGGTGCCCGCACCCGGCCGCGAGCGACGCGCCGCCGACGAGGGCCAGACACGACACGAGCCAGAGGACCCGGTCGCGACGCGGACAGCCGGCGACCGTGGAGACGGAACGCCGCCTCCTCAAAAGGGAAGTTGAGCCAGGGCGGCGACGCATGGCCGCGACGATGGCGCCACGCCCGGTGGGGCGCAACCCGGGTCCAGCTCCCGGCCGGAACCCGGCCGGAAACCGACGCCCGCCGCCCCCGGCGCCGGCCATGGACCCGCCGGAACGCTCGCCGGCCCGAGTCAAGATGGAAACCTCGCGTATTGCTGGAACGCTTGTGCAGGTCTGTTACGATTGCTTTCTGTGCGCAAGGCGAGCGAGCACGGTGACAGCGTGGACGGCGCTCGATCCGTCCGTACGGGCTCTGGGGGGCGCCGCACGAAGTCGACGGCGAAAGCCGTTGCGGGCAGCGTCGTTGTGGGCGGCGGGGAGGACGCCGGGCGGGACGCTCCACGAGAGAAGCGGCCCAGCAATGCGCCGCGGCGGCGCGCGCCGGCGAAGACGCTGACGCCGGAGGAGATGCTGCGGCGGGCGCTGGGCGCGGAGACGCCGCGCTCCCGGGCGCTCTGGGCGCGGCGGGGGCTGTCGCTCCGGGGGCCGCTCGACCGGACGACGCAGGCGATGCTGCTGCGCCAGCTCTACCTCGCCTATTTCGAGACGCGCCGCTTCGAGCGGGCGGCCGAGGTGGCGGAGCAGGTCCTCTCGCTCGGCGTGCTGCGCGACGTCGCCCACCAGGACGCGGCGCGCGCGAAGCAGGCGCTCGGGGACATCGACGGGGCGGTGGGGCACCTCCGGCTGGCGGCGCGCACGGGGCCGGCGAGCCGGCGGGCGTTCCACTGGTGGACGCTGGGCAGCGTGTACCACCTGGCGCGCCGGTACGACGAGGCGATCGGCGCGCTCACGCGCGCGGCGCGCTGGGGCACGCGCGACAAGCCGCTCTACCAGGGCCACCTCGCCGTCGTGCAGTGCGAGAGCGGCAAGACGGTGGAGGGGCTCGGCGCGCTGATCGACCGGCTCTCGGAGGTGCCGGCGGGCCAGGGGTACGGCCGCTTCGTGCTCGGGCAGATGGCTTACTTCGACCGTCGCTGGGACGAGGCCAAGAAATACCTGGAAGCCTTCGTACAGCGGAGCACCTCGGGCAGGGCGGCCGTCGCCATCGCGCTCGGGGGAGAGATCGAGGCCGCGCGCCAGACGCTGGCGTCCCTCCCGAAGCGCTGATGCCGGCCTGAACGGACGGCCGCGCGCCGCACGGGGGCGATCGCTTTGCTATAGAACCTTCGTGATGACCGCTTCGACTCGTTTCAAGGGAAGCGCCGGCGCCGCCCCGGCGGTTCGTCGACGTGGCGCGGGCGGCGCGGCCGGGGCGCTCGGGCGCGCGCTCGCGGCGCTCGCGGTGCTCGCGGTGCTCGCGTCCCCGGCGCTCGCCCTGGCCGCGGATCAGCCGGATCTGTTCACCCGCGGCCTCCAGGCGGGCCCGGCCTTCGCGGGGCTCGCCGCGCTCGCGGGCGGCCTGCTCACGTGCCTCACGCCCTGCGTGTACCCGATGATCGCGATCACGGTGAGCATCTTCGGGGCGCGGGAGGCGAAGTCCCGGCGCGAGGCGATGCTGCTCTCGACGAGCTTCGTGCTCGGGATCGTCGTGCTCTTCACGACGATGCTCGTGGTCGCGGCGCTCACGGGCAGCCTGTTCGGCAGCGTGCTCGCGAACCGGTGGGTCATCGTCGGCATCGCGGGGGTGTTCATCGCGATGTCGCTCTCCATGTTCGGCGCGTTCGACATGGCGCTGCCCGAGCCGCTGATGCAGCGGCTCTCGCAGGTCGGCGGCATCGGCTACGGCGGCGCGTTCCTGCTCGGGCTGGTGAGCGGCCTCGTCGCGGCGCCGTGCACCGGGCCCGTCCTCACCGGCATCATCCTCTGGATCGGGAAGACCCAGAGCATCGGCCTCGGGGCGCTCGTCGGCGCCACCTTCGCGCTCGGGCTCGGCCTGCCGTTCTGGCTCGTCGGCGCGTTCGCGGTCGCGCTGCCGAAGGGGGGCAAGTGGATGCTCGGCGTGAAGTCGTTCTTCGGGATCGTGATGCTGATCGTCGCGCTGTATTTCCTGAAGACGACGTTCCCGGCGCTGTCGTCGCTCGCGCAGCCCACCCCGCAGTTCATGGCGGTCATGGCCGGGCTGGTCGTGGTCGGCGTCCTGCTCGGCGCGGTGCACCTGTCCTGGGACGACGGCGGCGTCGGGGTGAAGGCCCGCAAGGGGCTCGGGATCGCGCTCACGGTGACCTCCGGCTTCCTGCTCGTCGCGAGCCTGGATCTGCCGAGGCTCGCCTCGCCCGTGCCGTCGGCGGTGGCCGGCGAGGCCGCGCCGCGGCAGCTCACGTGGCTGCACCAGGAGCCGGTGGCCGTCTCGAAGGCGAAGGCGGAGAAGCGCCCGCTGCTCGTCGACTTCACCGCCGAGTGGTGCGGCGCCTGCAAGCAGCTCGACAAGGACACCTTCTCGGATCCGCGCGTCATGGCCAAGGCCGCGCACTTCGTCGCGGTGAAGGTCGACGCGACGGACGACGAGGATCCGCAGGTCGACGCGGTGAAGGGCAAGTACAAGGTCGTCGGCCTGCCCACGGTGGTGATCTACGACTCGACCGGGGCCGAGCGGAAGCGCTTCAACGACTTCGTCGGCCCGGACGTGTTCCTGGCGGCGCTCGAGGGCATCGAGTAGCGGCGCGCCACCGCCCATGCGCCCTTCCCTGCTCGCCGCCCTCGCGCTCTGCTTCCTGATCCTCGCCGGCTGCGGCGGCGCTCCGCGACCGCTCACCGGGACCGTGGTGATCGGGCTGACGAGCGAGCTGCGCGCCGGCGTCGAGCTCGATCGGCTGCGCATGGTCCTGCGCGCCGGCGGCGAGGTGCTCCGCGACGACGTGCTGACGCACAAGAGCGGGCAGCTGTTCTTCCCGCGGGAGCTCTTCTTCCGCGATCTCGAGGACGGGACGGCGGTGGAGATCTCCCTGGAGGCGTTCGGGGCGGAGGACGCGGAGCGGCCGGTGCTCGTCCGCGCCGCGTCGACGCGGGTGATCGGCGGCCGCGAGCTGCTGCTCCGCGTGCGCCTCGAGCAGGAGTGCGCCGTCGCGCCCGGGGATCCCACCTGCCCGGCGCCGCAGACCTGCGTGGCCGGCGGCTGCAGCGCCCCCGACGTGGATCCCCGGCGGCTCGAGCCGTACAGCGCCTCGTGGAGCGCGGACGCCGTGCCGGACGCCTGCAAGCCGGCGGGCGGGGGCGAGCCGGTCGTCGTCGTCGGCGAGGGGCAGGCCGACTACTTCGCGCTCGAGGATCTCGACGAGGTCCAGGTGGAGGCCGGACCGCAGGGCGGCTACCACATCTTCGTCGCCATCCGGCTCAAGAACCTCCGGCAGTCCGGCTCGATCACGGTGGTGAACGGCGCCGTGCCCGAGCTCGGGTACACGGTCGAGCCGCTCCGGGTCATCTTCACCCTGGACCAGGACGAGGGCGGCTTCTGCAAGCTCGCCGGGCTGCGGTTCCGGCTCGACGGGGAGCGGACGATCGACGAGCTGCTCGGGAAGGTCGTCGACGTCGAGGTGACCGTCACGGACGCCGACGGGGACACCGGGACCGGCAGGCGCAAGGTGACGCTCTCGCAGACCATCCTGTAGCGCGCGGCATCACTCGCGCGCGGCGCGCCAGCGCGTCATCCGGCCGCCGGTGAGCAGGTCGAGCGACGCCTCGGCCTCGAGCGCCGCGAGCGCGGCGGCGCGGCGCTCCTCGGGGCTCCGGCCCGGATCGGCCGAGAGCGCGACGGCGCGCTGCCAGGCGAAGAGCAGCTCGAGCACGCGCGCCGTGAGCTTCGCCTGCAGCTCGGCGCGCTCGCGGCGGAGGCGCTCCAGGGCGATCTCCTCGTCGGCGAAGACCACGCGATCGAGCCGCCAGGTCGCGCGCGCCTCGAGCCAGAGGCTCGTGCCGCCGGAGGCCGTCCTCCGCGCCGGATCGTACTCGGTGGGGGCCAGGTTCTCCGCCTCGTCGACGAGGCGCGAGACGCGGAGCCGCAGCTCCGGGAGCAGCGACGACGTCCGGGCGCGCGACGCGATGGCGTCGATGCGCGCCTCGGGATCGAGCAGGCGCGACTGCCGCAGCGCCGCCTCGACGATCGCGCGGGCCATCGCCGGCGTGACCCGGACCGGCAGCGGGAGCGGCGGCTCGACCTCGGCCGGCGGCGGCGCCGGAGGCGGCGCGGGGGGCGCCTCCGCGGGATCGGGCGCCGGCGCCGCGCGGGGCGGGCCGGGCGCCGGCGCCGCGCGGGGCGGGCTCGGAGGCGCGGGCTTCAGCCGCGGCGCCTCGGGTTCGGCGATGGCGGAGGGAGGGGGCACGCCAGGGCGATCGGAGAGCCGCTCCAGGGGGATGCTCGCGAGCAGCATGCCGCTGAGGGAGCGCTCGCCGCCTTCGAGCCGCGCGAGCCCGAGCTGGAGCGAGATCCAGAGCGGCTGCGCGCGCCCCGGGGACGGAGCCCAGAGCTCGTGGGGCGCGGCGTCGAGGCGGTCCACGCGCGGGTCGAGCGCGGTCGGCTCATCGTCGAAGGGGAGCTCGGCGCGCGCCTCGGGCGCGGACAGGGCGCAGGCGAGCGCGCCGAGGAGGGAGAGAACGGGGGTGGCGAGGGATCGGTGGTTCGGTTGCACGCGAGCTGGGTCGACCGCCGCGCGCCGCCAGTTGCGTGAGCGGGTCGTCCGGCTCGCTCAGCGGCTCCCCGAGGGCGGGCGCGCCGCGGTGGCGAAGCTCCGCCACAGCTCGGTTCCGCCGCCAGGGGGTCGAGGCCGCTCGGCGCCGCCGCGCAGCTCGCTCGCGCCGCCGCGCAGCTCGCTCGCGCCGCCGCGCAGCTCGCTCGCGCCGCCGCGCAGCTCGCTCGCGCCGCCGCGCAGCTCGCTCGCGCCGCCGCGCAGCTCGCTCGCGCCGCCGCGCAGCTCGCTCGCGCCGCCGCGCAGCTCGCTCGCGCCGCCGCGCAGCTCGCTCGCGCCGCCGCGCAGCTCGCTCGCGCCGCCGCGCAGCTCGCTCGCGCCGCCGCGCAGCTCGCTCGCGCCGCCGCGCAGCTCGCTCGCGCCGCCGCGCAGCTCGCTCGCGCCGCCGCGCAGCTCGCTCGCGCCGCCGAGGGATCGAGGCCGCTCGGCGCCGGCGCGCCGGAAGGCCTCGCTGGCGTGGGGCTGGCCGACGGGCCCCGGCCAGGCGCTGCCGCCGCCTCCCCGGAGCAGGTCGCTCGACCCGCCGCGGGTCGCCGCGACCGCCTGCGCGAGCGCCTCTGCGGTCGGCGTCGTTCCCGAGGGGAAGCGCGGCGGCCCCTCGCGGGGCGGCTCGCGGGTCGCCGCGACCGCCCGCGCGAGCGCCTCCGCGGTCGGCGCCGCGCCCGAGGGGAAGCGCGGCGGCCCCTCGCCCGGCGAGGCGAGCGCTGGTCCTGGGGCGATCGCCGCGCTGGGGTCGGGCGCGACCGCGTCGGCCGCGCGGGTGCCGAGCGGGGTTGGCGCGATGGGAGCGGCGTCGCTGCTCGCGGCCGGCGCGGCAGCTTCCGTGGTTGCGTCGCTGCTCGCGGCCGGCGCGGCCGCTTCCGTGGTCGCGTCGCTGCTCGCGGCAGGCGTGGCGGCCGCCGCAGCGATGTCGCGGGCCGCGGGGGGTGCGGCAGCCGTGGCCCCATCGCTGCCGGCGACGGGCGCTGCCTCGGCCGCCCCGGGTTGCGCGGCGCGGCTCGCGGCCGGCGCGCTCGGGGCCGGCGGAGGTGCGATCACGGAGCCCGCCCCCGCAACGTACGCCGCGGCGACGCTCTCCCCAGCCTGGCCGCTCGCCCCCGAGGTGGGCAGGGACGGTGCTGCCGCGTCGAGCGCGCCGGACGCCGCGGACGGCACATCGCCGCCGGCGCCCTCGAGGTGCGGCTGCGCGTCGCGCGTCGGTCCGGCGGGGCGGTCCGCCGGGACCTCGTCCTGCAGCGCCGCCTGCGCGGCAGCGTCGGGCTCCGGCGCGGGCGGCCTCGGCGCGAGCGGCATCGCGCGCGGCGCAGCGACCTCCAGGCCCACCGCAAAGGGCTCGAACACGTCGCCGTCGAGCCAGCCCGTGCACATCCGGAGGTGCGAGCCGGCCGGGATGTCGCGCACGAACATGTCGCCGAAGAGCGCGTCGATCGCGAGATCCCGCTGCTCGACCACCGGCCTCTCCCAGCTCGGGAGCACCGCGACCACGCGGATCACGAGCTGCCCTTGCGGGCGGCGCGCGCGCGCTCGCGCGAGCGTCCGGGGGCGCACTTCCCAGTAAACGTAGAGCGTCTCCGGATCGACCGCGAGGCCGACGACTTCGTCGAGGTCGTACCGCGCCGGGAGCTCCGCGCGCTCGTCCTGCAAGGCCGCGGCGAGGCCCGGCGGCGCGCCCGCGACGACGCGCTCCGCGATGGCCGCCGGCGCCGGAGCGTCCGCGGGAGAGGGGTCTCGCGGCGGCTGCACCGGCTCGAGGTCGGGAGCCGCGGAGACGGGCTCGGGCTGACGATCCTGCTCGCCCGCGATGGAGGCCTCGGGAGGCTCGCTCGAGCCGGTGCCCGTCGCGGCCTCTGCGCCGGTGTCCTTCGCTGCCTCTGCGCCGGTCTCCTCCGCCTCCGCGGCTTCGACGCCGGTCTCCTCCGCCTCCGCGGATTCGGCCCCGGCCTCCTTCGCCTCCGCGGCTTCGGCCCCGGCCTCCTCCGCGTCCTCCGCCTCCGCGTCCTCCGCCCCTCGCGCCTCCGCCCCCTCGCGCTGCGCCTGCTCGATCAGCCGCTCCCGGAGCCGCCGCGCGTCCTCGTGCTGCGGCTCGCGCTCGAGGATCTCGTCGAGCACGGCGATCGCCCGGTCCGTGTGCCCCTGCGACGCGTAGATCTCGGCGAGCGTCGTCGTGGCCCGCGGCGGCGGCGGGGGCGGCGGCCACTGCTCGGGCGGGGCCTCGCCGCGCAGCGCGCGCGCGGTCTCCGGCATGTGCAGGCCGCGCTCGACCACGCGCGACAGCAGATCGCGCGCCCGCCCGAGGAAGCCGCGCAGCCGGGCCCGCTCCGGCTCCCCCTGCGCGGTGCGCGCCAGGATCTCGTCGACGAGCTCGGCCTTCGTGAGCACGCGCGGCCGCGGCACCCCGAGGCCCTCGGCGCGCGCTATCAGCTCCTCCCGCGTCAGCCCGTCGAGCTCCCGGCGCTCCATCGCCGTGGACGCTACCACATCCGCCGCGCGCCCACCGGCGCGCAGCCGCTCACCGAAAGGCGCCCTCCGCCGCCGGATCCGGGGCGAGCGGCGCGAGCCGCGCGCGCGCAGCCTCGGCGTCGCGCGCGATCTGCGCCTTGAGCTCCGGCAGGCCCGAGAACCGCCGCTCCTCGCGCAGCCGGGCGACGAGGTGCACCCGCAGCGCCGCGCCGTAGAGATCCTCGTCGATGTCGAACAGGTGCACCTCGAGGTTCGGCCGCGCCTGCTTCGACGGCTCGACCGTCGGCCGCACGCCGAGGTTCGCCACGCCGCGGGCGAGCGCGATCGCGCGGCCCGACGGCGTCACCCGATCGACGAGCGTCGCGTACACGCCGAACGGCGGGAGCGCCTCCTCGATCTCGTCGAGGTTGCAGGTGGGGAAGCCGATGGTCCGGCCCCGCTTGGCCCCCTGCGCGACCACGCCCGACAGCATGTGCGGGCGCGACAGCATCTGCTCGGCCGCCTCGAGATCCCCGCGCGCGATCGCCGCGCGGACGCGGGTGCTCGACCACGCCCCCTCGGCGTCGCCCACGAGCGGGTGCGATCGCGTCTCGAAGCCGAGATCCTCCCCGAGGCGCCCGAGCGTCGTGAAGTCCCCGGCGCGCCCGTGGCCGAACCGGAAGTTCGCGCCGACCAGGACGACGCGCGCGGCGAGCCGATCGAGCAGCACGCGCCGCACGAACTCCTCCGGCGTCTGCGCCGCGAACGCCCGATCGAACGTCACCACCTCCACCCGGATCGCCGGCTGCACGCGCCGGATGAGCTCGATCTTGCGCGGCAGCGCCGTCAGCGTCGGCGGCGGGGTCCGGCCAAGGACGCTCGCCGGATGCGGCGCGAACGTGAGCGCCACCGGCGAGAGCCCCCGCCGCTCCGCGTCGAGCGCCGCGTCGGCGAGCAGCGCCTGGTGCCCCCGGTGGACGCCGTCGAAGTTGCCGATGATGACCAGGCTGCCCCGCGGCCCGACCGCGGCGCGCCCGCCCTGCCCGCCAGCGGCGGCAGCAAAATACTCCACAGACGCTACCTAACCCGAAGCACCGCCCAACGAAAAGCCGGTGGGCAAGCCCGGTGGGCAAGCGAGGACCAGGGGAGCCGCCCGGCACGATACGCATGTACAGCCAAGCGTCCGATGTACAGAGCCGCTTGACGGCCTCATGCCCGGCTGATAGAGCCGCGCTCCCCTAAATGGGCTGGAGGCGCGCCGTGTTCAAGAGAGTCAGTATCTTCTCCGGCAACGCCAATTTCGCACTCACCCAGGAAATTTGTCAGGTCCTGGAGCAACCCATGGGGAAGTCGCGGGTGTCGCGCTTCTCCGACGGGGAGACGTTCTGCGTCATCCAGGAGAACGTCCGCGGCGTCGACACCTACGTCGTGCAGCCTACCTGCTCGCCGGTGAACGACAGCGTGATGGAGCTCCTGATCATGGTCGACGCGCTCCGCCGCGCCTCGGCCGGCTCGATCACGGCGGTCATCCCCTACTACGGCTATGCCCGGCAGGACCGGAAGGTCGCGCCGAGGACGCCGATCACCTCGAAGCTGGTCGCCGACCTCATCGTCGCCGCCGGGGTGAACCGGATCGTCGCGCTCGACCTGCACGCCGGGCAGATCCAGGGCTTCTTCAACATCCCGTTCGACCACCTGTACGCGATGCCGGCGCTGCTCGACCATCACCTCCGCGAGCACTACGGCAAGGACGTGGTCATCGTCTCGCCGGACGCCGGCGGCGTCGAGCGGGCCCGCGCCTACTCGAAGCGCCTCCAGGGCACGCTGGCGATCATCGACAAGCGCCGCGAGCGGGCGAACGAGAGCGAGGTCATGAACATCATCGGCGAGGTGGCCGGCAAGCAGTGCCTCATCCTCGACGACCTCATCGACACCGCCGGTACCCTGGTGAACGCCGCCAACGCCCTGATGAAGCAGGGCGCCAGGAGCGTCGCCGCCTGCGCCACGCACCCGGTCCTGTCCGGTCCGGCCGTCGAGCGCATCAAGGACTCCCCCCTCACCGAGGTCGTGGTGACGAACTCGATCCCGCTCTCGGACGAGGCGCGGGCGTCCGGTAAGTTCAAGGTCGTCTCGGTGGCGCGGCTGCTCGCCGAGGCGATCCGCCGCATCCATCACTCGGACTCGGTGAGCTCGCTCTTCGTCTGACCGGCGGCGCGCGTCCGGCGGAACCGGCGGAACCTTGCGCAACCTCGCGAAAGGGACCCCGGCGGCGCAGGTCGCCCGCGCTCCCGCCACAAAAAACGCCGCTGCCCGGCGACGAAGGCTCGACTTTCCTTTTCTCGTTCTGCTATAGCGCCGCACCCTACGCCGGAGTGGACCGCGCACCGCGGGCCTCCGGATCACTTCTGGAGCCGTCGTCATGGAGATCATCAAGCTCAACGCCACGAGGCGCGAGGAGAGCGGCAAGAGCGCGTCGAGCCGCCTGCGCCGCGCCGGACAGATTCCCGCCATCGCCTACGGGCGCGAGCTCGCGCCGCTGTCGGTCGCCGTCTCGCCGAAGGCGCTCCTTCAGGTGCTCGGCTCCGACCACGGCAAGAACTCCGTGGTCGAGCTCGCCATCGAGAACGGCGAGACGCTCACCGTCATGGTGCGCGACTACGACTACCACCCGATCTCGCGGGAGCTCGTCCACGCCGACTTCATCCAGGTGAAGCTCGACCAGCCCGTCGACGTGCACATCCCCTTCCGCACCGTGGGCAAGCCGAAGGGCGTGGTCACCGGCGGCGTGCTCCAGCAGATCTTCCGCACGATCCCGGTGCGCTGCCTGCCCGAGAAGATCCCGTCGTTCATCGAGATCGACGTGACCGAGCTCGACATGGGCGAGTCGTTCAAGGCGAGCGGGCTGACGCTGCCCGAGGGCGTGAAGGCCCTGCTCGCCGACGACCAGACGATCGCCGTCGTCAACGCGCCCGAGAAGGCCGGCGCCGAGGAAGAGGCGAAGCCTGCTGCCGGCGCGCCGGCCGCGGCCGCTGCCCCTGCCGGCGGCGCGGCTGCCCCCGCCAAGGGCGGCGCCGCCCCCGCGGGCGACAAGAAGGACAAGAAGTAGCCCCGGCCCGGGCGCGGGCCGCCCCTCGCCTCGGTCCCCCGAGGCGCGCGCGGCCCGCCCCGCCCTGCGCCGCGCCCCCGCGCATCGCAGCCCGCCTCTGTCCCAAGGATTCCAGGGATCCAGCAGAACCCGCTCGCCATGCTGCTCGTGGTCGGCCTGGGAAATCCGGGCAAGGAATACGCCGCTCACCGGCACAACGTCGGCTTCATGGCCATCGACGCGCTGGCCGACGAGGTCCGGGCCGATCCGTTCCGCGAGAAGTTCTCGGGCGTGCACGCGAAGGCGGAGATCGCCGGGCAGCCGGCGATCCTGCTCAAGCCGATGACCTACATGAACGAGTCGGGCCGCAGCGTTCAGCCGGCGATGGCCTTCTTCAAGGTCGCGCCGTCCTCGCTGATCGTGCTGCACGACGAGCTCGACCTGCCGTTCGGCACGGTTCGCCTGAAGGTCGGCGGCGGGCACGCGGGGCACAACGGGCTGCGCTCGATCATCGCGCACTGCGGGACGGGCAACTTCGGGCGCGTCCGCCTCGGGATCGGGCGGCCGCCGCCGGGCTACCGGGGCGAGGTCGCGGGCTACGTGCTGTCGGGGTTCGACGCGGTCGAGCGCGCGGGCCTGCCCGACTGCTTGAAGCAAGCTGTCCAAAGTGTGCTAGAAGTCGCCGCCCGCGGCTTCGACGCCGCGATGAACGTTCGAAACACCCGGCCCAAGCCGGGCAAGAGGCAGAAGGGCGAAGGGGACGGGCCGACAGACCCGGCCCCTGCCGCGAAGGGGGAGAGGGGTCCCCTCCCCCCGACGCAGAAGCCCTGATCCTCGACGGAGACAGGTTGTCGCGCCCGCGCTCGCGACGCTCGACAAGCTGCTCCTTTCCTCGCTCCGGGGCGTCGCCCCGGGGCCACAGGCCGAGAGGGAAGACCGAAGAATGAGCCGACAGGTAACGGCGCCCGGGCGCGCCAAAGAGTACGAGACCATTTACATCCTGCGACCCGACATCGACGCCGACGGCGCCGAGCGGATCGGGACGCGCCTCGCCGAGGTCGTGACCCGCGAGGCGGGCCGTCTGACCAAGGTCGAGACGTGGGGGCGCCGCCGCCTCGCGTACGACATCGCCAAGCACCGCCGCGGCGTGTACGTCTACCTGAAGTACCTCGGGGGCGGGAAGGTCGTCTCCGAGATCGAGCGCAACCTGCGCCTCGCCGACGGCGTGCTGAAGTACCAGACGGTGCTCGTGCGCAACGACGTCGAGGTCCAGGGCCTCACGGTCGCCGACGAGGACGTGAAGTTCGAGCGCCTCGAGCTCACGCCGATCGAGGACGACCGCGACGACTCGCGCGAGCGGCAGCTCGGCCTCATCGAGCCGGAGCGCCGCGTCGACCGCAGCTCCGAGGCGGCCCCGGCGGGCGACCTCGACGAGGCTGAAGAGGGCGAGGCGGAAGGCGCCGCCGACGAGGAGGAGAGCTGACAATGAACGGCCGCAACAACGACATGGGCCGCAACGGCGGCGCTGACTACGACGATCGCGACTTCGGGCGCACGCCCGACCTGAACGCGGACGCCCCCGGGCGCCGCCGCACGGGCCGGAAGCGCGTCTGCCGCTACTGCGCGGACAAGGCGCTGGTCATCGACTACAAGGACCCGCAGGCGCTCAAGTACTTCATCTCGGAGCGCGGCAAGGTCGTCCCGCGCCGCATCAGCGGCAACTGCGCGCGCCACCAGCGCAAGGTGACGCTCTCGATCAAGCGCGCGCGCAACATCGCGCTCTTGCCGTTCACCGTGACGGCGTAGGAGGTCGATCATGGCAACCCACATCCATGTGGTCCTCACGGAGGACCTCCACAACGTCGGCAAGAGCGGCGAGCTCGTGAAGGTTCGCCCCGGCTTCGCGCGCAACTACCTCATCCCGCGCGGCCTCGCGGTGGGCGCCACCGCCGAGAACGTGTCCCGCATCGAGCACGAGAAGCGGGTCGCCGAGTCGCGCGCCGCGAAGACGCGCTCCGAGGCGGAGCAGCTCGCGGCCAAGCTGAACCAGGTGAAGCTGACCATCACCCGCCCGGTCGGCGAGGGCGACAAGCTGTACGGCTCGGTCACGGCGCGCGACATCGAAGAGGCGCTCGCCGCGCAGGGCTTCAGCGTCGACCGGCGCCGCATCGAGAGCGACACGATCAAGACGCTCGGCGCCCACACCGTGACGCTCCGCCTCGCCCCGTCCATCACGGCGTCGGTCGAGGTCACGGTCGCCGCCAAGTAAGCGTCCGGAAGCGCGGCTCGTCCGCGCTTCCACCTCGTCCGCCACGCGCGGCTCGCCCGCGCGCTCGCGTCCTCCTCACCCGCGCTTCCGCCTCACCCACGCCCGCGCGACGTCGTGCCCCCGCGCCACCGCGCGCAGCATGAGCGCCGGATCGGCCCACCGCGCTCGGGCCTCCCAGGCGAGGCTCGCCAGCATCCCGGCGCAGAACGCGTCGCCCGCGCCCGTCGGATCGAGCGGCCGCACCGGGCGCGGCGCGACCGCGCGCTCGCCCTCGGGGCCGAGCACGAGCGTCGCCCGCGCGCCGTCCGTGACGACCAGCGTCGCCTCGGGCCGCAGCCGCTCGCGGAGCGCGCGCGCCGTCGTCCCCAGCACCTCGAGATCGCCGGTGCTGCACTTCACGAGATCCGCCTGCGCGAACAGCCGGAAGCAGCCGCGCACGCCGTCGCCCGCTCCGGCGCCCGCCCCCGCAGGCGCCGCCGCGCCGGCGCCGACCCTCGCGGGCGCCGCCGCGCGCCCGGCGCGCGGCCACATCCGCGGGCGCGCGTTGACGTCGATCGAGACCGCGCACCCCTCGCGCCGAGCAGCCGCGGCCGCCCGCGCGATCGCGCCGATCGCCCCGCGCACCGGCGCGATCCCGGTGAAGTGCACGACCCGGGCCTGCCATCGCGCGGGCAGCGCCGCGGCGAGCTCGCGCGCCTCGAGCTCGCCCTGCCGGTAGCCGGCGAAGCGCGCCTCGCCCCGCGCGATCGCCACGAGCATGAGGCCGGTGCGCGCCGCGCCCAGCGCGAGCCGCCCCACATCGACGCCGGCCGCAGCGACCTCGTCCCTGAGCCCGCGCCCCAGGGCGTCGTCCCCCAGCGCAGCGCACACCCCCGACGGGACGCCCAGCCGGGCAAGCGCCATCGCGGTGTTCACCGCCCCGCCCCCCGGGACGCGGCGCAGCAATTTTGCCTGCTCGAGCGGAATGCCCTCCGGCGCGTAGAGGTCCCACAGCGCTTCACCCACGCAGATCACCTCGGTGGGTTCAATCCTTGTTTGACGCGTTTTGTGATCCACAATGGCGGCTCCCCGCGACGGCGCATGCCCGGGCACGAAGCGTCATCGCAGCCGAGTCAAGCGGGAAAGGAAATGGCGATGAGTCCGGCGTTGCTCAATTTCCATACCTCGCCGCCGGCGGCGCCGCGTCGCGGCGCGCCCCCGCGTCGCGGCGCGCCCCCGCATCGCGGCGCGCCCCCGCGTCGCGGCGCGACCAAGCGCCCCTCGAACGTGGAACCTGCATTGAGATGCCCACCGCACGAACGCTCACTGCAATGCAAACACAAAACCTTCTCAGCGCGGCCCATGTTCTGATAGACGGAACTCGACCCTGCACCCGACGCCCCGAAGGACCGCTGCGCCTTCGGGGCGTCGCCCATTTCGGCGCCTGTGGAAAAGCTCGGGGCGGGATGGGGGCAATCGGTGGGGAGGAGATGCACGGATGATGAGAATGATGGAGCGCCGCGGCCAACGGCCCCAGAGGATCGAGCCTCCCATCGTCGCCGGACGGGTACCGCCGCACGACCTCGACGCCGAGGCGGCGGTGCTGTCGGCCATCCTGCTGCACCGCGACGCGCTCGATCGGGTGCTCGAGATCCTGAAGTCGGAGCATTTCTACAGCGAGGCGAACAGCCGCATCTACGAGGCCGCGCAGGAGCTCGCGTCCGGCGGCACGCCGATCGACATCGTCTCGGTCGCCTCCTGGCTGCGCGACCGGGAGCGCCTCGCCCAGGTGGGCGGCGCGGCGTACCTCGCCCAGCTCGCGGACGCGACGCCGGCGGTCGCGCACGTCGGCGCGCACGCGCGGGTCGTCTACGAGAAGTGGCGCGTGCGCCAGCTCATCGCCACGTGCCAGCGCGTCGCGGCCGAGGGGTACGGCGACGTCGGCGTGGTGCAGCAGTTCATCGACGGCGCGGAGCAGGCGGTCTACCAGCTCGCGCGCACGCCCCAGGGGACGTCGACCCAGCCGATCGCCCAGGTGCTCAAGGCCGCGTTCGAGCAGATCACCGCGGCCGCGGAGCGCGGCGATCGCATCACGGGCATCTCGACCGGGTTCGAGAAGCTCGACGCCAAGACGGCCGGCCTGCACGACGGCGACCTCTCGATCGTCGCCGCGCGCCCCGGCATGGGCAAGACGTCGTTCGTCCTCAACCTCGCCGTGAACGTGGCGTCGCCGCGCACGGTGAGCTCCCCCGGCCCGGACCAGGCGGGGCACGGCATCGAGCGGCACGAGCCCGGCTTCGGCGCCGCCGTCTTCTCGCTCGAGATGCCGCGCGAGCAGCTCGCCACACGTATGGTCTGCAGCGAGGGCCGCGTCGACGTCGGCAAGCTCCGCCAGGGCTTCCTGCAGCCCGACGACTGGCGCCGCCTGACCGAGGCCGCGTCCTTCCTGTCGACCCTGCCCATCTGGATCGACGACACGCCGGCGATCAGCCTGCTCGAGCTGCGCGCCAAGGTGCGGCGCATCCAGGCCGAGTACGACCGGCCGCCCAGCGACGGCAACTCGGGGCGGCGCGTCGGGCTCGTCGTCATCGACTACCTGCAGCTCATGAAGGGGCGCGACGGCGTGAGCAGCCGCGAGCAGGAGATCAGCGAGATCTCCCGCGGGCTCAAGCAGCTCGCGAAGGAGCTCAAGGTGGCGGTCATCGCGCTCTCGCAGCTGAACCGCGCGGTCGAGACCCGGACCACCAAGGACAAGCGCCCTCAGCTGTCGGACCTCCGCGAGTCGGGCGCCATCGAGCAGGACGCCGACAACATCATCTTCATCTACCGCGACGAGTACTACAACCCGGAGACCACCAACCACAAAGGCATCGCGGAGCTCATCGTCGCCAAGCAGCGCAACGGGCCGACGGGCAAGGTGCTCACGCGGTTCACCTCGTCGTGCACCCGGTTCGACAACCTCGCGCCCGGCGATTACCCGGACATGGTGGACGACGAGTAGCCCGCCGAGAGCGGCGGGCACCCGCTTCGGATACGGGCCCATCTCGACGTTTTCGGTGCTCAGCGCACTGGAGTGCGCTTCCGCGCCGAAAACGCCGAGCTGGACCCGTCTCCTGTGCGGGTGACCGCCGCTCTGGAACGCATGTGCCAGCGACGGGCGAAAACCGCGCTAGCGTGCGCGGCATGTCCGTCTGGTACGTCCCCGCCCTCCTCGCCGCGGTCTGCATGGCCGGGCACTACCTGATGCTGCGCGCGGCGGCGGGCCGCGTCGGCGACGCCCTCGGCGCGCTGTGCATCGAGGCCACGGCGGCGGCCGGGATCCTCGTCTTCCTCCTCCTCCGCCCGGGCACGGAGGCGCCTCCGACGGCGCAGGGGGTGATCTGGGCGTGCGCGTCCGGCCTGTTCATCAGCGGGGTGACCACGCTCGTCTTCACCGCGCTCCGGTTGGGCGGCCCGGTGTCCGCGACCGGGCCGATGGTGTTCGCCGGCGGCGTGGCGCTCGCCGCGCTCTTCGCGCCGCTGCTCTTCGGCGAGGCGTTCACCGCCCGCCGCGCGCTCGGCGTCTGCCTCGGGATCGCCTCCCTCGTCGTCCTCGCCACCGAGCGCTCCTGACCCAAGCGGCGCCGCGGCCGCGCATCGGAACAGCACCGATGATCCGTTCGATCGAGATGCCCCCTCGCTCCCCTTCCTGCCCTCCGCGCGCGCGTCGCGCCGCGCCCAGCGCGCCGCGGCGCGCAGGGCTCGCCGCGCTCGCGCTCGCCGCGGCCGGCTGCGCGCCGCCGGTGCAGGGGGGCAGCGTCGCCGTGTCCTCCGGCGCGGCCGAGCGGCTCGGCATGCTCTGCATGCTCTGCCGGTGGGGGCACGGCGGCGGCGAGCAGGGAGAGCTCTGCCCGGGCGACGCGGTCGCCGCGCGGCCGGCGCGCGTCCGGCGGATCGCGGCGCCCGCGGACGCGCTCTCGGGGCCGCTCGCGGCGGGGCGGCCGGGCGACTACGTGCTCGAGAACGACGAGGTCGCGGTGGTGATCGAGCAGCTCGGCCCGGGGACGGGCCTGGCCGAGGGCGGCGGCCACCTCATCGACGCGGCGGACGCGCGGGCGCGGAGCGACGAGCTCGGGCAGATCGTCCCGCGGCTCGGCGCGCCGCCGCGGCCGGGGGGCTGTCCCGCGGCTCGGCGCGCCGCCGCGGCAGGTGATCTACCGCGACCTCGCGACGGGCGCCGGCGAGGGCGGCGCGGCGTGGATCGAGGCGCGCGGCGAGGTGCGCGGGCGCGCGCTCGAGGGCGGCGCGCTCTCCGTCACCACCCGCTACACGCTCGCGCCGAGCGGCCGGGCGGTCGTGATCGCGACGTCGCTCCGGAACGACGGCGACCGCCCGGTCGAGGCGCTCGATCTCGGCGACGTCGTCCACTGGGGCGCCGCGGAGCACGTCGCGCCCGGCGCGGCGCCAGGGCTGCGCGGCGAGCACGAGGCGCCGTACCTGGCCGGCGTCGGGTCCCGCGTCGCGTACGCGCTCGTCCCGGCGGGCGGCGGGGTGATCCGCGCGCGGAGCGGCGCGGGCTTCAGCGACGCGACGTTCGCGCGGCAGGCGGCGCTGCCGCCGGGCGGGCGGGCCGTGTACGAGCGGATCCTCGCGATCGCGCCGCGCGGCGACGCGCTCGCCGTCGCGACGGAGCTCTTCTTCCTCGGCGGGGGCGCGCCCGGCGGCGTCGCGCTCGAGCTCGTGGACGCCCGCGGCGCGCCGCTCCGGCCCATGGCCGGCCGGGCCACGCTGACGCCGATCGCCGAGGAGGGCGCCGCGCCGGCGGCCGGCGCGGCCGCCGGCGCGCTCGACCTGTGGTTGCGGACCGGCGAGCGCGAGCCGCTCGCCGCCGACGCGCCGCCCGGCCTCTACCTCGTCGGATTCGAGGGGAGCGGCCGCCGCGCGCTGGGGGCCGCGCGGGTCCGGATCCGCGCCGGCGAGATCGCCCCCGCGCGGCTCGCGCTCTCCGGCGTCGGCCAGCTCGACCTGCGTGTGGAGGAGCGCGGCGCCCTGGCGCCCGCCGCTGCCCTGGCGCCCGCCGCTGCCCCGGGGCCCGCCGCTGCCCCGGGGCCCGCCGCTGCCCCGGGGCCCGCCGCTGCCCCGGACCTCCTCGGCCCGCTCACGCCGGCGAAGGTCAGCTTCTTCGACGCCGCGACCGGCAAGGCCGTATCGCCGCCGCGGCTCGCGCTCGCGGGCGAGCTCCATCTTCCCCTGCCGCCCGGGCGCATCCGGGTCGTCGCCTCGCGCGGGCCCGAGTACGCGCTCGCCGAGGCGACGGTCGACATCGCCGACGGCGCGCGGTCGGCGCTCGCGCTGACGCTCCAGCGGGTGGTCGACACGTCGGGCTACATCGCGTGCGACCTGCGGCAGCACACCGCGCGGAGCGCCGACGCGGGCGTCGCCTCGGCGGTGCGGCTCGCCTGGAGCGCGGCGGAGGGCGTGGAGTGCGCGGTGGCGACCGAGCACAACCTCGCCGCCGATCTCCAGCCGGACGTGGCCGCCCTGCAGCTCGACGCGCAGCTGCGCATGCTGCCGGGCGTCGAGCTCACGAGCGGCCGGGGCGGCGCCGGGCTCGGGAGCCTCAGCGTGTTCCCGCTCGGCGGAGCGGCGGCCGCGCCCCGCGACGGCGCGCTGCGGTGGGGCGACGCGACCGCGGGCGAGCTGCTCCGCGAGGTGCGCGCGCTGCCCGGCGAGCGCGTCGTCCAGCTGAGCCGGCGCCACGGCGGCGGCTCGCCGCTGCACGGCTCTGGAGCGCCGGAGGGCGCGCCGGAGGAGGGAGCGCGCCAGCTCGCGCAGCTCGTCGGGGACGGTGGTGGCGCGGATGCGCTCGAGGTGTGGACCGGGCGCGAGGTGGCCGCGCGGGACCGGGCGCTGGAGGAGCTCTGGGCGCTGCTCCGCGCGTCCCGCCCGGTCACGCCGACGGCGACGAGCGACACGCACGGGCTGCACGGCGCGGAGGCGGGGACGCCGCGCACGTACGTCGCGGTGGCCGGCGACGATCCGGGGCGGCTCGACGTGGGGGACCTCGTCGCGGGCCTGCGGCGGCGGCGCGACGTCGTGATCACGAACGGGCCGTTCGTGACGATGCGCCTCGGCGAGGCGCGGCAGGGGGGCGTCGCCTCGGTGCGGCGCGGGGCGCGCGGGGGGCCGCGGACGCTCTCGATCCGGGTCGAGCGCGCGCCCTGGGTCGACGCGCGGGAGCTGCATGTGCTGGTGGGCGGCGTCGCGAGCGGCGCGCCGATCCCGCTGGAGGGCGCGCGCACCACGGCTGCGGGCGCGCTCGTCGATGAGATCGAGATCCCGGTGGTGCTTGGAACGGGCGGCGGGCGAGGGCCGGCGCGGCCGGGCGCCCGCGTCGGCGGCGCGGGGGGCGACGGGCGGCCCGGGCGGGGCGCGCGGGGCGCGATCGCCGTCGCGGAGGACACGTTCGTGGTGGCGATCGTCCGGGGGAGTCGGCCGCTCGAGCCGGTGCTCACCGGGGATCCGGGCGAGATCCTGCCGTTCGCGATGACGGCGCCGCTCTGGATCGACGCCGACGGCGACGGCCGGTCCCTCGGCCGAGCGGCGGCGCCGTGAGCGAGCTTCACCGGTCCTCCGGCTGGCGCGCTGCTCTGGCGCTCAGCGCCGGACGAGCCGCTGCGCAGGGCGCCGAGCCCTATGCGCTGAGCCTGGGCGGCGGGGCGGCGGGGGACGTAAGACCGTCGGACGTGCTGTAGAGCAGCTAGAGGAGAGGCTTTTCCGACGCGGGCGCGGTGATCCTCCACCGAGCTTCGCGGTCATCGGACGAGATATCGAATTGGAAGAACGAGCAGCAGGCTTGCTCTTTGGCGGCCAGCGCCCGCGCCTCCTCCTCGACGCCTGGATCTGCCCGCAAGGTCCAGACGAAGCCGCCGTCGCGCGCCTCGGCGGTCGGTGACGCCTGAGCGATGTTCGCGGGCGATCCTGGGGTTGTCGATGCGCAAAGCTCATGGCCGCGCGCCCATGTCCAACCACGCTCGCCGCTCCACGCCGCTCGGTAACATGGTCTCACGCTGCTACGGCCCGGCGCCTGGAAGGCCCCCCGCGTCGCCGGCGAGCTCGAGGCACTGGGCCACGAGGGACAGCCGCTCGCCGAGCCGCCCATCGGAAAAGCGGAAGAAGAGCCGCTCGACGTGGGCGAGGGTCGGCTCGCTCCAGAAGAAGCCGGACAGGGCCGCCTCGGCCGCCGCGGCGCGTCCGTGGGCCGCCCCGGTCGCCGGGGCGGCCGCCGCGGCGACCGGGGCGCCCTGCCGGCAGACCACCGACTCTGCGAGCTCGACGTACACCTCGGCGGCCGCCGCGTCGTCGAGCGCGCGCAGCGCGAGCTCCTCGAGCAGCGGCCGGAGGTCCACGCCGAGCAGCGCGCACGACGCGGCGAGGTCGATCGCCTCCACGCGCGCTCCGCCGCCGAGCCGGAGCCGGAAGAGCGCGGCGAAGGCGGCGCGCACCACCTCGAGCTCGGACTCCGGCCACGCGGCGAAGCCGGCCGACAGGATCTTGCCCGCGACGATCTCGAAGCAGAGCGCGCCGACCTGCTCGATCGCCATGAGCTCGAGGACGCGGGGGAGAAACCAGCGGAACTCGCGCGGCTCGCCCCACGTGGTCATGGCCTTGAACGCAAACCGCCCGATGGCCTCCGCGGGCGCGGACTCGCGCGCGACGTGATGCAGCGCGCGCGCCTCGCCGGGCGAGACGCAGCACGGACAGCCCTCGACGGGGCCCAGCGGGCGGTCGCCACACGTCATGGCGTAGAGCGCGGCGAGCGACGCTTTCCACGCCTGCACGTCACCATCCACGCGCCGAAGCGTAGCCCAGGAGCGGCCAGGGACGGCCCGAGGCTGACGTGGGGGTTGCGGCGCCCGGCACGGCACCCGACCGGCACGGCACCCGACCGGGGTTGCGGCGCCCGACCGGGGTTGCGGCGCCCGACCGGGGTTGCGGCGCCCGACCGGGGTTGCGGCGCCCGACCGGGGTTGCGGCGCCCGACCGGGGTTGCGGCGCCCGACCGGGGTTGCGGCGCCCGACCGGGGTTGCGGCGCCCGACCGGGGTTGCGGCGCTGGCACCCGACCGGCTGATTTGGCAACCAGCGCGCGTGGGGGAAGCCACCGGCGCGGGGCGCATCGGCCTCGCGTGCGGGGGCGTCATGAAGCAGCTCCGGCTGAACGCGCGTCAGCGGTGCTGCCCGAGCGCGCCGCCAGCGGAGCGGCCAGCTACTTCGCCCAGAGCACCGAGAGATCGAGCTCGATGGCAGCGAAGGGCTGGGCGCGGACGCGCGCGGCGTCGCGGTGGACGACCGCCGGCCCCCATCGGCGATCCGCGCCGAGCACGTAGACCTCGAGCGTCCGCGCGATCGGGTCGACCAGCCACGCGTACCGCACGCCCTCGCGCGCGTAGATCGGCATCTTCTCGTCGCGGTCGTATTCCTCGGTCGACGGGCTCAGCACCTCGCAGATCCAGTCCGGGGCGAGCTCGAAGTAGGCCGTCTCGGGCAGCTCGGGCATGCGCTCGCGGCGCCAGCCGGCGAGGTCGGGCACGACCGCGTCGATCTCGCCCGGCGCGCCCGGATCGGGGAAGTGGAGCTCGGGCTCGACCAAGAGGGTCCAGCCGCCAGGCCCACCGCGGCCGCGGTCGAACGGGCCGAAGAGCTCCCCCTGCAGTGCGCTCTCAGCCCTGGAATGCCGCGGCGCCGGCCGGGGCATGACGTGGAGCACGCCTCCGATGAGCTCCGCCACCCTGTTCGGCGGGACGGCTTCGAGGTCGGCGTATGTGGCGCGGCGCTGCTTCTCGGCGGGCTCGCCCATGGGCGAAGCCTGCCCGGCGGCGCGCCGGCAGGCAAGGCGGCAACGGCGGTCGCGCCACGCGGCGAGCACCGCGCTGGCCGGGCACGCGGCGCAGCGCGTCGACCCTTCCCCTCGCCGCCCCTGGCCGTCGCCAGCGCCCCGGGCTCGCAGCGCTGGCGGGGCCGACTCAGGTCACGAGATCGCCGCCTGCGGCGCCCGCGTCCTCGTCTTCACTCCCATCGACCGCCGGCTCCCCCGGCTCCTCCTGGCTCGCCCCCTCGCCCGCGGACGTCCCGCCATACCGCTTGCCGGCCCGCTCCGAGGCCTTCAGCACGGGCCCGCGGATCGTCTCGATCGCCTCGGCCGGCGCGTCGGAGAGCTCCAGGTTGGCGAGCACCGCGGACACGGCCCGGAACCACTGGCTGCGCGCGGCGGCGATCGTCGCCTTGGTCACCGGCGCCGTCTTCTCCTTCGCGGCGAGCTCGTCCCGCCGGTGCTCGATCGCCTCGAGCTCCTTGCCCACCTTGATCCACCGCTGCGTCGTGTGGAGCAGCGTCGTCTTGCCGGGCGCCGGGATCCCCTTCAGGAACTCGCCGATCGACGGCTCCTCGTCGAGGAGCCGGGCGATGCGCGCGGTGTTGCCCGCCTCGGCGGTCGGCGACGCCTTGAGGATGTTGAGGCCGCCCGGAAACAGCTTCGCCTGCACCTGGTCGCAGGCCGCGGCGCGCTCTCTCTCTGGAGGATCCGCTCCGAGGCAATGCTCGCGGTGCGCGTCGATGCCCCAGCACACGGCCCTGGCGAGGTGATCATGGCGCACGTCGACCCGCCCGAGCTCGTCGTTCAAGGCGCTCATCTGGGCCGACGGCCCCGCCTTGCTCGGCCGCACCGCGAGCACGGCCTCGTGGGCCACGACCACCTTGGGGTGCAGGCCGGTGATCTCGGGGATCGAGAGGAACAGCCGCTTCCGTTGCGCGTTCTCGACCCACGGAGACACGAGCGCCACCATCTCTTCGATCATCAGGTGCTTCAACATCGCAGTCGACCTCCTTGACCGGGGTACAGCGTGTCCAGGCAGGAGACGGCGAGGCGGACGAGCCCGTCAAGCGACCCGCCGGTTTCCGACGGGTCGAGACCAATCCGGCCGGCTGAAAAGGAGGTGCCGCGGAGGTCTCGACCAATCCCGGCGCTCGTTACGAGGCCGAGGCGAGGTCGCGATCGACCGCGGGCGATCTTTTCGGCCGGCCGCATTGGTCTCGATCAAAAGATTTGAATTTTTTCATACAAATGGGGAGGTCTCGACCTGTCCGCCGGCCTCGGAAGAGCCTCCGCGCGTGCTCGAGACCATGCGGGGGCATCCGAATGATCGGCCGGAGAGGGTCAGGAACGTCCGAGGCGTCGTACCCGCTGGTCGAGCGCGCAGCGCGTCCGGCCCAGCAGCCAGTCCAAACTCGTTCGTGAACCATGCGCCCTTGGCATTACGCCCAAGAATGGCCTGGTGCGCAGGTGGCTAGGCGGCGGGGTTGTTCGTCAACCAACTGGTTGACGAACGGCCGGTCAGCAGCACCCGACGTGCCCCTCGACCTCCGCGGACCCGCTCGCGTCACGGCCAGGTGGACATCGACGGCCCCGAAGATCGCGAGCGTTCACCTCGACCCTCCCCCGGTTGCTCGAACAGGTGGACGGCGACATCGCCGCGGCCTCGCGCTCGCGGACCTCGCCGGCGACGAGCTCGGCCAAGTGGACGACGACGGCCCCGGGCTCGGCACTGAGCACTGGCGTCCGATCACCCACGCCCGATGTGACCCTCGACCTCCGCGGGCCGGTCCACGCCGGCCAGAGCATCGAGGGCCCCGAGTTCGACGGGGGCCATCTCGACTCCCGCGGCCGCTGGGTGGCCGGACCGCGGTGCGCGCCATGGGCGACCAGGAGGACGCTGGCAAGCGCGCGAGCGTCGTACATAGCGCCGGAGCAGACAGCACGGCCGCGGCGTTGTGGAGCACGTCAGCGAGTTCGGGGTCACTGTGCGGGCCGAGGATCACGTCGGGCGCTGGTGACTAAACACCAGTGCTCAGCACCGGCGGCTCGAGACGTCCGCCGGCAAGTTCCTCGAGCGCGGGCTTGGCGCCGCAGCCCTGGTCGACAGCGGAGCGACCGCGGGCGTCGAGGTGGACGCCGGCCATATCAGGGCGACCTCATCGTGGTCTACCCTACATCGTCGCAGTGGGACTTCTCGGACCCAGGAGGCAGTACGGGGTCCCTCGACCTCATCCGAGCGTGCCCAAAGTGCACTTGGGTACCGTTTTTCTCAGCGAGAACCCACGCCACTTAATTTTGTTGCAAGTTGTGAGCACTCTGGCATGATGCCGCTCCAGGAGCCTTCACACGATGGATCATGCCCCGCCGTCCTCGCCGCGCATCCACGCCGACGTCACTCCTGCGAACGATGCTTTCCCGGAAGAGTCGTCCGGCGGGCTATTCGGACGAGAGAACCCGGACCCCGGACCGGCGTACCGCGAAGCGTTCACGGACGAAATCAAGGCGGCGATCGTCGCCGCGGTCCTCCGTTCCTACGACATCGTTCTAGAGAGACACGATGAAGACCTAGGGTATGATGCCCACACTTTCGGGCACAACGTCTACTGCATCGGCAAGTTCCAGCTCAGCCGCTGCTGCGAGAAGTCCGGCGGCAAGCTCGCACGCGTCGATGAGCTCAAGACGCTGTTTCGCTTCAAGGGCGGCGAATACACGCTCGGCTTCTACAAGGTCGGTCACTCCGCCAATACCAACATCTGGGAAGCGTTCCCTACTTCCGACAACGGCGCGATGACCGTCAACCCGGAGGGGCAGCTGATGCTCCTCGGGATCGAGGACGCGATGATGGACCGTGTCGACGATCTCCGGTACGTCGTCGTCGCGCATCTCGGCAACCCTAGGCACGGACTCTGTGCGGTGTACCTCTGTATTCCGGTGCTAACGGAGAGCGGAAAGATCAAGCGCTGGGGGTACGCCGAACCCATCTACATGGCGCAAAAGGGCCATCGATCCATCCCGCCGCCTCAGCCGGTCCGCCCGCCCGAGGACCACGTCGGTCCGGTTGCCCCCGAGGAGGTACCCGAAGGCCACGTCGTCGTGACGGCGAAGGAGACAAGCTAAGGGCGGACCGCGATGATTGGCAGGAATGACATCCATACGGCCGCGCGACTCTTCGACGCAGCGCGCCTCACACTCGCCCGCGAGTTCCGCGGTTTTACAAAGCAGGAGCTCGCGGAGCGAATTGGCAAGACACCGAGCGCGGTAAGCCAGTTCGAGAGCGGCCGCGCTCGTCCTGACGGACAGACGGTCGGCCGACTGATGCTCGCGCTCGGCCAGCCCGCCTCCTTCTTCGCGAAGCCGCCCGATGCACCTCCCGCGTCGGTGATCCCCCTTGACTTCTGTCACTTCCGCAGCCTTCGATCGGCAACTCAACGCAGTCGCCGAATGCTTCTCGCCAAGGGCTCACTTCTCTGCCGATTGCTTGCCTTTCTCGACCAGAAGGTAAACCTTCCCGAGGAGCAGGTCACCGAGCTCGCGACCACCTGTCGCGACATCGAGTCCATCGAAATTCTCGCCATGACTGTACGCCGAAAATGGGGGCTCGGTCTGGGCCCCATTGGCAACATGGTGAACCTCCTCGAGCGGCATGGCGTCGTCGTGGTCCCGATCGACGAGGACTGCCACGAAGTCGATGCATTTTCCCTCTGGAACGGGAAGCGACCCTGTGTGTTTTTGGTGATGGAGAAGGGCTCACCCAGTCGCACGAGGATGGACGCAGCGCATGAGCTCGGGCACCTCGTCATGCACGTCGATGTAGCGGCCGGTTCTCCTGACCTCGAGAAGCAGGCGACACACTTCGGCTCTGCCTTCTTGATGCCGCGAGATGCGTTTTATCATGAAGCCCCACGACGACTGAACTGGGATCACATCTGGGAGCTGAAACGCCGATGGAAAACGTCTGCCGCGGCAATCGTTCGCCGCGCCTACGATCTCGGCCTATTCTCTGAAGCCACTTACCGTCGCGCGTTCGTCCACCTCAGCCAGATGGGGTTCCGCACCGGCGAGCCGCATGAGCCACCTCCCGAGCGGCCCGTGGCCGTGAAAAAGGCGCTAGAAGTGATCGCTCAGCGCTGGCCGCTCACCCGGATCGCCGATGAGCTTGGGATGAACGCTGCGGATCTCTATAATCTGGTCGAGTTCACAGATCCGGCCGAGTTGCCAATAGAACATGACCCACCACTCAGGGCCGGAGAGGGCGACGGACCGCTATTCGAAGGACTAGGTACGCCGTCAGAAACCGAGAAGCAATGAACTGGTGGTTCTTGGTTCTTCTAAGCATCAAGACCGGCCAGTTCGGCAGAACGTTGAACCACCTCGGCGCCCGCGCGCAGGCAAGTCGCCGAGGGGGCCGCGCCGAGCTCGCCCTTTAGGCACTCGTCGCCGCCGACGTGCCCAAGCTCGGCAAATGGACCACGACGGTCCCGAACGCGCTGACGTGCACCTCGACGCTGTGAGGGCGGCGGCGGAGCCGCCGCGCGCGCGGGGGGCGCCGCGCGCCTCGAGCTCCCGGCGGCTCGCCCGTGTCCTGGACCGGGTGCCGGTGCTCATCGCGTCCTCCATCCGATCGGTGAAGATCGTGGCCACATGATCGCAGGTGTTCACCGTTCACCGCCGGCCCCTATGCCGTTCTGGGTCGCGCTCGCCTCCGCGGCCGAGCCGTTGCGCGCGCGACGCTCAGCGGGGACCGCGTGCCGAGGGACGCCGGGCACCTCGATCTCCGGCGGCTCGTCCGTGTCCTGGACCGAGGAAAGGAGCGCAGTGCCCGTTGCCCGCGGCCAACGATCCGGCCCTGTAAGCTCCAGTGCTCTGCACCTCGATTTCTGGCCCGTTGCCGTCTACTTGTAGACGGTCGGCCGCGTGTCGGTGAGCTCCTCGCTCGTGTGGTTCGGCACCCGTCGCTGCGCTGCCTCGCTGGTGCGGTAGTCAATGAGGCATCGTCGGTCCTTGGCGGCCGAGCTGGTCCCTAGTTCCGCGCGTCAGAAATTTGGCCAGGGTTCGCCGGGTCCGGTAGAGGGGGCCCATGCTCGATCCCACCCTGTGGGCCACGCGTTCGCACCCGGGGCCTCGCACGGTACCGCTCGCCTTGACGGCCGACCAGCTGGCCGATGTCGAGGCGGCGATCCGGCCGGAGAAGGCCCAGAAGCGCGTCGTCCGTCGAGGCGAAGCCTTGCGGTTGATGGCCGCCGGCGTGGCGGCGTCGGACATCGCGAAGCTGCTGGGCGTGCACATCCGCACCATCTACAGATGGCGGTTGCGCTTCAGTTGCCCCGACCCGGTGGCGAAGTTGGCGGACGCCCACCGCTCCGGGCGCCCGCGCTCGCTCTCTCTCGGAGAGCGATTGCGTGAGGGTGGAGGCCGAGGCGTGCCGCGACCCCAGCGACGCGGGTTTCGAGGTGACGCACTGGTCGATCGCGCTGCTGGGCGAGCACGTCAGGTCGATGCAGATCGACATCAGCGACGCGAGCGTGGGCCGGATCCTGCGCGGCGCGCTGCTTCAGCCGCATCGGCAGAAGATGTGGCTGAACTCGCAGGACGACGAGTTCCGCCAGAAGCGCGACGATGTGCTCCGAGTCTATTACGAGGCCCCACAGGACGAGCACACCCTCTGCCTCGACGAGAAGACGGGGATGCAAGCGCTGGAGCGGCGCTACCCGGATCTGCCGATGCAGCCGGGAATGCCCGTCCGCCGTGAGTTCGAGTACATCCGTCACGGCACGCTCACGTTGATGGGCGCCTACGACGTTCGCAGCGGCAAGCTGTTCGGCTTCCTCTCGGACGGGCACGACAGCGACACGTTCGTCCAGCTCCTCGAGCAGGTTGACGCCTGCTACCCGACCGGCCGCGGCCATATCATCGTCGACAACCTCTCCACGCACACCACCGACGAGGTGGTGGAGTGGTTCGAGGAGCACCCGCGCTGGACCTTGCACTTCACCCCGAAGCACGCCTCCTGGCTCAACCAGATCGAGTGCGCCTTCTCCGACCTGCAGCGCTGCGTACTGGCGCGCGGCTCCTTCCGGTCGAAGGACGAGCTCCGCGACAAGGTCCACGCCTACTTGTGGTGGCACAACGAGCGCGCCGAGCCGTTCGAGTGGACCTACCGCCCGGCGTCGTGGTCGGCCATCCCTGGCAAGACTTCAGACGGGCCCGACTAGTGTCACGATTTGCGCGAATTCCCTGCACGTCGAGACGGAGGGCGGCGTCCAAAGCGCGCTGCTCGATCTGCCGGTCCTCGCGGGCAACGTGGCCCGAGTTCGGCCGGGTGAACGCCTCCCCGGATCATCTCCTCCAGGTAGAAGCGCCGCCGTCGTCGAGCTCCTGGGCAGCAGCACGGCGCCGCCGGCGTCGAGCTCCTGGGCAGCAGCACGGCGCCGCCGGCGTCGAGCTCCTGGGCAGCAGCACGGCGCCGCCGGCGTCGAGCTCCTGGGCAGCAGCACGGCGCCGCCGGCGTCGAGCTCCTGGGCAGCAGCACGGCGCCGCCGGCGTCGAGCTCCTGGTCCACAGCACGGCGCCGCCGGCGTCGAGCTCCTGGGCAGCAGCACGGCGCCGCCGGCGTCGAGCTCCTGGGCAGCAGCACGGCGCCGCCGGCGTCGAGCTCCTGGGCAGCAGCACGGCGCCGCCGGCGTCGAGCTCCTGGGCAGCAGCACGGCGCCGCCGGCGTCGAGCTCCTGGGCAGCAGCACGGCGCCGCCGGCGTCGAGGCGCCCCGTCGAGCTCCTGGGGCACCAGCGCGCCGCGGCCGCCGTCGAGCTCTTGGAGCGCGAGAGGGTCATGCCCGCTAGGTAGAAGCGTCGCGGCCCGCCGTCGAGCTCCTGGGGCACCAGCGCGAGCGCGACGCCGCCGGCATCGAGCTCCTGGAGCGCCAGCAGGGCGCCGCCGGCGTCGAGCTCCCGGAGCGCGAGCGGATCATCTCCTATAGGTAGAAGCGCCGCGGCCGGCGTCGAACTCCTGGAACGCCAGCACCGCGGCCCGGTGTCGAGTTCCTGGAGCACCGGCGCCGCGGCCGGCATTCTTGCGGATTTCGACTTCGACTAGCTTTTCATGCCTGGGCCAAGCGTGGCCCTGTGGGTTCGCCTCACGGAAGCACATTTCAACCCGGCACGCCGATCGCAACAGCCGCGGCATGCGAACACTCGACACCATCACCATCGTCATAGTTTTCTGTTCCATTTCCGCGTGCGCGCTGGACCCGACACCGGGATCGGAGGCTGCTCTTGATAATGAGAGTAGTATCACAGCTGAACCCATGGAAATTCGAGCCACACGAGGGAGGTGCGAAGATGCGGTAGACGATGGGGCCGACATCTGGCAGCTCATGTGTGGAGCGGCTGGCTCAACCGAGTACATGACGCGCGGGGACACGATTCTGTGCCTGCGGGAGCACATGCAAGGTCGAGCCGCAGGCCACAACAAGTGTCGTTCCAGCTGCCCTGCTGCATGCCTCGCGCTATCGAGCCGATGGGGTCTTTACTGTGAAGAGCGCTCGCCCTTCCTCCTGAGGAGCATCTGTGAACAGGCGCGTGACAATGGGCGGAAGAAGTGCCTGAGCTCCTGCTGAGCTCGGTTACTTGACACCGCCAACGAGTGCGCTAGCTGGGGCGTCATGCCGGACCCGATCGCAGAACGCACCCTCACGCTAACACTACCGAACGGGAGCCAAGAAAACATCCAGGTACGAGTCTGGGCGCCCGAGTACAGGCCAGCCGCCCTGTGCTGGGAAGCTGACGTAGAGGTCACTGGGGCGGGGGACACCCATAAATCCCATGGGGCCGGCTTCGATGCATTTCAGGCGCTCTATGGCGCGCTCTACTTGATCCCAACGATGCTATCCAAGTATGAAGCATTTGGCCGGCTCTCGCGGTTCGAAATGGATTGTGTCGGGTTCCCCGAGATCGACATTTCGAAGTCGTGAGCCCGTGGCCTCGTCGATGTCGCGACGCGCTCCTCGACCTCCACGGCCCGCTGTTCAGTGGTCGGGGTGTTCGTCAACCGCATGGTTGGCGAACAGTCCTCGCCCAAAGCTCCGCAGCACCGCGACGATTCCGCTTGACCATGGCGACGGCACCGTGCTTACCGGCGTGTTCCGCGATCGCTGCGGCTGCAGCGACGGAGGGGACCGTGCCGAGCTCGCGCCCATGCTCCCCTCGCCCGCACGGATCCCGAGCTTGGTCAGCTGGATGAGGTCGACGTCGGCCGCCCCGGCTCGCGCTCGAGGACCTCGACGCCGAGCTGACGCCGGCGGGGGAAAACCGGCCGCTCCGTGAGCGCGGCGAGGCCCGTACAGCGCCCCGCGTCCCCGCGTCGGTAGTCGTTTTTCATTTGCCTCCCGCCCGCCCGGGCAACATGGAGCGCGGCGCATGCGAACCGAGCGGCTCGCCGCTGACGCGGCATCCATCGCACGGGCGGCCGAGATCCTCCGCCGCGGAGGGCTCGTCGCCTTCCCCACGGAGACCGTGTACGGGCTCGGCGCGCGCGCCGACGACGCGGCCGCGGCGCGCGGCATCTTCGAGGCGAAGGGGAGGCCGCCCGGCAACCCGCTGATCGTCCACGTGCCGGATGTCGCGTCCGCCCGCGCGCTCGCGGAACGCTGGCCCGACGACGCGGAGCGCCTCGCGCAGGCGATGTGGCCGGGGCCCGTCACCCTCATCGTCGCGCGCCGGCCCGACCGCGTCGCCGACGAGGTGGCCGCCGGCGGGACGACCGTCGCGATCCGCGTGCCCGTGCACCCGGTCGCGCGCGCGCTGCTCGACGCGGTCGGGCTGCCGATCGCCGCGCCGAGCGCCAACCGCTCCACCCAGATCTCGCCGACCACCGCCGACCACGTCGAGAAGAGCCTCGGCGGGCGCATCGACGCCATCGTCGACGGCGGGCCGACGGCGGTCGGCATCGAGTCGACCATCGTCGACGTGACGACCTCGCCGGCGCGGCTGCTCCGGCCGGGGCACGTGGCCGCGGAGGCGATCGCCGCGCTCGTGCCGCTCCAGACGACCGCGGGGCTGATCACCGCCACGACCGAGCGCGCCCCGGCGCCGGGGACCCACGCGCGCCACTACGCGCCGCGCGCGCAGGTGGCGCTGGTCCCCGCGGAGGCGGTCCGAGACGAGGTCGAGCGGGCCGCGCGGGGCGGGGCGCGCGCGGGCGCCATCGAGCGCGGAAGGGGCACCGCGGACGGGCGGCACGCGGAGGTCCTCCCCGCGGATCCGGCCGGCTACGCGGCGGCGCTCTACGCGGCGCTGCACCGGCTCGAGGACGCGGGATGCGATGTGATCGTGATCGCCGCCGTCCCCGAGGATCCGGCGTGGGACGCCGTGCGGGACCGGCTGACGCGCGCCTCCGCGGCGGCTTGAGCCGACCGGGGTTGCGGCGCCCGACCGGGGTTGCGGTCGCGGTGGCCGACCGGAGTTGCGGTGCCCGACCGAGGTTGCGGCACCCGACCGAGGTTGCGGCACCCGACCGAGGTTGCGGCACCCGACCGAGGTTGCGGCACCCGACCGAGGTTGCGGCACCCGACCGAGGTTGCGGCACCCGACCGAGGTTGCGGCACCCGACCGGGGTTGCGCCCCCCGCCCGACCGGGCTCGCGGCGCCCGCTCGCCCCCCCGACCGCCCGCAGGTGCGTTTTCACCCCCCGCCCTCCCGGTTTGTGGCAAATCAGCTCCGCCCGCCCCCCGGGTGAGCTACCGTCCCTCGCGCGCCTCGCCCTCCCTCGACCCCATGCCGGCAACGTCCCGCGCCGCCGCCCACCGCCTCGCCGCCGCCGTCGGCCTCGCCGCCCTGCTCGTCGCCGCCCCGCCGGACGCCGGCGCCAGCCTGCTCGACGAGCCGCCCAAGCGCGCGACCTTCAACCTCAACGAGACCGCCGCCCCGGAGCTGCCGCTCCTCCGCGCCTTCCGCAACGCCGCCGTCGAGCGCCCCGGTCCGCTCCGGCTCTACATGAGCAGCGCCTACGGGAAATGGCAGCACCAGCCGTGGTGGCAGCTCGCCTGGGGCAGCGCACGCGCCGACGCCGACGCCGACGCCGGCCTCGGCGAGCACAACCTCGCCGCCGCCGCCCCCGCCACCCCCGCGTTCGCCAGCGCAACCTCCCCCTTCCCCTCCCCGCTCGACCTGCCCGGGTCCCTTCACCTCGATCCCGCCGCGCCCGCGTGGCTCCGCCCGCTCGACCCGATCCTCGGCACGCCCCTCCTCGCGACCACGGGGCCGAGCCTCTCGTCGAACGGCTTCGACCTGCTCTGGGACCCGCCGAAGAAGCAGCCGCCCGACTGGCGCTGCCGCAGAGGCCCGGTCCAGTTCACCCGGTACGGCGCCCAGCACGACGCCTTCGAGCTGGTGCACTGCGACGGCTCCGTCGCGCCCGGCGCGCTCGATCGCCTGTCGATCATGGCGCGACCCCCCGAGGCGCCAGACCCGGGCGAGCTGCTGCCCGACGAGCCCAACGCAGGCACCTGGCTGCAGGCCCTCGAGTGGGTGCCCCAGGTCCGCCTCGTCCACCCGCGCCTGCTCTGGCTCCTCCAGCAGATCGCCGACGCCTTCCCGCGCCGCGCCATCCACATCTTCAGCGGCTACCGGCCGCGCCCGGCCGACGAAGCGCCGGCCAGAGGCAAGCGCTCCGGCACCCACCACAGCCAGCACGCCGAGGGGCGCGCCATGGACATCCTCGTCATGGGCGTCCCGAACGCGGCGCTGTTCCAGTTCTGCCGCACGCTCGACGACGTCGGCTGCGGGTTCTACCCGAACAGCAAGTTCGTCCACGTCGACGTGCGCCGCCCAGGCACCGGCCGCCTCTTCTGGATCGACGCCTCCAGGCCCGGCGAGCCGTCGGAGTACGTCGATTCCTGGCCCGGTGTCGTGGAAAGCGGAGGGCTCTCCTGGGGAGCGCAGGACGCGCGCTCCACCGCGCCGGCCGCGCGCTCCCCAGCGCCGTCCGACCGCTGACGTCGCCTCCCCGCGGGCACCCTCGCACCTCCTCCGGCTGCACCGACGCGATCGGGCCGCGCCGCAGCTTATTCCCGTTCCGGATGGAGAGAGCTCCGGGGCGCAGCCGCCTTGCGTTCCCGCGATCGGTGTTAAGCTTGGCTTCCCCCCGGGCGCGCGGCGCACGACGGAGGCGGAGCTCGGCACGCCGGGCTCCGCTCCCGCACCTCCGGCGGCCAAGGCCGCCCCGCGGTCGCCCTGGAGAAAAAGGTGCGAAATGGGCGAGTTGCGGACAGGGATGGTTGACAAGATCGCGGCGATGCAGGACTTCGCGCTCTACCGCGATCTCGCGTGGGAGGGCACGTTCGAAGAGTACCTCCAGATCGTGCGCCAGAACCCGCAGGTGACGCGCAACGCGTTCCAGCGGGCGTACGACATGATCATCCGCTACGGCATCGAAGAGTACACGGACAACAAGAAGAAGCTCATCCGGTACAACTTCTTCAAGGATGAGATGCATGGCGGCGCCGACGCCGTGTACGGGCTCGACATCCCGCTGATGAGGCTCGTCCACGTGCTCCGGGCCGCCTCCGAGGGGTACGGCCCGGAGAAGCGCGTCATCCTGCTCCACGGGCCGGTCGGCTCGTCGAAGTCGACGATCGCGCGGCTCCTCAAGAAGGGGATCGAGCACTACTCGACGACCCCCGACGGCGCGCTCTACACGTTCGACTGGGTGAACCTCGACGACGTCGGCATGGCCGGGACGGAGAGCTCCCGCTTCAAGTGCCCGATGCACGAGGAGCCGCTGCGCCTCGTGCCGCCGTCCTGGCGCGACCGCGCGTTCCGCGAGCTCGGCCTGTCGAGCCCGCAGTTCCACGTCCGCACCGAGGGCGACCTCGACCCGGCGTGCCGCTTCATCTTCAACCGCCTGATGGACAAGTACGGCGGCGACTGGTCGAAGGTCATGCAGCACGTGCGCGTGCGCCGCCTCGTGCTCAGCGAGAAGGACCGCGTCGGCATCGGCACCTTCCAGCCGAAGGACGAGAAGAACCAGGACTCGACCGAGCTCACCGGCGACATCAACTACCGCAAGATCGCCGAGTACGGCTCGGACTCGGACCCGCGCGCCTTCAACTTCGACGGCGAGTTCAACATCGCGAACCGCGGCATCGTCGAGTTCATCGAGGTGCTGAAGCTCGACGTCGCCTTCCTCTACGACCTGCTCGGCGCGTCGCAGGAGCACAAGATCAAGCCGAAGAAGTTCGCCCAGACCGACGTCGACGAGGTCATCATCGGCCACACGAACGAGGCCGAGTACAAGAAGCTCCTGAACAACGAGTTCATGGAGGCGCTCCGCGACCGCACCATCAAGATCGATATCCCCTACATCACCAAGGTGTCGGAGGAGATCCGGATCTACGAGAAGGACTTCAACAAGGAGAAGATCCGCGGCAAGCACATCGCCCCTCACACGCTCGAGGTCGCCGCGATGTGGGCCGCGCTCACCCGGCTCGAGGACCCGAAGAAGCACAACCTGTCGCTCGTCCAGAAGATGAAGCTCTACGACGGCAAGGTCCTGCCCGGCTACACGCAGGACACCGTGAAGGAGCTCCGCAAGGAGGCGTCGCGCGAGGGCATGGAAGGGATCAGCCCCCGCTACGTGCAGGACAAGATCTCGAACGCGCTCGTGAACGACCTCGGCGAGGGGACGATCAACCCCTTCATGGTCATGAGCGAGCTCGAGAAGGGCCTGCGCCACCACTCGCTCATCACGAACGACGAGCAGCGCAAGCGCTACACCGAGTGCATCGGGATGGTGAAGCGCGAGTACGAGGAGATCGTCAAGAACGAGGTGCAGCGGGCGATCAGCGCCGACGAGGACGCGATCCAGAAGCTCGCCGCGAACTACATCGACTCGATCAAGGCCTACACCCTGAAGGAGAAGGTGAAGGACCGCTTCACCCGCGAGGACGTCGAGCCGGACGAGCGGCTGATGCGCTCGATCGAGGAGAAGATCGACATCCCCGAGAACCGGAAGGACGACTTCCGCCGCGAGATCATGAACTACATCGGCGCGCTCGCGGTCGACGGCAAGAAGTTCGAGTGGCACACGAACGACCGGCTCCGCCGCGCCCTCGAGCTCAAGCTGTTCGAGGACCAGAAGGACGCGATCAAGCTCCAGACCCTGGTGTCGAGCGTCATCGACAAGGAGACGCAGGAGAAGATCGACATCATCAAGACCCGGATGATCAAGTACTTCGGGTACAACGAGGTCTCGGCGCGCGACGTGCTCGACTACGTGGCCAGCATCTACGCGCGCGGCGACACGAAGTAGCCGCCCCGGGCGCGGCGCCTCGCGCGCCGCGCCCCCCCGCGCCCCGGGATCACCCCTCGCGCCTGAGCTTCGCGATCTCGCGCTCCAGCGAGGCCACCGTCCGCTTGAGGTCGCGGACCTCCTCGACGGTCGCCAGGCCCATCGCCTTCGCGAACGTCTCCTTCTGCTCCGCCGTGAACGAGGAGACCCGACCGGGCACGCTCATCGCCGTCATGAACAGCCGCATGAACCGCTCGTCCTGCATCAGCTTCGCCACGTTCGGGTTCGCGGCGAGCTTCATCCCCTCGGAGACCAGTTTGTCCTTGAGCGCCATGCGCGCAGCCTAGCCGACTTTCGACCGGGCGCGTCAGCCCACCTCGACCAGGACCGCGGTGATGTTGTCCCGCCCCCCGCGCCGGTTCGCGAGCTCGATGAAGAGGTCGACCGCCGCGTCGCCGCCCTTCGAGGCGATGCTCGCGATCTCCTCCTCGGCGTGGAGATAGCCGTGCAGCCCGTCGGAGCAGAGCAGGTATCGATCGCCCGCCTCCACGGCCACGATCGAGGTGTCGACCTCGACGTAGTCCCTGTTGCCCACCGCGCGCGTGATCACGTTGCGGTGCGGCGAGCTCTTGGCCTCGTCCGGGGAGATGAGCCCGTTCTTGATCTGCCACGCGATCAGCGTGTGGTCCTCGGTCATCTGCACCGCGGTCCCGTTGCGGACCTGGTAGATGCGGCTGTCGCCCACCTGGCCGGTCACGAGCGCGCCGCCCACGATGAGCGCGGCGCTGATCGTCGTGCCCATGCCGCTCTTGTCGCGGTCGAGCTCGGCAATGGCGAAGACCATGTACGTCGCCGCCTGGATCGCGCCCTCGAGGATCCGCAGCACGGCGCGCGCCTTGGGCTGCGTGAGCGGCGCGTCGGGATCGCCGATGGCGGGCAGCCCGCGCTTGACCATGCCGTAGATCGTCTCGACCGCCTCGGCGCTCGCGACCTCGCCCGCCGCGTGCCCGCCCATCCCGTCCGCGACGATGTACAAGCGGAGCTCGTCGTCCCGGAAGAACGCGTCCTCATTGGCGCGCCGGTGGCGCCCGACGTCGGTGCGGCCAAATGATTGGATCCTCATCGAGCTTGCCCGGTCCTTATCGCCGCCCGTGGGGAAAGCCCCGAGGCGCCGGCGCGACTATCGCACGATAAACTTCTTCAGCGGGGCCTGTCGAGTGGGCGACGGCTCGGTTAGGATGGACCCGCCAGCCATGGCACGAAGCTTCTCCGCCACCTGTGGGCCGGATGGCCTCCTCCACCACCTGGCCGACCTGCGCAGCGCCGTCCCGTCGGCCTCGGGCGGGGTCGTCTTCGTCTCCGGGCAGCTCGCCCAGCGCGCCTCGGGCGTCGCCGAGCTCGTCCGTAGCACGTGGCGCGGCATCCCCGCCTGCGTCGTGCCCGCCGCGGGCGTGCTCAGCGAGCGCGGCGAGATCGAGGGGGACACCGGCGCGAGCGGGGTGCTCTGGTCCGGCGGGCAGGCCACGCCGTTCGCGCTCCCCGAGCGCGCCGAGGAGCCGGTCGGCCTCCTGCGCGAGACCCTCGCCCGCATCGTCGGCCGCCGCTCCGCGACCGCGATCCTCTTCGTACGGCCCGGGGCGTTCGCCCCCGAGACGCTCGAGGCGCTCGCCTCCACCGCGCCCAGCACGTGCCTGTTCGGCGCCGGCACCGCGTCCGGCGCCGCCATCGGCGTCACCGCCCAGGGCGAGCTGCTCGAGGGCGCGACGACCGGCCTCGCCATCACCGGGCTCGCCCCGCCCCTCGTCGACGCCTCGCCGGCCGTCCGGCTGCTCTCCGGCTTCCACCCCATCGAGGACGTGAGCGGCGGCGTCGTGCTCCGCGCCGGCGGGCGGCCGGCGCTCGACCTCCTGTCCGCCGCGACCGCCGCGCTCGGCGAGCAGCCGAGCCCCCAGCACCTCGTCCTCGCCGCGCTCGCCGACCCGCTCGATCCGCGCGGCGACGCGGCCGATCCGCGCGGCGATGTCGCCGCCCAGGCGGCGCCGCGCGACGCGCGGTACGTGCTGCGGCCGGTCCGCGGCGTCGATCCGTCGCGGCGCGGGCTCCTGCTCGGCGACGACGCGAGGCCCGGGGCGCGCCTCGCCTTCGCGGTGCGCGACGCCGCCGCCGCCCGCGCCGGGCTCGAGGGGATCGCCCGGCAGGTGTCCCAGAGCGCGCTCGGGTCGGCCCCGCGCTTCGCGCTCTACCTGAGCTGCGCCGGGCGCGGCCAGGGCCTGTACGGGGCGCCCGACGTCGAGGCGCGCATCCTGCGCCAGCGCTTCGCGGATCTCCCGATCGCCGGCATGCACTCGAGCTTCGAGCTCGCCCCCTGGGCGCCGGGCCAGGCCAGGCTCGCCCTCTACACCGGCGTGCTCGCGCTCTTCCGCGCGCCGAGCTGAGCGCCGCGCGCGCGGCGCCGGGCCCGGCACCGGGCGCACGCCGCGTCAGCGCTCGCGGTACACCGCGACCACGGCGGAGGCCCGCCGCTCCACCGCGGCGTGGATCGCCGCGTAGCGCGGGTCCGCGCGCAGGGGGTCGAAGACGGGACAGCGATCGAGCCAGATGAGGTCGAACAGGCCGTCGGCCAGCGAGAGCTCGAGCGCATGCAGTGCGAGCTCCGGTTTGCCGACGAACGCCGCGACCTCCGCCTGGAGCTGCCGCAGGAACGACGCGCGCCGCAACGCCACGACGGCCGGGCTCCCGCCCTGCGTCGGCGCCGGCCGGACCTCCGGCAGCCGGCCCTCCAGGACGTCGCCGATCATCTGCGCGAACGCCTCGCCGGCGTACGGGAACGCGTCGAGCACGCGCCTCTGTGAGAGGGCCTCGGCCACCGCCGGCTCGCGCAGCCACATCGCGCGGCGCATCTGGAGGACGCTGGGGCCCGCCCCGCTGCCCGAAGCCGGCAGCGCATTGATCACGTCCTCGGCCTCCGACCACCTGCCGAGGAGCGCGTACGAGCGCGCCAGCGCGTACGCCGCGAGCATCACCTCGGGATCGCGCGCCAGCGCGGACTTCGCCCGCAGCGCGCCCTCCTCGAACGCGCCGCACTCGAGCAGGATGGTGCCGATGAGGCCCTCCGCCTCGGCGTTCCCGGAGCGCGACGCGAGCGCGGCCTTGAGCTCCCGCATCGCCCCGACCACGTCGAGGCGCTGGAACCGCACCGACGCCATCGCGAGCCGCGCGTCCGGCAGCCCAGGCGCCGCGGCGACGGCGCGCGCCGCCGCCTGCGTAGCCAGATCGCCGCCCTGATCCGTGAAGAACCAGAAGCGCGAGCGCGCGAGCGCGTAGGCCGACAGGATCATCGGATCCTCGGGCGCGCGCGCGAGCGCCTGCTCGAAGAGCTCGATCGCGCGCGCCTGGTGCTCCGGCCAGAACCTCCGGTACTCGTGGCGCCCGCGCAGGAACAGGTCGAGCGCGACCGGATCGCTCGGCGCCGTGCGGCTCGGGGCGGCCGCGTCGAGGGTCAGCGCCGCCGCGACCGCCTCGGCCACCTCGTCGTTGATCCGCAGCACCTCGGCCTCGGGGCGGTCGAAGCGCTTCGCCCACAGCTGGAACCCGTCGGCGACGCAGACGAGCCGCGCGCTGATCCGCACCGTCCCGTCGCGCCGCCGCACCGAGCCGCCGACGACCACCTGCACGCCGAGCTCGCGCCCGAGCTCGCGCAGATCGACCTCGCCGTCCGGGCGCCGCGGCAGCGACCCGCGCGACCTCACCCGCAGGCCCCGGGTCATCGAGAGCGTGTCGATGAGATCGTCGGTCAGCTCCTCGGCCAGGTACGCGTCGGACGGCGCGCCCTGGTTCGCGAACGGGAGGACCGCCACGCTCTTGCCGCCCGGATCGTTCGACGAGGAGATCGGCCCCGAGATGACCCCGGAGACCCCGGAGACCGCCGTCCGCTCGTGCGGCGGCGTGAACGCCGGCGGGACGATCGTGGCCGGGCGCGTGAGCGACGCGAGCTCCTGCGCGGCGCCCTCGACGGACGCGTACCGCTCGTCGCGCGAGCGGGCCATGCAGCGGAGCACCACGCGCGCGAGCGCGTCGGGCAGGTCGGCGCGCCGGCGCCGCGGGTCCGGAGGGTCGGAGACGAGCCGCGCCGCGGCGACGGCGAGCGGCGCGTCGCCCTGCCACGCGCGCTCGCCCGTGAGCATCTCGTAGAGCATGGCGCCGAGCGCGTAGACGTCGGCGCGCGCGTCGATGTCCGCGGCGCCCTGCACCTGCTCGGGCGCCATGTACGCCGGCGTCCCCATGACCGCGCCGAGCGTCTTGCCCGCCTCGCCGTCGGGCACGATCGCGCGCGCGATCCCGAAGTCGGTCAGGACGACGCGCCCGTCGCGCCCGAGCAGCACGTTGTCCGGCTTGAGGTCGCGGTGGATGACGCCGGCCCGGTGCGCGGCCACGAGCCCCGCGCACACGCTCTCGACGATGTCCATGGCGCGGGTGACCGCGAGCCGCCGCTCGCGCGCGAGGAGCGCGGCGAGCGCCTCGCCGTCGATGAACTCCATCGTCAGGAACCGGTCGCCCTCGTGCTCGCCGATGTCGAAGACGCGCGCCACGTTCGGGTGCGTCACCTTGCGCGAGAGCCGCACCTCGCGCCGGAACCGATCGATCACCTCGGGCGAGCCGCTGAGCTCGCGCCGCAGCACCTTGACCGCGACGACCTCCTCGAGCTCCAGGTCGCGCGCGCGGTACACGCTCCCCATCCCGCCGATGCCGACCAGGCCGAGGAGCTCGTACCGGCCGGCGAGGACCTGGCGCGGGCCGGTCTCCGCGGCGGCGTTCGCGGGCTCGGCCCCCGCCCGGGCCCCGCTCGCCGGGAGCGGTGTGTCGTGGATCGTGTCGTCCTTGAAGCTCTGCGGCATAGGGGAATCCGGGCCGTTGCCCCCCGCGCCCTGAGGGTAGCCCGGATCCGCGGGGCGAGCATTCGGTCGCCGCGGGAGCTCCAGCGCGGAGGTGCTAGTGTCCGCCGAGCATGGCAGAGGCGTCGAGCGCCATCGCGGTGGAATCGCTCTCCAAATCGTACCAGGTCCACGAGCGCGCCCCCGGCTTCGGGGCCATGGTGCGCTCGGTCTTCCGGCGCCGCACCCGGCTCGTCCACGCGGTCGAGGACCTCTCGTTCTCGATCGCGCCCGGCGAGCGCGTCGGCTTTTTGGGCCCGAACGGCGCCGGCAAGACGACGACGCTGAAGGTCCTGTCCGGCCTGCTCCACCCGTCGGGCGGACGGGTCCGGGTGGCGGGCTTCGTCCCGCAGCACCGCGAGGTCGGCTTCCTCAAGCGGATCACCCTCGTCATGGGCCAGAAGCAGCAGCTCCTCTGGGACCTCCCCCCCGCCGAGACCTTCGCCCTGAACCGCGCCATCTACGGGATCAGTGAGGCGGATTTCAAGCAGACGCTCGGTGAGCTGGAGGACCTGCTCGGGATCGCCGCCATCGCCTCGAAGCCGACGCGGCAGCTGTCGCTCGGCGAGCGCATGAAGTGCGAGCTCGCGGCCGCCCTGCTGCACCGGCCGGAGATCCTGTTCCTCGACGAGCCGACGATCGGGCTCGACGTGGCGATGCAGCTCGGCGTGCGGGAGTTCATCCGCCGCTACAACGAGCAGCGCGGGGCCACGGTGGTGCTCACGTCCCATTACATGGACGACGTGGCGGCGCTCTGCCCCCGGGTCATCGTCATCGACAAGGGTCGGCTGCGCTACGACGGCGACCTCGCGGCGCTCGCCCGCAGCGTGCGGCCTCACAAGCGGATCGCGCTGCGCTTCGGCGGCCCGGTCGACCGGGCGCTCCTCGAGCGGGTGGGCGCCGTGCTCTCGTTCGATCCGGGCCGCGCGGTGCTGCAGGTGCCGCAGGAGGAGCTGCGCCAGGCCATGTCCTGGCTGCTCGGCCAGACCGACATCGCGGATCTCACGGTGGAGGATCCTCCCCTGGAGGAGGTGATGCGGGAGCTCTTCGCGGGCGAGGGGCGGGCCGGCGAGCCGGCGGGCGCCGCGGGCGAGGCCGCGTCGTGAGCGCGCTCTCCAGGGCGGGCCGGGCGTTCCCGACGCTGCTCCGCGTCGGGGTCGCGGCCGCGATGGCGTACCGGGCCGAGATGCTGATCTGGATGCTCACGACGACGATGCCGCTCGTGAGCCTCGCGCTCTGGTCGGCGGTGGCGGCGAGCGCGCCGGTCGGCCGCTTCGGGGCGAGCGATTTCACCGCGTATTTCCTGGCCATCCTCATCGTCCGGCAGATGACCGGCTCGTGGCTCGTGTGGGAGCTGAACATGGAGATCAAGAGCGGCGCCCTCTCGCAGCGCCTGCTCAAGCCGATCCACCCGCTCGTCTCCTTCGCCGCCGACAACCTCGCGGCGCTCCCGCTGCGGGCGGCGCTCTGCCTGCCCATCGCGATCATCGCCCTCGCCGTCACCTCGGGCGAGCGGTTCCATCCGACGCCCCTCGAGCTCGGGATCTGGGCGGCGTCGCTCGTCGGCGCCTGGATGATCAACTTCTTCACGATGGCGCTGATCGGCTCGCTCGCGTTCGTGATCGAGAGCTCGACCGCGGTGTTCGACGTCTACCTCGCGGCGTTCATGATCTTCGCCGGCTACCTCGTCCCCATCGAGCTGTTCCCCGCGTGGCTCGGCGACGTCGCGCGGGCCCTGCCGTTCCGGTACAGCCTCGCGTTCCCGGTCGAGCTCATCACCGGCCTGCTCGCGCCGGGCCGCGCGCTCACCGAGCTCGCGGTGCAGTGGGCGTTCGCGCTCTTCACGGCCGCGGCGGCGCTCGTCGCGTGGCGCGCGGGCATCCGGCGGTTCTCGGCGTTCGGCGGGTGAGCGGCGTGCGTTATTTCCGGCTCCTCGCGACGCAGCTGCGCGTCTCGCTCGCGCTCGGGATGCAGTACCGGTGGGACTTCCTGCTCGGCGCGGTGATGACCGTCATCTGGACGCTGGTCGGGCTCGTCCCGCTCCACATCGCGCTCGCCGCCCGCCCGCCGGTCCACGGCTGGACGTACGAGCGCGCGCTCGTCGTGGTCGGGTGGTTCACGCTCCTCAAGGGCATCCTGGAGGGGGCCGTGAACCCGTCGCTCATCAGCGTGGTCGACCAGATCCGCAAGGGCACGCTCGACTTCACGCTGCTCAAGCCGGCGGACGCGCAGTTCCTCGTCTCCACGGCCCGGTTCGAGGTCCGCAAGGTCGTGGACGCCGCGGCCGCGGCGGCGATCTTCGTCGTTGCGTTCACGAAGATGGGGCGCGCCCCCGCGCCCTTCGACCTGGCGCTCTCGCTGTGCCTGCTCGTGACGGCGACGCTGGTGCTCTACTCCATCTGCATCCTGGTCATCTCCGCCGCGTTCTGGGTCGTGCGCCTCGACAACCTGGCGTACCTCTTCAACTCCCTCTTCGATTTCGCGCGCTGGCCGGTCACGATCTTCAACGGGTTCTGGCGCATCGCGTTCACCGTCGTCGTCCCGCTCGCGCTGATGACCACCTACCCGGCGGAGGCGATGCTCGGCACCATCGCCCCGCGCACGGCCGTCGCCGCGGCGCTCGGGGCGCTCGCCTTCGGCGCCGTGGGCCGCGCGGTGTGGAAACGGGCGATAGGGCGGTATACATCCGCGTCGAGCTGAGCGCCGTGAGGACTTCCGGCGCGCGGCGCCGCGCACTAGGCTTGTCGACTGACCTCCTGGCGCGAGGAGGGGGCGGCAGCGGGAAGGAGCCATGGTGGAGCACGGAGGGCTGACGCTCGAGGAGTTTGGCCGGAACCTCCTCGATCTCACGGTGACGGACGACGTGATTCGCCGGCGAGCGAACTCCCTCCTGCCGCTCGCGCGCCGCGAGGAGCGGGAGCTCAAGATCCTCGGGAAGCCGTCGCGCCTCACGGTCGACTTCCAGATCGGCGACGCGACGGTGACGCGCGGCGTGAGCGTCGCGGTCGACGTGTCGATCCCGCAGGTCCTGACGGTCCGGGTCGATACGGCCGGGGAGGCGGACGCGGCGGAGCACCGGCTCGACGCGACGATCGTGCTGCGCATCACGCCGAGGCCGCGCGCGCCGCTCGGGATCTACCTCGACGTGGCGGAGCCGGCGGCGGGGTCGGTGCTGTTCGCCGAGTCGCAGATCGGCGCGAAGGACTACCTGCGCGCCCGGATCGAAGAGGAGGTGCGGAAGGAGCTCCTCCGCCTCGTGCGCGCCCGGATCGCGGAGACCGAGGCCGAGCGCACCCTCGATCTGGAGGAGCCGCTCGCCCGCGCGCTCGGGGCCGGTTTCGCCGACCCGGGCGGCCGCGAGGCGCCGCCGCCGAGCCGGCTGCGCGGCGCCGGCGCCGCGCCCCAGCAGCCGTCCCAGCACGGCGCGCGGGCCGGCGCGCTGGACGCGCAGCTCCGGACCTTCGGGAACGCCATGCCCCTCCAGGTGTGGACCGCGCGCCCGGACGGCAAGCTGAACTTCGTGAACCAGGCCGTCCTCGACTACTTCGATCGCACGGAAGACCAGATGCTCGGCGAGGGCTGGCTCTCCATGCTGCACCCGGACGACGTCCAGAAGACGATCGCGGTGTGGACCCGGAGCCTGGAGACGGGGCAGCCGTACGAGACGGAGTTCCGCCTGCGGCGCGCGAGCGACCAGAGCTACCGCGAGCACGTGGTGAGGGCGCTGCCGCAGCGCGACGCGGCGGGGAGCATCGCGCTCTGGATCGGCGGCACCATCGACGTGGCCGACGTGCGCCGGGCCGAGGCCGCCCTGCGGCAGAGCGCGGCGCGCTACCGGCTGTTCGCGGAGGGGTCGAACGAGGGCATCTGGTTCTGGAACATCCGCGAGGACACGACGGAGTGGAGCGATCGCATGCTGGAGATGATGGGCGTCAGCCGCGAGGCATGGGGCGGGACGTTCATGAGCTTCTTCGAGCGCGTGCACCCCGACGATCGGAGCCGCATGCAGGCCGCGCTCAAGGCGCACCTCGAGGAGCGGCGGCCGTTCGCGATCGAGTACCGGCTGCGCCGCGAGGACGGGGAGTATCGCGACGTGTTCACGCGCGGCATGGCGGAGTGGGACGAGCGGGGCGTGCCGTTCCAGATGGCGGGCGGCGCGACCGACGTCACGGAGCAGAAGCGCCACCAGGCCATGCTGAAGGAGCGGCTCGAGATCATCGAGCGGCAGCAGGAGGCGATCCGGGCGCTGTCGACGCCGATCATCGAGGTCTGGAAGGGGGTCCTGACGATGCCGGTGCTCGGCGTGCTGGACGAGCAGCGCTCGCAGCAGATGATGGAGGTGCTGCTCGAGGCCGTGGCGCGGACCCGGTGCCGTCACGCGATCATCGATCTCACCGGGGTGAGCGCGCTGGACGCGGCCACGGCCGATCACGTGCTGAGGCTCATCGACGCCGTCGCCATGCTCGGCGCGCAGGGCATCGTCGTCGGCATCCGGCCCGAGGTGGCGCAGACGGTGGTGTCGCTGGGGCTCGATCTGTCGAACATCAAGACGCTCTCGAACCTGCGGGAGGCGCTCCTCTTCGCGATGCAGTCGAGCGGGATGTCGGTCCGGAGGCGCCGGAGGCGGCGGGATCTGCGCGAGGACGCGGACGAGGCGCCGCGCGCGCGGGCGCCGCTGCCCGAGCGCGACGGGTGACGAGCTCGGTCCATCGGACGCCGTCGCCGGCGCCGCGTCGCGCGCCTCGTCGCGACGCTCTTGGCTATGCCCGCAGCAGCGTCACCGTCCTCCCCGAAGGCGTCTCCGCCTCCTCGAATCGGGTGCGCGTCTCGATATCGCCGGCCTCCGGCCGCCGGTCGAAGATCACCAGCACCCCGGCATCGAGCCCCGTCTTGTCGAGATAGCCGTCGAGCTGCGCGAGCGCCTTGTTCAGCGGATCTCTCGTCTTGCCTCGCCAGACCTTCAGCTCCAGCGCCTCGCGCTGCCACGCGCGCGCGCCGCTCGCGTCGCGGTAGGGCCAGCGCACCAGCAGGTCGATCCGGCCGCGGCCGATGCCGTACTCGCGATCGATGACCCCGCCGCCGTTCACCACGCGCTGCAGGAACGCCATCAGCACGAGCTGCGGCGCCGCCTCGTGATAGGGCAGGCCGGCGGCCAAGACGTCGCCGTGCTCGCGCCAGAAGTCGGCGAACTCGCGCAGGACGCGGCCGAAGTCGAGGCGGCCGTCGGGGAGGACGAAGCTCCGCGGCTCCGCCACGATCTCGGCCTCCACCGAGCCGGCGAGCACGCGCGCGATCACCTCGTGATAGATGGGGTTGGCGATCCGGAGCGGGTTGTCCCGCGCGAGCAGGCCGAGATCGCGGCAGTAGTTCAGGTCGTCGTCGTAGGCTCCGTCCTTGCCCGTCAGGGTGCCCGCGAGGACGGGCTCGATGAAGCGCTTCACCCGCGGCTCGGCGAGCTTCGCCACCAGCGAATCCAGGTGCGTGGCGCGCGCCAGGATCAGCCGTTCCTTGGCCTCCTCGACGTGCGCCGCCGTGACGGCCTGCGCGGGCGGCACGGCCATCTTCTCGACGACCTCGCGCGCCAGCGCGTTCACCAGCCACGGCTGCCCCCGCGTCGCCTCGAAGGCGCGCGAGATCGCCTCCTCGGCGAAGACCTGCCCCGTGTCCGCCGTGTGCTGTCCGTAGAGCTCCCGCACATCATCGAGGCTGAAGTCGTCGAGGCGGAGCGACTCGAGCTTGATGTTGAACGGGCTCGCCGTGCCCAGCCGCGACGGATCGCCGCCGCTCGCGGCCTTGTAGTCGCGCACGTCACGCAGGCCGCAGAGGATCACGGAGGCGGGGAATTCTCGAGGACGACCGGGGAAGCCCGCCCGGAGCTGCCGGAGCACGGTCACGAGGCTGCTGTCGCGGAGCGCGTCGATCTCGTCGAGCATCAGCGCGAGCGGCAGCGGGCAGGCCTGTGCCCAGGCCTTCAGCGCCGCCCGCAGACGATCGCCGGGCGGCGCATCGGGAAAGGGCGGCGGCCGCTGCTCCGGAGCGAGCCTCGACTCGGCCTCGCTGCGCATGTTGGACAGCACGATCCGCTCGGCCGCATCGTAGTCGTCGCCGGCCGCCTGGCCGGCCTCGCACGAGAGCAGGACCGCCGCGTGCTTGCCCGAGGCCGTGAGGCTGCGCGCGAGCGCCCGCAGCGCGGTGGTCTTGCCCGTCTGCCGCGGGGCGTGCACCACGAAATAGCCGAGCTGCTCCACGAGCCCGGGCGCCTCCGGCAGGCGGCGGGCCGGCGGGATCATGTAGTGCATCCCCTCGATGCAGGGCCCGGCCGTGTTGAACCGGCGCTTCATCCTGCGACCTTGGCCCGATCGCGGCGGACGGCGCAAGCCGGTAAGCTCGGGCGCCGCCGCGGCGAGCGGGAGCTCCGGGCTCGACCCGAGAGCGGTGCACGCCGCGCCAGCGCAGCGCAGCGCCGCCGGGCGTCGCGGCTCAGCGCAGCCACGTCTCGGCCCTCAGCCGCTCGACAAGGAAATCGACGAAGGCCCGCACCCTCGCCGCCGCGAGGCGGCCCTCGGGGTGCACGACGTGGATCGGCACCGGCGGGGGCTCGAACGCCGGGAGCACGATGGCGAGGCGCCCGTCGCGCAGCTCCGGGCCGATCTGATACGAGAGCACGCGCGCGAGCCCCCGCCCGGCAGCGGCCGCCGCGATGGCCACGTCGGCCGTGTTGACGAGGAGCTGAGACGGCGGGAGGACCTTCTCGACCCGCGCGCCCGACCCGAACGACCACTCCTCGGGCGAGCCCGTCTGCGAGAACGAGATGGTGTCGAGCCGCGCCAGGTCGCCCGGCGTCGCGGGCGCGCCGCGCGCGGCGAGGTAGCCCGGCGACGCGCAGACCACCCGCCGCACCGAGCCGACGCGGATCGCGGTCAGCGATGAGTCCCGCAGATGGGCGATCCGGACGGCGACGTCGATCCCCTCGTCGAGCATGTCCACGACCCGGTCGAGGAGCAGCGTCCGCGCCGACACGCGCGGATGGCGCGCCAGGAAGTCGAACACGATCGGCGCGACGAACATCCGCCCGAACAGGACCGGCGCCGTCACGCCGACCGGCCCCCGCAGCGCGGCGTGCGACCCGGCCGCCGACGCCTCGGCCTCCTCGATCTCCGCGAGGATCCGCTTGCAGTCCGCGAGGAACCGGGCGCCCGCCTCGGTGAGGCGGACGATGCGCGTGGTGCGGTGCAGGAGCCGCGTGCCGATCCGCTCCTCCAGCGCGGAGATGGCCCGCGTCACCGCCGGCGGCGACATGGACAGCCGCCGCGCCGCGGGCGCGAAGCCCTCCTCCTCGGCGACGGCGACGAACACGCGCATGGTGTCCAGCCGATCCATCCAATTATTCCAGTTTCTGGAATGGTCCCTTGTCAAGGACGGGTATTACCCATCCCCACTGGAATGGGCATCTTCGGCTGGCGAGGCGGGGAAGCCCACGCCGGCCGGGCCGCCTCTCGACGACATCCCTCCCCAAGGACACCTCGATGACGACCCCTGCCAGACCCATCCGTCTTTATCGTCACCCGCTCTCGGGACACGCGCACCGCGTGGAGCTGTTCCTGTCGCTGCTGCGGCTTCCGTTCGAGCTCGTCGACGTGGATTTGAAGAGCGGCGCCCACAAGGCGCCCGAGTTCCTGCGCAAGAACCCCTTCGGTCAGGTGCCGGTGATCGAGGACGGCGACGTGACGCTGGCCGACAGCAACGCGATCCTCGTGTACCTGGCGGCGCGCTACGACCCGGCGGGGCGATGGCTCCCGCGCGATCCGGTGGCGGCGGCGCGCGTGCAGCAATGGCTCTCCGTGGCCGCGGGGCAGCTCGTGGCGGGGCCCGGGGCGGCGCGCCTCGCGCGCGTGTTCGGCGCCAAGGTGGATGTCGATCGGGCCAAGGCGATCGCCGGCCAGCTCCTCGCGGTGGTCGATCAGCACCTCTCGGCGCGGCGATTCCTCGCGGGCGACGCGCCGACCGTCGCGGACATCGCGATGTACACGTACACGGCGCACGCGCCGGAAGGCGGCGTGTCGCTGGAGCCGTACGGCCACGTGCGCGCGTGGCTCGCCCGCGTGGAGGAGCTGCCCGGCTTCGCGCCGATGACAAGGACGGCCCTGTGAACGCCCTGCCCGGATGGCCCGGCGACGGGTCGCCCTATCACCCAGGCGAGATGGCCGTGCAGGAGCGGGCCGGCGCGCGCGAGCGGGCCGAGAAGGCCGGACGCAGGATCATCCGGGATTTCATGCCCGACCAGCACCGCGAGCTGTTCGCGAAGCTGCCGTCTCTGCTCGTCGGGAGCCTCGACGCGCGGGGCCGGCCCTGGGCCTCGCTCCTCGTGGGGCGGCCGGGGTTCATCGCCTCGCCGGATCCGCGGACGCTCGCCGTGAACACGCGCCCCCTGCCCGGCGATCCGCTCGCCGCGCACCTCGCCGCGGGCGCGCCGGTGGGCCTGCTCGGCATCCAGCTCGAGACCCGCCGTCGCAACCGGATGAACGGCACGATCGTCGAGGCCAGAGACGGCGGCTTCGTCGTCGAGGTCGGGCAGAGCTTCGGCAACTGCCCGCAGTACATCCAGGCGCGCGAGCCGGTGTTCGTGAGAGAGCCCGGCGCGGCCGCCGCGCCCCCGGCGGCGCAGGCGGAAGGGCCGGTCCTGTCCGCCGGCGCCGCGGCGCTGATCCGCCGCGCGGACACGTTCTTCATCGCGACCGCCGCGCCGGCCGCGCGCGGGGGCGGCGCGATCGAGGGGGCCGACGTGTCCCACCGGGGCGGCAAGCCCGGCTTCGTGCGCGTGACGGAGGAGGACGGCCGCTCCGCGCTCACCGCGCCGGATTTCGCCGGGAACTCCGCGTTCAACACGCTCGGCAACCTGGCGCTGAACCCGCGCGCCGGGCTGCTCTTCGTGGACTTCGCGTCCGGCGGGGTGCTGTCGCTGACCGGAGAGGCCGAGGTGCTCTGGGACGGGGCGGAGCTCGCCGCCTTCGCCGGGGCCCAGCGGCTCCTGCGGTTCCGCGTGGCCGAGGGCGTGTGGACGGACGACGCGGTGCCGCTGCGCTGGTCGGCGCCGGTGGCGGCGCCGCAGCTCGCGGCGACCGGCTCGTGGGAGGACGTGGAGCGCGCGTGACGGAGACGGGCCGCGCGGGGCCTGCCCAGGGGAGTTTTGCCCCACCGGGGAGATCCGGGGCGGCCCCGGACCGACCGGCGCAGCGACGCTCCCGCTTGAGAATGCGCACGCGTCCTGCATCCTCCTCCAGGATCCCATGCGGCTCGCCAGCAAGCTCACCCTGGCCCTCGTCCTCGTCATGTGCGCGGCGCTGAGCCTCTACGGCTACCTCTCGGTCCGGCGCGAGCGGGCGCTGTTCGAGGCGGACATGCGGCGCGACGAGCACCTCATCGGCATCGCGCTGCGCGCGGCGGTGACGGAGCGGTGGCGCCGCGACGGGCTCGACGAGGCGCTCCGCGTGCTCGACGAGGCGAGCGAGCGCGAGGACGGCGTGCACTTCCGCTGGGTCTGGCTCGACGCGCCCCCCGGCGATCGCTTCGCGCCCGCGCTGCCCGCCGACGAGATCGCCGATCTCGCCGGGGGCACCGAGGTGTTCCGGATGCAGCGCGAGGGCGACAAGACCGGGCGCTTTTACACCTACGCGCCGGTCGCCGTGGACCCGACGCGCGTCGGCGCGATCGAGATCTCGGAGTCGCTCGAGGAGGGAGAGTCGTACGTCCAGGCGAGCGTGATCAACACGGTGACCACCATCGTCGCCCTCGCGGCGCTGAGCGGCCTGCTGGCGATGACCTTCGGGCAGCTCCTCGTCGGGCGGCCGACGCAGCGGCTCGTCGACAAGACCCGGCGCATCGGGGAAGGCGACCTCGGCGGCCCGCTGCTCCTGCCGCAGCGCGACGAGCTCGGGCAGATCGCCCGGGAGATCAACGCGATGTGCGAGAACCTCGCCGAGGCGCGCGAGCGCGCCGCCCGGGAGACGACCGCGCGCATCGCCGCGCTGGAGCAGCTCCGGCACGCCGATCGGCTCACCACCGTGGGCAAGCTGGCGTCGGGCATCGCGCACGAGCTCGGCACGCCGCTCAACGTGGTGGGCGGCCGCGCCAAGATGATCGCCCGCGGCCTCTCGCCGGAGGAGGCGGCGGACAGCGCGCGGATCATCGCCGAGCAGGCGGATCGGATGACGAAGATCATCCGGCAGCTGCTCGATTTCGCGCGCCGCCGGGTGGCGCAGAAGGCGCCGGCCGATCTCGCGCAGATCGCGCGCCAGACGCTGGCCCTGCTGGAGCCCCTCGCCCGCAAGCGGAGCGTGACGCTCCGCCTCGACGAGGCGGACCTCGCCCCGCCGGGGGCGCAGGCCGAGGTGGACACCGGGCAGATGCAGCAGGTGCTCACGAACCTCGTGATGAACGGCATGCAGTCGATGAAGCGCGGCGGCGAGCTCACGGTCCGCGTCGAGCGCGCGCGCGCCCGCCCGCCGGCCGATCACGGCGGCGCCGAGGGCGAGCACGTGGCCATCCGGGTGATCGACCAAGGCGACGGGATCGCGCCCGAGAACATCCCCCGCGTGTTCGAGCCGTTCTTCACCACGAAGGACGTCGGCGAGGGCACCGGCCTCGGGCTGAGCGTCTCCTACGGCATCGTGCGCGAGCACGGGGGCTGGCTCGACGTGGAGAGCGAGCTCGGCAAGGGCTCGACGTTCACGGTGTACCTCGCCCCGAGCGGCCCTGGGGGCGCGGCGCCGGCGGCGCCGGCGGCCGGGGGCGAGGGCGCGCCCGCTCCGGGGCAGGGCGGGCTGGCCGGGACGGCGGCCTAGCGACGGCTGGTGGCGGGCCCGGCGCTGTATTACGCAACCGATCGAGGAGAGATGGGACGGCGAGCGCTGATCATCGACGACGACGAGGCGATGTGCGCGTGGCTCGCGGCGGACCTCCGCGCGCGGGGCGTCGAGGCGACCACGCAGACCTCACCTGCGGAGGCGCTCGCGCTGCTCGAGGAGGACGAGCGCTTCGACGTCCTCCTGACCGACCTGAACATGCGCGGCATGGATGGGATCGCGGTCTGCCGCCGGGCGGCCGAGATCCGGCCGGACCTGCCGGTGGTGGTGATCACCGCCTTCGGCAGCATCGAGACGGCGGTGCAGGCGATCCGCGCGGGCGCGTACGACTACGTGACCAAGCCGGTCGACATCGAGGCGCTGGCGCTGGCGCTGGAGCGGGCGATCGCGCACCACGCGCTCAAGGCCGAGGTGCGGCGGCTGCGCCGCGCGGTGGCCGGGCCCGGCGCGTTCCCGGACCTCATCGGCCGGAGCGCCGCGATGCGGGCGGTGCAGGACCTGATCGAGCGCATCGCCGACGCGGAGGCGACGGTGCTCATCACGGGCGAGAGCGGGACGGGCAAGGAGGTCGTCGCGCGGGCGCTGCACGAGCGGAGCCGCCGCAAGGGGGGGCCGTTCGTGGCGATCAACTGCGCGGCGGTGCCGGAGTCGCTGATCGAGAGCGAGCTCTTCGGGCATGCGCGGGGCGCGTTCACCGACGCGCGCGCGGCCCGATCCGGGCTGTTCGTGGAGGCGAACGGCGGGACGCTGCTGCTCGACGAGATCGGGGAGCTGCCGCTCGCGGTGCAGCCGAAGCTGCTGCGCGCGCTGCAGGAGCGCCGGGTGCGGCCGGTGGGCGGGAACGCGGAGGTGCCGTTCGATGCGCGCATCGTGGCCGCGACGAACCGCGATCTGGACGAGGCGGTCGAGGAGCGCCGGTTCCGGGAGGATCTGTATTACCGGATCAACGTGCTCCACGTGGAGCTGCCGCCGGTGCGGGCGCGGGGCAGCGACGTGCTGCTGCTCGCGCAGCGCTTCCTGGAGGACTTCGCCGCACGCTCGGGCAAGGAGGTGGTGGGCCTGTCGCCCCCGGCCGCCGAGCGGCTGCTTGCGTACTCGTGGCCGGGCAATGTGCGGGAGATCCAGAACTGCATCGAGCGGGCGGTGGCGCTCACGCGGTACCAGGAGATCACGGTGGACGATCTGCCGGCGAAGGTGCGGGAGCACCGGCCGTCGCATGTGCTCGTGGCGGGGGATGATCCGTCGGAGCTGGTGCCGCTCGAGGAGGTGGAGCGCCGGTACATCCTGCGGGTGCTGGAGGCGGCGGGGGGGAACAAGACGCTGGCGGCCCGGATCCTGGGGCTCGACCGGAAGACGCTGCACCGCAAGCTCGAGCGGTGGGAGCCGGCCGCCGGGGCGGCGAAGGGCGGCTGAGGCGCGGAGGAAGACCCCAGCCACCTCAACCTGGGTCGGGCGGGGCCGGGTCGGGCCGCCCCAACCTGGGTCGGGCGCCCCAACCTGGGTCGGCTCCTGGCCCTTCACCTCAACCTCGGTCGGTCCGCCCCCCCCGGCCCCAACCTGGGTCGGGCGCCCCCGGGCGCCCCAACCTGGGTCGGGCGCCCCAACCTGGGTCGGCTCCTGGCCCTTCACCTCAACCTCGGTCGGTCCGCCCCCCCCGGCCCCAACCTGGGTCGGGCGCCCCCGGGCGCCCCAACCTGGGTCGGGCGCCCCAACCTGGGTCGGTTCCTGGCCCCTCACCTCAACCTCGGTCCGATCCGCCCCCTCACCTCAACCCGGGTCGGTCCGCCCCAACTTGGGTCGGTTCTTGGCCCTCACCTCAACCCGGGTCGGTTCGTGCCCAACCCCGGTCGGTTCCCGGTTCCCGCCGCCGCCCGCGGCACGCTGCCTGCACTCAGGACCCGTCGAAGGAGAACCCATGAACCCCGAGCAGCTCCGCGAACATGCCTGGTCCCCGAGTGTGCCTCCTGAACCCCTGCCGAGCGTCCACCCCGTCGCGACGCCCGTCCGCGTTCTCCTCGCCGAGGACGACCGGGAGCTGCGGCTGCTGCTCGCCACCGCCCTCCGTCGCGACGGCTACGAGGTCCTGGAGGCGCGCGACGCCAACCACCTCCTCGAGCTGATGGGCGACGCGCTCGTCTCCGGCGGCGGCGCCCCAGCCGACGTCGTCGTCAGCGACATCCGGATGCCGGGCAGGAGCGGCCTCGAGCTGCTCGCCGGCCTGCGCCGCGACGACTGGGCCACCCCCGTGGTCCTCATCACCGCGTTCGGAGACCCGGAGACCCACGCCGAGGCCTACCGCCTGGGCGCCGACGCCGTGCTCGACAAACCGCTCGACGTCGACGACCTGCGCGTCGTCGTCCAGACCCTCGCCTCGATGCGCGGCTGACGCGCCCCGCGGCCGCGCCCGACGCCCCGCGCGCCCGCCCCCGCGCCGCGCCGCGCCGCGCCGCGCCTCACCCCGCCTCGACCGGCAGCCCGCGCGGCTCCCCCTCCCGCTGCGCCTTCAGCCGCGCCCGCCGCATCTTGTGCCACGCGAGGATCCCCGCATCCGCGCGCACGAAGCGGCACGCCTCCAGGTCCGCGTCGCGCGGCTCCGACGACGCCAGCATCCGCTCGTCTTCCGGCTGGATCAGCCAGAACTCCATCAGCAGCCCGAGCCGCGCAAGCAGCCGCCCGATCGCCGGGACCGGCATGTAGTACCGCCCCACGATCGCCGTCCGCCCCGCGTCGATCGGCGCGCACCCCACCACCCCCACCACCAGCTTCCCGAACGAGAGCCGCAACGCCCCCGGGAAGCGCACCTCCATCTCGAACTTCCACCCCCGGCGGCCGTCCCACGGCGCCCCGTCGTCGTGGCGGAGCACCCCCATCGCGTGGATGACGTCGCCCTCCACCCGGACGTCGTACGGGTCCAGCAGCGCGCCCATGCCCGGCACCCACGGCCGGTGCGCGAACGGCGCGTGGTGGAGGTCGAGCATCCCCTCCATCGCCCGCGCGAACGGCACCTCCCAGTCCGTCGACGCCGTGTGCGCGTGCCGCTCGTCGGCCGGCAGCCCCTCGAACCAGGGCACCGGCGGCAGCTCGTCCGGCCGCTCGCCCCAGAAGAGCCACACGAAGCCCCGGTGCTCGCGCACCTCGTAGCGCGTCAGCGCGAGCGCCTCGGCCACGCCGCGCGCGCTCGCCCCCCGCCCCTCGCACGGGATCGCCACGCAGCGCCCGTCCGAGGCGAACCGGAAGCCGTGGTACGGGCACTCGAGCGCCCCGTCCACGACGCGCCCCAGGCCGAGGTCCGCGCCCCGGTGTGGACAGCGCGCCCGCGCCGCGACCAGCGCGCCCCGCTCGTCGCGGAACAGCACGATGCGCCTCCCGAACCGCTCCACCGTGACCGGCCGCTTGCCCACGCGCGCAGCGTCCGCGATGATGTACCAGGCGCCCTCGACGAACCCGCCGCGCCCTTCCTCGATGCCGTGCCTTCGCATGATGCTCCTCCGATTGCCCGGAAGCCTGAGGCTCCCTCGGCGGGGGAGCAGTGACAGCGCGCGCCACAAGGGCTGACCTGCGGCGCCAGCCCGCCCGGTCCCCGGCGCGCGCGCCGACGATCTGGGCCCGCACCGCCGCGCAGCTCGCCGACCACGCCGCGCAGCGCGGGGCGGACCGCGCCGCGCTGCTGGAGGCCGCGGGGCTCCCGGCCGCGGCGCTCGCCGATCCCGACGCCCGCGTCCCGCTCGCCGCCTTCTACGCGCTCGTCGAGGCGGCCGCGACGGCCGCCGCCGATCCGCACCTCGGCCTCGATTTCGCCGGGCGATTCCAGCCGGAGCACTTCGACGCCCTCGGCTTCCTCGCCATGAGCAGCCCCACCCTCGGCGAGGCGTTCCACCGGATGCTCCGCTACCAGCAGGTCTGGAACGAGGGCGAGCGCTACGCCCTGGAGATCCGCGGCGGCTGTGCGCACATCACCTTCGCGCCGTTCGGGCCCGATCGGCCAGCCCACGGCCAGGTGGCGGAGATGTTCGCGTTCGACGTGCTCGTGAACGCCGGCCGCATGTGCGGCGACCCGATCCAGGCGGTCGCGGTGCGCTTCCGCCATGCGCCCGCGGGCGATCCGGCCGAGAAGGCGCGGCGGCTCGGCTCGCCGGTGCGCTTCGAGGCGCCGCAGACCGAGCTGGTCCTGCCCATCGAGGCGCTGGCCCGGCCGCTGCCCCATGCCAACGAGGCGCTCGCCGCCTTCCTCGAGCGCCACGTGCAGGTCATCGCGGCGAGCCTGCCGGGCGCGGCGCCGCCCGCGGTGTCCGACCGCGTGCGGGCGCTGCTCGGCGAGCGGCTGCGCGAGGGGGCCGACCTGGGCGCGCTCGCGGCGCGCCTGCGGATGAGCCCGCGCACGCTCCAGCGCCGCCTCGGCGACGAGGGCACGTCGATCCACGCCCTGCTCGACGAGGTCCGCCGCGGCCGCGCGGCGGCGCTCCTGGAGGCGGACATGGCGATCGGCGAGGTCGCCTACCTGCTCGGCTACTCGGAGCCGAGCGCCTTCCACCGGGCGTTCCGGCGCTGGACCGGCGCGACGCCGGAGGCGTTCCGCGCCCGGCGGCGGCGCGGGCCGCGGTGAGCGGCCCGCGCCGCCGCCGGGCGCGCGCTCACTCGCCGCCCGCGGGGGCGATCCTGAGCTCGCCCATCACCCTGGTGCTGGCCGTGAGGCTCGCGTCGATGTTCTCGACAGCCTGCGTGATCGCGTTGCTGGCCGGGATGATGCACGCCCCCGCCTTCACGCTGCCGGTGACCGCGCCCTCGAGGTTGCCCGCGGCCGCGACCACGCCCTCGGCGCTGTCGAGGAGCAGCTGGCCGCGCGCCTGGGCGGCGACCAGGAGCCGCGGCAGGTTCGCCCGGAGCGTCGCGACCACCGCCTCGGCGCCCTGCCCGCCCGTGACGGTGACCGCAGGCTCCTTGCAGCTCGCCCTCGCGCTCGCGCTCGCCTCGCAGGAGCCGCTGCACTCCGCGGTCCCCGTGCACTCGGCCTTCGGCGGCTTGAGGTTGGTCTTGCACTTCGGCGCCTCGAACGTGAGGCTGCACTCGCCCGAGCAGTCCGCGTTGCACTCCACCTGCGCGTCGGCCGCGATCTCGCACGATCCGCGGCACTCGCCCGTGCAGGTGCCGTCGCACGCCCCGCGGCAGTCGCCGCCCGCGGTCGTCGCGGAGCACTCGCCGTCGCACGTGCCCTCGCAGGTGCCGTGGCACGCGCCCTCGCAGGTGACGGCCAGGTTGGCCGAGCCCTCGCAGCTGCCCGTGCACGTCCCCTCGCACCGGCCCGAGAGCTGGCCAGGATCGCAGCGCGCGATGATCTCCGCCGGCGTCAGCTGGCACTCGACGTTGGCGCTGCACCTCGCCTCGCAGTTCGCCTGCACGCTCGCGTCGACCGTGCAGCTCGGCGGCTGGAAAGAGAACGACAGATCGGCCGACGCCTCCCCGATCGCGTCGATGGCGAGCTCGCACCACTGCGTCGCCCGCTCGCTCGGCTTCGTCGCCGTGACCGTCGACGCGTCCTCGCCGAGATCCAGCGCGATCGCCTGACAGGCGCTGGTCACGTCGGCCACGATGGAGCCCGCGGCCCCGGTGAAGTCGGACACGGACTGCATGAAGGCACCGTAATTGAGCTCGGCTTCGCCCTCGAGCCCCCACTGCACCGCGGCGAGATCGGCGCCCGGCGTGAAGTCGCGACAACAGAGGTCATTCTGCAGCTCCGCGGCCTTGTCACACCCCATCAGCGGAACGACGGAGAGCCCCGCCAGCGCCAAAGGGAATGTCGCGATTCGCCACGTCAGACGGATGTTCATCAGGAAACTCCTTCGTTCTTTGTCGGGAGCGCGTCCGGTGCCGGATCGCCGCGGCTGCGGCGAGACCCCATGAGGGCGACCGCTCACCTCGATGCTCGGGCGACAGCCGCCGCCGGAGCAGGGCGACAATAACTCATAAACCGACCCGGCTGACAAGGACCATCCTGCGGAATTGTTCCCGCTCTCGGCGTCACCTTAGGGCGAGGCCCGTCAGCACGCCAGCAAGGCATGACGAGATCTGTTGATGTGCGACTCGGCGCGGGCAGGACGCCCGGATGCGGCCGTCCAGGGGTGCTCTCCGGCGCCCATGACACGGCACGTCGTGGTTCGCCCATAGCCATCCTCGAATAGCCGTTGCAGAGCTCGGCCGAGCCGTAGGACAATCGCCCCGTGACCACGCTCGGCCCACGGCTCCCCCGACTCTCGCGGCTCTCTCTCGTCCTCGCCCTGACGGCCGCGTGCAGCGGCTCGTCCGACGACGAGGCCACGGCGGGCCAGGCCGCCGGCGAGCCGCCCGAGATGGCCGGGATCACGGCGGCCCACAACAGGGCGCGCGCCACGGTCGACCCGCCCGCCGACGATCCGATCCCCGTGCTCACGTGGTCGCCGGAGATCGCCGCCGTGGCCCAGGCCTACGCCGACGGGTGCGTGTTCGGCCATAGCAAGAGCAGCTACGGAGAGAACCTCTACGCCACGAGCGGCGCCGCGGCCTCGCCGGAGGACGTCGTCGCGGCGTGGGTCGACGAGGCCGCCAATTACGACCTCTCGAGCAATTCGTGCAGCTCCACCTGCGGCCATTACACGCAGGTGGTCTGGGCCGACTCCCTGCGGCTCGGCTGCGGGGTCGCCGATTGCTCGGGCGACTCGCCGTTCGGCGGCGGGTCGTGGCAGCTCTGGGTGTGCAACTACGACCCTCCCGGCAACTTCGTCGGCGAGCGCCCCTACTGAGGTCCGCGCAGGCGGTGCAGGCGGTGGTGGACGGCGCGCCGCCGCGCGTCCTCCCCGCCCCTCGCCCGCTCTGGTATCGCACGAGCGATGGACTTCGGATGGACCCCTGCGCAGCGCGCCGTCCACGACCGCATGCGCGCCCTCGGCGCCGAGGCCGACGCCGCGGCCCCGGACGACCGCATGCGCGTCCTCGCCCGGGGCGGCGCCCTCGGCCTGCCGATCGCCCGCGATCTCGGCGGCGAGGGCCTCGACCTCGTCACGACGGCGCTCGCCTACGAGGGCCTCGGCGCGACGCTGCGCGACGGAGGCGTCCTGCTCGCCGCGGGGGCGCACCTCTTCGGCGTGGCGCTCCTGCTCGCCCGGGTGGGCACGCCCGCGCAGCAGCGCGCGTGGCTGCCCCGGATGGCGACCGGCGAGCGCATGGCCACGGTCGCGGCGACCGAGGCCGGCGCCGGCTCGGACGTCGCGTCGGTCGAGGCCACGGCCGACCGCACCGCCGCAGGCTACCGGCTCACCGGCGAGAAGCGGTACGTGACCTGGGCCGACCGGGCCGACGTGTACTTCGCGATCGCGCGCGACGGCGGCGACGGCCGCGCCGGCGGCGCGCCGGCGCGCGGCCTCACGGCGCTGCTCGTCCCCCGCGACGCCGCGGGCGGGGCGGACGCCGCGGGCGCTCCCGCCGCCGCGGAGGGCCGCGGCGCGGCGCGCGTCCGGCCGGGCGCCCCGCTCGCGACCGCGGGCCTCCGCGGCGCGCGGCTCGCGCCCGTCTCGTTCGCCGGCTGCGAGGTCGGCCCCGACGCGCTCCTCGGCCGCGCCGGCGCCGGCCTCGCCGTCTTCCAGATCGCGATGACCTACGAGCGCGCGCTGATCCTCGCCTTCCGCCTCGGCGCCCTGGAGCGCGCCCTCGGCGAGGCGGTCCGCTTCGCCCGGGAGCGCGCGCTCGGCGGCCAGTCGATCGCCCGCCACCAGGCCGTCGCGCACCGCCTCGCGCGGATGAAGCTGCGGCTGGAGACCTCAAGGCTGCTCGTCTACCGCGCCGCCTGGGAGCTCGACCAGGGCCACCGCGGCCAGGCCGAGGCCGCCCTCGCCAAGTGGCACACGGCGGACTCGGCCTTGCAATCCGCGCTGGACGATCTCCAGCTCCGCGGCGGCGCCGGCTATCTCGAGGAGAGCGGCCTCCCCTCCGCCGTGGACGACGCGCTGGGCGGCAGCATCCACTCGGGGACGTCCGACGTGCTCGCCACGATCGTCGCGCGCTGGCTCGGCGTCTAGCGCCGCCCGCCCCGCGTCCCGGCGCCTTCGCGCGCCCGGCACTAGCCAACCCCGGCGGACGCCTTTACCAAAGGAGGGCTGCGCGGACCGGCCGAGGGTGCCGGCGCCGCGCCCCGTCCGTCGGCCCCCTCACGCCCAACCAGGAACGATCATGACCGAAGCGACCGACAATCCCCTGCTCTCTCTCGGCTTCGAGATCCCGTTCGATCGCATCCGGAGCGAGCACGTCGAGCCCGCGGTGCGCGCGCTGCTCGCGGACGCCCGCGCCCGGCTCGAGGCGCTCATCGCGGCGCCCGGCCCCCGCACCTACGAGAGCACCCTCGCCGCGCTCGAGGCCGTCACCGAGCGGCTCGACCGCGCCATGAACGTCGTCTCGCACCTCGAGTCGACGTCCACCACGCCCGAGCTGCGCGCCGCCTACAACGCCGTCCAGCCGGAGGTCAGCGAGTTCCTCAGCGGCATCGCCCTCAACGAGGGCGTCTACGGCGCGCTCAAGGCGTTCGCCGCCACGCCCGAGGCCGCGGCGCTCACCGGCCCGCGGCGCCGCTTCTTCAAGAAGACCCTCGACGACTTCCGCCGGAGCGGCGCCGAGCTCGACCCGCCCGGCAAGAAGCGCCTGTCCGAGATCGACGTCGAGCTCGCGACGCTCACCCTGCGCTTCTCGCAGAACGTGCTCGACGCCACGAACGCCTTCGAGTTCGTGGTCGAGGACCCGGCCCGCCTCGCCGGCCTGCCGCCGAGCGCGATCGAGGCCGCCCGCCAGAGCGCCCAGGACAAGGGCGTCAAGGGCTACCGCTTCACGCTCCAGGCGCCGAGCTACATCCCGGTGCTCACGCACCTCGACGACGCCTCGATCCGCGAGCGCTTCTACCGCGCCTACAACACGCGGGCGACCGAGGGCGATCACGACAACCGCCCGCTCATCCGCCGCATCCTCGAGCTCCGCCGCGAGAAGGCCAAGCTGCTCGGCTACGCGACCTTCGCCGACCTCGTGCTCGAGGACCGCATGGCCAAGACGGGCGCCGAGGCGCGCCGCTTCGTCGCGACGCTGCGCGAGCGCACCGAGCCGGTGTTCGCCCGCGAGAAGGACGAGCTCGCCGCCTTCCGCCGCGAGATCGAGGGCCCGGGCGCGCCGCCGATCGCGCCGTGGGACGTCTCCTATTACGCCGAGAAGCTGCGCCGCGCCCGCTACGACTTCGACGACGAGGCGCTCCGCCCGTATTTCCCGCTGGATCGCGTCGTCTCCGGCCTGTTCGAGATCGCCCACCGCCTCTACGGCGTGCGCATCGCGCCCTGGCAGGACGCGCCCACCTGGCACCCGACCGTCCGCGCCTACCGGCTCCTCGAGGCGGACGGCGCCCAGAGCGCCGCGTTCTACCTCGACTTCGCCCCGCGCGAGCAGAAGCGCGACGGCGCCTGGATGCACGGGCTCGTCACGGGCGCTCCGAGCGACGGCGGGCGCGCGGCCGGCGAGGACGCGCGGCACCTCGAGGTCCTGGCGGGCAGCTTCACCCCGCCGGTCGGCGGCCGCCCCGCGCTGCTCAACCACCGCGAGGTCGAGACGCTGTTCCACGAGTTCGGGCACATGATGCACCACGCCTCCAGCCGGGTGCCGATCCGGAGCCTCGCCGGCACCAACGTCGCCTGGGACTTCGTCGAGCTCCCCTCGCAGATCATGGAGAACTGGTGCTGGGAGCGGGAGGCGCTCGACCTCTTCGCGCGCCACCACGAGACGGGCGCGCCCGTCCCCGACGACCTGCTCCAGCGGATGCGCGCCGCCCGCACGTTCCGCGCCGGCGCCGTGACGATGCGGCAGCTCGGCTTCGCCGAGATCGACCTCGCGCTCCACGTGGACTGGACCCCCGAGCACGGCGACGTCGTCGATTTCGCGCGCGAGGTCCTCGAGCGCTACTCGCCGGTCCCGCTGCCCGAGGGCTACGCGATGATCGCCGGCTTCTCCCACCTCTTCTCGAGCCCGGTGGGCTACGCCGCCGGCTACTACTCGTACAAGTGGGCCGAGGTGCTGGACGCCGACGCCTTCTCCCGCTTCCAGGAAGAGGGCCTGTTCAGCCGGAAGGTGGGCGACGCGTTCCGGAGCCAGGTCCTCGCGCTCGGCGACACGCAGGACCCGATGGATCTCTACAAGAGCTTCCGCGGCCGCGAGCCCACCCTCGACGCCCTGCTCCAGCGCAGCGGCCTCGCCTGAGCCCCCGGGGCGGCCCCTCCCCGGGGGGTCCGCCCGGCGCCGCGCTCTTCACGGCCTCCTCTCAGAGCCCGCGCGCTCGTCCTCTCAAATCCTAACCCGTTCATCTCAGCCTCCATCTGCAGGCGCGGGGCGAGCGACGCCTGCGGCCGTCGTCCTGGCGTGTTCGAGGCGCGGGCACGCGGCGGGATGGCAATCCTTGCCGTGCCTCTGCTTTTCAGCGCTGGCAAACTTTGCCAGTGCGGCAACGCTTGCCTCTGCAGGTTGGATCCGTGGGCGGGCTCGGTGGCGCCGCAGCCGCGCGTGCGCCGCGCTCGGCGCGCCTCGCCGCCCGTCGTCGCAGGAAATGCCCCTCGCGCGGCGGGGCGGCACGCCGGTTGCGATAGCGCCCCGCCAGCCGCGCTGCCACGGGCGCGGCTCGCCTCACGGAGGCGGGCCGCCCGGGACCGGCGCGAGGCGGAGCGGGACTAGCGCTCCGCCGATCCAAAGGAGATCATCGAATGCGACGTTTAGGTTTCATGATGACGACCTCGTGCGCGCTCGCGCTCGCTGCCTGCGCACAGGGGACCAGCACGGACGAGCCGTTCGTTGATGAGGTGGGGCAGGCCCTCGTGAACCCGGCGTCGGTGCTCGGGTTCGAGAGCACCGCAGACTGGACGGCCTCCGGCGGCGTGAAGAGCGCGAGCGCCGATCACTCCGAGGGCACCTCCGCGCTCGCCCTGCGGAACTTCAACTTCGCCGAGCTCCAGTCCGTGCCGCTGACCACCGTGTCGGGCGTGACCTCGACGATCGCCTTCGACCTGAAGCCGCCGGTGTCGCCCGGCTTCGGCAACGCGCAGCTCGTCGTGAACATCCCGTCCCAGGGCGTGCACAGCGTGTGGTTGGGTCAGGTGAACCTCGCCGGGCTGCCCGCGGGCACGTACAGCCCGATCTCGTTCAACGTGCCGGCGAGCGTCGTCAGCGCCCTGAGCAATACCTACAGCGATCTGACGTTCAAGATCGTCCTGAATGTCCCGCAGACGACGACCGATTACGTGGTCGACAACCTCCGCTTCGTGGGCGGCGCGCCGGCCGGTCCTTCCAAGGTGGAGCTGCGCGTCTCGAGCGCGGACGACCGGCTCGTCCTCTACGTGAACGGCCTGCAGCGGAGGATGTTCGACATCGACGATCCGAGCATCGGCCAGCGCATCGACGTGAGCGACTGGTTCGGGAGCGGCGACAACGATCTCCGGATCCAGACCCTCAACACCGAAGGATCGACGAGCTACGGCGTCGAGGTCTGGGTCGACGACCAGCTCGTCGTGAACGCGACGTGCCCCGCGACCCTGTGCAACGGCCAGGAGGTGCGGCAGGGGATCGTGGCGGATCTGACGTACTCCGTGGACACCCCGAACCGGCCCGCGTACCAGCCTGTCACCGTGACGGCGACGAGCGCGCAGCCCGGCAAGGTGTACGTGAACGACGTTTACACGGGGCGCTCTACGCCAACCACGCTCTCGCTGCCGCCGGGCAACTACACCATCGGCGTCGGGCTCGGCACCCAGTCGCCGCCCTACGACTACACGGGCTCGTATCGGGAGCAGAGCGTGGTCGTCGGCGCGTCGCCCATGACCGTCGACGTCACCGCGAACCCGCCGCTCGGGATCCAGGAGGACACGCGCATCGGGATCCTGCCCATCCGGACGAGCATCAACTACAGCGCGTCGCTCGGCGGAGCGGACCCGTCGAACGTCGGCGTGCTCTCCGAGGACGACATCGAGAGGCTCTTGACGCAGGCGAGGGCGACCAGCGCCAGGTGGCTCGAGCCGCTGTCGTACGGGCTCGCCAAGTGGACCGTCGATGTCCTGCCCCCCGTCGAGGACGTGCCGATCTACGAGCCGAACCACGATGGGTGGGACACCGGGCGCTTCCAGAGCGAGCACCCGACCGCGCACCTGCTCTCGGACTACGACATGATCGTGCTCTTCATCCCGCAGCACCGGGCCGACGGATCGCTGGTGGATGACGAGAGCAACCTCGCGTGGGCTTGGGACGACCGGTATCTCGCGATCCCCACCACCTACACCGGCGAAGGGATCGGCGTCCCGAACGCCGGGCTCCTCCACGAGGTGATGCATAACTACGAGGGGTACAACCGCAACGTGCTGCGCTCGTACAACGGGATCCATGGGCTGCACGGCAGCTCGAACCACGGTTATTACGCCGGTTCCAACGGCGAGCACGACTTCGTGTACTTCTATCGTCACTTCCTCCGCGGTCAGGTCGCCGAGTTCGAGGCCATGCGGCCCGATCAGGACTGGCCCTCCATCGGGGCGACCTCGGGGAGCCTCTACCTCGGCGTCTTCCCGGTCCTGCGCCACGGCTTCAACGTGCGGTGACGTAGCAGCACGGGCTCGCGGGTCGGGCCCCCGGGCGGGCCTCTAAGCGAAGCGAAAGGGGCGGGCCTCTAAGCGAAGCGAAAGGAGGAGGAGGGGGCCCCGGCGCTCATTCCACCGGCCGCCCCCCTCCGACGGGCTCACTTCATCGAGAAGTTGCACGCCGAGAGCGACGCCGACCCCACGGTCTGGGTGATCGCCCAGTTGTTGAGCGACCGGATCTGCGCCTGCTCGGTCCTGAAGGCGTACCGGTACGCGAGCTGCACCTCGGCGCCGCCCTTCGGCTGGATGTACACCGAGTACCGCCGCGACGACGTCTCGACCACCATCCGGACCGTGTACGTCTTCCCGGCCACGTACGGGAACACCGTCGCCGCCTCGTACCTCGAGCCGTTCCGGACCCGGACGTTGCCCTGCTCGTCGAAGATCACGATCGCCGCGAGCTCGGTCCACTGATCCGCCGCCCCGCTCGACAGCCCGACCACCCCGTCGATCTTCGCCGCGCTCGGCGTCACGTCCCACGACGCCGTGAAGGTGCCCCACTGCGTCGTCAGCGGCGTGTTCACCCACTCGCCAGCGTCCACGGTCGGGCACGACGGCGCCGGGTCTGGTGTCGTCGGCTCCGGCTCCGTCGGCTCGGTCGGCGTCGTCGGCTCGCTCGGCGTCGTCGTCCCCGAGCCGAACTCGAAGGCGCCGATGTCCATCGCGCCCACGGCCGTCCGCTGCCGCGCGGTGCCGACCGCCTCGATCGCCCCCTTCGGCGGGTGGAAGAGCGGGCTCGTCAGCGGCTTCGGGAACGGGTACCCCGGGATCCCCGAGATCTGGCTCACGCCCTTGTTCAGGAGCGGGCTCGACGACAGCAGCGACACGTCGCGCCGGTCCAGGCTCGTGAAGCCCGGATTGTTCACGATCTGCGTATTCACGAAGGCGGAAGGCACAACCGAGCCCGCGGGCACCGCGTTGTTGACGCCCTTGATCACCGGGCTGCCGGTCGCCCACTTCGCCTCGGTGTCGCGGAAGACCTGGACGCCGCCGCCGCCGACGCGGTGGAAGACGTTGTTGTGGAGCTCGATGCTCTCGATGCCGTCGAACAGGTGGATCGCCGCGTTCGACCCCTGCATCAGCAGGAAGGTGTTGTTGACGAACCGGTACCGCCCCTTGGTGTCGCCCGTGCCGTCGCCGCCGACGCGCACCACGTACTGCGTGTGCGTCTTGCGGAAGACGTTGCCGACCACATCGGAGTCCTCCCGCGCGAGCCCCGGATCCTGCCCGTCCGGACCGATCAGCTCGAGGTCCTTGTAGAGCCCGCCTTCGATCCAGTTATAGTAAATCTCGTTCCGCTCCGCGCGGGACTTCACCGCGTTGCCGCCGTTTGTGTCGTGGACGTAGCTGTGCTTCATCCGGAACACGGCGCCCGGATACGCGCTCTCGTCCGTGGCCATGTAGATCGAGTGCTTCTGCGTCCCGTTCCCGCACTTGTAGACCTCGACGTACTCCAGCGTCAGCGAGCCCGAGTCGCCGTCGGCGCCGAGGATGCCGTGCGCAGGACAGTCGTGGACCACCGTGTCGCGAATGGTCACTTCGTGACCATGGTGGAAAACGCACCGGGTCGTGCCGCCGGTCACATCGAACCCCTCGAGCACGACGTGGTTCGCGTTGAGCTCGATGGTGTTGGTGCCGCCCTTGAGGATGGGGCGCTTGCCGGAGACGCGCTTGCCGCGGATGGTGATCTTCGCGCTGGCCGTGCCCCCCCTCGTGATCCGGATATTGCCCGGGTACGTCACGTTGCCGTCGACCTCCACGATGTCGCCCGGCTTCAGCAGGCCGGCGACGTCGTTGAGGGTCTTGTAGGTGCGCGTAGGGCCGACAAGGAACGTCGTGCCGGCGGCCTGCTCCTCCGCGCCCCAATCCTCCGCGCTCACGTCCTCGTCGAGCGGCGCGCAGCCGGAGCCGACGATCGACATCGCCATCAGCGAGGCGATGAACTTACCGGCAGCGAACGACCGCGACCCAAAGCCTTGAGAAATCGAATGCATGGCTTTTTCTCCCCCGGCGTCGTCGAACCCCTGCGGTGAACAGGACCGTAACGGCCGAAGGCTACAGGGGGCAGAAGCGAAGCCTCCCGCTGTAGACCCTCGCGCCGCGAACCATCGGTGCAGACCATTCAGCACCAGAGGGGCGGATACCGGCGCTCTCGTGAGACAACTTATTCCTGGATTGGAGCAAAGGGTCAAGACGAAATGCTTTCGCAAATCAAACGATCGGCCAATTAGGTCGCACACCTCAGCCGCTTTTCACATCAAGGTTGCAAAAATTCGATGCAAAACTGCAATGCGCAGCTCGTCCGCTGATGTGAGGAATGTATAGCGATGTGGCCGCTCGCTCGCTCTTTCATGGTCAAAATCCCGTAGAATTGTGGGCCAAAACGCACCTAGACCGGAATATCCATTCGATTCAACGACCTCTGCCTACCTCTCCCCGCATCTGTCGAGGTCGCGGGCGACGTCCACGCCGCGCCGAGGCGGCGTTCTTCGCCGGAGCGGGCCGCTACTATCGTCAGCGATGGGCGGAGCGGTGGTCGCGCCGATCTCACCGCGCCCGCATGGGAGCAGCGCCTTTCACGCTTCGAGCCGCTGCCGCGGCGCCTCGAGCGCGCGCGGCGGTGCCATGCGCGCTCGGGGCGCTCCTCCACGGAGACGCGGCTTTGCCCAGCGCGCCTCGGGGCGCGTGCAGCGGAGTCGTTCGCCGATCGGATCTCCGGGGAGAGCTTCCATTGCGGCGCTCGCGACCTCGAGTGGACCTCGCGGCCACTGCGATGCGACGAGGCGCCGTGCGTTCGGCCGGCAGCCGCGCCCGTTCCCAGGGGACGCGAGCGCGCTCGCGATGCGTTCTCGCCGGCGAGATCAGGGAGATCGGGCGGGAGATCGCCGAGAGGCGCGAATGAGCGGCGTTCGACGACGGGATCCGGCGCGTCCGCGCGGCCGTCGCGCGCGTCGCGCCGTTCCTCGCGCCGGCAGCCACGGGATAGCCGCCGGCCCCGCGGGAAAACTGAACGGGTTGTCAGGAATACAGAAAAGGATGAATCGGGCTCAGGAGGAGATCTCGTGGCGTTTCAGGAATTCCCGTCTTCCTGCTGGATTTGGGCTCCTGGATTCGGGGCGTGCGGCGGGCCGAGCGCGGGTCGGGGGCGGGCTCAGCGCCTGCCTTTGAAGCCCATCATCTGCTGCACCACCGCCTCGCTCTCCTCGGCGATCGCGCCTTCCTGGGCCGCGCGATCGGCGCAGTCCTCACAGACCTTCTTCTTCTTGGTTCCGACCTTGATCGTCTTGAGCTCGTCGACCTCGCTGTCGCACTCGCGGCACGTGGGCATCGCCGACCTTCCTTTCGCCCGCCAGCATATCGCACCCGCGCCGGGATCGCGCCGCCGCGCTGCGGGGCGCCGGCGGGGCTCGCCCGCCCGATGTTTGGCCCGGACGCGCCGCGCGACCTACGCTCGGCGCCTCACGAGGACCCAGGAGGAACGCATGGATCGCAGGCAGGGCGCGCGCGCCCAGGTCGACTTCCCCGTCTCGGCGCTCGTCGACGGCCACAGGCACCGGTGCCGCGCCATCGATCTCTCCCCGACCGGCATGGTCGTCGAGCGCACGCCCGGGCTCGCGGGCCGGGCGCTGCCGGCGGTCACCCCGTTCGAGCTCGATCTCGGGGTCGGCCGCCCCATCCGGCTGCGCGCCCGCCCGGTCTGGGATCGCGACAACCTGCTCGCCGTCCGCTTCGTGGTCATGAGCGACGCCGACCGGCTCACGATCGCCGAGCACCTCGACGAGAGAGCGCGGCGCCGCGAGCCGCTGCACTAGCCGCCCCGCCCCCGACGCAATGCGCGCCTGCAAGGGTGAAATCGCAGGAGTGCAACGCGAGGGAATGCGCCCGGGACATCTATGCGATTTCGCAGCGATTTTTGAGCTTCTCGCCGTGGCATACGAGCTGCTAATTCATAGGGCAGCGTTGCTGGTGCGGCCTCTCCCCCCCCGGGCCCCGGCGACGCTTTTTCTTTTTGTCGCTCGCCGGATCGACGCGCCGTTCGGCGCTCGGTGACGCCTCCGCCCGGCGCCGAGCGCGCCGCTGCGCGAGGCGGCGCGCCGCTGCGTAGGGGAGCGTCGCGCGACGTGGGGAGCGCGCGCTACGTGCGCGGCTCCCTGCGCCGGCGCGCGGCGGAGATCGACGTCCGCGGCCACTTGGCGGCGGACCGGCGCAGCTCGTCGAGCGCTTGCTCGGGCAGGCGCGCCACGCGCGGCTCGGCGGGGCGGGGCCCGGCGGCGGCCGGCGCCGCGGCGCCCGGCTCGCCCGCGTGGGGCTCGGCGGCGGTCAGCGGCTCGGCGGGGGCGGCCGGGCGGGCGCCCAGGTACGGCCAGAGGCGCTCGCGGATGGGCGCCGGCAGCACGTTCTCCAGGTACTCGAGCGCGGTCCCGCGGAGGTGCGCGTCGTCGGCGTGGAGCGCCCGGTAGGCGATCTCGAGCGGCTCGCGCTCGAGGCAGAGCGAGAGCACGCGGAAGACGTGCTCCAGGCTGCGGCTCGTCCGCTCGACGAGCAGGCGCTCGGCCAGGGGCGCCTCGGCCGGCGGGGACGCGTTCGGGGGCTGGGCGTCCCACACCCGGCGGTCGATCTCGATCTCCCGCGTCGCCGCCGCGATCACGTCGTCGCGGCGCAGGTGGATCGGCGCGCGCTGCTGGAGCAGGCGCGCGAGCGCCACGCCGCACTGATAGCGCACCTCGAAGCGCTCGTCGGCGAGGCCGAGCATCAGCCCGTCGGCGGCGCGCTGGGTGGGGCAGGCCTGGAGCACGCGCGGGATGCGGCGCCGGACGGCGAGGCTCACGGCCGGGTCGAGCAGCGCGTCGAGGAGCTGGCCGGTCGCGCGGGGGGCGACGGCGCGGAGCGCGCGGATCGCCTCCGAGATGAGCCCGTCGCGCTCGAGGAGCGGGAGGAGGTGCGGGATGAGCGCGGGGTCGGGCTCCCGGGCGAGCGGCGCGAGCGCCCTGCGGACGCGCTCGGGCTCGCCCGAGCGGAGGGCGGCGACCGCCGCGAGCACCGGGTCGGACGAGAGCGCGGCCGACGCGGAGCGCGCCGAGAGCGGCCCCTCGGCGATCTTGCGCTCGCCCGCCGGGGCGCGCGGGCCGTCGCCGGGGGCGCCGGCGGAGACCGGCGGCCGGGCGGAGATCGGCGGGCCGGCGTACGAGATGCGCTCGCCGTCGCCGTGGGCGCGGCCGGCGTCGGCCCGGGCGGCCGTCCCCCGCCGGAGGGCGGCGAGCTCGGCGAGCACCTTGTCGCGGCTGAGCGCGTCGACGGTGCCGCTCAGGGTGCGGCGGGTGGTCGCGTCGACGACGTTCGCCGGGTCGAGCGAGACGGCGCCGGAGCGCAGGCTGCCCTCGAGCGCGGCGACGTAGCCCCGGTGGAGCCGCGGCGTGAAGAGCAGGGTGACGCCCGCGGCCGCGGTGCCGAGGCCGATGAGGAGCGGCAGCGACGCGTCCGGCGCGAGCGCGAGCAGGACCATGGCGAGGCCGCTGCCGACCGCGGTGCCGATGCGGTCGAAGCCCACGTCGATGAGGGTCTTGATCGACCGCTTCTGGTCCGGGGGCAGGGGCGTGTAGAGCAGCTCGTAGCCCGACCGGAAGAGGGAGTTCCGGAGCACGGCCTCGGTGGCGCGGACGATGGAGGCGGACCAGAGGCGCGGCGCGACCACGACGGAGAGGGAGCTCGTGAGGACGGCGGCCGGGAGGATGCCGATGGTGGCGGCGAGCCCGAGCCGGTCGAGCGAGAAGGTGGCGGCGAGCGACTGCACGAGGAAGGAGAGCAGGCTGACCGAGAGGTGGAAGAGCGCGAAGAACGAGAGCAGCTCGTTGCGGTCGCGCATCGCGTGGGCGGCCTCGGCGCTGAGGGCCACGTCGAAGAGCGCGCCGCTCACCGCGCCGAGCCCGACGAGCAGGGCGAGGTCGCGCAGGTGGGGGCTCTCGCGCAGGGCGCGGAGGCCGGAGGGGCTGGCGGCGGCGGAGGCGGCGGTGGAGCTGGCGGCGGCGGCGCCGGCGTGGTGTTCGGCGTGGCCTTCGGCGCCGGCCGCGGTCGCGCCCGGGAGGCCGGCGCCGAGGAGGTAGGTCGCCAGGGCGGCCAGCCCGCTCAGGCCGGCGAGGGCGAGGAGCATGGTCGGGGCGTCCACGAGGTGGCCGGCGCGCCAGGCGAAGACGCCGCCGATGACGCCGCCGAGCGTGCCGCCGCCGGCGATGCGGCCCATGGAGTGGCGTGCGGTGTGGGGGTCGAAGCGCTCGTTGACGAGCGACCAGAAGGCGGAGATGAGGGTCGCGCCGAAGACGGCGACGTGCAGGTAGAAGACGAGGGCGGCGGCGCCGGGCGCGCGCAGGGCGAGGGCCCACTCCAGGCCGAGGAGGGCGGAGCTCGCGGCGCAGGTGGCGGGGACGACGCGCGCGGGCGAGAGCTGCAGGAGGGCGCGCGAGAGCAGGAGGACGGCGGCGAACGAGAGCACCGCGCCGGCGGCCATGACCTTGGGGACGTCGGCGGCGCCGAAGGCGGAGAGGAAGAGGGCGTCGCGGGTGGCGCGGCCGGCGACCTGCTGGGCGATCATCGCGCCGGACGCGAGGGCGGCGATGAGGACGGGCCTTGCGCTGTCGGTCTCCCCTTCCACCTGGTTCTCGGGCAGCGGTCCGCTGGGCATCCTAGGCGGGCTAGGCGGGCTCGGCGTCGAGCACGCGGGCGTCGGTCACGAGGGTCCCGAGCGGGACGTCGCCGTCGGTGGCGGGCACCTCGGCGATGAGCTGGAAGTCGAAGGCGACGCCGACGGCGTGCGCCGGGGGGCAGAAGCGCGGCAGGGTGCTGTCGTAGTAGCCGGCGCCGTAGCCGATGCGGTGGCCGCGGGCGTCGATCTGGAGGGCGGGGACGACGATGACGTCGAGCGCGGCGGCCTCCTCGTCGGCGGGGTCGGGCTCGCGGAAGCCGAGGCCGCGCTCCTGCATGGCCTCGGGGTCGGCGACGAAGCGGAAGGTCATGGCGCGCGACTCGGGGTCGATGGCGGGGTACGCGACCTGGACGCCGCGGGCGCGCAGGAGCGGGTCGAGCTCGCGGAGGTCGACCTCGTTGCGGTCCTCGATCGGGTAGAAGAGCGCGACGCGCCGGGCGGCGACGACGGCCGGGAGCTCGGCGAGGGCGCGGACGATGCGGCGGGAGCGCTCGAGGATGGCGTCGCGGGGGATGGAGCTGCGGACCGCCCGGGCGCGCTTGCGCAGCTCGGCTTTCGCGCGGTAGCGCAGGGCGGCTTCGGTATCGGGGTCCATGGCGGGGGTGGGTCCTCCGGGGCGCATCCTAGAGAGGCGGGGCGGGATCGGGGAACCGGTGTGTGAGAAATCGGCCGGGGGGTGGAGCCGGGGGGTGCCGGGGGGCACGAGGAGGACCCAGGCGGGCGCGACCGGCGAGCCGAGACGAGCCCACGGGCAGGAGGCGCTCCGGGCGCAGCAGAGCCGCCGCTGCGAGCTCGGTGGCACCGTTTGTGCTGGCGGCGCCGGCCGCGTGGACGGCGTGACAGGGTGGCTATTGGCAGGGCCGAAGTTGCGATACAGCGATGACCGAGCCGGAGTCGCCTGCGCGAGCCGCGGCCCTCGGCGATGGGAGGAGAGCGATGTTCTGGGACGATTTCAAGAAGTTTGCGATTCGTGGCAACGTCGTCGACATGGCGGTCGGCGTCGTGATCGGCGCGGCGTTCGGCAACATCGTCAAGTCCCTCGTCGATCACCTGATCATGCCGCCGATCGGCCTGGTGACGGGCGGCATCGACTTCAGCCGGCACTACATCGTCCTGAAGGCGCCGAGCGGGCCGGGTCCCTACGCGACCCCCGACGAGATGGTGAAGGCGGGCGCGGTCCTGCTTCAATATGGCCAGGTCATCAACAACCTGGTGAGCTTCTTCATCGTCGCCTTGAGCGTGTTCCTGCTGATGCAGCTCATGGGCAAGCTCCAGAGAAAGCAGGAGGAGGCGGCGACGACCAAGGACTGCCCCGAGTGCGCGATGAGCATCCCCATCAAGGCGGTGCGCTGCGGGCACTGCACGGCGGCGCTGAAGGCGGCGTAGGGGCCGGCGGGGGGGAAGAGCGCCTGCGCCCATCGCTGATTCAGTCGAAAGCTGCCCTGTCGGGAAGTACTCGTCCCGCTGCGTCAGCGTCTGCTCGTTGTTCGACGCGAAGCCCGTGCTGCCCAGGTGGTCCGGGTGGTAGTAGATCGTCGGCGGGTCCCGGAACCAGTCCGCGTCTGCTCGTCGTTCGACGCGAAGCTCGTGCTGCCCAGGTGGTCCGGGTGGTAGTAGATCGTCGGCGGGTCCCGGAACCAGTCCGGATCCATCTTGCTCGCGATGCGCGTCTGCCCCGCGTAGATGTGCTCGGTGATGAACCGCCCGTCCCGCAGCGTCAGGTGCTGGTCGTGGTAGGCCGTCTCCTCCTCGCCGCTGATGCGGTGCAGGTGCACCCGCCGTTCGCCGTCGCCGTCGCCGTCGTAGAGCACGCGCGACAGCTCCTGCCCGTTCTGGCTCACCCGCGAGACGCGGTTCTCCTCGTTCCACGCCGTCGTGCGCCGCGTCGCGTCCCGGTAGACCCAGCCGGTCTGGTTGCCGCTGGCGTCGTAGCTCATCACCCGCGGCCACGGCATCGACTCCGCCACGAGGTGCTCGTCGATGTGCCTGGGCGCATGCGGCCGCGGACCCGTGTACTGGTACACCGACCGGTACGTCTGCTCCCGGATCGCGTGATCCTCGCGCCATCCGCCGCTGCCATCGGGCACGAAGCGGTAGCTCGCCTGGTCCTTGGTCAGGATGTTGCCAATCTCGTCTTGCTCCAACGATAGCATATACCGGTGCCACGAATCCACACAACCAGACCCTCGCAGCACCAATCTGCACAACCCAACGCAACATCCTACCCAAACCAGACAACAAGCCTTACTCCATCATCACCAAACCTCTCCGCGAGACAAGCCATGAGCTTCATCAGCAGATCGAAATTGGTGCCATCGATCGCGTCGGCTCTACGCAAGACAGGCCTACGGAATACACGATGGCCGCTTCTCGTCTCCTGCTGCGATTCCAGAGCCTCGCGCACCCAGTCATGCCCGATCTTATTTATCCATTTAGTAACAAATATCTCGCTCCCGTCGTCATTAACAACATACTCGCTAATCCTATAGTCTCTCGACAGCGCGCACTCTTCCCAGTTGACACAAATCAGTTCACTATACAAAACCCAGCTCGGCCAGCTGTCGTCGTCGGAGTAACTAGAGATCTTTTGCATTAGGTTGGCGCTACAGTCCGTGGGTACTCCTCGGTTTGCGAACAGGGGCACGAATTCGGCGTAATTGTCCACACCAAAAAGGCACCCGTTCAAATCGTAGTGCTGCAAAAGCAAACTGCTGACATTGACAACGTCATACCATTCGCTCTCGATCTGAAACTCGACCGCACCATATATTTGAGCCATCGAACATTGCTCCGGCATTCTAAAGACGTTTCCTGCTCCAATTCTCTTTGCGGTAAAATCAAGGATCGACTGTGGAGTATTGGACGAGAAGTAGGCTCGCACTCCAACATTACGCACTCCTGCCGCATGCTGATATATCTTGATTACGCGGCCCAGATTGCCCAGGTCTTCTCCTTTCTTAGGTCCTCCGACCATCACGAGATCTCCGTTCTTTGCGACAACGTCGATGTCCGTATGCCCCAAGCTGGGCGCTTCGATTCTTTCGCCGGAAACCTTCCCTTCGGTAAGTTTCGCCGCTGTAGCTTCGCGAGAGGCACCGACAGCCCGACGGGCTGCCCCGCGTGTGAGCTGTGGCCCCGCCTGTGCGTCGGTGACCTTCCGAGCCGGCGACGCCGGCTCCGGCGGCTTCGCCGGCTGTGCCGCCTGCGGGGGCTTCGCCGGCTGCGCTGCCTGCGCCGGCTGCGCCGCGGCCTGCTGCTGGCCCGCAGGCCGCGGCGGCAGCACCGGCTGCTGGTTCACGCCGCCCATGCGCACCGTCCGAGGAGGAGCCGCCGCCGGGCTTGTGGGCATCTTGCCCTGCGCCCGCTGCTCCGCCATGCGCTGCATCTGCATCATCTGATGAAAGCGAGCGCCCTCGGGCCCGGTCCAGCAGCTCGGGCTCCGGCAGCCCCCCATCCCGACGCCGCCGGGCGGGAAGTTCCGGTGTCCACCAAACGCCTGCCGCCCATCCGGGTCGACGAGGTTCACCGGGTTGTTCAGCGTGTAGCTGTACAGCCCCAGGTTCCCCGGGTTGAACACCCCCGCGCCCGGCCCTCCCGCCATGTACTCGTCCAGGATCGGGTCCGGGCTCAGCCACACGTTGATCCGCGGGTCGTAGTACCGCGCCCCGAAGTAGTAGAGCCCCGTCGCCTGGTCCAGCTCCTTGCCGGTGAACACGTACGCTCGCCGCAGCTCGTACCGCGAGTCCGACGCGTCGATCCACAGCTCCCCGGTCGGGAAGTACTCGTCCCGCTGCGTCAACGTCTGCTCGTCGTTCGACGCGAAGCTCGTGCTGCCCAGGTGGTCCGGGTGGTAGTAGATCGTCGGCGGATCCCGGAACCAGTCCGGATCCATCTTGCTCGCGATGCGCGTCTGCCCCGCGTAGATGTGCTTGGTGATGAACCGCCCGTCCCGCAGCGTCAGGTGCTGATCGTGGTAGGCCGTCTCCTCCTCGCCGCTGATGCGGTGCAGGTGCACCCGCCGCTCGCCGTCGCCGTCGTAGAGCACGCGCGACAGCTCCTGCCCGTTCTGGCTCACCCGCGAGACGCGGTTCTCCTCGTTCCATTCCGTCGTGCGCCGCGTCGCGTCCCGGTAGACCCAGCCGGTCTGGTTGCCGCTGGCGTCGTAGCTCATCACCCGCGGCCACGGCATCGACTCCGCCACGAGGTGCTCGTCGATGTGCCTGGGCGCGTGCGGCTGCGGACCCGTGTACTGGTACGCCGACCGGTACGTCTGCTCGCGGATCGCATGGTCCTCGCGCCATCCGCCGCTCCCATCCGGCACGAACCGGTAGCTCGCCTGGTCCTTCGTCAGGATGTTGCCGATCTCGTCGAAGTCGAACGACAGCCGGTACCGGTACTGCCAATCCCTCCGGTCCTGGTACGTCCCGCTCGCCGAGATCAGCTGATAGAGGTCGTCGTACCCGTAGTCGTGCGTCGTCGGCCCGACCAGCACCGAGCCCGGCATCTCCTGGTCGTACGGCGCCTCGTTCCGCACCTGCTCCAGGTTGCCCGCCGCGTCGTACGCATACCGCATCCGCTGGAACGGCCTCGCCGGCAACCCTCGTTCCACGAGGAACCGGTCGCGGTGATCCGCGTTGATCTGCTCCAGCCGCCGCGACTTCTCGAAGTACTTGTACGACGTCGCGATCCCGTTGCCGTGCACCACGCGCACCCGCTGCTCGAACTCGTCGTAGCCGATGTGCAGCAGGTACTGCGTCGTCGCCGGCTCGTCCGGGTGCTGCGGGTTCGGCTGGGTGTTCGTCCCGACAGCCGACCGGACCAGGCCGCCGCGGTCGTAGCCGTACGTCACCACCTCCGCGCCGGAACCGGGGAACTTCATCGACAGCAGCCGCCCGAACGCGTCGAACGCGTACTCCATCGTCGCCTCGTACGGCCCCCGGTGCGGCTCGCGGATCCGGGGGAACTCGGTCGTCAGCTGCGCGACGTTCCCGAGCCGGTCGTACGCAAACGTCCTCTTCCCCGCCTCGCTCTGCTCCTCGACGAGCCGTCCGGCCCGGTTGCCGTGCTCGTCGCCCGCCTCGTCCGGCGCGCCGTACACGTACGTCACGTCCGTCGAGTCCGGGTAATCCACCCGCGCGAGCCGGTTGAACGCGTACTCGTACCGGATCAGCTTGCTCGCGCCCTCCGCCGCCAGCTTCGCCGTCTGCCGCGCGCCGACGTTGCCCGACAGGTCGTAACGCCACTCCGTGCGGCCCATGTCCGGGCTGGTCAGCGCCACCATCCGCCCCACCGTGTCGTACTCCGCGGTCGTGACATTCCCGCGCGCATCGGTCACCCGCACGAGCTCGTCCACCGCGTCGTACCCGTACCGCGTCACCAGCGTGGTCCACGCCTCCGCTCCGTGCAGCCGATTGCGCTCCTCGACCGCCACGATCGCGTTGTCCACGTCCTGGTACGCCCTGCGCACCTTCCCGTTCGGGTCGATCTCCGTCGCGACGAACATCGCCACACCATCGAGCTCCTCGATGTCGTAGCTCGTCGTGGTCACCGCCTCGCCGGCCTCGTCGTCCGGCTCCCGCTGCTCGATCACGCGCGAGAGCACGTCGTACTCGAACACCGTCGCGTTCTTCAGCGGCACGTCCACGAACGCCGTCGCCTCGCCCGTATCGAACACCGGCTGCCCCTGCAGCGCGACGCGCCCCCGCTCGTCGAGCACCACCCGCCCGCTCACGGTCATGCCCACGACCGGATCCGCCCCCGAGCCCTGATCCTTCTCGAGGTCCTTCTTCGTCTGGATCACCCGGTCGAGCCCGTCGATGAACGTCACCGTGTCGATCGGATCGCCCGGGTGCTGCACGTCCTTGTGCCGCGTGCGCGCCCACGCCGGCACAGGCGGGCTCGCCCCCGGCTGGAGCGCATACTCGAACGCGATCGTCGCCTCCGCCGCCGTGGGCGCGTCGTTCGGGCCGAACACCTCGGTCAGCCGGCCGAACGCGTCGTAATCGTAGTGCACCTCGTGGCCGTTGACGTCCTGGACCGCGCTGATCGCGCCGTAGCGGTAATCCGGTGATCTCTCCGAGGAATACCCGAACGAATCGCTCACCCGAACGAGGTACGTCTCCGCGACATCGTCGTACTCGTACGTGAGCGTGAAGCCCCGCGGGTCGATCGCCTCCTCGAGATTGCCGTACGCGTCGTGCGAGAATTCCCATGTTGGATTCGTCGACGCGTCGCCCGTGTACGGCGCCCCCGTCGCCGGCTCCTTGCCGCCGATCACCGTGCTCGTGATCGACGCCACCGCGCCGGTCGTCTCGTTGTACACGGCGGTGCGCTTGCGCAGCAGCGTGCCCGCGCTGTCGCGCGCCTCGACGCTGTCCGCCCGCACGATGTGCGGTCCGTCGTACGTCACGTAGTGGATCGTGGTCGTGACATCGTCGTCCAGCGTGCCTGGCTCGCCGTGCTCCATCAGCTGGATCAGGTTGCCGCGGTCGTCCCAGTCGCGCTCCTCGGTCGCCTGCTTGCCAGGCGCGCTCGGGTCCGTGGTCTTCCCCTCGTACCAGGACGTCGTCCGCAGCTCTTCCTCGGGGAAGAACGAACCCGTCAGCGTCGGCAACGCCCCGGGCGCGCGGTACGCGACCTGCTGCCGGCTGAACAGCCGCCCCTCGGCGTCCTGCTCGATCACCTCCCTCACCAGCCCGCGGCGGTAATAGTCCTGGTTGTGGTACCGCGTGACGATCTGCGAGCCGTCCTCGCGCGTCGCGGTCACCCGCGCGAAGCCGTAGTCCTCGCGTTCCGCGCGGTCGTAGAACCCGCTCTGGTGGTAATCGAACGTGTGGACATACGCCGGCGTGCCCATGCCGTCGTCCACCTCGACCCGCGACAGCACCCACTTGCTGCCGGGCATGTCCACGCTCAGCTCGTCCGGGCTGCTCGCATACGCCACCCTGTTGCCTTCGCGGGCATAGTCCAGCTGGAAGCTGCCGCCAAGCGGCCGGACCACGCGCCGCAGCCGGTTGGTCTTGCCCGTCAGGTTCAGCCGCGCCCGCAGCGCACCGTCGCTCTCGCGCAGCATCCCGTCGCTCAGCTTCAGCACGTGATCGACCGTCCCGTCGCCGTCCAGGTCGTCCCATCCGAGCTCCGTCCGACCATCGTTCAACCCGAGCTGCGCCGCGATCTCGACGACGATGCACACGTACGGCGTCGTGATCTTGAGCGGCACGCCATAGCCCGCGTTGAACGCCGTCGTCTCGGAGAACGACAGCGCGTCATTGCTGCCGTTGATCTCCTTCGTGAAGTCCTTCTCCAGCGCAACGCCCCACGGCAGGCTGCCGCTCACCGCCGGCGCGCTCCACTTCTCCTCCGGTCCAAAGCCGTCCCCGAGGTTCAGCCGCACCCGGTAGTAGTCCTGTCCAGGCTGCTTGCTCACCCGGTCCGGCAGCCCATCGCCGTTCAGATCCACGAAGTCGGCCAGCGTCCGGCTCACCGTGTGCGCGATGCCGCCGCCGATCCCCGCGTAGCCCACCTGAAGGCTGTTCGTCGTGTTGTCCTGCACCCGCACCGACGCGAGCTGCGCCGCCGACCACACCCGGCTCAGCGCGGTGAGCGGATCCCCTTCGACCTCCGGCAAAGGCTCGAACGGATCCCCGCCCGGATCGAGCACCGCCCAGGCGCGCTCGTCCGCGAAGCGGTAGCCCAGGTTCAGGCGCGCGTAGAGCACGCCGCCCTCGCTCCTCACCTTGTCCGGGAGCCCGTCGCCGTTGACGTCCAGGAGGTCGCGCGTCGTCAGCGACGTGCCCCAGCTCTTGCCGAGAGAGGGCAGCACGCTGAGCACCGCCGACGTCTTCCCGCTCGCCTCGATCTTGTCCGCGAGCGACGACGCCGCCGACCCGAAGCCGAACCCGAACCGCGCGCTCGCGTTCTCGATCTCCCGGAAGTCCCCAGGTCCATCGAGCGTCAGGTCGCCGTACTCCCCCGGCTGCTGTCCGTCACACCGGCCGCCTCCGCACGTCTGCACGCCCACGCTGCCCTGCGTGACCGTGTCCGGCCGCCGGTCGCCGTTGACGTCGATCAGCTCCAGCTTCGACTCGGTCGTCCCGGTCGTCACCTGGAACGACCCGATGAGCGCGACATCCTGCGACGTCGAGCTGCTGTGGCTCTTGCGCAACCCCGGCACATTGGCCACGTCTTCCGGCCTGACCCCGCCGACGCGCGACGGCTTGAGCTCTCCGGCCGTGATGTACATGTCCGCGCCCGAGCCGCGGAACACCGGGCCGCTGATGCTGCCGACGAGCGGGAAGCCGGCGTCCTCCGGCGACCAGCCGGCGTGGTAGCCCTCCCAGTGCGGCTCGACGCGCGTGAAATAAGGCGGCTTGTTCTCCTCGGGCCGCTTGTTGATCTGGTTGTCGTCGAACGGGTACTCCGTCGTCCACTCGCCGTAGCTGAAGCCCCGGAACCCGCCCACCATGCGGGCGTCCAGCTGCCCGTCCGGCGTCAGCCGCGCATTCACCGTCGGCACGTCGAGCACGGTGCCCGTCTCGTCGAACACGAGCTGCGGCAGCCATGACACCGGCGACCCGGGCTCCGGCAGGCCAGGGCCCAGGTCCTCTTCGAGCTCGAAGAACTTCGTGAACGCGAGCTCGTCGCCCGCCTGCACCGGGAACACCACCGGATCGCTCGGGTCAGGCACGCTCCGGGCCGGCGAGATCGCCGCCCCTCCGAGCAGCTCCCGGAACAGCCGCTCGCTCCCCCGATCCACCCGCAGGCTCACCGGCCCTTGCGTCTCCTCCTTGGAGACGGCGCCGATCAGGCGGACCGTCCCGCTCTCGGGCACGACCAGACGCTCCAAATCCAGCGGCGCACCACCGAGGCCGCTATCGCTGAGCTGCACCGGCACGACGATCGACGCCTCGGGCACCGAGATCGGCCCGCCATCGCCCGGCAACGCTTCGAGCCTGCACTCCCTCCTCCCGGAGGGCGCGCCGGGCCTCGCCGCGCACGACTCGACCGCGCGGCACCTCCCCGGATCCGCGTCGTGGCCGCACACCTCGGTGTACCTGGCGAACCCCTGGTACTGGACGCGCGACGGGTCGACCGTGTTGTCGCTCAGCTCGGCGTACAGGAACAGGAGGTCTCCCTGGAGCACCGCGACAGGCCAGGCGATCTCGGTGCTCAGCTGCGCTCCCGAGACCGTCGTGCGGTGAAGCTCGACCCGCTCCCCCGAATCGACGTCCCGGCGCACGAGCCGCACGTCGAACGCATCGTCCGCGTCGGTCCTGACGAAGCTCGCCTGCACCGTGACCTGCCCGTCCGCGCCCGCGGCCCAGCCCGGCACGCTCCGGTCCAGCACCGAGAAGTCGTCCGCGAACGTGTAGACGTACAGCGGACGCCCGAGCGCGTCGCGGCGCCTCAGGTCGGGCCCGAAGATCGGCACGCAGGTCGCCGACGTGCAGCGCTCCGTGTAGCGGATGCGCGGGTTCCAGCGCGTGCTGTCCCCCTCGATGTCGTCCTTCGGATCCACCCGGAAGTAGAGCGCATCCATCGGACGGACGCGGACCTGGATGCCGTTCCCGCAACCTCCCTCGCCCTCGGGAACACACGCCGCATCGCTCGGCCCGATCTCCCGTTGCCAGAGCAGCTGGCGCTCGTGATGCCCCAGGTCGCCCGGCCGCGGCGCCCAGATCGCCTTCGTGATCGACGCCGTCACCCCGTCTCCCACGCCGCCGCCGGCCAGCGACACGCCGCCGTCGATGACGACGATGCCATCCAATGGCGGCGTCCACTTCACCAGCGGGCTGGTCCGGTAGAACGCCTTGCCGAGCTGCGCGACCTGCGCGCCGTCGCTGAAGTCCTCGTCGACGGTGAAGCCGGCGCCGCTCGCGCCCGACCCGAGCCGCGCGTTGTTCGGGTTCAGCGTCGCCCCGCTCCGACCGAACAGCTCCGGGAAGCCGTCGCCGTTGATGTCGAGCAGCACGCGCTGCGCGGTGGCGGTGGTCCAGGCCTGGTTGATCCCGGCGCCCCCGAGCTCCTGGAAGAAGTGGATCGCCCCCTGGAGGCTGGCCGTGATCTGGTGCGTGCTGCCGGCGCTCTCCGGGGAGAACGCGTTCGGGCTCGACCGACCCGGGAGCGCGTTCAGCCACACCCCGTTGCTCCCCACGAAATCGGGGAGCCCGTCACCGTTGATGTCGGTGAAGGCGACCTTGTCCTCGTCCATGCCGAACGAGACGCCGACGCCCAGCCCGCCGTGCGGATCGCAGACCGGCGGCCCCGCGCCGACGAACGCGTTGAGCCCCCCTTCGATCGAGCTCGTCGCCCCGAGCCCGTCGCGCCCTTCCGCCGGACGGCTCCACTCGGTCGGGGCGGAGAAGACCTGAAGCCTGCCGTCCTGCCGCTCGAGACCGAAGTACTCGAACGTGTGCTCGTAGAGCTGCTCGGCGCCGCCATTCCCGTGGAGAGCGATGCTCTTGAGGAGCGACTTGGAATAATGCCGGGCGTCGGGCTCGTGGTAGGCGAAGCGGTAGCTCCGGATGATCTCCTCGGCGCCGGGCACCTCGCCCATGGTCACGTCGATGCGCTCCAGCCTTCGCGTCGTTCGCACCTCGAAGCCGGCGCGCGCCGAGCTGAGGATGTCTCTCCGCTGCGCGCCGTCGTCCAGGACGAAGAGCACGTGGTAGTAGGCGGCGGGGGAGCCGCTCGCGTGCTCCGTGTAGTCGATCCGCTGCGGATAGAGCTGCACCCACTCCCCGCCATCGGGCGCCCATACCGGCCCGGCTGATCGGGGATGGCCCGGAGCATCTGGCCGTCGAGCGTGTAGAGCTCGTCGCCCGTGGTGCGCGGGACGCCGAAGCGCGTGTCGATCTCGATCGCGGAGAGGCGCAGGTCCCAGCCCACGCCGAGCCAGCCATTGCTCAGCTCGCTCTCGTACGTGACGGCGAGCTCCGGCTCGAGGCCGTGCCGGCCGGGCGGCACCTCGATCGGATACGTCAGCTGCGCCGTGCCCCGGCTGTTCGCCTCCGGCGGCTCGATGAACGACACGCCGGCCGAGGGGCTCGCGAGCTCGATCCCCTTCATGGCGTTGGGATCGAACGACTGCGCCCCCGGCTGGTCCGGCATGGCGATGGTCGCGTTGACGAAATCGGTGAAGTGGTCCGTCAGGCTCGTGAGCTCGCGGGTGCGGCCCTCGTCGGCGCGCCCGAGCTTGGTCCACTGCTTCGCCGTCTCATCGAAGTAGAAGCCGAAGACGTCCCTCGCGCCGGCGCCGTCCGGGAGGCGCTCGCCGTCGATGGGGAGCGTCAGCTTCACCGGCTTCTTGAACCTGAGGCCGAGCGGGCCGAAGCGGAACGCGCGCTCCTCGGGCGTCACGTTGCGCATCGCGCGCCCCATCGGCTGCACCTGGACGGGCATCAGCGGCCGGATCGTGATGCGCGTCGCCTCTTCCAGCGCTCCCGGCGGGACCTCGATCGTGGCGCCCGCGAACGAGAGCACGCCGCCCTGCTCCGGGCTCACCACCGCGCCGTACGGGGCGCCCTCGTCGGCGACGAGCGCGCCCGGCGCCGCGCTCGCCGCGGCGCTCTCGGCGCACGGGCCGAGCTCCACCGCTCGACCGAGGCGCGTGCCGTCCTCGAGCCGCGCCTCGAGGTGCGCCCTCCACGATCGATGACGGGCGCCTTCGGGCTCCGGCAGGGTGAGCTCGAAGCTGCCGTCGTCCCCTAGCTCCACGGGCGCTGCATCGGCGAAGAGCCGCGCTCGCGGCGTGCCCTCGCCGGGGAGGTCGAGGAAACCGCGCACGTACGCTCTCCCGTCGGTGCACTCGCCGTGCAGCGGCGTGCTCAGCGCGATCCTCGGGGAGCGGGACGGGATGAGGCTGGCCGCCACGGCGACGTCCGACACCTCGGCGCGGCTCCCCTTCGCCGGCCGGATGTGCACCGAGGCCATCTCCGGCCAGATCGATTGAAGCGGGAGGTCGAGGCGATGCCAGCCCGGCGAGCGATCCTTCAGGTCGAAGCGCAACCCGTTTGCCCCCGCGCGGGGCGTGATCTCGACCTCCCCGGCGCCCGCGGCCGTCAGCTGGAACAGGAGCGCGTGCGGGGCCACGCGCGCGCCGAAATCGATGCGAAGCGACTCATCGCGACGCGCGCGCTCGCCCCCGTCCGGTCGCGCGGCGGCGCGCGCCTCGTGCACGCCGGCGTGCGGGATCCCGACCACCCGGAGCGCGCTCACGGTGAACCCATGCTCGATGTCCGCCTGAGGCCGGAATCGCACGACGTTGTCGCCGCGCTTCAGCCACGCGGGCGCGATCTCCTCGACCTGAAGCCCTCCGGTCGCGAGCGCTTCCGCCCGGAAGCCGCCGCGCGGCGCTGCGCCGTTCAGCTGCCGGCTCACGCTCGACCAGTGCCCGCGCCCCTCGAGCTCGTAGACGAGGAACGCGCGCGCGAGCGCCCGTGGATCGGTGTCCATGTGGAATGTCAGCGACTGCTCGCCGCCCGTGCGCGTCACCGCCGCCCGCTCGGACATCGCCGGGAACTGGGTTGCGCCCGCCAGCTTCCCCGCGAGCACGCGATCGGCCAGCTCCACCTCCGCCAGGCTGCGCGTGGGCGCGCCGGCGGTCCAGAACACGAGCTCCTGCGGCCCGCGCTCGCTCGAAGGGAGCCACTCGAGCACGAGTCGCTGCGCCGTGATGGCCATGGGAAAGCGGGTCCAGCGCTCGCCCGTGTCGTGGAGCGGTACGTCGACGAGGCCGGACACCGCCTGAAGCTGGGCGCCATGCTCCGCATAGACCGTGAGCGCGCCATCGACGCGCCCGTACAGCGCGAGCGCTTCGAGCGCGGTCGGCTGCGAGAACGAGACCCGGACCCGCATCACCTCGCCGGTCTCGCTGCGAAGCCCGGTGTCGGCGCGGCCGTCGAACAGGGCCCATGGATCCGCGCCCTGGCCGGCGCCGGCTGCGCGAACGTCCGCCGGAAGGGCGGCGATCGGGACCACGGCGCGGTCCTCGGGGCCCTCGGAGGCCCCGCCTGGCGTCGCGAGGGCGACGGTGGCAGCGTCGCCGGCGAGCGCAGCTGCCGTCTCAGCGCCAGCGCGAGCGCCGCTGAGGCGCGCGCGAAGGGGCTCGCCCATCCGGCGCAACGTCGACGCTTGAGCCCATGCGCTGAGAGGCGCGCTCACCGCCACGAGCAAGACGACGCAGCTCGCGCACCACCGCCACACCCATTTCACCCACCCGGATGCCATTGCTTCCCTCCGTGGCGGCGAGAGAAGCAATCGACGATGGATATGGCAATCAAAAATTCTGGCAGGCGCGGGGCAGCGCCATGAGAACCGCCCTCGTCTCCCGAGCCGAAGCACGATTTCCGCGCCTGCTTCCTCGTGCCTCCAGGCGACCGGATGCGGTCTACTCAATCGCCGGCAACTCGGACAGCGTGCCACGATCCGGCGACAACCCACAGCTCGCTTCTCCTGGCCGCCGGTGCCTCACGGGGCGAGCGAACCACGCCATTACGGAGGTGACCTTGCGCAATCTCACGATAGGAGACCTGAAGCTCGCCCTGCGCGACCTGCTCGACGAGAGGGCCGAGGAGCTGCGGCTCTCGGCCACGGGCAGGCTGTACGAGCCGCGGCTCCGGGCGAGGCAGAAGGAGATCGAGGCGCTCCCCGAGGCCGCGGGCACGCAGGCGCCGCTCGCCCGGGAGCTCTCCGAGGCCGACGTCCGGCACGACGGAATTGGGGCGGCCATCTTCTTCCTCTGCAAGGCCGTCGAGGCGCACCCCTCGCTGGCGCCGGAGGTGAAGGCGGCGGCCGCCGGAGCGCAGCAGGCGTTCGTGCCGAGGCTCGACGTGCTCCGCGCGCCGTATGCGGACGAGGCGTCGGCGGCGCTCGACAACCGGCCCGAGCTGACCCGGCTCAAGGCGGAGCTGAAGGCCGTGGCCACGCCAGGCGGGGGGAGCCTGCACGAGTGGGTGAAGGCGTTCGTCAGCGCCGGGGACGAGATCGACAAGCTCCTGCGCAGGCGCGCGACGCTGCTCGCGACCGGGGAGAACGCCGCGGCCACCGGGCCGCTCCGGGGCGCGGTGGTGGGGCTGCTGGGGCGGTTCAGGGAGGCGCTGCGGGACGAGATCCAGGAAGAGGGCAGCAGGCTGCCGGCGGACCACGAGGCGCGGTTGTTCGCGTACGTCGACAAGCTGAACGCCGACCGGGAGCGGGGGGCGCGGGGGCGCGCGGCGCCGACGGTAGGTGGTCCTGCGGCGCCGGGCGAGCCCGAGGCGCCGGGCGAGCCGGCGCCGGCGGAGCCGGTCGCGGTCAACGACTCGGATTTGTAACACGCATCACGAATACGACATAGGCGGGGTCCTGCGCAGCAGGCACCTGCCCATGTCACGACATGCCCGCCGCCTGCTCGGTCAGGCATCTGCCCATGTCACGACATGCCCGCCGCCTGCTCGGTCAGACACCGTCCTATGTCACGACATGCCCGCCGCCTGCCCGGCCAACGGTGGACCCATCTTCGCGCATACCTGCCGCCTACCCGGCCAGCCTCCCGCCCATGTTTCAACATGCCCGCGGCCTGCTCCACCGGGTGGTGCTCAAAGTTGTCCGGAGAGAGTTCACATGAAGGCGGGAAGGCAGGAAGATCATTGATATCGTCTTCCCGCCTTCCCGCCTTTTCAATTTTGAGCACTGCCCTCCGCCAGACGCCCGCCTATGTCACGACATGCCCGCCGCCTGCTTCCAGCCGGGATCGAGCTCCGCAGAAATCCATGAAAGCCCGTGTTTCAGGACCGGAGAGGTGCCGTGTCCAACGTGGCGATGCGGCCACCAGAGACTGGAAGAGGTCGAGCTGTGCGCTGAGCATGTGCGAACCCTTTGGTTTCTCCGGCGGATCGAGCTGCGATCCAACACCAGATGGTCGTGAAGAACCCGGGTGGGGCTCAGCTGGGGCGCGCTGCTGCTGGGTCGACATAAGCAACGCGCGGCGAGCAGGGCGTCGCGTGGGCCAGGGATATGCCCGACGCATGGCGGTGCTACGGGATGCAGTTGTTAGGTAGTATGCTCACGGCGTCGCTGGTAACGTTCGGGATGGCGAGGTCGGGCTTGCTGTCGCCGTTCAGGTCCGCCACCGCGATCGACTCAGGGTTACTGCCCGTTTGGTAATCGACTTTGACGGCAAAGGTGCCGTTGCCGTTGTTCAGCAGCACGCTCACGCTGTCGCCGCCGGAGTTCGCGACGGCGAGGTCGGGACGGCCGTCGCCGTTCAGGTCCGCCGCCGCAATAAAGCGGGACCCATCGCCCGTCGGGAAGTCGAGCTTGGGGGCTAAGGTACCGTCGCCGTTGTTGAGCCGCACGCTCACGGTGTCGCTGCCGTGGTTCGCGACGGCGAGGTCGGGACGGCCGTCGCCGTTCAGGTCCGCCGCCGCAATAAAGCGGGACCCATCGCCCGTCGGGAAGTCGAGCTTGGGGGCTAAGGTACCGTCGCCGTTGTTGAGCCGCACGCTCACGGTGTCGCTGCCGTGGTTCGCGACGGCGAGGTCGGTATGGCCGTCGCCGTTCAGGTCCGCCGCCGCAATAAAGCGGGACCAATCGCCCGTCGGGAAGTCGAGCTTGGGGGCTAAGGTACCGTCGCCGTTGTTCAGCCGCACGCTCACGGTGTCGCTGCCGTGGTTCGCGACGGCGAGGTCGGGCTGGCCGTCGCCGTTCAGGTCCGCCGCCGCAACCGAGGTGGGGTAATCACCCGTTGGATAGTCGACTTTGGGGGCGAAGGTGCCGTTGCCCTCGTTGCGCAGCACGCTCACGGTACCGCTGCCATAGTTCGCGACGGCGAGGTCGAGCTGGCCGTCGCCGCTCAGGTCCGCCGCCGCGACCGAGTAGGGGAGATCGCCCGCTGGGTAGTCGACTTTGGGGGCGAAGGTGCCGTCGCCGTTGTTGAGCCGCACGCTCACGGTGTCGCTGTCGTCGTTCGCGACGGCGAGGTCGGGCTGGCCGTCGCCGTTCAGGTCCGCCGCCGCAACCGATTCAGGGCTACCGCCCGTTGAGTAGTCGACTTTGGGGGCGAAGGTGCCGTTTCCCTCGTTGCGCAGCACGCTCACGGTGTTGCTGCCGTGGTTCGCGACGGCGAGGTCGAGCCGGTCGTCGCCGTTCAGGTCCGCCGCCGCAACCGAGGTGGGGCTATCGCCCGCTGGGTAGTCGACTTTGGGGGCGAAGGTGCCGTTTCCCTCGTTGCGCAGCACGCTCACGGTGTTGCTGCCGTGGTTCGCGACGGCGAGGTCGAGCCGGTCGTCGCCGTTCAGGTCCGCCGCCGCAACCGAGGTGGGGCTATCGCCCGCTGGGTAGTCGACTTTGGGGGCGAAGGTGCCGTTGCCCTCGTTGCGCAGCACGCTCACGGTGTTGCCGTAAACGTTCGCGACGGCGAGGTCGGGCTGGCCGTCGCCGTTCAGGTCCGCCGCCGCAACCGAGGTGGGGTACTCACCCGTTGGATAGTCGAGCGTGGAGGCGAAGATGCCGCCGTTGCCCTCGTTGCGCAGCACGCTCACGGTGTTGCCGTAAACGTTCGCGACGGCGAGGTCGGGCTGGCCGTCGCCGTTCAGGTCCGCCGCCGCAACCGAAGTGGTACGATTGCCCATTGGATAGTCGCGCGTGGGGGCGAAGGTGCCGTCGCCCTCGTTGTGCAGCACGCTCACGGTGTTGCTGTCGGAGTTCGCGACGGCAAGGTCGGGCCTGTCGTCGCGGTTCAGGTCCGCCGCCGCGACCGCGTAGGGGAGATCGCCCGTTGGGTAGTCGACTTTCGGGGCGAAGGTGCCGCTGCCCTCGTTGAGCAGCACGCTCACGGTGTTGCTGTCGGAGTTCGCGACGGCGAGGTCGGGCGGGCCGTCGCCGTTCAGGTCCGCGGCCGCAACCGAGTAGGGACCATTGCCCGTTGGGTAGTCGACTTTCGGGGCGAAGGTGCCGCTGTCCTCGTTGCGCAGCACGCTCACGGCGTTGCTGTAAACGTTCGCGACGACGAGGTCGGGCCGGTCATCGCCGTTCAGGTCCGCGGCCGCAACCGAGTAGGGGCCATTGCCCGTTGGGTAGTCGACTTTCGGGGCGAAGGTGCCGCTGTCCTCGTTGCGCAGCACGCTCACGGCGTTGCTGTAAACGTTCGCGACGACGAGGTCGGGCCGGTCATCGCCGTTCAGGTCCGCGGCCGCAACCGAGTAGGGGCCATTGCCCGTTGGGTAGTCGATTTTCGGGGCGAAGGTGCCGTTGCCCTCGTTGACCAGCACGCTCACGGTGTTGCTGTGAAAGTTCGCGACGGCGAGGTCGGGCTGGCCGTCGCCGTTCAGGTCCGCGGCCGCAACCGAGTAGGGGCTATTGCCCGTTGGGTAGTCGACTTTCGGGGCGAAGGTGCCGTTGCCCTCGTTGACCAGCACGCTCAATGTATTGCTTTCGGAGTTCGCGACGGCGAGGTCGGGCTGGCCATCGCCGTTCAGTTCCGCGGCCGCGACCGTTTTGGGGCTACGACCCGTCGAGTAGTCGATTTTGGGGGCGAAGGTGCCGTTGCCCTCGTTGCGCAGCACGCTCACGGTGTTGCTGCCATAGTTGGCGACGGCGAGGTCGGGCTGGCCATCGCCGTTCAGTTCCGCGGCCGCGACCGTTTTGGGGCTACGACCCGTCGGGTAGTCGATTTTGGGGGCGAAGGTGCCGTTGTCCTCGTTGCGCAGCACGCTGACAGTGTCGCTGCCGGAGTTCGCGACGGCGAGGTCGGGCTGGCCGTCGCCGTTCAGGTCCACCGCCGCCACCGAGGCAGGACTGTTACCCACAAGAAAAGACAGGGTGAACCCGGGATTTCTACAGATGCAGGTCCCATTGCCGCAGCTCTCGCCCACTCCACAAGCCACGGGCTCGCCGTTCTTGCATGCGGCGGTGTCCGGATCACACCCGACACATGGATCGCAGACATCCCCATTGTTCTGCCAGCTCCCGTTCGCGTCGCAGTACTGCGGGCTGGTCCCCGAGCACTGCAAATCCCCCGGCGTACAGGTCTGCACGCATTCGCCGCCCGAGCAATGATAACCAGGAGCCGAATCGCACGGTTCACGCGTGCTCTTCCATCGCCCGTTCTCGTCACACGCCTGCGGCGTGAGCCCCTGGCATCGTTTACCCCCGGGAGCGCAACTCCCGGTGCACTCGCCGGCAACGCAGGTCTGACCAACGCATGGGCTCTCTGACGCGTTCCGCCATTGTCCCGCGCTGCAGATCTGGGGCCGATCGTCTTTGCACTGCCTGGCGCCTTCCTGGCACACGGCCGACGTGAACTCGCCGATCCCTAGCACACCGTTGCACGCCCACAGCACGAAGCTGACGAGGACCGCTCCCAAGACCCGTACGCCGCGCGAGATCCCTCCCTGTTTCGGCTGGCCCATCAGAACCTCCCTCTCACCTCGAAGCCCCCGAGCCCCACGCCCGCGCTCACGCTCGGCCCGACGCGCCGTTCGCCGTCACCGGGCCGCGTGAGCAGCAGCACGGCCGTCCCCGCCCCCGCCCCGAGTCCCGCCACCACCAGACCGACGGTGGCCGCCGTTCCTAGGGCCTCCGCGGCGCGCTGGTTCCCTGCCTCAGTGGAAGGACACTGTTTGTTCGGACAGCGGGCGTTGAGCTCATTGAGCCTGTTGAGCGCCAGCCCTCCGGTTACGGCAAACACCCCGAGCCCCGCCACCCCCACGCCGTAGGCCAACCCGACGCCGATCTTCCTGTTCCTCGCGGCGCGCGCCTCGGCCTCGAGGTCCGGCTGTCGCTCCAGCGACACCGACAGCTCCCGCTGCTTGCGCCGCTCGAGCTGCACCGTTTGCTTTGCCGGGAAGAACCCCCCCGCGCTCACCTCGATCTCATGCTTCCCCAACGGGAGCCGTCCTTCCCACGGCGCTTTGCCCACCGCCTTCGAATCGATCCTCACCGTCGCCCCCGTCGGCGTCGACTCGACCCGCAGCGACGCGTCTTGCTCCTCCGCCCCCAGCACCACCCGGGTCTCCTCGTACAGCCTCACCGACGCCGTCGTTACGCTCGAGGCCACCTTCGCCCCGTGCTCCGCCACCGTCGTGGGCGCGTCACACGCGAGCAGCGCTTCTTCCCATATGAAACCGTGCAACCGCACCTTGTGCTCCCCGACATCCACCAGACCTCGCCAGGGCGTCACGCCGACATGTTTGCCGTCCAGCTCCACATGAAGGACCCAGTTGTGCTTCTCGCTAACCACGAGCCACCCGTCCCTCGACGTCGCCACGAGCTCGGCCACGTTTTCCTTTCCGGCTCTGACGTCCACGGTCGTCCTGATGGGCTCGACCCCCTCTTTCTCCACGCGGACGGCCCGCCTGCCCGCGCTCACCCGCAGCGGCATTTCCAGCGGGAGCCTGCCGCGCAGGCGATCGTCGACGAACAGCGACGCCCCGGCCGGCGCGTCGCCCGCCACCGCCAGCGTCCCCACGAGGCCCGAGAGCTCCGCCATATCCGCCGACACCATCGCCTCTATCTTCGCAGGCAGCTTCGGGTACTCGCGGCGCATCTCCTCGTACTGCTCCAGCGCGTCGTCGTACTGCCCGAGCTGCTTGAGGCACGAGGCGACATAGCCCATCGTGTTCCGGTTCTTCTTGAGCCAGAGCGACCTGCGAAACGCCTCCAGCGCCTCGCGGTACTCCCGCTTGTCGAAGCGCGCGACGCCCTCTTCGAAGTGCGCGCGAGCCTCGGCCTCCTCGCTGGAGGTCGCCGCATGCGGTGCCTTACCGGGTGGCGCAGGCGGCGCCGCCTTCGCGCCGGCGTCGAGCAGCATCAGCGCGAGGACCCAGCCAACCAGCGTTCTCAAATGAAATGGACGCACAAATCCTGTCCTCCTCCCGATCATCCAACCGTCACGACGCCCGTCACATCATCCGTCGTCGAACCCGCCGAAGCGCGCCGGTCTCTTCGGCGCCTTCGGGGCGGGTCTCGGCGGGGGCGCCTCGTTCAGGTCAATGAACGGCGGAGAAGGCTGGTTCTCCTGAATCAGCACCGGCTTCTCCGCCGCCTTGGCGCCCTTCCACACGCGCACCCAGCGCTGGTCGCCGACCTTGCCGACGAGATCGATCGCGCCGTCCCGGCGATAGGCCGTCTGGCCGTTCACCTCCACCAGGGCGTCGCCCGGAACCACAAGGAGGGGCACCCGGCGCTCGTCCGGCCCGAGGACGGCCATCCCGGTGCGCGCCGCTGCCCTGGGCAGCGCGGCGCTGACCGCGCTCGACACCGCCGGCGCGCCGCCGTCCGCGCCCGGCACGCCGCCGTCCGCGCCCGCCGTCGGCCGTCCACAAGCGACAAGGCACATCGCCACCACCGCGACAATCGCGCCCCCGCGACGCTCGCGTCCCCTGCTCCTGACGCTCATTGCCCCTCCTGCCCGCTCCCGAAGAACGGCGTCCTCGAATGCTCGCGCTCGCACGCCGCATACCGCTCCGACGCTCTGTCCGGCGCCTCGCCAAGGTGGAGCACCCGCAAGCTCGCGGGAAGGCAATCCACATTGCTCGACAGGAGTCCCCTCCGTAGCTCGTCGGCGTCGATCGTGAACGTGCGGGTCGTGTTGTCGGCCGCGACCGTGAAGAGCCGCTTCCCGCCGTCGAGGAAGGCCATCGCGAGGATCGCCGCCTGCGTGTCGAGCTGGACAGGCTCGCTCATCCCGGGGCGCTCCCACGCCTCGCGGCTCCACAGGAGGACGCCGCCCTGCCGCAATGAGACGGCGATCCGGTCGCCGCCAGGGCTCCAGATCGCCTGGAGGACCGCGACACCCCGATCGAGGGACGCCGCGACCGCGCCGCTCCGCGCGTCCCAGACCTGGACGGTGCCGTCCTCGGAGCCGGTCGCGATCCACGCCCCGTCGGGGCTCCAGGCCGCGCTGTACACGGCGCCCCCATGCCCCTTGAACGCCACGAGCTCCTGGGCCGCCGAGGCCAGCCAAACGCGCGCCGTGTGATCCATGGACGTGGTAACGATGCGCTGCGCGTCCGGGCTCCACGCGGCCGAGGTGAGACCGTCGGTGTGCCCGGACAGCACCCGTGCGCTCCCCGCGCCGTTCACGGAGACCACGCGCGCGGTCCGATCGTCCGATACCGTGACGAGGAGCGTTCCACCCGGGCTCCACGCGGCGGCGCGCACGGCAGCCGTGTGGCCCAGGATCGACACGGGATCTCCCTTGGCGTCCACGCGGACGATGCGCGTCACCCCGTCGAAGCCTGCCACGGCGACGCGCGCGCCGTCGGGGCTCAAAGAGGCGTTGGCGATCCATGCGTCCTGCTGCGCGAGCACGACGCTCTCGCCGGTGCCGTCCGCGCGCCACACGCGCACGGTGCGGTCGTCGTAAGCGGAAGCCACGAGCTCGGCGCCGGGGCCGACGAACGCAGAATGGTAGAACGCGCTGCGCTCGCGCGGCAACGACTCGAGCATCGTCGGGCGCCAGATCCGCACCGTGCTGTCTCGCGAAGGAACCCCGACCTGCGGCGCCGCAGCCGTGAGCACGCGCGTTCCATCCGGGCTCCACGCGGCCGACAACACCGGGGCATCGTGCCCGGCAAGGACGAGATCCTTGCCCCCCTCCGACGGCCAGAGGCGCACGGTGTGATCGAGCGAGGCCGTGGCGACATACCTGCCGTCCGGGCGGAAGGCCACGAAGGTGACCGCGCGCCCGTGCCCCGCGAGGACGACCGGCTCTCCGGTGCCGTCGGCGCCCCAGATCCGCGCCGTCTTGTCGGCCGACGCGGTGGCGACGCGCGCGCCGTCGCGGCTCCACGCGGCGAAGAGGACGTTGCCCTGATGGCCCTCGAGAACCACCGGTTTCCCCTTGCCCGAAGCGTCGAAGATCCGGGCCGTGCCGTCGCTGCATCCGGTCAGGACGCGGGTCCCATCCGGACTCGGCACGGCAAAGAGGACGCCGGCCTCCGACCCTCTCAAGATCACCGGCTTCCCGGCACCGTCGGCCGCCCAGACACGCGCTGTCCCGTCGTCCGAAGCGGTGAGCACGCGCGTCCCGTCATCGAAGAAGACGGCCGCGTTCAGCGGTCCCGTGTGGCCCTTCAGCTCGACCACGCCGCCCCCATCGACGCTGTGGACGCGGGCAACGTGGTCGGCCGAAGCGGTCACGACGCGGCCTCCGTCGGGGCTCCACGCAGCGCGGCGGACAGGCCCGCTCCCAGCGTCGAGGAGCACCGCGATCAGATTGCCGCCAGCGCCCCAGAGGCGCGCTGTCCCGTCCTCCGAGGCGGTGAGCACGCGCTTGTCGTCGGGGCTGAAGGCAACCGCGCTGATCGCCCCCTGGTGCCCGGAGAACACGACAGGATCGCCCGTTCCGCCGGCGTTCCAGAGCCTCGCCGTCGTGTCGTCGGACGCAGACAGGACCCACTGGCCATCATGGCTCCACACGGCCGCGCGGAGCGGCTGATCGTGACCGCGGAGCGTGACGAAGAGCGAATTCTGGCCGAGCGCGTCGCTCGCCAGCGCGACCCAGCCGCGCGCGGTCTCGGGCCTCTTCACCTCCGGCAAGAGCTTGATGCCCCACGCCATCTGACCGCCGTTCTTGAGCTCGCGAAAGCCCGCGAGCAGGCGCGCGTCGGAGGCCTCGATCTCCTTGTTCTTGGCGTTCGCCTCGGCCGCCTGGGCTTCGCTCATCGCGGCCTGGGCCCTCTCCCGCTGGCCATAGGCATAGAGGACCAACACCACGGCGCCCGCCGCCACCACGACCGCGACGACGGCCACCGTCGCGAAGAAGCGCCGCTGCGCCCGCGCTTTTCTAAGCCGCCTCTCCGCCTCGCCGCGCTCGCGCGCGAGCTCCCTCACCTGCTCCTCTTCGCGGCGGCGCTGCGCCTCCTCGAGCTCGCGCTGCTGCCGCGCCTCGGACACCCGGCGCGCCAGCCAGTCGTGGCCGATCTCGAAATACCGGCTGCCCTGGTGCTCCTCGGCGTGGAGGATGGCGGCGCCCTCGAGCGCCTTGAGGATCGGCCCGAGCTCCTCGGCCGGAAAGAGCCGGAGCAGCTCCTTCTCGGTGCGCAGCGTGCGGCTGCCGTCCGCCGTGACGAGGTGATCTTCCAGGAGGCGCCGCGCCGCGGCGCTGAGCGCGCCGAGATCGTCGAGCGTCGCCTCCAGATACCGGCGCAGGATCGGCTCGGCCTCGACGGCCTCCTGCTTCGCCGCGTCGCCGCCCTGCGCCCGCTGCTGGAACAGCGCCCGGCAGACGATCTGCGCGTAGGCGGCCTGCGCCTCGGCCTCGTCCGACTCGGCCTGACCGGGCATGCGCACCTGCAGCAGGAGCGTGCGCATCGGCTCGAGCTCCCAGGTCTGCGGCGGCTGTCCGCCGGCCGCGGCCTTGCAAACCGCCTCGGAGAGCTCGGCCACGGTGAGCGGGCCGACCCGGAAGCCGTGGCTCAACAGCCGGCGGTGCTCGCGCAGCCGATCGCGGAAGCGGCCCAGGTAATCCTCGCGGAGCAACAGCACCGCGCGCAGGCCGCGGAGCGGCGTGTCCACGAGGCGATTCAAGGCGGCGAAGAACGCCTCCACCTCGGTCGTGCTCCGGCTCGGGTAAAGGAGCTGCTCGATCTGATCGAGGTACAGGAGCACGATCCGGGGCGACTTGCGCCCGGCGCGCTGCGCGGCCGACAGCAAGGCCTCTTCGGCCGGCAGGTCGGCCGGCCGCTCGCCGAACGAAAGCGCGGTGTAGACCGCGTCCGCGAGCCATTCCGTGGGCTCCTTGTTCTCGGGCCAGGCGTCGATCCGCACGACGCGGATCCGCTGCGTGTCGACGAGCGACGGGATCACCGACGCTTGCATGAGCGATGATTTGCCCGCGCCGGACGGCCCGTAGACGGTCACGCAGCGGTTGGCGAGGACGCTCGCCTCGAGGCGGTACGAGAGCTCTTCGCGGCCGTGGAATCGCTCCCGATCGGCGGCGCGGTACGGCTGCGGGCCGGGAAAGGGGTTCGGTGCGGTGAAGATGCCGGTGCGCTCCGCGTCCGCGCCCGAGGGCCGGCCGATGCTGGGCACGGCCAGGCTGCTCGGCGCTTCGTCCGCCGGCGCTTCGTCCGCCGGCGCGCCTTCCGGCGGCGTGCTCCCGCTCATGACGCCTCGTCGGGGGCGAACGCCTCGAGCTGCGGCACGAGCTCTGGATCCTCGATGACCGAGGCGATGCGCCCGCCGCCCGGGAGGCCGCAGCCGCCCTCCCAGATCTCGGGCTCGCTGGGGTCGGTGTCCGGCGTCAAGATCGCCAGGCTGTCGCTCGGCGGCTGCCGTTGGTCGTAGAGCCAGCGCAGCAGCATGCGATGGCGGAAGTCGAGCGCGGAGAGGCCGACGAAGAGGCCCGGTTGAACGCGCGGCCGCGCGAGCAGCTCCTCCATCCACACCGGCGGGTCGAACCCGATGGCCCCGAGGAGACCGTGGATGTGATCATCCTCGGTGAGCACCGGGTGGGAGAAGATGGGGCGGGGACCGGCCGAGTATCCCCCGTAGAGGCGCAGGATCACGATATCGCCATCGAGGTCGAACCGCTTCGGCAGGACGGGCTCCATTTTCCACGCGGCGGCCCCGGCGGCGCGCTTCACCACGAGCGGCTTGCCGCTCGCGCCCAGCAGCGAGGGCTGGATGGCGAACACGCTCCGCTCCGGGTGCGTTTCGGCGATGGCGCGCTCCATGTGCGGCCGCCAGAGGAGGGTCATGTGGACGCCGGGACCGACGAAGCGCGCGAGCGCCCGGGCGAGCGGCGGGGCCGGCACCTCGAGCGAGGTCGTGAGCGCTTGCTGGAAGAGGACGTGCAAGCTCTCCTGTCCGAACTTGAGCGCGCACCGCTGCGTGAGCGCGCTGAGCGAGAGGGCCTCGGGCGCGGTGTCGCCGCTCTCCTTCATGAAGGAGAGGAGCTCGGTCCTCAGCGCGGCGCGGTCCTCCTCGAGATCGCCGAGCACCATCGTGAACGGCGTCTCGAGGAGGCTTTGCAGCGCGGGCGAGAGGCCCCGCGAGCCGCGCCGCGCTCGCTGTTTGGAGACGCGCCGGTCGCTGAAGTCGAAGATGGCCGAGCCGGTGCCGCGCAGGAAGAGGACGGGAGAGAACGCCTCGGCGCTCTGGGCAAGCAGCGTCCTGCGCGCCGCGGCCACGCTCGCGCCGATGTCGCCGAGGCCGCGCTCCGAGCCCGTGAGCGACCTGTAGATCTCGGACGAGCAGAGGCGCGCCACGTCCGCCTTCACCGGCCAGAGGTGGGCGACTACCGCGTCCGCGCCGGCGCTCGCGAGGATCTCCGCGGCGCTGCCGAACGCGCCCGCCTTGGCGCCCTCGCACGCCTCGAGGATCACGAGGCGCAGCTCCTCGGAGAAGCTCGCCGAGAGCTCGCGCCCCAGGGCCTCGGCGGTGATCCATACCTCCTCGCCGTCCTCGTCGTCGGCGACGCGCAGTACCGGCTTTCCGGAGAGATCCACGCCGCCGTGACCGAGCCAGTGCAGCACGTGAGGGGTCTTTCCGCGCCGCAGGCGGTCGAAGAGGGCTTGAGCGCCGATGTGCGGGCCGGCGATCGGATCCAGCCACTCCACCTCACCCGCCTCGATGGACGACGCGAGGGCCTCTTTGAGGACGACGAGGCTCCGCTCGTCCCTGCCCGGCGCGATCGCCAGCACGCGGACGGCGCCGAGGACGTCGCGCGGCTCCCACGGGTCGGGCGAGGTCACGCCGCGCGCCAGGAGGACCTTCGGGTCGGTCCCGAGGAAGCCTTCCGTCGTGCCCGGACGGCAAAGGGCCTCCCAGGGGATCCCGAGGAGCGCGCGATCGCGCAGGAAGAGCCGCACGAGGAGCGGGCTGTCTTTCGATGCTTCGCGGAGCCTCACCAGCACGTCGCGGAGGTCGTCCTTGAGCAATTCGCCGTAGAGCGCCTGGGCTTCCTCGACGACGGCGGGATCGAGCGCGCGGCCGCCGCGGACCGCCCTGCCGACCTTGCTGGCGAGGTTTTGCAGCGCGTCCATGCCCAGCCCGGGCGAGAGCGTGTGCGCCGGAGGGCGCTCTCCGCGGCTCCCGCGCGCGCTCACGCGCACGCCTTGCGCGACCGCGTCGACCTCGATCTCGATCCACATGGGTTACTCAAATAGAGAGGTGCAGGATAGTCGATGAGCATCGTAGCCGCGGCGGCCGTGACCGTGTCAAGAACATGACGGCGCGGCGTGACCGCGCGAGGCAACGGTGACGCGTGAGCCCGAGCGGCCACGGGATGATTCTGTCGCGCGTCGAAAAACCCAACCGGACGGACGCTTCATAGAATTTGCGCTCGGCTTGACGGGCTCCGAGCCACCTCGTCTACTGGGCCGCTCCTGGGGGAAAAGGAATGATCATGCGTCGCTTTCGTGCGAGAGCCATGGCTGGCTGGATCCTCGCGCTCGGGCTCCTCGGCGCCGAGACGAGGGCGGAGCCGGCGGACGATACGGCTAAGTTCGACATTTACACCGGAGAGCCCCTCGCGCGCGCCCACTCCGACGACGAGGCCCCCGCCCGCGCCCACTCCGACGACAAGGCCCCCGCCCGCGCCCACTTCGAGAGGGGCGTGGCGCGCTTCGACCGGCAGGAGTACCGCGAGGCGCTCGAGGAGTTCCGCAAGTCGCTCGAGCACAAGAGAACCCGCAATGCGATGGGTTACGTGGCCTCGTGCCTCAAGCAGCTCGGCCAGTACGACGACGCGCTGGAGCAATACGAAGCCATGCGCAGCGAGTACCCGGAGCTTCCTCCCAGGACGGAAGCAACGGTGGCGGCGGATATGGCGGAGCTCGCGGGCTTGGTGGGGACGCTGGTGTTGAGGGGCGACGTGCCGGCGGGGGCGTCGCTGTTCATCGACGATCGGTTCCGGGGCAGGCTGCCCCTGGACAAGCCGCTCCGGCTGAGCGTGGGCAGCCGGGCGGTCCGCGTGGAGAAGGAGGGCTTCGCGCCGATCGCGACGACGGTGGAGGTCAAGGCGGGGAGAGAGAACGTGGCCGAGCTCGTGGCGACGTCGAGAAAGGGGCGGCTCCGAGTGAGCGAGAGGCACAACTGGCCGCTAGAGATCGAGATCGACGGGAAGGCGACGGGCGCCGTGACGCCGTGGGAGGGGCTCCTGGATCCAGGAGAGCACACGGTGAGGCTGCGCGGGTTCCTCGACGAGGAGGCGCTGCTCTCGTGCGACGTGCCCGGGGCAATGCCTGGAGGGAAGTGGGCGGCGGCACGGCAAGGCGCCAAGATGGAGTCGGGGGTGAAGACGGTGAACGTGCGGCTGTACGACGTGGCCGAGGTGGTGCTCGGAGCGGAGGACCAGGACGCGTCGTTGAAAATCGAGTCCGCGCCCACGGGAGCGCGGCTGTGGATCGACGGCAAGGAGGTGGGACAGACGCCGTGGGAAGGGCGCCTCCCGCTGGGGGAGCACGCGATCGGAGTCAGGGCGGACGGGTATCTCTATGCAAGACAGGAAGTGACGCTCGAGCGGCGCAAGCAGCGGGAGGTGACGGTGGCGCTGGACCGGGTGCCCGGGTTCTGGACGGCGGAGTTCTGGACGGCGAGGACGGTGGGGGCGACGGCTGGCTATGGGACGGGCGTGCTGGGGCTGGGGGTGTTCGCGGTGAGCGGCGTGCTGGCATTGAACACGAGCGCCGATCTGAAACAGGCGTGCCCGGGTGGGCTCTGTCCACGCGACAGGGCCGCGCAGAAGGAGCGAGCGCATGCCCTCGGGGTCACGGCGCTCGCCGGGCTGATCGTGGGAGGAGCCGGAGCCGTCGCGGGGACGGTCGTGCTGGTCGCGGCTCGGCCCGAACGAGAGGAGAAGCGGGTGACATCGGCAGGGACGGCGTGGGAGGTCGGCGTCGGTCCTTTCGGGCTTTCGTTGGGAGGGAGCTTCTGATGGGTGCGGCGAAGCGTAGGATCGCGGAGGTTCTTGCGGCGCTGGCGGTGCTCTCGATCGGGGCCGGTTGTGTGTTGAGCTGTGATGGGGTGCTGGGGATCGACGAGCTGGAGATCGCGTGCTCCCCCGATGCCTTGGAGTGCGATGGCAAGACGCCCCTGGTCTGCAATGCCGGCGGTCTGTGGGAGAGGCAGCCGGCGTGCGAAGAGGGGTGCGAGTACGGCAGATGCACCTGCACATCGAGCGAGACGTGCGCCTGTACATCGAACGAGGAAGGGTGCTCGAACAACCAGACCTGCGTGCGGGGCCTGTGTGTGGGTGTTTGCGGACCGGGGGACACGCGGTGCGACGGCCAGCAGCCACAGAGCTGCGACGAATCAGGAAACTGGCGGGATGAAGGTCGCCCGTGCATGGACCAGACGTGCAAGGACGGCGAGTGCGTGGGCGACTGCGCGCCGGGGAAGCGGTGCATCGGCGTGACGCCCGAGGCGTGCAGCGACGAGGGAGAGTGGGAGGCGGGGGAGCCGTGCGACTCGGACGCTGGGTTCCACTGCTCGGGCGGCGAATGCGTGCAGACCTGCACGCCGGGGGACTATCAGTGCTCCGGAAGCATCCCGCAAGTCTGCGACGCGAACGGGATCTGGCAGATCAACGGCCCTGTCTGCGATCCCTGTGTCGGTTGCGATCCAACCACCGCTGCGTGCAGGACCAGCGATCCCGTGGTCTGTCTGGTGGGAGAGAGCTGCGGCAATGGGGAATGCATATGCGCACATCCTGGGTTCACCGGCATGCTGTTCTTTCCTGCGGGTAACGGTCCTGCTTCGGTAGTGGCCGCAGACCTGAACGGCGACGGCCAGTCTGACCTCGCCGTTGCGAACATCGACAGCAACATCGTGAGCGTTCTGCTCAACAACGGTGACGGTACTTTCGCACCCAAGGTCGACTCCCCGACCGGCGGGCGACTCACATCGGTTGCGGCCGCCGACCTGAACGGCGACGGCAAGCCAGACCTTGCCGTTGCGAACGGCGACAGCAACACCGTGGGCGTTCTGCTCAACAAGGGCGACGGTACGTTCGAACCCTGGGTCGACTACCCGACGGGCGGAGCCCCCACTGCGGTTGCGGCCGCGAACCTGAGTGACGACAGCCTGCCCGACCTCGCCGTTGCGACCTCCACCGGCGTGAGCGTGCTGCTCAACGAGGGCAACGGCACCTTCGCACCCAAGGTCGACTACTTCATAAGCCGTGGCATCAGTTCGGTTGCAGCTGCGGACCTGAACATCGACGGCAAGCCCGACCTCGCCATCGCGAGTAAGGGCAACCCTGTCGTGAGCGTGATGCTCAACGACGGCGACGGCACTTTCGCCCCCGAGGTCGACTACCACACGAGCGATAGACCCCCTAACTCGGTTGCGGCCGCGGATCTGAACGACGATGGCCGGCCAGAACTCGTCGTAACGGACGAGTTCAGCGGCACCGTGAGCGTACTGCTCAACAATGGCGACAGCACCTTCGCGCCCAAGGTCGACTACCCGGTGGGCGATGCCCCCAACTCGGTTGCGGCCGCCGACCTGAACGGCGACGGCCGGCCCGACCTCGCCGTCGCGAACCTCGACAGCGACATCGTGAGCGTGCTGCTCAACAAAGGCGACGGCACCTTCGCACCCAAGGTCGACTACCCTACGAGCGATGGCCCCCGTTCGATAACGGCCGCTGACCTGAACGACGACGGCAAGCCCGACCTCGCCATCGCGAACCTCTACAGCAACACTGTGGGCGTGCTGCTCAACAACGGCAGCGACACCTTCACCGCCGCACATGACTACGCGACGAGTGGTGATCCTGGCTGGGTGGTGGCCGCGGACCTGAGCGGCGACGGCAAGCCCGACCTCGCCATCGCGAACGTCGGCAGCGACACCGTGAGCGTGCTGCTCAACAACGGCGACGGCACCTTCGCACCCAAGGTCGCCTACCCGACCGGCGGCGATGGCATTTCGGTTGCGGCCGAGGACCTGAACGGCGACCGTACGCCCGACCTCGCCGTCGCGAACGTCGGCAGCGACACCGTGAGCGTGCTGCTCAACAACGGCGACGGCACCTTCGCACCCAAGGTCGACTACCCTACCGACGATGGTCCCCGTTCGATAGCGGCCGCGGACCTGAACGGCGACGGCATGCCCGACCTCGCTATCGCGAACCAGAGCAGCGACACCGTGAGCGTGCTGCTCAACAAGGGCGACGGCACCTGCGCACCCAAGGTCGACTACCCGACCGGCGGTGGCGCCATTTCCGTTGCGGCCGCGGATCTGAACGGCGACGGCATGCTCGACCTCGCTATCGCGAACCCCTCCAGCGCCACCGTGAGCGTGCTACTCAACGACGGCGACGGCACCTTCGCACCCAAGGTCGACTACCCGACGGGCGAGAACCCCGTCTCGGTAGCGGCCGCGGACCTGAACGGCGACCGCACGCCCGACCTCGTCGTTACGAATTACGTCAGCGCCACCGCGAGCGTGCTAATCAACAACGGCAACGGCACCTTCGCACTCAAGGTCGACTACCCAACGGGCAATAACCCTACCTCGGTTGCGGCCGCGGACCTGAATGACGATCGCAAGACCGATCTCGCCGTTACGAATTACGGCGACACCGCGAGCGTGCTGCTCAACAATGGCGACGGCACCTTCGCACCCAAGGTCGACTACCCGACGGGCCGTCTCCCTCGGTCGGTGGCGGCCGCGGACCTGAACGGCGACGGCAGGCCCGACCTCGCCGTCGCGAACGTGGGCAGCAACACTGTGAGCATACTCCTCAACATCTGCGTCCCATAGCGCAGCACCGCCCGTCCCCCCGGCGAGCAGCCGCGCGATCTCCCCCGCTGCCTCCTCACCGAACGCGCCCGCGCGAGCTGCCCCGCCGCCCGCTGCAGGTGGTGCGCCACGCGCGTCGTGAACCGCGACGGATCCCAGCCGAAGTACCGGTCGTCGAACGCATCCCGACAGAACCGCGCCGCGTGTGGGACAGAGCAGACGCGGTACGAGGGATCGGGCCAGGGGCCCATGGATCGGATCAAAGGGGGCCGCCTTCACTCCACAGCCTGCGGGGCCGCGGGGCCGCTGGCCCGAGCTCCTGCTCGCTCCGTCCGCTTCATCGCGCTCTATGCCGATGAGTACGAGCCGAGCGCACAACACAGCGCGGTTGTCGGCCTTACCGTCGCTGACAAGGCTCGTGCGGCGGCCTCCCCAGCAGCCGGTACCCGCCTCCCCGGACGACGCGCTGTCCCCCCGCAGCGGACTTTGCTTTGATGCAGCCCTTCATGTTCCGCCTCGGCACCGTCCGCGCCAAGCTCACCGTCCTCGTCGCGCTCTCTTCGCTCGCGACCCTCGCGGCCCTCCCCGTGCTGTCCTGGGTGATGCACCGGCAGCTCCTCGCGCAGATCAGCGAGCGCGTCCCGCAGGCGATCCGCAACTTCCGCCTCGAGCTCCGGCAGCAGCAGCGCTCCATCTCGACGAGCGCGCGCCAGGCCTCCCGCACGCGCGAGCTCGTCGACGGCCTCCGGCTGCGCGACGACGCCGCCGTGGGGACCGCGCTCGAGGCCGTCATCGCCGCTCATCCCAACGTCGCCATCGCCGCCTTCGACGAGCTCGGCGACCTCGTCGCCGCGCGAGGGCTCGACGCGCCGCCGGCGAGCACGGACGAGGTCCCCGGGCTCGCCGAGGGCCTCTCGAACCTCGACGAGATGGAGGACCTCCGGGACGTGCTCGTCCACGGCTGCGAGGGACAGCAAGGCGCGCCGCCCGCGTACATGATCGCCCAGCGCGCGAGGAGCGACGCCGGCTCGCTGCTCGCCTGCATCCCCATCGACCACACCTACTTCGACGAAGCGGCGACGAAGCTCGGCGTCGAGATCGCGCTCGTCGACCCGTCGGGCAAGCGGATCACCGGCACGGCGCGCTTCCCCACCGAGCTGCTCCAGGGCGCCTCCATCGGCGACGAGACCCACCCCACGATCGTCGAGGACGCCAGCTCGCTCTGGGCCCTCTCCCGCTTCGCGCCCCGATCGCTCCGGGGCAAGGCCGGCGATTTCTCGATCGTCATGGCGCTCGACGTGAGCGACGTCCGGAAGATCGTGCGCCAGAACCTGATGCTCGCGGCCGGCGTGCTCACCCTCGCGGCGCTCGTCTCGCTGATCCTCGGCGCCCGCCTCGCGACCACGATGTCGCGCGCGCTCTCCCGCGTGAACGTCGCCCTCAAGCAGCTCGAGCAACAGCAGTACGTCCACGTGGAGGGGGTGAAGACCGGCGACGAGCTGGAGGACCTCGCGGCCGGCTTCAACTCGATGGTCGACGGCCTCAAGGAGCGCGACAAGCTCCGCAGCACCTTCGGCAAGTACATGACCGAGTCCGTGCTCGAGCACCTGCTCGCCGGCAAAGTGCAGCTCGGCGGCGAGACGCTCACCGTCTCGATCCTCTTCTGCGATATCCGGAGCTTCACGACCATCAGCGAGAAGATGAACGCCCATGAGCTCGTGGGGCTCCTGAACGAGTATTTCACCGAGATGGTGGCCATCATCCTCGACGAGGGCGGGGTCGTCGACAAGTACATCGGCGACGCGATCATGGCGGTGTTCGGCGCGCCCGTCCCCAGGCCGGACGACGCCGTCCGCGCCGTGCGCGCGGCCATCCGCATGCGCGCCGCGCTCGAGCGCTTCAACGAGCGCCTCGCCGAGCGGGGCATCCCGGCGCTGAAGACCGGCGTCGGGATCCACACCGGCGAGGTCGTCGCGGGCAACATCGGCAGCGAAGCGCGGATGGAGTACACCGTCATCGGCGACGCCGTGAACCTCGCCTCGCGCCTGGAGAGCGCGACCAAGGAGCTCGGCGTGAGCGTGCTCCTCAGCGAGGACACGCACCGCCTCGTGAGCGATCGTTTCAACACGCGCCCCGTCAGCGAAATCACGGTCAAAGGCCGCGTGCAGCCGGTGATGACCTACGCCGTGGCGAACGTGTGACGGCTGCGCTGGGCCGTCAGAGGCGGATCAGCTCGACGCTATCCATGTGGATGAAGTTGGCCGGGTTGCCGGTGGTGGCCTTCGTGTGAAAGCCGAACTCCAGATAACCGCCGGTGACATGGATGACCGGCGTCTCGATCTGCGTCCAGGCCCCGTGGGTCCCGATCGTCGTGTAGGCGGGCGAGCACGAGCCGCACGTCTTGGCCTGGAGCCGGCTGAAATCGTAGCTGCCGCCTTTCTTCACCCACGCTCGGACCTTGTAGTCGCCCGCCGCGAGCCCCGAGCGCGTCTGGTACGTCCACACCTCGAACGGAGAGCCGTTGGTCCAGTGGGTGAGGTGGTAAGCGCCGGATTGCGCGCCGTTGTATGTCTCGCTGAAGCCCGCTGCCCCGGTGCCGTTCGGGCTCCAGTTGGTCCAGCCGGTCATCCCGGACTCGAAGCTCGGGTTGGTGAGCGAGATGCCGCTCGAACCGCCGCCGCCGCCGCCGCCACCGCCTCCGCCCTGCTGGTACCAGCGCACCCACTCGACCTCCATGGTCTTCGTGGTGCCCGACGGCAGATCGATGCTCGCGGGGCTCGGGTTGCCGTACCAGTTGCCCCCGATGGCGAGGTTCAACAGGATGTAGTGGTTCTGCTGGAGCTCCGCCTCGTTGTGATAATACGTGTTGTTGGCCACGATGCTGCCGTCGAGCCGGAAGATCATGCTGCTCGACGACCACTCGACCTCGTAGACATGGAAGGAGTCGGCGAGGCTCGATCCGCGGTTCGCCCCGGTCCCCCAGTCCGCCTGTCCGCCGTTCCACCAGTGGACCGCGGACTGCATCCAGGTGGGCTCGGTGGACCTCCATTCGAGGATGTCGATCTCGCCCGAGCGCGGCCAGGCATTGGCGCCGGAGTCGATGTTGGCGCCCAGCGTCCAGAACGCAGGCCACATCCCGTAGCCGGAGGGCACCTTGATGCTCGCGGAGATCTTGCCGTACCGCCGCTCGACCTTGCCCTTCGTGTGGATGCGACCGGAATAGAAGGAGCGCCCTCCGTACCCGGTACACTGGGGCGCGGCCGGGTTGTCGCTCGTGCGCTGCGCGGAGAGGATCAGCTTGCCATCGCGGACGGCGACGTTCGCCGCGCGCGGGTACTCGAGCTCTCCGGTGCCAAAGTTGCAGTTGTTGGTGACCGGATCGTAGTTGCTCGTGAGCACGTTCCAGTTGGCCGTGTTCAGGCTCGAGCCGTCGAACTCGTCCGACCACACGAGGTTCCACCCCGCGCCGGGGCCGTAGGACACCTCGGCGAGCTCCTGGCTCGCCGTGTCCTCCGCGCCTGCGGGCTCGTCGGCCGCCGTGATGCACCCCGCGAGAGCGCCGAGGCAAGCCCAGGTCAGCACCACTGCGCAACCGTCTCTCCGATCCATGCGTCCTCCTCCGGTGTCCACGGCGACTTGCGTGCTTCGCCCGTGTCGCCGCGACTTGCAGCGCCCGTGCCCGTCCGTGGAGGCCAACAAATTCGATCGCGACCAGAACCGAGGTCGGATTCGGGGCGGGATCCGGGCCGAGCGCGCGCGCCCGGGTGATCTGAAAGATCACCCCCCGGGTGATCTCAGCGATCACCGGGGCGCGGTCGAGGTCCGGGCCGAGGGGCACGGACCCGTGTCACCCCCCCGCGAGCAGCCGCGCGATCTCCCCGCGTTGCCGCCGCGCCGAGCGCGCCAGCGCGAGCTGCCCCGCCGCCCGCTGCAGGTTGTGCGCGACCCGCGTCGGGAACCGCGCCGGGTCCCAGCCGAAGTACCGATCCTCGAACGCGTCCCGGCAGAACCGCGCCGCGAGCTCCAGCGCGATCCGCTCCGCCGCGTCCGCGAGCGCCTCCCGCTCCTCCCCGCCGAACGGCCGCACCTCGCGGTAACCCGCCGCCGCGGCGGCGAACACCTCCAGATCGAACCGCGCGTCGGTCGCGTCCTCCCCGACCGGGTTGCACCACGACCGCCACGCGTCGCCGAGCTCCACGTCGATCGGCTGCAGCGCCAGCGTGTCCAGATCGAGCAGGCAGATCCCCTCCCCCGCCTCGGAGAAGCGCAGGTTCGAGATCTTCAGATCGCCGTGGCAGTGCCGCAGCGGCAGGTCCAGCCGCCCCTGCCACGTGCGCCACGCGTCGAGGATCGCGTCGGCCAGCCGCCTCCCCTCCCCTCCGGTCGCCGCGCCGTCCAGCCGCTCCATGTGCAGCGCCGTGTCGTGCGCGCCGGCGCGCACGTGGCGGTACGCGTGCTCGAGATCGTCCACCGCCCGGTGGAACCGCGCCACCAGCGCCCCCGCCGCGCGCGCGAGCGCAGGCGAGCCGACCCGGTGGTGCGTGCGGCCGGGGACGAAGTCCATCACCCGCCACACCGCGCCCGCGCCGTCTCGCGCCCAGAGCGCGCCGTCCTCCGCGCGCAGCAGCCGCGGCGTCGCGAGGCCCCGGCGCGAAAGGTGCGCGGTCACCGCCTCGATGTCGTCGTGGACCTCCGGGGCGAAGATCGGGCTCACCCGCTGCACCACGAACCGCGGCGGCCCGCCGCCGGCCAGGCCGGCCAACCACGTTCCGTTGATGAGGCCCTCATCGTCGCAGCGGCCCACCGTAAGACCGCGCAGCGGCGCCCACACGTCCGGGATCATCGACACGGCAAGCTACCTGCGCTCCGTCCCGGGCCGCAAGGAAACCGCCTCCGCCTCCGCCGCGACCTCCGCCGTGCCCCGCCCGCGCACCGCCGCGGCCCGCCGGCGCAGCATCCACTGCGACCCGATCCACGCAAGCACGCCCGCCCCGAGCCCCAGCCACGCCGCCACCCCGGGCACCCCGACCCGCTCGACGAGCACCGCCCCGCCGAGCGACGTCGCGCACAGCCCCACCGTGAGCACCAGGTTGTCGATCGCCGACAGCCGCCCGACGAACCGGTCCGGCGACAGCCGCTGGATCTCCGCGCTCGACAGCACCCAGTTCGCGCCGCTGCCGAGCCCCCACACGAGCGCCACCGCGATCAGCGCCGCCGCGCTCCCCGTCACCGAGAACGCCGCGATCGCCGCGAACGTCATCCAGGCGGCCCCGGTCGCCGCGAGCTCGCCCCGCAGCCCGCGGCGCACCAGCGCGACGCCGACCAGCGGGCCGACCCCCGTCCCGGCGCCGCGCACGCACTGGAGCACCCCCAGCGTGAGCGCGGCCGTGCCCGCGAACGCGCGCTCCGCCGCGACGAGGTTGAGCAAGAGCAGCGCCCCGCCGTTCGCCAGGTGGACCGGCGTCTTCGCGAGCACCGCGTCGAGCAGCGGCGGCCGATCCCACGCGTGCTTCCACGCGAGCGCGATGTCCCGGCGCACCGACGCGAGCGCCGAGAGCACGCCGCCCTCCGCCGGCCGCCCCTCGGCCACCATCGGCGGCAGCCCCCAGAGGAACAGCGCCGACAGGCCGAACGACGCCGCGTCGAGCGCGAGCGCCGCCGCGGGGCCGAGCGACGCGATCAGGCCGCCGGCCGCCATCCCGACCGCGAACATCACGCTCCACGTCGCCGACGCGATCGCGTTCGCCTCGAGGAGCTCGTCCTCCGCGACCACGTGGCGCAAGACCGCGCTCTGCGCCGGCAAGCGCAGCGCCCCCACCGACGCGCGGGCGAAGACGAGCACCTGCACCGCCGCCACGCTGCCCAGCACCGCGGCGCCCAGCATCGCGACCGTGAGCGCGCCCTGCGCCACGCTCGTCGCCACCAGCAGCCACCGCCGATCGAGCCGGTCCGCGAGCACGCCCGCCACCGGCGCGAACAGCGCGTTCGGGAGGTGATGCCCGACCATCACCAGCGCGAGCGCCACGACCCCGCCCCCCTCGCCGCCCAGCGCGAGCAGGCTCACGGCGACGAAGCTCATCCAGTCGCCCAGGAGCGAGACGATCTCGCTCAGCCAGACGCGACGGAACTGGGGCCGGCGGCGGAGCAGGCTCGGACGGGGCGACGCGGACGCAGCGGACGGATCGTGCCTGCCGCTGTTCATCCAGGGCACACCGTGGTAATCGCGCTCTGCTGCATGCGGATCTGCGCCATCATTCCCGCCTACCAGGCCGAGCGCAACGTGGGGGACGTCACACGGGAGGCGCTCCGGGTCAACGGCCTGGACGGCGCGGTCGTCGTGGACGACGGCTCGAGCGACCGCACGGCCGAGCGCGCTCGCGCGGCCGGCGCCACCGTGCTCATCCACCCCGAGAACCAGGGCAAGGGCGCCGCCCTGCGCACCGGGATGGAGTTCGCCCTCGCCGCCGGCTTCGACGTGGCGATCACGATCGACGCCGACGGCCAGCACCCGCCCGAGGAGGCGCGGCGCCTCGTCGAGGCCGACGCCGATCCCGAGGCGCTGGTCCTCGGCATCCGGGATCTCGCGTCGGCCGGCGCGCCGCGCGCCAACCAGATCTCGAACCGCATCTCGAACTTCTTCCTCTCGCTCTTCGCCGGCCGCCCCTTCGCCGACACGCAGTGCGGCCTGCGCCGCTACCCGCTCCGGACGACGCTGTCGCTCGGCGCGCGCGACGACGGCTACGCCTTCGAGGCGGAGATCCTCCTGCGCGCCGTCGCCGCCGGCGTCCGCATCGTCGAGGTGCCGATCCGGGTCATCTACCCGCCCGAGGACGAGCGGCTCACCCACTTCGACAGCGTGCGCGATCCGGCGCGGATCGTGGGCCGCGTGGTGGCGACGCTCGCGCTCACGCGCGGCCTCCGCCACGTGCCCGCCGCGCCGACGCCGTCGCCGGCCCCGCGCCGCTCCGCCGTGGCGAGCGCCCTCGCCGCCGAGATCGACCCCCGCCCGTCGCAGCCGACGGCCGCGCCCCCCTGACCCGGGGCCAGCGCTCTGGAACGCGTGACGGACCCAGCCGGCTCCACCGCGGGCGCGCGCCGCCCGCCCTCGCGCCTCGCCCGCCACCGCCGCAAGCTCATCGCCGCCGCCGCGCTCCTCGCCGCGCCGGTCCTCGCCCACCTCGGCATCGCCGCCGCGACCCGCATCGAGCCGCCGCCGATCCACGCCGCCTCCGGCGAGCCCGCCGCAGGTCCCGCGGGCCTGCGCGTGCTCGGCCCCGCCTACGCGCGCCGCCGCGGCCGCATCCTCGAGGCGCGCCTCGCCGGGACGCCCGAGGAGATCGGCCACCAGCACGGCCGGCTCTTCTACCCGGAGATGGTCCAGAACGAGGGCACCCTCTACGAGCAGTTCCGCCGCTACGTGCCCGTCGCCCCGCTCAGGTGGCTCATCATGGACCTCTCGCGCCTCGAGTTCCGCGGCGTCGACGAGGGCATGAGCGACGGCGCGCGGCGCGAGATCGCCGCCCAGGCCCGCGCCTTCTCGCCCGACCCGTTCGACGGCGTCCTCCCCACGTACCACCGCTTCGTCTTCCTCCAGTCGCTCTACGACATCGCGCTCTCGTTCGAGCACTCCCCGCTCATCGGCTGCACGAGCTTCGCCCTCACCGGGGCCGCGTCGGCGGGCGGGCACGCGGTGCTCGCCCGCAACTTCGACTTCGAGGCCGGGCCCGTCTTCGACCTGGGCAAGGCGGTGTTCCTCGTCCACGAGCAGGGCAAGATCCCGTACGCCTCGGTGGCCTGGCCCGGCCTCGTCGGCGCGGTGACCGGGATGAACGCCGCCGGCCTCGCGCTCGTCGTCCACGGCGGGCGCGCCGGCGAGCCGCGCGCGGCCGGCGAGCCGGTCGTGCACACGATGCGCGAGGTGCTCGGCAGCGCCCGCGGCGTCGACGAGGCGCTCGCGCTCCTCGAGGCGCGCGCCCCCATGGTCTCCCACCTCGTGATGCTCGTCGACGCGGCCGGCGAGGCGGCGATCGCCGAGCGCGCGCCCGGCGCGAAGCTCCACGCGCGCCGCGGCCGCGGCAAGGTCGCGCTCACCAACCACTTCGAGGGGCCGCTCGCCGGCGACCCGCGCAACCTCCGCGTCCAGGCCGAGACCTCGACCCACGCGCGCCGCCGCCGCCTCGACGAGCGGCTCGCGGCGCTGCCCGAGGGCGCGACCGTCGAGGCGGCCGTCGACGTCCTGCGCGACCGGCGCGGCCCCGGCGGCGCGCCGCTGCCGCTCGGCGACCGGCGCGCGATCGACGCCCTCATCGCGACGCACGCGGTCGTCATGGACGCGACGGCGCGCGTCCTCTGGGTCAGCGAGGGCCCCCACCTCGCCGGCCGCTTCCTGCGCTTCGATCTGTCGCGGCTGCTCGACCCGGCGTTCGACCCCGCCCTCGACACCGCCGAGCCGGACGCCCTGCCCGAGGATCCGCTGCTCACGAGCGGCGACTACGCCGCCTGGGAGCGCGCCGGCTCGCCCCACGCGGGCGGCGAGCTCGGCAGCGACGCCCCAGCCCCCTCCGCCGCGGACCGCAAGCGCGACCCGGGCGATCCCTGAAAGCACGACCGCGTCGCTCCCCGGGCGCGACGGCCGCGGCGATCCTTAAATAACCAACGATCTTAACCCAACAACAAACAACTTAACGAAGCAATCGCCCTTGCCCGATCGCGACAGCCCCACGCCCTCCCCGGCGCCCGCGCAACAGCGCTGCGTCCGGGTCGTGTCCATCCCATGGCGAGCTGGACAGCGCTCCGTCCGGGTCGCGCCGTCCCGCGGCGAACGCCGGCGACGCGCCGCTTCCGGCCGCTCCGCGGCGCGCCGGAGACACGGCCGGGCCCGTCGCGCAACTGTTTCGCCGCAGTTTCGCAGGGCCCCTCTCCCACGCCCGTACACCGGGGCTAGGACACCTCTCGTCCGGCGCTCCCGTACCGCGAGATTGCCTAGCGGGAGCTTCCGTCCGACAATGCGATGCGGGGCGCAAGGTCGCGGCAGCGGAGCGGCGACCGGGTCGACCGGACCATGACCGACATCAACCTGATCAACACCACCCTCGATCAACGGTACCTCATCCTCGGGCTGCTCGGCGAGGGCGGGATGGGGGCAGTCTACGAGGCACGGCACCTCGGCACCGGCCGCCGCGTCGCCGTCAAGGTGATCACCAGCAAGCTCGCGCAGGACGACGCGGTGATGGCCCGCTTCGAGCGCGAGGCCAGGGCCGCCGGCGCGATCGAGAGCGAGCACATCGCGAGCGTGCTCGATAGCGGGAGGGACCGGGCCACCGGCCTGCCCTTCCTCGTGATGGAGCTGCTCTCCGGGGAGGACGTCGACCAGATGCTCCGGCGGCTCGGCCCCCTGCCGCCCGAGCTCGCGCTCTGCATCGTGGCCCAGGCGTGCATGGGCCTCATCAAGGCGCACGACGCGCGCGTCCTCCACCGCGACATCAAGCCCGCCAACCTGTTCCTGGCCCGGCGCGACAGGGGGGAGTACGCGGTCAAGCTCCTCGACTTCGGCGTCGCCAAGATCCAGGCCGACGACAGCTTCGAGTCCCACCAGGAGCTCACGGCCACGAGCAACCTGATCGGCTCGCCCATCTACATGTCGCCCGAGCAGGCGCGCAACATGAAGGACGTCGACGGCCGGACCGACCTCTGGTCGCTCGGCATCGTCCTCTTCAAGATGCTCGCCGGCCGCACCCCCTACCGGAACTCGCGCGGGCTCGGCGAGCTCATCGTCGCGATCTGTTCCACGCCGGCGCCGCCCATCCAGAGCCTGGCGCCCTGGGTCACCTACGAGGTCGGCGAGATCGTCCACCGCGCGCTCCAGATCGACAGGAACCTGCGCTTCCAGAGCGCGGAGGAGATGCTCGAGGAGTGCCGGATCCTCCTGCCGCACGGCTTCTCGATCCGCGAGGACATGCTGCAGCCGCTGCCCGAGTCGCTGCAGGCCGACATGCCGCCGCCCTCGCGCTCGGCGCACCCCGAGGCGCCGACGCGGCGCCCGCCGACGCCCGTCCACACCTCCCGCACGCCCACGCCCGGGGGCACGTCCCGCGGCTGGCCGGACAACGGCGATCACCCGACGCGGCGCCCGCCCACGCCCGTGGCCACGCCCCGCAGCTGGCAGGACCACGGCGATCACGGGGCCCGCCGCCCGCCGACCCCCGTGGCCACGCCGCGCAGCTGGCCCGAGCACGTCACGGCGTTCTCGCAGAGCGGCCAGGGCCACCTGAGCCAGAGCGGCCACCACCTGAGCCAGAGCGGCCAGCACCTCGGGCAGAGCGGGCAGCACCCGAGCCACAGCAGCCCCGTCATCCGCGGGCTGCCGGACGGGCCGCCCTCGTCGAGGACGGTCGCGGGCACGTCCGTGCCGTTCCAGAAGACGATCATCGTGGCGGGCGAGCCGCCGCCCGCGGCAGCGCGCCCCCGCAGCAAGGCGGCCCCGCTCGTGGCGGCGGCGGCGCTCGTCGCCGCGACGGGCGCCGGCGTCGGCGCCTGGCTCGTGCAGAAGACGACGGCGGCCGCGCCCTCCACGGCGGCCGGCGCCGCGCCGGCCGCGCCCATGGCCCCGGCCGGGACCGAGGCCGCGCCGGGGGCGACCGGCGCGGCCCAGGCCGAGCCGGCCGTGCAGATCGATCCGGAGCGGCTCGCGAGCTTCAACCCGCTGCCGGCGGTCGTCACGTCCTCGAACAACCCGCTCACGGACGAGAAGATCCTCCTCGGCCGGATGCTCTTCTACGATGCGCGGCTCTCGAAGAACCACGACCTCTCGTGCAACTCGTGCCACCCGCTCGACCGCTACGGCGCCGACGGCGCGAAGGTCTCGATCGGGCACGCCCACCAGAGCGGCCGCCGCAACACGCCGAGCGTCTACAACTCGGCGGGGTTCTTCTCGCTCATGTGGGACGGGCGCTTCGACAGCGTCGAGGATCAGGCCAACGGGCCGATGATGAACCCGAGCGAGATGGCGATGACGCCGGTGCGGCTCGAGGCGACGCTGCGCTCGATCCCCGACTACGTGAAGGCGTTCGGCAGGGCGTTCCCCAACGACCCGTGGCCCGTGACGGTCGCCAACACGGCGAAGGCGATCGGCGCGTTCGAGCGCAAGCTGTTCACGCGCGGGCGGTGGGATCAGTTCCTCGAGGGGGAGCGCGACGCGCTGACCAACGCCGAGAAGGAGGGGTTCAACACCTTCGTCGAGGTCGGCTGCGTGACGTGCCACTTCGGCCCGCACGTCGGGGCGACGATGTTCCAGAAGCTCGGCCTTGTGCGGTCGTGGCCCGACACGATGGACCGCGGCGTCTTCGAGATCACGAAGAAGCAGGCGGATTTCATGGTCTTCCGGGTGCCGACCCTGCGCAACGTGGCCGCGACGGGGCCGTACTTCCACGACGGGTCGATCTCGTCGCTGGAGGAGGCGGTGCGGCTCATGGGGAAGCACCAGCTCGGCAAGGATCTGGCGGATCCCCAGGTCGCGCAGATCGTGGTCTGGCTCAAGTCGCTGACGGGCGAGCTCCCGAAGGAGTACATCGCCAAGCCGGCGCTGCCGGAGAGCGGGCCCAACACGCCGAAGGCCGTTGCAGACTGAGCGCCGCGCGCCCGTCTGAAGGTAGAGGACGAGGATGCAGCGACGATCTTTTCTGATGGGCCTCGCGGCGTGCGGCGGCGCGCTCTCGCTCGCCGGCCGCGCGCGCGCGGACGAGGTGGGCGACGCGCTCGCCGAGATCACGAGGGCGCGCGCGTCGGTGAAGACGCTGGTCGCGCCGTTCACGCAGGAGCGGAGCATCGGGCTGCTCGCGACGGCGGTGAAGAGCGACGGGGAGATGACGCTGGTCCTGCCGGACCGGCTCCGCTGGGAGCTCAAGCCGCCGGACGCGATCACCTACTGGATCACGCCCGAGGGGTTCGGCTTCGCGACCCCGAAGGGCGCGGCCGGCGCGGGGCGGGGGGCGGCGGGGCGCTTCGGCGCGGTGCTCTCGGACCTCCTGGTGCTCCTCGGCGGCGACCTCTCGAAGCTCAGGGCGCGCTACGACCTCTCGATCCCGAGCCGCGCGGACGGGATCACGCTGGCGGCGCGGCCGCGGGCCGAGGAGGTCGCGAAGCACGTGCGCAGCCTCGAGATGACGTCGGGGCCGGAGCTGTGGTCGGTGCGGCGGGTGGTCATCGAGGAGAAGAACGGCGACCGGAGCGTCATCGCGTTCGGCAAGGTGGCGCGGGACGCGGTCGTGGACCCGGCCCGGATGAGGGCGCCGAAGCAGGGCTGAGCGGGCGCGCGGCCGGGGGGGCGCGCCGATCCAGCGCTGCCGCGGCGCCGCCGGCTCAGGGCGGGCAGGCGCCGGTGCCGTTGTTGTCCTCGATCACGGCGGGAGGCGGCCAGTCGAGGCGCTCCACGAGCGCGTCGACCTCGCAGCTCGGCAAGCTCGGGTTGTACTTGACGTCCAGCAACGAGGTGATCGTCCGAGCTCCCAGGCCGCGGAGCGTCGCGAGCGACGCGTTCCCCTCGATCCTGAGACCGTCGATCTCCGTCACATCCTCGAGCCCGGTCAGATCGAGCAAAGCGTCATTGTCTTCGATGCTGACATAGCCCACGCGGACCAGGCCGCGCAGCGCGTCGATGTCGACGAGCGCCTGGTTGCCTGCGAGCAATACCGTGTCGATCACGCCGTCGCCCGCGCGGAAGGAGCCGAGCCCGTCGAGGCTGGTGAGCGCGGGGTTGTGGGCGATATAGATCGCGCCTCGGACGTCGCGGAGGCCGCTCAGGGGCTCTAGGCTCGTGAGCCGAGGATTGCCGGTGATCTCCAGATGATCGAGCTCCGGGATCCGCTCGATCCCCGCGAGGCTCGCGAGCCCGGAGTTCTGGCGCACGGTGAGGGCCCTCATCCCAGCGATGTTGGCGAACGCGGACAGGTCCGTCAGGGAGCCGCACCCCTCGACGGACAGCTCCCCCAGGCTCGTCACCTCGCCGAGGTCGATGCGGGTGAGCTTCGGGTTGTCGTGGAGGTAGAGCGACGGCACGACGTCCGGGTTCGGGCGGACGTGGGCGAGCGCGCTGACGCTCACGAGCTCGGGGTTCGATACGGCGACGACCTGCGAGACACCGCGCAGCGAGCGCAGGCCGTCCAGGCTCACCATCGATGGATTTTGGCTGACGTTGAGGTCGTGGGCGGCTTCGAGCGCCGCGAGCCCGGTCAGGTCCACGAGCCGCGCGTTCGACGAGATGGCGATCTGGCCCGCGGAAACGAGGCCATCGAGGCCTTCCAGCGACCTCAGCTGCCGGTTGTCCGCCAGCGTGAGGTTATCCAGGGACGTGAGCCGCTCGAGGCCTCGCAAGCTGACGAGCCCGTCGTTCTCGGAGATGTGGAGATCCACGAGGGCCTCGACGGCGCCGAGGCCCTCGAGGCTGGTCAGCGCGTCGTTGTCCGCCACGATGAGCGACCCCCGGCGCAGGTTGCGCAGACCGTCCAGCGTCGCGAGCCGGTCGTTGCCCGTGATCCAGAGCTCCCCCTCCTCGATGCCCTCGAAACCCGACAAGGACTCGAGCGAATCGTTGTCGAGCACCCGCCACTGGAACGCGTCCACTCCGACGCCGGCGACGCTCTCGAGGAGCGGATTTTCAAGGATCGCGATGGCTCCCCCGACCTTCTCCAGGCTCCGAAGCCCGCTGAGGCTGCGCAGCGATGCGTTATAGACCACCGTCAGCGTCGCCCCGATGGAGGAGAGGGAGCCAAGGCCGTCCAGGTTGGCCAGGTGCGTTGTGTCGTTGATCAGGAGATCGCCCGTGACGGTCGTCAGGCACGCAAGCGGGGACAGGTCGGAGATGTCGCCGCCGATGGCGAGCGTGCCGTCGATCACGGCGACGCCGCGCAGGTCCTCGAGGGCCCCCTGGCTCGTGGAGCCCCAGAAGCCGGTGTGCACGGGGCTCGGATCGCACTCCTGCGCGGCGCCCCCCGCGCCCGCCATACCGCCCGAGCCTTGACCGCCTGAGCCCCCGGCGCCCGACGTGCCGCTGGGGTCGGCGGCGCCGGCGCCGCCGCCGCCGACCCCGGCCGAGCTCGAAGCAGGGCTGGGGCCGCCGCCGGCTCCCGCGGTGGTCGATCCGATCTCGCCTGCGCCCGCGGGCAGGTCGAAGTAAACCTCACTTCGAGCCCCACAAGCCGGCGCGAGCGCGACCGAGGCAAGCACGCCCATCCACCACGGACTCCGCATGCCGCGATGCTGGGCTCGCTCCCATTCCGCGTCAATGGGACCCTCCGAGGCGGGCCGGGGCGCGCGCGGCGTCGATCCGAGGGCGCGATGGCTGGTTCCCCCCGCCGCGATCTCGACTATGACGCCGGCCATGCGACGCCTCCTGCTCTCCCTCCCCGCCCTGACGCTCGCCGCCGCCTGCTCCGGCGCTCCCCCCGAGCCCGCCCAGACGCCCGCCGCCCCGCGCGCGCACGACGATCGCCCGCCCGCGGCCGCTCCGTCCCCGGCCGGGCCCGCGGCCGCGACGCCGCCGGCCGCCGAGCCCGGCGCGCCTTCTGCCGAGGCCGGGACGGCCGGCGGGGAGACCGCCGCCGCGGAGGAGCAGGCGTGCCCGGCCGACATGAAGCTCGTCGAGGGCGAGTATTGCTCCGAGGTCGAGCACAGCTGTCTCCGCAGCTGGTACGACAAGTCGAACAAGAAGACGATCTGCGAGGAGTTCGCCCCCACGCCCGGCCGCTGCGTCGGCGAGAAGACGAAGAAGCGCTATTGCATCGACACGTACGAGTGGCCGAACAAGAAGGGGGAGCGGCCCGAGGTGATGAACCGGTTCCACCAGGCGCAGGTCAAATGCGCCGCGGTCGGCAAGCGCCTCTGCACCGAGTCGGAGTGGACGCTCGCCTGCGAAGGGCCGGAGATGAAGCCGTTTCCTTACGGGTACTCGCGCGACGCGACCAAGTGCAACGGCGACCACCTCTGGGACGACCCCGACATGAAGAAGGTGGCGAAGCGCGACCCGGGCGAGCTGGCGCGCCTGTGGAAAGGGGTGCGGAGCGGGTCGCAGCAGCAGTGCATCAGCGATTATGGCGTCGCGGATCTGCCCGCGAACACCGATGAGGTCGTGGCGAGCGAGACGACCGGCGGCTGGCGCGGCAAGTTCGACAGCGTCCACACCGGCGGCCCCTGGTACAAGGGCGTGCGCAACCAGTGCCGGCCGAAGATCTACACGCACGACGAGGGGTTTTATTATTACTTCCTGAGCTTCCGCTGCTGCGCCGAGCCCGACGGCAAGACCACCGACCCGCGGACGCCGCGCCAGATCCAGGAGGGGTGGAACATGGACCGGGTCGAGCGGCTCGCGCAGTTCACCGTGGAGCAGATGCGCGGCAAGCTCGAGCTCAAGCAGCAGGGCAAGTGCGAATGCAAGCCGACGGATATCCTGTGCAAGACGATGTGCGGGACGCTGCTCGGGCCCAATGCCGTGGACGCGACGCCGGGCGGCGGCGCGCCGGCCGCGGCGGGGGGCGGCGAGAAGCGGTGAGGAGCGCGGCCGAGCCATCCTCGGCGGGCGCTCTGAGACACGGACTTAGTCCAAGCTCTCCCCGATCCTCCCCACGCTCCGCTCGATGAGGACCTCCTGCTCGCGCTGGCTCCGCAGCACCTCCTCGGACGCCGCCCTGGCCTTTAGTTCCTCCCGGGTGGCCTTGAGCTCGGCCTGCCGCGCCTCCACCTCGGACCTCCGCGCCTCATCCCGCGCGGCCTGCGCCTGACCGGCCGCCACGCGGGCCCTCTCGGCCTCGGCCTCCGCGCGGTCCCGGGCCTCCTCGGCGTCCTGCTGCAGCTGCTCGGCCCGCCTCCGCTGCGCGTCGCTCTCCTGCCGCGCGGCCTCGCTCTCCTGCCGCGCCCGCTCCGCCGCGCTCCGGGCGGCCTCCGCGCTCGCGAGCGCGCCCTTCAGCGTGTGCTCGGTGCTCTGGATCGCGTGGAACTGCGCCGTGATGAGCCGGTTCTGGCCGGTCACCTTCACGATCCCGGCCCCCGCCGCGACGATCAGGAGCGACAGCGCCGCCATGACCCCGGACACGAGGCGGCGCCTCCCGCGTTGCTGCTGATCGGCGAACCGGAGCACCTCCTCCAGATAGAGCCGCTCCCGCTCGGGCAGCTGCCCCCGGTAGCGCTTATGAAACTGGCGCGCGTCGTCGGCGACCTTGCCACGCCAGAGCGTGTCCGCGGCGCGATCGCTCGACTCCCACAGCCGCGCCGCCGCGCGCAGGCGGTCGAGGAACACCGCGTCTTCCTGGTTCTCATCGAGCCAGCGCTTGAGCGTCGGCCACCGCTCGATGAGCGACTCGTGCACGAGCTCCACCGTGGTGCCCGCGCGGTCGCTCCCCGTCTCGATCGCCAGGAGCCGCGCGTCGGCGAGCAGCCCCACCACCCGCTCGATCTCGCCTCGATCCCCCGGCAGCTCGCACAGCTCCCCGAGGCTGGCCACGGCCCGCGTCCGCTCCGGCGTCACCAGGCGCTCCAGGACCGCCCGCGCGAGCTTCGCCCGGCGCTCGCTCATCGCGGCCAGCACCGTGTCGGCGTGGCTCGCCAGCGCGCCCGCCACGCCGCCGAGCGCCTCGTAGCTGGCGCGCGTGAGCAGCCGGCGCCCCCGATCGCGCATCTCCCACAGCCTCGCCGCGGTGAACTGGAGCAGCGGCAGCGCGCCGCGCGTGCTCTCCAGCGCGTCGAGGAGGCCCTCGACCATCGCCGGATCCTCGATCTCGTGCCGCGCCGCCTCCACCGGCTTCATCAGGGCCTCACGCAGCCCCTCGCGCCCCATCGGCCGGAGGAACACGAGGCCCCGGGTCATCGCCGCCATGAAATGCTCATGCTCGGCCATCCGCTCGAGGAAGTCCGATCGCACCGACAGGACGACCCGGAGCGGCGAGGAGGCGTCGTCGGCGACCCCCTCGAGGCACGCGAGGAACGACTCGCGCTCGCCGGCCGGGGTGCCGAGCGTGAAGAGCTCCTCGAACTGATCGATGAACAGGAGCAGGCGTCGCTGGGTGCTGGCCGACCACGCGCGCAGCGCGGCGCCGAGGAGGCCAGGCTCGGCGCGCAGCCGCTCGCCAAAGCCCGCGCCCGTCGCCGCGCCGCCCTGCGCGGCGAGCGTGCGCGAGGCGGCGCTCAGCGTCACCGCGGGGTGGCTGAAGAGGTGCGCCAGCGCGGCCATGGGCTCGCGCCCGGGCCGCAGGACGAGCGCCTCCCAGCCCTCCCCGGAGCGCTTGAGCGCCGGGATCACCCCCGCCCTCACGAGCGACGATTTCCCCACGCCGGACGCCCCCGCGAGCGCGAGCAGCGGCTGGTTCCGGAGGCGCGCGACCACGGCGGCGAGCACCTGCGCGCGGCCGAAGAAGCGGTCCGCGTCGGCCTCCTGGAACGCCGATAGGCCCGCGAACGGGCTCTCGTCGGCGGCGAGGTGGACCTCCTGGCGCCCGGGCAGCAGGGGCAGCAGCTCGGCCAGGAGCTCCTCGGCGGAGGCGAACCGCTCGGCCTTTCGCTTGCGCAGGCAGCGATCGATGATCGCGCCGAGCGGGCCGAGCTCCGGGTGGCGCGCGCTGACCTCGGGCATCGGATCTTCGGCGACCGGCACCCTGAGGAGGCTCGCCATGCTGACCGGCGCGAGCGGGTGCGCGCCGAGCACGAGCTCGTGGAGCATGATGCCCACCGCCCAGATATCGCTGGACTGGTCGATATCGACTCCTCGCCACTGCTCGGGAGACATATAAGGCAGTGTGCCGATGACCGCTCCTTCGCCCGTCAGGCGCGCATCGCGGGCGCCGGCGCCAGCGACGGAGCGCTCGACCGCGACCGCGAGGCTCGCCTCGTCCTCGCGCAGCTTGGCGATCCCGAAATCGACCACCTTGATCGCCCCCGACGCCTCGAGCATGATGTTCTCGGGCTTGAGATCGCGATGGACGATGCCGGACGCGTGCGCGCGCGAGAGCGCGCCCACGACCGGGACCATCAGCTCCACGGCGAGGCTGGGTGGCACCGGCGCGGTCGATACCTCCTCCCCGGCGTCCGCGGGCCTGCGCTGCCTCATCCAGGCGCCGAGGCTCTGCCCGTCGATGTACTCGAGCACCATGTACGGGTATCCGTCGTGCTCGTTCACCTCGTGGATCGTCACGATATGCTCGTGCTTGCAGCGCGCGGTCGCCTGCGCTTCGTTCAGAAAGCGCAACACGCCGTTGCCGTTCAGCTTCGTGAGGAGCTTGATCGCGACGAGGCGCGCGAGCCTTATGTCTCGCGCGAGGAAGACCACGCCCATGCCGCCCCGGCCGAGCTCGCGCAAGATCTCGTAGTGCCCGATGCGGGCGCCGGCCGAGAGCAGCGGGTTGAGTTGCCGAGACGACGAGGACGGCGGAGCGCCCGTGCTCGCCGCCCCGCCGGCCTTCACCGCGCGAGCGCCCGCCGGCGCGACGGCCGCCTCCGCCGCGGAGCCTGCCAGCGCGCGCGCAGCGGGCGCCGCGCCGACGAACATCGTGCTTGTGTAGCCTGCGTCCTCGAGCCCTCCGGCGCGCAGTGGAAAGCACCCCGCACGACGGTGCTCGCCTGCGCCGGACGATCGAGCGCCATTCGGCCCCAGGATGATCAGCTCGGTGGACATCTTTCCCCCTGCGCACAAAACAACACCGTCACTGAAACGGCGGTTACCACGGCGAGAGCTGCGAGCGCGGTCACGATAGCATAGGCGCCCAATGCACGCGCGCATCCTCAAATCTGATACGACCTCGCTTCACAGGAGGACATGCGAGGGCGTACCCTCGGGAGCACGGCATGCTCGCCGGCCCGGTGAGCCGGGGTGAAGGCTCGATGGCTCACCTCGGGCGACCCGCGAAGCAAAACGACCCACACGCGACCCATGCACGTCCCCCTCCCAGCAGCGAAGCTCTCATTATCGATCGCTCTCGTGGCCTTGTGCTCCTTCTGCGCCGCGCCTGCGTGGGCCCAAGGGACGACGAGCTCAGGGACGAGCTCAGGGTCGGGCTCAGGGTCGGGCCCAGGGTCGGCGGGCCCGCCGCCAGGGTCGCTGTCGCCGCATCCGCCTTCTCTCTCTCCGCATCCCCCGTCGCCGCCGCTGCCGCCGCCGGCGGCGGTGGAGACGTCTTCGCCCCGTGCGTCGCGGCCGCCGCGGCCATGGCACCAGGGCATCTCCGACGATCGAAAGCAGCGGGCGCACGAGCTATTCACGGAGGCGCGGGCGCTGCACCGGCGCATGATGTTCGCCGAGGCGCGGGTCAAATACGAAGAGGCGCTGGCCGCCTGGGAGCATCCCGATCTCCGGCTCTATCTCGCGCGGGTGTTGAAGAGCCTCGGGCTGCCGCTCCTGGCCTATGAGAACCTGCGGCTCGCCCTGCGATGGGGGCCCGGCACGCTCGCGCCCGAGACGGAGCAGGAGGCGCGCGCCGCGATGCGCGCGCTCATGGAGCACGAGCTCGCCGCCATCGAGATCCGCTGCGATGAGCCGGGCGCTGCCGTGCTGCTCGACGACAAGCCCTGGTTCGTCGGCCCCGGCGCCGAGCGCCGGATGGTCACGCCCGGAGAGCACGTCGTCATGGTGAGGAGGGACGGCTACTCCACGGTCGTCAAGCCCATCCTCGTCATCGCCGGCAAAGAGGCTTCCGGCCAGCTCGCGCGGCGCGTCGATACCGTCATCGGCCAGCCGCGGTGGCCCGCGTGGGTCCCCTGGACCATGCTCGGGGCAGGCGCAGCCCTGGGCGTCGCGGGTGGAGGGCTGATGTGGAACGACGCGGCACACGAGGGCGATCAGGCCAGCGGCGACCTGGCGATCGGCGCCTTCGTCGCCGGCGGAGCGACGATGATCACGGGGACGGTCCTGCTCCTCATGAACGGGCCACAGGTCTACCGCGTCCACGATCGGGGCGAGGTGGAGATCGAGCTCCGGCCCATCGCGTCGCTCGGCCCTGCGGGGCTATCGGCCCGGCTCGTGTTCTGATCCGTTCACCGCGCGACCTCGCCCGTCTTCAGATCCAGCTTCAGCTCCCGCACCACCTCCGGCTCGGCGCACACGATCTGCGGCGTCGAGCCCTGCACATCGGTCTTGATCCGCTCCTCTAGCTCCTTCGCGAGATCCCAGCTCGGCACGAACGCGGCGAGGAAGCGCTGCCCCATGTCGCGCGTCACGACGAAGCGCGCTTGAGAGAACTCCGTGCGTCCTTTGAGCGCCTTTCGCGTCAGCGGGAAGTCGTAGTCGTCCGGCGCCGTCTTGCTGAACGTATAGAGCACCACGAGGTTCTGCGGGCACTTCGGCCCGCCGGGCTCGGGGAAGGGCCGGCTCGGCTTGGGCTTCGGCGGCGGCGCCTGCTGGAGCTGGATGGTCCCCGGCGCCGCGCCCGCGGCCTCGCTTCCGCCGCCGTGCTTCAGGATCGCCCCGCCGGCCGCCACCCACACCGCCCCGTCGCTCCCCACGGCCACGTCCTGGGCCTTCACCCCGTCGGGCAGCGGCGCCTGCTCCCAGGCCTCGCCCTTGCGCGCGAACAGCGCCCCGTCCGCGATCGCCCAGAGCGTCCCGTCCGGCGCCGCCGACGCCGTGAGCACGCGCGCGCCGTTCGCCGGCGGGTCGATCTTCTTCGGCTCCCCGCCCTGGTAGCGGAGCACGTCCCCGTCCACGATCCACGCCTCGCCCTCGCCGGGGCCCGGCAGGATCAGCGCGCGCGCACCGTCGGGGCTCTGCCCCTCGGACAGCGCCGGGACGGGCATGATGGTCGCGCGCCGCTCGCCCGGCTTCCAAACCTCCAGGGCGCTCTCCACGTCGCAGTCGAGCCCGTAGCTCAGCGCGGTCCCGTCGCGCGTCGCCCCGAACGCCTGCGGGCGGACCTCGACCTCCGGGTAAGGCAGCGGCGCTTCCCACCCGCGGCACGGCTCCTTCCTGGGCGCCGGCGTGATCGTCAGCCCCACCTTGGGCCCGCGCAGCGTGATGAACCTCGAGACCCCCATCATCGTCGGCCCCACCAGCCCCACGAGCGAGCTGCCCATCCTCGCCACCCCGGTGAACCACAGCCCCGGGTCGCTCGCCCGCTGCACCCAGCCCTGCGCCCCCAGCACGTGGTGCTCGGCGACGCCGGTGCGGCCCGTGGTGCCCGTCGCGATCAGGTCGAGCTGGTCGGGATAGCGCCCGTAGACGCCGATCACGGCCGCACCCCACCCCGGCAGGCGCAGCCGCTTCGGGAACTCGATCGTCCCATCCTTCAGCACGCCGACGGCGGCGGCGATCTGCTCCCCCTCGGGCGTCAGCAGGTTGGTGGTCGACACGAGCAGCGCCCCCTCCACCGGGTGCAGCCGCACATCGATCTCCGCCGGGACCTGCGCCACCGGCGTGAACGCCGACTTCGGCGGCGGCGCCGGCTTCGCCGCCTCGTCCGCCGTCACGGCGCCCGACGCGCCCGACGCGCCCGCGGTGCTCGATCCGCCTGCCGCGCCTGCCCTACCCGGCGCGCCCGGCCCCGGCGCTGCGTCCGCCGCGCCCGGCCCGTCCGCCGCCCGCGGCGCCGGCGCCGGCCCGCACCCCGCCATCGCCATCACGAGCCCGCCCAGCCCCCACCACGCCCTTCGCCCGCTCATCGCTCCTCCTTCCGCCGCCCGCCGCCTCGCCGATCCCGCGTCCGCTCACGGCGCGAGCCTCCCCGACGCCACCCGGATCTCGCCCTCGATCGCTGCGTCGCGCAGGTCCACCCCGTTCGGGTGCGCCACCCGCTGGTAGGCCACCTGCCACGCGATCGTCCGCCCCTCGCCGGCGGACCCGACGTCGAGCTCCACCGTCACGGGCGCCGCGTGCACCCGATCGTCGGCAACGAGCTTCCGCCCGATCGTCCCCGGCCGCAGCACGAAGTGCCGCGTCAGGTACCGCTCCTCCTGCCCCAGCACCAGCTCGTCGGGCCCGAGCGCCTCGGCCGACACCTCGAGCCTCCGGAACAGATCCCCCGTCGGGAACGCGTGCCCCGCGTTCGCGGGCGCGAGCGTCACCGCCACGCGCCTCGCCGAGAGCCGCCGCGCCGTCACCGCCACGGCGCTCCGCACGAGCGCCTCGTCCCGCGATCCCGCGAACCCGTGGCTGCGCCGCAGCCCCGGCCCGCGCGGCATGTGGCACGCCGCGCAGGGCTGGTCCGCGGCCGGCGACGCGCGGTGCTCGGTGAGGGTCGACTGCATCAGCTCCGCCGTCGACCGCCCTCGCGCCGCGGGGAACGCGAACTCGTGGCAGGCCGCGCACGCGTCCGCGCCCCCGAACCGCGCGTCCCGGATCACCGTGTGCGGCGCCGCCGGCGGCGCCCCGCTCCCCGCCCACGGCGCTGCGAGCACCGGCGCCACCGCCGGCCCCGCGAGCTCGCCGTCGCGGTCGCTCGTCACGTGGCACGTCACGCACCCCACCCCGAGCGCCCCGAGCGCCTCCGGCTCTGGTTCTTCAGGCCTCGCCTCGGGCGCGTGGCAAGCCCGGCAGAACGGCATCGGCTCGATCGCGAACGCCCGCCGGTACGCAGGCTCGGTGTTCGCCCGGTGGTGGAGCGACGCGCGCCACTCCCGCGCCACCTCCTCGTGGCACCCCTCGCAGGCCTGGTTCGCGATCGCCGCCGCCCCGAGCCGCGCCCGCGCCGGCCTCGGCATGGGCACCCGCGCCGCCTCCGCGGCCCCAGCCAGCGAGCTGCCAGCCGGCGCCCCGACCTCGCCGCGCGGCCGCGCGGGCGAGTCCGGCGCGGCCGCGCACGCGCCCACGAGGGCCCCCGCGATCAGCACGCCAAGGTCAGGGACACAGCGCCGCACAGCGATCGTTGCCGTTACAACACCCCCGCCGCCGCGTCACGCCCGAGACCGCCGAGCGACGCCTGCCGCTCCGCCGGCGCTGGCGGCGCGGCGCGCCTCCACGCCACTGCAGGCCGGGCGCCGGCGCCGCGACGGCGGCGATCCATCATGGCAAATTGCCACTCTCCTTGCATGATTGGCACAGTCGAGAGGGCATGACGAGCTCGGCGTCCGTGGGTGCAACGCACCTCTCGGTCCGTCCCCCCGCGGTGCGCAGCTCGGCCCGGCGCCGCTGGACGCCGCCTCGCTTCCGGGCGGCGCCTCCGCTCCGGCTCGATCGCCCGTCTCGGCGGCGGAGCAGGTCGCGGCGCGCTCATCCGCGAGCGAAACGAATCATTCTTGGAGACCCGGGAGAATCGCCATCCCGACGCGCGAGGAATGCCGCGCCTCCTCCTCTTGGCACCCGTATTGCGGATTGGCGATGGAGGGAGGTAGACGCATCGTGCAAGCTGATCATCGCTGCTTGAATCGCGTGGCTCGAGGCACGCTTGCGCGCCGCCTCGGCGCCACGATTTCGCTGTGGGCGCTCGCGCTCGCCGCTGCTGGATGCTTCTGGACAGTCGGCGGCGAAAGCGAGCACCTCTACGGCCACTCTGTCGTCCATGTGGAAGCGGCGCCGGCGGACATCTATGCGTATCCGAGCGTGCGCTACCGCGGCGGGTATGCCTACCTCGTCGGCGAGACGTGGTACTACGAAGGCCCGCGCGGCTGGGTGATCTTCCGATCGGAGCCGCGGGTGCTGGCGGAGCGCCGGGTGGTCATCCGGAGCCGGCGTGAGCGGCCCCATCATCATCACCCGCCGCGGTACTACGAGGAGCGGCGCGCCCCGGCCTACCGCGAGCCGGTCGAGCGCCGCCGCCGCTATTACGCGGACTGAGCCGCACCCGAGAGGACCGCAGACGCGAGGAGGAGGAACCATGCAATCCACGAGAATGCTGAGTCTGATGGTGCTGGCTGCGCTCGCGGCCCCGGCGGCAGGCTGCGTCGTCGTGGCCGACGACCCGCCCCCGCTCCGGGATACGGGGACGCTGACCATCGCGTACACCATCGAGGGCACGACCGACCCGTTCCTGTGCTCGTATTACGGGGCGACTGACGCCGAGCTCATCGTCTATACGCGCGGCGGCGACCTCGTCGCGGAGGAGTACGCTCCGTGTGATTGGTTCGAGGTCAGCGCCACGCTGCTCCCGGGCCGCTACATGGCCGACGTGACGCTCGTGGACGCCGCCAACGGCGCGAGGAGCATCACGAAGCCCCTCGATGCGCTGGACGTGTTCTCGGACGCCGAGCTCGTCGTGGATGTCGGCTTCCCGGCCGGATCCATGCTCTAGGCGCTGCGGACGACGGTGGTCATGAGGTCACAGCGCGCCAGCATGTCACGCCGGCCTGGGCAGTCCGGCGAGACGGGCGGGCGACTCCCCCTCACCGCGCCTCCGCCACCTCGAGCTCCCTCTTCCGCCCCACCCGGTACGTCCTCACCGGCTCCCCGCGGACGATCCGGTCGTGCTCGCTCCAGCGCGCGGCCTCCCCTTCTGCGGCGCGCCGGGCGGCGCGCTCCGCGAGCCGCTCCGCGATGCGCTCCACCCCGCGGCGGACGTTCGCGCGCTGCGAGCGCTCGTCGGCGACGCGCACCGTGATCCCGCTCGGCCGGTGGTGGACCCGCACCGCCGACCGCGTCCTGTTCACGTGCTGCCCCCCCGGCCCTCCCGCCAGGCAGGCCGAGATCTCGATATCCCGCAGATCCACGCCCACGCCCTCCCGCGCCCCGGCGCCCGCGTCCGCCCCGGCGGGGTGGATCGCCACCCCCGCGAACCACCGCTTGCGCGCCGCCCGCCCCCGGTCCGCGCTCTTCTCGATCAGCGCGTGCGTCCCGACCTCGCCCTCGAGCCAGCGCCGCGCGTCGCCCTCCACCAGGATCTCGACCGAGGCCGGCGCGCCCTCGTCGCCGTGCACCGTCACGTCGACCACCGCGAGCCCGCGCTCCCGGCAGAGCGCCTCCATCCGCTCGGCCAGCCGCGCCACGAACCGCCGCACCTCGACCGGCCCCCGCCCCGCGCTGATCTGCACCCACGACCGGCTCATCGCTTCACCGTGATCACCGGGACGAGCGGCGCGACCGCCGTCGCCAGGCCGGCCTCCACCAGGCTCTCGATCACCGGCGCGATCGGCTTGTACGCGTCCGGGTGCTCCTCGAGCAGCAGCGCCGGATCGTCGCACACCACGCGGCCGCCGAGCTCCGTGCGGGCGAGCTCGCGCCGCCGGTACCTCGCCGCGATCTTCTCGCGCGCCTCGCTGCGCCCCATCTTGCGGCCCGCGCCGTGCGCGACCGAGCGCAGCCCGGCCTCCGCGTCGCTCGCGCGCATCACCCACGACGGCGCGCCGCGCGACCCGAGCACCACGGTGAAGTCGCTGCCCCGCGCGGGCGCGGCCCCCTTCCGGTGCACCCACGCCGGCGCGCCGCCCACGGTCTCCCGCGCGACGTCGTTGTGCGTGAGGTCGAGCCCGCCCGCGATCTTCGACGCCCGCGCGGCGCCGAGCGCGCGCAGCATCCGGTAGGCGAGCAGCAGCCGGTTCGCCCGCGCGAAGCGGCACGCGCCGGCGAGCTCGCCGAGGTACGGCTCGGCGGCGTCGCCCTCGAGCACCGCGTCGCCCCAGCGCTGCCCGAGCGCGCCGCCGAGCCCGCGCGAGCCGGAGTGGGCCAGGACGACGAGATCCCCGGCGGAGAGGCCGAGCGCCGCCGCCGCCGCAGGATCCCGCGGCGCGCCGACGCGCGCGATCTCGAGGAAGTGGTTCCCGCCGCCGACCGAGCCGAGCGCCCCCTCGTACCCCGCGCGGTACGGCGAGGCGTCGCCGCTCGGGCGCAGGCCGTCCTCCGGCTCCGCCGCCGCGAGCTGCGCGAGCGCCTCGGGCACGCCGTCGACCTCGGCGAGCCCGCGCGCGCCGCGCCGCCAGACCTGCTCGAACACGGCCGCCGGGTCGCAGCCGGCGAGCGGGTCGTCCTCCATCGCCTGCCGGGCGCGCCGCTCGAGCACGTCCGCCGACACGCGGCCGATCGACGTCGCGACGAGCCGCACGCCGCACCCGGCGTCCCCGCCGATGAGCTGCGGGACGACGCGGTCCGCGAAGGCGAACGCCGCGCCGATCGGGATGCCCCGCCCCGCGTGCAGGTCCGGCATGCCCACGGCGCGGACACAGCCGGGCAGCGCGGCGACGCGCGCGAGCTGCTGGACGGCGTTGCCCTCGAGCCAGACGTCGTCGCGGGCGACCAGGCGGGCGTGGGCGGGAAGAACGACGCTGTCGGCGGGCGCTTTCATGAGATCTCCGTGGCGGACGCGCGCCCGAGGCGGGCGGCGCGGGGGAACACGGCGGCTCCTTGCGGCTCCCGTGCCAGCGCGCGACCCGCCCCGACGCCGGCAGATCGCTTCAACCTGGTGCACGGCGCACCAGTTAAGGCGGTGCACGGCGCACCACTTCTGGTGTACGATGCACCGGTGAATCGCCTCCTCCTCACCTGGTCGGACGCGGGCACGCTCGGGCCGGCGCCGGCGCACCACGGCCGCCGGGCGGAGGGCGATCGCGGGCCGGTGCTGCGGCTGCTCGACCAGGAGGAGAGCCGCTACGACGCGATCGTGATCCTCACCATCCCGGCCGGCGAGGCGCCGTCGCGGGCGCTCGTCGAGCGGGCGCGGGCGCGCGCCGCGCGCGTCGAGCTCCGCGTGGTCGACGTCGACGATCCGTCGGACCACGCGAAGCTCTTCCGCGCGCTCGGCAAGCTCTCGGCGCAGCTCAAGCGCGCCTTTCCGGAGGCGGCGTGGGCGACGGACGTCCTGCTCTCGGCGGGCACGCCGCAGGCGCAGACGCTCTGGGTCATCCTGGTGCAGGCGGGGATCCTGCCGGCGCGCATGCTCCAGGTGATCCCGGCGGCGTTCGTGCCGCACCCGCACCCGCGGCCGGTGCGCGAGGTCCGGCTGGACATCGAGGGCTTCCCCGAGATCCGCGCGCTGCGCGAGGAGGTCGTGCGCCTGCGGGCCGAGGCGCGCACCCGCGACGCCGTGCTCGTCGGCGAGAGCGAGCCGATGCGCGCCCTCCGCGCCCGGATCGCCCGGGTCGCCGCGACCGACGTGCCGGCGCTGATCGTCGGCGAGACGGGGACCGGCAAGGAGCTCGCGGCCAGGGCGATCCACGAGCACAGCCCGCGCGGCCGGGGCCCGTTCGTCGCGGAGAACTGCGGCGTCTTCGCCGAGGGCGTGCTCGCGAGCGAGCTGTTCGGCCACGAGGCGGGCGCCTTCACCGGGGCCGCGGGGCGGCGGCGCGGCGTGTTCGAGCAGGCGCACGGCGGCACGCTGTTCCTCGACGAGATCGGCGAGCTGTCGCCGCGGGTGCAGGCGTCGCTGCTGCGCGTGCTCCAGGACGGGACGCTGCGCCGGGTGGGCGGCGAGGCCCGGATCGAGATCGACGTGCGCGTCGTGGCGGCCACGCACCGCGACCTGGCGAAGATGGTCGAGCAGGGGACGTTCCGCGAGGATCTGTACTACCGGCTCCGCGGCGCGATCCTCGACGTTCCGCCGCTCCGCGCCCGCGGAGGGGACATCGAGATCCTCGTCGACGCGTTCCTCGACGAGGTGCGGGCGCGGCGCAAGGGGCGCGGGCTCAAGGTGACGCGCGAGGCGATGAGGTGCCTGTACCAGCACGCCTGGCCCGGCAACGTGCGCGAGCTGCGCGCCGAGGTGCACCGGTGGGGGGTGTTCTGCGATCACACGGTCGACGTCGGCGATCTCGCGCCGGAGATCACCGCGGCGGCCGCGGTGCCGGCGGGCGGCGCGGGCGGCGTCGCGCGGGGGCCGGAGGGGGAGGCCGAGGGCGAGGAGGTCGCGCCGCTCGCGGAGGCCGTGGCGTCGGCCGAGCGCGCCGCGATCGGGCGCGCGCTGAAGGTGCATCGCGGCAACATCTCGCGCGCGGCGCGCGCGCTCGCCATCGACCGGAACACGCTCAAGCGCAAGATGGCGGCCTACGGCCTCCGCGGGGACGAGGCGGCCTGATCCGCCGGCGTGAGGCGCGGGAGCGCGGGCGAGGGGCCATCATGGCTCCGGATCTCGCCAAGATCGCCGGCCGGGGCCGCCGAGCTCGGCGACGATCAGAACTCCGCGACGTCGAGCGTTCGCCCGTGCGTGTCCGGGCCCTCTCCGGTCCCGTTCGGGTTGCCCGGGGCCAGCCCTTGCAGCTTTCCGGTGATGATGTGGCGGCGGATCGAGCCGAAGAGGACGAGCCGCACGTCATCGACCTCCGCGGGGTCGATCTCGGTGATCCGATAGGAACCCTGGATCCGGGAGGGATGGATCACGTGGATGTACGCGACAGCGTCGCGACGCACGGCCCGGAGCGTGACCGGGAACGAGTCGGCGAAGGCGCCGTCGTCCGTCGAGAAGCGCAGCGGGACGTCGATCTCCAGCAACGGAGCGCCGCCGGGGCAGCCCGCCTCCCGGAGGTCCGCCGGATCGTCGGGCGGCCCATCGCCCGCCGCGGCGGACTCGACCGCTGACCTCGTGAAGCGGACGAAGCGCGCGGCGAGCGGCGCGCCCGCAGAGACCGTCACAATCGTGCTACCGCCCTTCGCCCAGGTGAACGTGGCGGAGCGCGCGCCGGCGATGGCAGAGACCACGTCGTTCGCCGAGAAGCCGAGCCGCGAGGCGTCCTCCACGCCGATGATCTCCGAGCGCGCCGTGCACGGCGCGTACACTCCGCCGTTCTGGCCGCCCAGCGCGCCTGAGCGGCTGTCCGTCGCGCTGCCGACGCCGTCGGAGCCCCCGACGAGCGCAGCGCTCAACATCAGCGCACCCCGCCATGAAAGCCGCAGTCCCCCGTGCATTCAAGAACCCCTCGCGCGGCGCATCTTGTGCTCCCCCGCGCGAGGCTGCCAGGTCACATTCGCGCATTTCATAGCGCAATTTGGCCAGTCGATGTGCGAATCTGCAATACGTGGGACCGCGCCCGGCCGCGCCGAGGGGGAGCGGCCCCGGCGGCGCGTGCCGCGCGGTCCCTGGCACGCGCGCTTCGCGCGGCCCCTGGCACGGCGCACGCCGCGCGGCGCACCGCGAGCCCGCCGAGAGCGCCCATCGCTCTGGACTCTCGACGGCCGCTCGTGCTCCCCTCTTGCGCCGCGGCGGCGGGTGGTGGCGTACCACTCGCCCCCGCGGGAAGGCGAACTGCCCGACGTGAGCGACCTCGACGCGCCATGAACTGGGAGCAGCTCTGCAAGCTCGGCCTCGCGCTGCCCGAGGTGGTGGAGGACGTCTGGTTCCGCACGCCCGCGCTCAAGGTCCGCGGCAAGGCGTTCGTGCGCCTCAAGGAGGACGGCCAGTCCGTCGTCTTCCAGCTCGAGAGCGTCGACGAGCAGGAGTTCCTGATCGAGGCGCAGCCGGACATCTACTTCATCACCGACCACTACCGCGGCTATCCGGCGGTCCTGGCGCGGCTCTCGGCGCTGCGCGCGCCCGAGTGCCGCATGCGGCTCGAGCGCGCGTGGCGCCTCAAGGCGCCGAAGACCCTGGCGAAGCAGCTCGACCAGCCCGCGCCCGCGAAGCCGAGACGAGAGCGCCCCTGAGGCGCGGGCGCTCGATGACGACCCCGGCGGGCGGAGGTTGGAACGCCGCGAGGAGACCGCGGAGAACGGCCCGCGCGCCGGCGCTCCCGCAAACGATGGACAGCCGATCTCCCTCGGCGCCGTCCGCCGAGCCGCGGGAGGCCGATGCCTACGCCGGTTGCACTCGCGAGCGCGCGCGCCGGGTTCGCTCCTTGCTTCGCCCATCGAGCAGGCGGGAGGTACTGCGAATGCTGGCGGTCACATACCATGGGCCGAGATGCGTCCGCGTCGAGGAAAACCCGGAGCCTCGGATTCAACATCCGAACGACGTGGTCCTCCGCGTGAGCCGCGCCGCGATCTGCGGCTCTGATCTGCATCTCTATCACGGCTACATCGCCGACACGCGCGTCGGCACCATCTTCGGTCATGAGTTCACCGGCGTCGTGGAGGAGGTCGGGGCATCCGTGCGCACCCTCCAGCGCGGCGACCGCGTCGTGGTGCCGTTCAACATCGCCTGCGGGACCTGCTTCTTCTGCCAGCGAGAGCGCACCTCCGCCTGCGAGAACACGAACCCGCTCACCACGATCGCGGGCGGGATCTTCGGTTATTCGCACACCACAGGCGGCTACCAGGGCGGCCAGGCCGAGCGCGTCCGCGTCCCCTTCGCCGACGTCGGCCCCATGAAGATCCCCGACGACCTCTCGGACGAGGACGCGCTCTTCCTCTCGGATGTCATCCCCACGGGGTACCAGGCCGCGGAGATGGGCGACATCACCCCCGCGGACACGGTGGCCGTCTTCGGCTGCGGGCCGGTCGGACTCGTGGCCCAGCGATGCGCCTGGCTCCTCGGCGCCCGGCGGGTCATCGCCGTCGACTCGGTCGGTTACCGCCTCGAGTTCGCGCGCCGGTACAACCAGGCAGAGACGCTCGATTTCACCAAGGTCCCCGATGTCGTGTCCGTCCTCCGGGACATGACCGACGGCCGCGGGCCGGATGTCTGCATCGAGGCGGTCGGCCTCGAGGCGAGCGGCTCGACGCTGCACGGCCTGCTGGGCAAGACGCTCATGCTCCAGGCCGGCTCGCCCGTCGCCCTCAACTGGGCGATCCAGTCGGTCCGCCGCGGCGGGCGGGTCTCCATCATCGGCGTCTACGGGCCGCCGTGGAACCTCGTCGACGTGGGCGCGGTCGTGAACAAGGGCCTGACGATCAAGTCCGGGCAGTGCGACGTGAAGCGCTACATGCCCCGCTTGGTCCAGCACGTCCGCAAGGGGAACATCGACCCGAGGGCGCTCATCACCCACCGCGTCCCGCTGGAGGCGGCCGCGGAGATGTACCGCCTGTTCGCGGCGAGGACCGACGGGATCATCAAATGCGTGCTCATCCCGTCGGGCGCGAAATGAGCGCTGTCACCGAGGAGGAGGAGGCGACCATGGAAGCCGAGTTCATGCGGCCGAAGGAGCTGCCGTACTGGGGAGTCGATCTGTGCCCGGAGGACAGGCCCGGCGTCCCGAGGGAGGCGCCGCCGCACCTGCTCTCGTGCGCGCACTGGATAGAGCCCGAGCGGCAGCCGGTCGAGGGCCGGGTGCTCAGGCACCCGGGGCTCGCCCGGCCGACGCCGGTGTTCAGCGCGGCCTTGCCGCCGAGAGGCGCCAGCGGCGCGCTGCGCCGCCTGGCCTACGAGGTCCCGGATCACAAGGTTTCGCACTGGCTCTTGCTGGCGATCGCGGATCGGCTCGACGTCCTCGAGAGCCTCCCGCTCCTGCTCAAGCGCAGGAGACGGGCCGCCAGGACGGGCTAGAGGACCCGCAGGAACGCCGTGAGGTCGGCCTTCTCCTGCACGGTCAGCTTCGTGCCGAGGACGAGGTTGAAGAACTCCACCGTGTCCTCCAGCGTGAGCAGGCGCCCGTCGTGCAGGTACGGCGGGCTGTCCTTGATGCCGCGCAGCGGGAACGTCTTGATGGGGCCGTCGGCGGTGGCCATCCGGCCGTTGATGAGCTCGGGCTTGAAGAACCGCTCAGCCCGCAGGTTGTGCATCAGGTTGTCGGTGTAGTACGGCGCCACGTGGCACGTCCCGCACCGGCCCTTGCCGTGGAAGACCTGCTCGCCGCGCAGCTCCTCCGGCGTGGCCTTGGCAGGGTCGAGGCGGCCGTCCACGCCGAGCTTCGGCGCCGGGGGGAAGTCGAGGATCTCCTGGAACTCGGCCATCGCGTGGACCTGGTGCCCGCGGTCCAGGATGTTGATCCCCTTCTTGACGGCGATGACGATGTCGCCGTCGAAGTACGCCCCCCGCTGCTCGAACTCGGTGAAGTCCTCGACGGTCTTGAGCGCGCGCTGCGAGCCGAAGAGGCGCTGGATGTTCACGCCGCGCAAGGTGGGGGTGTCGACCCGGTGCCGGAACTCCTGCGGCCTCGTGTCGCCCACGAGGTGAAATGCGTTGTTCGTGTGACCGTTCGCGTGGCAATCGAAGCAGGCGACGCCGAGGCTCGCCTTCTCCGAGCGCCGGTCCGCGGTCGCGTTGAACTGCATCTGCGGGAACGGCGTGACGAGGAGCCGGAGCCCCTCGAGCTGCTTCGGCGTCAGGATGCCGTTGAAGAGCTCGTAGAAGTTGTCGATCGTGACGAGCTGCCCCTTGGAGACGTCGCCGAGGTCGGGCCGCGTGGTGAGATAGATGGGCGCCGGGAACTCGGAGATGAGGTGATCCGGCAGGTCGAAATCGAGATCGAAGCGCGTGAGGTCGCGCCCCGTCTGGCGCTTCAGCTCGTCGATGTGGAACTTCGGGAAGACCATGCCGCCTTCCGGGTGGTTCGCGTGCGGCAGCGGCAGGAAGCCCCGCGGCCAGAGCCCCTGCTCCCGGATGGCGTCGGGCGAGAGCGCGGCCAGCGCTTCCCACGTCGTCCCCTTCGGGAGCTTCACGCGCACGCCGGCCTGGACGGGCTTTCCGCGCGACATGGTGACCCCCTGCGCGGCGCGGTTCGAGAGGTCGTACCGCTCGTCGAGCAGGGTCTGATGGCGCTTCGCCACCGCGGGCTTGTCGGCCTTCATGCGGGCGACCATGGCCGCGAACGGCTCCTTGTCCTCCACCGGCAGGTAGCTCGTGCGCGGCGTCTCGGGGCCGGGCGGAGGGTTCGCGTTCATGGGCGCCCGCGGGCCCGCGGGCGCGATCGCCCCGGCCGTCGCGGGAGGCGCGTCCCGCGGGCCGGTCGGGTCTTCGGGCCGCGCGCCCGGCGCCGAACCGCAGTTCACGAGGCCGAGCGAGAGCGCCGCGGTGCACGCGACCAGGCACGAGATATCCATTCTCTTCACAGGCATAGAAGCGCTCCTTCGCAGGAATACATCGACAGGGGACGACCGACCGGGCGCCCCGCTCTCGGACGTGCCGAGCTCCCGTCCGGCTCACACGAGATGGCGACTCGCCGGGCTCGCAGGCCAGGCGCATGAGCAGTTCCGCCCGCAGGCGACTCCTGTGCCAAGGCCGCGTCCGCCACGCGCGCGGCTCCCGACCAGGAGCGGAGCGCGGCGTCGGGTGCGCGGGCCGTCGCGCGCAGGAGCCTCGCAGGACGAGACATTTTGCCACAGGGCGTGGCATGGTGGCTCGCTGACATTGAGACGACCTGGACAGAGGGGCAGGTCATGCGTGGAGGACGTCCCGATCAACCGCCGCGCGCGCGCCCGTCGGTCGCGATGCGCACAAAGGGATCTCGGACGTCCCGGGCTTCGAAGAAGAACACCCGATCCCAGCACGGCACGCGCTCCCGCTCCGACAGATCGAACACCTCGCCTCGGGACAGGCTGCCGACGAGCTTCGCGCTCGACCGACCTCTCATGCTCCACCGGAACTCGTACGGGAGGAGGAGGTCGGGATCGCCGAACATGCCGCGCCGCTCGGTGAAGCTGCGCCGCGCGGCCTCCGAGAAGTCCTGCGCGTGGCGCAGGTTCGGGGCGACGGTGTACGTCACCGCCAGGCCCTCCTCGAGGAGCTGCCGGTTGATGAGCCGGCCGCCGGACAGCACATAGGCGAGCACGCGGCCGTACGCGTCGCACGGCTGTTCATCGGTCTGGATCTCGACCTCGGCGCCTTCGGGGAGCAGCTCGGCGAGCCGCGCGGCCGCCGCCTCGGCCCAATGGCCCTGGGAGGCGCCGAGGAAGTGCGTCTCCGGCGTATCGATCGAGAGCATGCGGATCGGATGGTCCACGCCCCGCTCGTCGCGTACGTGGAGCGTGTCCCCATCCACCGTCCTGACCACCGCCGCGCGGAAGGTCGCGCCCGGCAAATCGGGCGCCCTGCGCAGCCGCCGCCGGGAGACAAGGGACACGTAGCCGATGAACCTCCGGATTCCCGGAAGCAGTCCTGTCATCGCCCCCTCCTAGGATGGATGGATTCCCAGAAACCAACGTTCGGCGTTGCTCGGACGTGCGCCCGGCCCAGGCGGCCTGTTCCATCATGGTATGGACCGGGCCGGGGCCGGCTGAAAGAGCTCGTTAGCCCTGATCCGAGGGGCAGGAGGTGACCTGAAGCGCCGAGCGGCAGGAGGAGAGCAGAGAGAGAATCAACGCAAAGGCGCAAAGGCGCAAAAAAACAAAAAAAAAATTATCCTCGCCTCTCTTCTTCTCTCTCTTGCGCCTTTGCGCCTTTGCGCCTTGGCGTTAAATTCTCTTCTCCTGTCCTTCTGCAGGTGCGTCTGGCCGCTCCCCCCCGGGTCCCCACAGCAGGCCTCCGCCCCGCGAGCGCCGCGCGCCCCCGGCTCCGGGATGGGGCTACGCTTCGTGCGCGCTTTCCCGTTACGATGACCGGCGCGATCGCTTCGGTAGATCGCGGCGGGGCATGGGACGTCTGCACGCGGCCCCGCGCTTGGCCCCGGGGGCGAGGGCCACCGCGGCGAGGAGGTCTCGGATGTCGTCGCATGAACAGAGGGAGCCGGCCGCGACGCCGGCAGAACATGGCGCGCCAGAGGCGAGCATCGAGCTGGCACGAAAGAGGCGCGGCCTGCGCTTCCGGCTCGCGGCCGGCGCGCTCGTGCTCGCCGCGAGCGTGACCGCGCTCGTCCTGACCCAGGAGAAGGCGCCCGTGAAGGCCAGCGCCATCGGCGCCCGGCTCGAGCTCTCCTCGGGTGAGGTCACGCTGGCGCAGGACGACCGGAGGTCGACGGTGGTGTCGGGCGTCCCCCTCCCGGTCGGGGCCGAGCTCGCGACCGGCAAGGGCGCTCGGGCGCTCGTGCGGCTCGCCGACGGCTCCGCGGTGTTCCTCCGCGCGGACTCGGAGGTGGCGCTCGGCGCCGAGGGGCTCTCGGTCGCCCAGGGCGAGGTGTGGCTCGACGCCCCGCCCGAGGGGCGCGGCGAGCTCTCGCACGCGCTCGGGGAGGTCCGGGTCACGGCGTCCGACGCCGGGCTGTCGATGAAGCGCGCCGGCGACGCCGTGAGCGTGTACGTGGCCCGCGGGCTCGCCGTGGTCACCACCCCCGGCGGGCGCGTCGAGGTGCACGCAGGCGAACAGGCCACCGTCGCCGGCGGCGCCGCGCCCAAGGTCGCGCCGCTCGCCTACTGGGAGGACTGGACCGGCGGCATGGGCGACCACCGGCCCCTCGCGGGCGAGGGCAGCGGCTCCGGCCGGATCTACGGCGTCGACCTGCAGGGCGCCCCCGGGACGCAGGCGCGCACGCTCGAGATCAGCCGGCAGGCCGTGCGCGCGGTCGTGCGCGACGGCATCGCCGAGACCGAGGTGGACCAGACCTTCTCGAACCCGGGCGGGCGACAGGTCGAGGGCTGGTACTGGTTCACCGTGCCCGAGCGCGCGTTCGTGAGCTCGTTCGCGGTCGAGACGAACGGCGTGCTCGTCGAGGGGGAGGTCATCGAGCGGAAGGAGGCGGCCCAGCGGTACCAGGCCGCGGTGCAGAGCGGCCACGAGCCGGCGCTGCTCGAGTGGGTCGACGGGCGCAGCTACCGCGCCCGCATCTTCCCGGTGCCCGCGAGCGGCTCGCGGCGCGTGGTGCTGCGCTACGTGGAGATGCTCGGCGCGCCGGCCGGGAAGCTCACCTACGTGTACCCGATGCGCTCGAGCGAGCCGGTCCAGATCGGCGAGCTCTCCCTGTCGGTCGACCTCGGCCAGGCCGGCCAGGGCATGCAGATCGCGACCCTCGCCGACGCGGTGATCGAGGACGGCGGGCGGCGGGTGAGCATGCGGCGGAGCGGCTACGCGCCGCGCGCGGACTTCCAGCTCGAGGCCGCCGTCAAGGCGAAGCCGGCGCCGCTGCGCGTGTCGCGCTTCGCCGCGGGCGAGGACCGCGCCGACTACGTGATGGCGCGGTACGTGCCCGACGTGGACTGGGCCGAGCTCAAGGAGCTCCCCGCCGACCTTGTCGTCGTGGTGGACACGTCGGCGTCGGCCGACGAGACGGCGCGGCAGCAGAAGGCCGCCGCGGCCGAGGCGATCCTGCGGGCGATGTCGCCGTCGGACCGGTTCGCGCTGATCGCGCTCGACTCGGCCCCCGCGGTCCTGCACCCGAAGGACGGGCTGGCCGAGGCGTCGGACAAGGAGATCTCCGCGGCGCTCACGCGGCTGGCCGAGCACGCGACCGGGGGCGCGACCGACCTCGGCGCGCTGTTCGAGTCGGCGCTCGGGCGCGTGCACGGCAAGGAGCAGCCGGCCGTCATCTACATCGGCGACGGGCTCGCGACGAGCGGCGAGGTGACGGGCGCGCGCCTCGCCGATCGGCTGCGCCGCTCGCTCACGGACTCGCGCGCGCGCTTCTTCACCGTCGGCGTCGGCGAGAACGCGAACCACGCGCTGCTCCGCGAGCTCGCGCGCGCCGGCGGCGGTCAGGCGTTCCGGATCGACGAGGTCGAGGGCGCGACGTCCGAGGTGCTGCGCCTCGCCGGCGCGATCAAGACGCCGACCATCACCGACCTCTCGATCGACCTCGGCGCCGGGCTCGACGAGCCGATGCTCACCGCGAGCGGCAAGGTGTCGCGCGGCGAGGAGGTCGTGCTGCTCGCGCGCACGCACCACGCGCTGCCCGCGAAGGCGGTCGTGAAGGGCCGGCTCGCCGGCAAGGAGTACGCCCGCGAGCACCCGATCGAGATCGACCGGGGCGTCGGGGCGGCGCTGGTGCCGCGCTTCTGGGCGGCCGAGAAGATGCGGCGGCTGCTCGCGGACGGCGACGACATCGAGGCGCACCGGGGCAAGGTGGTCGAGCTCGGGCTCGATTACGGGCTGATCACGCCGTTCACGAGCACGCTGGCGCTGGAGAGCGAGCAGGCGTACCTGAACCAGGGCATCCAGCGGCGGCGCTCGCCGCTCCGGGGCGAGCGGCTGACGGCGCTCACGCCCGCGCGGGAGCGCGAGCTCGCGGCGCTGCTCGCGCCGCCCGCCGCCGGGGTCGCCTTCGGGTGCGCGAAGAGCGAGCCGAGCTACGACGAGAGCGCGGGGAAGGAGGGCGGCTACGCGCAGAAGGCAGCGGCGGCGCCGATGATGGCGCCGGCGCCGGCGATGGCAGAGGCCGCGGCGCGGCGGGACGAAGCCCCGACGGCGGACCTCGCCTCGCCCGCGGCCGCGCTGCCGGCCCCGCCCCCGGCGACCGCGGCGCACGCGGAGGAGGCGGCGCTGCCGCCCGAGCCCCTGGCGCAGGACGTCACGGCGAGACGCACGACCTCCATCCGCACGCGGCCCTCGTCCGCGGGGCCCCAGGCGGCGAGCGAGCACGTGCCGTTCGGCATGGACGGCGCGAACAAATCGAGCGCCCCGCCGCGCGGCGGCGGCGGGCCGGTCGCCCCGGCCGCGGGCGCCGCGCCGGGGGGCGCCGCGGCCAGGCCGACGCCGGCGATCGCGCCGAGGCCACGTCCGATCGGGACGCCCAGGCCCCCGCCGGTCGCGATGGCGCCGTGCAGCGACACCGCGCGGCGGCCGCTCGCCGAGCGCATCGTCGTCTGGTCGAAGCGCCTCGCCCGCGCCACGGCGGCCGAGCAGCTCATCGCGCGCTACGAAGGCGCGCTCTCGACCTGCGAGCTGCCGGACTGGCGCTCGAGGGCCGCGCTGCTCTCGCTCCTCCAGGCGAAGGTGTCGACCGAGGGCGGCGCCGAGGCGCTGCTCGCGCGCTTCGCCGGCGAGCCCGAGGCGCAGCGGTTCATCGCGCACGCGCTCCTCCGGCGGAGCGTGGATCCCGCGATCTCCGCGGCGGTGCGGCGCACGCTCTTCGGCGGCGTCGATCCGAAGGCGAGCTGGGCGCTCCTCGACGAGCGGCTCGCCGCCCTGCCGGCGGTCGAGGACCGGCTCGCGCTGCTGCGGCAGGCGCTCACCGAGCGGCCGGACGACCCGGAGGGGGAGATCCGGCGGGTGCGCCTGCTCTCCGAGGCGGGCCGGAAGGACGAGGCGCTCGCCTACGGGCGGAGGCTGCGCGACCGCGGCTTCATGAGCCCGGCGCTGGCGCTGGAGCTCGGCGACGTGCTCGCCGCGAGCGGCTTCGCGTCGGACGCGCTCCGCACCTACTCGGAGGTCGTCGAGTTCGATCCGACGAGCCCCGCGTCGCGCGAGCTGCTCGGCGACGTCTACCTCCGGCACGGCTGGTACGCGGCCGCCTACCGCCAGTACACGACCCTCACGGATCTCGCGCCGGCCGAGCCGCGGGGCTGGCTGCGGCTCGCCGCGGCGGCCGCGGGGAGCGGGCGCGTCGACGAGGCGCTCCGCATCCAGCGCAAGGTCGCCGCCGCGGAGGGCACGCCGGGGCCCGACGATCCGCGCGCGTGGGCGCGGCTCCTGTCGGCGGCGCGCATCGGCCGGCTGCTCGCAGGCGACGGCGTCGCGGCCCCCGCGGCGGGCGCCGAGGCCGAGAGCCTCGCCCGCAAGCTGAAGGAGCTGCAGCTCTTCAGCGGCCCGGGGGCGCTGCGCGTCGTGCTCTGGGAGGACTACGCGGCGGAGCTCGCGCTCGCGGCCCGCGACGGCCAGGTGGACGCGGCGCTCGGCGACGGCCTCTTCGCGCCGGCGGTCGGGCTGGCGGCGGTGCAGCTGCCCGCGTCCGAGCTCGCGCGCCTCGAGTGGCGCGTGCGGTTCCGCAGCGATCCGCCGGGCAGGGACGTGCGCTTCGTGGTGACGACGATCGTGTGGGACGGGGCGTCGTTCCGGGTCGCGAGCGCGCCGGGGTCGATCGGCGCGCGGGATCGGGAGGTGGTGCTGGCGAGCGGCGCGCTGCCATGATCGACGTCTCGCTGCTCGGCTGGCTGCTCGTCACGCTGACCTCGCCGCTGTCGCTCGTCCTCTTGGTCGTGGCGCTCGGGTCGGCGGCCTATCTCGGCGTGACCGCGCTCGCGGCCGCGCCCCCGCGGCGCGGGGCGCGCGCGATCGGCACGGGCGTGGCGGCCTGCGCGCTGGCGGCCGGGATGATCGGGCTGCGCGTGGGCTCCGGCGCGGGCGCGGCCGTCCCGACGGCCGCGGTGGGGATCGCCGCGGCGGCGGCGCTCGGGGCGACCGCGGCGTGCGCGTGGACGTTCGGCGCGGCCGGCGCGGCGGCGCTCGGGGCGGCGCGGGCCCGGCGGAGCGCCGCGGCGCTGCGGGCGGGCGACGCGCGGCGCCGGCTGCTCGCGGCGAGCCAGCGCGCCTACATCGAGGGCGACGACCTCGCCGCCCGCGGGATCGAGCGCGCCTGGGAGAGCTACCTCCGCGGCACGCGCGGGCGGCCGACGCCGCCGTGGAGCGGCTGCGCGCCGCGGTCGGGGCGCTGGAGGACGCGCGCGCCGCGCTCGAGGCGAAGCGCGACGCGGCGCGCGGCGCGGGCGGCGACGGGGAGGAGCGCGGCGCCGAGGAGGACGGGCCGCGGGCGGAGCAGGCGAAGGAGGCGAGCGCGCTCTCCGAGGACCTCGCGCGGGCGTGCGACGAGGCCGCGACGAGGGTGTCGATGGGCCAGCGGGTGCTCGCCGCCGCGGAGGCCGCGGCGCTGCGGATCGCCTGCAACGCGCCGCTCCGCCGGCTCCTGCGGCGGCGGCCGCGCGAGGCCATGCAGGCGCTCGCGACCCTGGGCGCGGGCGCGATCGCGCCGGCGGCGGCGTCGATCGAGGCGTTCCTGGGCGAGGTGCGGGCGGCGCGCGTCGAGGTCGCGTCAATCGCGGAGCGGCGCGCGGCGGGCGGCGCGCGCGGCGGGGCCGGCTCGGGCGCGGCGGAGGGCCCGGCGTCCGCCGCGCTCGGCGAGCTCGCCGCGATGGAGTCCGCGTACGGGGCGCTGCTCGAGCGGCTGCGCCTGTCGGAGCTCCACGCCTCGACGCGCGCGTCGGTGGAGCAGGTCGAGAGCGCCGCGGGCGCGCTCTCCGCGGCGGCGAGGGCCGCGGCGGTCGACCCGGCGGCGCTCGGCGCGCTCGTGACGGAGATCGCGCGCGCCGAGTCGGCCGTCGCCGCCGCCGCGCCGGAGGCCGGGGGCTCGCGCGCGCTCGCCGAGGCGCTCGCCGAGGGCTCGCTGGCGCTCGATCGGAGCGACGCGACGTCGCTGTCGGAGCTCATCGCGGCGCTCCGCGAGCTCCGATGACGGAATGACGGGCGGCCGCTCCTGGAATCGAATGACGGAGGACGCCTCCACGTAACGCGCTCCTCTCGCGGCTGAAGCGGCGCCGGGAGCCTCGCGGAGGGCTGTTGCATGGGGTAGACTTCGCTCGTGGCTCAGGCGCTCCCCTCCACCGGCTACGTCTTCGATGCAGCAGATCCGCGCGCACCGACGAGCGAGCAGTGGTCGCGCATGACCCCGGCCGAGCGCGCCCGCGTCGTGGACATGCTCCCCGCCGACGTCCCGCTCGATCTCATGCCGCCCGAAGGGGACGCGCACCGCAAGGCCAAGCGCGACGCGCTGGACGCCCTCGACGGCTTCTTCCGCCGGATCGGCCGCAAGATCTACCTCTCGTCCGAGCTCTCCGTCTTCTACCCCGGCGAGCCGCGCTTCGCGCCCGACGTGCTCGCCGTCCTCGACGTGGAGCCCCACGAGCGCATGAAGTGGGTCGTCGATGTGGAGGGCAAGGGCCTCGACTTCGTGCTCGAGGTCCACGTGGCCGGCCATCGCGCCAAGGATCATGAGGACAACGTCGAGCGCTACGCCCGGCTCGGCGTCCGCGAGTACTTCCTCTTCGATCGCTCCCGCCTGCGCCTGCACGCCTACAGGCTGCCGGCGGCCCAGGAGGGCGACCCTTCGCGTCCGCGCGTGTACCAGCGGATCGTGCCCCAGGCTGGCCGGTTCGTCTCCGAGGTGCTCGGCCTCGATCTGCTGCTCGACGGCTCCCGTCTCCGCTTCTTTGCGGGCAATGCCCCCCTCGAGGATGCCGACGAGAGGATCGTGCGCCTCGGCGGCATGCTCGATCAGGTGATCGCTCGCCAGGAAGAAGCGCAACGCCTGGCCGAAGAGCTCGCGGCCGAGCTCGACCGAGAGCGGCGCCTGCGCGAGGAGGAGCAGCGCCTGCGCGAGGAGGAACAGCGCCTGCGCGAGGAGGCGGAGCGGCAGCTCGAGCAGGCGCGCGCGGAGATCGAGCAGCTGAAGGGTCGCTGAGCGCGCTGCCGCCGCGCCCTCGGAGGGCTAGCCGCCCTTCAGCTTCGCGGCCAGGAACTGCCGCACCTTCTCCCAGGCGTCCGCCGCCGCCTTCGTGTCGTACCGCTCTCCCGAGGGGTTCGCGAAGGCGTGGTCGGCGTCGTACCGGAGCACCTGGTGCTCGACGCCCGCGTCGTGGAGCGCCTTGTCGAACTCGTTGACGACCTCGGGCGGGATGCCCTTGTCCTGGTTGCCGAAGACGCCGAGCACCGGCGCCTTGATCGCCTTGAGCTGCGCGGGGTCGGTGACGAGCCGGCCGTAGTAGATGACGGCGGCGTCGAGCTCCGGCTCGTTCAGGGCGAGCTTGAGCGACCAGGCGCCGCCGAAGCACCACCCGATCGAGCCGGTGCGGGGCGCCGAGATGCGCGCGTCGGTCGAGAGGAAGCGGTGCGCGGCGCGCACGACCTCGAGGCCCTTCGCCTCGTCGACGGCCTTCATCGCCGCCATCGCGTCGTCGGGCGTGGTCGCGACCTTGCCGCCGTACATGTCCACGGCGAGGGCGGCGTACCCGTCCTCCGCGAGGCGGTCGGTCCAGTGCTTGATGTGCTCGTTGAGGCCCCACCACTCGTGGATGACCACGAGGCCCGGGATCGGCGGCTTCGCGTCCTTCGGCAGGCTCAGGTACGCCTTCGTCCCGGCCACGTCGACCGTCTGCCCGCGCGCGGGCGGGGCCTTGTCCGACCGGAGCTGGTGGAGCGCCTTGAAGTCCTCCTCCGAGAGCAGCCCGGTCGGGCTGTCCGCGGCGCCGGACGGCGCGGGCGCCGGGGCGGCGGCGCCGGGCGGCGGCTCGGCGGGAGGCGGGGGAGACGAGGCAGAGCAGGCGGCCGCCGCGAGCAGCGCGAGCGGCGCGGCAAGGCGGCGGAAGATGGGGCGGAGCGTCATGGCCGCGCACCCTACCAGCTCGGGGAGGCGCGCCGGAAGCCTCGGCGCGGGGCGGCCGCGCCCGGCTACGTGGCCACGCGCAGGCGCAGCTGGCTCGACGCGACGCACCGCCGGACGGCGGACGCGAGGGTGTCCGGAGAGAACGGCTTGGCGACGAACGCGTGGGCGCCGAGGCGGAAGGCGCGCTCGCGCTCGCGCGCCGACGACAGGGCGGAGACGACGACGAGGGCGACGTCGCGGTGGTGCCGGCTCTGCCGGATGAACCGGATGAGCTCCAGCCCGTCGATGTCCGGCAGGTTGATGTCGATGATCACGGCGTCGTACGCGCCGCGGTGCATCAGCCGGAGGGCCTCGAACCCGCTCGCCGTCTCCGCGACCTCCGCCGTCTGCCCGAGCTCGGGCGCCCGCTCCAGCGCGGCCCTCATGTGCGCTCGCATCGCGGCGGAGTCGTCGATGAGAAGGATGCGGATCATACGGGGCCTCTGCGGGGGGCTCTCGGGGCGCCTAGGTACAACAGAAACAGCAAAAGCAAAAGCGGTCGTCACGTTTCCGACACCAGGGCGTCCGGGTGCCCCCGCTGGCAGCCGTCCTCCCGCCCTTCCCCCGCCTCCCACCCGCCTCGCGGGTCCCGTCGAGCCGCGTCGCGTCGCGTGATAACGCAACGCATCATCATGACCCGAACAGGAGGCGGCCTATCCGGTTCCTCCTCGAGCGCCCGCGTGATCACAGCGGCCCCCTCCGGGAATTCGTCTGAGTCACACGGGAGAATCGGGTGCGCACCAGCGTATTGCACTTCTTCACCATGGCTGCCGTGCTGCTCCTCGCGGGCTGCGGCGGCGAAGACGCTGGTGGGGCAGATGACGCTGGCGGCGGCCTCGGCGAGACGGGCGGTGGCGACGCCTCCACGAGCTCCGGCGGCCCCTCGGCCACCGCGGGCAGCGGCGGCGGGACGACCGCGGCATCCGCCAGCGCCGGCGGCAGCGAGCCTTCCTGCACCGAGCCGGTCGTTCCCGAGGTCTCTTCCCTGCCCCCCATCGCGGAGCACCCAGACCCGTTCACGTTCCTCGATGGCACACGAATGACCACCGCAGCGGACTGGCGATGCCGCCGCGCGGAGCTCAGCCAGCTTATCCAACATTTCCAATACGGCTCCTATCCGCCGTCCCCCGAGAACGTCACAGGGACGCTGAACGGCGACAGGCTGACGGTGAAAGTCGAGCACGGAGGGAAATCGATCTCCTTCGATGCGACCGTCTCCCTCCCGAACGGCAGCGGCCCTTTCCCCGCGTTCATCGTCATCTCCTCGCTGATGCCCGGACTGACGGCCTCGGCGGTCAACGACAAGGGAATCGGGTACATCACGATTGACCCGAACGGGATCGCCGCGGACGCGAAGCCTCCGCGCAAGGGGAAGTTCTATGACCTCTATGGCAGCGACTCCACGACCGGCGCGCTGATGGCGTGGGGCTGGGCGACGCACCGGGTCATCGACGCGCTCGAGAAGACCCCCGACGCCAGGGTCGATCCGACGACGAGGCCCCGCAGTGGTTCGGCGACGGCTTCGGGGCCACGTTCAGCGGCCAGACCACGACCCTCCCGTTCGACGCTCACTCGATCGTGGCCCTCGTCGCGCCCCGCCCGATCATCGTGCAGGAGGGGAAGTCCGACGGCTGGAACAACAACAGAAATGGCGGCCCTTACCAGGCGGTCTGGGCCGCAAGAGAGGTCTTCGAGGCTCTTGGCATCGAGGATCACATCGGCTGGGTCGCGGACGACCACAGCCATGGTGTGATGACCCCCCGCGAGGCGGACGCGATCCTCGGCTTCGCAGAGAGATTCCTGCTCGGAAAGGACGTGACGACGGAACAATGGGACGAGAGCGCCAGCCCGCCGACCCTCTCCTGGTCGGCGCCATAGACGAGACACGCGCCGTCCCGGCCGGCAAGGACCGGGCAGCGCTCGACAGGTCGAGCAGAGTGCCCGCGGGCGCTCGGCCCGATCCCGCCGGTCGACCCTCGATTCGAATCGACCTCAGCACCAGTGCAAATTCAACTCTCGCGTCGCCGTCGCTCAAAAAGAAATAGTTCCAATTGACAACAAAATAGCGCAACGGTATTCCCAATGGCGGTCCAGCGCATTGGGGACCGTGCTCCTTTGCGCGTCGCGCCAGCTCAACGAGAGCGATTGACGGGACGGTCAGGACATAACTTAGGTCAAGGAGACTTCTGTATGAGCGAGAAAAAAGAACCCGCGGCTCGTGATCTGCTCGGCGGGGTCGTCGACCGGCGGCAGGTGCTCATCAAGCTCGGCGCGTTCGCCATCACCGTGCCCGTGCTCGGCGCGTGCGGGGACGAAGGGTCGACCGGCTCGGAGGGCGGCGGCGGCGCCGGCGGCGCCGGCGGCTCCGGGGGCACCGGCGGGAGCGGCGCGAGCACCACCAGCGCGAGCACCACCAGCGCGAGCGCCACCAGCGCGAGCGCGACCGTGGGCTCCGGCGGTGCGGGCGGCGAAGGCGCGGGCGGCGAGGGCGCGGGCGTGGGAGGCATGGGCGGCGGCGGCGGCGGCGACAGCCTCATACCGCCGCCGTTCGACGACGTGCCGATGTGCAGGGCACAGAACAAGACGGACGGCGCCGGTCAGGGGCCCTTCTTCATTCACGAGCTCGAAAAGAACGACGACATCTCCCTGATCCGACAGGATATTCGTGGTCGCTACAACGAGAGCGCAGCGCCCGGCGTGGAGATGCATCTCCACCTGCGCGTGCTCGACCTGAGCAAGCCCGACTGCGATGGCAAGGGCGTGGGCGTGCCGGACGTGGACGTCTACATCTGGCACACGGACGGCCAGGGGTTCTACAGCGGCTTCGGGGCCAGGGGCTCTGCCAACGAGCAGAACCCCGACTCGCCGTACGCGGGCAGGCCGAGCCAGAACAACCTCGACACCACGGAACGCTTCTGTCGCGGCGTGCAGACGACGGACGCAAACGGCGTCGTCTCGTTCCGGAGCATCTTCCCCGGCTGGTACAACGGCCGCGATGTCCACATCCACTTCGTCTGCTTCAAGAAGGGCTCGACGTCGAAGGGCCGAGTCACTTACCAGGGTGGAGACCACATTTTCACGACGCAGTTCTACTTCGATCCCGCCTTCACCGACTCCGTTCATACCAAGTACGAGCCGTACAAGGCGCGCACCACCGGCAATCTGGCGACGGCGTACGCAGGCGCCATCAAGGCCGACGAGCCGGGCAACAGCGGCCTTCGCGCCAAGGCGCGGATGGAGGGGGACATCGTGATCGCCCAGATGCAGATCGCCGTGACTCCGACCTAGAGCGCGGCACGGCTGTTCTCGACGAGAACAAGACCGATGACCCCGCGCCTGGGCGCTCTCGCCCGATGTGGCGCGTGCGCTGCGAGCCCTCCCTACAATCTCTCCAGACGAGCAACGTGTCTTCGTGGGACCGAGAGAGAGCCCCTCGTCGGGGAACGACGGCGGGAGGCGCCCCCGCGCCCCCTGGATCGGCCACGCGAGCGGCAAGCGCCGAGATCCCCCTCGCCTCCGCACCACCCGCGGAGGCGCCGGCCCGATGCCCACCAGCGCTCCCAAGCAGGTCACCGACTTAAAGGAGACTATCTTATGCGCCACAAAAAAAACACCGTGACTCGTGATCGGCCTGGTGAGGTCGTCGACCGGTGGCAGGTCCTCATGAAGCTCGGGGCGCTCGCCATCACCTCGCCCGTGATCGTGTCGTGGGGCGACGAGGGGTCCAACGACGCGGGCTTCGGCCGCGGAGGCACCGGCATGGGCCGCGCGAGCGCCAGCAACGCGAGCGCCGGCAACGCGAGCGCGAGCAGCGCGGGCACCGGAGGCGCGAGCGACAGCATCGCGGGCACCGGAGGCGGCGGCGCGGGCGTCGGCGGCGTGGGCGGAGGGGGCGCCGACGCGATCGATCCCTCGATCTTCGCGAACGGCGCGAGATGCAACCTGACCGCCACCGACATCGAGGCGCCGTTCTTCATCGACGACAGCGAGATCCCGAACGACATCAACCTGTTCCGCAGCGATCTCCGCGACGGTCACCGCGGCTGCGAGTTCCGGCTCTATCTCCGCCTGCTCGACGGCCGGAACGACGGCGAGCCGATCCCCGACGCCGAGGTGTACATCTGGCACTGCGACGCGGACGGCCGATACAGCGGCTTCGACAACCAGGAGCCTTCCACGCCGTACACGGGAGCGTTCGAGCGCGCGCCGGAGCACCTGGACCGCTTCTGCCGCGGCGTCCAGCTCACCGACCGCAACGGGATCGTGGGCTTCACGTCGATCTGGCCCGGGTGGGATGGGGCGCGCCCCATTCACGTTCACCTGGTCGCTCGCATCAACGGCCAGACGACCCGGCTGATCACCACGCAGCTCTACTTCGATGCCGAGTTCAGCCGGCAGGTGGTTCAGGCCGAGCCGGCGTACGCGGGGCGCTCGACGAATATCCCGGCGTCCAGCCTCAACCCGCCGGGGGACAGCCCGGTCATGCCGAGGATGCATCACACTCCCGGCCTGGTCACCGGCATTCTCAACATCGTCGTCGACCGCGCCTGAGCGCACGGGCCACCCGGCGGTGCTCGGGGCGGCGCGCCGCCGCCCCCGAGGCCGACTCGGGCTCTCCCTGGGTCTGCCCGGGAGGCGCCCGGGCCCCGTGTGCCGAGCGTCTCGTGACATCCTGGAAACAAGGCAACCCTCCTGTTCGCCGCACGCGCGCGGCGCCGCGGGGCGTCGCGCGGGGCGGACAATCGCTCTCCCGGCTGGCAGACTGCGGTAGAGAGGTCCCATGAGCGACACGGATCGGCTGGAGCCAGCGAGCATGGCGCGCGCGTTCCGCGAGGCGCGGCGCCGCGGGATGGAGGTGGAGCCTGCGGTCCTGTTCCACGACCTCGGGCGCATGCGGGCGCGGATCGGGCGGATCGGCGCGGCGTTCCCGCCGGGCGCCCTCCACGCGGTGGCGATCAAGGCGAACCCGCTCGTGGAGGTCCTGCGCGCGGCGGTCGACTGCGGCGCGGGGCTCGAGGCGGCCTCGCTCGAGGAGGTGAGGCTCTCGCTGGCCGCCGGCTGCCCGCCCGGGCGCATCGTCTACGACTCCCCCGCCAAGACGCGCGCCGAGATCGCGGAGGCCCTCCGCCTGGGCGTGCGGCTCAACGCCGACAACCTCGACGAGCTGGAGCGCATCGACGCGCTCGTCCGGCCCGAGGCGGCGGCGGGCCGCATCGGGCTGCGCATCAACCCGCAGGTCGGGGCGTCCAGCATCGCCCTCACCAGCGTGGCGGACCGGCGCTCGAAGTTCGGGGTCCCCCTGGAGCAGGCCGACGCCGTGCGCGCCGCCTTCGCGCGGTACCCGTGGCTCGCCGGGCTGCACGTGCACGTCGGCTCGCAAGGGTGCGCGCAGGCGCAGCTGATCGACGGGATCCGCCGCGTCGAGGCGCTGCGCCAGGAGATCCGGCGCGCGCGGGGGTCGGGCGCCGCCTCCGTCATGGATATCGGCGGCGGGCTGCCGGTCGCCTACCGGAGCACGGACCGCCCGCCGGCGCTGGAGGACTACGCGGCCGCGCTGCGCCGCGAGGTGCCGACGCTCTTCGAGGGCGGGACCACGCTGATCACCGAGTTCGGGCGCTGGGTCCAGGCGGGCTGCGGCTTCGCCGTCTCGCGCGTGGAGTACGTGAAGAAGGACTCGGCCGGGCGCACCGCGATCCTGCACCTCGGGGCCGATTTCTTGCTGCGCCGCGCCTATCACCCGGACGACTGGCACCACGACTTCGTGGCGCTCGACCCCGACGCCGCGGCAAAGGAGGGGCCGCTCTCGGCGTGCACCCTCGGGGGCCCGCTGTGCTTCGGCGGCGACGTGCTGGCCCGCGATCTCGCGCTGCCGGACCTGTCGCCCGGGGATCTCGTGCTCATCCGCGACACGGGGGCGTACACGCTGAGCATGTGGTCGCGCCACTGCAGCCGCGGCATTCCGGCGGTGCTCGGCGTCGACGGCGGCGAGATCCGGGTCCTGCGCGAGCGCGAGCGGCCGGAGGACGTCGTCGCGTTCTGGAGCCGCGGCCGCGGCCAGCCATGAGCCCGCTGCGGTGCGTTCACACGGCTGTTTCCACGCGAACCCAGCATGTGAGAGCCTAGTGCGGCGAGCGCGGCGGAGCGGAGGAGCGGAGATGAGAGCGAGCGGTGCTTCCGGAGTCCTGGGGAGATGCGCGCGGGCGTGGCGGGTCACGCTCCTTGGCGCCCTGCTGTGCGTGCCCCCGCTCGTCGGCGCGGGCTGCGGCGACGACGAGCCGAACGGCCCCGGCGATGCGTCCGGCAGCACCGGCAGCGCCACGGGTACCGGCTCGGGCGGCGGTGGTTCAGGGACCGGCGGCGCCACCGGCACCGGCGGGCAAGGGGGGGGGGGGGGAGCCGAACGGCCCCGGCGATGCGTCCGGCAGCACCGGCAGCGCCACGGGTACCAGCGGCGGCGACACCGTGAGCGTGCAAATCCTCGCCTTCAACGACTTCCACGGCAACCTGGAGCACCCCACGGGCAGCAGCGGCAGGATCACCTTGCCCGATGCAACGCAGGTGAACGCGGGCGGCGCCGCCTACTTCGCGTCGCGCATCGCCGCGCTCCGCGCCACCAACCCGAACACCGTGGTGGTCTCGGCCGGCGATCTCATCGGCGCGAGCCCGCTCGTGTCGGCGCTGTTCCACGACGAGCCCACCATCGAGGCCATGAACCTCCTCGGACTCGACATCAACGGCGTCGGCAACCACGAGTTCGACAAAGGCACCGCGGAGCTCCTCCGGATGCAGTACGGCGGGTGCAGCCCGGTCGACGGCTGCGCCGACGGCACGTTCTTCGCCGGCGCGAGCTTCAAGTTCCTCGCCGCCAACGTCGTCGTGGACACGACGACGGGCAGGACGCTCTTCCCGCGCTACGACGTCCGCGAGTTCGACGGCGTGAAGATCGCCTTCATCGGCATGACGCTCGAGGGCACCCCGTCGATCGTGACGCCGGTCGGCGTCGCGGGGCTCTCGTTCATGGACGAGGTCGACACGGTGAACGACATCGTCCCCGAGCTCCAGGCGCAGGGCATCGAGGCGATCGTGGTGGTGCTCCACGAGGGAGGGCTCCCGACAGGCCACTTCAACGAGTGCCCCGACATCTCCGGCCCCATCATCGAGATCGCGACGAACGTCGACCCCGCCGTGGATGTGCTCGTCACCGGGCACACGCACCAGGCGTACAACTGCCTCCTCGGCGACAAGATCGTGACGAGCGCGGCGTCGTTCGGGCGGCTGGTGACGGACATCGATCTGGAGATCAGCAGGACCACGGGCGAGGTGACCGCCAAGACGGCGAACAACGTCGTCGTGACGCACGACACGCACGACGAGCCCGACGCGGACGTGGAGGCCCTGGTGACGCGCTACAAGGACCTCTCGGCGCCGCTGGCCAACGTGCAGGTCGGCACGATCACGGCGACGCTCGACCGCGCGGTCCCGGCCATGGGCGCGGGGCTGTTCGCGATGGGCGCGGTCATCGCCGACGCCCAGCTCGCCGCCACGCGCGAGGCGAGCAAAGGCGGGGCCGAGGTCGCGCTGATGAACCCGGGCGGCGTCCGCACCGACCTGACCTACGCCGCCTCGCCGACCGAGCTCACGGACGGGGTGGTCACGTTCGGTGAGATCTTCACCGTGCAGCCCTTCGGCAACAGCCTTGTCGTGATGACCCTCACGGGCGAGCAGATCGACCAGCTGCTGGAGCAGCAGTTCCGGCTGGACGCGAGCGGCGCGCCGCGGAGCCTGATCCTGCAGGTGTCGGACGGCTTCACGTACACGTACAGCCAGAGCGCGCCCATCGGCGTGAAGGTCGACATCGCCTCGATCCGGATCGGCGGCGTCCCGATCGAGGCGGCGCGGACCTACCGCGTGACGGTGAACAGCTTCCTGGCGACCGGCGGCGACGGCTTCACCGTGCTCAACGACGGCGCCGATCGCCTCGGCGGCGCCCTCGATCTGGACGCCCTGCGGGACTACTTCGCGGCGCGCTCGCCCGTCGCGCCGCCCGCGCTCGACCGGATCACGGTCGTGCCCTGAGCGGGAGCCTCACCGCCGAAGAACGAGCCGTTCGCCGGCGGCGAGACACGCGAAGAGGAGATTGAACCACAGAGGCGCAGAGGGCACAGAGGAAGAAAGGACAAGATATTTCCTCTCTCTCCTCTGCGCCCTCTGCGCCTCTGTGGCTGTTCTTCTTGTCTAGCGGCTCACCGCTTCGCCGCGCCGGGGCGCGGAGGCCACGCCATCCGCTGCTCGCCCGCGAGCCCGGGCGAACGGTGGATGCCAGGGGGCGCCGCGAACGACGCGCCCGCCTGACCGCCGTCGCCCGCGCCCCGCTTCGGCCACCAGTCCATGCTGAGGTGGATGTGATGATGGTGATACGGCCACCCCTCGCCGTACGCCATCCGGTCCGAGAAGCTCGCGAGCTCGACGTCGGTGATCTTCCTCGGGTCGCTGCTCGGGAGGGCGTTCAGCCTCTCGGCGGTCTCCGAGAGGAACGGCGCGATGATCTTGTCCACCCCGATGACGCGCGTGCGCGCCGAGCGGAACAGCCTGGCCATGAAGAACGCCTCCCGCTCGAGATCGACGATGTGCTTCCGCTTCGCCGCCGACGAGCAGTACCCGTCCTCGTGCTTCGACCCGTCCCCGCAGATGATCTCGCCGTCGTTCGACCCGTCCGTCTGGAAATACGCGATGTCGATGTTGCCCCCCTGATCGTGCGTCGACTTGGGGTGGCGCGGGTCGTCGACGTCGTACCCGGGCGTGACGCCGTTCATCTGGCAGACGTCGATCAGCGAGAGCGGCGCCGTGCCAGGGAACGCCCGCAGCGTCTCGGCCAGCGCGTCGCGGACGAGCATGATGAGCTCGCGCCGCGCGAAGCGGTAGTTGCTGAAGGTCTCCCAGACGTAACCGCCGCCGACGACCGAGTCGTCGGGATCCGGGAACGGGAACGGCAAGAGCCCGCTGCCGCCGTCGCCGAAGCCGACGCACTCGTCGAACGAGAAGCCGGCGCCCACGCAGCTCGGGCCGTCGATGTAAGGATACGAGGCCACGTCGAGATCATAGGCGTTCTGCCCCCCGTCGTAGCCGACGACGCGGACGAGGTACTCGGCGCCGCCTCGCTCGGAGTAGAACCCGTAGAACTCGGTGTTCGTCTCCTGATCGCGGTACGAGTACGGGTACTGCTCGCCGTAGCGCGAGCCGAGCAGGCGGCCCGCGCCGTCGTACGCCACGAGATCGATGTCCCCCGCGGCGTGACGGAACCGGATGCCCACGCGGACGATGGTCCGCTCCGGCACCACGATCCTGAACCAGTCCTCGTCCCCCTCGCACAGGGTGAGCTCCTTCGTGACGCCCGCGGGCGCGCTCACCGCCGCTCCCGCGTCGTCGTTGGGCTCCAGCGCGTCGCCCTCCGACGCGCAGGCGAAGGCCTCCTTGCGGCACACGCCGTCGTCGCAGTGGCTGCCTTTCGGGCACCAGCCGGACGGGACGTCCGGCGAGCACGCGACCTCGTCCGGCACGCAGAGCTCTCCGAGGCAGGTCGCGCCGTCCGGGCAGGTCGCGGCGGCGTCGCAGCCGGCGAAGCACGCGGACCCATGCGCCTCGTCGAGGACGTGGCACACGTAACCAGGCCGGCAGTCGAGATCGCTGCCGCAGGTGTTCATGCACACGGGCGCGCCGCCCTCGGCCGCAGGGAAGCAGCCCGCCTCCGGCCCGCACTGGTCGTCGCTCTCGCAGTCGAACGCGAGGCAGTATCCCTCGACCCAGCCGTTCGGCTCCGCCGGGTCCGCGTCGCGGTAGCACGTCGCGCCGGGCAGCGAGCACGCCTCGTCCGCGTCGCAGGCCGCGCCGACGTGACCGGGGCCCACCGTGTCCTCCGCGCACGCCGCGCCGCAGGCCGCGTTGCACCCGTCGCCGCGCCGAGGCGAGCAGAGGCCGTGACGGTTCTCCACGCCCTCGCAGGCCTCGGGATCGTAGACGGGATAACACACCCCCGTGTCCGCCAGGATGTCGGTGTTGAAGCAGCGCGAGCCGGGCGCGCAGCCCTCCTCGCCGTTCGGCGCCGCGCACCGCCCCTCCGCGCGCTGCATGCAGATGCCGAGCATGCAGACGGCGGCGTCGCCGTCGCAATCCGCATCACAGCCGCAGCGCGCGCCGGCGGGGTTCCGCTTCGGCTCCGCCCCGCCGCGCAGGTCGCCGTCGCCGTCGACGTCGCCCGGCGGCGCCAGCCTCCATGGGCCCATGTCACACGCTTCCAGAGAACCCATGAGCGCCGGCACAACCACGAAGAGCCATTGCCAACGTAGATTCATGTCACCTCGCCTGTCGATGAACGCAAGATCGCTCGCGGCGAGCGTTCTAGTCCGAGGCGAGGCGCAACTGGCTATCGAAAAGAGCAGAGGAGTCACGCAGGCCACCCTGCGCGAGGATATTTCCAGCTTCCGAGCGGCGTTGTTCCGCCCGCCGGTGGGGGCGCCTACTCGGCTATTCGTACTTCTGGCTGACGCGGAACGAGCCGAGCGAGCGCACGCCCGTCGCGTGCTGCTCGAGCTGCGCGAGGGCGTCCCTGAACGCGGGCTCCTCCGTGCTGCCCTCGCACTCGACGAGGAAGAGGTACTCCTCGGGGCTGTCCGGCAGCGCGCGCGAGACGATGCGCGTGAGGTTGATATGGTGTCTCCCGAGCGCGGACAGCGCCGCCACCAGCGCGCCGGGGCGGTGGTCGAGCCCGAAGAGGAGCAGCGTCCGCCCGCCCGAGGGCGGCGGCTCGGCGGCCCTGCCGACGATGAAGAAGCGCGTGATGTTCTCGCCCTTCACGCCGAGCTTCGGCACGAGGATCTCGAGCCCGTAGATCGCCGCCGCGCCCTTGTTGCCGATCGCCCAGGCCTCGCCGTCCTGCGCCGCGCGCTCGACCGCCTCGGCGGTGCTCTCCGCCTCGAGGATCTGCGCGTCGGGGTAGTTCGCGCGCAGCCAGTCGCCGCAGTGCTTGAGCGGGACGAAGTGCGAATAGATGCGCTTCGGCGCCGCGCCCGGCCTGCCGAGGAGCGACAGCGTGACGTGCAGCGAGAGCTCCTCGCACACGACGAGCGCCGCGCCCGTGCCCTCGCGGCGGATCAGCTGATCTACGGTGTCGTAGATCGGGCCGCCCACCGCGTTCTCGATCGGCACGATGCCGTAGGTCGCCGCGCCGCCGGCCACGGCGTCGAACACCTCCGAGATGGTGCGCCGGGGCGTGAGGTCCGCGCTCGCGCCGAAGCGCCGCGACGCCACCTCGTGGCTGAACGTCCCCGGCCGCCCGAAGTAGGCGACCCGCGGGCGCGGCGCCGGGGCCTCCCCCGCGTCGCCTGTCCCCGCCGCCTCGTCGCGGCGCGCCGCCCCCGCCGCGTCAGCCGACATGGGGGATCGGCGCCTCGCCAGAGCCCGCGCGCGCGATCGCGACATGCCCCCGGCGGGGCGCGACCGCCCGCCGCGTGGCCGGCATCCTTCGGTGGAGCGTGTGCATCGGGCCCGGCTGTTACCGGCGCGGTGCCGTGGCGTCCAGCGAGGAAAGCGGGCCTCGGCCGGCCCCGGAGGCGCGCGCCCGGTCGCGTCCGCCCTGGGCCCACCGGGAGCGCGGCGCCGCCCCGCGGAACGAGCGCGACGGGCGCGACGCACGGTTCCCGCCGCCGGAGCCGGACGATGAACGATCGTTACATCCCGGGAACCATCGTGGAGCGACGCTTTTCTGAACGATTCGGCCTGTATCTGCGCAATATGCAGGAGCGCGAGCTCCCGCGACGAGACCCACCTGCACCCACATTCGCACACCCGGGAGAGCGAGATTCTGCCCGGGATCGCTTCGGTCGCGTTTTGCAAGTTTCGTTTCTTGTGATAACGATCGTTACGCAATGCCGGGCACAGGGCACGGAAGCGACGATGGAATGCCGCCGAACGACAGGGAAGGGGCTTACTGGCGGCTCTTCAACAAGAAAACGATCGTGCTCGTACGGCGCTGGCTGCGTCTCCTGGGGGTGCCGCGCCGAGATCGCCGGGACGTCGCTCAGAACGTGATGCTCGCGGCGCACGAGAGCTTCGCGAACTACGACCCCGCGCGCGGCCCGCCCGACCGCTGGCTCAACCGCATCGCGGTCCACACCGCCTCCCACTACGCGGAGCGCGCGCGGCGCCGCGTCGAGGAGCCGTTGCCGGACGACTTCGACGCGGAGCTCGAAGAGCCGTCGGCCGAGGAGCAGATCATCTCGGAGTGCGATCGTCTATTTGCGCTCTCGATCCTCCGGGAGCTCGACGCCGAGCTCGGCGCGGTCCTCGTGGCCCACGACATCGAGGGCGTCCCGATGGCGGATTTCGCGAGCCAGTCCGGAATCCCCCTCTCGACGGCGTACAAGCGGCGCACGCGCGCGCTCGCGGCGTTTCAGCTCCTGGCCGCGCAGCGGCTCGCGTCGATGGACGGGATAGACCCCGAGAGCAGCGGCCTGCTGGCGCCCCGCTCGCCGCCGGTGCTCGTCCTCATCTCGTCCGCGCGGCCGTGACCGCGCGGGGGCTCATCGCCCGGGCTTCCGGCTCGACGACGGGGGGGCGGAGCCGCGCGAGCCGCGCTCCTCGGGCCGCGGACGGGAGCGCGGACGGCCGCGATCCGGATCATCGTTGATGAGGGCGAGGATGGCCTGCTTCTTCGGCGAGTCGTCCGGCTCGATCAGCAGGAAGAGGAGCGCCTCCTGGAGCGCCTCGGGCGCGCGGTCGAAGCGATCGGCGACGACGGCGGAGACCGGGCTCCGCCCGTCGCCGGGCAGGAGGAGACGAGCATCGCAGTTGAGCCCCTGTGCGATGAGCGCCAGCGCGCCGAGCCCGAGATCGCGCTCTCCGCGCTCCACCTGCCGCAGGTACGTCGCAGAGAGGCGCGCCTTCTCGGCGAATTCGGCGTAGCTGAGGCCGTGCAGCAGCCGGAGCACGCGAATGGCCCGACCGACCTCTTTGGGAAGCGCATCGCCCATGGCCGGCGCAGCCTATCAACTCCCGCCGCGGCCAGAAAAGGACGATCGCATCTTTCTCTCGCCCTCCGCGTCTCGCCCTCCGCGACCGCGCGTCGATGCCCCGTTACTTACTATAACTGATTCAGCTCCTCCACGAGCGCCCGGGAGTGCGCGTTCTCGCTCTTTTCGAACACCATGTTGACGGCGACGGGCGCGCGGCGCACGTGAGCTTGGCGCCCGGGCTCGCGCTCGGCTCGAGGGGATTCGCGCCGGGCCGCCGCGGGTCCGCGCCGGGCCGCGCCGGGCCGCGCCGGGCCGCCGCGCGGCGCCGCGCCGGATCTCCGCTCGGCCAGCGCCCGTTGCGACCGCGGGGCGCTTCTGTCATTCCTGGCGAGCCGTGGTCCCCGAGGTGCGCTATCCCGAGCGCCCGTCTCGGCCCCTCGGGGGACGGCGAGGGCATCGATGATCCGTCTGGAGCTTTCAGGAGAGCACACCCGGCTGCACTCGACGCTGTGCGGCCAGTGCCCGCAAGGCCCCGCGGGGTGCTGCGTCAGCCCGCCCGAGCTCGACTGGACGGACATCGGGCGCATCGTCTCCCTCTCCGGCCGCGGCTGGCTGCTCGAGCAGATCGCCGCCGGCAACCTGCTCCCTGCGAGCCGCGGGCTCGAGCTCCGGCGCGTGCGCAAGCGGGAGGGCCCCGCGGCCCCGCGGCGCTCGAAGTGCGTCTATCACGGCGCGCGCGGCTGCACGATCCCCGCCGATCGGCGGGCGGCGACATGCAATTACTTCCTCTGCGAGGACGCCTTCGCCGAGCGCGTCGACGGCCAGGCCGACCCGGCCTCGGCCGCGAGCCGCCGGGCGCACGCGCTCCTCCGCGAGGTGTACGGCCGCTGGGATCGCGAGCTCGCCGAGGCGATCGCCTCCCGGCCGGAAGGGCCGTCGTGGGACGCGGCGTTCCTCGACTGGCTGGGCGCGGAGTTCGAGCGGCTCTCGAGCGCATCCCGCGGCGAGCTCGCCGCGCTCGCCGCGCCGGGGTAGCGCGCGCGGTCGCGGCGGTCGCGGTCGCCTGGCGGCGCCGCGCCGCGCGCCCGTCACAGCATCGCGACCGGATCCACGTCGATGATCACCCGCGCGTTCCGGTCGATCCCGTCCCGCATCAGCCCGGTGAGCGCCGCGAGCGTCCCCCGGAGCGGCCCGCGCTCGCGCGCCCGGAGGAGCACCCGGAACCGGTACCGCCCGCGCAGCCGCGCGATCGGCGCCGCCGACGGCCCGAGCACCTCGACGCGCCGCGCGAGCCCGTCCGGACACGTGCGCGCGTGGGCCGCGAGCTTCGCCGCGGCGCCGCGGCCCACGCCCTCGTCGACCGCGTCGATCCGGATCAGCGCGAGGCGCGTGGCCGGCGGGTAGCCCACCTCCTCGCGGTCGCGGATCTCCCGCTCGAGGAAGCCCGGCACGTCGTGCGCCGCGGCGAACGCGATCGCCGGGTGCTCGGGGTTGCGCGTCTGGATGAGCACCCGGCCCGGGCGGTCGCGCCGCCCGGCGCGCCCGGCCACCTGCACGAGCAGCTGGAAGCCGCGCTCGGCCGCCCGGAAATCCGGCAGCCCCAGCGCGGCGTCGGCGTTCACCACGCCGACCAGGGTCACGTTGGGCAGATCGTGGCCCTTCGTGACCATCTGCGTGCCGACCAGGATGTCGATCTTGCCCTCGCGCATCCTCGCGAGGATCGCCTGCGAGCGGTCCTTGCCCGCGACGTCGCGGTCGAGGCGCGCCACGCGCGCCTCCGGGAACGAGGCGGCGATCGTGGCCTCGAGCCGCTCGGTGCCGAGGCCCTCGAGCAGCAGGGTGCGCGAGCCGCACGACGCGCAGCGCTCCGGCAGCGGCCCCGCGTAGTCGCAGTAATGGCAGCGCAGGAGCCCGCCCTGCGGCCGCTCGTCGATCGGCGCCGCCGGCCCCGGCGCGCCCGGCGCGGGCGCGCCCGCCGGCGCCTGCGGGCGCGCGTCGCGGCGCCGCCCGCGGTGGTAGGTCAGCGCGACCGAGCACGCCGAGCACGTCGTCAGGTTCCCGCACGAGCCGCAGACGACGCTCGGCGCGAAGCCGCGGCGGTTCAGGAACAGGATCGCCTGCTCCTTCGCCGCGAGCGTCCGCTCGAGCGCGCGGTGCAGCGGCAGCGAGATCAGCGGGTCGCCCGAGGGGCCGGCGCCGAAGCGGCGGAGATCGACCAAGGTGACCTCGGGGAGGCTGGCCTCGCGGTGCGCGCGCTCCGGCAGGCGCAGCTCGGCGAGCTTGCCGCGGCGCACCAGCGCGACCGACTCGATGGAGGGCGTCGCGGAGCCGAGCACGCACACCGCCCCGGCGCGGTGGGCGCGGAGCAGCGCCATGTCGCGCGCGTGGTAGCGCACGCCCTCCTCCTGCTTGAACGAGCCGTCGTGCTCCTCGTCGACGAGGATGAGGCCGAGATCCGGCACGGGCGCGAACAGGGCGGAGCGCGCCCCGATGGCGACGCGCACCTTGCCGCCATGGAGGCTCGCCCACATCGCGTGGCGGTCGGCGTCGCTCAGCCCGCTGTGCAGCACGGCGAGCTCGTCGCCGAAGCGGGCGCGGAAGCGGGCGACGAGCTGCGGGGTGAGGGCGATCTCCGGCACCATCACGAGCGCGCCGCGGCCGCGGTCGAGGCAGCTCTTGATGGCGCGCAGGTACACCTCGGTCTTGCCGGAGCCGGTCACGCCGAAGAGGAGGAACGCGCTCGGCCCGGCGGGCCGCGCCTCGCGCGGGGCGGCCCCGCGCGCCTCCGCGTCTCCGGGCGCGGACGGCGCCGCCTTTCCGGGCGCGGACAGCGCCGCTCTTTCGGGCGCCGACAGCGCCTCGAGCGCCGCGTCGATCCGCGCCGCGGCCTCGGCCTGCGCCGGGTTCAGCTCGGGGGGCACGTCGCGCTCCTCGGGGAGGCGGAAGAACGGGTCGCGCGGCGGCTCGCGCTCGTCGAGGGCGACGAGGCCCCGCTCGGCGAGCTTCTTCAGGGCGCTGCGCGCGTTGCCGTAGCGCTCCTCGAGCCGCGCGACCGGCTGCTCGCCGTTCGCCCGGAGCAGCGCGAGCACCGCGGCGGCCTGCCCGCGGAGCGTGCCCGGCTCCTCGACCACGTCCGTCGCCGTGGCGTACGCCACCTTGCGGCCGCCCACCTGCTTGGCCCGGCCGAGATCGAGCATGCCGTCGAGCTCGCCCTGCGCCTTGAGCGCCCGCACCTGCTCGCGCTCGATCGCCGGCAGCGCGAGGCGGAGCACCTCCCCGATCGGCGCGAAGTAGTACCCGGCGAGCTCCTGCAGGAACGAGAGCAGCTCCGCCGGCAGGGCCGGGCGCGCGTCGACGAGGGCCGCGAGCGGCTTGATCTTGGACGGGTCGATGGCCGCGCTGCGCTCGCTGACGGCGAGCACGACGCCGAGCAGCTTGCGCCGGTGGAACTCGCAGAGCACGCGCGCCCCCGGCCGCACCTCGCCGGCGAGCGCGGCCGGCACCTCGTAGGTGAAGGCCTGCGAGAGCGGGACGGGCACCGCGACGTCGGCGAGGAGGGGCATCGCTCCGGGAGGCCGCGCTCGGCGCGGCACGGGCGAGATACCAGAGAACGCCGCTCAGGACGAGGAATGCACGAGACGGGCGCGCACGGTGCGCGCGTGCAGTCCCGCGGTCCCGAAAAGCGGGCAAAAAAAAAGCGCCGCCGGGGCCTCGGGGGGGGAAGGCCGCGCCGGCAGCGCTGCCCGGACATAGAGCACCGTCCGTGCCATCTCTGCTGTTCGCGATCCGAACGTATTTCGTTCCAGATGAGGCGTTCCTGGGTTTCGAATCTGAAATTTCAGCAATGCACCATTGCAGAAGCGAATTCCGTCGGCGTGTTCGCGCGTCGCACCGGCACGCACCGCGTGCGGGGGTGGGAACGCCCGAGCCGCTCCCGTGGGGTCCGCCGATTGCTCGGGAGCCGGGTCGGGGGCTCACCGCTGGACGGCCGGCGGGGCGGGCGCCATGCGCGGGAAATGTGCGCGATGGGGCGCCGGCGAGGAGGGAGCATGATCGGAACCGCGGTCTTGGGGGGAATCGAGGGGCAGGACTGGATCGACCGGATCGCCGACCCGCTTCAGCGCGGCATCCGGTCCGTGCTGAGGCGAGCGCCCGTGGTCGCGAAGGTGCTCCACGGCAAGTTCCTCGGGCATCCGCTGCATCCGGTGCTGGTGACCATCCCCATCGGCGCGTGGTCCTGCGGGCTCGTGCTCGACGTTGCGGGCCTCGGCCGCCGCGGGCGGCGGCTCCACCGGGGAGCGGACGCGAGCACGGCCATCGGCCTCGGCGGGGCGCTCGTGGCCGCCTTGGCGGGGCTCGCCGACTGGAGCACCACGCTCGGCTCGGCGAAGCGGATCGGGTTCGTCCACGGCGCCATGAACCTGGCGATCGCGGGCGTGTACGGCGCCTCGCTCGCCTCGCGCGCGATCGGGCTGCGGCCGCTCGGGATCGCGCTGTCGACCGCGGGGTTCGGCCTCGCGGGCGCGAGCGGCTGGCTGGGGGGCGAGCTGATCTACCGCTACGGCGTCGGCGTGAGCCACGACGCGTGCGAGCGGAGGCCGGAGACGCAGGTGCCCGTGCCCGAGGCGCCGATCGCCGACGTCGGTTGACCGCGACGGCGCCGCCGGTGCGCCGAGCGGGGATCCGGGAGAGATTCAACGCAAAGGCGCCAAGAGCGCAAAGACGCAAAAATGCAATATATCTGCTCTTTTTTTTGCGCCTTTGCGCCTTTGCGCCTTTGCGTTGAACTCTCCCCTCTCGCGAGGCAGATCCCTGGCAGGATTTCTGCCCCGCGGGGAGCTATCGCGCCGCGAGGTAGCAGGCCGCGATGCAGAGCGCGGCGAGGGCGAACAGCAGCGCGCCGTGCAGGAGCAGCGGCGCGAGCCCCTGCCGCTCCGGGGGAGCGAGCGGGCGCTGCGGCTTGACCCAGGGCGACGGCGGCTCGACCGCGGCGAGCGCCGCGCCCTGCGCGCCCGCCGCCCTGGCGAGCTGCACGGCGGCTTCGCTCGCCGCGGGCGCTGCCGCCTCCTTCGCCGCCGCCTCGTGCCTCGCCGCGGGCGCCGCCGCCTCTCGCGCGAGCGCCGCGCCGGCGTCCATCGCGCGCGGCGTGGCGGCCGCCGTCGCGACCGGCTCGAGCACCGCGGGCGGACCGAGCTCCAGCGCGCGCACCGCGCGCTCGCGCGCCCGGCGGGCCGCGACCATCTCCATGCCGAAGTTGTCGCGCAGCCACGCCCCGAAGCGCAGCGGGCTCGCCGTCAGCTCGGCCGCCGCCGCGTAGGCGGCGACGTCCCGCAGCATCGCCGCCGCGCTCGGGTAGCGATCCTCGGGCGACTCGGCGAGCGCCCGCGCCACGATCGCGTGGAGCGCCGCCTCGTCGGGGAGCCCGCGCTCCGCGAGCGGCGGGATCTCCGCGCGCCGCGCGAGCTCGAGCAGCTCGACGCGCGCCTCGTCCTTGGAGACGGCCGCCCCGGGGCCCGCGCTGTACATCCGCCGGCCGGCGAGCAGCTCCCACAGCAGGATGCCCGCCGCGAAGAGGTCGGACCGCGCGTCGAGCGCCTCGCCGCGGGCCTGCTCCGGGCTCATGTAGCCGGCCTTGCCCTGCAGCGCCTCGTCCAGCGTCCCGCCGCAGCGCTCGTGCGCGCGGGCGATGCCGAAGTCGCAGAGCTTGATCTCGCCCTCGAAGCTCAGGAGCACGTTCGAGGGCGAGACGTCGCGGTGCACGACGCCCTTCCGGTGCGCGTAGGCGAGCGCCTGCAGCGCCTCGGCGATGATCAGGAGCGAGAACGCCACCGGGAGCTTCACCTTCTGGCGCGCGCAGCGGCGGAGCAGCTCGCGCAGGTCGAACCCCTCGACGTACTCCATCGCGATGTACAGCGCGCCGTCCTCGCGGCCGAGGTCCTCGACCTGCACGATGGACGCGTGGCGCAGCCCCGCGGCGAGCCTGGCCTCGCTCGCGAGCATCTCCACGAAGCGCGGATCGTGCGCGAACTTCGGGGCGACCTCCTTGATGGCGACGAGGCGCGCGGCGCCGAGATCGGTGCGCACCCGCGCCAGGTAGAGATCGGCCATCCCTCCCTGGCCGATGTGGTCGAACAGGGTGTAGCGGCCGATCCGGCACGGCAGCGGCCGCCGGCGCAGCGGGCGCTCCTCGCGGCCGGCGAGCGGCGGCAGGCCGGATGGCGGGTACGGGAGCGTGCCTCCGCGACGCACATCGAGGCGATCGATCTGCACGGCCCCTCCTCGCAGACTTCGCGCGGACGGGCCAACTAAGCGGGCGCCCCTGGGCACCGGGGACGGCCGCGCAGGCCCGGAGGGAGCCCACGCAAGGAATCAACTATTGGAATTTTATAGGATTTTTGTCCAGCTCCCCCGCAGCTCCCCCGCAGCTCCCCCGCAGCTCCCCCGCCCTGATTGCGGTCGCCCGAGCCCCCGGCGCAGCCCGCCGCGCCGATCGCGTGCAGCGCGCGCGGCGGCGGGCTACATCCGGCGCATGACGTTCAGCGCAGGCTGGGGGCAGCCCTTTGCCGGATCGTTCATCCGCATCGTCGACGACCGGGGGCGCCGGCACGAGTGGCGCACCCCTCCGCGGCGCATCGTCTCGCTCGTGCCGAGCGACACCTACTCGCTCGTCCGGCTCGGCGCCCAGGGCCGCCTCGTCGGCCGCACGCGCTACTGCGTCGCGCCCGCGGGGGACGTCGAGGGCGTCGAGCTCGTCGGCGGCACCAAGGACGCCGACGTCGATCGCATCGTCGCGCTCGATCCCGAGGTCGTCGTCGCGAACCAGGAGGAGAACACGCAGCGCGACATCGAGCGCCTCGACGCGGCCGGCCTGCGCGTGCTCGTCTCGTTCCCGAGGCGGGTCGCCGACGGCGTGGCGCACCTCGCCCGGCTGGCGCGCCTGCTCGGGCACGGCGCGAAGGCCGCGCCGGCCGCGCCGGACGGCGGCGCCGAGGACCCGCTGGAGCCGCCGCCCGCCGCGCGCGAGCAGGTCGCGGCCGCCTACCGCGCCCACGCCGCGGCCGAGGCGCTGCGCCGCGAGCGCCCGCCGCTCCGCGCCTTCGTCCCGATCTGGATGGACCCGCTGATGACCGTGCACGGCGACACCTTCATCTCCGACATGCTCGACCTCGCCGGCGCCCAGAACGTCTTCGCGGATCGGCCCAGGCGCTACCCGCTCGCGGCCGACCTGGGCAAGGCGCCGCCGCTCCCGCCCGAGCGCGTCCAGGGCCGCGACGTCCGCTACCCCCGCGTCACCCTCGACGAGGTCGTCGCCCGCGCCCCGGAGATCGTGCTGCTGCCCGACGAGCCGCACGCCTTCACCGACGCCGACGCAGAAATATTTCGTTCCCTCGACATCCCCGCCGCCCGCCGCGGCCGCGTGATCCGATGCGATGGCAAGGACCTCATGTGGTATGGCGCGCGGGCGCTCGAGGGGCTCAATCGGCTGCGAGAGATCATCGACGCCGCCCGTCCCTGATGCACGGAGCGATCGTCCGTTCAGGGGCGCGCGAGCGCCTGCGACCGAGTAACGTCGCGGCCGCGCGACCCCGCGGCCGCGCGACCCCGCGGCCGCGCGACCCCGCGGCCGCGCGCCCCGCGGCCGGCGCGACCCCGCGGCCGAGCAAGCCCCTCCTCGCCACGCCGCAGTTGGGGTAGGACCGTATGATGACGTGGACACGGGAGACATTGCGGGCAGAGATCATCCAGCTCCTGGAGGGACACACGGCCGGCGAGGTGAAGATCGAGGAGTCGAGCCATCTCGTCGCCGATCTCAGCCTCGACTCGCTCGGGGTGATGGAGATCGTCGCGGATATGGAGGATAAGTTCGACCTCTCGATCCCCGACGACATGTTGCGCGAGGTCGACACGGTCGCCGACGTCGTCAAGGCCATCGAGCTCCGGCTCAAGAACGAAGGAAGGCTCTCGGGATGACGGCTGTTTGGAAAGCGCGGACGGTCGCACAGGCGATCGAGGACGCAGCGGCGAGCACGAAGACGGGCTATCGCTTCATCGAGGAGTCGAGCGAGAACGAGCCGTTCTTCACGCACGGCGGCATCGAGCGGGCGAGCGCGCGCCTCGGCGGCGCGCTCCAGGCGCTCGGGCTGGAGAAGGGCGATCGCGTCGCGTTGATCCTGCCGGACAACGCCGACTTCATCTTCGCCTTCCTGGGCGCGATCCGCGCGGGCGTCATCCCAGTGCCCATCTACCCGCCGACGGGCCTCGGCAAGCTGACCGGCTACCTCGAGAACACGCTGCACATCGTCGCGAAGAGCGGGGCCAAGGTCCTGCTCACGAGCGGCGAGATCAAGCGCATGCTCGGCACGATCCAGGCGCAGGCGCCGGAGCTCCAGCAGATCGTGGCGGTCGAGGGCATCCGGGGCTCGCGCGAGGAGCTCAAGCCGGTGAAGGTCGAGCTCGACGACGTGTGCTTCCTGCAGTTCACGAGCGGCTCGACGTCGCGGCCGAAGGGCGTGGTGCTCACGCACGCGAACCTGGCCGCGAACGTGCGGGCGATCGTGGAGCTCGGCCTGGCGGTGCGCGAGTCGGTGGACACCGGCGTGTCGTGGCTGCCGCTCTACCACGACATGGGGCTCATCGGCTTCGTGATCGCGCCGCTCTACCACGTGAACACGGTGACGTTCCTGCCCCCGCTCCTGTTCCTGAAGCGGCCGGTGCGCTGGCTGGAGACGATCACGCGCCACCGGGGCAACGTGTCGTTCGGGCCGAACTTCGCCTACGCGCTCTGCGTCAAGCGGATCCGGGAGCAGGAGATGGCGGGGCTCGACCTGTCGACGTGGCGGGTCGCCGGCTGCGGCGCCGAGCCGATCCGGGCGGACAACCTGCGCGCGTTCGCCGAGAAGTTCGCGCCGGTCGGGTTCGACGAGAAGGCGTTCGTCTGCTCGTACGGCATGGCCGAGAGCACGCTGGCGGTGTCGTTCAGCGCGCTCGGGACCGGGCTGCAGACCGACGCGGTGGACGGCGAGACGCTCTGGAAGGAGGGCAAGGCGGTGCCCGTGCCGGCCGAGAGCGACGGGGCGTCGTCGCTCGTGCAGTGCGGGTCGGCGTTCGAGGGGCACGAGATCGCGGTGTTCGCGTCGGACGACGCGGAGAGCGCGCGCCCGCTCGGCGACCGCGAGGTCGGGGAGCTGCGGCTGCGGGGGCCGAGCGTGATGCCCGGGTACTTCAACGAGCCGGACCTGACGAAGGAGGCGTTCGCGGGCGGCTGGCTGCGGACGGGCGATCTCGGGTACCTCGCGGAGGGCAAGGTCTATATCTGCGGGCGCTCGAAGGAGGTCATCATCGTCAACGGGCGCAACTACTACCCGCAGGATCTCGAGTGGGAGGCGAGCCGCGTCGCCGGGGTCCGGAAGGGGAACGTGATCGCGTTCGGGACGATGAAGCCGCACAACGACCGCGAGCGGGTGGTCATCGTGTTCGAGACGCCGGCGTCGGACGAGCAGGAGAAGCAATCGCTGAGGGGCGAGGTGCGCCGCGTGGTGCAGCAGGCCATGGGGCTCACGGTCGACGACGTGGTGGCGGTCGGCGCAGGCGTGCTGCCGAAGACGTCGAGCGGGAAGCTCCAGCGGAGCAAGACGCGGGAGCTCTACGAGAACGGGGAGCTCCTGATCCGGAGCTCGTCGCGCGACGGGGACCGGCTGGACGCGGCCAAGGAGTTCGCCAAGAGCCAGATCAATTACTTCCGGCACGCGATTTTCCGCGGGCGCGGGGGGTGATCCGGGGGGCAGCGGGATCCGAGCTGCTGGGGCCGCCGGAGGGGGCAGGGAGCGCGTGCGGCGCGCGTGGGGCCCCGCCGGACTCGCACGCGCCCTGAGCCTTACCCTGCGGGTAAGGCTCAGGGCACGTGCTCAGACATCGGCCCGTCCCCACGCGCGCCGCACGCGCTCCCTGCCCCCTCCGGCGGCTCGAGGCCGCCAGGGAGGCGCTGCGCGGCGGCTTGGTGGAGAGTGGGGGGTTGCTGGATCGGGACGGCTGTTCGTGCGGGGGCTCTCGGTGAAGCGAGCGGGCGCGAAGGCGTAGCCGCTGGTGCGAGGGGCCGTTATCGTCGGCGGCCGGAGGGCGATCCATGCCTGCTTGGCTCAATCAGCTGCTGCCGATCCTTCTGCTGCTCGCGGCCATCGCGGTCGTCATGCGGCGGCTGCCGAAGATCGACCTCGGACACTCGGAGGAGTTCAAGCGCCGGCGGCTCTTCAACTGGTTTCCGCTCGGGCTCACCTACGCCTTCCTCTACATGGGGCGGTACAACTTCTCCGCCAACGCGTCGGCGCTCGACGCGATGCAGCTCGTCAGCAAGCAGGAGTTCGGGAACATCGACGGCTGGGGCTCGACGGTCTACGGGGTCGCCTTCCTGCTGAACGGGCCGCTCACCGACCGGTGGGGCGGGCGCGCCACCATCCTCCTCGCCGCGGGCGGCTCCGCGCTCATGAACCTGCTCATGGGGGGCGCCGTCCGCCTCGCCCAGGATGGACAGCTCGGCCACGACGCGGCCATCACCGCCATGACCGCGCTCTTCGCCGGCAACATGTACTTCCAGAGCTTCGGCGCCGTATCCATCGTCAAGGTGAACGCGCCCTGGTTCCACGTCCGCGAGCGCGGGATGCTCGGCGGCGTCTTCGGTATCCTCATCTCGCTGGGGCTCTATTTCGCCTACGACTGGAGTCGATTCATCGCCAAGCACCTGCCGATGGCGTGGGTCTTCTACGTCCCCGCCCTGCTGCTGCTCGGCTTCCTCGTGCTCGACTTCTTCGTCATCCGCGACACGCCAGGCCAGGCGGGCTTCCAGGACTTCGATACGGCCGACGCCTCCTCGGGCGACACCGGCGAGCGCCTGGGCGCGATCGAGGTCGCGCGGCGCATGTTCTCGCAAAGGGTCATCTGGATCATCGTCGCCATCGAGTTCTGCAGCGGCTTCCTCCGCAACGCCGTCATGAAGTGGTACCTCATCTTCGCCGACAAGACCGGCCTCCAGGGCTTCGTGTCGACGCACTGGGGCGTGCTCCTCTGCATCGCCGGCATCCTGGGCGGCGTCTTCGCCGGCTTCATCTCGGACCACGTGTTCGAGTCGCGCCGCGGCCCCGTGGCCTCCGTGCTGTACGCAGGGCTGGTGATCGGCGCGGTGATCGTCCTCTTCACGCTGAGCCTGCCCATCGCGGGGTGGACCGTCGTGTTCATGTCCCTGTGCGTGATCGGCGTCCACGGCATGCTCTCCGGGACCGCGAGCATGGACTTCGGCGGAAAGAAGAACGCCGGCGTCGCGACAGGCATCATCGACGGCTTCGTCTACCTGGGCACGGCGGCGCAATCGTTCCTCTACGCCAGCATCCTGCCCTCGGGCGACGCGGCGAAGGACCCGGGGAACTGGATGCCATGGCCCATCGCCATGCTCCCGGTCGCCCTCATCGGCTTCGCGCTGGCGACGCGCGTGTGGAACGCGAGGCCGCAACGACAGGCGGCGGCCCACTGAGCCTACCGCGGCGCGAGCGAGCGCCGCCCCGCTCGCCGGGGAGCCGGACCGCCGCGCGGCGCCGGCGGGCCGGTCACTCCGCCGCGATCGCGTAAGCGCCGCGCGCGGCGGGCGGTCGCTTGTGGAGCTGGCCGTCCTTCATGATCGCGAGCAGCCGGCCGCTGTCCTGCAGGATTCGCACGTCCTTCGACGGATCCCCGTCGACGAGCAGCAGATCGGCGAAGAACCCCTCCCTGACCTGCCCGAGCTCGTCGCCCATCATCATGAGCTGCGCCCCGAGCCGGGTGGCCGCGACGATGGCGTCCATCGGCGTATAGCCGAGCAGGTCGACGAAGTGCTGGAGATCGCGCGCGTTCCGGCCAGGACCTCACCGCGATACGGCGGCTCGCCCGTGCCGTCCACGACCGTCACGTCTCTGAAGAGGATCCGCGTCATCTGCTTCCTTCCAGCCTCGCGGCGACGTGCTCTGCGTTCGGAACGCTTCCGAGGATCGGACGTGCAGGCGGCGCAATCTACCACATCGCCGGGGGCGAGCGTCACCCGACGCCGCGCTGGGCGCGTGGACGCAGGAACGAGGAGCCCAGCCCCGCGCCGCCGGTCTGCGCGACCGATCTCGCCGAGGTGCTCCCGTGCGGCCGACGGCGGCCCTGCCGCTACAGGATGATCGGCTCGCAGTTCGTGTACTTGAGCGTCGAGATCATGAACGTCGATCCGCCGCTGCGGCGCTCCGCGAAGAAGATGTCGAGCGGGTAGTCCTTCCCGAGCTCGAGGCCGAGATCCCCGGCCATCGCGTCGAGATCGAGGGTGTCGAACATGGCGCCGTGGACCCCGCCAAGATCCATCACCAGCTGATTGTTGATGAACACCCAGATGTCGTCGTCGCCGCCGAAGATGAAGTCGTCCCCGCCCCTGTACCTGAAATTCATGTGGAGCTCGAACGTGAAGCCGTAATTGTGGTCCCTGTCCTGGTTGCCCCAGCCTTTGCCGTCGATGGGGAAGAACTCCCTGCTGGAGAAGAGACGAAACTCGCCGTCGCTCGCGTCGAGGGGGACCATGAACCGGATCGAACGGTTCACCCTCGGGACGTCCCGGAACCATTGATCGAAGTACTCGGGCCCGGTCGTGTACTCCGTGGCCCCCGCGTGGGCATACACCGGCTTCCGGTCAGGGCCGAGCACGGGCTCGACGAGCCCCGGCAAACCCGTGCCCTCGAAGCGCTCGAAGTCCGGGTGCCCGCCGGGCGTGTCGTAGGCCCTGAAGTCGCGCACCACCCCTTCGAGCCGCGGCGCGCAGCCGGCTTGCCCGCCGCTCGAGGAGGACGCGCCCGGGAAGGAGCCGCCGCCACCCGGCGAGAAGTCGCCGCCCAGGCCGGTCCCGGAGGAGCCGCCGCCCGTCCCGGAGAGGTCGATGGTTTTCCCGATGATCTCGGGGGTCGCGGTGCACGCGGCGAGCGCGAACGCCGAGAGGAGGATGGCTAGCGATAGAGGAAGACCTGACACAAAACGGCTCATCTTCAGTGGCGCCTATAGCATATCGGGTCGACTCGCGCCCGCGCGCGTCCTTGCTGCGCGGCCTCTGCGGGGGCGCGCTGCCGGAATGCGGCTTGGGCGCCGGGGGGCGAGCGGTCCTCGACGGCGTCGCCGAGCGGAGCTGCGGAGCGACCGTCGCGAGGCGAGGCTGCCGCGCCGCGCCGAGGAGCGCGTGTGGTAGCGTGGCGCGGGACGAGGGAGCCCGACGAGCCAGGAGGAGGTCAGTCCATGAGCATCGCAGCCGAGGCGCCGGATGGCGCAGAGGTCCTGTTCAACGGCATCGATCTGCGCGGCTTCACCGCCCGGGGCGGGGGTCCTGCGGGCTGGAAGGTGGAAGACGGCGCGATCCGGGTGGTCGCCGGCGCCGGAGACATCGTGTCCGCGGCGCGGTTCGAGGACGCCCTGATCCACCTGGAGTTCCAGTGCCCGGACATGCCGCACGCGACCGGGCAGGCGAAGGGGAACAGCGGTGTGTTCGTGCAAGGTCGCTACGAGATCCAGGTGCTGGATTCGCACGGGGTCGCCGTCCCTGGCACGGGAGACTGCGGCGCGGTGTATGGTCAGCTCGCGCCGCTGTCGAACGCGTGCAGGCCCGCGCTCGCGTGGCAGTCGTACGATATCGTCTTTAGCGCCGCCCGGGTGGCAGGCGGCGGGGAGGTCGTCGAGCCGGCGCGGCTCACGCTGCTCCACAACGGGGTGGTCATCCACAACAACGTGACGCTCCGGGGCCCCACGCAGGGCGCGAGCGACGAGGACGAGGGCGCGCCGGGGCCGCTGCGGCTCCAGGATCACGGAGATCCGGTACGGTACAGGAACATTTGGCTGGTGCGCCTGGCGCCGAGGGGATCGGAGCGGTACGAGCCGGGGTGAGAGGACGGCGCGGGCGGCGGCTGGTCGTGTCCTCGACATCCGACCGAACGCGAGGATCGGCGGTCGGCGCCGCTCACGCGGCGAGGTAGATCTGCGCGACGGAGCTCGGCCTCCTCGGACGTTGTGTTAGGCTCCTCCCGATGTGGCAGCTGGACTCTCCCGACCCCGCCCACGCATCCGCCGTCAAGCGGCTCAGGACCAGGCTCCGGCGGGCAACACGGAGGCGCGTGCGGTACTCCTGAACCTGATGGAGGAGGACCGGGTGCCGAGCAGTGAGCGATCCGCGTTCCATGCCAGGCTGACCAGCTCGACCAGCCGGCTCGCGCGCGCTCGGCTCGCGGAGGCTGCCCGTGCGGCGCCGAGGGTGCTCACTGTTCCCTCGCCCCGTCCGCCCGCCATCCAGGGCGACTGGTGGCACCACGTGACGCTGAAGGCGCTCCAGGGATACAAGTACCTGTCCCGAGCCGTGAAACGCTCGCGGCCGCCGCCGCGCGTCTCGCTGGCTCGACCCATCGGCCAGAGCGCGAGCGGCGCCGGCGTCTCCGTGTGGATCACGAGAAGCACGGGAGCAGATGCCGACGATCTCCGCGACCGCCTCGGCCTCTGCACGATCAAGAGCGGCAATCATCTCTATCGGATCCGCATGGCCGTGAGCGCCGCCCCGAGCCGGCCGCTCTACATCCCGACCGCCCTCGACGCCGGCTGGTACCCCGCGTGGCGGCGCCCGGACGCTGGACACAACGCACCCTGGGGCCTGACGCGGCACCTCCGCACCGATGCGCCGTCCGAGCCGGAGCTGCTCGTGCTCCCGGACACCGCCGACGCTCGAGAGGCGCGGTATGTCGGAGAGGTTCGGACCGCTCCGCCGCGGGGGTATCTCGCCAAGCGGAGGCTTCCTTGAGCGACGCTTTCACGATCACAGGGCTGAGCGCGGCGAAGCTCCGCGCGTGGCTGCTCGCGCGGATGCGCGGGCAGGAGGTGGACCCGCCCGTCTCCGAGCTCCACCTGGAGAGCCCGGACGACTACGTGGCCGCCCTCCACGAGCAGTCGCGCGACAAGGCGTTCCGCGCGCGCCTGGAGAAGGCCGCCGTCGCCGCGCTCGCGGAAGCAGCACAGGGGAACCTGCGCGAAGGGCCGGACGCGCGCGCCGTGCGCTATCTGGCCGAGCTCGTGGACACGCTGGAGCTGCGCGCGGCCGAGAGCACGCTCCGCGAGATCGCGGAACGGGGCGCGTTCGGCGGGCATGACGGCGCGCTCGACCACGACGCCGAGGAGCTCGCGCTCTTCGCGCTCGCAGGGCTCCAGACGCCGGGCGAGCTCTATTCGAAGTGGCTCGCTGTCTGGCAGCGCGCGCTGCCTCACCTGTGGCCGGTGGTCACAGCCGGACTGCGCATCTCCGACCCGGGGCGGGCCCTCGGGGTCCTCCCCGAAGCCGTCGAGCGCGCTCGCTCGCATCATGACTTCCCGCTTGGCGACATCCTCTGGGCATTCGCCACGGATCCCACCTACAAGCCGGGCGCCGTCGCCGGCGCGCTGGCCGGCCTTTCGAGCGAAGCGCGCCGCCGATGCCGCGATGCACTGGCGGCGCTCGGCGCCGAGCAGAACGAGCTCGATGCGTGGTTGCCCGACCGCGGCCCCGAGGGCTCCACGACGCCGGCCTGGGCACGCCGCAAGAAGGGTCCGGATCTGCCCCCGCGGCTCTATGACAAGGCAGCCGCATGATCTTCACTGAACCCAACCGCCGGGTGCTCACGTTCTACTCCTACAAGGGCGGCGTCGGGCGGACCATGGCGCTCGCCAACGTCGCCTACCGCCTGGCGAACACACACGGGCTGAGCGTCATTGCCGTCGACTGGGATCTCGAAGCGCCCGGACTGCACCGCTTCTTCGGAGTCTCACCGGACGTCGCGGGCTCGACCAGCGGGATCCTCGACTACTTCGTCGCATGGCGCGATGCCGTCGCGCGAAACGCCCCCGAGCCGCCGCCCGAGGTCGAGCGCGTGCTCGATTGGCTCATCCCTATCACCGATGAGAAGCACGCTCCCCGGTTCGGCTCGCTCCGGGTGCTCCTCGCTGGTCGGCTCGACAAGACGTACGGCGATCGTCTTGCGGGGTTTCACTGGCAGGATTTTTACTCCCGGACGGAAGGTTCCGCCGCCGTGGAGACCCTGCGCGAGAAGCTCGTGGAGAACGCCGACGTCGTGCTCATCGACAGCCGCACAGGCCTGACGGACATCGGCGGTATCTGCACGATCCAGCTCCCTGACGGCGTGGTGCTGTTGACCGCGCCGAACCATCAATCGTTCGAGGGCACCGAGCGCGTGGCGCGCGCCATCGACGGAGCACCGGAGAAGGAGCGGGCGGGCCGCGAGAAGCCTCGCGTGTGGCTCGCCGTGAGCCGCGTGCCGCTGGTAGAGGAGAGCTACCTCGCTGACGAGTGGTTCGGCCACCACAACCAGCTCTTCGAGAAAGGCGTTCAGGAAGGCTTGTGGTTCAGGGAGGATCACCCCGACGGGATCCGGACACATGCACTTCCGCATCGGGCACGCTGGGGCTTCGAAGAGAAGGTCCTGCGCGAAGGGGGCATGGTGGATTCGAAGGATCCGCTGGTGCTTGCCTATGAACAGCTCACCGGGACGCTGCTGCGATGGCTCCGGAAGTGGTCGATCCCGATCCCGCAGCCTCTCGCAGACGCATCCACGTTATCTCGCCCGGAGGACATCGCAGCTCTCCAGGAGGAGGCTGCGGCAGCGGAGCAGAGAGGCGATACCATCGGCCTTGCCATCACGCTTTACAAGCTGGCCGAAGAGTTACATAGCGCCCAAAGACACGAAGAGGGCATCCGTAAGATCGAGCAAGCGATCGGCATCTTCTTGTCACGAGGAGCGTACCCTGAGCACGCACGTGCTTTGCATAGACTGGGCGATATGCTACTTAGCACAGGGCGGGTCGACGAATCAGAGGAGGCACTACGAAAGAGCCTGACCGTTGCGCGCCAGGTCGATGAAAAGGTCACTGAGGCTGGAGCACTCACCTCTCTGGCAGCGATCCGGTTCCATCAAGGCAACGAGCGAGAAGCAGCAGACCTGATTCGTCAAATGGACACGATCGAAAAGCGACTCATCCCAGGCGAGCCAGGGGTCCTCGAGTTCTTTATATACAACATATTCGCCTTCTACAGGACAGGTCGCAAAGAGCAGGCTGCCGAGCTCTCTCGCCGGATCATGAGCGCCGCCCGCGCGACCGGACGCCCTGAACTCGAAGCGTTCATCGAAAAATTGCTGACAAGACTCGGCAACGCGCTCCCGGGCGTCTCCGATGTTCCCGTCCCTCGGCCACGTACGGACGAGCAGGAATCCGATCACTCCCAGAATACGGCGTCCGATCAGGCCACATCGACCCGGCACCGAACTGGTCGGAAACGAACCTCGTCGAGCCCTATCAAACGCTCCGGCGGTCGCTCCAGGTAGGCACCGGTGACGCGCTCTGCCCGGCATCGAGGCGCGTTCGGGCGTCCGTGGTCGTCCTGATACCCCGCCACGGGCCAGCCCGCCGCGGCGCGACCTCCTCGGCTGCGTTCATCCCGCCGCGTCCTCCGGCCCATCGAAGACGCCCCGGTACACCTCGTCGAGCGGGAGCCTGCACCCGATCGACGCGAGCTCCGCGACGCCGCTCTCCCGCACGTCGTGGAGCGTCCATGTGCCGTCGTCGTTGCGACGCAGGACCTCGACCCGCCGCCGCTGGTACGAGACGAGCACATACTCGCGAAGCGACGGGATCATCTGGTAGTGGGCGAATTTCTCACCGCGATCGTATGCCTCGCTGTTCGGCGAGAGCACCTCGACGACCATGACCGGGTTCAGGATGCTGTTCTCGTCCTCCGGATCGCGCTCCAGCCGACCGCACACCACGCTGACGTCCGGGTACGTCGCGAGCCCTGTCGCCTGGACGCGCACGCGAACATCGGAGTTGTAGACGCGGCAGCGTCGATCGACGAGCTGGCCGCGGAGCACGCTGGCCACGTTGACCGCCATGAGCCCGTGCTCCGGCGTGCCCCCGGCCATCGCGAAGATCTCGCCGTTCACATGCTCGTGCTTCGCCTCGCTCGCCTGCTCGCGGGCGAGGTACTCGGCGAACGTGAACGTCCGCTTCCGCGCGGGCTCGGCCATGGTCAACCCCTTCCCCCGCAGCGTACTGCGCCGCCGCGCGCCGCGCGAGCCGCCATCACCACCGGTCCTCGATCGCCTCCACCCGCACCTCGCACGCGTCGTCCCCCCGCAGCGGCGACTTCGTCTCCTGCACCCGGAACCGCGTCCCGATCTTGAACAGCCCCCCGTACGTCTCCGCGTCGATCGGCCGCTCCGTCCCGAAATCCACGCGGTGCAGCAGCTGCATGATCGCGAGCGCCGTCCCCTGCTGGAACAGGAGCCGCGGCCGCGCCGTGGACCCGTGCTTCATCGCGTAATACGCGCTCTCGTGCGTGATCGGCGCCCGCAGCACCAGCACCCGGCCCGGCTGGAACTCGGGCGCGGAGAGCGCCCCCCACCCGAGCGCGCGGGCGAGCCCGAGCAGCTGCTCGAGCCGCCCGTGCTGATCCCGGCCCACCGGACCGCACATCGCCTCGAACGACGCGGACGCGAGCATCCCCCCGAGCAGATGGAACGCGCCCGTCTGCGCCGCCTCCCGCACCAGCGCCTCGAACACCGGGACCAGCTCCGGAGACCGCCGCTCGATGAGGTGCACCGTGTCGAACGTCTTCTGATCGATGTACCCCACCGGCAAGAGCGCCAGGTTCACGCCGTACGCCGAGATGAGCCCGCGCTCGTCCGACCGCAGCGCCCCGAGCTCCTCCAGCATCGCGTCCCCCGTGCGCTGCGCCCGCGCCTCGGGGCCGCTCTCGGGCTCCCAGCTCACCCGCGCCGACTCGACCACCTTGCGCGTCAGCGCCTCGCCGAAGCGCGGCCGCTCCGAGCGCCGCGCCAGCAGGAAGGTGCAGGCCGCGTCGCCCCGCGCGACGCACGTGACCTCGTCGGCGTCGAGCCGACCCCAGTCCGACGGGAACGCGAGGCTCGCCGCCGCCGAGCAGTAGCCGGACGCGAACGCGTCCACGGCCATCCGGTTCTGGATCCGACCGCCGTACTTCGCGTGGAAGCTCGTGCCGTGGAAGAGCGCCTCCGCCTGCACCGCGCCGCCCTCGGCGCTCAGCTCGAAGCGCAGGCGCCCCTGCCCCATCGCCGCGAACAGCTCGGCCGCGAGCTCGAGCTTCTCCTCCGGCGAGGCGCCGTGGCGCGCCGCGTACAGCGGGCCGAGCAGCGCGTGCGCCGCCTCGAACGCCGCCTGCCGGCGCACGCCGCGGCTCTCGCCGCCGAGCGCGTCGAAGATCGTCTGCTCCAGGAAGAGCGCGAAGTGGTGCGAGTGCGCGAGCACCAGCTGGTCCGCCACGTGGAGCAGGCAGTGCGGCGCGATCGGCCCGAGCAGATCGCCGAGCGGCCCGTCGATGCGGCCCCGCAGGCCGCGCCGGAGCGCCGTCACAGGAGCCTCCGCAGCGCGGCGCGCTCCAGGCCCAGGATGTCCGCCACCGCCGTCTCGATGAGCACCGTCGCCTCCGCGCCCAGCTCGCCAGGGTGATCGAGCGCGAGCGGCGTCAGCCCGGCGCGCAGGGCGAGCCGCAGCCGCGCGACGTGCGGCTCCGGCGCGCGGGCCTCGAGCAGCGCGAGCAGCCGCTCGATCCGCGCGGCCTCGGCCGACAGCGGGTCCGCCGGCGGCGGCGTCCCCCCGGTCCGGCGCGCCGGGATGCTCGACGAGCCGCGCGGCGGCGCGGAGCGCGCGACGCCCCGCACGAGATCGTCCACCGTGTCCGCGCTGAGCGCCTCCTCGAACAGCCCCGGCGGGTCGCTCAGCATCTCCTCGGGCGGCTCCTCGAGCGGCAGCTCGGGCGCGAGCGCCGCGGCCAGCCGCTGCGCCACGAGCCGCGCCATGCCGAGCGGCATCGTGGCGTCGAACAGGCTCGCGACCACGCACGCGCGGACGCGGCGCAAGAGGACGGTCCGGCCGCTCAGCTCCAGGGTGACCACCGGGTCCGGCAGCTCCTCCCCGCGGCCGTGCGAGCCCGGCGGCTTGCTCGACGACCGCGCGCCGCGGCCGCGGCTCGAGCGGGCCGACGCCTCGCGCTCCGGGACGAGCCGCTGCGCGGCGAGCTGGCTCCCGAGGTACGCGTCGCGGAGCCCCGCGGCGACGTCGCCCGGCGAGAGGGCCGCGCCCTCGCGGACGAACAGGGCGTGGACGCGCGCGTCGCTGAGGTGGAACACGACGATCGCGTCGAGGCCGTCGACGCCGTAGCCGATGCTGTCGAGCGCGATCGGCGCGAGCGGATCGTCGTCGTCCAGCGCGCCCGCGACGGCCGCGATCTCACGGTCGAGCGAGGCCTCGCCGTACTCCTCGCTCACCCGACGACCCCGACCGCGGCGTCGAGCGCGTGCCGGCACGCGATGCGGACGGCGTGCGCCTCGCGCGGCATGAGCGGGAACGGGCGCATCAGGCCGACGATGTACGCGGCCGAGCGCGCCTGGAACCCGATGAGCTGGAAGAACGGCCCGTCGCCGACGCACAGCTCGAACCGCTGCGACGGCGCGCCCGGCAGCGCCGCCACGAGCGAGCCGATCGCCGACGCGATGAGGCCCGAGGCGGCGGGCCGTGCCTCGGTGTCGCGGATCGCGCCGGCGAACGGGAGGCCGGCCGCGTCCGCGAGGAAGACGTCGGTGGCGCCGGTCGCCTCGGCGATCCACTCGACCACCTTCTCGCAGCGCGCGACCGGCCCGCCCGCCGCGGCGAGGTCCGGGAAGCGCGGCGCCGCGCGCCCCGCCGCGAGCGCCTCGACGGCGAGGTCGAGCCGATCCGCGAGCGGCTCAAACGCGAGCTCGCGCGCGCCGCCGCGAACGACGCCGACGAGGCGGGCGACGGCAGATCGAGCGCCTGCCGCGCGTCGACGTCGTCGGCCGACGAGGGCAGCGCGCTGCGCAGGCCGAGCGCGCCGCCGGCGCCCGCGCTCGACATCGGCGAGAGGTCGCTCGACGGCGCGAGCTCCTCGAACGACGGCGACAGCGGCGCCGCGGACACCGGCTCCGCGTCCGCCCGCGCGGTCGGCGGCGGCCGCGAGTCGAACGACACGAGCGGCGCGCCCGCGGGCGCGATCGACGGCGCCTGCCGCTTCCGCGGCTTCGGCTGCTTGACGAGCGCCGCCGCGGTGAGGACGGCGCCGTCGAGGTCAAAGGAGGAGCGAGATCGGGCCATCGTCATCGTCCGGCGAGGTGGGCTCCAGGCGAACCAGCACGTCGTTCGCGAGCTGGTCGAAGACGCGCGCGAGCGGCGGAGGCCGCTTCTGCATGAGCAGCAGCGGCGCCCCGCGCAGGGACGCCTCGAGGAACGCCTCGTCGCGCGGGATGACGGTATCGAGGATGATCCCGTCGGGGAACCGGGTCCAGAGCGCCTCGGCGACGTCGAGCGACGCGGGCGCCTGCCGATCGAACATCGACAGCACCATGCCGAGCAGCGAGAGCCGCGGGTTCTTCTCGGCGCGGACGCGATCGATCACCGCGAGCAGCTGGCCGACCGACCGGAGCGCGAGCGGCTCGGCCTGGAGCGGCAGGAGCGCGTGCGTCGCGACCTCGAGCGCGCGCGTCGTGACCTTGCCGAGCCCCGCGGGGCAGTCCACGACCACGAGGTCGAAGTCCGGCGCGATCCTCGCGAGCACGCTCGGGAGCACGGGCCCGCGGGCGAGCGCGTCCTCGAAGCCCGGGACCGTCGTGGGGTCGACCCGGCCGACCGTGAGCACCTGGAGCTGCGGATCGCGCGTCCGGAGCAGCACCGACTCGAGGCGCTCGGCGCCCGTGAGCAGCTCGGCCACGCCCGGCCGCGCGCGGTCGGCGAGCCCCAGCGACAGCCCGAGGCTCCCCTGGGCGTCGAGCTCGAGGATCAGCGCGCGGTGACCCGCGCGCGCAAGGGCCAGCCCCAGGTTGAGGGAAATCGTGGTCTTCCCCACGCCGCCCTTCTGGCTCGCGACCGCAATGACGTACATGGACTCCCCGACGGCGCGCAGTGCCGGCGCCGGAGAGCATCCTAACAGGACGGACGCCGCCAGGGACTAGAGCAGCGAGATCCGCTTCATCAACGTGCCGCAAAGGTCGCTCTGCGGGTTGCGCTCGCGCTCGATCGCGAGGCCGGCGCGGAAGATCTTGTCGGCGCTCTCGAGGTTGCCGAGCACCACGTGGCAGAGCCCGAGGAGCTCGTGATCGCCGGGATCGCCGTGGATCGAGACGAGCTCGGTCAGCGCGGGCACCGCGGCGCGGTGGGCCTCGATCATCGGCTCGGTCGGCGTCGACGGGACCCCCTTGGCGAGGATCATGAGCCGCAGGACCTGCCGCTGGTCCTCGGGCCGGTGCTTGAGAAACTCGGGCTTCTGGAAGAGATCGCGGTATCCCCGGTAGGCAGCGTCGAGATTGCCCCCACGCGCGTGGGTGACGATGGACTTGACCGCCTGAACGAGCGCCTCATTCGCCATGACGACACGATACACGGGCCGGCGCCCCGCGGGGAGGCCGCCGCTGCACCGCCGGCGCGGCGCGCGCGTCCGTCGCTGTCGCTCGCACACGCGCGCCCGCGCGCGATTTGGTCCGCCGTTTCGCCACCGTCGTGTCGCCGTCGCTCGCGGCCTCTTCCGTGCGCATCCGTCGCCGTCGCTCGCGCCCGCTCCGAGGCGCCGGGCGCAGCTTGCGGCGCCGCTGTGCGCCGTGGTAGTCGCCTGGGGCTCAAGTGCCCATGCGCGCGCCCCGCTGGCTCTTCGCCTGCTGCCTGTCGACCAACGCGCTCGCCGCGCTGGCCGCGCCTGCGGCGCTCGCGCAGCCCGAGCCGCCGCCCGACGCGGCCGTGGCGCCGCAGATCCTCGAGCACGTGGACCCGGTGTACCCGCCCGAGCGGCTCGCCGAGGGCGTCGACACGACGGTCACGCTGTTCGTCACGGTCGAGAAGGACGGCACCGTCAGCGACGCGTCCGTGGCCGAGTCCGGCGGCGCCGGGTTCGACGAGGCGGCCATGAGCGCCGTGCGGCGGTGGCGCTTCTCGCCGGCCATGCGCGGCGGAGCGCCGGTGCGGGCGCGGATCCGGGTGCCGTTCCACTTCGCGCCCGGCCCCCACGAGGCGCCGCCCGAGCCGGCGCCCGCGACGCCCGACGCCCCGGCGGCGCCCCCGCCGCCCGCGCCGCCCGCGCCGAAGCCGGTGGAGTTCGCCGGGGGCGTCGCGGGCCCGCACGCCGTGGCCGAGCCCGGCAAGCCGATCGAGATCCACGTGCAGGGCCGCCCGAACCCGCCGCGGCGCGCGACGAGCGACTTCCGGATCGGCCGCGCGGCGCTCACCGCCGCGCCGCACGCGAGCGCCGCCGACCTGCTCCGCACCGCGCCCGGCGTCCACGTCGCGCACCCCGAGGGCGAGGCGGTCGCGCAGCGCATCTTCCTCCGCGGCTTCGACGCCGATCACGGCCAGGACATCGAGCTCCGGGTCGGGCCGATCCCGCTGAACCAGCGCTCGCACGTCCACGGGCAGGGGTACGCGGACCTCAACGTGGTCATCCCGGAGGTGGTGCGATCGCTGCGCGTCGTCGAGGGCGTCTACGACCCGCAGCAGGGCGACTTCGCGGTCGCGGGCAGCGCGTACTTCGACCTCGGCGTCGAGGAGCGCGGGCTCCTGCTCAAGGGCACGCTCGGCTCGTTCGGCGCGCGGCGGCTGCTCGCGATCTGGGCGCCGGCGGCGCAGTCGGAGGACACGTTCGGGGCGGCGGCGGTGCGCGCCACGGACGGCTTCGGCGACGGCACGCGCGGGGCGATCTCGGGCGCCGCCGTGGGCCAGTACCGGATGGTCCTGCCGGACGAGTTCTCGCTGCTGCTCCACGTGGCGGCCCACGGCAGCCGCGCGAACCTCGCGGGCGTGCTCCGGCGGGACGACATCGCGGCGGGGCGCGTCGGCTTCTACGACACCTACCGCGACCCGTCGGCCCGCGCGCAGTCGGCCGCGTCGACGCGGCTCCAGGTCGCGCTCGTCGCCGAGCGGGCGGACGACGACGGCTCGCAGAAGAGCGCCTGGCTCTGGGCGATGACGTCCGGGTACCGGAGCCGGATGAACTTCACCGGCTACACGCAGCGCTCGCGCGTGCGGCCCGCGTGGGCCGGCCGCGGCGATCTCATCGAGCAGTCGAACGAGGACGCCGCGCTCGGCGGGGGCCTCGCCTACCGCACGCCGCGGATCCCGCTCGCCTCGTGGCTCACCGGCCAGGTCGCCGTCGGGGCCGAGGCGCAGACCGACGGCATCGACCAGGCGCAGAACCTCCTCCAGCCGCCGCAGAACGAGACGTGGGACCGGCGCGTCGACGCGTCGATCCGGCTGACCGGGATCGGCGTCCACGCCGACGCGCTGCTCGAGCTGTCGCGGTGGGCGCGCCTGCGCGGCGGCGCGCGCGCGGACGTGCTCGTCTTCGACGTGGACGACCGCCTCGGCAACTTCATCCCGGCGTTCCAGAAGGAGACGCACATCGAGGGGTTCCGGCGCACGGCGGCGGGCGTCGCGCTCGGCCCGCGGGCCACGCTGGAGGTCGACCCGCTGCCCGAGCTGCGGCTCTCCGCCGCGTACGGCCACGGCTACCGCTCCCCGCAGGCGCGGCAGCTCGAGGAGGGCGAGAACGCGCCGTTCGCGACCGTGAGGAGCTACGAGGTCGGCGCGACGCTGCGCCCCGTCAGCGGCCTGAGCGCGACCGCGGCCGCCTACGAGACGCGCCTCTCCTACGACCTCGCGTTCGACGCGGCGGAGGGCGGCCTCGCGCGCATCGGCCCGACGACCCGACGCGGGCTCGTCGTCTACCTGCAGGCGGCGCCGAGCCCGGCGCTGACCGCGGGCGTGAGCGCGACGTTCGCCCACGCCACGCTGGACGCGCCGCCGCCGCCGACGCCCGAGAACCCGACGCCGCCGTACGTCGAGGGGCAGCAGCTGCCGTTCGTGCCGCCCGTGGTGGTGCGCGCCGACCTCTCGGTGAAGCGGCCGCTCGTCACGATCGCCGGCCGGCCGATCGTGGGGCGGCTCGGCTACGGCGCGACGTACCTCTCGCCGCGGCCGCTGCCGTACGCGCAGGCCGCCGCGCCGCTCCTCGTGATGGACGCGTCGCTCTCGCTTCGACGCAGCCTGCGCGCGGGCGGCGACCCGGCGCAGGAGGGCCCCTGGATCGAGGTCGGCGTGGAGGCGCAGAACCTCCTCGACGCCGAGCACGCGGACACGGAGTACTCGTTCGTCTCGAACTGGCAGACCACGCCGCTGCCGTCGGCGCTGCCGGCGCGGCACATCAGCGCGGGGCCCCCGCTCACCCTCCTCGGCAACGTGACGCTCTCGCTATGAACGCCCGCAACGACCGACTGGCCGCCCGCTGCATGCTCGCCCTCGCGCTCTCCGCGGCGCCGGCGCTCGGCTGCGCGGGCACCGGCCAGCCGGAGGTCTCGTACCTCGCGGTCGCCGAGCCCGCGCCGCCCGGCGAGATCGCCGCGGGCGCCTGGACGGTGGTGCTCGACGAGGCGTCGGTCGCCTTCGGACCGGTGCAGTTCTGCGCGGCCGAGTCGGGCTCGGCGACGCTCTGCGGCACCGCCATCGCCGAGCTGCTCTCGATCGTGCGCGTCGACCTGCTCGATCCCGGGCCGCAGCGGCTCGGTCGGGTCCGCGGCTTCGAGGGGGAGATCCGGAGCGCGTCGTTCGACTATGGGATCCACTGGTTCCTGACCGAGGCCGCGCCGGTGCGGTCGCCCGAGGCGCCCGGCGGCCACTCGGCGCAGCTGCGCGGGCGCGCGACGCGGGGCGCGGACGTGCTCGAGTTCGTGGCCGACGTCGACGCGGTGCCGCAGTTCCAGGGGCAGCGCGCGGTCCCGAGCGTCGCGGCCGCGGCGACCGTCGGCGCCGAGGCGGTGCGCCTCGCGGTCCGCTTCGACGTGGGGGCGTGGGTCGCGCGGGTCGACTTCGACGCCCTGGCCGAGGAGGCTGCCGGTAACGGCGAGGGCGCTGGCGGCAACGGCAGTGGCGGCGCGGGCGGAACGCTCCGGGCGGCGATCGCGCCGGGATCGCGCGCGCACAACGCGCTGGTGATCGCCATGACGGCGCAGAGCCCGCCCGAGCTCGTCTGGTCGAGGTCGCCGTGAAGGGTCGCCGCGGCGCCGGCGCGAGGGCGCGCGCGCCGCGGCCGCCGCGGCCGCTCCAACGACGGGCGCGCCCTCGCGCGGGCTCCAGCGCGCGCGGCCTGGCGCTGCTCGCGCTGCTCGCGCAGCTCTGCAGCCTGACGCACGCGCTCTTCGTCCGGCACGCCCGCTGCGAGCACGGCGAGCTGGTCCACGTGGGCGCGCTGGTCCACACCGTCCACGCAGTGGGCGCCGCCCGCGCTTCCGGCGCCGCCCACGCCGCGCCGCGCGCCGAGGCCGCAGCGCCGCAGCAGGCAGAAGGGCGGGCGCCCGCCCCCGGCGATCAGGTCGCCGAGGAAGGCGCGCAGCGCCACCGCGACGACGATCACTGCGACGCGTTCGCGCTGCGCGGCCAGCTCGGCGCGCCGGTTCACCGGGTGGCGGAGGCCACCCTGCTCGAGGTGCTCTGCCTCGACGCGCTCCGGTCCTCGCCGGAGGTCCGCCCGATCCCCTTGCTGATCCTGGCGCCGAAGAGCTCTCCGCCCGCGGCCTGATCGGCGAGGCGACAGGGTGATGCGGGCGCGGCGCGCGCGAGAGCGCGGGATTGCGCTCGCCGGGCGCGCTCGGGCGCGCTCGTCCGGATTTCCAACGATTCGAGGAGCAATGATCATGCAGAGAACGGGACAGGCAAGCATCGCGGCCGCGGCGGCCGCGCTCACGCTGATCGCGGGTTGCGGCGGCGACGACGGCGCGGGGTCCGGCACCGTGCAGATCTTCGTGGAGCCGGAGGACACCATCCCCGAGGGCCTCGAGCCCGGCACGGGGGAGGAGAACATCGCGGACGGCTGGAAGGTCACCTACGATCGATTCCTCGTGACCATCGGCAACGTGCGCGCGGCGCGCTCGGACGCGCAGGAGACGCTGAGCGATCCCTCGGTGTTCGTGCTCGACCTCAAGAACGCTCCGGCCACGCGGTACGTGATCGCGGAGTTCGAGGGCGTGAGCGCCGTGCGCTGGGACCGCTTCGGGTTCGACCTCCCGAACGCGCGGGAGGGCGCGAAGACGCTCGCGCCGACCACCGAGGACGACGTCGCCTTCATGGTCGAGAACGGCTACTCGGTGTTCTTCGAGGGCTCGATCGAGAAGGAGGACGGCGAGTCGTGCCCGCCTTCCGGGGAGTGCGTCCCCGCGAAGGAGGTGCGCTTCGGCTGGGGTCTCTCGGCCGGCACGTCGTTCGACGACTGCGCGACCGAGGACGAGCTGCCCGGGTTCAGCGTTCCGACGGGCGGGGCGATCGCGGTGAAGCCGACCATCCACGGCGATCACTGGTTCTTCAACAACATCACCGCGGGCGTGGAGCTCACGAAGCGCTACGCGCAGTACATCGCCGACTGCGACCTCGACGGCGACGGCGAGACGACGATCGAGGAGCTCAAGGAGGTGAAGGTCGCCGACGTCTTCGGCCAGGAGTACAACCTCGCCGGCGCCCTCGGGGAGATCGAGACTGCGTACGACTACGTGGTCGCGCAGGCGCGCACGCTCGGCGACTTCCAGGGCGACGGCGAGTGCCCGAGGCGCGCGCTGCTCCCGTGATCGGCTGACGGTGCCCCGGCCGCGCCGGTCACGACCGGCGCGGCGCGCATGCCGTTCTATTCACTCAAGCAGTAAACATCGCTGTCGCAGTTCGGCACGGGCGACCAGCCGCCGACGCCGCCGACCCCGCCGGCCCCGCCGCCGAACCCGCCGAACCCGCCGACGCCGCCGACGCCGTCGAACCCGCCGACGCCTCCGAACCCGCCAATCGCGCCGACGCTGTCGAACCCGCCAACCGCGCCGACGCCGAACCCGCCCACCCCGCCGCCGACGCCGCCGAACCCGCCGACGCCGACGCCGACGCTCACCACGCTGGATCCAACGGCGCCGCTCGCGTCGGGTGAGCATTCACCGGCGCTCGATGAGCCGCTGTCGACGCAGGGCCCTGTGATCGCACCGCCGGTGACATTGACGACATCGATCACCTTGACGTCGCACGCGGACGTGATGAACAGCGCGGCCGCGGCGAGCCGCATGAGGAAATCAAAGGCAGAGTTGCGCATGGTCCGATCCCCCTCGTGGAGGTTGCTTGAGGCGTCCATCGGTAAGTGGAAGTGACGCCGCCGCCGTGGCTCACGAAAATCGAGTCTCGTGAGAGGAGACTCGTCGCCTCAATAGCTCAGCTTGAGCCCGACGCAGGAGAGCAGCGCGGGGCGGCCGGTGCGCCCCACCTCCGTGCCCGCGACGGCCAGGACCGGCTCCGTCGCGAGCAGGACGACGTCGAGCTGCGCCAGCGCGGTGAGCTCGGGCGTGATGCGGACCCCGAGGCCGCCTCCCAGGGCGACCCCCGCCGTGACGAAGTCCTCGTGCCTCCCCTCCGCCGGGAGGCTCGCCTGGCCATCGATCGAGGCGTGATAGGCCCCCACCCCGAGCGCGATCACGGGATAGAGCCGCGCCGCTTCCGCGTCGAAGGCGTAGGCGAGCCCCAACGTCGCCAGCGTCTGCCGCAGCGTCACGCTGCCCGCCGGCGCGTCGAGGCGATGTTCGAGGATCCCTGGAACGAAGGTCGCTCGCAGCGAGAGGCGCGCCGCCAGGGCGTGCTCGACCCGGAGATACACCGACGAGACGCCCCCGAGCTCGCCGATGAGGTGCGCGGAGCCTGCTTCGAGGCTGTCCCGGCGTCGCTCGGCCCCGCGGGGCGCCGCGTTGGCCTCGTGAGGAGCGCGCCGCTCGGGCAAGGCAGAGCCGCCCCCGGTCGGCTCGTTCGCCGACCCGGCGGCCTCCCGCGCCGTCCGGGCATCGGCCTGCGCCGCCCCGGCGGCCTCCTTCGCCATCCCGCCGGTCTCGGTCCCCTTCGCCGGCCCGGCGGCCTCCTTCGCCGGCTCGGCGATTGCGCGCTCGGCCGGCGGCGACGCCTGCGCGATCCACCGCGCGATCTCGGGCGGCAGCTCCCGCCTGCGCGCGCCGATCACCTCGACCAGGCTCGCGCGAAGCAGCTCGGCCGAACGCACGGCCAGATCGCTCACGGCGTTGGTCACGTCCGGGTCGCCGAGCTCCACGCGCCGGACGACGGTCTTCTTCATCACGTGGTCGGCGACCCAGATGTCGGCCGCCGCGCCGCGATCGGACTCGAGGATCGCGATGGCCGCGAGCGTCCCCTCCGCCCCCTCGACCTGCGCGCGCCCGTCGGTGCCCGACGTGCCCTCGGCGGAGCGGACCGAGAAGCCGACCGCCCGCAGCTCACCCGTCAGGCGGACGGTGGCCTCGTCGACGACCTTTCCGGCGCGCTGCGGGCGCACCACGACCACATGGAAGCCCTCCTCGGCGCTCGCCTCGCAGGGCATGAGGAGCGCCGCGCACACGGCGAACGCGAGCCCCCACACCCTCATGGAGGGCCGAGGATCTCCGCCGCGGCGCCCGCGAACGCCCCGTGCGGGTGCCGCGCGAGGTATTCCTCGGCGATCGGCCGGGCCGCGTCTTTGCCACGAGAGGTGCGCGTCACGAGCATCTTCCGCCCGAGCGCCTCGGCCGCGAGCGGTCCACCGGGCGACTCGGACAGGTACTGCTCATACCAGGAGATCGCCTCCGCGGGCGAGCTCGCCTCGGCCATGCGGCCGAGGAGGAACGCGGCCGAGCGCGCCTCGGGCGAGCCGGCGAAGCGCGAGCGCTCGGCGAGCAGCGCGCGCCGGGCCAGGTCGTTCCGCCCCGTGTAGCGCGCGGCGTCGGCCAGCGCGGCGATCTCGGGCAGCGGGCTCGCGTCGATGGTCGCGTCGATGCCCCGGGCCTCCGCGTCCGCGATCGCCCCGGCGAAATCGCCCCGGGCCACGCGCTCGCGGTAGCTCTGCGGGACCGGCGCGTCGGTCCTGGCCGGCGCGTCGGTCCTGGCCGGCGCGTCGACCCTGGCCGGCGCATCGACCCTCGCCGGCGCATCGGGCTCCGGCGCGTCGGCCATGGCGGGCGCATCGACCCTGGCCGGCGCGTCGGGCTCACCCGGAGCGCCGTCCTCGGGCACAGACGCGTCGATGTCGGCCCTCGGACCCGCGATCGTGAGCTCGCGCCGGCCGGTGTCGGCGACCAGGCGCTGGCCGCCCTGGAGCGTGACGCCGCCCCAGACGAGCGGGCCGCGGACCGAGACCGAGCCGCTCTGCACGGTCACCTCGAGCCGCTCCTGCTGCCAGCGCAGCTCGAACTCCGTGCCCGTCACGGTGACGGTGAACGGCCCTGCCTCCGCGACCCACTCGGCCTCCGGCAGGTGCACGACCTCGAAGTGCGCGGCGCCGCTCTCGAGGTGGATCTGCGCGCCGCGCTCCGTCACGGCGGCGATGCGCCCGCGCGCGCCCGGGGCGAAGCGGATGGTCGTCCCCTCGCTGAAGCGCGCCGTCGCCCCGCTCGCCTCCGCCAGCACATAGCTGTCCGCGGGCGCGGCGTCGTCGATCCGGTAGCTGAGGCGCGCCGCCGGGCGGAGCCAGACGAGCCCGAGGATCACGAGCAGCGGCGCGAGCGCGGCGGGGATGAGCCAGCCTCGCCGCGGCGCGAGCGGCAGCACGGGCCGCTCGACCTCCTCGATGAGCCGCGCGCGCCCGCGCGCGAGCGCGGCGTCCGTCCGCGCGACCGCCCCTGCCTCCCGCGCCAGCGCCGTGAGCCGCTGCAGGGCGACCTCCGGCGGAACCTCGGGCTTCGGCTCAGCCATCGCTCGCCTCCTCCGCGGGCGCGACGTAGGCGGCGAGGAGCGGATCTCGCTCGGCCATCGCGTGGACGCGCGCGGTCACCTTGGCCAGGTGGCGCTTGGCCGTGGCGAGCGACATCCCGCTCGCCTGCGCGGTCTCGGCGAGCTCCAGCCCCTCGATGTGGCGCAGCACGAAGAGCAGCCGCGCCCGGTCGTCCAGCGTGTCGAGCATCGCGTAGAGCCGCGCGACCGCCTCGCGCGCGCCCACGTCGACGCCCGCGGCGGGCTCGTCGGGCAGCACGCCGCTGTCGGTCAGCGAGAGCCAGCGCCGGAACCGCCGGCGCCGCAGCGCCGACCGCGCCACGCGCACGGCGATGCCGAGGAGGAACGGGCGCAAGGCCGCGGGATCGCGCAGGTTCTTCACCTCGCGGAAGAACTGCAGGAACGTCTCCTGGGCGTGGTCCTCGACGTCCCCGCCCGGGCCGAGCACGCGGCGGAGCAGGCCGTGCACCAGCGCCCCGTAGCGGTCCCACACGGCGCCCGCGGCGCCCGGCTGCCCCTCGGCGGCCGCGCGGGCGAGGCCGGCGTCATCCAGGTCGGCCAGGGGGCTCGCGCGGACGAGCGTGAGCCGGGGGGCGAGGGCTGGGCTGGACAGGAGCACGGGAGCTGAAATAGGTGGTCGCGGGGCGGCCCGGGTGGCTCACAAAAGAGACGAGGGGCGATCGCCGCGCTCGGCCCCGCGGAGGGCGCTCCGGTGGCTGGTCCTCGATCGGGATTTCGCCGGCCGTCATGGCACACGCAGGGCACGATGCAGGCAGCGGCCAAGATCCAGATCACGATCCCGGTGGATCGTCGCGTCGAGCTGAAGCTCCCGGAGGACCTGCCCGTGGGTCCAGCCGAGGTGATCGTCCTCGTCTCGCTGCCGAACGCACCGGCGGACCCGCTGGCTGGCGAGGAAGGCCTGCTCGACGCCGAGGCCGAGATGGCGCTCGATCAGGATGGCCGCTTCCGCACGGACGGCGGGCTCGTCGTCTTCGAGGCGAAGCTCGCTCCCGAGCTCCAAGACGAGCTGGACCCTCAGAAGCGATAAACGCCTTCGACGGCCACGCCGACCGAGATCCCGGACCATGCGATCCCAGGGATATACGTCGTATGTACCGTTCCTCTACCGCCGAGCCCGCTCTCCCGTGCGGGCAACAGCATCGCGCCCAGATGGAGCAACAACACGCAACGTCGCATCACGCACCTCCGATGCCGCAGACACGCCAGATCTGCCGCTCCGCTGCCAGCCCGGATGGGCTCATTGTCGGCTATCTGCTCATTGTAGGCGGCTCTCGCGCGCTCGTAACGCAGCACCACCTCTTCGCTCACGCCGAACTGCTCGGCCAGAGCGCGCCGCTCCGCCGGCGACATACCGCTGGATCGCAGCTTGCGCACGATCTCCCAGATGAGAAGGATGTCTTTTGACCATTCAACGCTCATACCCCTAACCCAGCTCACATCCTTCCAATAGCGAGAGGACGCCGGTCACCGCGGAGGGGCATCTTCGCAGTCCTCGGCGCCGTCCGGACAATGGCCAGCCGGCGCCGGCCGGGCCGACATGAACCGTTTTCCCCCACAGCGCACCCCCTGGGCCCAATCGGAGATCTTGAAGCCCAGAACCTTGACCCCCCTCATCGTCTCGCTGACGGTACGGGACAGCCATCCGGGGACGTCGCCTCGGGCGGCTTCGCGGCGTGCGGCGCGGCGACGCGCCCAAATCTCCTCGTGGTCGACGACCTCGCCATTGATGACGACCACAGATTCACGAGCGAACCATCGCTCGAGTCGCTCGTCCTCCTCCCATGCCTCGCTTCCGCGCGGCGCCTCGGCCGTCCCGGTGTACGGGCCCTCGATCGTGCCGGCGCCTGGACCGACCGACGCAATCCACGCTTGTCCACGAGCGGACGCTCCGTCGTCGGGAACAGAGCAGGTCAACAGGGCGAGCAGGAACAACGAGACACATCGTCGCATCACGCACCTCCGGCGCCGGAGAGGCGCCAGATCGTCCGCTTCGCCGGCGAGCCTGCGAGAGCCGGCCGACGCAACCGCGTACGAGGCCGCCGCGCGGCCGGGCAATCCGGCCGTCGCGGCGCGCGCACAATCCGTCCTTGTCGCAACATTTGCAGCGCCGAACGCGCCGGCTCGAGGGCGACCTGCACATCGATCCACCGGTGAGCGCCGCGCGCGCTCCGCTCGTGGCCAGCCGGGTCGCCGGCCTCTACGCCATCGCGCCGGCCAGGCGCAGGAGGGCCGCCCGCCGCCTTGGCTGATCCGAGAGCGAAAGGTATCGCGCCGAGCATGCGGCACACCGAGATCGATCGCGCACCGTACCGTACGCGACGACGGTATCTCCGGCGAGCGCTCCGCGTCAATCTGCGCCGCGGCACGTGGCCTGCGAGCGCGCGGGACGCCACGCTCGACCGCGAGGGGTCGTGCCCTGCATGGAGGCCGTGCGCTGCGCTGTGCTGGTCGATCTGTCCGATGTGGAGTGAAGTCCGGTCGGATCGAGTCGGAGCTGCCTCTGGACTACAGTGAAAGCGCTCCCCACTGCAGTCCGGACCCCTCCGGATTGCAGCCCGGACCCCTCCGGATTGCAGCCCGGACCCCTCCGGATTGCAGCCCGGACCCCTCCGGATTGCAGCCCGGACCCCTCCGGATTGCAGCCCGGACCCCTCCGGATTGCAGCCCGGACCCCTCCGGATTGCAGCCCGGACCCCTCCGGATTGCAGCCCGGACCCCTCCGGATTGCAGCCCGGACCCCTCCGGATTGCAGCCCGGACCCCTCCGGATTGCAGCCCGGACCCCTCCGGATTGCAGCCCGGACCCCTCCGGATTGCAGCCCGGACCCCTCCGGATGGCAGTGGAGACGCTATCCAGCAGGCATCATGGCGCCGGGAATGCGGTCGACGGCGCCGGGACGACGCGACGTGGTTCGCCGGCGCGCTCGTCCGCCGGCGGCATGGCGCTCTCGACCAGCAGCGCGGCTAGAAGTCGCCCGCGTCGCCGTCCGCCTCCTCGCTTTCCGCCGCCGCCTCCTCCGCCGCCGCCGCGTCCTTCTTCCTTCGCTTGAGCGACGTGAGCCCGAGCGTGACCTGCGCGCGCGTGCCGAACACGCCGCGGAACGTCGTGGCCCAATCGTTGTACCAGAGCCGGAGCGACTCGAGCGCGGCGAGCTGCGCCTCCTTGGCCTTCGCGATCTCGTCCCGGCGCAGCGCGGGCGCGGCCCTGTCCGGCGTCCTGTGCTCCTCCGCGGCGGCGATCAGCCGGCGCATCGCCTCGATCTTCTTCGGCGTGAGGCCGCGCTCGCCGAGCGTCTCGTACAGCTTCCGCGCGCCGGGCTCGGCGCTCGACGCGAGCTCGTCGACCCGGTTCAGGAACGTCTTCACCGAATCCACCACGGCGGGGCTGAGCGGCTGCTGCGCGAGGTCCTTGAAGAACGCGGCGGCGAACCGATCCGCGCTGTCGCGCGGCAGCACCCGCGGGATGAGCGCCCGCATCCGCGGGAACCAGAGGTTCTCGAACGCGTCGATCTCCTGGAGAAGGCGCATCCGCTCCGCGGAGACGCCGGCCGCGACGTCGCGTTGATCGCTCTCCGCCAGCCAATGCTCGAATCGGCGGTTCTTGCCGGAAGCCGTGGTGTACAGCTCCCATCCGAGGTCGTGCTCCTTCTGCGTGTACCCGTGGCGCCGCGCCCGATCGAGGTACCTCGGTATGTTGAAGAGCAAGGTATGGACACGTCCGAGGAACGCCGTGGTCACGGCGTCGAGCTCCGTCGGCGTGGCTTCGTCGAGCGCCTCGTCGAGCGGCGCGGCCTCGGTCCGGTCAGCTTTGGATGCCTTTGGGGACTTTGATGTCTTGGGGTTGCCCATGAGATCCTCCAGCGAGGCAAGCTATACGGACGGACAAACCCATGTCACCCGCGGCGTGCGTCGGGAACGTGCCGTACACGGGGCTGCGGCGCCGGGGGTGAACCGGCCGCTCGCGCGGCGACTCCGCACCTGACGGAAAGATAAAGATAAGGCGCGGCGGAGCCGGTAGGGAAAGAGCGCTTCGCCTCCGGCCGCCGCCCGCCGAGCCACAGGAGCCGGCCGCACAGCGGCAGATGCGCGCGCAGGCCGGGCGCCTCGTCGGCGGAGGTCACCTCGCGGAGGCGCGGGACGTTCACCTGTCCTTGTGGCGGGTGGGCAGGCGCCCGCTGGACGCGTTCAACGTCGGGACGCTGTCGCAGCGGATCCGGGACTACCCGACGGCTGCCGAGTACCTGACGCTCTGGCTGGGCCTTGTCGGGTCGCCGGAAGCGCCGAGAGGCCCGGCGCCCTGGACCGAGCAGGACCGACAGAAGCACGCCCAGGCGCGCGTGGATCTCCAGGCGGCGCGCGAGCACGTGGGCGCGCTGGAGATCAACGTGAGCGATCCGGGCGCCGAGGTCCTCGTCGACGGCCGGCGGGTCGGCCTGTCGCCGCTCAGGGATCCGGTGTTCGTGTGGCCCGGACAGCATCGGGTGAGCGCGCGGCTCGGCGGCGCTCGGAAGGAGGAGCTCGTCACCGCGACGGCGGGCGGCGAGCACACGGTGCGGCTGGTGTTGCCGGCATCGCCCGCCGAGGCGCAGATCGACGGGGCCCGCGGCCCTCGCAGCGCCGCCGGGGCGCCCTCTTTGGCCCCACCATCACCGGGGCCGGGCCCCGCGCGTCGATGGCTGACCGTGGGCGGGCTGGCCGCCACCTCGGCCGCGCTGGTCGTCTTCGGGGGGATCGCGGCCGGCGTGGCCGGCGGCGCGGCCGAGGAACGCGACGCGGCCCTCGCGCGGGTGCAGGCCGACAGCGTGAGCGGCTGCCCCGGCGGCGCCGCCTGCGGCCAGTTCACGGACGCCGACGGGCGCGCGAAGACATGGACGGCGCTCTCGGCCGGCGCGTTCGTGGGGGCCGGCCTGAGCGCCGCGGGCGCAGCGGCCGCCTACCTGCTCCTGCCTGCCGGTCCGGTTCGCGTCACGACCGGGGGCGCCGGCGTGCAGCTCGCCACGTCCTGGTAGTAGCGCCGGAGCTGCCAACTGTTGGAGAGCGGATGTTGGAATGAGAATCTAGGGGCGCTGCCAACAATGCGCACTGCGACGCCGTATCGGTCGGAGCTGAGCGGTTCCGGGAGATCGCTTCTCCGGTTGTCTGGTAATCTGCCGGCCCATGTCGAGGAGGCTCGGTGCGGGTGGGGTGCTCGTCGTGAGCGCGGCCCTGTGGATCGCGTGCGCCGGTGAGACGTCCGTGAGCGTGGGCGACCTCGAGGGGCGCCCCTGCGACGCGCGGGACGACTGCGCGGCGCACCTCGGCCTCGATTGCATCCGTGGATGCCTGCCTGTGCCCGACCGCGGGGGACAGGGTGTGCTGCCTGCAAGACACGGAGCCGTGCGGGCGGGAGTGCCGCCCCGCGAGCGAGTGCGCCGACGCGCAGGACGCCGGGGCCCCGCCTGGGGCTCCGACGACGTGCGGCACGCCTGAGGACTGCCCCAAACCCAGCAATCGGCAGTGCGGCATCGCGACGTGCAACGACGGCGTCTGCGGCCTTGATATCGTCCCTGAAGCTCGAAGCCAGCGCGAAGGCGACTGCGCCGTTCGCAAGTGCAGTGAGACAGGCAGGGGATACGACGTACCAGATCCCGACGATGTGTTCAACGACGGCAACGAGTGCACGATCGATCATTGTGATCCGATCTTCATGACGCGGATACACACGCCTGTCGCCAGGGGTCCGTCGCCAGAGAGCTCTGGTTTCTGCGACGGGAATGGGCAGTGGACCGAGTGCTTGCATGACGACGACTGCGGACACCCGGAGTTTGTATGTTCCGACGCGGGCTCGTGCGTCCTGCGCCACTGTGAAGACGGCTTGTTCGATTCGTTGCTCGGAGAAACCGCTCTTGACTGCGGCGGCCCCTGCGATCCGTGCCCGTCGGGGCAGCCATGCGACACCGGCACGGACTGTGAGGAGCGTGTATGCAACACTGGTCATTGCGCTCGCGCGGTGTGCGATGATGGCCAGCAAAACGGCGCCGAGACCGGCATCGACTGTGGAGGCCCCTCGTGTGATCCGTGCCCAGCCGGGCAAGGGTGCGCAGCACACGTCGACTGCACGAGCGGAGTTTGCCGTCGCGGCAAGTGCGCCGCCCCATCGTGCGACGATGGCGTGGAGAACGGCAGCGAAAGCTCGATCGACTGCGGCGGCCCCTGCCACTGCGAAACCGACACAGGACAAGACCCGTAGTGAGCGAGGTTCCGCCGTGAGAAAAATCTACGCCGCGATCCTGGCCGTTGCCGCTGTCGGCAGCGCGTTCACGTGCTCTTCGGGCACCCCCTACTCCCCCACGCCGCCGGAGGAGTGCCGCGAGCAAGGAGAGGCGTGCAGCACCACCGAGGAGTGCTGCGTCGCATACCCTTACGATTTCTGCAAGAAGACAGCGTGCGAGAGCGGCGCCTGTGGGTTCGTCATCGCCAACAAGCTCACAGGCGATCTGCGCGGCGACTGCATCAGACACACCTGCCTCGCCGACGGCTCGAACGGCGAGACGTCAGACCCGGCGGACCTGCCCGACGACGGCAATCCTATCGCAGCGACGGCGGCGACGGCGTGCTCGGCGCCGGCTTCTCGATCGCCGGGCTGTCCGCGATCACGCGATGTCCCAAGAGCCTCGCGCAAGACGGGGAGATCCGCGGCGTGCGGTACGACGGCGACGACGCGCTCTGCCTCGACGGCCAGCGCCTCGTCCCCGTGGGAGAAGGGGCTGAAACCATCGAGTACCGGACGTTCCCGGAGTCCTTCGTCAAGGTGGTCGGGCACTACGGTCCGGAAGGCGGTGCCCCCGCCGAGGCGCTCTTCTTCGAGGCAACCCTGCCCTCCGGCCGCGTCGTCGAGTACGGGCGCACCGACGGCAGCAAGCCCCTCGCGCGGGGCGGCGTCCCGCGCGCGTGGCTCGCGAACAAGGCCCGCGACGGCCGCGGCAACGCCATGACGTATGCGTACTGCATCGCCGAGGCGGAGGACGGCCATGCCGCCGAGTACGCCGTGGACGAGATCCGCTACACGAGCTTCGAGGGCGCGCCGACGCTCGAGCCTTCCCGGGCGGTGCGCTTCGTGTATGGGATCAAGGATCCGGCCGCCATTCGGACCGGCTACTCGGGCGGCATGGCGCTCCAGCGCTCGCTTCGCCTCGACGAGATCCAGATGCTCGTCCGGGCGATGCGCTGGTCCGGAGCTACGGCTTCCGCTATGAGCTCAGCCCGACGACGAGCCGCACGCTCCTGACCCAGGTCGAGGAGTGCGCGGGCGACCGAGTCTGCAAGCCTCCCACGCGCTTTCAGTACAGCCACGCGAAGCCCGGATTCGAGCGGGTGACGACGGAGATCGACGAGCCGGTGTCCGAGAGGGCGAGCCCGATGGTGTTCGACCTCGACGCCGACGGGCGCGACGACCTCGTGATCCCGGACATGGTCGCGGGGCTCAGCACATCGAGGAATCCGATCACCGCGTGGCGGGTGGCGAGAAACGTCGGGCCGCGCGCCTCGCCGGCCTTTCTCGCACCGGCGGAGCTCGCCTTCCTCGAAGAGTGGCCCACGGTCGCCGATCCGGTGGGGCCCTCCGATCCGGCCCTTCTCCAGCCCGAGCTCGGGACGGTCCTGGACTACGACGACGATGGGCGGATGGACGTCCTGCTCCACGATGTTTACGACACCGAGGTCACGTGGCATGTGCTCCTCTCCCGGCCGGATTGGACCTTCGCCCTCCATGACACGGGCATCCGCAGGCCGTTCCCGCTCGGGGTCACGCCCACGCCGCCGAGCCTGAGCAGCCCCGGCGGGTCGATGCACCTGGCCGATCTGGACGGCGATGGCGTGCCGGATCTGATCCAGTGCGAGGACCACGCCCGCGAGGGACAGGCACCGCTCCCGCTCACTGCCGTGTGGGCCGTCCACCCCTGGCGACCTGCGCGCGGCGCGACGCCCGCGGGCTTCGACCCCGCGGGCGAATCGATCGAGCTGCTCACCGGCTACCCCTGCGATACGGAGCTCCACACGCTCGACATCGACGCCGACGGCAAGGTCGATCTCGTCGTGCCGTCCCTGCGGCGGTTCGGCGACGGGACGGTCCTCGTCGGATCGAGCTACGACGCGATCATGCGCCGCGGCGAGGGGCGCTGGGAGGTGATCGACACCGAGCTCCCTGTCGCGTGGCCCGGGGGCCGCGTCGTCTTTCTCGACGCGAACGGCGACGGCTTGCCCGATGCCGTCGAATCTGGCCCGGGCGACCACCAGCTCTATACCTACTTCAACACGGGCCCGACCTTCGTGGCCTCGCCGTTCCGGACCGTCGATGCGTTCAGCTTCGGCGATCTGTTCGGTCTTCCCGATCAGGACGTGTTCTTCCCGCTCGCCGTACCGCTCGACTTTAACGGCGATGGGCGGCAGGATCTGGTCATGCCGGTTCCTCCAGGCATGCTGCTGGGCGGCTCCGACGCGCTACCGTCGTGGGCCGTCTTCCTCGCGACGGGCGACCGCGCGGGGCCGCCGTTCAGGCTGGTCGACCCGGGGCTGCCGTTCGAGGCCAGCCTCGGCGACGCGGTCACCCTGGCCGATCCGCGCGGGCCGCGCACCGGCGACGTCGACGGCGACGGCGCGCAGGACGTGATCCTGTCGCTCGGCGGCGTGTTCAACGTGTTCCGGAACCTCTCGGCCGACCAGGACCTCCTGGTCGCGGTCTCCGACGGGATGAACGCGCACGACCCGACCGAGCCCGGGTTCGTGCCCAACGTGAGCATCTCGTACGGGCATCTGACCGACGCGTCGGCGGCGACGGGCGACGGACCGGAGGATCCGGCGCGGGAGAGCCCGCTGTACGTCGCGCGTTCCGGCGCGGCGGACGACTGCGGCTATCCGCGGCGCTGCGTGGTGGGCCCTCGGCGGGGGGTCAGCGCGTACGCCCTCAACAACGGTGCCGATCGACCGCGGCGCTTCGAGGTCAGCTACCGCGACGGGCGCTATCACCGGCTGGGCCGTGGATTTCTCGGCTTCGGCGAACGGATCGTCACCGACCTGGATACGGGCGCCGCGGCGCTCGACGCGTACGATCACGTCACCTTCGACGACGAGCTCCAGGTCTTTCCCTTCGCGGGGAGCATCCAGCGGACGTGGCGTTGGGCGCCTGGGCTGGCGAGCCAGCCCAGACCGGAGCAGATCGAGCTCTCGCTCGTCGACGTGACGCGGGCGCTGGTTCCGACGAACGACGGCGCGACGTATTTCACGCTGCCGACCGAGCGCCGCGTGAGGCGAGCGCAAGGGATCTATCCACCCCCGAACGGCGCGACGCCGACCATCGAGGCGTACGTGCGGGAGGTCGAGGCTGGAGGCGATGGCGCGACGCTGCTGCGCGACTCGGTGTCGACGGTGACGGACTTCGACACGTTCGGCAATGTGCGCGCCGAGGAGGGCTCGACGAGCGGCGTCGACCTGACGTTCATGGTCACGCGGACGTTCAAGAACGACACGGAGCGCTGGGTCCTCGGCCAGCTCGAAACGCAGAAGGAGTGCAGCGCGGCGGCGGGAATATCGCAGTGCCGGACCCTCACGCGAACGAATACGATCTACGGCGAGGTGGAGACCGAGTCCGCCGAGAGCGACGATGGCCTGCGGGACACGAAGCTGACGATCTCCTATGCGCGCGACGACTTCGGGAACATCACCGGCGTCACGGCGAAGGATGCCTTCGGCCACCAGCGGACCTCCAGCACGGACTTCGACGAGGAGGGCATGTTCCCCGAGAAGTACGTGAACGCGGCCGAGCATACGATCCTCGTGGAGTTCGACGATGCGCTCGGCGTGCTCCTCGAGCGGGTCGATCCGAATCAGCTCGTGACGACGTGGGCGTACGACGGCTTCGGGCGCCTCGGTGTCGAGACGCGCCCGGATGGCACGACGACGGTCACGCTCTCCCGCACCAAGGACGGCGGCCCGGCGCAGGACGCGTGGCGGGTGAGGCAGCGAAGCACCACGACCGGCGGGGCCGACGACACGGTCGAGCTCGATAGCCTCGGCCGCCCGATCCGCTGGTGGTGGTACGGGCCCGAGCCGGAGCCGGCACAGCGGGCGGGCGATGCGAAGCGCATCCTGCAGGAGATTGGCTACGACGAACTGGGCGAGCACATCTCGCGGCGCTCGGTGCCGGTCCGCGAAGATACGCCCGAGCGCGAGAGGTTGTACGATCGCTATGAGTACGACGCGGTAGGCCGCGAGGTGCGGCATACGACGCCATGGAACGCGGTCACGACGACCGAGTACGATGGCCTGCGCGTGCGCGTCAACGACCCGCTCGATCACGTGACCGTGACCGAGCTGGATCCGCTGGGGCGAACCGCGTCGATCACCGACGCCGCCGACGGGATCACCCGCTACAGTTACGGCCCGTTCGGCATGCTGCACACGGTCACCGACCCAGGCGATGCGGTGACGCGCTCGACGCGCGATGCGTTCGGCCGCGTCCGGCAGCTCGACGACCCCGATCGGGGCACGACGGTCTCGATCCATGACGGCTTCGGCGAGCTGGTTTCTTCGACCGATGCACTCGGGCGAGAAATCACATGGGAGTACGACGCGCTCGGGCGACCGCGCACGCGCGTGGACCGGGACGGCGCCGAGCGCCTGACGACCACGTGGACCTGGGACACCGCGGCGCACGGGATCGGCAAGCTCCACGCGCTCGCGAGCCCCGACGCGGAGAAGACATACGGGTACACCGACCGCGGCCAGCTCGACACGCTCTCGCTCCGCATCGACGGCGAGCGCGCTCCGCTGGAGGCCAGGCTGGGTTACGACGAGCTCGGTCGCATCGAGGCGGTCACGTATCCGGCGCCGGCCGGCGCGGCGCCGTTCGCCGTGGCCTACGACCACGACGCGCATGGCCACGTGATCGCCGTACGCGACCGCGGAACGGGCTCCGCCTACTGGCGCCTGACGGACGTGGACGACGCGGGACGCTTCCGGGAGGAGGTGTTCGGCAACGGCGTCATCACGGAGCGGAGCTATTTCGCCGACAAGCAGCGCCTGAGGCATGTGGCGACGCGGAGCGGCGCGGGTGAGGTGCAGGACCTCGACGATGGGTTCGACGATCTCCTCAACCTCACGCGCCGCACCGATGCGCTCCAGCCCGAGAACACGACGGAGCGCTTCCGCTTCGATCCGCTCCAGCGGCTGACCTGCGCGTACTTCGGCGACGTCGAGAGCGCGTCGGCGCCCTGCGCGCTCCGCTACGACTACCACCCGAACGGCAATCTCACCTTCAAGTCGGACGTCGGAACGCTCTCCTACGACGACCCGCTGCACCAGCACGCCGTCACCGGCGCGGGCACGGACGGCTTCTCTTACGACGCCGTCGGCAATCAGATCGCGCGGCCCGGCGGCACGACCGTGCGTTACACGCCGTTCGACCTGCCGGAGCGCATCACGCAGGGCGCGAGCACCGTCACCTTCGGCTACGACGGCGACCAGCAGCGGATCCGCAAGACTACCCCGGAGAAGGAGACGCTCTACTTCGGCGACCTGTACGAGCGGGTCACCGATCGGGCGTCGGGCGCCGTGGAGCACCGGTACCACGTCCACTCGCCGGAGCGCGTGGTGGCGATCGTGACCCGCGGAGGCTCGGACGCCGGCACGCGGTACGTGCATGTCGATCACCTCGGCTCGGTCGACGCGCTCACCGACGAGGACGGCGACGTGATCGAGCGGCGGAGCTACGACCCGTTCGGCCAGCGCAGAAACCCCGTGTGGGGAGAGCGCCCGCCGGCGTCGTTCTCCAGCGAGACGACGCAGGGGTTCACCGGGCACGAGAGCGACGACGAGCTCGGGCTCGTGAACATGAAGGGCAGGATGTACGATCCCAGGATCGGGCGGTTCTTGACCACGGCCCCCATCGTTTCGATGCCGTCCTTCGGGCAGAGCTGGAATCCATACAGCGACGTGCTGAACACCCCGCTCGCGTACGTCGATCCAGGCGGCTTTCAACAAGCGCTCCCGGGGGCCGGGGCTCGCTCACCGCTGCCGGCGCGCAGGCGCTCGCCTACCGCGCGCCGCGCTCGCGCCAGAAGGCGAACGCCTCGTCCAGGTAGACCTCCTTGGCGCCGTGCCCGACCGGGTGCTCGGCGACCCGCACGGGCCAGCCCGCGCCGCGCAGGACGTCGGCGAGGGCGCGGGCCGAGCGGCCCACCGAATCGTGAGCGCCGAAGCCGATGTAGAACGGCCTTGGCGCGAGCGTCGCGAGCTCGGGCGTCGCCTGGCCGCCGCCGCCGGACATCGCGCCGAAGCCGTCGGCGTCGATGCCGCCGCGCAGCGCGAGCGCCGCGGCGAAGAACGCGCCCGACGACGAGCCGGCGACGTACACCCGCGAGAACGCGACGCCGGCGATCGCCTCGAGCCTGCGCCGCTTCTCCGCGAACGTCGCCACGAACGCGGCGGCGTGCTTCTCGTACGCCGGCCCGCCCGTCGGCCAGCCCCACCAGCGCGCGTACCCCTTCGGCGCGAGGCCGACCTTGCCGCGCGGCATCAACGCCGCGACGCCCGCGCGCCGGGCGGCGCGCGACACGACCGTCTCGAAGTTGGTCTTCTGCTGGCTCTCCTTCCCCGGCGGGACGATCCCGTGGAGGTAGATGAGCAGCGCGCGCGTCGGCGCGTCGGGCAACACGTAGCAGGTCTCCTCGTCGAGCGCGTCGACGCCGTCGATGCACCAGTCCGTCTCGACCCGCGGCGGTCGCGCTCGAGGCCACGGCGCCTGCTCGGGCGGCGCGCTCGCGGGCGCGGCGGCCGTCGGGATCGCCGGCGCCGCGGCCGTCACGCGCGGCGGCGGCGCCGGGCCTCGCCCCGCGGGGGCGAGCGCGGCGCCGTCCTGCGCCGGCGCGCGCCCGCGCCTCGGCGCGTCCGCCGCGCCGTTGCACGCGCAGGGGACGACCGCGAGCGCGATGGCGAGCCGCGCGATCCACCGCGCGGCGGCGCCGGGAGAGGTCCCCATGACGCGCCGGCCGACGCCGGCCAGCGCGCCGCTCGCGGAGCGCCGGCCCATCACCCCCCGCGCGCGTCGCTCACCGCGATCAGCGCCCCGAGCGCCGCCGCGCACACCGTCTCGGTGCGCAGCGTCAGCGCGCCGAGGCGCACGCGCTCGAACCCGAGCGCCGCGCACACGCCGAGCTCCTCCGGCGTGAACCCGCCCTCCGGTCCGACCGCGAACGCCGCCTCCACCCCCGGCGAGAGCGCGCCGAGCCGCGCGCCGAGCGGCGTCTCCGCGTAGGGATCCAGCACCATCCCCAGCGCGCCGCCCTCGCCGGGCCGCGCCGCCCCCGCCGCCTCGAGCGCCGCCGCGAGGCTCATCGGCGCGTCGACGCGCGGCGCGTCCCCGCGGCCGCACTGGCGCGCCGCCTCGACCGCGATCCGGCGCCACCTTTGGCTCTTGTCCTCGCCCGGGCGCGCCACGCTGCGCGCCGAGATCGCCGGGATGATCCGCGTCGCCCCGAGCTCGGTCGCGTCGCGCACCACCGCGTCCATCTTGTCGCCCTTGCCGACCGCCTGGATCCACGTCACCCGCCGGCCCGGCCGCAGCGCCGCCGGCCGGGGCGCGTCGATGCGCGCCTCCGCGCTCTTCCGGCCGATCGACTCGAGCGTGGCGTCCGCCTCGACCCCGAGCTCCGGATCGAACACGACGAACCGATCCCCCTCGCGCAGGCGGTGCACCCGCACGACGTAGCTCGCCGCCTCCGGCGGCAGCGCGATCACGCCCGCCGCGATCGACCCGAGCGGCACCCGGAGCAGCCCCTGGCCGCTCATCCCGCCGCGGGCGCCGCGCCGCCCGGCGCGCGGAACAGGAGCGCCACCCAGCCCTCGCCGCCCGCGTCGCCCCGCCCCGCCGCGCGCTCGCCCCGCCCCGACGCGGGATCCGGCCGGGTCGCGACGTGCGCGAGCGGCAGCGACGTGTACCGCGCCACGAGATCGTCCCGCTCGCTCTCGAGGATGCCCGACAGGATCAGCCAGCCGCCCGGCGCCAGCACGCGCGCGAGCTCGGGCGCCAGCGGCCGGAGCACCCGCGCCTCGATGTTCGCGACCACCCACGGGAACCGCCGCGTCACCTGCTCGACCACGCCGGCGCTCGCCTCGATGCGGCCCTCCAGGCCGTTGCGCGCCGCGTTCTCGTGGACCACCTCGATCACGTCGTCGTCGTTGTCGATCGCGACCGCCCGCTCCGCCCCGAGCAGCAGCGCGACGAGCGCGAGGATCCCGCTGCCCGTGCCCACGTCGAGGAGCTCGCGGCCGCGGAGCTCGGCCGCGTGCTCGTCGAGCAGCTCCGCCACGAGCGCGGTCGTCGCGTGCAGGCCCGTGCCGAACGCCCTCCCCGGCTCGAGCAGCAGCACCCGCTCGCCCTCGCGCTCCGGCGCGCGCTCGATCCACGGCGGCACCACCGTGATCGTGGGCGTCAGCGCGAACGGCGCGAAGTGCTCCTTCCACGCGTCGCGCCAGGCGTCGCCCACCACCTCCTCCAGCCGCGCGGCGAGCGGCGGCGAGAGCTCCCCGAGCGCCGCGATCGCCGCCTGCGCCTCGCCGTGATCCTCGAAGCTCGCGACGAGCGTCACCTGGCCCGAGCGCGCGCCGCGCACGAGCGTCTGCTCGTCGCGCTGCTCCACGCCCGAGGCGCCCAGCTCGAAGAGCGCGGCGGCGATCTCGTCGGCCTCCGGCTCGGGGACATCGACTGCAACGAACGGGTATCGAGGCTCCACCTGGCTTGCTCCGTGACGGGCCGCCCGCCTGAAGAGCGGCGGCGGCGCGCCGGGAGCCTAACGAAAATCCAGCGCGCCGGGGCCGCCGATCGCGCGGAAGCCCTGGAGGACGCGGAGCATTTCTACCGCCCGACGTAGCGGCGGCGCGCCGGGACCGAGACGAGCACCTCGCCGCGCGACGCGGGCGGCGGCACGCGCTCGCCGTCGTGGAGCACCATCGCGGTGAGGCGCCCCCCGTAGACGGCGCCCGTGTCGATCCCGGTCGCCCACGCGTGCATCTGCGGCTCGCTGCGCGCGTTGTGGCCGAACACCACGTGCGGCGGGCCCTGGTACGTCTGGCCCCACAGCGTCTTGCCCCCGCGGCGCTCGACCGGCTCGCCGTAGCGGCCGAGGCAGCGCACGTACATCAACGTGTGCGGATCCTGCCGCTCGATCGGCAGCCCGGGGATCAGCCCCGCGTGGACCACGCGGAGCCCGTGCTCCGGCAGATCCAGCCAGTACGGCAGCGTCTCGAGCCACGCCCAGTCGCGCTTGCGCAGCTGCTGCGCGGTCTCCTTCGAGAGCTCCCCCAGCGGCTCGCCGCGCGGATCGCTGCGCCCGGCGCGCCAGCGGAGCAGCCGATCCTCGTGGTTGCCCCGCACCGAGATCGCGCCGAGCTCCCGGAGCAGATCGAGCGTTCCGCACGGATCCGGGCCGCGCACGAGCAGATCGCCGACCATGACCACCCGATCGCCCGACGCGAAGCCGACGTGCTCGATCAGCCGCGCCAGCTCATCCCGGCAGCCGTGGACGTCACCGATGATGATCGTGCGCGGCATCGCACACCCAACGTAGCAGGGACGCCCGGCTCAGGGGGCCTCCAGGCCCCGGCCCCCCCGAGCTCGGCGGTCCCCGCCCGGCGGCAGCGCCCGCCGTCGCCGGGGGACGAGATCGATGTTTTTCCTTGAATTTCGGGAATTTACGAGTGAATCGCCGGCCTCCGCCGCTGCGGCCGAGCGGGCGGGCTGGCCTTGGGCCGGCGCCCGCCGCGGGCGCGGCGGGCCGGTCAGGACCGTTACGGAGAGTCGATCTTCGCGCGCTTCGGGATGACGACGATCCCGCCCTCGCTGACGAACCACTTCTTGCGGTCCTCCTCGAGGTTGAAGCCGATCTCGGCGCCGGCGGGGATCTCGACGTCCTTGTCGATGATGCAGCGGCGCAGCTTCACGTGGCGCCCGATCTTGACGTCCTCGAACAGCACGCACTCCTCGATGTGGCTGAAGGAGTTCACGCGGACCCGGTTCGAGAGCACGCTCCGGTGGATCCGGCCGCCGGAGATGATGCACCCGAGCGAGACGAGGCTGTCCGTCGCGATGCCGACGCGCGCGTTCGCCTCGTCGCGGAAGACGAACTTGGCCGGCGGGTCGTGGCTGATGCCCGTCCGGATCGGCCAGCGCGGGTTGTAGAAGTTGAACGCCGGCTGGATGCTGACGAGATCCATCTGGGCCGCCCAGTAGGCGTCGATCGTCCCGATGTCGCGCCAGTACCCCGCGCCCTCGTCCTCGCCAGGGACGCGGTTCTCGTGGAAATCGTAGACATAGACGCGGCTGCCGCTCTTCACCATCCGCGGGATGATGTCGCGGCCGAAGTCGTGCGCGCTGTCCTCGGTCGCGGCGTCCTGCTCGAGGACGTCGAGCAGCGCCGGCGTCTTGAAGATGTAGTTGCCCATCGACGCGAGGCACATGCCCGGCCTGCCGGGCATGCTCGGCGGATCCTGCACCTTCTCGTGGAAGGCGATGATCCGCCCCGCCTCGTCGCACTCGATGACGCCGAAGGCGCGAGCCTCCTCCTTGGTCACCGGGATGGCGGCCACGGTCACGTCGGCGCCGCGCGCGAGGTGATCGTGCAGCATCTGGCGCACGTCCATCTTGTAGACGTGGTCGCCGCCGAAGATGCAGAGGTGCTCGGGCGACTCGTCGGTGATGACGTGCTGGGTCTGGTAGACGGCGTCGGCCGACCCCTTGAACCAGCTCTTGCCCGTGCGCTGCTGCGCCGGGACGGTCTCGATGAAGCTGTCGAGCATCGGCGACAGGCGCCAAGCTCGGGCGATGTGCTCGTCTAGCGACGCGCTCTTGTACTGCGTGAGGATCTTGATTCGGTGCAGGCCGGAGTTGACGAAGTTCGAGAGGACGATGTCGATGATCCGGTAGCGGCCGCCGAACGGCACGGCCGGCTTCGCCCGGTCGTGCGTCAGGGGGCCGAGCCGGCGGCCTTCGCCGCCAGCGAGGATCATCACCAAAACCTTCGACGCTTCGAAAGCGGCGCGCAGGGTCGTCTCGCGCATGGGACGGAGAGGGTACTCGATCGATGTTGCCAGCGCGAAGAGCGGAAACGCGCCCTCCGCGGTTTCACGGACGCCCGGGGACCGGGAGAACGCCGCGAAGGCCCGCGTAACGAGCGCCCCGACGTGCGTAACGAGCGAGCCAGCGGGTTCCCCTTCCCCTCCCGCGCGGCCGGCCCGCGCCGCGGGCAGCCCGCGCGGCGGAGGCCCCGCGCGCTCCCGCTCCGGCCCGCGACGGCCGCTCCGGCGGGGGAGCCGTCGGCCTCCGCGGCGGCGCGCCGCCGCGTGGCCGCCCGATGAAGAGAGGGGGACGTTTCCGTTTCTCTTTACGATCCGCTCGCGGCCGTGTTAGCCGTTTCCGCCGCCGCGCGCGCACGCGAGAGGCGCCTGATCCGCACGCGGCACACCGCCGTCCGGAGGCTACTCCAGCGCTGGATCTTTCCTGCCGGATGCCCCCGTCACGTTGACCTTGGAGATGCCATGAACGCCCGATTCGGTCGAACCCTCGCCGCCGCTATCCTCCTCGTCGCGGGCACTTCAGGGTGCGGAACGGACGAGCAGCCCTACCAAGCCAAGCCCGCGTTCAGCGGCCAGAAGCCGAGCCTGCCCGCGGTGCCGACGCTCCCCGCGAAGAACAAGAAGCAGGGCGACGCCTACACGGTGTGGGGCGTCACGCACGACCTCCGGAGCCGCGTCCACTTCGAGGACGTGAACGGCAAGAAGCTCTCGATCGTGGGCTACATCGTCAAGACGAACCTCGCGGAGGCCCCGCCCTGCTCCGTCCACAAGACGGGCAAGGCCGACCCGCCGGACTGTAAGGCGCCGGTCCCGAGCTTCGCGATCGCCGACGAGAAGGGCGAGACGAAGGACATGATCGAGGTGATGGGCTGGGCCTCGAACTTCGCGCAGATCTACAGCCTGATCGAGGCGATCGACCGGGCTCCGCGCGGCAAGGAGAACGAGGCGAAGCTCACCGACGAGTTCTGGGGCCAGGATCTGCCGAACCCGATCCCGGCCGTCGGCGCGAAGGTGAAGGTCACCGGCACCTACGGCGTGACGTTCACGAAGTCGACCGGCGGCGCCGCGGCCAACCCGAAGTACGGCATCATGTCGGCCGAGCAGATCGAGTACCTCGAGCCGCCGACCGAGAAGGCCACCCTCCCCGGCATGAAGCGCAGGCCCTGACGGAGTGACTGACGACCGCGCCGCGCCGGCTCGCGCGAGGGCCTCTGACCGGCAAGGGCGCCACGAGGAGAGAGAGAGAAGAGCGAGCTTCTCTGTCTCTCCTCGATTGGCGCCCTCTCCGTTGCGGCGTCTTTCTCCCTCGTTGCCCCCGGAGCGACCGGGCGCCGCGGCCCGCCTCAGGTGAGGATCGACCGGATCCCGCTGCCCGGCTCGGTCGCCGCGGACTCGAAGATGGCGCCGATGAGGAGCCGCCGCATCGAAACGTCGTGCGCCTCCCGGGAATCGATGCGCACCAGCGAGGCCGGCGCCTGGCGGATGACCGCATCGAACGACGCCGGCTCGAATCGGTACAGATCCTCCGTCACGATGACCGCATAGGGCTGCGAGGCCGCGATCGTCGGCCGGAGCGAGCGCAGATCGCACTCGCGCACCGCGACCCCGAGCCGCGCCCCCACCTCCCGGCACACCGCGACGAACTCGGCAGGACAGCCGGCCACGATCACGAGCGGAATGGGCGGAGCGCTCGGGACCACGGCCTTGCGCGGCTTCGTACCGTCCTCCATAGGCGCCTCAACGTAGGCCATGTCTTGACTATGCCGGCAAGGGAATTGTTTCATCGGGCACCACGGCGCGCGGCGCGTGGTCCACGGCGCGCGGCGCCTCGACGCTCAGCGCGCGCCGACGCCTTGCTGCACGTGCCACCCCCGGCCCTCCTCCGCGCCGATGAAGCGGATCCGCCCGGACCGCTCCATGTCGTCGACGAGCTCCTCCGCCTCGAGCTGCGAGATGTCGATCCGGTCGCAGAGCACGTCGCGGAACTGCGTCTTGCCCTGCACGTAGTCCGCGTCGATCAGCGGCCCCAGCGCGCCCGTCAGGATCTCGGCCGCCAGGTCCAGCGCCACCACGGGCGTGACCACGGTCTCGGCCGTCGTGCGGACGCTCTCGTCCGTCGTCTGGACCGCCGCGTCGCCCATCGCGACGCTCTCGTCTCCGGTGATGAGGGTGCCGTACTCGACGGTGCTCCGATCGGTCGTCATGACTCCACCTCGTCCGCGCCCGGAACGGTCCGCAGACCGCACCCGCACGGCCTTCCTTCCACGCTATGGGGCGGTGGAGCGCCGATCGGAAGCCGACGGCAGGGGGCCCCCGCCGGAGAAGTCGCTCCCGGCAGCGATTTCAGGCGGCAACCCGCGGCCAGATCAGGGAAGCTACCGCCCCTGCCAGGCCCAGCGGCGGGGGGGCGCTGGCCCCCGAGGTCATGATGTCATCCCCCGAGGACCACGCTTCACGCCCGAGCCGCATCGGGGCGGCGGTGCGCACGCCGATCCCCAGGGCGCAGGGGCTCATCGCCTTCCAGCTCGTCGGTCGGGTGCTGCTCCACGCGATCCTCGTCGGCGTGGCGGCCGGCATCGCCGGCTCGCTGTTCTTCGCCGCCCTCGAGCTCGCCGAGCACGAGCTCCTCGTCGCGCCCACCGGCTACAGGCCGCTCCGCGCGAAGGGCGAGGCGGTGCTCACCGGCGTGCACACCGGGCCGTTCCGGCCGTGGCTCGTCTGCCTCGTGCCGGCCCTCGGCGCCCTCGTCGGCGGGCTGCTCACGGCCAGGCTCGCGCCCGAGACCCGCGGCGGCGGCAGCGACGCGTTCATCAACGCGTTCCACCGGCTGGGCGGCAACATGCGCCGCCGCGTCCCGGTGGTGAAGGCGCTCGCGTCGATCTTCACGCTCGGCTCGGGCGGCTCCGGCGGGCGCGAGGGGCCGACCATGCAGATCGGCGGCGCCATCGGCTCGATCATCGGGCGCGCCCTCCGGGTGGGCGCGCGCGAGCGGCGGATCCTGCTCATCGCGGGCGCGGCCGCGGGCATGTCGGCCGTGTTCCGGACGCCGCTCGGGGCCGCGCTCCTCGCCGTCGAGGTGCTGCACCGCGACGACTTCGAGGCCGACGCGCTCGTGCCGTCCATCCTCGCCAGCGTCGTCTCGTACTCGGTCTTCATCTACTTCTTCGGCGAGTCGACCCTCTTCGCGCACGCGCCCCGCTACCCGTTCATCCCGGCCCACCTCCCGATCTACGCCGCGCTCGCGCTCGTGGTCTCGCTCGTGGCCACGGTGTTCCTCCGGACGCTGCACACCGTGGAGCACACGATGCACCAGATCCGGCTGCCGATCTGGGCGAAGCCCGCGCTCGGCGGCCTCGCGCTCGGCGTGCTCGTGACCCCGCTGCTGATGCTCCTCGGGCCGCGCTTCGACCGGCCGGGGCAAGGGTTCGGCCTGCTGGGCGCGGGGTACGGGGCGGCCCAGGTCGCGATCACCGGGGCCTCGTGGATGCCCAGCGGGTGGACGGGGGTGCAGCTCTTGCTCGTGCTGCTCGCGACGAAGATCGTCGCGACCTCGCTCACCGTGGGCTCGGGCGGCAGCGCCGGCGACTTCGGCCCGTCGCTCGTGCTCGGCGCGCTCACCGGCGGGGCGTTCGGGCGCGCGGCGGAGCTCCTCCTCGGCGACCCGCGCATCGACCCCGGCGCGTTCGCGCTCGTCGGGATGGGCACCTTCTACGGCGGCATCGCGCACGTGCCGATCGCCTCGCTCGTCATGGTCTGCGAGCTCGCCGGCAGCTACGACCTGCTCGTGCCCCTCATGCTGTGCGAGGGCATCGCCTTCGTGGCGCTGCGGCACAGCACGCTGTACCGCGCGCAGGTCGCGACGAAGCGCGAGTCCCCGGCGCACCGCGACGAGCTCATCGTCGACGTGCTCCGCAGCATCCGCGTCGCCGACATCGTCATCCGCAGCCGCCCGTTCGTGTCGTTCGAGGCGCGGACGCCCGCGCCGGTCGTCGTCGAGCGCATCGCGGCGTGCGAGTGGCAGGACACCTTCCCGGTGCTCTCCGAGGACGGCAAGGTCATCGGGACGATCGACGCCGAGATCCTCCGCGCCACCGCGATGAGCCCCGAGCTGTCGGGGCTCGCGATCGCGCACGACATGATGGCGAGCCCCGCCTCGGTCAGCGAGACCGCGGACCTGCACCGCGCGCTCCAGGTGCTGCTGGAGCTCCGCGTGCGCGAGCTCCTGGTCACCGACGGCGACGGCAAGATCGTCGGCATCCTCGACGAGTCCGACGTCACGCGCGCCTACCACGACGCCACGGCGCAGCTCGAAGGTACGGCGCAGTAGGAGCCGCGCGCGTCACGGGCGTCAGCCGCGCGCGTCACGGGCATCACCCGCGCGCGTCACGGGCGTCAGCCGCGCGCGTCACGAATGCCGACCGAACGCGTCGGACGGGGCGCGCTCCCCGGGAAAAGGCAAGTTTTCGGCGCCCGCAGGACTCGCCGCGAACGCCCGGGCTTCACGCGCGCGCGGGCGGGCGGATGTCCTGGTCGCGCCGCGCCGGCGATCGCGTCCTCGGGCGCACTGCCCACGCGCAGGGCCGCCGCCCGTTTCGGGAGTCTCCTGAGCTTTCAATCTTGGATTCCACGCAGCGACGGAACCAGGGGCGTGGGGGATACTCTGGTTCATCCCTGGAATTCGATCCGGAGAGCGCGCAGGGGAGAGTGGGCATGCTGGTCGATACGCTCGGAGGTCGGACGGTGCGGCGCAACGCAGAGGTACGAACACGCTCGAGCGCGCCCAACAGCCGCGCCAAGCTCGTGGTTGTCGTCGACGATGAGCCCAGCATCCAGGAGGTCGTGAGCATGATCCTGGAGAGCGAGGGCGGCTACGAGGTGCGCTGCGCCTCGAACGGGGAGGAGGCGCTGGCGCTGCTCGATCAGATCGCGCCGCCGGACCTGCTCGTCGTCGACATCATGATGCCGGTGATGGACGGCTGGGGCCTGCTCACGGCGCTCCGGCACAACGAGAAGACGGCGCGTATACCAGTCATTGTTTCATCCGCGTCTTCAAAACATGACGCGACGAGCCTCGGTGTCGCTCGCGTGCTCCCCAAGCCGATCGACTACGACGCCTTCCTGGCCGCGGTCGACGAGCTCACGCACTGCCGGGAGCGCCAAATCCTCGGCGCCGAGTAGCCTCCGCCGCTCACGAAGCGCGCGCTTCATCCAATCGAAACAATCGAAACCGCAAATGGCCCATGGACCTCGGGGGCCGTCCAGCGGTAGCTTCACCCCAGTGTTGTTAGAGACCCCGGGTGCCGGCCTCTTCGCCGGCTACGCTCCCCTCCCCGGCGCCTACGACGAGCTGTTTGGCCGAGACGGCGCCCCACGACCCGAGTTCCTGCGCACTGCCACGCTCCTCGGCGCGTTCGCGCCGAACGAGTTCGCGCGCGCGCAGCAGCTCGCGGAGCTCGCCCTGCTCAACCAGGGCGTCACCTTCTCGGTCTACGCGGACCAGCGCGGCGCGGAGAAGATCTTCCCGCTCTGCCTCATCCCCCGGATGCTCTCCGCGGCCGACTGGGCCCACATGGAGCGCGGCCTCGAGCAGCGGGTCCGCGCGCTCGGCCTGTTCCTCGACGACGTCTACGGGGACCAGCGCATCCTGAAGGACGAGCGCGTCCCCCGGGACCTCGTGCTCGGCTCGGGGCAGTACCTGAAGCAGGTCCACGGCCTGCGGCCCCCGGGCGGGGTGCGCATCCACATCGCGGGCGTCGACATCATCCGCGATCCGGCCGGGACCTTCCGCGTCCTCGAGGACAACCTCCGCACCCCGTCCGGCGTGTCCTACGTCCTGGAGAACCGGCTCATCAGCAAGCGCGTGCTGCCGCACCTGCTCGACAAGGGGCGCGTCCAGCGGGTCGACCATTACCCGGCCCGGCTCGCCGAGACGCTGCGCTCGGTGTCGCCCGTGAGCCCGAGCGGCACGAGCGCGGTCGTGCTCACGCCGGGGCCGTACAACTCGGCGTATTTCGAGCACAGCTTCCTCGCGCGCACGATGGGGCTCGAGCTCGTCCAGGCGCCCGACCTCTTCGTCGATCAGGATCAGGTCTTCGTCCGGACGACGCGCGGCCCGCGCCGGGTCCACGTCATCTACCGCCGCATCGACGAGGCGTTCCTCGACCCCGAGGCGTTCCGCCCCGACAGCCTGCTCGGCGTGCGCGGCCTGATGCGCGCCTACGCCGCCGGCAACGTCGCGCTCGCGAACGCGCCCGGCAACGGCGTGGCCGACGACAAGGCCGTGTACCCCTTCGTGCCCGAGATGATCCGCTACTACCTCGGCGAGGAGCCGATCCTCGAGCAGGTCCCCACCTACCTGTGCATGCGCGACGACGATCGCCGCTACGTGCTCGAGCACCTGCACGAGCTGGTCGTCAAGGCGGTCGACGAGGCCGGCGGCTACGGCATGCTCATGGGCCCGCAGTCGACCGCGGCGCAGCGCGAGGAGTTCCGCGCGCGCATCGAGGCGACGCCGCGCCGCTACATCGCGCAGCACCGGGTCGAGCTGTCGACGAGCCCCACCTGGGACCCGGCCGCCAGGGTCGCGGTCCCGCGCCGGCTCGACCTCCGCCCGTACGTGCTGACGGGCCGCGACGGCCCGTGGGTGCTGCCCGGCGGGCTCACGCGCGTCGCCCTCGTGGCCGGCTCGTACGTCGTCAACTCCAGCCAGGGCGGGGGCTCGAAGGACACCTGGGTCCTGAAGGGCCCGGGGGACGGCGCGGAGCGGCCCCCGTCGGTCGGCGCCGCGGGCCCCGCGCCCGAGGCCGCGAGCAACGGCGCATCCGGCGCGCCGCCCCCGTCCGACCCCACGGAGGCCCCGTGATCTCCCGCGTCGCCGATCACTGCTTCTGGTTCGGCCGCTACCTCGAGCGGACCGAGAGCGTGGCCCGGATCCTCGCCGTCACGCAGAACCTCGCGCTCGACGCCGAGCTCTCGCCGCACCAGTGCTGGCTGCCGGTCATCATCGTGGCCGGGCAGAAGGCCCACTTCGCCGAGGTGCACGGCGAGGACGCCGCGGCCGACGGCGAGCTCGTGCAGCGCTACATGAGCCTCGACGAGGACAACCCGACGAGCCTCCGCATCTCGAGCTCCGCGGCGCGCTACAACGCGCGGTCGATCCGCGAGGTCGTCAGCCTCGAGGCGTGGGAGACCGTCAACGAGCTCCACCTCTGGATGAACAGCGACCAGGCGCTCGAGGAGTTCAGGTCGAGCCGCTACGCCTTCTACCGGCGCGTGCGGCAGCTCACCCAGCTCTGCCTCGGGCTCACCCAGAGCACGATGCTCCACGACACGCCGCTCGATTTCATCTGGCTCGGCGTGCTGATCGAGCGCGTCGGGCAGACCGCGCGCACGCTCGACGTCCACCACCACGCCCTGACCGCCATGGAGCAGCCGGCGTCCGACAGAAACGGCGCGGGGCAGGGCGGCGTGTCCCGGCGCCACCGGGTGGTGGAGACGGCGCTCTGGCTCTCGCTCCTCCGCGCCTGCTCCGGGTTCGAGCCGTTCATGAAGCTGCACCAGGGTCAGGTGAACCCGCAGGCGGTCGCACAGTTCCTCCTCTTCGAGCCCCGCTTCCCGCGCTCGATCCGGCACTGCGTGCACGCGGCGTTCGCCCGGCTCTGCGAGATCCGGCCGCCGGAGAGCGCGACCTTGCCCGGGGGCGAGAGCCTCACGCGGCTGCACCTCCTGCACCAGTGGGTCGCCGACAGGGCGGGCGAGCCGTTCGATCCGCTCGCGGTCCACGCGGCGCTCACCCATGTGGTCGACGAGACAGCCACGATCTGCGACGGTATCGGTCGCGAGCTGCTCGGTTACGGGCCGCCCGACAGCAGCCCCTCCGGAACGAGCCAGTAGCCAAGACCCGCCGACGTATCCATGCCGAATCTCCTCGCGATGTCGTTCGAGGGCGAGCTCGCCCCGTGCTTCGATCTCACGTGCCTGCGCCCCGGGGGCAAGCTGCCCGACGGCTGGGGCATCGGCTACTACCCGGGCGGCGAGCCGAGCGCCACGGTGCTCAAGGAGCCGGCGCCGCCGCAGGGGAGCATCCGCAGCGAGCTCGTGAAGGCGTGGGAGCACCTCGAGTCGTCGCTGCTCGTGCTGCACATCCGCACGGCGACGTGGGGCAGCATCAACGACGCCAACACGCAGCCGTTCAGCCGGAGCTGGGGCGGGCGCGACTGGCTGTTCGCGCACAGCGGCAGCCTTGTCGACCGGATCGAGGTCGATCCGAAGTCGCTCTTCCAGCCGGTCGGGTCGACGGACACGGAGCTCATCCTGTGCGAGCTGCTCCGCTGGATGGCGTCCGAGGGCCTCCGGAGCCTCGGCGACATCGATCCGGCGGTCCTGCGCGACTGGTTCGACGAGATGAACGAGCATGGCCCGCTCACGTCGGTGCTGGCCGACGGCCGCGACCTCGTCGTCTACGCGGATCGCGATCGCGAGGGGGACGCGTTCCTGTGGGAGGTGCTGCCGCCGTACGAGCGGCTCGCGTTCGGGGACGAGGACCTCGAGGTCGATCTCAGCCGCCGGGGGGTCAAGAGCCGCAAGGGCGTCATCGTCTCGTCGGAGGAGCTCAAGGTCCACGCGGGGGCGCAGCCCGCGACCTGGACGCGCGTCCCTCCGGGCCACCTCGTGGTGCTGCGGCAGGGCGCGCTGCGGGCCAGGGCGACCCCGCGCACCGATGGCCGTCGGCCGTCGCCGTCGGCGCCGCCGCTCTCGTCGCGCCCGGTCCGCCGCCCGACGCACGCGCCGATCCGCCGCTTCCAGGTGGTGCACCGCACGGCGTACCAGTACGCGACCGCGGTCGAGCGCAGCACGCACCTCCTGCGGCTGACGCCGGCGCACGACCGGCTGCAGGCGCTGCTCCACAACGAGATCAACCTGTCGGTCGAGGGCCAGCAGCGCGATTACGACGACGTCTTCGGCAACCGCGCGCGGCGGGTGCTGCTCGACACGCCGTTCAAGGAGCTCATCATCGAGTCGAAGTCGCGGGTGGAGCTGCTCGACACCGATCCGCTGAGCTTCCGCCCGCTGCGCGCCCGCTCGACGATCCCGCTCGTGTGGATGCCGTGGCAGCGGCAGATCCTGCAGCCGTTCCTCCTGCCGCCGGAGCTGGCGGAGAGCGAGCTCGCGGAGCTCATCGAGTACGCGATGACGTTCGTCGAGCGGAACGACTACGACCTGCTCGACACGCTGCTCGACCTGAACGCGTCGATCTTCCAGGAGTACGAGTACAAGCAGGGGGCGACGAACGTGCTCACGACGGCGTTCGACGTGTACGCGAACCGCCGCGGCGTGTGCCAGGATTTCACGAACCTGTTCATCTGCCTGACGCGGCTGCTCGGCGTGCCGTCGCGCTACGTGTGCGGGTACATCTACACGGGGCCGAAGCACGAGAACCACCGGCAGGGCGAGGCGTCGCACGCCTGGGTGCAGGTGTACCTGCCGGAGATCGGCTGGAAGGGCTTCGACCCGACGAACGGGATCCTGACCCAGACCGAGCACATCCGCGTCGCGGTCGGGCGCAACTACATGGACGCGACGCCGACCTCGGGCACCATCTTCGTCGGGGGTGGTGCGGAGCGCCTCGAGGTCGACGTGCGGGTCGAGCCGATCGATTGAGGGAGAGCGCGGCTCAGGGCCGCTGAGGGAGGGCGCGGCTCAGGGCCGCGTGGCGATCCAGTAGAGGAGCGCCGTCCGGCTGAGGCCGTCGTCGAGCGCGGTCTGCTCCTGCGCCTCCTCCCAGGCCGCCTCCTTGTCGACGGTCGCGTGCGCCGCGATGAGGAAGGCGTTCCACGGGTCCTCCGCGCCCGGCGAGACAGCCTCCATCGCCGGCCACGCGTAGCTGATCCACGCCTTCGAGATCAGCGACTCCGAGATCGGCGTGATCGGGAGCATCTGGATGCCATAGACGTACTCCGGGTTCTCCCCGAACCACGTCCCGAAGTCGGCCTTCGTGGACCAGAGGACGCCGACGGCGCCGTTCTCCTTGAAGGGCACGTCATAGACGGTGCCGTTCGAGGTGATCTGCCAGTAGGTCTGCGCGGAGGCCGTCTCCATGGCGAGGAGCACCCGGCCGATGTTCTTCACGTCGTCGTTGTCGAGCGCCTCGCCGAGCAGCTTCATGCTGTACCAGGCGTTGACGGCCTCGGACGTCGACTCCTGGTTGCGGCCGTCCGCGAACGGGAACAGCCCCGAAGCCCACGAGTGCCCCCTGAACCAATCCATGCTGCGGAACGGCGTGAAATGCGGGTCCTTCGCGCTCGGGTTCGCGATGTCGCGGACGAGCCAGAGCACCTTGTCGGCGTACTCGTCGCGCCAGTCCGCGTCGGACTTCGCCAGGACGGCCGCGGCATAGAGGAAGTAGCCGTAGTGGAAGTGGTGATCGTTGTAATACCCCTGGCCGAAGTCGGCGGTCTCGCTCTCCAGGCCCTTGGTCGTCACGATGCCGCCCCAGGACGTGTCGTAGACGAAGGGGTTCTCGTTCTCGCCGTTGAGCCACGGGTTGAGCTTCGACTTGAGCCGCGCCCTGAGCTCCTCGGCGAGGTCCTCCTTCTCGACCGCCTCGGCGATCTGCGCGAGGCGCGCCAGCTTCGCGATCTGCTTGCCCCCGAAATAGGGGTCCACGCCGGCGACGTCCTGAGCGGGGGTGAACGACCGCTCCTCCTCGAGCGCGTCCACGACGATCTCGCTCCAGTCGTCGGAGACGCGGCGCGGCGAGTCCCAGCCGATCGTGCTGAGCGGGTACTCGAGCTCCCAGCTCGCCCCGGAGATGCCCTTCATCTCGCCGATCACGGTCGGGTACGTGATGTCCGCGCCCTTCGCCATCTCGAGCCGGTCCAGGTGGTGCGGGAGGGCCATGGTCAGGAGATCGCCCTCTCCCTCCGTCTTCCAGACGAAGCGCACCGAGGCGGTGTCCTCGGTGACCGTCGCCTCGACGTCGCCGCCGACCGGGATGACGGCGGCGTGCTTGTCGAGCTCCGCCGCCGCGTTCGGCCCCGGCACGAGCGCGAGGCGGAGCGAGCCCTCGTACGGCGCGCGCGCCGCCATGGAGAGCGCGTCCCACTCGAGGGTGATCTCGGGGAACGCGTAGAGGACCCACGTCTGACCGTTGTTGAGCGAGATCTCGAATCGATCGCCGGTGACCTCGGTCGGGCTCGTCGACTCGCCGTTCACCGCGGTGATCGCCACGCCGTCGCCGGCGCGCACGGACGGGCGGAGCCCGGCGTAGGTGGTCGTGACATAGGGCATCCCGTAGACGATGGGCGCGGTCATGGTGCCGCCCTGCGCCTTCCACTCCACGGTGACCGAGAGCAGGTCGGACGACGTGACCGCGTGGCCGGAGAAGGCCTCGCGCGCGCTCAGGGCGAGGTGCGAGACATCCGCCGTCGTGACGGACGCCTTCGCGACCGCGACGTCCGGCCGGGAGATCGACAGCGCCTGTCCGAGCGCCTTGAGGTCGTACGGCGCGGCGTTGATCCGCTGATCGCCGGCGCCGAGCACGAAGTTCATCCAGGTGGCGTTCGTGGGGAGCGGGGCCTTCAGATCGGTCAGGGCAGCGCTCGGCTCGAGCGGGTGCGCCGACTGCTCGAACTCCGGCTCGACCTTCGACAGCGGCTTGTCGCGATCGAGCTCCCACGTCTCGATCATCACGCCGCCGGCGCCGCCGTCGCCCCCTCCGCCGCCTCCCCCGCCGTCATTGTTGGTCGGCGGGGGCGGCGGGGTCTCGTCGTCGCCGCAGGCGGCGATGGCGCACAGGCAGCTCAGCAACGTGAAAGTCCGTAGCATCGGATGCTTCAACATCATTCTCTTGCTCCCTCGCTCCAGCGCTCATCGCTCCACCTGATGTGAAGCGGATCGAGAGATGAGCCCTGGTGTCGTGGTAATTTCATCGATTTGCAAGCAACGGAGCAAGATTCTTTCACGAAGCGCCGGGCCCGTCCAGCCTGGCGAGCGCGGCGGACGCCGCGCGCGAAGCCGTCGCGACCTCATCAATCCGGCGATCGCCGTCCCACAGGCCGCGAATCGCTACGTCATTGTCCGACGGTCGCGAGCGCGCCTGCCCGGAGGGCAGCTCGCATGAACGCGGTAAACTAGCAAGTTTATTGATATTTCGTCGCACATCCCCGCCCTCGCGTCCCCGCCCGCGTCGGGCGGCGCGTCATCGGGGCTTGGCAGCGGGCTTTGCGGGCGCCTTGGCGGCGGCCTTCTTCGCGGGCGCCTTGGCGGCGCTCTTCGCGGGCGCCTTGGCGGCTGCGCTCTTCGAGGCGTCGCGGCGCGCGGGCGGCGCCCCGGGCGCGTCGCCGCCGCGCACGAGCGCGAGGACGGCGTCGGCGTGGCCGTCGACCTTCACGCCGCTGAAGACGTGCTTCACCTCGCGGTCGGGACCGATGATGAACGTGCTCCGGATCGTGCCCGTCACCTTCTTGCCGTACATCGTCTTCTCGCCGTAGGCGCCGTAGGCGTCGTGCGCGACGAGGTCCGGATCGCTGAGGAGCGTCACCTCGAGATCGTATTTGTCCCTGAACTTCCGGTGGCGATCGACGGAGTCACGGGAGACGCCGAGCACGACGGCGCCGGCCTCGGCGAACGCGTCGAGCCCGGCGGAGAAGGCCTGGGCCTCCCGGGTGCAGCCGGGGGTGTCGTCCTTCGGATAGAAGTAGAGGACGACCGTCTTGCCCGGGAAATCGGCGAGGCCTACCTTCTTGCCGCTGTCGCTCTCGAGGGAGAAGTCCGGGGCACGGTCGCCTACGTTCACCATCGCTCGCTCCTTGTCTGCTCGGGCGCAGGGAGGACTGACCCCCTCCGGCGCCGCGGCGGGCACGATACACGCGGCGTCGCCGGCGCACCACAGAGCTGCCCCGGGACCGCGCCCGGGGCCGGTCCGAGGCGGCGAGTCGGCGTGGCCTCGGCCCCGGAGGCGCGGGGGCGTCAGGGCCAGCCCGGATCCGGCTCGGGCGGCGCGTGAATTCCGTCCCAGAGCGCCCGCACGGCGGGGGCGGGCCACGCCTCCCGGAGCCGCGGCCGCGGCGGGCCGCCCCACGGCGCCCAGGAGCCGTCGTGCGGGTGCCGGCGCGCCCACTCGTACATCGCGTCGCGCGCGGCGCGGTCCGCCATGGCGTCGTAGATGCGCATCCCGGCGGCGATGCGCCGGTCGAGGAGCGCGAAGCCGCCGACCCGGATCGGCGCCTGCGCGCACGGCAGCACGACCGGGGTCTCCTGCCCCAGCGCCTCGGCGAGCGCGAGGAGCGCCCGCGCGTTGGAGAACCGGGGGTGGTGCACGACGCGCCGCTCGATGAGGTTCTGCTCGTTGGTCACGAGATCTCGCACGAGGGCGCGCTCGAGCGCGCCGTGCGGCTGGCCGGCCAGCCGCGCGGCCTCGTGCCTGGCCCACGCGTCGCGGACGAACTGCGAGCACCGGCCCGGCCGGAGCTCGGCGCTCTGCCCGAGCAGGTGGTGGAGCACATGATACCAGGCGTCGAAGAAGATGAGGTGATTGGCGCGCTCCAGGAAGAGGAAGCTCTCCCGCAGCGCCGACGGGGCGATCGCGCCCTCGCGGCGGTCCAGGGCCGCCGCGATCTCGGTCATCAGGGCGCCCGCGTTGCGCGATACGAGGTGCGCCATGAGCAGCCAGGGCAGATCCGGCGGATGGGCGCGGGTGAGCGCGTAGAGCTCCAGGTAGCTCTCCGTGCGCGCCACGTTGTCGACGTTTCGCGCGTCGAGCTCGTCGAGCAGCGCCGTGAGGCGCGCTGTGCCGATGCGGCCCGACGCTTCCGAGCACACCATCTCGACCATACCGGGCGCTCTGCATGAGGCCGGCCACGTCGACTCCGCAGCTTTCCGGATTTCCTCGCGCCGGCGACGGCGGAGCGAAGAGCCCGGCCGGCGGGGAGCGCGGAGGGTGGCGGAGGGTGAACCGATGTGACGATGCGAACGCCGCCTGGCAGCGCGGCGGAGGAGCGCCCTGGGCCGGCTTGCCGCAGCGGGGCGGCCGAGGTACCAACAGGCACATTCGCACGACGCGCCGGACCGCGTCATCGCGCGTCGTCGAAGGAAACGACACCCGCGCCGCCGGAGGAGATCATGACCCTACCCGTCCCCGTGTACATCGTCGCAGCGGCCCGGACGCCGATCGGCGCGTTCCAGGGAGCGCTCTCGCCCTTGCCCGCCCCCCGCCTGGGCGAGGTCGCCATCCGGGCGGCCCTCGAGCGGGCGAGCCTCTCTCCCGACGCCGTGGGGGAGGTCTTCCTGGGCAATGTCCTGTCCGCCGGCATCGGGCAGGCTCCGGCCCGGCAGGCCGCCATCTATGCCGGCATCCCGAGCAAGGTCCCGGCCACCACGGTGAGCAAGGTGTGCGGCTCGGGGCTCCAGGCGGTCATCTTCGGCGCGAAGACGGTGGCGCTCGGCGACGCGGACGTGGTGGTCGCCGGCGGCATGGAGTCGATGTCGAACGTGCCTTACTACCTCCCGCAGGCGCGCTCCGGCTACCGCATGGGCGACGGCAAGCTCGTGGACGGGATGATCCACGACGGCCTCTGGGACCCGTACGGCAACTTCCACATGGGCACGGCGGGCGAGGCGTGCGCCAAGGAGCACGGCTTCTCGCGCGAGGCGCAGGACGAGTACGCGAGGGAGAGCTTCCGCCGGGCGCTCGCGGCGCAGCGCGAGGGGCTGTTCGCCGCGGAGATCGCGCCCGTCGCCGTCCCGCAGAAGAAGGGCGACGCGGTGGTCGTGAAGGACGACGAGGGCCCGCCGGCCGGCAAGCCCGAGAAGTTCGCCTCGCTGAGGCCCGCCTTCCAGAAGGACGGCACGATCACCGCGGCCAACGCCTCGTCGATCAACGACGGCGCGAGCGCGCTCGTCCTGGCGAGCGAGCGGGCCGTGAAGGAGCACAAGCTCACGCCGCTCGCGCGGATCGTCGGCTACGGCGGCGCCGCGCAGGCGCCCGAGTGGTTCACCACGGCGCCGGCGGCGGCGATCGCGAACACCACGAAGAAGCTCGGCCTGACGACGGACCAGATCGACCTCTACGAGGTGAACGAGGCGTTCGCGGTGGTGGCGCTCGCCGTGAACAAGCTCGCCGGGATCGACGCCCAGCGGGTCAACGTCCGCGGCGGCGCGGTCGCGCTCGGCCACCCGATCGGCGCGAGCGGGGCGCGCATCCTGACGACGCTGCTCTACGCCATGAAGGACCGGGGCGCGAAGCGCGGCCTCGCCACGCTGTGCATCGGCGGCGGCGAGGCGCTCGCGGTCGTCGTGGAGCGGTGATCCGGCCGCGGGCCATCGCGGCGGGCGTGGAGGCGTTCGCCGCGCGCACGCCGACGCTGCCGCCGGCGACCCACACGAACAGCTACGCCCTCGGCGGCCGCGAGGTGCTGCTCGTCGAGCCGGCCACGCCGTACGAGGACGAGCGCCTCGAGTGGCTCGCGTGGGCGCGCGGCCTCGCCTCGCGGGGGCGGTCGATCGTGGCGATCGCGGTGACCCACCACCACGCCGACCACGTGGGGGGCGCGCGCTTCTTCGCGGCCGAGCTCGGGGTGCCGATCTGGGCGCACGCCGAGGCGGCGCCGCGCCTGCGTGACGTCCCGATCGCGCGCCGCCTCTCGGACCGGGAGGTGGTGCGGCTCGACGGGCCGGCGCCGACGGCGCTGCGCGTGCTCCACACGCCGGGGCACGCGCCGGATCACCTCTGCTTTTTCGACGAGGCGGAGGGGGTCCTGGTCTGCGGCGACATGGTGGCCGGCGTGGGGACGATCCTCATCGATCCCCGGGACGGCGACATGGCGGAGTACCTGGCGCAGCTCGAGCGGCTCGCGGCGCTCGGCGCCCGGGTCGCCCTGCCGGCGCACGGCGAGCCGATCGACGCGCCCGAGGCGCTGTTCCGGCGCTACGTCGCGCACCGGCTCGGGAGGGAGCAGCGGGTGGCCGCGGCGCTCGAGGCGCCGGGCGCGGCTGGCAGTGGCGGCGATGGCGGCGCGACGCTCGAGGAGCTCCTGCCGGTCGCCTACGCGGACACGGCGCCCCACCTCTGGCCGATCGCGCGGCTGAGCCTCGAGGCGCACCTGATCAAGCTGGAGCGCGAGGGGCGGGCCGCGCGCCGCGAGGGCCGGTGGCGGCGGGCGGGGGCGGCGCGCGGATGACGCATGGCGGCGGAGCCCGCGCTCCGTCCCGCCCGTCGCCGCGCATGCCGTACGATGCCGGTGATCTCTGCCTGGCGGGCCGGGGCTCTTGCGCTCGAGAGAGATGGGATATCGCCGTGTAGAGAGCGATATCGAAGCTGGCCCGCTTCGACCTGGATAGTACCGCATCGCCTGAGCCCGTGCCTGGTTGCGCGGGAGGTCTTGCCAAGTGAGACATGGCACGCTGGCACAGTGCCATGACACGCAGGCACAGTGCCATGGCGCTGTGACGGCAAATCTGCGAGACACGCAGGCACAGTATGGCGCTGTGACGGCAAATCTGCGAGCTCATACAAACGGACGGCGCCGCGATCCTGGACAGCGCGCGATGGTGGTGGCTCGCCTCAGCTGCATTCACGGCGTCGCGGCGCGACGAGAGCCCAGCTCGCCGCTGCAGCGGGTGCATGAACGTGAGCGGGTCCGTTCTGGCATGCTCGCTGCACCAGGGAAGCTGCCTCGCGGGTCCGCGGCTGGCAAGACAGCATCCTCGGCTTCACTAGGTAGCAGGGCACAAGGGTGCGCCGACGATGCCGGGGGCTGTCCCACTCGATGACCGACAAGGCACGTACGCTGAACGTGAGAGCGTGCGCGGCCGAGCGCGGCGAGCTCGGCAGACCAGAGCCACGACGGAGCCCGCCCCACGCGAGGGCCACGCCATCCGTCGAGCTCGGCGCGCGATTCCGTCTCCAATGTCCGAACCATGAGACAAATATAAATGAAGACCAATTCCATCCTGACCGCTTCGCTCCTCCGTCGCCTTGTCTGTGGCAGCTCCGCGTTGCTCCTGGGTGCGCTCTCTCTCGGGTGCGTCGCTGCCCCAGGGAGCGACGCGGAGGCGGAGGAGATGGTGGGCGAGGCCGCAGACGCGCTGACCGGGTATGGTTTCTGGGGCACGTCAAACGATGCGAATGTGGACATGGGGCTGACATCCGCTGGCACCTGCGTGCTCAGCGGTGTCGCAGGGAACCTCAGCAGGGGTTTCCAATGGTATCTGCACGACGAAGAGACGGTGGCCGCCGTGAGGAGAACCGGAGGGAAGAACTGGCTCGTCGTGCATCAAGGCGCCGTTGACAGCGTTAACCCACCGTACAGTCTCGGCAACGATCTTGCCGCCCATGCCACGTGCTTCCCCACCACCACGAACGTGCAGACCGCGCACTGGGAAGCCTACGTTGGCCACCAGTATGGCATGCCAGCCCCCGTCAAGATCGCCGATTCGGATCCCAACGGCCGCCGGCAATGCTTCATCAGCGGCCTCACCGGCGTTGAGGGTGCGTGGGATCACAACTGGAACTTCGCCAGCGTGCGAGAGTATCCGGCTGGCGGTAGATATCCGACGGCTGGATGGTATCTCGAAGGCTACCTCTTCTCGAGCGACGTCGACGGATCGACGCCGGGGATCGACGCCACGTGCGTCGACTTCCCCGAAGGAACAGTGTTCAACTCGGATGATGTGGTTTCTGATGCAGGGCAGACGACCACCGCGACGATCACCTCGGGCACGGGTACCAAGGCGTGCGGCCTCACCCTCATCGTCGGCCCGCTCAATCAGGACAACTACACCGATGGCGTCCTGATCCACCCGCCCGTCGCGCCTAGCACGCAGTGGACGATCGTCGCCAAGAACGGCGCGGATGGCGCTTATACGTGCGCGAAGTGATCTTCGAGGGGTGAACGCGCGCGGGCGGACACAGCGCCCCTCGTCTGGCCGATCGCGCGGCTGAGCCTCGAGGCGCGCCTGATCGAGCTGGAGCGCGAGGGGCGGGCCGCGCGCCGCGAGGGCCGGTTGGCGGCGGGCGGCGGGGGATGATGCCAGGCGGGCGGCGGGGCATGGCGCCCGGCCGCCCTGCCTGACGGACGGCTCACTTCGCGGCGGCGTCGCTCCTCGCGCGCTGCGCGTCGCGCTCGCGCTGCCGCTCGGCGACCCGGCGCGCCCGCTCGGAGCGCTCCGAGGCGACCTGGCTCGGGGACTTGGTGCCCGCCTTGATGGCCTGGGCGGCCCAGAACTTCGCGGCCTCCTTGCTGGACATGGCGCACTCCTCGCCCTCGTTGCAGGCCATGCGGGGGCTCTGCCGCTGCGCGGCGTCCCGCGGCGCGGCCGCGCGCTCCTTCCCCGGCGCGGCCGGCGCCCCGGCCGACCGCCCGGCCCACGCGCGGCGCGCCCCGGCGCTCGAGGCGGTGCACTCCCCCGCGTCGCTGCAGCGCATGCGCGACTCGGCCTTGCTCCTGAGCGGCGACGGCTGCGCCGCCCTGCGCCCGGCGTCGGCGCGCGCCTCGGTGCGGCTCCTGTGGGCCGCCGCCGCGCGGGAGGAGCAGTCCGCGCCCATGTCGGAGCAGCGGATCCGCTCCTGCGCGTGCCCGCGGGCGACGCGGACCGGCTCGGGGCGCTCGGCGCGCGCGTGTCGCTCGGCGGCCTGCTCCCGCGGCGCGCGGTGGTGATAGACCCGATCGACCAGGTCGCCGCGCGCCCTGAGGACCTGGAGGTGCCGCGGCTCGCGCGAAGCGCGGCCGCCCTCGGCGAACGCCACCCCGGCGCACAGGGACACCCCGACGAGGGTGGAAACCATTGCGGATATTTTCATGGGTACTCCTCGCTCTCCACGCAGCGTGGGTGGACGACCCACGTCGTTTCCGGCGAGCGCGCCATGCTCGCGGGTGCTCGCCCGCCGTGATCGAGGCGCAGGCAAGAGCGGCACCAGCGCGGAAGTTGAGGAAATCAGGCGGTTCTCGGCGTGACCGTCACATCGCTAACGCCACTGGGCCCGCGCGGGGCGAGGCGGCGTTACGGCGGCTCGGGTCGGGCTCACAGGGGCACGGGCGCGTCGGCCTTCTTCGCGCGGCGCTTGGCCTCGGCCCGGCGCCGCCGCTCGTAGGCGCTCGTCGACTCGCGCGCGATGTCCGGCCGGTCGCGGAACACGAACCGCGCCGCCGCGCGCACGGTCGATATCCGCGCGTTCAGGAGTCCGATCACCTTGTTGCGGAGGAGGAGCGCGTCGCGCGCCTTTTCACCGAGCCCGGCGCTCTGGGTGGCGTGCGCCCGGAGCGCGGCCGCGAGCTCCTTGGCCTCGTCGAGCATGGCCGCGTCGAACCCGCCGAGTCCGTCCATCGCCTCGCGGTGGGGCGCCGCGAGGGCGGCGTAGTCGTCGAGGGCCAGCGCGAGCGCGTCGGCGGTGGCGGGGTCGTCCGCGTGGGCCTGTCCGAGCTTGGCGAGCCTCGCGTCGTTCTCGTCCTCGACGCCGTCGTCGAACAGCCATTCGAGCGTCGCGGTGATCTCGTCGAGGACGACCTGTCCGCGCTCGAAGGGGCTCGCCTTCTTCGGGTCCACGGCGAGCAGGTAGCGCGTGCCCGCCTCCACGGCGGCGCGCTGGAGCGAGAGGATCTCCTCGCCGGTCTTCGCGGTCAGGGTGTTTGCGTTCTTCTTCTTGCTCGCCGCCATTTCGAGGCCGCGGCGCACCACCTTTCCGTCCTTCACCTCCGGCTTCCAGTAGGTCTTGTGGAACCTCGCGACGTCGACCGCCTCGCCGAACAGCACATGAAGGGGCACGGAGAGGGAGAGCTCGCCGTTCCCCGGAGCGGCGAGGGCCTCGTTCATCCACAGGTCCAGGTCGGTCTTGGCTTTGGGCATCGGAATCTCCTGATGTACCGAGTGGGGTTGTTCATGGGGAGTGACGTTCTCCCCGAGCGTTCCTCGGTTAACGACGTTCGCGAGGAGCGACAAGAGGTCGAGAGGGGGTAGCGCGGGCAAAGCAAGAAGTTGGCGAGCGTGATGATGGGATGATGTGAAGGAGCGATGAAGGAATCCAGCGATGGTGTCCAGGAGTCTCGCGACGGCGTCCAGGAACCGCTCCGCCTCGTCCAGGAACCGCTCCGCCCCGTCCAGCAATCAACCGCTCCGCCCCAGGAACCGCTCCGCCTCGTCCAGGAACCGCTCCGCCCCGTCCAGCAATCGAGGGGCGTCGTTTTGTCCGAGCGCCCGCCCCTGGCCCGCGTGCCGGACGCCGCGCGCCCAGGCGGTGCGTGCGGCTCACTCGGGCAAGCGCCATGTCTCGACCGCGATGCCGTCCTCGCCCCAGGTCGCGGGATCCTCGAGGTTGCCGATGCCGCCTTCGCCGGGCTCGCCAAGTTCGAACGTGACGTTCTCCAGCACGAGCTGGTCCTCGTCGAGGTAGGCAATTCCGCTGGAATCCCCGCCGCCCCCACCACCGCCATAGCCGCCCCGACCCCCGAAACCGCCGTCGCATACGTCGCCCCACTCATCAGGCCAGTACCCGCCGGCCTACCCGTGCCCCCCGCGGTTGCCGTTCTGAGGCTCCCCGCCGTCCGTCCCAGGCATGGCCGGACGCGTGACGATCCGGCTGTCGCCCACCGCAACCTTGGCGTGGAGCGCAAGGATCCCGATGCTCAGGGTGCCGTTACCGCCACCCTTCCCGCCCTTGCCGCCGCCACCCGAGCCGCCGGACGGTCCTGAGCGCGACGCCGCACCGGTCACGGTGGCTGCCGAGCAATCCTCCTTGCCGACGGCTCTGGTCTGCCCGTGCGATGGCCGTGCGGCAAGTCGTCGCCGTCCCGCCTCCTCCACGTTCAAAACCGAACAACGCGCCCGGCCCGTTGCGCCCATTGCCGGCACCTCGCCCGCCGCTCGCTTGTGGGCGGAGAGCGCGCGTGCTACGCGCCTCGACAATTGGCTGAGCGGCGCAATGCGACCCGCCACGTTTCACAGCGGGCGCGTTGGCGATGCGTGCAACGCGAGGGGCGGAGGTGTCGCGATGGCTAAGCGAGCGGCTCAAGGGGTGGTGGCGGTCGTGCTCATAGGGCTGGCCGGAGTTGCGGCGGTTCCCGGATGCGTCATCCGGGTGGGCCCGGGAGATGAGGATGGAGCGTGGCATGGCTCGAGCGACGGGAACAGCGCCCCCGAGGGAGGCGCGGGCGGCAGCGGCCCGGTCGACGACGGTACAGGTGGCAGCAGCGCCGTCGATGACGGCACGGGCGTCAGCCCGGAGGAGCAGCAGTTGGTCGAGGAAGCCTACGCTCAGCTCGACCCAGAGAAGCTGGCGTTCGCCTCAGCCCTGGCCGGGAACATGACGTGCGCCTTGGCCGGCGCGGTCGAGGCCGCGCAGATCGATCCGGCCACGATCGACGACGCGACCCTCAGAGCACTCCTCGAGCAGTACGCGCCGGGAGCGCTAGAGCAAGCGCGAGCATGGCTCTCGGGGATTGACCCGTCCACGCTCGCGTACACGGGGAGCCCGAAGCTCGAGTGCGCGCGAGACTACGGTTGCGAAATCTACCCACGCTGCCAGCATGGGCTACATGCCCGCCGTGAATCATCGTTGCATCATTGATGACTGCGGGGAAGCGAAGTGCCCCACCTGCCCGGACTTCGTGAACGAGCTCCTGCAGAACACCGTGATACGGTCGTGGTGCTCCTATGTCTGCATCCAGATCGGGACGTCGCCGCTCGAGGTCGTCGCCGTCGGCGCCGGCGCCATGTCGGCCCTGGGAGGCAAATTCTTCGGTCCCATCTGTAAACCGTATCCATGAGCAGGAGCGACGATGCCATGAAGCCCGCGCAACCGAGAGAGCCGCGCACCATCCGCCGAACATCGGACCGTGACGACAAGGAGGCCGCGGCCATCAACAACGCCTTCTACGTGTTGCTTGAGATGACCTCGGCTCGCAGGCTGTCGACCCTCGTAAGACGACCGACGCGCTCGGAGGTCCTCGCGGCGCTCGACGATTTCATCGCGTACTTCGTGCTCGATCAGCCCCGCGAGCGAGCGCGCGAGCTCCGGGAGGCAGTGCTGACCTGGAGAGAAGACGAGGAGATCCCGCAGGCGGTCTATGACGGCGCCCGGCGATTCATACTGTCCCTCGGCGTACGGGAGCCCGCCTGCGGCTGGGCGAACGACGACGGCGACCAGGTCCGTGCGATCGACCGCGACACGGACGACGCGGAGCCGCCACCCGCCGCGGAGGCCGCGCCGTGGAGCTACAGCGATGCGTCGAGGAGGGCGGCCCAGCTGGCCCAGGCGGTCGCGGGCGTCATGAACATCGCCGGCGCTCTCGCCTCGCCGTCCTCGTGGGCCAGGGCAACGTCGCGGCCGTCGCGAGAGCACCTGGTCGAGCACATCGACCAGCTCCTGTCCGCCTTCGGCACGGACCTCGAAGAGCAGAAATTCGCCGCGCCCGCCCGGACGCTCCGCGCGCTGCTGTCGGCCTGGGAGCCGGGGGCGGACGTCCCCGTCGACATCTCGGACGCCGCCCGCGAGCTCCTCGCCGCGATGGGAATCCAAGAGCCTCCCGAGGGATGGGATGCGCTCGAGGGGCCGTCGGAGGGGCCGAGCAACGACAGCGGCTAAGCCCCGCCGGCCGCCTGCGCTGCGCGTGGGGCGCGGTGCGGGGCGCGTTGCGAGCTGGCGATGTCGCCTCTTCGGAATTCCGGCAACAAGGGGGACGTTGGAGGCAACGTGGCTCCGTCGTCACGGCGGCCATGTTGATTCAGGTTCCAAGGATATGGGATGGAGGAAACAATGAGCAAAGGTAGCGGCGGGGGTAAGGGTGGCGGTGGCAGTGGCAGCAAGGGTGGTAGTGGTGGTTCGGGAGGCGGTGGTAAGGGCGGCAGCGGCGGCAAAGGTTCGGGCGGCGGCAGTGGCGGCAATTGGCCGAGCACGACGGGCAATCCGTCCGGCGGGGGCAGAGGCAACAATGCTCCTTCGAAGTAGAAGCGCGCGCTGCTGACAACCAGGGCTCGATGCCGGGAGGAAGGAGCGCGCCGACCTCCGCCGGTCCGCCAGCGGCGAGGACGATCCGCGCGCCGCGGCCGATGCTGGACGCGGCGCGCCCAGGCGGCTCACTCGGGGAAGCGCAAGGTCTCGACCGCGATGCCGTCCTCGCCCCAGGTCGCGGGATCCGCGGGGTTGCCGATGCCGCCCACGCCGGGCTCGCCGAGCTCGAACGTGACGTTCTCCAGCACGAGCTCGGTATCGTCGAGGTGGGCGATGCCGATGGAGTCCCCGCCGCGCCCGCCGCCGCCATAGCCGCCCGGCCCCCCGAGACCGCCGTCGCCGCCGTCGCACGCGCGGGCAATCGCATCGGGCGAATAGGCGCCGATGCCGCCACGCCCCCCGCGGCTGCCGTCCTGAGGCGCCCCTCCGTCGGCCCCAGGCATGGCCGGACCCGTCCCGATCAGGCTATCGCGCACCGTGACCTTGGCGTGGAGCGCGAGGATCGCGATGCTCGGGATGCCGTTGCTGCCCCCCTTCCCGCCGTTGCCGCCGCAGCCGCCGCCGCCGCCCGAGCCTCCGGACGGCCCCGACCGGGAGGCGACGCCGCAGAGGGCGGCGCTCCCGCGAAGACCGCCGCCCCCGCCGCCCCCCTGGCCCGGCCTCCCCCTGGACCCTTCCCAGGCCCGGCTTCCTATCCAGCCGTTCTCGCTGAGACGTCCGATGCCCTGGCCCGGTGCCCCATCGACGCCAGGCGCGCCGTCCTTCCCCGGTTGCCCGTCCTGGCAGCGGCCGTCGCCGTGGTCTCCGGTACCCCCGGCGCCCCAGCGACGGTCATCAGGACTGGCATCGGGCCCCGGCGCGGGTACACCGTCGCCGGCGTCACCGCCATCGCCGCTTGCGGTCGCCCCTCCGTCGCCCCCCTTGCCGCCGATCGTCACGGCTCCGTCGTGACAGGAGCTCATCGCAGGAGCCCCGCCGGCCGCGGGGGCCACGGAGCAGCCCTGCACACCGCCGTTGCCAGGCGCGCCTTCGGGCGGATCGGGAAGTGTCCTCGCATCGTCCGCCGCCCTGTAGCGGGGACTCCCGAAGCGCTCGCTGCGAACAATCTCCACGGCGCTGCCGGACCGGACGAGGAGCCCGACGTCCTTCGTGGTCCCGATCCGCACGTTGACGAGCGTCGAGACTCCGTCCGCGGCCCCCGTGTCGTCGGGCCTCGCGGGCTCGATCGTCAACGCGACACCCACGGGGAATGACGAGATGATTGGATCGTCGCTCGGGTTCCTCCGCTTCCAATCGTTGGTGCAATCGAAGCTCCCCACAAGGTCGACGCCGGAGGGCAGCGTGATCGCGCCTGAATGTCTGCTGCAAAGGAACACGCGCCCGCGCCCCGTGCGCGCGAGCGCGATGCCGCGCGGAAGGCTCTGCACCGGCTTGTCCCGCGTACCGGGGTTTTCATCGTCGCCCCCGAACCCGTCGACGAACACGCCGCGGCCGTCCTCTGCCTGGTCGGCGGTGAGGTAACCGCGACAGACCGACTCCGGCGGAGGAGCAGGTGCGCACGACGCCGCGCCACACGGCGCAGAAGGCTGCTCGTCCTCATAGGGACTGAGATCGATCCCGCACCCCACCGCCGCGAGCGGCATCAGCAAGAGCAGTCGTGGGATTTCAATGATCTCATGGTCTCTCTCGATGTTACGCCCCGCACGGGGGGACCTTCAGCGCGGTAGCTCCTCGGCCTGGGCCACCGCTGGGAACACGTGCAATGGATCCGATTCGCCCCGCCCACCCTTGCCGTCGTCCCCAAGGACACCGCCCCCGGGGCCGCCGTCGCCAGGGCCTCCGAGCACGAAATCCGGATGTCGTTCAAAGCTCACGTTGGTGATGCCCACGGTGGCAACGCCGATCGAGTGTCCACCCAGGCCGCCCCCGCCATTGCCGCCGTTCCCTCCTTTGCCCCCCTTACAAGCATTCCAATCATCGTTCAATCCATGCTGCCCGCCGAAGCCACCCGGGAAGCCTATGCCACCCGACTGGCCTGTCCCGCCGACCCCGCCATTGCCGCCTCGGCCGGTCACCACCGTACCGGCATCGACCGTGATCTCGGCGCCCCCCAGCACGAGGATCCCGATGCTCGAGCCCCCGTAGCCCCCTCCCTGGCCCGCCTTTCCACCGCAGCCGCCGCGCTCTCCGCCGACCGCGACCCCTCGGGCGCCGGCTGCGCGCGCGCGAGCCCGACGCCGCTGCCCAGCGCGACGAGACAGCAAATCCCGCCCACGACCGAGCGCAAGCGCATCATGCGGCCGACTATACCGACGGAGCCGCCTGCCCAGCAACCGCGCTTGCACGCCGAGCGCTGCGCTTTGCATGACAAATCCGACGCCACGCTCGTAATGTATTCCACCGAGACGCCATCCAGTCGTCATCCCCGTGTGGGCGCACCTTCGCGCACCGTTTCTTCGTCGCGCCGGTCGATGGGGTCACCTCTTTTCGGGCCTGAATCATCTGGACGTGCATGGACGTGACCACCTCGACGAGCCTGGACGTCACAGCCCCTTGTCCGCTTGGTTCCGACCGCTTTCGCCGGCTCGCGCGCGCCATGCGCGTGCCGGCTCAGGATGTCGACGACGTCGTCCAGCAGGCGTGGCTTCGCATCCTGGAGAACCGCGCGCGCATCGGCCTGGCGAGGGACGCCGCGGCGTATGCAGACCAGATCGTGAGAAACGAGGCGCGCACCAGCCGGCGGCGAGCGCGCCGCCGGGAAGAGGTCACCGCGCCGCTGCAGGGCGCAGAGCCTTCAGACGAGCGGCCGGGCCCGGAAGCGTCCGTGATCGCCCGCCAGCGAGCTGCCGTCCTCTGGCAATTCATCGACAAGCTCGACGACGCGCGCCGCACGGTCTTCGTCGAGCACGAGCTCCAGGGTCGGACGCTCGCCGAGATTGCCTTGACGCACGCGCTCTCGGAGAACACCGTCAAGTCACGGCTGGCCGCCGCCTGGGATAGCGTCGAGCGGGAGAGGGCGCGCTGGCAGGCAGAGCAGCGGTGGCGCGGGCAGGCCACAGTGCCGTGCGTGGTGCCGTTCTTCTCCGGTACCTGGCTTCACGAGGCCTTGCGCGGGCTTGGCCGGTTCAAGCTGCATGGGGCGGCGGCAGCCGCGCTCGTGCTCGGGGCGGGCGCCGCCTGGCCCGGTCCGGCGGCTGGCTCCACCGAAGCGCCCTTGCTCGCCGCCTCGGGGCGCGCGCAGCCCGCGGTCGAGATCCCGGCTGGGCCTGCTGACGCGCGCGTGGGGCCGGGAGGGCCCGAGAGCGCGATCGGGCGAGAGGCCGTCACGGCCTCGGCCGTATCCTCCTATCAGGGCAGCTCCACGACAGCCCGCGCGGTATCCGCCGCAGTCGAGAGGTCGTCCCGGGGAGGCACCGGCGCGGAGCATGCCCGGACCGATCCGAGGATCGAGCGCGCGCGAGCGATGCTCGATCTCGGGACCACCGAGGGGCAGCTCTCGGCGTGCCGTCTCCTGCACGAGCACCGCGAGCGTCGCGGTCGCGGAGAGCACGCCGCGGAGCGCGACGCGCTCCTCCGGCGGGCGCGCTGCGAGCGCCACGGGTCGCTCTGAGCGCAGGAGTGTTCGCGTTGCCCGCGGCAACCTCGTAATCCGTCACGATAGGCTTGCGTCGAGCCGCCGTCATGCTGGACATCGACTCCATCGCCCGGCACACGGCGACCATCGACGATGTATTGCGGCGCTGGCGCATACCGAGCAGGGATCGCGCCGACATCGTCCAGGAGGTGCTGCTCGGCGCATGGCGAAGCATGCGCGCCGGGCGGTTCCAGCCGCGGCCGGGGGTCCCGGACGCCGTGGCCTTGAAGCGATGGATCGTCGGCATCAGCTGGCGGCACGCTTCCCATTACGCGACGCGCGCACACCGGCGGTACGAGGTCCTCGTGCCGAGCGCGGGTCGCCTCTGCCAGGATCACGCGCCTGCGCCGCTCGAGCAGGTCGAGGCCCGGAGAGCGCTGGACGATCTGAGACGCGTCGACCCCAGGTTTCGAGCCGTCCTCGCCCTCACGGCGCAGGGATACACGATCGCGGAGATCGCCGCGGAGATCGGGCATAACCCGAACACGGTCTGGAATCGTCTGCGGCTCGGCCGGCTGTGGTTCCGGCGCGTACGCCGGAGGTGGCGGAGGCTGGCGCGGGCTCGCCGGGAGCACCATCCACGGCGCTGATGGATCCATCCACAACATCGAATGGTCGCCCGGGCGCGCCGTCATCATATCTCTCCTCACCGAAGCGCGGCGCGCCGTGCGCCGCCGAAGAGGAGATTCCCATGACCGCTGACCCCACGAAGGCCGTGACACTCTCCCTCCTGGCCCGCATCGAGGCCAAGCCCGGCAAGGAGGCCGAGGTCGAGGCGCTCCTCCGCTCCGCCGTCGGCCTCGCGGCCGAGGAGCCGCGGACGGTGCACTGGTTCGCCCTGCGCATCGGACCGTCGACGTTCGGCATCTTCGACACCTTCGCGGACGAGGCGGGGCGCAAGGAGCACCTCGCGGGCCGCATCGCGGCCGCGCTCATGGCAAAGGCAGAAGAGCTGCTCGCCGCCGCGCCCGTCATCGAGCACGTCGACATCATCGCCGCGAAGGTTTGACCGGCCGCGGCCGGGCAGCGCGCGCCAGCAGCGTGTCCCAGAAGAGCTGCAAGACCGGCGCCGGCGTGCGATCGCCCGAGCGCACGAGCGCGATGGTGCGCCGGAGGGCGGGGTCCACGAGCGGGCGCTGCGACGCCTCCGTCAGCAGCAGCGAGTGCTCCGGCATGAAGGCGAAGCCGAGCCCCGCGTGCACAAGGCTCTGGACCCAGTCCTCCCGATCGGTCCGGTAGGCCGCATACAGGTCCACGCGCCGCGCGGCGCACACGCCCGCGACCTGCTCGCGCATCTCGCACGCAAGCCGATCGAGGTAGGGCTCGCCGTCCAGATCCTCGAGCCGCAGGCCCTCGCGCGCGGCCAGGCGGTGGCCGGGCGGGAGGACCACGACGTAACGCTCCTCGTAGAGGGGCGCCACCACGCACCAGTCCGGGACTGCGTCGCCGAGGTTCGAGACGATGACGTCGACCTCGGCCTCCTCCAGCCGCCGCAGGAGCTCGCCCTGCGTGGTCACCGCGATCTCCAGCTCCACCCCCGGCGCCTCCGCGCGGAACGCCGAAAGCGAGCCCGCGAGCCGCGCCGGCCCGACGGTGCAGAGGATGCCCACCCGGAGCGGCACCTGCTTGAGGCGCCGGTGGTTCTCCGCGATCACCTGCACGGCCTGCATGTCGTCCCGCAGCCGCAGAAACCGCGGCAGCACGCCCTGCCCCAGCGCGGTGAGCTTGGCGCCGCCGCGCTCGCGCAGGAGGAGCGGCCCGCCGAGCTCCTCCTCGAGCTTCTTGATGGCGGCCGTGAGCGCGGGTTGCGAGACCGAGCACCGCTCGGCCGCGCGCGTGAAGCTGCGCGTCTCGGTCACCGCCAGGAAATACCGGACCTGATGGATCTCCATGGCCGCGCATCTTCGCCCGGCGACGCCGCCCGCGCCATCCGTCGCGACCGCCCTCGCGTCGCGACGGCAGCGGTCACCTCAGCCCGGTGGTGATCACATACCGCGTCTTGCCCGACTCCGGATCATCGCAGTGCTTGTAATACTGTCCGGGCCGGTGGACCTTCCCGCAGGTGTCCTGGCAGCTCCCGACGATCTCGATGATCCCGCAGCCCTCGAGATCCCCGTCCGCGCCCGGGTGGCCGGCGGCGCAGTCGCGCCGCGCCGCGCGCGCGACCTCGACGTTCGCCTCGTCGTAACAGGCGCGCAGGTAGGGCGTATCGGAGAAGAGGTTCCCCCAGAAGGCACCTTCGAGGTGCGGGTACGCGGAGAGCTCGTCCGACTCGACCTCGCGGCGCAGCGGGTTCTGCGGGGAGCGCATCGAGATGAGGACCGATACGCCGTAACGGTTCGTGTGGGCCGCGAGGCACGCGGAGACCATCTGCTTGCCGTCCTCGTCGAGCGGGCGCCTGCCCCACCGGTCGGCGAGGCCGAGGTGCCCGGGGTAGACCTCGTTGTGGGTCGCGCCCGCGGCGTCGGTCCACGAGAAGCGGAACGACTGGGACTCCTTGAACGCGCAGCTGACCGTGTACTTCACCAGCGTCCGGAAGAGCTCGCCGCCCACGCCGGGATCCCTGAGGGCGGAGGCCGCCTCCGGCCTCAACGCGTTGTAGCTGAGCGCGTTGTAGCTCAACGCATTGTAGCTGAGCGCGTTGTAGCTCAGCGCATTGTAGCTGAGCGCATTGCCGCTCTCGATCGCGTCGGCGCTCGAGCCGAGCTCCTCTGCTTCACCATCCTCTTCGAACGCCAGCTCGGGCGCGACGCAGCCATTAGCCACGAGAAGGATGCCAGCGCATCCAAGTACCGCCTTGATGTTCACGTGATGAGACCTCGGTAGCGGGCCAAGGGGAGCGCTCACGCTCCCCGATCGCAGCACGCCCTCCGGCCGTCGCTCAACCCAACGACGACCGGGAACTCTCCACGTCTATGGACATCGTACGGCGATTCACGTCGTCTGTCAGCCCTTAAATCGACGTCCCTTGCAGATTCTCCCGTGGGAAAGCGGCGCGTAATTGAGCGTACTTGAGCGTAGTTGAGCGTAGTTGAGCGTAGTTCCGCGCAGTTCCGCGCAGTTCCGTTCAGCTGCGCTCAGTTCCGACCCGTGCCGACCCACTGCGCCGCGAGCTCCAAGGTGCGGGCGTTGTCCGGGACGTGGGAGAGAAAGCGCCTGCGCCACTCCGGGTCGCGGACGCTCTCGGCCCGGCCAAGCAGCCTGTCGCGCGCCGAGGAGATGGCGACCGCGGCCCGCGCCGCGTCGCCGACCGCGGAGAACGCCTCGGCGTGGACCAGCCGGATCATCGACTCGCCCTCCTCGAGGCCGCCGAGCGACTCGAGCGCCGCCAGGGCCTCGCCGGCGGCCGCGAGCGCCTCGGCCGCGCGCCCCAGCCCGATCAGCGCCCGGGCGCGGATCGCCGTGGCCGCGACGCGGAAGGGCGACGCGCTCTCCAGCGCCTCGGCGTGGCGCGCCTCGCGCTCGGCGCCCGTGAAATCGCCGGCGAGCAGGGCGATCTTCGCCAGGTAGGAGCGCGACACCACCTCGGCGCGCGGGTCGCCGAGCCGCTGGCTCGACGCGAGGGCCGCCTCCTCGACGGCCCGCGCTTCGGCGAGCCTGCCGACGTAGGCGAGGACCTGCCCGAGGCTGGCCTGCGCCGCCGCCGCCACCTCGTGGAGGCCCATCCGCTCCGCGGCCTCCATCACGGAGCGGAGCGCCGCCTCGGCGCCGCCGAAGTCGCCGAGCTCGCCGTAGCAGTAGCCCAGGTTCGCGCGGGTGATGCACGCGTTGCGGCGGTCGCCGACCTGCTCGAACGCCGCGAGCGCGGCCTCCAGGCCGGTGGCGCAGGCGCCGGGATCGCCCCCGCTCATGGCGCGGAAGGCGCGCGCCTGGTGCAGCCCCGCGACCACCTCGGCGCCCGTCCCGGCGCCGGTCGCCGCGCCGTCGGAGAGCGCGCGCTCCACCTCCGCGATGAGCGCGTCGACCACCGCAGGGCGCCCGGCGAAGGCCAGCGTCGAGGCGCCCGCGCAGAGGCACGTGCTCCGCGCGCTCTCCGCGCCCGAGAGCGCGGGCGCGCCGATCGCCGCGCCCATCCAGCGCTCCACGCGGTCGAAGCCGCCCAGCTTGCTCGCCGCCGCGACCACCTGCGCGACGGCCGTGAACCACGGCGCCGAGCCGGGGGTGAGGTGCTCCACCGCCGCCGTGCCCCGCTCCTCGGCGAGCGCGAGGTCGCCCCGCCACACGTGCGCCTCGGCCTGGACCAGCCGGAGCGCCCCCACCACCGCGGGCTCCGGCGCGCACGCGAGCCCGCGCTCGGCCCGCGCGATCGCCGCGCCGAGATCGTTGCCCTCCAGGGCGTGCTGCGCCGCGCGCAGGTACGCCGCCGCGGCGCGCGCGGGCACGGCGCCGCGCTCGAAGTGCTCGGCGAGCGCCATGGCGTCGGGCTCGCCCGCGCCCTCCAGCCAGTCGCCGGCCAGCGCGTGGCCGAGCCGCCGGTCGGCCTCGGTCAGCATGCCGTACGCGGCCTCGCGCACGAGCGCGTGGCGGAAGCGGTACTCGACCTCGCCCCGCAGCCGCCCGGGGCCGCGCCGGTGGATCACCTCGCGCTTCTCCAGCTCGGAGAGCCAGCGCGTGACCCCGGCGCCGCCGAGCAGCGCGCTCACCCCGCTCGGCCAGAACGCCTGGCCGAAGACGCTCGCCGCCCGCAGCACGCGCCGCGCGTCCGCGTCGAGCGCCTCGATGCGCGCCTGCACCATCGCCAGCACCGTCTCGGGCAGGTCCGCGCCGTGGCCGGCCGCCACCGCCCGGACCTGCTCTTCGAGGTAGAACGGGTTGCCGTCGGCCCGGTCCACCAGCGTGGCCACGAGCTCCGCGCCCACCTCGTCGCCGAGCGCCGCGCGCACGAGCCGCTCGCTCGCCCGCCGGGTGAGCGGCGGCAGCATCAGCTGGTTGCCGAACCTCCCCTTCGCGAGCGCGGGGAAGATCTCGTGCACCTCGGGGCGCCCCAGCCCGAGGACGAGGAACGGCAGGTCCTTCAGGCTCCGGAGCGCCGCCTCCACCATCGTCAGCGTGGGCAGGTCGCCCCACTGGAGGTCCTCGAGGATGAGCACCACCGGCTGCTTCGCGCACTCGGCCCGGATGAACTCCTCCCACGACAGCCGCAGCTGATCGCCCATCAGCAGCCGGTTGCGCCGCGCGGCGCCGACCTGGATGTCGTCGTCCGGGAACGGCGCGCCCACGAGCTCGCCGAGGAAGGCGCTGACCCGCCCCACGTCGAGCTCCGGGTGGCGCTCGACCCGCGCCCGCACCTTGCGCCGCCGCTCCTCGAGCGGCTCGCCGTCGACGATGCCCATCACGCCCCGCAGCGCGCGCGAGAGCAGCCCGAACGCCGAGCCCGAGCTCATCGGGTCGCCCTGCCCGAACCACACCTCGACCGGCGCTGCGCTTCCGCCGTGGGCTCCGTCGGGACCGTGGGCTCCGTCGGGACCGTGGGCTCCGTCGGGGTCGGGACCGTGGGCGGGCTCCGTCGGGACCGTGGGCCCCGTTCGCGCCGTCGGCCCCGCGCTCGCCGTCGGCGCCGCGCTCGCCGTGCCCGCCCCGCGCGCCGCGCGCCGACACCTTGGCGAGGAACTCCTGCCGCAGCCGCGATTTGCCCATGCCCGCCGCCGCGACCACCAGCATCGCGCCCGCGGTCGACTCCTCGATGCTCCGCTCGAGCTCCGCGGCCAGCACCGCGAGCTCCCGATCCCGACCGACGCACGCCACCGGCTTGCCCAGCAGCGCCGGCGCGGTCGCCACCTTGTGGTCGTCGCGCGCCCCGTGCAGGAAGCGCGCGCCCCCCTCGCAGCTCGTCTCGAACCGCCCGCCGAGCAGCCCCGCCGTCACGTCGTCGATGCGCACCGCGGCCGAGGGCGCCGGATCGCCCCGCGCCGGCAGCAGCTGCACCGCCCGGTCGATGAGCTCCCCCATCGGGATGCGCGACGTGAGCTCCGCCCGCCCCGTGACGAGCGAGACCGGCGCGCCGCCGAGCAGCGCGCGCAGCGCGAGCGCGCAGCGGGCCGCCTGCGCCGCGAGATCCGTGGCCGCCTCGGCGCTCGTCAGCACCACGAGCGGCGAGCGCGCGTCGATGAGCTCGATCTGGCCCTGGTAGCGCGCCGCGAGCGCGCGCAGCTCCTCGACGCGCCCGAGCGCCCGCGCCTGCTCCTCCTCGTGCGAGCGCGTCTCGTCGTCGGGCTCCGAGCGCTCGTGCGCGAGCACGAGGCACGTGACGCGCCGCTCGCTGCTCGTGAGCTCCAGCACGCGCACCGGCGCGGGGGGCTCGCCCCCGGCCGCCGCGCCGGCGCTGCGGAGATCGATCGCGCCGAGCGCCTCGGCGACGGCCGCGCCGTCGCGGGGCCGATCGTCCGGCTGCTTCGCGAGCATGCTGGCGCAGAGCGCGTCGAGCTGCGCCGGCAGCTCGGGGCGGAGCTCGCGGAGGTGCGGCGGCTCGTCGAGGAGCACCTTGACCAGCACGGCGAGCGCGCCGACGCCCTGGAACGCGGCGCGCCCGGTGAGGCACTTGAAGAGCACGCAGCCGAGCGCGAACACGTCGGCGCGGGCGTCGACGCTCCGCTCGCCGCGCGCCTGCTCGGGCGCCATGTACTCCGGGGTCCCGAGGACGGTGCCCGGCATCGTGAGCTGCTGGTCGATCCGGAAGCGCGCGATCCCGAAATCGAGCACCATCACCCGGTCGAGCCGCCCGTCGGCGAGGAGCAGGTTGCTCGGCTTGAGATCGCGGTGCACGACGCCCTGCCGGTGGAGGCCGCCGAGGGTCCCGGCGACCCGCGCGACGACATCGACGCTCTCGGCGGCGGTGAGCCCCCGCTGCACCATGCGCTCGGCGAGCGTCTCGCCGGAGAGCCACTCCATCACCAGATACGGCTTGCCGCCCGCCGTGAGGCCGTGAGCGATGTACCGGACCACACCGGGGATGCGCAGCGCCGAGAGCGCCTCCACCTCGCAGGAGAAGCGGCGCTGCTCGCCCTTGCCGGCGCGGCGAAGCACCTTGAGAGCCACCGTGTCGCCGCTCTCCAGGTCGCGCGCCCGGTAGACGTGACCCATCCCACCGGAGCCGGCGAGGCCCTCGATCTCGAACCGCTCGTCGACGATCTCTCCCACGCGCATCAGCGGCCGTGGATCCAGCGATATCACGCGCGAGGCTCGCTTCGCTGTAGGGCATTCCTGCTTTCGCCATGGGGGGTGGGCGAGCGACCGACATACGGAGTCAGCGCGTCTGCCCGGCGCGGAGCGTCATCGCGGCCCGGCGCGCCTCGCTACGTAAGACAGCTCATGATTCCTCCCGCGATCACGGCCTGGGTGAAGCGGTCATTGGCCAGAGAGGTCGCTGACCAAGGTGGGAAGGCGAGAGGATGATCCGGGTTTTCTCCCTACCTTCCCGCCGTCGTGTCGCGTGGACGGCGCGGTCGCGCCGCGGACGCGACCGCGTCGGGTGACGTCGCGATGTCGCGAGACGCCCTCGTGGCGAGGAGCGCGCGCCCGGGAGAACGCATTCCGTTCGGGCAGCACGCTTTTCCAAGAAAAGCGTCGGTGAGCGGTCGCCGGGGCCGCTGCTGGATCGCCGGCCGCGCCGCGGGGTCCACCCCGGGTGCTCCGGCTCGGCGGCAGCAATCCGCGCGCCGGCGGCGGGCCGCGGGTTCCAGCTGCAGCGAATTTTCCATGTACGGTCCACATCGACCTCAACCTGGTTGGGTGCCTGCCCGTTGGCGGGCCAGCCCCCGCCGGCGCCCTGGACCGCGCTCCGCATCGTCGAGGGCCGCCCCTGGCGGACGGGCGCATCGGAACGCTCGGACGCACCCCGCCGGCCGTACCCGCCGCTCGGGGCCCCCGGGCAGGCGCCTCGTGTGCATCGAGGGCGACCGCCGGGCGCCCCCACGGGCGCCGCCGCGACGGTTGCATCTTTAGTAAAATTCTTTACCATCGCTTCGCGCTGACAGCCTGGGTGAGATGGCGGGCGAACACCATGAGTGAAGTTTTTCCCCGGAGGCGTTATCTGCACCGGTGGTGCGCGCGAACTCGATCGATGATTGAAGTTTTTGCCCCCTGACCTCGTCTGCGCCCCGTTGGTGTTCGCAGGCTCGCTCGGCGGCTAGGTGTGTATTGACACCCAGCCATGGAGCTGCGATGTATGGGCTGAGCTTGCCCTTACCTGACAGGAGACGTCGCATGTCGATGAGCATGAAGCTGATGGGTGCCGTGTTGATGAGCGTCGGCATTGGCTTTGCGGGCGCTGCGTGGGCCGCGGGTGGGGCTGCGGATGTCCCCGCTTCTGTTGCCGAGGGGAAGGATTTCGGTTGCGGTGCAAAGGGACAGAAGGCCTGTCCGATGCAGGGCTGGATGAAGACGGTCATGCAGTCCGCGACCACGAGCGGCGACGGCGCCAAGATCGCGTCGGCGCTGGACTACGTCGCGTCGAAGCCGCCGCCCGGGATGCCCAAGTGGGTCGCCATCTCGAAGGAAGGCGCGGAGAAGGCCAAGAAGGGCGACATCGACGGCGCCAAGGCGAGCTGCAAGGCCTGCCACGATCTGTACAAGGCGGAGTACAAGGCGAAGCTCCGCGACGCCGCCTTCTGAGGCGCCTCTCTCTTCCTTACCCTCGCCTCTCCGTCCTCTACCCCTCGCGCCTGGCGCGCGATCTCCTGCCGCCCTGGCCGCAACCGCTCGCCAGGGCGCGCCGCAACCGCCGTCCCCCGAAACGCTGCTCGATCGGCCCTGGCCGCCAATCGGTCTGGGCTCGGTCCGCGGGCGCGGGCCGGCGCTGCCCCCGCCGCCGCTGGGCCCCGCGCCGCTGCTCCGCCGAACGCGCGGCCCGCGCCGCTCAACAGGCGTTCCCGCCGGCGGCCGCGCAGATCTCCTCGGGCGCGAGCGTCCGGCCAAAAACGCGGAGGCTGTCGAGCAGGCCGTCGAACTCGTCTTTGCCCGAGGGCTCTTCCGAGCCGATGAAGATGGGCTGTTCGCCCGAGGCGAGCACCGCTCCTGAGGAGCTCCGGTCGATCTCGACGCCGTTCACGTAGAGGCTCTGCGTCTGACCGTCGGAGAGACACGCGATGTGCGTCCACTCCCCGGGAACGACGGCATAAGGCACGTTCCGCTCGACCCCCATGGTGCAGCGGATCTCCCCGCCCGCCGTCAGGAAGATCGAGGGCTTCCCGCCGCTGTCGATCACGGCGTATCGCCCGCTCTTCGGCAGGGAGGCCGGGTTGATCCAGACATCGATGGTCATCGCGGGGGCCGCCCACGCGGCGTCGTGGCGAAACCGGAGGCTGCTCTTCCGCGTCACCCGGAGCGCCTGGCCGCCCTTGCCGGGCTCGTAACTCAGGTTCTCCGCCTGCTCCGGCTTGAAGCGATGCTGCGAGCCGTCGCCGGGATCCCCCTCGAACGCGAAGCACGCGATCAGCGACGGATCCGCCGCGTCGCACAACGCGGCCGGCTCCTCCGCGGGCTCCTCGACCGGCTCTTCCGCGGGCTCCTCGGCGGGGACCTCGACGGGGCCTTCGGCGGGCGCGTCCACCGGCGGCCCCTCGGCGGGAGCTTCACCGATGTCCCCGGCGGGCTCCTCGACGGGTTGCTCCGGTCGAGGCTCGGCTCGCTCTGGCTGGCGTGTGCCCCTCGCGTCGAGGGCGCAGCCTGGCACCGACAGCAGCAGAGCGGCCATGCCGGCCAAACAACGTGGTGAAAAGCGAGAGGAATAAGCCATGCTGCGTCTCCTGCGGCCAGCAGCCTATCCCAAAAGGCCGCGCCATGTCACCGAGAGTCGCACGAGACTCGAGAGCCCAAAGCCGTGCCTCGGAGCGCGGGACAGCCGCTCCGCAGCACGGATCTCTGGAACATCGAGAGCATAACTTTTCATCGTCATTCCGAGAGGGCCCATGTGCTTTGACGCGGACGCGGCGCGCAACGGGCGAGGGGTCGTGAACCGTAGAGGGGCGCGCCCCGGGCGGTCGCGCGGACGCCGCCGCGCGCGTCCTCGGGCTGGAGATGAGAGAGGGGACCACCGAGGCACGGAGGGCACAGAGGGGTGAGGAGAATGAAGTGTGATTTCCGTGGTCGCTGTGGCTTAATGAGCTTCTCCGGGCGACCGAGCCAGGAGCACGGTTCGACCTGACAGGACTTTCGCGCAAAGGCGCCCCATGACCACCAGGATTGCTGCGCTCGTTGCCGACCGGCGATCGGGACGCCCGACGCGCCGGCGCGCCGTGGCCCTGCGGCCCCTGCTGCTGCTCACGGCAACGTGGGTTTCGGAGGGCTGCGACAGGGACGCTCCCGGGGTGCCTCCAGCGGAGGCGCCGGATGGCGGCGGCGGGACGGCCGCGCCGGGGTGCGCGCCCGGCGAGCTCGCGACGGCCTCGGGGTGCGAGCCCGCGGGCATTCCGCCCGAGGCCTGCGGCGCCGGCTTCACGCCGGGCGACCGCGCGTGCGCGCCCGTCCTGCCGCCCGCGCCCTGCGCCGCCGGGACGATGGCGGTGCCGGGAGAGACGGCCTGTCGCGAGGTCGCGCCGTGCGGCGAGGGGGCGTGGGGCGACCTCCCCGTGGACGAGCAGACCCAGTTCGTCGACGCCGCCTACGCGGGGGCCGACGCCGACGGCAGCGCGGCGAAGCCCTGGAGGACCGTCGGCGATGGCGTCCTCGCGGCCGCGCCCGGCGGGGTCGTCGCGGTCGCGGCGGGGACGTACGCAGAGGACGTGATCGTCGACAAGCCGGTACGGCTGTGGGGGAGATGCCCTGCGATGGTCGAGATCGCCGGGGCGGGGCCGGACACGAGCGCGGCCATCACGGTCGATCCGGGCGCCGACGCGGCCGAGATACGGGGCCTCGCGGTCCGCAGCGCGGGCGTGGGCATCGTGGTCTCCGGATCCAGCGGGGTCGTTGTCGACGAGGTCTGGGTGCACGGCACGGGCGCCCAGGGCGTCAAGGTGTACAACGAGCACGGCCCGGCGCAGCTCACCGTCCGCGGCGCGCTCATCGAAGAGGCCCATTCGGTCGGCGCCCACTGCGCGGGGGCCGAGCTCGTCCTCGAATCGTCGGTCGTGCGGGGCACCCTCGAGACCGCCGAGTTCCGGGGGTCGGGCATCGGCGCGAGCCGGGGAGAGGGTGACGCGCCGGCCTCGGTCACGGTGCGCGGCTCGATCATCGAGCAGAGCCGTGGAACCGGCGTGTACATCATCGCCTCCGAGGCGGTCGTCGAGGACAGCGTGATCCGCGACAGCCTCGGGATCGACGCCGACGCCGCGGGGATGGGCGTCGTCGCGTTCCGGAACAGCCGGGGCCAGCCGGGCGAGGTGGCCATCCGGCGCAGCGTCATCGAGGGCAATGAGGAGGCGGGGATGTTCGTCCAGGGCTCGTCCGCCACCGTCGAGGACACCGTGGTGCGCGACACGCGGCCTTACCCGGGGAAGCTGCGGACAGGGTGGGGCATCTATGTCGTCGCCGACATCGCGGCTGGCCTGCGATCCGAGGCGACCCTGGAGCGCGTCGTCGTCGAGCGAAGTCGTGACGTGGGCGTCGCGCTCTTCGGCGCCGACGGCTCGCTCGATGGCGTGATCGTGCGCGACACCCTCCCGCGCGACATGGACGGGAACCACGGTATCGGGCTCGCGGTCGCCTCCGGCAACGAGCTCCACGGCCGCGTCACGGCGCGCGGCGCCGTCATCGAGGGGAGCCGCACCGCGGGGGTCTTCATCGAAGGAGCCGAGGCGACGCTGGAAGGGGTCGCGATCCGCCGCACGCTCCCGCGCGCCTCGGACGAGCGTTTCGGCCGAGGCATCGCGGTCCAAGGCCTCGACGCGCAGGGCGCGCCGAGCCGCCTCGAGCTCCGGTCGTCGCTCGTCGAGGACAGCGTCGAGACGGGGCTCTCGATCATCGGGTCGACGGCCACCCTGGAGGCGACGACCGTCCGCGGCACCCGGAGCTCCTCCGACGGGCTCAAGGGGAACGGCGTCACGGTGAGCAAGGACGCCGACGACGCGGAGGTGACGTTGACCGACGTGCGCATCGAGGAGAACGACGGCGCGGCCGTCGCGAGCTTCGGCGCCGCGGTCTCGCTCGAGCGCACCACGCTCGAGTGCAACTTCATCGATCTCAACGTGGAGGCGGAGCTCGGCACGGCGGGGAAGATCACGGACAGCGGCCAGAACCAGTGCGGCTGCCAGGGCGTGAGCATCCCGTGCCAGGTCAAGAGCGAGGGGCTCACGCCGCCCGAGCCGCTCCCGCCGGCGCTGGAGCCGTGAGCGAGCGCCGCGTGGCCGGGTGAAACGGGTCAGCCCGCGGGCACCACCGTAGAATTTGCGATGAAGCGCAACGGGCCTTGCATCATCGAGGCTGTCCGGACGCCGGGCGCCCGCGCTCGAGATCGAACGCGTCCCCCGCGCTCAGCACGTGGAGCCGCACGTCAAAGAGGCTGAGCACGCGGTCGCCCTCCTCCTCGCCGATGTTCGTGTGGCTGAGGTTGCGTCCGTCGACGACGTAGACTGCGCCTGTTCCGAGCGCGCGCAGGCGGCGATCCGGCTCGATCGCGGCGGCGGTGTCCTCGTCGATGCCGATCCCGAGCAAGCGGGGGTTGTGGGCGACGGCGCCGAGCAGACGGCCGAGCCTGCCGCGCTGAGCGAAGTGCTGGTCGACGAGGAGATCGCGCACCAGCCCGAGGCCGGGCGCCATGCGCACGGCGCCGCGCACCTTCGCGGACTCCTCGCCCGCCCCGCCCACGAGCATCGTCTCGCTCATGACCGAGGCGCCGGCCGAGGTGCCCGCGATGGTGCCGCCGCGCCGGTACACCGCGCAGATCGCGTCGGCGAGGCGGCTGCCCCCGAGCTTGCTCGTGATCTTGAGCTGATCGCCCCCGGTGAAGAACACGCACCCCGCCCCCTCGAGCATGCTCAGCCAGCGCGCCTCGCCGGCGTCGCCGCGCTCGGCGATATCGAGGTGCGCGACCTCGGCCGCGCCGAGCGCCCGGAAGACCCGCTCGTACTCGACCCAGAGCTCGCCGGCGACGTCGCTCGCGACCGTGGCCACCACGATCGGCCGCCCGCCGGCGCGCGCCACCACGTCGCGCAGGATCTCCCGCTCGCCCTCCTTGTCTTCGTGTCCTCCGATGAGCACCAGCGCGCCGCCCGGCCCGCCCGCCGGAGGCTCCCTGTCCGGCCCTTCAGCGTTCCCTTTGCTTCCGACCATGCAACTCGACCTTTCGGTGGAGCGTCAGACGGCCAGGAGCGCGTCCTCGCGGCGGCGCGCGCGGAGCCGGGTCCCGGACCGGAGCTCGGGCACCGCGTTGACCGCGACCGCCCCCATCCGGGTGAGCATCTCTTCCATCGCGGGCGCCTCCTCGGTGAACAGCACGATGACCTCGCCCGGCTCCGCGGTGGCGAGCGCGTGCTCGATCGCCTCGTGCTCGTCCGGGATGACCACGCACGCCTGCTCGGGCCGCACCTCCGCCAGGACCCGCTGCACGAGCGCCGGGAGCTCCCCGGGCGCGCGGCCCCGGCGGTCGCCGTCGTCCTTGGCGAGGATGCGGTGGAAGCCGCCCTTGGCGATCTCGCAGGCGCACGCCTCGAGCAGCGCGTTCGAGCGGTCGCCGGGCAGGCTCACGATGGCCGTGAGCCGCCGCCCCTCCCACTGGGCCGCGAGCGCGCACGTCGCCTGGAAGGCGCCGGGGTTGTGGCCGTAGTCGACGAGCACGTAGTTGTCGTCGAGCTGGTAGAGGTTCATGCGGCCGCGGTTCTTGCCGCACGCGTCGAAGGTCCGGAGGGCGCTCTGGATGGCGTCGACCGGCACCCCCTGGGCGCGGCACGCGGCGATCGCCGCCATCGCGTTCTGGACCTGGAAGAGCGCCGCGCCCGCGAAGGTCGCCGGGATGTCCGCCGCCCCGACGATGTGCCGCTCGCGGGTGCCCTTGAGCTCCACGATGGATCCGTTCTTCAGCGTGTAGCCCGTCCCGCCCTGGGCGACGTGGGCGCGCAGGACGGGGTTCGACGGATCGAGCGCGAAGAACACGATGGCTCGCGACAGCTTCGTCATGCGGCGGTGCTGCGGGACGGCGGCGAGCAGCGGGTCCTCCGCGTTGAGCACCAGGGTCCCGCCCTCGCGCACCCGCTCGGCGACGACCATCTTGATCCAGAGGAGATCATCGACGCTCTCGATGCCGTCCTGGCCCAGGTGATCCGGCGAGAGGTTGGTCATGATCGCGACGTCGGACCAGTCGTAGCCGAGCCCCCGCCGGACGATGCCGCCGCGGGCCGTCTCGAGCACCGCGACGTCCACCGTGGGGTCGAACAGGATCGCGCGGGCGGACCCGGCCCCCGTGGTGTCGCCCGCCTCGATGCAGCGGCCGCCGACGTAGATGCCCTCGGTGGTGGTCATTCCCACCGTGGCGCCCGTCGCCCCGAGGATGTGCCCCACCATGCGCGTGGTCGTGGTCTTGCCGTTGGTGCCCGTGATCGAGAGGATGGGAATGCGCGACGGCGCGCCCGGCGGATAGAGCATCTCGACGATGGCGCCGCCCACGTCCCTCGGCTTCCCCTCGCTCGGGTGCTCGTGCATGCGGATGCCCGGGGCGGCGTTCAGCTCGATGATCGCGCCGCGGCCGAGGGGCTTCGCGATGTCCTCGGCCACGAGGTCGATCCCGCAGATATCGAGATCGATGGCCCGCGCCGCGCGCTCGCAGAGGCGGGCCGTGTCGGGGTGGATCTCGTCGGTGACGTCGCGCGCGATGCCGCCGGTCGACAGGTTGACGCTCTCGCGCAGGAAGAACCGCTCGCCGCGCGCCGGCACCTCGTCGAGGGAGCGCCCCCGCTTGGCGAGGCAGGCGCGCACCACGTCGTCGACGACGATCTTCGTGAGGACGCCGTTGTGCCCGTCCGCCCGGAGCGGGTTCTCGTTCTCGAGGGCGATGAGCTCGGCCACGGTGCGCTGCCCGTCGCCCACCACGTGGGCCGGCAGCCGCTCGCTCGCCGCGACCACCCGCCCGTTCACCACGAGGACGCGGTAATTGCGCCCGCTCACCATCTCCTCGATGAGGACGCGGGGGCGGTGGACGCGGGCGATCTCGAACGCCTCGCGCACCTGCGCCTCGGTCCAGAGGTTCAGCGACACGCCCTTGCCCTGGTTGCCGTCGAGCGGCTTGACCACGACGGGCGCGCGCAGCTCGCCGAGCGCCCGGGCCGCCTCGCCCGCCGTCCTCACCGCGATCCCGCGCGGCGCCGGGACGCCGGCGCGCGCGAGGAGCTCCTTGGTGAGCTGCTTGTCGCCGGCGATCTCGACGGCGACGAAGCTCGTGGTGGAGCAGGTGGTGGCCTGCACGAAGCGCCGGTGCTTGCCGTAGCCGAACACGAGGAGGCTCTCGTCGTTGAGGCGCGACCAGGGGATACCGCGCTTCTCGGCCGCCTTGACCACGGCGCGCGTGCTCGGCCCGAGCGCCGTCTCCTCGGCCACCCGCGCGGCCTCTCTGACCTTCGCGTCCACGTCGAACGGCCCGCCCTCGAGCACGGCGGTGACGAGCTCGAAGGCCGCCTCGAGCAGGAGCCGCATGGCGGCCTCGTTCTCGAACTCGACGACGACATCGTAGAGCCCGGGCGCCCCGGCGTAGACCGTCTTGCCATAGGTCACGCCGATGCCCGCCGGCCCGCTCAGCTCCAGCGCGACGTGCTCGATGATGTGGCCCCAGTAGGTGCCTTCCCGGAGCCGCTCGACGAAGCCGCCCGGCTTGCCGCGCGAGCAGTGGTGCTCGCCGAGGCCCGGCAGGAGGGCGAGCAGCCGGTCGACGAAGCCGGGCACCTCGGCGCTGCTCGTCTCGGCGAGGTCCTCGAGATCGAGGGTCATGCGGAGGACTGGCCAGCTGGCGAACACGTTCGGCCCGTGGAGCGTACGGAGGGTGATGATGCGCATGGGTCTAGCTCGGCTGTGTGGGTGTCAGTCAGCAGCGATGATCGGTCTTCTCTCGAGCAGATCGAAGCTCCGTCCGTGAGGGAGCGAGTGCAGGGTGACCCCGGAGAGCGTGATGCAGCCTCCCGGTCCGGTGTCCACGGCGTCGTTGAAGGAGGCGCAGCCGGCGTCGACGATGGTGACGGCGCCGCTCCCGATCACGGTGGCGCGGTGTCCCTCGACGGCGATGGCGGTGTCCTCGTCGATGCCGACGCCGAGATAGTGGGGGAACAGCGCGATGACGGAGAGGAGCCGGCCGATGCGGCCGCGCTGGGCGAAGTGCTGATCGATGATGACCCCGGGCAGGAGCTCGAGGCCCGGGCCGGTGCGCACCGCGCCCGCCCGCGGAGATCGGGTCTCGCCCTCGACGATCATGGTCGACGACATGACCGCGGCGCCGGCGCTCGTGCCCCCGACGACCATCCCTTCCGCGCAGCGCCGGTGGAGCATCGTGTCGACCCCGGTGCCGCCGAGTCGGTTCATGATGCGGAGCTGATCGCCGCCCGTGAAGAAGGTGCCGGTCGCCCGCTCGACCTGCCGCATGGCCGCCTCGTTGCGCGCGTCGTCGCGGGCAGCGATGGTGAGCACGGTGACCTCCGATGCCCCGAGTTGCTGGAAGATGTGCTGGTAGAGCTCGCCGACCACCTCGGGCGTCTCGCTGGCCGAGGGGATGATCACGATGCAGGCGTCCTGACCGCCCGCGAGGCGCACGAACTCGCGCAGGATGGCGCGCTCCCCCTCCTTGTCCTCGGCGCCGCCGATGGCCAGCAGACGCGGAAAGCTCGTCGCGGGGACCATGTCCAGGAGCTGACCCGCCCTCGCAACCCCCAGGCCAGGCAGCCGATGCGGCGTTTCGTGCGTGTTTCAATGGGGTGGCTCGATCTGCACCATGGCAAATTGCCACAGGGTGGTCGATTGCCCCTCTCCCGAGTGGCTGAGGTCGGCGTTGACTCGGCGCGCGCCGGCCGGCTGAGCCTGGCCGTCCTCGGGCAGGAGGTCGAGTGCTGCCAGCTCTTCGTCGCGCGGGTGCTTAAGCACCCGGGGCTCGCCCGTCCGACGCCGGTGTTCAGCGCGACCTTGCCGCCGAGGGGCGCGAGCGGCGCGCTGCGCCGCGTGCCTACAAGATCCCGGACCACCAGCTCGCCCACTAGATCGTGCTGATGATCGCCGACCGGGGCGACATGCTCCAGAGCCTTCCTCTCCTGTTGAGGAGGCGGGCTGTCCGCGAGGGCAAGCTCGGGAGCGCGGCGTCAAAGCACATGTAACGAGGCGCCGAGAAGACGCACAGAGCAGGGAGGGCGCCGATCTTCTCCCGCTGCGCAGTCGTGGGGGGTGACTGCCCATCGTTAGGCGCGTGCGCGGCGCGCGCTGGGGCGCGGGTGTCCCGGACAGCTGGCCGCCCGGCAGACACCCGTTCTGCTCATCGCACTCGACCTCCTGCCTCTCCAGGGTTGCGGTCCGCCCGGGGACGATGCCCATGAGACCAACCGGGGGCTCGCCCGGACCGCCCCGCTCACGGTCAGGTGGCGTTGGTGAGCCACCGCTGGATCACTATCAAATCGTCGAGCAGCATATCACACACTTCTTCGGTTACCGCCTCTGACCAAAGAGCCCAAGCTCCTCGCGTGCCCTTGGCCCGAACTCCCATGAAGCGTCGCCTCCAGCGCTTGCAGCTCCTGCGCTCGTGAACCATCAGCTGTTCGTAATTTGAAAGCAAGCGAGATCGTCCCTCTACGGCATGCACAATGGGAGGAGTCCCCCAGCTTTCGCAGGCCTCCCAGTACATCTCCCATCCCGCGCTCTCGTTATCGTCTAGGACCTCGATCTCGACGACAGCGCGACAAGGCCATTGCGAGAAGTGAATCTGTGATTTTACCTCGTCGGACAGACCATCGCAGAGGAGCCGGTACGTCTCCGCGGTGGCCTGGTAGAACGCTTCGACGCGCTTCACCCGTCGCTCGACGGTGTAGCGCCATTCGCCGTCCACGAGCTCGGGTCCAGGCAGTACGATGTCTCCCACAGTAGATTCGCCGAGACCATAGCTGACCAGGCAATTTCCGAAGGCGATGATCTTCCTCAAATTCTGAGCATCCAATTCGCTTTCATTCAAGAAGGCGGGCTCGTTCTCATCTTGCGGGAGAGGCGCTACCTCAAGCGACAATGACGCGAGCCGCATGGCCTCCGCCACGGTCAGGCGCAGCCAGGTGTCGTATCCCCCTTGACGATCCGCATGGATGAGCGTGCTCCCAAAGTATTCTCGCATGCTCCATGGGGTCACAATGGCTTTCTGTTTCAAAATCTCCTTGATGTTATTGATGAGCAACTCCGCCGCGATCAAGCGAGTAGAGCCGGGGCGCATCAGACTCCGCGCGAGGTCCAAGCCCCTCACGCAGCGATCTCCTTCATTATAGGTAACTCCAAGCATCGGCGAGGCGTCCGAGCTCGGGTCAACTGGGAACGGCAGCAGGGCGTCCACCGTGGCCTCTGCGTCGAGGGCGAGCCCGCCCCGATGATCGTGCGCGAGTATGACGTCGTCCGCCCGCTCCGAGCCAAGCACGAACGAATAGGTGAGCCTTGGAGGATGTAGCTCGCCAATGAGAACGGCCTTCTGGCCTTCACAGTCGCCGAAGCACCAAGGCTCGATGCTGTCCTTGAATGCGGCAAAATGACGCTCCACGAGATCTACATAGCCACGGTGTAGCGCGCGGAGGGAGCGCTCGGCGAATATGTCGACGCGCTCTCGCGCGCGGATATCAGCGCGCAGGGGAAGCGCCCGGATGTAAAGCTCGAGGTCCTTCTCCAGGAGCGCGTCCAGAAGCGCTTCTTGCGTGTCCGCCCCCCTGATCAGCCCACAAGCAAAGGGCAGCAGCTCGAAGAGGGCCGAGCGATCCGTGACGGCGACCCACTCGCGGATACCCGGTGGGCTGTCCCACCGTCCGCCTTCGAGAAGGGCCTTGGCCTCGAAGTGTCTGCGCCAGATTTCGTGCTCGAACTCGAAGCCAGCGCCGTCGCGCCGCAAGACCCCGCTCGCTTCCAGATCCTCCGCGTGTGACGCAGACGCCCCTTCCGCCAACCCGAGTCGCCTCGCCGACTCGGCGACGGCTGCCAAGCCGAAGCGCCTCCCCTGCTGCGCGAGATCCGTGCACAGGGCGGAGAGCTCGGTCAGCCTCAGTCTGGCGTTGGCATCGCGTGACTGGAGGAGCTGCTCCAGGAGGGTATCGAGGAGGTCAGGCACGTTGCTCGGCAGGCGGGTACCGGCGGCGTAGCGGCGGACCAGGCGGAGATACTTGTTGAGGATGACCGGTTCTCGGAGGAGCTCAGAGAGGCCGTCTGGCAAACCTTCGAGCACCCAGTGTGCTGTACCCCAGATGGACCCGAAGAAATCGCGAATGTGCGCGTCGCGCTCCTCAACGGAGTACCTCCCGAGCTCGATACGTTGCAGACCTGGCGTCGCGGGCGGCGGGATGGTGGGGGCGCCGGCGATCACGACCGCCATCATGGCCGGGCGCAGCGTGGCAATGAACTCGGCGATGGTCCGCCGGGCTGCATCGCCGGCGCGATGCCAGTCGTCGATCAGGAGGAGCGTCGGACGCAGGTTCATCCAGCGGATGAGATCGGCCTCGCTCCGAAAGCTCTCGGTGACCTGGTTCAGCGTAGCGAAGATGGCTCTAGGTACCGTAACGTCGACAGCTTCCGCGCGCAGAACGATAGGGATGCGGGCCTGCGCATCATCACGCGTGGCCCTCCGGGCGAGCATCAATAACGCAGTGGTCTTGCCGCGCCCGCTCCATCCAGAGAGAAATACGATGTCGCCACCCGTCAAGTCGAGCCCGTCCTCTGGACCCTCCCCGAGGCGGATCGGACCGTGAAGGTCGCTCTCCGCCGATCGAGCGAAGGCTTTGAAATCCGCGAGCCTGGTCGACAGAAGCTCGACGTAGGGGTGGAAGAGATCGATGAGGTGAAGCTCCTCGGCGTTATCTTTCGTGCACCAGCAACGCAGGATGGCCGGGTCTCCGGCACTCTCGAGGCCGATCGCGCCCTTGCCGAGCTCGAAGGCCTCCGCGAACGACATCCCTTCGCCGAGCGCCCAGTAGAACGCCTTGCTGAAGACAATGGCCGCACGGTCAGGTATGGAGCCTGTGGTACCAACGACAAAGTCGATATGTTCGGCAATGTCCTTGGCCTGTGCTTCCGTGAAGCAGGCGTTCAGCACCACACAGCGCGTAGGAATTCTGCCGCGAAGACTCGCGAAGAGCTCAACCAGCGGTCCTGTCGGTACCCACTCCGTTCCCTCTCCCTCGCCGCGGACCAGTATCCTACCGGGGGCGGGCTCACCTGCGGAAGCATCGGCCGTGGCCGCCGGCTGCAGGTCCCTCGCTTCGCGTCCAACGTCTGTCTCACGGAGCATGGCGCAGCATCGCTGACCGTGGCCGCTAAAATGCACCACCGTGGGCAGCTCCCTTATGAGGTGCTCCCGAAAGTCCATCGCGCGTGCTGCAGGGGCGTTCCTGACCCGGATATAATCACGATACTTCGCGCGGATCTCCAGCTCCTCCTTGATCGTTCGCTCCTCGCGTTCGATGTCGAGGGGCTTGGTGCCGGGCGGATTGGCGCTGATGAAGAGAACGGTGGCTACCATGGCGATATCGGCCGCAGATAAATGCAGCGCACAGAATACAGGGACGCGGAACTATAGTCAGCGGCCCTTTGCTCGCCACACGTCCCCGCGGCACGGGGAGGCCGAGCGAGGCATCGAGAGCTTTCGGTGATGGCGACGCGCGCGGTGCGGCGTCGAGGGCGGGTTCGGCCACGTTGGATTTTTCCCATCCGAAGGGGTCGGATCCAGATTCGCGCCCCCCAAGAGCCCGACGGAAGCATCGAGCACGACGGGTCGGCACGGCAAATTCGCTGCCCAAGCTCGTACCTCATTTCGGAAGAGGGGTAAGCCCTCGGCGCCGCTGTTCGTGGCGCGGCGCGGGGAGGGGCCGATGTCTGAGCCTATTTGCCCTCGCTCCTCCGGCAAAGCCGGAGGAGCGAGGGCTCAGGCGAGTTCGGCGGGGTCCCCGCGCCGCGCCACGAACAGCGGCGCCGAGGGCCGGGCAGTTCGGCAAGACCTCGCGCGCGACCGGGCTCGACCCATTTTTCCGCGGCCCTCCCCCCGCCTCAGCCCGGCGTGCGCTTGGCGCGGCGGAGATCCGCGGCCGCGCCCTTCCCCTCCTCCGGCTGGCAGGTCGGACAGTAGATCGCGTCGTGCCCATGGACGCTCGCGCGGCGGAGCTTGTCCCCGCAGCGCGGGCACGGCTGGCCCGGGCGCCCGCGGACCTTGAGGAAATCGCGCAGCTTCTCGTCGAGCGCCGGCGCCCGCCGGGCGATCGTCCGGGTCGCGTCACCGAGCACACGGGCGATCGCCGCGTGCAGGCGGTCGAGCTCCTCGTCGGAGAGGCCCTTGACCGTGGCCTTCGGGTGGATCTGCGCCTCGAAGAGCACCTCGTCGGCGTACGCGTTCCCCAGGGAGTCGAGCGCCGCCTTGTCCATCAGGAAGTCCTTGACCAGGTCGCGGCGCCCGTGCGCCGCGGCGCGGAACGCCTCCTGCGTGAACACCCGCGGCTCGAGGACGTCGAGGCCCACGCGCTCGAGCCCGGGGATCTTGTCGTACTCGCCCCGCGCGAGCACGTAGACCTTGCTCATCTCCACCTCGTCGCGGACCCTGAGCTCACGCCCGTCCTTCAGGGCCAGCGAGAACGCGAGATCGGTCGGGACCCGCGTCTCGCCCGGCAGCGTGATCGAGAACCGCCCCGCCAGCATCGGGGCGATCACGAGATCGAGCGCCCGCGCCCCGGCGAGCTCGAAGACCACGGCGTGCGCCCGCCGCGTCACGCGCCGGATCTCCGCGCCCGGCAGGAGGGCGTCGAGGCGCTCCGGGAGCAGGACGCGCAGCACCACCGGGCTGTCGGCCCGAGCCGCGGCCACGGCCGCGCCCGCGAGCTCGCGCGCGAGGATCGGGACGACGTACTCCAGGTCGGGTCGCTCCGGCACGACCCCAGGATACCCATCTCGCCGCGGAGGTCGCGTGCGACCTCCGGTCGGCCGGAAAGAAATGAGACGGCGAGCGGCTCAGGCGCTGATCCGCGGAGCCTGCTCGCCGCGCGCGGCCTCCCGCCCCTCGCCCTCCTCCGGCCGCCGATCGCCGTACGCCGCGAGATCCCGGCCGCGCGCGAGCGCGTACACGGCGCGGATCCGCGCCGCCGCGAGGGCAGGCCCCGGCTCCGGGTTGAGGAGCACGGCGCCGTCGTCGAGCTCCAGCGCCATCGGGATCACGCCCCGAGGCTCGAGCGCCGCCCGGAGCTCCTCGAAGGCGCTCGCGCCGTTCACCCGCTCCCCGGGGCCGGGCGGCGGCGCCTCGATGCGCACGAGATCCTGCCCGCCCTCGCCGAGGAGCTCATCGTAAAGGGTCGTTACTCCCGGCACGAAGGCGCTGTGGACCATGAAATAGTTCTTGATGCGCTCGGTGCTGACGAGGCTGAGCCGCAGCCGATCGGGCCCGGCGAAGCCGCACTTGCCGGCGTCGAGGAGGCTGCGGACGTGCTCGCCCTTGGCCACCGAGGAGAACTCCGCGAGCACGTGCAGCCGCGCGCCGTGCGCGAGCTCGCCGCTCTCCAGCGCCCGCGCGAAGCGGATGAGCCGCATCGCCGTGCGCGCGTCGCGATCGAGCCCCTCGGGCTCGCTCAGGAACACCGCGGCGGAGGCCGGCGCCCCGCGCGCCGCGCAGCGCACCGCGAGCGACGCGAGGTCGTGCCCGTGCTGCGTGTACACCGTGGCGCTGCCGCCGCGCGGGAGGGCGAACCTGGCCCCGGCCTGGCCCGGCGGCGCGCCGTCCGGCGCGGGCGCGACGCCGAGCGAGGCGAGCCGATCGGCGAGCGGCATCCGCTCGTCGCCGCGCTCGCCGAGGACCAGCGTCACCTCGATCCCCGGGACGAACTGCGCGAGCGCGTTCAAGAGCGACGGCAGCGCGGGGCTGTACCCGACGATCAGCACCCGATCGAGGCGGCTCTGGCGCGGCGAGAGCGTCGCCGCCCACGCCCGCGTCGCCCCCGCGCCGTCCGTCGCCCCAGCGTCGTTCGCCGCGGCCCCCGCGCCGTGCGTCGCCCCCGCGTCGTTCGCCGCCGCCCCCGCGCCGCCCGTCGCCCCCGCGCCGTCCGCCGCCTCGGCGGGCGCGATCCCCCGGCCCATCAGCAGCTCTCGCCCGTAGCGCCGGAGCGGCGCGTAGGTGGCCGACACGCCGATGAGCCCCCGGAGCCGCCGCGCCGGCACCCGGCCCGCCCGCGCGCCGAGCGCCCACGCCGGCGAGCCCTCGGGCGGGTCGAGCAGCGGGTTCAGCCACTGCACGAGCCCCTCCGTCGACACGAGCTCGCCCGCGCGGCGCTCCGGCACCCCGTCGCCGAGGAACACGCCCGCGAGGATGACGTTGCTCTGGCAGGCCGCGCGCGCCATGCGCGAGAACGAGATCTCGCCGCCCGGCCCCTCGCCGAGCGCGGCGACGGTGCGGACCGCCTCCTCGCCGAGGAAGATGTGCGTGTAGAACTCCGACCCGTCGGCGGTCATGAGGTCGGTGTAGAGCGCCTCCACGCCCGGCGTGATCAGGTGCTGGCACAGGAAGAAGCCGAGGAACCGCTGCATGTCGAGCGGATAGGTCCCCGGCCCGCCCACCGCCTGGAGGAGATCGCGGTTCTTGCTCTCCTGCACCTCGACGAACACGTGGCCGCGCCGGTTCTGCGTCCGGAACGAGGAGAGGGCCATCGCCGTCACGGCGTCGGCGTCGGGCCCGGCGTCGGGCCGCGCGAGGATCAGCGCCCGCTTCGCCCCGACGGCGCCGACGAGCCCGAGCGCCTCGGGCTGCGCGCTGTCCCCCGTGCGGTAGGCCACCCAGCGCATCCTCGGCGCGTAGAGGTACGCGGGCGGGTCGTCCTCGGTGCCGAGGAGCGCCATCCGCGGCAGCGCGTGCCGCGTCGGCGGGGGGCCGCGGCGGACGAGCCACACCCAGAGCTCCGAGAGCCGGATGCTGCGCAGCGCCCGGTGGCGCTCGTACAGCCGGACGAACTCCTGCACCAGCATCTCCGCCTCGTGCACCGGCCCGATCACGAGCGCGTGCCCGGCGTAGCCGACCGGCCGCCGCCGCGCCGCGCGCACGACCTGATCGACCACGTTGGCGCCGATGCCGATGATGAACGACGTGATGAAGACGCCCACCATCGTGAGGCCGAGCGACAGGACCGCGACGACCGGGTGCACGTGGAGGTTCGCGACGAGGTTGTCGGCGCTCTCGAGCTGCCGGAAGGACCACCAGATCCGGTCGAAGAAGGTGGCGTCGGGGACCGGGCCGCGGCCGTCGTAGTCGTGCGAGATCGCGAGGTGGCTGAGCAGCACCGAGGCGCCGAACGCGAGCCCCCAGACGGCCAGCGTGACGAGCCCGAACTGCTCGAGCAGCTCGCGCCGCGTCATGATCGCGTAGAGGTCGATCGCGATCTCGCGCGTGAAGCGCAGGAGCAAGAAGAGCCGCGTGAGCCGCAGCACCGGCAGGGCGTGGGCCGCGTGCGCGTCGAGGAGCCGCTCGAGCGGCAGGAAGCTGAGCCAGGCGATGACGTCGAAGGCGAAGAGCACGACGTCGAGGCGCGATCGCTCGCGCCCGCGCTGCCGGAGGAGGGCGGCCCGGAGGAGGAGCTCCACGCCGAAGATGCCCAGGAAGTACGGGCGGAGCTCGTCTTCGAGGCCCTGGATGGGCAGGACCGAGACGAGGATCAGGAGCGAGAGCGCGGCCTTGACGGGGCGGGTCTCCAGCCCGCCGGCGAGGCGGAGGAGCAGGGGCTGGCGGGGCGCCATGGGCGCGAGGATAGAGGAAACGCGCCCTCGCGCGGCCGCTCAGGGCGCCGCGCTGCCCGGACCGGCGTTGGCGTGCTCGTAGAAGCGGTTCGCGGGGTAGGCGCCCGCCGTGGAGCTGTAGGGGCGATCGACGGTCGAGGCGTGCCAGGGATCCTCCGCGCGGATGTGGGGGCCGAGGGTCGAATTCCGGATGACCGCGTGGCCGTTCGGGTAGACGCCGCTCGCGACGTTCGCGGCGTACGTCGTGAGGTCGCTCTGCCCCTCGTCCCAGGCCCGGCCGAGGTAGACGAGCCCGGCCGGCGTGCCGGCCTCGGCGGTCAGCTCGCTGTCGATGATGAGGATGCCGTGGTCGTTGCGGGCGTCCGTGCTGGGAGCGACGATGTACCCGCCCTTGCGGCCTTGGCGCGCGGTCAGGTACCTGATCGTGCAGCCGTCGAGCACGAAGGTGCCGCGTCCGAAGATGAAGTCCACGTCGCCCTCCACGTGGCAGCCCTTGAAGTACGCGCGCGACACCCTCGCTGCGTTCGGCGTCTTCACGTAGAGCGTGTCCTGATTGCCGAGCAGGCGCACGTTCTCGAAGATCAGCCGGTCGGCCTGCGTCATCAGCGCGACGGCCTGCGTGCCGCCGCCGGAGACGGCGCCCTCGTCGGTGTCGTTCGCGATGGTGAGGTTCTTGGCCCGAAAATCGTCGGCGTACGCGGCGAAGGTCGCGCTGCCGCTGGTCCCGTAGGTCGTCCCGCTCAGGTTCGGGTTGCAGGGGTTCGCGGGGGAGCCCGCCTGCTTGGTCTTGCCGTTGTAGTTGTCGTACGCGATGACCGTCCGGCTGGCGTCGGAGCTCTTGCCGTACAGCGTGATCGGCGGGGCCGACGCCGGCACACAGACCACCTCGCGGTAAGCGCCGGCCGCAACCTCGATGTAGATGCGGCTCGCCCCGCCGGCGGCCACGGCGGCGTCGATCGCGGACTGCACCGTCCTGTGGGAGCCCCCGCTCGCGGCGACCGTGTACGTGGGCGTGAAGCCGCCGACATCGCCCGCGCCCGCGGTGGGGTCCCAGCGGTCGGTCACGAGGCCCGACGCGAGATCGCCGGCCTTCTCGAGGTGCTTCAGGACGGTATGGCTCGCCGCCTGCGCGCTCGTGAGCTGCGGTCGCGTCGCGGTGCTCGCCGCGGAGCCGCCCGCGCCGGAGCCGCCTCCGCCAGCGCCGCCCGCGCCGGAACCGCCTGCGCCGGCGCCGCCTGCGCCGGAGCCGCCTGCGCCGGAGCCGCCTGCGCCGGAGCCGCCTGCGCCGGAGCCGCCCGATCCGGTCATGTCGCCCGTGGAGCTGCTCGCGGGGCCAGCGCCCCCGTCCGGCGAGCCGCCTGCGCCGGAGGACGAGCTGCTGGAGGCGTCCGGAGTGGCTGGACCTCCACCCGAGGAAGACGCGTCTGTCGGACCCCCGCCGCCCGAATCGTCGCCGCCGCACGCGGGGAGGCCGAGCGCGACGAGCACGAGAGGGAGCGAGAGCATCCGACGGGAATTGCCGGTCATATTCACCGTTCGACCTTGCCTTTGCCGAGGTTGAGAGGAGCCCTGGCATTGCAAGACGCACACCACGCGGCGCGACGCCGCGCGGGCCCGCCCGCCGTGTCCACTCCGGGTTGACACGGTTGACAGCCGCGCGTGACAGCGCCGCCGGCGCGAGTCGCGGCGCGTCTCAGGTCCCCGGCGGCGCCCAGCGGCGCAGGGTTGGACGGCCGAAGGCGTAGAGGGCGTCGAGCGTGCGGCGCGGAGGCTCGCGGAGGTAGGTCGCGCGGTGAATGGACCACGCGTGAAAGACGCACGCATCCCCGGCGCGCAGCGCGACCCGCACGGCGTTCGGCATGTCCGGCGTGGCCCGGTCGGCGCCGCGGCGGATCCGGAGCTCTTCCAGGGTGTCCCAGCGGGCGTGGGAGCCGGGGACGATCTCGAGCCGGTCGTCGTCTTCGAGCGCCACCCGGAAATGCACCGCTGTCGTCGTCGCGACGACCGCGCGCTCGATCTCCGGATCGGGCTGGCCGAGCTGGCTGTCTCGATGCCAGTCCCCGTCCCAGTCGCGCCCGGTCTGCTCGTGGTAATAGTGGGCGTCCTTCAGGCGCGGCGTGTCTCCCTCCTCCGGACGCGCGAGACCGGAGAGCAGCTCGCAGACGCGCGGGGAGCCGACGAGCGCGGCGATGAGCTCCAGCGCGCGCGGGTCGTCCTGGAAGCAGACCATGCCGTCGGTGAAGAGCGAGATCCTCGGGGTCGAGTGACCCGTCTCCTGGGAGAGCGCTCGTGTGCGCAGGAGCGCGGCGTCGCACGCGCGACGGAGCTCGGCGCGCCCTTCAGCGTCGAGGAAGGCGGGCACGACGAAGAAGCCGCGCGCGCGGAAGGCGTCCAGTCGATCTCTCGTTGACGTGTTCATCATGACCTCGCGGCGATCGAGCTCGCGAAGATCACTCAATGGACGGTCCGAGGCCCACGCATCGCCAGCGCGACGAGGGGATCGTGGGGAAACGGCCGCGGGCGATGGGCGCTCGAGATGACGAGGCAGGCGAGCCGCCCCGCGATCTCGAACGTCGCGAGCGCGGCCGGCGCGCCGAAGTACGCGATCGGCACGAGATCGACGCCGCGCGCGGGCGCCGGCGACGATCGCTCGTCGAGGAGCCGCGCGAGGGCCTTCTGATAGCTCTCGCCGGTCCTGGCCATCCTGGCCCGAACGTCCGCGCGCAGCTTCTTGTGGTGATGACGGTTCCCCATCGGGCCTGTCCAGGTGATCTGCCGAGATCGATCCTTGTCGGCCGGCACCGACGGAAAACGGCAGCATCACGAGCCAGCACCCCGAAGGGCAGCGCCCTCTTCGCGCCTCGCGCGAGCCGTGCCGGCGGCAGGCGAGGAGCCGGGCTCGGAGCAGCCCGATAGGCGCAGTATTCGCCGGACCGAGGCCGCTGTCAACGCACGTCAGAGGCTCACGCCGACGCCCGCCCGGAGCCGCGCGGCCAGCGAAGGGGCCATCTCGGCCGCCTCGCTGCCCGCGCGTCGCTGCTTGAGGACGTATGTCTGCGCTCCCCCTTCGAGGTGGAGGTAAAGCCCTCGGGCGAGGTCGACGGTGACGCCGGCGCCCGCGCCGAAGGCGCCTGCGAGGCCGTGGCGGTCGGGGGCGTCCCCGCGCGTCTCGAACTGCTGCCTCATGACGGCGAGGCCGAGATCCACGCCGACGCCGAGGGTGATCACGGGGAGGTCCCATGCGTGGGACAGGCGCACGTCCAGGCCGAGCTCGTCATTGCGCGCCGTGAGGTGCTCGTTCTGGAATCCGCTGCGACACGCGCTGAGCCGGGACGCGATGCCGATATGCTGGAGCTCGATGCCGTAGCCGAGGAAGCCGCCGTGACAGAGCGAGTCCCCCGCGACGAGGGGCGTCCTGAGCTGATAGCCGGCCACCGGCCCGTGCGCGGCCTCGCGGACCCCGCCGCCCTTGCGCACGAGCCGGGCGAACATGACGCGGCTCAGCCGCTCGTCGCTCACGTCGACCGCCTGCCCGGCCTCGGCCTCGATCGCCCCTTCGAGGAGGAAATCGGGGCCTCGACCCCGCACGAAGTAACGGCCTGGCCGGAGGCTGATGGTCCGCGCCGCGTCGTTCGTCCCCACCTCGGCCGCCACCGAGCCCTCGCTGGAGTCTCGCATCACGAGGTACGACCTGCCGCGCGGGAACCGGAGCACGCTCCGCAGCGACGCGTGGACCGGCAGCTCCGTCAAGATGAGCTTGCCCTGCCCGCGGAAGTCGTAACGGAAGGTGGGGTGTTGCGCGCCGGCCCACGTGCGGCTCGTGGCGCGCAGCGTGCTCTCGTACGCGTGGCGGTACGCCTCCTCGAGCGAGACGGCCCCGTCGCGATCCGCGTCGGCCGTCCCGAGCAGCCCCGAGACGAGCGCGTGGGTGAAGAACGACCCCTTGAGCTCATCGGACTCCTGGGCGTCCTCATTGCCAGAGCTCGACGTGAGCGTCACCATTCCCTGCCCGGCGAGCCGCTGATCCAGCTTGATGACGAACGGGGGCGCGCTCGTGCCGCCCTTGACGCGCGTCAGCGCGCCGGAGCGGCACGAGTCGACGATCAGGAGCCGCGCCGACGCCGCCGAGCCGCGGACGAGCTGCTCGAACTCGGTCAGCGAGAGCGGCGTCGGCCCGAGGTGAAGGGCGTTCGCGTCGGCGTGGCCGGAGTAATAGACGAGGTAGAGGATATCGGTGTCCGGGGTCGACATCGCCGCGCGGACGCGGTCGTTCATCGCGATGAGCGTGCGCCGCACGGTGTCCGCGCGCTCGCTCCGCAGGAGCACCAGGTTCGCCGGGGGGAAGCCGCCGAGGTCCTTGAGGACATCGACCATCTTCGCCGCGTCGTCCTCCGCATAGCGGAGCTCCACCTCGCCCTTCTCCCCGGCGTTGTTGCCGATGAGCACCGCGAAGCGCTCGATACGGGCCTCGGCGGGGGCCGCCCAGGCGGCGGTGAGACCACACGCTGCGGCGGCGAGCGCCGCGAGGCGACCGAGGCTCACGGCGATCCCGCGACCTTCTCCGCCGTGAGCATGTCGACGTCGCAGCCCGGCGGGACCGAGAGCGCGTCGGGGTTCGCCGCGAGCGCGGCCCGGAGCGGCTCGACCGTGATCGCCTCGGCGCAGAACAGCCCGTAGATCCGCTCGGTGCCGAGCGTGTCGTCGAGCACCGTGCTCTGCGGCAGGGGGACGTCCCGGCCGGGCTCGACCCGCTCGGCGAGCGGGCCGCTCGGGTAATACACGCTCGCCTGCGACGCCCCGTCGACGCTCAGGATCGCGAGATACCGCGCCTCGGCGCTCGTGGTCGTGAACTGGAGCGCGTCGCCGGGCAGGAGCCGCTCGCCGGCCCCGCCCGGCAGGACCTGCTCACCGCGCTTCACGTAGAAGCCGAGTCGCTCTGCTCCCTTGATGCGCTCTCCGGGGCTCACCACCTCTCGCGGGTGCGGCGCCGCGCGGAAGAAGAGCGCCGCCGCGGCCGCTGCCGCGAGCGTGCTCGCCGCGGCGGGCAAGAGCCACCGGCGCGGAGAGCGGCTCGACGCCGCGGTGCGGGCCGCCGGGGCGCGTCGATCGCGCCGCGAGGGCCCGAGCTGCAGGGGCGGCGCGGCGGCGGCGAACGCGGCGCGCTCGGCCTCGATCCCCGCGCGCCGCGCGGCGCAGCGCGGGCAGCCGGCGAGGTGCGCGTTCGCCTCCTGGGCCGCGGCGGCGTCGAGCTGTCCCGCCATGAGCTCGTCGATCTTCAGATCCGAGAGGCACCCGTCGGGTCGCGCTGGCGTCATGGACTCGAACCCCCTTCTCTCATCGGGTCGGAGAGCGCGGCCGTGAGCCGCTCGAGCAGGTTGCCGATGTGCCGACGGGAACAGCCCATCACGCGCGCGATCTCCTCGTGGGTCATCTCATCGGCGTAGTAGTGGACGGCGACCTGCGCGAGGTCGACCGGGAGCTGCGCGAGGAGCTCCCGCGTGAGCAGGGCGTGCTCGGCGGACGGCCCCACGCTCTCTTCTTGCATGGGCGCAACGTGGGTGTCGAGGAGCCGCAGCCGGTTCTTCCGATCGCGGATGCGGTTCAGGCAGGCGTGCGTCGTGGCGCCGTAGAGCCAGCCCACCATCGGGCCCTTCCCGTCGAGCTGCGCTGGCTCGCCGAGCAGGGAGGCGAAGACATCCTGGAGGATCTCCCGCGCCTCCTGCTCGTTCCCGAGGAGCCGGCGCGCCCGGCGCAGCACGATGTGCCCGTGCTGCCGGTAGGCCGCCTCGATCAGCGCCGCCAGCGACACGCGATCGTCCACGTCCGTGCGTGTACCACGATCAGTGCCAGTCCGGGTACTCCAAATCTTCCGAGGGCGCCATGCGGACGGTGAGCTTCGTGCTCGGGCCGGCTGCGGAGGGGCGGATCTTGAGCTTCACATCGTACCCGAAGCAGGCGTTATGCTCCGCTTCCGTCGTCGCCGCGGCATTGCAGGCGTCGAAGGCCGCCTTCAGCTCTGTATCCACCTCGCTTCCGCCCTTGCGGGGAAACGCATCCATGACGTGGAATCCGGGATCGAGCGCCCCGCCGAAGAAATTCGACCAGAAGCCATCTTCGTCCATCTCGCTCTCGACGTACACGATCACGTGGTGCTCATCGACGCCGAGCGAGCTGGGCTCGCCGTCGGCGTCGTCCTCGCTCAGCGCCGCTCGGACGGTGGCGATGCCGACCCTGGTGTCGACGAGGCCGCCCTTGCTGAGATCGTTGAGCGCTTGCTCGGGCGGGGGCTCATGGATGGACAGCGTGAAGCTCGCGGGGAAGCTCCCGGTCGCCGTCGCCCGGACGGGGAAGTTCTCGTTGTCGGAGCCCCCTTGGATATTCCAGACCAGCACGGCGTCGACCGGCCCCGCCGGCGCCTCGCCGAGCTCATTGACGATCGTGCCCTGCACCGTCAGGAGAGACTCGCCGGGATAGTCGGAGCCCACCTGTGCGTCGCCGCACGCGGCAAGCAGGAGCGGAAGAGCAAACGAGAGGATCGAACGAAGCTGCATGACACTTCTCCTTGGTCAATAAAAAGGACAACGAGCGATGGTGAACGCGCGCGCCAGCCGTCCGCGAGAGGTCGATGCGCGCAGCGCTGCCGTCGCCGCCGTGGGGCGGTCGTCGTCGCCGGAGCTCTCGTGGGCGGACGGCGAGGCGCCTGCCGTCCCACGGCGCGGCGCCCGGGAAGGAACCGGTCGTCGCCGGCCCCTTCAACCTGGTAGACCGCAGGGGGCCCGGTTCTGGCACGGACCGATGTCGATTCTTGCCTTTTCGTTGTCGCTATATTCTGCAGCCCAGCGCGTGTGCGCCGGAGGGGGTCGCGCTACGCGAGGTCCTCGGCGATCCGGCAGCGAGCGGCGTGCGCACCCCGCTTGCGGCGGGCGTGGAGCGCGCCTCCGCAGCGGCGCCGCTCACCGCGCGCGGAGCGGCCTCCCGCCTCGCGCTCGCTCCTCGCCCACCATGCGCCCGATGCAGTGCTTGAGGCCCGCCTGGAGGTCGGACAGCGTCGTGATCTCGGCGAGGTCGAGCCCGAGCGAGACGACCGTCTGGGCGACGCTCGGCCGGATCCCGGTGATGATCCCCTCGGCGCCGAGGAGCCGGATCGCGCGGACGAGATCGACGAGGTAGCTCGCGGTCTTCGTGTCGACCGCCTCGACCCCGGTCAGGTCGAGGAGCGCGAAGCGGGCCTGGGTGCGCACGACGGCCTGGAGGAGGCTGTCCATCACGTCCGCGGTCCTCGCGCTGTCGACCACGCCGATCATCGGGAGCGCCAGCACGCCGTTCCACACCTGGAGGATGGGGGTCGAGAGCTGGCGGATGACCTGCTGCTGCCGCTCGATCAGCGCGAGCCGATCGCGGAGCTCCAGCTCCGCGCGCCGCGACTCGGTGAGATCGAGGGTGATGCCGACCACGGCGGCCACCTCGCCGCGCTCGTCCTCGATCGGGACGAACCAGTTCTCGAGGGGCTTGCCGTTGGCTTCCGAGACGATGTGGAGCTGCTCCCCGCGGAGGGCGCGCCGCAGGCCCGCGGTCTCGTGCTCCTTGTAGACGTCGAAGACGCTCCGTCCGACGAACTGGCCTGGCTTCACGCCTGTCCCCGAGAGGCCCTTGCCGTCCAGGTAGGTGAACACGCCGCGGCCATCGGAGGCCCAGACGATGATCTTGAGGTTGTCGACGAGGGCGCGGAGGATCGCCTGCTGCTCGACCATTCGCCGGGACGCCGCGACCTCGGAGGTCACGTCGCGGCCGATGCACAGCACGCCGGCCGGCGCTCCGCGGGCATCGAGCACGCGGTGGTGAGCCCACGCGCACGCCACGTGGCTGCCGTCGCTCCGGGTGTGGCGCAGGCGCCGTTCCCCGCTGTCCTCGTCGAGCAGGCGCCGCCATACGCCCTCGTCCTCGGGCGTGGGGAGCAGCTCGGCGATGGGTCGGCCGACGGCTTCCTGCCTCGGGACGCCGAGCAGCCGCGCGGCGCTCTCGTTCCATTCCGTGATCGCGAGATCCGGGCCGTACTCGACCACCGCGAGCGGCGATCGGGCGAGCGTGTGCACGTGTTCCCTCATCGTCGTGAGCGCCGTCCGCCGGGTGCCGGCGGCCTCGGCTGCGCGCCAGCGTAACCCTGGGCACCGTTGGCAGATCAAGCCCCGATGGAGGGATGCGCGGGCGCGGAGACCACGTCTCGGCACGGCGCCCCCGCTCGTCCGACAACGTGCGCGGGGCGCGTCGCCGAGAGGGCGCGGCGCCGCGCGACGAGCAGCGGCGCCTCGCGCCTACGGGCTTTCGAAGCCAGGGAGGAGCGCGGGAGGGGCAGAGCTCCCGAGGGCGGCCAGCGGCGTCGCTGCGCGTTCCAGGCCAGCGTCGATCGCCGCTGCCGCGGCGGGAGCCGTCGCGTTACGGCGCGCCGCCACCGACCTCGGCATAGCCAGCGTCGCCACCCGCGCCCGCGGTCCCCGGCCAGGAGCCGCCCACGCCGACGGTCGAGGTCTCATAGCCACCCGCGCCGCCGGCGCCCCCTTGGCCGTAGTATTCGCTCGGGTCTTCGTAGACGTCGATGTTGATGTTCAGCTTGCCGTTGAGCCACAGCGCGCGGTCCCCGATGCCGAACTGATACTGAGCCCAGGTCGTCGACTGCGGCGAGACGTAGGTGTAGACCGTCTGCGACGACAGCAGCGTGGCCTCCACCTCCGTTGCGGTCCCGCCTTCGACCTTCTCGAAGCTCCAGCCCGGAAGCAGGGTGACGTTGTACCCGCCCTGCTCGAGATCGACGAGGATGGAGCTCGCGTCGGGATCTTCGTCCTCGCTATTGACCGTCAAGACGAGGTTGCCGGGATACGCGGCACCGCCGCCGCTGGTGACGACGCCCACGCCGACGTTCTCGTCGTAGTAGTAGTAGTAGCCGCTCCGGATCTCGAACGTGGCATTGCGCAGCCGATACTGCGCTCCGGACGGCGCCTCCGCCGCGAGCGGCAAGCTGATCGAGCCGAACGCGTCGTCGTCATTGCCAGCCTGCGCGGTGCAACCGCCGAGCCCGGCCACGAGCGCCATGCCGGCCACCGCGAGCGCCCCAAATCCCCTGAACGTCTTCATCATTCTTCTATCCTCCCAACAAGCTACCGCTCGGGACCAGCAGTCGCGTGTGCCGCGGGATGCCGCGGTCCCGAGTACGGCCACTGGTAAAAGCAATTCGCGAACCAACCTGAAAGTGCGGGATATCTGCGCTTTCTTCCACGGCCTGCGGCCACGGTGGCTCAATCTGGCTCAGCTAGTGTGCCATCGCCGAGCGCGAAGCCGTGTGCCGCGTGCAGGTCGCCCAACCTGGGTCGGGTCGCCCTCAACCCGGGTCGGGTCGCCCCCAACCTGGGTCGGGTCGCGTCCAACCTGGGTCGGGTCGCCGGGTCGCCCACCCCCCCCTCAACCCGGGTCGGGTCGCGCGCCCTCAACCCGGGTCGGGTCGCGCCGCGCGGGTCGGGTCGCGAAATCTGGATCGCCGCCGGGTAGCCCCAGCCTGGGTCGCTAGCTCTCGACCGCCCGACCCCCACGTGCCTTCGACCGTACGCGCAGCGCCTCCACGACATGATCCCGCAAGGCGGCAGTCTTCTTCGGCAGGTGCCGGCCGCTCGGGAACATCAGGAACACGCCGCCCATCGGCATCGTCCAGCGTGGGAGCACGCGGACAAGCGCTCCGTTGAGCATGTCCTGCTGCGCCAGGAACGCGGGGAGCAGGCCGATCCCGGCGCCATGGCGCACCGCCTCGCGCACGAAGAACCCGTCGTCCGCGAGCAGCCGGACCCGGAGCCGCGCGCGGGCGCGCGACGCCTCGTCGCGCGCGAACGGGCTCGCCTTCGCGAGCGCGACGCCGTCGTGCTCCGCGAGATCGTCCAGCGTCCTCGGCGTCCCCCGCGCGGCCAGGTACGCAGGCGAGGCATACAGCTGCATGTCCAGATCGCCCACCTTGCGCGCGACCAGCGTCGAGTCCCTGGGCGCCTTCCCGACGAACCGAAACGCAGCGTCGTACCCCTCCTTCACCAGATCCACGGGCCGGCTCGACAGGTGCATCTCCACCGCGATGCGCGGGTAGCGACGGCAGAAGCCGGCGAGGATCTCCGCCAGCACCTCGGTCCCAAAGTCCGCCGTCGCGGTGAGGCGCAGCAAACCCGACGGCTCGTCCGCGAGCTCCGGGAGGCCGTCGATCGCCTCCGTCAGCGCCTTGAGCCGCGAGCCGAGCCGATCGATGAGCGCCTGCCCCGCCGTCGTGAGCGCCACGCTGCGCGTCGTCCGCTGCAAGAGGCGCACGCCGAGCGACGCCTCCAGCGACGCGATGCCCCGGCTGACCGTCGACTTGGGCACCCCCAGCCGGCGCGCCGCCGCCGTGAAGCTCGCCGCCTCGGCGACGACCGCGAAGACAGAGAGGTGGTTCAGGTCCATTGTTCCCATTTCGGAACATACTGACCAATTTTTGCTCGTTGAACCAGTTCCGAGACAGACCCAACATCTGCTCTACCTCGTCAACAAGGAGCCCCCACCATGTCTCAGCCTCTCCTCGTTACCGGCGCCGGCGGCCAGCTCGGGCGGCGCGTCGTCGATCTCCTGCTCGCGCATGGCGCGGGCCCCCTCATCGCCGCCACCCGGCACCCGGAGAAGCTCGGCGAGCTCCGCGCCCGCGGCGTCGAGGTGCGGCGCGCCGACTTCGACGCTCCCGCCTCGCTGGCAGAGGCGTTCGCCGGCGCGGGGCGGCTGCTGCTCATCAGCACCGACGCGCTGGATCAACCTGGCCGGCGCATCGCGCAGCACCGGAGCGCGATCCAGGCCGCGGTGAAGGCGGGCGTGCGGCACGTGGTCTACACGTCGTTGACCAACCCCGGGCCGGGCTCGCCGATCACGATCGCGCCCGACCACCAGGCCACCGAGGACGCGCTCGCGGAGAGCGGGCTCGGCGCCACCGTCCTGCGCAACAATCTCTACGCCGACTTCCTCGTGGCCTCGCTGCGGCGCGCGCTCGCGACGGGCCAGCTCGTCGCCGCAGCCGGCGACGGCAAGGCCGGCTACGTCACGCGCGAGGACTGCGCCCGCGCTGCGGCCGCGGCGCTGTCGGCCGATTTCGACGGCAAGCGCGTGCTCGACATCACCGGCCCGACCGCCGTCTCTCAGGGCGAGATCGCCCGCATCGCCTCGGAGCTCACGGGCAAGCCGATCGCCTACGTCCGCGTCCCGCGCGAGGCGCTGGAGCAGGGCATGCAACATGCCGGCGTGCCCACCAAGGCAGCCACCCTGCTCGCCTCCTTCGACGAGGCGATCGCGCGCGGCACGCTGGATGTGGCCACGCACGCGGTAGAGGAGCTCACCGGAAGGCCCGCAGAGGACGTGCGGAGCTTCCTCGCCCGCCACGAGGCCGCTCTGCTCGCGCCCGTCGGGCCCTGATATCGCCGCCGACCTCGCGTCGGTCGGCCAACCTGAGGGGGAGCCTCAACCTGGGGAGCCTCAACCTGGGGAGCCTCAACCTCGGTCGGGTCGCAGCGCCCAACCTGGGTCGGGTCGGCGCAACCGGTCGGCGCCCAACCTGGGTCGGGTCGGCGCAACCTGGGTCGGGTCGGCGGCGGGTCGGCGCCCAACCTGGGTCGTGACGCCGAGCAACACGGAGGATGCGTCGGCGAACGTCGAGCTCGCGACGCCATCGGGGTTCGATATCTATGCATGGGACGGTGCGAAGACATCATCCGACGCGCGCGAAGGTAAGGTAACGCTCGCTCTCTCGGGCAGCCCGGCGCAGCTGGTCGAGCGATGATCCGAGACTCTACCCAGGCGAGACCGACGAGACCACCCGAGAAGCCAGAAGCACGACCCGGGTTTACGGGGGTCGCTGACCCCGGGCAACCCCTGAGTTCTACTCAATCCAGATTGACCGACGTTGTCGAAGACAGCGTCGCGCGAATACTCTGCCGTCCGATCCGCCCCTCTCCGAACGGATGTCATCTACGATGACGCCAAAGCCGCCCTCCTTGCCGTAGCGTCGCGGCGCACCGCTCGATTTAAATCGCGAGCGCGGCGTCCGTTACGCCGGCGCCATGAAACGTGCGCATCCACCACGTCCCCGCAGGGAATAGGACGCTGCGCACGCCGGCACGCCACCGTTCGAGCGCCGCGCGGTACGACGCGCGAAACGTCCGCACGGCGGCGGAAGCGATTCGCCACGCGTCCTCCTGCCCTCGACCGACCGCAAAGGTCGGATTGCGATCCCGCAGTGCCTCAAAGCTCGTGGCGCGCTCGTACGGGGAGATTTCGGTGGCTTGCTCGGCGCCAAGGAAACGGTGGCCTTGTCCCTGAATCTCCGCATGTGCCTGCGCTTCCTGTCGCTCGATCTCGGCGGCGACCTGTTGACGAAAGCCTTCCGCGCTGTCCTGTTCAATGAGCGGCGGCAACGCGATCGGGAGCGTCGTTTCCTCGGGCCACTGCGGGTTTTCCGGATCGAGATACACCGAGGGACGCGCTGCGCGCAGCACACCGCAGCCGAGCTCACGCACATCCACCTTGGCGCCCGGCCACTCACGCGCATACAGGACGAGGCCAGCGGCTACGGGATTCGCGAGGACGTAGGCGATCTTCTCCACAAGCGCTGCGCGCGTCAGCAATTGCACTACGCTCGTCGCTTCGTGGTCCCAGACCGGCCCTTCCCACATGCGGAGCACTTTTGTACCGAGCGCGACGATGCGATGGAAGAATTGCAGGAACCGCGGGAGTACACCCTTCGTGTCTGTCACGATGATGTGCAGGTGCGTTGACATCGCGCAGAACGCGTGCACCTCGATGCCGAAGCGGCGCGCTGAGACGGCGAGGGTGTAGACCAGAAGCTGGGTGATGGACGCGTCGGGACGTAAGAGGAGGTGTCGGCGCAGGACGCGGCGGGTGATCATGTAGGTGGCGCCGGGAATGATCTCGCGGGGCTGGCTCATGGCCAGGACACACAACAAACTCCGTGCCGGGGGTCGCCACTAATCTTTTCAAGAACTTGGCGCGCGTCATGGGTGGCGGCCGCCAGGCGGTCGGCCCTGGTGGACGGCTCCCCTGCTATCCCGACCTGGGTAGCATGGGGTTACTGCCAACCGATGCTACCCCCGCTACCCTGACCCAGGTTGCTTCGCAGCGCTGACGACCCAACCTGGGTCGGTCGCCCAACCTGGGTCGGTCGCCCAACCTGGGTCGGTCGCCCAACCTGGGTCGGTCGCCCAACCTGGGTCGGTCGCCCAACCTGGGTCGGTCGCCCAACCTGGGTCGGTCGCCCAACCTGGGTCGGTCGCCCAACCTGGGTCGGTCGCCCAACCTGGGTCGGTCGCCCAACCTGGGTCGGTCGCCCAACCTGGGTCGGTCGCCCAACCTGGGTCGGTCGCCCAACCTGGGTCGGTCGCCCAACCTGGGTCGGTCGCCCAACCTGGGTGGTCGCCTCAACCTGGGTCGGGTCGCCTCCTCAACCTGGGTCGGGTCGGGTCGCCTCAACCTGGGTCGGGTCGCCTCAACGGGTCGGTCGCCCAACCTGGGTCGGTCGCCCAACCTGGGTCGGTCGCCCAACCTGGGTCGGTCGCCCAACCTGGGTCGGTCGCCCAACCTGGGTCGGTCGCCCAACCTGGGTCGGTCGCCCAACCTGGGTCGGTCGCCCAACCTGGGTCGGTCGCCCAACCTGGGTCGGTCGCCCAACCTGGGTCGGGTCGCCCAACCTGGGTCGGGTCGCACCAACCTAGCTCGGGTCGCACACAGGTCGCACCCCAATCTGGGTCGGGTCGCACACCCCAATCTGGGTCGGGTCGCAGGATCGGCACGAGCCCGCTCGGCCCGCCCCGCATGGTAGCGTCGTCTCATGGAGCTCCGCCTGCGCGGCCTCACCCACCTCGATCCGCTCGCGGTCCCCCTGCCCCACGGCACCGAGGTGACCACCCGCGTCGACCGCCTCGTCGGCGAGCGCCGCGTCCCGCAGGGCGCCGTCGGGCGCGTCGTCGCCTCGGCGGGCGCGGAGCTCGACGTCATGGTCGTCGGCGTCGGCGTCGTCCGCTACCGCCGCGACGAGCTCGTCCCGCGCAAGGCCGGACAGGTGCGGCACGCGGAGCGGCGCAGCGCCGCCTGGGACGCGCTCCGGCCCGCCGTCGTCCTCGAGGCCGTCGTGGGGTCGCGCGCGTGGGGGCTCGCGCACGAGGGGTCCGACACCGACCGGCGCGGCGTCTTCGCCCTCCCCTTCCCCTGGACCACCGGCCTCGCCGAGCCGCCGCGAGACCTCGTGAGCGCCGACGGCAGCGCCTCGTACTGGGAGGTCGAGAAGGCCATCCGGCAGGCCCTGCGCGCCGATCCGAACACCCTCGAGCTGCTCTTCGTCCCCACCGCAGAGGCGCGCGACGAGATCGGCGCGTGGATCCTCGAGGCGCGCAGCGCGTTCGTGTCGTCGGCCATCTACGGCAGCTTCGGCCGCTACGCGCTCTCGCAGCTCAAGCGGCTCTCGCAGGCGCACCGGCTCGCCGAGCACCGGGAGCGCGTGCTCGACTGGCTCGCGGACGACCCGTCGCTGTCGCTCGACGGCGTCGCCCGGAAGCTCGCCGCCATCAGCCCGCGCGCCGCGCCCACCGAGGCCGACCGCGCGCTCCAGGCGAAGGAATACATCAAGCAGCTCTACCGCTCGCTCCACGACCAGGGCCTCCTGCCCGCGCGCGACTTCGCCTCGCTCGCCGCCTTCGCCCGCGAGGGCCGGACCTCGCTCGACCTGTCCCGCGATCTCCGCCCCAAGAACGCCTACAACCTCGTGCGCCTCATCGCGACCGCCGTCCGCTGGCTGCGCGACGGCGAGGTCGACCTGGCCGTGCAGGGCGAGCTGCGCGAGACGCTCCTCGCCATCAAGGCCGGCGCCTGGCCGCTCGACCGGACGATCGCGCTCGCCGAGGCGATGACGCCCGAGCTGGAGGCCGCCCGGCTCGCGACGAAGCTGCCGCCGCACCCCGACGTGCCCCGCGCCGACGCGCTCCTCCGGCGCGTCCGCGAGGAGGTCGCGAGGCGCCACCTGGCCGCGGCGCCGGGCCCGCTCGGCAAGGACGCGCCCCCCGCGCCGGTCGCCGTCTGGGACGACGGGGACGCGGGCGTCGCGCGCGGCGCCGGCGAAGACGGCGAGGGCCGCGGCGGCGGCGACGAGAGAAAGGACGACGCATGAACACGCAGGTGCTCGAAGCCCATCAGCAGGAGGTCGTGGCGCGCGTCATCGCCGAGGAGGAGGCGAAGCGGCCGCACCTCGTCATCGCCCTGAGCGGCGCGCACGCGTACGGCTTCCCCTCCCCGGACAGCGACGTCGACCTCAAGGCGGTGCACGTCGAGCCGACCGCGCGGCTGCTCGGCCTGCTCCGCGGCGGCGCGAGCCCCACGCGCATGGAGGTCATCGACGGCGTCGAGATCGACTACACGTCGAACGAGATCCACCCCGTGCTCCTCGGCGTGCTCCAGGGCAACGGCAACTACATCGAGCGGATCCTCGGCCCCCTCCAGCTCCACGTCGATCCGGATCTCGCCTCGCTCCGCCCGCTCGTCGCCGAGGCCCTCTCGCGGCGGATCTTCCGCCATTACGTCGGCTTCGCCACGAGCCAGCTCCGCGCCTGGGAGACGGGCGGCCGCACGTCGGCGAAGAAGCTGCTCTACGTCCTCCGGACCGCGCTGACCGGCGCCCACGCGCTCCGGACAGGCGAGATCGTCACCGACGTGACCGCGCTGCTCGATCTCTACGGCTTCAGCGCCGCGCGCGAGCTGATCGAGGCCAAGCGGGCCGGCGAGAAGTCGGCGCTCTCCGCCGAGGCCGCCGGCCGGTGGGCAGAGCAGATCTCCCGGGCCTTCACGACCCTGGAGGCGGCCCACGACCGCGCCGTGCTGCCGGAGGAGCCGCGCAACCAGGACGACCTCGACGACTGGCTGCTCGCGCTGCGCAAGGCGCGGCTCTGAGGCGCGGAGGGAGCTTCTAGCGGTGCACCTCACCGCGGCAGCGAGCAGCCGTCCCCGCACGCCTTCCAACCGTCGCTGCACCGCTTCGCCGGCCCCTGCCCCTGGCACGTGATCGGGCACCCTCGTCCGGTAGCGGTGCACGACACCGCGCACGACCCCGTGCAGGTCACCTCGCACAGCCCGACCTGATTGCACCTCACCACGCTCCCGTCTCCGACGACGGGGACGCACTTGCCCGCGTTCTCGCAGGTATACGAGCACCCCGCGCCGCAGGTCGCCTGGCACGTCTCGACATGACGGCAGTCGACGGCGCAGGCATCCGCACACCGCGTGTCGCACGCCTTGCTGTGATCGCACGAGGACCGGCAGTCGCCGGCGCAGCGGCTCTCGCAGACGTCGCGCTCGGAGCAGCTCGGCCTGCAGCCGGGCGCGTCGCCACAGGTGAGCTCGCAGCTCTTTGGCACGTTTCCCGGCGTGCCGGGCGCGCAGGTGCAGGGCACGCCCGGCTGGCAGCCGCCGGGGTCGGTCGCGCGGGCCACGGAGCTCGCGGCGCGGGGGATGTCCTTGAGGGACACCGACGTCGGCGCGCCGCTGCCGGGAGCGTCGCCGGCGCCCTGGTCGCGCGAACGCAAGAGCAGCAGGGCTGCCCCGAGGCCGACGCAGAAGAGGAGCACCGCCGCCCCGACCACGACGGCGAGCTGCGGCGGCGCAGCCGGCGCGCGCGGCCCTGGCGCGGCGCGCGCCCCCGCCGGCGGCTGGCTCGGCAGCGCCGCGGCCGGTACGGCCGGCGCGGCGATGGGCGCGGCCGGCGCCGTCGTGGCCGGCGGGATCGCGCCGGGCAGCGGCGCTCCCGCCGGCGGTCCGCCCATGCCCCGGCCGTGCACGCGCGTGCGCGCGTCGCCCTCGGCCGCCGCCGCCGTCGCGAAGGGGGGCTCCTCGCCCCGGCGCACGGCGCGCACGTCGGCGAGCATCGTTTGCGCGTTCGGGTAGCGCCGCTCGACCTGGAAGGCGAGCGCGCGGTCCACGACCCGCGCGACCCGCGGATCCACGCCGGGCGCCACGGTCGAGAGCGGCGGCGCCGGCGTCGTGCTCATCCTCATGAGGAGCTCTCCCTCGGTGAGCCGGTCCGCGTCGTGGAGCCGCCGGTTCGCGAGCAGCGTGAACATCGTCGCGCCCACCGCGTAGAGGTCGGCCCGCCCGTCCACGTCCCTCCCCAGGATCTGCTCCGGCGCCATGTAGCTCGTCGTGCCCAGCACCGCGCCCGTCCGCGTCTTTAGGCCGGCGCCGCCCTGCTTCATGCGCGCGATCCCGAAATCGAGCACCTTGAGCCGTCCATCGCGCGTCACGAAGAGGTTGTCCGGCTTGATGTCCCGATGGACGATCCCGGCGTCGTGCGCGGCCCGGAGGACCTCGAGCAGCGTGTCCACGTGGGCGAGGATCTCGGGCAACGGGACGCTGCCGAGCCGCAACGCGCGCTCGCGCAGGCTCTCGCCCTCGAGCAGCTCCATCACCAGGAACGGCTCTCCCTGCTCGGTCACGTCGATGTCGAGGACCTGCACCGCGGCCGGGTGGCCGAGGCGCGTGGCGGCGAGCGCCTCCTGCTCGAAGCGGGCGCGGAGCTCGCGGGACACGGCGCCCTCCGGGTGCAGGATCTTGATGGCCACGCGGTGCCCCACGTGATGGGTGGCCGCGTAGACGGCCGCCATTCCGCCCGCCCCGATCAGCGCGTCGAGCCGCCACTTGCCGTGGAGGGTCGTCCCGACGCGGGCTCTCAGCCGCCGAGCCTCTTCCTCTTCCGCTTCCGACATCGGCGCCGAGCCTAGCACGGGCCGGCTCGCGGCCGGCTCGACCGCCACGCCGGCGTGGCCCGGAGTCACTGGCCCTCTTCGCTCATCGACGCTCGCGGATCGCGGCCCGCTCCCCGATCACGTGAGGCGCGCGCCCGGCTCTCCAGAGAGATCACCTCATACGCGCTGCCGCCAGGGTGCTTGTCGTCACCTGCGCTCGGCGCGCGCTCCCGCGGAGGTCGCTCAGACCCGGCCGCCGCCGGCGCGGCTGCGGCCCGCGAGGTCCCACGCCGCCGCGACCGCCTCTTCCGCGGTCGCGACCGACCCGATGCGATCCGAGCGCCGGTCGTCCACGCGCCCTCCGGCGAGCTGCCTCGCCCAGCCGCCGCTCGTCGCGAGCGCGAGCATCGGCTTGCCGAGCTGCCAGGCGACGGCGATCTCGCTCAGCGTGCCCGCGCCCCCGCCGACCACCACGACGACGTCCGCCGCCGCGACGACCAGGATGTTGCGCCCGATCTGCATGCCGGTCGGGATGACGATGTCCACGTACGGGTTGGCCGCGGACGCCTCGTACCCGGGCAGGAGCCCCACGATGTCGCCGTCGCGCCAGGTCGCCGCCTCGCGCCCGCCGCGCGAGACGGCGGCCATCACGCCCCCGAGCCCGCCGGTCACCAGCCGGAACCCCGCCTCGACGGCGCGGCGGCCGAGCTCGACGCACACGGCCTCGGTCGCCGCGTCCAGCGAAAGGCCGTTGCCGATCACCGCCATCACGGGGCGGCGCGGCACGTAGGGAGCGATGTCCCGCTTCGTGTCCTCGTCTTCCCGATCGTCGTCCATCACGGCTCCGCTCCGGCGCCCGCGGGACGACGCGTCACGTGGCGCTCGGCCCGGTCGCGAGGCGCATCCTGTCGCTTCCCGCGCAGCGTGGCAAGATCGCTCACCTCCCGCGCCGGCCGCCCCGGTGACGCGCCCTACGGCTGGCCGGCGTAGAGGCCGTCCACGGCCTCGGCCCAGAGCTTGTTCATGGCGACGCACCCGGCGGCATCCGGGTGCACCTGATCTCTCAGCTGCTCGGGGTGGTCCTCGAACCACGCATACAGATCCGGCCCAGGAGGGAGGGCGTTTTCGGCCGTGAGCTCGTCGATCGCCTGGTTGAACACGCCGAGCGCTTCGTGGTGGCCGTCGGGCGAGAACGGGATGCGCGCGAGCACCGGGACGCGGCCCGCCGCCTGGATCTCGTCGATGAGCTCCTGCAGGTTCGACTTGAAGGTGCTCGGGTCGGTCTGGTCCCAGGAGTCGTTGGTGCCGTAGCCGATGGCGAAGAAATGGTAATCGGGGTTCATCTCCAGGACGTCATCGATGCGATCGAGCGCGCTGGGGCGGTCCGTGCTCTTCGTGAGCTCGCCCCCGATGCCGCCGTTGATCATCGCGGGATAGTTGGGCTCGTGCGCCGCGTGCACGTTCTCCGCGAAGCTCGGCTGCGTGGCCGGCGTGTCGCGGTCGTAGGCGAACGCCGTGATGCTGTCGCCGAGGAAGAACCACGTGTCCTCCGCGCCGTTCGAGATGTCGTGCACGTCGATCTCGTCGAGCTGGACGCCCGTGTCGTCGGACGTCGCGGGGGCCGCGGTCACGACGAGCCGGACCCAGCTCTGGCCGCTGAAGTCGAAGCTGTGAGCGCGCGTGCGGACCGGGTTGTCGGTCACCTCGGCGACGCTCTTCCAGGTGCCGTCCGAGCCGTTCGTGGAGTCGCTCGACGTCTCCACGCGGTAGGCGCCCGGCGCCCCGTATTGCACGTCCGTGTAGTTGTAGTTGTACGAGGCCGTCCAGCTCAGGAGCAGCCGCTCGTACCCGTCGCCGACCTGGATGGCGATCCAGGCCGGCGCGCCCGCGGTGGGCTTGCCCGCGATCCAGGTCCCCGCCGACTTGTACTTGCCGTCGTTGATGACCGACGCCGTTCCCCTCGAGGCGAAGGCGGGCTTGCCGCGCGAGATGATGGGGTTGGGCGTGATCCCCGACGCGGCGGGGCCGCCGCCGCTGCCGCCGCTGCCGCCGTTGCCGCCGCTTCCGCCGCCACCCGTGCTCTCGGAGCCGCCGGTGCCGCCTCCAGCGCCGCCGCTTCCCTGGGCGGAGGTGCTCCCCGAGCTCCCGGAGCTCGCGGACGCGCCCCCCGTCCCCCCGGAGCTCGCGGACGCGCCGCCGTCATCGTCCGAGCAGGCCGGCAGGAGCGCGACCGTCCCAAGCGCAAGAACCAGGAAGGCTGACCGTTGGAATGAACGCAAAGCCATCGAAACTGACCTCCAGGGCCGGGCACTCTGGGGCATCATGGCGCCACGATCAACAGCTGGCGCGACCGGCGCCATCAATAAGGTGAACCGGTAAAGCGTGGCGGGTTGTGAGGCGGTGGCCGGAGCCCCTGATCGGCGCCTGCGGGGGGCGCAACTGTATACTGTAGCGGTAAACCTACAAGGGCAACGCTCGTCGCGAGGTTGGCACGGGTGGAGCGGCGCGATAGGCGCGGGGTGGCGGGCGAACCGTAGAGCGGGCGGGGAGCGAGCTTGCAGCGCAATCCCCTTCGGCGCCGGAGCCGAACGACCCGGCAGCTGGCGGAGGCCTGCGGCGCGCGCTCAGGTGCCGGTCGTGACGAGCAGCTCCCTGGCATCACCGACGACCGCGGCCCGGCGGATCCACCGGTCCAGCTCGGCCAGATCGGTGCTCGCGAGCACGCGCTCTCGCACCTCCGCGGGGACGTCGACGCCGCGGGACTCCAACACGGCGAGCACGGCCTGCGCCTTGGCCTCGATCTTTCCCTTCGCCACGTAGCTGCGCGCGAATTCACTCTGGAACACGTATCCGCTCTTCATCATCGCCTCCAACGTCCGCCTCGCCGCCTCGTTCATCGAGGATAGCACCAGATCTCCGTAGACAGCGCGGCGCTCCTCGTCGAGCCCGGCAGCCGCCGCCAGGAACGCCACGCCGATCGCCTCCCCCGCCCCGCTCTGCCCGTGCGCCATCGCCGAGAGCACGACCACCTCGGGCGCGGCCTTGGCCTGCTCGGCGTCGGTGACGACCGGGACGCCCTCAGGCCCGAGCACGAGCGGCCTCAGCGTCCAGCCAGGATGGCCCGTGTGGATAGGCCGCGAGCACCACCGCGCCATTGCAGGATCGGTGGTCACGACCAGCAGCCGGGTCGGGCAGCGATGCTGGGCTCGTGTCTGCGTCATGTACACCGGCCACACGTAGGGCTTGTTCGGATCCACGCCGAGCTGGATCTCGACGACGATCCCCAGCGCGGGCCGCTGCTGCGCCCCCACGAGCACGACGACGAGATCTGCACGGCGGTCCGAGGGAACGATCTCGGTCAGATCCGAGGACTCGACGCGCGCTTCCTGGAAGGTGGGGATCCGCTGGCCGAGCGCGCTTTGCAGCATCTCGGCAGCGAGCGTCGGCCGGTTTTTGAACAGTCTATCAGAGCTTCGTGTGTAATCGAGGGCATCGGTAGACTCTCGGGCAGCTAGGATCATGGTGATTGTTCAAGCGACGTGCCTGGCTCATGCAATGGCTCCCGCACGGGCCGAGCAGCCGCGTCCCACCCAGTCAATTCCGGGCACCCTCGTGGATCGGTCACGCCGTGAGCCTTCCGGTGCGCTGCGGCGCACGGCCCTGGGCTTGCAGCCACACCTCGATGCCGCGCGGGGACACGCGCCGCGTGCCCGGCGGGCCGGGGCGTGGGATGGGCGGGCGGGCCGGCGCCTGCCGGAGGCTGCACGGATCTACGGCTGCCGGCGCGCAGCCCTCCTGGGGCGAGGTTCGGTCGCGGCCAGAGGCGCCCTCAGCGCGCCCGCGCCGTCAGCGCGCCCGGAAAGCGGCGCAGGGGTCCCCGTCCGACACGCGCGGCGTGAACCACACGACATCGAACGGCAGCGTCGCCGTCGAGAACTGCGCGGCGTACTCGGTCGGCTCCTGCGCGCCGCGCTGCACCTGCACGAACGCCAGGCTCAGCACCTCCGCTCCCGGCGCTTCGAGCGACAGCCAGTACGGCACGCCGCGGTCGCGCCGCGCGTGCCCCGCGCCCGCGATCAGCACGGCGCCGCCGGCCTCCGCGCCGGCCATGGCCTGCGCCAGCTGCGCGTCGCGCGCGCGTTGCGCGAGCGCCATCGTCGGGATCAGCCGCTCGGGCAGGTGCCCGCAGTGCGAATCGCGGAGCTCCTGCTCCAGCGACGCCTGCTCGGCGGCCGGGAGCGGCTGCTCGAGCCACAGCGCGGCCGCCCGCTCGGGCGAGATGCCCTGAAGGCCTTGCCGCGCGAGCGCCCGCGCCTCCTCCTGCGCCACGTTGCCGCCCACGATCGGCAACCCGAAGCGAAAGGCGACGTCGAAGATCGGCAGGTACTCCGAATAGGGCGGCCAGCTCGCCCTCTCCCAGCCGATCCACGCGCCGAACCCGGCGGCGCCTCGCCCTGTGGCCGCGTAGCCCGCGATCGCCGGCTGCTGCTGCGCCTCCAGCATCTCGAACACCACCCGCGGGCGCCGCCCTCCGGCCGCCACGTGCTCCAGCACGCGCGCCTGGAGCCGATGGTGGTCCGGGTTGTCGTGCCGCTCGCCGAGCAGCACGAACCGCGCGGCGGCGAGCCGCGGCGAGAGCGCGGCGACGTCGACGAACGCGCCCGCCTTCACGTCCCATAGCTTGCCGACGAGCGCGTGATCGCGATCGAGCGCCGACCGCCACGGCTCCGCGCCGCCCGGCGGCGCCTTCGCGGGCGCAGCGCCGCCCCTTGGCGCCGCCGGAGCGCGCGCGGGCGGCGAGGGCGAACAGGCGAGCAGCATCGCCGCGCAAGCGACGCCGGCGAGACGGGGCGCGCGCGGCAGCGGAGACCGCCGGTCGGCGTCGAGCGAGCACATCAGCTTCGGTGTCGGCATGGTCGTTCCGGTGGCCGCGCCAGCGTAGCAGCTCGATCGCGCGCTTCCCCCTACCCGCCCTCCGCCACCACCTCGCTCCAGTCGATCTCGAACCGCGCCAGGTACTTCCGCAGCCGGTCCGCGTCGTTGACGCTCTTCTTCTTCGCCCGCGACGCCGCGAACAGCACCCGCCCCGCCTCCGACAGCGACCGCGCGCTCTTCAATACCCGCAGCACCTCGGCGAGCTGCGCCCGGTCGAACGGATCGAGCGCCGCCGCCCGCCGCGCGCCGAGCGCCGCGACCAGGAGGTCCTCCCCGCCCTCCCCCGCTCCCGCGCTCCCCGCCGCCGGCGCCCGCCGCCACGCCTCGGCAAGCCGCGCGATCTCCTCCTCCACGATCGGCAGCCCGATGCGCCCCCCGGGCGCGAGCGTCGCCATCCGCGTCACGGCCGCGTTGAAGTCGCGGAAGTTGCCGGGCCACAGCGCCTCCCGCGACGTCGCGAACCGGAGGAACCGCTCGCGCGCGTCGCGGCTCATCGTGATCCGCACGCCGAGCAGCCGCGCCGAGGCGTCGAGCTCGTACTCGAGGTTCGGCTCGATGTCCTCGACCCGATCCCGGAGCCCCGGCAGCCGGAACGTCCACAGGTTGATCCGCGCCAGGAGATCCTCCCGGAAGCGCCCCGCCGCGACCTCCAGCGACAGATCGCGGTTCGTGCCGGCAAGGAGCTGGAACTCGCTCCGCACCTCGCGGTCGGAGCCGACCGGCAAGAACGCCTTCTCCTCGATCGCGCGCAGCAGCATCGCCTGCTCGTCCGCGCCGAGCTCGCCGATCTCGTCGAGGAACAGCACCCCCTCGTGCGCCTTGCGGAGCAGGCCCGGGCGGTCCTTGAGCGCGCCCGTGAACGCGCCCTTCGTGTGCCCGAACAGCGCCGACATCGCCCCGTCGCCGCGGATCGTCGCGCAGTTCAGATCCACGAAGTCGCCGCTCACCTGCCGGCGACCCTTCTTGAGATCGTAGATCTTCCGCGCGAGCTGCGATTTGCCCGCCCCCGTCGGGCCCATGAGCAAGATCGGCGCGCGCGACGCGATCGCCACGTGCTCGATCCGCTCGATCAGCCGGTTGTACCCCGCGTTGCGCGTCTCGATACCGCTCTTCAAGAACGACACCGCCTCGCGCTGCTCCTTCTGGAAGCGCGAGGCGATGCGGTCGTACTTCGAGAGGTCGAGATCGATGATCGTGAACGACCCGGCCGCGAGCTCCGCCCGGTCGCGCTTCGGCGGCGACGTCTGGATGAGCCGACCGGGCAAATAACGCGACTCCGTGAGCAGAAACAGGCAGATCTGCGCGACGTGCGTGCCCGTCGTGATGTGGATGAGGTACTCCTCCCGGTCCGGCGCGAACGGGTACGCCCGCGCGAAGTCGTGCAGCGCGCCGTACACCGCCTCGAAGTCCCACGGGTCGTCCAGCTCGAGCACGTGACCGCGGATGTCCGTCTCCGGCGAGACGTGCCGCACGTCGCCCATCACCGTCCCGGCCAGGCCGTCGAACCGGCGCTGGTAGAGCAGCTCGAACCGGTCGACGATCAGGTCCTCGTGCTGGCAGAGCGCCACGCTCGGACGCCACCGCGACCAGCGCTCCGGCGTCTTGCCGGTGTCCAGCGTCGGGCCGAGCATGCCGAGGACCACCGTGGATTTGCGCGTCATAGACTTTTCTCTAGATGCTTTATACATCTAGATAAGTGCCGCGGCCAGCGCCCTCGGATCGCCGGGATTTCGGGTGGCACGCGCTGTGCGATACGTGAATGTCGGACGTCGGACGCCGGAACACCGGCCTGCCGGAACGCCTGAGCCGAACGACCCAGGCGTGACCCAACCATCACCGAACCCCGGGGCGCGCGCCGGACGGCTCGCCCCCTTCCCGGAGATCCTGCCATGGAGCGAAGCTACAACGTCATCCCCACCGACTCGGGCGTGCCCATCAAGGCGTGGACCGTCGGCGTGCCGTTCGAGCCCGCCGCCGAGGCGCAGCTCAAGAACATCGCCGCGCTGCCGTTCATCCACAAGTGGATCGCCGTGATGCCCGACGCGCACCAGGGCATCGGCGCGACGGTGGGGAGCGTCGTCGCGACGCACGGCGCGGTCATCCCGGCGGCCGTCGGCGTCGACATCGGCTGCGGGATGATGGCGGCGCGCACCAGCCTCCGCGCGTCGGACCTGCCGGACTCGCTGCGCGCGCTCCGGACCGCCATCGAGGAGGCGGTGCCGCACGGCCGCACCGACAACGGCGGGAAGAACGACCGCGGCGCGTGGCGCTCGCCCCCGCCAGCCCAGATCGAGGCGTGGGCCGCGCTCGAGCCGCGGTACCGGCAGATTCTCGAGAAGCACCCGCGCCTCGGGCGCGGCTCGGCCGTCGAGCACCTCGGCACGCTCGGGACCGGCAACCACTTCATCGAGCTCTGCCTCGACGAGGACGACCGCGTCTGGGTGATGCTGCACAGCGGATCGCGCGGGGTCGGCAACCGCGTCGGGAGCTACTTCATCGACCTCGCCAAGCAGGAGATGAGGCGCTTCTTCGTGAACCTGCCCGACGCGAACCTCGCCTACCTGCCGGAGGGGACGAGGCACTACCACGACTACATGCAGGCGGTGTCGTGGGCGCAGGACTTCGCGGCCGTGAACCGGGAGCTGATGATGGCGCAGGTGGTGGGCGCGCTCCGCGCGTCGGGCGCGCTGCCGCCCTTCGACGCGGCCGTCGAGGCGGTGAACTGCCACCACAACTACGTGGCGCGCGAGCACCACTACGGGAAGGACGTCCTCGTGACGCGCAAGGGCGCCGTGCGCGCGCGGGCGGGCGATCTCGGGATCATCCCGGGCAGCATGGGCGCGCGCTCGTTCATCGTCCGCGGGCTCGGCAACCCGGAGAGCTTCTGCAGCTCGAGCCACGGCGCCGGCCGCGTGATGTCGCGGACCGAGGCGCGCCGCCGCTTCAGCGTCGCCGAGCACGAGGCCGCGACCGCCGGCGTCGAGTGCCGCAAGGACGAGGCCGTGATCGACGAGACGCCGGCCGCGTACAAGCCGATCGACGACGTGATGCGGGCGCAGCGGGACCTCGTCGAGATCGTGCACACGCTGCGGCAGGTCGTGTGCGTGAAGGGGTGAGCCGCGGCCCGGGGTCGTGGTATCGCTCGTCCAGGGAGAGTCGACTGCCATGCTGACCATCGATGGATCCGTCGGAGAGGGAGGGGGGCAGATCCTCCGCACGACGCTCTGCCTCTCGCTGATCACGCAGACGCCCGTCCGGATCACCTCGATCCGCAAGGGCCGCGCGCGCCCGGGGTTGATGCGGCAGCACCTCACCTCGGTCCAGGCCGCCGCCCAGGTCGGCCGCGCCGAGGTGTCGGGCGCCGCGCTCGGCGCGCAGGAGATCGTCTTCCGGCCGACGGCGATCGTGCCCGGCGAGCACACGTTCCGCGTCGGCAGCGCGGGGAGCACGACGCTCGTGCTGCAGACCGTCCTGCCGGCGCTGCTCCGCGCGCCCGCGCCGTCGACGCTCACGCTCGAGGGCGGCACGCACAACCCCATGGCGCCGCCGTTCGATTTCCTGGACCTCGCCTACCTGCCGCTCGTGCGGCGGATGGGGCCGGACGTCACCGCCACGCTGGTGACGCCCGGCTTCTACCCCGCGGGCGGCGGGCTCGCCCGCGTCTCGATCGCGCCCTCGCCCGCGCTCGCGCCGCTCGAGCTGCTCTCGCGCGGGGAGATCCGCGGCCGGAGGGCGGTGGCGACCGTGTCGAACCTCCCGAGCTCCGTCGCGATGCGCGAGCTCGACGCGGCGGCGGCGGTGCTCGGCTGGGAGCCGGCCTGCTTCAAGCCGAGCGTGCTGACGGGCGGCCACGGCCCGGGCAACGTGATCACGATCGCCGTCGAGAGCGAGCACGTGACCGAGGTCTTCACCGGGTTCGGCGAGAAGGGCGTTCGCGCGGAGTCGGTCGCCGCGAAGGCCGCCGAGGAGGCGCGCGATTACCTCGCGGCGGGCGTGCCGGTGGGCGAGCACCTGGCCGATCAGCTGCTCTTGCCCGTCGCCCTCGCGGGGCGCGGCGCCTTCCGGACCGTCCGCCCGTCGTCACACACGACGACCCACCTCGAGCTGCTGCGCGATCTCCTCGGGATCCGCGCGTCGGTGGAGCAGGTCTCCGAGCATGCGTGGCAAATCGAGATCGGGCGTTGAGCGCCGGGCGGCGCGACAGACGACATCGGTCGCCGCGGCGAGGTACGCCGTCTCCAGGCGCGCGCTCGGAACTCACCATCAGACAGCCATGGAGCTGCGCGGCGCCCCCGGGCGCGATTGACGGCGGCGTCCCGGTCGTGCCACATCACGGCGGGCGCGCGGCGCGCTCGTCGCGGGCTCCTCCGCGGCGGGAGGGCGCGCGCCCCGGACGGCAGCGACGCGGAAGGCGAGACCATGGCGAAGCGCGACTACCTCAAGATCACGGACATGACCCTGGCCGAAGCGCACCGCGTGCTCAGGCTCGCCGCGCGCCTGAAGGAGGAGCCGAAGGGGCGGCGCGCGACGCTGCTCGCCGGCAGGTCGATCGCGGTCGTGCTGGAGAAGGCGAGCACGCGCACGCGCGTGTCGTTCGAGGTCGGCATCGCGCAGCTCGGCGCCCAGCCGGTCGTGCTGAGCACCCAGGGCAGCCAGCTCGCGCGCGGCGAGCCGATCCGCGACACGGCCCGCGTGCTCGCCCGGTACTGCGACGCGATCGCGTTCCGCACGTCGTCGACCGCGCGCCTGCTCGAGATGGCGGAGGCGAGCGTGCCGGTGATCAACGCGCTCTCGGACGACGGGCACCCGGTGCAGGTGCTCAGCGACATCTTCACGATCGAGGAGGCGCTCGCGGCGGGCGGGGACAGGACCGGCATCGCCGGCCGGCGCATCGCGTTCCTCGGCGACTGCTCGAGCAACATGGCGCGCTCGTGGCTCGAGGCGGCGCCGCTCTTCGACTTCCACCTCGTGCTCGCCGGGCCCGCGGGGTACATGCCGCCCGCGGACGAGGTCGCGCGGGCGCGGGCGACAGGCCACGTCACCCTCGTGAACGACCCGCGCGAGGGCGCGGCGGGGGCGGACGTGGTGAACACCGACGTGTGGGCGAGCATGGGCCAGGAGGGCGAGGCGGAGCGGCGCCGCGCCGCGTTCGCCGGCTGGACGGTGGACGCCGGGGTGATGGGCAAGGCCGCGCCGCACGCGATCGCGCTCCACTGCCTGCCGGCGCACCGGGGCGAGGAGATCGACGACGAGACGCTGGAAGGGCCGCGCTCGCGCGTGTGGGACCAGGCCGAGAACCGGCTGCACGTGCAGAAGGCGCTGATGCTCTGGCTGCTCGGCGTCGAGCTGGCCTGAGGCTCGGAACAGACGGAATCTGACCGCCGGACGACGGAGGTCAGACGGAGTCAGACGTACAGAGAGCGGGAGCGTCATCCAGCCCTCCCCTCGCCGTCATGAGCTGGGCACCGACGCAACAGGCAGTCGGGAACAGCCCTAGGTTCGACGCACGCCGACAGGCGAGCTCTTGCACGGCCTCATCCGACGCGACGCTCCAACGCGCTGCCGCGATCGACGCGCTGCTCCCAGCCGGGCGACGTGCGCGGAATGATCCGCTCGACCGATGTGTTCGATCGCGCACGCGGTGAGTTCGTTCGTGGTGAACACGCCGCCGGGCTCTGGTGGGCAATCTCGCAGCGGCCATGGGGTCTCACCAGATACCGCACGATGTAACCGCGATGGGCGATCTCATCTGTGCTTGAGACCACATCGCTCGTTTCGGGATCGCCCCGGGGGACGACGAAGGGTTCTCCCCGATTGCGACTCGGGCCGATGCGCTCCACTGTGGTGGTCCACGCGATGAGCTGTGCCAGGGTCGCTGTGAGCAGCGTCGCGGCGCGTGGCTGAACCGCATTTGACGTTGTTTCACAACGCAACGAAGGAGTTGCCACCATGCGAAATCGATTCGACAGGGATATGGATTACGGTCGAGACGAGCGCGGCTGGGACGAGCGCCAAGGACAGGGAGGGAGCTGGGACGAGCGCCAGGCACAAGGCAGCAGGTGGGACGAGCGCCAAGGACAGGGCGGAGGCTGGGACGAGCGCTACGGCCGGCCGCGCAGCAGCTTCCCGGAGCGCAGCTGGTCGCGCGACGAGCACCGCACCTCGGGCTACGACCAGGACCGCGGGCGCGCGATGCAGCGCGGCTACGGCGGCGAGCACACCTACGACCAGGGCCGCTCCTCCGGTCGCGACGGCGGCTTCGACCGCGACTACAACCGCAGCTTCGGCGGCGGCGGCTATGGCCGCGACTACCGCGGCGAGCACGAGGGCAGCTTCGGCGGGTACGGCCGCGACTACCGCGGCGACTACAACCGCAGCTTCGGTGGCGAGTACAACAGGAGCTTCGGCGGCGGGTACGGCCGCGACTACCGCGGCGAGCACGAGGGCACCTTCGGCGGCGGATACGGCCGCGACTACCGCGGCGACTACAACCGCAGCTTCGGCAGCCCCTACGGCCGCGACGAGAACCGCGGCTGGGGCCGCGACGAGGACCGCGGCTGGGGCCGCGAACAGGACCGCGAGTACGGCCAGGACTTCGTTCGCACGGTCCGCGACGCGGGCCGCTCCGCGATGCAGAACGTCAGCGGCGCGCTGAACAACATCGGAGAGCGCGTGCGCAGCGCGTTCGGCCGCGGGCCCAAGGGCTACAAGCGGTCCGACGAGCGCATCCGCGAGGACGTCTGCGAGCTGCTCTCGGATCGCGACGATATCGATGTCAGCGAGGTCATCGTCCGTGTGCAGAACAGCGAGGTCACGCTGGAGGGCACGGTGAGCGAGCGCCACCACAGGCGCCTCATCGAGCAGATCGCCGAGAGCGTCCGCGGCGTGGAGGACGTGCACAACCAGATCCGCGTCAAGCGGGCCGCCGAGACGACGACCGCGACGGCGGGTATGACCGGCTCGACGACCGGCTCGACGGCCTCGACGGGCGCGCAGCAGAGCGCGTCTCGCCCCATGGCGAACGACGTCGCCCATCGCTGACCTCGCCCGGCAACCGCGACGGCAGACCAGCGCAGCGCCGGCGCCGGCCGCAGGGCCTCGCCGGCTCACGGCCGGCCGGCGAGCTCCACGATCACCTTCACCAGGCCGGCGGGGTCGATCGGCTTGGCGACGTGCTTCTGGAAGCCGGCCGAGAGCGCCCTCCTCTGGTCCTCGATCCGCGCATAAGCGGTCAGGGCCACGGCGGGGATCCCCCGGATCGCGTCCCGGCCCGCCGCGCGCACCTGCCGTATCAGCGTGTAGCCGCTCTCCCCCGGCATGCCGATGTCGCTCACCAGCACGTCGGGCCTCAGCCGCTCCAGGACGCCCATGGCCTCGCCCATCGAGCCCGCCGTGGTGACCTGCGCGCCCGCGCCCTCCAGCAGGAACGCGATCATCTCGCGGGCGTCCGGCTCGTCGTCGACGAGGAGGACGTGGAGGCCGCAGAGCGGCGCCGGCTCCCCCTCCTCGAGCGCGACGCGCCACGGCGCGGGCGGCGGCTCCTCGCGCGCGCTGGAGGGCGCCGCGTTCAGGGGGAGCGTCACCGCGAACGTGGCGCCGCGGCCCTCGCCCTGGCTCTCCGCCTCCACCGTGCCCCCGTGCAGCTCGACGAGGTGGCGGACGATGGCGAGCCCCAGGCCGAGGCCGCCGTGCGCCCTCGTCGGCGAGGAGTCGCCCTGGCGGAAGCGGTCGAAGACATACGGCAAAAACGACTGGGCGATGCCCTTGCCGGTGTCGGAGACCGCGATCACGACCTGCGCGTCGCTCCGGCCCACCCGGACCGTCACCCGACCTCGCTTCGGGGTGAACTTGACCGCGTTGGAGAGCAGATTCCACATGACCTGCTGGAGGCGGTCCGGGTCGCCGCTCATCTCGCCGGGCGCGTCGTCGAGCTCGACGCAGATCTCGATGTCCTTCGCCCTCGCCGTGGGCGTGAGGGTGTCCACGGCGGCCTCGACGACGGCCGCGACGTCGACCGCGGCCGTGTTCAGCCGCAGCTTGCCGGTGATGATCCGGGAGACCGTGAGGATGTCGTCGACGATCTGCGCCTGCGCGTGGGCGTTCCGCTCGATCGCCGCCATCCCCTGCTTGACGCGGTCCGGGCCGAGCTCCCGCTCCTTGATCAGCCGCGCCCAGCCCAGGATCGCGGTGAGCGGCGTCCGCAGCTCGTGAGAGACCGTCGCGAGGAACTCGTCCTTCATGCGGTTCGCGTCCTCGGCCCGGAGGCGATCCTTCTCCGACTGGGCGAGCGCCTGCTGCTCGCGGCGGAGCAGGTCCGCGCGCTCTCGCTCGAGCTGCTTCAGCTCGGTGATGTCGACGACGGCGCCCGTCAAGAACAGCGGGGAGCCGCCCCGATCGAGGATGAGCCGCCCGCGGTCGTGGACCCACCGGATCGCCCCGTCGGGGCGGACGATGCGATGGATCATGTCGTAGACGTGCTGTTCCCGGAGGGTCCGCTGGTGGGCCGCCATCACCGCGTCGCGGTCCTCCGGGTGCACGCGGCTCAGCCAGTCGTCCATCGCCTGCGTCGTCTCGCGCTCTTCCAGGCCGAGGATGCGGTTGAGGCTCGCGTCCCTCGTATCGGAGAGGGTGGTGAGGTCGATCCTCCACGTGCCCACGTCCGCCGCCCACGTGGCGAGCCGGAGCCGGTCCTCTCGATCCTGGAGCGCGCTCTCGATCCGGAACCGCTCGCTCAGGTCGACGGTCAAGCCCACCATGCGGATCGCCTCGCCGCGCGCGTCGCGGAGCACGGACCCGCGATCGAACACGTGGGCGACGGTGCCGTCGCCGCGGTAGACGCGGTACTGGTCCGACCAGCTGTCGTCGCTGCCGCGGAGGAGCTCCTCGAAGCGGCGCGCCACGCGATCGCGATCCTCGGGCAGCAGGCGGGTGAACCACCAGGCGCCCGTGGGCGACGTCTGCGCGGGAGCGTAGCGGAAGACCTCATGAAAGGTCTCGTTGCGCTCGACCTGGTCCGTCCGGAGGTCCCAGTCCCAGATCGGGTCCTTGACCGCTCGCGCGAGCAGGCGATAGCGCTCGCGCTGGACGTCCACCTCCAGGCGCGCGTCGAGCTCTCCCGCCGCGGCCTCGCCAGCGCGCTCGCCAGCGCCCTCAAGCACGGGAGGCGCCTGCCCGTCCGCGCTGGCGAGCGCCACCGCGGCCTGATCCGCGAGCGCCGCGAGCAACCAGGCATCCTCGTCCGAGGCCTGGCGGAAGCGCTCGACCGCGAGCACGCCGGAGATGCGGTCGTGGAGGATCAAGGGGGCGGCGACGACATGGGCCGACCCGTGCAACGCGCGCGCGACCCCCTCGTCGAAGCTCGGCAGCGGGCGGCCGCGGAGCTCGGCGACCAGCGCCGGGTCGAGCCCCAGCGAGGACCGGACGACCGGCCGCCCCTCGTCGTCGTTCAGGATCAACACGGCCCTGCCGGCGCCGCCCAGCTGCCGCGCCGCCGAGAGGACGGTCTCCTGGATCTCGCGCGCGGAGCGCGCCACCGCGAGCGCGCGGCCGACCTCGGTCAGCACACGCACCTGCGACCGAGATCTGCTCTCGAGATCGATCACGGAGGAACGGGCCTCGGCCGGATAATACGGGAACTCTCGCCAATGGTGGATGTGCATCCCTGACCGGACCCGTCGAGCACGCTCGGCGCCCGACGCAGCCACGCCAGAGCGCGAGCAGGCGGTATACCTCTTGTGAAACTGTAATAGGAGGGCGCGGACATGCGCGCCAGCCAGGCCGAGGACAACCGTGCGCACAAAACTTGGCCCGGGGTCTGGATTCCTGCGCAAACCCGCGCTGCGTGGAATTCCGCGACATCCCGCCGGAGCTCCTCCTGGCCGTGGCCGGCGCGGCGCTCTTCTTCGGGCTGGTCCAGACGCTCCGGCTCGCGTGGCGGAGCGCCCGGCAGCGGCGCCGGCTCGAGCGCTGCCGGGAGCAGGGCGCCGCGGGGGAGGCGCGCGCCGAGGCGCTCCTCCGCGAGCTCGGGTACACGATCGTTGGCCGGCAGGTCGCGGTCTCCTATGGAGTCCAGATCGACGGCGAGCCGTTCACCGTCGGGCTCCGCGCCGACTACCTCGTGGCGCACGGCCAGAGGCGGTATGTCGCCGAGGTGAAGACAGGCCGGCTCGCGCCTCGCATCGACACGCCGGCCACGCGGCGGCAGCTGCTCGAGTACCGGCTCGCGTTCGACGTCGACGGCGTGCTCCTGGTCGACGCGGAGTCCCGGCGGGTGCGGTCGGTGGTGTTCCCGCTGCCCGCCGGCGCCGCGGGGCGCGAGCCCCCCGGCGCGCGCCTCGCGTGGTTCCTCGCGGCGGTCGTGGCGGGCCTCGTGGCCGCGATGGCGGCGCGCGCGAGCTGGTGACGCGGGCGCGCGGCGCCGCCGCTACAGCGCGGCGCGAGGACCGCGCCGGCGGCCGGCGAGCAGCAGCAGACCGAGGCCGAGCAGGCCGAGGCGGGCCGGCGAGCCCTCGAACGTCGCGCCCGCGCGGCAGGCGCAGGACGAGTCGGGCTTGGGAACGAAGCCGCCGTCCCCGCCGCCCGCGCCAGCGCCCGCGCCAGCGCCGGCGCCCGAGGTCGGATCCAGCGGATCGTCCAGGAACAGGCCGCCTCCGTCCTGGCCCCCGCTCGAGGCCGTGACGCCGCCGTTGACCGGCGGATCGCCGCAGAACCCGCGGACGCACGGCGCGTTGCCGGGGCAGACGACGCCCGCGCACGCGTCGGTGCAGCTCCCGCCGATGCAGAGCTGCCCTTCAGCACAGGTCACGCCATCGCAGCCGGCGTCGACGCATCGGCCGTCCGCCGCCGAGCACGTCTTGCCCTCGGGGCAGGTGCGGCAGCCGCAGTTCGACTGGCAGATGCCGCGCTCGCAGACCGCGCCCTCCTCGCACTCGATCTGGGCGCAGAGATCCACGCACCGCCCGAGCTGGCACTCCTGATTGGCCGGGCAGATGACGCCGTCGCACCCGCCCACGCAGGTGCCGCCGATACAGACCTGGCCGCCCTCGCACGCCACGCCCACGCACGCCTGCTCCACGCAGAGGCCTTCCTCGCAGACGAGGCCCTGGTCGCAGACCACCTCGCCGCGGCCGCAGTACGGCACGCACGAGCCGCGGTTGCACACGAGGCCGTCCGCGCAGAGCCCCTCGCCGTTGTCGACCTCGCCGTCGCAGTCGTTGTCGATGTTGTCGCAGCGCTCGCTCTGCTCGCCGGGCTCGAGGACCCTCAGGCACTCGGTCTCGCCCTCGGTCGCGCACCCCGTCCTCCCCACGGCGCACGCGCCCTGCAGCCCCGTGTCGCAGATCTGGCCGCCGCCCTGGCAGGTCACCCCCGTGATGTAATAAACGAAGTCGTTGAAGTCGCCGTCGTTCTCGTACCCGCCCTGGCTCCCCTTCCAGCTCGTCGGGGTCACGGGCAGGTCCTCGAAGGCGACATAGAACGCGTCGGGCGAGGCCGTCGACGTGTAGATCAGCGTCGTCACCCACGGCTCGTTCGGCGTGCAGCTCGTGCAGACCGTGTTGAGCTCGCGCTGCGAGAACTTCGTCTGGGTGCAGTAGGTGCCCGCCTTGCCGATCAGCGCGAAGCCGACCAGGCCGCCGTCGTACCGCGGGTCGTTGCGGATGTCGGCCGCCGAGAACTGGGTCGGCGTCCAGTCGTGCTGCCCCGCCTGGGTGGTCATCATCGTGGCCAGCGGGCAGAAGTCGTTGTCCTCGCACCGGAACGCCACCGACGTGTCCGCGGGGATCAGCTCGTAGATCTCGTTGTCCGGCGGGCGCGCGCCGCTCGCCGTCGCGTTGTACCAGCCGAACGCGACCTTGCACCCGCCCCCGCGCAGCACCAGCTCTCCCGTGAACCCGCAGAGCGGCGAGAAGACGCCCGGCTCCGTGCTCGCGTCCGCCACGGGATCGATGTCCTCCCCCCGGTACATGAAGAGCCCATCGAGCGTGACGGCGTTGTCCGGGAACCCGCGGCCCCGCACGAGGCCGAGCTCGGCCTCTCTGACCGGCGTGGGAAGCTCCGTGCCGTCCAGCTGCTCCACCGCGGCGCTCGCGGGTACAGCCCCCGCGAGCGGCGCGAGCAAGAGGGACAAAGAGAGCGCGGCTCGAACCGCGCGTCGGCGAGATACCATGAGATAAGGCGTTTGCGGCATGTGCGCCACTGTACACCTCCTCGTGAGCGCTGGGGGTAGATGATTCCATAGCTCCGCCCCATCGAAATGTTGCAGCCCAGTTGTTCGTGTGCCGCCGTGCGCGCCTGTTTTGACGCACGCTGTCACCGTAGCGCACGGAGTCGCGCCGGCTGTCAGGGGCGTTTTCTGCTGCCGCTCCGGGCTGGGAAGCAACAGCCTACTTGACGCTCTCCCGCAGCGCGGCGGGGGGTAGTTGCGGCGGAGCGCGGCGCCGGCGAGCGTGCGAGAGCGTTTCCGGCCGGAGCTCGTGAACCGCATCGACCACGTGGTGCAGCTCCGCAGCGTCGGGCGGGACAGCGCGGCCGGGCTCGCGCTGCGGTTCGCGTCGCGCGGCGGTCCGGGGCGCGGCTGCGGCGGGGCGGGCGCGGCCCTCGCCGAGCGGCTGCCGCCGCGCTCAGCGCGGTTCGGCGGGCGGTTCCGCCGCGGGCCCGGGCTCTCCGTGGACGACGGCCCACACGAACTCCGGGATGAGCGCGAGCGAGTGCTGATCTTGCGTTACGCCGACGAGGCCGCTGATGAACTCCAGGGCGTGCTCCTGGCGCTGCGCATCGATGAACCGCAAGGGCACGCTGGTCAGCCCGGGCGGGAGCCGAGCGAGCCCGGGCCCCTCCGGCTTCGCCAGCGCGGCGAGCGGGTTGCGCCGGGCCTCCGCGGCCCGCCACCGTTCGAGCCAGCCGTCGAGGGCCGTGTTCGGAACGAAGTGGTCGGCAGGCCAGGCGCGCAGGTAGGGGAAGAGCACGTGGATCCACCCGGTGAGCTCGTCCGCGGCGTTCTCGTAGCGGAAGAAGGCGCGCCAGAACGCCGGATCCTGACGGCCCTCCGCCGCGGCGACGAGCTGGTCGAGCACCGGCAGGAGGACATGCGTCCAGCGCTCCGCGCCGAACGGGGCGAACGCCGCCGCGCGGTGGCGCACCCAGCGCCAGTCGTCCGCCGTGCCGAGCAGGTAGATGCGCGGGATTCCGGCGTTCGGAAAGCTCATGTCCGCGGGGAAGGGCGGCTGCCACTCGAAGTGCGGCACGTACGGCGTCATGACCGTGAGCTCCGACGCCACGCGCTCCACTGGCCCCGTGGTCGAGAAGCTGGCCGTCACGAGCTCCCGCAGCGTGCCGACCCGCTCGGCGATCTGGGCGGAGAAGTCCGAGAACGCGACGGGCCACGGGTTCACCTGGCCAAGCGTGAAATCCGGCCGGTCGATCCTCAGCTCGAAGTCGCCGTCCTCGAGGAGGACCTGGCGCCGCTGCTCCTCGTTCGCGGCGACGTGGAGCGTGAACCCCCGGGCCAGGCAGAACCAGATCACGTCGGGCGAGAGCACGAGGGGGTAGCGCTGGGTGAAGGACATGTACGCCGCCTGGACGAGCGGGTGCACGTCCGTGCGTCCGACGATGGGCAGGCGATGGCGGTACGCGGCCTCGACGGGGGAGACGAGCAGGCTCTGCACCGTCGATTCCTCGTCGAACGCGGGCAGCGGCGCCGTCGCAGGCTCGAAGTCGGTGACGGCGATGGTCGTGATGCTCATGGATCCTCGCTCTCCTGGCCCTGCGCGACGGCTTCATGGGCCAGCGCTGCAGCTCCAACCTCGTACACAAGAGCGCCGCGCGAGACAACTCGCCTCGGCGGCGGGCGCGCAGCGAGCCGGCTCAACCTTGGATTCGCGCCGACAGCCCTCGATAGCCGCCGAGCGCGGCGAGCGCGCCGACGCTCGACCGCGCGCCCGGCGCGTGAAGGGATCGGCAAAACAATTCACTCACACAGGAATATTACAGCATAACCGCCGCGCTGGCGGATGCATTCGAGAGACAGATTACCTGGCCGGCGGGTTGGCCGCAATCGAGGCGCCTGTTGCGCGTCGACCTGAACGCATGCCCGGACCGCGTCGGCGTTTCGACGAGCGAGCGCCGCAATGGGGCGCGCCGTTGCGGATCCGAGGTGCGGGGATCGCCGATCCAGACGCGGCCCCGAGGCGGTGCGGAGCGGGCGGAGCAGGAATGCCTTGGCACGGGATATCCCGCCGCGAGGCGCGGGGGCGAGGCGCTTGGCAACGCGCGATTTTCGCGTCAATCATGGCTCATGAGGTCCTCGCGGAGCCGTTCGCCGTCGCCAGTCACCGGGGTCCGGTCGGGGCTGGGCAACCAGATAAAGGGCTCAAGCCGTTTCACGCACCCCTCGGCCGGCAGCAGCACGCCGTCCAGCAGCACGGCCGTGCCCGACGCCGTGAACCAGGCCGCGGCCCCGAAGCCGACCCCGAAGCCGGGCGCCTTCTCCGGCTGGGATCCGGTCACGCGGAAGAGCGTGAGCCAAACGAGCTCGCCCGGCCCGACGGCCACGACGACCACGACGACCGCGACGACCGCGACGACCACGCCTTCGGGGAATCAGCTCGGGAGCGCGACGGGCGGGAACAATGGTTCCCATGTCGGCCAGGGGCCTACCACGGCGCCGAGCTCGCCCACCGCGACGCCCAGGCCGCCCTCTCCGGTCAACGTTCCTCCGAACCCGAGCGCGATGCCGGGCAGCGGCGGGTCGCAGTCCCCTGCGCTCCCCGGCTCCAGGACGCCCCCTGTCACCGCTGGAAGCCCGCAGCTCCCGGTCAGGCCTCGATCCGCGCCTTCCGGCGGCGGCATTCCCCAGGACGCCGCGCCACGCCCCAACCCGCAGCCTCAGAATCTCGGCAATACCACCACCCCGCCTCAGGCCATCCAGACCCCGGCCAGGCCTCAATCCTCGCCTTCCGGCGGCGGCATTCCCCAGGGCTCCACGCCACCCACGAACCCATCATCGCAGCTCCCGGGCAATGCTCCCCAGGGGAACACCAGCGCAACGACGCAGGGAGGCACGCCCCCCAAGGCCGGCGATACCGGCGGCAAGAGCTCCCCCACGCAACAGCCCGCTCCCCCCGCGCAGGGCAAGCCCGCGGCCGCGCAGGGGGGCACGTCCCCCAAGCCCGGCGAGACGTCCCCGAAGGCGCCGCCGAAGGAGGTCGCCGCCAGGGACAACACGTCCGCTCAGCCCTCCCCCAAACGCGGCGATGCCGGCGGCAAGAGCTCCCCCCCGCCACAGCCCGCTTCCCCCGCGTAGGGCAAGCCCGCGACCGCGCAGGGGGGCACGTCCCCCAAGCCCGGCGAGACGTCCCCGAAGGCGCCGCCGAAGGAGGTCGCCGCCAGGGACAACACGTCCGCTCAGCCCTCCCCCAAACGCGGCGATGCCGGCGGCAAGAGCTCCCCCCCGCCACAGCCCGCTTCCCCCGCGTAGGGCAAGCCCGCGACCGCGCAGGGGGGCACGTCCCCCAAGCCCGGCGAGACGTCCCCGAAGGCGCCGCCGAAGGAGGTCGCCGCCAGGGACAACACGTCCGCTCAGCCCTCCCCCAAACGCGGCGATGCCGGCGGCAAGAGCTCCCCCCCGCCACAGCCCGCTTCCCCCGCGTAGGGCAAGCCCGCGACCGCGCAGGGGGGCACGTCCCCCAAGCCCGGCGAGACGTCCCCGAAGGCGCCGCCGAAGGAGGTCGCCGCCAGGGACAACACGTCCGCTCAGCCCTCCCCCAAGCCCGGCGAGACGTCCCCGAAGGCGCCGCCGAGGGAGGTCGCCGCCAGGGACAACACGTCCGCTCAGCCCTCCCCCAAGCCTGGAGACACCGGCGGCAAGAGCTCCCCCACGCCAAAGCCCGCTTCCCCCGCGCAGGGCAAGCCCGGGACCGCGCAGGAAGGCACGTCTCCCCAGGCCGCCGAGACGTCCTCCAAGGCGCCACCGAAGGATGTCGCCGCCAAGGACAACACGTCCGCTCAGCCCTCCCCCAGGCCTGGAGACACCGGCGGCAAGAGCTCCCCCACGCCAAAGCCCGCTTCCCCCGCGCAGGGCAAGCCCGCGACCGCGCAGGAAGGCACGTCTACCCAGGCCGCCGAGACGTCCCCCAAGGCGCCACCGAAGGACGTCGCCGCCAAGGACAACACGTCCGCTCAGCCCTCCCCCAAACCCGGCGATGCCGGCGGCAAGAGCTCCCCCACGCAACAGCCCGCTTCCCCCGCGCAGGGCAAGCCCGCGACCGCGCAGGAAGGCACGTCTACCAAGGCCGCCGAGACGTCCCCCAAGGCGCCACCGAAGGACGTCGTCGCCAAGGACACCACGTCAGCTCAGCCCTCCCCCAAGCCCGGCGACACCGGCGGCAAGAGCACCCCCACGCAAAAGCCCGCTTCCGCCGCGCAGGGCACGTCCACCAGCGCCTCGACCTCGACGTCACAGCCCGCGGGGCAAGGCTCCCAGCAGCCGGGGCGCGATCGCCCGGGAGCGCAGCCGGGAAGCTCGTCCACCACGACTGCCCCAGGGCAGGACGGCGATGTGACGTGGATCGCGGCGAACGCCGTCAAGATCAGCAAGTGGAGGACTGCCACCGGGAGACGAAGCCGCCGAGAGGCAAAGCAAGCCCTCCCGAAGCTCGGCGACCCGCTGACCCGCGGCGGCTTCCCCACCGATCCCGCGGACGCGAAGAAGAAGATCGGGAAGCGCTTCCCCAAGGGACGGCTGTTCAGCGATGCCGAGTGGGACGCCTTCAAGGAGCTCTCCTCGACCCCGGAGGGACAGACCTGGCTCAAAGCCTCGGGCATGCTCCCGCACGACCAGATCGAGGAGTACCTGTCGAACGGCAACACCGAGAAGTTCCGCGGCTTCCACAAGCTCCACAAGCCGAGCAAGGTCGTGCTCGCCAGCTACGTCTCGCGCAACAGCGGCGACGACGGTAAGCGCTTCGAGGGCACGCCTCCGGCGGCTGTGGCCCTGTCCATGGAGGCGAGGCACACGACCGACCCGGCGAGGCGGGACGAGCTCAAGAAGCAGATCGATCAGGGCATCACCAAGGAATGGGCCAAGACGTTCGAGCACACGGAGCCCAACGACGCCGCGAACACGGCCATGGACCGGGGCGCCGTGCTGGCTCCGAAGACGCTCAAGGACACCTTGACGCGCGCAGCGCCCAAGTCGCTCTCGAAGGACGAGGCCCTCGCCCGGCACCGGCAGGCGAACGAGGTGCTCAAGAACACCTTCCACCTGCTCCAGGCCGGCGCCGAGATCTACGACGCCGGCTCGAAGAGCCATGTCCCGCTCCAGGGCGTGCCGGTCGCCAAGCTCCTGTCCCACGGCGGCCGCGTCAACATCCAGGTCCCCGCGGGCAGCCCGCCCTACGCGCTGACAGAGTTCCTCGGCATCACCGACGAGCACGGCAATCCCAGGACCGGCGTGTTCAAGCGCGACTACGGGACGCATCACGTCTCGCTCCGCAACGGCAAATTCAAGGAGGAGAGCGGACGCGGCGCCATGGTGAAGTCCAAGCTCGACGACACCGAGCTCTACGGCATGAACCCCACCATCGGCGGGCTCGGCCTCAAGGACTTCAACGGCGACGTCATCCTGCCCGACGGCGCTCACGGCCACCTGTTCATCGGCTACCGCCCGCCCAAGCCGGACAGGTCTGGCGCGCTCCAGATCGGCCTCGAGACCACCGGCCCCGGCGCGCCAAGCACCGTCGGCTACGTCCACAACTGGCGCTCCACCGAGAAGACCGCCAACCCCATCTCCACCGTCGGCGGCCTCAAGCAGGACAAGATCGGCGACGAGAAGGGCAAGAACGCCCGCACCGTGAACCTGGGCAAGCTCGGGGCCGATTGGAGAGGGACCCTCCAGGACCGAGCGGATCAGTTCGAGCGAGAGGTGAAGGAAAACCCGACAGAGGCGATCAAGAATCTCGTCGGCCCGCGCGAAATTCCGCCGCACGACACCCACGATACCGCGGCGCGCGACGCCGACGAGGCTTCTGACGGGTCTCCCGACGAGTCATCCGACGAGTCGTCCGACGACGGGTCGGATCGGTCCGAGCGAGGTTCGCGGGGCGGCGATCGCCGCGATCCGCCGGGTGACGCCGCGTCCGACCCGAAGCGAGGCGCAGAGGATCCCGGGCAGGGCGGCTCGGATCAGCGGCAGCGCGGGGCCGAGCAGGCCCCCAAGGGCAAGGCGCCCCGCGAGATGCCCGGTGACGCGCCGGCGCAGAGGACGGCCAAGACGCCGGAGGCCTCGAGCCCCGGCCCGGACGCTGGAACAACGCAGAGCGCTCCAGGGAAGGCGCCGGAGCGACCTGGCCAGCCCCGGCCGGAGACGACCTCGCCGCCGCCCGCGCAGCGCACCGTCAAGCCGACGGCCATCACCTCGGGGATGCAGGCGCCGCTCCCGCCGCCCGCGGCCCCCAAGGTGGGGTGGCTCGGCAAGAAGCTCGGCACCGGAGGGCACGGGCTCGGCGGGATGGTCTCCAACAAGGGGGCAGCGGATCGCGAGCAGGCGCTGGCGGACCAGTACGCGCTGCAGATCGGACCGGACGACGACGGCGCCGACGACACGCACTTCTCGCACAAGATGCTCGACCACATCGAGAAGGCCCTCGGTGACGTGCCGCCCGAGCACATCACCGGCAGCCCGACGCTGCGGAAGATCATCCGCGACCTCTCCTCGGAGCAAGCGGCGAGCGCGTACGACGAGCTCACCGACACCATCAACATCGTCAATCCCCCGAAGATCCCCACGTTCATCTACAGCCGGCTCAACCGGCGCTGGAGCTGGCAGCGAAAGCGGATGGATCGCGGCGCCATCCGGGATTACGACGGCGTCGACAAGGAGCAGGACAGGGCGCTCGGCATCACCGAAGACCGCCACGTCATGGGCGGCGTCTCCGACGTGCTCGCCAACGGCAACCTGCTCAAGTGGACCATGCGCCACGAGGTCGCCCACTCCATCGACAAGCTCGTCGACTGGAGGAGCCTCGCCGGCGAAGACCGGTTCGGCGGCTGGAAGGTGCACTCCGACACGCGGGACGTCGAGCAGGTCGCCCGCGCCATCTTCGACAAGGCGGGCATCACCGACGACGAGGCGAACAACGAGACCGACGGGGTCTCCCTGCTCAAGACCTTCGCCTCCTTCCTCCATCCGCCCTCGCGGCGCGGGGACATGGCTCCCCTGGAGGAGTTTCCCGCGGAGGCCGCCCCCGAGAATCCTGACCTGAAGAAGAAGCTCGACAAGGCCGTCGACACGGTCAAGGTCGCCATGGCCCAGCCCTGGACGCTGGACGACGGCGGGGCCTCGATGCTGGAGGTGGACGGCCGTATCTACCACGTCGACCAGTACAACAACTGGGTCAGCTACCGCCAAGACGCCCGCAACAACGCCGTCTCCAACTACCAGTTCTCCACGCCCGCCGAGTGGTTCGCCGAGACCTACGCGGCCAACTACGACCCGAACCCGGCGCCGAAGGCACAGCTGACCCAGGCGGTGCGCGACTTCTTCGACAACGAGCTCTCGGACCTCGTCAACAGTGGGCGCGAGCGATGGCAACGCATCAACGACAACACCCGGCTCGCCGAGCAGAGCACCGGGACGCAGCCGCCCGCGGGGAGCTCAGCGAACCCCAGCGCGGCGAGCCCCAGCGCGATCACCGCGGGCTTTTCCGGGGACGTCACGACCGGAGCTCCTTCCGGCGGTTCGAGCGCGGCGAGCTCGCCCCGCGACGCCACGGGCGGCTCCCAGGACAGCGCGCCTCGTGACGCCTCGGGCGCCTCCCAGGACGGCGCGGCCCAGGAGACCGACGGCGCGCGCGAGCGCCTGGGCAACACCCAGGCCGCCCTGCAGGCGCTCGTCGACGCCAGCAAGACCTGGTCGCATCCGGCCACCGCCGCGGACAAGCGGGACGCCACGAAGCGCCTTGGCGACCTCATGCGCTCCCAGGGCGTGGACAGGTCGCTCGTCGACAGGCTCGCGGAGCTCATCGACGACCCCGACTCCCTCTCCCACGACCAGTTCGCCATCTGCACGCTGCAAAGCGTGCTCCACACGCAGCTCACGTCCGACCTGGCCGGCTTCGCGCGCGTGGTCGCGGCCGAGTTCACCGGCAAGCTCTTCGATCGCGATGGCAAGCAGATCGCCGACTTCTCGCTCGCCAAACAGGGCGAAGACCGCCAGGGCGAAGATCGCGCGAGGACGAGCCCCCAGACGACCGACGATCCCATCCAAAGCGTCATCCGCGGCGAGCTCCCGCTGAAGAGCGCCCCCATCGGCAACAAGCTGCTCCAGAACGGCGTCAAGAAGGCCGGGGCCAAGCGCGCCGACGTCGAAAGCAAGGGGCGCGCGTGGTCCGACAAGCACGTCCTCGATTACCTCCTGGCGCGGGGCCTGGGCAAGATGCTGAGCACGCTCGCCCCCGACCAGTACCAGGCCGACGCCGACTACACCGCCAGCGTCGTCCCCGGCTACCTCGACAAGGCGGCCACGCGGGACGAGGACGCAAAAGGCCCGTCCAAGAAGCGCGGCGATCTGCAGCTCTCGGCCGATTCGCTGGTGACGCTCTTCACCTCGATCCTCGGCGGCGACGCCCAGACCATGGTAGCCGAGGACAATTACGACGTACGCCGCATCAACGACGCGCTCGCGAGGCCCGAGCAGGCGCCGTTCGCCCTGGCCATGTTCCTCGACGGCAAGGGGCTCGTCGAGCGCGCGGCGCAGTTCGCGAAGGATCCCACCACGGCCAAGCCGTTCGACAAGGGGGTCACGACCGGGACGTCGAGCCCGCACCAGGTCGTCATCGACGGCCCGATCACCGAGGACGGCGACCATTACGTCGTCCCGCTGCGCACCTGGCAGCAGAGCTTCTCCATCAAGGTGAAGAAGGACGTCCTGCCGTCGCTGTTCCCGGTCTTCACCTACGGAACCTATCTCCCGTCGCGAGCGCCTGCCGCGAGCGACGCGACAAGCGACAAGGCGCCGGCTGCGAACGACAGCGATCAGGCGCCGGTGAGCAACGCGTGGAGCAAGCTCACCACGGGGGGCGGCGACCCGCTCGGCACCGGAGGGCGCGGGCTCGGCGGGCTGTTCTCCAACAAGGGGGCAGCGGAGCGCGAACAGGCGCTGGCGGACCAGTACGAGCTGCAGATCGGCCCGGGCGACGGCGCCGCCGGCAAGCACTTCTCGCACAAGATGCTCGACCGCATCGAGAAGATCCTCGGCGAGCTGCCGCCGGATCACGTCACCGGCAATCCGACGCTGCGGGCCATCATCCGCGACCTCTCCTCGGAGCAAGCGGCGAGCGCGTACGACGAGCTCACCGACACCATCAACATCGTCAATCCCAAGCTCAAGAACATCGAGGTGCCCAGCTGGCTGTACAGCCGGCTCAACCGGGGCGTGAGCTGGCAGCGATACCTCATGGATCGCGGCGCCAAGGCGGACTACGACGGCATCAGCAAGGAGCAGGACAAGGCGCTCGGGATCACCGGACGCCGCCAGGTCATGGGCGGCGTGTCCGACGCGCTCGCCAACGGCAACCTGATCAAGTGGACCATGCGCCACGAGGTCCCCCACCCCATCGACAAGCTCGTCGACTGGAGGAGCCTCGCCGGCGAAGACCGGTTCGGCGGCTGGAAGGTGCACTCCGACACGCGGGACGTCGAGCAGATCGCCCGCGCCATCTTCGACAAGGCGGGCATCACCGACGACGAGGCGAACAGCGAGACCGACGGGGTCTCCCTGCTCAAGACCTTCGCCTCCTTCCTCCATCCGCCCTCGCGGCGCGAGGACATGGCTCCCCTGGAGGAGTTCCCCGCGCAGGCCGCCCCCGCGGATCCAGACCTGAAGAAGAAGCTCGATAAGGCCGTACGCACCGTCAAGATCGCCATGGCCCAGCCCTGGACCCTGGTCGACGGCGGAGCCACGGAGCTGGAGGTCGACGGCCGTATCTACCACGTCGACCAGTACGACAACTGGGTCAGCTACCGCCGAGACGCCCGCGACAACGCCGTCTCCAACTACCAGTTCTCCACGCCCGCGGAGTGGTTCGCCGAGACCTACGCGTCCTACTACGACCCCGACCCCGCGCCGAGGGCGCGGCTGACCCAGGACGTGCGCGACTTCTTCGAGAGCGAGCTCCCGGACCTCGTCAACAGTGGGCGCGAGCGATGGCAACGCATCAACGAGAACACCCGGGACGCCGAGCAGAGCGCCGGACCGCAGCCGCCCGCGGGGAGCGCGGCGAGCGCCATCACCAGCGGCCACAACCCTGCCGTGAGCGGCGACCCGGGCAAGCCCCGGGAGGCGTCGCAAGACAGCGCGCCTCGAGTTCCACCCGGGGATGCCCCGGCGGACACGCTCGCCGGGAACAACCCCGCTTCGACTACCCGGGATAGGGCGGCCGACCCGCAAGCGCAGCTCGACGAGATCGAAGAGGAGCCGCCGTCGGCGAGAGCGCCGGATCCGGAGACCGCCACCCCCGTCGAGGAGGTGACCTGGATCGTCGACAAGGCCGTCAAGAAGACCATCTGGCGCACCGACACGGGCATGAGGAGCCGTGAGCGGGCCAAGCACGCTCTGTCCGCGATCCAAGGCCCGCTGAGCAGCAGCGGCTTCCCCCCCGATCCCACGACGGCCAAGGAGCGGCTCGGAGGCCGCTTCCCCAGGGGGCCGCTGCTCAGCGACGCCGCGGGGAGCGCCTTCGAGCAGCTCTCCTCCCCCCCCCAGGGCCAGACCTGGCTCAACGCCTCGGGCCTGCTCACGCACGAGCAGGTCGAGCAGTACCTGTCGGGCGACCTGAGCAAAAACCCCGAGCAGTTCCGCGGCTTCGACAACCTCCACGACGGGAGCAAGCTCGTGCTCGCCAGCTACGTCTCGCGACAGATGAACAGCGGCGAGGCTGGCAAGCGCTTCGAGGGCACCCCGCCCGCGGCGGCGGCCCTGTCCATGGAGGCACGGCACACGACCGACCCGGCCAGGCGAGAGGAGCTCAAGCGGCTCATCGACCGAAGCATCGTGGAGGAATGGTCCAAGACCCTCGAGTACACCGAGCCCAACGACGCCGCGACCGAGGCCATCAACAAGGGCGCCGTGCTCGCGCCCAAGTCGCTCCTCAACACGCTCACCTTCACCAAGGGCAAGGTGCTCTCGAAGGACGAGGTCGTCGAGCGGCACGGCCAGTCGCTCGAGATCCTCAAGAACATCTTCCACCTGCTCCAGGAAGGCGCAGAGATCTACGACGGCGCCTCCAAGAGCTATGTCCCCGTAGACAACGTGCCTGTCGCCAAGCTCCTGTCGCACGGCGGCCGCGTCAACGTCCAGATCCCCGCCGGCAGCGCTCCCTACGCGCTCATGGAGCACCTCGGCATCACCGACAAGAACGGTAAGCCAACGGCCGGCGTGTTCAAGCGCTTCGTCGGCACCCACCACACCTCGTTCGAAGGGGGCACGCTCAAGGAGCAGGGCGGCCAGGGCGCCGCCCTCCTCGCCAAGCTCGATGACACCGAGCTCTATGGCATCAACCTCGCCGTCGGCGGCCTCGGTCTCAAGGACTTCAACGGCGACGTCATCCTGCCCGACGGCGCCCACGGCCACATGTTCCTCGGCTATCGCCCGCCCAAGAAGAACAGGCCCGGCGCGCTCCAGATCGGCATGGAGACCACCGGCCCGGGCGCGCCAAGCACCGTCGGCTACGTCCACAACTGGCGCTCCACCGAGAAGACCGCCAATCCCATCACCAGCGTCGGTGGCCTCAAGCTGGACAAGATCGGCGACGCGAGCACCAAGAACGCCCGCACCGTCGACCTCGGAAAGCTCGGGAGCGACTGGGCAAAGACCCTCAAGGACCGCGCCGACAGGTTCGAGCAAGAGCTCAACCAACGAGGGAAGGACGCCCTCCACGAGCTCCTCGGCCCCCGCACACAGCCGCCCCAGGAGCTGCAGGACGGGTCGGGAGGCTCCGAGCAAGCCCCCCGGGACGGCGAGCGCCGAGATCCGCCCGGTGAACAAGGCGATTCGCAGCCGCCGGCACGGCGCTCCGGGAACCCGGCCACCGCCATCACCTCGGGGATGCAGGCGCCGGTCAGGCCGCCCGCGGCCGGCGCGGAGAGCTCCGCAGCAGCCTCCGCGACCGCGGACCCGGGGACGGAGCAGCCGTCGCGAGCGCCCACCAACGTGGGGTGGCTCGGCAAGAAGCTCGGCACCGGCGGACACGGGTACGCCGGGATGCGCCGCAACGAGGGGGCCGCGGATCGCGAGCAGGCGCTGGCGGACCAGTACGCGCTGCAGATCGGACCGGACGACGGCGCCGACGACGCGCACTTCTCGCACAAGATGCTCGATCATATCGAGAAGGCGCTCGGTGATCTGCCGCCCGAGCACATCACCGGCAGCCCGACGCTGCGGAAGATCATCCGCGACCTGTCCTCGAAGGAAGCAGCGAGCGCGTACGACGAGCTCACCGACACCATCAACATCGTCAATCCCCCGAAGGTCCGCACGTTCATCTACAGCCGGCTCAACCGGCGCTGGAGCTGGCAGCGAAAGCGGATGGATCGCGGCGCCATCCGGGATTACGAGGGCGTCGACAAGGAGCAGGACAGGGCGCTCGGCATCACCGAAGATCGCCACGTCATGGGCGGCGTGTCCGACGTGCTCGCCAACGGCAACCTGATCAAGTGGACCATGCGCCACGAGGTCGCCCACTCCGTCGACAAGCTGATCGACTGGAAGACGACCCTCGCCGGGGATGACCGGTTCGGCGGCTGGAAGGTCCACTCCGACACGCGGGACCTCGAGGAGGTCGCCCGCGCCATCTTCGCCAAGGCGGGCATCACCGACGCGGAGGCGGCGCACCAGACCGACGGCTTCTCCCTGCTCCAGCGGTTCACCTCCGTCCTCGATCCCTCCGCGCGGCGCGAGGACATGGCGCCTCTGGAAGAGTTTCCCGCGGAGGTCGCCTCCGGCGACCCAGACCTGAAGAAGAAGCTCGACAAGGCCGTTGGCACCGTCAAGTTCGCCATGGCCCAGCCCTGGACGCTGGACGACGGCGGGGCCTCGAAGCTGGCCGTCGGCGGCCGCATCTACCACGTCGACCAGTACAACAACTGGGTCAGCTACCGCCAAGACGCCCGCAACAACGCCGTCTCCAACTACCAGTTCTCCACGCCCGCCGAGTGGTTCGCCGAGACGTATGCGTCCTACTACGACCCCAACCCGGCGCCGAAGGCACGGCTGACCCAGGAGGTGCGCGACTTCTTCGAGAACGACCTCCCGGGCCTGATCAACCAGGGGCGGGACACGTGGCAACGCATTCGCGACAACATCGCGCGCAGCGCCGGCAACCAGCCGCCCGCGGCGGGATCGAGCGCCATCACGACCGGCTTGAACAACCTCGGTGACGGCCAGACCAGCGACCCCGCGGACATGCTGGCCGGGTACAACCCCGCTTCGAATACCGGGGATAGGGCAGCCGACCCGCAAGCGCAGCTCGATGCGATCGAGGAAGAGCCGGAGCCGCCGTCGGAGAGAGCGCCGGATCCGGCGACCGCCACCCCCGTCGAGGAGGTGACCTGGATCGTCGACAAGCCCGTCAAGAACACCATCTGGCGCACCGACACCGGCCTGATGAGCCGTGATCGGGCCCTACACGGTCTGTCCGCGATCTCCGCCCGGCTGAACAGCAGCGGCTTCCCCCCCGATCCCGCGACGGCCAAGGAGCGGCTCGGAGGCCGCTCCCCCGGGGGGCCGCTGCTCAGCGACGCCGCGGGGAGCGCCTTCGAGCAGCTCTCCTCCCCCCCCCAGGGCCAGACCTGGCTCAACGCCTCGGGCCTGCTCACGCACGAGCAGGTCGAGCAGTACCTGTCGGGCGACCTGAGCAAAAACCCCGAGCAGTTCCGCGGCTTCCACAAGCTCCACAAAGGGAGCAAGGTCGTCCTCGCCAGCTACGTCTCGCGCCAGATGAACGGCGGCGAGGCCGGCAAGCGCTTCGAGGGCACCCTGCCGGCGGCGGTGGCCCTGTCCATGGAGGCACGGCACACGACCGACCCGGCCAGGCGAGAGGAGCTCAAGAGGCTCATCGACCAGGGCATCGTGGAGGAATGGTCCAAGACCCTCGAGTACACCGAGCCCAACGACGCCGCGACCGAGGCCATCAACAAGGGCGCCGTGCTCGCGCCCAAGACGCTCCTCAACACCCTCACCTTCACCAAGGGCAAGGTCCTCTCGAAGGACGAGGTCGTCAAGCGACACGGGCAGTCGCTCAAGGTGCTCAAGAACATCTTCCACCTGCTCCAGGAAGGCGCAGAGATCTACGACGGTGCCTCCAAGAGCTATGTTCCGGTGGACAACGTGCCCGTCGCCAAGCTCCTGTCGCACGGCGGCCGCGTCAACGTCCAGATCCCCGCCGGCAGCGCTCCCTACGCGCTCATGGAGCACCTCGGCATCACCGACAAGAACGGTAAGCCAACGGCCGGCGTGTTCAAGCGCTTCGTCGGCACCCACCACACCTCGTTCGAAGGGGGCACGCTCAAGGAGCAGGGCGGCCAGGGCGCCGCCCTCCTCGCCAAGCTCGATGACACCGAGCTCTATGGCATCAACCTCGCCGTCGGCGGCCTCGGCCTCAAGGACTTCAACGGCGACGTCATCCTGCCCGACGGCGCCCACGGCCACATGTTCCTCGGCTATCGCCCGCCCAAGAAGAACAGGCCCGGCGCGCTCCAGATCGGCATGGAGACCACCGGCCCGGGCGCGCCAAGCACCGTCGGCTACGTCCACAACTGGCGCTCCACCGAGAAGACCGCCAACCCCATCTCCAGCGTCGGTGGCCTCAAGCAGGACAAGATCGGCGACGAGAGCACCAAGAACGCGCGCACCGTCGACCTCGGAAAGCTCGGGAGCGACTGGGCCAAGACCCTCAAGGATCGCGCCGAGCGGTTCGATCAGGACCTGAAGCAACGAGGGAAAGACGCACTCCACGAGCTCCTCGGCCCCCGCACACAGCCGCCGCAGGAGCTCCAGGACGATGGCGTGGGCGGCTCGGGCGAACTGCTCGCCGGAGCCGCAGCGCCGGGCGCGACCCCCTCCCCCACGCCGACCACCGCCGGAGGAGCTGCCCAGGTCGAGCCGAGCGCCCAGGGCCCAGGGAAAACGCTCGACCAGCTGCTCGGCTCGCTCGACGAGCAGAGCCGCGCGTGGGCGCAACCGGCCACCGACGAGAACAAGAAGGACGCCATACGGCTCTTGACCGGGCTGCTCCAGCAACAGAACGTGCGCCCCTCGGTCATCGACAGGCTGCGCGAGCTCATCGAGAACCCCGCCTCGCTCTCGCAGTCTGCCTTCACCAACTGCGCGCTCACCAGCATCCTCTACCCGACGCTGAAGGACGATCTCGCCACCACCTCCCACCTTGTCGCGGCGATCTTCACGGGCAAGCTGCTCGGCAAATTCGCGGATTCCACTGGGGCCGACCCCTTCCAGCCGCAGGGCTCTGGCAAGGGGGCGCTCAGCGACAGCCTGGACCTCATCCGGCGCGTGATGACAGGAGATGTCCCGCAAGCGCTCGGCCCGGCTCCTACCAGGCCGCTCGTCAACGGCCTCCGGACCGCCAAGGCCAAGGGCGACAGCCTGAAGGAGGCCACGGACCGAGCGGCGGTGGAGCGCCATCTCCTCGACCATCTGCTCACCCGCGGCCTCGTCGAGATGCTCGGCCCCGGCGCCCTCGCGAAGCTCGAGCAGCAGACCGACCGCGCCAATCAGCCCAGCGTCGCCGCGGCGCAGGGTGACCTGTTGGCCTCGGCGAACTCGGTCTCGAGCATCTTCAACGCGGCGCTCGGAGCGAACGCCACCGTCATGACCAGGAGCTCCCCCGGGGGCTACGACGTCACGCGCGTCAATGACGCCCTTCAGCAGGCGGACCAGGCAGGGTTTGCGGTCGCCACCGTGATGGACGGCGAGGCGCTCTGGAGCGCAGCGGAGGCGTATGAGGCCAGCTCCGCGGCTCCGTATGCTCCCGAGTACGTCGCGCGGCTCGGCGAGCCCGCGACGATCGTGCCCCACCATGCCCCGATCGACGGGGAGATCAAGGATCTCGGCGACTCCTTCCTCGTGCCGCTCCAGTCCTGGGGGCGCACCTTCCCCGTACGGGTGAACAAGGAGGACATGCCGAAGGTCTTCGCGGCAATCACCTACGGCACCGCTCTCCCGTCGCGAGCGCCTTCTCCGACCCCCGCCTCTCAAGAGCAAGCTCCGGCGGATGTGCAGGCAGGGTACAACCCCGCTTCGAGCAGCGGGGATGCAGCAGCCGACGCGCAAGCGCAGCTCGATGCGATCGAGGAGGAGCGTGAGCCGCCGTCGGAGAGAGCGCCGGATCCGGCGACCGCCACCCCCGTCGAGGAGGTGACCTGGATCGTCGACAAGCCCGTCAAGAACACCATCTGGCGCACCGACACCGGCCTGATGAGCCGTGATCGGGCCCTACACGGTCTGTCCGCGATCTCCGCCCGGCTGAACAGCAGCGGCTTCCCCCCCGATCCCGCGACGGCCAAGGAGCGGCTCGGAGGCCGCTCCCCCGGGGGGCCGCTGCTCAGCGACGCCGAGTGGAGCGCCTTCGAGCAGCTCTCCTCCACCCCCCAGGGCTAGACCTGGCTCAACGCCTCGGGCCTGCTCACGCACGAGCAGGTCGAGCAGTACCTGTCGGGCGACCTGAGCAAAAACCCCGAGCAGTTCCGCGGCTTCCACAAGCTCCACAAAGGGAGCAAGGTCGTCCTCGCCAGCTACGTCTCGCGCCAGATGAACGGCGGCGAGGCCGGCAAGCGCTTCGAGGGCACCCTGCCGGCGGCGGTGGCCCTGTCCATGGAGGCACGGCACACGACCGACCCGGCCAGGCGAGAGGAGCTCAAGAGGCTCATCGACCAGGGCATCGTGGAGGAATGGTCCAAGACCCTCGAGTACACCGAGCCCAACGACGCCGCGACCGAGGCCATCAACAAGGGCGCCGTGCTCGCGCCCAAGCCGCTCCTCAACACCCTCACCTTCACCAAGGGCAAGGTCCTCTCGAAGGACGAGGTCGTCAAGCGACACGGGCAGTCGCTCAAGGTGCTCAAGAACATCTTCCACCTGCTCCAGGAAGGCGCAGAGATCTACGACGGCGCCTCCAAGAGCTATGTCCCCGTAGACAACGTGCCTGTCGCCAAGCTCCTGTCGCACGGCGGCCGCGTCAACGTCCAGATCCCCGCCGGCAGCGCTCCCTACGCGCTCATGGAGCACCTCGGCATCACCGACAAGAACGGTAAGCCCACCGCCGGCGTGTTCAAGCGCTTCGTCGGCACCCACCACACCTCGTTCGAAGGGGGCACGCTCAAGGAGCAGGGCGGCCAGGGCGCCGCCCTCCTCGCCAAGCTCGATGACACCGAGCTCTATGGCATCAACCTCGCCGTCGGCGGCCTCGGTCTCAAGGACTTCAACGGCGACGTCATCCTGCCCGACGGCGCACACGGCCACATGTTCCTCGGCTATCGCCCGCCCAAGAAGAACAGGCCCGGCGCGCTCCAGATCGGCATGGAGACCACCGGCCCGGGCGCGCCAAGCACCGTCGGCTACGTCCACAACTGGCGCTCCACCGAGAAGACCGCCAATCCCATCACCAGCGTCGGTGGCCTCAAGCTGGACAAGATCGGCGACGCGAGCACCAAGAACGCCCGCACCGTCGACCTCGGAAAGCTCGGGAGCGACTGGGCAAAGACCCTCAAGGACCGCGCCGAGCGGTTCGAGCAGGACCTGAAGCAACGAGGGAAAGACGCACTCCACGAGCTCCTCGGCCCTCGCACCCAGCCGCCGCAAGAGCTCCAGGACACCCAGCAACGCTCGGGAGATGGAGCGCCGGCGAACGTGCTGGCAGGCTATAACCCCGCGTTGGACGGCGAGAGCATGGCCGTCGATCCGCTGCCGCACACCGGCAGCGCGCAGGTCGAGCCGAGCCCACAGCGCCAGGGCAAGACGCTCGACGAGCTGCTCAGCGCGCTCGAAAAGCAGAGCCGCGCGTGGTCCGGCCCGGCGAACGACGAGCTCAGGCGACAGGCCGCGGACAGCCTGACAGGCGTGCTCGAGTCGCTGAACGTCGACCGCGCGATCGTGGACAGGCTGCGCGAGCTCATCGAGAACCCCGCGTCGCTGTCGCAATCCGCCTTCAGCAGCTGCGGCGTCACAAGCGCCCTCTACACGACGCTGAAGGGCGATCTCGCCACCACCGCGCACCTGGTCGTCGCGCTGTTCACGGGCCGGCTGCTCGGCCGGCTCGCGCAGGCGCCCGGGGCCCGGGAGCTCGGCGCGCAGCCGGATCCGGGCAGGGCGGTGCTCAGCGAAGACCTCGACATCCTCCGGCGCACGATGACCGGAGAGATCCCGCGCGCGCTCGGCCAGGCTCCGACGCGGCCGCTCGTCAACGGGCTCAAGACGGCCGGGGCGAAGCGCGGCGCCCTGACCAAAGGCACGGACCGGCAACAGCTGGATCGCCACCTCCTCGATCACCTGCTCTCCAGAGGCCTTGTCGAGCTCCTCGGACAGGACGCCGTCGCGCAGCACGAGAAGCGAACCGACGGCGCCAAGCAGCCCGGCGTCGCGGCGGCGCAGGGCGATATGCTCCTCTCGGCGAACTCGATCGCATCCCTCATGAGCGACGCGCTCGGGGCGGACGTCGCGGTCATGAGCGGCGGCCTCTCCGAGGGCGACGTCACGCGCATCAACGAGACGCTCAGGCGCACGGATCGACCCGGGTTCGCCGTGGCGACCATCACGAACGGCAAGGCGCTCTGGGAAGCTGCGAAGCGGCGCCGCGACGGCGGCGACACGGCGTCGCACGCTCCCGCGACCGTCGCGCCGCTTGGCGAGGACGAAGCCGAGAGCCGGCACCATTTCGCGATCGACGGCGAGATCACGGTCGACGGCGACGCCTTCATCGTGCCCGTCCAGTCATGGGGGCAGTCGTTCCCCATCCGGGTGCCCAAGGCCGACATGCCGAGGCTCTTCGAGGTGATCACCCTCGGAACCTACCCCCCGCCGCCCGCCCCGGCCCCGGGCACCTCCGCCGAGCAGAAGGCTCCGGCGCACCTCGCACCGCGCGGACCGTCCGGGACCGCGCACGACGGCGCGGACGCGGCCGACCTGCTCGCGGGAGCTCCCGCGAAGCAGGACGGGGCCAGCGCCGCTCGCGGGCCTGCCGCAGCGTCGGGGAGGCCCAATCCCGGGAGCGTCCAGCGCATGTCGTCAGGGCTGTACCAAGCCCTCCAGGAGAGCGTCCCACAGCAGCGCCTGAACCAGGCGATGCACCTCGTCGACGACATCATCGGAGCGAGGCTCCTCCCGCAGATCCTCGATATCCTGCCCATCGAGCCGGCCCCCGCCAAGCGGCTCGCCGAGGAGATCGTCGAGAAGTGGCTGGAGTTCCACCCCGGCGTGCGCCAGCTGCCCCCGGGCGAGCTGCAGCGGCAGCTCGCAGCGCACGTCGAGGTCGTCGTGCGCACGCTCAAGCGGGATCAGGGCCTCCGTGCGATCGGCCGAGACAACGACGCAGAGGAGGAGGGCAACGCCACCGGCGAGACGCCTCCCGCCGCCGCAAAGACGAACGACCCGCAGCTCCCCGAGAGGTCCCCCGACGCGCCCGTCGACACGAACCCGCCCCCGGGGGAACCGGAGAGCGACGATGAGTCCGATAGCGACGAGTCGGAGAGCGACGACGAGTCGGAGAGCGACGACGAGGACGAGTCCGACAGCGACGACGAGTCCGATGGCGACGACGAGTCCGATGGCGACGACGAGTCGGAGAGCGACGACGAGGACGAGTCCGATAGCGATGATGCGTCGGAGAGCGAGGAGAACCCGTTCGGCGGCCTGGAGATCGACCTGGCGCCTGACGTCGGCAAGCACAAGGCGGAGCAGCGCGAAAAGCAAAACCACAAGCAGCTAAAGAAGCCCAAGCGCGAGGGCCCTGCGCAAAATGCCATTCCCGAGTGGCTCTGGGGTGTGCCGCCCTACGAGCACCTGCAGAACAGGCTGATCGAGCGCTTCGATGACGACGCGGTGCAGCGCGCGCTCACCGGGCTCCTGGCGACCGAGAAGGGAAGCTCGAGCACGCTCGCGCGGTTCCTGAACAACCGGATCAAGGGCGCCCCCGAGGGCAAGGACCCGGAAGCGGCCTTCAAGCGCGTGCTCGACGGCTACAGGAACGCGGAGAACCGCAGGCTCGCCTTCGACGTCGCCAAGGCGCTGGGCGCCCTCGACGCGCTCGAGCAGAGGCAGGGCATCGACCTCGCGGCCCTGCGCGAGCCGCCGCCGCCCCCGCAAAGAGGCGACGAGGAGACGCCGCGCGCGATCCTCAAGAGGGCCAAGGAGGGACGCTGGGTCACCACCGAAGAGCTCGGCGTCATCCAGCGATCGATCGGCGAGCGCGCGTTCGCCGGCATGCTCGCGCGCGCCATGGACAAGGGCAAGGTCGCCAATACCCGCGGGATCATCGAGCAGCTGGTCCGCCACGCCGGGCGCCTCTCGGACCCGGCGCTGTCGCCGCCGCTCACGTCGACCTCGCTGGTGGTCGACTCCAACCTGGTCGCCGATCTCTTGACGCCGCGCGACCGGCTGTCGCCCGCCAGGAGGGACATCCGCGATCAGCTGGAGTCGTTGATCCGCGATCAGAAGATCACGGACCTGCGCCTCGCCAACATCAACATCGGAGAGCTGTTCCAGCACGACGACATCATCGGAAGCACGTTCACCACGGCCGACGGGCGAGAGCTCCCCTGGTACGGCATCCGGGTCGATCGCAGCCGGCGCGGCGCCGTGGCCCGCTACGACGAGGGGTTCGAGCAGCTGACGAGAGGCTCGGTGGGGGAGAAGAAGGGCAGCGCCGACCGCAGCATGCTCGCCGACGCGTTCTTCTCCGAGCGCGCCGGCGAGGGCGACGCGACCCCGGTGCCCCATTTCGCCACCAACGACAACGGCATCCTGACGCCGCTCCTCCATTTCGCCGGCATCGACGCGGCGGAGCGTCGCGAGAAGCCGTTCGACAAGTTCGTCGAGGAGAAGACCGGGGGGACCGCCTATTTCAGCCCGAAGGTCCAGGGCCGTGAGCTCAAGGCCCATGCGATCCTCACCCAGAGGAGGCAAGCGCCCCCCGCCCCCGAGAGCGCCGCGCCCGCCCGGAGCCAGCCCATCGGCGCGTCGCTCCTCGACACCCCGGTCGGATCCACCCTGCGGGTCCACGACCTGATCTCGCTCATCAGCACCTCCGGCTTCGGCGTCTACTTCGTCGGAGGCGCGGTGCGCGACGCTCTCAGCGGCATCGAGCCCAGGGACGTCGACCTCAAGACGAACATGCCCATGTCGCGGCTCGAGGAAGCGCTCCGCCGCGAATACCCGTCCCTCCCCGTCACCACCATCCCCGAACTGGGCCTGCTCCAGGTCGGCGGCGGTGATCATGTGGTGGACATCACGGCCGGCGACGACACAAGCGCGCCGGGCTCGTTCGACGTCATGGCCGACGCGCAGAAGCGCGACTTCCGGATGAACGCCATCTACCTCGACAAGGATGGCTACGTGGTCGACCCGCTCGACGGCATCGAGGATCAGCTCCTCGGCAGGCTGCGCTTCGTCGCCGACCCCGGCCCCGACACGACCGTCGAGGAGCGGCAGCGCGCCGTCGTCGAGCACCTGCACAAGGCGCCGTGGAACCTCGGCCGCGCGCTCAAGTTCTACAGGCGCGGCTACGTGCTCGAGCCCGAGATCCTGAACGCGTTGCGCGACAACGCCGAGAGCATCATCGACTCGATGAAGAAGCGCGAGGCGCCGCTCCGCGACAAGTCGCTGTTCCTGCACCAGACGCGCGTGAAGTCGCCGGAGCAGCTGATCGAGACCATGGAGGTGCTCGGCTTCACCCGGGGCGCGATCCGCACGCTCATCCCCGACGAGAAGGCCGGCCGCTTCGACGACGAGAGCTTCGCCTACGATCAAGACATCCTGCCGCGCTGGCGCGACACCCCCGACAACGACGCCAGGGATTACCCGCTGGGCGTGCCGGAGATGAAGATCGACGTCGCGACCGGCCGGATCTATCAATACCGCTTCCACGCCCTGCTGCCGCCGCAGCGGCCGGGGCAAGCGCCGGAGCGCGTCATCATCGACGTGGACCTGAGCGACCACAACCAGCCAGGCCACAACGCGCCGCACTACCACGTCTACCGCTGGCGCGACCGCGACGGAAAGGCCAAGTGGGACAAGAAGAAGAACGGGTTCTCGGACACCGGCCAGCCGGGCCGCCCGCCGATCGACGGCGACTACTACCGCGGCCCGCAGCCGTGGCGGTTCGACGAGGAGCTCGACAGCGATAGCGACGACTTCCTCGCGGACGCCGAGCGGCTCATCACGGACGCAAATATCGATTTCACGACGATCGGCGACCAGATCGACCTCGGCGGGCAGGTCAGGCTGCACCGCGATCGGCTGCGAGAGCTCCATCGCCGCGGGCAGCTCGGTAAGCTGCTCACGCTCGTCCAGAACCTGAACGACGGGATCGCCTGGTCCCCCAGGGACCAGGCCACGGCCGACCTGTCCGGCTCGCATCGCGGCCAGGAGCGGCTGCGCTTCAAGCCGCAGCTCGACCAGGTCGAGCCCTTCCTCCGCGACAGCGGCATCGAGGACCCGAGATCGATCGGCATCTTCGCCGAGGGCGGCCAGATGCGGCACGACGCGCTGCTGCGGCTCTATGACCTGGTGAGCGGCGAAGTGCGCCCGGATCTGCGCCGCCCGGCGGCCGCATTCGCGCTGGAGCGCGCCGGTAGCTATAACGAGTTCGTCGAGCGCTTCGAGTTCTACATCGCCTCGATGCAGGACAACCTGTCCGGCGCCGACGTCGAGGCCCTCTGGCAAGCGCAGCGGCAGGCGGCCCAGGAGGCCGGCGCCGTGGGCGACGTCACGCTCGGCGATGGCGACGAGCTGCGGGAGCGGCTCGCGGCGGCGGCCAGCGAGCTGCGCTTCGAGTCGGCGAGCACCGCCGCCTACCACGCGAAGAAGCACGCCGCCGACTTCCTGACGCCGGCGGAGCTGCAGACCGCGTCACAGGCGGACGTCGTGCGGCGTTACCTCGACGCCGCGCGCGACGTGGTCCGCAATGCCACCGCCATCGAGGCGCGCACCGACGAGACCGGCGCGACCAACGTCGTGCTCTGGCACGGCGCGAACAAGGCCATCGCGCGGGTCAGGCCCGACGGCACGGCGCACCTCCTCACCAGCTACGCCCACGACCGCCGCGACATCGCGCCTGCGGCGGCGTCCACCCCCCCGGCGGGGACCGTGGCGAAGAGCGCGTCGCGCTCCGGGGCCCCGAGCTCGCAGGTGAGCAACACCGGCATCGAGAACATCGGCAACAGCTGCTTCCTGTCGGCCGGCCTCACGATGCTCGCGCACACCGACGCCTACTATGACCTGTTCGCGCCGCGCGAAGGCGAGGACCTCGACGCCGCAGGCCCCCGGCTCCGCGCCGCGGTGCGCCCGATCCTCGAGCAGATCCGGGCCGGCACGCTCGTCGGGGCGGAGAGGATGCGGGCGCTCGACGAGGTGCTGCGCGACACGGGCGTGCTCGGTGCGTCCTCCAGGACGACGCAGCAGGATCCCAGCGAGGTCCTCTTCAGACGCCTCTTCGAGAGAGCGAGCCTCGACACCGCCGGCGTGACCCTGGCCCAGAGGCAGCGGACCGACTGGAGGGGGGTCGATCTGCGCGAGACGGGTGAGACGCTGAGAGATCGCACCTCGCTCGACGACAACCCCGTATGGGAGTCGACGCAGCCCGACGTCGTGCTCAGCCCGTTGGTCGACGGCAGCCGCACCCTGCAGCAGGCGCTCGACGCCCATTTCGGCGCGATCCGCATGGACGACGTGGCCGCCGTGCGCCAGGGCCGAGCGGTGAGAGGCAGTCCATCGAGGCAGCTCCTCGTCGATTCGGCCAACAACACGCCTCGGGCGATCACGATTGCTCTGCAACGCGTGAACGTGGAGAACGAGAGCCGTATCGACGTCCCCGAGTGGCTCGACGTCAACGGCAGCTGGTACCGCCTGAACGTGGTCGTCAATCACCACGGGCGGACGAGGGACGCGGGGCACTACACCGCGATGACGCGCGACGCGGCGACGGGGCAGTGGCAGGTCCGCGACGACCGCGCGGTCTCCGACGCCGACCCGCGCGCGGCCGCCGAGCGCAGGGACCGCGGCTACCTGTTCACCTTCGAGCGCGTCGACGCGGCCAACGGGCCGGACGCGGCGGACGCGGCCGCGGCCGCGAGGATCGTCGGTACGCCGCTGGCGCCTCTCCCGAGCGCCCCGTCCGGCTCCGCCGCGACGAGCGGCGCTACCGAGCCCGAGGGCGGGGATCCGGCCGACCGGCTCGGCTCGTTCAGCCCCTGGAACGGCGCCTCCGAGGCGACACAGGGCCAGGAGACCCCGCGCGCGACGGGCGCGCCGCCGGCTCTCGACACGGAGGCCGGCCCCGCGCGGATCGACGCCCTGGTGCGGACGCTGGTCGCGAAGAGCGGCGCGTGGTCCTCCCCGCGCACGCAGGCGGACAAGCAGGAGGCGATCGCGCTCGTGACCGAGCTCTTGCAGCAGCTCGGCATGGACGCGAAGGTCGTCGACAGGGCCGGCGAGCAAGGCAAGGACTCGCCCGATTCCGATCACTCCACCTGCACGTGCGTCCGTTGATTCGCCCGCCCACGCCCGAGCCTTGCCGCTCGCCAGCGCTCGCGCGCTCTGCTGAGATCGCCCGCGCGCAGCGGTTGCGCGCCGAAGCGCACGCCGCGCGCTCGTCTCGGGGCTGGCGGCGCTCGTGGGCGCCGCCGAGGCGTGGGAGCAGGCGGCCGCGCTCGGTCCTCCGACGGGAGGTCCGCGCGGATCGCGGCAGCTCTGCTACAAGCAGCCGCCATGGCCAGCACCGACGCGCAGCCCCCGAACAGCGACTACCTCGACCGGCTGATGCGGAGGAGCTCCTTCGAAGCGCTGTGGCCCTTGTTCGCGAAAGCGACCAGGCCCGCCAAGGAGATGACCGAGAGCTACTCTGCGCTGTGTCATCTTCGGCCCCTCATGACCAAGGGCCGCCCGTGTCGCGTCATTCACGTCGGGGACGGGGCCCACGCGAGGACCGGGGCCCTCTTTTCGCTGAAGAGCGAGGCGGACAACATCAGCGTCGATCCGCTGCTCAACGAAGCCTTGGTGGAGGCGTGGCGCGACCGCTTCGGGGTCCGGCGCCTGGCGTGGCACAAGGCCAGCATCGACGACGTCGCGGATCAGCTCAACGCCCTGCCCCCGATGCCGGTGTTCGTGACGTTCGTCCACGCCCACGTGCACATGGACAGGGTGCTCGATCGGCTGCGCTGGGACGCGGCCTTCACCCTCGCGTGTTGCTTGCCCGGCCACCAGCTCACGCAGACGCGCGTACCGCTCGAGGAGGGCATCGATCCGAGCGTGCTGTCCACGGGACGTCGGTACCAGGTGGTGGTGAATCCCGACGCCCCGGTGTCCTAGCCTCTCCAGACCATTTGACGACAGAGCAGCGAGGACCGTGCGCGGGGCTGCCGCACCAGCTGTCCGGCTCGCGGCTGCGGCGCAGGCACCACCGCACCCACGACGAGGAAGATCCTTTTACTTCTTCAGCCAGGTCTGCGTCCTGCCGAGGAGGGAGATGCCCAGAAAGCCGCGCACCTTCAGCTTCTTCCCGCCCTCGATCGCCTCGAGCTTGCAGCTATAGGTCTCGCCGTTGTTCGGATCCAGGATCGTACCGTCATCGTACTCGTCGTCATCGCGGGCCATGTTCTTGATGATGACGAGCCCCACGAGGGGCTTGTTCTTGTCGGCGCCCTCACAGGCGGTGCAGAGCTTCGGCTTCCCCTTCGCGTCGAGCGGCTGCTTCAGGCTCACGATCCTGCCGAAGATCTTCCCGCCCTTCTCGTAGATCTCTACGACCGACTGCTCGACCCCCTGCTCATCGATCGTCCGCCACTGGCCGGTCACAGGGAGAGGATCCGCGAGCGCGAGCGAAGTGGCGAGGGAGCAACCCAAGGCCGCAAAAAGAGCCAAGAACCTCTTCATGTCGTCAGAACTCCTTTCATCGGTCTGCGGAGCAACGGCGTTCGGCCCTGGCGCGGTGGACGCCATTTTTCCCCCGAGGGTACCGAGCGGGCTCGTGGAGCGCAACGGCGCCGTGCAGCGGGGCGCCGGGAGGTTTGGTGGCCAGCGAACAGTTCTTTCCAGGGGGCTGGCTCCCGCCGTGGTCAAGCTGCCCAGGGCCTGCACCTCGGCCGCGCGCGTCCGTCCTGCGCGGGTGCGATCTCGCCGACGGAGGCGGTCATGTAAGGTTCTCTATGTCGACCAGCGCGTGCAGCGTGGTCGTACGGCGGGACCGGTGATGCCACGAACCCTTCACCGCGGGCGATACGGCGGCGCAGGGCGCCCCGTTGGGCCACACCGGAGCCACCCTCGGCGGTGAAACAGGCGAAGCTCGCCGTGCGGCGACGGCTCTACCTTCCGGTCGCTCTCGGCAGTGTCGCGGCTACCGTGCCGGCGCTCGACGGATCGGCCTTCTTCGCCGCGCAGTCCATCTACCTCTTCTCCGGCAACGCCCCGAAAAATGCCTATCTCCGGGCCGTCGGTTCGCTGAACCTGAAGAGCGGAGGGACGCTGGCCATGAGCCGCATCGTCCGCTCAGGCGCACGCGGGCCGCCTTGGCCGAGAGGACGAGCCGGTCTCCTACTCAGGAAACCGAAGCGTCTCGATCTGCGTGCCGTCCTCCCCCGTTACCATGCTGCCATCGTGGTTCCAGCTGATGCCGCCCTCGCCGGGCGGACCGAGCTCGTACTTGACGCCCTCGAGCGTGAGCTGGTCCTCGTCCAGGTAGGCGATGCCGATCGAGTCGCCGCCGCGCCCGGGGCCGCCATAGCCGCCGTCGCCTCCTCGGCCTCCTTCCCCGCCGCCACAGGACCAGGTGCCGTCTCCCAAGGCGCCGCCCGGTGCGCCTCGGCCGCCGTAGCCGCCCTCCTCGGGGAGCCCGCCGTCGCCGCCTGGCCCGGCGTCGAGCGTCTCGAGCAGGCTATCGCGCACCGTCAGCTTGGCGTGAAGCACGGCGATGCCGATGGTCGGCCGGCCGTTCCCGCCCCCTCGGCCGCCTCGACCGCCGCAGCCCCCTGCGCCGCCCGAGCCGCCGCCGGCGCCTCCCCTGGAGGCCACGCCGCACACGGCGAGCCCGCCGCGACGCCCGCCGCCCCCGCCGCCGCCCTGGCCCGGCGTACCGGGGCTGCCAGCGGCGGCCCAGTCGCCCTCCCATCCTGTCTCCGTGAGCCGCCCGATGCCCTCGCCAGGTACGCCGATCACGCCCCACGAGCCGCTTTTCCCGGTGACGCCGTTGCTGCAACCACCGTCTGGCCGGTCGCCGAGTCCCCCTTTCCCATCGTGGCCGGGGTCCGGCTCGGATACCGGCTCGCCGTCCTCCCCATCTCCCGCGCCGTCGGGGAGGCCGTCGCCTCCCTTGCCGCCGACGCTCGGGATTCCGCCCTCGCACGGGTTCACCACCGCGGGCCCGCCCGCGACCGTGGCTGCGGAGCACACATCCCCGCCGTAGATGCCGTGCCCCCCAGCGGGTGCCCGATTGAACCCGGGCCACCCCTCGCCCTGGCCGCCCCCACCTCCGTACGATGCTCGGAGCTCGCCCTGGATGAACTCCACCGTGCTGCCTGACCGAACGAGCATTCCGATGTGGGCTTTGCTCAGGATGGTCATGTGGTCGATCGTGGAGACCCCGTCCGCCGCCCCGGTGTCGCCGGCGCCCGCCGGTTCGACGATCAGCGTGATGATTGGATCATAACGGACGACGATGCCGGTTGTAACATCCTCACCAAAGCGTTCGAATGTTTGGCAATCAATGCCCCCGTAGAGGTCCACGCCGGACGGTAGGACCACGGCTCCTTCGAAGACGTCGTTGCACGCGAACACCCTTCCTCGACCGACACGCGCTAGCTCAATCGCGCGCAGGATAGAGCGGACCGGCTTGTTCTTCGTGCCTGGATTCGCATCGTCGCCGCCAAAGAAGGACCCGGCGACAAATACGCCACAGCCGTCGGCCATCCGATCGGCCGCAAGGTGCTCGAGACAGACGGCTTCTGGCGGTGCTTCGCCCTCGCACGACGATGTGAGCGCACACGGCGGACCATCGGAATCGATGGGGCCTGGCGCGCTCTCGCAGCCAACCGTGGCGAGAGGAAGTGCTAGGAGCAGGACGATCGTACGTTTTGATATCATCGGTATTCCTCGACGGCGGCGCCGCCGTGAGCGACTCAACGGGGCGGCTCGTTTGCCGCACCGAAACGATAGAGTGGGCCCGACGGGCCGGTCCCGCCGCTGCCCGCCTCGTCGCCTGGGCGGGCGTTTCCTGCATCCCCACCTTCTCCGGATTTGCCAATGTCGATCGTCGTGCCGGGCCGGATGGCCAGATTGGGGACCACATACGCGATGCCGACGGCAGCCCCGCCGAGCCCGCCACCGGCATCACCGCCGCGGCCGCCGTCTCCTCCACGGCCGCCGGGACATGCGCCCCACATGTCGGTGCCAGTGAAGCCCCTTCCGCCGTGTTGACCCCATCGGCCGTAGCCGCCTGGTTGGCCCGTTCCACCGACTCCACCCTTGCCGCCGTTGCCCGCGATGATCTTCGTGGCCGTGAGTTCCAGCTCGGAGTCCTCCAGTGCGACGATGGCGATGCTCGCGCCGCCATAGCCGCCGCCCGAGCCTCCCTTTCCGCCGCAGCCCCCACTGCCCCCCGAGCCGCCGGCCGCACCGCTTTGGGGGCGAGCTACCGGGCACGCGACCATGGGCCCACGCGACTTGCTGCCGCCTCCGCCGCCCCCTCCTTGCCCGACAGCACCCCTTTTCCCGTCCTCGCCACGAACACCTATCCATCCGTCGAAGGTGAGGTAGCCTGCACCGACCGCGCCGCCAGCGCGGCCACCGCTAGCGCCGTGCGCGCCGTCAGATCCAGCGGAGCAAATCTCGCTGCCCGCGCCGCGCCCCGCGCCCCCGAAGCTTTGCGGATTTTCCGCGGGCTCAGGCTGTCCTGGCGCTCCATCACCGCCGACGTCGAGTCCGCCTTCGCCGCCGTATCCGCTCGTCGATTCGGTACCGTCGTCGCAGACCGTGACAACCGGAAGGGCGCCCACGGCGGCATCCGCTGTGCAAGCGGACGCGCCATCGTTCCCCTCCACGCCGTCCGTCGCCCGTTCCCGAGGCGCATCTTCTCCCGGCTCGCCGACCTTGCCGTTTCCCGCGACAATCTCGCTCGACACGACGTTCGCCTTGGCCCCCTGGCTCAGGATCATCGCGATCGACGACTTGTGATCCATTGCCGAGGCGTCCGCTGCGATGACGCGCACACCGAAGATCGTTGACGTCGATGTCGCGTCCTTGCCCTCGATCACCCGAAGCGGTGTCCCCCCCGGCGGGGCGATGGTCGTGAACTCATTCGGGCCAACCACCGACCACCCATACGACAACTCGCCGACGTCGCACAGACGCCCGCCCCAGAGGTCGACACCGGAGGGCAGCGTGATCGTCTCCTTGAACGTGTCGCCGCAAGCGTACACTCGCCGGGTTGGCACCTCGCTGTCGCCTCGCCCGTGCGCGGCGAGCCCGACCGCATGCTGAAGCGTCTTGACCGGCGCGCGCTTCGTGCCGGGGTTGTTGTCGTCGCCCAGCAGCTCACTGACGAACACCCCGCACATATCGAGCGCCGGCGCCGTCGCTGGGTGGCCATCACAGAGCGACTTGGGCGGTGATATGCAGATGCGTTCGTCATCGCAGCTATCGCCGTAGTAGCACCCGGAGAGACCGCCAGCGCTGACGGTGGAGAGGGCACCCAGCGCCAATAGCAGCCGCTTTTGTCGAAGATCTGGAAAGGGCATGTCCGTGCTCCCTGATTACCACGCGCCGTATGCCACGAGGCTGACCTGTGCCGGCGCGACCGTCGGGATCAGCGTGAGCCGAGCTTTCGTGGGTTCAGTCCGGCGAAAAGAGAAATCCGTGAAGAACGACGCCACCGTCGCAGCGCCCACGACACCGCTTGTCACCACCATCGCCGTGCCGAGCCCGGCGAAGAGGTCGCGGTCTCGTCGGAGACGCGTCAGCTCGGAGCACGTCGCCGGTTTCGGTTGTTCCCGACACACGCCTCGCGAGACCCCCGCGGCATCGAGCTTCTTGTTCCGCTCGTCGAGGTCCCCGTCCGCTGTGCTCGCGCGTACCATGAACACGGCGCCGAGCGATGCGGTCGCCGCGGTCAAGCCGATGCCGCCGATGCGCAGCGTCCCCGGCCAGGACGCCCACGGTCCGGGCTCCTTCGGGCGCACAGCGGGCGAAGCGCTCGCGGTCTTCGGCGCGGCCGGGGCATCCTTGGCGCTGCTCACCGCCGGGCCCGAAAGCTTCATCGAGATCTCCTGCTTATCGCCTGGCTCGCCGTTGAACGCGTGAAAGCCGTCCTCGCGACCCGGCGCCCGCGCCCGCACCATGTGTCGCCCGGGCTCGAGGAACAGCTTGTAGGTCCGCGCGGTCCGACCGATCTTCTGGCCGTCGATGAGGATCTCGGCGTCCGGCGGGTCGACGGAGAGCACGAGCTCAACGACGTAAAACGCGGCCTTCCGCTGGCCGGTCAGGAATCGTTCCTGAAGCTGACTCGGCAACGCCCAGTCCCGCTCAAGACTCCAGGTCAGGTGCTCCGCCGCGTCACGGTACTTGCGCAGCTCGAGCTCGCAGAGGCCTAGTTCGCCGGCGATCTCGGCGGGATCGAACGCCCCGCGGTCGCCGTCCGCGCGGTCGAGCTTCATGCCGGGCGGCACGTTTGCGGCATCAAGGGCCGTCTTGTAGGCTTCGTAGGCCTGCGTCCAGTTGCCGCGATCGCGCGCTTTCCGAGCACGGCGAACAAGCTCCTTCACCGTCAACCCGTTCAACCCGTCGCTTCTACCCGAGGCCGGAGACCGCTGCTGAGCATCGGCCGAGCTGACCAAGCCCGTTGAAGCGCCAAGCGTAAGCAAAATGGACAACAGGTGCGCACCGCGACACATGCGACGACGGTACTTACGCTGAGCACGCGACGTCAACCGGGAGAAAATGCCGGAAGCAGCGCTTTAGGAGAGAATTCACAGGAGCATGGCGGAATCGAATCATCCGTCCCGTGTGTCGGCGATCTTCCAGCCGACCCGGGCGAGATGTAGCGCTTTGTGCCACATTGTCCGACCAAAGTGATCGCGACCGTGCATTTTGCTGACCCCGAGGGGGTCGCTCAGACGTGCTACCGGCGTGGGCAACCCGTCGAGCATCTCCAGCTGTTTCGAGCTCTTCCGGCGCCTCGCGAGGCGTCTCGGCGTTCCGGCACGCCACGCCGAGGACGTGGCGCAAGACGCGCTCCTGCGCGGGTTGGAAGCGAACCAGCGGATTGCGCCGGGCGGCGACGCGGCGGCGTACCGCGTCACGATCGCCATCAATCAGGCGCGCGACCATGTGCGGACCGCGCGCCGTCGCGGAGAGGTCCTGACATCGTTCGACGAGAGCGAGCTGCGAGCCCCGTGCCCGAATCCAGAGGAGCTGGTACGCGGGAGCCAGCGGCACGCGCTCACGCGCCGCCTGATCAACCGGGTCGACCCGAAGTACCGACACCTCCTGATCAAGCATGACCTCGAGGAGATCCCGCTCGCCGAGATCGCCGGCGAGCTCGGCCTCACGATGGAGGCGGTGAAGACGCAGCACCGGCGGGCGCTCGATCAGCTCGCCGAGGAGAAGCGCCGCTATACGGCCGAGCAGCATGCACGGGGACGGGACGCAGAGGCGTGCGTCCCGGTGGCGCTCGGCCTCTACCGTCGCGAGTCGTGGCTGGCCACGCTGCGGCGCCTGGTCTTCAGGATCTTGGCACAGGGCGCTCTCGTCGTCCTGACGGGCGCGCTGATCTCCGGGCTGTCGCACGGCTTGGAACCCTGGCTGTTGCCCGCGGCGGCTCGCGCGCCCGGCTCCGCGCCAGCCGCGCAGGAGGTCACCGCGTCTGCCCGAAAGGGCGGCGCGAGCGCCACCGCCGAGATCGGTGCGCCAGCCGCGCGCAAGGTGGAGCCGTCCGCGCAGCGAGGCGACGCCAGCGCCCTGGCCGCCGTGGATAGGCCCGCGGCGTCGGCCGAGGCTCCCCCCCGTGGCGAGGTGCCCGGGCGTGTCGCACGCCGAAGCGCGGCGCCCAGGAGCGCCGTGCACCCCGCCGTCAGCGAGCGCGAGCGGCGCCTGATCCGCGACGCCCGCCGCGCGCTGGACGCCCACACCGCCCTCGCCGACCTCGAGGCGCGCCAGCTGCTCGAGATGCACAAGCAGGAGTTCCCGCAAGGGTGGCTCGCCTTGGAGCGCGAAGCGCTGCTCAAGCGGATTCGCTGACTCATCGGCTGTCGCTCGACAGCGAGCAGGCGGCGGCGCTGGTGATGCCTTCCGGCAGCACAAGGCCGAGATCCGCCTTGCGTCGGACACGCACGCTCACGACGAGGAGGCAACGTACAATGGAGGACATTCTCGGTGCGATGTGGCTCGCTTCACCGCTCGGTCTCGCGATGATGGCCTGTGTGGCGATCGGCTTCGCTGTCACGGCGCGCGAAGCGCTAGGCCGAGAGCGCGGGCTGCGCGCGGCCGGCGAGCAGCGGCACGAGGACGAGGAGTCGGCCCTCGCCGACGCGAAGGAGGACGCCGAGCGCGAGCTGCGGCGACACCAGCGCCTGCTGGACTGTCACGTGGATGCGCTCATCGCGGCGATAACCAGCCCACGCGCGCGCCCGGTGCCGTCGCGCTCGTACAGCTTGGAGGTTACAACCCGCCGTCCGAACATATGCGCTGAGAGTTGGGCCGAGCTCTTGCGCCGCACATTTGCGATCGATGTCCTCGAGTGCCCAGCTTGCAAGGGGCGGATGAAGCGCGTCGCGGTGGTGACCGAGCCAAGGAACATCGCCCGCTTCCTCTCCGCGCTCGGCGAGCCGACCGACGTCCCAGCGCGCTCTCCTAACCGAGGCCGCCGTACTGGAAGAGCACCGTTCTGCACCGCAAGGCGCCCGGTGACGCCGCATAGCGTCTCGCGACGCGCCTCCCGGGCCAGACCAACGCCCGGACGGACACCGTGCCTGCGGCAGACATGCCTCGCGGCAGGCGGGATCCCTTGGGCTCACATGGGGTCGTGGATGCAGTCTCCGCCGAGGCACACCCCGCCGCCCTCGCACATCACCCCGTCCTCCTTCCGCGGGGGCACACAGTCCCCGGTCTCCGGATCGCAGGTGCCGTTCACGTGGCACTCGTCTGTTGCGTCGCAGGCGATCGCCTCGAAGGCGCAGCTCCCTCCCTGGCAGAAGTTCCTGGTGCAGAGATCGCCGTCATCGCAGGATCCGGTGTCGTCGTTCGTGCCGACACAGAGGCCCTCGCTGCAGGCGTCGCGCGTGCAGGGGTTACCGTCGTCGCAGGCCGCCGTGTCGTCGTTCGTGCCGGCGCAGGTGCCCTCTCGGCAGGCGTCGCGGCTCGTGCAGGTGTTGCCGTCGTCGCAGGCAGGTCCCGTGAGCAGCGAGCACGTGCCGTCGGCGGTCGCGCCGGCCACCGCGGAGCAGGCGTCGCAGGCGCCGAGATCGCAGGCGGTGTCGCAGCAGACGCCGTCCACGCAGAACCCGCTCCGGCACTCGCACCGGTGCGCGCACGCCTCGCCGGGCTGGCCGAGGGTGAACCGCTCCGCCGTGGCGAGCTTCTGGCTCTGATCCTCGCCTCCCGTGAGCAGGACGGACCCGTCCTCATCGAGGTACGTCGCCTCGTGGAACGCACGAGGAGCGCGGAGCTGCGCTGCGACGATCCATTTGTCCATGTCCGGGGTGTAGAGCTCCGTGTCGCTGGAGTGTGAGTCGCGCAGTCGCCCGCCCGCGACGAGCACGCAGCCATTCGGGAGCAGCGTCGCCGAGTGGCCGAAACGAGCGCTGTCGTTGGTCATCCGCGTGCCGGCCGAGAAGGTCTCGGTCGCGGGATCGTAGATCTGCGGCACCGGGGTATACCCGATCACGAGGACGCGTCCGTCCTGGAGCCGAGTCGCCGTATGCAGGTAGCGCTCGGCCGTCTCCATCATCATCGGACCTGAGCGCCACCTGTCCTGCGTCGGTAGGTAGAATTCGCCCCGCTGCTATCCCCGCCGAGCACGAGGACGCGGTCGCTGTCGAGCGCGACCGCCGCGTGGTCGGTGCGCGCCCGCCGCATGGCGCCCGGCGCGGGAGAAGACGAGGACCACGCGCCCTCCGCGGGATCGAAGAGCTCGGTGCTCGCGACGCTGGTGCCGGCGAGGCTGGTGCCCCCCGTGACGAGCACGCCGGCCCCGAGCGGCGCCGCCGCGTGACGGGTGCGGCGCGTCCCCATGGCCGGTGGGGGCGGCGATTGCCACTCCGGGTCGACGAGCACCTGCTCGCCCTCCGCGTCGACGAACAGCTCGATCCGCGCCCCGCGCGCCGCGAGCCGCGCGCCGACCTCGCGGCCGCCCGCCCCGTACGCCGCCGGCGCCGTCACGCGGAGCCGCACCGCCCCCGCCGCGTCGGCGATCTCGATCGCCCCGTCCCGATCCACCGGCGCGCCACCCTGGACCTCCCACGCCGCCACGGGCGCCTCGCGCTGCACCGCCGCCGCGTCGAGCAGCAGCTACTCCTCGACGCCCGCCGGCGTCGCGGTCCAGAACGACGACCCGCCCGCGCGCCGGTAGGCCACCGCGCGATCGGCGAGCATCGCCTCGCCCTCGGCCCCCACCTCGCGAACCCGGAGCGCCTCGCCCCCGTCGAGCGAGAAGAGGATCTCGCCGCTCCCGTCGCTTGGCAGCCGCGCCACCACGCCCCCGCGCCGCCCCGCGGCGGCCCGCTCGAGCCCGCCTCCGCTGCGGAGGAACCCCGGGCCGACGCTCAGCACGGCCGCGGCCTGGTCCGGGAAAGCGCTGCGCAGCGCCTCGTCCGGCGTCGGATCAGGCGCGGCACACCCGCTGAGCGGTTGCAGCCACGCGAGGAGCGCAGAGGCGGCGAACAGAAGGTGTAGGCGGCTGTGCGGAGCTGTCATGCAGATGAGACGACATCGTATGTTAGCTCACTCGCTGGCGCCTAGATCCGCGCGCCAGAAACCCCGGGAGGGTGTCCCGGCGCACCGGGAGAGGTCCCCGGCCCATCGGGAGGGTGTCCCGGCGCACCGGGAGGGGTCCCCGGGCCACCGGGAGGGTGTCCCGCTGCACCGGGAGAGGTTCCAGGGCGCTTGACGAAGGTCTCTCAAGGAAAACCCGCACCTCCCCGCGGTCGGGCGAGGTGTCCCTGGGCACAACGCGGTGTCGAGTTGGAAGGGAATGGTCAAGGAGCGCGACGTCGCGCTCCGACAGGCTCATACCAAGGTGACCCTGCTCAGGGCGTACGTGCAAAGCGTGGCGAGTATGCGCCGCGCCGACGCCGGAGGGCATCTGCGAAAGCGCAGGCTGACAGCCTGAGGGATCGCCCAGCGCGGCCCACGCGTGTGTAGTACAGTCCGCTGTGGAGGGCGCGCAGTCCAATGGCCAAGGGAGTGATTGCAGACGCCTCGACAGCGGATAGCCCTCGACGTCGCAGCGGCGTGCCTCTCCCGACCCATGCGGCGCTCACCATCGCGTCGCACACGCTCGCCCATCGCGTGGGTGAGCGGTGCGTGCTCGACGCGCTCGCCGCCGGCAAGGAGGTGGCGCTGGCCCGCAACACGCCCGACTTCGTGAAGCCCGGACGCGCGCTCGGGATGTCGCTCGCGGATCCATTCGTGAGCCGCAAGCCCATCCGCCTCGTGCCGCGAGGCGAGGGCCGGATCCAGATCCTCATCGACGAGGGCGGCACCGCGGTGACGGCCGGCGCGCCGATCCACCGGCTGCTGGAGATCGGCCCGGGCGAGCTTCTGGCCGGTGTGCCTCTCGAGCTGGCCGATCGCGTCGTGCTCCTCCTGCACCAGGTCGTGGCGGGCGAGGAGCGCACCCGCGATGCGCTGGGCATGATCGGCGAGAGCGCGGGTATCCGGCGGGTGCGCGCGCACGTGGAGCGGCTCGCCGATCTCCACGTGCCGGTGCTCCTCCGCGGCGAGACCGGCACTGGCAAGGAGCTCGTCGCCCGCGCCCTCCACGACCACGGCCCCCGCCGCGGCGGCCCCTTCGTGAGCGTGAACCTGGGCGCCGTGCCGCGCGAGCTGGCCGCCGCCGAGCTCTTCGGCGCGCAGAAAGGAGCGTACACGGGCGCGACGCGCGATCGCGAGGGCTTCTTCCGCGCGGCGCGCGGGGGCACGCTCTTCCTCGACGAGGTGGGCGAGGCCTCGCCCGAGGTGCAGGCGATGCTGCTCCGGGTGCTGGAGACGGGTGAGATGTACCCGGTGGGCGGGCAGGCGCCTGTGGCCACCGACGCGCGGATCCTCGCGGCGACGGACGCCGATCTCGATGCGCAAATCCGCGACGGGCACTTCAAGGCGCCGCTGCTCCACCGCCTCGCCGGCTACGAGATCCGGCTGCCGCCGCTGCGCGAGCGGCGCGAGGACATCGGGGTGCTCTTCTATCACTTCGCCCGCGAGGAGCTTTCGGCCCTCGGCGAGGCCCACCGCCTCTCCCCCGAAGACCCTTACACGGCGCCGTGGATGCCCGCGTCGCTCATGGCCCGCCTCCTCCGCTTCGCCTGGCCGGGGAACATCCGTCAGCTACGCAACCTGACGCGGCAGCTCGTGATCGGGAGCCGGGGAAGCGCGCAGGTGACCCTCGATCCGCGCCTCTTGGCGGAGCTTGGTGAGGAGCTCGCGCCGCCGGCGGGCCCCGGGCGCCCGGCGCAGGAGCCCCCGGGCAAGCCGCGGCGGAGGCCGTCGGAGATCGGCGAGGCCGAGCTGCTCGCGGCGCTGCGGGAGAGCGCGTGGGACCTCAAGGGGGCCTCCGATCGGCTGGGGATCCCCCGGTCGTCGATCTACGACGTCATCGACCGCTACCCGGGGATCCGCACCGCAGGGGATCTCGACGCGGCGGAGATCGAGCAGTGCTACGAGGCGTGCGGGGGCGATCTCGACGCGATGGTGCAGCGGCTCCAGGTGTCGGAGCGGGCGCTCAAGCGCCGGCTCAAGGAGCTGGGGCTCGAGGGAAGGCGCGCCTGATGCGGCGGTCGACGCGTCGAGACATGGCGGTCGACGCGTCGAAACCTCGCCGACGGGCACACTGCGCGCTTGGACGCGTCACCCGCGTGCGCTCCGCTCCTGGCGCACCGATTGCAATTGCGACTGCCACGGCTTTCCCCCTCACCCTCAACGCTCACCTGAAGGACCATTCACCATGTCATCACAGCCTACATCGAGCCACGAACCGCCTGTCGTCTCGCTCTCCGACCCTCCTCCCGTGGACGTGGATCACACCGTGGACGTGGATCCGACTGGTTTCGACCCCGGTTTCACTGTTGACAACGATCGTGGTACGATCATATTCAAGCTATGCGAGACGGGCCCCGTGACCGTCACGATCAAACCAGACTGGGGCGGAATCCCTTTCTTCTCCTTCACCCTGACCGAAGATAATTCCCCTTATCCGCTGGTGGTTACTGCCGACGTGAAAGCAGGGCTGTACACGATCTGGGCGGCGAAGCGAAACGGTGGGCAAATGGGAATGACGGGCCACATCAGGGTGGGAGGGGGTGACGACAAATCCCAGCGCTGAGGTTGACGGTTGTGCGTCAGGCCAACTCAGGAGGCGATAGGGAGTCGGCAAGGACGATAGCCTTCGAGCTTCGCTACCGCGCCGCCCCTTGCTCTGCGAGCGTGGCCCGACGCCTCCACGCGTGCTCGAGGTTGGGGTTGGCCGCGAGCGCCTTGCCGAAATCCTCGGCGGCCCGTCCCTCTTCCTCGCGTTGCTCCCCGGCGCGAATCGCAGCCTGAGCCTCCGCGAGCAACAGGCTCGCTCGCAGGATGCGCGCGTCTGGCCACTCGGGTCTCGCCTTCAGGACCTGATCGGCGAGCGTGAGACCGCGCCGCAGAGAGGGGCCAGGATCCCGCCCTTCGGTCGCTTGCCATTCCGCCCAGACGCGGCAGAAATGGCCGAAGGCCCTCCGGTGATCCTGGTCGTCCGGCGTCAGATCCATCGCCTTCTGGAATTCCTCGGCTGCGCTCTCGAAATCAACAGCCCTGGCCTGGCCTCGCCCGGCCAGAAAGCGGGCCCGCGTCGCCCGTGCCTCGCCGAGGTAGCGGTGCGACTGGGCGTCGCTCGGATTGCGCCGGAGCGCCTGTTGGAGCGCCGCCGTGGCCTCGGCGAGGCTGGCTTGCGGGTCACGCGCCTGCGTGAGCTGAAACTCCGCATGAATGGTATGGAGCGTCCCCAGGTTGGCCCACGGAGGCGCGAGCTGCGGGATCCGGTCAATGGCCTTCTGGATGACCGGAATGCCCTCGCGCACGGTCGGGCCCGGGTCCTCGCCGCGGGCGCTTTGATAGAGGGCGCGCTGGACCAGCGCCTCGCCGACGTTGTGATAGCCAAAGCCCTGCTCCGGCGCCTCGGCGATGGCCTGATTGAACGCCGCGAGGGCCTGATCGAGGAACGGAGCGGGGTCGCCGCCGTGATCCCACGCTTCCCGCGCCAGCCCGATCAGCACGATGCCGGCGCCGTTGTGGAGCTGCGGCATCGCTGGATTGATGGTCAGTCCCTCGCGGTACTGGGCGAGCGCCGCCGTGAGGTCCGGCCGCGCGTCGCCGCCTCGGGCGCGTTTTCGCTCGGCCATGAGCCCATGGATCCCTCCCAGGAAGAAATAGGACACCACGTGCTTGGGGTTCAGCGCCCTCGCTCTGTCGAGCGCGCTCCGGGCCTGCTCGAGGTCGCCTTCGGGATCCCTGCAGCGCGGCTGCGACGCGCGCGTGAAGTACGTGGCGCCGAGGTTGATCCAGGCGGGCATCTGGCGATCGTCGAGCCGGATGGCCGCGAGATACGCCTCGATGCTCTTGCCCCGGTTGGGTAACGAGTCGAGCCCGGCCTGATCCTCGTAATCGGCCCACACCTGGAAGATCAGGCCAGCATAAGTGTGGTCGTCGTAGTCGCGATCCTCGGGGCCGATGGTCTCGAAGATCGCGATGGCCTTCTGGAGCTCCGCGCGCGGATCCTGGCCGCGCTCCTGGCGATATCCTCCCCACTGGTAATAGCTCCTCCCGATCTCCCGGCGGGCCCGCAGCCCGGTGGGCTCCACCGCCACGGCGCGCTCGGCCGCGGCGATCGCCTTGCCGAGGAGCGCATCCACCTCGCCGCCTCGGCTGGCCACGTGCTCGGCGAAGCGGCGATAGAGCCGCGCTTCGAGCACGAGAGACGCATAACGGTCGGGCGACGCCGCGAGCGCCCGCCCGACGGCCTCCTCGCCGCGCTCGAAGTGGGGTTTGACGTTCCCCTCACCGTAAAGCTCCATGTACAACGCCGCATACTCCAGCTCTCCCATCGCCGAGAGCACCGCGGGCGAGCTCTCGCCGATGGCCCCCGCCGCCGCGTACGCCTTCCGGCCAGCGTCGAAGTCGGCCACGGCACCCTCGCGGTCACCGTGGCCCCAGCGCTGCGCGGCGCGGGCCACGAGGATGTCGCCGCGCAGCGCGGGCGCCTCGTAGAACCACGGCAGCTCGCCGCCGAGGGAGTCGAGCTGCTTCAAGGCCTCGTCGAATCGGTCCTCGTAGAATGCGACGAGCGCGGCCACGTACTCTTTCGACGGCAGGTCCGCCCCCGCGCTCTGCGCGAGATAGGCGAGCGCAGGGTCGCGATAAAGGCGCCTGACCTCCTGTCTCTTCGCCTCCCGCTGTTCCTTGTTCTTGATCGCCGCCGTCTCGAGGAGCTGCTCCCGATAGCGATGCCCCAGGACCAGCGCCAGCGCATACGCCGCCCGCGGCTCGTGAAACCCGTGGCTCCACGCCGCCTCGAGCGCCGAGAGCGCCCGGTCCTCGTCGTCCAGCGCCAGGTACCCGCGCCCCAGCGCGTAGTTTCCCGGCCCGACCGCGATCGGCCCCGCCCGTCGTATCTCCGCCTCGAGCTCCCCCATCTTCGCCCGGATCGCGGCCTGATCCCCGCGGATATCGTGCAGCGGTGAGAGGGCCGAGTACCGCGCCATCGACTCGATCTGCTCCACCTGCTCGGTGAACCGCCGCGCCAGCCGCTCGCGCGCGGCCGCCTCGCTCCGGGCCCGGAGGCCGAACCCCAGCGCCCCCAGCACCACCGCCCCCGCGACCGCCGCCGCCGCCACGGCGCGCCGGTGCTTCGCGAGCCGCTTCTGTAGCCGGTACCAGGCGCCGGTGGCGCGCGCCGCGACCGCGTCGCCGTTCAGGAACCGATCCAGATCGTCGGCCAGCGCACGCGCGGAGTCGTACCGCGCCGAGCGGTCCTTCTCCAGGCACTTGAGCGTGATGGCCTCGAGATCCTCCGGGATGTCCCGGTCCAGCTCGCGCGGGGGGCGTGGCTCCTCGGCGACGAGCCGGGTCAGCACCTCGAGCGTGGTCTCGCCGGTGAAAGGGGGCTCGCCGGTGAGCAGGGCATACAGCGTGGCGCCGAGGCTGTATACGTCGGCGCGGCGATCGAGCTTGCTCGTCTCGCCGCGGGCCTGCTCGGGAGACATGAAGTGCGGCGTCCCGAGCACGTCGCCCGTCTCGGTGGTGCCTCCCGCCGAGGAGCGCGCCAGGCCGAAGTCCATGACGTAGGGCCAGAGCTCTCCCTCTTCGCTGTGCTCGACCATGATGTTGGACGGCTTGAGATCGCGGTGGATGAGCCCCTCGCGATGGGCCTCGTGCACGCCGAGCGCGGCGTCGCGGAGGACCCTCGCCTTCTGCTCGACGGTGAGCTGGCCAGCGAGGGCGGAGAGCGGCACCCCGTCGATGTGCTGCATCGCGATGTAGACCTGGCCCGAGACCTCGCCGACCTCGTACACCTCGCACACGCGCTCGTGGCTCACCCGCGCCTGGGCGCGCGCCTCGGCGATCAAGCGCCGCCGCGAGCGCGCGTCGTCGCCGCGAACGAACTTGAGGGCGACGTCGCGGTGCAGTCGCGCGTCGCGCGCGAGGAAGACCATGCCCATGCCGCCCTGGCCAAGGAAGCGAAGGGGCTCGTAGCGATCCCAGCCCTTCACCGGAAACGACGGCACCCCGCGGTCGCGGCGGCTCTGCGCGGGCGCGTCGGGCGCGGCGGTGACGGCGGCGCTGGCGGTGGCGGTGGCGGTGGCGGTGGCGGTGGCATCAGAGGGTAGGGCCCCTGCCAGCAACGACGCCAGCGTCTCCTCGGTGAGCTTCCCGCGCTCGACGAGCAGCGCGAGGGGGCTTCGCTTCAGGTCCCTGGCCTCCTCGCCGAGGGCGTCGGCCTCGGCCCTGGTGACGAGCCCCTCGGTCAGCGCAACACGCAGCTCGGCCTCGTGCTCTGGGCTCATTCGGGGGGAGCGTATCCCCTCCGGCCGCCGGTGTCATGGGGGCCGGGTCACAGCGCCATCGGCAGCGGCTCGCCCTCGCGCGCGAGGTAGGACACGACCACTACCTTGCCGGTGTCCGGATCGCTCACGGGCAGCGCGAAGAACCCGCCGTTCCAGGGCTTCTTCTGCGGATCCATGAACGCGCCCTGCACGAACTGCTGGAACTGCGCGAGGTCGTCGTGCTCCGTCTCGATGCGGCACATCGAGCTGCGACACTCGACCGAGCGCAGCGACGATCTCTCGGGGAGCACCGAGCTCAGCTTGTCGCGCGCCGTCTCGCTCGCGCGCGCGGTCCACTGCGCGTCGGTCCCCTCCTGCGCGAACGTGTCCTGGAGCCGCTCGCTCACCTCGCCCATATCGACCGTCCGCGGCTCGGCCGGCGAGGGGTTCTCGGCGTCCTCGTCGGGCTGCGCCGGCGCGTCGGCCTCCTGCCCGGCCGCCAGACGCGGCGCAGCGTTCGGCCGGGCGGCGGCCTCGATCCGGCGCTCGAGCCGGCGCACCGCGTCGGCGCTCGCGGTATCGCCGCGCGCCTTTTCCAGATCGCGCGAGAGCTCGCCCATGTCGGTGCGCATGCGCGCGAGCTCCGCCTCCTGGGCCTCCTGGTGTCGCCGCTCGAGGACGAACATCGTCACGGCGCCGATCACCGCGAGCGCGGTGAGACCCTGCCACATCCTCTTCTTCATCTCCATGACTCCCTCCATTGCGCGGCACGCCGGTCAAAGCAAAGCCGCGGGAGCCCCCCGGCTCCCGCGGCCCTCGCTGTCGATCTCAGTAGCGGACCTGGTTCACCTGGCCGCCCGGGCCGACGAAGCAGGCGACGTAGGCCGTGCTGTCGGAGTTGAAGTAAGCGCCGGGCAGCACGATGTCCTGCCGCGAGCCGAGCGCGGGCAGGTCCTGCATTGCGCCTCCCCAGACGGCCCCCGACGCGCTGTTCACGCCGAACGACGCGCACTGCACCAGGCCGGTCATGCTCGCCGCGTACGCGGTGACGGTCGCGTGCAGGTAGTTGTTGGACGCGCCCGGATCCATGATCAGCGGGATGATCAGTCTCGTCATGCTGCTGCAGTTGTTGATCATGGTTCCGAACGACTCGACGAAGCAGCCCGCCTCGGCGGGGAACTGGGCGCGCCCCATGAACGCGACGGAGCTGCGGGCCGCGGCGGGCAGCGCGATGGCGCCGAGGGCGAGGGCGGAGGCGGCGACGAGGGTGCTCTTCACGATACGGTTCATGGCGAATCTCCTTCGGGGGTCTTGAGCTCATCGCGATGTCGCGACGCAGGACCCTTGAGCACGACCCGGGCCAAGGGCCACATCCGCTGATTTCCCGCCGCCGACGTTGGAGGCGTGCGCGATGGACTCGGCGTAGGCGCCTCCGGCCGCCGGTGTCGGCGGCGTCGACGCGTCGAGACGCGTCGAGACGCGGGCGGTCGCCGTCTCGCGCGGGCGATGCCCGCCGAGCTCGAGGCGGATCCAGCCGTCGCCGGGGGTGAGCAGTCGTAACGGGGTGCGGCTGAGATGGCTGTCGCCGAGAGGGGAGCGCTTGGCATCGACGTTGCTATTAGCCAACGTGGAGTCGATCCGACGCGGAGTCGGTCGATTCAACCACTACCTGCGCCGATACGCAGCGCCGGGTAGATCCAATAAACGCAGATTCATTCTCAAAAGATAGAGGAAATCATCATGGCCCTCAAGATTGTTTATGCAGTGTATGGAACGACCAATAGCAGCGTGAACGTCACCCAGATCTGCCAGCAGGCGGTAAGCACCGGCAATGACGACATCCCCGTGAACAACACGTTCATGGGGGGTGATCCGGACATCGGCGTGGTGAAGAGCTTTGCCATCGTCTACCAGCGACAGACGGCGGCGAATCCAGGATGTTACACCGTGATGACCGCTACGGAAGGCGACACCCTCGATCTGGTGCCGGCCGGGGCCAGTGCCACCGCTGCTCCCCGATAGACGGACGTGGAGGTCTTCCGGCGTCTCCCGCCGCGTCGAACAGGGAGCGACCTCCCTCCTTCGGCTGCCCTAATGGCTATCGCTCGAGCCGCTTGAGCCCAAGCCGCTTCATCCGATACGAGAGTGTTCTGAGCGGCATTCCCAGCCTCGACCGTCGTCTTCCGGCTCCAGCGCGAGGCCTCGAGTGCCTCGCGCTGGATCCTCGCCTCGTAGTCGTCGACCCGTCGCCGCACCCGGCCGGATCATCGGCCTCCTCTTCCACGGACGGGTCGTTCCCTTTCGGCAGCGGCGTCAGCGTCTATTACGTTCTTGAACCCACTCACTACCCCCGCGCAAACGTCGTGGGAGCAGTCATGTCTGCCAGAGGAGCCCATATGCATTCGAAGCGCGTATATTGGTCGTCGGTATTCTGTGTCTTCCTTGGAGCCTGCAGCTGCCTGGACAGCCAGCCGGAGGAGGAGGAGGTCGCGTCGTTGTCCCAGGAGATCATCAACAACCTCGTCCTCAACGGAAGCTTCGAGCTGAGGTACGAGCACACGACGGGCATCAACGGCGGCTGGCCCGGCAACGCGGGTTTGTGGGCGCCCATCGGATACTTCGGGGCGATCGACATGATCCCCGGCTGGACGGTCAGCGGCGGTGGCGGCGACTGGCACGACTCGAGTCTCGGCCCGCGAGCCGGCGAGCCGACCGCGGACGATGGCTTCCGCACGGTCGATCTGAACAGTGCCGTCGGTCAGGGCGCGGGCGCTATCTCCCAAAGGATTGCAACCACGCCCGGAGCCTCGTACGTGCTGACGTTCTCCTATTCGGGGCATCCGTACGGAGGGTGCTACTTCGGGCCGAAGCCCATGCGGGCCAGCGCTGGGAATGCGTCTCGTCGTCACGCCTGATCCCGGGAGCGAGGGGTATCTCGGCGGTATCATCATCTGGCACAGCGCCACGTTGACGTTCACGGCGACGAGCTCATCGACGATGATTTCGTTTGCGAGTCTCATCGGCAATGCCTGCGCAGGTCCGCTCGTGGACGACGTCGTCGTCGAGGCGGTCCCACTGCCGGCTCTGCTCGTCAACGTCGACACGACCGGCTGCAATACCAACGTGGCCATCAACAACGCCATTGGTCAGAGCTTCCAGGTCTCCAGCCCGACCACGCTCGACCACTTCGGCATCTGGATCAAGCCCGAGCTCTCGTACGCGACATCCTACAACGTCGAGCTGTACGACGACGAGGGGACGGGGGGCGCCAAGCTGGCGCGTAGGTAAAAGAAGCCGGACCGCAGCGCGAAAAAGTGTAGGCGCGTGGGTAAAAGAAGCCGGATCGCAGCGCGAAGAAGCGTAGCGCAGCAAACTGAAAGGGTGGGACCGCGAGCGTCGTGATGCCTCGGTCCTGGGTCGAAAGAGCGGAGCGTGGTCCGGGCGGCGCCGAGCGCGCTACGGGGCGCATCGGCGTGCCGTGGGCACACGTGTCCGTCCGGGCTTTGTTCTGGCCCGTGAGGCGCGTCGCGAGACGCTATGCGGCGTCACCGGGCGCCTTGCGGCGCAGAACGGTGCTCTTCCAGTACGGCGGCCCTCGGTTGGGAGAGCGTGCTGGGACGTCGGTCGGCTCGCCGAGCGCGGAGAGGAAGCGGGCGATGTTCCTTGGCTCGGTGACCATGGCGACGAGCTTCATCCGCCCCTTGCAAGTTGGGCACCCGAGGACATCGAGCCTGCACATGCCGCGCCGGGCGTCAGGCTCCGCGCGCCTCCCTTGAGCGACCGCGCCGTCAGAGCAGAGGCTGCAACGCCGCGTACCACTGCTCGCCCAGCAGCACGTAGCCCTGGAGGTTGGGGTGCCACTGATCTTCGAGCAACGCGGCCTTGTTCGGATTGAAGGGCGTGTACATGTCGACGGAGATGATGTGTCGGCCTGCGTCCGCGCGGGCCTTCGAGAGGGTCGTCGCCTGCGGCGGCGTCTTCGTCCGCCTTCGTAGGCTCTTGTGGCTCCGCAGGGCGCGGTCCGATGCGCTTGCGCCATGGACTTGCCGAGGCGAGCACGCCCGCGTACTTGACGGTGTGAAAGCGCGGCGGCGGGACGCTGGCGGCGAGCCGGCACAGCAGCGAGAGCGGATCCATGTCCACCGCGACAGTCCCGTCAGCGAAGGCGCGCTTGAGCGAGAGCCGCACCAGGCCGTCCTGCTGCGGCTGGACGCGCTCTTTTGCGATCGGGGGTCGCAGCACGTAACGCAGCAGCGCCTCCCTCGCCGCGGTATGGTGCGCACCGGCGCGCGTCGCTGCGTGCAAGGTGAAGCCATTGAGCGCAGCGCACAGCGGCTTGTCGTACGCGAGCGCGCTCGGAGAAGACGGCGACAGCCCGCGGAGCCATTGCGGGGCGACGACGTGTGGCGCGGCTCTCGTCCTGAGACGGCGGAGGCACAGAGCGCTGCCTCGGGCTCGTCGTCCTCCTCGACGTCGTGCTCGATCTCGAGATGCTCGTGCCGCCGGAGGTAACGGAGCATCCGCCCGACGGCGTGCTCCAGGACCTGACCGACCTCGCGCGTTCGCAGGTGACCGAGTTCGTTCCACACGAGCTCGGTGCCGTCTTCGTGATAAGCCCCGTCGAGGAAGACCGCGTGCAGATGCGGATTGAGCCGCATGTCGCCGGACGTGCGTTGCACGACGGTCACCGCGCCGCTCTTGACCGCGCCGCACGCGCGTCGGCGCGCACCGCGCTCTTCGTAGAACCGCTCCACGCTCTCGACGAAGATGCGGGCTCCGAGTCTGATCGACTCCACGTTGGCTAATAGCAACATCGATACCAGCCGAGGATCGCGTCAAGCGGAGCGAAGCGATCCGGGAGCGCCGTGAGCGGGCGCCGCACAGGCCAAGCAGGCGATGGGTCAGCCCCTGCCACGGGCTGCCAGGGAGCGCGGCGAGCGTCGCCCCCGCGAGACGGCGACCGACGCGTCGAACCGGACCTCCGACGCGTCGAGATCCGGATTTCGACAGATCGCGCCGCCGAGCGCAGGCGACCTCGGAAGATCCGGTCGGCGTGAGCACGCCTCGGAGAGGGCCTGAAGCAGAGGTGGTTTCACCTGCGTGAGCTCCTGATTTGCTCCTGGCATACCCAGTGCAGAAGCGCCTGTCTGCCCAGCACGTCGCTCGGCTCCAACTTGACGAGGAATCAACCATGGCACCTGCACCGACTCAGAAGACCGTGACGATCAACATCGCTTCGGGGGATCTCGGGATCCTCAAGGCCGGCAAATACGTGCTCTGCTTCGCGAAGAAGGTCGGCAGTACGTACAACGTCGTCTGGTCCTCCGCGACGGACTTCCTCGAGTCCAACACCTTCTCGTGGACACCCCAGTACGCGCTCTTCGGCACGAACACGTTCCGGGGCGGCGTCACGGTCAAGGCCGACACCAACGTGGTGCCGATCGGCCTCGGGTCGCAGAGCACCCTCGACAACAACGGGCACCTCGGCGACCCGTCGTCCAGCGCTGATCCCACGTCGATCACCCTGATCAACAACTACGGGAGCATTCACCCCGGCGTCTCGTCGGTTTGCACCGACATCAACGGCAACACCTCGACGAACCCGATCTACGTCGCCGAGAATCCCATCGTGAAAGGCTCCGATGCGCTCACGCCCGTCGAGAGCGTGATGGTGTGGTTCGATCAGAACATCCAGACGAGCACGATGTTCAGCGACTCGCGCTCGAACCCCGTCGAGATCGACCTCACCCAGGCCAACACGGCGACCCGGCTCTATAGCGACGAGATCTGGACGACTCCGCCTCTGAGGGACGCCCTCGGGCTCCTGCCGTTCCTGACCATCACCGCGGCGCTGACCGGCGCGGTGATCGCCCACGATCTCGCGTTGAAGATCAGCGCCAAGCTGACCGGCGTCTACAGCAACTTCACGATCGAGGTTCAGGTCGCGGCCGACAAGAAGGTCACGATGATCTACGGGCAACGTCCCAACCTCACCGCCGCCGCGAGCAAGCTCACGCGGCAGCTCATCCAGGCCTCCTCGACGGTCGATCAGCTCGCGCAGTTCGCGCTTCAGGCGCTCGCGCAGTGCCAAGTAGGCTACACGTCCTTCGACGCCGTCGCCGCGCCCTAGCACCTCGCCTCCACAGCCCTTCTCCGATCAGGAGAGGGGCTCGGGTGCGAGCGAGCCCGCCGCGGCGGAGATCGCGGCGCACGCGGTTGCCGGGAAGAGATAACCTCGTCCGCATGAGGGCGGATCACGAGGCGGAGCTGCGGATCGCGCTGACGGAGGGGCTCGTCACGCGAGGGGAGGCGGAGCGGCTGCGACGTCGAGAGCGCGCGTCGATGCACTGGCTGGGGCGCATCGCGCAGCGGGACCCCAAGTTGTTCGTCCTGTGGCAGCTCGGCGTCCGGCCCGAGGCTGGGTCGTAGGAGCCGGATGAGGCGAGAGCTTCACGTCCGGTTCTGGGAGGGCCCGGGGGTGCGATTCCCCCGGGCTACTCGACTCCTCCTCCTCGTAGGCGCCCCGCCCGGTCCGGAGCAGCATGAACGGGCTCGGCAGGACGCAGAAAAGGAGAAGGCTGCAGTGGCAACGCTCCTCAAGCAACAGTTGGGACTGGACCTGTCGGAAACGAAGACGCTCATCACTCCGGTGACGAAGACCTTCGCTTTCCTCGGGCACCACGTGGTCGTGCGCAACAATCGCGGCCTCAAGCGAATGGCGTGCGTGACCTTGATCCCGAAGGAGAAGAGCCATCGATTGCGTGAACGGATCAAGCGACTCTGCCGGCGCGATCGCACTGGCCAGAGTCTGCACGAGCTACTACGCGAACTGAACTGGCTGCTTCGGGGGTGGAGTGCCTTCTATCGCCACGCGTGGGGCGCCAAGCGGGTCTTCTGCTCGGTCGATAACTACGCCTGGTGGACCGTGTGTCGCTGGCTGCGGAAGAAGCATCAACATGCGCCGGTGAAAAGGCTGAAGGCGCTGTACCCACCCTCAAAGGAGCGCGGGACCCGTCGGGGACAATGGCACCATCGCGGTGTCACGCTGTTTGTCACTGGCCGGACTCGTGTTGGACCCTACCGACTGGCCTCGGCCCGTCGGCCTCTGTTCGCAATCCATCATGGAGAGCCGGGTGCATAACGAAAGGTGCATGCCCGGGTCGGAAGGGGGCGCCCGGAGACCTACCGGCGAGAGCCGGCAAGGCGCCGGGCGCCCACCTTACGCCACCAGCCGACTCTCTTCGCAGCGCTCGCACCGGCGCCGCGCGAACCCGCGGCAGAGCAGCCCGCAGTCGAGGTAGGCTTCGAGCTCCTTCTTCGCGTGCTTGGGTATCCGGACGGCGATGGCGCCGTCGTCGATGGCCCGTACAGCGTCTCCACGTTGTCGCGCACGCTCTCGTCGAGCGTCGTCTTCTCGGGACGACGGCGCTCGTAGACGACGCCCGTGGTGCGAGCCGCGCTGGCCACACGGCGCCGACACCGCACGCCGCACGCCACGTGGTGAGGGCGCGTTTTCGCCGCGAATATCGACAACCCGCCGGGCTATCGCCCATGGCGGAGTGGCGGGCCGGGGGCCGGCGGGCCGCGACGCTCGCTGCCGCGGCGGCGGAGGCGCTCGCCGAGCCCCCGGCTCGCGCTCGATATGTCGGCGCGCGAGAACGTAGAGCGCGAGCGCGCAGCGTTGCAGGTGGAGATAATCCGGGTGCAGCAGAGCCGGCTAGCGGAGCTGTCCACGCCGATGATCCCGATCACCGAGCAGGTGATGGTCATGCCTCTCATCGGGACCATGGATGAGCAGCGTGCCAGGCACGTGCTTGAATCTGCGCTCTCTGGCGCCGAGGCGCATGGTGGGCGTGCCGCCTCCATGCCAGCGTGCAGGAGCCTGTTCGCCGCTCGTTTTCCCACCGCTCCCCGTGGCGACCGCAGTTCCGCGATGGCGTCGCCATGCAGCAACGCGGCGAGAGGGTCGTCGCCTGCGCACCCCGCCGCCCTTGCCTCCCGGCACAGGCCTGCTGCTTGCCGCCATCACTTTCCGGATGCCTCCGGGGCGCTTCGGCACGCAACCGCCGCGCGCGGGCGATCCCAGCAGAGCCTGCGGCACTGGCGAGCGGCAAGGCTCCGGCAGCGAGTCGACGCGAGCGGCGGGCTCGACGTTCGGCCCAAGCTTGCTCACCCCTCCAGTGCCACCGGCAGCCCGAGCAGCTGACCGATCGCCTCGTGCACGACCCGGGCTGCCTCCTCATCGCCGAGGGCGACGGCACGGCTTAGGGGGCCGGCGAGCGACGCAACCACGGCGGCCCGAGGCGACGGCTCGACCATCGCGAGCTCTCCGGACCCGAGTCCCCTCGGTTGGGCCGGGGTTGGGTCCATGCCGTCCGAGGGTCTGCGATCGGTCGTCGCTCCCCCCCGAAACCCCGCAAGAAGTGACGGATCGCGACCGTTCGCCACCGTCGCGGAACCCTGGCGGGATATCCGACCCACGGAACCAGCGCCCGCCTCATCCCCCCTCGCCGCGAGCGCGCTCCGCCTGCCGCCTCGCCAGGTAGCGGCTCAGCAGGACCCACCCCCCCGCGACCGGCACCATCAGGAGCGACAGCCCCGCCGCCTTCACCCCGAGCGCCGACAGCCCCGACAGCGCCCACGCGCTCGCGGCGTCCCCGCCCCGGAACGCCACGGTGTCGATGAAGCTCTTCGCCTTGTACTTCTCCTCTCGCGCGACCACCGTGAACAGGATCTCCCGCGCCGGCCGGTCCACCGCGTAGTGGATCGCCCGCCGGAGCCCCTGGAGCCCGGCGATCATCGAGAGGGTCGGCCGCGCCGCGAGCGCGAGGAACCCGACGCCCGTGACCACCGGGACCACCGCGAGCGCGACCCCGAGGCCCACCCGCGTCATGAGCCTCCCGGTCACGAGCACCTGCACGACGATGGTGATCACGTTCACGGTGAGATCGATGGAGGCGAACATCGCGGTCCGCCGCGCGGGATCCATCGACTCCGCGGAGACGATCCGCGCCTGCTCGAAGTAGAGCACCGTCGCGGTGATCGACAAGAAGAGCGTCTGCGCGCAGATCCCGAGGAGGTACGGCGACCCGAGGACGAGCGTCACCCCGCGGAATGCGCCCCCGCCGATGCGCTCCTCCGCGACGCTCGCCTCGGGCGGCGCCGCGCCGCCGGCGAGCCCGCCGGCGAGGCGGTTCAGCCGCGTCACGCAGAGCACGGCGAGCTCGAGCAGCGCCGCCGACAGGAGCAGGAGGCTCGCGGTCCCGATCTGCCGCGCCTGCGCGGCCGTGACGAGCGAGCCGACGAGCGCGCCGGCGCTGCCGCCGGCGGCGATGACGCCGAAGAGGCGCTTGCCTTGCTCGCTGCGCCAGACGTCGGCCATGAACTGCCAGAACACCGACACGACGAACAGGTTGAAGACGCTCAGCCAGACATAGAACACCTTGCCCACCTCGGCGCGCGGCGCGCCGAGCGCGAGCAGCCCGAAGAAGACGAGGAGGTTCGACGCGAAGAAGCGATAGACGATCGGGATGAACCGCCGCCGCGGCAGCCGCGCCACGAGCGCGGAGAAGGCCGGCACGGCCGCGAGCATCGCCGCGAACACCGCCGTGAACAGCCAGGGCAGCTTGTCCATGCCGCCCGAGATGCCCATCTCCTCGCGGACGGGCCGCAGGATGTAATAGCTGCAGAGGACGCAGAAGAAGTACGCGAAGCTCCAGAGCAGCGCGGACACCTCGCCTTCCTTCACGTCGCAGACCCGCCGGAGCAGCGAGGCCGCCGGGCTCAACGGTCCTCCGCCCTCCCCCCGGCGGGGCGTCGCTCCGCGGGCGGCGTGAGGCGTGAGGGCGGGCGCGGCATCGGACGCTCACTGCACGACAGCCCGCCCCGCGCGTCAAGGCGACCGCCGGCGCCGGCCGCCCGCGGGCGCGAACCTCATCGGATGAGCAGCGCTCCCGGCGCGGAGCGGCTAAGCTCGGGCCGCGCAGCCATGAAGTTCGTCCACGCCGCCGACCTCCACATCGACAGCCCCCTCCGCGGGCTCGACCGTTACCCCGGCGCCCCGGTCGAGCAGATCCGCGGGGCCACCCGCCGCGCGCTCGAGAACCTCGTGAGCCTCTGCCTCACCGAGGAGGTCGACCTCCTGCTGCTCGCCGGCGACATCTACGACGGCGACTGGAAGGACTACAGCACGGGCCTGTTCTTCGCCGCGCAGCTCTCCCGGCTGCGCGCCGCCCGGGTGGAGGTCGTGCTCCTGAGCGGCAACCACGACGCCGAGAGCCACATCACCCGTCACCTGGAGCTCCCCGAGAACGCCCGCCGGCTCGACCCGAAGAGCCCCGAGACGGTCGTCTTCGAGCGGCTCGGGGTCGCGGTCCACGGGCAGAGCTTCGCGACCAAGGCGGTCACCGACGACCTCGCCGCCGGCTACCCGGACGCGCGGACGGGCCTCTTCAACATCGGCATGCTCCACACCTGCCTGGGCGGCCGCGAGGGCCACGACAACTACGCTCCTTGCAGCCTGAACACCCTCGTCGGGAAGCGATACGACTACTGGGCGCTCGGCCACGTGCACACCCGGGAGGTGCTCTCGGAGGATCCGTACATCGCCTTCTCCGGCAACCTCCAGGGCCGCCACGCCCGCGAGACCGGCGAGAAGGGCGCCCTCCTCGTCACGGCGGACGACGGCCGCATCGCCTCGGTCGAGCACCGCCCCCTCGACGTCGTCCGCTGGTGCGCCTGCGAGGTCGATCTCTCCCCGGCCGCGAGCGCCGACGACATCGTGGATCTGACGCGCGAGCAGCTCGAGCAGCGCCTCGCCGAGGCGGACGGGCGCACGCTGGCCGCGCGGGTGATCCTGTGCGGCGCGACGCCGGCCCACGCCGCGCTCCGCGCCGACTTCGAGCGCTGGACAGGGCAGATCCGCGCGATCGCCAACGACCTCGGCGGCGGGCTCTGGATCGAGCGCGTGCTCTCCCGGACGCTGGCCCCGCTCCAGGTGGGCGCGCTCGAGGAGCGGGACGACGCCATAGGCCAGCTCACGCGGTCGCTGCGCGCGCTGCGCGACGACGATGCGGGCCTCTCCTCGCTCCTGCGCGAGTTCGCGAGCCTCAAGAACAAGCTCCCCGCCGAGGCGCGCGAGGGCGACGACGCCATCCGCCTCGACGACCCGACGTACCTGCGCGAGGCGCTCGACGACGTGGAGCACACGCTGATCTCGCGGCTGCTCGGCGCCGGCGAGGCGCCGTGAGCGCCGGCGGGGCGGCCCCGGTCGGAGCCAGTCGCGAAGGCTGAAATCAGAAAATAAAATCCAATAATTTCCGCACCTTATCGCGTTCTTGCGAGCGCCGCCCGGCCGACCGCGGCCGCGGCCCGCGCGGCTTGACGGCACGCCGATCTCCACCATGCACTCCTCCTGACGCGCCCTGCGCACGCGAGCATCGCCTCGGACAGCCGGACGCGACGGGACGGGGGAGTCATGGACGGGGGAGTCACGATCGACCAGAGCGCTTTTTCGGAGCTGTTCCGTCCGAGGGGCCGCGCCGAGCCGCACTCCATCTACGCGCGCATGCGGGCCGCGGGGCGCATGCATCGCCTCATCCACCCTCGCCTCAACGTGCCTGTCTGGACGGCCACGCGCTACGACGACTGCGTGGAGCTCCTCAAGGATCCTCGCCTGATCCGGGATTGCCGCAAGCTCCCCGCCGAGCTGCGCGCGAGCTACCGCCCGCTCGGCGAGCGCTCGGCCCTGCTGAGTCATCATATGCTCGAGGCCGACCCGCCGGATCACACCCGGCTCAGGGGCGTCGTCCAGCGGGCGTTCTCGACGCGGGCGATGGAGGGGCTGCGCCCGCGCGTCCACGCCATCGTGGGTGAGCTCATCGACGCGGTGGCGGACCAGCGCCGCATGGAGCTCGTGGCCGACTTCGCGTTTCCGCTCCCCATCGCGGTCATCTCCGAGCTGCTCGGCCTCCCGCGCGAGGATCGCGACCGGTTCCGCCACTGGACCAAGCTCCTCCTCGCCGCCACGAGCGATCGAGCGCTCCTCGAGCCCGCGATGCCCGCGGTGAAGGAGATCGAGGCGTACTTCGAGGCGCTCTTCGCGGCCCGCCGCAAGGCCCCGCGCGACGACCTGATCAGCGCGATCGTGCTCGCCGAGGAGCAGGAGCACAAGCTGAGCCCGACGGAGGTCATGAGCATGGTGTTCCTGCTGCTGGTCGCGGGCCACGAGACCACGGTGCACCTCATCGCGAGCGGCGCGCTCCTCCTGCTCTCGCACCCCGAGCAGCGGCGGCGGCTCGAGGCGGAGCCCGGGCTCATCGGCTCCGCGGTCGAGGAGATGCTGCGCTGCGAGGGGCCGGCCGAGGTCTCGGTGGTCCGCTGGCCGCTCGAGGACGTCGATCTGCTCGGCGCGCGCGTGCCGGCGGGAGAAGGGGTCGTGGCGGGGCTCCTGGCCGCGAACCGGGATCCGGAGCACTTTCCGGAGCCGGACCGCTTCGACATCGGCCGCTCGCCGAACCGGCACCTCGCCTTCGGGAGCGGGATCCACTTCTGCCTGGGCGCGATGCTGGCGCGGATCGAGGCGGCCATCGCCCTCTCGGCCCTCTTCCAGCGGCTCCCGCGGCTCGAGCTCGACACCTCGCCGGACGAGATCGACTGGGGCGAGTGGGCCGTGCTCCGCGGCCCGGCGGCGGTGCCCGTGGCGTTCTGAGGGCGGCGACGCGAGCGGCGCTCCGCCGGCCCCGGGACCTCGGCCCCGGGGCCCGCGCTCAGCCCGCCGATCGGGCCGTCCGCGCGTACGCCCGGAGCACCTCGGCCACGCTCCACGCCTGGGCGACGCACCCGCGGGGCGTGAACGGCGGCTCGGCGTCGAAGATCTCGCTGATCGACCCGGCGCAGGCCTCGTCGAGGTGCGGGGTGAAGCCCTCGAGCAGGCTCCGCGCCCCGGCGAGATCGGCGGGATACACCTTCAGCCAGGCGTCGATGAAGGGGCCCATGAGCCACCCCCACACGGTGCCCTGGTGATAGGCCATGTCCCGCGCGCGGAGATCGCCGAAATACTTCGGCTTGTAATCGGGGTGCCCCGGGGCGAGCGACCTGAGGCCCACGGGCGTCCAGAGCCGCGCCTTCACCTGATCGACGATCCCCTTCCAGCGGGCGGCGTCGAGGACCGGGTGCGGCAGCGAGATCGCGAAGATCTGGTTGGGCCGGAAGGCGTCGTCGTCGCCACGCTCGCCGTCGAGCACGTCGTAGAGATAGCCCAGCTCGTCGGACCAGAAGCGCCGGTTGAACGAGGCCTTGGCCTGCTCGGCGGCCGCGCCGTAACGCCGCGCCGCGCCGTCGCCCTCGGCCTCGCGCACCCAGCGCTCGATGAGGCGCAGGGCGTTGTACCAGAGCGCGTTGATCTCCACGGCCTTCCCGCGGCGGGGCGTGACCACGTAATCGCCGACCTTGGCGTCCATCCAGGTCAGCTGATAACCCTCTTCCCCCTGGCGGACGAGGCCGTCCTTGGGATCGACGCCGATCCCGAAGCGCGTCCCGCGGGTGTGGTGCTCGACGATATCGATCAACGTCGGGAGCACGAGCCGGAGCGTCTCGCGATCGCCGGTGTAGGTCAGGTAGCGATCGAGCGCGTGGAAGAACCAGAGGGTGGCGTCGGCGGTGTGGTAGAGCCCGTCGTTCTTTCCCTCCGGGAACATGTTGGGGATGAGCCCGTCCTTCACGTAATGGGCGAACGTGCGCAGGATGTAGCCCGCCTCGGTGTGACGACCGGTGACGAGCGTCAGCCCCTCGAGGCTGATCATGGTGTCCCGCCCCCAGTCGGTGAACCAGTGATAGCCCGCGATGACGGTGCGCACCTCGTCCCCGGCGGCCCGCGCGCGGGCGGCGTCCTCGACGCGGCCCGCGGGGGTGATGAGGAACTGATCCGCCCCGAGGATGAGCTCCGCCGGCGGCCCGGAGCGGACCTCGGGCGCCGCGGCGAGCAGGAGCCGGGTGCGGCGCTTGCGCTCGGCGCGCTGCACCTCCTCCGTGGAGAGGGCGTTGATCGTCTCCCAGGGCTCGGTCGACGCGACGAGGGTCACGCTGCCGGAGACGGGGAGCTCGAGGCCGAAGCGGCCGGGGCTGTAGAACTCGCCGACCGCGTCGTACCCGCGGCTCTGCTCGATCCGGTAGCGCACGTTGCGCAGGCGGGCGCTGTCGATCCTGAACTCGGCCCGGGTGCCCTGGACCTTGAGCCGGAGCGGCGGCAGGTCGCTCGGCGAGGCGAGCTCGTAACGATCCTCGATCACGGTGAGCGCGTACGGGCCCGCGACCGGCCGATCGAGCGCGCCCTCGTGCGGGCGGAAGTTCACCCACGGCTGGAGCTCGATCTGGACCGGCCCTTCGCCCTTGAGCAGCGTGTACGTGACGTGGACCGTGTTCTGCCCGTGGGGCAGGAGGAGGCGCCGCTCGAACATCATCCCGGCGCCCTCGTAGCGCCACACCGGGAGCCCGGCCTCCAGGCGGAACTCGGCGAGATCGATGACCTGCGCGGCGCTGTCGTCGAGCCAGGGCTCCTGACCGCCCACCTGAACCACCTTGCCGTCCGAGGTGATGACCCGGGCCGACAGATCGCTGAGCATCATGGTGCGGCCGAGGGGGGCCGGCAGCGCGGAGATCAAGAGTCCGTGGAAGCGACGGGTCACCGCGCCGGAGATGGTGCCCGACGCGTAGCCGCCGAGGCCGTTCGTGACGAGCCATTCCCGCGTGAGCGGGTCCGACCCGTGCTCGGCGTCGTCGTGCGAGGCGGGGCCGGTGCCCCGGGACCAGACCATCATCCGGCAGATCTCGTCAGCGTACATGCTTTTTGGGCTCCTCTGGGCGAGGGTTGGCGCTCGTCTTCTCGGGCACCGGCGTCCCGACCACGGGGTGCAGGAGGATCGCCGCGTCGCCCGGGATGTGGACGCCATCCTCGGTGATGACAGGTGGACTGCCTTGTCCCCCGTAACGGGGGGATTCGCTGGACCACGACGTCTCCCAGCGGCGCCCCGGCGGCGGGGCGATGAGCGGCTCCGGCAAGGACCCTCGATGGATGTCCCGCCCGAGGTTGACGAGGAGCAGACGGTCGTCGCCGTCGTCGCCGAAGTAGCGGAGGAGGAACGCGTGGCCCGAGAGGACGGCCCCGTCGACGCCGCGCGGGCGCTGGGCCCGGATCACGGGATCGCGCCGGCGGAGCGCGATCAGGTCCTCGTGGAGGGCGTAGATGCCGGCGTTGCGCTGGCGCTCGGAGAAATCGAGCTTGCAGCGCTCGAACGTCCGCGGGTCGTCGGGGGCGTCGAGCCGCGAGGCGACCTCGGGCGAGGCGCAGGAGGGGAACTGCGCCAAAAACTCCGCCCTGCCCTTGCGCACGAGCGGCGCGAGATCGCGGTTGTGGTCCGCGAAGAAGAGGAACGGCGCCGACGAGCCGAACTCCTGCCCTTGAAAGAGCATGGGCGTCCCCGGGGCGAGCAAGAGGAGCGCCGACATCGCCCGGAACTTCCCCGGGCAGGCGAGGTGATAGAGCCGCTCGCCCTTGGCCGTGTTGGCGACCTGATCGTGGTTCTCCAGGAAGAGGACGAAGCGCGCCGGATCCACGTCGAGCGCGGGGGTGCCTCGCCGCTGCTTCTGCCACTGATAGCGCTGCCCCTGGAAGAGGAACCCCCGCTTGACGGCGGAGATGAGCTCCTGCGGGGAGCCCTCGTGATCCGTGTAGTACGCCTCGCTGTGGCCGGTGAGCGCCACCTTGGCGCTGTGGTGGAAATCGTCGTTCCAGATGGCGTCGAGCCCGTAGCCGCCCCGCTCCGGCGCGCGGATCAGCCACTCTTCCTGGGACTCGTTCTCGGCCACGATGAACGTCTCCTTGCCCTTCGCGGCCTCCCGGACGCGGCGCGCGATCGCGGCGAGGATGTGGTCCTTCGAGCTGTCGTAGATGTTCTGCGTCGCGTCGAGCCGCAGGCCGTCGAGGTGGTACTCGTCGATCCAGTGGCCGGCGTTCGCGAGGAAGAACGCCCTCACCGCCTCGGATCGCGGGCCGTCGAAGTTGATGGCCGCGCCCCAGTCGGTCTTGTGGCGATCGGTGAAGTAGTCCTTGGAGAACTGGCCGAGGTAGTTGCCGTCCGGGCCGAGGTGGTTGTAGACGACATCGAGGATCACCCCGATCCCGACGCGGTGCGCCGCGTCGACGAAGCGGCGGAAATCGTCGGGGCTGCCGTAGAGGCGCGTCGGCGCGAAGAGGTTCACGCCGTCATACCCCCAGTTGAACCGGCCGGGGACCTCGTTGACCGGGAGCAGCTCGATCAAGGAGATGCCGATCCGGGCGAGCTCGGGCAGCTCGCGCGCGGCGGACTCCCAGGTGCCCTCCCGGGTGAAGGTGCCGACGTGCATCTCGTAGACGACTTGCCCCTTGAGCGGGGCGCCCGGGAAGCCCGCGTCGCTCCAGGCGAACGCGGCGGGGTCGATCACCTCGGAGGGCCCGTGCGGCCCCTCCGGCTGCGAGCGCGAGGCGGGATCGGGATAGAGCTTGTCGTCGTCGTCGAGCCGGAACCGGTAGCGGGTGCCGGCCGCGGCGGCCGGGACCGCCGCCGCGAAGTAACCGCCCTCCTCGGGCCGCAGCAGGGCGGTCTCGCCGCTCCCGGGCCCGGCCTCGAGGACCACCTCGACCCGGCGCCGGGAGGGCGCCCAGACGCGGAAGTGCACTCCTTTTCCGGTTCCGGCGAGCACCTCTGCGCCGACAGGCAACCGTCTTTCCATCTTCTCCGGCATTGAGTTGCATTCTAAGCGCAACACACGTGACGTCCAGCACCCCTAGGCTCGGCGGTCCCCTTTGCAGCGGTCCTGTCTCCATGGCTCACCTGGCGAGCGATAGCGCCTTACGGGGTCGCCTGAGAGGGATCGGGGATCTACCGACGATAAGAGACGGCACAGGCGAAGTGGTCTGCATTGCACAGATCAAGATGTCCTGGAGCGCGCGCGTGCCTCACCCAGGCTGGCGGGCTCCGCGGAGGAGAGCCTTGTCGACTCGCCTCATCGAGCGAGCGCCGAGAGGAGCGGACTCCGCGCCGGCGGGCCTCCGCGATCACGGGTGGGCGATGACCACGAGCGTGCGCGCGCGCCGGAGCACGCAGCGCAGCGCCTGCTCCAGCGTCTCGGGGTCGAGCGCCGCGAAGCTCTCGTCGAGCACGACGACCTCGGCGCCCTGGAGCAGCGCGCGCGCGATGTAGAGCCGGCTCCGCTCGCCGTGCGAGAGCTGCCAGCCCGTCTCGCCCACCACCTGCTCCAGCCCGGCGGGCATCCGGCCGAGCAGCTCGCCGAGGCCGAGCTCGCGGCAGATCTCCTCGGCCTCCGCGAGATCGTCAGGCCGCGGCGGCCAGCGCCTGCCCATCAGCAGGTTGTACGCGAACGTCCCGCCGAGCACGTAGTTCTCGTGGAACTGCGGCGCGGCGGCCACGCGGCGGCGCCACGCGGCGGCGCCCAGCATGTGGCGGTCGAGCCCGTTCAAGAGGAGCAGCCCCGCGTCGGGCGCGCGCAGCCCCGAGAGCAGCGCGCTCAGCGTCGACTTCCCTCCCCCCGAGGGCCCCTCGAGCAGGATGCGCTCGCCCGCGGCGATCCGCAGCGAGGCGTCGATCACCGCGGGGCGAGGCCTGCCCTTGTGCCGGAACGACAGCTCGTGTGCCTCCAGGACCGGCGCGCGGCGCTCGGCGTCCCCCGCGCCGCCTGCGCCGGGCGGCGTGCGCCCCGCGTCGGGCGGCAGGGGCGAAGAGCGTGGCGACCTGCGCCCACGCGATCGCCGCGCTGGCGAGGCTCGACAGGCCGGCGGACAGGCCCTGGAGCGCGCGGCTCGCGAGCAGGACGCCGCCGAGCGCCACCGCGTACGCCGCGGCCGAGCCGGTGCCCGCGAGGAACGGCGGCAAGAGGCCGGCGATCCCCGCGATGAGCCAGCCGCGCGGCATCAGCGCGCCGATCTCGATCTGGCTCCGGTCGAGCTCGCGCGATCGCGCGAGGTACTGGGAGAGCGCCTCGTCCTCGCCGTGGTGCCAGCGGCCGCTCCGCTCCTGGGCGAGGCGGGTCCGGTGGCCGACCAGGCGCTCGATGAGGTCGTGGGTCATCGCGAGCCGCGCGGCGGTCCAGCGCGCGCGGCGCCGGTAGAAGCGCGCGCAGAGCGCGACGACGAGGACCGCCCAGGCGACGAGCAGGAGCGCGTGGAGCGCGCCCGCCGCGCCCTGGGCGAGCACGACCGCCGCCGCCGCGAGCTCGAACGCCGCCGCGACGGCCCCGACGCCGCCGCCCATCGCGAGCGCCTCGATCGCCTCGGACTCGATCACGCGCCCGAGGAAGCGGCCCGCGCCCTCGCTGCGCACCTCCTCGGCGTCGAGCGCGAGCGCGCCCGCGAGCAGGCGCTGCTTGATCAGCGCGCTCGCGTCGATCGCGACCACGCCGGACAGCCACGCCATGAGCTGGCGCAGCGGGACCACCGTCGCGAGCAGCAGCGCCCCGGCGTAGAGCCACCCCTCGTCGAGGTGGTCGTCGAGGATGCTGCGCCCCACGGTCGTCCACACCAGGATCCAGAGCGTGTAAGCCGACGCGTGGGCGGCCAGCAGGCCGAGGAGGCGGCGCGGGATCCGCGCGGCCGCGAGCTGCCGCCCGAACGAGGCGCCGGGGGGCGGGCGCAGGCTCCAGATGCCGTCGAGGACCACGGGCCCGAGCCGCTCGCGGAGCAGGGCCTGCCGCGCGCGGGCACGCCGCCGCGGCCGCACGCCCGCGCGCTCGACGATGCGGTCGACCTCCGGGAGCACCTGCGCCTCGAGCGGGCGGGCGATGCGGCGGAGGATCGCCTCGACCGGCACGCGCGCGGTGGAGCGGTCGGCGCGGAGCACCGAGAGGGCCCGCCCGCTGCGCCCCACGACGGCGAGGAAGCGCTGCGCCTCGCCGCCGCGCAGCCACACGAGCGCGGGCGCGACGCGCAGGAGCGCGTCGGCGACCTCGTCGTAGCGCGCCGCGATCGGCTCCGCCTCGACGCCGAGGTAGCCCGCGGCCTGATCGATCCACGCGCCGAGCGCGTCCGCGCTGCGGAGGTGCCCGGCGGTGGGGATGGGCGCCGCGACCGCGCGCGGGCGGAGGCCGCCTTGGAGCGCGAGCGCCTCGATCGCGTCGCCGAGGCGCTCCGCCGGCCACTCGAGGGCGCCGAGCGCGTCGGCCGCCTCGCCCGGCCGAGCGCCCCAGCCGCGTCGCGCCTGCGCGCCGTCCGGCTCGGCTCCCCACCCGGGTTGCGCCTCCGCCGTCACCTCCGCTCGCCCTCCGGCGCTCCCGCGGCCTCGGCCGGCGCGCTCTCCGCCGCCGCTGCCGCGCCCTCCGCCCCGGCGATGCGCCCGCGCACGACCTTCAGCCGGCGCCACCCGCCGCTCGACCAGAGCCCTCGCTGCACGGCCGCCTCGGCGTCCAGCAGCGCGCGGTAGCGCGAGCCGGGGCGCGCCGCGAGCGCGGCGGGCGCCCCGTCCTCGACCACGCGCCCGCCCTCCACGACGAGCACGCGCTCGAACGCACGCGTCTCGCCGACGTCGTGGGTGACGCAGAGGAGCGTCGCGCGACGGAAGCGCCGCCGCGCCCGGGCGAGCAGCGCGCGGCGGCGCTCCCGGTCGAGGCCGCGGAACGGCTCGTCGAGGATCGCGAGCCGCGCCTCGCTCCGCAGCATCGCCCGGCTGAAGCGCACGCGCTGCCCCTCGCCGCCGGAGACGAGCCCTCCGCCCTCGCCGAGCAGGGTCTTCTGCCCCTCGGGCAGCCGCTCCAGCACCTCGCGCAGCTCGGCCTCCTCGACGACGGCGCCGAAGTCGGCCGCGTCGTCGGGCGCGCCGTAGCGGAGGTTGTCGAGGAACGACCGGTTCCAGATCTGCACCGCCGGGTCGACCCACGCGGTCTCCTCGCGCAGGGCGTGGAGCCGCTCGCCGTCGAGCGGGCGGCCGTCGATGAGCACCCTGCCCTCGCTCGCCCGGTGCCACCCGAGCAGCACCCCGACGAGGCTCGACTTGCCCGCGCCCGAGGCCCCCACGATCGCCACGTGGCTGCCCGCCGCGATCCGGAGATCCACCCCGTCGAGGATCACATGGCCGGCGGCCTGGATGCGCACGCGCTCGAAGGCGATCGCGCACCCCGCGCCCTCGGCGCCGGCCCGCGAGGGCGGCGCCGCGCCGGACGCGCCGCCGGCGCGCGGCTCCTCCGGCGCGCCGAGCGGCTCGAGCAGGCGCAGCGCCGTGTTGCGCTGCGCCGGGTACTGGAGCAGCGCGCCCGCGAGCGCCTGCCCGATCGCCGGCAGCGCGAGCGCCCAGTAGAAGAGCAGGAGCGCCCGCGAGAGCGCGCCCCCGCGGGCGAGGAAGTCGCCGAGGATCCACGCGGCGAGCGCGAAGCCGAGCAGCGCCTGCGCCCCGTCGACGGCGAGGGCCGCGCGGAGCAGCGCGCGGCCGGCGAGCGCCCACTCCCCGAGCAGGCCCGCGTGCTGCCGCCGCACGGCCCGCTCCGCCGCGTGCGCCCGGATCGGCACGAGGCCGAGGAGCGCGTCGAGGTAGAAGCTCGTGAGCGCGCCGGCGTGGGTGCGGACGCGCAGGTCCCGCTCGACGAGGACGCGGTTCCCCGCGAACGGCAGCGCCAGCGCGAGCGCGGCGCACGGCACGGCGAGGCGCGCGCTCGCGGGATCGATCCAGACGATCGCGGCCGTGGTGACCGCCAGATCGAGCGCCGAGCGCGCGATCTGGCCGCCGAACGCCGGCAGGGCGCGGAGCACGTGCAGGCTGTGGCCGCGCTGCGCCATGTCCGAGGCCGGGCGGCTGTGGAAGTAGCGATCGCCGATGCGCGGGATCTTCGCGAGGAACGCCATCCGCAGCCGCGCCTCGAGGTGCCGCCCGAGCCGGATCACCCCGGTGGTCAGCGAGAGATCGAGGGCGAGCTCCACCGCGAGGAACATGGCGAGGGCGCCGATGGCGGCGAGGCGCTGCTCGAACAGCGCGAGATCGTTCGAGATCTGGAGCAGCCCGCGGAAGAGGAGGCTCTCCAGCACCACCGTGGCGACGCTGAGCGCGAGCGCGCCGGCGAGCACGGCGGGGGCCAGCAGCCCGTCCTCGCGGATCATCCGGAGGAGCTCGCGCCCGGGCTGGGCCGGGCGCTCCGCGAGGGCGGCGGCGACGTCGGGGGGGAGGCGCGCCTCGGCGCTCGGGCTCGCTTCGTCGGCGCGGGGCGGCGGCGCGGGCGCGGCGGCCCCCGGCGCGCCGCCGCGCGTCGCTGCGGCGCGGACGCGGCTGCGCGCGGCGGCGCGCCGCCCGCGGATCCGCACCAGCACCGCGCCCCGCGCGACGACCCGATCCTCCCCGCGCGGACCGGCCGGCCCGGGGTGCGCCGTCCAGAAGGTGGGCGGGATCATCTGCTCCCGCGCGGCCTCGGGCCCCTGCTCGAGCAGCGCGCCCAGCACGCGCGCGGCCTCGCGACCGCGGCCCAGGCCGCCGGAGCGCACGAGCGACGTGACCAGGCGCGCGCCGGCGTCGAGCGCCGCGATCGCGCGCCACCCCGGCGCCGAGAGCGCCGCCTCGAGCGGCCGCGCCCCCGCGCCGAGCCAGGCGAGCCGGCGCTCGAGCGGCCGCGTGAACCCGTCGCTCGCCGCCCAGTCGCGGAAGTCCGCCGCCGACAGCGGCAGCTCGTGCTGGTAGAGCTCGCCCTCGAGCTGCCGCCGCGTGAGCCAGCGGCGCCCCGTGGCCGGGTCCATCACCTGCACGAGGCCGCCGTGCCGGCGCCAGAGCACGACGACGTGGAGCGGCCCGGCCGACTGCCGCACGATCGCCAGCGCGGGCAGCGCCTGCGCCTCGTCGAGCAGCACGTGCTCGGTCGGGACGAGGATCTGCTGGGCCACGAGCCCGAGCTGCCCCGCGAGGTCCTCCAGGGTGTCGATGGAGGTGCCGTCGACGTCGGTCTGGCAGGCCTCGCGCAGGCGGCCGTAGCTCACGCCGATGCCGAAGCCCTCGAGCACGCACTTGAGCGTGGCCGGCCCGCAATCCATCGCCGAGGTCTGCACGACCTCCGGCGCGAGGAGCCGCCGCTTGGGGCTCGACGCTCGGCGACGGGGGTTCGCTGATCGCTCCGGCGTGGATCGGGGATCGGCGTTCGTCGTCCCCTCCTTCACCCGCCGGCTCCGCCGCGGACCCTCACGATCTGCCCCGCGGCGCGCAGCACGAGCGAGGCCGGCGAGACGCGCTCGGTCTCGATGACGACGCTGCCGGGGAGCCCGTGCTGCATCGGGATCGGCGACGCCGGATCGGGCCGGACGCCGAGCTCCACGCGGATGCGGCCCTCCTGCGTCTCGCTGGCGACGCGGTCGACGGTGGTGGAGAGGGTGCCGTACTCGGTCCACGGGAACGCGTCGAGGCGCAGGCGCCCCTCCTGCCCCGCGCGGATCCGCCCGACGGAGTTGGGCGGGAACTCCGCGATCACCCGGAGCTCGCCGGGCGGCACGACGGCGGCCACGACGTCCCCTTCGCTCACGAAGGAGCCGGCGCGCAGCACCGTGATGTCGCCGACCCGCCCGGCGATCGGCGCGCGGATCTTGCGCCGGTCGATCTCGGCGAGCAGCCCCTTGATCGCCGCCTCCAGCACGAGCCGCTCGCCCTCGAGGGTGGCCGCCTCGCGGTCGAGCCGCGCGAGCTCGGCCTGCTGCTCGCTCTGCCCGGCGCGGCGCTCGACGTAGGCCCGCGCGGCGGCGCGGTCGAGCGCCTCGGTCGCCGAGCGCCTCGACAGCGCGTCGGCGGCGAGCCGCGCCGCCTCGGCCTCGGAGACGAGCCCGTCCTGGCGCAGGCGCACGGCCCGCTCCGCCTCGATCTCCTGGAACCGCGCGCCCGCCTCGGCCTCGCGCAGCCGCGCCTTCGCCTCGTCGACGTGCGCGCGCGCCGCCTCCTCCCCGTCGCGCAGCGCCCGCCCCCGCGCCGCGATCTCGGCCCGGAGCGGCCCCATCTGCCCCGCGATCGCCTCGAGCCGGGCCTGCTTGTCGTCGATCTCGCGGCGGAGCGGCTCGACGTCGAGCTCGATGAGGACGTCGCCCGCGGCGACCTCGGCCCCGAGGGCGAGGTGGACCGCGGCGACCTTCCCGCCGAGCGGCGCCTCGACGCGGTGCGCCGCCTGGCCCACCTCGAGGCGGGCGCTCACGCTCGCCTCGTACCGCCCGACGCGCGCGAGGAAGAACCACGCGAGCCAGGCGGAGAGCAGGACCGCGCCGATCGCGACGCCGGCGATCGAGCCGCGGTGGCCGTCGGTGGCGATCGCGTGAATCGAGCGTGAGAACCCGGCGGGCATGGTGGTCGTGCAAAGGTACACGAGCGAAGCAGGGTCAGGAAGTCACGCCCATCGCCCGGGTGAGTCGATGAGCATAGCAAAACTTAACGTGCGCAGCGGGTCGGCCCAATCCATCCTGTCCACGGCGGCTCCGCCGCATGGCAGTTACATCCACTCTGGAGGTTTCCTATGGCTGATATCGATCGTGATCCCGAGCAGACCGAGCAGGTGCCCTTCTTCGCTCGCTTCCTGGAAGATCAGAAGCGCGTCCGCACCGGCGTCAAAGCCGGCGGGTGTGTCACGACGATGAAGTACCCCTCGGACAGTGAGGATGTTGGCGGCGGCGAGGCCGTCACCCTCAAATTCCCCTCCGACAACGACGAAGATCTGGGCGTGAAGTGATCCGCGCGCCGCGCGGCGCAGATCACGCGATCGAGGCGCCGCGCGGCCAGGCTCGCCGACACGCGCCCAGGCTCGCCGACACGCAACCCAGCGCAACGATATTTAACAATATTCAACACAGCCGAGCACCCCGCGACTGAAAGACGACCGCAGCAGCGGAATCGGTCGCAGCCACCGTGTTCAGGGTGCCCGCGGGCTTGCCTACCCGCCTGGTTGCTCGTTTAATTAGCCCTCTTATCCTCGACGGCGCCGCCGTCCCAATCTGGAGGTATCCCATGGCTGATGTCGATCTCCGTGAGCCCGAGCAGCAGGAGCACGAGGCCGCCGAGGCGGTGCCCTTCTTCGCCCGTTTCCTGGAGGACCAGAAGCGCGTCCGGACCGGCGTCAAGGCCGGCGGGGGCGCCGTGACGAAGAAGTACCCCTCGGACAGCGATGCCGATCCGCCCATCTACACCACGCTGAAGTACCCGTCGGACTCCGAAGACTCCGGCTCCGGGGTATGAGCCGCCCGGGCCCGTGCGAGAGAGGCAACCCGACGTGACGACCGCGGGCGAGAACGTCCTCCTGGTCTCGCATTCACAGGACGACTTCGGGATCGAGCGCGTGGCGGAGGCGCTGCGACGGCGCGGCGCCCGCCCCGTTCGCCTGAACGTCGACCGGTTTCCTCGCGACATCGCCCTCTCGACGGCGCTCGGGGCCGGCGGCGTGCGCCGCCGCCTGGAGGGCGCCGGGGCCGCGCTCGACGGGGACGAGATCTCCGCCGTCTGGCTCCGGCGCGTCTGGGCGCCGAACCTCGGCGAGGGCGTCCCGGAGGCGTACCGCGCCGCCTGCGTGCGCGAGTCGATGGCGGCGCTGGCCGGCTGGCTGCGCGGGCTCCCCGCGCGGCGGTGGATCAACGAGCCGGCGGCCGAGGAGCGCGCCCAGGACAAGCTGCGCCAGCTCGCGGTGGCCGCGTCGGTCGGCCTGCGCATCCCCGAGACGCTGGTGACGAACGACCCGGCCGAGGCCCGCGCCTTCTTCGCGCGCCTCGGCGGGAACGTGGTCGCCAAGATGCTCACGCCCTTCTCGACGAGCCTCTCGGGCGGCGGGCCCTTCGTCTTCACGCACGCCGTCACGGCGGCCGACCTCGACGCCCTCTCCGGCCTGCGCCAGAGCCCGATGGTCTTCCAGGAGCGCATCCCCAAGGCGCGCGAGCTGCGCGTCGCCTGCGTCGGCGGCCGGTGCTTCCCCGGCGCGCTCGACGCCTCCCGCTACGAGTCGATCGCCGTCGACTGGCGCCACCCGGACGTCAGCGCCGCCGGCATCGCGTGGGAGCAGGACGCGCTCCCGCGCGACGTCGAGGCGCAGCTCGGCGCGCTCCTGCGGGCCCTCGGGCTCGCCTTCGGGGCCGTCGACCTCATCCGGACGCCCGCGGGGGAGCACGTCTTTCTCGAGATCAACCCCGCCGGCGAGTGGGGCATGCTGGAGCGGGACCTCGGCCTGCCGATCGCCGACGCGCTGGCGGAGGCGCTGCTCGCTCCGATGGAGACCCCGTGACCGTCCTCATCATCACGCACAGCGAAGACAACGAGTGCATCGCCCGCGTCGCCGCCGCGATCGAGCGGCTGGGGGGCCGGGCCTTCCGCTTCAACACCGACCTCTTCCCCGGCGGGGCGCACCTCGCGCTCGCCTCGGGGCCCGGGGCCGGCCGCTCTACGCTGCGCGCGCAGGATACCGGCGGCACGCTCGATCTCGGCGACGTGACCGCCGTCTGGTACCGCCGGGTCGCGTTCGGCCGCGGGCTGCCCGCGTCGATGGACCCGCAGCTCCGGAGCGCGTCGGTCGAGGAGGCGAAGCGGACCGCGGAGGGCATGCTGGCGGCGCTCCGCGTCCCGCAGGTCGACCCCCTGCCGGCGGTGCGCTTCGCGTCGAACAAGCAGGTGCAGCTCGACATCGCCCGCGAGGTCGGCCTCGACACGCCACGCACGCTCACGACCAACGACGAAGATGCGGCGCGGGCCTTCGCCGCGACCTGCCCGGGCGGGGTGGTCGCCAAGATGCTCTCGTCGTTCGCCGTCTACCGCGGCGGCGAGGAGCACGTGGTCTTCACGAACGCCCTCCGGGACGAGGACCTCGCGGACATGCGGGGGCTCTCGCTCTGCCCGATGACGTTCCAGGAGAGGATCCCGAAGGCGCGCGAGCTGCGGGTGACGGTCGTGGGCGAGCGCGTGTTCGCGGCCTCGATCGATCCGGAGGCGGCGCCCGGCGCCGAGGTCGACTGGCGGCGGCAGGGGCTCGAGCTCATCGACGCGTGGCGCAAGGACGCGCTCCCGCCCGACGTCGAGACCGGGGTGCTCCGGCTGATGGATCAGCTCGGCCTCAACTACGGCGCCCTCGACATCCTCCGCACGCCGGACGGCCGGCACGTCTTCCTCGAGGTCAACCCCGTCGGCGAGTTCTTCTGGCTGGAGCGGAGCCCCGGGCTCCCGATCAGCGAGGCGCTCGCCGAGGTGCTGCTCGGCAAGGCGCCGCGCCGCGGCTCGTGGAGCGCCTTCCTGCACGCCCCGGTCACGCAGCCCCGCTGAGCGGGACGTACAGCGTAAAGCGCCGCCCGCCTGTCACCTCCAGCAGAACCCGCCCGTCCGCTCCGGCGGACCGAGCGGGCGCGCCGCGAGGAGCGCCTTGACATCGCGCGGAGGTTTCGCACTTGCTATCCGTTCAGGGGAGGGCACCGCCCCTGGCCGGCGACCTCGTGAAGATCCTAGAGCTCCACCTCCTCGCGTTCGGCCCCTTCACGGATCTCCGGCTCGACTTCTCCTCGCCGTCGCCGGGCCTGCACGTCATCTACGGCCCCAACGAGGCCGGCAAGAGCACCGCGCTCCGGGCGATCCGCGGCCTGCTCTACGGCATCCCGCACATCACGCCCGACGCCCACCTGCACCACAACACCGATCTGCGCGTCGGCGGGCGGCTCGCGGGCAGGGGGGACGCGGCGCTCGCGTTCGTCCGCCGCAAGGGGCGCGTGAAGACGCTCCGCGACCCGGACGACAACCCCCTCGAGGACGCGGCGCTCGCGCCGCTGCTCGGCGGCGTGACGGAGGAGCTCTTCCGCACCTCCTTCGGGCTGGATCACGACACGCTCCGGCAGGGCGCCGAGGCGCTGCTCCAGGGCAAGGGCGACGTCGGCCAGAGCCTGTTCGGCGCGGGGCTCGGCGGGCCGGGGCTGCAGCAGCTGCTCGGCACGCTGCGCCAGGAGGCGGACGAGATCTTCACGCCCCAGGCGAGGACCCGCCCGCTCAACGAGGCGATCAAGGCGTTCGAGGAGGCGCGGGGCCGCGCCAAGACCGCCGCGCGGCCGCCCGCGGACTGGACGCGCAAGCGGCAGGAGATCGACGAGGCCAAGGCCGAGCAGGAGCGCGTCGACGCGGAGCTCCGCGCGCTCCGGGCGACCGACAAGCGGCTGCGGCGCGCGCTCCGGGTGCTCCCGCTGCTCGAGGCGCGGCGCGCGATCCTCGGCCGGCGCGCCGCCCTCGGCGACGTCGTCCTCCTGCCCGAGGGCGCGCAGCGGGATCGCGAGGACGCGCAGGAGCGCGCCGCCGACGCGGCCGAGCAGGCGGCGCGGCTCCGCGCCGACATCGAGGAGCTCGAGGCCCGCCACGCCGCGCTGCACGTCCCCGCGTCGCTCGCCGAGCTCGATCCGGGCGCGATCGACGGCCTCGTGACCCGGCTCGGGAGCCATCGCAAGGCCGCCGTCGACCTGCCGCGGGTCCGGGCGGAGCTTTACGGCATCGAGGAGGAGGCGCGCGCGATCCTCCGCAGGCTCGGGCGGGACGCCTCGCTCGTCGGCGGCGCGGAGCCCGAGCGGCTCGAGGCGATGCGCGTCGACGTCGCCACCGAGGCGCGCATCAAGAAGCTCGCCCGCGAGCGCGGCGCGGTCGAGGCCAAGCCGCGCGAGGTGGAGCGGCTGCTCGCGGCGAACCGCGCGCGGCGCGACGCGTGCGCGCGCCGGCTCGCCGAGCTGCCGCCGAGCGAGGACCCCGCCCCGCTCCGGGGCGCGCTCTCGCGCGCGCAGAAGCAGGGCGACCTCGAGCACCGCCGCCGCGAGGCCGCCGCCGCGGCGGCGCAGCTCGCCCGCGAGGCCGACGCGCAGCGCGCCCGGCTCGGGCTCGGCGCGCCTGCGCAGCGGGCGCGCCTCGACGTCGACAGCGCGCCCGCGCGCCTCGACGACGACGGCGCGGCCAGCGACGCCGCATCTCCGGCGAGGCGCCCGCTCTCCGCCGCCGAGGCGAGCGCCCTGCCCGTCCCGCTCCCCGAGACGGTCGACCAGGCGGCGGCGCAGTGGGGCGCCATCGCGCGCGAGCGGGAGCGGCTCGCCGAGCGAGCGGCCGAGGTCGAGGCGCGCCTGCGCGAGAGCGCGCGCGAGATCGACGCCCTCCAGCGCGCCGGCGCGGTGCCCACGGAGGCCGACCTCTCCGAGGCGCGCGAGCGCCGCGACGCCGCCTTCAAGGCGCTGGTGCGCGCCTTCCAGGCCAAGGGGAGCGCCCGCGCGGCGGCGGCGATCCACACCGCCACGCTCTTCGACCTGGGCGCGGACGTGGCCGCCTCGCCCGGGGCGGGGCGCAGGCCGGCGCTCGGCGCGTCGGGCGAGGCGGCCGCGCGCGGCAAGGCCGACGAGTATGCCGAGCTGGTCCGCGTCGCGGACGCCCTGGCCGATCGGCTGCGCCGCGAGGCCGACCGGGTCGCCCGCCTGGCGCGGCTGCTCGCGGACAAGGCGCGCGCCGAGGCGGATCAGGCGCAGCTCGCCGCGGAGCGCGCCGCGCTGGCGCGCCGCGCGGAGGAGGCCGAGGCCGCGTGGGTCGAGCTGTGGCGTCCGGCGGGCGTCGCGCCGCGCTCGCCCGAGGAGATGCGCGGCTGGCTCGGCCGCTACGCGGGCCTGACCGCCACGGTCGATCGGCTGCGCGCGGCGGAGGCGGAGGCCGAGGCGCTGCGGGCGCGGATGCAGGCCCACGCGGCCGAGCTCCACGCGGCGATCCAGGGCGCGCGCGCCGCGTCGGGCGGCGCGCGCGGGGACGCGGGCGGCGCGGGCGCCGGCCCCGCCGTGCCGCTGGAGGACGCGGGCGCGCGCCTCCCGGCGCTCGTCGAGGCGGCGGAGCAGGAGCTCGCGGCGATCGAAGGCGCGGCCCGCGAGCGCCGCGAGCTCGCGCGGGAGCGCAAGGAGCTCGAGCGCGAGCTCGAGGACCTCGAGCGGGAGCGGGCGGAGCACGCGCGCGCGCTCGAGGCGTGGCGGGCCGGCTGGGCGGAGAGCGTGCGGGCGCTCGGCCTGCCCGGCGACGCGTCCGCGGACGAGGCCACGGCGATCCTGGACGAGCTCGGCGCGCTGTTCCGCAAGGTGGACAGCGCCGCCCACGAGCGCCGCCGCGTGCTCGGGATGGAGCGCGACGCCCTGGCGTTCGCGGCCGACGTCGCCGCGCTCGCGGCCCGGCACGCGCCGGATCTGGCCGAGCTGCCCGCGGATCAGGCCGCCGATCAGCTGATCAAGCGCCACCACAAGGCGCGCGCCGACCTCCGCGAGCGCGGCGAGATCGAGGTGCGCCTGGCCGAGAAGCGCCGCGAGCGGGACCAGCAGGAGGCGCGGCGCGCGGCCGCGGAGGCGCGCCTCGCGAAGCTGTTCGAGGCGGCGGGCGTCGCGCGCGCGGGCGACGTCGCCGCCGACCTCGCGGCGCTGTCGCGGGCGGAGGAGCGCTCGCGCGAGGCGCGCCGGCTCGACCGCGAGCTCGTCGAGAACGAGGGCAAGCTCCTCGAGGCGGGCGAGGGCGCGGGCGTCGCGGCGCTGGAGCAGGAGACCGCGGGGGCGGAGCGGGACGCGCTCGCGCTCGAGCTCGATCGCGCGGAGCAGCGGCTCGCGGCGCTGGAGGACGAGCGGCGCCGGATCGATCGGGCGCTCGGGAGCCTGGAGCAGGAGCGCGAGCAACTCAGGGCGACGGTGGGCGCCGCGGAGGCCGCGGTGGAGGCGCAGATCTGCCTCTCGCACCTGCGCGGCGAGGTGCGCCGCTACGTGCGGGCGCGCCTCGCCGCGGTGCTGCTCGATCGGGAGATCGAGCGCTACCGGGAGCGCAACCAGGGCCCGATCCTGGCGCGCGCGAGCGCGCTCTTCCATCGCCTGACGCTGGGCGCCTTCGCCGGCCTCCGGGTGGGTTACGACGAGAGCGAGCAGGCGATCCTCCGCTGCGTCCGCGCGGCGCCGTCTGTCGCCGCCGCTCCCGCCGGCGGGGCGACGCCGGCGGCGGCGGACGCGGCGGCGGAGCCCGCGAAGGCGCCGGTGCAGCGCGAGGTGGACGTGACCGGCCTGAGCGACGGTACGCGCGACCAGCTTTACCTCGCGCTGCGCCTCGCGAGCCTGGAGCACCACGCCCGGACGGGCGAGCCGATGCCGCTCATCCTGGACGATCTCCTGATCCATTTCGACGACGACCGCGCCCGGGCGGCCCTCGCGGTGCTCGGCGAGCTGACGGCGACGACGCAGGTGCTGTTCTTCACGCACCACGCGCGTCTCTGCGAGCTCGCGCGGGAGGCGGTGCCGGCCGAGGTGCTGCGCGAGCACCGGCTGCGCTGAAGGCCGGCGCCCAGTGCCGGGCTGCGGTGGTCGCGCAGGACCAGAGTTGAGACGCTAGGACGCCGGAGGCAGGGGCGCCTCACGGCCGAGGCGGTCCCGGAGACCGAGAGTTCAACGCAAAGGCGCAAAGGCGCAAAAAGGCAGAGATAGATTGGGCGAACGCGGCGATCGAAGCGGTCGCACGACAGGAGGATTCAACGCAAAGGCGCAAGGGATACGGGGACAAACTGGGCAGGTATCAAAACCACCCCCCAATCTTCTTTCTTTTTTGCGTCTTTGCGCCTTTGCGGCTTTGCGTTAAATTCTCTTCACATCTTGGCGCCTTCGCGTCACCGCCCTCACGACGTGAACAGCCAGGCGACGCTCGCCGCGCCGATCAGGAAGATCGCGGCCGTGAAGATCAGGATCGCCGTCCTGTCAGGCCGGTAAGCCCCGCGCTCGATATCGCTGTACGCCCGCAGGTACCGCACCGCGGCCCACGCCATCAGCGCCATCCCGAGCAGGACCATCCCCGCGCCGAGGCCCACGACCTCCCGCAGCATCGACCGCGATCCCACCTGCGCGGCCCCGGGCGCCGCCTCCAGGAAGTACAGGCTGAACCTGTTGAGCGTGATGCCGAAGCTGAGCAGCGCGATCGCCGTGCGCACATAGGCGAGGTGCGTCCGCTCGTTGGCCAGGTGCTCCCGCGCATAGGCCTCCGTCCGCTTCGCGCTCTCCTCGCCGGACATGGCCGACCGCCCTCCTCACCGCGCCGCGCGACAGCCGCTCATCCGCCCGACGCGCCCGCGCTCACCCGCCCTTGCGACCCGAGAGCTCCACCGAGGCGGCGTCCACCGACACCGACGTCGGCGGGCCGAACTTCTTCACCTGAACGGTGACCCCGAGCGCCGGCGTGTCGTCGAGCACGCGCTCGATGATCCGCTGGGCGAGCGTCTCGAGCAGCTTGTACGAGGCGCTCGTGCCCGCCTCGACGACCAGGCTCGCCAGCCCGTCGTAATCGAACACCCGCGCCCGCGCGTCGGCGCGGGGCAACAAGGCGACCGGGAGCTCCACCTCCAGGCACACCACGAAATCCTGGGGCAAGTCGCGCTCGGCGCGGGACACGCCGTGCTTGGCGCGAAAGCGGATGCCGTCGAGGCGGATCCGGTACGTCTGGATCGCAGACTCCATCCGCGCCCCCCTAGCACGCCTTCCGGCCGGCTTCCGCCGAAGGTTGCGCGGCCGCAGGCTCGCCCGCTCGCGGCGGCCCCCCCGGGCGCGCTCTGACCGGGCGCGCGGCGCGCGGCGTCGCGCGCCCGGTCAGAGAGGCCGCTTGAAGCACACGGCGTCGATCTTCGCGGCGAGCTCGCTGCGCAGGAACTGCACCGGCTCCCAGCCCTCCTGCCCGAACCGCTTGAGGACCGGGTTCCACCCGGACGCGCTCGTCACCTCGAGGAGCTGGGCGTCGCTGACCTGCGCCGTCTCGGCGTCCACGCACCGCACCTCCCACCGGGGCGGATCGCTCCCCGCGTGCACCGGCGGCACCAGGAAGCGCGGCGCCACGTACGACGCGGAGCAACCGAAGAGAAACGCGACGGCGATGGCTGTTCCGGAGCTGAGCTTCGGCATGAGCAATCCTTTCCTGCGAGGTCGACTCGCGAAGGCGTATCGGCGCTTCGTGCGCCACGTCAACAGGGAACGGCGCGCGCGAGGGCGCGAGCAGCCGCGCGACAGCGCGCATGTCCACGCGACATGGCCGAGGATCTCGCCGCTCGCGCCACCTCCGACGCCATCCGCGCATAGCGGCGCCGCGCGCCGGCGCGATCCGCGTCCCCTACCGCTTCCGGGCGAGCGCCTCGCGATCCTTCACGATGAGCCGCCGCCCGGCCACGTCGAGCACCCCCTCCTTCCGCAGCGCGCCCAGCGTCAGCGTCACCGTCTCCCGCGTCGAGCCGATCACCTGCGCGATCTCGGCGTGCGTGATCGGCGCCGAGATCAGCGTCCCCCGCGGCGTCGGCACGCCCCAGCGCTCCGCCGCGTGCAGGAGGAACTCGGCCAGCCTCCCGCCCACGTTCTTGAACAGCATCGACTCGATCCGGTCCTCGGTCTCGCGCTGCCGCGCGACCAGGAGCGCGAACACCGCCCCCCCGAACCCCGGGTGCTGGGCGCAGAGCTCGCGGATGAGCGCGAGCGGCACGCGGACCACCTCGGCCTCATCCATCGCGACGGCGCGCTCCGTCCGCGTCTCCAGCCCGCCGAGGCACGACTCGCCGAGCACGTCGCCCGTGCCGCGGTAGCTGAGCGGGAACGCGGCGCCCGCGTCGTTGATGCGCTCGACGCGCGCCCGGCCCCGGCCGAGCACCACGAGCGTGTCCGCAGGGGCGCCCTGCTCGAAGATCGCCGCGTCGGACGCCACCACCTCGAGCACGGCGGCGTCGGTGACCGCGTCGCGCACCGCGCGGTCGACCTGCGCGAAGAGCGAGGAGAGCCGGAAGGCGCGCGCCACCCGCGCCTTCACGGGATCGGTCGGCTGGCGCCCGGTATCCGGCGCGTACTGGGAATCCAGATCGCTCACGGGTAGAGCAAAAGCGTAATCCATGCTGCGTAGGTTGGCACACAGGAATCCCCGGGAACCGGGGCGATCGCGGCGCGCGCGGGCGCCGGGATCAGCGTCCGTCGCGGTCGAGCAGCACGACGATGTCCCGGTCGAGCGCGCCGTCCGCCGCGCGGGCAAACTGCTGAAACCGCGGGTAAGCGTCCGGCTGCACGCGGCCCGCGGGCAGCTCCAGGAAGCGATCGAGGAGCAGCGCGCCGCCGTCGAGGCGATCGTTCACCCGCACGGTGCGCCCGTCGTTGTCCGCCGCAAACGGAGCGAGCCGCGTGGCCACGCGCGCGCCCGGGGGGAGCTTGACGCGGAGCCGCACCTCCGAGCGGGTCGCGATCTGCTCGGACAGGTAGAGCGGCGTCTCCCGGACCGGCAGGCTGGCGAGGCTGGCCACGCGCACGCCGAAGGGCGGCGAGAGCACGAGCTCCGGGCCCTGCGCGCGCGCGAAGCTCGCGGCCGAGATCTTCATCTTCAGGGTGAGCGGCCGGTCGATCTCGGTCAGCTCCTTCACCTGGATCTCCTGGAGCCGCGCCCCCGGCACCATCTGCGGCAGGAGCCGCGACTCGACCGCGTCCCGGAGCTGCGCGTCGGGGAGCGACTCCAGCGCCGAGCGCAGCGCGATCGCGAGCTTGCCCTCGTAGCGCTGCTCGATCGACAGCGACGCCGAGCCGTCCCGGGCCACCTCGGCGACGCCCTCGGTGACCACGCCGTCGTGCGCGCCGGACGAGGGCGTCACCTCGCGCGGCGCCCCGGGCCGCAGCACGATCGCCGGCTGCCCGCGGAGGGAGCTCGGCAGGTAGCCGTACGGCGCGAACTTGTCGCGCACGAACATCCAGCGGGCCGCGCTCGCGCCGGGCTTGTCGCCGGTGTCGACGCGCACCGCGAGCGCGCTCCACGTCTCGGCCTCGCTCATGGGGCCGCGCGGCGGCGGCGCGAGCCGGTCGCTCACGACGCCGTAGCCGGCGTCGATCCCGACCAGGCGGCACAGGTAGAGGAACGCCTCGGTCCGGTTGCCGCTCTTGCCGATGACCACGCGGCGGCCGTCGTTCTCGCGCCCCGCCTCCACGTTGGCGAGCACCCACCGGTAGATGCGGCGCGCCTGCTCGTCCTTCGACGCCGCCGCCCCCCCGGCCTCGCCCCCCGCCGCGCCGCCGCCGGCGGCCTTCCCCGCCCCGCCGCCCGCGGCCGCGCCGGAGGCCCCCGGCGCGATCGGCGTCCGCGCGATCGCCCGCGCGATGCGCACGAGCCGCGGATCGCGCGGCGTCTCGTCGGCGGCCGCGTCGACCATGCGCGCGATCGTGTCCGCCAGGGTGATGCCCCAGCCGACGCGGACGTTCGGCAGGAACTCCGCCAGCGGCGCGCTCGCCGGCTCCTCCGGGAGCGCGGGGCTCTTGTCGACGCGGTAGCGGCGGGTGACGAGCGCGCCGGACTCGACGATCTCCGGGGCGGGCACCGGGCCGGAGACCTCCACGTCGAGGGGCCGGCTCTTCGGCGACACGATGATGAACTCGCTCCGCCAGTAGGGGACCTTCTCCTCGCGGAAGAACCAGCGCGGGCCCTGGAACGTGAGGCCCCCCTGGCCGTCGCCGCGCAGGACGAAGAGGTTCTCCACCTCGATGTAATCGCCGACCTCGAGGTGCGGCATGGTCACGGTCGGCTTGTCCTCGATGAACTCCGGCTCGTGGATCGACCCGTCGCGCTTGACCGTGCGCAGCTTGAGCACGAGCCCGTCGGGCACGCGCTGCTCGGCGTGCTCCTGGATGGCCTCGCGCGACTGGATCCGGATGATCTCGTGCTGGAGCATCCGCGCCGAGCCGTCCTCGTGGATCCACAGGGCCGCGTAGTCGAGCACGCGCGCCGCCGTGCCCGGCATGACCTCGCCCGAGGCCTCGTGCTCGGCGATCACCCGCTCCCCGTCGAGCCGGTAGGGGCTGAGCTCCGTCGTGCCGTCGAGCAGCTCGATCGCGTCGCGCAGGCTCGAGGTGTCGGAGCCCGTCCGGATCGCCTCGATGAGCGCCCTCTGGAGCGCGTCGCGCTCCCCCCGGGCGAAGCGCGCGTCGGCGAGCGCGAGGCGCGCGTCCGCGTCGTCCGGCGACCTCGCGAGCGCGCGCTCGAGCTGCTCGAACGACTCGGCGCGCTTGCCGGCGCGGGTCAGGAGGTCGGCGATGCGCAGCGCGATGTCCTTGCGGTCGCGGCGGACGGCGCCGAGGCGCTTGAGCTCCTGGATGGCCGCCGCGTAGTCGCGCCGATCGATCGCCCGCTCCAGCTCGATCTCCGCGTCGGGGTCGAGCCCCCGGATGCGGGCGGCGAGCTCGTCCGCCTGCGCGACGTGCCCGTCGGCGTCGTGGATGCGCAGGAGCGCGCCCAGCACCTCGACGTCGTCCGGGAAGCGCGCGGCGGCCTCCTTCACGGTGCGGACCTGCTCGACGCGCCAGCCGAGCCGCGAGTACATCGCGGCGAGCGTCTTCAGGAGGTCGGGCACCTCGCGGAACTGGTCGGCGAGCGCCTCGACCGCGCGGGTCACCTCGGACAGGCCCGCCTTGTCGGCCTCCTCGAGCGCGAGCCAGAAGCGGGGGTACCAGAGCTCCGGGTCCTTCGCCGCGGCGCGGGCGCGCACGTCCTTCACGAGGTCGCGGCCGTCGGACGGCGGGAAGATCGGGTCCTTCTCGAGGAAGACGGCCTGCGTCGCGAGCGCGGGGCCGGTGGCGCGCGCCGGATCGGCCACGAGCGGCTCGATCAGCACCGCGCTCGCGTCGTCCTGGCCCTCGAGGTGCGCGATGGTCGCGGCGAGGTAGCGGGAGATCGGGTCGTTCACGTCGCGCTCGGGGCGCGGCGCGCCGCGCAGCCCGAGCGCGCGCGCCACCTTCGGCGCGGGCTGCGGCGGCACCCCGAGCGCGTTGAGGAACGGCTCGATGGGGTTGGGATCCGGCAGGACCTCGGGCGGGAAGAGCGAGTACGGGGGCGTCGGATCCGCGGACGTGGCCACGCCGAGGGGCGTGCCGTCCGGCGCGAGCAGCCGGATGGAGGTCTCGCCGCTCCCGACGCGGGCGAGGATGCGGTGCCGGCCGGGGCCGAGGCGCAGGCGCGCGCCGAACCTGGGCCAGATCCCCCACTGCTTCATGTCGCGCGTCAGCACCTCGACGTCGTCCACGAGGATGGCGAAGGCCCCCTGGACCGCGATGATCAGCTCGCGCTCGGCGGGCAGGTCGACGAAGGTCTCGACGTAGAAGATGCCCCTGGCCCTGCCCTCGCCGCGCGCGTCGGGCGCGACCGCGGAGAGCTGGCAGCCGCGGCGCTCGGCGCCGAGCACGCGCGGCGGGTCGGCGCGGCGGGGATCGCGCGGGAACACGGGCGGCCAGGGGCCGGCGCGCTCCGCCTCGTAGCGCACGCGGTGGTCGCTCTCGGCCAGGTGGCCGAACGGGCCGGCGAAGCGCGCGTTCTCGATGCACCCGTAGCGGCGCGCCGCGACGTCGATGAGCGGCGCGGCGGGCGCGGCCCCGGCGCCGCCGGCGCCGTCCGCGCGCGCCGCGGCGGCCGCCTCCTCGGGCAGCCCCTCGATGCTCCACCACTCGACGAGCTCGGCCCGCGCGCGCCAGCCGAGGTTGCCGGGGCGGTCGATCGCGCGCAGGACGACCTCGCGGGACGTCTTCCAGAGGCCGACGACGCTGGAGCGCAGCCCGAGCAGGTGATTGGCGGCGAGCCAGCCCACGAGGGGGGCGTCGGGGTGCGCGCTCACCCGCGCCGCGTCCACCGCCTCGAGGTAGGCCGCCGCCGCGCGCGCGTTGCGGCCGTGCGCCTCGTCGTCGATCGCGCGCCCGAGCGACGCGAGCATGGACTTCGCCCCGATCCCGTCGAGGCGCTTGCGCGCCGCCTTGACGCCCGCGGGCGTGCCGCCCGGGACGAGGAGCTCCCCGAGCAGCCAGCGGCCGACGACCTCGCCGTCGGTCGAGCGCGCTCCCGCGTCGCGGAGCGAGGCGATGGGGTCTGGCGCGCGGGGCGCGGTGGCCGCGCTGCAGGCGCCGAGCGCGAGGGCCAGGGTGGCGGCGCCGACGAGCCGGAGGAGCGAGGAGAGGGGGCGAGGTGCGCGCATCGGCTCGGTCCTTAGCGCGAGCGACCGCGTGCGCACAGGTACCCCGCGTTCACGCGGGTCGGGTGGGCCGCAGCCCGCTGCGTCCGCGCTCACGCCCCCGCTTCGACGGCGCTGGCGACCTGCTGAAGGAGCACCGCCTGCTCGATCACCTCGGGCGGCACGCCCAGATCCTCGCGCGCCCCGGCCACGTCGTCGCGCGCCGCGCTCACATCCTGGTGCGCCGCGCTCGCCTCCTCGCGCGCCGCGCTCCCATCGTGGCGCGCCTCGCCGGCGTCCTCGGGCGCCGCGCCCACATCCTGGCGCGCCTCGCCCGCCTCCTCGCGCTCCGCCGCCCGGCGCAGCGCCGCGATCTCGGCCTGCGCGGCGACGAGCGCCTGCTCGAGCGCCTCGTGGAGCGCCTGGGGCGCGCCGGCCGTATCGCGCGCCTCGGACAGCTCGCGCTCGAGCTGCGCGATCTTCCAGCTCGCGGCGCGCAGGTCGGCCTCGCTCGCGGCGGCGCTCCGCGCCAGCGCGTCGAGCTGCTGCCGGAGCGCCTCCACGGCGTCGGCCGGCCCGCCGTTCCCCGGGAGCGCCCCGCCCGGCCCACCGCCCGTGGCCTGGCCCGGCCCGCCGCTCTCGGCCGTGCCCGACGCGAAGGCCGTCCCGAGCTCGTCGACGAGCTCCTTGCCCACGCGCTCGCTCTCGAGCAGCTGCGCCTTGAGCGACGCGATGACGTGGCCCCGGTCGCGGAGCGCCGCCTCGAGGCTCGCGATCTCGGCGGCCGCCGCCTCGCCGGGGTCGCGCTTCTCCAGCTCCGCGGCCCGCTGCTCCAGCGCGACGACGCGCTGCTCGAGCTCGACGATCCGCGCCTCCAGCAGCAGCCGGCGGGCGTCGAGGGCGCTCCGCTGCTCCTCCAGCGCGCGGTTCTCCCGCTCGATCCGCTCCACGCGCTCCTTGAGCCGGTCGCGCTCGCGCGCGAGCTCGGCCCGGGCGGCCTCGAGCTCCTCGTGCTTCGCCGCCGCGCGCCGCGCCTCCTCCAGCGCGCGCTCGCTCTCCTGCGCGCGCCTGCGCGCGGCGTCTCGATCCGCCGTGATCTTCGAGAGCTCCCGCCGCGCCCCCGCCGCGGCCGCCTCGAGCTCCTCCACGCGCGCCGAGAGCGCCGGGTCCGGCGCCGCGACGGCGGGCCTCGCCTCGAGCTCGGCGATCCTGGCGCGCGCGGCCTCGAGATCGGCCGTTGCAGCGTCGAGGCGGTCGCGGGCGCCGGCGATCTCCGGCTTGTTGCGGATCATGCCGAGCTCGAGCTCGACCTTGGTCCGCGCCCGCTTCTCGTCGTCGAGCTGCTTGGCGAGCCGGGTCGCGCGGTCGCGCTGGCTGCGGAGCTCCTCCTCCATGTCGCGGATCTGGTGCGCCAGGCGCTCGGCCCGGACGTGGGCGTCGCCCGCCCTCGCCTCGACCTCGCGCAGGCGCGCCCCCCGCGCATCGAGCTCGGCCTCCGCCTCGGCGAGGCGCGCGGCCGTGGCGACCGCGCTCTCGGCGCGGGCCCCCGCGTCCTCGCGGTCGCGCTGGTGCCGGGTGCGCAGCGCGGCGAGCTCGCCCCCGAGCCGCTCCGCGCGGCCCTCGGCCTCGGTGAGCGCCTCGGCCGACGGGCCGGCGGCCGCGACCGGGAACTCGGCGAACGGCAGCTCGATGACGGCGAACGCGTCGAGCCGCGGCAGGCGCTCGCCGGCCACGGCGATGAACCACTCCGGCTCCTCGGAGCCGTCGAGGATGGACGTGTCCACGCTCACCTCGGGCTCGCCCTTCGGCGCGAACTCCGCGACCGTGTAGCCGACGAACGGCGCCTGGCCGACCATCCGCACCTGCTTGAACTGGAGCGCCACGAGGTCGTAGAGCGCGTAGTAGCCGGGGGCCGCGCCGCGCCGCGCGCCCGCGGGGAGCAGGCCCCGGGCGACGTCCGGGTTCGGCGAAGCGATGATGGCGGCGCCGCTCGCGGCGGTGAGGCGGCGGGCGCGCCGGAGGATCTCGGCCGGGTCGGCGAAGATCGAGAGGTCGGGGATGACGAGGGTGTCGAAGGCGCCGTCGCGCACGCCGAGGTCGCCGTCGAACACGGCGAAGCTCGGGTGCGGCTGCCGGCCGGGCGCCGATCGCGCGAGCTTCTCCGCGACGCGCGCGGCGTCCGGATCGTAGGCGTGGACGAGGCGCGCGCCGCGCTGGAGCAGCCGGTCGGCGAGGCCGATGGTGGCGTCACCCAGGACCGCGACCCGCCGGCCGCGCACGAGCGGCTCGAGGTACGCGCTCAGCACCAGGGCGGGGTGGAGCGCAGCGGGGGCGGCGTGCCGCGGCGAACCGGCGGCGGCGAGGGAGGACTCCGTCGTCATGGTCCCGTCCTCTTACGGCGCTGGGGGCCGGGAGTCCACAAAGCGCCGTGCAGAGTTGCAACGAGGCGCCTGGCGCCCGCCCCGCGCGCCCCGCATCGAAGCGCGGCGGCCGTCGCCCATGACGCTCTGCGTCTTTCCCAACCCCGTTCGTCGCTCCCGATGTCATCTCCCTGACACACGCGCATCGTGGGAAGCGCTGCGCTACGACACGCGCGCGGACACGCGCGCGTCGCGGGCAGCGCCGGGATGTCCCCTTGTATGCGACCGAGCTCGACAATGGCAACATGCCGCAAGAACCCGGGAAGTCGACTCCGTCGACTTCTTGGCTCCTCGTCGCCTCGGCGGTTCAACGTTCCTCTTCTCGTGTCGTGACGAGCGTCGCTCTGGCGCCGCGCGGGCTCTGCCGAGTGCGGTCAGCGGAGCACGGTCTCACAGCCGAGGAGGATCTGGATCTTCGCGGCGGACGCGTTCCTCGCGGCGTCGCAGGAGTCGGGGCACAGCACGAGCGCCGTGGGCGAGCTCGGGTTGTCGTAGCGCCAGCCTGGACCGTCGCAGCCGGGGCTCTGCGGCAGGATCTCCTGCGGCGCGCCGTCGAGCCCGAACAGGACGTTGACGTCGTTGAACGCGATCTGCCCGCCGGCCACCTCGGACGGGACCTTGTACTCGCACGGGAGCGCCTGACCCGTCACCTTCGCGAGCGCGCTCTGGAACTCGACGGCGATGTTCGTCGCCTTGACGAGGACCGCGGTGTCGGTGCCGCCTGCGGCGGCGATCTGGTTGGCGATGCTCTGGTCGACGCCCGGGAGCCCGATGACGAAGGTGCGTACCGGCGGTCGATAGCGCGCGCCCGCCGCCGCGAGGGCCGCGATGGCGGCCGGATCCTCCGGGTTCGCGCCGCCGCACTGGGGCCCGGGCCCCTGCGGCTTCCCGTCGGTGACGAGCAGCACGGCGGAGGCCTCGCCGGGGTGGTTCTGCGCCATCTCGATGCCCTGGAGCAGCGCCCCGCCCAGCGCCGGGTAGATGGGCGTGCTCAGCCCGTCCGGCGACTCGTCCTCGATGGCGTCCACGATCGCGCTCGCGTTGTCCGGGAGCGGACCGAACGGGACGAGCGGCGCCTTGTAGGCAGTTTGGTCACATGCCGGCACGTCGTCCGCGGCGCGCGGGAAGAAGCGCAGCGCCACGCGCACGCCGGCGAACCGCGCGCTGTTGACGAACGCGGTCAGGCCGACCTTCGCGCTATCCCATTTGTCTCCCACCATGGAGGAGGATTTGTCCATCATGATGTAGAGATTGAGGGGGACGGCGATCGCCTCCTCGGTGACGAGCCCGCAGGCGGCGTCCGGGTCGGGGCGGGTATCGATGGGCGCGTCGCTCAACAGCCCTCCATCCGGATCGAGGTCTCCGCCCGAGCCGGCCCCTTCCGACGAGGACGATGCCGCGCCGATCCCCGAATTCGGGGCGCAGGCGCCGTGGAGCCCGGCGGCGGCAGCGAGCCCGAGCAGGGAGGCGAGCGAGAGTCGGTGGAGCGGTTCGAGGCGCATGGGCGTGCTGGCGTACGGCAGGGACGGCGCGGAGGCGGCGCAGGAGCGCAGACCCAGACAGACTACCGGAGTCGGTGACGGGCGCGAGGGGCGAATCGCGGGATCGTGAGCTGGCTCGCGGCGGCGCAGCGCGGCACGGCGGTGTCGGTGCGTGCGGCACGGCGCGATGGGTCCATGGGGCGCGTGGGGTGATTACCGCCAGCGTGACAAAGTCTTTCCGAAAAGCGCGCGAAGGTGCAGAATTAAGCATGCGCGTGCGCTCCCTCCTCGGAACGGCTTCTGTTCTTGCGATGCTCTCCGCGCTCGGCTGCGCCGAGAGCAGCTCGATCGACGGTCCCATCGGGCCGGTCTCGGGCACGGGCGGCGGTTCCGGATCGGGCGGAGCGCCGAGCGCGAGCAGCGCAACGACGACGTCATCGAGCAGCAGCGCGGCTGTCACGAGCGGCGCGGGCGGCGAGGGCGGGGGCGAAGGCGGCGCGGGCGGCGCGGGCGGCGAAGGCGGCGCGGGTGGGGAGGCGGGCAGCGGAGACGGGGGCGGCGGGGGCGAGGTCACCGACCCTTGCGCGATGGGGTGCCTCCCGGGCACGCACGATATCGACGGCAACCCGCTCACGGGCGAGTGCGGTTGCGAATACGCGTGTACGCCGACCTCGACGACCGAGGATCCGATCGACGGTGAGTTCGTCGATGCCAACTGCGATGGCGGCGACGGGCTCGTGGAGCGGTGCGTCTACGTCTCGGCCAGCATTGGGGACGACGCCAACAGCGGGACGCGCACGGCCCCGGTGCAGACGATCGCCACGGCGATCCAGGTGGCGCAGGAGAGCGCGGTGCCGGCGGTCTGTCTGTCCGGCGAGCTGTACGAGGAGGCGGTCACGGTCGTGTCCGGGATCAGCATCTATGGCGGGTTCGACCACGACGACCCTGACTTCAAGTTCCGCAGGACCTCCGCGGTGACGACGACGGTGCGCGCGCCGGGCACGGTGTTCCACGCGCCGTCGATCGCGCAGCCGACGCACATCGAGGGCATCACGATCGAGGCGCTGAAGCCGACGACGTCCGGCGCGAGCACCTATGGAGTGCGCCTGGGCGGCGGGCTCGCGCAGCTCTTCGTGCGGTACAACATCATCCGGGTGCAGGACGGCCAGAACGGCGTCGCGGGAACGGACGGGGCGGCGCACACGGCGGGGACGGCGCCGGGGGGGAACGCGGGAGAGGTGGGCTGCGACGGCTGCAGCGGCCGCGGGAATGCCGGTCCAGCGCCCGTGTGCGACGAGCCTGGCGGGAGAGGCGGATATGGCGGACATGGCTCTGCCATCGGAGCGTCGGGCCATCCGGGCAGCCAGGGCGCGGCCGGCGGTGCGGGAGGCCCCTCGCACGACTGCGGGGATCCCAGATATCCAGGACAGAATGGCGCGCCAGGCATGGCCGGGGTGCAGGGGGCGCCGGGGACCGGGGGAGCGACGCTCGGCACCATCGCCTCGGGCGTCTACCAGCCTGCGAACGGCACCAATGGGTTGCCGGGAGCGAACGGCGGCGGTGGCGGCGGCGCGGGCGGCGGCGGCGGCGGCACGTGCTGGGTAGGCCCTAATGATCGCGGTGGTGGCGGCGGCAGCGGCGGGTGCGGTGGACTCGGCGGTCGCAGCGGCCAGGCTGGGCGAGGTGGCGGCGGGAGCTTTGGAATCTTCGCGGCGGCCGGCCAGGTGGTCGTCTCCCGCAACGAGATCACAACCGGAAAGGGCGGCAATGGCGGCCGCGGCGGCAACGGCGGAGCGCGACAGCTCGGGGGGAACGGCGGCCCGGGCGGCCCCGGTCCTGATGACGCCACCAACGGCGGCGTCGGCGGCAGAGGTGGCAATGGGGGCGACGGCGGCCCGGGCGCGGGCGGCGGCGGCGGTCCGAGCGCCTGCCTGGCGCGCTCCGGGAGCGTCACCTTCACGTTCCGAGACAACAGCTGCGTGATCGGCACCCCCGGGTTCGGCGGCGCTGGCGGGACGACCCCGAGCGGCGGCGCCGCGGGCGCGGGGCAGGAGGGCACGGGGGCCGCGAACCTGCAGATCAACTGACCAGCTCTACTGAGTTCGAAGAGCTATCTCCCGACCCGCTGAAGGTCGACTTTCGCCACAACAGAGCTGAAGCCGCCGGCAACCGCGGCATTGATCTCATTGCCAAAATCCAGTACCCCATCGTTGATTCCAACGACTACGAGCGCCTTCTGGATCGGTGTCAATGCCGGCGATCCCTTGCCCTGCCGCGGCATCGCCGAAACGCCTGCTCCAGAGATGCTCCCCGCCAGCGCTCAGCTTAGCGATCGTCCAGTCGCGATCCTGCCTCCCGCCGAGCGGCCCGCCCCCAAAGTCGACAGCGCTTGCAATTCCAGCGCCAAGCACGACGTCTCCGGCGGCGTCGGCGGCGACGTGAATCCCGAAAGGCGACATGTAGCGGAAGCCCGCATCGATATGGAACTGAGGCAAATCGTCCCCGAATTTTAGCGACCACAGGTGGGTTCCCGCGGACGACAGCTTCACGAGCAGGAGGTCCGAATCTGCCAGCCCGCTGGTCTGCTGGGCGCCCCTAACCCCGTGCGTGGCTACATCGATCGCTCCTGCGAAAGCCGCAGCCGCAACGACATCCCCTCGCGCATCAACGTCGATATCCTTCAACCAGGCATCACCCTCTCCTTGGATGACAACGGACCAGTCCCTCTTCCCGGTGGGTGAGAGCTTAAGCAGGAAGGAGCCGGCCCCCGATGGGCTCGAGGCGGAGCTCTCGTCGAAGCCAACCTCGGTGAATCACGTGAAGCGGCCCCCAACGACGATGTTACCGTCGCGATCTACGGCCACCGCCATCGCCTCGATGGTCGTCATCGTGGCTTCAGGTCCTCCCAGATGAAGATTCCATCGCACGTCACCTGTCTCGCCGTCCAATTTCACAATGAAGGCATCCCTCGATGCGGTCGTCAGGGTCGATGAACCTAGGCGCACTTCTCCGTCGAAAAAGCCGACCAGTACCACGTCACCGTCGTGCGTAGCCGATGAATCCATGACAGTGAGGCGCCCCGTCCCCGTGAACAGGTTGTGGCTCCAGATCAGCTCGCTGCTGGACAGAAATCTGGCCACGAAGCACCCATCCTCATCGGCAGTGGGCGCCGTGAGGGTAACACCGGAGCCGAAGTCGATGGCTTCCGCGTATGAGCCCGACAAGACGAGGCTATCGTCAGGCAGCACCGAAAGGCGCGATGCCAATGCACCATCGGAGTCAGCCACCGACAACCCTCGACTGAATACATGGCTGCCGTCCGGCTTCAACTTGGCGAAAAAGAAAGCATTATGCGACGATACCAGCGGCGGGCCGCCGAAATCCGTGGTACCTTGGAAGATCCCTGAGAGGAGGATGTTCCCCTTCGAGTCGACCCGAACGCTCTCGGCAAAGACGAGCTCATGGCTCTCGAAGCTCTTCGCCCAAACGACTCCCGAGCACGAGTCCGCATCACAGTCCTGGAACTCGTCGAGGCCCAGGACCTGAGCGCACGACGCGGTGCCCAGGAGGGCACCCAGGGCGAGCACGCGGGTGGCGTGAACAAGGGGCGGAGAAGACGGAGTGCGGCGCATGGTGATTTATGAGGCCCCAAGTTCCAACGCCCGTCAAGGCTGAAGCAAGACGCACACAAGCCCCGCTGTCTCGCGCCCCGAGGCATCCTCGCGCAGCGTCTCCGCCGAACACCGGGCGGGCTTCTTCCGGTTCCGGCGGGTTCGCGGCGGGTGGACCGGTCGGAGCCGCTCGCGGCAGGCTCAAGCGACTGCCGTCGCTCGCGCGCGCACACCGCGACAGGCGCAGGCGATTCATGCGGATCGTCGACGGCGCTCACGGTCTCGGAGAACGCGACTGTCGTCGAGAGGGCGCCGTCACGCACCCGAGCGCGCGCAGTGGATGAACCGATGTGGCCGCCGTGTCAGCCGCAGCGACGGGCGAAGCGGAGGTGGGGGGCACCGGCGCTGGAGCAGGCCGCCCGGCCCAGCTCGCGCCCGCAGGGTCCCGCTCGCCCCGCGTCGGGCCGTCGTGCCCGCCGTACCCTCCCTGTCTGGCCGGGACGCAGCTCGCGAGCGTAGCCCAGGAGGAGCGGCCCGTCGCCATAGCGGACGCTCGTCCGCTCGGGATGCCCGCGCCTCCAAGCCCGTGGAGGCGCCTCCGCTAGACTGGAGCAAAGTGATGGGCGCCGGTGTGAGCGCGTTGCTCGCGCACGAAGGCCGGCTAGAACGGCTCCCGGCCGCGACCAGCGCCGAAGACAGGAAGGCCCCCCATGACCACCGCGATGCAGATGCCCATGATGCCGCAGACGATGACCCCGATGATGGCGACGCCGGAGATGGCCGCTGGCGCATCAATGATGCCCGGTATGATGGGCATGGCCATGATGCCCAGCATGATGGGCATGGGCATGATGCCCAGCATGATGGGCATGGGCATGATGCCCAGCATGATGGGCATGGGCATGATGCCCAGCATGATGGGCATGGGCATGATGCCCAGCATGATGGGCATGGGCATGATGCCCAGCATGATGGGCATGGGCATGATGCCCAGCATGATGGGCATGGGCATGATGCCCAGCATGATGGGCATGGGCATGCCGATGATGTGCAAGATGTCCTGCGAGATGACGAAGGACGGGTTGACCTGCAAGGTGATGCCGGCCGAGGGCATGTCCATGGACATGCTCAAGGAGCGCTGCGAGGCCATGACGCGGATGATGTCGTCCGGGATGCCGATGATGATGATGTGCGGCGGGATGCCCATGATGATGGGCATGTCCACCATGACCAAGTAGCACCGCCACCAGGCCTTTCTTTCTTGCAGCGAAAAAGAACGCCGGCGACCGCCGGCGTTCTTTTTTGTCCTCCCCTCCACCCCCCGGGGGAGACCCGCCCTCAGGGCGCCGACAGCGAGTAGGTCATCACCAGGTACATCAGGGAGTCGACGTTCGCCGGGTTGCGGTAGACGTGCGGGACGTCCGCCTGAAACACGAGCGCATCGCCGGTCGCGAGCAGGAAGCGCTGTCCGTCGACGCTGATCTCGACCGTCCCCTGATTCACAATGATGTTTTCCGTCGTGCCGGGCGGGTGGGGATCGGCATTCTCGATGCCCAGCGCGGCCAGGCGCAGCTCGTAGAACTCGACCGTTCTCGGCGCATCGAACGGGAAGAGCGCGCGAGACGTGAACTTTCCGTCGTGAGAGGTCAGCCGCTTCGCGCGGTCCCCGCGCAGCAGCATCGGCCCGCTGGACGAGCGATTGCTGACGAGCGCCGAGAACGGCACGCCGAGCGCACGGGCGATCTTCCACACGACGTTGATCGTAGGCGCGCTGCGGCCGAGCTCGACCTGCCCCAGCATGGCGCGGCTGACGCCCGAGACCTTCGAGAGCCGCTCCAGAGAGAGCCCGCGCCGCGTGCGGAGCCGCCGGAGGTTCTCCCCGACCACGGCCGTGAGATCTGCCGGCGAGTCGGGGTGGGCGACCTCATACGTCCACGACTCGTCCAGCTCTGAATCGCGCGCGCTGGGCTTGACCTGCTGCACGTCGAGCGCGACCGGCAGCGCGCCGCTCACCGGGGGAAGATCGCTGTTCTGTCGGACAGATCTCATATCGTGATGGGCGCCACTCTACACGGAATCATCAAGCCAGCAACACAGCCAAGTTCGTCACTTCGGCGTAACAACTGTAAGCGCCATCAGGTGATTTCCGCGACTCCTAGGATGATGCCTGAGCCCGCACGCAACGTCCCTGTCGCACTTCCCCGCCGGCGCGCTCGCCTCCCCGGCAGGCTCGCCCTCCCTCCCCGCGCGCCCTCCCTCCCCGCGCCCGGCCGCCGGCCGGCCTGGGCCCCATCCAACCGTCCCTACCGCCAGGGCGCCGGAGCGGCTACAACCTGAGCTCGTTCCGCGGGCATGCTGGCGCAGCGCGCTCGGAACAGCGAGGACCTGCCGATGGACCACGACATCGACGACGTCATCGACGGCCGGTACAAGCTGATCGAGGTGGTCGGCCAGGGAGGCCATGGCGTCGTCTACCGCGCCCTGGACCAAGAGACCGGCACGCACGTCGCGGTCAAGTACCTGAGGCCCGAGTTCTCCAGCGATCCCGCCCTGAAAGCCCGCATGCGGCGCGAGGCCAGCGCCATGGGCGCGCTCTCCGGCACCAGCGCGACGCAGGTCTTCGCCTTCAGCGAGGCCCCCGACGGCACGCTCTACATCGTGATGGAGTTCCTGAAGGGCAGCGACCTCGAGACGACGCTGCGCCGGCTCGAGGCGCGCAACCAGCGGCTCCCCCTCGCCCGGCTCCGCGAGCTCTTCCGTCCGATCATCGACACGCTCCACGCCGCGCACGCCCGCGGCATCGTCCACCGCGACCTGAAGCCCGCGAACATCTTCGTCCTCGACATCGACGCAAGCGGCCCGCCTTCGTCACCCTCACCCCGCCACAAATGTAGTCCAGGACACGCGATTCACGACGGCCTCCCGGCCGGCGACCCGATCCGCGCTGGGGGCGACGGCGGCGGCGGCGCGCCCGCCGATCGCGGGGCAGCGAACCGAGGATGCGTGCGTTTGCTCGATTTCGGGCTTGTCAAGGTGATGCAGGCCGACCCCCTCACCCGCGAGGGGGCGATCCCGGGCTCGCCCAGCTACATCGCGCCCGAGGTCTGGAAGGGCCGGCCCCAGGAGATCGACCACCGGATCGACATCTACTCGCTCGGCGCGGTGATCTTCCGCGCGCTCGCGGGCCGCGTGCCCTTCGCCGGGGCGAGCCGGGTCGACATCCTGCTCGCGGCCGCGCGCGGCCCGCGTCCTAGCCTGTACGCCTTGCGGCCGGATCTGCCGCCCGAGGTGGACGCCTGGGTGGCCCGGGCGCTCGCCGTCATCCCCGAGGAGCGCTTCCAGGACGTCCGCGCCCTCTGGAGCGCGCTGGAGCCGCTCCTCGACCGCGCCGCTCGGGCCGAGGCCGAGGCGGCCGGCGGCGGCGCGATCCCGCGGTGAGCACGTTCCTTACCCGTGCGCCTTGCGACGCAGGAAGCGGCGCTGGTAGCGTGTTCCAGACCATGTCTCAATCGAGGGCCGCTGGATGAGCTCCTCGCCCGGTCTGCTGCAGCCGAATACGCGGTTTCGCGATCGCTATCAGGTGCTGCGCGTCATCAAGGCGGGCGGCATGGGCGCCGTGTACGAGGTGATGGACGACGTCACCGCGGCGCGCCGCGCGCTCAAGGTGATGCTGCCCAGCCTCCTCGACAGCGAGGAGCTGCGCGCCCGCTTCGCCCTCGAGGCCCGCATCACCGGCATCATCGAGAGCGACCACATCGTCCGGACCTCGGACGCCGGGGTCGACGACGAGACCGGCACGCCGTTCATCGTCATGGAGCTGCTCCGCGGCGAGGAGCTCGGCAGCCTCCTCAAGAAGCGCGGCTCCCTCCCCCCCGAGGACGTGGCGATCTACCTGTTCCAGGCCGCGCTCGCGCTCGACAAGACGCACGCGGCGAACATCGTCCACCGCGACCTCAAGCCGGACAACCTGTTCGTCACGGTCCGCGACGACGGCTCGCCGTGCGTGAAGATCCTCGACTTCGGCATCGCCAAGGTCATCGAGCAGCACCACGCCTCCACGCTGACCCGGCAGATGCTCGGCACGCCCGTGTACATGGCGCCCGAGCAGATCCGGGCCGAGCGCAACGTCGGCCCCCGCGCCGACATCTACGCGCTCGGGCACGTCGCGTACGCGCTCCTCGTCGGCGAGTCGTACTGGTCCCAGGAGGCCGAGGCGATCCCGTCGCCGTACCTGCTCGCGGCCGAGCTCCTGCGCGGGGCGATGGAGTCGCCCAGCGTCCGCGCGGCGCGCCGGCGCGCCGCCACGCTGCCGAGCGCGTTCGACGGCTGGTTCTTCAAGGCCACGGCGCTCAAGGCCGAGGACCGCTTCGACCGCGCGTCCACCGCGGTGAGCGCGCTCGCCGCCGCGCTCGAGGTGCCGCTCCCGCGGGCGTCGCGCGTCGTGCTCCTGCCCGATCCGCCGTCGCCGCGCCCGAGCCCGAGCGTGAACCCGAGCCCCACCGACCCGACGCAGCCCTCGCGGCCCGGCAAGTCGGCGGGCTTCGGCGAGGTGCCGACCGTCACCGTGCCCGAGCTTTCGAAGACGCCGCCGTCGCGCCGCACCCCGCTCTCGCCCCCCTCGCCGACGCCCGCGTCGAGGGTCCCCGAGACCCGGCCGCGGCCGTCGGAGGCGCCGGGCCGGACGAGCTCCTCCGCGGGCGAGCCGTCGAGGAAGTCCGATCCCACGTCGCGGCGCGAGCGCGCCGGGCAGCGGCGGTTCCACGTCCGGGCCGACACGACGACGGGGGTCCTCCACGTGAAGGTGTGGGGGTTCTGGGACATCGACGAGGGCAAGGCGTACCTCGACGATTTCCGCCAGAAGGCCGCGACGCTGCTCACGCTCGGAAAGCCCTGGTACGTGCTCGCCGACATCGCGGACTTCCCGCCGCAGAAGCCCGACGTGAGCCCCTATGTCGAGCAGACCATGGCGTACGCGGTCGAGCACGGCATGCGCAAGGCGGCGAACCTCGTGAATAGCGCGCTCTCGAAGATGCAGATCTCCCGCCTGTCGGCCGCCATGGGGCTGCCCGAGTACTCGTTCTTCACCGCGGAGGCCGACGCCCTCGCGTGGCTCCTGAAGGGCTGAGCGCCCCCGGCCGGGCGCGAGGGGCCGATCGCCTCGCCGGGCGCTCGAGCCCCGCGCCCAGCCGGCGCGCGCGCGGCCGCTCGCCCGGCCGGGGCGCGAGCGGCCCCGCGCTCAGCCGAGGACGAACCGCCGGATGCGCCCGGCGAGGCTCCGCACCTTCTCCTCGGCCTCGATGTAGCGCTCGGCCGCGTCGCGCAGGTGCGCCTGGCGCGAGGCCATGAGCAGGCTGAGCTCGATCACGAGCTGCGGGCGCGCCTCGATGATCGGCTGCAGCGCCTCCTTCGTGATCTGGTAGAGCACCACCTCGTCGACGGCGCGCACCGTCGCGGTGCGCTCCTCGCCCGTGAGCAGCGCGAACTCCCCGAAGACGGCGCCCTTCTCGAGCGCCGCCACCGTCGAGTCCTGCCCGTCCGGGTGCCGCACCAGGACCTCGACCGCGCCGGACGCGACCACGAACATCGACGAGTCCCGCTGCCCCTGCAGCACGATCCGGTCGAGCGGGCCGTACTCGATCCGGCGCACCTTCGTGGCGAGCTTGCGGAGCTCGCGATCGAGCAGCGGCTTGAAGACCGGCGTCCGCCGGAGCAGCGTCATGATGTCCTCGGCGCTCGCCTCGCGCGGCGCCTTGCTCGGCTCGTCGAGCTCGATCGACGCCGCGGCCCCGTAGCCGTCGCGCCGCTGCAGCGCGGCGAGCAGCGACGGGTTCTTGTCCATGTACGCCTCGAGCAGGCTCGCGTTCCGCGGGATGCACTCGTCGCCCGTGTAATCCATGAGGCTCCGCTCGGCGGCCCAGCGGGCCACGTCGTTCATCGACTTGCGGTACTGCCGGCACGCGGCGGGGAAGATGCCGTCCTGATCGCCGAAGAGCGCGGTCAGCGCCTCGGGCATGAGGCTGAGCCCGAACAGCCGCATGTCGCCGCGCTGGTGCCAGAGCGCGAAGTCGCGCCACCGCGGGTCGAGGTGCGCGAGCTCCGGGAACGCGAGCACGCTGTCCTTGAGCACCGCCCGCTCCGCGTCGCGGAACACCCGGTGCCACGTCTCCTGCGCGTTCCACAGGTTGTTGCCGGCGAGCTCGATCGCCTTCTGCAGGTCGGCGTGGTGGGCGTGCAGGAAGGCGAGCGTGGCCTTCTGCTTGCGCATCAGGTTCGTCAGGCTCACCGGGCCCGCCGCGAAGAAGCCGGCGGCGCGCGGCGCGATGTGCCGCAGCTCCCAGACCTGCTTCCACGCCGCGACGTCGACCGCGGCGCGGATGGGCGCGAACGCCTCGCCGCGCTCGAAGGCCTCGCGCTCCCCGGGCGACAGCATGTCCGGGTACTGATCCTTCACCGCCTCGAAGATGCCGAGGCACGTGAGCAGCTCGAGGTAGAGCCCCACCCGAAGGAGCCACCGGGGGTCCGGGAGGTTGCGCCGGTGCTGCTCGAGGTCCTGATGGATGGCCCGGAGGTACAGGAGGGCCTTGTCCATGCCGATGGTGAGCACGGGGAACCACGGGTGATAGCCGACGTGGAGCTCGTCGATCCCGAGCGCCCGCTGCTGGATCTCCGTGTCCGCCTTGACGAGCCGGTCGAGCAGGCGCGCGTAGAGCGAGCCGAACCGGCCGGTGTCGAAGATCTCGATGTCCGTCGACTCGGAGGAGACCGTCCTGCCCGCCTCGCTGAGCTTGATCTCGACCCGGAGCTGCTGCCGGAACAGGCTCGCGAAGGTGAACGGGTCGGCGCCGTCGGTGATGCGCCGCCGGAACGACTCGGGCAGGTCGATCCAGTGATAGCCGCCGCCCGTGTCCTCGCCCGGGGGGTGCGGCACGAGCTGCCGCGCGGGGACGATGGTGGCGACGTAGACCGTCTGGTGGAACGAGTTCCACGGCGCGGGCTCGAGCATCGGGACCGGGTAGGACGACGTCGAGACCATCTGCGGGCTGAGCGGAAGATCGATGATGCCGGGCACGGGGCACGGCTCGCCGTCGCCGGGGCTCGCCGGGAGGAACCACGCCGACATGGTCACCTCGAACGATCGCTCGAAGGGCGCGACGAACGCGTAGAGGTCGCGCAGCCGGTAGAGCATCCACACCTCGTCGCCGAGCTCCGACGGGTCGCCCGAGGTGTTGATGCAGCCGACGCGCTCGCTGCACCCGTGCCCCGGGTAGAGCGCCTCGTCGACCGGCCGCTTGCCCGGCTCGAACGGGATGAGCTCCAGCGACGGCGAGAGCTCGGCCGACTCTTCCTCCGGGCTCTGGCGCGCCTCGAGCTGCCGCAGGTACTGGCGGACCCGGGCGAGCTTGTCCTCCCAATCCATGCCTTCAACGCGGCTCATCAGCAGCCGCTTGAACTGCCTCTGGAACTCCTTCGGGGTCATCATGGTGCGTCCACCTGAGTTGCCGGGGGGCCGGACAGCCGCCCTCCGCGAGAGCTTACCGGCTCCGCGCGCGCCGCGCGCTGCGATCAGCGCCGGCCCGCGCCCGCGCGATCCCCTTGCGGCGCCGCGCCCCGGAAGGTACGGGCTTGCGCCCTATGGCCATCGAGATCCGCGAGCTTCGGAAGGGCGACAAGAAGGTCCTCAAGGACTTCCTCAACGTTGTCGACACGGTCTACGAGGGTGAGCCCAACTATATCCGGCCGCTCGACTTGGACATCTCCGATCGGCTCGACAAGAAGAAGAACCCGTTCTTCGAGCACGCCGAGGGCACGGCCTGGATGGCGTACAAGGACGGTCGGCCGGCGGGGCGGATCACCGCGCAGGTCGACCACGAGCACCTACGGGTCCACCGCGACGAGACGGGCATGTTCGGCTTCTTCGACACCATCGACGACGCCGAGACGGCGCAGGCGCTGCTCGCCGAGGCCGCGGGCTGGCTGCGCGCGCGCGGGATGAAGCGCATGCGGGGGCCCTACTCGCTCTCGATCAACGAGGAGATCGGCTGCCTCATCGAGGGCTTCGATCGCCCGGCGGTGCTGATGATGCCCTACCACCGGCCGCACCAGGGCCGGCTCATCGAGGAGGCGGGGTTCGAGAAGGTGAAGGACCTCTACGCGTGGCGCTACGAGGTCGGCGACATCCCCGCCCGGGCGCAGAAGGCCCACGCCGAGATCCTGGCGATGCCGGAGGTGCACACGCGCTGCGGCGATCCGAAGAACCTTCTCCACGATATCCGGATCCTCATGGACGTCTTCAACGACGCCTGGAGCGACAACTGGGGCTTCGTCCCGATGACCGAGAAGGAGCTCGTCAAGTGGGCGGAGGACGTGCGGCTCATCCTGATGCCCGAGCTCACGAGGTACACGTTCATCGACGGCGAGCCGGCGGCCGTGTCGCTCGGGCTGCCGGATCTCAACGACCTGATCAAGGACTTCCACGGCAAGCTCCTCCCGACCGGGATCTTCAAGCTGCTGTGGCGGCTGCGCGTGCGCGGCCCCAAGAACGGGCGCCTCGTCGTGCTCGGCATCCGCAAGAAGTGGCGCAACGTACGGCGCTACGCCGGGCTCAGCGCCTTCCTGTACGTCGAGATGAACCGCGCGGCGCAGCTGCTCGGCATGACGGGCGGCGAGCTCGGGTGGACGCTGGAGGACAACGCCGCCATCAACGCGGGCATCCGGCTGATGGGCGGCCGGCTCTACAAGAAATTCCGGATCTACGAGCGGGCGCTCTGATCGACAGGGGCGCGGGAGGAGCGGATCGATGAGGGTGCTGGTCACGGGCGCGAGCGGGTTCCTCGGCTCGCACGTCGCCGAGCAGCTCGTGCAGAAGGGCCACAGCGTGGTGGCGCTCGTGCGGCGCTCGTCGAGCACGAAGTTCCTGTCGTCGCTGCGCGGCGTCGAGCTCGCGTACGGCGCCATCGAGGACGCGGAGAGCGTCCGCCGCGCGGTCCTGGACGCGCCGGGCGTCGACGCGATCGTGCACTCGGCCGGGCTGGTCAAGGCGCGCGACGAGGCGGAGTTCTTCCGGGTCAACGTCGGCGGCACGCGGAACATGCTCGACGCCGCGAAGGCCGCGCCGTCCATGAAGCGGTTCGTGTTCGTCTCGAGCCTCGCCGCCATCGGCCCGAGCCTCGACGGGCGCCCCGTCGCCGCCGACGCGCGCCCGTCCCCGGTGACGCGCTACGGGCGCTCGAAGCTCGAGGCCGAGCGGCTGGTCTTGGCCGAGCAGGACGCGCTGCCCGTCGTCGTCCTGCGCCCCCCGATGATCTACGGCCCGCGCGATCAGGAGTCGTTCGCGTTCTTCCAGAGCGTCGCGCGCCGCTTCCTCCCGATGCTCGGCGACGGCAGGAACACGCTCAGCGTCATCTACGCCTCGGACGCGGCCGCGGCGTGCATCCGCGCGCTCGAGGCCGACGTGCCGAGCGGCCGGGCCTACTTCATCGACGACGGCAGCGTGTACGTGTGGCGCGACATGCTGGCGCACGTCGAGGCGGCGATCGGCGCGCGGGCGCTCGTCCGCTTCGGCGTGCCGTTCCCGCTCGTGCGGGGCGCCGCGCTCGCGAGCGAGGGGCTCGGCCGCCTCACCGGCAAGCCCGTGATGCTGACGCGCGACAAGCTGAACGAGCTCGCCGCGTCGCACTGGGTCTGCGACTCGGGCGACGCCCGCCGCGAGCTCGGCTGGGAGCCGCAGGTGGGATGGGCGGAGGGGACGCGCCGGGCGGTCGCCTGGTACCGCGAGCACGGCTGGCTGTGACGTGACGCCGCGCCGCGCGCCGTTTGACGCTCGCCCGCGGCCTCCGTACGGTAAACGCATGTCCCGCTGTCCGCCGGCTGCCCCGGGCCTCGTCGCGATGGCGCTCGGCCTGGCGGCCGCGCCGGCGCTGGCCGACGATCCGCCTGGCGGCGGGGCCGCCGCGCCGCAGGCGCCGCGTGGCGACGCTCGGCGCGACGCCGCGGCGGCGGAGGCCCCCTCGGGCGCCGCGCCGAGCGCCGCCGCGCCCCGGTCGGCCCTGCGCGGCGCCGTCGTCGTGGCGGTGGACGACGCGAGCGCCGAGGCCGCTCGAGCGCTCGCGCGCGCGATCTACCGCGACCCCGCGCTGCGCCCGCCCATCGACGAGGCGGCCGCGCAGGTGCTCACCGGCGATCCGCCGCGGCCCGACGCGCCGGCCGCCGTGAAGGAGCTCGCCGAGGTGCGCCGCTCCGCCGGTCGCGCCGAGTCCGAGCCGGTCGCGCGCAGCCTGCTCGCGTCGCTCGGCGCGGGCGCGGGCGCGGCGCTCGTCGTGGCGGTGACCACGGCGCACGGCCACCCCGTGGCCCGCGTGCTCCGGGTCGCGGGCGCGAGCTACGCGCCGCTCGAGCTCGGCGCGACGGTCCAGCGCGCCGCGGGCGGCGCGGGCGCGACCGCGGGCGGCGCGGCCGCCCCCGCCGACGCGACGTTCGACTGGCCCGGCGCGGGCGCGACCGTCCACGCGCTGCTCGCCGGCGACGAGCGCGCGGCAGGCGCGGCCGATCGCGCCGCCGCGCCGCCCGCGTCCGCCCACGCGGCGCCGCAGCGCGGCCCCGTGGGCCCTCGCGCGGGCGTCGACCTGACGGCATCCAAGGCGCCGGCGGGCGGCCAGGGCGCGCCGGCGCAGCGCTCGGTGTGGAGCTCTCCCTGGTTCTGGGGTCCGCTCGCGGGCGTGGTCGCGACCGGGATCGTGGTGCTCGTGCTCGCCCAGACGAGCGACGGCGACGGCGAGACCGTGCACCTCCGGGGTCGGATCGCTCCATGACGCGCTCCGGCCGACGCAGCTCGGCGGCGTTGGGGCTGCGGCTCACCGCGTTCCTGTGCCTCGCGCTCGGCGCCGCGCCCTCGCGCGCCGCCGGCGCCGCGCCCCGCGTCTACGACGCGCCCGCCGCGGCGGAGAGCGGCGCGGCCGCGCCCTCCGTCCCGCCGCTCCCGCCGGAGTACCTCACCCAGGATCTCGGCTGGATCGAGCTCGCCTACCACCCGTCGACCCGCGACCGCGTCCGCCCCTTGTTCTCCCGGGTCGACGCCGTCCGCGCCGAGCTCGGCGCCCTGCTCGGCCGCGAGGCGCTGGCCGCTCCGGTGAAGGTCCGGATCGCCGCCTCCCCTGCCGAGCTCGACCGGCTCGTCCCTGGCGGCGTCGCGGGCGCGGCGACCGCCGTCTCCTTCGGCGCGCTGCGGCTCGCCGTCCTGAGCGACGCCCCGCGGCTCGGCGTCGACGCGCCCGATCTCGAGAGCGCCTTCCGCCACGCGCTCGCGCACTTGGCCCTCGACGAGGCGACGGGCGGCGCCCCGATCCCGCGCTGGTTCCACGAGGGGTTCGCCGCGCACGCCGCCGGCGACGGCGTCGCCCGCCGCGCGCAGCGGCTCTCCATCGCCGCGCTCCGGGGGCGCCTCCTCCCGCTCGACGAGCTCGAGGCGAGCCTCTCGGACGCCGGGGACACGGCCGGCTCCCTGGCGCACGCGCAGGCGGCCGACGTCGTCCGCCGCCTCGTCGAGGTCGAGCGCCGGCAGCGCTTCACGCGCGCCCTCGAGGACGTGCGCGCCGGGGTCCCGCTCGAGGCCGCGCTCGAGGTCGCGTACGCCTCCACCGGCCGCGAGCTCGAGCTCGCGTGGCGCGCCGACGTCGCGCGCCGCTACGGCTTCGTCCCGGTGCTGGCCGGCTCGCTGCTGCTGGTCGCGCTGGTCGTGGCGGGCAAGCTGGCCGTGCAGCGGCTCCGCGCCCGCAGGTCGCTGCCGCCGCCGGCGCCGCGCCGGCGGCTCCGCGCGGCGCGCGAGGCGGTGGAGCTGCGCCACCGGCCCTCGCGCCCGTCCACGGCCCAGCTCGTGGCCACCCTGGGCGCCCGGCATCGCAGCGACGGGGACGGCGACGCGGACGTCCCGAAGGTGGAGCACAACGGCCAGTGGCACACGCTCCACTGAACGCCGCGGAAGGAGGCCGCCCCCGGCCCGGCCGCGCCCAGCCGCGGCGCCGCCTGGTCGAGCTCGCGCTCGGCGCGGCCTGGCTCGTCGGCCTCGCCGCCGCCTTGCAGATCGTCTCCGCGCTCCTGTCGTCCAGCCCGCTCGCCGCGGCGCTCGCCGGCGCCGTCGTCGCGGACCTCGTCGCGTCGCGGGCGGGCGTGCAGTGGATCGACCCGCTGGAGCCGGAGGGCCCGGGCCGCCGCGCGCGCCTCGCCCGCCGCGTCGGGCTCGGCGCGGCGCTGGGCGCCCTCGCCGTGCTGCTGACGCTCGGCGTCTCCGCGCTCCTCGGCTGGGCGACCGTCGACGCTGGCGCGCCCTCGGCGAGCTTCGGCTTCGCCGTGGCGCGCGCGATCGCCCTCGCCGTGCGCGACGAGCTCCTGCTCACCGGCATTCCGTTCGCCACCGCGGCGCGCGCCGGCATCTCGACCCGCTACGCGATCGCCTTCTCCGCCCTCGCGCACGGCGCCGCCCTCGGGCTCGCGCCGGGCGTGACCGCGTCGAGCTTCGCCCTCGCCGCGGCGCTCGGCGCGCTCGCCGCGGCGCTCTTCCTGCGCGGCCGCGGCGTGCTCGCGCCGATCGCCGCCCACGCGAGCTTCACCGCGCTCGCGGGCGCGGGCCTGCGCGGCTCCCTGCTCGACGTCACGTGGATCGACGGCGCCCTCGCGGCGGGGACGCGGGCCTTCGGCCGGCCTGCCTGGCTCGCCGCGGCCGCGCTCGCGGCCCTGGCCGCGCTCGTCCTCCGCGCCGGCGCGCCCCGCCCTCGCCGCCCGGCGCCGTGAGCGCCCCCGCCCCGCGGCCGCCGCCGGGCGCTCCCTGACGCTCGCCGCGCCGGCATGAGATGCCCCTCGCCCGCGTTGAAGCTCCGGACAGCGGCGCTGGGGGGCGCCGCGCGCATCGCGGCCGCGCGCTCGACCTCTCCCTCATCCCGCTTCTGGCGCCGGCGCGCCAACGTCCGCCGAACCGACACCGACAGTTCACAGCAGCGTGCGAGGACGCGCCGCGCGGCGAAATCTGTGTAGTGCCCTGCGCACCATCCCACAGCGCCTCACCCCCCGGACACGGCTATGTCATATTCCAGCGCACCGCGTCAAATCCACGTTGACGCGACGCCTTCGAGGCATCAACGATCGGATATGCATTGGAAGGGAATCCGTCAGATTGCGCCGGTGACGCTGCTCGTCCTCGCGTCGACGGGCTGCGGCATGGCGACGATGGTCGACACGAACACGCGCTCCATCCAGGCGACCACCGAGGAGATGCGGCGCACGCGGTCGACGATCGAGGATTCGAATCGGACGCTGCGGGACTCGCAGCAGAGCCTCGATCGGCTGGCCGAGCTGCGCCAGCCGATGGAGAAGGTCGCCGAGATGCAGGCGGCGATGGATCGGCTCGCCGAGCTCAAGGGGTCGATGGACGCGATGCAGCAGAGCCTGCGGGAGACCGCGAGCCTCGAGCAGTCGATGGACCGGCTGAGCGAGATGAAGGCGACGATCGCGGCGATGAACGAGAGCCTCGCGGGCATCCGCGCCCCGCTCGAGGACGTCGCCGCCCTGAACGCGCCGATGCGCGACGTCGCCGCCCTGAACGCGCCGATGCGCGACGTCGCCGCCCTGAACGCGCCGATGCGCGACGTCGCCGGGCTGCGGCAGCCGATGGAGCAGGTCGCGACGCTGCGCGAGCCGATGAAGGAGGTGAGCAAGCTGTCGGCGCCGATGGAGGAGATGAGCCAGCTCGGCAGCGACGCCTCGCGCCAGACCGGCCTCATCGCCGCCGGCCTGCTCGGCTGGGGTCTCGTGACGTTCCTCGGCGTCTACTTCGGCGTCCAGGCCGGCACCCGGCGCCAGCAGCGCATCGCGCAGGGCGACGACGGCGAGAGCGCGCCCCAGGCCAAGCCCGCGCCCCGCGTCCTCCCCGAGAGCCAGCGCTTCGAGGGCCGGACGCAGATCAAGTCGGCGTGATCGTCCTCTGACGATCGCGCCTCGCCAGCCGGCGAGCAGCGGAGCTCTCCGCCGCTCGCCGGCTGCGCTCTCACATCATCCCCTGTTCAACGATACGTGTCCCAGAACGCCGACATGCGCGACGCCTGACCCGCGGTGAACGAGTTCATGCACGCGTCGTCGGTGTAATCCATGAAGTTCGTGATCGGGTCGAGCCCACCGCCCCCGCAGGTGTCCCGGCCCATCGGGCAGCCATACGAGGCGCTGCGCTCAGCCGGCGTGTCGTCGACCCCGTCATTGGTCTTTTTGCAGCCGCCCTGGAAGGTGTGGTAGAGCCCGAGCCAGTGTCCGACCTCGTGCGTGCCCGTATCCCCCTCGTTGTACGGGGCCGCGGTGCCGCCCGGCAACGAGGAGTACAGGATGACGACGCCGTCATCGCTCGGTTTCGCCGCGTAGTCCGAGGGGAACGTCGCCCAGCCGAGTAGACCGCCGCCCAGGTTGGCGGTGTAGAGGTTGAGGTGATCGGGGCCACCCTTACGGAGCGTCCTCTTGGCTTGCCGTTCGGCCGTGGAGCCGAGGGACATGGTGTACCAGGTCGCGTTCGTGGTCCGGTCGACCGTCTCGAGAACGAAGCTGAAGCGCGTGGTCGCGTAAGCCTCGTTGAGCACCCTGATCTGGTCGTTGATCATGGAATCGGGCACGTCGCCGTTCCGTATCCCCGTTCCCTTGTTGATGACGTGGAAGTGCACGGGGATCTGGACCTGCCCTTCCACGGTGAATCCGGCCGCCACCCGGCTGCGGACGAACTGATCGACCGCATCCCTCTCAGCCTCGCTCAGCTCGACGGTCGCGCAGCTGCGCCGGAGGGGAGCCGGCGCGGCCTCCACCTGCTCGGGCTCGGCGTCGACGACGGCCGGCGCTTCCTGCTCCGCCGGGGTCGCGGGCTCGCCGTTGCACGCGGCGGCGCTCAAGGCAGCGATCAAGACTAAGGCAAGTACCTCCGCACGCGTCCGAGCTCGCATGGACATTCTCCTTGGTTCAGGCCCCGCAAAGGAAGCAGGAATATATATCCGCGATGACAAGCAGTTCAATTCCAAAAGGGCTGATTTCACGCACGACGACAAGGTGAGATTCCACGTCTTGGTCGTCTTGCGTCATCTCGCCGAACGCCAGCGGGTCCGTCGAGCGCGCACCCCCCATGACGCGGCGCAACGATACGCGCGGAGCGACACCTCGGCTGCTCCAACATGGAGCGATCGCTCCATTATGGAGCACGCGGCGAGATCGGCGCTTTCCAGAAGTGGCCCTCGAGTCGAGACCAGACGCGACGACCGGGACGATGGCGGTTCCGCCTGTTCCATGTCCTCTGCGTATTCAGCAGCAGGCTCGGGGAGCTCACCCAGGTTTCGAAAAGCCTTCTGAGGAACACCGCGCCGCGGCTCATCCGCCTGGCCTGTGCAGTTTGAGCCACGCTCGAATCGAGGCCCCACGAGGTTGTCCCACTCGCCATCTGCCATCTTCATCGATCTCGGGCCCACGGCCGCGCTCGCTGCGCCGGCTCGCCCCGGGGCTGCGCGGCGCACGCGCGCCCGCCGCCGCGGCGGGAGAGGGCGCGGTCGCCGGCCTGGTGGTCCCTCGGCGGCGGCATCGCCGAGCACGGGCGCGGCGGGGGCGAGCCGCGCGGCGGGCGGGCGATCTCACTCGCCCCCGCGGCCGGCCTCACTCGCCCCTGCGGCCGGCCCGGGGGCGCGCGTCCGGTGAGCTCCGTGCATCCTGATTGCAGTACTGTCCTGGCGACGGTAGATGTCTCGCATGGCGCGTACGAAAGCAGGTCAGTCCGCGGAGCAGCTCCGCGAGCAGATCCGGGCGACCGGCCTACGAGCCACCTCGCCGCGCATCGCCGTGCTGCAGAGCCTCGGCCGCTCGCGGACGCCCGTGAGCCACGCCGAGCTCGCGGCCGAGCTCGCTCCCAAGGGGTGGGATCGCGCCACCATCTACCGGAACCTGATCGATCTCACGAATGCGGGGCTCGTGCGCCGCACCGACATGGGCGACCACCTGTGGCGGTTCGAGCTGCGCGAGGGCAGCGGTGAGCACGCGAAGGACGAGCACCCCCACTTCATGTGCGACACGTGCGGAGATGTGCTCTGCCTCCCCGACGAGAGCATCGAGATCAAGGCGGCGCGCGGCGCGCCCCGCGCGCTGCGCCGCAAGGGTCTCCAGATCCAGATCAAGGGTCGCTGCGACCGGTGCGTGCAGCCCTGAGCCGGGCGCGCGGGCTCGCGCGGCGGCCCTGAGCCGCGGGCCGGCCTGAGCCGCGAGCCGCTCCGAGCCGCGCGTCGGTCCGAGCCGTGGGTCGATCCGAGCCGCGCGTCGGTCCGAGCCGCACGTCGGTCCGAGCCGCGCGTCGGTCCGAGCCGCGCGTCGGTCCGAGCCGCGCGTCGGTCCGAGCCGCACGTCGGTCCGAGCCGCGCGTCGGTCCGAGCCGCACGTCGGTCCGAGCCGCGCGTCGGTCCGAGCCGCGCGTCGGTCCGAGCCGTGGGTCGATCCGAGCCGCGCGGCAGCCCTGAGCTCAGGCCTGCCGGAGCCGCGTGGCGAGCCCGAGGAGCGCGAAAACGCCCCGCCGCGCGGGGGACGCGGCGGCTGTTCGCAGCTCGATTGCAACATCAATTTGATGTTGATTGGGGTCCGTGGCTCGGGCATAGCGCCAAGCGCCCATGCTCGCGCTCGTCGTCGCCCTGTCGATCGTCGGCCTCGCCATCGGGCCGCTCCTCGTGGCGCTCGGCCGGCGCAGGGCGCTGCCGACGTCGGCGCTCGACGGGCTGACGCTCGGGCTCGTCCCCACCCTGGTCCTCGCGCGCCACCTCCCGCACGCGGTCGAGGAGATCGGGCCGCAGGCGGTCCTCTGGACGGCGCTCGGGTACGTCGCGCTCTCGCTCACGGAGCACCGGCGGCGCGACACCGGCGAGGTCCTGGGCCGGGAGATCGCGTTCTCGGCGCTCGCCGTCCACGGGCTGCTCGACGGCGCCGGGCTCGCGCTGGCCGCGGCCGCGGCCGACGGCGGCGCAGACGGGCTGCTCATCGCGAGCGCCGTGCTCGTGCATCGGCTCCCCGAGGGGCTCTCGCTCGCGGCCCGCTTCCTGCCCGCCTGGGGGTGGCGGCAGCTCGCCCTGCGCCTCGGTCTCCTCGGGTTGCTGACGCTGCTCGGCGCCCTCCTCGGGCAGCGCCTCATGGACGGCCTCCCGCACGCGTCGCTCGAGGTGTTCATCGCGCTCGGCCTCGGCGTCCTCCTGCGGCTCGTCGTCCACACGCACGAGGCGCCGCCCCGGAGCCAGACGGCGCGGGCCGCGAGCGCCGTCGCCTTCGTCTCGGGGCTCTGCGCCGCGCTCGCGCTCCCCGGCGAGGAGAGCGTGTTCACGCACGCGCACGGGCCCGGGCCGTCGATCGCCGGGTCGCTGGGCTCGCTGTTCGTCGCGACCGCGCCCGCGATGCTCGCGGGGCTCGCCGTGGCGGGGCTCCTGCGCGCGTTCCTCCCGCATCGCGCGACCGGACGGCCGCGCGGCGGCCCTCCGGTCGCCGCGATGGTCTCCCTCGCCGCGCTCGCGCCGGCGCTCGACGTGGGCGGCGCGCTGATGTCGCTGCAGCTGCTCGGCCTGCCGCTCACCGCGGCGCGCGTCGCGGGTAGCGCCCTCCTCGCCGTGCTGCTCGCGCTCCTCGTCGCCAGGGCGGCCGGCGCTCCCGGCGCAGCGCCGCGCAGCAGCGCGCCGCCCGCCGTCGCGGGCGCTGCCGCGTCGCTGGGCGCGCGGCTCCGCGCCGCCGCCGCCGAGGCCGCCGGTCCGGCGCTCGACCGCGTGGCCGCGTGGTACCTCGTCGGCCTCGCGCTCGCCGCCGAGCTCGAGGCGACGCTCGATCCGGCCGCTGCGCGCGCGCTCGGAGCGCCGGCCGGCGTCGTGGTGAGCGCCCTCATCGCGGCGCCCGTCTACGTGTGCGCGCAGGGCGCGACGCCGCTCGCCGCGGTGATGGTCCACAAGGGGCTCTCGGTCGGCGCGGCGCTCGCGCTCCTCGTGGTGGGGCCCTCGACCAGCGCCGCGGCGCTCGCCGCGCTGAAGCGGTCGCTCGGCGCGCGCGCCGCCGCCGCCTTCGCGCTCGCCAGCGTCGCCCTCGCCGTCGCGATGGGCCTCGCCGCGAACGCGCTCGTCCCCGCCGCCGCGGTCCCTGAGCTCCACGGCCTCTCGGCCCGCGAGCACGCCCCCGTCGCGTGGGTCTGCGCGGCGGCGCTCGGCGCGCTGCTGCTCTCGAGCTTCGCGCGGCTCGGGCCTCGCGCGTGGTTCGGCGGCATGCTCGGCGACGCGACTGCGCCCGGGCCGGCGGAGCCGCACGCGCCCGGTGCGCACGCGCATCGCTGCGACGCGCACGGCGCGCTGGGCGACCGCCGCGCGCACGCGCCCGCCGCGAGCACCAGCGCGCCGCGCCTCTGACGTCGAGCGCGCGCCCCTTCGTTCCACGAGACGCCGCTCGACGCCCGCCGCCGGCGCGCGCGCGCCGCTCGCCGCCGTCCCCCGGAAGCGCACGGGAGCGCGCCGCTCGCGGTGGCAGGGGGCCGCGGCCGAAGGCGCCGCTCAGCGGGTCCAGTACCTGCCGAGGAGCACGAGCACCATCGCCCAGAACACGACGCCGAGCCCCGCCGCGACGAGCATGGCCGGCGGTAGCCGCCTGCCGTGCTGCACGAGCCGCCCCAGCGTCCCGGCGGCGCCGCCGCCGCGCATCGCGGCGCTCTCCGGCGCGAGCGTGTCGCCCAGCACGACGTCCGAGGCGCGCCGCCCCCGCCGCCCCCGGAAGCGCGCGGCGCGCAGCTCGCGGAGCAGGGCCTCGAGCTCCTTCGCGAGCACGCCCGCCGAGGCGATCCGATCGTCGCGCTCGCGCCGGAGGCAGGCGTCGACGATGTGGCAGAGGCGCGGCGGGAGCCCAGGCCGGCGCGAGGCGATCGGATCGCAGTCCTTGCTCAGGATGCGGACCATGAGCGCGTTGTAGTTCGGCGCCTGGTGCGGGAGCGTCCCGGTCAGCGCCTCGTACATGACGACGCCCAGCGACCAGATGTCGGCGCGGCCGTCGAGATCCTCGCGCCCCGCGGCCTGCTCCGGCGACATGTAGGCCGGCGAGCCGACGACGCAGCCCGTGTGGGTCAGCGAGAAGTTGTGCTCTCTCTCCAGCACCTTGCTGATCCCGAAGTCGAGGATCTTCCCCACGAGCTCGCCCAGGTGATTCCTGTGCACGTAGATGTTCGCGGGCTTGAGATCGCGGTGGATGATCCCCTGCTGGTGCGCCATGTCGAGCGCCCGCGCGAGGCCGATGAAGATCTCCACGAGCGTCTCCGGCTCGATCGTGTGCTCGCGGCGCAGCCACTCGTCGAGCCCCTCGCCGACGAGCAGCTCGAACACGAGGAACGGCGAGCCGTCCTCGGCCTGACCGAGGTCGAGGATCTCGACGATGCTGGGGCTCCGCACGCGCCCGCTCGCCTTCGCCTCGTTGAAGAAGCGCTGGAGCGCGACGGCGTCCTCGGCCACCTCGGGGCGCATCACCTTGAGCGCCACGTCGCGATCGATGAGCTCGTTCTTCGCGGCCCACACCGACCCGCTGGCGCCTCGGCCCAGGAGCTTCACGAGCCGGTAGCGAGACTGGATGAGGTCGCCGGGGTTCACTGCTGCGCCGAGGTGTCTCCGGGGAAGCTCCGGGAGGGGGATGCCGTACCCCCGACCCTCATCAGAGACGGGCCGGAGGATAACCCGGCGCATGGACGAGCGGTACCGCGGGCCGCTCGGTCCAGCAGGAAGCAAAAGTTCGCGAGCCGCGGAGACGGCAGCCGGCCTCGCGCCCCGAGGGGCCGCGGCGATGGACGGAAAAGCCTGGATGTCGAGGCGCCGCGGCGCCGCTCGCGTCACCGGCGCTCGACGAACGGGGCGGCGAGCGATGAAGAGCGCGGGCAGCGAGGGTCGCAGCGCGGTTTCCCGTGCGCCGGACCCTGCGCTGCCCCTCGGGCGGGGGTGATCAGACGTCGTAGTAGAGGAAGAACTCGTGCGGGACCGGGCGGAGCCGGATCGCGTCGACCTCGCGCTCGCGCTTGTAGTCGATCCAGGTCTTGATGATGTCGCGGGTGAAGACGTCGCCGCGGAGGAGGAACTCGTGGTCGCGCTCGAGCGCGCTGAGCGCGTCGTCGAGCGAGCCCGGCATGTGCGGCACTTCCTTGAGCTCCTCGGGCGAGAGCGCGTAGATGTCCTTGTCGAGCGGGTCGCCCGGGTCGATCCGGTTCTGGATGCCGTCGAGGCCGGCCATCATCATGGCCGCGAAGGCGAGGTACGGATTGCAGCTCGCGTCCGGGAAGCGGACCTCGATGCGCCGGCCCTTCGGGCTGTTGCCGGGCGGCAGCGGGATGCGGATCGACGCCGAGCGGTTGCGGCTCGAGTACGCGAGGTTCACGGGCGCCTCGTAGCCCGGGACGAGCCGGCGGTAGCTGTTCGTCGTCGGGTTGGTGAGCGCCGCGATCGACTTCGCGTGCTTCAGGATGCCGCCGATGTACCAGAGGCCCGTGTCGGACAGCCCGGCATAGCCGTCGCCGGCGAAGAGCGGCTTGCCCTCCTTCCAGAGCGACTGGTGGCAGTGCATGCCGCTGCCGTTGTCGCCGAAGAGCGGCTTCGGCATGAACGTCACCGACTTGCCGTGCTTGCGGCCGACGTTCTTGATGACGTACTTGAACCACATGAGGTTGTCGGCCATCGCGGTCAGCGTCGAGAACTTGATGCCGATCTCGCACTGCCCGGCCGACGCCACCTCGTGGTGGCCGACCTCGACCGCGATGCCCGTCTCGATCAGCGTGGACATCATGTCCGCGCGCAGATCCGCGAGCGTGTCGGTCGGCGGAACGGGGAAGTAGCCCTCCTTCGACCGGATCTTGTGGCCGAGGTTCAGGCCGGCCTTGCCGGTGTTCCAGACCGCCTCCTCGCTGTCGATCTCGTAGAAGGCGCCGCGCTGCGAGCTCTCGTAGCGGACCGAGTCGAAGACGAAGAACTCGGCCTCGGGCCCGAAGTAGGTCGTGTCAGCGATGCCGCTCTGGCGGAGGTGGTTCTCCGCCTTCTGGGCGATGTAACGGGGGTCGCGGCCGTAGGGCTGGCCGGTGACGGGGTCGCTGATCTTGCAGATCAGGCTGAGCGTCTTCTGGGCGTGGAAGGGGTCGAGCTTCGCCGTCGTCGGATCGGGCGTCATCAGCATGTCGCTCGCGTTGATCGGCTGCCAGCCGCGCACCGACGAGCCGTCGAAGCCGATCCCCTCCTCGAAGATGTCCTCGTTCAGACGGGACACCGGGACGGTCGTGTGCTGCCAGATGCCGGGCAGATCGATGAACTTGAGATCGACAAATTTTACGTCGTTTTCCTTCGCAAACGCGACGACATCTTTGGCCTTCATGATCTTCTCTTTCCTCGCTGACTCGCTGCTCTCGCTGGATGTGCTTCTACGGCGCGCGGGCTCGTGCTCGCTGTTGGCTGCCTGGGTTGTCGAGCCTGCGACCCGCCGCGAATGCCCTGTGACGCTCTGCCCGCGGCTCGCCTAGATGGCGTCCTCGCCGCGCTCCCCCGTGCGGATCCGCACGGCCTCCTCGACGGGGACGACGAAGATCTTGCCGTCGCCGATCCGACCCGTCTTGGCGCTCTTCTCGATGGCGTCGATCACGTCGCCGACCATGCTGTCCGGCACGACGATGTCGACCTTCACCTTCGGGACGAAGTCGACGACATACGCCGACCCTCGATAGACCTCCTTCTTGCCGCCGGTCCGACCGAAGCCCTTTACCTCGGTCACCGTCATGCCCTGAATCCCGACCTCGGCGAGGGCGTCCTTGACCTCGTCGAGCTTGAACGGCTTGATGATCGCCTCGACCTTTTTCATTGCGCACGCCTGTGGTGACCGGGCGCCCGCCAGGGTAAAGTCCCGGGCGCTCACCCGAAAAGCCCCGCCGGAGCAGAGCCGGTAAAGGGGGGACGCCTCCGCCGGCGGCCTCCCGTCGATGTGCCGGGCGCCGCCCGGCCTCCGATCCGTGACGGGGTCCGCCCGGCCTGCCGAGCATTGCCCCGACGCTTGTCAACGACTCAGGGGCCCATCCAGCAGAGCTGGATCGGCGACCCTTCACCCCGGGCGCTGGCGCAGCAACCCGAGGTCCAGGCTGGTGTACCCAAGCTCATGTTTCCGGAATGTTTCGCGCACCGCGCGTGCGTGAGAAAAGTGGTTCCGGCCTCGAGAAATCAAAGCCCGCTTACTTTTTTCACCGCCCCCGGGGAGCCCGAGGAGGCCCCGGGGCGGGAGCGCGCCCGCTCCCCTCGTCCAGGCGCCCGGGGTGGGTCCGCCTCCTCCTTCCGCGGACCGGGGCGGCCCCCCGGCTTCGTCTGTGCGATGGCAGAGCCCGCCTCCACGGCGCCCCCGGGGGGCGGCTCCCCCCTCCCGGACGGGTCCCCCCGCGCTCGCCTTGTTCTTGCGACCCGGCTCGAATAGTCTCCGCTGGCGAATCCAGTCGCGGGACAGCCCTGCCTGATGGCTTTGCCGAACAAAGCGAAGATCCCGGTAGGCACGGTCCTCGCCGGAAAATACCGCATCACACGCGAGATCGGGCGCGGTGGCATGGCTGCCGTGTACGAGGCCGAGCACATCGACATCGGCAAGCGCGTGGCGATCAAGGTGCTCGCACAGGAGCTGACGACCTCCGCCGTTGTGGTCGAGCGCTTCCTCCGCGAGGCCCGGGCCGCCGCGTCGATCCGCAGCCCGTTCATCTGCGACGTCTACGACTCCGGCAAGCTCGACGACGGGCGGCCCTTCCTCGTGCTCGAGCTCCTGGAAGGCGAGTCGCTCTACGAGCGCATGACCGTGATCAGGTACCTCGATCCCGAGACCACCGTCACGGTGGTGTCCCAGGTGTGTCGAGGGCTCACCAAGGCGCACGCCGCCTCGATCGTCCACCGCGACCTCAAGCCGGAGAACATCTTCCTCACGAAGGACGAGGAGGGCCGGCTCTGCGCGAAGATCCTCGATTTCGGGCTCGCGAAGTTCTACGCGCCCGTCGACGGCGGCGACGCGCAGGCGCGCCTCACCCGCGAGGGCGCGGTCTTCGGAACGCCGGCGTACATGAGCCCGGAGCAGGTGCGCGGACAGGGGGCGGTCGATCATCGCGCCGACCTCTGGGCCCTCGGCTGCATCACCTACGAGTGCCTCACCGGCCGCACCGTCTGGCAGACCGAGCAGGGCGTCGCGATGACGTTCGCGCAGATCGCGAACGCGCCGCTGCCGCAGCCCTCGGCGCTCCGCCCGGATCTGCCGCCGAGCTTCACCGTGTGGTTCGAGAAGGCGCTCGACCGCTCGATCGATCGCCGCTTCCAGACCGCGAAGGAGTTCGCCGACGAGCTCTCGATCGCGCTCGGCGTCGCGCAGCCGACGCCCCCGCGCGGCGCGGAGCCGTCGCAGGCGGGGCTCCTGCCGACCGGCGGCGACCCCCCGGCCGACGTGACGTTCGATCCGCCGGGGGTCGTCCGTGTGACCCCCAACGAAGCGCGGCGCACCGTCCCCTCGGGCCCGGCGGAGCGCGGGCTGGATCCGTTCGCCGGGCTGGACTTCTCGAGCTCGCCGGGCGGCACGCCGGCCGGGCGCGTGAGCCAGGGCGCGGGGCAGCAGATCACGTTCTCCGGGGGCTCGGGCGAGGCCTCGGTGTCCGATCCGCTCGCGCAGCGCTCGCCGCCGAGGCGCGGCGGCGCCGGTCGCGCGCTCGTCGTCTTCGGCGTGCTCGTGCTCGCCGCGGGCGCCGCGTACGCGGGCTACCGCCAGTTCCTCAAGCCGACGGCGCTGCCGCCCGTCTCGTCGAGCGCCGCGCCGCCGCCGGTCGTCAGCGCGGCGCCATCGTCCTCCGCGTCGGCGGCCGCCGTGCCGGCGCGCGCCGACGCCCAGGCCGAGCCGCCGGGCCTGCAGTGGCCGCCGCTCGTCGCGCAGGCGCAGGAGTCGATCGCCGCCGGCGATCTCAAGGCCGCGCTCCGGCTGCTGAGGGACGCTCAGGAGAAGGGCAACCACCCCGTGCCTCGGACCTTGATCGAGCACGTTCAGGTCGCCCTGAAGGACGCGAGCGGCAAGGCGCCCTGCCAGCTCACCGGGCTCGCCCGGCCGCGCACGCACGATCTCGTGCGCGAGGGCGGCCGCGCCATCGGCGCCAGCCGGCCCTCGATCTCGCTCGGGCCGCGCGGCGCGGTGATCACCTGGACGGACTCGCATGAGGGCACCGAGCACGCGTACACGGCGGCGCTCGACAGCGCGATGCGCCCGTCGTCCCCCGCGCTCGACGTGACGCCCGAGGGCCGCGCCATCGGTCGCCCCGAGCTGACGACCGCCGGCGATCGGCTGGTGCTCACGTACTGGGACGGCAAGGGACCGGAGGCCGGCGTGTACGTGCGCTGGCTCGACGCCAGCGGCCGGATCGACGGCCCCGCGATGATGGTCGCCCGCTTCCCTCGCGGGGGGAACTCCTGGCCCTCGCTCGCGCGCGCCCCCGAGGGCTTCGTGATCGCGTGGTCGGACGACGGGGACAACGCCTCCTCCGAGGACCTCTTCATGCGCCGCCTCTCGCCGAACCTCGACCCGGTCGGCGAGATCATCCGGCTCACGGACGTGACGCCGACGGGCCCGTCGAAGCCGCGCGTCCGCTTGCCCTCGATCGCGGTGACGAGCGACGTGATGCACCTCGCCTTCCGCTTCGATCGCGATCCGATGCGGGTCATCCAGTACATGCGCCTCCCGCTCGCGAGCGCCGACAAGGGGCTCCCGCCGGCCGCGCCCGGCAAGCGCGCCGACCGCGCCCTCGGCGAGCTGTCGCTCGTGAACAGCGACCGGGCCCGCAGCGACAGCCCCTCGCTCGCGTGCGGCGCGGCCGGCTGCTTCGTCGTCTGGCACGGCGAAGCGCCGATCGGGGGCGCGTCGGCTGCGTACATCGATCCGGCCAAGGGGCAGCCGCTCTGGCGTAAGAGGTTCTCGAAGACCGGCGCGCGCCCGTCGGTCGCGATCGCGCCGAGCGGTCAGGCCCAGCTCGTCTGGTTCGAGCAGGGCCGCATGCTGACCGCATCGATCAACCGCGACGGCATCGGCGCGCCCACGAAGTTCGCCCGCGTCAGCGGCGATCAGCCGGCGCCATCGATCAGCCCCGGCGCGAAGCCCGGAGAGTGGTATGTCGCCTGGCTCGACTACGAGGCGGGTCATCTCGAGCCCTACGCCGCTCGCATCCAGTGCCGGTGACCCCATGCTCATCCTCCCACCTCGAAGCGAGGTCCGCGCCCGCCCCATCGAGACCGAGCGGCTGCTCCTCGTGCCGATCGACCCGTCGGACGGACCGGAGCTCTGGCTCGCGGTCAGCGGCTCGCGCGCGACGCTCCAGCGCTGGCTGCCCTGGGTGCAGTTCCACACGGATCCGGCCGCGAGCGTGCGGTTCGCCGAGGCGTGCGCCGCCGACTGGGATCACGGCAGGGCGCTGCGCTTCGTCATCCGCGAGCGCGCGCACCGCACGCTCGCGGGGGTGGTCGGGCTCGAGTCGTGCGTGCACCTGCACCGCTCCTGCGAGCTCGGGTACTGGCTGCGCAAGGAAGCGACCGGGCGCGGCCTGATGACCGAGGCCGCGAAGGCCGCGCTCGGGTTCGCGTTCGGCCACATGGGCGCGCACCGGGTGCGGGTCGCGGCCGCCACGGACAACCACGCCTCCCTCGCGGTCATCGGGCGGCTCGGCTTCCGCTTCGAGGGCATCGCCCGGCAGGCCGAGTGGTGCGACGGCCGCTGGCTCGACCACTCCGTCTTCGCGCTCCTGGCGACCGACCCCAGGTGAGGCGGGTAAGCCCCATCGCGCTCCTTGTGCCTGAGGCGGCCCGTACGCCGCCCGAAGCGCGCTAGCATCCTGCCCTCGCCGTGGCTCGCCGTCGCCTCATCCGCTGGCCTCGCGGCACGATGCCGCTCGTGCCGCTCGCGCCCGCGATCGTGATCGTCGTGGGGATCGCCACCGCGGTGGCGATCGCGCTGATCGGCATCCGCCAGCTCGCCAGGATGAGCGATCAGGCCGCGAGCCTGCGCGCGGAGGTGCTGGCCGCGACGCTCGCGGCGCGGCTCCATGGGACCGCCGACGCGGAGCGGACCGAGCTCCTCGGGCAGGCGGCGCGGCGGACCGGGTCGGAGATCCTGCTCGTCGAGCAGAACGGCCACGTGCTGGTGAACGAGAGCTTCGGCGCGCCGGCCAAGGCCGACATCTTCCAGATGCTCACGCGGGGCAAGGGCGAGGAGACGACCTCGCTCGGCCGCGTCCGGTTCGCGGCGCGCCCGCTCCGCCCGCCCCTGTCCCACCTCTCGGTGCTCACCTTCGTCGCGGCGCCGACCCCGCCGCCCGACTCGCTCGCCCTCGGCAACGCGGTCGCGGCGCTCACGACGCTGCTGCTCGGCGTGGCGGTCGCGGTCGCGCTCTCGTTCACCAAAGCGGCGCGCGACGACGTCGACTACCTGCGCGAGCGCATCACCGCGATGGCGCGCGGCCACGGCCAGAGCGCGTCGAGCACCGACCTCATCCAGACCGAGCCGGTGCCGATCAGGTCGCTCGACCAGGTGGGGCTCCTGACGGCGGCCTTCAACCTGCTGATCACCCGCTTCGCCGCGGCGGAGCGCTCCTACCGGGCGGACCTCCAGCAGGCGTCCGCGATGGACCGCGAGCGCTCGGCGTTCCTCGCGGGGCTCAGCCACGAGCTGCGCACGCCGCTCAACGCCATCCTCGGGTTCGCGCACGTGCTCGAGAGCGAGGTCGACGGGCCGCTCAGCCAGGACGCGCGCGAGGCGCTGTCCGTCATCCGGCAGAGCGGCGAGCACCTGCGCACGCTCATCGACGACATCCTCGATCTGTCGGCGCTCGAGACGGGCAAGCTCCAGCTCTCCCGCCGCGCCGTCAACCTCCGCGTCCTCGTCGATCAGGTGATGCGCGAGGCGTCCGCCGCCGCGCGCGACAAGCCCATCCAGCTGCGCGTCACCGGGGACCACGGCCTCCTCGCGCACGCCGATCCGCGGAGGGTGCGGCAGATCCTGACGAACCTCGTCTCGAACGCCGTCAAGTTCACGGCGCGCGGCTCGGTGGCGGTCCACATCGCGGCGCGCGGCCGCTACGCGACCATCGCCGTCCAGGACACCGGCCCCGGCATCCCGCCGGAGGAGACGTCGGCGGTCTTCGAGGAGTACCGGCAGACCGGCGACGTGCGCTCTCGCCGGGCCGGGACGGGGCTCGGGCTCTCGATCGCGCGGCGCCTCGTGATGATGCACGGCGGGACGATCCAGCTGGAGAGCGAGCTCGGGCGGGGCTCGACCTTCACGATCACCCTGCCGCTCTGGGTCGCGCCGCCCCCCCAGCCCGCGCCGGTCCAGCCGCCCGCGCCGGACGCGGCGACGACGCCCGTGAGCGAGCCGGGCGGCGGCCGGCCAGGAGGGAGGATCGTATGAACGAAGAGCGCACGAGGGACGACGCGATCCACTTCGCGCGGCGCGTGCTCGTCCGCCAGGCGCTGGTCGGCGTCGCCGCGTTCGGGGCGATCGCGGCGCTCGCGCCGAAGCTGCTCATCCTGGAGCAGGACGTCGCCGCGAGCGTGCTCTCGGTCGGCGCCAAGATCGCGCTCGCCGCGATCGTCGCGACCACGCTGCTGACGCTGCTCCGGCTGCGCACGCACCGGAACCTGCTGCGCTCGCTCATGATCGGCTCGCGCGACATCGATCACGAGGAGCTCGAGCGGTTCGCCGAGCTGCCGCCGTCCTTGGCGCTGCGCTTCGTGCTGGCGAGCTCGACCATCTCGAGCCTCACGATGATCCCGGGGATCAGGCCGGAGAAGCTCGACGACGGCCGGGCGGTCAGCCTGCTCATCCTCGCGATCACGATCCTCTGCGCGTCCGCGATCCCGCACTACGTGTTGACGCGCGCCACGACGTTCAGCCTCTTCGAGATCAGCCCGGCCGAGGCGATCGGCGCGTTGCTCGAGACGGCCGAGTTTTACCAGACGCCGCGCCGGCGGGTCACCTACAAGCTGCTCCTCGCCGTCGCCGCGCCGGTGCTGCTCGTCGGCGTCGGGGCGGTGCTGATCGCGAACGCGCACCTCCAGACGTTCATCGAGCGGAGCCGGCGCACGACCGCGGGGCTCATCGCGCGGACGGCGCTCGATCCGTCGCTCGGCGCCATCGCGGAGGCCGATCGCAACGACGTCGTGGCCGCCGCGGCGGAGTACGGGTTCCTCGCGCGCGTGCAGCACGACTGCGTGAGCGCGGAGCCCTCCTTCGGCCGCGAGGCCGACGGGCAGATCGCCGTGATCACGCCGCTCGACGGCGGCTGCGCCAACATCCGGTTCTCGGCCGACCTCGAGCCCTCCGCCGCGATCTGGGGCGCGCTCGTCGCGCTGCTCGCGGTGCTGGTCGCCGGCGTGCTCGGCAACCTGTTCGGCCGCGTACTCGCCGCCGATCTCGTGCACGCCACGAAGCAGGTGCGCCTGCTCGGCACGGACAGCGTGCTCCGCGGTGCCACGCAGATCGCCCGCCCCGCCCGGTTCGCCGTCGTCGCCCGGCTCGGGCACGCCATCGAGGATCTCGCCGAGCGCTTCCGCGTCTTCGCCGCGGCGCAGGAGCGCGCGCTCGAGGCCCGCGAGGCGGCGCAGCGCATGCGCGGCCTCCTGTTCGCGAGCGTGAGCCACGACCTCAAGAGCCCGCTGAACGCGATCCTCGGGTTCGCCGAGCTCGTGGGCCAGGAGGACCTGACCGCCGCCCAGCGCGAGAGCCTGGAGCTCATCTCGACGCGCGGCCGCGAGCTCCTCGGCCTCATCGAGTCGATCCTCGACGCCGCGCGCGTCGAGGCCGGCCAGCTCACGCTCGAGCCTCAGCCGACGTCCGTCGGCGCGCTCATCGCGGGCGCGATCCGCAAGGCGCGCGAGCTCGCGAGCGACGCCGACGGGGAGGTCGTCGTGGAGGTCGGCGACACGCTGCCGCTCATCCCGGTCGACCAGGCGTACGCGACGCGCGCGATCGCCGTCATCGTGGCGCACGCGCTCCGGACCGGCGCGGCCGACCCGTCCGCGCGCCTCGTGCGCCTCACCGCGACGATGGCCGGCGAGTTCAACAGCGAGGTCCGCATCGACATCGAGTACGGCAGCCGCGACGTGCCGCCCGACGAGCTGGAGGCGCTGTTCAGCCGGCAGACCACGGCGCGCGGGCGCGGCCTGACCCTCGGCCTCAGCCATGCGCGCTCGGTGATCGAGCTCCACGGCGGCTCGCTCGAGGTCGACGGCGCCCCGGACGGCCGCCCGCTCTGCCGCGCGCGGCTGCCGCGCGTCCCGCCGCCGCGCCGCCCTCGCCTCTCGTCGGTCCCCGCGCTCGGCTGACCTCGTCCGCAGCCGCCGGCGGCGCGCGACCCACGCTCCTTCCGCGCGCGGGATCGCTTCCCTTCGCCCTCTGCCCGCGGTACTCCCGGGGCATGCCTGAACGGGCGCTCTCTCCTGCCGAGACAGGCGACGACGATCGCTTCGACCGCCTCTTCCGGCCTGCCTCGCTCGCGGAGTACGTCGGCCAGGCCAAGCATACGGAGAACCTGAAGGTCTTCGTCGAGGCCGCGCGCCGCCGGCACGAGCCGCTGGACCACATGCTCTTCTGCGGCCCGCCCGGGCTCGGCAAGACGACGCTCGCCCACATCCTCGCCCGCGAGATGGGCGTCACCCTCCACGTCACGAGCGGGCCGGCGATCGAGCACAAGGGCGCGCTGGCCGGGCTGCTCACCAAGCTGGAGCGCAACGACGTGCTCTTCATCGACGAGATCCACCGGCTCACGCCGGCGGTCGAGGAGAGCCTCTACCCCGCGATCGAGTCGTTCAAGATCGACATCATGACCGGCGACGGCCCTTACGCGACGACGATCCAGCTCGCGCTGAAGCCGTTCACGCTCGTCGGCGCCACGACCCGCACCGGGCTGCTCACCGCGCCGCTGCTGTCGCGGTTCGGCCACGTCGTCCGCCTCGATTTCTACCCCGTCGAGGAGCTCGAGCGCATCGTACAGCGCAGCGCCGGCCTGATCGACGTGCCGATCGACGCCGGGGGCGCGCGCGAGATCGCCGCGCGTTCGCGGGGCACCCCCCGCGTCGCCAACCGCCTCCTGCGCCGGGTGCGCGACTTCGCCGAGGTGCTCGGCGACGGCGCGATCACCATGGCGATCGCGCGCAAGACCGCGGAGCGGCTCGAGATCGACGCGGCCGGCCTCGACGAGATGGACCGCAGGCTGCTGCGCGTCATCATCGATCACTACGACGGCGGCCCGGTGGGCGTCGACACCCTGGCCGCGGCGCTCAGTGAGCCGCGCGACACCATCGAGGACGTGTACGAGCCGTTCCTGCTGCAGCAGGGCTTCCTCGGCCGCACGCCCCGGGGCAGGATCGCGACCCGCCGCGCGTACGAGCACCTCGACATCGCGGCTCCCGCGGCGAAGCAGGGGGATCTCTTCTCTTGACCCACGCCGCGCGCACGGCGCCCCGATGCGCCGCGCCGCCCGCCACGTTCGGTGAGCGCGCCAGCGTTGCGCCGTGATCCGGAATTCTCTCATCGCTCCAGCGCGGAATCGATAAGCTTGCGGTGTGTCTCGCCGTGATCCTGTGCTCGTCGTGGATGACGACGCCGTCAGCCGGCAGATGCTGCTGCACGCGCTGGCCGACGCGGGCATCGAGACCGTCGCGGTCACCTCGGGCGCGGAGGCGCTCGCCTGGCTCAAGGCGAGCGTGCCCGCGCTCGTGCTGCTCGATCTGGTGATGCCGCCCCCGGACGGCTACGTGGTCCTCAGCGCCGTACGGGACGATCGCCGCACGCAGGACGTGCCGGTCGTCGTGCTGACGGCGCTCGACGCGGACGAGGACGTCGCCCGCGCCTTCGAGCTCGGCGCGGACGACTTCATCCGCAAGCCGTTTCGCCCGGCCGAGCTCATCGCCCGCATCCGCGGGCAGCTCCGGATCCGCGATTACGTCGACGCTCTCGCGCGCAAGGAGCACGACGCGAAGGTCGTCCTCGAGCTGACGCAGGCGCTCGCCTCGACGCTCGACTTCCGGAACATCCTCTTCACGGTCGTGCGCCGCATCGCCGAGGTGGCGCGCGTCGATCGCTGCAGCATCGTGCTCGTGCGCGACTCGGGCGACGTCGGCTACGTCGTCGCCGCGAGCGACGACAAGGAGCTCCGCGATCTGCCGATCGATCTCGGGAAGTACCCGGAGATCCAGCGCGTCATGCGCACGGGCGACGTGCTCGTGATCGACGACGCGAAGGCGCACCCGCTGTTCGACATCGTGCGCGCCGAGCTCCCGGAGAACGCGTTCCGCTCGCTCGCCCTCCTGCCGATCCTGTTCGAGGACAAACCGCTCGGCGTGCTCTTCCTGCGCGGGCGGCAGCCGGTGGCACCCCACACGCACGAGCTCTCGCTGGCGCGCACGGTCGCGAGCGCCACCGCGATCGCCCTGCGCAACGCGCGCATCCTGCAGTCGCTCCGCGATCAGACGCAGCAGAGCACCTTCGCCCGGTTCGAGGCGGAGCGCCGGCTCAAGGCGCTCCAGCGCTACGCCGACTTCTTCCACTCGACCGCGGACGGCATCATCGTCGTCGATCCCGACGGCCACATCCTCTTCTCCAACCCGCGCGCCCAGGCGATCACCGGGCGGACGGCGGAGGACCTCGAGAAGGCGAACCTGGCCGACCTCGTCGACCCCCGCGAGCACCCGCTCCTCGAGGAGATCCGGGCCGGCTTCGCCACGGGGTCGTTCCCGCACATGGTGGACTTCACCGTGAGGCGGGGCGAGCCCGAGCACGAGAAGCTCATCCTGAGCTTCAGCTTCAGCAGCGTCCTCCGGGAGGAGAGCGGCGCCGTCCTCGTCAGCTTCCGCGACGTCACCACGGAGCGCGCCACCGAGGCGGAGCTCACCAAGACCAAGGAGTTCTTGGAGCGGGTCATCGAGAGCTCCGTCGACGCCATCGTCTCGGCCGACATGGAGGGCGTCGTCCTGCTCTTCAACCGCGCCGCCGAGCGGATCTACGGCTATGACGCGAAGGAGGTCGTCGGCGCGATGAACGTCCGCGCGCTCTACCCCGACCACAACGCCGAGCAGATCATGAGGCTCATCCACGCGAAGGAGCACGGCGGCCCCGGCCGGCTCGAGGGCTACCGGACCGAGGTCCTCGCCAAGGATGGGTCGCGCATCCCGGTGCACCTCTCCGCGGCGTTGATCTTCGAGAACGGCGTCCCGGTCGGCTCCGTCGGCATCTTCACCGACCTGCGCGAGCGGATGCGGATGGAGGCCCGCCTCACCGAGGCGCAGGAGGAGCTCCGCGCTCGCGAGAAGCAGGCCATCATCGCGGAGCTCGCGGGCGCGGCCGCGCACGAGCTGAACCAGCCCCTTACCAGCGTGCTCGGCTACGCCGAGCTGATCTGCCGCCGGATCGACGACGCGTCCCCCATCAAGGGGGCGGCGGCCACGATCCGCAGCGAGGCCGAGCGGATGGCGGAGATCGTCCGCAAGATCGGCAAGATCACCCGCTACGAGACGAAATCCTATGTCGGCGCCGCGAAGATCATCGATCTCGATCGGTCGAGCGGCGACGACCCGAACAGGGTGATCGGGTGAGCGGCAGGAGCGCGGAGCGCCTGGGGAAGCGGCCGTTGTCCGACGCTCCCGTCACGCTTCGAAAGCCCCTCACCCGGGATCTCCCGCTCGAGTGGATCGACAACCTGCTGATCGCGTCGTGCGAGCTGGATCCGTCCGCTTCCATCGAGCAGCGCGCCTCGGCGCTGCTCGGCGCGGCCGCGAAGATGCTCCCCGGCTGCGGCCTCGGCGTGTACATCCCGGGCGCGACGGGCGCGCAGGCGGTCGTCCGGGTGTCGCCGCGCCCTCGCCGCGACGATGGCCGCGATCCGGCGCGGCTCCTCCCGGAGTTCGCCTTCGAGCGCGTCGCGGCCATCGAGCCTGAAGGGCGCTCGACGATGCACATCGCCGCCGACGACGCCGGGTACCTCGACAGCGCGCCCATCCAGGCGCTGGTCGACCGGCTCGTGCTCACCCTGCGCGCCTCGCTCCGCGAGGCGCGCGCGCACGAGTCGCTGCGCGCCCAGGTCATCCAGGCCGAGAAGCTGGCCTCCCTCGGGAAGATGGCCGCCGGCGTGGTGCACGAGCTCAACAACCCGCTCACCTCGATCCTTGCCTACTCCGAGTACCTGCGCCGCAAGGGCGAGCGCAGCGGCTTCGATCCCTCGGACATCGAGCGGCTCGCGAGGATCAACGAGGCGGCGGACCGCATCCTCCGCTTCTCGCGCGACCTCATCACCTACGCGCGGCCGTCCACGGAGAAGCCGGGCGCCGTCTCCCTCCACGACATCATCGAGCGCGCGCTGGTCTTCTGCGAGCACCTGCTCGACCAGACGGGCGTCACCGTCGAGCGATGCTTCGGCGAGATACCTCCCGTGCGAGGCGTCATCGACCCGCTGACGCAGGTGTTCGTCAACCTGTTCACGAACGCCGCGCACGCGATGCACGAGCACGGCGGCTGTCTCGGCATCACCACCGCGACGTCGCCGGAGGACGGTTACATCACGGTGACCATCCGGGACGAGGGGCACGGGATCGACATCGAGCACCTGCCGAGGATCTTCGACCCCTTCTTCACGACCAAGACCGACGGGAGCGGCACCGGGCTCGGCCTGAGCATCGTCAGGAACATCGTCGCCTCGCACGGCGGCAGCATCCGCGCGGAGGCGTGCGCCCCGCGCGGGACGGCCTTCTACGTCGACCTGCCCGTCGCGCTGCCGTCCTCGGGCCGCCGCTGAGCGGGAGCCGAGCGCCCTCGGCTCAGGGCGCGACCTTGATGCCGAGCACGAGCACGCCGCCCTGGTGCTGCTGACCCGCCACGAAGAAATTCTCGCCCGCCTTGGCGTTCACCTCGAGCAGCGGCAGGAACGTGTTGCCGCCTGGCTTCTGGATGCTGGCGCTGACGACGAAGCGCTTCGGCTCGTCCTGCTTCTTCGCGGCCACGACGTCCTTCAGCGACACCATGAGGACGCTGCCGTTCGGCAGCTTCGTCGTGGTCGGCTTGCCCTTCTGCAGGCTGATCTTCAGCCGATCGAGGAGCTTGTAGCTGTTGTACGCCGAGAACGGCGGCTTCCCGAGCTCGGGCATCTTGCCGATCTTCGGATCGATGCCGGACCCGTCGTTCGTCGCGTGGAGGACCACGACCTCGCTCGTGATCGCGGCGTCGGACGGCGCCGCCGGGGCGGGCGCCGGCGCCTTGCCTTGCGCGACGGCGGGGGAAGGGCTCACGCCGAGCGCCAGGACCATGATCGCGGTGATCGCACTCGCAAGAAATCTCATCACTGTCCTCCCGGACCCTCATCGGAGAGCCAAACCACCGTGGTCGTCGGGCCTGAGGCCGCGGCCTCCCGCGGAACGTAGAAGATGGACCCCATGCGCGCCCCGAAGTCGACCGCGGCGACCTCGACACCCGGCTCGATCTCGCCCTCGGCGCTCGGCGCGGCGGCGGGCTCGTGGGTCGGTGCGGCCAGCGGCGGGGCGAGCTCTGCGGGGGGCGCCGGCGCGGTCAGCGCCGCGCTGGGCGCCTCCACGTCGGTCCGACCCCAGACCATCATCGCGGCGGCCGCGGCCACGGCGAGCGCCGTCAGCGCGAAGATCCCGCGCGCGTTGTCGTTGGCCGGCGATCCCTGGAGCCGCGCGCGCGCGCGCGGCGGAGCAGCCGGCGGCGACGCCGCGAGCGGCTGCACCGCAGCGCCACCGTTGGCCTTCGCGGCCGCCCCCTGCCCTTCGAGGATCTTCGCCATGACCCCGTCGGCGACGCCGTCGGCCGCGCTGGAGGCGAGCGCGCTGTCCCGGATCATGTCGGCTGCGGTGACGAGCCCTGCGACCTTCGCTCGGCAGCGCGGGTCGTGGAGCACATACTCCTCCACCTGCCGGTGGCGCGCCTCGTCGAGCTCACCGTCGACATAGAGCATCAGCTCCAGATCCGTCGGCGGGGCGCTCGCATCCCCGTGATTCGCCTTGCTGCTGTTGGCGGTGCTCACGCGATCTCCTCCGGGTCCTCTGCGGCTCCCTTGCCCTCTTCCTCCGCGTAGCAGTCAGCGAGGGCGCGCTGAAGCTTCTGACGGGCGTGGAACAGGCGGCTCATGATCGTCCCCTTCGAGACCCCCATCGCCTGCGCCATCTCCTCGTAGGACATCCCCTCGACCTCCCGCATCAGGATCACGCCTCGGTGGTAAGGCGGCAGCGCGTCGAGCGCGGCCTGGATGCGCCCGGCGATCTCCCGACGGCGGACGACGTTGAGGGGGTCGGCGCCGTCGATCCGGGCAACGAGCGGGAAGTCGGACTGCTCTTCAGCTGCCTGGTTTTCCTGGAGCTCGAGGTCGCGGCGCCCCGGCTTGCGCATGAGGTCGATCGCCAGGTTCGTGACGATCCGGTAAAGCCAGGTAAAAAACGAGGAGCCGCCCTGAAAGGAGCCGAGCCCCTTGTAGACGCGGAGAAACGCGTCCTGCACGAGCTCGCGCGCGTCGTTCTCGTCGCGGACGAGCCCCATCGCGATCGCGAACGCCCGGCGCTGGTGCCGTTCCACGAGCGAGCGGAACGCCGCCTGGTCCCCCTTCTGCGCCCGCTCGATGAGCTCACGATCTTCCTCCGCTTCCCGCCGTCGTGCCTCGCGATTGGACGCACGGGCGGAAGCGCTATTCAGGCGCGCGTGGAGCTGCTCCGCTCGGCGGTGGCCGCCCCCCGCGGGCAGGTCGTCGCCCTCCATGTCGCCCGGCGCGTCGCCGGGAGGGCCGGGAGGTGCGACCGGCTCGAGCTCGTCCGGAGAGGAAGGTAGAGAGGCCACGGGATCAGCTTACCTGAGGAGGCTGGGGGACGAGGAACGTCGCGCGGCGGATGCCCCGGCCGGGCGCGCGGCGGCCGGCGGGCGTGCCGGGCACAAGGTCGTTACGCTCCGCGTCGCCCGGCTCACGGCTCATCGGTCTCCTCGTTGAGCTCGGGGAGCTCGCCAAGCGTGAGGCGCACATCGAAGACCCGCTCGAGCCGCGCGACGCGGAGCGTAATGACCTTGTTCACGCCGGCGATGCTGGCCATCCACCTGAGCTCGTTCGGGTCGGAAATCGGCTTTCCCTCGAAGCCGATGATCACGTCGTCCGGCGCGATGCCGGCCCGGTCCGCGGGTCCCCCCGCCACCACGGTCTTTACCCACGCCCCCTTGCGATCCGGCCGCTTGAGCCGCCCCGCCTCGATCGAGTTGAGGACATCGACGATCACCCCGACCTGGCTCCGGCGGATCTTCCCGTCGCGCAGCAGCATCGGCAGGAGCTGCCGCACCATGTTGATCGGGATCGCAAACCCGATGTTGTTCGCGTTGGCGCGCACGGCCGCGTTGATGCCGACCACCTCGCCCTTGAGGTTCAGGAGCGGGCCGCCGGAGTTGCCCGGGTTGATGCTCGCGTCGGTCTGGAGGAAGTTGAAATAACCGCTCGGATCGAGCCCCTTCACGTCGTCCCGGGTGCGGCCTTTGGCCGAGAGGATGCCCGCCGAGACCGTGTGGGAGAGGCCGAAGGGGTTGCCGATCGCGACCACCCAGTCGCCGACCTCGATGGTGTCCGAGTCGCCCAGCGGCAGCGACGGGAACCCCTTCTCCTCGACCTTCAGCACGGCGACGTCCGTGTGCTTGTCGCGGCCGACGACGGTCGCCTTGATGTCGCGTCCGTCGACGAAGCTCACGAGGATGTCCGTCGCGCCCTCGATGACGTGGTTGTTCGTCAGCAGGAAGCCCTCGGGGTCGTAGACGAAGGCCGTCCCGAGCCCCTCGGCGACCGTGCGGCGGCGGCCGCCCGGGTGCTGCTGCCGCTCGACGCGGGCCTTGACCGTCGCGACCGCTGGGTCGGCCCTGCGCGCGAGCGGCGCGAAGGAGCCGGGCATGCCCTCGGACCGGACGATCGGGGGAGGCGGCGTAGGAGGAGACGGGGGGAGGCTGACCACCGGCACGGCGCCCGGAGGGACGGCGGAGCTGCTCGCGCCGGAAGAGTGGCCGGGAGAGGCCTTGTTGCACGCGGCGACCAGCCAGGCGAGGAGGACCCACGAAAGAGCCCTGGCGCCGGCGGTCACGAGCGTTTCGAGACCTCGAGGTAGCGCATCCGCAGATCGTAGAGCGCCTGCTCGAGCAGGCGTTCCTCGTCACCCGTGAGGTTCCCCTTGGTCTTCTCCTGGAGCAGGGAGAGCAGATCGATGTCCTGATGCGCGAGGACCAGGTTCTGCTCTTCCCTGCCGTCAGGGCTGGGTGCGTCGCCCAGGTGCACGTACGCGGAGCCGATGATCGACAGCACGAACGTCGAGAAGTCGAGCGTCGGCAGCTCCGGGGGGCCCCCGGCCGGAGGGAGATCCTCCTGATCCTTCGCGTCGCTCACTCGGACCCTTCGTCGTCGAGCTCAGGCTCGACCCGCGGCGCGTGCGCTGCCCCGCCGAGCGCCGGCTGATCGACCGCGATCGTCTCGGCTTGCTCTTCCGCATCCGGCAAGCTCGCGAGGTGCGCCTCGATGGTCGCGGCGCTGAGCGTACCGCTCGCCAGGAGGCGCTCGCGCACCCGACGATCGAGCTGCAGCTCCGTCAGCTTGCCCTTCTCACCTACGGTCATGATGTGATCTCCTCGGACAACCCGCCCGTTTGCGGCGGGCTTAGGACGATTTCTTCGAGAGCGTCACGAGCGCCTCTCCATGGGCGTGCTCGTGAGGATGGCCGTGATCGTGGTCATGGTCGTGATCGTGGCCGCAGCACCCCCCGCTCTCGGACTCCTCGATGCGCTCCTCCAGCTCGGCTTGAGCCTGCGCGATCTCCTCCTCGCTGGCGGCGCGCACATCGCTGACCTGGACCTGGAAGCGCACCTTCTGGCCTGCCAGCGGGTGGTTCGTGTCGACCCGGAAGCCGTCGGGGAGGATGTCGACCACGCGCAGCGCGACCGGCTCGCCGTCCGGCCCCTGGGCGACGAACTCGTCGCCGACCTCGACCTCGCCCGCGTCGGGGAAATCGGCCTTGTCGACCTCGAAGATGCCGGAGTCCTCGCGCTCGCCGAACGCCTCTGCCGGCTCGACGGTGATCTCGCGCTGCTCGCCGGCGCGCAGGCCCTCCAGGGCGCGCTCCAGGCCAGGCACGATCTGGGCATATCCGTGCACGTAGACGAGCGGCTCCGCGGTCGACGCCTGGTCCACCGCCTCGCCGTTTTCGTTGAACAGGACGTAGGACAGCGTGACGACCGTGTCCGTTGCGATGGGCAGCGACTCCATAGGCGGCGGATGGTTTGCCATGGCGGTTCCGCGGTTTCAAGCGAGCCGCGCCTGCACAGCGGCATGCTATGAGGACGTCCGATGGCCGATTCCATGGCTCGGGCGACCGGTCGCGACCCTCTCGACGCGTCGGCCCCTGCGACGCAGGCCACGCCGGAAGCGGAGCGGGTCCGCCCCGGCGAGGCGCAGCCGGGCGGGGCACGACCGGCCTCGGCAGCGCCTCCCCCGCGCGGCGGCGCGTCGGCCCAGGGCCCGCGCGCGGGTGGACCGCCTCCCGGTCGCGGGCGGGAGAGTCTCGAGCAGGAGCTCTCGAAGGTGGGGACGAAGCGCTGGCTCGGGCGGCTCGGCGTCTTGGCGATCATCGCCGCGCTCGTCGCGGGGATCGTCGCGTGGAGGATCCGGACGAGGCCGCCGCCGCCGCCGCGCTACGTCACGGGCGACGTCACGACGGGCGACGTGATCGAGGTCGTGCAGTCGACGGGGCAGGTCAAGCCGCTCACCGAGGTGCAGGTCGGCGCGCAGGTCTCGGGGCGAATCACCAAGGTTTACGTGGACTTCAACAGCATCGTGAAGGCCGGCGACGTGCTGGCCGAGATCGATCCGACGCTCTTCGGGGCGCAGATCGACTCCAACCAGGCGCAGCTCGAGGCGGCCAACGCGAGCGTCGTGCGCTCCGAGGCCTCGCTGGGGACCGCCAAGCAGCGGCTCGAGCGGGCGAAGAAGATGGTCGCGGAGGGGGTGGGCTCGCAGGCCGATCTCGACACGGCGCAGGGCGCCTACGACGTGGCGCTCGCCGACCTCGCGGCCGCGAAGGCGCAGGTGGCGCAGCTGAGGGCGGTGCTCCGCTCCTCCACGACGAACCTCCAGTACACGCGCATCTTCTCGCCCATCGACGGGGTCGTCATCAGCCGCGCGATCGATCCCGGGCAGACCGTGGCCGCGAGCTTCCAGGCGCCCACGCTCTTCGTGATCGCCCAGGATCTGCGCAAGATGCGCGTGCTCGCCGACATCGACGAGGCGGACGTGGGGCGGCTCCGCGAGGGCATCGAGGCGGACGTCAGCGTCGACGCCTTTCCGGGCGAGACGTTCCGGGGGACGGTGAGCCAGGTGCGTTACAGCCCGCTCAACCAGTCCGGCGTCGTGACGTACGCGGCGGTCGTCGAGGTCGACAACCCGGACGTCAAGCTGCGGCCGGGCATGACGGCCACGGTGAGCATCCGGTCCGCCGAGGCCAAGGGGGCGCGGCGGCTGCCGAACGCGGCGCTCCGGTTCAAGCCGGCCCCGGAGCGGGACAAGGACGGCAAGGAGATCAAGGCGCCGCCCCTCGAGCCGCTCCCGCCGAAGAAGGGCCGCGTCTACGTGCTGACCGACGCCACGCCGGGCGCGGAGAAGATCGAGCCGCGCGTCGTCGACGTCGGGATCACCGACGGCATCTTCACCGCGCTGCTCACCGATCTCGGGCCGGTCAAGGTCGTCATCGACGAGAACGACAGTCCATCCACGGGCGGCAGGGGGCGCGGCCCCCGGCTGTTCTGAGGCGCGATGCTGCCCCAGAGCCAGGCCGTCGCCGCGGTGCTCCGAGACGAGCCGCTCATCGAGCTCTCGAGCGTCGGCAAGGACTACACGACCGAGGCGGTCGTCGTGCGGGCGCTCCGTCACGTCGATCTGACCATCCAGCACGGCGACTTCGTCGCCATCGTCGGGCAGAGCGGCTCGGGCAAGAGCACCCTGATGAACATCATCGGGTGCCTCGATCGGCCGACCCGGGGCACGTACCGGCTGGACGGGCTCGACGTGACCCGGCGCAGCAACGACGCGCGCGCGATCGTGAGGAACCGCCTCATCGGGTTCGTCTTCCAGGGCTTCAACCTGCTGCCGCGCACCACGGCGCTCGAGAACGTGGAGCTGCCGCTCGTCTACCGGGGCGTCGGCGCGGCGGAGCGGCGCAGGCGCGCGCTGGAGGCGCTCAGCGCGGTGGGGCTGGCCGAGCGCCTGCACCACACGCCGAACCAGCTCTCGGGCGGCCAGCAGCAGCGCGTCGCCATCGCGCGGGCGCTCGTCACCTCCCCGCCGCTGCTCCTCGCCGACGAGCCCACGGGCAACCTCGACACCCGCACGAGCTACGAGGTGCTCGGGCTCCTGCAGCGGCTCAACCTGGAAGGGATCACCATCGTCCTCGTGACCCACGAGCCGGACATCGCCGCCTGCGCGAGCCGCGTGATCACGATGCGCGACGGCGAGGTCCGCAGCGATCTCAGGAACGAGCGCCCCGTCGACGCGGCGGTGGCCCTGGCCGCGCTGCCGCCCTCCGGGGCGGAGCTCGACGAGCAGGCGCCGTGAGGGGCTACCTTGCCGCCGTCCGGCTCGCCCTGCGCGCCATCGTCCGGTCGAAGCTCCGCGCCGCGCTCACGGTGCTCGGCATCCTGATCGGGGTCGCGGCCGTGGTGATCGTGGTGGCGCTCGGGACGGGCGTACGCAACCGCGTCCTCGGCGAGATCTCGGGCCTGGGCGCGAGCTCGATCTACATCTTCCCGCAGTCGACGCAGGCCTCCGGGCTGAAGCGCCGCGAGAACGTGCGGATGTCGGAGGCCGACGGGCTCGCGATCCTGAAGGAGTCGACCAGCGTGGTCGCGCTGAGCCCGTTCAGCTCCACGTCGATGCAGATCGTGGCCGGAGAGGCCAACGTCGCGACCCAGGTCATGGGCGTGACGCGGAGCTACCTCACGATCCTCTCCTACCGCGTCGCCAAGGGCGACGGCTGGACCGAGTCGGACGAGCAGCTCAAGACGAAGGTCTGCGTGATCGGCGAGACCGTCCGGGAGAACCTGTTCGGCTCCGGCGAGGCCGTGGGGCAGTACATCCGGATCGGCAAGCACCCGTTCCGGGTCATCGGGGTGCTCGAGAAGAAGGGGCAATCGCCGTTCGGCGAGGATCAGGACGACCGGCTGCTCATGCCGATCGGCAGCTTCCGGTCGCGCGTCGTGCCGAGCGCGCCGGGCAGGGTGCAGATGCTCGTCGCGGCCGCGACCAGCGAGCTGACCGTCGATCGCGCGGTGGACCAGATCGACAGGATCCTCCGGCAGCGCCACGAGATCGACCCCGAGGACGAGCCGGATTTCGTGATCCGCACGCAGGCGGAGTTCCGGGCGTCGCAGGAGCGGATCCTGGACACCCTGACGATGCTCCTGTCGTCGATCGCCGCGGTGTCGCTCCTCGTCGGCGGGATCGGCGTCATGAACATCATGCTCGTCAGCGTCACCGAGCGGACGCGCGAGATCGGCATCCGCATGGCGATCGGCGCCTCCGAGGGCGACATCCTGGTCCAGTTCCTGGTCGAGGCGATCACCCTGTCGCTCATCGGCGGCGTGATGGGGCTCGGCGCGGGGCTCGTCGTCATCCAGCTCTTCGCCGCGGCGCTCGGCTGGAGCATGACGTTGCCGGCCAGCGCGGTCGTCGTCGCGGTGGGGACGAGCGCGACGATCGGGATCGTCTTCGGGTTCTTCCCGGCGCGCCGCGCCGCGCGCCAGGACCCGATCACCGCCCTGAGGCACGAGTGAGGGCGACGCTCACCCGCGTCCTGTCGGCGATCGTGATCGCGATGCGCGCCGTCCGCCGGAACAAGCTCCGCGCGGGGCTCACGATCCTGGGGATCACGATCGGCGTCGCGGCCGTGGTCACGGTCACCGCGCTGGCGAGCGGCGCGCGCGCCAACGTGAACGCGCAGATCTCGAACCTCGGCTCCAACTCGCTCATCGTCTTCGCGCGCTCCGCGCGCGCCTCGGGCGTCCGCAGCACCACCGGCGCCCGGCTCTCGGAGCTCGACGGCCAGGCGCTCGTGCGCGAGTCGACGAGCATCCGGATCGCGGCGCCGTTCCTCAGGTCGAGCGCCCAGATCATCTACGAGGGCCAGAACGCGAGCCCGACGCTCGTCGGCACCCGCCTCAACTACTTCGAGATCCGGAGCTGGAAGGTGGCGCGGGGAGAGCCGTGGAGCCCCGCCTCGGAGAACCTCTCCGAGAAGGTCGTCGTCATCGGCGCCCAGACCGCGCGCGACCTGTTCGGGTCGCTCGATCCGGTCGGCCGGATGGTGCGGATCGGCCGCCACACCTACCGCGTGCTCGGGGTTCTGGAGGAGAAGGGGGCGTCGCCCTTCGGGCAGAGCCAGGACGACATCGTGCTGATGCCCATCACCACGATGCGATCGCACGTCGTCGCCACGCGGCCCGGGGAAGTGCACGCGATCCTCCTGAGCTCGACGTCCGCGGAGACGTCCGAGCGCGCCAAGCAGCAGGCCGAGGCGATCCTCCGCCAGCGGCACCGCATCGACGAGGGCGAGGAGGACGACTTCGCCGTCCGGAGCCAGGCGGAGTTCCAGGCCATGCAGGACGCGATCTTCGCGGCGCTCTCGGCGCTGCTCGTCAGCATCGCGGCGGTGTCGCTCGTCGTCGGCGGCATCGGCGTCATGAACATCATGCTGGTGTCGGTCACCGAGCGCACCCGCGAGATCGGCATCCGGATGGCCATCGGCGCCCGGGAGATCGACATCCTGCTGCAGTTCCTGCTCGAGGCGCTCGTGCTCGCCACGCTGGGCGGCATCGTCGGCAGCGCGCTCGGGTACGGCGTCATCCTCGGGCTCTCGAGCGCCCTCGGCTGGCCGATGAGGCTCGAGCCGACGGCGCTCGGCGTCGCGCTCGGGGTGAGCACGGCGATCGGGATCGTCTTCGGGTTCTTCCCGGCGCGACGGGCCGCGCGCATGGATCCCGTGAACGCGCTCGGGCGCGAGTAGCGCGCACCCCTGCGGACCGCCGCGGCGACCGGAGGGAGGCGGGGGCGCGGCCGCGCAGGCGGCGCGCGCCTCCCCGGGATCAGCTCTTCTTCATGAGGTCGGCGAAGGTGCCGAACTTGGCCTCGCGCGCGACGCCCGCGCGGTACTGCTGGTACGCCTGCTTCTCGGCGTCTTCCTTGAGGGCGCGGATCGACAGCTTGGCCTCTCCCCGACGCGGATCCACCTCGATGACCTTCGCGTCGAACTGGGTCCCGATGGGGAACTCCTTGCGCAGGTCGGTGCCGCGCTGCGTGCCGGTGTGACCGGCCGGGATGAAGCCGCGGGCCGCTCGCCCCGTCGTGCCGAGCACCCGGACGACGAGCCCCCCTTCGGTCACCTGCGTGACGGCCACCTTCACCGCCCTGCCCTGCTGCACGCGCTGGCGCGGCTCGCTCTCCTCGCCCTCGGGCGGAGCGGGGTGGAGCCCGATCCGCCGACCCGCCGGGTCGCAGCTCGCGACGACCACGTCGACCTCGTCGCCGACCGTCACCACCTCGCTCGGGTGCTGGATCGGCTTCATCGAGAGGTCGGCCGTGTGGATGAGCCCATCGATGCCCGGCTCGAGCTCGATGAACGCACCGAACGGCTGCAAGCGGGCGATCTTGCCCTTGTGGCGCGAGCCGACCGCGTACTTGTCCTTCACCGCGTCCCAAGGATCGACGGTGGCAGCCTTGCGGCTCAGCCAGAGCTTGCCCTTGTCGTCGACGCGCAGGACCTTCACGTCGATCTCCGCGCCCGGCTTGAACAGGTCGGCCAGCTTGGCGCCGCGGTCGTGGCTCGCCTCGCTCATGTGGACCAGCCCCTCGACGCCGCCGGCGTCGGGGAGCGCGACGAACACGCCCCACGCGACGACCTTGCGCACCACGCCCTTGTGCAGCGAGCCGGGCTCGATCGACGTGAGCGCCTCGGTGCGCGCCTTCCGGCTCTCCTCCTCGAGCATCTTGCGGCGGGACACGACGATGTCGCGCCCCTTCTTCGCGAACTGCGTCACGATGAAATCGAGCCGCTGGCCCACGAGGTAGTTGAGATCGGCGCCGTGGCGCAGATCGACGTGCGACGCCGGCGCGAAGGCGCGGAGGCCGCCGAGGTCGACCTCGAGCCCGCCCTTCACCGCCCCGGTCACGAACCCTTCGATCGGCTCGCCGCTCTGGAGCGCGGCCTCGGCGCGCGCCCGCGCCTGATCGAGCTGCACCGGCGCCCTCGACAGGAGCAGCATGCCCCCGCGCACGCCGGTGCTCGCCACCGTCGCGATGAACTGATCGCCATCGACGGGCGGCTCTTCATCGAGGATCTCGCGGCGATCGAAGAGCCCCGTGGCCTTCCCGGCGATGTCGATCCAGATGGCGTGGTCGGTGATCTTGCTGACCTTACCGAACACCTCCTCGCCGATGCTGAAGGCCGGGCGCTCGCGCGGGGGCGGCGCTCCCTGCCCCTTGCGCCGCTTGCGCTTCTCGCCGCCGGGCTGGGGCTGTCCCCCCGCCTCGTCGGCCGCCTGCTCCTCCTCGCCTTCCTCGTCGCCCGCATCGGCGGCGTCGGCGTCGCTGGCCTCGGCGTCGCTGGCCTCGGCGGCCTCGGCGGCCTCGGCGTCCGGCTGACCGGCCTCCTCCGCGCCCTTGCGGCGCCGGCGGCGGCGGCGCTTCTTTCCAGCACCCCCTTCCGCCTGTGCGGCCGCGCCCGCTTCTCCCGCCGGCGCGGGCTTCGCGCCTTGCGCGGGCTTCGCGCCTTGCGCGGGCTTCGCGCCTTGCGCAGGCTTCCCGCCGGGCGGAGCGCCCCGCCTGCCCTGGCCCTGGGGGGCCCCCGGCTTGCGGTTGCCGATATCATCCCGCGGCAGGCCGGGGACGCGGTTGCCGATGTCGTCGCCGGGCTGCTCTTCCCAGTCGTCGTCGTCGGCAGCGCTCGCCGTGGCGGCGGGTGCCGCCGCGGCCGGTGCTGCCTCGGGCTGGGTCGAGCTCGCCTGCGGCGAGGTTTCTCCGCCGGACGCGTCGCTCGCCTCGGGCGGGGTGGTGGACCCCGCTTCATGAGCCTGGGTTGCTTGTTCGGACGCCGCGTTCGACGCCTCGAGTGTGCCGCCCTGGTCGGCCGGAGCTGCCGGCGCGTCCGCCGGCGTGGTGGTATTTTCGTGGGTATTCATCCGCGCCTCGCGCGACAACGCATGCCGATGGGGGCGAAACGTGCTCGCGTTCTCTCCAGCGGCCCCCTCGGTTCAATTGGGGGGAAGGGCCGGAACCATAACGTACCCGGGACGTTTACGCGAGAGCCTACCGCATGATGGGCAGGTGCTTGTTCGTCCCCCCGCTCCGGTCGATGCGCAGGCCGCCCCCGCTCGCGAGGTTGTGGGCGCTGATCTGGCCGGCCAGCCGCTCCGCCACATCCAGGAACGCGCGCGCGATCGGGCTGGCCGGGGCAGCCTGAACGACCGGCGTGCCGGCGTCGCCCCACTCCCGGATGGCGGGGTCCATCGGGATCTGGCCGAGCAGCGGCGCCTCGGCGAACTCGGCGATCTTCTGCCCGCCGCCGGCCCCGAAGAGCTCGTGCCGCTTGCTGCACCCGTCGCACACGAAGTAGCTCTCGTTCTCGACCACGCCGAGCAGGGCGATCCCGACCTTCTGGGCCATGGAGACCGATTTGTACACGTCCTGGAGGGCCACCTCCTGCGGCGTCGTCACGACGATCGCGCCCGTGGTCCTCATTTTCTGGGAGATCGTCAGCGCGATGTCACCGGTCCCGGGCGGCAGGTCCAGCACCAGGTAATCGAGCTCACCCCACTCCACATCCCGCATGAACTGGAGCAGCGCGTTCTGGAGCATCGGGCCGCGCCAGACGACGGCTGACCTCGGATCCTCCAGGAGGAAGCCGATCGACATGAGCTTCACGCCGAAGCGCTCGAGCGGCAGGAATTTCTGGCCGTCGGCGGAGGTCGGGCGGCCCATCACGCCGAGCATGGTCGGCACGCTCGGCCCGTACATGTCCGCGTCGAGCAGGCCGACCTTGGCCCCCTCGCGGCTCAGCGCCAGCGTCAGGTTCGCGGCGACCGTGCTCTTGCCGACGCCGCCCTTGCCGCTCATCACGAGGACGATGTTGCGCACGCCCGGCGACGGGTCGTCCGGGAGGATGGTGCGCTGCGGGACGGCGACGTCCCACGCGATCCGGACGTCCTTCGCGCCGGCGCCCTTCAGCGCCGCCTCGATGTCCGCGGCGAGCCGCTGCTTGAAGTGGCTGGTCAGCTCGACCGTGAGCGCGACGGCCTCGCCCTCGATCGAGAGCTCCCGGACGCGCCCGAGGTCTGTGAGCGGGCGCTGGAGATCCGGCGCGATGACCTTCGCCAGCGCGGCGAGCGCGGCATCCTTCGTGATGGGCATGGGGCGAAGGAGTTAGGACCGCTCCGGATTCCCGTCAACCGGCGAGCGCGCCACGCTCGCGGCCGTTCGATTTCGCCTCGCCTTCGCCTCGCCGGGGGCGGCGCACCGGCCGCCCCGCGTCCGGCCGGCCCCGTCACCAGCAGGAGGTGACCACGGACTGCGGGTCGCTCGGGTCGAGCCGGCGCGACGGCAGGTAGCACCGCGAGTCCACGCACTCCCTGCTCCCGTTCGTCTCGACGCACACGCACGCGCCGGCGAGCCCGCTGGGCGACTTCGGGCAGACCTCGGCCGCGTTCTCCTCGGTGCACCGGATGGGGAGCGCCGCGTCGAGGCACGCCCGCTGGCCGCGCAGCGTGGTGGTGCACTCCATCGTGGAGTCCGCGTCGCCGCAGTCGGTGTCGTTGCGGCACGGATGGCAGAAGCCGCCGGGATCGCCGACGCAGCGGTCGAACCGCGGCTTGCACACGTCGCCGTCGCACCGGTAGTCGAGGTCGCAGTCGGAGTCCTCGCTGCACGACCTGGCGCACCGGCTCTCGCCGCCGATCGTGACGCAGCGCTGCCCCAGGACGAGCGAGCAGTCGACATCGGAGCTGCACGGCGCGCACTGCGTGCGCTTGACGCACGTCTTTCGCAGCAGGCAGAGCGAGCCCTCCTCGTAGGTGTTGCCTTCGCCGAACGTGGAGGGGTCGATGCACTCCTCGTCGGTCTCGCCGCAGAAGCTGCTATTCCCCTTGTCCGTGCCGCAGATCGCGTGAGGGTCGCGGGTCAGGGCGCACTCGAAGCCGCCGGGGCAGTCGGCGTCGCCCTCGCAATGCGGCTGCGTGCAGTACGCCTCGGCGTCGCCCTCTCCCTTGCCGAGGCACTCCAGGCCGAGCGAAGAGCACTGGTCGGGAGCGCAGGTCGGGATGAAACAGTAGCTGCCGTCGCCGCACTTGCCGGCGGTGCAGGCGGCGTCGTCGCCGCACGCCGCGGCGTCGCGCTGGCACTCGCCTGGATTGCCGTTGCACTGCATCGGGTTGCACGGCGTGTCGTCGGGGCAGCGCCCGAAGTGCCCGCATTCGAAACCGAACGGACACGGCGCCCCGAAACCCACCATTTTCCCGTTCGGCCTACAAACGGAAACCTTGGCTTCCGTGTCGTCTTCCACGGCGGGCACACAGTCCTGGAGACCCGGGGTGCACTCGAGGTGGCTGCTGCACTCGAGCACGCAGCGGTTTCCGACGCAGGTGTTGCCCGCCAGGCAGAGCTCCGGCCTGCACTTGCCCTCACAGACGCCGTTGACGACGACGCCTCCGAAGCATTCGTCCCGCGGCGCGTCCGACGACGAGCAGGCGCCGCTCGCGAGGGCCGCCCCGCCCGCCAGCAAGCCCAGCATCAGGAAGGCGTGGATACGACGGAGACGGGGCCGACGGGCGCTGTGAGAGGCGACAACCTGCTGCATAGGACCTCAGCGCGGGAAACACCCGCGGATCGGGGCAGGCACGGCGGGCCTGGCCGGAGATTGCGGAAACGAGCCCCCGAGCGAAGCGGCGGCGGCAAGGTTGCCCTTGACGCCCCCCGTGCCGCCCAGAAGAATGAGCACTCCTACACCATACTTCAGGCGGTGGCATCATGCGAATGGACGCAGTTCTCGTTTGGATGGGCCTTGGCGTCGTCGCAGCCCTGGGGCTCGTCGGCTGCGGGGGAGAAGAGGATCCCATCCCGGCTCCTCCTTTTCCCGAAGGGACGGGTCAGCCTGCGGCCAACGCTGCTCAATATCCGGCTGGGCCGTATGGGATCAGCCCCGGCCGGGTGATCGCGAATTATCAGTTCGTCGGGTACGCCAACGCCGCCGAACACAAAGACACGATGCAGCCGATTCAGCTCGCCGACTTCTACAACCCGACCGGGGAGGAGGTCTTTCCCGAGGGCTCACCCTACGGCGCTGGCGAGCCGAAGCCGAAGGTGCTGCTGATCGACGTCTCGTCCGTGTGGTGCGGCCCCTGCAAGATCGAGGCGGAGTCCGTCCTGCCCAGGCTTTACGAGAAGTATCAACCGCTCGGCGGCGAGTTCCTGGTCCAGCTCGCCGACGGGAGGAACCCGGGTGAGCCCGCGGTGCCGCGCGACCTGTACCGCTGGACGACCACGTACGACGTGCAGTACCCGTCGGCGATCGACCCTTCGTACAAGCTCGGCGCGCTCTTCCAGGCCGATGCGTTCCCAGCGAACATGCTGGTCAGGACGAAGGACATGACCATCATCGAGGTCGTCTCCGGCGTGCCCGCGGAGGACAGCAGTTTCTGGCGGACATTCGAGAAGATCATGAACGGCGCAATCTGAACGAGCCCCCGCGCGGGCGCGCCGCCGAGCCACCGTTCGGCGCGCCCGCGGGAGAACCTGTCAGGGCGCCGCTCGCGGCGTCCGCGACGTTGAGACCTCAAGCCGGTCGGCCGCTCAGGCCGGCCCTCCGCGACGGAAGCCCTCGATGAACCGAATTACCCGCTGCGCGCTCTCGCTGGCGTTCACTGTCCTCGGCCTCGCGACCACCTCGTGCGGCGCCGCCTCCGGAGGCCCGGCGGCGAGCCCTGCGCCGGACTTCTCGCTCCCCGCCCTGGACGGCAAGACCGTCAGGCTCTCGGATTATGCCGGCAAGAGCGTCGTATTGATCGACTTCTGGTCGACCACCTGCGATCCGTGCTTGGCGGAGATGCCCCACATCGTCGAGCTCTACAAGAAGCACAAGGACAAGGGGTTCGTCGTGCTCGCCGTTTCCCTCGATGGGCCGGAGTCCCGGGCGCAGGTGAGCAGCACGGCGCACGACAGAGAGATGATTTTCCCCGTGCTCCTCGACGAGGAGACGACCGTTGCCGCCAAGTACAACCCGAAGCGCGAGCTCCCGTTCTCCGTGCTCATCGGCCGAGACGGCTCGATTCTTCACAAGCGCGGCGGGTACCAGCCCGGCGACGAGGCGCTGCTCGCCGAGCATGTCGAGAAGGCGCTCGGTCAGCCGTAGGCGCGGAGGGCTCGCGCTCGGCGCCGCGCCGGGCTCCACGGGCGGTAGGTCCGTGGTAGGACACCGAGGTGCGCTCCCTGCTCCACGCCGCCGTCGCCGGTCTGCCCGCAGCGTCCCTCCTCCTCGCCGCCGGCTCCGCGGCGGCGATCGATTTCCAGGACGTCGGCGGCCAGCCGATGGCCGTCGACATCGTGAACACCGCGGCCGCGGTGTACCACTTCGACAACCGGAACGACGATCCTCGTTACGCGTCGCGCTACCTCGACGACCGCTACGGCGAGATCCTCGACCGGCTGGACGCGCAGATCAGCTGGTGGCGTCTTCAGCTCGGCGCCCGGATCGATGCCGCCTTTTATGTAGGCACGCCGTCGGCGACCAGCGTCGACCTGCTGGAGAAGATCCGGGACGAGGAGGTCTTGTTCGAGCTCAACGACGCCAGGCGGGAGCTCCACTCGCGGTACCGGAACACGGTCTATCCGGCGAAGCTCTGGATAACCTACACGCAGCCAGGCATCGAGGCGACGGTAGGTGATTTTTACGCCCAGCTCGGGCGCGGCCTGGTCTTCAGCGTGCGCAAGATGGACGAGCTCGCCATCGACACGACGGTCCGAGGTGCCAGGCTCGCGCTCGAGCACGATTTCACGCTCCTCCGGCTCAAGGCCACCGCCTTCGCCGGGCAGCTGAACCCGCTGCGCATCGACAGCGCGAGCGGCAGGCGGCTGCACGGCTCCGGGTCACCCCTCTTCTTCGGGTTCCCCGACGCGGACAGCGCGGGCGACCTGCGCACGTACGAGTCGACCGTGGACCCGCAGGGGAATCCGCGCCCGGTCACGCATGTCGCGGAGGCGCAGCCGAGCTACGTCGAGGACACCGTGCTCGGCGGAAGCCTGGAGGTGGCGGCGAAGGGCGTGCAGCTCGCCGCGAACGGAGCGCTCCTCCGCGGCGAAATCGGCACGTTCAGCGGCTCGATCGGCGTTCCCTCGATCGCGGAGCACGGCGACGTGTACGTCGAGGTGGCCGGCCAGCCGGGCCGAACGGAAGAGGGCCGGCGCGTCCGGCCAGGCTACGCGATCTACGCGGCGGCGAACGCCCGCAGCGGGCCGGTCGCCGTGTCGCTCGAGGGGAAGCACTATCGCCGCTTCGAGCCGCTCTTGGCCAACATCGATGTCGACCCGCTGAACCCCGGCTTCAGCGCGCCCGAGTACAAGGGCCTCGCGTACAACCAACCTCCGACGGCGGAGCCCGTCTACGTGGAGCCGATCGGCGCGCCGAACGTCTGCGTGACGGGCGGGCGCGGGCGGGTCGACTACCGCTTCGACCGGAGCCTGGCCGTGTACGCCTGGGTCGGTCGTTACGTGAGCTTCACGGAGAAGGCGAGCGACGGCTGCATCGAGGTCGACGCGAACCGCACCGACACGTGGGACGTCGCGGCAGGCACCGAGCTCCACTTCGACCGCAGCCGCTCGCACGTGCGCGCGTGGGCCGGAGCTCGACAATCCGACGAGGCCGAGCCGGAGCGCGCCTTCTACAGCGAGGGCTACGTCCGCTACGACATCGTGAAGCACCTCGCTGGCGCGTTCTCCGTCCAGGTGCAGGGCAACAACCGCCGCCGCTACAGGCCGGAGAATTTCGAGTCGTCCTGGGTCGAAGGGGACAACTACCTCGCGCTCCAGTGGTCGCCCCACCTGGCAGCAATTTTCGGCCACGAGTACACGTCTCAACCTGGTTGCGCGCCCGGCAAGGACGACGAGCTCTGCCACTTCTTCAGCGGGGGCCTGCAGTGGAAATCCGGCTCGCGGAGGACGGCGCTCGATCAGATCGTCGACACGGCGCAGCTCTTCGTCGGCCAGCGGCGCGGGGGCCTGCGCTGCGTCTCCGGCGTGTGCCGGACCTTCCCGCCGTTCGAGGGCGCGCGGCTCGAGCTCGTCTCGAGGTTCTGAGCGGACGAGCGCGCCGCGCGCGGCCACCGGCGGCGCTCAGGACGCGCTGAGGATCGCGCAGGCCACCGCGCTCCTGACCCGGGGATCGGCGTCGGCGACCAGCGGGGCAGCGCGCGGGATCTCGCCGAGATCGACCAGGCCGACGCCGGCCGCCTCGCGGACCGGGATCTCTCGGGACTGGAGATCGCGCTCCAGGAGCGGCACGACGGACCTGACGCCCGCGCGGGCGAGGACGCCCCGCGCGAGCACCGCGCGGGTCGACGTGCCCGTGGCGAGCTTCGTCAGCCACGCGGTCGCGGCGGTGCGCTCGCGCGCGGCGATGAGGTGCGGCGGGGCATCGACGTGGCGGGCGTGGACGGCGAAGGCGACGGCGTCATCCGGATCGGCCCGCGCATCGAGGAGCGCGGCTCGCACCGCGGCATCCTCGAGCGGCGCGGAGAGGATGGCGTAGACGCGGTCCCTCGTCTGGCTGGTGCGGATCGCGCTGATGAGGACGGCGACGGCTTCCCCATCGCCGTCGCCGCCGGCGCGGACCAGCCCGCGCGCGGCGGCGATCGCGGGCGCGCCGCGCTGGGTGGAGATCGCCCAGAGGAGCTGCGCGCGCCCGCCGGCGTCGATCGCGCGCGGCGCCGCCCACGCCTCGGCGATCGCTTCACGTCCGGGTTCATCCGAGAGGGTCCAAAGATCGCGCAGCGCCAGCACGACCTCTCGACCGCCGACCGCACCGGCGGCGCGGATCGCGAGCGTCCGCGCGAGCGGGTACGGGTCGAGCCGCGCCGCTTCGAGCAGCGCGCCTCGGTCGCTCGGGTCCGCCGCCGCGATCGCGGCGCGGAGCGCCGAGACGCGCACCTCCTGATCGCCGTCGAGCATCCGCGCGCGCCGCGCCGGGCCGTCCTCGGCTGCGACGAGGGCCCGCGCCTCCAGCGCGCGGAGCGCCGCGTCCTTATCAGGGGACCTGCGGGCCGCCGCGTCGTTTGCGTACAGCTTCGCGCGCTCTGGCTCGGTGAGCCCTGCCTCGAGGAGGATCATCGCTGCGGCTGTCGCGACGGCGTCCGAGCCCGCGGCGCGCTCGGCGAGCGCGTCCTCCAGCGGGCGCGCGCAGGTCCGGAGCTCGCGCAGGAGATCGATCCCGGACGGCGGCGTCGCGCGCGCGATCTCCCCCTCCGCGACCGCGCGGGCGATCGCGCGCGCGTCGTCGCTGTCGAGCGCGCCGCGGCGCAGCTCGTCGTGGAGCGCGCGGCGCAGCTCGTCGAACCTGCCCGCCTCGGCCGCGCGCATCGAGGCCGAGCTCGCGCAGCCGACGACCGCGGCGAGCGAGAGGAGGCCGGCGAGGATCGACCCGGGGAGCGCGCGGTGCATGAGGCGACTCTTACCGCGCCGAAGTTCGCGCTCGAAGCCCCTTCGGCTCGACCACCCGGGGAATCCGTTCTATACGGCGCTCACGCCCCGGCACCATGCGTATCGACGTCATCGTCAACACCACAGCGCGCCGGTATCGGGCGAAGCCTTCGCTCATCGACCGCATGTCGGCCGCCTGCGCTGGCGCTGCGGAGCTCCACCCGACCTCGAACGTCGCCGAGCTCGCGGAGGTCTGCGACCGGATCGCGCGGCGTGGCACGGATCTGGTCGCGCTCTCCGGCGGAGACGGCAGCTTCATGGCGGGCGTCACGGCGCTCGCCCGCGCCTTCGGCGAGCGTTCCTTGCCGCCCCTCGTCCTCCTGCCCGGCGGGACCGTGGCGACCGTCGCGCGCAACTGGGGCATGACGGGCGATCCGGCCGTGCTCCTCGAGCGGATCATCCACGAAGCTCGCGGCCTTCGCAGCGGCGCCGCCCTCCCTGGGATTGTCCGTCGGCCCACCTTGCGCGCGCGAGCGACGACGCGCGGCGGCGGCGGCGGCGGCGTCGAGGAGCGCATCGGCTTCATCTTCGGCACCGGGCTCGTGGCCAGCTTCTTCGACGTCTACTACGAGCGCGGAGGAGACGGATACGGCGCCGCCGCGCGCATCGTGTCGCGGGTGTTCATCGAGTCGTTCTACGGCGGCTCCTGTGCGCGGCGCGTGCTCGAACCGCTGCCCTGCACGATCGAGGTGGAGGGGCGACGGCTCGCCCCGCGCGCCTGGTCGCTCGTCTGCTCGTCCGTGGTGCGCGATCTCGGCATCCACATGCGGGTCACCTACCGGGCCGGTGAGGATCTCGAGCGCCCGCACCTCGTCGCCAGCGCGCTACCCCCCCGGGAGCTCGGCCCGCGCGCCCCGCTCGTCCTCGCGGGCCGGCGCATCGGCGGTCGGGATCACTTCGACGATCTCGTCCGCGATTTCACGGTCCGGTTCGACGGCGCGCCAGCGCCCGGCGACGGCCCCTACATCCTCGACGGAGATCCCCTCCGGGCGAGCGAGATCCGGATCTCGGCCGGGCCGGCCATCGACGTCCTTTCCCCGCGTCCCTGAGCCCGCGCGCTCGCCGGCGACGAGCGCCCCGTCTGCCGGGTGCCGGGCGGCGCGTTGCGTGACGGAATCATGACCGGTGTCGTGAACCCCAGTGACGGGCGTGCTCGATGCTCCATCCACCTTGGAAACCATCACGCAAGCCCCTGCATCGAGCCCTACACGAGTCGTCGTACCGAAGCCTGGCCCGAGCTCCGGTCAGGTCTTCAACGTGCTGGGGATCGTTGCGATCCACGTGGGCACCGTGGTCGCCATCGTCCGAGGCGCCACGTGGAAGCTCGCGGCGCTCGCTGCGGCGACGTACTTCGTCCGGATGTTCGCGATCACGGCGGTCTACCACCGGTACTTCTCGCACCGGAGCTACAAGACGAGCCGTGGCCTCCAGTTCCTGCTCGCGGTGCTCGGGACCACGGCGACGCAGAAGGGCCCGCTGTGGTGGGGGGGCACGCACCGCGTCCACCACAAGTACTCGGACACCGAGCGCGACGTTCACAGCCCGCTCCGTCGGGGGTTCTGGTACGCGCACATCGGCTGGTGGCTCGGCCGCGAGCACGAGGAGCTCGACCTGAAGCGGATCCCTGACTTCGCGGGCTTCCCTGAGCTCCGCTGGCTGGATCGCTACCACGTGGTCGGGCCGCTCGGCATGATGGCGCTGCTCTTCGCGCTGGGCGGTTACGACGCTTTCCTGTGGGGCTACGTCGTGTCGACGTGCGCCCTCATGCACGGCACGTTCACGATCAACTCGCTCGCGCACGTGTTCGGCTCGCGGCGCTACGCGACGACCGACACGAGCCGCAACAACTTCTGGCTCGCGCTGGTCACCCTCGGCGAGGGCTGGCACAACAACCACCACCACTACATGAGCAGCGCCAACCAGGGCTTCTTCTGGTGGGAGATCGACGTCAGCTTCTACATCCTGCGCGGGATGGAGAAGCTCGGCTTGATCTGGGACCTCAGGACGGCGCCGGCGCACGTGCTGCAGCGGAACCTGATCAAGGAGGTCGGCGAGCGCTCGCCGCTCCTCGCCCCTCAGGCCGCGCCGGTCGAGCCGCTCGACGCCCCGCCGCTGGGCCGGCCGAGCCTCGGCGACGTCTGACCGCCCGCGCCGCTCGGCATCGAACCTCTCCCGGTCGGAGGCTTTTGGTCAGCCTTCGCCGGGAGCGCTCGCGACAGCCCGCTCGATGACCAGCGCCGTCGCCGCGCATCTGCGGAGGCGCGGCGGCCGGAGATCCATCGCGGCTCTCCGGCGTGGGACGCGGGCTAATTCACCGACGAGGCAGCCTGCTGGCTGTGAGCGGTGGCGGAGTCGCCAGGCTTCGGCTTCTCGGCCTTGCTGCGCTCGCGCTGACGCTCCAGACCGGCGCGGACGAAGCGAGCGAAGAGCGGGTGCGCGCTGTGGGGGCGGCTCTTGAACTCGGGGTGGAACTGACAGCCCACGAAGTACGGGTGCTCGCGCAGCTCGATCATCTCAACGAGCCGCTGATCGGGCGACGTTCCGGAGAGCACGAGCCCCTTCTGCACCATCGCCTCGCGGTACTTGTTGGCCACCTCGTACCGGTGCCGGTGCCGCTCGCTGATGTTCGTCTGCCCGTACGCCTCCGCGGCGACCGAGCCCTTGTCCAGCACGCACGGGTACGCGCCGAGGCGCATCGTCCCGCCCTTCTCGACAACCCCCTTCTGGTCGGGCATCAGATCGATCACCGGGTAGGGGGCGTTCCGATCGAACTCCACGGAGTTCGCTCCCGCCATGCCGCAGACGTGCCGCGCGAACTCGACGACCGCGAGCTGCATGCCGAGGCAGATCCCGAAGAACGGGATCTTCTCCTCGCGCGCGAACCGGATGGCCTCGATCTTCCCCTCGGTCCCACGATCCCCGAAGCCGCCGGGCACGAGGATCGCGTCGAGGTTCGACAGCACCTCGGGCGCGCCGCGCGCCTCGATCTGCTCGGAGTCGATGTACTCGAGCTCGACCCGCACGTCGTTGTGGAGCCCGCCGTGGACGAGCGCCTCGTGGAGCGACTTGTAGGAGTCGCGCAGGTGCACGTACTTACCGACGACGCCGATCTTCACGATGCCGCGAGACGGCTTCTTGAACCGCTCGACGATGCGTTGCCAGGACGACAGGTCCGGCTGCCTCGCCCAGATGTTGAGCAGCTCCGTGATCTTCTCGTCGATCCCCTCGGCGTGGAGGACCAGCGGGAGCTCGTAGATGCAGTCGACGTCGACGGCCGCGATCACGCAGTCGACGGCGACGTTCGAGAAGAGGGAGATCTTCTCCTTCATGCTGCGCGGGAGCGGCCGATCGCAGCGGCAGAGCAGGATGTCCGGCTGGATGCCGATCTCGCGCATCTCCTTGACCGAGTGCTGGGTCGGCTTCGTCTTCAGCTCGCCCGCCGTCGCGATGAACGGCACGAGCGTGACATGCACCGAGATGGCGTTCTGCGCGCCCGACTCCACCTTGAGCTGGCGGATCGCCTCGATGAACGGGAGCGACTCGATGTCGCCCACGGTGCCGCCGACCTCCACGATCGCCACGTCGGCCCCGTCCGCCGCGGAGCGGATGCGGAGCTTGATCTCGTCCGTGACGTGCGGGATCACCTGCACCGTCGCCCCGAGGTACTCGCCGCGGCGCTCTTTGGAGATGACCGCCTCGTAGACGCGGCCCGTGGTGAAGTTGTTCTGCCTCGTCATCCGGGCGAGCGTGAAGCGCTCGTAGTGCCCCAGATCCAGGTCGGTCTCTGCGCCGTCGTCCGTGACGAAGACCTCGCCGTGCTGGTAGGGCGACATCGTGCCGGGATCGACATTGATGTACGGGTCCAGCTTGAGGTGGGTGACCTTCAACCCACGGGACTCCATCAGCGCCCCGATCGAGGCCGCGGCCAGTCCCTTGCCGATCGACGATACGACTCCGCCTGTGACGAAGACGAATTTGGTCCGCTTGCTCATGACCCATCGCTCCGCTGCGCCGTGTGCGCGCCTGTAACCAGTTCCTCGGCGGCGCTCAAAGGTGAGCGCCGCGAGGTTCGGCTGTCCACGGCAAATACCTTGCCCGGCTTACAAGCCGCACGGCCCCGTCAACAGGACCGAAGCCAGAGGAATCCCCGCGAGGGGAGCCCGCGCCGGCAACAGAACCTGACCTGCCGTGCGAGCCCGGCTGCAACCGGATGAGCTCGAGGCAAGCCTGCGCGACGTGATGCCGCTCTGAATCCGCCGGCATTCTAGGCCGCTCTCTCAGCTCGTCAATGCAAAGGGCAATCCGATTCCCAAGAAGGGCCGGGCCCCGTCCGGATCGGGCCCGACCGCGGCCGCGGGCGCGGGGGCGCCGTCGGCCCGGGGCTTCGGCGGACCGGGATGGTACGCTCCGCCGGCTCTCCGCGGCCTGGCCACGCCATGAGAATCGCCCACGTGCTCCAGCTCGCGACGTCCACCCCGATCGTCGCGCTGGAGCGGGACGGCGCGCTCTACGACGTCGCGGAGCTCGAGCGCCACTTCGGGACGAAGCTCGCGGAGATCCGCGGCGTGTCCGACTTTCACACGCGCGTGGTGGCGCTCCGCGGTGCCGGTCTCCACGCGCTGGACGATCGGCTCCTCAGCGGAGATCGCCCCTCGTCGACGGAGCTGCACCCGTCCACCGTCCTCTGGCTGCCGCCCTGCGCCACGGATCGCGCGGCGTACATCCAGCTCGGCCCTTACGCGCACGGCGCGGAGCGCCCCTGGTATCGGTTCGGCAACAGCCGCGCGCTGCTCGGGCACGATGCAGCGATCCCCTTCCCCGCGCTCGAGGACGAGCCGGACTACGAGCTGAACCTGGCGGCGCTCCTCGGCGAGGATCTGCGGCGCGCCACGCCGGACGATGTGGAGCGCGCGATCGCGGGGTACACCGTGCTGAACGACTGGACCGCGCGCGGCCAGGAGGCGCGCTCGCTGGCGTGCGGGCTTCCGCCGTCGGAAGCGAGGGACTTCGCGACGCAGCTCGGTCCGGTTCTGGTCACGCCCGACGAGCTCGGCCCGGTCGAGGTGCTGCGGACCCAGGTCCGCGTCGGCGCCGCGTCGCGCCCCTGCTCTCGCATCGGCGAGTGGGCCTTCTCGCTGGCCGAATCCGTCGCGTACATCAGCAACCACATCGAGCTGCGCGCAGGAGACGTGGTCGGAGCAGGCCGCGTCTTCGGCGGGAGCGCCGGCCAGCGCATGCCGTACGGAGCCAGCGTGGAGCTGATGATCGAGCGCATCGGGCGGCTGAGCGGTAAACCGGTCCGAGGCCCTGCCCCGTCGCGGTGGCGCCGCGGGTGAGCGCGCCGGCGCAGCGCCGAGGCGTGGTCCTCGGTGGATCAGAACGTGCCGACGACGCCGGCTCCCATGCCGGTCGCGGTGATCACCGGAGCCGGCCGCACCGTGATCGCCGCGGGCTGCGCGGAGCGCGCCTCCGTGGTCATGAAGATGCCCTCGGCGACGAGGCCGAGGCCAGCGAGCTGCGCGAGCCCACCGACGACGGTGAGCGCCCCGCGCAGGTACAGCTTCGCTCCGCAGTCCGGATCATCCGAAGCGCAGCCGTTCTTGGCGAGCGCCATCCAGGGGCCCGCGATCGGGATCTTCAGCTCGCTCGACCCGGGCACCTCGGGCCACGAGGTCGCGGCCAGGAACGCCGCACCATAGGAGAGCGCCGTCACGGCCACCCCGCCGACGATGACCTTCGCGCGCGCCGATGACGGCGGGTAGCGCGGAGGCGCCGCCGGCTCATCCGCGCCGGCGGAAGCCGCGGAGAGCGCGAGCGCAGCGGCGACGGCGAGGGCGACGCTCTTCATGGGGCCTTCTTGCTGGAGGGTGCGGAGCCGGCCTTCTTCGACGGCAGCTTCACCGTGTAGGGAACCTCGAGCGGCTCGCCTTCGAACGGCAGCACGATCTCTCCGACGAAGGCGCGCTTGACGCATGCTTCGGCGGGCGTCCCTGCGAACGGCGGTCCGACAAGCACGTCGGTCACGCGCCCCTTCTGGCCGTCGAACACGACCTTGACCTCGCCCTCGCCGGTCGGCGCGTTGGGCACGACCTCGGCGCAGTTCGCCGCCTTGTCGCCGCCGCGCCGCAGCGCGATCTCCATCTGCTTCTTCTGGTCGTCGTTGAGCCCGCCGCCGCTGTCCGAGGGCGCGCTCGCCTCGGCGGCGTCGGAGCTGCCCGTCTCGGCCGGTGCGGCCTCGCCGGTATATGTCTGGTCGAAGTTGTAGTCTTCCCCTGCCTGCTTGGGCTTGGCGCCGGAGCATGCCGCCGCCGCGACGATGATGAGCGGCAAGAGCGCGCGGGTCGAATGCTGCTGGGACACGGTGTCCTCCCTTCGAACAGAGCGTGAAGGAGTGCTGCGCGCACCCTAGCAAGCTCTCCTTTGCGAGGACAACTCCGAGAAGCATCGCCAGTCCGCGCCGAGCGGTCGACCGGAGGAGGCGCCCGCGGCGAAGACATTGTAGAGCCGGAGAGCCGTCATGCCTCGACATCCCCGCCGCGCCCTCTCCGTGGTCGCGCTCGTGCTCTCGTCGATCCTCGCCCGCCCGGGCGGCTCGCAGCCGCTCGACGGCGGCGCGGCTCCCGCGGAGCGCTCGACCCGCACCGCGAAGCCCACGCTCGACGTCCCCGGGGACCCGAGCGCCCCCCGCTCGCCCCTCGGTGCGCTTGCGACTCAAAAATTCGACCCTGGGCGTGCTCGAGAGCAGGTCGAGAAGCTCGCCGCCGAAGTGCGGCGCGCGGGGGGGCGGGTCGGCGTGCTCGCGCTCGACATCGCGAGCGGAGCGACCCTCACCGCCTTCGACGAGCGCGGCCTGTACAACCCTGCGTCCAACGCGAAGCTCTTCACCGCGGCCGCTGCGCTGCGCCTGCTCGGCCCGGGCTACCGCTACCTGACCGGCCTTTACGGGGACGCGTCGAACGGAAGCGTCGCCGAGCTCGTGCTCCGAGGTTCGGGAGATCCGTCGCTCAGGACCCGCGATCTCTGGGAGATGGCGCGCGATCTGCGCGCGGCCGGCGTCCGCAAGGTCGCGGCGATCTCGATCGATCAGGGCTACTTCGACGCGCGCTTCGTGCCTCCAGCCTTCGAGCAGCAGCCGGACGAGTGGGCAGCTTTCCGCGCCCCCGTCGCGGCGGCGTCGCTGAACGCGAACGCCCTGCTCTTCACGGTGCGGCCATCCGCGGCAGGCCAGCCCGCTTCCGTGTCGATCGATCCGCCGGGCTTCGTGGTGCTCCGTGGCGCGGTGACCACCGCGAAGCGCGGCACACCGGAGAGGATCGGCGTCCGGCTCGAGCCGAGCGGACAGCGCCTCGTCGCGCACCTCAGCGGGCACCTCCCGGAGGGCGGCCGCGCGGTGAGCGTGGCGAGACGCGTCGATGATCCGCGCCTCCTCGTGGCGTACACGCTCAAGGAGATGCTGCAGGAAGTGGGCGTCGAGGTCTCCGGGGAGGTGCGGCTCGGCGGCGAGCGTCAGAAGCGGCTCCTCGTGGCTCACCGCTCGGCGCCTCTCGGCGAGCTCCTCGCTGCCCTCGGGAAGGACAGCGACAACTTCTACGCAGAGACGATCTTCAAGACGCTCGCCGCCGAGAAGCGCGGACGCCCCGGTACGGCCGAGGCTGCGGCGGCGCTGGTCGGCGAGACGCTCGGCGAGCTCGACGCCTTCGCCGAGGGCGTCGTCCTGCGGAACGGCTCCGGCTTGTTCGACGCGGCCCGCGCGTCGCCAGAGGGCATCGTCCGGCTGCTCCGCGCCGCTTTCCTCGATCCGGCGCTCGGCGCGGACTTCACCGCGCAGCTCGCGATCGGCGGCGTGGACGGGACCTTGCGCGGCCGCTTCCGCGGGTGGTCGAAGGAGCGCGCCATCCGGGCCAAGACGGGGACGCTCGCCTCGGTCGTGGCCCTCTCCGGCTACATCCTCCCGCCGCCCGGCCGATCCCCGATCGCCTTCGCCGTCCTGGTCGCGGAAGTCCCGGGGAAGCTCGATCCGGTGCGGAGGGCGATCGACGACTTCGTCGGAGCGCTCGCCGACGAGCTCTGGCGGGGTGCACGCACGCCGTGAGGTTACGGCCGGCCGCTGCCGTCACGTAGCTGCCGAGGCGAGCTCCCGAGCCCCCTCGCCTCGGCGCGCTTCCTACGGACGGGTCGAGATCCGGCCGCTCGAGCAGCGCGGCCGCGCAGCATTGCGCTGCGCGGCCGCATCGTCGCACCTGCTGAGCTCGTCGCTCAGTAGTCGCGCATCTGCTTCCGGATCTTGCCGAGCGCCTGCTCCTGGAGCTGGCGGATGCGCTCGCGCGACAGGTTGTACTTGTCGCCGATCTCCTTGAGCGTGAGCTCATCCTCATCGTCGAGACCGAAGCGCCAGCGAATGATCCGCGACTCGATCGGCGTGAGGGTGGTCAGGAGCCGTCGGACCTCGTCGCTCCACTTCCTGTTCGCCAGGTGATCGAACGGCGACAGCGCGTTCTCCTCCTGGAGGAAGTCGATGAACTTCCGCCCGTCCTCGTCGCCGACCGGGCGGTCGAGAGAGAACGGCGTCTCCGCGTAGAAGTCCTTCACCTTGTCGAGCTTCTCGCGCGGGACCCCCGTCTCCTTCTCGAGCTCCTCGATCGTCGGCTCGTGCCCCGTGCGCGCGATGATCGCCTGCGTCGCCCGCGCCACGCGGTTGTACGTATCGAGCATGTGGACCGGGATGCGGACCGCGCGGCCCTTGTCGGCGAGCGCGCGGCTGATCGCATGCCTGATCCACCAGGACGCGTAGGTCGAGAATCGGTAGCCGCGGCTGTGGTCGAAGCGCTCGACCGCCTTCATCAGCCCGATGTTGCCCTCCTGGATCAGGTCGATGAGCGGCAGACGCCCGCGGTTGTACCGGCGCGCGATCGACACGACGAGCCGCAGGTTGGCCTTCACGAAGCGGTTCTTCGCGTCGTGCTGCGCCTGGAAGGTCCGCTCGACCCGATCGAGGTACCGGCGGTAGGAGCTGGACATCGGGAGCCTCGGCCGCGTGGGACGCGTCTCCTCGGGATCGCTCACGTCGTCCTCGAAGTCCGGCTCGCGCACGAGATCGCGCGCGATGGTAAAGGCCCGCGCCATCCAGAGGCGATCCGAGTCCGGCAGCCGGACGGCAGCGGCGAGCTCCTCGGAGAGCTGGGTCCAGGGCTTCTCCTGCTCGGGCAGGAGCTTCCCCTTCTGCTTCTTCGCCAGGCGGACGAGCTTCTGCAGCTCCGCGATCTGCGGAGCCTTCACCTCGTCCTCGCCAGCCTTGGCGACATCCTCCTCGAGCGCGGTGAGGATGTACTCGGCCGCAGGCAGGTACGAGAGGAGGGCCACCCAGTGGTCCACCTCGGTGCGCTCGACCGCGCGCGCGGTGTCGAGCTCCTCGTCCGGCCCCATCACCGGGTGCAGCGCCATGTCGCGGAAGTAGCGGGCGAGCATCGAGTCGCCCCCGCCGTCCTCGACATCCTTCAGCTCCCGATCTTGGTTCCTCGCCCGCTCGGGCTGCGGCAGCCGATCGAGCGGTCCGAGGTCCAGATCCATGAAGTCAGCCGCCCGATCCTCGTCGAGGATCTCCGCCGGGCGGGGTCGCACGACGGTCTCCTCCGTCTGGTCGTCTTCCAGAAGGCTGAGGGCTCCGATTTCCGGCGTGGCCGTCCCACCCTGAGCGAGCGGGTCGCCCTTCACTACAGTGGCGTTGCTCTTGGTCGACCTCATGGCGGCTCCCTCCACGGTGGTAGCTCCTTGAAAGTGCGAGCGCGGCGACTGGCTGTCCCCGAATTCTTCGACATCGGAGACCCCCGGATCGGTGGTCTGCGATGCCGCCCGCCGGGGAGCCGATGCGGTCTCGGCTCCCTGCGAGCTCTTGGATGCCGCGAGCCGCGCAGAGGTACCTACAGCAGAGGACTTGGCGTTTCTCCGCGCAGTTTCTGGACGGCGGGCGGTCGACGTGCTCATCTTGGTCTTTGTGTCGGCGTTCACTTCTAAACGGCTGACCTTGCGAGATTGAAATGCCTCGCCACCTTTCGACGGCGAGCGAGACGATTTCGTGCCAAACAGGGAGCAGGAGCTGACCGAAGGAGCCCCTGTTGAAACCGGCAACCGCTGGTGCTTTCTTTTGATTCCGGTCGAACTCTTCTCGCCTGAGGCAGACCTGCTCTTGCAGAGTGATGCTCTCGAGCCGGCTCCCGATGGCAGTCCAACTCCAGAAGCAAGAACAGTGCCTTTTTTGGCGCGCGTTCCGTGTTCTCCCGTTTGAGAGCTCGCCCTGGGTGCGGTATGTAGAGTGGAAGGTGCCGTCCGCGTCGTGTCGAGCGAAACATTTCGCTGCGACCGAGCCGAACTGCATGGCTGGGTACGCTTTCGGGGACGCAACAACATCGGCAACCTGTCTCCTTGAGGACATCGAGCTCGCCGGCCTCTCATGGGCTCCGGCGGGGTCGACCTCGCGGCACGGGCAAGGGAATATGCTATCCTTTCCGACCCTTAGAGGGCCGGACCCGACCGTTGAGGCCGTCCTGTCAGCGCGCTTCGATGTTTCCTGAACCTGGGCCTCCCGATGCCAATGTCGAGCCCTCACCCGACGGCCGAAGGCGGAGAAGGTTATTTTTCCCGACAGATCCACCTGGAAAGTTAGTATTTCCAGGCGGCGGATCAGGCGCAGCGGAATTTACAGCTACGTGTGCCCCCCGGGAGAAGGGCCAGGAACGGCCTTAGGCTCCTCCGGCCTCGCATGTGCGAAGCGCCCGTCGCGAGGACGACGTTCGGCGCTGGCGCCGTCGGAAATCTGGGAGCTGGGTCTCGGCTCACCCTGGCAGCAGGGTCATAGGGTGCCATCAAAGATGCGTAGCCGGCGTGCAGGACGTGCACACTGTGCATCCGTTCGGTACCGATTCGCCTCACCCGACGGTAGAGCCGTTCATGCCAGGGACGGGCAGCGGCTTGCCTTCACCATGAAGATGGATCTGGACCTCCATGCCCACAGGGGCGGTGGCCAGAGCAGCCTGCTTCACAGGCAGCATGATGCGAAAAATTCCACGATTTTGAGATCCCAGCCCCAGATGGGGCGATCTGACAGGCTCGACCGGCTCAGGAAAGTGCGGCCGGATGCGCCAGCAGACCGCCCGGGACCGTCACCTGGCCGACGAGGGCGCGGCGAGCTTCGCCACAGCACCGAACGACGCGGGATCGTGGATCGCGATCTCGGACAGGATCTTCCGATCGAGAGCGATGCCCGCCTTCTTGAGCCCGCTGACGAGGCGGGAGTAGGTCGTGCCATTCAGGCGCGCGGCGGCGTTGATCCGAGTAATCCAGAGACGACGGAAATCCCGCTTCTTGAGCTTGCGGCTGATGTAGCCGTACTCCCAGGCGTGACGCAGGACCTCGACCGCCTGGCGGAAGCGATTTTTCCGGCCGAGGAAGTAGCCCTCGGTCTGGTTGAGGACGCGGTTGCGACGGCGACGGGCCTTGAACCCTCTTTTTACACGCGGCATCGGAGCTCTACCTCACTGATCCAGGGTCAGCCGTAGGGAAGAAGCAGCTTGACGCGCTTCTCCATCGCCGAGTCGACCATGTCGTTCTTGCGGAGACGACGCAGGCGCTTCTTGCTCTTCTCCTGCATGCAGTGGTTGAGACCGCTCTTGCTGCGGCGAATCCGGCCGGAGCCGGTCACCTTGAACCGCTTGGCCGCGGCGCGGTTCGTCTTCATCTTCGGCATGACGCCCTCGATCCGAGTGCCTACCGCTCCCAGCGGCCACCGCTCCGAACCACCGGAGCGGCTGTTCCGTGCCGCAGGGATGCGTAGAGGGGGCGCTTTATGGCGACCCACCGCAAGATTGTCAAGGCCAAGGCAGGGGCCGGCGCCGGTCGTCGACGAGCTGCCAGGGCTCGGCATCCGGCATCGTTCGCGCGGTCGCTCACTTGCCGAGCACGACCCGCTGGCCGAACGCACGGTCGGCGGTCTCGCAGAACATCCTGAACTCCATGTACTCGGACGGCTTGATCCGGGACTTGGTGAGGGAGATCTGGCTGCGAACGACGACCTTCCCCGCGGACTGCTCGACCGAGATGGAGAACTTGCCGAAGGGGGTGTCCACCTCCTGGGGCAGCGGCGCCCTTGTGACGCGCCACCCCGCAGGGAGGCGGAGCGACCACTCATCCCGGCGCGTGGTGAGCGCAGGGATGATCACGTCGCGGGTACGTACCGACAGGGAGGCGAACTCCGTGGCGAGGCGCTGGGCGGGGACAGCGGGAATCGACAGGCTATCGCCCTCCCGGCGAGCGAGCGCGACGGCCTTTCCCCTCGCCCGCAGCTTCACCGGCTGCTCGATGTCCTCGAGGTCGTTCACATCGACGCCCGCCTTGCCGGGAGCCAGCTCGACCGTCCCGAAGTCCACGGCGAGGTCCCGACCTGCCCGATCGCGGCGCGTCCCCTCGGCCATGTAGCGCGTCCGCCACTCCGGCGCGAACGCGCCGGCCACCTGGACGTCGACCCCGAGCTGGGCTGACCCGTCAGCCCCGAGCGCGATGTCGACGGTCCGCTGCACGACCGAAGCTTCCGGCGAGGGCTCCGGGAGGCGAACGAGCTTCGGCTTGCCCTCGTTGATCTGAAGCGCGATCGCGCCGCGATCCATGATCGGCAGCTCGGTCGAGCCGGAGTGCTCCGCCGTCCCGTCGAGGTAGAGGTCGAGCGAGGGCACATACGCGATCGCGTGGTCGAACGGCGCGAGGCTCGCGGGCTCCGGCTCGATGCCCCCTCGCATGCGGGTGCGCACGAGCACGATCGTCGCCGGGATGCCGATCTCGCGGAGCATCGTCACGATCAGCGTCGCCTTGTCCTTGCAGTCACCCCAGCCGCGAGCGAGCGTCTGGGCGCACCTCCTCGGGCGGATGCCTTCGATGCCGAACTCGAGCGCCACGTAGCGCGTCTCGGTCGCGTACTTGTAGATCGCGCGGACCTTGCTCAGATCGTCGCTGAGGCCCTTCGTGATCTCGCGCACCCGCTTGCGCACCTCGTCGTCCACATCGAACTGCTCCCGCGCGAGGCCCCAGTACCAGGAGCCGACCTCGTCCCAGCTCTTGAACGTCGAGACGTGGACATGCGCGAGGATCTCGGACCACGCGGGCATCGCCGGCTCGGGCGCGACCGCCGGGACCGAGGCGGCGGAGAAGCGGAAGATGCGCCGTTCGGCGTCTTCCTTGGTCTCACGCACGAGGCCCGGCAGCGGGGACGCGAAGACGTGGAACGGCTTCGCCTTCGGCGTGATCAGCACGTACTCGCTGCTGGCGATCGGCTCGTCGCTCTGGAGGTACTCGATCTCGCCGAAGTGATCGGCGATCTCGTTGCGAGGGCTGACGTCGTCGATGCGGTAGCGCAGCTCGACGACGTCGCCGGCGTTGAGCCGCGGGAAGCTGACGTAGAACGTGCGCGCCGAGGTGTACATCGCGAGCGCCGGGTTGTTCGCGCCCGCCTCGCCGCTCTCGATCGCCCCGTCGACCTTGCCGTCGGCCCGGTAGACCTTCGCGGCCCGGAGGCTCACGGTCTGGCGATCGGCCTGGTACTCGAACGCGTACTGCCGGGCGCTCGCCGCGGCCTCGTCCGTGAGCGGCTGGAAGACCACCTGACGGAAGCGGCTGGCGAGGCCGTTCGGGAAGACAGTGGTCACCGTCAGGCTGCGGAGCGTGCGCTTGGGATACTGCCGGTCAGCGCTGCGCCGCATCGGGAGGAAGCGGTCGGGCGCCCAGGCGTAGGCCTCGTCTGCGCGCGGCTTCGGCGGTTCGATGTGCTCGATGTACTCGCGCACGTCCTTCGCCTGAGGGCTGATCGCCAGGATCTGCTGCAGCATCTCGAGCTGCGCTTCCCGGTTGCCCTCCTCGCCGTAGAGATCCGAGAGCGCGCGCAGCGTGCCGATGTCCTCCGGCGCCATGGCGAGCGCGCGCTGATGCGCGGCGAGGGCGCGATCGCCCTGACCGAGCGCCCGGTACGTGCGCGCCGCGACCGACCGGGCCCAGACGGAGTCGGGCTCGCTGCGGAGGAAGCGCTCGAGCCAGCGCTCCGCTCCAGCAGGATCGCGCCGCGCCACCGCGAGCTCGACCTGCTGGTGCAGGAAGCTCGAATCGTCGAAGCGAAGCGCCGCGTAGCGCGCCTCCATCTCGGCGGCCTCCGTGTCGCGGCCGAGGGCGCGGAGCTGCGCCGCCGACGCGCGGAGCAGCGAGACGCTGCTCGGCTGGCGCGACAGCGCTCGCTCCAGCGTGGCGAGGGCGGTGCGCTTCAGCCCTGCCTCCACGTAGAGGTCGACGAGCCCGAGGACAGCGATGACGTGGTCGGGGTCCGCGGCCAGGATGCGCTCGTAGATGGGGGCCGCTTCCCGCCAGTTCGGGCTCGTCTGCGCGAGCCGCGCCTGGGCGAGCAGGACGTCGACGTCCTCGCGCCCACGACCCGCGAGCAGAGCGGCGCGCTCGATCCACGCGCGCTGCTGGTTCCTGTCCTCCGAGAGCTGACCCGCGAGCAGGTAGCGTCGCACGCTCGGCTCGGCCTCGGCGGAGCGGCGCGCGAGATCGCGCGCCCTGTGCTCGCCCTCGGCGTCGCCGCCGGTGAGCATGAGGTAGCGCGCGAACGCCTCCAGCAGCGCAGGCGAGGGCCGGGCGGCGCCCGCGGCGCGCTCGAACGCCTGCATGGGCCCCTCGACGGCGAGCGCACGCGCGGCGAGCGTCACGCCCGAGGCCGACGCTCCAGCCTGCGCCCGCGCGTCGGAAGGACGCCTGGCGCCGCCCGCTTGCCCCTGAGGCGCCGTCACCTGCGTCCCGATGTCGGAGGTCACCTCCAGATCGAGATCCGGAGCTCCCTTCTCGTCGCCGATGCGGAGCGCGAACTTGGGCGCCGACGCACCTCCGCAGACCTTGATCGTCAGGCGGTTGTAGCCCGGCTTCAGCGACACGAGCGCGGCGAACCGATCGATGTCGAGCTCGCGGTACCCCGGATCGGCGAGGACCTTCTCGCCGTTCCAGAACAGCTTGAAGGCGCCGTCGGCGCCGACCCAGACCGAGATCGGCCGAGGCGCGCGCGTCCCTGACTTCGCGCGCACGAACGTCGTCGCGTAGCCGCAGACGCCCTCGACCGGGCGGATGACATCGCCGAAATCGAACCACCCGTATTGCGGCGCCTCGGGCGGCACGCGCCAGCGGACCGCCCGCGCCTTGCCGTCGTACGTCCTGCCCGCCACGATCGGCTGATCGAGCTCCTCCTCGGGCCCGAACGCGCGATCGAAGCCCCCCTTGTTCTCATTGTCGAACGGGCCGATCGTCGCCCAGCGACCGATGAACCCGAGCCGTTGGATCTTCGCGACCGCGCCGTCGAGATCGCCTCGCCGCCTGCGCGCGTACGCCGAGAGGAGCTCCGCGTAGACGCGGGCAGGCGCGCTGGTCGCGCCGCTCTCCGCGATCGACGCGATCGCCTCCTCGACCTGCGTCGGATCGGCGCGGTCCCACGTGCGCCAGAGCTCGCGCAGCGCGCCGTAAACCTCCGGCCCCCTCGCGGAGCGGACAGCCGCGTGCGCGGCGAGCACCTCGGGGTGCACCGCGCCGAGCTCCGCGCGAGCATCCGAGCCGATCGACGCGGCGCACGCCAGGGCCGCCGCCCCCGCGGCGAGCGCGCAGGAGAAGCGCTTCCTCGTCGTTCTCGCGTCGAGCTCGATTCCACGGGGCTCGGTCCGGTTGAGCACGTCACGCATCCAGGGCGCTATCCCGTGGCCGAAGCCATCGGTCAAGCGCAAGCCTCGCCCGCACAGGCCACGAAGCGGCCCAGGTCAAGCGCTGACGCTCACGGCCAGCAAAGCGCGCCGGCAGGCAACGATCCCGGGATCTCGCACGCCGCGGAGCGCGTTCATGAGCCCGCCGCGCCGCCCGCGCTGATCCCAGGAATTTTCCCGACCTTCTGCCCAGCACACAGGAGCGCTGCTCGGCGCGCCCGCGAGCAGCCAGGCCCCCAGACCAGGGCGCAGCGGCGGTCCGGCAGCGGTCCGCCGCGCCCATCGTGTCGCAAAAATTGTTTAAATTCAGACAGTTGGACGAGAAGAGCGCCCGGCCTGCAGACGCGGAGCGGCGCCTGGGAAGCACCGGAACCGGGGCCGACGGGGGCCGGGGTGGGAGCGAGGTCCGTCGGCCTCGAGCAGCGCTCGGAGGGGCCCCGCTGCGCGATCCTCCAACTTCCAGAAAGGGCCGCCTTGCTCCGCCGCACCTGCTTCGGATAGAAACGTCCCAAGATGTACGGGCGCACGGTCGAGGAGCAGCGGCACTGCGCGCCGCGAACCGGTCATGCAAGCCCCAGGCAGCGATCGTGGCGCCGCGAACGTGGTACCGGTGGTAAGGCAGACCCGCACAGCGGGAAGCCGGTTGGATGACGATGGTCGGGGACCGCACGTGCGGCCCCCGGTGATGACAAGGGCTACAGAGCCCGCAATGCCCAGGGCCCCATCGCGAGAGCGCTGGCGGAGGAACGATGGTCAACCCTCAGATGGTGATGTACGAGGAGGAATTCAATCAGATCCAGAGCGTGGTGGATCGCCTCGTCAAGGACGCCAATGCGAAGGTCGTCTTCATCGTTGACAAGAACGGGCAACTGATCGCCGCGAGCGGGGACGTCGACAACCTCGACACCACGTCGCTCGCCTCGCTGACGGCGGGGAACATCGCCGCCACGGGCGGGATGGCGAAGCTCCTCAAGGAGAACGAGTTCGCCACTCAGTTCCACGAGGGTGAGAAGGCGAACATCCACATCCAGCTGGTCGGGAACCGCGTCATCCTCGTGGTGATCTTCGACTCAAAGTCGAGCCTCGGGTTGGTGAGGCTCCGGGTGCGAAAGGCGAGCGAGGAGCTCAACCACATCTTCGAGGCGCTGCTCAAGAAGGTGCAGGAGCCGGGCGCTGACTCGCCGTTCGCCGAGATCACCGACGAGGACATCGACAACCTCTTCAACGACTAGGAGCGCGGTCGATGAGCTTCATCAATTACATGGCGCGCGAGATCAACTGCAAGATCGTCTATTACGGCCCGGGTCTCTGCGGCAAGACGACGAACCTGCAGTACATCTATGAGCGCACCAACCCGGACGCGAAGGGGAAGATGATCTCCCTCGCCACGGAGACCGACCGGACCCTCTTCTTCGACTTCCTCCCGCTCGCGCTGGGCGAGATCCGCGGCTTCAAGACGCGGTTCCACCTGTACACGGTGCCGGGGCAGGTCTTCTACGACGCGAGCCGCAAGCTCATCCTGAAGGGCGTCGACGGCGTGGTCTTCGTGGCGGACTCGCAGCTCGGTCGCATCGAGGCGAACCAGGAGTCGGTGGAGAACCTCCGCACGAACCTGGCCGAGCAGGGCTACTCGCTCGACAAGATCCCGTACGTCATCCAGTACAACAAGCGGGACCTGCCGGAGATCGGCACCGTCGAGGAGCTCCGGGCGCTGCTCAACCCGACCAACGTCCCCGACTTCGAGGGCGTCGCGCGGACCGGCGTCGGGGTGTTCGACACGCTCAAGGCGGTCGCGAAGCTGGTGCTGACCGAGCTGAAAAAGGGCGGCCCCTAAGACAAGGGGCAGCCCCACGATCGAAGCAGAGCGCGGCGAGCGTGGCGCGAAGGCACGCTCGCCGCAGCCATCAGGCGCGCTGGTAGATGCGGTTCCGCCGGTTGCGGTTCTTCGCCTTCAGCTTGGACCGGTGGCGCTTCGACTTGGAGCGCGTGGTCTTCCGAGGACCTTTCGACAGCATCAGGAACATGGACAGGCTCCGTTGAGGCGCCCGGCGCGGAGGCGTCGTGCCGCCGCCGCCGGTGCGAAGGGGCGGCAAGGTACGGCATCGCAGGGCAAAGTTCAACCGGAGAGCACCTCGGCCCGTCGACCCACGAGGTCCCGGAGACGGCGAGCCAGGGGGCACACCGGGGCCAAGCTTTTCTGCTATCGGTGTTCGTAGCTCGTGCGGTTCAGGACCCTCCTCTGCCTCGCCGCCTCGGTGACCGCGTGCGGCGCGAGCATCAACGCGGTCTACGAGGGGGACGTACGCTTCGAGCACTGCATGGCGCTCGACTCGCTGGCCGACGTGAAGCCGACGCTGCGGCGCGCGTGCTGGGACGAGTGGCTCCAGTTCTACACGTTCGGGCAGACGCGCGATCGCGTCGAGTACGCCGCGCACCGCGCGAGGCAGCTGAGCCACGCCAGCGACTTCGACGAAGGCGAGTGGAGCCCTCCCAGCAGCCGGGCCCCCGCCGTGCCGGAGCCGACGAGCGCGCTCGCCCCGCCGCCCAGGCTCCTGACCGCCGACGTGGCCGCGCCCGCGGAGGAGGCGGACGCGGGCGCCCCCGACGCGGCGCCGAGCGCCGCCGAGGACGCAGCGCCGCCGGGGGCGGAGTGCAGCGCGACGTGCGAGGCGAGCTGGAAGGGGTGCCTGCAGGACTGCAGGTCCGCCGGCTGCGAGAAGGGGTGCTCCGGCAAGTACACGCGGTGCATGCGCGGCTGCTTCTGACCGGCGGCGCTGCGCTCTGCGAACATGCCTCACCTTGTCGCACCAAGATGGCCTGGAATCTTGACCCGCGATCGAGCGTAGGACTATCCGCGTACACGATGTCCGCTTCGCACGCGCCCACAGAGCTCAGCAGCACGACTCCCGATCGCAACGGCACGGCGTCGCCCGTCGAAGGGCTCGGATCGAGCGCCGGCCCCGTGCGGGTCCTGCGGCCGCGCCGGGCGGCGCCAGCGGACGCGGTGCGGCCGACCCGCGCGGAGGTGAACCTCGCCCACCTGCGGCACAACCTCCGGGTCCTCGAGCGCGCGCTGACCGGCGCGAAGCGGCCGCAGATCTGGGGCGTGCTGAAGGCCGACGCGTACGGGCACGGCGCGCCGGCCGTCGCGCGGACGCTCGAGCGCACCGGGATCCCCGGTCTGTGCGTCGCGCTCCTGGAGGAGGCCATCGAGCTGCGGGACGCCGGCATCCGGCTGCCCATCCTCGTCATGGGCGGCTACTACGGCCCCCGCCGCGAGGGGTTCGAGGAGATCATGGCGCGCGATCTCGTGCCCGTCGTCTACGACGCCGGGCAGATCGAGCGCCTCGCGAACGTGGTGCGGCTCGAGCAACGCGGCCGCGTCGGCGTCCACCTGAAGGTGGACACCGGCATGGGTCGGCTCGGCGCCGCGAGCTCGGAGATCGAGGCGGTGTTCGCGATGCTCGCCAAGCACCCGGAGGTGAGGCTCGACGGGCTCATGACCCACCTCGCCTGCGCGGACGCCGACGATCTCGGCGTGACGATCGAGCAGATGAGGCGCTTCGAGGAGATCGAGCAGCGGGCGAAGAGCTTCGGCCTCGCGCCGCGGATCCGGCACGCGTCGAACAGCGCGGCCATGCTGCGCCTCCCCGCCGCGTGGCTCGACGTCGTTCGACCCGGGGTCGCGCTGTTCGGCATCTCGCCGTGCCCAGGGCTCGCGCCCGACCTCAAGCCGGTGATCCGGGTGCGCAGCGAGATCGTCGCGCTCCGCACGATCGCGAAGGGCGACAGGATCGGCTACGGCCACACCTGGCAGGCGTCGCGGGAGAGCGTCGTGGCGACCGTGCCGATGGGGTACGCCGACGGCCTGAGCCGCCAGCTGTCGAACCGCGGAGCGGCCCTCGTGCGCGGTCAGCGCGCGCCGATCGCGGGCGCCGTGTCGATGGATCTCACGATGCTCGACGTGACGGACGCGCCGGGAGCCCGCGTGGGCGACGAGGTGGTGTTCCTCGGGACCCAGGAGGGCCCGCTCGGGCGCGCGACGATCAGCGCGGAAGAGATCGCCGGGCTCACGGGCACGATCGCCTGGGAGGTGCTGACGAGCATCTCTCGCCGCGTGCCCAGGTTCTACCGAGAGCCCTGAGCTGGCGCGCGGCGGCGCTCGCCTCCCGCGCCGGCGCTGCCGGTGCGAACGGGCGTGGTACGCTGCTCTCCATGAAGACGGCCGTGAAGCAGCGCGCCGGCGTCTACGGCATGCTCTGCGGTCTCGCGGCCGCGCTCGCGCTCGGCGGCGCGGCGCTGTCCGCCTGCGAGGACGAAGGCAAGGCGCAGCGTCCACGCAACGGCGGCGGCCAGGGCGCGCAGGAGCCGGAGGACGAGTTCGACCCTGGACCCGGGGGCTCGAGCGGGCCGCCGCCCGTGGACGCGGGTGGGCTCTGCGGCAACCAGGTCCACGAAGTGACGATCGCCGAGGCGCCGAACCTCTACTTCGTCCTCGACGCGTCGGGCAGCATGCTCAGCCCTGCGTCGTCGCGCGCGACCCGCTACGACCGGGTGCGCGAGGCGGCGGTCGACCTCGTGCGCAACCTGGGCCCGCTGATCAACGTCGGCGCCGCCGTGTTCCCGCTGGACGCGACCTCCGATGCGCCGTGCAAGCCGGGCGGCGAGGTGTTCCCCGTCACGCCGGGAGATCCCTTCGCCGCCTCGCAGGAAGGCGCCACGACGACCTCGAGGTTCCGCTCGGCGACGCGCGTCGAGCCGCTCGGCGGGACGCCTACCGCGGCGACGCTCGCGGCGCTCACGCCGAGCCTCGTGGAGCTCCCGGGCAAGACGATCGTGGTGCTCGCGACCGACGGCGGCCCGAACTGCAACAGCGCCGCGACGTGCGGCGCCGAGGAGTGCATCGCCAACATCGAGCAACAATGCCCCCAGGAGAACTGCTGCACGCCGTCAGGCCTCTCGGGGCCAGGAGGGTGCCTCGACCGCGGCGATACGGTCGCCGCGATCGAGCGGCTCGCGGCGAGCGGGATCGAGGTCTACGTCGTCGGCATCCCGGGGAGCGAGTTCTACGGCGACGTCCTCGATCAGATGGCGCTCGCCGGCGGCACGGCGCAGTTCGTGAGCCCCTTCTATTTCAAGGTGGACGACCTCGACACGCTCGGCAACGTCCTGTCGAAGATCGCCAGCATCGTCGTCTCCTGCGAGTTCGACCTCGTCGACCCGCCGCCCGAGGACGGGCAGACCAACGTCTACCTGGACGAAGAGCTGGTCCCGTACGACCCGGAGGACGGCTGGCGCTGGAGTTCCCCCGCGGTCGTCGAGCTCCTCGGGGATGCGTGCCAGCAGCTCAAGAGCGGGCGGGTCGGGCAGGTGCAGATCGTCTCCGGCTGCCCCACGGAGGTGGCGAGGTGAGGCGCGACGCGGCGAAGAGCGCGCCCACGCTGATCCAGCTGACGGCCGAGTCCGCGGACGACGCAGCGCTCGACGAGATCGACGCGGTCGCGTCCGCGGCCTTCGACGTGCCGCAGTTCTCCGCGCGAGAGGAGCTGCGGCGCCCCTGGACGCGGTGCTGGGTCGCGCGCGAGGAGCGGCGCGCGTTCGCCTTCCTCATCGCGTGGCACGTGGCCGACGAGCTGCACGTGCTCAACGTCGCCACCTGCCCGACCGCGCGGCGGCGCGGGCTCGCGACGGCGCTGATGCGCCGCTCGCTCGAGTACGCGCAGGAGCAGCGCGTGCGGCTGGTCCTGCTCGAGGTGCGCCGCTCCAACCGGGCGGCGATCCGGCTCTACCGGAAGCTCGGCTTCACGGCGATGGGCGTGCGCCCCCGGTACTACAGCGACAACGGCGAGGACGCGGTCGAGATGGTCCTCACGTTCGACCCCGCGACCGGCGCGGTGCAGCCAGGCCGCGACGAGATCCGCATCGAGGTCTGAGCGGCGCCGCTCAGCGCTGCGCAGCTGCCGACGCCGCAGGAAAGCGGGAGGTGGCCGACAGCGGCGGCAGCCGCGCGGCCACCACCTGGAGCGGGGTCAGCAAGAGCGGCCGGAGCAGCGTCTTGGCCCGCTCGTCGAAGGGCTGGAGGAGCGCGTCCGCCTGCCGTATCGCCTCGACCAGCCGCTCGGCCATGAGGCGCGCGTCGACGTTGGGGTTCACATCCTCGAGCCGCTGGATCTCGTCGCGGAGGGAGCTGAGCAGCGAGATGTACCTCGCCAGCGGCGTGTCCGTGATCGGCGCGGAGCCGCTCGACGCAGCGGGAACGCCGAACTCGACGGTCCGCTTGAACGCGTCCGGGACCGGGCTCGGGCGGTTCCGGATGAGCTTTACGTCGATGGGGACCTTGAACCTCGTCGTCTGCTCGATCTTCCTCTCGACGCGCTGCTTCCCCAGCTTGAGCAAGCCCGAGTCCTCGATCGCGCTGCGATCCCGCTTCCATTGCGTGTTGTCCTCGAGCGCGCGGAGGATGCGGAGGTACGGGTAGTCCGGCTTGGCGAGCTCCATGTAGAGCTCCTTCGCCTCCTTGAGGTTGGCCGGCATCCGCACGGTCAGGTCCGCCATCCAGTCGGTCCACTGCGCGATGTACCGGGCGTCGTAGTCGGCCGCGAGGCCGTCCAGATCCTTGTCGATCGCGGCGCTCTCTCCGGGCGCGAGCGGCACGACCCACTCTTCTGCCCTCAAGAGGTCGGCGCCCTGGCGGATCTTATCGAGCACCTCGAAGTGCCCGCTCTCGGTGTACGGACCGTCGACCTCTTTCCAGCGCTTCTCCTTGGCGAATTGCTTGCTGCTGATGACCTTCAGCACGTCCGGGCGGTCGGCGAACATGTCGGCCAGCGTGAGCGGCGGGTACTTGCGGTTCGCGCGGCTGTTGTCGCCCGTCTCGTCGTACTTCTCCTCGATGATCGAGTTGACGAAGAAGTCGTAGTAGCGCTTCCGCACCGGCACGCCCTGCAGCGTCGCGCGCACGCTCGCGACCAGCTCTGCCTTGGGCGCGACGGGCGTGACCCTCTTCTGCTTGATGAGCGACAGGTAGTACCTGACGTGCGGCTCGAGCTGCTTCTTCAGGTCGCTCTCGTTGAGGTTCGACGTCGGCCGGAGCACCTCGGCCCAGAGCGAGGTGAGCCTGTCCTTCGCCCAGTTGATGTCGAGGTGCTCGACGTCGCTCAGCATCAGGTACAGCTTGAGGTCGTTGCGCTCGCGCAGGTAGTGCTCTCCCTTCGCGAGCTTGAGGCGGTCCTCGAGCCGCTGCTTGCACGGGATCACGAAGCCGTTCTGGAGGCTCGCGACGTAGACGTGCAAGAGCGGGGGGTAGACCGTCTCGCCCTGGAACATCGTCCAGCCCATCCCGTCCGGCGGCCCCTCCTCGCGCGCCCTGTCGATCTCTTGCAGCCGATCCAGCGCGGGCCTGAGCGCGGCGAGCTTTTCCGAGAGCGGCCGCGTGTCCTCCCACCGGAGCGCGCTGACGGCGCGCGCGTCGGCCTCTACCCCGCGCAGGAACTCGCGGTTGTTGCCGAACGACACCACGCTCGGGATCGCGAGGATGACCCCGAGGGCCGCGGCCGCCGCGCTGATCGCGCCGCGCACGACGCGCTGGCGCCGGATCTCGCTCGCGCTCCTCGCGGCGATGTCCCCGTCCGGGAAGACGACGTTCATGAACACGTCGTGGAGGAAGTAGCTCTTCGACTCCACGTTCTGCTGAGCCGCCGCCTCGTGCGTGCGGATCCCCATCGCCTGGCCCATGCGCTGGAGCACCCGGTCGAGCGGCCTGCCCTCTTGCGTGCCGCTCGTGAAGTAGAAGCCGCGGAAGATGGGCGTGCCCTGGAAGGCGTTGACCATGAAGACGGTCGAGACCAGATCGGAGAGGTTCCGGCGGATGCCCGAGAACTCGAGCGGGAACTGGTAGACGCGCTCGCGCACCTCCCGGCTGCGCTCCATGACGAGCCGCTTCAGCGAGCGGCCGTGGATCTGCTTCGCGAGGGCGTCGAACTCGGCGTCGAAGAGCCTCCCCGGGTCGGCCTTGTCCGCGCTCAGCTTGAGCGTCGCCCCCCACGCCTGGGCGCGGTCGCTCTTGCGCATGTCGCCGAAGAACTCCGAGAAGCCCGCGATGAGATCGCACTTGGTGAACAGGAGGTAGACGGGCAGCACCATGTGGAGCTGCGTCATGACCTCGTCGATGCGCGCCCGGAGCTTCTTCCCCATCTGCTCGATGTGCTGCTCGCTCGCGTCGATGAGGTCCGCCACGCTGACGGCGACGAGGATGCCGTTGAGCGGGCGGCGGGCGCGGTGCTTGAGGAGCATCTGCAGGAACGCGATCCACTCCTCGTGGTCGTCCTGCTCGGTCGTGTAGCGCCCCGCGGTGTCGAGGAGGATCGCCTCGTTGGTGAACCACCAGTCGCAGTTCCGCGTCCCGCCGACGCCGCGTACGCCGCCGCCGTTGCTCGGGTGCGCGTAGGGGAAGACGAGGCCGGAGTGCTTCAGCGCGGTCGTCTTCCCTGCCCCCGGCGGGCCGATGATGACGTACCAGGGCAGCGAGTAGAGCGCGGCGCTGCCGTGCTTCTTGCCCTTGCCGAGCTTCGAGCTCTTCAGCGCGCTGATGCCGCCCTGGACCTGCCGCTGGAGCTCCTGGATCTCGGCGCGCCGCTCGGGCCGCGCGTTGAGCGCCTGCTGCGCGCCCTGCTGGACGATCGCCCGCTCCAGGGCGGACGCGGCGCGGCCCGCCTTGACGCGGCGGTACACGAAGAGCGCGACCGCGGAGAGCGCGACGACGACGCTCGCCGCGATCGGGACCGCGGTGGACAGCCCGAACGTGAAGTACGCCGCCCACGAGATGAGGAGCAACAGCCCGAAGAGGACCCACAACACGATGGCGACGATACCACCGGTCGCCGCCTCTGGAGCACGTCCCACGCGCAGCGCGGCGCGCGAGCGGCTTTCGCGCGCGCCTCGCGACGCCGCCGCGCGCTCGCGGCCGCACCGGGATCAGCCGTCGCCGCGCTCGTAGTCGCCCGGCTCGAGCGCGGCGTCCGTCTCCTCGCCGGCCGCGAGCCGGCGCGAACGGATCGCGTCCACGGCGATGTCGATCACCTCGAGCCGCGTCGACGGGGCGTAGTACTCGTCCTCGGAGACCTGCGGCAGCTCCGCGAGCCTCTCGGCGACCGCCTCGCGGTCCTCGTCTTCCAGCTCGAGCGCCGCCGGATCGCCGCTCGGCGAGTCCTCGGCCAGGTCCCGCGCGGCCTCGGCGCCGCGGCCGCGCGTGAGCGCCTCCCGGATGAAGAGCACCGGGCTGAACGCGAGGTAGACCGACTCGAACTCCAGCTGCCAGTAGGTCGGATCCTCGCCGTCCATGCGCCACCACGACGCGTGCCGGCGCCGGATGACCTCGCCGAAGTACACGCCCGCCATGTGAGCGACCACCGGCAACGCCTCGACCCTCTCCGACGTCGCCCCACGCGCCTGCGCCAGGTAGTGGTCGAGCACGGGCAGGGTCTCCGGCCGATAGTCAAGCCGTACACCGAGAGCGCGCTCGACAAACCGCACGCACCCCTCGGCGAGATCCTCCACGGCGGGCGGCGGCGGCGCGACAGCTGCAGCGGACGGAGCAGGCTCGGCCGACCGCTCCAGAGAAATCGGAGAGGACCCTGCACCGTTCTGTTTGGTATCCATGGGCTCCACGCTATCCTTCTCCGGTGCGGGTGGCCGCTCGTCAACGTGGTCGTGCTGGGAGCGACTCAGCAAGCGCCTCCGCAGGCTCGGTGGTCACAACGATCCGGACAGCTCCTGAGGCTTCGGGATTGTCGGGGTCGTCGGGCCGGGGTCGTCGGGTCGGATCGTCGGGCGAATCGTCGAGATGGAACGTGGCCGGCCCTCGCTCCCCCTCGAAGCTCCGCCTCGAAGGAAAGTGCCGGCGCAACGAAAGCATGGGCCGCCGAAGCTGCTCCGGAAAGCCGGTCGCCCTGAGCCCCCGCCCTGATCAGCCCGGCCGTGGATTCGGGTTTGAATTCCTAACGGAAGTCGAGGCCATCGTGCTAAGCTCCGCCCTCGCGTCGAAATGAGACTCGGGATCTTCAGCGATACGCACGCCAACTACGAGGCGCTCAGCGCTGTGCTCGAGTCCTACCGCCACGAGCGCATCGACGTCTATTACTGCCTCGGGGACACGGTCGGCTACGGCGGCTCGCCGAACGAATGCGCCGACCTCGTCCGGAAGGTGGCCAAGAAGACGATCCTCGGCAACCACGACGCGGCCGTCGCAGGTCGGATGGACTACTCGTACTACTACGAGGCTGCCCGGCAGGCGCTCGACACGCACGCTGCGATGCTCTCCTCCGAGAACGCCGCGTGGCTCCGGAGCCTGACGTACCAGGAGAAGTTGACGGACATCAACGTCGACCTCTGCCACGGATCGCCCGTCCGGCTCGAGGAGTTCGAGTACATCTTCGCCCCCGAGCAGGCGCGCGAGTGCCTCCCCATGTGGAACGAGCTCGGCCACATCACGCTGATCGGCCACTCCCACCTCTGCAAGGTGTTCGCGCTCACGCCGAACAGCGTCGAGGAGCTCCCGGCGGTGGATTTCCAGCTCGAGCAGGGGCGCAAGTACATCGTGAGCGTCGGGTCGGTCGGACAGCCGCGGGACTACGACAACCGCGCGAGCTACACGATCTACGACAGCGAGACGAAGCGCTTCGAGTTCAAGCGCGTCGAGTACGACATCGAGACGGCGGCGGAGAAGGTGCTGCGCGCCAAGCTCGAGCGCAACTTCGCCCACCGGCTCTACATCGGCGTCTGAGAGCGGCTCCGCGCGCGGCGCACGAGCTGGCAGCCGCGCGCGGCGGCCGTCGCGCGCTCGTGCGATGGCGACCCGGCGCCTCCGCGCGGCGGGATCGCGCGTGGCTTTCGCTGACCTGCGGTCCTGGTCTTCCCGCTGACGACGCGTCGCGGCCGCTCGGCGCCTAAGCGCGGCCGGGGCGAACGGAGCGCCGGGGGCGGCAGTGATAGAGCAGCATGCTCGTCTGGTTGTCGGGCGGCGCTGCGGAGAAGTCGCTGCGGAGCGCCGTGATCTCGAAGCCGTTGTAGTGGAGCAAGGCCTCGAGCTCCTGCGGGTAAAACTGACGATGGGCGAGCGGCGTCATCCAGCGCTCGCCGCCGTCGACGGGCGAAAATTCCATGGACACGAACAGGATCTGCCGGACCTTGTCGTAGTCGAACCGCTCCGTGTACCGGACGACCGTGCCCGGGCCGTCCTTCTCGGGATACCGGAAGCGCGGCGTGGCGTAGGCGCGATCCGGATCGCGCGCGAGCTCGGCCGGCTCGGGCATGGACACATCGAAGACGAGCTCGCCCCGCGGCGTCAGGTGCTCGCGCGCCCGCGCGAGGAAGCGCTCGACGTCTGGGCGCGTGTACAGGTGCAGGAACGCGTTGAAGGGGCAGATCACGAGCGGAAAGCGACGCCCGAGCCGCAGCGCCCGCATGTCCGCTCGCCGGACGTTCACGCGAGAGGAGACGCCGCGCGGCTCCCGCCCGAGCTGCGCGCGCAGATCGCCGAGCATCGGCGCCGACAGATCCACGCCCGTGATCCGGACCCCCGCCCTCGCGACGGGCAGCGTGATCCGCCCGTTGCCGCAGCCGTACTCGAGCACCGGCCCGCCGGACGCCACCGAGAGATCGACGTAGTAGCGGACGTCGTCCTGCCGGCGCGCATACGTCTTCGCGTAGTACGCCGGGTCCTCGTAGTGGGCCGATGTCCCCGCCTCGAGCTCCGGATCGCGAGGCTGGCCCGAGCGCAAAGACCGCCTCGACCGGGGCGTGGCCGCACCTTTCATGGGAAGCAACGGCTCGAGCGCAGCGCTGGCACTCGGGCGGGGGCGCGCCGAGATGCCGGGCCGACGGAGGCGTGCGTCACGAGAGCACGCTCGCCCGATGCGCCCTCAGCGCTGGCCGCCAGCGTTCATCTGCTGGAGCCACTCGGACACGACCTCGTGCGAGCTCCGGTGGAAGTGCACCTTGCCCGCCGCGATCTCCCGAAGGCTGGTCACGGCAGGCTTGTTCTTCGTCTTCACGAGGGCATCCACGCCCTTCATGAGCTGCCGCGTCCGGTTGGCCGCAAGCACGACGAGAGCGAAACGGTTTTCCTCGCGCTCGAGGCAGTCTTCCACAGTCACACGCGCCATAGGGGGGGCGAGAGTAGCGCCCTGCTCCGGCCAGCGCAAGGTACATGCCGCTCGGCGGCTCTGCGCCACGGCGCGCTGCCGCGTCGCTCCGCTCGCCCGTCGACGGCGAACGTTGCTCGTTGCCCTCGACGCAGGTCCCGGCTACGAGGTGCCCCCGTGGCCGCTGAGCAGGATTCCCTCCTTCCCCCTCCCCCCCGTCCGGCCCCAGGGCTGAAATACCGTCGCATCGTCCTCAAGCTGAGCGGCGAGGCGCTCTGCGGCGAAGAAGGTGGGTTCGGCATACGCCCCGAGACGCTCCACCACGTGGCCGGCGAGATCGCCGAGCTCCAGCGGATGGGGGTGCAGATCGGGATCGTCGTGGGCGGAGGCAACATCTTCCGCGGGCTGAAGGGCGCGAGCGCGGGCATGGACCGCTCCCAGAGCGACTACATGGGCATGCTCGCCACCGTCATCAACGCGCTCGCCCTGCAGGACGCGCTCGAGAAGACGGGCGTGCCGACGCGCGTCATGACCGCGATCGAGATCCGGCAGGTCGCCGAGCCGTACATCCGCCGCAGGGCGATGCGTCACCTGGAGAAGGGCAGCATCGTCATCTTCGCCGCGGGCACGGGCAACCCGTTCTTCTCGACCGACACGGCGGCGGCGCTGCGGGCGATGGAGATCCAGGCGCAGGCGCTGTTCAAGGCGACCAAGGTCGAGGGCATCTACGATCGCGATCCCGTGCGCCACGAGGGCGCGCAGATGTTCGCGCACCTGAGCTACGACCGCTTCCTCGCGGACAGGATCGGGGTCATGGACTCGACCGCGGTCACCCTCTGCCGCGAGAACAAGATGCCCATCCGCGTGTTCAAGCTCATGACCCGCGGCAACATCCTCCGCGTGTGCAGGGGCGAGGAGATCGGCACGATCGTCGACTGAGCGAGCGCTCGATCGCCCCGCAGCGCTCCGCCGCGGGCGACGAACCGAGGCGCCCGGCGGCGTGAGCCAGGCCGGCGCGCCCTCGAGCCCCGAGGAAACCGTGCTAGACCCCGAGCCAGCAATGATCCGAGCTCCGGTGCGCCGCCCCCTGCTCGCCATCTCGCTCGCCGCGCTCGTCTCGAGCTGCGATGAGCCCGCCCTCCAGGTCCCGGCGGACGCGGGCGAGCCGGTCCTCGGGCTCAGCGCCGAGCAGTCGGCGCGCGTGCTCGCGAAGGTCGGCGACCGGGTGATCACCCTCGGCGACTTCGGCAGGACGCTGGAGCGGATGGATCAGTTCGATCGGCTCCGCTATCAGACGAAGGAGCGGCGCCGCGAGCTGCTCAGCGAGATCATCGACGCGGAGCTGCTCGCGCTGGAAGCGAAGCGCCGCGGCCTCGACAAGGAGGCCGCGGTCGAGGACGCGATCCGGCAGATCCTCCGCGAGGCGATGATCGCCCAGGCGCGCAAGGGCCTGCCCGCGCCGGCCGACATCCCGGCGTCCGAGGTGCGCGCGTACTACGAGGCGAACGCCGACAAGTTCAGCGAGCCCGAGCGAAGGCGCGTCTCCGCCGTCGTGGTCGGCGACAGGGCGCTCGGGGAGAAGGTCCTCAAGGAAGCGCAGAAGGCCGCGAGCAGCAGCGCGTGGGGAGAGCTCTTCCTCAAGCACTCGCAGAGCGCGCCGAAGGACAAGACCAAGGCGCCGCCGCTCGATCTCGCGGGCGAGCTCGGCATCGTCAGCCCGCCCGGCGATCCGCGCGGCGCCCACCCGCAGGTCCCGGAGCCGGTCCGCGCGGCCGTCTTCCGGATCGCCAGCGTGGGGGCCGTCAGCGACGAGCTCGTCGAGGCCGACGGCCGGTTCTACATCGTCCGCCTGAGCGGGCTCACGGGCGGGCACCGGCGCGCGCTCGCGGAGGCCGAGCGCTCGATCCGCGTCGCGCTGCTCCAGCAGAAGATGCAGGAGCAGGAGCGCGCCCTCGAGGACGAGCTGCGGAAGAAGTTCCCCGTCGAGATCAACGACGCGGCGCTCTCCTCGGTGAAGCTGCCGCCGCAGCTCACGCAGCCCGGGAGCGCGCCGCCGCCCGATCCCGCGAAGCCCAACGCGCCGCAGCCGGAGCAGGCCGGCGGCGCCGCGCCCCCGTCGAGCGATGCGGGCAAGTAGCGCGCTCGTCACACCGGCGCAGCTCACCCGGCGGCCCAGCGACGACGGCGCGGGCGCCCGCGCGGTCGCGCCGCCGGAGCGCCCCGCGGCGCCCGCCGCGGGCGGTGAGCAAGGCGCGCGACCGGCCCGCGCCAAGGCGCGGCAGAGCGACTGGACGTGGCAGCTGCGCCACGCGCTCTCGAGCGCCGACGAGCTGCACCGGGCGCTGTCGCTCACGCCGGAGGAGCTCGCGGGCGCTCGGCGCGCCGAGAAGGCCGGGCTGCCCATCCGCGTCACCCCGTATTACCTGAGCCTCTGCGACAAGGGCGACCCCGCGTGCCCGATCCGCCGTCAGTGCGTGCCGCTCGCCGACGAGGCCGCCGAGGTGCCCGGAGACCTGGTCGATCCTCTGGGCGAGGTCGCGCACGAGGTCGCGCCGCACCTCGTGCAGCGGTACCCGGATCGCGCGCTGCTGCTCGCGACCGATCGCTGCGCGGTGTACTGCCGGTTCTGCACCCGCTCGCGCATGGTCGGCGACGGCGGCGGCGCGGTGGCGCTCGAGCGCCTCGCGCCGGCCATGGCCTACCTCGAGGCGCACCCGGAGGTGCGCGACGTCATCGTGAGCGGCGGCGATCCCCTCGCGGTCTCGACGGACCGCGTCGTGCGGCTGATCGCCCGGCTGCGGCAGATCCCGAGCGTCGAGACGATCCGCATCGCCACGCGCGTGCCGGTCACGCTTCCGCAGCGCATCACCGCGGAGCTCGTGCGCGCGCTCAGGCCGCACCATCCGCTCTGGGTGATGACGCACTTCAACCACCCGAAGGAGCTCACGCCCGCCGCCGAGCGCGCCTGCAAGCGGCTCGTGGACAACGGCTTCCCCGTGATGAACCAGACCGTGCTGCTGCGCGGCATCAACGACGACGCGACGACGCTCGCCGCGCTCTTCCGGGGGCTCGTGCGCTGGCGCGTGCGCCCGTACTACCTGCTCCAGATGGACCCCGTGCGCGGCACCGCGCACCTGCGCACGCCGCTCGCGACCGGCATCTCCCTCATGGAGCAGCTCCAGGGACGGCTCACCGGCATCGCGCTGCCGAAGCTGATCGTCGATACCCCGGGCGGGATGGGCAAGGTGCCCGTCGGCCCCGACTACGTCGTCGATCGCCGGCCCGGGCGCGCGGTGCTCCGCACCCACCGCGGCGTCGAGGTCGAGTACGTCGACCCCCCGCCGCAGCCCGGCGGCTGAGCCGCCCGCTCAGCGGCCCGGGCCGCGCGAGAGCGGCTTCGCGATCCGGAACGACAGGTTCAGGGCCCGCGTGATCCCGAAGAAGCGGGTGCGCGACGCGCTCCTGCACTGCTGCGAGTCCGCGGCCCAGCTCCCAGAGCGGGCGATGCGCCACGGGGGCGCGTCGCTGCCGGCGTCGGCGGTCGACTCGATCTCGCGCGACGTCTCCACCCACGATTTCTCGCCGTTCACGTCGGCGACCCACTCGCGCACGCCGCCCGCCATGTCGCGCACGCCGTAGGGCGAGGTGTCGATGGGGAACGTCCCGACCGGCTCCGGCTGCGCGAGGAAGGGCCGCGACGAGCGCATCAGGCAGAACGTGGGATCGAAATGGTCTCCCCACGGGTAGAACCGGCCGTCGGTCCCGCGCGACGCCTTCTCCCATTCGAGCTCGGTGGGGAGCCGGACCTCGATCCCGTCGCGCTCGCTCCGGAAGCGGCAGTAGGCCACGGCGTCGAACCAGTCGATGAGGATGACGGGCAGGTTCCAGAGGTGCCCCTCCTCGGCCGGGAACCGCTTCTGCGCGTCGCCCTCGACGACGGTGGGCAGCGGCTCCCACCCGCCGCCGCTGGCCGGCCGCGCGACGTAGCCCTCGGAGCCGCGCGTCCCGTGCGGCGCGCGCTTGAGCGCGAGATCGAGATCGCGCAACTCGAGCTCGTTCAAGAACTCGCAGTACTCGCGGAAGGTGACGGGGAACTTCGCGATCGCGACGTCGGGGACGTGGAGCTCGGCGCGGCGGAGCGGATCGTAGGCCTGCGCGTCGCCGCCGGCGATGAACGTCCCCCCGGGGATGTAGACGAACCCCTCGCCGATCTCCGCGTCGGTGTAGAGGTTCACCTCGACGCGGTGGTGGGTGCCCCGCTTGAGCAGCAGCGGGTAACGCACGTCCCGGTAGCCGGCGCGCTTCAGGACGAAGAGGTAGCTGCCCGGCTTGAGGTGCACCTCGCGGAGCGGGGTGCGGCCGAGGGCGCGCTCGTCGCTCGCCACCAGGATGCGATCCTTCTCGACGTACCGGTACGCGAGGACGCTGGCGCCCGACGGCGACGAGTCGACCGAGAGGACCGCGTCGGCGGTGAGCAGCGCGGCGTAGCGGCCCACGTCGAACTCCGCGACGAGCGCCTCGTGGTAGATGCGCGCCGCGTGCTGGTGCTCCTGGTCCGCCCGGACCGCGCGCGACCAGTAGAGGTCCGCGAGCCCGGCGCGCGCCTCGACCAGATCCGGGTCGTACGCCAGCGCCTTCGTGTAGAGATCGATCGCCTCGGCCGCGGCGCGCGCCTGCTCGCGCTCGACCCCGGCCGCCCTGTCCTCGAGCTGCCAGCCGGCCCGCTTGCGCTCGATCGGCTCGTACTCCTTCACGTCCTTGAGCAGCCGCCGCGCCTCCTCGACGAGCCGCTCGCGCTCGCTGTCGAGCCGCCGGTCGCGCTCGAGCGGGGCCTTGGCGAGCTCGCAGAGCTTGATCGCCTCCTCGCGGCGGCGCATCCGCTCCTTGGCGCCCTCGAGGAACGCCTCGGCCTCCGCCGCGACGCGGTCGGCGGTCGGCGGGCGCTGATCGGGGTCCTTCGCGAGCATCGCCAGGCAGAGGTCCTCGAGCAAGAGCGGGCAGCTCGGCGAGATCGAGCGCGGCGGCTTGGGGTCGCGCGTCTGCGTCGCGAGGATCACGGCGAGCACGGTCGGCGCGTCGAACGGGTGCTCGCCGGTGAGGATCTCGTAGAGCACCACGCCGAGCGCGAAGATGTCCGCGCGGTGATCGATCCGCTTCTGATCCCCCCGGATCTGCTCCGGCGCGATGTACCCGGGCGTGCCCGAGAGCGCGCTCGCGACCGCCTCGTGCCGCTTCCGGCCGAAGTCCTGCCCGCTCGGGTCGATCGCGATCGGCTCGCTGACCTCCGCCCTCGAGAGCAGCTTCGCGTTGCCCCAGTCGCCCAGGTACACCTCGCCGTAGTCGCCGAGCAGCACGTTCTCCGGCTTGATGTCGCGGTGCGCGACGCCTCGCCGGTGCGCGTAGGCGAGCGCCCGCGAGATCTGCACGAACGCGCCGATGAGCCGGACGAGCGGCCATTGCTTGCGGAGCTCGGGGTTCGTCAGCACGTTTTGCAGGCTCTGCCGCTTGACGACCCGCATCGAGTAGTAGGGCTGGCCGTTCGGCAGCGTGCCCAGGTCGTAGACCGGGATGATGTTCGGGTGCTCGAGCTGGGCCGTGATGCGCGCCTCGGTCAGGAAGCGGTTGCCCACCGCGGAGTCCGCCTCGGCCCCGGGCTTCAGCGTCTTCAGCGCCACCACGCGCCCGATCTCCCGGTCGCGCGCCTTCACCACCTTCCCGGCGCCCCCCGCCCCGAGCGCCTCGCCGACCTCGTAGCGGCTGCCGCCGGCGTTCACGGCGCGCGTGGCGGAGGTCGCGAGCGTCGGGAAATCGGCCACGACCTCCTCTCCCGGCAGATCGATCTCCCGCTGCGTGTCGAAGCGCAGCGCGTCCAGATCGTCGAGCTGCGGCGCGAGGGCGCGCGCGGCGGGCGGGCTGCGCCCCTCCTGCGCGAGCAGCTCCGGCAGCGCCGCCAGCTGCTCCGGCGTGAGGATCCCCTCGAAGAGCTCCTGGGGCGTCGACGCGCCGCCGAGGGTCCATCGGCAGGCCATGTCCCAAAGGGCGTTGGGCTCGATGAGCCCTCGCGCCACGGCGGCGACGGCCAGGGCACGAGCCTCGCGAGTCTGAGCGAGCTTCACTCGAGCGACCTCTCGTCCGAAACGATCTCACCGCGCGACGCGAGGCGGAAGGCCGCGCTGGGACCGCTGAGCGCAAGGCGGCGCGCGCTGCGAGGGCGCGGCGCTCCCGCGGCGGATGCAGGGCTGCCGGCGCCGCCGCTCGGTGCGCGTCCCACGAGGCGGCGCACGTCAGCCGCCGTGCGAGGCGACCGCTCTGCTGCCGCGCCGGCCCGAGCTGCCCCGTTGGAAGTCGCGACGCGGCAGGGCCGGAGCGGCGATGGCCGCCCGCGCGCCCCGGTCCTCGAAGCCCCTATGTGTCGGAAATTCCTGCATTTACCAGCGATAAATGAGCGCTGCCCAGGTTACGTGGTGTCCCCTCGCCTGGGCAAGAGAGTAGGGCGGATGGCGCCCGGGCCCGGTCATTTTTCGTCGCACGTCCCGCGCGCCTCCACGGCTCGCGCCTCACGCCCGCCCCTCGCGTGCTTGCCGCCGGCTCGCACCTCCCGCACGTCGGGCACGATTCCGACGACCTCGTCCATTGTCGTCGTTGTCGTACCAGCGGGTGGGCCCGTCCCCCGCGGCGCCGTCCGGCCGCCGTCGCGCCGTTCCGCCGCTCCGCCCTCATGCCTGCCCGCCGCCGCGCCGGCCCGCCGCCGCGCTGGCCTGCCGCCGCGCGACGGGGTTTCGATCCCCGGGGGGAGCCGTGGTAGGGCGCGGCATGGCTGATCCGACGGCCCTGACGCGTCCGGCGCTCGCTCGTCTCGACGAGATGAACCGCCGCGCGCTCGACGGGGGCGGGGAGGATCGCGTCGCCAGGCAGCACGAGGCCGGCAAGCTCTCCGCGCGGGAACGCATCGACCTGCTCCTCGATCCAGGCTCGTTCGTCGAGATCGACCGGTTCGTGGTCCACCGGTGCGCCGACTTCGGCATGGCCGAGCGGAAGGTCCTCGGCGACGGCGTCGTGACCGGCTGGGGCCTCGTCGACGGGCGCAAGGTCGTGGTGTTCGCGCAGGACTTCACCGTGTTCGACGGCTCGCTCTCCGGCGCGTACGCCTCGAAGATCTGCAAGGTGATGGACCTCGCGATGAAGGTGGGCGCCCCCGTCGTCGCGCTGAACGACTCGGGCGGCGCGCGGGTTCAGGAGGGCCTCGAGTCGCTCGCCGGGTACGCCGACATCTTCCTCCGCAACACGCTCGCGAGCGGGGTCGTCCCCCAGATCAGCGCGATCCTCGGGCCGTGCGCCGGCGGCGCCGTCTACTCGCCCGCCATCACCGACCTCATCCTGATGACCGAGCGGACGAGCACCATGTTCGTCAACGGCCCCGAGCTCATCAAGGCGGTGACCCACGAAGACGTCACCGAGGAAGACCTCGGCGGCGCCGCCACCCACGCCGCCAGGAGCGGCGTATGCCACCTCACCGCACCCGACGATCGGGCGGCGCTCGCGCAGGTCCGCGAGCTGCTCTCGTTCCTGCCCTCGAACAACACCGAGGCTCCGCCGCGCCGCGCCGCGGTCGATCCCGTCGACCGGGAGGTGCCGGAGCTCGACACGATGCTCCCGATCGAGCCGTCGGGGCCGTACGACGTCAAGCAGCTCGTGCGCGCCGTGGTCGACGACGGCCGCTTCCTCGAGATCCACGCGCGCTATGCGCAGAACATCGTGGTGGGGCTCGCCCGGATCGGGGGCGCGCCCATCGGGGTGGTCGCGAACCAGCCCCAGGTGCTCGCCGGCTGCCTGGACATCAAGGCCAGCATCAAGGCGGCGCGCTTCGTCCGGTTGTGCGACTGCTTCAATGTCCCGCTCGTCACGCTCGTGGACGTCCCCGGCTTCCTCCCGGGGCTCGACCAGGAATATGGGGGGATCATCTCGCATGGAGCGAAGCTGCTCTATGCGTTCGCCGAGGCCACGGTGCCCAAGATCACGGTGATCACGCGCAAGGCCTACGGCGGCGCCTACGACGTGATGGCGTCCAAGCACATCCGGGCCGATTACAACCTCGCCTTCCCCACGGCCGAGATCGCGCTCATGGGCCCGGAGGGCGCGGTGAACATCGTCTACGGCAGGGAGATCCAGCAGGCGGCGGACCCGGCCGCCGCCCGCGCGCGCCTCGTCGAGGACTACAAGGCGACGTTCGCGAGCCCGTACAGGGCGGCCGAGCTCGGCTTCGTAGACGAGGTGATCTACCCGCGCATGCTCCGCATTCGGCTGGCGCGTGCCCTCGACCTCCTGCGCGACAAGCGGGACAAGAACCCAGCGAAGAAACACGGAAACATCCCGCTTTAGTAGAATTTTGGGGTGGAGGGGAGCCCCACGAGAGCCTCGCTCAGCGAGAGATCGGCCTGCAAAACCGCTTAGAACGCCTTGGAAGGAGGGAGCCGGATCGAGCGACGCCGTTGCGCGGCCGATCCCAAGCGTGTAAAAACAACTTGCGTGGCTGTTTTTCTTTGCTCTCCACGCGCGATGCTTCTCTCTGACCAACGATCTGCACAAGCGCACCCGGGGGCCGGTTGCAGGAGGACGGGTGGTTTGGCGGGCATACCGAGCGTTGGGGGGTCGCCGAGTATACGAATGAGGGGTCGGTTGGGTTCTGTGGAGGTATTGAGCATGAAATCTTGGGTATTCGCTGCGTTTTTGATTTCCGGTTGCGCCCTCGTGGCGTGCGGTGACGACAACACCGACCCGCCGAACAACGGCACCACCAGCAGCAGCAACGGGAGCGGCGGCTCCGGCGCCAGCGGCGGCAACGGCGGCAACGGCGGCGACGGCGGCGACGCCGGCGGCGGCGGCTCGGGCGGCGACGGAGGCGCGAGCACCACGAGCTCTTCCTCGACAGGGATCACGACGTGCGATGACACGACGGACGCGTGCGGCAGCGACGACGGGACGGGCTGCTACAAGTGCGCCGCCGACGACGCATGCAAAGAGTTCATCGACGCCTGCGTGGCTGATAATGCCGACATGGGATGTTTTGACCTGGTGAAATGCGTCGATCGTTGCTCGGACGAGGAAGATCCGGCCACGTGCATCGACGAGTGCCGCACGGCGAACGAGCCCGGGGTGGAGGCGTACGACGCCATCGCCAAGTGCATTGTCTGCGAGCAGTGCGCCCAGAACTGCGGTGCCTCCGAAGAGCCGCTGTGCGCGATGTGAGGCGCTGACCAGCAGCAGGTCATCTCCGAAGGGGGCGTCCGATGGCCGCCCCCTTCGGCCTTTTGTCGGCTCGCCGGCACGCGGACGTCGGGCGGGCTCTGCGGGCTGCGTGGAATCTGCTGCAGCTGCATTCGCGAGACAGGCGCGCTCGGCGTGGGGCTCGCCTTGGCCGGCCGGGAGCCTGCGGCGCGGGACGGCGGTGCGCGCGGCAGCGCGGGCCAGGCGCCGGCAGGGTGCCGGGGGGACGAGAGGACGGGGGCGGTCGGAGGCTGAGCAAGAGCTGCCCGCTCGCTGCTGGGAATACCGTCCGGGGTTGAGGCGCCGGTCCGGGGTTGGGGCGCCGGTCCGGGGTTGAGGCGCCGGTCCGGGGTTGGCACCGCCGTCCCAGGTTGGGGCGCCCGTCCCAGGTTGGGGCGCCCGTCCCAGGTTGGGGCGCCCGTCCCAGGTTGGGGCGCCCGTCCCAGGTTGGGGCGCCCGTCCCAGGTTGGGGCGCCCGGCCCAGGGTGGGGCGCCCGCCCAGGTTGGGGGCCCCGCCCGTCCCGTCCCAGGTTGGGCCCCGTCCCAGGTTGGGCCCCGTCCCAGGTTGGGCCCCGTCCCAGGTTGGGCCCCGTCCCAGGTTGGGCCCCGTCCCAGGTTGGGCCCCGTCCCAGGTTGGGCCCCGTCCCAGGTCGCCGTCCCAGGTTGGGGGCCCCGCCCGCCCAGGGTGGGGCGCCCGTCCCAGGTTGGGGGCCCCGCCCGCCCCAGGTTGGGGGCCCCGGCCCCCGTTGCCCCCGCCGCCGGCGCCGGTACGCCGTCCGGCGCCGGCCGCCGCCGCTCCCCGGGGCCGGCGCCAGCCGCCGCCGCGCCTCGGGCGCGGCGGCGGAGACGCGAGGTAGCTCACGTGCTGGCGGCCGGCCCACCTCGGCGACCTGCGACCCCCGACGCCCTCAATCGCGCAGCGCGCGCCGGGTTGCGCCTTCATGGCTCGGGCAACCCGTGGTAACGCTTGGCGGCGCCGCCGATGTGCGGCATCCGACATGGGAAAGAACCTTCTCGTCATCAATGTGGACATCCGCGAGACACGCGTCGCGCTGATCGAAAATGGGATCATCGCTGAGCTGCATCTCGAGCGGGAGAGCTCCAAGGGGACGCTCGGAAACATCTACCTCGGCAAGGTCAGCCGCGTATTGCCCGGGATGCAGGCCGCGTTCATCGACGTGGGGCTCGAGCGAGCCGCCTTCCTGCACGTCGAGGACCTCATCCGGCCCGACGACTTCGAGGCATACCTGGCTGGGCACCGCCGTCCTGCCGAAGAGGAGCGCGCCTCCTCCCGAGGCCGCGCCGCGCGCGCCAGCGAGGCGCCTGGGCCTGAAGAAAGCGAGGTTCACGAGTTATCCGGCGCAGAGGAGGCCACGCCCGAAGGCCCCGACGCCGCAGCCGAACACCACGAGCCCCACGAAGGGGCGGATTTCGGGGCCGATGAAGGGTTCGAAGCCGAGAGCCCGCTCGAGGCGGACAGCCCGATCGACGAATCGAGCGACGTGCCGATCGAGCTGCCCACGGCGCTCGACGTGCTCGGAAGCCCCTCCGGCCAGGCGTTCGCCGGCGTGGGTTCGATGGTGACCCTCGACGAGGCCGACGACGAGCCGGTGCCGGGGCTCGACGGCGGACACGAGCACGACGGCGCGGACGACGACGAGGAGCTGGTCGCGGCAGGCAGCGGCAGCGACGTCGACGAGGCCGGTCCGGAGGAGTCAGGGCCCGACGAAGCTGGGCCGGAGGAAGCCGAGGTCGAGGACGACGACGAGCTCGACACGCCCGCCTACGACCTCGAGCCGGCCTCGCCACCGCCGGAGGACGCCGCCGACGTGTGGAGCGCGGCCGAGGAGCGCCCCGAGGCGCGGAGCGACGCCGCGGACCGCGGGGAAACGGAAGCCCCCGCAGAGATCGCGTCCGAGGAGCCCGCTGCGCGTGCCTCCGGCGAGTGGCCGTCCGGGCAGGAGGCGAGCGCGTCGCCAGCCGCCGAGGGCGCCGTCGCGAAGGCCGCGCCCGAAGCGCCGGGCGACGAGGTGCCGCCGGCAGCGCGTGCGCGCAACGGGCGCGCGCGCGGGCGGCGCGAGGCGCGCGTGCGCCGGTCGGGACGAACGCGCGACCGGCGCGCCAACATCGAGGGGACCAGCGCCGCGCCCGAGGGGGCCGTCGCCACGGAAGCGCGCGAGGCGCCGCGCGAAGGCCGCGAGGCGCGCGAAGGCCGCGAGGCGCGCGAAGGCCGCGAGGCGCGCGAAGGCCGCGAGGCGCGCGAAGGCCGCGAGGCGCGCGAAGGCCGCGAGGCGCGCGAAGGCCGCGAGGCGCGCGAAGGCCGCGAGGCGCGCGAAGGCCGCGAAGGCCGCGAGACGCGCGAGGGCCGTGAAAGCCGCGAAGGCCGTGAAAGCCGCGAAGGCCGTGAAAGCCGCGACCGGGGCGGACGTGGACAGCAGGGCGGACGCGATCGCGAGCAGCGCGGGCGCGGCGAGCAGCGGACGCGAGAGCGCGGGCGCGAGCAGGCGCGGGACGGCAAGGGCAAGAGCGCCTCGCGCGGCCAGCAGAGCGCGCGCAGCTGGCAGAACGAGCCGCCGCGCATCTCGAAATCGACGCCCATCCGCGAGGTCGTCCGCGAAGGGCAGGAGGTCATCGTCCAGGTCTCGAAGGAGCCCATCGGGACGAAGGGCGCCAGGGTCACGAGCCACATCTCCCTCCCCGGCCGCTACGTCGTGTACCTGCCGACGGTCGATCACATCGGGATCTCCAAGCGGATCGGCTCGGAGAAGGAGCGCTCCCGGCTGCGCGACGCCATCGAGGCGATGAAGCCGCCGCAGGGCGGGCTCATCGTGCGCACGCTCGCCGAGGGCCTCACGAAGAAGCAGCTCAAGGCCGACGTCGGCTACCTCGTGCGCCTCTGGGGCGAGGTGGCGAAGAAGCGCGAGAGCGGCGTGAGGGCGCCGGCGGTGCTCTACACCGAGCTCGACCTCGTGCTGAAGACCGCCCGCGACCTCTTCACCGACGACATCGAGAAGATCGTGATCGACGACCGCGAGGAGTACATCCGGCTGCGGCGCTTCGTCGAGATGTTCATGCCCGAGCGCGCCGACGCGGTGGAGCTCTACGAGGGGGCCGAGCCGATCTTCGACGCGTACGGCATCGAGGACGAGATCCAGCGCGCGCTGTCGCGGAAGGTCCCGCTCCCGTCGGGCGGGCACCTGATCATCGATCAGGCCGAGGCGCTCACCGCGATCGACGTGAACACCGGGCGGTTCGTCGGCAAGGGGTCGAAGGATCTCGAGGAGACGATCCTGACCACGAACATGGAGGCGGTCGAGGAGATCGCCTATCAGCTCAGGTTCCGCAACATCGGCGGGCTGATCATCCTCGACCTCATCGACATGGAGCGCGCCCAGAACCGCGAGAAGGTGCGGCGCCGCCTCGAGGAGCTGCTCGCCAAGGACAAGGCGAAGACCACGCTGAACCGGATCTCCGATCTGGGCCTCATCGAGATGACCCGGAAGCGGACGCGCGAGAGCCTCGGGCGCACGATCCTCGAGCCGTGCTTCTACTGCGACGGGACGGGCCAGCTGCAATCCAAGCAGACCGTCGCCTACGAGATCCTGCGGCAGATACGGCGCGAGCGGATGAACCTGCCCGGCTACTCGGTCGTGGTGAACGCGCATCCGGCCGTGATCGACCTCCTGAAGAACGACGAGCGCATCGCCGTGCAGGAGGCGGAGCGGCTGTTCCAGCGCCGGATCGATCTCGTGCCCCGAAAGGAGTACCACCTCGAGCAGTTCGATCTGCAAGGCAGGTAAGGCGCCATGGCGGACGATCAGGGTTCTCCGGAGAGCATCGACGCGAAGACGGGACGCAGGGAAGAGCGCGTCACCATCAACAAGGAGTTCGAGTCCTATGACGCGTTCATCAACGAGTACGTGACGAACATCTCGCGCACCGGCGTGTTCGTGCGGTCGAAGACGCCGCTCGCCGTCGGCACCAAGGTGAACCTCCGGTTCACCGTGATCATGGACGACATCGAGACGATCGAGGGCGTCGGCGAGGTCGTGCGCGTGCACGACGATCCGCAGGGGATGGGGGTCGTCTTCACCGAGCTGTCGAGCTACTCGCAGGGGCTCATCGACAAGCTCCTGACGAGCCAGGGGCACCGCGCCTCGAAGGAATAGGCAGAGGGCCTTCGGCGATGTTCACCGGGCTTGTCGAGACGATCGGGGTCCTCCGCCGCCGGAGCGGCGGCGCCGTGGCCCGCGCGCTCATCGAGGCGAGCCTCGGGCCGCTGACGCTCGGCGAGTCGGTGAGCGTGAACGGCGCCTGCCTCACCGTCGATCGCATCGCGCCCGGCGGGTTCGAGTGCGACATGTCATCCGAGACCCTCGCCCGCACCACGCTCGGCGCGCTCTCGGTCGGCGCGCGCGTCCACCTCGAGCGGGCGACGCCGCTCGGCGCCCGCATGGGCGGGCACGTGGTGCTGGGCCACGTCGACGGGCTCGGCCGCGTCGTCGAGCAATCGCGCGCCGGCGACGCGCTCCGCATGCGGGTGAGCGCGCCGACCGATCTCGCGCCGTTCCTCGCTCCCAAGGGCTCGATCGCCGTCGACGGCGCGAGCCTCACGCTCAACGCCGTGTCCACGCCGGGCTCCGCGGAGACGTGGTTCGACGTGATGCTGGTGCCGCACACCATCGGCCGGACTCTCCTCGGCGAGCTCCGCCCCGGCGCGGCCGTCAACCTTGAAGTTGACGTGCTCGCGCGCTACGTGGCGCGGACGCTCCAGGTCGCGTCGATCGCCGGCCTGCATAGCCTCTCGAGCAGGGACGCGCGCGAGGGCGATGCCTCTGCCGAGCGCGGCGAGGAGCGTGGAAACACGGGAGAGAATGCGGATCACGACGAACGACTCCTCGCAAAGCTGCGCGCGGGGGGATTCTGGTGAGGCCATGTCAGCCTCGAGCGGCAAGCTCGACCACGACATGACCTCCGGGGGTCCGATGCCTCACCGGCTGACCATCGACAAGGCGGTCCTCGACCGCGTGAACACCGCGCTGGACCACATCCGCGCGGGCAAGATGGTGATCCTCGTCGACGACGAGGATCGCGAGAACGAGGGCGACCTCTGCATGGCGGCGGAGGCGGTGACCCCCGAGGCGATCAACTTCATGGCGATGCACGGGCGCGGCCTCATCTGCCTCGCCCTCGACGAGGAGCAGGTCGCGCGCCTCGAGCTGCCGATGATGTCGGCGCCCGGGCGCAACGGGCCGCCGCTCGGCACCGCCTTCACCGTGAGCATCGAGGCGCGCACCGGGGTGACGACCGGGATCAGCGCCGCCGATCGGGCGCACACGATCCGGGTCGCGAGCGCGCGCGACGCGAGGCCCGAGGATCTCGTCACGCCGGGGCACGTGTTTCCGCTGAAGGCGCGCCGCGGGGGCGTGCTCGTGCGGACGGGCCAGACCGAGGGGTCCGTGGACCTCGCGCGGCTCGCCGGGCTGCGGCCGGCGGGCGTGATCTGCGAGATCATGAACGACGACGGCAGCATGGCCCGCATGCCGGACCTCGAGGTGTTCGCCGCGAAGCACGGCCTCCTGATCGTGACGGTCGCGGATCTCATCCAGTACCGGCTCCAGACGGAGCGGCTGGTCCGCCGCGTGAGCGACCGGACGCTGCGGCTCGACCTCACGGGCACCGAGTGGACCGCGTACGTCTACGAGGTGATCAACGAGCAGCGGCAGTTCCTCGCGCTCACGAAGGGCGTGGTCGCGACGCAGGAGCCCATCCTCTGCCGCGTGCACTCCGGCTCGACCGTCGCGGACCTCTTCAGCTCGACGCCCTTCGACGGCGGCTCGAACCTGCGCGAAGCGCTGCTCGCGATCGAGGGCGCCGGCGTCGGGGTGGTCGTCTACATCCCGTCGCGAGGGGATCTGGGCCGCGAGCTGGACCAGCTGAAGGGCCCCGGCCCCGACGAGAGCGCCCCCCTCGTGCGGGCGCAGCAGCCGTCGACGCTGCGAGAGTTCGGCCTCGGCGCGCAGGTCCTAGCGGACCTCGGGGTGTACCAGATCCGGCTCCTCACGAACAGCCAGCCGAAGATCGTCGGGATCACCGGGTTCGGGCTCACCGTGACCGAGCGGGTGCCGCTCGTGTCGATGAAGGGCGAGGCCTGACGCGCGAGGTGCGCTGGCGCGCGGGTCGCGCGGAGAGCAGGGGCGCTCGGACGAGGATCGCGAGCGCGGAGGCCGCGCACCCAGCGCGGCGAGAGAGAGGAACGGCGGATGGCAGATCAAGCGGTCGGGCAGGCACAGGCGAGGGTGATCGAAGGCAACCTGGTGGTCCCGCCGGGGGCGCGCTTCGCGGTCGTGGCGAGCCGCTTCAACCACTTCATCGTCGACCGCCTGGTCGAGGGCGCGCTCGACGCCATCGCGCGGCACGGCGGCGCGCTGGAGCGGACCTCCATCGTGCGCGTCCCGGGCGCGTGGGAGATGCCCACCGTCGTGGGGCGGCTCGCGCACAAGAAGAGCGTCGACGCGATCATCACCCTGGGCGCCGTGATCCGGGGCTCGACGCCGCATTTCGACTACGTGGCGGCCGAGGTCACGAAGGGGATCGCGACGGTGTCGCTCCAGACCGGGGTGCCGGTCACGTTCGGGGTCCTCACGACCGACTCGATCGAGCAGGCGGTCGAGCGCGCCGGCACGAAGCATGGCAATAAGGGGTGGGAGGCCGCGGTCAGCGCGATCGAGATGCTCTCGCTCGGCGCGTCGCTGGACGCCGCCGGCCTGTAGACGAAGGTTCTGAGCGATGGGTGCGCGTTCGACCGGCCGCGAGGCGGCCTTGCAGATGCTGTTCGCGTTGGAGGCCGGCGGGAACCCGGCGTCCCGCGTCGTCGCGACCTTCTGGCGCGAGACGCCGGGGGATCCGGAGGGGCGCGCCTACGCGGACGAGGTGGTGCACGGCGTCGCCAAGGACCTCGCGGCCGTGGACGAGGCGATCCGCAAGGCGAGCACGAACTGGCGCCTCGAGCGGATGGCGCGGGTCGACCGCAACGTGCTCCGCCTCGGCGCGTGGGAGCTCATGAAGCACCCGGAGGTGCCGCGCGCGGTCATCCTCGACGAGGCGGTCGAGCTCGCGAAGCGCTACGGCAGCGAGGAGAGCGGCGCCTTCGTGAACGGCGTGCTCGACCGGGTCGCCGAGAACCTCGGCCGCATCGACCGGGATCGCTGAGCGCCGCGGCCCGCCGAGCGCCGCGGCGCTCAGCGGGCCGCGGCGACGGCCGCTCACCTCACCACTTCAGCCACGCGACCGTCACGCCGTCGCCGCCCTCGCTGGGGCCGCCCGGGCGGCTGCGCGCCACGTAGGGGCTCCCGCGCAGCGCCTCGCGGACCGCGTCGCGCAGGGCGCCCGTGCCGTGCCCGTGGACGAAGAACGTGACCCGGCGGCCCGCGCCGAGCGAGCGGTCGAGGAACTGCTCGGCCATCGCGACCGCCTCGTGCGCGCGCAGGCCGCGGAGATCCACGGTGTTGTCCGCCGTCTGGATCGGCACGTCGGGGTCCGCCGCCGCGTCCAGGTCGACGCGGCGCTGCGGCGGCGCCGCGGCCGCCGGCGCGCCGGCGCCGCGCAGCTCGGCGATCGAGGTCGTGAGCTTGAGCGCGCCGGCGGCGACCCGCAGCTGGCCGCCCGAGAGGACCTCGACCACCTCGGCCTCGGCCCGCAGGCGAGGCACGTAGACGCGCGCGCCGACGCGGATGGCCGCCGGATCGACCGCCGGCCGCGCGGGCGGCTCGTCCTTCGGGCGGAGCTCGAGCTCGCCGCCGATCGACGTCTTCTGCCCGACCGCATCCATGGCGCGCGCGGCCGCCCGCAGGTCCTCCTCGGTGGGCTTGCCGCGCAGCCGCGACTGCGCCGCCTTGAGGTCCTCGCGCGCGCGCCGCAGGCTGGCGAGCAGCGCCTCCCCCTCCCGCGTGATCACCCCGCGCTCCTTGTCCCGGAGCCGCTCGATCTCGCTCTCCAGCTCGCGCCGCTTCGCCCGGGAGGCGGCCGCCTCGCGCTCTGCGTCCTCGCGCGCGAGCTCGAGCGCGCGGCGCTCGGCGGAGAGCTTCTCGACCATCTGCTCGAAGGTGACCGCCTCCGTCGTGAGGAAGCGCTCGGCCCGCTCGAGCACGGTGCCCGGGATGCCGAACCGACGCGCGACGGCGAGCGCGCTCGAGGCGCCGGGCACGCCGACGACGAGCCGGAAGGTCGGGCTCATGGTGGCGAGATCGAAGCCGACCGAGGCGTTCTCGAAGCGCTGATCGCCGAGCGCGAGCGCCTTGAGGCCCTCGTAGTGCGTGGTGCAGACGACGGTGCCGCCACGCGCGCAGAGCGAGTCGAGCACGGCCGCGGCGAGCGCCTCGCCCTCGCGCGGATCGGTGCCGCCGGCGAGCTCGTCGAGCAGGACGAGCGCGCCGGGGCGCGTCTCGCCGAGGATCCGCCCCAGGTTCTTCACGTGGGCGCTGAAGGTCGACAGGTTCTTGTGGAGGTTCTGGTCGTCGCCGACGTCGGTCAGCACGACGTCGAAGAGCGCGACCCGCGAGCCCTCCCGCGCCGCGACCGGCAGGCCCGCGCGGACCATCAGCGCCGCGAGGCCGAGCGTCTTCAGGGCCACCGTCTTGCCGCCGGCGTTCGGCCCGGAGACGATCATCGCGCGGCCCGCGCTCATCGACAGATCGCTCGGGACCACCTTCACGCCGTCGAGCGCGAGCAGCGGATGGCGACCGCCGACGAGCTCGATGGAGGTCGGCCGCGCCGCGGCCTCGGCGGCGCCGCGATCCACGGCGAAGGCGCCCTCGGGGACCTCCGGGAAGGTGAGGTCGAGGTCCTTCGCGAGCCGCGCGGCGGCGGCGCGCACGTCGGCGTGGGCGAGCGCGCGGGCGGCGGCGGCGACGCTCTCGATGTCCTCGGCCACGCGGGCGGTGAGCGCCGCGTAGATCGCCTGCTCCTCGCGCGCGACCTCGGCGTCGACCATCTTCATCCGGTTGCCGGTCTCGACGAGCACCCGGGGCTCGACGAACACGGTGGCGCCGCTCGCGCTGGTCGCGTGGACGATGCCGGGGAAGCGCTCGTGCGCGTCGGACCGCACCGGGAGCACGTAGCGCCCGTCGCGCTCGGTCCAGTAGCGGTCCTGGAGGATGTCCTCGTGTTTGTTGATGAGGTCCTCGAGGCGGCGGACGAGCCGCTCGCGCACCGCGCGCCGCTCCGCGCGCAGCTCCTCCAGGCGGGGCGAGGCGCGATCCGAGAGCGCGCCGTCCGGATCGAAGGCCGCGTCGAGCTCGCGCGCGACGGCGTCGAGCTCCGGGTTCGTCGCGCACGCCGCGTAGAGCGCGGGCGCGATCTGGCGCCGGCTCTGCAGGTACTGCCGCGCGGTCCGGGCGGCCTCGAGCAGGCCGAGCACGGCGCGGAGCTCCTCGTTGGCGAGCGACGCGCCGATGCGCGCCCGGTCGAGCGCGTCCTCGAGCTCCGCGACGTCGCGGGCCGGCACGGGCTCCCCGGTCCGGGCGAGCTCGACCGCCTCCCGCACCTCCGCGAGCATGGTCATCGCCTCGGCGCGCGTCGACGCGAACGGCAGGGCCCGCGCGAGCCGCTTGCCGGCGCGCGACGCGCAGCGCTCCGCGAGCGCCTCGAGGATGCGGTCCCACTCCAGATCGGCGCGGGTCTTGGTCGGACAGGGGTCTGCGAAGGGCCCTTCGGGGTTGTATTCCATCACGCTTCGGTCGGATCGCGGGCCACGCCGCCGGCCCCGCTCGGCATCGGGTTCTGCTCCTTCTCGAGGTAGCGGAAGATGGTGCGCGGGTCGACGCCGAGGTCGCGGGCGGTCTGCGTGCGGTTGCCGTTGTTGCGCTCGAGCGCCTCCAGCACATACCGCCGCTGGAACTCCTCCTTGGCCTTCTCGAGCGGCATGATCGCCGTCTCGGCGCCGGGGCCGAGATCGAGGTCCTCCACGGCGAGGAGCGCCTGGTCGCAGAGGACCAGCGCCTTCTTGATGCGGTTCTCGAGCTGCCGGATGTTGCCCGGCCAGGAGTACTTCTTGATCGCGGCGAGCGCGGCCGGGCTGAAGCCGCGCACGGGGCTGCCGAGCTCGTCGGCGTACTTCGAGAGCAGGACCTTGGCGATGATCAGCACGTCGTCGCCCCGCTCGCGCAGCGGCGGGAGCCACAGGTTCACGACGTTGAGCCGGTAGTAGAGATCCTCCCGGAAGTTGCCGGCGCGGATCTCGTCCTCGAGGTTCCGGTTGGTGGCGGCGACGATGCGGATGTCGACCTTCTCGGGCTTCGAGTCGCCGACGCGGAAGACCACCCGCTCCTGGAGGGCGCGGAGGAGCTTCACCTGGAGGTTCAGCGGGAGCTCGCCGATCTCGTCGAGGAACAGCGTGCCCTTGTCGGCGACCTGGAACTTGCCCGGGCGGCTGGCGATGGCGCCGGTGAAGGCGCCCTTCACATGGCCGAAGAGCTCGCTCTCGATGAGGTTCTCGGGGATCGCGCCGCAGTTGATGGTGACGAAGGGGCCGCCCTCGCGCGGGCTGCGCCGGTGCAGCTCCCTCGCGATGAGCTCCTTCCCGGTCCCGGTCTCGCCCGTGATGAGCACGCTGATGTCGGTCGCGGCGACCTTCTGCAGCTTGCGGAAGACCTCGAGCATCGACGGGCAGGCGCCGATGATCTCGCCGAACTTCTTGTCGTGCAGCTCGGCGACGAGCTTGGCCTTGTCGGCCCGGAGGGCGTTCAGGAGCATCGCGTTCTGGAGGATGAGCGAGGCCTGGGACGCGAAGATGCTGAGCAGGTCGAGCTGGGCGCGATCGAAGAGGTGCTTGATCTTGTCGTTGCCGACGTAGAGCGCGCCGATGATCTGGCCCTGCGACAGGAGCGGCGCGCACATCACGCTGGAGAGCTTCATCGCGATGACGCTGTCGCTCCGGCCGAACTGCGTGTCGGCGAGCGCGTCGGAGACGATCACGGGGCGGCCCGAGGAGATGACCTGCCGCACGATGCTGTCCGAGATCCCCCCGGCGGCGTCGGTGATCGCCTCCTTGCGGATGTTGCGCGACGCGCGCACCGCGAGCTTGCGGTCGCCGGCCGCGCCGGCCGCGGCCGGGGCGCCGCCGCGGACCGCCGTGTCGGCCGCCGCCTCCGCGCCCTCGAGGAGCAGCAGGAAGCCCTTGTCGGCGTGGGTCAGCTCGATGACGTCGTCGAGCATCGCCTCGAGGAGCTCGTCGACGCTGCGCCGGTTGATGAGCTTCTCGCTGAACGCGAACAGCTTGCGGACGCCCGCGAGCTCCGACGAGCCCTGCGCCGGCGCGGGCCGCTCCGCCTCGCCGTCGCACGCGGGGAGCCGCTCCGTCACCGTCGGCGCCTCGGCGAACATCGAGAACCCGATCTCGACCGAGCCGAGCTGGAGCCGGTCGCCGTGCACCAGCCGCGCGCGCCGCTTCTTCTTGCCGTTGATCGCGATCTCGCCGTCGCGCTCGCACTCCTCGAGCACGAAATCGCGCCCGTCGAACACGATCTGCGCGTGATGCTCCAGCACCCCGGCCCCCGCGACCGCGACGTCGTTTCCGAGCGCCTTGCCGATCGTCGTGACCGGCTTGTGGACGCTGTACAGGCGTGGCGCGCCCTCCGAGGCGAAATACTTCAGGGTCGGCATCGACAGCAGCATAGCAGGCGCGCCGCGGCCCCATGCAGCCGTGTTGGCCTGCGCACCGCGGCTTACCAGAGCTCTCCGATGACGACGGCGCCCATGCCGCCCTGGTAAGGCACCATGCCGCCGCCGAGCACGCGCGCGAACGGGGGATCGCCGCGCTCCTCCGGCTCGTCCAGGGCGACCTCGCCGCGCGGGTCCGGCTTCCCGAGGAACAAGGCGCCCGCCACGATGCCGAGGGTGCCCGCGGCGCCCTGGGCGATGAGGCCGCGGCGCGGGTCGTGATCGCTGCCGATGTACGCGAAGTAGATGGGCAGCGACACCACCGTGCCGATGCCGAGGCCGCCCCACATCCACGCGAGCTGGTTCCACGAGGGCGTCCAGGCGATCGACACGCCGACGGCGCCCGCGGTCGCGACGTTGAACCCGATCAGCCCCCCGAGCGAGATGCTGTCGTTCGCCTCGCTCCAGCCGCCGTTGCTGGCGGCGGCCCCGAACGCGCTGCCGATGAGGGAGCCCCACACCGCGCCCGAGGCGATGAGCATGTTGGTCTGCGGCTTGGGCCGGAGCAGGTGGTAGAAGCCCCAGCCGAGCGCGCCGCCGACGGTGGAGCCGATCACCTCGGAGGTGGCGAGCCCGAGGAAGCCCCACTCCTCGCCCTTGCGCGCGCTGACGTACTGGTAGGAGGCGACGCCGAGCCCCTCGCCCGCGCCGATCACCATGCCGGTGGCGATCGCGGACGGCATGCCGCGCGGCATCGGCGGCGAGTCGAGGAAGTAGACCCCGACGGGCGCCGCGACGCCGAGGAGCGCAGGCGCAATGAACTGCACCCCAGGATCGTCGATGCCGACGAGCGCGTCGAACCAGATGCCGGTCCCCACGCCGTAAGCCACGGACGTGGCGTAGAGGTAGCCGACCTCGAGCGGCGTCGACTTGGGCTGGCTCTTCGGCGGCGTGTAGGCGTAGCCGCCGTAGGGCGCGCCGTACTGACCTCCATACGGAGCGCCGTACTGGCCCCCGTACGCGCCGCTTTGGCCCCCGGACGCGCCGCCATAGGGCGGCGCGCCGTACTGGGCAGAGGCCGTCCAGCTGACGCTCGACATGAGGATCGCGGAGAGGAGACTCACGAGAGGTCGCGTGTGCATCGCGCCGCCACTTTACACGCTCGCGCGCGGCGAGGCGCGCGCGCGGCGCGAGAAAGCGCCTTCCCCCGAGCCGCCCCCGCGCCTCGCTCTTTCTCACTCTCTCGTCAGGGCGCGGGTCATGAGGTCGACGACGGCCTGCGGCGGCGGCTTTCCCTCGTAGAGCATGCGGTACACCTCGACCGTGATCGGCGCGCTCACGCCCAGCTTGTCCGCGAGGTCGTACGCGCTCTTCGCCGTCTTCACCCCCTCGGCGACGTGCCCGAGGCCCTCGAGGATCTCCTCGAGCTTCCGTCCCCTGCCCATCTCGATCCCGACGGTGCGGTTGCGCGACAGCTCGCCCGTGCACGTGAGCACCAGGTCGCCCATCCCGGAGAGCCCCGCCAGCGTGAGCGGGTTCGCCCCCTTCGCCGCCGCCATGCGGCCGATCTCCGCGAGGCCGCGCGTGATGAGCCCGGCGCGCGCGTTGTGGCCGAGGCCGAGGCCGTCGCAGATGCCGGCCGCGATGGCGACGACGTTCTTGAGGGCGCCGCCCACCTCGACGCCCACGACGTCATCGGACGAGTAGACCCGGAACCGATCCGTCGCGAGCATGCGCTGCACCGCGTGCGTCTCCTGCGGGCCCCTCCCCGCGACCACCACGGTGGTCGGCTGGCCGGCCGCCACCTCCCGCGCGAAGCTCGGGCCCGACAGGTACGAGAGCCGCGGCTCGGCCTCGCGCCCGAGCTCGTCGACGAGCACCTCGCTCATCAGCATCAGCGAGTCGTTCTCGATGCCCTTCGTCGCGCTGCAGACGAGCGCGCCCCCCGGGATGTGGCGCCTGGCCTCGCGGACCACCTCCCGCAGCGCGTGCGACGGCACCACGACGACGACGAGCTCCGCGCCGCGGAGCGCGCCCTCGAGATCGCCCGTCGCCCGAAGGCTCCCGGGCAGCTCCACGCCGGGCAGGTAGCGGTGGTTCTGGCGCTCGCGCTCGATGCGCTCGGCCAGCTCCCCCTGGTGCGCCCAGAGCGCGGTGGGGTTGCCCTTGTCCGCCAGCAACTTCGCCAGCGCCGTCCCCCAGGCGCCGGCCCCGATCACTGCGACGTTCGCCATGGAGCGACCCTATCACCACCGGCGCTCCGGGCCGAAAGCGGCGTGCCCCGCGCGCCCGGCCGGGCGGACGCACGCGGCGCGCCGCTCGCTCCGCCGGCGTTTCGACTATGCTGCGCCCATGCTCTTCCGCACCGCCGCGCTGCGCGCGCTCGGCCTCGCGCTCTGCCTCTCCGTGCTCGGGACGGTGGGCGGCGCGTGCGGCCAGGGCGCGCTCGGCGTCATGCCGGGCGTCGTCAACGATCCGGGGAACCTGTCGCTCCGCAGGGCGATCCTTTCCTTCGCGACGAGCCAGCTCTGCAGCGAGATGCGGAAGCGGAGCGTGCCGCTGCGCCTCCGCGACGAGGATCCGGTGACCGGCCGGTTCTATCCGGGCACCTGCGTCGCCCAGGAGCTCGCGAACGGCAACCTCTTCCTCCAGTTCGGCGGCAGCGGCGTGGTCTGGACGAACCTGACGAAGCGCATGAGCTTCGATGCGAGCGCCGCCGTCGAGTACGATCACGACTTCCTGATGGATGGCGACACGATGTACGTGTACTTCCGTCAGCGGTCGACCACGGCGGCGAGCTTCACGACCAAGCTCATCGAGCAGCCCGCGGCGATCTCGCTCGGCGGCGTGTCCCTCGCCCAGGGCAGCGCGTACGCCAACGCGCTCGGCGCCCAGCTCGTGAAGACCGAGATCGCCCGGGGGTTCACGGTCATCCGCGACGACGACGGCGCTGTGCAGTTCGGCCTCGGCATCATCGAGAAGGGGCAGCGGCCCCAGGCCCCCTACGCGCGGCGCGACAACGGCCGGCTCCTCCTGGCGAACGAGCGCACCGAGGTGCACCAGGGCCAGCGCGATTACATCGGCCCGCTGGAGATCACGGGCAGCGGCGAGGCGATGACGCTCACGGTCGCCGTCGACGGCGCGCCGGGCGTGGACGTGATCCTCGTGCCCCGGGCCGCCGGCGAGCAGTGGCTCCAGGCGTACCTGACGCAGGCCGCGCCGCCGCCGCTCTCCGCGGCGCCCCTGCTCGACGAGCCTGTGTACTCCGGCGCCCCCTGGCGGCGGACGGTGCCGCTGCCCGAAGGGCAGTACTACCTGGTCATCGACAACACGAACGCCGCTGGGCGCACGCAGCCGACGACGTACGCCCGCGACGACCGGGCCGCCCTGGTGAGCTACGCCGTCGAGACGGGGGACGCGCCGTGACGGCGGCGGCGACGCGGACGGGAGCGCGGATGGCGCGGACGCCCGCGCCGGCGGCGCGGACGGCAACGTGGCCGGCGACGACGGACCGCTCGCCGCCCGCCGCGCCTGCGCACTTGCCGCGGCGAGGGTCGGCGTATACATAAGCTCTCTCTTGCCGCCGCGCCCCGATGAACAACCCCAGATCGTACCGTCGGTCGCGGCCAATCGGCCCGCAAGCTCGGAGTTCCGAACCTCGATGAGGGGCAGCTCGAGCTCGGAGCCCCGCGTCAGCGCGGCCAAGCCGACCGGAGGGGCTGACGCGCGCGGGGCCGGCGGCGCCCCTCCGCCGGGCGGCCGGGACGGCCGGGTGCTGCGCTTCCTGTTCCACCTCGTGTGGATCTGCCTCGTGCCGTTCGCGCTCGCGGTCGTGAACGTCTGGCTGCTCACCCCGTCGTCCGAGAGCGGGAGCACCCAGCCGCTCCGCGTCTTCGTCGCCGAGCAGCAGATCCCGGCCGGCATCGTGCTCTTCACGATCTTCGCGATGATCCTCTGGCGGTTCCGCCACGAGCTGCCGTTCGCGTCGGCGATCGGCGTCGGCGGCCGCCGGGACATCCCGCCGAAGGTGCGCGCCCGCTTCGAGGACGCCGCGGCGCTCCTCGAGGAGGCGCACCGGATCCTGCGCAGCCGGAAGCGCGAGGTGGAGCGCGAGCTGACGAGCGGCGAGCGCGAGCAGGTGATGCAGGCGATCGCCGCCCTCGAGCGCGCGATGAGCGCCGAGACGTTCGACGCCGACGAGTTCGACGCCGCCCTCAGCCGCGCCGATCGCACGGTCGGCGAGCACCTCGGCCGCTGGCGCAAGGGCGAGATGCGCGAGTACGCCGAGTCGATCGGCATCGCCGTCGCCGTGGCGCTCATCCTGCGCGCCTTCGTCGTCGAGGCGTTCAAGATCCCGAGCGGCTCGATGATCCCGACCCTCATGGTCGGCGACCACATCTTCGTCAACAAGTTCACCTACGGCCCGCTCATCCCCTGGACCGACCAGCGCCTCTTCCCTCGCCTGCCGCCGTCGCGGGGCGACGTGATGGTGTTCAAGTTCCCGGAGAACAAGGAGCAGGACTTCATCAAGCGGACGATCGCCATCCCGGGCGACACGCTGGAAGCCATCAACGGCCGCCCCATCCTCAACGGCTGGCTCGTCCCGCACTGCCACGTCGGCCCCTACCGCTACGAGGGCCGGCAGGCGGAGCTGTTCGTCGAGTTCCTCGGGGAGAAGTCGTACTTCACGCTCTACGACACGAACCCCGACGAGACGATGTGCGTCGCGAACGACGACTGCACGCCGGGCTCCACGTGCCGGGGCGGCATCTGCGGCATGCTCCAGGGCCCCTTCAAGGTCGCCGCCGACGAGGCGTGGGTGATGGGCGACAACCGCAACAACAGCCACGACTCGCGCAGCTGGCGCGGCGGGCTCGGCGCGGGCGTGCCCTTCGAGAACATCAAGGGGCGCGCGATGTTCGTGTGGATGAGCTTCGGGCCTGGCGGGGGCATCGCGCAGGATCGCCTCTTCGTGAACGTGATGGGCCGCCCGAAGCTCCCCGGCGCGCACGAGGCGACGCTGCAGGAAGGCCTCGACAAGTGCCTGCGCGAGCGGCCTCCCGTCTCCGAGACGACGCCGCCGCCCGCGCCCGCGCGCGGGCAATCCAAGCGCTGAGGCCGCCAAAACGGGCGAGCGTGGGGAGCTGCGCTCCCTGCGGCGCTCGTGTACGTTGCCCCGGCCCTCGGCCGACGCAGCGCGTCCCCCGGCCCGAGGCGACGGAGGAGACGATGGCACGTGCGGTCGAGATGTGGAGCCTGGCGCTCGCGGGCAGCTTGCTCGCTGGAGCAGGGTGCAGCAGGGAGGAGGCCTCGACGACGAGCGCAGCGACCTCGGCGGCGGCCTCGGCGCCCCCGGTGGCGCCCGCCGCGACGGACCTCGTCGGGTACGTGGCCACGTACCCGACCATGGAGCCCCAGCCCGGGCGCCGGCGCCTTCAGCAGCAGTTCGCCGTGTACCCGTCGGCGGACGCCAAGTCGAAGGAGCTCGCGCGCCTCGACAGCGGCGCGATCGTCGACCTCAAGGCGAGCTACCAGGACTGGATGCTCGTGGCCTTCCAGAGCGGGGGCCAGCCCACGCTGGGCTGGATCGAGCTCAAGGTGGACGACACCCGCGCGACGACCGTGACCGACGCGGAGGCGCGCGCGGCGACGGCGACCCCTGCGCCCAAGACGGCCGCCGCGGGGGCGACCGGCTCCGGCACCACCCCCGACGCGGGGACGACCGCCGGCGGCGACGCGGGGGCGACCGGCTCCGGCGACGCGGGCGCCGCGGACGGCGGCACGCGGCGCACCAGCTCCGATGCGGGGACGACCGCCGGCGGCGACGCGGGGACGACCGCCGGCGGCGACGCGGGGGCGACCGGCTCCGGCGACGCGGGCGCCGCGGACGGCGGCACGCGGCGCAAGATCATCCTGAAGAGGCCGTAGGATGCGCCGGTGAAGTGAGCAGCCCGAGCGCAATTTTCTGATGGGCGCTCGCTCGTCCGCGCGCCACGCTACACGGGCCTGAGGCGCCCGAGCGCCAGCTGCGTGCGCCTCGAACCTCCAGACAGGAGCCTGGTGCATGAGCGACACGATGTGGGCGCTGACGTACAACCGCGAGAAACAGCCGTGGGAGTCCACCGTCGGGCTGTCGAAGGACGAGGTCGAGCGCCCGGCGATCAACGAGGCGAAGGACTACCACGATCGCGCGAGCGTCCTCGTGAAGCCGATCATGACGGGCTTCTGCGGCTCGGATCGCGGCATCTGGTTCCGCGGCGCGTTCAAGGACATGATCTTCAGGTCGCTCGATCGCGACCGGAAGGCGACGCGCACGATCGGCCACGAGCTGCTCGGCCGGGTCGTCGACCTCGGGACCGACGCGCGGCGGACCTTCGGGCTGGAGATCGGCGACATCGTGTCGACCGAGAGCCACATCGCCTGCGGCGCCTGCTACCAGTGCCGCGTCGGCGACACCCACGTGTGCGCCGACGACAAGATCATCGGCATCAGCGAGGACGGCTGCTTCGCCGAGCTCGTCAAGCTGCCGGCGAAGAACCTGTGGCGCACGGACATCGCGAGGATCCGGCCGGAGGTCGCCGCGGTGCAGGAGCCGTTCGGCAACGCCGTGCACGCGTGCACCAAGGTGAACCTCCGCGGCAAGCGCGTGGCCATCTTCGGCTGCGGCACCATCGGCCTGTTCGCGGTCGCGATCGCGCGCGCGATGGGGGCCATCTACATCATCGGCGTCGAGCCGCTCGAGCGGAACGCCGAGATGGCCCGCCGCCTGGGCGCCGACGTGGTCCTGCGCCCGCACCGGGCGAGCCCCGAGCGGCCCCACGCGAGCGATCCCGAGCTGACGGAGCGGGTGCGCAAGCTGACGGACGGGGTCGGCGTCGACGTGGTGCTCGAGATGAGCGGGGTGAACAGCAGCGTGAACAACGCGATCCACGCGGCGAGGCGCGGCGGCGACGTGATCCTCTTCGGCCTGAAGAGCGGCGACGCGGTGATCGAGAACTTCGATCGCCTCATCGTCGACGGCATCAGCCTCCACAGCGTGATCGGCCGCCGCATGTTCGAGACGTGGCACATCACGCGCCACCTGCTCGAGTCGCGCGATCCGAACATCCACGACCTCATCTGGGAGGTCATCCTGAACCGGGGTCAGGAGACGGTGTTCGATTTCAACGACTACGACCCGGCGGCCTTCCAGGAGGCGATCTCGAACCACCCCAAGGTGATCCTCCGGTACTGAGCCGGTCAGCCGACGACGCCGAGCTGCCGGCCGACCTTGCGGAACGCCTCGATCGCCCGATCGATGTGCGCGGGCTCGTGCGCGGCGGAGAGCTGCACCCGGATGCGGGCCTCGCCCTTCGGCACGACGGGGTAGGAGAAGCCGATGACGTAGATGCCCTCGGCGAGGAGCGCCTTCGCCATCTCGTTCGCGAGCCGCGCCTCGCCCAGCATGATGGGCACGATCGGGTGGATGCCCGGCTTGACGGTGAACCCGGCCTGCGTGACCCCCTGCCGGAAGCGGCGCGCGTTCTCCATCACCTGCTGGCGCAGCGAGGGCTCGGCGTCGATGAGGTCGAACACGGCGATCGAGGCGCCGGCGATCGCGGGCGCGAGCGTGTTGGAGAACAGGTACGGCCGCGAGCGCTGCCGGAGCAGGTCGACGATCTCCTGCCGGCCGGTGGTGAAGCCGCCGCTCGCCCCGCCGAGCGCCTTGCCCAGGGTGGAGGTGATCACGTCGACCCGGTGCATGACCCCACAGAGCTCCGCGGTCCCCCGCCCCGTCGGCCCGATGAAGCCGGTCGCGTGCGAGTCGTCGACCATCACCATCGCGCGGTACTTGTCGGCGAGCTCGCAGATGGTATCGAGCTTGGCCAGGTATCCATCCATCGAGAACACGCCGTCGGTGGCGATGAGCCGGAGCCGCTTGCCCTCCGTCTTGCGGAGGATGTCCTCGAGGGCGGCCATGTCCCCGTTCGGGTAGCGGTGCCGCTCGGCCTTGCAGAGGCGGATGCCGTCGATGATCGAGGCGTGGTTCAGCGCGTCCGAGATGACGGCGTCCTCCTCGCCGAGGAGCGTCTCGAACAGGCCGCCGTTCGCGTCGAAGCAGGACGAGTAGAGGATCGCGTCCTCGGTGCCGAAGAAGCGTGCAATCCTGGACTCGAGCCGCCGGTGCAGGTCCTGCGTGCCGCAGATGAAGCGGACGCTGGAGAGGCCGAAGCCGTGCGAGTCGAGCGCCTGCTTCGCCGCGCCGATGACCGCCGGGTGCGACGACAGGCCAAGGTAGTTGTTCGCGCAGAAATTGAGGACCTCGGCGCCCCCCTCGGTCCGGATCGCCGGCCCCTGCGGCGTCGCGAGGATCCGCTCTTCCTTGTAGAGACCCGCCGCACGGATGTCCTCCAACGCCCGTGCGTACAATGACCGAGCGACATCGAACATGGATGTCGTTATAAAACGAGGTCCTCAGCGGGTCGACGGGGGAACGCCGTACGGTCCTCCCGCGCGGGGCTGCTCGCCGGCCTGAGCGCCCGCGGGCGACCCCGGACCCGAGAGGCAGGGTGCACGCGGCTTTGTCGCGCGCGGCGCGGCCGAGGCCTACTCGATCCCGGAGCGCCGTGGCAGAACGGCCGCGTTCGGCGCCGCACGATCGGCGCGCGGCACGCGCGTCGGCGCGGCGATCGCGCGGCGCGCGCCGGGCGCACGAGCGCCGCCGGGAGGAGCAGGCATGACGGAAGCCAGGGGGGACTTCCGGCGGAGCGCCGGCGTGCTGTGCGCCGTCGCGTCGCTGTCGGCCGCCGCGGGCAACCCGGGTTGCAGCCGCGCAGAGGACGCGCCGGGACGGACCGTCGCGGGCTCCGCCGCGGGCACGGGGGGCGCGGCCGCGACGAGCGGTACGGGCGGCGCGGGCGGCGCGGGCGGCGCGGCTCCCTACGCGATCTCGACGCTCGCTCCGGCGATCGCGTTCGACGCGACGCCGGACGCGGGCGCGGCGTACGTGTACTTCACCGCGATCGACGCGGGCGGCAGGGCGGGCGTCTTCAGGACCCGCGCGCGCGGTGGAGCAGGCTCTACCGAGATCGCGGCCGGACCTCCCTTCGTCGCGCCGCTCGGGATCGCGGCGAGCGCGGACGGCGGCATGCTCCCTACGCGATCTCGACGCTCGCTCCGGCGATCGCGTTCGACGCGACGCCGGACGCGGGCGCGGCGTACGTGTACTTCACCGCGATCGACGCGGGCGGCAGGGCGGGCGTCTTCAGGACCCGCGCGCGCGGTGGAGCAGGCTCTACCGAGATCGCGGCCGGACCTCCCTTCGTCGCGCCGCTCGGGATCGCGGCGAGCGCGGACGGCGGCCGGCTCTTCGTGGCCGATCCGGGCGCGGGCGGCGCGGCGCTCGACGACGCGGGCGCCCTGTTCGCGATCGACCTGCCCGGCGGCGCCGTGGCGCCGGTGCGCGGCGGCGAGGGGATGCGCGCGCGCGGCCTGGAGGTCGCCCGGGGCGCGGACGGCGAGGAGCGGATCGTGTTCTCGGGGCGCGATCGCGAGGGCGGCCAGCCCGGCGTGTTCGCCCTGCCGGCGCGCGGCGGCGAGGCCTCGGCGCTCGCCGCGGGGAGCCCGCTGGTCGATCCGAGCGGGGTCGCCGTCGCCGGCGGGGGCGCCGTCTTCGTGTGCGACACCCTCGCGAGCCCCGACCGGACGGCGACGATCTTCCGGATCGAGGACGGCTTCGTGAGCGCGTTCGCGACCGGGCTCCACGTCGGCTATCCGTGCGGGCTCGCGCTGACGCGCGACGACGCGGCGCTGCTCGTGCTCGCGCGCGACGTGGCCCGAGGCGCCGACGAGGTCGTGCGGATCGAGGTGGCGTCCGGGGCGCGCTCGGCGACGGTCACCGGCGCCCCGGGCCACGACGAGCCCGGCGGGCTGCACCGGGCGAAGGGCGCCGACGTCTTCGCGTTCGTCGATCACAGGGCCCAGGAGCAGGGCTCGGTGTTCCTGCTCGGGCCGTGAGCCGCAGAGGAGCGATGGGAGGACCCGCACGCATGATCCACCGACCGTCGCGCGTCGCCGCCGCCATCGCGGCGTGCGCCGCGCTCAGCGCACCCGGCCTCGCCGCCGCGTCGAGCCACCGCGAGGCGCCGGCGATCGCCGGGGATCCGGCCGCCGACAACACCGATCTCTACGCGTGGGTCGAGGGCGCGAACCTCGTGATCCTCGCGAGCTACATCCCGCACGAGGAGCCCGCCGGCGGGCCGAATTTCCACGGCTTCTCGGACGACGTGCTCTACGAGGTGCACATCGCCCGCGGGCCGTCGAGCCTCGAGGACGCGCTGACCTACCAGTTCCGGTTCTCCACCACGCCGTACCGGGCGGCCGATCCGGCGGGGCTCACGCCGGCGCCGAGCGGCGGCAACGAGTTCTTCGCGCAGCTCGCCGGCGCGGAGCAGACGTACACGATCACGAAGATCGAGGGCGGAGCGTCGAAGGTCGTCCTGGCCGACGCCCCGGTCGCGCCGCCGAACATCGGGAAGCGGACGAACCAGCTCGCCTACCAGATCACCGGCGGCGGCTATCCTGCCTTCGCGACGTCCTCGAAGTTCCTCAAGCAGATGGCCGGCGGCGAGGGGCGCGCCTGGGCCGGGCCGCGCGACGACGGCTTCTACGCCGACCTCGGCCGCGCGTTCGACCTCGCGGGGCTGTGCCCGCTCCTCGCGGCGCCGAACCCATCGTGCGCCGGGCGCGACAACCTCGCCGGCTTCAACGTCCACACGCTCGCGCTCGAGATCCCGCTCGCGGTGGTCAACGGCGGGTCGGCGCCGACGCCGGGGGCGAGCGACCGGCAGACGCTCGGCGTCTGGGCCTCCGCGAGCCGCCGCAAGGTGCGGATCCTGCGCGCGAACGGCAAGGAGGACGGCCTGGGCCCGTGGGTGCAGGTGTCGCGGGTCGGCCTGCCGCTCGTCAACACCTGGATCATCGGCCTGCAGGACAAGGACAAGTACAACCGCGCGCACCCGCGCGACGACCTCGCCAACTTCGGGGCGTACTTCCTGAACCCGATCCTGGTGCGCGACGCGGAGTTCGCCGGCCTTTACCGGGCGGGCCAGCCGCTCGCGGGGTTCGATCCCGAGGCGCTGAAGCAGAACCGGACCGACCTCATCGATCTGTTCAACCTGAAGCCCGCGCGCCTCGGGGGGCACAACCTGGAGACGGTCGGCGACGTGCTCCGGATCGATCTGGGCATGCCGTCGGCCTTTCCGAACGGCCGCGCGCTGGTGCCCGGCGCGGATCATGAGCAGACCGACGTCACCGACGCGCTGCTCACGCTCCTGCTGACCGGCGCGCCCGGGACGACGGCGGGCGACGGGGTCGCGGCGAACGACGCGCGGTTCCTGCCGGCGTTCCCGTACCTCGCGACCGCCTGGGAAGGCGCGACGCAGGGGCATTTCCGGCCCTGAGCCGGCCGGCGCGGCGCCGCGGCCGGCACGGCGCCGCGCCCATCACGGCGCCGCGCACGCGCGCCCGGCGCAGCGGCCGCGGCACTCGGGGTGCGCCTCGGCGTAGCGCGTCTGGCGGGTGACCGCGGCCAGCGCGTCGACGGAGAGGCCGCACGCGCCCGCGGCGCGCGGGGCGCGACAGATGCCCGCGTCGGTGGGTCCGACGCCGTCGCAACGCAGCCCGTCCGCGCACTCGAGCGACGACCGGCACCGCGCCCCCTCGCCGAGCGCGCCCCGGACGATCCCCTCGCACGCCGGTGGAACCGGGGCAGCGAGCGGAGCGACCCAGTCGCACCCCTCGAGCGATCGCGCCATCGCCTCGACGCAGCGGCCGACCGCGTCGGCCGACAGGGTCACCGCCTTCGCGCGGAGCGCGAAGCTCAGCGCGCGCGCGCACTCCGCGCCGGCGTGGAAGCCCGGCCTGCCGCCGCAGCACGCCGCCTTGCGCCGCGCGGGGAGCGCGTGCAGCGCCTCGCACAGCCGCGCCGCGAGCGGATCCGGCGCGCCCTCGGCCTTCGGGTAGACGGGAGAGATCTCGTCGCCGACCGGGATGTCGGCGGGCGGCGTCGGCGAGGAGCCGCTCGGCGAGGAGCCCGCGTCCGGCGAGGGCGCCGCGGTCGCGCCCGCGTCCGGCGGGGGCGCTGCGCTTGCGCCATCATCCGGCGAGCTGCGCTGCGCGCGCGTGCAGGCGGCGCCGAGCAGCAGGATCAGCGCCGCGGCGCAGAGCCGCCGCAGGCGGTCGCGATCCGTCGAGACAGGCAATGCGATCCCCTCCGCGCTGCGCGCTGCTGGCCGATCGAGCGATGCGCTGGAGCGGCGAGCTTGCCGGCACAGGCCGGCGAGGCAAGCTCTTTCGCGATCGGATCGAGGTCGCGACGCCGCGGTAGGAGGCGCGGCTCGCCCCGGGCGGAGCTCCAGCGCGAAAGGAGGTCGACGCTCCGATGCTGCGACGAACGGCTCGCCTCTTCGCCTGCGTTGCCCTGAGCGGGAGCCTCGGTTGCTCCGGGCGATCGCGCGCCGACGCCGTCCCGACCGCGCCAGCGTCGCCGGCCGCGCCAGCGTCGCCGGCCGCGCCAGCGTCGCCGGCCGCGCCAGCGTCGCCGGCCGCGCCAGCGTTGATCGCACGCCCTGACGAGGCGCCGGCGCCCTCGAGCCTCGACGCGGCGCGCAGGCTCGCGCTCGCGGCGCCGGCGGGCGCGAGCGCCGCGGATCTCGAGATCGAGGCGCTGTCGCGGCGGCTCGCGAAGGCGCCGGGCGGCGCGGATCTCTGGAGCGCGCTCGGCTTCGCGTGGATCAAGAAGGCGCGCGCCTCCGGCGATCCGTCGCTCTACCGCCGCGCTCACGCGTGCGCGGAGCTCGCGCTCGCGCAGGCGGAGGGCGATCGCGCGTCGCTCGACCTGCTCGGCCTCGCGCTGCTCCACGACCGCAGGTTCGTCGAGGCGCGCGACGCCGCCGAGCGGGTCCTCTCGCGGGACGGGGGCGACACGCTCGCGCTCGGGACGCTCAGCGACGCGGAGCTCGGGCTCGGTCGCTTCGAGGCGGCGGTCGCGGCGGCGCAGCGGATGGTCGACCTGCGGCCGGGCTTGCCGTCCTACGCGCGGGCCGCGCACCTCCGCTGGCTCCAGGGCGACGCGGCGACCGCGAAGCGGATCATGCGCCTCGCGATCGACGCGGGCGATCCGCGCGAGCCCGAGGCGCTCGCGTGGGCGCTGACGCAGGCGGCCGAGATGTTCTGGCACGAGGGCGACCACGAGGCCGCGGACCGGGGCTTCGAGCGGGCGCTGGCCGCGCAGGGCGAGTATCCGCCGGCGCTCGCCGGCAGAGCGCGCGTCGCGCTGGCCCGCGGCGCGTGGGGCCGCGCCGTCGAGCTGCTCGATCGGGCCCACCGGCAGAGCGCGGAGGCGGAGATCGCGTGGCTGCTCGGCGACGCCAGGGCGGCCGCCGGCGACGGCGCCGGCGCGGCGCGCGCCTACGAGAGCGCGGTCGCCGCCGGGCGCCGCTCCGATCGCCGGACCCTCGCGCTGTACTACGCGACCAAGGGCCTGGAGCGCGACGAGGCCGTGCGGCTCGCCGCCGCGGAGCGCGCCGTCCGCGGGGACATCTACACCGAGGACACCCTCGCCTGGGCGCTGTACCGCGCCGGCAGGCTGTCCGAAGCGCGCGCCGCGAGCGACAGGGCGCTGGCCCTCGGCACCAGGGACGCGCGCCTGCTCTATCACGCGGGGGCGATCCGGATCGCGCTCGGAGACCTGGACCGAGGCGAGCGGCTCGTGCGGGCTGCGCTCGATCTGAACCCGGGGTTCGATTGGACGGGAGCCGCGGAGGCCGAGCAGCTCCTTGCGCGGCGGACGCCTATCGGCGGCCCAGCCCGCTGACGGCGAGCCCAGCGCGCGTCAGGCCGAGTCCGATCTCGTCGCCAGCGGCCTCAGGTGTCGTATTTCACCGTCGATGGGATCACCAGCGGAGGAGGAGCGATCGCGGGCTGCGACGGCGCTGGAGCGGGCTCATCGGCGGATCCAGAGCCTGGCTGGCTCTTGGGTGGTTGGCCGTGGAGCTCGCGGAGCCGGGCGGGAGCGGGCTCGACCGCCGTCGGGGCCTCTTCCGTGCCCTCGCCGTCTGCGGTGGCGACCGGGGGTATGCTCACGGCGGGCGGAGGTGGGACGAACATCCTCGGCACCCGGATGGAGCGGGCGATCGACGCGACCTCCGGGAAGCTCGTGGCCATCCGCTCGACAAACGCCGCACGGGCCGCATCATCGGGGGCGCTCGCCGACGCCTTCGCGACCCGCAGCGCCGACCAGAGCTCATAGTACCAGGCGGAGAGGGAGGCATGCGCTTCCAGCAGGTCACGAATGGTATCCTCGGAAACGATGATGTTCTTGCCCATGGGCGAGAGGATACATGACCGAGCGGCGCCTCCCACCTGGTTCGAACGGCACAATCCCTGAGGACTCCGCGCCTGGCGGCCGCTCCGCGGGCGAGGCGCACGGCGCGAGCCGCGGCGGCGCGGCGGCCGGCGGCGCCACGTCGCTCAGGATCATCACCTATAACGTCCGCTACTTCGGGCACGGCACGCGCGGCATCGCCTCGACCAGCGCCGCGATCACCCGGATCGCGGCGACGCTGGCGCGGCTCTCCCCGCTGCCGGATCTCGTGTGCCTCCAGGAGGTGGAGACGCAGTCGCTGCGCTCCTCGACGATGAACCCGCGGTGGCACCCGGAGGAGACGCAGCTCGATCGCCTGATGACCGAGCTGCACGCGGCGCTGGCGCACGCAGAGCGGCCCGAGCGCTACGTCGCCTATTACTTCCCCGCGCACACCTACAGGCTCACCTCGCGGACGAACATCTACACGACGGGGCTCGCGGTGATCGCGCGCGACACGTTCCGCATCGGGCACCACAACGCAGAGCGCCCGCACGACATCACCCACCGGCGGAGGGTCAAGAGACTGAAGCAGACGCGCATCTGCGCGCATGTGTCGTTCGAGCACGAGAGCGGCCAGACGTTCGATGTGTTCAACACCCACCTCAGCCTGCCGAGCGTGTTCTCGAGGGAGTTCTGGACCGGCGAGGCGCGGATGGGGTTCGGGCCGAACCAGCTCGAGGAGGCGCGCGTGCTCGCCGACTTCGTCCGCCGCGAGCGGCGGAGCGACAACTTCGTCGTGGTCGGCGACTTCAACTCGCTGCCGGGCTCGCCGGTCGATCGCTTCCTGCGCGAGGAGATCGGCTTCGTGGACGCGTTCGCCAAGGTCCGCTGCCTCTCCGAGACCGAGGCGCGCGCCTTCCCGACGGCCGGCTTCATGAACCTGCGCATGCACCTCGATCACGTCTACTCGTCCGAGCGCCTCGAGTGGCTCGACTTCGCGGGCACGCACCCGTTCGGGCACAGGGGCGCGTTCGCCGGCCTCTCCGATCACGTCCCGCTGATCGCGCGCTGCCGCCTGCCGGGCACCTCCGGCTGACCGCCGCGCCGCGCGGCGCGGCCGCCCTGGCGCGTCCGGGCGTCACCCCGGCAGCCAGAGCAGGTCGTCCATGATGGGCTCGAGGCACGCGGAGATCTGCGGGCCGAGATCGCCGCCGCACGCGAGCTTGCCGAAGCAGGCGCGGACCTCCTGCCGGCCGCGGCTGTTCATCGCGCCGATCGCCCGCTCGAGCTGCGGGCCGAGCCCCTCCTCGAGGCTCTGCCGGCAGGTGTCGTAGTCGAGGTCTCCGCACCCGGCGATCCGGCCGCAGAGGACGGCCATGAACGGCGCGAGATCCGACCGCGGCAGCGTGGTGGCCGTCATCGCATCGGAGCCGCAGCGGCTCACCTCCTCCGCGTAGGCGGCGGTGAAGGGATCGCCCTCGAAGCGCCTCAGCGCTGCCAGCGAGCACTCCGAGGTGGCGCGGAGCATCCTCGGCGAGGCCATCGTGGTCATCCGGGTGCATTGCTCGAACTTGGGCCAGCCCTTCGCTTGCTCGGTGGCGCGCTCGTAGAGCTCCTCGAGGTACACGCACCACGCGCGCTGCGCCTCGCGTTGCTCGCGCTGCTCGCCTTGCGCGCGTTGCTCGACGGTCCCCCTCCGCTCCCCTCGCCCGTCGCGCGCCTCGAGCGCGGGCTGCGCGGGCGACTTGGCGGGAGCCGCGTGCGGCGGTGAGCCGCCGCATCCCGAGGCCAGGGCTGCGGAGATCAGCGAGGCCGCGCCGAGCATGGACGAGGCGGCGCGGGAGCTGCGACCACGGATTGTGCCTTTCACGAGAGCCTCCCTTCGTCGGACAGGCTGCGAAGCAGCTTTCCTGGCCATCGAGGCCATGCGCGTGCAGAACCGGCCCAGCGACGGTGCACGTGCACAGCCCAGGCCACGGCCGCGCCGGTCGAGGCGGCCGCGAGCGAGCGGGGGCGCTGGGGGAGCGAGGGCGGCGGGCCGGAGAGCGCGGCGGCGGAGCGGCGCGGGGGCTTTGCCCGATCAGCGGCCGGGCCGCTGGCCGATGAGCAGCTTGAGCTTGAAGAGGGCGCCGATCTGCCCGCGGTCCATGGCGATGCGCGGGAAGTTCAGGGGGTCGAAGGACGAGAGCGTGCAAAGGCCGGAGTTGTTGGTGAAGCCGATCTCGAACCCGGCCTCCCGCACGGCGCGATGGAACGCGCCGCACAGGCTGTAGCCGACGGGGTACGCGACCGCGTGCACGACCTCGTTCAGGGCGTCGGAGAGGACGCGGCGGGAGCGCGCGAGATCGCGCGTGGCCTCCTCGGGCGACAGGGTCTGGAGGACCCGGTGGCTGTGCGAGTGCGACTGCACGTCCATGCCCGCCCGCCGCAGCGCCGCGATCTGGTGCCAGTCCATGATCGTCTTGGCCGCGATCGCGCGCTCCTCGCAGAGGTCGATCGATACGCCCGTGGCGCGCTCGATCTCGTCCCACAGGCGGCCGATGTCGACGCCGGACGTGCGCTTGATGGTCTGGCAGACGAGCGTCGCCGCGGCGACCGGGTCGCGCTGGGGCTCGAGCACGAGCGTCGCTGGGTAGGCGAGCTCGACGCGCGCTCGCCGGCACCGGTGCATGAGGAGGGCGACGCGGTCCCACCAGAAGAGGCGCCCCTTGCCGGGGTACTCGGTGGCGACGAAGAACGTGGCCGTGACGCCGGCGCGCTGGAGGAGGGGCAAGGCGACGTCGTGGTTGTCGCGGTAGCCGTCGTCGAACGCGACCATGACGGGGTTCGGCGGGAGCTTCCGGCCCTTGGCGAAGCGCCGCACGTCCCGGAGCGACACCACCGTGCAGTGCGCCTTGATGACCGCGAGCTGTTCCTCGAACTCGCGCGCGCTCACCTCGGCGACGCCGGGATCGAGCTCGTCCACGTCGGAGAGCTCGGCGATGCGGTGGTAGGTGAACACGGAGAGCACGGGCAGCCGGAGCTTCGCGCGCAGCCACAGGAAGCGATCCAGGAGCCCGAGGGTGTCGAGCGCGCCGGCGGCCAGCGCGCGCCGGCCGTGCGGCATCCCCCTGCGAACCCACGTCAGTGGATGTGCGATGACGTACACGAATGTATTCCAGCACACAAACAGCGTCCGTGCTTGCTTTCCGGAGCGGCTGGGAGGGAGCGGTCCTGCGCGCCGGACGTTGGGCCGCCGAGCGGGAGAGAAAGGTTCGGCGGTGGACGATCCCGCTAGACTGACGGCGATGTTCTCGACGGACGCGCCTCAACCTCGGTCGGCCGAGGATGCGCCCCAACCTGGGTCGGCTGGGGGGGATGCGCCCCAACCTGGGTCGACCGAGAGTGCGCCTCAACCTGGGTCGGCTGGTGGGGACGTGACCCAACCTCGGTCGGCTCGGGACGTGACCCAACCTCGGTCGGCTGGGGACGGGCCTCAACCTGGGTCGGCTGACGGCGATCCGTCGAAGCCGCTCTCCCCCCAACCTGGGTCGGCCGACGAGGTGCCCCAACCTGGGTCGGCGGGGGACGAACCCCAACCTCGGTCGGCTGACGGCCATCCGTCGAAGCCGCTCTCGCCCCTCGGCACCATCGGCGTTGCCCTCATGACGGCAGCGATCGTGTTTGCGCTGGGCGTCTACACCGTCGAGACGGGCCTGCCCGGGCTCGCAGAGCGCAGCCAGGAGGCTCTCCCGGCGAACATGGCGGCCCGCGGTCCCGCCAGCGTCATCACCGCAGCCTCGAACCCCGCAGCCTCGAACACCGCAGCCTCGAACACCGCAGCCGCCCCCGTGCAGCTGACCGCCCAGCTCACGCCAAGCGCGACCGAAGCCGCTGCACAGCCCGCACCCCCGCCCCCCGCCGCTCCGCCCCCGCCTCCACCCCAGCCCAGCCCCGAGGCAGCGCCCTCGCCTCCACCCCAGCCCAGCCCCGAGGCAGCGACGGCACCTCCACAGCCGCCGCCCATCCAGGCCGAAGCAAGCGCTCCGCGGACCCCGCGCCGCGGTTACGGCTTCCTCAAGCTCAACTCTTCCAAGAGCGCGACCGTGTACGTCACGGGCGTGGCGGTCGGTCCCAGCAATCAGCCCATCGAGGTGCGCTGCGGGCGCTTTTTCGTGCGGCTCGGCGAGCCGACGCGCAACGGTACGCGATGGCTCGCCGAAGGCAGGACGGTCCGCATCAAGTGCGGTGCGCTGACAGAGGCGGCCTTCTGAGCTCGTCCTCGCCGCTCTCGGTCGTCGCGAGGACCAGGTAGGTGACCGAAGCAGCCCCCGCGCCCAGGAGCGCTTCCCGGCACGCCGCGAGCGTGGCGCCGGTCGTGGCCACGTCATCGACCAGCGCGACCCGCCGGCCGTGCACGCGCTCCGGAGCGCAGACCCGGAACGCCCCCGCCACGTTCTGCAGGCGGAGACCGCGCGGGAGCTGCGCCTGCTGCGCCGTGGGACGGACGCGGCAAAGCGCCCGCGGGACCATCGACGCCGGAAGTCCGTCAGCGACGTGCGCAGCCACCAAGGCCGCCTGATTGTACCCCCGCTCGGCGAGACGGCGCGGATGCAGCGGCACCGGGACCACGAGGTCGACGCTCACCTCGGCGTCGCGCGCCGCGCCGAGCAGCAACCGGCCAAGCGGGCGCGCGAGATCCGGCCGGTCCCCGTACTTGAAGCGCCGGATCCCCTCCGCGACCGCCCCGTCGAACGCAGCGAACGCGACGAGATCGACGCCCGCCGCCGCGCTGGGCCCCACCGCCCTCTGCAGCCGGCGCTCCGCGTACGGCACGGTGGTCCGCGCACAGTCGGAGCAAAATACCGCGCCAGCTGCGATGGCGGCGTCACAGGCGGCGCAGGCCGGTGGGCTGAGCGCACGCGCAGCGACGGCGGCCAGAAAGCGGATTGCGGCGACGAGGGCGCGGGGAGGGCTCATGGGCTGCCAGCGCGATCGTCGTCAGGAGCGGGCGCGCGGTTGCGCGATCGGACGAAAGAGGATCTCTTTGCAAACGACGCGCGGTACGATCCCCGCGTCGTGGATCGCGTCCTGAAATTCCGGCGCCCTCGCAAGGGGAGGAGGGGCCGCCGTTGAGCGCGTGGCGATGGACGGATGAGCGCGGCGTCCAGCGGCTCGTGAGCACCGCCGAGCTGCGCAGCGCGCTGGCTGCCGGGGTCATCCCGGGCTCCACCCTCGTGTGGCGCCAGGGCATGGAAGCGTGGGCCCCGGCTTCCAAGCAGCCGGAGCTCGCCGACGCCGCGCAGCTCCGGCGCAAGCCGGAGGCGGGCGCCGCTCCGCCCGACAAGCCCGCCGCCGACGCCCGGGCGTCGGCGCGCGACAGCGGCGCGACGCTGGAGCTCGAGCTCGTCGAGGACCTGGGCCCGGCGCCCGCCCGCCCGGGTCAGCGCCCCGCGCCCCCGGACAGGTCCGCGAACGAGCGGCGACCTGCGGCGTCCCCGGGCCGGGCCACCGCGCGACCGCAGCCGCCACCCCCGCCGCCGCGGAAGCGCGAGCCCATGGCGACGCTCGCGGGGGTCGAGGCCCCGGCGAGCGCGCCGGCCAGCGGACAGAGCGCGCCGATCGTCGTGCCTTCGGCGGGCGGAGCGTTCGACGCGGGCGTCGCCCGCGCGATCACGCAGCTGCCCCGCTACGACGGCTCCTCGGCAGGCGAGGAGGGAGCGCCCGCGATCCCGCGCGCGCCGAAGCTCCCCTCGGCGTCCGAGGACCGCGAGGACACGCCGGCCGATCAGCGTCCGGCCGGCGACGCAGGCGGCGCCGGCGGGATGACCCAAGGCGGCGAGCCCGCAGCGGCGAGGCGCGCGGCGGGCTCGGCCGCGCCCAGCAGGCCCGGCGCGACGCCGAAGGCCGCGGGCGGCCCGGCCGCGCGCGCGGCGAGGCCGCCCCGGCCGCCGCCCCTGCCTCCAGGCCGCGACGGAGCGACGGCCGGCGCTGCGCCGCAGGACGACGGGCGCAGCGGCGCGGCCGCCGTTGCGGATCAGGGCGCCGGCAAGCCCCTCCCGGCAACGCCGCCGGCGCTGGCGAGCCCCAGCCGGGGCACGAAGCGGCCCACGAAGGGGCGGTCCGTGCCGCCGCCGCCGGTCCCGGTCCGGTTCCCCGCGGTCGCTGCGAAGCGGCCTGCCGGCGCGCCGGCGCTCGATGCACCGGATCACACCGCGGCAGGCGCGAAGGCCCTCGTCCGCCTCGGCGCGCTCCCCGCGCCGCCGCCGCGCCCGCCCGCGGAGGCTCCCCGCGCGACGCCGGTGGCGGCGCCGCCGTCCCCCTCGCAGCCGGCCGCAGCGCTCCCTTCGCCCCCGGCTGCCCCGGTCCCCTCGGCCGAAGCGACGCCCGTCTCGATCGCCGCCGACGCGGCGGCGATCGCGTCCATCGGGCCTCGCCTCGCGAGCCCCGCGGCGCCCGGCGACGGTCCCCCGCCCCGCGGCGTCGAGAGCACGCCGGCCGACGATGGCCGGGTTCCATCGGAGATCCGCGCCGTCAGCGAGGCCCCCGAGCCCTCCACCACGACCGTGCCGCACCGCGAGGCCAAGGAGCACGCCGCTGCGCCCGTGCCCAGCGAGACGAAGCGCTCCCCCCTGGCCGTCGACGCGACGATGGGGCGCCGCGAGTACGCCACGATCCCCTCGGCCGGCGTCGGCGCAGGCGCGCCGCAGGGCGTCGGCGCAGGCGCGCCGCAGGGGCACCCGGCCATGCGCTCGTGGCCAGGCTTGCTGCCCGGGCTGCGCCCTGCGTCCGCCGCGGCTCCGCCGGCGCCGCGCTCCGATCGCGGCTCCGCCCCGGGATCGAGCAACGGCCCGCCTGCGCTCGATCCGCGCGCCCTCGCGGCGCGGCGCGCTCAGCCGCCCCTCGCGGGCGCGCCGGCGCGGGGCGACGGCCGGCTCTCCACGGCGGTGCCCGTGCCGATCTCATCGCTCATCGGCATCTGCGGGGCGGCGGTGCTCATGAGCATCGCCGCCTTCTTCGCGGGCCGCCACTCCGTCGCGGCCGCGCGGCAGCCGCTGGTCGCGACGGCGCGCCCCGCGCTCGGCGCCGCGCAAAACGCCGCCCGCTCCGCGATCCCCGCGCCGCTGAAGCCCTGCTGGGTGGCGCGCCAGCCGCAGCCATGGGCGCCGCTCGTCGCGAAGAGCATCCCCTTCGAGGTCACGGCGACGAAGGGCGGCAAGCTCCTGGTGGGCTACGCCAAGAGCGCCATGGAGGCCGTCGGCCTCGAGATCGATCCCGCGACCGGGGAGCGGAGCGAGAAATTCTCGAACCGGGAGGCCGCCGACATCGTGAGCATCTCGCCGGTCGAAGACACCTTCACCGTCCTCACGTCGGCGCAGCAGGCCATCCGCTCCCCGGTCAGCGTCCCGGGGCCCCGGCCGTTCGTCATCGGCCTGGCCGACGGCGCCGTGGTCGCGGCCGACGACCCCGGCGCCGCGCCCTCGCGGCTCTGGCCGGTGCAAGGCGACGAGCCGCTCGAGTCGCCGCGCGCCCTCGCGGCCGGGTCCCGCGGGTACGCCGTCGCGTTCCGCCGCGAGAAGGCCGTGTGGGCCGGCTGGCTCGACGCCGAGCGCAGGCCCGGCGGCGAGCTCACCCGCGTGACGGGCTCCGGTGGCGCGCTCGGCAAGCCTTCGCTCGGCTGGAACGAGCGCGCCCTCGCCGTCGTCTTCGCCGACCGGCCCGCGGACGGGCGATGGGAGATCCGCGCCGGGCAAGCCGCGCCGGGCGACATCCCCACGTCGACCCAGGTGATCCCGCTCCCCTCCGGCGGCCCCGGCGGCGACGCGTTCGCGCCGGACATCGCGGGGCTCGGCGACGGACGCTGGCTCCTCGTGTGGACCGAAGGCCCTCCGGGGAGCCGCGCCATGCGCGCGCAGACCCTGGCCCCCAACTTCTCCCCGATCGGCGATCCGATCGCGCTCTCGCCCCCGGCCGGGAACTTCGGGCAAGGCGTGCTCGGCGTGGCGCCGCGATCGGGCTACGTGGGCGTCGTGTTCCTCTCGAAGCCCGCCGCGAGCTACGAGCTCTGGGGGGTCATCCTCCAATGTGGATGACGAGGGCCCCGGGCGGCGCGAGCCGCCTCCGGGCGGCGGCGCTCGCGCTGCTGCTCGCCGCGGCGCACGCGCCGCTGCTCTCGGCGTGCGCCGCGCAGGCGTCGCAGCTCGAGCAGGGCCGGGCCCTGCGCACGGGCAAGCAGCCCTACGACGCGTTCTTCGAGGCCGCGCTGGCGCTCCGCGAGGAGTCGCTGAAGGCCGAGGCGCTCGCGGACGCGGCGCGGGCCGAGCTCGCGCGCGCGGCCGGGCTCGATCCGAGGTCGGCCGCCGACGCGGCGCTCGACGCGGCGCGCGCGCGCGCCGCGGAGCTCCGCGCGTCGGGCGTCTCGCTCCACGTCGAGCTCGTGCCGGAAGCGCGGCTCGTCAGCGCCCGAGGCGGGCGATCGCTCGACGCGGACGACAGGGACGCCGTCGAGGCGCTCGAGGCGTCGTTGAAGAGCTCCCTCGCGGCGGCGAAGCAGCTCGGCGAGCTGTCGAAGCGCGCGGCGGAGCTCGAGGAGCAGCGGGCGTCGCTTTCGGCCTCGTGGGCCGAGACCATGGCGGGCGACCCGCAGCGCCGCGAGGCGAAGCGCGAGCTCGAGGCGGCCGAGCGCGTGCTCGCCGAGGCAGGGGCGACCGCCGAGCGGCACGCCGGCAGGGCGTCGAAGCTCGCGCTCGATCTGGTGCTCGCCGTCGACGCGGGCGTCGCGCCGGCGCGGCGAAGCGCGGCGAGGCGCCCCACGCCGAGGCAGCCTGCCGGAAGCGCCAAGGCGCCGCCGCAGCGCGGGAGCGGCGCAGCAGCCGCGCCGAGGCCGCCGAAGCCGCCCCCGCCGCCGAACGGCGAGGACGATTTCGATCCCTGACGCCGCCGGCGCGGCGGCTCGCCTTGCCCGGCGGCAGCGCCGCCGGACAGGAGCGGCACTGCGTCCCATTCGGCAGCTTCCCCACTTGTCCGACGAGCGCCGGGACGCCTATCCTCCGCGAGCGATCCAGGAGCGCGGCCCGCGAGAACGCCGCGCGCCAGGCCGCGCATCCGCCGTTCGACGACCCCGCGCTCCGGCCCTCCTCGCTGATGATCCGATCCCTGCCGTACGCCTCCATCGCTCTGGGATCGGCGCTCCTCGCGTTCGCGCTCGCGCCCCGGACCGCGGCGGCCCAGGCGCCGCCGCAGTCGGAGGGCGTGCACCTCGGCGGGTTCGTCTTCCGCCCGTCGGCGGAGCTCCGGATCCGGGGCGAGTTTCGCCGGTACCCCGTGGACACGGGCGGCGACGTCTACAGCTCGAACGCGGTGCTCGCCGAGGGCTTCGGGGGCGCGCTGCCGCCGCTCCTCGACACGGGCAACGTCGTCAAGACCCAGTGGTTCTTCGCCCAGCGCGCGCGCCTCGGCCTGGCCGTCGAGCGCGGGCCCGTCACGGGCGTCCTCACGCTGCAGGACGCGCGGCTCTGGGGGAGCGACGACGCGATCTTCGTCGGGGCGGGCGAGCCGTCCCTCCCGGCGACGGCGCCCTACGAGGCCTACGTCGATCTGCGCACGCGCTCGGGGCGCCGCGCCTTCGTCCGGCTGGGCCGGCAGCGGATCGAGTGGGGGGACGGCCGCCTGATCGGGGCGGACGACGAGACCCTCACCGCGCGCTCGCTCGACGGGGTGCGCGCGGGGGTGCAGCTCGGCAACGTCGACCTCGAGGCGATGGCCGTGCTCCTCGCGGCGCCGGGCGGCGCGCCGCCCGAGGTCACGGGGACGCGCAAGCCCATCTCCGCCGGCACGGGGACGCAGCTCTACGGCCTGAACGCGCTCTGGCGCGTCGCCCCCCTGCTCCACCTCGAGGCCACGGCGCTCGCGCGCATCGCCCGCGAGCCGCGGCCGACCTGGCTCACGCCCGGAGACACCGTGGTCCTCGACGCGCGCATCTCCGGCGACCGCCGGGGCTTCCGCTATGCGATCGAGGGGGCCTACGAGCTCGGTCGGGTCGCCACCTTCACGGCCGATCGCCCGCTCGGCGCGTTCGCGGCCGCCGCGCGGGCGGCGCTCGAGACGTCCCTGCCCGCCCGCCTCACCTTCAGCGCCCGCGGCGCGTACGCGACGGGCGACGACGGCGCGCTCGAGGAGGGCGAGACGCAGCGCCGCTTCGATCCGATCCTGCCCGACGCGCAGGACAACCACGGCCCGATGGGGCTCTACGCGTGGTCCAACGTGATCGAGGCGGGCGGCGCCGTCCGCGCGTCCCCCCTCGACGCGATGACCGTCGCCGCCGGGTACACGTTCGTCGGCCTCGCCGCGCCCGGCGGCAGGTGGGTCACCGCGCGGCTCCTTCCCGTGGGCGCCGTCAGCGACAACGAGCGCCGGACGCTCGGCCACGAGATCGACGTCTCGCTCGCCTTCCAGCCGTGGGAGCCGCTGCGCTTCGCGCTCGGCTACGGCCTGTTCATCTTCGGCGACGGCGCCCAGGCGATCTTCACGAAGGCGAACCGCGCGCACGACGGCGGCCGCCCGGCAGATCTGCAGCAGTGGGCGTTCCTGCAGACGACCCTGACCGCTCCCTGAGGCGGGCCGGCGTCGCGCGCCGCGTGCGTCGCTGTCCGCGTCGCGTGCGTCGCGGTTCGCGTCGCGCGCCGCGTGCGTTGCTGTCTGAGGGGAGGGAGTGAGGCGTCTCGGGGGCCGCGCCGTGCCGTGCGGCGCGCGGCGGTGCGGGGGGCGCTCGCCCGGGCTCACCGGGCGCGGCCCCCGCGCTTCGCGATCAGGTGCTCGGGGCGGGCTTCGGCGTGCCGAAGATGCTGGCCGCGCGGCGCTTCTCCTTCGCGGCGCGATCGCGATCGCTGTAGCTCGGGATCACGACGCGCTGGCGCTGCGGCAGCTCGCGGCCCGAGACGATGGCGTCGACCTCCTCCGCGTCCAGGGTCTCGCGCTCGAGGAGCGCGTTGGCGAGCCGCTCGAGGATCTCGCGGTTCTCAGTGAGGAGCCGCCGCGCCTCGGCGTGGGCGTCGAGGATGAACCGCCGCACCTCGTCGTCGATCTGGTTGGCGATCGTCTCCGAGTAGTCGCGGCGCCGGCTCGTGAAGTCGCGCCCGAGGAACACGCTCTCCTCGTCGGCGCCGTACGAGATCGGCCCGATGACGTCGCTCATGCCGAACTCGGTCACCATCCGCCGCGCGAGGTTCGACGCCTGCTTGATGTCGTTGCCCGCGCCGGTCGTGAACTGGCCGAACATGATCTCCTCCGCGACGCGGCCGCCCATCAGCACCGAGAGCCGCGCCTTGGCGAACTCGCGCGACATGCTGAGCCGGTCCTCCTTCGGCAGCTGCTGCGTGAGGCCGAGCGCCGGGCCGCGCGGGATGATCGTCACCTTGTGGACCGGATCCGAGAACTTCTCCAGGAGCTTCGCGACCAGCGCGTGCCCGGCCTCGTGGTAGGCCGTGGTCCGCTTCTCCTCGTCGCTGATGACCATGCTGCGGCGCTCGGCGCCCATCAGCACCTTGTCCTTGGCCATCTCGAAGTCGATCATCGTGACGACGTCCTTGTCCTGACGCGCCGCGAGGAGCGCCGCCTCGTTGACCAGGTTCTCGATGTCGGCGCCGACGAAGCCGGGCGTGCCGCGCGCCAGGATCTCCATGTCGACGTCCGGCCCGAGCGGGACCTTCTTCGTGTGGACCCGGAGGATGCCCTCGCGGCCGCGCACGTCGGGGCGGTTCACCACGATGCGCCGATCGAAGCGGCCAGGCCGCAGGATCGCAGGGTCGAGGACGTCGGGGCGGTTCGTCGCGGCGACGATGATCACGCCCTCGTTCGACTCGAAGCCGTCCATCTCGACGAGGAGCTGGTTCAGCGTCTGCTCGCGCTCGTCGTGCCCGCCGCCGAGGCCCGCGCCGCGGTGGCGGCCGACCGCGTCGATCTCGTCGATGAAGATGATGCACGGCGCGTGCTTCTTGCCCTGCTCGAACAGGTCGCGCACCCGGCTCGCGCCGACGCCGACGAACATCTCGACGAAATCCGAGCCGGAGATCGAGAAGAACGGCACCCCGGCCTCGCCGGCGATCGCGCGCGCGAGGAGCGTCTTGCCCGTCCCGGGGGGGCCCATCATGAGCACGCCCTTCGGGATCCGGCCGCCGAGCTTCTGGAACTTCTTCGGGTCCTTGAGGAACGCGATGATCTCCTCGAGCTCGTCCTTCGCCTCGTCGATGCCCGCGACGTCGGCGAACGTCACCTTGTTCTGCGCCTCGCTGAGCAGCCGCGCGCGCGACTTGCCGAAGCTCATCGCCTTGCCGCCGCCGGCCTGGAGCTGGCGCATGAACAGGTAGAACATCACGAGCAGGAAGACCGTCGGCAGGAGGTACATGATCGCCCCCGGCCAGAACGGCGACGTGTCCTCCTTCTCGAAGTAGACGGCGACCTTGTTGTCGACGATCGTCTTCGTGATCTCGTCGGCGTTGTCAGGCCCGATCGTGACCTTCTTCGTCTTCGCCCCGGTCTTGGGGTCCTTGACCCAGAAGGTGTACTCGCGGTCCTTGATGGTGACCGACTCGACGTGCGGATCCTTGTCCTTGGCCTCGACCTGGACCTGGCCCATGAACTCGCTGAACGCGACTTGCGTGGCGGGCCGGGAATCCGGGCTCAAGAACTGCCAGATCGCCAAGAACATCATGATCAGCAGAACCCAGAGCAGCAGCGTCTTGTGCGATTGCTTCACGAGGACCCTCTAAGCTCGCGCGGCGAGCCGGCGTGTACCGAAATTGTACGCGTGTTCCAGTCAGCATGCCACCCGTCGGCTCGGTCGTCGACCGCGGGTTTTCCCCGCGGCGGCACGGCGAAACAGGGGACTCGACAGGGGTCGCGGGTGGGGTGCATGCGGTCAGGCCCCGCGACGCTCGGACCTGTCCTCGATAAGCACGCTGGACTCCTCTGGAAAGCCCAGGGCGATCTCTCCGCCGCCGCGGACCAGGACGCGCAGCGGCCGCCCGAGCTTGCGAGCCCGCTCGATCGCGAGGCGCTGCGCCCGACCGAGCGGGATCGAGAGCGGCTCGCCGCCGTCGAGGACGGCCGGATCGCCGCCGGCGCGCCGATCTCGGCCGGCGGCGAGCATGTCCGAGAGCGCGCAGAGGTGCTCGACGATCGCCGGCGACAGGTCCTCGAGGAGCGGGAGGAGCTCGCGGCGGACGCGAACGCGGGTGAAGCGGGGGTCCCCGTTGCTGGGATCCTCCGCGAACGCCTGCCGATGTCGGCTGAGGTGGGCCAGCACGTCGGCGCGGCGGGCCAGGAGCAACGGGCGGATGAGCTCGACGCCGGCAGCCGCCGAGCCCGGCGCCGCGGCGCCCGGCGCCGCGCCGGCGGCGTCGGTCCAGAGCGGCGCGCGCGGCGGCAGCACGGCCAGCCCCCGCGGCCCTGCGCCCCGCAGCAGGCGCAGCAGCACCGTCTCGGCCCGGTCGTCCGCGGTGTGGCCGGTCGCGATCGCGCGGGCGCCGCGCGCCGCCGAGGCCGCCGCGAGCGCGGCGAACCGGGCGTCGCGCGCTCTGGCCTGGAGGTTCGCGCCGGGCGCCACGTCCACACGGGTGCTGGAGTAGGGGACGCCGAGCCGCTCGGCCAGATCGCGCGCGATCGCGAGCTCGGCCGCGGCCGCCGGCCGCAGGCCGTGGTCGACGCCGTGCGCGACGACCTCGTGGCCGATCCGCCGCCGGAGCACGGCGAGGACGTGCAGCAGCGCCGTCGAGTCGGGGCCTCCGGAGCACGCGCAGAGGACCACGTCGCCGCGCGCGAGCAGCCGCTCGTCCCGGATCAGCCGCTCGGCCAGCCGGATCAGCGACGGGGGGTGCGACCGGCCCCGCCTGGGCGGCGGGGGAGGCCCGGGAGACGGGCTCATCGCAGCTCGAACGCCTTGCAGAAGATGATCTCGTCGCGATCGTCGCCGAGCGACGGGCTCAGGTGCGGCGCGACCGGATAGCCGAGCGAGCAGCGCGGCGCGCCGCCGGCAGGCGCGCCGCCGGCCTCGTCGCGCTCGGTCTCCGCCGGATCGAACGACGCGCAGTCGGGGCAGGCGAACACGAGGCGGTAGCGCCGCGCTTCCTCGCGGAGCCGCTCGTCGAGGGGGTGAATCATCCCGGCCAGCGTAGCGCAAGCCGCTGGGCGGAGGCGCGCCGCGCTGCTCAGCGAGCCGGCCGGCGGGCGCGGGTGAGGCGGACGATCGACTCGATGTGGCTCGTCTGCGGGAAGAGCTCGACCGCCTCGATGTCCGTGATCTCGAAGCCGCCGCCGAGGATGCCGCCGAGATCGCGCGCGAGGGTGGCCGGGTCACACGAGACGTAGACGACCACGCGCGCGCCCGAGGCCGCGATCGCGCGCGCCGCGCCGGGCGCCCCGCTGCGCGGAGGATCCAGCACCACGACGTCGGTGCGCGCCGGGATCGGGACCTGGTCGGCGTCCGCCTCGATCGCCTTGCCGGCGAGGCCGCGGGCGGCGAGGTTCTGGCGCAGGCACGCGACCGCCTCGGGCGAGCGCTCCACCGCCGTGAACGACGCGAGCCCCGGGGCGGCCGGCGAGGCGGCCTCGGCAGCCCCGGCGACCGGCGCGGGCCGCGGCGCGCCGCGCGCGAGGAGCACGGAGAGCGTCCCGCTCCCCGCGAACAGCTCCAGGACGTGCGGCGGCCGGGAGGAGTCGAGGTGAGCGAGCTCGGCGGCGCGGCCGGCGAGCACGGCGGCGCCCTCCTCGGACGGCTGCCCGAAGCCGCCCGGCGCGAGGAGCAGCGGCAGGCCGTCGGCGCCCACGATCGCCGGCCGCGGATCGCCGAACGACGCGGCCTCGCGCGCGCCGTCCAGCGTGACGCGGGCGCCGGCCCACGCGCCGCGGGCCGTGCGCTCGTCGAGCAGCTGCCACACGGCCGGCGGGAGCTGGCCGCGCCAGAGGATCTCGACCACCGGGCGGCTCGCGGCGCCCAGCGAGACGAGGATGTCGCCCTCCCCCGCGGCCCCGCGCAGGACGCTGGGCAGCTCGCCGGCGAGCGGCGCGATCGGGTCGGCCAGCACGAGGCAGCGGTCGACCGCCGCGACGGCGTGCGTCCTCGGCGCGCGGTAGCCCACGCGCACCTCGCCGCGCTCCGCGCGCGCGAACAGCCGCGCGCGCGAGCGGTAGCCGAGCGGCTGGGGCGCGGGGTGCAGGCGGATCGGCGGCAGGTCGGCCTCGGCGAGCGAGGCCGCGCGCGCGATCGCCTGCCGGACGATCTGCGCGTGCGCGGCCTGCTGCGCCTCGACGCGGACGTGCATCCAGTCGCAGCCGCCGCAGGTCTCCGCGAAGCGGCAGGGCGGGGCGACGCGGTCGGAGCTCGGCTCGACCACGCGGAGCAGCTTGCCCCGCGCCGGGCGCGCGCTCCGATCGAGCTCGACCTCGACGAGGTCGCCCGGCGCCGTCGCGGGGACGAAGACGACCTCGCCGGCGAGCCGACCGATCCCTGCGCCGCCCGCGGCCAGCGCGTCGATGCGCAGCTGCGCTCGCTCGCCGGCGCGGGGCCGCGCCCTGGCGCCGCTCGAGCGGCGATGAACAGCCTTCATCCCTTCATCGTAACGCGCCGCAGGCGCGTCGCGCCGGGGTGGACGAGAGGAGCTCCGCCGGCGAGGGCGAGCGAGCGAGCGCGCCCATCCCCCGCGGGCTCCACGTTGGCGCCGAGGCGCGGCCGGCGCGTGGCGGCCGCGCCGGTCGAGGCGGGCGGCGCAGCGTCGACGCCCTTCTGGGGCGCGGGCTGCGCGGCCATCGTCTTGATGTAGATCAGCGCGCCGATGCCGATGACGCACAGCGCGGTGAGGGCGATGACGGCGACGAGCACGAGCGTGTTCCTGCCGTTCCCCTTGGACACCGCGTCCTGCGTGGCCGCCCAGATGGCCGCCGGATCGGGGCGCGGCAGCGAGAGCGCGGTCTCGATCTGCGACTGGGGAGGCTGCGCCGGCGCGGCGGGCGCGAACGGCTGGGCCTGCGCACGCGATGGATCGAACGTCATCGACGGCGGCGGCGGGAACACCGGCGCGGGCGAGCCGGCAGGAGGCGAAGGAGCGTAGCCCTGGCCGTTGAACGGCAGCGCGTACGAGGGCGCCTGCGGCGATGCGCCGAACGCAACGGCCCTGCCGGCGTGCGCGCGGCGCGCGGCGTCGCTCGAGCCCTGCGGGACCGGCGCGGGGGGCTGGGGCGGAGCCTGCTGCGGGAGCGCGAGCGTGGACGCGAGCGGGTTGCCCAGATCGCTGTCCAGGAGGCCCCCCTTGGGGAACGGCGCCCGATCGGCCGCGCCGAGATCGCGCGGCGGATACGGGTTCGCCGGGATCGTCGGCGCGGTGAGGTTCTGGCCGCCGGGCGCGCGCGGCGAGCCCGCGTGCGCGGGCGAGGCGCCGGGCCGCACGGTGGGAAGGGCGGACGGGGCGCCGGGCTGAGGAGGAGGCGCCGGCGCGAGCTCCGGCGCCATGCCGGCCGCCGGGCGCGGCATCGCGCGCTCGCCGTAGGGGAGCGGCCGCACCGGCTCGGCGTGCTCGCGCGTCGCGACCGTCGTCGGGACATCCTCGTCGTCGTCCATCAGCGACGAGGCCACCATCTGCTTGCCGGCCGCGTCCCTCGACGGCGTGCGTCCGACCGGCGCGATCCCGCTCGCCGGCGCGGCGTTGTGCCGGAAGACCTGCGGCGGCGTGAGCCGCTGGTGCGGCTCGGGCTCCCGGCCGCGGCTGCGGAGCCCGATGCTGTCCGTGGCCGTGGTCGAGGCCCGCCCGCGCACCTGCTCGACGTTGATCGTCGACGTCACCTCCGCCGCCCACGCGAGGTGCGCCTCGCGCTTCTGGATGCGGTCGGCGAACACCTGCTGCACGAACTGCGCGACCTCCTCGGAGCCGACGAAGATCCCGCTCCGCATCAGGAAGTTCTGCAGCGCTCGCGAAAATTCGCGCGCCGTCTGGAAGCGGTCCTGCCTGTGCTTGGCGAGCGCCTTCATGACGACGCTCTCCAGCTCGATCGGATAGTCGGGCACGATCGTGGACGGCGGCGGGACCACGCAGGCCTGCACCTTCTCGAGGGTGTCGAGATCGGTATCCATCCGGAAGAGACGCTGGTTCGTCGTGAGCTCCCAGAGGACGACACCGAGCGCGAACACGTCGGTCGTGCGATCGACCTCATTGCCGCGCACCTGCTCGGGAGACATGTAGGCCAACTTGCCTTTCAGCGTTCCCGCGCGGGTGGACGACAGCCGATCGGCCACCTTGGCGATCCCGAAATCCACCACCTTGGTGTAGCCGTCGTACGTGAGGAACAGGTTGTGCGGCGTCACGTCGCGGTGCACAAGGCCGAGCAGCTGGCCGTTCTTTCCGCGCAGCTCGTGGGCGGCGTGGAGCCCCTCTGCCGCATCGGAGCAGATGCGCGCAGCGAGCTCGGGCGAGATGCGCAGCCGGCGCTCCTCGGCGCGCCGCATCACCTCCCGGAGCGGCTCGCCGTGGAGATACTCCATGGCGATCCAGTAAGTGTTGTCGTCCTTCCCGAGATCGAACACCTGCGCGACATTGGCGTGGTTGATGCCAGCCGCGATGCGCGCCTCGTCCAGGAACATGTCGACGAACTGATCGTCCTCGACCAGATGCGGGTGGATCCGCTTGATGGCGACCCATTTTTGGAAGCCGCCCGGCCCATCCATGCGCGCCAGGTGGACGCTCGCCATTCCGCCCACCCCGATCTCGTCGACCACGCGGTAACGGCCCAGGAAGTAGGTCCCCTGCTGCTTCTCGGACTCCTTCGCGCGCGCGTCAGACGATGAATTGGTCGACCCGGGGCTTGGAGGTCCGCCCATTCGCGATGCGGGTCGAGGCGGGGGTTGGGGCATGAGCGGTCACTACTTTACCGCGAGTGCGCGGCGCTTTGCCATGTCGTCTCGGCCGAGCGACCTGGCAGATGGTCAGCTTCAATCCACTCCGTCGCTGAAGGCCCGTATCCTGACAGGTAGGACACCACCAGAGACCCAGGACGGAGTCGCGGCGAGCTCAGGGGAACGGTTGGCCAGGTTGACCTCGCTCGAAATAGAAACGGAAGCTCCCCGTGACCCTCGAGAGGAGCTCCCGGGGGATGGCGTCCGCTGGATGACCGATCCCGGCGTCGCGCGGATCACCGACCCAGATGTCGAACGTCGCGTCCGTGAATTTGTCGACCGCGTCCGTCTCGTTGGGATCGCCGCTGAACAGCGCCTGGAACTTGATGGTCCCATCCACGGCGTAGAGCACGGTGTTCTGGTTGTGGCACGACCGCTGGAGGTAGAGCGCCATGTGCACGAGCGGGGCGAGCCCCTCCGGCTTCGGCGTCGGCGGGGGCGAGCCCGGCAGCTCGACGCCGGGCGGGAGCCCGACGCTCAGGTCGACGTCGAGCTTGTTCACCTGCCCGTCCCCGCGGATGATGCCGACATCGTCGATCGTGACCGCGAGGCCGTCCGAGACCTCCTGGAGGTCGCTGCCCCGCTGCACCCGGATCTGCAGCGTGGAGCGGTACGGGACCGCGGCGAAGAAGTCGGGGCGCATGTCGTAGGCGCCCTCCCAGCAGTCCGCCGCGAGCAGCCTCGAGCTGTAGACCTCGCCCTCCCCCTGCCCGAGCGAGCACCCGAGCGAGAGGCAGCACACGAGGGGCACGAGCAGGCGCGCCGTCACGACGCCGTCCCCGGGCGGAGGGCGGCCCGGATGCGGCCGCCGCCGAGGACGCGGTCGCCCCGGTACACCACGGCCATCTGACCGGGGGAGACGGCCCGCACCGGGCTCTCGAACCGCGCCACGAAGCTCTCGACGCCCGTCGCGGGGTCGCGCCGCCGCTCGATGACGCCGGGCGCCGCCTCGTGCCGCGCGCGCACCCGCACCTCGGCCTCCAGGGGGAAGACCGCGTCGTCGGACCACACGGCCTCGGTGATCTCGGCGCCCGCCGCGTAGAGGTCGGCCTCGTCGCCGAGGCGCACCGCGCCGGTCGCCGCGTCGAGGCCCACGACGAACGCCGGGCGGCCGAGCGAGACGCCGATGCCCTTGCGCTGGCCCACGGTGAAGCCGTGCACCCCGCCGTGCGACCCGACCACGCGCCCGTCCCCATCGACGATCGGCCCGGGCCGGAGCCTGTCCGCCGCGCGCTCGGCCACGAAGGGCGCGTAGCGGCCGGAGGGGATGAAACAGAGCTCCTGGCTCTCCCCCTTGTCGGCCCCCGGCAGCCCGCGGGCGATCGCCTCGGCGCGCACCTCCTCCTTGGTCGAGTCCCCGAGCGGGAAGAGGAGCCGCGACAGCTCGTCCGACCGGAGCATGTGGAGGAAATAGCTCTGATCCTTGTGCCGATCGCGGCCGCGGTAGAGGCGGGCGCCGCCCTCCTCCACGACGACCCGCGCGTAGTGGCCCGTCGCCACCCACGAGACGCCCAGCCGCTCCGCCAGCGGGAACAGCTCCCGGAGCTTGACGGAGCGGTTGCAGGCCACGCACGGGCTCGGCGTCTCGCCCGCGAGGTAGGCGTCGACGAACGGATCGACGACGTGCTCGCGGAACAGGGCGCGTCGATCGAAGGTGTAGTGCGGGACGCCGAGGTGGTCGGCGACCCGGCGGGCGTCGTGCTGATCCTCGGGCGCGCAGCAGCGGCTCTTGACGCTGCCGTCGTCGGGGTAGTCCCAGAGGTGCAGCGTCACGCCGACGACCTCGTAACCAGCGTCGCAGAGGCGCGCCGCGGCGACCGAGGAGTCGACTCCGCCGCTCATCGCGATGAAGACGCGAGCCCCCGGGGAGGGCCGCTCGCCGGGCCGGGCCGCGCCGCCGGCCTCTCGGACAGGAGTTGCCATTTCCGTTCTTATAGCGTGAATCCCGCGCCGCGGTCGGGCGCCGCGGGCAAACTCGCGCCGACACGCTCCGTCGGCGGCGCGCGGCGGCGCGCGGCGGCGCGCGGCGGCGCGCGGCGGCGCGCGGCGGCGCGCGGCCCAAGCTTCGGACCGGCTCGCCGCCATTCACCCTTGGCCACCCCCGCGGCGCGCGTGTACCGTCTGCCAGATGCCGAGCGGGGTCGTGCTCGTGATCGAGGACGAGGAGTATGTCGCGGACCTGCTCGCCACCGCGATCCGCGAGGTGGGTTACGAGGTCATCTACTGCGCCACCGCGGAGGCCGGGCTCTCGACCGCCTGCACCCTGGAGCCCGAGTGCATCGTCTGCGACGTCGGCCTGCCCGACCACGACGGCTACTGGGTCGCGCGCAACGTCCGCACCCAACCTTCGCGGGTGTCCGTCACCCCCTTCCTGTTCCTCTCCGCCCTCGATGACCAGCAATCCCGCCTCGAGGGGTTCCACGTCGGCGCCGACGTCTACATGACCAAGCCGTTCCGGGTCACCGAGGTCGTCGCGCAGATCGGGGCGCTCGTGCAGATGGCGTCCCGCCTGCGGCAGCGGCGGGACAGCCTCATGTCCATCCCGGCCTCCGTCGACCAGACCGCCATCGAGGGCGACCTCAGCCAGATGTCGATCGCGACCGTCCTCACGGTCCTCGAGATGGAGCGGCGCTCGGGCGTGTTCGAGGTGCTCAGCAAGAAGCGGCGCGCGCAGCTCGACATCGCCGAGGGGTGCATCGTCCAGGGGACCGTGGGCGGCACGCGCGTGTCGGCGCTCGCCGCGCTCCGCACCATGCTGGCCTGGAAGGTCGGGCGGTTCGCGTTCGTTCCAGGCAGCCGGCCGGTGCCGCCGGAGCGAAAATCGATCGCCGCCTACCTGCTCGAGGCGACCCGGCTCGAGGACGAGAGCGCCCGCGTCGAGCTGCCGATGCCGCCGTCGCGGCGCCGTCAGGAGCCCCGGATCGCGACGACGGCGCTCGGCGGGCCGTCGTCCATCCCGGACGACGTCGCGCCGCCGTCGTCGCGCGCGCCGCTCGGGGAGCTCCTGCGCCGCCAGCCCGGCGCCGCGCCGCGGAGGGCGGCCGACGGCGCCCTGGCGATCTCCGACGCGCCGCCGTCGCTCGAGCTGAGCTTCGATTTCGAGGCCGCGCCGCCGCCGACGCTGCGCTCGCTCGCCCGCATGACGGCGAAGCCGCCGTCGAGCCGGCGCGGCGCGGACGAGAGCGATCCGCCCACGGTCCCGCGCGGCCACGGCCGGCTCGCCTCGTCGAAGCCGCCGTCCCGCCGGACGACGGCGCCGCCATCCTCGCCGGGCCGCTCGGGCGAGCCGGGCGAGCTCTCCCGCGGGAGCGTCGCTCCCCCGACGACCCAGCCGGCGAGCCATGAAGAAGGTTCGTCGCGCATGAGCCCGGTCCCCCAGCGACCAGCGCCCGCCCGGCCTCCCCGCCCCGACGCAAAGAAGCGCTGAGGTCGCTCCGCGCGCTCCCTTCGGCCACCTCGGCCGGGGGTCGACCCCCCTTCGACCCTCCCCTTCGGCCACCCCGGACGGGGGTCGACCCCCCCATCGCCCTCCCCTTCGGCCACCTCGGCCAGGGGTCGACCCCCTTCGACCCTCCCCTCCGGCCACCCCGGACGGGGGCCGACCCCCCTTCGACCCTCCCCTCCGGCCACCCCGGACGGGGGCCGACCCCCCTTCGACCCTCCCCTCCGGCCACCCCGGACGGGGGCCGACCCCCCTTCGACCCTCCCCTCCGGCCACCCCGGACGGGGGCCGACCCCCCTTCGACCCTCCCCTCCGGCCACCCCGGACGGGGGCCGACCCCCCTTCGACCCTCCCCTTCGGCCACCCCGGACGGGGGTCGATCGCCAGCCGATCGGTCTAGTACCGCCGGTCAGAACTCCCGGCAGGGATCTGCCTCGCGAGGGACAGAGAAGTAAACGCCAAGGCGCAAAGGCGCAAAGGCGCAAAACTACAAATCTTTTTTGCGTCTTTGCGTCTTTGCGTCTTTGCGCCTTGGCGTTGAACTCTCCCTCCGGATCCCTGGCCGGACTTCTGGCGGGCGGAACCAGCTTCGCGAAGGCGGCGAGCCCCCTCTCGGGGGCCGGGCAGCTCGGCAACGCCTCTCCTCACGGAAGGCCTTCGTCCGGCCCGCCGGACGAGCCCCTCAGAGCGTCGCCTGCTGCTCCGCCTCGCCGGGATCGTGGTCGCGCAGGTAGCTGAGGTTCACGGCGTTCACGACAGCGTGCGCCACGAACGGCCCGACGAGCGAGCCGGTCGCGGCGAAGATGGCGCCGAGCCCCGCGCCGACGCCCGCGGCCCAGCCGACCCACACCCAGCGGCTCGGGCCCCGCATCTGGTGCATCAGGCCGAAGAGGAGCGCGCTCAGCGCCACGCCGAGCAGCGGCGTCAGGAGCCCGCGGAAGAGCAGCTCCTCCCCGAGGCTCGAGAGGCCCGCGAGGAGCAGGACCTGGCCGAGCGAGAGGTCCAGCGCGACCGGGCGGAGCTCGCTGTGCAGGCGCCGCGCCCAGCCGAACCGGGCCACGGCGACGCGCGTCATCGCGACGACCCCGGCCGCGAGCGTGAGGCCGAGCGCGGCGCTCATCAGCAAGGCGGCCAGCGGGGGCAGCGAGAGCCAGGGGCTCGGGTGGATCCACGGCCATCCATCCCGCACCACCAGGGTCAGCGCGACCGCCAGCGCCGAGAGGACGAGGTAGCCGGACGCGGCCCGCAGCGTCGCGTCGGCCCGGCCGGTCCGCGCCCACCGCGAAGCCCGCAGCGTCGCGTCGGTCCGGCCGGTCCGCGCCCATCGCGAAGCCATGCCCCATCATGGCACGCCCCCAGAAGCCGGTGAAGCGGCGCGCAGCTTCAGGACCCCTGGCCGAGCGCCGGCAACCGGACTACGTGGACGGCCATGCACGCGACCGTGGTCATCTTCCCGGGCTCCAACGCCGATGCCGAAATGATCCATACGCTCCGCGACGTGCTCCAGGTCCGCACGTCGACCGCCTGGCACCGCGACGCCGAGCTCCCCGCTGGCACCGACCTCGTCGCCATCCCCGGCGGGTTCTCCTACGGGGACTACCTGCGCTGCGGCGCCATCGCGCGCACGAGCCAGATCGTCCCCGCCATCCGGCGGCACGCGGAGCGCGGCGGCCTGGTGCTCGGCGTCTGCAACGGGTTCCAGATCCTCACCGAGGCGGGGCTGCTCCCGGGCGCCCTCACCCGCAACGCGCACCTGCGCTTCGAGTGCCGCGACGTCTTCGTGACGCCGCGCGCCGAGGGGCCGTTCACGAGCGGCCTGCCTCGGGTGCTCCGCCTGCCGATCGCCCACGCCGAGGGGCGCTACCAGGCCGATCCGGAGACGCTCCGCAAGCTCGTCGAGGATCGCGCCATCGCGCTCCAGTACTGCGACCGGGAGGGGCTGGTCGGAGGTGACGCGAACCCCAACGGATCCGCCATGGACATCGCCGGCATCTACGGCGGACCCCGGCGCAACGTGCTCGGGCTGATGCCCCACCCCGAGCGGATGAGCCAGCCCTTCCAGGGGCAAGGCTGCGCGGACGGGCGCACCCTGTTCGACGCCGTGCTCCGCAGCGTGAACGGCGTCCGCGCCGCGTCCGCCGCGAGCGCGCCGTGACGCAGGCGCCGTCCGGCGACGCCCGCTGCCGCGTGTGCGCCGCGGCGCTCGCGCCGGGGAGCGCGCGCTGCCCGCGGTGCGGCGCGGACCAGCGCGCCGAGGCGTGCCCGCACTGCGGCGGGGTGGCCGGCGTCTCCGCGCACCCCGAGCTGCGCTTCCGGTGCGACGTCTGCGGCGGCCCGCGCGTCCCGGTCGACGGCGACCGCGCGAAGCGATCCGGCCGCGAGGTGCCGCTGCTCCAGAAGGCGCGCGCCGCGGCCTCGGCGCGCTCGGTCTGGCGCGCGGCGGGCATCGCGGCGAGCGCGCTCTTCGGCTTCGAGGTGTTCCTGTTCGCCGTGATGCTGCTCGTCCTCAGCGCGAGCGTCGGGCTCTTCGCCGCGGGCCTCCTGACGATGGCGCCCGTCGCCGCCTTCGCCCTGTGGGCGTTCCGGCGGGCCAAGTCGCGGGGCCGGGACATCGCGCCCGCGCTCGACGCCGCCTGGGTCTCCGTCGCGTCCGACGTCGCCCGGCAGGCCGAGCGCCCGCTCACCGCCGGCGCGCTCGCCTCGACCCTCCGCATCGGCGAGGCCCAGGCCGAGGAGCTGCTCGCGCTGCTCGAGGTGAACGACGTCGTGCGCGGCGCGGTGAGCCCCGCGGGCGAGTTCGGCTACGCGCCGAGGCTGCGCGTCGGCGCGGCGCCCGCGGGCGAGCCCGAGGCCGAGCGCGCGGCGCACGCCCTCGCCGCCGAGGAGGAAGCGCTCGCCGACGTGCCCCTCACGCAACGGACCGCCCATGTCGAGCCCACGAAGCGCTGATCCGAAGACGAAGCCGGGCGCCCCGCGGCAGAAGCCCCGCGCGCCCCAGGAGGCCCGCGCGCCCCAGGAACCCCGCGCGCCCCAGGAACCCCGCGCGCCCCGCCCTGCGCCGCAGGCGCGCCGCGCGCTGACCAACGTGGGCGGCGAGACGCGGCTCGAGGGCGATCCGGGCGACGCGGCGATGCTCGCCCACGCGCTCGACGTGGCCAGCGCGAGCGACGCGGAGGAGGCGGCCCGCGCCCACGTGCACGGGTTCCACAGCTACCCGGCCCGGATGCACCCGGACACGGCCCGCCGGCTCGTCGAGGCGCTCTCGAGGCGGGGCGATCGGGTGCTCGACCCGTTCTGCGGCAGCGGCACCGTCCTCGTCGAGGCCCGGCTCGCGGGCCGCGCGGCGATCGGCGTCGACGCGAACCCCCTCGCCGTGCGCCTCGCCCGCCTGAAGGTGCAGGGCAGCACCCCGGGCGAGCGCGAGCGGCTCGTCGCCGCGCACGCGAGGTCGCGGCCGCCGCCGACGAGCGCCGCAAGGCGCGCGCCGGCCCGAGCCGCCGGTACGGCCCCGAGGACGTCGCCCTGTTCGAGCCGCACGTGCTGCTCGAGCTCGACGGGCTGCGCGTCGGCCTCGACCGCCTCGCGGGCCACGGCGCCGACGCCCTGCGCGCGGATCTCGAGCTCGTGCTCTCGGCCATCCTCACGAAGCTCAGCCGCCGCACGTCCGACACGTCGGAGCACGAGCTGCCGCGGCGGATCGCCGCCGGCTATCCGGCGCGGCTCTTCGTGCGCAAGGCGGAGGAGCTCGCCCGGCGCCTCGCCGACGTCGCCGCGCCGCTGTCCGCGAGCCCGCCCGCGCTCGTCGAGGAGGGCGACGCGCGCGCGCTGCGCGGCGTCGCGCCCGACTCGGTCCACCTCGCGGTCACGTCGCCGCCGTACCCGGGCGTCTACGACTACCTCGCCCACCACGAGGCCAGGCTGCGCTGGCTCCGGCTCCGGAGCGCGAGCTTCGAGCAGGACGAGATCGGCGCCCGCCGGCACCTCGATCCGCTGGGCCCCGAGGCCGGCCGCGCGCGCTGGCGCGAGGAGCTCGGCGGCGTGCTCGTCGCGCTCGCGCGCGTGCTGCGGAGCGGCGCGCCGCTCGTGCTGCTGCTCGCCGACAGCGTCGTGGCCGGCGCGCCGGTCTACGCGGTCGACGTGGTGAAGGCCGCGGCCTCCGGCGCGCGCTTCGCGGTCCGCGCGGTCGCGTCGCAGCCGCGCCCGCACTTCCACCGCCCCACGGCGCGCGCCTTCCAGCGCCGCCCGCGCCACGAGCACGCCATCCTGCTGATCCGCGCCTGACCGGCCGAAAATTGCCCCGCGGCGCGCGCCCGTGGCAGGGTGCGCCGCGATCGAGCGGGGCGCGACGCGGCCGGCACCGGGCGCCGGCGGCGCCCCGGGCGCGCGACGACGACGATGACGATGGCGAGAGCACTCCTCGGACTCCTCCTGCTGTGTGGCACCTCCGTCCTCGGCTGCGGCAAGGCCGGCGGCGATCCGGGGAGGGCCGAGCTCGAGAGCACGGGGGTGGACGCGTGCGACGGCTACCTGGCCGCGATGCTCGCCTGCGCCGGCAAGCTGCCCGCGGAGACGAGGAAGGGCCACGAGGCCGCGATCCGGATCGCGCGCGACGCGCTCGAGGCGAAGGCGGAGGCCGACGACGAGGCGCTCGATGGCGACGCGAGGGACGAGGCGCGCGGCGCGCTCGCGGCCGCGTGCCGGCAGATGAGCGAGGCGGTCGTCGAGCGCGCCCCCTGCGGCGGGTGACCGCGCGCGGCGGGTGACCGCGCGCGCGGCGGCCCGCTCGCTGGCGCGGCCGCGCGCTGGACCGCGCGCGGGGGCCAGCGCGCCGCGCGTCACGTGAAGGTGGGCACCTCCGCCGGATAGTACTGCCGGAGGAACGACGCCCACTGCGGGCGCTTCTCGGCGTGGAACACGTCGCCGGCGAGCATGCTGGTGATGAGCTTGCGCATCGTGGGCCGCTGGTTCGGCTCGAACAGCGTCTCCCGGAAGTGGCCCTTGTAGAAGCCCTGCACGACGCCGAGGAACAGATCCACGGCGTAGCGGACCTCCGCCTCGTAGCTCGCGAACGCGGCGCGCGAGGTGTCCCCGGCCTCGAGCGCGCGGTGGATCGCCGTGGCCGCCAGATCCGCGCCCTTGATGGCGAGGTGCGCGCCCGTCGAGAAGAGCGGGTCGAGGAACCCGCCGGCGTCGCCCACGAAGAGCCAGCCGTCGCCGGCGAGCTGGTCGATCCGGTACGAGAAGTCGGCGAGCGCCCCCACCGGCCTCACGCGCCGCGCGCCCGCGAGGAGCTCCCGCGCCCAGCTGCTCTCGGCGACGGTGCGATCGAAGAAATGGTCGAGGCTCTCCCCTCTCCTCCGGCTCCGGATCCAGCTCGACGACACGACCGCGCCGACGCTCGTCACCGCGCCGCGGAACGGGATGAACCAGAACCACCCGTGGTCGAAGATGACCAGCTGGATGTTGCCCTGGTGGATCCCCTCCTCGCGGACCACGCCCTCGTAGTGGGCGAAGAGCGCGGTCTTGTCGAGCTCGGCCAGCTGCGCCTTGCGCCGCAACCTCGAGGCGAGCAGCGTGTCCCGCCCCGTCGCGTCCACGATGATCGGCGCCCGGAGCTCCACGACGTCGCTCGCGCCGGCGCGCGCGGCCGAGGCGGCGTCCGGCGCGGCGCCCTCGGACCGCGCGCGCGGCCGCGCGCGCACCCCGACCGCGCGCGACCCGTCGAACAGCACCTCGACGGCCTCCCACGACTCGCGCACCTCCGCCCCGAGCTCCGCCGCGTGCCGCAGCAGCAGCTGGTCGAACACGTCGCGCTCCACCTGGTAGGCGAACTCGAACTTCGGATCGAACGCGTCGGCGAAGCTGTACGTCCGCGTCCGCCTCGTCGACGAGCACAGGAAGCGGGCGCCGTACTTGCGGAGGAAGCGCGCGTCGAGCTTCTCGTCCAGCCCGAGCCGCTCGAAGACCTCGCGCGAGCGAGGCAGCAGCGACTCGCCGATGTGGAAGCGAGGGAACGTCTCCCGCTCGAGCACGAGGGAACGGCGGCCGAGCTTGGCCAGCGACGCGGCGAGCGTCGACCCACCCGGCCCGCCGCCGAGGATGATTGCGTCCCAGCGATCGGTCATGCCTCCGTCGTATAATGCGAGGAGACGCCCGCGAAAATGCGGTCGCGGCGCGCGAGGTCAGCGCCGCGCCGACGCGCCGCTCGCCATCGGAGCGGGGCTCGAGCCAGGGCGCAGGAGGAAGCGGCGATGCCCACGGTCGTGTTCGAGGCCAGCGAGCTCGGCCCTCCCGTCTCCGCCGAGGCCGAGGCCGGCAGGCTGATCGACGTCTGCGACGACGCGCGCGCGCCGGTCGTGTTCTCGTGCCGCGACGCGCGCTGCGCCACCTGCCGCGTCGAGGTCGTCGAGGGGGCGCAGCGCCTCGAGCCGCCGGCGCGCGACGAGCTCGAGCTGCTCGAGCGCCTCGGCGCCCCACCGCGCCTGCGCCTCGCCTGCCAGGTGGTGCTCCGCGCCGGCCCTGGGCTGGTCCGGCTCCGCGTCGTGCGCGGCATTGGCGGGACCGGCGAACGGTGTTAAGGCAGGCCCCGTTCTGAGGCCGGGCTCCGATGGAGGGCGAGACCCGGCGCCCCACGGCGCTGCCCGCGCGCGGCGACGGCGGGGCGGCACTCGCTCGGGCCGCGCTCCGCTGCGCAGCGGGCGCGGTCGCTCGCCGGGCGGACGGTGACGAAGCCGCGTGGAGGAGAGGAGTGGAGCAGACGTGACCAAAGCCAGGAAGCTGCGCGAGCTCATGGCCCGCCCGGGCCCGATCGTCATCATCGGCGCGCACAACGGGCTCTCCGCGAAGATCGGCGAAGAGGCAGGGTTCGACGGGCTCTGGGCCTCCGGCTTCGAGATCTCCGCGAGCTACGCGGTGCCGGACGCGAACATCCTCACGATGGCGGAGAACCTCCACGCCGCCAAGATGATGAACAACACCTCGCTCCCCGTCGTCGCGGACTGCGACAACGGCTACGGCAACGCCGTCAACGTCATCCGCTGCGTCGAGGAGTACGAGGCCGCCGGCGTCGCGGCCATCTGCATGGAAGACAACATCTTCCCGAAGCGCTGCAGCTTCTACGCGGGCGTGAAGCGCGAGCTCGCCGAGGTCGAGGAGCACGCGCTCAAGGTCCGCGCGGCGAAGTCGGCGCAGAAGGACCGCGACTTCGTGGTCATCGCGCGGACCGAGGCGCTCATCGCCGGCTGGGGGATGGATGAGGCGCTCCGCCGCGGCCGCGCCTACGCGGACGCGGGCGCCGACATGGTCCTCATCCACTCGAAGAGCAAGGACCCGGACGAGGTGCTCTCCTTCGCCCGCGCGTGGGATCGCCCGGGCACGCCGCTCGTCTGCGTGCCGACGATCTACCGCACGACCACCGTCGACACCCTGCACAAGGCCGGCTTCAAGCTGATCATCTTCGCGAACCACGCGATCCGCTCGTCCATCAAGGCGATGACGGAGGCGCTCCAGACGCTGAAGCGCGAGATGTACACCGGCAGCGTCGACGACAAGGTGGTGCCGCTCGAGCGCGTCTATCAGCTCGTGGGCGTCGACAAGATGAAGCAGGAGGAGTCGAGCTTCCTGCCCTCCGGCAGCCCGGGCGTCACCGCGGTCATCCTCGCCGCCGGCCAGAGCCAGGGCCTCCTGCCCCTCACGGAGGAGCTGCCGAAGCCGATGCTCGACCTGAAGGGCAAGAGCATCCTCGAGCGGCAGATCGACGTGCTCAACGCGTGCGGCGTGAAGGACGTCGCCGTCGTGCGCGGGTACAAGAAGGAGGCGATCAAGCTCCCGAACGCCCGCTATTACGACAACGACGAGTACGCGACGACGAACGAGGTCGCCTCGCTCTTCCGCGCCTCGAAGGAGCTGAACGGGCCGTTCGTCTTCCTCTACGGCGACATCGTGTTCGAGCGCGGCCACCTCGAGAAGCTGCTCAAGAGCCCGGCCGACATCTCGATCGTCGTCGACCGCGCCTACGCCGAGGGCCAGCGGCCCAAGGACGCGCGCGGCGTGCCGGATCTCGTGGTCCTGAAGGACGCGCAGGAGGCCGGCTACCGCTTCGTGGGCGCCGACGCGCCGCACCGGGTGGCCCGCGTCGGCCGCGCGCTCCCGGCGAGCGAGGCGCACGGCGAGTTCGTCGGCATGGCCATGTTCACCGCGAAGGGCGCGCGCCTGCTCACCGACTGCTACCACCAGCTGCAGGAGACCCGCGCGAAGGGCAGCTTCCACGAGGCCGAGTCGCTCCGCAGCGCGACCTTCACCGACCTGCTCCAGGAGCTCATCGACCGCGGCGCGGACGTGCAGGCGATCGACGTCTACAAGGGGTGGCTCGAGATCGACACGTTCGAGGACTACCGCCGCGCCTGGGCCCTCATCAAGGAGTGAGCCGATGTCCCACGGTTCAGGAAAATCGTACGCGCCCGAGTTCGTCGCCGCGCTCAAGGAGGCGGGGTTCGACTTCTTCGCGGGCGTGCCCTGCTCGCTCTTGAAGGGCCTGGTCTCGCAGCTCGAGGCCGACAGGGACGCCCGCTACGTCTCGGCGACCCGCGAGGACAGCGCGATCGGGATGGCGTTCGGCGCCTGGCTCGGCGGCCGGCTGCCGATGGTCCTGATGCAGAACTCCGGGCTCGGCGTCTCCGTCAACGCGCTGGCCTCGCTCAGCACGATGTACGAGGTGCCCACGCTGCTCGTCATCTCCTGGCGCGGCGAGGGCGGCAACGACGCCCCGGAGCACATCATGATGGGCGAGATCATGCTCCCCATCCTCGATCTGATGAAGATCCAGCACCGCGTCCTCCGCGGCGGCGAGCCGATGGGCCCGCAGGTCGGGTGGGCGAAGGACGTCATGCTCTCCACGAGGCAGCCGGCGGCGCTCATCGTCCCGGCGGGGGTGCTCGAATGAACAAGCTCGAAGCGCTCAAGGTGTTCACGGCGGCGGTCGGCAAGGACGATCTCGTGGTCTGCTGCAACGGCATGATCGGCCGCGAGCTCTACACGACGCAGGACCGGCCCTCGAATTTCTACATGATCGGCTCGATGGGGCTCGGCCTGTCGATCGGCCTCGGCCTCGCGCTCGCGCAGCCGCGCAAGCGGATCTTCGTGCTCGACGGCGACGGCAACGTCCTCATGGGCATGAACGCCCTCGCCAGCGTCGGGAGCGAGCGGCCCGCGAACCTCCTGCACGTCGTCCTCGACAACCGCTCCCACGCCTCGACCGGCGGGCAGCGGACGATCTCGGGCGACGTGAAGCTCGAGTCGGTCGCCAGCGCCGTCGGCTACCGCGCCACGCACCGCGCCGACTCGGTCGATGCGTTCGACGCGTCGCTGCGCGCCGCGCGCGTGCAGCCGGGCCCGGTCATGGTCCTCGCCCTCGTCGAGGGCGGCACCGTGAAGGGCATCGGCCGCGTCGCCGAGACCCCGCCGGAGCTCGCCGCCCGCTTCGCGGCCGAGGCGCGCCGATGAGGGCCATCCTGCTCGCCGCGGGGCGCGGCCGGCGCATCGGCCGGGACGCGCCCAAGTGCCTCATCTCGATCGAGGGCAAGACGCTGCTCGAGCGCCACCTCGTGAACCTCGCCGAGAGCGGCGTCGCCGAGCTGACGATCGTCGTCGGCTTCCGGCGCGAGATGATCGAGGAGGCCCTCGCGTCGCTCCGCGCCCCGCTCACGATCGAGCTCGTCGAGAACCCGCGGTTCGTCCACGGGAGCATCGTCTCGCTCCACGTCGCGGCCGATCGGCTGTCGGGCGGCGGGCTGTGGATGGACGCCGACGTGCTGTACCCCGCCGCGCTGCTGCGGCGCCTCGTGTCCTCGCCGCACGAGAACTGCCTGCTCGTCGACGCGGGCTCGGCGGAGAGCGGCGAGGAGATGATGGTCGGCGTCCGCGCCGGCCGCGTCCTCAAGATCGCCCGCCGCGTCGGCAAGGAGTGGGACCTGGCGGGCGAGACCGTCGGCTTCGCCAAGGTCGGCCCGCAGGGCGGCCGCGTGATGCAGCGCCTCCTCGAGGAGGAGGTCTCCGCCGGCCGCCTCGATCAGGAGTACGAGGCCGCGATGGACCGCGCGTTCCAGGAGGTGCCGTTCGGCATCGAGCGCGTCGACGACCTGCCCTGGACCGAGATCGACTTCGAGGAGGACGTGGAGAAGGCCCGCCGGCTGGCGAGCGCCCTCTGACGAGCGCCCTCTGACGCGCGCCCTCTGACGATGCAGGAGACGCGCGGGCCCGAGCGCGGCGGCGCCGCGGCGGCCGAGCTCAGGCCACGGCCAGCTTCCCGCGCCGGGACGCGCCGCGGAGGAACCAGCCGTTCAGCACGATGACCGCGACGATCCAGACGACCCCGCCGGTCGCGAAGAAGACCTGACCCAGCCAGAGCTGGTCCGCGAGGAGCGTCAGCACCACCAGCGACAGGAACGCGTCCCCGTTCGATATCGCCCAGAGCGCGCCGATGAGGCGCGTGAGCGGCGATGTCTCCTCCCGGATCAGCTGTTTTACCTGATCCGCGCCGGTGGAGGACCGGCTCCGCTCCGGGTCGAACCACTCGTGTTCGAACGCGAGGTGCCCCATCCGCCCGATGAAGACATCGGCGTGGGCAAAGAACGAGGACGACGGGCCGAGCGCCTGGATCTTGCGGCGCAGCACGTCGACCGTCTCATCGGTGCCCCGCTCGAAGATCGAGCAGTACTTGAGCTTGAAGTAGTCCGAGGAAAAGGAGCGGAGCGCCCCCTGGAGCAGCGCGAGCAGCAGGATGCCGTTCGTGGACAGGACGGCGCTCCACGGGCCATCGGGCGGCGGGTGAAGGTGGAAGTGCCAGAAGATGCCCGCGTACAGGAATGTCACACCGAGCCAGTCCGCCAGGGCGTCAATGGCGTGCCCGGCGGGGCTCGCCATCCGCTTGGCCCGCGCCAGCGCGCCGTCCACGCAATCCAGGATGGAGCGGAGCTCGAACACGAGCGCGCCGGCGGCGAGGTGCCGCGGATCATCGAACGTCACCAGGTACCCGGCGAGCGCCGCGAAGAGCGGCTGGACCAGCGTCACCTGGTTCGGGGTGACGGGCGTCCTCATCAGCGCTCGCACGATCCAGCGCGCGATGGGGTACCGGTAGTAGCGATTGAGCGGGTCCTCCATGCGCATTTTCCAGCCGCCGGGCACACCGCCGGACGGAGCGGCAGGCGTAGAGCTCTCGGTAGCAGCGCACGGTTCGGGCATCGGCGACTCCGGCGCGGACTCTAGGGCAGCTTCCCCCCGGAGACCAACTGGATTGAGCGCTCGGCGGACGTCGGCCGACGATGAGGCGCACGGGGCGCCCCTCGGGCGCTATGGTGTCCCGGTGGCAAGCAGGTCCTTCGGCGCGGCGCTCCTGCTCATGGCCGCCGGCTGCGCGGCGGGCGTGGGGTCCATCGGGGCCGTCCTCGGGAGAGACAACGAGTCGCAGGCGCTCTACGTGCGCGACGTACCGCGCGGGCTCGCCGCCGAGCGGGCCGGGCTGATCCCCGGCGACGAGATCCTCATGATCGATGGCGTCTACGTGCGGGATCTCTCCTCGGCCGAGGTGCGCGAGCGGCTCCGCGGCGCCGTCGGGAGCGCCGTCGAGCTCACGGTCGTCCGCGCCGGCGACGTGCGGCGCGTCCGCGTCGTGCGCGGCGAGCTCAGGGCGCACGAGGGGATCAAGCCGCGAGAGGAGCCGATCGCGCCGTGAGGCGCCGGGGGGCTCCTCACGGCGTGGCGAGCTCCACCAGCTCGGCATAGTGCTTGTTCGCATAGAACGAGAGCACGTCGACCGCGTCGCGCACCTCGCTCGGATCGAGGTCCTCGAGGCGGTACTCGACACTCAGGATCACGTCGCCCTCCTCGTCGGCCGAGAGCTTGGCCATGTTGATCTCGCGGTTCAGCTGGAGCAGGCGCCGCACGATCGCGTCGCCCTCCTCGGGCTCCATCGGGAGCCGCACGAACGGGATCACCGCGAAGACGACGAAGGGGGGCGAGAGCCGCACGAACAGGGGGAAGAGCCGCTCGGCCCCCTGAAAGTCGCTGCGCATCGTGTCGCTGGACACGGCCTCCACAGCCCAGCCTTCACCCTCGAGGCAGGCCCTGATCTCGTCGAACGTCATGCGCGGCATCATAGCCGCTCGCGGCGCGCGACCGGGAGTGCGCTTGGACCTGCGGCGGGGCGGCCGCGCCGCGATCGCCCGCGCTCGCGGGCCGCCCGGCGCGATCCCGCGCGCGGCGCAGCTCCTTCGCCTGGCGCCGGCGCGCCCGACGGACACGCGCCGGGGAGCGAAGTGCTGCCCAGGCGACAGCGCGCGGGGTGGCGGTGTGGTGGTGGCCCGCGCGCGGGGTGGCTGACCCATTCGCGTTCGGGCCGCGCGAGCCGACCCATCCGGCAGCTCGTCCGGCCGGCGCTTTTGTCCGCGGCCGGCCGCAGCTCGCGTTGACGGTGCCCCGCGCTCGAACTATGCGTAGAGGCCCGTTTTTCGAGCCCGCCGAAGGAGCGATTCATGCGCCGTTACCAGTTCACTTCCGAGTCCGTCACCGAAGGACATCCCGACAAGGTGTGCGACCAGATCTCCGACGCGATTCTCGATGGCATCATCGAGAAGGATCCGACGGCCCGCGTCGCCTGCGAGACCCTGGTGAAGACGGGCATGGCCGTCGTTGCCGGCGAGATCACGACCTCGGCGTGGGTCGACATGCCGGTGGTCGTACGCAACACGATCAAGGACATCGGCTACACCGACGCCTCGATGGGCTTCGACTACGAGACATGCGCGGTGCTCACGGCGATCGAGAAGCAATCGCCCGATATCTCCCGCGGCGTCACCGAGGGCGAGGGCCTCTTCAAGGAGCAGGGCGCCGGCGATCAGGGGCTCATGTTCGGCTTCGCGACGGACGAGACGCCGGAGCTGATGCCGTCGCCGATCAGCTATGCCCACCGCCTCGCCCGCAAGCTCGCTGATCTCCGCAAGTCGAAGAAGCTCGATTGGCTGCGCCCCGACGGCAAGACCCAGGTCACGATCGAGTACGAGGAGCACACGCCCGTCCGCGTGAGCGCCGTCGTCGTGTCGACGCAGCACAGCCCCGAGGTCAAGCACAAGACGATCGTCGACGCCGTGCGGAGCCTGATCGTCGAGAAGAGCATCCCGGCGAAGCTGATGGATCGGAACACGAAGGTGTACGTGAACCCGACCGGCCGCTTCGTGGTCGGCGGCCCCTTCGGCGACGCCGGCCTCACCGGCCGCAAGATCATCGTCGACACCTACGGCGGCATGGGCCGGCACGGCGGCGGCGCCTTCAGCGGCAAGGACCCGACGAAGGTCGATCGCTCCGCCTGCTACTACGCGCGCTACGTCGCGAAGAACGTCGTCGCGTCGAAGCTCGCCGCGCGCTGCGAGGTGCAGATCGCCTACGCCATCGGCGTCGCGCAGCCGGTCGGCGTGCACGTCAACACCTTCGGCACGGGCCGCGTAGGCGACGAGGTGCTCGAGAAGTACATCATGCAGAACTTCGACATGCGGCCGAAGGCGATCATCGAGCAGCTCGACCTGCTGAAGCCCATCTACCGCAAGACGGCGGCGTACGGCCACTTCGGGCGCGACGAGTTCAGCTGGGAGAAGACGAACCGCGCGGCCAAGATGGGCGAGGATCTGCTGCGCCCGACGCTCTCCGCGGTGCCCGCGACCGTGAACGGCTCCGGCAAGAAGGAGCCGAAGCGCAAGGGCAAGAAGGAAGTGGGCGCCGAGGCCTGAGCGTCCGGAACGTCCCGCCCGGCACCGGTCGAGCGGGGCAGATCCGGCGGCCCACGCCCCTCGAGGGGCCCGAGAGCGCCGGCGCGGTGAAAGCGCCGGCGCTCTCTGCTTTGTCGAGGCTCCGTCGATGCGGTCGCCCCTCTTCTTCGGCAGCGCGCAGCGCGCTGGCCGCCCGCGCCTGGCCGGGAGCCGGTGCCACGATGTGGGCGTCCGACTCACAAAAAAGCACCGCGCTTCGCCGGGATGTGCTGACTGTTGCCGCGGCTTCTGCTGATAAAATCATCGCAGACTCCCGTATCGCCGGATCGACCTGAACCTCCTTGGCTCCATGCGACCTCGAGGAGCACCGATGACGCGTTGGTTGGATTTCTTGAGCCTCATGACCGCGGCGGGGTGCCTGAGCGTGGCCTGCACCGGGAACATCGGACCGGTGGGCGGCATCGCCGCTGGCGGGGAGGGCGGCGCCGGGAGCGCCGCCGGCCCCGGCGGCAACGCGCCGACAGCGACGACCGATGCGACGACCATCACCTCGGCGTCGGGCGGCGCCGACGGCGCGGCGAGCGTGGGGGGCGCTGGGGGCGCGGACTGCGGCGGCTCGCCGGACGACGACGCCGACGGCGACGGCTACACGGAGATGCTCGGCGACTGCGACGACTGCAACCCGCTCGTCAACCCGGGCGTGGTGGAGCTCGCGACGGTCGGCGGCGAGGGCGGCGCCGCGCCGGAGGGGGTCGACGACGACTGCGACGGCAAGATCGACAACCTGCCGGAGCCCTGCGACAGCGACATCCCGATCGACGACGCGGATCCGCTCAAGGCCGCGAAGGCGGTCGAGCTGTGCAAGACGTCGTCCGGGCCCGGCGACTGGGGGGTGGTCTCGGCGGCCTGGGTCATGGTCGACGGCTCGCCGCCGCCGGAAGAGGCGGAGCAGAACGCGAACTTTCACCTCGGGCACGGCATCCTGCCCAAGTTCGGGGCCAACATCCCGCCGAAGGCAGGCGCGCGGCTGCTCGCGCTCTCCAGCGGCACGGCGCGGCAAGCGAGCGACGAGGGGTTCGAGAGCCCGATGGGGTTCAACAAGAAGTACGAGGGCGAGTTCCCCGAGGGCTTCCCGAAGGACCCGCGCGACTGCGGCGATTTCGTGCCGTTGAAGCCGTCCGACCCGACCGCCGTCGAGATCGCGATCCGGGTGCCGACGAACGTCCGCGGCTTCTCGTTCAACGTCAATTACGTCACCTACGATTGGCCGCTCGTCTGCACCGAGTTCAACGATTACTTCGTCGCCCTCCTCTCGCCGCGTCCGCCCAACCTCATCGACGGCCACATCCTCTTCGACGACAAGAGGAACGCGATGAGCATCAACAACGCCTTCATCGACGTCTGCAGCTGCGAGGGCGGCCCGCCCTGCAACCTCGACGGCCGGGTGTACGCGTGCTCGAGCGGGACCAGCGAGCTGCTCGGGACGGGGTTCGAGGGCCGCGCGGGGACGAGCTGGCTCGCCACCTCCGCGCCCGTGGAGCCGGGCCAGCTGATCAAGATCCGGTGGGGAGCGTACGACGCCGGCGATCACCAGCTCGACTCGACCGGGCTCGTCGACAACTGGGTGTGGCTCGCCGAGAAGGACGAGACCGTGAGCACGGTGCCCGTCGACCGGCCGCCGCCCTAGCTCCGCGGATCAGAGCCCCCGCCAGGGCTCTGCCTCACGAGCGATGGAGAAATAAACGCCAAGGCGCAAAGGCGCAAAAATACAAATCTTTTTTGCGTCTTTGCGTCTTTGCGCCTTGGCGTTGAACTCTCGCTCCGGATCCCTGGCTGGACTTCTGGCGAGCGGAACTCGTCACTAGGGCGCCCCGCGCCGGCGGCGGGTGAGCCGGCGCGGTCCTTCAGGCCGCGATCGGCGCGTCCGAGGTCGCCGCGCCGACGCCGCCGAGCAGCGCCTTGTACCAGGCGGCCGCCTCCGCCGCGCGGCCCGGCAGCGCGCGGCTGCCCCAGAGGACCGAGAGCGTGCGCGTCGTCCCCGCGTGGGTCTTGGTCCGCTGCGAGTCCTTCACGGCGTTCGCGCACGGGCCTTCCGCGTCGAAGACGCAGAGGAGCCCCGCGAGGTCGATCTCCTGCCCCGACGCGTTGAACACGTAGCGGGCGCCTGCGGGCGCGACGTCGATGCGGAGCGGCGGTCTCGCGCGGTCGAGATCGATCACGCTGATGGGCAGCCCGGTGTGCAGCGACACGGCGTTGCACGCGTCCACGGCCGCGTTGATGGTCGCGAGCGCGCCGCCCTCCGCGGCGCGGATGAGGTACTCGGAGGCCGGCTTGCCCCGGCCGGTCGGCTTGTAGCCGCCGTGCCGGAGCAGGTCGCGGACCGCCGACCGCACGGCGTCGTCCGAGCGGAACGGGGCCGAGGCCTTGTCGGACAGGAGGGCGCGGAGGGCGTCGCTCTCCGGCAGCTCGCCGAGCGGCGCGGGGAAGGTCGTGACGAAGGCGGCGGCTTCGAGCAGCGGATGTGCCGAGATCGTGAGCACGCGGCGCACTCTACACCAGCCGCGCTCAGTGGACCTCGTAGAACTCGACGCGGCGTAGATCCGCGCATTCCTGGCTGCCGTCCGGGTCTCCCAGGATGTGGATGTGGCCCGACTCGGGGACGGGGATCGCGACGGCGGCCGCCGGCTCCTCGATCGCGACGTCCTTCCCCTCGTCGAGGGAGACGCGGAGCGACAGCCCCGACGGCGAGCTCGAGACCTCGACGCGGAAGGGCTGCTCGCGCTCCCACGAGAGGCTCTCCGTCTCCAGGCTCGCGGAGCCGTCGGCGCCCGTCACGGTCATCACCACGGCGCCGTCCGAGGCGCGGAGGAACACCCGTGTTCCGGAGTCGATGTAGAGGAGGTCGTGATCGGCGAGCTGCTCGCCAGAGGCGTAGTTGGGCGCGATCTCGAGGATCGCCTTGAACCACCCCTTCCAGATCAACCATTCAGCGTTGTTCGCGACCAGCACGTCGGCCTCGCGCCGCCGCGCGCTGCCCGAGGTGGGGATGGCCGACGAGGGGTATCGGGCCGACTCGAGGTTCAAGAACGCGAAGCTCGCCGCGCTTCGCCGGGCGTCGTCGCCCGCCGCGGGATAGACCCAGATCTGCCCGGCGCGGGCGGTCTCGACGCCGGTGAAGTCGACGCGGCGCCACGCGCGCGCCGGCGCGGGCACCCGCGCGCGATCATCGTTCTGGGCGGCGTCGTCGAACGCGAAGGCCCGTATCCACGCGAAGCCGCCCTCGTCTCCTTCCACGTCGCCCACCCAGCCCGAGACGGTCGAGGTCGACCCGTCGCTGCGGTCGACCGGCACGTAGGTCGCTGCGGCCTGTGCGGTGTCTTCATCGGAGACGCGCCCGGCGGACATCTCGCCGTCGGGCCCGCGCGCCTCCGCGAGGCTGGCCTCGTGGAACGTGCGCCAGGGGCGCTGCAACGGAGTCGAGAGCGGAATCCGGTTCTCGCGCGCGCTCTCGAGGCTGAGCCCAAAGAGGCCGTCGTCCCGGATCCGGCGCGCGCGGGCCGCGTGCGCGGGGACTCCGCTCACGAGGGCGCGCTCGCCGATCTGCACGGTCTTGTCCGGAGTGGGGCTCTCCAGCGTCAGCCACCCCGGAAGCTCGTAGATCCCCGGCTGCGCCGGGGTGCTCGCGGACCATCCGTAGAGCATCCCGTTCGGCAGACCGTCCACGCTCCCCTCGCCGCCGCCCCCGCCATCGCCGGGCGAAGCGGGGGCGGCGCCCGCCCCGCTCCCTCCCGTGCCCTGCACGTCGAGCGTGCATGCGGCCCCCGCGCTCGCGACGAGGACCGCCAACGGAAGGACCGTTGATGCGCGGCGGAGCGCGGCGGCTCTCATGGCGGGAGGATTGTCCTCCCACTCTCTCGCTGTCAATCCTGGCGCCGCGCCGATCGCGCCTGTCATGCCGTGGTCGATCTCGTCCCTTCGCGACCGAGATCGACTACCCTGGCGGGCCGTGGATCCGGACTACCCCCGCTTGAAGCCGAGGTCGCCCATGGAACGCCGGCGCTCGACGAGCGCCGCAGCGTGGGGAGGACCAGGAGGCGCCGCGCCGCCGCTCGCCGAGCGCGTGATCCCGTGGCTCCTCGCGGCCGCTATCGCCGGATCCGTGCTCGCCATCGGCGCCGTCCATACGCCCACGCTGGCGCTGGTGTCTTCGATCACGACGATCGCTGCCGCGCTCTCGCTCCGCGCCGGCGCGCTCGCCGAGGGACGATCGTTGGTGAGGGCGCTGCCGGTCCTCACGCTGCTCGGCTTGACCGCTTATACGCTGCTGCAGGCCGTGCCCCTGCCGCTCGCGTGGCTCGAGCGCCTCTCGCCCGCGAGCGCCGACATCTGGTCGCGCGCCCTGATGCCGCTCGGCGAGGCGGCGCCGCGGTACGCCAGCATCTCGCTCGATCCGGGGGCGACGCTGGTCGAGGCCGTGAAATGGCTCACGTACGCCGGCGTCTTCATCGCCGCGGCGTTCGTCGGCGCGCGGCACGGCGCGAGGCTTGGAATCACCTTCGTCTTCTGCAGCGCGTTCCTCGCCGCGCTCACGACGATCGCCCACGGGCTGCTCGGCGCGACGCAGGTCTTCGGCCTGTATCAACCGCGGTTCTCGGTCGCGGCGTGGCACATCGGTCCGCTGCTCAACCCGAACAACCTCGCCGGGTACCTGAACCTCGGAATCCTCTCCGGGGTCGGGCTGCTGCTCACGAGCCGGCCGCTCCTGCCGGCCTGGGCTGCCGGGGTCGGGATCACCACGATCGTCGGGGTCGGCATCATCGCGTCCTCGCGCGGAGGGCTGCTCGTGCTGCCGCTCGGCCTCGCCCTCTTCGCGCTGCTCTCGCGGCAGCGGCGCGGCAGGCGGCGCTCGGGCGGCCGCATCCAGCGCCCGGCGGCCTGGCTGCTGAGCTTCGCCATCGCCGGCGGCGCCCTCTTGGCCGCGCTCGCCACCACGAACCGCACGTTCTCGGAGATCGCGGACGACAACCTCAACAAGCTGTCGCTGTTCTACGCGACGCTCCCGCTGATCGCGGACCACTGGCTCTTCGGCATCGGGCGCGGCGCCTTCGAGACGGTGTTCCCCGCTTACCGGCAGGAGCCGGGGAACATCGTGTTCACCCACGCGGAGAACTTCGCGATCCAGTGGGCGGCGGAGTGGGGCGTCCCGGCGGCGGCGGCCGCGCTCGTCGCGCTCGGCGTCGCGTTTCGCCCGGGCAAGATCGCGCTCCGCGGGAGCACGGCGGCGCTGGGCGCGTGGGTCGGCTGCGTGGTGCTCCTCCTCCAGAACCTGCTGGACCTCGGGCTCGAGGTGCCAGGCGTCACCATCGCGCTCGCGGCGACCCTGGGCTCGCTCTGGGGCGAGGCCCACCGCGAGCGCCCGCGGCGCGGCGCTCCGGCGGACGAGGCCGACGCCGGGCGGTGGCGGCCGTGGCAGGAGGCGGCGTGCGCCGCGGCCGCCGGGCTCGCGCTGGTCGCGCTGATGCTGCGCTTCGGCTGGCGCGACGTCGACCACGACCGCCGGGCGCTCCGCGCCGTGAGCGACGCCGGGGCGGCGAGCGGCGCCGGCTGGCCGCGCTTCCGGGAGGAGCTCCGCGCGGCGATGCTCCGCCACCCCGCGGAGCCGTACTTCCCGCTGCTCGGCGCGGTGACCGTGCTGCAGGGCCGGATCGAGAGCCCGATCCCGTGGCTCCAGCGCACGCTCGAGCGCGCGCGCCGTCACGGCCGCGCCCACCTCCTGCTCGCGGAGGTGCTCGCGTCGCGCGGCGCCAAGGAGCAGGCGCTCCTGAGCCTCCGCCTCGCGGTGGAGGACGACGCCAGCGTCACCGGCGCCGCCGCGGTCCTCGCCCGCCAATGGACCGAGCGCTGGGACGAGCTGCTGCGGGCGGTGCCGGAGGGCGAGGCCGGGGTCGAGATGCTCGAGCGCATGGCGATCGTGGGGGACCGCCGGGAGGCGCTGGACGTGCGCCTGCGCTGCGCGGAGGAGGCGGTCGCGCGCGACCCTGCGCGCCTCGGCGCGCGCTGGGCCGCGGGCACCGCGCTGCTCACGATGCTGGAGGACCCGAGCTCCGCCCGCTGCGGCGGCGACGAGGCGCAGCGGGGCGCCTGCGAGCGGCAGGTCGAGGCGCACGCGGCGGCGATCCAGGGGACGAAGAGCGACTCGTTCCTCGCGGTCCAGCTGCGGGCGCGGCTCCTCCTCGCGCGCAAGAAGAGCGCGGAGGCGGAGCAGCTGCTCGCGGAGAGCTGCGAGCGGCTCGACAACCGGCTCGGCTGCCTCCGCCTGCGGGTCGTCGCCGCGTCGCAGCTGGGCACCTCCGAGCGGCTCCTCCCGGCGCTCCGCGACCTGATGCCGGCGGCGTGCAGCTCCCACGCGGAGTGCGCGTCGGCGGCGACCTGGGTCGGCGACCTGCTCGCCGGGCGCAAGGACTACTCGTCCGCCGTGACCTACTACGCGCGGGCGGCGCAGGACGAGCCGACGGAGGAGCGCCTCCGCAAGCTCGCCGACACCGCGAGCGCGGCCGGCGCGCACGTCGAGGCCGCGAGCGCGCTGGAGCGCCTGCTGCAGCGCCGCGGCGGCAACGACGCCGAGCTGCGCCGGAGGATCCTCGACGAGCGGGCCAAGGCCCTGGCGCCTACGCTCTCGCCATAGGTAGACTGCGCGCCCCCCGTGGTCATGCGCGCCCCTGTCCGCCTCCAGCGAAGCGCCTCGTGAAGCTGTCGTCGTTGCTGCGCGCCCTGATGCACGGGGGCACGGGGGTCGCGTTCGCCGTCCTCCTGCCGCGGGCCCTCTCGCTCGCCGCGCAGTGGGTGCTCGCGCTCTCGTCCCAGCCCGCGGCCCTCGCCGCGCTCGCCAACTACATGTCGCGCGGGGTGGTCGCCGTCGCGCTGGTCCACGCCGGCCTCGCGCCGATCCTCGCGCGCCGGACGCGCGCGCTCTCGACGAAGGCGGGCCGCGCGCTCGCCGGCGGCGCGCTCGCGATGATCGCCGCGGTCGCCTTCAGCATCACGCTCGCGCACGAGCTCGCCCTCGGGCTGGGCGGCACGGCGGGGCTCATCACGGCCTTCTTCAGCGGGTGCTCGCTGCTCGCCGCGGCCTCGCCCAGCCTCTGGCCGCTCTTCCAGCGCGAGGGCCGGTACCTCCAGTCGCTCGCGGTGCTGCTCGCCTTCTCGCCTGGCGCGTCGATGCTGGCCGCGCTGGCCGGCCTCCCCGGCGGCGTGGCCATGGCCCTCGGGCTCGCCAGCGCCTCGCCCGCGCTGCTCCTGCTGCGCCCGACCCGCCTCCGGCGCGCCGCCCGCTACGCGGTGCTCATCGTCCGGCGGGCGTTCCCGTACTCCATCGCGACGTTCTCGACGGTGGTCGTCTATCCCATCTCGCTCAGCGTGAACCTGAAGACCATCGGCGAGCATCGCGTCGGGCAGCAGGTGCTCTACTGGTCGTTCGCCGTGGCCTTCTCGAGCGCCTCGCAGGCGTTCGCCGCGCGCGGCGTCTCGGGCGCGAGCGGCTCGGGCGACGAGGCGACCTGGCAGCCGCGCGCCCTGCGCGCCTGGCTGCCGGCGGGGCTCGCGCTCTGGGCGATCGGCGCCGTCATCTACGCGCTCTTTGCGATCCCGATCCCCTGGATTCCCCATACGGGGGCCGCGCGTGACGCCATGACGGCGACGATGCTGGTCTCCGTGGCGGGTCCGCTCATCACCGACACCTTGTGCGTCTACTTCTCCGGCCCGCGTTCGCGCCGCGCGCTGCCCATCGGCAGCGTGCTGAGCAGCGCCTGTGTGGCCGGGGGTCTCCTCCTGGCGCCGGAGCTCCTGGTCCGCCATTTCGGCGTGTTCGGCCCGTCGGCGCTGGTCGGCGTGGCCCGCCTCGCCTTCGTGATCGACGTGCCCATGCGCCGCTACGCGCTCGGAGCGATGTTCTTGCTCATCGCCGCGTACGCCGCCGCGCTGGCGCTCGGGCAGAGCGTTAGCTTCTAAGTACCGCGGGTCAGCAATCCCGCCAGGGATCTGCCCCGAGAGAGAAGAGAGATTCAACGCAAAGGCGCAAAGGGCGCAAAGACGCAAAAAAGCATTAATATTTATTTTTTGCGCCTTTGCGCCCTTTGCGACTTGCGTTGAATTCTCTCTCTCGAGCTCCGTTGGCTGGACTCGTGGTGGGTGGAACTAGTCTCGACTTGGGTACAGCGGTCCGGCGTCGGCAGCTGTACCCGCGTCGGCGCTAGGACCGCGCGGCGCTCCCGCGGCGGCGCGCCGGAACGGCCGCGGTGGCTCGGGCCCGGCCGAGGGCGAGGAGCGCGAGCGCGACGCCGCCGAGGCCGGCCGCCCACGAGGCGCCGGGCTGCCCGGGCGCCTCGGAGCAGGCGCAGCCCCGGCCGTAGAGGAGCGTGTCCACCGGCAGCGCGCCGTCGGCGCCGCCCGCGCTGGCCCCACCGGCCCCCGCCCCGCCGGCGCCGCCAGCGCCCGCGCCGCCAGCCCCGCCGGCCCCGCCGCCGCCACCGCCGGCCCCGCCGGCGCCGCCGGCGCCGCCGCGCCCGCGGAGCCGCCGGGCCCGGGGGCCGCCGCGGGCGGGGGCGCCGTCTTCGCGACGTGCTCGGCGCGCCGCTTCTCCAGCAGCGACTCCCACTCTCGCCGCGGCATCGTCCGGACCGCGTACGTGCCGTCCGGGCGCTTCTGCGTCAGATCCGCGGCGCCGGCGGCCCCCGCCCCGCCGGCGCCGTCCCCACCGGCGCCCCCTTCGCCCTGCGGCATGCGCACGATCACCCCGTCCGACCCGCGATCCGGCGAGAGCCCGGCGGCGGAGACCGCGCGGACGCCGACGTAGTACTTCGCGCCGTCGAGGAGCGGCAATCGGTCGATGGACGCCTCGGAGACGTCGCCGACGTCGCGCCACGGCGGCGAGCTCACGTAGTTCCCCTGGCCGCCCACGACCGCCACCTGATACGACGTCGCCGCCGGGACCTTCGACCACTTCACGTGGAGGGTGTCCCGGGTCTCGATCTCGTCGACATCCTCGCTGGGGCTCGCGATCGGGTCGATCTCCCAGACGAACTCGGGCGCGGGCAGGATCTCGTGCCGCAGGTCGTAGAGGTAGCCGTCCGCGACGCTCACGACGATGTCGTCGTGGCCGTCGCCGTCGGTGTCCGCGAGGATCGGCGAGCCGACCGGCTCGCCGAAGGCGTACGACCACAGGAGGCGCTCCGAGCACGCGTCGACCGCGTAGAGGAAGCCGTTCGTGGAGCCGATCACGACGGCGGGGCCCGCGGACGGGAGCCCGGTGAGGTTCTGCGAGATCGCGGCGTCGCTGAGCTGGCCCATGACCGCGCCCGCCTGCTCCGCGGCCTGCTCGTCGGGGAACACGGCGTCGCCGGCGAGCACGATGGAGCTCGACTGGCCGGCGCCGGGGCCGTCGAGCTTGGTGAACGTGAGGCGCGCCGGCTGCAGGTACGAGCCCTCGACGAGGAGCGACCTCCCCTCGCACCGCGCGATCGCGCCGTGCGGGTACGGCCGGCTGTTCGCGGGCCCCTTCCAGAGCGCGGAGCTCAGATCGTGCGGCAGCGTTCGCTCGGGGTGGTACCCCCCTTGCAGCGTCATCTCGAGCTGCTCGTCGCCCGACACGTCCGCGAGGATCGGCATGAAGTAGGGGAACCGCTCCGTGCTCTCGCGGAGGGCGCGGCCGTCCCGGCCCGACAGCACCCGGGCGGAGTTGATCGCCACGACCACGTCCTCCCCCCCATCGCCGTTCCAGTCGGCGATCGCGACGGCCTGCGTCCCGGCCGAGGCGCTGAAGTCGTCCTTCCATCGCACCCCGCCGCTCCGATCGAGCGCGAGGATCTCGGTGCGGTAGGCGGCGTCGACCGTGAGCGCCACGAGCTCGGGCGCCCCGTCGCCGTCGAGGTCGCCGTGCAGCACGTCCCACGCGGGCGGCTTCTGCACCGCGGTCTCGCTCGTCTGCCTGCCGTTCGCGTCGAGCGCCACGACGGCGTACCTCGGCGGATCGACGAGCGGGTGGCGCCGCCGGAAGCACGCGAGCGTCGCCGGCGAGCTGTCATCGGCGGGCCAGATCGAGGCGCCGAACGCGTCGACGACGCGCCAAGCCGGCTTGGCCGGCGCGACGTTGCTCGCGTCCTCGGACGCGATCCGGACGAGATCACCCCGGCTGTCGACGACGACCACGCTGTCGGCCGTGTCCCCCGGCGACAGCTTCGCCGCGATCGGCGCGCGGCCGAAGTTCACGTACGCGCCGGGGCCGGCGAGGTAGCCGCCGACGCGCAGCCCCGGCACGACCTCGCGCCCCTCGTGCACGAGGTTCGTCGGCGCGAGCGAGGCGTCGAGCAGCGTGAGGAAGCCGTCCTCGCGGGAGACCATGAGCCGCGGCGACCCCGGAGACGTCGCCGCCGGCGCGTCGAGCGCCCCGACGCCGACGCCGAGGTCGACCCGGTAGGCCGCGGCCTGCGAGGCCCCGTCCGCGCGCGTCGCGTACGCGGTGACCACCACCGGCGCCGAGGTCGACTCGAGCACGAGCTCGCCGCGCCCGTCGCCGTCGAGATCCGGCATGATCAGCGACTGGCTGAGCCCCGTGTGCTGCGCGCGCCCCCAGTCGTACCGCGTGCGGACCAGCTCCCCGTCGAGCGACCAGAGCCGCTCGACCCGCTGCCCTGCCGCGCGGCTGAACCGGAACGCCGACACGCGCTCCTCGCGCGAGGTGAGGATCCACTGCTCGGCGCCGGCCTCTCCCGGGACCGCTCCCTGCACGATCTCGTCGGGGATGACGGCGAGCTCGACGCCGGTGGCCGCGTCGAGCACGAAGGACGTCCACGTCTCGCCCGTCTTGCCGCTCGCCAGCACCTCGATCGCGCCGTCGCCGTCGAGATCCCAGGCGAGGCGCGTCGGCGCCCGGGCGTCGCCGCCGTCGTTGGGGCCGAGCGTCTTCCGCCAGGCGACGGCCAGCGACGGGCTCTCGCCCGGCCTGTACGCGAGCAGGGAGACCTCGCGCGCCCCCTGCACGCCGAACACCCGATTTTGGAAGCACAGCGCTTGCTGGCGGCTCGGGTGGTCGCCCAGCCGCACGGCCTCGCACATCGCGCCCCCGAGGTGCATTCCGACGAGCCCGGACTCCGCGAAGACGTCCCCAGACCCGGAGACGAAGAACAGCCGGTCGTGAGAGGACACGAGGAGATCGGCTGTTCCGTTCCCGTCCCAGTCGCCCACCGTATCGATGGCGGCGTTGCAGCGCGAGCGTCGCGGCGGCGGGGGCAGCGTCTCCACGGCGCTGAACCCGCGCGCGAAGCTGTAGATGACGCCCGGGCTCTCGGTCTTCACCGCGCAGCAGCCGCACTCGTCGAGGAACAGATCGAGGTGGCCGTCATCGTTGAAGTCCGCGAGGCGCGCCGCGCCGAGCACGCCGAGCTCCGTGGCGTGCTCCATCCAGAGGATGACCCCGCTCGCTCCATCGAGCACGGCCGCCCCGGCGCCGGTCACGGCGACCACCTCGAGCAGCCCGTCCCCGTCGAGATCCTCGACCGCCTGCAGCCCCCGGAAGTCCATCGAAGGGGTCCTCCAGCGGGTGAAGCCCTGCGGATCGGAGAGCGTCACGCGCCCTCCGGAAGCGATGAGCAGGTCGATCTCGCCATCCTGGTTCACGTCGCCTGCGAACATGCTCCTCGACGTGAGCGTGCCGCCCAGGTACGATCGCCAGTAAGGAGCCGGCTTGGCGATATTGCTCGTGGACGACGTGGCGCCCGTGCGCTGCGGGTCGTGACGGGCAGAAGGCCAGTCTGCAAACGCGTCGCTTCCGGCGAAGAGGAGCGCGGAGCACGCCGCCATCGCGCCTGCACGCGTTACCATCGATGACCGTGTCATTCTGCTTGTCCTCAGCGAGCGAGCGTAGCGCTGCGCACGCGGCCGAAGTGTAATCCATCCCGGAGGAGCGGCAGCAGCGAGCAAAAGTCCTCCCAGCGCGCGCTCCTCCGCGCCGCCGCCCGGGCGTTCGGGCGCGTTCGGGCGCGTTCGGGCGCGTTCGGGCCATGGACAACCCGACGCGCGCACGTTATACTACATCCCCGCCCAATTCGGAACGCCGGCTTGAATTTTGGGGACTTGGGGGGCACCTTAGCCCTCCGCGCGGACCCCTACCCTGGGAAACGCGCTTAAAGCGTACGACTTATGGCTGACGAATTCAGAGCCCCCTCGCCTTCCCTGTCCCCCAGCGACGCTTCGGCCGAGCGCTCGTTCGATCTCGTCGCCGCCTGGCGCATCATCAGCAAGCACTGGGCCACCGCGCTCGCGACGATGATCTTCGTCGCCCTCAGCGTCACCTTCTACACGCTCGGACAGAAGAAAATTTATCAGTCGACGGCGACTGTGCAGTTCGATCCGAATCCTCCGAGGCCGCTCGGCCGCGGGGTCGACGCCGTGGTCGACATGGGCACTGGGTCGTACTGGAATAACCGCGATTATTACGAGACCCAGTACAAGGTCATTCGGTCGACGCGGGTGGCGCTCGCGGTCGTCGCCCAGCTCAGCCTGCAGAACGACACTTACTTCCTCGAGGACCTCCCGAAGGACGCGGCGGCCCCCGCGCCCAAGTCCGTGACCCCGGAGGAGGCCGCGGACCTGCTGCTCGAGCGGCTCTTGGTCGAGCCGGTGAAGGACAGCCGCCTCGCGGTCGTGCGTTACAACGACGCGGATCGCGAGCGCGCGCAGCGCGTGCTCGCCACCCTGATGGATGTGTACATCGAGCAGAACCTCGATGAAGCGCTCGCCTCGACGAACTCGGCCGTCGACTGGCTGAGGACGCAGCTCGACAAGCTGAAGAACGACCTGGAGGCGAGCGAGACCTCGCTCCACGAGTACAAGCTCAACAACAACATCCTCGACGTGGACTTCGAGGATCAGACCAACCTGCTTCGCGAGGAGATGAAGCAGATCAACGACGCCCTCACGTCCGTGCGCACGCGACGGGAGGAGTTCGCCGCGCGGAGCCTCGAGCTGTCGAAGGTCGACCCGAACAGCTCGACCGACCTCCCCGCCTCCGAGCTCATCCAGAGCCCGGTGCTCCAGATGCTGCGGGCGCGGCAAGAGGAGTGCGTCCGCGAGCGCGACTCGCTCATCGGCGCCGGCAAGGGCGAGAATCACCCGGAGGTCCGCGCGGCCAACGAGCGGATCGCCGCCAACAGGAGCGCGCTCATCGCCGAGGTCAAGAACGTCCAGGGAGCGGTGAGCCGCGATCTCGCCATCGTGAAGCGCCAGGAGGCGGGCCTCGCGGCGCTGCTCGAGAACGCGAGGACGCAGGCCTTCGAGCTGAACTCGCTGAAGATCGAGTACGACCGCCTCCGCAGGACCAAGGACAACACGGAGAAGCTCTACCAGCTCGTGCTCGAGCGCACGAAGGAGAGCGATCTGCAGCGGATGATGCGGGTGAACAACATCCGCGTCCTCGACCGGCCGAGCCGCCCGATCGAGCCGCTGCGCCCCCGCGTCGCGACCAACATCGCGGTCGGCATCTTCGCCGGGGTGCTCCTCGGGATCGTGGCGGCGCTCGGGCGGGCGTTGCTCGATCGCACCCTGAAGACGCCGGATGAGGTGGAGCGGGAGCTCGGGCTGCCCCTCCTCGGCCTTTTGCCGGAGTTCGACAAAGGCAACAAGCGGGAGGCCGAGCTCCGCAGGGCGAACCGCCGCGGCAGGCGCGCGGCCCAGCCGGGCCGTCGCGAGCTCGTCGTCCACGATCAACCGAAGAGCGGGATCGCCGAGGCGGCCCGCGCGATCCGGACCAACCTGCTCTTCATGGCGCCCGACCGCCCCTACAAGACGCTGCTCATCGCGAGCGCCGGGCCCGCGGAGGGAAAGACGACGGCGGTCTGCTGCATCGCCGTCGCCATGGCGCAGGCAGGGCAGAGGGTCGTCCTCATCGATTGCGACCTCCGCAAGCCGCGCCTCCACCATATCTTCGGAAAAGGCATGGAGATCGGCGTCACGAGCGCGCTGCTCGACGACTCGGTCCTCGACGACGAGAGCGCGCTCAAGACGGAGGTGGAGAACCTCTATGTCATCCCCGCGGGCCCCATCCCGCCGAACCCGGCGGAGCTCCTGCACAGCGATCGCTTCAAGGCGCTGCTCCGCAAGCTCCAGGGCCGCTTCGACCGCGTGCTCATCGACAGCCCTCCCCTGGTCGCGGTGACCGACGGCACCGTGCTGTCCACGCTGGTCGACGGCACCGTGCTCGTCGTGCGAGCGGCGATCACGACGCGCGACTTCGCGCGCCACGGCATCCGGGCGCTCTACGACGTCGGGGGCAAGACCGTGGGGGTCGTGCTGAACGCCGTCGACCTGAACCGCAAAGAGTACGGCGTCTACCACTACTACGGCTACAAGAGCGACGGTTACGCCCAGCCGCCTGCCGAGCCCGCTCCCGGAGGCCCCGCGGAGCCGCCTCCGCCGCCCCTGCCGAATTGAGGAGCCCCGGCCCTTGATGTCCTTGAGGCCCCCTCGGGCGTGGGGGATCCCCCGCGCCCCCGGCGCCCGGCGCGCTGCCAAGGCGGCCCCCGCCCGGGCGAGGGCGCCCCGCGTCCGGCTCGGGGCGGCGCTCCTCGTCGCCGCCCTCGCGGCGCTCGGCCCCGTCCTCGAGGGGTCGCTCGGCAGCGGGCTCGGGTGGACCATCGGCATCGTGTTCCTGACGCTCGTCCCGTCGCTCGCCCGCGCCGGCGGCCCCCGCTTTCATCCGCTCGATCCGGAGACGTACGTGCCGGCCACGTACTTCCTCAGCGTCGCTTACACGCCCGTCCTGCGCCTGCTGATGTCCAGCAGCCTGCATCTGTCGGGCCGCGACGAGGCGGCGATGGAGGTGGCCTACGTCGGCGCGGCCGGGTGCGCGATCGTGTGCACCGCCCTGAGCCGGCCCCCCGAGGCGCCGAACGTGGAGCGCCTGGTGCCGGTGCACAGACCGAAGGCGATCCTGGACCAGGACTGGGGGAACTTGGTGGTCGGGCTGCTCGGGCTCGGGCTCGTGTTCGCGTGGATCGCCTCGATCGGCGTGAGGCGGTTCTTCACGCTGAGCTACGCAGACACCTACCTCGAAGGGTTCGGCAAGGGCATCCTGATCTCGGGCTGGTACCTGATCCAGCTCGCGGCCGTTTACTTCTTTCTCCGGTACGCGTCGCTCCGCAAGGCCCGCCTGCGGGCCCCCATGCTGGTGTCCGTCGCCGGGGCGTCGTTCCTGATGAGCTTCCTGCTCTACACGGTCACAGGGCGGCGCGGTGCGCTGATCTTTGCCGTCGCCTCCGTCGGGCTCGCGCTGCACGCCTACGGGATGCAGATCCGCCGCCTGTGGCTGGCCCTCGGCGTGGTGTGCGCCGTCTTCTACGGCATCGCCATCGACGGCTTCCGCTTCAAGCAGGGCAGCGGGCTCGACGCGCAGATCGAGTCGGCGGCCGCGCGCATCGATCAGACCGAGAACGTGCTGGAGATCGGCGAGCTCCAGCGCATCTACGAGAACCTCGCCAGCATCGTGAACGAGAAGCCTCCCCTCGTGGAATACCCGGGCGAGAGCTGGGTCAACGCCGTCCTCATCCTTGTTCCCAGCCCGGTCTGGCCCGACCGGCCGCTCGCCCTGTCGCAGCGCTATGTCCTGTGGAAGGATCCCGACCTTGCGCGGCGTGGCGGCGGCCTGGCGCTGAGCGCCGCCGCGGAGGGGTACCTGAACCTCGGCCTCGTCGGTACCTTCCTCCAGATCTCGGCGATGTGCGCCCTCTTCTTCATGCTGCCGCTCGTCCTGGCGGCCGCGCGCGATACGTCGCTCCTCGGCCGTGCGACCGGCGCGTGCCTCGCCTCCTTCTCGTACAACCAGTTCCGGGGCGAGCTCACCGCCCTCCTCAAAATCTCGTTCACGCTGGGGTTCGCGGCCCTCGTGGCGATCTTGACGGCCTCGTTCGTCAAGCTCGTGCGGCGTAGGCTCGATGCCATGGGTAAAGTGCGCCATGGATATGAGCGGCCCCTGCGCCACAGACGCCTCGGCCAGCCGTCATCGTCGGGCCAGTAGGGCCCCCGCGTCGCCGTCCGGGTGCCGGCGGCCTGCTTCGCCTCGGTCCGAGGCTGCAGCGGGCGCGAGCTCCGCCAGGAGAACGGCCGAATCAACCCCCAACGAGGACCTGGCCTGAAGCGCCACGCAGATCATGCGCATCCTTTACGTCTCGCCTTATTTCCCACCCGAGCCGGGCGCCCCCGCGGCGCGCGTCTCGGAGCTCGCCCGAGCCTGGCGTCGCGCCGGACACGAGGTCACCGTCCTCACAGGCCTTCCGAACCACCCGACCGGGGTCGTCCCGCCCGAGTACCGAGGTCGGGCCCGCATCGAGGAGGACTTCCATGGAGTGCGGGTACTCCGCACGTGGATCTACGCCGCCCCCAACCGGGGCACGGTGCGGCGCTCCCTGGCGTACGGGTCGTTCGCCGCCTCCGCGCTGACGCTCGCGCAGCTCGCGTTGCCTCCGAGCGACGTGCTCATCGCGACGAGCCCCCACTTCTTGACGGCCGTCGCCGGCTACGGGCTCGCCGCGCCCCGCCGGCTGCCGTTCGTCTTCGAGGTGCGCGATCTCTGGCCCGAGTCCATCGTGGCCGTGGGCGCGCTCCCGGCGGGGCATCCGGTGGTGCGTGGGCTCACGGTCGTCGAGGAGCAGCTCTACCGGGTGGCCGACGAGATCGTCGTCGTCACGCAGAGCTTCCGCGAGCGCCTCGTCGCCCGGGGCGTGCCCGCCGACAAGATCGAGGTCATCCGCAACGGCGTCGATCTCGGCCGCTTCACGCCGTCGCCGCGCGACACGCCGCTCCGGGCGAAGCTCGACCTCGGGGACCGCCTCGTGGTGGCGTACGTCGGCACGCACGGGATGGCGCACGGCCTCTCCTCGGTGCTCGACGTGGCCCAGGGCCTGCTCGCGCGCGACGACATCCGCTTCCTCTTCGTCGGAGAAGGCGCGGAGCGGGCGAGCCTGGAGGCGCGCGCGCGTGAGCTCGGGCTCACCAACGCGACGTTCCTCGGCGCGCTCCCGCGCGACGCGATCGCCGAGGTGTACGCCACCGCCGACATCTGCCTCGTTCCCCTGCGCAAGACCGAGCTGTTCGAGACCGTGATCCCCTCGAAGATCTTCGAGATCCTCGCCATGGCGCGCCCGGTCGTGATCTCCGTCGACGGCGAGGCGCGGCAGATCGTCGAGGAGGCGCGCGCCGGCATCTTTGCTCCGCCCGAGGACGTGCCGGCCATGACCCGGGCCATCGTCGACCTCGCGTCCGACGCCGACAGGCGGCGCCGCATGGGGGAGGCGGGGCGATCCTACGTCATGCGTTCATTCGATCGCGACGCGCTCGCGCGCGACTACATCGAGGTGCTGGAGCGCGTGCTCCTTCGTTCGGGCTCTCGAGGAGACCAGGGGAGGAGCAGGGCATGAACCTCCCGCGCATCGCCCGCACCGTGGCGCAGCTCCATCCGATTCAGGTGCTCGCCCGCCCGCTCGCGCTCGGTCAGCGCGCGCTCGGCAGGGTCCCCACGTCGGCGCGACCTCCGCGCGTCCGCCCCGGCTTCGCCCCGCCGCGCGCGCGCTTCGCGGCCTTCGCCGACGCCGAACGAGCGCGCGGCGGCGCGCGCCTGGCCGCGATCCCCGAGGGATCGCTGCTGCATGCGTACGAGCGCGCCTATGGCTACGAGCTCGGGGCCGATCCGACGCTCGAGGCCCCGAGCGCGTGGGACGACCCCATCGCGTCGCATCCGTTCCCCGCCTCGGTGCGCGCCCGTCGGCTCGCGGTCGCCGCGCGCCTCGGGCGCCCTGGGCTCTCGGCCGAGCTCGGGCGCGCCTGCCGGGCCATCGCGCTCGGCCTCGAGCTGCACCTGCTCGGCAATCATCTCGTGGAGAACGCCATCGGGCTCGTGTGCGGCGGCGCGGTGACCGAAGGGCTCGAGGCCGAGGCGTGGTGGAAGCTCGGCTCGGCGCTCCTCGCCTGGCAGCTGCCGGAGCAGTTCCTGGCGGACGGCGGGCATTTCGAGCTCTCCGCCTCGTACCACCTCGCGCTGACGGCCGCGTTGCTCGAGGCGATCGAGCTCACGCGAGCGTCCGGGCGCGAGGTGCCCGAGCTCTGGCGGACGACGGCCGAGAGGGCGCTCTCGTGGGCCGCGGCGGTCCGCGCTCCGGACGGCACCTATCCTCTGTTCAACGACGCCGCGCTCGACGCCGCGCCCGAGCTCGATGACGTCCTCGGCCTCGGCGAGGAGCTCGGCCTCTTCGATCCGGCCCGATCGCCCGGCGCAGCGCCGGACGGCGCGCCGTCGCTCCATCGCCTCGCCGCGACCGGCTGGGTGATCCTGCGCTCCGGCGCTGGGGCCTGGCTCGCGTTCGACGCCGGGGCGGACGGGGCGTCTTATCAGCCGGGGCACGTGCACGCCGACGCGCTCACGTTCGAGCTGTGGATCGGGGGCGAGCGCGCCGTCGTCGATTACGGCGTCTCCAGCTACAAGGCGGATCGCGATCGGGAGGAGACCCGGGCCACGCGCGCGCACAACACGATCGAGCTCGGCGGCGTCGACTCGAGCGAGGTGTGGAGCGCTTTCCGCGTCGGCCGCCGCGCCCGCGCCGAGGTGCGCCGGATCGAGCAGGCCCGCGCGCATGTCGCCGTGGAGGCTGAGCACGACGGATACCGGTTCCTCCCTGGAGCCCCCGTGCACCGGCGGGCGCTCGAGCTCTCCGAGCGGGAGCTCGCCATCCACGACGAGATCATCGGCGGCCGGACGAGCGCGTGCTCCCGGCTCAGGCTCGACGAGGCCGCGTTGCGGACCGGATCGATCGCGATCGAGGGCCGGGCGCTCACGCTGGACCGGAGCTCGGGCGTGTGGTTCCCCCGCTTCCGGCAGCCGCAGGCGGCCGTGGTCTTCGCGGGGAGCTTCCAGGTCCGGGGCGGCTTTCGCGGCGGGTTTCGCGTCCGGTGGTGACGCGCCTCGCCCGAGCATGGGCCGGGCGATCGACGCCCCTGGAGAGCGTTCCTCGCCCACGACCCCTGACCTGATTCAACCCTCCAGAACTGCGGTCGATTCGAGAAGCGATGATAGAGCGCGTTCGTCATAGCGTCCAAAGCGACGACGTGATGAACACGCTCTACGGTGTCTCGTGGATTGTCCTACGGGCCCAGCGGTAGAGGCCGAAGGCCGCTGGACGAGGCGGCTCAGACCACCGACAGGCGCCCCTGGGCGAGCGGCTCCAGCGTGCGCGAGGACGGCCGGCGCAGCAGCAGCCGCTCCGCCGAGTCGGCCACGAGCTGCAGCAACATGTCCGCCTGCGGGTTGACCGCGCTCTCCTCGCTGTCCCAGCGGAACCGCAGCTCGACGGTCTCGCCCCCGAGGTCGAAGGTGAACACCGCGGCCACCGCCTCGCGCAGCTGCAGCGGCGTCGCCACGTCCCGCGTCCAGGTCCACGGCTTCACGCGCGCGCTGCCGTTCGCGCCCTTGGAGCTCACCTCCATGGCCAGGAGCCGCGCCTCGGCCGCGAAGCGCTCGAGCACCACGCGCAGCCGCTCGGGCCCGCTCGCGGTCTCGATCTCGAGCAGCGCCCGCGGCACGGCGCGGCGCAGCGCCTCGACGACCGCCTCCCGGGAGCGCTTGGAGGCGGCGGGGCGGGCCCCGAAGAGCGCGAACGAGCCCGCCGCGCGCACCACGATGAAGAGCACCGCGCTGCAGGCCACCAGCGCGAAGCCGATCTCGTGCGAGCGGCCGACGTACGCCACGAGCGCCACCACGGTGAAGAGCAGGCTCAGCCCGTAGAGGATCAGCACCGCGCCGCGGTGCGAGTGGCCTTGATCGAGGAGCTTGTGGTGGATGTGCGACCGGTCTGCCGAGAAGATCGGCCTGCGGGCGATGAAGCGCCGCACCATCGCCGAGATCATGTCGAAGATCGGCAGGCCCAGCGCGAGCAGCGGCACGAGGACCGCGAGCGCGGTGCCGCCCTTGGCCGTGCCCACGCCGAAGAGCGGGATCGCCGCGAGCATGAACCCGAGGAACATGCTCCCGGTGTCGCCCATGAAGATCGTCGCGGGGTGGAAGTTGTGGAACAGAAATCCGACGATCGCGCCCGCCAGCGTCGCGGCCAGCAGGCAAATCACCAGGTTGCCCGGGTAGCCGCCCAGGTATGCGGTGATGAAGTTGGCGACGCACGCGAAGAAGCCCACGCCCGCGGCGAGCCCGTCGAGCCCGTCGATCAAGTTGACCGCATTGATGATCGCGACGAACCAGGGGATCGTCACGAGAAAGGACAGCGGCCAGAAGGAGACGTGGCCGAAGTACGGCAGCGTCACACACTCGAGGCGGAGCCCGCAGATCCACGCGATCGACGCGGCGAGGATCTGCGCGAGCAGCTTGTGCCGCGCGCGCATCCCCTTGGAGTCGTCCCAGGCGCCTGCCGCCGCGATCGTCAGCCCGCCCGCCAGCAGGCCCACGACGAGCGAGCGCTGCGAGAACCACTGAAGCGCGATGTCGGTTTGCAGCGCCACGAGGATGAAGAGCGGCAGCAAAAAGCCTGCAACGATGGCGAGCCCGCCAAGGCGCGGGATGCGCCGGGTGTGCACGCGGCGCGCGGTCGGCTCATCGACCGCACCCACAGCGAACGCCAACCTCCGCGCGAGCGGCGTCGCCGCCCAGGAGAGCACCAGCGCAAGGATAACCGCAGTGAGCGTACTTACCATCGCTCTCCTTCCCTTTGGGAGTCCCCCCCCCTTTTGGTGCAGCGCGGAGCGCGATATTCATAGCTCGTCATATAAAACGCCAGAAAAGCCTTCGTCGATGTGCCCGTACTACCTCAACCATGCGCCCGAGACAACCCGGTGGGCAGGTTACGGACAGAAGTGTGCGCGTCAGGTAAGAAAAAGCCCTAGTAAGCCAACCTTCCGTCGTGGTGAGAGATCACACATTTTACATCTACACTGTAAACATCTACATTTGAGGCGTTTCGCAGCGACTGATGAACGGAAAAATGCCGCGTCGGTGTCCGTCGATTCCCTTGTTGTCGCGCGGATCGTCGGCAGCCATTAGGCAAGTCAAACTTTGCTGATCGCTCGATTCCGACGGTCTGTGCGGCGAGCACAATGCACCTCACCGTTCGTCCAGGTGCGATGATCCGCAACGCGCTGCCCGCGACGTCCGTGCACGAGGCGCTCTCCATTCACGGCGACGATGGCTCCGAGGATGGTATTGCCGAGCTCAGCCGAGGTGGCCCGGCATAGGCGTCCTTACCTCACCCAGGAATGTATCTTCCAGGGGTGTCTCTTCGGTTGCGGAGAGCCTGTCAGAGCGTGACATCGTGGCTCCGGCTGCAACGGCGGCGACCTCAACCTGGGACGCCGGCGGCGACCTCAACCTGGGACACCGGCGGCGGCGACCTCAACCTGGGACGCCGGCGGCGACCTCAACCTGGGACACCGGCGGCGGCGACCTCAACCTGGGACGCCGGCGGCGACCTCAACCTGGGACACCGGCGGCGGCGACCTCAACCTGGGACCGCGGGGCCGGCGCCCTTGAGCGCCGCCCCCTGCCGGTACCAGTACAAGCCGGTTGACAGCCTCCGTCCAGCGCCCTAGAAGGTCCGCAACCCTCACGCGTACGTAAGGGTCAGGGTTTCGACCTGACGCACCCATGACGACCCGGCACCACCTCCCTGTCGCGCACGAGCACAGCATCGACGGGCCCGTCCTGTCCAGAACGGACGGAACACGGGCTGGGGGCTGCGCTGAGGCCGAGGAAGACGAGCGCCTCCTGCAGGTGGGCGACATCGCCAAGGCGACCGGGAAGACGGTGCGGGCCATCCACCACTACGAGGAGGTCGGGCTGCTCAGGCCGCACGCCCGCTCCAAGGGGCGCTACCGGCTCTACGACCACGCGGCCCTCACCCGGGTCCGGTGGATCGGCAAGCTCCACGACCTCGGCCTGTCGCTGAGCCAGATCCAGCAGATCGTCTCGACCTGGGAGTCGTCCTCGTCAGCCCCGGGCGCCATGTCGCGCATCCGGGACGTCTACCAGCAGAAGCTCGAAGAGGTGCGGGAGCAGATCGCGCACCTCGAGAACCTCGAACACGAGCTCGTCGCGAGCCTCGCCTACCTCGACACCTGCGAGACGTGCGACCCGGCAGAGCTCGTCGCCGCCTGCACGAACTGTAATCTTCACGACAAGAGCAAGGCTGAGCCCGAGCTCGTCGCCGGGATCCGCGGCGGCAATGGGCAGTGCCGCCAGGGCCCGAATCACCGCTGAGCGAGAACACCATGGCCATCCAACTTCCGATCTACATGGACTATCACGCGACGACCCCGGTCGACCCGCGTGTCCTCGACGCCATGCTGCCGTACTTCAACAGCAAGTTCGGCAACGCCGCGAGCCGGAGCCACGTCTTCGGCTGGACCGCCGAGGAGGCCGTCAGCCACGCTCGCGAGACGCTCGCCAAGTTCATCGGCGCGTCGAACCCGAAGGAGATCATCTTCACCTCCGGCGCGACCGAGAGCGACAACATCGCCATCAAGGGGGTCGCCGAGTTCTACAAGGACAAGGGCAACCACATCATCACGAGCGTCATCGAGCACAAGGCCGTGCTCGACACGTGCAAGCGGCTCGAGAAGCAGGGCTACGAGGTCACCTACCTCAAGGTCGACAAGTACGGGATGGTCGACCCGGACGACGTCGCCAAGGCGATCACCGACAAGACGATCCTCGTCTCGATCATGCTCGCCAACAACGAGGTCGGCACGGTCCAGCCCATCGCCGAGATCGGCAAGATCACGAAATCGAAGGGCATCCTCCTCCACAGCGACGCGGTGCAGGGCGTCGGTAAAATCCCCTTCAACGTCGAGCAGATGGGGGTCGACCTCGCGTCGGTGACGGCCCACAAGATTTACGGGCCGAAGGGCATCGGCTGCCTCTACGTGCGCAGGTCGAAGCCGCGCGTCCGCATCACCGCGCAGATGGACGGCGGCGGCCACGAGTTCGGCATGCGGTCCGGCACGCTCAACGTGCCCGGCATCGTCGGGTTCGCCAAGGCCGCCGAGATCCTCCTGGAGGAGGGCGAGGCGGAGTCGGCGCGCATCCTGTCGCTGCGCGAGCGGCTCCGGACCCGGCTCTGGAAGGAGCTCGACGCCATCCAGCTGAACGGCTCGCCCGATCGGCGCCTGCCGGGCAACCTCAACGTGTCGTTCAGCTTCGTCGAGGGCGAGGCCATGATGATGGCGATCAAGGACGTGGCCGTCTCCAGCGGCTCGGCGTGCACGAGCGCCAGCCTCGAGCCCTCCTACGTCCTGCACGCCATGGGCATCGGCGACGACCTGGCCCACTCGTCCATCCGCTTCGGGCTCGGGCGCTTCAGCACCGAGGAAGAGGTCGATTACGTCGCCGACCTCGTGATCCGCAAGGTGAACAAGCTGCGCGACATGTCGCCGCTCTACGAGATGCACAAAGAGGGGATCGACCTCAACACCGTGCAGTGGGCGGCCCACTGAGGGGCGACGCAGGCCCTTCAGAGCAAGGTTTCGAGAGGAAAGGAAACGGTCGAGGAGAGAGCCATGGCATACAGCAATAAGGTCATCGAGCACTACGAGAACCCCCAGAACGTCGGCACGCTCGACAAGAATGACGAGCGCGTCGGCACCGGGCTCGTCGGCGCTCCGGCCTGCGGCGACGTCATGCGCTTGCAGATCAAGGTCGGCGAGGGCGGCGTCATCGAGGACGCGAAGTTCAAGACGTTCGGCTGCGGGTCGGCCATCGCGTCGTCGTCGCTCGCCACCGAGTGGCTGAAGGGCAAGACGATCGACGAGGCGGAGACGATCAAGAACAGCATGATCGCCGAGGAGCTCCACCTGCCGCCGGTGAAGATCCACTGCTCGGTCCTCGCCGAGGACGCGATCAAGAGCGCGATCGCCGACTTCCGGGCCAAGCAGCAGGCGAAGAAGGAGCTCGGCGGCGCCGCGCCCGAGGGCACCGCGACGGCGAGCGCGGAGTAACACACCGGCTTCCGGGGCGGCCCGGAGCACCGGAGAGGGAGCAGCGCCATGCAGAGCAGCGAGGAGACGACCACGCAGAGAGCCGCGGACGGCGGGGCCCAGCCCGCGCCCGCCGCGGCGGACGCCGCGCCCGCGCAGAGCAGCCGGGCCACGGGAGAGGCGGAGGCCACGTCGAAGCGGACGCTCTCGGTGAGCGACGCGGCGGTCCAGGCCATCCGCGCCCAGCTCGCCAAGCGCGGCACGCCCGAGGGCGCCATCCGGGTCGGGATCCGCGGCGGCGGCTGCTCCGGGTTCTCCTACGTCATCGAGTTCGAGGACAAACCGCCCCGATCCGGCGATCTCGTCCTGGAGTTCGCGGAGCCGGGCAAGGCCACGGTGCGCGTCGTCTGCGACAAGAAGAGCATCCTCTACCTGGGCGGCTCGGTGCTCGACTGGGAGAAGACGCTCATGTACCAGGGCTTCAAGTTCAAGAACCCGCACGAGGCGACGCGCTGCGGCTGCGGGCACTCGTTCACGGTGGCCTGAGCCGCCGCAGGGAGCGCCCGCCCTCGCCGCCGAGGCGCTCCTCCCCAGAGCACGTGATGACCGATCCCTTCGATATCCTGGGCGTCGAGCCTCGGTTCGACCTCGACCTGCGCGCGCTCGAGCAGCGCCACCGCGATCTCTCGCGCGCGCTCCACCCCGATCGCTACGCGGGCGCCCCCGCGGCCGAGCGGAGGCTCGCGCTGGGGCGCGCGATCGAGGCGAACGACGCCCTGCGCGTCCTCAGGGATCCGATCCGCCGGGCCGAGGCGCTGCTCCAGCGCGCCGGGATCGCGCGGGGCGAGGAGGGCGAGCAGAAGGCCTCCCCCGCCCTGCTGATGGAGATGATGGAGTCGCGCGAGGAGCTCTCCGAGGCGTCGAAGCGGCGCGATCGCGCGCGGATCGCGCGCCTCGGCGACGGGATGCGGGCGCGCGAGCAGGCGACCCTCGCCGCCATCCAGGCGGCCTTCGCCGCCGCAGGGAACGACCCGGAACGGATGAAAGGCGTGCTCGCCATGCTGAGCGAGCTCCGCTACATCCGGCGCTTCCTCGACGAAGTGAGCGCAATCGAAGAAGAACTCGCGGATCAGACATGACCCTCCTCGAAATTTTCGACCCCAAGGCAAGGCCCAGCCCGATCGGCATCGATCTCGGGACGACGAACTCGCTCGTCGCCCGCGTGCGCGACGGCCGGCCCGTCGTCATCGACGACTGCAACGGCGAGCGGCTCGTGCCGTCGGTGGTGCACTACGACGAGCGCGGCCACGCGATCGTGGGCCACAGCGCGCGACGGATGGCGCAGAGCCAGCCGCGCGAGACGATCGTCAGCGTGAAGCGCTTCATGGGCCGCGGCGCGAACGACCCGGAGACGCGGCGGCTCGGGCCGTACGAGTTCGTGGAGCCGAAGGGCCCCGAGGACGCGAAGAGCGTGCGCTTCAAGGTGCGCGACCAGGTCGTGACGCCCGTCGAGGTGTCGGCGGAGATCCTGAGGGAGCTCCGCACCTCGGCCGAGCGCGAGCTGCGGTCCGTGGGCGGCGCGGTGATCACGGTGCCGGCCTACTTCGACGACGCCCAGCGGCAGGCGACCAAGGACGCCGGCCGGCTGGCCGGGCTGGAGGTGCTGCGCCTGCTCAACGAGCCGACGGCCGCGGCGCTCGCGTACGGGCTCGACAAGCAGCAAAACGGCCTGTTCGCCGTCTACGACCTCGGCGGCGGGACGTTCGACATCACCGTCCTCCTGCTCGACGACGGCGTCTTCCAGGTGAAGTCGACCGGCGGCGACAGCGCGCTCGGCGGCGACGACATGGACCGGGCGCTCGCCGAGCGGCTGCTCCAGGAGATGGGCGCGGCGCGGCGCACGCCCGAGGTGGTGCGGCTCGCGCTCGACACCGCCCGCAGCATCAAGCACGCGCTGACCGACGCGGAGCGGGTCGAGGTCGAGCTGCCCGTGCAGGCGGGCGAGGCGGGCGCCGGCCAGCCGGCGTCGAAGCTCGTGACCGTGACCCGCGACGAGCTGAACGCGCTCATCGCGCCGATCGTGGAGCGCACGGGCGCGGCCTGCCGCCGCGCGCTCCGCGACGCGGGCGTCCAGGCCTCGGACGTCGACGGCGTGATCCTCGTGGGCGGCGCGACGCGCGTGCCGTACGTGCGCGGCTACGTGGCGAAGCTCTTCGGCAAGGAGCCGCTCAAGGACATCGATCCGGAGGAGGTCGTCGCGCTCGGCGCGGCCATCCAGGCCGACATCCTGGCCGGCTCGATGGAGCGCGCGGACGAGGTGCTCCTGCTCGACGTGCTGCCGCTGTCGCTCGGCATCGAGACGATGGGCGGCGTCGCCGAGAAGATCCTGCCGAGGAACACGACGATCCCGGCCGGGGCGCGGCAGGTCTTCACGACCTACGCGGACAACCAGACCGGGTTCGACCTGCACATCGTGCAGGGCGAGCGGGAGCTCGCCGCCGACTGCAGGTCGCTCGCGCGCTTCGTGCTGAAGGGGATCCCGCCGATGCCCGCGGGCATGGCGCGCCTCGAGGTGACGTTCCGCGTGGACGCCGACGGGCTGCTCGGCGTGACCGCGCGCGAGCTGACGACCGGGGTCGAGCAGAAGGTCGAGGTGAAGCCGAGCTACGGGCTCACCGACGAGGAGGTGGAGAACATGCTCCTCGCGGCGCTGGACCACGGCGAGGAGGACCTGCTCAAGCGGCGGCTGGTCGAGGCGCGGGTCGAGGGCGAGCGCGTGGCGATGGCGACGCGCAAGGCGCTCTCCGCGGACGCCGACCTGCTCGGACCAGGCGAGCGCGAGGCGATCGAGGGGGCGCTGAGCGCCCTCGGCGCGGCGATCCGCGGCGACAAGCCGGGGCTGATCCAGGCGCGCACCGACGCGCTCGACGACGCGACGCGCGCGTGGGCGGGGCGGCGGATGGACCGCGCCGTGGCCAAGGCGATCGCGGGCAAGCAGGTCGAGGACGTCGAGGCGAACGTCGCCGCGGCGAAGGGCGTGGACGCGCACCTGGCCGAGCACCGCGGGGACGACGCGGGCCGCGCGGCGGCCGAGGCGGGCGGCGCGAGCGCGGCGCAGGCCGCCGTCGAAGCGAGGAGGAGCTGATGGCCAAGGTCCGCTTTCTGGCGCACGGTCGCGCGTGGGAGGTCGAGGTCCCGGTGGGGTCGACCGTCCTCCAGGCATCGAAGTCCGTGGGCGCCCCCGAGGGCGACGCGTGCGGCGGCGTCTGCGCGTGCTCCACCTGCCACGTGTACGTCACGAAGGGGCGCGAGCTCCTCAGCGAGGCCGAGGAGGACGAGGAGGACATCCTCGACAAGGCGTTCGACGTGCGGTCGAGCAGCCGCCTCGGCTGTCAGGCGAAGATCCTGAGGGACGGCGAGGTCGAGGCGGAGATCTCCCGGGAGAGCCTCGACGCCTTCTACAACGAGCACCCGAACGTGAAGGATCCGCGCAAGGGCTGAGCCCTCCGCGCGCCCGCCGAGCGCGGGCGGGCCGGGGCCGGGGTCACGACGGCGGCCTCGCCTTCGCCGGCGGCTTCGGCTCGCGCGGCGCGGGCGGCGGGTTGCGGAGCTTGTCCAGCTCGGAGCGCGCCTCCGCGGTGACGCGGCGAGCGATGTGGGCGAAGGCCGAGGCGGCCTCCCTGGCGGGCGGCGTCGAGACGATGGCGACGAGGTGCTGCGCGGCCGTCTTCCTGCCGATGGGGACGAGGAAGAAGGTCAGGGCGGCGAGGAGGAAGACGATGCCGTTCGTGAGGCGCTTGAAGAAATCGCCGACCACAGGCGCCGAGGGTAGATGAGCGAGCAGCCTGGGCCCAGTTCTTGGGGGTCGTTTGCCCTTCGACGAGGCGCCGAGGGCCGCGCGCCGACGCCGAGCGCGCGGGCCGCCGCGCGGCCGCGGCGGACCGCCCCGTGACCGCTGCCCCTTGCCAGAGCGCCGGAGTCTCACGACAGATCACGGGTGGCTCGACCGGGGGGAGCGAGCCGTGGAGTCCGGCCGCGCCGGTTCCATGCAGCGCTCGGCGCGTCCCCCCGGCGAGAGCCGGAACAAGGAGGGGACGACAATGCTCAGGCCTGTTTTATTCACCATCTTGATCGGGACAGCGATCCTGCCGGCCTCGGTGGCTGCGCAGGGGCAGGGCGCGACAGGGCATCAGGGCCAGGCCGGCGAGGTCAAGCTCAGCAAGGCTGACCGGGAGTTCGTCGAGAAGGCTGGCCAGGGAGGGCTCCTCGAGGTGCGGCTCGGGCAGGTCGCGCAGCAGCGCGCCGCGAGCCCGGAGGTGAAGCGCTTCGCGCAGCGGATGATCGACGACCACTCCGCGGCGAACAAGCGGCTCGCCGAGGTCGCGCAGCAGAAGGGCGTGCTCGTGCCGCAGGAGCTCGACAAGGACCACCGCGAGAAGGTCGACAAGCTGTCCCAGAAGACGGGGACCGAGTTCGACCGGGCCTACATGAGCGAGATGGTCGACGATCACGAGCACGACGTCGCGAAGTTCGAGAAGGCCTCGAAGGAGGCGAAGGACGCCGATGTGAAGGGCTTCGCCACGGCGACGCTCCCGCAGCTCCGCGAGCACCTCGCGATGGCGAAGCAGATCCAGGGCAAGGTGAAGGGGAAGTAGCGGCGCGGGCACGCCGGCCGCGCACGGCGCGGCGCGGCGCGACCAATGCTCGGCCGAGGGCCGGATCAGGCGACGACGCGCGCCGCGCGCTCGGGCGCCGCCGCGGGCGGCGGGGTCGTCCTCGACCTCGCCGCGCCGCGGACCGGCGCGAGCTTGCCCCGGAGCTTCTGGTACGCGGGCGCGTCGATCGGCTCGCCCCGCACCCAGGCGCGGAGGAACGGCAAGACGCCCGTCTCCCACGCGGCGCTGAGGCGCAGCGCGAGGAACTCGCCGTAGAGCGCGGTGAAGAGCGTCTCGAGCTCCTCGATGAGGTACATGCGCTCGTAGAACTGCTCGTCCACGGCGTCCTTGACGACGCTCGGGATCTTGACGCCCGCGAGCGCGAACGCGTCGGCGTTGAAGAGGAACGCGTACTCGAGCTCTCCGCGGGTGACGCGGACGCGCGCCTGCGACGGGAGCTTGCCCTGACGCAGCGCCTCGTGGGCCTCGGGGGCGCTGCTCGGCGCCGCGCCCTTGAGCCGGCTCTGCTCCTTCTCCTGGACGAGCGTGATCTGCCCCTCGAGCCAGAGCTCGCAGACGCCGAGGGCGTCGAGGGAGAAGCGGCCCTCGAAGAGCTCGCTCTCGAACCAGAGCCAGACGAGGAACTCTCGGCCGACGAACCGGCGCTGCTCGATCAGCTCAGCGAGGCTCACAGGGCACCTCCAAGGGTCGCTTCGGCGTGGAAGACGGTGGGCTTGAGCACCTCGAACGCGGCCAGCTGCTCGCTCGTCAGGCCGAGCTCGCGGGCGGCCGTGTAGGGGCTCTCGGGCACGAGATCGAGCTCGAAGGTGTCCTCGAAGAGCTCGGCGAGCCCCTCGTGCGCGCGCGGCGACTGGTTCCAGAACCGCACGACGCCGGCCTCCAGGTTCCAGGAGAGGTCGACGACCTTCATCACCGGCATGAGCTGCGCGCGGAGCTTCCTCGACACGACCGTCCGGAGCTCCTCCTTCTCGCGCCGCCCGAGCTTCTCGCGGCCGCGCTTGGCGAGGTGCTCCCGCTCCGCCTCGGCGAAGTGCGCCTTGAAGAGCGCCGCGGGCACCTGCCAGCGATCGGTCCTGAGGCCGAGGTTGAGGTACGAGTTGAAGAAGATCTTGCCGTGATCGAGCTCGCAATCGAGCGGGTTCTCGATGGAGCACCACCCGGCGCGCTGCTCCGCGTCCTCGTCGACCGTCAGCGGCCGGAACGCGCGGAGCTGGATTCGCTCGACGAACTTGTCGCGGAACCCCTCGGGGAGGTCGCCGCGGACATAGAACTTCGAGAATGAGATGGATCCTTTGAGTGCGCCCAAATGATCGTCCTTTCGTCCCGTGAAGGCGAAGGAGGTAGCCGAGCGGATCTGGGGGGTCAAAAAACCGGACGCCGCGGCGCCGCCGTGGAGGCGACGCGCGGGGCGGGCGCCGGCCGCGGGCGGGAGCGGCGCGGCGCGCTCGGATCAGAGCGGCTGGGCGAGCGGCGGGCGCCGCCAGCGGCCCGCGAACGGGCCGGTGAGGTAGAAGCGGTAGCGAAGGAAGTACGGCCGCTCGTCGGGACCACAGAACGCGACGGTGGACCGCGCGAAGCGCCCGAAGGCGTCGTCGCCGGGAGCCGCCGCGGGCGTGTGGCCGAGGGCCGGCGCGGGCGTCGCGGGGAAGCGCGATGGCGCGCCCGCGAGGAACCCGTACGGCAGGGCGCACGGCGCGGGCGGAGGAGGCGACGGCGACGCGTCGCCGCCCGGGTCCGGAGCGGCCGGCTCCTCGGGCGGGACGTCGGTCGCGGCAGCGACGCAGGCCGCCGCGGCGCCCGCCGGCAACGTGAGGAGAACCAGCACACACCACGCGCCGCCGCTCGCCCTGGGCACCGCCGCCTCCGTTCACGAGGCGCAAGGCCGGCCGGAACGCCGGCGGTCGCGGCCGGTACACCGCGCCTGCGCACACGGCCCAGGAGCAACGGCGATGCCGCGCAGCCCGCGAAGCAGGGGCACGCGCCCAGCAGGAGCGTGCGCGGAGCAGGGGCGCTGCGCGCGCCCTCGGGAGGACCCGCGGCGAGCGGGCGCGCTCGAGGAGCGGACGGATCAGACGTTGAAGAGGAAGTGCGTGACGTCGCCGTCCTGGAAGACGTACGTCTTGCCCTCCACACGCAGCTTGCCGGCGCTGCGGATGGCGGCCTCGGTCCGGTGCTCGACGAGGTCGTCCACGCTGTAGACCTCCGCCCGGATGAAGCCCTTCTCGAAATCGCTGTGGATGACCCCCGCGGCCTGCGGCGCCGTGCACCCGACCGGGATCGTCCAGGCGCGGATCTCCTTGGGACCGGCCGTGTAGTAGCTCTGGAGGCCGAGGAGCCGGTAGGCCTCGCGCGCGAGCGTCGCGAGCGCCGGCTCCTTCATCCCCAGGCTCTCGAGCATCTCCGCGCGCTCCTCGGGCGCGAGCTCGTTCAGCTCGGCCTCGAGCTTGCTGCACACCGGCACGACGCCGCTGCCCTCGGAGGCGGCGCGCTCGCGCACCTTCGCCGCGAGCGGGCCCGTGCCGGAGACGTCGGACTCGTCGACGTTCGCCACGTAAAGGACCTTCTTCGAGGTGATGAGCCCGAACGTCTTCACGACCTTCCGCTGCTCGTCGTCGAAGGAGAGCCCGCGGACCGGCTTGCCCGCCTGGAGCGCCTCGAGACACCGCTCCATGAGGGCGATCTTCGGCAGGAGCTCCTTGTCGCCCTTCGCCTGCTTCTTCGTGCGCTCCAGCATCCCCTCGAGCGAGCCGAGGTCGGCCAGCATGAGCTCCGTCTCGATCGTGTCGATGTCGCGGAGCGGATCGACGCCGCCGTCGACGTGCACGACGTCGGCGACCGTGAAGCAGCGGACGACGTGGAGGATCGCGTCTACCTCACGGATATGGCTCAAGAATTTGTTCCCGAGCCCCTCGCCCGTGCTCGCGCCGCGCACGAGCCCGGCGATGTCGACCACCCGCACCATGGCGGGGACGATCTTCTCGCTCTTGATGTACTTCGCGAGCGTCGCGAGCCGATCGTCAGGGACAGGGACGGCGCCGACGTTGGGCTCGATCGTGCAGAACGGGTAGTTCTGCGCCTCGGCCTTCGCGGCCGTCAGGGCGTTGAACAGGGTGCTCTTGCCCACGTTGGGCAGTCCGACGATGCCGACCTCGACGCTCATGGCGCGCACGTCTAGCACAGGGAGGGTCGCGCGGCCCGGCGCCGCGGCAGATCCGCCCTAAGGGGCTTCCGGACCCGCGATGGCTTCGCCGCCGTCCGTCAGCGCCGCGCGCGAGCCGGCGCGCGCAGGGCGCCGGCGAGGTGGTCGACGAACGCGCGCACCCGCGCGGGCAGAAATCGCGACGGGAGATACACCGCGACGACCCGGCGGCGCACCGGCAGCCACCCGGCGAGCACCTCGCGCAGGCGGCCGGCGGCGACGTCGTCCGCGACGAGGTACGCGGGGAGCTCCGCCAGGCCGAGGCCGGCGCGCGTCGCCTCGAGCACCGCGAGGACGCTGTCGCTCGAGAAGACCGCGGGCACCCGCGCCGGCGCCTCGGCGCCGCCGGGCTCGACGAGGCGAAAGACGACGTGCGACGCGCCGCCCGGGCCGTAGCGGAGCCCGGCGTGCGCGCCGAGCTCGGCCGCGTCGCGCGGGGCGCGGCGCCGGCGGAGGTAGCCCGGGCTCGCGTAGAGGCCGCGCCGGTCGTCCTCGAGCGGGCGCGCGACGAGCTCGGCGGGCGGGGCGGTGACCATGCGGACCGCGACGTCGATCCGCTCCTCGACAAGGTCGGCGAGCCGGTCGCCGCAGCGGAGATCGACGGTCACGCCCGGGTGCTCGGCCTGGAAGCGCGCGCAGATCGGGGCGACGCGGCACGCGCCGTAGACCGCCGGCGCCGCGACGCGCAGGGGGCCGCGCACCGCCTGGTCGCGCGCCGCGATGTCGCGCTCGAGCGACTCGACGTCGGCGAGGAGCTGCCGGCCGCGCGCGACGTACGCCTCGCCGAGATCGGTGAGCGAGACCCGGCGCGTCGTGCGCTGCACGAGCCGCACGCCGAGCCGCGCCTCCGCGCGGGAGACGGCCTTGCTCACGGCCGACGGGGTGAGCCCCAGCCGCTCCGCCGCCGCGGAGAACGAGCGCAGATCCGCGATCGCGACCAGGAGCCTCAGCGCGTGCGCGGCCTCGCTCGGGTCGATCGAGGAACCGAGCTCACGAATCTTCGCCTCCACGCGCCGATTGTACGCCGCGTCCGCCGAAGCTCGCCGTCCGGCGCTCGCTCGAGGTGCCTCGCGCGCTCCTCCTGCCCGCGCGCGAGAGGGCCGACCGTCAGCCGAAGAACGCGCGGATCGCGGCCGCCACGCGGGCGACCTCGTCCCCCGTGAGCTCGGGGAAGATGGGGAGCGCGAGCGTCTCGCGCGCGGCGGACTCGGCGACCGGGAGGGCGCCGGCGGGCGGGCCGAGCGGCGCGAAGCAGGGCTGAAGGTGGAGCGGCGCCGGGTAGTAGATCTCGGCGCCGATGCCCCGCGCGGCGAGGAAGCTCCGCAAGCGGTCGCGCAGGGACGCGTCGTGCAGGCGAATCACGTACTGGTTGAACGTGTGCCCGGCGTCGCCGGCGTCCGGCAGCGAGATCGGCAGGCCCGCGCCGCCGAGGAGCGACGCGTACTGCGCGGCGTGATCGCGCCGCCGCTCGAGGAGCGCGCCGAGCCGCGGCAGCTTGCGCCGGAGGAGCGCCGCCTGGAGCGCGTCGAGCCGGAAGTTGCCGCCGACCAGCGTGTGGCGGTGCTTCTCGCGAGCGCCCTGCGCCCGCAGCGCGCGGACGCGATCGGCGAGGTCGCCGTCGTCGGTGGTCACGAGCCCGCCGTCGCCGAAGCCGCCGAGGTTCTTGGTCGGGAAGAACGAGAAGCACCCGAGGAGCCCGAGCGCGCCCGCGCGGCGGCCCGCGCGCTCGGCGCCGAACGCCTGGGCCGCGTCCTCGAGGACCGGCACGCCCCGCGCGACGGCGAGGAGCTCGTCCATGGGCGCGCAGGCGCCGAAGAGGTGGACGGCGACGACCGCCCGGGTGCGCGCGGTCAGCGCGCGCGCCAGGGAGGCGGGATCCAGGTTGAAGGAGCCGGGGAGCACGTCCGCGAAGACCGGCCGCGCGCCGGTGCGATGGACGGCGCCCGCGGTCGCGAAGAAGGTGTACGCGGGGCACACCACCTCGTCGCCCGCGCCGACGCCGAGCGCCATCAGCGCGGCGAGCAGCGCGTCGGTGCCGGACGAGACGCCGATCGCGTGCCGGACGCCGAGGTACGCGGCGCACTCCGACTCGAAGGCCTCGACCTCCGGACCGAGGATGTAGCGGCCGCTCTGGACCACCGACTGGAACACGGCGGTGAGCTCGTCCCGCAGGGCGAGATCGCCGCGGGCGCGATCGAAGAAGGGGACCGGCGGCGTCATCCCTCGTCGCCCTCCGCCGGGGGGAGATCGCGGTAATGGCGCGCGGCCGCGGCGCGGGGCGCCGGCAGCGGCGCGTCCTCGTCGAGGTCGAGGCAACGGACGATGTCGCCGCGGCGCTCGTAACGATAGCCGCTCTCGGGGCAGCGCATCAGGCCGTCGCGCGAGGCGACGAGCTTGTGACCGTGGCGGCTCATCCAGCCGGTGCGCCGGGCCGGCACGCCGGTGACGAGCGCGTAGTCGGGGACGTCGCGGGTGACCACGGCGCCGGCGCCGATGAACGCGTGGCGCCCGATCGTGACGCCGCAGACGATGGTGGCGTTGGCGCCCACGGTGGCGCCGCGGCGGATGCGCGTCCTGTCGAGGAAGGCGCGGCGGTCGATCTGCGCGCGCGGGTTGACGACGTTGGTGAGGACGGCGGAGGGGCCGAGGAACACGTCGTCCTCGACCAGGGCGCCGTCATAAACAGACACGTTGTTCTGGATCCGGACGCCATCGCCGATGACGGCGGTGCCGGCGACGAAGACGTTCTGCCCGAGGACGCAGTCGCGGCCGATGCGCGCGCCCGCGGAGACGTGGCAGAAGTGCCATATCCTCGTGCCCTCGCCGATGTCGCACGGCTCGTCGATGCACGCCGACGCATGCGCGAAGAACGGCCTCGCGGGCTGGCTCACGGCGCCGCCTCCGGCGCCGGGTCGGCGGGAGGCGCGGGGCGCCGGGCGCGGTCCTCCGGCGCGGCGCGGTCCTCCGGCGCGCCAGCCGCCGAGGGCGCGGCCCAGAGCCCGAAGGCGCCGCGCGTCGCGAGCGGCGGGCCGGCGAGGTCGAGCACCGGCGGCCGGACGCGCCCGATGAGGTAGACGGCGCCGAGCGCCGCGGCGCGGCGCGCGAGCGACGCGGGGTCGTCGAAGCTCGAGCGGACCGGAGGATCGCGCGGGTCGATCGAGCGATCCGGGTGCGCGCCCCGGGGACGGCCCAAGGCGGCGAGCGTCGCGAGGTGGCCATAGTCGACGACCTCGATCAGGAGGGGCGCCGAGGGAGGCGTGAGCTCCGCGGCGGCGCGGCCGATGGCGACCTCGTCGGTGCGCGGGTTGAAGTGCTCGCGGCGCAGGTGGGGGCGGAAGAAGAGGCCGACGCAGAGCACGGCGAGGAGCGCGCCGCCGAGCGCCCGCCGCGCCCCGGACGAGGCGCCGCGGAAGGCGCGCGCCAGGAGATCGCCGACGGCGAGCGCGAGCAGGAGCAAGGCGAGGAGGGTGGCGCGCTCGGGGTGATGCGTGGGCGCGCCGTCGCGCACGAGCGCGAGCGAGAGCGCGGCGATCTGGAGGGCGGCGACCGCGCCGGGGAGCGCGTACGGACGGGCGGCGCGGAGGAGCGGCGGGAACGGGCGGGGCGCCCCCGGCGCGGCGCCGCGGCGCGCGCGCCAGGCGACGAGGGCGAGGGCGATGGGGCTCAGGAAGAGCTCGGGTTCCTCGCGGACCATCGCGGCGGGATACGCGAAGAGCCGCAGCAGGGAGCCGTCGCTGCCCGGGCCGAGCGCGCTGCGGTACGAGGCGACGCGGGCCAGGAAGTGCAGCGCCTCCCCGTGGGCGACGCGGTTCCAGGCGATCCACGCGGCGGGCCCGGCGAGCGCCGCGAACGCCGCGAGCGCGAGCGTCGCCTGCGCGGCGCGGCCCTGGCCGAGGCGGGCGGCCGAGAGCAGCGCCATCGCGGCGAAGACGGCGGCAACGGGCCAGGGCTCGTACCGGGAGAGCGTCGCCAGCGCGAGCGCGAGCGCGCCGAGGAGGGCGCGGCCGGCCAGGGGCGCAGGCCCGGCCGGCGGCGTGACGAGCGACGCCACCGCGAACAGCGTGAGGGCCGCGGTCGGCAGCTCGGGGACCGTCGACACGCCGAGGCAGGCGCTCCACGGAAACGCGCCGGCGACCAGCGTGCCGGCGAGCGCGGCGCGGCGGTCGCCCGTGATCCAGCGGGCGGAGATGTAGATGAGCGCGGACGACGCGACGCCGAGCACGAAGGCGACGGCGCGGGCGACCTCGAGGGTCGGCGCGAAGACGCGGAAGAGCGCGCCGTTGAGCCAGAAGGGGACGGGGAGCCAGCTCGTCCCGGTCGGGTCGAGCCGGGGCGCGTCGGCCCACGCCTGCGCGAGGACCACGCGCGCGAAGTCGTCGTCGCTGACCGCGCGGAAGCCGAGCGCGAGGACGAGCGCGGAGACTGCAGCCTTGGCGAGGGCGACGAGGGCAAGGTCGCGCGCGAGAGGGACGGCGGAGGTCACGGCCTCACCCGCGAACGACCCCGCGTCGAGCGCCCTGCCCGCTTCCCTCCCCGGCGCGGGAGCGGGCCGCAGCACGCGAGCCTACTTCTCCTGGGATCGCTCGAACTCGCGCAGCTCGCGGTCGCCCGCCGACGAGAGGTAGGCGAGCGCCACGCTCGTCGTCATGAAGACGGCGGCGCAGATGGCCGTGAGGCGGGTCATGAAGTTGCCCGCGCCGCGGCCGCCGAACACCTGGGCCGTCGCGCCGCCCATGGCCGAGCCCATCCCGCCCCCGCGACCCTGCTGGAGGAGCACGACGAGGATCAGGAACAGACAGACGAACACGTGCACGATGTTGAGGAACGTGTGAAGCATCGGCGTCTTTCTGCTGGGTCGTTCTGGCCTGCGCGACGGGCCCAGGGGGCAAACGTGCGAGAGGGATGCGAGAGGGGTGCGAGGTAGCCGAGGGGGCAGGCCGGCGCCCCCGCCGCGAGGCGGGGGCGGCCCGCCGATCTACCCCTGTTCGGCGCGCTCCGCCAGTCGGTGCGCGGCGTCGACGATCTTGGCGAAGCCGGCGGCGTCGAGCGAAGCCCCGCCGACCAGGGCGCCGTCGATGTCGTCCTGGGCGAGCAGCCCCTCGGCGTTGTCGGCCTTCACGCTGCCGCCGTAGAGGATGCGCGTGACGCCGGCGAGGTCCTCCGAGGCCTTCGCGAGCAGGCCGCGGATGAACGCGTGCACCTCCTGGGCGTCCTCGGCGCGCGCGACCTTGCCCGTCCCGATCGCCCAGACCGGCTCGTAGGCGATGACGCCGAAGCCGGGCTGCTTGGCGAGCTCGTCGAGGAAGGCGCGGACCTGCCGCTCGACCACGGCGAGCGTGTCGCCCGCCTCGCGCTGCTCGAGCGTCTCGCCGACGCAGACGATGGGGCGCAGCTCGGCCGCGATCGCCGAGGCGACCTTCCGGGCCACCGACTCATCGGTCTCGGCGAACAGCTGCCGCCGCTCGCTGTGGCCGAGGATGACCCAGGTCGCGCCCGCGTCCTTGAGCATGCCCGAGGAGATCTCGCCGGTGAACGCCCCGGAGACCTCGGCGCTCATGTTCTGCGCGGCGATGCCGACCTCGCTCTTCGCCTCCGCGAGCTCGTGCGCCACGGCGGCGATCGCGGTGAACGGCGGCGCGACCACCACCTCGGCCCGAGTGAGCTCGCGGGTCACCTTGGCGACGGCCGCCGCCAGCGGGCAGGCGTCCTGCCCGCCGGCGTTCATCTTCCAATTGCCGGCGATGAGCGGACGACGCGAGCCCGCCCGCGGGGCGGCGCCCGTGGCTTCGGGCGCGCCCCCGTCGTTCACGGGCTTCACTCGCTCACCTCGGCCGACCGGAGCGCCTCGACGCCCGGCAGCCGCTTGCCCTCGATGAGCTCGAGCGAAGCGCCGCCGCCGGTCGAGATGTGATCGAAGCCCTTGGCGATCTGCTCGCCGGCCTGCTTGACCGCCGCCGCGCTGTCGCCGCCGCCGACCACCGTGAAGCCGGACGCGCCGCTCATGATGCGCGCGACGTCGAACGTGCCCCTGGAGAAGGCGGGCGTCTCGAAGAGGCCCATCGGGCCGTTCCAGAACACCGTCTTCGCCTTCTCGATCGCCTTGCCGAACAACTCGACAGAGCGCGGGCCGATGTCGAGCGCCATCGTGCCCTCGGGGATCGCGTCGACCGACGCGGCCTCGCCCTGCGTCGCGTCGATGCCCGAGGCGACCACGGCGTCGACGGGGAGCAGGAGCTGGATGCCCCGATCTCGCGCCTTGCTCATGATCGTGCGCGCGAGCGGGAGCTTGTCCTCCTCGATCCGGCTCTTCTGCACGTTCTTGCCCTGCGCGGCGAGGAAGGTGTTCGCCATCGCGCCGCCGATGCACAGGGTGTCGACCACGTTGAGGAGCGCCTCGACGACGTCGATCTTGTCGGAGACCTTGGCGCCGCCGAGGACGGCGACGTACGGCTTCTCCGGGCGATCGGTGAGCCGGGTGAGCGCCTTGAGCTCCTTCAGGAGGAGCAGGCCGGCGGCGCGCTCGCGCACGAGGCGCGGCAGCGCGTGCACCGACGCGTGGGCGCGGTGCACGGCGCCGAAGGCGTCGTCGACGTAGACGTCGCAGAGCTCGGCGAGCTGGCGCGCGAAGCCCTCGTCGTCCTTCTCCTCCTCCTCGTGGAAGCGGAGGTTCTCCAGGAGACAGATCTGGCCCGCGCGCAGGTCGTAGATGACCTTCTTGGGCGAGTCGCCGACGCAGTCGTCGGGCAGATGGACCTCGTAGCCGGTGAGCTCACTGAGCCGCCCACCGCACGGCTCCAGGGAGAGCCCCTCGGTCTTGCCCGGCTTCGGGCGGCCGAGGTGCGACGCGAGGATCACCTTCGCGCCCGCCTCCATGACGAGCTTGATCGTCGGGATCGCCTCGCGGATGCGCGAGTCGTCCGTGATCTTGCCCGTCTTCTTGTCGAGCGGGACGTTGAAGTCGACGCGGATGAAGACGCGCTTGCCGCTGAGGCCGCTGGCGTCGCCGGCCGCGGCGAGCTCCTCGACAGAGCGGATTCCGGTGAGCTTCACGGCGCTACACGCCCTTCTTCGCCACGAGCTGCGCGAGGTCGATCATGCGGTTCGAGAAGCCCCACTCGTTGTCGTACCACGAGAAGATCTTCGCGAAGCGGTCGCCGAGGACCGACGTCATGGTGGCGTCGAACGTGCTGGACGCCGGCGAGCCGATGAAGTCGCCCGAGACGAGCTCCCGGTCGGTGTAGTTGAGGACGTCCTTCATCGGACCCTGCTCCGCGGCCTGCTTCATCGCGGCGTGGATGCTGTCCTTCGTGATCGGCTTCTCGGTCTCGAGGGTGAGGTCCACGAGCGAGACGTCGACCGTGGGGACGCGGATCGCGAGCCCGTCGAACTTGCCCTTGAGCGACGGGATGACCTCGGACAGCGCCTTCGCGGCGCCGGTGCTCGAGGGGATCATGTTGACCGCGGCGGCGCGCGCGCGGCGCAGGTCGCCCTTGCGGTGCGGGATGTCGAGCAGGTGCTGGTCGTTCGTGTACGAGTGCACCGTCGTCATCAGGCCGCGGACGATGCCGAAGTTGTCGAGCATCACCTTGGCGATGGGGGCGAGGCAGTTCGTCGTGCAGGAGCCGCACGAGATGACCGTGTGCTTCTGCGCGTCGTAGAGCTCGTCGTTCACGCCCATGACGACCGTGAGGTCGTGGCCCTTGGCCGGCGCGCTGATGATCACGCGCTTGGCGCCCGCGTTGATGTGGCCGGCGGCCTTCGCCTTGTCCGTGAAGAGGCCGGTGCACTCGAGCACGATGTCGACGCCGAGGTTCTTCCACGGCAGCTCGGCCGGGTCCTTCAGCGCGAGGACCTCGATCTTCTGGTCGCCGATGCTGATGTACTTGTCGCCGGCGCCGACCTTCGCCGCCTTGAACTCGCGGTGGATCGAGTCGTACTGGAAGAGGTGGGCGAGGGTCTTCGGATCCGTCAGGTCGTTGATGGCGACCAGCTCGATATCCTTCACGCCGCGCTCGTAGAGCGCGCGGACAATGCAGCGTCCGATGCGCCCAAAACCGTTAATTGCGATCTTCGTCGCCATCACGAACTCCTGGGAAAGTGGCCGGCGCGATACGTAGTCACCTCGCGCGCGACGGTCAAGCAAAGCCTCAGCGCGCGCGACGCAGGCGATGAAGCGGCCTCTCGCCGCGGCAGGTGCGCGCCGCGGCCGGCTGGTCGGGCGAGGCGGTCGGGCGGGCGTTCGGTCGGGCGAGGCGTTCGGTCGGGCGGGCGTTTGGTTGGCGCTTCGGTCGGCGCTTCGGTCGGCGCTTCGGTCGGCGCGCTGGCGAGGCTTCGTCGCGCAGGCCTCCAGGCGGGGAGCGCTCGGCTCAGACGCCGAGGAGCTGGATCAGCTTCTCGCGGGTCGTGAGGCCGACCTGCTGCCCCTTCTTCTCGCCGCCCTGGAACACCATCACCGTCGGAACGCTCCGCACCCCGTACTTGCGGGTGGTCTCCGGAGCGCCGTCGATGTCGAGCTTGGCGACCTTCACCTTGCCCTGGAACTCGTCCGCGATCTTGTCGACGATCGGGGCGAGCGCCTTGCAGGGCCCGCACCAGGTGGCCGTGAAATCCACGAGAACGGGGACGTCGGATTTCAGGACTTCGGCCTCGAAATTCTGGTCGGTGAGGGTGTGGACGTTCTGGCTCGCCATGTTTGTCTCCGTCGGTGCCGCGCTGTTCAGGTTCCGGGCCGCACCCCTGTGCCGAGGGTGCGACCCCACGAGTTGACCGAGGCTGCTCCAGCCGGTCGGCCCGATGCAGAGCGGACGCCCTGTCGGGCAAGGAAAGTAACTGGCGCGCACCTTTCCGGCAACCGCCAACCGGCACGGCGCCGGGCGCGCGCCTGGCGAAACCTTCCGCTCGCGCCGCCGGTTTGGTAGATCGACCGACCCGGATGTCGTCGGACGAACCTCCCCCGAAGCACCTCGGCCGCCCGCGAGGCCGCGGCGCTCCCACGGCGACCGCGGCGGCCGCGGCGACGACGGGCGGCTACGACGTCGAGGAGACGTGGCGACAGACGGCCCGGGCGCTCGTCGTGCCGCTCGAGCGCGCCCTCACGCTCCCCGCGCTCCGCGCCGCCTTCGCGCGGCTGACCGCGGTGGCCGCGCGGCAGAAGCTCACGATCGCCGAGGGCCCGCTGTTCGGCCTGAGGGGCGATCCCGAGAACGATCCGCCGGCGCGGTGGGGCTACGAGGCCGTGCTCCCGATCCGGGGCGCGGCCAGGCGGGAGGGCGACGTGACGGTCATGCGCATCGACGGCGGCATGCACCTCGCCGCGACCACGCCGCGCGGCCTCGACGATCTGAAGCGCCTCTACGGCTACCTGCTCGGCACGCGTTTCCCCGCGAAGCATCAGCAGCTGGCGCGGCCGTACATCCTCCACCGCCTCGCGGACGGCCAGGCGCGCGCGCCCGACGAGGCGATCGCGGTCGCGGTCTATGCGCCGGCGGTGCTCTCGATCGCGCCGGTGCCGGTGCCGACCGACGAACCGGAGGCCTGAGCGCGGGCGGACGCCCGCGCAGCACGACGCGCACGATTCGCCGCACGATTCGCCGCACGAGCGCCCGCTCGCGCAGCGCCGAGCCAGGATGGCCCCCCGAATCCTCGTCATCACGCCGACGTACAACGAGCGAGACAACCTCGCCGAGTTCGTGGGCTCCGTCCTCGCGGCGGTCCCGGACGCGCACGTGCTCGTCGTCGACGACGCGTCGCCGGACGGGACGGGCGCCCTCGGCGACGCGCTCGCCGCGCGCGACGGGCGCGTCCGCGTGCTCCACCGACCGGCCAAGCTCGGGCTCGGCACGGCCTACCTGGAGGGGTTCCAGCGCGCGCTCGACGGCGGCTACGACGTCGCGTTCGAGATGGACGCGGACCTCTCGCACGACCCGGGCCACCTGCCCGCCTTCCTCGGCGCGATCGCCGAGGGCGCCGACGTGGTCCTCGGCTCGCGCAACATGCCGGGGGGCGGCGTCGAGGGCTGGGGCCTCGGGCGGCACGTGCTCTCGAAGGGCGGCTCGCTCTACGCGCGCACCATCCTGGGCGTCGGCGTCCGCGACATGACGACCGGCTACAAGGCCTTCACGCGGCGCGCGCTCCTCGCGCTCGATCTCGGCAGCGTGCGCTCGAACGGCTACGCCTTCCAGATCGAGACGACCTACCGGGCGCTCCGCAAAGGGCTCCGCGTCGTCGAGGTGCCGATCGTGTTCGTCGACCGCCGCGCCGGCCACTCGAAGATGAGCCGGAGGATCTTCGCCGAGGCGATCGTCGAGGTCTTCCGCCTGAAGCTCGACGCCGCGCGCGGGCGCATCTGACCCCCGCGCCCGCAGGAGCGCGCTCGACCCGCCGTCAACGGCCGCCGGTCCTCGACGGCCTCGACGCGGCGGCCGACCGGGTCCGCCCGTCGGCCTCCAGCTCGTCGAGCTCCTCGTCCAGCGCCTCGTCGGCGCCCTCGTCGTGGATGCGCGAACGCCCGGGCGCCTCCTGATCCTCGACGCGCACGCGCGCCGCCGCGCCCTGCTCGCGCTGGGCGGCGCCGGCCGGCGGGGGGCGCCCGCGGACGGCGCGGGTGGCGCGGCGCAGCGCGAGCTCGGCGACGCGGCCGGCCCGGCGCACGCTCGGCGCCGCCTGCTCGCGCAGCACCCGGCCGAACACCAGCGACAGCAGCGTCAGCACCGTCGGCACGACCACCCCGAGCGCGAGGCCGACCGCGATGCGCGCGACCGTGAGGCCGAACAGCGCGCCCGCGAGCGGCAGGCCGTCGAGGCCGCGCCACGGCGCCGCTGCCTCGTCGTGCCCGCGCCCGCGCCGGTCCTCCTTGCGGGCGCGCCGCTCCGCCTTGCGCGCGTCGCGGTAGGCCTTCCGCGCCTCGCGCTCCGCCTTGCGCGCGTCGCGGTAGGCCGTGCGCGCGTCGCGCTCCGAGGGGCGCCCGGCGCGCGGCCGCTCCGAGGCGCCGCCGCCCGCGTCGAGCTCCGCGAGCAGCGGCGCGATGCGCGCGGCGCGGCGCTCCGGATCGGGCTCCAGCATCGCGGAGAGGGCCCGGACGAGGCCCGGATCCGCGCGGCCGCCGAGCGCCGCGGCCACGTCGATCGCGAGCCCCCGGTGCGGCAGGTTCTCCGGCTCCTCGCCGGTGAGCAGGCAGAGCGCGGTCGCGCCGACGGCGTAGACGTCCGACGCGGGCAGCGCGCGGCCCTGGAACTGCTCCGGCGCCATGTACCCGAAGGTGCCGACCACGGTGCTCCCGCCCTCGGGGCGCAGGCGATCGCGGACCGCGCCGAAATCGACGATCGCGAAGGAGCCGTCGGGCCTGCGGATCACGTTGTTCGGCTTGATGTCGCGGTGGATGACCGGCGGCGCGCGGCCGTGCAGGTAGTCGAGCACGCCCGAGGCGTCGCGCAGGAACCGGACGATCTCGTCCCGCCCGAGCACCGCGCGGCGGCGGCGCATCGCGCCGAGGCTCTCGCCGTCGATTTTCTCCATCACGAGGAAGAGCGCTCCGTCCTCCTCGAAATGATCGAGGTAGGCGGGCAGGCTCGGGTGCGAGAGCGAGGCGAGCACGCGCGCCTCGCGCTCGGCGAGCTCCACGCCCTTCCAGCTCGTGGCGCCGCGGATCTGGAACCGCTTGATCGCGACGAGCTTGCCGAGCCGCTTGTCGACCGCCTCGAGCGTGTGCCCCTGAGCCCCTTCGCCCAGGGCGCGCGTGACCACGTAGCGCCCGTCGCGCAACGCCTGGCTCGGCTCGGTGCTCATCGCGGGAGCGAGGGTACACCGCCCGCGCAGCGGCACCAGGGCGAAGCCGCGCCGGCGCGACCGCGGGCGTCCGCCCTCGCCCGGGGCGCGCCGCCGCGGAGCGCTCTGCTAGAGTCGACGGGCCATGACGCTGATCCTCACCCTGCTCGCGACGTTCACGGTCGCCTACCTCGCCTCGGGGCTGCGGCAGATCAACCAGTGGGAAGCGGCGCTGCGCTTCACGCTCGGCAAGCTGACGGGCCGCGTGTCCCCGGGCGTCACGATGTACCTGCCGGGGATCCAGGAGCTCCGGCGCATCGACATGCGGATGAAGAACCGCGATCTCCTCCGGCAGATGGTGATCACCCGCGACAACGTGACCACGATGGTCGATGCGGTCGTCTACTACCGCGTCGTCGATCCGGAGAAGGCCACGCTGGCCGTCGAGAACTACGAGACGGCGATGAAGGACCGCGCCAAGGTCGTGCTGCGCGACGTGGTGGGCGAGACGCGGCTCGACGAGCTGCTCGCCCACCGCGAGGAGGTCGCCGCCAAGGTGCGCGCGCAGGTCGAGGCGGTCGCGGAGGCGTGGGGGCTGCACGTGGAGATGATCGGCCTCCAGGACATCGCGCTGCCGCCGCAGATGCAGGAGGTGCTCGCGAAGGGGGCCATCGCCGAGCGCGATCGGCGCTACGTGATCATCAAGAGCGAGGCCGACGTGGAGAGCGCGAAGAACTTCGCCGAGGCGGCGAGCATCCTCGCGCGCTCGCCCGGGGCGATGGAGCTCCGGCGCTTCGAGGCGCTGGCGAACCTGAGCCAGGGCAACACCAAGGTGATCTTCGACCTGGCGAAGCCGTACGACGACGTGCGGCACGCGGCGGCGGCCATGGCGGAGGCGGCCGCGACCGAGGTGCAGCCGGTGCGCGTCCGGGAGGGGCACCACCCGGTCGACGCCGAGGCGCAGCGCGAGGCCGAGGCGGCCCTCGAGGCGGACGCGGCGCTCGAGGAGGAGCGCACGGCGCGGCGCGGGCGCATGGGCGGGGCGTGATCCCGGCGCTGACCGCGCTCAAGGCCGCGGCGATCGCGCTGCTCGAGGCGCGCGGCGAGCGCGGCCTCGCGGCCCTCGTCGCCGGCGCCGAGCTTACGCTCGCCGGGCCGCCCCAGCGGTGGACGATCGGCTCGCGCGAGGTGAGCGCGCTGCGCCTGTCGCTCGCCGTCGACGCGCCCGCGTTCGCGGCGCTCACGGCGGACGCGGCCCGCCTCGCGGCGGCGAAGGACGCGTTCGCGAGCGCGGTGCGCACCCCGGAGACGGAGCTCGCCGATCTGACGCCGCTCCTGCGCCTGCCCGGCGTCGGGCGCGGCTGGAACCAGGTCTACCGGGAGGCCGCGCTCCCGGCCGCGACGGAGCGGCCGCCCCCCGACGCGGTCCTCGGCGGGGCAGCGGCGCTGCTCGAGGCCTCGGGCGACGCGCGCGGCGCGGCGATGCTCCGCCGCGCGCGGCTCGAGGTGGCGCAGGTCCCGAGCGGCGGCGGGGTCGCGCTGGTCCGCTGCGTGGTGCGGCTCGACCCGGCGGACCGCGCCGCGCTCGACCGCGACGGCGAGCGCGCGGAGCGGCTGCAGCGCGCCGTGCGCAGCGCCGGCACGCGCGCGGCCGAGGCGGTCGCGTCCGTGGAGCTCGCCACGGCGCTTGCCCCGCTCGGCGGGTCGACGCCGCTCGGCGCGGCCGAAGCGCTGGGCGCGCGGCTCGCGCGGGCGCTCGAGGCGCGCGGCGCCGTCGTGGTGCCCGTCTCCCGCGACGGTGGCGGGCCGGGCGGCGGGGGCGTGGAGCTCGCCGTCGTGGCGTCCGGAGAGCTCCTGCGCGTCCGGATCACCGCGTCCAGCCCGGGGCGCGAGCGCGGCCACGGGGGATGGAAAAGCGAGGAGATCCGCGCAATTACGGTCGCAGCCCAGGACGCGGCGACGCCGGAGCGGGCCGGGGAGCTCGCCGCGCTCCTCCTCGGCGGCGGCGAGCTCGCCTGACGGCGCGGCGGGAGGGGCTCGCCCGGCCTCGCGGCGCGCCCTCGCGAGGCCGGCGCGCTGCCGCGCTACGCCCCCGCCCCCGCGCGCGGGCCCTGCCCGAGGATGCGCCGGAAGGTCAGGTTGATGCGCGGCCCCGCGCCGCGCTGCTTGGGCACGCCGTGGCGGTGGTGGTGCTGGGTGGTCCCGCCCATCACCAGGAGGCTCCCCCCGCCGAGCTCCAGCTCGACCGCGGGAGCGTCCTTCCATTTCCGGGCGGGCTTGATGACGAAGCGGCGCGGCGCGCCGAGCGACACGGAGGCGATCAGCGGATTTTGCCCGAGCTCCTTCTCCGCGTCGGCGTGGAAGCCCATGGAGTCGTCGCCGCCGCGGTAGTAGTTCAAGAGCACGCTGTTGAATGCTGGGCGTGGCGCGCGCGACGCGCGCGGCGGCTCGGCCACGGGGAGCTCGGCGCACGCGGACTCCACGCGCGCCTTGAGCTCGGCGAGCGGCGGCGACCACGGCTCGGGCGAAAGCGTCAGCCCCGAGTACGTGTAGATCGCGCCGGGGTCGCCGTACCACGCCGACAGCCGCGGCTGGAGGAACTCGCTGCCGAAGAGCTGGATCTTGTCCTGCCGCCACGCGACGCCGGCCCGCAGCGCCTCGAAGAGCGCGTCCGCCTCGACGCGCGGGAGCCACGGATCGAGGAGGGCGAACCAGCCGCCCTCGACGAGGTGCTCGATCCGCGTGCGCACGAGGACCGACTAGCGCGCTCGCCGCGCGCGCGCCAGGCAGCGCCGGTGGGGCGCCTCGTGGCGCTCGCCGGGCACGCGCGCTCGTTCGGGCGGAGCGACGCTTCACCGACAGGGGGTTTCCGATGGAGTTCGATCTCGTCGTTTCGCGGGGGACGATCCTCGACGGCAGCGGCCAGCCTCGCTACCTGGCGGACCTGGGCATCCAGAGCGGCAAGGTGGCGGCGATCGCCGGGCCAGGCGCGCTCCACGGAGGGCGCACGCTCGACGCCGGCGGGCTCGCCGTCGCCCCCGGCTTCATCGACATCCACTCGCACGTCGACTGGCTCCTCCCGCTGCCGGATCACGAGCGCGTCCTCGCGCCGATGGTCGCCCAGGGCATCACCACCGTGGTGGCAGGCAATTGCGGGCACTCCCCTGCCCCGGTCACCGACGCGTCGATCCCGCTGGTGGAGCGCTCCGCGGAGATCCTGAAGGACGGAGCGCTCGCCTATCCGTGGCGATCGATGGGCGAGCTCCTGAGCGCCCTCGAGGGCGGCGGGCTGCTCGTCAATGCGGCGCTCCTCGTCGGCCACGGCACGCTCCGTCAGGCGGTCATGGGCAACGGCGCCGCTCGCCCGAGCGCGGAGCAGATGGCGGCGCTCTGCGCGCTCGCGCGCGCGTCGCTCCGCGAGGGCGCGTTCGGGCTCTCGGCCGGGCTCGCCTACACGCCGGGGATCTTCGCGCGCAGGGACGAGCTCCTCGGCCTGCTCCGGACCGTGGCCGACGAAGGCGGCGTGTTCACGGTCCACGGCCGGGCCTACACGTGGGTCTCGCCGTTCTACAGGCCGCTGCTCCTCGGCCCGCCGCACAACCTCCGCTCCGTCCGCGAGCTGCTCGGCCTGGCCGAGGAGGGCCGCGCGAAGATCCAGCTCTCGCACCAGATCTTCATCGGCCGTCGGACGTGGGCCACGGTGCCGTGGGTGCTCCGCGCGATCGAGCGGGCCGTGGACCGAGGGGTCGACGCCGCGTTCGACGCGTTCCCCTACACGGTCGGCAACACCACGGTGAACGCCCTCTTCCCCGCGTGGGTGCTCGACGGCTTCCGCGCCCGCATCCGCGACCCGGCGGTCCTCCGGAGGCTCCGGCGGGAGTTCGCGATGTTCCGGCTGCTCCTCGGGCTGGAGTACGCCGACATCCGGCTGCTCTGGGGCGCGGCGCCCGAGCTCGCCGAGCTCGAGGGGCTCGACTTCGAGGAGATCGCGGGGCGCCTCGGCAGGAGCGCGTTCGACGCCTACGTGCACGTCGCCCGCGTGAGCGACGGCCGGGCGCGCGTCCTCCTGGACACGTACTCCGGCGTGGGTGCGCGGGACGAGCCGCTCCGGACCGTGCTCTCGCACCCGCTCTGCGCGTTCGAGACCGACGCCATCCTCACCCGGCGCGGCCGGCACAACCCGGCGTCGTTCGGCACGTTCCCGCGCGTGCTCGGCCATTACAGCCGCGACCTCGGCCTGTTCCGGCTCGAGGAGGCCGTGCGCCGGATGACCTCGCTGCCCGCCGAGCGGATCGGGCTCCGCGGCGTGGGGCGCATCGCGCCGGGGCACTGGGCGGATCTCGTCGTCTTCGATCCGGCCGCGGTGGCGGACAACACGACGCCGCGGCGCGCGGACGCGCCGCCGTCGGGGATCCGGGCCGTCCTGATCACCGGCGAGGTGGTGGCGCAGGACGGCGCGCTGACGAGCAAGACGCGGCAGGGGCGCGTGCTGCGCAGGTAGGGGGCCGCCGAGCGTCCCTGGCCGAGGGACGACGTGTGTCCTACATAGCTCGTCCGCCAACGATGCCGAGCTCGCCCATCCCGCGAAGGAGCCCCGGTTTCCTCGCCCTCATCCTCGGCGCGCTCATGGCGCTGGGCCCGCTCTCCATCGACATGTACCTGCCGAGCCTGCCGACGCTGCAGCGCGAGCTCGGCACCACCGCCTCCGCGGTGCAGCTCACGCTCGCCGCCTACTTCGCGGGGCTCGGCCTGGGGCAGCTCGCCTACGGGCCGCTGACCGATCGGTTCGGCCGCAAGCGCCCCCTGTACGTCGGCCTCGCGCTCTACGTGCTCGCGTCGCTCGGGTGCGCGCTCGCGCCGAACGTGCAGTCGCTCATCGCGCTCCGCTTCCTCCAGGCCGTCGGCGGCGCTGCGGGGCAGGTCGTGACGCGGGCCGTGGTCCGCGATCTCTATGGCGGGGCCGCCGCCGCGCGGCTGCTCTCGCTGCTCATGCTCGTCATGGGGGCCGCGCCCATCCTCGCGCCGACCCTCGGCGGCTGGATGCTCCTCGTCGCCGGCTGGCGCGTGATCTTCGCGCTGCTCGCCGCGCTCGGCCTCGGCTGCCTCGCGCTCATGGCCGCCGCGCTGCCCGAGACGGCGGCCTCTCGGGCCGAGCGGCTCGACCTCCGCGCGATCGGCGCGCACCTCGGCGCCCTCGGGCGGGATCACGCCTTCGTCGCGTACACGCTCACGGGCGCCTTCGGCCAGGCCGGCATGTTCGCGTACATCTCGGGCTCGCCCTTCGTGCTCATCGAGCTGTTTCGCGTCTCGCCCCAGCACTACGGCTGGATCTTCGGCGCGAACGCGTTCGGCCTCATCGCCGCCTCCCAGCTGAACCACCGGCTGCTCGCGCGGAGGTCGCCCGCCTGGCTGCTCGCGCGGGCGACGGCCGCGACCACGGCGTTCGGCGTGGTCCTCCTCGCGGTCGCGGTCAGCCGCTGGGGCGGGCTCACCGCCGTGGTCGGCGCGATCTTCGCGTTCGTGGCGAGCCTCGGCTTCATCAACGCCAACGCGACGGCGCTGGCGATGGACGGGCAAGCCGCGCGCGCGGGGCTCGCCTCCGCGGCGCTCGGCTCGGTTCAGTTCGCGATCGCGGCCTGCGCCTCGTCGCTGGTCGGTCTCCTGAACGACGGCACCATGCGGCCGATGGCGGCCGTCATGGCCGCCTGCGGCGCGGCCTCGTGGCTCGCGTGCGCGGCGGCCCGGCGGCTCGACGCGAGCGCCGCGTCGGCCGCGCACCGCCTCACCGCTCCGCCGACCTCTCGGCGAGCCACGCCGGATATCCCTTCGAGTCCGCGGCCGCCAGCCTGAGGTCGGGCTGCTCCGCGAGCACCGCCCGGCCCACGCCGTAGAGCGCCTCGAGCAGGGTCTCCTCCGGGCCGAACGCCTCGAGCCCGAGCGTCCACGCCGCCGGCGAGCCGTTGCCCTTGCCGTCCACGAGGTCGACGCGGGTCAGCTCCACCGCGCAGCCGGCGCCGGGGATCCTCCCGCCCGTCGCCTCGGCGACGCGGCCGCTCGCCAGCCCGAACACCCGCACCCGGCGCTCCTTCCTGAGCGTCGTCCACCCGCGCCCCTCGTCATCGGCGTCCGCCGACCGGTGAGACAGCTTGGTCCACCGCTCCAGCTCGCCCAGGATCGTGGGCGACAAGTGGATCGGGCCGAAGGCGCAGCGCCGGAACTTCGTCTCCAGGCTCGCCGCCCCGCCGCGCATCTTGATCCCGAGATCGGCGCGCTGGACGCGGAGGTAGCGGTCGGTCCGCGGCGGCTCGGAGGCCGACGCGCCAGAAAACCACGACGTGAGCCGCTGCACCCGGGCGTCGTCGACGGGCAAAAACCAGCGGACCTCGAAGCTCTCGTAGAGATGCATGGCGTCCTCCTGACCCGTGCGCGGGCGGCGCGCGCGCCCCCATCGCTTCCTGCGAGGAGACGGGAGCGCGTGCGCCGTCGGCGCGGCGGAGGCTGGGTCAGGGCCGGTTCCGGCTGCCATCGCCGAGAGCTGCGCGCTCCAGGCGAGCGACCCTGCACATACCGCCGTGGGTCGCTGGATCAGGCCCTCGACGAGGCCCGGAACGAGTCGGACACGACCTTCTTCGCGAAGTCGACGATCTGATCCTTCGGGGCGTTCTGGATCGCGTACTTGACCACGTAGCCGCCGGCGAGGAGCGTGAGCTGGCGCAGGATCTTCGAGCTCGCGAGCACGCCGATCGCGAACGCCGCTCCGCCGATCGCGATGGGAACGATGTAGGGGACGTCCTTGACCTTGCTCTGCACGTCCTTGGCGAACTTGAGCAGCATGTCGAGGCTCATCCCGCCGTCGCCGCCCTGCGCCTGCTGCGCGCTCGGCTCCTGCGAGCCGGCCTCCTGCGAGCCGCCCTCGTAGATCCCGTTCTTGTACCCGGTCGAAGTGTACTGGTCGTTACCGATGGTGCTCATAGCGCTCTACCTCGTCCTGAATGATCAAGCCTCTGAGATGGCGATAGCTCCCGGCTCTATGCGAAGCACATACCAGTCTGGAGAATCGCGCAACGGGCGGCGCAGCGACGGCGCTTCGAGCCGCCTGCGCCAGCAGCAAGGGCGGTCGCGTGCGCGGGCGCTCGCGGGCGATGGGGCAACTTGGCCGGGCGTGGCAAATGATCTCGCCTCAAGGGCTCACGCGCCGTCGGCGCTCCGACGAGGGCACCGGGACGCGGACGGAGCCCGGCGCGACTCCGTCCGCGAGGGCGATGTGGGCGGGGCCAGGCGAGCGTCCGGCGATCCAGAGAGCACAGCGCGCAACCAGTAATTTATATTACTTTCACGCTCTCAACGAGGTTGCGGCGGTCAAGGACGTTGGCGGTCGGCCGGCGCCAGGCGACCAGGCGACGAGGAGAGCACGGAGGGCGTCCGCGGCGCGGCACGACCACGGCGTCTTCTCCTCCGCTCGCGTGGAGCGTCCCGCGGGACGCCGAGCGCGTGGCCGCGCGCGTCGTCGACGAGTGGACGGCCAGCGCCTGTGCTCGATCGGGCCCCGAGCGAGGCGCCCGGGCGCCACGAGAAGCGGTCGGTCCGGCATCGCATTCGGTCGCTGCCGGCCGCTCGCACGAAGCAGCGCGCGCGCTCGACCAGCATTGCGCCGACATCGCTGGAAATACCGCGGCGCGCGCGGTGATCAGCGTGTGCACGCCGCGCCCGACAGCGCCCGCGCGGTCGGCGCGCTCGTCTCCGCGGTGCCCTCGCTGCTGCCCCACACGCTGGGCCTCTGCCTCTGCGTCCTCATCCTGCTCACCGCGGCCAACCTGCGCGGGCTCCGCACCGCGGGGCTCGTGTTCATGGCGCCGACGTACGCGTTCCTCGGCTGCCTCTTCGCGGTGATCGCGATCGGCGTCGGCAAGACGCTCCTCCAGGGAGGGCACCCGGCGCCCGTGGTCGCCCCGCCCTCGCACCCGGCCACGCTCGGCACCGCGAGCCTCGCGCTGCTCTGCCACGCGTTTGCCAGCGGGTGCACCGCGATGACCGGCGTGGAGGCGGTGAGCAACGGCGTCCCCGCCTTCCGCAAGCCGAGCAGCCTTCAGGCGCGCAGGACGCTCTCGTACATCGTGGCCTCGCTCGGCATCCTGCTCGCCGGGATCGCGATCCTCGCGCAGGCCTACGGCATCACCGCGACCGAGCCCGGCAAGAGCGGGTATCAGAGCATCCTCTCGCAGGTCGTGGCCGCCGTCGTGGGGCGCGGCCCGTTCTACTACGCGACCCTGACCGCCGTGGTAGCGGTGCTCCTGCTCTCCGCGAACACGAGCTTCGCCGACTTCCCGCGCCTCTGCCAGCTGCTCGCGATCGATCGCTTCCTGCCGGAGCCCTTCATCCACCGCGGCAGGCGCCTCGCCTTCTCCTACGGCATCGGCGTCCTCGCCGGGCTCTCGGCGATCCTGCTCGTCGCCTTCCACGGGATCACCGACGCCCTCATCCCGCTCTTCGCGGTGGGCGCCTTCCTCGCCTTCACGATGTCGCAGGCGGGGATGGTCGCGCACTGGTACAGGGTCCGCGGCAAGCGCTTCCGGCTCCACCTCGCCATCAACGCGATCGGCGCCACGGCCACGGCCGCGACGCTCGTCGTCATCATCGCCTCGAAGTTCGCCGAGGGGGCGTGGATCTCGACCCTGCTCGTGATCGTGGCCTATCTCATCTTCCGCAGCGTGCGGGCGCATTACGAGCAGCTCGACGAGGCGGTCCGCGGCCACAAGCCGCTCGACCTCACCCCGCCTCCCCCGCCGATCGTGGTGGTGCCGATCCGGCGCTGGGACCTCGTGGCGCAGAACGGGCTCCGCTTCGCGCTCCAGCTCTCGCCCGAGGTCTACGCGCTCCAGGTGCTCCTCGACGACCCGCGCGTCGAGGACCTCAGCGGCGAGTGGCGCGAGCTCGTGGAGGAGCCCGCGAGGGCGAAGGGGATCGCGGCGCCGCGGCTGGTGGTGGTCCGGTCCCGCTACCGGCGGCTCTTCAGGCCGCTGCTCCGCTTCGTCACCACCGTCGCCCGCGCCCACCCGGATCGGCAGGTGGCGGTCATCGTGCCCGAGGTGGTCGAGTCACACTGGTACCATTACCTGCTCCACAACCACACCGCCTCGATCCTCAAATGGCTCCTGCTCTTCCGCGGCGGGAAGGGCATCGTGATCGTCAACACGCCCTTCTACCTGTACGACGCGCCGAAGGCGGCGTGACGGGCCGAGCGCCCCCGGAGCTCACCACCACGCGCGCTCTTTGGCGAGCGACACGATCGCGGACGAGAGCTTGTGCGGGTCGTGGCGGATCAGCTTGCCGCCGAACAGCAGATCGGCGGGGACGAGGAGGTCGGAGGCGAGCCGCCGGTCCGGCGAGGTCACGACCGGCTCGGAGCCGGCGGAGGCGTACTCCGGCAGGCTGGCCGAGGGCCACACGTCGTTGAACAGCACGGCGTCGAGCCGGGCCTCGCCGAGGTACATCGCGATGGTCCCCACGAAGTCCTCGACCGTGTAGCCGGGTGTCTCGTTGGGCTTGGTCATGAGATTGCACACGAACAGCGCGCGGGCGCGGCTCGCCGCGATCGCCTCGCGCACCCCCCTCACGAGGAGGTTCGGCACGAGGCTCGTGTAGAGATCGCCCGGCCCGAGGATGATGAGATCCGCGTCCGCGATCGCCTCGAGCGCGGCTGGATAGGCCACGGCCTCCGGGTCGAGATAGACCGAGAGCACCGGCGCATCGAGCATGTCGGAGAGGTTGTCAATCGACGCTTCCCCGCGGATGGTCCGATCGTTCTCGAGGCACATCACGAGATCGACATGGTCCATCGTGACGGGGAGGACGCGGTTCTTGACGGAGAAGATCTCGTGCAGGCGCTCGACCGTGAGGGGGAGCGAGCCGGTGATCTCCTGCACCGCGGTGAATATCAGGTTGCGCAGGGTGTGCCCGCCGAGGCTCCCCGAGCGGAAGCGGTGGCTGAGCAGCTCTTTCAGCGCGTCCGGGTGCTCGGACAGGGCGACGAGGCAACGCGTGAAGTCGCCCGGGGGCAGGAGGCCGTACTCGTCCCGGAGCCTGCCGGAGCTCCCGCCCGAGTCCATCATGGTCACGATCGCGGTGATCCGGGCGCTCAGGTCGCGCAGGCCCGTGAGGAGCGTGTAATGGCCCGTTCCTCCTCCCACCGTCACGATCTTCGGCGTCGCCATGGCGGAGCAGGGTACCACGCGGGCGAGCGCGGCCGACACCGGCCGTCACGCCGCCGAGATCGCGGCGCGCGGCTGCGGCATGCACTTCGCGAGGCGGCTCGAGGCGACGGCGTGGTACGTGGGCGCGATCTCGGCGCTGTAGCAGCGCCTCCCCGCCGCGAACGCCGCCACCGCGACCGAGCACAGCCCGCCGAACGGCTCCCAGACGACATCGCCCGGATCGGACGACGCCCGGATGATGCGATCGAGCAGCTTGAGGGGCTTCTGGTTGCCGTGGACGGAGCGAGTCTCCTCCTTGAAGCGCTCGGCGCCGCGGACCGCGGGCTCGTGCCAGACGTTGGTCACCCCGACCTCGCAATGGAACTTCGCGCGCAGGCTCGCCCATTCATGGCCCGTCAGCGGCCGCTCGCCATCGATCGAGAAGTAGGGCCGCCCCTCGGGGCGGCCGTGCGCGTTCGCGAAGGCGACGATCCGCTCGAACGCCGAGGCGGGGGGGTAATACCAGAGATGGCAGCGCGTGAAATACTTCCTCGTGGCGGCGTTCTTCACGCCGCACGCCTCGTTCGTCTGGCGCAGCGGGAGGCCCGAGCGCTCCCATTCGTGCCGCAGCCAGGCCTTGAGGGGCAGCCGCACGCCGCCGCTCTCCAGCAGGACCTTGCGCACGTACTGCACGCACACCTCGCTCACGACCGGGAACTTGCGCAGCGTCCGGGTGTTCGCGTTGCCGGCGATGTGGGCGATCCCCTTGTCCCACACATGGCAGCTCCGGTACTCCCAGCCGTGCCGATCGAGCAGCGGGTGCACGGTCGCCCAGCCGACCTCGGTCCCCCAGAACCACAGGGTGGCCGACGGCAAGGCGCGCTCCGACCAGACGGCGACGTGGGGCGCGTACCACGCGGCGAGCCCCTCGTGCGTCGGGGGGTCGCCGGGAAAGCCGGAGACGCCATACGCGCCGTCGGAGACGATCACCGTGGGCCTCGGCCACGAGGCATAGTGATCCAACGAGTCGCCGAGCGTCAGGACGGGGTGGAGGTCGGTCGATGCGCGCTTCACGGGGGGCACGCGGCCATCCAATCGAACTGCGCGGATCTGTCAACAAAACGGCAGAAATAGGCGCCGGCGGCCCCGCCGGCGAGCCGGCCGGCGCCGGGGCGGCGCGCCCCGGACGCGCGGGGCCGTCACCACCCGCCCTCCGGAGAGCGGGGCTCGACGAGGGCCGCCGACCGCGATCACCGCATCACCGCATCACCGCCGCTCCGCGCGCCCGCGGTGGGCGCCGCCGCGCGTCCCTATGAAGACGTGCACGGATGTCGTCCGGAGAAGGCGCGCTGTGGAAATGGAGGGAACGCTGTTCGAATGAAGCCATAGGTGGCGCGTGGCGCGTGGCGCGTGGACGAGCGATGCGTCGAATCGCGCGGCGCCGAGCGCCGGCGACCGCTGCGACGGCGATTGTAGCGACCGAGCGACCGGCGTATGTTCGGTAGCTTCGTGCCCCACTTCGCTTTGCCGGAGCTCCGCCGCGACGCTCGCCGAGCCGCCGGCATCGGGTGAGATCACCCCACGCGGAACCATCGATTCCAGACGGGAGGAAACCATGAGTGCAATGAAGTGCATGAGCTCACGATCCGTCGTTCGCGCGCTTCCAGCCGTCGCCCTGGCGGGGTTGAGCCTGCTCGCGCCGGTCCCGGCGGCGGGCCAGTCGATCGAGGCGCCCAGCCATTTCTACTGGGCCGACACCCTCGTCGCGCACATCGCCCCGGAGAACAACGAATACGGCAGCGGCACGAGCTATGTTTCCTGGGCCGGCGTCGAAGGGGCGACCGAGTACCGGAGCCGCAGCCTGTGCGCCTCGTTCGTCACCCACGTCATCAAGCGGGCCTACGGGCTGTCGACCTACGACATCGCCGCGTGGTTCGGCAGCACGAGCCCCAACGCCATCCTCTACCACGACAGGATCGTCGCGGAGGACGGCTTCGACGAGATCCTGACGGTGGACCAGATCCAGGCGGGCGACATCATCGCCATCGAGTATCCGCCGGGGACCACGGCCTCCGGGCACGTCGCCATCGCGGCGAGCGCCGCGGTGCCGCGCTCGGGCATCTATCCGCTCATCGCGGGCACGACCCAGTACGCGCTCACCGTCCTCGACGCGAGCACCACGGGCCACGGGATGACGGACACCCGGCGCCAGTGGGACGGATCCTGGCACCCGGGCGTCGGGCGGGGCGACATGCGCCTTTATGCGAGCAACAGCACCGGCGCGATCGTGGGATACACCTGGAGCCCGCAAGCGGGCTCGACGTACTACTCGAAGCAGATGCGCGATATCGTGATCGGGAGGCTCACGGACTCGAGCGCCGCGCTCCCCGTGCCGTAGTAGCGGCGCGTTCTAGCCTCCCGCGCCTCCCGCGCCTCGCCAGGATCTCCGGTGCGCGGCGCTAGCGCGAGCGCGGCGCCGCCGAGAGGCGCGCCACCCGCAGGAGCTCCGCCGCGCGCTCCAGCGGCTCCGCGTCGACGTCGAGGCCGTCGAGCATCGCCGCCGTCGCGAGCACGCCGGGCAGCTCGACCTCCGGCGCCCACGCCTCGACATCCATGACCTCTCCGCCGACGACCTCCGACGCGCGCATCAGCGCCCGACCCGCGTGCAGGCAGAGGTTCACGTGCACCCGCGCGTCGCGCCCCCCGCGCTCGGAGAGCTCGCGCTCGAGCAGCAGCGCGGCCTCCACGATCTCCCGCCGCGACGCCCGATCCGACGGCGCCGGGGCGGCGAGCTCCTTGAAGAACAGCAGCGTATTGCCCGTCTTCATCGCCGCGCCGAAGCCCCGCGCCGCGAGGAAGCGCGACGCGCGCGGCAGCACCGCATCCATGTCGGCGAGCAGCGCGTCGTCGGGCTCATCCGCGGCGCCGCACGCCGCGCGCACCTCGACGTGGATCGCACCCACCCGGCGCTCCTCCGGGCTCCCCGGCCGCGGCGCGGCGCTCTTGCGCGCCGCGGCCACGGCGGCGCGGAGCTCCTCGATGAACTCCGCCGCCGTCTGGTGCCGCGCGGCCGGGTCCTTGGCCATCGCGCGGAGCACCACGCCGTCGAGCGCGGGGCTCACGGGCGCCTCGCGGCTCGGGCTCGGCGGGAGCACCCAGAGGTGCATGTGCAGGAGCGTCGCGAGCATCGAGTCGAGGAACGGGAGCTTGCCTGTCAGCATGTAATAGGCGAGCGCGCCGAGGGCGTAGACGTCCGTCCTCGGGTCCGCCGCCTGCCCCCGGATCTGCTCGGGCGCCATGCACGCCGGCGTGCCGAGCAGGTGCGTCGGCGCCGTGATGCCCGGCCCCGCGTCGTCGAGGACCTTGGCGACGCCGAAGTCGAGGAGGATCACGCGCGCAGGACCGCCCTCGTCGGCGATGAACACGTTCGAGGCCTTGAGATCCCGATGCACGATCGCGCTCCTGTGGACGGCCGACAGCGCCTCGCAGACCGGCTCCAGGATCTCGAGCGCCTCGTCCGGCGAGAGCCTGCCGCGCGAGGTGATGTACGACTGGAGATCGACCCCGCGGAGGAGCTCCATCGCGAAGAACGGCCGGCCCCCGGGGAGCTCGCCGCAATCGAGGATGCGGATCACGTTGGGGTGGTCGATCCGCCGGATCGCCTGGATCTCGCGCTCGAACCGCACGACCGCCTCGCGGGTGAACACGAGCTCCGGGTGGAGCACCTTGACCGCCGCGCGCTCGCCGCTCTCCGCGTGCACGGCGCGGTAGACGACGCCGAAGCTGCCGTGAGCGATGCTCTGCTCGACCACGTAGTCGCCCACCCGGCTGCCCGCGGGGAGCGTCTGCGGGCGGCCCGACGACGCGGGCGCTGCGCAAGTGTCCATGCACAAAACCGCCTCACCCGCGCCGCCGCCGCACGCCGTGTCGAGCGCGTCCCGCCCCTCCGACACGGCCCTCTGCGCCGCATCGTCCTGGGTCGGGGCCACCGAGCGAACGGTCTCTTGCCACACCCTCGCGGAAGAAGCACACCCCGTTCCATCGGCGTGGCCAGGGAGGAGGAAGCCTTCGTCAGGACCGTCGAACGGGCTAAGCTCTCGTCCAAGGAGGCAGCTTGCCGCGCTGTCAGGTCTGTCATCGCCGCATTTCCGGCACGAAGCCCTGCCCGCGCGACGCCTGGCTCCCGCCGCCGAGCGACCCCCTCGACGCGGCGCAGGAGCCCGCACCGTGGCTGCCCGGCATGACGCCGCTCGGGCGCATCGGCGCGGGCGGCTTCGCCACGGTATGGGAGGCGGCGCGGGCCGAGGGCGGCGAGCCCGTCGCCCTCAAGGTCGGGCGGTGGGCGAGCCCGCCGATGGTGGAGCGATTCCGCCGCGACGCGGAGGCGCTCGCGCAGGTGGGCCCGCCCCACGTGCCCCGGGTGGTCGCGCACGGCGCGCTGCGCGACGGGCGGCCGTACATCGCGATGGAGCTCATCCGCGGCAGGACGCTCGCCGACGTGCTCGCCGAGCTCGAGGCCCCGCCGGACGCCGAAGACGTCGTGACGCTGGGCGCGGCCATCCTCGAGTCGCTCGCGGCGGCGCACGAAAAGGGCGTGATCCACCGCGATTTGAAGCCGGAGAACCTGCTCCTGGCCGAGGGGGGGCAGCGCCTCGCGCTCCTCGATTTCGGCCTGACGAAGCACGCGCGCGCGCCGGAGGACGAGGGCCTCACGCCCCGCGGCACGGTCATCGGCACCCCGGAGTACATGGCCCCGGAGCAGATCCGCGGCGACCCGATCCAGGACGAGCGCACGGACATCTACGCGTTCGGCGTGATCCTCTACGAGCTCCTGACGCTGCGGACGCCGTTCGCCGGCGATCGGGGCGAGATCGAGCACGGGCATCTCGCGCTCCGCCCGCACCGCCCCCACGAGTTCGCCGCCGTGCCCGACGCGCTGGAGCGGCTCGTCCTCGCCTGCCTCGCGAAGGAGCCCGAGCGCCGCCCGCCCGACGTCGCCGCGCTGCGGCGCGCGCTCGAGCAGGCGCGCCCGGGCGGCGCGCAGCCCGCGCCGAACGCGCAGCCCGCGCGCGGCGCGCTGCTCACCGAGGGCCGCCAGCCCGCGGTCGTGCTCGTGGTCGAGGCCAGGGGCGCGGCCGCCTTCGTGATGAGCGCCGTCACGGCGCGCAAAGGGTTCGTGGCGAGGCAGCGCGGGGGCCGGCTCGTGTGCGTGTTCTCGGGCCTCGACGCCGACGATCCGGTGAGCGCCGCGATCGCGGTCGCCCGCGAGGTCGAGGAGCGGCGCGCCGGGCGCGCGGCCGTGCACATCGCCGGGCTGATCGTGCGCCGCAAGGAGCAGGGGCCGCCCGCGGTCTACGGCGCGCCGGTCGAGCAGCCCGACGCCTGGATGCCGCGGGGCGACTGGAGCGGCGTCGTGCTCACCGCGGACCTCGCGCGCGCCCTGCCGGAGGGCGAGCTCCGCGGGCTCTCGCGCGACGCCGCGCTCTCGCCCGCGCCCTTCGCCGCGTTCTACCGGCTCGCCGAGCGCTCGGGCCGGCCGCCGGGCTCCGCGAGCGCCGCGCCGCTCGTCGGCCGCGACGACATCGTCGGCGCGCTCGCGGTGAGCATGGAGGCGAGCCTCTCCGGCGGGAGCCCGGGCCTGTTCACCCTCATCGGCGAGGGGGGCCTCGGCAAGTCGCGCCTGATCGACGAGGCGGCCGCGCTCGTCCGGCGCATGCAGGAGGGGGCGCAGCTCATCGCCCTGCGCGCGGCGCAGCCGCTCGCGGGCGAGCGCGTGTCCGGCCAGCTCCTCGCCCGCGTGCTCGACGTGGACGCCGCCGCTCGGCCCGAGGAGGCGCGGGCGCGCTGCGCGGAGCGGCTCGGCGGGGCGCTCGCCGAGGAGGCGTGGGCGGCGGTGGCCGCGGCGCTCGGGTGGACGCCGCCGGACGCCGCGGACGTGTCGCCGCTGTCGCTGCGGCAGAGCACGATGCGCGCGATCGCCGAGGGGCTCCGCCGCCGCGCGCGCGAGGCGCCGGTCGCGGTCCTCCTCGACGACGCGCACTGGGCCGACGACGCGGCGCTCGACGCGCTCGAGCTCGCGACGCTCGACGCGCCGGGCTGCCCGCTCTGGGTGCTCGTCGCGGCGCACCCGAGGTTCGAGGACATGCGCCGGAGCTGGGGCGCGCGCGCCGAGCGGCACGACCGGGCACCGCTCGGGCGGCTCTCGGAGCACGACGCGATGCGGCTCGCGGCCGAGCTCCTCCTGCCCGCGGAGTACCCGCCCGAGGCCGCGCTCCGGCAGCTCGCGAGCTGGTCCGGGTACAACCCGTCCACCCTGACCGAGCTCGTCCGGGCGCTGAAGCGCACCGGCGCGGTGCAGCGGCGCCCGACCGGGGCCTTCTACGTGGCGACCGCCGCGCTCGATCAGCTCCCGCCGCTGCCCGTGTGGCAGTGGCTGGCCGCGCGCCGGCTCGACGCGCTCTCGCCCGAGCTCGCGGCCTGCGTGCGGCTCTGCTCCGCGCTCGGGCCCGACTTCACCCGGGAGGAGGTCGAGGCGATCCAGGACGAGATCGAGCAGGCGGGCGGGGCGAGCACGCCGATGGACGCCGGGGTCGGCCTGGGCGCGCTCGCCCAGCTGGGCCTGCTCGCGCGCGGCGAGCGGGGGATCTACGCGTTCGAGAGCGCGACGTTCCGCGACGCGGTCTACGACGCGCTCGCGCCGGCCCAGCGCCAGGCGATCCACGCGCACGCGTTCGCGTTCTGGCGGGCGCGCGTGGACCCCGGCGCCCCGGACCTGCGGGGGCTCGGGCACCTCTCGCGGCACGCGGCCGCGTGCGGCGAGCGCGCGACGGCGGCGTCGGCCCACCTCGCGCTCGGCGACCGGGCGGCGGCGAGCCACGGCAACGTCGAGGCCGACCAGCGCTACACGGCCGCGCTCGCGCTCCTCCCCGAGGACGACGCGCGGGGGCGCGCGCGCGCGCTCGCCGGCCGCGGCAAGGCGCGGTACTGCCTGCACCGGATCCCCGAGGCGCTCGCGGATCTCGCGCTCGCGCGCGAGCTCGCGCGGGGGCTCGGCGACGACCGGCTCACCGCCGAGCTCCTGCTCGAGGAGGCGACGGCGCTGGATCACGCGACCGACTACGCGGCGTCGGCGCGGCGCGCGTCCGAGGCGCGCGAGATCGTCGAGCGCCTCGGGGACCTCCGGCTCGAGAACCGCCTGCGGATGGCGCTCGGCCGCTCGTGCTGGCGGCAGCAGCGGGTGGCGGAGGCGATCGAGCTCCTGGGCCGCGCGTCGGCCGGGGCCGCGGCGGAGGGCGACCAGGAGACGCGGGTCATCGCGCTGCTGCTCCTGTCGATGGCGCTCGTGATCGCGGGCCGGCTCGCCGACGCGGAGGCGCGCTTCTGCGAGGTGATCGCGCTCTCCAAGGAGAGGAAGGATCAGCTGCACCTCTGCTCGGCGTACGCCAACCGCGCGTACCTGTGGGCCGCGCTGAGCGCGCCCGAGCGCGGGCTCCAGGATCTGAGCCGCGCGGTCGAGCTCGCGCGCGAGATCGGCAACCCCGGGCCCGAGCACGTCGCGACGCACAACCTCGCCGAGCTCTTGCACTGGTGCGGGCGCGAGGACGAGGCGCTCGCGCTGGCGCGCCGCTCGCGCGTGCTCGACGAGCGCTTCGGCGAGCGCGACGCCCCGGACGACGCCCTGCTCATCGCCCGCATCCAGGCGGCGCGCGGCGATCTGGTGGAGGCGGCGCGCCTCGTCGCGTGGGTCGCCGAGCGGTGCCGCCCCGACGCCTCGGCGCCGGCGCTGTTCGCGCTGTTCCGGACGCTGAAGCTGGTGCTCGCGGCCGAGGGGCTCGAGGTGCCCGCGGGCGCGGAGGAGCAGGGGGACGGCTGGGAGGCGCTCACCGAGTTCGCGGAGCGCACCCTGCCGGTGGAGGAGCTGCTCGAGGTGCTCTATTTCCGCGCGCGCGTGGCCGCCTCCGCCGGGCGTCACCGCGAGGCGTCGGCGGCGCTCGAGCGCGCGCGGCCCGTGCTCGCCGGCTGCCGCATGTGGCAGCCCCGCTTCGAGGCGGTGGCGGCGCTGCTGCCGTCGCCTGCCGAGCCGTCCGAGGGCGATGCGCACCCTGGCGCGCTCGCGCGCAGGGAGTGACGAAAGCTGCGCCCGGGTGAGCGCCGAACCCCGGTGCAAATCGCCTCAGCGTGGCGAGAGGGTGTCGCGGCGCCGGCGCTTCGCGCGCGCGTCGAGGGGCGAGAATTCGGGATGAAAGCGCGCAATGCGACGGGCGCGGGAGTGGCGGGCCGTCGGGCTGATGCATTTCGCCTCAGCGCCGGGCATGAGGACGATGTAGGGGGCCGCCGCGGACGTCGACCGGGTGCGAGGTGGAGCCCGATCGTGCGGCGTTCCACCGTCGGTGCGACGCGGGCGGGAGCGGTCAGGCATGGCCCGACGATTGCAGCGATTTCAGCAAACCCTACCGCACTCGCAAAGAGAGGCACCCCGTGAGACTTACCGCGCTACGGACGGTTGTTGCGATTCCCTGCCTTGCGTTGTTCGGCTGTGTCACGAGCGCCGATCCGGGCTCCGAGGAGGCGGTGGGCACGTCGGAACAAGAGGTGATATCGGCGAATCGCCTCTCGATGAATCGCCTCTCGATGAACAGCCTCTCGCCTCTCGACGATGAACAGCCTCTCGATGAGCCGAATCACGGCGGACGGCCGCACGCTGGCCGCCACGGACTTGCTGCGCGGCGAGGACGGCCGTGAGCTCCTCCGCTACACCATCGCTTGCGCGCTCCCCGAGGGGAAGTCGCTCGTGGGCGAGGCGGACGGCACGACGTACAAGTTCGAGGGGCGGATCGGCCTCGCGCCCGACTGGCTGCGCGCCCCGCTCCCCGAGAAGGCGCAGCGCTGGGTCACGGCGTGCCTGCTCGCGCACGTGAACGGGTACGGCGTCGAGGTCGCGATCTCGCTGCGCGGCCGCCACCCGGCGCTGACCACGGACAGCGCGGAGCGGCTGGCCTATCAGCAGGAGGAGATCTCCTTCTTCGGCAACGTGTTCCAGCCGCTCGGCAAGCGCGACGAGCTCGGCGACATCGGCTCGCGGATGTACGCCTGCGGCGGCGCGTTGCTCCAGCTGTCGTGCGCCGGCAACGAGACCAACTTCGCGCCGGAGCGGACGTGCGCGTCGAAGGACGACTGCAACCTCACGTTCCTGGGCCCGTGCCGCGACCTGACGGCCCCGAAGGACAGCGTGTGCAAGAACGCCTCCCTCGAGGGCTACGAGCGGTGCGAGGCGACGGTGACCACTGCGGGGGGCAAGTCCATGAAGACCCCTTACGACGAGGTCGTGACGGTGTTCCTGCGCCGGCCTGACTTCTCGGCCTTCTATCCGCTCTGCACGCCGCTCTTCCCCTGAGCGCGCCCGCCTGCCACGCCGCGCCGCCGTGGGACCCGCGGCGCGGCGCCTCGCCCGCTCCGTCTCCGTGGATCTCCGCGCCACGCGAGCGCAGAGCCCGCCCGTGAGCCGGCCCTCGTTCGTCCCGGCTACGCGCTTTGACGCCCTGCTGCCGGCGCACCCTCGGCGCTGGCGTCGCCGGACGCGGCAGAGGGGCATACAGGTTGCAGACATTTCGCCCCGGTCCCACGGCACGAAGGCGAGGAGGGCGAATGAAGGCGCTTGTGTTTCACAGCCCAAAGCATGTCAGCGTGGACACCGTCGACACGCCGGTCCTGCTGCGGGCGACCGATGCGATCGTGCGGGTGACGAGCACGGCCATCTGCGGGTCGGACCTGCATATCTACAGTGGGCTGATCCCGCAGGCGAAGCCGCTCGTCCTCGGGCACGAATTCATGGGGATCGTCGAAGAGGTGGGGAGCGAGGTGAAGCGGCTCCGCCCGGGCGATCGCGTGCTCGTGCCCTTCGCCATCGCCTGCGGGAGCTGCTTCTTTTGCGAGAGGGACCTGCCCGGGCACTGCGAGCGCTCGAACCCGGGGCATTACGGGCCCGAGGGGAACGTCATCAGCTCGAAGGGGGGCGGGCTCTTCGGGTACACCGACCTGTATGGCGGATATGCGGGCGGGCAGGCCGAGATGGTCCGCGTGCCGTTCGCCGACGTGGGGCCGCGCAAGGTCGATGACGACCTGACGGACGAGCAGGTCTTGTTTCTGACGGACATCCTCCCGACCGGCTACACCGCCGTCGACTGGGCCGGGATGCGGGGCGGGGAGACGGTGGCGGTCATCGGCTGCGGGCCGGTGGGCATCATGGCCATGAAGTGCGCCTGGCTCCGCGGCGCAGCGCGCGTGATCGGGGTCGATCGGGAGGAGTACAGGCTGGAGAAGGCGCGCGAGATCGCCTCGGCCGAGACGGTCAACGTGGAGTCGGGGGTCACGCTGGAGTTCATCCGGGCGGCGACCGGCGGCCGCGGCGCCGACGTCTGCATCGACGCCGTCGGCATGGAGGCGCACCGGACGCCGCTCGAGAAGATCTCGAACATGGTTCACGGGCAGCTCGGCTCGTTCGTCGCCTTCAAGCTGGCGGTGAGCGCGGTCCGCCGGGGCGGGGTCGTCAGCGTGGTCGGCGTGTACGGCATGCCGTACGACAACTTCCCGCTCGGGCAGCTCTTCGACAAAGGGGTGACCGTGCGCTTCGGCCAGGCTCCGGTCCACAAGCACGTGGACAAGCTCCTCGGGTGGATCAGGGAGGGCAAGCTGCGCGCGGACGACGTCATCACGCACCGACTCCCGCTCGCCGAGGCCGCGCGGGGGTATGATCTCTTCAATGGGAAGAAAGACGGCTGCGTGAAGGTCGTGCTGAAGACCTGATCGCCCGGCCGGCCGAGGCGCGGCGAAGAGGCGGAGGTCCAGGCGCGCAATCATGCGCGCAGGCGCAGACGATTGACGTGTTCTCGTCGCTTCGTCGCGCGCAATCGATACCGCAATGGCGGTCCTTCGCCGGCCGCTGCCGGCCCCGCTGGCTCGAGCCTTGGACAGCGTGGGTCGGGCCCCGGGCCTCACGCAGCGTGGGTCAGGACCAACAAGGTCGTCCCGCGGAGCCCTCCGTTTCCGGTTGACATCCGCCACGGCGCATGGATCGACCACACGGCGCGCGTCCATGGCTGTCGATCTCGTGCGATACTCTCGCCCTCCGTGCCGCTGGAGAGCTCCCATGCACCGATCCCTCATCGCCCAAGGCCTCGTGCTGTCGCTCGCGCCGTTCGGGTGCTCTGCTAGCCCGGAAATTCCTGAAGCGTACGGCAAGGCGGTCATGAACCTGAACGGGGAGGAGCTGGTGCTCGACACGGGCGATGACGGCAAGCTGCCTGTCCCCAGATTCGATGACAGCTGGGACGTTGACTGCTCCATCGTCAATGGCGAGACCAATCTGGAGCTGGCGGATCGCTCGAAGGGCAGGAGGGGCTTCTACTACCTCGATCTCCATCTGCTCGGCGGCGAGCGCCAGGGCGGCGACGCCGCTGTCGTGAACATGCGAATGTACGTCGACGATGAGCTTTTCGACGGCTCTTGTCCGGCCACGCTCAGGACGTCACAGCAGGGCTCGCACGAATGCGCGTTCTCTTTCGCCGGGTGCGATTTGCGCCTGTTCGGCGGTGACCAGGACGGTATCCAGGCGCGCCTCGAGCGCGCGTCATTTCACTTGAAATGGTGCTTCATCCCGTGAGCGGGCGCGCCCGCAGGGGGCGTTCTGAGGAGAGCGCCCCCTGCGGCGCCGGGCGAACGCTCCGCCCGCGGATCGTCCTCGAGGGCGCGCGAGGCGCTCGGGGCGGGCCAGCGCTGCCTCGGGCGCGCGCGGCGAGGCGTTCGGGGCGCCCGAGGCAGCGCTGGCCCGCGCGTCTGCCCACGGGTAAACATCGAACATGGTGGATGCGTCCCCCCGGCGACGGTTCAGCGCCGCGTTCGCTCGCTGGTCTCGCCGCGTCCGGCGGCGGCTCGCGCTGGAGCTGATCCTCACCGGCGCCGCCGCGGGGCTGATGCTCGGCGCGGCGGGCGCGGCGGCCGCCTGGCAGGCGCGGCACGGCGCGCTGCGCCCCTGGATGGCGGGCGGCGGCCTGCTCGGCGCGGCGGCCGGCGCGGCGGTGGCGCGGCGGCAGCGGTGGTCGGATCCGGACGTCGCGCTGTTCCTCGACGGCAAGCTCGGCGCGTCCGAGTCGGTCTCCACGGCCGTGGAATTCGCGGCGGCCGAGCGCGCGGGCGACGGCGCGCCCCGCGCCGGCGCGCCGGCGGCCCGCGACGTGGTGTTCGCGCACGCCGCGGCGGCCCTCGATCGGGCGACCGCGAAGGAGGTCCGCGCGCCGCTCTGGCGCCCGTGGCACGCCGGAGCGCCCCTCGCCGCGGCGGCCATCGGAGTCCTCAGCTGGGCTCCGCTGCCGCCTGCCCCGGCCAGCGCGGCGCCCCCGCCCGGGGCCGAGCAGGTGCGCATGGCCGAGATCGCCGGGCTGGAGCGGGTGATCCAGCTTGCGGAGGTCGACGCTCGGGACGCCGCGCAGCGCGATCGATTGAAGCGGCTCGCGGACGACGCGAAGCGGCTCCGCGAAAAATTGAGGAGCGGCGTCGAGCGCCGCGAAGCGCAGGCCGACATCGGCGCGCTCCGCGACGCGATCACGGCCGAGCGGCTGTCGCTCGGCGAGGGCGAGCAGCGCCACGGGATGGAGTCGGCGCTCGGCAAGCTCGGGGAGGATCCGCAGCTGAAGCGGGCGGCGAAGGCGCTCGGCGATCGCGATCTCGTGGCGTTCGACGAGGAGATGGAGCGGCTCGCGAACCGGGTCGAGAAGACCGATCGCGAGCGGGCCAGAAAGGCGCTCGAGGAGGCCGCCGAGGCCGCGAAGCGGGCCGGCGCCCCCGGCGTGGCGAAGGCGCTCGAGGAGCAGCGCGAGCTCCTGGATCGGCGCGGCCAGGAGGCCGACAAGCTGAGGGAGCTCGCCGAGGCGCTCGGCGAGGCGCTCGGCGACGAGGGGCGCGAGGCGCTCGGCGAGCTCGGTCGGACCGGGAGCGGCAAGGACGCGCGGCGGCTCGCCGACAGCCTCGAGAAGGCGCTCGAGAAGCTGAGCCCGGAGGAGCGTCGGCAGCTCGCCGAGCGCCTCAAGCGGCAGGTGGCGCGGTCGCCCGAGGGCGCGCCCGGGGAGGCCGCGTCGGAGGAGCAGCTGCGCGAGATGGCGCGGCAGCTGGCGACGCCCGAGGGCCAGCGGCAGCTCGAGGAGCAGCTGCGCCGGATGGCCCAGGAGGGAGGCCCGAGCAGCGAGGAGTCGGAGCGCCAGCGCGCGCTCGACGACGCGCAGCGCGGGGCGGGCGACGCCGAGGGGCAGCTCGGGGGGACGCCGGTCCCGGCGCCGATCGCCGGCGGATCGGGCAACGCGGGTCCGGGCGGCGGAGAGCGCGGCCAGGGCTCGCAGGCGGGCGGCGGGGGCACGCGAGGGCGAGGGCCCGGGCAGCCAGGTCGCTCGGAGGGAGGCGGGCCGGGCAGCCACGAGGGGCAGACCGGCGCGATCGCGGGGGGCGAGCTGCGCTCACGCGCCGACGCGCGGATCCATCCGGGCAGGCCGATGCCGGGGATCGTGATCGGCCGGACCGCAGGGCGCGCCGGAGACACCGCCAACGTGCAAGGCGAGGGCGCGCTCGGCGTCGTGGGTCCCCAGGAGATCGGCGGCGTCGAGCGCAGCGACGTCCCGGAAGAGTACCGCGAGCAGGTCGGGCGCTACTTCCAACCCCGGTGAGCCCGGGCGTGGCGTGCGCGCCGCGCGCCGGGCCGACCCGCCGGGCGGATGCCGGGCGCGGAGCGCGGCAGCGCCGCGCGGGGACCTGCGACGGCCGCCGCGGAAGCCGCCGCGAGGGGGCGCTGGAGCGGCGATCCCGGGCCGGTCGGTGGCGGTGGGCTCAGAAGCTCGCGCCGACCAGCAAGCCCTTCGCGTCGGCGGTGACGAGGGGCACGGCGTGGATGCGGGTGAGCCCGGTCCGCGGGGCCGGCAGCGCGCGGCTCGACGTGCTGAGCGCGTACACGGCGGTCCCGGCGAGCACCACGCCGCCGCCGATGAAGCTCCAGAAGGAGACGTTGGCGAGCGTGGTCTGGGTGTCGCGCCGGTCGCTGCGCTGCTGGCTCGGGGACGGCTCCGCCGCGGCGGACTTGCCCTTCGCGGTGGAGAGGATCGCGAAGGTCACGCCCGAGGCGACCCCGAGCAGCCCGACCGCGCCGCCCGCGACCACCAGCGGGAGGTTCGAGCCGGCGTCGAGGCTCAAGGCGATGCTCTGGTCCGAGCCCCTCGCCACGAGCAGCGACGTCGACGTCCGGGCGCCGGAGCGGCGCGCCTCGATGGTGCGCTTGCCGGGATCGACGAACACCTGGGCCTCGAGGGGCGAGTGTCCGATGAGCTTGCCGTCGATGAGCACCGCGGCGTCGTCGACGTTCACGCGGATGCGGAGCGTGCCGACGTGCGCCTTGGCCTCGGCGAGCCGCTGCTCCAAGAAGCGCTTCTTCTCTTCCTTCTCGCCGAGCGGAAACGTGTTGAGCGCGTACAGGAGGTGCTCGGCCGCCTCGCGGGGCTGGTTCACCTCCAGCTCGACGTTCCCGAGATTGCCGGCGACGTCGAAGCTCTGCTGGAGGTCCCACGCCGCCTGATAGCGCGCCTCCGCCTCGACGAACCGCGCCTCGTCGTAGAACCTGTTCCCCTCGCGGTAGAGCTGCGCGGCGCGCTCGCCCTCAGTCGATGTCGCAGCCGGCGCGTCGGTCGGAGAGGTGGGCGTGAGCCGAGCTTTGCCGGTCGCGGTCGCGACGCCGGGCGCCAGGACGACCACGGAACACAGGAGGAACAGAGGCGCGTATTTCAAGAATGGCTTTCGCATGGTGACTGCCGGGGGATTGCACTCCGGAGAGGGCGACGCCTCAGGGGAAGGGGCGCGGGGGCGCGGTCGTCCCCGGGGGCGTCGTGGGCAACGCAGAGGTCACGGACGGCAGTGGTGGGGGGAGCGGAGGGCTCACGGACGACGATTCGTAGACATCTTCCGGCGCGGCAGGCCTGGGCGGACGCTTCGCCTGCACCGCAGGGCGCGGCGAGGGCGGGCGGGCGGCCACCGCTGCGGAAGGCGCGGAAGGCGCGCTCGGCTCCGCGGAAGGCGACGTCGGCGGCGCGTTCGACGCGGCGGGGGCGGGCTCCGCCGTGGGAGGCGGCGGCTCACCGGTCGCCACCGGAGGCGGCGTCGGCGCCGGCTCGGGCATCGCGCTCGGCGTGGGCGCCGCGGGGCCGGGCTCGGGGGTCGGGGCGCGGCCGTCGCTGGCGACCGGGGCGTCCGGAGGGGCCGGGGGGTTGGCGGCGCGCCACAGCACCCAGAAGCCCGCGACGGTCGCGCTGCCCAGAAACACGAGCAGCGCGAACAGGCCCAGCGGGACCGCGCGGCGGCGCGCCGCGAGCGCTGCCGCGGAGGCAGCGGCGGCCACGGCGGCATCGGGGCGCGCGGCGGCCTGTGGCACGCCCGCTCGAGGAGCGGCGCCGGCGGGCTGGGGAGCGGGCGCCGGAGCCAGCCGCTGCTTGCGGGTCGGCTCTTCGGGCGGGGGCCAGACGCCGCTGCCCACGCCCACGCGGGCCGTGCGCACGCCGGTGCGCGCGCTGCCGGGCCCCTCGGGGACCGCCTGCGAGGGGCCCGGCATGCCGTGCACGGGGATCCGGCGCATCGTCGGGCGGTTCCGTTCGTCGACGCCCTTCAGCAGCGACGGCGCGACCTGGATCTTCTGCAGGTCCATCGCCTGGTGCTCCCGGTTCGGGGGCAGGGTGACCGGGGGAACGTACACCTGCTTGTCGCTGGGCCCCGCCTCGCGATCCTGACGGCGCCGCGGCCTGGGCTCGCCCCACTGCACCATTCGCTCGACGGGCGGCGCGGCGGCGGCGGGCGCAGCCTCGTCGGGCCTGCGGCGCGGATCCTGGGAGAGCGCCCGCTGCTGCGCCAGCGAAGGGTGCTCCTGCGGTGCGAAGCTCGGCGCCTCGTACCCGCGCGGCGGCTGCTGCGGCTGCGGCGCGGCGTCGCCCGCAGCGCCTTGACCTGCCGGTTGCCCTGGCGAGCTCTTGTTCGGGTTCCTGTTGGTCATGCCTGCCCCTCTCGCCACGTGCAAAAGGCGCGCAGCTGCCCCGCGTGGGCAGCAGCGCATCGAGCACCCGGTCCAAGGCTCCGCGTTGTCATGGGCGTGCTCCCGAGGCGAGCGGCCTCGGCCGCTGCTCTGCCGACGGTGCGGCGGGCGCCGCGGCAGCGCTCCGGCGAGCGCGGGTGCGCCGCGGGCCAGCGTCGAACGTGCGCTGGCGGGCGTGCGACACCTCGGAGCTCGCTCGGGGGCAGGGCCACGGCATAGCCCCGAAGATACCCCACCCAGCCGTCGCCACCACGCACCCAAGCATCACGACCCCTCCGCAGCGATACAACGACAGCGTCCAGGGATGCACCTGGATCGGAAGCCTCCGCCGTCGCGGGCGTGACGGAGCCGCTCGATGGCCGCGTACCGATGCCCCGGAACGTGGCCTCGGGCGACGCGCGGCCCTGCGGGTCGACCGAGCGCGAAGTTGACGCTGGCCATCCTTCTGCTGCCTTCCTGGAATTTGCGGGAGACGTCCATGGCTACGCTGTCGTGTCTGTTGCGATGCCGCAGTCTTGATTTATTGCATCCACCCTGCACCTGGCGCCCGACCCAGGTTGAGCCGCCGCCCCCACCCAGGTTGAGCTGCTCCCCACCCAGGTTGAGCTGCTCCCCACCCAGGTTGAGCTGCTCCCCACCCAGGTTGAGCTGCTCCCCACCCAGGTTGAGCTGCTCCCCACCCAGGTTGAGCTGCTCCCCACCCAGGTTGAGCTGCTCCCCACCCAGGTTGAGCTGCTCCCCACCCAGGTTGAGCTGCTCCCCACCCAGGTTGAGCTGCTCCCCACCCAGGTTGAGCTGCTCCCCACCCAGGTTGAGCTGCTCCCCACCCAGGTTGAGCTGCTCCCCACCCAGGTTGAGCTGCTCCCCACCCAGGTTGAGCTGCTCCCCACCCAGGTTGAGCTGCTCCCCACCCAGGTTGAGCTGCTCCCCACCCAGGTTGAGCTGCTCCCCACCCAGGTTGAGCTGCTCCCCACCCAGGTTGAGCTGCCCCGACCCAGGTTGAGCCGCCCCATGAGCTGCCCCGACCCAGGTTGAGCCGCCCCCCGGCCCACCCAGGTTGAGCCTCCCGCCGGCGCCAGCGCTGCCCATCCATCCCACCCCCGCATCGTACCGGTTTCATCGCCCCCGGTGAGGCTCCTCGCGACATCGGCAACGGCGTCGCGGCCGCCCGTCAGCCCACGACGCTCACCAGCAGCGCCACGGCGAAGCCGAACAGCACCACGCTCACCACCAGCATCACCATCGCCGCCACGCTGGACTCCGCGCGCGCCGGGCGCCGTCGCACGCGCCTCGCCCCGCCCCTCCGCGCCTCCGGAGCGCGCGGCGGCGCACGTCCCGAGGCAGGCGGCTCCGCCCCGCCGGGCGCCGTGAGGCCGAACGCCTCCACCGTCGCGCTCAACGTCGGTGCGACCAGCGCGCGGACCGGCGGCACCGTCAGCGGCGCCGTGCTCTCCCAGCGCGCCCCCGTCGGCAAGGCCGGCGCCGGCCCCGCCCCTCCCGAGAGCGCCGCGGCGATGCGCGACAGCTCGTCCGCGAACGCCGCGGCATCCGGGAAGCGCAGCTCCGGGCGCTTCTCGAGCGCCCTCATGACGGCGCGGTCGAGCTCCGGCGGCACCGGGCGCGGCGCGTGGCAGGACGGCGGCGCGGGCACCTCGCTGGCGTGGGCGCGCACGAGATCGGGGACGCGCTTCACGTGCTCGAACGGGCCGCGGCCAGCGAGCAGCGTGTAGAGCACCACGCCGGCTGCGTACACGTCGGTGCGGGCGTCGACGGCGAGCCCGCACGCCTGCTCCGGCGAGAGATAGCGCGGCGTGCCGACGAGCACCCCCTCCTCGGTCTGGTAGAGCGACGGCGCCGGCGCGCGGCCGTCGCCGCGCGGAGCGACCACCTTCGCGATGCCGAAATCCAGCACCTTCACCACGCGACGCCCCCGCGCGTCCGCGTCGCACACGAACAGGTTCTCGAGCTTCACGTCGCGGTGGACGATGCCCGCGCCGTGCGCCGCCGCGAGGCCGGCCAGCGTCTGCGTCACGAGGTCGAGCGCCTCCAGCGGCGGCAGCGCGCCGCGCGCCGCGAGCTCCTCGCGCATCGTCCGGCCGTAGAGCCGCTCCATCACGAGGAACGTCCGCCCCTCGGCCGTCCGCCCGAAGTCGGTGACCATCACCAGGTTGGGATGGGCGAGCCGCGCCAGCGACTGCGCCTCGACCCGCATCCGCTCCACGAGCCGCGGCTCGCGGTTCAGATCGCGGTGCAGGAGCTTCACCACCACGGGCTTGTCGAGGCCCACGTGCGCGGCCTCGATCACCTCCCCCATCCCGCCCCGCCCGAGCCGACGCACCGGCCGGTACGGCGTTCCGTACAGCAGCGTATCGCTCAGCTCGGACGCCGAGCACCGGCAGTCGTCGTGCGAAGGCAAGGCCATCCTCCGCGGGTCGAGGTCGCACCACCGTCGCCACGCGACGCGAGGATCGAGATCCCCTCTCGCTCCCGGACCTCGAGCGCGAACGCCCTTTTCACACGCCCTCCCGGAACGCTCAAGATTTCGACAGATCCGCGCGCAGGCGCATCATGAAGCATTCCCGCGAGTCGATCCAAATTTCCAAATGGCAACGCGCGCACGTGCGATTTCAGCGCGCGTCGCGGTGATGCGCTCAGGCGAGGGTGCCCGCGGCGCTCCCTGGCTCGGCGCGCTCCGGCGCGGCGGCTTGCGCCGGAGCCGACTGTTCGGCCGCGCGCGTGGCCTCGTCTTCCTGGGCGAGGAGCGCGTCCGTCACGGCGAGCGCCGCGTCCCGCTGCGCGAGGAGGGCGGCGCAGCGCGCGCGCGCCGCGGCGAGCAGGCCGAGCCCCACGGCGACCCAGGCGGCGGCGGCCACGTGCCCGGCGACCACGACCGGCCCCGGATCGCCCTGCGCGGCCTTGGAGAGCATCACGAAGGCGTAGAACGGCGACGGGGCCGCGACGAGGAGGGCGCTCTCGCTGGCGCTGAACTCCGTGATCAGGCCGGCGATGGCGGCGACGATCCACGGGCCGACCGCGATCGAGAAGAGGAGCGTCAGCAGCAGCACCCGCGCCACCATCGGCGCGGCGATCCGCGCGCGGAGAAAGGCGCCGAGCCCGACCAGGAACACATAAAAGGCGAGCGCGTAGACGGCGAAGTACTGGAGCTGCCGCGTCTGGCTCTCCGGCGCGCCGACGGACGCGCCGAGGAGCAGCTGGTGGCCGACGGCCCAGAGCGCGACGACGGCGGGGACGCCGGCCGCGAGCAGGAGGTACGCCGCGCGAGCCACGCCGGGGCCGAAGAAGCGACGCAGCCGGCCGGCGCGGCTCCTGGCCCAGTGCACCTCGACGCGGCGCGACGGGCCGACCGGATCGCCGGCGAAGAGGAACACGCAGAAGGTCAGGTACGAGAGCGTCGCGCACAGGCCCGCGAGGATCGCGGCCAGGCGATCGGACGGGTCCACCGAGAACGCCGGCACCGCCGCGGCGGCGGCGACCATCGGCGTGCAGACCGCGAACCACGTCTTCAGGCCCGAGGAGCGATCGTCGCTCTCGCTCGTGAGGTTCGCGACGGTCACCTGGTAGAGGAACCACGCGGGGACGACCACCGCCACGAGCGGCAGGAGGACCAGGAAGAGCGCGTAGTCGACGCCGAACGGGACGCGCTGGTACGCGACCGGGAGCCAGATGGGCGGGCCCTCGGGCACCTCCGGCCAGGCGAGGTGGGCCGCGTGCGAGAGCCCCGTGCCCCCCGCCATGAACAGGAAGCTCGACAGGGGGAACGCGAGCAGCAGCGTGACGAGGATCGCCGCGCGGAGGCTCGCCATCTTCGAGCTGATCGCGAGGCCGAAGGCGACGCTGAGCAGCGCGATCAGGAAGAGGAACAGGAAGGCGATCACCACCTCCATCGCGGTGATCCCGCCGAACAGGAACGGCAGCGCGCCGACCGGCGCGAGCATGACCACGTACATCGAGATCGCCGTGTAGGCGGCGAGGAACTTGCCGCGCGCGATCTCGCCGGGCGGGATGCCCGTCAGGAGCACCGCCTCCCAGGTGCGGCCCTCGCGCTCCGACGCGATGCTGTTCGCGGCGACCGCCGGCCCGACCAGCGCCACCACGAAGTACGCGAGCGAGAAGAAGACCTGGAACAGGATCACGCCCGCCTTCGCGGGCGCGATGTCCCGCGACACCATGCCGCCGATCGACGCCACGAGCAGCGTCATCATCACGGCGAGCACGAGGAGGATGATCGGCGTGCGGGCGAGCCGCGCGGCCTGCTTGAGCTCGCGGATCCAGATCGGGTTCGGCTCGCCGAGGAGGCGGGCCACGCGGTGGCGCGCCCGATCGACGAGCCGCTGCGACGCCGGACCGACGGGCGGCGATGAGCCAGTCTGCGCGCTCACTGCACCTCTCCTTGCGTGACCTCGAGGAAGATCCTCTCGAGCTCGTTGCGCTCCGGCTCGACCCCGATCACGCCGATCCCGCTCCGCACGAGGTGCTGCACGATCTCGGCGATCTTCACGTCGTTGCCCACGTAGCCGACGTGCACGGCGCCCGCGACGATCGCGATGTCGGCGATCCCGGGGCCGCCCCGCAGCAGGTAGGCCGCGGCCTCGGGATCGCCGAGGACCCGCACCTTGACCTTGCGCCGGGAGAGCGGCGACAGCCCCGGGTAGGCCGCCGCCTGCCCCGGCCCCCCGGCGTGGGGCGGGTGCGGGCCGTACCCAGGCGGCGGACCTTCGGCCTGCTGCGGACCGACGGCGGCCGGATCCCCGGGCGCGGGCGCGTGGCGCGCCTCTGCCGGGTGCGCGCCCGGCGCGGCGGCGTGGCGCGGCGGCGCGTGCCCGTGCGCCTGCGCGGCGCGCAGCGCCTCGAGGCGCGCCGCGATCTCGCCGATCGGGCCGGCGACGACGAGGCGGCCCTTCTCGAGGATGCCGATCGACGTGCACACGTCGGAGAGCTCCGTGAGGATGTGCGAGGAGAGGAAGATCGTCTTCCCCAGGCTGCGGAGCTCGAGCAAGAGGTCGCGGATCTCGATGCGCGCGCGCGGATCGAGATCGCTCGCCGGCTCGTCCAGGATGAGGACCTTGGGATCGTGCAGCAGGATCCTCCCGAGCTGGAGGCGCTGCTTCATGCCCTTCGACATCGTGGCCACGATCCGGTCCTGGATCTTGCCGAGGTCGGTCAGCTCCAGGACCGCGTCGACCACGTCGAGCGACGGCACGCGGAACGCGTCCGCGAAGAACTCGAGGTACTCGCGCACCGTGATCCGGTCGTAGACGCCCGCGTGATCCGGCATGTAGCCGATGCTGCGGCGGACCGCCGCCGGGTCGAGCGTGACGTCGACCCCGTCGATCTCGACCCGCCCCGCCATCGGCTCGAGCAAGGTCGCCATGACCCGGATCGTCGTCGTCTTGCCCGCGCCGTTCGGACCGATGAAGCCGAAGATCTCGCCGGGGCCGACGTCGAAGGTGACGTCCCGGAGCACGTCGAGCGCGCCGAAGCGGTGCGAGAGGTGGCGGACGCGGATCGTCGGCGCAGGCCGCTCGATCCGCGCCGCGGGGGGCGGAGCGCCGCCGGACACGGCGCTCACGGCCGGCCTCCGTAGCCGACGATCCGCACGAGCACGCGGTCGCTCTCGATCCGCAGCCCGGAGTCGACCGCGCGCCCCTCGCCGCCGTCGAGCTGCCCGAGCAGGACGGGCACGCCCGCCGGGAACCAGTCGACCGCGTCGCCGGCCGCCTCCTCCATCGCGAGCCACGCGGCGCCGAGCCCCGGCGCGTCGGGCTCGAGCAGGGGGACCAGCAGGCTCCCGCCGAGGTCGTGGATGTCGATGCCGCCGACGCGCCGGCCGAAGCCCACGTGCGAGAGCCACCCCTGCGCCTCGGCCCGCGCCGCGAGATCGACCCCCGCGCGCGACGAGACCTTCTCCCCGTCCCGGACGCGGGCGAAGTAGCGGGCCGCGCCCTCGGGCAGCCACAGGACGCCGCCCCGGAGATCGCGGCCGCTCCGGTTGCTCACGACCACGTCGCCGCTCGGCTCGGCGGCGATCGCGATGCCGTCCCCGAGCGGCGCGACGCCGTCCTCGCGCACGATCACCGTCTGCCACGGGAGCGCGGCGACCTTCGTCAGCCGGGCCCCGTCGCGGTCCACGAGGAGCCGGTCGCGCCGCTCCGAGAGCTCGGCGACCACCGCCGTGCTGATGACGCTGCTCGCGTCGGTCGTGCGGACGGTGAGCTCCTCCGAGCTGGCCACGAAGAACCCGCGGAACCGGCGCACCGCCCCCTTCGTCATCCCGGCCCCCGCCTCGATCAACGTGAGGTGCCGCGCCCTGCCGCGCACGCCCTTCGCGAGCACGCCCACGCCGACGATCGCCGCGAACGTGACCGCCGCGTACACGGGCAGGTGACGGAGCGCGCGGAGCGGCCGCCCCTGCCGCGCGGCGCGCGAGAAGTTGATCGGGCCGGCGAGCACCGCGTAGATGCAGAGCAAGAGCGCCGAGACCCCGATCGCCCAGCGCGCGCCCTCGTTCGGATCGAGCTCGCGCCGCACCGGATCCAGATCGAGGCCCATCGCCTCCTCGCCCGGGCGGAACGCGACCGTGGAGCGGCGGTCGTGGGCGCGACGCGCGAGGTCGGCCATCCGGATCTTCACCCACGGGTCGCCGGCCGCGGGCTTCTGCGTCGGGTCGAACGCGAGCAGGTGCACCTCGCCGAGGCCGTAGAACGCCGAGCTGCCATACGGGCTCGCCCGCAGGTTCCCGCCCGACCAGCCGGCGAGCGCCTCGGCCACCTCGGGGCTCGCGCTCGGCGCGGGCAGGAGCACGTTGCCCTGCTTGCCGAAGCCGCTGGGCGCGCCGGGCGGCACGATCTCGTCGAGGGTCGGCGGCGCGACGCCCGCCCTCGAGACCTCGCCGCCGACGAGCGCCGCGAGCGTCGGGTGCCGCAGCGCCTCGGGGCGCCCGACCGCGAGCGCCAGCGTGCCGCCGGAGAGCACGTAGCCGGCGAGCGCGTCGAGCTCGGCGCCTTTCAGCATCGAGAGCGTGTCGGTGCGCATGAGCACCGCGTCCGCCGCGCTGTACAGGGCCGCCCGATCGGGCAGCAGCGGATCGCCGGTCGCGCCGTCGTAGCGCGGCTGCCCGACCCACAGGACCGCGGCCGGCGACGACCCGGGCCCGCGGCCGCTCGGCGTGTACAGCGGCGCGACCGGCGCCTCGTGCAGGCCCGCGCGGAGGAGCGACGTCTCGCTGACGTCGAAGAGCACCACCGCGCGCTGCGAGGTCGACGAGAGCGCGTGCGAGGACACGGTCGCGCCGCCCTCGTCGAGCGCGCGCACCTGCACGTCGCCGAAGGGCGCCACCTGCACGGGCACGCGCACGTTGACCGACTCGCCCGCAGCGACGGTGTACGGCGCCGACGCGACGAACACGCGCTGCTCGGAGTAGCGCTTCGACTCGACCTCGACCTCGCCCCTCGCCGCCTTGCCGCCGCGGTTCTGGATGCGAACGACGACCTGGTTCCACCCCCAGGGGATCGCGCCGCTCGTCCCGAACACCGGCGCCGCGTCCACGACGAGCTCCGGCGCGCTCGGCGCTTGCCCGAACGCGGGCCCCGCGGCGAGGAGCGCCGCGAGCCACGCCGCGCCGGCCGCGCCCCTCGGCGTCGCGATCCGGAGCGCCGGCTCCCGCGTCTCGTCGCCGCGCCTCATCGCCGGATCGCCTGCGCCACGGGCTCGGGCCGCGGCTCGACCGCGGCGAGGAGCGCGGCGATGACCTGATCCGTCGTGATCCCCTCCGCCTCGCCCTCGAACGACCGGATCATGCGGTGACGGAGCACCGGCTTCGCGACCCGCTGCACGTCGGCGAAGGCGACGTGCGCCCTGCCCTGGAGCAACGCCACCGCCTTCGCGGCCAGCACGAGCGACTGCGCGCCGCGCACGCCGGCGCCGAACCGGAGCGCCCTCCGCACGATCTCGGGCGCCCCCTCGGCGGCCGGATCGCTCGCCCGCGTCAGCCGCGACGCGTACCGCATCACGGGCTCGGCGACCGCGACGTCGCGGCAGAGCGAGCGCAGCGAGAGCACGTCGTCGCGGGTGAGCACCCGCGGCGGCGGGCCGCGGTCGTGGCCCGTGGTCCGGGCGAGGATCTCGGTCAGCTCGTCCTCGGTCGGGCTCGGCACGAGCACCTTGAGCAGGAACCGATCGAGCTGCGCCTCCGGCAGCGGGTACGTCCCCTCCATCTCGATCGGGTTCTCGGTGGCGAGCACGAAGAACGGCTCCTCCATCGCGTGCCGCGCGCCCGCGATGGTGCACGCGTGCTCCTGCATGGCCTCGAGCAGCGCGCTCTGCGTCTTCGGCGTCGCCCGGTTGATCTCGTCGGCGAGGATCACCTGCCCGAAGATCGGCCCCTTGTGCAGCGCGAAGTGGCGCGAGCCGCCTTCCGCCGTGACGAGCACGTTCGTCCCGATCACGTCGCTCGGCATGAGATCCGGGGTGAACTGGATGCGGGAGAACCTGAGATCGAGGCAGCTGGCGATGGTCCTGACGAGGAGCGTCTTGCCCAGCCCTGGCGCCCCTTCCAGGAGGACGTGCCCCCCCGCGATGATCCCCCAGAGCGTCTGCTCGATGACGTCGCCCTGGCCGACGACGGCCTGCCCGATCGCCTCGCGCAGCCGCGCGCTCGTCTGCTGCGCGAGCGCGAGCCTCGCCTCGAAGGAGGCGGGGGCCGATCCCTCCGCTCCGTCAATACCTGCGCCTGATTCCGCCGCCATCCGGTCGCCCTCGGGGCACGACCATAGCCGGCCGCGCGCCGGGCGTCGATCAGCGCCGCGGCCCGCGCGCCGCGGCGTGGCGGCGCCGCGGCCCGCGGGCCGCGCCGGTGCGCGGCCGCGCCGAGGCGCCGCCACGCCGCCGAGAAGACTCGACATCTCGTGTCGAGCCGAGATCGACGGGGCCGCGCCGGTGCGCAGAGATGCCCCTCCGGAGGCGCCGCGGACGCACGTAACGCACGGAAACGACCGGTCGATCGCCTCGGCCAGGGACGCCGCCATGCTATCTTTCACGGATGAACATGCTTATCCGGACCTGTCGCCGTGCCGTTGCCTCGCTCTGTCTCTCCGCGCGCGCCGGCGCGGCGCTCACCGCGGCTCTGGCGCTCGGCGCGAGCGCCTGCGCCACGATCGCCGGCGAGCATGAGGCGGAGACCAAGTTCCTCGTCAAGCCGACCTCGCAGTCGACCTTCTCCGGATGGAGCGAGGTCTCCGTCTCGCAGGACCCGAATTCCGTCGACGGCGCCGAGCTCAGGTTCATCCGGCTCGAGGCGCGCGACGACAACGTGCCCGACCTGACGTTCATCAAGAGCATCACGGCCCAGGCCGTCGTCGACGGCGAAGCGACCTTGATCGCCAAGAAGGCGCCGATGCCCACCGGCGAGCGCATCGTCCCGCTGGATCGCAAGTATCACGGCGACATCCGGAAATTCTTCTATCCGGACGAGGAGAACGGCGGTTACACGGTGCACGTCGACTGGTTCGGCGAGGTCGATCTCACGAAGAAGATCCCGCCCGAGGGCGTCTGGATGAAGGTCATCGTCGCCGTCCGCGTCGAGTGATCGCGCCGCCGCGCCGCCCTCCTTCTCCAGGCTCCACGGCGCCCCCCCCCGGCGCCCCTTCGTTCGTCCTCTGAACGCCCCCTGAACCATCCAAGCTTCCGTCTCCTCGCTCGGTCGAACGTTGAGAACCGCGAGCGCACCGCGCGCGAGGAGCGATGCCGGAGGGGTGGACTCCATCCGCCGGCGGCGCGCTCCCCGTCGCGCGCCGTGCGCCGCACCCCGGCGCGGGCAAGGAGGTCGATCCGTCATGGCCGAGATCCAGGAGAGCTCTGTTCTTTTCTCGCTCAAGCAGCTCATGAGCCTCGAGAAGCAGCGCGTGCGCGAGGAGGAGGAGGCCGCGCGCCGGCGCGCGCTCGCGGCGCAGGAGGCCCGGCGCGCGCTCGAGCGGCGCGCCCTGGCGGAGCAGGAGGCGCGCCTCCGGGCCGAGGAGGAGCGGGCCCGCCGCGAGGAGGAGCTCGCGCGCGAGGAGGCGGCGCGGCTCGAGGGGATCCGGGCGGCGGCCGTCGAGAAGGCCCGCGTCGAGGCCGAGCAGCGCGCCCGCGTCGAGGCCCTGGAGAAGCAGCGCGAGCACGAGCGCAGGCTCGCGGCCCTCGCGAGCGACGCCCAGAAGCGGCGCCTCGTGCGGCTCATCGCGGGGGGGAGCGCGCTCTTCGTCGCCGCGCTCGCCGCGACGCTCGGCGTCTACTTCGGCAAGATCCAGCCGGAGGCCGAGCAGGCGCTCGCCGAGCAGACCGCCGCGCGCGCCGCGTACGAGCAGCGGCTCGCGGCGCTCGAGAGCGACCTCGCCGCGAGCGAGCGGCAGATCGGCGAGCTCACGCTGGCGTACCAGACGGTGCGGAGCGAGGCGGAGAAGGCGGAGCTCGAGCGCAAGCTCCTCGCGGCGAAGCGCGACCGGGACGCCCTCCAGGGCAAGGTCGCGCGGCCCCACGCGCAGCCGGCGCCCAAGAAGGCGGACTGCGTCTGCAGGGAGGGCGACCCGATGTGCGGCTGCCTCCCCTAGCCCTTCGCCGGGGGCGCGGCCCCCCGGGCGCAGCCGACGAGCTCCTTGAAGAGCGGCGAGGTGACGTACCGCTCGCCGCCGTCGGGCAGGATCACCACGATCTTCTTGCCCTGCATCTCGTCGCGCGCCGCGATCGAGAGCGCCGCCGCCATCGCCGCGCCGCCGGAGATGCCGACGAGGATCCCCTCGGTCTTGGCGAGCCGGCGGGCGGCCTCGAAGGCCTCGTCCTCGGTCACCGGCACCACCTCGTCGATGAGCTCGCGCCGGAGGATCTTCGGGACGAAGCCCGCGCCGATGCCCTGGATGAGGTGCGCCCCCACCCGGCCGCCGCTCAGCACGGCGGCGTTCTTCGGCTCGACCGCGATCATCTTCACGCCCGGCTTCTTCTCCTTGAGCACCTCGCCCACGCCGGTGATCGTCCCGCCGGTCCCCACGCCGGCGACGACGACGTCGACGGCCCCGTCCGTGTCCTCCCAGATCTCGCGCGCCGTCGTCATCCGGTGCGCGGCGGGGTTCGCCGGGTTCTCGAACTGCTGGAGCATCACCGCGCCCGGCGTCTCCTCCACGATCTGCCGCGCCCGCGCGACGGCCTGCACCATCAAGGACCCGGGCGTGAGCAGCACCTCGACCCCGAACGCCCGGAGCAGCGCGATCCGCTCCGGGCTCATCGACTCGGGCATCGTGAGGATCAGCCGGTAGCCCTTGGCCGCGGCGAGCATCGCCAGCGCGAGGCCCGTGTTGCCGCTCGTCGGCTCGACGAGGACGCTCCCGCGGGTCAGCTTGCCCCGCCGCTCGGCGTCCTCGATCATCGCGAGGCCGATCCGATCCTTGACGCTGCCGCCGGGGTTCCGGCTCTCGATCTTGCCGATCAGCTCGGCACGCAGCCCCTTGCCCGCAGAGCTCAGGCGAACGAGGGGGGTGCGCCCGATCGTCGCCGCGATGTTGTCGAAGATTGAACCCACGTGCCCGCCCTCCGTGTTGGCTGGCCCCCAGGCCAGGCGGGAGCGCCGGCCAGGTGGCTAGATGGAGTAATCTTGCACGAAGATCTTGGCGTCTCGGAGATTTACGAGCACCCGGTCCCCCTCGGACAGGGCGAGCTCGGCGACGCGGTCCTTGGTCAGCTCGACGGAGAGCGGCTGGCCGTCGGAGAGGCGGAGCTCCGCCTTGACCATCCATCCGACCCGCGACAGCCGCTCGACGCGCGCCATGCTGGCGTCGTCGGAGCTGGGTGAGCTCGACGAGTCGATCCGGGTGTGGAGCTCGATGTCGTGCGGCCGCACGAAGGCGCGCACGCTCGCGCCGTCGCCCGTCCCGGGGGGCGCGTGCACCGCGAGGGTCCCGAGCGCGGCCTGGCCGTCGCGGACCTCCCCCTTGAGCACGTTGATCGACCCGACGAAGCTCGCCACGAACTCGGTCGCCGGCCGGTCGTAGATCTCCTCGGGCGTGCCGATCTGCTCGACCCGCCCCTTGTGCAGCACGATGACCCGGTCGGCGAGGTCCATCGCCTCTTCCTGGTCGTGGGTCACGAAGACGCTCGTGATCCCGCGCTCCTTGTGGAGCCTGCGGATCCACTCGCGCAGCTCGAGGCGCACCTTGGCGTCGAGCGCCCCGAACGGCTCGTCGAGCAGGAGCAGCGACGACCCCGGGGCGAGCGCGCGCGCCAGCGCGACCCGCTGCCGCTGGCCGCCGGACAGCTCGTGCGGGTACCGGCTCCCGAGCCCATCGAGCTGCACGAGGCCGAGGAGCTCGTCGACCGTGGCCGCGATCTCCTTCCGGGGCCGCTTCCGGATCGTGAGGCCGAAGGCGATGTTGTCGCGCACGGTCATGTGCCGGAACAGGGCGTAGCTCTGGAACACGAAGCCGATGTTCCGCTCCTGCACCCGGGTGTGCGTCGCGTTCTTCCCGTTCAGGATCACCTCGCCGGAGTCGGGGCTCTCGAGCCCGGCGATGATGCGCAGGACGGTGCTCTTGCCCCCTCCGCTCGGCCCCAGCAGCGCGACCAGGGCGCCGCTCTCGATCTCGAACGAGACGTCGTCGACGACCTTGTTCGAACCGAACTGCTTCGTGAGCTGCTCGACAACGATTCCCATAAGCGACAGCTAACCCTCTGCCCGTCCCGCGCGCGCCTCGGACAGAAAAAACCAGGGCGCCCGAGCGCGGCTCAGCGTCGCCCGCCGGACGGGGAGGCGCAACCGGATTCAGAAGATACATCGGAAAGGTGGGTATTTTTGCAAGAAGCCCGCGGCTCGCCCGCCTTCCCCTGGAGCTCGCCGGGCGGCGGGCGCGCGGGTGGCTGCCGGCGGGTGCCGGTCCACGGGACAGGTCGAAGTGCTAGCATCGCCGCGCCGCAACGCGGCAGGACCGGGACGGAGGCCGCAGGGCGGCCGCACGACGAGGACGGCGGGCCGCGCGGCGCGGCGGGACCAGGACGGGAGGCGGATGCGTTGTCTGGTGACTGGGGTGGCCGGATTCATCGGCGCCCACCTGGCGGAGCGGTTGATCGAGCTCGGGCATGAGGTGCTCGGGGTGGACCGCTTCACCGACTACTACGGCCGCGAGATCAAGGAAGGGAACCTGGCCCGGCTGCTCGGCGAGCCGCGCTTCTCTCTGTCGACGGCCGATCTCGCGACCGCCGATCTGCGCCCGCTGCTCTCGACGTGCGAGGTGATCTTCCACCAGGCGGCGCAGGCCGGCGTGCGCCCGAGCTGGGGGCAAAGCTTCGAGGGCTACCTGCGCGACAACGTGCTGGCGACGCAGCGGCTGCTGGAGGCGGCGAGGGCGCACGGCCAGGTGCGCAAGCTCGTCTACGCCTCGTCGTCCTCCGTGTACGGCGACGCGGACGACGTGCCCATGCACGAATCCAGCCGGACCGCACCGCATTCGCCCTACGGGGTGACGAAGCTCGCCGCCGAGAACCTGTGCGAGCTGTACCGGCGCAACTTCGGGCTGCCCACGGTCTCGCTCCGGTACTTCACGGTGTACGGCCCCGGGCAGCGGCCCGACATGGCGTTCCACCGGTTCATCGCCGCCGTGCTGAAGGGCGAGACGGTCCGCGTGCACGGCGACGGCGAGCAGACGCGCGATTTCACGTACGTGAGCGACGTCGTGCAGGCCAACGTCGAGGCGATGGAGGGCGGCGCGGTCGGCGTGTTCAACATCGGCGGCGGCTCGCGGGTGAGCCTGAACGAGGCGCTCCGGCTGCTCGGGGATCTCGCCGGGCCGGTGCGCGTGGAGCGGGGCGAGCCGCAGGCCGGCGACGTCCGGCACACCTGGGCCGACACGGCGGCGGCGCGGGCGGCGCTCCGCTATGTGCCCCGGGTGCCCCTGCGCGAGGGGCTCGCCGCCCAGGTGGCGTGGCAGTCGCGGCGGCTCGGGCTCGCCCGGTAGCGCGGCCGGCCCCGCGCTGCCGGGGCCGGGGTGCCCGCGCGCTCGGGGCCCCGCGTTCCGGCGCCGTTCAGGAGCCGGGCGCGAAGTCGACGACGCGCGCCGCCGGCGCGCGCGCGGCCAGGATCTCGCTCGCGAGGTCGATCCACTGCGCGCAGCGGTCGAGGACGACGCTGTCGGACGAGATCACGCCCGCCGCCCCGACGAGCAGGCGGTCGGGATCGGGGACGAGCGTCGCCTCGAGCGCGAAGGGGGCGCCGGCGAGGCGGTCGAGGATCCGCGCGCGCAGCTTGCCCGAGCTGGGGACGGCGGCGTCGAGGAGGAAGCGCGCGCGCGCCGCGCCGGCGCCGGACAGCGCGGCGCCGAGGCGATCGATGGCCGCGTCGGTCTCCGCGATCGGCGCGTAGCTGCCGCGGAGGCCCGCGAGGTCGCGCAGCGCCCCCTCCGGGCCGCGCAGGAGCAGGCCGCCCGAGAGGGCCACCTCCAGGGTGATGATCAGGTTGAAGCCGTCGATGCTCGCCTCCGCGCCCCGGAGCGACGACGCGGGCGCCCGGCGCGCGAGGCGCGACGCGCAGCGCGCGTCCGAGCAGGCGGACCGTTGCAGCGCGAGGCGCTGGCGGGCGGCGAGCTGGTGGTGGTCGCCGACGGTCCGGATCGCGGTGCGCAGCGGATAGCCGCGGCCGAGGAGCCACGTCACCTCCTCGAACGCGGCGCGCAGCTTCGCGACGGCCTCGGGGCCGAAGAGCCGCGGGTCGTCGGGGTGGCCGCCGCGCGGCGCTGGCTCGCCGGTCTTCTCGCCTGTCGTCGGGTCGTGTCGCTCGTCCGCCATTCGTCTCACCGCCACGTGCATCGGAGGCTCGGTTGTGGTGCCCAGCAAGCACGGTTCCAACGAGGCCACGCTCGCTCGCCCCGGCCTCGTTTCCCCTTCCCTCCACGGTACGCGCTGGCACTCCTCGCCCCCCTGCCGGCGCCAGGCATCGCTTCCCATGGACGGAACCGCGCGCTTCCGCGACGATCCTGCTATCCTCCGCCGCCGTGATTGTGGACCAGCCCCCCACACCTGCCCCTACAGAGGTCCCGGAGGACCGCGTCACGTTCGGGCTCTCCGCCTTCGACCCTCGCCCGAGCCTGATGGCGCCTTCCATAGCGCCGGCCACCTCGGCGGCGCCGCACGTCTCGGTGGTGGTGCCGGGGCTGAACGAGGCGGAGAGCCTGGCCGAGCTCGCGCAGCGCATCGACCAGGCGCTGCGGGGGCGCTTCACCTACGAGCTCATCTTCGTGGACGACGGCAGCACGGACGACACCTGGGCCGTCATCTCCAGGATCCGCGCGGAGAACCCGGTGGTGAAGGGCATCCGGCTGCGGAAGAACTTCGGCAAGGCGACGGCGCTGACGGCCGGCTTCCGCAAGGCGAGGGGCGCGATCGTCGTCACGATGGACGCCGATCTCCAGGACGACCCGGCCGATCTGCCGAGCTTCATCGCCAAGGTCGAGGAGGGGCTCGACGTCGTGGTCGGCTGGAAGGTCAACCGGCTCGACCCCAAGAACCGCCTCGTCCTGTCCCGCATCTTCAACGGGACGGTCCGCTCGGTCACGGGCGTGAAGCTCCACGACATGAACTGCGGCTTCAAGGCGTACCGGAGCGAGGTGCTCCGCACCATCCCGATCTACGGCGATCTCTTCCGGTTCATCCCGGCGCTCGCCGCGTGGCAGGGCTTCCGGGTCGCGGAGATCCCGGTGCGCCATCACGCCCGCAAGTACGGCAGCTCCCGCTACGGCCTGGAGCGCATCCTGCGCGGCTTCTTCGATCTGCTCAGCGTCATGTTCCTGACCCGCTACTCGAAGAAGCCGATGCACCTCTTCGGCCTCATCGGCCTCGTGTTCGCGGCGGTCGGGGTGACGATCAACGCCTATCTCACGCTCCTCTGGTTCCTCGGTCACAGGATCGGCGATCGCCCGCTGCTCCTGCTCGGCGTGCTGATGATCCTCCTCGGCATCCAGTTCTTCTCGATGGGCTTCATCGGCGAGTTCCTCACCTTCCAGATGCAGCAGCGGCACCAGGCCGAGGAGCTGCCGGTCCGCGAGGAGATCGAGTGATCTCCGCCCCGCGCGCCGCTCGGTCCGGGCGCCCCGCGCCCGGGCTCCCCGCTCCGCTCCGGCGCTTCCCCCTCGCGGCCCCGCGCTGAGCGCGCCGCGGGCCTCGTCTCCATGCGCCGCACCGTCCTGCGCGCCCTCGTTCGCCTGATCGGGCCGCTGCTGCTCGTCCTCGTGGTCGCGCGCATGGACGACCGGGACGCGGTGCTCGGCGCCGTGGCCTCGGCCGCGGCCGCCCCGCTCGCGCTCGCGGCGGCGCTCAACGTCCTCAACATCCACCTCAAGGTGGTCCGCTGGGACGCGCTGCTCCGCGCCCGCGGCATCGTCTACCCCCTTCGCCGGGCGTGGAGCGCGTACCTCACGTCGCTCTACGTCGGCATGTTGACCCCCGGCCGGGTCGGCGACGTCCTCAGGATCCGCTACCTGCGTCACGATCTCGGCGTTCCTTATGCGGAGGGCCTGGCCACGGTCGTGATGGATCGGCTGTGCGATCTCTACGTGCTCGCCGCGTTCGTGGCCGTCGGCGTCGCCCGCTACAGCGCGGTCATCGCCGGCCAGCTGGCCTGGCTGACGTGGGGCGGCATCGCGCTCACGGTCCTCGCCCCGCTCGTGCTGCTCATCCCTGGCCTCGCCGAGCGCATCCTCCTCGCCTTCTCGCGCAAGATCGCGAAGGAGCCCGGGGACTCCGCCGAACCTGGGGCGGCGAGCCGCTTCCTCGTGGCGCTTCGGGCCCACGTCGGGCGCGGGCTCCTCTTCACGCTTCCGGTCACGGTGGCGACGTTCGTCGTCAACTTCGTGCAGGGCTATCTGATCGCGCGCGCCCTCGGGCTCTCGCTCTCGCTCTTCGACGTCACCTGCCTGCTCGCCATCGCGAACCTCCTCGGCCTCTTGCCGATCTCGATCGCCGGCGTCGGGGTTCGAGAGCTCTTCTTCTCCCTCGTGTTCCCCTCCCTCGGCTTCACCGCCGAGCACGGCGTGAGCTTCGGCCTCCTCGTCTTCGCGGTCATCTACCTCAACGTCGTCGCCCTGGGCTTCGTGAGCTGGCAGCTGGCGCCCCCGCCCACCGCCCCTGCTCCGCAAACCCCGGCTCCGCCGTGACGGCCCGAGCCAGCTGATACCGCGTCCCCCAAGCTCGTCCCCGATTGCGCGCCCTACGGTAGGCCCCCCTCCCCGGGGGCCGGGCGGCTCGGCAAGGCCCTCATGGCCGCACTCGCCTGGTGCGAACTAGAGAGAGAACCGCGTCGTGAGGGTCAGCGGCTCCCAGTCGAACGACGGCACCCGCGAGGCCGCGGCGCGGAACGCGTCGACCACGCACTCGCCGACCTCGGTGCCGGCGTAAGGCGGCCCGTCCAGCTCCACCTGGGCGTCGCCGCTCGGCGCAAAGGTCACGGTCACGCTCCCCTCGCCGCTCGGGCCGTCCGGCTGCCAGCAGCGCTGCGCGCGCACCCGGCCGTGCTCGAGCGCGGCGCCCGCGGCCCTGCCCACGCGAAGGCGCGCGGCGTCGGCCCGGCTCGACCAGGCGTCGTGCCCGTCGTGCGACCGCGGCAGCACCTCGGCCGACGCGGGGTACGGGGCGCCGCGCTGCGGGCAGTGCGCAGGCCGCACCATCGCGTAGCCGGTCGCGGTGGCGAAGCCGCACACCGCGAGCGCCACCAGCAGGGAGCGCTGCCCGCCGCCCCGGCCGTGAGGGCCGTCGGGCGGGCCGTCGTCGCCCGAGCCGCCGCGCAGCCGCTCGACCTCGGCGCGGACCTCCGCGAGCTCCGCATCCCGGGCGGCGAGCGCCGCCTCCCGCTCCTTCAGCTTGGCTTCGAGGGTTTCGATGCGCGCGCGAGCCGCATCGAGATGATCCCGGTAGTGCGACATGGGACCATTCTACCGCGGGCCGCGCGCGGCGCCTGCCCTTCCCACGCCCCCCGCGCCATTCCTGCCGTTCCTTGACAGCGGGGGGTAGGGTCAAGTAGCCGAGGACCCGCCTCCTCCATGCTAGAGCCCCACCGCACCAGGCTGAGCAGCGCGCTCGCGAAGCTCGACGGCACCCTCGAGCGGCTCGCGCGCGCCGCCGTGACCCTGGCGCCGTGGCCGATCCTCTTCGGCATCTGCATCGCCGCGTCGGCGTGGGTCTTCACCCACCCGGGCCGCGTCGCCCTGCTCTCGACGAACAAGCTGACCGAGCTGGAACGCCGCTGGATGGCCGGCGGCGCCGTCGCCGCCATCGTGGGGGTCGGCCTCGCCTACTTCTTCGTGATGCTGGCGAGGCGCGCCTTGACCCGCTCGTGGGACGTCGTGGGCACGGTCGGCCGCCTCAACCGCGCCCTCGCCCCCCTGCTCGCGCTCCCCTTCGTCGCCGCGCTCAAGCTGCCGAACATCGAGAAGGACAGCCCGAGGACCGCGATCTTCTACGCCGCCCTCGCCGCCGCGACGGTGGGCGCCGGCGTCTACGCCTGGGGCCGCGGCGCCCGGCTCTCGCCCGCGCTCGACGACGCGCCCGCGCCCGCAAGCGGCGGCCCGCTCGCCAAAGCCGGCCGGTGGCTCGCGCCGCTCGCCGTCCTTGCCGTGTGGGCAGGCTACGCCCTCTTCTTCTCCCGGCTCGCGATCACCAACCACCACGCGCTGCACACGCGGACGCCCGACCTCGGGTACTACGACAACATCTTCTACCAGTCGATCCACGGGCGGCCGCTCGGCTGCTCCTGGCTCCGCGCCGGCTACCACGGCTCCGCGCACTTCGATCCCATCCTCGTCCTGCTCTCGCCGCTCTACCTCATCTATCCGAGGGCGGAGCTCCTCCTCGTGCTCCAGTCCGTGTGGCTCGGCGCCGGCGTGATCCCGGTGTACCTGCTCGCGCTCGACAAGCTCGAGCACCGCGGCAAGGCGCTCCTGCTCGCCGCCGTGTGGGCCCTCTACCCGGCCCTGCACGGCGCGAACATGTACGAGTTCCACTCGCTCGCGCTGATCTCGCCGCTCGTCGTCTGGCTCCTCTACTTCTACGAGACCGGCAAGGACCGGTGGTACTGGGTCACCCTCGCCGCGCTGCTGCTCTGCCGCGAGGACGTCTCGCTCCTGATGTGCTTCATCGGGCTCTACGCCATCTTCGACCGGCGCGCGGGCCGGACGCGCCTCGGCTGGATCACCATCGCGACGAGCCTCGTCTACTTCGTCATCGTGAAGCTGTTCTTCATGACGTCCGCCGGCATCATCATGTCGGGCAAGGACGCGTACTCGTTCGCCTACTACTACGAAGAGCTCATGCCGAACCGGAGCGGGCTCGGCGGCCTCGTCATCTCCGTCCTCACGAACCCCGTCTTCGTCCTCAAGGTCATGCTCGAGGAGCCGAAGATCCTCTTCCTGCTCCAGCTCTTCGTCCCCCTCTGCTTCCTGCCCTTCCTCGCCAAGCCCGGGCGATGGATGCTCGCCTACGGGCTCCTGTTCTGCCTGCTCGCCTCGCGCGACGCGGTCTTCTCAATCCACTTCCAGTACTCGTCGATCCTCTTCCCCATCGCCTTCGTGCTGACGCCGATCGCGCTCAAGCGGGTCGAGGACTCCGCGCCGGCCGCGTACGTCGGGCTCGACGGGCGGCGGCTCTCGCGCGCGCTGCTCGCGGCGACCCTCGTGGCGAGCGCGCTCGTGTCGTGGAAGTTCGGCGGCCTCGTCGAGAACGCCTCGTTCAGGGGAGGCTTTCACCGCGTGGCGCGCGCGCTCACGCCCGAGCAGGAGGCCACCTACGCGTGGGTCAGGAAGCAGGTCGAGTCGATCCCGCCCGGCGCGATCGTCGGCGCGACGAGCAAGATGGGGCCGCACGTATCCAACCGGAAGGAAGCCTATTTCTACCCGGGCGACCGCGCCGCCATCGTCCAGTACGTGTTCCTCGACGAGGGGGAGCTCAAGGGCAAGGACCTGGAGCGCCACAACGCGGCGGTGAAGCGCGGCGAGCTCACGGAGCTCGGCCGGCTGAAGAAGATGGCGCTCTTCAAGCGGGTGAAGCCGGCGGCGAAGCAGCCGCCGAAAGCGCCGGCCGAGCGCGACGAGCCCCCTACCGAAGGCCCGGATCCGGAGCTACGAAAGCAGGACAGAAAAGACGGCGGCGCGCCGCCCGAGCCAACCAGCACCGCGGAGCAAGATGAAGACCCTCCTCCTGGCCCATGACTTCGACGAGACCTCGGAGCGCGCCCTCGACACGGCGATCGAGCTCGCCCGCAAGCTCTCCGCGAAGATCGTCGTCTCACACGTGTACAGCGTGCCCGTCTACACCTTCCCGGAGGGCTCGTCGCTGATCCCCTCGGCCGAGGACGCCGCGCGCCTCGCCGAGGCGGCCCAGCGGAGCCTCGATCAGGTGCTCGAGCGCCGGCGCGCCGTGGGCGACGTCGAGATCTCGGGCACGCTGCGCGCCGGCGCCCCCGACGAGGAGATCTGCCGGCTCGCGGACGAGATCGGCGCCGACATGATCGTGATCGGGACGCACACGCGCGGAGCGGTCGCGCGGGCGCTGCTCGGCAGCGTGGCCCAGCGGGTGGTGCGCTCGGCGAACGTCCCCGTGCTGACGATCCGCGGCCCGCAGAGCGGTTGAGCTACGACACGCCGGGGGCACGCGCCCCCGACGCCCGCGATCCCGCCGATGACTTCCAGCACGGCTCGCCCCTCAGGCCTGACGTGTGTGGCCTCACGAAATCATCGCATCCGGTGTCCGGTATCGCCGGAACGGCATTAGAAATTTCCCGATGCCCTGTCAAATGCATCCGGCCGTGGCTCCGAAACCTCGTTGAAACATCGGGCGCGTTACGCCCGAGCCATGAAGATCGACACTGGGGATACGGCCTGGCTCCTCGCATCGACAGCCCTCGTCCTTTTCATGACGCCGGGCCTCGCCCTGTTCTACGGCGGCATGGTGCGCCGCAAGAACGTGCTCGCGACGCTCATGCACTCGTTCGCGGCGCTCGCGGTGATCTCCGTGCAGTGGGTGGCGATCGGGTACTCGCTCGCGTTCGGCACGTCGCAGGGCGGGCTCATCGGCGGTCTCGATTATGTCGGCATGCGGGGGCTCGCGGGCGTGGAGCGCGGCACCGTGCCGCACCTCGCCTTCGCGGCGTTCCAGATGATGTTCGCGGTGATCACGCCCGCGCTCATCGCGGGGGCGTTCGCCGAGCGCATGCGGTTCCCGGCGTATCTGGTCTTCATCCTGCTCTGGTCCACGCTCGTCTATGATCCCGTCGCCCACTGGGTGTGGGCGGAGAAGGGGTGGCTCTTCGAGATGGGGGCGCTCGACTTCGCGGGCGGCACCGTCGTCCACCTCGCCGCGGGCATCTCGGCGCTGGTCTGCGCGATCGTGCTGGGCAGGCGCTCGGGGTACCCGCACGAGCGGCACGTGCCGCACAACCTGACGATGACCCTGACGGGCACGGGCATCCTCTGGTTCGGCTGGTTCGGCTTCAACGCCGGCAGCGCGCTCACCTCGGGCGGGCTCGCGGCGCTGGCGCTGCTCGACACGCACCTCGCGGCGGCGGCGGGCGGCGCGGCGTGGCTCTTCGTCGAGTGGGCGCAGCGGGGCAAGCCGACCGCGCTCGGCGTCGCGTCCGGCATCGTGGCCGGGCTCGTCGGCATCACGCCGGCGGCCGGGTTCGTCGCGCCCTGGGCCGCCGCCGTGATCGGCCTGCTCGCGGGCGCGGTCTGCTACGTGGCGGTCGTCTCGAAGGAGCGCCTCCGCTACGACGACTCGCTCGACGCGTTCGGCGTCCACGGCGTGGGCGGCCTCCTCGGCGCCGTCCTGACCGGCGTCTTCGCGGAGAAGGCCCTGAACGAGGGCGGCCGCGACGGCGTGATCGCCGGCAACCCCGGTCAGATGGTCCCGCAGCTCGCCGGCATCGTGGCCGTCGGGCTGTACGCGGCGATCATGACCTTCCTGCTCCTCAAGCTCGTCGACAAGCTGATCGGCCTGCGCGTGGCCGAGAGCGACGAGCGCGAGGGCCTCGACGCCACCGAGCACGGCGAGACCGGTTACGCGCTGTGAGCGACACGGGGGGCAGCCCCAGCCCCCGGCGTCGTCTCGGGCCTCGGCCGGGCTCGCTCTCCTGGTAACGAAGGGGTGGGGCGCCGTCGTAGTTGCCTCCACCCGGGCGCACCGCTAGAGCGACAGACGGTTCGAACCGCCGGGGCGCCGGGGATGCTATGAGAGGTCGACGCTCTCTCGGCGCCCCCGGCGCCCCGACGGCATCTCCCCCCGGACCGATCGGTGCTCCAGCTTGCGCCGAACCTTTCCCCTGGGCGCGCGCCGAGCGAGCGCCCCGTCATCACGGAGCAGACAGGCATGAGCGGCCATTCCAAGTGGGCCACCATCAAGCGGAAGAAGGGCGCCCTCGACGCGAAGCGCGGCAAGCTCTTCACCAAGCTCATCAAGGAGATCACCGTCGCCTCGCGCATGGGCGGCGGAGACCCGAACGGCAACCCGCGCCTCCGGAAGGCGGTCAACGACGCCAAGGGCCAGGCGATGCCCGCCGACACGATCAAGCGCGCCATCCAGCGCGGCACCGGCGAGATCGAGGGCGCGAACTACGAGGAGATCCTCTACGAAGGCACCGGCCCCGGCGGGACCCTGTTCCTCTGCGAGGCGATGACCGACAACCGGAACCGCACCGTCGCCGAGATCCGGAAGATCTTCGAGAAGAACAACGGGCAGCTCGGCGCCGGCGGCTCCGCGCAGTGGGCCTTCGATCGCAAGGGGATCATCCTCATCGCGAAGGACGCGGCGACCGAAGACCAGCTCATGGACACCGCCGTGGGCGCGGGCGCGGACGACTACAGCGACCAGGGCGAGGAGTGGCAGGTGCTCTCCAGCGTCGACGTGATGGACGCCGTCGTGAAGGCCCTCGAGGACGCGAAGATCGCGGTGAAGTCGAGCACCGCGGGCTACGTCCCCAAGAACAAGAAAGAGGTCGCCGGCCGCGACGCCGAGGTCTGTCTCAACCTCGTCGACTCGCTCGACGACCACGACGACGTGCAGAACGTCTACGCCGACTTCGACGTCCCCGAAGAGGAGCTCGCGAAGCTCGAGGGGTGACGCCCGGCCCGACGAGGGCGCCCGCACGTCACGGGCGCCAGATCGGGAAGCTCACGATCGCCCACGAAAAGAACGCGTGGGCGAAGAGCGCCGGCGGCAGGCGGCCGGTGCGGTGCACCACGCGGCCCCACACGATCGAGCAGCCGAAGCCCGCCGCGACGAGCAGCGGGTTCGGCCCGGCGAGCGGATCGCCGAGCAAGAAGAGCGTGGGGAGGTGCGCGGCGGCGAAGAGCGCGCTCGACAGCAGCCAGGCGGTCACCTGGCCGAACGGCCCCTCGAGCGCGCGCATGACGAGCCCACGCCAGACGAGCTCCTCGAGCGCGGCCACGACGAAGACGATCGCGCCGGTGAACACGCGCGTGTCGGCCAGGGGGTCGCCGAGGTGGAGGTACAGGCGGAGGAGCCACGCCTCGCGCGGCGAGCCCCGCGGGGCGAGCGCCAGCTGCACCGCCATGGCCATGCCGTAGAGCCCCGCCGCGACGAACGCGCCGCGCGCGAGATCGCCCGACAGCGGGCGGAGCGCGGCGCGGAGCTCGCCGCGCCGGCGGAGCCACATGACGGTGATCGCCGCGAGGACGGCGTAGAGCGCGCCGAGCGCCGCGAGCATGCCGGGCGCGCCGGCGCGATCGGGGTGGAACGCGTACGCGACCGCGAGCGCGACGCCAATGGTGACGGACGCGGCGATGAGCGCGGCCTCGCGGCGCGAGGCCCGCGGCGGCTCGCGCGGATCGGTGGCCGGCGGGTCGACCGGGATCATCGCGCGCACAGCTGCACGACCCGATCGAGGATGCGGTCGGCGAGCACGGGCTTGGGCAACACGCCGAGCGCGTCGGCGGCGTCGCGGGTCACGATCGTGGCGCGGTTGTCGTCCCGGCCGAACGAGTCCGCGGCGTGGTTGGCGACGATCATGTCGACGCGCTTGCTCGCGAGCTTGCGCCGCGCATAGGCGATCACGCCGTCGTCCGAGTCGGTCTCGACGGCGAACCCGACGAGCACCGGGGGCCGCGCGCCGCCCTCGCGCGCGGCGGCGTCGAGGCCGGCGCGCGCGAGGCCGACCTCGGCGAGCAGGTCGGGGTTCGGGACGAGCGGGAGCGACGCGAGATCCGGCGTGCGCTTCAGCTTTGTCGCGTGCTGCTCGGCCGGGCGGTAGTCGGACACCGCGGCCGTCATGATCAGCGCGTCGGCGCCGCGGAGGTCCTCGCCGAGCGCCTGCCAGAGCGCGGCGCGCATCTCGAGCGCGCCGCGCACGTCGACGCGCCGCGCGCCGGGCGGCGCGGCGAGCGACACGGGACCGGCGATGAGCGTGACCTGCGCGCCGCGGAGCGCCGCCCGATCGGCCACGGCGAAGCCCATCTTGCCGGTCGACCGGTTGCCGAGGAAGCGCACGGGATCGAGGTCCTCGAGCGTGGGCCCCGCGGTGACGACGAGGCGGAGCCCCGCGAGATCCCGCGGGCCCAGCCGCGAGAGCGCCGCGGCCGCGATCGCCGCGGGCTCGGCCATGCGCCCGAGGCCGCGCTCGCCCGAGGCGACCTCGCCGAAGACCGGACCGACGAGCTCCACGCGCCCGTCGGCCTCGAGCGTGGCGACGTTCCGCGCGGTCGCGGGGTGCGCCCACATGCGGGGGTGCATCGCCGGCGCGGCGAGCACCGGGCCCTTCGCGCACAGGGCGAGCGCCGTCACGAGGTCGTCGGCGCGGCCGGCGGCGAGGCGGGCGAGCACGTCGGCGGTCGCGGGCACGAGGAGCACGAGGTCCGCCTCGGCGGCGAGCGCGACGTGCAGCTCGCCCGCGAACCCCGGGTCCCACATCGTGTCGCGCACCGGCGCGCCGCAGAGCCCGCTCAGCGTCATCGGGCCGAGGAACTGCTGCGCCGCGCGGGTCATGATCGGGAGCACGCGCGCGCCGCCCTGGATCAGGAGCCGCGCGACCTCGGCGGCCTTGTACGCGGCGATGCTGCCGGAGACCGCGAGCGCGACGGTCGGTCGCCCGCCGGCGGCGGTGTGGCCAGCGGCCGGCGGAGCGGGGGCGTCGGGGTGAGGCGCAGGAGAGGACGGCGTTCGGCCGGACATGATGCAGGTGCCAGCGTGGGGGCGCCGCTTCGCGGTCGCCGGTCAACATCGGTCGGGAGCCGCTCCGCGGTCCCTTGGCCAACATCGGTCGGGAGCCGCTCCGCGGTCCCTTGTGAACATCGATCGGGGACCGCCTCGCGGTCCGCCTCCGCCCACCGTGGCACGAAAACCGGCGGCCGTACACGCTGCGCCGCGGGCGGATGCTACCCTCACCGGGTGCGCTCCTTCGATCGGCGGGGCCGCGCCCGGGCGGGCTCCGAGCAGCTCGTCACGGTGGCGACGTACAGCGAATCCGTCGAGGCGCAGATGGGGCGCTCGGCCCTGTCCGCTCACGGCATCCGCGCGTTCCTCGCCGATGAGCACGTGGCGACGCTGACCCCTCATTATATCGGCAGGTCTCTCGGGATCCGGCTCCAGGTGCCGAGCGCGGATCTGGAGCGGGCGGCCGAGATCCTGAGACCGCCGCCCGTCGATGACGATCGCGAGCTCGACGAGGACGATGAGGCGGCCGAGCTCGATGGGCCGAAGTGCCCTGCGTGCGGGGCGCGCTACGCTTACCGCGAGTGGGCCCCGGGTCAGATCTTCGCCATCCTCTTGCTGCTCGGGTTGCCGCTCCTCGTCCTGAAGAAGCGGTGGCACTGCCGCAAGTGCGATGCGTACTGGCCCCCGGAGGCGAACGCGCCGAGGCGAGGAAATCCCTACCGGGCGCCGCGCGGAGCGGCGCTGCGTCCGAAGGGCCAGTGAGCGATCGGCGGCCGCGGCGCGCGCGGCGCCGCGCGGGAGCGGCCGTGATGTGACGAGGAGAAATCCCTGGCGGGATTTCTGGCGCGCGGCAGTAGCATCCCCCACCGGGAGCTCGTCATGCTCCCTCACAGGAACACGAAACGATGGCAAGCACCGTCCTCACCGGCATCAAGCCCACCGGAACGCCGCACCTCGGCAACTTCGTAGGGGCGATCAAGCCGGCGCTCGCGCTCGCAGCGACCGCGTCGAACGCGCTCTACTTCGTCGCGGACTACCACGCGCTCAACACCATCCACGACGCGCAGAAGCTCCGCGGCCTGGTCCACGAGGTCGCCGCGACCTGGCTCGCGCTCGGCCTCGACCCCGAGAAGGTCATCTTTTACCGGCAATCCGAGGTCCCGGAGATCCTCGAGCTCAGCTGGATCCTCTCGTGCTTCACGGCGAAGGGGCTCATGAACCGCGCGCACGCCTACAAGGCCGCTGTCGCCAAGAACATGGAGTCCCGAGCGTCGAGCGCCGCGGCCGTGGAGGACATGGACGACCTCGACGCCGGGATCAACATGGGCCTCTACTGCTATCCGGTGCTGATGGCGGCCGACATCCTCCTGTTCAAGACGAATGTCGTGCCCGTGGGCAAGGACCAGGTCCAGCACATCGAGATCGCCCGCGACATCGCGCAGCGGTTCAACGCGATCTACGGCCCGGTCCTGGTCCTGCCCGAGGCGCGCGTCGACGCCCACACCGCCGTGATCCCGGGCCTCGACGGCCGCAAGATGAGCAAGAGCTACGACAACACCATCCCGCTCTTCTTGCCGCCGGAGAAGCTGCGCAAGACGATCTTCAAGTACAAGACGGACTCGACGCCCCCGAGCGAGCCGAAGGATCCGGACACCTCGCCGCTGTTCCACCTCTACCGGGAGTTCGCGACGCCCGAGGAGACGGAGGCGCTCCGCGGCCGCTACCGGAGCGGCATCGGCTGGGGCGAGGCGAAAGAGGCCGTGTTCGAGGTGCTGAACCGCGCGCTGGAGGAGCCGCGCCGGCGCTACGCGGAGCTCATGGCCGACCCGGCGCGCGTCGACGCGCTGCTCGCGCAGGGCGCGGCGCGCGCGCGGCAGATCGCGAGCGTGACGATCCAGGAGACGCGCAAGGCGATCGGCGTCCGCTGAAGGCCGCCGCCGGCGCACGCCGACGTGACGCCGGCCGCCGCGCGCGGGCCGGCAGGCCGCGGCCGATCAGCCGCCGTCGCCCTTCTGGCGCCGCTTCTTGCTCTTGCCGTCCTTCGCCTCGTCGCCCGCAGCGTCCTTCTGGCCACGGGCCTCTCTCGCGCCCTTGCCCTCGGGCTGCTCGCTCGAGGCTTGCACGGTGGCCGCGCCCTCCGCGGGCGGGGCGTCCTCGCCGCGCGCGCCCTCGCGCTCACCCCCCTTCGCCCGGAAGGTGCCGATCCCCGCGCGCTCGGTCCAACCGCGCTCGCCCGTGAGCCCCGGCTCGCGGCTCTCGACGGTGCCGCCGCCCGGCTCGGGGCCGGTCGCGCCGGGCGTGCGGACGTCCGGGCCCTGCGTGACGACGAGGTACTCGTCGGCCACGTACTCGGGGTGATTGTCGTCGGCCGCCTTGACCTCCAGATCGCGCGGGCCGCTCCCGACATGGATGATCTGCGTGGTCGGCGGGTAGCTGTCGCTCCACTTCTCCCGCACCCCATAGGCGCCGTCGCGGACGAGCCGCGAGCTCGTCGTCCGGAAGCCGGGGATGCCGCGCTGGGCGAGCGTCCGTGTCCCCTCAGGCAGCTTCGGCGTCGGGCGCTCCAGCTCCTCGAACGGGATGACCTCGTCGATGCGGCGAAAGTACGTGACCGTGAGCTTGCGCGAGGGGCCGAGGATCTCGGCGCGCACGACGCCGCCGGCCACCGTCTCGTGGAGCACGATCGGGAAGTCGAACGGGTTCCTGAAGCGGTAGTTGATCGTCGGATAGACGACGGTCGCGTCGAGGCCGAGCTTGATGTAGTAGCTCGGGCGGGAGTGCGGGTAGCGCTCGACGATCTCGAGCCCCGCGAAGAACGCGGCGCCGTGGAGCGTGCCCGAGATCTGGCAAGTCCCGCCGCCGAGCCCGTCGACGAGCTCCCCCTGGGCGATGACCGGAGCGACCCGGTAGCCGTGCGCCTCGTCGCGCGGGCCGACCGTCTCGTTGAAGTCGAAGATCTCCCCCGGCATGACGACCACACCGTCGAGCTTCGAGGCGGCGAGCCTGAGGTTATACGTCCTCTCCTTGGACTTCCCCCCGGTCGCGTAGCGCGTCTCGAAGTAGCCGAGCACCTGATCGAACTTGACGTTGCCGAGCTGCTCCGCGACGAGCTTCGGCGCGATCGTCTCGACGCTCGCCTGCGCCGTGTCCTCGCCCGCCCGGAGGGCGGCGTCGATCCGCGCGAGGGTGCCGTAGACGTCCAGCCGATACCCGATCTTCTCGGGCCGGAGCTGCTTCGCCTCCAGATCGACATAGGCGTCGACCGCGGGCGCGTCGAGCTCGACCTTGAGATCGAGCAGCTTGCTGATCGCCCGCTCGGAGTCGAGGAGGAGCGGGATCGGGATGTCGAGCGGGGCGTCCTCGTCCTTGCGCTCGTGCGCGCGGCGGAGCGCGCTCTCCGGGCGGAGCGCCTCGCGGACGAACTCGGCGAGGCGGACGCGGTTGATCTCGACGCCGAGATCGTTGCGGCGCAGCGCGCGCGCGGAGCCGTCGGGGAGCACGATCCGGATCTCGCCGGTCGCGTAGCGGCGCACGAGATCGAGCGCGTTGGCCACGACGTCGCCGCCCGCCGGCACCGGCACCTCTGCGACGCGGAGGACCGGCGGAGGCTTCGGGCCGTCGTCCGGCGGCGGAGGAAGCACGAGGTAGGTGATGACCAGGCCGCTCGTGACGAAGATCGCCACCAGCGCGGCGAACCGCCAGAGCTCCGGCGAGCGGCGAAGATCCATGCGAGGGCGGCCATCTTGAAAAGCCTTCCCCGAACCGTCAAGGAAACGCCGCCCGACGCGGCCTACCCGGGCCTGCTCGGCCTACTCGGCCTGCTCGGCCTACTCGGGCTACTCAGTTACGGGGCGGCGGCGCCCGTCCCGGGGACGGCGCGGCCGCGCGGCGCCCTCGACGCGGCGTGCGCGGCCCGGAGGAGCGGCGCCCTGATGGAGCCCGCCCTGGGCACGATGAAGCCGCCCCGCCCGTGCGGCGCGCGGTTTTCGGGCGCGGACCGCAGGAGGTACGCGCCCGCGAGCGCCACGAGGACCGCGAGGACGACGGACGCCGCGGGGACGAGCCAGCGCCGCGCGCGTCGGTCGGGCGGCGGAGCGCTCGCGCCGCGCTCCACGACCGCGCGCCCGGCGGGCTCGGCGGCCTCCGGCGAGCTCGGCTGCGGAGGCGGATAGTCCGGGTCGTTCGAGCGCTCGCGCGCGATCTGCATCGCCTCCTGGATCGCGGCGCGCCGGCGCTCGCCGCGCGGGCCGAGCAGCCGCTGCATCAGCGCGGCGAGCTCATCGGCGGTGGCGAGCGGCGTCGTCTGCGACGCCTGCTCGATGGCGCGCCGCAGCTCGGCCATCGACGCGAAGCGCTCGTCCCTCGGCTTCGCGAGCGCCTTCATGATGATGCGCCCGACGTCCTCCGGGAGCGAAGGGACGAGGGTGCGCGGCGGCTCGGCCGCGGTCTTGTCGCAGATGCGGCGCACCGTCGCAGGCTCGTTCTCGGCGAGGAACGGGTGCTTGCCCGTCACCAGCTGATAGAAGACGATCCCGAGCGTGAACACGTCGGTGCGCCGATCGATGGGCTCGCTGCCCGCCTGCTCCGGCGACATGTACGCGTACTTGCCCTTCACCTGGCCGACCTTGGTGCGCTGCAGGTTCGAGGCGGCCTTGGCGACGCCGAAGTCGAGGATCTTCACCGATCCGTCGTAGCCGACCAGGATGTTTTGCGGCGAGACGTCGCGGTGGACGAGGCCGACGAGCTTGCCGTCGCGGCCGCGCAGCTCGTGCGCCGCGTGCAGGCCGAGGGCCGCCTCGCCGACGATGCGGAGCGCGACCGGGAGCGGGACGCCGCCGCGCGCCTTGCTCTCGCGGAGAACCAGGTTGAGCGGCTCGCCGTCGATGAGCTCCATCACCTGATAGAGGACGCCGTCCTCCTCGCCCGCATCGATGGTCTCCGCGACGTTCGGGTGGTGGATCTGCGAGACCAGCGTGGCCTCGTCCAGGAACATCGCCTCGAAGTCGGGGTCGTCGCTCAGCTCGGCGCGCAGCAGCTTGACGGCGACGATCTTCGGGAGCTGACCGCTCGTTCGAGCGGCCCACACCGAGGCCATCCCCCCGAGCGCGATGGGGACGAGGAGCTCATAGCGACCGAGCGTGTGGCCAGCGCGTACTTCTCCCATGGTGCTCACGTGCCGCGTAACCCCGGAGCGAGGGTGTCCCCGCCGGGAATGGAGCCCGCCGAGCGCGGCCTCCAAGAGGTCGGGTCCGCGAGAAGCGCTCGGTGTGCCAGGTGGTGATCTTGATCGAGGGTGACAGCGGGCGCCCGGAGCGATGCCAGGCGCCTGATGTACGGATCGTCGCAGAGAACGCGTTGGCGCTCAACCCGGAACGCTATTCGGTCGCCGCGTGATCTTTACACCGGTCCATCGCGCCGCGGGCCGGCGCGCGCTCACCGGGTGAGCCCCGGAGCCTTCTCGGGATCGCCGCCGCCCTCGGCCGGCGCGGCGGACGGCGAGGTCTCGGGAGACGGGATGACCTTGCGCAGCGCGGACAGGTGGCGCTTGGTCACACCGGTGACCGCCAGGATCTGCGCGTCGGTCGCGCGGCGCACGCCCTCCAGCGAGCCGAGCTCCCGGAGGAGCGCCGTCCTCACCGCGCTGCCGAGCCCCGGGATGTCCTCGATCTCGGAGCGGAGGCGCCGCGCCTTGCCCAGCCGCTTGCGCGCGTGATTCGCGAATCGGTGCGCCTCGTCGCGCGCCCGCGCCAGGAAGAAGAGGGCCGAGCTCGTGGAGCGGAGCGGGATACCGTTCTTCTGGCCAGGCAAGTACACGCGGTCGACGAGCTTCTCGCCGGACTGCGTCTCGCGCTCCTTCGCGAGACCGACGATCGGAAGGCCGTGCAGGCCGAGATCGCGCGCCGCCGACAGCGCGACTTGAAGCTGGCCGCGCCCGCCGTCGACCACGAGCAGATCCGGCAGATCCCACTCGGCTCCGCCGGACTGCGCGCTCTTCGGCGCCTCGCTGGCCGAGCCGGCGGCCTGCCGCTCCGCGGTCGCCAGCGCCGCTTCTGTCTCCGGCGGAGCGTCGCCCGCGCTCGCCGGTTCGATGTTCTCTTCGGCCGCGTCCGCGTCCATCGCTTCGCCCTCCAGCGCCTCGTTCTCGATCGCGTCGTCAGCCGCGTCCTCGGCCGCGTCGCCCTCGGGCAGGTCGCTCGCGGCCGCCTCGGAGGCGCCGGGCGCGGCGCCGCTCTCCGCGACGTCCGCGACGTCCGCGACGGCCGGCGGGCTCGCCGGGCGAGCGGCCTTGCCGCGGCGGAAGCGCCGCGCGAGCACCTCGTACATCGCGGCGTAGTCGTCGCCGTCGGCCACGCTCTTCACGTTGAAGCTGCGGTAGCGCTTCTTGTCGGGCTGGCCGTCGAGGAGCGCCACGATCGAGCCCACCGTGTCGCCGCCGCCGAGATGCGAGATGTCGCAGCACTCGATGCGACGCGGGAGCGTCGGGAGTCGGAGGCGCTCCCTGAGCTCCTCGAGGCGGGCCTCGAGATCGTCGGAGCTCCGCTGCTTCTCCCGGAACGCGTGAGCTGCGTTCTCGCTCGCCATCTTGAGCAGGTCGACGCGCGGCCCGCGCTGCGGCACGAAGAGCGTCACCTTGCGGCCGCGCCGATCGCCGAGCCACTCCGCGACGCCCTCGGCGCCGTCGGGCAACACCGGCACGAGGACCTCATCGGGGATCGTGGTGGACGCGACGCCATAGTACTCGTTGAGGAAGCCGCCGAGCACCTCGTCGTCGGGCAGCTCCATGTTGCGGAGCGAGAAGGACAGCGTGTCTGTCACGCGCCCCTGGCGCACCATGATCACTTCGACCTCCACGAGCGTCCCCTCGCGGTAGAGGCCCACCACGTCTTGATCGACGTCCTTCACGTAGACGACGCGCTGCGCCTCCCGCACCGCCTCGACCGCCCGGAGCTGATCGCGGTAGATGGCCGCGCGCTCGAACTCGAGCTCCCGCGACGCGTCCCGCATACGCGCGGTGAGCTCGCCCGTGAGCTCGTCGTGGCGCCCCTCGAGGAAGAGCGCGACCGAGCGGACCATCTCCGTATAGAGCTCGCGATCCACATCCATCACGCACGGCGCGAGGCAACGCTTGATCTGGTACTGGAGGCACGGGCGCCGCCGCGACGCCATCTCGGCATCGGAGCAGGTGCGGAGCTGGAAGTGTTTGTTGACCAGGTGGAGCGTCCGCCGCGCGCTCGTCGCCGAGTGGTACGGGCCGAAATAGCGGGCCTTGTCCGGCGCGGGGCGGCGGACCGTCTCGAGCATCGGCCACTCCTTCTGCGTGTCGAGCTTGAGGCAGAGGAAGTCCTTGTCGTCACGCAGCTTGACGTTGAACCGCGGCTTGTGCTGCTTGACGAGCTCGTTCTCGAGTACGGCCGCCTCCTTCTCGGTGGCGGTCACCACCGTCTCCAGATCGGCCACGATCTTCCGGAGTATCGGGATGAAGTACCGGGCGTCGCTCCCGCTCTCCTGAAAGTAGCTGCGGACGCGCGAGCGCAGGCTCTTCGCCTTGCCGACGTAGACGACGGCGCCCGTCTTGTCGATGAACAGATAGCAGCCAGGCTTCGTCGGGAGCGAGGCGAGCTTGGCTGCGAGGAGGGCTTCGGGATCCTGCTTGGCGCTCGGGTTGACCACGGCCGGAACGATCTAGAAGTCGCGCGCGCCGGCAGCAAGCGCCCCGATCACGGCCCCTCGGGCGCGCAGGGGCGACGCTGCCGGCGCGGTCCTCCGTGACACCTCGGAAACGCCGTCACGCGGCGCGGCGCAGCGCGCGGCGCCGGCGACGCAGAACGCCCAGGTCGAGATCTCACGCCGGCCGCCCGAACGGCTCGGACCGCGGAGGCGCGGTGACCTGCGCGACAGTCGCGCCGCCCCGCTCGTCGCGCGCGACTCGCGTGAGCGCGACGAGCGGGGCGGCGCCGCGACTGCGCGGCTTCGTCTGGGGCACGCTCGCGGCGCCGCCCCGCTCGTCGCGCGCGGCGCGCTCGCGCGCGCCGGCGTCCTCATGATCACGGCGCCCGAGCCCTCGCCTGTGTCGCCATCGCTCGTGTGGCCGGCGGCGGAGACGACAGCGGTGGTGGCTCATCGCGCGCGGCTCGCCTCGAGACGCGCCGTCGATCCGAGAGGCGGCCGAGCGGCAAGATCTTCGCAAGACCTCCCAGGAGCAGGTCTCGGGTGTCGCGCGTTCCTCCTTCGTGGCCTCGCGGGCGGCGGCGTCTTCGCCTCGGTCGCAATCTTGCGCGACTCCTCGTCGCCTCATCGCGCCCAGTCCGTCTGGAGCTTCTTGGCCTTGAGAGAGGCCGCCCGCTGGAGAGCGAGGTTGCCCAGGCCGGCCATCGGTGCCCGCTTGTCCTCGCCGTAGCTGCGCTTCGGGTTCTCCCCGCAAGCCACTTTCGGCCCGCCGGGCGCCACGGTGACGCGCGTCTCGGGACCATCTGGGAACCATCTGGGAAGCATCTGGGAGGCCCCGATGCCCGGCCGGCGCTCCATCTTTACCGCGCACCCTCTAATCAGGTTGCCTGAACCCGAAAGGACTTGTATGGTCGTAACACCACCAGCGACTGCCCGTTCGATACCCGGGTCCTGTGGCCAGAAGGCATCGGCGGACTGAGCCTGCGGCGCCACCGGTCCCGAATCTGGTCCCCGTTCGCTGCCGTCCAGGTGCGCCGCTGCACCTGGTGTCGGGTGGACCCCGAGGTGGGAGTGCGCGTCGAACAGCCGAGGAGTGACGAACTGTCCACCAGCGTCCATCACCGCCGCCCCGCTCAGGGGATCGACGTCGCCCTCGGCGGCGGCGCGCTCTGCGCCCGCGAGCTGGGGCGAGCCGCGGACGAGCGTCACCCTGGTGCCCAGCGCGAGTGTCACCGCCTGAGTCAGGATGAGCAGCTGAGCAGGAGCGGCGGCCTCGAGACCTCCCGCGGGCAGACTTCCGGCTTGCCGGGGCGGCGGCCGGGTCGGGGGCGCGGCGAGCGGTTTGGGGGACACGGCCGCAGGCTGGGCAGCTCCAGCACAGCCGCAAAAAGACGCAGCCACGCCCGAGGCGAGGTGGCCTCGGTGCTGCAACATGGGTGGGCGCAACCGCCTCGGGCCTTCGCGCCGCTCCGCCGGGGGGGCGCCCGGGCAGGCGGGTGGGGTAGCCCTCATGACGTCGACAGCGCCGGAGGGCGGATCGGCGGCGGACACGTTGCGGTCGATCCCGGAGAGCGGCTCGGTCCGGAGACGAAAGCTCGGGCATACAGACACGCGGCCGGCGCAGAGCGGAATGCAGAACTGAAAGACCTCCGGTCCAGCGCGCCGGGGTGGGCTGGAACGGCGGCCTCGTCCATGACACCTTTCCTCAACGAGGGCGGCTCACCCGGGGGGGTCAGGCTCCTCCGCGCTCCCTCGGTCAGGCGCCCGCTTCGGCTGCTGCGAGGTGGGTCGCTTGTGTCCGGAGCACAGGAAAGCCAACGTTCGTGGGAATGTCGCTGGCTCCCCGCGGTTACGGGTCTGCCCGCGGCGCGCGCCGCGCGGCAGCAGGAGAAGCCGCGGCGCGGCGTAGAGAGGAGCGCGGCGCTGTCCATCGCACCCCTCCTGGGTTTGGGCAGAGCCTGGCTTCGCGGATCGGCGCCATCGGGCTTCGCCCCGCTCCGCGAAGCCACCAGGCTTGGCTTCGCGGAGCGACGCCACTGGGGAGACGCGCTGGCTGGAGTCCGGCTCGACCGGTCGCCCCAGCACGCCATGAGGGGACGGCGGGACGGGGAGCTCGCGAGCGCGGGTTCCTGACGCAAGCTGAGGGGATGAAGGGGATGAGGGGGACACCTCTCGAATTATTTTCAACCAAGGTGCTGTTCAGCAGTTGACAACTCTAGCTATTCATGGGACGCGAGATCCAATGAGCAACGTCGAAACCGAGATCAAAAGCCACGTTGATGCATTCGTCTCTCAGCTGAGCGGACTTGTCCGCAAAGCGGCTCTCGAGGCCGTCGCCGACGCCTTGCGGGGGGAGGGCCAGCCGGCCGCTGCCGCCGCCGCGCCGCGCAAGGCGGGTCGGGCCAAGGCCGCTCCCGCGCCGGTTGCGGAGGTCAAGAAGGCGGCGGGGCGCCCCGCGCGCGCCGCGAAGCCCACCCGCAAGAAGGGCGAGAAGCGCTCGAAGGAAGAGCTCGCCGCCATGACGCAGAAGGTCCTGGAGCACATCCGGGCCAACAGCGGCCAGGGCGTGGAGCAGATCGCCAAGGATCTGGGCACCACCACGAAGGAGCTCACCCTCCCGATTCGGAAGCTGCTCGTCGAGAAGAAGATCACGTCGAAAGGAGAGAAGCGGGCGACCAAGTACTTTTCCCGCTAAAGCCGGCCTCGACGCCCGCCGGGCGGGTCCGGCCGAGCCAACCGAGGTCGACGTCCAGCCTTCCTCCAAGCGCAGCAGGGGAAAAGGTGGCGAGCCAGGAGCTCCCCAGGCAGGCGCGGAGACCTCGCACCTCGGGGCGGAGCAAGCTCCGCAGCCGTACACGCTCCCGGACCCCTCTCAGGAAAACTCCCCCAGCAATGCCCTCTCCGCGTAGCACCGTGGAGACCCCCTCACGCGCGGTGGAGAAATCCGCGCGCGCGGCCCGAAAGCTCCCGTCCGACCGCTGCTGAGCGGATCCGCCCAGCGACCCAACGCGAGAGCTGCGCCCGAAAGCCGCTGTGCGCCCAGGCGCGCTCCGGCGCCCAGGACGCTGGGTTACCGAGCCGCCCCGCGCGCGCTCCTGTCGTCCGCGCGGGAGACGGGCAGCGTCACCTCACCCGAGACCCCCAACATGTCGTGGGGCAACATCGAAGGACCACCACATCTAGCTGTGTGGGCCGCACGTGGTCGGGATTGCCAAGCTGGCAGAGCACGATCGGCGCGGCGCGAGCGTCTCGGCTGTGAGCGCCTGGCCCGCGCCGCCTCCCCCCCCCGATGTCCCGTCGGGCACCGATGGTTGCGTCTGCGAGGCATCGCCTCGCCCCGAAGCGGGATGGAGGCAAACACACCTTCACAGACATCTGGGCAGGACGCCCCAGGCGGATATTGCGAATTTGCAACGCGGGCGAGCCCGGCCTCCAGCGAAGAGGGCCCTCGGGCGCTCTCGGCCTCTGTGGATCACAGGCAGGGACCCGGACACCAAGGACCGCCGCAGGCCCTTGGACTTCGTCTTGGTCTTGGTCTTGTCAGCGTTTAAGCATGGTCTGTGCCACATGGGAGTTGCTCAACGGACACCGAGCCTCGTGCGCGGCGTGAAGCGGCGAGACCCAACTGCCACCGCGCTGGACAGGTTCTGACCATCTGCGATGCTCATCGGTGCCCCGCGGCGCTCGATCGACAGTCGGGTCGCCGGGCCGAGCTTGCACGCTGGGCCGGGCGCCCCGGTGACACCACCGAGGGGCGTCGCGACGGCGGGTGCGTGAAGAGATCTCGACGGGAAGCGCGACTCGGACTCAGCGATCCGCCCGGGTCCCGACGATGAGGACATTCGAGAACGGCGTTTTCCCCCAGGCGGGCCTCGTCTCGCACGAGAAGCCGAGCTGCTCGAGGAGCGCGACGATCTCCCGGGCAGGGCGGAAACGCACCCGCTCGCCCCGGTTGAAGCGAAGCGCGGTGAAGATGCGCTCCTCGAGGAGCGTGATCGAGCTCCTCAGGCCGCGCTCGGTGTCCGCCTCGCGGACGAGCAGGCGCCCTCCCGGTCGGACCGCGGCCGCCGCGCGCCGCAGGATCGCGTCCTGCTCCTCCACGCGGAAGTAGTGGAGCAGGTCGATGAGCAGCACGGTGTCTGCGTCTCCCAGCTCGGCCTCGCGCGCGTCTGCGCACCAGAACTCGGCGGCCAGCGGAGGGGCCACGTGCGGCGCGGGCTGCTCGCCGGACGAACCGCGCGGCGAAGGCGAGGGCGGCAGAGGCGCGCCCGGGTCGCCGCCGCTCGCGCGGCGCGCGTCCTCTATCTTGGCGCGGTCCCAGTCGAACCCGCGCACCCGCGCGGCCCGGCCCAGCTCGAGCAGGAGAATCGGCAGCTGGCCAGCCCCGGTCCCGATATCGAGCACCTCCCCCAGCGCGCCGGGGCGGTCGCCGGCGATGTCGGCAATCAGCCGCGCGACCGGATCGCCCAGCAGCTTGAAGCGGACATAGTGAAACCGGGTGCGCTGCGCCGGCGTGGCGCCCTCTTGCGGGCTGTACCTCGCGGCGACGCGCTCGATCGCGTGCACCCACGGCGGCGCGTCCTCGGGGAGCCGATACGGCTCCATCCCGCCGCGCTGCAGCGAGGGCGCGCGGCGCCGCTTCAGCGCGACGAGCGCGAAGACCAGGCCGCCGCCGAGCGCGGCGAGCGCGAGCCCGACCACGGGCGCGCCGAGGAGCATGTACTCGGGGAACTCGGACAGTGCTTGCGCCCAGCTCATCTTCTCATGAAGGCGCAGCCAGCGCCCGGTGCGGAGGTACGCCCCGACCTGGAACTCGGCCGTGAGCAGCGCTGGTGCGAACAAGGGGTTGGAAATGTTCGCGGCGACCCAGGCAATCGCCGCGTCCAGACGGAACCACAGGCAGAGCAGGAGGACGAGCGGCGTGTGGCACCCGAAGATCGGCTGCGATCCGATGAACAGGCCGATCGCCACCGCCACGGCCGTCCGGCCGGCCGACAGCTCGCTGCCACGGAGCTCGCGCCATGCGCGGCGCGCCTCCTCGCGGAGCAGAGAGTATTTCGCCAACGTTCAGGGGTTGCCTTCGGGTGTGGGGCGATCCGCGTCGTCGGCCGCGTCCGCCGACAGCGAGGACAGGAGGTCGCTCACCTCCGTGGGGGTCGACTCGTCGAGCGCGTCCCAGGAGGCGCCCCTCGACGTGGTCGACGCCGCGTCGCGCGACGCCGCGCCCGCGGTGCTCCCGCTCCGCTGCGCCTCCACCATGCGAAGGTACATCTTCGCCGTCTTGTTGTCGGGCTCGATCGCGAGCGCCTCGCGCCACTCGGCGATCGCGAGATCGGGCGTACCGAGGGAGTGCAGCGCGACCCCGAGCAGCACGCGCGCAGGCGCGTACTTCGGGTTCGTGTCGCGCGCGGCGGCGTAGTGCTCCCGGGCGAGCGCCAGATTGCCGGCGTCGCGGTACATCGTGCCGAGGCGCAGCTGGAGATCGACGAACGTCGGGCACAGCGCCACGGCGCGCTTCAGCTCGGCGATCGCTTCCTGCGCGCAGCCCGCGTCGGCGTAGGCCTGCGCGAGATCGGCATGCATGTTGGCGATCTTGCCGCGCGCGAACGGGTCGAGGACGCCGCCGTCCCCCTCGCCGCGACGGATGCGGGAGTAGACCTGTCGCGCCGCCTCGTATTTGCCGAGGTCGTTGTACGTGACGGCGAGGTTCAGCAGCGCTTCCGTGTAGTGCTCGTTCAGCTGCACCGCGCGCTCGAAGTGGGCCTCGGCCGCGAGGAAATCGCCCCGCTCGTGGAGGATGACGCCGAGCATGTTGAAGACGTCCGCGAACCGATCGGTCTTCTCGAGGATCTGCCGCAGGGCGTGCTCGGCCAGATCGTACTCGCGCCGCTCGTAGTGCTCCCTGCCGAGAACCAGAAGCTGCTTCAGCCTGTCGTCCATGAGGCCCGCCAGCTTACGCGACCGGCGTACGATGCGGTCGGTCTTCCGCGCAACCCTTGCGCGGATCGGGTGGCCGCGCGGTTGCAACCCCGGCGATGCCTTGGTACGCACGTCGGCGTGCCGAGTGCAGTACCCCAGAACCCGCTCGAGGCTTCCGGAGGGCCGGACGCCGCGGACCGCTCCGAGGCGCGGAACGAAGACGCCGGCAGGGCGTCGGGGCCCGGCGCCGCCGCCCTGCAGGGAGCGCCGCGCGAACAGCCCGGCGCCGCGGTCCCGCAGGGCGCGCCGCGCGCGGAGGCCGACGCCACCCCGCGGGACGCGCCGCGCGCCGAGCCCGGCATCGTCCCGCACCACGCGCCGCGCGCGGACATCGAGCGCAGCAGCGCCGCCGACGTGACCGACGACGCGCTCGACACCTCCAGCAGGCCTGCCTCGCCGCCGCTGACCGCGCCGCTCCTGGGCCACCGCCGGGCCGAGAGCGCTCCGGCCGCGCCCTGGTCGCGCGGCGGCGATCTGCGCGCGCGCTCGTCGCCTTCGTGGACGCAGCTCCCTCCTCCTTCTTCTCGCGGGCGCGGCGCCGCGCCCTGGTCGCGCGGCAGCGATCCGCGGTCCTCCCGCCCGTCGCTCGCGGACGGCGGCCCCTACGCGGGATCCGGCGCGGCCGACGGCCCGCGCCTGCCCGCCGGCCTCAGCCGGCCGCCCCCGGGGCCGCACCTCTCGCCGCGCATGACCGCGGTCTTCGGCGGCATCTTCGGCCTCGCGACGCTCACCTCGCTCATCGCGCTCCTGATCCAGGGCGTCCCGGTGCGCGACGAGCGCGCGCTCGTCGCGGGGAGCCCGGCGGGCTCGGCCACAGGCACGGAAGACGCCGGACGGCCCGCCGCGCCCGAGGTGAAGACCAAGACGCGCACGCCGCTGCCGGGCCCGTGGCGGATCTCCGAGCTCGCGAAGGATCCGTCCGTGACCCTGGCGAGCGACGTGATGGACCGCCGATCGTTCATCACGGCCCTCGACGAGAAGGGCGTGCCGAAGGCGCAGATCTACCGGATCATGAAGGCCTTCGACGGGCTGCGGAAGTTCGACAAGTGCGGCCGCAAGGATCGGTTCACGGTCGCGATGGACCGCTCCACGCGCCGCGTCCGCGCCTTCGAGTACGAGGTCTCGGCGAGCGAGATCTACCAGGCGCGGGAGGACGCGGCCGGGCTGCTCTCGGGCACCACGCTCGACATGAAGATCGCCGAGGAGGAGGTCGTCGCCGCCTTCTACGTGGGGAAGGATCTCACGAGCGCGTACCGATCGGGCGGGCTGGAGCCTGGCGTGCTCGACGTGATCGACGACGCGCTGAGCGGGCGCATGTCGACGGAGAGCTTCGAGGAAGGGAGCATCGTCCGGCTGATCGCCATGGAAGAGACGGCGCTCGGGATGTTCTCCCGGTACAAGAAGATCATCGCGCTCGAGTACCGGCCCGCGGATCCCGCCGAGAAGCCGCTGCGCATCTACGATTTCAAGGGGCAGGAGGCCCGCGGCTACTTCGACGAGCGCGGCCGGCAGCCGTACGCGGGCGGCTGGCGCGCGCCGGTCCCGGGCGCGCCCGTGACGTCGAAGTTCAACCCGCAGCGGATGCACCCGGTGTTGAAGAAGAGGATGCCGCACAACGGGACGGACTTCGGCGCGCCGACGGGAACGCCGGTGTACTCGGCGTACCGTGGTGTCGTCGAGTGGGTCGGCCCCGCGGGTCCGAGCGGCAACCTCGTCACCGTCCTGCATCCGAACGGCGTCAGCACCGGCTATGCGCACCTGTCGAGGTATGCCCCCGGCATCAAGGTCGGCATGAAGGTGGGCACGCACCAGCTCGTCGGGTACGTGGGGTCGACGGGCCGCTCGACGGGCCCGCACCTCCACTTCAGCGCGAAGAAGGACGGCAAGTACTTCGACGCCGAGACGCTCCAGCTCGACGGCGAGCGCGTGATGCCCGGCGTCGATCGCGCGGCGTTCGCCGCGGCGAAGGAGGCGCTCGACCATCGGCTCGACGCCATCCCGCTGCCCGAGCCGCCGCCCGAGCCGGTGAAGCCGGAGGTCGCGGAGCCGACCCCGCCGCCCCCCGCAGCGGCCGGCAGCGAGGCCACGGTCTCCGCGGCGCCCGCGGTCGGGCCGAGCGGGCCGACCGAGCCAGAGGCGAAGCCGCCCGAAGGCGCCGGGGACGATGAGGGCGAGCTCATCGAGGGCCCCGATCTCAAGAGTCCGCCGGAGACGATGTGACGCCGGGCGGGCCGAGAGGTCCGCTCGAGCACGGCGAGCTCATCGAAGGCCCCGATCGCGAGGGTGCGCCGGAGACGATGTGACGCCGGGCGGGCCGAGCGCGCCCGCTCGAAGAGCGCACTGCGCCTCGCGTGGCCGAGGACAAAAAGCATCGAGGACGCAGAGGGAAGATCCCTCGCGTCCTCGATGTCCTTGCCATGACATCCGCCCCGATGGGCAGCGTGCCGGGCCTGCTAGCGCTTCGAGTACTGGAAGCGCTTGCGGGCGCCGGGCTGGCCGTACTTCTTGCGCTCCTTCTTGCGCGCGTCGCGCGTGAGGAAGCCCGCGCGCTTGAGCGACGACCTGCGCTCCGGATCGAGCTCGCACAGGGCGCGCGCGATGCCGTGACGCATCGCCTCGGCCTGGGCGCTGTGCCCACCGCCGACGACGGTCGCGTTCACGTCGAACTGCTCGAGCAGCTCCAGCAGCTCCAGCGACTGGCGCATCACCATGCGCGAGGTCTCGCGGACGAAGTACTCGTCGGCGGGCCGCTTGTTCACCTTGATGTTGCCGGTGCCCGGCGAGAGGAAGACGCGCGCGACCGCGGTCTTACGCTTCCCAGTGGCGTACGTTCTCGTTTCCGTCATGGCTTTGCTCAGCTGTAGCTAAGGGGCTGCGGCTTCTGCGCCGCGTGGGGGTGATCGGGACCGGCGTAGACCTTGAGCTTGGTAAGGAGCTCGCGCCCGAGCACATTCTTCGGGAGCATGCCCTTCACGGCCTTCTGGATGGGGAGCTCCGGCTTGCGCTCGAGCAGGTGACCGTACGCCTCGGAGCGGAAGCCGCCCGGCTCACCGCTGTGCCGCACGTAGTTCTTCTGCTGGAGCTTGCGACCGGTCAGAAGGACCTTCTTGGCGTTCACGACGATCACGAAGTCGCCGGTGTCGACGTGCGGCGTGAACGTGGGCTTGTTCTTACCGCGAAGCACCATGGCGATGCGGCTGGCAAGGCGGCCGAGGGGCTTGCCTTCCGCGTCGATCACCCACCACGTACGCTCGTTGCGGGCCTCCGCAGGCTTGGCGGAAAAGGACTTGGGCTGAGGATTCATTGGGCGAAAAACTCCGGAAGGGCGCCTGCCAAAAAGGGGCGCAACTTCTACAAGGCGGCCCTCCGCCTGTCAAGCGTCTCGGGCCCGCGCGTAACGGCATCGTTGTCGTCCGGCGGGAGCCGGTCAAGGGCGTCGGTCGGCCCCTTGATAGCACGAGCGTTCACGCCGGTCGCTGCTCCTCCGCGTTCGCCGCGTTCGGGCGCGTCCCCTCGTGCTCCTCCTGCACAGCAGAGCGCGCTCGTCGAGACACGTTCCGCGCGGGATCGCCGCCGAGCGCCGAGCCCGTCGCTCGGGACAGATCTCCGCCTCGGCTCGACCGAGGTTGAAGGACGCCGCAGCTCTCGCGGGATCAGCCCGAAGCGACGCATCCAGAAGCCGGGCGTCGCCATCAGCGACCGACCACGACTTCCGAGCGCAGCTGCCGCTCGGCCTCATCCTCTTTTTTCTTGCGGACTTCCTGCGGGCTCGTTTCGGGGAGCTCACCACCAGGAGTCGGCGGACTGTTCAGCTTGGCGGAGAGGGCGGGATTCGAACCCGCGGTACGTTGCCGTACACACGATTTCCAGTCGTGCACCTTCGACCACTCGGTCACCTCTCCCGAACCTTCTTCGACGCGCCCCGCTTCTGCCGGACCGGCGCCGCCCGCGAGAGAGCGGGCGGTCAAAGCCCACCTGGTTCAGCGGGGGCAAGCAGCCAAGCGTAGCGGAGAGAGCGGGATTCGAACCCGCGGTACCCTTGCGGGTACACCTGATTTCGAATCAGGCACCTTCGGCCTCTCGGTCACCTCTCCGCGGGCGAACATGGCAAAGCGGGGCCGGCTGGTCAAGCATCTCCTGACACGGACCGACGCGTCGGCGCGCTTTCGGGGTCGGGGCCCTCCGCCGGCCCCGAAGAAACATCAGCGAGCGTCCTCGCGATCGCCGTCGGAGAAGGCCTCGCGCCCGAGCGCCGCCGGGGCTCCAGACCCGCCCGCCGCGCGCGGCGAGGTCGAGCGCGGCCCGCCCTCGCCCTCGGCCCGCTGCGCGGCGCGCGCCGCGGGCGTGCCAGCGCGCGGGAGCCGGATGACGAAGCGCGCGCCCCCGAGCGGGGAATCGAGCACGTCGATGGTGCCGCCGTGGTCGACGACGATCTTCTTCACGATGCTCAGGCCGAGCCCCGTGCCGTCGTACCGCGTCGTGACGTAGGGATCGAACATCGAGTCGCGCACGGCGGGATCGATGCCCGGCCCGTCGTCGTCGATCGCGATGAGGTGGCTCTGCCCCTCGCTCCGCGCCGAGACGCGGACCCTGCCCCAGAGGGCGCCGGGGCGCGCTGCAGCGCCCGGCGCCGCCCGCTGCGCGTCGCGCAGCGCCTGCGCCGCGTTGCGCACGATGTTGCCGAGGGCGCGCCGGAGCATCTCGCGATCGAGCGCGGCCGGCATCGGGGCGGCCGGCACGTCGAACTCGAGATCGACGCGCCCGAGCAGCGCCTCGTCCGAGGCGTGCTCGCGCCCCGCCTCCTCCACCGCGGCGAAGCGCTCGCCCTGCTCCCGCAGGAACTCCGCGAGATCCGCGGGCTCGAGCTCGGCCTGCGGGAGCCGCGCGAAATTGGAGAACTCGCCGACGAGCCGGCGCAGCGTGCCGATCTCCTCCTCGACGACCTCGAGCGTGGTCTGCAGCAGGCGCTGGTAGGCCGGGTCGCTGCCCGCATAGCGGCGGTGGCACTCCTCGACGGCGAGCTGGATCGGCGTCAGCGGGTTCTTGATCTCGTGCGCGAGGTGCCGCGCCATCTTCTGCCACTCGCCCATGCGCTTCAGGAACTCGATCCGCGCGCGGCTGCCCTCGAGCTCCTCGAGCATGCGGTCGAAGGCGCGGCCGAGATCGGCGACCTCGTCGTCGCCCTTGAGCGCGACGCGCACCGAGAGATCGCCCTCGGCGACGGGCCGCGTGGCCGCGGCGAGCCGCGCGATGCGATCGACCACGGGGCGCGCCACGAGCACGCCGGCGAGCACGGCGAGGACGATCGTCACGCCGAGCAGCGCGGCGAACGCGTCGCCGTAGCTCTCGTCGAGGTACTCCTTGCGATGCTCGCGCTCGAGCGCGCGGTACGCCTGCGCGAACGCCTGCGCGGACTCGAGCTCGTCGAAGCGGGCGCTCGGCGCGGCGAACGTCGCGACGAGCGTCCTCGCGTCGCCCTCGCAGTCGCCGTCGTCATGCGTGGGCTCCGCGGGGGGCGCGGGCCCTTCGGAGGGCGCCGGCCCGGAGGCCGAGCCGGGGGCGCGCTCGATCGCCTTCCGGACCGTGAGCGTCTTCTCGCGCGCCGGATCCACCGGCGTTCCGCGCTCCCGCGCGCCGACGAGCTCGCCGCCGCAGCGCTCGACGCGCAGGGAGACCAGCGCGGGGTGCGCCGCGATGAGGTGCGCGAGCTCGGCGCCGAGGAGCTCCGCGTCCCCGGCGAAGGCGCTCCGGCGCAGCGGATCCGCCGCGGCGATCGCCTCGGCCTCGGAGCGCATGCCCTGCTTGATGGCGGCGGCGAGCTCGGCGTACACGCCGAGCGCCCGGTCCAGGTGGACGCCGAACTCGGGCTGGAACGCCGTCGCCGACACCCGCGCGATCACCGTCCTGGCGACCACGATGCTGGCGACGAGCGGGATGAGCGCGGTCACGAGGATGGCCGCGACGACCCGCCGCTCCGTTCTGCCGGGGATGCGCATGCGCGCAGCATAGCCGCGGCCCCGCGCCCGCGCGCAGGCCGGCCGGCGCGCGCGGGCCGCCGCGCCGCCCGGCAAGGGCCGCCCGCGCGCCGGAGCGGCCCCGCCGCGGGGAGCGCCGCTACTCGACCGTGACGGTCTTCGCGAGGTTGCGCGGCTGGTCGACGTCGTTGCCCTTCAGGTTGGCGACGTAATAGGCGATGAGCTGGAGCGGGAGCACCGTGAGGAGCGGCCCCACCTCGTCCGGCACCTTCGGGATCCAGACGTGGTGCTGCGCGATCTCGAGGATCGACTCGTCGCCCTTCGTGGCGATGGCGACGACCTGACCCTCGCGCGCCCGGACCTCCTGCAGGTTGGAGAAGGTCTTGTCGTAGTGCGCGTCGCGCGGGCAGACGACGATCACGGGGAGGTTCTCGTCGATGAGGGCGATCGGCCCGTGCTTCATCTCGCCGGCGGCGTAGCCCTCCGCGTGGGCGTACGAGATCTCCTTGAGCTTGAGCGCGCCCTCGAGCGCGATCGGGAAGCCGAGGCCGCGCCCGAGGAAGAGGACGTCCTTCGCGTGGACGAGCCGCTTCGCGATCGCGTGCACGTAGTCGGCGTCGCCGAGCACCTCGCGCATGTGGCTCGGGGTCTCCCAGAGCGCCTGGAGGATCTCGCGCCCGCGATCCGCGGAGAGCGAATCGCGGCGGCGGCCGAGGTAGACCGAGAGCAGGAGCAGCGCGGCGAGCTGCGTGGTGAACGCCTTGGTCGACGCGACGCCGATCTCGGGGCCCGCGTGCGTGTAGAGCGCGCCGTCGGCGAGGCGCGGGATCGCGCTGTCGAGCACGTTGCAGAGCGCGAGCACCTTGGCGCCTTGCGCCTTCGCCGCCTTGAGGGCCGCGAGCGTGTCGGCGGTCTCGCCCGACTGGCTGATGGCGATGACGAGATCGTCGGGGAAGAAGATCGGCTCGCGGTAGCGGACCTCGCTCGCGAGCTCGACCACCGTGGGGACGCGGGCGATCTGCTCGATCCAGTAGCGCCCGGCGATGCCGGCGTGGTGGCTCGTGCCGCAGGCGACGATGTAGACGCGGCGCAGCTCCCTCGCGAACTCGGGCGTGACCCCGATCTCGGTCGCGTGCACGTCGCCGGCGGCGAGATCGATCCGGCCGCGCAGCGTCGCCTCGACCACGTCGGGCTGCTCGTGGATCTCCTTCAGCATGAAGTGCTTGTAGCCGCCGCGCTCCGCCTGGACGGGGCTCCAGTCGATGCGCTTCACGCGCCGCTCGACCTTGTCGCTCCCGGCCACGGTCTCGATGCGGACGCCGTCGGCGCGCAGCTCGACGATGTCGCCGTCCTCGAGGAAGATCATGTCGCGGGTGTGCGAGAGGAGCGCGGGGATGTCGCTGCCGCACAGCATCTCGTTCTCGCCGACGCCGACGACGAGCGGCGAGCCGTAGCGGGCGGCGACGATGACGTCGGGCTGATCGCGCGAGACGACCGCGATCGCGTAGGCGCCGTGGACCTGCCGGAGCGACCCGCGCACGGCCTCGAACAGCGACTTGGCGCCCTTCTGGAGCTCGCGGTGGACGAGGTGAGCGACGATCTCGGTGTCGGTGTCGGAGAGGAACTTGACGCCTTGGCCCTCCAGCTGCTGCCGGATGGCCACGTGGTTCTCGATGATGCCGTTGTGCACGACGGCCACCGGGCCCGCGGAGTGCGGGTGGGCGTTGACCTCGCTCGGGCGGCCGTGCGTCGCCCACCGCGTGTGGCCGATGCCCGTGGTGCCGTCGAGGGTCCGCTTCTCGAGCGCCTCGCTGAGCTTGATCAGCTTGCCGAGCGTCCGGACGATCTCGATGCCCTTGCCATCATGAATGGCGATGCCGGCCGAGTCGTAGCCCCGATACTCCAGCTTGCGCAGCCCTTCGACGATGATCGGCGCCGCTTTTTTCGACCCAACGTATCCGACGATCCCGCACATGCTCGCCTCGTTTAGGTAATGCCCGCGCGCGCCTACGCGTGCCGCGGAAAACGTAACGTTACTCCCGGCACTGGGAGCCGGCAGAGAAAATTGAGCTCCCTGACAGTGAGCGCCGCGTCGATCGCGCGAAGGTCACAGCCAGGACGAATGCTATCGCAGCCGTGATCGAGGCGACGCCGAACGTGAGGGCGCCGCCCCCGCGTTTGTAGAGCTCGCCCCAGGTCAGCATTCCGATGACGGATCCGGCCCCGGCGCTTGCGGAAAAGAGCCCCTGCGCCGTGGCGAGGATCTGCGGCGGGGCGCGATCGCGCGTGTAGGCGAGCGACGCGACCCACATCATGGCGAAGGACACCGCGTGGAGCGGCTGGAGCGCGAGCAGCGCGGGCCAGAAGCGCACCTGCGAGAGCAGGGCCCAGCGGAGCGAGGCGCCGGCGAAGGCGACGGCGAGCGCCACGGGCGGCGCGAACCGCTGGAGCAGGGGGCCGGAGAACGCCATGAGCGCGATCTCGCCGGCGACGCCGACGGCCCACGCGACCCCCACCAGCGGCTCGGGGAAGCCGACGTCGCGCAGGTGCAGCGTGTAACAGAGGTCGTAGGAGGAGTTCGCGCTCTGGGCCAGGAACGACGCCGCGAGGAACAGGCGGAAGTCGCGGCTCCCGAGGAGGGCGCCGGCGCGCTCGCGCACGGAGCCGCCGGCGGCCGCCGCCGCGCCCTCCGCGCCCTCTGCGCCCTGCGCGCCGCCGCGCTTGCCGAGCCGCTGGAGCGGCGCCTCGTCGCCCGCCGGCAGCGCCCACGAGACGGCGAACGCGACGAGCAGCGCGGCGGTGATCGCGACGGGGAACGCCGCCGGCCGCGCCGGATCGATGAGCGCCCCGCTGGCGATCGCCATCAGCGCGAAGCTGATCGATCCCCAGAGCCTGAGCCGGCCGTAGGCGATCCCGGAGGTCAGCGACGCCTCGAGCGCGACCACGTCGGCCATGGTGAACATCGGCGCGCGGAAGAACGCGAACGCGAGCGCCGCGGCGAAGAGCCCGCCGAAGCCGAGCGAGACGTCGAGCGCCGACGACAGCGCGAGCAGCGCGAACACGGCGAGGGCGCCGGCGCAGGCCGCCCGGATCAGCCACACGCGCACGCCGAGCGCGTCGGCGATGAGGCCGAACACCGGCGGCGCGACGAGGCCCATCGCGGGGAGCGTCGCCGCGATCGCCCCCATCGCGAGGCCCCGGACCCCGCGCCCCTCGAGCCAGCTCGGGAACAGCGGCAGGTACACGCCGAGGACGGCGAAGATGCCGAAGTAGTAGAGCGAGATCGCCCGCGGAGACGGTTTGAGGTGCAAAGAAAGGGGAGTTGGCATCGGCGGTGAGGGCAACGCACCAACGAAAACGGCGGCGCCTCCCTGGGGAAGCGCCGCCGCATGAACGTCGTCCTACTAGCTCGGATCAGTACCGATCGCCGCCGCGACCACCGCGGCCGCCGCGACCAGATTGACCCTCGGCGGCGGCGCGATCGCCTCCGCGCCGATGCTCGCGCCGCCGCCCCTGCTCGCGCCGGTGGCGCCGCCGCCGCCGCCGCCGTAACCGCCGCCGCCGCCGCCGCCGTAACCGCCGCCGCCGCCGCCGCCACCGCCGCGCTGGACCCGCTCCTCCGCCTCGTTCACGCGAAGCGGACGGCCATCCATGAGGGCGCCGTTCATCTGCTCGATCGCCTGCTGGGCCTGCTCAGGCGTGCCCATCGTGACGAACCCGAAACCCCGCGACTGACCGCTCTCGCGGTCGGTCACGATGTGCACATCCGTCACCTCGCCGCTCTGGGCAAACGCAGCCTGCACGGAGGCCTTGGTGGCGGAGAAGGGGAGATTACCAACGTAGAGGCGAGTACCCATGACACTGATTCACTTCACGGCTCTGCGAGATGCGTCAGCTTCGGTGCCGAACAGTGCCCTGCCGCCCCGATGGAGCCGTGGGGGATCGAGGGAGGGCGGCGCTGGGGAGGAGCCCCCGGTGCGCCACACGTTGCGTCGTCCAGTCCGCGATCAATCCGCGATCCCCGAGAAGAGAAGCGTCGTGTCGAGTGCCAGTGACGTTCGTGACCAGCCGATAGTAACCAAATGTCCCCCCGGCGCAAGCGCTGGAAGCAGCCCCTCGCCGTCGGCGCAGCCGCGCATGGGTCGCCCGGACGTCCCGACCGAACCGAAGCGGTGCGGTCGCGTCTGCTGGCGCCGGTCGCGCCGGCCGCGCCGGTCGCGCCGGTCGCGCCGCCCCCCCCCGCCAGTCGCGCCGGCTGTCCCCCTCGGCGCGCGCCTCAACGCCCGGCCGATTTACGGAACGTGGCGCCGAGATCCCAGCCCTCGCCGCCCCCGGCGCGCGCGAGCGCGACGTCCGGCAGCACGCCGCCAGCGATCCGGACCTCGGCGATCACGCCGAGGCGGAGCGTCGTGGTGAGCGAGCGCGGCGCGGCGGTGGGGGCGAGCCGCGGCGGGTGGCGGGCGAGGTCGAGCGCACGGGCGCGGTCGGCGGCGGTCGCGAGCGCGAGCAACGCGTGGAGAGGCCCGGGGCCGAGCGGGCGCACGAGCTCGATCGCGAGCGTCGCCTTGCCGCGGGCGCGGCGGCGCCCGAGCTCCGCGCGAGAGACGGGCTCTGCCGTGACCTCGTGCCCGGGGCGCGAGAGGATCGGCGCGACCGCCTCGGCGACCTCGACGAGGTGCGCTGCGGACTCGTCCACGAGCAACTCGGCCGGAGGGCCGCCCCACCCGGGATCGCCGTGCGCCCTCGGGAGGCCCGAGAGGCCGAGGTGCGCGAGGCGCTCGGGCGGCAGCGCGTCGACCAGCCGCTGCGCGACGCCGGGCTGACCGAAGGCGCCGGCCTCCGGGCCGGTGGTCAGCACGATCCAGCCGGCGACGCCGAGATCGAAGCGGACGGCGCCGCGGCGGTTCGCGTGCAGCCCGGCGCCGAGCCACCCGAGGTCGTCGCGCTCGGTCTCGAACGCGCGCAGCGACGTCGTGAGGTCCTCGGAGCGGATCACGTCGATCGCGTCGAGGAAGGCAGCGCCGCGCGCGGCGACGTCGTTGCGCGTCAGCGTGATCTGCCGCGGGCCGAGGTCGGCCCGGAAGGCGCCGGTGCCGTCCGGCGACGCAGGGTCGAAGCCGCGCGGCAGGAGCGCGACCATCGGCGACGCGAGCGCGCGGGCGACGCGGGCGGGATCCGCGCGCGGGAACACGGCGGCGAGCGGATCCTTCGGGTGCCGCTCGGGCCTCGGGACGTCGGCGAGCACCGCCGCGGCGCCGCGGGCGCGGGCGCGCTCGACCGAGCTCACGACGTCGCGGCCGTCGAGCTTGACGAGGCGCGCGGTGCGCAGCCCGTCGCGCAGGCGCACGACCGCGGCGTCGCCCTCGCGCGACGGGAGCGCGGACGTGAGCGTCGGGTAGGGGTTCCCGGACGCGTCGAGGCCGTAGAGGCTGTCGGCGATCGCCGACGCGAACAGGGCCGCGGCCGGATCGCTCAGGTCGTGCGGGTCGAGCGAGCCCGTCGGCCACGGGAGGTGCATCGTGATGCGGCCGCCGAGCGGGGTGCGCCCCATGGCGCGGGCGCGCGCCGGGAGGGCGGCGGCGCCGAGCAGCGCGCAGGCGCCGCCGAGGAAGGCGCGGCGCGGGAGCGAGCGGCTCACCGCACCACCCAGATCTCGTCGGCCGTGGCGACGGCGAACGGGGCGCGCCCGGGCCCGTCGGGCGGGCACACCGCGAGCGCGCGCACCCCCGCCGGCGCCGGGAGGCGCAGGATCTCCGGGGGCGCCGCGCGCGAAGGGCCGCCGTGATGGCGCCGCCACGAGAAGACCACGACGGCGTCCTCGAGCGGGTCGAGCACGTCGAGGCTGGCGAGCAGCTCGGGCTCGCCGTCCTGATCAAGATCGCCGATCGCGAGCTGCGCCCCGGCGCTGCCCACGAGCTTGCGGTGGCCCGCGCTGTCCCGGAGCTCGACCGCGCCGCGCTCGCGCGCCGCCCAGACCGTGAACGGCTCGCCCCGGGCCGACAGGAGCTGCGCCGACGCGAGCGCGTCGTACCGGCCGGCGAGCGCCGGCGTGGCCGGCGGCGGATCGGCCGGGGCGCACGGCGCGAGCGGGCCGGTGAGGAGCGGCCCCCACGCCGTCGTGCAGGCCGAGCCGCCCGCGTCCGGGATCGCCAGCCCCGGGAGCTCGGCGAGCGCGTTGAGCTTGCCGTCGAAGCGGACGCTGCGCGCGCGATCGGTGAGCCCGACGTCGGCGAACGGCGGCTCGGGCTCGCCGTCCCGCGCGCGCTCGACGAGCGTGGCGAACGCGAGCGGCTCGCGGAGCGGCGACGGGTGCACGGCGACCACGTCCGGCCACGAGCGCGACGCGAGCGGCACGACCCGGCCGCCGCGGAGGCGGAGCGTGGTCACGCGCCGCCGGCTCACGCTCAGGATCTCGAGCGCGCCGTCGGCGTCGAGATCGCCGCACGCGAGCGCGACGACGTCGCCCTCGAAGTTCTTCGCGCGATCGACCCGGGCGGCGACGAGCGGGACCGGCGCGAGGTAGCTGCGGACCTCCGCGTCGAGGGGCGCCTCGGCGTAGGCGTGGGCGATGGGCCCCGGCTCCGGATCGCGGATGCGCGCCCAGACGGTGCGCGGCACCGGGTACACGTCCGCCGTGACGCGCAGCCGCCCCGCCGCGACCTCGACGGCGAGGTGGACGAGCGCCGCGTCGTCGCGCGCGGCCTCGCGCGCGAGCGGCAGCGGGATCGGGTCCTTGTGCGCGCGCACGCCGGCGCCGAGCTTGCCGGCGAGGTGGGCGGCGAGCGCGGCCGCGAGTTGGGCGCCGCGCGGCGCCGGCGCGTCTGAGGCGAGCGGGCCGGCCGCGACGAGCGCGCGGCCCGTGACGGGGTCGAGCGAGCGCGCGAGCGCGTCCACGACGCGGGCGACGGCCGAGCGCGGCGGCTTCGGCGCGGGCGCCGGCGCGGCGGGGCGCGGCGGCGCGGCGGGCGGCGGCGACGGCTGCGCCGCGGCGGGGCGCGCGAGCGCGAGGAGGGCGACGAGGAGGAGGCTCCGGGGTGACAACGCCGCGATGTTACGCGCGCCGGCGGGGTCGGGGCCAGAGCCGCAGCCCCGCCGGCACCACGACGAGCGCGACGACGAGGCCGACCGCGCTGCCGAGCGCGCCGACCCGGCCCAGGTCGCGCAGGCCGTCGAAGCGGCAGAACGCGAGCGCGGCGAAGCCCGCGGCCGTGGTCAGCGCGGTGGCGGCGATCGCCGGGCCCTCGTGGCGCAGGGTCTCGCGGATCACGGCGTCGCCGCCGCCCGCCGCCTCGATGTCGCGGGCGCGGTGGAGCAGGAACATGCCCTCGTCCACGGTGATCCCGAGCAGCACCGGGATGACGAGCGCGTCGTACGCGTGCAGGGGGATGCCGATCACCCGGATCAGCAGGAGCACGAGCGAGATCTCGGAGGCGACGACGAGCGCGGCCAGCGCGATGTCGCGCGCGCTGCGGAGGGAGGCCGCGAGCGCCAGCAGCACGAGCGCACCGGCGACGATCGCGATCCGCGGCATGTCGTGCGCGAGCGTCTCGCGGAGCGACGCCTCGAGACGGGTGTAGCCGGTGAGCATGGCCTGCGGGTCCTCCTCGCGGATCGCGCGCTCGATCCGCTCGACCGAGCCGGCCTCGCGGGGCCGGACGTACAGCGCGACGAGCGCCTCGCCCCCGTCCGCGCCGAGGTAGCGCGAGAGCAGGATGGACGCGGGGCCGCGCTCGAGATCGGCGAGCGTGACCTCCTGCCGCGGCGGCGAGCGCATCCCGTCCAGCACCGCCGAGAAGCGCTCGGGCGCGAAGCCCGTGTCGCGGAGCGCCCGCTCGAGCTCGCCGGCCTTCGCGGGCAGGTCGAGCGCGTCGCGCGCGGCGAACCGCGCGGCCTGCGTCGAGGGGGCGGGCGCGAGCGCGGTGAGCGCGTCGACTGCCTCCACGTCGTCCTTCATCGAGGCGAGGCGCTCCGCGAGCCGGTCGGCCCGGGCGCGGGCGCGCTCCTGCTCGCCGTCCGCGAGGAGCACCACCCACTGCCCGCGCCGCCCGCCGAACGCGTCGAAGATCGCCTGCTGCACCTTGAGCGGCTCGAGCTCGGCGGGCCGGATCGCGACGATGGCCTCGGCGAGCGGCGGCGCGGCGCCGAGGGCGACCGCCGCGATGGGGAGCGCGGCGAGCGCGGCGAGCGCGAGCGCGCGGCCCCGGGTCCGGGTGAGCCGGTAGAGGCCGTCGGGCCAGCGCGCCGGCGCCTCGGGCGGCGGGGCCCCCCGCTCGAGCCAGGCGCCGACGGCCGGCGTGACGAGGACGATCGCGATCGCCGTGAGCACCTCGCCCGCGGCGCACAGGAGGCCGAGCTGCCGGAGGGCGTTGATGTCCGACAGCGCGAGCGCGCCGAACGCCGCCGCCGCGGTGACGGCGGCGACGAGCACCGCGCGAAAGGTCCGCGCCCTCGCGGCGCGCGCGGCCGCCTCCGGATCGAGGCCCTCGCGCCGCGCCTCGAGCAGCGCGGCGTAGACGTGGACGCCGGTGTCGACGCCGACGCCCACGACGACCGACATGAAGGCGACCGCGATCGCGCTGAGCCCGCCCGGGAGCGCCGTGGCGAGCCCCGCGGTCCAGACGGTCCCGAGCACGAGCGGCGGCATCACCGCGGCGAGCGCGCGCATGCGGCGGAAGAGCAGCGCGAAGACCGCGGACGCGAGCAGCATCGAGAGCGTGCCCGAGACGGCGAGATCGCGCGTGAGCATCTCCTCGGTGGCGGCGGCGATGGCGTGCCCGCCGGTGAGCCCGAGCGTGAGCCGCGGGTGCGCCGCGCGGATCGGGTCGAGGACGGCGTTCGCGTCGGCGACGAAGGCGCGCGCGTCGGCGCCGCGGAGCGCCTGCCCGGCCGGCTGCACCAGGACGAGGTGCACCTTGCCGTCGTCCGTGGCGAACGCGCCGTCGGCCTGCGTGCGCACCCCGGAGCCGATGTCCGCGGACTCGAAGACGAGCTGGGCGAGCCGCAGCGGGTCGGCCGCGATCGCCTCGGCCGCGGCGCCGCCGCCCGGCGCGAGCAGCATGGCGCGCGTCTCGGCGAGGCGCTCGCGCATCCCCTCGGGCGAGAGCGCGGCGGCGAGCCGCTCCCGCACGCGCGCGTCCGCGTGCCGGAAGGCGAGCCACGGATCGAGCGCGCGCGAGGCGTCGACGCGATCGGCGGCGCGCTGCACGGTCGGGCGCGCCCCGAGGGCCCGCGCGATCTCGGCGGCGACGGCGGCGTTCTCGTCGGGGTCGTCCCCCTTCACCATCACGACGCCGAGATCGCCGCCCCCGAACCCGCGCACGTACCGGCGCAGCGCGGCGGCGTCGCCGCGCTCGGGCAGGAGCGAGGCGACGTTCGGCTCGAGCTGGAGCCGCAGCGTCACGGCGGCGAAGGCGGCGAGCGTCAGCGCCGCGAGGGCGAGCGCGACGGCGAGGCGGAGAGGCCGGCGCGGGGCGCGTGCGCGGGCCGGCGAGGGCGGAGGGGGCGCTGCCATGGCGAGCCGGGCCGGGCCCGACGCCGCTCCTCTACCCTCATGCCCGCCTCGCCGCGAGGACATCGCGCGCGCCGCGCCCCCGCCGGCGGCGCTTGCGCCCGCGGGCGCGCCGGTTCATCCCGGCGGCATGGAGCTCCCCCCGATCGTCCTCGCAGGCAGAGCCGTCCTGCGGAAGCCCGCCGCGCTCGTCCCGCCCGAGGAGATCGGGACGAAGCAGCTCAAGCAGCTCGTCTCGACGATGGTCGCGGTCATGCGCAAGGCGCCCGGCGTGGGGCTCGCCGCGCCGCAGATCGGCGTCGGCCAGCAGGTGATCGTGCTCGAGGACAGCGAGGCGCTGATGTCCCGCCTCACGCCGGAGCAGCGCGCCGAGCGCGGCCGCGCGCCCTTCCCGCTGCAGGTGATCGTCAACCCGACGCTGAAGGTCCTCGCGCCGTCGCCGCCGGCGGCGGGCGCGGGGCGGGCGACGTTCTTCGAGGGCTGCCTGAGCGTCCCGGGCTACATGGCGCTGGTCGAGCGGGATCTGTCGGTCGAGGTGAGCGGCGTGGACGCGGACGGCAAGGAGGTCCGCTGGCAGGCGACCGGCTGGCCCGCGCGGATCCTCCAGCACGAGGTCGATCACCTCCGCGGCACGCTGTACGTCGATCGCATGATCTCGCGATCCTTCTGCAGCAACGAGGAGGCGAAGGTCCTGCTCGGCCAGTCGGTCGCCGAGGCGCGGGCCGCGCTCGGCGCGTGACCGCGGCGCGGCGCGTTCACAGACGCGCGCGCTCGCCCGTCGGACGCGCGCTCAGGGCGACGCGCCGGCGCCGCGCCCGGCGAGCTCTTCCACAATCCGCTCCATCCTGATCCCGCGCGAGCCCTTCACGAGCACCAGATCGCCGCGCTCGACGATCTGAAGCGCCCGGCTCGCGGCGGCGCTCGCGTCGCCGGCGAACCACGCGCGCACGCCGGCCGCCTCGGCGGCGCGCGCGATCCGCGCCGCCTCGCCGCCGACGGCGATCAGCGCGGCGGGGCGCGCGGCGCCGACCGCCTCGCCGAGCGCGTCGTGCTCCGCCGCCGCGAGCGCGCCGAGCTCGCGCATCTCGCCGAGCAGCAGGACGAGCCGCTTCCCGAGCGCCTCCGCCAGCTCGACCGCCGTCCTGAGCGACGAGCGCATCGACAGGGGGTTCGCGTTGTAGCTGTCGTCGATGATCACGGTGCCGTCCGGCAGCTCGCGGACCGACAGCCGCCCGTCCCCCGGCGGCGCGAGCCCCGCGGCGGCGCGCGCCGCCCGCTCCGTCGAGAGCCGCTCGCCGAGCGCCTCCTCCACCGCGGCGACGGCCGCCGCCGCGGCCAGCGCCCCCGCCTCCCCGAGCAGCGGGACCACGATCTCCAGCGCCTCCCCTCCCCGCTCGATCCGCACCGAGGTGCCGCGCACCCCGACCGGCCGTCGCCCCGCGATCCGGAGCTGCGCGCGCTCGCCGAACCCGTAGGTGATCCGCCGCGCGGCGCCGGCGCGCTCGAGCTGCTCGACCACCTTCGCGTCGTCGCCGTTGCCGAGGGCGACCCCGTCGGCCCGCAGCGCGGCGAGCAGATCCCCTTCCTCGGCGGCCACGTCCTCCAGCGTGCCGAGCCCCTCGGTGTGCTCGACGCCGATGGACGTCAGCACGGCGAGGTCCGGCGCCGCGATCCGCGCGAGGGCGGCGATCTCGCCGCGGTGGTTCGTCCCGATCTCGACGACGGCGAAGCGATGGCGGTCCTCGAGCCCGAGCAACGTCATCGGCAGCCCGATGGCGTTGTTCAGGTTGCCCGCGGTCGCGTGCACGTCGCCGCGGCCCGCGCCCGCGAGCAGCGCCGCGATGGTCCGCGTCGTCGTCGTCTTGCCGGCGGAGCCGCCGATCGCGACGATCGCCCGCGGTCCGTCCGGGTGCGCGGCCCCGCGCCACCGCTCGCGGTGCGCGCTGGCCAGCGCCCCGAGCGCCGCGAGCCCGTCCTCCACGAGCACCGCGCCGCCCTCGGGCGGCAGGTCCGCCTCCCGGGAGACGACGAACGCTGCCGCCCCGCGCTGCGCCGCGGCGCCGAGGAACCGGTGGCCGTCGAAGGTCTCGCCGGCGAGCGCGACGAACGCCGCGCCGGGCGCGATCGTGCGGCTGTCGGTCGAGATGCCCCGCGCCGCCGGCCCGGCCCTCAGCACGCGCCCGCCGGTCGCGCGCGCCAGCTCGTCGAGGGTGAACGGGGCAAGGTTCTGCGGGATCGGCGTCGCCATCGCGGGCGATCACCAGCATGGAACGGGGCGCAGGGCCAACGAATCGCCGGCGCGCGGCCTCGCGCGCGTCGAGCCGCCTCAGCGCCGGGTCTTCTCCTTGTCGATCTCGTCGTAGATGTCGTCGCCCTTCGGCCGCGGGCGCGCGGCTGGCCGGGGCGCCGCGGTCGCGGTGGGCGCTGCGGTCGCGCTCGGGGTGGGCTCGGCCGACGTCTCGGCGGTCGTCGGGGCCGGCTCGGTGTAGTCGATCGCGATGGGCCCGCCGCCGCCCATGCTCTGCCACAGCGTGATCCCGACGAGCGCCAGGAGGGCGATCGCCAGGATCACGCTGAGCACGATGATGACCGTCCTGCCGCCCTCGCGGCGCGGCGCCGTCACGGCGGGCGGCTTCTGCGGCTCCGCGCGCTCCTGCACGAAGCTCGACGGGAGCGCCGGCAGCTCGAGGCGCGCCGACGTGGTGGCCCACGGGCTCTCGGCGGGTGGCATCGCCGCGTGAGCCGCCTGGGGCGCGCCGGCCGCCGCCGCGCCGTCCCAGCCGCCGGCGGCGTGAGGCGCGCCCGCGGCGGACGCGCCGTCCCACCCGCCGCCCGCCGGCGGCGCGCCGGGCGCCGCGCGGGCGCAGCGGCCGAGGGCGGCCCGGCCGGCGCCGGAACGCCCGCGTGCAGCGAGGGCAGCGGCGTGCGCCCGGCCTCGTGGACAGGGGGGCCCGCCGGACCGAAGCCGGGGCCCGCGAACGCCGGCGGCGCCGCCGGAGGGGGCGGCTGCGCCGCGTTCGCGGCCAGCATCCGTTCCGTGTTCGGCGCGGGCTGGAAGGACATCTGGCTCGGGGGCGCCGGGTCCGACGGCGGCGGCGCCGAGACGAACGGGAGGCCGCTCGCAGAGAAGACGCCGCTCGTCGACAGCACGTCCTGCTGCGAGACGAGCCCGGGCGGGAGGGTCCCTCCGCGCGCCGAGACGTTCCCCGCGGGCGGCTGGGTGTAGCCGGACCTCGCCGCGGCCGGAGGGGAGGCCGGCGCGGAGAACTCGGGCGTCGACGACGCGGGCCCAGCGAGGCCGGGCGCCGACGGCGCGGGCGCCGCGAACGCGGGCGGCGACGGCGGCGCCGCGAACGCGGGCGGCGATGGCGCCGGCCCGGGATACGCCGCTCCGGAGGTGACGGGCCCGGCGAGACCGGCCCCGGACGGCGCCGGTCCCGCGAAGCCGGGTGGGCTGTGCTGCTGAAGCCGAGGGCTGAGCGCGTACTGCGAGGAGAGCGGGCGGAGGGCCCCGGGCGCCATCAGCGGCGCCACGGGCACCGGCCGGAAAGGGATCCCCGATGCATGCGTCGATGCGAGCGGCCGGCCTGACTGCGCCGCCACCTCACCCTCGGGGGCTCCCCATGGAACGTGTTTGTCGGTCATCCGCGCGCCCCGGAGAGACCGCCAACGCGGCCCCTCCGCCTCACACTGAAGCGGAACAGCGCTCTCAATCTACCCCCAAGTCTCGGCGTCCGGCCATCCTTCTGACGCGTCGTCCCGCCCGTGAGGCGCTGCTGCGCCGGGGATGCGCGGCGCGGCGCCGCGACCACGGCGCCCGTTGCGGACGAAGGAGCAGCGCCGCGCGCTTCCCGGGCTCGGCCCGTCGAAGATCGAGCTCGTCCTCCGCCCGGGGGCGCAGGCGGCGGTGTGCTCGCGGCGCCGCCTGCGCGGGAGCGGGCGGCGCTCCCGGCCCGCGGCGCGCTCGCATCCGGGGCGCGGGGGACGCGCGCTCCGTCAGCAGCCTGCGCGAAGCCTCGCGAGCGCGGGCGCGTCCGACGGCAGAGCTCGTACCGAGGGGCTGTCCACGCTTGCCGGGAACTCTCGACATGGCGGGGCGCACGCCGCGGACGGGTGACGGCGCCCCTGCGGGGACGCGGGCTTGTGCCGCCGCGGGGCGGCTGTCGACCGCGGCAGCACAGTGCTATGGCTCGTCGCGATATGGCCGCCGAGACGATGGGCCCCCGCACCTCCACCGAACCTTCTCCCAACGAGCCGCGCGAGCCCGCGCGCTACGATCACGCCGCGGTCGAGCCGCGCTGGCAGCGCGCGTGGGAGGAGGGCGAGACCTTCCGCGCCGTCCGCAGCGCGGGCGGCGCGCGCGAGAAGCGCTACGTGCTCGACATGTTCCCCTACCCTTCGGGCGCGGGGCTGCACGTCGGCCACCCCGAGGGGTACACGGCGACCGACATCGTGTCGCGCTACTACCGCATGCGCGGGATCGACGTGCTGCACGTGATGGGCTGGGACGCCTTCGGCCTCCCGGCCGAGCAGCACGCCATCGAGACCGGCACGCACCCGGCCGACACCACGGCGCGGAACATCGCGACGTTCAAGCGCCAGCTCAAGATGCTGGGCTTCAGCTACGACTGGTCGCGAGAGCTCGCCACGACCGATCCGCGCTACGTGCGCTGGACGCAGTGGATCTTCCTCCAGCTCTTCAAGAACGGCCTCGCGTACCAGGACGAGGTGAGCGTCAACTGGTGCCCGGCGCTCGGCACCGTCCTCGCGAACGAGGAGGTGATCGACGGCAAGAGCGAGCGCGGCAACCACCCGGTCTACAGGACGCCGCTCCGCCAGTGGATGCTCCGCATCACCGCCTACGCCGACCGCCTGGCGGAGGATCTCCGCCTGCTCGACTGGCCCGAGGGGACGGTCGCGATGCAGCGCGCCTGGATCGGCCGCTCGGAGGGCGCCCTGATCACGTTCGAGGTCAAGGCGTGGAGCAAGGGCGCGGTGAGCGTGTTCACGACCCGCCCCGACACGCTGATGGGCGTCACCTACGTCGTGCTCGCGCCCGAGCACCCGCTCACCAGCTGGATCACGTCGACGGAGGGCAGCGCGTCCGAGCCGCGCCGCGAGGCCGTGCGCGCGTACGTCGCCGCGGCGTCCAGCAAGAGCGATCGCGAGCGCCTCGCCGGGGCCGCGAAGGAGAAGACCGGCGTCGACACGGGCCTGTTCGCGGTGCACCCGATCACCGGCGCCGAGGTGCCGATCTGGGTCGCGGACTACGTGCTCGGCAGCTACGGCACCGGCGCCGTGATGGCGGTGCCCGGGCACGACGAGCGCGACTTCGCGTTCGCGCGCGCGTACGGGCTGCCCATCGTCGAGGTGGTGAGCCCCGACGGCGCCCTGCACGACCACCTCGAGGCCGCCTACGTCGACCCCGGCGTCGCGGTCCGGAGCGGCGAGTTCGACGGGCTCAAGACGGAGGAGTGCAAGCGCGCGGTCATCGAGCGCCTCGAGGCGCTCGGCCGCGGCAAGCGCGAGGTGAACTACAAGCTGCGCGACTGGGTCTTCTCGCGCCAGCGCTACTGGGGCGAGCCGATCCCCATCTACTTCCCCGTCGAGCTCGCCGATCCCGGCGGCGATCCCAGGAAGGGCGACAAGCACACGATCCGCTACGACCAGCCGATCGCGGTGGACGAGGCCAGCCTGCCGCTCGAGCTGCCGCCGCTCGCCGACTTCCGGCCTGGCGACGACCCGGCCGGTCCGCTCGCGCGGGCAGTGGACTGGCGGTTCTTCCAGAAGGACGGCGCGTGGTACGCGCGCGAAACGAACACGATGCCGCAGTGGGCGGGGTCGTGCTGGTACTACCTGCGCTTCCTCGATCCGCAGAACGACGCCGAGCCGTTCTCGCAGGCGGCGTACGACGCGTGGATGCCGGTCGACCTCTACGTCGGCGGCGCGGAGCACGGCGTGCTGCACCTCCTCTACGCGCGCTTCTGGCACAAGGTGCTGTTCGACCTCGGCCACGTGAAGCACCCCGAGCCGTTCATGAAGCTCGTCCATCAGGGCATGATCCTCGGCGAGGACAACGAGAAGATGTCGAAGTCGCGGGGCAACGTGATCAACCCCGACGACATCGTGCGGTCCTACGGCTCCGACGTGCTGCGGCTCTACGAGATGTTCATGGGCCCGCTCGAGGCCGTGAAGCCCTGGCAATCGGCCCAGATCCAGGGGGTGGTCCGGTTCCGGGATCGCGTCTTCGCGACGTGCACGCGGCCGCTCTCGGACGCGATGGACGACGCGACGAGCCGGCAGCTCCACCGGACGATCAAGAAGGTGACCGGCGACATCGAGGCGATGGCGTTCAACACCGCGATCTCCGCGATGATGGTGTTCGTGAACCACCTGAGCTCGCTGCCGTCGCCGCCGCGCGAGGCGGTGCTCCGGCTGATCCTCCTCGTCTCGCCGTTCGCGCCGCACCTCGCCGAGGAGCTGTGGCGGCTCACGGGGCATCAGCGCTCGCTCGCCTACGAGCCCTGGCCCACGTACGACGAGGCGCTCTGCGTCGACGACGTCCTGGAGATCCCGGTGCAGGTGAACGGCAAGGTCCGCGGCCGGGTGACGCTGGCGAAGGTGGCCTCGGAGGACGAGGCCCGCGCCGCGGCGCTCGCGCTGGAGAGCGTGGCCGCGCTCTCCGCGGGCAAGCAGGTGAAGAAGTTCATCTACGTCCCGGGGAAGATCGTGAACATCGTGGTCGGCTGACGCGCCCGCGCCGCCCGGCCGGAACGAACGACGACGCCGCGACGTCGTCGCGAACGGACGCTCCGAGCGGGCGGCGCGAGGCGGCTCTTCCCGGATCCCGAAGGTCCGCGCTCGCCCATCGTCCCTTCCCTTGGAGGATCGAGCTCGCCCATCGTCCTTCCCTGGAGGATCGATCGCGAAGCCTCTGGCTCCCTGCCGGCGCCGGGGTCGGGCGCTCGGCTCCCCACGAGCCCGATCGGCGCGGTGGCCGCAGCGCCCACCACAGCGCGGCGCAGCTCGGCGGGCGCGTGAGCTTCCTCGGAAGCAATCCTCTCCTGCCTCGAGGAACGCGGCCCATGCACAGCCCAGGCTGGCAGGTGCCGTGCAACGGCGGCTGGCCGTGTGCCGGAACAGCACCGCGTGGTGTACCCGAGCTGGATACCTCCTCGCCGCCGCCGCGCTGGCCGGCTGCGCGGGCGACGCGGGCGAGCCTCCCGCGCGCGGGGAGGACGCGGACGAGGCCGCGCTGGAGATCAAGGGAGGCTATCCCGACGCGGGAGATCGCGCGGTCGCCGGGCTGATCATCACGGATCGGAACGGCCGCGTCGCGCGCACCTGCTCGAGCACCCTGATCGCGCCCGACCTGGTGCTCACGGCGCAGCACTGCATCGCGGAGGCGCCGAAGCTCATCTCCTGCAAGACGGCGACGTTCGGCGAGCCGGTCGACGCCTCGCAGGTCTACGCCACCCTCGGTCGGGCCATGTGGGCCGCGGACGCGCCGTGGCTCGCCGCGCGCGCGGTGCTCAGCCCGCCCGACGGCAACGCCGTGTGCGGCCGCGACCTCGCGCTCGTCGTCCTCGCTTCGCCGGTCCCGAGCAGCGACGTCACGCCCCTCGCGCCCCGCCTCGACCGGCCGCCCGAGGAGAGCGAGGTCTACTCGGCGGTCGGCTTCGGCGACACGGAGGGCAGGGCGCGCGACGGCGGCGCGCGACGGCGCCGCGACGGGCTCCGCGTCGAGTGCGTCGGCTACGGGTGCGGGACGCAGGAGCGCGTCACGGGCAGCGAGTGGCGCGGCGAGAGCGGCATCTGCAGCGGCGACTCGGGCGGACCCGCGCTCGACGACGCCGGGCGGATCATCGGCGTGACCTCGCGCGGGCCGGCCGGCTGCACCGACCCCATCTACGGAGGGCTGATCGCCCATCGCGACTGGCTCGTCGCCGAGGCGACGCGCGCCGCCGACGCCGGCGCTTACGGCGCGCCCTGGTGGGTCACGGCGCCCCGCTTGGCGGAGCGATCGCCGTCGCGTCGGCCGCTCGACGAGCGCTGGCTCTCGTGCGCCCACGGCCCCGTGGCCGCGGGCGGGGCCGCCTCCGCGCGCGCGCTCTTCGCGCTCTTCGCGCTGCTCGCGCTGAGGCGCGCCGGGACGGCGGCTCCGCCGGCGCGCGCCGCGCGGCGGAGCACGATTTCCGCCTGATCGACGCTCCGGCGCACACCTCGCCTGCTAGGATGCGCCCGTCCAGACCCTGCGGAGTGTCCATGCCCAGCTCGCCCATCATCCGTCCGGCCGCGCTCCTCGCGGCGCTCGCGCTCGCCTCGACGTCCCTCGGCTGCGGGCCGACCTACGTGCGCGGCAACCAGGTCGAGGGGCTCGACGACGCCGCGATGAGCACGGGGATCGACAAGCGCGACATCGAGCAGCTCCTCCACGAGAACCTGAAGTCGCTGATGGCCTCGCCCATCGCGAAGGCGTGGGCGCAGGAGGGCTCGCGGCCCACGCTCGCCATCTACCCGCTGTCGAACCAGACGAGCGAGCACATCGACAGCCAGCTCCAGGCGCTCCTGTCGGACATCGAGACGTACATGGTCAACACGGGCCTCGTCACCGTGGTGAGCGTCGAGCGCCAGCAGCAGATGATCGCCGAGATCGAGCAGCAGCACGGCGGCGGGTTCGATCCGGACCACATCGCCGAGTACAACCGCCAGCTCGGCGCGAAGTACTACATCACCGGCAAGGTCTTCACCTCCGACGAGCGCACCGAGGACGAGCGCCGCGTCCAGTACTTCATGTTCATGCAGCTCATCGAGGTCGCCACGAGCGCGGTGGCCTGGCAGAACAAGGCCGCCTTCACCAAGGCGCTCATCCAGGAGTGATGCGCTGGCGCCACGCGAGCCTCCGGGGGCGCGGGCGCGCGGTCCTCGTGCCCCTCGCGCTGCTCCTCGGCGTCGGACAGGCCGCCTGCGCCGGCCACGAAGATCGCGTGCGCACCGCGCTCGCCGCGCTCGACCGCGGGGCGCCCGCGGAGGCGGTGGCCGCGCTGAACGAGCAGATGGAGGTCGAGAGCGCGGCCGAGCTTCCGGCGCTGAAGGGCGACAACGCGCTCCTCCTGCTCGACCGCGGCAACATCCTCCTCGGCATGGACCGCTACAAGCTGTCCGCGCGCGACCTCGGGGCGGCCGACAAGTCGATCGACCTGCTCGACATGTCGCGCGGGGCCGCCGCCGAGCTCGGCAAATACCTCTTCTCGGACGACGCGGGCCCGTACAAGGCGCCTGCGTACGAGAAGCTGCTCATCAACACCATCAACATGATGAACTACCTGGCCCAGCGCGACCTCACCGGGGCCAGGGTCGAGGCCCGCCGCCTCGCCGTGATGCAGAAGTACCTGCGCGAGCACGAGGGCGAGACGGCGCTCATCGGCCTCGGGAGCTACCTCGCCGGCTTCGCCTTCGAGAAGAGCGGTCAGGTCGACGAGGCGCTCCTCTACTACGACGACGCGCTCCGCCACGGGCCGTATCCGTCGCTCCGCGCCCCGCTCCGCGCGCTCACGCGCGGCGAGCCGAGGACGCCCCGCATCGCCGCCCAGATCGAGGGCGTGGAGCCGCCGCCGCCGCTCGCCGAGGCCGGCGAGGCGGAGCTCGTGGTCGTCGTCGGGTTCGGGCGCGTGCCGCAGAAGGTGCCGCAGCGCTTGCCGATCGGGCTCGCGCTCACGCTCGTCGCCGACGACATCAGCCCGTTCGATCGCGCACGGGCCAACGAGCTCGCGGCCAAGGGGCTCGTCACGTGGGTCAACTACCCGACGCTCGCCCGGGGCAAGGGCGGCTACGCGATCCCGACCCTGAAGCTGGATGGGCGCTCCCAGCCGCTGGAGCAGGCCCTCGACGTCGAGGCGCAGGTGCGCTCGGCCTGGAAGAAGAGCGAGGGCACGATCATCCTGTCGGCCATCACGCGGACGCTCGCCCGCGTCGCCGCGGGCGAGGCCGCCCAGGGCGCCACCGAGGCGGCCGCGGAGGACTCCGGGCCGCTGGGCCTGCTCGTCGGCCTGCTCACGAGCGCGACGCTGACCGCGCTCGACACCCCGGACACGCGCGGCTGGTCGACGCTCCCCGCGCGCATCGCGATCGCGCGCACCCGCGTCCCCGCGGGCACGCACGAGGTCGTCGTGAGCGCCCGGGGCGAGGTGCGGCGCGCCCGGGTGACCGTGGCCGCGGGCGGGTGGGCCTTCGTCCCGGTGATGGTGCTGCGCTGAGCGGCCCCGGGCGCGGCCGGAAGGGTTGCCGGCGCATCCCTCCCGCGGCAGTCTCCGCGCCGATGCGTAGCCCTGCTCTCCGCGCCGTGCTGGTCCGCGCGCTCTCGGCGTGCTCTCCCCTCGCGCTCCTCGGCGCGACCGCCTGCGGGACGCTGGCCACCTCGCCGTCCTGGGTCGGCGGCGGCCTCGCGGTCTCCGCGCCGATCCGCGCGGCCGAGGAGGACGCGGCGCAGGAGCGGGAGCGGGCGCTCGTCGCGAGTCAGCCGAAGCAGATCGGCGCGCGGCACATCCTCGTCATGCACGACGGCTCGAAGAGCAGGCCCGAGGGCGTCCGCCGCACGCGCGACGAGGCGCGCGCGCGCGCCCAGGAGGCGCTCCTCAAGATCCGCGGCGGGGCGGCCTTCGAGGACGTGGTCGCCGAGTACAGCGACGAGCCTGGCGCCAAGGAGCGCGGCGGCGACCTCGGGGTGTTCGAGCGCGGCGTGATGGTGAAGGGCTTCGCCGACGTCGCCTTTGCCCTGAAGGTCGGCGAGGTGAGCGAGGTCGTCGAGACCCCGTTCGGATTCCACATCATCCAGCGCACCGAGTAGCGCCGGTCGCGGCCGTCCGCGCGGGGGCCGCGGGCTCGACGCCTCCGCCCGGGTCGCCTAGCGTGGCTCGCATGACGAGGACCGTCCCCGCCGCGCTGACCGCCGAGCACCGCCGCCTCGAAGAGGAGCGCGAGCGCCTCCTGCGCTGGAAGCACTGGGGCCCTTACCTGTCGGAGCGCGCCTGGGGGACGGTGCGCGAGGACTACAGCGCGAACGGGGACGCCTGGGCGCATTTCCCGCACGATCACGCCCGGAGCCGCGCCTATCGCTGGAACGAGGACGGCCTCGGCGGCATCTGCGACCGCCACCAGATCCTGTGCCTCGCGGTCGCCGTCTGGAACGAGAAGGATCCGATCTTGAAGGAGCGGGCCTTCGGCCTGACCGGGCCCGAGGGCAACCACGGCGAGGACGTCAAGGAGATCTACTACTACGAGGACGCGACGCCGACCTCCAGCTACCTGCGTTACCTCTACCGGTACCCGCAGCGCGAGTTCCCGTACGGAGCGCTCATCGATGCCGCGCGCGAGCGCGGCCTCGCCGAGGGCGAGGTCGATCTCCCCGATCTCGGCGCCTTCGACGGCGATCGCTACTTCGACGTCATCGTCGAGTACGCGAAGCGGAGCCCGAGCGACATCTTCATGGTCATCACGGTGGTGAACCGCGGCCCGGAGCCCGCGCCGATCCACGTGCTGCCGCACCTCTGGTTCCGCAACACCTGGTCGTGGAGCGACCCTCCCGGCCCCGTCCCGGAGATCCGGGCCATGCAGAGCGGCCCTGGCCACGTGATGTTGCGCGCGGCGCACCCCGAGCACGGCGCGCATCACCTCTACATCGAGGGCAGGCCGGAGCTGCTCTTCACCAACAACGAGACGAACCACGAGCGGCTCTACGGCGCCCCCTCGCGGACGCCCTACGTGAAGGACGCATTCCATGACCGGGTCATCCACGGCGACGCGTCGCGGGTGAACCCCGAGCTGCGCGGCACCAAGGCCGCGAGCTGGCACCGCCTCGAGGTGCCGGCCGGCGGGCGCAGGCGGATCCTGCTCCGGCTCGCGCCGGACCCGGTGGAGCGGCCGTTCGAGTTCGCGGACGAGCTCCTGGAGATGCGCCGCCGCGAGGCGGACGAGTACTATCTCGCCGTCCAGGGTCCTCATCTGTCCGAGGATCGCCGCGCCATCCAGCGGCAGGCGGCGGCGGGGCTCTTCTGGACGATGCAGTTCTATCACTACGACGTCGACGCCTGGCTCCGCGGCGACGTCGAGGCGCCGCCGCCCGAGCGGCTCTCGGGCCGCAACGACCAGTGGCGTCATGTCTCGGTCGCCGACGTCATCTCGATGCCGGACAAGTGGGAGTACCCCTGGTTCGCGGCCTGGGATCTCGCCTTCCACGCGGTCGCGCTGGCCTCGCTCGACATCGATCTCGCGAAGGCGCAGCTGAAGCTGATGGTCAAGGAGTGGTACCAGCACCCGAACGGCCAGCTGCCCGCGTACGAGTGGGAGTTCTCGGACTTGAACCCGCCGGTGCACGCGTGGGCGACCTACCAGCTCTACAAGATCGAGCGGAAGCAGCGGGGCGAGGGCGATCGGGTGTTCCTGGAGCGGGTGTTCCACAAGCTCCTCATCAACTTCGCCTGGTGGGTCAACAAGCGTGACGCCGAGGGGCACAACGTGTTCGAGGGCGGGTTCCTCGGCCTCGACAACATCTCCCTCTTCGATCGCAGCGAGCGGCTCGCGCCCGGGATGCGCCTCGAGCAGGCTGACGCCACCGCGTGGATGGCGATGTACTGCCTCGACCTCATGCGCATCGCGCTCGAGCTCGCGCTCGACAACTCCGCGTACGAGGATCTCGCCAGCAAGTTCTTCGAGCATTTCCTGCGGATCGCGCACGCGCTCCACCACGCGCAGGGCGGCAGGCTGCCGCTCTGGTCCGAGGAGGAGGGCTTCTACTTCGACATCCTGACCGCCGGCGGGAGGCCGCGGCACGTGAAGATCCGGTCGGCGGTGGGCCTCATCCCGCTCTGCGCCGTGCACGTGATCACGCCGGAGATCTACGGCAAGCTCGCGAACTTCCGGCGCCGGACCGAGTGGTTCCTCCGCAAGAACCCCGCGCTGGCCGAGGCGATCACGGTGCGTCCGGACGGCCGGCAGGTGCTCTCTGCGGTGACGCCGGGGCGCCTCGAGCGGGTGCTCGCGCACCTGTTCGACGAGGACAAGTTCCTCTCGCCGTTCGGCCCGCGCTCGCTCTCGAAGGAGCACGCGGCCGCGCCCGTCTCGCTCGGGCTGGAGCAGCCCTGCCATGCGCAGTACACGGTCGGTTACGAGCCGGGCGAGTCGATCACGCGCATGAAGGGGGGCAACTCCAACTGGCGCGGCCCGATCTGGTTCCCGCTCAACTATCTGCTCTACCGCTCGCTGCTCCGGCTCGATCACGGCTTCGGCGACGTGCTCACGATCCCCCCGGTCGGCGGCCACGGCCCTCGCACGCTCCGCGACGGCGCGCACGAGCTAGAGCGGCGGCTGATCGCGATCTTCGAGCGCGATCGCGAGGGGCGCCGCCCGGTCTACGGCGAGCACCCGCTCTTCCAGCGCGACCCCCATTTCCGCGATCGTCTGTTCTTTTTCGAGTACTTCCACGGCGACACCGGCGCCGGGCTCGGCGCCTCGCACCAGACCGGCTGGACCGCCCTCGTCGGCGATCTGATCCTCCGCGCCGGCCGCCACCACCTCCCCTATTCGTAGCGCGCCACACAAGATGCACGGCTCGGCGCCGGTTCGTCGCCGATCCGTGCTAGGAGGGCGCCTGTGTCGCTGGCGTTCGGCGTCTTGCTCCTCGCGCTGGCCGTCATGCTGGGCGGCATTGCGGCGCTCTTCCGTCATCGCAGCGAGGGCGCGATGTCTGCGCTCCGGACGTTCGCCCTGGTCGGGGCGGCGTCGATAGCGTTGCTGCATCTCTTGCCGGAGGCGCTCGGCGAGATCGGCTGGCCAGCGTTGCTCGCGGCGGTGGCGGGCTTCCTTGCGCCGGCCCTGCTCGAGCGCCTCGTGGTCGGCGAGGCCGGCGCTCACCGCACGCCCACGACGGCGCTTGCGATGGGGTATGCCGCGGTGCTGGCGCATCAGTTCGGCGAGGGAGCGGCGGTGGCGTCGCTCTCGCGGGTGGGTCAGCTGACGTTGCCTGTCGTGCTCGCGCTGGCGGCGCACACGGTGCCGCTCGCCATGGTGGTGGCGATCCAGGTCCTCGAGGTGAGGGCGGGTACGGGCGGCAAGCGGGCCATGAGCGCGGCGCTCGCGGGCATTGCGCTCGCCACGGTGGTTGGCGCCTTCGCGACGCGGCTCGTCGATCTGGAGCGCCTTGAAGCGGTCGAGCCCTGGCTGCTCTCTGCCGTGGCGGGCCTTCTCTTGCATGCCCTCTCGCACGAGGCGGTCGCGAGCGGCCCAGCGACGACGGTCAGCCGGGCTGGCGAGGCTGTGGGCGGCCTGCTCGGCCTCGCGCTCGCCACGATCGGCATTGATGAGGAGGAGTGGGTCCAGCAGATCCCGTTTCAGCTCCAGATCGCCGCCCTGGTCGTCGTTGCAGGGCTCATTCTTCTGCGCAGCTACGGCCCCAGGCGAGCCGCCGAGCACCCCCACTGACCGCGCCCGCGACGGCAGGGGTACCGCCGCTATCCCCCATGAGGCTGCCCCCTCGCCGTCTGGACCGAGCTCGCGAAGCGCACCGTTGTCGGCGTGCCGGCCGGACGTCCACGACCACCAACGCGACCGCGTAATGTGCGCACGACCGTGGAGTTCGCTGCGCCAGCCGAGGCAGCTCTCCTGGACGCACGGTCACATAGCGACCGAGCTCAGTTCCGAGCGGATGAGCTCAGCTCCAGAGTCCCAGCGGACGAGCTCAGCTCCCGAGCGACCGAGCTCACCTCGCAGCGGACGGGCTCAGCTGCCGAGCGACCGAGCTCAGTTTCCAGCGGACGAGCCCAGCTGCCGAGCGACCGAGCTCAGTTCCCAGCGGACGAGCCCAGCTGCCGAGCGACCGAGCTCAGTTTCCAGCGGACGAGCCCAGCTGCCGAGCGACCGAGCTCAGTTTCCAGCGGACGAGCCCAGCTGCCGAGCGACCGAGCTCAGTTCCCAGCGGACGAGCCCAGCTGCCGAGCGGGTCCGTCGATCCCTACCACCGCGGGTCTTGACAGACGGTAGGCCCCCTGAGGGGGTGCTCGCCGGGCGGTGCGGCGAGAGCCGGTGTCTGAGCCTGGGACGTTCCATCTCCGGCGTGCGCAGCGCGCCGGGGATGGAACGTCCCAGGCGAGTTCGGCTCTCGCCGCACCGCCCGGCGAGCACCCCCTCAGGGGGCCGGGCTGCTCAGAACGCTCTTCCCTGCCGCCTCAGCTCGCCGCTGCCGAGACGCCCTCCGGAAGCCGAAAGCGGCCACCGCGCCACGCCGCGCCCGCGGCGGAGCCCCCGAGACCTCAAAAGTCCGAGGACAAAAAGAAAAAACCTGCGCACGGCTCGCACCATGCGCAGGTTCGAAGAAAATCCCGGCGGCGTCCTACTCTCCCACCAGGTTGCCCTGGCAGTACCATCGGCTCCAAGAAGCTTAACTTCCGAGTTCGGTATGGGATCGGGTGTGACCTTCTCGATATCACCACCGGAAACTTGTGGGTGCGTCCAATCGGAACCCTGCGGAGCCCAGGCGTGGGCGCAGGAGGGTGTCGTCCAGTGCGGGTACTGCCAGTCCGGGCAAATCATGACCGCGGCCGCGTTGATCGCGCAGAAACCCGATCCGACCGACGCCGATATCGATGCGGCGCTGTCCGGAAACGTGTGTCGGTGCGGGACCTATGTGCGCGTGCGCGAGGCGGTGATCCTCGCGTCGCGGCTCAAGCGAGGTGGTAAGTGAGCGTCTCTCGGCGCGACTTCTTGCAGGTGGCCGCGGGCTCTGCGGCGGGGCTCCTGCTCAGCTTCTACGTGCCGCAGGGGGTCCGCGCCGCGCCGAAGGCGGCGCAGCCGCAGCCCCTGTCGCCGAACGCGTTCGTGCGCATCGGAACGGATGAGTCCGTGACCGTGGTGCTCGCGCACTCCGAGATGGGCCAGGGCATCTGGACCGGGCTCGCGATGCTGATCGCCGAGGAGCTCGAGTGCGACTGGTCGAAGGTGCGGTCGGAGCACGCGCCGGCCGCGCCGGTGTACGGCCACCCGGTGATGCACTTCCAGATGACCGGCGGGTCGACGAGCACGAACGGCGAGTTCGATCGGTATCGCACCGTCGGCGCGATGGCGAAGGACATGCTGGTGCGCGCGGCCGCCGCCCGGTGGAAGGTCGCGCCCGCGGCGTGCGTCGTTGCGAAGGGGCTCGTCACCCACGGCAAGGATCAGCTGACCTACGGCCAGCTCGCCGAGGAGGCGATGAAGCTGACCCCGCCGGCGAAGGTGAAGCTGAAGGATCCCAAGGACTGGAAGCTGATCGGCACCCTGGTGCGCCGCATCGACACGCCGGAGAAGATCACGGGCAAGGCGCAGTTCGGGATCGACGTGCAGTTCCCCGGGCTGCGCACCGCCGTGGTGCTCCGCCCGCCGGCGTTCGGCGCGAAGCTCGCGAAGTACGACGCGGCCGACGCCCTCAAGGTGCCCGGCGTCGAGAAGGTCGTCCCCACCGCGAACGGCGTCGCCGTCGTCGCCGCGCATTTCTGGGCGGCCAAGCTCGGGCGCGACGCGCTCCGCGCCGAGTGGACGAAGCCCGAGGGGGGCGGCGCCGACAGCGCCAGGCTGCTCGACGAGTTCCGCGCGCAGGCGCGCAAGCCGGGCGCGGTCGCCCACCAGG